>NZ_JAQKPV010000001.1 GCF_028200735.1 Streptomyces sp. ACA25
CACGTCCGCCGGCCCCGCGCCGGGCGCCAAGCGCCGCCGGCCCGCCCTGCGCCGCCGCACCGACAGCGGCGCACTGCTCACCCCCTGAGCTTGCCGTCCCCGCCTTCCCGGCTGCCGGCCGCGCCGTGTCCACCGAGCCCGGCCGGCCGGCCCCACCCCGCGCACATCCCTGAGAACGGAGTCCGTTGTGAGTCATGACCCGCTGCCGGTACCGGCACCCGACGATGTCGTCTGGAAGCTTCCGGGTGCCGATGCCCTGCCCCGCACCTCGCTGCTCGTGCTGCCGCACGCCGGAGGCAACGCCCACGCCTACGCCGAGTGGCGGCAGTACCTGCCGGACGACGTGCGGCTGCTCCTCGGCCAGTACCCGGGGCGCGGTGCCCGCTTCTCCGAGCCGCTGCCCGGCGGCATCGAGGACCTGGTGCGCCCGATCGTCGCCTCCCTGCCGCCCGACACCGGCGACCTGGTCGTCCTCGGCCACAGCATGGGCTCGCTGGTCGCCTTCGAGGTCGCGCGGACCCTGACGGGCGCGGGCCGCGCTCCCCGGGCCCTGATCGCCTCGGCCTGCCGCGCTCCCTTCCTGCCGAACCCCAGCGCCGTGCACCCCGAGCGGCTGGACGACGACGCGCTGGTCGCCGCCATCAAGGAGCGGGGCGGCACCGACGACGGCATCCTGGACGAACCGGAACTGCGGGAGATCATCCTGCCGTCGATCCGCGCCGACTTCGCGATCGACGACGTCTACCGCTTCCCGGGTGACCAGCCGACGCTGAGCTGCCCGGTGACCGCGCTCGGCGGTGACGCGGACCAGGTGGTGCCCGCCGCCGCGCTGTCCCGCTGGTCGGAGATCACCAGCGGCGCCTTCTCCCAGCAGATCCTGCCCGGCGGCCACTTCTACTTCCAGCAGCAACTGGACACCTTCTTCGGCCACGTCCGCACGGTGATCGACGGACAACGAGCCCGGCAGCAGAGCGTCTGATGCTCCACCCCCTCACCCATCCCGCCCCCGGAGGAACCGCCATGTCCGCACCCGCCCCCGCACCCCCCGCCGCCGCCGTCACCGGCCTGGATCCGGTCCGCGAGCCCGGCAAGCCCGTCGTGGTCCACGCACCGCGCCACGACACCCTCGAGGAAGCCGTCGGCTGGCTCACCGCGCACCGTGCGGCGATCCGCCAGGAGCTGCACCGGTCCGGTGCCGTACTGCTGCGCGGACTGCCCGTCGAGGACGCCGCCGGCTTCGCCCGGGCCCGGGACGCGATCATCGAACGGCAGGCCGGGTACAAGGAGAAGGCGACGCCGCGGACCGACTTCGGGGAGGGCGTGTTCTCCTCCACCGATCTGCCCGCCATCCAGCCGATCAGGCTGCACAACGAGAACAGCTACACGCTGGACTTCCCCGGCGTCCTGCTCTTCGGCTGTGTGACCGCCCCCGAGGAGGGCGGCGCGACAACCGTCGGCGACATGCGCGAGGCGCTGCGACTGATGCCCCCGCGGCTGCGGGAGCGCTTCGCCGAGGCCGGCTGGCTGCTGGTGCGCAACTACTCCGAGCTGGCCGGGCTGCCCTGGTACCAGACCTTCGCGACGCGGGACAAGGCCGTCGCCGAGGCGTACTGCCGGGACAACGTCGTGGGGTACGAGTGGCTGGACGACGACACGCTGCGCACCTCCCAGCGGCGCTCGGCCATCGTCACGCACCCGGTGACCGGCGAGGAGTCGTGGTTCAACCACTTCGCGTTCTGGAACAACCGCACCCTGGACGAGGACGTCCGGGAAGTCCTGGTGGAGACGTACGGCACGGACGGCCTGCCCTTCAACACCTACCTGGGCGACGGCAGCGCGCTGACCGACGACGAGGTCGACGCGATCAACGCCGTCTACGACCGGGTCACGGTGCGGGAGACCTGGCAGCAGGGCGACCTGATGCTGGTCGACAACATCCTGTGCGCGCACGGCCGGGAGGCGTTCCGCGGCGACCGCAAGATCCTCGTCGCCATGGGCGACCCGGTGCCGCTGGCCGACTGCCGGCCCGTCACCGCTCCGTCGACGACCGCGTTCGGGAAGTGAGAGACGATGACCGCTGTACTCGCTGAACGCGTCGCGTCCCCTCCGGTGACCGCCCCCGCCGACCTGCTGGACCGGCTGGCCCGGGTCCCCGCCTCCCGTCCCGCCGTGGTCGCCGGTGACCGGACCCTGACCTTCGGTGAACTGCGCGCAGCCGCCGGACGGTTCGCACAGCGGCTGGCCGCCCGGGGCGCCGGCCCGGAAAGTGTGGTGGCGCTCGCCCTGCCGCGCGGCACCGACCTGGTGACGGCTCTGATCGGCACGCTGACCGCGGGCGCCGGCTACCTCCCCGTGGACCCCCGGCTGCCCGCCGAGCGCCGCCGCTACCTGGTGGAGGACGCCGCCGCCGACCTGGTCGTGGTGGAGCAGGCCGGTGACGCCACCCTGTCCCCCGAAGTCCCGCACTGCCCGGTGGCCGAACTGACGGCCCCCTCGGGCCCGCCCGGCCCGCAGGCGTACCGGCCGGTGCCGGTGGGGCCGGACACGCTGGCCTACGTCATCTACACCTCCGGGTCGACGGGCCGGCCCAAGGGCGTCGAAATCAGCCGGGCAGCGGTGTCGGCGCTGCTCACCGAACTGGAGGAGGCCGGCATCGCCCGCACCGACGGCGGCCGGGTCGGCTGGAACGCCTCCCCCTCCTTCGACGCCTCCGTGCAGCAGTGGGTACGGCTGTGCCGCGGCGACACCCTCGTCATGATCGACGAGGAGACCCGCGCCGACCCGGCGCTGCTGGCCGGGCTGGTGGACGCCCAGAGGCTGACCGACCTGGACATCACCCCCTCGCACGCCGAAGCGCTGCTGGACCTGCTCTCCGCCGGCGGTGGGCACCGGCCGCTCACCCTGCTCGTCGGCGGCGAGGCCGTCAGCCCCGCCCTGTGGGAGCGGATCGCCGCCCAGGCCGGGCGCGGCGTGCTGCGCGCGGTGAACCTGTACGGGCCGACCGAGTGCACGGTGGACGCCACCGCCGGGTGGATCGGTGCCGGTGAGGAGCCGCACATCGGCACCGTGCTGCCGGGACTGCGGATGCGGCTGCTGGACGACCGTCTCGCCCCCGTGCAGCCCGGCCGGACCGGTGAGCTGTACCTCGCGGGTCCGCGGCTGGCGCGCGGCTACCGGCGCCGCCCGGCGCTGACCGCGGACCGGTTCACCGCGGACCCCGCCGGGGGCGGGGGCGGGCGGATGTACCGGACGGGTGACCTGTGCCGGCTGCTGCCGAACGGCCGGCTGGCCTACGTGGGACGCGCCGACGGCCAGGTCAAACTGCGGGGGCACCGCATCGAGCTCCCCGAGATCGAGGCCGCGCTGACCTCCTGCCCGGGCGTCGCCGAGGCTGCCGTGGTGCTGCGCGCGGACGTGCACGGCGCGCCGGGCCTGGTCGGCTACGTCCGTACCGCCGGGCCGGAGGGCGCGCCGGAACTGCGCGCCCGGCTGACGGAACAACTGACGGAACAACTGACCGAACGGCTGCCCGCCTACATGGTGCCGGCCGCGTTCGTCGTGCTGGAGCGCTTCCCCCGCACCACGAACGGCAAGCTCGACCGGGCGGCGCTGCCCGCCCCCGCCGAGCCCGCACCGCCCGCCGACGACGCGCCGCCGCAGCCGGGGGACGAGCCCGCCGGCCGCGTCGAGGAACTCATCACCCGGGTGTGGACGACGGTCCTGGGCGCTGCCCGGGTCGGACCGGACGACAACTTCTTCAAGCTCGGCGGGCATTCCCTGCTGGCGATCAAGCTGGTGTCCCGGGTGCGTGCCGAGTTCGGCATCGCCCTCCCGGTGAAGGCCGTGTACGCCCATCCGCGCCTGCGCGACCTGGCCGGGCACATCGAGTCCCTGCTCGAGGAGCAGGGCACCTGAGGGGGGTGGCCGGCGGCGCCGGCCTCCCCCGGCACCCCGCCACACGCCCGACCCGTCCCGCCTTCCGCCTCCGCCACCTGTGAGGAATGACCGTGATCCCCTTGTCCTACGCACAGCGCCGGCTGTGGTTCCTGAACCGGCTGGAGGGTCCGTCGGCGACCTACAACGTGCCGGTCGTCCTGCGGCTGGACGGGGTGCCCGACCGGAAGGCGCTGAACGCCGCCGTCACCGACGTGGCCCGGCGGCACGAAGTGCTGCGGACCGTGTTCCCGGCCACCGACGGCGAGCCCGGCCAGCAGATCCTGCCCGCCGCCGCCCGCGGCCTGACGGTACGGCGGTGCAGTCCGCGCACCGTGGACCGCCGCGTCCGGGAACTCGCCCGTCAGCCTTTCGACATATCCGGTGAACGGCCGTTCCGGGCGGAGCTGTTCGTGCCCGGTGACGGCAGTGCGGTGCTCGTGCTGCTGCTGCACCACATCGCCACCGACGGCTGGTCCCTGCGCCCCCTGCTCCGCGACCTGGACACGGCCTACCGGGCCCGGCTCGCCGGCCGCGCACCCGGGTGGGCGCCGCTGCCCGTCCAGTACGCCGACTACACGCTCTGGCAGCACGACATGCTCGGCGACGCGGAGGACCCCGACAGCCTGCTCGCCGAGCAGCTGGCGCACTGGCGGGACGCGCTGGACGGGCTGCCGGCCGTCCTTGACCTGCCCGCCGACCGGCCGCGTCCGGCAGAGCCCACCCACCGGGGTGCCTCGCTGGGGGGCCGGATCGACGCGGAGACCCACCGCGGTCTGCTGGCCCTGTCCCGCGCCCGGGGGGCGAGCCTGTTCATGGTGGCGCGCTCGGCGCTGGCGGTCGCGCTGTCGGCCGCCGGGGCGGGCCAGGACCTCGCGATCGGTACGGCCGTCGCGGGCCGCCCGGAGGAGGACCTGCACGAGCTGGTCGGCTTCTTCGTCAACACTCTGGTGCTGCGCACCGACCTGTCGGGGGACCCCACCGTCGGCGACCTCGTCGACCGGGTACGGGAGGCGGACCTGACCGCTTTCGCGTACGAGGACCTGCCGTTCGACCTGCTGGTGGAACACCTCAACCCCGACCGCTCGCTCGCCCACCACCCCTTCTTCCAGGTCATGCTGACGGTGCAGACCGGTGCGGACGCACCGGTCTCCCTGGGCGGTATCTCCGGGGCCCTGGCGATGGCGGACCTGGCCGCGGCCAAGTTCGACCTCACCTGGTACTGCACCGAGACCCAGGATCCGGCCGGCCGCCCGGCCGGCATGGACATCGGGCTGCAGTACGCCACCGACCTCTTCGACACCGGCACCGCCCGTCTGCTGGTGGACCTGTACGAGCGGGCCCTGCGGGCCTTCGCCGCCGGTCCCGGCGCCCGGCTCGGCACGCTCGACCTGCTGTCCGAGGCCGAGCACCACGCCCTCACCGCCCGCCACGACCGGCTGGCGGCCGTCAACGCCGCGGCCGCCGCACCCGAGGACGCCCCCGCCCGGGCCGGCGGTCTCACCCCGCGCGCCGAGATCCTGTGCGGCCTGTTCGCCCAGGTGCTCGGCCGGGAGGACATCGGCCCCGACGACAGCTTCTTCCGGGTCGGCGGGCACTCGCTGCTGGCCACCAAACTGATCAACCGGGTGCGGGCGGTGCTGGGCGTCGAGGTCGGCATCCGCGACCTGTTCCTGGCCCCCACCGTGCGCGGCTTCGACCGGCGGATCGACGAACAGAGCGTGAGCGCCGGGGCCCGGCCGCCGCTGCGGGCGGTCCCGGAGGCCGAACGGCCCGAGCGGCTCCCGCTGTCCTCCGCGCAGCGCCGGCTGTGGTTCATCAACGAGCTCGAGGGCCCCGGCGCGGCCTACACCGTCCCGATCGTGCTGCGGCTCGACACACCGCTCGACCCGGCCGTCCTCGCCGAGGCGCTCGCCGACGTGACCGAGCGCCACGAGGTGCTGCGCACCGTCTGCGCCTCCGAGGACGGCAAGCCCTACCAGCGGATCCTGTCCGGCGTGCGCCCCCGGCTGGATCTGCTGCGGGTCCCGGGGGACGGGCTCGCGGCGGCGGTCGACGAGGCCACCGGTCATGTCTTCGACCTCGCGGGGGAGATACCGTTCCGCGCCTGGCTGGCGGACTCCGGGGACGGGCAGGTTCTGGTGCTGCTGCTCCACCACATCGCCGCGGACGGCTGGTCCACCGGGCCGCTGCTGCGGGACCTCGACGTGGCCTACCGTGCCCGGCTCGCCGGCCACGCGCCGGGGTGGGCGCCGCTGCCCGTCCAGTACGCCGACTACACGCTCTGGCAGGAGCACGCGCTGGGCGACCCGAAGGACCCCGGAAGTCCCGCGGCCGGGCGGCTCGGCTACTGGCGGGAGCAGCTCGCCGGCTCCCCGCCCCTCCTGGAGCTGCCCGGCGACCGCCCGCGGCCGGCCGTCCCCAGCCACCGCGGTGAGGTGACCACCTTCGGGCTGGACGCCGGGACGCACCGGCTGCTCACCCGCCTCGCCCACGCACACGGCGCGACGCTGTTCATGGTGGTGCAGGCCGCGCTCGCGGTCACCCTGACCCGGCACGGCGCGGGCACGGATCTCCCGCTGGGCACGGTGGTGGCCGGACGCGACGACGACGCGCTCGACGACCTCGTCGGCTTCTTCGTCAACACCCTGGTGCTGCGCACCGACACCTCGGGCGATCCCCGCTTCGCCGACCTGGTCGAACGGGTGCGCGACACCGACCTGGCCGCGTACGCACGCCAGGACGTGCCCTTCGACCGCCTCGTGGAGGACCTCAGCCCGCACCGCTCCCCCGCGCACCATCCCTTCACGCAGATCATGCTGCAGGTGCACCCCGCCGGCGACTCCGAGCCGCAGGACACCGCCCTCGCGGGCACCCCGCTGCCGGTACGCACCCGCGGCGCCAAGGTGGATCTGACCTTCGCGCTCACCGAACGCCGGGACGCCTCCGGAGCTCCGGCCGGTATGGACGGGGTGCTGGAGTACGCCACCGACCTCTACGACGCCCGCACCGCCGCCCTGCTGGCGGCCCGCCTCACCCGGGTCCTGGACGCCGTGGCGGCGGACCCGGACGGGCGGGTCGCCGACATCGACCTGCTCTCGGCGGAGGAACAGCGGGAGGTGCTCGCCCCGGCGCCGGCCGGCCGACGGCACGTGGTGCTGGACGACCGGCGGCGGCCGGTGCCCGCCGGGGTGCCCGGTGAGCTGTACGTCTCCGGCACTGCGCGGGAGGAGGTCCGGCCACCGCGGCCCGGGGTGCGCGAGGAGCCCCCGGCGAAGTCCGTCCCCGACCCGTCCGGACCGCCCGGGAGCCGGCTGCGCCCGACCGGCGACCGGGCGGTGCGCACCGCGGCCGGAGAGCTGCGGGTGCTGGGCAGGTCCGGGGAACGGGCCGAGCTCGGCGGCTACCCCGTGGACCTTCCCGCCGTCGCCCGTGTGCTGGAACGCCACCCCTCGGTGGCGCGGGCCGTGGCCGTCCTCCGCGAGGACCGCCCCGGCGAGCGGCGCCTCGTCGCCTACGTGATGCCGGGCGGACCGGCCACGGGGGCGGAGCCGGAGCTGATGGCCTGGGCCGCCGGGGAACTGCCGGAGTACACGGTCCCGTCCGCCGTGGTGACCCTGGCCACGCTGCCGACGGGGGCGGACGGCAGGGTCGACCGGCGGGCCCTGCCGGCGCCCGGGACCCGGAAAGCACGGACGGCCGGCGACGCCGGTGCGCGCACCCCGTACGAGGAGTCGCTGATCGGCCTGTTCGCCGAGGTGCTGGAGGGCCGGAAGGTCGGTGTGGACGACAACTTCTTCCGGGTGGGCGGTCATTCGCTGCTCGCCGTGCGCCTGGTGAACCGGGTGCGGGCAGAGCTCGGCGCGGAGATCACCCTCCGGGACGTCTTCAAGGCCCCGACGGTGGCCGCGCTGGCGGCACTGCTGATCGTCGCCGGTGCCCCGGCCACACCCGGCACACCCGGCACGCCCGGCTCCCCGGGACCGGGGGTGCCCGCGTCCCGTCCGACGCTGCGCCGGCGCACCAAGGGCGGCTCCCGGACCCGGGACACCGTCCGGCAGCCCTGACCCGGCCCGGCGCAGGCCCGGCCGCACACCCTCCGGGACGGACCCGGCCGTGATCACCACGGCCGGGTCCGTCGCTGTGTTCCGCCGGTGGCGCGCCGGGCGTTGGTGCCGCTCGTCCTGCCGCTCGCACTGCCGTTCACGCGGCCCGGCGCTGCCTAACCTGAGCACGCAAGGCGGGAGGAGCGCCTCCGCCGGCTCCCGCACTCCCCGCCGTCCTACCACGTCGGCACCGCGCTCGACGGTGCTGTCGCCCGGCGCCGGATCCTGCTTCCCACCCTCGTCTGGAGAACGTGCCATGCCCCTGACCGGCAGTCCGGTGACCACGATCGAGCCCGTGTCCGAGCCCGCCGGGGACCGGCCTCCGCCGGCCGCCCCGGACGCGTTCGGCGAAGCGCTGCTCCCCCTGGAGGACCAGGTACCGCTGTCCTTCGCGCAGCGCCGGCTGTGGTTCATGAACCGGCTGGAAGGACCGTCGGCGACCTACAGCGTCCCGGTGGTGATCCGGCTGGACGGGGTGCCGGAACCGCAGGTTCTCGATGCCGCCCTGCGGGAGGTGACCGAGCGCCACGAGGCGCTGCGCACCCTCTTCCCCGCCACCGACGCCGAACCGTACCAGCACGTCCTCGACACACCCGGGGAGATCCTGGACGTGCGGACCAGCCGGCCGGACTCGCTAGCCGGGGACGTCGCGTCCTTCGCCGGGCAGCCCTTCGACATCACCTGCCGGATCCCGTTCCGGGCCGGCCTGTTCGTCCCCGGCGACGGCACGTCCACCCTCGTGCTGCTGCTGCACCACGTGGCCACCGACGGCTGGTCCCTGCGTCCGCTGCTGCGCGACCTGAACCACGCCTACCGGGCGCACGCCGCCGGGCAGGCACCGGACTGGGCGCCGCTGCCGGTGCAGTACGCCGACTACGCGCTGTGGCAGCACGACATGCTCGGGGACCCCGCGGACCCGCACAGCCTCGCCCACCGGCAGCTGGCACACTGGCGCACCGCCCTGGCCGGACTGCCTCCGGTCACCGCCCTGCCGATCGACCGGCCGCGCCCGGCCGAGCCCACCCACCGCGGAGCCACCGTCACCGCCCGCCTCGACGCCGGGATTCACCGGCAGCTGCTGGAGGTCTGCGCGGAGCAGGGAGCCAGCCTGCTGATGGCGCTGCAGGGCGGTCTCGCGGTGACGCTGGGCGCGGCCGGCGCCGGACCGGACGTGGCGATCGGCACCCCGGTGGCCGGCCGGTCCGACGAGTCACTGCACGACCTGGTCGGCTTCTTCGTCAACACCCTGATCCTGCGCACCGACGTGTCGGGGGATCCGACGTACGCGGAACTTCTGGAGCGGGTGCGGGACGCCAACCTGGCCGCGTACGCGCACGACGACCTGCCGTTCGACCTGCTGGTGGAGCATCTCAGCCCGCAGCGCTCCCTTGCCACGCACCCCTTCTTCCAGGTGATGCTGAACGTCATCGGGGGAGCTGACGACCGGGTGCCGCTGGGCCCCCTGCGCGGGGACGTCGAGCCGGCCGGGCTGGAGGTCGCCAAGTTCGACCTGAGCGTGTCCTGTGTGGACCTGCGCGCGGACGGTGACGAGGCCGCGGGTGTGGAGATCTGGCTGCAGTACGCGGCCGATCTCTTCGACGCCGGCACCGCCGGCCTGCTGCTGGACCTCTTCGTCCGCACACTGACCGCCTTCGCCGCCGACCCCGGTACCCGGGCCGGCGCAGCCACCGGGCTGACCGGCGGCGAACGGGCCGCCCTGGCGGCCCGCCGGGAACGGCTGGCCGCCGCCACCGTGCCGGACGCCGCCCCCGCCGCGGTCCGCCGCGGGCCCCGCACCCCGCAGGAGGAGATTCTCTGCGGCGTCTTCGCCGACCTGCTCGGTCACGACCGGGTCGCGCCGGACGACAACTTCTTCGTCAGCGGCGGCCACTCGCTGCTGGGCGTGCGGCTGGTGAACCGGCTGCGGTCGGTCCTCGGGGTGCGGGTCGGCCTCCGCGACCTCTTCCTGGAGCCGACGCCGGCCGGGCTGGCCCGGCGCCTCGCCGAGGAGGGGACGACCGCCGACTCCCGGGAGGCTCCGGCGGCCGGGGAACGGCCCGAGCTGCTCCCGCTGTCCTACGCGCAGCGGCGGCTGTGGTTCCTCAACGAGCTGGAGGGGCCCGGCGCTTCCTACACCATTCCCGTCGTGCTGCGGCTCGACGAGCCGCTCGACCCGGCGGTCCTGGCCGACGCGCTCGCGGACGTGGCCGGGCGGCACGAGGTCCTGCGCACCGTGTACACCTCGGTGGACGGTGAGCCCTGCCAGCAGGTGCTGGAGAGCGCCCGGCCCGAGCTGCGGCTGGTGCGCACCGGTCCGGACGATCTGACGGCGGCGATCGACGCGGCGACCGGCAGCGTCTTCGACCTCGCGGGGGAGATTCCGTTCCGCGCCTGGCTGCTGAGCACCGCGGACGCCCCGGGGGCCACCGCCGACAGCACCGACGACGGCCAGATACTCATTCTGGTCGTCCACCACATCGCCACCGACGGCTGGTCCACCGGCCTGCTGCTGCGGGACCTGCACGTCGCCTACCGGGCCCGGCTGGCCGGGCACGCGCCGGAGTGGACGCCGCTGCCGGTGCAGTACGCCGACTACACCCTGTGGCAGCACCGCTCGCTGGGCTCGGCCGACGACGCCGACAGCATGCTGAGCCGGCAGCTCGCCCACTGGGAGGAGCAGCTGGCCGGCGCGCCGCCGGTGCTGGAGCTCCCCACCGGCCGCCCCCGGCCCGCGGAGCCCTCGCACCGCGGCGCGGTGGTGCCCTTCACGCTCGACGCCGGCGCCCACCGGGAGCTGACGCGGATCGCCGCGGACCACGGCGTCACCCTGTTCATGGTCGTGCAGGCGGCGTTCGCCGCGACGCTGAGCCGGCACGGAGCGGGTACGGATCTGCCCCTGGGCACAGTGGTGGCGGGGCGCGACCACGACACCCTGGAGTCGTTGGTCGGCTTCTTCGTCAACACGCTGGTGCTGCGCACCGACACCTCGGGGAACCCGACGTTCGCTGAGCTGCTGGACCGGGTGCGGGACACCGACCTGGCGGCCTACAGCCGGCAGGAGCTGCCCTTCGACCGGCTGGTGGAGCACCTCAATCCGCACCGTTCCACCGCGCACCACCCGCTGGTGCAGGTGATGGTCCAGGTGGAGGCGGCCGAGACGGACCGGGACGAGACCCTGACGGGGACGTCCGTCAGGTTCGCGACCCCGTCCACCAAGTTCGATCTCACGCTGTCGGTGCGGGAGACCCGGGACGCCGACGGCGCGCCGGGCGGCCTGACCGGCGTGGTGGAGTACGCGACCGACCTGTACGACGCGGCCACCGTGGGCCGGCTCAGCACCCACCTGTCCCGCATTCTGCGGGCAGCCGCCGCGGAACCCGGCCGGCGGATCGAGGAGATCTCCCTGCTGACGCCCGAGGAGGAGCACCGGCTGCTGACCACCTGCAACGACACCGCTCACCCGGTGCCGAGCGGCACGGTGCACGCGCGGGTCGCCGACCTGGCGCGCCGCACCCCGGACCGGGTCGCGGTGTCCCTCGGGGACGAGACGCTCACCTTCGCCGAGCTCGATGCCCGCGCCAACGCCATGGCCCACCGCCTGATCGGTGCGGGGGTGCGGCGCGACGACGCGGTCGGCGTGCTGATGGACCGCGCGCCGCAGCTGCTGGTGGCTGCCCTGGCGGTCCTCAAGTGCGGGGCGGCGTACGTCCCGCTGGACCCCAAGCTGCCCGACGCCAGGGTGCGGATGATCATGGAGGATGTGCGGGCCGGGGTCCTGCTGACACAGCACGCGCACCTGGAGAGCACCACCGTGCGCGCCGAGCGGATCGCCGGGGCCGAGGTGCTGGACGCGGACGCCCCGGCGCCGGACGGCACACCGCGCACCGATCCCGGGGTCGCGGTCGGCGACCAGGCGGTGATGTACGTGATGTTCACCTCGGGCTCCACCGGCCGGCCCAAGGGCGTCGGGGTCACCCACCGCAACGTCGTCGACCTGGTGTCGGACCGCTGCTGGAACAAGGAGAACCACCGGCGGATGCTGGTGCACTCCGCGATCGGGTTCGACGCCTCCACCTACGAGCTGTGGGTGACGCTGCTGAACGGCGGGCAGCTGGTGGTGGCTCCGGGGGACGGCGCGGACGTCGCCGAGCTGGACCGCACCATCCGCGCGTACGACGTGACCGCGGCCTACTTCACCATGGGGCTGTTCCACATCATGGCGGACGAGGGGCTGGAGACCCTGCGGCTGCTCCGCGAGGTGTGGACCGGGGGTGACGTGGCCTCACCCGCCGCGCTCCAGCGGGTGCTGGAGCACTGCCCGGACACCGTGCTGGTGCACTCCTACGGCCCGACCGAGGCGACGTTCGCCTCGCATCACCAGCGGTTCGAGCTCTCCGAGCGGGTGCTGCACCGGGTGCATCTGGGAAAGCCGCTGGACAACACCCGGATCTACGTCCTGGACAGCAGGATGCGGCCGGCCCCGGTGGGCGTTCCCGGTGAGATGTACATCGCCGGCGCGCAGGTGGCGCGCGGCTACCTCGGCCGGCCCGCACTCACCGCGGAGCGCTTCGTCGCCGATCCGTTCGGCGGCGACGGCGGGCGGATGTACCGCACCGGTGACCTGGTGAGCTGGACGACCGACGGTGAGCTGCGGTTCATCGGCCGGGCCGACGGCCAGGTCAAGCTCCGCGGGTTCCGGATCGAGCCCGGCGAGATCGAGGCGCAGCTGGCCCGGCACCCGTCGGTCGGCCAGGTGGCGGTGGTGGTCCGGGAGGACCGTCCCGGCGACAAGCGGCTCGTCGGCTACGCGGTGCCGCGCGCCGGCGCCACCGTCACCGGCGCGGAGCTGCTGGCCGCGGCGGCCGGTGAGCTGCCCGAGCACATGATCCCTTCCGCGGTCCTGATCATCGACGCGATTCCGCTGACCACGAACGGCAAGCCGGACCGCAAGGCCCTGCCCGCGCCCCACCGGCGGACCGCGGGGTCCGGACGCGGGCCGCGCAACGCCCGCGAGGAGGTACTGGCCGGCCTGTTCGCCGAGATCCTCGATGTGGAGAACGTCGGCATCGACGACAACTTCTTCGACCTGGGCGGGCATTCACTGCTCGGTGTGCGGCTGGTGAGCCGCATGCGGACGGTGCTGGGCGTCGAGCGTTCGGTCCGCGACCTGTTCCGGAAACCGACCGTGGCCGGGCTGCTCGGCGACGGTCCGGACGGCGATTCGATGGGCGTGCTGCTGCCGCTGCGCGCGGAGGGCACCCAGCGGCCGCTGTTCTGCATCCACCCCGGGACGGGCATGGGCTGGCCGTATTCCGGCCTCGCCCAGCACCTGGGCGGCGATCAGCCCCTGTACGCGCTGCAGTCACGCACCCTGGGCGATCCCGCGTTCCGCTCGCCGAGCGTGGAGGCGATGGCCGACGACTACCTGGAGCAGATCAGGAGCGTCCAGCCCCGGGGCCCGTACCGGCTGCTGGGCTGGTCCTTCGGAGGCTCGGTCGCGCACGCGATGGCCGTGCGCCTGCAGGAGCTGGGCGAACGGGTCGAGCTGCTGGCCCTGATGGACGTCTATCCGCGCCCGGCCGAGAAGGTCCCGCAGCCGCTCACCGATCTGGAGATCATGCGGATGCTGGTCGGCGTGCCCGACGACGCGACCGACGTGCGGTTCGACCGGGTGGCCGTGGCGGAACTGCTGCGCCGGCGGGACCCGGTGCTCGCCGACTTCACCAACGCGGAGATGTCGACGCTGTTCGACGCGTCGATCAATCACGCGGAACTCATGAAGGCGTACGCCCCGCTGCGCCCCGAGGCTGACATCCTGTTCTTCGTCGCCACGAAACTGCAGAACACCGAACTCAACAATCCACGTGATTGGGAGGCCTTCACGGAAGGCTCCGTGGAAACACACGACATCGACTCCACGCATCTGCGCATGGCCGAACCGAAACCGCTGGCCCGCATCGGGCGCGTTCTGGCCGAGAAAATGCGTGAACTCCGCGACAGCGACGACCGCAACCCCGCGCACACCCTGGAAACGAGGAGCTGACATGACGAATCCGTTCGACGACGACAAGGGCACGTTCTACGTACTGGTCAACGAGGAGGGACAGCACGCGCTGTGGCCGGCGTTCGCCGCCGTTCCCGACGGCTGGACGGTCGCGCTGGACGCGGGCAGCCGGGCCGATGCCCTGGCCTACGTCGAGGAGAACTGGACCGACATCCGTCCCAAGAGCCTGCTCGCGCAGTACGGCTGACCCGAGGGCGTCCCCCGGAAGGGCCGCGGCAGGCAGTGCCCAGCGCACTGCCTGCCGCGGCCCTTCCGCGCGCCGGGCGCCGGGCGGCCGCCGAGCCCGCGGAGCTGCCGGTGCCGGGCCCGTACACCGCCCGCTTTCTGCCGGTGCAACTACCGCTCGCGGCCGGCCGCCGGACCTACCTTCGTTGTTACGCGACGGGGAAATCCCCACCCGATCTTCGAAGGAAGTCAATGGCGCTGCCCGAGTACGGACTCAAGGTTCTGGTGACCGGTACCGCATCGGATTCCCACACCTGGAACCTGGTGTTTCTTCAGCTGTTCCTCGAAGAGCTGAATCACCGGGTGGTCAATCTCGGCCCCTGTGTGGACGGCGAACTGCTCGCCGCCGAATGCGCGGCGCACCGTCCGGACCTGGTGCTCATCAGCAGTGTCAACGGCCACGGCTACCGCGACGGCCTGACCGCCGTCACCCGGCTGCGCGCCGACCGGGCCGGTGCCACCGTCCCGGTCGTCGTCGGCGGCAAACTCGGGGTGGCCGGCGCCTGTGACGCGGAGGCCGCGGCCCGCCTGCTGCGGGCCGGCTGCACCGCGGTCTTCGACGACGGGGACCTGGACGCGCTGCGGGACTTCCTGACCGGACTCGCAGCCGGCGGGCGGCTTCCCGCGATGCGCGGACGGAGCACCGCATGACCGCCACCATGACCGCGCCCGCCGCAGCCGCCCCGGCCGGCCCCGCGCCCGTCCCGTCCTTCGGCCGCTTCGTCGCCGAGGCCGCCGACGCCGGCCGGCTCGTCGTCCAGCCCCGCATGGGCTACAGCGATCCCCGCCGGATGCGCACCGGCCTGGAACGCACGAAGTTCGCCGCCGCGACCACCGTGGGCACCCTGACCATCGACAGCTACACCCGGGTGGGCGACCGGACATCCGCCCAGGACTGCCTCGCCGAGGGCGTACCGCTCAACGGCTACCCGATCACCGCGCACACTCCGGAGCGCACCCGGGAGCTGCTCGACGGGATGCTGGACGCCTCGTTCCCCATCCAGGTCCGGCACGGATCGTCCCGGCCCGAGGCCATCATCCGGGCCCTCACCTCGGCGGGACTGGACGCCACCGAGGGCGGTCCCGTCTCCTACTGCCTGCCCTACGGACGGACCCCGCTGCGGGAGTCGGTGGACAACTGGGCACGCGGCTGCGAACTGCTCGCGACCCTGGTGCCCGGCCCGCGGACACCGCACGTGGAGAGCTTCGGCGGCTGCATGCTGGGCCAGCTGTGCCCGCCGGACCTGCTGATCGCCCTCAGTCTGCTGGAGGGGATGTTCTTCGCCCAGCACGGCATCCGGAGCGTCTCGCTGAGCTACGCCCAGCAGACCAGTGCGGCGCAGGACGAAGAGGCGGTGCACGCGCTGCGGCGGCTGGCCGGTGAGTTCCTGCCGGCGGACGTCGACTGGCATGTGGTGCTCTACACCTACATGGGCGTCTTCCCGCTGACCGAGAGCGGGGCGACCCGGCTGCTGGAGCAGTCGGCGGAACTCGCCGTCCGGTCCGGAGCCCGCCGACTGATCGTGAAGACCGCAGCGGAGGCACACCGGATCCCCACCGTGGACGAGAACGTCCGCGCCCTGGCGGCCGCCGCGTCGACAGCGGCGCTCACGCCCCGCCCCGCGCCCGGCGGCCCGCTGTGCGACAGCGAGGTCTACACGCAGGCCCGGGCCTTCGTCGAAGCGGTGCTCGGGCTCGGCGAGGACACCGGGGCCGCCCTGCGCGCCGCCTTCGCCCGGGGCTATCTCGACATCCCGTACTGCCTGCACCCGGACAACTCCGGACGGTCCAGGAGCTTCCTCGACGCCTCCGGGCGGCTCCGCTGGTCGGACGTGGCCTCGATGCCGGTACCGGCCGGGTCCGCCCCCGGCCGGCGGACCGTCATGACGTCCGCCCGGCTCCTGTCGGCGCTGCACGGCGTCGCCCGCACTTTCGACCGGGCGGAGCCGGCCGGCCCCTGCTCGCCCGCACCTGTCACCGACCTCACCGGGGACCGGCCGGAGCCGCCCGCCCCGCGACACCGCACCAGCTCTCAGACGCCTCACCAACCCAGAAAGCCGGGAGACCAGATGCAGCAGATGGACGTCGAACAGGCCACGCACGGCAGCACGGACGGACCCGCGGACGGCAGCCGGCCCCCGGAGCTCGGTGAGCACCTGCGCTCCCCCGCACTGCGGAACGCCATGCTGGTACAGCAGGAAGCGCTGTACGCGGCCCGGGAGTTCCTGCGCGCCCAGGACTTCACCGAGCTGCTTCCCCCGCTGATCGGCCCGGTCACCGACCCGGGCGGGCGCGGCGCCAAGGCCCTGGACGTCGACTACTACGGGCGCCCGTACAAGCTCATGACCAGCGCCATCCTGTACAAGCAGGCGTCACTGCGCGGCTTCCCGAAGCTCTTCTACATCGCCCCGAACGTGCGCGTGGAGCCGCCGGAGACCGCCGGCACCGGCCGTCACCTCGTGGAGTTCCACCAGATCGACGTCGAGATGGCCGGTGCGAGCCGCGAGGACGCGCAGGAGCTCGCGGCCGGCCTGCTCGGCCACGTCGTCGCCCACGTCTGGCGCACGGTGCCCGGCACGCTGGAAGCCCTCGGCCGCGACCGGCTGGACTTCGCCGAGCTGCTGTCGGGGAAGTTCGGCGAGTGCACGCACGCCGAGGCCGTGGCACGGCTGCGGGGCCTCGGCCACCCGCAGAGCCCCGACGCCGAGATCGACTGGCACGGCGAGAAGGTGCTGTCGCTGGAGGCGGACCGGCCGTTCTTCATCAACGACTACCCGAAGGGCTCACGCGGCTTCTACGACCGCGAGGACCCCGACCGTCCCGGTGTGCTGCGCAACTTCGACCTGATCGCGCACGGCGGGTTCGGTGAACTGGTCAGCGGCAGTGAACGGGAGGCCGACTACGCCACCGTCGTCACCCGGATGCGGGAGAGCGGGGAGAACCCCGCCAAGTACGCCTGGTACCTGGACCTGGCCCGGGAGGGCATCGAGAACAGCGCCGGCTTCGGGATGGGGCTCCAGCGGCTGGTCCGCTTCCTCACCGGGCTGGACGCCCTGTGGCAGGTCAGCGCCTACCCGAAGCTCCCCGGGGTGATGGCACCGTGACCGGGCTGCGGGCAGCGGGTTTCCCGGAGCGCGAGGTGCGCGCCCGGGCCCGCAACGGCACGGCCGAGGCGTTCCCGCCGGCCTCGGCCTACGGCCGGGAGCTGTTCGGCGCCGGTGACGACGGCTCCGCCGCGGTCCCCGACGCCCTGGACCGGGCCCGGCTCGTCCCTCCGGTGTTCATGCCCCAGCGCCTGGAGAAGCTCATCGATCTGGGCCGGGAGCCGCTGCACGACGACGTGGACCTGCGTACGGAGGTCGGAGGGTTCCCCAGCTCGCTGCCACTGTTCCTGTCCGCGTTCGGTTCGACCCGGGCCGGCAACGGCGACCTCGGGGTCGCGGCGAGCCGGCAGGCGGCCCGGCTGGGCATCCCCATGGTGATCGGCGAGAACATGGTGCCGGTGCACGGATACCGGCACGACGCCGCAGCTCCGGAGCGCGCCGCGCTGCCGTCCCGGATCGGTGCCTACACCGACCACCTGCCGGACGGACTCGGCGCGGTGGTGGTGCAGCAGAGCACGGAGGACGCCGACTCCGAGGTGTGGAACCTCGTCTACAGCGACCCGGTGAGCCGGCCGCTGCTGGATTCCGGACGGCTGGCGTTCGAGCTGAAGATCGGTCAGGGAGCCAAACCCGGGCTCGGCGGGATGACCGTCACCGGGACCGCCGACTCGGCGCGGCTGGCCGGCCGGTTCGCCGTCCGGAACGTCCTCGGCGACGACTCGGAGCACCGGCTGCGCTGCGCGAGCCCCGGCACCTTCACCGAGGAAATCGTCCGCCAGCAGCTGCGCTTCATGCGGAACAACTTCCCGCGGGCCCGCGTCTGGGTGAAACTGCCGCCGGGCCGGGACGTGGCCCGGGCCGCCGCCGTCGCCTGGCGGGCCGGAGCGGATGCCGTGACCGTCGACGGGGCGGAGGGCGGCACCGGTTGGGCGCCGCGCGTCTTCCTGGACGAGGTCGGGCTGCCGCTCGCCGAGTGCCTGCGCCGCATCGGCCCCCCCGAGGGATGCCTGCTGGTGGCGGGACGGATGGCGGAGGGCGGCCGGGCGGTCCGCGCGCTCGCGATGGGGGCCCGGGCCGTAGGGCTGGGCCGGGCCGCGCTGATCGCGGTCGACGAGGACCCCGAGGAGGGCCTGATACGGCTCGCCGGAACCCTCGCGCTGGAATGCCGCCTGCTGATCAGCGCGCTCGGCAAGTACCACCCGGCCGCGCTGGACCCCGACGACCTGTGGTGGCCCCCCGCTCAGGACGTCCCCCACCCGACGGCCGGCGACCCCGCCCGTCCCGCCTCCCGGGACCGCGCCGCGGCCGGTCACCCGGCACGGACCGAGGAGACACTGTGACCGCGCTGCTGGAAGTCGCCTGCCACCTGCCCGGGCAGCCCGTCCCGATCGAGGACACCGCTCCCCGGACCGACACCGGCCGGCACGAGATGCGGATCTTCCGCCGGTTCTACGGCCTGGACGCGGTGCACCGCGCACCCGGCCAGGACCTGTGCGCCCTGCACGCCGCCGCGGCCCGCTCGCTGGCCTCGCTCCGGGGCCAGGAGCACCGGGTGCGCTATGTCGCACTCGCCCGCACGGTGTCGACCGTCGCCCCCGCCGACCGGCTGCCCCCCGAGGAGGTGTGCGCGGCACTCGGACTGCCGCACGCGGTGGCCTTCACCGTCACCCAGCACGCCTGCGCGAGCGGACTGCTCGCGGTGGACGCCGTCGGCCGGCTACTCACGGCCGACGGCGACCCGGACGCGCTGGGCCTGGTGCTGATGGGTGAACGAGTGTTCCTGGAGTCCCTGCAGCAGGTGCCCGGAAGCACAGTGATGGGCGAGTCCACCGCCGCCGTACTCGTCACCGCCGACGGCGCACGCGACCGGCTGCTGAGCTACGCCACGCACACCGACGGCCGGCACGCCGAAGGCACCCCGCCGCTCCCGGTGGCCCCGGAGTTCTTCAAGGAGCACAACACGCTGCTGGCCGGCGTCATCCGGGAGGCCGTGCAGACCGCCGGCATCGAGCTGACCGACCTGGCGCTGGTCCTCCCGCACAACGTCAACCGGACGGTCTGGCGGCGCCTGGCCACCGACCTCGGGCTGAGCCGCGACCAGATCTTCCTCGACAACATCCCGGTGACCGCCCACTGCTTCGCCGCCGACCCCTTCATCAACCACGTCCACGCCCGCGAACGGGGCCTGCTGCACCCCGGCGACCTCTACCTGATGGCCACCGTCGGACTGGGTTCCACGTTCTCCGCCGCCGTCCTGCGCCACTGAACCCGCCCACCCGCACCGCTCCCTCCTCACCCCCTCCAGCACAGAGAAGGACCCCGACCATGCCCCCACTCGTATCTGAGGCACCCCCGGCAGCCCCGGCCTTCCTCATGGGCGTGAAGCACGCCTGCACCACCGACCCGGACACCCCGTTCGTGCTGCTCGGCAACTTCGAGGTCGAGGACGAATGGGCCCGGGGCGAGGCCGGACTGCCCACCGTCAGCGGCCGGGAGTCCACCGCGATCGTCAACCGGATGGACGAGTTCACCCTGCTGCTCGCGGGCAAGGCCGACCACGTCATCCTCAAGTCGGCCCCGGACCCCGGCTACCTGGCCTACCTGGAGGACCTGGGCATCGACCTGCCGCACATCCTGGTCACCGACGTCAACGATCCGGCCCGCTCCGTCAGCGCCGACGCGCTGGACTCCCCCCGGCTGCTCCGGGCGCTGCGGGAGCTGGCGGCCGGCGGCGCCCACCTGTGGCCGCACGGAATGTCCGCCACCGAGGAACAGCTGTGCGAGCTGACCGGCCTGCGGGCCGCGCTGCCCCCGGCCGCCCTGGTGAAAGCCGTCAACAGCAAGATCTACAGTCGGCGCCTCGCCGACGAGCTGGGCCTCGACCAGGCACGGGGCTGGGCGTGCGAGACGGTCGAGGAGTTCGCCGCCGCCGCGGACGAGGCGGCGGCCGGCCCGCTGGCCGCCGGGCGCCGGGTCGGCATCAAGGACGCGTACGGAGTGTCCGGCAAGGGCATCGTGGTCGTCGACGACGCACGCCGGCTGGGGCAACTCGTCCGCATGGTGACGCGCGCCGCGGCCAAGTCCGGCGACAACCGGGTGAGCCTGGTCATCGAGGAGTGGGCCGACAAGGCCGTCGACCTCAACTACCACTTCACCGTGGGCCGCGACGGCACGGTCCGATTCGACTTCGTCAAGGAAGCGATCACCGACAAGGGCGTCCACAAGGGGCACCGGTTCCCGGCCCGGATCAGCGAGGAGCACGCCGCCGCGATCGAGCGGTGCGCCGCCCGCCTCGGCGCCCGGCTGGCCGCCGACGGCTTCCACGGCGTGGTCGGGGTGGACGCGATCATCACCACCGACGGCGCACTGCTGCCGGTGCTGGAGATCAACGCCCGCAACAACATGTCGACCTACCAGACCACCCTGCAGGAACGGTTCATGCGGACCGGCTCCGTGGCGGTCGCCCGCCAGTACGACCTGTCCCTGACCGGCCGGCACACGTTCGCCGAACTGCGGGAGCTCCTCGGCCCGCTGCTGTTCGACGCCGCGAGCGGATGCGGGCTGCTCGTCAACAACTTCGCCACGGTCAACGCCGCCGCCCCCGACGAGGACAGCGGACGCACCCACAGCGGCCGCCTGTACGGCCTGCTGCTCGGCGAACGCGAAGCCGACCTCGCCCACCTCGACCACGCCATTGCCGAGCGCCTCCGGAAGGACCGCCCCGCCCATGTCTGAGCCGACCGCACCCGACCACCCGAACGCCGTGCAGGGCATCGACTTCACCGAGCTCACCGAGCGCTTCGGCACCCCGCTGTACGTCTACGACGGCGAGGTGATCACCCGCCAGTACCAGCAGCTGCGGGACGTCCTGCACCCCGGCGTGGAGATGTTCTACTCGCTGAAGGCCAACCCCAACATCAGCGTCTGCGCCCTGCTGAACAGCCTGGGCGCCCGGGCCGAAGTGTCCTCGCTGACCGAGCTGGTCACCGCGCAGCGCGCCGGGGTCCCCGCCGGACAGATCATGTTCCTGGGTCCGGGCAAGAGCGCCACCGAGATCACCGCCTGCCTCAAGGACGGCATCACCGTCATCTGCGAGTCGTTCGGCGAGCTGGACCTCATCGACGAGATCGCGGCCGGCCTGGGCACCACCGCCGCCGTGGTGCTGCGGGTCAACCCGAGCTTCGCGGTCAAGGGCGGCGGCCTGACCATGGGCGGCAAGCCCCGCCAGTTCGGCATCGACGAGCAGGCCCTGCTGGACGCCCCGGACCTGGCCGCCCGGCACAGCTCGGTGCGGCTCTGCGGCTTCCAGGCGTACATGGGCACCCGCATCCTGTCCGAGGACGTCATCACCGAGAACACCGAGCGGATCCTGGACCTCGTCGAACGGCTCTCCGAGCGGCTCGGCGTCCCGCTGGACGTGGTGGACGTCGGCGGCGGCCTCGGCGTCGCCTACTTCACCAACGAACGGGACCTGGACGTCGCGGTGCTCGCCGAACGCGTCAACCCGCACTTCGCCCGCTTCGCGCAGAACCACCCGGACACCCGGATGGTCATGGAGCTCGGCCGGTACCTGGTGGGCCACAGCGGCACCTACGCGGTACGGGTGCGCTACGTCAAGGAGTCCATGGGCGAGCGGTTCGCCGTGGCCGACGGCGGCACCAACCACCACATGGCCGCCGTGGGCATCGGCTCCTTCGTCAAGCGCAACTTCCCGATGCGCATGCTCAACCGGCCCGCCGGGCCGGACACCGTCCGGTGGAACGTCACCGGCCCGCTGTGCACGCCCAACGACACCCTCGGCAAGGCCGTGGACCTGCCCGCCGACCTGCGGCCGGGCGATGTGGTCGGCGTGGAACGTTCCGGTGCCTACGGGCCGACCGCGTCCCCCGTCCACTTCCTCAGCCACGGCTACCCGGCCGAGGTGCTCGTCCACAAGGGACACGCCCGGCTGGTCCGCAGCCGGGACGACGCCGAGAGCCTGCTCGGCCAGCAGATCCTGCACGACTTCCGCGCCTGACACCCGTACCGGCCACCGCCGGCACGGCACGCACCACCCCGCACCGCACCACCCCGCACCGCACCACCCCGCACCGCACCACCCCGCACCGCACCGCACCACCCCGCACCGCACCGCCTCATCCACCCGCAGAACCCAAGGAGCCCGTCATGACCACTGCCCCCGCCCAGCCCACCACCCGCGCGCAGCTCATCCCCGCCATCGTCACCGCGCTCTCCGAGGTACTCGGCCAGGAGCTCACCGACGTCACCGAGGACACCCGCCTCTTCGACGACCTGCAACTCGACTCCACCAGCGTGCTCAGCCTCCTGCTGGCCCTGGAGGACGGCCTCGGCCTGGAGGTCGACCCGGAGAGCCTGGAGCACCACCACCTGGAGAGCGTCGGGTCGCTGGCCGGCTACGTCGCCGAGGCCCGGTGACCCGGTGCCTGCCTGGCGATTCGACGAGGGAGACCGCGGCTGTCCCGCCGCGGTTCCCCGCCTGGAAAGCATCCACCCGTTCATCTTCTCCGCCGCTGACGGCTCGGCCACCCCCGACGACCTGTCGGCCGGCCGGGAACTCTGGGCCGGCCTCAACGGCCCCGCGGCCGACGACACCTGGCTGCGGGAGGGCCCGGTGGTCAGCCACCACGACATGGTGCGGGCGGTCGCGCGCCGCCTGGGCAGCGAGCTGCTGTCCGAAGTCGACCTGATCGTCACCGTGGCGGCCGGGTCCGACTGGCGCCACCAGAGCCTGCCCGGCCCGGTACTCGCCGACCTGGCCGGCAGCGATCCCCTGATCGTCGGCATTTCCGAGCAGGGTGTCGCCGGCCCGTTCACCGCGCTGCGGATCGCGGCCGGACACCTCGCGGCCGGCTCCCGGCGCCGCGCCCTGGTGGTGCTGATGGAGCAGAGCACCCTGCCTCCCTGCGCGACAGCCGCACGTCCGGAACGGGACGCCGCGGTGGCCCTGCTGCTCGGCACCCTGACCGGACCGGAGCTGGGACGCGTGGAGATCACCGTGACCGACCGGGCGGCCGTCGCCCCGCGGCACAGCGCGCCCCCTCCGGCCGTACCGCCGGCCGGCACCCTCCTCGCCGGTGCGGGGCTGGGCGACCTGACGCCCGCCGACGGCATCACCCTGCTGCGCGGCGAACCGGGTCTGCCCGTCACCGGGCTGTGGCTGACGCTCGCGCACCGGCTGACCTCCGGCGAGCAGCCGGCCGGCCGGCTGCTCGTGGCCGACCGCGACCCCGTGCTGCCGTACCTGTGCGGCCTGCCGCTGACCTGGGCGGGGCCGGACCGGGACGCCGGGAACACCGCATCCGCCGTCTCCGCCTCATCCCCCGACCACGCACCGAAGGAGCTGGTCCCGTGACTTCCGTCCTCACCCCTCCCGGCACCGAAGACCTGGTGGCCACGGTCCGGGACACCGCCCGCGACCAGGGCCTGGTCGCCGCGCTCGTCCTGCTGCACCGCACGGCCGGCGAGGCCGTCCTGCCGGCCGGCGACGGCGGCTACGTGCTGCTGCCGCCGGAGACCGCCGCCGCCTGCGGCCACTTCACCACTGGCTCGGGACCCCGCCCGCGCGGCCCCGAAGCACCGGAGCAGGAACTCGGATCCGTACGGGCCGACCGCCCCGGTGACCGGCTGGTCGCCCTCCGGGTGGAGGGTGCCGGGCACCCCGGCGACAGGTGGCGGGCCGGAGTGCTCGCCGCCCGGCTGGGGGCCGCCGACCGGCTCCTGCGGCAGGCCACGGACCGCCTGCGGGACCGCCGGGTGCAGGGCTCCAGCACGCTGAAACTGTCCCTGGTCCGCTCGCTGGTCGCGGAAGCGGCCCTCGGTATCGCCGAGGCCCGGGCGCTCACCGCGGACACCCCCGGCAGCGCCGAGCTGCACCGGGCCCACCGCGCGCTCGACGCGTCCGGACGGACCTGCCTGCACCTGTTCGGCGCGTCCGGCTACCTCACCGACGGACCGGGGAGCGCGATCCGCGCCTCGGAGCTGCTCGGCGACGTGTACGCCGCTCCCGCCCGACCCACCCCGCCGGACACCACCGCACCGGACACCACCCCGCCGGACGCCACCGCACCGGACACCGACCGCCCGGACACCGACCAGGAGCCGACATGACCTCCGCCCCGCCACCGGATTCCGCCTTCCTCGCCCGGCTCCGCGCCGTCGCCCGCGAGCAGGCCGCCCCCCTGCGCCGGGTGTCCTGCGCGGTGGACGCCGACCCCGCCCTGCTCCCCGGCCTGCTCGACGGAGCACTGCCGTGGCGGCAGTTCGCCGGGCTGCCCGCCGCGTACAACCCCGACCCGCTGCGGGTGGACGGACGTGCCGTCCACCTCCGGTGGTGCGCCGAACAGGTCGTGGTGTGGGAGGAGCTGGCACGCGCCGACGCGGGTATCGCCCTCGGACTGCCCGGCCCGGCGATGTCCGGGCACGTCATGGCCGAACTCGGGGACCCGCAGCAGCTGGAGCGCTACTACGGCCGGCTGGCCGACGGGCCGGTCTGGACGTTCTTCGGCATGACCGAACCGGCCCACGGCTCGGACCCCGCCGCGATGGCCACCACCCTGACCCCCGCGGACGGTGGCGGCCTGCTGCTCAACGGCACCAAGCGCTTCGTGGGCAACGGCGCCCGCTCGGCGACCGGCGTGCTCTTCGCCCGCCGGCACCGCGGACCGCTCGGCGTGGTCGCGGTGCTGCTGGAGAGCGACCGGCCCGGCTTCACCGGCGTTCCCCTGGACACCATCGGGCTGCGCGGCCTGGAGCTCAGCGAGCTGCGGATGCGGGACGTACCGGTGGCCGAGGAGGACGTCCTGGGGCGGCACCGCAGCGCGACCCGGCAGGGCATGTGGGCGGCGGTGCGCACCTTCAACCGGTACCGGCCGGTGGTCTCCTGCCTGGCGCTGGGAGTCGCTCAAGCCGCACACGACTACGTGACCGGCCACCGCGGCGACGCGCACTCCGCGGCGGCCCCCCGCTTCGCGGAGTTCGCCGCACAGCTGGCCGGGGTGCGGGCCATGGTGCTGGCCGCCGCCCGGTCCGCCGACCACGACCCCGCCGACGGCACCCTGGCCTCGGCCGCCAAGATCCGTGCCACCCGGCTCGCGGAGGACATCACCACGGCGGCCGTCCGCGCCTTCGGTCCCGGGGCGCGCTGGGAGCACCCGCTGCTCGACAAATGGGCCCGCGACGCCAGGGCCTTCGAATTCATGGAGGGCACCAGCAACATCCAGCGCCTCACTCTTGCCCAGGGCTACCTGCACGGGCGGATCTGAGATGCCGGCGCCACCGGCGACCGCCGGTCCGCAGACCGCCGCCCCCGGCTACCGCGCCGGCGGGCTGCCGACCGGGCCGCCCGCCGGAACGGACGTGTGGCTGATCGGTCTCGACACCGGCAGCGACCCGGGGACCGGCTGCCTCGGCCCGGCGGAGCGACGCCGCGCGGAAGCCTTCCCGGACCCGGTGGCGGCCCGCCGGTACACCCGCGCGCACAGTACGGTCCGCACCATCCTGGGGAGCTACCTCGACCGTGACGGACGCGCACTGCGGTGGAGCACCGAACCGCACGGCAAGCCGGTGTTCGACGGCCGGCTGAGCCGCTGGCAGTGGAACCTGAGCCGGTCCGGCGGCCACGCGCTGCTCGCCGTCTCGCTCACCGCACCGGTGGGCGTGGACATCGAACAGGTCAGGGTCCCGGCCGGGGCCGCCCTGGCCCTTGCCGCCCGCTTCCTGCCCGACGAGGAGGCCGCCCAGGTGGCCGCACAACCCGGACCACAAGCGCGCCGGGCCGCGTACCACCGGCTGCTGTCCCGCAAGGAGGCCTGCGTCAAGGCAGCCGGCGGCCGGCTCCTGACCGGGCTGGGGATCCCCGTGCCCGTGCCGGGCACCGTCCTGGGGAGCCGCACCTACCGCGGCACCCTCTGGACGCTCACCGACCTGCCGGCGCCGCCCGGCTACGTGGCCGCGGTCGCCGCGGTCGGCACCGCCCGCCGGCCACTGCGCCTGCGCACCTGGGACAGCGCACTGCCCACCACCGAGCCCGCCCACGACAGCGAGGGACCACGATGAGCCGGACCGCACCGCGCCACGGCCGCCGGGGCAGCCGCCCCCGACCGCCCGCACGGCCCTCCCGCACGGCACCCCGCCGTCCCGGCAGTGCCCGCACCCGGCGGCCGGCCACGCCCACCGCCCGCTCCGGCGGCGGCACCGTCCGGGCCCGCTTCACCCTGTCCGAGCTGCCCCTGGTCACCGTCCGCCCCGCCGGAGCGAACGGGGCCGCGCAGGCCGCGGTCCGGGCGCTGGCCGGGGCCGGCCGCTCCCACCTGGGAGGGCGGCTGAGCCTCACCTCCTACGGGCCCGCGTCCCGCTCCGCGCTCCGCCCCGCCGCCTGGCGCCGGGCAGCGGCCCGCGCCGTGACGAGCGCACTCGCCGGCGGGTCGGGCACCGTCCGGCTCCGGCTGCCGCCCCGTTCCTGACCCTCCCCTCCCGCCCCTCCTCCACAGAACAGGCCACCCATGCGTACCAGAAGTGACTCAGCACCGGCTTCCGCACCACCCGAGATCCAGTGGGACAAGGTCGGGGTGCTGGTCGGCGGCCAGGCCCTGGCCCAGTGCGGCAGCTTCATCCTGCTGATCGCCATGAGCTGGACCGCGGTACAGCTCGGCGGCACCACCGGCGTCAGCATGGTGCTGCTCGCCGCGTCCCTCCCCCGCGCCCTGATGCTCATCTTCGGCGGGGCGGTCGCCGACATGCTCGGCCCGCGCTTCGTGCTGCTGCGCACCACCGCGGCCCGCATCGGCGTGCTGATCGCCGGCACGGCCGTGGTGTACCACGTGGAGAGCCTGTGGCCGCTGGTGGTGATCGCCCTGCTCGACGGCATCCTGCTCGGTCTCGGCGGGCCGTCCTCGGGCTCGCTCATGCCGCAATTCGCCAAGCGGGACTACCTGACCCGGGCCAACTCCCTCTACGCGATGGTGCTGCGGATCGCCCCCATCACCGGCGCCCCGATCGGCGCCTGGCTGATCTCCGTCGGCCAGCTGTGGCACGCGCTGCTGGTGACCTCCCTGACCTGCACCGCGTGGCTGATCTGCCTGCTCTACGTCACCAGCGGCCTGACCCGGCCGCGCCGCGAACCCGGCGAGTCGATGGTCCGGCGGTCCGCCGACGGCTTCCGGCTGCTGGCCCGCCACCCGCGGCTGCGCTGGATCTTCCTCGCCTCCTTCACCCTGGACATGGCCTTCGGCTGGCCCCTGGAGGTGGCGCTCCCACTGCTGGTCTCCGAGCGCGGCTGGAACGTCGGTGTGGTCGGAGCCGTGGTCGCGTCCTTCGGCGCCGGCGCCCTGGTGTCCAGTGCGCTGGGCACCCTGATCGCCCACCGCATCCCGCTGTTCGCACGCCTGGTGGTGACCGGTACGGGCATCGCGGCCGGCATCCTGCTCATGGCGCTGCTTCCGTCGGTCACCGCGCTCTGTGTGCTGGCGGGCATCGTCGGGCTGCTGTCCGGGTTCAACGGCCCGGCCATCGTCACGATGTATCAGCAGGCCGCTCCGCCCGCCCGCATGGGCGCGGCCATGTCGACGCTGGCTCTGGCCGGTATCGGCACCGCGCCGATCTCCATCACCGTCTTCAGCACCCTCTCCCTCGTGCTGGGCGTCTCGCCCACCTGGGTGATCTGCGGCCTCCTGGCGTTCCTCTCGCCGGTGGCGGCGGTCATGGCCCTGCGCCACCCGGTCCGGAGCAAGGACGCCGATGACGCCGCCGACAGCCCCGAGGAAGGGCCCGGCACCGGCACCGCGGACGGTCGGCCCCACCCGCAGGCCCCGGCGGAGGCCGCAGTCGCCACGGACGCCACGGACGCCAGGAAAGACGTTCCCGCACCCGCCCCGGCATCCGTGTGAGCGTGGCGGAAACCCTCTGCTGCCGCCCGCTCCGGCTGTCCACACCGAGAAGCCCCGTCCTCCCGCCGGTCACGGCGGGGAACGGGGCTTCTCGGTCGGATCGGACCGGGTCAGGTCGGGTCACCGTCGGACGAGCCCACCCGGGGTGCCGTGCACGGCTCCGCCGCGTCAGTTGCCGCGCTTCCAGCGGGGCTTGTCGGTACGGCCGGTGAAGGGACGGCCACGGCTGTCGTCCCGGCGCGGGGCACGGTCGCCGTCCCGCGCAGAGGTGGCGCGCCGGTCGTCCGAGCGGAAACCGCCGCGGTCGTCACGGCGGCCGTACGGGCGGCGGTCATCGCGCGAGGAGCTGCCGCCCCGGTCGTCACGGCGGCCGTGCGGACGGCGGTCCCGGTCACCCTGGTACGGGCGACGGTCGTCCGAACGCTGCTCGTTGCGGGCCGACTCGGCCTTGGACGCCTTCGCGGCGGCCCGCATCCGGCGCTTGGCCTCGAACTCCGCCTCGGCCGCGGCCTGGTCGGCGACGGCCTTGGCGATGGCCTCGTCCGGGTCCTCACCGCGCTCGCGGGCGGCCCGGCCGACCAGCTTGGTGGCCTCCTCGCGCAGCTCGGTGGCGCGCGCCTGGGCGTGCTCCAGCTCCCTGGCGAGCTTGGCCGCGTCCCGCTCGGCCTGCTGGGCCGCGCCCATCGCCGCCTCGGCCTGCACCTCGGTCAGCGAGCGGGCGCCGGTGATCTCGGCCACCTCCTCGTCGAAGAGGTCACCGCGGCCGATGATGTGCCGCGAGGCGTCCACGCCCGCGTCCTCCATCAGCCGGAAGATGGTGCGCCGCTGGTGCGGCAGGGCCAGCGAGACCACGGTGCCGGACTGGCCCGCCCGAGCGGTCCGGCCGGAACGGTGCAGGTAGTCCTTGTGGTCCCCGGCGGGGTCCACGTTCAGTACCAGGTCGATGCCGTCGACGTGGATGCCGCGGGCGGCCACGTCGGTGGCGACCAGGACGTTGACCTTGCCGCCCTTGAAGTCCTCCATGGTGCGGGTACGGGCACCCTGGGTCATGCCGCCGTGCAGCGCGTCGGCGCGCACCCCGGACTCCCTCAGCTGCTCCGACACCCGGTCCGCGCCCAGCTGGGTGCGGACGAAGATGATGGTGCGGCCCTTTCGGGCGGCGATGGCGGCGGTCACCGGAGCCTTGTCACGCGGCTTCACGACCATCACGTGGTGGCTCATGGTGGTGACGGCGCCCTGGGCGGCGTCGACCTCGTGGCTGATCGGGTTCACCAGGTAGCGCTTGACCAGGCTGTCGATCTCGTTCTCCAGCGTCGCGGAGAACAGCATCCGCTGGCCACCGGCCGGGATCAGGTCGAGCAGCTCGGTGACCTCGGGCATGAAGCCGAGGTCAGCCATCTGGTCCGCCTCGTCGAGCACGGCGATGGAGACGTCGTCCAGCGAGCAGGAGCCGCGGTTGATGAGGTCCCGCAGCCGGCCGGGAGTGGCGACGAGAACGTCCACGCCGCGGTCCAGGGCGTAGATCTGGTTGCTCATGGAGGTGCCGCCGCAGACCACCTTGAGCTTCAGTCCGAGTACGTCGCCGTAGGGCTGGAGCGCGTCCGAGACCTGCATGGCCAGCTCGCGGGTCGGGGTGAGGATGATGGCGCGCGGCTTCCGGCGCTCGGTACGGCCGCCGACGAGGCGAGTGAGCAGCGGCAGGCCGAAGCTCAGGGTCTTGCCGGAGCCGGTGCGGCCCCGGCCGAGGATGTCGTGCCCCGCCATCGCGTCGGGAATCGTCGCGGTCTGGATCGGGAACGGCACGGTGACGCCGTTCTGCGCGAGCTTGCGGACGAGCGGCTCGGCCAGACCGAGGTCGGCGAACGTGGTCGTCGGCTCGTCCAGCGGCAGGACGACGTCAGGGGTGGTAACGGACATGCGTAAAGAAACCTTCCGGAGTCAACGGCACGCGCCTTGGCTCCGTAGGGCACACATCGACCGCCTGGAATGCGGTCAGCCACGGCTTTGACGAGGAACGCGCCACACGGCGCGCATCACTGGGGCGCCGGGCAAGTGGGATCAATCTCCGAGGATACGCACCGTGTTCCCCACGACGCAACCGGGAGTCGCGTGCGTCACTCACCCGACGGTCCCCGCAGGGCTTTCCGAGGGCGTCGGGTCGGGGGCGCCCGGGCCGGGATCCTCGGGCTGCGTGGTGGGTTCCTCGGAGGGCGGATCGGGAGGGCCGGGGGTGGCCGGCGGCGACGGCCGGGCGCTGCTGCTCGGCGAGCCGGTGGGGGATCTGCTGGGCGTGGGCGGGAGCGTCCTGGTGGGGTGCGCGGTGCTGGGGGCCAGGGTGCGGGAGCGCTCCGCCGAGCCCCCGCCCTGGTCCCGGCCGCTGCCGCCCGCCCCGGAGCCCGCGCCGGCGTCGGCGGCCGTGTCCGGGTCGTGCTCCCCGGCCTCCCCGCCCGGGCTTTCCTCCGCCGGGGGGACCGGAGTGCCGGACGCTCCGGGCTTGCCGTCGCGCTCCTGGCCGCCCGGCTCGCCGGACGCGGACTCGTCCGGCTCACCGCCCCCGGTGGCGTGCCCCGCCTCGGTGGGACCGGGTTCCCGGTCCGGCTCGACGCTCATGCAGCCGGCCAGCACGGTGGCCAGCACGGCCGCGGCGGCGACGGAACGGAGGGCGGAGCGGGCACGGGCAGGGCCGCGGGGGCGGGACGGGTGGAGGGGACGGGGGCGGCGCACGGCAGGCACCTCCAGGCAGGGGACAGGACGGACTACCTCCTGTACCAACTCCCGCAGCCGGAGGGAGGACACGGCACGCCGCCGCCCGGGGAGGCAGGCGCACGGTGTCTCAGGCGTAGCCCAGGGCGTGCAGCCGCTCGTCGTCGATCCCGAAGTGGTGCGCGATCTCGTGCACCACCGTGATCTCCACCTCTTCGACGATCAGCTCCCGGTCCCCGCCCTCCCGGGCACAGAACCGCAGCGTCGGCCCCATGTACACGGAGATCCGGTCGGGCAGCACCCCGGCGTACCACTCCCCCCGCTCGGTGAGCGGGGTGCCCTCGTAGAGCCCGAGCAGCTCCGGCTCCCCCGGCGGCGGTTCGTCCTCCACGAACACGGCAACGTTGTCCATCAGCCGCGTCAGCTCCGGCGGGACCCGGTCCAGCGCCTGGCTCACCAGGTCCTCGAACTCCTCACGCGTCATCTCCAGCACAGAGTCAATTGTGCGCCACCCCCACCACGCCAGGAACAGACCCGGCATTCGTTTTGGCGATCCGTCCCTCGATCCCATATGCTTCTCACGTCCCCGACGCACCAACCGGTGCCCAGGTGGGCCACCAGCCCTCATCGTCTAGTGGCCTAGGACGCCGCCCTTTCAAGGCGGTAGCACGGGTTCGAATCCCGTTGGGGGCACGCAGTAACACGTGCGACACTGGCAGCAGTGCACACGGAGCAAGGTCCTGTGGAGCAGCTTGGAGTGCTCGCCACCCTGTCAAGGTGGAGGCCGCGGGTTCAAATCCCGTCAGGACCGCTCCGGCTGGGTAGCTCAGTTGGTACGAGCGTCCGCCTGAAAAGCGGAAGGTCGCCGGTTCGACCCCGGCCCCAGCCACCGCGTTTGAGCAGGAAGAGCGGGCCCGTCGGCGATCGTCGGCGGGCCCGCTCTCGTGTTCGCTGCCCCCGTCCGTACGCCAACGGGAGTGCGCCACCCGCTGCGGGTTCCCCACCACGAGGCGAGAGCGCTGGGACACGCTCCCGTCCGCCTCGCGGCCGAACAGGACAGCCTCCGGCCCGACAAGCATCCGGAGCAGGCCACCCGGAATCGGGCCGGTCCGGTGAACCCGCTCACCCGTCCGGGGTGGGACGACAAGCTCGGCGCAGCACGTGTGCGGGATGAGTTCCCGTGCGGTGGCACATGACAGATGTCATCGGATCTTCGTGCGGGATCCTTCTTGTGAGGCCGCGTCCGGGGGCCGGAGGATGAACGTCATGCAGAGCCCAGCGCCCGGCCCGGAAGTCGTTGTCGACGTGCATGACCTCTGCCGTACCTACGGCAGAGGCGACCAGTCCTTTCAGGCCGTGCGGGGTGTGTCCTTCACTGTTGCGGAAGGTGAATTGTTCGCCCTGCTGGGCACGAACGGCGCGGGAAAGACCTCCACCATGGAACTGCTGGAGGGGCTGGCCCGCCCGTCCGCCGGTACGGTGCGGCTCTTCGGCCGCTACGACCCCTTCACCGACCGCAGGTCGACCCGTCCCCGTACCGGCGCGATGCTGCAGGAGGGCGGCTTCTCCTCGGAGCTGACGACCCGTGAGACGGTGCAGATGTGGGCCTGGCTGAGCAGCCGGCCCCGCCCCGTGGCGGAGGCACTGGACATCGTCGGGCTCGGCCACCGCGCGGACGTGCAGGTGAAAAATCTGTCCGGTGGCGAGAAGCGGCGGCTGGACCTCGCGATGGCCACGCTCAACCGGCCGGACGTGCTTTTCCTGGATGAGCCCACCACCGGCATGGACCCGGAAGGACGCCATGAGACCTGGCGGCTCATCCGCCGGCTGAAGGACCAGGGCACCACCATCGTGCTCACCACGCACTACCTCGAGGAGGCGCAGGACCTCGCCGACCATCTGGCGATCATGCACAGGGGGGAGATCGTCACGGCCGGGGCAGTCGAGGAGATCGTGGCGCGCCACCCCAGCAGCCTGACCTTCCGCCTGCCGAACGGCGTCGCGGCGGGCCACCTGCCGGCGCTTCCGCACGCCTCCCGGGTCGCCGTGGAGAACGGCATTGTCACGGTCTGGACGTCCGACCTCCAGGAAGCGGCCACCGACCTCCTGGTCTGGGCGCGCGGCGCGCGGCTACGGCTGGGCCGCTTCAACGCGCGCTCCGCCTCCCTGGAGGAGGTGTTCCTCGACATCGCCAGGGGAAACGCCAGTGTCGCCCCGAGCGCGGACCCGGACGGTTCCGAGGCTGCCCAGCCACCCGCACAGGAAGCCGCCTCCGCATGAAGACCCACGTCCAGCACCTCAAGGGCCTGGCCAGGACCGAGTTCACGCTCTTCTTCCGCAGCAAGGCCAACCTCGTCAACGTGCTGCTGGTGCCCACCCTCCTGGTCATCGCGATGAAGGCCGTCTTGGACTCCTTCGACCTGCGGCAACTGGGCCTGGAGCTGGCCCCCACGATGGTCGCCTCCGCCTCCGGCATTCTGCTGGTGATGGGGCTGTACGTGCCGCTCACCACGATGTACGTCCTGCGGCGCGAGGAACTGCTGCTGAAGCGGCTGCGCACGGGGGAGGTCTCGGACGTCACCATCCTGGTGGGCATCGTGCTCGTGCTGACCACCGTCGTCCTGCTCCAGTTCGCGGCAGTCTCGGCGGCCATCTCCTGGCTGGGCGGCGCGGACGCCCCTCCCGCGCTCCACCAGGCGTTCCTCGGCATGCTGCTCGGCGCGCTGCTGATGATCGCCCTCGCCGCCGGGACGGCCGCGCTCTCACCCACGGCCGAGAGCGCCCAGGTGACGATCCTGCCGGTGCTGTTCGTCCTCCCTTCCACCTCCGGTGCCTTCTTCCCGCTGGAGATGTTTCCGGAGGTGCTCCAGGACGTCGCCCGCTTCCTGCCCCTCACCCCCGTGGTCGACCTGGTGCGCTCCGGCTGGACCGGGGAGCTGGGGCTGAGCGACGCACTGCCCCGGGTGCTGGTGCTGACGGTGTGGATCGGGATCTCCGCCCTCGTGGTGCGCCGCTGCTTCCGGTGGGAACCGCGCACCTGAGAGACCGGAGCACCGGGCCGCGGTCGGGGATATCGGTTCGCGGCATCCGTGGCCGAGGTGAGACCCTGGAGCCCGTATGTCCACTCATCCCTCCCCCGCCACGCCGGCTCCGGCCGCCCCCTCGCTGACCGCTCTGCAGGAGCGGCTGCCCGGACTCACCCTGCGGGACCGGCGACGGCTCGGCCGCCGGCTCGACGGCACCCGGCGCATCTCCGGATCCGCCGCCCGGCAGGACGCCCTGCGGCAGATCGCCCGTGCCCTGGACGAGGCCGAGCTGCGCGTGGAGTTGCGCCGCGCCGCCGTGCCCCGGATCAGCTACCCGGCGCAGCTGCCGGTCAGCGCCAGGAAGGACGACATCGCCGCGGCGATCCGCGACCACCAGGTGGTGATCGTCGCCGGTGAGACGGGGTCCGGCAAGACCACACAGATCCCGAAGATCTGCCTGGAGCTCGGCCGCGGAGTGCAGGGCCTGATCGGGCACACCCAGCCGCGCCGGATCGCCGCCCGTACGGTGGCCCAGCGGATCGCCGACGAGCTCGGCACGCCCCTGGGTGAGGCGATCGGGTGGAAGGTCCGGTTCACCGACCAGGTCGGTGACAGCACGCTCGTCAAGCTGATGACGGACGGCATCCTGCTGGCCGAGATCCAGCACGACCGCGAACTGCTCCGGTACGACACGCTGATCATCGACGAGGCCCACGAGCGCAGCCTCAACATCGACTTCCTGCTCGGCTATCTCGCCCAGCTGCTCCCCCGGCGCCCCGATCTCAAGGTGATCGTCACCTCGGCGACGATCGATCCGGAACGCTTCGCCCGGCACTTCCGTGCACCGGACGGCCGTCCCGCCCCGATCGTGGAGGTCTCCGGCCGGACGTATCCGGTGGAGGTCCGGTACCGGCCGCTGCTGGAGGAGGAGGGGGACGCCGGGGACCGGGACCAGATCACCGCCATCTGCGACGCCGTGGACGAGCTGGTGAAGGAGGGGCCGGGGGACATCCTGGTGTTCCTCTCCGGCGAGCGGGAGATCCGCGACACCGCGGACGCGTTGCACAAGCAGCGCTTGCGCTCCACCGAGGTGCTGCCGCTGTACGCCCGGCTCAGCCACGGTGAACAGCAGCGGGTGTTCCAGCAGCACAGCGGCCGGCGGGTCGTGCTGGCCACCAACGTCGCGGAGACCTCGCTGACGGTGCCCGGCATCAAGTACGTCATCGATCCGGGCACGGCCCGGATCTCGCGCTACAGCCACCGCACCAAGGTGCAGCGGCTGCCCATCGAGCCCGTCTCGCAGGCCAGCGCGAACCAGCGCAAGGGCCGCTGCGGACGGACCAGCGACGGCATCTGCATCCGGCTGTACTCCGAGGACGACTTCTCGGCGCGTCCGGAGTTCACCGACGCCGAGATCCTGCGCACCAACCTGGCCTCCGTCATTCTGCAGATGACCGCCGCGGGGCTGGGGGACATCGAGCGCTTCCCGTTCATCGACCCACCGGACCACCGGAGCATCAAGGCGGGTGTGCAGCTGCTCGAGGAGCTGCACGCGCTCGACATCGGGCAGAAAGGGCCGAAGAAGCGGCTGACGGAGACGGGGCGCCGGCTCGCCCAGCTTCCGGTGGACCCCCGGCTGGCCCGGATGGTGCTGGAGGCCGACCGGAACGGCTGCGTCCGCGAAGTGATGGTCATCGCGGCCGCGCTGTCGATCCAGGACCCCCGGGAACGGCCCTCGGACAAGCAGCAGGCGGCGGACGAGAAGCACCGCCGCTTCCGCGAAGGGCCGGCCGAGGAGTCCGACTTCCTCGCTTTCCTCCACCTGTGGACGTATGTGCGGGAGCAGCAGAAGGCGCTGTCCTCCTCGGCGTTCCGCCGGATGTGCCGGTCGGAGTTCCTCAACTACCTGCGCATACGGGAATGGCAGGACCTGTACACGCAACTGCGCACGGTGGCGAAGCAGCTGGGCATCCAGCTGTCGGACCAGGACGCCGATCCGCAGCGCATTCACCAGTCGCTGCTGGCCGGGCTGCTGTCCCACCTGGGGCTGAAGGACACCGAGAAGAACGAGTACCTGGGCGCCCGGTCGGCGCGGTTCGCGGTGTTCCCCGGCTCGGCACTGTTCCGGAAGCCGCCCCGCTGGGTGATGTCGGCCGAGCTGGTGGAGACCTCCCGGCTCTGGGCGCGGGTCAACGCGAAGATCGAGCCGGAGTGGATCGAGCCGCTCGCCGGACATCTGGTGAAGCGCACGTACAGCGAGCCGCACTGGGAACAGAAGCAGGCCGCGGTGATGGCACACGAGCGGGTGACGCTCTACGGCGTTCCGATCGTGGCCGACCGCAAGGTGAACTACGGCCGGATCGATCCGGAGACCTGCCGTGACCTTTTCCTCCGCAACGCGCTGGTGGAGGGCGACTGGCGGACCCACCACCAGTTCTTCAAGGACAACCGCCGCCTGCTCGACGAGGTCGAGGAGCTGGAGCACCGCGCCCGGCGTCGCGACATCCTGGTGGACGACGAGACGCTGTACGCCTTCTACGACCAGCGGATCCCGGACGAGGTGGTGTCCGGGGCGCACTTCGACGCCTGGTGGAAGAAGAAGCGCCGCGAGGACCCGGACCTGCTGAGCTTCGAGAAGTCGATGCTCATCAACGAGCGGGCGGAGGGGGTCACCGAGGCCGACTATCCGGACAGCTGGCGGCAGGGCCCGCTGACGTTCCGGGTGACGTACCAGTTCGAGCCGGGCACGGACGCGGACGGCGTCACGGTGCACGTACCGCTCCACGTGCTGAATCAGGTCACGGCCCAGGGCTTCGACTGGCAGATCCCCGGGCTGCGGGAGCAGCTGGTCACCGAGCTGATCCGGTCGCTGCCCAAGCCTCTCAGGCGGCACTGTGTGCCCGCGCCGAACTACGCCGGGCGCTTCCTGAAGGAGTTGGAGAACCGGCAGCGGGAGGGCGACGGGCAGTGGCCGCCACAGGAGCCGGTGACATCGGCACTCGCCCGGGAGTTGCGGCGGATGACCGGTGTCGCGCTCGAGGCGGGGGACTTCGGCCCGGAGCGGATCCCGGACCATCTGCGGATCACGTTCCGGGTGGTGGACGAGCGCGGCCGGCAGGTGGCGGAGGACAAGGATCTGGAGGCCTTGCGGCTGCGGTTGCGGCCGAAGGCCCAGGCGGCGCTCAGCCGGGCCTTCGAGGCGTCCCCGAAGGGCCGCGCGGGTCGTGACCGGAGCCGGGCGGACGGCGAGGGCCACGGGGGCACGGCCGGCAGTGTCTTCCCGGACCGGCGCAGCGGTCTGACCTCATGGACGATCGGTGCCCTCCCCCGCGTCTTCGAGACCCGGCGCGCCGGGCAGCCGGTGAAGGCGTATCCGGCGCTGGTCGACGAGGGCAGCTCGGTGGCGGTGCGGCTGTTCGACACCGAGGAGGAGCAGCAGCGCGCGATGTGGCTCGGCACCCGCCGGCTGCTGCTGCTCAACCTGCCGTCCGATCCGGCGAAGTTCGCGGCCAAGCAGTTGGACAATGCCTCGAAGCTGGCGCTGTCGAGCTCCCCGCACGGCAACGTGCAGGCGCTGTTCGAGGACTGCGTGACCGCGGCGGCCGACCGGCTGATCGCCGTGCACGGCGGCCCGGCCTGGGACGAACCGGGCTTCCAGCGGCTGTTCGACGCGGCGCGGGCCGACATCGTGGATCTGACGATGACGCTGGTGCGGCAGGTCCGGGGGGTTCTGACCGCCTGGCAGGCCGTGGAGCGGCGGCTGAAGGGCATCCGGAGCCCGGTGCTGCTGGACTCGCTCGCGGACGTCAGGAAGCAGCTCGACGCGCTGATGTGTCCCGGTTTCGTCACCGCGCACGGGGTGCCGCGGCTGCCGGATCTGATGCGCTATCTGATGGCGGCCGACCGCCGGCTGCAGCAGCTCCCGCACCAGGCGGAGCGGGACCGCACCCGGATGGCGAAGGTGCACGAGATGCAGGACGAGCACGCCTGGCTGCTTGAGCAGTTCGCCCCGGGCCGGCCGGTGCCACAGGCGGCGAAGGACATCCGCTGGATGATCGAGGAGCTGCGGGTCAGCTACTTCGCGCACGCCCTGGGGACGGCGTACCCGGTCTCGGACAAGCGCATCATGAAGGCCGTGGACGCATTGGTTCCGTGATCCCGGGGTCGCGCTGGGTGAGTTGGCCCTGATCGGCGCGCCTGGGGTAGAGTCTCGTCTCGCAGCGAGGTCCTGTGGAGCAGCTTGGAGTGCTCGCCACCCTGTCAAGGTGGAGGCCGCGGGTTCAAATCCCGTCAGGACCGCATCACCCGGAAGGCCCGGACTCCCCCGTGGAGTCCGGGCCTTCGGCGTTTCGCCACGGCCCCCCGGGTACCGGCCGGTGTGAGTTCGGGGCGAGCGGGTACTCCCTGAATCCAGCGGCGCGCCGTCCGGTCCGCCCGCTGTGGGGGATCTCCGTACACCACGTGCCCGGCTGAGGCAGAATGGCCCTTGGTGCCCATATAGCAAGATCGTCGGAGAGGGCAAGAGATCGCCCGTGTGACGGGAGTCACGGAACTTGGCCTGTGGGTGTGCTCGTTCTTCTGCACAGAGACTCTCGTCGATTTAATATGTGCAATTGCACCCTGCGCAGACGTGTGCCGCGGATACCCTGGTTTCCGCTCGCCCTCCACGCATCTGCCTTCGTTCCCCGGCGGGTTCGCAACGACGGGGAGCGGACCGGGGGCACACGGAGTGCCGGGGCGTGGTGGCGGCCGGGCACAACGACAGATCGCGTCGGACCCGGCGGAGTCCAACGCGATCTGTGACCGTTCAGCCGGGGTGGGGTCCCGGAGTCCGGAGTCTGGGTGGTGCTGCTTGCTCAGGCCTCGCCGCGCTGCTGCGGGATACCCGCAAGCAGTGCGCGCACCTCCGCTTCGCGATAGCGGCGGTGCCCTCCGAGCGTGCGGATCGACGTGAGCTTGCCGGCCTTTGCCCAGCGTGTGACCGTCTTGGGGTCTACGCGGAACATCGTGGCAACCTCAGCCGGGGTCAGCAGCGGCTCGGCATCAGGGGTGCGAGCGGTCATGAGCGGCCTCCTCGGGAGAACCGAACCAAAACGGTTCTTTCCTTAAAATTCTGCATCTTGACCCGCGTTGCCCGACATGGCGGACGCGGGACGAGTCGGTTATAGGACGAACGGCTTGTCCTCGGCACTACAACTACACCATCCGCCCGACCTGGTCGGCCAAACCGACGGAATTGCCCTCTGAGGTGTTCAACCTCGGCGGAAGCCGATGGACCGGTCCATAGCGGACAGTCACGTGCCCGTGACCATCAGTCACGCGGCGCCAAACCCTCATCAGACCCACCAAGGAGTACGAAGCTGACCTGTCCCCCCTTCGGCGGACAGAAGGAACCCGAGAGGGCTCCTTGTCCTATTTTGCCACGAGCAGCGCACTTCCATGCAAGACTTCCCGAGAGTGCCGTCGATCACTCCTATTTCCGACATGCGAGGTAACTCCGCCGAACTTCTTGCGCAGGAACGCTTCCTCCGCACCCGGGCAGCGCGGGTCAGCTGGCGAACTGCCGCTCGCGAATCGTCATCCAGCGGTCGGTCACCTCCTCATAGATCTCTCCCGCCCGCTCCAGGTCCCCCTGCGCAAGGGCAGCGAGACCCTCGGCCACCTCCCTGGCGCTGCGGTCCGCCGCCAGCTGCTCCTCGGAGAGGGTGTGCACCAGACCTCCGTAGTCCAGTTCGACCAGTGAACGTGGATGAAACTCCTCCAGCCAACGGCCCACGTCGGTGAGCGCCTCGGTCAGCGGCCCCTCGGGGGTGGCCTCCCGCACCGCTTTCAGGCCCCGGGCCACCCGCCGCCGGGCCTGGACCATGGGCGTGCGGTACCGCAGCACGGGGGCCCCGGAGGCTCCGGCCTCCGCTGCCCGGAAGTCCCGCTCCTCGTCGGTGAAGAGGGCAAACCATCGGATCGGTACATGCCACAGAGCCGATCTGATCCAGGGGCGGGCGTCCGGGTTCCGCTCCCGCCATCGGGCGTGGTCCGCGGCAGCGCGCTCCCGGGCGGCCGGCGGCAGGGCGGCGTCGAGCACCGGCCCGGGCATCATCCAGTGCCCCACCTCGCTCAGCGCCTCCCAGGCCCGCAGGCGGGTCCGCCAGGGGCACACGCAGAGCACTCCGTCCACCTCCGTGACAAATGCGTCAGCGCTCTCCCCGGCCGGAGCCGCGCGCGGCGGAACGGCCAGCAACTCGGTGAGGGCGAGCCGGAGCTCGTCCTGCTCGTCGGGAAGGTCCGTACGCCGGGCGTAGCCGGCCCAGTGCGAGCGCTCCGGCTCGGGGAAAGCAGCCAGCGGCTCGTAGACCCGCAGATAAGACGCATAAGGTACCTTCTGCACGCACACCCTCCCATGGTCCCCCGGACCGGTTGACACAGCACGCGCCCAGCCTGCCTGCCCCGGGCCGTGTGACGAACCTGTAGCACGCGGCATCCCCCGGCGGCTCTAAGCTCGTCCCTATCGGCCCTCCCCACCTCGGAGGGCGTCGTCCCGACCTACAGGAGTCACCACCGTGACTGACGTACGTCCCGCTGTCAGCGTCGACAGCACGGCTGAGGTCAACGTGCTGGACACCCTTTTCCGTTCGGATCAGGGCGGGCACGAGCAGGTCGTGCTCTGCCAGGACCGCGCCAGCGGCCTCCAGGCAGTGATCGCCCTGCATTCCACCGCTCTCGGCCCGGCCCTCGGAGGCACCCGCTTCCACGCCTACCCCGGCGTGCCACGACCGGCGGAGGCCGCACTCCGGGACGCGCTGAACCTCTCCCGCGGCATGAGCTACAAGAACGCGCTCGCCGGGCTGAAGCACGGCGGCGGCAAGGCCGTGATCATCGGCGACCCGGACCTGGTGAAGACCGAGGAGCTGCTGCTCGCCTACGGCCGGTTCGTCGACTCGCTGGGCGGCCGCTACGTCACCGCCTGCGACGTCGGCACCTACGTCCAGGACATGGACGTCATCGCCCGGGAGTGCCGCTGGGTCACGGGCCGCTCGCCCGAGCAGGGCGGCGCCGGCGACTCCTCCGTCCTCACCGCCTACGGCGTCTTCCAGGGCATGCTGGCCGCGGCGCGGCACCGGTGGGGGTCGCCCGAGCTGGCCGGCCGCAAGGTCGCGGTGGCCGGGGTCGGCAAGGTCGGCCACCTCCTGGTCGACCATCTCATCGAGGCAGGGGCGGAGGTCGTGATCACCGACGTCCGTCCGGAGTCGGTCGCCCGGGTACGGGCCAAGCACCCGCAGGTCACCGTCGCGGCGGACACCGAGGCGCTGATCACCACCGAAGGCCTCGACGTCTACGCCCCCTGCGCCCTGGGCGGCGCCCTCAACGACCACACGGTCCCGCTGCTGACCGCCTCGGTGGTCTGCGGAGCGGCGAACAACCAGCTGGGCCACCCCGGGGTGGAGAAGGACCTCGCCGAACGCGGCATCCTCTACGCGCCCGACTACGTGGTGAACTCCGGCGGGGTGATCCAGGTCGCTGACGAGCTCCACGGCTTCGACTTCGCGCGGGCGAAGAGCAAAGCGACGGGCATCCACGACACCACGCTGGAGATCCTGGAGCGGGCCGACCGCGAGGGTGTGCCGCCGGCCGTCGCCGCCGACCGGGTGGCGGAACAGCGGATGGCCGCGGGCCGCTGACCGCCGGGCGGGTCCCGGCCGCTCCGGCGGCCGGCCCCACCCGTCCCCCGAGTTTGCGAGAGACATGTCACGCCCCTTGGGCGGGTCGTGGCCCGAAAGAAGGCAAAATCCCCTCTGACCTGCGAAGAAGAGGTCATGAGGCGGCACTGGGACAGCCCCGGTCCTGCGGACGGCGTACCGTAGGGTCCCGGAAGCAGGTACCGTTGAAAACGAATGGGTCGGGCTCTCGTAGGGAGCCCGCTCCGATTCATGAACGCATGTCAACACTCTGGGGCTGTTGTGCCCCGACGTTGAGGGGGTCGAGCCAATGGGGCGCGGCCGGGCCAAGGCCAAGCAGACAAAGGTCGCCCGCCAGCTGAAGTACAACAGCGGCGGGACGGACCTGTCACGACTGGCCGAAGAGCTGGGCGCATCGCCGTCGAATCCGCAGCCTGCTGGTGGTGAGCGGATCGAGGACGACGAGCTTGAGCTGGAGGACGACCCGTACGCACAGTACGCGGAGAGGTACAACGACGAAGTCGACGACGAGGACGGTCCACGCTCGGGCTCGTCCGCCAGGCGCCCCGGCGGCTGACCCGTTCGTCCGACAGAATCGTCGGCTGATCCACGTGACCCGGTCCGGCGCAGCGCCGGACCGGGTTCTGTGCTGCCGGGAGACCCCGGCGGAACCCCACCGGGAAGCCCTTCCCCGGCCGGAGCCGGGGCGCGGCCCCACCGGCGGCTGACACGGCCCGGGGCCGGGTCAGCTCGCATAGTCCCCCTGGAGGGAGACGGCCTCGGCGTGATCGCCGCGGTCGGTGATCTCCCCCATCACCCAGGCGCCCACCTCACGGTCCCCCAGTGTGCTCAGGACGGCCCCGACCGACTCCTGCGGCACCACCGCGACCATGCCGACGCCCATGTTCAGCGTCTTCTCCAGCTCTGCCCGCTCGACCCGGCCGGCTTCCCCGACCACCCGGAACACCGGGGCCGGTGCCCAGGTGCCGCGGTCGACGGTGGCCCGCAGCCCTTGCGGGACGACCCGCGCCAGGTTGCTGGCCAGCCCGCCGCCGGTGATGTGTGAGAAGGCGTGCACCTCACTCGCCCGGGTCAGCTCCAGGCAGTCCAGCGAGTAGATCCTGGTCGGTTCCAGCAGTTCCTCACCGAGTGTCCGGCCGAACTCCGGGACCTCCCGGTCCAGCGCCCATCCGGCCCGGTCGAACACCACGTGCCGCACCAGGGAGTACCCGTTGGAGTGCAGGCCGGAGGAGGCCATGCCGATGACCACGTCCCCGGCCCGGATGCGCTCCGCGCCCAGCACCCGGTCGGCCTCCACCACTCCGGTACCGGCTCCCGCGACGTCGTAGTCGTCCGGCCCCAGGAGACCGGGGTGCTCGGCGGTCTCGCCACCGACCAGCGCGCAGCCGGCCAGCACGCAGCCCTCGGCGATGCCCCGGACGATCGCCGAGACCCGCTCGGGGTGAAGCTTGCCGACGCAGATGTAGTCGGTCATGAACAGCGGTTCGGCCCCGCACACCACCAGGTCGTCCACCACCATGGCGACCAGGTCGTGCCCGATGGTGTCGTGGATGTCCATGCGCTGGGCGACGGCCACCTTGGTGCCCACGCCGTCGGTCGCGGAGGCCAGCAGCGGGCGCTCGTACCGCTTGAGCGCGGAGGCGTCGAACAGCCCGGCGAATCCGCCGAGCGACCCCACGCTCTCGGGCCGCTGCGCCTTGGCGACCCACTCCTTCATCAGCTCAACGGCCGTCTCACCGGCCTCGATGTCCACGCCTGCGGCGGCGTAGGAGGCGCCGGCGCTGTCGTCACGCGTCTGGGGATTCTCAGGCATCAGGGTCTCGGAGGTTTCTCTCGCAGGGGACGGGAACGGGGCGCGGGAGCGGAGCGGCTTCCGGACGGCGGAGGCGACGGCGCGAGGCCGGGCAGGCCCGGCGCTCAGGGCCGGCGCAGCGCGTCGGCAGCGCCCGGACCGGTCAGCAGGGTCGCCACCCCGTCGGAGTCGCCGGGGCTGCCGCCGCTGACGGCCGCCGCGGCCCCGGCCTCCAGCAGATCCTTGCCCAGCAGCCCGGAATCTGGCAGCGCCATCGGGTACTGACCGTCGAAGCACGCCCGGCAGAGGTTCGGCTTGGCGATGGTGGTGGCCTCGACCATCCCGTCCAGCGAGATGTAGGCGAGGGAGTCCGCACCCAGCGACTTGCTGATCTCCTCGACCGAGAGCCCGTTGGCGATCAGCTCGGCCCGGGTCGCGAAGTCGATGCCGAAGAAGCACGGCCATTTGATCGGCGGCGAGCTGATCCGGACGTGCACCTCGGCGGCGCCCGCCTCACGGAGCATCCGGACCAGGGCACGCTGGGTGTTGCCGCGGACGATGGAGTCGTCCACGACGACCAGCCGCTTGCCCTGGATGACTTCCTTGAGGGGGTTCAGCTTGAGCCGGATACCGAGCTGGCGGATGGTCTGGCTCGGCTGGATGAAGGTCCGGCCGACGTAGGAGTTCTTCACCAGGCCCATGCCGTACGGGATCCCGCTGGCCTCGGCGTAGCCGATGGCCGCCGGGGTACCGGACTCCGGCGTCGGTATCACCAGGTCGGCCTCCGCCGGGGCCTCAGCCGCCAGCTTGCGGCCCATCTCCACCCGGGTGAGGTAGACGTTACGGCCCGCGATGTCCGTGTCCGGCCGGGCCAGGTAGACGTACTCGAAGACGCAGCCCTTCGGCTTCGCATCGGCGAAGCGTGAAGAGCGCAGTCCGTTCTCGTCGATGGCGATCAGCTCGCCGGGCTCGATCTCGCGGATGAACGAGGCACCGACGATGTCCAGGGCGGCGGACTCGGAGGCCACCACCCAGCCGCGCTCCAGACGGCCCAGGACCAGCGGCCGGACCCCCTGCGGGTCACGGGCGGCATACAGGGTGGTCTCGTCCATGAAGACGAAGCTGAAGGCGCCCTGCACCCGTGGCAGCACCTTCGGGGCGGCTTGCTCCACGGTCAGCAGCCCGCCGTCCTCGCCGCGCTGCCCGGCGAGCAGCGCGGTCACCAGGTCGGTGTCGTTGGTCGCCGCGACCCGCTGACGGGCCCCCCGGTCACCGGGCAGTTCGGCGACCAGGCCGGCGAGCTCCGCGGTGTTGACCAGGTTTCCGTTGTGGCCGAGCGCGACCGAGCCGTGGCCGGTGGCCCGGAAGGTCGGCTGGGCGTTCTCCCACACCGAGGCACCGGTGGTGGAGTAGCGGGCGTGACCCACCGCGATGTGGCCCCGCAGCGAGCCGAGGGAAGCTTCGTCGAAGACCTGGGAGACCAGGCCCATATCCTTGAAGACCAGGATCTTGGAACCGTTGCTCACTGCGATACCGGCGGATTCCTGCCCCCGGTGCTGCAGTGCGTACAACCCGAAATAGGCGAGCTTGGCGACCTCCTCGCCCGGGGCCCAGACTCCGAAGACGCCGCAAGCGTCCCTCGGACCCTTTTCACCGGGGTTGAGGTCGTGGCTGAGTAGACCGTCACCACGTAGCACGCTGTCGAGTCTAGGCCAGAAAGACCGCTTGCGGAGACCGGGCCCTTCCTTATGAGAGAAGGCTCACCGGGCCGGCCGGGGGCGCGCCCCGCACGTCACCTCAGCACCGGCAGCGTCCCGGCCAGGTCCCCCGCGCGCTCCCCGCTCGCCCGCAGCCGCCCCGTAGCGGTGGCCATGCGCCAGTCGGTGCGCCCGGTGGCCAGCCGGATCCAGGTGACCGGATCGGTCTCCACCACGTTGGGCGGGGTGCCGCGGGTGTGCCGGGTACCGGCCAGGCACTGGACGGCGGCGAACGGCGGAATCCGGAGCTCGGTCGAGCTGCCGGGGGCCTTCGCCGCGAGGGCGTCCGCCAGCACCCGGACCGTGGTGGCCAGCGCGACCCGGTCCAGCCGCACCGGCTTTCCGGTGGCGCGGGTCAGATCGTCGCTGTGCACGACGAGCTCGACGACCCGGGTCACCGCGAAGTCCAGCGCCCGCATCGCCCCGAACCGGCCGGGCAGCAGCAGGTCCTCCCGGACTCCCGTCTCCAGTACCGACTCCAGCTCCTCGGCAGCGAGGTCGATGGCAGCGGCCTGGTCGGCGCCCGCCGCGGCGTCCTGCCGGGTGCGCGCGGCCGGCTCGCCGGCGGCATCGGCGTGGGACAGCACCCAGCGGTTCAGGTCCGCCCCCGGCCGGGTCGCGGCCGGTACCGGTTCGGCGAGCAGCCGGGGGAGAGCGTCGATCTGTCCGGCGATGTGGGCGAGCAGGGTGTGCACGTCCCAGCCGGGCAGCCCCGAGGGCTTGGACAGCTGCGGCCGGGTGAGCGCGTGCGCGGCCAGTCGTACGAACTCGACCTGGGCCAGCAACGCGTCCCGGACCCGGTCGGGGTGGTAAGAGCGAGGCTTGCGCCGGACTTCAGCCATGCCTGGAGCTTACGACCTGTGGTGCCCCGGGCCCGGCGCATCGCTGCCCGGCCCGGTCCCGGGTGACTTCACGGCCCGGTATCAAGTGCGTCGGCCGGGTCCCCGGCCTCTCGCGCGTGTGCCAGGATGCGCCCATGCCTATCGCGGACCGCTACCTCGCCGACGACGAAGACCTGGTGTACTACACGCGCCAGCACTGGACCACCTTGGTGAGCGAGTTCCTCATCCTGCTGGTGATCATCGCGGTCGGCGGTGCGCTCGCGTGGGTCGTGCCCACCGAGGAGGAGTGGGGCGGGCCGGCGCTCTGGGCGGTGCTGGGCGCCACGCTGCTCGCCGCGCTGTGGTTCTGGCTGATCCCCATGCTCCAGTGGCGCTCCACGGTCTACGTGCTGACCACCAAGCGGCTGCACAAGCGCATGGGCTTCCTCACCAAGTCGGGCCGGAGCATCCCGCTGACGCGGGTGAACGACGTGTCGTACAGCGTGAACCTGTGGGAGCGGATCATGCGCTACGGCACGCTGCACATCCAGTCCGCGTCCGAGCAGGGGAAGATGACGCTGAAGCACGTACCGGACCCGGAGCTGCTGAAGACCAAGGTCTACCAGCAGATCGACCGGATCTCCGCGGACCCGTACAGCGAGCCGCTCCCCTGACCCCGACGAGTCCCTCTCGGGACGGCCCCCGAAACTGACGGCCCGCACCCTCGCGCTGGGGGGTGCGGGCCGTCACCTCGTTCGGCCGGGAGGTGCGGGATAGTCCCGCCGGCTCAGCCGAAGAGCGCCGGCAAGGTCCGCTCGTGGATCTCCCGCAGCTCGTTCAGCGGCAGGGTGAACTCGCCCTGCACCTCGATGGCGTCCCCGTCGAGGACCCCGATCCGGGCGACGGGCATCCCGCGGGCGGCGCACATGTCGTTGAACCGGACCTCCTCGCTGCGCGGAACGGCGACGACGGCGCGGCCCGCGGACTCGGAGAAGAGGAAGGTGAACGGCGTCAGCCCGTCGGGAACGATCAGCCGGGCACCGGTGCCGCCCTTCAGGCAGGACTCCACGACGGCCTGGATGAGGCCGCCGTCGGACAGGTCGTGCGCCGCGTCGACCATGCCGTCCCGGGAGGCGGCGATCAGGATCTCGGCCAGCAGCCGTTCCCGCTCCAGGTCGACCGCCGGCGGCAGCCCGCCGAGGTGGTCGTGGACGACCTGGGACCAGGCGGAGCCACCGAACTCCTCCCGGGTGTCCCCCAGCAGGTGAATCAGCTGGCCCTCCTCCCGGAACGCCATCGGTGTGCGCCGGGTGACGTCGTCGATGACGCCGAGCACGCCGACCACCGGGGTGGGGTGGATCGCCGTCTCCCCGGTCTGGTTGTACAGCGAGACGTTGCCGCCGGTGACCGGGGTGCCCAGGGTCCGGCAGGCGTCGGCGAGCCCGCGGCACGCCTCGGCGAACTGCCACATGACGCCCGGGTCCTCGGGTGAGCCGAAGTTGAGGCAGTCGGTGACCGCGAGCGGCCTGGCACCGGTGGCGGCGACGTTGCGGTAGGCCTCGGCGAGCGCCAGCTGCGCGCCGGCGTACGGGTCGAGCTTGGCGTACCGGCCGTTGCCGTCGGTGGCGAGCGCGACGCCGAGGTTGGTCTCCTCGTCGATGCGGATCATGCCGGAGTCCTCCGGCTGGGCCAGGACGGTATTGCCGATCACGTACTTGTCGTACTGATCGGTGACCCAGGACTTGGCGGCCTGGTTCGGGGAGCCCACCAGGCGCAGGACCTGGTCGCGCAGCTCGGCGGAGTCCGCGGGGCGGGGCAGCGCGCCGGCATCGTCGGCCTGCAGCGCGTCGAGCCAGCCGGGGCGTGCGTAGGGGCGGTGGTACGTCGGCCCCTCGTGTGCCACCGAGCGCGGCGGGACGTCGACGATCTGCTCGCCCTGCCAGTAGATCTCCAGCCGGTCGCCTTCGGTGACCTCGCCGATGACGGTGGCGATGACGTCCCACTTCTCGCAGATCTCGAGGAAGCGGGCGGCCTTGGCCGGCTCGACGATGGCGCACATCCGCTCCTGCGACTCGCTCATGAGGATTTCCTCGGGCGAGAGGGAGGAGTCGCGCAGCGGCACGGTGTCGAGCTCGACCCGCATGCCGCCGGAGCCGGCCGAGGCGAGCTCCGAGGTGGCGCAGGAGAGTCCGGCGCCGCCGAGGTCCTGGATGCCGGTGACGAGGTCCTCGGCGAAGAGCTCCAGGGTGCACTCGATGAGCAGCTTCTCCTGGAACGGGTCGCCGACCTGGACGGCCGGCCGTTTGGCCGGCCCGGTCGAGTCGAAGGTCTCGGAGGCCAGCACAGAGACGCCGCCGATGCCGTCACCGCCGGTGCGGGCTCCGTAGAGGATGACCTTGTTCCCGGTGCCGGACGCCTTGGCGAGGTGGATGTCCTCGTGCTTCATCACCCCGACGCACAGGGCGTTGACCAGGGGGTTTCCTTGGTAGCAGGGATCGAAGACGACCTCGCCGCCGATGTTGGGCAGGCCCAGGCAGTTGCCGTAGCCGCCGATACCGGCCACCGCTCCGGGAAGCACCCGCCGGGTGTCGGGATGGTCGGCGGCGCCGAAGCGCAGCGGGTCCATCACGGCGACCGGACGGGCGCCCATGGCCAGGATGTCGCGGACGATCCCGCCGATGCCGGTGGCGGCACCCTGGTAGGGCTCGATGTAGGACGGGTGGTTGTGCGACTCCACCTTGAAGGTGACGGCGTACCCCTGGCCGACGTCGACGACGCCGGCGTTCTCCCCGATGCCGACCAGCAGGGCGTCGGACGCGGGGGCCTTCTCGCCGAACTGCTTGAGGTGCACCTTGCTGGACTTGTAGGAGCAGTGCTCGGACCACATGACCGAGTACATGGCGAGTTCGGCCCCGGTGGGCCGGCGGCCGAGAATCTCGCGGATGCGCGCGTACTCGTCCTCCTTGAGCCCCAGTTCGGCCCAGGGCAGCCCGGCCTCGGGGGTTTCACCGGCGTGCTTGACGGTGTCCAGTGTCACGCTCGCTCGCTCCTTCGTGCAGAGTCGTCCCTACCGGCCGCCCCGGAGCGGTCGGTCGCTCCTCCGGCCGTCCCGGTGTCGAAAGTCATGCGGCGACCAGCTTCTTGAGCACCGAGGTGAAGAAGCCGAGCCCGTCGGTGGTCGGACCGGTCAGGGTCTCCACGGCGTGTTCGGGGTGCGGCATGAGGCCGACCACGTTTCCGGCCTCGTTGGTGATGCCGGCGATGTCGCGGCGCGAGCCGTTCGGGTTGCCGTCCAGGTAGCGGAAGACGACGCGGCCCTCGGCCTCGAGCGCGTCCAGGGTGCGCTCCGCGGCGACGTAGCCGCCCTCGCCGTTCTTGAGCGGAACGGTGATCTCCTGGCCGGGGGAGTAGTCGGAGGTCCAGGCCGTGTCCGCGTTGTCGACGCGGAGCTTCTGGTCCCGGCACACGAAGTGCAGATGGTCGTTGCGGGTGAGGGCGCCGGGCAGCAGGTGCGATTCGCACAGCACCTGGAAGCCGTTGCAGATGCCGAGCACCGGCATTCCGGCCCGGGCCTGCTCGATGACGGTCTCCATCACGGGGGAGAAACGGGCGATCGCGCCACAGCGCAGATAGTCGCCGTAGGAGAATCCGCCGGGCAGGACGACCGCGTCCACCTGATGCAGGTTCTTGTCGCGGTGCCACAGCGCCACGGGCTCTCCGCCGGCCAGCCGCACCGCGCGCTGTGCGTCGCGGTCGTCGAGCGAGCCGGGAAAGGTGACGACGCCGATACGGGTGGTCACCGCGCCCCCTCGGCGGTCACGGATTCCGTGCTTTCCACGGGGGCGGTGACTTCTTCGACGCGGACTCGGAAGTCCTCGATCACGGTGTTGGCGAGGAACGTTTCCGCCAGCTCGTGGATGCGGGCGAGCGCGGCCTCGTCGACCGGGCCCTCAACCTCCAGTTCGAACCGCTTGCCCTGACGGACATCGGTGATGCCCTCGTATCCCAGGCGCGGCAGTGCACGCTGCACCGCTTGCCCCTGGGGGTCGAGGATCTCCGGCTTGAGCATGACGTCGACTACGACGCGAGCCACAGGTACTCCCGGTGTTGGTGCTTGACGCTGCACCCGCAAGCGTACCCGGCACAAAATTCTACGCGAGTAGACGAACATCATACGGTCACGTTAAGGTATCGGAGCAGGAAACCTCTTCGAGGCCGGGCGGGAAAAACGTAGGCTCCCATTGTGTGATGCTGCACCGCGGGATAATTGAACCCCCGCACAATGCAATACTCACTCGAGTACAAATGAAGATTCACTGCCCCCAATCCAACGGATCGCCGGCGCCCCGGGTCATGCGGCAAGCCCCTCCGCACACCCGACGCCTTCGACAACGGCGATCATCCCGAAAGGACCGATATTCGTGGCTCAGCAAGTAGTGGTCACGCTCTCCGACGACCTCGACGGCGGAGAAGCCTCGGAGACAGTCACCTTCGGACTCGACGGGAAGTCGTACGAGATCGACCTCAATGAGGACAACGCGGAGAAGCTGCGCAACGCGCTTGCTCCGTTCGTCGGATCCGCGCGGAAGCAGTCCAGGTCCGGCAAGGCCTACCACCGCACCGCCGTGGCCCCCGACCCGCGGGCGGTGCGCGCCTGGGCGGAGTCCAACGGCTTCGAGGTGCCGGCCCGCGGACGCATCCCGAAGAAGGTCTACGAAGCGTTCAACGGAGCCCACTGAACCTCCGCACCGAACGGGGTGCGCCGCCGACTTGCACAGCACCCCGGGTGATCCGCTAGAGTCTGGAGCGCGCCGAGGGGCCGGGCCGAAAGGCCAAGTTCCCGGAGTCGCGCGGGTGTAGTTCAGTAGTAGAACACCCCCTTTCCAAGGGGGAGGCGCAGTGTGCAATTCCTGTCACCCGCTCCAGCTGCTGTACCGGTCCTCGGGCCGGTACAGCGAGCGTTGCTCCGGCTCGTCAGCCGGATGCGCTGCGGACGTAGCTCAGCTGGTAGAGCGCAACCTTGCCAAGGTTGAGGTCGCCGGTTCGAACCCGGTCGTCCGCTCCACACAGAGGGCCCCGGTCATCACGACCGGGGCCCTCTTGGCTTGCCGCTGCCGCCTTCCTCCGCCGGTCCCGGGGCCGGCCGTGGCTCCCGCCCCCACCACGGCGGCGACGGGGACGGAGCGCCGCCCCCGCACCGCTCTGACATTTGTCATGCCGTCCGATGACAGCGGGCACTGCACCGGGACGCACCGGGACGCGAAGCTGAAGGCATGACTGAGCAAGTGATCGAAGTGGCCGGGCTGCGCCGACGGTACGGACCGTCCGGCGACGCGGGGTTCGAGGCGGTGCGCGGACTCGACTTCTCGGTGCTCCGGGGAGAAGTTTTCGCGCTGCTGGGGACGAACGGGGCGGGGAAGACCTCCACCCTGGAGGTGCTGGAAGGGCTGGCCCCGCCGACCGGGGGCCGGGTCCGGGTACTCGGCCACGACCCCTTCCGGGAGCGGGCCGCGGTCCGGCCGCGGATCGGCATCATGCTGCAGGAGGGCGGCTTCCCGTCCGACCTGACAGCAGTCGAGACCGCCCGCATGTGGGCGGGCTGCACCAGCGGGGCCCGGCCGGTTCCGGAGGCACTGGACCTGGTCGGGCTCGGCGAGCGGGCGAACGTCCGCGTCAAGCAGCTGTCCGGCGGTGAGCGGCGCCGGCTCGACCTGGCGCTCGCGCTGCTCGGCCGGCCCGAGGTGCTCTTCCTGGACGAGCCGACGACCGGGCTGGACGCGGAGGCCCGGCACCGGACCTGGCAGCTGGTCCGCGAGCTCCGGGACCAGGGCACCACCGTGGTGCTGACCACGCACTACCTGGAGGAGGCGGAGAGCCTGGCCGACCGGCTGGCCATCATGCGGGAGGGCCGGATCGTCCTCTCCGGAACCCCCGCGGAGGTCACCGCCTCCCGGCCCTCCCGGATCCGTTTCACGCTCCCGGACGGCATGACGGCGGACAGCTTGCCACCGTCCCTGCATGTCTCGGCGGACGGCCCGCGGGTCGAAGTGCGGACCGAGCAGCTCAAGGAGGACCTCACCGACCTCCTGCTCTGGGCACGCGCGGAAGCGGTTCCGCTGACCGGGCTCGACGCCCGTTCCGCCTCCCTGGAGGAGGCGTTCCTGGACATCGCCCGCGAGGACGCCGACGCCGAGAGGCGAGTCACGGAGGTGAGCACCCGATGAGCAGCACCACAACCGCCGCCCGGGCACGGACGGCCTCCACGCCGGCGGGCCGGCTGCGGTCCCTGGCCCGCGCGGAGCTGACCCTGCTGATGCGCAATCGCACCACGCTGTTCATGGCGCTGGCCATGCCGCCGTTCATGGTGGCGGCGATCTGGTCCTCGATGGACCGGGTGAACCTGGCGGACACCGGCCTGACCGCCGGCGGGATGGTGATGACCGGCGGCATCGGCATGGTGCTGCTCCTGGTGGTGTACGCCAACCTGGTCGCCGCCTTCGTGGCCCGGCGGGAAGAGCGGGTGCTCAAGCGGCTGCGCACCGGTGAGGTGCCGGACCGCGAGATCCTGGCCGGCACCGCACTGCCCTCGGTGGCGCTCGCCCTGACCCAGTGTGTCCTGCTGGTGCTGGCCGGGGCTGTGCTGCTGGACCTGACCGCACCGCAACGGCCAGGTCTGCTGCTCGCGGGTGTGGTCCTCGGCGTGGTGATGATGGTGCTGCTTGCGGTCGCGACCACGGCGTTCACCCGGACCGTGGAAGCCGCACAGATCACCGCGCTGCCGCTGCTGATGGTCTCCGCTGTCGGATCCGGGCTCTTCGTACCGTTCGAGCTGCTGCCCGATCAGACGGCCGCCGTCCTCCGGCTGCTGCCGCTCTCGCCGGTGATGGAGCTGGTCCGCTACGGGTGGCTGGGCGGCCTGGACGGCACGGAGACGCTGCGGGCCCTGGGGCTGGCGGTGGCCTGGACAGCGCTGGCGGTGTTTGCTGTACGCCGGTGGTTCCGCTGGGAGCCGCGGCAGTGACCGGACGGGAACGGAACGGCGGGGTGCGGTGAGGGCATACGCGACGGCTGCGGAGCGGAGCGCCGGCCTGAAGCGCGCGCTGGCCCCGCTGGACCGATTCCTGGCTGCGAGCGGCCGGGTCCGGTTCCACCAGTACACCCGGTACATGATCTACAGCTTCACCGCGCTGGAAGCGGTGCTGCTCGTCATCTGGCTGCTGAGCACCCGGGAGACGGCCGGACTCTGGGCTCAGGTCACGGTCCTGGTGGCCGGCGGGTCGCACACGGTGCTGAACGGCCTGCTGTCCCGGGCCGCGCTGGCGCACTACACCGGCACGTCCGGACGGCCGGACCTGCTGCTCTGCGTGTTCACCGTCGGCACGCTCGGTGCCCTCGCGGTGGTGGGCGGCCTGGTGGGAACCGGCGCGCTGCCCGAGGAAGGCACGCTCGTGATGGTCTACTTCCCGATCTTCTTCGCCGGCCCGGTCGCCCTGGCACTCACCGTCCGGCAGGCCACCGCGCTGGCGGCGGTACCGGCCGCGGCGGCGGTGGCGGGCACCGTGGCGGTCGGGCAGCCTCTGCTCCCGTTCCTGCTGGCCGTGGTGGCCGGTGCGGGCTTCTTCGGCTTCACCTTCCGCTGTTCCGGTTGGACACTGCGCGTGGTGGACGAGCTGGACGCCACCCGGGAGACGCAGGCACGGCTCGCCGTGGCGGAGGAACGTCTGCGCTTCGGCCGGGACCTGCACGATGTCCTCGGCCGCAACCTGTCGGTGATCGCGCTGAAGAGCGAGCTGGCGGTGCAACTCGCCCAGCGCGGCTCCCCCGCCGCGGTGGACCAGATGACGGAGGTGCAGCGGATAGCGCGGTCCTCGCAGCAGGAGATGCGGGCGGTGGTCCGCGGCTACCGGGAGGCGGATCTGCAGGCCGAGCTGGCCGGCGCCCGCGGGGTACTGACCGCGGCGGGCATCGACTGCCGGATCGACGCCGCCGACGGTGCCGGGCCGGGCGTGAACACGGCCGGGACGGGCGCGGGCGGCGCTGCGCCGGAGCTGTCGGAGCCGGTGCGCTCGGCACTCGGCTGGGTGGTCCGCGAGGGCACGACGAACGTGCTGCGCCACGCCGACGCCGCGCACTGCACCATCCGCCTGCACGCGCCCGGCGGCGACCGGGTCGTGCTGCTGATGGAGAACGACGGCGCCCGGGACACCCGCCCCGGGGCCGGGGACGGCTCCGGGCTCGACGGGCTGCGGGAGCGGCTGGCGGAGGTCGGCGGAACGCTGACCTCCGCCCGGCCCGGGAACGGCAGCTTCCGGCTGACGGCCGAGGTACCAGTGCGAGGTGGGGAATGACCGACGGGGCGAGGATCCGGGTACTGCTGGCCGACGACGAGCACCTCATCAGGGGAGCGCTCGCGGCACTCCTCGGGCTGGAGGACGACCTGACCGTCGTCGCCGAGGCGGCGAGCGGCCCGGAGGCCGTGGCCATGGCGCGGGCCCACCGGCCGGATGTCGCGGTGCTGGATCTGCAGATGCCGGGGGCGGACGGCGTGACGGTGGCCACCCGGCTGCGGGCCGAGCTGCCCGCCTGCCGGACCATGATCGTGACAGGGCACGGAAGGCCGGGGCACCTGAAGCGGGCGCTGGCCGCCGGGGTGCGGGGGTTCGTCCCCAAGACGGTGTCGGCACAGCGGCTCGCCGAAATCATCCGCACCGTGCGGGACGGGAACCGCTACGTCGATCCCGACCTTGCGGCCGACGCCATCAGCTCCGGTGATTCCCCGCTGACGGCCCGGGAGGCGGAGTTGCTGGAGCTGGCCTCGGACGGCGCCCCGATCGCCGAGATCGCCGAGCGCGCCGCCCTCGCACCGGGCACCGTACGCAACTACCTCTCGGCGGCGGCGGCGAAGCTGCACGCCGAGAACCGGCACGCCGCCGTCCGCCTCGCCCGCGACCGCGGCTGGATCTGACCGGCCGGTGAAGCGGGTGCGGGCCGGGCCGATGGGGGGACCGGGCCCGGTCCGGGCCACTGCGGGGGATTTCGGCGGGCGGGTCCCCGGCTTGCGCGTCCCTCCGCACACGGCCTGCCCGGGCGGACTAATTTAATGGATGTCTATGTTGACGGGAGTCGATTCAGCGGCCAAGCTGACTCACGTCACTACTTAGGCATCCATCGAATCAGAGGGAGTCATGGTGAGTTCCAAGAGCGCCGCTGCCCTGCCCGTCGTCGTCGTGGGGGCAGGACCGGTCGGACTGGCCGCAGCCGCCCGGCTGCTGGAGCGCGGGCTGAAGCCACTGGTACTGGAGGCCGGTCCGGCCGCCGGGACGGCAGTGCGCGCGTGGGGGCACGTACGGCTGTTCTCCGCCTGGTCGGAGGTCGTCGACCCGGCAGCGGCCAAGCTCCTCGCCCCCACCGGCTGGCAGCAACCGGAGGGCACCCGCTACCCGACCGGCGAGGAGTGGGCCACCGACTACCTGCAGCCGCTTGCCGAGGTACTCGGCGACCGCGTCCGCCTGCGGACCGAAGTGACCGGCGTGGCCCGCGCCGGACGTGACCGGCTCGTCGACGCCGACCGCACGGATCAGCCGTTCACCGTGCACACCCGGACGGCGGACGGCGCCGAGGGCCGGATCACCGCCCGTGCGGTCATCGACGCCTCCGGCACCTGGTCCACCCCCGGACCGCTGGGCGGGGACGGCCTGCCGGCCGTGGGCGAGCCGTCGGCAGCCGCCCGCATCTCCTACCGGATCCCCGATCTGCGCGACCCCGCGGTCCGGAAGCGGTACGCCGGCCGGCGGACCGCGGTGGCCGGATCCGGGGCCTCGGCGTTCACCACTTTGGCGCTGCTCGCCGAACTGGCCCGGGAGGTGCCCGGTACCAAGGCCGTGTGGATCCTGCGGCGCGGCCTCGGCGCGGACACCTTCGGCGGCGGCGAGGCCGACCAGCTGCCTGCCCGCGGCGCCCTGGGACTGCGGGCCCGGCAGGCGGTCACCGACGGCCACGCCGAGGCCGTCACCGGATTCCGGACGGCCGCCGTGGAAACCGCGGACGGGCAGCTCACGCTGGTGGCCGAGGACGGGCGCCGGCTCGAGCCGGTGGACGAGGTCGTCGCCCTCACCGGGCTGCGCCCCGAGCTCTCCGTGCTGTCCGAGCTCCGCCTCGGCCTCGACGAGCGCCTCCAGGCCCCCGTCGCGCTCGCCCCGCTCATCGACCCGAACATCCACTCCTGCGGCACCGTGTACCCGCACGGCGCGAAGGAGCTGGCCCACCCGGAGCAGAACGTCTACATCGTCGGCATGAAGAGCTACGGGCGCGCCACCACGTTCCTGGCCCTGACCGGGTACGAGCAGGTCCGGTCCGTCGCCGCCGCGCTGGCCGGCGACCACGAGGACGCCGCCCGGGTGGAGCTGACACTGCCCGAGACGGGCGTGTGCAGCGGAGGCGGCCTCACAGCTGAGTCCGCCGGCGGCCAGGACAGTTCCGCCGCCGCCGAGGAGGACGGCTGCTGCTCGGCTCCGGCCGGAACCCCGGTCCGGGCCGGGGGCTGCTGACACCGGCCCGGCACCCCGGTGGGTCCCGGGAACCCGCCGGGGTGGTTATACTCGGTCGCGCGGCACGCGGACGTAGCTCAGCTGGTAGAGCGCAACCTTGCCAAGGTTGAGGTCGCCGGTTCGAACCCGGTCGTCCGCTCCAGAAAAACAAGGCCCCGGTCATCCGACCGGGGCCTTGTTTCTGGGCTGATCAGGACCAGGAGGTGCCGGTGAGCCTCTCGTACGCCTCGATGTAGCGGGCACGGGTCTGCTCCACGACGTGCTCCGGCAGCTCGGGCGGCGGGGTGTTGCCGTGGCGGTCCCAGCCGGACTCGGGGGAGGCCAGCCAGTCGCGGATGTGCTGCTTGTCGTAGGGCTTCTGCGGACGGCCGGGCTCCCACTCGTCGCGGCGCCAGAAGCGTGACGAGTCCGGGGTCAGCACCTCGTCCGCCAGGACCAGGGCATCCTCGTCACCGCCGCCACCGGACCGGCCGAACTCGAACTTGGTGTCCGCCAGGATGAGGCCCCGCTCCTTGGCGACGTCCCGGGCCCGGCTGTAGACGGCCAGGGTGGCCTGCCGCAGGCGGGCCGCCGTCTCGGCGCCGACCCGGCGGGCGATCTCCTCGTAAGCGACGTTCTCGTCGTGCTCGCCGACCTCCGCCTTCGTCGCCGGGGTAAAGATCGCGGCGGGAAGCTCGGACCCGTCGGAGAGCCCTTCGGGAAGTGCCAGTCCGCACACCGTGCGGTCCCGGCGGTACTCCTCCAGGCCCGAGCCGGTGAGGTAGCCGCGGGCCACGCACTCCACCGGAATCATCCGCAGGGAACGGCAGACCGTCACCCGGCCCTTCCAGTCGGCGGGGGCGCCGGGCGGGACGTCGGAGGAGAGGACATGATGGGGGATCAGGTCGGAGAGCAGGTCGAACCACCACAGCGACAACCGGGTGAGGATGCGGCCCTTGTCCGGGATCCCGGTGGGCAGCACCCAGTCGTAGGCGGAGACCCGGTCGCTGGCGACCATCACCAGATCGCCCTCGGCGTTCCGGTAGAGGTCGCGCACCTTCCCGGTGTGCAGGTGCTCCAGCCCGGGAACCTCCACGGGCTCGGGCTTTTCCACAAATCCGGGCACAGCAGCTCCCTGGGGGTAGGTACGGAACCACCAATTGTCCCGGTAGCGGTGCCCGCTCACCTCCCCAGGGTCGGGGAGCCGGGGTGTCGCGGCGCCCCCGAGCCGTTCCCCGGAGCGGAACCGGCAGCCCCGGGAAGGAGGTCAGCCGCGCTTGCAGATGCGGTCCAGGAGGTTCGCGGTGGCCTTCTGGATGCGGGGGTCGGCGTGCTGCGGCCGGTCCAGGGCGGGGGACCACGCGAAGGTGCCCGAGCTGAACACCCAGGCGCCGCTGGGTGCCCGGTACAGCGAGGTCTCCTGGTGGCGTGCCGCGCCCGCCTCGTCCCGGTACGGGGAGTGGGCCAGCAGGATCCGGCTCTCGTAGGCCGGCAGCGAGGTGCGGGGAAAGTACCGGTCGGCCTCCCCCGCCACCAGCCCCGGCAGCTCATCGCCCTCGTGAACCCCGGTGGACTCCCACAGCCAGTGGTCGGCGTTGCGCGCCACCAGGGGGTGTGGATGCGGCACCCGGCCCGCGTACTGCAGACCCAGGAGTTGCTGCTCGGGCGCCCCCTGGTCGCGCCAGAGCGCGGACCGGCCGGGACCCTGCCGCTTGTGGCAGCTGAGCAGCCGGTCCGGGTCGCCCGAGGGCAGGGGGTTCAGCTCGACCTGCCAGTACATGGTGTTGGCCGACAGGAAGACCAGTGAGGTGCCGAGGTCTCTGGCGCGTTCGGCGGCGCGGCGCATCGGCACCGACCAGTACTCGTCGTGACCGGGAAAGACGAACCCCCGGTAGCGGGCCGGATCGATCCGGCCCGCGTGCAGGTCACGGGCGGTGGCGTAGGAGAGGTCGTAGCCGTAGCGCTCGGCCCAGCGGATGAAGTCGTAGGCGTGTCCGACGTGCAGCGGGAGGCCGGCGCCCGCGTAGGGGCGGTCGAAGCACACGGTCACGGCGGCGTCCTCCTCGCCCAGCAGCTGACCGCTGTCGCCCCAGGCGTGGTAGAGGCTGGCACCGGTGCGGCCGTCCTCCGGGAAGAGGTTGTACGCCTGCCAGGTGACGTCCGGCAGCAGCAGCAGCAGGTCGGCGGGCCGGTCGTCCCGGACGGTGAACGGCACGTGCGACCGGTGCCGGCCGTCGGCGGTGGTGAGCACCGCGACGTGGGCGCCGGGCTGCCAGGTCTGCGGCACCGGCAGCCGCCAGGACAGCCACCAGTGGTGGCAGGAGACGGTGCGGCCGGCGACCAGCGGGGCGGGCTGCCGCGAGCCCATCAGCTGCGGGCTGCTGATCAGCAGCTGGGCACCGTCCCCGGCGTAGTGCCCGATGCGGTAGATGTCGACGGTGAACTCCTGCGGGGGGTCGACCGTCACCCGGAAGTCGAGGGGCTCGCCGGGCGCGACCGTCCCGTTCGGGGTGAAGCCCTTGATCTGGCAGTGCACGTCGTCGGCCTGGCGTGGGCCTGCGGCGGCCCCCTCGCCGGAGCGGCCCGCGGCAGCACCGGCTTCGGACGGGCCGCATCCACCCGGCACCGGGTCCACGTACCAGGGGACGACCTGCCCGGTGTCGTCGAAGTAGTGCTCACTGCCCCGGAGCCAGGGCACCGGCCCCTGACCGAAGGGGTCCGAGACCGCGTGCGCGAGTGCCCCCGATTCCCAGCGCCGGTTGTGCTCCCTCTCCACCGTGACTCCCCTCCCTCGTCGGCCCCTCTCGTCGAACAGGACATCACATGTGGCGAACACGTGGTCACCGTTCGTTGTGAATGGTGCGCGGTGGGGTGTGCCCCGGGAGCCGGACTCCGTGCCCGGCAGGGTTCGCCGGCGGGCCCGGAGGGGCGGTCAGACCAGCCTGACGAGCTTGTCCGGCGGCACACCGGCGTCGGCCAGCCAGTTGCGCAGCGGCCGGCCGTCCCCGTCCTCGACCAGGCTGGACACCGGGGCGGTGAGGTCCTTGCAGCGCTCCCCGTCGGTGACGAGGACCGGGCCGTCCAGCCAGTCCAGGCCGGGGGCGGCGGCGGTGGCGTCGGCGGTGGCGCAGCAGACCGCGGCGGCGATGTGCTCGACGAGGAGGTCGCGGCCGCTGCGGGCCGGCTGGAGCGGGAAGGCCAGAGGCGGCGTGGTGAACGGGCTCACGGGCACGGCTCCGGACCGGGCGTGGGCCGCCTCGACCCGGGCCGCGAGGCTGTCGGTGCCGCCCTCCGCCGCGGCCTCGCCCAGCAGTTGAAGGACCCGGCTCAGCGTGGGGTGGCCGGTGGCGTCCAGCGCGGAGAAGAGCCGGGCGGCCCGCTCCCGCCAGATCCGGTCGACGACCTCCTGGGGATAGGCGGGCCAGTCCACCGGCTCCCAGTCGCTGCCTCGGGCCGGAGAACCGTGGAAGAGCCGGGCCGCCAGCCGGGAAATCTCCTCGTCGACCGCGCCGGGTTCCTCCAGGAGGTCGCAGGCCGGGCGCTCGCCCAGCCGGGAGGTGAAGCTCTCGGCGAGCCGGTCGCGGCGGGACAGCTCGGTGAGGGCGGCGACCACCCCGGCGTTCAGCCGCCGGGGCCAGCGGCCGGCGCGCCAGGCGGGGAGTGCGACCCGGGTGAGGAGCCGGTCCCAGCCGGCGTACGCGAGGCCGACCTGCTCCTGGGCGACGACCCTGGTTCCGTAGTCCACTGCCCGGGCCCGGGCGGACGCGGCGGCGGCCACTCCGCGCTCCATCCGAGTGGCGTGCGGTCCGGCGTGGCGGAGCAGCACGCGGGCGAGCCGGCCGGCGAGGGCCCGGACCGGGTGCCGCAGGGCGGCCGTGTCCCCTTCGAGGGCCGCGGTGGCGTCCAGGTTGCGCACCGACCGGCGGGCCGCGGCGATGTCGGGGTGCGCGGAGGGTCCGGTACCGGCGACCACCGGGGCCAGCAGGGCCCGCAACTCCCCGACCCGCATCCACCACAGGAAGGGCGAGCCGATGACCAGGACCGGCCCGGCGGCGCTCCCGGGGCGCCCGGAGCGCTCCTCGAGCCAGCTGTCGCAGTCGGGGGTGAGGGCCAGACCGGTCGGGGCCGGGACGTCGAGCCGGGCGGCGAGGTCGCGTATCAGCCCGTGCAGGGCCGGGGCGGCCCGCTCGGGGAGGTCGATCGTGGGAGTGTCCTCGGGCCGGGCGCGGACGATGACCAGGGCGGTCGCGGCTGCCAGCACCAGCGACACGACGGCCAGGGACAGCACGGCGACGCGCAGCGGGGTCCAGCCGGACGGCAGGTGCCCGGTGGCGCCGCCGGCCAACAGGAGGACAGCGGCTGCCGTGGGCAGCAGTGCGGTGGCAACCGCGGCGTTGCGCACCCGCAGAACGGCCAGCGCGTGATCCCGCGCGGAGTGTGCGGCTCTCTGCTGCCCCATGCTTGGCCCTCCGCCATGCCGGTGACGGTGCGACGCGGAGCGCCGGCCGCCGGTGCCCGGGGCCGCCGTCCGCGACGCCCGTTCTCCCACTGTGGCACCGGACTCCGCTACCGCAAGGTGCGGAGGTCCGATCGCGCCGCACCTTAGTCCGGCGGGATACGGGCGTCAGCCGGACAGCGCAAGGGTCACCCGATGGAGGGTTTTCGGTCCGGGAGAAGGAGGTGGTTCAGGAGGGTTCGGCAGCTTTCGCGGCGATGTCCTTGCGGTAGTGGGAGCCCCGGAGGCGGATCCGGCCGAGCGCGCGGTAGGCGTGCTCGCGGGCCTCGGCGAGGTCGGGCCCGGTGGCCGTGACCGAGAGCACCCGGCCTCCGGCGCTGACCACGTGCCCGCCCTTGTCCTGCCGGGTGCCGGCGTGCAGCACGTAGGCGCGCGGTGCGTCCTGGGCGGCGACCTCCTCCAGGCCCTCGACCGGGTCGCCGGTGCGCGGCGCGGTGGGGTAGCCCTCGGAGGCCAGCACGACGGTGACGGCGGCGCCGTCGCTCCAGCGCAGCGGCTCCAGGCCGGCCAGCTGCCCGGTCGCGGCGGAGTACAGCAGGCCGGAGAGGGGGGTGCGGAGCCGGGCCAGGACGGCCTGGGTCTCCGGGTCGCCGAAGCGGGCGTTGAACTCGATGACCCGGGTGCCGCGGCCGGTGAGGGCGAGGCCGGCGTAGAGCAGCCCGGAGAACGGGGTGCCGCGGCGGCGGAGTTCGTCGACGGTGGGCTGCAGGACGGTCCGCAGGACGTCCTCGGTGAGGCCGGGCTCCGCCCAGGGGAGCGGCGAGTAGGCGCCCATGCCGCCGGTGTTGGGCCCCTCATCGCCGTCGTGGGCCCGCTTGAAGTCCTGGGCGGGCTCCAGGGGGACGACGGTCTCCCCGTCGGTGACGGCGAACAGGGAGACCTCGGGTCCGTCGAGGAACTCCTCGATCACCACGCGTTCGCAGGAGCGGGCGTGCGCGCGGGCGGCCGCCAGGTCGCTGGTGACGACCACGCCCTTGCCGGCGGCGAGGCCGTCGTCCTTGACGACGTAGGGGGGGCCGAAGGCTTCCAGTGCCTCGTCGGCCTGCTCCGGGGTGGTGCAGACGTAGGAGAGGGCAGTGGGCACGCCGGCGGCGGCCATGATCTCCTTGGCGAATGCCTTGCTGCCCTCGAGCCGGGCGGCGGCGGCGGACGGCCCGAAGACCGGGATGCCTGCGGCCCGGACGGCGTCCGCCACGCCGGCCACGAGCGGCGCCTCCGGGCCGATGACGACGAGTTCGGCGCGGAGCTCGACGGCCAGCTCGGCCACGGCGGCCCCGTCCTCGGTATCCACCGGACGGAGCATCGCCACCTCACTGATCCCGGCGTTGCCGGGAGCGCAGTGCAGCGCCGTGACGTCGGGGTCGCTGGACAGTGCGTGGCACAGGGCGTGTTCGCGGGCGCCGCCGCCGATGACGAGGATTCTCACGTGGGGCAGCCTATCGGGACGGCTCCGGCAGCCACTCTTTCGAGTGAGTGGGTGGCACGCCCTATACCCGACTGGCCACCTCTTCCGTGCGGAATTCACCGAAAGCGCGGTCCGCGTCCGCTCCACTGGCGGTATGAAGATGCTTTACAGCGCGAGGGAGTGACGGGTGAGTCAGCCGGAGAAGCAGCCTGAGGGAGGTCCGGACGCGGGGCGTCGGGGAGGGGGCCGGAAGCGGGAGGACCTGCTCGGCCGACCGTTCCCGCTCGGAGACTGGGGCGAACCCGCGACCCGTTTGCATGAGCTGTACCTCTGGGCGGAGGACGGCGCGTTGCGCACCGCCGACTGGTACCTCACCGCCCGGGTACGGAAGCGCCGGGCCGCCCGGCTGCTGCGGTGCGGTACCGCCCTGGGGGTGTCGGGGGCGGCGCTGCTGCCCCTGCTCGAGCTGACCGGCGTGGCCGGTGAGGTGGCCGGGTGGGGCGGTGTCTCGCTGCTGGCCGCGGCGGTCTGCGTGGGCTGCGACCGCTGGTTCGGGTTCTCCTCGGGATGGATGCGGGACATGGCGACCGGGCAGGCGGTGCTGCGGCGGCTGGACACGATGCGGTACGACTGGGCGGCCGAGAGCGTGCGGGAGATGCTCGGCCCGGCCGAGGGCACGGCCGGTGAGGCCGCCGAGCGGTGCCTGCTGGTGCTGCGGCGGTTCTCCGAGGACGTCACGGAGCTGGTGCGGGGCGAGACGGCGGACTGGATGATCGAGTTCCGGGGCTCCGGGCCGGCGTTGCTGACGCAGGCGGCGGGGGCCCCGGGCGCCCGGGTCGAGGCCGGCCCGCCGCCCCGGAGCGGCCGGAGCCCGCTTCAGTCCGGCGTCCGGCCCAGCATGCCGCGTCAGCGGCCACCGGAAGGGCCACGCTAGACCGCGGACGGGGCGCGTTTCCACGGGCAGGAGGGCCCTTCCGACGTGGAAACGCGCCGAGGGTGTCGTTGACCGGCTCGTTCAGGAGAAGACGATCATGGAGCCCTGGGCGAGGCTGCGGGTGGCCGCGGCATGCAGGCCCTGCCATACGTGGCGCTCCCGGGCGAACAGGCCCGGGTCGTGGCCGGGGAGCTCCGCCGGTTCGTCCAGCCGGGTGGGCCGCGAGGGCGGAGCCGGGGCGGGCGGCGGGTTCGCCGGGTCGATGTCCAGGGCAGGGGCCACCGCCTCCAGCTCCCGCAGCAGCCCGTGGCTCGAGCCCAGCGGCCCGCCGCCGGCCAGCAGGGTGTCGTTCACCAGCGGGTGCGGGAAGTCCAGCGGGACGTAGGCACCCGCGTGGTCGAAGTGCCACACGAGGTGGGACTGCTGGGCCGTTCCCTCGAACATCTCCAGGAGCTGCTGGTAGTCGCCGTCCAGGCCGTCGACCGGGTCGACGGGCAGCCCGCTGAGCCGGAGCAGGTACGCGCGGCGCAGCAGATGCAGTGCCGCGTAGTCGAAGCCGGCGACCGGCGCGACTTCCCCGGACATTCCCGGCATGTATCCGAATACCGGCACCGGGGGCTGGCCCGCGTCGGCCAGTGCCCGGTCGTAGTCGGCGAGCTCTTCCGCGAAGGGGTTGTCAGGGCTGTGGCACAGCACGTCGACGAGGGGGACCAGCCAGAGATCACAGGCCACGTAAGGCTCTCTCTCGCGCGAGGACTCGGGTCGCCCCAGAGTAGAGCCTGACGGGCCGGGCCGCGCTGCCGTGGGTCACGGGTTCTCCGGTTCCCCGTCGACGAGTTCGGTGGCCAGCTGCAGCGCGTGGACCCGGAGGCCGCTCAGCAGTTGTCCCGCGTCCGCGGCGTCCTGGCGCTCGACCGCGTCGGTCAGTTCGAGGTACCCGTGCCACAGGCGCCCTCGAAGGTCCGCCTCCCGGCGGAGCCGGGGGACGGCGAACGCCCAGCACTGAATGCGCAGCCGGTCCAGGAAGTCACCGATGTAGGGGTTGCCGAGCAGGGCGGTGAGTTCGCGCCAGAAGCGCAGGTCGTAGCCGATGAGGATGTCCAGCTCACCGGCCCGGGCAGCCTGCCGGGCGATACCGGCCCGGCGGCGGATCGAGGTGAATGCCTGCGGTGCGCCGCCCGGCAGCTCGAGCCCCGGGCCGCGCCGCAGCACTCCCTCACCCACCAGGGTGCGGGCCTCCACCATGTGCCGGAAGTCCGTGAGCGAGAACCTCCGGATGCGGAAGCCGCGGTGCTGGGCGACCACGAGCAGCCCCTGGGCGGACAGATCGAGCAGCGCTTCGCGCACCGGAGTGGCCGAGACCCCGTACTGCTCGGCGATTTCCCGCACCGTGAGCTCCTCGTTCGGCTCGAGTCGCCCGGCCAGGATTTCCTCACGCAGGGCATCGGCCAGCTGCTCCCGCAAGGTGGTGCGTCGGATCACGCCTCGCCACTTTACCCACCGCTCCTGATCAGCGAGCAGGGCAGAGTCCCGGGGCCCGTTCCTGGTCATTGCGGATCCCGCACGGTCTCGGGTGTCCCCGGCGCTTGCTCCGCGTCCGGCTGGACGGACAGCTGACACCCCTCCGAGTTGACAGAATACTGTCGAAATGACAGCCTATTGTCAATCGGGTGCGGGCAGGCCCGGACGGGAGCGCCCGGACGAACGAGGGAGAAGTCATGGAAGACCGGAAAACGCGCGGCCCCGCCGTGCACGTGGCGGTGTACGACACGCTGGCCGACTGGGAGATCGGGCACGCGACCGCGGAGCTGAACGCCGGCGGGTGGCGCGTGGTGACCGTGGCGGCGGGCCCGGAGCCGGTGACCACGGCCGGGGGGCTGCGCGTGCTGCCCGACCTGACCCTGGACGAACTCCGCCCGCAGGACAGCGCGCTGTTGATCCTGCCGGGGGCCGACCTGTGGGGCGAGGGCCTTCTCGCCCCCTTCGCCGCAGCCGCGCGGACCTTCCTGGACGCCGGGGTACCGGTCGCGGCGATCTGCGGGGCCACGTTCGGGCTGGCCGCCGAAGGGCTGCTCGACGACCGTGCGCACACCGGCGCCGCTCCGGAGGTGCTGGCCATGAGCGGTTACTCCGGCGGGGCCCGGTACCGGGACGCGGACGCGGTCACCGACCGGGACGTCATCACAGCCGGACCGACCGACCCCGAGGCCTTCGCCCGGGAGATCTTCGGCCGGCTGGGGCGCTTCGAACCGCCGGTGCTCGACGCCTGGTTCCGGCTCTTCGCCCACTCGGACGCCGCCGCCTACGAGATCGTCGCCGCGGCCGAGGACGCCCGGACCGCGCAGCAGACGGCATGACCGGGCGGGAGGAGTTGCTGACCGGCACCGCACTGACCGTCTTCCGGCTGAACGGGCAGTTCCTGTCCGTGTCGGAGCGGCTCGCCCGCCCCGCCGGAATGACGGCGGCGCGCTGGCAGGTGCTCGGCACCGTGCTGCGGGAGCCCCTGCCGGTCTCGGGTATCGCCCGGAACCTGGGCATCACCCGGCAGAGCGTCCAGCGGGTCGCCGACCTGCTGGTCGCCAACGGGCTGGCCACCTATCTGCCCAACCCGGCCCACCGGAGAGCCAAACTGCTCGCCCCCACCGCGCAGGGACGGGCCATCGTCCGGCGGATCGACCCCGGGCACGCCGACTTCGCTGCCCGGCTGACCGAAGCCCTGGGCGGGAGCGAGGAGTTCGCGGGGGTCCTCACCTCGCTCGAACGACTCAGCCGTGCGCTCGAGTCGGTGCAGGCCGAGGATCCCGGCGGGCGGCCGGGGCCCGGCTGAACCATGGGGACGCGGCCCTGCCGGGCATCTATATCCTCAGTGGGTTCGGGCTGTCCGGCAGGGGGAGGAACCACCGTTGATCGAACCACTGAGACCTGAGGACCCCCGGCGGCTCGGCGCCTACCGGCTGGTGGGGCGGCTGGGTGAAGGCGGGATGGGCAGCGTCTACCTGGCCCGTTCCGAACGCGGCCGTACCGTCGCGGTGAAGACCATCCGCTCCGCCTTCGCCGCTCAGCCCGAGTTCCGTTCCCGCTTCGCCCAGGAGATCAGCACCGCGCGACGCGTCGCAGGCCCGTGGACGGCCGCCGTCCTCGACGCCGACACCGAAGCCGCCGTGCCCTGGCTCGCCACCAGCTACATCGCCGGCCCCTCCCTCCAGCAAGTGGTGGACACCGACTACGGTCCGCTCCCCGAACACACGGTGCTCACCCTGGCCTCCGGCCTCGTCCAGGCACTCCAGGAAATCCACAGCGCCGGGCTGATCCACCGCGACCTCAAGCCGTCGAACATCCTGATCACCATCGACGGCCCCCGCGTCATCGACTTCGGCATCGCCCGCGCCCTCGACGTCCTCACCGCGGGCGGACTCACCCGCACCGGCGCGGTCGTCGGCTCTCCCGGCTTCATGTCGCCCGAACAGGTCCGCGGCCAACGCCTCACCACGGCAAGTGACATCTTCTGCCTGGGCTCCGTCCTCGCCTACGCCACCACCGGCACCCTGCCCTTCGGCACCTCCGACAGCGGCGGCCACGCGCTGATGTTCCGCATCGCCCAGGAGGAGCCCCTCCTCGACGGCATACCCGAGCCCCTGCGCCGGCTCATCGCCGACTGCCTCACGAAGGATCCCGACAGCCGACCCACCCTCGCCGTGCTCCGGCAGCAATTGGAGGAGCACCGCCCCGCCGGCCCCTGGCTCCCCGGCGAAGTCCTCGCCGAACTCGGACGTCACGCCGTCCGGCTGCTCGACAGCGAAGGCCCGGAGTCCGACACCGGGGACCACACCCGGCAGCCGCTCCCGGACCGTCCGGGCCTGCCGCCCACTCCCCCGCCGCCGGTTCCGGCGGGTCAGGGCAGCGGACCGGCCCCGTATCCGCCCGCCACCGCGCACCCGCAGCAGGCAGCCGGCTGGGCACCCCCGTACCAGGGGTACCAGGCCGGCCAGGCGTACCAGACGCCCGCCCCGCAGTGGCAGCATCCACACCTCCCGCAGGGGGCCGGGGCGGCGGCATACGGGTCCTCCCCGTCGGCCTACGGCGTGCTGCCGCTCCAGCGTTTCGCCAGAAGGCTGCACTGGCTGTTCGGCCTCCTGATGGTGTTCACCGTCGGCAGCCTGGCATTCCATCTCGCCCTCCTGGCCGATCTGCAGGACATGGAGTCCGCCACGTCCTACCGGAACGCCGTCGAGCGCATCGATACCTGGCAGTCGTTCAGCGATGTCCTGGGCGTGCTCAGCGGCCTGCTCTGGCTGACGGTCGCCGTCGTATGGCTGCTCTGGTTCCGGCGGGCCCGGCGGAACGCGGAGACGTTCTCACCCGGACGCATCCGGTTCGGGCCGGCCATGGCGGTCGGCGCCTGGCTCATTCCGTTCGCCATGCTCTGGCTGCCCAAGCAGATCACCGATGACGTCTGGCGCGCGTCCGGCGGGTACCCGCCTCCGGGCAAGGGCGTGGTCGACCTCTGGTGGCTGCTCTGGTTGTGCGTGGTGGTGCCGGCGTACCTGCCGCCCTCCTGGACCACCTGGTACGAGACGGAGACCCTGGCCGCCGCGAAGTTCCAGGTCACCTGGGAGTCATTGCTGCACGTGCCCGTGCTGCTTGCCGCCGTCGCCGCGATGGTGTTCGTCCACCGGCTCTCCGCGATGCAGGCGGCAAGGGCTGCCAACGGGGCGTGAGCGCCAGGCCGACGCGCCCCGCCCCCGGCCGGCGGGAGCAGGCGGGGGCGGGGCGCGTCGGCCCTTCCGGCGGAGACCACGGGCCGGAGCAACACCCCGGACAGCGACCGGGCGGAGACGACCGGTCAGGCCCTCGACGGGTCAGAGGAAGGAACGGATCTGGATCGTCTCGTCGCGGCCGGGGCCGACCCCGATCGCGGAGATGGGGGCTCCCGACATCTCCTCCAGCGCCTTCACGTACGCCTGGGCGTTCTTCGGCAGGTCCTCGAAGGTCTTCGCCCCGGTGATGTCCTCGGCCCAGCCGGGCAGGTACTCGTACACCGGCACGGCGTGGTGGAAGTCGCTCTGGTTGTACGGCATTTCCTCGACCCGCTTGCCGTCGACCTCGTAGGCGACACAGACCGGGATCCGGTCCCAGCCGGTGAGCACATCAAGCTTGGTCAGGAAGAAGTCGGTCAGACCGTTCACCCGGGTCGCGTAGCGGGCGATCACCGCGTCGAACCAGCCGCACCGCCGGTCCCGTCCGGTGGTCACGCCGAACTCGCCGCCGATACGGCGCAGCGCCTCGCCGTCCTCGTCGAGCAGCTCGGTCGGGAACGGCCCCGCACCGACGCGGGTCGTGTAGGCCTTGAGGATGCCGATGACCCGGTCGATCTTCGTCGGGCCGACGCCCGCGCCCGTACAGGCCCCGCCCGCGGTGGGGTTGGAGGAGGTGACGAACGGATAGGTGCCGTGGTCCACGTCGAGCAGGGTGCCCTGACCGCCCTCGAAGAGCACGACCTTGCCCTCGTCGATGGCGTCGTTGAGGACCAGCGTGGTGTCGCAGACGTAGCCCTCGATGCGCTGGGCATAGCCGAGGAGTTCCTCGACGACCTGGCCCACGGCGATGGCCCGGCGGTTGTACAGCTTGGCGAGGATCTGGTTCCGGTGCTCCAGGGCGGCCTCGACCTTCTGCCGCAGGATCGACTCGTCGAAGAGGTCCTGGACCCGGATCCCGACCCGGTTGATCTTGTCCGCGTAGGTGGGGCCGATCCCCCGGCCGGTGGTCCCGATCTTCCGCTTGCCGAGGAAGCGCTCGGCGACCTTGTCCACGGTCTCGTGGTACGAGGTGATGAGGTGGGCGTTCCCGCTGAGCAGCAGCTTCGAGGTGTCGATGCTGCGCTCCTCCAGTCCGCTCAGCTCGGAGAGCAGGACCTCGGGGTTGACGACCACGCCGTTGCCGATGACCGGGGTGCACTCCGGGGAGAGGATGCCGGAGGGCAGCAGGTGGAGCGCGTACTTCTGGTCCCCGACGACGACCGTGTGGCCGGCGTTGTTGCCGCCTTGGTAACGCACCACATAGTCGACGGAGCCGCCGAGCAGGTCGGTGGCCTTCCCCTTGCCCTCGTCACCCCACTGAGCACCGAGCAGCACAAGTGCGGGCACAGGCGTACACCCCTTCCGGGCGGGGCATCTCACTGACAAGCTGCCCCGGATCGACGAAACCCCTGACGCAATCGCGACAGGGGCTCTTGCACAGAGAGCTTAATGGACCGGGGTGCGGGAGGCGAACAGGTGCTCATCGTCATCGACCCGATTGCCCGGCACGCCGATGGCGAATCGGTACGCATCGCACGCGACGTGCTGTGTGCGGCTGTGGCCGGGGCCAAGGTCTGCGTGCTGGACCGTCCGCAGGCGATGCTGCACGCCCTGACCCAGCGCGGGTCACGGCGTGTGGTGATCATCGGCGGTGATCGCGCCCTGTTGAGGGCCGTGCGGATGCTCTACCTCAGCGGCGAACTGGACGAGCATCCGCTGGGGGTGGTGCCGGTGGGGCCGGAGGCCGCGGTCGCGGTGATCCGGTCCCTGGGGGTCCCCGCGGACGCGGTTCTGGCGTCCCGGGCCGTGCTCTCCGGTCCGGCGCGACCGATCGACCTGCTGGTGGACGACGCCGGCGGGGTGGTGCTCGGCGCGTTGGGCATTCCCGCGCCGCAGCCCGGCCCGGAACCGCCGGGAACACGCCCTTGGTGGCGGCCGGCCCGCAGCACCGAGGCGGGCTCCGGGGCCCTGCCGGCTCAGCGGCTGCGGGTGGAGGCGGACGGCGAGGTGCTGACGGACGGCGCCCAGCCGGGGGTGCAGGTGTCGGTGACGGCCGACGGCGGGCTCGCCGCGGTGGAGGTACGGCACAGCGCGGGCGCCGCCGCCGTCACGGCCCGGGTGAGCTCGGTGACGGTGACCGGGCCCGGGTTCAGCTACCGGGCGGACACCGTGAACTGCGGCCCGGCGCGGTCACGGACCTGGCAGGTGCGGCCGGCCGCGCTGCGGCTGACGGTGCCCGTGGGCTGAGTGCGTGCCCGGCCGCGCCTGTTCGGGGGGCGGGCCGGGCTCCGCGGACCGGCCGCGGTGTTCCTCCCAGCGGCTCAGCACCGCCCGCATCTCGACCTGCAGGAAGGCGAAGAAATCCGCGGTCTCCTCGAGCCGCAGGCCGGCCGCCGAGTCCGGGCCCACCGCCCGCGCCCCGTCCCGCAAGGTGCCCTGCCAGCGGTTGAGCTGCGCGTCGCGGTTGGTGAGCGCCTCGAACCACACCTGGGAGTGCAGCCGGTACCGCTGCCGCCGGGAACCGGGCTGCCGCTCCCTGGTGATCATGTGCACCTGGGCGAGGTAGGCGATCGCCCCCGAGACGGCGGCCGGGCTGACCTGGAGCCGCTCGGCGAGCTCGGCGGAGGTGAGCGCCCCGCTGTCCTCCGCCAGCAGGCAGGCCAGCACCCGGGAAGCCATGCGCTGCATGCCTGCTTCGACCAGGTCGGCGGCGAACCGCTCCACGAACTGGGCGGTCTCTTCGTCGTACGAACGGCTCACCCGGTCATCCTCCCATCCCACCAGCCGTTGCCCCTTCACCACCGGGCCGCGACGAACGGAATCAGCATTCACGGAATCATGAAGTTACTGTATTTTGGGAACCATGACCCAGGCAACCAACGCCATCACCGTGTCCGGCCTCACGAAAACCTTCGGCCGGACCCGCGCTCTGGACCGACTCGACATGACGGTCAGCACGGGAGAGGTGCACGGCTTCCTCGGGCCCAACGGCGCCGGCAAGTCCACCGCCATCCGGGTCCTCCTCGGCCTGCTGCGCGCCGACTCCGGCTCCGCGCGGGTACTCGACGGCGACCCCTGGCGGGATGCCGTCGCGCTGCACCGCCGGCTCGCCTACGTACCGGGTGATGTCGAGCTGTGGCCGAACCTCACCGGCGGCGAAGCCATCGACCTCCTCGCGCGACTGCGCGGCGGCCTGAACCAGGAGCGCCGGGACTCCCTCATCGAACGCTTCGGCCTCGACCCCACCAAGAAGGGCCGCACCTACTCCAAGGGCAACCGGCAGAAGGTGGCCCTGATCTCCGCGCTGGCTTCCGACGCCGAACTGCTGCTGCTGGACGAGCCCACCGCCGGGCTCGACCCCCTGATGGAGGTCATCTTCCAGGACGTCATCGGAGAAGCGAAGCGCGCCGGAAAGACGGTCCTGCTGTCCAGCCACATCCTGGCCCAGGTCGAGAAGCTCTGCGACCGGGTCAGCATCATCCGCCTCGGCCGCATCGTGCAGTCCGGCACCCTCCAGGAGATGCGGCACCTCACCCGCACCACCGTCGAGGCCGAGACCGGCTCACCTGCCACCGGGCTCGACGACCTGGAAGGCGTCCACGACATCCACCGGGAGAGAGGCCGGGTCCGCTTCGCGGTCGACGGCCGGCATCTGGACGCCGCGGTCTCCTACCTCAGCGGCCTGGGCATCCGCAGCCTCACCAGCCACCCGCCCACCCTCGAAGAGCTCATGCTGCGCCACTACGGCGACCACCTCGAGGACGAGACCGGCCGGCACCCCGAGGCCGTCGAGGCAGCGGGGACCGGCACCGGCTCGGACAGCAACCCCGCCGGCGACGGAGCGACACGATGAGCACCGCGACCGCACTCCGCACGGAACCGGAACGGACGGAACCGCCCCGCGGCGGGAACACCCTGGCCGGCACCGGCACCCTGATCCGCTTCGCCCTGCGCCGGGACCGCGTCCGTCTGCCGGTCTGGATCGGTGCGCTGCTCCTGGGAACCCTGGTCTCGGCGGTCAGCTTCGAGGAGACCTACCCCGACGCGGCCGGCCGGCAGGCCATCGCCGAAACGACGAACAGCCCCGCCGGGCTGGCCATGTCGGGCCCGGCCCACTACCTCACCGACTACCAGTTCGGCTCGATGCTGAGCCACCAGATGCTCAGCTTCGTGGCCGTTCTGGTGGCCCTGATGAGCGTACTGATCGTCACCCGGCACACCCGGAACGAGGAGGAGACCGGCCGCGCCGAGCTGGTCCGCTCCAGCGTCGTCGGCCGGCACGCCTACCTGACGGCCGCCCTGACGGTGGCCCTCCTCGCCAACCTCGTGCTCGGCGCGCTCCTCGCCGCCGCCCTCAGCACCTTCACGGCCGAGGGTTACACCACCGGAGGCGCACTGCTCTACGGGGCCGCCCACACCGCCATCGGGCTGGTCTTCGCCGGCATCGCGGCGATCACCGCACAGATCACCGCGCATTCCCGGGGCGCCTCGGGCATGGCACTCGCGACCGTCGGTGCGGCATACGCGCTGCGGGCCGCGGGCGACGCCGCCGGCGAGGGCGGCGTCGAGTGGATGTCCTGGCTGTCCCCCATCGGATGGATCCAGCGCACCTACGCCTTCGTCGACAACCGCTGGTGGCCGCTGCTGCTCTGCCTCGCGCTGGCCGCTGCCACTGCCGCCGTCGGGTACGCGCTCAGCACCCGCCGCGACCTCGGATCCGGCCTGCGCCCCACCCGGCCGGGGAGTCCCCGGGCCACCGAGGCACTCAGCCGGCCGATCGGCTTCGCGCTGCGGCTGCACCGCGGACTGCTGATCGGCTTCGCCGCCGCCCTGCTGCTCCTGGGCGCGATGTACGGGTCGATCCTCGGTGAGGCCGAGGCCATGATCGAGGGCATCGACATGATGGAGGAGGCGCTCGCCCAGCTGGGCGGCGCCACCGTCGCCGAATCCGTGGCCGCCATGGTGCTGACCCCGATCTCCGCCGTGGCCGCGGTCTACGTGGTCATGGCCGGACTGCGTCCGCGCTCCGAGGAGACCTCGGGCCGGGCCGAGCCGGTGCTGTCCACCGGGCTGTCCCGGGCTCACTGGGCCGGCAGCCACCTGGCCATCGCCCTGGCAGGCGGCACTCTGGTGATGCTCCTGGGCGGCTTCAGCCTCGGAGCGACCGGCTGGGCCTCCACCGGGGACGCCTCCCTGCTGCCGAAGCTGCTCGGCGCCTCCCTGGCCTACGCTCCTGCCCTGTGGGTGACCGCCGGTATCACCATGGTGCTGTTCGGCTGGTTTCCCCGGGCCGCCCCGGCCGCCTGGGCCATTCCGCTGGCCGCCTTCCTCATCGGCTATCTGGGCACCCTCCTGAATTTCCCGCAGTGGGTGATGAACCTGGACGCCTTCGGGCACGTGCCGCAGTTGCCGGCCGCCACCATGAGCTGGACTCCGCTGCTGATCCTCACCGCGTTCGCCGCCGGACTGATGTGGCTGGGGCTGACCGGGTTCCGGCGACGGGACCTCGACCTCACGTAGACCTCCGCGCGCCCACCACGGCCGCCTCCGGGCTCCCGCCCGCCGGGAACCCGGAGGCGGCGTCCGGCTGCCCGGCTGTGCCCGTCGTCTGCTCCGCCTTACGGGGCAACCGGGCACCCGCAGGGACGCACTCCGGATGCGGGGACGGTGACGCACTGCTCGCATGGAGTGCACAGGCCGTCACTCCACGCGTGCGCATTCCGATCCGGAGGTCACCGTCCCATGACAACCCTCACGTCCCGAACCGGCAGGCTGGCCGCGGGCACCGCCGCCGCAGCGGTACTCCTCGGCCTGGCCGCCCCGGCCGCAGCGACCGCCTTCGACGCGGAGGACCGCCCGGGGGCGTCCGGCGCCGAGCGGCTGGACGTCTCCCCGTCCGCGGGCGGTCCCGGCACCGAGGTGACCGTCACGGCGGCCTGCGAACCCGCGGACGACGCGGTTTCGGAGGCGCTGGAGCGGCCCGTCACCCTCACCCCGCACGAGGGCCGCTGGACCGGCACCGGCCGGATCAAGAGCCGGGGCCTCCAGACGGGTAAGACCTTCCCGGTGATCGTCGCCTGCACCGATGCCACCGGCGAGACCGGCAGCTTCACCTTCGCCGCGGTGCCCGTCGGCGGAGCCCAGGCGGGCTTCGGCGGCACCCCGGACGCCCCCGGCTACCTGGCCCCGCTGGCAGTCGGCGGAAGCCTCGCGGCCACCGGCATCGTCGGCTACCTCTTCGTCTCCCGGCGTCGCTCCGCGGGCAACCACTACTACTGAGGAGCCTGGGTGCGGATCCGGCAGCTCACAGGACGGTTCCCGCCGGGCACCGCCGGGCTCGTGAAGGACGGGCTGCGCGGAACCGCGCGCATGCTCCGCCGGGCCGCCGCCACCGCGCCCCGGCTGAGGCTGCGGCTGCCCGGCGGAGGCCCGGCGCGCAGCCGGGCGCTCCGGGTTCGGGCGCGGCCGGAGCGTGTTCCGGACCCCACCGCCGGTCCGGGGAGCAGGCAGCAGCGGCTCGTGGCCCGCAGCCGGCGTGTCGAGCCGGTGGCGGCTGCCGGGACGGTACTCCTCGGCGTGCTGCTGACGGCGACGGCACCGGCGCCCGTGACCGGCCCCTCACCGGCCGAGACCGCGGCCGAGAGCCCCGGCCCGGCGCCCGCCGGCGCCCGGGACTCCCGCACCACGGCCGAGGAGTACGGGGCATCCCCCGCACCGCTCTCCCGGTCCGCACCTGTCCGGGTCCGCATCCCTTGGCTCGGCACCGACGTCGCGGTGTTCGGAGCCGGCCTCACCCCCGAGGGCGGACCTCCGGTGCCGCCCGAGGACGACGCGATGCGGGCGGCCTGGTACACCGGCGGGGCAGCCCCCGGCGAACGCGGCGCCGCGCTGCTGGGCGGTCATCTCGACACCGCCGAGGGCCCGGCCGCCTTCGCGGGGCTGGGCACGCTCGAACCGGGCCGCAGCATCGAGGTGGACCGGGAGGACGGCGCCACCGCCGTCTTCACCGTCCAGCACCTCGCGCAGCATCCCGAAGCGGACTTCCCCGACGAGCAGGTCCACGGGACGGCCGGTGAACCGGAACTGCGGCTGATCACCAGCAGCGGCCAGTGGCACGGGCCCGGGGGCCACGCCGCCAGCATCGTCGTGCACGCCACGCTGTCGGAGACCCGGCCGGTCAGCTGACCCGTTCCAGGACCAGTGCCAGCGTCGCGAAACCGGAGGTGCCCGGGGTGACCGGCGCGTAGTGGCCCACCCCGGGCAGCCGCAGCAACTGCGCGCCGTGCCGCTCCTGGTAGTTCATGGACAGCTCCAGCGGGACCTGGGAATCGTCGGTGCCGTGCAGCAGCGTCACGGGAGCGGGGGGCGTCGGCAGCAGCAGGGGATCGAGCCGGGGCAGCAGGGTGGGGCGCCGGGCTCCGAGGAACTCCGCGACCGCGTCGTTGCCGAGCCCCAGCTCATCCGCGCGGGTCAGGTCGGCGACCGGGGCGACCGCCACCGTGCGGCCGATCCGCTCCGACCCCCGGGAAGCCGCCCACAGCGCGAGGTGTCCCCCCGCGGAATGCCCGGCGAGCACCACCGGCTCGGTGCCCGGCAGCGCGGCGAGTGCCGCGGTGACATCGTCGAAGGTCTCCGGCCAGCCGCCCCCGCCTCCGGACCGCCGGTACTCCGGCAGGGCCACGCACAGCCCGCGCTCCACCAGCGCGGCAGCGAACGGAGACAGATGCCTGCGGTCGTACGCCTCCCGCCAGAAGCCGCCGTGCAGCACGACGACCCGGGGCGGGCCGTCCCCGTACACGTCGATGACCTGCGAGGGGTGCGCGCCGTACCGCACCGAGCGGTCCGGCCGGGCGTGCCGCCGGCCGGTCAGCTCCGTCAGCTCTCCGGCATCCCGGCCGGAGTCGGGCGCGGGCCCGCCGGTCACCGGCCGTCCACCCGGCCCGCGAGCACCCGGCCCAACTCCAGCGCCGCGCGCTCCACGTCGGCGAACGAGGTGTACAGCGGGGTGAAACCGAAGCGGAGCACGTCCGGTTCGCGGAAGTCCCCGACCACCCCGCGGGCGATCAGTTCGGCCATCACCGCGGCGGCTCCGGAGCAGCGGAGCGCGATCTGGCTGCCGCGCCGGGCGTGCTCGGCCGGGGTCAGGCACTCCACGAGGCCGGCCGGCACGTGGGCGGCGACCCGGTCCAGGAAGAAGTCGGTCAGGGCCAGGCTCTTGGCCCGCAGCACCACGGGATCCACGCCCTCCCAGACATCCAGCGCCGCCTCCAGCGCGAGCAGGGAGAGGATGTCGGGGGTGCCGACCCGGCCGCGCCGGACCCCCTCCACCGGGGTGTACCGGCCGGTCATGCGGAAGGGCTCGGCGTGGGAATTCCAGCCGGGCAGCGGGGAGTCGAAGCCCGCCTGGTGCTCCGCCCGGATGTAGAGGAACGCCGGGGCGCCGGGCCCGCCGTTGAGGTACTTGTAGGTGCAGCCGACCGCGAAGTCCACGCCGTGCTCGTCCAGCCCCACCGGGAGGGCTCCCGCGCTGTGGCACAGGTCCCAGACCGCCAGGGCGCCCGCGCCGTGCACGGCCTCGGTGATCCCGGGCAGGTCGTGGAGCTCGCCGCTGCGGTAGTCCACGTGGTTGGCCAGCACGGCGGCGGTGCGCGGGCCGGCCGCCCGGGCCAGCTCCGCCGCGGGCACCGGGCGCAGCGTACGGCCGGTCATCCGGGCGGCGGACTCGGCGAGGTAGCCGTCGGTGGGGAAGGTGTCCGCATCCACCAGCACCTCGTCCCGGTCCGGGCCGGCGAGCCGGATCGCGCCGACGAGCGCCTTGAAGACGTTCACGCTGGTGGAGTCGCCGACGACGACCTGTCCCGGTGCGGCGCCGATCAGCGGGGCGATACGGTCGCCGACCCGCTCGGGGGCCGTCCACCAGCCGGATTCGGTCCAGGAGCGGATGCGCAACTCGCCCCACTCGCGCCGCACGATCTCGGCGAGCCGGCCGGGCACCGCGGCCGGGAGCGCCCCGAGGGAGTTGCCGTCGAGGTAGACCGTGTCGTCCAGGACGAAGGCGTCCCGCAGGCCGGCGAGCACATCGGCGGCGTCGAGTTCCGCGGCCGTGGGGGCGCCCCGGCCCGGCCGGGGTCCGGGCCCGGCTCCGGGGGTGTGCGCGGCGGGGGGCACGGACATCGGGGACTGGGACGCGGTGTCAGACATGGCTGCGGGCCGTCCACAGCTCGGGGAAGACGTTCTTGCCGGCGCGCTTCTCCAGCCAGGCCACCCCGGCGGAGCCGCCGGTTCCCGTCTTGGAGCCCATCGCGCGGCGGGTCGCGACCAGGTGGTCGTTGCGCCAGCGCCACACCAGCTCGGCGACCTCGGTCAGCGCCTCACCGAGCCGCAGCTCCTCGGCGTGCGCGCCGGGATCGGAGTAGATCCGCTGCCACACCCGCTCGACGGCCGGGTGCGGCGCGTAGCGCTGGGTGCGGTCGCGATGCAGCACCTCGCCGGGGATCTCGTGGCCCTTCCGGGCGAGGTGGGCCAGCACCTCGTCGTAGAGGCTGGGCTCCTCCAGCGCCTTCTCGAGCTCGGCGTGCACCCGCGGCGCCCCGCGATGCGGCACCAGCATGGAGGCCGACTTCTCCCCCAGCAGGAACTCCAGCCGGCGGTACATCGCGGACTGGAAGCCGGAACCCTCGCCGAGCGCGGAGCGGTAGGAGTTGAACTGGGTGGGGGTCAGGTGGGCCAGCGGCTCCCAGGAGGCGTTGAGCGAGGTGAGCTCGTACCCGGAGCGGCGCAGGGCGGCGAGTGCGGTGGGCAGGTCGTCGCGGCGCAGTGCCTCCGAGGCGGTGGTCCACTCGTGCACGATCACGGTGAACCACAGCTCCATGACCTGGGTGGTGACGAGGAAGACCATCTCCCCGGGGTCGTCGGAGAGTGGGTGCTGCAGGTGTGTGAGGACGTCCGCCTGCACGTAGTCCTCGTAGGGGGTGGTGCCGTGGAAGTCGAGGTTCGGGGTTTCCGGCTCGGCCTCGGGTGACTGCGCCATTGCGGTCTCCTTAGCGGAACCCGGCAGCACCAGGGTCACTGGCACTGCCGGGCGGGACGGTACGGATGGATAGTGCGCGGTGCTACGGGTGCTGCGGGTGCTGCGTGCGGTCAGCTCAGGACCGACGCGGCGGTCGGCGAGCTGTCGCGGAGGAAGGTGCTGCAGCGCTCGTGCTCCTCCTCCTCGCCGATGGCCTGCGCGGCCCGGCCGAGGGCGTGCAGCGCCCGCAGGAAGCCGCGGTTCGGCTCGTGCTCGAACGGCACCGGCCCGTGCCCCTTCCAGCCGCTGCGGCGCAGGGCGTCCAGCCCCCGGTGGTAGCCCGTGCGGGCGTAGGCGTAGGACTCCACCGGACGGCCGGCCTCGTAGGCGTCGTCGGCGAGCTGTGCCCAGGCGAGTGAGGAGGCCGGGTACTTCGCGGCGACCTCGGCCGGCGGGGTGCCGGCGGCCAGCGCCTCACGCGGCCCCGGGTCGTCGGGCAGATGGGTCGGGGGCGGGCCCCCGAGCAGGTTTTCGTGTGTGGGCATGGGTCCAGTGTGCCGTTTCTCCCGGCGCGGCGGCGCCCCGGCCCGGTGTGTCCGGGCCGGGGCCGCGGTGTCTCAGGCCAGCTTGGTGCCGGTGGCACGCAGGTCGGCACAGGCCTTGGTGACCCGCTCGGCCATGCCCGCCTCGGCGGCCTTGCCCCAGGTGCGCGGGTCGTAGGTCTTCTTGTCGCCGACCTCGCCGTCGACCTTCAGCACGCCGTCGTAGTTGCGGAACATGTGGTCCGCGACGGGCCGGGTGAAGGCGTACTGGGTGTCGGTGTCGAGGTTCATCTTCACGACGCCGTTCTCCAGGGCGGTGGCGATCTCCTCCCGCGTGGAGCCGGAGCCACCGTGGAAGACGAAGTCGAACGGCTCCTGCTTGCCGAACTTGGCGGCCACGCCGTCCTGCAGGTCGCGCAGCAGCTCGGGGCGCAGGACCACGTTGCCCGGCTTGTAGACGCCGTGCACGTTGCCGAAGGAGGCGGCCAGCAGGTAGCGGCCCTTCTCTCCCAGGCCGAGCGCCTCGGCGGTGCGCAGCGCGTCGTCGACGGTGGTGTACAGCTCGTCGTTGATCTCGTGGGTGACGCCGTCCTCCTCGCCGCCGGTGGGCGTGATCTCCACCTCGAGGATGATCCGGGCGGCGGTGGCCGCGGCGAGCAGCTCCTGGCCGATCTCCAGGTTGTCCTTCAGGGTCTCGGCGGAGCCGTCCCACATGTGCGACTGGAACAGCGGGTTCTCCCCGCGGGCCACGCGCTCCCTGGAGAGAGCGATCAGCGGGCGGACGTAGCCGTCCAGCTTGCCCTTGGGGCAGTGGTCGGTGTGCAGTGCGATGTTCACCGGGTACTTCTTGGCGACGATGTGGGCGAACTCGGCGAGCGCGACCGCACCGGAGACCATGTCCTTGCTGTACTGACCGCCCAGGAACTCGGCCCCGCCGGTGGAGATCTGGACGATACCGTCGCTCTCCGCCTCCGCGAAGCCGCGCAGCGCCGCGTGCAGGGTCTGCGTCGAGGTCACGTTGATGGCGGGGTAGGCGAACTTTCCGGCCTTCGCCCGGTCCAGCATCTCCTGGTAGACCTCGGGGGTTGCGATGGGCATCTGTCCGCTCCTTGGGAGTGTTCTTTGTGCGGGCCGGCTCTGTGCACGCACTGCCCAGAGCCACGGATCGACGTCATCGTCGCGCCCATCTTCCCAGATGGGAACAGCTCCTCCACCTGGCCCGCACGACACCCGCGAAAACGCACCGTGGCAGTTTCACGTGAAACCGCTACGGTGCGTCATCAACACAGGTCAGGTCGGCCTTCAGCGGCCCCGTGCGGCAGCGCGCCGGGCCGCTGCGGCCACGGGCGGCCCGGCCGGGGTCAGTCCAGGCCCAGGTCGGTCAGCGCGTACACCGGGTGGTACGGCACACCGGCTTGCGCGAACGCCGCGGTGGCGCCCCGGTCGACGATCACCGCGACGGCGACCACCTCGGCCCCCGCCTCCCGGGCCGCCTCGACCGCGGTGAGCGGCGAATTGCCGGTGGTGGAGGTGTCCTCGACGACGAGCACCCGGCGGCCGGCGATGTCCGGGCCCTCGATCCTCCGCTGCATGCCGTGCGTCTTCTGGGCCTTGCGGACCACGAAAGCGTCCAGCCGGCGACCGCGCTCGGCCGCGGCGTGCAGCATCGAGGTGGCCACCGGGTCGGCACCGAGCGTCAGCCCGCCCACCGCGTCGAAGTCCAGCTCGCTGGTGGCGTCCAGCATGATCCGGCCGACCAGCGGCGCGGCTGCCCCGTCCAGGGTGATCCGGCGCAGATCGATGTAGTAGTCGGCCTCCTTGCCGGAGGAGAGAGTCACCTTGCCGTGCACCACGGCCTTGTCCTTGATCTGCCGCAGCAGGTCGTCACGCACGCTCATGCGGCCGAGCCTATGCCGCGCCGGCGGCCGGCCGTCGCCAGGACCAGGTGGTGGCGACTTCCAGCGGATCGATCGGGGTGACCAGCCGCGGATGCGTGTTCAGCCCGTTCGGCGGCCCGGACTGCGGCTCGACGCAGAGCGCCTCGGGCTGCTCGTCGTAGATGACCGCCCACTCGGCCCTGCTGGTGACCGTCAGCTCCAGCTCACCCGGCCAGGTGACCGTGGCGGCCACCCCGTCCGGCATCCCGAAGCAGTCGTCCCAGGGACCGGGGAGGGGGTCGATGCGGCGGCCGGTCGGCAGGTGGTCCTCACCCCGCTCCTCCTGCCAGGCAGCGGTGAAGTCCAGCTCGGCCTCGCTGCCGCCGGGGCTCAGCCGTCGCAGGAACCAGGGGTGCCAGCCGGCCTGGGCCGGGAAGGACTCCCCGGCCGTCTCCACGCCCAGGGTGAGCGTCAGGCTGCCACCGTCCTCGGCCAGCTCGACCACCTGGGTCACGGTCCCGGGCCAGGGCCAGGGCGGGGTGAGCTCGGTGAGGAAGACCGCCGAGCGTGCGGACGTCCGGGTGGTGCGCCAGCTCTGTGTGCGCACCGTGCCGTGCATGGCGTGCGGCCCCGCGTTGAGCGGCATGCGGTGCACCGCGTCACCGTTGCGGAATTGCCCCCGGTCCATCCGGCCGCACCAGGGGACCATCACGAAGGAGCCGAATCTCTCCCCCTGGCGGAGCAGTTCGGTACCGCCGACCAGGAGAGAGGAGAGACGCCCGCCCTGGTCGGGGCGCACGGTCACGTCGGTATCAGCGGCGCGCAGGTGGACGCGCTCGGTGTCATGGATCGTCACCCCCCGACCCTAACCAGCCACTGTCCAGCGCGGCTCGGGCGGTACCCGCGCGCACCCGGTGCGTGGAGGCAGCGGGGGCGCGTCCGGACGGCGTCACCGGTGCGGCCCCGGGAAGAGCGGGGCAGGCCGCGGCGGGAGGAAGACCGGCTACCGGCGCCGGCGGAGCACCCGGCCGACCACCACGGCAGCGGCGACGGCGGCGGCCGCGGCAGGGGCCGCCCAGCGCAGCACCGCCCCGGAGGCGGCGGACGGTCCTTGCGGAGGGGCGGGCGCGTACCGGCCGCGGGGCGGGGCGTGGTCCACCTCTTCCGCGCTGCGCCCGATCATGGTGCGACGGGCCACGTCCGCTTCCGGCGGGGATGCCTCGGGGGCCGAGGGCTCCCCGCCGCCTGCGGAGGCCGGCGGGCCGTCGGTGCCGGGCGGCTCGCTGCTCTCGGGCCCGGGCACCACGCTCTCCTGCGGATGCGGACGCGGATCTCGGGCGCCGTCGGCAGGCTCCCGGCCCGCCCCGGCGCCGGTCTGCTGCCCGGCCCCGGCCGCTTCCCCGGCATCGTGGCCGGGCTCTGCGCCGCCGCTGCCGGTGCCGTCCTCGGCCCCTGCCGGGCCGGCCGGGCCCTGCCCGGCGGGGGAGTCCGTCCGGGACGGGGTGCCGGATTCCGGAGCAGGGATGCCGGGGATCACCGGCGCGTTGTCGTCCGGGGCGCCGATGCCGGTGCCCTCCGGCGGGGCCGTACCGGTGCCGGGGGATCCCGGGGGCGGCCCGGTGGCCTCCTGCGGAAGCCCGCCGATCAGCGCCTCGGTGAACCGGTCGAGCAGCCGCCGGGCCGCCGCCTCCCGCTGCCGGGGCGGGAACTCGGCGATCCGGCCGCTCCCCTCGACCGAGCCGGTGAAGGCGAGGGTGGCGCCGGAGCCGTCCCGCACCGGACGCGGAACGACCGTGAGGACCAGGCGGATCGAGCCGCTGCCTCTGGCTTCCCTGGCCTTCCCCTCGACCGTGATGCCCTCGCCGTGCGCGCTCGCGGCCAGGGTGCCGCGATAGGTGATGGTGGAGTTGCCGATACGCAGCCGGAGCCGTCCTTCCGGGGCGGCCGGATCTGCTTCCTCGTCCAGCTGGAGCCCGGGTACACAGCGGACGACACGATCCGGCTGAGTGAGCGCAGATCGCACGACGGCGGCGGAAAACGGGACGTAGACCTCGTGCTCCATGGCCGGAGCCTACCCATTCGGCGGCGGACACGGCACTGCCGCGCCACAATTGTCCGTCCCGGTTCCGGGCTGCTCGATGTCCCGCCCGGTGGCCTGTTCGAGCGGTCCGGCCAGCGCGGCGGTGGTCAGCAGCACGGCGATGACAGCGCCGTTGACGGTGAGCAGCACCCAGCGGGCACGCCGGCTCAGGTCGTGACGGAACAGCCACAGCACCATCGCTCCGCCGGCCAGCACGTTGATCACGCCGGTGAACAGGGCCGCGTTGAGCCGCCCGAGCATCGGGAGCAGAAGAAAGGGGAAGGCGAGCCCGCCCAGCAGTGCCCCGACGTAGTCGGCGGCGGACAGGTCGGCCACCGCGCCCGACGGGTCCTGCCGGCGGACCCGCTGGATGAGGGTCATCAGCAGCGGCATTTCCATCCCGATCAGCACCCCGATCGCCAGCGAGAAGGCGATGAGCACCGGCCTGACCTCGCCGAACTGCAGGTGGGAGGCGTGCAGCACGACCGCGGAGCCGCCCCCCACCAAGGCGAGAACGGCCTCGATGAGGCAGAACCCGGCGGCGGCGCGCGGACGGAGCCGCTTGGCGCTCAGCGAGCCGATCCCCATCGCGAAAATCATCAGCGAGAGCACGATGGACGTCTGGGTGACGGTGTCGCCCACCAGGTGGTCCGCCAGCGCGATGAGCGTCAGCTCGTACACCAGGCCACAGGCGGCGCAGAGGAACACCGCGACCAGCACCAGGGAGCGCCCGACCGCGGGAGGCACGGGCAGTTGCCGCGCGGGAGGAGGCTCGGCGAGGGCACGGGGGCCCGTGGGCGGGGCCTCGGACACATCCGTCATGAAGAGAAACGTTACGTCACGCGGCGCATTGCTTCGGTCACTCAGGGGAGTGGCGGCTTCTCGGGTGGGCGTTCACGGCAGGACGGCCGGACTCGCCGGCTGCGCACGGGGCCCGGGGACGGCGGCGGCCCTGCGTGGACCACCGCGGTCGGTGGCCCGGGGCAGCGTGACCCTGGTGCGGGTGGCGACCAGCCGCCCCTCCTGGGGATAGGCGTGCCAGGTGCGCCACTGCATCTGGCCGCCGCGGTACAGCGCCACGAGTGCCGTGAAGGCGTGGGGGTCACCCGGGAAGGTACCCGCGAGGCCGTGCGGGTGTTCCGCGACCAGGGCGAGCAGCTCCTGGGCACGGCCGGCGAACGAGCCGGGGCCGAGCCCTTCCACGTGCGCCGCGAACTCGTACTCGAAGTCGCCCAGCCGCCGGGAGACCGCCAGGGGCAGCGGGGCACGGCTGCCGGGAAGACAGGCGACGGTTTCCGAGCAGGTCGCGCCGCCGGAGTCGAGCAGGACCTGGTGCGAGGCCCCGAGCACGCGCAGCTGCACCCCTGCGGACTCCCACTCCAGGTCGAGTGTGGCCAGGGCGGGCAGCGGCTCCCGGCCGAGAGCCCAGGCCAAGTCGGAGGCCCTGGTGTCGGTGTAGGCGGTTCGGATGGTGGTGAGCATGGGTCGGCTCCCGCATGCCGCAGTGAAGGGGTGGTCCGGCCCTGCCGGATACGAGATCACCGAATCATGAACACACCGGCACCACAGCGCTTTTGCCCAAATTCCATGGGTTTCCGTCCCCTGAGCGACAGGGGAGACAGGTGTTCTACGGGTGGTCATGCGGGTCGCGAGTGCGGTGGCGCGAGACACCTCGCGGGCAGCCGCCCGGATTACGGACGGCTATGCACGCTTACCGCCAACACGACTTGCACCTATGTCCGTATTTACGCACATAGATGCCACTTCGCGGGTCACAGCTCAGAGAGATTCGCATCTCGGCTGCACAACGGTCACCCGTGCACACTTGTTCAAGCGCCGTTGAGTGGCAAAGCTTCCCGCAACTTCACACCCGAAGTCTTCAAACCGCGGAAGGCCCGAAGATGACCCGATTCGGCAAGACGTCGAAGCTGGTCGCCGCAGCACTCGGAGGGGCACTTGTCCTCTCCGCGTGCAGCAGCGACAACGGCGGCGACGACGCAGCGAGCGACAACGGTGGCAACGGCGGCGGTCCCTCCGGGACGGTCTTCGTTGCGAACGACCAGGAGTACGACTCCTACAACAACACCGTGGCTGCCGGTAACTCCAACAAGAATGCCATCGTCAACTACTGGGTTACCACTGGTTTCTGGTACTTCGGTGAGGACGGGGTCATCACCCCGAACGAGGAGTTCGGCACCTACGAGCAGGTGTCCGAGGACCCGCTCACCGTCGAGTACTCGATCAACCCGGACGCCGTGTGGTCCGACGGCACCCCGATCGACTGCCACGACGTGACGCTCTGGTGGGCCCAGCAGGGCGGTCACCTGATCTCCGAGCAGGAGAACGACGAGGGCGAGACCGAAGAGGCCCCGCTCTTCTCCGTCATCGGTACCGGTGGCATCGAGGACGTGGCGTCCCCCGGCTGTGAGGGCGACGAGAAGGACTTCACGCTCGTCTACGACAAGCCGTTCGCCGACTGGGACTCCAACGGCCCCAGCCACGGCAACACCGCCATGATGCCCGCCCACGTGGTGGCCGAGCAGGGTGGCTTCGACGACGTCGCCGACATGACCCAGGCCATCCTGGACGAGGACATCGACGGCCTCGCCGACGCCGCGGCGTTCTTCAACTCCGGCTGGCTCTTCGAGGGCTCGCTGCCCGACGAGTCCCTCGTCCCGTCCTCCGGTCCGTTCAAGCTGAGCGGCTTCGAAGCCGGCGAGACGATCACCATCTCCTACAACGAGGAGTACTGGGGCACCGACCCGGGCGTGGAGGAGATCGTCTACCGCCTGGTGCCGGGCACCGAGCAGGCGCAGGCGCTGCAGAACGGCGACGTGCAGATCATCCAGCCGCAGCCGGAGGCGGACGTCAAGGAGCAGATCTCCGCGATGGACGGTGTGGAGCTCGTTGAGTTCGACCAGTACATCTACGAGCACCTGGACTTCAACTTCGACAGCGGCAGCCTGGCCGACAACCTTGAGCTCCGTGAAGCCTTCGCCAAGTGCGTCCCGCGCGACCAGATCGTCCAGCGGCTGATCAACCCGATCGCCCCCGACGCCGCGCCGCAGGACGTCCGTAACGTCGCGCCGTTCGAGGAGCACTACGACGACGCCGTCAGCTACAGCGGTGGCGACCAGTACGCCACGGCCGACATCGAGGGCGCCCGCGAGCTCCTCGAGGACAACGACGCGGTCGGCACCACCGTGCGGATCGGCGCCATCGCCGACAACGCGCGCCGCGCCGACACCGCGCAGCTGATCAAGGAATCCTGTGACGAGGCCGGCTTCGACATCCAGCCGTACTTCGAGGCCAACTTCTTCGACGAGGACGGTGGCCTGTCGCAGAACACCTACGACGTGGCCATGTTCGCGTGGGTCGGCTCGGCTCAGGTGACCGGCTGGAACTCCACCTTCCGCACCGCCGAGTGCTCCGCCGCGGGCAAGGGCAACAACAACGGCTGCTACTCCAACCCCGAGATGGACGAGCTGCTGAGCGTCATCCGCGAGGAGACGGACCCCGACGCCATGCCCGGCCACATCAACGAGGTCGAGAAGATGCTCTGGGACGACATGGTGACCATCCCGCTGTTCGCTCACCCCGGACTGCTGGCCTACCAGGACAACCTGGAGAACGTCGTCGCCAACCCGGCCCAGTCGAGCTTCGTCTGGAACCAGCCGGAGTGGCGCGTCAGCTGATGCGAGCGGCCTGGCCGCACACTCCACCGTGCGCGGGCTGACACAGCCCCGCTGCGTCGCACCGCACGCGCACGACATGGCAGAACACGCAGTGCGGGGCCGGGGGGTCTCTCAGACCCCCGGCCCCGCACTCCGCGTACAGCAACCTTCCTGACCTCAGGAGTCAGCGTCATGCTTGTCTTCATAGCGCGGCGGCTCTTCATCTCGGTGCTGGTCTTCTTCTCGGCCACCGCGCTCGTGTATGTCATGGCTGCCAATCTCGGAGATCCCCTGGCTGACCTCAGGGAACTCCCCCCGGACGACCGGGAGGCGGCGATCGCCGACCGGACCGAGCGGATGAACCTCGACAAACCGGTCGTGGCCCGCTACTTCCTCTGGCTCGGCAGCGTGCTCACCGGCGACCTCGGTACGAACCGCACCGGCCAGGACGTCAACGGCATGCTCGACCGGGCCATCGGCGCGACACTGCAGCTGGTGCTCGCCGCGACGATCCTGTCCATCGTCGTCGGCGTCGGCATCGGCGTCATCTCCGCACTGCGGCAGTACAGCGGCCTCGACCTCGGGGTCACCTTCGGCGCCTTCGTCTGCTTCTCGCTGCCCGTCTTCTGGGTCGGCACCCTGCTCAAGCAGTACGGGGCGATCGAGTTCAACAACTGGCTCGGTGATCCGAGCATCGCCTGGTGGGTGATCGGACTCATCGCGGTGTTCACAGGCATGGTCTTCAGCTCGCTGCTCATGGGCGACCGCCGCACCCGCCTAACCGCGTTCGCCGGCTCGGCCGCCATCATGGCTGTCCTGCTCACCGTCCTGTCGGCGACCGGATGGTTCTCCGACCCGGGCCTGGGCATCGTGGTGATCACGCTCAGCGCCGGAGCCGCAGCCGTCGGTTTCGCCACCCTCTTCGGTGGTCTCGAGTGGTCCGCCACCATGAAGGCCTCGGCAGCCGCCGCCGTGATCGGCGTCGTCTGCGCGCTGACACTCGGCCCGGTGCTGCGAGACCCGGAGTGGTGGACCATCCTCCTGCTCGGAGTCATCACCGCGGCCGTCTGCTTCGCCCTGGGCCATGTCATCGGCGGTGTGCTGCACCGCAGGACGGCCATCCCCGCCGCGATGCTGACCGGGCTGTTCACCGGCGGCGTCATCTTCGTCGACCGGATGCTGCAGTCCTTCGCCGACTACAGCGACAGCGTGCGCGGGCGCCCCATCGGCACGATCGGCCCGAGCACCCCCAACTACGAGGGCACCTTCTGGGAGCACGGCCTCAACTCCTTCGGCCACCTGGCGCTGCCCACCATGACGCTGCTGCTCATCTCCCTGGCCAGCTACAGCCGGTACAGCCGGGCCAGCATGCTCGAGGTGATGAACCAGGACTACGTGCGCACCGCCCGGGCCAAGGGACTGCCCGAGCGAGCCGTGATCACCAGACACGCCTTCCGCAACGGCCTGATCCCCATCACCACCCTCGTCGCGTACGACATCGGGACGGTGCTGGGAGGCGCGGTGGTCACCGAGACCGTGTTCGGCTGGCGGGCTATGGGGGATCTGCTCATCACCGGTATCAACGAGCGCGACCCCAACCCGGTGATGGCCTTCTTCCTCGTGGCAGGCGCAGCCATCGTGATCTTCAACATGGTCGCGGACGTGGTCTACGCCTACCTCGACCCCCGTATCCGGCTGTCCTGACAGGAGATTGATCATGGTGCGTAAAGCACAGACAGCGGAAGCGGGAAGGACGCCTCAGGCACCCGGCGCGAGCGATGCCGCGCAGGGGATGAGCGTCAAAGCCCGCACTCAGAGCCAGCTCGTCCGCAGCCGGTTCTTCCGGCACCGGGGCGCGCTGGCAGGCATGTTCCTTCTCACCTTCGTCGTGCTTCTCGCGGTGACGTCGATCGGCGCCGGTCCCATCCCGGGATGGTGGGACAAGGGGCCCGTCAGAACCTCGGACATCGTCAACGGAGGGCGGCCCACCCTCGGGCTGTGGCCCACCTTCCTGGGCGGCGGCGGACTGCACCTGGGCGAGCACCCCTTCGGGCAGGACAACATCGGCCGCGACTACTTCGCGGTCACCATGCGGGGCACCCAGGTCTCCCTGGTGATCGCGGTGATCGTCGGTGTGGTCGCCACCGCCATCGGCACCGTGGTCGGCGCGGTCGCCGGCTACTTCCGCGGCAAGACCGAAGCCGTCCTGATGCGGGTCACCGACCTGATGATCACCATTCCCACCCTGCTGTTCGCGGCGATGGTCGCGGTGATGTGGGGCAACAAGGGCATCGTCATGCTCGGCCTGGTACTCGGCCTGGTCACCTGGACCCAGACCGCCCGGCTGGTCCGAGGAGAAGTCCTCGCCCTGCGGGAGAAGGAGTTCGTGGAGGCCGCCCGCTCGGTCGGCACCTCCGCCAAGCGCATCATCTTCAAGCACCTCCTGCCGAACGTCGTCGGGATCATCATCGTCTCGGTGACGCTCGCGATCGCCGCCGCGGTGCTGCTGGAGTCCGCGCTGTCCTTCCTCGGGCTCGGGGTCCAGCCCCCGGACACCTCCCTGGGCAAGATCATCAACGAGTACCGCTCGGCCATGATGACCCGCCCCTGGCTGTTCTACTGGCCCGGCGCCTTCATCATCTCGATCGCCCTGTCCGTCAACTTCATCGGCGACGGACTGCGGGACGCCTTCGACCCCCGACAGAACCGGGTGCGCAACTGATGAGCATCAACCCACCCCTCGACGCCGGCAGCACGCCGCCCGTGGGCACGGAGCCCGCGGGCACGGTCGACACGTCAGCCGAAGAAGTGCACACGGCCTACACCCTGGCGGACTCCAAGCCGCCGCTGGACAACGTGGTCCTCGAGGTCGAGGACCTCACCGTCGAGTTCCCGACCGACGACGGCGCCGTCAGAGCCGTCCGCGGCGTGAACTACACCCTGCACGCACGTGAGGTGCTGGGCATCGTCGGTGAGTCCGGCTCGGGCAAGTCCGTGTCCTCCATGGCCCTCATGGGGCTGCTGCCCAAGAACGCCCGGATCCACGGCAGCATCCGCTTCCACGGCCAGGATCTGCTGAAGATGCGGCCCAAGGAACAGCGGGCGCTGCGCGGCAAGAAGATCGCCATGATCTTCCAGGACCCGATGACCTCGCTCAACCCCGTGCACACCATCGGCGACCAGCTGGCCGAGGCCGTGCTGGCCCACCACCTGGTGCCCCACAAACAGGCCCTGGCAAAGGCCAAGGAGATGCTGGAGCTGGTCGGCATCCCCCAGCCGGAGCGGCGCCTGCGGGCCTACCCGCACGAGTTCTCCGGAGGCATGCGGCAACGGGTGATGATCGCCATGGCGATCATCAACGACCCCGATGTGATCATCGCCGACGAGCCGACCACCGCGCTCGACGTGACGGTGCAGGCACAGATCCTGGAGAAGCTCCTCGAAGTCAAGGACGCCGTCAACGCCGCGATCCTGATGATCACCCACGACCTCGGGGTGATCGCCGGCATGGCGCACAGCACGCTGGTGATGTACGCCGGCAAGCCGGTGGAGGTCGGGCAGACCGACCAGGTCTTCTACGACCCCCGGATGCCGTACACCGCCGGGCTGCTCGGCTCCATCCCGTCCATGGAGGGCGACCGGATCGAGCGGCTGCGGCCGATCACCGGCACCCCGCCCTCCCTGATCAGGATGCCGGACGGCTGCCCGTTCTCACCCCGCTGCCCGCTGGCGACCGACATCTGCCGGGAGGACGAGCCTGAGCTCGTCGAGGCGGGCAACGGCCACCTGGCAGCCTGCCACCACAGTGACAAGCTGGCCGAGGCCGAGGACGCCACCGAGTTCTTCCGCGCCGAGGCCGAGATCAAGAGGGAGGAGGGACGATGACTTCGGACGCCGACAGCAACGCCGGCACCGGCACGATTGACATGTCCAAGGACCTGGCCGGACCGGGGCGGGCCGGATCGTCCGGCTCCGAAGAGCTGCTCACGGTCGAGGACCTGGTGGTCAACTTCCCCGTGCACGGCGGAGGACTGCTGCGCCGGGTCGTGGGCCAGGTGCAGGCCGTCAGCGGCGTGTCCTTCAGCGTCGACGCCGGCCAGACCCTGGGCGTGGTGGGCGAATCCGGCTGCGGGAAGTCCACCACCGGCCGGGCGATCCTGCAGCTCGTCACCCCCACCTCGGGCTCGGTGCGCTTCGAAGGCCAGGAGATCACCGGCCTCAAGCGCACGGAGATGCAGAAGATCCGCCGCAACGCCGGCATGGTCTTCCAGGACCCGATGGCCTCGCTCAACCCCAAGCTGCCGGTGAACGACATCATCGCCGAGCCGCTGAAGGTGCACGGCCGGTGGCGCAACGGCGGCCATGCCCGGGTCGCCGAGCTGCTGGAGCTGGTGGGCCTGAGCCCCGAGCACGGCAACCGCTACCCGCACGAGTTCTCCGGTGGCCAGCGGCAGCGCATCGGCATCGCCCGCGCGCTGGCGCTGGAGCCCAAGCTGCTGGTGCTCGACGAGCCGGTGTCCGCGCTCGACGTGTCCGTGCAGGCGGGCGTGGTCAACCTCCTGGAGGACCTCCAGGACCGGCTCGGCCTCGCCTACGTCTTCATCGCGCACGACCTGTCGGTGGTGCGCCACATCTCCGACCGGGTCGCGGTCATGTACCTGGGCAAGGTCGTGGAGACCGGCACCCGCCAGGAGGTGTACGAGAAGCCGTCCCACCCGTACACCCAGGCGCTGCTGTCGGCAGCCCCGCACGCCGACCCCCGCAAGGAACGCGAACGCCGGCGGACAGTCCTCACCGGCGACGTGCCGAGCCCCATCGACCCGCCCAGCGGCTGCCGCTTCCGGACCCGCTGCTGGAAGGCACAGGACATCTGCGCCACCGAGGAGCCGGCACTGGTGGACCGGGGTACGGGTCACCCCTCCGCCTGCCACTTCGCGGAGGCCGACACCAAGGTGACCTGAGCCGTCCGGCAGCGAGAAGGGCCCCGCGCAACCGCCCGGGGCCCTTCTCCGCACCCGTTGCCTGCACGGCACGGGCGCGGGCGGTGGCGGTCGGCCCGCGGGTGTGCGGGCCGACCGCCACCGGATGACGGAGCAGCTCAGCTCCGGCCGGTGTCCGGCTTCCCCTCGCCGGGCTCGCCCGGCTCGCCGGACTCGCCCGGCTCGGCTCCCTCGGCGGCCGCATCGGCCTCCTTGGTCAGACCGAGGGTCTCCACGAGCCACTTGTCGAACTCGATGGAGGCGCGCACCCAGCTGACCGTGCTGGACACGAAGTGCTCCAGCGCGACACCCGTACCGATGAGCATCTGTGCCTCACCGATGAGACGGACCGTGCCGTCGTCATGCGTGTGGGTGTACACCTTCGGCCAGAGCGTACGGCGGTTCCAGTCGTTGACCGTCTCGAGGAGCTGAGGCTTGTCCTCGATGTTGTGCGGCCGGTCGTAGAAGGTCCGGACGGAGAAGATCTGCTGCGCCTCTTCGCCCCGGAACATGAAGTACGTGCGGAACTCCTCCCACGGAGCCGCGAGGTCGCCCTCCTTGTCCACCACGTACTTCAGCTTCATCTGCTCCAGGAGCTGCTTGACCAGATCCTGGTTCGGCGTCACCGGCCCGGTCGGCTGCTTCTGCTCGGGCTGCTGCTTCGGTTTCTGCTGGCCCCCGAAGTTGGGAATCGAGGACGGGTCAACAGACACGGGATGGGTCCCTTCGGACGGGGGCATAGAGATCTCCATCCTCCCTCATGCGGGGGCGGGGGTGGCAAGCCGAAGCCCGCCGTTCTCCACATCCACCCGTACCGTGTCGCCGTCGCGCACCTGACCGGACAGGATCTGCCGGGCCAGCTGGTCCCCGATCGCGGTCTGCACCAGCCGGCGGAGCGGCCGGGCACCGTAGGCCGGGTCGTTGCCCTCCACCGCCAGCCACTGCAGCGCCTCCTCCGTGACGTCCAGGGTGAGCCGCCGGTCCGCGAGCCTCCGCTGCAGCGTCCCGACCTGCAGGCCGGCGATCCGGCGCAGCTCGTCGCCGCTCAGCGCGTCGAAGACCACGATGTCGTCCAGCCGGTTCAGGAACTCCGGACGGAACGCCGCCCGGACCGCGGCCATCACCTGCTCCCGCCGCGCCTCCCGGTCCGCGGTCAGATCCAGCAGATGCTGGCTCCCCAGATTCGAGGTCAGGATGAGAATGACGTTCCGGAAGTCCACCGTGCGGCCCTGGCCGTCGGTGAGCCGCCCGTCGTCCAGCACCTGCAGAAGGATGTCGAACACCTCGTGGTGGGCCTTCTCCACCTCGTCCAGCAGCAGCACGGTGTACGGGCGGCGGCGCACCGCCTCGGTCAGCTGACCGCCCTCCTCGTAGCCGACGTACCCGGGAGGGGCACCGACCAGCCGCGCCACCGAGTGCTTCTCGCTGTACTCGCTCATGTCGATACGGACCATGGCCCGCTCGTCGTCGAAGAGGAAGTCGGCCAGCGCCTTCGCCAGCTCCGTCTTGCCGACCCCGGTGGGGCCCAGGAACAGGAACGAACCCGTGGGCCGGTCCGGGTCGGCGACTCCGGCACGGCTGCGCCGGACGGCGTCGGAGACCGCCCGGACAGCCTCCTGCTGACCGATCAGCCGCCGGCCCAGCTCCTCCTCCATCCGCAGCAGCTTCTCGGTCTCCCCCTCCAGCAGCCGGCCGGCCGGAATACCGGTCCAGGCGGACACCACGTCGGCGATGTCGTCGGGGCCGACCTCCTCCTTGACCATGGTGTCCCGGGGACCTTCCGCGGACAGCACCGCCTGCTCCGCCTCGGTGGCCGCCTCCAGCTCGCGCTCCAGGGCGGGGATCTCCCCGTACAGCAGCTGGGAGGCGCCCTCGAAGTCACCGTCGCGCTGGGCACGGTCGGCCCGGCCCCGCAGCTCGTCCAGCCGCTCCTTCAGCTCGCCGACACGGTTCAGGCCCTGCTTCTCCTTGTCCCAGCGGGCGGTCAGCCCGCGCAGCTCCTCCTCGCGGTCGGCCAGCTCACGGCGCAGCCGCTCGAGCCGCTGCAGGGAGTTCTCGTCCGTCTCATTGGCGAGCGCGAGCTCCTCCATCTTCAGCCGGTCCACCGCGCGCTGCAGCTCGTCGATCTCCACCGGCGAGGAGTCGATCTCCATCCGCAGCCGGGAAGCGGCCTCGTCGACCAGGTCGATGGCCTTGTCGGGAAGGAAACGGGCGGTGATGTACCGGTCCGAGAGGGCGGCGGCGGCCACCAGCGCGCCGTCCGCGATCTGCACCTTGTGGTGGGCCTCGTAGCGGCCCTTCAGCCCGCGCAGGATGGCGATCGAGTCCTCGACCGTCGGCTCGGCGACCAGCACCTGCTGGAAGCGGCGCTCCAGCGCCGCGTCCTTCTCGATGCGCTCGCGGTACTCGTCCAGCGTGGTGGCGCCGACCATCCGCAGCTCGCCGCGGGCCAGCATCGGCTTGAGCATGTTGCCCGCGTCCATCGCGGAGTCGCCGCCCGCGCCGGCCCCGACGACGGTGTGCAGCTCGTCGATGAACGTGATGATCTCGCCCTCGCTGCTCCTGATCTCGCTCAGGACGGTCTTCAGGCGTTCCTCGAACTCACCGCGGTACTTCGCTCCGGCGACCATGGCGCTGAGGTCGAGGGATACCAGCCGCTTGTTCTTCAGCGACTCGGGGACGTCCCCCTTGACGATGCGCTGGGCCAGGCCCTCGACGACGGCGGTCTTGCCGACGCCGGGCTCCCCGATGAGCACCGGGTTGTTCTTGGTGCGCCGGGAGAGGACCTGCACCACCCGGCGGATCTCGTGGTCGCGGCCGATCACCGGGTCGAGCTTGCCCTCGCGGGCGGCGGCGGTGAAGTCGGTGCCGAACTTCTGCAGCGCCTTGTAGGTGCCCTCGGGGTCGGCGGTGGTGACCCGCCGGCCGCCACGGGTCTCCTCGAACGCCTTCTGCAGCTTCTTGTCGGTGGCGCCCTGGGCGGTGAGGAGCTCGGCGGTCTGCCCGCCGCGGGCGGCGAGGGCGATCAGCAGGTGCTCGGTGGAGACGTAGGAGTCGCCGAGGTCCTGGGCCCGCTTCGCGGCGTCGGCGATGACGGCCAGCAGCTCGCGGTTGGGCTGCGGCTTGGAGACGGAGGCCCCCTGCACGCTGGGCAGAGCCCCCAGCAGCCGCTCGACGCCGGACCGCAGGGCGGCCTGGTCGGCGTCCACCGCGGAGAGCAGGTCCTGGAGGTTCTCGTTGTCCTGGCTCTCCAGCAGGGCGAGCAGCAGGTGGGCGGGGGTGATGTCGGGGTGGCCGTCGGTCAGGGCGCGGTTGTTGGCCGCACCGATCGCGTCCCGGCTCTTGTTCGTCAGCTCGGCGTTCACTGTGCGGGACTCCTTCTCTTCCTGCGTCTGCGAGGGCGTCGCGTGCTGCTGGGCCTGCGGGGAACACGGCAGTGCGCGGGCCCCGATCTGCGGACCTCACCCGCCTGCCACATCCAGCATATATTAAGTTGAGTCGAATCCACTCAAGGCAGGGTGGCTCATCTGGCGGACGCAGGACACTGCCGTCCACCACCGTCCCCGACTCGCCCTCTTCCGGGTGAGGCATTGGCGAAACTCCGCCGCCGGACCCGTGCGGGGGCCACCCTGGTCATCGGACACGAGAGGAGGAAGCTGCCGCTCATGGCGACAGACGAGCCCCCACGCACCCGGGACGACTCCCTCCTCGACGACTTCCTGGGGCTGGAGACTCCGCGGGGCCGCAGGGCAGAGCTCATCGAGGGGGACATCGTCATGACTCCACCGCCCGACGGAGAACACGAGGACTTCCTCAGCACCGTGATCCGCCAGGTGCTCAGCCGGTCCCGCAGCGCGATGGACGTCTCGGGCCACAAAGGCCTCGTCCTGCCCAGCAGCGCCTCCTACTGGCACAACCGGGTCGTCCCCGACGCCACCTTCGCCCCGCGCGAGCTGCGGCTGTTCCGGAACGCCCCGGTCTGGATGGACCCCGACGGCGTGGCCCTGGTCGCCGAAGTCACGAACGGCAACCCCGCGCGCGACCGGGCCGAGAAGCGGAGCTGCTACGCCAGGAGCAGCCTCCCCCTGTACCTGCTCGTCGACCGGGAGCGGTCCACCGTGACCCTGCACAGCGAGCCCTCCGACGGGAGCTACACGGAGATCCACTCGGTCCCCTTCGGCAAACCGGTCCGGCTCCCCGGCCCGTTCGGCTTCGACCTGGCCACCACCGACCTGCTGTGACCGTCCCGGCCGTCCGGGCGCGCCCTGGTGCAGGGGTCAGCGCAAGGCCGGCGTCAAGGGGTAGCTGCTTCGACTTCGCCCTGACCGGAAGCGGGGACGACCCGGCACACTGGACCGCGCTTGAGTGCAATCCGAACGGCCAATGGGGCTGGCTTCCCGACGCGCCGGCCATCACCGAGGCGTTCACCGACCTCTTGAGCGTGAAAGGAGGCGGCAGGTCATGACGATGCCCGCCGACGAGACAGAAGCCGTACGGCTACGGAAGGCGATGGCGAAGGCCCTCACTGAAGAGGGTGTCCTTGCCGATCCTGCCTGGCAGCGGGCGGTGGAGCAGGTGCCCAGGCACCGGTTCGTGCCCGGCTTCTACCTGCCCGCAGAAGAGCACGACGGGCAGGGGCTGACGGTGTGGGAGCCGGTCACTGCCCAGCTCGACCACGGCCGCTGGCTGGCCGCCGCTCACTCCGACATCACGCTCGTCACACAGTTCGACGGCGACGAACCCAACTGGAAGCACCCCGCCACGCGGCACGGCGGGGCTCCGACATCCTCGTCCACGCTGCCGTCCCTGGTGGTACGGATGTGGTCGGACGCCGAGGTCACCGAGGGACACACAGTGCTGGAGATCGGCACCGGGACGGGCTACTCAACCGCGCTCGCCTGCGCACGGCTCGGCTCCGCCGATGTCACCAGCATCGAGGTGGACCCGCACCGGCTCGACCATGCGGCGAGCGCGCTGCACGGCTGTGGCTACACCCCGACCCTGGCGGTGGCCGACGGGCTGTACGGGTACTGGCCCGAGGCATCCTTCGACCGGATCGTGGCTACCTGCTCGTTCCGCGCGGTGCCGCCGGCCCTCGTCGCACAGGTCCGGCCGGGTGGAAAGGTACTGCTCACGCTGTCGGGCTGGCTCTACGGGTACGCCCGGGTCCTGCTGACTGTCGCCGGGAGCGGCATCGCCGAGGGCCGGATGCTCGGCGGCACGGTGTCCTTCATGACGGCTCGCACGCACGCGGCACCGGCATTCGGAAACCCCGCTCACTGGGCCGCAGAGGTGGTCGAGAAGGCCCGGCCGGCGCGGCACAGCCCCGGGCGGATCACGGCCGCCACCGAGGAAGCGTTCCACCTGCGGTTCCTCGCCCAGACCGCCGTGCCCGACGTGCAGATGACCACGGTCGGCGAGGTGGTGCACCTGATCGACGTCGTCACCGGCTCCGCCGCCACCCTCACCCCCGACGACGGCGCATGGGCGGTACGCGAGGGTGGGTCAGTGCATGTGTGGGAACGGATCGAACACGTCCTGGACGCCTACGACGCGGCCGGCCGGCCGGGGCCCGAGACCTTCAGGCTGCACGTGCACGGCCGCGAGCAGCACGTGCGGCACCCGCAGCTGCCCAGTCTGCCGCTCCCGAGGCCCTGACCGGGCCCGCACGCTCAGACCCCTGGGGCGAACGACGGCTCCCGCCTTCCTCACACCCGACTACGCTGCACGTATGGCGATCGACCCGCTCCGTCCGGATCCTGCGTTCCTGGCCTTCTGGCGTGAGTACCACCTGTGCACACTGACCACCCACCGGGCGGACGGCAGTCCGCATGTCGTCCCGGTGGGCGTCAGCTACGACCCGGAGGCGGGGCTGGCCCGGATCATCACCAACAAGCACAGCACCAAAGTGGCCAATGTGCTCGCCGCCGGCCCCGCCGGGGCGCGGGTCGCGGTCTGCCAGGTGCACCGGGGCCGCTGGGCCACCCTGGAGGGCACCGCCACCGTCAACACCGACCCGGCTGCCGTCGCCGACGCTGTCGCCCGGCACGCCGAGCGCTACGAGCGGCAGCCCCGCCCCAACCCCGACCGCGTCGTCCTGGAGATCGCCCTCACCCGCGCCATGGGCGCCTCCTCGCTCAGCGGCCCCGCTCCCGCACCGGTCGACGAATCGCAGCGCTGAGCCTCGCGGGGGTTGGGCAGCCGCAGAGGCCCGGCCTCCGCCATGCGACTCAGCGGCCGAGGGGCCAGCTTCCCTCGCGGGTGTAGCGGGGCTGCTCCCCCGGCGTGTGGCCGTCGGGCAGGACGCTGCGCATCAGCACCAGCCGGGTCACCTGCCAGGGTGCCCCGGCGAAGTCTTCCAGGGCCGCCGCGTGGGCGGCCAGGTCGGGCCCGCCGCTCCGGCCGCGGGCCCGGGCGAGGGTGACGTGCGGGTGAAAGCGGCGGGCGCTCTCCCGGTGCGCCACGCCCGCCTTCCGGCCGGCCGCCGAGGCCCCGGCCGCCAGCCGGGACAGCGCCTGCCGGTCACCGTTCACCCCTGCCCACAGCACCCGGTCCCCGAACCGCCCGCCACCTGCCGCCCGCACCTCGAACGGGGCACGGCGCCCGGCCACCCGGGCCAGTCGGGTCTCCAGTTCGGGCAGCACTTCGGGCCCGGTCGCGCCGTAGAAGGCGAGGGTGACGTGCCACCCGTCCTCCTCGGTCCAGCGGAGCCGGTCCGCTCCCGGCAGCGTCCGCAGCTTCCCGGTCACGGCGGCCAGAGCGGCCACGGTCGGGGGAGGCAGCAGCAGAGCGGCGAAGGTTCTCACCCGTCCAGTCTCACCTGTCGCGGGGCCACCGTGCCGGTGCCGGCGAGTGCCGTCTCCCCCTTCTCCCCGACCGGCGAGGCGGACAGCAGATAGTGGACGGAACCATCGGAGAACAGCAGGGCGTAAGGGCTGCCCTCGGCCAGACAGGCCAGGACCCGGTTCCGCTCGGCACCGTCCGCGAGCGCGGCCCGGGCCCGGACGCCCGCCGTGGCGTCGAGCTGGTCGGCGATGTGCGCGGTCCGCCAGCTGAGCCACAGCAGCGCACCCCAGGCGGACCCGGCAATGTCCGCCCCGAGCTGGTACGGACGTCCGTCCTGCAGGCGGTACGCGAGGGCCACGCACCGCACGGACCGGCGGACCAGCGGCACAGGTGCGGGAAAGCGCGGAGCGATGGTCAGCACCCCGTCATCACCGCACGCCACGGCTGCCGGGTGATGCCCCGGTACCTGCGGTGCGACGGATGGCGGGCGAGGTGCCCGAAGATCCAGTCGCGCGCCGTGGCGGAATCCCGTTCCCGTGGTGAGCGCGCCAGGCAGACCGCGCACTCCACGGCATAGGAGTCGGGCTCCCGGCCGGGCTCACAGTCCGGCCCGACGGTCCATTCGACACGGCGGATCACTGTGTGGGCACTCATCCGCGCTCTCCCTTCAGACGACGGTTGAATTCCGACTGCCGCTTCACCTCACGCAGCCGTTCCAGCAAGCTCCGGCGACCCGGCGCCGACGGGAACGGGGACGGGGGCGGGGGAGGCGACTTGCCGTCGGAGGGCTGGTCAACGTCTGACACGACCCGCTCCCTTCGCATTTCCTGGAACAGCGAAATGATTGTGTGATCAGCAGAATTTGGCAGCGGGCAATCCGGCTTCCAATGGACCGGCTGCCCACCCTCAGCTTTCACCACGGAACCAGCAAAGGAAAGTTCCTCTGAAGCTTCCAACAAAGTGGCATATGCAAGTGCGCAGGCAGAGTACTTTGTGGGGCAGACTGACAAGCCCAGCCTTCGACAGGAGCATTACGAGGGCTTACGGAAGATCCTGAAAGGCGAAGAGATGGCAGCACGACGAGGCCCGACGATCCCGCGACGCCAGTTGGGAGGGGAGCTTCGCAGACTGCGGGAACAGTCCGGACTCATCGTCCTGGAAGCTGCTCAGCGAGTGGGCATCTCGGAAACGAAGCTGTCGAAGGTTGAGCGAGGCGTGGCCGGGCTGCCCAAGATCTCGGACCTGGAAGCGCTCCTGGATCTGTACGGCGTCACTGACGAAGGGGACATCGAGTTCCTGCTGGACACCCACCGGCAGTCACTTGGGCGAGGCTGGTGGACGCCCTACCGGTCGTTCATGCCTTCCGGCATGGCTACGTATGTGGGGCTGGAGTCCGATGCTCGCAGCATCCGTGCCTGGCAGCCGAACCTCGTCCACGGACTCCTGCAGACCAGCGAGTACGCCCGAGCGCTGTACGAGACGGCCAAGCCCATCAACGAAACCACCACGGAGTTCATTGAGCGGAACATCGCGCTTCGCATGCAGCGCAAGCAGATGCTGACTCGGGCGACTACCCCTTTGGAGTTCTGGTGCATTCTTGACGAAGCAGCGTTGCGCCGGAGGCGAGGCAGTACGGAAATCATGGTGCAGCAGTACGAGGAAATCGTCAGGCTCACGCGCTCGGACACAGTGACGGTGCAGGTACTCCCCCTGCATTCAACGTCGTACAGATGCCCGAACGACTTCGCGATTCTCAGCTTTGAGCCCTCCACACCGCCGGCTGTCGAGGTCGATGGCCCGTGGGACACCGTCTCTGTTGTGGAACGGGAGCGCGAGGTCTGGACACACACCCGCCGGTTCGACAGTCTGCGGGCTGCGGCACTCGCCCCGGATGAGACGCCGCGCTTCCTGACGGAACTAGCCAGAGAGATCACGGCATGACATCCGACCTGTCACACACCACCTGGTTCAAGTCCTCCTACAGCGGCGACAACGGCAGCAGCTGCGTGGAAGTCGCGGACCTGGCCGGACGAGTGGGAGTCCGTGACTCCAAGGATGTGGCCATGCCACACCTCACCGTCCCCGTGCCCTGCTGGACGGCGTTCCTCCACGGAATACGCCGCACCCGCTGACCCTGCTCGCACGACGAACGCTGACCGTGGGTCACGCCGGAGAACGTCGATGCCGCGTACCGCCTGACGGTGCGCCCCGAGCAGGAGGGCGTTTGCCGCGCCGGTCACGAGGTCCCCGGCGGCCGACTCAGCCGCCGATGCGCTCGGAACAGGTCACTCGCTCAGGCGTCCGGGGCGGGCCATGGCGGTGATGTCCAGCGGACCCAGCGCCGTCCGGTGCACCGGGACGAAGCCGAAGTGGCGGTAGAGGGGCACGTTCGCGGGGTCGGCGGTGGTCAGGTAGAAGCCGCCGGGCGCGGGCACGTCCGCAAGCAGGTGGTCGAGGAGGACACGTCCCGCGCCGCGCCCCGTCATGCCGGGCAGGACGCCGATGAACTCCAGTGTCCACGCCCCCTCGGGGGTGGCGGCCTCGGCGAGGTGCAGGTAGCGCAGCGTCCGGCCGAGGGCACGCGGGCCGCAGCGGAAGCCGGTACGGGCGGCCCACACCGCACGGGTTGGGGCGGTGTGGGCCGCCCCGGGAGGGGTGAGGACGGCGGCGGCGACCGGACGGCCGTCCGCGTGCCGGAGGGTGCGGTGGCGGGCGCCGGGGAGTGTCGCGTGGGCCCGCAGGGTGGCCTCGAACCAGTGGGACCGTACGGGCGCCGAGGCTCCGCAGATCCACGAGACGGCCGGCTCCCGGGCGAAGGCGGCGGCCAGGGCACGCGCGCAGACGACGGGGTCCGGGGCGGCGTCGATCCGCCACGGCCCGGCTTCGTCAGACATCCTGCCTCCGCTCCATGGGCGCCTCCGGAACAAGGTGGCAGACCAGCAGCTTCAGGAAGAACAGCGGGGCGAACCACCCGAGGACGGCAGGCACCTGAAGCCAGAACAGGTTGACCAGGAGGGCGGCCATCAGCATCGCCATCGCCACCGGCCGACGGAGGTGCAGCGGAGCGAACTCCACCGCTGCGGCCCCGCAGAGCAGCAGGGCGCTGTTGCCCAGGATCCACACCCAGTCGCCCGACAGGACGATGAGGCCGACGGCCGCGAGGTGGACCAGGTGTGCGCTGACGAACAGCAGCCGGGCCCGCCGGGCCCCGGGATCGGCACGGTGGTACCAGCGCTTCGCGGCGTTGGTCGCGTTGGTGAGCACCCCGCCGAAGAGGTCCAGCCCCACCAGGGCCACCACGAGTATCTGGACGACCGACCACGTGTGCAGGGCGTCCGAGGCAGCGACTCCGGCGGCCAGGAGCGCGGCGCAGCCGAGCAGTCCCCCGGTCTCCACAGCTGACTCCGCACGGGACTTGCCCGGTCCCATGAACCGCTCCAGGCGCCCCGCGAGCCCGGGAGAGGTGGAAGGTACGTCCCAGATAATCTTGATGTCAGCGCGCATCCGCGCGGTCCTTCCCGTCGCGTCCGGCAGCCCCGGGCGCGCTCCACATGGAGCGCAGCAGACTCCACAGCTGCTGCGCGCTCTCTTCTTGTTCCGCCGCCGCTATGGGAGACGTCGTGGCTGGGGCGGCCGGAGGGGCGGCACCGGTGCGCATGCGGGCGAGTGCCCAGGAGTCGGCGGCCCGTACGACCGCTGCGGTCACCGTCACCAGCAGCCCGTGGTCCACATCGGTGCGGATGACCCCCAGCCGCTGTCCGTCCGTCACGAGAGCGGCGAACCAGTCCCGCCACGGCCCGTCATCGGCCTGGCCGAGGGCGGCGTCGGCCAGGGCCAGGTCGTCCGGGTGCGTGTGCAGGTGGGCGACGAGGGCGCCTGCGCCCGCTTCGAGGCGGGACCAGAACTCCGCCTCGTCGCGCGCGGGCACCCAGGGGCCGAGGGCGCGGAGCAGTCGCCCGAGCACTCCGCCGAGCACGGCGGTGAGCAGGTCCTCCCGGCCGTCGAAGTAGTGGTACGCCGCGGTCTTCGAGATGCCCGCGGCTTCGATGATCTTGTTGTAGGAGGCGGCTTCCGAGCCGTGCTCGGCGAAGTGACGGCGTGCCACGCCGAGGATGAGCTCCTGGCGCTCGACCGGGAGGCGGTCGAATCGGGGAAGGGGCATGAACCGAGAGTACACACTTCCAAGGTGTACCGCCAGTACACTGCTCGGCCCGGTCCGGTCTGCCTTGCACGGAAGGCTGCCGTCAAGAGCGGAAGTAGCCCTTCCGGAACCGAGCAGAGACCTGGGCTGCGATCTCGTCCTGGAAGAATTTCCGGAGAAGTGTCGATCCGGCCGCGTCCCGTTCGTCGTCATGGTGTGCGGCGACCACCGCGCGAGGAACCACAGGACCTGACAGGAGACGGACCATGAAGTACATGCTGCTGATCAACGCCGGTGCGGTCGACGAGAACGGCGGAGCCGCCGAGTGCAGCGTCGAGGACTGGATGAGCTACGACCAGGAGGTGCAGGACGCTGGGATCCTGGTTTCCGGGGAATCTCTGGCGGACCTGGTCACCGCCACGACGGTACGGGTGGACCAGGACGGCAGGCGGGTCGTCACGGACGGGCCGTTCGCCGAGACCCGCGAGGTGCTCGGCGGCTTCTACGTCATCGACGTACCGGACCTCGATGTCGCGCTCGACTGGGCTTCCCGCTGTCCCGGCGCGCGCGGCAGCGGGTCGGTCGTGGTGCGGCCGATCGCCGACTTCGGGGCCTGACATGAGGGACGGGGGAGCCACCGGACCCGACACACCCGTCGAGCCACCCGGCCGGTCGCCCCGCCCGCCGACGGTGGAGTCGGTGTTCCGTGAGGAACGCGGCCGGCTGCTTGCCTCCCTCGTCCGTCAGTTCGGCGATCTCGACCTGGCCGAGGAGGTCACCTCCGAGGCCGTCGAGGCGGCGCTGGTGCACTGGCCGGTCGAGGGCGTCCCGGCCAGGCCCGGCGCCTGGCTGCTGACCACGGCACGGCGCAAGGCCGTCGACCGCCTGCGGCGGGACCAGGCGTACGCCGCCCGCCTCGCCCTCCTGCAGGTGGAGGTGGAGCGGGCCTCCCCCGCCCCGCCCGCTGACGCCGACGGCGAGCTGCCCGACGAGCGGCTGCAGATGTTCTTCACCTGCGCCCATCCCGCGCTCGCCGCAGAGGCCCGTACGGCGCTGATCCTGCGCTGCCTGGCCGGTCTCACGACGCCCGAGGTCGCGCGGGCCTTCGTGGTGCCGCCCGCGACCATGGCCCAGCGGATCGTGCGGGCGAAGAAGAAGATCCGTGAGGCCCGTATCCCGTTCCGGGTACCCGGCGCCGACGAGCTGCCGGAACGGCTGCCCGGCGTGCTCCAGGTCCTCTATTCGATCTTCACCGAGGGCTACGCCGCCAGCTCGGGCCCTCGGCTGCAACGGCTCGACCTCGCCGAGGAGGCCCTCCGGCTGGCGCGGATCCTGCACCGGCTGCTGCCCGCCGAGCGGGAGGTCTCCGGGCTGCTCGCCCTGATGCTGCTGACCCACGCGCGACGCGACGCCCGCACCGGTCCGGCAGGCGAGCTCGTGCTCCTCGACGACCAGGACCGCGGCCGCTGGGACCACCCGATGATCGCGGAGGGCCGCGACCTGGTGCTCGCCGCTTTGACCGGAGGCCCGCCCGGCCCCTACGGCGTGCAGGCCGCCATCGCGGCCCTGCACGACGAGGCCTCCGGCCTCGCGACCACCGACTGGCCACAGATCGTCGCGCTCTACGACGTGCTGCTCGCCCTCACGCCGTCCCCCCTGGTCGAGCTCAACCGAGCGGCGGCGGTGGCCATGCGCGACGGCCCCGAAGCGGGCCTGACACTGCTCGACGAGCTGGCCGGCGAGCCACGGCTGCGCGGTCACCACCCCTACCCGGCCGCCCGGGGAGACCTGCTGCGCCGGCTCGGCCGGCTGCCCGAGGCCGCGACGGCCTACCGGGAAGCACTCGGCCTGGCGGGCACCGAACCCGAACGGACCCACCTCCGAAACAAGCTGACCGAGGTCGAACCGCCCGACCCGGCCGGCACCACCGGCACCTGACCCGTCCCGGCCCGCTGGGTCCCCCGGCGCTCCGGGATCGGGCGCATTTCCACGGGAGAACGGGCCGTTTCGACGTGGAAACGCGCCCTGCGCGACGTGGATTCGTGCCCGCCGCACTCCCGGAGCTCGGGTTCCGGGAGTCGGGATGCGGGATCCGGGTGCTCTTTCTGAGGAACGGGTGGGTTCGGTAGAACCCACCCACCCTCCCCCTTTGGCCAGCAATTCTTACGTTGTGTGATGAATTGGACACGCGGCCGCGAGAGGCGTAGCGTGCGATTCGTCCAAGAAAGTCTTCGGCCCCCGCTCGGTGTTGGTCGCACCGACGGGGGCCTGGCCGACAAGATCCAGGAAATCTCGTGGCGTGTCTTCATGCTAGCCCTCTTGCGCCCACCGATGCACACCCGGTGGCACCGCACGGTTACGGAAAGCGCTCGGCGCCCGGTCAGGCACCGAGCGGGAGAGCGGACTTCGCCGGTCTGCGGCCCAGGGACGCGGCGATCGCCGGGTACGTGGACCGGCTGCCGGACGGGGCGGACATCTCGATCAAGACGCTCGCGGCCCAGCTCCCGCACGGGCAGATGGCCATCGGCACCTCGTTGAAGCGCCTGTCGGCCGCCGGGCATCTGCGGCGGGTGAGCGAGCGGCTGGAGGAGTCGGCGCAGTGGGTGACGCGCACGTACTTCACCCGCACCCCGCGCAGCGACTGCTGGTGGGCGGCGTTTCTCAGCGGGGAGGGGACTGCCGGGCCGGAGGTGACGGCGCGGGAGGCGGAGAGGCCCCCGCCGCCGCCCCTGCCCCGGTCCAGAGGACCGGCGGGGTCGGGGGCGGCGACGCACGGGCACGCCGCCCGGCTACCCGCGCAGCGGGGGCCGGATCGACCCGCTGTGCCGCGCGGGAGGCCGGTGGCAGCGGAACGGGGCGGCGCGGACAGGTCCGCGGGGGATGCCGTGGCGGCGGTGGGGCCTTCGCGACCGGAGCGTTCCCGTGCGTACCGGGTACTGGCCGGGCTCGGGGAGGCTGACCCACGGATGACGCTGTCGGCCGCCGACTGCGCCGCGCTGGAGAGGCTGGCCGAGGAGTGGCTGCGGCGCGGGAGCACGGAGCAGCAGATGCGGCTCGCGCTCACGGCAGGACTGCCCCCTTCGGTGCACTCGCCGCGGGCCATGGCCGAGCGACGGCTGACCGACAAGGTGCCGCCCGAACCGTGGCGTGAACCGGAGCCGTCGACCCGGCGCGTGCGGCGCGTTGTGGAGTGCACCGTTTGCCGGGCACCGGGCAGGCCGGAGGCGCTGCCCGGCGGCCTGTGCCCGGACTGCCGGGGTGAGCCGCCCCCTCCACCGGACCTGCCCCGGGTGGAGGCGGCCCGGTATGCGGCGGATATCCGGGCGCTGCTGCGTGCGGGGCGCGAGCGGCGCCCCGGCCGGGCCGGGCACGCACAGCCGACGCGGTGACGGCAGCGCCCCGGGCTTGGCCGGGCCACGGCCGAGAGGCCGGATGCAGCGTGCCGGGGCGCGGAAGGAGGCCGGGTGGTGCCGGGCGGGGCGCGGAGCGGGCCTGCCGGTGAGGGTGGCTGTCCCGGGGGGCTATTTGCGGAAGGTGCGCAGGGCGATGATGGCGGCCAGCAGGATGGCGATCGCGAAGATCACCATGGTGGCGTTGCTCATTCCGGGCGCTCCCGTCCTCGTCCCACCCTGAGCCCGCGTCACCGGGTGCCGGACGGCACGTGTCCGTCCGGCACCCGGCGGGCGGGCGCCGCGCCCGCACGGCGGCACCCATTTATTGTGCAACTGTTCGAGCGGGAAGGAAAGTTGCCAGGTGCGGCGCGGCGCGGCGTGCCGGGCCGTGCCAGGCCGGGCCGGGTGACCCGGGGGCGGGGCTCAGCCGGCCGTCGCCGCGCGGTCCAGGAGCGCGCGGGCCGCGTCCGGGAAGGGGCGGCCGAGTATGACGCCCTCGCCGGAGCCCACCGAGGTGACGGCGACGAGCGTGCCGGACTCGGTGACCGGGTCGTAACCCTGGAGCCACGGGCCGCCGCTGGAGCCCTGGTTCAGCCCGCAGTTCTCCAGCAGCAGCCCGCCGACGTTGGACGGGGCGGCATCGGCCGGGCCGAGCACCCGCGTCGGGCCTTCGCAGTAGTGCTGGGTCTCCCCGTCGTACGGGGGTCCGGCCGGGTAGCCGAGCGTGATGACCTGCTCGGACTCGGGGACCGGCTCGAAGGAGGGCCGGTTGGCGCCGTGCACCTCCTGGACCGTGCGGCCGTCCTGGAGTTCCAGGGTCAGGAAGGCGTAGTCGTGCGGCAGGAGGTCGCTCAGCTGCCGGTTGATGTCCCAGTCGGCGGGGAGGTGGAAGGAGGCGACCTTCCAGCCGGTCTCCCGGTAGGCGGCGGCGTCGCGCTCAAGACCGGGGAGGAACCAGACGTCCTGCGGGACCGCCGGGTCCTCCTGGGTCTGCACGCAGTGGGCGGCGGTGGCGACCACGCTGCCGTTGGCGGCATCGACGACGGCGCCCGAGCACACGCCGATCGTCCCGTCCGCCAGTTCGAGCACGAGCTTTCCGACGTTTCCTATGGAGCCCGTGGGCCAGGGGGCCGCGGGGGTGCCGGGAACGGCCTCCTCGACCGGTTGGGCGACCGCCGGCGTGGTGAGGCCGAGGGCAGCGACGGCAAGAGCACTGACGGTTGCGGCGCACAGGGCCGCTCGCGGCTTCTGCATACCGCCACCGTGTGGTGACCGCGCACGCCTCGCCACCGGCGGTCAGCCAGTCGAGTGCAGGTAAAGCTCTGGCAAAGCGGCCGGGTCGTGCCACCGGTGTGGACCAGTGCCGCGCCGCAGGCCCCGACACGACGCACACGAAAGACCGTCAAAAAGCCGCTGACGTGCGAAGTCCGTGTTGACTCAGGTCGATGACGGCATCCATTGACGGCACCCCCACGGAAGCACTACCCCTGGTGCGGTCGGTATCGGCATGTACACGACGAAGCTGGGAGGCCGCAGTGCGACAGCCCCACACCCGTACCGGACGGGGGAAACCCGCGGTGCGTGCGGCGGCAGCTGCTGCGGCGGTGGCCGTGGCGCTGCCCCTGCTGTCGCTGGGCGGCCCCGCTGCGGCCGGCGACGACCCCCGCGCCCTGCAACAGGCTTTCCGCGCCGCGGCCGAGCGCCACCAGGTCCCCGAGGAGGTGCTGCTCGGCGTCTCGTACCTCCAGTCCCGCTGGGACGGGCACCGGGGCGCCGCGAGCGTGACCGGTGGCTACGGTCCGATGCATCTGACCGACGCGCAGACCGCGCTCACCGAGGCGGGCGCGGACAACCATCACCTGCACGGCGAGGAGGACCCGCGCGGCGACGCGGGCCGGCCACTGGTGCTGGACGACCATCCCGAGCCGTCCGGGGTGCCGGACCTCTCCGCGCTGCCGGAGCGGTTCCGGACCCTGGACCGGGCAGCCGAGCTGACCGGGCTCGGCCCCGAGGAGCTGCGGACCAGCAACGCGGCGAACGTACAGGGCGGCGCCGCGCTGCTGGCCGCAGCGCAGCGGGAGCTGGAGCAGCCGCTGAGCGAGGACCCCGCCGACTGGTACGGCGCGGTGGCCGCCTACGCCGGCTCCGCCACCCAGGACGCCGCCGAGACCTTCGCCGACGAGGTGTACGAGGTCATCGGCACCGGTGAGCGGCACACCACCGGCGAGGGCCAGACCGTCGAGCTCGCCGCGACCGAGGTGGAGCCGCGCACCGGCACCGCTGACGGACTGGGGCTGCCCCGCCCGGAGCGTGACCCCCGGACGGAGTGCCCGCGGACGGTGTCCTGCGAGTGGGTCTCCGCAGCCTACGAGCAGTTCGAGCGCCCGGACGGGTCCACCGGCTACGGCAATCACGACAAGGCCGACCGCCCCCGCTCACAGAAGATCGAGTACCTGGTCATCCACGACATGGAGGGCTACTTCCGGCCCTCCATCGGCCTGGTGCAGGACCCGACCTGGGCCTCCTGGCAGTACAGCCTGCAAGCCTCGGACGGTCACATCGCCCAGCACATCCCGGCCCGGGACGTCGCCTGGCAGGCCGGCAACTGGTACGTCAACGCCACCTCCATCGGCCTGGAGCACGAGGGCTTCCTGCGCGCTCCGGACGCCTGGTACACGGAGGCGATGTACCGCACCTCCGCGCGGCTGGTGCAGTACCTCGCCGGGAAGCACGGCATCCCGCTGGACCGGCACCACATCCTCGGGCACGACAGCGTGCCCGGCATCGGCCCGGCGAACATCCCCGGCATGCACACCGACCCCGGCCCGTACTGGGACTGGGCGCACTACTTCCGGCTGATGGGCGCCCCGGTCGTACCGAGCGCCGGACCCGACGCGGAGCTGATCACTGTCCGGCCGGACTACGACCGTCACCGCCCGCAGTACACCGGCTGCACCCCGGAGGACGCCGCGCTGCCCTGCGCACCGCACGGCTCCAGCGCGGTGCGGCTGCACGTCGCCCCCGACCACTCGGCGGACCTGGTGCCCGACATCGGGACCCACCCGGGCCGGGACGGGCGGTCCGGGATCAGCATCTACGACATCGGGGCACGGGCCTCCACCGGCCAGCAGTTCGCGGTCGCGGACCGGGACGGGGACTGGACGGCGATCTGGTTCAACGGAGAGAAGGCCTGGTTCCACCACCCGCCGGAGCAGCCCACGGCGGTCGCCAGCCGTGGCTGGGTGGCCACCCCCCGGGACGGTCTCGGCCGGGTTCCCGTCTACGGCGTCGCGTACCCCGAGCCGGCGGACTACCCCGAGGGCGTCCCGGTCCGGGCCTTCCAGGAGCTGCCGTACGCCTTCACCCCCGGGCAGTCCTACGCGGTCGGCCGCGGCGGTCAGCCCTTCGCGGGTGAGTTCTACTCGGCCGTCTCCTTCGATCCGGAGAACCACCAGGTCGTGCGCGGCCAGGAGTACTACCAGATCCAGCTCGGCCACCGCCACGCCTACGTCAAGGCGGAGGACGTGGAGGTGACCCGCGCCGGCCGCAACTGACCCCGTGGCGCGGGGCCGCGGAAACCTCCGGCCCCGCGGGAGGGGAGTTCCTGCAATCCAGGATTGCCGGGCGCATTCATCGGATCAATGCAGATATCCGGGCAGAATTACCCGGGCTCTCCACAATTTCTGTACGACTGCTACACAGATGTTCGACCCTCACCTAAAGTGTGACGCGTCCGCTACAAGGTTTTAGCGCGGGGGTGCACCGTGGGGACACACGTGATGTCGGTACTCGGTCTGACCGCCACGGAGGAGGAGATTTACCGCCATTTTCTGCGCCACCCGGACACCTCCCCGGGAGATATCCATCTGCTCCTGAGGTCCGATCGCCACACCACGGCACAGGCTCTGGCCCGGCTGCGCGACCTGCGTCTGCTCCAAGGCGATGACCAGCGTGCGTGGGCCACCGAACCGGACACCGCGGTGGCCCGGCTCGCCGAGGAACGGCTGGAGAACCTCCACCGGGAGATGCGGAACCTGACCTCCACCCGCCCCATTCTGGAGGCCCTCCGGCAGGAACGCGCCCCCCAGGAGGCGTGGGGCGGCCCGGCTCCCGGCATCGAGCGGCTGGAGGACCTTCGCCACGTGCGCAGCCGCATCGACGACCTCTCCTTCTTCGCCCATTCCGAAGTGATGGCCGCCGAGCCCTACACGGCCCTCAGCCCCGAGAACATCAGCTACGCCCGCCCCCTGGACCTGCGCTGTCTGCGCCGCGGAGTGCGCATCCGGAACCTGGTCCGCCGGGTCGCCCTGAGCGACCGCGACACCGTTGCCTACCTGCGGGAACTGACCTCCCACGGAGCCCGGATCCGAGTCGCCGACGACTTCTCCGAACTGATCCTCATCTACGACCGGTCCACCGCCATGGTTCCGGTGGACCCGAAGGACACGTCCCGGGGCGCGCTCTGCGCCCGGGAGAGCGGTCTGGTGGAGAACATCATCACGCTGTTCGAGCGGCTCTGGGACGCCGCCGAGGACTTCAGCGACCTGGTGGACCCGGCCGACCGGCCCGCCGCCGAGCTGACCGGGGCCCAGCGCGAGGCGCTGCACCGCATGTGCACGGTGAACAAGGATGAGTCGGGTGCGCGGACCATGGGGGTGTCCCTGCGCACCTACCGGAGGCACATCGCCGACGTGATGCAGTTACTCGGAGCCGAGAACCGTGCCCAGGCCGCGCTCATGGCACGCGAGCGCGGCTGGGTGTGAGGGGCCGGCCCGCCCGTGCGGCGGGGCGGCCCCCGGGGCCCCCACTTGGGCGGCCCGTCGTCCTGTCAGTGGGCGCGCAACCGCCAGGGCTCGAGAGCCGGATCCGCCAGGGCTGCCGTCACCGCGGCACGCACCATGCCGGGCGCGACGCCCGGAGCGGAGATCCGCAGCCGGATGCGGTGCGGTGCCACGTCGTGGCCGTAGCTCCACACCGCGGGCAGCCGGCCGAGCACCCGGACCACCGCGATCTCCGCGGCCGGCGCGGCCCGCGCGTCCGCCTCGATCTCCACCCGAACCTCGGTCATCGTCCCGTCACTGCCCTGCTCGGTGGAGCCAACGCGGGGGTGGCCAGTCCGAACTCCCGGCGCAGAGCCGAACGGGCCGCCAGATACCCGCACATGCCGTGCACACTCGGACCGGGCGGAGTCGCCGCGGAGCAGAGGTAGACGCCCGGCAGCGGGGTGCGGTACGGGTCCCAGCGCGCCACCGGACGCAGCAGACTCTGCCGCAGGGTGATCGCTCCGGTCCCGATGTCGCCGCCCACGTAGTTCGGGTTGTACTCCTGGTAGGCGGCCCCCGACAGACCGCGCTCGGCCAGCACCGTGTCGGTGAAGCCGGGCGCGTAGTGCTCGATCCGGGAGCGGATGAGCGCCACCGGGTCACGCCGGTCCCCGGGAGGCAGATGCGCGTATGCCCAGACCGGGCGCCGCCCCGCCCTGGCGCGGCCCGGGTCGGTGACCGCCGGGTCCACGACCAGCACGAACGGCTCACCCGCCGCCTCGCCCCGGGCGTTGGCCGTCTCCTGCCGGAAGATCTCCGCGGCGGTACCGCCCAGGTGCACCGTCCCGGCCCGGCCCAGGCCGGGAGCCTTCCAGGGAATCGGGCCGGACACCAGGAAGTCCGCCTTCCCGGCCGCGGGACCGTACCGGTACCGCTCCAGCCGCCGCGCATAACCACGGGGCAGCCGGTCCCCCGCCAGCTCCAGCAGACCCGCGGGGGCGGTGTCCAGCAGCACGGTCCGCGCGGACAGCTCGCGCAGATCCGTCACCTGACGGCCGGTGTGGAACACCCCGCCGTGCGCCGTGATGTCGTCCGCCAGGGCTTCGGCGATGCGCCGGCTCCCGCCCCGGGGGAGCGGCCACCCCGAGCTGTGGGCGAGATGACCGAGCAGCATCGTCACCGCCGCACCGGGGAGGGACGGCAGCGGCCCCATCACGTGCGCGGCGACGCCCGCCAGCAGGGCCGGCGCCTCCTCCCCGGCGAATCCGCCGCCACGGGCCCGCAGCCCGTGTGCGAGTGCCCGGGGGGCCAGCAGCAGCGCGGCCCGCGGGTCGGGCAGCCCCCGCTGCCCCGACAGCAGCTGATCGACCACGGCCTCCCCGTGCTCCAGCAGTGGCTCCATCAGCCGCCGCCAGCGGTCACCGTCGGGTCCCAGGGCCGCACAGGTGGTGGAGAGGTCCCGCCAGGCCAGTGCCGCCCGGCCGCCCGCCAGCGGATGCCCGTAACTGATCTCGGGGCGCAGCAGTTCCACGCCGCGCGCGGCCAGGTCGAACTCCCGGAAGAAGCGCGAAGCAGCGGCCATCGGATGCACCGCCGCACAGACGTCGTGCTCGATGTCGGTGTCGAACAGCGCCGCACCGCGCAGTCCGCCGCCGATGGTGTCCGCCGCTTCGTACAGCTCCACCCGCAGACCGGCCCGCGCCAGAGTCACCCCCGCCGCCAGTCCGTTCGGCCCGGTGCCCACCACGGCCACGTCCGTGTCGGTCATGATGCCCTCCCTCCTGTGCTCTCCCATGAACGTCTCTCCTGCCGCGTCCCGCTGCCGCCACCGCCCACCGGGTCACGTGCCGGACCGGAGGTGCCGGACCGGCACGTGACCCGCGCTCACTGCCAGCCGTTGGCGGCCAGCTCCACGGCCGGCGCCGGTGCGGAGCCGCTCGCGGAGCTCACGGCGGCGTGACCGGCGGCGCCGGCGGTGAACACCACCGCCGCGAGCAGCAATCCCAGTCGAGGGAAAACGTGGCCCCGGTTTTCGGAGTTCCGGTTTTCGTTTTCAGTTGCTCTGTCGACTGCTGAAATCTGCATCGTGCCCACTCTCCTCAGCTTCCGGCATTTTCGGCGTCCTCGACTGGTGTTCCTCAAGGTGCCAGGTGAGGAAATCCGGAACCAGAGAATGCGGTGGCAGCACACTGCACAGGCCCGTGCAACATGTTGCCGGGGAGCCCCGGCCACGTGGCGCGGCCCCGGCCCGTCGACGGGCCGGGGCCGCACTGCCCGGTCAGCGGCCCGCCGGGACCGGCTCGAGCGCTTCCGCCGCCGCGTCCGCAGGGCCGGGGCGGACGGCTCCCGCATCCAGCTGAGCGCTGGCGAGCCGGCGGTACAGCTCGTCGCGCTTCATCAGCTCCTGGTGGGCTCCGATGTCCCGCACCCGCCCGCCGTCGAGCACGACGATCCGGTCGGCGTCGACCACGGTGGAGATGCGGTGCGCGATGGCGATCACCGCGCAGCGCTGCGAGACCCGTCGCAGCACGTTCCGGAAAGCTTGCTCGGCGTCCGAGTCGAGGTGGGACGTCGCCTCGTCCAGCAGCATGACGGCCGGCCGCTGGAGGAGGGCGCGGGCGATGCACAGCCGCTGCCGCTGCCCGCCGGACAGGCCACTGCCCTGGTCGCCCAGCTCGGTGTCCAGGCCCTGCGGGAGGGCGTCCACCACGCTGGTCAGCCCGGCCATTTCGACGGCCTCGCGGATCTCCGCCTCGTCGGCCTCCGGGTTGGCGTACACGAGGTTGGCACGCAGGGTGCCACGCATCGCGGCGCTGTCCTGCTGCACGTAGCCGACGCGGCCCCGCACATCCTGCAGGGGCAGCCGGGCGATGTCCCGTCCGTCGACCAGGATCCGGCCGCTGCCGGCCCGGTAGAAGCGCTCGATCAGCTGGAAGACGGTCGTCTTGCCGGCCCCTGAGGGGCCCACCACGGCGGTCAGGCCCCGCTCGGGCACGGTGAACGAGACCCCGGACAGGGTGGCCTGCTCGCCGTAGGCGAAGTGCACGTCGCGGAACTCCACCGCCGCCCGGCCGCTGTCCGGGTCCGGAGCGGTCAGCGGGGCTCCCGCCACCGCGCCGTCCTCCTCCTGCTCCAGCCCGACCAGCTCGTCCACCCGCTGGATGGCGGCCCGGCCCTGCTGGAACTGGCCGACGGCGAGGAAGAACAGCACCAGCGGGGAGACCAGGTAGAACAGGTACATCACGAAGGCGGTGAGGTCGGCGGCCGGCATCGAGCCGGTGGCGACCCTGGCCATTCCCGCCCCGACGACCGCGGCGAGCGAGATCTGCATGCCGACGTTCATGGTCGGGGACAGCAGCGCGTTGTAGGCGCTGACCCGGATGCCCGACCTCCGGGCCCGGCCGGCCAGCTCCGCAAGCCCGGCCTGCTCCCGGTCCTCGGCCCGGGCCGCCTTGACCGTGGTCAGCGCGGACAGCACTCGCTGCAGGTCGGCGCCGAACTCGCCGGTGTCCTCACGGTTCTCGACCGCCACCACCCGCAGCCGCTTCGCGAGCCACAGCGAGGCCACGCTGGCCGTTCCCAGACATCCCAGGGTGATCAGCAGCAGCCACACGTCGATCCAGGCCATCAGGGCGATGCCGCCGAGGACCATCAGACCGTTGATGATCAGCTGGGCCAGGCTGTGCGACAAAGCGATCTTCACCAGTGAGGTGTCGGAGACCAGCCGCGTGTGCACGTCCCCCTGCCGCTGCTGCTGGAACCGGGCGAGGTCCGCGCGGATGACGCGGCCGGCGAGGTGTGCCCGGGCGTCGCAGACGATGTTCTCGCCGGCCCGTCCGATCAGGTAGGCCTGGCCGGCGGAGAGTGCCGCGTCCGCGAGGAAAAGCCCCGCCAGCAGCACGATGATCCAGGTGAGCGGGTTGCCCAGGCCGGCCGCCTCGATCAGTTCGCCGATGACCAGTGGCTGGGCCAGGGTGGCCGTGACGCCGAGAATGCCGGTCAGGACGCCGGCCAGCAGCAGCCTGCGGTGGCGCCGGGCGAGCCGGCTGATGGTGCCGGTCTCGCCCCCGGCCTCGTCCCCCGGGACGTCCGTGCGGGAAGCGGCGGGGTCAGCCTGCGGCACGGCCATCTCCGTTCACCCCCGGCCGGACGTAACGGCTGATGAACATGGGCGCGAGCGCGGTGTAGGGAGTGCCCACCCAGTCCGCCTGACGGCCCGCCGGTTCCAGCCCGGCCACGGCGGCGTACGCGTCCACCTCGTCGGGGCTGGTGAGCCGGCTCATCTCCGAGCCCACCCGGGAAGTGCCGTTCTCGTACCAGATGTGCGAGGCGTGCCAGAGGTGCTGATCGCCGGGGAGCAGCGTGGAGTACGTCTGGAGCCCGGTGTTCGGCTGCGGGTAGGGCACGAAGAAGGAGGTGCGCTGCCGGCCCTCGTGCAGGGCCAGCATGCCGTCCCGGTTCGCTGTTTCCACCACCAGGGTGCCGCCGGGGGCCAGCCGTTCGGCGGCCCGGCTGATGGCCGCCTGCTGATGGGCGGGGTCGAGCAGCATGGAGAGCGTGGCGCACACGCAGTACACCAGGCCGTAGCTCCGTTCGTCGGTGTACTCCCGGATGTCGCCGTGCACCGCGGTGACCTCGCCCGGGCCGTCGTCGGCGGCGACGGCGGCGCGCAGCCGGGTGAGCATTTCCGGGGAGGAGTCCACGCCCACCACCTCCCCGGCCAGGCGGGCCAGCGGACGGGCGATGCGGCCGGTGCCCACGCCGAACTCCAGGGTGGGTGAGCCGTCCTGCGGGTGCCAGGCGGCCAACTGCTCCGCCGCTCGCTCCGCGTTGGCGTCCTGCGGGAAGATGCGGTCGTAGAAGCCGTCGAACTCCCGTCCGTACCCGATGTCCTGCACGGTTCTCAGCTCTGTGGGAGCAGTCATCTCGGTGCCTCTCACTTCCGGTAGCCGGCGGCGTGGAACGCGATGACGGCGGCGGTGCCGATCGCGATGACGAAGATGGCGAGGGTGGCGTTGCTCATGCGGCGGCTCCTTGGGGTGCGGTGGCCGGCTCGGCCCGTTCCACGGGGGCGGCCGGTCCGGCGGCCGGTGTGCCGGGCCGCATCGGGACGTAGGGGGAGACGAAGATGACCTCGGGCTCCTCCGACTCGTCGTATCCCGTCGCCCTGGCGAGGGTGAACTGGAAGCCCTTGGCGTCCTGCCCGCCGGCCCGGACGATCTCCGCCCGGAGGTAGGCGCACAGGGTCCGGTAGGCCGGCATCTTCGTGACGACGGCGAAGCCCTTGCTCAGGTTGGTGATCAGCTCGGTGCCGACGTCGAAGACGGCCTTCTCGGGGCGGCGCCCCGGGAACCAGAAGAACTGCACGGGCTTGCGTCCCGCGATGACGTCCACCGACCGCCACTCGGAGGTCTCTCCGGCCGTGTTCAGGGTCCGGTAGAAGAAGTGGAAGTCGTGCTGGGCCGGGTTCGGCGCGAAGAAGCGCCAGTTCGGGAAGGCGCCGGAGAAGAGATCCAGCCGGGAGATCCGGCCGAAGCTGGGGTTGGGGTGCTGCGAGGCCAGCGTGCCTGCCAGCATCACGGCGGCGGCGACCCGGGTGAACCCTCCCGGTCCGGTCACCGCCTGCTTGACGGCGGCCTGCGCGGTGCGGACGGCTTGCGCCGTCAGTGCGGGGGTCATCGTGCCTCCTCCAGGTCGGCGGCCCGGCCGGCCGCGGTGGTCTGCTCGGTGGTGCTGTCGGCGGTGGCGGTGGCGGTCAGGAAGTCGAGGATCTGCGCGGCCACCTCACCGCCCAGCCGCGGGCTGGTCAGAAGTGAGTCGTGGTCGGAGCCCTCCACCACGCAGGTCCGGACGAGGCGGTGACCGCCCTTGTGCGCGTCGGCGATCTCCTGGTGCATCAGCAGTTGCTCCGGGTCGCGGTCCACCGTCTGCTGGGCGGAGACCACCAGGGCATGTGCGCCGACCGGGGCGAGGTCTCCCTCGAAGGCGCGGAACTCCTTCTCCGTCGCCTCCCACTCGCGCATTCCGGCCTTCCACATCCGGGAGTCGGCGTACTGGGCCATCACCTTGGAGCGGACGCCCGCGGGGAGGTTGTGCACCCACTCCGGGCGCACCAGCAGGGCGCCGAGGCCGGCCTGCAGGCTGTGCAGGAAGGTGCCGAGTCCGCCCTTGAGCCGCTCGGCGGAGTCGCTCTGCTGCGAGGAGCGCTGAAGCTCCGCCGGATGGGAGCTGTCGATGTACACGACGGAGTGCAGCCGGTCACCGAGCTGTCCGGCCGCCCGCCGGGCGATCTCCCCGCCCAGGGAATGGCCGGCGAGCACCACGTCCCGGTGCCGGGGGACGGCAGCCGTGACGAGATCCACCAGATCGTCGACCGACTCCTGCAGGGTGAACGGCTTGCCGCCGTGATAGTGGCTGGCGCCGTAGCCCGCCCGGTTGTAGGTGATCACGTCGTACCGGCTCTCCTGGAGCAGCTTCTCGGTGATCCAGGAGAAGTGCTCGGCGGTGGAGATCAGCCCGGGGACGAGCACGACCACCGGGCCGGTGCCGTCCGGCGTCAGCCGGGGGTCGTAGCCGAGCCGGTTGCCGTGGCGGGTCGTCACAGTGCGGGTACCGGGCCAGCCGTCGGTGGCGCGCAGCCGCCGTCCCACGGCGACGGCCGCCGCGGCGGCCGCACTGCCGGCGGCGACCACGGCCGTCGCGCGGAGCATCCGGTCGTCCCGTCCGGCGGCGGGCGGGAGGCTGCGCGGAGCGCTGGTGTAGGCGACCATCGGGTGCATCGCGATGAACGAGGTCGCGAACCGTCCGAGGCCCATCACGAAGCCGTTGGCGACGTGGAAGGAGGCGGCCGAGGCGAGCACCGGGCGCGTCAGCGCTCCGCCCTTGGCGTACAGCACCGGGAAGAGACACTCCAGGGCCAGCACCCCGTGGGCCAGGAGGCGGGCGGACTTCGGGTACTTCCGGGTGAGCCGCCACACGTCCTTCTGGCCGTACGTCCGGGTGCGCATGACGCCGCTCAGCGCGGAGCCGTCCCGCCAGTCCTTGCCCAGCAGCTTGACCCAGCCGGAGACCAGGTAGGAGAGGTTCGACTGCAGGGCGACGTACCACAGCAGGGCGTCCTGCACCTGCGGGGACGGCGCCATGCGGGCCAGGCCGGTGGCGGTCTGCACGAGAGTGGATGCCTGGTCGGCGCCGTCGGTGCCGTACCGGTGCCGCGGGTACAGGGCGGCTCCGCTCACGCCGAGGAAGGCGTTGGCGGCCCCGCGCCACTTCCCGTTCCCGGGGAGCAGCAGCCCGGCCGAGGCGGCGACCCGCGCCGCGTGCAGCACCGTGGTGGTCCGGTCGTGGGCCAGGAGGTCCAGGACTTTGCGGGTGGCGCGGCTGCGGCCGGCGTAGGCGTCGCGGGCGATGGCCCAGTCGTTCAGGCCGCCGGCCCTGATGTGGTCGCGATGGGTGAGGTATTCGAGGCCGGCGGTCAGCGAGGTCACGGCGGAGAGCCGCTCGGACGCGCCCATGGCCTGGTCACGGCTGAGGGGAATCGGCCCGAACAGGGCCGACGCGGCCTTTTTGACTGCCGCGGAATTCTGGAAAAGACGCTTCACGGTGGCCTCCCGGGACATGCGGAATCTGCTGAGCAGGAGAAAAGGGCGAGAAAGGGCCGCGCGCGGCCGGTCACGCGCGCGGAAACAATGCGGGGCGACAGCGGATGAGCCGATGCCGGGTGTGTTCCGGAAGCAGACGGTTCCGCCCCGGCCGGCCGGCGCCGGCCGGCCGGGAGGAACGCGTGGTCAGCGGATCTGCTCGCCGGCGGCGCGGCCGGCCTCGTAGGCCGCCACGGTGGCGGCGCCGAACGCGATGCCCGCCATGAAGGCGGCCGGCGTGGCCAGCACCGCGGTGCCGCCGGTGTTCACCAGGCCGTGCCGGTCCTGGATGTCCACGCCCGACAGTTCGGACGAGCGGTTCATGTGCAGGGTGAGGTCTCGCATGCGTGTTCTCTCTGTGAGTGGTGTCCGCACAGCGGGCCACCGGGTGGTGTCCAGTACTGCGAACGTGCAGCTCAGTGCGGCTGCTCGCCCGCGGCGGAGACGTAGTACGACGAGGAGGAGGTCACGATGATCACTCCGCCACTGCTCATCGCCAGGACCGGGGGCGCGGCGGCCGAGACCGGGATGGCTCCGGCGTGGCCTTCGTGCAGCTGCCCGTCGTCAAGGACCGGCCGGAAGGCGGCGCTGACGGCCGTCACTGGATCTCGCTGCCGCAGGACGCCGCCGTGTAGGCAGCCACGGCGAGCGCGAGCGTCACGGCCGCCGGGGTGGCGAGCACCGCTTCGGTGGTCCCGGGCAGCAGGCCCTCGGAGTCCTCGGTCAGGGCGCCGAGGTCGTCGATGTGCAGGGTCATGCTCTGTGACATGCAGGTCTCCTTGTGCGTGATCGTGGTGGGCGGGTGTCGTCGGACGATCAGCGGATGATCTCGCCACGACCCGCGACGTAGGCACCGACGACCGCGGCGGCACCGGCCGTGAAGGCCAGGGCGGCGGGGGTGGCCAGCACCGGTGCACCCTGCTCGGTGATGTGCCCCTGGGTCTCCTCGGCCAGCACGCCGAATTCCGCGGACCGACGGTTCAGGTGGTTCTCCAGCACGGATTCTCCTTGCATTGTTTTCGTTGCTTCCGAGTTTTTCCTGCGACGGGGAGCGACAACTGCCGGGCGTTCGCCGCTTTCTGTTCCGGTGTGCCCGGTGGGTCGTTTTCCCCGCTGAGACAAAGGTGGCAGGACGCGAAGGAATTGCTAAGAGAGAACCGTGACAACTTGCTGCACGGCCCCGTCCACTTGATGCAGCCCGTGCCCGGATCCGTTGATGCGGCCCGTCCCCGGATCCGGCCTCCGGCGCCCGTGCCCGGAAGCGGTGCCGGGGCCTCGGCCGGGTGCCCGGGCGGACGGAGGCGGCCGTCCGCCTCTTGTCCCCCGGGGCGCATCCGGCTTAGCCTCGGACCCGCACCCATACCGACTGGTCGGTGTTCGTCTTCGTCCCAGCTGAGGAGCCCTCCGGATGAGCCACAGCAATCTCCAGTTCCGACTGGCCGCCCGCCCCGAGGGTCTGCCCCGGGCCAGTGACTGGGAGCGCGTCGAGGAGCCCGCGGGGGAACCGGGGGACGGCGAGTTCCTGGTGCGGGTGGTGTACGTGTCGCTGGACCCGGCCATGCGCGGCTGGATGAACGCCGGCAAGTCCTACATCCCCCCGGTGGAGATCGGCGAGGTCATGCGCGCGGGGGCGGTGGGCCAGGTGGTTGCCTCCCGGCACCCCGGCTTCGCCGTCGGCGAGTACGTCTCGGGCGGGTTCGGCGTCCAGCAGTACTGCGTCTCCGACGGCCGCGGCGTCACCAAGGCCGATCCGGCACTCGCCCCGCTGCCGGTCCACCTCGGGGTCCTCGGCATGACGGGCATGACCGCGTACTTCGGGCTGCTGGACATCGGGAAGCCGGAGGCCGGGCAGACGGTGGTGGTCTCGGCCGCTGCCGGAGCGGTCGGCAGCGTGGTGGGCCAGATCGCCAAACTGAAGGGCTGCCGGGTCGTCGGCATCGCCGGCGGTGCCCGCAAGTGCCGGTACCTCACCGAGGAGCTGGGCTTCGACGCCGCGATCGACTACCGGGAGGAGGACGTCCGGGAGGCCCTCCGCGAGCACGCGCCCAAGGGCGTGGACGTCTACTTCGACAATGTCGGCGGCGACATCCTCGACGCGGTCCTCACCCGGCTGGCCCGCGGCGCCCGGGTGGTGATCTGCGGCGCGATCTCCCAGTACAACAGCACGGAGGCCGTTCAGGGGCCGGCCAACTACCTGTCACTCCTGGTCAACCGCGCCTCGATGACCGGCATGGTGGTCTTCGACTACGCCGGCCGGTACCCGGAGGCCGCCGCGGAGATGGCGGACTGGCTGGCCGCCGGGGAGCTGCGGGCGCCGGTGGACGTCGTCGACGGCCGGCTGGACGACTTCCCCGACACCCTGCTGCGGCTCTTCCGTGGCGAGAACCTGGGCAAGCTGGTGCTGAAGATCGACCAGGAGTGAGGCTCCCCCGGCGGCCCTGACGCACCCCCCTGCCCCCTCCCCGTCCGTCCCGCGGCCCCGGCCCGCGGGACGGACGGCGGCGTCAGCCCGCCGGCTCCACCCGCACGGGGAAGCCGTTGAGGACCGCGGTGCCGGACAGCGGATCGAGCCGGGTGCCGTCGAGCAGCTGGTTGACGTTCACCCCCGGCTCGTCGGCCGCGACGCTGAGCCGGGTCCCGGGCCGGTCATGGCCCCAGCCGTGCGGGAGGCTGACCACGCCGCTGCGGACCGCGTCGGTCACCTCCACCGGTGCCTCCAGCTCCCCGCCCTCGCCCTTCACCCGGGCCGCCGCCCCGTCCGCCAGCCCCAGCCGCGCGGCGTCCGACGGGTGCACCTGCAGGGTGCAGCGGTTGCTGCCGCCGCGCAGCGCGGGAAGGTTGTGCATCCAGCTGTTGTTGGAGCGCAGATGGCGGCGGCCGACCAGGACCAGTTCGCCGGGCGTGGAGTCCAGGGACCGGCGCAGCCGCGGCAGGTCGGCGGCGATCGGCTCCGGGTACAGCTCGACGCGTCCGCTGCGGGTGTTCAGGACCTGCCCGAGGCGGGGCTCGAGCGGGCCCAGGTCGATGCCGTGCGGGTGGGCGAGCAGCTTCTCCAGGCTCAGGCCGTCCGGCCTGGCGCCGAAACCGTCACCGTAGGGGCCGAGCCGCAGCATCAGGTCCAGGCGCCGTTCCGCGCCGTCCCGGCCGGCCAGCCGGGCGGCCAGCTCGGCGGTCTCGCGGCCGTGAACGGGCGAGTGCGGATCCGCCGTCGCCTTGCCGAGGACGGTGTCGATCACCATGGCGTCGACGCCCGCCGGGTCGGCGCCCGCCCGGCCGCTCGCGCACAGGATGAGCCGGGCCAGGATCTCGCTCTCCGCGGGCCGCTCCTCCGCGAGCGGGACGGCCTCCCGGGTGTAGCGGGCCTGGTTGCGGACGGCCAGGGCGTTGAGCGCGTAGTCGAAGTGCGGGTTCTGGGAGGGGCGGGGCGGCGGCAGCACCACGTGGGCGTGCCGGGAGGTCTCGTTCAGGTACGGATCGACGCTGATCATGAAGTCGAGACCGGCCAGCGCCTCGTCCAGCCGCCGGCCGTCGGGTGCGGACAGCACCGGGTTGGCGGCGATGACGACAGCCGCCCGGACCCGGCCGTCGCCCGGGGTGTCGATCTCCTCGGCGAGCGCGGCGAGCGGGAACTCCCCCTTGGCCTCCGGGTGGCCGCTGACCCGGCTGTGCCGGCGCCCGAGAGTGAAGCCCCGGCCGGGCCCGGCCGGGCGGGGCGCGCGGCCGGTCGCGGACAGCGGGAACATCACGCCGCCCGGCCGGTCCAGGTTGCCGGTCAGGATGTTCACGACATCCACCAGCCAGTTGGTGAGCGTGCCGAACTCGACGGTGGAGTTGCCGAGCCGGCCGTACACGGCGGCGGCGGGCGCCGCGGCCAGGTCCCGGGCGAGGGCCCGGATCCGGTCCGCGGGCAGCTCGCAGGCGGCGGAGACGGCTTCCGGTGTGAACTCCGCCGTGGCGTCACGGACCTCGGCGACTCCGGTGACCTGGTTCTCCAGCCCGTCCAGCGCGACCAGCCCTTCGGCGAAGAGCACCTGCACGAGGGCGGCGAGCAGCAGCGCGTCGGTGCCCGGCCGGATGGCCAGGTGCTCGTCGGCCAGCTTCGCGGTACGGGTGCGCCGCGGATCGACGACGGTGAGCCGGCCGCCGCGACGGCGCAGCGCCCGCAGCCTGCCGGGGAAGTCGGGGGCGGTGCACAGGCTTCCGTTGGACTCCAGGGGGTTGGCCCCCAGCAGCAGCAGGTGACCGGTGCGGTCCAGGTCGGGCACCGGAATGGCGTCCGGGTCGCCGAAGAGCAGGCCGCTGGACACGTGCTTGGGCATCTGGTCGACGGTGCTCGCGGTGTACAGGTTGGGGGTGCCCAGGGCGCGCAGCAGCATTCGCGGGTAGAGGGCTCCGGCGACGGTGTGCACATTGGGGTTGCCGAGGACGACCGCGACCGACTCCGGGCCGTGTGCGTCGATCAGCGGGCGCAGGGCGGCGGCGACGGCGGCGAACGCCTCGTCCCAGCTCGCCTCCTCCAGCCGGCCGTCGCGGCGCACGAGCGGCCGGGTCAAGCGGTCGGGGTCGGCGTCGAGCTGTCCGAACGAGGCTCCCTTGGGGCAGATGAACCCCTTGCTGAAGACATCGTCACGGTCACCGCGGGCCCCGGTGACCAGGTCGTCCTCCACGGTGAGGGTGAGGCCGCAGGTGGCCTCGCAGAGTGGACAGATACGCAGGGCGGTTCGGCTCATCGGGACCCTCCCGGGCGGTCACGGCATCGGCGGCGATGCGACCGCCTCACCATACCGACCGGTCTGCATGTCGAACAGGGGGTCACCGTCCCGGGCCGGGGAGCCGGGTGCGGACCGGCGCAGGAACCGCGCCGCCGCCGGCCGCCGGGCAACCGAACACACCGCATGCCGCCTCCGGTTCCGGAGGCGGCATGCGGTGAAGGAGTGAAGAGGTGTCTCAGCGGCGGCGGCGGTCGGGGCGCCACACCACCAGGGCCGAGGACTGCCGGACGTCCTGGTACGGCACGAGGTCGCGCCGGTAGGAGGCGTGCACCTGAGCCTCGCGGTGCCGGAGCGCGACGGCCGCGCTCTCCACGGTCTGCTGAAGCTCCGCCACCTGCGCCCGCAGCACGGCGTTCTGGTTCTCCAGCTCGATGATCCGCTTGATGCCGGCGAGGTTGATGCCCTCGTCCTGGCTCAGCCGCTGCACCTCGCGGAGCAGCTGGATGTCGCGCGCGGAGTAGCGCCGCCCGCGGCCGGCGGTGCGGTCCGGGGACACCAGGCCCAGCCGGTCGTACTGCCGCAGGGTCTGCGGGTGCAGCCCGGAGAGCTGTGCGGCGACCGAGATGACGTAGACCGGTGACTCGTCGGTCAGCTGATAGGGGTTCTTGTCCAGTCCTGGCCGGCCGTCCACCTCAGTCTCCCTTCGCGGCCTCGAACAGTGCCGCCCGAGGGTCCTCACCCTCGGTCGCCTTGCGGTACTCCTCCAGTGCCTTCCTGGCCTTCGTGCCCATGTCACGCGGGACGGTGACCTCGACGGTGACCAGGAGGTCACCACGCGTACCGTCCGCGCGGACCGCGCCCTTGCCGCGGGCGCGCAGGGTGCGCCCGCTGGGCGTCCCGGGCGGCAGCTTCAGCGTGACCGGCGGACCGCCCAGGGTGGGTACTTTGATTTCACCACCGAGAGCGGCTTCCGGGAAGGTCGCCGGCACGGTGACGGTGAGATTGTCGCCACGGCGTCCGAAGACCGGGTGCCGGTCCACGTGCACCACGACGTACAGATCGCCGTTCGGGCCGCCCCGTTCACCCGGGGCACCCTTGCCGCGCAGCCGGATGCGCTGCCCGTCGGCGACACCCGCCGGAATCCGCACCTGCATGGTGCGCGAGCTCGTCGCCCGCCCGCTGCCGCGGCACACGGCGCAGGGGTCCTCGGCGATGAGGCCGCGGCCCTTGCAGTCCATGCACGGGTCGGTCAGCGAGAAGCCGCCTCCACCGCCCCGGCTGACCTGCCCGGTGCCGACGCAGGTCGGGCACACCCGCGGCGTGCCGTTCTTGTCGCCGGTGCCGGCGCAGTTCTTGCAGGCCGCGCTGGAGGACATCCGCAGCGGGACAGTGGCCCCGTTGACCGCCTCGGTGAAGCTCAGCGTCACCTCGGACTCGATGTCCTGGCCGCGCCGGGGCTGCGTGCGGGTGCCGGTCCCGGTGCCGGTGCGGTTGAACAGGCCGCCGAACACGTCGCCGAGCCCGCCGCCGAAGCCACCGGCACCCCCTGCCGGACCCGGGCCGGGCCCGCCGGGCCCACCGGGCCCGCCCGGGGCACCGCCGAACAGGTCCCCCAGGTCGAAGTTGAACTGCCCGTTGCCGCCGCCCGCACCCGGCCCCGGACGGAAGCCACCGGAGCCGAACAGGGCACGCGCCTCGTCGTACTCCTTGCGCCGCTTGGCGTCGCCGAGGACGTCGTACGCCTCGGAGACGTCCTTGAAGCGCTCCTCGGCCCGGGTGTCACCGGTGTTGGCATCGGGGTGATTCTCCCGGGCCAGCTTCCGGTACGCCTTCTTGATCTCGGCCTCGGTGGCGTCCTTGGGGACGCCGAGGACCTTGTAGTAGTCCTTCTCGATGAAGTCCTTGGTGCTCATCCTCGGCGTCCCTCCTCCCGGTGCCGTACGTCAGCCCTCGTCCGGGCCACCGTTCTCCTTCTTCTCCGGCGCGCTGTCCTCGGCCTCGGCACCGGCTTCGGCCTCTTCCTCACCCTTGCCCGGCTGGGCGCCGGGCTGGGGCTCGGCCACGCCGACCCGCGCCGGACGGATCGTCCGGTCACCGATCCGGTAGCCGGGCTGCAGGACCTGCACGCACGTCGTCTCGGTCACGTCCGGCGAGTAGCTGTGCATCAGGGCCTCATGCACCGTCGGGTCGAAGGGCTCACCCTCCTTGCCGAACTGCGCCAGACCCATCTTCGCCACGACCGTCTCCAGCGACTCCGCGACCTGCTTGAAGCCACCCACCAGCTCGCCATGGTCCCTTGCGCGACCGATGTCGTCCAGTACCGGCAGGAGCTCGGTCAGCAGGTTCCCGACCGTCATCTCCTTCATGGCGATGCGGTCGCGCTCGACCCGGCGGCGGTAGTTCTGGAATTCCGCCTGGAGTCGCTGGAGGTCCTGAGTGCGCTCGTTGAGCGCACTCCGGGCCTGGTCCAGCTGCGCCGTCAGTGCCACTTCCTGCAGTTCCTGGGAGTCCCCGTCGGCGGCACCCGCCTCGGTGACCGGAGTCTCGCCGCTCCCTTCGGAGGCCGGTGCGGCCTCCGAAGGAACATCCACGGCAGGTGTCTCGGCGTCGGGGACCTCAGGCTCCTTGTCGAAGCCCTGCGGGTCCTGAGTCACGCCGCACCGCCCTTCGGCTTGTCGTCGTCCACGATCTCGGCGTCGACGACGTCTTCGTCCGCGCCACCGGCCTGGCCGCCCGCGGCGCCCTCGGCACCCGGCGCACCGGCCCCGGCACCCGCACCGGACGCCTGGGCATCCGCGTACATCGCCTGGCCCAGCTTCTGGCTGGTCGCCGCGACCTTCTCGGACGCCTCACGGATGACGGCGGTGTCCTCGCCCTTCAGCTTCTCCTTGAGGTCGGCGACCGCCTCCTCGACCTCGGTCTTGACCTCGGCGGGAACCTTCTCGGCGTTCTCCTTGAGGAAGTTCTCCGTCGTGTAGACGAGCTGCTCGGCCTGGTTGCGGGTCTCTGCGGCCTCACGGCGGCGGTGGTCCTCGTCGGCGTACTGCTCGGCATCGCGCATCATGCGCTCGATGTCGTCCTTCGGCAGCGCGGAGCCACCGGTCACGGTCATCCGCTGCTCCTTGCCGGTACCGAGGTCCTTGGCGGAGACGTGCATGATGCCGTTGGCGTCGATGTCGAAGGTGACCTCGACCTGCGGAACCCCGCGCGGGGCCGGCGGCAGGCCGGTCAGCTCGAACATCCCGAGCTTCTTGTTGTACGCCGCGATCTCGCGCTCACCCTGATAGACCTGGATCTGCACGGACGGCTGGTTGTCCTCGGCCGTGGTGAAGATCTCCGAACGCTTGGTCGGGATCGTGGTGTTGCGCTCGATCAGCTTGGTCATGATGCCGCCCTTGGTCTCGATACCGAGGGACAGCGGGGTGACGTCGAGGAGCAGGACGTCCTTGACCTCGCCCTTGAGCACACCGGCCTGGAGGCTGGCGCCGATGGCCACGACCTCGTCCGGGTTGACGCTCTTGTTGGCTTCCTTGCCGGCGGTCAGCTGCTTGACCAGGTCGGCGACGGCGGGCATCCGGGTGGAGCCACCGACGAGCACGACGTGGTCGATCTCGGACAGCTGGATACCGGCGTCCTTGATCACGTTCTGGAACGGGGCCTTGCAGCGCTCCAGCAGGTCGGAGGTGAGCTGCTGGAACTGCGCCCGGGTGAGCTTCTCGTCCAGGTGCAGCGGGCCCTCGGCCGAGGCGGTGATGTAGGGCAGGTTGATCGTGGTCTCGGTGGACGAGGACAGCTCGATCTTGGCCTTCTCCGCGGCCTCGCGGAGCCGCTGGATGGCCATCTTGTCCTTGGCCAGGTCCACGCCGTGGTTGCCCTGGAACTGCTTGACCAGGTGGTCCACGACCCGCTGGTCCCAGTCGTCGCCACCGAGGTTGTTGTCACCGTTGGTGGCCTTGACCTCGACCACGCCGTCGCCGATCTCCAGCAGCGAGACGTCGAAGGTGCCGCCGCCGAGGTCGAAGACGAGGATCGTCTGGTCGTCCTTCTCCAGCCCGTAGGCGAGGGCGGCGGCGGTCGGCTCGTTGACGATGCGCAGGACGTTGAGGCCCGCGATCTCACCGGCCTCCTTGGTGGCCTGCCGCTCGTGGTCGTTGAAGTACGCCGGGACGGTGATCACCGCGTCGGCGACCTTCTCACCGAGGTACGCCTCGGCATCCCGCTTCAGCTTCTGCAGGATGAAGGCGCTCATCTGCTGCGGGTTGAAGTTCTTGCCGTCCAGCGTGATCTTCCAGTCGGTGCCCATGTGGCGCTTGACCGACCGGATCGTCCGGTCCACGTTGGTGACCGCCTGGCGCTTGGCGACCTCGCCGACGAGCACTTCACCGTTCTTGGCGAAGGCGACGACGGACGGCGTGGTCCTGGCGCCCTCGGCGTTGGTGATGACGGTGGGCTCACCGCCTTCGAGAACACTGACGACGGAGTTCGTCGTGCCCAGGTCGATGCCGACCGCTCGTGCCATTTCGTGCCTCCAGCTGCCTTGAGTAAGTCTGGCTCAAGAGTGCACCCGACAGGGGACCGCCGTCAAATGACCTGAGCGTGGTTGACTCAATTCTTATCCAATGAGCCCACTCAAGCAGTGGATCCACCCCCGGCGCCGGGAACCCGGAGCAGAACAAATCCGACATAACCGCCGCCCCTCCCAGGCTACGCGCCCGGAACACCTGCTCAGCCCGCGGTCATCAACCCGCGCCGCCAGGCCCACGCCGCGACCTCCACCCGGTTGCGGGCGCCCAGCTTCTTCTGCACCCGGGCCAGGTGGCTCTTCACCGTGGACGGCGCAAGATGCAGGTCGGCGGCGATCTCGTTGCTGGTGGCTCCGAGGGCCACCCGCCGGACCACGTCCAGCTCCCGCTCGGACAACCCGTGCCCCCGGCCGGACGCCGACCGCCGGCCGGGAAGCCCTTCCAGCACGCGCGCGGTCACCGCCGGCGACAGGAGCATCTCCCCCGCGTCCGCCGCCCGGACGGCCTCGACCAGCAGGGCCGGACTCGTGTCCCGGAGCAGAAACCCGGAGGCCCCGGCACGGAGCGCCTCGAGCACCGCCTCATCCCTGCCCTTGGGGGCCACCACGACGGTCCGCGGCGCGCCGGCCACCCCTCGCCGCGCGGCGAGCCGGCGGGTGACCTCGATTCCGTCCGGACCGGCCATGTGTGCGTCGAGCAGGCAGACATCGGGGCGCAGCCGGACGGCGGACTCGAGCGCCGCCCGCCCGTCCGGCACCTCAGCGACGACCCCGATGTCCGGCTCCCGCTCCAGGGTCCGCCGGAAGCCGGCACGCACCGCCGGCCGGCTCTCGGCGATCAGCACGTTGATGGTCACTGCTCTCCCTGTCCCGCTCATCCGCGCGGGGCGGCGCCGGGCGGCGCGATCCTGCCGCGGCTTATTTCCAGCATGACCACATATGGGGTATCTCAACCCCGCTCCCCACGCCTGCGTCCGGCGCGGCGGGGCAGCCCCGGCCGGCTGCGGGGCCACGGAAACCGCCCGGCAGTCGCCAGTCCCGGCGCACACCGACTACCTTCGGTGCACAGGAGAACCGGCAGGTCCGAGGCGGTCGACCGCATCCGTCGGCGGCCTTTCCGGCACCTCCGGGACGGGCACCCCCTGGGCCGCCGGGCGCCCGGCGGCCTGTTGAGGCTCACCTGAGCGATACAGATCACCGGTGGTGCGGCTGCGCGACAGCGCCGGAAGTCGGTACCCTCGGACCAAGCCCGTTAAGTTACCGCTTAGTAGTTTCTAGTCGTCACCGCGCCCCACCCGTTGCCATCCCGTCAGTCCCGCTGGTTCGAGGAGCCGTCATGCAGCTCGCCGCGATCGTCGTCTCGCTGGTGCTCACAGCGGTCGGCGCGGCGCTACTCGCCCGCGCCGCCCTGCAGATCTACCGCCATATGAAGCTCGGCCAGCCGGTGCCCGCGGGCACCAGGACCGACAACCCCCAGCAGCGCACCGTGACGCTGGCCAAGGAGTTCCTGCTCCACACCCGGATGAACCGCTGGGGCATCGTCGGTATCGCACACTGGTTCGTCGCGATCGGCTTCCTCACCCTGGCAGTCACCCTGGTCGCCGCGTACGGGCAGCTCTTCGAAGCCGAGTTCTCGCTGCCGGTCCTCGGGCACTGGCTGCCGTTCGAAATGTTCATCGAGTTCATCGCGCTGATGACCGTGCTGGGCATCGGGACGCTGATGGTCATCCGGCTGGCGAACCTGCCCAACCGGGCCGGCCGCAAGTCGCGGTTCGCCGGCTCCACCGCCTGGCAGGGCTACTTCGTCGAGTACGTCATCCTGGTCATCGGCCTGGCCATCCTCACCCTGCGCGGCCTCGAGGGCGCCCTGGCCCAAGCGGGATACGGGGCGGCGCACTTCGTGACCTACCCGCTGGTCCTCGCCTTCGACGGGCTGAGCACCGGCACCCTGCAGAACCTCGTCTACCTGGTCGCCATGATCAAGATCAGCGTGTCGATGATCTGGGCGATCACCGTCGGCCTCAACACCGACATGGGCGTGGCCTGGCACCGCTTCCTCGCCTTCCCCAACATCTGGTTCAAGCGGGACGCGAACGGCGGCACCGCACTCGGCGAGCTGCAGCCGATGACCTCCGCGGGCAAGCCGATCGACTTCGAGACGGTCTTCGACGACGACAGCGGAGAGGACACCCAGTTCGGCGTCTCCCAGGTCGAGCACTTCTCCTGGAAAGGCCTGCTCGACTTCTCCACCTGCACCGAGTGCGGCCGCTGCCAGTCGCAGTGCCCCGCCTGGAACACCGGCAAGCCGCTCTCCCCCAAGCTGCTGATCATGTCGCTGCGCGACCACGCGCACGCCAAGGCCCCCTACCTCCTGGCCGGCGGGGGCAAGAACGCCGAGGGCGAGGAGAAGGCCACCGCGGAGCAACTGGCCGACGTCCCGGCCGCCGCGCTGGCCGAGGCCGAGCGCCCGCTGATCGGGACCGCCGAGGAGAACGGCGTCATCGACCCGGACGTGCTGTGGTCCTGCACCGCCTGCGGCGCCTGCGTCGAGCAGTGCCCGGTGGACATCGAGCACATCGACCACATCGTCGACATGCGCCGCTACCAGGTCATGATCGAGTCGGCCTTCCCCTCCGAGGCCGGCACGATGCTGAAGAACCTGGAGCGCAAGGGCAACCCCTGGGGCATGGCCAAGAAGAAGCGGCTGGAGTGGACCAAGGAGGTCGACTTCGAGGTGCCGGTCGTCGGCAAGGACGTCGAAGACCTCACCGAGGTCGAGTACCTCTACTGGGTCGGCTGCGCCGGCGCCCTCGAGGACCGGGCCAAGAAGACCACCAAGGCCTTCGCGGAGCTCCTGCACATCGCCGGCGTCAACTTCGCGATCATGGGCGGCGAGGAATCCTGCACCGGTGACTCGGCCCGCCGGCTCGGCAACGAGTTCCTCTTCCAGCAGCTCGGCGAGCAGAACGTCACCACCCTGAACATGGCCTTCGGTGAGGACGCCGACGAGGGCGTCACCGTCGAGAAGGCCAAGAAGAAGATCGTCGCCACCTGCCCGCACTGCTTCAACACGCTCGCCAACGAGTACCCGCAGCTCGGCGGCCACTACGAGGTCATCCACCACACCCAGCTGCTCCAGCACCTCATCGACGAGGGCAAGCTGGTGCCGGTCACCCCGGTCGAGGGCCTGATCACGTACCACGACCCCTGCTACCTGGGGCGGCACAACAACGTCTACACACCGCCGCGCGAGATCATCGGGCGGGTCCCCGGGCTGCGCAACGAGGAGATGCACCGGCACAAGGAACGCGGCTTCTGCTGCGGCGCCGGCGGCGCGCGGATGTGGATGGAGGAGCGGATCGGCAAGCGCATCAACAACGAGCGGGTGGACGAGGCGCTCTCCCTCAACCCGGACATCGTCTCCACCGCCTGCCCGTTCTGCCTGGTGATGCTCACCGACTCGGTCAACGGCAAGAAGAACGACGGCGAGGCCCGCGAGGACGTTCAGGTCGTCGACGTGGCCCAGCTGCTGCTGGACTCCGTGCGGACCCCCTCCGAGGGCACCGGCGGCGACGCGGCCCCGGCGGCACCCTCCCCGGAACCCGAGCCGGCCTCCTGAGGGGCCGGTGCCCGGCCGGCCCGACAGGACCCGGCCGGGCATCCCGCGCCACCGCCTGCCCTCCCGCCGGCCGGCGCCGCATCGCCCACGGCTGCGGGTCCCACGGGTCTCGGGGACCGGGTTCAGGGGCCCGCCTCAGGGATCTCTCAGGGGACGATCAGGGCCCACCCCGCAGTCAAGTGCGCGGGTGAGGAGGTAGTTTCGTAGCGTGGCTGGATTCAGGAAGAAGCGCGAACAGGGCCGCCCGGGTGCCGCCCCGCAGTACCCCGCCCCGGGCCCCGCCCAGGGGCACCCCCCGCGGGAGCAGTACCCACCGCAGGACCCCTACGGCGCGCCGTACCCCCCGCAGCACGGACAGCCGCCGCACGGGCAGCCGCACCACCACGGCCCCGGCCGATACCCCGGCTCCTCCGGGTACGGCGGTCCCGCCGGGTACAGCGAGGGCACCGTCCACGGCGGCGGGGGCGGCCCGGAGGAGGAGCTGAGCGTTCCCCCGGGCCCACGGCTGAGCTGGAAGGAACTGCTGACCGGCATCCTGGTGCGCCCCAGCCCCACGTTCTGGCAGATGCGGGACTACGCGGTCTGGGGCCCGGCTCTCGTCGTCACCTTCCTCTACGGCCTGGTCGCCGTGTTCGGGCTGGACAACGCCCGGGACGAGATCCTGGCCACCACGGCAGCGAACGTCGTCCCGTACCTGCTGCTCACCGGCGTGGCGATGGTCGTGGGCGCGCTGCTGCTGAGCACCGTGACGCACACCCTGGCCCGCCAGTTCGGCGGCAACGGCCACTGGGCTCCGACGGTCGGCCTCGCCATGCTGATCATGACGCTGACCGATGTCCCGCGTTTGGCGCTGGCACTGTTCCTCGGCGGCGCGGCGATGCCGGTCCAGGTGCTGGGCTGGGCCACCTGGGCATTCGCCGGAGTGCTGTTCACCATGATGGTCAGCCGCTCGCACGAGCTCCCCTGGCCGCGGGCGCTCGCCGCCTCGGCGATGCAGCTGCTGGCACTGCTGATGCTGGTGAAGCTCGGAACGCTCTAGCGGGTACGCTGCGAGGCGTGCTTCTGTCAGACAAGGACATCCGGACCGAAATCGACGCGGGGCGGGTGCGGATCGATCCCTACGACCCGTCGATGGTCCAGCCGTCCAGTATCGATGTCCGGCTGGACCGGTACTTCCGGGTGTTCGAGAACCACCGGTACCCGCACATCGATCCGTCGATCGAGCAGCCCGACCTGACCCGGACCATCGAGCCGCACGGGGACGAGCCGTTCATCCTGCACCCCGGAGAGTTCGTGCTGGCCTCCACCTACGAGGTCATCACCCTGCCGGACGACCTCGCCTCACGGCTGGAGGGCAAGAGCTCGCTCGGGCGGCTCGGCCTGCTGACGCACTCGACGGCCGGCTTCATCGACCCGGGCTTCTCCGGGCACGTGACGCTGGAGCTGTCGAACATGGCGACCCTGCCGATCAAGCTGTGGCCTGGCATGAAGATCGGCCAGCTCTGCATGTTCCGCCTGACCTCCCCTGCGGCAAGCCCGTACGGCACCGGCGCGAACGGCTCCCGCTACCAGGGGCAGCGCGGCCCGACGGCCTCCCGGTCCTACCTGAACTTCCACCGCACCCAGGTCTGACCGGCCCGGCGCCCTCGCACGTCCGCCCCGCCACGCGTCCGGACACCGCCCTCACCGGCACACCGGCGACCTCTGCCTGCTCCAGCACTCCCGCGCGTCACCTGCTCCCGCCCCGCTTTGCACCCTGCCGTCCGACCCGCCCCGAGATGTGACATGCCCTGATCGAGATTTGTGGAACGCAGGGGATTCCCAGGCGCGTTACCTGCGAGTAAAAACCGTGGGTAACCCATTCCGTCCGCCGAGGGAGTCCCCACATGCCACGCGCAGGACAGAGAGTCAGAACGTTCCGGGCCGCCGTCGTATCCGTCGCGGCCCTGGGGCTGCTGGTCACCGGCGCACCCGCCGGGACCGCGGCGGACGAGAGCACGGCCACGGCCACCCCCCTGTCGGCCGAGCTGGAGGAAATACGCGCCGCCCAAGCCGTCGAGCTGTACGGCGACCCGGCGCAGCGCCCGATGGACGAGCGGGCCGTCTCCCTGGCCTCCCTCGGCGACAGCGAGATATCCGGCGAAGGCGTCGGCAACTACGAGGAGCCCACGGACGGCCCCACCAACTGGTGTCACCGCTCGTACGACGCGGCCATCCACCGCACCGACATCCCCGCCGACGTCACCTACAACTTCGCCTGCTCCGGCGCCAACACCGAGAACATCCGCATCGGCGGCACGCCGCAGTACAGCGACGAGCTGGTGCAGAGCGACAGCCTGGCGATCGCCGCCCGCAACACCCGGGTCGACACCGTCCTGCTGGTCGCCGGAGCCAACGACGACCTCGAGTTCGGCCCGGTGATGACCGACTGCGTCATCCGCTGGTTCGCGCTCTGGCAGGGCAACTGCGCCCCGGTCTACGCCCCCGGCTGGCAGGCCCGGGTCGACGGACTGCGGCCCAAGGTCGAGGCCACCGTCACCGACCTGCACACCGTGATGGCCGAGGCCGGCTACGCCCGGGACGACTACCGGCTGATCCTGCTGGGCTACCCCAGCCCGGTCGGCCCCGACTTCCAGGACAACCCGTCCTTCCCCGGCAAGATCCCCGGCGGCTGCACCCTCGCCACCTCTGACGCCGCCTGGGGCCGCGACGTGGCGGTGCCGCTCTTCCAGCAGGGGATGCGCACGGCGGCCCAGAACGCCGACGCCACCTACCTGGACGCCTCCCGGCTCTTCCACGGCCACGAGGTGTGCATGGACAACACCTGGGCCCGCGGCCTCACCGTCGACCTGTCCAACCCCTTCCCCCCGGACTCGAACTCCGTGCGGCAGTCCTTCCACCCCAACTACCGCGGTCACGGCGCCTTCGCCTCCTGCCTGTCCCAGCTGCACGCCTCCGGCCTGACCGAAGCCTCCTGCGCCGACCCGGCGAGCACCGGCACCGCCCAGCTCTACCCGGGCGCCTGGGACGATCACTTCGCCCCGCTGGTCAACGAAGCGACCGGGGAATGCGCCGACACCCGGCGGGCCTCCTCCCGCAACCGCACGGAGGTGCAGGGCCACCCCTGCCACGGCGCACGCAACCAGGGCTGGTGGTACGACGCGGAGCGGCAGTCCCTGCACAGTGAGCTGAGCCACGACCGCTGCCTGGACGTCCCCTCCAGCCGCTACACGGCAGGCACCGGCCTCCAGATCTTCGACTGCCACGGAGCGGCGAACCAGAAGTTCACCTTCGACAACGGCACTCTCTCCCCCGCCCAGGCCCCCGCGCTGTGCGTCACCCAGACCGCGGCCGGCCGGCAGCTGACCCTCCAGCCCTGCGACGGTTCGGCACAGCAGCGCTTCGCCTGAACCACCCGGCCCCCGGCCCCGACCCCGACGCTCCACCACTGACCCCGTCCGCCCCCGAGCCGCGTCCCCCCGCGAAAACGGCCGTACCCCGCAGCGCGCTTCCGGCGCCACGGGGTACGGCCGTACTGCTACCGCCCACTCCTTCTGCTGCTGTGTGTGCTGCTGCTGCTGCTCCTACTGCCGGTCGACCGGCACCGCGCTGCGCAGGCGGGCACACCGCGGGCACCGCAACAACCGCGCCGGACCGATGCGGTCACTGCCGAGATGCTGCATCGGGAACTGCGAGGTGCTGAACTGGTGCCCATCGGCACACCGGACAACGGTGGTCTGCAACGCTTGCCACTCCCCTGAATCTGGACGACGAGCGCCACATTAGAGGATCGGGCCGACACTCTCCCGGCAGGCGCCACCGGCTGCCGGCCGGAGCAGGGCGACGGGTCCCGAGGCACACCCCGGGGACCCCGTCAGGCCGCCGGGCCTCCGGAGCCCGGGCTGCCCTGAGCCGACTCCTCGGCGGCGATCTGACGCCGCACTTCCTCCATGTCGACGTTCCGTGCCTGGGCGATGAGGTCCTCCAGCGCCTGCTCGGGCAGCGCGCCCGGCTGGGAGTAGAGCACCACCTGATCGCGGACCACCATCAGCGTCGGGATCGAGGAGATCTGGAACGAGGCGGCCAGCTCCTGCTGCGCCTCCGTGTCGACCTTCCCGAAGAGCACGTCGTCGTGACGCTCCGCCGACTTCTCGAAGACCGGCGCGAACTGGCGGCACGGGCCGCACCAGGAAGCCCAGAAGTCCAGCAGGACGATGTCCTTGCTCGCCACCGCGTCGGTGAAGTTGTCCTTGGTCAGTTCGACCGTTGCCACGAAAATCCACCTTCCTTAGATACCCGTACGGGTATAGGCAACGAGCTCGACCCGCAACCTATTCCTGCACGCGTACCCGCCCCCGCGGCAGCTCAGTCCAGCGTCACCTCGACGTCCGGGGGCCGCACCAGGCTGTTGTGCACCGTGCAGTGCGAGGCGACCGCGAGCAGAGCGGCGCGGCGCTCGTCCGGCAGGTCCGCCGGCGGCACGATGCGCACCCGGATCCCCGCCACCCTGGCCGGGCGGTCGGCGGCCATCGAGAAGTCCGCCGACACGCGCAGCTTCTCGCTGGAGACCCCGTGCCTCTTGAGGTAGCGGCCGGCGTAGAAGGCGACACAGGAGGCGAGCGACGCGGCGAACAGCTCCACCGGCGTGACCCCCGCGTCCGTCCCCCCGTCCTCCACCGGCTGGTCGACGAGCATCTGGTGCCCGCGCACTTGGATCCGGTAGGTGTCCCCGAGAACCGGTGACACCTCGATCCGGCCGGCCGGAGCGACCTCCGTCATGCCGTCCGGGAGCATCACGGGCTGCTGTGTTGTCGTCATGACCGTCTCCTCGACTCGTGTCCCCACGCTTCAAGTAGACGCGGCGCAACGCGCGGGCCGGAGGGGCCGAGGGTCCCGCCCCGAGGGCCGACAGGGCCCCGCCCGCACCGCCGAGCAGCCGCTCACCGACCCCGTTCCCGCCAGACGCCGCCCCGGACTGCGCCCGGGGGCCGCCTGCTCCGCACTCCCACCCTCACGAGCCGCTCGGGCCTGCTCCCCCACCTCGGGCCACTGACCGCAGGCACCTGGGGACCCGACCCGGGGTGAGGTCGAGCGGGCCGGACCAGGGCCGGGCAGCACCGGCCATCAGAAGCCCGCGGGCCACCGCTACGACCGTGCACCAGCAGTCCACCATGCGGTAGAGTGACCGGCGACGAGTGATCCACGCGGTTGCTCTTCGCGGGCGTAGTTTAATGGTAGAACATGAGCTTCCCAAGCTCAGAGCGCGAGTTCGATTCTCGTCGCCCGCTCCACGGCGAAGCCCCAGGTCACCGACCTGGGGCTTCGCCGTTGTCTGGGCCTCTCGACACCTGCCGTGCCCTCCGCGTGCCCTGAGAAGCCGCTCTTCGAGCGGGGGCTCGGCCTTCCGTCGAGCCCGCCACGCCGGCTCCGTGCCGGAGCCGGACCCGGCCGGGTCGCGCCGTCAGCGCTGCAGTGTCAGCAGGCCTGGACGGTAGGGGAGGAGGCCGTAGTCGCCGCCGGAGTTGGGGCTGCGGCCCTGGTAGAGGAGCTGCAGGTTGCAGGGGTCGATGGTCATGGTCTGATCGGGGCCGGCGCGGAGCAGTTCGCCGTGGCTGATGTCGTCGGTCCAAGTGGCGCCGCTGTTGGCCCTGCCGGCGAAGGGATTGCTCTCGGTCGTGGCCTGAGGTGTCCACGAGCCGTTCAGACTGGTGGCGGTGAACGAGCGGAAGTAGCGGTGGCCCTGCGAGCCGATCGCCTCGACGATCATGAGGTAGCGGTTCTGGCCCTGCAGCTTGTAGACCTGCGGGGCTTCGAAGAGGTTGTTCGTCGTATCGCTCATGATCACTGTCGAGCTCGAGCCGAAGCTGCTCGGGAAGTTCCCGATCGGCATGCTGGCCCGGTAGATCCTGCCGTTGTCACCGGCGAAGAACAGGTACATGTGCGTGTCGTCGGCGATGAGCGTCTGGTCGATGGGGCCGGTCGGGGAGTCGGAGATGCGTCCGGAGAAGAGCTCCTGCTCGGCTGACCAGCCGTTCGGGTTGGTGGGGTCGTTCGATGTCCGGTAGGAGAAGGAGGTCCTGCCCCACTGGTAGGCGAGCACCCAGATGTTCCTCGGTGCGAAGTAGAAGAGCGTGGGCGCGACGGTGGAAGCCGACATCGCGTTCTGGTTGGCCGACCCCATCTGCGACCAGTTACTGAACAGGCTGAAGTTCATCGAACCCCAGCGCGTTCCTGTGTCGTGCGTCGTCGCATAGACGAGGTGCTGGCCGTTGTAGGGGACGACGGTGAAGTCCTTGAGCGAGACCCACCCCGGCATGGGCTGCGCCAGCGCGCCCGTTGATGTCCAGCGGTATGTCGACGGAAGAGCGCACGGGCCGGGGTCGCTGTCGCCGACCTTGACGAGCCGCCACTGCTGGTTGGCTCCGCCCCAGTCGTCGTACTGGACGATGTTCGCGTTGTCCGCGGTGGACCCGCCGTGCACTTCGAGGGCCTTGTTGCTGTGGCGCGAAATGAACCGCACGTAGCCATCCGAGCTGTCGGCGAGCCGCCACTGCTGGTTGGTGCCGTTCAGGTCGGCCCACTGGACGATCGAGCCGCCGTTCGCGGTGGACCAGTTGTGGACGTCCAGGACCTTGCCGGAGTGGCGGGACTTGATCCGGTAGTAGCCGTTTCCGGAGTCGACGAACTGCCACTGCTGCTGGCTCTGATCGTTCCTCGTCCACTGGGTGATGCGGGCGCCATCGTTGGTCGCCCGGTTGTAGACGTCCAACGCCTTGCCGCTGTTGCGGTTGACCAGCACATACGAGGCGTCGGGGTCGACGGTCGCCGCGCCGGCGGGCTGGGCACCGAGGAAGGTAGCCACGAGCAGCAAGGGCGCAAGGACGGCGAGCAGGCGTCTTGGGCGGAGCGGGGACGGACGGTGAAACGACATCAGAGGCCTCCCTTTCTGGGGTCGAGTGAGGTCACCCCGATGAACCGCGGATCGGCCGGCCGGGGGACAGGGACCGGAGTGGCACTGGTGCGGCCGTTATTGCCGACGAGTTGGTGCGCGGTGCACTCAAGCCGGAACACTTCGCCGTGCACTGAGACGAGAGAGGTCTCCGGCCTTCAGCCGCCCCACCGGCTGAAGGCCGGTGGTGACGGCTACCGCCAGGGGCGGACACGCTTCCGGCAGGTCCAGGCGTCCGGAGGTGTTGGCCAGAGAGACCTCCGGGGCGGGAAGCGTCGGTTTCCGATATTCTTACGAAACTTCTCGGACTCTTTGACGCCACAAGCTAGGAACGCAGGGCCTCCCGGTCAAGACCTGTCACCGATCTGTCCACAAACAGTTCGCCCCCTTCGGGCGGGAGCGAGCACGTCCGGCCCTGGCCGGCACTCGACCTCGTGCGGCCCCGGCCGGAGCACGGACCCCGTCACCTCAGGGCTGCACGGGGTCGCCGACGTGCTGATTCGAGCCTTCCGCCGGGGCCCGTCCCTACGGCATCCGCCGACGGCGGCGCTGTGGTCTGGCGGTTCCCCGCCCGACTCGCCGGACTTCCGGAAAGTTTCGGGGAGTACACGGAGATTTCTTCTGCACGAGGGGTTGACGATACACCGTCAACCCCTCAATCCTCCTGTCTGACAGGTCGGTTACCGTTCGATCCTTCGAACAGCGCGCCCCAAGCAGTCGGTACCGCACGGCAGAACCGCGCACGACAGCACCCGCTCCACCCCGTTTCCGATCCGGTGAGGTCCGCACCAGCGCATCCTGACTCTTCGCCAGGTGGAGAGGTATGGGACGCCGCGTGGCGGACCCCCGGCTGAGCCGCGATGGACTACCCCCATGTCTCTGTCGAAACCCCGCCACCGACCCGTTTCCGGCACGCGCGGCCGTGGTCGTCCGCTACGGTCCGGCGCCGGGGTCGCTCACCGTCCCGCCGAGTCCGCTGCCCTTCACGCACCCATGGTGTCCGGTGATCCCGCAATGCACGGCTTCCGGCCCGCCTCGCCCGTCTGCCGCGTCGGAGCGGACGACGCCTTCCGCTGCACTTCGGTCCTTCCGTGATTTCCACCCTTGGAGGAACAGTCATGGGCTCGTATGCCATTCCCCCACCCGCCGTCCGACGGAGGTTCCGCGGTCTGCTGACAGCGCTGGTCGTCGGCGTCCTCGGGGTGGTCGGTGCACTGGTCGCGCCGACGGGCGCACACGCCGCCGAGAGCACGCCCGGCGCCGCGGCGGCGCAGAGCACGCTCGGAGCCGCGGCGGCGCAGAGCGGTCGTTACTTCGGAGTCGCCATCGCCTCGGGCAGACTGAACGACTCGGCGTACACGACGATTGCGAACCGCGAGTTCAACTCGGTGACGGCCGAGAACGAGATGAAGATCGACGCCACCCAGCCCCAACGGGGCCAGTTCAACTTCACCGCCGCTGACCGCGTCTACAACTGGGCGGTGCAGAACGGCAAGCAGGTGCGCGGCCACACCCTGGCCTGGCACTCCCAGCAGCCCGCCTGGATGCAGAACCTCAGCGGCGGTGCGCTGCGCCAGGCGATGATCGAACACATCAACGGCGTGATGGCCCACTACAGGGGCAAGATCGTCGAATGGGACGTCGTGAACGAGGCCTTCGCCGACGGCGGTTCCGGAGCCCGGCGTGACTCCAACCTGCAGCGCACCGGCAACGACTGGATCGAGGTCGCCTTCCGCACCGCGCGCGCCGCCGACCCGGCCGCCAAGCTCTGCTACAACGACTACAACGTCGAGAACTGGAACTCGGCCAAGACCCAGGCCATGTACGCCATGGTCCGGGACTTCAAGCAGCGCGGCGTGCCGATCGACTGCGTCGGCTTCCAGGCGCACTTCAACGACGGCAACCCCTACCACAGCAACTTCCGCACCACCCTGCAGAGTTTTGCCGCTCTCGGCGTCGACGTGTCCGTCACCGAACTCGACATCCAAGGGGCCTCGCCCACGACCTACGCCAACGTGACCAACGACTGCCTGGCAGTCGCGCGATGCCTCGGCATCACCGTCTGGGGTGTGCGCGACACCGACTCCTGGCGATCGCACCACACCCCGCTGCTGTTCAACGGCGACGGCAGCAAGAAGCCCGCCTACGACGCCGTCCTCAACGCACTCAACGGCGGCTCGTCGGAGCCCCCTCCGAACGGGCAGATCAGGGGCGTCGGTTCGGGCCGCTGCCTGGATGTGCCGGGCGCCAGCACCACCGACGGCACCCAGGTCCACCTGTGGGACTGCCACGGCGGCACCAACCAGCAGTGGACGCACACCGCCGCCGGCGAGCTCAGGGTCTACGGCAACAAGTGCTTGGATGCCGGCGGCACCGGCAACGGCACCAGGGTCCAGATCTACAGCTGCTGGGGCGGCGACAACCAGAAGTGGCAGGTGAACTCCGACGGCTCCATCGTCGGCGTCCAGTCCGGCCTCTGCCTCGACGCCGCAGGCTCCGGCAACGGCGCCCTCCTCCAGCTCTACTCCTGCTGGAACGGCAGCAACCAGCAATGGACCGTCGCCTGATGAGAAATGCCGCTGACAAAGGAGTGAATCGATGAAGACCTACGGTACGGCTCTTCCCGCCCGACCACGCAAACCTCGATGGTGGTCCCGGTTCACCGCCGTGCTGGCGGCGTTCATGGCGACCGGCCTGCTCACCTCGGTGATGACCACGCCCGCTCAGGGATCGCCGGCGCCCGCCGAGGCGGCCGCGGTGGACACGGGCGCCTGGTACGTCCTGGTCAATCGCCACAGCGGCAAGGCGCTGGACGTCGCCGGCGTCTCGACCGCCGACGGCGCCGCCCTCCAGCAGTGGACACGCCACGACGGAACCAACCAGCAATGGCAGTTCGTGGACTCCGGCAACGGCTTCTACCGGCTCAAGGCCCGGCATTCGGACAAGGTTCTCGACGTCGCCAACGCCTCGACCGCCGACGGCGCCGCGCTCCAGCAGTGGACCGACCACAACGGGGCCAACCAGCAATTCCGCCTGGCCGACTCCGACGCGGGCCACATCCGGCTGATCAACCGCAACAGCGGCAAGGCGGTGGAGGTGCAGGGCGCCTCCACCGCCGACGGCGGCAGCGTCCTCCAGCACACCGACCAGGGCGGCGCCAACCAGCAATGGCAGATGATCAAGCTGTCGTCCGGTGGCGAGGGCGGATGCGGCAACGCCCCGAATCTGACAAGCGGTACGCACACGATCCAGAGCGGCGGCAAGAGCCGCAGCTTCATCCTCAGAGTTCCCGACAACTACGACAACAGCCACCCCTACCGGCTGATCTTCGCGTTCCACTGGCGAGGCGGAACCGCCGGCGACGTCGCCTCGGGCGGAACGAGCGGGAACGCCTGGTCCTACTACGGCCAACAGGAACAGTCGGACAACACCGCGATCCTCGTCGCCCCCCAGGGTCTCGGCAACGGCTGGGCCAATGCGGGCGGTGAGGACATCACCTTCGTCGACGACATGATCCAGCGGATCGAGGACGCCCTCTGTGTCAACCCGGCACAGCGTTTCGCCACGGGATTCAGCTGGGGCGGCGGCATGAGCTACGCGCTCGCATGCTCCCGGGCGAACGAATTCAGGGCCGTCGCGGTCATCGCCGGCGCCCAGATCAGCGGGTGCAGCGGCGGCACCCAGCCCATCGCCTACTTCGGAATCCACGGCCTCAGCGACTCGGTCCTCAGCATCGGGCAAGGACGCTCCCTGCGTGACAGGTTTGTCAGCAACAACGGCTGCACTCCCCAGAGCCCGAGCGAGCCCGCGCCGGGCAGCCGCGCGCACATCACCACTACCTACTCGGGCTGCCGTGCCGGGTACCCGGTCCAGTGGGCCGCGTTCGACGGAGGTCACATACCCGCTCCGGTCGACGGCTCCCCCAACGAAAGCGGCGTCGCCACCTGGACCAAGACAGAGATCTGGAGGTTCTTCGCACAGTTCCAGTGAGCCGCCCGAGTAAGCGCGCTCCAGCAGGTAAGGCCCAGGTCAGGGACGGCCGCTTCCAGGGGTCGTCGCAACACGTGGTCGTGTTGATCAGGTAGCGAGCAGTGTGTGCAGGCGCTCGGCTGGGATCTCCCAGCCGGGCGTTTGCGTGGGCGGCCGTTGAGTCCGGCGGCGACGGCCGTGAGGTGCTCGCGTGTGTGGACCGATAGGTCGGTGCCCTTGGGGAAGTACTGCCGCAGCAGGCCGAGCGCCAGTCGTTCGCGCACCGTAGTGGTCGGCGCCGCCAGTTCGTGGGTGCCGTCGCGATGGTCAGCCGGTCGCTGATGATGACGCGTCGTGAGCAAGCCCGCCGGGACACCCAGCCTGCACCTCGCTCCGACTCATGCTCGGGGCCGGCGCCTGGTGGCTCCCACGAGGTAACGGAGGCACGCGGCAAGCGGTCAACAGCACCCGGATGGCGGTCGCGCGCCTCGTCGTCGCCGGTGGCCGACGAGCTGTGCGCCCGCCGTGCCGGCCGGAGCCAGCGCAACTACCGCGAGCACGTCAGGCAGCTGATGGTGCGGTTCGGGGCTCGCAGCCGGAGCGAGCTCGGCTGGCCGGCACCCTGCTGATCGAACGCGGCGTCAGCCCCGCCGCCGGGGCCTGGGCCCTCGGGCTCGGCGGCAGGGAGAAGAGGACGGGCCGGCCGCTCCGGCCGGCGCCCGCCTTCGCCGCCCTGACCCGCTGGTGGGGCCCCTTCCCACTGCTGGCGGCGGCGTCCATCGTCGCGGGCATGGTGCGCGGCAACCGAGGAACGGGCGGCTGCGGGTCACCGGGCCGGTGCCGTCGGCCTGGTGGCTGGGCGGCGGGGGTGCGGGCGGCCAGGGTGCCCGCAGTGCGAGTGCGTGAGCGGGGATGGTGATCAACGCGAGGATGGCGGCAAGGACGGCGAGGACGGAGCCCCAGGTCATCACGGCGCATGGGCCGTGGCGGTCCAGGACACGGCCGAGGGGGATGCCGACCAGCGCAGAGATGAGCAGGCGCCGGAGAACGCCGCCGTGGTCGCGTTCATGGACCAGCCGGTGTCGGCGGCGATGCGCGTGTTGAGGACCGGGAAGGCGTACTAGACGATGCCCCAGCTGGTGACCTGTGTCGCACACGGGGCGGGCGGCGCGGGGCCGCGGCCACGTTCTCGTGACGGGTACGGCCTCGGCGGTGTCGAGGCGGGTCACCGTTGGTCAGCGGCTCGGAGGGTGACGATCACGGTGAACCCTCGAGTCCGCCCACTCGCACGATGCGGTCCCAGCCGCGCCCGCATGGAGCGGGAACGGCCGCAAGCCCGCCTCCCGCTACCGCACCAAAGCGTTCCCACTGAAAGACCTGGCCGTTGAACCCGGCCGCTGAACCCGGCCGGAAGGCCTACCGGCAGGCAACCTGGCGCAAGGGCTCCAAAGGACCCATGCGCTCACGATTCCGGGTGCGCGATGTGCGGGCGGCCGGTATCGCGGCGCGCACCCACGCGATGGCCCGGGCAGCAGGATCCGCCGCGTGGGACGGGGTGCTGCCCGAGCTGACCCTGCTCAGCAGATGGCCGACCCGCCACAAGACGCCCACCGAGTACTGGCTGACCAGCCTGCCCGCCGGCACCCCCCTGGGTCTCCTCGAAGCCGTGCACACGCCCGCAGCCCGTTCAGTGGTCGCTGTAGTGGAACCGGGCCTTGAGGATCTTCACTGCTTTGTCGTCGAACCGGTAGACGATGCGGTGGGTGTCATCGATCCGCCGGGACCAGTAGCCCGACAGGTTGCCCTTGAGGGGTTCCGGCTTGCCGATGCCTTCGGCCGGGGTGCGCTGGATGTCCTCGATGATGCGGACGATCCGGCGCAGGGTCTTGCGGTCCTGGCCCATCCAGTACGTGAGGTCGTCCCAGCCTTCCGGGCTCCAGGTGATGTCCCTCACGCGGTGCCCTCGGTGATGTTCCGCAGCTCATCCATGGTGGTGGTGACCGCGGGTTCCTGGCCTCCCTTGTCGCGGGCTACGGCGGCCAGCAGGCGGGCGGCGTTGGCGGGGGTGGACAGCAGGTACATGGTTTCCTGCCAGGCTTCGTAGTCGTCCTCGGACATGAGCACGGCGTTGCCCTGCTTGGAGCTGATGCGGACGGGGGCATGATCCTCGTTGACCTGCTTGATGAGCGGGTAGAGGTTGGTGCGCGCTTCGCTGGCGCTGATCGTCATCGAGGTCCCTCTTTCTCCCATTCCAGCCCTTGCCGGTGCGAAATACGGTACCAGGACCGTACGAAATAGCGTACCGGGAAGGGATGAGACTTCACTGTTCCCGCCGTCGGGCCGGGACCGGTCACCTCCTGACTCCCGCCGCCGGAGGGGGCGTGCCGGCCTCATGACGGCAACGAGGTGGTGACGACGCGGGGCAACGGACAGGGGACCCGGCAGTCGGCATCACGGGCCAGGGCCAGAGACAGAGAGGAGCGCGCCGCATCGCGAACCACTCGGACTCCATACTCGCAAAATTGATTACTCTCATTGTGTAGTATCGCGTCATGGCACTGGGCAACGCGGTACTGGCCGCCCTCCTGGAGGGCGAGGCATCCGGATACGACCTGGCGAAGGGCTTTGACGCGTCGATCGCCAACTTCTGGATGACCACCCCCCAGCAGCTCTACCGGGAGCTCACCCGCATGGAGGCCGAAGGTCTGCTCACCGCCCGCGTCGTCCCGCAGGAGCGCCGCCCCGACAAGCGGCTCTTCTCGCTCACCGAAGCCGGGCGCGCCGCCCTGCGGAAGTTCGCCGCCGAGCCTCCCAGGCCGGGCACCATCCGGGACGAACTGATGATCAAGGTGCAGGCCCTGGACGAGGCCGGTCCCGAGGTCGTCCGGGAATTCGTCGAGGAGCGCGCCCAGTGGGCGCGCGGCAAGCTCGAGCGCTACCACCGGCTGCGTGAGCGGCTGCTGGACGGCCGCACCGAGGACGAGCACCTGCGTCACGCCGACCGCATCGGCCCCTACCTCACTCTGCTGCGCGGCATCTCCTTCGAGGAGGAGAACCTCCGCTGGTGCGAACGCGTCCTGATCATCCTGGACGAACGCGCCCACGCCACGGACCGCACCCCACAGGCCCCGGGAGACCCCGCATGACCGACAGCCGCTACCAGCGCTATGTCGCCCTCGGCGACAGTCAGACCGAGGGCGTCGGCGACGGCGACGACACCACCGGCCTGCGCGGCTGGGCCGACCGCCTCGCCGAACGGCTCGCGGTCACCAGCCCTGGCCTCGTCTACGCCAATCTCGCGGTCCGCGGCCGCCTGGCCGGGCAGGTGCATGCCGAACAGCTCGCCCCAGCGATGGAGTTGCGCCCGGATCTGGCCACCGTCGTGGCCGGCATGAACGACCTCGTCCGGCCCCGCTTCGACGCCGACGAGGTGGCCGGCCACCTGGAGGCGATGTTCGCAGCGCTGACCACCTCAGGCGCCCGCGTCGCCACCCTCACCTTCCCCGACATCTCCCGCATCACCCCGCTTGCCCGCTTCCTGGCCCCCCGGGTCACCGCCCTCAACGCCCGCATCCGCGCCGCCGCCCACCGACACGGCGTCCTCGTCGCCGAGACCCACGGCCACCCCGTCATCACCGACCCCCGCCTCTGGAGCATCGACCGCCTCCACGCCAGCCCGCTGGGCCACCAGAGGATCGCGGACGCCGTCGCCCACACGCTCGCCCTTCCCGGCATCGACGCCTCCTGGACCGAGCCGCTGCCTGCCGTACCCGGGCCCGGCCGCGTCCAGGCGACGATCACGGAACTCCGCTGGACAGCCACCTTCCTCGGCCCCTGGATAGGCCGCCGCCTCCGCGGCCGTTCCTCCGGCGACCACCGCACTCCCAAGCGCCCCCACCCCCTGCCGGTAGGCGGATGAACAAGGCACCGACCCGGGCAAGAACCAGGTGTGTCCGGACGCTCCGGTCAAGGACGCCCGCCGGTGTCGACGCGCGGCGACGGCTCGTTCCCGGGGAAAGGCCGCCGGTTCGCCGTTACAGGGCCGGTGCTTGCCGTAGCGGACACCCCTACTGCTCGCCGACGCTCCAAGGAAGTGGCGGACGCCTCTTGTCCGACCCCGACCCCTGCCCCGGCCGGCTGTTCCACATCAGCAGCAGGTCGCGCGCGTAGAAACGCGCCCTCGGATACCACCGCTGCCCGTCCACCGTGTTCGGGAGGGTGTCGGGGCGATCGTCCTTGATCTGCGACACGCTGCGGCCGTCCACTCCGATCAGCCTGGCGAATCCCCCCAGCGTCACCTCACGGTCCAGGTCCTCCTCGTCCAGCTCCAGCGGAGCAGCTCGACGCGGGCGGAAGGGTTCCAGCTTGACCGGGTCGTACCACGCGCTGCCCCCGCCTCCGCCCTGGTCGCTCATTCCGCGCCGAGGACGCTCCGGGGCCGGAAAGTCCGGATACCGGCGCGGCATCACATGCACGACGTAACCATGGCTGTAACCCACCTCGGCAGCCCACTCCTTCAGCGTCACCCAGCGCCTGTCGGACTCGGCCACGATCCGCTCCTCCCAACCAGGAACCGGATCCACGCTACGGCAGAACCAAGCCTCTGCGGTGAAGAGTTGGGGAGGAAGGTCACGAAGGGCGACACCGGGTTCGCAACGAGATCACCGCCGAACCGACCGTGCCGGCCGGCTTCTCGCGGCCTCGGGGTGCGTCAGAGACCGGTGATTCCCAAGCTCAGGGTCGCTCGCCGGGATCGCCATCGCCTTGGGGTTGTTCCAGCCTCCGGGCGATCTGCTCGAGGGCGGCCAGGTCTGCCGGGGTGAGGCGGTCGATGAAGTGGTGCCGTACTGACTCGACGTGGGCCGGTGCGGCGTTCTTGAGTGCGTCCAAACCTTCTGCGGTGAGCACCAGAAGGCAGCCCCGGCCGTCGGTCGGGTCCAGTGCCCGGCGCAGCAGACCGCGTGCTTCCATCCGGGTCGCGTGCCGGGACAGCCGGCTGCGTGACCAGCCCATCTTGTCGGCCTGTTCGCCCAGCGTGCTGGTATGCGCGGGACGCTCCGACAGCGTGCTCAGCACTTCGTAGTCGGGTTCGGACAGACCGATCGCGGCCAGATCGCGAACAGTGCCGGTCTGGACAGTGACCATGATCCGCCGGAAGGCGCGCCAGGCCCGGTTCTCGTCGGGGTTCAGCCAGCGCACGGCATCGGCCGAGGAGGTCGTTGACATGTAATCAACCTAACACGTAGGTTTCGTTTCCATGTCAACGAAAAGGCTTCGTATTCTCGCTCTGATGTGCAGCACCCGCCCGGGCGCCCTCGGCCCTGCCGTGAACCGATGGCTGATCGACGCGACCACCCCCCGTGCGGAGGAACTGGGCGTCGACCTCGTACCGGTGGCCCTCGGCGACCTGGAGCTGCCCTTCCTGGATGAAGAGGAACATCCGTCATCGGGCGTCTACCGGCATGAGCACACCCGCCGGTGGAGCAGGATCGCGGACGCGGCGGACGGATTCATCGTGGTCACACCGGAGTACAACTACGGCATGCCGTCGACCCTCAAGAACGCGCTGGACTACCTCAGCGTCGAGTGGGCGTGGAAACCGATCGGCTTCGTCAGCTATGGCAACACATCGGCCGGCACCCGTTCCGTCCAGCACGCCAAGCAGGTGGTGACCACACTGCGCTTGGTCCCGTTGGGTGCAACTGTCGCGATCCGCATCGGTGACGCGGTGGAGAAGGGGCGGCTACGGCCGGACGCAGCCCGCGACACAGCGGGTGTCGCCCTCGTGGACGAGCTGGTCCGGGTCGCCCACGCCCTGCGGCCGATGCGCGAGCGCGCACGAGCCGGGACCGCGTCCACTCCCTTGCCAGGGGCCTACGCCCGGCGTCTGACCCCGGATGACGCCGCGGAGGTCACCGTGCTGCAGCGGTGCTGCTGGGTGGAAGAGGCCCTGGGCAACGACACCCTCGCGGTACCGGCCCTGCACGAGTCGCTGGAGGACGTGCGCGGGTGGCTGGCGAGCTGGCACGCCACAGGCATCTGGCTCGACGGCCGGCTGCTGGGTATGGTCCGGGCCCGCCCCGTCGAAACCGACTGGCACCTGAGCCGGCTCGCCGTCGTGCCCGATCTGCGCGGCCGAGGGATAGGCCGGTGGCTGTTGCGTACCGCCGAGACAGCCGCCGGACCGGACCTCCGCCGCATCCTGCTCTTCACCGGCGCCAAGAGCCTGCAGAACATCGACTTCTACGAGCGGGAGGGATACCGGCCGGTGGCAATCGCCGGCCCTGACGGAGCCGTCTGCCGCGCCAAGGACATTGCTGGTCAACGGGACTGACGTGGAGTCGGGTGGCGCGGCCGTCCAGGCCTCTTCTCACCGGGTTGCCGGCCACCCGACGCCCACGGCGGTGGCTGCGGACGCCGAACCGGCTGGGGAAAGCGCTTTGTCCGGCTCAGCCGCAGGTTCAGCGGAAGGCGGACACTCCGGCGAAGAAGACCAGCAACACCGTGCCGGCCGTCGCGCCGGCCACAAGAGTGGAGTTGGCCATGGCGACTCCCGTGCGCAGCAGCACATCGCGACATCCCTCATGGAGCGGAGAGAGATCGTCGAGCTGGAGCGGCGCGCCGAACGCGGCGAGTGGGCGGCGCGGCAACGCGCGCGCTGCTGTCCGCAGCAGCAGATGATCCGCACCTCAGCGGACTTCCCCGGTACGGGCTGCGCCTGAACGGCACTGTCGCAGCACCGCCCGTACCCGAGCAGTCAACGTGAGCCGACCGTGCCGGCCTCAGCGAAACGCCGAGCCCGCCGCAGCGACAGCACGGCCGTGGAAACGGCGGCGGGGGTGCCGATGCTCACCTGTACTCCCCCGTCAGCAAGAGGCGCGCAGGCAAGTCGGCACGCAGACCCGGCATGACTCCGTCTGCTGCCCGAGTGACCTGTTGTGCCCCTGGCGATCGGGCTCCGCCGGTCCGCGGACTGTGGGCGTCGATGCCCCATCCACCCGAACCGTGGCAACCGGGCAGAGCGCGCGAGTTCGATCCTCGTCGCCCGCTCCGGACCGAACCCCCGGGTCGGCGACCCGGGGGTTCCTCGTAGGGCGAGGCACCGAGGGGGACCGTGCGTCAGTTGCGTGCCCTGATGAGGACCGGGTGCCCCCATCAGGGCCCTCACCTGCCGACGGCCACGCGGTGCGTCACGTTCACGCCCCGATGGGCGGGTCAGGACTTGCGGATGGTCATCACGTTGTTGTTGGACGGGAGCCCGTACTTGTACTGCTGGCAGTCCATGGACCTGGACCGCTGGACCACCGTCCACCCGGCCGGAACGTCGAACAGGCCGCAGATCGTCCGGGTGCTGCCAGCCGGAAGCCCGGTGAGCTTCACCAGGTCGGTCCGGTTGTGGTAGTCGCTGCTACCGCCACGGCTCCGGTTGCAGTCGGAGATCGACGAGTACTTGGTGACGTGGAATCCGGCCGGCCGCGGGCTGTAGGTGCACGCCGACACCGTGCCACCGGCGCCCACGCCGCTGGTGTCCGTGATCCGCTTCATGTTGTACATGCCGCCACCGGTCGGACCGCACTGAGTGCTGTCCCAGTACCTCACCTCGACCCACCCGGCGGGTGTGCTCGTCGAACCGCACACGTCACTCGACGTCGCGGCATTGGCCGTGCCCGTCGTCATCGATCCACCCAGCAGCACTGCGGCCAGCACCACAGCTGCACGTCTGTACCCGCTCATCCCCACACCTCCGGTTACCGTTCGATACGCCCTTGCGGGACGAGAAGACGCATGGCGGTTCCCATCCAAGCCACTCCCGCAAGTGGTCAAATCCTGTGCCGTCACGGTCACTTACCGAACGGCATTGAGCATAGTGGAGCATACTCAGCGGTGGCTCAGGCCGCGGGCGGCACGTCCGGTACCAGTTGCTCGGGACGGAGGGCGACACGGCGCTTCCACCTCGTCGGGCTGGAGGCACACCCTCGCGGAGTTGTTCCGGCCACGGCGCTCCCCGCCCCGCTCAACCCCTACGTCCCCTCCGCCAGTCCTTGATCAACGCGGTAACTTCATTCAGCTCTACGACAACTGTCGGACAGCCGCTGCCCCCTCCCCTGTCATGCAGGCCCCGTCAAACAGTCGGTGCTTTTTATTGCGTTGTCGATCCAGAGAGACTGAGGAAACATCCCGGTCATGGGACAGCCTGCTGAGGTGCTGCGTTTTGACCGGGTCGAACTGCGCCGATGGCGTGTCAACGACATCGACACGCTGCATCGGGTGATCACCGAGTCGCGTGATCACCTGCTGCCATGGATGCCCTTTGCAGCGACGCACGACCGGAAGCAAGGAACAGCCTTCCTGACGTACTCCGAAGAGCAGTGGGCCACGGGGCAGGAATATCTGTACGCGATCACCTCGGGTGGAGTAGTGGCCGGCAGCTGCGGACTGCACCGCCGGATTGGAACGGGCGGTCTGGAGATCGGGTACTGGCTCCATCACGCGTGGACGGGGAAAGGGCTGGCCACTATGGCCGCGGCTGCCCTCGTGCAGGCCGCTCGAAAGCTGCCAGGAATCGATCGCGTCGAAATCCACCACGACAAGGCCAATTCCGCGAGTGGTGCCGTTGCCCGCCGTTTGGGCTTCACCGAGCTCGAGCACGTGCAGGTGTCGGACGGGCCGGAAGCACCCGGCGAGACGGGCATCGACGTGAGATGGCGTCTCCGGATCTGAGCGGGCCGGGAGGGTGTCGGAGCGATCATCCTTGATCTGTGAAGCTGCGGCAGGCCACTCCGATCAGCTTCGCGACTTCCCCGGTGTCGCCGCACCGTCCAGGTTCTCCGCGTCCAGCTCCACCGGAGCAGCTCGGTGTGGAGCGGTCCGCACGATGCGAACACCGGCGCGTCCCGCGCGAGCCGCTGTCACAATCGGGGGATGGCAGAGATCACTCAGAAGGAAGGCACCTGGGCGTTCGACGGGGAAGTTCTGCGGCTGGTGCCCGGGCGGGGGCGAGGCGTGCATCAACTGCGCATCGAGATGGGCGAAGTGTCCATTCCGCTCGCCGCGATCGCTGGGGTGTCGTACGAGCCCGGCCGGAAAGGCGGGCGCCTCCGCCTGCGGATGCGCGAGGGCGCCGACCCGTTCACCCAGGGGGCCCCGGATCTGCCGGACGCGGCCAATCCGTACAGCCTTCAGGTGGACAAGGACAGGGCCGGAGCCGCCGAGTATCTCGCGGACGCGGTGCGCAACGCCCTGCTGCTCGAGCAGGTCCCGGTGGACACCCCGAGCGACCGCTACCTGCTGCCCGGCCCGCCGGTTCCCCGCGTCTTCCAGGGCTCCGACGGCAGGGTGCACTTCGACGGCGAACAGGTGCGCATCGAGTGGGACTGGGGCGCGGAGGAGGTCAAGAAGTCCGCCGGTCCGCGGACGATACCGCTCTCGGAGCTGGAGCGAGTCGAGTGGACCAGGGCCACCTGGGAGAACGGCTCGCTGCGCTTCGTACCCAAGGGCAACTACGTGCCCATGAAGGGGACCCACGACCCCTATGCCGTCGTGCTGTGGGGCCTACGTGAAGCGAGGGAGATCGCGCAGGGCGCGCTGATGGTCGCCGCCGTCTCCGCGAGGCTGCCGCACCCCTCCGGGGGCACGCCCGCTGAGCCGGCCCGCCTGACGAAGGAGCCGCACACGCCGGGCGAAAAGCGTGAGCACGACCACGACGGGCTGCTGCGTCGGCTTCGGGAGCTCGGGGAACTGCGCGCGTCCGGAGTGCTTACCGAGGAAGAGTTCACGCAGGCCAAGCGGGCCCTGCTGGAACGCTTCTGAGAGATCGGCCCGCGACAGTGACGGAGAGCGGCGGCACAGGAATCGCCCCCCGGTCGGCGTGCCGGCGCGCCCTTCAGGGCGGTCAGCACGGGCACACTCGACCACTCGGTGCCTCGACCACTCGGTGCAGAGTCCTCAGGAGCCCTTGTAGTCGAGGCCCTTTGCGGCCAGCGCCTCACCGAGAATGGCAATCGCCTTCGGTCCGACCCCGTGAATGGCCAGCAGCTCCTTTCGCGAGCGGGCAGCCACCTGCTCAAGGCTGGTGATGCTGTTGAGAGAGAGCTCGCGTGCGGCAGTCCTGCCGATCTCGTTCGGGAGGTCCCCCACCGGACGTACATCAGGTGTTCGGGTCATCGGGCTTCCTTCCGGTCGGTGCGCAGCGAGCGGGACTGAAGCGCCATGTGGCAGTTCAGCTCAGTCGTCGGTTTTTTCGTCAAGCTACCCCACTTCCCGGCGGAAGAGCCTCATGGTTCTCGCGACCTCTAAGCAGTTGTCGACCTGGCGTTTCGTCCATACCTTCGCAGCCGCATACTTCTGCTGGTTCTGTCAGCAGGACGATGGGACACGGTTCGCGGCCACGTGCGAAGGTCTGACCGACGAGGATGCGAGGAAGGCACCCCTGCCGAGCTCGCCCCTGATGTCCGTGGCGGGTGTGGTCAGCCGTGTGGCGCTGGTTCGAGGGCACCTCGACCTGCTGCGCGACATGGCGGACGGCGTCACCGGAGGCTGAGGAGCGGCCTCATCCCACCGCTCCGCCCTTCCCGGCCCGGAATCTCACCGATAATTTTCGGTGAGATTCCATCGGATCTTGATGTCCGCACGGCTTGTAGCGACCGATCTCCGGCCGCCGGGCCCTGAGCAGCACCGCTGAACAGGGATCTTGTTACAGAGAGGGATCACTGGTCGACAGGAGGTTCCCGGTAACTTTGCGGAAACCGTTGACAGCCGGACACCCCCGCCGCAACATGACATGACACCGACAGGCGCCCAGCGCCGTCGGTCCGGGTCACCCACATGACTCGTTTTCTCCGGTCGAGGGCGCACGACGACCGGCCAGCCCCACCGTGTTGCGAGGACGCCGACGCATGTCGGTGTCCTCACGGGCCCCCACAGGCCGGCCGGGTGGAACCACTTTGCCTGGCCTCCCACCTGCCTTCACAAGGAGGAAGCATGCACGAGGACAAGACCCCCGCCCGCTCCCTGAGCCGCCGAGGCCTGATCGGGGGTGCCGGCGCCCTGGCACTGGGCGGCGCGTCCGCGCTGATGCTGCCCGGCACCGCCCACGCCCAGACCATCAACACGAATCAGACCGGCACCCACGACGGCTACTTCTACTCGTTCTGGACCGACGGCGGCGGGTCGGTGTCCATGACCCTGGGCGCCGGCGGGAACTACACCGTCAACTGGAGCAACACCGGAAATTTCGTGTGCGGCAAGGGCTGGCGCAACGGCAGCCGCCGGACGGTGAACTGGTCGGGCAACTACAGCCCGTCCGGCAACAGCTACATGTGTCTCTACGGATGGACGTCGAACCCGCTCGTGGAGTACTACATCGTCGACAACTACGGCACCTACCGGCCCACCGGTGACCACCGCGGCACCGTCTCCAGCAACGGCGTGACGTACGACATCTACCACACCATGCGGTACAACGAGCCCTCCGTCGAGGGCACGCGGACCTTCGCCCAGTACTGGAGCGTCAATCGGGGCAGGCGGCCCCAGGGGAGCATCGACACGGGTACACACTTCGATGCGTGGAACCGCGCCGGCATGAATCTGGGGACCTTCAACCACTACATGATCATGGCGACGGAGGGCTACCGGAGCAGCGGGTACTCCAACATCTGGATGAGCTGACAGTCCGGCAGCCCTGGAGCAGGCCCCCTCGGCCCGCCGGGCACGGAACAGGACCACTCCCACCCGACGGGAGACCCGGCACACCGCACCCGTGGCGCGGCGGTCATGGTCCGCCGCGCCACGGTGCTGCCGCGAGGCACGGTGCACCCCGGCCGGGGTGCGGGGCCACGTCCTCATCTGTCACGGAACACCGACCGGCTTGCGCAGACACTCCGCAGAATCTCCGATAATTTTCGGCACCCTTACCGTCATCCAGTTGTCTCACTCCAACATCACCGTCAGCGGCTGACGTTCCAGCCGACGGGCGGGGCCCGGCGCGCCGCCGGGCCCCGCCCCCGCAGTCGGTCAGCCGGGGATACCGGTCACGGTGGTCCCGGTCCTGGTGAGCGTGTACGTGACGGTCTCGCCGCTCCAGAAGTGGAAGGTGAGCGTCACCGGGTCGTTGTCCCTGATGTTCTGGAAGAAGGCGGACGGCAGGGTGATCTCGCCGGCGGCGTAGTCCGGTGCGAAGGCGGCGCCGAACTCCTTGTAGGACGTCCAGTCGTGCGGGCCGGCGTTGGTGCCGTCCGCGTACACCGCCTCCATGGTGGCCAGTTGATCACCGCGGAAAGCGGTCGGGATCACCAGGGAGTCCGTCGTACCGGTGGCCCCCTCCAGGACGGGGGTCTCATGGGTCAGGACATGGATGTCCCACGGGACCCCCCGGGAGAACCGGGCGGACAGGACGGCGTTGACGCCGTACTCCTGCGAGGCGGTGAGACGGGCCAGGGTGGCGGCCGTGAGGGTGAGCCGGTCACCGCGGACGGTGTAGTCCCGGCCCCGGACGAGGCGCTCGGAACCGTTGACGAGCGAGGTCAGGCGGTTGCCGTTGAGGTTCAGGGTGAGCGTCGCGTCCGACGGGGTCCCGGACCTGCGGACGAAGATCTGATCGGAGGACGCGGTGCTGGAGGGCACCGTCCAGCTCGACTTGATCTGCCGGTACAGGCTCGGGTCGTTCCACCGGAGCGCGGTGCGGTTGAAGTGCTGGCCGTTGTCCCACAGCATCGTGGTGAGCTGCTTCTCACGCGCGTAGTTGCCGAGGTACTCGAAGAACTTCAGCTTCTCGCCCTGCTGGATGGTGTCGGTGTTCCGGTCGAATCCGAGCAGCCCGTACTCGCCGATGATCACGGGGATGCCTTCGGCGACGAAGGTGTCGTGGACGCGGTCGAAGGTGTCGACAAGGTCCTGCTGGGTGGCCGCGTCGAAGCGGGTGTGCCCGGCGACGTTCACACTGAACGGCCAGTAGCCGTAGAAGTGGACCGTCGCCACGAGGTGCGGGTCGTCCAGCACGGAGAAGGTGTCGAGCAGTTCGTCCATCCGGGCCTGCTCGGGCGACGCGTGCAGCGTGGACAGGACCAGCAGGCGGGTGGCGTTGTCACCGCCGGACCCGCGCACCAGGGTGTGGAACGTGCTGTTCAGCTCGTGCAGCAGTTCTGCGTCCTGCGCCTCGCCGGAGCTGCCCTCGAAGAACGGCTCGTTGATGCTCTCGAAGAGAAGCTCGGGAGGCGCGTCGCGGAAGGTCTCGGCGATCTGGGTCCAGGTCGCGGTGTAGCGGGCCAGCACGGTGTCGTACTGGGTCGGCAGGTGGTGGACCCACTGCCACGAGTCGTGGTGCACGTTGATCAGTACGTGGAAGCCCTCGTCCAGCGCCCAGCCCACGACCTCTTCGACGCGCTCCAGGTACGCCGGGTCGATCGTGTACGAGGGGGCGGGGCCCTGATGCCGGCTCCACGTCACCGGGATGCGGATGCTCTCGAAGCCCTGCGCCCGGATGCTCCTCAGCTGTTCCCGGGTGACCCTCGGATTGCCCCACGACGTCTCGTCCTCACCCGTCGCGTCGAGGGTGTTGCCCAGATTCCAGCCGGGCTGCATGGCGGCGACCACCTCCTCCGCGGCGGTCGTCCCCACCGGGTCCCCGGCGGCCGGCCCCGGGACCGCGGCCCCGGCCGCGGGCGGCAGGACAGCCAGACCGAGGAACACCGCCAACGCGGTCAGGGCAGTCGAGAACGCTCTGAAACGGCTCTTCACAGTCGTCCCTTCCCATCGCATCAGTTTCGAGGAGGAGCGGTGCGGTGGTTCCGGGCAGCTCGCCGGCCCGGCTCTCACCCGCCGGACCGCAGGTCGCCGCACCCCGGCGGAACGACTCGGACGGGCGCGCGGACGTCATGACCGGCGTCCGGCTGCTCGTGCCGCCGCAGCACTCCACTGGACTCGGATGGGAGCGCTCCCATCCACCGCCACGGATGCTAGCTGTCGAACGCCGTTCGCATAAGAAGCCGCGCACGGCACTCGGGACCGCGGGGGCCAGGACCGGCCGGACACGGGCCCAGGCGGTCACTGGGCGGGCGGCCCCCGGGCGATCAGGAGCCACGGCCGATCCGGAACACCGGGACCGGCCGTCCGGCTCAGGGCTGCCGGGGAGCTGCCGACTCGGCCCCTTCGCCGCCTGCCGCGAAGGCGGCGCGGAGGATGCCCCGCGTCTCCTCCGTCAGCGGCCAGTCCCCGACCTGGTCCGCGTCGATCCACTCCGCTGCGTCGTGCTCGGTCAGCTCGACGTCGCTCCGGTCCGCCGTGGTCACGAAGTTGACCTGCCGGGTCCTCCGGCCGGACTTGGACCGGTAGTCGAAGGTACCGATCATCCGGGGATCGGACTGGGTGCGCAGGCCCGTCTCCTCCCTGAGCTCCCGGGCGAGAGCCTGCTCGATGGTCTCCCCGGAATCCATCCTGCCGCTGGGAAGCTCCCAGATGCCGCCCAGGAAGTCGTCGGCTCTGCGACGGAGGACGAGCGCCTTACCGTGACGCATGACGACGGCCGCGGCCACGTAGCGGCCGATTTCTGCGGCGTACCACTCAGAGCTGTTGCTCATCGGGGATCGGGGGCTCCGTCTCGTTCGAGGTGGGGCCGCACCCTCCGGAGCGCGGCCGGTCAGGGGGCGCTGATTGAGTCCTCCGCTGCACGATGCCACACCGGGCGCCTCGGGACCGGCGGTGGCTCAGGGGCTGCGGTGGCCGCGCAGGAGGGTGTCGGCGGTGAGGGCCAGGACGAGCACGAGACCGGTGACGATCCAGCGGGTCGCGGTGTCCAGGTTGAGGAGCGTGAGGCCGCTGGAGAGGGACGTGATGACGAGGACTCCGAGCAGCGCGGACCAGGCACTGCCCCGGCCGCCGTACAGGCTCGTCCCGCCGATCACCGCGGCGGCGATGGCGGTGAGGTACGTTTCCGCGCCCCCCGTTCCCTGGTTCGCGGCGGCCAGCCGCCCGGCCGCGAGGACCCCGCCGAGCGCGGCGAACGTCGAGCAGGCGACGAAGCAGGACACCGTGACGCGCCGGACGGACACCCCCATCAGAAGCGCGGACCGCCGGTCGCCGCCCACCGCTCGCACGGACCGCCCCCAGCGGGTCCGGCGCAGCAGCACGTCCACCGCGACGACGAGCGACACGAAGAGAACCACCGAGTAGCCGATGCCGCGGGCCGTCCCGAGGTAGGCGACGGTGGCGCTGAGCAACGCGGCGAGCGCGGCGGTGCGCAGGATCAGCCGGGTCGTGCTCACCCGGGGCAGCTCGGCGCGCACCCGCCGGGACCGCTCGACCAGTTGGACGGCGGTCACCGCGGCGATCACCCCGGCCACCAGGAGCCAGGCCGCCAGTGGGGACAGGAAGCCCTGCTGGACGAAACGCACAAGCCCGGACTCGAAGGGCAGGTTGACCGATCCCCGCGGTCCGAGCACGTGCAGTTGCACGCCGGCGAAGACGAGCAGCCCGGCGAGGGTGAGCACGAAGCTCGGCAGTCCGAGCCGGGTGGCGAGGAATCCGTAGCCGAGGCCGACACACACGCCCACCGCGAGGGCGAGCAGGATGCCGGCCGCGACGGGCCAGTCCCGCAGGACGGTGGTGACCGCCACGACGGCCGCCGCGAGCCCGCTGACGGAGCCGACCGAGAGGTCGATCTGCCCGACGAGCAGCACCAGGACGACTCCGAGCGCGATCACCCCGGTGGGAGCGCTCTGCAGCGTCAGGTTGACGAGGTTCTCGGCGGAGAGGAACGCCGGGTTCAGGATGCCGAAGACGGCCCAGATGAGGAGGAGGGCGCCGAACACCGGGAGCATGCCGAGCTCCCGGTCGGGGAGACGGCTCAGCAGGCGTCCCCAGGGCCCGTCGCTCTCGTGGGCGGCGGGGTGCGGGCGCAACGGGGGAGAGGCGGATGCGGGGATCATCGGTGCTTCCTGCCACTGGGCCGGCTCGCGCCGGTCATGGCGGCGAGGAGGTCCTCGTACCCGACGCCGGCGGCGTCGAGCTCACCGGCCACCCGTCCCAGGCGCAGCACGACGAACCGGTCAGCGACGGCCTGCAGGTCGGCTGCCTGGTGGCTGATCAGGACGACGGCGTGCCCGCGCTCGCGCAGCCGCTCGACGAGGTTGAGGACCTCGGCGGTCTGCCGGACGCCGAGCGCGGCGGTCGGCTCGTCGAGGACGACGATGCGGGGCGCGCCGAGCAGGGCCCGGGCCACCGCGATCAGCTGCCGCTGCCCGCCGGACAGCTCCCGCACCGGCAGGCGGACGGACGGGACGTTGGTGGCCAGCTGTCCGAGCAGCTCCCAGGCCTCGCGTTCCATCGCGACCTCGTCGAGAAACCCGCCGCGGGTGCGTTCGTGCCCGAGGAAGAGGTTCTCGACGACGTCGAGGTTGTCGCAGAGGGCAAGGTCCTGGAAGACCGCGGCGATGCCGTGGCTGCGGGCTCCTGCGGGGGAGCCGAGAGTCGCGGGGCTGCCGTTGACCAGGAGCTGCCCGGCGTCGGGCCGGTGGACACCCGCGATCACTCCGGCGAGGGTCGATTTGCCTGCGCCGTTGTCCCCGACGACGGCGAGGACCTCGTGCGGGTGCACGTCGAGGTCGACAGCGGTCAGGGCCCGTACGCCGCCGAAGTTCTTCGACACCCCACGCAGCGAGAGCACGGGGCCGGAGTCCGGGGTGGCGGGGGTGGCCGGGGGGCTCACGGCGTCTCCTCGAGCAGGCCGGCCCGGACGCACGCCGTGGCATAGGAACGGGTGCAGATGTCGTCGACCGTGTGCACCCCGCCGTCGACGATGATGCGCCGCACCTCCGTGGCCCCGACCGCCCGGGGGGCGAGGAGCAGGCTCGGCACACCGTCGATGACGGCGGCGGTGCGGGGTGTCTCGCCGCGCAGGACGCGCACGGCGAGCTCGGCGGCGGTGCGGGCCTGCTGGATGGTGGCCTTGTGGACGGTCATGTACTGATCGCCGGAGACGATGCGCTGCACCGCGGCGAGTTCGCCGTCCTGCCCGGTGACGGGGGGCACGGGGTCGATCCCGGCGGCCTTCATGGCGGCGATCGCGCCGCCCGCGATGCCGTCGTTGGCTGCGTAGACGCCGTCGACGCGGCCGGCGTGCTGGGTGAGCTGGCTCTCGACCCAGTCGGTGGCCTTGTCCGGACTCCAGTCGGGGGTGTCGTACTCGGCGAGCACCTCGATGTCCTCTCCTTCGAGCGCACGGTGGACCCCGGCGGCGAGCTCGGCGGAGTTGGAGTCGGTCGGGGAGCCGTGGACGAGGAGGATGCCGGGAGGGCGTCCGTCCGGGCGGGGGCCCTGCTCCCGCAGCGCGGCCGCCAGGGCCGTGCCCTGCAGGTAGCCGATGAGCTCGCTGTCGAACGAGACGTAGTAGTCGACGTCGGCGTCCGCGATGAACCGATCGTAGGCGATGACGGGGACGCCGTGACGTTCCGCCTCCCGGACGATGCTCTCGGCGGCCACCGCGTCCACGGCCCCGAGCACCAGGACGTCCGCGCCGCGGGCGAGCATCGACTCGGCCTGCTGCGCCTGCGTTGCCGCGTCCTGGGCGGCGTTGGCGTAGAACACCTGGCAGGTGGGGCAGCGGCGTTCGACGACGCCGAGGAACGTGGGCCGGTCCGTGGTCTCGTACCTTGCTGTCTTCACCTCGGGCAGCAGCAGGGCGATGGCGCCCTCGGAGGGCCCCGGCGCGGGGGTGTTCGCGGTGCCGGGAGTGCCGGGGGCGCACGCCGTTCCGGCCAGCAGAAGCGCCGCGGTGCCGAGCACGGCCAGGCGGTGCCGGGCCCGGCTCCGGGCGTGCGTGCGGGGACGCCGCGGGTGGCGGGGCACGGACGGGCCGTGGGTACCGGTCATACGCTCACTCCCAGGGCGCCACTGAGGCGGGCCGTGTCGAGAGCGACCGCGAGCGCGCCGCGGACCTCGGCCGCGGCACCGAGCGCGGCGGCGACGACCTCGACGGGGCCGGCGGTACTGGGCATGGTGCGCTGCCCGACGACGGTACGCATCGGTCCGAGGAGGACTTCGCCCGCCTCCGCGAGCCGGCCGCCCACCACGATGATCTCCGGGTCCACCAGGTTGCACAGGTTCGCGGCGGCGACACCGAGGTGCTGCCCGGTGTCGGACAGCACGCGTCGGCAGCCGGGATCGCCCTCCTCGGCGCGGGTGATGACGTCCCGCAGCGTGAGATGTCCGTGACTGGCCGCGAGCATGCCGAGGAGAGCCGGGGCCCCGACGAAGGTCTCCAGGCACCCGCGGTTGCCGCACCGGCAGATCGGGCCGTTCTCGTCGATCGTCACATGCCCTATCTCGCCGGCGCCCCCCGCGCGGCCGTGCAGGAGCCGGCCGCCGAGGATCAGTCCGCCGCCCACCCCGTGGGAGACCCGCAGGTAGGCGACGGCATCGCGACCGGTGGCGGCGCCGAAGCGGGTCTCGGCCAGGGCACCGAGGTTGGCGTCGTTGTCGACGGTCACCGGGACGTTCAGCTCCTCGCCGAGCATCTCCGGTACCGCGATCCCGTCCCAGCCGCGCAGCATGCCCACCGTGATGATGCGGCCGGTGCGGCGGTCGACCGGGGCGGGGATGCAGACCCCCACGGCGAGCAGCTCGTCGGTGCGGGCGTCGAGCGACTCGACCATTTCCGTGATCAGCAGCGCGGCACGGCGCAGCCCGGCGTCGGCGCGGTGATCGGGAGCGAGGGGCATGCGCTGGTCGGCGAGCACCTGCATCGAGGCGTCGGCGAGGGCGACCCGCAAGGACCTCGTGCCGAAGTGCACCCCCGCCACCAGGCCGAGGTTGCGGGCGAGGGTGACCTGGAGGGCCCGGCGTCCGCTGCGGGTGGACGGGGAGGTGTGCAGCACGCCGGCGCCGGCGAGCTCCTTGACGATGTTGGAGACGGTCGCCGGGGACAGGCCGGTGACGCCGGCCAGCTCGATCTGCGTGAGCGAGCCACGCCGCTGGACGGCGCTCACGATCCGGGCTCGGTTGGCCTCACGTAGTGAAGTCTGCGAACCCGGTGTCACCCGGTCAGCGCGCACAGCGGTCAGGATACCGCCTGCCGTGGCCCGCGCCAGGGACACAGTCCGAACTCAGGGCTGCGGGGAGGGGGCGCCGGAGCGGACTTGCATACACAGCCCGATGCTAAGAAACGGTTGAACGTCTCTTTGGATTTACTTCTTGACTCCAGGGGGCTCCGGGCTTTTGATGGGCGCCGGACGACGAGGGCTCACCCCGGCGTCCCGGTCGGCAGCGCGGGACCCCCACGCGCGCCGATCCCCGGTACGGCAACGAAGGCGTAGGGATTCGAATGCGTGTCAATCGCAGAACCAGCGCGATGGTGGCGGGCGCAGCCATCGCCGGCCTGACACTCGCGGCGTGCGGCGGCGGCTCGGACGACGCCGGTGGCACCGGCTCCGGCGACGGCGGCGGTTCAGCCTCCGAGGTCGAGGTCTTCACCTGGTGGGCAGCCGGCTCCGAGAAAGCGGGCCTGGACGCCATGGTGGGTGTCTTCGGCGAGCAGCACCCCGACATCACGTTCGTCAACGGAGCCGTCGCCGGCGGTGCGGGCTCCGCCGCCAAGGACCTCCTGCAGTCCCGCCTCCAGGCCAGCGACCCGCCGGACACCTTCCAGGCGCACGCCGGCCTGGAGCTGCTGGACTACATCAACGCCGCGCAGCTCGAGGACGTCTCACCGCTGTACGACGAGTTCGATCTACGGGACGCCTTCCCGGCCGACCTCGTCGACCTGCTGACCCACGAGGGCAACATCTACTCGGTTCCCTCGAACATCCACCGGGCGAACGTCGTGTGGGCCAACCCGGACGTGCTCGAGGACAACGGCCTCGACCCGGAAAAGAACTACACCTCGCTCGACGAGTGGTTCGCCGACATGGACACCCTGCAGGAAGCGGGCGTCACCCCACTGTCGGTCGCCACCGCCTGGACCCAGGTGCACCTGCTGGAGACGGTCCTCCTCGCCGGCCTCGGCGCCGACGACTACACCGGGCTGTGGGACGGCTCGACCGACTGGGAAGGACCCGAGGTCACCGCGGCTCTCGAGGACTTCGAGCAGGCCATGAGCTACACCAACAGCGACCGCGACGGACTGGACTGGCCCGAGGCCACCCAGCTCGTCATCGACGGCCAGGCCGCCTTCAACGTGATGGGCGACTGGGCGGTCGCGGCCTTCGAGGAGCAGGACAAGGTCCTGGGCACCGACTTCACGGCCTTCCCGGTCCCCGGCACGGACGGCGTCTTCGACTTCCTCGCCGACTCCTTCACCCTGCCGGTGGGCGCCCCGAACGAGGACGGCGCCAAGGCGTGGCTGGAGACGGTCGGCTCGCTGGAGGGCCAGACCGCGTTCAACAAGGCGAAGGGCTCCATCCCGGCCCGCACCGACGCCGACCCGAACGAGTTCTCCGAGTACCAGCAGACGGCCATCGAGTCGTTCGGCCAGGACACCATCGTCTCCTCCCTGGCGCACGGCGCCGCGGCCCCGGTCGCGGTCCTCAACGCGGTCTCGGACGCCACCAGCAAGTTCACCTCCGGCGCATCCGACGTCGACACCTTCCAGTCCGAGCTCGCCGCCGCGACGGCCGGCTGACCCTTCCCGGGACACCGCCGTCCGCCCCGCACGCGGTGCGCGGCCGGCGCCGGGTCCGGACCGCGCCGCGGTGCCACGCCGGCCCACCCGGGCCGGCCGCGCACCGCGGCGCTCCAGGGAGACATCGATGATCACATCCGTCAAGAGGGCCGGAGCACCCCTGCTTCTGCTCGCCCCATCTCTGTTCCTGGTGGGCCTGTTCGTCTACGGGCTCATCGCCGTGAACCTCCGGACGTCGATGACCGACGTCCACACCGCCGGACAGGCCACCGGCCAGCAGCCATCCGAACACGTCGGCTTCGACAACTACTTCGAGCTGCTCAGCAGCGAGGCCTTCCAGCACTCGCTGAAGAACCTGTTCCTGTACACCGTGGTCTTCCTGGTCGGCACCATGGTCATGGGCTTCGTGTGGGCCTGGATGCTGGAACGGCCCGTCAAGGGCGAAGGCATCTTCCGCTCGATCTACCTGTTCCCGATGGCCGTGTCCTTCGTCGCCTCGGGTGTGGTGTGGCGCTGGCTGCTCAACTCCAACCAGGGCGAGAGCGCCACCGGCCTGAACCGACTGTTCCAGATGACCGGCCTCGACTTCCTCCAGAACAACTGGTGGAACAACGTCGACTACGGCATCACCGCCATCGCGATCCCGGCGATCTGGCAGCTGTCGGGCTACGTCATGGCCCTGTTCCTCGCGGGCTTCCGCGGCATCCCCGAAGAGCTGCGCGAGGCCGCCCGCATGGACGGCACCACCACCTGGCAGCTCTACCGCCATGTGCTCTTCCCGCAGGTGTCCCCGATCGCGCTGTCCGCGCTCATCATCATCGGCCACATGTCGCTGAAATCCTTCGACCTCATCATGTCGATCTCGAAGCCGGCGAACTACCAGACCAAGGTCCCCGCGGTCGACATGTACGTGTACAAGTCGAGCTTCGACTACGCGAACGCCGCCGCGGTCGGAATGGTCCTGCTGGTTCTCGTGGCCCTGGTGGTCGTGCCCTATCTCATCCGCACGAATCGCAAGGAGACACGATGACCGCGCTCAGCGCCCAGCCGGTCCCTCCACAGGAGGTCGCGGGGAAACCGGTCCGCCCGGAACCCGCCCGGCGCCCGAGCGGCTTCACCCTCGCCCGCACCCTGCGCTACGCGGGCCTGCTCTTCTTCGTGCTGCTCGTCCTGGTCCCCGTTTACGTGCTGTTCGTGACGAGCTTCAAGGGCGCGGGCGACGCGTCCCCCGCGCGAGCCTGGTCCCTCCCGACCACCTGGACGCTGGACAACTGGGAAGAAGCGTGGGACGCCCTCGCCCCGGCGATCTGGCGGACCCTCCAGATGGTCGTCCCGTCGGCGATCCTCGCCGCCCTGCTGGGCTCCATCAACGGCTTCGTGCTCTCCCGGTGGTCCTTCCGCGGCGCCAACACCGTGTTCGCCCTGATCCTGTTCGGGATGTTCATCCCGTACCAGGCAGTGATCATCCCGCTGAACCAGCTCGTCCTCGACCTGCAACTGCCCAGCGGTGTCCCGACGCTGATCCTGCTGCACGTGGTGTTCGGCATCCCGATCACGACTCTGATCTTCCGCAACTACTACCAGACCATCCCGCACGAACTCGTCGAGGCCGCGCGCATCGACGGCGCCGGGATGCTGCGCACCTACGCGTCGGTCATCCTGCCGCTGTCCGTACCGAGCTTCGTGGTCGTCCTGATCTGGCAGTTCACCTCGGCATGGAACGACTTCCTCTTCGCGGTGTTCTTCTCCTCCACCCAGAACGGCCCCGTGACGCTCGCGCTCAACAACCTCGCCAACGGCGCCCTGCTCCAGAACTACGGGGTCTCGATGGCGGGCGCGCTCTTCGCCTCCCTGCCGACCCTCCTGGTGTACATCATCCTCGGCAAGTACTTCATCGGCGGCCTCATGTCCGGCTCCGTCAAGAGCTAGGGTCTGTTGTGAAAGTGCTGGTCAAAGCCACTCGTTGATGGCTGCGACCAGCACTGTCGCCTCGTAGCGCACGGCTAATTTGTCGTATCTCGTGGCCACCGCACGGTGGTGTTTCAGCCGGTTGATCCCGCACTCCACCGCGTGGCGGTCCTTGTAGTCCTCCTTGTCGAAGACCGGCGGCCGGCCGCCTCGGGAGCCGAGCTTCTTGCGGTTGCGGACCTGGTCGGCCTTCTCCGGGATGGTGCATCCGATCCTGCGTCTGCGCAGGTAGGAGCGGTTCGCGCGAGGGCCGTAGGCTTTGTCTGCACGAACCCTGGACGGTTTGGTGCGCGGTCGTCCAGGACCGGTGCGGGGGACGCGGATGCGTTCGAGGACAGGCTGGAACTGCGGGCTGTCGTGCCGGTGCCCGGCAGTGATCAGCAGCGACAGCGGCTTCTGCCCCTGCTCGGTCGCGAGGTGGATCTTCGTGGTCAGGCCACCTCGGGACCGTCCGAGGCCATGGTCGCCCGGTTCGGTCTCGATTCCGCCGGGCGGCTCGCGCTGCAGATCCCCCTCTTACGCGCGCCGGCGGCGTGCTGATGGCCACGGCAGACAGTCGAATCCACGCTCACATCCCAGGTGATCAGACCCTGCGCGTCGGCCTGGACCTGCAGTTGCTCCAGGATCCGCTTCCAGGTGCCGTCGCGCTGCCATCGGCGGAACAGGTCGTAGACCCGGTCCCACGGACCGTATCGCTCGGGTACGTCCGCCACGGGGCACCCGCTCGGGTCCGCCACCGTATCCCGTCGATCAGCTGCCGACGCGTCCACGTCCGCGGCCTGCCCGTCTTCTTCCCCGTCGGCAGCAACGGCTCCAGCTGAGCCCACTGCCGATCCGTCAGATCCCCTCGCGCCACACCATGATCATCGCCAATCAAGATCCACTTTCGCAACAGACCCTAGTCGCCCCCACCGCCACCGCCACCGTCCCCGCCTCCTCCGCCGGATCCTTCGCCCCCGTAGCCTGGGCTGTCGACGCGGCTCTCGCCGCCCCCGTACTTCCGGCGGCGGCGCCGGTACGGCCGCATACCGGCGGTCTTACGGCTGTCCAGCCACCACAGCAGGGCGAACAGGGCGAACAGGGCGATTAGGAGGAGCCATACGAGGCCCTGGTCCACGTCCAAGCGGGTATCCCTTCGCGATCGGTCTCCAGTGGTGGGGACGCCCGAAGGGAGCGGGGCGGTTGCGGCGCCGTGCCGCCGCCCGTGGAAGCTCATCGCTGGCCCAGGACACCGGACTTACTCGTCTGGCCACCGCAGCCCTCGCAGCAGCCCTGGCCTCACCCTGCCCTCCCTCCGCCGGCTCCACACCTGAGCCTCCGGGCCTGACTCCTCCGCCTTGCCGGACTTCTCCCGCTGAGCGGCGTGGATCCTCAGTGAGCGGCCCATGCTCCCGCCCAAGTTCGGCGACGATCTCCACAAGCCCTATGATCCGCCGCTACATCATCTGGCGGAACAAGCATGCCTCCAACGAGCGCCTACGCAAGATCGTCGCCAGGGCGAACGTTGCCTGATGCGGCACTAGTGCCGGGACAGCGAGGAAGCGCCCCGGCCGGGGCGGGAGCGGCCGGGTGCCTCCGGTGCCCGGAGACGGTGGTGGCAAGATGTCCCTTATGGACATCCGCAGCAGGAACAACGTGACGGTGGCCGGCCGCCCGGGCGGCCGGCCACTGGTGCTGGCGCACGGGTTCGGCTGTGACCAGAACATGTGGCGCCTGGTGGCTCCCGCCCTTGCCGAGGACTTCCAGGTGGTGATGTTCGACTACGTGGGGTCGGGCCGCTCCGACCTCTCCGCCTGGAGCGAGGAACGCTACGCAGCACTGGACGGTTACGCCCGGGACGTCGTCGAGATCGTCGAAGAGCTCGATCTGCGCGACGTGACCTTCGTCGGGCACTCGGTCAGCGCCATGACCGGGGTGCTCGCGGCGGCTGCCGCCCCCGAGCGGTTCGCCGCCCTGGCCATGATCTGTCCCTCACCGCGCTACCTCGACGACGAGGACTACCGGGGCGGATTCAGCGCCGAGGACATCGAAGAGCTCCTGGAATCGCTGGAGGCCAACCATGTGAGCTGGTCGTCCGCCATGGCACCGGTGATCATGGGCAACCCGGAGCGGCCGGAGCTCGGCCGGGAACTGACCGCGAGCTTCTGCGCCACCGCGCCGGAGGTCGCCCGCACCTTCGCCCGCGCGACCTTCCTCGCCGACAACCGCGAGGATCTGCGAACGGTGAAGGTACCGACCCTGGTGCTGGAGTGCACCGAGGACATGATCGCGCCGCGGGAGGTGGGGGCCTTCGTCCAGGCCACGATCCCGGACAGCCGGCTGGTCACACTGGAAGCGACCGGGCACTGCCCCCAGTTGAGCGCCCCCGAGGCGACCTCAGCCGCGATCGCCTCCTTCGCCCGAGAGATACGGTGATGTGCCGGGCGGGGCAGGACCCCGAACGGTCGGACGCGGACGCGGACGAGGCCGCCACGGACGCGGCGTTCACCGCACTGCTGGAGGACAGCCCGGAGGACCTCTACGAGTCCGCCCCCTGCGGTTACCTCTCCACCCTCATGGACGGCTCCATAGCCAAGCTCAACACCACGCTGCTGAACTGGCTCGGTCTCTCCCGTGCGGATGTGGTGGGCCGCCTGACGTTCGCCGACCTGCTCACCGTCGGCGGCAAGATCTACTACGAGACGCACTTCGCCCCCATGCTCCGCATGGAGGGCCAGGCCGGCGGCGTGGCCCTGGACCTGAGGACGGCCGACGGCGGCCGGCTTCCGGTTCTGCTCACCTCCGTGGTGAAGACCAGTGATGACGGGGAGCCGCTGCTGATCCGCACCACCGTCTTCGACGCCCGCGAGCGCCGCGCCTATGAGACCGAGCTGCTGCGCAGCCGCCAGGCCGCCGACGAGGAGCGGAAGCGGGCGGAAGCCGGCCAGGAACGGCTGAAGGAGGCCCTCGCGGTCCTGCAGCAGAGCCTGCTGCCCGCCGCGCTGCCCGCCGTTCCGGGCATGGAGGCCGCCTCCCACTACCACACCGCCTCCCCGGACCGGCTCGGCGGCGACTTCTACGACCTGTTTCCGCTGGACGGGAAGCGATGGGCGTTCTTCCTCGGTGATGTCTGCGGCAAGGGTCCGCAGGCCGCCGCCCTCACCTCGCTGACGCGCTACACCCTGCGCGCCGCCGCCCTGCACGATCCCGACCCGGTCACCGCGCTGACCACTCTCAACACCGTGCTCCACGAGGAGTACGCCGAGGGTGACCCCCGCTACTGCACGGCCGTCTTCGGGATCCTCTCCCCCGGCCCGGACGGCGTCACCGTCGATCTCGCCTCCGGCGGCCATCCCCCCGCCCTGGTGCTGCGCTCCGACGGCTGTGCCGCGTACCTGTCCACCCCCGGCGGGCTGCTCGTCGGCATCCTGCCCGATCCGCAGTTCACCGCCGCCCGGACGACTCTCGGCCCGGGCGACACGCTGCTGCTCTACACCGACGGCCTCACCGAAGCCCGCGTGGGCAAGGACCGGGCGCTGTTCGGTGACGAGGCCCTGCGCACCTTCGCCGCCGGTCTCTGTCCGGTCGGCCCGCACGAACTGATCACCGCGCTCACGGACCTGCTCGCCGGTTTCGCCGGCGGTCTGGACGACGACACCGCTCTGCTCGCTCTCGGTGTCCCCGCGCACCCCACCGGCCCGCCGAGCAAAGAAATGACATGAACGAGTTGACGATCGCCACCCGAGACGCCGCCACCGGTCCCGTCCTGGAGATCACCGGTGACCTCGACCACCGCAACGCCGCCCACCTGCGCCGGAGCGTGGAGAGTCTGGCCCTGGGGCAGGGCCAGCTGCTGGTCCTGGACCTGGCCCGGCTGACCTTCTGCGACTCCAGCGGCATCACGGCCTTCCTCTTCGCCCGCAACCGCGCGAAGGCCGCCCGGGCGGACATCGCCCTGGCTGCCGTACCACCGAACACCGCACGGGTGTTCGGCATCATCGGCCTGGATCAGATCTTCGTACGCTATCCGGACGCCGATGCGGCGACCGCCGCCCGGGCCGCCCACCCCTGAAGCCCCGGACCACGGCCGGGGGTCCTGGGCCCGGATCCGGGGTATACCGAGTGCGACACTCGCACGGTGCTGCACACAGGGGGATCCGTCATGGCGCTGTTCGGCAACGCCCACACCATCGACCCGGCGGCGGCGCAGCAGGACTACGCGCGGCTGCTCGGCCACGGCGAACAGGTCCACGCCGCCTACCTGCTGATACGCGACACCATGCTCTTCACCGACCGCCGGCTCATCCTCATCGACAAACAGGGGATCACGGGGAAGAAGGTGGAGTACCACTCCATTCCCTACAAGAGCATCACGCACTTCGCGGTGGAAACCGCCGGGACCTTCGATCTCGACGCCGAGCTGAAGATCTGGATCTCCAGCAACCCCACTCCGGTGCAGAAGACCTTCACCAAGGGCGTCGACATCTACGAGGTGCAGGCCATCATGACGCAGTTCGTGACCAGCTGACGCCCGGCCCGGAACGTGGGCCGTGCGGGGGGGGGGCAGGGCCGGCGAATCGGGCGCTTTCCCCGTGACAACGCGGCGTGTCGACGTGGAGACGCGCCCTGAGCGTCGCGCTGCCGTGCCGAGGCAGCGGCGGGCGGGGGGTGGAGACTGGGCGTATGGCGGCGAAGCGCAGCGCGGGTCTGCTGGTGTTCCGGGTCGCCCCGGGCAGCGGCCCGGAGGTGCTGCTCGGGCACATGGGCGGCCCGTTCTGGGCGCGGCGGGACGCGGGCGCGTGGTCGGTGCCCAAAGGGGAGTACACCCCGGAGGAAGAGGCCCGGGATGCCGCCCGCCGCGAGTTCCGGGAGGAGCTCGGGCTGCCTCCCCCGGAGGGGGTGTACCTGCCGTTGGGCGAGGCACGGCAGCCGGGCGGCAAGATCGTGACGGTGTGGGCGGTGCAGGGGCAGGTCGATCCCGGTGCGGTCGATCCGGGGACCTTCACCCTGGAGTGGCCCCGTGGCTCGGGCGTGTTGCGCACCTTCCCGGAAATCGACCGGGTGGCGTGGTTCTCCCCCGAGGACGCCCGGGTCAGGCTCGTGAGCGGCCAGCGGGTCTTCCTGGACCGGCTCATCGGCCGTCTCGCCCCCTGACACAGCCCAGGACCCGGGCCCCACGCATCCCCGGCGCCGCCCGGGGCGTCAGCCCGCCGGTCGCTTCTGCTTGCCGTAGGTGCGCTTCCAGCGGCGCAGGTGCCGGAGGTCGCCCTGCCCGGCGCCCCGGAGTCCGGCGAGGGCGGTGAGGGGTGTGCCGTGATGCCAGTGGCCCAGCAGGTCGCGGTGGATGGCGACCACGTCTCCGGCCCGGGCGGTCTCCTGAGCCGGACGGCTGAACCGGGCGGTGGTCACCAGCACCGCCACCTCCGCCCCGGCGTAGATCCGCGCCCCCATCAGGTCGCGTACCGCTCCGCTGGAGACGGCGCTGTGCGGGGCGTAGCGCTTGCACTGCACGACCATGCGCCGCCCGTCGGGCAGGCGCCCGGTGATGTCGACGCCGTTGTCCCGGGAGCCGCCGACCCGCTGGATCTCGCGGCAGCCGTCCCGGCGGCACAGGTCGGCCACCAGGTCCTCGAACCGGGTGCCGCTCATCGCGTCAATGTCGGCGGAGGTGAGGCTGCGCAGCGCGGCCTGCCGGGCGTCCTGCCGCCGCCAGGCACGGTCGCCCAGCCGGTGCAGCCGGTCGGTTTTCCACAGCCACCGGACGAGCGCGCCGAGCCCGACGGCCACCGCCACCACCAGCAGGTACGGCCAGACCTCCGACCAGAACAGCAGCAGGCAGGCGAGCAGCACCGCTCCCGCCACCGCCCGGTTCCGCGCTGTCCTGACGCGCTGCCTGCGTGACCGGCGTCCGCGTGTGCGCGCCATCCCCGCTCCCCCCACCCCGTCCGTCCCCACCGGGAGTCTGGCTTCCGCATCGGCGCCGGAAACCCGAACAGGCTTTCCCAGCATGCCCGTTGCTCACCCCGGACTCCACCCGCGTCCCGACCGCCACCCGGGTCCCGACCCGGCCCGCCGGACCGTGACCGTCGGCCCGGCACCACTGTCGGACGGCTCCGCTAGCGTTCACGCATCATCACAGCGAAGCCGGGATGTCCCGGCTGAGCTGTGCTGATGTCCGAACAGCAGAGGGCGGGGACCCATGGGTTGGCTTGCAGCGGGCGACAGACACGAAGTCGCCCTGGTGGACGGCAGAGTAGTGGCGAGGGCCACCTCGGGACGGGCGGCGGGGCGGCAGTTGAAGTCGCTGCCGAAGGCCGTCCGGGAGCACCCCGAGGTGGACCGGCTGCACCGGCTCGCCGAGTGGTTGCAGCGGCACGCGGCGGCGTGCACGGCGCAGGTGGACACCTGGATGGTGTCCTCGCTGCCGGTCCCGACCGGGCTCCTGGCCCGGGTGTGGCCGGACGAGGCGTGGCAGCTGACGCTCCGCGACCTGGTCGTGGCCGGCGACAACGCCGAGCAGACCGGTTTCCTGCGGGACGCCACCGCGGACGGCGAGCTGCGGGTGGTCAACCTGGACGGCGAGACGGTCCGGCTGGCCCCGGAGACCGTGACCCTGCCGCACCCGGTGCTGCTGCCCGAGCTGGACGAGCTGCGGGAGTTCGCGGCGGACCTGGGGGTGACGCAGGCGGTGGAGCAGATCCACCGTGCCACCTGGCACAAGCCGGACGGTCTCGCCGAGAAGGCCATCGAGGTCGACGCGTTCGCGGGCGGCACCTACGCCTCGCGGTTCCTGCTGGCGACGCGGGCCACCGCGCTCGGCTACCGGGTGTCCGGCGGGTACGCCACCTGCCGGATACGGCAGGCGGGGCACAGCATCGAGGCAGCGGTGTGGATCGGGGAGCCGTACGGGGACGAGAGCATCCAGACCGGGAGCCTGACCTGGAACGGCAGCGGAGGCCGCGCCCTGCCGCTGCGGGAGGTCGGACCGGTGGCCTGGTCCGAGGGAATGCGCATGGCCGCCGCACTGTACGCCGGCCGCACGGTCGAGGAGAGCAAGGGCTCATGAGTGACATACAGCAAGCGGAGCGGACGGACGCCGGCGAGCTGCTGACGGCCGGAGCGGTACTGCCGCCGGGCACCGAGGGGGCCGGCGAGCGCGCCGTGCCGCTGACCGCCCGCACCTACCGGCACCCCGGGGTGGCGGACCGGCTCGTGGTGCGGCTGGCCGCGGAGGAGCTGGGCGCGGCGGAGGACCTGGCCGCGGGTTTCCTCGGCCTGGAGCCGTCGGCGGAACCGGCCGTGGTCGGTCTGGGGCTGCGGCAATCCCTGGGCTTCCCGGAGTGGGTGCTGGTGCACCATCCCGAGGACGGTCATCACGCCCTCGACATGGTGCCGGAGCTGGAGCGGGTGGCGCGGCTGGCCCGGTCCAAGCCCGGGGCGGCATGGGACGCCTACCTGGAGCTGGGCGTCCGGCTGGCCGGAGCGGTGCCGCATTTCCTGCCGACGTTCTACGAGCAGGCCGCACGCGTCTTCCTCGCTCTGGACAACCTCGCGTACGCGTCGCGGATGTTCACCCGGGCCCGGCTGGCCGAGACCGAACACGGCCTGCGGGTGGACGAGGACCGGCTGGAAGCGGTCTTCCTGGAGTTCGCGCTGGCCGGCGCGCTGCCGGTGAAGGCGCTGGCGGGATACGCGCAGGAGCTGGCCCTCCGGGTGCCGGCACCGGAGGCTCTCCGCCGGTTCCGGGCCCTCTGCCTGCGGCGGACGGCCGGCGGGCTGCCGCCGTCCTCCACCATGGCGACCGCGCTGCGCAAGCTGCTCCGGGCAGCCGGCGAGGACGCCGCGGTCGGGGAGGAGGAGTACCTGGCCGAGCTGCTGGCGCTGCCCGCCACCCGGCGGGCGCCGGCGGGCTGGTGGAAGGCCCACCGTGGCGCACTGGTGCGGCTGGCCCGGCGCGAACCCCCGGTACGCGGACAGCTGCTGGACCTGATGCCGACGTCCCGGGACAAGGAACTCCCCGGCCTCTGGGTGGAGATCCTGGAGAAGTCCGGTGCGGTCGCGGGCCTGTGCGACACCACGGTGCCCGCGCGGGAGTGTTCCGCTGACGGGGCCGCGGGCTGGCTGGAGCGGTTCCTGACCTTCCGGGGCACCTGGGGGTCGCGCCGCCCGTGCGCCGCGCTGCCGGGGCTGGTGGAACGGATGGCCGACCGGCTGCGGGGCGAGCTCACCACGTCCGGCGGGGCCCTGCCCGTCCCGTACGACGACGTGCACCTGCTGGATCTGCTGCTGGCGCTGAACCTGCCGGTCGCCGACCCGGGGAACAACAGTCTCGCGCTCGAGGAGTGGGCCCGGGACGACGACCGGCGCGACCTGGTCGCCCTGGAGGCCGACCCCCGGTTCCGGGCCGCCTTCCGGTCCGGGGCCGACCGGATCGGCCGGGGACAGGGAGGGCAGCGGGCCCTCCGGGCACTGGCCGCGTCCCCCGGTGGCCGCCCGATGCTGGTCGAGTGGCTGCACGAGGTCGCCCGCTCCTCGACCGTCGCCGGTCTCCCGGGGTTGCCGCGCGCGCTGGACCGGCTGGCATGGCTGCCGGGCGACATTCTGGAGCTCGCCGCCGAGGAGGTGCGCGCAGCGGCCTCGGCCGATGTGGCGCAGGTCCTCGTCCGGACGCTGCGGGCCGGGCTCTTCGACGAGCTGGGCTGGCCGGCGTGGGAGGAGGCAGCCGCCTCCCTCGTGCCGGAGAACGACATCACAGACCTGCACGTGGCGGACGCCTGGCCGCATCTGATCGTCGCGGGCAGCCGGCAGGCCCGGGTGATCGGTGCCGAGGGCACGGCACTCACCCACGACCTGCGGACCGAGTACTTCGAGCGCTGGATGGATCCCGCGTTCCACTACGTGGATGGTGAGCTGCTCGTCCACTGGACGCAGCCGCACAGCGACACCGTGCTGCGCGGTTACTGGCACACCTCCGCGGACCGGCAGCTGTCGGTGGAGAGCCGCAGCGGACGGACGCGGGGGACCGAGGTGCACTGGCTCGGGGACATGGGCCCGGTGACGCTGCCGTTGCCCGGTGGCGGGCGGGCCACCGGCGCAGGTGTCCTGCACCGCGGGGACAACGCCGTGCCGGCAGAACGGAACCTGATCAGCGACGGCACCTCGTACTGGGCATGGCGCGAGAACCGGGAAGGCAACACCCACGGCTGGTACGCGTACGACCCCGCCACCGGCACGTACGGCCCCCCAAGCCTGCCCGGCTTCCTGTCCGAGGCGACGCTCCGGGCGCCGTCGGGCAGCACCTTCCGGAGCGGCTGGCTGCTGCCCGCCCCCGAGCCGGAGGCAAGACCGGCCGGACGCCCGGTGGGCGGTCTGCTCGGCTGGCGTGTGGTGCGGCTGCCCGACGGTTCGCACCGTGGGGAGGACCTGGCCGGGCACACCGTCACGGCGCCCCCTCGGGCCGGGATGCCGCTCCACGCGCTGGTGTTCCCCGGGGACGCGCGCCCCCGGGCCCTCGTCCGGAACGGCTTCCGGGTCCGTCTGGTCGACGGGGATGGCGTGGTCACCGCGGAGGCGAGTACGGATGGCGCGCCGGGAGCATTCGCGCGGGGCACCCGGGTGCTCCCGCCGGTGCGGTACTGGCATCTCCTGCGCCCCCGCGACCCGCAGGGGTCCGAGGCGCTGCGCCGGATCGACCGGGACACCGCGGCGGCGCTGATCGACGCGGTCGCCGGGCCGGGCAGCGCCGAGGGCAGCGGGAAGAAACCGGATACGGAAGAGCTGTCCGCACGGGTCCGCTCGGTGCTTCCGGCAGTGCGCGACGACGCCCTCGCGGCCGGCATCGCCGGCGTGGCACGGTTCGCCGCCGAGCAGCAGGCCGCGCTGGACGCGGTGACGGAGCGTCTCGACGGTGCCCGCACCGGTGGTGCCCAGGGCTCCCCGAACGACCCCACGGACCAGCAGCTGGCCGACGCGCTCGACGGGCTCGTCCCCGCCGGATGGGTGCCGTACGACAGCGGCCCCGACCTGATCCACCAAGTGCGGGCACTCGGTGCGGCAGCGGCCGGCTCCGGACCCGGCCCGGCGGGCCGGTTGCACACGTCCGGTCCGGCGCTGCCGGTGACCCGTCTGAACTGCGCCCGGGTGGTCGGCGCCGCCCCGGCCCTCATGTTCCGGGTCGCGGCGGCGGCCACCGAGGAACCCCACCGGGACCACCTGTGCGCCGTGCTGCGTGAGCTGAACACCCTGGGCCTGACCGGGCGGGGGTCCGACCGCTGGCGCACCTTCCGGCTGCACCTGGAGAGCAGCCTGCTCAGCGGAACACCGCACGACAGCCCCTGCACCTGGAGAGGGGTGCTGCCGCTGGCCGACGGCGCGTTCCTCGCCTGCGTGGACCACGAGGAGCCGGACAGCACGGGGACCGAGTTCACCGCACTCTTCCACGACCCGGCCGGACGGTTCGAGGTCCCCGCCCCCTACACCGTGCGGTCCTCGTCGCCGATCGGTGACGCCGGGGCGGCTGACGGGCTCGGCGCGTACCTGACCGAGTACGCGGAGCGCGGCCCGGCGCCGTGGTTCCCGGCAGCGGCGGAGGAGTTCGCCCGGCTCACCGGGGTGCCCGAAGCCGTCGCCGCTCTGGTGATGGCCGGCCTTCCGCAGGGGAACTCCTACGAGCGGAACTTCCTGTCCGCCGAAGTCCGGGCCATGCTCGGGGTCAAGGTGGCCGCCGCCGCTCTGGCCAGGGACGACCTGCGCGACCTCGACGCCCGGACCCGGCAGGCCGTCGTAGCGGCCCTGCTGCCCGCCGAACCGGCGCTGCTGTGGACGGAAGGCCCCCGGGCCGCCGCGGCGGCGGAGGTGTGGAACCGTGAGGTCGGCCGCCGCGCTGCCGTCCCCGAGGCACTGCTCGCCGAGGCGGCCCGCGCGGTGCGGACGTCCTGGCCGGCCGGCCGTTCGCTGCCGGCGCTGCTCGACCCCGCCGCCGAACCGCGGCTGAGCCGGGACCTGGAGTGGCACGTCGACGGGGACCGGGTCGCCCCCGTCGAGCGGGACGCCGTCGGCTTCACCGCCGACACTCTCATCGGCGCGGTCACGATGTGCGCCTGGCTCGCGCACCGGCTCCCGGCCGGCGATCCGTGCCGGGCCGGGCTCCCCGCCGCGCTGACCGCACTGCGTGAGCGGCTGGCCCATCCCGGGCTGATGCTCGACCTCAACCAGTACGTCACCCTTTCCGACTTCCGCAAAGTGGCGGGCGCCCCCACCGAAACGGGGGAGGGCTGGGTGCGTTACGGCGCCGTCGTCCTGCCGACCCACGACGATCAGCCCTCGCCGGGCATCCGCACGGCGCTGCTGGACGACACCGGCCAGGACCCGTACCTGCCTGCCCTGCGTCCCGGAGGGCAGCAGCCCTTCCCCGCCGAGACGGCACTCCGTACCGCCCGCGACCCGCGCTTCGCGGCTCTCCTCGGCGACCCGGGCGAGCCGGCGGCCGGCACACGGAACAAGGAGGGCACCTGGTGGCCGCAGGACCCCGCACGGTCCGTGCCCGACCTGGTCACGGAGGTGGCCAAGGAGTACGGCCTGAGCGAGGAAACCGCGGCGCTCTACCTGATGCTGCTGGCGATGCCCGATCCCACCGACCGGAACACCGCCCGATGGACGGGTGCGAAACCGGCCCGGCTGAAAGCGATGCGGGCGGAGCTGGCCGCCTCCGACCTGGTGGTCCAGGCCCGCCGGGCCCGGGCCGGGCGCTCCCTGTTCCTGCCCGGCGCCTGGGTGGACCTCGGAGCGCCGCGCCTCCCGCTGGAGGAGTGGAAGCTGTCGCTGCTCACCCCGCCCGGCGCCGAGCAACCGCTGGACGTGCTCGTGCCCCTGGAGCCCCCCGCCGACCTGTACCGCAGGGCCTGGACGCAGGTCCGGGAGGGCGACTCGCCCCGCTACCAGGCACTCACGCTCCGGCGCGGCAAGCGGCGCTGAGCCGGAGCGGCACCCTCCGGCAGCCGGGGTCCCCGGCTGCCGGAGCCCGGCACCCGTCCTGCCACACACCCACCCACACCCACACCCCAAGACGCCGCACCCCAAGACGCCCGCACCCCGGCCTGACCACGGCCCGGCTCTACCGAGGAACTCCCGATGAACCTTGCGGAACAGGCGCACGCCCTTCCGGCGCCGCCCCGGCAGGCACTGCTCGCCGAGGAGCACCACGCCACCGAACTCGCCTTCCTGGCCGCCCAGGACAGCGGGCCGCGCCCACCCGGCTGGGCCTTGACGCCGCGCGCCGTCGTCACCTTCATCTGCGGCAGCGACGCCCCGCTGCGGCTGCCCGAACCGGCCGCAGGGCTCCCCGGCCGCCTGCGGATCGCCCCCAAGTTCATCGGCGAACGGGCGCTGGTGGAACGCTGCGCGGTCACCCTGGCCGGAGAACGCGGCCTGCTGCTGGTCGGTGAGCCCGGCACCGCCAAGTCCATGCTGTCCGAACTGCTGGCCGCCGCGATCTGCGGCACCAGCGCCCTCACCGTGCAGGGCACCGCCGGCACCACCGAGGACGCTTTCCGCTACGGCTGGAACTACGCGCTGCTCCTCGCCCGGGGCCCCAGCCCGCAGGCACTGGTCGACTCCCCGGTGCTCACCGCCCTGCGCACCGGCCGGGTGGCCCGGGTGGAGGAGATCACCCGCTGCCTGCCGGAGGTGCAGGACGCCCTGGTGTCCATCCTGTCCGACCGGCGGCTCAGCGTCCCCGAACTCGCGGGCACCCCCGACGCGCAGATCGCCGCCGTTCCCGGCTTCAGTGTCATCGCGACCGCCAACCTGCGCGACCGCGGCGTCTCGGAGATGTCCGCCGCGCTCAAGCGGCGCTTCAACTTCGAAACCGTCCACCCCATCGCCGACGCAGAGGCGGAGACCGCCCTGGTGAGCAGCCGGGCCACGGCGGCCGTGCAGCGCGCCGGGGCCACGTTCGGAGTCGACGACGCGGTACTCGACACCCTCGTCACCATCTTCCGGGACCTCCGCACCGGCCGTTCGGCCGAGGGCTGGGACGTGGAGCGCCCCGGCACCGTCATGTCCACCGCCGAGGCCGTGCAGGTCGCCGCCTCCCTCGGAGTGGCCGCCGCCTACCTGCCCGGCGGGGACATCCTGGACCTGGTGCCCGGCCACGTGCTCGGCGTCGTCCGCAAGGACGACCCGGCCGACCACGGGCGGCTGCTCGGCTACTGGGACGGCCCCGTGCGCCGCCGCGCCGAGGACGGCTCGGCCCTGTGGCGCCGCCTCTGGGACCTGCGGGAGAACCTGCGGTGAACGCCGACCGGGCGGCTGCGTCCGCCACCGCACCACATGCCGGACAGCCCGTGGCCGGCATCCCCTCAGCGGAGGACACCCCCGCTCCCCGGGACGCCGTCGCGGCCCTCGCCGGCACGACGCGGCCCTACCTGCTGGGGGTGCGCCACCACAGCCCCGCCCTGGCCGCGGTCGTCCCCCGGCTGCTGGACGCGGCGCAGGCCGAGGTGGTCTGCGTCGAACTGCCCGCCGACTTCCAGCCGTGGATCAGCCACCTGGCCGACCCGCGCACGGAGGCACCGGTGGCCCTCGCCGCAGCCGGTGCCGACGGGCACCTCGGGTTCTACCCGTTCGCCGACTTCTCCCCGGAACTGGCCGCCATCCGCTGGGCCCGGGAGCGGGGTGCGCAGGTGCTCTGCTGCGACCTCCCGCTGTCCGACCCGGGATGGTCCGCCGACAGCGCCCGCCAGGACAGCGCCCGGCCCCCCGGTGCACCCACCTCACCCACCGCCCCCGCAACCGCCTTCGCCGACGGGCTCGCCGCCTCCGCGACCGGGCGGGACGGGGACGACCTGTGGGACCGGGCCGTCGAGGTGCGCGCCCCCGGCTGCACCCCCGAAGCGGTGCGCCGCGCCGCGCTCGGAGTCGGCTGGGCGCTGCGCAGGGACGCGGAGAGCTCCGGAACCGTCCCCGCCACCGACCTGGCTCGCGAGGCACACATGCGTCGCGTGCTCGGCCGTGCCGCGGCCGACGGCCGCCGCGTGGCCGCCGTGATCGGCGCCTTCCACGCACCGGCCCTGCCCGCCCCGGTGACCGCACCGGAACCCGGTGGTCACGACGGCCCCGAGCCGTCCCCCGCCGCCGGGCCGACGCCCGGTGAGCCGTCCGGGGAGCCGCCCGTCGAGCCGTCCGGCGGTTCCGGAGCGGCCGGCACCCCGCCGGGCAGCCCCGGCCCGGCCCCCGTCACCTCGCTCGTCCCGTACGCCTTCAACCTGCTGGACTCCCGCTCCGGCTACCCCGCCGGCATCCGTGACCCACGCTGGCAGCAGGCGGTCCTCACCGCGGGCGGCGATCCGGGCCGAATACGCGAGGCGACCGCCCGAACGATCACCGCCCTGTGCCGCGAACTGCGCACGGCCGGACACCCCGCGGGCACCGGTGAGGCCGTGGAAACCCTGCGCCTGGCCTGCGACCTCGCCCGGCTGCGCGAGCTGCCCGCACCCGGCCGGGGCGAGCTGCTGGAGGCGGTGACCACCGTCCTCGGCCAGGGCGAGGCGCTCGGCCGGGGGCGGGCACTGGCCCGTGCGCTGGAAACGGTGCTCGTCGGGGCCGGCCGGGGCCGCACCGCACCCGGAACACCCCGCTCCGGGCTCGGCCCCTCGGTGGAAGCGGAACTCGCCGCCCTGGGCCTGCCCTGCCCGGACCACCCCGAACGGCGCGAGGTGCGCCTCGACCCGCTGCGCTCCCGCCTCGACGGGCGGCGCGAAGTCCTGCTCCGGCGTCTCCAGGTCTGCGGAGCGGGCTACGCCGAGCCGGACGACGTGGCCGGCACCGGAGAGGCGACCGCGCTCACCACCCGGTGGCGGCCGGCCTGGACCCCGTCCGTCGCCGCCCTGCTCGATCTGGCCGGCGTCCGCGGCGTCACCGCCGCCCAGGCCGCGGCCGGCACCCTGCGGGAAGCCGGCCGCCGGGCCTCGGCCGCCGGCGGCCCCACCTGCGCCGAGCTCCTGCACAGCCTGCGCGCCGCGGCCCGGTGCGACCTGCCCGAACTGGTCACCGACCACCTCGGTGAAACCGCCGTGCTGCTCCCGTCCGCCGCCACCCTCCCGGAACTGCTGGAGGCCCATGAGCTGCTGGACGCGCTGGCCCGGGAACACCTGCCCGGCACCACCCCCACGAGCCGGCTCCAGGCCTCCGAACTGGCCGCCACCCTGCTCGAAGCCGCCGTCCGCGCGCTGCCCGGGCTGGCCGGCAGTGACGAGCCGAACGACGCCGCGGCCCTGGTCACGCTGACCGCGCAGGCCGGCGAGCACCGGCTCGGGCTGCGGATGGAGGAAGCGCTGGCCACCCTGGCCCGCACCGGCTCCCCGCTCGTCCAGGGCGCGGCCCTCGCAGCCCGGGTCCTGCTCGACCTCGACGACCCGGGCACCCTCGGGGCGCGCGCCGCCGGATGGATCGACACCGCCACCGGCCCGGACAGCCGTCACCACCTGACCCGCCGGCTCACCGGGCTGCTCACCGCGGCCGGCCCGCTGCTCCGCGCCGCGCCCGCCGCCCTCGGCCCCCTGCTCGACCGCGTCGACTCCCTCAGCGACCGCGACTTCCTGGACCGGCTGCCCGCGCTCCGCGGCGGGTTCGACACCCTCACCCCGACCGGGCGCGACCGGCTGCTCCGCACCGTCACCGAGCGGCTGGGCGACCGGCCCGACCTGACCACGGCCGCCCCGCCGGAGCTGCTCGCACTGTGGGCCGCCGCCGATGCCGCCGGGGCGACCGCGGTGAGCCGGCTGCGCCTGCCCGCCGCAAGCACGCCGGAGACAGCGCCTGCCTCCGCGGCGGCCCCGGCCGCAGAGGTTGCGGCAGCCCCCGCTGCCCCCGCTGCCGGGACCTCCGGGTCTGCCACCCCGGGCCCGGACCCCAGCACGGAGCCGGGCGCCGCGCGGCCGGCCCACGCGAGTCCGCACCCGCGCCGACTGGGCTCCGCGGACCGGTGGCGGCTGCTGCTGGGCCGGGAGGAGGAACGGCTGCCGGAGCAGACCCGCCGCTACGCGCACGCCCTGGACGAGCTGTACGGGGCCGGCCACGGCGAAGGCGCCGCGGACTTCGGCACGGGGGCCGGTGGCAGCGGCGGAAGCGGCGGCGGCCGGGAACGCTCCTTTCCCTCGGCCCGTGACTGGGCCGGGGAACTCGAAGCCCTGTTCGGGGATGAGGTCCGGGAGGAAGTCCTCGCCCGGGCCGCCGGAACCGGCCGCACGGACGTGCTCACCGAGCTGGACCCGGACACCGTACGGCCCTCGGTCGAGCTGCTGACCTCAGTGCTCTCCCTGGCCGGAGGGATGCCCGAGCAACAGCTCGCCCGGCTGCGGCCCCTGGTCCGGCGGCTGGTCGACGAGCTGTCCCGCGAGCTCACGACCCGGCTGCAGCCCGCCCTCACCGGCGTCGCCACCCCGCGTCCCACCCGGCGGCCCGGCGGCCGGCTCGACCTCCCCCGCACCCTGCGGGCCAATCTCGCGCACGCCCAGCGGCTCGACGACGGCCGGACCGTCGTCGTGCCGGAGCGCCCGGTGTTCCGCACCCGCTCGAAGGAGCAGGCCGACTGGCGGCTGATCCTGGTGGTGGACGTGTCCGGGTCGATGGAGGCATCCGTCGTCTGGTCCGCCCTCACCGCCGCCGTCCTCGGCGGCGTCCCCACTCTCTCCACGCATTTCCTCGCCTTCTCCACCGAGATCATCGACCTGACCGACCGGGTCAGCGACCCCCTGTCACTGCTCCTGGAGGTGCGGGTCGGGGGCGGCACCCACATCGCGGCCGGGCTCGCCCACGCCCGTTCGCTGATCACCGTGCCGAGCCGCACTCTCGTCGTGGTGGTCAGCGACTTCGAGGAAGGCGGGCCGCTGGGCGGCCTGCTGAACGAGGTCCGCTCGCTGGTCTCCTCCGGCGCGCAGCTGATGGGCTGTGCCGCGCTGGACGACCGGGGAACGCCGCGCTACTCGGTGCCCGTCGCCCGGCAACTCGTCGCAGCGGGCATGCCGGTGGCCGCCCTCAGCCCGTACGCTCTCGCCCGCTGGGTGGGCGACCGTCTCCGTGGAGAAACCCGTTGACCACCTCGCCGGGCCAGAGCCCCGCCGTTCCGTTCCCGCCGGTCGCCCCGGACGTGTTCGCCGCAGCCGTGGAGGGCCTGTCCTCCCGGCTGCGCAAGCGGCTCGACGCGGCGATCGAGCGCTGCGCGACCGCCCCCGCCGGCGCCGCCGACGACGACGGCACGCTGAGCATTCACTACGGCGAGGACGCCGTGGTCACCCTGGCCCCGGGCCCCTCCGGCGCCATCAGCACCGACCAGCAGGCCCGGTGCACCTGCCTGCTCGCTCCCCACTGCCTGCATCGCGCAGCGGTGCTCGGGGCCTGCCCGGTCGCCGGCCCGGACCCGGCGGCCGACGCCGGGCCCGGCACGGTGCCCGTCCCGGTAGCCGGCCCGGACTCCCCGGCCGACGGCACCCGTTCGCGGCTCGAGTCCGCCACCGGTGAGGCCGCCGACGGAGGACCCGCCGGGACCGGCACCACCGGCGCTCCGCCGCCCGGCGCCGAGGTCGCCCCCGGTCCCACCCCCGTACAGCAGAAAGCGGCGGCCGGGCTGTGGTCGGCGGCAGCGGCAGTGCTCGCGGCCGGGGTGCCCGCCGCGGGGGCGGTGCTCCAGGCGGACCTGCTGCGTGCCGCGCACAGCGCCCGGCTGGCCGGCCTGCACCGGGCCCAGGACGCCGCCCTGCGCACCGTCCGCGGCCTGCGGAGCGCCCGGGCCCGCGAGGACAGCCACCGGCTGGCTGACCTGGTCGACGCGTTGCGGGAACTGCTCCTCACCGCCGGGCCGCTGGCGGCGGCCGACCCCGACCCGGCTCTGCTCGGTACCGCTCGTCGCGGCTACCGTCCGGGCGGCAGCCTGCGGGTGCACGGCGTCTGCCGCGAACCGGTGATCAGCGCCACCGGCTATGCCGGGGTGGTCACCCACCTCCTCACCGACGACGGGCGCTGGCACTCCGTCGCCGATGTCAGGCCCGGCGGCCCGGCCCGGGCCGGCGGAGCCGCCACCGCCCCGGTCGCCCTCGGCGAGAGCGGCCTCGACCATCGCCGGCTCGCCCGGGGCGGCCTGCTGGTCACCGGAGCGACCGTCTCGCCGAACGGGCGCCTGGGTTCCGGCCGCGGTGTCCGGGCCACCCCGCTCTCCGGCCTGTCCTGGTCCTCCGGCCCCCTGGCCGCCCTGTTCGCGCGACCGCTGGCCGAGGCGGTCACCGAACGGCTCACCGCGGTGCCGGAAACCGGTGCGGACGAGGACGGACGCGCCCGTGAACCGGTCGGCTGCGACCTGGTCATCCTGGGTCCGGCGGGCGATCACGTGCTGGCCCGCGAACTGCGGTCCCCCCTCGCGCCCGGTTCCGCCGTACCGCCAGGACCCTCCGCAGAGGGCTCAACGGGGGACGGAACGGCAGCGGTCGCGGCCGACGGCCCGCTGATCCGGCTGCTGCCGGCCCACGGCCATCCCGCTCTCGCCCACACCGCCAACCTCGGACGGCTCGCGTCCCGCCCCGGCCTGCGGGTCCGGGTGGTCGCCCGGCTCGTGCCCGACCGGGCCGCCGCCCTGTACCCGCTCGCCGTGGGCCCGGCGCCGGGTGCCGGGGCGACCCTGCGCCTGCCCCCGGAGTGGGCGGGCTACGCGGATCTCGGATACGACCGGTTGCAGGGCGAGCACCTCCCCCCGCCGGGCGGCTGTCCCCCCGGAGACACAGCTCCTCCCGGAAACACAGCGACGCGGACATCGTCCGATCCCCTCGCCTCCTCACCGCTGTGGCGGGTCCGGCGCCTGGTGGAACTGGCCGTCGCCGGAGGCCGGCGGGCCGTCGCCGGGCCCGCACGCGGCAGTGACCCGCGCGCCGACTCCGCGGCGCTGCACCGTACGGGCTTCCGGACGGCCGCGGAGCTGGCCGCACACCTCAGCTCGCTGGCCGGCCACCGCCCCCGGGACAGCTTCGGCAGGCTCAGCACCGGCGACCCCGGTCCGTACGCGGCTGCCTGGCTCGCCACCGCCGTGCATCTCGCCGGCGCCGAACAGGCCCTGATCCGGGCCACCTGGCAGCTCCCGCAGGCACCTGCCGGCCGGGGACACCCCCCGGCGGAGCCGGCCTGACACGGGACGGTGCGGCCCGGTCGGCCGATAGCCGGGGCCCGGTAGCCGGTAGCCGGGGCCCGGTAGCCGGTAGCCGGGGCCGGGGCCGACGCGCGGGGGCCGGCGGTCAGTGCTTGCCGGCCTCCACCGTCACGCCGCCGCTCCCGTCGGGCAGCACCAGGGCCGCGCCCTCGGCGACCGCGTCGACGATGCCGCGTACCGCCGCGTCCAGGTCTGCCGGGCGCGGCATGGGCGGCGGCGTCCCCGCGACCGCCCGCCCGGCGAACCCGGTGTCCAGGTGCGGCAGCCGGGCGTCGACCACCGCCACCCGGCGTCGGCGCTGCTCACCGCGGACAGCCGTCAGCCAGGCGCTCAACGCCGACTTGGACGCGCAGTAGGCCGCCATGCCGGGCTGGGGACGGTCCACCACGACGCCGGTGACGGCAGCCACCGCGCCCGGCCCGGTCAGCAACGGCAACGCCCCGCGCAGCACAGCCATCGGGGCGAGTGCGTTGACGGCGCACAGGTGCTCGGCCACGGCCTCCGGCACCTCCTCCGCCGGGCCGAACGCCACCACTCCGACAGCGGTCAGCACGGCGTCCAGCCCACCCAGCTCGCGCTGCGCCCAGCCGGCGAGCGCCGCGCAGGCGTCGAGGTCGTACGCCTCGAAGCGACGGGCCGGGCAGTCTCCCAGCGTGCGGGCACGCTCGGCCAGCCGTTCGGCGTCCCGCCCGGCCACCGCCACCGAGGCCCCGCGGGCCGCGCACGCGCCGGCCAGCGCGCCGCCGATGACCCCGGTGGCCCCGGCCACCAGAATCCGCGAACCGTCGATCTCCATGAACGCCTCCTCACGCACCAGCATCCCCCCGGGCCCGGCCGCGCCCGCGCAGGCGCGGCCGGGCGGTGAGCCGCCTGCCGCGCCCCGGGCTGAAAGGCCCCTGCGGGGGCACCACATGGCCCCTGCCGCCCAGGCGGGGACGCCGCGAGCATGGCAAGCAGACCGGAGCACCACCCGACGGCAAGGGACGCGGCCACGCACGGCCGGGTCCGCAGGGATGAGGCGGACGATGCACAGGTACGAGCACGGGATGATGACCGGCTGGGGCTGGCTCGGGATGTCGGTCAGCATGCTTCTCTTCGCGGGCCTGATCCTCGTCGCGGGCCTGTTGCTCCACCGCACGCTGACCCGCGGCCTCGACCGCCGCCTCGCCGCGGTGCCCGCGGTCCCCTCCCCCGAGCAACTGGTCGCCGACCGGTTCGCCCGCGGCGAGATCGAGGAGGAGGAGTACCGGCGCCGCCTGACCGCGCTGCGGACCCCGGGCTGACGACGTACGGGACGGGTGGCCGTCGCGCGCCGGGACAGGGCGGGACGGCCGTCGTCGGGACCGGTGCCACCAGGCGTCTCTCGCGCCGGACGGACCGGCACTGCCCGGATCACCGGACACCATCCGCCGGCCCGGACTCGTGCCTCCGGAGGCCGGTGGCCGCGGCGGGCTGCGGCGGGTCAGCGGTCCCGGAGGGCGACGGCGCCCGCGTGGCCGGGACCCACCGCGACGTCGGCGAGGGACCAGCCGTCCGGGCCGGGCGCCGGGCTCTCGGCAGTTCCTACGTAATCCTCCGCCGGCGAGCGCCCCAGCCCGATGCCGAGCCCTTTGAGGTAGGCCTCCTTGCGCGCCCACACGCGGGCGAAGGCGGCCGGCCGCCCGGACCCGGGCAGCGCGGCGAGCTCCTCGACCTCCGCCGGATGCAGCTGCGGCGCGACGTCGGCCACCGTGCCGGCTTCCGGCACTGCCTCCACATCCACGCCCACCGGCACCGCTGCGAGGGCGAGCAGGGCGAGGCTCCCGCTGTGGGACAGCGAGAAGTGCACTCCGCCCCCGGCCACGGCCGGTCGGCCGTGCGGCTCCCCGCACCCCGGACACGCCTCCCGTACCAGCCGGACCGCACCGGCCGCCGTCCCCAGACAGGCGCCGAGGAGCCGACGCAGGGCCAGGTGGGCGGCGAGATAGCAGTCCCGGTCCCGGCTCTGACGGAACGCCGCCGCCCGGCGCTTCTCCTCTGCGTCCAGGACCTCCGAAGCGAGCCTGGCCACTGCTGCCGCCTGCGGTCCGGACCGCACCAGCCACAGCTGCGGCGGCTCGCCCACGGCGGGAAGCGGGATCCGCCCGGTCGGCACCTCGGGATCGAACTCGCCGGGAACGCGTATCACAGCCCTGTCCACGCACTCAGGCTAAGCGGCCCCGATGTCCGGACCGGCAGCCACCTCCCCCTTCACCTGCTGCCCGGTCGGTGCGGCAGGCCCGGTCGGTACGGCAGGCACGGCACCGTGTCGCTCATCCCGGATGCGGCCACGGGTTGGCGGTGCAGGTGTGGCCGGTCCGTTCGCTCGTCAGGGACTTCGTCTGCTGCATCATCACCGGTGCCGGAGCGCCCTCGGCCGGACAGTCGTGATGGTTGTACCCCAGCCGGTGGCCCACCTCGTGATTGATGAGCATCTCCCGGTACCCCCGGATATCCCCCGAATAACTCTCCGCACCCTGCGCCCATCGCCAGGCATTGATCAGCAGACGCTCGGTCAGCGCCGAATCACAGGACACGTTGCTCACCGTCGTGTCCAGGCCCGACTTCGCACACCATTGTGCCGTCGTCCCCGGACTGGCCAGCGTCACCACAAAATCGTGCTCACCCGAGGAAACCCGGGCGAAGCCACGCTCCCCTTTGTTCCCCCAGCTTCGTTCATCCCCCAGTATTCGATGCACCGCCGCTGCGAACATCTCCGGGTCGACCGGCAGCCCTTCCTCGACATCCACCCGGTAGCGCACCAGTGTCCGCGCCTCCGGGTCCGTGAGCGCGGAACTCCCCGCCACCGGCCGCAGCGTCCCCGAACCCACCAGGTCCGGATCCAGCCGGAACGTCGCCCCCATCACCTCGTCGAGGTCCCCCGGACCGGTGGCGCGGTCCCCGTCGGTGTCCTCGTCCGCCCCGGTACCGCCGCCGAGGCCCCCGCCGTCCAGCATCCGGTCGGCCACCACCAGTGCGCCCACGGTGACCAGCGCCAGCCCCAGGGCGAGCGGGGCGCGTCCGGGCCACGCACGTCTTCCCCGGGCCGGAACTTCCGGGAAGCGGAACGTCCGGTCCTCCGGGGGAAGGAACAGCGCTCCCCCGCCGCCCGGCCTCTCCCGATCCGCCGTCCCGCTTCCGCCGCACTGCCGGTGGTCCATCGTGTCCCCTCTCGTCCTGCGTGTGTCTCCACCGCGGGGACGACGTCCCGTCCCCGCGGAATACGGCCGGAAAAGGAGCCGCCGCGCAGGGGTGAAGAGATTTCCGCGTCGCAGTGCTCCATTCGAGTGCCCCGGAAATTACGGTGCGGATTTCCCGGGCACAGCGCAGCGAGTGCCCCGGAAGGGTCGTCACATGCCGGAGAGACATCAAGAAAAGAACTGAAAGCAGGCATTTCCCCGTAAGGTACCGCGCCCACCACCCGACCGGCTGAATGTGTGCGTGCCGGCCGTCCGCGCGGGGCGGCAGCGGTGACGGTCCGGCGGCGGTCCTCACTCCCCGACGGGGACGGCGGTCACCACGAGATTGCTCTGATAACCGCCCCGCTCGGGATCGAAGGTCCCGGTACAGGTGATGAGCGTGAGCACCGGGCTGCCGTCCCGCCGGAAGATCTCGTCCGGCAGCGCGTCCTTGGGATGCACTTCGCGTGCGGTCACCTCGTACGGGACCGGCTCGTCCTCCTCGCGGGCCACGGTGACCCGGTCCCCGGCGCGCACCGAGTAGAGCGCCGCGAGCGCCCCGAGGTCGCCGGTGCGGGAGTCGACGTGGCCGACCACCACGGCGGAGCCGGTGTCCGAGCCGGGCACCGGGCCGAAGCGGTACCAACCCGCCCGGGCGGCGTCGTCCGGGACCTCCACCGTGCCGTCCGCCTCGACCCCCACCGGGTCGATGCGGGCGTCCAGGCCGACGCGGGGCAGGCTGAGGCGGACCGGCTCGGGCAGGGCAGCGGAAGCGCTGTCGGCGGATCCCGAGGAGAGCCCTCCTGCGGAGGGGCCGTTGCCGGGACCGCCGGGTGTGGGGTTCCGCTCCTGCTGGAGCGCCGGGTCCGGCCGGCTGCCGAACCCCTCCGGTTCCGCGCCTCCCGGCGGGCGCACCAGGAGAGCGAGCAGAAGCAGCACGCCGAGCAGGGCGGTCAGGGCGAAGACGGTGATCCATCCGTGCCGTCGCAGGTGAGCCATGCCGCTCCCTTCGGTGTGCGGTGTGCCGGCCGGGCCGGAGTGTTCCCGGACGCGGTGGTCGGCCGTCCGGCCCCGAGGGGAACCGGGGTGAGGGCCGGACGGCCTGCCCCGGCCCGGACGTGACGTCCGGGCCGGGGCGGCTCGGTGGGGGAGGCGGACGGGCCGCGGTGGGTCAGTGCTGTTCGGCCCGGCGGCGCACGACCAGCAGACCGGCGAGCACGGCTGCGGCAGCCGCCGTACCGGAAGCGGTCCACGCGGTCAGGGCGGTGGTGGAGTTGGTGCCGGACATGGTGCCGATCTCGCCGGCGTCCACTCCGTCGGGGGCGGAGTGCAGACCGCTGATCGTCTGCACCTGGAGGGCGAGCGTGTCCTCCTCTGCGCTGCCCCACGCATAGACGATGGTGTTGGTGCCCTCGGCGATGTCGAGGTCGGCCGGGCCGAGCACGACGTCCTCGGTGCCGGCGAGCGTGACATCGGCCGAGACGGTTCCGGCGGGCAGGTCGGCGCTGATCTCGTCCGGGTTCTCCAGGCCCTCGAAGACCGGCTCGCCACCGGCCCGGACGTCGACCGCGGGGGCCGCGGCCACGTGGCGGACGGTCAGCCGACCGTCGCCGGCGGCTGTCTGGGACGTGTCGTTGACGTAGGCGTTGAGCTGCGGGTCGCCCTCGGCGGAGAGGTGGGCGACCACGGTGGCATTGTCCCCTGCGGACACGTCGACCGTCTCCTGCAGGGCCGGGTCGGCCTCATCGGGGTCGGCGCCCGCCTCGAATATCTCGAGGTCGTAGCTGCCCGGCTCCAGGTCCAGCGGATCCGTCAGCGTGCCGGGCTGGAAGTCCGGTATGAGCTCGTCGCCGTTGGCGTACACATCGACGCTGAGCCCCGGGACGCCGTGGAAGACGGACACCGTGGCGGTGTCGGCGTCGTGTTCCGCTGCGCCGGCCGGTACAGCCAGGGACAGGCCGAGCGCACACGTTCCGACGCCTGCGACGAGGAGCGCTGCACTGCGGGAGTTCTTCATGGGATTCCCCTTTGCGGTGATTCCACGGAGATGTGGAGCTTCACCCTCATATTCCGGATATGTTCTCCAGGTGGATGCAGTGCCGACGGGCTTTTTTCGTCGGTCCGTGCCGCGCACCCGGCGGCAGTTCCCACTCAGCGGTCGGCCGCCACCGCCTCCAGGCCGCGGCGGAGCTGGTGCAGCCCCCGGCGGGCATGGCTCTTGACGGTGCCGAGCGGCATCCCCGTCCGCTCAGCCGCCTGCGCCTGGGTCAGATCGTCGAAGAACACCAGCCGCAGCACGCGCTGCTGGTTCTCGGGCAGCTTGGAGAGCTCCTGGGCCACCAGCACCCGATTCAGTACGGCCTCCGCGTGCTCGGTGCCGGCCGAGGACGGTTCCTGCCGGACGCCGGCCGCTCTGATGAGCTCCCGGCGGCGGGCCCGGGCGGCGAGGGCGTCCGCTATCTTGCGGCGGGTGATGCCCACCAGCCAGCCGGCGAACGGCCCACGCTCCGGACGGTAGCCCTGCCGCCCCCGCCAGGCCGCCAGGAAGACCTGCTGGGTGATGTCCTCCGCCTCCCGCTCATCCCCCAGTGCCCGGTAGGCGAGGGAGTGGACCAGGCCGCCCCACTGCCGGTAGCCGGCGGCCAGGGTCTTCTCGTCCTCGAAGAACCAGACCTCCGCGGGTCCCCCTCCCCGCTCCTCGAGAACATCCGTACCGAGGCCTGAGCCGGAGGGTGCGGGCGGCAGCGCCGCCGATCGAACGGGCCGACGAGTCACGAAATCCACGACGCGGATCACTCCTCCCGGTGACAGCGGCCCGGCAGAGCCGGAACCGCTACTTCCTCATCGTGAGAGCGGGATGCGCATCCGGCAACTTGCATCGATTGTGCGTCGTATGCTGAGTGCATGACCGCTCAGCCGTCCGTCCCCGGCACCCCGGCCGCCTCCGACGCTGCCGGCCTCACCACCGGCGCCGTGGCCCGGCGGATCGGCGTCGCCCCCACCACGCTGCGCTCCTGGGACCGGCGTTACGGAATCGGCCCCGCCGCACGCGAGAACGGCCGGCACCGGCGCTGGGCCCCGCGTGACATCGCCGTCCTGGACCTCATGAACCGGCTGACCGGCTCCGGCGTCCCACCGGCCGAAGCCGCCCGGCACGCACTCGCCCACGCCGAGGACGAGTCACCCCCGGACACCTCCGGCAGCCCGGAGACCCCCGGCGCACCGGACACTCCGGGCTCACCCCGGAAGGCCCGGCGGCGACCCGGCGGCGGCAACGCCCTCGCGCTGGGCAATGTCCGGCAGGAGTGCCGCGGGCTCGCCCGGGCCGCCGTCCGGCTCGACGCGCCGGCGGTGCAGACGATGCTCGAGACCGCGGTCACCGAGCACGGACTGCTGGTCGCCTGGGAAGAAGTGATCGTGCCGGCCCTGCGCGCAGTCGGCCTGAAGTGGGCTGTATCGGGAGAGCGTTATGTCGAGGTGGAACACCTGCTGTCCTGGCACGTCTCCACCGTGCTGCGCGGACTGATGACCGGGCCCGTTCCGGATGCCCGGATCGCCCCGGTACTGCTGGCCTGCGCGCCGGAGGACCAGCACACCCTGCCGCTCGAGGCGGTGGCCGCCGGCCTGGCGCAACGCCACCTGCCCGTCCGCATGTTCGGGGCCGCCGTACCGGCCGAGGCGCTGCTGGAAGCCGTGCGGAGGACCGGGCCCACGGCCGTACTGCTGTGGTCGCAGTCGCGGACCACCGCGGACCAGGAACTGACCCGCCGGCTGGGTGACGTCGCCTGGGGAATCCGCGGGGCACGCACCCGGCCGGTGCTCATGCTCGCCGGTCCCGGCTGGGCCGGCCGGCCACCTCTCCCCGGCGCACTGCGCCCGACCGGGCTCAGGGACACCCTGACCAGTCTCCGCGCGGCCTGCGACCGCAACCGCGGAGCGGGCGCCCGGGCGGACAGGGCAGCCGCCGACCCGGCAGCCGCCCCCGCGCGCTGACGCCTCCTCAGCACCGGAACCCGTACGGGTCACCGCCGGCCCACAGACGCACGGACGAGCGTGCTGTCAAGCGGCTGATTCCGGCCAACACTCGAGGCGAATCTGCTCTCGTTGTTCCCACCGTGCTCGCTGAGCGGTACCTTCCCGTGGCAGCACGTCCGGATCCCGGACATGGCAGTGCCGTCGCATCGTTCTCCCGTCCCTGCCGCAATGGCCAGAACTGACCGGATTTCACCGGAAGGACCCCAGTCCCCGTGAGACGACCGCTCAACAGAAACCATGGCATCGTGGCCGCCCTCGCCGCCACCGCGCTGACCGCTCCCCTTCTCCTCACCGCACCCGCCGCCGTCGCCCAGCCCGGTGCCGCACCCGCCGCCGCGGACCTCTCCCAGGCTTCGAAGGGCGGCAACAAGGATGCCAAGAAGGGCGAGCAGCTCGCCCGGAAGCTGGTCCGGAAGACCGACGCCGACGGTGCGTGGAAGCACCTGGAGGCGTTCCAGCGCATCGCCGACCGCAACGACGGCAACCGTGCCGCCGGTACGCCCGGCCACGAGGCATCGGCACGCTACGTCGGCAAGGCGCTGAGGGCTGCCGGCTACGACGTCACCTACCAGTACTTCGACTTTCTCTACCGCGAGCCGATCACCGAACGGCTGCGGCAACTCACGCCCGAAGAGCGAGACATCGAGATCCGGCTGATGTCCCACACCGCCAACTCCCCGGCGGGAGGCAGCGAAGCGGAACTCGTCGAGGTGCCCGTCAACCCCGAGACCGGCGCGGGCTGCCTGCCCGAGGACTTCGACGGCCAGTCGTACGAAGGCAACATCGCCCTGATCATGCGCGGCGCCTGCCCGTTCGCGGACAAGCAGGCCAACGCCGCCGAGGCGGGCGCGATCGGCGCCGTCATCTACAACAACGTGGAGGGGCCGCTGAACGGCACCCTCGGCGCCCCCGGTGCGGGAGTCGTCCCGACCGGTGGCATCTCGCAGGAGGACGGCCAGGCGCTGTCCGCGGCGCTGGCGGCCGGTGAGCAGGTCGTCGTCGACCTCGAGATCGAGGAGCTGGCCGAGGAGCGCGTCACGCCCAATGTGATCGCCGAGACCCGCGGCGGGGACCCGTCCAACGTGGTGATGATCGGGGGACACCTGGACTCGGTCGCCGAGGGCCCCGGCATCAACGACAACGGCTCGGGCTCTGCCGGGGTCCTGGAGGCCGCGCTGCAGCTCGCGAAGGCCGACAAGAAGGGCAAGCACAAGAACAAGGTGCGGTTCGCGCTGTGGTCGGCGGAGGAGCTCGGGCTGCTCGGTGCCCACCACTACGTCGACACCCTGTCGGAGACGGAACGGGACAACATCGCCCTGTACCTGAACTTCGACATGATCGCCTCACCGAACTACGGCCTTTTCGTCTACGACGGTGACGGCTCGGAGGGCCTGTCGGCGCCAGGCCCGGAGGGCTCGGCGCAGATCGAGCACACCATCAACACCTTCATGACCTCGCGGGGCGAGGAGCCGCGTCCCACCGCCTTCAGCGGACGCAGTGACTACGGCCCCTTCATCGACGTCGGCATCCCGGCGGGCGGCACCTTCACCGGCGCCGAGGGCGTCAAGACCGAGGCCCAGGCCGAGCTGTGGGGCGGGGAGGCGGGTGCCTCCTACGACCCCTGCTACCACACGCCGTGCGACGACATCGGCAACGTCGACCGGACGGCACTGGACGTCAACGTCAAGGTGATCGCTCACCTGGTCGGTGTCTACGCCTGGGACACCGCCTCGCTGGCCAAGCCGGTGCCGGACGGCCTTCCCGCCGACCCCGAGACCGCGGACAGCGGTGGCCTGCACGAACACGGCCACCGGGCGGATCACTGACCGGCCCGCCGCTGACCGGGTGATGCCCTTCGGCCACCCGTGCCACGGCCCCCGCGGGCGCCGAGCCGACCGGCTCGGCGCCCGCGGGACTGTCCGCGAGTACCCCCGGGCCGCCGGACCGCCGCTGCCGGGCACCCCGCGGCCATCGCCGTCCCCGCCCCGGGGCAATGCGCCCCCTCGCACCCGGGTGACCGCCGGACGGCTGCACCCGGCGCCGCAGTCCTTGTAGGCTCTCCGTGTGATCTTCAAGCGCATCGGCAACGGCAGGCCCTACCCTGACCACGGCCGGGAGAACACCCGGCAGTGGGCGGACGTCGCGCCACGTCCGGTCCGCCTGGACCAGCTCGTCACGACCAAGGGCCAGCTCGACCTGGAAACCCTGCTCGCCGAGGACTCCACCTTCTACGGTGACCTCTTCGCCCACGTCGTGCGGTGGCAAGGCGACCTCTACCTCGAGGACGGCCTGCACCGGGCCGTACGTGCCGCGCTGCAGCAGCGCCAGGTTCTGCACGCACGGGTTCTCGAGCTCGACTGACACCGACATCGCACCGGCGGGCGGGCCGACGGCCCGGAGGAAGCAACGGAACACTCCGTTCGGGGCATCCTGCACCCACGCGTTGATCATCCAGTAGGCATAGTCCGGTACCCCGGATTACGCTGCCTTCATGAGCATGCTCACCCCTCCCGGCATGGGCGGTAAGAACTACCGCGTCACCGGTGACCGCTATCCCCGTATGCGGCGTCCGCGCCGTCGCGGCAGGACCGTCTTCGCCGTGCTCGGGGCCGTGACCGTGCTCGCACTCATCGCCTACGGGACCGTGCAGATCCTCGAGATGCTCCGCGGCGACGGCAGCGGCGAGCGGCCCAGTGCCGCGGCGGACCGGGACTGCGAGCCCGGCGCCACGGAGGACGTCGGCACCCAGGCGCAGCACGTCCCGCTCCCGGAGCCCACCACGATCACCGTCAACGTCTACAACGCCACCTCACGCGCCGGGCTGGCGCAGATGACCGCCGACGCTCTGGAGGAGCGCGGCTTCACCATCGGTGAGGTCGACAACGCCCCCGAGGAACTCCTGGAAACGGTGGACGCCCCGGGCCTGCTGCTCGGCTCCGAGGCGGCCCAGGAATCCGGTGCGCTGACCGTGGTCGGAATGCACCTGGCGGATGCCAGTACCGGCCCCGCCGACCGGGAGGACGCTGAGATCGACCTGCTCATCGGCAACGAGTTCGAGGAGCTTGCCGAGGCCGAAGCGGCCGAGGAGCTGCGGGCCGCCTACACGCCACCGGCCCCGGAGCCCTCCCCCGGCTGCTGAGCGCGGCGGCCGGCGGCCGCCCCGTTCCAGCCGGTCAGGCCAGGCCGTACATCCGGTCTCCCGCGTCACCGAGCCCCGGCACGATGAAGCCGTGCTCGTTCAGCCGCTCGTCCACCGCGGCGGTGACCACCGTCACCGGCGTGCCCGCGAGCTCCCGTTCCATCCGCTCCACGCCCTCCGGCGCGGCCAGCAGGCAGATGGCCGTGACATCGTCGGCGCCGCGGGCCATCAGCTCCTTGATGGCCACGATCAGCGTCCCGCCGGTGGCCAGCATCGGGTCCAGCACGTACACCTGCCGCCCCGAGAGGTCCTCCGGCATCCGGTTGGCGTACGTCGAGGCCTGCAGCGTCGACTCATCGCGGATCATCCCTATGAAGCCGACCTCCGCGGGCGGCAGCAGCCGCACCATGCCGTCGAGCATGCCGAGCCCGGCCCGGATGATCGGCACGACCAGAGGACGCGGGTGGGAGAGCCTGACTCCCGTGGTGGACGTCACCGGCGTCCGGATGTCCACCTGCTCGGTGCGGACCTTCCGGGTCGCCTCGTAGGCCAGCAGGGTGACCAGCTCGTCGGCCAGCCTCCGGAAGGTCGGGGAGTCGGTGCGCTCATCGCGCAGCGTGGACAGCTTGTGCGCCACCAGCGGGTGGTCGACGACGTGGATCCGCATGGATCGGACACTATCGAACAACCCGGGGACCGGGTTCCGGACCATCCCCTTCCCCCACGGGGGGCTCGGTACCAGGGGTGGACGAATACGATAATTCCAGGGGAGAGTGGTACGGGGAACGACGGGAGAGGACATGCCGCAACCCGGGACAGCCGAACAGCCCGACCCCGGACGCAGACGCCGCCGGGCCGAATTTCTGCGCGAGTTGCACGAGGCCAAGGCCCTGCGCGAGCGGGTGCGTCCGCGCCGCGCCCGGACCGCCCGGCTCCGGCAGGCCCAACGGATGCGGACATTCCGTTGGTGAACCACTGAGTTACCCGACAGGCGGCCCCTTTTCTGCCACGATGCGAGGACGCACTGCCGACCGAGTGGGGAGAGTCACGGTGTACTTCACGGCACTGCTCGCGCGGACCGAACACGGTTGGGAAGCGAGCGACACTGAGCTCGACGACGTGGAAAGCCTCGAGGAACTGGCCGAGCTGGCCAGGGCTGCCACACCCGACGACGAACCGGTTCTCGTCTGCATCGAGCAGGAGGGCGCCTGGTTCGGCCTCGTCCGGGTGGACGGCGAGGAAGACCCCCGGGTGTTCGTCTCCGACGCCGCGCGCGCCATGCGGAGCGCGTACGGCGAGATCCTGCTCACCGACGAGCTGACCGGCCGGGAGCCGGACGACCCGCGCCGGCTGGACCAACTGGTCGAGCTGGACGGCACCGAGGACGGCGAGTCCGCCGAGGACACCGCCGGCCCGGACGGGCCGGCCAGCGTCCCGGTCGGGCCGCTGGGCGATCCCGCGCTGATGGCGGACCTGGGCATCGACGCGGGCACGGTCCTGACGCTGTCCCCGGACAACGCGCTCGGCGAGATCGCCGACTCGCTCGGCTGTGCCGAGGTGCTGGAAGCGGTGCGGTGAGCGATCCGCTGCGCGATCCCTGGGTGCCCGCGATGCGCCGGGCGCTCAAGGAGGCCGCGGCGGCCCTCTCCACCGGTGACGTCCCCGTCGGGGCGGTGGTGCTCGGCCCCGGCGGTGCGGCCGGCACCCCGCTGGGGCACGGCCGGAACGCCCGGGAGGCGACCGGCGACCCCACCGCACACGCCGAGGTACTGGCCCTGCGGGAAGCGGCCGGCCGGCTCGGCTCCTGGCGCCTCACCGACTGCACCCTGGTGGTCACCCTCGAGCCCTGCACCATGTGCGCCGGAGCACTTGTGCTGTCCCGGGTGGACCGGGTGGTGTACGGGGCTCCCGACCCCAAGGCCGGGGCTGCCGGCTCCCTCTGGGACGTGGTCCGCGACCGGCGGCTGAACCACCGGCCCGAGGTCGTCCCCGGCGTCCTCGCGCAGGAGTGCGGCACGCTGCTCACCGACTTCTTCCGCGGCCGGTGACGCTGCTCCCGGGCAGCCTCCCGAGCCCGGCGGCAGCCGATTTCGACCCCGCCCGGCCCGTGGGCTAAGCTCTCTCCCGGTAGCGTGTCCGAGCGGCCGAAGGAGCTCGCCTCGAAAGCGAGTGTGGGGGCAACTCCACCGTGGGTTCAAATCCCACCGCTACCGCCGCTGAAGTGCACAAACGCAGGGCCGGACCCACCAGGGTCCGGCCCTGCGCACGTCTCCCGTCTCAGTTCCCGTCTCCCTGCCCCACCCCGCTTCGGGCCCGGCGAACCGCACCGCCCCCGCAGGGACGTCAGCCCTCCCGCAGCGGGTCCAGTTGCAGCGCGTGCATCAGGACGAAGAACAGCTCGGTGTTGTCGAGGAAGCCGTTGACGCGCTCCGCCCCGGGACCGGAGGCGAAGACCGGCACGTCCTCCACCGTGTGGACGCAGTGCGTCTCCGGGTGCGGCAGGTTGCCGGTCCGCAGCTCGGCGTGCGGGTCCCTCCCCGGGTTGGCCACCGCCCGGCCGGTGTCCTCGTCCAGCAGCGCCGGCTGGCGCAGCACCTCTTGGTGCCGGAAGCCGTCCGTGTGATCGGGATGGCTCGCCCAGCCGAAGAACAGCTGCACGTCAGGGTCCGGGTCGTCCGGGAAGCCGTCACCGTCCGCGTCCGCGTAGGTCGGGAACCCGGCGTCGCCGTAGACACCGTTGGCCTGCCGGCCCGCCGCTGCCCGGCGGTCGTGGGTACCGACGATGCTCATCGAGTGACTGTGATCCGCGGTGGCCACGATCAGGGTGTCGTCCCGGCCCTCCGCCCACTGCCGGGCCACCCCGATCGCCCGGTCGAACTCGATCGTGTCGTAGAGCGCCCGTGTCCCGTCCAGCGGATGCTGCATCTTGTCGATGGACGCCCCCTCCACCATGAGGAAGAAGCCGTTCTCGCTGCCTTGCAGGCAGTGCAGCGCCGCTTGCGTCATCTGCATGAGCGTCGGCTGGTCGTCCCACTCGCCCAGCACGTCCGGGTCCCGGATCTGCTGCCGGTCCAGGTACACGTCCAGGTTCCCGGTGTGGAACAGCCCGAGCAGCCGCTCCGGTGCCGAGGTCCCGGACACCGCCTGCTCCAGCTCCTTGGCCGTGCTGACGTGGCGGTACCCGAGCTCCTCGAACTCCGCGACCAGGTCACGGTCATCGTCCCGCGCGGAGCCCTCCGCCGATCGCGGCAGCATGGTGGCGAGCCCGCCGCCGAGAAGCACATCAGGACGCCGCTCCTCGCCGAGTGCCTGGTCCATGATCGTCGCGTACTGCTCGCGGTCCTGGGTGTGGGCGAAGACGGCCGCCGGGGTGGCGTCCTGGATCTCCGCGGTCGTGACCACTCCCACCCGCATCCCGCGGGCCCGCTTCAGCAGCTCCGCCATGGTCTCCACCCACGGATGGCGGTCCGGTTCCGGCTCGCTGCTGTCGTACACCCCCATGCTGTTCACGGACGCCTTGTGCCCGCACATGTACGCGGACATGGAGTTCGCCGAGTCAGTGGCGATGGAGTCCGCGCCGGACGTCCCCACCATGCCCCGGTACTGCATCCGGTCCATTTCCAGCAGTCCGTGGTACTTGCCCTCGGTCATGCCCCGGGAGAGCAGCCGGGCACCGGTGACGGCTGCCGCCCCCATCCCGTCCCCGAGGAAGAAGATGATGTTCTTGGCGCGCCGCCCGCCCGCCTCGGCGGTGATCACCTGGTGCGTCACCGTGGTGTCCGTGCTGCCGGTGACCGAGAGGACACCGGCCCGGACGGTGAACTCGCCGGCGTACGGATACCAGAGGTCGCGGTAGGTCACGGCGAGCACGCCGGGAGCGGGGCTGGAGCGCTCGGGCTCACCCATGATCACGGGGGCGGGTCCTTCGGGCCCCTCGACGGATATCTCCATCCGGGCTGTTCCCGGGTCCACGCCGGCCGCCTCCACCCGCAGGTCGAACCGCGCGCCGGCCAGGAAAGTGGCGCGGTCCAGCGGCACAATCCTGAGGCGGGGCTCCGCACGGCCGCGAATCCACGGCGTCGACCGGCGGGTGAAGGCGTGCGGCCCGTGCCCGGCGAGAGGCCCCGGGGCGGCCGCGGCCACCGGCCCGGCCGGTCCCGCACCCGAGCCCGGCCCGCCCGAGGCGGCGACCGCTCCGGCGCCCAGCCCGGCGATGGCCACACCGGCCACACCGGTACCGCTCATCTTGAACAACGACCGCCGGGTGAGCCCTCCGGTCCTTCCGCCGTCCTGACCGTTCCGCTGCCGCTCGCTGCTCATGAGGCATCTCTCCAGTCCGCCGGAGGTGCCCCTGGGCCGGGCCGGGGGCACGTATGGGCTGTCGGGTACCGCACAACGTTCGGGGAGGCGGTGCGTCGGCGCAAGCACCCGAGGGCCGGACGGCGAGCCGTGACCGGGTGACCCGCAGCGCTCCGGCCGTGTACGGGACGGGCCGGTGACGGGCGGGGCCGGGCCCGACGACGAGCGGGGCGGGGGAAACAGCCCGGGGGGACAGGCCGTTTCCCCCGCGGGGACGGGGCCCCGGCCCGGACCGCGTCGGGGGAGCGCTGCCCGGACCACACAGGGGACCCGTCCGGGATCCGAGAGCACCTTGCCGGGCCTCGAACCCGCCTTCCATCCTGCCCGCCCGCTATGCCCGCAATGGTCGCCGAAGGGCCCAGGCCGCAGAGTCTTTGGTCCCGATCTCCCTGGCCCCGGAGTCCGGTCGGCTGGTTAGACTCACCCGACCGCACGGCAGGGGGCAGGCCCCGGGGGGAAGGCAGGACGATGGCACAGGCCAAGAAGATCGCGCTCTACCTTCTCCTCGTCTTCATGCTGTACACGATCGTCACCTCCCCCACCCGTGCCGGGGAGATCGTCCAGATCGGCTTCGAAGGCATATCCTCCGCCGCCCAGGCGGTCGGTGACTTCATGACACGACTGGTGAACTGACCCGGTCGGCCCCCTCCTTTCCCCGTCGAAACCCCGTGATCGCGGGGTTTTTCCGCGTTCCGGCTCTCCGCGACGGCACCAACACGTGCGGTAGCAGGTACTTGCACACAGCGGTGATGTCTTGTGATGCTATGACCGCTTTTGCCGGTTGGTGAGCAATGAAGGGGTGGTCCGCAAGGTGGCGGCGACGCAGACCCGAGAGTCCCGCGGCGCGGAAGCCCGTGCACTTACCCAGGAGCTGTTCGAACAGTTGACCCACCTGGAACCCGGCACCGCCGAGCACCGGGGGGTTCGCGGCGCGCTGATCGAGGCCAACCTGCCACTCGTCCGCTACGTCGCACTCCGTTTCCGCAGCCGCAACGAGCCGATGGAGGACGTCGTCCAGGTCGGCACCATCGGTCTCATCCACGCCATTGACCGCTTCGACACCGCCCGCGGCGTGCAGTTCCCCACCTTCGCCATGCCGACGATCACCGGTGAGATCAGGCGCTACTTCCGGGACCACGTGCGCACCGTCCACGTACCCCGGCGGCTGCACGAGCTGTGGGTGCAGGTGCACACCGCGACCGAGGATCTGACGGTGGCCCTCGGCCGTACACCGAACACCGCCGAGATCGCGGAACGCCTCCGCCTGCCCGAGGAAGAGGTGCTGGCCAGCCTCGAAGCCGGCCGGGCCTACCGGGTCGCCTCCCTGGAGGCCTCCCAGGAGCGGGAGGACGGCACCCCGGGGCTGATCGAGCGGCTCGGGTACGAAGATCCGGAGCTCGCCGGAGTGGAGCACCGCGCGCTGGTGCGCCACCTGCTCGTCCAGCTCCCGGAGCGGGAACGGCGCATCCTGCTGCTCCGCTACTACCGCAACCTGACCCAGTCTCAGATCAGCGTTGAGCTGGGGGTCTCCCAGATGCACATCTCCCGCCTGCTGAGCCGGAGTTTCGCTCGACTACGGGCAGCAAATCCACTCGAAGCGTAGCCCGCTGGGGTGACACACTGTCGGAACCGCGCCCCCCGCTGTACCGTTTTATCGACAAGACGCTACGTCGTGTTGATGACTTGTGACATTCTGCTAAAGCCGCGTTTGCCGCGGTGGCAGTTCCGGTATTCACGAGATGGTGCCTCTCTCTTCTCGTGTCCGGAGGGTGCCGCTGCGACCCGTCCACGACCTCAAGGGGGTGGCATGTCCGTAGAACTGGGCAGCTCGAAGGTGCTCACCACGCACGGCACGCCGCACATTCCCGCGCCGCACATTCCCGCGCCGCAAGCTCCCGCGGAGTCCGACAACCTCGACACCCGCACCCTGTCCCGCTCCCTCTTCAAGCGGCTGGCCACGCTCGACGCGTCCAGCCCGGAGCGGAGCTACGTCAGAGACACCCTCATCGAGCTGAACCTCCCGCTCGTACGGTATGCGGCAGCGCGCTTCCGCAGCCGCAACGAGCCGATGGAGGACATCGTCCAGGTCGGCACCATCGGCCTCATCAAAGCCATCGACCGCTTCGACTGCGAGCGTGGCGTGGAGTTCCCCACGTTCGCGATGCCGACGGTGGTCGGCGAGATCAAGCGCTTCTTCCGCGACACCTCCTGGTCGGTGCGCGTGCCGCGCCGGCTGCAGGAGCTGCGGCTGGCCCTGACCAAGACGAGCGACGAGCTCTCCCAGCGGCTCGACCGCTCCCCGACCGTGCCGGAGCTCGCCGTCGCGCTCGGGGTGTCGGAGGACGAGGTGGTCGACGGGCTGGCCGTCGGCAACGCCTACACGGCCAGTTCGCTGGACTCCCCCTCACCCGAGGAGGAGGGCGGCGAGGGCTCGCTGGCGGACCGCCTCGGATACGAGGACGCCGCACTGGAGGGCGTGGAGTACCGGGAGTCGCTCAAGCCGCTGCTCGCCAGGCTCCCCGCCCGCGAGCGGCGCATCATCATGCTGCGGTTCTTCGCGAACATGACGCAGTCACAGATCGGCGAGGAGGTCGGCATCTCCCAGATGCATGTCTCCCGGCTGCTGACCCGCACCCTCACTCAGCTGCGGGACGGGCTGACCGCCGAGGAGTGAGCACCCCGGACCGGCGGTGCACCGCCGGTCCGGGACCCGGAAGAATCTCCGGGCGGACTTCCAGGGCCCCGCGAGGGGCCACCTGGTCAGCTGAAGGCGAGCCAGGCCACCGCGGCGAGCGCGGTGATGCCCAGCGCGATACCGAGGATCACCCCGAGCCTCGGCCCTGCCGAAGCCGAGCGCCGGCGCTGCTCGGGCACCTCCTCATCGACGAATGCGCGGAACATCTGCGTGCTGCCCGCGGGGTCGGGGTCCTGCGGACCCTGCGGTGCGTGGGGGTTGTGAGCCATGCCGGGGACATTAGCGAATGTCCCGCCCGATGGCACAGCCAGGATGCCCTTCGGCCACTCTCCCGGGTCCCGGGGCCGTCGGCGCACGCTCGTCTCCGCCGGGACTGACGCAGCGTGTGAACCGGGCCATCGGCCGCTGTCCGGCCGTCGCGGCGCTGAGTTCCGGAACCCAATTGGTCTGCACCAACCTCTTGCCGTGGGTCCCCGCACCCGCCGACGCTGGGTGCGCACAGCGTGTCCCCCCACAAGAGACGGACGTGACAGCCCATGAAGGGTTTCCGGAAACACCGCTCCCGCCGCCTGCTCACCGCGGCGGCGGCGCTGGCAGTCGGCTGCACCCTGCTGTCCCCCAGCTCCCCGGCGCTCGGCGGGACGAACGACGCCGGCTCACCCGCCGCCGCCGGAGCGGAGGAGGCCGCCGGCACCGCGGTCACCTTCTTCGACGACTTCACCGGGCCGGCCGGTGCGCCGGTGGACAGCAGCAAGTGGCAGCTGGAGACCGGTGACAACGTCCACAACCACGAGCTGCAGTACTACACGGCCGGCAACGCCAACGCCGCGCTCGACGGCCAGGGGCACCTGGTCATCACCGCCCGGGAGGAGAACCCGGGGAATTACGACTGCTGGTACGGCCGCTGCGAGTACACCTCGGCGCGGCTGAACACCGCGGGCAAGTTCGCCGCGCAGTACGGCCGGGTCGAGGCCCGGATCAAGGTGCCGCGCGGCCAGGGCATGTGGCCGGCGTTCTGGATGCTCGGCGACGACTTCGCGGACATCGGATGGCCGCAGAGCGGCGAGATCGACATCATGGAGAACGTCGGCTACGAGCCGGACACCGTGCACGGCACTCTGCACGGCCCCGGCTACTCCGGCGGCGGGGGGATCGGGACCGGCTACACCCTGCCCGGCGGCCGGCACTTCGCCGACGACTTCCACACCTTCGCCATCGACTGGGCACCCGACTCGATCACCTGGTCGGTCGACGGGAACGTGTACCAGCACCGGACGCCGGCCGACCTCGGCGGCAACGAATGGGTGTTCAACAAGCCGTTCTTCCTCATCCTCAACCTCGCGGTGGGCGGTGAGTGGCCCGGCTACCCGGACGAGACCACCGTCCTCCCGCAGGAGCTCGTCATCGACTACGTGCGCGTCACCACCGGCGACACCGGCGGCGGCACCGGCGGCGGGCCGGTCACCGGCCTGGCGGGCAAGTGCCTGGACGTCGCCGCGGCGAACAACGCCAACGGCACCCCGGTGCAGCTCTACGACTGCAACGGAACCGACGCCCAGCGGTGGACGGCGGAAGCCGACGGCACCCTGCGCGCGCTCGGCAAGTGCCTGGACATCGCCGACCGTTCCACCGCGGACGGCGCGACCGTCCACCTCTGGGACTGCCACGGCGGCGCGAACCAGCAGTGGGTGGTGAGCGCGGAACGCGACATCGTCAACCCTCTGGCCGACAAGTGCCTGGCCGTCCGCGACAGCAACCAGGCCAACGGCACCCCCGTGCAGCTCTCCACCTGCGCGGGAACCCCCAACCAGAAGTGGAACGTCGCCTGACCACCGCTCCGCGCACACGCCGCAGGCCCCGCCGAGTGACCGGCGGGGCCTGCGGCGGCGGGCGGGCCAGAGGGCCTACCGCTTCAGGGCTCGGTACCGCTTGAGGAGGGCCGTGATCCTGTCCGGGTTCGCCTCACCGTTCAGTTCGGTCAGAAGATCGTCGGGGCAGAGCTCGTAGTGGTCCCCCCACCACCGACGCCCCCTGTTGTCCCAGATGCGGTAACCACCTGGCACGCCTCTTGCCACGTACCGTCTCCTGCTCACGGTCCCCTGTCACGGTCGCTGGTTGAGTCTTCCGGACCCGCCCCGGTCCCCCGGGGATCACAGTCGCGGGTCCGGATGCGGCGAGATGCCTCGGGCAGACCGGCCGGGACGACTGCTTGCGGCCATGAGTAAGCCCCTCCCGAGTGACCCGGAGGGGCTTGTCTCACTATCACACATGGTGCGCTCGGCAGGATTCGAACCTGCAACCTTCTGATCCGTAGTCAGATGCTCTATCCGTTAAGCTACGAGCGCTTGATCCCGGCCGTTTCGCTTGCCGGGGTGCGGTGCGGGAACAACATTACAGCACCTCCGGCCGACTGGTGAAATCCATTCCCCATACCAGCGCTGACCTGCAGAAACACCCTTCAGCGCGGCGCCTTGCGGCTCAGCCGGGCCCTCGCGCACGGCACCGCGGGCGGCCCGGGGACGACGGAAGCCCCGGCACTGTGTGCCAGGGCTTCGCTCGCGATCGGTGACCGAGCGGAGGCTCCGGGATTTGAACCCGGGATGGGGGGTTACCCCAAACCGCATTAGCAGTGCGGCGCCATAGACCAGACTAGGCGAAGCCTCCTCGCACACCCGCGCAACCGCAGTGTGCGTGGAAATAGTGCCACAGCCCGGTGGGCCGCAGCCAATCGGTTGTCACCCTACGGCGATCGGCCGGTCGAGTCGAGTTGCGCAACACATGCGCTACAGCGGCGTTAGCAGTGGAAGAGGGGCACAGACGTGTTCCCCGAGCTCCGCCCGACCGCACAGGAGATGCCCCACCATGCTGTACGAGCCCTTCGTCGCCGCGGCCCTCGCCGCAGCAGCCGCCACCATGCCCCTCTCCCCCGGCGCCGCCGGGCAGGACCCCGCGGCGGAAGCCGGACATCAGCTGACGATCACCGTCACCGACACGGGTGAACCCGAGCATGCTCAGGTTCACACCCTGCGGTGCGAACCGGCCGGCGGTGACCACCCCGAAGCAGCGACCGCCTGCGACGTGCTCGCCGAGCTCGAGGACCCCTTCAGCCCTGTCCCCCCGGACAGCCTGTGCACCTACATCCACGGCGGCCCGGCCACCGCCGTGATCGAGGGCACCTGGGCGGGTGAACCGGTGGATGCCGCCTTCGCCCGGACCAACGGCTGCGAGGTCGCGCGCTGGGACCGGCTGGTGCCCGTACTCCCTCACGTCTGAAAAGCAAGATCCACGTGGTCCTGGCCACAGACCGGCGTCCGGCGGTGCGTGAGAATGGATGATGAACGCACCGCCGCGCCGCCCACCGCTGCCCGTAGACTCCCCCCAAAGCGATGAGACGCACGGGGGTACGGACGGTATGCACGTGCGTCGAGAGCATGGGCCAGAAGGAGGAATCGACGCCGTGAGCAGCAGGCCAGCGAGAGGCGCTGCTCGCCTCGCCGCCATACTCGATGCTTTGCCCGACGCACTGTTGCTGGTCAACGGGAACGGCACCATCGTCAACGCGAACGCGATCGCCACGGAGACCCTCGAGGGCCCGGGCACGCCCTTGGTCGGCCGCGGGCTCCTCGACATCATTCCCGGCTTCGACCCCCGCCGGATTCCCGGCTCGATGCGCCGCCCCGACGACGACACGGGCACCCGGACCAAGCCGACCCGGATGGTCGCCCGGCGCACCGACGGCCGCGAGCTGCAGGTGGAGGTCACCAGCACCAACCTCCAGGCCGGTCACACCCCGTACGCCTCCGCGATCGAGGCCGTCTTCGCCGACGACCACGACGGGGAGGAGCTGCTGATGCTCGTCGTCCGGGACCTGTCGGGGGCCCTGGACACCGAGGCCGAGCTCGTCCGCCAGCAACGGCAGACCGAGATGATCCTGCGTGCCTCGTCCGAAGGGGTGGTCGGCGTCGACACCGCCGGCCGGATCGTCCTCGTCAACCCGGCCGCCGCTCAGATCCTCGGCCACCGGGCCAGCCGTCTGGGCGGCGAGAAGCTGCACCCGCTGGCGCATCACTCGCGGCCCGACGGCAGCCCGCTGCCGTTCGAGGAGACCCCGCTGCACGACACTCTCACGTCCGGGCTCAAGCACCGGGTGCGCGGCCAGGTGCTGTGGACGAAGGACGGCCGTCCGGTGCCCGTCAACATGACGACCGCACCGGTCCGGGACGGGGATCAGCTCGTCGGCGCGGTGCTGGCGTTCACCGACCGCCGCCCCTTCGACGCCCTCGCCGCCCGGCACGCCCAGCTCCTCGCGGTGCTGGGCGAAGGCCTGCGCGGCCCGCTCGACCAGCTGCGCGGCGAGCTCACCGAGCTGGCCGCCGATCCGGCGGGGCAACTGTGGCCCGAGGCCAACCAGGTGCTGCACCACCTCGCCGCCGGCTACGCGCGGATGACGACCCTGGTGGACAACGTGCTGAGCTACCAGCGGCTGGACGAGGGCCGGGAGAAGCTGGCCCGGAAGCGGGTCTCGCTGGACTCCGTGGTCGCCGCCGGCGTGGAGGGCGCGACCGAGCTGATCGGTCCGGGACGGGCGCAGTTCGCCGTGCATGCGCCGCCGATCGAGGCGGAGGTCGATCCGGACCGGCTCGCCCAGGCCCTGGCCCACCTCGTGGCGGATGTCGCGGGGGTGGACGCCACCGGCAGGGCGCACTCCGGCCCGGCGGGCGACTCCACGATCGTGGTGGCGGCCGCCCAGCGCGGGGACGTGGTGCGGATCGAGGTGCGCGGCCCGCACAGCGGCGGCGACCCGGTGCACGAGCCCTTGGTGCGGGGGATCGTGCGGCAGCACGGCGGGGTGCTCCAGACCCACGCGGTGCCGGGCGCGGCCGGTGGCCGTGCCTACGTGCTGGAGGTGCCGATCAGCGCCAACGGCACCCCGGCCCCCGCCGTTGCGCCCGCCCGGGACACCGGCGGGGAGACCACCGTGATGCCGGTGCCCGTGCAGCCGATGCGCGGCGGCACACCCGCCGCGGCTTCCGGTGCTCCGGGGACCGGACCGCACGACACTCCCCCGGAGGAGCCGCCGACCGGCCGTCGGCGCAGAAGGCAGTCCGGCGAGGAGACGCCCGCGGAGCCGGTACCCGTCCCCGCGACGGGTGGCGGCCGCCGGAGGCGGGCGATGGCTTCCGCGGAGGGCGGGGACGAGGCACAGCCGGAGGAAGCCACCCCCGCGGAGGGCACCGCGCTGCCGATGCCGGCCGGCCCGTCCGCAGTGCCTGCCGAGCCGCCGACCGGCAGACGCCGGCGTGCTGCCGGGGCGCCGGAAGGGGACACCCTGGGCGGCCGTCCGGCGGAGAACGGCACCGCGCCGTCCATCGTCCCCGCACCGCCCCGGCCCGCACCTGCGCCCGCGCCCCCTCCCGCACCGGAGCCGGGACCGCAGCCCCGGCCCGAAACACCGCCCGCGGTCGAGAGCCCGGCTGCGCAGCAGCCCATAGCGCTCGGTCCGGCCTCCGAACCGGCCCCTGAGCCGGATCCTGAACTCCCGGCCGGGCAGCATCCCGCCCCGGCGGCGGCGCCCGCCACGAGCGCTGCCTCCCCTGCGGAGGCCGCCGCAGGACCTCCGGAGGAGGAGCCGGAGATCCGCCCGGCCGACCCCGTGGTGGTCGCTCGCAGCCCGATCCTCGACGGCTCCGCCCCGCCGCAGCCCTCGGCCAGGCGCCCCCACCAGGCGCTGCCGATGCCCGGCAGCGATCGTGCCGGAGGGGAGGCGCGCACCTCGGGCGTCAATGTGCGCACCCTCGGCCAGGGCATCCCGGTGTCCCAGCTCACCGAGCACCGGCCGGGCAACCGTCCGCCCGCCGGGGCCGGGACGCCGCCGCACGGCACGGCACCCAGCCGGCGCCGCAAGCTCGCCACACCGCCGGCCGAGGACGCCCCGCGTCCCGCGCCGGCACCGCCCAGCGTCCCGCACCCCGCTTCCCGGGGCCGGGAGTTCACCATCAGCGCCCCGGCCGAGGGCTCCGCCGAAGGGCCGGAGCACCTGGACGGGCCGAACGGCGCCGTGGAGGTCACGAACGGCCGCGGGCTGCGGCTGCCCGGACCTGCCGACGACGAGCTGCCGCCGGAGCCGCTGGACAATCCGCGCCGCCTGCTGGTCTGGCCGGAGCCGGATGTCTCCACCCAACAGGCCCTCACCGACCGGGGATACCGCCCGGTGCTGGTGCAGTCCCGGGAGGAGGTCGACGCCCAGATCGCGGCCTACCCGGCGGCGCTGTTCGTCGACCCGCTGACCGGCCCGATCACCCGCACCGCGCTCCAGTCGCTGCGGGCGGCGGCCGTCGCGGCCGAGGTGCCCGTCCTCGTGACCGCGGGGCTCGGCCAGGCGAGCCGGGAGGCCGCGTACGGCGCGGACCCGGCCGTGCTGCTGAAGGCTCTCGCGCCGCGGGACAGCGAGCAGCACCCGCCGCGGGTTCTGCTGGTGGAGGAGCAGCACACCATCGCGGGCGCCCTGCAGAGCTCCCTGGAGCGGCGCGGCATGCAGGTGGCGCACGCCGTGTCGGACAGCGAGGCGGCCGAGGTCGCGGCACAGATGCGCCCCAACCTGGTGGTGATGGACCTGAATCAGGTCCGACGGCGCCGGGCCGGGATCATCGACTGGCTGCGCGACAACGGCCTGCTGAACCGCACGCCGTTCGTCGTCTACACGTCGGCCGGTCTGGACCCGGCGCAGCTGTCCCAGCTGGCTTCGGGCGAGACGGTGCTGTTCCTCGCGGAGCGCTCCACCAGCGAGGAGGTACAGGCCCGGATAGTGGACCTGCTGGCCAAGATCGGTGCCGCCTGACCAGCGGGAAGCGCGGGGCCGGGCTTTCGTGCACCGCTCCGGGCGGTGTCCCGGGGGCCCGGCCCCGCGGCGCTCCTGAGCCCCGGAGCGCCGCCTGCCGGAGGCGTTACCTGCCGAGCTCGGTGACGTCCAGCTCGCCCTGGGCGTACTGGGCGCGCAGGACCTTCTTGTCGAACTTGCCGACGCTGGTCTTCGGCACGGTGGTGATCCTCGCCCAGCGCTCCGGCAGCTGCCAGCGCGCGATCCGGCTCTCCAGGAACTCCCGCAGCTCCTCGTAGGTCGCCGCCTCGCCGTCGGCGAGGACCACGGTGGCCAGCGGGCGTTCTCCCCAGCGCGCGTCCGGGACGGCGACCACGGCGGCCTCGGCGACGGCCGGGTGCGCCATCAGGTGCAGTTCGAGCTCCACCGAGGAGATCCATTCCCCACCGGACTTGATGACGTCCTTGGCACGGTCCGTGAGTGTCAGGTACCCGTCGGGCGAGATGGTGCCGACGTCGCCGGTGCGCAGCCAGCCGTCCGGACTGAACTTGTCCTCGGGCCGCAGCGCCTCCTCGCCCGGACCGCCGTAGTAGGCGGCCGCGATCCACGGGCCACGGACCTCGAGCTCACCGGCGGACACCCCGTCCCACGGCTTGACCTCACCGTCGGGACCGACCAGCCGTGCCTCGACGGAGGCCGGGAAACGGCCCTGGGTGACCCGGTACGGCCACTCCTCCTCGGGCGTGAGTCCGGGCGGCGGGTGCGCGATGGTGCCCAGCGGGGACGTCTCCGTCATGCCCCAGGCATGGCAGACGCGGACCCCGTGCTGTTCCTCGAATGCCTTCATCAGGGTGGGTGGGCAGGCGGAGCCGCCGATGGTGACGGTCTTCAGGGAGGAGATGTCGCGGGGCTTGGCGGTCAGCTCGGCCAGCAGGCCCTGCCAGATGGTGGGGACGGCGGCGGCGTACGTGGGCCGTTCGGTCTCGATCATTTCGGCGAGCGGTGCGGGCTGCAGGAAGCGGTCCGGCATCAGCAGGTTGACGCCCGTCATGAACGCGCCGTGCGGCAGACCCCAGGCGTTGACGTGGAACATCGGGACGACGGGGAGGTTGGTGTCGGCCTCCGTCAGGCTCATCGACTCGGCGAGGTTGACCTGCATGCAGTGCAGGTAGATGGAGCGGTGGGAGTACACCACGCCCTTGGGGTCGCCGGTGGTGCCGGAGGTGTAGCACATGGCGGCAGCGCTGCGCTCGTCCAGCTGCGGCCACGCGTAGTCGGTGGGCCGGCCGGCGATCAGGGCTTCGTACTCGTGGACGGCGGGGCGGCAGCCGTCGAGCAGCGAGGTGTCGCCGGGGCCGACGACGACCACGTGTTCCACCGGCGCCAGTTTCGGCAGCAGCGGCGCGAGGAGCGGCAGCAGTGAGCCGTTGACCAGGATCACCCGGTCCTCGGCGTGGTTGACGATCCAGGCCAGCTGCTCGGGCGGAAGCCGCAGGTTGAGGGTGTGGAGCACGGAGCCCATGGAGGGGATGGCGAAGTACGCCTCGACGTGCTCCGCGTTGTTCCACATCAGGGTGCCGACCCGGTCGCTGTCCCGGATGCCGAGCTCGTCCCGGAGCGCGTGGGCGAGCTGTGCGGAGCGCCGGCCCACCTCGGCGAAGGAGCGGCGGTGGGGCTCGCCCTCCCCGGTCCAGGTCGTGACCTGTGAACCACCGTGAATCGTCGCTCCGTGCCGCAGGATCCGGCTGACCAGAAGCGGTACGTCCTGCATTGTGCTGAGCACCAGGGCCTCCCACATGTCCGCGCCATGACGCGAGGGTAAGTTTCTGGTGATTGTGCTGGCATACCAAGCGGTCTGTCACTACCTCCCACCGACGTTTTTCCCGAGAAGTGGGCAACGCACGGGGGCTCCCGGACGGCCGGTCGGCCCGGTGCCCGGAACCAATGGCCACGGGGGCGGCGTCGGGGATGAAGGGGTGGGTGCGCCGTTTCAGGCGGCGACGGTCCGCGCGGGGAACGCGGCCGTCACACCGGGGTCCGCGATCTGGGCGAGCTCAGCGTCCCGGCGGAGCTTGGCAAGCGCCCGGGACACCGCGCTCTTGACCGTGCCCACGGACACCCCGAGCACCTCGGCGGTACGGGCCTCGCTCAGGTCCTCGTAGTAGCGCAGCACCACCATGGCGCGCTGGCGCGGCGGAAGCCGCTGCACCGCCTGCCACATCGCCTCCCGGACCGCCTGCTGCTCCGCGGGGTCCGGGCCGGCGACGGGGTCGGGCTCAGGAAGCTCCTCGACGGCGTACTCGTCGACCCGGCGCTTGCGCCACTGCGAGGTGCGCGTGTTGACCAGCGCGCGCCGGACGTATCCGTCGAGCGCCCGGTGGTCCTCAATGCGCTCCCACGCCAGGTAGGTCTTGGTCAGGGCTGTCTGCAGCAGGTCTTCGGCATCACTGGGATTGGCGGTCAGCGAGCGGGCAGTTCGCATCAGCACCGGGCCGCGGGCCTGCACGTATGTCGTGAAGGTCAGCGGTGCCACCGTCGAGGCGCTTCCTGGCGTGGTCATGCTCTACAAGGTAGAAGCTGCGGCCCCTCCACGGGATCGGCCAGAGGTCGCGATGACCTCTCCCCCCCAGGGAGTAGAGGGGGTGCTGCCTCCACCCCCCAGAGGTGGAGGGGGGTGGGCGACGGCCCTCAGGGGACCCTCAGGGATATACCTGATGATCGTCGCACGAACCGGGCCGGCGGCCCTGGCCGTCCACCCCCGCGTACCGGTGCGGTGGCCACTGGTCCGACACGCATCATGTGTCGTACCAGTGGCCACCGCACGGTGCTCGGTCCACGGGCTGACCGGGTACCTCCCACGCATCTGCGTCAGTCGCTGCGCGACCGGGAGGGCCTCCTGACCCGCTTCGCGACCTTCTTTCTCACCAGACTGATCGCCAGTTTTCCTACCAGTGCGAAGAACAGTTTTTTCATATGCTTCCCGGTGGGTACACATGGCCTTGCAGCCATCTCCGTGAGACGACGCGCGCGACGCGGCCCCGCAACCCCGCAACCGGCGTGCCGAACCGCGCACCCGCACCTTCCGCTCGCCTACGGGTAACCCGTCCCGCGCCGGCCAATCGGGTGAGCGGGTACCGTTTCGGTCACGCTCCCCGGAAGGTCCTGCCGAGCCATGCGGCGGGCTGCCTCAGAAGTTGGCCGCGGCGGCCTCCGCCACCTCGCGGGCATGAGGCTTGCCGCCCTGGATGGAATCCACAAAGATGGCGATGAACGCACCGTCCACCAGCACCCGGAAGCGGCCGTCCTCGTGGTCGGCGATGGCCCGGAGCCCCACTCCGTCCACCTCCTCTTCCCCCTCCAGGACCCCGAGCGTGTCGAAGTGCTGCGCCGCTGAGATGTTCGGAAGCATGCCGTCGGTGAAGAGCCCGAGGCTGACCTGACCGCCCTTGCTCTCCACCCAGACGCAGTCCTGCATGACGGGTCCGGCCTGAAGGTCCTCACCAGGGCTGAAGGGGATGCCGAGGATCTCCTCGAGCTGCTCCGCGCTCAGCAGGTCGCACGGCCCCTTGTCCCCGGCATCGGACTTTCCCTCGTCCGCCCCGTCGGAAGCGTCCGCCTCCTCGCCCTCCCCGTTCTTCTCCCCGTCCTGGGCTTCCTCAACGGCACGGTCCTCACCCGCGGCGGCGTCCTCCGCCTGCTCGCTGCTTCCGCAGCCCGCCACCGCCACCAGCAGCGCGGCAGCCATCACCGCTCCCCGAACCCGCATGTTTTCTCCCTCAGTTGCCAGGCCACAAGCCCTCGGACGCCACCGGGCCCGGCTTCCAGGCCCTCGCGTGCCCCGCACAGTACGCCGACGAGGACGACGCACAGCCCTCCCCGGTTCCGCCCCGGCGTCCCTGCGGACCCGGGCACGGCAACGGCCCCTCACCGTTCTTGCTGGTCAGGGGCCGTACGGCGGGGCGCGGTGGCGGAGGCTGTGGGATTTGAACCCACGGTGACATCGCTGCCACGACGGTTTTCAAGACCGTTCCCTTAGGCCGCTCGGGCAAGCCTCCCCGTGCCGGCGCTGTGGCGACGGCACGCGAATAGGGTAACGGCTTCCGCGCGTTGGGGCGGTCCCGTCCCCGTGGGCGCCGGTCAGTCTCCGACGCGGGAGTCCAGCGTGATCTCGACGGTGGTCTCCTGGCTGCCGCGCACATAGGTCAACTCGACCTCGTCACCCGGCTGGTAGGTCCAGATCTCGCTGATCAGGGTGGGGCCGCTGTCGATGACCCGGTCCCCGAAGCGGACGATGACGTCGCCGGGCTCCAGCCCGGCCTCGTCGGCCGGGCCGCCCGGGGTGACCACGGCGGCGTCATCGGCCCCCTCGGTGGAAACCTGTGCGCCGTTCCCGCTCTCGGCCATGTCCACCGAGACGCCGATCACCGCGTAGACCGGCTCGCCGGTCTCGATGAGGTCGCGGGCGACCCGGTCGGCCTGATTGACCGGGATGGCGAAGCCGAGGCCGATGCTGCCGGCCGGCTGGCCGAGACCGCCGGACGTCGACTGAATCGCGGAGTTCACCCCGATCACCGCCCCGTCGGCGTTCAGCAGCGGGCCGCCGGAGTTGCCGGGGTTGATGGAGGCGTCGGTCTGCAGCGCGCTCATGAAGGACGAGCGACCGCCCTGCCCGTCGGTGGCGGCCACCGGACGGTTCTTGGCGCTGACGATGCCGCTGGTCACCGTCCCCGACAGACCGTACGGCGCGCCGATCGCGACCGTGGTGTCCCCGACGGCCACGTCGTCGGAGTTGCCCAGCGGCAACGGCTGGAGGTTTCGGTCCTCGGCACCGCTCAGCCGCAGCACCGCCACGTCGTAGCCCTCCGCGCCCCCGACGAGCTCCGCCTCGTAGGTCTCCCCGTCCGAGAAGGTGGCGGTCAGCGTCCCCCCGCGCGAGGCGCTGGCGACCACATGGTTGTTCGTGACGATGTGCCCTTCCTCGTCGTAGACGAAGCCGGTGCCGGTGCCGCCCTCGGTGTCACCATCGGCCTGGATCGTCACCACGCTGGGCAGCGCCTGCTCGGCGATACCGGCCACGGATTCGGGGGACCGCTCCCCCACGTTGCTCTCGCCGGGGGCTGACGTGACCGTGCTGGAGGAAGAGGTGTCGCCGCGCTCGGCCACCAGGTAGCCGAGGCCTCCGCCCACTCCACCTGCGAGCAGCGTCACCACGGCGAGGGCGGCGATCAGGCCGGTGCGCCGCTTCCGGGGTGGCGGGGGCGGCGGAGGGTACGCCCCCCAGGTGCCGCTCGCGGCATGCTGCTGGGGCGCACCGTACGGGGAGTAGTAGGCCGGAGCGGAGGCGGTCGGAGGGCCGGCGGGCGGGGGCGGAGACGTTCCGTCACCGGCCGGGGACGCAGGCTCGGGGGAGGCGGCGGGAGCGTGCGGAGGCGGGGGCGGAGGCGGGCCGCCGTGGCCGGCCGGAGGGCCGGCGGTCCCGTGCCGCGCACCGTCACGGCTCTCGTCGGCACCGCTCCCGCCGGCGGAGTGCTCGGCCCGGGCGGCGTCAGCGGCATGCCGGTCGGCCGCCGGGGCACCGTCGTGGCCGGCCGGCTGCTCCGGGGTGCCGGCTCCCTCGTTCTCGGTGCTCACAGCTTTCTCCTCAGGTGCACGACAGCAGGGAAGGACGCAACTCCGTATCACTCTGGCGCTACGGATATGCCCCCAGTGTTCCCCACTCGCTGTCAGACCGACGTAAATCCCGGGCGGGGCCCCACCCGGCCGGGGACTGCTCGGCGAATGGCACGATGACGCGGTGACCACCGACATCTCCGTGATCGCGCACCGTGGGGCCTCCGACGACGCCCCCGAGCACAGCCTGGCCGCCTACCGCACCGCGATCGAGGACGGAGCCGACGCCCTGGAATGCGACGTACGCCTCACCGCCGACGGGCATCTGGTCTGCGTCCACGACCGCCGTGTCAACCGGACCTCCAACGGGCGGGGCGCCGTCTCCTCGCTCGAACTCGCGCAGCTTGCCGAGCTCGACTTCGGTTCCTGGAAGGACCCCGCCGAGTCCCCGGACCGGGTGGATCCCGAACGCACCACCGTCCTCACCCTGGAACGGCTCCTGCACCTCCTCGCGGAGACGGAGCGCCCCGTCGAGCTGGCCATCGAGACCAAACACCCCACGCGGTGGGCGGGCGAGGTGGAACGGCGGCTGGTGGAGCTTCTGCACCGGCACCGTCCACCGGGGGAGGTGCGGGTGATGAGCTTCTCGGCCCGCTCTCTGCAGCGGGTGCACGCCGCCGCACCGCACGTGCCCACGGTGCATCTGACGCGCTTCCTGCTCCCCCGGTACCGGTCCGGCCGGCTCCCCCGGGGGACGGCGATCGCCGGTCCGAGCATCCGCATTCTGCGCCGGGACCCCGGGTACGTGGAGCGGGCGCACCGGGCGGGGCACCAGGTGCACGTGTGGACCGTGGACTCGCCGCAGGACGTCGAACTGTGCGCCGGGCTGGGCGTCGACGCCGTGATCACGAACCGCCCACGCACCGTGCGTGAGCAGCTCGAACAGCTCGGGTGACCGGGCTTTGGCCAAAGCCTGACAAGGCGTGCTCCGGCGCATTCGCTCGGTATCGGATCATTACGAACGAGTCAACAGATGTGGCGTGGCCGGTTTCCGTCGGCGGCCGTACGGGCATCGATCCTTTGGCGTGGGGCAAAGGAGGTCTCGGGGGTGACGTTGGTGTTCACACAACAGGTTCCGACGTCGTCGGCCATGTCAGTGCCCCACGGTCCGGCCGGAGTGGGTACGGCAAGGCGGCGAATGCGGAGCGAGCTGCGCAACCGCGGGGTACCGGATTCGGTCATTGACGATGCCGTTCTGATTCTCTCGGAGCTGCTGAGTAATTCGTACCGTCATGCCCGTCCGCTGGAATGCGAGCACATCCGGGCATCGTGGAGACACGAGAGCACCGGAGAGGTGACGGTTTCGGTCACCGACGGGGGCGGCCCGACCCGGCCGCGGCCCTCGACCCCCTCGGTCACCGCACGTGGCGGTCGCGGGCTCACCATCATCACGTCGCTCTGCCGGGACTGGGGTGTCCACGACACCGATGTGTCCGGCGCCGTGACGGTATGGGCCGTCCTTCCGGCCACCGGCGGTTAGGCTCACGGCGACCCGCCGTACGCACCGACGCAGGAGCCGTTCCGTCATGGCCAAGAAGCGCCGTCCCCAGACCCAGGCCGCCAGGCCGCAGCTCGACGGCCGGGACATCCCCGTCGTCGGTGCCCGTGAACCCTGCCCCTGCGGCTCCAGCCGTCGCTACAAGGCCTGCCACGGACGCGCCGCCGCACAGGCCGCGACCGAGCTGGTGCGCCGTCCCTTCGAGGGTCTGCCCGGGGAGTGCGACTGGGTGGCACTCCGCGAGCTGGTGCCCGCCGCCACCGTCGCGCTCACGCTGAAGGACGAGCTGCCCGCGGACGTCCCGTCCGTCACCCTGGCCACCGTGCTACCCATGGCCTGGCCGGCGCTGCGACGCGACAGCGGAGCCGTGCTCGTGGGCCTCCAGAACGACACCTCGACCGGTGACCTCAGCCGGGACCTGGCCGATGTGCTGCGGCGCGCCCTGACCGCGGCGCCCGGCAGCCCCGTGCCCGCGCAGCGCACGTCGGCCGACGGCTCCCGGCTGCAGGACCTTCTCGACCTCAGCGCGGCCTTCGAGCCCGAGGTGCACAGCGGATTCGAGTTCTGGCTGGAAGACGCCGGGCAGGCCACCGCTGAGGTGGCCGCTTCGCTGGAACGCGCCAACGAGGCGGCCGTGCCCACCGCGCGACTGCGCGGCGTGGACGCCGCCTACTGGTGCCGGACACCGGAGAAGAACCACCTGCGCTGGGTGATGCCGCACGCCGAGGAGTCACTGATCGACGCCCTCGCCCGGCTGCACGCGGCGGGGAGCTCCTCTCTCGGGGACGGCACCCGGCTGGTCGGCTCCTTCCGCGCCCACGGACTGACCGTTCCGGTCTGGGACCTGCCCGGCTCCATGGACGCGGACGCGTGCGAGAAGCCGGCCGCCGCCTTCGCCGAGCGGCTCGCCGAGGCGCTCGCGGTCACCGCTCCGCTGTCCGCGGAGGAGCGGAAGGCCCGCAGCGGGCTCACCAACCGTCAGATCACGCTCAGCTGAGATTCGGCTGAGTCAGCGTCAGCAGGCAGAAAAAGCAACGGTGTTCGACGGACAGCCGGGCCGGCAGGGCGGCGGAGGCACCCCTGAGTGGTGATTCCAGTCACAACAGGCGTCTCACGCACGGACTTCGGCCACTGAGCGGGCGCGTGGGATTTGCGAAAGCCCGAGGAGTTGTTACCTTTTGAAGTGAGCCCGGTCGCTGGTGCATCCCCCGTCGCCAGCGGCCGGGTTCTTTTCTGTCCGCCGGCCCGAGCCGCCCGGCCTTCCCGGTTGCGCCTCGGTCCGGATGCCGGTGCCGCCGGAATCCGCTCAGTAGGCGAGACGACTTCCGGTGTCGGGTGTGTTCAGGCCGGCCTCGATCGCCACGTCCAGCAGATCCGCTGCCGAAGGAAGCGCGATGCCCCCCTGGCTCGGCACGGGAGGCCGCTCCCAGCGCACCCCGGCGCCGCCGCCCGGAGGCGAGGACGGCAGCAGCGCGTATCCGCCCTCCCCGTGGAAGCGAAGCGCACTGGGCACCCGGTCGCGGGCGTGCAGCAGCTCTCCGAGCTCCGGAAGCCCGTACGGGGCGACCAGCAGCAGAAAGCGGGTGGGTGTCGCGACCACCGGACCTGTGTGCACCCCGCGGCGGTCCAGCTCCGACAGGGCCCAGGCGCCCGCAGCCGCCGGGAGGCTGAGCGCGCAGGGCGCCCGGCCACCGGTGGCCATCAGCAGGGGGGCCTGCGGCCACTGTGTCCACCACCAGCGCACCATCCGAGGGTCGGTGGTGGCCGCCAGCAGCCCGGGAATGCTGGGGTGAGCGCCGGGCACCACACAGCCCGGACGGGAGCACCCGCAGCTGCCGTCCGGGCGGGTCTCCACGCCGGGCACCACCGGCCACCCCCAGGACGCCGCACAGGTCAGCGCGGCGTTCCGGGCGGCCTTGGGCCGGCCGGGAGAGGCCACCGCCAGGAGGCGGGCCAGGAGAGAGCGTCGCTTTCCGAGCTTTCCGAGAGTCTCGCGCATGTACGCCCGTTCCTTTCCTTCGTGCCTGAGGGCCGGGACACAGCTGACCGGCTGGTCACCTCACATGGAACACAGATCGCCGTATGCAGCGGTTCGCGCGGTGGTACCCAGCCTGGGACGCGGTGAGCCGGATGAACAGAGGGTGAGGGGTGGCGAGCGATGGCGCTTTGTGCTCGCTCCCGCCTGTGCTGAAGCGCTGTTCGCACCAGGGCGGCGTGCTTGCCCGTCTTCTGCCAGGACGCCGGGGCCCGGCTGTCCGTTCCGCCAGGACCTGACCAGTCCTGTGGTTCTCCGGCCGAGTACCCAGTCTCTGCGGCACTACCGACCGTGGAGGAAGGACCAGTCGATCGTGCGCAGCCCGGACAAGCGTCTTTTTTCGCCAACCTTGCAGAGCGTCGGCCTGTCAACACCGAGTGTTCGCTTCACCTGGGCATCATCCCCCTCAACAGTTCATGCAGGAGATCTCGTCACTGGCGCGTGTGCATGCGGAATGTCCCCCCAGTGACTCACGTGACATGGGGGTTTGCAATGCCGTTGCGCCAAGCCCGACTCGACAAGAGTCGCCGCGTATGAAGAGCTCACCGATGGCGAGACTGGCCGGAATTCACCTGCCTCTCTCCGCCCTGCCCCAGACTCCAGCACCCACCGACGACGCCGAGCCGGGTTTCCGCGGCCCCGGCGGGGTGCACGACCGGCTCGCCTCGTGGATCTGTGATCTCACCACCCTGCACGACCTCACCGAACGGCTGGGGCGTACGGGCACCCTGGACGAGGCGCTGCAGGAGACCCTGCGCGCCGGGGCCACCCTCGCCGGGGCGCGCCGCGGTCTCCTCTCCCTGAGCCCGGCCGACGGCACCGGCCCGGACCGGCTGGTCGGCCTCGGACTCGACCATGCCGAGCTCGGCGCCATCGAGACCGTTCCCCGCAGCTCGGCCTCCTATGCCCGGCTGCTGGACGCACTGCCCGGCAGCGGGGAGCCGCTCACCGAGATCGCGCACCACAACATCCCCCATGACGAGGGACTCGCGCCCAGGCATCGGGAGGTGGCCGCCCGGCTGGGCTTCGCCGCCAGCTACGCGCTGCCGCTCACCGCCGACGGGCACGGCCGGATCGGGGCCGCCGTGTGGCTCTACGACGAGCCCGGCCGGCCGGACGAGCGACAGCGCCACCTGCTCGCTCTGTACCTGCGTCAGGCCACCACGCACCTGGTGAACCGGATGGAGCTCACCCGGGCGCACTCGGCTGTGCAGGCCGTGCACGAAGGACTGCTGCCGAGCCGGCTGCCCCGGCTCCCGGGCGTCAGGATCGCTGTACGGCACCACACCAGGCCAGGCGGCGGCGGTGACTTCTACGACGCCCTGCCGCTGCCGGACGACGCACTCGGGTTCGCCGTCGGCAGCGTCACCGGCTCCGGCCCGAGCGCGGTGGCCGCGATGGGACGTCTCCGGGCAGGGCTGCGGGCCTACGCCGTCATGGAGGGCGAGGACCCGGTCGCCGTCCTGTCCGATCTGGAGCTGTTGCTGCGCGTCACCGAACCGTCCCGGCTGGCCACCGCCCTCTTCGGGTACGCCGAGCCGCACACCCGCAAGCTGATCGTGGCCTCCGCGGGAAACCCCCCGCCGCTGGTGCTGGGGCCGGCGAGGGCGGAGTTCGCGGAGACCAGTCTGTCCGCTCCGCTCGGCATGCTCGCCTGCTGGGAGGCACCCAGCGTCGAGATCGATCTCGACCCGGGAGAAACGGTACTGCTCTACACCGAAGGGCTGCTGCAGCGCAGCGGGGAACCCATGGACCGCGCCTTCGCCCGGCTGCAGGCGGCCGCGGCCGGAGCCGGGCCCGCCGTGCGCGACGACCCGGAGGCGCTGGCCGACCACGTCCTGCACACCGTGCTGCCGGGGACGCTGCAGCCGCACGGCGCTCCGGAGGACGTCGTGCTGCTGGTCGTCCGGTTCTGACCGGGGCCGGGGATCTGTCCCCGGTCCCGGTCCCGGAGCCGGGACGGAAGCCCGCCCGCCGGCCCCTGCCCACCTGCCCTGTCAGGGACGAGGGCCCCGCGCCTACGATGGAGACCGGTCCCAGACCGGTCCAGTCAGCATGCGAGGAGGCACCGACGTGGCCGAGGAGCAGACTCCGGAGACCCCGGACACCAAGCCCGAAGAGCCGAACAAGCCGCGGAAGAACGGCCTCAGCCCGCTCGTCTCCGACGAGCTGGCAGAGAACATGAAGGGTGGCTGGGACGACACCGAGCTGCACGGGCTGGAGCCCATCGCCCAGGCGGGGCACACCGCGCGCCGCCGGGCGGCGCTCTCCGCCCGCTTCCCGGGCGAGCGCCTCGTGGTGCCCGCCGGCAAGCTGAAGACCCGCTCCAACGACACGGACTACCCCTTCCGTGCCTCCGTGGAGTACGCCTACCTCACCGGCGACCAGACGGAGAACGGCGTCCTGGTCATGGAACCCACCGGGAGCGGTCACGACTCCACGCTGTACCTGCTGCCTCGCTCGGACCGGGAGAGCGGCGAGTTCTGGCTGAACGGCCACGGCGAGCTGTGGGTCGGCCGCCGCAACAGCCTCACCGAAGCCGAACAGCTCTACGGCATGCCCTGCGAGGACGTCCGTAAGGTCGCGGAGAAACTGGCGGAGGCATCCGGCCCGGTCCGCCAGGTCCGCTCCTACGACGCGGGCATCGAGGCCGCGCTCACCGACAAGGTCACCGCGGAGCGGGATGCCGAGCTGCAGACCTTCCTGTCCGAGCTGCGGCTGGTCAAGGACGACTTCGAGATCGCCGAGCTGACCTTCGCCTGCGAGGCCACCGCCCGTGGTTTCGAGGATGTCGTACGCGTGCTGGACCGGGCGCGGGCCACCTCCGAGCGGTACATCGAGGGCACCTTCTTCCTGCGGGCCCGTGTCGAGGGCAACGACGTCGGCTACGGGTCCATCTGTGCCGCCGGCCCGCATGCCACGACGCTGCACTGGGTCCGTAACGACGGCCCGGTCCGGGACGGTGACCTGCTGCTGCTGGACGCCGGTGTGGAGACCAGGAACCTCTACACGGCGGACGTCACCCGCACGCTGCCGATCAGCGGCCGGTACACCGATCTGCAGCGCACCGTCTACGAGGCGGTGCTCCAGGCCCAGGAAGCCGGTATCGCGGCCGTGCGGCCGGGCGCGAAGTACCGCGACTTCCACCAGGCGGCACAGCGGGTGCTCACCGAGAAGCTCGTCGAGTGGGGGTTGCTGGAAGGACCGGTCGAGCGGGTTCTGGAACTCGGCCTCCAGCGCCGCTGGACGCTGCACGGCACCGGGCACATGCTCGGGCTGGACGTGCACGACTGTGCCACGGCCCGCCGCGAGTCCTACGCGGACGGCACGCTGGAGCCGGGCATGTGCCTGACGGTCGAACCGGGGCTGTACTTCCAGGCCGACGACCTGACGGTGCCCGAGGAGTACCGGGGGATCGGCATCCGGATCGAGGACGACATCCTGGTGACCGAGGACGGCAACCGGAACCTCTCCGCGATGCTGCCGCGCCGGCCGGACGAGGTCGAGGCATGGATGGCGGATCTGCAGCGCGGCTGAGCGCCGCGAGGCACACTGGAGGGGCGGGCACCCGCGGTGCCCGCCCCTCCAGCCGGACCACGGACCGGCAGCCATGCGTCAGTTCGCTGCCGCGCTCCGTCACCGGACCGGGCGACCGGGCAGGTGGCCGAGGTGTCAGCGGGCTCATTCCGGGTAGTGCGCCTCATCCGGGAACTCCCCCTCCGGCACAACCGTTGTCCGGATCCCCAGCCCCCGGCCGCTCCAGAGGAGCGGCCCCGGGCGTCAGAAAGGAGCACTGTTGTCCGCCCGATCGTCGGACCCGCCTGATCACAGTCCCCGACCACCTCGCCAGCACTTGACTGGCCGCGGCACACGGCGAGGTGGTGTCCGATGAGTGCCGCGCTCGGCCTCCTCGCCGTGCTCGTCCTGATCGCCGGCAACGGCTACTTCGTCGCACAGGAGTTCGCCTACGTCGCCGCCGACCGGCTGGCGCTGGCCCGGGAGGCCGAGGCGGGGGACAAGCGGGCCGCTCGCGCCGTGCGGGTCCAGAAGCGGCTGTCGTTCATGCTCTCCGGCGCGCAGCTGGGCATCACCGTGACCAGTCTGGTGGTCGGCTTTCTCGCCGAGCCCGTCATCGCCCAGCTGCTCTCCCCCGTGCTGAGCACCGCCGGTGTCCCGGATGCGGCGGTGCGCGGTCTCGCGCTGACGATCGCCTTCGTGCTGGCGACCGCATTCCAGATGGTGTTCGGCGAGCTCGCGCCCAAGAACCTGGCGCTGGCCGTGCCGGAGCGGCTGGCCAAGTCGCTGGCGCTCTCCACTCTGCTGTACCTGAAGGTGGCCGGCCCGGTGATCCGGGTGTTCGATTCGGCCGCCAACAAGCTGCTGCACGGGCTCGGTATCGAACCGGCCCAGGAGCTGCTGCACGGGGCGACCGCCGAGGACCTCGGCCACCTGATCGTGGAGTCGCACCAGCACGGGCAGCTGCCGCAGCACACCGCGGATCTGCTGGACCACGCGCTGGAGTTCTCCGAGCGGACGCTCGGGGAGGTCATGGTGCCACGGGTGGACGTGGCCCACGTCCGGGCCGGCCGGCCGGCATCCGGGGTCATCGACCTGATCAGCCGGAACGGCCACTCCCATCACCTGGTGATCGGTGACCGGGTCGACGACATCATCGGGGTGATCGGCGTGCGCGAGCTGATGCGGCTGCCCGCCGACCGGCTGGACCACGTCACCGCGGGCACGCTCGCCCGTCGGGCGCTGCTGCTGCCCGACACCCTGCCGCTGCCACGGGCGGTCGAACAGATGCAGGCCGGCCGCGAGGAGTTCGCGGTGGTCATCGACGAGTACGGAGGGCTGGGCGGCATCGTCACCCTCGAGGACATCGCCGAGGAGCTGGTGGGCGAGATCGCCGACGAGAGCGACCGGGTCGTGGAGCTCGCCGTGGCCGACAGCACGGGCGGCTGGTCGGTCGACGCCGGCCGGCGCGTCGACGAGGTGTCGGAGGCCATCGGGATCCGGCTGCCGGAGGACGCCAGTTTCGAGACGGTGGCGGGCCTGGTGGTGGACCGGCTGGGGCGCTTCCCCGTCGTGGGCGATCGTCTCGACCTGGAGTTGCCGGACGGCGGCTGGGCCGTCATCGAGGTGCTGGCACTGGACCGGCACGTGCCCGACCGAGTGCGCGTGGAGCGCGTGAGCGCGGCCTCCCGTGAGGAGCAGCCGTCGTGAATCCGCTGACCACCGTACTGATCACGGTCGCGCTGCTGATCGGCAGCGGTTTCTTCGTCGCCGCCGAGTTCGCCCTGGTGGCGGCCCGCCATCACCGGATGGAACAGGCCGCGGCGGAGGGCCGGCGCGGGGCGCGCTCGGCCCTGGCAGGCATGCGGGAGGTGTCCCTCATGCTGGCCGGGGCGCAGCTCGGCATCACCGCCTGCACCCTGGGGCTCGGCAGTTTCACCAAACCCGCGGTCTCCCAGTGGGTGGAGCCCCTGTTCCTGGCCGTGGGACTGCCCACCCAGCTCAGCTACGGCGTGTCCTTCGTCCTCGCCATGGTGCTGGTGGTGTTCCTCCACATGGTGGTCGGTGAGATGGCCCCGAAGTCGTGGGCGATCTCCCACCCGGAGCGCTCGGCGATGCTGCTCGCGCCGCCGTTCCGTGCGCTCGTCAAGGTGGTGCGGCCCTTCATCTGGGTGCTCAACAAGGTGGGCAACACGGTGGTGCGCATGTGCCGGGTCACTCCGCGTGGAGACCTCAGCTCGGTGCACAGCCGGGAGCAGCTGACCCATCTGGTGGCCGAGTCCCATCGGCTCGGGCTGATCAATGAGACGGACTCCGGTTTGATCACCCGGTCGCTGACCGAGCCGCAGACGCCGGTCGGGGCCCTCCAGGTGCCGGCCGAGAGCATCGTGTCGGTGCCCGCGCACGCGGACACGCACACGATTCTCGCGGTCGCCGCAGCGGGTGATCACCCCCGGCTGCTGGTCCGGGAGGGACAGCAGGTGCTCGGTTCGGTGCACGCCCGGGACGCCATGGTGGCCCGGGCGCAGGGTCGTGAGGTGCGGGCCGCGGCGCTGGCCCGGGCGGTTCCCCGGCTCACCGCTGACGACACGATCGCCCACGCGGTGGAGCAGTTGCGGCACCACCGGGCGTCTCTTGCCGTCGTCCACGATGCCGACGGCCGGCTGACCGGGCTGATCAGCCTGGACGACCTGCTGGTGCGGCTGATCGTGGCACAGCCTCAGCCGGGCTGAGGGCCCGCCGGTCCCGGCGGCAGGTGGGCTGCCGGGACCGGACGGCCCGGAGGGAGCGCCCGCGGAATGGTTCAGGGTGGCGACTGAGCAGACATTGACGCGCGCATGGCATGTTGATACGTTTCAAACGGGAGCGCTCCTTTACCTCTTTCACTGGCGGACGCCCTTCGGGCCGCCGCCGGGCCGCAGGACAGCGGAAAGGAAACCCGGCATGTCCCACGCTCCTCCCCCACACCCGCACCGAAGGCGCCGACGCGTCCGGCTGGCAGCCACCGTGACCGCGACCGTCAGCGCGGTGCTGCTGAGCCTGCTCGTGGCCGCCCCCGGACAGGCACAGCCCATCGACACCGGCACGTACTACGTGCTGCAGTCCCAGCATTCCGGCAAGGTCATGGAAGTCGACGGCGGCGCACAGGGCGACGGCGGCGAACTCGTCCAGCGCACCCGCACCGACGCCGCGCACCAGCAGTTCCGGTTCCTCGACTCCGGCGGCGGCTGGTACCGGATCCAGGCCCGGCACTCCGGAAAGGTCCTGGACGTCTGGGACTGGAGCGAAGCCGACGGCGCCCGCATCGTCCAGTGGGCCGACCTCGGCGGTGCCAACCAGCAGTTCCGCTTCGAGGACTCCGGCGGCGGCAATCACCGCCTGATCAACCGGCACTCGGGCAAGGCCCTGGACGTCTGGGAACGCTCCACCTCCGACGGCGCACGCATCTCCCAGTACACCGACCTGAACGGCACCAACCAGCAGTGGTCGTTCCGGCCGGCCGACGGCAGCGGCGGCGGGGACAACCCGCAGAACTGCGGCGGCGGCTCCTTCCACGCGGAAGCCGTGCAGAGCGGCGGCAACTGGACCGCACGCAACGGCAACAACACCGTGTACACCGGTAACGACATGCTCGCCGCGATGCGCGCGGCGGTGAACAGCCTGAGCCCGGGCCGCACCTCACAGCAGCGCGTGGTCGTGCGCGGCTCCGGCTCGATGGCGGCGAACCAGTCGCTCGACCTGCCGAGCCACACCTCGCTCGAGGTCTGCGGAACGATCAACGCCACCGGCTCGGCCTCCGGCAGCAACGCGGTCATCCGCGCCCGGAACGTCACGAACGTCGCCGTGCCGCACCTGACGGTCACCGGCGGGCCATGGTTCGGCATCTTCGTCCAGAACAGCAGCAACGTGCACCTGGGTCAGATCAACCTGCGGCTGTCCGGCGGCCTGGGCATCCGGGTGGACAACCACGGCAACCGCAACGTCCGCACCACCAATGTGCGGATGGACGACGTCTACGTCTCGGGCACCAACAACCACGGCGTCGAGACGTACGGCGTCGACGGGCTGACCATCGGCACGGTCACGGCACGTGACACGGCCTACTCGGGGCTGCTGCTCAACGACACCATCAACGCCACAGTCGCCCGGGTCGACGCCCAGGGCGCCGGAACCGGGACCGGCTACGCGGCCTTCCGCATGGCGAACCGCAACGGGCGGGTCGGGGACAGCTACCCCACGAACATCCGGGTGGGCGAGGTCATCGCCCGGGGCGGCGGACGCGGCATCTTCTGCGTCTCCGAGAGCGGCGGCGCGGTCATCGACCGGATCGACATCGCCGGCACCGGGAACAACGCGATCCTGGTCGAGAACTGCTACAACGTGAACATCGGCGCCCAGGGCGGCACGGTCCGCGACCGTGACATCCGCATCGCCGCCCGGTCGGAGTTCCCCAACACCCGGGACATCACCATCCAGAACCTGACGGTGACGAACTCCGCCATCACCGAGAACCCCTGCGGGATCAACATCACCTTCCGCAACATCACCCGCGTGAACAGCTCACTGAACGTGTGCTGAGCCGGTGACCGGGGGCGGAGGCCCCGACGGCGGGACATGTCCGGCCGTCGGGGCCTCCGCCAGGTGGGCGCCTGCCCCCGGGCGGGGACAGCTCAGCGCGGCGCCGGTCCCGCCCATGACCGGGGTACGGGCACATGGCGCACATCGGCTCCGCCCGTGACGCCGTATGATCCTTCCCCGCACGGCACCGTTCCGCCCGCGCCCCGGCCACCGGCCGGGTGCCCGCAACGACGGGAAGGGGCCGCGCACCACCTCACCTCTCCAGGAAGGCGCGGTAGGACATGGGACGGGCACACGACCTCGACCTACGGCTGTTCGAGAAGGTCGCCGGCTCCCGGCTGCCCGGGATGGCGGTGCTGCCGCGCCTGACCCGCGCCGCCGACCACGGCAAGCTGTGGCTGGGCACCGCCGCGGTCATGGCTGCGACCGGCGGGCCCACCGCCCGCCGGGCAGCCCGGCGCGGGATCGGCGCCCTCGTCGTGGCCTCACTGACCGCCAACACCGTCATGAAATACGCGACCCGCCGCAGCCGCCCGCTTCTCGACTCCGTCCCCACGGTACGACGGCTCCCCCGGCCACCCCGCACCCACTCCTTCCCCTCCGGCCATTCCGCCTCCGCCGCCGCCTTCGCGGCCGGCGTCGCGCTGGAGTCCACCAGGCACGGGGCGCTGGTGGCGCCGGTCGCCGCCGCCGTCGCCGCCTCCCGTGTCTACGTCGGGGCGCATTACCCCGGTGACGTCGTGGCCGGAGTCGCACTGGGGCTCGGGGCCGCCGCCCTCACCTGCCGCTGGTGGCCGCCCCGCCCGGAGCACCACCGCATGACGCACCACCCCGCCGCGGCTCCGGCACTGCAAGAGGGCGCCGGCCTGATCGCCGTGGTGAACCGGAGCGCCGGGCCCGACAGCGCCCGGCCCCTGCTCCCGCCGGTCGAGCGGCTGCGCCTGCTGCTGCCGCAGGCAGAGATCATCGAGCAGTCCGCGGCGGACGACCTCGGTGACCTCCTGGACCGGGCGGCGCGAGACGCGGCAGCGAACGGCGGCGTGCTGGGAATCTGCGGCGGGGACGGCTCCGTGAACGCCGCGGCTGTCCGGGCCGCCGACCACGGCGTCCCCCTGGCCGTCTTCCCCGGCGGCACGCTGAACCACTTCGCCCTGGACACCGGGATACGCACCTTCGAGGACACCGCGCTGGCGCTCGGGCGGGGCGAGGCCGTGCGCGTGGACCTGGCCCGCGCCCGTCCCGCCGACGGCGCCTCCGGCCCGACCGTGCACTTCGTCAACACCTTCAGCGTCGGCCTGTACCCCGACCTGGTCCGGATGCGGGAACGGCTGGAGGGCCGGATCGGCAAATGGCCGGCCGCCGCCGTCTCGCTGACGCGGCTGCTGCGTACCGCCCGTCCGATGGAGATCTCGTTGAACGGCCGGCCGCAGAAGCTGTGGCTGCTCTTCGCCGGGAACAGCCTCTACTCCCCGGAAGGACCGGCCCCCGCGCACCGGACCCAGCTCGACGACGGGCTGCTGGACATCCGCACCGTCGACGCGAACAAGCGGCTGGCCCGCACCCGGGTGGTCGTCTCAGCCCTGACCGGCACCCTGGGGCGGTCCCGCGTCCACACCGCCGCCCGGCTGCCGCGACTGCACCTCTCCGGGCTGCGGCAGGCCCGCGCCCTCGCCTACGACGGGGAGGCCGGTCCCGTCCCGGACACCCTGTACCTGGACAAGCGCGACGGCGCACTCACCGTCTACCGGCCGGCCACGGACGAGAGCGAGGCGCTGCAGCGCGCCCGCACCATCGCGGCGGGGGCGACCGCCGCGTACCAGCAGCGCGGCAGGTGACCGAGCGGCCCTGGCATGGCGGAAGCCCCGGAGCGCTGGTACCGCGTGGGTACCGCTCCGGGGCTTCCCCCCTGTGTCCTCTGTCACCGCACCGGCGCCGGGTGATCCGGCCGCGCTACGGCTCCGGCCGTGCTACGCGGCGTTCCGGCGGGACCCGGAACGCTCCGAGAAGCTGCTCCAGCCGGCACCGTAGCCCGCACCGTAGCCCGCACCGGCGCCCGAGCCCGCACCGGCACCGCGGCGGGAGCGGGCCGGACGGCCGCGCTGGCCACGGCTGCTGCCGCCGCCGGACGAGGTGCGCCGGGGGCGCTCCACAACCGGTGCCTGCACGGTGATCGGAACGCCGGAGGGCTCCTGCGCACCGGTGATGCGGGTGAGCTCCGCGTCACTGGAGTGCACCTGGACGGTGCGGGGGGTGATACCCGCGTCGGACATCAGGCGAGCCATCCCGTGGCGCTGGTTCGGCAGCACGAGCGTGACCACACTTCCGGACTTACCGGCGCGGGCCGTCCGGCCGCTGCGGTGCAGGTAGTCCTTGTGGTCCGTGGGCGGGTCCACGTTGACGACCAGGTCGAGGTCGTCGATGTGGATACCGCGGGCGGCGACGTTGGTCGCCACCAGCACGGTGAGCTGGCCGCTCTTGAACTGTGCCAGCGTGCGGTTGCGCTGGGGCTGCGACTTCCCGCCGTGCAGCGCAGCGGCCCGGACACCGCTGGCCAGCAGGTCCCGGGTCAGCCGGTCCACCGCGTGCTTGGTGTCGAGGAACATGATCACGCGCTCCTCGCGGGCCGCGATGCGCTTCGTCGTTGTCGCCTTGTCGGTCGTCACGATGTGCAGCACGTGGTGGTCCATCGTGGTGACCGCGCCGGCCGAGGGGTCCACCGAGTGGACCACCGGGTCGGTCAGGAAGCGGCGCACCAGCTGGTCGACGTTACGGTCCAGCGTGGCGGAGAACAGCATCCGCTGGCCGTCCGCACGCACCTGCTGAAGGAGCGCGGTGACCTGCGGCATGAAACCCATGTCGGCCATCTGGTCGGCCTCGTCGAGCACGGTGATGCGCACCTCGTCCAGCCGGCAGTCACCACGCTGGATGAGGTCCTTCAGCCGCCCCGGAGTCGCGACGACCACCTCGACACCGGTGCGCAGCGCGTTGGCCTGCCGGCCGATGGACATTCCGCCGACGACGGTGGCCATGCGCAGGTGCAGCGACCGGGCGTACGGGGAAAGGGCGTCGGTGACCTGCTGAGCAAGCTCCCGGGTGGGCACCAGGATCAGGGCCCGCGGCTGGCGCGGCTCGGCGCGGGTGCCGGCGGTCCTGGCCAGCAGCGCCAGGCCGAAGGCCAGCGTCTTGCCGGAGCCCGTGCGGCCACGGCCGAGGACGTCACGGCCGGCCAGCGTATTGGGCAGGGTGGCCGACTGGATCGGGAAAGGCTCGGTCACGCCCTGCTGGGTGAGCGTCGCCAGCAATGCCGGCGGCATCTCCAGGTCGGCGAATGCCGCAACCGCCGGAAGGGCCGGCGTGGTGCCGGTCGGCAGTGCGAACTCGCGCGGCGGAGAAGAAGTCTTACGGCCGCGGCTGACGGGCGCGGAACGGGTGGGGCGCCCACGGGCGGGGCGGCTGGTACGGGTACGGCGGTCCATGCGGATTTACCTTTCCTCGGGGCGGCACGCGCCCGGGAAGACTCCGCGGGCAAAGCCGGGCAGAGAATCGCAAGAACGAGCCGGTGAAATACGGGCACCGTGCCATGCCGGCTACGGGCCCAGGGCGGATCCATGCGGATCCGGCGCACGGGCTGGGGCCCGCACCCTCAAGGTGCGGGCCCCAACTACGTGCTGCGTCCAGGCGTCAGGCCGGGACGATGTTCTCGGCCTGCGGGCCCTTCTGGCCCTGCGTGACGTCGAACGTCACCTTCTGGCCCTCCTGGAGCTCGCGGAAGCCCTGGGCGGCGATGTTCGAGTAGTGGGCGAAGACGTCAGCGCCGCCGCCGTCCTGCTCGATGAAGCCGAAACCCTTTTCCGCGTTGAACCACTTCACGGTGCCGGTAGCCATATTGATCTCCTCTACATAGGGGCATTACTGGGAACCCGCACTGTGCGGACTCCTGTGTCGCCGCAATGTCCCCATCCGGAGTGGCCGGAAAAACAAAAATGCGCCTGATGGTTGATCCGTCAGGCGCACACGAAGTTCATGGGTACCAAAACTGCAACTGAAACCAACGTAGCACATCTGCCGGGGACACGTCGGCAAGCCCGGTGCGACACGGCCGCGACACCGGGGCCGGCCCGTTACGCCTTCGTTCCTTCCCGCGCGCGCCCGGGTGTGGGACTCTGGTTTCACCGGTCCCACCCTTCTCCCCATGCTGAGGCCCCATGCGCTGCATCATCGCCGCTTACCCCTTCGACCTGACCATGAGCGAGGTGCAGCAGGCGATGAGCGGTATCAAGCCCGAACCCATCACCGGCGTGTCGGTCCGCATCGGTCGGCGCACCTACCCCGTCAAGCAGGTGGGCGCGGTCGTCACCCGGCAGGACCGGCGCGACTTCACCGCCGCCGAGGTCTCCCGCGCGATGACCCGGCTCGGCTTCACCATCCTCCCCGCCCCCGCTGTCGCCGCCCCCCTCAGCGGCAGTGCCACCGGCATCGACCTGACGCTCTGAGCCCGGTACGGCCGCGCGGCCGTACCCCGCCGACAGGTGGTGCCGAGGCGCCTTCCCTGCGCGTACTTCCGTGCGCGTTCTTCCGTGCGGCCGCTCGGCGGCATTCCTCCCGCAGGTACGGGAGCGCAGCCGGCCGGCAGTGGACCGTGAGCCGTGCACCGGCTCCGGTCCCGGCTGCGGCGCACTCCGCCCCGGCTCGGACTCCACCTGTTCGGCCCTCCCGCCCCGTAACGCGGTCGCTCCCCGCTCAGTCCGCCCGGGCTTCGCGACGGACGGGGAGGTGCGACGGCGCTTGCCGAAGCCCGCGGCCGCCCGAAGCCCCATCAGCACCCACACCCCGTAACGCCCCACGTGTGGTGGCCCGGACCGACCGGGCGAACCGGCCCCCAGTCATTCCGGATGACGCGTCTGTGTAGCGTTGGGTGTGCGAACGTTCACGCGGATCGACGCACGGGGAGCGGCAAGGGAGCCCATGATCGAGATCTCGGAGCCGATCAAGACCAGTCGCCTGACCCTCCGGCCGTTCACGGAACGTGACGAGGACGACATGCTGGAGTTCGAGGCGCAGCCCGACGTGGCGCGCTACCTCTTCAACGAACCGCGGACCCGGGAGGACAACGCCCAGGAGCTCGCCACCCGGCAGCAGCAGACGGCGCTGCGCAAGGAGGGGGACACCCTGCTGCTCGCCGTCGATCTGGACGGCAAGGCGATCGGCTACGTGCTGCTCATCTGGCTCAGCGAGCAGAACAAGCAGGGAGAGTTCGGGTACGTCATGCACCCCGGTTTCCACGGCCGGGGCTACGCGACGGAAGCCTCCGTGGAGATGCTGCGGCTGGGCTTCGAGCAGCTCGGGCTGCACCGGATCATCGGACGCTGCGACCCGCGCAACGATGCTTCCTACCGGCTGATGGAGCGGGTGGGGATGCGCCGGGAGGCACATTTCGTGGAGTCCGAGATCTTCAAGGGGGAGTGGGGCGGCGAGTTCGTCTACGCCATGCTGAAGGGTGAGTGGCGCGCTTCCCGCTGGGCGCAGTAGCCGATCTCTTCCGGGTGACCGTCCCCGCACCGGCGGGGCCCCGTCGGGTGGGGCGCCGCCGATGCCGCACCCCGGCAGTCAGCTGTCGAGGGCCTCGCGGACCGCGGGCACGACCTCGTCGGCGAAGACCGCCAGCTGCCGCTCGTGATCCTCGTCGGGCCAGTAGACGAAGGCGTTCATGCCGACGTCCCGCACCAGCGGCACGAGTTGCTCGGTCCACTGGCTCACCGAGCCCTTGAACGGCTCGCCGGACTCCGGGCCGATCATGCCGTTGAGGTTGTAGACCTTGCGCAGGGCCGACGGGTCGCGTCCGGCATCCTCGGCCGCCCCGTTCACCCGCGCCACCGCGGCCGGCAGGCGGTCCAGGCCGAGGAAGCCGAGCGAGGGTATCCAGCCGTCGGCCAGGGCGCCGGTCATGCGCAGCATGCGCGGCCCGTAGGCACCCAGCCAGATCCCCAGCCCCGGGGTGGGTTCCGGCCCGGGGCGGGTCCCGGCGAGCGAGTAGTACGTGTGGTCGGTGGTCCGCACCGACCGCTGCCCGCTCCACATCAGCCGGATGACCCCGACCGCCTCCTCCAGGGCGTCGGCGGCCTCTTTCCCGCTGCGCCGGGGACCGCCCATCGCCTCGATTGCCTCCCAGAAAGCACCCGCGCCCAGGCCCAGTTGCACCCGGCCACCACCGGTGAGCACGTCGAGGCTGGCAACGGCCTTGGCCAGCATGGCCGGAGGGCGCAGCGGCAGGTTGGCCACGGTGGGCACGAACGTGATCCGCTGGGTGGCGGCCGTCAGATGGCTGATGAGGGTCCAGGTGTCGAAGAACGCACGCTGGTACGGGTGGTCCTGCACCGTCACCAGGTCGAGCCCGGCCTCCTCGGCCCGGCGGGCCAACCGCAAGGGAGCCCCCGGATCGGCCCAGGTGGGGTCGATGTTGGCGCCGAACAACACCGGGACAGTCATCTGTTCTCCACTTCGCTTGCCTTCTGCCCGTGAGGGCCTGCCGTCTTCCGACGGTAGGCGGACGGACGGGCCCCCGCCACGGGAGCGCCCGGGCCGGGCCGGTTCCGGCCGTGGCCGACCGTGGCCGACCGTGGCCGCTGTCGGCGCTCGGCCGGCGCGCAGGCGCCGCGCCGGCCGGCCGGAAACCTGATGCGGGCAGGCGGTGCGGTGAGGTGGAATCGGTGGCATGACGAATGCTTTGCACACACCAGGAGTTGACGGACTGCGCGAGGTGGTGGACGTGCTGCGGGAGTGGCAGTACGAGGGGGCGCCGATGCAACTGCATCCGGGAGACCTGGGCTGGTTCTGGCGGTTCGGGGCGGAGGCGACAGCCGCCGCAGTACGAACGTGGAGCCGGGGCGGGCGGATTCTCGCCGCCGGACTGCTGGACGGCCCCGAGCTGCTGCGGCTGACGATCGCACCGGACGTTCAACAGGACGAGGAGCTGGCGCGGCAGCTGGTCGAGGACGTCACCGATCCGGAGCGCGGCGTACTGCCGGAGGGAAAGGTGAACATCGAGGCGCCCATGGACGCACGGGTCCAGGACCTGCTGTCCGAGGACGGCTGGCGGACCGACGAACCATGGATACCGCTGCGCCGCGACCTCACGGAGCCGGTCGAGGACCCGGGTGTGCGCATCGAGGCGATCGGGCCGGAGCGGGCGCACGCGCGGGCCGCCGTGCATCGGGCGTCGTTCGACAGCGTGAGTTTCACGGACGAGCGCTGGCACGCGATGGCGGCCGGCTCGCCGTACGCCGACGCCCGGTGCCTGGTCGCCCACGACGTCCGGGGTCACTCGGTGGCGGCGGTGACGGTGTGGTCGGCCGGTCCGGGGAAGCCCGGGTTGCTGGAGCCGATGGGTGTGCACCCGGAACACCGCGGTCACGGCTACGGCAAGGCGATCACCCTCGCCGCGGCGGCCGCACTCCGGGAGCTCGGCTCGTCGAGCGCGCTCGTCTGCACCCCGGTCTCCTACGCCGGAGCCGTCGCCACCTACAGGTCGGCAGGCTTCCGGCAGCGCCCCGAGGTCCGGGACCGGTACCGGGAAGCCTGAGCCGTGCGTCCTCGGTTGAGCTTCCGTCCCCGGGCACGAGCAGGAGGCGCCCTGTCAGCTTGCCCCTTCGTCCCCACGGTCCTGCCCTTCGTCGAAGAACCGGCCTTACTTTGATCTACCGCCTCCTACAACGGCCTCGCCACAGTCCAGACCCGCAGCACAGCACAGCTACAGTCGCATCGGGACGACTTAACCCTCTGACTCCCAGACCAGCTTCGGAACCCCAAGTGGACACACGACACACGGATCGCACCGAAGCAGAATGTCAGGAATGGCGGAAATGCACCTACGGCCAACAGCTCACCACACCCACGGCGAGCACAAAACCGCAGGTCAATTACCGTGGCGGCCACCCTCCGGGGTGGTCGAGGATCGCAACCAGCTGATGCCCGCTCCGTCTCGCCAGCCTTCGTAGCGGGTGGCGACCACCCTCCGGGGTGGTCGAGGATCACAACCAACGCGGGCCGTGCCGCAGGAAGCGCTGACCATGTGCTGGGGCACGGCCCGCAAGCGGTGCGCGAAGGTCCTCCAGGGCGAGCTGAAGACCGCGGTGGCCGCTACCGGGGACGACCGGGAGGGCGTGGACGTGGTCCTCGACGGCGGGTTGCTGGCTTTCGGGCACCCAGTTCCCGCTCCATGAGGAGCTATCGCGTTGGGGCGCGCCTGTGGGACTGCGGAGCCTGGTCGCCCCTTACTTGGAGTGGCGCGTGGCCACACCATCGACCTCAGCGACGGCGATCTGCGGCTCCGCCTCAACGACGACCAGCAGGCGGACGGCGAGGCGCTGCGGGCCGCGCTGGCCTCCTCGGAGCGGAGCACCGTCTGGACGGGCGTGGCCCTGCGCGGCAACGAGGGCGTACTGCCCTCGCTGGATCTGTGGCTGGTCAGCACCCTGTCACCCTGCGCGAGAATCCACACCAGCTCCCCCGGGGGGTGGAGCGAGGGCTGTCCGGAGGGACGATCGCCGCCGCCACCACCTGGGAGGGCGGCAGTCTCGCCTACCTCACCATCCGGCCGGAAGCGGAAGGCTTCGAACTCGGCGTGCACGCCTACGGCCCCGACCGCGAACGTCTCGCCGCACGCCTCGCGGACCGCATCCGCGCCTGGGACGACGGCGGCCACCGGGGCACGGTGGAACCCGTCGCCCACGTCTACCCCGCCGGGACCCCGGACGAACAGCTCGCCCCCGGGCAGGTCGTCGACAACCGCTACTCCCGGCTTGTCATCTCCGTCCCCTGACGCTGCGCACCTCGCTGGGGGTGGCGGTGTCGGATTCCCAGAGGAGCTGCTTGCGGAGGGTGAAGTCCCTCAAGTCGGTGCGGTCGAGGTCGCCGTCGAGGAGTTCTTCGGAGGGACAGCCGAGGTCAGACTGTGCCGACAGCGTCCGATGCAGGTCAGCGGGCCGTGATCGCCTCAGGAGGCGTGCAGGAGGGCGTCTTCGCGCCATTTGAGGATCAAATGACCCCCGGTCCCCGCTGACCTGCCCCTTCACCCCGAAAACCACCGCTGACCAGTGCAAACCCCCTCCGCAGGTTTCCACTGGTCAGCACGGTTTTCGACCCCCGAGTGCACCAGATGTGCACTCCCCCCAGCGGCAGACCCTGCGCCACTCCACTACAACCCAACCACCCTGCCGACGCGCTCGAAGCCCTCCTCGCCAAATTTCCCGACCCCAGCTCAACGCTCCCGCAGGACGAACCCTGCCGCCGACCAGGAACCGCCACGCAGCTCATCGCGGACTACCGGACTGGCTCCACCGTCCTCCGACTTGCCGACCGCGTCACATCGGCCGCCAGATGGTGAGCAAGACGCGAAACGTTACGGCCTGCAGATGCGGCGGGGTGGTCGCACCAGGGGAACAGCATGATCGTGGCCAGGCTTTCGCGAATTACCTCAAGTCCTACCGGCAACCATGTAGTAATTCCAGTGCACCAAATGCCACTCCCCGTCCATTGATGAGGGGGTTGGTTCTCCATCGGGACTCTCGTACACCCAGCGAAGTTTCCCTTCTTTTTCCTCACCGCCAGCCATGAATAGCTTCACGCTCACGACACAAATGGCCGCAGTCCGATGATCGATGAAATTGATTTCGAAGGATTCGAGGTCGAAACCTTCGTAGCTTTGTCTAATCAGTCGAGGAAAACCGTTGCCGTGAGCATCCCGCTCGCGATTATTTACTGACTGTGCCATGCCCCCGTAATTCTTATTCCTCCAGGACGTCAAAAACCGGTCGGTCGCTTCGTAAGCCTTGTGACTGGTGAAGCCATCGGAGTCCTTCCCTAGATTCTCGGGCTGCCACTCATCAAGTGCGCGCTTCACTCGGCCATTGTCGGCGATCTTTTTGAAGGTATCAGCCCACGATGGCTGCTCCGGCTTTGGCCGACTGGCCTTCTCTTTTGCCTTCGCCCAGTCAACAACGGCGAACAGGTAGTTCCATGCCTTGGTAGCAACAACCTCATTATTGAAGTTGAGGATACTGCCATGAACGATTCCGTTCCTATGAAGCTCATAGACGGGGTTCTCGTTCGGCTTGGTCCTGCCTTTTGTGAAGACCTTATGGACCCTCGCAAGCCCTCTGTGGTGACCAATGATGCTATCCCAACCGTCAAGCTCTTCGGGCTTTCTGGCGTGAAGGCCACGCCTAACAGTTTCAAATTCGTTGACGAATCCATCCATCACGCTCAGCAGTACGTGAGTGCATGCGTAGTATCGCCCAGCCTTATAGTCGTCCAGTGCATACCGAACGAGATGCTCGCGCTTGCGCAAAGCGTCCATGCTCCTAAGTCGGAGCATCATAAACTTCAGCGTATTCTCATTTTGGTAGTAGCCAATGAGACGCGCCTCGGCGGTAGCGGCGTCTGGTGCATCGTTCAAGATCTCTTCGATTTTCGTGATCGAAAGGTCATCGTGAAAGATCCAGTTTCGCTCTCCCAGTACGACGTAGAACCGATCTGCCAGGTCGCCAAGACGCTGGATCTGCTCTTGAAGCTCCTCGACGTTCAGTCGCCTTTCTTTGGGGATCAAGAATTGAAACAGCTTGACCCCTTTAAGTTGCTGCTTCAACTCGATGAAAGACGGTAGGTCGTGAGCGGATTCGTACGGCATGAAAGTTCCTCGAAAGCTTCGGGGCATGGCACCCGATGAGGCGATGCCCGTCCGGCAGGTGATTCTTCTGGCTATTCGGTCGGTGCGGGCTTGGGAATAGCGCGCAGCATGGCTGTGAGGATAGGACCGTCGGCTGAAGGTTGTTGAGTGCTGATCTGGTGGTAGCCCCAGGACTCGTAGAGGGCTTTGACCTTGCCGTTGCCGTTGAGGGGGTTGACCAGGAGGGTGACCTGTTGCTCGGGGCGGTGGGCGAGGAGTTCGTCGTGGATGCGACGGGCGGAGCCGGTGCCGCGCCAGGGGATGCGGAGCATAATCTCTTTGAGGGCGACGGTGGGGGTGTCGGTGCAGCCTTCGGGGAGGGGGGTGGTCATGCGCTTCCACCAGCGGTCGTCGGGCTGGAGGGTGTTGACGTAGGCGTAGCCGATGGGTTCGTCGCCGTCGTAGCCGATGACGGCTTCCCAGCCTGGTTCCGCGCCGTGGCGGGCGAGGCGTTCGCCGTAGCGTTCGACGGAGTAGTGGGGCTGGTGGAGCTGGTCGGCGCGGACCTCGGCGTAGACGTCGATGAGCGTGGTCCACACGGTGTCGATGTCGGTTGCGTGACGCAGCTCGATGGCGTCTGAGGTCACTGCGGGCTCCTCGGGTTTGCGCGGGTGTACTGGTCCCAGGTGCGGGCGGGTTCGCTGGACGGGGCGGCGATGCGCAGGGCGTTGCCGAAGTCGTCGAGCATGGTGGTGACGCGGGGGTGCTGGCCGGTGGGGTCGGCGGGGATGGACAGGGCGGTGGCCACGGCCGGTTCGATGTCGCCTTGGCCGAGCTGGGCGTGGGCGAGGCGGGCGGTGGTGATGGCGCGGGAGCGCTGCATCTCGGGGCGGAGCAGGGCAAGGCTGCGGTGGGCGTGGGCCTCGGCCTCGTCGTAGGCGCCGAGGGAGAGGCAGGCGGCGAGGGCGAGGCTTTCCAGTTCGGCTTGGTCGTAGAAGGCGTTGATCCAGACCGGGCGCTGTTCGCCGCTGCGGGCCTGCTGAAGGGCTTCCTGGGCGTGGCCGAGGGCCTGGCGGACGGCGCGGTGTTCGCCGGTGAGGCCGTGGATGGCGGCGTGGCGGGCGTGGCCGAGGGAGGCGAACAGGGGGTCGCGGCGGGCGATCGGCAGGCGGCGGGCGACGTCGTTGGCCGCGAGGGCGTCCGCCGGCCGGGCCATGTGGCGGTAGAGGCTTCCGGCGTGGGACCAGATGCGGAAGGCGATGGTGGGGTCGCCGGACATGGAGGCGAGGCTGGACGCCCGGTCGAAGTGGCGCTGTGCGGCGTCGAAGCGGCGGCCGTCGATGGCGGCCCACAGGGCGCTGGAGGTGAAGGAGGCCGCGCAGCCGTAGAGAGCACCGCGCACCCGCTGGGTGGCGGTGCCGCGCGCGAGCAGGGCCAGGGCTTCGCCGGCGAGGGCGGAGGCTTGGATTTCGATGGTGAGCTTGCCGCCGTAGCGGTGGTCGCTGGCGACGAGGACGGCGAACTTGCTGAGCAGTCGTTGCACATCGCTCATGCCGACGCGGGGCTGGACGGCGTACGCGGGAGCGGCGCTGACGGCAGCGACGGCGGCTGCGGCGGTGGCGCCTATGAAGCGGCGGCGATGCACGGGGTCCTCCGGTACCGAACGCGAGGAGTCTCCTCGGGGAACGAAGCCCAGTTCGGTGACCGGGCAGTTGAATACTGCCTCTAAGGCTGCCCGCTGCCGTTGGTGCGGCCAGCGGGATTTTCCGGTCAGCCAGTTCCGGACCGTCCGGTCGCTGACCGTGCCCTCGTAACCGGCGGCCCGCAGGTCGGCGTTGACGGCTTCGGCCAGCTCAGCCTGGGTGAACCCTTCGTCATCCATGCGCTGCTTGAGGATTTCGTTGCCCTCCACAGCCTCACGGTAGCCACGTCATCGCGCTCCGCTGAACCGCTCGGCCCGCAAATTTCCGGTTGGCCGCACTGCACGGGCGGACCGGTTTTCCTCCCGCTCCCCGGCTGTCGCTCGTTGAACTGGACACCTGCCGCCGCACCGGACGGCACCGACGACCGAGAGGAGGACGCCGCACTCGGCCCCCGAGCCGGGGCAGCAGCAGCCACCGCCGCTCACCACCACGAGGTCCTGATGACCATCACCGCCACTGTCCGACTGACCGAGCGACCCAGATACAGCAGAACCCTGCCGCGCGCGGCGAAGAGCGCCCGAGGGGCACGCACGCTGGTGCGCACCGCCCTGACCGCGTGGGGTCTGGATGGGATAGCCGGGGACGGCGAGCTGGTCGTCACCGAGCTGGTAGCCAACACCGTCGAGCACGCCAGGGGCCACCACGTCCGGGTCACCTTGACGCGGGTGGGGCCGGGCCGGGTGCGGATCGCGGTCGTGGACCTGTCCCGCACGCGGCCGGTGCGGCGTGCTGCCGGTGACGACGAGGTCCGCGGGCGCGGCCTGGCATTGGTGGAGGCGTTGACCGTCAGCTGGGGCACGGACTCCAAGCGGTGGGGAAAGGTCGTCTGGGGCGAGCTTGCGGCGGGGGTGGTCTGCCGATGAGTGGGCGTCACCGTCGCAAGTTGCCGTCGGCCGACGGCCGGTTCGCCGGCGCCGTCATGATCGCGGCGAATCTGGTCGGTATCGGCGCGGTGTTGTATGTCGGCGATGCCACCGCTTCCGCGGCGGTTTCCGCGCCCGACCGTCCGTTCGCCGATGACCCGGACGAGCAGGGCGCTGCGCGCGCCGCTCCGGGCAGCCGCTGCCGTGACGGTACGCCGCTTTCCTGATCTGTCTGATTCACCCATGACGGCCGCCCTGCCTGTCCCACGTCCGGCAGGGAACGGCCGGGCCCGCACCCCCGAGCGGGCCTGCATCACCCGCTTCCTCCGGGCCGGTGACCTCCATTTCCCCGGCCCGGAGGAAGCGGCACCAGCCTTCTACGACCGACAGACCGAGGAGACCGACCGTGCACAACGAAGCCGACTTCACCTCACCTCCCGGACGGCGCCTCGGAGCGCTGGCCCTCTTCCGCAACGACGACGGGCAGGTGCTGCTGGTCGAGAAGACGTACTGCGCCGGGCGGGGCCGGTGGGGTCTGCCCGGCGGGTGCGCCCATGCGGGCGAGCCCGCCGCTGTGGCGTGCCAGCGGGAGGCGCGCGAGGAACTGGGGCTGCGCATCGTTCCCGGCCGCGTGCTGGTCGTTCACCACATGCCCGCCGCCGGCACCAGCCGGGAAGGCGTGAACGTGGTCTTCGACGGCGGGCGGCTGGCCGCGGACACCCAGTTCACGCTGAACGAGGAGCTGGCGTCGGCGCGTTGGGTCGCGCCCGTGGGGCTGCGGAGCCTGGTCGCCCCGTACACCGAGTGGCGCGTCACCGCCGCCCTGAACGTCCTCGCCACCGACCCCGGGGCCGGCAGGCAGGACGGCGGCCCGGGTGTGCCGTACCTCGTCGGGCATGCCCCCGCAGCGTAGCCAGCCTGGCCGAAACACGTCGCAATCAGGAGCAATCGCGTGACTACACTCCGCACAATGACGACCCAGACCACCCCCGAGGCCGCCGACATCACCGCCCTGCGAGAGGCCCTGGCCGACACGCTCCGCCAGCAGGGAGACATCCGCCGCGACTGCGTCGCGGACGCCTTCCGCACGGTGCCGCGCCATGTCTTCGCCCCACAGGCATCGCCGGTTGAGGCGTACGCCGACGACGCCGTGATCACAAAGACGAACGACCGCGGCCACCCCGTCAGTTCGGTGTCCGCCCCCTGGGTGCAAGCCCGGATGCTGGAGCTGTCCGGACTCGGGCCGGGCATGCGGGCACTGGAACTGGGGTCCGGCGGCTACAACGCCGCCCTGCTCGCCGAAGTGGTCGGGAAGGACGGCGAGGTGGTCAGCGTCGACATCGACCCGGAGGTGACCGAGCGGGCGAGCAGGCTGCTGGCGCAGACCGGCTACGACGACCGGGTCACGGTGCTGTGCGCCGACGGCACCTATGGCGCGGGCGAGCTGGCGCCGGACGGCGGTTTCGACGCCATCGTCGTCACCGCCCAGGCGCCCGACGTGCCCCCGGCCTGGTCTGCCCAACTCGCCGAGAACGGTCGGCTGGTGGTCCCGTTGAGCTTCCGCGGCATCCACCAGGTCTTCTCCTTCGAGCACGAGGACGGGCACCTGGTCAGCCGGGGCCAGACCCGGTGCGGCTTCGTCGGTATGCAGGGCGACAACCGCCACGGCGGCCACACCATTGACCTCAGCGACGGCGACGTGCGGCTTGGCCTCAGCGACGACCAGCAGGCGGACGGCGAGGCGCTGCGAGCCGCCCTCGCCGCCGGGCAGGGCAGCACCGTCTGGACGGGCGTGGTCCTGCGGGGAAGCGAGGGCGTGCTGCCCTCGCTGGACCTCTGGCTGGTCAGCACCCTGGCGCCGTGCGCGAGGATCTACGCCAGCGCGCGGGGTGTGGAGCGCGGGCTGTCCGGTTGGACCATCGCCGCCGCCGCCACCTGGGAGGCCGGCACCCTCGCCTACCTCACCATCCGCCCGGCGGCCGATGGCTTCGAACTCGGCGTGCACGCCTACGGCCCGGAACGGGAACGGCTCGCTGCTCGCCTCGCGGACCGTATCCGTGCCTGGGACGACGGCGGCCACCGGGGTTCGGTGGAGCCGGTCGCCCGTGTCTACCCGGCCGGAACCCCGGACGATCAGCTCGCCCCCGGGCAGGTCATCGACAACCGCTACTCCCGGCTCGTCATCGCCCTGCCCTGACGCCGCGCCGCCTCACCGCCCTGGCCCCCTCGCTACTTCCCGGCATACGCGCCGGGGAGGACCCATCCCACCATTGCCTTCGTGCGAAGGAGCTGCTGACAGCCATGACGCCACACAGCACCGCATCCGTCCTCGACGACGTTTTCGATCTCGACGCCCGCACCACTGACCTGTCTCTGCTCAACCCCTCGCTTGCCGATTCGGAGCCGTGCACCGGAGACAACTGCGGGCAGTCCCCGACCACCGGCCACACCACCGGCTGCGCCACCCCGGACGGCCCCATCGTGCCGGGCCTGGGGTGCAGCGCCCTGTAGCAGCCGTCCAGTTCCCCCTCCGGGTGCGGCGCACCAGGCGTGCGCCGCACCCGGCAGGACCGCCTTCGTCCCGGGAGCCGCGTCATGGTCCGAAGCGTGTTCCGCCACCAGCCGGTGGCCCTGGCGCGTATCCCACTGCGCCCGGCCGTTTCCGTGCCCGAGGAGGCAAGCGCCGGCCTGCTGGCCGAGGGCATTTTCCTGGCCAGCCGCGCCATGGGACAGGCTGCCGAGGCCACCCCCGCAGCCGACGACGCGCGCACGGCGGCCACGCGGCGCGCCTACGACATCCGCTCCCGCACCCGCACCACCCCGCACGGCGTCTTCGCAGCCGTCGCGCCCGCCAGATTCGCCGACCAGCCGGCCGTGCTGCGCCTCGGCGCGGCCCACCGGGCGATCACCACGCCCAGCGCCGCCTGGCTGACGACCGTCGCGGACCGGCTCCTCGACACCGGCGACGTGCTGCTCTCTCTGACCCTGACCACCAACAACCTGGTGCGTCGGCGCGGCGACCGGCTGGAGGCCGAACACCCCGCATCCACCGGCGCCAAGCCCCAACGCAGCAGCATCCGCGCAACTGTTGTGGCCCTGTGGCTGCTCGACATCTGCCGCGACGGTGCGCCGGGGGCACGCGTACTGGGCGGGATGACCGCCCGCTACCAGGCGGTCGATGAGGCGACGATCCGCGCCACCGTGCGGCAGATGATCCGTACCGGCTTCCTGCTGACCGACCTCCTCCCCGGCTCCATACGCGCCGATCCGCTTGGCCATCTCCTCGCGCGGCTTCCGCCCGCCGCCGCGCTGCGCCGGGATCTGGAACGACTGCGCGAACTGCTCGACGGGGCTGACGCTCTGCCGCCCGGCACGCCCGAGCGGCTTCCGTTGCTGCGGTCCGCCCGCGACGCGGCCGACGCCTTGGCCACGGTCGAACGCCCCCTGACCACGGACACCCTGGCCGACGCCTCCCTCGTCCTGCCCCACGCGCTCGGGCAACAGACAGCACAAGCCGCCAGCCTCCTCTGGCAGATCAGCCAGCTCACCAGCCCCGCCGCTGAGTACCACGAGAAGTTCCTGCGCGCCTACGGCCGCTACCGGCTGGTGCCGTTGCTGGAGGTCGTCGACCCCGCTACCGGCATCGGTCCGCCCGGCCAAGCCGACGACCTCACCACCCAGGGCGACCTCGACCCTCGCCGCGCCGCACTCCTCGCCCGCTTGCTGGCCCAGGCCACCGCACGGGGACAGACGGAGATCACCGTGGACGACGAACTGGCGCACCGGCTCGCGCACGGCGTCCGCGCCGAACCACCGGCAACCGCCGAAATCCACGTGCGGCTGCTGCACGACGGTGACCAGCTGCGGCTGGCCGTCTGTGACGCCGGCTCCCAGGACGCCGGCACGGCCGCCGGGCGCTTCGCCCCCTGGCTGCCCCAACTCGCCCCCAGCAGTACCGACGCGGCGGACGGGGCACCGATGGTCGCCGAGATCGTCTGCCGCCCACGCACCGGCCCGACCGCCGCACTCGCAGTCGAGACCGGATTCGCCCTGCGCCGCATCCCCCTCGGCGTGCCCCCACGCAAGGGAGACCTGCTCCCGGAGGATCTGCTGGTCGGCTCCGCCGGCCACCACCTGGTCATCTGGTCCGCCCGGCATCAACGCCCTGTCCGGCCAGTGCTGTTCAGCCGCCTCGCCGCCGACCTGCTGCCCCCGGCCGCCCGTACGCTCCGTCTGATCGGCCACGCCGGACATCGACCCTGGCACACCTGGTCGTGGGGACCGGCCGCGTACGCCCCGTACACCCCCCGCGTCCGCTACCGGAGCGTCATCCTCGACCCGGCCCGGTGGCGACTCCCCGAAGACCTGATCGATGCCCCCGCCCACCGCCGCACCTGGACCAAGGCGCTGACCGCCTGGCTCGCCGACGCCGTTCCCGCCCCGCCGGACATCGTCGTGGTCCAGGAGTCCGACCGGCAGATCCCTTTGGACCTGCGGCGAGAGGAGGACCGTGAACTCCTACGACGGTCTGTGCGACGCGGAGCCCGAGCCCTCACTGAACCCCTGAGCAAACCCGGCACCACCGACGCGCCTGTCGATGGGCCGCACGGCCGACACGTCATCGAACTCGTCATCAACCTCACCCGGCGCCACGGCCCCTCGGCACAGCACCTCGACCCACGCACCCGGCCGCGTCCCGGACCTGCCACCAGACACCTGCCCGGCGGACCGTGGCTCTCCGCTGCCCTCCCGGTCCCCGCCGTCCACCAGGAGAGCGTGCTCCGTCAGCTTCCCGAAGTCCTCGCCCCTGCAACGGAACACATCCACCGCTGGTTCTGGCTGCGCTACCACACACCCGCCCTCGGCGACCATCTGCGCATCCGCGTTCACGGCGCCCCCGAGGCCCTCGCCGCCCACGTCCTCCCGCTGCTGGCCACCTGGTGCACCACGCTCGCCGCCGAGCATCTCGCCGGAGGAATGGTGCTCGAACCGTACGCACCGGAGACCGAACGTTACGGCGGCCCCGACGCGATCGGCGCCGCAGAGGACGTATTCGCCGCCGACAGCGCCTTCGCCGCGCGCTGCCTTGCTCTGACCGACGCGCTACCCGACCGGCTGCTGATCGCGGCCACATCGGCGGCGGACATCGCCCGCACGGTGGCCGACCAGCCCCGCCTCGCCCTGCGCGGTCACGGCCTGTCCGCGGCCGACCGCCGCGCCCGCGAAACCCTCCGGCCCCGCCTGCGCACAACCCGCACCGACCCGGCCTCCCTCATCCCCGCAGACCTGGCCGACGCCATGGCTGCACGACACCAGACGCTCACCGCCTACCGCCCCACCCTTACCGACCCCGACGTGGCCGACCTCTGTGCCTCCGACCTGGTCCATATGCACTGCAACCGCCTCCTCGGACCCGACCCCGCCCACGAACGGGTCACCCGCTCCCTGGCCACCGACCTCTTCCACGCCCATGCCCACCAGCACTGACGAAGCGGCCCGGCAGGCCCTGGCGGTAGCCCACGCCCTCCGCGACCCCGAACGCGTCACGGCGTCCCTCACACCCCAGGCCGCCGCGACCCTCTGCGACGGTCTCGCCGGAACCGCGCTGCTACACGCCTGTCTTGCCCGCGCCGACCCGCAGTTCGCCACCGCCGCCGCCCAGCACTGGGAGGCCGCAGCCCGCCTCGGCCGCAACACCCCACCGGACGGCATCCACACCGGCCCTGGCGCCCTCGCCGCCTCCCTCATCATCGGCACCGCCTACCTCCCCGACCCCGGCTCCTACGCCGACACCACCCGCAACGCCACCGCCTGGCTGTCCGCCCGCGCCGAAGGACTCGCCCTTCACCAGCAACGGCGCACCGCCCAGGGAAGACCCGGCGCACCCTGGGCGGTCTACGACGCCATCAAGGGCTTGGCAGGCATCGGCCGCGTACTCCTCGCCGCGCACGCCACCGGCCACCGCAAGCAGGCGCAACCGGGCCTCACCGCCACGCTTACCACCTTGACCGCCATCCTCCGCACCCGGCACGGCCAGCTCCCCGGCTGGTGGCTGCCAGCCGAAGACCACCCGTCCGGCGTCACCGTTCATGCCTCCGGAGCCGCCACCACCGGCCTCTCCCACGGCGCCGCCGGCCCGCTCGCCCTGCTCGCCATCGCCTACACCGCCGGCCGCACCGTCCCCGGCCAGGCAGAAGCCATTCGCACCACCGCCACCTGGCTGACCACCCACCGCGACGCCGACGGCTCCTGGCCACCACACATCAGCGGCGACACGCTCGACCACCCACCGACCCCCGTCGCCCCACGCTCACCCGGAAGGCGCGACGCCTGGTGCTACGGCACCCCCGGCATCGGTCGCGCCCTCACCCTCGCCGGCCACGCCCTGACAGACCCGACCCTGACCACCGCCGGACGCACCGCCATCGACCGCCTTGCCGAACGCCGGCCCACCGCCTGGGACACTGAAGGCCCCACCCTCTGCCACGGAACAGCCGGAACCCTCCAAGCCGCCACCCGAACCGGCCACCCGGCGGTGGCGGCACAAGCGGCCGAGCACATCACCGCACTCCACGACCCCGACCGCCCCTTCGGCTTCCCCCACATCGAAGCTGGCGTCCGGTTCGACAACCCCGGCTTCCTGACCGGCGCCGGTGGGGTGGCCCTCGCCCTCGCCGACCACACCGGACTACTCTCCGACCCCACCACCGCCTGGGACTCCCTGCTCCTCCTGTCATGACATGATGCGTGGTCGCGCTCGCAGGAAAGGGTTGGTGGGAACGGACGAGCTGCTGGTGGCCCTATCAGTCCCGAGGGCCAGCTACGCCCGTGGAGTGACATCCGCCACCGTGGCCGTTGGCGCGGCGGCACTGGCGAGGTGATGACCGTGCGCTATGCCACGGTGATCGGGAGGCTGGTCACCAGGGCGAGCCACTGGCTGGGGAGAGCCTGTCGCTTGCTGAGGAGGTTTGCGACGACAGGCCGGGCATCTATGGGCTCCATCCGGCTGGTTTGGGACCGGATCGCTCCCCAGGCGGCCAGCACTCGCTCCGCGATCTGCTGGATCGGTTCGGGCGTCACCAGGAACAACGGCCTGCCGGTCGCGACCAGCCTGGCGTCATGGGCCACATCGGTCTGGGGGGTGACGAACAAGATCACCGACCCTTCGGGGACCTCACGATCGGTTACTCCCGCCGCGTAGTTCAGGTGCGTCAGTGCCTCGCGTACCTTTCTGGAAGCGATCTTTGAGCCTGTGGCCCCGGACTTGGCCTCGATCGCGAGCCAGAAGTGTTCGCCGAACATCCACACGGCGTCGGGCTCAGAGTGCGCGGAGGAGCGTTGCAGGACTTCGGCTCCCATGAGCTCGCCCAGCGCGATCAAGCCGTGCTCGAAGAGGGTGCTGTCGGTCTGCCCCAGCCCGTCCCTAATCTTCTGCTCCAGCGCCAGCGGCTTCATATCGGTTCGCAGCGCGTGGTCGGCGATTTGGTCGATCACCCACTCGTCCAGGGGGTCGAGCGCGGTTACCTCAGCCTGGCTGTCCGGAGTGAGGAGGGCTATCGCGTCGAGGTTCAACTCGCTCAGCCACTGTGTCCCCTGTGCGGAGACGCGCGCGTCATCGAAGGACCGGCCCGCCACTCCCGCCCAATGAGACCCACCTGCGCCTTGAGCCGCTAGGACGGCCCAGGCCCCGGCGAGGTACTGCCACAGCGCGCGGTAGTGGCTGTCGCCGCCGGCGAGCGCTTCGATCGCTTTCCGTGCGCGTTCCACGGCCCTTTCCCAGTTGTGGTGCCACGCCGCGTTGGCAGCCTCGACCTCAAATCGGGCTGCAGTCTGCAAATGGGGTGTGCCCTCCGGTACACGGTGTGGCCGGTCGTCGGTCTGTTCGCGCTCACGGACGAATTCGTCGACCTGGGCCCAGTCGGCGCCCCCGGCGGAGACGGTAGCCAGAGCCTCCCGTAGTCCGGCCTCCGAGAGGTCCTCCTGTTCCAGGCCGAAGTTGATCTCTGCGCGGATCTCGGCGGGCATGGTGTCCAGGTGGGTCGCGCAGAACTGCTGCAGGTCGCGTCCGAGCATGATGATCGCCGCGCGGTCCTCGCTGCCGCGGGTCGCCCTTCCGGCTCCTTGGATGAGTCGGGTGCGGATCCGCTCGTTCAGTACCGTGTCGGCCCCGAGGCTCTCGTAGAGAAACCGCTCTTGCAGGTGAGCACCGGTCGGGCAACCGTGCATGACGATGAGCCGACAGGTGTCGCCGGGAAGGTCGATCCCGTCGTACCGGTTGGCGGCAGCCAGCAGCCCGCGCTCGGCGTCGCGGAACTCCTCCGGAGCATCGTCCGCCTCGCCCGTGGCCCACTGCGGCATGCCGACCGGGGCCACCACCTTGACCAACTGCGTGCGCTCCTTTTCGCTGCGGGCGATCACCAGGGCCTTGCCGAAGGCGTCGATCTGCTCGCGCACGAACCCGTGAAGCCTGTCGTCGCCGAGGCCAGGGGTGAGGCTGGGGAAGCAGAAGAAGCGCCTGCCGTTGCCCTCCTCGGGGTTGTCGCTTTCCGCATCGGAGGCGAGAGCAACGGGGTCTAGTTCGATCCGATCGATCCGCCGTCGTCCGAAGGCGCGCTCCAACTCTCCGCCTGTGCCGAGCGTGGCTGACATGTAGATCCGCTGGGCAGCGTCCTCGAACTCCTTGTGCGACAGAGTGGGAGGTACCACCGGCCGGATGAAGACCTCGTCGCTGTTCACGTAGACCAGGCACGCCGCCAGCCCGGTGTGCCCTAGCTTCTCGTAGGCGAAACGCCACCGCGGCTTATAGACCAGCGCCTGCTCTAGAACCTGCTCCAGCTTCGAGGCGGCCAGTGTCGTTTCGGCGACGCCCGCGAGGTACACGCGGCCCGCTGTGCGGTGATGCAGTCGCCTTGCAACGGCGGCGCTGAAGGCACCGCAGCCTGTGAGCACCTCGACGACCTGGTCATACGTCGCGCTCTCCCAGCGACGCTCGATGCGCACGCTCCAGGTAGAAGCGACCGGGCTCTCTGCCGCGTGCGCGTCGTCCAGAACGATGGCCTGCGGTGCCATCTTCGGACTGGAGTTGAACACAGCGTTGAACGTCGCGAAGGCCACAGCCTGCTTCCGCACGAAGCGCAGGTCCGTCCCAGCCCATTCCGTGTGCTTGCCGGTCAGGTCCACCGCCGGTACGCCGTAGAGCTCTGCTAACCGGGCGGCCTGCTGGGCAAGCTGCCGGGTCGGCGCCAGGTAGGCCACACGCTCGTTCTTGCTGCGACGCCGCCACTCCGCGATCAGGCAGCCCACAAGGGTCTTCCCCGACCCGGTGGGCATCTCGAACGCCAGATCCTTGCTCCCGAGCTTCTCCATGTACGCGCCCAAGACGCTTCGCTGGCGCGCATGGAGCTTGTCCGGCGCCTCAGGTCGACGCTCCAACTGCTTGAACAGGGCCATCGGCGACTCCGCGCCCGCCGCAGGTGTGCTGTTTTTCATGATGAAAGCCACATAGAACAGCACACCACAAATCACCCGGACCTATGACTGAAACCTGAGCGCGCCGCCAATTTGCTACATCGGCGAGCCCAGTCAACGAGCTCGCGGCTCAGGATCCATCACCCGGTATCCGGCGCGTCAACCTCGTCATCACGGATCTGTACGGTGATCGCTGGTCTGCCGGGCCGGTTCCAGTGCGGTGGGAAGGTGGCCTTCGGGTGCGGGCTGCGTCAGGGCGAGGTTCTCGGCGTCGCGGTCGAGGACCTGGACTCCAAGCAGCGTCTGGTACGCGTCAACCGGCAGATCAAGCTGGTGCGCTCCACGATGGTCTTGTCGCTGCCGAAGGGTGAGCGGGTGCGTACCGTCCCGATGCCCGACGAACTGGCGAGGGCTCTCAAGGCCCATATGAAGGCGTACCCGCCGAAGGAGATCGCCCTGCCGTGGGCCAAGCCGGACGGCGCGGAGCGGAGGTTCCGGTTGCTGTTCACCACGGAACAGGGCAAGGCGTATCACCGGAGCGTGCTGAACGAGGGCGACTGGAAGCGTGCCCTGGTCTCGGCCGGGGTGATACCGCCGCGCGAGAAGGGGGCGCCGCGCTTCGCCGCTGCCCCGGAGGACGGGATGCACGCGCTCCGTCACGCGTACGCCTCCGTGCTGCTGGACGCGGGAGAGACGATCAGAGCCCTCGCCGAGTACCTCGGGCATTCCGACCCCGGCTTCAGGCTGCGCACGTACACGCATCTGATGCCGGCGAGCGAGTCGCGGACGCGGAGGGCGATCGATGCCGCCTTCGCGTCGGGGGGAGGTGAGGGCGAGGGCTCCGGCGAGGGGGAATCCGCAACGGTGTGCACTGCATGTGCACTGGCCGCCTGGTCCGGGGCCGGGGGTGCGGCCGAGGCGGGGCCGGGCGGCCGGTTCCTGGGCAGGTCAGGCAGGGTGCGGGCGGGTCAGGAGGCGTGCAGGAGGGCGTCTTCGCGCCATTTGAGGATCTTGTCGAAGGAGACGACCGCGCCGCCGCTGCCGGGCTGGTTGGCGAACCGGACCCGGTCCGAGAGGGCCTCGATGAGCCGCATGCCCCGGCCGTGCTCCCGGTCCGCCTGACCGGCCGGGAGGGCGGGGGCGTCCGGCGGGAACCCCGGGCCCGAGTCGGTGACCTCGATGCGGCACATGTCTCCGTGGATGGAGGCCGTGACCCGGTAGAACTGTGACCGGTCGCCTCCGTGCTGGACGGCGTTGGCGCAGGCTTCGGACAGGGCCACCGAGAGTTCGTGCGAGATGTCCGCGTCCACCCCCGCCGTCTCCATCGCGCCGAGCAGCAGCCGGCGGGCCAGCGGGACGCTGGACGCGTCGCGCCGGAGTTGGAGAGACCACCAGATGCTCATCCCGCATCCCTTCCAGAGCTTCTCCGCCCGCGGCGCGGCACAGCGAGAGGCCGAGTCGCCGCAGCTGATCAGCCGCGGATGCGTGATGTCACGCACACCTCCCGGCCGCGGCCCGACACACCCAGGTATTGCCGAGCGGCGGCAACCGTAAGCGTGGGGTGGGCACAACTCCCCCCATTCGGTGGATGTACTGAACCGAAGAGTCGATATAGCGATGCTCCATTCAGAGTGATCTGTGGAGCAGATGTGCGGATTTCGGGGCGATCACACCGGTCAGGGACCGCGGTGCGATGATGTGGGGGTCATGCGTGCCGGCCCGGGGTTGCGACTGCTGCGGGCCGCGGTCTTCGCCGCGGCCTGCGTCGTGCTTGCCGCAGCCGGCCACACCTTCGCGGCCGGCCCTGGCGTGCCACCGGGCTCACTGGCCGCCGGCTGGCTGCTGGTCTTCCTGGTCACCTCGGTGCTCGCCGGGCGGGAGCGCCGCTCGCTGCCGGCCATCGCGGCCTTCCTCACCGCCGCGCAGCTCGCGCTGCACACCCTGTTCGGCCTCGGCCGGACCGGGCACGGCGGACCGGCCCAGGAGACCACCGACACGCTCCTGTGCCACGGCCACGCCGCCGGGCTGAGCAACGCGGACGCCGCCCGGCTGGGGCACGACGCCGGGCTCGGCCCGGCCGGCGGGCATCTGACGGGTACCGGGGAGAGCCTGGCCTCACTCGCCGACGGATCCATGCTGCTGGGGCATCTCCTCGCCGCCCTGGCCGCCGGCTGGCTGCTGCGCCGCGGTGAGGCAGCCCTGTGGCAGCTGGTCCGCCTGTCGGCACGGTCAGCGCCCCGGGCGCTGATCCCGCCGGTGCTGCGGCGTGCCCTGCTGCTCACCCGGGCGCTGAGCAGCCCTCTGCTCCTCGTCCCGGTGGCGGGCCCGCAGCCGGGCACCGGCCACCACCGTCCCACTCCGGTCACCCAGGGCACGATGCTTCCGGACAGCGTCATCCGGCGCGGCCCTCCCCAGCGGGCGGAACAGCTGATCCTCGCGGCCTGACGCGCCCACCTCCGACCGGGGACGGGTGCGCTGTCGTCGCGCGCCCTGTCCCCCCTTCCTCTCCGCCGGAGTGTGCTCTGTCATGAACCGCAACCGTCTGCTCGCCGCGACCGCCGTCGCCACCGCCGCCGTGCTCGCCCTCGGCACCCCCGCGCTCGCGCACGTGACCATCGACCCGCGGGAGACCACCGCGGGCGGTTACAGCACCGTCAATGTCAAGGTCCCCAACGAGCGGGACGACGCCTCCACCGTCGAGGTCGAGGTGTTTCTCGACCCCGAGTACCCGGTGGCCTCCGTCATGCCGCAGCCCGTCCCCGGCTGGGACGTCGAGGTCGAGACCGCCGAACTCGACGAACCGCTGGAGGTCCACGGCAACCGGATCACCGAAGCTCCCAGCAAGATCACCTGGAGCGGCGGTGAGATCGGCCCCGGAATGTTCCAGCAGTTCCCGGTCTCCATGGGCCGTCTGCCCGAGGACGCCGACCGGATGGTGTTCAAGGCCATCCAGACCTACGACAGCGGTGAGGTCGTGCGCTGGATCGACGAGCCGGGTGAGGACGCCGAGCAGCCGGCGGCCGTTCTCACGCTCACCCCTGGTGACGACGGTCACGGGCACGACGACGCCGACGCCGCCGCAGCGGACACCGACGCCGACGAGGCGCCGGCCGGGGACCACGGCGAGACGGCCACCGAGGCCACCGGATCCGCCGGATCCGCCGGGAGCAGCGACACCACGGCCCGGGTGCTGGGCGGCGTCGGCATCCTTGTCGGCGCGGCCGGTGTCGCGTTCGGCGTGCTCGCGGGCCGTCGCCGCACCAGCGCCTGACCTCTCCCGCTTCCCCACCCCGTGTCCGGTGCCGGCCCCCGGCCCGGGACACACCGTGCCCGGGCGGGCCGGGCTCGTGCGGCCCCCGCATGAGCCCCGGCCCGCGGGCAACCGCGCACCGCGGACCCCGGGACCGCGCCGGCACGACCGGCCCCCGGGAAACACAGAAAGACCCGGAACCACCTGATGCACCTGCGCCCTCTCAAGACCGCCGCCGCGACGGCCGCCGCAGCCCTCCTGCTGGCGGCCTGCGGCACCGGAACCAGCCCCACCGACAGCGTGGCCGGCACCCCCGCCGGCACCGCCGACGAACTCCCCTCCGAGGAGGAAGGCACCGTCCTGGACCAGCCCTTCGCCAAGCCCGGTCTCGTGCTCACCGACACCTCGGGCGCGCCGTACGACCTGGTCGCCGAGACCGCGGGCCGGCCCACCCTGCTGTACTTCGGCTACACCAACTGCCCCGACGTGTGCCCGCTCACGCTGAGCAACATCGCTCTCGCCGCTGACTCTCTCCCCGAGGAGGAGCGCGAGGAGCTCCGGGTGGTGTTCGTCACCTCCGACCCTGAGCGCGACACGCCCGAATCGCTCGGCCCCTGGCTGGACAGTCACGACCCGGACTTCGTCGGCCTCACCGGTGACTTCGCCACGATCCAGGAGGGCGCCCGCAGCGTGGGTGTGCACCTCGACGAGGCGTACGAGGACGAGGACGGCCACATCATCTCCACCCACGGCACCCAGGTACTCGCCTTTCTCCCCGGGGACGACCGGGCGCATGTCCTCTACAACAAGGACGCCACCGTCGAGACCTTCGAGCGCGACCTCCCGCTACTGATCGCCGGGAAGACCCCGTGACAGGGCACCGCCGCCTGCCGCGACCCGCCGCCGCCCTCACCGGGGTGCTCCTCCTCGCGTTCTCCCCGGCGCTCACCGGCTGCGCGGAGGACGCCGCCCCCGCGCTCAGCGCGGAGCACGCCTTCATCCCCGAGCCCGTCGACACCCGCATGGCGGGCGGCTTCCTCACCATCCGGAACAGCGGGGGCGCCGACGACACCCTCACCGCCGTGACCAGCGATCTCGCCGCCACCGTGGAACTGCACGAGACGGTCGACGACCGCATGCGCCCCGTCGAGTCGTTCCCGGTACCGGCCGGCGGCACGCTCGACCTCCGGCGCGGCGGCCATCACCTGATGCTCCTGGACCTCACGCACAAGCCCCTGCCGGGTGACCGGATCTCCCTGGAGCTGCACTTCGAGGAATCCGATCCGATCACCCTGGACGTCCCGGTCGAAGCCGCCACCTACCGCGGGAAGTGACCCATGTCTGCCGCTGTCTCCTCCTCCCCCACGAGCCGGTCCCTGTGGACCGTGCTCCTGCTGACCGGCGCCACCCTGGCCACCCTGCTTCTGGCGGCCGCTCCCGCCGCCGCGCACGCCTCGCTGACCGGCAGCAACCCTGAGGAGGGGGCCGTGGTGGACACCGCGCCCCAGCACGTCGTCCTCACGTTCTCCGAGGAGGTGGCGGTCTCCGACGACTCCCTCCGCGTCCTCGACCCCACGGGAGAGCGCGCCGACACCGGCGAGCTCACCGACCACAGCTCGGACGGAGTCGTCCGGCACGGCGTCCCCCTCCAGGGCGGCCTGCCCCACGGCACCTACACCGTCGCCTGGCAGATCGTCTCCACCGACAGCCACCCCGTGGCGGGCGCCTTCACGTTCTCCATCGGCGCCCCCTCCGAGACCGCCGTGGATCTCGGCGGGGACGGCGGGGGGATGGTCGAGTTCCTGTACGACCTCGGCCGCTACGCCGCCTACGGAGGGTTCCTGCTGCTGGTCGGCGGCAGCGCCTTCGTGCTGCTCTGCCGGCCGGGCGGCGCCGCGCTGCCCGGCGTCCAGCGGCTCGTCCTCGCCGGCTGGACCACACTCACCGCGTCCACCCTCGTCCTCCTGCTGCTGCGCCACCCGTACACGAGCGGCGGCCCGCTCTCCGACGCCCTCGACCGCTCCGGGCTCGGATCCGTCATCGACACCCCCACCGGGACCGCTCTGGTGTCCCGGCTGCTGCTGCTCGCCGCTGCCGGACTCTTCCTGGCCGTGCTCTTCGGCGCCCACGCCCGGCTGCGGGTCCACCGGGGCGAGCCGGGCGGCGGGCCCGCCGGTCAGGACGAGCCGGGTAGTGGCCGGGACGACGAACGGCTCCGCGACCTGACCTACGGGCTGGCCATCGGCGGCAGCATCCTGGCGGTGGGCCTCGCCGCCACCTGGGCCATGGCCGAGCACGCCTCGTCCGGCCCGCTGACCGGCCTCGCGATCCCCTCCCACCTCGTCCACCTGCTCGCCTTCGCCTGCTGGTTCGGCGGGCTCGCTGCTCTGCTGCTCCTGCTCCACCGCGGCCCCGCCGTGGACCGGGAAGTCGTACGGCGCTTCTCGGCGGTGGCCTTCACCAGCGTCGTCGCGCTGACCGTCACCGGCCTCTTCCAGTCCTGGCGGCAGGTCGGCTCATGGTCCGCCCTGACCGGCACCGCCTACGGGCAGCTGCTCCTCGCCAAGGCCGGCCTGATCGCGGTGCTGCTGGCCGCCGCCTGGATCTCCCGGCGGTGGACGGCTCTGCTGGCCGACCAGCCGTCGGAAGCCGCCGAGGAGCCCGGGCCGCCACCGGCCCCCGCCCCGGAGCCGGCCCTCGTCGCGGGCGGCCCCGTTGACCCCGAGCGCGCCGCCCAGCTCGCCCGGCAGGAGCGGACCGTGGCGGACGTCCGGCGCCGCAGGACCCGTGACGCGGACGGGGAGCGCCGCGGCCTGCGCCGGTCGGTGCTCGCCGAGGCTTTGATCGCCGTTCTCGTGCTCGCCGTCACGACGGCGCTGACCGGTACCACGCCCGCCCGCACCGAGGCCGCGGCTCCCGGTCCGGCTGCCGGTGGCCCGGCGGCGGAGGAGGACGACTGGGGGAACCCGGTCTCGCTTTCGCTGCCCTACGACACCGGCGGTCCGGACGGCCGCGGCCGGGTCCTGGTGGACCTTCTCCCGGCCCGTGCCGGAGAGAACACCGTGCACATCCGTACCGTGGACGACGACGGCGTCGAGCTGCCCGCCGAGGAGCTCCAGCTCGCCTTCACCCTGCCGGGCGAGGATCTCGGGCCGCTGCGCTTCGAGCCGGCCCTGGTGGACGCCGGACACTGGGCAGCCGAGGACATCACCCTTCCGCGCCCCGGCGACTGGGAGCTCACTTTGAGCATCCGGACCGGTGCGATCCACCGGGCCTCCGTGACCGACACCGTTCCGATCGACTGAAGTGACACCATGCCCGACCAGCATCCTCCGTCCCGCACACCGCCGTCACCGATCAGCCGCCGGCGGCTGCTGACCACCGCCGGGGCGGCCGGGGCGGCCGGCGCCGTTCTCGGCGGTGCGGGCGGTGCCCTCGTCCGCCCCGGCGGTACCGGGGACGGACCTCCGCCACTGACCACCGTGGGCACCACCGCCGTGCCGTTCCACGGCCCGCACCAGGCCGGCATCACCACTCCGATGCAGACGCACGGTCACCTGGTGGCCTTCGACCTCGCCCCCGGCGCGGGCCGCAAGGAGGCCGCCGCCCTGCTGCGCCGGTGGTCCCGGTGCGCCGGTGAGCTGATGGCGGGCGAGAGTCCGGCGGACGACACCGGCGTCGCCCTGGACGCCGGGCCGTCCTCGCTCACCGTGACCTTCGGCTTCGGGTACAGCTTCTTCGACGCCACCGGGCTCAGCCACGCCCGGCCCGACGCACTCGCACCACTGCCCGCCTTCTCCGCCGACGCCCTGGACCCGCGGCGCTCCGACGGCGATCTGTGGGTCCAGATCGGCTCCGACGACGCGCTGGTCGCCTTTCACGCGCTGCGGACCCTCCAGCGGGAGGCCGGGACGGCCGCCGGTGTCCGGTGGCAGATGACCGGCTTCAACCGGTCGCCGGGCGCCACCCGCCGGCCCATGACCACCCGCAACCTGATGGGCCAGGTGGACGGCACCAGCAACCCCCGGCCGACGGACGACGACTTCGCCGAACGGGTGTTCGTATCTGCCGACGGTGGCCCCGGCTGGATGGCCGGCGGCTCCTACGCCGTCGTCCGGCGCATCCGGATGCTGCTGGACGACTGGGAGGACCTGCCGCCCGCGCAGCAGGAACGGATCATCGGCCGCCGCAAGGCCGACGGCGCCCCGCTCACCGGTGGTGACGAGGAGACCCCGGTGGACCTGGACGCCCGGACCGACGCCGGTGACCCGGTCATCGCGCCGAACGCCCACTCCCGGGTGTCCGCCCCGGAGACGAACGGTGGCGCGGCGATGCTGCGGCGGCCGTTCTCGTACCACGACGGATTCCGGGAGGACGGCACCCCGGACGCCGGACTGCTGTTCATCTGCTGGCAGGCCGACCCGCGGCGCGCCTTCGTGCCGGTGCAGCGGAAGCTGGACCGCGGCGACGCGCTGTCGCCGTTCATCCGGCACGAGGCCGGTGCGCTGTTCGCCGTGCCGGGCGGAGCCGAGGAGGACGGGTACGTCGGCCGGGCCCTGCTGGAGGGCCCGTGAGCAGCCGTCCGCCTCGTGAGACGACGCCCCGTCACCTGTCGGCCGGGCTACCGTAGCGGCATGACAGCCAGCCGCTACACCTACCTCGGTCCCGAGGGCACCTTCACCGAAGCCGCGCTGCGCACCCTGCCGGAAGCGGCCACCCGGGAGCTGGTTCCCAGGATCTCGGTGCCCGCCGCGCTGGACCCGGTCCGCAACGGTGAGGCGGGCGGCGCGCTGGTCCCGATCGAGAACTCGGTGGAGGGAGGGGTCTCCGCCACCGTCGACGAGCTCTCCTCCGGCAGGCCGCTGATGATCTACCGCGAGGTACTGCTGCCGATCGCCTTCGCGCTGCTGGTGCGGCCGGGCACCCCGCTCGACAGCATCAAGACGGTCACCGGCCACCCGGTGGCGCAGCCGCAGGTCCGGGGCTGGCTGGCACAGCACCTGCCGGACGCCCAGTGGGAATCGGCGGCGTCCAACGCGGACGGGGCACGGCAGGTGCAGGAGGGCCGGTTCGACGCGGCGTTCGCCGGGGAGTTCGCGGCCGCGACGTACGACCTGGAACCGCTGGTCACCGACATCCACGACGCCCCGAACGCGACCACCCGGTTCGTACTGGTGGGACGGCCGGCCCGGCCCGCGGCCCCGACCGGTGCCGACAAGACGTCCGTGGTGCTGTGGCTGCGCGCGGACCACCCCGGTGCGCTGCTGGAGCTGCTGCAGGAGTTCGCGACCTGCGGGGTCAATCTGGTGCGCATCGAGTCCCGGCCGACCGGCGAGGGTCTGGGCCGTTACTGCTTCCAGGTGGACTGCGAGGGACACATCTCCGACCGGCGGGTCGGGGAGGCATTGATGGGGCTCAAGCGGCTGTGCGCTGAGGTACGGTTTCTGGGTTCCTATCCGCGGGCGGACCAGGTGCCGCCAACGGTGCAGCCGGGCACGTCGGACAACGACTTCCTGCAGGCCGCGGACTGGCTGATGCGCTGCCTGGACGGCCGGACGAGCGGCCCCGGCGCCTGAGGCGGCCGATCGTCAGGAGTTATCCACAGGTCACCCCGGGTGGCTGTGTATAAGTTGTCGAACTCATCGGACATAAAGGACATGTGCGACGGAGTGCTTTCCTTGCTGCACACCCCCCCGGATGGCGTCGCGTCACATCAATTCCGGCCATGAACGCTTTGGGGTGAGGCAATTCACCCCGAAAGGGCGCAAGCTTCCCTCGCGAATGGCTATTGCCACGCCGTTCCACCCGGGTGCGCGACCCACTTCCCCGCCATCCACACCATGTGGGGACAGCCTGTGGAAAACCCTGTGGATACCTGCCCCACCAGCGACTTAGCCCAATTCACCTTCCCGACAAACGAGACATAGTGTTGCACTTTGTTTATCCGCCGGGCGGGTTGCGCGGCCGGAGCCGTGCCTTCCACCCGCCGGGCCCCTGCGTCCCGGTAGCCTGGTGGGGTGATTGACCTTCGCCTGCTCCGTGAGGACCCCGACCGTGTCCGCGCCTCCCAGCGTGCCCGAGGCGAGGACGTCGACCTCGTCGACGCGCTGCTCTCCGCGGACGAGCGGCGCCGCGCCTCCAGTATCCGTTTCGACGAACTGCGCTCCGAGCAGAAGCAACTCGGCAAGCGGATTCCCAAGGCGCAGGGGGCGGAGAAGGCAGAGCTGCTGAAAAGGACGGGCGAACTCTCGGCAGCGGTGAAAGCCGCCGATGCCGAGCAGGACGACGCCGCAGCGGAAACACAGCAGTTGCTTCTCCGCCTGAGCAATCCGGTGCATCCCGAGGTTCCGGTGGGCGGCGAGGAGGACTTCACCGTCCGCGAGACGCTCGGCGAGCGGCGCGACTTCGACGCGGAGGGCTTCGAGCCGAAGGACCACCTGGAGCTCGGCCAGCTCCTCGGCGCCATCGATGTCGAGCGCGGCGCCAAGGTCTCCGGTTCGCGGTTCTACTACCTGACCGGCATCGGCGCACTGCTGGAGCTCGCCCTCGTCAACGCGGCGATCGCACAGGCGGCCGAAGCCGGGTTCGTCCCCATGCTCACCCCCGCGCTGGTGAAGCCACGCGCCATGGAGGGCACGGGCTTTCTCGGCCAGGCCGCGGAGAACGTCTACCACCTGGAGAAGGACGACTACTACCTGGTCGGCACCTCCGAGGTGCCGCTCGCCGCCTACCACATGGACGAGATTCTGGACGCCGGCTCGCTGCCCCTGCGGTATGCGGGCTTCTCGCCCTGCTTCCGCCGCGAGGCCGGCTCGTACGGCAAGGACACCCGGGGCATCTTCCGCGTCCACCAGTTCGACAAGGTCGAGATGTTCTGCTTCGTCGACCCGGCGGACGCGGAGGCCGAGCACCTGCGGCTGCTGGAGTGGGAGAAGCAGTGGCTGAGCGGACTGGAGCTGCCGTACCGCGTCATCGACGTGGCCACCGGTGACCTGGGCGCCTCCGCCTCCCGCAAGTTCGACTGCGAGGCGTGGATCCCCACCCAGGGCAAGTACCGCGAGCTGACCTCCGCCTCGAACTGCGACTCCTTCCAGGCGCGGCGGCTCCAGATCCGCATGCGGGAGAGCGGTGACGGCAAGAGCCGGGTGCGTCCGCTGGCCACCCTGAACGGCACCCTGTGCGCCGTGCCGAGGACCATCGTCGCGCTCCTGGAGAACCACCAGCAGGCCGACGGGTCGGTACGGGTGCCGGAGCTGCTGCGGCCCTACCTCGGCGGCCGTGAGCTGCTGGAGCCGGCCGCGCGGTGAGCGCCGCACCCCCCTTCCCGTACCGGCTGGTCGCCACGGACCTCGACGGCACCCTGCTCCGCAGCGACGGCAGCGTCTCGCCCCGGACCCGCGAGGCGCTCGTCGCCAGCCAGGCCGCGGGCGCCGCGCACCTGGTGGTCACCGGACGGGGAGTCTCCTGGACCCGCCACATCCTGGACGACCTCGGATACACCGGCCTGGCCGTCTGCGGGCAGGGCGCGCAGGTCTACCACGCGGGAGAGCACCGGCTGATGACCTCGGTGACCCTGGACCGGCCCACCGCGCGGCGTGCCGTGCAGCAGCTCGAGGAACACCTCGGGCCGCTGTGGCTGGCCGTCGGGCAGGACGGCCTGGAGGGCGCCGTGCTGGTCGATCCCGACGGCTTCCCGGTCCCGGACCCGGACAGCGGCAACCCGCTGCAGGTGGTGCCCTTCACCGACCGCGAGGAGCTGTGGGCGAAGCCGGTCAGCAAAATCTACCTCCGGCACCCCTCGCTGGACGACGACGAGCTGACCCGCGCCGCGCGGGCCCTGGTGAACGGGTCGGTCGGGGTCGTCATGGCCGGCCCCGGCACGGTGGAGCTGCTGCCGCTGGGCCTGACCAAGGCCACCGGGCTGTCGCTGGCCGCCCGCCGGCTCGCGGTGAAGCCGCACGAGGCGATCGCGTTCGGGGACATGCCGAACGACATCCCGATGTTCGCCTGGGCCTCGTACGGCGTCGCCATGGCCAACGCCCACGAGGAGCTGCTCGCGGTGGCCGACGAGACCACCACCGGCTGCGACCACGACGGCATCGCGGAAGTGCTGGAACGCCTGCTCGTCTAGCCGGCCGACGCCCCCCGGGTTCCCCGCGCGGGCCGGTTCCGCGCGGGCCGGGGCGGACCGTTACTCCTCTCCCGCGAGGGTGAGACTGCGCAGCCGCTGTCCCGCGTACCAGGTGGCCGCCACCGTCACCACCGTGAGCAGGATGAGCGCCGTCGGCAGCGCCACGTCCGAGGAGACGTGCATGCCGGGGGCGGCGATCCGCTCGGCGACTGCCACCCCCCAGTGCTGGATGCTGAGGGTGCGGGCACCGGGCACCAGGCTCCCGAACAGGGTCTCCCAGATCAGCGCGTAGACCAGACCGAAGACGACCGCGTTGCGGGAGATGGTGCCCAGCAGCAGGAAGACCGCGCTGTAGGCGACGGAGGCGGCAGCGGCGGCGACCGCGAAGGCGACCGCGATCTGCCCGCTGTTTCCGTTGAGGATCCAGCCGGCCAGCAGGGTCGGGACCGCGCTGAAGGTGGTGGTGACGCCGATCGCGACGAGCAGCTTGGTGAGAACAATGGTGTGCCGCTTCACCGGCTTGGCCGTCAGGTAGACGAACGAGCCGTCGTCGATCTCCGGGCCGATGGCGCCGGTGCCGGCGACCACCCCGATCAACGGGACCATCGCCGCCAGCGCGAAGCCGGCCAGGATTTCGGCGGCTGCCCGGTCGTCCGGGCCTGCCAGGGCCCGCACCAGAACGGCGATGAGCAGCAGGAGGGCGGGCAGCGCGAGCAGCAGGAGGGCGCGGCGCCGGCCGAGCAGAGCCCGGACGGTGAGCCGGGCGATCGTGTGGTGATACATCGCTAAAGGCTCCTTATGCGCTGGTTACGCGCTGACCAGATAGGAGAAGACGCTCTCCAGGGACTCGTCGGAGGGCGAGACCGTGAGGAGCCGGATGTTGCGGGCGCGGGCGAGCAGTGGCAGTTGTTCGGCGAACCGCTGGAAGTCGGTGGCCTCCACGCGCAGGGCGTGCTCGGCCGCGTCCAGCTCGACCCCACTGGTGCTCGGATCGGCGATGAGGGCCGAGGCGAGCGCGCGGTCGTCGCTGGAACGGATGAGGTAGCGGTGCGGCCGGTCGGTCATGAGCCTGCGGATCCGGCGGAAGTCGCCGGAGGCGGCGTGCCGGCCGGCGACGATGACCTCGATGTGGGAGGCGAGCTGCTCGACCTCCTCCAGGATGTGGGAGGAGAACAGCACGGTGCGTCCCTCCTCGCCCATCCGCTGCAGCAGCTCCATGAGGTGCATGCGCTGGCGGGGGTCCATGCCGTTGAACGGCTCGTCGAGCAGCAGCACGGCCGGCTCGTGGACGAGCGCGGAGGCCATTTTGACGCGCTGCCGCATGCCCTTGCTGTAGGTGGCGATGCGGCGGTCCGCGGCGTACTCCATCGCGACGGTTGCCAGCGCCGCGCGCGCCGCCCGGCCGGGGTCCGGCAGACCGTGCAGCTCCGCGTTGGCCACCACGAACTCCTCACCGGTGAGGAAGTCGTACATGCCTTCCCGCTCGGGGACGAGGCCGACGCTGCGGTAGATGCTCTCGTTCTGCCAGATCGGGGCGCCGTCGAGGGTGACGCTGCCCGAGGAGGGTGCCAGGAAGCCGCTCATCATGTGAATGAGGGTGGACTTGCCGGCGCCGTTCGGGCCGAGCAGCCCGGTGACGCCGGGGCCGATGGTCATGCTGATGTCGTTGACGGCGACGACGTTCCCGAACCAGCGGGAGGTGTTCTCGATACGGATCGTGGCCACGGTCAGATACCAGCCTTCCGGTAACGGCGCAGGAGCAGCAGGACGCTGAGTGCGGTGAGGCCGACGATGACGAGGACATAGACCGGGGCCTCGGCGCCGGTCAGCAGGTAGCCGTCGGGGAATTCGGACGTACCGCCGAGGAAGTACTGCTGGAATCCGTCCATCAGGGTGCCGGGGGAGCCGAGGCCGAGCCATCCGACGGCGTCGGTGGCTCCCTGACTCACCGAGACGCCCTGCACCGCGGTGACGGCGAAGTACGGAATCGTCAGCACCGCGATGATGGCGGCGACCCCGAAGCCGCGGCGCGGGGTGAGCGAGGCGATGAGCAGGGCTATCGCGGCGTGCAGCACGGAGAACACCACTGCCCCGGCCACCCCTTGGGCGAAGCCCCGGGTCTGGTCGGTGAAACTCAGCTCGCCCAGCAGCGCGCCGGCGTACATGAGCAGCAGCGGTGCGCCGATGAACAGCAGCAGGGCGCCGATCAGTGCGCCGAGCTTGGCCAGGACGTAGTCGACGCGCTCGAGGGGGCGGGAGAAGTAGAGCGGGATGGTGTGGAAGCGCAGGTCGAGGGAGACCAGCTGGGGAGCGGTCAGCGCCAGGTACAGGCCGAGGATCGGCTGCATGAACAGCGCGTAGGAGGTGTACGCGAAAGGCAGTTCGTCCATCCCGACGGTGATCGCGATGGCGACCATCACAATGGCCGGCAGGCACATGACGGCGAACAGGGCGAACGGCAGCACTTTGGACTTCGCGGAGCGGCCGATGCCGTACGCGCCGCGCAGCGAGTGCACGAACAGCGAGCGCCGGGCGTAGGGGCGGCCGAGCCGCTCGCCGTCGTAGTGCCGGTACCCGATGTTGTGGATCCGGGCGTCGGCGCGCGGGGTGTCGGCCGGTGTGGTGGGTTCAGGCGACATCGCTGCGGCCCCCTTCCTGCTGGTGCGTCGCGTCCGGTGCCCGGCCGGGTGCCTGCTCCTCGTCCTGGAACACCTCGGCGATGCGGTGCCGTCGCTGTTCCATGCGGACCAGGCCGAGGCCCAGGCCCGCGACGGCGTCCCGGACGGTGTCGTAGGTGCCGTCGTCGGTCACCTCGACCAGCAGGGTGTGGCCGCCCTGCGGCACCGCGGCGAGCCCGCTGCCCTCGAGGGCGGCACGCAGGGCGTGCGTGCCGTCGGGGTGCGCGTCGGTGTCGGTGACCTCCACCGCCAGGGAGGCGGTGGCCTGGGTGAACCCGGCGATCGATTCGGAGCGCAGCAGCCGTCCGCCGTCGATGACGACGATGTGGTCGCTGGTGCGCTCCAGCTCTCCGAGCAGATGGGAGGTCACCAGCACCGAGATCCCGAAGTCGGCGTGGATGCGCCGGATCAGCGCGAGCATGTCGTCCCGGCCAGCGGGGTCCAGGCCGTTGGTCGGCTCGTCGAGCAGCACCAGTTGCGGGTCGTGCACCAGGGCCTGGGCGAGCTTGACCCGCTGTTTCATGCCGGTGGAGTAGCCGCCCATGGCCCGGTAGCGCTCTTCGTAGAGCCCGACGTGGCGCAGGGTGTCCGCGGTGCGCTCCCGGGCGGACGAGCGCGGAAGCCCGGACATCCTGGCCATGTGGACGACGAACTCGGTGGCCGAGACGTCCGGCGGCAGGCAGTCGTGCTCGGGCATGTAGCCGACCTGCTCGCGGATCGCGGCCCCCTCGCGGGCGGCGTCCTTGCCGAGTACGGTGGCGCTGCCCTCGGTGGCGGGGGCGAGCCCGAGCAGAAGTTTGATGAGGGTGGATTTTCCGGCTCCGTTGGCGCCCACCAGGCCGGTCACACCCGGTCCGATGTCCACCGTCAGCCGGTCGAGGGCGGTCACCCGTGGGTACCGCTTGCTGAGGCCTTCGGTCGCGATGACTGTCACGCTTCCGACGCTAGCGGCCGGCCGGACCGCTCACGTCAGCCCACGGTCCTGGTGAACCCTCGTCCCGAAGTCGGACACTCCCCGTAAGGGGAGGACGAGCGCTGCCCCGTCCTTCTTCGGGTGCCGGCCGGTCTCACAGGCCGGGGGCGGGCCGGACTGCGGTCCAGCGGGTCAGATCCGTCTCGATGGGCAGCTGCTCACCCAGGACCTCGGCCACGTGGTGTTCCAGCCGGTTGTCGCGGCTGTCCTCACCCTCGGGGGCGAACGGATAGAAGGTTCCGTACCGGTACAGGTGCACCAGGGCCAGCGATCGCCCGTCGGGGTGGCGGAAGGTCAGCGAAGCATGGAGCAGCTGCGGAGCGTAACCGCCTTCCTGCAGTTGCTCCATGGCCGCGCGCAGGTCGCTCACAAGCTGGGAGACCTCCTCGGGCCTGCGGTGCACGAGGACCCAGATCCCGCCGTGGTCGTCCTCGCTGAGCTCGGCGGGCGGGACCCCGACATGCCTGTCGGGGTGCAGGAGCGACTCCAGGTGTTCCTGGATGCGCGTGAAGGTGCCGCCTTCCGTGGTCGCGACACACACCGCTCCCGCACCGGTGGGGGCGAAGCCGGTCGCGGTCTCCAGCTCCCGGGCGGCCGGAGTGAGCGCGGAGAGCCGGTCGAGGCCGGGGCTCACCGGCCTTCTGCGGCCGAGCAGGGCGTCGAGAAAACTCATGGCAGCTCCTCCAGTCGTGCGGTGGCTGTCCCTTCCAGCGTAAGCAGGCAGTGACGGGATCGTCAGTGCCGGACGGTGAGCTGGGCGAGTCCCTCGGTGGCGATGCGCTCGAAGACACCGAGGTCCGCGGCGAAGAGCGAGTCCGGAATGGGCCAGTGCAGCACCAGCTCGGTGATGCCCAGCTCGGCGCAGGTGCCGGCGAAGTCGACGAAGGCGTCCAGGGATTCCAGCGGGCGGTGCGGGGTGAAGCCGGTGAGCAGCACCTTGCCGAGGTCGGCGGGGTCGCGTCCGGCCTCGGTGCAGGTGGCCGCCAGCCGGTCCAGCTGCTGCTCGAGTCCGGCCCATGCCTCCCCGGGCGTGCCTTCCTGAGTGGCAGGGTCCCCGGTGGTGACCCACGACTGGCCGTGCCACGCGGCCAGCCGCATCCCGCGCGGTCCGTTGGCGGCTACGGCGAAGGGCAGCCGGGGGCGCTGGACACAGCCGGGCACGTTGCGCACCTCGTGCGCCGAGTAGTGGTCGCCCCGGTAGGAGAAGCCGCCCGGCCCGTCCTCACGGAGCAGGCGGGCGAGCAGCGGGAGGAACTCGGCGAGGCGGTCGGCCCGCTCTCCCGGGGTCCAGGCGTCGTGCCCCAGAGCGGTGGCGTCGAAGCCCGAGCCTCCGGCGCCGATTCCCAGGGTGATCCGTCCGCCGGAGATGTCGTCGAGTGTGATGAGCTCCTTGGCCAGGGTCACCGGGTGCCGGAAGTTCGGCGAGGTGACCAGGGTGCCGAGTCGCAGCTGTCCGGTGACGGCGGCGGCGGCGGTCAGGGTGGGCATCGCGGCGAACCACGGTCCGTCGCGGAAGCTCCGCCACGACAGGTGGTCGTAGGTGTACGCGGTGTGGAAGCCCAGCTCCTCCGCCCGCTGCCAGACGTCCCGGCCGCCTTTGGCCCAGGGACGGACGGGCAGGATCGCGGTGGACAGCCGGAGTGGGCAGGGAGGGGAATCAGCCATGCGCCGAGCCTACGGCGAGGCCGTCCGTGCCCGGGCCCGCACTCCCCCAGCAGGCATCCGAGGCCGGGTTCCGCCCACTGCGGGTCATGGCCGGTCCTCTCCGAGTGACTCGTTTGCGCACACCCCCGCACACATGTGCGGGCATATGCGCCAAGATGGCGCTTGTGATGTACACCCATCCCCCGAAGCCCGCCCATCCCCCGGAACCCGTCCGGCCCAGGCTGATCGCCACCGACCTCGACGGCACCCTGCTGCGGGACGACAAGACTGTTTCCGACCGTACCGTCGCCGCTCTCGACGCGGCCGAACGGGCAGGTGTGGAAGTCGTCTTCGTGACCGGCCGCCCGGCCCGCTGGTTGCGGCCCCTCGGCGCGTACGTCTCCGGCCGCGGCCTCGCCATCTGCGCCAACGGGGCGGCCGTCGTGGACCTGCACCGGGAACGGGAGATCGTCACCTGCTACCCGATGGCCAGCGAGAACGCGCTCGCCGCGGTGACCGCCCTGCGCCGGACGGTCCCCGACGTGAGCTTCGCCGTCGAACGCACCACCGGCATCCACTACGACCCGCACTATCCGCCCTTCCACCTCGACCCGGCGGCGGTCGTCGCCCCGGTGGAGAAGCTCCTCGGGGTCTCCTTCGAGGACCAGCCGATCCTGAAGCTGCTCGCCCACCACACCGCGCTCGACCCCGACGGCTTCCTCACCCTCGCCCGCGAGACCGCGGGGGCGCACGGCGCTTTCACCCGCTCCGGCCCGAGCGCCCTGCTGGAGGTCAGCTGCGCCGGCGTGAGCAAGGCCAGCACCCTGGCTCTGCACTGCGCGGAGCTCGGTATCCGGGCCGAGGAGGTCGTCGCCTTCGGGGACATGCCCAACGACCTGGAGATGCTCAGCTGGGCCGGCACCTCTTACGCCATGGCCAACGCTCATCCGGCCGTTCACGCGGCCGCCGCCCGGCACACCGCGTCCAACGAGGAGGACGGCGTGGCCGTCGTCATCGAAGCGCTGCTGGCCTGAGCGCCGGAATCCGCGAGCGGCGGCGCCCGCGTCAGCGGCCCGCGCCGTCAGCCCGCGTCAGCTGCCCGCATCGGAGTCGTGGTCGGAGGATGTCCCGAACTTCGGGCTGGAGAAACGGGGATGGCTGTAGCGCGGCCCGCTGCCCGCATCACCCCGCCCTTCGCTCGGGCTGCTGAAGTTCGGGCTGGAGAAGCTCAGCCGGGGAGTCCGGCCCTCCCGGGACCGCTGCCCCGGCGGAAGCTCCGGCAGATCCGTCCCCGGCCCGCCCGAGGCCAGCGCTTCCCGGAGAAACGGCGCGATACCGCGCTCCAGCAGCGCCCGCCGCCACTCATGACGCGCCCGCTGCAACTCCTCCGGTGAGCTCCCGCTGTCCCGCGCCGCCCCTCCGACCGGGATCTGGGTGGCACGGTTGCGCAGCGCGGTGACCCACAGCTCCACTCCCCCCACCAGCATGCCGACGGCCATCAGCACCGCGAAGACCCACCCCGCGGTCCGCATCGGCTCCGCGATGGCCGGCTCCGTCTCGGCCAGCCGCAGCCCGTAGCCGAACGCCAGGAAGAGGGCAGCGGCGACCCCGGCCAGCACCGGCAGCAGCACGGACACCACCGCCACCAGCCCGGCCCCGGCCCGGCCGTCCGGCACCTGCTGTTCCGTCCCGCCCCCACCGGGCATGCGCGACCGTTCGCGCAGCAGCACGAACCGGCGGTACTCGTCCTCCGCGCTGCCCGCGATCAGCGGGAGGGCGTCGAGGGCGTTCGCGCGCAGCTCCTCGGCGTCGAACCGCGCCCCGGCAGGGACCAGTCGCGGGTCCCGCCGGGCCGCGCGCAACGCTTCATCGAGGACTCGCTCGAACTCGGGGCGATCCTCTTGCGACAGATACTCAGCACTGTTCATGTGCGTCCCCAGATGCTCCGAAGGGCCGTGAATGCCGACCGAACGGCCGGGGTGAACGGAGAGCCCACGGGCACGACCGATAGTAGAGCGCGCGCACTGCTCTGTGACAGAGCACGGCAGCATAATCTCCGCTCGCAGCGTGCCGGGCCCCCTCACGCCGCCGGCACACTCTTTTCCCCGAAACCTACTCCCTCTGTGGTCACCTTGCCCGGTAATTGGCGGGACACACTCGCGTCACGCGGAAGGATTGTCAGGAACCCAGCGGCAACCGGGCCACCAACAGCTTTCCGGCCATGGTGACTCCGCCGTCCATGGCGATCGCCAGATCGTCCGCGTACAGATGCGGGCCGCGCACCCGCACCGGCGCGTCCGCACCGTCCGGCCCTGCGTCGTCGCTGTCCCCGACTCCCTCGCCGGTGAGATACGGGATGGGGCTGTGGCCGTGCACGACGCGCGAGCCGCCGTACCGGCCCAGCAGTTCCCGGACGGCCTGCGGTCCCGACTCGTCGCGGAACGCGAAGCGCTTGGTGAACTTCCGGAACAGCTCCCAGGTTTCGGCGGCGTCACTGCGCTGCAAGGCCTGGCTGATCGCCTCGTTGACGTCGTCCACCGTGTCGCCGTAGTCCAGGTAGGCGGTCGTGTCGGAGTGCAGGAGCAGGTGGTCGTCGGCCACGGCCATCGAGTCCAGCCGGGCCATCCACTGGAGGTGATGATCCTTCAGCCGCTCCATGTCACTGGACTGCCCGCCGTTGAGCATCCAGGCCGCCTGGAAGGAAGCCGTGCCGGCGCCGGACTCCACAGGTGCGTCCCCGAACCGGTGCGCGCCCAGCAGGAGCAGCTCGTGGTTGCCGAGCAGAGCCTTGCAGTACCCGCCCACGGCTGCGGCCTCGGCGCTCAGCCGCATCACCAGGTCGAGCACCCCCACCCCGTCGGGACCGCGGTCGGTGAAATCGCCGAGGAACCACAGCCGGGTGTTTCCCGCGGCCCAGCGGTCCTCCTTGTCGGTGAGGCCGGCCTCACGCAAGGCCTCACGCAACTCGTCGAGATAACCGTGCACATCGCCGGCCACGTAGAGCGGCCCCGGTCCCTTGACCACCGGGAGATCGGGCACCGTCGGCGTGTAGCCGTCCGGCACGGGACCGCCCGCCTGCCCGCCCTGCCATGCGTCGGGTCCCTCGCCGGCCCCCTGAGTCATCGACCCCTCCACCACTACGCGCCGCCTTCACCTGCGGGACCCCGCCGGTGAGGCCGGTCCCGGTACCGTTCGCCCATCATAGGAACGCCGGGGCCCGACTGTGCCGCACCCGGGGGTGCCGGATGTCAGTGGCGTCCGGCGGGGTATCCGTTGTGAGGCGATTCTGCCGGAAACTACCGGTCAACAGCAGGGGGTTTGCGTGGCGCGTTGACCCTGGTCCGACGAATCCGGCGGTGCGACGACGTCCGGACGATCAGCTCGGTCGGCATGACCTGCCGGACCTGCTCCCGTCCGGCAGCGCCCTCGATGGCGTCGATCAGTAACTGGATCACCGTGGTACCGATCCGGGCCGGCTTGAGGGAGAGCGTGGTGATGGGCGGCTCGGTGCCCGCGTACACGGTCGACTCGCTGCAGCAGATCAGCAGCAGATCCTCCGGTACCCGCAGCGCGTAACGACGCGCCGCGGCGAGCAGGTCGGTGCCGTTGGGGTCGTAGAGCCCGTACACCGCGTCGGGCCGGTCCGGCCGGGCCAGCAGACGGTCGGCGGCGACGGCTCCGGCACAGGGATCATGGGCCGGATACGCCTCGTAGACGGGCTCCTGGCCGGTCCGCTCGCACCAGCTCAGGTAGGCCGAGGTGGAGAGCCGGGTGTAGGTGTCCGTGCCGGTGCCGGTCAGCAGGCCGATCCGGCGGGCGCCGGAATCGGCCAGATGGTCCAGCAGGTCCAGGACCGCCGCCTCGTGATCGTTGTCGACCCAGCCGGTGACGGGGAGACTGCCGGCCGGGCGGCCGTCGGAGACCACCGGAATGCCCCGCCGGACAAGATCGGTGACGACCGGATCGTGGTCGGAGGGGTCGACCACGATCGTGCCGTCCAGGGCCACGTTCGACCAGACGTCGAAATCGTGGTGCTGCGAGGTGGCGGGCAGGATCACCAAGGCATATCCGCGGGCCAGCGCGGCGGACGTGGCCGCCCGGGCCATCTCGGCGAAATAGGCGAATTCCGTGAAGGTGAAGGGTTCCTGCCCGTAGGTGGTGACCGTGAGCCCGATCAGCCCGGACTTGCCCGTCCGCAGCGTCCGGGCCGCAGCCGAGGGCCGGTACCCGAGCCGGTCGGCAACCGAGCGGACGTGGTGACGGGTGGCGTCGGGCAGCCGGCCCTTACCGTTGAGCGCGTCGGAGACAGTCGTGATGGACACACCGGCCGCCGCGGCGACGTCCCGGATGCCCGCGCGTCCGCCCGGGCGGCGGCCGGTCTCCCGGCTCGCCTGATGCTTCGCTGCTGTCATGGCGACCTGATGGTAGGCCCGGCAGCTCCCCCGCACGGAACCCGCCGAAGGGTGGGGCGGAGTGACGTTTCTGCAAGATCAACTACAGGGCGCGGCCTGGGAAGCGAAGGCTGGAGAGGACATCTCGCGCGGTCATGGTGATCATGGAGCGAACACCTGGGCGCACAGCCTTAGGTTTCAACATGGTCTCACTCACCCGTTCAGGGATGGCGCGCCATGCGCTCGCCACCGGCGCACTCCGCCAGTACTGCGCCGAGAAGGCCCCTCTGCGCCGGGGATACGCCCGGACGTGCTTTCCTCCTAGAGTGTGGAGGATGTGCACTCCGACGTTCTCCGAGGGCCCGAGGCTGCGCCCCGCGCTCGACGGCATCCCCACCTACAAGCCGGGCCGCCCCGCCGCACCCGGCGCGGTGACGTACAAGCTGTCGTCCAACGAAAACCCCTACCCGCCGCTGCCCGGAGTCATGGAAGCCGCGGTGCGGGCCGCCGGCTCCTTCAACCGTTACCCCGACATGGCGTGCACCGGCCTCCTGGCCGCACTCGCGGAGCACTTCGGGGTGCCCGTGTCCCACCTCGCGACCGGCACCGGCTCGGTCGGCGTGGCCCAGCAGCTCCTCCAGGCCACCGCGGGCCCCGGGGACGAGGTGATCTACGCCTGGCGGTCCTTCGAGGCATACCCGATCATCACCCAGGTCTCCGGCGCCACGTCCGTGCAGGTACCGCTGACCGCCGGGGAGGAGCACGACCTTGACGCGATGGCCGAGGCCGTCACCGAGCGCACCCGGCTCATCTTCGTCTGCAACCCCAACAACCCCACCGGCACCGCGATCCGCCGGGCCGACCTGGAGCGCTTCCTGGACCGGGTCCCGGCCGATGTGCTGGTCGTACTCGACGAGGCCTACCGGGAGTTCGTCCGCGACGAGGACGTGACGGACGGGCTCGCCCTCTACCGCAGCCGCCCCAACCTGTGCGTGCTGCGCACCTTCTCCAAGGCGTACGGCCTGGCCGGGCTGCGAGTCGGCTTCGCAGTGGCGCAGGAGCCGGTGGCCGCCGCGCTCCGTAAGACGGCGGTGCCGTTCGGCGTGAGCCAGATCGCCCAGGACGCGGCCGTCGCCTCCCTGCGGGCGGAACCGGAGCTGCTGGATCGGGTCGCGACGCTCGTCGCCGAGCGCGGCCGGGTGCACGGTGAGCTGACCGCGCAGGGCTGGACCGTGCCCCCCACGCAGGCGAACTTCGTATGGCTGCGGCTGGGGGAGGCCACGGTCGCCTTCGCGGCGGCGTGTGACGCGGCGGGGGTCGTGGTCCGGCCGTTCCCCGGTGAGGGTGTGCGCGTGACGATCGGTGAGCGCGAGGCCAATGACCTGTTCCTGAAGGCGGCGGCGGACTTCCGGGCCACGGTGCGCTGATCCCCGCGCCGCACGGACGGCGCGGTCCCGGCCACCTGCGGGGAGGCCCTGGCCCGGGGGCCCCGGCCAGGGCCTCCCCGCAGGTGGCGCACGTGCCGGGCCCCGCGCAATGTGGCGGAGTTCATGCGCCCCGGAGGGGGGTGGGGGCTGACTCCGGCGGAGGGTGTGGTTCATACTGCTGCTTGTGAACGTATTCACATTCACAAGCGGCATGCTCTCGGTGACATTCCGTGCGTGGACGTGGGTCCGGAGCTGGACACGGCACTGGAGAGAGGAACGCCCCCGTGGGTCTGGAACTGGCGCTGGCCGACGAGACACTGGCGCGCTGGCAATTCGGCATCACCACCGTCTACCACTTCCTCTTCGTCCCGCTGACGATCGCACTCGCCTCCCTGGTGGCCGGGCTGCAGACCGCCTGGGTACGCACCGGCAAGGACAAGTACCTCCAGGCCACGAAGTTCTGGGGAAAGCTCTTCCTGATCAACATCGCCCTCGGCGTGGTCACCGGCATCCTGCAGGAGTTCCAGTTCGGCATGAACTGGTCGGACTACTCGCGGTTCGTGGGTGACGTCTTCGGAGCACCGCTCGCCTTCGAGGCGCTCATCGCGTTCTTCTTCGAGTCCACCTTCATCGGGCTGTGGATCTTCGGCTGGGACAAGCTCCCGAAAAAGATCCACCTGGCCACCATCTGGATGGTCGCGATCGGCACCATCCTGTCCGCGTACTTCATCCTCGCCGCCAACTCCTGGATGCAGCACCCGGTCGGCTACACGATCAACGAGGAGAACGGGCGGGCCGAGCTGACCGACTTCATGCTGGTGCTCACCCAGAACACCGCGGTCGCCCAGTTCTTCCACACCATCACCGCGGCCTTCCTGGCCGGCGGCGCCTTCATGGTCGGCATCGCCGCGTACCACCTCATGCGGCGCCGGCACATCGCGGTGATGCGCACCTCACTGCGGCTCGGGCTGGTCACCATGGTCGCCGGAGGAGCGCTGACGGCCGTCAGCGGGGATTGGCTCGCGAAGATCATGTACGACCAGCAGCCCATGAAGATGGCCGCCGCCGAGGCACTGTGGGACACGCAGGGCCCGGCTCCCTTCTCCCTCTTCGCCATCGGCGATGTCGACGAGGGCCGCAACGTGGTGGCCGTCGAGGTGCCGGGGCTGCTGTCCTTCCTGGCCCACGACAACTTCTCCGACCCGGTGCCCGGCATCAACGACACCAACGAAGCCATGCAGGAGCTGTACGGGCCCGGCGACTACCGGCCCAACATCCCGCTCGCCTACTGGAGCTTCCGCTGGATGATCGGCTTCGGCATGGTGTCGCTGGCTCTCGGGGCCGCCGGGCTGTGGCTCACCCGCCGGCGGCGATGGATCGCCGAGGAGCTGCGCACCGGGGAGGAGGAGGTGCCCCGCCTGGCGCTCACCTCCCACCGGGAGCTCGGACCCACGCTCAGCAACTGGTACTGGAAGCTCGCCGTGCTCACCATCGGCTTCCCGCTCGTGGCCAGCGCCTGGGGCTGGATCTTCACCGAGACCGGCCGCCAGCCCTGGGTCGTCTACGGCGTCCTGCCCACCTCGGCCGGGGTGTCCCCCAGCGTCTCGCAGGGCGAGGTCATCGCCTCCATGACTCTCTACACCCTGCTGTACGCGGCCCTCGCCGTGATCGAGGTCAAGCTGCTCGTGAAGTACGTCAAGGCCGGCCCTCCGGAACTCACCGACGCGGACCGCAACCCGCCGACGCGGATCGGCGGCCACGACAGCGACAACCCGGACCGCCCCATGGCCTTCTCGTACTGAGCCGACGGCTCCCCCGACTCGGATTGACGGAGACACGCGATGGAACTCACCACGGTCTGGTTCATCCTCATCGGCGTCCTGTGGACCGGCTACTTCTTCCTCGAGGGCTTCGACTTCGGGGTCGGGGTGCTCACGAAGACGCTCGCCCGCAACCGCAAGGAACGCCGGGTCCTGATCAACACCATCGGGCCCGTCTGGGACGGGAACGAGGTCTGGCTGCTCACCGCGGGCGGCGCCACCTTCGCGGCCTTCCCCGAGTGGTACGCCACCCTCTTCTCCGGCTTCTACCTGCCGCTGCTGCTCATCCTGCTCTGCCTCATCGTGCGCGGCGTGGCCTTCGAGTACCGCGCCAAGCGCCCCGAGGAGCACTGGCAGCGCAACTGGGAACACGCCATCTTCTGGTGCTCGGTACTGCCCGCCTTCCTCTGGGGCGTCGCCTTCGCCAACATCGTCCGCGGAGTGCCGATCGACGCCGACAAGGAGTTCGTGGGCAACGTCTTCGACCTGCTGAACCCGTACGCCCTGCTCGGTGGTGCGGTCACCCTGCTGCTCTTCACCTTCCACGGCGCCGTGTTCGTGGCCCTGAAGACGGTCGGTGACATCCGCCTGCGGGCACGTCGCGCAGCCACCGGGCTCGGCCTGACGACCGCCGTGCTCGCCGTGCTGTTCCTGCTGTGGACCCAGACGAATCACGGCAACGCGAGCACCCTCGCCGCCATGACCGTCGCCGCCACCGCCCTGCTCGGCGCCCTCCGGGCCAACCAGTCGGGGCGGGAGGGCTGGTCGTTCACCCTCTCCGGCCTCACGATCGTGGCCACGGTCACGATGCTGTTCCTGGCGCTGTTCCCGGACGTCATGCCGTCCTCGCTCAGCGCCGACTGGAACCTCACCGTCGAGAACGCCGCCGCCACGCCCTACACCCTGGGGATCATGACCTGGGTCGCCGCGATCGCCACCCCGGTCGTCCTGCTCTACCAGGGCTGGACCTACTGGGTCTTCCGGAAGCGGATCGGCACCCAGCACCTCTCCGAGGACCACCCCGCACCCGAAGGCCCGGCCGCCGAGCCGGCCCCCACCCCCTGAGCCATGAAGCCCGTCGACCCCCGCCTGCTGCGGCACGCCCGTGCCACCCGCGGCTTCCTGGCCGCCTCGGTGACGCTGGGCCTGGCCGGCGCCGTCCTGATCATCGCCCAGGCGGTGCTCCTCGCCGACCTCGTGGTCGGCGCCTTCCAGCAGGGTGCCGACGCCGGCGACCTGACCGGTCCCCTGCTCTGGCTGGCCGCGACCGCGGCCGGCCGGGCCCTGATCTCCTGGCTCACCGAACTCGCCGCCCACCGGGCGAGCGCCTCCGTCAAGTCCGAGCTGCGCACCCGGCTCCTCACCCACGCCACCCGGCTGACCCCGCACCGGGCCTCCCACCTGACCGACCTGCGCACCGGTGAGCTCACCACCCTGGCAACCCGCGGAGTGGACGCACTGGACGGGTACTTCGCGCGCTACCTCCCCCAGCTGGGCCTGGCCGTCGTCGTCCCGGTCGCCGTGCTGGCCAAGATCCTCACCGAGGACTGGATCTCCGCCCTCACCATCATCGTCACCCTGCCGCTCATCCCCGTGTTCATGATCCTCATCGGCTGGGCCACCCAGGCACACATGGACCGGCAGTGGAAACAACTGTCCCGGCTCTCCGGCCACTTCCTGGACGTGGTCGCCGGGCTGCCCACCCTCAAGGTCTTCGGCCGGGCCAAGGCGCAGGCCGACAACATCCGCGCCATCACCTCCGACTACCGGCGCAGCACTCTCCGCACGCTCCGCCTCGCCTTCCTCTCCTCCTTCGCTCTGGAGCTGCTGGCCACCATCTCGGTGGCGCTCGTCGCGGTCGGCATCGGCATGCGGCTGGTGCACGGCGAACTCGACCTGCACACCGGTCTCGTCGTCCTCATCCTGGCCCCGGAGGCGTACCTGCCGCTGCGCCAGGTGGGAGCGCAGTACCACGCCGCCGCCGAAGGGCTGTCCGCGGCCGACGAGGTCTTCACCGTGCTGGAGACCGAACCCCCGGCCCGCGGAACCCACCCCGCCCCGGACGCCCGCAGCGCACCCCTGGTCCTCGACCGGCTGGTCGTCCGGCACGCCGGCCGCGACACCGATTCGCTGCCCGAGACGACCCTGACGATCCGCCCCGGCGAGACGGTCGCCCTCACCGGGCCGTCCGGGGCGGGCAAGACCACGCTGCTGAACGCCCTGCTGGGCTTCGCCGAGCCGACGTCCGGCCGAATCCTGCTGGGCGGCCGGGAGCTCGCGGAGATCGACCCGGCGAGCTGGCACGCGCAGATCGCCTGGGTCCCCCAGCACCCCCAGCTGTTCGCCGGCACCATCGCCGACAACGTCCGGCTGGCCCGTCCCGACGCCGATGACGCCGCCGTCGCCGCCGCGCTGCGCGACGCGGCGGCCGGAGACCTGGATCCCGGCCGGCAACTCGGTGAGGCCGGCGCCGGCCTCTCGGCCGGCCAGCGCCAGCGGGTCGCGCTGGCCCGCGCCGTCCTGGCCGACCGTCCCGTCCTCCTTCTCGACGAGCCGACGGCCGCGCTGGACTCCACCACGGAGGCCGCCGTCCTGGCCTCCCTCCAGCGGCTGGCCGCCGACCGCACCGTCATCCTCATCACCCACCGCCCGGCCCTTCTCCCGCTCACCACCACCACCCACCAGCTCTCCCTCCCCGCCACCCCCCGGGCCGCTGCCGCACCCCCTCCCGCGCGGGCCGGTGACCCCGGCCCCGGTGCGGAGGCACCAGGGCAGGGAGGAGGAGGGGAAACGCCCTCCTCCTCCCTGCCCCCCGGGCCCACCCCCACCACCACGCTCAACCGCCGCCCCGGCACACGGCTCGCCCTCGCCGCCGCCCTCGGCACCGCCGCCGTGCTGTCCACCATCGGCCTGATGGCCGTCTCCGGCTGGCTGATCTCCCGCGCCTCGGAGCAGCCTCCGATCCTGTACCTGATGGTTGCCGTGACGCTGACCCGGGCCTTCGGCATCGGCCGGGCCGTCTTCCGCTACGCGGAGCGCCTCGTCAGCCATGACGCGGTGCTGCGGATCCTGGCGGATCTCCGGGTCACCGCGTACCGGCGCCTGGAACGGCTGGCTCCGGCCGGGCTGCGCGGCGCCCGGCGAGGTGATCTGCTGTCCCGGGTGGTCACCGATGTCGACGCCCTCCAGGACCACTTTCTGCGCTGGCTGCTGCCGGCCACGGTGGCGGGCTGCGCTTCGGTTGCCGCGGTCGCGTTCACCGGCCGGCTTCTGCCCGCCGCGGGCGCCGCGCTCGCCGCCGGGCTGCTGGCCGCGGGGATCGGGGTGCCGGCGCTGACCGGCGCGGTCGCCCGCCGGACCGAGCGGCAGCTGGCCCCGGCCCGGGGCGCGCTCGCGACCCGGACCGTCGACCTGCTGACCGGTACTCCCGAGCTGACGGTGGCGGGGGCGCTGCCGGCCCGGCTGCGGGAGGTGCGAGCGGCGGATGCGGCGCTGACGGGGATCGCGGCCCGTTCGGCCGCCGCCACGGCGCTCGGCAGCGGGCTGACCGTGCTGGCCGCGGGGCTGACCGTGACGGCGGCCGCGTGGTCCGGAGTGGGGGCGGTGCACGACGGCCGGCTGGACGGCGTCTGGCTCGCCACCGTCGTGCTGCTGTCCGTCGCGGCGTTCGAGGCCGTGGCGGGTCTGCCCCTGGCGGTGCAGTACCGCCAGCGCACCCGGCGGGCGGCCGAACGGGTGCAGGAGGTGCTGGACGCCCCGGACCCGGTCCGGGAGCCGGAGCTGCCCGCGCCCGCGCCTCCGTCCCCGCTGCCGCTCAGGGTGCGAGGGCTGACCGCCCGCCACGCGGGACAGCCGGAGCCGGCGCTGCGGGGGATCGATCTGGACCTCACGGCCGGCCGCCGGGTCGCGGTGGTCGGGCCGTCCGGTTCCGGCAAGACGACGCTGGCGCACTGCCTGCTGCGCTTTCTGGACCCCGAGGCCGGGACGTACACCCTCGGCGGGACACCGGCCACCGCCCTTGACGGCGACACGGTCCGGCGCGCCGTCGGACTGTGCGCTCAGGACGCGCACCTCTTCGACAGCTCGCTGCGGGAGAACCTGCGGCTGGCGCGGACCTCGGCGACGGACGGGCAGCTGCACGCCGCTCTGGCCGCCGCCCGGCTGACGGCGTGGGTGGACTCCCTGCCGGAGGGCCTGGACACGCCGGTCGGTGAGCACGGTGCCCGGCTGTCCGGCGGGCAGCGGCAGCGGCTGGCGCTGGCCCGCGCGCTGCTGGCGGATTTCCCGGTGCTGGTCCTGGACGAGCCGGCCGAGCACCTGGACCTGGCCACGGCGGACGCGCTGACCGCGGACCTGCTGGCGGTGACGGAAGGGCGCACGACGGTGCTGATCACCCACCGGCTCGCCGGACTGGAGGCCGTCGACGAGGTCCTGGTGCTGGACGGCGGCCGGCCGGTGCAGCAGGGCTCGTACCAGGAGCTGGCCGCGGCGGAGGGGCCGTTCCGGGGGATGCTGGAACGCGAGGCGGCCGGGTTCGTCCCGGCACCATGAGGCCAGGAATCACCACAGATTCCTTGTTTGTCGCGAAACCGTAGGTATCTCACTAGGCTCACGGCATGCCAGAGCGTTACCCGCCCCCGGAAGAGGCCGGCCGCACGGCGGCCCGGGAGGCGGCCCGGAGCTTGCGCGGTCTGTCGCCCGAGCTGGCCGAACGCCTCCCGCAGCTGCTGGAGGCCATGGTCGCCATCGGCGGCAACGTGGAGCTCCACGCACTGCTCGACCGGATCGTGGGGACCGCGGCCGAGCTGACCGGCGCCCGCTACGCGGCGATCGCGGTGCTGAAGGACGACGGCGGGGTGGGCGAGTTCGTCACCCACGGGGTGGACGAGAGCGTGCACGCGCGCATCGGCCGGCTGCCGGGCAGCGAAGGGCTGATCCTCACCCTGCTGGACGGCGGTGGGCCGCTGCTGCTCGACGACCTGACCCGGGATCCGCGCTTCGCCGGCTTTCCGCCGGGACATCCGCCGATGCGTTCCATGGTCGGCGTGCCCATCCGGGTGCACGGTGCTGCCTTCGGCGCTCTCTACCTGACCGAGAAGGAACAGGGCACCTTCGCCCGGGAGGATCTGCTGCTTATTCAGGTCCTGGCTGCCGAGGCGGGGATCGCCGTGGGGAACGCCCGGGTGCACGAGGCAGTACGGCAGCAGGCCCGCTGGCTGGACGGAAGCGCTGAGTTGACCGCCTCGCTGCTCGCGGGTGACACCGGCAACGCCCTGGCCGTGGTCGCCGAGCAGGCCCGTCGACTGGCCGACGCGGCAGCCGGGATGGTGCTGGTGCCGACCCCGGAGGGCGGACTCAAGGTGGTGGCCGCCAGCGCCGACGAGCCGGGCGAGCTGATCGGCCACTCGGTGCCGGCGGGCGCCGAGATCTCCCAACAGCTGCTCGCCGGGGAGCCGGTCTTCGTCGAGGACTCCTCGTCCGATCCCCGGATGGTCTCACCGGCCTCCGCACGTTTCGGGCCGAGCATGGTGCTGCCGCTGGCCAGCGACGGGCGGGTGCTCGGCGCCCTGGTCGTGCCGCGGCACCGCGGCGGGGCGCCGTTCACCCTGCCGGAGCGGACACTGGCGACCCAGTTCGCCGAGCAGGCGGCGCTGACCCTGGTGCTCGCCGAGGCGCAGCAGGGCCGGGAGCGGCTGGCGGTCTACGAGGACCGGGACCGGATCGCCCGGGACCTGCACGACCTGGTGATCCAGCGGCTGTTCGCGACCGGCATGCTGCTGGAGGGGGCGCAGCGCTCGGTGGTGGAGCCGGAGGCGCGGAGCCGGCTCACCCGTGCCGTGGACGAGCTGGATTCGACCATTCAGGAGATCCGCACGGCCATCTTCGCGCTGCAGCAGGGGCCGGAGGAGGCTCCGGCCGGGCTGCGCACCCGGGTGCTGCGGGAGACCGCCACGGCGGTGCCCACTCTGGGCGTCCGGCCGTCCGTGGTGTTCACCGGTCCGGTCGACTCCCGGGTCGGGGAGGTGGTCGCCCAGCATCTGGTGGCGGCTCTGCGCGAGGCGTTGTCGAACGCCGCGCGGCACGCCAGGGCGTCACGGATCGAGGTGGTGGTGGACGTCACGGTGCGGCTTCCGGACGGACGGGAGGCGGTGCGGCTGACCGTGGCGGACGACGGTGTCGGGATGCCGGCAGAGCCGGGCAGGCGCAGCGGGCTGCGGAATCTCGCCCAGCGTGCGGAGGCGCTGGGCGGGGAGGTGTCGTTCGGCGCGGGACCGGGCGGGGCGGGAACGACGGTCATCTGGGAGGCCCCGTTGTGAGGTGAGCCCCGCGCCCCGAGGTGCCGGGGATCGCCGGTGCAGTACCCCGCGGAGCCCCGGCCCGTCACGTTACGCTCCGGGTATGGCACGGACAGTGGTGATCAGTGGTGGTGGCACCGGCATCGGGCTGGCGACGGCAATGGCCTTCGCCCGGGACGGGGACCGTACGGTCCTGGTGGGCCGGCGGGCGGAAGTGCTGGAGCGGGCAGCGGCCGGGCTGGACGGCGCGGTGGCGTGCCCGGCCGACCTGATGGTGCCGGAGGAGGCGGCGCGGGTCGCCCGGGTGATCGGCGAGGAGTTCGGCACGGTGGACGTGCTGGTGAACTGCGCGGGCGGGAACGGCGGGCTGGAGCCGCGGCCGGAGAGCACGGACCGGCTGACCGGCGTGGCGCACGCCTGGTCGGTGAACTTCCGGCTGAACACGCTGACAGCGGTGCTGCTCACCGAGGCGCTGCGGGACCGGCTGGCGTCGCCGGGCGGCCGGGTGCTGTTCCTTTCCTCGATCGCGGCGTACCGGGGCTCCGGAGGGGCGTACGGGGCGAGCAAGGCGGCGCTGCACCCGTACGCACACGGCCTGGCGGCGGACCTGGGCCCGCGGGGCGTCACGGTCAACGTGGTGGCTCCGGGCCTGATCGACGACACGGAGTTCTTCGGCGGCAGGATGCCGCCGGAGCGGCGGCAGGCCCGGATCGACGAGACGCTCAACGGCCGTTCGGGTGAGCCCGGGGATGTCGCCGGGACGGTGCACTGGCTGGCCTCGCGGGCCGCCGCCCACATCACCTCCCAGGTCATCCAGGTCAATGGCGGGGCCGAGCGCGGCCACTGACCGCCGGGCGGACCCGTCCCGCCCGCACGAGAAATCCTGTGGTGGCGGCAGTAGACTTTCCTCAGAGGCTCGGGTAGTGTTCCTGTCATCGGAACAGGAAAGAAAGTCAGCAGGACGTGGCAGATGACGAACTGCCCGTGTCGTAAGGAGCAGGACGTCACGCGCGTGGGAGCCGGGCAGTGCTGAGGGTTCTCACGGGTGGCGAGCGTCCGTCGGGCGCACCGGGGCCGAGCAGGAAGAGGGTTCCGGTCCGGCGTCGGACGCGAACAGAGGACACATCGAGACACTGGAGAGAAGGGAAGGGCCAAGCGCCGTCGGATCCCCCGCTCACAGTCGGGATACACCGAGCGGGTACCGCAGTCCCATCGATTGGCAGGTGGTCTTCGGTCAGGTACATGAGATCCCCGCACGCTCTGCCCACGAGGGCCGCCGTGCGGATACGACAAACCGGTATTACCACCGGTACATGGTGTTAACCCAAACCCCTGGGCCCCGGTGCTTCGGCACCGGGGCCCTCGATGGCGTGGAAGGTGCGATGGATTCAGCAGACCCCGTGACCACACCCGACAGAACAGTGAACGACAAGTTCGACGACGACGACTTTCCCGCCTACACCATGGGCCGCGCCGCGGAGATCCTCGGAACGACCGCGGGATTCCTGCGCAGCCTGGACGACGCGAAGCTGATCAACCCGCAGCGCTCGCCCGGCGGCCACCGCCGATACTCCCGTTATCAGCTGCGGCTGGCGGGACGCGCCCGGGAACTGGTCGACCAGGGCACCTCCCTGGAAGCCGCGTGCCGGATCATCATTCTTGAGGACCAGCTCGAGGAAGCTCTGCGCGTCAACGCCGAGCTGCGGGGGAAGAGCTGACGGGCCCCGCAACCGCCGCACCCCACCGTCGCACTCACCACTGCTCCACCGCACTGCTTCCCCCGCCCCGGCCGCCGGCGCGGGGGTCCTTCGTGCGGCCGCGGGGCGCAGCGGCGCCGGACGGCCAGGGCCGTCAGCGGCCCAGGTGCCGTTCCACACTCTCCACCTTCGCGGTCAGCCCGTCGGTGACGCCGTCCCTGAGGTCGGCCTTCAGTACGAGGCTGACCCGGCCGGTATGGGCGTGCACCGCGTCCACGGCCCGCTTGACCACGTCCATGACCTCGTCCCACTCCCCTTCGATGCTGGTGAACATGGCGTCGGTTCGGTTCGGCAGCCCGCTGTCCCGGACGACGCGAACGGCTTCGGCCACTGCTTCGCCGACGTCCTCACCGCTGCCGATCGGCGTCACGGAAAACGCAACGATCATGGGAATCCTCCTGTGCTCTGGGGCAGGTGCGGCCCGCCTCGGGCCCTGAGGCCATGATCACCCGGAAGCCTCCCCCCGTGCGGCGGTCCCGTCCCGCACGGGGTGGTTCCCCGGGGCGTCGACAACCCTTGCGAAGAAACGCTCTTCCCTTGCCCAAAAGGATGAACTCTTTGCACTGGTCCAAATGTCAACCGTTTACCTGTTTATCGTGCGTGCCATGAGCGAACAGCAGGTGCTGACGGACCATGCCGTCCAGCGGGAAGCCATCGACATCAGTGACTTCGTGTACGCGGCCACCGGAGCCCGGGTCCGGAGACTGACGCTCCCGAGCGGCGAGCACTGGTTCCCGGCTGCGGACATCTGCCGGCAGCTGGGCTACGTGAACACCAGCGACGCCCTCAGGCGGCATGTCCCCGAGTCGATGCGCTGCGTGGTGGCCACCCTAGTTTCTCGCGAAGCACTGCATATCTCCGCAGGTCACGGCCTCAGGACCTCCATGGTGCTGATGAATTTGCACGGCCTGATCCGGCTGGTCAACGGCTGTGTGAAAAGGGAGTGCGAGCCCTTCAAGAACTGGATCACCGAGATCGCCGTGACGGTGCAGCAGGAGGGTTCCTACAGTCTGCGGAAAGCCGAGCTCCAGCCCTCGTCCCCGCAGCCGGGCACTCCCCCGGCATACGCCGTGCCGCAGCAGCTCACCGAGGCACTCGTCCGGCTGGAGGAGAGCAGGCTGCGCAGCGACGAGAAGGCGGCCGCCGCACAGGAGGAGGCCAACCAGGCACGGTGGGGCGCCACCAAGGCGCAGCAGGTGGCCGTGCTGACCCAACGGCAGTACGCCCGCGCCATGGACGACATGGTCACCGCCCATCAGGCCACCGCCCGGTCCATGTGCCGGATCGCGGAGGCCCTGGAGGAGCTGGTCTCCCGCGGCGGCATCGGCGCGTCCCCGGCCCGGGAGCGGCCCCTGCCCAGCGCGGCGGCGAGCCGGGCGGTCCGGACCGCCGACGATCTGCTGGCCGCCTGGCGTTCCCGCCTGTCGGCCGGTGAGGACGTCTGGGCCGTCGCCGCCTTTCTCGCCCCGGTGCTGATGGAGGAGGGCGAGGCGGGGCACAGCCTCGCGGAGATCGCCGAGCAGACCGGGCTCACGCAGGCCCGTGTCCACGACAGTCTGCGGTTCCTCCTCAAGCGGCAGGCGATCCGGCAGACCGGTATCTCCCCCGAGGGCGCCCCGGTGTACGTCGTCCGCTACGAGCCGTGCCGGCCATGAACGGCCCACCCGCCGTGGCGGGGCGTCGCTCCGGCGAGGCCCCCGGGCCGCGGAAGCGGTCCCGGGGGCGCGGAGGGCGCGGCGGCCGGGTCAGTCGGCCAGCGGCAGGTAGACGCGGTTGCCTGCCTCGGCGAACTCCTTGGATTTCTCCGCCATCCCGGCCTCGATCTCCGCCATGTCCCCGCCGTGCTCCCGGCGGATGTCCTGACTGATCTTCATCGAGCAGAACTTCGGGCCGCACATGGAGCAGAAGTGCGCGGTCTTCGCCGGCTCGGCCGGGAGGGTCGCGTCGTGGTACTCCCGGGCGGTGTCCGGGTCGAGTGCCAGGTTGAACTGGTCCTCCCAGCGGAACTCGAAGCGGGCGTCGGACAGGGCGTCGTCCCATTCCTGGGCGCCGGGGTGGCCCTTCGCGAGGTCCGCGGCGTGCGCGGCGATCTTGTAGGTGATGACGCCGGTCTTCACGTCGTCCCGGTCGGGCAGGCCCAGGTGCTCCTTCGGGGTGACGTAGCAGAGCATGGCGGTGCCCCACCAGGCGATCATCGCCGCGCCGATGCCCGAGGTGATGTGGTCGTAGGCGGGCGCGATGTCGGTGGTGAGCGGGCCCAGGGTGTAGAACGGGGCCTCGTCGCAGATCTCCTGCTGGAGATCCACGTTCTCCTTGATCTTGTGCATCGGGACGTGCCCCGGACCCTCGATCATCGTCTGGACGTCGTGGGCCTTGGCGATCCGGTTGAGCTCGCCCAGGGTCCGCAGTTCGGCGAACTGCGCCTCGTCGTTGGCGTCGGCGATGGAGCCCGGCCGCAGACCGTCACCGAGGGAGAAGGTGATGTCGTAGGTCTTGAGCAGGTCGCAGAGTTCCTCGAAGTGGGTGTAGAGGAAGCTCTCCTTGTGATGCGCCAGGCACCAGGCGGCCATGATCGAGCCGCCCCGGGAGACGATGCCGGTCTTGCGGCGGGCGGTCATGGGCACGTACCGCAGCAGCACCCCGGCGTGGACCGTCATGTAGTCCACGCCCTGCTCGGCCTGCTCGATGATGGTGTCCTTGTAGACGTCCCAGCTCAGCTCCTCCGCCTTGCCGTCCACCTTCTCCAGCGCCTGGTAGAGCGGGACGGTGCCGATCGGGACGGGGGAGTTGCGCAGTACCCACTCGCGGGTGGTGTGGATGTTGCGGCCGGTGGAGAGGTCCATGACCGTGTCGGCGCCCCAGCGGGTGGCCCAGGTCATCTTGTCCACCTCCTCCTCGATGGAGGAGGTGACGGCGGAGTTGCCGATGTTGGCGTTGACTTTCACCAGGAAGTTCTTGCCGATGATCATCGGCTCGATCTCCGGGTGGTTGATGTTGGCCGGGAGGACGGCCCGGCCGAGGGCGATCTCGTCCCGGACGAACTCCGGGGCGACGTTCTCCCGGACGGCCACGTACTCCATTTCCGGCGTGATCTCACCGCGCTTGGCGTACGCCAGCTGGGACACGGCCCGGCCGTCCCGTCCCCGGCGCGGCTGGCGCGGCCGGCCGGGGAAGACGGCGTCCAGGTTCCGCAGACCTCCGCGGGGGGCGGTGTGCTTGATTCCGTCGTCCTCCGGCCGCAGCTCACGGCCGGTGTACTCCTCGGTGTCCCCCCGCTCGATGATCCAGTTCTCCCGCAACGGTGTCAGACCGCGACGGACGTCCGTCTCGATCCCGGGATCGGTGTACGGCCCGGAGGTGTCGTAGAGCGTGACGTCCGCCCCGTTGGTGAGGTGCACCCGCCGCACCGGAACCCGCAGATCCGGCCGGGATCCGCTGAGATACCCCTTGTGCCAGCCGACCCGCGCGGACTCCGTGTCGTTTTCCGCGCGCGTGCGTGCATCATGCGTGGTCATGAGACCCACTCCCTACGCCGGCATTACCCGGTAACAGGTTCGGCGGTCGGCGCAGCTGTCTCAGCGCCCTCTCAGCCCCGTGCTCGGAGCTCCCGCGATGGCAAATGTGCGTGCCCACGCTAACGGCACACCGGCCGGGATGAACAGGCCACCCCGGAAAGTCTTGCGATGATCCTCCAGTGACCCCGCACAGCGAGAACTCCGACAGCCCGTTCGAGCCGGATGCCCACCCGCACGGCCACACGCATCAACATGGTCCGGCCGCCCCGGTCTCGTCCCATCTGCGCCGGGTCATCGCCGCCGTGCTGATCCCGTTCGCCGTCCTGGTGACCGCCGGGCTGATCCTGATGTGGCCCGGCGGCGCTCCCGACCAGGAGGGCGAACGCACCGGGGTCGGCTTCGACCGGGAGACACAGCGCGGTGAGATCACCGAGGTGCTGGAGGTGCCCTGTGCCGATATCGGGGTGCAGGTCCGGCAGGGGGTGAGCGGGCCCTGCGAGATGGCGACGGTGGAGGTCACCACCGGCCCGGACGCGGGGCGCACCTTCGAGGAGGTGGTGCCGCCGGACGCGACGCAGCGCTACAGCGAGGGCCAGGGAGTGGTGGTGGCCTACGCCCCGGACGCGCCGGAGGAACTGCAGTACAGCGTCACCGATGTGGAACGGACCTTCCCCATCGTGCTGCTGGGGATCGTCTTCGCGCTGGCCGTGGTCGCGGTCGGACGGATGCGGGGGCTGCTGGCCCTGGTGGGGCTGGTGGCCAGCTTCGCGATTCTGACGCTGTTCATCCTGCCGGCCATCCTGCACGGCTCCAATCCGCTGCTGGTGGCGGTGATCGGCGGCAGCGCGATCATGCTGGTGACGCTGTACCTGTGCCACGGCTTCACGGCGAGAACCTCGGTGGCGGTACTGGGGACGCTCATTTCGCTGATCCTGATCGGGCTGCTCGGCACGCTGTTCACCGCCTGGGCGCACCTCACGGGCAACACCAGCGACCAGACCGGGTTGGTGCACGCGCTCTATCCGGACATCGAGATCCGCGGACTGCTGCTGGCGGGCATCCTCATCGGGTCGCTGGGTGTGCTGGACGATGTGACGGTCACGCAGGTGTCGGCGGTGTGGGAGATCAAGCAGGCCGAGCCGCGGGCGAGCTGGCTCAAGATCTACCGGGCCGGGATGCGGATCGGCCGCGATCACATCGCCTCGGTGGTCAACACTCTCGTGCTGGCCTACGCGGGTGCGGCCCTCCCGTTGCTCCTGCTGTTCAGCATCGCGCAGAGCGACGTCGGCACGGTGGCCTTCAGTGAGCTGGTCGCCGAGGAGATCGTGCGGACCTTCGTGGGGTCGATCGGGCTGGTCGCCTCGGTGCCGATCACGACCGTGCTGGCGGCGCTCGTGGTGAGCGCCGACAAGGAGCGCGGCGTCCAGCAGGGTCCCGCCCCCACCGGACGGGGCCGACGGCGGCGTGCGAAGCGCTGACCCGGGTCCGCTACCAGTCGCCCTTCGACGAGGAGGACGAGAACTGGCGGACGATGAAGATGAGCACCGCCACCAGCGCGACGAAGATCAGGATCTTGAAAATCAGATCCACCACCCAGACCACGACACTCATGATCATCCCGCCGAAGACCACCAGCGCCACCAGCGGGATGGCGATCCACCGCACCCACCACGGCAAGGTCATGAACGTTTCCTTCATAACGGTGGCTCCTGTCCGGTCCACGGCGAGCCGGGACCGCTCCGGGGGACGACCGCTCCGTGCACAGCAGGGCGATCGTTGATCATCACATCAACCATGCTAGGCGCCCGCCGCCGCGGCCGGGAGGAACCACAGCCCCGGCTTCGCCCTGAACGGCCCCTGACGTGACCCTGAGGCCCTGCCTCAACTCTCCGGAGGAGAGAAGATCACCAGCACCCGCAAGTCCTCGGTGATGTGGTGGAACCGGTTCGGCACCCGAGCAGGCACATAGACGACGCTGCCCCGCCCCACCAGCGTCGTCTCGTCACCCACCGTGAGCGACGCCCGGCCGCTGAGCACCACGTACACCTCGTCCTGCTGATGCGGCTGCTGGTGGTCCTGCGCCCCCGCGTCCAGGGCGTACAGCCCGACCGACATGTTCCGTTCGCGAAGAAAGCGCAGATAAGCACCGTCGTTCGCGAGCCGCTCCGCCTCGAGCTGGTCCATCCGGAACGCCTTCATCGTCTCAAGCCCCTTGCCCGGAGACCGGTGTCATCTGGAACGATCTCCTGTCATGACCAGCATCCTGTTCAAGTTCCTCGCCAACGCCATCGCGTTGGCCGCCGCTGTGTGGCTGGTGGGTGACATTACCCTCGGCGACACCGACGCCACTACCGGCCAGAAGGCCGTCACACTCGCCATCGTCGCGCTGATCTTCGGCCTGGTGAACCTCATCGTCAAGCCGATCGTGAAGCTGCTCGCCCTTCCCCTCCTGATCCTCACCCTCGGGCTGTTCACCCTGGTGATCAACGCCTTCATGCTGATGCTGACCAGCTGGATCTCCAGCGACGCCTTCCAGGTGGACGGCTTCTGGCCGGCCCTGCTCGGCGGCCTGATCATCTCCATCGTGTCCTGGGCCATGGACATGATCCTCGACCGGGAGTGAATCCCGACCGCCGGGAGGCGGGGACAACCGCCGGTGGCAGCACTGACTACGCTGGCGGCGTGCACGGCCGGGGGCCGTCCGCCGGGAAACCTCCCGGCGGACGGCCCCCGGTGCCGGTGCGTCCCCGCACACCGACGAGAGGCCAGCCATGACCGGTGACGGAACACGTGCGGTACGGGCCGGTCTGCCGGACCCCCAGCCGTACGCCCCTGCCCTGCCCGGCCCGGTGTTCGCCGCCCACTACCACCTGCCCGGAGACCCGGCCGGTGCGCCGTACCACTACGGACGGGACGGCAACCCGACCTGGACCGCCCTGGAGGACGCCCTCTCCGAGCTGGAGTCCCCGGACGCACCGGCCCACAGCCTGACGTTCGCCTCCGGGATGGCCGCCATCTCCGCGGTCCTCTTCACCCAGCTGCGGCCCGGCGACATCGCGGTGCTGCCCTCGGACGGCTACCAGCTGCTGGCCGGGGTGCGCGAGCTGCTCACCGGTTTCGATGTCGAAGTCCGCACCGCTGCGACCGGAAGCCGGCAGCAGCTCGAGGCCCTGGACGGCGCCCGCCTGCTGTGGATCGAGTCGCCGTCCAACCCTGGTCTCGAGGTGTGCGACATCCGTGCCCTGGCCGAAGCGGCGCACGCCCGGGGCGCCACGGTCGCCGTGGACAACACCCTGGCCACCCCGCTGGGGCAGCGTCCGCTGGACCTGGGGGCGGACTTCTCGGTGGCCAGCGGCACCAAGGGGTTGACCGGCCACGGTGATGTCCTGCTCGGCTACGTGACCTGCCGCGACCCGGAGCGGGCGGATGCGGTCGCCCGGTGGCGGAAAACGGTCGGCGGCATTCCGGGCCCGATGGAGGCCTGGCTGGCGCACCGCAGCCTGGCCACCCTGCAGCTGCGGGCCGACCGGCAGGCGGCCGGTGCCCTGGCGGTCGCCGAGGCCCTGCGGGACCGGCCCGAGGTGACCGGGCTGCGGCATCCGGGCCTGCCGGAGGACCCCGCGCACCTGCTCGCCACCCGGCAGATGCGGCGCTTCGGCTGCGTCGTCTCCTTCACCCTGCCCGGCCAGGAGTTCGCCGAGCGCTTCCTGAGCGCACTCACCCTGGTGGACGAGGCCACCAGCTTCGGCGGCGTCCGTTCCACCGCGGAGCGCCGCGGACGATGGGGCGGTGACGCGGTCCCGGACGGCTTCATCCGGCTCTCGGTCGGTGTGGAGGACCCGGAGGACCTGGTGGCGGACCTGCGACGGGCCCTGGACACCGCCGCCTGGTGAGCAAGCGGCGTCACGCCCGCCGGCTTCGCACCCGGCCGCTCTCGCACCCGGCCGGTCTTCGCATGACGGGCCGTTCGAGCCTCCCCCCTCGTGGCTCGAACGACCCGTACCCCGGCGAACCGGCCGGACCTACATTAATTGACCGAGAGTCATTACACAATCACAATTCAAGCCCGAGCTTCTCACTGTGTAGTGAAGCGACTTCACATGTGCTCCTGGCACATCCCGGCGCGCGGGTTTGATCCGGCACCGCCGGGGCCACATCACCCACATGACCCCAGCGCTCCCCGTGGTCAAGCGCACCGCCCGCGCCATCCTGCTGGACGAGGCCGCAGCTCACCAGGGCCGCCCGCCGGACATGCTGGTCATCAAGCGCAGCAAACCCGGGCTCCCCCCGTACTGGATCACCCCCGGCGGCGGCGTCGAAGCCGGCGACCCCACCGTGCTCGACGCCCTGCACCGCGAGGTGCTCGAGGAGCTCGGCGCCAAGGTCACCGATGTGGTGCCCGCCTTCGTGGACACCGTCCCGGAGGGGGCGCACGGGCTGAAGGTCCAGCACTTCTTCGTCTGCCGGCTGACCAGCATGGACCCAGCCCTGCGGCACGGCCCCGAGATCGACGCGCCGTGCGGCACGTACGAGATCGTCCGGCTGCCGTTCACCCCCGCCGGGCTGACCGCCGTCGACCTGGTGCCCGGCACCCTGAGCGACTACCTGACACGCAACATCCCCGGCGTCCTCTCCCTGCTCGCGCCCGACCTCGGCTGATCACGTCCCGGTAGCGGGCCCGGCCCCCGCCGGGCCGCCGTCTCAGCCGAACCAGCCGCCGGTGCCCGACGGAGCCGGCTCCGCCCCGCGCCGCTCGGCCTCGGCCAGCGCCCGCAAGGCTTCCTCCCGCCAGGCATCCGGCGGCGGAGGTGCCGCCGGTCCGGCTGCCGGCGCCTCGACGGGCCGGCCGTCGCGCTGCGCGGCGAGCCGCGCCTGCATTTCCCGCGCCGCCCCGAAGAAGTCGCCGCCCTTGCGCTTGTAGTCGTCCGTCCCCCATTCCCTGGGTGCACGGTTGGGAGCCGGTATCAGGTGCGGAATGTGCTTGGCGCAGTGGATGTACGCCTCCTCCACGTCAATGCGCACCCACACCTCCGTGCGGCGCCCTGGCGCCGGGTCCTCCGGAAGCTCCGGATACTGCAGCCGCAGCTGCGGGCCCATCACCACCCGGGCCCGGCCGTTGATGTGCAGCCCGATTCTCGCCCGGTCGAAATCCATGAGCAGCAGCCCGGCGTGCGGATTCTCCGCGATGTTGCCCAGGCTCGCGTGCACTCCGTTGCCCCGGTACTCCGGATACACCAGGGTGCGCTCGTCCAGAACCCGGAGGAAGCCGGGCGGACCCGCCCGGAACGTGCTGTCGCACTCGCCGTGCCGGTCCGAGGTCGCCAGGAAGAACATCGCCTGCCTCGCCACGAACTCCCGCATCCGGTCGTTCAGATGGTCGAGCATCTGCTCCTCGTAGAAGCGCCCCGCCCGCTCCTCCGCACCCAGCTGCTGCTGAACGGCGTGCTCACCGTCGCTGCCGGGGCGGCCGTCCGCCACCGGAAGGACCGCCCGCCGCCCGTTCTCGTTTCCGCTCACACCCGTCATCCCGTTAGATTCCCGCCGTGACCTGGTCACCGGCGAAGTCGTGTCGTATGCGTTCCTGAGGAATGCCCGTCGAAAGAAGCGTCTCGACCCCCTTGCGCACCATCTCCGGCGGTCCCGAGAGAAACCCGTCGTACTCGGGCCAGGGACCGCAGCGGCTCACCGCCTCCGGCAGCGGGCCGACCAGCCCGCCGACTCCCCCGGGCTCCGCGACGACCGGGCGCACAGAGAGCCATGGATACCGCTCCGCCAGCGCCAGGAACGCATCCAGGTCGTACAGCTCCGTGTTCCGGCGCGCTCCGAAGAACACCTCCACCCGCCGCCGCCTGCCGTGCTCCGCGACATCCTCCACCAACGCTTTGAGGGGGGCGATGCCGGTGCTGCCGCCCACGCACAGCAGTCCGCTGTCGGACGTGTGGTCCACCGTCATCGACCCCGTCGCCGGACCCAGCCGGATGACGTCACCCGGGCGGGCCCGGTGCACCAGGGACCGGGACACCCAGCCCGCCGGAACCGCCTTGACGTGGAACACCAGCAGACCGTCCGGGCGCGGACACGAGGCGAATGAGTACTGCCGCCACACCCGTGGCCACCAGGGGGTCTCCACCGCGGCGTACTGCCCCGCGGTGAACGCGTACGGCTGATCCGGCCGCAGGGTCAGCACCGCGACCTCCGCGGTCCGCTGCTCATGGGAGACAACCTCGGCGTGCCACCAGGCAGGCGCCCGGTGCTCGTCCTCGGCGGCCGCGTCGATCATCGTCTGGGAGATCGCCGTGTAGGCCCGCACCCACGCCGCCTCGGCCTCCGGGCCCCAGCTGTGCGTCGCGTAGCGCTCCAGGGCGGAGAGCAGGCTCTCGCCGACGGCGGGGTAATGCTCGGGCCTGGTGCCGTACTTGCGGTGCCCGCGGCCGAGACCCGAAAGGTACTCCGTCAGCCGCAGAGTGTCGTCGATGAGATCGGCGGACTTCAGCAGCGCCCGCAGCAGCCGGTCCCGCTGCAGGTTCATCGACACCGGGAACAACTCCCGCAGCGCCGGCTGCCGCACGAACAGCAGGGCGTAGAAATACGAGGTCACCTCGTCCGCCACGGGCTGGATCTCGGCCAGCGTGCGGCGGATGAGCACCGCGTCCCGCGACGGCTCCCGCCGGACAACCGGGCCACCCGGACCGGTGCCGCTGCTTCCCTCATTGCCGGGGCCACGGCCGGCCGATGTCGCGGTCATGCGTCTGCCTCGCCTCGATCCACTCCCGGTCGCGCCGCGTCCCGGCATGCTCACCCGGACGGGGCGGCCGACCGGAACTCCGGCCTCCGAGCGCCTCCGGCCCCGGTGCCACGCGACATTCCTCCCGCCACCCGACAGAACCGGAATCGACCATACCGGTATGCGGCTCGTTCACAACCCCCGTCGCAGTAGCGAATCGTGCCCTCTCCCTCGCACCGGGACACCGCATCTGCCGGGGAACCTGCCGAGAACTCCCGTACCCTTTCTGCGGCCACGGACACCAGGGGGACGGCGTGGAAGTGCTGCAACCGGAGGACCCGCCACAGATCGGCGGCTACCCACTGCTCGGCAGGCTGGGCGCGGGAGGCATGGGCCGCGTCTACCTCGCCCGCACTCCGGGCGGCCGGCCGCTCGCCCTGAAGACCGTGCTCACCGAGCACACCCGGGACCCCGGGTTCCGGGAGCGCTTCGTCCGGGAGACCCACCACGCCGACCGGGTACGAAGCCCGTGGACGGTTCCCGTCGTCGACTGGAGCCGCGCCCCGCACGGCGCCCAATGGCTGGCCACCGAGTACGTACCGGCGCCCTCCCTCCAGGAATGGGTCACCCGTAACGGGCCGCTGCCCTCCCGGGTGCAGCAGGAGCTCGCCGCCGAACTGCTCCGCGCACTGGCCGCCGTGCACGCCGAAGGGCTGATCCACCGCGACCTCAAACCGTCCAACGTGCTGCTGGGGCCGCAACGCCCCCTCCTCATCGACTTCGGCATCGCCCGCGCCGTGGACGACGCCCGGCTCACCAGCACCGGCAGCGTCCTCGGCTCTCCCGGATACCTGGCACCCGAGCAGGTCAGCGGCCGGACAACAGTGGGCCCCGCTGCCGATCTCTTCGCCCTTGCCGCCCTGCTCGTCTTCGCCGCCACCGGCCACGGCCCCTTCACCCACCCCGGGGAACTGCCCTCCACGCACGCTCTGCTGTTCCGCGTCGTGCACGAGGAGCCGTTCCTCGACGGAGTCCCCGAAGAACTCCGCCCGCTCCTGCACCACCTGCTGGCCAAGGACCCCGAGGACCGCCCCGCCGCCGAACACCTCGCCGCTGATCAGGCAGGCGTGCCCTCCCAGTGGGCTCAGCTGCTCCCCGACGAGCTGCGCGCGGAACTGCGGCACCGCGCCGCGCAGGCCGAGGCACTGCTCGCCGCCGCCCCGGGGTCGGCACCCCCGCCCGGCCCTCCCACGGCCACTGGCGCGGGACCGGCCACTGGCGCGGGACCGGCCGCCGGTCCGCCTACCGTCACCGCGGCTCCGGGCTCCCCCGCCCCGCCCCAGCCCGTCCCGGCACCGGCCTTCCCGGCACCGGCTGTGCCCCCGCCCGCCGCCCTGGAGCCCGCTCCGGTGCCGGGCAGGGCCCGCCGCCGGGCCCCCCTCCGCAACGCCCTTGCCGTTCTCCTCACCGCCCTGCTGGCCACCGGTGGCTGGCTGCTGTTCGACAACCGGGAAGGGGCACCGGACCCCGACCGCGACTCCGGCCGGCCCAGCCAGGAGGACGGTCCGGACAGCGAGCAGGACGAGACGGTGGAGGACGAGGCGGCGGAAAGCGACGCCGACGAGGACGACGACCCGTACGCCCTGCCGGAGCGCTGGACGGGGACCTGGGAGGGCACCGGTCCCGGGGAGCCCGGAATGAGCAGCCCCTTCGAGGTGTCGCTGACGCTGCGGAGCGGCACGGTCGGTGACGTCCTCGGCGAACAGGTCAGCAACATCACCGACGACCGGGCACCGAGTATCGAACTCGGCTGCTCCGAGACCCTCAAACTCGCCGCCGTCCAGGGCGACAAGCTGTACCTCAAGGCGATGTCCGCCTGGAACACCGGCGGTCACACCTGGCTGGACGGAGGCTGCCCGAAGGGCAACAGCTACACGCTGACGCTCAGCCCCTCCGACCCCGACACCCTCCTTCTCGATCCGGGCGACCACCAGCTGATAGGCGCCCCCGAGCGCCTGGAACGCCAGGCTGACTGAACCTGCCGCTCACGCCGGTCAGCGCCAGCCGCCGGGGTCGGTCCCGCCGGGCACCGGTGCCGCCGGGTCGTACGGCTCCCGGGTGAACACGAAGGTGCACAGGTCGAGATGGCTGACCGTACCGTCGTCCCGGCGCACCACCCGCAGTGTCTCGCCGGCGAAGTAGCCTTCCCGGCCGGTCCAGGTGCCGTCCGGCTCCGGATCGAACCCGGACGAGCGGCCTCCGCCCGTCAGCGGCCCGAGCTCCAGCTCCCGCCCGGCCCGCACCCGGAGCGCGTGCGGCAGCGTGCCCCAGTACCAGGGCCCGGCCAGGGCCACCAGCTCAGGGTCGGCGTCCGGCATCGGAGCCCAGGCCGGCGGGACCGCGGGCTCGTGATCGGCGACCAGCCCCACCAGTTCGGCCGCCAGGGAAGCGGCCGCCAGCCCTGAGGTGGCGTTCGCCATCGCGACGCCTGCCACGCCCTCCGCGGGGCTGGTCCACAACCCGGCGACGAACCCCGGCATGGACCCCGAGTGGCCCGACAGCGTCCGTCCGCCCCGGCGCGTCACCTGCATCCCCAGCCCGTACGCCGACTCCCAGTCGGTGACCTCCGGAGCCACCGCCGGAGTCCGCATCGCAGCCAGGCTCCGCGCGCCCAGCACCCGCTCGTCCCCCACGGTCAGGAAGGCGGCGAAGCGGCACAGGTCCCCAGCCGTCGACCACAGCTGACCGGCGGGCGCCATCCGGCCGGTGTCCACCGCCGGTTCGGGTTGCAGAACATCGGCGTACGGGTGGACGGCCCAGCCGGTCGCGTGCGGGGCCTGCGGCAGAAGCGTGGTGCGGGTCATCCCCAGCGGCTCCAGGACCTCTCTCCGCAGCACCCCGAACCACGGCTCTCCGCCGCGCAGCTTCTCCACCAGCGCGCCGAGCAGGGCGTAACCGGGGTTGGAGTAGTGGTGCCGGCGCCCGGCCGGGTGCTTCTGCGCGCCCTCCTCGAACAGGTCCGCCAGCTCCGGCCGCAGCTCACCCGGCGTCCGCTCCCACCACGGCCCCCGGGCCTCCGCCGCCAGACCGGCGGAGTGCGCCAGCAGCTGGGCAACCGTGGCGCCGCCGCCCTGCGGCACCGGAAGGTGCTTCTCCAGACGGTCCCCCGGAGCCAGCAGCCCTTCCTCGCACAGCCTCAGCACCAGCACGGCCACGAAGGTCTTGGTGATGCTGCCGACGCGGTACTGCGTGTCCGCCCCGGGGACCTCCCCGTCGACCGTGCCGCGCGCCTCGCACCACACCGGTCCGCCGTCCCGGACCACCGCGGCGACCACCGAGGGGGCCCGCCCCCGGGCCTGAGCGACAGCCAGGCTGCGGTGCAGGGCACGGCGGGTGGCGGGGAGCAGTTCCAGAGGGGGAGGGCGTTCGCTCATGGCTCACCTCATATCCCGGGGGACCCGGCCCGCACCACTGCTTTTCCGGCCGCACCGGCCCCGCCCGGCTTCCGGCCGCACCGGCATGACCTGTGAGGTCATCGACGGCCCGCCCCCGGTGCCGCAGCATTCGGCGGACAGCAGCCGCACCTGGAGGAGACATGAGGGACAGCCGCACCGAACGCACCCGAGCCGTCGCGCAGGACTTCCTGGCCCGGCTCGCCGACGGTGACCCGCACCGCATCGGGGAGGTTTTCGCCGAGCACCTCGACTGGCACATCGCTGACAATCCCGCGGTGCCCTGGATCCGGCCCCGTGCCACCCGCGGCGACGCCGTCGCACATTTCGCGGAGCTGGCCGCCCACACCGTTCCGGAGAAGGCGACGGCCGAGGTCACCACCCTGATCGTGGAGGACGGGGAAGCCGTCGTCACCGGGCGGCTGGGCGGCACCGTGCGGGCCACCGGCACGGCGTTCCGGTCCCCGTTCGCCGTGTGGATGACCGTCGAGGACGGACTGATCACCGGCTTCCGCGTCTACGAGGACAGCCTCGCCGTCGCCCTCGCCTGCACCCCCGACGGCCCGCCCCACCGGGCGTCCGATTCGTTCAAGACCCTGGGGCGGGCTCCGGAATAGCCTCCCGGTATGACTCCTCGTTTCGACCTCATCGGCCTGGTCACCGCCGACATGTCCGCTTCTCTCGCCTTCTACCGCCGGCTCGGCATCAGGATCCCGGAAGGCCAGGAGCAGGAGCCGCACGTGGAGGCCCCGTTGCCCGGCGGCCTCCGGATGGCCTGGGACACGGTCGAGACGGTGACCTCCTTCGACCCCGGGTGGACCCCGCCGAGCGGCGGGCAGCGCATGGTGATGGCCTTCGCCTGCGAGGACCCCGCGGACGTGGACCGGCAGTACGCCGAGCTGACCGGCGCCGGGTACCGCGGGCACGCCGAGCCCTGGGACGCGTTCTGGGGCCAGCGGTACGCCTCGGTCCTCGACCCGGACGGCAACAGCGTCGACCTGTTCGCACCGCTCACCGCAGCGCCGTGAGCGGCACCCCGGCCAGCGCCCGCACCTCACGGGCCAGATGCGCCTGGTCGGCGTATCCGGTCGCCGCGGCCACCTCGGCCGCCCCGGTACCGGAACGCGCCAGGCGCAGGGCCCGCTGCAGGCGCAGCACCCGGCCGAGGGTCTTGGGTCCGTAGCCGAACACCGGCAGGCACCGGCGGTGCAGTTGCCGTTCGCTGAGCCCGGTGCGCCGGGCGACCTCCGCCACGCTGCTGCCGCCGCGGAGTGCGGCCACCGCCGTGCGGCGCCAGGGCCCCGGCAGCTCCGCCTCCCGCAGCCGCCCGGCGGCCAGCGCCTCCAGCGCGGCCCCGGGATCGGCGGTGGCGGCGACTCGCTCGGTCAGCTCACGCACCTTCCGCTCCGGCCACAGCGCGGCGAGCGGCACCCGCTGGTCGCGCAGGAGGTGCGCCGGAACGCCGAGCACGGCGGCCCCGGTCCCGGGTGCGAAGCGCAGACCGGCGTAGCTCCGGCCCGGCCGGTCGGAGGTCAGGTGCGCGCCGGTGTCCGGCCCGGCGACCAGCAGGCCGTCGCTCCAGATCAGGTCCATGCACCCGTCGGGCAGGACCCGGGCCTGCCGGTCACCGGGGCCGGCGGCTCGGGTCCACACCACCGCGCCGTCCAGCGTCGAAGGACGTTCCTGGTACATGCCTCCAGCATGCCGTGCGCGGCGGGTGCAGCCCGCCCCCGGAACCACAGCTCTCACCGGCTGCCCCCTCGCGGTGCCCCTGCCCGGGTGACGCGTCGGCTATCCGGTTGCTCCGTCGGCCTCTCCCGTGCCAGCGTGAAGAGGCAACTGCCGTCGTCCCAAGGAGCTGACCGGTGCGTCACCGCAGTGTTCACCCCGCGCAACCGCCCGTACCGAACACTGCGGAGTACCCCCATGCCTGCCCAGCTCACGGCACGCGCCGTCACCAAGGCGTACCACGGCCACCTCGTCCTCGACCACGTCAGTTTCTCCGTCACCCCCGGTGAGCGCACCGGCGTCATCGGCGAGAACGGCTCCGGGAAGAGCACGCTGCTGCGTCTCCTCGCCGGCCGGGAGCAGCCCGACCACGGCCGGGTCGCCGTCACCGCCGACGGAGGGATCGGTTACCTCCCCCAGGACGCCGCCCTCCCCGCCGGCCTGACCGTCCGCGGCGTCATCGACCGGGCGCTGCACGAACTGCGCGCCCTGGAAGAACGGATGCGGCAGCTGGAAGCCGCCATGGCAGACGGGGAGGAGAGCGGGCTCGACACCTACGGGGAGCTGCTGACCGCCTTCGAACTGCGCGGCGGCTACGACGCCGACGCCCGCGCCGAACGCGCCCTGCACGGCCTCGGCCTGGGGCGTCTGCCCGCGGACCGCACCGTCGGCAGCCTGTCCGGCGGGGAGGCCGCCCGCCTGCGGCTGGCCGCCCTGCTCACCGCGGCACCCGAGGTCCTGCTGCTGGACGAGCCCACCAACCACCTCGACGACCGCGCCCTCGGGTGGCTGGAGGACCACCTGCGCACCCACCGCGGAACCACCGTAGCGGTCTCCCACGACCGGGACTTCCTCGACCACTTCGCCACCGCGCTGCTGGAGGTCGACGCCGACCGCCGCACCGTCACGCGTCACGGCAACGGCTACTCCGGCTACCTCGCCGAGACGGCGGCCGACCGCCGGCGCCGGCAGCGGGCACACCAGCAGTGGTGCGCCGACATCGCGGCGCTGCGCGAGGCCGCCGCCGTCACCGCGCGGCGGGTCGCCCCCGGCCGGGCCATGAAGGACGGCAACAAGCTGGCCTACGACCGGGCCGGCGGGCGCGTCCAGCAGTCCCTCGCGGGCCGGGTGCGCAACGCCGAGGAACGCCTGCGCCGAAAGCTCGCCGACCCCACGCCCGCCCCCTCCGAGCCCCTGCGCTTCCGCTACGCACCGCATCCCGTGCACCCGCTGCGCGGCACCGTTCTGGCGGCTGCGGACCTCCGAGTTCCCGGCCGTCTCGCTCCCACCGCCCTCACCGTCGAGGCAGGCGACCGGGTGCTCCTCACCGGGCCCAACGGATCCGGCAAGTCCACCCTGCTGCACGTGCTGGCCGGCCGCCCGCTCCCCCACCGGGGGCGCCTCTTCCGGCGCGGCCGGATCGGTCACCTCCCGCAGGACCCGCCGCCCGCGCACCCCGCTCACACCGTGCGGGAGGCCTTCGCCCACGGCCGCCCGGGCAGCCCGGAGGAGCACGAGGCCCGCCTGCACGCCCTCGGCCTCTTCACCCGCGATCAGACCGTCCGTCCCGTGCGGTCGCTGTCCACCGGCCAGCGGCAGCGTCTGGCGCTGGCCCGGCTGCTCAGCGACCCCGCCGACATCCTGCTGCTCGACGAACCCACCAACCACCTCTCCCTTCTCCTCGTCGAGGAGCTGGAGGCCGCGCTCACCGCGTTCCCCGGAACCGTCGTCCTCGTCAGCCACGACCGCCGGCTGCGCCGCCACTGGCCCGGCACCGTCCGCACCCTGGAGGCGTGACGCCGCGCCCGGCCGGCCGAGATCCCCAACGATGCGGCACCGCGTTCGCAGGCGCTGCGGGCGGGGCGCCGAGAGTCCTGGACGCCTGCGGGGCGCCTGCGGGACGCCTGCGGGACGAACTCACCCGTCAGCGCGCGTGAGGCCGCAAGTCGGCGAGCCCCGGCGGCTGACAGGACAGCACCGCACCCTGGCCGGAGCCGGAGCAGCCAGTGCGTGGGCGAACCGCGTCGCCCGGTCGTCCGCATTCTCAGAACCAGTCCAACGACTGGCCGTGCGGACCGCTGAACGCCACCGGCTGTTCGTCCAGGGCCAGAGCGAAGACCGCTCGGCCCGGCAGCGCTGGGCGCGGAAGCCGCGCCTGGACGGTCGGCAGGACGTGGGGCGCCTCATTCGAGATCCAGTGTCCCGGCATGCGTCGCATCGTCTCGCTGAAGACCTCCCGGCCGTCAGCCGGCAGGTAGGTGAGGACCGCGCTGTGGAAGACCACCGGCGTGGCCGCTGGCGGCGCCGGAGTGCCCGCGAGCTTCCCCGGTCGCAAAGCCTCTGTACCACTGTGCGGTGTCCATGTGCGTCCCTTCGAACTGCATCGATCATGGCAGGGACGGGCCACCGGTCAAAGGCGGGCCCGACAGGGCGTGAGCCCGCGTCGGATCACGCCCGCGACCCGGCTCTTCTCCTCGGATGTCGGGTGGGTGACGGGACTGAGGAGCAGTGACCCGCGGGATTCCCGTTGGGTCTGGCTCAGCTGTGCCGGAACCAGCGGGTCACTGGCTCTCCGCGTCGAAGGGTTCGTCGTGCCAGCGCCAGCCGGCGGTGCCGTCCTGATGGATGTGCAGCATGAACTCGGCGACCGGGCTGCCGTCGGGGAACGTCATGGTGAGCGCGCTGCGGATCCGGGTACAGCAGGTGTCGGCCCGGTCCCAGTCCTCCTCGTCGACAGCCCGCTCCTGCTCCGTGAAGACAGGACGGAACTCCTCGAAGCCGGAAAGGGTCTCGACTTCGGCGAAGACCCAGAACATCTCGGTGCCGGTCACGGTCAGCCGGGCTATCTCCCGGTCGCCGTGGTGCAGCCTCCAGATGGTGCCGGCAGTCAGGTGTGGGTTGGCCATCTCCCCATGATGTCGGTCACCGGTGACAGCCACCGCGAGAGCGTGGCCCGGGTGACGGGCGCCACTGGCCCGGGCCCGGCATCGGCCGGGGAACGTTCTCACCCCAGCGTGAGCCATCGGATGCCCAGGCGGTCGACGTCAAGGGCCTCTTCCCTGGTGATCGGCTCACGCCCGGTCGCCTTGCGCAGGAAGCGAAGCTGCCCCCACTGCAGCTCCTCCAGCGCTGTCCTGCCCTCCGGGTCGAGCAGAAGATCCCGCACCACCCCCGCGGCCTGGGAAGTCAGCCACGGCTCGCGCCCCAGGGCGTCGGCCAGGTCGAGGCCGTGCAGAGTGAGCTCGACCACCCGCGTCAACAGGAAGTCCGACAGGAGCATCGGATCGCCATGCCGGGTGCGCACCACACGACCTTCCGGCTCAGCCCGGCACAGCCGGTCCACCCGCTGCCATGTGGCGGTGAAGTCCTCGACGCGCGCGCTGCCGCTCACTTGCTCGGCCGCATGAGCCTGGGCCAGAACGATCCGAGCCGTGTTGCTTTCCGGAGCGAATCGGCCGTCGGGCCGGTAGTACTCCACCGCCGAGACCTCCGCACGGGTCGGCGCCGGTGCGGTCAGCATGTCGGGAAGCCGGGCGATCACGACCCGCACATGCGCCAGCAACTCGCCCACCGTCCACGGTGCACACCGCGTCGGCAGACGCCACTCGGCCTCCGACACCCCTGCCATGGCCCGAGAGAGCTGCCCGGCCTCCAGACGAAACGCATCCAGCACGTGATCCGGAGTCATGCCGCATCCCCATCCCTGGGGCCGTTGTGGGCGGCATCGGCTCCCGTATCGATCTGCATGACGCGATCTTCTCGCGGCTGCCGGCCTGGTCGCCCACCGACGATCCATGGTGGCCGACAGGGATGGCCACATCCTGGGCTTCACGACCCTCGAAGGAGAACCGCCCACAGGCGTCCTGGGCATGATGTTCGTCGATCCGAAGGCCATCGGTCAGGGGATCGGCCGCCTGCTGTTCGAACACACCGTCGCTGCCGGGCGAGAGCTGGGGTTCACCCGGATCATGATCGACGCTGACCCGAACGCCGAGCCCTTCTACCGCGTGATGGGGGCGGTACGCATGGGAAGCGCCCCTTCTGGCTCCACTGCCGACAGGGTGTTGCCGCAGATGGTCGTCACCATCCAGCACCGGGCCGAAGCCACTTGATGAGCGGAGGCTGCCGAGCAGCTCAGAAGCCGCCGGACATGTTGACGAAGCGGGAGTAGTGGCCCTGGAAGGCGACGGTGATGGTGGCAGTCGGGCCGTTACGGTGCTTGGCGACCATCAGGTCGGCCTCGCCCGCGCGCGGGGACTCCTTCTCGTAGGCGTCCTCGCGGTGAAGCAGGATGACCATGTCGGCGTCCTGCTCGATGGAGCCGGACTCCCGCAGGTCGGACACCATCGGCTTCTTGTCGGTGCGCTGCTCGGGGCCACGGTTCAGCTGGGACAGCGCGATCACCGGCACCTCGAGCTCCTTCGCCAGCAGCTTGAGATTCCGGGACATCTCCGAGACCTCCTGCTGCCGCGACTCCGGACGGCGCGAACCCCCCGCCTGCATCAGCTGGAGGTAGTCGATGATGACCAGCCGCAGGTCGTTGCGCTGCTTCAGGCGGCGGCACTTGGCGCGGATCTCCATCATCGTCAGGTTCGGGGAGTCGTCGATGTAGAGCGGCGCCTCGTTGACCTCCGTCATCTGGCGGGCGACCCGGTTCCAGTCCTCGTCCGTCATGCTGCCGGAGCGCATGTGGTGCAGCGCCACCCGGGCCTCCGCGGACAGCAGCCGCATCGCGATCTCGTTACGGCCCATCTCCAGCGAGAAGATCACGCTGGGCAGGTTGTGCTTGATCGAGCAGGCCCGGGCGAAGTCGAGGGCCAGCGTCGACTTGCCCATCGCGGGCCGGGCGGCGATGACGATCATCTGACCCGGGTGCAGGCCGTTCGTCAGGGAGTCCAGGTCGGTGAAGCCGGTGGGCACCCCCGTCATCTCGCCGCTGCGGTTGCTGATCGCCTCGATCTCGTCGAGCGCGCCCTCCATGATCTCGCCGAGCGCGAGGTAGTCCTCGGAGGTGCGCTGTTCGGTGACCGCGTAGATCTCCGCCTGCGCGGTGTTGACGATGTCGTCGACGTCGCCGTCGGCTGCGTAGCCCATCTGGGTGATGCGGGTGCCGGCCTGCACCAGCCGGCGCAGCACGGCCCGTTCGCGCACGATTTCGGCGTAGTACTCGGCGTTGGCTGCGGTGGGAACCGTCTGCACCAGTGTGTGGAGATAGCCGGGCCCGCCGACCTTGACCAGCTCACCCCGCTTCGTCAGCTCGGACGCCACCGTGATGGGGTCGGCCGGCTCACCCTTCGCGTAGAGATCGAGGATCGCGGCATAGACCGTCTCGTGCGCGGGCTTGTAGAAGTCCTTTCCCTGCAGGACCTCCACGACGTCCGCGATGGCGTCCTTGGACAGCAGCATGCCGCCCAGCACCGACTGCTCGGCGTCCAGATCCTGCGGGGGGACCCGCTCGAAGGAGGCTGCTCCGGGGACGGCGTCATAGGCCTCGTCCACGCTGCGCCGGGGGCGGGCCACCGCGGCCTCGTCCCACGCGGAACCAGCGTGCTCCACATCGGTCACCGACCCACCTCCTCCCGCTCCGCACGCGCCGCGGTACCACTCATTTCCTACGGCACGACACTGACATCCGACCGCCCGGCCCCGAGAGCGGCACGTCGGACCCGACGGCAGGCACAGGGAAACTCAGGGACCGGCGGGGACCTACGGTACGGGCCCCGGGGAGGACGGCCAACCAAGTTATCCACAGGCTATGTGGAAGTCAGACCACTACCTGTGGACAGAGCACCGATTCCTGTGGACAGAGCAGGGGACAGCGCTGTGGATTATGTGACAGTGCCTCGCCAAAACCACCCCTGAGCTGCGAACTCTTCATCCACGGCCTGTGTGCGAAAAATACTTGGCCTCGCTCGCGGAGATCGCGGCAAGCAGTGCACACCATCACACCGCTCCCCCCTCTCCGTAAGGATCACTAAGGGGTTGCATCTATTACCTGTGGATGTTTGGATCACCCCATGCCCTCCCGTACCGCACCCCCTCCGTCGCGCGAGCAGAAGCGGGCCGTCCGCCGGCACGACCGGGAGATTCTGGCGCTCGCGGTGCCCGCCTTCGGAGCCCTGGTCGCGGAGCCTTTGTTCGTCATGGCCGACAGCGCCATGGTCGGCCACCTCGGCACCCCCCAGCTCGCCGGCCTCGGGGTTGCGGCAGCCCTGCTCACCACCGGCGTGAACATCTTCGTCTTCCTCGCCTACGCCACCACCGCCGCGGTCGCCCGCCGGGTCGGCGCCGAGGACCTGCCCGCCGCCATCCGGCAGGGCGTGGACGGCATCTGGCTCGCCACGCTGCTCGGACTCGGCGTCGTCGCCGTCGTCCTCCCCACCGCACCGGCCCTCGTCGATGCCTTCGGCGCCTCCGCGACCGCCGCCCCGCACGCCGTCACCTACCTGCGGATCAGCACTCTCGGCATCCCGGCCATGCTCATCGTGCTCGCCGCCATCGGGGTGCTGCGCGGGCTCCAGGACACCCGGACGCCCCTCTACGTCGCCCTCGGCGGCTTCACCGCCAACGCCGGACTCAACGCCGTGCTGATCTACGGTCTCGGCTGGGGCATCGCCGGGTCGGCCTGGGGCACCGTCCTCGCCCAGTGCGGCATGGCAGCCGTCTACCTCTGGGTGGTCATCCGCGGCGCCCGCAAGCACGGCGCCACCCTGCGTCCGGACCTCGCCGGCATCCGGGCCTGCGCCCGGGCAGGCGCCCCGCTGCTCATCCGCACCCTGTCGCTGCGCGCCGTCCTGCTGATCGCCACCGCCATCGCCGCCCGGCTCGGCGACACCTCCGTCGCCGCCCACCAGATCACCCTCACCGTCTGGATGCTCCTGGCGTTCGCCCTGGACGCCATCGCCATCGCCGGCCAGGCGATCATCGGACGCTACCTCGGTGCGAGTGACGCCGCCGGTGCCCGGGCAGCCTGCCGCCGGATGGTGCAGTGGGGCATCGTCGCCGGGCTGGTGCTCGGTCTCCTGGTGGCCGCTTCGGCCCCGCTGATCCTTCGCGTCTTCACCAGCGACCCGGAGGTTCAGCAGCAGCTGCTCCCGCTGCTGCTCATCGTCGCGGTCACCTCACCGGTCTCCGGGGTGGTCTTCATCCTCGACGGCGTGCTGATGGGCGCCGGCGACGGACCGTACCTCGCCGGCGCGATGCTCGTGACCCTGGCGGTCTTCGTCCCCGTCGCGCTGCTCGTTCCCGTTCTGGGCGGCGGCATCGCCGGTCTGTGGTGGACCGTCGCGGGCCTCGTGATGCTCACCCGGCTGCTGACCCTGTGGCTCCGCGCCCGCACCGGACGGTGGATCGTCACCGGAGCGGTCCGCTCCTGAGCTCCCGCGCCGGGCAGCCGAGAAATCCGGCCGCAGCCCGGCAGCATGACGCGCGCAGGGCCGCACCCCGGTCGGGGGTGCGGCCCTGCGCGCGTCATGCTGCTCCCGGCGACGCCGGGTGCCCGGTCACTTGGCCGGGTTGACCTCGACGCCGACCTTGGCGACGACCTCGGGGTGCAGCCGGACCGAGACGCGGTGCGCGCCCAGGCTCTTGATCGGCTGCGCGACCTCGATGCGGCGCTTGTCGATGGCAGGCCCGCCGGCGTCCTTCACCGCGGTCGCGATGTCGGACGGGGTCACCGCGCCGAAGAGGCGACCGCCGGAACCGGCGCGCACCTTCAGACGGACAGTGACACCCTCGAGCCGGCCCTTGACCTCGTTGGCCTGCTCGATCGTGGCGATCTCGCGGATCTTGCGGCCGCGACGGATCTGCTCGACGTCCTTCTCTCCGCCCTTGGTCCAGCGGATGGCCACACCGCGGGGGAGAAGGTAGTTGCGGGCGTACCCGTCCTTCACCTCGACGACATCACCGGCAGTACCGAGGCCGGAGACCTCGCCGGTCAGGATGATCTTCATGTGTGCGTCACCCTTTCCTTCAGCGAGCGGTCGAGGTGTAGGGCAGCAGAGCCATCTCGCGGCTGTTCTTGACAGCCGTGGCGACGTCCCGCTGGTGCTGGGTGCAGTTGCCGGTCACCCGGCGGGCACGGATCTTGCCACGGTCGGAAATGAACTTCCGCAGCAGGTTCGTGTCCTTGTAGTCGACGTAGGAGATCTTCTCCTTGCAGAACACGCAAACCTTCTTCTTCGGCTTGCGAGCCGGCGGCTTCGCCATGTCTCTCTCCAGTGATGTTCAAGAAGTATGTGCTGATGAGCCCGCTCAGAAGGGGGGCTCGTCCGAGTAGCCGCCGGAGCCACCGCCGGGACCTCCGCCCCAGCCACCACCACCGCCGCCGCCCTGCTGCCCGCCACCTGCCGGAGCGCTCGAGGCCCACGGGTCGCCGGCCGGTCCGCCGCCCTGCTGGCCGCCACCGGGGCCGCCGCCCCAGTTGCCGCCCGCCTGACCGCCGGCCTGACCGCCGCCCCCGAAGCCGCCGCCCTGCGCTCCGCCACGGCCCGCGGTCTTGGTGACCTTGGCTGTGGCACTGCGCAGGCTGGCGCCGACCTCGTCCACGTCGAGCTCGTAGACCGTGCGCTTGATGCCCTCGCGGTCCTCGTACGACCGCTGCTTGAGGCGGCCCTGGACGATGACGCGGGTGCCCTTGGTGAGGGACTCCGCGACGTTCTCCGCCGCCTGCCGCCAGACCGAGCAGGTGAGGAACAGGCTCTCGCCGTCCCGCCACTCGCTCGTCTGACGGTCGAAGACGCGGGGGGTGGACGCTACGCGGAACTTAGCGACCGCCGCACCGGAGGGGGTGAAGCGCAGCTCGGGGTCGTCGACGAGATTGCCGACGACCGTGATGACGGTCTCGCCTGCCATGGGTGAACCTCTCGGCGGGTGTTAACTGCTGGTGCTGCGATGATTGCGTGCGCCTCTGACAGCGCTACTCGGCGTCCCGGGACCTCAGTGGGTCGAGGGACGAAGGACCTTGGTCCGCAGAATCGACTCGTTCAGGTTCATCTGACGGTCGAGTTCCTTCACGACCGCCGGCTCCGCCTGGAGGTCGATCACGGAGTAGATGCCCTCAGGCTTCTTGTTGATCTCGTACGAGAGACGACGACGGCCCCAGGTGTCGACCTTCTCGACCTTCCCGTCGCCCTCACGGACAACAGAAAGGAAGTTCTCGATCAGCGGGGAGACAGCTCGCTCCTCGAGATCGGGGTCGAGGATGACCATCACCTCGTAGTGACGCATGTAGAACCCACCTCCTCTGGACTCAGCGGCCACGGACGATCCGTGGCAGGAGGGTCGTGATGCGGTCCGCACCCGTGCGGCACGTGCCGGGGCCTGAGGCCCGTGCCGTGAGGCACGACGGCACGGTGACACGGAGCGGACGGTTCAGCCTACCTGGCACAACGCTCCCGGTTGAAATCCGGCCGGAGGAGGCACAGGCTGTGAGAGAAGGCTCATGCCCAGGAGGTGCCTCATGGCACACACCACGCAGCAAGGACGTCTCTCCTTCCTCAACACCGACGGCAACCCGCACCCGCTGGAGAACGCGCTGGCCGCCGGCACCCTGCTGCTCGGAGCGGTGGCGCTGTTCGCCGCGGCGTTTCCCGGCCTCTACCTGCTCGCCTCATGGGTCGGTCTGGCGGGCATCGTCACAGGAGCATGGGGACAGCTGGTCTCGGCCACCACCGCCGAACGTTTCGTGCTGGTGATCGGCCTCGGCGCCTCGGCGCTCGCGTTCTACCTCGGGATGGCCAACGGCGGCCTGTTCGGTTAGCCGGTTAGCTCCCGGCAGCCGGCCGGGTCCCGGTGTGCCGGGTTCGGCAGACAAGGGGGCCGCACTCCCGCAGTAGGCTTCGCGCAGACCTGCGAACGCCCGCCGGAGGAGCGCCCCGTATGAGCCTGACCCTGAGGACGATCAGTCGCGAGCAGCATCTGGCGTTCATCCGCTCGCTGCCCTCGGCCAGCCACATGCAGGTCCCGGCCTGGGCGGACGTGAAGTCGGAATGGCGGTCGGAGTCCCTGGGCTGGTACGACAGCTACGAGAAGCTCGTCGGGGTGGGCCTGGTCCTGTACCGGCAGCTGCCCAAGGTGAAGCGCTACCTGGCCTACCTGCCCGAGGGGCCGGTGATCAACTGGTACGCGCCGAACCTGGAGGACTGGCTGCGCCCGATGCTGGCGCACCTGCGGCAGCAGGGTGCGTTCTCGGTGAAGATGGGCCCGCCGGTGGTGATCCGCCGCTGGGACGCCAGGGCGATCAAGGCAGGCATCCAGAATCCCGAGGTCAAGCGGCTCCGGGAGGTCGAGGCGACGGAGCTGGAGCCGCGGGCTTACGAGGTGGCGGACCGGCTGCGGCGGATGGGCTGGCAGCAGGGTGAGGACGGCGGCGCGGGCTTCGGTGACGTGCAGCCGCGGTACGTCTTCCAGATTCCGCTGAAGGATCGCTCGCTGGAGGAGGTCCACAAGGGCTTCAACCAGCTGTGGCGGCGGAACATCAAGAAGGCGGAGAAGGCGGGGGTGGAGGTCTCCCGCGGCGGTTTCGAGGACCTGCCGGTGTGGCAGGAGCTGTATGAGGTCACCGCGGAGCGGGACAAGTTCCGCCCGCGTCCGCTGGGCTATTTCCAGCAGATGTGGAAGGCGCTGAACTCCGAGGACCCGGACCGGATGCGCCTGTACTTCGCCCGGCACGAGGGGGAGGTGGTCGCCGCGGCGACGATGCTGATCGTCGGCGGTCACGTCTGGTACTCCTACGGCGCCTCGGCGAATCACAAGCGGGAGGTGCGTCCCTCGAACGCGATGCAGTGGCAGATGCTGCGGGACGCGCACGCGCTGGGGGCCGAGGTCTACGACCTGCGGGGCATCGGGGACTCGCTGGAGGACACGGACCCGCTCTTCGGGTTGATCCAGTTCAAGGTCGGAACCGGTGGCGAAGCCGCCGAATACCTGGGCGAGTGGGACTTCCCGCTCAATAAGCTGTTGCACAAGGCGCTCGACATCTACATGTCGCGGCGCTGACCCCCACGCCCCTCACGTCCGCTCACTCCCGGGCGGACGCCGGCAGCAGAACTGCGACTGCAGAAAGGTTCACATCGGCCATGGCGCTCACCCTTTATGTCGACACCCAACGCTGGCGGGCGCACCTGCGGTCGATGCTTGCGGACTTCCCCGGACTGGTGCCCGTCTGCAAGGGCAACGGTTACGGCTTCGGTCACGACCGGCTCGCGGAGGAGGTCGCACGGCTCGAGGTGGACATGCTGGCTGTCGGCACCACCTACGAGGCGGCCGCGATGCGGGACCGGTTCAGCGGGGATCTGCTGGTGCTGACGCCGTACCGCCGGGGCGAGGAGCCCGTTCCGCTGCCGGACCGGGTGGTGCGGACGGCGTCGTCGGTCGACGGCGTGTACGGGCTCGTGGGCGCCCGGGTGGTCGTCGAGGTGATGAGCACCATGAAGCGGCACGGCGTGACCCCGGGCGAGCTCGGGAAGCTGCGGACCGCACTGGAGGAGGTGCGGCTGGAGGGTTTCGCCCTGCATCTGCCGCTGGACCGCACCGACGGTACGGACGCGGTGGAGGAGGTCATCGGCTGGATGGACCGGCTGCGGGCCGCCAGAATGCCGCTGGACACCATGTTCGTCAGCCATCTGACCGCCGCGGAGCTGGCCAGGCTGCGCCAGCAGTTCCCGCAGACCCGGTTCCGGGCGCGGATCGGCACCCGGCTGTGGCTGGGTGATCACGAGGCGACGGAGTACCGGGGCGTCGTGCTGGACGTGACCCCGGTGGTGAAGGGGGACCGTTTCGGCTATCGGCAGCAGAAGGCCGTGGGGGACGGCTGGCTCGCGGTGGTGGCCGGGGGGACGTCGCACGGCGTGGGCCTGGAGGCCCCGAAGGCGCTGCACGGGATGACCTCGCGCGCCAAGGGCGTGGCGCGGGCCGGCCTGGCCACGGTGAACCGCAACCTGTCGCCGTACATGTGGGACGGCAAGCAGCGCTGGTTCGCCGAGCCGCCACACATGCAGGTCTCGATCCTGTTCGTGCCGGCCGAGGCGAAGGAACCGCAGGTGGGGGATGAGATGAAGGCCACCTTGCGGAACACCACCACGCAGTACGACCGGCTCATCGAGTACTGAGCCGGGTGCCGTTTCCGGCAGCAGCAGGGCCCCGCCGCCCCCTGACAGGGGGCTCGGGGCCCTGATCCGGGTAACGGCGCCGGACGGGCTGTGCTCAGCGCTCGATCTCGCCGCTGATGAACTTCTCCACGCTCTCGCGCGCAGCGTCGTCGAAGTACTGCACGGGCGGGGACTTCATGAAGTACGAGGAGGCGGAGAGGATCGGTCCGCCGATGCCGCGGTCCTTGGCGATCTTCGCGGCCCGCAGGGCGTCGATGATGACGCCGGCCGAGTTCGGGGAGTCCCACACCTCGAGCTTGTACTCCAGGCTCAGCGGGGCGTCACCGAACGCCCGGCCCTCGAGCCGGACGTAGGCCCACTTGCGGTCGTCGAGCCAGGCGACGTAGTCGGAGGGGCCGATGTGGACATTGTCGGCGCCCAGGTCCCGGTCGGGGATCTGGGAGGTGACCGCCTGGGTCTTGGAGATCTTCTTGGACTCCAGCCGGTCCCGCTCCAGCATGTTCTTGAAGTCCATGTTGCCGCCGACGTTCAGCTGCATGGTGCGGTCCAGCACCACGCCGCGGTCCTCGAACAGCTTGGCCATCACGCGGTGCGTGATGGTGGCGCCGACCTGCGACTTGATGTCGTCGCCGATGATCGGGACGCCGGCCTCGGTGAACTTGTCGGCCCACTCCTTGGTGCCCGCGATGAAGACCGGCAGCGCGTTGACGAAGGCGACGCCGGCGTCGATGGCGCACTGGGCGTAGTACTTCGCGGCGGCCTCGGAACCGACCGGCATGTAGCAGACCAGGACGTCGGCCCGGGTGTCCCGGAGGATCTGGGTGACGTCAACGGCCGGCTCGTCCGACTCGACGATGGTCTCGCGGTAGTAGCGGCCCAGTCCGTCGTGCGTCTCACCGCGCTGAACGGTCACATTGGACGGCGGGACGTCACAGAGCTTGATGGTGTTGTTCTCGCTGGCGCCGATGGCCTCGGCAAGGTCGATGCCGACCTTCTTGGCGTCGACGTCGAAGGCGGCCACGAACTCGATGTCCGAGACGTGGTACTCGCCGAACCGCACATGCATGAGACCCGGGACCCTGCCGTCCGGGTCGGCGTCCTTGTAGTACTCGACGCCCTGTACCAGCGAGGCGGCGCAGTTTCCTACGCCGGCGATGGCTACGCGAACCGAACCCATTCCGGTTGCTCCCTAGGTCTTCTCGGTCGAGACCCCGCGTGCTCGCGGGACCTCAGGTGGTGGTGTCGTCGGACTGATCCGGCCGGGGGTTCCCCCGGTCGCGCCCTTCCCGCTCGCTCTCGATGAGCTCGTTGAGCCAGCGGACTTCGCGCTCCACGGACTCCATGCCGTGGCGCTGCAGCTCCAGCGTGTAGTCGTCCAGCTTTTCGCGGGTCCGGGCCAAGGAGGCGCGCATCTTGTCGAGACGCTCCTCCAAGCGGCTGCGGCGGCCCTCCAGGACCCGCATCCGCACGTCCCTGGTGGTCTGGCCGAAGAAGGCGAAGCGAACACCGAAGTGTTCGTCCTCCCAGGTGTCGGGGCCGGTCTGGGCCAGGAGCTCCTCGAAGCGTTCCTTGCCCTCCGCGGTGAGCCGGTAGACGATCTTGGCCCGGCGCCCGGACAGCGGAGCGGCCAGCGGATCACTCGGAGGGCTGCTCGGCTCCTCGGCCAACCATCCCTGCCCGACGAGCGTCTTCAGGCACGGATACAGCGAGCCGTAACTGAACGCCCGGAAGACCCCGAGCGAGGTATTGAGCCGTTTCCGCAGCTCGTAACCGTGCATCGGTGCCTCACGGAGGAGGCCGAGAACGGCGAACTCCAGAATGCCGGAGCGTCGGCTCACGGGCGCGGCCACCTCCGTCCTCATCTGTGTGCCTTGCCTGTCCCTGTCACGTATCGCTTCACTGCATGGAGCCGATGTAAATGAGCTGATGTAATGAGCTGATGTACTCAGCTGATGTATCGACTCGATACATCAGAACGATAGATCGCCGTCGCCGGAACAGCAAGCGCGACCACTGTGATCGGGGTCACATCCCCGCTCACCCGAACAATCACGCCCGGATTGCCCGTCATGGCAGAAAATGACGCATTTTGACCCTGAGTAGTCTGTCCCCGTGCAGAACATCACCGGGAACCATGCGGCGAAGCCCGACGTCTTTGCTCCTGGTGACGTGCGCCCGGGCTCCTGCGCGGGTCGCGCACCCGGGGGATGGAAGCTGCCACACATGGCACCAGAAGTAGAAGCTGTCGCCTGCAGGCGCCCGATGGGGGCCCTTCCCAGCCACCGGGCTGGGAAATCGCCCGAGGAGTAGCTGTCCCATGAGCGAGCACCGTCGCAAGCCGCCGCAGTCGCGCGGCCGCCGCGCCTCGGCGCCGTCCGATCGGCGGGGCGCCCCACCGCCGGAGGCCGGCAGACACGCCACACCGCACGAAGCTCCCCCCTACGGAAGCCGCTCCGAGGCTCGCCGAGCGGCCGGGAGCGGCGGTAGGCGACGCGCGGCCGCGTCCGCTGCTGAGGGAGTCGGCGGCGGACGACGGGCCGCCCGCGGACGACGGGCGGAGCAGCCGCAGAAGAAGCGCTTCATCGACTACCCCCGGGCGGGCAAGTACGGAGTGCGCCGCTGGATGCCCTCCTTCAAGCAGGTGCTCGGCTCGGCGATTCTCTTCATGGGGCTGATGCTGGGACTCGTCGGCGCCGCCTATGCGATGGTCGACGTCCCCGACCCGAACAAGATGGCCACCCAGCAGAAGAACGTCTACTACTGGGCGGACGGCAGCCGGATGGTGGTCGCCGGAGGCGGAGAGCACAACCGGCAGATCATCCCCCTGACCCAGATCCCGAAGGACATGCAGTTCGCGGCGATCTCGGCGGAGAACCACACCTTCCGGGAGGACCGGGGCGTCGACCCGATCGGCATCGGCCGGGCCGTGGTCAACATGGCCCGCGGCGGAGACACCCAGTCAGGGTCGACGATCACCCAGCAGTACGTGAAAAATCTCTACCTGACGCAGGAACAGACCCTGGAGCGCAAGGCCAAGGAACTGCTCATCTCGGTCAAGGTGGGGGCCACCGTCCAGAAGGACGAAATTCTCGCGGGGTACCTCAACACCTCCTACTTCGGCCGGGGCGCCTACGGCATCCAGGCCGCGGCGCAGGCCTACTACGGCATCGACGCCGAGGAGCTCGACGCCAGCCAGTCGGCGTTCCTCACCACACTGCTCAAGGGCCCTGAGTACTACGACCCGCACGGTGGCGTCCGGGGTGAGGAAGCGGCCGAGGCGAACATGGAGCGGGCCGTCAAGCGCTGGGACTGGGTACTCGAGCGCCGGGTCCAGCTCAACAACCTGACGGCGACGGAGCGCGCGGAGTTCACAGAGTTCCCGATGCCCAACAAGCCCTCTAAGGCCACCGAGCTCGGCGGCCAGATCGGCTACATGACGGAGCTGGTCAACCGCTACCTCCTCGACCAGGAGATCCTCACCCAGCAGCAGCTGGACGACGGCGGCTACCAGATCCACACCACCTTCGACCAGGACAAGGTCGACCAGATGGTGCAGGCCGTCGAGAACGTCCAGGAGGAGTTCGACCCGGAGGAGCGGGACGCGGACAAGTACGTGCAGTTCGGCGGAGCCTCGGTGGTCCCCGGGGACGGCGCCATCGTGGCGATCTACGGAGGCGTGTCCGCCACCGAGCACTACGTCAACAACGCGAACCGCCAGGACGTGCAGGTCGGCTCGATCTTCAAGCCGTTCGTCCTCGCCGCCGCCATGCGTGACGGTGTCCGTGACCCCAACAGGCCACCGGACCAGCCCGACTCCGACCGCACACCGCTTTCTCCGGAAAGCGTGTACAGCAGTGAGGACGGCTTGCTGATCCATCACTACGACGGCACCGAGTGGCGCGGCGAGGACGAGGAGACCGGCGAGGAGATCTCCTGGCGGCAGCCCAACCTCGAGGGCCAGGAGCAGGGCGACATCAGTCTGCGCAAGGCCATGGAGGTGTCCGCCAACTCTCCGTTCGTGCAGCTGGCCATGGACATCGGCATCGACCGGGTGGCCCAGGCCGCCATCGACGCCGGCCTGCACAAGGACAGCCTCGGCCCGCACAACGACAGTGTGCCGTCGTTCGCGCTCGGTGTCTCGACTCCGAGCGCGATCCGGATGGCGGACAGCTACGCCACCTTCGCCGCCAGCGGCGTGCAGGCCGAGCCCTACTCGGTCACGCTCGTGGAGAAGGAGGGCTCGGTCGTGCACGAGCATGAGAAGGAGACCCGGCAGGCCTTCGACTCGGTGATCGCCGACAATGTCACCGAGGTGCTCGTCAATGTGGTGGAGGAAGGCACGGGCAAGCGCGCCCAGGCGCTCGGCAAACCCACCGCCGCCAAGACCGGCACCACCGACCGGAACATCAGCGCCTGGTTCGCGGGATACACCCCGCACCTGTCCACTGCGATCGGCATGTTCCGCTACCCGCACACCGAGGACCTGCCGCCCGAGGAGCGCGCCTTCCTCCCCATGAACGGCACCGGCGGGGAGCCCAAGGTCTACGGCTCCGGCTTCCCGGCCAGCGTATGGGTGGACTACATGGCGGAAGCCACCAAGGACGACCCGGCTACCTCGTTCCCCGAAGCGCGCCCGGTGGGCGAGAAGATCTGGGGCGGCCAGGCCGAGAGCCCGGAGCCGACGCCGACCGAGGAGCCCGAGGAGACCGAGGAGCCGGAAGAGACCGAGGAGCCCGAAGAGCCCGAGGAGCCCGAAGAGCTGCCGACGCAGCCGGAGGAGACCGACCCCACGGACACCTGCCCGCCCTGGGACCGTCGCTGCGGTGAGGACGACGACACCGACCAGGGGATGGACGAGGGCAACGACGGCGGCCAGCCCGGTGGGACCGACGGCGGTACAGGCGGCGACGTCGGCACCGACCAGGGCATGGACGAGGGCACCACCGACGGGGACGGCGGCAACACCATCTGGGGCAGCAGCCGCGGCCCTGGCGGAGGGGGCGGCTGATCGCGCCGTGACCTTCCCGGCGTGGGCCGTACGGCAGGATGTGGGCCATGGTGTATTCCGGGCGCCCACACCCCGCAGAGCCCGTACGGCCCACCGAGCAGGACGAGGTGGCGGCCGCCGGCAGTGAGCTGATCGGCGGCCCCGCAGGCAAACGGATCCGGCCGGGGACCGGCTGGTGGACGCCGGTACGCATCATCACGCTGGTCATGACCGGGATGTTCGCCCTCGGCCTGGTGCAGAAGCTGCCCTGCTACCGCAGCAGCTGGTTTCACGGCCCGGCCGACCAGTACACCCGGGCGTGCTACTCCGACATCCCCCACCTCTACGGCGCCCGTGGGTTCGCCGAGGGCCTCATCCCGTACTTCGACCGCATTCCCGAAGAGCTTTCCCGCGGGATGGAGTATCTGGAGTACCCGGTACTCACCGGCCTCTTCATGGAAGTGGCCGCCTGGCTGACGCCCGGCGAAGTCGCCGGCCAGCGGCCGGAACAGATCTACTGGCTGGTCAATGCCGGACTGCTCCTGATCTGTGCCCTCATCATCGCCGTCTGTGTCTCCCGTATCCACCGGAACCGCCCCTGGGACGGACTACTGGTGGCCCTCTCCCCCGCCTTCGCTCTCACCGCAACGATCAACTGGGACCTGTTCGCCGGCGCCCTGGCCTGTGCCGCTCTCCTCATGTGGTCTCGTGGGAGGCCTCTGGCCACCGGGGTTCTCCTCGGTCTCGCCACAGCCGCCAAGCTCTACCCGCTTCTCCTGCTGGGCCCCCTGCTGCTGCTGTGCTGGCGGGCGGGCCGCCTGCGGGCCTTCGCGCTCACCGCAGCCGGAGCCACCGGGGCCTGGCTGACGGTCAACCTTCCGGTAATGCTCCTGGCGACGGAAGGCTGGGCGAAGTTCTACACCTTCAGCCAGGAACGCCCGGTGGACTTCGGTTCCTTCTGGCTCGTGCTCGCCCAGCGCACCGATCTCCACCTGCCCCCGGAGACCGTCAACCCTCTCGCCACCGGACTGGTGCTCCTGGGATGCGCAGCGATCGGCCTCCTCGCGCTGGCCGCCCCGCGACGGCCCCGGCTGGCTCAGCTGGCTTTTCTCGTCGTCGCTGTCTTCGTCCTCACCAACAAGGTGTACTCCCCGCAGTACGTCCTCTGGCTCATTCCGCTCGCGGTGCTCGCCCGGCCCCGATGGCGTGACTTCCTCATCTGGCAGACCTGCGAAGTGCTCTACTTCCTGTCCATCTGGATGTATCTCGCCCAGACCAGCGGGGCCCACGGCCTGCCCGCCGGCGGCTACCAGCTGGCTATCGTGCTCCATCTGGCCGGCACGCTCTACCTCTGCACGATGGTCGTCCGGGATGTACTCCGGCCCGAGCACGACATGGTGCGCCGGGACGGCTCGGACGATCCGGGAGGCGGTGTCCTGGACCGGGCTCCGGACAGGTTCACCCTGCGCCGCCGGCCCGTCCCCCGTACCGGCCTTCCGGATCACCGGCTCGTGGAGCCGGCGCCGTTTCACGTGAAACGAGCCCGCTCATGACAGTGGCCCAGGACCTGCGCACGCTGCTGCGCTTCCCCGGTTTCCGGAAGCTGCTGGCCGTCCGGCTTCTGTCGCAGCTCTCCGACGGTGTCTTCCAGGTCGGCCTGGCCACCTACGTCGTCTTCTCACCCGAACAGCAGACGACCCCCGGCGACATCGCAGCCGCCATGGCCGTGCTGCTGCTCCCATATTCACTCCTCGGGCCACTGGCCGGGGTCCTGCTGGACCGCTGGCGCCGCCGGCAGGTACTGCTGTACGGAAACCTGCTGCGGGCCGTGCTCGCCGGCGCGACCTGTGCCCTGGTTCTCAGCAATGTGCCCAGCTGGCTCTTCTACCTCTCCGCTCTTTCCGTCACCGCGGTCAACCGGTTCATTCTGGCCGGCCTTTCCGCTTCCCTGCCCCGGGTGGTCGACACGGAACGGCTGGTGGTCGCCAACTCCCTTTCACCGACTGCGGGGACGGTGGCCGCGACAGTGGGGGGCGCGGCAGCCTTCGGCGTGCAGTTCCTCGCCCCTACCGAGGGCGGTGGGGACGCTCTCGCGCTGCTGCTTGCGGCCGTCCTGTACCTGCTCGCCGGGAGCGCCGCCCTGCGCATGCGGAAGGATCTGCTCGGGCCGGATGCCGGGGAGGTCCAGCACCAGCTGCGGGCGGCGGTGGCGAGCACGCTCCGGGGCCTGCTCGCCGGGTTCCGGCACCTGACCGAGCGACGTCCGGCTGCCCGCGCCCTGGCCGGGATGAGCCTCATGCGCTTCTGCTACGGCGCCCTGCTCGTGACCGTCCTCATGCTTGCTCGCTATGCCTGGGGGGACGAGGGCGGCCCGCAGGACGGCTTGGCTCTGATGGGGCTGGCGGTGGGCGTGTCCGGTGCCGGATTCTTCTTCGCGGCTTTGATCACGCCTTGGGCGGTCGGCCACCTGGGCCGGCTTGGCTGGTTCGCCGCCTGCGCGGCCATCGCGGCTGTTCTGGTCCCCGCCCTGGGCCTGTGGTTCCAGCCTGCACCGATGCTGATCGCGGCTTTCGTGCTCGGTCTCGTGACGCAGGGAGCCAAGATCACCACCGACACCGTGGTACAGACCTCGGTGGACGATGTGTATCGCGGCCGGGTTTTCGCGCTGTACGACATGCTCTTCAACATCGCGTTCGTCGGTGCGGCAGGACTGGCAGCGGTCATGCTGCCCCCGGACGGCCGTTCGGTCCACCTCGTCGTCACCGTCTCCGTTCTCTACGCGATGACGGCCCTGGCGATGTACCGGTACCACCGGCGCGCCACGGCCGCCGCCGATGGCCCATCCTTTCCTGCCCCCTCCTGAGGCTCTCCGTCCACGACGGGCCTGGGGGCCACGAGGGCTGGGTGCTGTTTCACGTGAAACAGCACCCAGCCCTCGTGGCTGCCAGGCATCTGCTGCGAGGGCCGGCCCTCTGGTCCGGCACCCCCGTCGCGGCAGCTCACGGCGAACCTGGCAGCGACATGACTCAGTCCTGAGCCGCCCACCAGCTCTTGAGTGCGGCCTCAGCCGCCTCGCGTCCCAGCGGGCCGTGCTCCATCCGCAACTCGAGAAGATGGGCGTATGCCTTCCCGATCTGCGGGCCGGGCCCGGCACCGAGGATCTGCATGATCTCGTTGCCGTTGAGATCAGGGCGGATCGAGTCCAGCTCCTCCTGTTCCTGGAGCTGGGCAATGCGGGCTTCCAGGCCGTCGTAGGCCCGGGCGAGCGCCTGCGCCTTCCGCTTGTTCCGGGTGGTGCAGTCCGACCGGGTCAGTTTGTGCAGGCGGCCGAGCAACGGGCCGGCATCGCGCACGTAGCGCCGGACGGCCGAGTCGCTCCACTCACCTCCGCCGTAGCCGTGGAAGCGCAGGTGGAGCTCGACCAGCCGCGACACGTCCTTCACCAGGTCGTTGGGGTACTTGAGCTTGGTCATCCGGGACTTGGTGAGCTTCGCCCCCACCACCTCGTGGTGGTGGAAGGAGACACGCCCGTCCTTCTCGAAGCGACGGGTCTTCGGCTTCCCGATGTCGTGCAGGAGAGCCGCCAGACGCAGCACCAGGTCGGGCTCGCCGTCCTCCAGATCGATTGCCTGCTCGAGCACGGTCAGACTGTGCTCGTAGACGTCCTTGTGCCGGTGATGCTCATCGCTCTCCAGGCGCAGGGCGGGGAGCTCGGGGAGTACCCGGTCCGCCAGCCCTGTGCCGACCAGCAGGGAGAGACCTTTGCGAGGGTGGCTGCCCAGCAGAAGCTTGTTCAGCTCGTCCCGCACCCGCTCCACGGACACGATGTCGATCCGCTCCGCCATCGACCGCATGGCGGCGACCACGTCGTCGGCAACGGTGAAGTCCAGCTGTGCGGCGAAGCGAGCCGCCCGCAGCATGCGCAGCGGGTCGTCGGAGAAGGAGTCCTCGGGGGTCCCCGGGGTGCGCAGCACCCCCCGGGCCAGGTCTTCCAGCCCGCGGTGCGGGTCGATGAATTCCTTGCGGGGCAAGGCCACCGCCATCGCGTTGACGGTGAAGTCACGCCTGCTGAGGTCTTCTTCGATGGAGTTGCCATAAGCCACCACCGGCTTGCGGGAGTCGCGGTTGTAGGCCTCGGAGCGGTAGGTGGTGATCTCGATCTGGAAGTCCCGCGACTCCCCGTTCCCGCTGAGCTGCTTACGGCAGCCGACCGTGCCGAAAGCGATCCCCACCTCCCACACGGCGTCCGCCCACGGGCGCACGAGAGCCAGCACCTCGTCGGGTCTGGCGTCAGTGGTGAAATCGAGATCATTGCCGAGGCGCCCCAGCAACGCGTCGCGCACCGAGCCGCCTACCAGGGCGAGAGAGAAGCCCGCCGCCTCGAACCGGCGGGCAAGGTCGTCAGCGACGGGGGCGACGCGCAGCAGCTCGCTCACGGCCTGCCGCTGAGCCCCTCCTAGCGCCTGGCCCGGGCCGGGTTCGGGAGCGGACGGGACGAAGTGGGTGTGATTCCTGTCGTTCGGCACAACAGCACAGCGTACGTGTCCACCGACGGCCCCGACGGCCCCTTTCCGGCTGGGCTTCGCGGCACTCGGGCAGCTCAGCGGTCGTTACCATGAGCATCAGGTTCGACCGGCACAGGACACACGAGGGAACGGGGCTCAGGAGTGGCTGAGGCGGGAGATACGGCCTCCTGTGGACGAGGGTCCCGAGGGCTGGTGCTGGTGGCACTCCTTGCTCTCCTTCCCTTCCTGGCCGGGCTGGTGCCCTTGCCGGGCCAGCAGGCGTGGGCGGCGGAGGCCGGCACCGGCACGCGTACCGCGAGCGTCGATCTCACCAGCGTCAGTCCCTCCGCGCCGAGAAAGGGCGACACCCTGACGCTCCGCGGTACCGTGACCAACGAGGGCACCTCGCCTCTCATCAACGCCTCGCTGTCGCCCCGCGAGGGTGTCCGGCTGAGCAGCCGCGACAGCATTGACGAAGCGATGCAGCGCGAAGGCTTCAGCACCCCGGCGGACGGCAGCCTGATCCGCGGGCACAGCACTGACATCGCCACCGTTCCCCCCGGCCTCGCCCGCCCGTTCTCCCTCCAGATTCCGGTGTCCGAGCTGGCCCTCGGTCCGGCCGGCGTCTACCAGGTGACGGTCACCCTCACGGGGCAGACCGAAGCCGCCCAGTGGGACCAGGTCCTCGGGGCGGGCCGCACTCTTGTTCCGTGGCAGCAGGAGGGTGCGTACTCCGGCAGTGACGCCCCGGAACCCACCCGGCTGACCGTCCTGTGGCCTCTGATCTCCGGGACCCACCTGACCGCGGAGACCGACGGCGACGAGGAACAGACCCCCCTGTTCAAGGACGACTCCCTGCTGGCCGAGATCTCCTCCGGGGGGCGGCTCCACCAGCTCGTCTCCCGTGGTGCCGAGCTTCCCGTCACCTGGGTGATCGATCCGGACCTCCTCGCCTCGGTGGACGCCATGACCGAGGAGTACCGGGTCCGCAGCGCCGACGGCCCGGTGCGCGGACAGGGGCAGGACGCGGCTCGCGCCTGGCTGCACCAGCTACGGGAAGCAGTGTCCGAGGAAGAGGTGGTCGCTCTGCCCTTCGGTGACCCCGACCTGGCCTCTCTCGCCCATCAGGGCAAGGATGTACCGGGTGTCCTCGGACAGCTCAAGAAAGCAACCGATCTGGCGGACGTGACCGTTCGCACAGTGCTGGGCGTGGAGCCGGACACCGACTTCGCCTGGCCCGTCGAAGGGGCCATCGACCCCGCCATCGTGTCCGTTGCCACCTCGGCCAACGCCCAGCACATCATCACGCGCACCGACAGTCTGCGCACCGCCGGTGATCTCCCCTACACGCCCACCGCCGCCCGGCCCATCGGCGGTGGCACCACGGCGCTCGCGGCGGATGCCCAGCTCTCCACACTCTTCGAGGGGGACATGAGCCGGGCGGGCAATGTCTCACGAGCCCACCAGCAGCTGCTGGCCCAGACGCTCTCGATCGCCGAGCAGGCGCCCTCCAGGACGCGGAGCATCCTGCTGGCCCCGCAGCGGATGCCTTCCGCCTCCCAGGTGGAGGCCATGGCCACCGCACTGGACGCACTGCGCGACGACGCCGAGTGGGTGGAGTTCATCAGCCTCGCCGAGGCGTCCGAGGCCGGCCCCGACCCCGAGGCCAACCGCGAAGTGCCGGGAACCGATCAGTACCCGGACCGTCTCCGGGAGCAGGAGCTGTCCGCGGACGCCTTCCAGTCGCTCCGCGCGACGCAACGGGTCCTGGACGACTTCTCGGTGATCCTCACCCGGGCGGACCGGGTCGTGACGCCCTTCGGCAACGCCATCCACCGCGGGCTGTCCACCTCCTGGCGGAACCACGCGGGGGAGGCCGCACGCTACCGCTCCTCCGTCCACCACGAGCTGGTCGGACTGACCGAGCAGGTGCAGCTGATCCAGAAGTCCCCCATCACCCTGTCCGGACGCAGTGCGACGATCCCTGTCACGGTGCAGAACAACCTGGTGCAGGGCGTGGAGGGCCTGGAGCTGCGGCTCACCTCGAGCCGGAGGCTCGGCCTGGACATCGGAGAACCGCAGGAAATCGCGGTGGGCGGAGGACACAGCCAATCGGTGAAATTCTCCACCACCGCCCGGGCAAACGGCCGCACCCTGCTCGAGGCCCAGCTCTACACCCAGGACGGCAAGCCGTACGGGGATCCGATGCGGTTCCACGCCGACGTCACCTCCATCACCTCGGCGGTGCTGATGGTGATCGCCGGCGGTGTGCTTCTGGTGGTGCTCGCGGGCATCCGGATGTACACCCAGCGCAAGCGGGCGGTGGCGGACGCCCCAGCGGGTGAGAGCGGCCCCGACACCGGCGGCGGAGACGGTGACGCCGCAGGCCCGGGTGAGAAGGTGGAGCGTTGAGAGTCCGGCCGGTGACAGCGAAGTGGGGTAGCGATGCAAGCGCCGTACGACCGTGAGCACGGTCAGACACCGGGAGGCAGCGATCCGGTCGCCGCCGGGCCGGCAGACCCCTACCTGGCGGACAGCTACCGGCACGACCCGTACGCCGAGCGGGACCCCTTGACCCAGGACCCGGTGAACGACGCCCTCTACGACCGCGCGTCCCACCCGCCGCCTCCACCGGGCAGTATCCCCGACCCCGACGCCCTCTACCGGCAGCCCCCCGTCTCCCGGCGCGCCCCGGACCCGCGGCGCTGGGCTCCCACCCCGGCCCCCGAGCCGGGCGCCCTCTCCCGTCATCTGCCGCACGGCGACACGCCCCATACCACCCAGTACACCGGAGTCGACGACTTGGTGGACCGCACCAGCTGGAGCGAGGACGAGCGCGACGACGACGCCTTCGCCCACCTCTACCGCGACCAGCAGACCCCCGGACCGCAGACCGGCCCGCACCCCCGGCCGCCGGAGCACCGCTCCTCCCCCCCCGAGCCCGCGCCCAAGGCCGCACCACCTCCCCCTCCCGTGCGCCCCGGTCGCGCCGCCAGCCTGCTGAAATCGAGCGCCATCATGGCGGCGGGCACCCTGGTGTCCCGGCTGACCGGCTTCATCCGTCAGCTGGTCATCGTGGCCGCGCTCGGGGCCGCTGTCCTCGGTGACACCTACGCCATCGCCTGGGCCCTGCCCTCGATGATCTACATCCTCACCATCGGCGGCGGCCTGAACTCGGTCTTCGTCCCCCAGCTCGTCCGCGCCATGAAGGACGACGAGGACGGCGGTGAGGCCTACGCCAACCGGCTGCTCACCCTGGCGATGGTGGTCCTCGCCCTCCTCGTCCTGGTCGCCGTCCTGGTTGCCCCGTTCCTCATCCGGCTGATGTCCGCCAAGATCGCGGACGACCCCGCGGCAGGTGAGGTGGCGGTGACCTTCGCCCGCTACTGCCTGCCCACGATCTTCTTCATGGGCGTCCACGTGATCCTCGGGCAGATCCTGAACGCCCGTGACCGGTTCGGCCCGATGATGTGGACCCCGGTCCTCAACAACATCGTGGTCATCTTCACGTTCGCCATGTTCATCTGGGTCTACGGCACCCAGCGCGCCTCCGGGCTGGGAGTCGAGTCCATCACTCCCGAAGGCGTGCGTCTGCTGGGCGTCGGCACCCTTCTGGGACTGACCGTGCAGGCAGTCGCGATGATGCCGTACCTGCGCGCCTCCGGCTTCCGCCTCCGCCCCCGGTTCGACTGGGTGGGTCACGGCATGGGCAAGGCCATGCGTCTGGCCAAGTGGACCGTTCTCTTCGTCCTCGCCAACCAGATCGGGCTGGTCGTCGTCGCCCAGTTCAGCACCTGGGCCGGTGACAATGCCGAAAGTGCCGGATACCCCGGTACCGGCTTCATCGCCTACAGCAGCGCACTGCTCATCTGGCAGATGCCCCAGGCCATCATCACCGTCTCCGTGATGGCGGCCCTCCTTCCGCGCATCTCCCGCTCCGCTGCCGACGGGGACACCCTCGCCGTCCGGGACGACCTCTCCCACGGGCTGCGCACCTCCGCGGTGGCGATCGTCCCGATGGCGTTCGCCTTCGTGGCGCTCGGTGTGCCGATGTGCACCATGCTCTTCGGCTCCGCCGGTGAGGAGGGCGCCCGGTCGTTCGGCTATATCCTGATGGCGTTCGGGCTCGGCCTGATCCCCTTCTCCGCCCAGTACGTGGTGCTCCGCGCGTTCTACGCCTATGAGGACACCCGTACTCCGTTCTACAACACCGTCATCGTGTCGGCGGTCTGGATCGTCCTCTCCAGCGTTTGTTTCGTGGCGCTCCCCGACCGCTGGGTGGTCGCCGGTATCGCCTTCAGCTACGGCCTCGCCTACGCCGTCGGGGTTGCCGTCGCCGGGCGCCGGCTGCGCCGGCGGATGGGCACCGACCTGGACGGCGCCCGCGTGCTGCGCACCTACATCCGACTCTGCGGGGCAGCTCTCCCGGCCGCCGTCCTCGGTGGCCTGACCGGATACTTCCTCACCCTGTCGCTCGGCAGCGGGATGCTCGGATCTATGGTTGCCCTGGCGGGCGGCGGGCTCGTCCTGCTGACGGTCTTCTACCTCGCTGCCAGCAGGATGCGCATCGAAGAACTGACCGTGCTCACCGGCATGGTGCGGGCCCGCCTCGGCCGCTGACAGACCGTCGGACCGAGCCGGACAAATGGAAAGAAGGCCCGCAGGACACTCCCGGCCACCCGGCGTTCCTCGACCGCTCCGCGCACACATGTCGTGCGGAGTGACGGGGTGACGGCACAATTGAGGCAGGCAGTGTCACGAGGCGACGGCCGAGATCGGGGAGGCGGAAACGACGGTGTCGGAACGCAGCACGGCGGCGAGCCCCTCCACAGGCTCGGACGACGCCCCGGCCGACGCGGAGACCAAGAAGGACGCTCCGTCACGCGACAGCGTCCCGCCCACCGGGAACCCCGACCGACAGGACACCCCGGACGAGCAGGAGAGCATCGAGCTGCACAGCGGCCACAGGCTCGCCGCACGCTACCGGCTCGAGGAGTGCATCACCCGCCTGGACGGCTTCAGCAGCTGGCGGGCGGTCGATGAGAAGCTGCGCCGCGCCGTCGGGGTGCACGTGCTGCCCGCAGCCCACGAGCGGGCGGGTGCGGTGCTGAGTGCCGCCCGTTCAGCGGCGCTGCTCAGCGATCCGCGGTTCGTTCAGGTCCTCGACGCCGACGAACACGACGGCACCGTGCACGTGATTCACGAATGGCTTCCCGATGCTGACCCACTGAGCACGGTGCTGCAGCACGGACCACTCGAGCCGCACGAGGCCTATGCCCTCGTCACCCAGCTGGCCCAGGCCATGACCGCCGCTCACCGCGAAGGGCTGGCTCATCTCCGTCTCACCCCCGGCACCGTACTGCGTACCGGCGCCGGCCAGTACCGGATTCGCGGCCTCGCTGTCGACGCCACTTTGCGGGGCATCACCGCCGACCATCCGGAGCGCACCGACACCGAGGCGATCGGCGCCCTCCTCTACGCGGCACTTACGCAGCGATGGCCCTACGCCGAGGGGGCCTACGGCCTGGCCGGAGTCACCGGCCTCAGCCGCAGTTCCCGGGAGTCCTTGGCCACCCCCGAACAGGTGAGGGCCGGCGTCCACCGCGGGCTCTCGGACCTCGCGATGCGGGCTCTCATCAACGACGGAGCAACCGCCACGAGTCAGGAACAGCCCTGCACCACCCCTGAGGAGCTGGCCCGAGCGGTCGCCGCGATTCCCCGGCTCAAGCCTCCGGAGCCCTCCACCGAACTGCTCACCGGCTATCAGCGCACCACCTATCAGCAGGGCACTTTCGGACCGCAGTCGTTTCCCGGACCGAACGGGCTGGTCGCCCCTCCTCCCGCTGCGCCCCCGGCCCTGCCCGGAAAGACCGGGGCCGCCATCAAGTGGAGCGTGTCGGCCCTGCTGATCGCCGCCCTGGGACTCGGTAGCTGGCAGATCGCCGACGCACTTCTCGAAGGGGACGCGCCGGTCGAGACATCGACGCAGCAGCAGCCCGAATCGGTGGACAACGATCCCGATCCGGTGAGCGAGCAGGTACCGATCAACGGGATCGAGGATTTCGACCCTTTCGGCGGCACCGGCTCCCAGAATCCCCAGTCCGCGCTGAACGCCATCGACGGCGACCCCGAGACGTTCTGGCCGACGAAGAACTACTACGGCCCCGGCTTCGGCAACCTCAAGCCGGGGCTCGGACTCATTCTCGACCTGGGTGAGCCTCAGCAGGTCGGGTCCGTGACGATCGAGGCCCTCGGCACCCACGACATCGAGTTCCACGCCGCGCCGAGTTCCACGACCACCATGCCCTCCGGGACGGATGACTTCGAGTTCGTCACCAAGGGCTCCGGGGATTCCCTCACCCTGACTGCGGAGGAAGCGGTCGACACTCGTTACGTCCTCGTCTGGATCACAGAGCTCCCGCGAGGAGCCGACGGGAACTACCGTGGGCGCATCGCCAACATCACTGTTTCCAGCTAGGGAGCGAAGGTGAAGCCGGACAAGGAGCTCCTTGCCCGCCATGTTGCGGGGGATCCTGATGCCTTCGGGGAGCTCGTCCGCCGACACCGGGACCGCCTGTGGTCCGTAGCGATCAAGACTCTCGGCGATCGCGAGGAGGCGGCCGACGCCGTGCAGGACGCCCTGGTGTCGGCCTATCGCGCCGCCCACACGTTCCGCGGCCAGTCCGCGGTCACCACTTGGCTCCACCGCATCACGGTCAATGCCTGCCTGGACAGGGCCCGCAAAGCCAAGACCCGGCGTACGGCACAGCTACCGGAACCGCAGCGGCTGGAGGACCTCCTGGAGCCGCACGAATCAGCCGAAGCTCCCGTCGAGCGGCAGGCTCTCCGCCAAGAGCTCCGCAGCGCCCTCGACCAGCTCCCGATCGAGCAGCGGGCGGCCCTCGTCCTGGTCGACATGCAGGGATATCCCGTTGCCGAGGCAGCCGGGATCCTTCAGGCGCCCGTCGGTACCGTGAAGAGCCGTTGTGCCCGGGGACGGGCCCGGCTCCTTGCCTTGCTGGGCCCTGTCCGGCCGGACAGAACCACCGGGGAGGGGACAGTCCCGGACAGTGGGGCAAGGAACCGGACACCAGGCACATCCGTCCCACCTTCCAGAGGTACGGGGGAGACCGGAGCTGTGCAGGGTGGAGGTGGACACGCATGACTGAGGCACATCCTGAGCCCGCCGAGATCGCGGCCCTCGGAGAGGATCTGCTCCCGCCGTACGAGGCGGCAACCCTGCAGACCCATCTCGCCCGCTGCCCCCGGTGCTCGGACACCGCTGCGGACCTGGCAGCCCTCCGTAGCGAGCTCGCGACCCTGTCGGCTGACGTCCGGATGCCGGACGACGTCAGCACGCGCATCGACCGCGCGCTGGCCGCGGAAGGCTCTCCGGCCACCGAGGCCCGACCAGCTCCCACGGACATCCCGCAGCGAACGATGCGCGCCCCGGCCTCCTTCGTTTCACGTGAAACCGGCCGGTTCCGGTTCCGGCCCCCGCTGCTGCTCGCCGCTGCCGGAGCAGTCGCAGCCCTGGGCATCGGCGGCCTCCTGCTGCAGAACCTGCAGGGCTCCGGAGGCGGGGATTCCACTGCTGCCACCCTGATGGAGGATTCCCCGGAGGCAGGAGCGCGAGGTGAGGAGGACCACCTTGCCGCCCAGGTGCGACGCCTCCTCTCGGAGGCCGATTCCGGGAGCGGCGACATAGCTGAGGAGTTCTCCGCCGAGCCACACCACGACGAAGCGGAGGAGGATTCCGCGGAAGAGTTCGGCACTCAGGGCCGCGCGCCCACGACGGACGCCGGAGCAATGACCCCCGGCTGCGTGCTGTCAGCGATTGACCGTGGTGAGACCCCGCTGGCCGCCGGGGAGGAGAGCTACCAAGGCACCCCCGCCTATCTGGTGGTCCTGCCGCACGCACAGGACCCCCAGCAGGTCGACGCCTACGTGGTCGATGCCTCCTGTGCCACCGACTCCTCCTCGGAGCCCGGCGAGATTCTGGCCCAGCACAGTTATCCGCGCAACTAGGCGCGTACGTACCAACGGGAATGGACAGGGCCGTAGGATCCGTTACGGAACTGAGAGCCCCGACCGGGGTTCTGGGTAGGCACCCGAGACAAGGAAGAATCCCGTGAGCGACGTCCGCAACGTGATCATTATCGGCTCCGGACCCGCCGGGTACACCGCAGCCCTCTACACTGCACGTGCTTCGCTCAAGCCTCTCGTCTTCGAAGGAGCAGTGACGGCGGGTGGCGCTCTGATGACCACGACCGAGGTCGAGAACTTCCCCGGTTTCCGTGACGGCATCATGGGCCCCGACCTCATGGATCAGATGCGTGCCCAGGCCGAGCGCTTCGGTGCCGAGCTCCTCCCGGAAGACGTGGCGGCCGTCGACCTCAGCGGTGACATCAAGACGGTCACCGACGCGGCGGGCACCGTGCACCGTGCCAGGGCCATCATCGTGGCCACCGGCTCCCAGCACCGCAAGCTCGGCCTGCCGGCCGAGGACGAGCTTTCCGGTCGGGGCGTCTCCTACTGCGCCACGTGTGACGGGTTCTTCTTCCGGGACCAGGACATCGTGGTGGTGGGTGGCGGCGACACCGCCATGGAGGAGGCGACCTTCCTTTCCCGCTTCGCCAAGACGGTCACCATCGTCCACCGTCGCGACAGCCTCCGGGCCTCCAAGGCCATGCAGGAGCGTGCCTTCGCCGACCCGAAGATCAAGTTTCTCTGGAACAGTGAAGTGGTGGGCCTTCACGAGACGGACCGGAAGCTCTCCAGCCTGGTCCTCCGCAACACGAACACCGGTGAGGAGTCGAAGCTGCCGGTCACCGGTCTCTTCGTTGCCATCGGCCACGACCCTCGGGTCGAGCTCTTCACCGGCCAGCTGGACCTGGACGAGGAGGGCTACCTGACGGTTGATGCCCCCTCGACTCGCACCAAGATCCCCGGCGTCTTCGCAGCGGGTGATGTGGTGGACCACACCTACCGCCAGGCGATCACCGCTGCGGGCACCGGCTGTTCTGCCGCGCTCGACGCCGAGCGCTACCTCGCAGCCCTGGCCGACAGCCAGGTCGTCGACGCCTGACCCCTCCCACAGCACCCGAATCCCGCCCCGCATTCAAGGAGAACCATCATGGCTGGCGCCACCGTCACCGCAACCGACGCCGACTTCGAGGAGAAGGTCCTCAAGAGCGATAAGCCCGTCCTGGTCGACTTCTGGGCCGAGTGGTGCGGCCCCTGCCGCCAGATCGCTCCCGCTCTCGAAGCCATCGCCGCCGAGCAGGCGGAGAAGCTCACCATCGTCAAGCTCAACATCGACGAAAACCCGCAGACGGCAGCCAAGTACGGGATCATGTCCATCCCCACCATGAGCGTCTACCAGGGCGGCGAAGTGGTGAAGACCATCGTGGGTGCCAAGCCGAAGGCCGCGATCGAGCGGGACCTCAGCGAGTTCATCGGCTGACGCACTCCCTCTCTCCGGCTTCCTGACATGGCGGTGGCCTGACTCGTTTCACGTGAAACGAGTCAGGCCACCGCCATGTCAGGAAGCACCCAGAGCCGGAGCCGGGCCCTTCCGTCCGAACAGCCGGTCCAGCGCCAGCTCAACGTCGGCCCGCCAGGTCACCGTGCTCTTCAGCTCCATCCGGAGGCGGGGAACCGCCGGGTGCGGGCGTACCACCTCGAAGCCCACCGCCCGCAGATGCCCGGTGGGCAGCATGCACGCGCTCCGCTGCCACCGCTCGTCACCGAACACCTCGATCGCCCGGACCTCGCGGAGAAGCAGGTCCCTGGCCATGGACTGCACCAGCATGCGGCCGAGTCCCTCATTCTCGTAACCGGGTTCCACTCGGCCGGTGATCAGCTGCACCGCATCGGAAGAGACCGGCCCGGTGGGGAAGCCACCGGAGCGAGGCACATAGGCAGGAGGGGCGTACAGGATGTAGCCCGCGGGACTGCCGTCCACCTGAGCCACCCATCCGCACGGCCCCCAGTCCAGCGTGACAGCGGTGATCCAGGAAGCCTTCTCGGTGGACTGCCGCCCGGCCCGCTCCGCAGCGGCACCCCTGACGGGGTCCAGTTCCCAGAACACGCACGAGCGGCAGTCCGCCGGCAGGTCGGGAAGAGTGGCTGCGGTGAGTGGCACAAGCTGACGCCCCATGGATTCATCGTATCCATGGGGCGTCGTTCACATGCCGTGGCGCGTGGGGCTCAGTCCTGCTCTCCCTCTTCGGAAAGCTGCTGTTCCAGGACGCGGCCTTCCCCCGGCGCCAACTGGCCAAGGATGCGCTCCAGGTCTTCTATCGAGGCAAACTCCACGACCAGCTTGCCCTTCTTCTGTCCGAGGTCGACCTTCACCCGGGTCTCGAAACGGTCCGAGAGACGGCCGGCCAACTCGTCCAGGGCCGGCGAAACCCGCTTGCCCGCCCGGGGCCCACGAGCCTTCCCCGCCCCCGGTCCGGACGACTTCTGCAGGGTGACGATCTCCTCCACCGCACGCACCGACAGCCCTTCCGCCACGATGCGGTGCGCCAGCCGGTCCTGCACCTCGGAGTCATCGACCGACAGCAGTGCCCGGGCATGCCCCGCCGACAGCACCCCTGCCGCCACCCGGCGCTGCACCGCGGGGGAGAGCCGCAGCAGCCGCAGCGTGTTGGACACCTGCGGCCGTGAGCGCCCGATCCGGTCGGCCAGCTCGTCATGGGTGCACGCGAAGTCCCGCAGCAGCTGATCGTAGGCGGCCGCCTCCTCCAGTGGATTGAGCTGAGCCCGGTGCAGGTTCTCCAGCAGAGCGTCGAGAAGCAGCCGGTCGTCGTCGGTGGCTCGGACAATGGCCGGGATGTGCTCCAGTCCGGCTTCCCGGCAGGCCCGCCACCGCCGCTCACCCATGATGAGCTCGTACTGGTCTCCGCCGAGGGGGCGGACAACGACCGGCTGGAGCAGCCCCACCTCCTTGACGGAGGTGACCAGTTCGGCCAGCGCATCCTCGTCGAATACCTCACGCGGCTGCCGGGGGTTCCGCGTGATCGCGTCCAGCGGGAGCTCGGCGAAGTGAGCTCCGGCCGCCTCACCGCCTGCCACCGCGGCCGACGGCTTCTGCCCAGCACCGGCGGGGTCACTCGCGCCGTTCTCCCCCGGTGCAGGCGGTGCGGTCAGCCTCGCAGCAGCCACTCCACGCTCGGGGGTCAGCACCGGGACCGCACTGGGGGACGTCGACGCTTCCCCATCGATCACCGTCCGGGACGGATCGGGGCTCGTAGGAGCCGCGGGGATCAACGCGCCCAAGCCCCGGCCGAGTCCTCTGCGTCGTTCGCTCACTGCGTCCCCTCCACCGTCCGGTGCTGTTCCTGTTGCGGGTTCGGACCCCGCAGTGCGATCTCCCGAGCAGCCTCCAGATAGGACAGTGATCCGCTGGAGCTCGGGTCATACGTGAGGACGGTCTGTCCGTAGCTCGGTGCTTCGGAGATCCGTACCGACCGAGGGATGTTCGTGCGGAGTACCTCCTTGCCGAAGTGCTCCCGCACCTCCTCCGCCACCTGGGAGGCCAGCCTGGTCCGCCCGTCGTACATGGTGAGCAGAATCGTCGACACGTGCAGGTCGGTATTGAGATGCCCCCGGACCAGCTCGACGTTGCGCAGCAGCTGGCCCAGCCCTTCGAGCGCGTAGTACTCGCACTGGATCGGAATGGCGACCTCGGCGCCCGCCACCAGGGCGTTCACCGTGAGCAGGCCGAGCGAGGGTGGACAGTCGATGAAGATGTAGTCCAGCGGCTGTTCGTACGCCGCGATCGCTCGCTGCAGCCGGCTCTCCCTGGCGACCAGTGACACCAGCTCGATCTCGGCGCCCGCCAGGTCAATCGTCGCCGGAGCGCAGAACAGTCCCTCGATGTCCGGGACCGGCTGGACCACCTCGGCCAGCGGTCGGCTTTCGACGAGGACGTCATAGATCGAAGGCACCTCGGAATGGTGATCGATGCCGAGCGCCGTCGAGGCGTTCCCCTGCGGATCGAGGTCGATCACCAGCACCCGGGCACCATGCAGCGCCAACGCCGCAGCCAGGTTCACCGTCGTCGTGGTCTTCCCGACACCGCCCTTCTGGTTCGCCACGACCATGATCCGCGTCTCCTCCGGGCGGGGAAGCGAGCCCCGTGCCCGGTGCATCTCTTCCACCGCCTGCTGAGCAGCACGGCCCACCGGAGCGTCACCGGTGGGTGGAGGGGCGCTGTGGGCGATGTCCACCGCACCCCCGGGAGCGTCCCTGAGCTCGGATCTGGGGCCGGGGACCGGGTCGGCCGTCGGCCCAGCAAAGTTGGCGTCGGACCGCAATGGTTCACTCTCCTCGACACGCACAGGCTTCGTGGCTTCAAAGACTGCCATGCCCGGGGGGTTGCGAACCAGCGAGCCCCGCCCAGTTGTGGATACCGGTTCGGTCGAGGACGCCGCGCCTCCCCCTGGAGCGCTCCGGGCACGACGGTCGCGTGGGGCAGCAGCCGCACGGCCGCGACCAAGGATTCCCTGCAGCAGTGAGCGTCGTTTCACGTGAAACACCATGTCGCGCCGGACCCGAGGGTCACGGCGCGACACACCGCAGAAGGAATACTTCCGCATTTCGGGCAGTAGCGGGCATGCGCCGCACCCGGAGGGCGCCGCAGGGCCTCACCTCTAGGGACGGCGCCTCCGCGGACCGGACCGGGCGGCCTTGGCGCGCTTGGTGGCAAACCGCACCCCGCCGGGGCTTTCCCCGACCTCCACCCGGACCACCGTGGAGGGCGGGTCCACCAGGTCGGCCCCGGCCTGGAGCACGGAGGTCTTCACGACTCCCAGCTTCCCCAGGGCTGCCCGGGCCGCCTTCAATTCCTGCTCGGCCGTGTCCCCCTTGATCGCCAGCATCTCCCCGTAGGGCCGCAGCAGAGGGACGCCCCACCCGGCCAGTCGGTCGAGAGGAGCCACCGCACGCGCGGTCACCACCTGGACCGGCTTGAAGGTGCCGAGCACTTCTTCAGCACGGCCCCGCACCACGGTCACATGATCCAGGCCGAGCAGCTCGACCACTTCCTGGAGGAAATTCGTCCGGCGGAGCAGTGGCTCCAGCAGGCTGATCTCCAGGTCGGGGCGGACCAGGGCCAGCGGGATGCCGGGGAGGCCCGCTCCTGAACCGACATCGCAGACCGTCACTCCTTCGGGCACCAGCTCCGAGAGGACCGCGCAGTTCAGCAGGTGCCGGCCCCACAGGCGCGGCACCTCCCGCGGCCCGATGAGACCACGACGGACCCCGGTCTCTGCCAGAAGCTCCGCGTAGCGCACCGCGGCCGGCAACTGCGCCCCGAAGATCTCTTCCGCGACCGCCGGCGGTGCGGAAAGCTCTGCGGAGAGGTCAGCGTCCGTCACGGCAGGACGACCACACGGCGCTGCGGCTCCTCGCCCTCGGACTCACTGCGCAGGCCCGCCTCCGCGACCGCGTCATGCACCACCTTGCGCTCGAACGGCGACATCGGGTCCAGCGTGACCGGCTCCCCACCGGCCTTGACCTGCTGCACGGCTTCCTTGGCCACGGCGGTGAGGTTCTCCCGCTTGCGGGCCCGGAAGCCCCCGATGTCCAGCATCAGCCTGCTGCGCTCCCCGGTCTGCCGGTGGACCGCGAGCCGGGTCAGCTCCTGGAGCGCTTCCAGGACCTCCCCGTCCCGGCCGACGAGCTTCTGCAGGTCGCGGGACGGGCCCTCCCCGACCACCGACACTGCGGCGCGGTCGGCCTCGACATCCATGTCGATGTCACCGTCGAGATCCGCGATGTCGAGAAGCCCCTCGAGATAGTCGGCCGCGATCTCACCCTCCTGCTCCAGGCTGGACAGGGTGTCGGTGCCCTCATCGGCCGAGGTGGTGTCCGTCACGGTGGGACTCCTTGCTTCTCTTACTTCTTGGTCTTCGCTGACAGATCCGGCTTGCCGGCCGGTGTCTTCTTCGCCTGCGGGCCCTGGGCCTTCTTGGCCTGAGCACCCTGCGACTTCTTGGCCTGCGGGCGCTCAGGCTTCTTGCCCTGAGCCCCTTCGGTCTTCTTCGTCCGTGAGTTCCCGGCCTTGTCCAGCTGCGGGCCTTCGGGCTTCTTCACCTGCTCGGACTTCGGCACCGCTGCCTGCCGCTTGGACTTGCTCTGCCGCTTCGGCTGGGCGCGCCGGGCGCGCGCCTCCTCGATGGACTTCTTGGTCTCCAGCTCCTCCGGCTCTTCCTTGAGCTTGCCCTTCTTCCGCAGCTTTTCCTGACGCTGGGTGTAGGCGATGCTGCCGGGAGTGGGGTTGCGCTGGATGACGTACATCTGCTGACCGAGCGTCCACACGTTGGTGGTGAGCCAGTAGATCAGGACACCGACGGGGAAGTTGATACCGAAGACCGCGAACAGCACCGGGAAGATGTACATGAGCATCTTCTGCTGGTTCATGAACGGCGTCTTCACCGTCAGGTCCACGTTCTTCATCATGAGCTGGCGCTGTGTGTAGAACTGCGACAGCGACATCATGAGGATCATGATGACCGTGACCACCCGGACATCTGTCAGGGAGGCGCCGAACTCCGCGAGGCGCTCGGCGTTGTCCATGAACTTGGTGGCGATCGGGGCACCGAAAATGGTGGCTTCCCGGGCGCTGACCACCTGTGCCTCGGTGAGCACACCGACGGTTCGGTTGCCGGCGATGTGATTGAGCACCTGGAACAGCGCGATGAAGAACGGTGACTGCGCCAGAATCGGCAGGCAGCTGGAGAGCGGGTTGGTGCCCGTCTCCTTGTACAGCTTCATCATCTCTTCGGACTGACGCTGCTTGTCACTCTTGTAGCGTTCCTGGATCTTCTTCATCCTCGGCTGCAGCGCCTGCATGTTGCGCGTGGCCTTGATCTGCTTGAAGAAGAGCGGGATCAGCGCGATCCGGATCACGATCACCAGGGAGACGATCGACAGGCCCCATGCCCAGCCGCTGTCTTCGTTGAAGACCAGGCTGTAGAGGTCGTGGAAGCGGACGATGATCCAGGAGACAATCCAATAGAGGGGACTGAGGATCGAGTTGATCGTGTCCACGAGTCAGGCTCCTTGGGCATGGTGGTGGGCGGCCGGGGGCGAAGTCCGAGGGGGATTCCGGGGCTGCAAGCGGTGCCGCATTCGCTGATGCCAGACCGGGTGCTTCCGGGGAGGTACGTGGTCGACCCCGCCGGGTGACCAGGGGTTGCAGCGCAGAATGCGCCAGGCGGTCAGAGCCGTCCCTTTGAGAGCACCGTGCCGGTCGATCGCACCGTACCCGTAATGGGAGCAGGAGGGGTAGTAGCGGCAGACCGGGCCGAGCAGGGGACTGATCGTCCATTGGTAGAGCTTGATCAGCAGCAGCAGCGGGTACTTCACCGTGATGCCCCTCCCAGCAGCCGCTCCAGAGCGGCATCGAGGTCTCGGGCCAGCTGAGCGTGGTCGGCTGTACCCGCGCCGGGCAGAGCCCGCACTACGACCAGGCTACCGGGGGGCACCCGGTCCAGCCGGTCCCGTATCAGGTGCCGCAGCCTTCGCTGCACACGGTTACGGACCACCGCGTTTCCCACCGCCTTGCTGACGACGAAACCCGCACGCGGCGGAGGAAGGTGCTCCTCAGCTGTGTGCGGGTCCGTACGGCTGCTCAGATGGACGACGAGGTGCGGGCGGCCCGCCCTGCGGCCTCGGCGTACCGCGGTCGCGAAGTCCTCGCGCCGCCTCAGCCGGTTGTCGGAGGGCAGCACTGCATGGACCTGTGGTTGCGGTGGTCAGGCCGACAGACGGCTGCGGCCCTTGGTGCGGCGCTTGGTGATGATGGCGCGGCCGGCTCGCGTCCGCATGCGCAGACGGAAACCGTGGGTCTTCGCGCGACGCCGGTTGTTCGGCTGGAAGGTGCGCTTGCTCACTCGAGGGCTCCAGGAAATCTTGGTGTTCCGGCTCAGGACGTGGCCGGGACAGGTACGGGGCGCCGATCGGCCGTCACCGTGCACCCACGAGGAGCTCGTATGCGCAGTACGCCGCATACCACTCATGAACCAGGTTCACGATCAGGTGTCTGCCCATCGGAGGCAGGCGGCAGCAGCCGTCGACAACTCGACTGGGCAACGGTACGCGCGGCCCGGCCTTCCGGTCAAACCGGAAGGGGCCTCCGCTGTACACAGCCTGTGGACAATGACTTGATGTGCGTACGCCGCGCTGACTACCGTGGATCGACTCGGACTGTCCTTCCCGGCCGCCCCCGGCTTCACACCCGCCACCGCCCAACGGTGCCGGGACCACTCCTGCGACTGAGAGAGCGTGCTCCGTGGCTGACCTTCCAGCAGATCTTGCCGCGGTGTGGCCGCGCGCACTGACTGCGCTGCTCGCCGACGGGCAGGGGGTGGAAGCGAAGGACCACCGGTGGCTCCAGGACTGCCAGCCGCTCGCGCTGGTGTCCGGCACGGCCTTGCTCGGTGTGTCGAACGAGTACGCCAAGAGCGTCCTCGAGGGGCGCCTCGCGCCGCTGATCGGCGAGGCCCTGAGCCGCGAGTGCGGACAGCCCATCCGGCTGGCGATCACCGTCACCGATCCGCCGCCGGAGCCGTCCACGCCCGAACCCACGGCGCCGAATGCCGTCGCTCACGAGCCGCGCCGCCAGGAGCCCCCCCACGACCCCTACGCGGGACGGGAGCTGCCGACCGCCCGGCCGGCCTATCCGGACCATCCGCAGGCGCCGCGCCCGATGAGCTGGCAGCAGCCGCACACCGAGTACCGCCCCGTCGTACAGCGTGACCGGTACGGCCGGCACGACCGGTACGAGCCGTACCGGAGCTACGAGCAGGCCTACGAGCAGCCGTCCTCCTATGACCGGTACGAGCAGCTGCCGGCTCCCACCGGAGCGCCGGGCCCGCTCGCCGCCCAGCCGGCTCCTGCCACCGGGCCGGGGGAGCCCACCGCCCGGCTCAACCCCAAGTACCTCTTCGACACCTTTGTCATCGGCGCGTCCAACCGCTTCGCCCACGCCGCGGCGGTGGCGGTCGCCGAGGCCCCGGCCAAGGCGTACAACCCGCTCTTCATCTACGGCGAGTCCGGGCTCGGGAAGACCCACCTGCTGCACGCCATCGGTCACTACGCCCGCAGCCTCTACCCCGGCACCCGGGTCCGCTACGTGAGCTCCGAGGAGTTCACCAACGAGTTCATCAACTCCATCCGCGACGGCAAGGCGGACGCCTTCCGCCGCCGCTACCGCGACATGGACATCCTGCTCGTGGACGACATCCAGTTCCTGGCGAGCAAGGAGTCGACGCAGGAGGAGTTCTTCCACACGTTCAATACGCTGCACAACGCGAACAAGCAGATCGTGCTCTCCTCGGACCGGCCGCCCAAGCAGCTGGTGACCCTGGAGGACCGGCTGCGCAACCGCTTCGAGTGGGGCCTGATCACCGACGTCCAGCCGCCGGAGCTGGAGACCCGGATTGCGATTCTGCGCAAGAAGGCCGTACAGGAGCAGCTGAACGCGCCGCCCGAGGTGCTGGAGTTCATCGCCTCCCGGATCTCCCGCAACATCCGGGAGCTCGAGGGCGCGCTCATCAGGGTCACCGCCTTCGCCAGCCTCAACCGGCAGCCCGTCGACCTGGGCCTCGCCGAGATCGTGCTCAAGGACCTGATCCCCGGCGGTGAGAACGCCACTCCGGAGATCACCGCCGACGCGATCACCGCCGCCACCGCCGACTACTTCGGTCTGACGGTGGAGGACCTGGCCGGCTCCTCCCGCAGCCGCGTGCTGGTCACCGCCCGGCAGATCGCGATGTACCTGTGCCGGGAGCTGACCGACCTGTCGCTGCCCAAGATCGGTCAGCACTTCGGCAACCGGGACCACACCACTGTCATGCATGCGGACCGGAAGATCCGGGCCCTGATGGCCGAGCGCCGGTCCATCTACAACCAGGTCACCGAGCTGACCAACCGCATCAAGAACGGCCGCTGACGGCTCGGGCGCGGGCCGCAGCCCGCGCCGGTCACCGCCGGCCGGGCGCGGCCGGCTCCTTCGCGACACAGTGCCCTCCCGGGACGCCCGGGAGGGCACTGTTCGATTACGGTCCGGATCCGGGGTTTCTCCACAGCTTTCGGCGATTCCCTCCGTCCACACCCTGTGCACTCTCGATTCTGTCCATAGGCTCGTCCACAGCACCATGACTGCTTCCGCATCCGCGCAGCTCAGATGGTTGTGGATGTGTGGACGGGGTGCGTCCACAGGCTGTGGACAGAGCCGTGGCCGCCTGCGGTGCGGAACCGTTGTCCACCGACTCCCCACAGGCAACGGCCGGTTGTGCACAGGTAATCCACAGCGTTGTCCACTGTTCGGCAACGCGGCGCGCCCTCTCACCGCCACGAGTGAATCAGGTCACACGCGCCGCGCTCCGGGCCTGTTGAGAACCTGCCGGAATCTGGGGACGGACCTGTTGAGAACTCGGGCCTTCCTGGGGACGGCCTGTGCACAGCCGGCCGCTGTCCACAGGAACCGTGCGTTCGTCCACCGCTCCGCCCACAAGGCCGGTGGATAAAAAACCCTCGCTGACCTGGCCAAAAGAGGTTATCCACCGTTTCCACAGGCCCTACTACTACGACCAAGGAGTTAAGCCGGGAGACTCGATTCGAAGTGGGGGTTGTGCACAACTCGCTCCGGCCGGGTCCGGTCGAGCGGCACCGGGTTGACGCGGCAGGGCTCTACTGTCGTTTGAGTACGAGAGACTGGTGGCCTGCAACAGATGAGCAGCCAGCAACAGCGGGAGGCGGCTGAAGTGAAGATCCGGGTGGAACGCGATGTGCTCGCGGAAGCGGTGGCGTGGGCAGCCCGCAGCCTGCCGGCCCGGCCTCCGGTGCCGGTCCTGGCGGGCCTGCTGCTGAAGGCGGAGGACGGGAAGCTGAGCCTGTCCGGCTTCGACTACGAGGTCTCGGCGAGGGTCTCCGTCGAGGCCGAGACCGAGGAGGACGGCACCGTCCTGGTCTCCGGACGGCTGCTGGCCGACATCTGCCGTGCGCTGCCGAACCGCCCGGTGGAGATCTCCACCGACGGCGTGCGGGTCAGCCTGGTCTGCGGATCCTCCCGGTTCACTCTGCACACCCTGCCGGTGGAGGAGTACCCGGCGCTGCCCGAGATGCCCGGCGCCACCGGCACCGTGCCCGGCGAGGTGTTCGCCGCGGCGGCCGCCCAGGTGGCGATCGCGGCCGGCCGTGACGACACGCTGCCGGTGCTCACCGGCGTACGCATCGAGATCGAGGGCGATCACGTCACCCTCGCCTCCACCGACCGGTACCGCTTCGCCGTCCGTGAGTTCCTGTGGAAGCCGGAGACCGCCGACATCTCGACGGTGGCACTGGTGCCCGCGAAGACCCTGCTGGAGACCGCCAAGTCGCTCAGCGGCGGCGAGTCCGTGTCGATCGCCCTCTCCGGGTCCGGCGCCGGCGAAGGGCTGATCGGCTTCGAGGGAGCGGGCCGCCGCACCACCACCCGGCTGCTGGAGGGCGACCTCCCGAAGTACCGCACCCTTTTCCCCACCGAGTTCAACTCGGTCGCGGTGATCGAGACGGCACCGTTCGTGGAAGCCGTCAAGCGGGTCGCCCTGGTCGCCGAACGCAACACCCCGGTCCGGTTGAGCTTCGAGCAGGGTGTCCTCACCCTGGAGGCCGGGTCCAGCGATGACGCACAGGCTGTGGAGCGGGTCGACGCCCAGCTGGAGGGGGACGACATCTCGATCGCCTTCAACCCCGGCTTCCTGCTGGAAGGGCTCAGCGCCATCGACTCCCCGGCGGCTCAGCTGGCCTTCACCACCCACACCAAGCCCGCCCTGCTGAGCGGCAAGCCGGCCGTGGACGCCGAGGCCGACCAGACCTACAAGTACCTCATCATGCCCGTGCGCCTCAGCGGCTGACCGGGGCGTAGGCTCGGTCACAGGTACGGATCACCACGAAGGAGCCCTCATGGAGCTCGGTCTCATCGGCCTCGGCAAGATGGGCGGCAATATGCGCGAGCGCATCCGCCGTGCGGGGCACACGGTTGTCGGCTACGACCGCGACGCGGAGCGGGCGGACGTGCACAGTCTCAAGGAGCTCGTCGACACGCTCCAGGCCCCGCGCGTGGTGTGGGTGATGGTGCCCGCGGGCGAGGCCACCCAGTCGACGATCGACGAGCTGGCAGAGCTGCTCAGCACCGGGGACATCGTGGTGGACGGCGGGAACTCACGCTGGACGGACGACCAGAAGCACGCCGAGCAGCTCGCGGCCCGGGGCATCGGCTTCGTCGACTGCGGGGTGTCCGGCGGTGTCTGGGGTCTTGAGAACGGCTACGCGCTGATGTACGGCGGGGAGGCCGACCACGTGGGCCGGGTCCAGCCGGTTTTCGACGCGCTCAAGCCGGAGGGTGAGTTCGGCGCCGTCCACGCGGGCAAGGTGGGGGCCGGCCACTTCGCCAAGATGGTGCACAACGGCATCGAGTACGCGATGATGCAGGCCTTCGCCGAGGGCTGGGAGCTGCTGGAGGCGGCGGACCCGGTCACCGATGTGCGTGAGGTGTTCCGCTCCTGGCAGGAGGGCACGGTGATCCGGTCCTGGCTGCTGGACCTCGCGGTCCGGGCGCTGGACGGCGATGAGCACCTGGAGCAGTTGCGGGGCCACGCGGCGGATTCCGGTGAGGGCCGCTGGACGGTGGAGGCGGCTATCGACAACGCGGTGCCGCTGCCGGCGATCACGGCTTCGCTGTTCGCCCGGTTCTCCTCGCGGCAGGACGACTCGCCGCAGATGAAGATGATCGCCGCCCTGCGCAACCAGTTCGGTGGGCACGCGGTCGAGAGCCGCCCGGCCGAGAGCTGATCCGGCGGGAAAGGGGCGGCGTCCACCGTGCATGTCACGCATCTGTCGCTCGCCGACTTCCGGTCCTATGTGCGGGCCGAGGTTCCTCTCGAGCCGGGTGTCTCGGTGTTCCTCGGGCCGAACGGGCAGGGCAAGACCAACCTGGTCGAGGCGGTCGGCTATCTGGCGACGCTCGGCAGCCACCGGGTCGCCTCGGATGCCCCGCTGGTGCGCAGGGGCGCGGAGCGGGCGGTGGTGCGGGCCGCGGTCACCGAAGGGGAACGGCAGCAGCTCATCGAGCTGGAGCTCAATCCCGGCCGGGCCAACCGGGCGCGGATCAACCGGTCCTCACAGGTGCGCCCGCGCGATGTGCTGGGGGTGCTGCGGACGGTGCTCTTCGCGCCGGAGGACCTCGCTCTCGTGAAGGGGGACCCCGGGGAGCGCCGGCGGTTCCTGGACGAGCTGCTGACGGCACGGGCGCCGCGGCTGGCGGGGGTGCGCTCCGATTACGACCGGGTGCTGAAGCAGCGGAACACGCTGCTGAAGTCGGCCGCCATGGCGCGCCGGCACGGTGGCCGGGGGATGGACCTGTCGACGCTGGACGTGTGGGACCAGCACCTGGCACGGGTCGGTGCGGAGCTGCTCGGTCAGCGGCTGGCCCTGGTCTCCTTGCTGCAGCCACTGGCCGACAAGGCGTACGAGCAGCTGGCTCCGGGGGGCGGCCCGGTGGCCCTGGAGTACCGCAGCTCGGCGGACGGGGGCGGGGATGCTCCCCCGGCGGAAGCGGCCGAGGGCGCGGAGGCCCTGTACGGGCGGTTGCTCGGGGCGCTGGGCGAGGCCCGCAAGCAGGAGATCGAGCGCGGGGTGACGCTGGTGGGTCCGCACCGGGACGATCTGGGCCTGCGGCTGGGTGAGCTTCCGGCGCGCGGATATGCCAGCCATGGCGAGTCGTGGTCGTTCGCGCTGGCACTGCGGCTTGCCTCCTACGGGCTGCTGCGGGACGAGGGGCCCGAGCCCGTGCTGGTGCTGGACGATGTCTTCGCCGAGCTGGACGCCCGGCGCAGGGAGCGGCTGGCGGAGCTGGTGGCGCCGGGCGAGCAGGTGCTGGTGACGGCCGCGGTGGCGGAGGACGTTCCGGGCGTGCTGGCGGGCGTGCGGTTCACGGTGGCCGCGGGGGGTGTCGAGCGTGACTGAGGAGCAGGCGGGCGGCGGATCGGGGAAGCAGCAGCCGGAGGGGGTCGATCTGGCCCGGGTGGCGTTGCGGGCGGCGAAGGAGCAGGCGCGGGCCCGCGGTGCGATGGTGCAGCAGAAGCGGCAGGCCCGGCGGGGCGGGCTGCGGTCGGGTGCCGGTCGTGACGGCCGGGACCCGCTGCCGCTGGGTGCCGCGGTCGAGCGGCTGAAGGCGGAGCGTGGCTGGGAGATGCCGCTGGCGGTGGGCGGGGTGACGGGCCGCTGGCCGGAGATCGTCGGTGAGCAGGTGGCGGAGCACTGCCGCCCGGAGACCTACGACGAGGAGTCGCGGGTGCTGGTGGTGCGGTGCGACGCTACGGTCTGGGCCACGCAGCTGCGGTGGATGGCACCGACGCTGCTGGCCCGGCTGAACAAGGAGCTGGGGCAGGGGACTGTGCGGCGGATAACCGTGCAGGGGCCGGGGGGACGCCCGCGGAGTGCGGGTCCGCTGCGTGCGCCGGGCAGCCGCGGTCCGGGGGACACCTACGGCTGAGCAGCGGCGTCCGCCCGCTGCTCCGCCCACGGCGGCGCGGGCTGGTTCTGCGTGGCACGGGACCGCGAGGGCGGGTGCTGCCCGGGCGCCGGGCGTCGGTCCGGGCCGTTGCGGCGGGCTGCCGGGCGTGAGGGCGGTCACACTTTCAACGGTTGACATCGCTGGGATCGCGAGGCCCTGAGTGCCCCCGTGAGCGTTTCCGGGGGTGGGTGCCCATATGGGGAGTCGGCTGATGCCGGTTCAGGGCAGCAGATACGCACTCAGGCCCCGGCAAGCCGCCATTACGGTCGGCGCTACCGGTAGACTGGGGCCACCGCCTTCCTGCGGATCATGTCGAACGACGCGGCCGGCTCTCCATGCCTGGAGTGGGCCGTGCTGTGCCAGAAAGGGCGCTTCGTGGCCGATTCCGGCAACTTCAACGAGAATTCCTCCGCTGCTGTGCCGATGGGCGATGTGACGTCCTATGACGCCAGTGCGATCACGGTGCTGGAGGGTCTGGATGCCGTACGCAAACGGCCCGGCATGTACATCGGGTCGACCGGCGAGCGTGGCCTGCACCACCTGGTGACCGAGGTCGTCGACAACTCGGTGGACGAGGCGCTCGCCGGCCACGCCGACACGATCGATGTGACGCTGCTCGCCGACGGCGGAGTCCGGGTGATCGACAACGGCCGCGGCATTCCGGTGGACATGGTCAAGTCGGAGGGGAAGCCGGCCCTGGAGGTCGTGCTGACGGTGCTGCACGCGGGCGGCAAGTTCGGGGGCGGCGGGTACGCGGTCTCCGGCGGGCTGCACGGTGTGGGTGTCTCGGTGGTCAACGCGCTCTCCCAGAAGGTGTCCGTCGAGGTGTGGCGGGACGGCTACCGCTGGACGCAGGACTACAAGCTGGGTGTGCCGACGGCGCCGCTGGCGAAGAACGAGGCGAGCGACGAGACCGGGACCAGCCTCACCTTCTGGGCCGACGGTGAGATTTTCGAGACCACCCACTACTCCTTCGAGACGCTGTCGCGGCGCTTCCAGGAGATGGCGTTCCTCAACAAGGGGCTGACCATCTCGCTGACGGACGAGCGGGAAGAGGCGAAGCAGACCGCGGGTGCGGACACGGCGTCCAGCGCGGACGAGGACCAGCCCCGGAAGGTGTCGTACCACTACGAGGGCGGCATCTGCGACTTCGTGCGGCACCTGAACTCCCGCAAGGGGGAGCCGGTGCACCCCTCGGTGATCTCTCTCGAGGCCGAGGACAAGGAGCGGATGCTGTCGGTCGAGATCGCGATGCAGTGGAACACCCAGTACACCGAGGGCGTGTACAGCTTCGCGAACACGATTCACACGCATGAGGGCGGCACCCACGAGGAGGGCTTCCGGGCGGCCCTGACCGGTCTGATGAACCGCTACGCGCGCGAGAAGAAGCTGCTGCGGGAGAAGGACGACAACCTGGCGGGTGAGGACATCCGTGAGGGCCTGACGGCGATCATCTCGGTGAAACTGGGCGAGCCGCAGTTCGAGGGGCAGACGAAGACGAAGCTGGGCAACACCGAGGCGAAGACCTACGTGCAGCGGATCGTCCACGAGCACCTGACGGACTGGCTGGACCGCAACCCGTCGGAGGCCGCGGACATCGTCCGCAAGAGCATCCAGGCGGCGACTGCCCGGGTAGCGGCGCGCAAGGCGCGCGACCTCACCCGGCGCAAGGGTCTGCTGGAGACGGCCTCGCTGCCGGGCAAGCTGAGCGACTGCCAGTCGAACGACCCGGCGAAGTGCGAGATCTTCATCGTGGAGGGCGACTCCGCGGGCGGCAGCGCGAAGTCGGGCCGCGACCCGCAGTACCAGGCGATCCTTCCGATCCGGGGCAAGATCCTGAACGTGGAGAAGGCCCGGATCGACAAGGTGCTGCAGAACACCGAGGTCCAGGCGCTGATCTCGGCTTTCGGTACCGGCATCCACGAGGACTTCGACATCACCCGGCTCCGCTACCACAAGATCATCTTGATGGCGGACGCGGACGTCGACGGCCAGCACATCAACACGCTGCTGCTCACGCTGCTGTTCCGGTTCATGCGGCCGCTGGTCGAGGCCGGGCATGTCTTCCTGTCGCAGCCTCCGCTGTTCAAGATCAAGTGGGGCCGGGACGACTTCGAGTACGCCTACTCGGACCGCGAGCGGGACAGCCTCATCGCGCTGGGCCGCGAGCAGGGCCGCCGGATCCGGGAGGACGCGATCCAGCGGTTCAAGGGTCTGGGTGAGATGAACGCCGAGGAGCTGCGCATCACCACCATGGACAGCACCAGCCGGGTGCTGCGCCAGGTGACGATCGACGACGCGGCGGCGGCGGACGACCTGTTCTCCATCCTGATGGGGGAGGACGTGGAGGCCCGGCGCTCCTTCATCCAGCGCAACGCCAAGGATGTCCGGTTCCTGGACATCTGAGGACCGCCGGGCCGCACACCGGCCGTAATGCAACGCAGCTCGAAAGGAATCGGACCTGAGCATGGCCGAGGACAACACTCCTTCCCCCGACGGCACCCCGGTGGGAGACATCCCCGCCGCGGAGAACCCGATCGCGGTCCTGGCGGAGGAGGTGCAGCAACGGATCGACCCGGTCACCCTCGAGACGGAGATGCAGCGCTCCTACCTCGACTACGCGATGAGCGTGATCGTCTCGCGCGCGCTGCCGGATGTCCGGGACGGCCTGAAGCCGGTGCACCGCCGCGTGCTGTACGCGATGTACGACGGTGGATACCGCCCGGAAAAGGGCTACTACAAGTGCGCCCGCGTCGTCGGGGACGTGATGGGCACCTACCACCCGCACGGTGACTCCTCGATCTACGACGCCCTGGTGCGGCTGGCGCAGACCTGGTCCATGCGGATGCCGCTGGTGGACTCCAACGGCAACTTCGGTTCGCCGGGCAACGACCCGGCGGCCGCCATGCGGTACACCGAGTGCCGGATGGCACCGCTGGCCATGGAGATGCTCCGGGACATCGACGAGGAGACCGTCGACTTCAAGGACAACTACGACGGCCGGAACCAGGAGCCGACGGTCCTGCCGTCCCGGCTGCCGAACCTGCTGATCAACGGCTCGGCCGGGATCGCGGTCGGCATGGCCACCAACATCCCGCCGCACAACCTGCGGGAGGTGGCGGCCGGCGCCCAGTGGTACCTGGAGCACCCGGAAGCCGACAAGGACGAGCTCCTCGAAGCGCTGATGGAGCGGATCAAGGGCCCGGACTTCCCCAGCGGCGCCCTGGTCGTGGGCCGCAAGGGGATCGAGGAGGCCTACCGCACCGGGCGCGGTTCGATCACGATGCGCGCGGTGGTCGCGGTGGAGGAGATCCAGGGCCGGCAGTGCCTGGTCATCACCGAGCTGCCGTACCAGGTCAACCCGGACAACCTGGCGCTGAAGATCGCCGATCTGGTGAAGGAAGGGCGGGTCGGCGGCATCGCCGACGTGCGGGACGAGACGTCCTCGCGCACCGGCCAGCGGCTGGTCGTGGTGCTCAAGCGGGACGCCGTCGCCAAGGTCGTCCTCAACAACCTGTACAAGCACACGGATCTGCAGACCAACTTCGGCGCGAACATGCTGGCGCTGGTCGACGGCGTTCCGCGGACCCTGTCGCTGGACGCCTTCATCCGCTACTGGGTGGCGCACCAGGTCGACGTGATCGTCCGCCGCACGCAGTACCGGCTGCGCAAGGCCGAGGAGCGGGCGCACATCCTGCGCGGCCTGCTGAAGGCCCTGGACTCGATCGATGAGGTCATCGCCCTGATCCGGCGCAGTGACACGGTCGAGGTCGCCCGGGAGGGCCTGCGGGGCCTGCTGGAGATCGACGACATCCAGGCGAACGCCATTCTGGAGATGCAGCTGCGCCGGCTGGCCGCGCTGGAGCGCCAGAAGATCGTGGCCGAGCACGACGAGCTGCAGGCGAAGATCGACGAGTACCGGCAGATCCTGGCCTCCCCGCTCCGGCAGAGGCAGATCATCAGCGAGGAACTGGCCGCGATCGTCGCGAAGTTCGGTGACGACCGGCGCAGCAAGCTGGTGCCGTTCGAGGGCGACATGTCCATCGAGGACCTGATCGCCGAGGAGGACATCGTCGTCACGATCAGTCGTGGCGGCTATGTGAAGCGCACCAAGTCCGACGACTACCGGGCGCAGAAGCGCGGCGGGAAGGGGGTGCGGGGCACGAAACTGAAGGAGGACGACATCGTCAATCACTTCTTCGTCTCCACCACCCATCACTGGCTGCTGTTCTTCACCAACAAGGGCCGGGTGTACCGGGCCAAGGCGTACGAGCTGCCGGACGCGGGCCGGGACGCCCGCGGACAGCACGTGGCGAACCTGCTGGCGTTCCAGCCGGACGAGCGGATCGCCCGGATCCTGGCGATCCGGGACTACGCGGCCGCGCCCTACCTGGTGCTGGCGACGAAGTCGGGCCTGGTCAAGAAGACTCCGCTGCCCGACTACGACTCGCCGCGGGCCGGCGGCGTCATCGCCGTCAACCTGCGGCAGATGGACGACGGCCGGGACGACGAGCTGATCGGCGCGGAGCTGGTGTCCTCCGATGACGACCTCCTGCTGATCAGCAGGAAGGCGCAGTCGATCCGGTTCACCGCGACCGACGAGACGCTGCGTCCGATGGGCCGGGCCACCTCCGGCGTGAAGGGTATGAGCTTCCGCGAGGGCGACGAACTGCTGTCGATGAATGTGGTCCGGGCGGGTACCTACGTTTTCACGGCCACCGACGGCGGGTACGCCAAGCGGACGCCGGTGGACGAGTACCGGGTGCAGGGCCGGGGCGGTCTGGGTATCAAGGCCGCCAAAATCGTGGAGGACCGTGGGTCCCTCGTCGGGGCACTCGTGGTCGAGGGCGGCGACGAGATCCTCGCCATCACCCTCGGCGGCGGAGTGATCCGCACGCGGGTCAACGAGGTCCGGGAGACCGGGCGTGACACCATGGGCGTCCAGCTGATCAACCTGGGCAAGCGGGATGCCGTGGTCGGCATCGCACGAAATGCCGAGGCCGGTCGCGAGGCCGAGGAAGTAGAGGCCGTGACTGCGTCAGGGGATTCCGATGCCGAATCCACTGACTGATCGCGGCCGGAAGCAGCAAGGAGTTTGCCGTGAGTGGAGCTGCGGGCGCCCGTGGAGGCGGCACCGGTGAGGACGGGCCGCCGGCCGAGCCGGCCGTCCCTCCGGACGGCAGCACTTCTGGCACCGGGGCCCGGGACGACCGTCCCGGGGAAGGAACGACTCGTGGGGGGTCCACGATGACCAGTGCCAGATCCGCGGATTCGTATGCGCAGGGCGGTGGCGGTCAGGGCTACGAGCGTCATGACCAGTCGCAGTACCGGCCCCCGCAGGCGTATCCGGCGCCGCCTTCGGGCGCCGCCCCGCAGCCGGGTGGTGGCGCGCCGGACCACACGACCCAGTTGCGTGCGCAGCCGGGCGGGAAGTACTCCTCGCCGGAGCAGCCGCGGCAGGCCGTGCGCCGGCCGCGTACCGGTGCCCGTACGGTGCCGCGGACGCGCAAGGCCCGGCTGCGGGTGGCGAAGGCCGACCCGTGGTCGGTCATGAAGGTCAGCTTCCTGCTGTCCATCGCGCTGGGGATCTGCACCGTGATCGCCGTTGCTGTGCTCTGGATGGTGATGGACGCCATGGGCGTGTTCTCCGCCATCGGAGCCACCATCATCGAGGCGACCGGTACGGAGCAGGAGGGCGGTTTCGACCTTGAGGCGTTCCTGTCGCTTCCCCGGGTGCTGCTGTTCACGGCGCTGATCGCCGCCATAGACGTGGTGCTGGCCACCGCACTGGCCACTCTGGGGGCCTTCATGTACAACCTGTCGGCGGGCTTTGTCGGCGGGGTCGAGCTGACGCTCGCCGAGGACGAATAGCGAGGTGGGAGGGGCCCGGGAACCGATTTGGGTACCGGGCCGCCCATGAGCTAATCTTTCCCTGCAGCACGGGGCTATAGCTCAGATGGTTAGAGCGCATCCCTGATAAGGATGAGGCCACAGGTTCAAGTCCTGTTAGCCCCACCAGCCAAGACGCCCCCAGCCGCACGCGGCTGGGGGCGTCTTGACGTCAGTGGTTGACACCCGGCGCTGGTGCGGCGGCCGTGCGGGGTCCCGCTCGAGAGGCCGGCCGGCAGTGCGGCGGCGGCCCGCTGGGCCGGCCCGGGCCGCCCGTGTCCCGGATATGCGCGTGCCGTTGGGTATCATCGGGCGCCAGAGGTCCCAATCATGTCGAAGAAGGACGAGGTAGCGCGGTGAAGAAGCTCCTCCTGGTCGCACTGGCAGCCATTGGCGGCCTGCTCGTGTACCGCCAGATTCAGGCGGACAAGGCCGAGCAGGACCTGTGGACGGAGGCGACCGACTCCGTGCCGACCGGCTCCACGGGTGTCTGAAGCAATCAGCAGAACACCACCTCCGGGCCCCGCATCGCGTCAGCGGTCAGGGCCCGGACGTGTGCGTGGCCTGTAGCGAGACCGTGACACCCTCGCTCTTGTTGTGTGCGCAAGCAAACTCATACGGTGCTTGGCAGCAGTGTGCAGCGCGCGAGGGAGCACAGGGGGACGGACATGACGGTCAGGGCGGCCGCGAGTGGCACCGGGCAGGGGCGGTCATTGCCGCGGCGTGGCACGGCGGGGGTGATGGCGGGCGGACTGGCCGCCGCGCTGCTGCTCGGAGCGCTGCCGGCGGCGGCGGCGCCCACGGCCGCACCGGCCACCGGTGAGGGTGTTGCCGGGAGCAACAGCAGTCTGATCATGGTGCTGGACGCCTCCGGTTCCATGGCCGAGGACGACGGCACGGGCAGCACCCGGATGGCGGCCGCCCAGGAGGCCCTGGGGACGGCGGTGGACGCGCTGCCGGAGGGTCATCCCACCGGGCTGCGGCTGTACGGGTCCGAGAGCAGCAGTTGCACGGACACCCGGCTGGCGCAGCCCGTCGAGGCGGTGGACCCGGAGGCGATCAAGGAGGCACTGGGAGAGGTCGGCCCGACCGGCAACACGCCGACGAGCCTGGCTCTGGAGAAGGCCGCGGAGGATCTGCCCGAGGTGCCGCACGGGGCGATCGGCCGCCAGACGGTCCTGCTGATCTCCGACGGCGAGTCCAACTGCGAGGAGACACCGCCCTGCGAGGTCGCCGCCGAACTCGTCGGCAACGGCGTGGACGTGCGGATCGACACGGTCGGTTTCCAGATCAGTGACGAGGGCCGCGAGGAGCTGGAGTGCATCGCCGAGGCGGGGCACGGCACGTACTACGACGCGCCGGACGGTGAGGCCCTGGGCCGGGAGCTGGAGCGTGCCGCGCTGCTGTCGGCCGACGGTTACCGCTTCGAGGGCGAGGAGATCTCCGGCGGCAGCTCCAGTGACGAGGCCGCGGTCCTGGAGCCCGGGCAGTACCTGGACACCCTCGGCCCGGGGGAGACCCGCTGGTACGCCGCGGAGCTGGACGACGCCTCGGCCGCCGACTTCTCGGTGACGGCGGTGCCGCACCCCGGAGTCGCGGTGGACTCCCGCGACACCCTGGAGCTCCAGCTCACCGACTCCCGGGACAGCCCGCGTCGTTGCGGCACCGAGCGCATCCGGTTCGGTGACGACGAGGGAGCGATGATCCTCACCCAGGCCGTCAGCCGCATCCCCAGCGCGGAAGGTACCGCCACCTGTGACGAGGCGGGCCGGTACCTGCTGTCCGTCTCGCGGGAGAGCGCGGAGACCTCCGACCGGGCCCACTGGCCGATGGAGTTGCGGTTCGCGCTCGAGGAGCCGCTGGAGCCGGGCTCCCGCCCCGCGGCGTCCACCCCGGACTACGGCCGGGTGGGGGCCGACCACCCGCTGCCCGCGGACGAGCCGGAGGACATCACCGGCGGCACCGGCTTCAACGACGCCACCGAGCTGGACTCCGGGGTCTGGCGGGACCGGCTGCTGCCGGCCCAGACCCGCTACTACAAGGTGCCGGTGGGGTGGGGTCAGCAGCTGCGCTACCGGGTGGAGTTCGGCAACGAGCCGACGCTGGAGGGCCGTCCCCCGGCCTCCTACGTCCGCACCCGGGGCTACTCCCCCACCCGGCAGCCCATCGCCCGCGGTGACTTCCGCACCGAACGGCCGTACCGGGGTGAGCAACTGGCCGTCGACATGGGCACTGTCCCGGTGAGCTGGACCAACCGCTGGGAGAGCGGCGCGGAGGTGAGGCCGGTGCGCCGCGGCGGTGACTACTACCTGGCCGTGTCGCTGGGCCCTGGAGCCGTGGAGATCGCCCAGAACGCGGCGATCGGCGTGGTGATCCGGGTGGATGTGGCCGGTGCGGAGCTCTCCGGGCCCGAGCACCAGGCACCTGTCCTGGGTGAGGATGGCGAGGCGGGCACGGAAAACGACGACGATTCGGTCTCGGCCGGGGACAACGCCGACAGCGCCGGGGCAGGATGGACCGGCCCGGTCCTGGCCGCGGCCGGCGGCGCGGCAGCGGTCCTGCTGCTCACGGCCCTCGCCTTCGCCCTCGCGGGTGCCCGGGCCCGGCGGCGCGCACCGGCCGGCCCGGGCAGCCCCGGCGAAGGTGGCAGTGGTGGCAACGGCGGTAATGGTGGCGGCGGACTGACGAGGAGTGACCGGTGATGGTGGGCGCACGGAGAACGATCGGCACGCTCGCGGGGGCCTGCGCGGTGCTGCTCGCCGCGGCCGGCCCGGCCCCGGCCGAGGAACCCGAGGCCCCGCCCACTCCCCGGCCGTACGGAATGGCCTCGGACGCGCAGCCGGTCGAGGGCACCGCCAGCACCTCCGACGCCCCCAGGATTTCCGCGGGCGGCATCTACACCGACGGCCTTGAGCCGGGGGACTCGCTGTACTACTCGCTGGCTTTGGACGACGAGTCCAGCGCGTACCTTGCCACGGTGGCCGCCCCCGAGCCCGGTACCAAGGTGGGGTACGGGGACGGCATCGAGGTGGAGCTGGTGACCACCAGCGGTGACCGCTGCGGCGGCGGTCCCGGCCGGGCGAGGTTCCAGGCGGACAACGGGGCCCGGCCCATCGCGGCCTGGGCGGTGCGCACCGCAGACCCGGACCGGGACTGCCAGAGTGCCGGGCCGTACCTGTACAAGGTGACCCGGGAAAGCGACGCGACCTCCAGCCCTGAGGTCTGGCCGATCGAGATCCGGTTCCTGGAGGAGCCGCCGGTGCCCCGGCCGGACCGGCGGGTTCCCGACGAGCGCGACTGGGAGACCGAGCCGCCCGCTCCCCCGGCCGGTGACGCCACCCGCGTAGTCGGTGGCACCGGCTTCAGCAACGCCCCGGCGATCGGTGACGGGGTGTGGCGGGACAACATCGTGGGTGGGCAGACGCTGATCTACAAGATGCCCGTCGACTGGGGTCAGCAGCTGGCCGTCACCGTGGAGCTGGCCAACGCGAGCGGGGCGGACGACTTCGCCTACGTCTCCTACGGGCTGATGGCCGAGCTGTACAACCCGGCCCTCGGGCTGCTGATCAGCGACAGCACCGCGTACTCGGGCGACCAGACGAGCCTCAGCGGCCTGACCCCCGGGGTCAGCCATGCCAACCGCTTCCACTCCGACACCGACATCGGACGCATGCGGTACGCGGGCTGGCACTACCTGGTGGTCACGCTGCACGAGGACATCGCCCAGGAGACCGAGGAGCCGATCGGCCTGACCCTGCGGACCCAGCTGCTCGGCGAGCCCCAGGAGGCCCCGGAGTACGAGGGGGACGCGCTGGAGGCGGGCTTCGGAGTCACCGAGGAGCAGCGGGAGCAGGCCGAGAAGGGCAGGAGCGACGAGGACCTGTCCGCGGACCGGCAGGACGGCAAGCAGCTGATGGGCTTCGCCGGGATCGGTGCCGGATCGGCGCTGCTGCTGGTACTGGGTGCGTGGTACCTGAAGGGCCGGCGGGAGGCCGCCCCCTCAGGCCGTCAGCAGTGACCAGACGCCGAAGCCGATCAGCAGGAACGCCAGCAGCATGAGCGGGACCGCCACCTTGACGGGCGGTCCCGCGCTGCGTGCCGGACCCGGACCGGCGGGAGCGTGTCCGGTGGAGGCGTGTCCGGTGGAGACAGGTCCGCCGGGGGCCGGCTGCGGGTACGCGCCGCCCATCGACGCGGGCGCGCCCACGGGGGCGGGCGCCGGCTGCTGCGGGGGGAGCGCTGACAGGGCGGTGGGCTGCTCGTAGACCGTTGGGCCGGTGCCGGCGGTGCCCGTCCCCGCGGTGCCCGTTCCCGCGAAGGGGGGTGGGGGCGGCGGGGTGCTCGGCAGCTGCGGCGCCGGCATCGAGGGCTGCGGCGGCGGCAGATGGAAGCTCCCGGTTTCGGAGGGGGAGCCGGCCGACGGCGGGGCCAGCGGGGCGGTGCCGGTGTCCTGCCCGCGCTCCGGCCCGTCCGGACGGAACCCGGGCGGCAGCGGGCCGAGCTGGTCGAAGACCTCGACGGTTTCGCCCTGCGGGCCGGTGTCCGGCAGCATCTCCGCCGCCGAGGCCAGCGCCTTGCGGGCGCCGTTCGCGGTGCGGAAGCGGCTCTCCGGGTCGGGCTGGAGCAGGGTGCCCAGCACCTCCCACAGGACTGCGGGGACGCCCTCGGGGGCGGGCGGAACCCCGTTGCCGTAGTCGACCAGCAGCGCCTGCGAGTCGGGCTTGCGGCCGGTCAGCAGGTACAGCCCGACCAGACCCACGGCGTACAGGTCGGCGGTGAAGTCCGGCTCGGCACCGCGCATCTGCTCCGGGGCGAAGTAACCGGGCGTTCCCACCACGTAGTTGGTCTCGGTCAACCGCGGTTCGCCCTTGCGCATCGAGATGCCGAAGTCGGACAGCCGCAGGTGCGGCCGGCCCTGACCGGTCGGTTCGAGCAGGATGTTCGCGGGCTTGATGTCGCGGTGCACCACCCCCTCGTCGTGCACCGCCTGCAGCCCGGACAGCAGCTGGGAGAGCAGGGTGCAGACGAAGCGCGGCGGCAGCGCCCCGTAGTCCCCGATGAGGTGCGACAGCGAGCCGCCGCTCATCAGGTCCATGGTGAACAGGACCTTGTCGTCGTCGGCCGCCCAGCTCGCCGGGGCGAGCACATGCGGGTGGTCGATCCGCAGCGCTTGTTCCCGCACGAAGCGCAGCAGGGTGTGGGCGTCCGACTGCTGCAGGACCTTCGCCGCCACGTAGCGCTTGCGGCGGTGGTCCCAGGAACGCCAGACCGCTCCGACGCCGCCGCGGCCGATCGGATCGATCAGTTCGTACCGTCCCGCGAAGATCTCGCCCATCGCGCTGTGTCCGCCCCTTGTCTTGTGCCTGTGCCGGGCGGCCCGGTGTTCCGCCCGGGCCGCCCGGTTGCGTCCGTCCTGCCGTCCGGCCGTTCCGGGAACTCAGCTCTGGTGCTGCTCGTAGTGCTCCACGGCTTCCCGGGTGCGGGCGATGCCGTACACCCGGAGAAACTCTGCCAGCTCCGGGTGACTGTCGGCCAGCAGCTTCGATGCCGTTTGGATCTCGGTCGCGTCCGAGACCGAGCGCAGCAGGGCCTGGATCTCGCGGACGACGCGCTTGGTGGGGTTGGCGGGAACGCCGACGGCGCCGGAGCGGGTGGCGGTGGAGTTCGGTCCGAGCACGTTGCCCCCCGCGGTACGGCGGATGTCCTCCATGGCAGCGGTGGCCTCCGCGGCGCTCACCCGGCCGGCGTTCACCTCGGTGGCGAGATCCTGCAGGGCCCGGACCCGCTGGACGACCGCCGGGTTGCCGATCTTGGCCCGCTGGCCGCTCATCAGCTGCGACAGCATGGGCGCAGAGAGCCCGAGAACGACAGCGAGCCGCGCCTGGTTGAGGCCGAGATCGGTGATCAGCCTGCGGAAAAGGGAGCCGAGAGGCTCCCCGTACCAGGTCGTCTGCTGTTGTCTCGCTTTCTCTGTGGCCTCCTGCTGCGCTGCTTCCATGGTCTCTCCCCTGGTCTCCCCTGATGGCTTCACGTACGCGAAGTTGCGCGTCATCCTACGGAGCCGGAGGGCCCGGGGCGATACCTGGTCGGAAACGCATCGGAAGATTGGGTACTCTTGTTCCTGGCCTCACGGCCACGGGGCCTTAGCTCAGTTGGTAGAGCGCCGTCTTTGCATGGCGGATGTCAGGAGTTCGACTCTCCTAGGCTCCACGTGACAGCGGCCGGGCCGCCCATCGGGCGGTCCTGCCGCTTCGTCGTGCCCGGCCGCTCCTGTGCGGGCCGGGCGGCGGTCAGCTGTCCCGCAGCTCTGCGGGCGGCGTGCGGTTCTCGTCGACGGGCTCGGTGCGTTCCAGCTCTCCCCAGACCACGTAGCGGTACTTGGAGCTGTACACGGGGGTGCAGGTGGTCAGCGTGATGTACCGGCCGGGTTCGGTGACGCCGGATTCCTCGGGGACCGGATCGAGCACCCGCACGTTGTACTTGGAGGTTTCGGGGAGTACCGCGTAAGCGGTGTAGATGTACCAGGTGTTCCTGGTCTCGAAGACGATCGCGTCGCCTTCCTCGATCCGGTCGATGTGGTGGAACTTGGCCCCGTTGCCGTCGCGGTGGGCGGCCAGGGAGAAGTTGCCGTCGCGGTCCCAGGGCATCGCCGATCGGACGGGTTCGTCGTAGTACCCGGCCACTCCGCCGTTGAGGGTGTCGAGGTCGATGCCCTCCTTGATCAGGATGTCGCCCTCGGCCATGGCGGGGACGTGCAGGAAGCCGATGCCGTCCTCGGCGTCGTACACGGCGGCGGCGTCGTCCCCGCCGCCCTCCGTCTGCTCCCAGCTGTCCCGGACGGCGCTGCTGTCGCGCTGGGCCTCCTGGTTCGCGAGGACGTTCGTCCACCACAGCGAGTAGGCGACGAACAGGCCGAGCACCAGGCCGGTGGTGATCAGCAGCTCTCCGAAGACGCTGACGGCTGCGGCGACCCGTCGCCCGGCCTTGCCCGGGCGCCGCGGGGCGGGGTGGTCCTCCCCGGCTCCGCCGGCCGCCGCCGTCGGTCCGGTCCGCCCGGTTGCCTCGGCCACTTCGGCCACCTCGTCATCCGTGGTGTCAGCCGACGAGGGCATCCGGCTTCCCTTCGTCGCGGGGGCGTTCCTCGACCATCTCGCCCCAGACGATCAGCCGGTACGTGGAGGTGAACTCCGGGGTGCAGGTCGTCAGGGTGATGAAGCGGCCGGCCTCGGTGAAACCGCCCTGCTCGGGGACCGGGTCCAGCACGGCGATGTTGGACGGGGACGTGGAGTCCAGCCGGCTGCGCATTTCGTAGGTGTAGTAGGTGGTTTCGGTCTCCACGATGATCGGGTCGCCCGGATCGAGCCGGTTGATGTAGCGGAACGGCTCGCCGTGCGTGTTGCGGTGCCCGGCAAGACCCACGTTGCCTTCGTCGTCCCAGGGCCGGGCGGTGGGCAGGCCGTCCTCCGCCGAGTAGCGCCCCACCAGCCCTCGGTCGAGGACGGCGGCCTCGTCGACACCTTCGGCGATCGGGACCCGGACATCCAGGGTGGGGATGTAAAGGATCGCGAAGCCTTCGCCGGGTGCGAACGCCTCCGGCTCCCTGTCCTCGCCCTCCTCGGCCGCGGAGGATTCGTTGCCTTCCCAGCGGTCGAGCAGCGAAGAGGCCTCGTTCTCCACGTGCGCCCGGGCTTCGACGTTCGTCCACCACAGTTGGTAGGTCACGAACAGCATGAGCAGGACACCGGTGGTGATCATGAGCTCACCGGCCACGTTGGCGACCTTGTTGCCCAGCGTGCCCTCGCGGGCCTTGCGGGCCGCTTCGGCGGCGCGGCGGCGGGCCGCCCGGCCGCCTTCCGCCGGCGCCGGAGCGGGAGGTGCGCCGGCCTTCGCGGAGTCCGTCAGGTCGGGGGGCCGGAGCAGCGCGAGCGTCTCGGGGTCGTGGCCGACGGGGTCCGGGGCAGGGATGTGCTGCTCCGGTTCCGGTTCCGCCCGCGGGGTGGGAGCACCGGCCGGGCCGTAAGGCTCCGAGGGGTGCCCCGCCTCTCCGTACGGCTGTTCGTGCGGTGTCCCGTACAGCTGCTCGTACGGCTGTTCGTGCGGGGCGGTCAGAGGGTCCGGGTACGGGTCGGGAGCGGCTGCCGGGGCGGGGCCGGGCTGCTGGGGCGCTCCGGGGCCGGTGTACGGCGGGGCCGGGTACGGGTCGTACTGCGCGGCCGAGGCGGCCTCGGTCTCCTGGCTGTAGGGGCCGGGAAGCGGGTCGTTCAGCGGGTCGTCCAGGGCACCCACCGCGGCTTCGTAGGCACCCGGCGCCGCGTAGGGATCGTCCGTTCCGGAGTCCCACGCCGCCCCGCCCTGCTCCGGGCGCACCGCGGTCACGCTGCCGGCTCCTGCCGGCCCGACCGCCCCACCACCGGTGCCAGTCCCTGGGAGCGGTCCGGCGCGGCGGTGTCGCCGCACTCCGCGAGCCAGTTGGCGAGCATCCGGTGACCGTGCTCGGTGAGTACGGACTCGGGGTGGAACTGCACCCCTTCCACCGGCAGCCGGCGGTGCCGCAGGCCCATCACGACGCCCTGGCCGGGCCCGTCCACCTGCGTGCGCGCGGTGACCTCGAACGCGTCGGGCACGGTGCCCTCGGCGACGGCGAGTGAGTGGTAGCGGGTCACGGTGAACGGCGAGGGCAGCCCGGCGAACACTCCGGCGCCCCGGTGGGTCACCGGAGACGTCTTGCCGTGCAGGAGCTCGGGTGCGCGGTCCACCACGCCGCCGTAGGCCACTGCCATGGCTTGCAGGCCCAGGCACACCCCGAACACCGGCGTACCGGTGTCGGCGCAGTGCCGCACCATGTCGATGCAGACCCCGGCGTCTTCCGGGGCGCCGGGGCCCGGGGACAGCAGTACACCGTCGAAGCCGCCCTCCGTCACCTGCTCGGGCAGTACCGCGTCGTTGCGGAGTACTTCGCACTCGGCGCCGAGCTGGTACAGGTACTGGACGAGGTTGTAGACGAAGCTGTCGTAATTGTCGACGACGAGAATGCGTGCGCGCATCAGCCGGCGCTCCCTTGTCCTGCTCCGGATTCCTGACCCTGGTCGACGGTCACGTCGTTGAACGGCAGCAGGGGCTCTGCCCAGGGAAAGATGTGCGTGAACAACAGGTAGACCACCCCGAGCACCAGGACCAGTGAGATCAGCGAACGCACCAGCGTGTTGCCCGGCAGGTGCCGCCAGATCCAGCCGTACATCCCGTCGCTGTCCTCTCCGTTACCCGCCCGCGCGGCAGCCGCGCGCTCCCAGAGTACGACGCGGTGCCCGGGCCGCGGACGGCATCACGGCGATCACCGCCACCGGGGAACGTGACTCAGGTCATTCCGCCGGAGTGGCGTGCTGCAGGTCGATGCTCCCGGTGTAGCCCGGGATCGTCACCGACGAGTGGCCGTCGACCTTCCAGCCCAGTCCGTAGGCCGCCACGTACTGCTGGTAGTTCTGGATGGCGGGTGAGGCGTTGAGGGCTGACTGGAGCCGGCTCCGGTCGCCGACGGCGGTGACCACGTAGGGCGGGGAGTAGAGCTGGCCCTGGAGGATCAGGGTGTTGCCGACGCAGCGGACGGCGCTGGTGGAGATGAGCCGCTGGTCCATGACCTGGACGCCTTCGGCGCCGCCTTCCCACAGAGCGTTCACGACCGCCTGCAGGTCCTGCTGATGGATGACGAGGTCGTTGGGGCTCGGCTCGGGCACGCCGGGAAGGACGAACCCGGCGTCCGGCGGGGCGTCGGTGAGCGTCACGGTGAGCCCGGGACCGGTCAGTTCACCCAGCCCGGCGGTGGCCTCCAACTCGTCGACCCGTCGCTGCACGGCCGGGTCGCCGGAGGTGTCGCGTTCCCTCAGCGCCTGGACCTCTGCGCGCAGCTGTGCGGCGGAGGCCTCGAGCCCGGCGTTCTGCCGGCCCCGGTCACGGATGAGGTCGGACATCTGGAGCAGGGAGTCGTCGGTGCGGATGTTGTTGCCCTGGGACACGCTGCCACTTGTCCAGAAGAGCAGACCGGCGAGGGTGAAGACCGCCGCGGTGCCGAGCTGTGCCGGTCGGAAACGGAAGCCGCTCACCGCACCCTGCTCCCTTCATCGGCCTGGGAAGCACTACGCTAACGGACTATCCCGCACCCCGTGCCCGCTGCGTATCCGCAGCCCATCGACAGGAGAGCCTCTCGTGCCGAAGTCCCGGATCCGCAAGAACAAGGACGGCTCCGCTCCGAAGCCTGAGAAGAAGTCGGAGACCAAGATCGATCTGAGCTCCGGCCGGCGCTGGGTCGCCCCGCTGATGCTGGCCATGTTCCTGGTGGGCCTTGCCTGGATCGTGGTCTTCTACATCACTCAGGGTGACTATCCGGTAGGCGCCCTCGGCAACTGGAACATCGTGGTCGGTTTCGGGTTCATCGCCGCGGGCTTCGTGGTCTCCACCCAGTGGAAATAGCGTCCACCAAAGTTATCCACAGCTCGCCGTAAGATCACACGATCTGTGGATAACTCTGTGGTCGCGGTACCCGCTGTTCGGAGTCCGAACGGCAGCCGCACCCCTGTTCGCCTGGGGAAACGCGGATCGACCCAGGTCAGGGCCCCCGTCATCCACATCGTGCACAAGATCCAGCACGTCCTGTGGATAACTGGGGGTCAGGGCCGGGTCACGGCCCGGTTCTGCCGCCGTCCGGAGGTGCCGCGAGCGGCCCGCCACGCTGCCCGTCGCGTCGTGCTCAGAGCAACTGGGCGGTGCGCACGACGCATGCCACCACGAGCACCAGCAGCACGGCTCCGCACGTCCCGTACTGCACGAGCGTCCGCTTGTCCCGGGGCGCGTGCACCATGCCGAAGGCGATCGCGGCGCCGGCGATCAGCCCGCCGAGATGGGCCTGCCAGGCGATGTTCAGACCGGGCAGGAACGTGACGACCAGGTTGATGGCCAGCAGGATCAGGATCGGCCGCATGTCGTGCTTCAACCGCCGCATCAGGACGGCCGTCGCACCGAACAGCCCGAAGATCGCGCCGGAGGCTCCCAGCGACAGCTGGTTCGGGGCGGCGAGCAGGTAGGACAGGGTGCTGCCGGCCAGCGCGGAGATCAGGTACAGGGCGAGGAAGCGGGCCCGCCCGAGCGCTCCCTCCAGGTTGGGCCCGAGGATCCAGAGTGCCAGCATGTTGAAGCCGATGTGCCAGAACTGCTGGTGCAGGAACGCGGAGGTGATCATGCGGTACCACTCGCCGCTCGCCACCCCCATGGTCTCGGTGGTGAACGGGCCCGCCGCGGCGTAACCGAGCATGCCGAGATCACGGACCACCTGGTCACCGCCGCCCAGCACGGTCACGAACATCACCGCGTTGAGGCCGAGCAGGATCTTGGTCACCAGCCGGGGGTCCTTCGCCAGCGTGCCACCGGCCAGATTGCGGGGCTGCATGGCGCGGGTGGCCTCCGAGGCGCCGCGGACGCACTGCGGGCACTGGTAGCCGACCGAGGCGGAGATCATGCAGTCCGGGCAGATCGGCCGGTCGCAGCGGGTGCAGCGGATTCCCGTTTCCCGGTCCGGGTGGCGGTAGCAGCCCGCCAGGCCCGGCTGCCGTCCCTGCTGCTCGGTCATGGCTTCCTCTCCCCTGCCCCGCGCCCGGACCCCTGCACCACCGTCGGGGCAGGCGGCGGTGCTGCCCGGCCTGCCGACGGTACCCGGCCGGGCGTCCGCCCGGGAACCGGGCGGACGTCGCCGCGGGCTGCCGCGGCCCCCTGATCCTACGGACTGGGGTGCCGGGTGCATTCCCGCAGGGGTCAGCCCTTACGGGTCTCGATGGTGACCGACTCGATCACCACGTCCTGCACCGGCTTGTCGGTGCGGGGGTCGGTGGCCACCCCGCCGATGGCGTCCACCGTCTTCTGCCCGGCTGCGTCGGTGACCTCGCCGAAAATGGTGTGCTTCCCGGTCAGCCAGGTGGTCGGGCCCAGGGTGATGAAGAACTGCGACCCGTTGGTGCCGGTGCCCGCTCCGGCGTTGGCCATGGCCAGCAGGTACGGCTTGGTGAAGGCGAGGTCCGGGTGGATCTCGTCCTCGAACTCGTACCCGGGACCACCGGTGCCGTTGCCGAGCGGGTCTCCGCCATGGATCATGAAACCGCTGATCACCCGGTGGAACACGGTCCCGTCGTACAGCTTGTCGGTCGACTTCACCCCCGTTGCCGGGTTGGTCCACTCGCGGGTGCCCTCGGCGAGCTCGACGAAGTTCTTCACCGTCTTCGGGGCATGGTTCGGGAAGAGCCGCACCTCGATGCTGCCGTGGTTGGTCCTCAGGGTGGCGTAGAGCTGCTCAGCCACGATCTACCTTCCAGTTACGTGTCATGACGGTCCCCGATCCTGCCACGACTCCGCGACACGCCGTGCCCCGGATGCCCGATTCGCGTGCCTGAAGGCTCCATAACCGGCATGATTTGCGTACGACCGGACAGGGCGATGGCAAGACATGACCGCCACCGACAAGGAGGAGATCGTGAACCGCAACGAACGCGTGCGCGCGGCAAGCGGCAGCGTGAAAGGCAGTGTGCGGCAAGCGGCGGAGGTGGTAGGGCCCTACGCCGTGACGGCCAAGGACAGCGCCAGGCAGTACGCGCAGGAGGCCGGTACGTACCTCAAGCCGCACGCCCGCCGAGCCGCCGAGCTGGCCAAGGAGCACTACGACGCCCACCTGGCAGCCCGGGTCGAACACGCCCGCGGGACCCTCCCGAACGGGGTGCACTTCCCGAACGGCATGGAGGACGCCGCCCTCCGGGCGGCCGAGCGAACCCGCAGCACCGCGCACAAGGCGCGGGCGGCTGCGGGACCCCGGCTGGAGCAGGCCCTCGCGGCGGCCGGACCGGCACGCGAGGAGGCAGCCGCTCGCTCCACCGCGGCGATGGCCGCCCTGCGGGGAGAGGTCACCGCCAAGGAGGTCGACCGCCTCGTGCGCCGGCGGCGCCGGCGTGCCAGGACCGGCCGGGCCGTCAAGTGGATCGGGGTGACCGGTCTGCTCGCAGGCGGCGCGGTGGTCGCCTGGAAGTGGTGGGACCGGCAGACGAACCCGGACTGGCTGGTGGAACCGCCGCCGCCGACGGAGCTCAGCGACTTCGGTCCGCCCGCCGAGGAGACCAGGAAGACCCCGCTGGAGGACGAGGTCAAGTCCGAGCAGCCGGACACCGGCCCTGGGGCGCTCGCCGCGCAGAAGGCCAAGGAAGCCGCGGAGAAGGCCAAGGAAGCGGCGGAGAAGGCCAAGGGCGCAGCCCAGAAGGCGAAGGGCGCCAGGAACGGGGACGGCACGGGCGAACAGTCCTAGCGTCGGACAGGTCCGGCCTGCGCGCTGTGCCGGTCGGGACACCGGCGGAGCCGGGGCCCGACCCGGTCCGGTGAAGCTCCGGACCACATGCGCGGAGGGGGCGGAGAACTCACAGTTCTCCGCCCCCTCCGCGCTTGCCCGGGGCGTCAGTCGTCGTCGCCGATGCCGCCGATGAAGCCGCTGCCGCCGTCGTCGCGCGTGGTGAAGAACCTGACGGTGTCACCCTCCTTGACCGTCGACCCGGCCGGCGGGTCGCTGCGTTCGATCACGGCGCGGGGGCCGTCAGGTCCGTCGCTCTCGACCTTGATCCCGAAGCCCTTCAGCTGCTCGCGCACCCAGCGGTAGTTCTGCCCGGCGTAGTCCGGCAGGGCGAACTCGGCCGGCTGCTCCTCTTCCTCTTCTTCCTCCTCCGGGGGGATCGCCACGGTCAGCACCACCTGGGTGCCCGGCTCACGCTGCTGCCCGGCGCGGGGCTCCTGCGCGATCACTGTGTTCGCCGTGCGGCTGTCCTCCGCGTCGCGGCGGACCACGGTGAAGCCGTCCTGCTCCAGCTGGCGCTTCGCGTCGTCGTAGGACAGGTTGACCACGTCGGTCACCTCTTTGGTGTCCGGCGCGGTGGCGACCGTCAGCACGATCGTGTCGTCCCGCTGGGCTTCCTCACCCGCGCCGGGACTCTGCCGCAGGACCGTTCCGTCCTCCTGCTCGGTGGTGACCTCGGTCTCCCGGTCGACCTGGAAGCCGGCGTCCTCCAGGGTGCCGCGGGCGCTGTCGTAGTCCTCACCGACGACGTCGGGCACCTCGATCGCAGCCGGCCCCTCCGACATGATCATGGTGATGACGTCGCCCTCGTTGACCTCTGTGCCCTCGGGCGGGTCGGTCTCGCAGACCGTGCCCTCCTCCTCGTCGCACGGCTTGCTGTCGCCCTGCACGGCTTCCAGACCGCCGTTGTCCGCCCGACCCTCGGCCTCCTCGAAGGTCAGCCCGGCGAAGGAGGGCACCTTCACCTGGCTCGGTGGCGGGTCGTTGCCGAACAGCGCCGCGCCGATGAAGATCGCTCCGATCAGGACCAGAATGCCGGCGACCACCAGCAGGATCGTGGAGGTGTTGCTGTTCTTCTTCTGCCGGCGGCCCGCGCGCCCGCCGTAGCCCTCGTCGGCGGCGGGCATCATCGCGGTGGCCGGCCCGCCGGGCTGCGGGCGCAGGGCCTGCGTGGGGCGGTCGTCGTAGCCGTAGCCCACCGCGCCCAGGGCGGCAGCCGCGGCCACCGGGCGGCCGTCCAGGGACGCCTCGATGTCGGCGCGCATCTCATCGGCGGACTGGTAGCGGTAGTCCGGGTCCTTGGTCAGTGCCTTCAGCACGATGGCGTCGGTGTCCGGGGTGATCTCCGGGTCGTACACGCTCGGCGGCTGCGGCTCCTCGCGGACGTGCTGGTAGGCGACCGCGACGGGGGAGTCGCCGATGAACGGCGGCCGCACCGTCAGCAGCTCGTACAGCAGGCACCCGGTGGAGTACAGGTCGGACCGGGCGTCCACCGTCTCACCCTTGGCCTGCTCGGGCGAGAGGTACTGGGCGGTGCCGATCACCGCGGCCGTCTGCGTCATCGTCATGCCCGAGTCACCCATGGCGCGGGCGATGCCGAAGTCCATGACCTTGACCTGTCCGGTGCGCGTCAGCATGACGTTCGCCGGCTTGATGTCGCGGTGCACGATGCCGTTGCGGTGCGAGTACTCCAGCGCCTGGAGGATGCCGATGCACATCTCCAGGGTGCGTTCGGGCAGCAGCTTGCGGCCCGAGTGCAGCAGCTCGCGCAGCGTCGAGCCGTCGACGTACTCCATCACGATGTACGGAATCGAGATGCCGTCGACGTAGTCCTCGCCGGTGTCGTAGACGGCGACGATCGCGGGGTGGTTCAGCGAGGCCGCGGACTGCGCCTCGCGGCGGAACCGGGCCTGGAACGTGGGGTCGCGGGCGAGGTCGACGCGGAGCGTCTTGACCGCGACGGTGCGGCCGAGGCGGGTGTCATGGGCCAGAAAAACCTCGGCCATGCCCCCGCGGCCGAGCACCTGGCCCAGTTCGTACCGCCCGCCGAGGCGACGCGGCTCTTCCATGATTCCAGCCCTCTCCGTACGTCCCGGCCCCAGGATCGGCCAGGCGGTGTGCTGTGGGCCCGTGTGGGGGCCCGGGCATACGCTACCCGGCGGGGTCAAGCCCGCCGGTTCACGGTGGTCCGCCGATATCCAACCGGTATCGCACCGCGGTGAGTCGGCCGATGGCGGCCGGCTCACGGTAAGACGTGCGGGAGCGGCGCGCGGTTGTAACGATTGCCGCAGCATGCCGCCCGGGTCAGTTCTGGCTGCCGAGCACGGCCTCCATCACGTCCTTGGCGATCGGTGCGGCGAGGCCGCCGCCGGAGACCTGGCCGTCGTCCGCGTTGCTGTCCTCGACGACGACGGCGACGGCGACCGGGGAGCCGTCATCAGTCTTGGCGTAGGAGATGAACCAGGCGTAGGGCCGCTCGGCGTTGTCCACACCGCGCTCGGCGGTGCCGGTCTTGCCGCCGACGGAGACGCCGGGGATGGCCGCCCGGTTTCCGGTGCCCTCCTCCACCACGGTCTCCATGGCCGCCTGCAGGGCCTGCGCATTGGCCGGGGAGAGCGGCTGACTCAGCTCGCTCGGGGTGTGCTGCTCGATGACGTTGAGGTTCGGTGCCATCAGCCGGTCGACCATGTACGGCTCCATCAGCTTGCCGTCGTTGGCGATCGCGGCGGTGACCATGGCCATCTCCAGCGGAGTGGCCCGGTTGGAGGCCTGGCCGATGCCGGCCTGGGAATTCTGCGGGGCGTTGTCCTCGGGATAGGAGCTGGCGACGACCCGGACCGGGACGAAGTGCTCCTCGTTGAAGCCGAAGGACTCGGCGGCCTCGATCATCTTCTCGTTGCCCAGATCCGCGCTGATCCCGAGGAAGATGTTGTTGCAGGACCATTGGAGGCCGACGATGATGTTCGCGTCCTCGCACCCCACGTTGTTGATGGAGTTGGGCACGGTGTTGGTGGAGTCCGGGAGCTGGAAGGGGACCTCGTAGTCCGTCTTCTGATCGATCTCCAGCAGGCCGTTCTCCAGGGCCGCTGCCGCGGTGACGACCTTGAAGGTCGAGCCGGGCGGGAAGGTTTCCCGCAAGGCCCGGTTCAGCATGGGCTTGTCGAGGTTCTCCTCCTCCTGGAGCGCCTGCCAGGCCTCGCTGTCCGCGTTGCCCTGCCCGGCGAAGCCGGAGGGGTCGTAGGAGGGAGTGCTGGCGAGGGCGAGGATGGCTCCGGTGCGCGGGTCGATGGCTGCCACCGCGCCCTTGCTGTCACCGAGGCCCTCGAACGCGGCGCGCTGCGCGTCCGCGTTGAGAGTGGTGACGACGTTGCCGCCCTTCTTCTCCTTGCCGGTGAGCATGTCGATGGTCCGGCTGAAGAACATCCGGTCGTCGTCACCGGTCAGGACGGAGTCGTAGATGCTCTCCAGTTGGGTGGTGCCGAACGCCTGGGAGGCGAAACCGGTGACCGGCGCCCACATCTCCCCGTCGGTGTAGGTGCGCTTGTACCGGAAGTCGGTGCCGTCGGCTTCGACGGAACCGGTGACGGCCTCGCCGTCCACGATGATGTCGCCGCGCGGCTGGGCATAGCGCTCGATCGCCACCCGCCGGTTGTTGTTGTCGCTCTGCAGTTCGTCCGCCTGGACGAACTGCACGTAATTGACGCGGATGAGCAGCGCGAGAATGAGCAGGCCGCAGAAGATGGCGACCCGCCGCATCGGTTTGTTCATGCTCGGACCACCTGTGTCTGTTCGGCGTCCGTGGTGGGCGCCGGTGTGGGTGCGGGTCGGCGGGCGGTGTCGCTGATCCGGAGCAGGATCGCGACCAGAGCCCAGTTGGCGATCACCGAGGAGCCGCCCTGGGCCAGGAAGGGCATGGTCATGCCGGTGAGCGGAATGAGGCCGGTGACACCGCCCGCCACGACGAAGACCTGGATGGCGAAGACGCTGCTGAGACCCACCGCCAGGAGCTTGCCGAACGGGTCGCGGGCGGCCAGGGCGGTGCGGAGGCCGCGCTGCGCAAGCAGGCCGTAGAGCAGGATCACGGCCATCAGGCCGACCAGGCCGAGCTCTTCGCCCACGGTGGCGAGAATGTAGTCGCTCTTGGTGGCGATCCCGCCGATGAGCCGGGAGTGGCCCTGCCCCAAGCCGGCTCCGAGGAGACCGCCGGAGCCGAAGGCGTACATGGCCTGGGCGGTCTCGGTCACACCGCCGTTGGCGCCGAGGGCGAGCGGGTTGAGCCAGTTGTCGACCCGGACCCCGACGTGTTCGTTGAAGGAGGCCACGACGACCGCTCCGGTCCCGGAGAGCAGCAGGCCGAAGACGATCCAGCTGGTGCGTTCGGTGGCGACGTAGAGCATCACCACGAAGATCCCGAAGAACAGCAGGGACATGCCGAGATCCGTCTCGAAGACCAGGATCATCAGGCTGAGCGCCCAGATGGCCAGGATCGGGCCGAGGTCGCGCCCGCGGGGAAGGTACAGGCCCAGGAAGCGGCGGCTGGCCAGGGCGAGCGCGTCCCGCTTGACCATCAGGTAGCCGGCGAAGAAGACCGCGATGATGATCTTGGCGAACTCACCGGGCTGGAGGGAGCCGACGCCCGGGATGGTGACCCAGATGCGGGCGCCGTTGACCGGGGGGAAGAACATCGGGGAGACGAGCAGGGCGAGCGCCACCAGCATGGAGATGTAGGTGTAGCGCTGCAGGATGCGGTGGTCCTTCAGGAGGATCAGCACCCCGATGAAGAGGGCGACCCCGAGGAGCGACCACAGCAGCTGGTTCGGCGCCATGGGCCCGCCGAGCGCGGGTGTGGTGATGCCGGGCTCCTGGTCGAGCCGCCAGATGAGGACCAGCCCGAGGCCGTTGAGCAGCGTGGCGATGGGCAGCATCAGCGGGTCGGCGTAGGGGGCCCAGCGGCGCATCACCAGGTGGGCGGTGCCGGCCATCAGCCCGAGGCCGAGGCCGTAGCCGAGCATGCCCGTCGGCAGGGTGCTCTCCAGGGCCAGCCCGGCGTTGGCGTACGCCAGAACCGTGATGAGGACCGCGAAGACGAGCATGGCGAGCTCGGTGTTGCGGCGGCTGGGGAGCCCACTGGTGGAGACGGTGGTGTTGCTGGCGGTGTTGCCGGTGGAGGTGCTGGCGGTGCGCATGGCTCGGGCCTCTACGTCGTGCAGTGCCTGGCGAGCTGCTGCTGGGTTTCGGAGAGGCGGGGCAGCTCGGGAGCGGCGGCCGCGTCGCCGTCCTCCGTGTCCTCCGTGTCCTCCGTGTCCTCGCCGGAGTCGGCGGCGTCGTCCTCAGCGGCTTCGGGCTCCGGGGAGGGCGACCGGGCGGCCTGGCGCTCGGCGAGGAGGCGGCAGGCCTCGGCCTGGTCGCCCAGCTCGGTGATCTTGGAGCGCGCTTCGCGGAGGCTGTCGGTGGAGATGGCGTTCTCCAGCTGGGTGCGCTGGAAGGCCGGGAGGTGCTCGAGGGAGATCTCGGGGTGGTCCTCGTGGACGTTGCTCAGGCTGAGCGGTCCGAGGTCCTGGCTGACTCCCTGGTAGAGGGCGACGTGGCCGTCGTTGGCGGCCACGAAATACTGGTCCTGGGTCCAGCGGTAGCCGGCGTACAGCGCGGCGGCGAGGACGGCGAGGGCCAGCACCAGAAGCATGCTGCGCTTGATCCACCGGCGCCGGGGCCGCCCGGGCAGGTACTCGTCGTCGGTGAACGCGCCGAAGGTGCCCGGCGGGTGGGAGCCGTCCGAACCGGGTTCACCGGTGGCCGGCCTGCCGAGCTCCCGGGCCCGGGCCGCCGGAGTGGTGGGGGAGCTGCTGCCGGTGTTCGGGACCTGGCTCTCGGCCACCGCTCCGACGACCTGCGGTGCGTCGTTCAGTTGCTGGGCGAGGGTGTCGCTCTCCCCGGCGTCGACATCCAGGACATCGGCGATGATGCAGGTGATGTTGTCGGGGCCGCCGCCGCGGAGGGCGAGCTCGATGAGCTCCCGGATGGTGTCCTGCGGCGGGGCGAAGGCGCCGAGGGTGTCCTGGAGGGTCTCGTGGCTCACGACGCCGGACAGCCCGTCGGAGCACAGCAGGTACCGGTCCCCGGGGCGGACCTCGCGGACGGAGAGGTCCGTCTCGATGTGGTCGGCGCTCCCCAGCGCCCGCATCAGCAGGGACCGCTGCGGATGGGTGGTGGCCTCTTCCTCCGTGATCCGGCCCTCGTCGACGAGCCGCTGCACCCAGGTGTGGTCCTGGGTGATCTGGCTGAGGAGGCCGTCGCGCAGCAGGTAGGCGCGGGAGTCCCCGACGTGGACGAGTCCGAGCCGCTGGCCGGTCCACAGCAGGGCGGTCAGGGTGGTGCCCATGCCGTCGAGCTGCTGGTCCTCCCGGACCATTCCGCGCAGTCGATCGTTGGCGTGCTGCACGGAGGCGTCGAGCGAGGTGAGGATGTCGGAACCGGGGACGTCGTCGTCCAGCGGGACGAGCGTGGAGATGACCTCGGAGCTGGCCACTTCGCCGGCGGCCTGCCCGCCCATGCCGTCGGCGACGGCGAGCAGCCGGGGGCCGGCGTATCCGGAGTCCTCGTTGTGGTCGCGGATCATTCCTGTGTGGGACCCGGCCGCGAATCGCAGTGCCAGACTCATGCTCGTCTCACCTGTCGGCTCGGGGGAACTCCGCACGGTGCCCGCCCTCCGGTCGTCATGTTGGAGTGGAACCTACTTCCGCAGCTCGATGACCGTCTTGCCGATGCTGATCGGCGCGCCCGGTCGGATCGGCGTCGGGGTGGTGAGCCGGGCCCGATCGAGGTAGGTCCCGTTGGTGGACCCGAGGTCCTCCACGATCCACTGGCCGTCGCGGTCGGGGTAGATCCTGGCGTGGCGCCCCGAGGCGTAGTCGTCGTCCAGCACGATCGTCGAGTCGTGTGTCCGGCCGAGCGTAATGGTCTGCCCTTGCAGGGCAACAGTGGTTCCGGCCAGGGAACCGCCGGTGATGACCAGCTTGGTCGGCGCACCGCGGCGCTGCCGCCCGCCACGCCCGGAGGGCTGGGGGCGACGGGCCGGCCGGCCTGCCTGCGGGCCTGCGGCGGGCCGGGCAGCCGTGCGCTGGGTGACCCGCGTGCCGAACAGGTCACTGCGGATGACCTGTACGGCCACGATGACGAACAGCCACAGGACGGCCAGAAAGCCCAGCCTCATGACTGTCAGGGTCAGCTCTGACATTGCCCCCGATTCACCCTTCGGCTTGCCGGTAGATGATAGTGGTGCTGCCCACAACGATGCGGGAGCCGTCGCGGAGCGTAGCGCGCTTCGTGTGCTGTCCGTCCACCACGATGCCGTTGGTGGACCCCAGATCACGGACGGCAGGGGGCTCGGTGGCCTGAATCTCGCAGTGCCGGCGGGAGACGCCGGGGTCGTCGACCCGTACGTCGGCCTCGGTACTGCGGCCCAGCACCAGGGTGGGGCGGGAGATCTGGTGCCGGGTGCCGTTGATCTCCACCCAGCGCCGGGTGCGGGTGCCGTACGCGGGTGGAGCCGCGTAACGCGGAGCTGAGGGGGGCGGCCCGGAGGGTAGGGGGGGCGGCGGTCCGGCGGGCGGGCCCTGAGGGGCCGGCTGTCCGGCGACGGTGCCCGGTGAGCCGGACGGGGCCGGTGAGCCGGCGGAGGAGCTGGTGGCGAGGGTACGGCTGCGGACCCGGTACAGGCCGGTGTCGAGGGTCTCCGACTTCTCCAGGTGGACCTGGATCTCGCCCATGAAGGTGTAGCGCTGCTGTTTGGCGTAGTCCCGGACCATGCCGGCGAGTTCGGTGCCGAGCTCCCCGGAGTAGGGGGCGAGCCGGTCGTAGTCGCCGGTGCTCAGGTCGACGATGAAGTCGTTGGGTACGACGGTCCGCTCGCGGTTCCAGATGGTGGCGTTGTTGTCGCACTCGCGCTGCAGCGCGCCCGCGATCTCCACCGGCTGCACCTCGGACTTGAACACCTTGGCGAAGGTGCCGTTGACGAGACCCTCAAGGCGTTGCTCAAAGCGCTTCAGTACTCCCATGTAGCACCTCCTTCTCCGGGTTTCCGGCGGTCATGCGCGTGCCGTGCGCCCCCGCGGCTCTGCGGTAGGGCTTACTGATCGTATCCACGCCCGAGGCCGTCCAGTGGTTCCCGGGCTGCGCTGCCCCGCGTGCGCGTTCCGGGGGCCGCTCCCCAGGATGGTAGAGGGAGCGCCCAGGACAGTGTCCCGCATGTGCGCGGCCGCGTGGTGACCTTGTGGATACCTGGCCGTGGGGGAGCCGGGAAGCCAGGTGAGGGCCCCTGCCGGACCGTGCTAGCCTTCTGGATGTCGGCAGGTGCTTCCACCGCCACCGGGCAGAACGGCCCCGGGGGATGTGGCAGAATCTCACCGACAGCACCCATGCGCGGGTGGCGGAATAGGCAGACGCGCTGGATTCAGGTTCCAGTGCCCGAAAGGGCGTGGGGGTTCAACTCCCCCCTCGCGCACTCCGGGTAGTTCGCAGAACTTCCCAGGTCATTGGTGGAACCCCCGCTCCGGATCTCTCCGGAGCGGGGGTTCTTCCGTGTGTGCGGAGCGTGCGTCCGGGGCAGGGGTGAGTCGCGTCACAGTGCGGTCCGGTCGCCGCCCTCAGGGGGCGTTTCCACGTCGGAACGGCCCTCCTTCACGTGGAAACGCGCCCGATGCCCTTTCACCACAAACCGGTGTGCACGGCGGGCCGGATCGCTGTAGTAATGAGGGCGTCCGAGGCTCCAAGACGACCGGGGCCCGGAACGACAACCGAAGGGACACCGATGAACACGGGCCCTGCCGAGGACGTCCCGCCCTCCTGCCGCGATGTGGTCGGTCTCCTCGCCCAGACCGACCGGCGCGCCGCTTACGCTGCCCTCGCCCTCGGGGCAACCACGGTGACGGAGGTCGCCGAACTGGCCAGGCTCCGCCCACCGGCCGCTGCCGCCGCGCTGCAGAAGCTGACGGACGGCCGGATCGCCGCCTTCGACAAGGAGAAGCGCACGTACACGCTGCTCGACGACGCCCTCCGGCTCGCCGTCCAGGCCGAGGTCAGGCTCTCCGGCCGGGGCAGCGGGGACGGGGCGGGCTCCTACTTCCGGCGTGGCCGACTCACCTCCATCCCGGGGAAGGCGGAGGTACGCAGCCGGGTCCTGGCCGTGGTGAAGGACTCCTTCGAGCCCGGCGTGGCCTACTCCGAGGCCAAGGTCAACGCGATCTGCGGCGAATGGCTGGACGACTGGGTGAGCCTGCGCCGTGCCCTCGTGGACGAGGGGCTGCTGGGCAGAAACGAGTCCGGCACCACCTACGAGCGCGTCTGACGCAGGGGCGTCCCGGCCGACCGCCCCGACCGGGTTCCGGTACGAGGTGCGGGAGGCGTCACGCGTCCGCGTAGTGGGGCGTCACCGATCTCCAGTCGTTCAGGAAGTCGAGCGCGATCGGCCGGCACGACAGCGAGTAGTAGACGTCCGCGTCACATGTTCCCCCTACGCGGTCCGGGCCCCCGGCGTTGACGCTGATGTGCCGGCCGTCCAGCAGGGCGGACAACTGTGTTTCCTGGTAGCGGAGATCGACGAGCCATTCACGGAACACCCGCCCGGGGTTCGGGGCATTCGGAGCGACGGGCCGCAGGCTTCGCACCGGGAAAGGGCCGTGGCCCGGGAGTGGGTCGAGGGCATCGGAGAGGCGACGGGCTTGACCACGCAGCCACCGCAGGGCCAGGGACGGAGTAGCGGCCCCGTAGCCGCCGAGGGCCCATTCACCGGCCGCGTCAGGGCTGCGGGCCACGACCTCGCACCAGTAGCCGTCATGCACGGCGGTCATCGCCAACCCCCGAGCATCCAGCTGGAAGGGCGGGTCCCGCGCAGGCGGCAGGCGAGGCGTTCCCGGTTCCGGGCCCGGTGCCGCACCCCGCCGTCCGCCGTCCGCCGCTCGCGCATCACCGCTCCTTCAGCAGATTGAAGTGGTCCGTGATGAGTGCGGTCAGCGCCTCCAGCCGGTCGTGCAGCTCAGCAAGTGAGGGCGGCGCCTCGTCGGACGCGGTCTCTTCCTCGCCGTGGTCACCGGTGGGTGCCTGTTCCGTCACCGCGTGCCCCCGGACGCCGTGCCGGCCAGGAGAGCGACCGTCAGCGCGCGGGCGGTCTCCACATTGCAGCGCCCGAGCTCCACAAGAGGAGGGTGGCAGGAGAGGAAGGGGGCGCTGGGGCCGGCATCCACCCACAGGGACGGCAGCGTGATGCCGAGGGTCCTCAGCGCGTCCTCCAACGCGTCGCACGCCGTCTCGGCGTCCTCGACCGGGTCGGTTACCACGTGGTCCTGCTCTGTCGTCGTCATGCCTGCCACTCCGTACACAGTGTTGTTCGTCCCTCGCGTGAGGCGGATACTTACTTTGTGTACTCCCACCATCACCAGGGAGTCGTACGCTCAACAGGGGTAGGAGGTTTCCAAACGAGTTGGAAAGCAGGGAAGTTGTACGTATGAGCGAGCTATCACCCGAGCCTGCGAATGGGCTGGAGTGGTTCGGTCGCGAACTGGCGGCGGCACTGGACCATCAGGGAGCCACCCAGCGGGAGCTCGCCGACTTCACTGGCTACAAGGAGCCGTATGTCTCCAAGGCGAAGAACGGAAAGGCTTTGCCCTCACCGGAGTTCGCTGCGGGCTGCGATCGATTTTTCCGCACCTCGGGATACTTCGCCCGGCTGCACACCCGGGTCAGCGAACGCGGACACCCCGACTGGTTCATCCCGTACGTGAACCTGGAGAAGGACGCGGTCGCGATCGAGGACTACAGCAACGCATTCATCATGGGTGTGTTGCAGACCCCGGAGTATGCCGAAGGCACCTTCCGGGCCACCCACCCGCGTGAGACCCATGAGCAGATCAAGACCCGGGTCGAAGCTCGCCTGCAACGGCGGGACATCATGGAGCGGGAAGCGCCCCCGCTGCTATGGGTCATCCTGCACGAAGCAACGTTGCGCACGGTGGTCGCAGGCGGTTCCGTCATGCGCGGCCAGCTTGAGCACTTGGTCAGCGAAATGGCAACTCCGCACATCACAATGCAAGTTCTGCCCTTCAAGGCGGGTGCCCCTGCCTCTTCCCTTCCGTTTACCCTGCTCACACGGGAGGACGGATCAACCGTCCTGTACTCGGAGACCAGGGAGAAGGGGCACGTGTCCGACTCAGCGACAGCGGTAGCGAGCGCCCGGACCACCTATGAGCGCCTGCGCGCGGCCGCTCTGTCTTCGGAAGAGTCACAGACCCTTATCCGACAGATCGCGGAGGAATACGCCTCATGAGCAGCACCTCGGAGCCCGGCGCCATCATCTCGTGGGTCAAGAGCACGTACAGCGGTGGCGAAGGTGGCCAGTGCATCGAGTGGGCACCGGGGGATGCGGCAGCTCACGGCGTGGTAGCTGTCCGTGACAGCAAGATCCCCCAGGGGGCGAGCCTCCGGGTCTCGCCTGCCGGCTGGGCCGGGTTCGTGACAGCGGTCAAGCGCGGCGACCTGGACGCCGGCTGAGACTTCCGGCCACCTTGTGGCGCGGCGCAGGAGCGCCGGCGGGGGCAGCCCGCAACAGCTCGGGTGACAGGTGGAAGGACAGGGTGCCTTCCGGGCAGCGACGAACGCTTGCCCGGGGGCACCTTTCGTTGTGCCCGGTGCCCGATCCGGCACCGCCGGAGTCACTGGGCTATTAGAGGTATATCCGAGTATTTGCTGTTTTCGGAGGAGGGTGCCGGGTACACAGTCACGGTCCGTATCCGTGTGTGGACAGGAGATGAGAGCGATGGCGCACAGCAACCCGATGTCGGGGGGCGGCACCGGCCGGTCACCGGTTTCTCTGGCGGCCCTGCTGGTGGGCGTGGTGTTCCTGCTGGTGGGCTTGCTGGGCTTCGTGCCCGGTATCACCACCGACTACGACACCATGGAGTTCGCCGGTCACGAGTCGGAGGCCATGCTCCTGGGCATTTTCCAGGTGTCGATCCTGCACAACATCGTGCACCTCGGCTTCGGCGTCGCCGGCGTGCTCATGTCCCGGGCGAGCTCCACGGCCCGGATCTTCTTGATCGGCGGTGGGGCGATCTACCTGGTGCTGTGGATCTACGGCCTGGTCATCGACCACGAGAGCGACGCCAACTTCATCCCGGTGAACACCGCCGACGACTGGCTGCACTTCGTTCTCGGCGTCGGCATGATCGCCCTCGGCCTGATCCTGCCCCGGAGAACCGGTCATCGGGCCGCCTGAGGCCCGGTGCGGTCCGGGAAAACCCGGCCCCGCGAGTCCGCAGGAGCCGCAGAATGACTATCTTTCCTGCATACATTAGTGAATTGATCGTTTAGTTCACTAATTTGCTCCACGTGTTTCGCGTGCCTCCACTATTTCTTTCTGTCAAGGTTCACAACTGCCCGGCAGAAGCAGAAATACAGAGTGGAGGGCGGGGTTATGGGCAATCTCCTGCGAGGCGCCGAAGGGCGTCGCGTGCTTCTCGGAGCACCATCGCGTGCTGTCATCGGAGTGCTGTCCCGGGCGGTCCGGGGGCGTCCCGGCACTGCGGCGCAACGCCGCGAAGCGGCCGGGAGCCACCGTCACCGGACCGCTTTCCGGCGCGCCGCACTGTGCACGCTGTCGTCGCTGCTGCTGCTGGTGGCGCTGCCGTCGGCACCCGCGGCGTCCTCGGTGAAGTCGGCGCCCACTGTCGCCTTCACCGAGCGCTTCCGTGCCGTCCAGCACGGCGGCATCGTGCGGGCCGCCAACTCCTCGATCACCTGTGAATCCTCGGCAACCCCGGCCGGCGCGCCCTGCGCCATGGCCCGGATGGGGGCCGAGGGCCGCAACGGCGACGGCGAGATGACATACATCGACATCGACGGTCAGCGCGACACGTACAACTCCAGCAGTGCGGAGCTGGTCATGCCGGCCGGCTCCCGGGTGACCTACGCCCGGCTGTACTGGGGCGCCAATCTCCGCGTCGGGGAGCAGAAGCCGGCCCGCGACAACGGACGCGTGCTGATCGCCGAGCCCGGCGGGGCGTACAAGGAAGTGCTCGCGGACACCGTCATCGGACACCGCACCACCCCGCACACCGACGGCTTCTCGGCCTCCGCGGACGTCACCCGTCTGGTGCGGGACAGCGGATCCGGCTACTGGACCGTGGCCCAGATCAACGTGGCACGCGGTCACTCGGCGGCCGGTGCATGGGGCGGATGGACGCTGGTCGTCGCCTACGAGAACCCGGATGAGCCGCTGCGCCACCTGGTGATCCGGGACGGTTTCGAGACGGTCACCGCCAACCGCGAGCACCTCGACATGAGCGTGGCGGACCTGGCCATTCCGCGCGGCGCCTCCGGAAGCCTCGGCGTAGTGGCCTACAACGGCGACCGCGGCCTCCGGGGCGACTCCCTGAGCGTCCGCACCGGGGACAGCCGGGCCGTACGGCTCGGCGACGCCGCGAATCCGGTCGACGACGTGATGAACTCCACGATCGCCGACCACGGCCGGCACGTGGTCAACCGACGACCGGCCTTCACCAACACCCTGGGGTACGACTCCGACGTTCTCGACCTCACCCCGGCCATGGCCGCGGGCGGTGACCGCCTCGCGCTGCGCTTCACCACCGGCAGTGAGAGCTATCAGCTGGGCGTGGTGTTCCTGCAGATCACTACCCGCCGCTGAGGCCGAAGGAGCCGGGAGCACCGTGCTGAAACAAGCCACACCGCATCCCCCCGGGGACCATGGCCCGCTGACCGTGCTGCACGTCACGCAGCCGGTCGACGGCGGGGTCGCCAGGGTCGTCACCGACCTGGTCCGGGACCAGACCGCGGAGGGCCTCCGAGCCGTCGTGCTGTGTCCGCCCGAGGGCCCGCTGCCGCCGGCCGCCGCCGCGGCCGGGGCGGACGTACTGCCCTGGCCCGCGACCCGGGAACCCGGGGCCGGGCTCTCCCGGGAGACCGCGGGAATCGCCCGGGCTGTCCGGAACGTCCGGCCGGACCTGGTGCATCTGCACAGCGCCAAGGCCGGCCTGGCCGGCCGGCTGGCTCTCCGCGGACGGGTGCCCACGGTCTTCCAGCCGCACGCCTGGTCCTTCGAAGCGGTGAGCGGCCCCACCGCCGCGCTGGCCCTGCGGTGGGAACGGCACGCGGCCCGGTGGGCGCACCGGATCCTCTGCGTCAGTGACGACGAGCTGTGGCGCGGACGGGAGGAAGGGGTGTCCGCGCGCTTCCGGGTGATCCGCAACGGGGTCGACCTCGACCGCTTCCGTCCGGTGGGAAGCACCGTCCGGCGGCAGGCCCGTACCGGGCTGGCGACCCTCTACGGGCTGCCGCAGCGTGCGCCACTGGTGGTCTGTGTGGGCCGGCTGTGCCGGCAGAAGGGGCAGGACCTCCTGCTCAGGGCCTGGCCGGAGGTCACCGCCCGGGTGCCCGGGGCCCGTCTCGCGCTGGTCGGGGACGGCCCCTCCCAGGCCACCCTCCGCGCCGCGGCCCCCGCGGGCGTGGTGTTCGCCGGTGCCACCGGCGACCCGCTGCCCTGGTACGCGGCCGCGGATGTGGTGGTGCAGCCCTCCCGCTGGGAGGGCATGGCTCTGGCGCCGCTGGAGGCGATGGCCTGTGGCCGCCCGGTGCTGGTGACCGACGTCAGCGGGGCCAGGGAAAGCCTGCCGCCCGGCCGGGCGGACACCTGCCTGGTGCCGCCCGGGAATCTCCCGGCCCTGTCCGGAGCCCTGGCCGCGCTCCTGCTCGACCCGGGCCTCCGCGGAGCGCTGAGCAGGCAGGCCCGCGACCACGCGCAGGCCTTCTGCGACGTGCGGCGGACCGCTGCGGCCGTCCGTGGGCTGTACCGGGAGCTGCTGGGCGGCGAGCCGGGGGGCACGGTGACCGACACCCGCACCGCCGGTTGCGAAGCGAAGGAGCTCACGCGGCGATGACGACGGAGAGTGTCAGCCCATCCCCGACCGTCCCTCCCCGGACTGCGCCCGGTCCGTCCCGTGCGCCGGTGCTGCCCGCCCAGCCTCCCCGCGCTCAGGCCGGGTCCGCCGGGCCTGCGGCTCGCCGCCGCCCGACGCGCACCCCGGTGCCCGGCCTGCTGCTGGGCGCCGACGCGTTGGCGGCAGCCCTTGCGGCCTGGTGGGCGGGCGGTCTCCAGCTCGCCGCCTTCACTCTTCTCCCGGTGCTGGCGGTGCTGGCCGTGCTGCACTCCGGCAGCGGCCTCTACCGTCCTGGCCTGTCGGTGACCGCCCTCGAGGAACTGCCCCGGCTGCTCGGTCATGCCACGCTGGCCTGGGGCGCGGCCTGTGCCGTCCTCGCCGCGGCCCACCCGCCCGCAGCGGCCGACATGGTCACGCTCCTCGCCCTGGTGGGCGGGCAGGCGCTGCTGGCATGCCCGGCCCGGGGCGCCGTGCGGGCCTACGCGCGCCGCGTCGCGCTGCGCCGGCCGGCCTCGGCCCTCGTGATCGGCACCGCGCCGGAGAGCCGGCGGGTCCTCTCCGCGCTGTACGAGCACCCCGAGTACGGAATGCGGCCGGTCGGGCTGGTCCGGCTGTCCCCGGAGCCGGGACCGGTCCCGGCCTCGGGACCGGTCCCGGGTGACTCCCCGCTGCCGGTGCTCACGTCCACCTCCGCCGTGACTCGCGCGGTGGTGCAGAACGCGGTCCGGCACGCGGTGCTCCTTCAGGGGCCGGAGACGCAGCCGCGAGTCCCGGCCCTGATCCGGCTGCTGTGGTCGTACGGCTGCACCGTGTGGCTGCTCGACCCGGACCCGGTGCCCGGCGCCCGCCCTGCCCACCGCTGCCACCGCGACCGCCACGATCACCTGTGGGGCTACCCCTGCCGGCGGCTCGACCCGCCGCGCCGGCCACGTCCGGGAGGTACCGGCAAGCGGACGCTGGACCTGGTGGTGGCTGTCACGGCGCTCGCCGTCACCGCTCCCCTCCAGCTGGCCTGCGCGGGCGCGGTACGGCTGGCCGACGGGCCCGGCGTGCTCTTCCGGCAGCAGCGGGTGGGCCTGCACGGCCGGCCGTTCGTCATGCTGAAGTTCCGCACACTGCGGCCGACCGACGAGCGGGAGTCGGCGACCCGTTGGAACGTGGCGCACGACGGGCGGATGAGCGCCGTGGGCCGCCTGCTGCGCCGGACCTCGCTCGACGAACTGCCGCAGCTGTGGAACGTGCTGCGGGGCGACATGAGCCTGGTCGGCCCCCGGCCCGAACGCCCATACTTCGTCAGCCGGTTCAGCCGGGACCACCCCGGCTACGCGGATCGCCACCGGATGCCCGTCGGCATCACGGGCCTCGCCCAGGTGAACGGGTTGCGCGGGGACACGTCCATCGAGGACCGGGTGCGGTTCGACAACCACTACATCGACACCTGGTCGCTGTGGCAGGACGTCCGGATCCTGGTGCACACCGCCGGGTCCTGCGTCCGGTTCAGGGGCTGCTGACGGTGCGTCCGGCCCTGGCAGCGCCCACCCCACCCACCCGTGCGGCGCCGGCGCCCCCCGGCCCGAGCCGGGTCCGGCCGGCCGTGGCCTGGCCGGTGCTGCCGGTGGTGGCCACGGTCCTGCTGCTGTGCCTGCCCGGGGACCGCGGTCCGGCCGTCGGGGCGGCCGGCGGGCTGTCCGCCGCGGACATGGCCTCGGCGGTGCTGGTCGTGGTCTGCGCGGTGTGGCTGCTGCGCGGGCGCAGGCAGCCGCTGAGCGGAACGGCCGCCGTGGTGCCGGCCGCCCTCGCGGTCGCCCTCGCCGTGGTGACCGTCGCCTCCCACGATCCGGTGGCGAGCCTCAGCGGCTTTCTCCGCTTTCTCCAACTGTTCGTCCTGGTGCCGCTCGCCGTCCTGGTGGCGTTGCGCGGGCACCGGGACTTCCGCCTGGTGGCGGTCTCCGTGGTCCTGCTGGCCGCGGTGCAGGGCGCGGTCGGCACCCACCAGTACGTCACCGGTACCGGTGCCTCGTACATGGGCCAGGACATCCGTGCGGTGGGCACCTTCGGGCCGCTGGACGTGATGGGGATGGCGACCGCCGTCTCCTACGGCCTCATCATCGCGCTCGGCCTGGCGCTCGCCCCGCCCGCCACCGCGCCCCGGTGGTGGCGGCCCGCCGCGCTGGGCTGTGCGGCGCTGCTGCTGGTGCCGCTCTGCGTGTCGTTCAGCCGGGGCGCCTGGATCGCCACCGCCGTCGCGGCCACCGCGGTGCTGCTGCTCGCCGGGCTGCGGCAGGCCGTGCGGACGCTGGTCCTGGTGGTCTGTGCGGGGGTGGTGCTGGTGGGCGGAGCCGGTATCGGCTCGGGGATGATCGCGGAACGGCTGAGCAGCATCACCCAGGTGACCGGGACCCCCGACCAGTCGGTGACGGACCGGTACGCCATGTGGGCGGCGGCCCTCAGCATGTGGCGTGACGAGCCGTGGACCGGCGTGGGACCGCGGGGCTTCGCGGCGCACCGGGACGGGCACGCATCCGTCGCGCTCTCCTCGGCCAGCGACATCGCCGGGGCGGGGCGGGCGTTCACCCGGGAGCCGCTCCTCTCCCCGCACAACATGTACCTCCTCGTGCTGAGCGAGCAGGGTCTGGCCGGGGCCACGGCGCTCGCCGGGGCCTGGGTGGCCCTGATGCTGGGGGCGCTGCGCCGGCTCGCGGACCGGCGCCGCGCCGGGGAGGCCCTGGACACCGGGCTGATCGCGGCCGGACTGCTGATCTGGCAGACCGTCAACTTCCTGTACTCCGACATCGGAGGTTCCTCGGCGGTCCTCACCGCCGTGATGTTCGGGCTCATCGCCTGGTGGGCGCTGGCCCCCGCCTCCCTCGGCCGGTCCGGCCCGCGGCCGGCGGCGGCGCCCCCGGTCCCCGTCTCGCGATCCGGGTCCGGGTCCGGGGGGCGTGTGCCGGTGCAGGCGGCCCGGCCCGGCGAAGCGAACGGGGGCGCCCGGTGAGCGAGGTGACCAGCGGCACCCGGGCGGACGTCACGGCTGCCGCGTCCGAGCGGTTCATCGCCCGGGCGGCGGCGGTCACGGCGGCGCTCACCGCAGCCGGAGCCCTCTTCGGGCTGCTGCGCGACCAGACGCTCGCGCACCTCTTCGGGGCGGGCGGGGAAACCGACGCGTTCCTGGTGTCGTGGACCCTGCCCGAGGTCGCCGCGACGCTGCTCATCGAAGAAGGCATGGCCCTGGTGCTGATCCCGGCGTTCAGCCTCGCGCTGGCCCGGCGGGCGGCCGCCGGCTGCCCGGACCCCGATGATCCGGTACGGGCTCTGCTGCGCGCGACGCTCCCCCGGCTGGCGCTCGCGCTGGCGGTGCTGGCCGCGGTGCTGGCCGTCTCCGCACCCGTGCTGGTCAAGGTCCTCGCACCGGGTCTGACGGAGCCGCGGCTGGCCATCGACTGCATGCGTCTGACCGCCGTCACCGTCCTCACCTTCGGCCTCGCCGGGTACTTCAGCGCGGCGCTACGGGCGCACCGCAGCTTCATCCCCCCGGCGGCGATCTACCTGGTCTACAACCTGGGGATCATCGCGACCTCACTTACCCTGCACACGGTGTGGGGGGTGCGGGCCGCCGCCGTCGGCGTGGCGGTGGGCAGCGTCCTGATGCTGCTCGTGCAGCTCCCGTTCTTCCTGCGGCGGCTCCGGCTCCGGCTGCGGCTGCGCGGGCGGAGCCCGTGGCGCTCCGGGCTCCGGCGCGTGGGGCGGGCCACGCCGGTCAGCGGGCTGGTGGGGTTCGGCGTGGTCGCCCCCGTCGCGCTGTTCGCGCTGAGCCGGCAGTCCCAGGTGCTGGTCGAGCGGTTCTTCGCCTCCTCCCTGCCGGCGGGCGCCATCTCCCACCTGAACTACGCGCAGAAGGTGGCGCAGGTGCCGATGGTGCTGTCGCTGATGATCTGCACCGTCACCTTCCCGCTGGTCGCCCGGGCGATGGCGGACGGGCAGGTCGACCGGGCCCGGCGCCGGGTGGAGCGAGACCTGGTGCTGGCGGGCGTGGTGGTGCTGCTCGGAGCGGCCTACGTGGTCGCGTACGCCCCGCAGATCATCGAACTGCTTTTCCAGCGCGGGGCCTTCGATGAGCAGGCCACCGCCGCGACAGCCTCCGTGATGCGGGTGTACGCCCTCGGCCTCCTGGGACACAGCCTGGTGGGGGCGCTGGTGCGGCCGTTCTTCTCCGGGGCGCGCCCCATGTGGTACCCGCTGGCCGCGATGGCCGTCGGGCTGCTCATCACGGTGGGCGCGACAGCCGCCGCAGTGCCCCTCTGGGGCGTGCACGGCATCGCGGCCGCGAACGCCGTCGGCATCTCCGTCACCGCGCTCCTGCTGCTGCGCGGGCTGGGCACCCGGATGATCCCGCTCGACGTCCGCCGGGTGCTGACAGGTCTCGGCCGCCTCGTGGTGGCCGCCGTGGCCGCGCTGGCCGCCGGCTGGGCGATGGCGCTGCTGCTCGATCCGCCGCTGCTGACAGCCGCCCTCGGGGCGCTGCTGGTGCCGGCCGTCTTTCTCCTTGCCGCCCGGGCCGTCCGGGTCCCGGAAGCCGCCCTGTTGCTCTCCACTCTGCGAGGGAAGTTCTGCCATGTCCGGTGACGCGCCCGCTGCCATGCCGGCCGACCCGCCCGCCGACCCGCCCGCCGGGGAGCTTCGGGGGCCGGCCCGGTCCTCCCGCCGCCTCCCGCCGCCCTGGTTGCTGATGTACCACTCGGTGGCCGCACCCGAGCGGGACCCCTACCGGATCACCGTCTCCCCACAGCGCCTGCACCGGCAACTCGGCTGGCTGCGCGGGCGCGGTCTGCGCGGTGTCGCGGTGGCCGAGCTGCTGCGGGCGCGCGCCGCCGGGCAGGGCGCCGGCCTGGTGGGCCTGACCTTCGACGACGGCTACCGGGACTTCGTAGAGGAGGCCGTGCCGCTGCTGCGCAGGCACGACTGCACGGCCACCGTGTTCGTGCTGGCCGGGCGGCTCGGTGGCGACAACGCCTGGGACCCGGAGGGACCGCGGCGACCCCTGCTGACCGCCGACGGCCTCCGGGCCGCCGCCGCGGCCGGTATGGAGATCGGCTCCCACGGTCTGCTGCACCGGGAGCTGCCGTCCCTGAATGACACGGCGCTGCGGGAGGAGACCCTCCGGAGCCGGGAGCTGCTGGGGGAAGTGCTGGGTGTTCCGGTCGACGGCTTCTGCTACCCCTACGGCACGGTCGACGCCCGGTCCGTGGCAGCCGTGCAGGCGGCCGGCTACGGGTACGCCTGTGCGATCGACCCCGGCCCGCTGACCGGCCGGCACGCGCTGCCGCGTGTCCATGTCGGCGAGCGGGACACGGCCGGCCGGTTGTGGCTGAAGCGGCTGCTGCACCCGGTGCGCCGCCGTGGCCTGCCGGCCGTGCCGACGGCCGGGGCGTCCGGAACGGACCGGAGCACAGGAGCCGTACGGTGAGGGTGCTGCACGTCATCACGGGCCTCGGGGTCGGCGGGGCGGAACGGCAGCTGCGCGCCCTGCTGCGCCGGCTGCCGGTGACCTGCGAGGTGCTCACCCTCACCAACCCCGGCCCGGTGGCGGACGATCTCCGTGCGGACGGTATCCCCGTCACGCACCTGGGGATGGGCGGCAACCGGGACGTGGCGGCGCTGCCCCGGCTCACCCGGGTGATCCGCGAGGGCCGCTACGACGTGGTGCACACCCATCTGTACCGGGCCTGTGTCTACGGGCGGATCGCCGCCCGGACGGCAGGGGTGCGGGCGGTGCTGGCCACCGAGCACTCCCTCGGCGAGCACACCATCGAGGGTCGCCCGCTCAGCCGGGGCACCCGCGCGCTGTACCGGGCCACGGAGCGCTTCGGGTCGGCGACCGTGGCCGTCTCGGCCACCGTCGCGGAACGCCTGCGTGCCTGGGGGGTGCCCGCGGAGCGGATTCACCTGATCCCGAACGGCATCGAGGCCGAACGGTTCCGGTTCGACGCCGTCGCCCGGCAGGCGACGCGGGCCCGGCTCGGGCTGCCGGACGATGCCTTCGTGGTCGGCGGGATGGGGCGGCTGGTTCCGGACAAGCGCTTCGACGTCCTGCTGCGGGCGGTCGCCCGGCAGCCCGGTGCGCGGCTGCTGCTGGTCGGCGGCGGGCCCCAGCGCGCGGACCTGCACCTGCTGGCGGAGCGCCTGGGGATGTCCGGCCGGCTGGCCGATGTCGGCGAGTGCTCCGAGCCGGAGGTGCCCGGGTTGCTGGCCGCCATGGACGTTTTCGTGTCCGCCTCCGCCGAGGAGGCGTTCGGGCTGGCGGTGCTGGAGGCCCTGGCGGCCGGCCTGCCCGTGCTGCACGTCGCCTGTCCGGCCGTCGACGAACTGCCCGCGCACGAGGTTCCGGGAGCACGCCGGGTCGGCAGTGGGGTGCGGGAACTGGCGGACGCCCTGCGGGCAGAGCAGGCGTCCGGCGTCCGACGGCTGCCCGTGCCGCCCGCTGTGCACCGCTACGACATCTCCGGTGCCGCCGACCGGATCGCCGGTCTCTACGCACGCATCACCGGCGCCGTTCCAACCGGCGCCCGGTCCGATTCGAAGAGGTGAACACTGTCATGACCGAGACTCTCGGGGACGAGTCCTCGCAACGGGCGCCCCGTGGCGGGGCCGGCCGGTGGCGCCGCCGGGCTGCCGGGCTGCGCGCGCGGCGCCGGCTGCCCGTCTGGTGGCCGGCCGTGCTGTGCGCACTGCTCGGGATGGCCGGCGGCGCGGCCTACGGCCTGCTGGCCACTCCGCAGTACGCCGCCACCAGCTACGTGGTGGTCGTCCCCACCGGGCGGGCGGACTCGGCGGTGGCGCTGGGCTTCGCGCAGGCGTACGGCCGGGTCAGTACCGAAGGCGTGGTGCTGGCCCGGGCGCAGGCCGAGGCAGGAGTGGACAGTGGCACGCTCCGTTCGGGTATCCGGTCCGCCACCTCTCCGGATGCGCCGATGATCGAGATCACCGGCGCGGCCACCCGCGCCGACCGGGCGGCGACCCGGGCCAACGCCGTGGCGCGGGCGCTGGCAGGCTACGGGAACGAGGCCACGGCCAAGACGGGTGTGGAGCTGTCCCTGCTGTCCGAGGCCATGCCCCCGACGGCGCCGGTGACCGCCGGCATGCCGCTTTCCCTGGCCGTGGGCGGCTGTGCGGGTGTGCTGGTGGGCTGCCTCGTGCTGCTCGTCCGGCCGTCGGGCCGTCGACCGTCCGCTCCGGAACCGGCCTCGGTCGCGCCGGGTGCGGCCCCGTCGGTGGCGACGCAACCCGGGGACGGCGGGGTGGACGCCGGGGCAGCGGTGGCGGCTGCCGCCGCGGCCGGTGACGAGGGGGCCGACAGCTCCGGCAGCGCCCCGGTCGGCCGGGGCAGGGCCACCGGCGCCAAGTCCGGGGCGAAGTCACGGGCCAGGCCGGGTGCCAAAGCCGGCAGAACCCCTGCCCAGGGGGGCCGCCGGGACCGGGCGGGCACCCGGTGAGCAGGTGCCCGCCCCGCCGGCTCGGCCGCGGATGGCTACCGGCGCCACCAGCCGGAGTCCAACCGGACGCAGACCTCACGCGGAGCGGTGTCCGGGGTGGTCCGGCGGGCCGTGTCGCCCGGATCGGACGGGAAGCAGACCTCCCGGGGTTCACCGGAGCCGGTGGGCGGCGGATCATCCGGAGGCGGGGGACCGCCGGGACGGGGGGCCGTGGCAGGCCTGGGACCCGGCGGCCGGGTCCGCCGGGAGAGGGCGGACCGGAATACCGCCGAGGACCGGGGATTCTCCTTGCACAGCCACACGCCGTGCGGGCAGTAATCACTGATGGTGTGATAGAGAGGTCGGTGCTGTGCGATCCATGCCAGCATGCGGCGCATGTAAACAGGATTGTCGCCGCTGCGGAACAGCCCCCATTCGGGGAAGGAGATGGGCTTTCCCCGGGCGGCGGCGAAATCCACGTGGAATTGCAGTCCGTAGGGCTGGTCGACGTGGTCGTCGAAACTGTTTCCGGGGGGTTGGTCGTAGGAATCCATGCCGATGATGTCCACCACGTCGTCACCGGGGTAGCACCGCGTCCAGCCGATCGCGTCCGTCCCCCGACTGGGCGTGAAATCGAAACGGAACTCCTGGCCGGGGACGCTGCGCATGGCGGCGACGATGCGCCGCCAGTACACCTTCCAGGCCCGGGGGTCGGGGGCACAGCGGTGGGTGTAGGTGGTGCCGTTCATCTCCCAGCCGAGCACGATGACCGTGTCGGGGGCGCCCAGGCCGACCAGCCGTTCCGCGAGTGTGCGGAAGTGCTTGTCGAAGCGCCCCTGGGCGCCCGACCGCAGCAGTTGCCGTACTTCACGGTCCGGCACCCCCTCCTCGTTGCGTTCCGCCATCGGTACGTTGAGGACGAGCATCCGGTCGGACTTTCCGCGCCGCCAATCCGTCCAGGGCCGCAGAAACTCGGGCTGTCCCTCGATGTTGGACCAGCGGTCGCCGGGGAGGTAGGTGTGCCCGGCCCGCAGCTCCGTACCGCCCAGCCACCGTTCCATCTCGGCGATCCGCCGCACGCCCTCCGGGCCGGAGCCGAGGAACGCACCGACATGGGTGCCGGCCGGTGCGGCCGGACCGGACCCGGGCGGGCGGCCGTCCTCCGTGGCCTGCCCGCGATCTGCGGGGAAGGAGCCCGCCAGAGCGGCGAGGAGGCCGGCGAGAGCGGCTCCGACCCATACACCGGTATATCGCCGGCGGCGTCCGTGACGCATGTCTGCTCCTTCGCAGGGCTTGATCGTTCCGTCGGGCTACCCCGACGTTAAGCGGAAAACCTCCGGCCCGAGTCACCAAAAGGCTTAGCGATAGCCCGATCGGGGACACCGCTGCCCGTACGGCGGAGCCCTCTCTCCGCTCGCTCCTCCCCCGCACCCTTTCCTGGGAAGGTTCTTTTCCATGTCCACCTTCGCTACCGAGGTCCCCGCGCTGCTGTTGCGCCTGGATCGGAATCCTTTTCACCACGGTTCTCTGGGGGCGGTCAGATCACTGGGCCGGGCGGGTATCGAAGTGCACGCCTTCGTGGAATCCCCGCGGAGCCCGGTGAGCCGCTCCCGCCATCTTTTCCGGGCGCACGCGTTCCCCCGGGGTGTCGCGTCGGAGGACGGGTTGGAGCGGGTGCTGAGCCGGGTGGCGGAAGAGATCGGCAGACCTGCCGTGCTGATCCCGATGGACGACCTGAGCGCGGTCGCGGCGGACCGGCTCGCGGACCGGCTCGCCGGGCGCTTCCTGCTGCCCGCACAGCCTTCCGGGCTCGCCCCGATGGTGGCGGACAAGGCGGAGCTGGCCGGGCTCTGCGAGCGGCTGGGGGTGCCGCACCCGGCCACCGTCGTGCCGCGCAGCACGTCGCAGGCGGCCCGGGCGGTACGGGAGCTGGGGCTCCCCGTGGTGGCCAAGTGGAGCCGCCCGTGGGTGCTGCCGCGCGGTAGCGGGCTGCGCAGCACCACGCTCGTCACCAGCTGGGAGGAGGCGAGACGGCTTTACGAGCGGAGTGCGGAAGCCGGCTGCCGGCTGCTGTTCCAGCGGCTGCTGCCCGGCGGGCGGGGCGATGACTGGTTCTTTCACGGCTGCTTCGGGGACGACGGCCGCTGCCTGGCCGGCGGGGCGGGCCGCAAGGAGCTGTCCTGGCCGGTGAACGCCGGGCTGACGGCCACCGGCAGCTGGCTGCCCAACCCGGCCGTGACGCTGCTCGCGCACCGCCTGGCGCAGCATGTGGGGTACCGGGGCATCCTCGACCTGGACTTCCGCCGGGACGCCGCCGGGGGCTATCACCTGCTGGATTTCAACCCCCGTCCCGGGGCGCAGTTCCGGCTGTTCACGGACCGGTCGGGGCTGGACGTCGTCCGTGCCCTGCACCTGGACCTCACCGGCCGGCCGGTTCCCGCGGCCCGCCCCCTGCCGGGCCGGGTCTTCGTCGCGGAGAACTACGCCCCGGTGTCCTGGCTGCTGTCGGCCGGCAGCAGGCCGCGCCCCGGCGGTGCGCCGGACGCCCGGCCGGTCCGGCAGCCCGGCCGGTGGGGCGGTCCGGGGTCCCGGCTGGAGACCGCCTGGTTCGCGGCCGACGACCCCGTGCCGTTCTTCGCCATGGCAGGCAACTGGCTGCGCCGGGCCGGGCACAAAGGGCTGGCGGCGGGCGGCAGGCCGCCGCGCGCTCCCCGGTTCCAGCGGCCGGACGCCCGTCCCCTGACACCGACGACTACGCGGTGAGCCGGTCCGGCCGCACGGTGTGCGGGCCGGCCGGCCGACGAGTTTCGGCGCCTTCCGGGCCTTCCTCCCGGCGGCATCGCCGCTTCCCGCACCCCGGCTGCCCTTCGCTTCCCCCAATCCTCCAGGCCCGAGCCGGGCGGGCACCGAGCCCGGACCGACCGGGTCCGACGAGTCCCACGTCTCCGACGAGAGAGAGCGGTAATCCCCGATGCACGATCTGGTAGTGGTGGGCGCCGGCCCCTACGGTCTTTCGATCGCCGCGCATGCCGCGGCCGCCGGCCTGGACCTGCGGGTCCTCGGCCGCCCCATGGCCTCCTGGCGGGATCACATGCCCGAGGGCATGTTCCTCAAGTCGGAGCCGTGGTCCTCCAACCTGTCCGACGCCGAAGGGGAGCGGACGCTGGGCAGTTACTGCGCTGCCCGGGGGCTGCCGTCGGAGCACGGCAGGCCGCTGCCGATCGGGACGTTCACCGACTACGGCCTCTGGTTCGCCGGCCGGCTGGCCGCCCCGGTCGAGGAGCTGACGGTGACCGCGGTGGTGCCCTGCCCGGGCGGCTTCCGCGTCGAGACGGCGGAGGGGGAGACGCTCTACAGCAGAACGGTGGCACTGGCCGTGGGGGTGATGCCCTTCGTCCATCTGCCCGAGCCGCTGCGTGGGCTGCCGGACGGGCTCGTCTCGCACAGCAGCCACCACCGTGATCTCTCCCGGTTCCGGGACACGGAGGTCACGGTGGTCGGCGGAGGGCAGGCGGCCCTGGAGACGGCTGCGCTGCTGGCCGAGCAGGGCGCCAGGCCCACGGTGGTGGTGCGCGCCGGGGCGGTCAACTGGAATGCGCCGCCGCAGCCGTTGCGGCGCGGCCTGCGGGCTTCCCTGCGTGACCCGCATTCCGGGCTGGGGACCGGCTGGCCCAGCTGGGTGTGGTCGGAGATCCCGTGGGCGGTCCGTCGCCTCCCCGGCCAGGTGCGGGCGCACATCGCGTCGACGGCGCTGGGTCCGGCGGGGGCCTGGTGGCTGCGGGAGAGGGTGGACGGGGTGGTGCCGGTCCGATTGGGGCTGCGTCCGGCGGCTGCCGCGCCGTCCGCCAGGGGAGTGCGGCTGGAGCTGGACTCCGCCGGCGGTGCGACGACCGTCCTGCAGAGCGATCACGTGATCGCGGCCACCGGGTTCGTGCCCGAGATGGACCGGCTGGAGCTGCTCGACCCGTCGCTGCGCGGGGGTCTGCGGACCGTGCCGGGTACCGGGGCGCCGGAGCTGGGGGCCCGGTTCGAGTCCTCGTGTCCCGGTCTGTTCTTCGCCGGTCTGCTGGCCGCGCCGTCGTTCGGCCCGTCGATGCGCTTCGTCCACGGGGCGACGTTCACCGCGGGGCGCCTGGTGCGCGGGGTGCGGCAGCGGCTGGGCGGGCGGCGGACGGTCCGTGTCCCCGCGCCCGCCGCGGAACGGGGGCGGGCGGGGACCCCGGCGGCCCGGAGGGTGCCCGCTCCTGAGTAGACCGGTCCGCCGCGGGGCATCAGGGGGTCCTGCTGGAGCCGGATCGGGCCGGGACGCGCGCTGCGTCCCGGCCCGGCCGCCGTGCCGCAGCGGCGGGCCCTTCGGCCCGCTGCTGCGGCACGGCGGGTCAGGCGGCGAGCCTGCGGGCGAGCTCCTGGGCGCTGTTCTCGGCCTCCTGGTGGGCCCTGGCCCGGGAGGCGTCGGACAGGTCGATCAGGTCGGCCATCGCGGGAACGGTCCGGGCCAGGGTCAGCTCGGGCACGATGAACCCCACTTCCAGGCCGAGGCAGGTGCCCAGGGTGTGCCGCAGGTAGTTCTGCGCGAAGTCGTTGCCCTCCTGCGGGGTACCGGGTGCGTACGAGCCCCCTCGGCTGGCCACGACCGTCACCGGCGTGCCGGCGGCGGTCCGCTCTTCGGCGCCGGTGGTCCGGCCCATGATCATGACGTGGTCGAGCCAGGCCTTCAGCGTGGAGGGGATGCCGTAGTTGTACAGCGGTGCGCCGAGCAGCACGGCATCGGCCCGCTCCAGCTCCTGGGCGAGCTGCTCGCGCAGCGCGAAGGCGGCCCGCTGCTCGGGCGTGCGCTCCTCGGGGGCGGTGAAGCTCGCGTAATAGGCCGGGGCGCTGAGGTGCGGGAGGGGGTCGGCGGCCAGGTCGCGGTGGAGCACGGTGCCGTCGGGGTGCTGCGCCTTCCAGGTGTCCCGGTAGGTCCGGGCCACCTCACGGGAGACGGAGGTGTCACCGTTGAGGGAGGAGTCGATGTGCAGCAGCGTGGCCATGAGGTCTCCATCGGGATCCGGGCGGGACAGCGAGCCCCTTTAGTTGAGTATGCAACTAGTAGTAACACAGGTGCTTACTTTTTTTCACCTCCTTGGTTCCTTGCCCTACGCTGTGCGCATGGCAGACGAGGTGGCGGACCCGGGGCAGGGCAGCGGTGAGGTGGGTGTGATCCGGCCCGGCAGCGGGCTGCTGCGCGTGTTCCAGCTGCTCGGCAAGCGGTGGACAGGACTCGTCGTCGCCTCCCTCATGCACGGCCCGCGGGGATTCGCCGAGCTGCGGCGGGGCGTCTCCGGCATCAGCGAGCGCATGCTGTCCGACCGGCTGACCGAGCTGGCCGAAGCCGGACTCCTGGTCCGGGAAGTCACCTGCGGCCCCCCGGTGCGCGTCACCTACCGGCTGACGGAGGCCGGGCACGGGCTGCGTCCCGCAATGGTCGAGCTCACCCGGTGGGCGGAGCTGCACCTGCCGCAGGAGTCCGGCTTCTGCCCCGGTGAGTTCCGCGGCTGAGCAGTCCCGGACGTACCCTGTCCCGGTGACCAACCCGGAAGACCCCCAGCCCGAGGACGCCGCGACCCAGCGGCTCGACCGCGCGGTCCGCGCCGCGGAGACCGCGCTGATCGAGTTCGAGATCGCCGTGGAAACCTTCCGGATCGAGGTCGAGAACTTCTCCCGGTTGCACGAGGAGCGCCTCGGCCCGCTGCACACCCGCCTCGAGGAGCTGGAGGCGGAGCTCGCCGAAGCCGTCGCGGCCCGCACCGGCGACCCCGCCGACCAGCGCCGGGCCCGGGAGGCGCGGTCCCTGGTCCTGCCGATGCCCCAGGTCTCGGAGCTGTTCAACGGCTGGCTGGAGGCCGACGGGTTCCAGGCCGATGCCGCCGCGATGCTCACCGAGCGGCCGGTGCAGCCGCCGCCCCGGGTCCGCCCCGGCGAGGAGGCCCGCAAGCTCTTCCGGGAGCTGATCCGCAAGGTGCACCCCGACCTGGCCTCCGACGAGGCGGAACGTACCCGCCGCGGCGCCTTCGTCGCCCGGGTCAACCAGGCGTACGCCCTCGGTGACGCCGCGGCGCTGCGGAAGCTGGCCGAGGAGTGGGGGGCCGGGCCGGTCGCCGAACGCCCCGCCTACACCCGCGCCGAGGAGCTGTACGCCCGTCTGGAATGGCTGGCCCGCCGCAAGGAGCTGCTCTCCCGAGCCGCGGCGGCCCTGGAGGAGAGCGCGATCGGCTCGATGCTGAAGATGGCCCCGGACGACCCGGACGCACTGCTCGCGGAGATCGCCGAGGACCTGCGGCAGAAGGTCGCCGCCCGCGAGCGCGAGCTGGCCCAGGAGCGCGGCACCCACTCCGGCCCATGACTTAGGCTCGGCAGCATGACTTTCGCGCAGCTCCCCACCGTGACCGTTGACGCCGTCCCCGCCGACGGGCTCCTGCTCGACGTCCGTGAGCACGACGAGTGGGCGGCCGGGCACGCGGAAGGTGCCCTGCACATCCCCATGGGCGAGGTCGTCCAGCGTTTCGGTGAGGTCACCGAGCGGGTCGGCGACCGGAAGCTGTACGTCCTGTGCAAGGTCGGCGGGCGTTCCGCGCAGGTCACCGCCTACCTCGTGCAGCAAGGGATGGACGCGGTCAACGTGGACGGCGGCATGCTCGCCTGGCAGGCTGCCGGCCGCCCCCTCACCGGCACCCCCGAGAAGCCCTTCGTCCGCTGACCCGTCCGCCGGCACCCGCCGCTGCGACCCGTCACACCCGACGGAACCGGGCGGCGCCTTCTCACGTGTAGTAGGTGTACAGGGACGGCGCGTCCGGCGCGGCTGCGGGACAGGGCCGTGCCGTCCGGATCTGCCGGAGTGAGGCGGTTCGGTCACGGACTTGGGGGTTCAGCAGGTGTCGGGATGGGACAGCGGCGCTTCGGGGGCCGAGCGCGTGCCGGGGCAGACGGCGGAGGCGGCGGAGAGGCCCGGCGGCAGGGGTGAAGGCCACGCCGGACGGCCCGGGGGGCCGGTGTAGCCATGTCGGACGACGTCGAGCGGGTCGATCCCTCAGGAGTGCCGGAGTTCACCGGGGATCTGGTGAAGCTGGACGAGGACCACGCGGATCTCTCCACGGACGCCGAGACGATCCGGGGGATCGGATCGGCAGTGCACACCCGGTTCCAGGGGTTGTCGGCGTTCTACCAGGCTCCGGAGGCGGAGGAGCTGTTCGCCACCACCGGGCCGGTGAAGACGCGTGCGGACGACTTCGCCACGGATCTGGAGACGGTCAGCTCAGCGCTGAGTTCCTACGCCGGCGAGATCCGTCCCCTGGTGGCGAAGCTGCGGCGGCTCAAGACCGAGGCCACCACGTTCGTCGACGGACTCGACGACGACTGGCGCTACGACGGTGGCAAGGTCGAGCGCAACAACGAGCTGGTGCGCGAGATCTCCACCACGGTGGGTCAGTTCTGGGCGGCCGAGCGCACCGCCGCGAACAAGATCATCGCCATCTGGGGCGGGACGCGGTGGGCGGTGGACGACGGCTCCGGCGCCGACCACATGTACGGGGTCAGTACCGAGGAGCTGGCCCAGGCGGGCGAGACCCCCTGGGGCAAGGCGGTTGAGCAGAAGCGCCGCTGGTACGAGGTGCACCACCACGTGAAGAGCTTCGTGTGGGACGGCCTCGTCGTCGACGGCATCTGGGGCACGCTGACCGGGCTGGGAGGGCTCGTCGGCCTGCAGGGCTTCGAGGTGTTCAAGGAGTCCTGGAAGGGCCTGGGGCAGCTGGCCACCGGTCTGGCCCTGATCAGCTCTCCGGTGGGCCTGGCGACGCATCAGCTGATGCCCGACGGTCCGGTCAAGGACTGGATGGACGACAGCCTGACCACCACCAAGGAGGTGGGTAAGTCCCTGCTGGCCTGGGACGAGTGGAGCGAGAACCCCGCCCGCGCGGCCGGCCTGGTCACCTTCAACGTGCTGACCACGGTGGCCACTCTGGGAGTGGGGACCGCGATCAAGACCACCAGCAGCGCCGGAACGGCCGCCCGCGTCGCCAACGCCGCCGGACGCGTCGGGATCGCCATCGACCCCATGACCTACCTCGGCCGGGGAGTGTCCGCAGGACTTGGCGCACTGCCGAAGCTGGCCGATGTCACCAGTAGCCTGGGCAACCTCACCGGCATCAGGGGCTTCGAGCTTCCCGACGGGTCGCTGCGGCTGCCCGACGGCACCACCGTCCCGCCCGGTGCGGCGCTGCCCGACCTGCCTCCCGGCGTGCACGCGGTGCACCTGCCCGACGGCACGGTACGGCTGCCCGACGGCAGCACTCTGCACCCCAACGGTCAACTCGACGCCCCCACCGGGCAGACCGCCCAGACCCCCGACCAGGTACCCGCCGAGCTCTCCTCCGCGGACCGCGCGGCGCTGAGCGCCGACGACGCCGCACGCCTCGGCGACACGCCGGAACCCGCTCTTGTCGGCGCCGGCGCACGGGACGTTCCGGGCAGCCCCGTGGCCCAGGCGGGCGGCAGCGTGCCGCCGGGCGGCGGCGCCCGTGAGGTGCCCTCCGGCGGTTCCGGTTCCGGTTCCGGCGGTGACCTACCCGGCGGTTCCGGCCCCGGCGGTGACCTACCCGGCGGCGCGAACCATGTCGACGACGCGGCCACCGGTGGGCACACCACCGAACCGGGCGGACCTGCCGGCGGTGACCGCGCGCCGTCGGAGCACGGACCGGCGGATGGTGGCGGTCCGCCCGCAGGCGGAGGCCCGGAAGTGCCCGGCGCGGCGGGGCCGGACACACCGAGGGGGAACCTGCCGGACGGCTCCTGGGCAGGCGAGAACGGTCTGCGGCTCGACCCCGAGGTCAACGCCGCCGCGGACGAGTTCATGCGCCGGTCCACCGAAGCCGAACCCCGCATCACCGAGACGATGCAGGACATCGCCCGGGGCGTGGACGACGGCAAGCTGAACGGCCTCGAATACCGGCTCAAGGGGGACGATTCACTCAAGCGCAAGCTGGCGACCGACCTCCTGGAGGACATCAACGTCACGCCCGGCCAGGCGCTCGGCGACATCAAGGATTCGATCCGCTACACGGTCGACATCCCCGGCAGCAACTACACCCAGGGTGTGCAGCAGGCGGTCAGCGACCTCCAGGCCCGCGGCTACGAGAACGTCACGTTCAAGAACACCTGGGACTCGGCCGGCTACAAGGGGATCAACTCCACGTGGCGGGATCCGGTCTCCGGCCAGATCTTCGAGGTGCAGTTCCACACCCCCGAGAGCTTCGCGGCCAAGATGGACGGCCACGCGCTCTACGAGGCCGAGCGCCTGCCCGGCGTCTCCCCCGACGACCTTGCCGCCATCAGGGCGCAGCAGCAGGACCTCTTCGGCCAGGTGCCCGTGCCGCACGACGCGGGATCCCTCAGCCTCGGCCCGCTGGCCGACGGCTCCGCGGGGCCGCCGGGCGGCTGGGGTGGTGCCGGCTGGGTCGACGAGCCGTCGCAGTACGCCGGCCAGTTCTACGAAAAGGTACGGGCCACCCCCAACAAAGTGGATCTGCCCGAGATCTCGCGGCACACCGGGGTTGACGAGTCGGTGCTCCGGCAGGTCAAGAGCCACTTGTTCCGGTCGCAGCACGAGGTGGCCGTCGGACCGGGAGAGACCAGGCGGGGCCTGTTCACTCCCCGGGACGACATCGCCGATCTGTGGCGGGACGCGCAGGCCGGCAAGCTCGACCCCGCGAGGCTCCAGGAGTTCAGGAGCCTCATGGCACACGAGTACATCGAGAGCCGCCTGATGGAGAGCGGCCTGCCGTACGTCGACGAGCATCCCAGTCTCTACCGTCTCGACGAGGACGGTACGTACAGCAGGCAGTTCCCGAGGACCCTGGACCATATCGGCGCGCACGAACTGGCGCCCCATTCGGTGGAGGGCCACTTCAACCACTGGAAGCGCGCACTGGGGATCGACCCTCCGGCGGTGGCCCTGGCCGATGACCTGTCCAACATCGGTGATGTGATGAAGGCTGTGATGCAGCAGTTGCGAGCGGAAGGGCTGAACCTGACATGAGCGGCGATCCGTCACGGCACGTTGTGGCACGGCTGCGTTCGGTGACCTGGGACGACTGGAGTGCCGCGTTCGACCACGCGAACTCGCGCGCGCTGCTGATGCGGGAGTATCTGCGTCGTGCCGCTCTCTGGGCCCGGGCGTACGGCGCCGAGGACGCCTGGCCGTTCCTCGACCTCGCGGAGTACGTCGACCCCGACGTGCGCCCGGCACCCGATGTCGAGGCCGAGGTGGAGGAGCTGCTGCGGAGCGGGGTGGGCCGGGATTCGGTCAAGCGGACCTGCCGGGGCGCCGTGCGCTGGGCGGCGCTGAGAGCCAGCACGAGCACCGCTCTCCCCGACCTGCCCGAGCCGTACGAGCCGCTGCTCCTCATGTACGAGCGGGGCGGCGGCTTCTACCTCGAGGAGATGCTCGACCTGAACGGTGTGTCGATCCAGCTCGGAGACTTCGAGCACAACCTGGGCGCCACGCCATTCCTCACCCTGGAACCGGCCACGCTCGACGCCCTCGACGCCGAGGGGCAGATCACCTACCACGCGAAGATCGGTGCGGGTTTTCCGAAGGACCGGCCGCGCGGGATCGTCCGGCGCCGCATCGCGGGCGACGGGACATACGACGAGGCATTCACCCGCAATCTGCGCTGGGAGCCGACCGAATACCTCCGGCGCCACGAACTGGGCCACAACGAGGTCGATCACGTGCGGATCACCGAGCGGGAAGCCGCCGCCTTCATCGAGGAAGCCATCCGAAAGCTGAGCCGGTAGCCACGGGCGGGGCGCCATCGCCGCGTCGGCGGATCCTTCGGAGGAGACGGGTGAGCGGCAGCGCGGAGGTGATGTCACATCCGGGGAGGCTGTGCTGTCCAAGAGGGGTGAACGCCCCGCACGGGGCGGCACGACAAGGAGGCACCGCCATGGCCCGCATCTCCCTCACCCCTCCCCGCACCCCGCTGCTGCGCCTGCTCGAGTGGTACTCGCGGCGCTCCTACGGGAAGGTCCTGGACGTCGGGCTGGTCCTGGGTCACCACCCGCGGATCCTGCGCGGCGTGTTCGGCTTCGAGAACAAGGTGTCACGGTGGAACGAGCTGGACCCCGAGCTGAAGCACCTGGCCGTGATGGCCACCGCGGCGAAGATCAACTGCTCCTGGTGCCTGGACTTCGGGCACTGGACCGCCGACCAACTGGGGCTCTCCCCGGAAAAGGTCAGTAAGGTCCCCGTCTGGAGGAAACACCGGGAGTCCTTCACCGACATGGAGCAGCTGGTGATGGAGTACGCCGAGGCGATGACCGAATCCGGCCCGACCGTCACCGACGAGCAGACCTCCCGGCTGATCCGGCACCTCGGTGAGCCGGCCTTCGTCGAGCTGACCGTGATGGTCGCCCTGGAGAACTTCCGCTCGCGGGTCAACAGTGCCGTCGGGCTCACCAGCCAGGGCTTCTCGGAGTCCTGCGCGGTCCGCCCGCCCGGTCAGGCCGTCGCGGAATGACCCGTGAGGAGAGGACGGCCCCGGTGCCGGACCGTACCGCCGTCTTCGAGGAGCACCGGGACCGTCTCTTCGGCATCGCCTACCGGATGCTGGGCAGCGTCGCGGACGCCGAGGACCTGGTCCAGGACGCCTGGCTGAAGTGGAGTCAGGCGTCCGGGACGGTGCACCACCCCGGCGCCTACCTGGCGCGGACCGTAACCAACCTGGCCCTCAACCGGCTGACCTCCGCCGCCGCCCAGCGTGAGCACTACGTGGGCACGTGGCTTCCCGAGCCGCTGGTCAGCGCCCCCGACGTGGCGGACGAGGTGGAGCGGGCCGACTCCGTCTCCCTCGCCATGCTGGTGGTGCTGGAGAGCCTGAGCCCGCTGGAGCGGGCGGTGTTCGTCCTCCGTGAGGTGTTCGGCTATCCGCACCGGGAGGTCGCCCGGGTGGTGGGCCGCTCCGAGGCCGCCGTCCGGCAGCTGGCACGCCGGGCGAAGGCGCATGTGGAGTCCCGCGCGCCCCGTTACGAGCCGTCGGCCGAGGAACAGCGCCGGGTCACCGGTGAGTTCGCCGCGGCCTGCCTCGGCGGTGACCTCAGCCGGCTGCTGGAGCTGCTCGCTCCGGACGTCACCGTCTGGTCGGACGGCGGTGGAAAGCGGTCCGCAGCCCTGCGCCCCATCCATGGCCCCGGAAAGGTGGCCCGCTGGCTGCTCGGTGTGACCGAAGGCGCCGGCGGCGACCTGACCCTCACCGCGGTGGATGTGAACGGCAGCCCTGGCTTCCTGGTCACCGTCGGGGGTGAGGTGGAGACCGTCGCCGCCCTGGAGGTCGGGAACGGCCGCATCACCGCGGTCCGGGTCGTCCGCAATCCCGACAAGCTCCGTCACCTCACCGCACCGGGAGCTGACTGAACACCACCGGGCGCCGGAACCGGCGAACTTTACGGTGTCAGTGGCGTAGCGCACCATGTACGCAGCAACCGGCTTCCGCCGGGGCCCGGCGCGGAGGGGGCGCCGGGCCCCGGCGTGGGTTCGGACACGGAAAGGGACGGGGGGTCCGATGTCAGGCTGGTGCACGTTGGCTTCGGGTGTCGGCGGCGTGCGGAGCCGGACGGCGGAGGCGGCGGAGAGACGGGTGGGCCGGGGGGCGGGCTACGCCATCCCCCGGAGTCCGTCACCGGCGGGCCGGTGCGGCCGTGGCTGAGGACATCGAGCGGATACATCCGTCCGGCATACCTGAATTCACCGGCGACTTGGGGCAACTGGAGTCCGACCAGGCGGCTCTGCGGGCGGATGCGAGAGCGATCCGGGGGATCGGCGCGTCCGTCCACCGCCGTTTCCAGGGGCTGTCCGCGTTCTACCAGGCACCTGAGGCGGAGCAGCTGTTCGCCAGCACGCTGCCCGTCAAGACCCGGTCGGACGAATTCGCCACCGACCTGGAGACGGTCAGCTCGGCGGTGAAGACCTACGCCGCAGAGATCCGCCCCCTGGTCGCCAGGTTACGCCGCCTGAAGGCCGAGGCGCAGACGTTCGTCAGCACCCTGGGGGAAGGCGACGGCTGGAGAGAGGACACCGACAAGGTCGACCGCAACAACGAGTTGCTCCGGGAAATCTCCGTCACGGTGGCCGAGTTCTGGGCCGCTGAGCGCACCGCCGCGAACCGGATCACCGGGATCTGGAGCGGAACGCAGTGGGCCGTCGACGACGGTTCCGGCGGCGAGCACATGTACGGCCTGAGCACGGAGGACATGGCCGAGGCCGGGGAGACACCCTGGGGCAAGGCGGTCGAGAGGAAGCGCTCCCCCTGGGACGTCGGCCATCACTTCAAGAACTTCGTGTGGGACGGCTTCATCGTCGAAGGCATCTGGGGGACCCTGACCGGCCTCGGCGGTCTGGTCGGGCTCGAGGGTGCCGAGGCGTTCGAGGAGTCCTGGAAAGGGCTGGGCCAACTGGCCACCGGACTGGCCATCGTGGTCTCACCGGTCAACCACGCTCTGCACCGGGTGATGCCGGACGGCGCGGTCAAGGACTGGATGGACGACAGCCTTCACACCACCGTGGAAGTCGGCAAGGCGATGGTCGCCTGGGACGACTGGAGCGAGAACCCGGCCCGCGCCGCCGGCCTGGTCAGCTTCAACGTACTCACCACCGTTGCCACCGCCGGGACGGGCACCGCGATCAAGGGCGCCGGGGCGTCCGGAACCGCTGCCAGGGTCGCCCACACGGCCGGACGCGTCGGAGCGGCCGTCGACCCGATGACTTACATCGGCCGTGGCGTGGGCGCCGGACTCGGCGCGCTCCCCAAGGTCGGCAACCTCACCAGCAGTCTGGGAAACCTCGGCGCGGTCAAGGGCTTCGAACTCCCCGACGGGTCCCTGCGGCTTCCCGACGGGACCACCGTGCCTCCCGGCGCCGCATTACCGGAGCTGCCTCCGGGTCGCCACGCCGTCGAGCTCCAGGACGGCACCGTCCGGCTTCCCGACGGCAGCACCCTGCACCCCGACGGCCGGCTCGATGCCCCCGACGGCCGGACCGTACAGACCCCTGACCGGATACCCGCCGAACTCAATGCCGGTGACCGGGCGACCCTTTCCGCCGACGATGCCGCCCGGCACGCCGAGACCCCCGCGCCGGCCTTCGCCGCCCTCGGCGACATGCCCGGCTCCCCCACGGCCCGGGCGGGCGACAGCCTCCCCGGCGCCACCGCCCACCATCCCTCCACCGGCGGTACCGGCGGTACCGGCGGTACCGCCGGCGCCGGCTCGGCCGGTGACCTGACCGCCGGCGGGAGCCGCGTCGCGGAGAACGCCGTAGGAAGGGGCGGCAGCCCCGGCCCGTCGTCGCCGGGCCCCGCACATGACGGACCGGGCGGCGGCACCGCAACGCAGCCGGGTGGCTCCGGCTCCGCCGGGGCCGGTCATCTCCACGGAGACGGACCCGGCGGAGCCACGCCGGGTGGGGACCACATACCGGGCCAGCGCGGTGACACCGGCGCGGGTGGTGACACCCGGAGCGGCCAAGCCGCCCGGGTGACGCCGGAGGAGGGAAAGGAGATTGTCCGTCGACAGGTGGAGCGAGCCAATACGGACACCGAGTGGGCTCAAAAGTACTACCGGGAAGACGGACACCGTCACAGTGTCCTCCGCAGGGACGAGAATGGTGACCTGCTACCGCAACTTGTTGATGATCCGACAGGTCAGCAGCGATGGATAGCCAAGCATGACCTGCCGCCTGCCGTCCCGGAAGCGTACCTGTACACCGATCCGATCACCGGTCACCGGTCCATGGTGAGCGCGGAGAAGCTTGTCGAGCTCGACCACGCAGCACGTCAACGCCAGGACGCCATCACGGCCGACACCGCGGCAGGGGATCAGCTGAAGAGTGCGCAGCAGGCATACGCGGAAGACCCCACTCCGGAGCTCCGGGGACTGCGGGATGAATACGACAGTGTTTACAAGTCGACACACACTCGGATGAGTAAGGCGGTTGAGGATTTCGGTGAAATGGTGGCTCGGCAGCACGCGATTCCGGAGCACTACCCGAACGCTCGCGAAATTTTAACTGAAGGAAAGCCTCGGAACAACAGCTTCGACCAGATATGGAAGGATGAGGTCACTGGGCGCTATATCGTGGTGGAGGCAAAGGGATCACCGGAAGCACCTCTTGGTGAGCGCTACGGACTCACTGGGAAGCGCGTGAAGCAAGGTACTCGTTATTACTTCGATACCATCGTCGAGAAGATGAGGAGGCGTGGGTCAATGGGTAATGTGGATGAGCATGCGCTGAGTGCAGAGCTGCGCCAAGCCATTGATTCAGGGAATGTGGACTACGTCCTGGTGAAAGCGGAGGCTGACGGGGTTATGTATGCTGGGTATTCAATGGAGTATTTCGATGTGAGGAGTGCATTGGAGTGACAATCGAAATTGCCCGTCCTGTTTTCCCGTACGTGGCGAACTTGCCTCGCTTTCTGCAGGATATCGATGCGAGTATTGGTGGTGAAGTAGATGTCCTCGCGGAATCGCCCGGCATGTTCAATATGGCATTTCTTGGTACCTTGACGAGAGTATATGCGCACAGTATCGCAGACCCGGCGGCAGATAAGTTTGAGACGTGGGACGCATGGGTTACTGCGATGCAAGTGGGTTCGGCCTTGTTCGCTGCGGCTGTTGCCCCGCTTGGTACGACAGTGGCATGTCGTATTAATCATGAGGTGCGGGCTATTCCAGCGACAGGAGCGCAGTATTTCACTGATGCGGGTAATTGGCTTACGGCATTCTGGTTGGCGGTTATTTGTCGTGATCAGGGGCGTATGAGTCAGTTGTGTCGCGTTCCTCTTTCTTTGCTGCGCGATTCGGGTGCGGAGTACGATGAGTACATCTATTCGTGGGTGGATGCGTTGCAAAGCTATTGGACTGGGCGTCCTGGCATGGCGGACAAGCTGATCGCTGCTTTCGAAGGTGCCGACCCTGCTGTGGCGCGAGCACCTCGGGATCTGCTTCTCATGATCCTTTCTGCGCCTATCGATCTCTTTTACCGCTTTGTGAGGCGGGATCCTGAGCAGATCAACAGTTCGCTTGTTCAGGCTCTTCAGCTGCACAAGGAGTACTGGACCGCGGATGAGGACCGCCTCTCAGATGTTGATGGGTTCGTCGCCCTCGGGCCGCTTGCCATTGCCTGTCTGGCCTATGATGCCGGTCACCCGATCAATGTGCAGTCCGAATATCTCCCCGAGCACCTGCTCAAGCGCAGTTGGCTGGGCGAGTTCCCGACGTAGACCTGTCCGGCCTCGACGGTTTTCTCGGTCCCCTGAGCAGCACGGTGCATCCGCACCATGTGGTGCTCCCGGTCCCGGCCCGGTCGCGCGGCCCGCACCGGCAGTCCTTGTCGGGCGTCTACCGGTGACGCCGCTCGGAGGGCAGGGCTTCCGGCAGGCCGAAGCGGGTCTGGACGCCCGGGGAGTACAGGACGCTCTCCGGGGCGGCCGGGTCCACCAGGCCGTCCGGCAGTCCGCTGCGGCGCAGCAGGTCCTGGTCGCAGACCAGCAGTTCCGCGGAGTGCAGGGGCCATGGCCGGTGCTGGTTCGGCAGGTACCAGGTGCGCCCCCGGGCCCGGACGTGCAGGCCCCAGCGCGCGGTCAGGAAGTGGTCGGCCGCCGAAGGCTGTGGCAGAGGGTCGCCGATGGCCACGCCGAACCGGGAGACCGGCCTGCGGCCGGGGGCGTAGGGGCGCACGGAGTAGCCGATCCGGCCGGCGGTGGTGTGCCGGGCGCAGGACGCCCATCGGTACGGCAGCCCGAAGACCGCGTTGGCGGTGAGCACCGGGAGCAGTCGCGGGCAGTCCAGGCTGAGGAAGACGATGCCGCGCCGGCCGAGCCGGTCAACGCTGTACAGCCGCACGTTGATTTCCGGGAAGCGCCCGAGGTACGGCACCGGTGGGCCGGCGCCGAGGCCGAGCGACTCCATGCCGAAGCCGATCAGGCCGACTGGCGTCGTCCCGTCCATGACGTCCGGACGGGTGCCGGCCGGCAGCAGGGGGGCGACTGCCTCCGGCGGTACCGACCAGTGCAGGAAGGCCGCGTCGCGCCAGAACTGCTGAAAGATCACCCGGCGGAGCGCGCGGGGTGCTTCCGGAGTGACGGGCTCCACGGGGTGCGGAAGGCCGCCGGAGTCACGGTCCACGGTCGTGTCGCCTCCTGTCGCAGGGCCAGGGCCCGCCTGAGGGCCCGCCCATGGTCACTGTGTCACGGGTGTTCAGGCTTTCGGCTGCGGAGCGCGGAGGAGTGGTCAGAAGGGTGGGTCAGCCCGGGTGGGCGGCGGTCAGCTGGGTGACGGCCTGGCGAAGTGAGCCGGGGTGGCGGCAGAAGGAGAAGCGGACCAGCCAGGGCGCGGTGTCCGCACCCTGCTGGAACGCGGAGGTGGGGATGGCCACCACCCCCGCCTTCTCCGGGAGCTCGCGGCAGAAGCGGGTGCCGTCCCGGTAGCCCCAGGGACGCACATCGGCCTGCAGGAAGTACCCGGCGTCCGCGCGGTACGTGTGCAGGCCGGCCCGGGTCAGGCCCTCGGTGAGCAGGTTCCGGTTGGCGGTCAGGATGCCGCGCAGTTCCTCGGCCCACGGCTCCACGTCGTCGAGCATCCGGGCCAGCGCCTCCTGGTACGGGGTGCCCGAGGCGTACGTCAGGAACTGCTTCACCGAGGACACCGCTGCCACCAGCGGCGCCGGGCCGCTGACCCAGCCGACCTTCCAGCCGGTGACGTTGAAGGTCTTGCCCGCCGACGAGACGGTGAGCGTCCGTTCCCGCATGCCGGGCAGCGAGGCGAGCGGCACGTGCCGGGCGCCGTCGTAGACCAGGTGTTCGTACACCTCGTCGGTGACGGCGGTCAGGTCGTGGTCCCGGCAGACCTCGGCGATCAGCTCCAGTTCGACGGGGGTGAACACCTTGCCCGTGGGATTGTGCGGGGAGTTGAGGAGCAGCACGCGGGTGCGGCCGGTCACGGCGGCGCGCAGGGCGTGGTCGTCCAGCGCGAAGCCGTCGCCGTCCATGGCCAGCGGTACGGGCACCAGGCGGGCGCCGCTGAGCCGGGCGCCCGCGGGGTAGGCGTCGTAGCAGGGGTCGAAGGCGATGACCTCGTCCCCGGGGCCGGTGAGGGCGAGCAACGCGGCGGCGAGCGCCTCGGTGGCCCCGGTGGTGACCAGCACCTCGCCGTCCGGCTCGTAGGTCAGGCCGTACCGCCGGTGCTGGTGGGCGGCGACCGCCTGGCGCAGCACCGGAAAGCCGAAGGCGGGCGGGTACTGGTTGTTCCCGGCGAGCACCGCGGCGGAGACGTCCCGCAGCAGCGACGGGGGGCTGTCCAGCTCGGGCACACCCTGTCCGAGGTTGACGGATCCGGTGCGACGGGCCAGCTCGGTCATCTCGGTGAAGATCGAGGTCCCGATCGCCGGGCCGGCCGGGGAGCCGGGCCCGCCGGTGGAGCCGGTGCTGTCGGTGCCGGTCCGGGGGCCGTCCCCGCCGGGGGTGTGCGTGTCCCGCGCCTGCATGCGGCTCCCGTCACCGGTGGTCAGTGGTCAGCGGTCGAAGTCCAGCTCGACCTCGGGGGTCAAGGGACGCGACTGGCAGGCTAGTACGTAACCCGCGTCCAGTTCCTCCGGCTCGAGGGCGAAGTTGCGGTCCATCCGGACCTCGCCGCGCACCAGGCCTGCCCGGCAGGTGCCGCAGACGCCGCCCTTGCAGGCGTACGGCGCGTCGGAGCGGTTGCGGAGGACGGCCTCCAGCAGAGTCTCGCCCTCCGGCACCGGCCAGGTGCCCGACCGGCCGTCCAGGGTGGCGGTGACGGTGGCGTCGGTGGCGGCCGGCGTGAGGCGTTCCGGGGCGGGGGCCGGGGCGTCCTCGGCGTGGAACAGCTCGGTGTGGACGCGGTCCCGGGGAACACCGAGGTCGCGCAGCGCCTGCCGGGCGGCCTCGATCAGGCCCAGCGGGCCGCACAGGTACCAGCCCGCGATGTCGCCGACCGGCAGCAGTGCGGGAAGGAGGGTGGTGAGCCGCGCGGTGTCGAGGCGGCCGGAGGACAGTCCGGCCTGCTGCTCCTCGCGGGACAGGGCGTGCAGCAGTTGCAGGCGGTCGGGGTAGCGGTCCTTGAGGTCGGCGAGCTCCTCCAGGAACATCGTGGACGCGGCGGAGCGGTCGCTGCGCAGCAGGGTGAAGCGGGATCGCGGCTCGGCCGCCAGTACGGTGGCGGCCATCGACAGCACCGGGGTGATGCCGCTGCCACCGACGAGGGCGGCGAACCGGCCCTCGCGCGGGGTGAGGGTGAACCGGCCGGTGGGCGGCATGACGTCCACCGTGTCGCCGACGGCGAGCTCCTTGAGGGCGTACGCGGAGAAGGTTCCGCCGTCGATGTGCCGCACGCCGACGGTCAGCTCGGCGGGGCCCTCGGGGTCGGTGGCCGGGGTGCAGATCGAGTAGTTGCGGCGCAGTTCGGTGCCGTCGCGGTCGTGGTGGCGGAACGTCAGGTGCTGGCCGGGGAGGAAGCGGAAGGCGGCGCGCAGCTCCGCCGGTACGGCGAAGCTGAGGGCGACCGCGTCGTCGGTGAGCCGGTCGATCCGGGTCACCCGGAGCGGGTGGAACATTCAGAGCTCCTTGACGTGGTCGAACGGTTCCCGGCAGCTCTCGCAGCGGCGCAGGGCCTTGCAGGCGGTGCCGGAGAACCTGCTCAGCAGGGTGGTGTCGGCGGAGCCGCACTGTGGGCAGCGGACGGGCTCGGCCGGGGCGTGGCGGGGTGGCCCGAGCTCCAGGGGGACCGGGCCGGCGGCGGTGGGCCGGCCGGTGGGCCGGGGCGGGGCGATGCCCGCTTCGGCGAGCTTGCGGCGGCCCTGCTCGGTGATGTCGTCGGTGCTCCAGGCAGGGCTGAGCACGGTACGGACCGTCACCTCGGCGACGCCGGCGGCGCGCAGCGCGCTCTCGATGTCGGTGGCCATCGTCTCGACGGCCGGGCAGCCGGTGTAGGTGGGGGTGAGGTCCACCTCGGCCACCTCGGCCACCTCGGCCGGACCGGCCACCTCGGACACCTGGTCCGTCCGGGGCGGGAGGAGGCGTACGTCCCGCAGGACGCCGAGGTCGGCGAGGCTGATGACCGGGAGCTCGGGGTCGGGGACGGCGCCGGCCACCTCCCGCAGTTCCGCTTCCCGGGCCGCCCGGGACGTCCGGGCGGTTCCCGGGGTCTGCGCGCCCGGCGGGCCGGGGTCGTCGGTGGTTCTCACCAGGACGCTCCGGGGTGGCTGCGGTGCAGGTGCTGCATCTCTGCCAGCATCGGGCCGAAGGACTCGGTGTGGATGCCCTGGCGGCCCGCACCCGCGGTCCAGGCATCGGCGTCCGGGATGCCGTCGGGGACGGTGAGGGTGGCCCGGGTCAGCGTCTCGTTGATGCTGCCGAGCCAGTCGGTGCGCAGCCCGTCCCAGTCGAGTGACAGCCCTTCGACGGGAGAGAACAGCTCGCCGGTGAAGCGCCACAGGGCGTTGACGGCGTGCTGGGCGCGGTCGTGGCTCTCCTGGGTGCCGTCGCCCAGCCGGAGCGTCCAGTGGGTGGCGTGGTCGCGGTGGTAGGCGACCTCCTTGACCGCTTTGGCGGCCAGTTCGCGGAGGGGCTCGGGGCCGGTGCCGGGTCCGGCGGCCAGCGCGCCGAGGAGCAGTTCCTGGTAGGTGGAGAAGTACAGCTGGCGCACGATGGTGCGGGCGAAGTCGCCGTTCGGCTGCTCGACCAGCTGGACGTTGCGGAAGGCGCGTTCCTCGCGCAGGTATGCCAGCTCGTCCTCGTCGCCGGCCAGGGACAGCAGGACGCGGGCCTGGCCGAGGAGGTCGAGGGCGATGTTGGCCAGCGCGACCTCCTCCTCCAGGACCGGGGCGTGCCCGGCCCACTGGGCCAGCCGGTGCGAGAGCACCAGGGCGTCGTCGCCGAGCGTCAGGGCCGCGGACGGGGGGCTCACCGGTGCGCTCACAGGTGCCGCACCCCTTCCGGGATCTCGTAGAAGGTGGGGTGCCGGTAGGGCTTGTCGCCGGCGGGCTCGAAGAAGGGGTCCTTCTCGTCGGGCGAGGAGGCGGTGATGGCGGTGGCCGGGACGACCCACAGGGAGATGCCCTCGGCGCGCCGGGTGTAGAGGTCGCGGGCGTTGCGCAGCGCCATCTCCGCGTCGGGGGCGTGCAGGCTCCCGGCGTGGGTGTGCGCCAGTCCGCGCCGGCTGCGGACGAAGACCTCCCACAGGGGCCAGTCCGGGGTGGTGGTCATGCTGCTGCCTCTTCTCGTCCGCTGTGCTTCGCGGCGTACGCGGCCGCTGCCTCGCGCACCCAGGCGCCGTTCTCGTGCGCCTGTCGGCGCCGGCTGATGCGCTGCTCGTTGCACGGGCCGTTGCCCTTCAGCACCTGCTGGAACTCGTTCCAGTCGATCGGGCCGAAGTCGTGGTGGCCGCGCTCCTCGTTCCAGCGCAGGTCGGGGTCCGGGAGGGTCAGTCCGAGCGACTCGGCCTGCGGGACGCAGATGTCGACGAAGCGCTGCCGCAGCTCGTCGTTCGAATGCCGCTTGATCTTCCAGGCCATGGACTGGGCCGAGTGGGCAGAGGCGTCGTCGGGCGGGCCGAACATCATGAGGGAGGGCCACCACCAGCGGTTCACGGCGTCCTGGGCCATCTCGTGCTGCGCCGCTGTGCCGCGGCTGAGGGCCAGCAGCGCCTCGTAGCCCTGGCGCTGGTGGAAGGACTCCTCCTTGCACACCCGGACCATGGCGCGGGCGTACGGGCCGTAGGAGCAGCGGCACAGCGGGACCTGGTTGGTGATGGCCGCGCCGTCCACCAGCCAGCCGATGGCACCGACGTCGGCCCAGGTCAGGGTGGGGTAGTTGAAGATGGAGGAGTACTTCTGGCGGCCGGTGTGCAGCTTGTCGAGCAGCTCGTCGCGGCCGACGCCGAGGGTTTCGGCGGCGCTGTAGAGGTACAGCCCGTGCCCGGCCTCGTCCTGGACCTTGGCGATCAGGATGGCCTTGCGGCGCAGTGAGGGGGCGCGGGTGATCCAGTTCGCCTCCGGCTGCATGCCGATGATCTCGGAGTGCGCGTGCTGGGCGATCTGCCGGATCAGGGTGCTGCGGTAGGCGTCCGGCATCCAGTCCCGGGGTTCGATCCGCGCGTCGGCGGCCACCGTCCGTTCGAAATCGGCCGCACGTTGCTCTTCCTGCGGGTTGAGCACCGTCGTCATCCCGAGCCCTGCCTCTCCACCGCCACTACCGACCGATCGTTCGGTTCAATGGTGATCCCTGCCGCTGGAGCGTGTCAAGGGCAGGCCCGGACAGGTACCGTGCTCGGGTCACGACGAGAGCTGTTCCTGGGGGGACCGCCGAGCATGCAGCCGATCGAACCGTCCGGAGATCCGGATCCCGCGCGCACGGCGTCCGCCCGGCTCGCTGCCCTGTCGGTCCCGGCGCGCCTGATCATCGCCCTGGCGGTGGGCGTGGTGACGGTGTTCACCGCCTGGCATCTGGCGGCCGTGTTCCTCTTCGTCGCACCGACGAACACGATCACCCAGGAGCACGGTCCGGCGATCCGTGGGTACGTCTACCCCGAGTTCGAGCAGAACTGGAAGCTGTTCGCTCCCAACCCGCTGCAGCGCAACGTCGCGGTGGAGGCGAGAGCCGAGATACGGACGGCGGACGGCTCCACGGAGATCACCGAGTGGATCGACCTGTCGGCGATGGACTTCGAGAACATCCGGCATCACCTCCTGCCCAGCCACACCGCACAGAACGAGCTGCGCCGGGCCTGGGACTTCTACACCAACTCGCACGACGACGACGGCGAGCCCACCGGGATGCGCGGTGAACTGTCCGAGCGGTACGTCCACCGGATAGCCCTGCTCCGGCTCAGTGAAGTGATGGACGTGCACGAGGCAACGCGCATCCAGCTCCGCTCGGCGAGCACCCGGGTCGCCCCGCCGCCCTGGAGCAACGAGGACATCGACACCAGCACCCACCACAGCGAGCTCGACTGGCGGACGGTCACCACCGCGGACCTGCCCGGCGGCGCCGCGGCCGGGCAGGGGGAGCGGTGACCACCGCGGAACGGCCGGCGGGGCCGCCCACGCAGGCGGGCACCGAGCCGCCGAATCCCTTCGCCGGCCTGGGCCGGAAGTTCGACGCGGCCCTCGGCCGGGGCCTCGCCCACATCACCGGGCGGGCACTGGGCCCCTACCAGACCGCGGTCGTCCGCATCGGGTTCGCGTTCACCTGGCTGTTCTTCCTGGTGCGGGAGATCCCGCACCGGCACGAGCTGTACGGGCCGGACAGTCCGTGGGCCTGGGACATGGCCGAGCGGTTGCTGGCCGACAACAAGGCCTTCACGGTACTGATGTGGTCGGACTCCACGCTCTGGTTCGAGAGCGTCTACCTGCTGGCCATGGCCTCCTGCGTCGGGCTGCTGCTGGGGTGGCGCACCCGCTTCATGTCCGTGCTGTTCATGCTCGGAGTGCTGTCGCTGCAGAACCGCAGCGTGTTCATGGGGGACGGCGGGGACAACGTCATCCACCTGATGGCGATCTACCTGGTGCTCACCCGCTGCGGGCAGGTCTGGTCGCTGGACGCCCGCCGCCTGGCCCGGGCCGGACGTCATCCCGCCGATCCGGTGGGCATCGTGCTGTGGGTGCTCTCCGGCCTGGTACTGGCCCTGGGCACCGGCGCCGATCAGCTCGGCGGCTGGGTCTGGCTGCTGTGCCTGTGGGGCCTGTGGCTGGTGTACGGCCTGTGGTGGATGGTCGAGCGGTACGACGCGGGAGAGCCGCGGACCGTCCTCGACATCATGGGCAACCTGGCGCACAACGCGGCGCTGCTCGTGATCATGGTCGAGGTCTGCATCATCTACGCGACGGCCGGCTGGTACAAGATCCAGGGCTCGCGCTGGCAGGACGGCACCGCCGCCTACTACCCGATGAACCTCGACTACTTCACGCCGTTCCCGGAGATCTCGACGAAGCTGGCCGGCTTCGGGCTGCTGGTCATGCTGATGACCTACGGCACCGTGCTCGTCCAGGTCGCCTTCCCGTTCGCGCTGCTCAACCGCCGCGCGAAGAACATCCTGCTGGCCATCATGATCGCGGAGCACCTGGGGATCGCGGTCCTGCTCGGGCTCCCCTTCTTCTCCCTGGCAATGATCGCCATGGACGTCGTGTTCCTGCCCACCGTGTTCCTGCTCTGGCTCGGCTCGCGCGTCCGGCGGCTGACCGATCCGGTGCGACGGCTGGGCCGAGGTGCCCGGCCGCGGGAGGGCGGCGCCCCGCCCGGCACCGCGAAGCCGGACGGGCCGGGGTCCGCGGGCGGGCCGGGCGGGCCGGAGGAGCCGGGCGGAACACCCGGCGGGGAGGCAGGAGGCGGCGGGTCCGGGGAGCCGGCGGCGGATCCCACGGCCGGTGCGGGCCCCACGGCGGATCCCGGGGTGGACCACACGACGGACTCCGCGCCCGGCACCCGCCCGACGTGGGCGCAGGCGCCGTGAACCGGCCGCCCGCGCGTCCGGGGCACCCGGCACGGCCGGCGTCGCGCCGCCGCACCGGCGGGTCCAAGCCGTAACGTCGCAGGAGCAGCCGCCGACCGGACAAGGAACGACACCACCACCGATGACCGTCCCGCCCGCCCCCGCAGCCCTCTCCGGGCGCTGGCGGCAGCTCGCCGCCGACGCCGTACTGCTCGACGGCTTCCACGCGCTCAAGCACGCGCTGCGCTTCGGTGCCGAGGTGCCGCTGGCGGTCAGCACCGACAAGGACGCCACCCTGGTCCTCGCCCGGAAGCTGGCCCCCGACCTGACCACGGTGCTGGAAGGGCTGCTCACGGAGGTACCGGCCGCCGGCCTGGCCGCTCTGGTGCCCCGCCCGCACCCCACGGGGGTGGCGGCCCTGGCCGTCCGGCCGCCCGTGCTGCCGGGCAGGGCCGACAGCCCGGCCGGTGCTTCCCGCACAGCGCCGCTGGTGGTGCTCGACGACCCCCGCCATCTGGGCAACATCGGCGCGGTGGTCCGGGTCGCGGCGGGCTGCGGGGCGTCCGGGGTCCTCACCACGGGGACCGTTGATCCCTGGCACCCCGCAGTCCTCCGGGCCGCCGCCGGCCTGCACTTCGCCACCGTCGTGGACCGCTGTTCCGTCGCCGAACTGCCTCCGGGGCCGCTGTACGCGCTGGACCCGGAGGGCACGGACCTGCGCGGCCTGACCCTGGAGGACGACGCGCTCCTCGCCTTCGGCTCCGAGCGCCACGGCCTCTCCGCCGAGCTGCGTGCCAGGGCCACCACTCTGGTGTCCCTGCCGATGCGCCCGCAGGTTTCCAGTTACAACCTTGCCACCAGCGTCGCCATGACCCTCTACCACTGGCTGGCCGGCCGGCCCCCGGCCGGTGTTCCGCCCGCAGGGTGAACCGCCCCGCAGGGTGAACCGCCCCGCAGGGTGAACCGCTCGCGGGGTGCACCCGCTGTGCCACCTCCCAGGTCAGGGCCGGGCACGTTTCACGTGGAACGTGCCCGGCCCGACCTGGTCCCGCTCAGTGGTCCGCGGCCTGCTCAGCGGACCTCGCGGCGGATCTCCACGGTGCGGAAGCGGTTCGCCACAAACGCGCCGTCGACCAGGGCGGCGTTGGCCGCCGGGTTGCCGCCGGAGCCGTGGAAGTCGGAGAACGCCGAGGTCTGGTTGACGTACACCCCGCCGGTGAGGTTCAGCGAGAGCTGCGCGCACTCGTCCAGGCAGGCGTCCGACAGCGCCTGCTCCACCTCGGCGGAGGTGGTGTATCCGCCGACGGTCATGGCGCCCTGCTCGCGGACGGTGCTGCGCAGCAAGGACACCGCCTCGGCGGTGGAGTCCACGGCCACCGCGAAGGACACCGGGCCGAAGCACTCGGCGCGGCAGGTCCGGGCCGCCTCCGGGTCCGCGCTGTCCAGCGCGATGACAACCGGGGTGCGGACGGTGGCCTCGGGGAACTCGGGGTGCTCGACGGGGCGGGAGGCCAGCGCCACCCGGCCCAGCCCGGGGGCACCGTCGAGGCGCTCGCGTACCTGGGGGCTGACGAGTGCGCCGAGCAGGGCGGTCGCCCGGGCGTCGTCACCGAGCAGTTTGTCCACGGCGGCGGCCAGGTCCGCGACCAGCTCGTCGTAGCTCTTGTGGCCGTCGTCCGTGGCGACGCCGCCGCGAGGGATGAGCAGGTTCTGCGGGGTCGTGCACATCTGGCCGCTGTACAGCGAGAGCGAGAAGGCCAGGTTGGCGAGCATGCCGCGGTAGTTGTCGGTGGAGTCGATGACGACGGTGTTGACGCCGGCCTTCTCCGTGTACACCTGCGCCTGCCGCGCGTGGGTCTCCAGCCAGTCCCCGAACGCGGTGGAGCCGGTGTAGTCGATGATGCGGATCTCCGGGCGCAGCGCCAGGTCCTTGGCGATGCCCTCGCCGTCCCGCTCGGCGGCCAGCGCGACCAGGTTCGGGTCGAAGCCCGCCTCGGCGAGCACCTCGCGGGCGACCCGCACGGTCAGGGCAAGCGGCAGCACGGCGCGCGGGTGCGGCTTGACGAGCACGGGGTTGCCGGTGGCCAGCGAGGCGAAGAGGCCCGGGTAGCCGTTCCAGGTGGGGAAGGTGTTGCAGCCGATGAGCAGCGAGATGCCGCGCGGCACCGCGGTGAACTCCTTCGCCAGCTCCAGCGGGTCCCGCTTGCCCTGCGGCTTGCTCCACCGGGCGCGCTGCGGGGTCCGGACCTGCTCGGCGTAGGCGTAGGTGACCGCCTCCAGGCCGCGGTCCTGCGCGTGCGGGCCACCTGCCTGCATCGCCATCAGGTACGCCTGCCCCGAGGTGTGCATGACGGCGTGCGCGAACTCGTGCGTGCGGGCGTTGATCCGGGAGAGGATCTCCAGGCACACCAGGGCCCGGGTCTCGGGGCCGGCGTCCCGCCAGGCGGGCATCGCCTCGCGCATCGCGGGCAGCAGCACCTCGGGGTCCGGGTGCGGATAGGTGACGCCGAGCGGGAAGCCGTACGGTGAGACCTCGCCGCCCGTCCGGCCGTCGGTGCCCGGCTGGTCCAGCTCGAACGGGGTGTCGCGGAGCGCGTCGAACGCGGCCCGGCCGGCGCCGGCGTCGAGTGTGCCGTTCTCCCCGTAGGCCTTGGGATGCTCCGGGTACGGGGACCAGTAGGCTCGGCTCCGGATGGTCTCCAGCGCCGTGTCCAGCGTGTCACGGTGCTTCTCCGTCAGGTGCGCCACGGTGAGCGAAGGGGTCATGGCCGGCGATCTCCTCGTTGAGCTGGAATTCGGGCGGGGCATGGACGATACTGCTACCGAACGATCGGTCGGGGCAAGGGGGGCCGGCCACGGGGCCGGTTTCCTCCGAGTGCTTCCCGCCCTCCGGGCGCCGCACAGCCGGCCGTCACCGCGCCCTTCCCGCAGGGGCGTCCCGATCAAGGATGGTGTCTCCCCCGTGACCACGGCGGCGAAGCGCGACACATACACCCCGCAGACGCTCCTCGCGGTGGCCGTCGAGGTGTTCAACGAGCGCGGCTACGACGGCACCTCCATGGAGCACCTGTCCAAGGCAGCCGGTATCTCCAAGTCCTCCATCTATCACCACGTCCGTGGCAAGGAGGAGCTGCTGCGCCGCTCCGTCAGTCATGCCCTGGACGGGCTCTTCGCCGTCCTGGAGGAGCCTGCCGCCCGCGAGGGCCGGGCCGTGGACCGCCTGGAGCACGTCACGCGGCGCACCGCGCTGGTCCTGATGGAGCGGCTGCCCTACGTCACCCTGCTGCTGCGGGTGCGCGGCAACACCGACGCCGAGCGGTGGGCGCTGGAGCGGCGGCGCGAGTTCGACCAGCGGGTCGCCGAGCTGCTCCGGCAGGCCGTGGCGGAGGGTGACCTGCGGGCCGACATCGATGTCCGGCTGGCGACCCGGCTGCTGTTCGGGATGATCAACTCGATCGCCGAGTGGTACCGGCCGCAACGCCGGGACACGGCGGCGGCCGAGGACGTCGCCGAGGCCGTGGTCCGCACGGCCTTCGCCGGCCTGCGGCTGCCGCCCACGAGCTGAGGCCCGTTCCGCGCTCCCGTCCCGTTCGGCGCTCCCGTCCCGATCGGCGTCGGCTGCGGGGACCGGGCCGGGCGCCGGAGGTCACTTCCGGTGCGCCGGTCAGCCGGGTTCGCCGCCGGGCAGCAGATCGGTCTCCTCGAACACCAGCAGGGTCCGGGTGCTGAGCACCTCGGGGATCGCCTGCAGCCGGGTGAGGACCAGCTCGCGCAGCGCCCGGTTGTCCGCCGTGTGCACCAGCAGCAGCACATCGAAGTCCCCGCTGACCAGGGCGATGTGCGCCGCCCCGGGAAGCTGTTCGAGCTTCGCGCGGACCGTGCGCCAGGTGTCCTGGACGATCTTCAGGGTGATGTAGGCCGAGGCCCCCTGCCCGGCCCGCTCATGGTCCACCCGGGCGCTGAAGCCGCGGATCACCCCGTCCTCCAGCAGCCGGTTGATCCGGCCGTAGGCGTTGGCGCGGGAGATGTGCACCTGCTCGGCGACCGAGCGCACGGACGCCCTTCCGTCGAGTCTGAGCAGACGGACGATCGCGGTGTCAATGGAATCGAGAGGTCGCACCGGCGAGTGCGCGGGTGTGGTCATCTGGTCGTCCGGCACGGTGTGCGGCCTCCCCTCTCTGGACGTTCTGCATTCATGACACGGCACCCTCGGCCAGTTGTCCAGATGCTCACCCCAGCTGTAGCCAAACTGCGTCGGCGACCGAACAATCGGTAGGCAGAGGGCTGGGTCACCCATGCTCAGCCCTGCCCCGCCCGCAGCCCCCTATCAGGAGGTGCTCGCCATGTCGGTGCTGGAGCAGACCCCAGACCGCGAGACCACCGGGACCCGCCCCGCACCGCCCCCCTGGCAGCCGCGCACGGACCCCGGTCCGCTGCTGCCCGACCCCGAGCCCTACCGGCTGCTCGGCAGCAGGACCCGGCTGGACCCGGCCGCCAAGGAGCTGTGGCTGGAGCTGTACCGCCGGCTGGTCCTCGGCCGCCGCTACAACCAGCAGGCCACGGCCCTCACCAAGCAGGGCCGGCTCGCCGTGTACCCCTCCTCCACCGGCCAGGAGGCCTGCCAGGTCGCCGCCGCGATGGCCCTGGAGGAACGCGACTGGCTCTTCCCCAGCTACCGCGACACCCTCGCCGCCGTCAGCCGCGGCCTCGACCCGGTCCAGGCCCTCACCCTGCTGCGCGGCGACTGGCACACCGGCTACGACCCGCGCGAGCACCGCATCGCCCCGCTGAGCACCCCGCTCGCCACCCAGCTGCCGCACGCCGTCGGCCTCGCCCACGCCGCCAGGCTCCTCGGTGACGACGTGGTCGCGATGGCCCTGGTGGGCGACGGCGGCACCTCCGAGGGCGACTTCCACGAGGCGCTGAACTTCGCCGCCGTCCAGCAGGCGCCCGTGGTCTTCCTGGTCCAGAACAACGGCTTCGCGATCTCCGTGCCGCTCGCCAAGCAGACCGCCGCTCCGAGCATCGCCCACAAGGCGGTCGGCTACGGCATGCCCGGCCGCCTGGTCGACGGCAACGACGCCCCCGCCGTGCACCAGGTCCTCTCCGAGGCGGTGCACCGCGCCCGGAACGGAGGCGGCCCCACCCTGGTGGAGGCCATCACCTACCGCATCGACGCGCACACCAACGCCGACGACGCCACCCGGTACCGGCCGGGCGAGGAGGTCGAGGCATGGCGGGCCCACGACCCGGTCGTGCTCCTGGAGCGCGAGCTCCGGCAACGCCGGCAGCTCACCGACCGCGGCGCCCGGCAGGCCGCTGACGCGGCCGAGGAGATGGCGGCCGGCCTGCGGGCCCGGATGAACGCGGACCCGCAGCTCGCACCGGACGACCTGTTCGCCCACGTGTACGCCGGGCCCACCCCGCAACTGCGCGAACAGGCAGCCCTGCTGCGCGCCGAACTCACCGCCGAGGAGGACGCCGTATGACCACCGTCACGGCAGGCCGCGCTGCCGGAACGACCACGTCCGCCGCAGCGCCCGGAACCACCGGGGCGGACGCCGCGCCGGGCCCCGGCAGACCCGCGGCCAAGCCCGCGACCATGGCCCAGGCACTGAACCGGGCCCTGCGCGACGCGATGGCCGAAGACCCCGCCGTGCACGTCATGGGCGAGGACGTGGGCGCCCTCGGCGGCGTCTTCCGGATCACCGACGGGCTGGCCGCGGAGTTCGGCGAGGACCGCTGCGCGGACACCCCGCTGGCCGAGGCCGGCATTCTCGGCACGGCGGTGGGCATGGCGATGTACGGGCTGCGGCCGGTCGTCGAGATGCAGTTCGACGCCTTCGCCTACCCGGCCTTCGAACAGCTGATCTCGCACGTCTCCCGGATGCGGAACCGCACCCGGGGGGCGCTGCCGATGCCGATCACCCTCCGCATCCCCTACGGCGGCGGGATCGGCGGAGTCGAGCACCACAGCGACTCCTCCGAGGCCTACTACATGGCCACCCCCGGCCTGCACGTCGTCACCCCGGCGACCGTCGGGGACGCCTACGGGCTGCTGCGGCAGTCCATCGCCTCCGACGACCCGGTCGTCTTCCTGGAGCCCAAACGGCTGTACTGGGCGAAGGACGCCGTGGACCTGGAAGCCCCGCCGCACAGCGAGCCGTTCGGCCGGGCGGTGGTGCGGCGCCCCGGCACCTCGGCGACCCTGATCACCTACGGCCCCTCGCTGCCGGTCTGCCTGGAGGCCGCGGAGGCCGCCCGGGAGGACGGCCTCGACCTGGAGGTCATCGACCTGCGCACCCTGGTCCCCTTCGACGACGAGACGGTCTGTGCGGCGGTGCGCCGCACCGGGCGGGCCGTGGTCGTGCACGAGGCCACCGGCTTCGCCGGCCCGGGCGCGGAGATCGCCGCCCGCCTCACCGAGCGCTGCTTCCACCACCTGCACGCCCCGGTGCTGCGGGTGGCCGGCTTCGACATCCCCTATCCGCCGCCGATGCTGGAGAAGCATCACCTGCCCGGCGTCGACCGGATCCTCGACGCGGTGGACCGCCTGCAGTGGGAAAGCGAGTGGACGGCATGACCGAAGTACGCGAGTTCGCCCTGCCGGACCTCGGGGAAGGACTGACCGGGGCCGAGATCGTCCGGTGGCTCGTCGAGGTCGGGGACGTCGTCGTCGTGGACCAGCCGGTCGTCGAGGTGGAAACGGCGAAGGCCCAGGTCGAGGTGCCCTGCCCGTACGGCGGTGTGGTCACCGCCCGCCACGGCGAGACCGGCGAGGAGGTGCCCGTCGGGTCGACCCTGGTCACCGTCGCCGCAGAGGGGGCCGCCTCCGGGCCTGCGCCCTCCGGCACCGCCGACGGGACGCCGGGCGCCGGCCGCCCGGCCCAGCCGTCCCCCTCGGAGAAACCGGCCGCCGGAGCGGCCGACGAGGGCTCGGGCAACGTCCTGGTCGGCTACGGCACAAGCGCTGCCTCCGGGCGCCGCCGCCGCCGTACCCGTCCGCCCGGCGGGCCGACCGTGCACCCCGCACCCACCGGGCCGCGCCGGGTGGCCGTGATCTCCCCGCTCGTGCGGCGGATCGCCCGCGAGCAGGGCATCAACCTGACCGACCTGCGCGGCTCCGGCCCCGACGGCCTCATCCTGCGGGCGGACGTCGAACGGGCCGCCCGCCCGGCGCCCGCACCGAACGCTCCGCCCGCCGCGGTGCCGCCGGTCGCCGGAGAGCAGCGCATCCCGCTGCGCGGCATCGCCGGAGCGATGGCCGAGAAGCTGTCCCGGAGCCGGACCGAGATCCCCGACGCCACCTGCTGGGTGGACGCCGACGCCACCGAGCTGCTGGCCGCCCGTCGTGCGATGAACACGGCCGGCGCCCCCAAGGTGTCGCTGCTCGCCCTCCTGGCGCGCATCTGCACCGCCGCACTGGCCCGGCACCCCGAGCTCAACGCCACGGTCGACACCCGGGCGCGGGAGATCGTCCGGCTGCCCGCCGTGCACCTCGGGTTCGCCGCGCAGACCGCGCGCGGCCTGATGGTGCCCGTGGTGCGCGACGCACAGCGCCGCAGCGCCACCGGGCTGACCGAGGAGATGACCCGGCTCACCGAGGCCGCCAGGGCCGGCAAGCTGCCGCCCGGCGACCTGACCGGCGGCACCTTCACCCTCAACAACTACGGGGTGTTCGGCGTCGACGGCTCGACCCCGATCATCAACCACCCCGAGGCCGCCATGCTGGGCGTCGGCCGCATCATCGAGAAGCCCTGGGCGCACCAGGGACAGATCGCGCTCCGGCACGTCGTCCAGCTGTCCCTGACCTTCGACCACCGGGTCTGCGACGGTGGCGTGGCCGGCGGCTTCCTCCGGTACGTCGCAGACTGCGTCGAACAGCCCGCTCTCCTCCTCCGCGAGCTGTGAGACCTCAGGCCCGGCTGCGGCACGTCATGCTGACGGCCAAGAGGACGGATCACTTCACCGGCTGACGACAGCAGGTGCCAGGGCCCGCGCAAGCTTGCTCGCCGGGCCGATGTCTCCGGCAGGGGAGTGGCGGAGGCAGCTCGGTCGCCCGGCACTATTCTTCTGGCATGAGCCCTGCCGTGGACCCCTCGCCGGCCTCCGGGGAGCCCTGGTACGACGCGGTCGTGCTGGCGGGCGGCGGGGCCCGGCGGCTCGGCGGAGCCGACAAGCCGGCCGTCCGGATCGGCGGGCGCACCTTGCTGGACCGGGTGCTGGCCGCCTGCCCGGGCGCCGGACGCACGGTGGTGGTCGGCCCGCGCCGGACCACCGGCCGGCCCGTCACCTGGACCCGGGAGACGCCGCCCGGCGGCGGTCCGCTCGCCGCCCTCGACGCCGGGCTGCGGCCCGTCACCCGCCCGTACGTACTGGTCCTCGCCGCCGACCTGCCCTTTCTCGACACCGGTCTGACCGGGCGGCTGCTGCGGGTGCCGCCCGGCCGGGACGGCGTGCTTCTCACCGACCCCTCGGGCCGGGACCAGCCGCTGACCGCCGCCTACCGCACGGAGGCCCTGCGCCGGGAGCTTGCCGCGCTCGCCTCCGGACACGGGAGCCTGCGCGACCTGCCGCTCCGGCTGCTGCTGCCCGGCCTCCGCCTGCACCGCGTGCCGGCCGCCGACTCCCTGGACTGCGACACCTGGGCGGACGTGGACCGGGCCCGCTCCCGCATCAGGGAACATGGGGCTGTGCTGAACGAATGGATTGCCGCAGTGAAGGCCGAACTCGACATCGACCCGCAGGTGGACACCACCGCGCTGCTGGACGCCGCCCGGGACGCCGCGCACGGGGTGACCCGCCCGGCCGCGCCGCTCACCACCTTCCTGATGGGCTACGCGCTGGCCAGCAAGGGCACCGACGCGGCCGAGGCCGCCCGCAAGGTCGGTGAGCTCGCTGCCCGCTGGGAGCAGGAACAGCAGGACGCGCAGGACCGGGACCCGGCCCGGGAACAGACACCGGCCCGGGAAGAGACATGAGCGACGCGTTCGACGAGGCGCTGGCCCTCGCCAACGAGGCGCCCCGCGACACGTCCACGCCGGGCGGATCGGCGCCGTCGGTCTCCGCCCCGGGGCGGACGCCGGCCGCCCGGAAGAAGCCGGACGCCGCACACCGTCACCTCGGCTGGGACGCGGCCCGCCGCGTCGCGCACCGCACCGCCGGCCGCCCCCTGGCCCCCGTCGGCCGGCCGCTCGACGAACGCGCACTGGGCCACACGCTCGCCGAGCCGCTCGAGGCGCTCACCGACCTTCCCGCGTTCGACGCCTCCGCCATGGACGGCTGGGCCGTGTCCGGGCCCGGCCCCTGGCACCTCGCCCCCGGCACCGGGGTGCTGGCCGGCCATGCCGCCCCGAGCCCGCTGACCGACGGTGACGCCGTGCCGGTCGCCACCGGCGCACGGGTGCCGGCCGGAGCCACCGCCGTGCTGCGCAGCGAACGCGGCACCGTGACCGGCGGACAGTTGCGCGGCCCCAACCCGCAGCCCGGCGCCGACATCCGTACCCGAGGCCAGGAATGCCGCTCCGGCACCGCGCTCCTGCCCGCCGGCACCCCGATCACCCCCGTGGTGCTGGGCCTCGCCGCCGCGGCCGGCTACGACGAACTGACGGTGCGGCCCCGTCCGCGCGTGGACATCCTCGTCCTCGGTGACGAGCTGCTGGTCAGCGGACGGCCGCAGGAGGGACGGATCCGGGACGCGATCGGGCCCATGGCCGGCCCCTGGCTGACAGCGCTCGGCGCCGACGTGATCGCCACCCGCCACCTCGGGGACGACGCCGAAGCCCTGCACCGGGCGCTCGTCACGAGCCGTGCCGACCTGATCATCACCACCGGGGGGACCGCCGCCGGACCCGTCGACCACGTCCACCCCACACTGCGCCGGCTCGGAGCCCGGCTGACCGTCAACGGCGTCGCGGTCCGGCCCGGCCATCCGATGCTCCTGGCCGAACTGCCCGACGGCCCGCCGCTGATCGGCCTGCCCGGCAACCCGCTGGCCGCCGTCTCCGGCCTCCTGACCCTCGCCGCGCCCCTGCTGCGCGCACTGACCGGCCGGAGCGCTCCGGAGGAGCCCCAGGCCACCCTCACCGGGCCCGTGCGCCGCCACCCCGCGGACACCCGGCTGGTGCCCGTGACCTGCCCGGCACCGGGCCGGGCCGAACCCCTGCGCTACGCCGGCCCGGCCATGCTGCGCGGCATCGCCGCCGCCACCGCGCTCGCGGTCGTTCCACCCGGTCCGGAGCCCTCCGGGGAAGCCCTTTCCGCCGGTCACGTCCGTCTCCTGGAGCTTCCCCGGTCATGAGATTCTCCACCCCTGTCAAGGACATCGAGGACCAGTCGCACGCGGTCTACCTGCCCCGGTTCGTCTCGGGGCCGCTGATCCAGGTGCTCAAGCGGCTGGTCATCGCGTCCGCGGTCATGCTTCTCGCGTTCCTCATCGTCTACTTCGACCGGCACAACTACACGGACTCCGTGGACGGCGAGGTCAGCGCGCTCGACGCGTTCTACTACGTCACCGTGTCGCTCTCGACGACCGGATACGGCGACGTGGTCCCGGTCACCGACCTGGCCCGGGCGATCACGGCCTTCGTCATCACACCGCTGCGCGTACTCTTCCTGATCATCCTGGTCGGCACGACACTGGAAGTGCTCACCGAACGCACCCGTGAGCAGTGGCGGATCGCCCACTGGAGGCAAGCCTTGCGTGACCACACCGTCATCGTCGGATTCGGCACCAAGGGCCGCTCCGCCGCCGAGACCCTGATGCGGACCGGCGTCACTCAGGACCAGCTGGTGATCGTCGACCCCAGCGCCACCGTCGTGGAACAGGCCAACGCCGACGGATACGCGGGCGTGGTCGGGGACGCCACCCGCAGCCACGTGCTGCTGCGGGCCCGCGCGGACCGCGCCAAGCAGGTCGTCATCTCCACCCAGCGCGACGACACCGCCGTCCTGGTCGCGCTCACGGTGCGCCAGCTGAGCAAGACGGTGAAGATCGTCGCCTCGGTCCGGGAGGAGGAGAACGTCCCGCTGCTGCGGCAGTCGGGCGCGGACTCCGTCATCACCAGCGCCTCGGCCGTCGGCCGGCTGCTGGGCCTGTCGATGATCAGCCCCAGTTCGGGCGCGGTGATGGAGGACCTGATCCAGCAGGGCACCGGACTGACCCTCAAGGAGCGTCCGGTCACCAAGGCGGAGGCGGGCCGCTCCCCGCGCGAGTGCGAGGACCTCGTCGTCTCGGTCATACGCGGGCACCGGCTGCTCGGCTACGACGACCCGGAAGCTGCGGTCCTGGAGCTCCAGGACCGGGTGGTGGTCATCCGCCGCACCCCGAAGGGTGAGGAACCCAAGAAGGGCGCATCCAAGGGCGGCTTCCCGGGAACCACCGGCAAGCCCGAGCGCGGTCCGGGCTCCTGGCGCATCCCCCGCCGCTAGCGGGAAGGTTCAGCGGCGCTGCCGACGCTGCAGCTGGACCTGGCCCACTCCGCGCAGGAGGGGCCGTACGTGGTGCTCGTGGGCGTACTCCTCCATCGCGAGGCGGATGAACGCGAGCGAGTCGTCGGGGGAGAGCGCGTCGGCACGCAACCGCTCGTAGGTCGCGGTCGCCTCGGCGACCTTGGCCGAGGAGTCGATCACCCGGCCGCCGGAGAGGGATTCCTCGTACAGGATTCCCGGCTCGTCGGCGAAGGTCAGCAGGCCGAACGAGGTGTGCGAGGCGGGAGCACCGCTGCCGAACGGCAGCACCTGGAGGGTGACATGCGGAGATTCGGCCTCCCGCATCAGGTGGCCGAGCTGCTCGCGCATCACCAGGGGCCCGCCCACCGGGCGCCGCAGACAGCTCTCGTCCAGGATGGCCCAGAGCAACGGAGGGTCCCGCTTCTTGAGCACCTCGCGGCGCTGCATGCGGGCCTGCACCTTTTCCTTGATCAGCTCCTCCTCCGCCCTCGGCAGGGCAGCCCGCAGGACCGCCTGGGCGTAGGCCGGGGTCTGCAGCGCCCCCATGATCAGGCCGGCGCTGTAGTTCTGGATGGACACGGCCTGGGCCTCCAGCCACAGATACGGCACGAACCAGTCGGGGTGCCCGCGGCGGCTCACCCGGCCCCGCAGCCGGGAGAAGAAGCCGCTGGTCGCGAAGACCTGGTCGCAGCCGGCGGCGAACTCCGCGGTGGCGAGCTGCTCGCCACTTTCGAACAGGCCCACCGCCGAGGCGGAGTACTGGGTTCTCTCGCCCAGCTCCCCCTGGGTCATGCCGAGGTGCTCGCGCGCATGCCGCACCTCGGACCCGAAGTAAGCGGCTCCGTCCGCGGGCAGCTCTTCCACTCGGTCCTTCACGTTCAACCCCCGTCGTAGCGGCGCCTCGCCGGAGCTTTCCGGCCCTGGCAATCTACCGGCGGTGACCGCGAACGGTGAGCGGATCATCACGCAGCGGCATGGGAAAGGGTGTTGGACCTGTCCGCCTCCCGGGGAGGACACCTGCCGGTGCGGCGCGGGTGAGGTGCCGGCGGAGCGGGCAGTAGCGTCGGCGGCATGTATGCGATCACGATTCCTGAGCCCGGCGGCCCCGAAGCACTGGTGTGGACCGAGGTGCCGGACGCGGTGCCCGGCGACGGCGAGGTGCTGGTGGAGGTGGCAGCCAGTGCGGTGAACCGGGCTGACGTGCTGCAGCGGCAGGGGTTCTACGACCCCCCGCCCGGCGCCTCTCCGTACCCCGGCCTGGAGTGCTCCGGGCGGATCGCGGCGCTCGGGCCGGGCGTCGTCGGCTGGGAGGTCGGCGATGCGGTGTGCGCGCTGCTCAGCGGCGGTGGTTACGCCGAGCGGGTGAGCGTGCCGTTCGGTCAACTGCTGCCGGTACCGCAGGGCATGGACCTGGTGACGGCCGCCGCGCTCCCCGAGGTGACCTGCACGGTGTGGTCCAACGTCTTCATGGTCGCGTCACTGCGGCCGGGCGAGACGGTGCTGATTCACGGCGGCGGCAGCGGCATCGGCACGATGGCCATCCAGCTGGCCAAGGCGGTGGGGGCCACGGTGGCCGTCACGGCGGGCAGTGCGGCGAAGCTGGAGCGGTGCCGGGAACTGGGCGCCGACATCTGTGTCAACTACCGAGAGCAGGACTTCGTCGCCGAGCTGAAGAAGGCCACCGGCGGGACGGGAGCCGACGTCATTCTCGACATCATCGGGGCCAAGTACCTCGCGCCCAACATCAAGGCGCTGGCGACCGGGGGACGGATCGTGGTCATCGGGCTCCAGGGCGGGGTGAAGGGTGAGCTCAACCTGGGCACCCTGCTGACCAAGCGGGGCTCGGTCAGCGCCACCTCGCTGCGCGGCCGTCCGCCGGAGCAGAAGGCGGGCATCGTGGCGGCGGTGCGGGAGCATGTCTGGCCGCTGCTCGCCGACGGCCGGCTGCGTCCGGTGGTGGACCGCAGGGTGCCGCTGGCGGAGGCGGCCGAGGCGCACCGGGCACTGGAGGCCGGCGAGCACGTGGGGAAGATCCTGCTGGTCCGCTGAGCTGATCGGCGCGTTGCGCTTGACCAGCCCGAGATGCCGCTTCTTTGCCGGTATGTGACGCTGGTTACGTTGTCGGGAGACCTGCGAAGGGCGTCGGTGTGAGAGTGCGGATGGGCATCGCGGTGGCCGTGGCGGCGGTAGCCGCCGCCGTGGTGCCCCCCTCCGCTTCCGCCGCCGACCCCCACCCCTATGGTCACCCCGGGCACGAGGTCCCGGGGACCGCCGACTGGCCCGGGGCGTACGACGACGCGGAGGGCTTCCCCGAAGGCCACCCGCCGCACGGGTCCGATGGCCAGGACGGCCCGGATGAATGGGACCCCTTCGGTACGGAGGAGCCACCGCTGTCCGGCGGCCACTTCGAGGATCAGTCCGACGGCACCTGGTACGAGCACGGCGCCGGTGAGCCGACGCCCGGTGAGTCCGTGGAGCCTCAGCGGCCGGCCGGCCCGGACGCCGGCCCGCGTGACCTCGCCGGCGGGGACCTTCCGGTGACCGCCCGGGAGCGCCAGGCCCAGCAGGGCGGTGAGGTGCTGGGCGTTCTTCCCTTCGGTGCCGGGCTCGCCTGCCTCGGGCTGGGTCTCGGCATCATCGCCGTCCGGCTCCGTCAGGGCTGACCCCGCGCCCCGGCTCCCTGCGTGGGCCGCGCGCCGCAGCGTCGCCGTTCCGTGACCCCGGTGAGTTGCGAGAGCGGTAACCTACTCGGTATACATACTCAGTATGTCGATCAAATACGGTCTCCTCGCCCTGCTCGAGCGCGGCCCTCGTTACGGCTCTCAGCTGCGCTCCGAATTCGAGTCACGGACCGGATCGACCTGGCCGCTCAACATCGGCCAGGTGTACACCACGCTGGGCCGCCTGGAGCGGGACGGACTGATCGTGCCGGAGGGGGACCGGGACGCGAAGCAGCAGAGCTACGCCCTCACCGAGGCCGGCCGGCAGGACCTGACCGAGTGGTACGCACGCCCGGTCGACCGCACCCAGCCGTCCCGGGACGAGCTCGCCATCAAGCTGGCCATGGCCGTCGGAGCACCCGGGATCGATGTGCAGAGCATCATCCAGACCCAGCGGCGGCACACGCTGAAGGCCATGCAGGACTACACCCGGCTCAAGGCCCGGGCGCTCGCCACGGGCGCCGAGCAGCGCGACGACATCGCCTGGCTGCTCGTCCTGGAACAGCTGATCTTCCACGCCGAGGCGGAAAGCCGATGGCTGGACCACTGCGAGTCACGCCTGGTACGGCTCGCCGCCACCCTGGCCGAGAACGAGCCGCCTCCCGGCCAGGGGCCCGGTGCCGGTCCCGGGCAGGCGCGTGCCGTGGCCGAACACATCCAACGGGGGACCTCATGACCCACACCCACCCACCTGTTCTCGAGCTGCGCGAGCTCACCCGGACCCATGGGAGCGGGGTCACGGCCGTGCAGGCGCTGCGCGGCATCAACCTCACCGTCCGCACCGGCGAGCTGGTCGCGGTGATGGGCCAGTCCGGCTCCGGGAAGTCCACCCTGCTCACCATTGCTGGCGGTCTGGACACCGCCAGCAGCGGTCAGGTCCTCATCGAGGGGAGGGACCTCAGCACGCTGACCCGGGCCGAACAGGCCAAGGTGCGCCGTACCAGCGTCGGCTACGTCTTCCAGGACTACAACCTCATCCCGGCCCTCACCGCGGCGGAGAACGTCTCCCTGCCCCGGGAGCTGGACGGCGTGTCCGCCCGGCAGGCCCGCAAGGAGGCCCTCGCGGCGCTGGCGGAGATCGCCCTCACCGAGGTTGCCGACCGCTTCCCCGACGAGATGTCCGGTGGTCAGCAGCAGCGCGTGGCGATCGCCCGCGCTCTCGTCGGTGACCGCCGGCTGGTGCTCGCCGACGAACCGACCGGCGCCCTGGACTCCGAGACCGGCGACAGCGTCCTGGCGCTGCTCCGTAACCGCTGCGACCAGGGGGCGGCCGGCGTGATGGTCACGCACGAACCACGGTTCGCCGCCTGGGCGGACCGGGTGATCTTTCTTCGGGACGGCGTTGTCGTCGACGAATCGGCCTCCTCCTCCGCGGACTCGCTGCTGTTGGAGGAGGGCTCCCAGTGAAGAAGTGGAACAGCTGGCGGGCCGCCCTGCGCATAGCCCGCCGGGACGCGCTGCGGGCCAAGGGCCGCAGCCTCCTGGTCATCGCGATGATCGCGCTGCCGATCGTCGGAGTCAGCGCCGCCGCCCTGACGCTGCGCAGCGCCGAGCTCAGCACACAGGAGGAGCTGACCCGCACGCTCGGTCAGGCCGACGCCCGGTTCGCGTACTGGGGTGGTGGGGAACCGATCCTCCAGGAGCCCACCGGCGGTTCCGTGTACATGGAGGACGGTGGCGGCCCGGAGGCGGAGCCGGTGTCTCCGGCGGACCTCTTCGCCGGCAGCGGCGTCGAGCTGCTGGTGGACGTCCAGGGCTGGAAGCAGGTGCAGTCCCGGCACGGTGTGCTGGAAGCCGAGATCCGGGAAACCGACACCGGCCACCCCCTGACGGAGGGCCTCTTCACCCTGAAGCGGGGCGAATTCCCGGCCGGGCCGCGTGAGGTGGCCGCGACGGACGCGTTCCTGAAGGAGAGCGGCCTGAAGGTCGGCTCCCGGCTGAGTCTGCCCGACCGGGACGGCAGCTTCCGGATCACCGGTGCCTACGAGCTGCCGAGCAACCTGGACCGCTGGCAACTGCTGGTCCAGCCGGGGGCGGTGTGGGGCGCGGAGGAGGACGACCGGGTCAGCCGGGATCACCTCCTGGCCGTTGACGGGGGAGTCAGCTGGGAGAAGGTCGTCGAGGCCAATACTCACGGCTGGTTCGTGACCTCCCGTTCGGTGTACGAGCAGCCGCCGCCGGACAGCGAGGTGCCCGCCTATGCCGACGCCGGCATGGGGAGTCAGCAGGATCTGATCGATGGTGAGGTCGCCGCGGTGCTGGGCGCCGTGCTCGTTCTGGTGATCATGGAAGTCTGTCTGCTGGCCGGGCCGGCCTTCGCGGTCGGGGCCCGGCGGTCACGGCGGATGCTCGGGCTGGTGGGCGCGAACGGGGGCGACCGCCGTCACATCCGGGCCATCATGCTGTCCAGCGGGCTTGTCCTCGGCATTGCCGCGGCCGTGGTCGGTACGGTCCTCGGCATCCTCCTGATGATCGCCTTCCAGCCCTGGCTGGAGAGTCTCGCGGGCAGCCGCTTCGGCGTACTGGACTTCCGTCCGCTCGAACTGACCGCGATCGCCCTGCTGGGTGTGGTCACCGGCCTGCTGGCCGCGATGGTCCCGGCGATCACCTCCGCCAGGGCCCCGGTCCTGGAATCGCTGACCGGACGCCGGGGAATCCGCAGGACGGGCCGGACCCTGCCGATGTGGGGGGCCGCAGGGTTCGTCCTGGGCAGTGCCACGGCGCTGCTGGGCTCTCTGTTCCTGCGCAACATCTACCTGGTGGCCGGGGGCGCGGTGGTGGCGCAGCTCGGGCTGGTCGCCATGACCCCGTTGCTGGTCGGTGTCTTCGGGCGGATCGGCGGCCTGCTGCCGCTGTCCGGCCGGCTCGCGTTGCGGGACGCCGTCCGCAACCGGTCCAGGACTGCTCCCGCCGTGGCGGCGGTGCTCGCTGCCGTCGCAGGCACCATGACGGTCGCGACGTACACGGCCGGAGCCGACACCCAGCAGCGTGCGGAGTACCGGGCCTCGCTGCCGCACGGCGGAGTCTCCATCTGGGCCGACGAGCCGGGGCAGACGGCCGCACTCACCGCTGTCCGGCAGGCGGCCGAGCTGGAGCTGGCAACCGCGGAACGGGCCGATGTGGCGCGGCTCCTGGGCGGGGACGAGGACTGCGGGGTGTGGGGGTGGGAGGACCACTGCAGCACCATGCACGTCCGGATCCCGCCGGAGAACGAGTGCGACTGGGAGGCGTACGAGGAGGCGTGGGCCGCTCGGGACGGAGCGTCCCCCGACGCGGTCGGGGACTGGCGGTGCGCACCGGGCGCCGGTGGGAGGCACGTCCCCGGCGCGGAGGTACTCGTCGGCGGGCCCGAGGTGCTGCGCGCGCTGGGCATCGAGGACGACAACGCGGTGCGTGCGCTGGAATCCGGAGAGGCGGTGGTCACGAGCCGGTCCAGGGTCGATGACGACGGTGTGCTCACGCTGGAGTTCTTCGGACCGGCGGATCGGGCGGAGGAGCTCGCGGACGGCCGTGAGCGGGAGCCGGATCGCGAGGTTGCCTTTCCCGCGGTGCTCGCCGAGCTGGACGAGGAGGCGAGAGACTACGGCCTGCACGTACTGCTGCCGCCCGCCGCCGTTGCGGAGGCGGGTCTGAACACGGTGGACTACGGCACGGTGTACCGCACCAGCGAGGTCCCGGACAGCGCCCAGCGGCAGGCGTTCGACGGCGCGATCAAGGACCTGAGCCCGGTGCCCGACACCTACATCGAGTACGGCCACCGGGAGAGCATGGGCCTCGTGCTGCTGGTACTGGCCCTGTTCGCGGGTCTGGTCACGCTCGGGGCGGCGGGGATCGCCACGGGTCTGGCACAGGCCGATTCCGAGCGCGACCTGGCCACCCTGTCCGCGGTGGGTGCGCCGCCGAGGGTGCGGCGGACGCTGTCCGGGCTGCAGTGCGCGGTGATCGCCGCGATGGGGACGGGGCTGGGGGTGCTCTCCGGGCTGATCCCGGGGGTCGGCCTCAGGCTGGTGCAGTACCGCGAGGACATGCACTGGTGGGAGCGCAGCGGGGGGCACGGAAGCATGCCGGAGCTGTTCATTTCCGTGCCCTGGGGCACGATGCTGCAGCTCGTCGTGGTGGTGCCGGTGGTGGCCGGGCTGCTGGCGGCGCTGCTGACCCGTTCGCGTATCGGGCTCGCCCGCCGGGAGGGGTGAGGCGCCGTGCATCATGGAGTCATGACGCAGTCGAGTAGTGAACCGCCGCAGGAGAGCCCGCAGGTACTGGTCGTCGGACCGGACGGGATGGCTCTCGGCAGTGCCGCTCCGAAAGGGAGCGGTGAAGGTGGCGAGAAGGAGCGGGGTGAGCTCCCGGTGACGGAGATGGTGGAGCAGCCCGCGAAGGTCATGCGGATCGGGAGCATGATCAAGCAGCTGCTGGAGGAGGTCAAGGCCGCCCCGCTCGACGAGGCGAGCCGCGCCAGGCTCAAGGAGATCCACTCCAGTTCCGTCAAGGAGCTGGAGGAGGGCCTGGCGCCCGAGCTGATCGAGGAACTGGAGCGGATCTCGCTTCCGTTCACCGAGGACACGCTGCCCAGCGAGGCGGAGCTCCGGATCGCCCAGGCGCAGCTGGTCGGCTGGCTGGAAGGGCTGTTCCACGGCATTCAGACGGCGCTGTTCGCGCAGCAGATGGCGGCCCGGGCGCAGCTGGAGCAGATGCGTCGGGCGCTGCCTCCGGGCGCGTCGCTGGGCACCGAGGAGGGCGGCATCGGCATGGAGCCGCGCGGTGACACCCGGTCCGGCCCTTATCTGTGACTGCCGTGCGCTGAGCCGGCCCGGCCGGGGCACCGGTCGGGCCGGCTCGGCGCACGTGCCCTTTCCTGCCCTGCTGAACCGGACGGCCCCCGGGGTGCCGCGGCCGTACGTGGCCGCGGCGCCCCGGGGGCCGCTTACCGAGCTGTGCGACTGCCGACCGGCCCGCTGTCCGCCGGCCGGTCGGCCTCCGCCCTACGCCCAGGTGATGAGCCGCTTGGGGCGCTCCAGGACGGCGGCCGTGTCGGCCAGCACCTTGGAGCCCAGCTCGCCGTCGACCAGCCGGTGGTCGAAGGAGAGCGCCAGGGTGGTGACCTGCCGCGGCTTGACCTTGCCCTTGTGCACCCACGGCTGGAGCTTGACCGCGCCGAAGGCGAGGATGGCGCTCTCCCCGCGGTTGAGGATCGGGGTGCCGGTGTCGACGCCGAACACTCCGACATTGGTGATCGTCACCGTGCCGCCCTGCATGTCGGCCGGGGACGTCCTGCCGTCGCGTGCCGTGCTGATCAGGGAGCTGAGCGCTTCGGAAAGCTGAGGCAGCGTCTTGGTGCCCGCGTCCTTGATGTTCGGCACGATCAGGCCGCGGGGGGTCGCCGCGGCGATGCCCAGGTTGATGTAGTCCTTGTAGACGATCTCCTGGTTCTCCTCGTCCCAGGTCGCGTTGACGTCCGGATTGCGGCGGACGGCGACCAGCAGGGCCCTGGCCACCAGCAGCAGCGGGTTGACCCGCAGTCCGGCCATCGACGGGTCCTGCTTCAGCTCCTGGACGAGCTTCATGGTGCGGGTGACGTCCACGGTCACGAACTCCGTGACGTGCGGTGCGGTGAAGGCGCTGCCGACCATCGCCTGGGCGGTGGCTTTGCGGACGCCCTTGATCGGCACCCGTCGTTCCCGGATGGCGGTCAGCGACTGCGGCTCGATAGCCGGAACTTCCTCCGGGGGTGCCGCCGGGGCACCGGTCGGGGCGATCTCGGCCTCCGCCGGGGCTGCCGCCGCGTGGACGTCCTCGCGGGTGATGATCCCGTCGGTACCGCTCGGGGTGACCGTGGCGAGATCGATCCCGAGGTCCTTGGCGAGCTTCCGGACCGGCGGCTTGGCCAGCGGCCGGGCGGCGGCGGGTTCGGCCGTCGCACCGGCGCGGCCGTTCAGTTCGGTCTGGACGGCGGCCCGGGCCGCGGTGGGTCCGCCGGCTGTCCCGGCGGGCGCTTTGCGCGCTCGGCGCTTCGTCGAGGCGGCGGAGACGCCGTAGCCGACGAGAACCGGCTTACGGCCCTTGTCCTCGCCCTGGCTCTCGCCGTCCTCGTCCGGGGCCGGCCGGGAAGGCTCGGCGGGCTTCTCGACCGTGGCCGGTGCTCCGGCGGCCGAGGGTTCGGTGTCGACGGTGATGATCACCGTGCCGACATCGACGGTGGTGCCCTCGTCGAAGAAGAGCTCGCTCACCACCCCGTCGTAGGGGATGGGCAGCTCGACGGCGGCCTTGGCGGTCTCCACCTCGACGACCGTCTGGCCGTCGGTCACGGTGTCACCGGGCTTGACGTGCCAGGTGAGGATCTCCGCCTCGGTGAGCCCTTCGCCCACATCGGGCATCTTGAACTCGCGGAAGCGCTGTGCAGCAGCCATTGTCACGACTCTCCTCAGCCTTCTCAGTACGCCAGCGCACGGTCGACGCTGTCCAGCACCCGGTCGAGACCGGGGAGGTACTCCTCCTCCAGCCGGGCCGGCGGGTAGGGGGCGTGGAAACCGCCCACCCGCAGCACCGGTGCCTCCAGATGGTAGAAGCACCGCTCGGTGATGCGGGCGGCAACCTCCGCACCGGACCCGAAGAACACCGGGGCCTCGTGCACGATGACGAGCCGGCCGGTCTTCTCCACCGACTGCTGCACGGTGTCGAAGTCGATCGGGGAGATCGACCGCAGGTCGACGACCTCCAGCGAACGGCCCTCCTCGGCGGACGTGGCGGCGACCTGCAGGCAGGTCTTCACGGTCGGTCCGTAACAGGCCAGCGTGAGGTCGGTGCCCTCCTGCAGGACCCGGGCCCCGTGCAGCGGGAACGGGAGGGCGGAGGTGTCGACCTCGCCCTTGTCCCAGTACCGGGACTTCGGCTCGAAGAAGATCACCGGGTCGTCGCACTCGATGGCCTGCTGGAGCATCCAGTAGGCGTCCGAGGGAGTCGCGGGTGAGACGATCTTCAGGCCGGCCACGTGCGCGAAGAGGGCCTCGGGGGACTCGCTGTGGTGTTCCACCGCCCCGATGCCGCCGGCGTAGGGGATGCGGATGACGACCGGCAGCCTGACCTTGCCCAGCGACCGGGCGTGCATCTTGGCCAGCTGGGTGACGATCTGGTCGTAACCGGGAAAGACGAAGCCGTCGAACTGGATCTCCGCGACCGGCCGGTAACCGCGCAGGGCCAGACCGATCGCGGTGCCGATGATGCCGGACTCGGCGAGCGGGGTGTCGATGACCCGTTCCTCGCCGAAGTCCTTCTGCAGCCCGTCGGTGATCCGGAAGACGCCGCCGAGCTTGCCGACGTCCTCTCCCATGATCAGAACCTTGGGGTCGGACTCCAGAGCCTTCCGCAGGGAGGTGTTCAAGGCCTTGGCGATGGACATCTTCTGGGCACTCATGTCAGTTGCCCTCCTGGTGGGCGGAGTCCTCGAAGGAGGCGCTGTACTCGGCGTACCGGGCGCGCTCCTCGTCGACCAGTGCGTGCCCGTCCGCGTAGATGTTCTCGAACATCGCCATGTTGTCGGGGTTCGGCATCGTGCGGATGCCCTCCCGGACGCGCTTGGCCATCACGTCGCTCTCCTCCTCCAGTGAGGAGAAGAACTCCGCATCGGCCATCTTCTCCTTCTCCAGGTAGGTGCGCAGCCGCAGGATCGGGTCCTTGGCCTCCCACGCCTCGCGCTCCTCGTCGCGGCGGTACCGCGTCGGGTCGTCGGAGGTGGTGTGCGCGCCCATGCGGTAGGTGAAGGCCTCCACGAGCATGGGGCCCTGGCCGGTGCGGGTGCGCTCGACCGCCGCCCGGGTGACGGCCAGCACGGCGAGCACGTCGTTGCCGTCCACACGTACGCCGGGGAAGCCGAAGCCCTGGGCGCGCTGGTACAGCGGCACCCGGGTCTGGCGCTCGGTGGGCTCGGAGATCGCCCACTGGTTGTTCTGGCAGAAGAACACCACAGGGGCGTTGTAGACGGCTGCGAAGGTGAAGGCCTCCGACACGTCGCCCTGGCTGGAGGCGCCGTCCCCGAAGTAGGCGATGACCGAGGAGTCGGCGCCGTCCTTCGCCACGCCCATCGCGTAGCCGGTGGCGTGCAGCGCCTGGGAGCCGATCACGATGGTGTAGAGGTGGAAGTTGTTGAGGTTGGGGTCCCAGCCGCCGTGGTTCACGCCGCGGAACATCCCGAGCAGCATCGTCGGGTCCACTCCGCGGCACCAGGCGACGCCGTGCTCGCGGTAGGTGGGGAAGACGTAGTCGTCCTCCCGCAGGGCCCGTGCCGAGCCGATCTGGGCAGCCTCCTGGCCGAGGAGCGAGGGCCAGAGCCCCAGCTCGCCCTGCCGCTGCAGGTTGGTCGCCTCGGCGTCGAAACGCCTGGTCAGCACCATGTCCCGGTACAGACCGCGCAGCTCGTCCGCGCTGAGGTCGATCGCATAGTCCGGGTGCTCGACGCGTTCCCCTTCCGGGGTCAGCAGTTGCACCATCTCCGGCCGCTGCGCGTCGGGCGCGCTCTGCGCCTTCTTGGTCGCGCGCTTTCCGCTGCTGCGGCGCGGCTTGCCGCGCGCGGCAGTGCTCTCCACGGTCACGTGTGCTCCTCCGTCGGTCCGGCCCCCGGGGTCCTCCGGGGGGCCAGTGCGGCTCGCCCGGTGCCGTACGACGCACGGGGTGGGTGCGCAGCGGACAGCTCCGAGCGTGACAGTGTCCCGTTCGACGGTCCGCTACCAGCACCGTACCCAGTGAACGACTCCGGGGCGAAACACACTTGACCTGCGGATATACCTGGAAATCCAAGTACTTCCGCTTGCGGTTGCCGCCGGCCCGGAACGTCACTGGTCACGGCTCGCGAGCCGAGGGGACACTCGCACCGTAACCCGGCGGGCCACGGTACGGGAAGAGCGCTGGAGAACACCTTGTGTGACACTGGCGAGGTGGGAGAAAACGGAAAAATTACTGTATTTCTGCTCGATGATCACGAAGTGGTGCGCCGAGGCGTGCACGAGATGCTGTCCATGGAGCCGGACATCGAGGTCGTCGGCGAGGCCGGCACGGCCGCCGAGGCCCTGGTCCGGATCCCGGCCACGCACCCGGATGTGGCGCTGCTCGACGTCCGGCTGCCGGACGGCAGCGGGGTCGAAGTGTGCCGGGAGATCCGCTCCCGGGACGAGTCGCTCAAGTGCCTCATGCTGACCTCCTTCGCGGATGACGAGGCGCTGTTCGACGCGATCATGGCCGGGGCGTCCGGCTACGTCCTCAAAGCCATCCGGGGGAACGACCTGCTGAGCGCGGTCCGTGACGTCGCCGCCGGCAAGTCCCTGCTCGACCCGGTGACCACCCAGCAGGTGCTGGAACGCCTGCGGCACGGTGGCGGCCGGCCGGACGACCGGCTGGCCCACCTCACCGACCAGGAGCGCCGGATTCTCGACCTGATCGGTGAAGGGCTCACCAACCGGGCCATCGGGGAGCGGCTGCACCTCGCGGAGAAAACCATCAAGAACTACGTCTCCAGCCTGCTCGCCAAGCTGGGCATGGAACGGCGCTCCCAGGCCGCCGCCTACGTGGCGCGCTTGCAGGCGGAAAAGCCGCAGCGCTGACGACCGGGCCGGCCGCGGCCGCCCCCGCCCCCCGCGCAATCGGGACCATTGTCCCCTGATCCGGGACCTTTCCCCGGGGCGCGGACGCGCGCTGCCGAGGCAGCCTTGACGCATGCCCGTCACGATGAGCACCTCCGAGGACCGCCTGGCCGACGCGCTGCGCGTCCTGCCGTCGCTCAGCCACGGCCACGCCGCGGTGACCCGGTACGCCCTGCCGTACGTGCTGCCCGCCCGGCATCTGGTGACGGGGGAAACCGTGCTGCTGCGCGTCACCGCCGGTGAGGCCGACAGCCGGTACCTGGACGGGACCGTGCTGGCCTACCGGGCCCAGGCCTGCTGCGGCCGTGTGGGCAGCGCGGGCACCGGGCCGGAGGAGGAAGCGGCGGCGTCCGGCCGCCCGGCGGGTGTCCACCTCGTCGGTACGGTCAGCGTCTGTGACCCGGCGCCGGACGAGCGTGCTCTGCTGGTGCCCGGGGACGAGGAAGGCCCGGACACCGGGTTCTACCTGCGCTTCTCCCCCGGATTCGCCGACCTCTCCTGACCGGCCCGTGGGGCCTCCCCCGGCGGGCTCAGTCGCAGAAGGCGCTCCGCACGGCGGCGGCGTACCGGGTCCACCAGACGATCAGGGCGGCCGCGGCGGGGAACTGCGGATCGGCCCGGGTGTCCCGCAGCTCATAGTGCCAGCGCAGCATCCAGAAGTCGTTGAGGCGTTCCCACCACACCCGGTGCACGGCCGCTGACAGCTCGTCCCCGGGGGCTCCGGTGGCCTGCCGGTAGGCCCGGGCGTAGGCCCGGACCCTGGTCAGGTCGAGGCTGCCGTCCGGCCGGAGGAAGAAGATCGCGGCGGCCCGCACCGCCTCCTCGGCACGCGGCCGTATGCCGAGCCGGTCCCAGTCGATGATGGCCACCGGTTCGGCAGGGCCCTCGCGGCGGTAGAGCAGATTGAGCGGGTGGAAGTCGCCGTGCACCCACCCTGAGGCGGGCATCTGGGCGCGGTGCGGCCTGCGGTGCGCGTGCCGGAGCAGCAGCTCCCGGCGTTCCAGCAGCCGGTGCTCGGCCAGCTCGTCGAAGCCCGTGCGGCGTGACCGGAGCCGGATCCGGGCCAGCAGTATCTCGATCAGCTCCCGGGTGGACGCGGCGTCGGCCGCCTCCGCGCAGCGCACCCCGGCGGCCCGGTCCTCGGCACCGGTGATGACATGCTCCAGCCCGCGGTGCACCCGGCCGAGCAGCGCGCCGAGCCGCCGGCACTCGTCCGGAGTCAGCTCCCCGCCGCCGCGGTGCCGCCCCTCCACCCACGGGTACAGGGCGTAACTCCCGCCGCGGCCAAGCACCGCCACGGTGCGTCCCTCCCGGTCGGCGACCGGGGGTACCACCGGCAGTCCCAGCGCGGCGAGCGCGGTGGTGATCCCGTGCCGCCGCGCCAGCGGCACGACGGCCTCGGGATCACCGTCCAGATGGTGCTTGAGAAAGAACCGGCCCCGGGTGGTGACCACCCGGTAGCCCCGGTTGAGCAGACCTTCGGTGAGCGGTCGGCAGGCGAGCGGTTCGCCGGCCCCGAAGCGCTGGAACAAGGTGGTGAGGGTGCGCTCAGGAGGCGGCGCGAGGGTGGACAACACCGCCGCATCGTAGATCACTTCAGGGCATCGGACGGACGCGGAGAGTGTTGAGGGCTGCCGCCTGCGGGGTCAGGGGGTGGCGTTGCCGGCGGTGGCGCCGAGGTCCGCGGTTCCACCGGATGTCGGGCCTCCGCTGCCCTCGGTGCCACCGGGGTTGGCGCCGCCGGTGGGGTTGCCCTCGGTGGTGCCGCCGTCCCCGGGGTCGCCAGGGGTGCCTTCGTCCGCGCCCTCGTCGGCGCCGTCGTCGGCGCCGTCGTCCGTGCCCTCGTCGGTGTTGCCGTCGGTGTCGCCCTCGGTGCTGCCACCGTTGTCACCGCCGGTCGAGCCGTCGGAGGTGCCACCTCCGCTGCCCGTGCCGTAGCCCGGGTCGGACGGAGGTTCGTGTGTAGGTTCCCGGGTGCTCGGGTCGAAGAGATCGTCGGACGGACCGGTGTTGTTGTCGTCCGGCTCCTCCGGCTCCTCCTCCGGCTCCTCCTCGCCCTCCTCGGGAGCGGTCTCCGTGGGCACGGGGTCCTCCACCGGCGTGGTGTCGCCGTCGTCGCCGGTGCCGTTGGCCCAGAGGACGCCGGCGCCGATCGCGAACAGCGCGAGGACCGCCACCAGCAGGTAGCGGAGGCGGTTGTCGTTCTTCCAGCCGGGGCGGCCGTCGTCACCGTCACCGACCGGATTGCCCATCAGCATCGGGCGGAGCTCGTCGGTGGTCGCGTTCGGCCCCGGTCCGACGGCGGGCGTCCCCATCGCCGGGGTGTCCGCGGTGACCGAGCCGGTGTTCCACAGGCCGTGGGTGTGCGAGCCGTGCTCGGCGAGCATGCGCAGCGCGTACTGCACGACCCCGCGCATCTCCTCGGCGGACTGGAACCGGTCGTCCGGGTCCTTCGCCAGGGACCGCATGGCCAGGCCGTCAAGCTCCGGCGGTGCGTTACGGCTCATCTCGGACGGCAGCCGCGGGGTGTCCTGGACGTGCTGGTAGACCACGGAGAGCGGTGTCTCACCGGTGAACGGCGGCCGCTGGGCCAGCAGCTCGTAGAGCAGGCAGCCGACCGCGTAGAGGTCGGAACGCGCGTCCACCGCCTTGCCCAGGGCCTGTTCGGGCGAGAGGTACTGCGGCGTCCCCATGACCATGCCGGTCTGTGTCATGGTGCTCTGCGCGCCGTGCAGGGCACGGGCGATGCCGAAGTCCATGACCTTGACGTTGCCGGTGTCGGTGATGATGACATTGGCCGGCTTGATGTCCCGGTGGACGATGCCGTGCTGGTGGCTGTAGGCGAGGGCTTCCAGCACTCCGGAGACGATGACCAGCGCCTGGTCGACCGGGGTGTCCTCGGCTTCGTGCAGCAGCTCCCGGATGGTGCGGCCGTCGACCAGCTCCATCACGATGTAGGGCACGACGTTGCCCGCGAACCGTTCCTCGCCGGAGTCGTAGACCGCGACGACCGCGTGGTGGTTCAGGCCGGCCACGGACTGTGCCTCGCGGGTGAACCGTGCCTTGGAGACCGGGTCCTCCGCCAGGTCGGACCGCAGCAGCTTCACCGCGACGACGCGGCCCAGCCGTACGTCCTCGGCAGCGAAGACCTCGGCCATGCCGCCACGTCCGAGCCGGTACGTCAGCCGGTACCGTCCGTCACCGACGAGACCGTTGTTTCCCCAGTACTCGGGCGAGTCCGGCACCTCGGTGCCGGTCGCCTCGGGCTCGTCCGCGCCGGAGCCCGGAGCGCCTCGCTCCTGTGCCATCATTCCTCGCCATGCTCGCCGTATCGCTCAGCCATCAAACCCGGTTGGGTACCACCCTGCCAAGTCGAGTATGACGGTCCCGTCACGGTGCTCGGTGCAACCGGTCACGGAACGGACAACAAGCTTGACGCGTCCTACCGCTGAGGCAGACTTGGCGCCGACGCATGCCGCACAGGGGGAGCACAGATGAGTGATCAGGCCGCGCAACAGCCGGCGGACCACACGGGACGTGCCGTGGGCGGCGGGCGTTACCAGCTCAGGAGCCTGCTCGGCAGGGGCGGGATGGCCTCGGTGCACCTCGCGTACGACACCGTCCTGGACCGGCAGATCGCCGTCAAGACGATGCACGGTGAGCTGGGGCAGGAGGACTCCTTCCGTGAGCGGTTCCGGCGGGAGGCGCAGTCGGTCGCGAAACTGACGCACCCCAACATCGTGTCGGTGTTCGACACCGGTGAGGACATCCTCGACGGGGTCCCGGTCCCCTACATCGTGATGGAGTTCGTCGACGGCCGGCCGCTGCGGGATGTTCTCGACGAGGACATCGCGCGGCACGGTGCGATGCCGGCCGACAAGGCGCTGAAGATCATCAAGGATGTGTGCGCGGCGCTGGACATGTCGCACGAGATGGGTCTGGTGCACCGCGACATCAAGCCCGGCAACGTCATGCTGACCAAGCGCGGCGAGGTCAAGGTCATGGACTTCGGTATCGCGCGGGCGATGCAGTCCGGCGTCACCTCCATGACCCAGACCGGCATGGTCGTCGGCACCCCGCAGTACCTCTCCCCGGAGCAGGCCCTGGGACGCGGTGTCGACGCCCGCTCCGACCTGTACTCCGTGGGCATCATGCTGTTCGAACTGCTCACCGGCCGGCTGCCGTTCGAGGCCGACTCGCCGCTCGCCATCGCCTACGCGCACGTGCAGGAGGAGCCGCCGACTCCCTCCCACTTCAATTCCGCGGTGCCGCCCGCCGTGGACGGGCTGGTGGCCCGGATGCTGCGGAAGAACCCCAACGAGCGCTTCGCGGACGCCGCCACCCTGCGCACCGAGTGCGAGCGGGTCAGCGGGTCGCTCACCGGTACCGCACCGCAGATCACCGGTGCGGCGCCCGCGGCCAGCGGGGCTGCCGTCTCCCAGACCGTCTTCCCGCAGTACGGTGCCGCCACCCCGCCGCCGGGAGCCCACGTGCAGTCCCCGTACGCCCTGGGCTCCCCGCCGCCCGGGGCGGGGGCCTACGGCTACCCGCACCCTCCCACCGCCGTGCAGCAGGGCGTGCACACCCCGCCGCCCTACCACCTGAACCCCGCCGCTGCCCCCGCGGTGGCGGGCGGCGGAAAGGGCGGCGGCAACCGGAGCATGACGCTGCTGGTGGCCGCGGGCGTGCTGGCGCTCGTTCTGATCGCGGGCACCGCCATGGCCTACCTGCTGTCCGGTGGTTCCGACGACAGCCCGGAGGCCAAGGGGGACACCAGTGGCCAGAGTGGCGGCGCGGAGGACGTGGACGACGATCCGGAGCCGACGGACGACGACAAGCAGGAACGGGAGCCGCGCTTCAAGGAGGGCGACCCGGAGAAGACCATCGACCCCAAGGAATGCGTCAACGCCCGGGATCACTACAACGAGGACGAGCACCCGGACGCCATCGTCATGCCCGACTTCTACGACAAGCACTTCGCTTCGGTGAAGGAGTGCATCCGGCAGGCGAAGTGGATAGCCGAGTCCCCCGACCTGTACGAGGACGAGGTCCTCAAGGGCAAGGGCATGGTGGTGGATCAGTCCCCGAAGAAGTACGAGCCGTTCAACCCCGAAGAGGACAAGATCCAGCTCACCATCTCCACCGGCAACGAGCGCTGAGCCCTCGCGCCACGGCGCCCGCGGCCGCCGTGGCCCCCAGGGGCCGGCGCCGGGCCCGGCGCCCCGCACGCGGCGGTGCCGGGGATCAGGGTGTGACGGCGAAGTTCCCCAGAATGCGGCCGGCCAGCTCGGCGTCGCCCTCGATCTTGACCCGGTCGGCGACCTTCCGCGGCCGGACCCGTCCGCAGGCCAGCCGCACGTAGGTCTCCCAGTCGAGGGTCAGGGTGACCACCGGTCCGAGTGACGGGCTCTTGCTGACCGACCCCCTGCCCTCCTCGTCCACGCGGACCGTGCGGAGGAACTCCAACGGGCCGCTGACGTCGAACACGACGGCGGACTTCTTCGGCGCCCCCGCGTCCTTGGCGACCACCTTCGGCAGCCGGCTGAGCAGGATGTCGCGGGCGAGCTGCGCTCCCGGGGAGTCCAGGTTGCCCGGCTTGCCGAGGGCCCGCCGGATGTCCTGCTCGTGGACCCAGACGTCGAACGCCCGCAGGCGCATGAAGTCGGTGGCCGACATCTGCCCGAACACCGGGTTCGAGACGGTGCGCTCGGGGTCCCGCTTGTCGTTGCGGAGCTGCCGGGAGCGCCGAATGATCGTGTACTCGAGCTCGCTGGTCATCTCCGGAGCGGTGTGGTGCCGACGGACGTCGACCTGCACCTCCATGTACCGGCTGGTCTCGTCGGTGACGTGGTAGAGATCACGGGGCAGTGTGTGGATCGGGCGGGGGTCCCCGAGCGCCTCGCACTCACCGCCGATGACGTGCGAGACGAGGTCGCGTACGGACCAGCCGGGGCAGTCGGTCGGGCGGTTCCATTCACCTTCGACGAGGGGTGAGACGAGCTCGGATATCGCCTCGATGGACTGGGTCCAGGCCTCGATGGACGGCTGCAGGCTCGGGTGTTCGGTCACTGGACCCCTCGGGCGGTTCGTCGCTGGCTGAGTGCTCACACGTTACGCCCCCGTGAGGGCACCGGTGAACGCTTTCTGAGGTCAGATCCTAGGGGGCGCGGGGGTGTCAGTTCGAGGGGCCGGGGTGCGGAGCCGGGTTACTTCTCGGTGACGTGGCGAAACCCTCGGAGCGGCCCCGCCCCCGGCGGGGTACGGGCGGCCCGCCGCCGGCCTGCGGGCTCCGCTCGTCCGTCCTCCGGTCCGGGCCGCCGGGGTCCGTACCGGAGGGGCCGCGGGCCGGTGGCTCAGGGCCCGGTGAGGAACGCGGTCAGCGCGTTCGCCAGCAGGTACGGGTCGGCAGCACCGCACAGCTCCCGGGCGGAGTGCATCGACAGGATGGCGACCCCGATGTCCACCGTCGCGATGCCGTGCCGGGCCGCGGTGATCGGACCGATCGTGGTGCCGCACGGCATGGCGTTGTGAGAGACGAAGCTCTGCCACGGCACGCCGGCCCGCTCGCAGGCGGCGGCGAACACCGCTCGGCCCCTGCCGTCGGTGGCGTACCGCTGGTTGACGTTGACCTTGAGGATCGGCCCGCCACCCGCTCTCGGGAGGTGGTCCGGGTCGTGCCGCTCCGCGTAGTTGGGGTGCACCCCGTGGCCGGTGTCCGAGGACAGGCAGACGGAGCCGGCGTACGCCCGGGCCCGGTCCTCCAAGGAGCCGCCACGGGCGAGGACGGACCGCTCCAGCACCGAGCCGAGCAGCGGCCCGTCGGCGCCGGTGTCGGACTGGCTGCCGGTCTCCTCGTGGTCGAAGGCGGCCAGCACCGGGATGTGGGTGAGCTTCTCCCCGGCGGCTTCGGCGAGTGCGGCGACTCCGGCGTGCACGGAGAGCAGGTTGTCCAGCCGGGGGGCGGCGACCAGCTCGCGGTCCCTGCCGAGATAGGCGGGTGCTTCGACGCTGTGCGTCATGAGGTCCCAGCCGGTGACGTCCTCGGCCGCGACGCCCGCCTCCTCCGCGAGGAAGGCGATCAGCTCACCCCCGGTCGGCCGGCCCAGCCCCCACACGGGGGTCATGTGCTGCTGACGGTCGAGCTTCAGCCCGTCGTTCACCTGCCGGTCGAGGTGGATGGCCAGCTGCGGCACGCGCAGCAGCGGCCGGTCCACGTGCACCAGGGTGCTGCCGCCGTCGCGGAGCGACAGCCGCCCGGAAAGGCTCAGATCGCGGTCCAGCCAGGTGTTCAGCAGCGTGCCGCCGTAGACCTCGACGGCGATCTGCTTCCATCCGTGGCGGCCGGTGTCGGGCTGCGGCTTGACCCGCAGGTTGGGGGAGTCGGTGTGCGCCCCGACGATGCGGAACCCGGTGGCGGGTGTGGCGCCCTCCGGCACGTACCAGGCGATGATCGCGCCGCCGCGCAGCACGTACTTCCCGCCCGGGGCGCCGTCCCAGGCGTCCGTCTCCTCGACGCGCCGGAAGCCCGCCTTCTCCAGCCGTGCCGCGGCGTTGGCCACCGCGTGGTACGGGGAAGGGCTCGCGGCCAGGTAAGCCATCAGATCATCGGTGTGGCCGCGGTCGAAGCGGGACGGAGCATCCATGTGTCTCAGCATAAGGACACCTCACCCGGTGCACGGAGCGCGGCCCCGCCTCCCGGGGGGACGGGGGGGGGAAGGAGGCGGGGCCGCGCGTCAGGGGCCCGGTGGGGCGCAGGGGATCAGAAGGCGGACTCGTCCAGCTCCATGATCTCCAGGTCGGTGCCGTCGGCGGCGGCGCGCTCCACCGCGACGTGCGGCAGCACCTCGGCCGCGAAGTGCTTCGCGGCGACGATCTTGCCCTGGTAGAACGGGCGGTCCTTGTCCGAGGCGTCCGGCAGCTTCGCGGCGGCGACGGCCGCGCCCTTCAGCAGCAGGTAGCCGACCACGACGTCACCGGAGGCCATCAGGAAGCGGGTGGTGTTGAGGCCGACCTTGTAGAGGGACTTGACGTCCTTCTCGGTCTCCGCGAGGGCGGTGAGCAGGGTGCCGACCATGGCCTCCAGCTCACCGGCGGCCCGGCCCAGCGACTCCCTGGCGGCGGCCAGCTCCTCGCCGCCGGTGCCCGCGGCGAGGAACGACTTGATCTCGCCGGAGAGGGCGTTCAGCGCGGCGCCCTGGTTACGCACGATCTTGCGGAAGAAGAAGTCCTGGCCCTGGATGGCCGTGGTGCCCTCGTAGAGGGTGTCGATCTTGGCGTCCCGGATGTACTGCTCCAGCGGGTACTCCTGGAGGTAGCCGGAGCCGCCCAGGGTCTGCAGCGACTGTGCCAGCTGCTCGTAGGAGCGTTCGGAGCCGTAGCCCTTGACGATCGGCAGCAGCAGGTCGTTGAGGGCCTCTGCGTCGGAGGCGTCCTCGCCCGCGGCCTCCTTGATCAGCACCTCGTCCTGGACGGTGGCGGTGTAGAGCACCAGGGCACGCATGCCCTCCGCGTACGCTTTCTGCATCATCAGGGAGCGGCGCACGTCCGGGTGGTTGGTGATGGTGACGCGCGGCGCGCTCTTGTCCGCGAACTGCGTGAGGTCGGCTCCCTGCACCCGCTCCTTGGCGTACTCCAGGGCGTTCAGGTAGCCGGTGGAGAGGGTGGCGATGGCCTTCGTGCCGACCATCATCCGGGCGAACTCGATGATCTTGAACATCTGGCGGATGCCGTCGTGCTTCTCGCCCAGCAGCCAGCCCTTGGCGGGCCGGTTGGCGCCGAAGGTCATCTCACAGGTGTTGGAGACCTTCAGGCCCATCTTGTGCTCGACGTTGGTGGCGTAGACGCCGTTGCGCTCGCCCAGCTCGCCGGTCTCCCAGTCGAAGTCGTACTTCGGCACGACGAAGAGGGACAGACCCTTGGTGCCCGGGCCGTGGCCCTCGGGGCGGGCCAGCACGTAGTGGATGATGTTCTCCGACATGTCGTGCTCGCCGGACGTGATGAAGCGCTTGACACCCTCGATGTGCCAGGAGCCGTCCTCCTGCCGCGTCGCCTTGGTCCGGCCCGCGCCGACGTCCGAGCCGGCGTCCGGCTCGGTCAGCACCATGGTGGAGCCCCACTGCTTGTCGACCATGCACTGGGCGATCTTGTGCTGCTCCTCGGTGCCCTCGTCCTGGAGCACGCCGGCGAAGGCGGGGCCGGACGCGTACATCCAGATCGCCGGGTTCGAGCCGAGGATGGACTCGGCGAAGGCCCACAGGAGCGAGCGCGGGGCCACGGTGCCGCCGAGTTCCTCACCGATGCCGAGGCGCCACCACTCGGCGTCCATGTAGGCCTGGTAGCTCTTGCGGAAGGCCTCGGGAACGGGCGCCGTGTTGGTCTCCGGGTCGAAGACCGGCGGGTTGCGGTCCCCTTCCTGGTAGGACGCGGCGAACTCGTTCTCCGCCATGCGTGCGATCTCCGTCAGCACGCTCTTGGCGGTGTCGGTGTCCGTCTCCACGAACGGACCCGTGCCGTACACCTTGTCGCGACCGAGAACCTCGAACAGGTTGAACTCGATGTCGCGGAGATTCGACTTGTAGTGCCCCATGGACGACTCCGTACTTCTGCTGGGATTCAGGCGCGAAGCGCCTCGATGTGGGGTGGTGGCCGGAAGACGGACCAGACAGCTATCAGTAAGTAACCACCATCATGCTACCCACCGGTAATAAGAAGCAAGCGATGCAGGGCCCTGAGTAGTCAGTAGGCTTCCTCACATGTACGGCTATGACCAGAGCGGATACGCGGGGCAGTACGGTCAGCACGGCGGGCAGCAGGGCCAGCATCCGGGGCAGCAGCCCGCCTACGGCACGCAGCCGCCTCCGGTGGAGGGGTACGGCGCCCAGCAGCAGCCGATGTACGCCCAGCCCCAGCAGGGGTCGGCGCCGCCCTCGCTCACCGACGCGGTGCGGGCCTACACCTCCGGCGCGATGTCCACGGAGGAGTTCCAGGACATCTTCTGTGCCGCGAAGATCTACTGCCCCCGGGGGGAGAATCCCGGCTTCCTGGCGCTGCACACCACGCAGGAGCCGGTGATTCCGCTCTTCACCACGCTCAAGGAGTTGCGGCGCTACGCGGGGAAGGAGTCCCGCTACTTCACGGTGACCGGCGGGGAGGTGCTCGACCTGCTGCCGACCGGGTACGGCTTCGCGCTCGACATGGAGGGCGAGCACCGGATCGTGCTGGACGCCAAGGCGGCCGAGGAGATGGTCGAGTACACGATGCGCCGGATGTACGGCTGAGGGCTCCGTCGTCGTGCGGACCGCCCGGGCAGGCCCGGGGAATACGGACACCCCGGCTGGATGTTCACGGTTCAACTAAACTGACAGTCAGCCGAGAAGGAGTGCCATGCCTGCGATCACCGTGGAGAACCCCCTGACCCTGCCGCGAGTGGCGGCCCCGGCCGCCCCGTCGGCAGCCCGCCCGGTGCTCGCGGTCAGTACCGCGCCGACCGGCTTCGAGGGCGAGGGATTCCCGGTCCGGCGCGCTTTCGCCGGCATCAAGTACGAGTTCCTCGACCCGTTCATCATGATGGACCAGATGGGCGAGGTGGACTACGCCCCGGGGGAGCCGAAGGGGACCCCGTGGCATCCGCACCGGGGCTTCGAAACCGTCACCTACCTCATCGACGGCACCTTCGTTCATCAGGACTCCGAGGGCGGCGGCGGGGTGATCAACGACGGTGACACCCAGTGGATGACCGCGGGATCCGGGCTGCTGCACATCGAGGCGCCGCCGGAGCAGCTGGTCGTCAAGGGGGGTCTGTTCCACGGCATCCAGCTCTGGGTGAACCTCCCGGCCAAGGACAAGATGACCGATCCGCGTTACCAGGACATCGGCGGCGGCAACGTCAGGCTGCTGTCCACCCCGGACGGCGGTGGTCTGCTGCGGCTGATCGCCGGCGACCTCGACGGCCACCGGGGCCCGGGCTCCACCCACACGCCGATCGTGCTTCTCCACGCCACGGTCAGCCCGGGGGCGGAGATCACCCTCCCCTGGCGCCGGGACTTCAACGCCCTGGCCTACGTCCTGGCCGGCCGCGGCAGCGCGGGTCCGGAGCGGCATCCGGTCGAGATCGGGCAGACGGCCGTTTTCGGTGCCGGTGACAGCCTCACCGTCCGGGCGGCGGACCAGCAGGACGGCCACACGCCGAACCTCGACGTCGTGCTGCTGGGCGGTCTGCCGATCCGGGAGCCGATGGCCCACTACGGTCCCTTCGTGATGAACCACCGGGCTGAGCTGGCACAGGCCTTCGACGACTTCCAGGCGGGCCGGCTCGGCCGCATCCCGGCCCGGCGCCTCGAGGACTGACCACTGCCCCGGCCGGGCCGCCGGGCGCGCGGGGATCAGCCCGGAGGGCCGTCGGCGCCCGGGGGGTGCTCCGGCTCCGGGCCCTCGCGCATCTCGAACCAGGTCGACTTGCCGTGCCCTCTGGGGTCCACCCCCCAGGCGTCGGCGATCACCTCCATCAGCAGCAGGCCGCGTCCGGACGAGGCCATCTCGCCCGGCTCCCGCCGGTGCGGGAGGTCGTCGCTGCTGTCGGCGACCTCCACCCGCAGCCGGCGGCTGCCGCGCGGTCCGGTGACCTCGGCCACCATGAGCGCGGCGCTGTCGGTGTGCAGCAGGACGTTGGTCAGCACCTCGGACAGCACGAGGACCGCACCGTCCACCTGCTCCCGGTCCGCCCAGTCGTGCAGCAGGTCCGCCAGCTGGTGCCGGGCCTCGGCGATCCGGGCCGGCTCCGCCTGGTCGATGGACAGCACGGTGCGGCGCGGGGTTTCCCCCCACTGCTTCCGGCGGATCAGCAGCAGGGCCGAGTCGTCCTCGCGCCGGTCGGTGAGCGGCCCGCGCACGCGGTGGGACGGCGGGCCGTGCACGGTCTCGATCAGCGCGTCCGCCAGCAGTTCGAGGGTGTGCGCCGGATGGGTGTGGAGCACCCGGTGGAGCCGGGCCCAGCCGCTGTCCACGTCGTGGCCCCCGGTCTCCAGCAGCCCGTCCGTGTACAGCATCAGAACCTCGTGCGGTTGCAGTGCCATCCGGGTGGTGGGGTACGACCAGTCGGGAAGGACGCCCAGCGGGGGCCCGCCGGCCGTCGGCCGGGTCGCGGTGGTGCCGTCCTCCACCCGGACCGCGAGATCGGGGTGGCCGGCGCGGGCGACGTTCAGGGCCCCGGTGGGAGGATCGATCTCCAGGTAGAGACAGGTCGCGAAGCGCTCGTCGTCAGGGGACGAGATGCCCGAGAGGAAGCGGGAGGCGCGGGTGAGCACCGCGTCCGGCGGGTGGCCCTCCGCGGCGTAGGCACGCAGGGCGATCCGCACCTGGGCCATGATCGCGGCGGCGCGCACGTCGTGACCCTGCACGTCACCCATGATCACCGCGACCCGGCCCGAGGACAGCGGGATCACGTCGTACCAGTCGCCGCCGACCTGCAGGCCGCCGCCGGCGGGGACGTACCGGGCGGTGAGCTCCAGACCGGGTACTGCCGGGCTGCTCACGGGACGCATGGTGTGCTGCAGGTCTTCCGAGAAGGCGCGTTCCGTCTCGAAGACATGGGTGCGGGCCAGCGCCTGGGCGAGCATCCGGGCGACCGTGGTGAGGACCGAACGCTCGTCCGGGCTGAAGGTCACCTTGTGCGGGAAGGCAGCCATCCAGGCACCGATGGGCCTGCCGCCCACGGTGAGCGGCAGGTAGGCCCACGCCTGCCGGCCGAACGTGTGCACGGTCGCCCAGGCTCCCGGGTACCGCCGTTCGTAGTCCCCGGGGGACGGCAGGTAGACGGCCCGGCCGGTGCGGATGGCGTCGACTGCGGGGTACTCGTGCTCTCTGGTCAGGTGGAAGAAATCAGTGAGCCGCTGGAGCCCTTTGTCGCCCTTCCAGAAGTAGCCGTGATGCCCGAGCACCTCCAGCCGGTTCCCGTCGAGCCCGAACACGACCTGACCGCTGGGGGTGAAACCGGGCAGCGCGAGGCTGCTCGCCACCCGCAGCACCTCTGTCGTGGTGCGTGCCTCGGCCAGTGACCGCCCGGCGTCGAGCAGGAAGGCCTCCCGGGAGAGCCGCCAGTCGCCCGTCGCCTCGCTGCCGCTCCCCGGCTTCTCCGGCACCTCCACCATGGTGCCGACCAGGACGAACTCGTTGCCCTCGCCGCGTGCCCTGATCCGGACCCGTAGCCTGCGCCGCACGGTTCCATGGGTGTCGACGATGCGCATCCGGCCCTCGGCGGGGCGGTTCTCGGCTGTGGCGAGCGTCACGATCCTGGCGAGATCGATGAAGTCCTCCACGTGGATGCGGGCCCGGGCGTCGGACTCCGTGATGCTGGTCTCCTCCCCGGGCAGACCCACCAGGCCGGCCGCCACGGCGTCAAGCCACACCAGGCCGGTGGCGTGGTCCCAGCGCCACAGCCCGGTCCTGGAGGCGAACAGCACATCCTCGGTGCGCATATTGCCCCACTTTATGCTTGCCAGGTGACGGGCGGCGAGCAGGGGTGAGCCGGGGCGGTAGTCTGGGACGCCGTTTCCTTACCTCTCGTACCCTCCGCCCTGACGACTTGGATGAGCGATGCATCGGTACCGGTCCCACACCTGCGGCGAGCTGCGTTCCGCGGACATCGGCGAGGACGTCCGACTGTCCGGCTGGCTGCACAACCGCCGCAATCTGGGTGGCATCCTCTTCATCGACCTGCGTGACCACTACGGCATCGTGCAGTTGGTCGTCCGGCCCGACACCGCCGTCAACGAGCGGCTCAGCTCCTTGTCCAAGGAGAGCGTCGTGCGGATCGACGGCCGCGTCGTCGCCCGCGGCGCGGAGAACGTCAACCCGGAGCTGCCGACCGGTGAGGTCGAGGTCGAGGTCGGCGAGGTCGAGGTACTGGGCGGTGCCGAGCAGATCCCGTTCACGATCAACGCCGAGGACGGGGTGAACGAGGAGCGCCGGCTCGAGTACCGCTTCCTCGACCTGCGCAAGGAGCGGATGCACCGCAACATCATGCTGCGCTCCGCCGTGATCGCCTCGATCCGCCGGCGGATGACCGGCCTGGGCTTCAATGAGCTGGCCACCCCCATCCTGTCCGCCACCTCGCCGGAGGGCGCCCGGGATTTCCTGGTGCCGTCCCGGCTGCACGCGGGCAAGTTCTACGCCCTCCCGCAGGCCCCGCAGCAGTTCAAGCAGCTCCTGATGATCGCGGGCTTCGACCGCTACTTCCAGATCGCCCCCTGCTTCCGGGACGAGGACGCCCGCGCCGACCGCTCGCCGGGCGAGTTCTACCAGCTCGACATGGAGATGAGCTTCGTCGAGCAGGAGGATGTCTTCCAGGTCATCGAGAAGCTCATGACCGACCTCTTCGAGGAGTTCGGCAACGGCCGGCACGTCACCTCGCCGTTCCCCCGCATCCCGTTCCGGGAGGCGATGGTCCGCTACGGCACGGACAAGCCGGACCTGCGCGCGAAGCTGGAGCTGGTGGACGTCTCGCAGATCTTCGCGGGCTCCTCTTTCAAGGCATTCGCCGACAAGCACGTCCGCGCGCTGGCCGTCCCCGACACCGCCGGGCAGCCGCGCAAGTTCTTCGACCAGATGGGCGAGTTCGCCGTCGAGCACGGCGCCAAGGGCCTGGCCTGGGTACGCGTCGGCGAGAGCGAGGGCGACCGGCCGGTCCTGAGCGGCCCGATCGCGAAGTTCCTCACCGAGGACAACGTCGACGCGCTGCTCGGCGCCCTCGGCGCCGGCCCGGGCCACGCCGTCTTCTTCGGCGCGGGCGAGTTCGACGAGGTCTCCCGCATCATGAGCGCGGTCCGGGTCGAAGCGGCCAGGCGGGCCGGTCACTTCGAGGAGGGCGTCTTCCGGTTCTGCTGGATCGTCGACTTCCCGATGTTCGAGAAGAACGAGGACACCGGCGCGATCGAGTTCTCCCACAACCCGTTCTCCATGCCGCAGGGCGGCCTCGAGGCACTGCGGAGCAAGGACCCGCTGGACGTCCTCGCCTGGCAGTACGACATCGTCTGCAACGGTGTGGAGCTCTCCTCCGGCGCCATCCGGAACCACGAACCGGAGCTGATGTACGAGGCGTTCGGGATCGCCGGTTACTCCAGGGAAGAGGTCGAGCGGGAGTTCGGCGGGATGCTCCGGGCCTTCGCCTTCGGTGCCCCGCCGCACGGGGGCATCGCCCCCGGCATCGACCGGATCGTCATGCTGCTGGCGGACGAGCCGAACATCCGCGAGACCATCGCCTTCCCGCTCAACGGCAACGCCCAGGACCTGCTCATGGGCGCCCCGAGCGAGGTGGACGAATCCCGCCTGAGGGAGTTGCACCTCTCCCTCCGCAAGGCCCCGGCGCCCCCGCAACCCAAGTAGCCCGCGCACCCCGCGCACCCCGCGCACCAGCAAGGTCCCGCCCCGGTCTCCGGGGCGGGACCTTGCTGCTGTGCCGCTTGTTGCTGTGCCGCGCAGGCGTGCGCCCTGGGGAAAACAACGGTTGCGCACTGCGCGCGCCTTCTGGTGGTTCGCACCCATCTGGAGCAAGGTGGGGGTGACAGCCGCATACGGGATGTTTCACGGAGACTGCTGATGCCTGACCGATCCACCAAACTCCGGGCAAACCGGGCGAGCATCGCCCACAAGGCCCGGTATGCCGTCCGCAATCCGGCCAAGGTCGCGCCCTATCTGCGTCGCACCGCCCGGAACGCCGTGCTGCGGGTCAAGCACCGGGACCATGTCTCCTACTACCGGGCGGTGATGGCCTCGGACGCGGGGCGCAGCCCGGAGGCGGCGGTCGGCAGCCGCAGCCACGAACGGTGGCTGGCGCTGGGCGAGATGCAGTTCGACTACCTCAAGGGCCATGGTCTGAGCCCGGAGCACCGCATGCTCGACATCGGCTGCGGCAACCTCCGGGCCGGGTGGCGGTTCATCGACTACCTGGAGCCCGGTCACTACTACGGCATCGACATCTCGCCGGACATCCTCATCAGCGCCAAGCAGACCCTCACCGCCTATGCGTTGCAGGACAAGCTGCCGCACCTGACGATCACCGGCGACCTGACCCTGGACTTCCTGCCCAGCGAGCACTTCGACGTGGTGCACGCGCACAGCGTCTTCTCGCACTCCCCGATCGGGGTGATCGAGGAGTGCCTGTCCCACGTCGGCCGGGTCCTCACCCCGGACGGCTTCTTCGATTTCACCTTCGACCGGACGGAGGGCACCGAGCACCAAGTGCTGGGTGAGGATTTCTACTACCGCACCGAGACTTTGCTGGGCCTTGCCCGCCGGCACGGCCTGGAAGCCCGCTTCATGGACGACTGGGAGAAGCTGCCGCACGGTCAGTCCAAGATCCGCGTCACGCGGCGCGCCGGCTGATCATCATCACCAGCGGGACCGCCACCGCGCACAGGGCCCCGGATCCCACCCACACCGGGTCGTAGGAGCCGGAGAGGTCCCGCACCAGACCCCCGGCCACGGCCAGCACTCCCGCCCCGGCCTGGTGCGCGGCGAGCACCCAGCCGAAGACGATGGCACCGTCCCGGCCGTAAACCTGGCGGCAGAGCGCGATCGTCGGCGGCACGGTCGCCACGTCGAGCAGGCCGAACGCCACCGCGAAGAGCACCAGGGCCGGCGCCGGGACCGGACCCATCAGCAGCGGGAGCAGGAGCAGCGAGACGGCGCGCAGGCCGTAGGCGGCGGCGAGAATCCGCCGGGGATCGGCCCGGTCGGTGAGCCAGCCGGCGCCGACGGTGCCCGCCAGGGAGAACACTCCGATCACTGCCAGCAGGGAAGCGGCGACGGTGACCGGCATCCCGTGATCGTGCGCGGCGGGGGTGAAGTGGGTCCACATGATGCCGTTCGTCGAGGCCCCGCAGATCGCGAAGGTCCCGGCGAGCAGCCAGAACGGCCCGGTCCTGGCCGCCCGCAGCAGCACTCGCACCGCGCGGTGGGCAGCGCCGGGCACCGGCGCCGGCCGCGGTGCGGGCCCGGTCGCGCCGTAGGCGGGCACCCGCAGGTCCGCCGGGTGGTCACGCAGCAGCAGCCAGGCCGAAGGCAGCAGGGCCAGCGCGGCCAGGGCCAGGATGACCACCGCGGGGCGCCAGGACCAGCGGTCGACCACCCAGGCCAGGGCCGGCAGGAACACCATCTGCCCGAAGACGCTCGCCCCGGTCAGCAGTCCCGTCACCAGCCCGCGCCGCCGTACGAACCAGCGGTCGGCGAGGGTGGCTGCGAAGGTCATGGCGAGTGAGCCCGCTCCCAGGCCGACGAGCACACCCCAGGCGAGCACGAACTGCCAGGCGGCGGTCATGACGGTCGTCGCGGTCGCGCCCGCGACCAGCAGGGCCAGCGCCCCGGCGACGACCCGGCGGATCCCGAAGCGGTCCATGAGGGACGCGGCGAACGGTGCGATCAGCCCGTTGAGCACCATGTTCACCGAGACCGCCAGCCCGATCGTCCCCCGGGACCAGTCGAACTCCCCGTGCAGCGGATCCACCAGCAGCCCCGGCACGGTGCCGAACGCTCCGGCGACGACGATCGTCAGGCAGGCGACCGCGGCGACCCACCAGGCGGGAGGGATGCCCCCGCCGAGGAGCGGGCGAGTGCGGGCCGGTCCGCGCGGCGGGCCGGGAGGCTCCGGGCTGTCGTCCGGCCCTCGTGAGCCGAACGGGCCGGTGGCTGCGGGGAGATCGGTGTGCTGGGTCATGCCCCGATCCTCCGGAGCCCCGACCCGCCGCACGAGTGGCCGGAAGGACGACATGTGCAAGAATCGGGCCATGACTGTCTTTGTGTACCCCGGCCGTCACCGGGTCGCCGTCCTCGTCCGCCACGGCCTGCTGCCCATCGAGCTGGGCATCGTCCACCGGCTGTTCAACCAGGCCAGGGACGCCGACGGGCAGCCCCTCTACGAAGTCGTCACCTGTGGCCTGGAGGCCGGCCGGGTCCGCACCGACGCGGACTTCACGATCCAGGTCCCGCACGGGCCCGAGGCTCTGGCCGAGGCCGATACCGTGTTCGTCCCCGCCGCTTACGAGCACGACGAGACCCGCACCCACGGAAGTCTCGGTCCCGCTCTCGACGAGGCGGTGGGGCGCATCCGGGCGGGGGCCAGGATCGCCTCCATCTGCACCGGCTCCTTCGTCCTGGCGGCCGCCGGACTGCTCGACGGCCGCCGGGCCACCACCCACTGGGCGGCGACGGAGGAGTTCCGCGCGCTCTACCCCGCGGTATGTCTGGACCCGGATGTTCTCTACACCGATGAGGGTGACGTCCTCACCTCGGCGGGTGTCGCCGCCGGCATCGACCTGTGCCTGCACATGATCCGGGGTGACCACGGCGCGGCCGTCGCCAACGACGTCGCCCGGAACACCGTCGTTCCGCCGCACCGTGAGGGCGGTCAGGCCCAGTTCATCCTGCGGCCGGTGCCGCAGCCGCAGCTCTCCTCCACCGGCAGGGCGCGGGCCTGGGCGATGGAGCACCTGCACCGGCCGCTGACTCTGCGCGAGCTGGCTGCCCAGGAGTCGATGAGCGTGCGGACATTCACCCGCCGCTTCCGGGAGGAGGCGGGTATCTCACCGCTGCAGTGGCTGACCCGGCAGCGCGTGGACCGGGCCCGGCACCTGCTGGAGGAGACCGACCTGTCCGTCGACCGGGTCGCGGAGCAGTCGGGCTTCGGCACGGCGGCATCCCTCCGTCAGCACCTGCAGGCCACCCTCGGTGTCTCCCCGTCCGCCTACCGCCACACCTTCCGCGGCCGGCCGCTCGTCGACGCGTGACCCCGGGGCCGCCTCGGGGACGTGGCGGCGGGCGCCCGGCCGCGCGAAAACCACCGGACAGTTGTCACCCCGGGCAGCCAGTATGGGACCGGGACGCGCGCCACCCGTTCTCCTCACCCACCACCGCCTGCGGCCCTGCCGCAGGAGAACCGGAAGGATGTTCATGACCGGCCACGCCCCGCCCGGCACAGATCCCGGCACCGTTCCGAGGGCCGGCCGACGGGAGTGGGTCGGACTCGCCGTTCTGGCTCTGCCCACGCTGCTGCTGGCCCTGGACATGAGCGTGCTCCATCTCGCGGCCCCGCACCTGAGCGCCGACCTGCGGGCCGACAGCACCCAGCTGCTGTGGATCCTCGACATCTACGGCTTCATGATCGCCGGATTCCTGGTCACCATGGGCACCCTGGGGGACCGGATCGGCCGCCGCAAGCTGCTGATGGCGGGCGCCACCGCGTTCGGCGCCGCCTCGGTCCTCGCGGCATACTCCACCAGCCCCGAGATGCTCATCGCCACCCGCGCGCTGCTCGGCATCGCGGGGGCCACCCTGATGCCCTCCACCCTGGCGCTCATCAGCAACATGTTCGCGCACCCCCGGCAGCGGGCCACCGCGATCGGGGTGTGGGTGACCTGCTTCATGGCCGGTGCCGCCGTCGGCCCGGTCGTCGGCGGGGTCCTGCTGGAGTGGTTCTGGTGGGGCTCGGTCTTCCTGCTCGGCGTGCCCGTGATGGTGGTCCTGCTGATCGCCGCGCCGTTCCTGCTCCCCGAGTACCGCGACGCCGACGCCGGCCGGATCGACGCGATCAGCGTGGTGCTGTCGCTGGGCGCCATGATTCCGCTGATCTACGGACTCAAGGAATGCGCCAAACAGGACCTTGCCACCGGGCCCCTGCTGGCCCTCGTGCTCGGTGCCGCCTCCGGCCTGCTGTTCCTCCGTCGGCAGCGGACGCTGGCCTCGCCACTGATCGACCTCAGGCTGTTCGCCAACCGGGCGTTCGGCGCGGCGCTGGCGATCATGCTGCTCACCGTGCTGACGTCCGGCGGTGTGCTGCTGTTCTTCGTGCAGTACCTGCAGATGGTCGAGGGACTGTCCCCGCTCCAGGCAGGTCTGTGGATGCTGCCCTGCACCCTGACGATGATCGTCGGTGCTCTGGTGTCGCCCGTGGCGGCCCGCCGGATCCCGCCCGGTCAGGTGGTGTCCGCGGGACTGGTGGTCGCGGCGCTCGGCTACCTGCTGCTGACCCGGGTCGGCAGCGGCGACAGCCTCGGCACCGCGGTCGTCGCCGTGAGCGTCGCGTTCCTCGGCCTGGCACCCATGATGGTGCTCGGCACCGATCTGGTACTGGGCTCCGCACCACCGCAGAAGGCCGGCTCGGCGTCGTCCCTGTCGGAGACCGCCACCGAGCTGGGCATGGCCCTCGGGGTAGCGGCTCTGGGCAGCCTCGGTGCGGTCGTCTACCGGGACCGGACGGACGGCGCGCTGCCCGAGGGGCTCCCGGCGGGAGCCGAGGCCGTCGCGGCCGACTCCCTGCCCGGCGCGCTGGCCGTGGCCGGCGAGCTGCCGGCCGACCTCGCCGCCGCGCTCCTCGACCCGGCCCGCGAGGCGTTCACCGACGGGGTCGTCGCCGTGGGCTGGGCGTCCGCAGGTCTGGTGCTCCTCCTGGCCGTGCTCGCCGCCACCCTCCTCCGGCACGTCCGCCCCAGCTCGGACCCGGCGGCGGCCGGAGAGGCGGCAGCATCCGGCAGCGACCACCCGCCCGGCCACGACGCGCAGCTGGTCACCGGTCCCCACTGAGCTCCCGGTGCCGTCCCCGCGTCCCCGGGCGGCGTCCCGACACGGCGCTAAGCTGGAAGGCGTACGGCCTTCCCGGGAGGTTCCGGTACGAGGAGCTGAGACGTCATGCACGCCGTCATCGTGTACGAGAGCCTGTTCGGCAACACGCGCCGGGTCGCCGAGGCGATCAGTGAGGGCGTGCGGGAGGCCCACCCGGATGCCGAGGTCGACTGCCTGCGGGTGGACGAGGCGGACCCGGAGCGTGTCGCCGCCGCCGATCTCCTCGTGGTGGGAGGCCCGACCCATATGCGGGGCATGACCTCCCGGATGTCGCGGAAGATGGGGCGGACAGGCGAGAAGCAGGGCACGCCGGGAGAGCCCGGGAAGGGTCCTGAGCCGGGGGCGGAAGGTCCGGGGGCGGAAGGTCCGGAGGCAGAAGGGCCGGACGCGGAAGGCCCCGGAGTCCGCGACTGGTTCCACACCCTGCCCAAGGCCCGGAACGGTGCGCATGCCGCCGCCTTCGACACCCGCATGGGATCCGGGATGGCCGGTGGTGCGGCACGCGGCATCGCACGCCGGCTCCGCGGACACGGCTTCGCGCTGGTCGCCGACCCGGAGGGGTTCGTGATCCAGGATGCCGAGGGTCCGCTGCGGGAAGGGGAGCCCGGCCGGGCGAAGGAGTGGGGCGCTTCGCTGAGCTGATGCGCCCGGCCGGCTGTGCGGAGCCGCTTCACCCTTCGTCGGCCTGCACGTAGCGGCGCAGGTGCTGGGCGGTGAGGGTGTCCCCGGTGGCGACGAGCTCGGCCGGGGTGCCGGTGAAGACCACCTGACCGCCGTCGTGGCCGCCCCGGGGCCCGAGGTCGATCAGCCAGTCGGCGTGCGCCATCACGGCTTGGTGGTGCTCGATGACGATCACCGTGTTGCCGTCGTCCACCAGCCGGTCCAGCAGCGCCAGCAACTGGTCCACGTCGGCCAGGTGCAGGCCGGTCGTCGGCTCGTCGAGCACGTAGATCGCCGACTTCTCCGCCATGTGGATGGCGAGCTTGAGCCGCTGCCGTTCCCCGCCGGAGAGCGTGTTCAGCGGCTGCCCCAGACGCAGGTAGCTCAGCCCGACATCGGAGAGCCGGTCGAGGATGACGCGGGCCTGGCCGGAGGGGAAGAACGCGCGGGCCTCGGCGACCGACATGGTCAGGACCTCGCTGATGTTCTTGCCGCGCAGCGTGTAGGTGAGCACCTCCGGGGTGAAGCGCTTGCCCTCGCACTGCTCGCAGAGGGAGGCCACCCCGGCCATCATGGCCAGGTCGGTGTACACCAGCCCGAGGCCGTTGCAGTGGGAGCACGCGCCCTCGGAGTTCGCGCTGAAGAGGGCGGCCTTCACCCCGTTGGCTTTGGCGAAGGCGGTGCGGATCGGGCCGAGCAGCCCGGTGTAGGTGGCCGGGTTGCTGCGGCGGGAGCCGCGGATCGGCGTCTGGCTCGCCACCACCACCCCGTCCCGGCCGGCGAGGTATCCGTGGATCAGTGAGCTCTTGCCGGATCCGGCGACACCGGTCACCGCGGTCAGCACGCCGAGCGGGATCTCGGCGCTGACGTCCTTGAGGTTGTGCAGGTCGGCCCGCTCGATGGTCAGCTGCCCCCGTGGCGGGCGGACGGTCTCCCGCAACCGGGCGCGGTGGCCGAGGTGCCGCCCGGTCAGGGTGTCTGAGGCCCGCAGCCCTGCGAGGTCACCGCTGTAACAGATGTGGCCCCCGGCCGATCCGGCTCCGGGGCCGAGGTCGACCACATGGTCGGCGATGGCGATGACCTCGGGTTTGTGTTCCACGACGAGCACAGTGTTGCCCTTGTCCCGCAGACGCAGGAGGAGGCTGTTCATCCGCTGGATGTCGTGCGGGTGGAGACCGGTGGTGGGCTCGTCGAAGACGTAGGTGACGTCCGTGAGGCTCGAGCCGAGATGCCGGACCATCTTGACGCGCTGGGCCTCTCCTCCGGAGAGGGTGGAGGAGGTGCGGTCCAGGCTGAGGTACCCGAGGCCGATCTCCACCAGCGAGTCCAGGGTGTGCCGAAGTGTGGTCAGCAGGGGCGCGACCGAGTCGTCACCGATGCGGTGCACGAACTCCGCCAGATCGCTGATCTGCATGGCCGAACACTGGGCGATGCTGAGCCCGCCCACCGTGGAGGACAGGGCGGCGGCGTTCAGCCGGGTGCCGTCACAGGCGGGGCAGTCGGTGAAGACCACGGCGCGGTCCACGAAGGCCCGGATGTGGGACTGCATCGCCTCCCGGTCCTTGGAGAGATGAACCCGCTGGACCTTGGTCACCAGGCCTTCGTAGGTGATGTTGTTCGACCCCACCTTGATCTTGGTGGCGGGCTTGTGCAGAAAGTCCTCCCACTCGGCCGGGGTGAACTCCTTCAGCGGTACGTCGGGGGCGTACAGCCCGGACTGGGCCATGATCTGCCAGTACCAGGCGCCCACGGCGAAGCCCGGCGCGGTGATCGCCCCGTCGTTGAGGGAGCGGTCGCGGTCCACCAGCTGGTCGATGTCGATCTGCGACACCTGGCCGATCCCCTCGCACTCGGGACACATGCCCTCGGCGGTGTTGAAGCTGAAGGCGCTCGACGTCCCGATGTGCGGTGTGCCGAGCCGGCTGAAGACGATCCGCAGCATCGTGTAGGCATCGGTGGCCGTTCCGACGGTGGAGCGGGACGCGGCCCCCATCCGCTCCTGGTCGACCACGATGGCTGCGCTCAGATTGTGCAGGGCGTCGACGTCGGGCCGGCCGAGACTCGGCATGAACGACTGGACGAAGGCCGTGTAGGTCTCGTTGATCAGACGCTGCGACTCCGCGGCGATGGTGCCGAAGACGAGTGAGGACTTCCCCGAGCCGGAGACGCCGGTGAAGACGGTCAGCCGGCGCTTCGGGAGGTCGAGCGAGACGTCTGCCAGATTGTTCTCCCGGGCCCCGCGCACCTGGATCATGTGGTGGCTGTCCGCCGGTACCGGCTCGGGGCGTGACGGTGCGACAGACATGCGGGTCTCCTCGGGACGGTGTCGGGGGCCCGTCAGGGTAGTGCGTGGCTCTGACAGTCCGCCTGGAGTTTCCCTCGCACCGCCCGCTCCGCGGCCGTCCCGCAGCGGTCAGCCGGGCGGCCCGGGCTGCGGCGGCACGAGTGTCTCCCGCTCCCGCGAGGGGGCGCCTGGCGGCAGGCCGGACCGCCGAACGGCACGCCGCCCCAGCCGTCCCAGCGCGCGGTAGAAGCGATCGGGCAGGAAGACGGCGTCAGCGATGATCATGGCGGCGGAGAACATCGGGAGCCCGAGGAGCACCGCGATGCCCACGTGCATGCTGAGCAGCATCGCCAGGACCGGGTACTTGAGCCTGCCGAACAGGACGAAGGGGAAAGCGACCTGCAACAGCACCGTCAGGTAGGCGACGGCGGCGAGCGGAACGGTGTACCCCTCGGCCAGCCGGGACAGTGCGGGCCAGGGCTGGAAGAGCTCGAGGTTCAGCACGTAGTGCAGGGCTGTTCCGTTGGCCCAGGTGCTGCCCTGCACCTTGTAGAGCCCCGCACAGGCGTAGAGGAAGCAGATCTGGACGGCGATGACGAACAGCGCGCAGTTGTGCAGCACGGTGGTCACCATGATGCGGGCTTCCCGGCCGGTGCCGGGGAGTTCCCCGGTGCGCCGGCGCACCGGGGACGCAGGCGTCGCGCACCCCGCGGCCGCCCGGAGCCGGGCCCGGCGGGCATCGAGGGACCAGCGCCGGCCGCACGCGGTGAAGACCAGGTAGACGGCCATGAGCAGGATGAGGTTGTCACCTCCGTCCGTCATGAAGACGGCTCGGGAGTGGAACGACGCCACGACCACGGCGAACAGCACGGACACGGCCCGGGTCCGCCAGCCCAGCATGAAGAGGGCCGCCGTCACGACGGCCAGGGCGTAGCAGAGCTCGAAGTAGGCCCGGCTGTCGGAGAGGGTGAGGAAGCTGACCCACCCGGTCTGGTCGAACAGCTGCTCCGCCAGCACGGGGGTCCACGGTGATCCGGGGCCCCAGATCATGTCGCGGTGCGGGAACTCGCGCAGCAGGAAGACCAGGTACAGCAACCCGTATCCGATGCGCAGCACGGCCGCGGCGTACAGGGAGACCGGTCGGTCGGTCAGGAGGGCGAACAGCGCGCCTGCGCGGTCGGGTGCCGGTCGTGGCGCCTGCGCGCCCGGGCGTCCGGTGGTGCGGGGCGGCGGGGCGGGTGCCGCGGCCGGCGACTGCTCAGTTCCTCCCATCGGGGGCCACCTCCCACCACGGCAGCCGGCGGGTCTCGGTAGCGGCCCGGGTGGCCGCCGCCGAGGAGTGGCCCGCCGCGGCAGGAGCGCCGATGGGCACGGTGACCACGCGCAGTTGGATGGCGTCGAAAGCGCCGGGGCGATGAGCGGCTACCCGGTCCGCGGCGATGTTGCGCAGATAGGTCCGCATCATCACGGCCCGCTCGGAGTGCGCCCGGTCGTCCCCGCCGTGCGTGTCGCGGTAGGAGGTCCATGCCCGGCGCAGCATGTTCTGCGCGGTGTGGCTGGGGAAGACCTGGTGTTCGACCGCGGACCGGTCCACGGCAGTCAGGTCGAACCAGCCGCTGGTTCGCACGGTGCCGTCCGCGGTGGTGTGCCTGGTCCGTGCCGAGATCTGGTGATTGACCGACTCGGGGTCCGGGGCGAAGAGACGCCAGTTCTGCTCGAAAACCGGCATGACCCATGCGTCGATCTGCCGGTCGTACCGCTCGGACAGTACGTTCGCCGGTGACACGTGGAGAAAGACGAGGAACACGTGGATCAGGGTCACCGCGAGGCACAGCACCACGGCGGATCCTGATGCCGCTCTCCACCCGAGGGCCGGGGCCGGGCGCGGTGGAGGTGCGGTGGCGATTTCCGGGCCGTTGTCCTGCGGCGCGGGCTCGGCGCCGGGCGGCTCCTTGACCTCTGCTCTGCCCCTGCCGTTCTCCACGATCCCACCCGGCCTTTCCCGTCCCGATGCCCGAAGCCGTGTTCCGGCTTTCGCGAGCGGCGTGCGGCGGAAATTCTTTCCGCCGCACGCCGTGCCACTCACCCGGGTGACTTTCTCACCGGTTCGCCCCGGGGCCGAGGGGGCGCCCCGGCCGCGTCACTCTTTCGGCCCGCACTCCGCTCCCTCGCAGTGCTGGTGCTTTCCGTGCTCCTCGTCGTGGTGCTTTCCGTGCGCATGGTCCTTGTGCTCGTGGTGCTTGTCGTGGTGCTCCTTGTCGTGGTGCTTTCCGTGCTCGTGATCCTTGTGCTTGCCGTCCTTGTGCTTGCCGTCCTTGTCGTGCCCGTGGTCCTTGTCGTGGTCCTTGTCCGACTCACAGGGTTTACACGGCTTCCCGGGCTTTCCGGGCTTCTCGGGACTGGGCCCGCCCGTGGTTCCGCCGGTCACGAAGCCCCCGGTGGTGCCCCCGGTCACCGTGCCTCCGGTCACCGTCCCGCCGGTGGTGGTCCCGCCGGTGACGAACCCGCCCGTCGCGGTTCCGCCGTTGGTCGCGCCGCCGAGGATGCCGCCGGTGGTCACGCCGGTGGTCAGGCCGCCCGTGGTCACTCCGGTGGTGATGCCGCCGGTGGTCACGCCGGTGGTCAGGCCGCCCGTGGTCAGGCCGTTGGTGGTTTCGCCCGTGGTCGCTCCGTTGCACACCGGCCGGGTGATGCGGTTGGTGTCCAGCGTCACCGAGCCCTCGCGCGCCAGGGCCCGCCCGTCGATGCTCGCTCCCGTGGTGACGGTGATCGAGGCCAGGGCCATGATGGTGCCGACGAAGGTCGAGTCGGTACCGAGCGTGGCCGAGCTGCCGACCTGCCAGAACACGTTGCACGGGTCGGCGCCGTTGATGAGGGAGACGTTGCTGCCCGACGCCGTCGTCAGGGTCGAACCCACCTGGAAGACCCAGACCGCGTTGGGGTCACCCTGCGCGTCCAGGGTGAGGGTGCCGGTGAGCCCGAGGGAGGTGGGCGCGGTGTAGACGCCCGGCACCAGTGTCAGTCCACCGGCGTCCGGCGGCAGCAGCGCGTCGGTGGACTGGCCCGCGGCGTTGTTGTACGCCGTGACGAGGTCGCTCTTCGCCTGGGCGGCCACGGCGTCCGCCACGTGGAAGGTGCCGAGCACGGTACCGGGCGGGAAGCCGGTGATGGAGGTACCCGGATGCACTCCCACGTCTCCGGTGATCACCGAAGGCCCGGTATTGGTGACCGACTGACCGGCGAGTACCGCGAAGCTTTCCGCCGTGCCGAGCGGCACAGGGGTGGCGACGGCATTTGCCGGGGTCGGTGTCACCGCCAGGGTGATGGCGGCGAGCAGTACAGCGAGTGCGGTCGCGATCCAGGCATACGTTCTGCGTGGCTGCGGCACAGCAAGATTGTTCAGCGTCATCGAGAAGCCAACTCCTGCTCGGCGAATGGAGAATGCGGCGGTACGGGGAAATGCGGCACGCCGATTCCTGTCCACGGCAGATTAGGCAGGTGAGTACCCGGAATGACGAATAACTTTGCATCATGTCGCTGAAGCCCACCATATACACCACGAAAGATATGAAGAATGCTGCACGGTGGTCCGCCGTCCGGGGGAGGGAAATCCGGGCGATGCGCGCCGGGAGCGGCCGGATCCAGCGGGCTTCCTCGCGGCCCGCTGGATCGGCTCCAGCGCTCGCCAGACCGGTTCTCGCGCCTCAGAGATGAGAACAGGCAGTGCACGGCGGACGGTCCGGAGGGGAACACCGATGCGACGCACGGAGCACACGGAGCACACGGAGCCACTGCGGGTGGCTGTCCTCATCGGCAGCACGCGGGAGGGGCGCGTCGGTGCGGGGATCGGAAACTGGTTCGCCGGGACGGCGAAGCAGCGCGAGGACCTCGTGGTCGATGTCGTCGATCTTGACGACTTCTCCTTCCCCGACCGCTACCCCGGTGCGGCGACCCCCGAAATGGAGCGGTTCACCGCCCGGATAGGTGCGGCCGAGGCATTCGTCGTGGTCACCGCCGAGTACAACCGCAGCTTCCCTGCCTCGCTGAAGCAGGCCATCGACTACGGCTACGACGAGTGGCGGACCAAGCCGGTCGGCTTCGTCTCCTACGGCTACCTGTGGCAGGGCCTGCACGCGGTGGAGCAGCTCCGGTCGGTCTTCACCGAGCTGCACGCCGTCACCCTGCGGGACGGGGTGAGCTTCGACCTGCTGGACGGCTCCGTGGACGAGACAGGTGCGCCCGCCCTGCCGGAGCGTGCCGAAGGGGCGGCCACCACGCTGCTCGACGCACTCCGCTGGTGGGGTCTGGCGCTGCGCGAGGGGCGGGCTGCCCGGCCCTACGTCACCTGAGTACCGAACGGCCGAGCAGCCCGCTGCGAGGCCGATCCGGCGATACCGATACGACATGAGAGAAGGAAGGCCATGAGCGAGTCATCCAACGGCCTGGCGGTCGAGACCTCGGGGCTGGTGAAGACCTTCGGGGACACCCGCGCCGTGGACGGCATCGATCTCGCGGTGCCCCGCGGCACGGTGTACGGGGTCCTCGGCCCCAACGGCGCGGGCAAGACGACGGCGGTGAAGATGCTGGCGACCCTGCTGCGCCCGGACGCCGGCGAGGCCCGGGTCTTCGGCCACGATGTGCGGCGCGAGGCCGACGCCGTGCGCAGCCGGGTCAGCCTGACCGGTCAGTACGCGTCGGTCGACGAGGATCTCACCGGTGCGGAGAACCTGATTCTGCTCGCCCGTCTTCTCGGCCACCGCAAGCCCGCCGCGCGGGAGCGGGCCGGGCAGCTGCTCGACGCGTTCGGGCTGAGCGAGGCGGCCGACAAGCAGGTCAAGAACTACTCGGGCGGCATGCGGCGCCGGGTGGACATCGCGGCCAGCATTCTCAACACCCCCGACATGCTGTTCCTCGACGAGCCGACCACCGGGCTGGACCCGCGCAGCCGCAATCAGGTCTGGGACATCGTGCGGACCATCGTCGACAGCGGCACCACCGTGCTGCTCACCACGCAGTACCTGGAGGAGGCGGACCAGCTGGCCTCCCGGATCGCCGTCATCGACACCGGAAAGGTGATCGCCGAGGGCACCCCGGGGGAGCTGAAGGCGTCGGTCGGCGCGGGGGCCGTGCACGTCCGGCTGCGGGACGCGGGACAGCGGCCCGATGCCCAGCGGGTCCTGTCCCAGGCCCTGGGGGCTCCGGCGCAGCTGGACTCCGACCCCGTCGCGCTGACGGCCCGTCTGCCGGCTGAGAAGTCCGACGTGGGGGCAGCCGAACAGGCTGCCCGGGCGCTGCACGAGCTGGCCAGGTCAGCCATCACGGTGGACGACTTCTCCCTCGGCCGGCCGAGCCTGGACGAGGTCTTCCTGGCCCTCACCGACCGTCCCGCGTCCACCACCGAGCCCGCATCCGCCCACGAGCCCGTCAAGGAGTCGGCATGAGCACCGCCACCCGGACCCACGAGCCCGACACCGCCCTTCCGCCCGCGACCGCTGAGCGCATCGGCAAGGTGCTGGCGTCCGGAGAACGGCCACCGCGGCCGAGCGCCCTGTCCACGTCGATGACGTTCGGCTGGCGGGCGATGCTGAAGATCAAGCACGTCCCCGAGCAGTTGTTCGACGTCACTGCCTTCCCGATCATGATGACGCTGATGTTCACCTACCTGTTCGGGGGAGCGCTCGCCGGATCAACGACCGAGTACCTGCAGTTCCTGCTGCCGGGCATCATGGTCATGAGCGTGGTGATGACCACCATGTACACCGGGGTGTCCGTCAACAACGACATCTCCAAGGGGGTCTTCGACCGCTTCCGCACCCTGCCGATCTGGCGGCCCTCCCCGATGGTCGGCTACCTGCTCGGTGACGCCTTCCGCTACACGATCGCCTCGGCCGTGATCCTCGTGGTCGGGCTGGTCCTCGGCTTCCGGCCGGCGGGCGGGGTGCTCGGCGTGCTGGCCGGCGTCGGCCTGCTGGTGGTGTTCTCCTTCGCGTTCTCCTGGATCTGGACCATGCTCGGTCTGCTGCTGCGCTCGGAGAAGTCAGTGATGGGCGTCAGCTGGATGGTGCTGTTCCCGTTGACCTTCCTCAGCAACATCCTGGTGGACCCCGAGACCATGCCGGGCTGGCTGCAGGGCTTCGTCGCCGTCAATCCGATCGCTCACCTGGTGGAGGCGGTCCGGGACCTCATGGCCGGCAGCGTCAACGTCGGCGAGATCACCTGGACCCTGGCCGCCAGCGCCGTGCTGATCGCGGTTTTCGGCACGATGACCATGCGGCTCTACAACCGGAAGTGATCCACCGCGGAGGGTTCCGCACCTCACACGCAGGTCACCGGGCCGTCAGCACAGCCCGGTGACCTGCGCGTCCGGGGGTCGGGCACGGTGGGCGGACCGCGGCTCACAGCCGCCAGTCGAGGGCCCGCTCCGGGTGGTAGCGGCAGTGGGAGCCGGTGGACACCGAGGCCCGCAGGTGCGCCGCCAGGGCAGGATGCTGCCGGTCGAGCTTCCGCAGAGTGTCGCGGATCCGGGCCGTGACCGTCTTGCGGGCACGCTCCGCCTCATCGCCCAGCCGCCGGCTGCGCCCGGCCAGACCGGCCGCCGTGCGCAGCTCCGCCAGCAGCGCTTCCCGCTCCCGGTCGAACTCCGCGGCCCGGCGGTCGTCCCCCAGCAGTGCTGCCCGGTCGATCTCCTCGTCCAGCAGGGTGAGCCGCCGCTTGTACTGGGATTTCGCCTCCGCGTCCAGGAGGTCGTCGCCACCCAGCCCCCGCGCCGCCGCCACGACCTCTCCGCCCTCGGGGGCCAGCAGCCGTACGGCCGGCACCTCCTGTCCCGGCACGCCCAGCAGCAGGTGCAGGTCCCGCAGACCTTTGGCGTCCGGCAGGTGGACCGTCTCCCCGGCGAACGTCAGGGTCCACACCGCGCCCTCCCGGCGGAACACCTGGCCGGGAGCGGGCCCGGGCCCCGGCCCCGCCGGGGGCCCGGCCGTGGGGCTCCCGGAGCGGGAGCGGCGCACCCGCTCGGTGAGGTGTGCCATGCCCAGCGCGGACGCCTCCTCCGCCACCTCGTCGGCCAGGGCCGCGCTCGCCGTCCGGTCGCCGTCACCGCCACGGGCGCGCAGCGCTTCGGCCAGCCGGGCCCGGGCCTCCAGGGACCAGGGCCGTGACCGGAGGCGTTCGGCCGAGCGCCCGGCGGCGGTGAACGCCGCCACCGCCGCGTCCCAGCGCTCCAGCGCCGCCTCGACCAGCCCCAGACACAGGTCGACCGGGCCGCCGATGTCGCAGCCGTAGAGCGACACCATCCACTGGCCCGAGTACGGGGCGAGCTGCTCGCGCACCCGTGCGCACAGCTGCGGGTCGCGGGTGGCCGCGGCCCCCTGTGCCTGCAGGCGCAGCCACAGCGGCTCGAAGGCGCGAGGGTAGTCCGCTGCCTCGGCGCTCGCCTCCGCGAAATGCCGCAGTCCGCTCTCCGTATCACCGCAGTGCAGCGCCGCGATGCCCTCCAGCAGGTGCGGGTGGGGGTAGCCCTTGGCCGTCAGCAGCCGGCGCAGCTCAGCCGGGTCGTCGAACCGGCCGCGATGCAGGGAGAGCGACCAGCGCAGCTGTTCCATCAGGTAGGCGAAGTGCGGGTGTTCCGGCTCGTGGTAGAGGGCGCCGACCTCCGCCAGGTGCGCCTCCGCGGCGTCGAAATCCCCCAGGAAGGCGGAGATGATGGTCCGGTCGACGGCGGAGCTGAGTGCCACCGACGCCATGCTGGTCCGCTCCGTCAGCCCGAGGAAGTCCTGGTACTGGGTGAGGAAGCGTGGATCGCCCTGCTCCAGGAGCACCACCCAGCGCATCGAGGCTGCGAAGTACTCCATCGAACGCTCCCCGGTGCGCCGGGCGACGGCCAGCAGCTCGTCCATCAGGGCCTCCCGCTCAGCGGCGGAGCCGAGACCCCAGATGGCGTCGTGCCGGGCCCACAGGCTGAACGCCAGGGCATCGTCGTCGGCACCGCGGCGGGCCAGTACCGCTGACCGGATGGTCAGCTCCTGGGCCAGGTCGTCGTCGGACAGGGGGCGCTGGGGAGCCCGGCCCGCCCGGCCGGGGATCAGCGCGGTGTGGGCCTCCCGGAGGAGGCCGGTGCGCAGCTCCCGCCGGGCGGGGGAGGTGTCCTGCTGGTAGAGCGTCAGCGTCACCCTCGCCAGCAGCTCGGGGTCCCCCAGCTCACGGCTGAGGGTGACGGCCTCCTCGAACGCCCGCCATGCCTGGTCCGTCTCGGAGTTGTGCTGCAGCTCGCTGCCCAGGTCGAGGGCGATCATGATCTGCTGCGCCCGGTCGTCCGACGCGGAGGCCACCTCCGCGGCCCGGCGGTGATGCCCGATCGCTTCCTCGAAGGCCATGCGGTTCCTGGCATCCCGGGCAGCGGCCCGGAGCAGCTCGACCGTGCGCGCGGGCTCCAGCTCGCCGCCCGCCAGGTAGGCGTGCCCGGCCAGGTCCGCCGGAACGATCCGCGCCCCGAGCCCGGGAGCCCCGCTCACCGCCCGGACGACGGCCGCGTGCCGCTTGCGGGCGGCGGTCTCGTCCAGGCCCCCGTACAGAGCCTCACGGACCAGGTCGTGGGCGAAGGAGAACCGGCCCCCGCCATGGGCGACGACCAGCCGGGCGGACAGGGCCTGCCCCAGCAGTCCCGCCACCTGCGCGACCGGCTTGGAGGCCGTCGCGGCCAGCAACTGCCGGTCGAACTCGCGGCCCAGCACGGCGGCGTCGGCGAGCAGCCGGGCCACCGCCGGAGGCAGCAGGGCGAGCCGGCGCCGCAGGGCGTCCCGCACCCCGGGGGCGATGGTGTCCACGGAACTGCCGACATGCCACAGCCGGGCAGTCTGCTCCACGAAGAAGGGATTGCCGCCGGTGAGCCGGTGCACCCGGGCGGCGAGCGCGGCATCCGGCCGACGGCCCGTGGTGCGGGCCATCAGCGTGCCGGTCTCCTCGGGGCCCAAACCGGTCAGCGTCAGGGTGGTGGCCTTCGCCAGCAGCGGCAGCAGGAGCGGCCGGAGCGGGTGGCCGTCCGCCTCGGCCTCGGCATCCCGGTAGGTGCCGATCACCAGCAGCCGCTCGAACCAGGTGTGCTGCGTGGCGAACTCCAGCAGCTTCAGCGAGGCGCTGTCCGCCCAGTGCAGATCCTCCAGCAGCACCACCACGGGACGGGTCTCACAGACGGACACCAGCGCGGTCGTCACCGCGTCGTGGATCCGGAAGCCGTCCGCCGGGCCGGTGTTCTCGCACTCGCCGAGCAGAACGGACAGCCCGCCGCCCACGGTGGCCTCCAGGGCGGCCCACTCCGGTGGACCGAGAGCGCGTCGCAGCCCGCGGACGACCTGGACCCAGGGCCAGTACCCTGGGGCGTTCTCCGAATCCCAGCAGGAGCCGCTCAGCACCAGCGCGCCGCGCTGTTTCGCCGCACCGACGGCCCCGGTGACCAGGGTGGTCTTGCCGATACCGGCCTCGCCGGTGACCAGTACGAGCCCGCCGTGGCTCTCCAGCGCGCGGTCGATCTCGGCGTGCAGCAGGGCGGCGGGGTGCTCCCGCCCGATGAGCGCAGACGTCATCACAGCACCATTAGAGGACAAGGCTCTGACACTAGTGGACCCTCTGCTGTCCAGCGTGGCATTCCGGTGCACTTCCCTCACCCCCGGGGGTCGGAGAAGATGAGTGCATGCTCCAGGAGAATGACCTCACCCCCTGCCGGATCGCCGACCAACATGTCGACACCATCGCCGACCTCAACCCGCTCACCGCCGAGATGATGGGAATCCGGCCCGGCGCCGACCGCCTGCCCGACTATTCCCCCGACGGTCTCGAGGCCCTCGCCGACGCCGAGCGGGCCACGCTGGCCGGGCTGGACGCCGCGGTGGCCGCGAACGGTGAACTGCCGGCCGGTGAGCGGCGGGCGGCCCGGCTGCTGCGGGAGCGGCTGACCGCCTCACTGGCGGAGCACGAGTCGGGCGAAGGGCTGCGGAACGTCAGCAACCTGTTCTGCCCCGTGCAGCACCTGCGGACCATCTTCCTGATGATGCCGCGGAAGACCGAGGAGGACTGGGCGGTGGTCGCCCGGCGGCTGCGGAACGTGCCGGCCGCCGTCGCCGGCTACCAGGTGGCGCTGCGCGAGGGCTTGGACCGCGGCCTGCACGCGGCGCCCCGGCAGGCCGAGACGCTGGTCGGCCAGCTCGGCACCTGGCTGGACACCGACTGGTACGGGACGTTCACCGCCGACGGCCCCGACCGGCACCGGGCGGAGCTGACCGAGGCCGCCCGCACCGGCACCCGGGCGCTCGCGGAGCTCAAGGACTTCCTGACCGGCACGTACCTGCCCGCGGTCGCCGGTACCGACGACGCGGTCGGCCGGGAGCGCTACGCCCGTCTCGCCCGTACCTGGACCGGCGCCGACCTGGACCTGGAGGACGCCTACGCCTACGGCTGGGAGGAGGTCCGCCGGCTGGCCGCCGAGATGGCCGTCGCCGCGGACAAGGTGCTGCCCGGCGCCGGCCCGCGGGCCGCGGGCGAGTACCTGAACAAGCACGGCGAGGCGGTCGAGGGCGAGGAGGCGATCCGCGTCTGGCTCCAGCAGTTCATGGACCGCGCCATCGCCGACCTGGACGGCACGCACTTCGACCTGGCCGAACCGGTCCGCCGGGTGGAGTCGATGATCGCCCCGCCCGGCGGCGCCGCCGCGCCGCACTACACCGCTCCGTCCATGGACTTCTCCCGGCCGGGCCGCACCTGGCTCCCGACCATGGGCGAGACCCGCTTCCCGCTGTGGGGTCTGGTCAGCACCTGGTACCACGAGGGCGTCCCGGGCCACCATCTGCAGCTCGCCCAGTGGCGGTACGTCGCCGACCGGCTCTCCACCTACCAGGTGACGCTCGGGAAGGTCAGCGCCACCACCGAGGGCTGGGCGCTGTACGCCGAACGGCTGGCGGACGAGCTGGGGCTGCTGACCGACCCCGCGCACCGGCTCGGCTACCTGGAGGCCCAGATGCTGCGCGCGGTCCGGGTGGTCATCGACATCGGCATGCACCTGAAGCTGCGCGTTCCCGCCGGGGAGAGCTTCCACCCCGGTGAGGTCTGGACGCCCGCGCTGGCCGCGGAGTTCTTCGCGCTGCACAGCGCGGCGGAGCCGGCCCACCGGGACTCCGAAATCGTCCGCTACCTCGGCATCCCGGGCCAGGCCATCAGCTACAAGCTGGGTGAACGTGCCTGGCTGGCCGGGCGGGAGGCGGCGCGGGCAGCCCGGGGCACGGACTTCGACCTGAAGTCCTGGCACATGTCCGCCCTGTCGCTGGGCTCCCTGGGCCTGGACGACCTCACCGACGAGCTGGGGCAGTTGTCGTGACCGATGAGGTGACGTTCGACGCGGAGCTGCGCGTCGTTCCGGTGGATCCGGTGGCCTACCGGAAGTCCGTGCAGGCCATGGAGCGGGAGCTGGCCCGGGCGCGGCAGTCCGGTGAGGTCACGGTGGCGCTGCTGCGCGGCCCCGGCTTCGGGCGGATGGCGCTGCGTGACCTGACGGCGGCCAAACGGCTGCTGACCGAGGCGCTGGAGCTGGCCCGCGCCGAGGATCATCCGCACCGCCTGGTCGCCACGTTGATCAACCTCGGTGACGCCTACCGCTACGGCGGCGAGTCCGCACGTGCCGAGCCCTGCTACGAGCAGGCGCAGCGGCTGGCGCAGGAGCGGTGCCCGGAGCTGATCGACTACGCGCTCCAGCACCTGGGGAAGCACCGGATCGACACCGGCGAGCTGGACGTGGCGGAGACACTGCTCATGGAGGCGCTGGAAATCCGCCGGGAGAAGGGTGACCCGGACCTGATCGCCTCGACCGAGCAGACCCTGGAGTACTGCGCGCTCCGCCGTGACCTCGCGGACCCGTCGGCCAACCGCTGACCGGGTACGGCGCCCCGCCGGTCCGGCGGGGCGCTGCCGGGGGCGCGGTCGGGTGCGGCGGCGCGGCGAGGGAGGAGCCGGGCGTCGCGAGAGCCTCAGGCCGTGTCCTCCGGAGGGGACCAGACCTCGCCGCGCAGCACGTCACGCATGCCCACCCACACCATGTTCATCAGCCGGTACGCGATGCGGTCGGCAGCCTCCCCGGGGTGCCGGCTCATCCAGTCGGTCAGCGAGTCGGCGGCCCCGACCAGGGCATGTGCGACGAAGTCCGCGTCCTCGTCCCCCAGCGGTACGGCTCCGCCGCCCACCTCGATGCCGTCCCGGACCAGCCCGGTCACCTCCGCCATCACCGAACTGCGGGCCTGCGCCAGCTCCGCCGCGATGGCCTCGCCGAGTTCGGGGGCCTGACGGTGCAGCACCACCCAGCTGTCCCGGTGCTCGGTGACGAAGGAGAAGAACGCCGAGAGCCCGGCCCACAAACGGAGTTCCGGGGTGGTCGCACTGGCCGCGGCTTCCCGGAAGGCGGTGACCATCCGCAGCGCTTCGCGGCGGATGCACGCGATGAACAGGCCTTCCTTGGAGTGGAGATACAGGTAGACCATGGGCTTGGAGATACCGGCCAGCTCAGCGATCTCGTCCACCACTGCGGCGTGGTAGCCACGTTGCGAGAAGACCCGGACCGCGGCGTCGATGATCTGCTGCTCGCGTACCTGCCGGGGGAGTCGTCGCCTGCGCTTGTCCGTCACCTTTGCCAGCCTACCTGCGCCGCCAGCCACCTTACTCATGAGTAAGGTGGCTGGCGGCGCAGGTAGGAGACACCCACGCCACGAGTGGTTTTTCGCTCGGCCTCACCCAGGACCAGCGCGACCTGCGGGACAGGGTCCACGGCTTTGCCGCCGGCGTCGTCCGCCCCGCCGCGGCGGAGTGACGAGAAGCCCTGCACCATCTTCGAGGGCACCAGCGAGATCCAGCGACCGGTCATCGCCCGCGCCCTCTCCGGACGCCACATCCGCTGAGGAGACCTCACTCCACCGGGGGGCGTCGCGGAGAAGCGCCTCCGCCGCGCACCTCGAGGCCGTCCAGGAGGAGCTGCGTGGCACGGGCCACGTCCTCCACCGCCCGGTCGAACACCTCCTGGTTGTGTGCGGCCGGGGCCCGGAAGCCGGACACCTTGCGCACGTACTGCAGGGCTGCCGCCCGGATGTCCTCGTCGTGCACCTCGGGCGTCACGGGCGGGCGGAGGGTCTTGATACTGCGGCACATGACCCCAGTGTGGGTCATGTGCCGCAGTGACACAGCTCCGCGGTCCTCAGTGGCCGCGGGGAGCCGTCAGGTCTTGTCGTCATCGGGCGAGAGCGAGTCCTTGGTGCCCTTGGCCTTGTCCTGCATGTCCTGGGCCGACTCCTTGAACCCGCCCTTGGCCTGGTCGGTCTCACCCTCGGTCTGCTTGCGCTTGTCGCCGGTGACCTTACCGGCCGCTTCCTTGGCTTTGCCCTTGAGCTTGTCCATGGCGCCTTCGCCCTTGTGGGACTCCATTGTGACTCCCGCCCTCCATCGTCATCGGTGGCATTGCGGAGCACGAGTATCCGGTTTTGCGCCGGTTAATCCGGCCGGCACCCGCCGACCTGCCGCGCGGCCCACCGTCGACCTGCCGGACCCGGTCAGTCCCGCTCCGGATCGACGAGACCGGTCAGCTCCGCGACCGACAGGCTGCCCGGACGCCGGCCTTCGCGGGCGCAGTCGTTCGCCACCCGCTGGAGGGTTTCGTTCACCGGGGTGGGAACCCCGTGCAGACGGCCGAGCTGCACGATCTCCCCGTTGAGGTAGTCCGCCTCGATCGAACCGGTGCCCCGGATCAGGCTCTGCCAGGAGGAGCCACCGCCCCGCTCGGCACCGGCCACCGGGCGCATCTCCATCCGGCCGTCCCGCACCTCCGCCAGCTCGGCCTCGGTCGCCCAGTCGATCCCGGCTGCCGCCAGCACGGTGGTCCCCTCCGTCCGCGCCCGGCCGAGCAGCTCCTGCGCGCGGCCGGCGTCCTCGCCGTCCCGGATGGCCTCACCGCACGCGGCCTCCAGGGCGTTCGCGAGGTTGGCCAGCAGCTTGGCGTACTTCCACCGCATGACGTCCGGCACCACCGGGGCCAGGAACCGCGCACCCTCCAGATCCGCCGCGATCCGCCGCACGGTGTCGTCGACCCCGCCCGGGAAAAGCCCCAGGTGCAGCATCCCGGTCAGCGGCGCGCACGGCGCGACCACCGTCCCCGCCCGGAGATACTGGGACGGCAGCCAGACGCACATCCCGTGGACCCGCCGGAACCGGCGCAGCGCCAGGCGCTCGTTCACCACCCCGTTCTGCGCGCAGACCAGCGGCAGCACCTCCCCGGCCGTGCCGCCGCCGACCACCGGGCGGGCCGCCCAGGCATCCAGCGCGGCCACGCTGTCCTGCGTCTTCACCGCCAGCACCAGCACGTCGTCCGGTCGCAGCTCGAGGGCCTCGGGCCCGTCCACGGCCGGCCCCGGCAGCTCCAGCACCCCGTCCGGCGTGGCCAGTCGCAGCCCGTGGTCCCGCAGGGCCGCACCGTGCGCGCCCCGGGCCACGAGCACCACGTCCTGCCCGCTTTCCCGCAGCCGCCCGCCGATCGATCCGCCGACGGCCCCTGCCCCGATCACTATGTAGCGCATCCCGCGATCCTGGCACGTCACCGGATCCCGGCCGCGGGCAGCCCGCCGGCATGCATCCCAAGGCGCCGGGTACTCCGGCGCCATGGCTGGAATCGAGCTGCGCAGTGCGGCGCTGAGTGACCAGGACCCCATCCCGGGCCGCTACGCCAGGGACGGGGACAACGTCTCACCGCCGCTGGCATGGTCAGGAGTACCGGACGCGGCGCAGGAGCTGCTCCTGCTGTGCGAGGACCCGGACGCGCCCAGCGGGACCTTTGTGCACTGGCTGGTCACCGGCATCGCTCCGGACAGCACCGGGGTGCCTGCCGGGGAGACCCCGCCGGGCGGCACGGAGTGGACCAACGGTTTCGGGGACCTGGGCTGGGGCGGACCGCGTCCACCCGCCGGGGACCCGGCGCACCGGTACTTCTTCCGTCTCTACGCCCTGGCCGGGCCGCCTTCCCTGCCGGAAAGGCCAACGGCCGACGACGTGCACGCCGCCGTGGACGGCCGGCATCTTGCGGGTGGCGCGCTGCAGGGCATCTACCAGCGCTGATGCGCGCACCATGCCCCCGAACGCGGTAACCGGCGAGGGGGCGAGCGCAGGAATCCGTACGAGAGGAGTGGGCTCATGGCGGGCAGGAAGGCGGAGGGCAACGACGAGCAGGCGGCGGTCCGGCACCGTGGCAGGCAGGGCGAGCACACCGGAGCCGGCGCGGACGGGGACCGGCGCCCGGGGCCGCCGGACGACGGGGACGGCTTTCCCCACCCGGAGGGCGGCCGGTACAGCGCGCACCATGAGCAGGTGTTCCGGGCCCTGGCGGAGGCGGAGAGTGCCCACGGCGGCGAGCCGGTGCACCTGGAGGAGGTGGCGCGCAACGCCCGTCTCTCCCCGGAGGAGACCCGGGCGATGCTGCACGATCTGGTGACCGTGCACCGGCTGGCCACCGAGCTTCAGGGCATCGACAGCCCTGACCTGGGCCCCCGCTTCGGCATTCGCGCCCGCCTCTGATGCCGGGCCCGGCTGCCGGGAGCCCGGCGGCGCTCAGAGGGTTTCGCTGAGGGTGTCGGCGAGGCGGCGGCGGGCTGCGCGGGCGGCGGGAACCACGGAGAAGGCCACCGCCAGGGCCACTGCCAGGAGCGACATCAGGGCGAGGACGCCGGGGGACGCGGGCTGGGCGATGCCCGCGCCGATGCCGCTGGTGCGGCCCTGCAGGTCGATCAGCCAGGAGGAGAACACCCTGCCCAGCGTGGTGCCGACGACGGCCGCGGCGAGCACGACGAAGCCTGCGCCGGTGACGATCACCGCCATGATCTGCCGGGGGGTCAGCCCGATTGCCTTGAGCGCCAGCAGGTCTCTCCGCCGGTCACGGACGGTGGAGCCGGTGGTGGTGGCCAGACCGGCCAGGCCGATGAGCACCAGCACGCCGATCAGGCCGACGATCACGCCGCGGACGGAGGACAGCCCGTCCGCCGGGTTGGGCACCTCGCGCACGTCGAGCAGCCCGCCGGCCGAACTCTCCAGCGCGTCGGCGACGGCTGTCCGGTCGGCCTCCGGGTGCAGCACCAGCTGGTAGTAGTCGGGTTGCAGGTCCGGATCCTGCTCGCGCAGGGTGTCGACGGTCGCGGAGATCACCCGGCCGCCGGCCTCGGGCTCGATGCTGCGGCCGACGATGTGCAGGATCTGCGGGCGCCCCTCCACCGTCATGCGGACCCAGTCACCGACCCGGGCGTCCAGGAGGTCGAGCAGCCCCTGTCCGGCCACCGCCTCGTCAGGCCCGGTGGCGGCCCGGCCCTCCGCGACCGTGAACGGGTAGGGCTCCTCCCTGGTGCCCAGGCCACGCAGGGTGAGGGTGCCGGTCTGGCCCGGTACCAGGGCTGCGGTCTCGGTGCCCGGGTGGGCGGCGATGACTTCGGGGTGCTCGGCGAGCAGCTCGCGCAGCTCCTCCTCGCCGAGTTCCTCGGCCCGCACGGACAGCCCGGCGGGCAGGCCCACCTCCGCGGGCCGGTGCGCGAAGCGGTCCAGGGTGGCCCAGGTGCTGAGCGCGACGGTGATCAGCAGGAAGGGCACGGCCAGCCGGCCCACGGACGCCGCGGCGTGACCGGGCCGCTGGAATGCCGCCCGCCAGCCGAGCACCAGGGCGGGCGGCAGCCGCAGACCCAGCGCCCGGCGCGCGGGGCGGGACATCGGGCGCCGGCTCGGCAGCGCCGCCCGGGCCACCGGCACCGGCGGCACCCGGCCGGCCCGCCAGGCGGCGAGCCCGGTGGCGGTGGCGATGAACAGCACCGACCCGGCCGTCACGGCGAACGGGGCCCAGGCGTGCTCGGGCAGCTCCCGCCACAGCCGCAGGGCCTCGCCGATGCGGCCGGGCAGCCGGGGGCCGAGGGTGGCGGTGACGACGGCCCCGGCCGCGACGCCCAGCAGGGCGAACGCCAGGTGCTGCACGAGGAACATCCGCACCACCTGGCCGGGGGTGAAGCCGATCGCCTTGAGGACCGAGATGTCCCGCAGATGGCCGCGGATCCGGGTGCTGATGGCCCCGGCCAGGGCGAGCGCCGCGGCCAGCAGTGCGCCCAGCCCGAACAGGCCGAGCAGCAGCCCGAGAAGACGGCCGTCGGCCCCCGCCTCGGCCCGGGCCTGCTGCCAGTCGGAGACGCCGGTGACCTGGTCGGAACCGAGCAGGGTGACGGCCCGCTGAACGGCGTAGCCGGTGTCCTGGGGGGCGTCCAGCCGCAGCCCGATGACCTGGCCCTGCTGCTCGGAATGGGGCTCGACGCGGTCCAGCGCGGGGGGCAGTACCCAGGCGGTGCCGGGGGTGTCGCCGCGGCGGTACCGGGGCTCCGCGGTGTCGGCGATGCCGGCCACCCGCAGCGCCCGGGGCTCGCCGTTGCTGCCCTGCACGGTCACGGTGTCGCCGGGGCCGGCCCACAGGGCGGCGGCCAGCGAGCTCTCCAGCACAATGCCGCCGGGGGCTTCCCCGGCCGGCCCGGCGGTGGCGGTGAGCCAGCTGCCGGAGGTCATCAACGGGCGGGCGGTGGCCGGCGGTTCGGCGCCGGCCGAGCGCAGCTCGATCGCGGCCCGGGTGCCCCGCAGTTCGGCTGTGGCCCGGGTGGTGCGGAACGGCCCCGAGGCCGCGGTCACCCCGTCCAGCCCGGCCAGCCGCTCGGCCTCGGTGCCGGCCGCCGTGTGGATCCAGACGTGCGCGCCCTCGGACTGGGTGAACGTCCGCTGCCAGGGGTTCGCGGCGTAGGAGAACAGCGCGCCGGCCAGCAGCAGGGAGGTGATGATCCCGGCCGTGGCGAGGACGATGACCAGACTCTCGCCGCGGTGAGCTCGCAGATCGGCCAGCGCCCAGCGCACGGAGGCCCGCACCGCCGGTCAGTCCCTCAACTTGAGCACGTCGGCCACGCCGCCCTGCCGCGCGCCCGGCCCGTCGCCCAGCGGGGCGTCGTCGACGATGCGGCCGTCGTAGAAGCTGATCACCCGGTCGGCGGCGCTGGCCATCCGGGCATCGTGGGTGACCATCACGATGGTCTGGCCGCGCTGGTGGAAGCGGGACAGCAGCCGCAGCACCTCCCGGGTGCCCTTGCTGTCCAGGCTCCCGGCGGGCTCGTCGGCCAGCAGCAGGCTCGGGTGGTTGACCAGGGCACGGGCCAGCGCGACCCGCTGCTGCTCACCGCCGGACAGTTCGCCGGGGACTGCGCGTTCCTTGCCCTGCAGCCCCAGTTCGGCCAGCAGCTCCTCGCGGGCGGCACGGGCCTGCCGGGTGCCGCTGCCGGCGAGCAGGGCGGGCAGCTCGACGTTGTCCGCGACGGTCAGGTTGGAGACCAGGTTGAAGAACTGGAAGACGATCCCGATGTTGCGGCGGCGCAGTTCCGCCCAGCGCGCCTCGCTGAAGGAGTCCACCCGGCGGCCGCCCAGCCGGATGCTGCCGCGGTCCGGCCGGTCGAGACCGCCGAGCAGGTGCAGCAGGGTGGACTTCCCCGCGCCCGAGGGGCCGGTGATGGCGACGAACTCGCCGCGCTCCACGCGCAGATCCACACCACGGACCGCGGGGGCCTCGGCTCCCTCCGCGCGGTGCGTCTTCACCAGGCCCTCGGCCAGGACTATGGGGGCCGCCGGTGCTGCGGGCGGGTCCTCACGGGTCATTCCAACTCCTCCTGGCAGCGCTCCAGCCAGTCCAGGTCCGCCTGCAGGTGCAGCATGGCGCCCTCGATCAGCAGGTGCGCGACCCGGTTGTCCCGGTCCTCGGCCGCGGCCAGCTTCGACAGGTTCCGCATGGTGTTGAGATAGTGCCGGCGCTGCTTGTTGATCAGGGCGATCTGGTCGGCGACCCCGGTCCTGGGGGCCAGGGCGAGCTTCATGAAGAACTCGTCCCGCACCCGGGGCTCATCGGTCGACTCCTCGTACCAGGCCGCCACCGCTTCCCGGCCGGCCTCGGTGAGCCGGTAGGTGCGCTTGTTCGGACGGCTGGACTGGGTGACGTCCTCGCCCTCGATGAGACCGGACTTCTCCAGCCTCCCCAGGGTGACGTAGATCTGCCCGATGTTCGGCTGAGGGTACGCCGCGCCCAGGAGCTTCTCAAGGTCTTGTTTCAGCTCATAACCGTGCGCGGGAGCGCGGGCGAGCAGTGCCAGGAGCGTAAGGCGCACGCCCGCTCCCCTCTGCTTCGTGGTACCTGCGTGTCAGGTACCGGCTGGCCCCCTGCGGACCGGTCGGCCCCTCACCTTGCCCCGATGCCTAGTATCCCGTATGCCCAACGGGTATACAGGGTTCGGGATGGCGGGCGCCGTGGGCCGTCATCGGTGCACAGGGAGGAACCTATGCGGTGGGCGCGAGCCACGGGTAGGGGCCTTCTCGTCCTGGTGGTGCTGCTGACCGGCTTCAGCGCCGGTCAGGCCGGAGCCGGCGGGCCGGCGGGCAGCCCGACCGGGCGTGGCCCGATCACCCTGGTGACGGGCGGGGACCTGACCGACTACCTGCACCGCGTGCTCGACGACTGGAACGAGCTGCGGCCCGGGGAGCGGGTGACGCTGGTCGAGCTGCCGGAGGCGGCCGACGAGGTGCGCGCGCAGATGGTCGCGAGCCTGCGGTCCGGGGAGGACCGCTTCGACGTGCTCAACATCGATGTGGCCTGGAACTCGGAGTTCGCCGCGGCGGGATGGATCGCCCCGCTCGACGCCGACCGCTTCCCCCTGGACCGCTTCCTCCCACCGGTGGTGGACACCGCGACCTTCGGCGGCCGGCTGCACGCGGTGCCCTATGTGACCAACGCCGGTCTGCTCTACTACCGCGCGGACATCCTGCGCGAGGCCGGCGAGGAGCCGCCGCGCACCTGGGACGAGCTTGCCCGGCTGGCCCGGGACGTCGCGCCGGCGCACGGCCTCGACGGGTACGCGGGCCAGTTGCTGCCGTACGAGGGGCTGGTGATCAACGCCGCGGAGGCGATGCACTCGGCCGGGGGCCGGGTGCTGGCGGACGAGGGCGCCGAGGTCACGGTGGACTCGGCCGCGGCCCGCGCCGGGCTGGAGTTCCTGGTGCAGGGGGTACGGGAGGGCTGGATCCCGCAGGAGGCGCTGACCTACAAGGAGGAGGAGTCGCGCCGGGCCTTCCAGGACGGCCGGCTGCTCTTCCTGCGGAACTGGCCCTACGTGTACGCGTTGGCCAACGGGCCGGATTCGCCGGTCGCGGGCCGCGTCGGCGCGGTGCAGCTCCCCGGGCCGGACGGGCCGGGTGCCAGCGTTCTCGGCGGGTCGAACCTCGCCGTGAACGTCAACTCCCGGCACCGGGCCACGGCCCTCGACCTGATCGCGCACCTGACCGGCGAACCGGTCCAGCGGCAGGTCCTCACCGAGGGGGCGCTGCCGCCGGTGTGGGCGGCGCTCTATTCCGACCCGGAGCTGGTGCGCCGCTTCCCGTATCTGCCGACGCTGCGGGAGAGCCTGCTGGCGGCCGAGCCGCGGCCGAAGAGCCCTCGGTACGACCAGGTGAGCCTGGCGATGCAAGCCGTGCTGCAGGACGCGCTCGCCCTGCGTGAGGCGCCCGACGAGGCCCTGGCCCGGCTGGCCCGGGAGCTCGCGGACATCGCCGACCGCGGCTGACGGGACGGCCGCCCGGCCGCGGCTGCCGCCCCGCCCGGGGGCCGAAGCTGTCCGGGTTCGCATGCTGAGCCCTCCAGTACTTACGTGTTAGGTACAGCGGGAGCCTGGACATTCCTCCGCAAGCTCGGGCAAAGCCCTGTTACCGCGCAGTTATGTCACCACCGAAGTGTTGACACGTCTCCGACATGCTTACTTAACATGAATGCATAGCAGCGAGGGTGAACCTCGCCGCGTGTCGGACGAGTCAGAACGGTGACCCCATGTCCACACCCATGTCCACCGAGCCGGCCACCCGGTCGGCCGTCGGTCCCGGCCCTGCTTCCGGCCCCGCCGCCGGTACCACCCATGGCACCGCGCCCGAGGCGTCCGCGCCGCACTGGTGGCGGGACGCGGTGATCTACCAGGTGTACATCCGCAGCTTCCTGGACAGCACCGGCAACGGCATCGGCGACCTCGCCGGAGTCCGGGCCGGACTGCCCTACCTCAAGAAGCTGGGCGTCGACGGCATCTGGCTCAGCCCTTTCTACCCCTCCCCGCAGGCCGACCACGGCTACGACGTCGCCGACTACTGCGGCGTGGACCCCGTGTACGGCAACCTCGCCGAATTCGACCGGCTGGTGGCCGACACGCACCGGCTGGGCATGAAGCTCCTGATCGACATCGTCCCCAACCACTGCTCCCGTGAGCACCCCTGGTTCCGCAGCGCTCTCGCCGACGGGCGCGGAGCCCCCAGCCGCCGCCTCTTCCACTTCGCGGACGGCCGCGGCGAGCACGGCGAACTGCCGCCCAACAACTGGCGCGCGATGTTCGGCGGCCCCGCGTGGACCCGCACCACCGACCCGGACGGCACCCCCGGCCAGTGGTACCTCCACCTGTTCACCCCCGAGCAGCCCGACCTCAACTGGCGTGAGCCCGCCGTCGCCGCCTCCTTCGACGAGGTGCTGCGCTGCTGGCTGAACCGTGGCGTCGACGGTTTCCGCATCGACGTGGCCGCCGGCCTGTACAAGCACCCCGACCTCCCCGACTCCCCCGACCCGGCGGCCGACGAGCGGGCCCGGGACTCCGTCAACCCGCTCGCCTGGAACCAGCCCGAGGTGCACCAGGTGTGGCGTGACTGGCGGGCCGTCTGCGAGGAGTACACCGCCCGCGACGGCCAGGAGCGGCTCCTGGTCGGTGAGGTGTCCGTGCCCACCGCCCGCGAACACGCCCAGTACGTCCGCCCCGACGAACTGCACCAGGCGTTCTTCTTCGACCTGCTCAGCGCCGACTGGGACGCCGGAGACTTCCGCCGGGTCATCTCCGAGGCGCTGACCGACATCGCGGGCACCGGCTCCACCGTCACCTGGGTGCTCAACAACCACGATCAGGTGCGGAGCGTCACCCGGTACGCCGGCGAGCCCGGCGGGGAATCCGGCACCCTGGGCCCGGCCCGGGCCCGCGCCGCCGCCCTGCTGATGCTCGCCCTGCCCGGCGCCGCCTACCTCTACCAGGGTGAGGAGCTCGGCCTGCCCGAGGTCGTCGACCTGCCCGACGAGGTGCTCACCGACCCGATCTTCCACCGCACCGGCAGCCGCAGCCGGGTGCGCGACGGATGCCGGGTGCCGCTGCCCTGGTCCGGCCACGCCTCCCCGTTCGGCTTCACCTCCGGGGAGCCGTCGGCCCGGCCGTGGCTGCCGCAGCCCGAGTGGTTCGCGCTGCACGCCACCGACCGGGCACTGTCCGACACCCGCTCGTTCTGGCACCTCTACCGTGACGGCCTGCAACTGCGCCGGAGCCTCCCGCAGCTCGGCGACGGCCCGCTCCGCTGGCTGGAGTCGCCCCCCGAGGTGCTCGCCTTCGCCCGCGGGGACGGCCTTGTCTGCGCCGTCAACTTCGGCACCGCCCCGGTCCCCGCGCCGGTTCCCGGAACCCCCCTGTTGACCAGCGGCGACTGCCCCGCCGGGATCCTCCCCGGTGCCACCGCCGCCTGGTGGACCAGCGACCTGTCCGCTCACCCCGTGGAAAACCCCCTGTAATCCCTGAAAGGGACCTCATGATGAGACGAACCGCCACCACCGGAGCCCTGGTGCTCGCCCTCGCTCTGACCGCCACCGCCTGCGGTGACAACGGCAGCTCGGGTGACTCCGCCGACAAGGAGCTCTCCGGACAGTCCGTCACCGTCGCCGGCGTGTGGACCGGCGTGGAGCAGAAGAACTTCCAGAAGATCCTGGACGCCTTCACCGAGGAAACGGGGGCCGAGACCAGCTTTCTGTCCACCGGCGACAATGTCTCCACCGTCATTGGGAGCCGGATCGAAGGCGGCAACGCACCCGACGTCGTGCTCGTACCGCAGGTCGGGGTCCTCGAGCAGTTCGCCGAGAGCGACTGGCTCGAGCCTCTGTCGAACCAGGTGGAAAAGGCGGCGGCCATGCACTTCGCGCCGGTCTGGCAGGATTACGGCACCATCGGCAACACGTTGTACGGCCTCTACTTCAAGGCCTCCCACAAGTCGACCGTGTGGTACAGCCCGGACGCCTTCGATCAGGCCGGTGTGGCACCACCGGAGACCTACGACGAGATGATCGACACCGGTCACGTTCTTGCCGAGTCCGGGATCCCCGCCTTCTCCGTCGCCGGTGAGGCCGGCTGGCCGCTCACCGACTGGTTCGAGAACATCTACCTGTCCCAGGCCGGCCCCGAGAACTACGACAAGCTGGCCGTTCACGACATCCCCTGGACCGACGAGACCGTCGTCGAGGCGCTCACCACGCTCGGCGAGCTGTTCGGCGACGACAAGCTGGTCTCCGGCGGCGGCGAGGAAGCCCTGCGCACCGACTTCCCGAAGTCCGTGGAGAACGTCTTCGGCGACAACCCCAGGGCCGCCATGGTCTACGAGGGTGACTTCGTGGCCGGCCTGATCTCCGACCAGCTGGGCAAGACCGTCGGCGAGGACGCCGAGTTCTTCCCCTTCCCCCCGGTCGACGGCGGTGACGCCCCGGTGGTCGGCGGCGGTGACGCGGCGGTGGTCCTGAAGGCAGGCAAGAACACCGAGGCGGGCATGGCGCTCGTCGAGTTCCTCGCCACCCCGGAGGCAGCCGCGCTCTGGGCCGAGGAGGGCGGCTTCCTCTCGCCCAACCAGAGCCTGGACCTCGACGCCTACGCCGACGACATCACCCGCCAGATGGCCGACTCGCTGGTCGGCGCCGGTGACACCGTGCGCTTCGACATGTCCGACCAGGCCCCCGCCGCCTTCGGCGGAACCGCGGGCGCCGGTCAGTGGAAGCTGCTGCAGGACTTCCTGCGCGACCCCTCCGACCCCGAGGCCATCGCCGCCGAGCTGGAGGACGCGGCGGCCAAGGCATTCGGCACGAGCTGACGGCGAGCCACTCTCCATGTCTGTCACGACTGCCGGACCCCGCCCGGTGCCGCCCGTCCCCCCGGGCGGCGCCGGGCCGGCCCCCGGCCCCCGCGATCCACGACGCCGGGCCCTCCGCAGGCGCCGGCTCATTGCCCTGGTCTTCGTCCTGCCCACCCTGCTGCTGCTCGGTGCGCTGGTCGTCTACCCCATCTTCTACTCGGTCGGCCGCAGCCTCTTCGACGCCTCCGGCGACCGCTTCGTCGGTGTCGGGAACTACACCGAGATGTTCCGCGACCCGGCCACCCTCAAGGCCATCCGGAACAGCACCATCTGGGTCGTCATCGCCCCCGCCCTGCTCACCGGACTCGGCCTCATCCTCGCCGTGCTCACCGAGAAGATCCGCTGGGCCACCGCCTTCAAGCTGCTGATGTTCATGCCGATGGCGATCTCGTTCCTCGCCGCCGGCATCATCTTCCGCGTCGCCTACGAGCAGGACCCGGACCGCGGCATCCTCAACGCCGCGGTGGTCGGTATCCACGACGTCTTCACCGAGAGCTCCCCCTACCCGGGAGCCTGGGCCCGTGAGGACGCGGCGGACGGGGCCGGCCCCGGCATCGAGGAGCAGCCGGACGGCTCCTTCGCGACCACCGGCACCGTCGGCCACGGCGACACCGTGACCCTGCCCGTCCTGGGCATCCCGCCGGGTGACCTTCCCGGGACGGCCGAGCCCGCGCTCCCCGCCGCCCAGGAGCAGGCCGCCGCGGACGAGCTGCGCGGCATCGTCTTTCTCGACTTCAGCCCCGGCGGCGGCGGAGAAGCCGGCCGGATCGACGAGGGCGAGAGCGGACTGCCCCGGATGACCGTCCAGGCGCTGCAGGACGGGACGGTCGTCGCGACGGCCACCACCGGGCCCGACGGTTCCTTCACCTTCGACGGGCTGCCGCCCGGCCAGTACACCGTGCAGCTTCCCGCCGAGAACTTCGCCGAGTCCTGGAACGGCGTCTCCTGGCTCGGGCCCGCCCTGATCACCCCGGCCGTCATCGGCGCCTACCTGTGGATCTGGACCGGCTTCGCCATGGTGCTCATCGGCGCCGGCCTCTCCTCGCTCCCCCGGGACACCCTGGAAGCCGCCCGGATGGACGGCGCGAACGAGTGGCAGGTCTTCCGCAGCATCACCGTGCCGCTGCTCGGGCCGGTGCTGACCGTCGTCTTCGTGACGCTCGTCATCAACGTGATGAAAGTGTTCGACCTCGTCTACATCATCGCCCCCGGGCCGGTGCAACAGGACGCCAACGTCCTCGCCCTGCAGATGTGGCTGGTCTCCTTCGGCGGCGGCAACAACCAGGGACTGGGCAGCGCCCTCGGGGTCCTGCTCCTGCTCCTGGTGCTTCCCGCCATGGTCTTCAACATCCGACGCTTCCGCAGGAGCCAGTCATGACCTCCCACGGCACCATCGAACGGGAACCGGTCAACCCACTTCCTCCGGCCGCCGGCACACGACCCGCTCCTCCCCCCGGGCCCCGACCCCGCCGGCGGCCGGTCTCCTGGCTCATGTCCTTCCTGCGCCGGGGGATCGTCCAGGCCCTCCTGGCGATGATCGCCCTGGTGTGGATCACCCCGGCCCTCGGGCTGTTCGTCTCCTCGCTCCGCTCGGAGCAGGAGAACTCCAGCTCCGGCTGGTGGACCGCCCTCACCCGGCCCGGCCAGCTGTCCATCGACAACTACACGGCTCTCCTGCAGAACTCCGGGATCACCCAGGCGTTCTGGAACACCGTGCTGATCTCCGTGCCGACCACCGTCTCGGTCGTGGTGATCGCCGCGCTGGCCGGCTACGCCTTCGCCTGGCTGGAATTCCCCGGCCGGGACTGGATCTTCCTGGTGGTGGTGGGGCTGCTGGTGGTCCCGATCCAGATCGGCCTGCTGCCGGTGGCCAAGCTCTTCGGCAGCCTCGGCCTGTTCGGGACCATCCCCGGCGTCGTGCTGTTCCACGTCGCCTACGGGCTGCCGTTCGCCGTCTTCCTGCTCCGCAACTACTTCGCGGAGATCCCCAAGGAGATGCTGGAAGCCGCCCGGATGGACGGCGGCGGCGAATGGCGGATCTTCACCCGGGTGGTGCTGCCGCTGGGACGCCCGGCGCTGGCCAGCCTCGGCATCTTCCAGTTCCTGTGGGTGTGGAACGACATGCTGGTCGCGCTGATCTTCGCGGACGTCGGCTCCCAGCCCCTCACCGTGGCGCTGCAGTCCGAGATGCGGCAGTTCGGCACCAACATCGAGATCCTGGCCCCCGGCGCCTTCCTCTCGCTGATCGTGCCGGTCGCGGTCTTCTTCGCCTTCCAGAAGCACTTCGTGCAGGGGGTGATGGCCGGATCGGTGAAGTGAGCCCGGACGGCAGCGGAACCGGCAGCCGGAACGGCGGCGCGCTCAGCGGTGCAGCGCCAGCACGGCGTCCACCGTGTCCGCCTCGGCCGCGGTCTTGTCCTCCCGGTACCGGAGGACCCGCGCGAAGCGCAGCGTCACCCCGGCCGGATAGCGGGAGGACCGCTGCACCCCGTCCAGCGCCACCTCCACGACCAGCTCCGGACGGACCGTCACCAGCCACCCGTCGTCCTGGACGGCGAGCTGCTGGAGGCGGTCCGTCTGCCATGCCAGCAGAGTGTCGGTCAGCCCCTTGAACGTCTTGCCGAGCATGACGAAGCCGCCGTCCGGCAGGCGGGCCCCCAGGTGCAGATTGGACAGCGTGCCGGTGCGTCGGCCGTGACCCCACTCGGCTCCCAGCACCACCAGGTCCAGGGTGTGCACCGGTTTCACCTTCAGCCAGGACGCCCCGCGCCGCCCCGCACGATAGGGGGCGTCCAGCGCCTTGACCAGCACCCCCTCGTGGCCCCGGGCCAGCACCTGCTCGGTGAACTCGTGCGCGGCCCGGCGCGCGCCGTCCTCCGCCGGGTCAACGATCTCCAGCCGGCGCACCCGCCGCGGCGCGGGCGTGATCCGGGCCAGCTCGGCGTGCCGCTCCCGCGTGGGCAGCTCCAGCAGGTCGCGGCCGTCCACGGTGAGCAGGTCGAAGAAGACCGGGGAGAGCGGCAGTGACGCCCGCGCGCCGGTGACGTCCAGCCGCGAGCCGACCCGGCCCGAGGTCTCCTGGAACGGGCGCGGCCGGCCGTCCTCGTCCAGCGCCAGCACCTCCCCGTCGAGCACGAACCGCTCCGCGGCCAGCTCGCGGGCCGCCGCCACCACCTCCGGCAGCCGGTCGGTGATCTCGTCCAGCGTGCGGGTGTGGACAGCGACCCGGTCGCCGTCCCGGTGCACCTGCACCCGGATGCCGTCCAGCTTCTCCTCCAGCACACAGGGCGCGAGCCGGTCCATCGCCTCGTCCACATCGCGGGCGGTCTGCGCGAGCATCGGCTGCACCGGACGCCCCACCTCCAGCCGGAAACCGTCCAGCGCCTGCGGGCCACGGGCCAGCAGCGCCTGCGCGACCGCACCCAGCGAGCCGCCCAGCATCACCGCCCGCCGCACCTCCCCCGGGTCCGCCTCCACCGCCGCCGCCAGACCCTCCACGGCGAGGGCGTCCAGCGCCCCCTGCCGCAGCTCCCCGGTGAGCAGCCCGTGCAGGAAGTGCTGCTCCCGCTCCGTGGCGGCGCTGAGCAGCTCCTGCAGCAGCCGGCCGCGCTCGGCGGCCGCCCCCTTGCCCGCCACGGTGGCGATCCGGCCCAGGGCGGCGTGCACCGCGAGCACCGTGAGCCGCGGCTGCTCCGCAGGCGCAGGCCGGTGGGCCAGCGCTTTCGGACCCACTCCGGTCCGGCGCTGCGGCAGCCGCCCGGCCAGGTAGGTGGTCACCACGGGGGCTTCCTCGGCGTCCGTGAGGCGGAACAGCCGGGCGAGCGCCGCGACCTTCCCGGACCGGGACGAGGTGGCGGTGACCTCCGTCGAGGTCCGGGCGAGATCGGCCAGCAGCATGTCTCCATGGTCCCCCGGCTCCCGGCCGGACGCAGCCCGGACAGCCGCGCGGGACCCATGGAAAAGGCCCGGCTGCCCGCGCCGGTCAGGGGCGCGGGCAGCCGGGACCACATGGTCAGCGGTGCTGCATCAGCACCAGCGCACGTGGTTCAGGTTCTTCACGTAGCGGGCAGCGACCCAGCCCTGACGGTCGCTCAGGCGGTACCAGATGTTGTTTCCGGCGACGTTCTGGCCCTTGACCTTGCACTTCAGGTTGACCACGGCGCCGCGGGGCAGACCGCCGATGACCTTGGAGTGCGTGGTCGCCTTGGCACGGATGTTGACTCCGATGCGGGAGACGACCTTGCCCTTGGCGTAGTGGTGGTGGGGGTGCGCGACCTCCGCGGCCGGCGCGGAGGCAGGCATCCCGCGGTGCTCGGCGGCGACAGCGGGGGAGGCACCCAGGAGACCGAGGGCCAGCGCGCCCGCGGTCACAGCGACAGTGGTCTTGATGTTCTTCAGCACGAGGTGTTTCTCTCCTTGTGGAACGGAAGGAAGCGACCCGGACAGGCGCCGCATCGACTCCTCCACCGTCAGCCGTGCGCGGGACCGGCGCCAGCTGGCGTGCCACCTCCTCACCCGGTCAGTTCATCATCACAACCCGCTCAGCCCAACGGTGCGTCCGTCCGGGGGTCTTGCCGGAAGGCGGGGCCGCCCCCGGCCCGGGGCCCTCACGGCTGCCCGGCTGCCCGCCCGGCGGGCAGCTGCTGCCCGCGGACGCGCTGCACGACGCACGCTCCGTCGAAGCGCCCCTGCAGGCCGGGGAGCATCATCAGCCACAGCTGGGCGAGGTGATCCTCGATCAGCCGGCGTTCGTCCAGCGCGTCCGAGACGGTGTGCACGCCGAAGAAGGCACAGACGATGACGGTGGCGGCCTGTTCGGGCACCACGTGCGCGGCCAGGTCGCCCTCCGTCCGGGCCTGGCACAGCAAGGTGCTCAAGGTGCGGATCCACCCTTCGAACGGGCGGGGCAGAGGCTCACCGATGGCGGCCCGCTCTGCCCATAAGCGGGACCCGGCCCGGACGATGACGTCGTCCCGGAAGGCGCGGGCGACCTCGAAGCTCAGGGCCACCACCGACTCCAGGGCCGGAGCTCCGGCGGACCCGTAGCGCGCGATCAGCGGGGGCCAGGTGGCGAGCTGCTCCTGGATGATGCTGCGCGCCAGGTGCTCCTTGCTCGTGTAGTGGAAATAGATCGCTCCGCTGGTGAGGCCGGACCGGCGGCTGATGTCCGTGATGCTCGTCCCGGCGTAACCCCGCTCGGCGAAGAGCTCCGCCGCGGCATTCAGCAGGAGACGCCGGGTGATTTCGGCGCGGTGCTGCACGCTGTTCCTTCCTGCCCATTCCACCGTTTTCCCGGGGGAGTTGAATCGGCGACCACGTTCGGGCGACCACTTTCGGGCACAGCGAAAAGATGCGCAAGTGTGATGATCGACGTCTCATGGAACGGTATGGACATCCTGCGGAGTTCCTCCGTTCTGCGGCCGGCCGCCGGGCGGGTGAGCTGGTCCCGCACGGTCCCCCGCGAGCTGGTGCACCGTACGGCCGTGGCCGAGGTCCTCCTGACCGATGCCCGGCCTCGCGGGCCGGGCCGGTTCGAGGTGGCCGCCCAGTGGGCCCGCGCGCACCGCACCTTCGGCCTCGGGCCGGGCGACCGGCATCATCTGCTGATCGCCGTGGAGACGCTGCGGCAGATCGGCATCTACCTGCCGTTGCGGTACTACGCGCTCGCCCCCGACACCCGCTTCGCCCTCAGGGAGCTGATCTTCGCGCTGGCGCCTTCCGGGGCGCCCGTCGCCCGGCTCAACGCCACCGAGGTGCTGGTCGACGTGCGAGTCCGGCTTGAGGACCCCCGGGCCCCCGGCTCCCCGCCCCGGGGGATGAGGCTCGAAGCCGGCTTCCGGGCCGGGCCGGAACTGTTCGCCCGGGCGCGCGGCACGGCGCGCTTCCTCAGCCCCGCGCGGTTCGCCGCCCTCCACACCCCGGTGCCGGCGGACCCCGCGGTGCCGTGGGCGGACACCCGTCACCTCCGGCCGGAGGAGGCCGGCGTCCCCACGGCCGGTGACGTCCTGCTGTCCGCCTCGGCGGGCGGCGCCCTGCGGGTGGATCCGGCGGACGGCCGGCACACCTTCTTCCACGACCATCCCAGTGACCATGTGCCGGGGATGGTGCTCCTGGAAGCCGCCCGCCAGGCCTGTGTGCTGCGCAGCGCCGGCCGGCTGCGGCATCCGGCCGGCTGCCGGCTCCAGGCCGTCCGGTTCACCGCGAAGGAGGCGCCGGCCTGGATCGAGGTGGCCCCGGCCGGCCGGTCGAGTCGATTCCGGGTGCAGCAGTGCGGCGAGGTGACCGCCACCGGAGAACTCCGCTTTTTCTGACGCCGCGGGATTCCGCCACGGGTCCTTCCCGGAACGTGCTCGGAAGGATATGCGAGAAAGAGCCGGACGAGCCCGCACCAGGCGTCAATACGCGTCCTTCCGCGACGGGGTAATTCACTCGATCGAGTGTAACTTGCTGCATTTGGTGAGCCACCCTGCGTAACATAACGATCGTTATGTCCTTTCGGGTGCCGATCCCACCGTCCGCTCCTCCCGCTCCGGTGAGGCAGGCGAACGCGTGACCCGAGCCGCCGGATGCGGCCGAGAAGCTACGGCTCCCGTGGACGGACGCGCGCCTGGGCTGCGGAAACGTTCCCCTCGCGCTACTGAAAGGAGCAGCATGCGACGAACTCCCCCGCTTGCCTGGGCACTCGGCGCGATCGTCTTCGACTGCGACGGCACGCTTCTTGACTCCGAACGACACTGGGAGGAGGCGCGTGAGCGCGTGATGCGCGCCCATGGAGCCGCCAGTGACCCCGCCTTCGCCCGTGCCGTCAAGGGGCTCCACTACGACGAGTGCGGGCGGCGCATGGCCCTCGCCCTCGGCCGCCCGGCCCTCGCCGGCCATCTCACCGGTCAACTCCTCGACGTCTTCCGGGAGCTCACCGCCGGCACACCCACGGTGCTGCCCGGCGCCCGTGAGCTGGTGGAGCGGCTGTCCGGGTCGCTGCCGCTGGCAGTGGCGAGCAACTGCCCGCGCGACATCGTCGTGACGGGCCTGACGCAGGCCGGGCTGCTGCGCTGGTTCGATCACATCGTCGTTCCCGAGGGGAGCGACCGCCCCAAGCCGCGCCCCGACGTCTACTTGGAGGCCGCCCGGCGCTGCGGGGTGCCACCCGGCCAGACCCTGGCCGTCGAGGACTCGGTGTGCGGCATGCTCGCGGCGGCCCGGGCCGGTCTTCGCGTCCTGGCGGTGGGGCCGGGGCTGCGCGACAACGACGGCGACCTGGTGGACCTCTGGGTGGAGTCCCTGGCGGACACCGATCTGCTGGCGTGGGCCGGCGGTGTGGAGCGGCCGGTCGCCTGCTGACGGCTCCTCCCCTCACTGCTGCTTGGCGGCCCGCTTGGCTTCCTGCTTGTAGGCGCGGACCCGGGTCAGTGACTCGGGTCCGGTGATGTCGGCGACCGACCGGAAGGAGCCCTCCTCGCCATAGGGGCCCGCTGCGGCGCGCCAGCCCTCCGGGGTGACGCCGAGCTGCTTGCCCAGCAGCGCCAGGAAGATCTGCGCCTTCTGCTTGCCGAAGCCGGGGAGGGCGTTCAGCCGGGCGAGGAGGTCCTTGCCGTCGGCGGCATCCCGCCAGACCGCTGCCGCGTCACCGTCGTACGTTTCGACCAGGTGCCGGCACAGCTGCTGCACCCGCTTCGCCATGGCCCCGGGGTAGCGGTGCACGGCGGGCTTGGCCGTCAGCAGCGCGGCGAACGCCTCCGGCTCGTAGCGGGCGATCTCGTGGGCGTCCAGATCATCGGTCCCCAGCCGCTGCGCGAGGGTGTACGGGCCGGTGAAGGCCCACTCCATGGGCACCTGCTGGTCCAGGAGCATGCCGACGAGGGCTGCCAACGGGCTGCGGCCGAGCAGCTCGTCCGCCTCCGGGTGCTGGGCGATTCGCACGGTGCGGTTCATGTCCCCATGGTCCCCTCCTCCCGGCCCGGACGCACGGGGACCGGAAGTCGCCCGGGACGGGGCGTAACGCGTCGTCACGCTCACCGCATGGCAGCGCCTGCCCGGTCGGCGGAGACGCCGAAGGGCCCCGTCGCCGAGCGACCGGGCCGCCTTCGGGTCAGGGAGCCGGTCCTGCCGGGCGCCGCGTGGCACCCGGCAGGACCGGCTCCGGCTAGCGCAGCATGGCGAGCACGTTCCCGGCCTGATGGGCCAGACCGGCGCGGGCCGTCTCCGAGACCGTGCCGGCCTTCTGCTTCTCCAGCTGGGTGCGGAACCGCTCGAGGGCGTTGACCGCCGCTCGGGTGTTCCCCCGCTCGAGGTGCCGCTCGGCCTGGCCGAGCGCAGCGGTCAGCCGCTTGACGGCCGGTCCCGTCACGTCACCGCTGTCCACGTACCCGGTCAGCCGGTCCTGCAGAGCGCCGATGCTCCCCGGCGCCCAGTACTCGGGCAGCGGAACCTGCGACCAGTCGATGTCCGAGGCGAAGTAGAAGCTCGGGTACGCGGGCTGGTTGTAGGTCGTCTGCTGCCAGGCGATCCCGGTCCGGTACTGCGCGTCGTGCATGAGGGTGTACAGCTTGCGGTCGGTCACCTCGGTGCTGAGGTACATCCGGATCGCCGAGCTGTCCTCCGTGCGGACCAGCAGCTCCTCGCGCCAGTCGCCGAAGACATCCGCCACCAGCGAGGGGTTGCCCTTGGTGTAGTTGTTGGTCAGCGTGCCCTCGGCGGTCAGCAGCCGGCCGCGCTGCCAGTCCTCGATGGTCGGCGTGACGTCGATGGCGCCGTCGACGATCTGGGTGGTCATGTCGCCGGACCAGCGGATGCTCATATTGGTGCCGGGGGTCTGTGCCCCGAGGTATTCCCCGTCCGCGGACCACAGGCCCACGCCGTGGGAGCCCCAGGTGTCCAGGCCGGGCCGGTCCGGGTCGATGTCACCCACCATCCCGCGGCCGGTGTCCACGCCGGTGTATCCGCCGTACAGGACCTCGCCGGTCGCGGCGTCCCGCAGCGCGAAGCCGTACGGTGCCCACGGGCCGCCCTCGTGCACGGAGTAGATCTCCAGGCCGGGCCGGGACGGATCGATGTCCGCCACATGCAGGGCGTCCCCGTGGCCGAGCCGCACGGACTCACCGGCGACATTGCTCTCGGGCGGCCCCTCGGCGAACGAGCTGTACAGCAGGGATCCGTCGTGGTCGATGGTGGCCGCGCCGTAGATGATCTCGTGCTTCCCGTCCCCGTCCACGTCGGCCACGCTGAGCGAGTGGAAGCCCTGGGTGGTGATCGTGCCGAACTCGGGGTCGCTGCCGTCCACGCCGTGCGGACCGTCGTTGAACGGGTTGGCCATCGGGGCGTGCCCGCTGTCGACGTACCAGTCCTCGGTCAGCCGCTCGCCGTCCCAGCGGTAGGACACCAGCGTGGTACGGGTGTAGTAGCCGCGGGCGAAGACCGCCGAGGGATGCGTGCCGTCCACGTAGGCCACGCCGGCGAGGAACCGGTCGACCCGGTTGCCGGGCTCGATGCGGCTCATCGCGTAGTCGCCCCACAGGAGCCCGTCGTCATCGCGGCCGGGCTTGTAGCGGATCGTCTCCAGTTCGGCGCCGGTGGCCCCGTGGAACACCGTCAGGTATTCCGGCCCGTCGAGGATGAAGCCCTCGAAGTCCCGCAGTTGGTTGCGCCCGCTGCGGCCGGGGGCGTAGTCGTCCATGAAGTGGTCCGCGAGATCCTCGGCGGCCTCCCGGCTCAGCGGGTACGCGTGGCGCTCCTCGATACCGAAGGCCTCCTCCAGCGTGGCGGGCCAGTTGCCCGCCACGACCTCCGGGTGCTCGTGCCAGTCGAGGAACATCCGCACGATGTGCTCGTAGTACCCCTCGGTGCTCAGCCGGTAGTCGTCCTGGTGCGACCAGCCCGCCGCGACGTCCTCCTCCGGCAGCGTGATGAACTCCTCGGAAGCGACGCCGCCGTCCGCGTCGTAACGCGTGATCGTGGTGCCGGGCGCCGTCTTGAACATCATCTCCGCACGGCCGTCACCGTCGAAGTCGTAGACGAGGAACTGCGTGTAGTGCGCACCGGCACGGATGTTCACGCCCAGGTCGATACGGTGCAGCAGCGTGCCGTCGAACCGGTAGGTGTCGATGTACACGTTGCCGGTGTACCCGACCTGGGAGACGTCCTTGGAGTTGGACGGGTCCCACTTCACGATGTACTCGTACCGGCCGTCGCCGGTGACGTCGCCGACGCTGATGTCGTTGGCGTGGTAGGTGTACTCCTCGCCGACCGGGGTGACCCCGTCCGCCGGCTTCTGCAGCGGCAGGTCGTAGTGGCCGTCGGCCCACGGAGTGGCGGCGTCGCTGAGGTCGACCTCCGCTCCGTCCACCACCGCCGCGACCCGGTACTCGCCGGTCGACGTCCCGTCGGCGTCCAGGAAGTTCGTGCTGTCGGTGACGGTCGTGATCCGCTCGCCGTCCCGGTACACGTGGAAGTCGGCGCCGGTCATGCCCTCATCGGTGTGTCCGGTGACCTCGTTGCCGAGCAGCCGCCAGCTGAGGAACACGCCCTCCTCGGTGGCCACCGCCACCAATCCGCGGTCCAGATGTTCGAGCTGGATCGCCTCCGGCCCTTGGCCGGGGGACCCCGAAGGGCCGCGCTCGGAGGGGAGTGGGCCTTCTTGTGCCGCCGCGCTGCCGGCCACCAGAAGTCCGGCCAGCACCGGTGACAGCAGCGCGACCACCCGGCGCCGCGCCCGGCGCCGGGTGGTCGGGTGGGGTCCGTGAGGTGTCATCACGACATCCTTCCGCCCTCGTCGCAGCCCGGTGGGAGTACGGCGAGAGCATGTGTTGAGTCGTTTCAGTGAGGGGGTACTCGGGGTTGATTCGTTTCAATGAGTGGGCGCGACAGTACGAGCGCGGTTCACGGCCGTCAAGACCTCGCGTCGGTCCGGTTCCGCGTCCGAGGCAGCAGGTAGTCCGGCGTTCACTCGGGACCCGGGGCACCACCAGCGGCTTCCCGTTCGGTCGGTAACGGGCTTGACCTTGACACAGTGGCAGGGTTTTCACTTGGGTACGGAGGTGGTCCCGATCAACACGACCTCGCAGAACAGCCGAGTGGTCAGCGCCTTGGGCGCCGAGGACTCCTCGGTCCGGCTCAAGGCGGCCCTGGCCGTCGGCTCGAACCCCGACCCCGTTCTCCTGGACCCGCTCGTCGAGCGGTGCGCGGTCGAGCCGGACTTCCACGTCAAGGACATGCTGTCCTGGGCGCTGACCCGCCTCTCGCCGGAGATCACCCTGTCCCGGATCCGTCAGGAGCTCGACTCCGAGCACGCACAGGCCCGCAGCCAGGCGCTGCACACGCTCTCCAAGATCGGCGACAAGAGCGCGTGGGCCTGGATCACCAGCGACATGCTGCGCGACACCGACGACGAGGTCGCGCGTACCGCGTGGCGCGTCGCGGTCGCCCTCGTACCCGAGGGCGAGAAGAGGGACTTGGCGGCCGAACTGGCTCGGCAGCTCGGCCGTGGCGACCGTGACGTGCAGCTGAGCCTGAGCCGGGCCTTCGTCGACCTCGGCGACGTGACCAAGTCCGCCCTGGAGAAGGCATCGGAGCATCCCGACCCGGTGGTGGCCGCGCACGCCCGTGCCACCGAGATGCTCCGGCGGAACCCGGAGACCGGGTTTGACGCGGCCATCGAAGAGGCGAAGCGCATCGTCCGGCTCGGCCTGGAACGCGCTGCTGCCGCTGCTGCTCCTGCTGCGGCAGCAGGCACCGGGAAACCGGAGACCGCCGGGACCCCGGAGCCGGCGGACGCCGCCAAGGCGGCAGGGTGCCCGGATTGCTGATCGGTGAGGTGGCCCGCCACTCCGGGGTGAGCCCCCGGATGCTCCGGCACTACGACGCCTTGGGGCTGGTGCGGCCGACGGGCCGCACCACCGGTGGCTACCGCGAGTACTCCGCCGAGGACGTCCGCAGAATCTTCCACGTGGAAAGCCTGCGGTCTCTCGGGCTCTCGCTCCAGCAGGTCGGGCGCGCGCTGGAGGACCCGGTCTTCACGCCGTCCGCTTTGGTCAGCGACCTCATCCGGTGGTCGGAGGACCGCCTGGCGCGGGAACAGGAACTGCTCGAGCGGCTCCGTGCGATCGACGCGTCGGCGCCCACCGGCTGGCAGGGCGTCCTGCGCATCATCGAACTCATGCGGGAACTCAACTCGACCAGCGCCGCGCGCAGGCAGCAGACCGTACTGGTCCGGTCGCAGGGCGTGCCGGTCCCCGTCGAACTGCTGGCCGGCGCCGTCCTGACCGAATCCGACCCCCACGTCGCAGGCGCCCTGCGCTGGGCGCTCGCCCGAGCGGGCGGCGACGGTGTGGCGGCGTTGAGTGCCGGCACGCACTCGAAGGACGTCAACATCCGGCGGCGCGCGGTGCTGGCGATCGCCGGGATGCCCGAGGCTCCGGGTGCGACCGCGGTGCTCACGCACACCCTCGGGGACCCGGACATGACGGTGCGCCGGCACGCCGCTCCGGAACTGGGCAGGCATGGCGTGACCGCGGCCGTGCCCACGCTCGTGGGCATGGTGGTCGAGGGCTCCAACGACGTCGAGGCGGCTGAGGTCCTGGGAAGGCTGTCCCGGGACCCCGGGTGCGCGGACCGGATCACGAGCGCCCTGGTCGACGAACTCGCCGTGCCCACCGCGGATTCCGCGACGCGGATCCGTCTCACTCAGGCGCTGGTCGAGCTAGGGGGAACCACCGCGCAGGAGGTTCTGCGCCAACTGGCACACGACGACGACCGCGCCGTCGCCCTCGTTGCCTCAGCCCTCGTCGGCGTTCTCGGAGAGCGCTCCCCCGTAGACCGAACCGACGAGAATTCCTGAACCGCGCGAAGCTCGTTACCGCGTCGGGTACGCCCCGGCCCCGGCCGCTCGGGCCGGGGCCGGGGGCGTAAGTTCCGGCGTGGCGCCGGACGGGTGCCGTGCCGGGGTGTCAGTTGATGAGGCCGGCCTGTCGGGCGGCGGTGAGCCACTCCGGGAACTCCGCCATGAGCTTGCTGTAGAGCTCCGCGTCGGAGAGGGCGCGGGGGTCGTCACCGGCGGGGAAGAAGCCCGCGTTGTCGACGACGCGCTTCTCCGGCACGGCCAGTACGTCGAGCTTGCGCAGGAAGGCGAAAGCCTTGGACTCGGGCTCGCCGAAGCCCACGAACTGCCAGAAGATCGGCAGCCCGGCGGCCTCGCACACGGCGCTCTCGGCGGCGGCCCGGGAGGTCGGTGCGCCGTCGGTCTGAAAGATGACGAAGGCCGGGTCGGTGGCGCCGGAGGCCTTGTAGTGATCGATGACGGCCTGCATCGCCACGTGGTAGTTCGTGCGGCCCATGTGTCCGTACGAGTTGTGCAGGGCCTCTATGCGGCCGCTGTAGTCGCCGAGCGCGATGTCGGCGACTCCGTCCACCTCGGTGGAGAAGAACACCACCGGCACCACACCGTCGTCGTCCAGGTTCGCCGAAAGGGCCAGTGCCTGCTCCGCGAGATGCTGGACGGTGCCGTCCTTGTAGTACCGGCGCATCGACCCGGAACGGTCCAGTACCAGGTAGACGGCCGCCCGCTGGCCGGCCAGCCCGGTCTTCTCCAGCGAGACCTGGGCCGCCTTGTACAGGTCGACCAGCCCGGCGGCGCTCGCCTGCAGCTCCTCCAGACTCATCGCCGAGCCCTGATCCGGGCCGCTCGGTGTCTCGGCCGCAGCAGCGGAATCCTCGGGGGCGTCCGCGGCGGGGGTTTCCTCCACGACGACCGGTGCGGCGGGAGTTTCGGTTTCTTCCACGACCGGTGCGGTGGGGGTGTCTTTTTCTTCGGCCGTGTTCGCGGCGGGGGTTTCCTCCACGACGACGGGTGCGGCCGGGGTTTCGGTTTCTTCCACGACCGGTGCGGTGGGGGCGTCTTTTTCTTCGGCCGTGTCCGCGGCGGGGGTTTCTTCCACGACGACGGGTGCGGCCGGGGTTTCGATTTTCTCCACCACCGGTGCGGCGGGGGGCTCCGTCACGGCCGGCTCGGCGGCGGGCGTCTCTCCGGCCGCCGGGCGGTCCTCTGCGCTGTCCGCCGGGCTGTCGGCCGACCCCTGCACCGGACCCTCGGCCGCGTCACCCGACGACGCAGCCTTCGGGTCCTGCGCCGGGCTGCCTCCCGCCTCGTTCGCCGATACGTTCTCCGTGGTGCTCGCCGAGCCGGTGACCGACTGCCAGAGTCTGCGGAAACTGAATTTCATTGTCTCTTCCCCTCGCACGGAGTTTCCGGAGGCCCGAGGGCCCCGGAACGCAGCTCCGTGCACGTCGCCGCACCTCAAGCGAGGCGCGCGTCAGTCTCCCCGCGGACACCCCGGACACGCAATTCCCGGATCGCCCGCCACGAGCACTGTTGTCGTACCGAAGTCGTGCGTACACCTGCGGGGGACTCTCGTCGCTCAGCGCAACGTCTCGAACCGGCAGGGCTACGGTGTCTCGGGTCGTGATCCGGTCCAGCTTGTTCGGGGTGCCGGGCTGTACGCCGGTCAGCTTATCGAGGGCGGTCCCTCGGTCCACGAGCCACGGCCCGCGGCACGCGCTCCGGTGGGGTGGCGGCCGGCCCGGGGTTCCCGGCAGGGTGTGCCTGCCGCACCCCTGCCGGGTCGCACTCCTGCTCCCGGGTGTCAGCCGCGCTTCCGCTCGACCGGGACCCACAGTTCCGCGTCCGCTTCCGCTCCGTCCTCGGAGAGGAGCAGGCGCAGAATCTCCGGGCCCGCGACCGTCCGGTACGGATTCGACGGGAACCACTGGGTGTGGACGTCGCGCCACACTTGCTGGAGCGCCTCCGGGAATCTCCCCGTGGTCTCGAACACCGCCCAGGTCCCCGCAGGGACCCGCAGGGCGTCCAGGTCCGCAGGCGGGACCGCGTCGGTCACCACTCCGTGGTGGTAGTCGAGCTCGGTCCCTTCGTCTCTGCCGGCGGCGAAGTTGCCGGACACCGCGACGATTCCGCGTGGCTCCTGGTCGGACAGTGCCTCGATGCGTCCCAGGGTCTCCTCGTCGATGCTCTCCACGAACGCTTCGATGGCGGGGTTGACGCCCTCGTGCACGAGCGGCACCCGTGCCTTCTTCCCGACAACGGTGAACGCCGTCCTGTCCACGATCCGGTACCGCATGATGCTGCTCCCTTCAACGATCAGGTGGAAGGACATCCGGGCCTGGGAGCGCAGTGCCGCACCGGTCCGTCTGGCTTCGCCCGGGCCGACGCCGTGCAGGGCACGGAATGCACGGGCGAAGGCCTCGCCCGAGCCGTAGCCGTACCGCACGGCGATGTCGAGCAGCGTCCGCTGCCCGGCGAGCACCTCCGCGCCCGCGACGGTGAGCCGTCTGCGGCGGATGTACTCGGACAGCGGCATACCGGCCAGTGCGGAGAACATCCGACGGAAGTGGTACTCCGATGTACGGGCGATCCGCGCCAGTTCGGCCGTCTCGATCCGCCGGTCAAGGTGTGCCTCGAGGTACTCCATGGCACGGTTCAGCTGCTCCAGGATCACGGTCCCCCTCCCTTCTGCTGACCACGCTAGGAAGAACTGACGCGTCCGGACCCGACATCCTGTGCCCGTTCCGGCCGTGGACGCCAGGAGGGACGGGGCGTCCGGCCGGCGAGGAGGGGGAGCCCTACCGGTCCCCGAGGGCGCCCAGGGCGGCCATCATTCCGAGGGTGTCGGAGACGACCCAGTATTCGGCGAACCGGCCGTCGACGAGGCGGAAGAGGTCCTGCCCGGCGAAGGAGATCCGGGTGCCGGACGGGACGGAGGCACCGGGGACGCCCCCGCGGTAGGAGCCGTGGAACGTCCAGCGTGCGGCGACCATGCCGTCACCGATGACCGGGCCGACGTCCAGGGTGTTCTCGATGTCCCCGAAGTACTCGTGCGACTGGCGGATCTGCTCGACCACCCGGTCCGGTCCGTGGACGTCCATGGTGGGCCAGTGCCCGACGAAATCCGGGGTGAGGATCTCCTCGGCCACGGCGAAGTCCCCGTGCCACAGGTCGAACAGCCAACGTCCGTACAGCGTTCTGATGTCGTCCATACGGCATCCTCCGGCCGCGTCGGTGGGCGGGTCAATTGTTCGGAACGGCGTGTTCTCCCCCAGCCGTGGGCGCGCGGCAGGAGGCCCGGGAGATGCGGCTCACCGCCGGCCCGGGCCGTCCCGCTGCGCGTGCCCGCGCGAACGGCGTGCGCGCCCCGCGTCCGTGGCGGAATCCGGACACCCAGTGACAATGAAAACGATTGTCGTTAGTGTTGTCCCCGTCGAGTCCGTGCCTGCCACCGAAAGGCGCCGTGTGGGACATCTGTTAGTCATCGAGAGCTGGGTCGGGGCGATGAGCCGGCTGCTGCCGCGAGCCATCGGGGAAGCCGGGCACCGCTTCACCTTCCTCACCCGGGACCTGCACCATTACCTGCGCTCCGCTCCCACGGGCGCCACGCACCCGCTGCTCTCGGCGGAGAACATCCTCACCGCCGAGACCAACGACGTGCCCGCCCTGCTGGACCACGTCGAGCGGATGCACTCCGTGCTGGACTTCGACGGGGTGCTCACTTCCTGTGACTACTACCTCCCCACGGCCGCCCGCATCGCGGACCGCCTCGGGCTGCCCGGTCCGGCGCCGCAGGCCGTGGAGACGGCCTGCTCCAAGGACGCCACCCGTCGGGCGCTGGAGGCCGCCGACGTTCCGGGGCCGCGGTACGCCGTCTGCCAGGACTGGCCCGCCGTCGCCGGGGCCGCCACCCGGATCGGCTACCCGCTGGTGGTCAAGCCGGTCGACCTGTGCGCCGGCATGTACGTGCGGCAGGTGGCCGACGAACAGCAACTGGCGGCCGCCTACAAGGCACTGAGCGACTTCCCGGTCAACGCCCGAGGCCAGCGCCGCTCCCCGGCGGTGCTGCTCGAGGAGTTGCTCACCGGGCCCGAGGTCAGTGTGGAGACCGTGTCGCGGCGCGGCAGTGCCTGTCACGTCGTCGGGGTGACGGACAAGAGCGTGGGCGGCTCGCCCGCGTTCATCGAGACCGGGCACATGTTCCCCGCGGGGCTCGACCGGCGCACCGCCGCCCTGGCCGCCGACACCGCGGTCGCCGCGCTCCGGGCGCTCGGTCTGGACGACGTCGTCGCACACACCGAGATCAAGCTGGAGGAGAGCGGCCCCCGCGTCGTCGAGGTGAACCCGCGTCCGGCCGGCAACCGCATCACCGAGCTGGTCCGGCACGTCACCGGGGTCGACCTGCCCGGCGCCGCCGTGGAGGTCGCCCTGGGACGCCCGCCCGCGCTGACGCCCCGGGACACCGGTGTGCGCAGCGCCGCCGTCGGCTTCCTGCTGCCCGATCAGGCCGGTGAGCTGGCGGGCTTCGACGGAGCCGAGGAGGCCGCGGCGGCCGACGGCGTCCGGGAGCTGACGCTGGCCGACCCCGGCCGGACCGTCCGGCCGGCCACCAGCAACAACGACTACCTCGGCCATGTCCTCGCGGTGGACGCCGAGGAGGGCGCCGCCCGTGACCGGGTGGCGGCAGTCCTCGCCGGTCTGCGGCCCCGCTACGCGACCCCGGGCCCCGCAGGCGGTGACGCGTGACGGCCGCCGCCGGCGCGGTGCACGCCGTGGCCTCGGTCGCCGAGCTGGTCTCCCGGGTCCGGGAGGGGCGGTACGGGGCCGACCCGGCGGAACAGCGGATCTCCGTCGCCTTCCTGACCTCCCAGGCCGTCCGGCATGGCGGCCGGGCGAGCGGCTACCGCAACGAGGTGCTCAGCCTGCGGCTGGCGGAAGCGGTCGGGTCGTGCGCGGTCGAGCCCGGCGCTCTTCCGGGTGACGCGCTGGACGGTTGCGTCGGCGCCGACATCGGGCAGCTGCTCGCGCACCCCCTGCCGGCGGTGCGGACCGCCGCCCTGGACGCCTACCTCAGCCATGTCCTGCCGCACACCCCCGCGCACGGAGCCCGCCCGGTCCCGCTCCCCGCGGGCAGCAGCCTGCTCAAGTCCCGGGCCCGGGCAAGGGCCGTGGTCAGCCTGCTGCCGCCGGCTCCCGCCGTGCGCCGCGTGCTGGTGGTCGGAGTGGTCAACTCCCTGCTGGAGCAGCTGCGCGAGCGCGGCACCGACTACGTGCCGTGCGACCTCAAGGGCGGCTCCACCGAGTGGGGCGAACACGTGCGCACCGACACCCACGCCGAACTGGACCGTTGCGACGCGCTCCTGGTCTCGGGCATGACCCTGGGAAACGGCACCTTCACCCCGCTGCTGGAGCACGCCCGCGCCACCGCCAAGCCGCTCGTCCTCTTCGCCCAGACGGGCAGCGCCGTTCTGCCCCGTTTCGTCGGCTCCGGCGTCACGGCGGTGTCCGCCGAGCCGTACCCCTTCTTCTGGCTGGACGGAGGACCCGGAGTGCTGCACCACTACAGCACCGCGGGCGGCGGCGCCGGCCGGCCGGCGGGCACCGCATGACCATGGCAGCCGCCGCGCAGGCGGCCGCCCCGGAACTGCTGTCGCTCCTCGGCCGCACCCCCATGGCACGCATCCATGCTCCGCTGCCGCACCCGCACCCCGGCTTCTGGGCGAAGCTCGAGGCGCAGGGGGTGGGGGGGCTGAAGGCGCGGGCCGCGGTCGCCATGCTGCGCGGTGCCCGGGAGCGCGGCGAGCTGCGACCGGGAGCCCCCGTCGTGGAGTCGACCTCGGGCACCCTCGGCCTCGGACTCGCCTTCGCCGGGCAGGCGTTCGGCCACCCGGTGGTGCTGGTCGGGGACGCCGAACTCGAGCCGTCGGTGCGCGGTCTGCTGCGGGCGCACGGCGCCCGGCTGGAGTTGGTGGACCGGCCCGCGGCCTCCGGCGGATGGCAGGCGGCCCGGGTGGCCCGGCTGCACGAGCTGCTCGCGGAGCTCCCCGGTGCCTACTGGCCCGACCAGTACAACAACCCGGACAACGTCACCGGATACGCCGCGATGGCCGACGAGATCGGCGAGGCGCTGGACCAGCTGGACGTGCTGGTGTGCAGCGTCGGCACCGGCGGGCACAGCGCGGGCATCACCGGGCCGCTGCGCCGCCGCTGGCCGGGGCTCGAGGTCATCGGGGTCGACTCGGTCGGCTCCACGATCTTCGGGCAGCCGGCCCGCCCGCGGCTGATGCGCGGCCTGGGCAGCAGCATCCACCCGGGCAACGTCCGCTACGACATTTTCGACGAGGTGCACTGGGTCGGCCCCCACGAGACCGTCGACGCCTGCCGGCGGCTGGCCCGCGGCTGCTTCGTCACCGGTGGCTGGAGCACCGGCGCCGTCGCCCTCGTCGCGGCCTGGGCGGCCCGTACCCGGCCCGGCGCGGTGGTGGCCACCGTCTTCCCCGACGGGCCGCACCGCTACGTCGGCACCATCTACGACGACGACTTCTGCCTCCGGCACGGCATCGGCGCCGGCACCGGCGGTCCGCCCGTCGACCGGCCGCTGAAAATCCCGCACCCGTCGGCCTTCGAGGCGACCGGCTGGACCCGCTGCCGCACCGTCATCGACCCGCTCGGTACCCGCCGGACCCCGGCGCCCACCGGGAAGGAGGGCCCCGCATGCAACTGACCGTGCGCACCACCGGCCTGGAGCTCCGCACCCCGCTGCGGATCTCACGCTCCGTGATGGCCCGCCGGGACGCCGTGTGGGCGCGGATCGGACAGGACGGTGACACCGGCCACGGCGAGGTGGTCAGCTCCGTCTACCTCGGGCTGACCGCCGAGCAGGCCGTCCGGGCTCTCCATGACCACGCGGCTCCCGCGCTGGCCCGCCAGGACGGCCCGGAGAGCGCACTCGCCGCGCTGCGGGACGGCCGGCTGCTGCCGCCCGCGTTCCCGCCCGGCGTCACCGCGGCCGTCGACTCCGCCCTGCTCGACCTGCTGGGCAAGCGCACCGGCCGGCCGGTCCACGCGCTGCTCGGCACGAGCGGGCCGCACGGCACCCCGCCGTCCGCCGGGACCGCCCGCACCCTGGGGATCACCGACCCCGCACAGGCTGCCGCACACGCCCGTGACCTGGCGGCCCGCGGTTTCCGGTTGCTCAAGCTCAAGGCCGGCACGGCCGACCCGGCCGAAGACCTGGACCGGACCGCTGCCGTGCGGGACGCGGCCCCCGGCGTCAGGCTGCTGCTGGACCCCAACGGCGCCTGGACGCCGGAACAGGCCGCGACGCTGCTGCCGCGCTTCGCCGCCCTCGGGGTCGAAGCCGTCGAGCAGCCCATCGCCCCCGGGGACCCCGACGCCCTGGCCCGGCTCGCCGCGCGCTCACCCCTCCCCCTCATCGCCGACGAGGACGCGGCCGGCTACGAGGACATCCTGCGGCTGGCCGGGCGGGTACAGGGCGTGAACATCAAACTCGCCCAGTGCGGCGGCGCCCAGGAGGCGCTGCGCATCTGCCGGGCCCTCGAAGGCAGTGGCACCGACATCATGCTCGGCTGCCTCACCGCGTCCTCCCTCGGGATCGCCCCCGCCGTCCACTTGGCACGGCGGGCCCGCTGGGCCGACCTCGACGGTCATCTGCTGCTCGCCGACGACCCGTGGCAGGGCATCGGCGGGGCCGACGGAACCGTCCGGGCAGGCCCCGGCCCCGGACTCGGCGTCACCCCAGCACCCGTGTCCGCTCCCCGGACCGCCGAACACACCGGAAGAACCCCCACGTGAAAATCATCCGTGCCGTCCGCGGCTTCCCGCTCGCCGTGCAGCTGCTGCTGGTCAACCAGTTCGGCGTCAACATCGGCTTTTACCTGCTCATTCCGTACCTCGCCCTGCACATGAGCGATGACCTGGGGATGTCGGCCGCCCTGATCGGCATCGTCCTGGGCGTGCGCACCCTCAGCCAGCAGGGGCTGTTCCTCATCGGCGGCTCGGCCGCCGACCGGCTCGGCGCCCGCGGCGTCATCATCGCCGGGTGCGGGCTGCGCACCGTCGGCTTCGGGCTCTTCGCGTTCGGTGACACCTTCGCCGTACTGCTCTCCGCCGCCGTGCTGACCGGACTGGCGGGAGCCCTGTTCAACCCGGCGGTCCGTGCCTACATCTCCGTGGAGTCCGGGCCGCGCAAGGCCGAGGCATTCGCACTGTTCCAGGTGTTCGCCACCGCCGGAGCGCTGGTCGGCCCCCTGCTGGGGGCCGCTCTGCTGCTGGCCGACTTCCGGGCCTCGGCGATCACCGCCGCCGCGATCTTCGCCGTCCTGACCGTGGCCCAGGCCCTCGTCCTGCCCGCCCGTGAGGTACCCGGGGGCACCAACCGGCCCGGGGTGCTGAGCGACTGGCGTGAGGTCTTCACCAACGGCCGCTTCCTGTGCTTCGCGCTCGCCATGACCGCCATGTTCACCCTGGAGACCCAGCTGTACCTGCTGTTCCCGGACGGCGCCCGCACCGCCACCGGCTGGACGGGAGCGGCCAGTGCGATCTTCCTCCTGGGCACGCTCGCCGCCCTCACCCTCCAGCTGCGGATCACCACCCGGCTCAAGGCACGCGGTGACCGGGGCCGCTGGATCTCCACCGGGCTCGTGCTCATGGGTCTTGCCTTCGTACCGCCGTTGCTGGTGACGGGCTCGGAGACCGGCTCCCCGGACGGTGCCGGTGAGGCGGCCGTCCGGCTGCTGCCCGTCCTTGCCGGGGCCCTGCTGCTCTACGTCGGCGTCATGATGGCCTCGCCGTTCGTGATGGAGCTGATCCCCTCCTTCGGCCGGGAGTCCCTCACCGGCACGTACTACGGCCTCTTCTACGTCGTCTCCGGCATCGCCGCCGCAGCCGGGAACGCCACCATCGGCTGGACCATGGACCTGGGTGAACAGCACGGCCTGCCCTGGCTGCCCTGGGTGCTCTGCCTCACGTTCGGCCTGGGCTCCGCCGCCGGAGTCGCCCTGCTGCGCCGCCGCGACGCGCTTCCGGTCCCCGAACCGGCCCAGCCTGCCCCGGCCCCGGGCCGGAAGGTGGCCTCATGACCGGCAGCGGCAACTTCCTCACCGACCACCCGGCGCTTTACGAGGCGCAGTTCCCCGACCCCGGCCGGCTCGCCGCCCGGTGGGCCGAGGACGTGCTGGACCGGCACGCCGCCGGTCCCCGGGTGCTGGACGCCGGCTGCGGCACCGGCCGGGACGCCGCGCATCTGCAGGCCGCGGGCCGCCGGGTGACCGGCATCGACCTGGCCGAGCCCATGCTGGCGCACGCCCGAGCCCACCACCCGGGACCTGACTACCACCGCGCCGACCTGCGTGACTTCCGGCTGGGCAGCACGTTCGACGCGGTGCTGTGCCTGGACAGCGCGCTGCTGTACTGCCACACCAACGAGGAACTGACCGCCTTCCTCGCCGCCTGCCGCCGGCACCTGGCCCCCACCGGGCTGCTCGTCGCGGAGATGCGCAACGGCGCCTTCTTCCTGGGAAACACCGAACTGCTCGACGTGCCCCGCACCCGCTCCCTCACCTGGCAGGGCGTCACCCACACCTCCACCACCACGCTGTGGATCGACCGGGCCGCCCAGCTGCTGCGCCGCCGACGGCAATGGACCGCCGACGACGGCTCGCCACCGGTCACGGAGCACTCCGCCTGGCGGCTGCTCTTCCCGCAGGAGCTGCGCCACCTGCTCGGCGTCGCCGGGTTCGAGGTCCTGGAGTTGCACGACGGCCCCGGGCCCCGGACCGACCCGCCCTGGTGTCCGGGTGCGACGCCGGGCCGGACCGCCGACGGCGACCGCCTGCACCTCGTCGCCCGTCCCGAACCCGGTGCCCGGTGACGGTGCGGCGGCGGGACGGGTCGGTTTCCCGCCGTGCTCCGGCCCGGCGCCCCGGCCCGGTCGGCAACGGCCCCGGCTTATCACATCGAACCATCCCCGAACCGAGTTTCCCGGAACTCTCCTGCCTCATTGCCGAAAACGATTATCGTTCTTTTCCCTCCGGGCACCCCCGTCACACCGCGCCGCGTGTTCCCCGACTGGACGCGCACCGACGATCAAGGACCTGAGCACCGTGAATCAGCACAGCACCTCCGGCAGACCCGTCAACCGGCCCGCGCGCCGGACCGTCCTGGCCATCGGCGGCGGCGTGGCCGCCTCCGTCGCCCTCGCCGGCTGCTCCTCCGGCAGCGGCGGCGACGCGGCCACCGACAGCGCGGGGAAGGGCGACGGCGAACCGCAGCGCGGCGGCACGCTGCGCGCCGCCTTCGCGGGCGGCGGAGCGAACGAGACGCTCGACCCGCACCTCACCAACCTGTTCGCGGACGCGGCACGCGCCAAGGCGCTGTTCGACAAACTCGCCGACTTCGGCTCCGACATGGCCGCCCAGCCCCGGCTTGCCGAGAGCTGGGAGCCGAACGGCGCCCTGGACCGGTGGACGGTCACCCTGCGGGAGGCCCGCTGGCACGACGGGGAGCCCGTCACCGCGGCGGACGTGCTGTACAGCTACCGGCGGATCGCCGACCCCGACCAGGCGTTCCGCGCCAAGTCCTCGCTGGAGCCCATCGACCTGGAGGCCAGCAACGCCGTCGACGACCGCACCGTCGAGTTCCACCTCAAGCGCCCCTACGCCGAATTCCCCAACACGCTGGCCGCGTTCGGCGCCTACATCGTGCCCGACGGTGCCGGGGACTTCGATGAGGCCCCCGTCGGCTCCGGGCCGTTCCGCTTCGTGTCCTTCGAACCCGGCCGGTCCCTGGTGGTCGAGCGCTTCGACGACTACTGGGAGGGCGCCGCACACCTGGACCGGCTGGAGTTCGTCGTCGCCAACGAGGAGTCCGCCCGCATCAACGCTCTTCTCGGCGGTCAGGTCGAGTACGCCCACGAGCTCGATCCCACCACCGCCCGCGCGCACGAGGAGGGCGGACAGGTGCGGATGGTGCGGCTGCCCAACAGCGCCATGCAGGGCTTCGTGATGAAGACCGACCGGCCGCCCTTCGACGACAAACGGGTACGGGAGGCCTTCTTCCTCATCGCCGACCGCGAGGAACTCGTGCAGGGGGCACTGTCCGGCGCCGGCGAAACGGGCAACGACCTGTTCGGCAAGGGCTACCAGTACTACGCCGACGACCTCCCCCAGCGTGAACAGGACCTGGAACGCGCCCGGGAGCTGCTGACCGAGGCCGGCCACGGGGACGGCCTGACCGTCACCCTCGACACCTCCCCGGTGGCGACCGGCTTCGTCGAGGCCGCCGAGATCTTCAAGGAACAGGCAGCGGGTGCGGGCGTCACCGTCAAGATCGCGATGGGCAACCAGGACACCTACTGGAGCGACACCCTGGACTCCGGGGTACTGGCCTGCACCCGCTCCGGCACCATGCCCATCGAATCGCACATCTCCCAGCGGCTGCTGACCGATTCCCCGACCAACGCCACCAAGTGGCAGCACGACGACTTCGACGACCTCTACCACCAGGCCCAGGCGACGAAGGACGAGACCGACCGGGCCGCGCTGTACGGGCGGATGCAGCGCCGACTGCACAGCGAGGGCGGCTTCCTCATCTGGGGCTTCGCCGACTGGATCGTCGCCGCGGCGAACCACGTGCACGGCGTGGACGAGGAGGCGCCGGCCAACACGCTGGACTGGGCCCGGTTCGACGGTGTGTGGATGGCGTGACCGAACGCCGCTCCTGGCTGCTGCGGCGACTGGCCCTCGGCGCTCTGCAGACAGCGGGCGTGGTGGGGCTGGTCTTCGTGCTCACCGAGGCGCTCCCCGGCGATGCGGCTGTCGCGCTCGCCGGCGACCACCCGGACCCGGAACGCATCGCGCGCATCCGGGAGATCATGCGGCTCGACCTGCCGGCCGGCGAGCGGTTCGCCGAGTGGGTGGGCGGGCTGTTCCGCGGCGACCTCGGCACCTCCCTGGTGTCCGGCCGCCCGGTCACCGAGTACCTGGCCGCCGCCTTCGGGCCCACCCTGATCCTCACCGGCCTCACCGTGCTGCTGCTGGTGCCGGTCTCGGTGGGGCTCGGGGTGCTCGCCGCCCGCCGCGAGGGCGGACGCACCGACCGCTTCATCAGCGCCACCACGCTCGGCGTCTACGCGGTCCCCGAGTTCGCCATGGGCGTGCTGCTCATCGCCGTGTTCGCGCTGCGGCTCGGCTGGCTGCCCCCGACAGCGGTCGGGCACGGCTCCGACCTGCTCGCCGAACCGGCCGTACTCGTGCTGCCGGTACTGGTGCTGCTGGTCCGGCCGGTGTGCTCGATCAGCCGGCTGGTCCGGGCCGGCATGATCGACGCCATGGCCTCGCCGTACGCGGCGCAAGCCCGGCGCTACGGGGTGCCGGGCCACCGGATCCGCTGGGGCCACGCCCTGCCGAACGCGGTGGCCCCGGCCTCCCAGCAGCTGGCCCGGACCTGCGACTGGCTGCTGTCCGGGGTGATCGTCGTGGAGGCGCTGTTCGTCATCCCCGGCCTGGGCACCGTACTGATCGACGCCGTCGCCGCCCGCGACGTCCCGGTGATCCAAGGGCTCGCGGTCGTCTTCGGCGTCGTCACCGTCCTGCTGAACCTGGGCGCCGACCTGGTGGCGCAGCGGTTCGCGCCCCGCGCGGGGGTGGCGGCATGACCCGCCGGCCCGGACTGCCGGGCGGACAGGCGGCACTGGGCATCGTGCTGGTCGTCGTCCCGCTGTTCCTGGCGCTGGCGGGCCCCTGGCTCGCCGGGGAGGCAGGGCCACGCTCCACCTCCTTCACCCTCGGCGACGGGCACTGGCTGGGCACCGACTTCACCGGACGGGACGTCTGGCGGCAGGTGCTGCTCGGCGGCCGGTCCGTCGTCCTGACCGCGCTGACCGCCACCGCCCTGGCCTACCTGATCGCCGTGCCCCTGGGCCTGGCCGCCGCACTCACCCACCGGCCCTGGCTGGAGGAGCTGCTGATGCGGCCCCTGGACGTGGTGCTGGCCATTCCCTCGCTGCTGCTCCTGCTCATGGCCGCCGCCCTGCTGAACCCCGGCCCGGCCGGCCTCGCACTGATCGTCGCGCTGGTCAACGTGCCGGACACGGCCCGGATCGTGCGTGCCGCCGGTACCGACGCGGCTTCCCGGCCCGCCGTCGAAGCCATGCGGATGCAGGGGGAGAGCTGGTCCCGGATGGCCTTCGGCTACGTCGGCCGGTCCATGCTGCGCACCCTGACCGCCGACGCGGGCGTCCGGCTCACCGGGGCGCTGTACCTGGTGGCCACCGCGGCCTTCCTCGGCGTGGGGATGGCACCGGACGCCGCCGACTGGGCAGTCATGGTGGACCGCAACCGCACCGGCCTGTTCGTGCAGCCCTGGGCGGTGGTGGTCCCCGCCGTGCTGATCGTCGCGCTCTCCGTCGGCACCAATCTGCTGTTCGACGCCCGTCTGGCAAGAAGGAGGACACACCGTGCCGGAGCACTTGGCAGGTCCTTCCGGGGCACCGGCCTCCGGAAGGCCGGAGCCGCCGGGCCGGACACCACGGACCGGAGCGCGACATGAGTGACGTGCCGGTGGGCGAAGCGCCGGGGAGCGACCCGCCGGGGGCGCCCGTCCCGGTGGCCACCGTGCGGGACCTGCGGGTCACGGTCGACGGGGAGACCCTCGTCGACGGGGTCTCGCTCACCGCGCTGCCGGGGCGGTGCACCGCACTCGTCGGAGCCTCCGGCAGCGGCAAGAGCACCACCGGCCTGGCCCTGCTCGGCGAGTACCCGGCCGGAGCGGAAGTGAGCGGCACCGTGCGCGTCACCGGCCGGGCCGGTTACGTCCCGCAGAACCCCGCCGCGGCCCTCAACCCCGCGCGCCGGGCCGGCGCCCTGCTCGCGGACATCGCACGGCAGGGCGGGGGCAGCCGCCGTGAGCGGGCGGCCCGGGTGCGGGCCGCGCTCAGCGCGGCGCAGCTGCCCGACCCCGGCCAGGTGCTCGGCCGCTACCCCCACCAGCTGTCCGGCGGCCAGCAGCAGCGAGTCGTGCTCGCCCAGGCACTGCTGTCCGGCGCGCCGGTCGTGGTCGCGGACGAGCCGACCACCGGCCAGGACGCCCTGACCAAGCGCCGGGTCGTCGACGAGCTGCGCGCCGTCCTGGCCCGGGGAGCGGCGGTGGTGCTGCTCAGCCATGACCTCGACGTGGTCCGGGAGCTGGCCGACGAGGTCGTGGTGCTGCGGGCCGGCCGGGTCGTCGAGGCGGGACCGGCGGACCAGGTGCTGACCGACCCCCGGCACGCCTGGACGGCCCGGCTGCTGACCGCTGCCCGCCCCGAAACGCCGGACGGGCCGGAAACCGACGGGCCGCCGGAGGAGGCCGGGGCCGCGCCGGACAGCGGCCTGCGCGTGGACGGCCTGACAGCCTGGCACGGCCGGCGCCGCGGCGGCGCGGTCGTCCTCCGGGAGGCTTCGCTGACGCTCGGCGCCGGGCAGTGCCTCGCCGTTGTCGGACGCTCCGGCTCGGGGAAGACCACCCTCGCCCGCTGCCTGGCAGGGCTGCACCGGCGCTGGTCGGGCCGCGCGGTCCTGGACGGCGAGCCGCTGCCCCGCAGCCTGCGCCACCGCCGCCGCGAGCAGCTCGCCGCGGTGCAGTACGTGTTCCAGGACGCCAAGTCCTCCTTCGACGAGTACCGGCCGGTGGTGGAGCAGGTGGCCCGCACCGCGGTCCGCCTGCGCGCCCTGCCGCCCGCCGCCGCGCGGCAGGAGGCGCTCGAAACCCTGGTCACCGTGGGGGTCGGCGAGGACACGGCGTCCCGCCGCCCCGGGGAGCTGTCCGGCGGAGAGCTCCAGCGGGCGGCCCTGGCCCGGGCCCTGCTGGCCCGGCCGAGGGTCCTGCTCTGCGACGAGATCACCTCCGGCCTGGACCCGGTCACCCAGCGCGGCATCCTCGCGCTGCTCGCCGGTCTGACGGCGGGCGCCGAGGGCATGGGTCTGGTGCTGATCACGCACGATCTCGCGGTTGCCGCCGAGCTGGCGGACCGCATCGCCGTCATCGACGACGGGCGCATCGTGGAGCAGGGCCCGGCCGCCGGAGTACTGACCTGCCCCGCCCATCCGTTCACCCGGAGCCTGCTCACCGCCATGCCCGTGCTCACCACCCCCGGCCCGAGCTCCTGACCTGCCCCGGCGGGTCCCGGCTTCACGGGTCCGGGTGGTGCTGTGCGGCCGGGCGGATCGGTCAGGAGGGCAGGGGGATCTCGTAGTGGACGGTGGCGAAGCCGGGGCCGTGCTCGCCGGTGGTGCGGGCGTCGCAGATCTGCTCGGCGACGCTGTCCCAGAAGCCCTGTGCGCCGGGGATGTTGACGTTGGTGTGCAGGTAGAGGCTGTCGTAGCCGGCGCCGCCGGCGAAGTCGGCCGCCATGGCGACCATGGCCTGGGCCAGCCCTCGGCGCCGGTGGGCGGGGCGGACGTAGACGCGGACCAGCTGGGCGGTGGAGCCGGACGGGTAGCGTTCGGCGATCCACCGCGGATGCGGGGGGTGGGCGGGGCCGCGGGAGTGCAGGCCGGTGGTCGCCACCACCTCCGCTCCGCCGGGTTCCCCGGGCTGCTCGTCGCGCACCGCCACCAGCAGCAGATGCCGGGGGTCGGTCAGGTAAGCGCCTTCGATGTCGACGGCGTCCGCGTGCCACCCGGGCACGTAGCCGTAGGAGAACTCCCGGTAGAAGGTGTCGAGCATGACGCTGCGGGCGCCGTCGAGGTCGACGGGGGTGACGGGGCGGACGGTGTACGGGCCGAGGCGCCGGGACAGGGGGTGAGTCTCGATCTGAGTGGCCATGTCAGTCCCTAGGAGTGGGGCGATGGGACTCCCAGTCTAGCTGAACATGATTGTCAGGTGCTGTTGCAAGGTGTGTGCAGCAATGCAGGTGTCGCGGAGTCACCCGTTCGTGCGGTCATCCCCCTCAGGCGGCGCCGGGCTCCACGGGGAGCTCGGCCAGGCGCCACTCGAGCATGCCGTCCATGAGCCGCAATGCGTGGTGGCCCCTGGACCGCAGGAGCCGGACGGCGTCGTGGGCCAGTACGCAGTTGGTGCCCCGGCAGTACGCGACGACCTCGGTGGTGCCGGAGAGTTCGCTCAGGCGGGATTCCAGCTCGGTCAGGGGAACGGAGAGTGCGCCGGGGATGTGGCCGGCCGCGTACTCCTCGGCCGGGCGGACGTCGATGACCGTGGCGGTGCCGGAGCGGACGCGGGCCAGCAACTCGTCGCGGGTGAGGTGGTCGGTGTCCTCCGGGCCGAGGTAGGAGGTGCGGGCCTGTGCGGCTGCGGGCTGGTGGGCCTGTGCGGTCCGCTGCAGCAGGGCGTACAGCGCGAGGACGTCCGGGCCGGCGAGCCGGTAGTGGATGCGGGTCCCCTCCCGGCGGGTGGAGACCAGCCCGGCCTGCTTGAGGGTTTGCAGGTGGGCCGAAGCGGTGGTCAGGCCGAGCCCCGCGGTCCTGGCAAGTGCGTCGACGCTGCGCTCCCCCTGGGCCAGCAGGTCGAGCAGTTCGAGCCGCTTGCCGTGGGCCAGTGCCTTGCCGGTGCGGGCCAGGGCCTCGAAGAGGGCGGCCTTGCCTGCGGGGTCTCCCATAACGTCCTCCATTAATCCATGGAATATTGTAGGTTGATGTGTGCGGTGCTCGCCACCGCGCTTCCCCATCCTGCTGGAGGACACCCCATGACTTTCACCGACGACCACCTGACCACCCTGGTGGATCCAGGACTGGGGAACAGCGCCTACCTGGTGGATCTCGGCGACGGACGCGGGCTGGCGGTGGACGCCTCCCGCGACCTGCGAGCCCTTTACCGGGCGGCCCGCAGCCGGGGCCTGAGAGTGGCCTTCGCCGCCGACACCCATTTGCACGCCGACTTCCTCAGCGGCGCACTCCAGCTGGCGTCCGACGAGGGCGCCACGGTGCTGGCCTCCGCCGCCGGGAACCGCGACTTCGCGCACACCCCGCTGCGCGACGGGGACGAACTGGACCTCGGCGGCCTCACCCTGCGGGCACTGGCCACCCCCGGGCACACCGACGAGCACCTGTCCTACCTGCTGCGGGACGGAAGCCGCGAACTCGGCGTCTTCACCGGCGGATCCCTCCTCGTCGGCTCGGCCGCCCGGACCGACCTCCTCGGTGCCCACCGGACCGAGGAGCTGGCCCGAGCCCAGTACCGCTCGCTGCGCCGGCTGACCGCCCTGCCCGACAGCACAGCGGTCTGGCCGACGCACGGCGCCGGATCGTTCTGCTCCGCCCCGCCCGGCGCGGAGCGGACCACCACCATCGGCGCCCAGAAGCAGCACAACGCGCTCCTCGCGGCAGCGGACGAGGACGCCTTCGTCGCGGCGCTGCTCGGCAGTCTGGGGTCCCGGCCGGCGTACTTCGACCGGCTCGGTGAGATCAATCGCCGGGGCCCCGCCCTCCTCGACGGCCCTCCCCGGCCCGCTCCCCTCTCCGTGGGCACCGTGCGCACACTGCTCGGGCAGGGCGCGTGGCTGGTCGACGTCCGTCCCGTCGCGGACTTCGCCGCGGGGCACGTGCCCGGCGCGGTGTCCCTGCCGCTGCGGGAGCAGTTCGCCACCTGGCTGGGCTGGCTCCTGCCCTGGGACGTACCGCTGGTCTTCGTCCTCGGCCCCGGACAGGACGCCGACGACGTCGGCCGGCAGGCCGCGAAGATCGGCTACGACCGGGTGGCAGGCCACCTGGCCGGCGGAATGGACGCCTGGGTGGAGGGCCGGGGGCCGGTTCGGACGGTGGAGCTGGTCACCGCCGGAGAGATCGGCGACCGGCCGGTACTCGACGTGCGGCAGCAGCCCGAGTACGCCGCCGGGCACCTCCCCGGGGCGGCCCACACAGAGCTCGGCTCCCCCTCCCTCCACACCGTGCCGGTCACCGGGGCATCGGTGGTGATGTGCGGCCACGGCGAACGCGCCATGACCGCCGCGAGTCTGCTGGGCCGCGGTGACGCCCCCGGGCCCGCGGTGCTGACCGGCGGTCCCCACGACTGGTCCCGCGCAACGGGCCGCCCGCTCGAGGAGGGCGCGTGACCACCCCCGTCACGGCCGGCGGCCCACGTCTGGGGCTGCGGGCCAACCTCGCCCAGTTCACGCTGCTGGTCGTCGTCAACGCGCTGGTGGGCGGCATGCTCGGGCAGGAGCGCACCGTGCTGCCGCTGCTGGCCGAGGACGTCTTCGGCCTGACCGCCTACACCACCGCGCTGACCTACATCCTCGCCTTCGGGGCCACCAAGGCCGTCACCAACTTCCTGGCCGGCACGCTCTCCGACCGGTACGGCCGCAAGCCCGTGCTGGTGGCCGGCTGGCTGATCGCCCTGCCGGTCCCCGCCATGCTCGCCTGGGGGCCGAGCTGGAGCTGGATCGTCGCGGCCAACGTCCTGCTCGGTGCCTCACAGGGGCTGACCTGGTCCACCACCGTCATCATGAAGATCGACCTGGTGGGCCCCGCCCGCCGGGGACTGGCGATGGGCTTCAACGAGTCCGCCGGATACCTCGCCGTCGCCGCCACGGCGATGGCCACCGGCGCGATCGCCGAGCACGCCGGCCTGCGGCCCGCACCGTTCCTGCTCGGCGCCGCCTACGCGGCACTGGCCCTGGGGCTGTCCGTCCTGGCGGTCCGCGAGACGCAGGGCCACGCCCGGGCCGAGGCGGCCCGCCACCCAGCGGGTCCGAACGCGCAGCTCACCACCGGTGAGGTGGCCCGGCGCACCGGTTTCGGTGACAGGTCGCTGTCGGCCGCCAGCTGGGCCGGAATGGTCAACAACCTCAACGACGCCCTCGCCTGGGGGCTCTTCCCCCTCCTGTTCGCCCTGCAGGGCCTGTCCGTGGCCCAGATCGGCGTGCTCGCCGCTCTCTACCCCGCCGTCTGGGGCGCGGGGCAGATGCTCACCGGATGGTGGTCCGATCACGTGGGCCGCAAGCACCTGATCACCGCGGGCATGTTCCTCCAGGCACTGGCCATCGGCCTGGTGGCCGCCGGGTCCACCTTCGGGGTCTGGAGCGCCGCACAGGTGCTGCTGGGTATCGGCACGGCGCTTGTCTACCCCACCCTGCTCGCGGTCGTCGGCGATGTCGCCCACCCCGCCTGGCGGGCCCGGGCCGTCGGCGTCTACCGGCTGTGGCGGGACGGCGGGTTCGCGGTCGGTGCTCTCCTGGCCGGCGCGATCGCCGACCTCTGGAGCATCAGCACGGCCGTCTGGGTGGTGGCCGCGCTGACCGCGGCCACCGGCGCGATGGTCGCGGTGCGGATGCGCGAGACCCACCCGCGGGGCGCAGCCCGAACGGAGGAAACGAGCACCGGGGGTCCGCGCCGGGACGGGACAGGCCGTGGGGGACGGTGACTGTCCCCCACGGCCTCAGCTCAGCCGAGGTCGTACTCCTGGCGCACATTCAGCTCGCAGTCCGCTTCGACGCCCCGGTACTCGGGGCGGGCCAGGAACTCATTCAGGAGATCCCGGTCCGGCCCCTCGCCAGGAGCCTCCGGGCGGGGGTCCGGGTAGTCCTCGATGCCGTTCTCCCGCATGCAGGCAGCGAAGAACAGACCCATCTCCAGCGCCTCCGCCCGCTCCGCGGCGAGCTCGTCGGAGTTGTCCGGCGGAGGCAGCAGCGTGGCACACAGCCGGTTGGCTTCCTGCGTCTCCTCCGCCGTGGCGTCCTCTCCAGGGGCCAGCGAGACCGTGCCGTCCTCCTCGACGGAAACGGCGACGCCTTGTTCCTCCAGACACTCGGCCAGCTCCCGCTGATGCTCCAGCACCCGCTCCTCGGAGGTCATGCCGTCGTCCGGCCCCGCCGAGCAACCCGCCAGCAGGAACACGGCCAGGGCTGCCGCGAGGCCGGGACGGGGGCGGAGGGGGACGGCCCGGTGACGCCTCAAGGCGTGCCCACCTCAGCACCGGTGAGCTCAGCGACCAGCCGCATCCGGTCCTGATGCTGCTCCCGGGCGCTCGTCAGCATCTCCGCGTTCTCCTCCAGCGCGCGTTCCTGGTACGCGACCTCCACGGCATACCAGACGCCGACCAGGTTCACCTCCGCCTTGCAGGTGACGTCCGCCTCTGCCGCGGCGACGGCCTCCGGGCTGCTCAGTCCGTCGATCCCGAGCTCGGTCTGCGGGCTCACCGGGTCGTCCGCCGCATAGCCCTCCTCCGCCATGCACGCGGACCACTCCTCGGACACCTCGCGCACTCGCGGATCCTCCAGCGAACGGGTGTAGGCCTCCTGCTCCACACTCTGCGGCTGCATGATGTCCACGGAGTCCGGTACCGGGGCGTAGAGCTTCAGGTAGGACTCGCGCTGACATCCGCCGACCGGGATGCTCTGCCCGTCCACCTCCACGAACGCGTCGGACTCGGTGGCTTCCTCCCAGCTGCTGGGGAAGGGATCGTCGCCGTCGGGCCCGAAGAGAACGAGCTCTTCCGCCTCCGAGAGCGACAGCTCCGGGCGTGCGGGCTCCTGCCCGTCGGTGGACAGCGCGTACCCGAACTCGGCGGCGTGCTGGGCGTCCGCCAGCCCGTACCGCAGATTCTGCCGCTCCTGCGGTGCCGGCGGCAGCTCCGCCCGGTAGGCGAAGCCGTAGCGGCTCATGCACTCCTCGGTCAGCGTTGCCTGGGCCCGCTCCAGGAGCCGGAGCTCCTCGTCCGAGGCCAGGTACTCATCCAGCGGGTACGCCGGCGTGGCCGGGCCGGTCAGCCGCGGCACGTCGCCCAGTTCCGGGAGCCGGTCGCCGGTGTCCTCCCCCGAAAGGGCGGCACCGCACCCGGCCAGCGCCCCGATCAATGCCAGCACGCAGGCCGGGTACAGCATCCTCATCAGTCGTCACTCGCCTTCTCGGTTGCCGCTTCCGCTCTTACAGATTGTGGTAGGCGGAAGATATGTTGTTGCGGAAGTCCGCGGAGGCGTCCCCGCGGTGGCCGCTCGGAATGGAACCGCGCACTCCGCCCCGGAACGAGGAGGTGTAGACGTACCAGGTTAAGGTATCGCGGTTCGTGTAAGAAAGCGTGCTGTTATTCACCGACTGCCCTGCGCTCGGTCCTCGCCGGTAGGTATTCCCGGCGAAGTTGTTCTCGGCGCTGCGGATGTCGAACACCGAGCCCAGGGACCCCGCGAAGGACCAGAACCCCATCTCTCCTGCCTCCAGGATCCCGTTCTTGGGGGTGTAGGCGGAGGCGGGGGGAGCGGTCGCGAGTGCGAGAGCGGCGGCCGCGGCCGATGCGGTGAGGAGTTTCGTCACGCGGTTCATGCTTCCTCCAGGAAAAAATGGTTTGCGCCGTAGCCGCCACGTGCAGTAGGGCATGGCATTCTTCCAACTTGTCCGTGCATTTGACCGGGATTGAATTTACCAGGGCGATCAACAGGAAGAAAGCATTCCATTTCTGTGGCCGGGAGTCATTGTTTCGGTGGCTCGCTCAGCGGCGGAGTGCTTCGGCGGGCTGAATCCGGGTGGCCCGCCAGGCGGGATAGAGACCGGCGAGGAGGCCGGTCAGCAGGCCGAGGACGGGCGCGGCCGCCAGGGTGACCGGATGGACCACGGGGGTCCACTCGCGGAGCGCCGCGACGGTGACGACGGTGGCGGTGCCCAGGCTGGTGCCGACCAGGCCGCCGAGCGCCCCCAGGGTTGCGGACTCGGTGAGGAACTGCGCGGTGATGTGACGGCTGCGGGCCCCGAGGGCGCGGCGGAGCCCGATCTCCGCGGTGCGTTCCAGCACCGCCACCAGCGTCGTGTTGGCGATCCCCACGGCCCCGATCACCAGGCAGATCGCGGCCAGCAGCAGGAGGAGCTGCTGGAGGTCGCCGGTGACCGTGGAACGGAGGTCACGGGGGTCAGGGGGCGGGACCGCCTTGACGTATTCGGGGTGATCGGGGCGCAGCGCGACCGGTGCCTCCCGGGCGATCTGCTGTGCCGCGCCCAGTTCGGTCGCCAGCAGCATCCGGGCGGACGAGCCTTGGGGCGGGCCCCAGATCCTCTCCGCGGTGGTGGCCGGAATCAGCACCGAGAGCAGCAGGTCGGCCTTCCGCTCCACGTTGTCCAGGATGCCGATGACGGTGAAGGGCTGTCCGTCGATGAACAGCGCCGGGTGGGTCTCCAGCGTGGTGATGCCCAGACGGCCTGCCGTGGAGGCGCCGATCACCGCGACGTTCTGCGCGGATTCCGCGTGCCAGGGATCGAAGATCACACCTTGGGCGAGGGTGGCCTCCGCAGCCCGCAGTACGCCGGGGGAGGCGGCGAGGACCTGGACATCCTCTCCGGCGCCCCGCCCGGCGCCCGGCCCGGCAGGGGTGGTGTGCACGCCCCGGTCGGTGCCCGTGTCGACGGTCCAGTGGACGCCGGCGTGCCGCAGGCCGTTGAGCTCGGCGACCCGTTCCTCGGCATCGGCGGGGAACGCCGGACCCGCGTGCGGCTCGTGCTCGCGGGCGACATCCTCCAGGGTGACCTCGGTGGCGGTCAGCGCGTTGAAGCGGTCGTCGATCTGGGCGGAGGCAGTGGCCGTGAGGCCGAGGACGGCCACGAAGGCCCCGACGCCCAGGACGGTGCCGAGCGCGGTGAGCGCCGAGCGGGCGGGCCGTTGCAGCATGCCGGCCACGGCCTCGGACAGCAGGTCGCGCGGGCGGTACCGGGAGGGCGGGATCACGGGAGGGCCGGCCGGTTCGCGGACGCGGCGGCGCTGCCCGGGCAGCCGGGGCCGACGGTGCTCACGCGTCACGGGCGGGCCTCCTGAGCGGCGGGACCGGGGACGCTGAGTTGTCCGTCCCGGATCGTCACGGTCCGCTCCCCGCGGGCGGCCACGTGCGGATCATGGGTGATCACGACCACGGTCATGCCTTCGGCGTGCAGCTCCCCGAGCAGGGCGAGGACCGAGGACGCGGTGGCGGTGTCCAGGTTGCCGGTGGGCTCGTCGCACAGCAGCAGCGAAGGGCGGCCCACGAGTGCCCGGGCGATCGCGACCCGCTGGCGTTCCCCTCCCGACAACCGGGTGGGCGCGGCGTCCAGCCGGTGTCCCAGCCCTACCCTGATCAGCGCCTCACGGGCGCGGTCCCGCCGTTGCCGGGGCGGCACCCCGGTGTAGAGCATGGCGAGGGTGACGTTCTCCGTAGCGCTGCGGTGCGGCAGCAGGTGAAAGGACTGGAAGACGAAACCGATGCGCCGGCCACGGAGGGCAGTGCGTTCCGCGTCGTTCAGCGTGCCGGTGTCGATGCCGTCCAGCAGGTACCGGCCCTCGGTGGGGGAGTCCAGCAGTCCGGCGACGTGGAGGAAGGTCGACTTGCCGGAGCCCGACGGGCCCACCACGGTGATGAACTCCCCGGGCCGCACGGTCAGTGAGCACGGCCGGAGCGCGGTGACCGGCGGTGGCCCGGGGTAGGTCAGCCCGATCCCGTGGAAGGCGATGACCGGCGGGGTGGGCGTCATTGCCGCTGCCCCGCGGGTACTCCGGTGATCACGCGCTCGCCGGCCGACAGCTCGTCATCCCTCGCCGGGACGACGGCGACGAACCCCTCGCCGGAGGTGCCGGGCGTGACCCTCACCTGGCGTCTGCCGTCCTCCTCGGAAACGGTGACGACCGTCTCGCCTCCGGCGGTCGACGTGATCGCGGCGGCCGGAACGACGAGCTCCGGGGTCTCGGTGGAAGCCGCCTCGATGGTGAGCCGAACGTCCTGCCCCGCGAGCTCACCGGGCAGCTCCTCGGCCGGCTCCACCACCATGAGGTAGCCGTCCGCGCCGGAAGCCTGGCCGTCCTCCCCGGTCGCTGTGGAGCGAGTCCGAGCGACCGACATCACCTCCGCCGCCACGGTGATCCGCGACACCTCGGAGAAGATCTCGCCGTTCTGCCCGGTCCGGACCAGGTCTTTCTGGTGTTCCGGCAGCCAGGTCCGCACCACCAGCTCGCCGGAGGACACGGTCAGCAGCGCCTCGGCGGCCAGGGCGCCGATCTGTGCGGAGACCGTGTCGACGCGGGCCGGGAACGCCTCCACGTACACCGCCTCCCCGGCCGGCAGCATCGGCCCCTCGGTCGCTTTCGCCTCGGCGAGAGCGGCCTCGGCCTCTGCCAGGTCCGCACGCGCCCACTCGGCCTGCCGTCGCAGATCACGCAGCGGATCCCCGCCGCCGGTCCCGGCCGCACCACTGCCGGCGGTTTCACCACTGCCGGGCTCCCGCTCACCCGTGGGTCCGTCCGCCGGGCCGGTGCCTCCCGCTTCGGCGTCGGCCAGCGCGTCCCGGGCGAGTTCGTGCTGCCGCCCGGCGCTCTTCACCGCCTCCTCGGCCGCCCTGACCTCGGCGCCGTCGCCCTCCAGCGCCGGCCGCGGCTCGTATCCCAGCCCGGAGTAGAAGGCGTTGAGGGCCTGCTTCGTCCCCTCACCGAAGACACCGACCGGGTCGTGGCCGCCGGTGTCGTGCCCCAGTCCGGACAACGCCTTTTGGAGCTGCCGGACGTCGTCACCCACCGCTCCGGGGCGCAGATCGCGGTAGGCCGGCAACTCGCCGGGAAGTGCGAAGACCGGCCGTCCCGACACCTCGGCGAGCAACGCCCCTGCCTCCACCGGGTCTCCGGCCGATAACGGCAGCCTCGTCACGACGGGGGCTCCCTCTTCGGCGGCGCCCGCGGTGACGTCCACCGACTGGCCCGGGACCACCTCTCCGCGCACGAGCACCGAATCGGTCAGCACTCGGTACTCGACCGGCGCGGTGATCACCGAAGGTGGGGGTGCGGCGGCGTCAGCGGCGGCCTGCTGTGGGGACTTGATGAGCTGTGACGCTCCCGCTCCGCCGGCCGCGAGTGCGACGGCCCCGACGACCAACCCGGCCACCCAGCGTCTGCGCCGCGCCAGCTCGGACAGTCCGGAGCCGCCGGGTTCGGCTGAAGCCCCGGGATTGTCCGGGCGGTCGGGCCCCGGGGCTGCGCCGGTCGCGCCCGGAGGTTCCGTGAGGGCCCGGCCGTCCTGGTCTTCCCGGCCCGGCCGGCTCTCCGCGGCCGTGCCGACGTGCTGAGGTCCCAGCGGCTTCTCATTCGCGCTCATCGGGCTCCTTCCGGTCGGATTCCGGCCTTCGTGCCGCGAAGCGAACGGCTTCGGCGCGGGAGGGCGGACAGGCCCGGTGCGTCGCCGGGGCGGTCGGCGTCGAAGGACGGAGAGCCCTGTCAGATTACTTCCTGCGACGAGTCGGGTGTTCTCCGCTTCCGGCTCGGCGCTGCTCCGGCGTGCGGCACGTACGGAGCCGTCCGGGTGCCGGCGGCGCGCGTCGCTCCGGTCCACCGGTGGATCAGTGGACGACACCAGCGATTTCGCCGATACACGGTGCCCGCACCTGCTCCTAGGTTGGCGCTGTCCCTCCCCGCGCGGCACCGTCCCGAGAGGTCCTCCCTGATGCTCAGCGACCGAACGTCCCCCCGGCTGCGTGCCGGTGTCCTCGTCACCGGGCTGGCGGTGCTGGCCACCGCCTTCGGCGGGCCGGCCGTGGCCGCCGGGGACGGCGGCACCGCGGCGAAGACACCGCCGCGGGCCGAGGCGGCGGGGGACGTGGTCAGCGTCCAGCGGAGCGTCTTCCGGACCAGCCCGTCGGAACGGGCCGACGTCACCTCGTGGAAGATCACGTACCGCTCCACCTCCGCCACCGGTAAGCGGAACCTGGTGTCCGGGACCGTGCTGGTGCCCAACGACGGCGCCGGCTCCCCGGACGCGCCCCGCCCGCTGGTCAGTTACGCGGTCGGCACGGTGGGGATGGGTGACCGGTGCGCCCCCTCCGCCACCCTCCCCCGAGGCACCACCGCCGAGGGTGTGCTGATCAGCCTGCTGCTGGCGCGTGGCTGGGCGGTCGCGGTCACCGACTACGAGGGCCTGGGCACCCGCGGCACCCACACCTACACGGTCGGCCGGTCCGCGGGACACGCCGTGCTGGACATCGCGCGAGCGGCGCAGCGGCTGCCGCAGGCCGCGGCGCACGGCATCACCGCCGACTCGCCGGTCGGCACCATGGGCTACAGCCAGGGCGGGCAGGCGACCGGCTGGGCGGCCCAACTGCACCACACCTACGCCCCCGGTCTCGACCTCCGCGGCAGCGTCGCCGGGGGAGTGCCCGCCCGGCTGACGGCCGGGCTGCGGGAGGACGAGGGCGTCGGTGCGACGTTCCCGCTGATGACGCTCATCGGGCACGACGCGGCCTATCCGGACGTGCGGCTCGCCCCGCACCTGAACCGCACCGGCCGGGCGCTCGCCCAGCGGCTGAGCCGGGGGTGTCTGGAGTCGAACCTCGCGGCGGGGTCCGCCTACCGGCTCTCCGACCTGATGGTCAGTGATCCCGGCACGTCCCCCCGGTGGCAGCAGCGGCTGGAGGAGTCGTCGCTGGGCGGGGTGGCGCCCCGGCACCCGGTGTTCCTCTACCACGGCGCTGCCGACGACCTGGTCTCCCCGCAGTTGGGGGAGGACCTGGGGCGTGACTGGTGCGCGCGGCAGGCGGACGTGGAGTGGCTCCCGCTGCCGGGTGCCGACCACCTGCTGGCGATCGGCGCCGGTCAGCGTCCGGCGGCCGACTGGCTGGCGGACCGCTTCGCCGACGCCCCGTCACCGGTCACCCCGTCACCGGCCACGCCGCCTGCCGGGCTTCCGTCCGCCGGCGCCTGCGGCTGACCGGCGTGCTCCGGCGCGGGGCCCGGTCCGGGGCCCCGCGCAGGGCCCCGGACCGGCGACGACGGGCGGGCCCGGATCAGGCCTGCGGAGTGCGGGCGACGTACACGGTGTTGGTCGCCTCACGGTCCTGCAGCGGGTTGGGGAACGTGACGACGTGCGCCTGCGACTCCGCGAACACCTCGGCGAGCGCGGCCTCGAACCGGTCGCTCGGCGGGTCGTTCGACCACAGCGCGAAGACGCCGCCCGGGTGCAGCCGGCCGGCCAGCTTCCGGAGCCCGGCCGGCTCGTAGAACGGCGCGTGGTCCGGGTGCAGGACGTGCTCCGGGGAGTGGTCGATGTCCACCAGGACCGCGTGGAAGAGCCGCCCCGGGGTGTCCGGGTCGAGGCCGTCCGGGCCACCGGCCAGGGCGAAGAAATCGCCGTGCACCAGTCGGCAGCGGGGGTCCGCCGTCAGGCCCCCGCCGAGGGGCACCAGCCCCTGCCGGTGCCAGGAGATGACCTCTCCGAGCGCGTCGATCACCAGCAGTGAGCCGACGCGGGCGTCCCGCAGCACCGTCGCGGCGGTGTAGCCGAGGCCGAGGCCGCCCACGACGACGTCCAGCCCGGTGCCCGGCAGGTCCGCCAGGCCGAGCTCCGCGAGGGCGATCTCCCCCGCCGTGAACAGGCTGGACATGAGGTACTCGTCGTCGAGCTTCACCTCGTACACCTCCGCCCCCGAGGAGGGGTCCCGGCGGCGCCACAGGCTGATGGCCCCCTTCGGGGTCTCGCGCCAGTCGAGCTCCTCGAAACGTGCGCTCATGCGGTCCCTTCTCCTGCCCCTGGTCTCCGGCGGGACCATTGTGCGCCTCGCCGGAGACCCGGGCGCCCTGGTCTCCGGCGGAGGCGGGTGCGCAGCTCCGGGCGTGACCCTCGGATACATGGAACGGGACCGCCGCGGCGCCGAACTTCCCTTCCTTCACCGACCCCCCGCCTCTGCGCGGCCATCGTCGACCGCCTGACCTTCAACGGCACGATCATCGAGACCGGCACCGACTCTTACCGCCTGGCTACCACCCGCCCTCCTTCCGGTCGGCCCCTGCAAGGGCGGTCCGCTCAACGCGTCGGCACCTCGGTGCCGGCGTCGGGGCGCAGCCTACGAAAACACCTCCGGTGCCCCCGCTGACCTGCAACGGGCCCGGCGTACGGCGCGGCGACGCCGGTGGAGGCCGCGCCCGGGGCATCGCACCGGACAGCGCCCTCCACCGGCGTCACGGGCGCTTCGCCAGCAGCATGGCGACCTCGCTGTGATGTTGGACGTAGGAGGCCAGCTCCGGACTGAGCAGCCCGGTCACCCACACCAGGTCGCTCATCCGGCGGGCCAGCGGCGCGGCCAGCAGCGGCTCCCAGTGCGCGGCCCGGTTGCGCAGTCCGTGCAGATCGCTGATCTTCCGGTCGACCGTCCCGCGGTTGGTCCCCGCGGGAAAGGCCCGGTGAAGGTGCGGCACCCACAAGGTCTTCTCGTGCGCCGAGGAGGACAGGTACCGCCACAGGCCCAGCGACAGGTCCGCGATGATCTTCCCCGGCGGTGCCTGGACGCCGTACCGGCTGCGCGCGGAGTCGATGGCCCGGCGGGGCTTGTCGTTGATGTCGACCTGCCGCGGGCCGCGCGGGCCGCCGCGCTTGGTGCGCAGCAGTGGGGCCCGCAGCGGGCTCGCCGGATCGTCGAGCCAGTGGCCGGACCCGGACCAGGTTGCGTCCAGCGCCGCGGCGTAGGCGTTGCGCAGCGCTACCTCGAAGTGGCCGATGTCGTGCAGCACCGCGCACGACAGCTCGCTGTTCCACCGGTAGAGTTCCAGCGCGCGGGCGCGGTCGCCGCCGGTCTCGTTCAGGTACACCCCGAAGCGGGCCGGGCTCAGCCAGGCCTCCACCCACGGACCGGCGCCGGGGGCTGGGGAAGGGTGCGTCACGTTGTTCCTCCTTCGGATTCGGGTATAGTCATTGATGAGAAGCCCCGGTGGACCGCTGGCCTTTGTGGTCATGTCGCCGGGGCTAAGACTTTTCCGGGCCCGAGTTCTTCACCCGAGGCTGGGTCAACCTGCTGACCCCCAGCGAGACCGTCGCCTACCTGATGTGGCTCGACATCAACCAGAACCCCGTCCACGACGAGCCGTACGTCACCGGCACTGAACGCGCCGGCCACTTCGGGCTCAGCCGCGACGCCTACGAGACCCACCGCCAGCTCGAAGCCTTCGGCCTCATCGACGTCGAAGCCGCCGCCGGCCGCTACGACGACGGGAAGTACGCCGACTACGGCACCGAGTCCGGCCGGCCGATCTGCCACCGGGCCACCCTCACCCCTGACGGCATCACCCGCGACGCGGCTGGCGTGATCGAGCCCGTACTCCACGCTTTCGCCGCCCACGGAACCTGGGACCGGCCTTTCGCCCTGCGGACAGGGCGCCGACCCACGAGCTCCGCTGACCGACGCCGCGCGGTGCGCCCGGCCGCGCGCCGACCTGCTCAGTCGCGCTGCTCATGACCGTGCCCCTGATCTCAGCTAGTCGTGTACGCAGCTCCCGCCGTGCTGCGCTCACCCGTCGTTGACCCGGTGCCTGGAAGCCGGCCACCACCAGCGGCGTGCACGCGGCGGTTCAGGCGCGGCGGGCAAGGGCTCGCGCGGAGCGGCGGCGCGATCGGGCACGAGACCGATCTTGTCCGGGTGAACGCAGGCCGGCTCTCCGGCGCGGGTGTAGCGGTGGCCGTCGACCGGATCGAACGGTGCCTCCCGGCATGACCGGTCGAAGATCACGAAGCGCTCGCGCGGCATGCCCCACGCGCCCGGGTGCCGACCGATGACGAGGCAGTCGCCGCTTGGCCGTCGCTGAGCAGCGGTTCGCCCGCGCGGCGCGCGCCTACGTGGCGGCCAGGACCGAGGTTGAGCCGCTCACCCGTGAGGTACGCCGCCGCGGGCTGCTGCCTCCGTCCGACGTCGAATCGGAGCAGGCAGCCCACTCGGCGGCCCCGGGCGGCGGCTGTGCGAGCGAGCGGAGGACTCCCAGCGCGGCGACGGCATCGCCCAGCGCGTCAGCTCCCGGGCCAGAAGCTGTAGTCCACAGACACTTCGGTGTCGATCCGGGGCTGCTCGCCACCGCCACCCTGCTCGTCCTTCCAGGCCTCGTTCCACCAGACGTTGTGACGGAACGTCCCGGCGAGCGACGGCACCCGGTCCTGCGGGCCCCGGTAGTCCCAGAGTTGGAGCCAGTTGTCGCGGGTCTTGTCGTAGAGGTAGAAGTTGACCCCGGTGTCGTGCCAGTGGAAGGCGTAGTCCCAGTACTCCTGCGAGGAGTCGAAGCCCTCGATCGCGGGGAGGGACGACGGGTGGTGCTCGCCGTCGAACGATCGTCCGCACTGCGGCTGTTCGAAGGACTCCTTGTAGCAGGCGGAACGGATGATGCGGCCGGTGCGCAGGTCGATGCTGCGGTTGACCTTGCGCAGCTTCTCCCCGCCCGGGGCACTCGGCGGCTGGTAGTCCGTGTACAGCGTGAGGTGGATGACGTGCGGTTCGCTGCACAGGAACTCGATGTCGATCTCGCTGTTGTCCTCGATACCGGTGTTGTTCCGGTCCTCCCGGTCCTTGTAGTAGGTGAACAGGCCGGTCTTCACTCCGGCGTCCGGCTGGCCGGTGCAGTCGGCGGTCTTCATCCGGGCGCCGTACCAGCCCTTGCCGGTCGGTTCCCCGGTGCCGATCTCCGCGCCGCCGTCCGGGGTGGCTTCCGCTCCGGCGGGAAGGGTCAGGCGGACCCCGCTGTTCCCCGCACCCTCGGGGAGCGGCACCGGGGCCGCGACGCGTTCGGGATGGTGCGGTATCCGCCAGTCCTGCTGCCAGGCCGGTCCGTCCCAGTTCTCCAGGGCCGGGTGGGGGACGCCCTGCGGCAGCGCCGGGGGTGGGGGCAGGGCGGACGCGGACGCGTTGAGCAGGAACAGGGAGGCCAGGGAAGCGGCGACCGCGCCTCCGAAGAGGACGCGGTGACGGCGCCGGAACAAGGTGGGGGAGGGCGACATGAGTGGCTTCCTCGGAAGTGGTGTGCTGCGCACCCGCAGGTGGGGAGCGCTCCCGGGTGGGGGGAGGCCCGCGCTGGTACGGACCATTCCGGGAGTGGCATCGAAACTCGCACGGCGGTGACCAGGGGGTCAAGCCCTTCCGGTACCGGGAATGTTCCGCGCCCGTGCGGAGGGCCGAGCCGGCCGGTATCAGCCGGGCGCGCGTCGACGGACACGGGCACCGGTGTTCCCGGCGGCCCGCCCGTCCGACCTCCCGGCAGGTGCATGATCGCCGCACGCCCGGGTACTCGCGGCAGCCGAGGCAAGGAAGGCAGGTGAGCAGCAGTGCACAGCTCAGATCACCGCAGCGAGCGGGACACCGGGGAGGACTCGGTGGGAGTGCTGGTCTCCCGGGCTTCGCAGCAGCTTTCCCAGCTGGTCCGTGAGGAGATGCGCCTCGCGCAGGCGGAGATGACGGACAAGGGCAAACGGTTCGGCATCGGAGGCGGACTGTTCGGCGCAGCGGGCCTGGTGGCGTTCCTCGGGCTCCAGGCCCTCGTGGCCACCACGATCGCCCTGCTGGCGCTGGCCCTGCCGGTGTGGGCGTCCGCGCTGATCGTCACCGGCGTGCTGTTCGTGATCGCCGCGGTCCTTGCCCTGATGGGCAAGAAGCAGGTCGGCCAGGCAGCGCCCCCCATGCCCGAGCGCACGATCGACAGTGTGAAAGCCGATGTCGCCGAGATCAAGGAGCGAGCACACCGATGACCACAAACTCTGACACGAACGGCTCCGCCCCCACCCCTCAGGAGCTCCGCGAGCAGGTGGAGGGAACGCGCGAGCAGCTGGGCCGGACAGTGGAGGAACTGGTCTCCCGGGCGGACGTGAAGACCCGGGCCGGGGAGAAGGCGGACGCGATGCGGAGCCAGGTCCAGGAGGCGGCCGGGCAGGCCAGGACCCAGGCGCAGCACACCGCGGGGCAGGTGCTCCGGATGGCGCAGGAGAAGACGCCCGAGCCGGTCCGGGAGAAGGCCGCGCAGGCCGGGCACCAGCTGGCCGGGGTGGCCGGCTCGGTGGTCGCGGAGGTCCGGGAGCACACCCCGGAGCCGGTCCGGGAGAAGGCGGACCGGGCGCTGCGCACCGCCGCCCCGTACCGCGGGCAGATACTGACCGCGGTGACGGCCACGGTGCTCGTGCTTCTGCTCGTGCGCCGTGCCAGGAAGTGATCCGCGGAGCCGTTCGACGGGCGTGACGCCGGATACCGCCGGGCCCGTGCCGCACCCTTGGGGACGCGGCACGGGCCCGGCGGCGTGTCCGGGGGCCTCCGGGCCCGTCGGGCTCAGCGGTGGATGGACAGGGGCGCCATCTCCGTGAGACGGCGGCCCGTGCCGCCCTGCTGGAGGGCGATCACCTCGGACATGATGGCCACGGCGGTCTCCTCGGGGGTGCGTCCGCCGAGGTCCAGGCCGATGGGGGAGCAGAGGCGGGCGAGTGCCTCCTCGCCGACACCGGCCTCACGCAGCCGCTCCAGGCGGTCGTCGTGGGTGCGGCGGCTGCCCATCGCGCCGATGTAGCCGGCCCGGGTGTGCAGGGCGCGTTCCAGCAGCGGTATGTCGAACTTGGGGTCGTGGGTGAGTACGCAGATCACGGTGTTCTCGTCCACCGTGGTCCCCTCCAGGTAGCGGTGCGGCCAGGAGACGACCAGTTCGTCGGCCTCGGGGAACCGCTTGCGGGTGGCGAAGACCGGCCGCGCGTCGCAGACCGTGACGTGGTAGCCGAGGAACTTGCCCAGCCGGGCGACCGCTCCGGCGAAGTCGATGGCGCCGAAGACCAGCAGCCGTGGCGGCGGGGCGAAGGACTGGACGAAGACGGCCAGGCCGTTCCCCTCCTCCTGGCCCTCGGGGCCGACGTGCACGACGGCGCTGGTGCCGCGGGCGAGCATGCCGCGGGCCTGCTCGGCGACACCGGAGTCCAGCCGGGGGTCACCCAGGGTCCCCGTGGTGCCCTCCGGGGTGACCACGAGATCGCCCTCGGGGGGTGGGTCCCCCGAGATCACCGTGGCGACCGCGACCGGGCGCCCCGCCGCGATGGACTCCAGGACCGCCGGCAGTTCCGGCCAGTGTCCGCCGCCCGCCGGGCGCACGAAGATGTCGATGATGCCGCCGCAGGTCAGCCCGGCCTCCAGCGCGTCGTCGTCGCTGACCCCGTAGGTCGTCAGCACCGGCCGGCCGGTCGCGATCACCTCGCCGGCCAGCTCGTACACGGCGCCCTCGACGCAGCCGCCGGAGATGCTGCCGACCACGTCACCGTCCTCGGCGACCGCCATCGCGGCACCCGGGCGGCGCGGTGCCGACTTCCAGACACCGACGACGCTCGCCAGCGCGAAGCGCGTTCCGGCCGCCCGCCACGAGCCGATCTCCTCCGCGATGTCCCGCACGCGGGCTCCTTTCCCGAACACCTGACGGAGCCGGTCGTCGCGCCGGCCCCGGCGCCGAGCATGGGAAGCCCGTGAGCAGGGTGTCAATCGCAGGTTAACCCTTTGCTTAAGCCGGTGGACCGGCCGGGGTCAACTGGCTCTACCTGGCGCGACCTGGGGTGACACGACTTAAGGCACCGCTTAACTCGAGGTTGACAGCGCTGGCTTCCGCAGACCAGTGTGCCCGGACACCCGTGCGAATGCGCAGCCGCACGGAGGAGAATCACCCGGGGAAGTTCCCCCGACAACTCCGAGGATGACCCATGAGAAGGGGAGTCACGCATGCAGGTTCCCGCGCCGTTCGAATATGAGCGCGTGAGCAGTGTCGAGCAGGCGGTCGGGCTACTGGACAGATTGGGCGACACGGCACGGCTGGTGGCCGGCGGTCACAGCCTCATCCCCATGATGAAGCTCCGGTTGGCCAACTTCGAGTATCTGATCGACATCAATGATCTTCACGACGAGCTCGGTCACATCACGGTCGAGCCCCATCAGATCCGCATCGGGGCGATGACCCGGCACCGGGAGCTGCTGCAGTCGGCAGCGCTGGCCGAGGTGTTCCCGATCTTCCGGGACGCCGAGCGGGTCATCGCCGACCCGGTGGTCCGCAACCGGGGAACGCTGGGCGGCTCGCTCTGCCAGGCCGACCCGTCCGAGGACCTGTCGGCCGTGTGCACCACGCTCGACGCCACCTGCGTGATCCGTGGCCTGAACGGCGAGCGCGAGGTCACCATGGAGGAGTTCCACCAGGGGCCGTACGAAACGGCCGTCGGTGACGCGGAGATGCTGACCGAGGTCCGCTTCCCGATCCGGGCGAACGGCTCCAGCGCCTACGAGAAGGTCGAGCGGCGCGCCGGTGACTGGGCGGTCGTCTCGGCCGGCGCGGCGATCTGGCTGGACGGCGGGGCCGTCTCCGACGCCCGCGTCGGCCTGGCCGCCGTGGGGCCCAACACCACGGGCATCCCCGGCATCGCCGAGGCGCTTCGCGGTGAGGCCCCCTCGGAGGAGCTGTACGCGCGGGCCGGGGCCATCGCCGCGGACGCCTGCGATCCGGTCTCCGACCGCAGGGGCACCGCCGAGTACAAGCGTCATCTGGCACGAGAGCTGACCATCCGGGCACTGCGCACGTCGGTCGCCAGGATCAACGGACAAGGAGTGTGACCATGCAGGTCACCATGACCGTCAACGGTGAAGAGGTCACCCGCGAGATCGAGGGACGGCTGCTGCTGGTCCACTTCCTCCGGGATCATCTGGGTCTGACCGGGACCCACTGGGGCTGCGACACCAGCAACTGCGGCACCTGCGTCGTCAGGCTGGACGGCGAGCCGGTGAAGTCCTGCACGGTGCTGGCCGCCATGGCCGGCGGGCACGAGGTGTCCACCGTCGAAGGACTGGAGCAGAACGGCGCCCTGGACCCCGTGCAAAAGGGTTTCATGGAGTGTCACGGCCTGCAGTGCGGCTTCTGCACGCCCGGCATGATGATGACCGCGCGGGCCCTGCTCGACGAGAACCCCAGCCCGTCGGAGCCCGAGATCCGCGAGGCCATATCCGGCCAGATCTGCCGCTGCACCGGCTACTCCACCATCGTGCGGTCCGTTCAGTGGGCCGCGGCCGAGGAAGCCGGCACCCGCACCACGACCACTGCGGCGGACGGCGTTCCGGCCGCCCCGGAGACCGCGCCGACGACCACGCCGGGGAGCGCCTCATGACCCTCGTTTCCGGCCAGGAGCCGGTCACCGCGTTCGAGGACAACGACCACAAGCCCGTCGGCCACGGCCGGATGCTGCGCAAGGAGGACCCGCGCCTGGTCCGTGGCAAGGGCCGGTTCGTGGACGACGTCCAGCTCCCGGGCATGCTGCACCTGGCGATCCTGCGGTCGCCGATGGCGCACGCCCGGATCACGTCCGTGGACACCAGCCTCGCCGAGGCGCACCCGAAGGTGAAGCTGGTCGTCACCGGCGCGATGCTCGCCGAGAAGGGGCTGGCATGGATGCCGACGCTCTCCGGCGACGTGCAGGCCGTGCTCGCCACCGACAAGGTGCGATTCCAGGGCCAGGAAGTGGCCTTCGTCGTCGCGGAGGACCACTACGCCGCCCGTGACGCGCTGGAACTGATCGATGTCGACTACGAGCCGCTGGACCCGGTCGTGGACGTGCGCACCGCGCTCGCGCCCGAGGCCCCGGTGATCCGCGACGACCTCGAGGGCAAGACCGACAACCACTGCTTCGACTGGGAGACCGGGGACGCCGACGCGACCGACGCGGTGTTCGCCCGGGCCGACGTGGTCGTCAGCGAGGACATCGTCTACCCGCGCGTGCACCCCGCCCCGATGGAGACCTGCGGCGCGGTCGCCGACTTCGACTCGGTGGACGGCAAGCTCACCCTGTGGTCCACCACCCAGGCCCCGCACGCGCACCGCACGCTGTACGCGATCGTCGCCGGCCTGCCCGAGCACAAGATCCGGGTGATCGCCCCGGACATCGGCGGCGGCTTCGGCAACAAGGTGCCGATCTACCCCGGTTACGTCTGTGCGATCGTCGGCTCGCTGCTCATCGGCAAGCCGGTGAAGTGGATGGAGGACCGCACCGAGAATCTGGTCAGCACCGGCTTCGCCCGCGACTACATCATGCGCGGCGAGATCGCGGCGACCTCCGACGGCAAGATTCTCGCCATCCGCACCCATGTGCTCGCCGACCACGGCGCGTTCAACGGCACGGCCGCGCCGGTGAAGTACCCGGCCGGGTTCTTCGGGGTGTTCACCGGCAGCTACGACATCGAGGCCGCGCACTGCAAGATGACGGCCGTCTACACCAACAAGGCGCCGGGCGGGGTGGCGTATGCCTGCTCCTTCCGGATCACCGAGGCGGTGTACCTGGTCGAGCGGATGGTGGACTGCCTGTCGTACGAGCTGGCGATGGACCCGATCGAGCTGCGGACGAAGAACTTCATCCAGCCCGAGCAGTTCCCGTACACCACCAAGACGGGCTGGGTCTACGACTCGGGCAACTACGAGCCCACCATGGAGCTCGCGAAGGAGCTGGCCGGCTACGACGAACTCCGCGCCGAGCAGGCGGAGAAGCGGGCCCGCGGCGAGCTGATGGGCATCGGCGTCTGCTTCTTCACCGAGGCAGTCGGCGCCGGGCCGCGCAAGGACATGGACATTCTCGGCCTGGGCATGGCCGACGGCTGTGAACTGCGAGTCCACCCCACCGGAAAGGCCGTGGTGCGGCTGTCGGTGCAGACCCAGGGGCAGGGCCACGAGACGACGTTCGCCCAGATCGTCGCCGAGGAGATCGGCATCCCGCCGCAGGACATCGACGTGGTGCACGGCGACACCGACCAGACGCCGTTCGGCCTCGGCACCTACGGCAGCCGCTCGACTCCGGTGTCCGGCGCGGCGGCCGCCCTGGTGGCCCGCAAGGTCCGCGACAAGGCCAAGATCATCGCCTCCGGGATGCTGGAGGTGTCGGTCGCCGACCTGGAGTGGGCGAAGGGGTCCTTCCACGTCAAGGGCGACCCCTCGGCCTCCGTCACCATCCAGGACATCGCGATGAAGGCGCACGGTGCCGGTGACCTGCCCGAGGGCCTGGAAGGCGGGCTCGAGGCGCAGATCTGCTACAACCCGGAGAACCTGACCTACCCGCACGGTGCCTACATCTGCGTGGTGGACATCGACCCGGGCACCGCACAGGTGAAGGTGCGGCGCTTCATCGCGGTGGACGACTGCGGCACCCGCATCAACCCCATGATCATCGAGGGGCAGGTGCACGGCGGTCTCACCGACGGCGTCGGCATGGCGCTGATGGAGATGATCTCCTTCGACGAGGACGGCAACTGCCTGGGCGGTTCGCTGATGGACTACCTCATCCCGACCGCGCTGGAATGCCCGGACTGGGAGACGGGATTCACCGTCACCCCGTCGCCCCACCACCCCATCGGGGCCAAGGGCGTCGGTGAGTCCGCGACGGTGGGCTCTCCCCCGGCCGTCGTCAACGCGGTGGTGGACGCGCTCAAGCCGTTCGGCATCCGGCACGCCGACATGCCGCTGACACCTTCGCGGGTCTGGGACGCCATGCAGGGCCGTCCCACGCCGCCGATCTGATCCACCCGGCCGGGCCGGCCCGTCCGGCCCGGCCCCTTCGCCCTGCCCCGAGGAGTGACATGTCGAAGAGGGTGACCACCCGTGTACTCGAACTGGCGTCCCAACGACGATCGTTCGTGCACGCGACGGTGGTGCGCGCCCAGGCGCCCGCCTCGGCGCGCGCCGGTGACGAGGCGATCGTGTTCGAGGACGGAACCATCGACGGTTTCGTCGGCGGCGTGTGCGCCGAAGGCTCGGTGCGCACCGCCGCGCTGGCCGCGCTGCGCGACGGCGGGCCCCTGCTGCTGCGGGTGCTGCCCGACGGAGTCGACGACTTCCCCGAGTCACCCGGAGCCCAGGTGGTCGTCAACCCGTGCCTCTCCGGGGGCGCCCTGGAAATCTTCCTGGAACCGATGCTGCCGCCGCCCCTGATCGAGGTCGTCGGACGGACCCCCGTCGCCGACGCCGTCGTCGCGATCGCCGGCGTACTCGGCTACGCGACGGCCCGCTCCCTGCCCGGCGGCGTGGCCGAAGGCACCGCCGCGGTGGTCCTGGCGGGCCTGGGACGTGACGAGAGCGAATCGCTGCGGGCCGCACTCGACGCCGGCGTCCAGCACATCGCACTGGTCGCCAGCCACCGCCGGGGCGCGGCCCTCCTCGACGAGCTCGGCCTCGACGCGGCGGAACGGGCCCGCGTCCGCACACCCGCCGGCCTCGCCATCGGAGCCGGCACGGCCTCCGAGGTCGCACTGTCGATCATGGCCGAGGTGGTGGCCGCGGTACGGACCGGCACCGCGACGGGCTGCGCGGGCACCACCGGGCAGCCGGAGCACACCGGCTGCGGCGGCGGAGCCAGGGCCGCGGCCCCCGCACCCGGCACCACCGCAGGTCACCCGACGGACGCCGCGCCGCAGCAGGCGACGGACCCGGTGTGCGGCATGACGGTGACCGTCATGCCGGACACCCCGCACCTGACCGTCGCCGGGGAAGACCTCTGGTTCTGCAACCCCGGCTGCCGCGACCGGCACGCCGAAGGGCTGGTGGGCTGAACCGTGTTCACCACCGGCATCGTCCTCGCCGCCGGCGCCTCCCGCCGCCTGGGACAACCCAAACAGCTCCTGCCGTACCGGGGCACCACCCTGCTGGACGCCTCCCTCGGCACGGCCCGCGACTGCGGCTTCGGACAGCTCCTGGTGGCCCTCGGCGGAGCGGAGGACGAAGTCCGCCGGCAGGTCGACCTCACCGGCACCGAGCCCGTCACCGTACCCGGCCACGGCCTCGGCTGCGGCTCCTCCCTCAGCACCGCCGTCACCCGGGTCGACCCGCGCGCCGACGGCGTCATCCTGCTGCTCGGTGACCAGCCGGGCGTCGGTACCGACGCCGTGCGCGGACTGCTCGAACGGGCCGCCCACGCACCCGCCGGACTCTGCCGCTACCAGGACGGCCCCGGACACCCCCTGTGGTTCGCCCGCTCCCTCTTCGGCGAACTGGCCACCCTCAAAGGCGACAAGGCCGCCTGGAAACTGCTCCACTCGGGCCGCTTCGAGGTCGCCGAGCACCCTGTGGACCGCCCCGTCCCGCGAGACGTGGACACCTGGGACGACTACCGGGCACTGCTGGCCGAGCCCGACCCGGCGGCCGGCCGATGAGCGCCCTCTTCGCCGACGCCGCCGAGGTCCGCCGCCGGCTCGACGCCGCGGGTCACCTGCTGGACGACGGCACCGCGACCGCACTCTTCCTCGCCACCGTCCTGGACCGGCCACTGCTCCTCGAAGGCGAACCCGGAGTGGGCAAGACCAGTGCCGCGAAGGCGCTGGCCCAAGCCCTCGGCACCCCGCTGATCCGGCTGCAGTGCTACGAAGGACTGACCGCGGGCGAAGCGCTCTACGAGTGGAACCACCAACGGCAGCTCCTGGCCATCCGGCTCACCGAAGCCCGCAGCGAAAAACTCACCGACGCCGACCTGTTCACCGAGGAATTCCTCCAGGACCGGCCGCTGCTGCGCGCGATCCGCCACCAGGGCCCGGTGCCCCCGGTGCTGCTGATCGACGAGATCGACCGCGCCGACGACGAGTTCGAGGCGCTGCTGTTCGAAATCCTCGGCGAGTCCGCCATCACCGTCCCGGAACTCGGCACCTTCACCGCCGCCCGGCCACCGGTCGTCGTGCTCACCTCCAACCGCAGCCGCGAACTGCACGACGCCCTGCGACGCCGCTGCCTCTACCACTGGATCGACTTCCCCACCCCCGAGCGGGCCGTCGACATCCTGCGCCGCTCGGTACCGGCGGCGAACGAGCCGCTCATCACCTCGGCCGCCGACTTCATCGGCCGGGTCCGCGCCCTCGACATGGACAAGGCGCCCGGCATGGCGGAGACCATCGACTGGGTCTCCGCGCTCTCCGCCCTCGACGTCACCCGGCTGTTCCGGGACGACATCCTCCGCACGCTCAGCACCATCGTGAAGAGCCCCGACGACCGCGTCACCGTCACCGAAGCGCTCGACGGGCTCGGATACCCGCAGCCGGCACCGGGGACCGGACCCTCCGTCCCCTGACCGAGCAGCACAGAACGAAAGCGAGAAGCCCATGAAGATCGAGAACGAATTCACCGTCAGCGTCCCGGCGGAACGCGCCTGGGAGGCGCTCACCGACCTGGAAGGCCTCGCTCCGTGCATGCCCGGCGCCCAGCTCACCGGCGTGGACGGCGAGGTGTACAGCGGGAAGGTGAAGGTCAAGGTCGGCCCGGTCATCAGCCAGTTCGCGGGCACGGCCACCTTCACCGAGAAGGACGACGCGAACCACCACATGGTGATCAGCGCCAAGGGCAAGGACTCCCGCGGAGGGGGCAACGCCTCCGCCCTCATCGACGCGCAGCTGCGCCCCGACGGTGCGCGTACCGTCGTCACCGTCCGCACCGACCTCACCATCAGCGGCAAGCTCGCCCAGTTCGGCAGCGGCATGATCAAGGAGATCTCCGAAAAGCTGCTCCACCAGTTCGTGCAGAACCTCGAGGCGCAACTGCACGCCGCCGAGGAGCCCGCCCCCACCCCCGCCCCGGCCACGCCCCCGGCCGCCGCAGCGGCGCCCGAGGCACCCGCCACGACGCCGGCCCCGGAAGCCGCCGACGCGCCCGCACCGGTGAGCACGACGCCCGAGGCCCCCGAGACCCCCGCTCCGGTCGCCGCCCCCGCGCCGGACCCCTCGGACACGGCGGCGGCCGCCCCGGCCCCCGCACAGCCCGCCGCACAGGCGGCTGCTCCCGCCCCCCGCCGGCAGGAGCAGGCGGAGGCCGAGCCGCTCGACCTCATGGGGCTCGCCGGATCGTCCGTGTACAAGAGGCTGATCCCCGGGGCCGCCGCCGTCCTCGTCCTGGCAGCCGTGGTCATCTTCCTCGTCGTCAGGTGAGCGGAGGGCCGGGCAGGCCACTGCTGCCCGCGGTGGACCGGGCCGCCTTCGCGGTCGCGCTGGCGAGCCGCCTGCGCGCCCGCGGGGTCCGGGTGGGTCACACGCCCGTCCAGGACTTCGTGCGGGCTCTGGACCGCACGCCGCCCGCCTCCCGGACGGCGCTGTACTGGACCGCCCGCATCTGCCTGATCCGCGACCACGACGGCCTGGCGGAGTTCGACGCCGTCTTCGAGGCGGTGTTCGGCGACGCCCTGCTCGCCGCCGACCCGCACGCCCGGCGCAACCCCCTCGGCAACAGTGCGGGTGAGGATGACGAATACACCTCGGTGGACGGCGCCCCGCGGCAGGAGCAGGACGGCGGCGGCCTGCCCTGGGTGACGCTGCCGCCCGCCGTCGCCGGTGCCGACGACTCGGACGACAACCTCCTCACCGTGCCGGAACGTCTGCCGAGCGAGCTCGACGGCCTGATGGACACCCCGTTCGGGCAGCTCAGCCCGCAGGAGATGGCACTGCTCGGCCGACGGCTCGAAACGGCGCTGCGGGACTGGCCCACGCGCCGTTCACGCCGGTTCGCCCCCCGGCCGGGAGGCGCACGGATCGCCGTGCGCGCCACCATGGCCCGGTCCCGCCGCACCGGATGGGAGCCCGTACGACTCGTGCGCGCCGGGCAGGTGGCCCGACCACGCCGCGTCGTCATGCTCTGCGACGTCAGCCAGTCGATGCAGCCCCAGGCGGTCGCCTACCTGCACCTCATGCGGGCGCTCGCCCTCACGGCCGACGCGGAGGTCTTCGCCTTCGCCACCTCGCTGACCCGCCTCACCACCGTGCTGACCCACCGCTCGGCCGACGTGGCGGTCGCGGAGGCCTCGGAGCGCGTCGTCGACCGGTTCGGCGGCACCAGAATCGCGACCTCCCTCCAGACGCTGCTCACCTCGCACCACGGCAGCGTGCTGCGCGGTGCCGTCGTGATCATCGGCTCGGACGGCTGGGACGGGGACCCACCGGAGCAGCTCACCGCCGCCATGACCAGGCTGCGCCGCCGCGCCCACCGGGTGATCTGGCTCAACCCACGGGCATCGGCCCCCGGCTTCGTCCCGAGCACCAGCACCATGGCCGCGGCACTGCCGCACTGCGACGCCCTGCTGCCGGCCCACACCTTCGCGTCACTGCTCCGGCTCACCACGGAGGTCGTCCGGTGCGCCCGGCACGGCGCTGCGCACCGCCGCTCCCCCGCCGTCAGCTCCACAGCGTCACGTGGACGGCCGGCCGGAACCGCCCGGCTGTGACGCCGGTTCCCCGCAGCATCGCCTGGGTGGCACGGGGGGTGGTGACGAAGCGCCGCAGCTCGGCGGCCACGGGCGGGGCGTTCCGTTCGGCGAGAGTGAGGACGTTCCAGGAGCCGCGGGCGGGCGGAAAGGGGCCGTCGAGCCGCCTGAGGTCCCCGCCGGCCAGATCCTTGGAGACCGCGAAGGCCACCGCGAGCGCGATGCCCTTCCCGTGCTTGGCCTCCTCGACCGCGGCGGCATGGCTCTGGAAGATGCGCTGGTTGTGCTCGGGCACCTGGAGACGGCGCAGGAGCAGAGGCACCATGCCGACCCTGCCGATCGCCGAGGGACCCAGCAGCCAGGTCTGGTCGCGCAGTTCGGCCGTGCTCGCGCGGACCCCGGCCAGCGGGTGATCGGCCCCGATGACCGGCAGCATCTGGTAGTTCAGGAAAGGCGTGCAGGTCATCGCGTCGTCGATGCCGGCCGGCCGGGGCCCGATGGCCACATCGACCGTGCGGGTCACGAGCAGCGAGCCGAACCTCTCGGGGCTGGTCACACTCAGCTCGACATCCAGGTCGTCGGCCCGGCCCGCGAACAGTTCGATGAGTCCCGGCGCCGCGTGCTCGGCGAACAGGATCGAGGAAGCCACCCGCAGCAGCCGGCGGCCGGAACCGGCCTGGCTGACCTCGAGGATCGTCCGGTCCTGCAGCCCCAGCATCTCCGCGGCCCGGCTGGCCAGGCGCAACCCGCCCGGGGTGAAGGCCAGCCCGGCGGCGGTTCTGGAGAACAGCTTGTCGCCGAGCTCCCGGCGGAGGTGGGCTATGTGCATCGAGACCGCGGCCTCGGACACGGACAGGTCCGCCGCTGCGGCCTTCACCGAGCCGAGACGCACCGTCGCGGCGAAGGCCCGTAGTTGCGTCGGAGTCAAGGTCTGCCTCCCTGCGAGCCACGAGCGATCGGTCACCCGTGACGGCGGCCCCAAAGTTATCCCATGGCGCCGCCCGGAGGCCACGGGCAGGTCACGACGTTCCGCCGCGGGAGGCCCACCGGGCGCTGGGCAAGCCCCGGACGAGGGCGGGTACCGCCCGCCCCCGGACGGCCCCTCAGCCGGGGCCGCGAGGGTAGCGGCCGGCCGTCCGGCGCAGGGGCAGGTCGTAGGTGGCCAGGGTCCGGCCGTCGGCGGTGCGGTTCTCTCCCCGGTACAGCCAGCCGAGCCGCTCGTAGTACTCCCCGGCGCCCGACGCCCCGGCGGTGGTGACGAGGCTGACGCACGCACAGCCGGAGTTCTCGGCGGCGGCGACGAACTCCGCGATCAGCGCCGACCCGATCCCCCGGGACCGCGCCTGTCCGGTGACCGCGACATGGGAGAGGACCGCACTGGTCCCGGCCTCGGCCGGCGGAGCCTGCCCGGCCCGCACGTCCGGCAGCAGCTTGCGGCCGTAGCGGACCAGCCGGGTGCGCAGGAAGTGCAGCGCCAGCGCCGGGCGGAGCAGCAGGGCGGCCACGGCACGCGCGGCCAGCTGGGGTCCGTGGGCGTGCAGCACGTGCCCGCGGTGGGCGGCGGGCTGCAGTACACCGACGAGGAATCCGGCCCGCCGGCCGTCGGAGTGCGCCACGTAGCCGCGCGCGTGAGGGCTGGTCAGGTACGTCCGGCAGTAGGTGGTGAGGAAGCCGGGGCCCAGCCGGGCGAAGAACCCCTCGGGGAAGTGCCGCAGGTGCTCGCGCACCACGAAGGCCACGTCCTCCGGTTCCATGAGCCGGATCGTGACGCCGGATCCGGCGCTCCGGCCGCGCTCGGCCCGGACCGGAGCTCCCGGGCCGGGGCGGGCCCGTGCCTTGCGGGCCGCCGCCAGGGCCCGCCGGGCCGTGTCGGCCCGGTCACCGAAGTGCCGTCGCTGCTCGACGAAGGTCTCCAGGGCCCGGTGCAGTTCTGCGGCGGGCCGATCGCTCTGCCGGATCCGGGCCGCGGGTTCCGGGCCGGCCCGGGCCGGACGGGTCCCGCGCAGCGCCTGCGGGGCGCCGTAGGCAGGCCGTCGGGCGGGGAGAGCGGTGGCCGGGGCGGACGCGCGTGGTGCGTGACCGAGCACGGGCGGCTGCCACAGCCGGAGGCACCCGGCCGGGAACGCCCCCGGGTGCAGGCCGGGGGTGCAGGGGCACAGATACCACTCCTCAGCCAGGTGCGGCTCGCCGTCCCCGGCCCGCTCCCCGCCCGGGGGGACCGGCAGCGGGGCGGTTCCCGGCCCTGGTGACGCAGGAAGCGCGGAAGGGCCGCGCCGCGTCAGGTCGGCCCCGTCCGGCGGGAGGGGCACGTGCTCCACGGGGCCGGGCGGCGGCGGTGTCCCCGGCCGGAGCCGGTGGCCCGGACGGAGGTGCAGAACCACGACGGTGATCAGGTGGCCGTCCCGGTTGGCGGCCCCCGGTCCGGGTGCCCTCGCCCCTCCAGCGGCTGCCGCGGCACCGTGCCGAAGGCCGGGGGGGTGGCCCCCGGCCTGGCCGCCGGGTATCCAGCGGCCCGGCAGCAGCGGTTCCGCCTGGTCTCCGGCGGCCCTGCCGGGCCGTTCCGCGGGGTGACATTCGGTGAGCAGGGAAGAACCGTTCGTCAACCTGTGGCGATCCGGTCCGTCCGTGCCCTCGGTGCCGGCAGCGATCCACATCTCCACCAGCCGGTCAGGTATCCGAGCCATGCCCGTTCACCTCTCCTCAGCGGCCCCGACGGCTCCCGCGTCTTCGCGACGCCGCGGCGAACCACCTGCGCAGTCCCCACCGCCCCCGACACCTCCGCACCGGAATCTCAGCTCCGCACCCGTCGCGAAGATGAGGGACAACTCCTGAAAAAACCGTACGGACATGCCCCGGTTCATGCATCTTGTTCCGAAATGCCCCAGGTGGCACGGGTTCTGGACACCCTCCGTGCACACCCGGACGCGGTGACGGCACGCAGCCGGCGGTCACCCTCGGTGGGCCCCGGCGCATGGGAGCAGCACGGTGCGCCCAGCGGGTCCCGGTCGTCCGGGACCCGCTGGGCGCACGGGAGTTCGCTGCCCCGCACGGCCGGGGAGCCGGTCAGCGCGGAGTGCTGAAGGCCGCGTCGAAGGAGGCGGACGGGGGGTCGAAGAGCCGGTCCCGGACGTAGGCCAGGCTCTCCGGGGCTCCGCGCAGCCGGTCCATGCCGGCGTCCTCCCACTCGATGGACACCGGGCCGTCGTAGCCGATGTGGTTGAGCACCCGGAAGCACTTCTCCCACGGCACGTCCCCGCGGCCGGTGGAGACGAAGTCCCAGCCCCGCCGCGGATCGCCCCAGGCCAGGTGCGAGCCCAGCCGCCCGTTCCGCCCGTCACCGGTGTTCCGCTTGGTGTCCTTGCAGTCCACGTGGTAGATCCGGTCCCGGAAGTCCAGCAGGAAGCCGGCCGGGTCGATGTCCTGCCAGACCATGTGGCTGGGGTCCCAGTTGAGCCCGAACGCCTCCCGGTGACCGATCGCCTCCAGGGTGCGCACCGTGGACCAGTAGTCGTAGGCGATCTCGGAGGGGTGGACCTCCAGCGCGAAGCGCACCCCTTCCGCGTCGAAGACGTCCAGGATCGGGTTCCAGCGGTCGGCGAAGTCCTGGTAGCCGGCGTCGATGACCTCCTGGCCCACCGGCGGGAACATCGCCACGTACTTCCAGACGGCGGACCCGGTGAAGCCGACGACGGTGCGGACACCGAGCCCGGCCGCCGCCCGGGCGGTGTGCTTCATCTCCTCGGCGGCCCGCTGCCGTACGCCCTCGGGGTCGCCGTCACCCCAGACCCGGTCGGAGACGATGGCCCGGTGGCGGGCGTCGATCGGGTCGTCGCAGACCGCCTGCCCCTTCAGGTGGTTGGAGATCGCCCACACCCCCAGCCCGTACTCGGCCAGGATGTCCTTGCGGGACTGGAGATAGGCGGGGTCCTCGGCGGCGCGCCAGACGTCCAGGTGGTCGCCCCAGCAGGCGATCTCCAGTCCGTCGTAGCCCCAGTCGGCGGCCATCCGGGCCACTTCCCGGAACGGCAGGTCCGCCCACTGCCCGGTGAACAGGGTGACCGGTCGGCTCATGACGTCATCTCCTTCTCGTCCCGGTCCCGGGCTTCCGGTGCCGGCTGTCGCGGCCCGCCCGGCGCGGGGGCCGGGACGGGAGTCCATGCGCCGTCCCGGCCGGCGCTCTCCTCGACGGCGGCCAGGGCCCGCTGCACGCGCAGGCCGTCCTCGAACGACGGCTCCGGGTCGGCCCCTTCGGCAAGGGCGTTGAGCAGGTCGGCGGCCTGGTGGGCGAAGCCGTGCTCGTAGCCAAGGACGTGCCCCGGCGGCCACCAGGCGCCCAGGTAGGGGTGTTCGGGCTCGGTGACCAGGATGCGGGTGAAGCCCTGAAGGGGGACGCCGCCCGGATCGCCGCCGGCCCTTCCGTCGTAGTACCGCAGGACGTTCATGTCCTCGAAGTCGAAGGCCAGGCTGCCCTCCGAGCCGTTCAGTTCGATGCGGATGGCGTTCTTGCGCCCGGTGGCGTACCGGGTGGCCTCGAACGTCGCCAGCGCCCCGGTCCCGAAGCGGCCCAGGAACACCGCGGCGTCGTCCACCGTCACCGCTCCGGTGCCGGTGCCGTCGGGCAGTGGACGCTCGGTGACGAAGGTGCTGGTGAGGGCGCTGACACCGGTGAGGTGCTCGCCGGTGAGGTACTGGGTCAGGTCGACGATGTGCGCCCCGATGTCACCCAGCGCCCCCGAGCCGGCCCGCTCCCGCTGCATCCGCCAGGCCAGTGGCACGGCGGCGTCGGACAGCCAGTCCTGGAGGTACTGGGCCCGGACGTGGCGCAGTTCGCCCAGCCGCCCCTCGCTCACCAGGCGGCGGGCGAGGGCGAGGGCCGGCACCCGCCGGTAGGTGAAGCCCACCATGGAACGGACACCGGCGGCCCGGGCGGTGGCCGCCGCAGCGGCCATCGCCTCCGCCTCCGCCACCGTGTTGGCCAGCGGCTTCTCGCACAGCACGTGCTTGCCGGCCGCCAGGGCGGCGATGGCGATCTCCGCGTGGGTGTCGCCGGGAGTGCAAATGTCGATCAGGCCTATGTCGTCCCGGGCGATCATGGCCCGCCAGTCGGTCTCCACCGACGCCCAGTCGAACCGTTCGGCCAGGTCGGCGGCGGCCTCCCGGTCCCGGCCGCCCAGCGCCACCAGCCGCGGCCGGAGGGCCGGGGTGAAGAAGCTGCGGGCGTTGCGCCAGCCCTGGGAGTGGGCCAGGCCCATGAAGCCGTAGCCGATCATGCCGATGCCGATGTCGGCCGTGCCCGGCGGCCGTCCGGCGGCCGGACGGGTGGGGGTGGTGCCGATCGCACTCATCGCTTCTTCTTTCGTCCGCGCATCGGTGTGCCGTCCCGCCTCAGGACTCGAAGCCCAGCGGGAGGTACTGCTCCACGTTCTCCGCGGTGACCACGGGCGCGTTGAGCACCACCCGGCGGGGGACCTCGACCTGCACCAGGTCGGACATGCCCTTGTCCTGGGCGAGCAGGCGGGCCAGCCGGATCCCGTCGGCGGCCTGGGTCGGCGGGTAGAGGACGGTGGCCTCCATCTCGCCGTCCTGGATCCACCGCATGGCGTTGGCCGAGCCGGCGCCCCCGATGAAGAAGAACTCGTCCCGGTCGGCGTTGTCGAAGGCCGCCTTGACGCCGATGCCCTGGTCGTCGTCGTGGTTCCAGATGATGTCGATCTCGGCGACCGCCTGCAGCAGGTTGGACGCCGTGGACTCACCGGACTCCACGGTGAATTCGGCCGCCACCCGGTGGCCGACCTCCTGCCCGCAGGCGTCCAGGGCGTCCGCGAAGCCCTGCGAACGGTCCTGGGTCAGCGGCAGCGAATCGATGCCGGCGATCTCGGCGATCATGGCGTCCCCGAGCCCGTGTTCCTCGACCAGCCCGCAGGCGTACGTCCCGGCCGAGACCCCCATGCCGTAGTTGTCCCCCAGGATGGTGGTGCGGGCCGCGAACTCGCTGGAGAACTCCCGGTCGACGTTGACCACCGGGATGCCCGCCTCCATCGCCCGGGTGGCGACCTGGGTCAGCGCCGCGCCGTCGGTGGGCAGCAGCACGATGGCGTCCACGCCCTCGTTGATGAACATCTCGATGTGACTGATCTGGGCGGAGGGGTCGTTGGTGCCCTCCGCGACCCGCAGCTCGATGTCGGAGTACTCCTCCGCCTCGGCCTCGGCGGCCGCGTTGATGGCGGCCAGCCAGCCGTGGTCGGCCTGCGGCCCGGAGAAGCCGATGACGACCGTGTCACCCGGGTCGTCGTTCGCGCTGACGGCCTTGTCCTGGCCGTCGCTCGCAGCGGCCTCGCCGGTGTCGGCGGGGGAGTTGCTGGTGCAGCTCACCACCAGGCCGGCGGCTGCGGCGACGAGGGTGACGCGGGTCAGGACCCGGACGGCGGGTCTTCCGGAGTTTCTGCGCATGGCGTGCTCCTTGGTTCACTCCGGCCGGAACGGCGGGAGAAGCGATAAGGCAGGGAGGAGAGGCGGGGAGGGGAGGGGGAACGCGCGGGGCGCTCCCGGGGTGACGGCTGCCGGGCGGCCCGCTACGGAACGCCGTTGCGCGCGGCGACACGCTGCTGGAGCAGTACCGCGACGACGATGATCAGGCCCTTGGCGACGGCCTGCGTGGAGGTGTCCAGGTTGTTGAGCGTGAACACGTTGGTCAGCGTGGTGAAGATCAGCACCCCGAAGACGGTGCCGACGATGGTGCCGCGCCCCCCGCTGAGCAAGGTGCCGCCGATCACCACGGCGGCGATGGCGTCGAGTTCGTAGAGCATGCCGTGGGTCGAGGTGCCGGCGGTCGTGCGGGCCATCAGCATGACGGCGGCGATGCCGCAGGCCAGGCCGAGCAGGACGTAGAGCAGGGTGGTGTGCCGCTTGACGTTGATGCCGGCCAGCCGCGCGGCCTCCGGGTTGCCGCCCACGGCCAGCGTCCGGCGGCCGAAGGAGGTGCGGTTGAGCAGCACCCAGCCACCCGCCGCCACCAGCGCGAACACGATCACCAGGACGGGGATGCCCAGCACCCGGCCGCCGAAGAAGTCCACCAGCCCGGAGGCGGTGACGACCTGGGTCTTCTTCTCCGAGATCATCTCGGCCAGCCCCCGGGCGGCGGCGAGCATCGCCAGCGTGGTGATGAAGGGCGCCATCCGGCCGTAGGCGATGAGGACGCCGTTCAGCAGACCGCAGCCCGCCCCCACCGCCAGCGCCGTCGTCACCATGATCATCCAGTGGATGTCGGCAGCCATGGCCTGAGTGGAGAGCGTGGTGGCCCAGACGGTGGACAGCGCCACGATGGCGCCCACGGACAGGTCGATGCCGCCACCGGTGATCACGAACGTCATGCCGATGCTGACCACGCCGATCACGGAGGCCAGCCGCAGGACCGTCATCATGTTGTCGAAGCTCGCGAACCGGTCGCCCGCGGTGAGGAACCCGATCAGGCACAGCAGGAGCAGTGCGATCACCAGGCCCAGGTTGCGCCCCACGGACCCGGACAGCAGTCCGGCGAGCCCGCTGCGGAACCTCCGGCCGGGGGAGTGCCCCGGCTCCTTGCCCTTCACCGGCGGCGGCCCGGCGTCCTGGCCGGTGCCGGGCCCGCCGCCGGGGCCCTCGGTTCTGGTCTCGGCTCTCACGCCGCCTCACCTTCCATCACCAGGTCGAGCACCCGGTGCTCGTCGATCTCATCGGCGGGGCTCTCGTGGACGAGCCGGCCGTCGGACACCACCAGGACCCGGTCGGAAAGCCCGATGACCTCTTCGATTTCGCTGGAGACCACGACGACGGCGATACCCTGCGCCGCCAGGTCGCGGATCAGCGCGTAGATCTCCGTGCGGGCGCCGACGTCCACGCCCCGGGTCGGCTCGTCCAGCAGCAGCACCCGGCAGCCGCGCAGCAGCCAGCGGGCCAGCACCACTTTCTGCTGGTTGCCGCCGGACAGGGTCTTCACCGCGCGCAGCACCCCGGCGGGCCGGATGTCCAGCCCGGCGGTGTGCTGGACGGCGGCCCGGCGCTCCGCGCCGCTGTCCAGGAAACCGTGGCGGGTGAAGCGGGCCAGGCTGGCGAGCGTGACGTTGCGGTAGACGGGGTCCGGCAGGATGAGCGCCTGGCTTTTCCGCTCCTCCGGGCAGAAGCCGATGCCGGCCGCCATGGCCGCGCCCACCCGGCCGGGCCGAAGGGTCCGGCCCCCGACGCGGACGGTTCCGGTGCCGGGCTTGCGGGCGCCGTGGACGGTCTCCAGGATCTCCGACCGTCCGGACCCGACCAGTCCGGCCAGCCCGACGATCTCCCCGGTGCGCACCGAGAAGGTCACCTCCTCGAACTCACCGGGGCGCGAGAGGTTTTCCACCTCCAGGACCGGCTCGGCGTCGTCCGCCACCGCACCTCGGTCGGGGAAGACGTAGTCGAGCGACCGGCCGGTCATCAGCCGGATCACCTCGGAGGTCGGGGTGGAGGCGGCGTCCAGGCCGGTGGCCACCGTGCGGCCGTCCTTCAGGACGGTGATCCGGTCGCCGATGCGGCGGATCTCCTCCAGGCGGTGGGAGATGTAGACGAGGGCGATGCCCTGGTCCGCGAGGTCCCGGATCACCCCGAAGAGCCGGCCGACCTCCTCCTGGTCCAGGACGGCCGAGGGCTCGTCCATGACGATCAGCCGGGCGTCGTGGGAGAGGGCGCGGGCCATGGAGACGATCTGCTTGCCCGCCGAGGACAGCCTGCCGACCTCCTTGGCGGGCGACATCTCGGGATGCCCGAGACGCCGCAGCAGGCGCGCCGCGGACGTGTGCGTATCGGTGCGGGCGGTGAGCCCCCACCGGGTGCGCTCGTGGCCCAGGTAGATGTTCTCGGCGACCGACAGCCCGTCCACCAGGTCGAGTTCCTGATAGATGGTCGCGATGCCGAGATCCAGGGCGGCCTGGGGGCGGGGCAGCCGTACCTCCCGGCCCTGCCACCGGATGCGCCCCGCGTCGGGCTGGTGTGCTCCGGCCAGCGTCTTGATCAGGGTGGACTTGCCCGCACCGTTCTGGCCGAGCAGGCAGTGCACCTCGCCGGCCACCACCTGCAGGTCGATTCCGTCGAGGGCGCGGACACCGGGGAACTCCTTGACGATGCCGTGCATGGTCAGCAGCGGCTCCGGGCCGGCCGGTGTCCCCGACGGCTCGATCGTCTGCGTGGTGCCTGTCATGGCGGACAAGGTAGGAGGGCTTTTGCCGGAGGTCAATACAAAGTTCCGCAACATTCGCCGGAAGGGTGGAGGATGGAAGACGTAAGTACCGGACGTTGTACCGTTCGGTATCCGCATCCGGTGGCGGAAACCGGGGCGCGCACCGGCAGCCGGGGGGACCCAGGGCACTCGCAGGGCACGTGGAGAAGGGGAACACCATGACGGAGAGCGGCCTGCTTCCCGCCGGACCGGCGGCCAGCACAGCCGTCCTGCTGCAACTCGTACGCGACGGCCGGCCGCGCACCCGCGCCGAACTGGCGGCCCAGTCAGGCCTGGCCCGCTCCACCGTCGCCGAGCGCATCGACGCCCTGCTCGACTCCGGACTGCTGCGCCACACCGACAAGGGCCCCTCCACGGGGGGCCGGCCCCCCTCGATGTACGCCTTCAACCCGGAGGCCCGGGTGGTGCTGGCCGCCGACGTCGGTGCCACCCACGTCAACGCCGCGCTCACCGACCTGGCCGGCGAGGTGCTGGCCGAGGAGGACCGGCCCATCGACATCGCGGCCGGCCCGGAGGCCGTACTGGAGGACCTGTGCCGGCTCGGCGGCGCCCTGCTGGAACAGGTCGGCCGCACCCAGGCCGACCTCCTCGGCATCGGCATCGGCCTGCCCGGCCCCGTCGAGCACAGCTCCGGACGCCCCACCAACCCGCCGATCATGCCCGGCTGGGACGGCTTCGACGTGCCCGGCTACGTCCGGCAGCGGCTCGGCGCCGTCACCCTGGTCGACAACGACGTGAACATCATGGCGATCGGCGAACACCGCGCCCACTGGGCCGAGGCCCAGCACATGATCTACGTCAAGGTCGCCACCGGCATCGGCAGCGGACTCATCGCCGGCGGCCAACTGCACCGCGGCTCCCAGGGCGTCGCCGGCGACATGGGCCACGTGCGGCTCCCGGACGGCGCGCAGGTCCCTTGCCGCTGCGGCAACGTCGGCTGCCTGGAGGCGGTGGCCAGCGGAGCGGCACTCGCGCACCGGCTGACGGAGCTGGGCCACCCCGCCGGCAGCAGCGGCGACGTGGTCGCGCTCGCCCGCAACGGCTCGGTCACCGCACTCAACCTGGTCCGGCAGGCCGGCCGGGACATCGGCGAGGTGCTGGCCGCCGCCGTCAGCTTCTTCAACCCCTCGGTCATCGTGGTCGGCGGCGCGCTGTCCCAGGCCGGCGAGCACCTGATCGCCGGCGTCCGCGAGATCGTGTACCAGCGGTCACTGCCCCTGGCCACCCAGAACCTGCGCATCGTGCAGTCACGCGCCGGCGAACGGGCCGGCATCTACGGCGCCGCCCTCATGGTCGTCGAGGACGCCCTCGGCCCCACCCCCGCCGACTCCCTCTTCCCCGACTGACCGCCCCCGGAGCCCGGTACCGCCCTGCCGGTGCGACGTCCACGGCAGGGCGGGTCAGCCGACGATGTCGCCGACGGCGGCGTGCGGCTCGGGCGACAGGAGGTTGACCGTGCCGTCCGAGCCGTAGGAGCCGAGCACCAGGAATTCGCTGGTGAAGCCCGCGATCCGCTTGGCGCCGAGGTTGATCACACCAATGATCAGGCGGCCCTTGAGCTCATCCATCGGGTAGTTGGTGACCTGGGCGCTGGTGCGGAGCACCCCGGCGGCCGGCCCGAAGTCCGCCGTGAACCGGTAGGCGGGCTTCCGGGCCTCCGGGAACTCCTGGACCTCCAGGATCCGGCCCACCCGGATGTCCGTCGAGAAGAAGTGACCGGCCTCGGTCCGGGGCTTGAGCTGCTCGCTGCTCACGCTGAGTGATTCTTCCCTGTGTGTCCGACAATGACGCTGTTCAGTATCGCACCCATGTCGCCGCCCGGCCCGGTCAGCGGTCCGCCCCAGGGCACGGCTCCCGGGGCAGGAGAGATCAAGCCGTCCGTACCGGCCGAACGAAGGGCCCCGGGAGTCTTGGGGCCCTTCGTTCCTGTTCGGTGGGACACAGACAGAAAGCACTGCCACCGCTGCTTTCCGGTTCGTGACTCACCCGGCTGTGCCGCCGGCCGGGCCACGCCAGTGGTCGTCTCAGCGGCCCGAGGACCGCCTCACCGGCCTGCGGGCGCCGACGAGTGCAGCAATCCCTCGGCGAGCTCCCGGTACTGCTTGAGGGCGAGCCGGAGTTCCTCCGTCTCCGCCTCGGTGCCCGAGTGCTGCCAGCTCGCACGCAGCAGTCGGCGCCGTTCGTCGAGGACGTCGGTCAGCCTGGTGGTGATGTCGTCGAAGACAGTGTCGGCTTCCTCCACCGCCCGGAGGGGATTGTCGACGAAGTGGTTGAGAGCGTGCTGCAGGCGCAGGTTGAACTCGTCCCTCTCACCCTGCGCGACCAGTTCCACTCCCGACAGGTGAGCACTTCCCGGGGCGTCGGCTCCGCCGCCGGTCTCACGCCGTGCGGACACCGCTCCGGCATCAGGTGCCTCCGGGGTGTGCTGCACCGGCGGCTGCGAGGCATCCGTCCGGGACTGCTGTTCGTGTTCCGGGTGGTGGGACGTCATGTATTGCTTCCCTTCGTCTGAGGTTGGCCCAGTTGCCACCGAGAGTGGCCCTGGCTCCGGCTCTGAGAGGACCGCGGTCCACGCCGGTCCGCATCGGCCGGCTTCTCGGTGACCAGCGCGTCGAAGAAGCCCCGTGCGTCGATCAGGGCCTGTCGCATGTCCTCGGTGCCGCTCTCTCCACGGGCGGCTGCGTGCGTGTTGCGGTAGCCGTGGACATGGCCGGCATGGTGCACGGAGAGCGCGGAGACCTGCTCCTCGAACTGCTCGCCCGGGAAACCCCGGTCCTTCACCAGGTGTGCGAGGAGGGCGTCAGCGGCGACGAGGGCCTCCTGCGGTGAGTCGACGAACTGTCGCTCGATGTCGGACCACTGTGCCGTGTACCGCTCATGGGCCTCGGGACCCAGCGGCCTCGCGGTGAGGGAGCCGTGCTGCTTGACACGCTCGTCGAGTGCCCGCTCGGCCGCCTTGGTGTCTCCGTTGTGCTCAGCAACGGCACGGTCGTACTCAGGTCCGAAGCGGCGCTTCAGCGCATGACCGCGGCCGATCCCGAACCGCTCGGGCCCCAGGAAAAAGAAGGCGGCGGCCGCCGCGATGACGAGTGCTGCGACGACGATGATCACGATGGTGAGCATTACTGCCTCCTCCGGTAGGCGACTCGTACGCTGCTCTGTCTCACTGGCATTCCCATCTCCTTCCGTCAGGTGCTGCGCGTGGGCCGGTCGGCTTCTTTCGGGCCCGCAGTCAACTGCCGTTTCCCGCATGACCGATGACGCTGAACCGGCCGAGCACGTCCGGGTCGTTGGGTGACCGGGTGCCCACCGCGCCTGGTTGTACTCATGTCGTTCGCCGAACGGGCTCTGCACCCGGCGAGCCGTCAGCTGCCGCGGGCAGGCGATCAGTCGACGGCGGCGGGGCGCGGGACGCCGTGGAAGACCTGGCTGGTGTGCCAGGCACGGTGCTCCGTGGCGATCGGGCGCACCCCCGGCCGAGGCCCTGTGAGCGAACGGCCCGCACGCGCCGTGACGTGTGCGCGCTGCCGGGCTGCGGCCGACGAACTGCTGCGAGACCAGAATGCGGTGCCCTTCATCGACGCCGAGGGCGCCCCGGTCGAAGAGCCTGTGGTGCAGCGAGCACAGGCACAGTCCGTTGCCTGTCGTCCGGGCCGTCGAACGCCCACCAACGGACGTGCACGGCCTCAAGACCGACCGGTACCGTTCCGATCCTGCCGTCATAGCCGCAGAAGGCGCACTGGTGCGGCGCCGGGCGCCGGGGGCCGACGCCGCACCATGCCCGAGCGGTGGGCGCGGGCGATCACAGCTGGGCGGCCGGGGGCGGTACGGGCACCCGTGCTGCCCACCCGCCTGCGAAGAGCCACGGAGAGCCTCGGGCATTCCATGTCTGGCGAGCCCATAGGTTGCGAGCATGCATCTGGACGAGGGACGAAGAGCTGCCGAGGCCGGCGACTGGGTGGCCGCCGGGCACGCCTTCCTCCGGGCCGCCGCGGAAGGCAGTGCGGAGAGCGGCGAGTCGGCAGCCCGGGTGGTCGCCGAGCTCGAACCGCTGGCGGATGGCGGGTCGGCAGAGGCCGCCGCTCTGCTGGCGGGAATCTGCCTGGAGTACCTCGACGAGTCGGATCTGCCGACGGCCGTGCGCTATGCCCGCGCGGCGGCGGATGCCGGGCTCCCGGCCGGTCAGCGCCTCTACGGGCACATGCTCGCGAGGGCTCTCGGCGTCGCAGAGGACCGCGAGCGTGCACGGGGACTGTTCCGGGCAGCCGCTCAGGGCGGGGACACCTGCGGCATGTTCAACCTCGCCCAGGTGACCGATGACCCCGAGGAGTCCCTGCGCATGCTGGAGGCTGCCGCCCGCGGAGGTCTCGTCGATGCCGGTGCCGTCCTCGCCGACCGGCTGTCCGCGGTGGACCGGGACGAGGAGGCGCTGTGCTGGTACGTCCGCGCGGCGGAGCGCGGGCACACCGGGGCGATGAACGCCGCCGCCTGCTGGTATCGCGATGGCTTCGGTACCGAGCCCGACCCGGTGCAGGCGGTGCGCTGGTTCTTCGTCATGCTTGCGCACGGCGACGGCGACGGCATCCACGAGGCGATTCAGCTGGCCCGGGCCGGGGCCCTGACGGAGCAGGACATCCGAGAGGCCGGGCGGCTCGCCGGTACCCCCGGGGCGGCGGAATCCCTGATCGGTACGGCTCTGGGTGACACCCGCACCTCAACCTGAGAAGCCTCGCCTGAGAAGCCTCGCCGCATCCGGAGCGAGGGCCCGGAACCACCGGGCGACGGCGACGGTAACGGTTGTGTCGCGCGACGGACACGTTCCGCAGTATCATCGGCGCGCTCCGTGTCCGAAGCGGCAGACTCCGCGCCATGACGGTGGTTGCGGCACTGAACGAGGAAACCGACCTGCGTGAGTACGCGCAGGACTGGGCGCTGGTGGATGTCGAGACCTCAGGGCTGCGCCCCGTGAAGACCGGGTGCTGTCGCTCGCGGTGATCACGGTCGGACCGGACGGCCAATTTCGCGAGGAGTTCACCACGCTGGTCGACCCTGGCCCTGGCTGCGATCCGGGCCCGGTGCACATCCACGGCCTGACCCGGAAGCGGCTGAACGGGGCGCCCGCGTTCGGGCAGATCGCCGGGCCCGTCGCGGAGCTTCTTCGGGGCCGGGTGCTCGTCGCCCACAACGCCCAGTTCGACTACGGCTTCCTGGCGGCGGAGTTCAGCCGCGCCGGCGTGGAGTTGCCGGTCTCCCGGCGCCTGTGCACGCTGGCCCTGAACCGAAGGATCGGCCCGCCCACGGCCGATCTTCGGCTGGCGACCCTGGCCGCACATTACGGCGTACGGCAGCAGCAGGCACACGACGCGCTGGACGACACCCGGGTGCTGGGGGGCATCCTGCGCGGCTCGCTGGCTGCCGCCGCACGCCTCGAACTCCGGCTGCCGCTGATTGCGTGCCCGCCACAGCAGCGCGGAAGCGGCGCGAGCAGTCCCCGGTCAGCAGCGCCCGCCCGCAGAATCCCTTGCCCGTACCGCAACCCCGGGCGATGGGAACCAGGCGGTCAGCTGGTGCAGGGCATGAAGGTCGCCATCACCGGGGCGACGCGCACGCCACGTACGGCACTGGGGGAGTGCGCCACAGCGGCCGGGCTCAACGTCGTGACCTCGGTCAGCCGGCACACCGGTCTGCTGGTCGCCGATGACGCGGCGTCGGACTCGGCAAAGGCCCGGCGGGCGGCCGAGGCAGGAGTCCCGGTCGTCGACGAGGTCGCCTTCCTGCGACTCCTCACAGCAGGCGTCGGCCCTGGTGTCCGCCACGACACCACCGGCCCCGGGCCGTCCGAGGTGCCCACCCAGGTGCCCCGGGCCGAAGAACCGGTCGTTCCCGCAAGGCCGTTGCGCGGCCACCGCGTGCTGGTTCTGGGCGGCCACCACTCCGAGGCCCGCGCCGCACGGGAGCTGATCGTCCGGCACGGCGGAGCCGCGGCCGTCAATCTCTCTGCGGGCGTCACCGACATCGTCGCCCTGCCCGGCGCGGAGCGCGACCGCCGGATGAGCCGCATCACCGCCCTGCGGGTGCCGGTGCACGAATCGGCATGGCTCACGGAACCGGCCCCCGGCGGCTCGACCGCCCCGGAACCGGCGAACCCTGCGGCGCCCCGGGTCCTTCCCCTCGGTGGCGTGCTCGACCTGCCGCCGACCAGCCCGCGATGGACCGTCTCCGTCACCTGGGCCCAGCACGCACGGTGTGCGGTCGACGTCGTCGCCTTCCTCGTGGACGAGGACGAACAGGTCGCCGGCGATGCCGACTTCGTCTTCTACGGCCAGCCGGAGAGCCCGGCCGGGACGGTCTCCCTCGCCGCCGACGGCCCCTCGGAACAGGCCGTCACCGTGGACGTGACCGCCATGCCACCCGCCGCCCGCAAGGTGGTGGTGGCCGCTGCCGTGGACGGCGGGGCCACCTTCGGAGAGGTCGGCCCGATCGAGCTCACCGTGCTCCCCGGCACCAACGCGGCCCCCCTGATGCAATCCACCCTCGACGCCGCGACCAGCGAACGCACTCTGCTGCTCGCCGAGCTCTACCGACGCGGACCGGGCTGGCGGCTGCGCGCCATGGGCCAGGGCTTCGAAAGCGACCTTGCCGAGCTCGCCCGCGCCCACGGCGTGGACGTCAGCACCGAGTGACGCCCTCGGCCGCCCCCGGGGCCGGGACGGCCGGCCGGTGGGTCCAGTACCCGCCGATCACCGGTGCGGTGGGGGAAAGCGTATCGCTGGAGATAGCATCTCCTTCCGCTGCCATCTTCCCGCTCAGCTCGGCCGCGGGCCGCGCGGTCGAGCCAGGCGATCATCTTCCGGTTGCTCCGCACGGCCAGAGACACGGCTTCGCAGTCGTGCACGAAAACGCGGCACTGGTGGCTGTCCGCCTTCCGTGGCCCGCTGTCTCACGCGGTCTCATGGGCAGCGTGCGTTCCGGTGGCACGGTGGAACTCGTGCTCAGCGTCGAAATTGTCCCTCTCCTTGTACGCTGCCGCGCGCTCCCTGTCGGCCACTGGGCCGTGCTCCTCCTGGAGAGCAGCGCCGTGTCGAGGTCGGTACGGAAGACCTTGATGACGCCGGGCTGATCGAGACGGATGACGGTGGCCGCGGGGCACTGGTCCGCAAGGGATCCCGACGGATCGTCGTCGACGGCACAGGCCACCGCTGGCGGCTGCATGGTGGCTGTGCGCGGTTGTCCGCCACTGTCTGTCAGCGTTGTCACGCAGCCAGAGACTCAGTGTGCTTTATTGCAGGCCCCCGGTGGACCAGCTCCATGGCGTTCGTAGAGCTGCTTCACTTGTTTGACCCAGAAGCCGAACTTCTCATCGGCTGACGCGCTCATAGGCAAAAGCTGAAGCTCCTTGGCCAACTGATAGAAGCCGGAGCCAGCGTCGTTGGCACCCAGGTAGTTCACCAGGGACGAGAGCATGACAGGCGGATCTGAGGGGGCGATCTCCTGGTCTCGTTCCACGATCAGTCTGAGCAGACGCCCCATCGCGGCCCGTTCGTCAGCACGCCCGAAGTCGAAGGGACGGCAGCCGGTTCGCCTGGCCAGAGTCACGTTGAGCTCCGTGTACGAGGTGAGCTTGCCCAGCGTCGCGCGCTCGACGAGGAACCCATGACCGGTATGTACCAGCTGCTGCCATTCACTGTCCGCGCGGCCGTATCCGGACATCCCCGCCCCCCTTGAGCTACTCCAATCCGTGGGCGGGAATGTACAGTGCCGGCGCAGTGTCCACAATCGCTCGTTGGGCTGGTCACTGCAGCGTAAGGCTGGTCGATGGCGACGAGCTTCCCACTCTGCGTCCGAGGGCCCAGTGGCGTTCAGCAACGTCCTGACCTGCGGTTCAGCCGCCCTTGAGGGGCTCTCATGAACACCCCCGGCACACCGGTGAATGCAACCAGAACTGCGACCAGTGCTGAGCTACTTGCCGGGCTCCGGGCCGTACCATTGGAGGGCCTGGCCGGTCGTTGCGGCGATGCACTCGAAGTCGTGATCGCGATGGAGCAGGGTGAGCCCTTGCAGCTCAGCTGTCGGGGCGACGACGAGGTCGACCGCTCCGGCGCTCCGGTGTTTCCCCTGCTTGGTGAGGGCTTCCTGGACCTGGCCGGCGCGGTCGTCTACGGGTACCCAGGCGACGATCACTCGTATGTCCTCGATGCCGCGTGCCCGGTCGGTGGCCGACCGGGCGCTGTAGAAGAACCCCAGCTCGGTAATGGGGATCTGAGACCAAGCGGCAGTCAGCCGAGGTGCCCTTGTTGATCCGCCTCAACCGTCGGCTTCGGCGAGAAGCCGTGCGGCGCGATTCGGGTCAAGATCCCACTGCAGGGAGATCGCCATCATGCCCTCCAGCTGTTGGTAGTCCTCTGTAGGGTGACCGATTGCGCCCTGATTGACTGCGGTAGCTAGGTTCGGTACGCCGCCGTCTTGGAACGTTGCACCCTCGGTGGTTTCGCTCTCCACTCGTTGAGCGATGGTGTGGAGGAATTCGAGGACCGTATCGATGGCCGAACCTCTCGGCTGGAACCCTGCAACGGAGTCGAATGCCTGCTGGAACTGTGCCACCGCCTGGTTGGCAATTTTCTGATGCCGCATGTCAAGATCCCGAAGTGTCGCGAGATGAGCCAGCCCGGAGAGGCTCTGAAGAGCCTGGTGGGCATCGATGGCTGCGCCAGTCTCTACGTTCTGCCCTGGCGTGTCGCCGCCGACGCAACCGGCAGCGCCGTAGGGCAGAGGCTTGGACTGCTGCCTGCGCCCGCTGAGGCCGTTGTGCTAGCCCTGCGCAACGCCGTAGCAGACCGGGCTGACGCCAATGCTGACCCAAGCCTGTCGCCAGGTACCGGGCTGAGCCGAACAGGCATCGCGCGGATTGCGACGGAAGTCGCGGAAACCATTGACGGCACGTCTTTGGAAGAGGCGCTGTCTGCTGGTCTCTGCGAACCCGTGGACTTCGACAGGCCGCTCCCGAACGACGGCTTCTACGAAGGAATCGATGTCCAGCCTGGTCACATCGCGGCCGGCCTGCCAGCCCCGAGGCCGGGGTTGGCCGGGCAGGTCACAGATGCGGTCCATCGGGGGTGGAGCGCGAGCTGCGCGGTCAGATCCTGGACGAGTATCTGGCCGACTACGAACGCCGCCAGGGGCGGATTGCCGAGCACGAGCAGCAGCGGGCGTGCCGGGTCTTCGATGAGGTGTTCGCCGAGGAGGGGCAGTGGCCCGCCGCAAGCTGAGCCACGAAGGCACCCTCGTTCTCGACTGCGAGGGACTGTCGAAGCTCGTCAGTGACCACGAGCCCGTCGTCGCTCTCATCGCCGAAGCCCGCAAGCGAGGCATGGACGTGGTCATCAGCGCACTCACCATCATCGAAGCGGTGCACCGCCGGACCGACAAGGCGCGGCTCGCCTGGGTCCTGTCCGGCGTGCGGATCATGCACCTCGGCGATGACGAGGCCAAGGCCGCCTCGGCCATGCTGATCAACGCTGGGCTCCATGGTCACCAATACCCCATCGACGCCGCCGTCGCCGAGATGGCACTGCGGCAGCGACGTCCAGTCGTCATGCTCACCTCGGACACCGACGACATGACGAAGCTCTGTGGCGACACAGTGCGCCTCGTCGCCGTGTAAACCCGTCGCCGCGACGCCCGCGCTCCTCAGTTTCGGACGTCCAACTCTGCGTCCGGGGTCCGGCGAGGTGCGGGAGCGTCCTGAACTGCGGTGTAGTCGCCAGCAGGGTGCTTCTGAACACCCCTGCACACCGCTGAATGAAACCAGAACTGCAACCACCGTTCGACCATAAGCCGTGGACCCCGAGCGAGGACGTGGGAGATTGAGGAGAACTATGTCGGGGCAGGTCCCGGACAGTGACCGTCCGGGACCTTGGCCGGCGCCTGCTCCGCTCTACAGCTGCGCGTCGGCAGTCTGGCCTGCGGGCATCGGCGGGCGACTCTCTGCGCTCCCCGGTACTCCGCCGGCCAGGTAGGCCAGGATGAGAAGCACGACGAGAACGAGACCGACTCCGCCGACTGCCCGCGCGGCGCGCGGGCTGATACGACGCAGGTGTGGACGGACGTAGGAACCGTTGCGGTAGTGGCCCCGGACCCGAGTCGCGGGGCCTGTGGGCGAGGGCTGGCGATATGCGCGGCGGGGCTGGGTCACGCTCTTGGTGCGGCGGGTATGGGGACGGACATAGCGACCGTTCCGGTAGTGACCACGGACATGAGCCATTTGTGATCTTCCTTGGGTGATCAGGGTGAGGGAGCCCAAATCAGGCACTTTCCAAGCTAGCTGCTGCCACTGACAGACCTTCAGGTGTCAACTCGACACGCTGGTATGGCGGTTACATTCGGAGCACCGTGCGGCTGGCTCAGGGCGAGGAGCCGTTCCGAGTACATCCATTGCGTAGCGTCGCCCAAGCTGCGACTGGTGACGCGCCCGCGTCTTCCGCGACAAGCCGGATGCTGTCGACTGTGCCAGGAGGAGGAGCTGTGGGCGGCTTGTAGGCGTGACAGGGGGAGCCTGGATCTGCCCCAGATCGGAAAGTGACCCGCGAATGGTGGCGCACTTCAAACGCCAAGCTCAGAGGCGGGTACCCATGCCCTGAAAGAGAGGATTGCTCGTCAGGTCGTTCCGGGCTGGGTCGTCGCCAGATCGTTGAGGACAGCGCTGACAACCTGCCATGACACATTGAGCGTGTCGCGGTCTGGGGTGTGGGCCTCCCTGATCTCGGCCCGTGGATGGACGTAGTTGCGGTACCGACGCAGTTCATGGCAGAAGCGCTCGATGTCAGCTCCGATCCAGCCGGCACGGTGACACACCTTGATCAGGACATCAAGCATTGCTCTGTCCGGCGCGGTAGACCCAAGGACCGAGCGATCGCGCTCTTGGATCACCTGCACGAGGGCGCCTTCCAACAGACTGCCAAGCATGATGATCGCAGCGACATGGGCGCCGTTGGCGTAGCAGGTCTGGGCCTCGTCGAGGCGACGCTGGAGGAGGCTAGCCATGCGTGGGTCCTTGATGACGTCGGCCATCACGGCCTTGAACTCCGCGGGTGCATGTTGGCCTGGGTAGGCCAGTGCTGGATCACAGGCGACAAGGCGAGGGCGTCCGCCGGGATTGTCCAGGCGGAAGCCCTCATGAACGAGGAACGCGTTTACGGCGGAGATCACCCCCGCGAGTTGCTGAGGTTCCTCCAGGTACTCCCGGGGATCCGCGAGACGCAGCAGGACCTTCTCCAGCTCTGTGGGGTCCTCGCGGCGTTCGGTGAGCCGGGCGAGGGTCCATTCCCGCCGGTACGCACCTTCGAAGTCAGGCACTTCGGCCCAGCCCGCGTGCTTCAGGAACTTGGCGATCTCCCAGCCCTGACGGTAATAGAGGTCGTCACCGCAGATGACGCGGGAGATCTCCTCCAGGGTGTTGGCGTCGAGAGATCCGATGACAGGTCGGACGGGCTGCTGACTCATTCCTCGCCTTCCGGGGTGTCGTGGTTGTCGGGGGTACGGTCGGCGCTGACCAGGTCCTCGGCGTCGTCGTCCGGGATGTCGTCGTCCGCGGAGAGTTCGAGTGGTGCCCAGGCGCTGCCTTGCGGGCCGCGTGTGGTCTGCGACCAGCTGTAATTGGCCGGTTGGATACCCTGCCGCTCCAATTCTTCCCAGAGACCGACGAGTGCGGCATTCGGGTCGAAGCGAAATTCGCTCTCACGGATCCGCCAGAAATTCCACCCGACACGCTGCAGTTCACGCTCACGCTGCTGATCCCGCCGGATTTGCTCTGGCGTCGAGTGGTAGTAGTCCCCGTCGCATTCCACGGCTAGCCGTCCGCGTGCGCCAACGACCACCAAATCGATGCGCTTGTCCCCTGCTGGGAACTGAGGAATCACGTGGTAGCCCCGCTCTTTCACTCGAAGGTAGACCTGCTGCTCGAAGAGCGAGTCGAAGGGAGCAGTCGGTACGTCGGGCGTCACCGGCCCGATTCCGTCTGCGGTGGCCATCGCCGCTGGTGGATTCTCCATGTAGGCAAGAAGGTTGAGTCTCAGGTCGCCGGACTTCAATTGACCGCGGTGCACGGAATAGAAGAGCCGCATCTGGTCCTGCGCGCGGCTGGCTGCGACGTTGTAAGCCTGCCGCTCACTGCGCTGGCCTCCAGCAATACGCGGTGGTTCGGTGACCACCATCGACAACAGGATCACATGCCGCTCGTCGCCCTGGAACGAGGCAGGGTTGCCGACACGGATTCCGTGGCGCTCACGCACCAGAGCGGAGAGCCGCTGCTTGATCAGGTCGTCGAGCAGCCTGATCTGTCCCTGGCCTTGCAGGACGATCACGCCCATGGTCTTGTCCCGGTAGGCGGGGTCCTTGACTAACCCCGCCAGGCAGTCGACGATCGCCTCCGCCTCCTTGGGATTGCGCAGACGGCTCTCGCGGCCCTCGGTCACGGCTCCTTCGACGAAGTGCGTAAGCAGCGGTTCAAGGCGCTCACCGCCGAACTGGCGAAGCGGTACGAGCTTGTCGTCGTAGAAGGTTTTCGACGACCAAGCGATGATCTCGGGCATGCACCGGAAGTGTTCTCCGAGCCGAATGACCTCCGGAAAGAAGGTGGACAACAACTGGTACAGATTTGTGTGCGAGGTGTACAGCTGGCGCAGTGACAGCGGAACTTCCGGCAGATGCGCCATGAGCCGGTCCTGGATGACCTGGGTGCGCCCCATCCCGGACACGGACGGCGCACACTGCTTGTCATCGCCGACCACGATGACGCGGGGGGCCAGCCACATCAAGAACAGGGCATCCATCCCGGCTTGGCTGGCCTCATCGACGATCACCACGTCAAACGCGTCACGCTTGGCCTGGACCATCTCGGCTACCTGGCCGATCGGCGTAACCCACGCCGGCACAGCTTCCATAGCTGTGTGCATTGCCTCGCGTGCAGCTGCCTTGAACATGCCAGCATGCCGGCCCTTGCCCTTGCCGTACGAGGACATGTGGGAGCGGTACGCCTGCAGACTGGAACGCTGGGCCTGGGTCATGCGTTCAAGGCAGTGCAACCGGCCCATCACTCCGGCGAGCTCACCCGTCAGCCGTTCCAGCCGCTCCTCCTGTTCGGCCAGCTCTCCCTCAATCCGCTGTTCCAGACCTGGAGCACGCCTTCTTCGCACAAATGATGCCGCCCGGGCCCATGCCCAAGCCTCACCGAACTCGCCGAACCGTGAGTCCCATTCCGCGTCGTCGTAATCCTCCGCCAGAAGCCCGGCCAGGACGGGATGCGCGGTCCGCAGGCTATCCATCAACTCGGAGCAACGCCGCCTGCGGTGCTCCCGGTCATATGCGAGGGCCAGACCATCGAACTCCTTGGCGTACCGTTCAACATCCCGCTCCCGGATGGCGTGGGCGACCGCTAGCGCCTCGGAAGCAGGGTGTGTGCCCTCTACCGGGGTGCGCAACTGTTCCTCCCAGGCCGAAAGCCGGGCCATGGCTTCATTGGCGGCACGCCGTCCGGCAAGGGCGGTCACCGCATCAGTGAAGTCCTGCCAGCCCTGACGTGAGGTCAGGGAGATGTGCACGCCCTTGCCGACGAGGAGTTGGTCGATCCGCTCACGCGCAGACCCGAAGGCGTCGACCTGTGCCAACTGCGCATATCGCTCAGCCAATTCCGCCAAGCGCACTTCGATGGGACCGTCGGGTACGGGAGCGCCGACTTGCTCCCAGCGACCTGCCACCGTCGCGATGGTAATGTGCGCCTGAAGATGCGCGAGGACCGCGTCAAGCATTTCCGGAGCCGTCGGCGGCTGCCCCTCCACCGTGCAGCTGTCCAGTAGTTCCTGGGCGTCCTTCTGGACCTTGGAAACCATCCGGGTACGGAGTTTGTGGCCGCTCGCCAAGTGTTCTCTCAGGGCGCCGCCCGACCTGGCCATCCGCCCCGCCCTGTCTTTGGAAAGACCTTCAGGGAGCGAGACCTCTCTCAACCCCAGACTGTCGACGCTGTGCCTCACAGCGTCGAGTTCAGGGGTTCCGGCGGCCACCCGCTGCCACAGCAGCACATTGCGGCGTGCCAGCCTGTCCTCCAACGCTTGCGTGATCCATGCTCCGCTGGCCCACTGGGTCGGTGCCGCTGGTACACCCAGGTGGTGCAGCGCGGTTCTGCAGTCGTCCAATCTGTTTGTCAGTTGATCGGTGACTGAGACGTCCAGGCCGGCCAGGATGTCCCTGATGGTTACGACGTCCTCGGACAGTCCGTCGCCTGTCAGGCTGGCGGTGGCCAGGGCGTCAGCGACATCCTCTGCGGACGGCACATCATCTGGTGCGGGCAGAACGCCGCTTGCCCGGATCCGCCCGAGTCCCTCACGCAGCCGCACCAGCAGCTCCTCCGCCTGTACCGAAGACAACGGCGGAGTGCCAAAGGAACCTTCAGGCAGAGTGCCCATCCAACCGTGTCGGGACTCTCCGTTCTGCACACGCTGCACAATCGCCGCAAGCGTGCCTTCATAACCGGGCGCTACCCCGTCATGATGACGGGTCTCGGCCTCACGTAGTTCGACCACCTCGCCCGTGAGAGTGGTGATCCGGGCACGCACCCCGTCTCTCTGCGTGGACAGGATGTCGATTTCCGTGCGCAGGCTTCCGGTATCGCTGGCAGCTACTTGGTCCGTCAACGCGTTGATGGTGCGTTCCAATTCGTTGCCGCCGTCCTGGCGTGTGGAACTCAGCAGTAGCACGCACAGGTCACGAACAGAAGGCGGAAGCTTGTCCCGCAGGACTGTCAACGGTTGATCGCGGGCACTCGTGACCAGGACCCGCTGCCCTTGCGCGAGCAGCGCCGAGACGAGGTTGGCGATCGTGTGGGTCTTGCCAGTACCCGGCGGCCCTTGCACCACTACGCCGGTGTCCCGTTCAAGACGTCGTAGGACGTCTCGCTGCTGCGCATTGGTCTTCAGAGGGAAGAGCGGATCACCGCAGAACAGCGGCGGCTTCTCGTCGCCGGTCCACTGAGCGCGCTCTTCACTGTCGAGCGGCAGCACCAACTGCGCAAGTCCGAGCGGGGCATGCTCTTCGGTCGCCACACTGGCGGCGATCTGCTCGTAGCAGCGAAGCAGTGCGTTGCGGTCCCGAGGCCGCATGATCAACGCAGGTGCGTACGTCAGTTGTGCCCCGGCCTCCGGCTCACGCGGCGGTACCCACTCCGCGCTGAAGGCCGTCGGCCGCGACAGCGCTCGCTCCTGCCACTGCGGCAGCTGTTCAAGCACCACATCACTCAGCGGGTGCGGTGAGCGCGCCTCCAGGTCTTCGGCGACGGCGGTCGACCGCTCGGGATCCCAACCGTCATCGCTGTCGAGAAAGTCCCGATCTTCGACCCGCAGAGAGCTCTCTGAGGCGAGGCGTACTGTCAGCCGTGCCGTGCGGCGCTCGACCGTAGTTTCTACGCGGCGGGTCAGCAGATGCCGATGGACTGACTCGCCATTCGGGTCTTTCCAGGTCAGCAGCCCAACAGCCAGTACCAGTTCTTGTTGGTCATCCTGCTGGGAAAGCAGCTGATGCCAGCGGTAGAGGAACTCGTACTGGTCACGCAGGGAGCGGTCCGCCCGTTCCTGTTCCGCCCAGCGGCGCCATCGCTGAAGCCATGGGCCATACGCGTGCAACACGTCGGCCGCGTCTTCTCGTCGGACCGTGGTTTCTTCCCACCACGTACGACCGTCCGCGTCACGCTCCCGCTGCCGTCCCGGGCCTTCGTCCGCCAGCGGCGGATCTCCTCCATCAGCGTGCTCGATCCGGTCCGGTGCCACCCAGCCGTCCAGAACCTCCGGAAGGGGCGGTGGGACTGCCCTCGACACATGATCAAGGGTGACCAGCACCCCGTCCGGCCGGTCTGTCGGTCGGCGTACGCCCTCGGGTAGCTGCGCCAGCCACATACGCTCGCGTGACCGGTCCCGGTCATCACGAATCCGATGGGTGCTGTTCTGCACCACCTCACGTAGAAAGCTCACAAGACCAGTCGCAGCCGCGATGACCCCCGGGTCACCTGCATGCCGCCGTGGAACGTCCACCGTTCTCCCCTCGGTTGGTGACGAACGTTTCAGGATGGGGTGGCAGCGCGACTAGCGCCGCACGAGGAGAGAAAATGTCTACTTCCATGCTCTTTAGTGGCTTGATATGTGCGTTATGGTAACTACAGGTGCTCCTGTCACGCCCTCGTACCCGCACGGCCGCAAGGTGGATGAGTAACGACGCCTTCTTGCGTGGCCACAAAAGCACTGTTGGTATGGATCAGGATGTTCGCGTTGACCTTGCCGGGGGTGTGGTGTGAGCGAGTTATCCGTGTCCACGTGGAAGAGATATGGGCACAACCGTCTATACGTAAACCGCGCGGATGGGGAGAAGCTTGCTTGGCTTGATCGCGATACCGGCAAGCTGAACCTGCTGGACGAGCGCTACCGGGATCGCGTGCTTGATGCCCTAGCGCCCTACTTGGCGGGTACCAGCAGGTCGACGTCAGCCCAGGACGCTGGGCCCCCGCGGGTCGGCACCAGCCAGGTTCCGCTGGCCGCCGAGGACGACCTCGCTGCCAACCGTCCGGGGGAGGCAATGCTCGCGAAGCTCAATGAGGTGGCGCCCGGCCTTCTGAGACTGCTGGCGTCGATGCCACTCGGCCGGCGCTCCGAGGCATACGGATGGCGCAGGGGCCTGGCCGGAGAGCGAAAGGTCGGAGCGGAGCTGGAACGACTCGTCCGCAAGGACTGGCGGGTGCTCCACTCGATACCACTGCCTCGCGATGTGGACATCGACCACCTGCTGATCGGCCCAGGCGGCGTCTTCTGCATCAACACCAAGCACCACCGTGGCGCCCGCATCTGGGTGGGCGAAGATTCCGTGAAGATCGGCGGCCAGTCTTACCCGTATGTGCGCAAGAGTCGCGCCGAGGCCAGACGGGCGTCCTCGGCACTTACCCGGGCTTGCGGCTTTCCTGTCGACGTGCGGCCCGTACTGGCCTTCGTCGGCGTGGAGAAACTCACGGTCGCGCCGACCCTCCACGGCGTGCATGTGGTCCGACACAAAGACTTCTCCGCGTTCAAGCGTGCGACAGGAGTATGGGTGGCTGCCGATGTCGAAAGGATCTACGCAGCAGCTCGGAGTCGCCGCACCTGGCTGGGCAGTCGATGACCGCAACGACCTCGCGGCACGAGCCCTCTGCGCAACACAACTGGTAGCCGGTCCGTGAAGGCTATGGGCAGCGGCAGAGCGTGATGCCTTGCCGTTACGGTGCGGGCCGGAAAGCCCCTCCCGGCCGGCACGTTCCCTTCCTGGACATCTTCGGCCCGCTGGACGCCGTGGCCTGCGTCAGTGAGTTCCCGCCCCTGATCAAGGAGGACGGGGAGACGGCCGTCGTGGTGGCCGCGGGCAAGAAGCTCACCTTCGCAGCCAAGGCGTTGCCCGGCCTCCGCCTCCTGCTGAGCGGCCACCCCGTACATCTGGACGAGGCCGCCCGCACGGTAGGTGCCGAGGTGGAGACACTGGCGAAGATCCTGGTCGAGGAGGACCTGTGCGCGACCCTGACCCCCGAATTGTCCTCGGGCTACACCGGTCTCGCTACGAGCGCCGTATCCTGACCAGCGCGCTGGACCTCGGGATCGACGCGATCGACACCAGTTTCTACTATCACGCCTTCACCGCCCATACCGCCCTGGCAAGCATCGGCGGCGATCTCCTTCCCCGCTTCACTATCTCCACCAAGGTTGGCTTCTTCCCGGCGGCCAGCCAGGCCGAACACTCCCTCGATCCCCAGCGGCTCCGAGCAGCCGTGGAACAGACCAACCGCGACCTGGGCCGCGCTCCGGACGTGGTGTTCCTGCACAACCCGGAAAGCTCGCTCCTCGGCCCGCCGGGCGCTGCACAGGATGTGCTGGGAGAGGCTTGCACCGTCCTGGAGGCAGCGGCAGAAGCAGGACTGTGCGGGGCCTGGGGCATCTCCTCCTGGGATCCCCGCCCGCTCCCCGCGCTCGCGGACGGCACGGTGCCCAGGCCCGGCGTGCTCATGGTCCATGCGGGCTGTTCTAAGCCCTGGCCGCCCGGTGGTGCCTCGGTGCGGACCAGGTCTGGGGCATGAGTCCCTTTGGCGGCAGCGCCACGGATCCCCTTTGGGGCAAGCTGGACCCGCAGGTGTTCATTCAGACACGGACAACGAGCTCCTGGCCGTACAGGCGGCTTTCCGCGCAGCGTACTGGCTACCGAGAGTGGGAAGCATCGCCGTCGGCACAGATGACCCCGCCCACCTGCGGGAACTGCGCGACGCCCTGCGGTACCAGGCCGACACCGGCAGCCTCGTCACCTACCGGAAGCTCCTCCGTGAACGATCGACGCGTCAGCCCTTCTGAAGATCATCCGCAACCTGGGCCGCCATGGCACGCGCCGGTGCCAGGCGCGGATCCTCCGGATGCGCGTCCGGGGCCAGGATCTTCGCGCAGACGAACAACGTCATCAGCTTGCCGTCCCGGCTCTCCAGTTCGTGCCGCCGCTCCCGGCGGACACGCTCGGCCAGCGCCGGGACGGCAAGGGAATTACCCCACAGCGATGCCGCATCCAGTCCCCGCGGCGCCATGCCCCAGTCCTCCCAGTCGAACAAGCAGAACTCCGGGCCGGTCACATTCGCCCAGTTGAGATCCGCATGCGCCGGCCGCCACCGGCCCAGTGCCGTGTCCAGACCTTCGGGCAAGAACCGCCGGACGGCCGCAGCAACACCGTTCTCGGCGATCATGACGGTGTCCGGGGTGGCCACGCGCGTGGTGCGCTGAGCGGCCAGCGCGTCCAACGATGCGTTCAGCGCCCGCCACCACTCGTCCGGCAGCTGCGGATCGGCGGCCAGCACGCTGCCGCCGACCGGCGCGCCTGGCAGCAGGTCCGTCTCATCAACTCGCCACATCACCGCCGCGTCAGGATCGCGCCACGCGACTCCCCGGTGCCACCGGGGCATGGTGACCCCTTCCAGCAGAGCGGCACATTCAGTCCCGTTCCACCCCTGACCGCCGACCCTGTCGAACGGACGTCGCTCGATCCGCACCCATGATCCGCGGTCGGTACGCACGCCGAGGGAGCGCCGCTTGCGAAGCAGCGTTTCGCGGTCCAGCCGTGTCTGTAGGGCACGTTCGGTCTCGTCAAGAATGCCATCCACCGGCTCAACCCTCAGGTCAACCGGGGCCGTGGCGGACAGGGAAGACGACACGTGACCTCCTTGGCTATGGGGAAGGACGCTAGCAAGGACGGCGAGCTGGCCGGCGTCAGCGAACGCATCCACGCCAGGCTGCCGTCGCATCAGCCGTGGCGACGGAGCGTTTCCGAGCACTACAGTCGCCCGCATGAGCAATGCTGGTGCGGAACAGGTAGCCAGCTTCGATCTCCCGCTGGGTCACTGCGATCAGTTGGGATGTTCGCGCTCGTGTGTCCGGGGGCGATCTCAGGGCCGCGGAGCTTCCGCTGGGCACCCCATTTTGTCCCTCCGACAGTGAGGCTGTGGTCGACCTCTCTGCTGTCCGCTCCGAGGTGCCGCCCCGGGATGCCGCGGCCCGCATCTGGTCGCGCAGGAGGATCGTGGTCTCGACGCGGTCAACGTCCCGATGACCTGATCGTCGGCAGCAATGGCCGGAGACCGTCCGTGGGAGTCCATGATTGTCCGCCTCGCGCAACTGAGACCAGAACTGAGACCAGGGACGACGTAGGGCCCCACCGCTGAGCGGTGGGGCCCTACGTGACAGCCCGGTGAGGCTGGGCGGAGGATACGAGATTCGAACTCGTGAGGGGTTGCCCCCAACACGCTTTCCAACTGTGCGCGTGGTGGTTCGGGGTTGTTCAGGGACGTTCGCGCCGCAGGTCAGAGAGCGTGCGCGAACGCCGGTGGACAGTGGCGTCCATCGGCGAACTGGACAACGATCAGGACAACGAGAACGTCATCTGATCTGTACCTCTACGCAGATCGGTCAATGAGCGGCAGACCGGTTGCCGCAGGACCCCAGAGGGCTGTTGAGCGACGGGGAGGGTTGCTACGGTTGATGTACTCCGCTGCTCTACCGCAGACCTGCACACGGCTCCGGACGCCCCATGCAATCGCGGTAACGTGCCTGGTCAAGGCTCCGCCAGCTCCCGTTCCTGTGCCGCCCGTCCACAGATAGTCCACATCGCTTGATCACGGTTGGCTTCGCGTTTGCCACGTGGCGCGCCAGCCTTCGGGTGTCTATCGGACCCGTCGCGCGGCCTCAGAGTCACGACGGCATGGGGGTCCAGGTGGCTCGGCTCGTTCTGGTGACACCTCGTCCATGGCCTTTTGCAGTTGGTGAGTGATCGAGTAGCTTCGCCATTTCAGCAGCAGGGGGGAGACTCATGGCTTCGGTCGATCAAGACAACGACGCGCGGCCCAGCGACGTACGTGACCTGGTGGACGGCCAACTGCCCATGACAGCACGGCAAGAGCACTTCAGCCTGGCGTACACCCGCATGGTCGCGTACGTGGCTGGATGCGCGGTTAAGACACACGATACGGACTACGAGGGCGTGGACATCACGATCACCTCGTCGGCTGACTACAAGCGCTACTGGGGCGCTGAGTTCGATCTTCAGCTGAAGTGCACTACTCAGCAGCAGTACCTCACCGAGACGCACATGACTTGGCCTATGAAGACGAAGCCTTATCGCAAGCTCATTCGTCCACGCCGCTATACGCCTGCTTACCTGGGCGTTCTCCTGCTTCCCGAAGATGCGGACAAGTGGCTATCCGTAGATGAAGATCGCCTCATCACCGAGAGCCGCATGTACTGGCAGGCCGCCTCAGAGTTTGAGGACGCCAACGCGACACAGCTTACCAAAACGGTACATTTGCCGAGGAAGAACCTCTTTGATGTTGCGCAACTCCTTGCCATCATGAGAGCCATCGGCGACGACGAGGGAGGCCACAGGTGAGTCCCTCAGCTTTCGGTGACTACCGTGAAGCAGCGGCCACGCTGAGTCCACCAGCAGTCTCTCAGTTCCTCGCTGCGCATGATTGGGAGCTAGAGGCGCGACAGGCCCACGTGCGCGAGATCTGGAGGTTGCCCGGGTCCGATGGTGATGTCGAGGGGCGCATCATGCTGCCCTTGGCCCAGGACTTTGCGGACTTCCACAAGCGTTTCGAGGACACCCTCGTGTCGCTGGGGCACATCCACTCAATGGATGCGGTCGAGCTGCATGAGAGGGTCTTGGCAACCCGCGCGGATCTCTTTTTCGTGCGTCTAGACCAGGCAATGCTTGATGGAACAATTCCTTTCCAGCAGGCCGAGAAGACGCTTCAAGCGCTGTACAAAATGGTTCGAGCTGCCGCCACTACTGCGGCGGATCCAACTCACTCGCACCGCGGGCGGCGTCCGGCCGGAGTAAAGGATTTCCTTGAAGACGATGTTCGGCTGGGGCATACAAAGCGCGGCAGCTTCGTCTTCACCATTGTCACGCGCCTGGGAGATCCGCCTCCGGAAAATCGAGATGAAGCGGATGTCGTTACTCCGTTTCCGCGAAGGGTAATGGAAACACTCGCACGAGGACTTGAGACGGCCGAGCGCATGACGCGGCATTGGGACGAGCGCGTCCTAGAAGAGCCAGGGTGTTCAGGCCTAAGTGCTGGACTGGTGGAGTCGCTGGAGGATATGGCGCAGCCCATCCAGCTACGACAGGTAGACCTTTCTTTTGAATGGGCCGCCGCGGAAGCTCGCCCAGATGTCGGCCTGGCCACCATCACTCTAGACCGAGAAGTTATGGGGAAACTTCCCCGAGTGCGTGAGCGCCTGGTTAGGCAAGAGGAACCTCCACGCCGTGAGACTCTCGTCGGAATAGTAAAGGGACTAAGCCGGGATGACTCGTCCGACGACGAAGTAGAAACTGCGTCCATCACCCTGGCTGCTGAGGTGAACGGGAAACAGCGGTCAGTTCATCTAACGGTCTCTGGAGAAGATCACGATTGGGCCATAGTTGCCTACCGACAGAAGATACCATTCACCGTGTCCGGCGATCTCACTTACGAGAAGCGGGCTTGGCGTCTGGTAGGCGAAATCGAAGTTGACTCAAGATTCTTGCGGCACCACACGGATTTGCAGTCCTCGATCGGCACCGCCCCACCAGACGAGAGCAGCGACTGATGCCCATCACAGGTTGGCCCGCGGCGCTGCTCATCTAATCGATCGGCTGAGAGGCGCTGACCGCTCTTAGCTGTCCAGGACCGACCCCGCCTGATAGCGTGCCTGACTTGCCGTCAGACATGACCGCACGTCGGCGGGTTGCCAGGCTGAACCCCAAGATCGCAGTCTCGTTGAACGGGTGCCCCGGCCCGGCCTGTGGCGCTAGACTCACGGACTGTAAGCGCTTCAGATGCCTCGGGGGGCGGAACCATGGTTGACCTCATCCCGCACGTAGGAGCCGGCACGCTGCTGGAGAGTGTCCTGCTGGCGGACGATCGAGCAGTCCGTGTTGGGGCCATCCAGGCCCTGGACTTCGATCGGGCGATTGTCATTACGCATGACCGATGGAAGGCCGAGACCGGGGGAATTCCACAATTCTCTTTCCTGCTTGCTACCGCACGCGAGATTGGCACTGGCGGCGGTGATGACGATGAAGTGCTGCTTCTGCGTGTTGAAGGGACCGCTCCTTTGTCATTGGAACGGGATCTTCTCGGGGTTCGCGAAGAAGCGCTGCGCGACGCGTTGTCACGGCATGAGAGCCCATCTCCTTCGGTCGTACTGGACCTGGATATTGATCCATTCACGCGAAATCGCATCTCGTTCACTGGGCTGGACTGTCGAATCATTGGAACCTTCTATGAGCAGACCAAAGATGGAAAGCTCGTACTTGATTTCGGTCACGACGTGGACAATTTCTACGCCACCTCCACGTACCGAGTCTACAAACCTGTAGGTCCGGGACTGAGTGCCATCGCCTCGTATATTAAGCCTGGCGGAGATGAGAAGATCGAGAATGTACGCATCGGAGCGGTTCGGTATTCTTCCACTCGCCGACGAGCTATGGCCTCTGGGCAGGACGATGCGCCGGTTTTTGTAAACGTCTACGATTTCATTGGGAACAAGACTGGCATGTTTGGCATGACCCGAATGGGTAAGTCAAACACAATGAAAACTGTTATCTCTAGGGTATTTGCAGTATCGGAGATTCGTAGGTCTAAGGGTGATTCTCCGATCGGACAGCTCATCTTTGACCCTCAAGGGGAATACGCTAACCCGAATACACAGGACGGTACTCATCTTGCTGCGCTCGGGGAGCGACACGTCATCATCTACAAATTCGGTGCCGTAGGAGATAAGCCGAACGTTCGGCCTCTAGGATTCAACTTCTTTGACCCAGCCCAGGTGGATGCCGTTAAGGGTGTAATCTCATCCGCTTTGGTCGATGCGGCAGCTGACTATGTGCGTGCCTTCGTTCAGGCTGACTTCGAAGGAAACCCGATTGTGGGGGAAACTTCGGAAGAAGCGGCCAAGCGAAAGGCGCACGCTACGCGAGGGCGTCTGCTTCTTTATGGTGCCTTGAGTCAGGCAGACTTTCCAGTTCCCATGAAGGAGCCCCAAGGTAAGTGGCCTTGGCGCGCTTGGGTCACCATGCGAAAGGAATTGGTCGATGAGCTTCAGAACCAGCTGGGCGAGGGTCATTTGGTCCGGGCTAAGTCGGGGCGTCAAGTAGGAGTCGAGCGCACTTCTCTAACGACAGTGCTGGACTGGCTAATCGAGCGCTCCGAAGCCAACGATCTTACTGGCAAAGCAGCCGAGGGCCTGAAGTCCATTGTCGAAGGTGACGCGTGGCGTTCGGCGCTGCCGATTTATACTCAGGAGAACCAAGGGCGACAAGTATCCGGCTACACCAAACTCAAGCCTCTGCAACTGTTCCACACGCCGTCGTCGCGTTCTGATTACAGAAGCGATGTTTATGAGGAGCTAACCTCTGGCCGTGTCGTTATTATGGATCTTCACCTTGGTCCCGACAGTGTCGTGCGGAAGCTCTCGGAGAGCCTGGCCTCGTATGTAATGCAAAAGCAGACTGAGGTCTTCACATCCGGTGATAATCCGCCTCAGATCCAGGTGGTTATCGAAGAGGCCCATAATCTCTTTTCCAATGCCAAATACAAGGACGACCTCGACGTCTGGGTTCGCCTGGCTAAAGAGGCAAGTAAGTTGCAGATTGGCATGATTTATGCCACGCAGGAAGTAACGGGTGTCGCCCACCAGGTGCTGGCTAACACGAAAAATTGGGTCGTGGCTCACCTAAACAATACGCGCGAAGTGAATGAGCTGGCCAGGTTCTATGACTTCAAGGCGTTCAGTGACTCGATCATTAGTCACGAAGATAAGGGCTATGTGCGTCTGAAGACCATGTCTTCTCCGTTCATCATCCCGGTACACATTGACAAGTATGGCCGGGCCTTGGTCAACGAGGGTCGTGCAGCCGCTGGCGACCCTCCCCTTTCCGAGGAAGGAGAGCATCGTGCCGTATGAGACCGTTTCTGGCGGGTTCGAACGAGCATCTCGGCTTGGTCATACGAATGCCATCGTCAGGGCCATGGCCGAGAAGTCAGACTTCTACGTTCCTGCGGAACACCTGAGCGACATGTCTTGGCTCGAATCGAAGATCATGCATGATGCAGCGCAAGAGGCAACTGGTGGTCGGATCACCAGTGCCATCGCTGTGGATGGTTCTCTGATGGTCGTTCCTGTTCGTGACGGCCTGCCTTCCGTCCAATATGGGTATGCGCAGTCGGCGGCCGTCTGGCTGGACATCACGGCAATGGAGAAGCAGAAGCAAGAGCGCTTCGTCGATCCGGTTACTTTGGGGCAAGCGGTCAACTCTGCCCTGATCTCCTACGACCTTCCAGTTGCAGGCGCCTATGTGCGACGAGGGGTATCGATCAAAGACTCTTGGCGAGAGAGCTTGGATTCGCTTTTTCGCAGCAAGAAGATCGAAGTCAACAGGATGAACCAGAGCCTGATGAGTCTCTTGTTTCTCCTTCATGGTCAACCAGGTAAGCCAGCCGTTTCTTTGGATGTGAACTGCCCCGAGCCAACATGTGGTGAGCGGGATATTGCGGTGGGAAGTGCTGGGGCGGAATGCCCCGCTTGCAAAGTCCGCTTGTTTCCAACAGACGTTCTGCGGATTCACGAAGAAGTCGTAGAAGACGGCTCAAATGAGAGCCCGCTAGGTCGGCTCATGCAGGTGGTCGAGCTTCTGGTCGTGGTCGGACTGGCTACCCTGCTTTGGGAGCAGTCTCGCGATCAGTTGTTTCGGAACACTCTCTTCATCATGGATGGCCCGATGGCCGTCTATGGGCCACCGGCAAAGCTGCGCAGCCGGGCGTTGCAGTACTTCCAATCCATGTCTGGGACACCCGCGGCTCTCGCGCCTTTTATATGCGGAATCGAGAAGACTGGAACAGTCGTAGATTATGCAGGCGCATTGGCTCGTCATAATGTGCTAGCTCCGGGTGACCTCATGACCGTTGACTCGGATGTCATCTCAGCGATCACCAACTCGGATAACCCTATCGCTTATGGCGCTGAGACTTACTGGGGTCGGAAATTTATTTATAGGTCCACTGACAGCCGCACAGTAGTCTTTACGGCCCTGCCGGGACAGGGCCCACCCTATGACGATCGCGGGGGGCAAACGCACCCCTCCGCTTACCCAACCCTGCCTGCGATCCTGGACGTGATCGACCGTACGGGTTCCTCCATGTATCGTAACGGCATTGTCCCAGTGTCACTGGCGCATTCTAAGGCGGCTTACCCCATTGGGGTTGGAACGGACGTTTTGCGTCTTGCTGCAAAGCAGAAGCTTGGCTTGAGGCCTGCTAGAACCTGACCGAGGAGCTTTCGATGACGGCTGTCGCGACACCTAGCGCAGACGGTTCGTTGCCGCTGTCCGCGGTGAGCGCGCCGGCGCACATTGGCCCGCTTCCTCGCCGCACTGAGGCTCCGCTTGAACTTGAGAACCAGAGTGCAGCTAGAAGTAGGTATCTTTCGCCCTTGCGGTATCCAGGTGCAAAATCTGGTCTTGTACCAGTGATCGAGGAACTTCTAACGGCATCTCGACCGTCAATAGGGCGGATCAGCCTGTTGGTTGAACCCTTCGCCGGGGGTGCCTCTACTGCACTCCGCCTTGCGGCTGTGGGAGCTGTAGATCGCGTACTTCTGGCGGACGCAGATCCACTAGTAGCGCGATTTTGGCAGATTGCCGCTGGCGACACCGAGTGGCTTATCGATCGGATGTATGAAGAGCCGGTCACACTTGAGCGTTGGGACTACTGGAGATCTTGGCGTCCCCGCAGTGCTAATGACCGAGACCTCGCAGTTAAGTGCTTCTTCCTTAATCGAACGACATTTTCAGGCATCCTTCACGGTAGAGCTGGCCCTATCGGAGGCCGGAAGCAGGAGAGTCGTTACAAGATCGGGTGTCGTTTCAATAAGGATGCACTAGCCAAAAGAATCAGATTCATTGGCGAGCTGTATTCGAAGAATCGAATCGTGGATGTGTGGTGTAAGGATTGGCAGGAAACGCTTCACGATGTCGCTGAGTGGTACCCAGATTTGTTGCCGAATCGCGTTCTGGCGTACCTCGATCCTCCGTATGTGGATAAATCAGATACGCTCTACGGCACCTCGTTCGGCCCTGCTGGCGGATATTCAGTGGCGCGACGAGGTGTCGACATCTCGGGGTGGGAGAAGGGGCGTGAGCATTATCGGTTGGCTGAGTACCTACGTCGAAAGGCTCAGTACCGCTGGATCCTTTCCTATGGTCGTGATGACTGTCTCTTGGAAGATCCTGGCCTGTACGCAGCGTCGCGAATGACGCCCAGTTCGGAGGATCGGGATTCCATCGGAGTCAAGAGTTGGTATATCTCAAAGAGACTCGTCGACCTCCAATACACTGTCGCTGGTTTCGGGAAAAATGGGCGTGCCGCGGAACTGTTGTTCACAACTCTGCCTGCGCGCTGCGTGCCATTGGGTGAAAATATTCGCGCGGTCTGAGGGAGCTTGCTGTGCGGAGCCGACCGCCCCAGCCCTCACAGCGGCAGGAGCGCAGGCCTGCCCGGGGGCCGGGCCGCACGGCGAGCGGAGCGAGCCGCCTTGATGCAGTAGAGGTTTGTAACGCGCAGAGAGCCCTTCAACGGTTTTCAAGCAAACTGGCTCGCTGCGCCTCTATCCCACGTGACTGTTGATTACCTCTCCGCAAGTGTGCGCGGCGCCTGGTTGGCCTGACACTGACCACAGTGGGCCTCACAGAGCTTCAGGGTTTCCGTCACTTCTGCTCTGCGGAATCTGGCACGAGTCGGCTTGTGAACCCGGCGTCACGCAGACGTTTATACGCTGCGGTCACGTCTTCTGGCGTAGGCTGCTCAATCATGAATCCCTGCTGCGGATAGATCATGAGTCGCTGCTGCGCACCGGTCAACATGTCGATGACCAAGCGCGCGTCTCCGATCGAGTCGACGTAGTCGGTCAAGGTCATAGGCGTGGATGCGCTGACCCACTCCACTTCGGGCCACAACTTGCGGGCGGTCGCGTAGGCCCGTCGTTCCTCGTACGGCTTGCTGACCAGGAGGACGGACGAGACGGGGGTCCGGTGTTCTTCGAGGAGTTCGCGAGAGAAACGGATGTTCTCTCCTGTATTCCGGGCACGTGGCTCAACGAGGATGGCCTCGGCCGGCACGCCCAATTCCCTCGCCCGCTCGCGGTAGTGCTCGGCCTCGCCACGCGGCATGCGCTCTTGTGTCGTGCGGCTGGTCGCCCCGGTGAAGACAATCAGCGGCATCATGCCCCGGTGGTAGAGATCAGCGGTTGTGTCCGCGACTCCGAGGTCATGACTGCCGAGGCCGATCGCGACAGAGCACGGGCGCGGGTCATGGCCCATCTGTTGAAAGTCCCAGAGTCGCTGGGCGTCGGCCCATGCCTGCGCTGAGATCACTTGCTCTCGCCCTCCGCTTTTGCCGAGTCGGGGACCGTGAAGTCGTACGTCCAGGCGAAGCGCGTTGCCGCGTGAACGCCGATCGCGAACTCCACCACGGTCCCGTCGGCCGTGTACGTCGTCCGGTGCAACTCCATCACCCATTCGCCGGGAGCGAGCTGGAGGAGGTGGACTTCGTCCGCCGTGGGGATGCGAGCAAACAGTGTCTCCTGCATGTGGTCGATCTCGTATCCGGCGTCGTACAGCACACGGAAGCCACCACCCCGGCCGGCAGGCCCCGGTGTCGGGTCGACGATGCGCGTCCCTTCCACGTGCTCAGGACGGTAGTAGCTAGTCAAGGTGTGTGTTGGCTGCGCACCTTCCTTGACTACGCGCGCACGTGCGTAGACCTCCGCGCCTTCCGGTAGGCCGTGCGCATGGGCGACGACGGCCGGTGCAGGCACACGGCCGACGGTCTGGGTCTGCTCGTTTCGCTTGTAGGTGCGTCCGGACGCCACACGGTCCGCGATGAACGCCACCTCATCGCCGTCCCGCCACTTGGCCTTGTCGTACCGCGCGATGCCGAGTCGCTTGAGCGGGGCCCGCTCACGGACGACCGTGCCGTGGCCGCGTGAGGACGTGACCAGCCCTTCGGCTTCCAGCGCCCTGTAGGCCGCGTGGACCGTGGACTTCGAGCCCTCGCCCGCTTCCACCAGCTCCCTGATCTGCGGCAACTGGTCATTGGGTGCGTACTCGCCCTTCCTGATCTGTTCGGCCAGTCGGTCCGCGAGCTCTCGCCACTTGGGCGCCATGCGGCACTCCTTTCCACATCGACCAGTGAAGCACAGTCCCAGGACTGTTGACAGTCTCGGGACTGCGATGCATGGTTATCCCGAGTCGCCCGCAGTCCTAGGACTGCAAGGGGGATTCGCTCGGATGGGCCTTTTTTGAGCTGCCCTCCTGACGGTGGGGGCTCTCGTCTCGCTGACGAGACGGCCTGCGTTACCGAGCCCTCGGTGCCCGGAGGTGTCCCGTGAAACGGCGCTGAAGGAAGCACTCGATCTTTGACAACTGCATGGGGATCACGCCGCCTCTCCTCGGCCAAGTAGGCGGCCACGCGGACCCACGATCACGTGGGCCCGGGTGATGTACAGCGCGACTTCAACTCTCCGCAGCTCGAGGCTGCGGCCGGTTGCCTCCTCCGCCCGTCTCGCACGGGCGGGGCCGAGGGGAGCCGGAATGCACGGCTTCAACCACAACGGTGCGCGGCCCCGGTGTCCTACCACCGGGGCCGCAAAAGGCCGTTCCACTGTGAAGGGAAGCACGACCCATGAAGGACATTGTTGCCGGTCATGTGGCACTCACGGTCACGGACCATCTGGAACTCGCCTTGGGGACCGACCTTGAGTTGTTCCTCGGTGTCCCTGATGAGAGCGAGAGCGAGCGGGAGGCCCGGCTGGACGCCGCCCGGGACATGCTCGCCGACGACCCCGGCCTGTACGCCCGAGCGCTGCGGGCTATCGCGCCGCACCTGCCGGATACCTCCGTGGCGCCGGTTCCCGAGCTGTTCGTGGCGGGGGTGGCGGCGTGAACACGGTGAAGTCATTCCTCTTGTGGGGTGTGCTGCTGGCCCTGGTGTGGGTCTTCCCCTCGCTGGCCGCCGCCGTCATCGGCGTGGCCGGTGCGCTGGCGGTGGTCGCCGCCGGTCAGCCGGTCCTGTTGTCCTTCGCTCTCGGGCTGGCCGCCGGGTCCCGGTGGACCCGTCGGATGGTGGGGTGGGCGGCATGACCCGCTCGACTGCGGACCGGCTGATCGTGATCGGTGCGGCGGTGGTGATCGTGGCCCTGACCGGGGCGGCGTTCTGGCTGTCCTACGCGCACCTGGCGGAGATCGCCGAGGAACACGGCCTGTCCGGCGCCAGGGCGTGGGCGTGGCCCGCGACGCTGGATCTGGGGATCATCGCGGGCGAGTTGTTGATGCTGCGCGCGGCGATCCAACGGCGTACCGACTGGTGGGCCATCGCGTTGACGGTGGCCGGGGCCGGTGGCTCCATCGTCCTGAACGTCTGGGGCGTGGGAGCCAACGCCGAACCGCTGGACTACGTGGTGGCCGCCGTGCCGCCGTCGGCCGCCCTGCTGGCTTTCGGCGTGATGATGCGCCAAGTCCACCGCTGGCTCGCCCAGCCCACCACCGAACCGGGCCCGGTGACCATCGCCCCGGTCGTCTCAAAGCGCGAACCGGTGGTGCCCGCCGGGGTTCGGCTGCTGCCCCTGGTGACCGCCGGGTCGGACGTCGAGGTGACCATCGACCGCGTTCCGCCGATGCCCGTTGAGCACCCCGTACCGGTCGACCACCGGCCGCGCCCGATGCCCGTGACGTTGCCACCGAGCCCCGCGCCCCGGCCGGTCGAGATGACCGCCTCGGTGCCCGCCGACACCCCCCGCCAGGTGGTCACCGAGACGGTTGCCCTGACCCCCGCCGAACTGCGGCGACGGGCCCGAACCCTGCACCGCCGGGCGGTCACCGAGACCGGGCGGCCGGTGACCATCGAGCGCCTGCGCACCGAACTCGGTCTCTCCCGTCGGGACGCCGCCGCCCTGCGGCGCGAAGTGGTCACTGGAACCGAGCAGGAAGGCGAGCAGCGCTGACCACGCACCTGCCTCCACACCGCCACATCCACATTGCCGGTCGGCACCCCGAGATGACCGGCACGGCCGTCCTGTTCTTCGACGTCCAGCCCTTCGCGATCTGACCGTCATCCCCGAAACCCCCTGTGGGGCGGCTTGAGGCTTCCCGGCATCGGCCGCCCCACAGGGTTCTGCCCCCCATTCGAGTCGAGCCCGAAGGAAGGGTTTGTTCATCATGACCGACACCACGACCGTGAACGGGTCCGCGCCGCCGGTGCGCCCGACGGCCATCACTCTGACCAAGCCCAGCGATGCCACCGCACCCACGATCCAGGCTCCGGTGCCCGAGACGTTCCGCCCGACTGAGGAGAGGCCGCCGGTGCTCCCGGCCGCCGATGAGGAGAACGAGGGACGCGGGCCGCGTCCGGTGGATCCGCCCGGTCTCGCCGTGCCGGGGGTGCGTGGTGAGGTGCGCCGGCCGATCCTGGCGCCGTGGCTTACCCACCGAGCGGACCTGTTCGCCACCCTGGGGCGGGCCGGTGGCCGAGCCGGGTACGTGTGCGCCTACCACGGCCTGCGCACCATCGGCGGGATCTACCCCGCCCGCCTGGCCTTCCGCGCCCCGGTCGGGGCGGCCCGCCTGGTGCGCGGCACCTGGCGCTGGGCCAGCGACGCCGAAAGCGCCCCGTTGCGGACCCATGCGGTCAGCGCACAGGACAGTGACGAGTATCTGCGGCTGGACCGCACCCGGGTTTCGCGGGTGCGGTGGCGCTCCCTGGTGCTGGCAGTGGCGTTGCTGTTCGGCACCGCCGGCGCGCTGGCCCTGTACATCGCCGCGCCCGGTTGGCTGGCGGTGGTGGCTGCCGTCTCGGTGGCGGCGTTGGGGATGGCCGGTCAGGAGCGGGACCGGCCGGTGATCGGCCCCGCGGTTCAGGTCACCGAGGTGCCCAAGCTGACCTCCTCGCTGGTGCTGCGCGGCCTGGACGCCATCGGCCACCCCCGCATCACCGCCGCCATCAAGAAGGGCGGGGAGATGAACGGGATGCGCTTCACCTCCGAGATCACCCGCGACGGACCCGGGTACCGGGCGGAACTGGATCTGCCCTACGGCGTGACCCCGGACGATGTGATGGACAAGCGCACCGAGCTGGCCTCCGGCCTGCGGCGCAAGCTCGGCTGCGTGTGGCCCTCCGGCGACCCCGGAGAGCACGAGGGCCGGTTGGTGCTGTGGGTGGGGGACAAGCCGATGAACGAGACCAGACGCCCGGCCTGGCCGCTGGCCAAGAAGGGCACCGTGGACCTGTTCGCCCCCGTGGCCTTCGGCAACGACCAGCGGATGCGCGAGGTCGAGGTGACGCTGATGTTCGCCTCGGTGGTCGTCGGCTCCATCCCCCGCATGGGCAAGACTTTCCTGATGCGGCTGCTGCTGCTCATCGCCGCTCTCGATCCGCGCGCGGAGCTGCACGCCTTCGACTTCAAGGGCACCGGCGACTTCCGGGCGCTGGAGCCGGTGTGTCACCGCTACCGTGCCGGTGAGGAGGACGAGGACATCGAATACGTCCTGGCCTCCCTGCGGGAGCTGCGTGATGAACTGCGGCGCCGCGCCAAGGTCATCAAGTCCCTGCCACTGACCCGCTGCCCCGAATCTAAGGTCACCCCCGAACTGGCCAACGACCGTGCCTTGGGTCTGCACCCGGTGGTGGTGGGGCTGGACGAGTGTCAGGTGGCCTTCGAGCACCCCGAACACGGCGCCGAACTGGAGGCGATCTGCACTGACCTGGTCAAACGCGGCCCCGCCCTGGGGATGGTCGCGATGTTCGGCACCCAACGCCCGGACGCCAAGTCCCTGCCCAAGGGCATCTCCGACAACGCTGTGTTGCGGTTCTGCCTGAAGGTCATGTCGCAGGTGGCCAACGACATGGTGCTCGGGCAGAGCATGTACAAATCTGGTTACCGCGCCACCATGTTCGCCCGCTCCGACAAGGGCATCTGCTGGATGGCCGGTGAAGGCGACGACCCAAGGATCGTCGCCTCCACCTTCATCGACGCCCCCGCCGCCAAGGCCATCGCCGCCCGCGCCCGCGCGGCGCGGGATGCGTACGGCAACATCACCGGCCACGCTGCCGGACACGCCCCCGAGACCCCGGATGAGGGCCCGGATGTGCTGGCCGATGTGCTGGCGGTCCTGGAGGCCGGGGAGGACAAGGCGTGGTCGGAGACCATCGCCGCCCGCCTAGCCGCCCTCCGCCCCCAGGTCTACGCCGGGTGGCAGACCGAACAACTCACCGCCGCGCTGAAGCCGCACGGCGTGCGCACCCGCCAGGTGTGGGGCACCACCGACGCCGGTAAGGGCGCCAACCGGCGCGGCATCACCCGCGCCTCCATCACCACCGCGATGACTGAGCGTGAGCAGAACCGCGACCGGGACTGAACCTCGACCCCGCTAGGACTAGCGGCCCCCTCCGCTAGAACTAGCGCCCCCGCTAGCGCCCCAACCGGGCGGTGGCCTGCGACCTAACTTCTAGCAGGCCACCGCCCCCACACCCGGATTCTCGCCGGAAACCCACCCGGGAGGCACCCGTGCCCACCACCCTTGCCTGCCTCTTAGTCGTCACTCTCGGTTACATTCTGCTGTGTGTGGTCGCCCCGTTCCGCACCTGCCGGCTGTGCAATGGACTGGGCTTCGCCCTGCGCACCGACCGGCGCGGACGCCCCACACGCGGCCGGGCCTGCCGCCGCTGCCACGGCAACGGCCGACACCTGCGTACCGGCCGCCGCGCCTACGAACTGGCCGCCCGCATCCACCACCACGCCACCCCCCACATCAGGAAGGGCCCGCGATGACCGACCACCACATCACCCTCATGGCCGCAGGCGAACTCCGCGACGCCGTGGCCGCCCACCGGGCCGGGGACACCGCCGCTGCCATCGCCGCGCTCATGAGCATTGACCCCGACTCCTGGGCCGCCATCGAACACCGCCTGGCCACCCTCGGCGGCACCCTCGCCGAACTGCTGCCCGACACCCACTGACCGCACCAAGCACGAGAGCGGCCCGCGTCTCGCCAAAGCCTCGGGCCGCCCTCACTCCCCGATCACCAACAGATCCAAGGAGGTCTCTCCAGCATGACTCATGAACTCCGTTCCGCGCTGCTGCCCGTGGCGCTGGAGCGCGCCACGCTCGGGCTGCCGGTCCTGCCCCTGCGCCGGGGCAAGGTCCCGTTCGGCAACTGCCCCTCGTGCGCGGACAACGCGTGCGGCGGTCGGCCGAACATGAAGGTTCCGGGCCCGTGCCGCTGTCCCCACCCCTGCCACGGGTGGGCCGCCGCGACCACCGACCCGGCCGTCCATTCCTCCCCGGCCTGGACGGCCGCATGGCACCGGGCGGTCGCCATCGCCTGCCACCCCGGCGGCGCCGATCTGACCGTGGTGGATCTGGACGACGCGGAAGCCATCGCGTGGGCCCGTACCACCCTGCCCGCCACCCGGAGGGTGTCAACGACGCGCGGGGAGCACTGGATTTACCGGGGCGCCATGGCCTCCCGCAACGCGGTGCGACCCGGTGTGGACATTAAGTCGACCATGGCCTATGCCCGCTGGCTCGGTCCCGGCACCGGCACCCTGACCGACTTGCCGCAGACCGTGCGCGCGCTGGCGCTGAAGAAGCCGTCCACGGCCCGGCCGGTGCCGCCTGCGCTCGCCATGCCCGCACGGGCCGGGAGCGGGGTGTGTTGCCACCGCACGTCCACCTATCTGGAACGTGGCATCGCCATGGCCGAGCAGCGCATCACCGATGCCCGCAGCGCGATCCACACCACCGTGTACCGGACCTTCCTGGCCGTGCTGTCCACCCACGGGTGGTGCGGCTGCCTGACCGAGGCCCACGTCTCGCGGCTGTTCACCGCCGCGCAGGCCAGGGGTGAGAGCCCGCGGCACTGCACCGAGGCGTGGGTCAACGCCCGCAAGACGTTGGGACTGTGATCATGGCCGATGAGGAGAAGACTCCGGCCCGCGAGATCATCACCGACTACGCGCAAGCCAACTTCCGTTACTTCCGCACCGCCGACGGCACCGTGTACGCCCAGCGCAACGGCCATCCTGTGGCCCGCCCGATCCGCTCCCAGGGCACCACCGGCAGCCACCGTCAGGAACTCATGGTCGGCCTGTTCCGCGACGGCATCGGCGTGTTCAACGGCGCTGCCCTGAAGGAGGCACTGGATTTGATCGAAGCCCTTGCGTTGACCGAGGACGTCCAGCCGGTCCACATCCGCGTCGCCCCCGGCCACGATGGGGCCACCTGGCTGGACTTGGGGCGGGCGGATGGGCTGTCCGTGCGCATCCACCCCACCGGCTGGGACATCGCCGTCCCCGACCCCCGCGAGGTGTGCTGGCGGCGCACCCAGCTCACCGGGGAGCTGCCCCTTCCGGCCAAGGACAGCGACGGCAAGGGCATTGACGCTCTGCTGCGGCTGTGCAACTTCGCCACCGCCGAGACCGAGTGCCTGGCTTTGGCCTGGCTCATCGGCTGCCTGGGACCCTCGGTCCCGGTCCCGGCGCCGTTCCTCACCGGGCCGCAGGGCGCGGGCAAGTCCACCGGTGGGCGGATGCTCGTGCGGGTTATCGAGGGCATGAGCGGGGACCTGCGTCGAGCCCCGAAGGATGAAGAGAACTTGATCGCAGCGGTGGCGGCCGGATGGGTCACCGCCCTGGACAACCTCTCCCACATGACCCCGGATCTGTCGGATGCGCTGTGCTGCATCGTCACCGGTGCCGAGAACGTCAAGCGCGCCTTGTTCACCGACGGGGACGTGTTCCGCGCCCGCTACCGCCGGCCCCTGCTGCTGACCGGCATCGACGTGGGCATCATCCGGCCCGACCTGGCCGAACGGCTCCTACCGTTGCGCCTGGAACGGCCCCGGATCCGGCGCACCGAGGCCGAACTGTGGACGGAATACGCCGAGGTGCTGCCCGTCATCCTTGGATCCCTGCTGGATCTCACGGTGACGGTTCGCGCGGCGGAGGCCGAGACCCCCACCGATCTGCGGATGGCGGACTTCGCGCACCTGTGCGCGCAGATCGACACGGCCACCGGACTCGGGGCGCTGGCCGCATACCGGGCCAGTCTGGACGACCTCAACGACGATGTGATCGAAGGCGACCTGCTCGCCCAGACCGTCCTTCGGCACGCGGCGGACATGGAACCGGGCGCGGCGCAGCGGATGACCTCCACGGAGTGGCTGCACTGCCTCACCCGCCTCTACACCGGCGAGGACTTCCGTCCCCTGCCCAAGGGCTGGCCGACCACCGGGAAAGTCCTCTCCGATCGCCTCAAGCGGCTGCAACCGACCCTGGCCGCCCGAGGCGTTCTCATCGACTCGGGCCGCACCAGGGAAGGCCGCTACCTGGAGATGACCCGCTCCCCGGCCACGCCTCCGCACGAGCAACAGGTGCTCTGACCGCCGCTGACCGTACGAGCAAGAGGAGCACCAGGCGACGCGTGCTCCTCTTGCTGTTCGGCGGAACCGCCGCCCGTGATGGACGTGCCGCGAAGCGGCTCCTTCTTTACGCCTGAGCGCGCACCCACCTCCACGGACACCCCTCCCTTTTTCCCAAGTAGGGGAACCCTGCGTCACCTGCGTCACGCAGGCCGAGGAACCGCCGGGTGACCTGCGCGGACGGACGTGACGCAGACGGCTGCCCTCTGCGTCACGCCGCGTCACCCGCGTCACCGGTGACGGACAACCCGCGTCACCGGTGACGCACCCCCAACGCCCTGCGTCACCCCAAACGAGCAGGTCGGACAACGCGGATGACGGAGGTGACGCGGTGACGCAGAAATCCCCGCCTCGGACACCCACCAACTCCCGCCACTACTACCGACGGACAGTTCCCTGAGGAGACCGTTCGATGAGTATCGCCACCGTGGACACCACGTCACTCGCTGAGATCGGCGACCCGGCCCCTGTTCTCCTGACCGTCGAAGAGGCCGCTCGCTGCCTCCGCATCGGCCGCACGACCTGCTACGCCCTCATCCGCACCGGAGAACTGGAGTCCCTGACCATCGGCGGACTCCGGCGCGTCCCCGCCGACGCACCGGCCGCCTATCTCGCCCGTCGACGCGCCGAGCAGCGCGCCGCCTGATCCCACCTTCCGGAGCGCCGCCCGAATGTCGGGCGGCGCTCCGGGCTTGTCCGACCTTGCACCGACCGGAGGATCTGCCAATGGCAGAGGAGAAGAAGCGCACTCGCCGTGCCAACGGCGAATCGGCCATCTACCTGGGGAAGGACGGACGTTGGCACGCCCGTGTGCCCATGGGCTGCAAGGACGACGGAACGCCGTACCGCCGACACCTGACCCGCCCTACGCGCAAAGAGCTGGTGGAGGAAGTCCGGCGTCTGGAGAAGCAGCGCGACGAAGGGTCCGCGCGTCAGCCCGGGAAGCCGTGGACGGTGGCGAAGCGGCTTGAGCATTGGGTCGAGAACATCGCCAAGCCCGTCGTCAGTGAGAACACGTACGCCGGATACGAGGTGGCGGTGCGGGTGCACCTGGTGCCGGGCATCGGTCGGCACCGAATCGATCGCCTGGAGCCCGAGCACCTGGAAAGCCTGTATCGCCGGATGCAGAGCGCCGGCAGCAAGGCGGGTACCGCTCACCAGGTCCACCGGACGGCCCGTACGGCTCTCGGTGAAGCGGTGCGACGCGGTCACGCGGCGAAGAACGCTGCCGCCCTGGCGAAGCCTCCCCGGATGGAAGAGGACGAGACGGAGGTGGAGCCCTACTCGGTCGACGAGGTACAGAGCCTCTTGCTCGAAGTGAACAAGCGCCGGAACAGTGCCCGCTGGATGCTTGCTCTGGCACTCGGGTTGCGGCAAGGAGAGACGCTCGGACTGCGGTGGTCCGATGTCGACTTGGACAACGAGTACCTGAAGCTGCGCCGGAATCGGTTGCGGCCGAAGTACGAGCATGGGTGTGGCGAGGCCGCGCACTGCGGGCGGAAGGCCGGTTACTGCCCGAGCCGGGTGCAGGTGCGACGCGAGACGAAGAACACGAAGTCACGGGCGGGGCGTCGCGCCGTGCCGCTGCCTGGTCCGCTGGTCGTGATGCTCCGGTCCCACATGGAGACGCAGGCCCGGGAGCGCGCTGCGGCCGGGAACCTGTGGACCGAGTCCGCTTACGTGTTCACCAAGCCGTTGGGCGGGCCGCTCAGCCCGAACACGGACTACCACGACTGGAAGCGTCTGCTGGGGGACGCCGGTGTCCGGGACGGCCGTCTCCACGACGCCCGACACACCGCCGGCACGGTGCTGATGCTGCTCGGTGTGCCGGATCGCGTCATAGACCAGATCATGGGTTGGGAGCCGGGCGGAGCGGCACGGATGCGTGCGCGGTACCTGCACGTGACCGATCCCATGCTCAAGGAAGCGGCCCGGAAGATCGAGCGCGCCATCTGGGGAGCGCCCGAAAACCTCGCTGTGGACAAAGACCAGGACAACGAGGCGTAGGGACAACGACGTAGGGCCCCACCGCTGAGCGGTGGGGCCCTACGTGACAGCCCGGTGAGGCTGGGCGGAGGATACGAGATTCGAACTCGTGAGGGGTTGCCCCCAACACGCTTTCCAAGCGTGCGCCCTAGGCCACTAGGCGAATCCTCCGAGAGAGACAATACAAGACGTGGGGGAGTGCTAGCGAACCAGCTCCCGGGGGGCCGAGGGGTGTCCCGATGCGGCCGGTCGATCGGGTAGGCTTTGCGCAGCCCCTCACGCGGCGCTATCTGACTGAACTCCCCCAGGGCCGGAAGGCAGCAAGGGTAGGTTGGCTCTGGCGGGTGCGTGGGGGGCGTTGACGTTCCCGGACCCCGCCCGGCCGGGCGCCCCGAGCGCCCGCCGCACCTGATCTTCTCCCGCCGGTGCCCGGTGGCTGCTTCGTCGACCGATGTCGGAGCGGGCCGTTATCGTCGGTGTCGTGTCATCCCTCGCGCTGTACCGCCGCTATCGTCCCGAGACCTTCGCCGAGGTCATCGGGCAGGAGCATGTCACTGACCCGTTGCAGCAGGCCCTGCGCAACAACCGGGTCAACCACGCGTACCTGTTCAGCGGTCCGCGCGGCTGCGGCAAGACGACCAGCGCCCGCATCCTCGCCCGCTGCCTGAACTGCGAGCAGGGCCCCACGCCCACCCCTTGCGGGGAGTGCCAGTCCTGCCGTGACCTGGCGCGGAACGGCCCCGGGTCCATCGATGTGATTGAGATCGACGCCGCCTCGCACGGAGGTGTGGACGACGCGAGGGACCTGCGGGAGAAGGCCTTCTTCGGGCCCGCCTCCAGCCGGTACAAGATCTACATCATCGACGAGGCGCACATGGTCACCCCGGCGGGGTTCAACGCCCTGCTGAAGGTCGTCGAGGAGCCACCGGAGCACCTGAAGTTCATCTTCGCGACGACCGAGCCCGAGAAGGTCATCGGAACCATCCGGTCCCGCACCCACCACTATCCCTTCCGGCTGGTGCCCCCGGGGACGCTGCGTGACTACCTCGCGGAGGTCTGCGGGCGGGAGGACACCGTGGTGGACGACGCGGTGCTCCCGCTGGTCGTCCGGGCCGGCGCCGGATCCGTCCGGGACTCCATGTCCGTGATGGACCAGCTGCTCTCCGGAGCGGGCGAGGGCGGCGTCACCTACCCCATGGCCACCGCGCTGCTGGGGTACACCGACGGTGCCCTGCTCGACTCGGTGGTGGACGCGCTTGCCTCGGGCGACGGCGGCGCGGCCTTCGAGGTGGTCGACCGTGTCATCGAGGGCGGCCACGATCCGCGCCGGTTCGTGGCGGACCTGCTGGAGCGGCTGCGTGACCTGGTGATCCTCGCCGCTGTGCCGGACGCGGCGGACAAAGGGCTGATCGATGCACCGACCGACGTACTGGAGCGGATGAGCGCACAGGCCTCGGTCCTCGGGCCCGCCGAGCTCAGCCGGGCCGCGGACCTGGTCAACACGGGCCTGACCGAGATGCGGGGGGCCACCTCGCCCCGGCTGCAGCTGGAGCTGATCTGCGCCCGGGTGCTGCTGCCCGCCGCCTACGGTGACGAACGCTCCCTGCAGAGCAGGCTGGACCGGCTGGAGCGCGGCCTGCAGTCCGGCGGCCTGCGGTCGGCCGCGCCGCAGCCCGCCGTGTCCGATCCGGGTGCCGCGCCGCCGCAGCCGGGAGCCCCGGCGGCGCCGCCTGCTCCCCCCGTCACCGCTCTCCCCGCCGCACCCCCTCACCCCCCGGCTCCCGCCCCGCAGCCGGTCACGGCTCAGCAGGCGCCCGCCCCGCAGGCCCCGGCCGCGCCCTCCGCCCCGCCCGCAGCGGCGGGGCCGCAGCCCGGCGCGTGGCCTTCCGCGGCCCGCCCGCCCGCCGGTGGGCCCGCCCCCGGTGCTGCCGCAGCCGGGAGTGACGGCCCACCTGCCGGTCCGGCCTCCCGCCCCGGCGCCTGGCCCTCGACGGCCCTGCCCGGCGCGCCGGGCAGGCCACCGCCGCCGTCACCACCGCCGGCCGGCCGGCCGGCGGCCCCGGCTCCCGCGCCTGGCCGGGCCCCGGCCTCCGTCGGCGGTGACGCGCACGGCGTGCTCGCGGTCTGGGACCAGGTGCTGGAGGCCGTCAAGAAGCGGCGCCGGTTCAGCTGGATTCTGCTCAGCCAGAACGCCCGGGTCCTCGGCCTCGACGGGAACGCCCTGCGGCTGGGCTTCGCCACCGCAGGAGCCCGGGACAGCTTCGCCAGCAGTGGCAGTGAGGACGTGCTTCGGCAGACGCTCGGCGAGATGTTCGGCGGACAGTGGATGATCGAGGGGGTCGTCGACGGTGGAGACGCCGCCGCCGGCTCGCCGAGGCCGTCCACCGCGCCGCAGCCGGCTCCGCCCACCGCGCAGCCCGCTCAGCAGGGGCAGTCCCCTCAGGCCCCGCAGTGGCAGAGCGCTCCCGCGCCGCCGAGGAACCCGGCGGGCCGCACCGCCGGGGCGGAGCCCTCCCCGCGGGCGCCGGGCCCACCTCCGCCGGTCGCGGCGGAGGACGACATCCCGGCCGACGACGATGCCGATCTCGACGAGCGGGCGCTGTCCGGTCCGGAGCTCCTCGTGGAGGGCCTGGGCGCGACGGTCATCGAGCAGATCGACCACGGCTGAGCCGCGACCGGGCGCGGTGTCCGACCGGGACGGCCGGCCGGGCCGGTCGGCGGGAGGCTGCTGCCGGGCCACTGTTCACCGGAATCGTCCGGCCTTCGCCTCTCCTGGGCGGGAAAGACCCCGTAGGCTCATGAAGGTACGCACATCGTCGACGCCCAGGAGTGCACGTGTTTCCCGGTGGTGGGGCAGACATGCAGCAGCTGCTGCAGCAGGCCCAGAAGATGCAGCAGGATCTGGCCGCGGCCCAGGAGGAGCTCGCGCAGGAGTCGGTGCAGGGTTCCGCCGGCGGTGGCCTGGTCACGGCGACCGTCACCGGCGCCGGTGAGCTGCAGGGCCTGGTCATCGATCCGAAGGCGGTGGATCCGGAGGACACCGAGACCCTGGCGGACCTGGTCGTCGCGGCCATCCGTGACGCGAACAACGCCGCACAGGATCTCGCGCAGGAGAAGCTCGGTCCGCTCGCCGAAGGGCTGGGCGGGGGCGGTATGCCCGGGCTACCGTTCTGAGCGGTGCGCCGGGGCGGTCCGCAGGCAGCGGAGCGCACGGATAACTACCCTTGAATCAAGGTAAAGACACGGAAGGCACCTCGTGTACGAAGGCGTGGTCCAGGACCTCATCGACGAATTGGGCAGGCTGCCCGGCGTCGGGCCCAAGAGCGCGCAGCGGATCGCCTTTCACATCCTGCAGGCCGAGCCGGCCGATGTGCGGCGGCTCGCGCACACCCTGACCGAGGTGAAGGCCAAGGTCCGGTTCTGCGCCGAGTGCGGGAACGTCGCGCAGGAAGAGCGCTGCCGGATCTGCTTGGACCCCCGGCGCGACGTGGCCGTGCTCTGCGTGGTCGAGGAGCCCAAGGACGTCGTCGCCGTGGAGCGGACCCGGGAATTCCGGGGCCGCTACCACGTGCTGGGCGGCGCGATCAGCCCCATCGAGGGCGTGGGCCCGGACGATCTGCGGATCCGGGAACTGCTGGCGCGGCTCGCGGACGGCGCGGTCACCGAGCTGATCCTGGCCACGGACCCTAATCTGGAGGGCGAGGCCACGGCCACGTATCTGGCACGTATGGTCAGTTCACTGGGGTTGAAGGTCACACGTCTGGCCAGCGGTCTGCCGGTCGGAGGAGATTTGGAGTACGCCGACGAGGTCACCTTGGGGCGTGCCTTCGAAGGAAGGCGTCTGCTGGATGTCTAGGTTCAGGGAAGTGGAGAGCGGAACGGTGGGGAGGCGGATGCCCTGTGTCTGAAGTTGAGCCGACGCATGACGTGCCGAAGGAAACCGCGACGGTGGGGACGGTGGTGACCGGGGCGGCGTCGCTGGACCCGGCGGCCCTCGGGCCGGAGAGTTTCGCCGTGCAGATCGCGGACCAGGTCGAAAGCTTCCTGGTCGCGGTCACGGAGGTCGCCAAGGGCGACGACCCGGACAGCGCGGTGCCGCACCTGCTGCTCCAGGTGTCGCAGATCCTGCTCGCCGGTGGGCGCCTCGGTGCCCACCAGGACATCGTCCCGGAGGAACGCTACGAACCCGACACCGGCCCGGAACCGGACATGGACGGGCTGCGCGAGCAGCTGGCCGAGCTCCTCTCACCGGTCGATGTCTACTCCGAGGTCTTCGACCCGTACGTTCCGCGCAGCGCCCCGGTGCCCTGCCGGATCTCCGACGACCTCGCCGACGTCGTCACCGACCTGCGGCACGGCCTGACGCACTACCGCGAGGGCCGGATCAGCGAGGGTCTGTGGTGGTGGCAGTTCTCGTACCTGTCCAACTGGGGCCAGACGGCGAGTGCCGCGCTCCGCGCGCTGCAGTCCCTCGTCGCGCACGTCCGGCTCGGCACTCCGCTGCCCGCCCTGAACGGGCTGGACACGGACAGTGAGGCCGAGGACGGCGACCTGGAGCAGGAGGCCGGGGAAGTGATGGCGGCCGAGATCGCCGAGCCGCTGGGCCTCAAGCCGGTCGGTCCCTGACTCCGCGGCGCACAGCGAAGGGCGTCCCGGCCGGCGCGGGGGCCGTGCCTGCCGGGTGCCGCAGTGGCCGCCGGGCCCCGTTTCCGCGGGGCCCGGCGGCCTTGCTCCCGCTGTGACCCTTCTTACGTTTCCGTGTGCCCGCCCGCGCAGTGGGAAGGGGTCGTCGCTGGACGAGCCCGGTGTCTCAGGATGCGGCATCGGCAGGGCGGGAATCGCCTGCTCGGTAAACTGAACCGATCGTGACCCCCGCACGGGTCACGAAGAGTGAGAGATTCGAGGAGCGAGCACACGTGGGCCTTGTCGTGCAGAAGTACGGCGGCTCCTCCGTTGCCGATGCCGAGGGCATCAAGCGCGTTGCCAAGCGAATCGTCGAAGCCAAGAAGAACGGCCATCAAGTGGTCGTCGTGGTCTCGGCGATGGGTGACACGACGGACGAGCTGATCGATCTCGCCAAAGAGGTGTCCCCGGTGGCGTCCGGGCGCGAGTTCGACATGCTGCTGACCGCCGGAGAGCGGATCTCCATGGCCCTGCTGGCGATGGCGATCAAATCCCTCGGACACGAGGCGCAGTCGTTCACCGGCAGCCAGGCGGGCGTCATCACGGATTCCGTGCACAACAAGGCGCGGATCATCGACGTCACGCCGGGCCGGATCAAGAGCTCGGTCGACGAGGGCAACGTCGCCATCGTCGCCGGGTTCCAGGGCGTGTCCCAGGACAGCAAGGACATCACCACCCTCGGCCGTGGGGGGTCCGACACCACCGCCGTGGCGCTGGCCGCCGCGCTGGGCGCCGAGGTCTGTGAGATCTACACCGATGTGGACGGCGTCTTCACCGCCGACCCGCGGGTCGTGCCGAAGGCCCGCAAGATCGACTGGATCTCCTTCGAGGACATGCTGGAGCTCGCGAGCTCCGGTTCCAAGGTGCTGCTGCACCGCTGCGTGGAGTACGCGCGCCGTTACCAGATCCCGATCCATGTCCGGTCGTCGTTCTCCGGCCTCAAGGGCACCTGGGTCAGCAACGAGCCAGAAGGGGACCAGCCGATGGAGCAGGCAATCATTTCGGGGGTCGCCCACGACACGTCCGAGGCCAAGGTCACGGTCGTCGGGGTGCCCGACAAGCCGGGCGAGGCGGCAACGATCTTCCGGGCCATCGCGGACGCCGAGGTCAACATCGACATGGTGGTGCAGAACGTGTCCGCCGCGTCCACCGGCCTCACCGACATCTCCTTCACTCTCCCGAAGACCGAGGGCCGCAAGGCCATCGAGGCACTGGAGAAGCGGAAGGGCGCGATCGGTTTCGACTCGCTGCGGTATGACGACCAGATCGCCAAGATCTCGCTCGTCGGCGCGGGCATGAAGACGAACCCCGGCGTCACCGCCACGTTCTTCCAGGCCCTCTCCGACGTCGGGGTCAACATCGAGGTGATCTCCACCTCGGAGATCCGGATCTCCGTCGTCACCCGCAAGGACGACGTGGACGAGTCGGTGCGTGCCGTGCACACAGCGTTCGGGCTCGACTCGGACAGTGAGGAAGCCGTCGTCTACGGTGGTACCGGACGCTGATTTGCACCGTTCCGGGGGGATTTGGGGCGGTCGCGGAGCAGTCGTGATCAAGTCGTAGGTCCATACGGGTTGATCCGGACCAAGCTCCCGAGAGACGATTTCACCTCCCCGCGTCGCTGCTGCAACCAGCCGAGGCGCGGGGAGTGTGTTGAGCCCTCTGCCTCACGGGGGAGGCCGGGGTGCTGCGGTCAGAACATCTGGAAGTAGGCGGTACGCATGCGGGGATTCGGAGAGCACTCCGGAAACCTCTCGCCGCTGTACAACCAACGCGGGGGAAAGCGTGTCCAACAGGTGTGGCAGAAGTTCTCGAACTCCCAGTGGCTCCTCCGCGCCGCACGCGCGCACCGTCGCGCACCGGCGGAGGGGTGCGAGTGATCGCGCCACTCCCTGCTTCCGGGACAGCCGGTGTCGGCGCTCGGATCGAGGGCGCTGAGGAAGCGATGGCTGAGGGCACCACAGTCGACTTCCTCACCGAGACCTACCAAGCCCACTACCGTTCGCTGCTCGGGCTGGCGGCTCTGCTGCTCGACGACACCGCTTCCTGTGAGGATGTCGTCCAGGAAGCCTTCATAAGGGTGCATTCCGCCCGCAGCCGGGTGCGTGAGCCCGAGAAGACCCTGGCGTACCTGCGGCAGACCGTGGTGAATCTTTCCCGCTCGACGCTGCGCCGCCGCATTCTCGGCATCAAGCTGATCCCGAAGCCGATGCCGGACGCCGCCAGCGCCGAGGAAGGCGCCTACGAGCAGCTGGAGCGGGCCGAGCTCATCAAGGCAATGCGTGGTCTCCAGCGCAGGCAGCGGGAGGTGCTGGTGCTGCGGTACTTCGCCGACATGACCGAGGCTGAAGTGGCCCGGACGCTCGGCATCTCGGCCGGCTCGGTCAAGGCTTACGGGTCACGTGGCATCGCCGCCCTGCGGGTCGCCATGGAGGCCGGCGGATGACCGAGCACGATCCGGGGGGCCGGCCCGAATACACCTCTGCCGACCGCGGGCCGACCGGGCCGTCGCCGGAGCATGCCGGGCCCACTCCCGCAGGGGGAAGCGGCCCGCCCGCCGCCGACGCCGACCCGCCGCCCGCCGCCGACGAGGACGCGCTGCGGCAGTTGCTGCGGCAGTCGGTGCGCGATATCCAGCCGTCCACCGATTCCCTGCACCACCTCCTGCACGCCGTGCCCGCGCGCCGCCGGCGCCGGCAGCGGCGAATGGTCGGCGCCGCCGTGTCGGTGGCGCTGTTCGCCGGCGGCACCCCGGTGATGCTGCACGCCGCGACCGGCGGCGGCAGCGCCCCGCAGGCCTCCGAGAGTTCCGCCGACCACGGCACCGGCGGCCCCGCCACGGACGACGGCAGCGGCGAAGGCCCGGGCTCGCACACCACCGGGGGCACGCCCACCGAACCGGGCGGGCACGATCCCACGGCGGAGACGGCGGCGCCGTCCCCGGGGGGTGAGGGCTCCCAGGAGGCGACGGCCCCTCAGGAGCGGGACACCCTCGGAGTCGCCGCACCCCGCTGCAGCCGTGACCAGCTCGGAGACGTGATCACCGAGACGGAGGACGCCGACGAGCAGGGCCGGGTGCACGGCTACGTACGGGTGGCCAACACGTCGGGCGAGACCTGCCGGATCCGGGGGGCCGACGAGTTCTCCCTGGCTCCTCGCGGCCGTGCGGAAAGCGCCGGCCTGCAGGTCGCCGGCCGGGCCGAGAACGACCGGCCCGGCCGGCTCCCGCCGGCGGACCTGGAGCAGACCGAGCTCATCCTCCGCCCCGGCGAGTCCTACGAGGTGTGGTTCGCCTGGGTTCCGCTCCGCGACGGGGAGAACGGCGGCTGCGCCGCGGACCCCGTGGCCACTCCGGATCCCGACACCGGGGGCAGCGGTGACGCGGAGGGTGATCCGGTCTCGGAGACCCTCACGGACGGCGACGGCAGCGCTGTCAGCGGTGGCAGCCTGACCAGTGGCGGCAGCGGGAGCGGCGGGGAGGGGGGCAGTGGGGACCCCGGGGCCGGTGAGCCGACCGGCGTGGTGGTCACCTACGTCCCCGCGGCCGGCGAGCCACGGGCCACCTCCTTCACGCTGCCCGGCGCATGCGCGGGCACGCTGCACCGCACCGGTGTGCTGGAGGCCGGCGCCGCAGCACGCTGAGCCGGAGAGGCGGCACGGGCACGGGCAGCGCCCTCGGCAGCGGCCGGTACCGGACCACCGGCACTCCCCTAGTACCGTTGCTCGCGTGTACCGGTTCCTGCTGACCCCGCGCTGGTGGGTCATCAACGTCTTCGTCGCGCTGGCGATCCCTTTCTGCCTGGTGATGGGCGCCTGGCAGCTCGGCCGGTTCGAGGACCGGGTCGAGAGCCACCGGGACCGCCAGGAGCAGGCCGCTTCGGCGGACACCGCGGAGGCCGTGCCGCTGGACACCCTGCTCCCGGTCACCACGGACACCGTCGGAGAACAGGCGCTGGTCTCCGGTTCCTACGACTCGGAGCAGGAGCTGCTGGTCCCGCGGCGGGTGGTGGACGGCGAGCGCGGCTTCTACGTCCTGACCCCGCTGCTGCCGTCGGGCGGCGGCCCCGCGGTGCCGGTCGTGCGCGGCTGGATGCCGGGGGAGGCCGCCGCGGAGGCAGTCCCCGCGCCACCCTCCGGTGAGGTCACCGTCACCGGCGCGCTGCAGGCGGCGGAGTCCCCGAGAAGCGTCAGCGCCCCCAGCGGCCTTCCGGTCGGCCAGCTCGGGGTGATCAGCGCGGCCTCTCTGATCAACGTCCTGCCGTACGAGGTCGAGGACCACTGGCTCACCGTGGCGGCAGCTGAGGAGCCGCTGCGGGCGGTACCGGCGGTTGCCCCCACCAACACCGGGCTGGACCTCAAGGCATTCCAGAACCTCGGCTACACCGCCGAGTGGTTCGTCTTCGCGGCCTTCGTGATCTTCATGTGGTACCGGTTGTTCCGCCGCGAGACGGAGCTGCGGGACGATGCGGCCCGGGGCCTGGAGCCCGCGCCGTCCGGCCCTCGTCCGGCCGGCCCACCGCCTGCCGCTGACCGCCCGGACCGTACCGAGCACCTGGACCGCCCGGACCGTCCGGACCGAAGCGTCGGTCCGGACGGCCCGGGGCGCCCGGTCAGCCCGGCGAGCTCACCGGCAGGTGCCGCAGGGCGAATTGGGTCTCCAGCGCCACCTGCTTGATCCGCTCCTCCACCACCAGCGAGCCGTGCCCGGCGTCGTAGCGGTAGACCTCGTGGGCCGCCCCCCGCTCCCGGAGCCGGTCCACGTAGTTCTCGATCTGCCGGATGGGGCAGCGCGGATCGTTCAGGCCCGCCGAGATGTACACGGGTGCCCGGACCCGGTCCACGTACGTGATCGGTGACGAGTCCCGCCAGCGCTCCGGCACCTCCTCGGGGGTGCCTCCCAGGATGGTGCGGTCCATCGCCCGCAGGCCCTCCATCTCGTCCTCGTAGGCGGCCACGTAGTCCGCGACGGGCACTGCGGCGACGCCGACCGCCCACAGGTCCGGCTGCACGCCCAGGCCCAGGAGCGTCAGGTAGCCGCCCCAGGAACCGCCGGTCAGCACCATCCGCTCCGGGTCGGACAGGCCCGAGGACACGCACTGCTCCCGGACCGCCGCGATGTCCTCCAGTTCGATCAGCCCGATCCGGTGCTTGAGCGCGTCGGTCCACTCCCGCCCGTAACCGGTGGAGCCCCGGTAGTTGACCCGGACCACCGCGAAGCCGTGGTCCACCCATGCGGCGGGCTGCGCCGCGAAGGCGTCGCTGTCGTGCGCGGTCGGCCCGCCATGGACGTCGAACACTGTCGGGAACGGTCCCTCGCCCTCCGGCTTCTGCACCAGTGCGTGGATGAGCCCTCCGGGGCCCTCCACCCACAGGTCCTCCACCAGGACCGAGCCGGGGGCGGTCATCCCCGGCGGATCCAGCACGACACCGCCCGCGGTGGACCGGACCTGCGGCGGCTTCGCGGCGGAGGACCACAGGTACTCCACCGATCCGTCCGGCCGCGCGGACCCGCCGGATACCGTGCCCGCAGGGGTCTCCAGGCGGCTGAGGGACCGCTCGGCCAGGTCGTAGCGCCACAGCTCGCTGCGGGCCCGGTAGCTGTGCATGACGAGCAGCGCCCGGCCGTCCGGGTACCACTCGGCGGTCACGTCCCCCGGGAGGTCGATGGCCGGCTCCTGGAAGTCGCCGGTCAGCGGGTTCCACAGGGCCGGCTCCCAACGGCCGCGCCGCTGATGCCCGATGAGCAACCGGGGGTCTCCGGGCACCGGGGCGAAGCCCAGCACGAGAAGCCCGAGCTCCTCGGTGCCGCCCCGGGTGTCGTCGAGTTCGGCGACCGGCGAACCGTCGAGCCGTACCACCCGCACCGCGGAGTGCATCGCGTCGCCGTGTTCCGTGTGTTCGAGGGCGAGCAGTCGGCCGTCGTGCGAGAGGTCACCGACGCCGGCGGACTGCCGGTGCCGGTAGATCTCCACCGGGGCGGCGCCCGGCCGCGCCACGTGGACGGTCGAACCGTCCTCGTCCGTCATCCGCCCGATGACAGCCGTGCCGTCCCGGCCGAGCGCCAGCCCTGCCGGGTACGCGGGCGCCAGGCCCGGGACCGCGGGCTCGTCGGCGCCGGTGCCCTCCGCCTCGTCCGGCGGGCCCTCGAAGGGCTGCCGCATCCAGACGCCGAACTCGTCCCCGTCGGTGTCGGAGAACCACCACAGCCACGCCCCGTCCGGGGTCAGCGTCCCGTCCAGGGTGCCGTTGGGCCGGTCCGTGGCCTGCCGCTGCTCTCCCGTTCCCCGGTCCCATACGTACAGCTCGAAAGTGCCGGTCGCGTTGGAGAGGAACAGCGAACGTTCCGGTGCGTCCTCCGCCCACTCGGGGAGCCCGACGCGGGCTGCCCGAAAGCGCTTTTCCCAGTCGGGCATGATTTCCACGTGCTCAGCATGCTCAGCCATGGGCCCATTCTGGGGGACGGGCGCACCGGCCCGGCACCACTCGGGTGAGCGCCCCCCCGACCGGTGCCGGGCCGCTGCCTTACGTGTTCACTCGCCCGGCTCGGCCGTGAGTTCCACCTGGAGCTCCACCTCGACGGGGGAGTCGACCGGGAGAACCGCCACGCCCACGGCGCTGCGGGCGTGCACGCCCTTGTCCCCGAGGACCTCGCCCAGCAGTTCGCTGGCCCCGTTGATGACGCCCGGCTGGCCGGTGAAGTCCGGTGCTGAGGCCACAAAACCGACGACCTTCACCACCCGGGCAATGCGGTCGAGGTCTCCGGCAACCGATTTCACCGCGGCCAGTGCGTTCAGCGCGCAGAGCCGCGCCAGGTCCTTGGCCTCCTCGGCGGTCACCTCCGCGCCGACCTTCCCGGTCATCGGCAATTCGCCGCGGACCAGAGGCAGCTGCCCGGAGGTGTAGATGTACGGGCCGGTGCGCACGGCAGGCACGTACGAGGCCAGCGGTGCCGCCACCTCCGGAAGCGTCAGCCCCAGCTCGGCAAGCTTTGCTTCGACGGCCCCAGTCACGGCTTGGGCCGCTTGAAGTAAGCCACGAGCTGTTCGGCGTTGGGCCCCGGCACAACCTGGACGAGCTCCCAGCCGTCCTCGCCCCAGGTGTCCAGAATCTGCTTCGTCGCGTGGATGAGCAGCGGTGCGGTCGCGTATTCCCACTTCGTCATGGCCCTGACTCTAATCCCTTACCGGCGGTTGCTCGCCCAGTGCCGGCCGGGCCGGGGTCCGGCCGGTGGGAGGTGGAGCCGGTGGGAGGTGGAGCTGCCGATCCGGTGGCGCGCCACTCGGCCCGGGTGCCGCGCCATCCGGCTTGGGCTCCGGTACCGCGCCGCCGCCCCGGGCCCGTGCCGTGCCACCGGGCCGGAGCCGGAGCGCCGCGTCGAGGGACCGGTACCGCCGTTCGGCCGGTACCTCTCGCGTGTCGTCCGGCCCGGCTCCCGGCGACGCCCCGGCCTGTGGCTTCCGCACCGGCGGAGTCGCGCCGCGGGCGTGTCCCGCCCGCGGTGTCCGCCGTGCGCGGCAGGGCCCTGGCAGCCCACGCGGTCCCGCGGGCTCCGGCGCGGTCGCCTCAGGCCACGTGCACGGTTCGTTCCGGGGCCGCCTCCCTCGTCATCTCGCGTTCGTACTCCGACTTGGCCGTCTCCAGCAGACGGCGCCAGGACGTGACCGTGGGTCTGCGGCGCAGCAGCGCGCGTCGCTCCCGCTCGGTCATTCCGCCCCAGACCCCGAACTCGACACGGTCGTCGAGTGCGTCAGCGAGACACTCGGTCCGCACCGGGCAACCGGTGCACACCGCCTTGGCTCTGTTCTGAGCCGCTCCTTGTACGAACAGTTCGTCCGGATCCGTCGTGCGGCAGGCTGCCTGCGCACTCCAGTCGGTTACCCAGCCCATTCCGGTGCCGTCCTCTCCCGAATCGAGGCTCCCCCACGGCGGCAAGTGGCATATTCACCCTTGCCAGTTGAGGACGTTACGGAAGGTCGACGGAGCGCAACACCCCCAGCGGGCCTAATCTTGAATGGCCCATTCGGACTATGGGTGGTTGGGGGGTCACCCGTCAGAGTGAGAAGGCGGTGGGTGTCACCACTCCACCAATGGGTATATTTCTCGCAATTCGGGCGCGGGGGTGGGGAGGTGTGACTGCGGAGTCCCCCCGCACGTCGGTGCAGCGACTTCACTCCAAAGAGTGACGGCGAGCTTGACTGTCGTCCGTTTGTGTGAGACGCGCAGTCAGTTTAGGTGACCGGGTGGCGCCCTGTCCGGCTTTTCAGAACGTAAGCTGGCCGGCATGGGAAGGCAGCGTCCTGGCGGCGGACTGAGCACGGCTCAGCAGGCAGCGAAGTTTCTCGGGGTCAGCGTGTTGTCCGGGGCCGTACTGGCCGGGCTCGCGCTTCCCGCGGTGGGTGCCCTGGGCCTGGCGGCCAAGGGCACGATCCAGGGGTTCGACGAGATCCCGACCCAGCTCACCCGCCCCCCGCTGAGCCAGAAGACCACGATCCTGGATGCCGAGGGCGGCAAGATCGCGGACGTCTACTCCCGGAACCGTACCGTCGTGGGGTTCGACGAGATCGCCCCGCACATGCGGCAGGCCATCATCGCGATCGAGGACGCGAGGTTCTACGAGCACGGTGCGATCGACCTCCGCGGAGTGCTCCGGGCGCTGAACCGGAACATCGAGGAGGGCACCACCTCCGAGGGAGCCTCCACCCTCACCCAGCAGTACGTGAAGAACGTCTTCGTCGAGGAGGCGGGGAACGACGCCGACGCCGTCGCCGAGGCGACCCGGCAGACCGTCGGCCGCAAGATCCGCGAGCTGAAGTACGCGATCCAGCTCGAGGAGGAGCTCACCAAGGACCAGATCCTGGAGAACTACCTCAACATCACGTTCTTCGGGCAGCAGGCCTACGGGGTCGAGGCCGCCTCCCAGCGCTACTTCTCGAAGTCGGCCGCCGATCTCGAGCTCCACGAGGCGGCCCTGCTGGCCGGCCTGGTGCAGTCACCCAGCCGCTACGACCCCGTCAACGACGAACAGGAAGCCAAGAAGCGCCGCAACGTCGTTCTCCAGCGGATGGAGGAAGTCGGGGACATCACCCCGGAGGAGTCCGCGGAGGCCAGGGAGAGAGACCTCGGGCTCGAGGTCAGCCGTCCGCAGAACGGCTGCATCACCGCCGTCCACGACGCCGGCTTCTTCTGTGACTACGTGCGCCAGGAGTTCCTCAGCAACAAGATCTTCGGCGACGACGAGGCCGAGCGGCGCGCCCGCTGGGACCTGGGCGGCATGACGATCCGGACCACGCTCAGCCCCAAGGCCCAGGCCGCGTCGGCCTCCGCCGCGGTGAGCCGGGTCAACCCCGACGACTCCGTCGCCGCCACGGTGGTGCAGGTGGAGCCGGGCACCGGGCACATCCTCTCCATGGCACAGAGCCGCCCGTACGGCAACGATCCGAACGAGCACCAGACGACGATCAACCTCAACGTCTCCCACGCGATGGGCGGCAGCACGTACGGCTTCCAGCCGGGCTCCACCTTCAAGCCCATCACGGCCGCCGCGGCCCTGGAGAAGGGCATCAACCCGGACCAGACCTACTCCTCGGGCAACGAGCTCGAGCTGCCCATGCGGGACTTCCAGAACTGCGAGGGCCAGCCGCTCGGCAACAGCGAGGACCACACCTGGGAGCTCCAGAACGAGTCGGAGGACATGGAGGGCACCTGGGACATGACCGAGGCCCTCGGCCGCTCGGTGAACACCTACTTCGCCATGCTCCAGCAGGACGCGGGGATGTGCGAGACCGCTCTCCTCGCCGCGGAGATGGGTGTCGAGCGTGGCGACAACGACCCGCTGGGGGTCAACCCGTCGATGACCCTCGGCGGTGAGACCATCGCCCCGCTGCAGATGGCCAACGCCTACGCGACCTTCGCCAACCGCGGCGTCTACTGCAGCCCCGTCGCCATCACCGGTGTCACGGACGCCGAGGGCGACGAGCTGCCCATCGCGGAGGCCGACTGCTCCCGGGTGATGTCGGAGCTCAACGCCGACTACATCAACATGATGCTCCTCGGCGTCGTCCAGGACGGCACGGGCCAAGCTGCCGGGCTCACCGGACGCGACAACGCGGGTAAGACCGGCACCACGGACGGCCGTCACGACGCCTGGTTCGTCGGCTACACCCCCGACGTGTCCACCGCCGTGCGGGTCGGCAGTGACGGCGATCTGCTCCGCATGTACGACATCACCATCGGCGGTCAGTACTACGACAAGGTCACCGGTGGCGGTCTGCCCGGGCCGATCTGGAAGGAAGCGATGAACGGCGCGCTCGACGGGGTGCCGGCATCCTCCTTCAACCACGAAGAAGTCCCGCGCGGCAACATGGACGACGACGAGGAAGAGGACCAGGACGACAACCGGCCCGGCGGCGGCAGGCCCGGCGGCCAGGCCAACGGGGGCGGCGACTGGGACTGGGAGGACCCCGACACCTGGCCGGACTTCCTCAGCGGAGGTGCCAACGGCGGGCCGAACGGCAACCGCGGCCGGGGCGACTGACCACCCCGCGGCACCGGGCGGCTCACGCCGCCACGGCACCCGCTGCCGCGGCTCCCGGAAGGGTGGCTCCCGGAAAGGCCGCTTCAGGAAAGGCCGCTTCCGGAGGGGCGAGGGCCCGAAGCTCTCACCCCTCCCGCCGGGCACGCAGCGCCTCCCAGCCGGCTCGGTCAGCCCTGCAGGGCCTTCTTCACCGCGGCAGCCACCCGGCCGCCGTCGGCCCGGCCCGCGACCTTCGGGTTGACGATCTTCATGACCGCCCCCATGGCCCGCGGCCCCTCGGCCCCGGACTCGGTGACGGCCTCCGCCACCAGCCCGTCCAGCTCCTCGTCCGTGAGCGGCTTCGGCAGGTACTCGGCGAGCAGCTCGCCCTCCGCCCGTTCCCGCCGCGCCGACTCGGCCCGGCCGCCCTGATCGAAGGCCTCGGCCGCCTCGCGGCGCTTCTTGGCCTCCCGCGCGATGACCTTCTGCACTTCCTCGTCGGAGAGCTCACGGGCCGTCTTGCCCGAGACCTCCTCCTTGCTGATGGCGGCGAGAGTCATCCGGAGCGTGCCGGAACGCAACTCGTCGCGCGCCTTGATCGCTGCGGTCAGGTCGTCCCGCAGCCGGGACTTGAACGTGGTCATGACGTCATTGTGGCAGGCGGCGGCCGGGCGGCTCAGCGCTGCGAGGGGTACAGCCAGCGCCGGAACACCCGGCTGAACGCCGGCATGATCAGATACGTGAGCAGCGGAGGCACCACGACCGGGAAGAGCAGCGACCGCAGCAGCAGCTGCACGTCCTGGAGATGCGGAGCGACGAGCCAGTTCAGCAGCACGCTCAGCGGATAGACCGCGAGAAAGGTCATCACGGTCATCTTCCAGCGCGGCGGAGGCCGCACCGCGGTGCCCTGCAGGCTGAACCAGGTCTCCAGCCCGGTGTGCTGCTGGGTGTGGTGGCCGGCGCTGCCGCGCACATCATCGAGCCAGGCCCGGCGTTCGTCCGACTCCAGCCAGCTCGTGAGCCGCTCGGTGTCCGAGAACCGGACAACGATGTGGTACGGATCCCCCGCACTGCGGGGCCGCAGAATGGTGGAGCCCAGCGACCCCGGGTAGGTGATGCCCACCTGGGTGATGCCGTGCAGCCAGTCCTCGAACTCCTCCTCGCGTCCCGGCGTGACATACCAGGTGAACACGACGGTGGCAGGCTCCTGCGACGCCATGAGCGGTGTCACTCCTTCGCTGCGGTTCCGGACGGTTACGGACGTTGCCGAGGCCTGGCGGTTCCGGGCGCTCCCGCCGGGTTCAGCGCCCTGAGCACCCGCGGTGTTCCTCCGGTCTTCCTCCGGTTTCTTCCGGATTCCTCCTGGTCCTGACTCCTTGGTACCCGGGCAGAGCCCGGTGGCGTCCGGTACCCCGGCGTTCTGGAACCATGGAGGCATGCGCGCGCGATACGGAGTACCCCTTGGCCTGGCCGCACTGAGCGCCGCCGTCGTCGGCTACGCCGCGGGAGTGGAAGCCCGCTCCTTCCGGCTGCGTCGGGTGACCGTGCCGGTACTGCCGCCCGGAACGCCCTCGCTCCGGGTGCTGCAGGTCTCCGACATCCACATGGTGGGCGGCCAGCACAAGAAGCAGCGCTGGCTGCAGTCCCTCGCCGGCCTGCGCCCGGACTTCGTCATCAACACCGGGGACAACCTGTCCGACCCCGAAGGCGTGCCCGAGGTGCTGGACGCACTGGGTCCGCTGATGGAGTTCCCCGGCGCCTACGTCTTCGGCTCCAACGACTACTACGCCCCCCAGCTCCGCAACCCCGCCAAGTACCTGCTGGAGCGCACCACCGGCCGGCACGGCCTGAACGGCAACGCGCGTCCCGTCGGGGTGCCCCGCAACCCCTGGTGGGAGCTGCGCGACGCCTTCGACGAGGCCGGCTGGGCGGACCTCACCAACACCCGGGGGCGGCTGAAGGCCGCCGGCGTCGAGGTCGCCCTCACCGGCCTGGACGACCCGCACATCCGCCGGGACCGCTACGCCGAGGTCGCCGGCGGCCCGGACCCGGACGCGGACCTCTCCCTCGCGGTGGTGCACGCGCCCTACCTCCGGGTGCTCGACTCCTTCACCGCCGACGGGTACCCGCTGATCCTCGCCGGGCACACGCACGGCGGACAGCTGTGCATCCCCTTCTACGGGGCGCTCGTCACCAACTGCGATCTCGACACCCGGCGGGTGAGCGGCCTGTCCGCGCACGAAGCCGGTGGGCACCGCTCCTACCTGCACGTATCGGCCGGATGCGGCACCAACCGCTACACCCCGGTCCGCTTCGCCTGCCCCCCGGAGGCCACCCTGCTCACCCTCGTCGAACGGCCCTGAGACCGCAGGTCGGCGGCGGCGAAAGCTGATTTCGCGTACACGCGGGCGTCGGCTAGAGTAGTCGACGTTGCTTCGGGGTGTGGCGCAGCTTGGCAGCGCGCTTCGTTCGGGACGAAGAGGTCGTGGGTTCAAATCCCGCCACCCCGACTGAAGGAACACCAGGTCAGGCCCGGTACTGAGAGATCAGTGCCGGGCCTGACGTGCGTGGAGAGGCCACTTTGGTAGCCATCGGGAGCCAACCTCGACATCCGGCTCCCGATTGGCTCCCATCAGCCCGCCCGCCAGAGGCCCGCTTGACCACACGCCGAGCGCGACCTCCCGTTGTCACACCCCGGAGTCCGGCCACTGCCACACCGTCGCTTCGACAGCGCTGTCCCGCACACCCTTGAGCTTCACCTCAGCCGTCGCTTCGACATCAAAGAAGCGCAACGGATCGGAGATGATCCGGAGCGTCGGAGTGCCCCTGCCTTCCTCCAGGTTCGAGGCGATGACAAGCGAGTAGTTACTTCCCTCCGTGAGCGCTCGCATGAGCTCCGCGCTGGTGAGGGTGACTTCGGTGGGCTCTGCCCCACCGTGTGCCTTGATCTCGTAGAAGTGGTCTGCCGAATCGACGGCGTCCGCGCCCAACCGCAATAGACCTCGCTGGTCCTCCAGCGTCCGACCCTGCTCGTGAAGAATTCGCATCAGCAGTTGCAGGACGATCTTCTCCTTGTCTTGGTCCCGGTAGCCAAGCGGTCCACAACGCTCGTTCGGCACGGCCCCACCCTCACGCGGTTGCGGCAGTGAGGCGGCACGTCGCCTTCCCGAGGCGGACGTGGGACGGGGCTGCGACGCGGTAGTGGTACGGACGGCCTGCGGGGTACGCGCCTGCAGTTCGGCCAGAGAGAATAGCTTGCGGGGTTCGGCCATCGGCGGGGCAGACGGGGACGCCGTGCTGGATGGAGTGGGAGCAGACGGAGGTGCAGGGGCGGGCGAGGGCACAGGAGCCGACGGAGGCGTAGGGGACGGGACGCCGATGGGCGGGGTCACCGGGACGCGTGTCTGTACCGGCACCGTTGGGCCTGGGGGCTGCGACAATTTCCGCTCCCGCAACTGTGAGGCCAGACGCTCGCGGTCCTGGTGATCCTGCTGAGCGGATGGGACGAGCGGAGCGACGAGGGCGTCCTGCGGTCGGCCTTCTTCCCAGAGGTCACGCCAGCGGTGCCCGACGTGAGCGCGCTCGCTAGGGAACAGGGAGGCCACGGCCAGCCCTCCTCCCCTGCTACGCATTGCCTCGGGGGCAGCCAGAAAGAGGGCCTTGGCTTCCGGGTCGACGTGTGCGTCGACCCGGACCTCGATCGTCTTGTGGCCCTCGGCCAGGTCCAGCCGGATCTGTAGTCCTGGCAAGACTCGCACCTCAAGCTCCATTAGCCAGGCCCAGCCGGTGAAAGCCTCGGCGGCGGCCGGCTCGTCGCGTACGAGGGTGTCCTGCAGGCTCGTCACCGCCCACCGGAAGTCCTCAGTGAGCTGGCGGTCAGGACGCGCGCGGTCCCGGGCGACGACGCAAGCTTCGGACGTCTCCAGCCTGTGCACCTTGAGGAGACCCAGCAGGCCGACGAATTGCTGCAGATCTCCTCCCGGCTGCCAGACGGGCAGGCGCTCGCCGAGCGTGCGCACGATGGCGGGGTGGTCCACCGCGTAGACAGGCCGCTCCTTCGTCCAGCCGAGGGTGGTGTACAGCCGCAGCCAGCGCAGCTTGGAACGCAGGCCGAGCGAGACGCGGCCCTCAGCAGAGGTGACCATGTCGGCAAGGGACCTGAGCGCCTCCAGCATCACGCGTTGCTGGTCCGCTTGGAGGTTGGTGCCGGACTGTCCGATCTCCTTCAGTACATCGGCGAGGTCCTCAAGCCTCGGCTCTTCGATCCCGAGATCGTCCCAGAGCGGGTTCAGCTCAGGGTGAGGGATGGTGAAAGGCCGGAAGCCGCGCAGGATCGTGCGGCCACGGAAGCAGTTTCCCGCCCGCTGCCACCCCTGGTCGGTGAGGACGAGATCGGTGCCGCTGAATGCATCCCGGATCTTCTTGCGCAGCTCGATGCGGGACGTGCCCGACGCCTGACCGCGCAGCCGCCCTGCCAGCGCCTGATAGACGAGATACACCTCGGGCCTGAGACGGTCGTCCAACGGGCCGGAAGCCGGGGAGCGCTGTCGTAGCTCACGCAGTCGCTTGACCAGCTGAGGAACATCAGGGTCGCCGTTCACTCCAAGAGCCGCCAGGACATCGATGCGATTGGACACGGCCTGATGGATCGAGGAGTGCAGATAACCCGGGTCGTCGTCTCCGTAAAGCGCCTTCGCGTCGCGCGTGCACAAGTGCACCTCCTCCGGCGTGCGAAGGGTGCCGCTGCTGTCCTCCAACCAGGCGGTCTCCCGTAGGCGCAAGACCCACAGGGCTGCTGTCTGGCCACACACGTTCCATCGGTAGTGCGCCTTCGCCGCCTGTACCTCCGCGTGATCGGAGGATGTGATCATGCCTGGCTTGCCCAACGTCTGCAGCAAGGCCGCCGTACGACGCCTACGCTCCTGCGGGTTCTGCTCGGAGATGATGTGCTGCACCACGGCGTCCAGGTCCGAACTTATGCAGTCGTCCAGCGTGTAGTACGCGCCCAGCCGGCGCAGTTCCCTCGTGCGGGTGGCCGGCGACAGCTGGCTGTCGCGTGGGAGGCCGATCCGGGAATCCGTCTCGTACTCCTTGGTCTCCCAGCTTGGCTGAACCTCCTTGAGCCGGGGTGTGTCCGACACTCCGAGGAGGCGCAGGAAGGCCGTGCGGCTCAACCCGCAGTCTGCTTGGGACAGCAAAGTGCGTGCGTAGGAGCGGTGCGCCCACCTGATACCGGAGGTCTTTCCCGCGGCGATGGCGAAACGATCTCCGTCAGTGCTCTCGAGTGTCTGGGGGAGGTAGGCGTGTGCGGGCTGCACTTTGCACGGCTTTTCGTTGCCTTCGGAGTCGTATGTGTAGCCGTCGAGGAGTACGGCCTGTCCGATGCCGGGGCCGAGTCGCTCACGTACCTTCGCCGACACTTCTCCCAAGGCTCGCTGGATGGCCACGAGCTGCTGGATCCCGCATCCCGCCTCACCGCCGATCCGCTGGCTGGCGCGTCCCATGCGTCCGATTCGCCGCAGCACGGCCGCGGTGTCGTCGCGACGTACCAAAAGGTCCTCTCTGCGCAGCCAGTCGAGGACAGGTTGGGACAACTGTGCGTCCTGCGTGTAGTCGGCGTGGAGGCTGACGACGATGCCCAGCGCATCGAGCGGGGCCGTGCCACGTGGCTCGGTTTCCTGGTGCTCCGCCAATGCGACGCCGACTGCCGAAGGCCGTAGACGCTGGCCATCGGCTGTGATGACACACGGCTGGTTGCGCACCAGGTAGTCGAGGCCCTCCTCGATGGCGACCGCCGTGAGATGGATCGTCTGCCCGATGTCGTACTCGGTGCTGTCAAGGGAAAAAAGCGCGTCACTGACCCGCACTTCATCGGAGAGTTCCGCGGTGCCATCGTCGCGCCAGTCGGTGAGCACCGCACGCCACTGGTGGCGCTGTCACGGGCGCGGTGCGGAAAGGTGCCCGGCAGCTCGGCGAGCCGTGCGATGTCCTGGTCATCCAGCACGCCCCATAGTTGCGGTTCCTCGACAGCGAGCGCCGAGAGCGGCTTCTTGGTCCCGTCCGGGCAGGGCAGGGAGAGCCGGGAAGCCAGCCACGTGCGGGACCGGTCGATAAGCGCCGCACGGATGCTGTCCTGGATTCGAGTGGGTGACGAGGGATCGGAAAGTGAGGGCAGCGGGACTAGGTGCCAAGCCGACGGTTCGACGTCGCTGAGCACATCGAGGGCGGCAGCGGCCCAGAGGTCCGTGACGAGCGGGATGAGCTCGTCGTTCCATCGACTGGCAGCGAAGCCTTCACGGCTGACGACGGGGTCGAATTGGGCGTGCACGCGGGCCGCGGCTCTCAACTCCACAACTGGTAGCCCCGCGTGCACACTGCCCGTCTCCGGGCCGTGCACCGGCAACGCGACGGCGACCGGCATTGAGACTCCGACCGCCTTGTGCCGACGCGTGCTGGTGCCGTGGGGCGCGATTTGGGCGTCGTAGACCCTCCACAATGCCCCACTGGTTGTCCGGGCCTCACGGATCCGGACACCCGCATCCTCACCGTCGATGGGCAGCCTTCGCCTGTCGATCTCCGTCCAGCTCAGCCTAAGCGTCACCGGTGGCTTTTCGTCGGGCCTCTGCTCATCAGGGAAGTCACCAGAGGCCTCGACCCGCCTCACATGCCGGAGGAAAAGCAAGGAACTGTCGTTCCAGGTCTCGAACCACTCGAAGAGTTCCGAGGCGGATAGCTCGGCGGGGGCCAGCGGGATACGGAAGACCGTCCACTGAGGCCCCGCGAGTTGCTCCGGCGCCAGTAGCGGTTCAACCGCCCGGATGGTGAGGTCGGCGAACCTCACGTGGAAGGGGTGACAGTGCACCTCCCAGGTGGTGGCGAGGGCGCGCAAGGTTGCCAGCCCAATGCCGAATCGCCCAGTGGCCTCCGCGTCGGAGGTCTTCCCGCTGAGCCACGGCAGACCGAGCAGCAGGACGTCGGCCAGCCGCACGCCCTTGCCGTCGTGGGCAATCAGCAGCTCCTCAGGACGCCAGACGAACCGGACTTGGCTGGCCCCTATGTCGTCGGCGTTCTGCACCATTTCCGACAGGACCTGCAGCCGATCCGACGAGAGGGTCTCGGCACCCCTTTGCCCTCCCTCGGCCATCAGACGGAAGACGCCGGGCCCGTTCCGAAGGCCCTTGTCCAGTAGCTCCACCGCGCGGGCGGCCTGCCCAACGGTCTCCACGCTGATGCCTGGATCCGTCCATGGGTCCGACAGCAGCGCTCGCACGGCCGCGTTGAGGGCCTCGTCATCGTTCACCTGGACATCCTCCCCGGGGGAGACGTTATCGAGGGCGCTTCCCCATGCGACGAGCCCAAGCGTCGGGGCTGAGGACGATCCACCTGACCTTGACCGGCGAAATTCCGCCAGAGCCGGGCACCCGTAGGCTTCTTGGTAGGTTCTTAAACCACATGCCAGGCCCGGTACTGAGAGAGAGCAGGCCGGGCCTGACGTGCGTGGAGAGGCGGCCAGTGCCTTGCCGCTCGCAGCCAGGCCGAGGGCAACCCGCAGCTACCACTCGACGGGTGGCCGGTCGAGGCGGACTGGGATCCGGGCCTCGCCGCCAAGTAGACCGCGCTTGACGCCGCAAACCATGAGGAGGCACCCCTCGCCGTGCTGGTGGGTGACCTGGCCCCTGACAGCACGATGAGTGTGGCCCTCAGGGCGAAACGACGTCGTTGAGCACACAGCGCAGGGCCTCCTCGCCACCGGTCTGCGCCGCTGCGGCCAATTGCCGCAGATCGCTCCCCTTCAGGTATCGGTAACTCTGCGGTGGATGAAAGGCGCCCGCGGCCCTGAGGGCGCTCAGCGGAACTGGTTCTTGGAACGTCACGGGGTGCTCAAGAGTGAGGCCGCTGGCCTGTGCTGCGCCGCTCATGTAGGCGTCGTACTCACGCCTGCTGATCCCAGCGCGGGTGCGGCTGGCGGACCACACGTCGCGAGGCGAAGCCACCTGCACGGAGGCAATGTGGGCCATGCCGACGATGGCCATGGTCGGCGCAGTTGCGTAGAGGAGCACGCGGGTGCCGGGAGGCGCCCCCACGCGCTGCCGCCGGATCTCCACCGTCTTGCTGCCCGCCAGGATCGCCGACGCGAACCGGGGGTGGACGGACAGCAGCATTGCGCGTTCCGTATCGCTCACGTCTTTCGGTGCCCCTCTTCGTAGACCGCCTGGAAAAGCGCGTTGCTGATCTTGGACAGCGAGATCAGCGACAACGGTAGTCCCAGACTCTCTGCCAACGCCTTGAAACGTCCGAGGGGCACCGGCATCGGGAAGAGTTCGGTGTCCGAGAACCTCAACGCCATCGCCCTACCGTAGGGTTCGGCCACCGCACGGACTTGCTCACGACCATATACGCCCAGGTGTTCGAATCGCGAGAAGAGGGTGTCCGGCTCGTCGATCACCACCTCGTCCAGGCGCGAGCAGCCGATGACCATCTGGCCCTGCGGTCCCGACCTGCCCTTGCTCACGTACCAGAGAAGGCGGGCAGGGACGCTTTCACCCCGGTGGCCCGGCGAGCGGTAATAGACATGCTCGCGGCTGATGCCCAGTACCTCGCCGCGTGGAACGAGCATGGTGGGGAAGTCGAAAAGTTCGGCCGACCACCGGGGCTCGATGGGTGCACTGAGCGAGGGTAGTTCGGCGTCGATGATCTTCGCAGGCCACCAGGCACGCTCGGCGATGCTCGCCACTTCAGCGGGGAGCCCGGCGTGCAGTTCGGGTACGGCAAGCCCCAGACGCCCCGCGATCCCGGCCGCCGCACCGGACACTTCAGCGGCAGACCCGCAGACGTCCACAAGCAGTGTGATGAGGTCGCCGGAGTGCTCGGTGAAACCGTCCGCGCCGGCCGCCGCCCGCGTTGCGGGCGAGAGAGAGCGATCGGTGATGCGGATGGCCTGAGCACCGTGGTCCCGCCCCAGGCGTTTGAGCATCAGGAGTAGCTGACGGGCGAGCGACTCCTCGAGTGGATGCGTCGCGGTACGCAGCAACGGGATGTTCAGCTCCCGCCCATCCATGGCCCAGATGTACAGGGCTACTGGGCGTCGCTCTCCGTCCCTCAGTAGTACCCGTCGCCACAGGACTTGATCGTTGGCGAAGCCTTTGAGCTGCTCTTCGAAGGCAGATCCGTCGTCGCGGTCCGCCTGACCGAAAAAGACGACCAGCTCGCCCTCGCCGCCCGGCGCCACTTCACCTGCGGAGAACGCGGTGCCCAAAAGGTCCTTCGGCCGATAGAGCTGAGCATGCCGCAGCTCGTCGACGTGGAGGGTCACCACGGACGGAGCCACCACCCTGACGCCGGCGACATCCCAGGCGATGTCGGCCAGACGAGCCAGCGCCAGGTCGCGGGTCACCAGAACCTGGAGCCCGACGCAGGACGTCTCGGCCACGTACTTGAGTCTGCTCCGCATCTTTGCGTCGAGCGACAGCTCCGGCAGCTTCTGTTCCACGGCGGCCAGGAGTTGTTTGTGCCGGGAGGTCACGGTGGCCGGGTCAGGGCTAATCTGCCGAAGGCTCGGCAGCCCAGCACGCAGATGCTGCCGCGCGGTTCGATCGGCGACATCCCGCACGTCGTGCAGCAATTGCGGTGTGAATGCGAGCTCGATCAGGTCGGCAAGCCAGCCGGCTTCCAGAGCACGCGACTCCGCGACGTCGGACGCGTTGCCCATACCTCGTAGACCGGCGAAGACGCTGTGGTCCACGGTTACCACCAGCAGGGCGTCGCTCTTGACCTCTGCGAACAGATCCTGGTGCCCAAAGTCGAGCCACCAGGTGTCCAGGGTCGCCTGGTCCCGGCCCCGGCCCAGCCCTTCACCAAGGGGGACAAAGCCCAGGCTGGTCCACATCCCGCTGAGGTCATAGTCACGCCGACACCTGGCCCTGATCCCAAGCCGCTCCGGGTGCCGCTCACAAAGGGACTGAATCAGTCGACGGGCGATGCCCTTGCCTCGGTGTTCCTCGGGTACGCATAGATGGGCAAGGCGCACGTGGGTGCTGCGCTTCGGCAGTCCGAACAGTGCGTACCCGACAACCTCCTCCCCTTCCACAGCGACGAGGAGACCGCCGTCCTCGGCAGCCGCACGGTAGGCAGGCGGCGTGAGCAGCCCCAGCCACTTGGTGTATCGATCCCCCAAAGCCACGACCGCGCCAAGTAGATCGGTTTGCTCTCCCGATACCGGCAGTACCTTGATCGCCATCGACTCCCCCTCCGTGTCGGTTCCACCGAGTGTGTCCGACCACTCACTCAGTGCATAGCCATGCGACCAGGCTGAGGTAGCCCCCTTCTGCTGGATGGTCCGGGAAGCCGCCCCCCCCGCACTACCGCTGTCGCCGAGGCGGGGAACATGGAAGCACGCGCGGCCGGACCGGTGGAAGGGGTGCAGTGATCGAGCGGACCTCTCTGCCCATGTGGGTGGACAGCGACGTGATCCAGCTTCACCACGTCCTCGGTGCGCTGCCGGAGAACGCATGGGCATGGCGGATGCTGCACTTCTCCGGCATGGGCCAGGCGCCGAAGCAGAGCACGATGGAGGACTTCGAGGATCAGGCCGGCCGACCAGGCGGGTACCTCTTCTCCTGGCCCGAGCTCCGAGGGTTCGCGCAGCGCCTGCACCAGGTCTGTGACTGCGTCCTGGTGGCCGTGGACGGTCGGTCTCCTGCGGACCTGAACCGGCTCGAACGGGAGGCGTTCGAGGGCTGTCACGTCGCGATCGAGGCGATCGACAGCGGCGAGTGGGTCTTGGGCGTCAGTCGCCGTGTGCCGCAGTGGCAGGCTGTTCATGCCCGGTGGAAGGACCTTGTGCGTCCGGTCTGAGCCCGGCAACGGGACAGCGCGTCGCTCGCTCTGCGACCAGTCACCGGGTGGTGCGGCTCGCCATGCTCCGCACCCGGATCAGCGCACCGGACGGCTTGGCCACGGCGCCTTGCCGGATGCTGCCCGCAGCATCCGGCAAGGCGTTCTCCGCGCTACTCCGTTGCCGTCAGCACCGTGAGGGCAGCCTCTCGGACGTCGGGCTCGGGGTGGCGTCGGAGAGCACGGAGACGGGTGCGCCAGTCCAGGGGCCAGCCGGTGCGGTCCCCCAGTGCCTCGGTGAGGGCGACGGCAAGCAGGCCGGCGGCATGGTCGGCGTTCGCGGTGAGCTGCTCGACCGCCCGCAGCAGCACCGACGGGTCGCCGGGGTTGCGGTCGCTGTCGAGCCGGTCGCCGAGGGTCTCCGCGGTGCGGGCGGCCAGGGCAGGGCGCCCGGTATGGAGGCCCGCCAGGTGTTCCAGCGCGTCGAGCAGGTGTGCCGGTTCCGCATCGAGGTCAAGGCACATGACGAAGAGATGCGTGCCCTGGGGCACATAGTCGTCGGTGTCGCAGAGAAGTGCGGAGGCGCGGAGAGCTGCCGCCCGGCTTGCTTCGGCCCGCGGCAGGTCCGTGGCGTCGGACAGCCGCGCGACCAGGTGGCCGATCCGCTGCCGGGCGGGGCGGTCCCGGTCGCTCTCTGCATCGAGGGGAACCGCGGAGGCCTCGGGTTCGGCGGCGACGAGCCGGGCGAGTGCATCGAGCAGGGGGCCCGCACCCTCGGCCGAGGAGGCCAGCGTCACGAGTCCGGCTGCCGCCGTGGGCCAGGACGAGCGGTTGTCCAGGTCGATGGTCTTGGCCAGGAGCAGCCGTGCGGCCTCCGGGTACCACGGTGACCAGCGCGCGAGGAGACCCGTTGCCAGGTGCACGGTTTGCGGGTCCTCGCTGTCCGACACCTTTCCGACCAGCCGCGCACAGCGAGCGCGGTCACCGGCCTGGAGCTCGTACGGCTGGATGCGCAGGACGGCGGCCTGGGTGACCGGTGGGCCGTCGGCGGCTTGTTCCAGCAGTCTCCAGGCGGCCGGCGAGCGCAGCAGTGAGGGGGCGACGGAAACACACGCTGCCTGCACGTCGGGGTGCTGCCCGGGGAGGTCGAAGGTGTCGGCGAGGACGGCGGCGGCGATGTTGACGGGCAGCCGGGAGGCGGCGAGCCGGACGAGTTCCTTGCGGCTGGTGATTTTGGCCGCGGGGGCGGGCGTGTCGTCGTTCGCCGGCAGCAGCGCGGCGCGCAGCAGCGTCTCCAGCTGGGACGGGGCGACGAATCCGGTCACCCGGTGCGCTGCGTAGAGGGCAACCCTTGCCCTGTCGTCCGCGGCGTGCGCGAGCAGCAGCGGCAGCGCTTCGGCGGGGCGTTCCGTCCAGGCCAGGGCCCCGAGGGCGGCCTCAGCGAGGACGGCGTCCGGGGAGTTGAGGTACCGGTGGACGATCTGGAAGCCGAGGTCGGGGATGCCGGCAGCAGCCCGGAGGTATCCGGCCCGCGTGCGCTTGGGCAAGGACGCGTCGTCCGCTGCACGGGCCAGCAGGTGGGCGGCGGCGGCCTGTTGGCGCGGGAGCCAGGTGTGGGCGCCGTCGACAGGAGGTATCCAGTGGGCCCCCGGGGTGAGGAAGCGCCCGTACGGTGGCGTGTCGGCGAGGACGCTGTCCAGCAGGTCCGTGCGCCGGTGCGTCAGAGTGCGCAGCACGGGGGACAGTACGGCGGCCGAGGGTTCGACTTGCAGCACGTGGGCGGTGCGTTCGTCCCTGGTGGAGGGGTCGTCGAGCCACAGGCTCACCGCGTGGCGCACTGTGGCGTCGCTGCCGAACTGAATCGCCTGCCACAGGAGCTCCTGGAGCTCCGGCATGCGGCGGGCGCGCTTTCCGAGAGCCCGGGCCAGCGCGAAGGTCAGTGAGTGGTCGCAGTTGTCCGCACCGGCTTCCAGCCAGGGCCGGAGCGCCTCGAAGACCTGGAACTCCTGTCCCCGGCGCAGAGTGGTGTCCAGACGGCCCAGGTTGGCGCCTCCGGTGTGTCCGGAGAGTTGCGTGACGGTGCCCAGCGCCCATCCCGCCAGTGGTGACCGCTCGCTGTCCGCGGCATGCTCCCGCAGCACCGCGAATGCCAGCGTGGACAAGGCCTGCCGGGTCCACACGGAGCTGTCACGTGCCTCGATCGCATCGGTGGTGATGCGGGTGAGCGGGGTGGCGTCCGCGCCGGTGAAGAGTATCGGCGGGACTTCGGCAAGAGCGGTGAGCGCGGATGACCGGACGGAATCCTGCTCGTTGCGGAGCCGCTGGAGGTCCTCGAGCAGCGTGCCGATCGCAGCGGCTTCTCCGGACCTGGCCGCGTTCTGAATCAGCAGGGGGTACGCGCACGCCCGGTCGTCCGCCGCAGGGCGGCGGGTGGCGGCGAGCAGTTGCGCCCTGGCCTCAGCAACCGGCAGGTGGGCGACAGCTGCCAGAACGGTGTGCCAGGGTTCCCCGCGCTCGGCGGCCTGCGCGGCCATCCGCCGTGCCTCGGCCTGCGCGCGTCGGCGGGGCAGTGCGTTGAGGAGATCGTTGCTGAGGGTGCTGTGACTCAGGTCCTGGCCGGCGGTCGCGGCATCGTAGAAGGCGTCGCGCCGGGACGGGGGCAGCGCGCGGAGCAGCAGCGTGAGGGAGTCGGGGGCGTGGCTCCAGGCCCGGCCGAGGTCGATGAGCTCCGGCGGCCCGAGCCGGGCGACCCGGCTCAGAGCGGTGCGGGACACCAGGGCCCGCGGGTGGCGGACGGGGAACTCCGGCGCAGTGATCAGCCGGACGGTCCGTCCCGGGGCCGCCTTCATCAGCGGGCCCAGGCAGACGCGCACGGGTTCGGGGAGGTGGGCCGGGCAGTGCCGCTCCAGCAGTTCCAGTACGCGCAGCGGACGGGCCTCCACGGTGGCCGGGAAGACGCTCGCATGGCGTTGCCACCAGTCGGTGCGTGACTGTTCGGGCAGCTCGGCGAGCTGACGTGCCGCCTCGTCGAGCACCACGTCCGGGCAGTGGCGGCCGAGGGCCTGCCACCGCGGCACGGCGGGGAAGAGCTCCGGAAGCAGCCGCGCCACGGTCTCGGCCCCGCAGCCCGGCAGCAGCCGGGCGGCTTCCCCGTCCCCCCACTGCTCACGAAGGGACACGATCAGCCGCTCGGCGAGAGCGGTGCGTCCCCCGAGGACGACGGCGGTGGCGATCTGCCGGCGTACGGTTTCCGGGGCGTCGTCCATGGCCCGTTCCAGGGCAGCGTCGCTGATCGGCAGGTGACGCGAGGACTTCAGCGCGTGGCCGCGCACGGTCGGATCGGGGTCCGCGGTGCGGGCCTCCAGGAACTGGATGTCCCGCCCGATCGTCGCGGCGACGACGGCCAGCCTCCGTCCGTGCAGCCCGCGCGTGTCCAACTCGTCGAGCAGTGCGCGGAGTCCACCGTTGACGTCGCCGTTCCGGACACGGTCCCGCGTCCACGCGGCGAACGCGCGCATGCGGGCGGGGTAGGCGAGCGGGTCGAGTGAGGAGCAGAGGGCGTCGACGGCGGCGCGGGGGCTGTGAAGCTCGGTGGACATGTGCGCCATTCTGTGGGGCCGCCGGGCCCACGCACCAACCCGTTTCGCGCGGCCCGCCCACCCGGCCGGTGCACTGCTCGGCGTGCGGAACGTTCCCCGGCGTCGCGAGGCGGTTCGCTCGCACGTAGCGCCGAGCCGTCGGGGTGGGTGGCCGATCCCGGCGCCGACATCGACAGAGCCGATTGCCACGACGCTCGCGGTGCTCACTCGCCGAGGCTGACGAGTCCGGTCTCGTATCCGATGATCACGAGCTGGACGCGGTCGCGCGCGTTCAGCTTGCCGAAAATGCGACTGACGTGCGTCTTCGCCGTGAGCGGCGACATGTGGAGCGACTCGCCGATCTCGGAGTTGGTCTTGCCACGTGCGACCTCGGCGAGTACTTCGCGCTCGCGCTCGCTGAGGAGATCGAGAGGACCCGAGTCGCCGGGACGGTTGATCGGCCGGCGAACGAAGTCGGCGACCAACCGCTTGGCCATCGCCGGTGAGATGAGGACGTCACCGTCGGCGGCGGCGGCGATAGCCTCGAGCAGGAGCCGCGGTGGGGTGTCCTTGAGCAGGAAACCGGAGGCACCGGATCTGAGCGCCTCGTAGACGTACTCATCGAGCGCGAAGGTGGTGAGCACGAGCACTTTGGTGGCGTTGAGCCGTTCGTCGCCGCAGATCGCTCGCGTCGCGTCGAGCCCGTCCATGCGGGGCATGCGGATGTCCATCAGCACGACGTCGGGGCGTGTCCGCCAGGTCTCGGCGATCGCCTGCGCGCCGTCGCCGACCTCACCGACGACCTTGATGCCGGGTTCGTTGGCGAGCAGGGCTGCGAACCCGCGGCGCACCAACTCCTGGTCGTCGACGAGCAGCACGCGGATGTCGCGCCTCGTCACGGCAGGCGCGTCGAGCCGAGGGGTCATACCTCCCACCCGCCGGGTATGTGGTACGGCACGAACGCGTGCACCGTGAACCTGCCGTTGTCGGTGGGTCCGGCGTGGACGGTGCCACCGAGGAGCTCCGCGCGCTCGCGGATCGCTACCAGACCGATGCCGGTGCCCGGCGTTGTGACGCGTGCGGTGGCCGGGGCCTCGTTCGACACGGTGACGTGCACGCCGCCGTCTGCGTGCCGGAGCCGGACGACCGTGGGGACGTCGCCGGCGTGGCGGGCGACGTTGACCAGGCACTCGTGCACGATGCGGTGCACCGTCACCACGGTGCTCTCCGCCACGCCCGCAGGATAGTGACCGTCCTCGACCACCTCGACCTCCGTCGAGTGCCCGGCGGCAGCGACGACCTCGCTGAGGGTGGTGGTGGCCGCCGGTACCGGGCGAAGCGGGACCGACTCGTCGGACCGGAGGAGCCCGAGCAGGGATCTCAGCTCGTCGAGCGATCGTCTGCCCGCGTCGTTGATCTCGACGAGCGAAGTGTGAGCGGCGGCGGGATCGCGCTCGAACCTGTGGGCGGCGATGCCGGACTGGACGGTGATCGCCGACAGCGAATGGGCGACGATGTCGTGCAGGTCGTACGCGATGCGAAGGCGTTCCGCCTGGAGCCGCTCGGCGACCTGGCGTTCCAATCCGTCGGCTCGACGCCGCAGGTTGGAGCGACGGGCGTCGGCCGCGGCGATCGGCAGCAGGAGAACGGCTGAGTAGGTGACCCATTCGAACCAGAACGGGTCATCACCGGCCAGCGCCCCGAAGCCGGCGACGACGACCGCGACGAACGATCCGAACCAGATCACAGAGCGATCGTCGCTCCGGCGCACGAGACGGAACAGCGCCAGGGCGAGCATCGGTCCCAGCGCGACCGGGCTGGCCGTCCATGCGAAGGTGACGACGGTCAGCACGCCGATCGCCACGACGGTGACCCGACCGAACCGGCCGGCGACGACGAGCAGCACTGCGGCGACGGCCGCGATCGCGACGCCCAGGAGCTCCCGCCCGGCCAGGACGTCCGGATCGAGGACGAACACGCCGATCGACACCGCCAACGCGGCGACGAGCGCAACGAGATCGGCGCGACCGGTGCGGTGCTCCGTGTGCGTCATGGCACTATCATCCTCGCGGCCGACAGCGGGCGCATACTCCCACGGGAGGTCTCTGCACCTGGACCGGTCATGGGCCACCCGGCCCAGGTGCTGGGGCGCATCAGCGGTCCCGGCTCACCAGCTCGAGCACAGGCACCCGGGAGACCCGGAACGCGGGCCACGCCGCAGCGACCACGCCCGCTGCGACTGCGATGATCAGCGTCACTGCCAGACGGGCCCAGGGTACGACGATGGACGGGATCTCCGTGCCTCCAGTGACATCGATCATCGCCCAGCCGAAGCCGGCTCCGACGGCGATACCGATCGATGCGGCAACAAACGACAGGAGTGCCCCCTCGAGCCGCACGATGCGACGCAGTTCCCGCCGAGACGCCCCGACCGCTCGCAGCAGCCCCATCTCTCCAGAGCGTTCATTGATCGCGAGCGCCGTGGTGTTGGCGACTCCAAGAAGCGCGATGAAGCTCGCCAGAATGAGCATCCCGTCGATGAAGTACCCGAACGCCGCGATCTCGCTCCCGCTGCTGGCGACGTGTTCTTCGCGGGTCGCCAGGAACGACCCGGGCGCCTCCCGGACCAGGGCGCTCACGGCTTCCTCGGTGTCCGCCCCCGCTCCGTCGGCGAGGTCGACGAACACCTGCGCATCGAGCAGACGACCGACCGAGGCGTCGAGTGTCGCATGGTCGACGAAGTACGCCGGCGCTTCGAAACCGCCGGTGCTCCTCTCGACCACGGCAACGATCGGCGCTTCGACGGTCGATCGTTCGAACTCGATCTTCAGGCTTCCGCCAAGCCGCGCCGGGTCGTCACCGACCACGGCCACGCCTCCCGAGCTCAGATCGGCGAGGTCGCCGGCGATCGGGTCGAGGTCGTACATGGTGGGCAGTGCCGTCGGGTCGATGCCGCCGATCGCCTCGGCTTTCCCTGCCACGATCCCTTCGGCGATCGACAGCGCAGTTGCCGAGTCGACGTCGGGCAGCGCTGCTATCCGGCCGACCAGGGTGGGGTCGATCGTCGAGAAGTCGGGGGTCGCCGACGTGACCACCAGGTCCGCCTGCAGTCCCTCACGGACGTCCGTTCCCATCGCGCTCGTCAGTGAGCTCGCGAAGATCGAGAACACCGACACCATGGCGATTCCGAGCATGAGCGCGAGCGCCGTCGATGCCGATCGGCGGGGGCTCGCAGCCAGGTTTCCCGCTGCGATAGAGCCGGACACACCGGCGGCGCGGCGGGCAGCCGGAGAGCTCCCACGTGCTGAAGCCGTCACAATCGCCGGGCCGCACAGCACGAGCGCCGGGACAATGGCACCAGCGAGCATGAGCCACACCGGGTTCGAGCCCACCACAGCCACAGCTCCTCCAGCGATCGCCGCCGCGGCGAGCACGAGTCCGCTTGCAGTCCGCGCTCGGCTCACGACCCGGGGCTCCGCCGCGCTCTCGCGCAGCGCCTCGATCGGTGGTGTCGCCGCCGCGCGGCGAGCCGGGATCCATGCCGAGAGGATCGTTGCGCCGATACCGGCGGTCGCGGCGATCGCGATCGAGGTCGGGCTCACGATCGTCGGCCCGGTGATCAGGCTGACCCCGGTGAGTCCGACGACCCAGCGCAGCGCGCCCACTCCCGCGACCCCGCATACGAGGCCGGCGAGCGTGGCGATCGTTCCGACGAACGCTGCCTCGATCACCACTCCGCCGAGCACTTGGCGTCGTTCCGCACCGATCGCACGCAGCAGTCCCGACTCCCGCCGGCGGCGGGCGACGGTGAGCGCGAACGTGTTGAAGATGATCGTCACGCCGATCAGAAATGCGACCACGGCGAAGGCCAGGAGGAACACGTTCAGGAACTGCAGCGGTGACGTCGCGTCGTCCTGCACCGTCCGGATGTAGTCGGGTCCGTCGACGACATCGGCATCGGACACCGCCGACAGTCGGCCGAGCACCTCGGTGCGGTCGGCACCCTCCGCGACGTCGACGAGCACCTCGGTCGGCGCCGCCGTGTCGAGCCAGGCTGACACCGCTCCGTCGGCCAACAGAACCGTTCGCTGCAGCGGTGCCGCGTCCGCCGACGCGAACGCCGCGATACCGGTGATGGTCGCCTCGTGCATCCCCGTCGCGGTCAGGACCTGTACGACGTCACCCGGAGCCACGCCTGCGTCGTCGGCGAGCGATCGATCGATCATGATCTCTCCGACCTCGGTCGGTGGTCGCCCGCTCGCGAGCCGGAACGGATTGAGTGCCGGGTTGGCGACCCAGTTGCGACCGACGTCGCTCGCCGTGCCGGTTCCGACCGTCGATCCGTCGACGACCAGCTTCGCGAAGCCGACCCATTGCGAGGCGGCCCCGTCGACGCCGTCGACCGCGACCACGCGCTCGGTGATGTCGGGATCCAGCGATCGCCGAACCGACCTGGCGGGATCTCCCGGTCCTCCGCCGGGCTCGCCGAGGGAAACGCCCTGCACCACGGCGTCCGTTCCGGCCAACGCTTCGGCGATATCGCTGGCCGCTCGGCCGCGCATCGAGTCGGACAGCACCAGCGTCGCGGCGAGGAACGCCACCGACAGTGCGATCGCCGTGCCCGTGAGCAGGAACCGACCCCGGCTCGCGAACACGCCCCGGGCCGCGCTCCGCACCATCTGGCTCATCGCCCCAGGCCCTTCATCACGTCGAGCACCGAATCGGCCGACGGGCGATCCATCACGTCGTGCACTCTGCCGTCGACGACGAACACGACGTGGTCCACCCAGGCAGCGGCGTTGGGATCGTGCGTGACCATCACGATCGACTGATGATGTTCGTCGACCGCTGATCGCAGGTATCCGAGGATCTCCTGTCCGGACCGGGTGTCGAGGTTGCCGGTGGGCTCGTCGGCGAACACCACGTGTGGCCGGGCGAGCAGCGCCCGGGCGATGGCGACGCGCTGTTGCTGGCCGCCCGAGAGCTCCGTCGGCCGATGATGCATGCGATCACCGAGGCGCAGCATCGACACGATCTGATCGAGCACTCCCTCGCTCGGCTGGCGGCCCGACAACGTCAACGGCAGGCGGATGTTCTCCTCGGCCGTGAGGGTCCCCACGAGATTGAGCGTCTGGAACACGAACCCGATCCGTTCTCGGCGCAGCATGGTCAGTTCGCGGTCGTCGAGGGTCGACAGATCGGTGTTGCCGATGAAGGCGCGGCCCGACGTCAGTTGATCCAGCCCGGCGGCGCAGTGCATCATCGTCGACTTTCCCGAACCCGACGGGCCCATCACAGCCGTGAACTTCCCCGCCGGGAACGCGATGGTGACGTCGTCGAGAGCGACGACGGCCGACTGGCCGGAGCCGTATCGCTTGACTGCGCCGACAAGCCTGGCCGCAACGTCATCAGCGTGGGATGACAGCGCGCTCCCGGACTGCCCGTCGACGACCGGGGAATTCGGATGTGGGGACACGAGACCTCCGATGAGTGGTTGGTGTCCGCCACGATGCTGGCGGCCGCCGGCGGCCGCATCCGTCCACAGGAGGCGACGCGTACTCGCGCGGGACTACATGCCGCCCTGTTCGCCGACGAGCCACGTCGCCGTCGAGTCACCCGGGGTGTCCACCGGGCCGTCATCGCCGCCTACCGCGACCCCGACCGCGCCGCCGGCCGGACCATGATGACCAGCTGATCGAGACCCTCAGCCGTGGAGTCCCGGCCGCGCTGAGCGAGGTCACCACCCTCAGGCGGACCTGAAGAAGCGCGCCGCTGACGTGCTGGCCTACTTCGGCCGACCCGGCACGTCCCACGGACCCGCTGAGGCCATCAAGGGGCGCGGAAATCCGTGGACGGACCCGCGGAAGGGCACGTACTGTGTGGCTTCACGCCCTGAGATGGATGGAAGGAGGCGAGTGCCGTGCGGTTCACACCTTTCCAGCGCTCCCTCTTCCGCTATCCCGGCGTGGTTCGTCAGTTCTGACCGGGAGCGCTCCAAGCAGCCTGTATCCCGGAGGAATCCATGACCGATACGGTCATCCGCGCGCTTTCCGCGAGCGACGCACATCTTTTCGACGCACACCCCGACCCCCTCGGCACCGGTGAAGGCCACCGGCGTACCCGGTTCCGCCCCGACTGGAAGCGCGTCGCCCTGCGTGACGGCGAGGTCGTCGCACGCGGTGCGTGGTGGGGCGGCCCCGACGACTCGGAGCCCGTCAACATCAACTGGTTCGACGTGGCCGAGGGCGAGGAGGAGGCCGGGGCCGAACTCCTGCGCTCCGCTCCCTGGCAGGTCGAACTCGAGATCAACCTGCCCGGCGGCTGGCGGGAAAAGACCCCCCTGCGCGCCGGAGCCGAGGCGCGCTTCGCTGCCGCACGGGCCGCAGGGTACGAACTCCTGGTGGAACGCTTCGTGTACCGCTGGACCCCCGAGCGAGGTCTGCCCGAGCGGCCCGGACGCCTGCGCTTCCGCGCCGAACCCGACGACACCGTGTTCTTCGACGCGTTGCGCCGCATCCACTCCGCCACCCTGGACGCCCACGCGCTCAGGGCCATCGAGGAGGGCGGCCTCGACCAGGCGGCCCAGGAAGAACTGGACTTCTTCCACTGGTGCCCCTCCCCACGGGAATGGTGGCAGATCGCACACACGCCGGAGGGTGACCTGGCCGGCATCCACATCCCGGCCCACAACCCCTCCGGCCCGACGATCGGCTTCATCGGAGTCGTCCCTGAACAGCGCGGTCGCGGCTACGCCTACGACCTCCTCGCGGAGTGCACCCACTTCCTCGTCGAGCAGGGCGCCGAGTTCGTCAGCGGAGCGACGGACCAAGGCAACTTCCCCATGGCCGCGAACTTCGCCAGGGCTGGCTTCCCCGTCATCAGTGAACGCATCAACTTCCACCCGGCGGGCCAAGCGGCCTAGGGCCTGTCCGGTGAGTCGGCAGGATCTCATTGCCTGCCTTCTAGGCTGGCGACATGGACCACGGGCTCACTCACGAGGAAAACGCCTTCATCAACTCTCGATGCTACGTCCGGGATCCGAAGGAGCACGGGTTTCGGTGGGTTGACGTCAAGCAGCTCCGCTTCTCTGCAGAGTCGGTGGATGATAGGGGCTGCTTGCCGCACTGATTGGGCATGAGCAGTTCCGGGACGACTATGCGGGTGGCGGAGTGCTGCCGGACGGGCCCCGGCACGGTCCGTACTGGCTGCGGTTGATCACTCCCGACCTGTACGAGTCCATCAGCCAGGAGAAGGCCGTGCAGATCCTGGGGAGTGGTTCGATCCGCTCTGGAACGTGCCCACCGAGCCGGAGGCAGATCTGCAGCGGGAGGTGTTCGCCCGCCTGGCCGCAGCCGATGGCATCTACTACCTCAGTTGGACGAGTGTGGCCCAGGTGCAGACACCGGCGGCGGGTGCGTGCGCGGCTGCGAACCCCTACGTGCCCTGGTGGGCTTCCGCCAGTTCGCGGACTCCTGCGAGGGAGGTCCGGCGTCGTTTGTCACACGCGGCGGCCAAGCGGCGATGGGTGTGAGTGGTGTGGGTGTCGTGGACCGTGACTTGGAGGACGTTGTCCAGGCGGTGGAGCCCGAGGTGGATCATCTCGCCTGCTCCGGTGAAGCGGCAGGCGTGTACCGCGAGCGCGTGCACGAGGAGAAGCGCTGGGTCGATCGCTTTCTCCTCGACCTCGTGCACGTCCAGCATGACCTCTGCGGACGCCTGCGCGACGTCGGGAGTCCCGAGGGCTGAGGGCAGTGTCATCCCGTAGACGAGGTTCGTGGGGGACGGTTCCGTCAGGTCCGGGGGCGGTGGCGGGCACTGGGTGAACCTCGGGACCATCTGAGGGAGGAACGGCGCGGCGGTGGCGTGGGGAGCGTAGCCGGATGGGGTACGCGGGGATGTCTCGCCGGTGACGTGCTGTGTCACCGGAACGGGTGGGCGTGCGCTTTCGGGCGTGGCAACTCCGCTGACTGGTGCGATGGTGGGGCGGGCGGATGTGCGGGCGCGGTCACGGGAGGGGCGAGACAGTGGCTCGTCTCCCTGGCGCGGGCCCGCCCTTCCCAGGGCAGGAGGACACGGGCAGGCCCACGCGATGCTCTTCGATCTCGCCTTTGCGTGAGCGCCGCATCACGTAAGGTAAACCAAGAAGTGGTACACGCGCCACCACTCCAGTGGAACTGAGCCACCTATGGAGAGCTGTGCCTTTCCCCGGCAGACTGGGCCGCACCTTGGAGGAAAGGCGTTCGATGCCCCCGCGCACCACAACTACTCAGCGCCAGCGCAGACTTGGCGCGGAAATCAAGAGGATGCGGACCGAGGCGGGCCTCACCGCCGAGTACGTTGCCGGGCTGCTCGGGCTCGATCGGGGCAAGGTCTCGAACATCGAGTCGGGCACCCGAAACATCAGCCCTGAGCGGCTGCGCACTCTGGCAACCCACTGCGAGTGCGCGGACGAGGACTATCTGTCCGCGCTGGTCGAGCTCACCGGGTCACCGCAGCCGCACTGGTGGGACGCGTACCGGGGGAAGCTGTCTCTGGGTCTGCTGGACATTGCTGAACTGGAGTGGCATGCCACCCGGATCCAGACCGTTCAGACGATCCATGTGCCCGGCCTCCTTCAGACCGAGGAGTACGCCCGCAGCATCTTCGCGGCAGTGCTGCCCGCACTCTCACGCCTCGAAGTGGAGGTACGCGTGGCCCATCGCATGGAGCGGCAGAGCGTGTTGACGCGGGACCACCCGGTCGCCTACGTCGGATACGTGCACGAGATGGCTGTCCGCATGCTCTTCGGCGGTCGCGACACCACCAGGGGCCAGCTCAAGTCACTGATCGAGGCCAGCGAACGGGACAACGTCCTCGTGCGCGTACTGCCTTTGGAACGCGGCAGCTTCCCCGGAGCGGGGCATGCCCTGCTCTACGCGGAAGGACCAGTACCGCGCCTCGACACGGTGCAACTCGACTCGGCCCACGGCCCTGAGTTCCTGCATGCGGAGCTGCAACTGGCGAAGTACCGCGCTCACCTGGACTGGATGGACGACGCAAGTCTGTCGCCAGAGGCATCGCGCGACCTCATCAACGGCATCATCCACGACCTGTGAGGAGCCCGACCGTGGCGGAGATCAACTGGGAAGACCCCTTCTGCGGGGAAGGCAACAACTGCTTCCGCATCGGCACCGACGCAAGGGGGCAGGCCTACATAGCGGTTGCCGGGCAGGAGGAGAGCTACCTCACGGACACCCGGGAGGCCCTGAGCACTCTGATCCGGGACATCAAGGCCGGTAAGGCGGACCACCTTCTGTAGCGGGCCGGGCGGGGGAGCCTGCCGGGGTGCGTGCGACGGCTACGGCAGTTCCGGGCGCACCAGCGCTTGGGCGATCGGCTCGCCCGTGGCCTTGGCATGGGCCATGCGTTCCCGCACTTCCCGCAGTGTGCGCGGGCGGTAGCCAGGACCGCTGCAACAGCCCTTGGGGAAGCGGATTCCGGCGTGCAGCAGGACGGAGAGCACCCGCCAGCCCTCGTTGTCCCGTTTACGTGGAGTCTCGAAGGCCGAGCCGGTATACATCAGCAACTGGCGGCACTGTGGGCAGCGGCGTTCGTGGTCGCCCCGGTAGAACTGCTTGTAGGACGCCCGGCACGGGAGGCAGACGAAGGAAGTCTTCGTGGGGGGCGGCGGCATGGGGCCAGGCTAGTCGCCCCCCTCGCCGACCGGCGACGGGGTTTCCGTATCGCTCGCTCCTCGTTGACCCCGCCGCGAGCACGAGTGTCCGGGCCGCGTCGCACGTGCCTTTCCTCCCGCGCGCGGTGGGTCTCCGGTGGCGTCGGGGTGAAGGGAGCGAGGAGGCTGAGTGCGTCTTCGTGCACACCTGTGGGAAGCCGCCGGGTAAAGGGTGTGCCCACGGCTGGAGTAGGGACCAACGGACTATTGCTGGATGTTGTTTCACTCTTCCGTTCCTGACTCGAAAGGATATGCTGCAAGTCGTTGATGATCACTCAGAGTGACTCAAGGAGGGTGTGCTTGCCGTGCCTGCTGGGCCGTGGTGGAGCGACGGAGCACCTTCCCGGCAGCGTGGCCGGACGCGCAGTGGCAGCGAGGCGCCCGGCGGACGTGCGGACGCTCCCGGCGGACCGTTGCTGCCGGTGAGGCGGCGATAGTCCGATGGCCAGTACGGAGGGTGAACGGACGCGATAGGCCTCGGTGTTCGGGTCGGACCTCGCCGGGCCGGGGCGCCGGGCCATTCCTCGTCTCGTCAGCGACTTGGCGAAGGAACAGAACAACCCTGTGAAGGATCAATGACGGATTCAACATCGCAACAGCCGCCTCGCAGCGGACAGAACTCCCTCCTGACCGCGCAGTTCGGTATTGCCGTGGCGGCTGCGACCGTGCTGGCGCTGGGGGCGGCGTTCCTGGTCCTGGGCAGTGCGCAGGCCATGGAGCCGGTCGGCCGGGTCGCCCTGGCCGTGCTGGGGGCCGGGACGTTCGGCGCGGGGGTGATGGCCCCGCTGCTGAAGCGTCAGAGCCGGGACTGGAAGGCCGCCGAGGCCCGGGCGGCGGCCGCCGAGCTGCGGTCCGGTGAGGCCGAGGCACGTGCGGCGGAGGCCGACGCGCGACGCGCCACGGCTCTGGCGGCGCACAGGGCGCTCTCGGAGGAGCTGGAGCACCTGGTCGCGGCGCGCCTGCCGGCCGCGCTGGAGCAGGCGCGCACCCCGGAGGTTCCGGTACCGGTGCCCGCCCCGCTGCACCCCGGTCAGGAGGCGGGCGCCACGCAGAGCCAGCGGGTGCTGGAGCAGGCGACCCGGGCGGTGGCCCGCGGGCGGGAGGCCGGAGACGCCGGTGGTGCGGCGGTGGTGCGGGCCGTGACCGCGGAAGGGCAGGCGCTGTCCTACCGGTTGCAGGACCTGTTGCTGCAACTGGAGGAGCGCACCCAGCACGACGAGCAGCTGTTCGACCTGGTGCAGCGGGCGGACCGGCTGAATGAGACGAGCCGCAGCCTGCTGCAGCGCGCCGGAATCGCCGCCGGGGGCACAGCCCGGCTGGTGCGCGAGGACTGCCACCTTCCCGACCTGGTGGCCGGGGCGCTCTCCCGGATCGAGGGCGGGGAGCGGGTGACCGCCCACAACCTGATGACGCGGAGGCTGGGTGTGACAGCGCCGGCCGCCGAGCCGGTCGCGGTCATCCTGGCCGAGCTGCTGCGCAACGCGGCGCACTACTCGCCCGGCACGCTCGGAGTCCAGGTCACCCTGCACGAGGTGCCCGGTGGCGCGGTGGTGACCATTGACGACTCCGGGCTGGGGATGAACGCGGACGCCCTGGCCTACGCGCGGCGCATGATCACCGGCGAGCCGACGCTGCTGGCCGCGCTCGGGGACCCGCCGCGGCTCGGGCTGGTGACGGCCGGCCGCATGGCACGCCCGCACGGGCTGCGGATCGACTGGGAGCCCTCCGCGTACGGCGGCATCCGCACGGTGATGCATCTGCCGACCGCGGCGCTGGCCCTCATACCCGAAGAGGTGCCGATGTCCGCCGTCGCGGCACCGCCCCGCACCGTGCCGGACACGTCGGGCGGAGACGCGGCCCGGGAGGAAGCGCCGATGAACCTGCCCCGTCGCCGCCGTCGCTCGGCCACCACCGACGAAGCCGGTGTCGCCGACGCGACGCCGGCCGTCGCGCTGTGCCCGCCCAGCACGACACCGGAAGCCGTCGGGCAGCGCTACAGCGGCCTGCAACGGGCGGTCAACGCCGCTCGTGCCCAGAACACCGCAGGCACCGCAGGCACCGCAGGCACCGCAGGCAACCGAGGCACCGCAGGCACTGCAGACACCGCAGACGAGGAGGCGCAGTGAGCAAGCTGTCGGAATCCATGAAGCCCCACCTGGACCAGGTGGCGGAGAGACTGCTCGCCGAGGTGCCCGGCGTGCGGCACGTACTGATACTGACCACGGACGGCCTCAAGGCCGCGGTCGCGGGTGAGCTGGGGGAGGACGACCAGGACCGGGCCGCGGCCATGTCCGCCGGGCTGCTGTCCGCCGCGCGGGCCGCCACCCAGGCCCTGGCCGGCACCGAGGACCTCGCGATCAGCCAGGTGATCACGGAGACCTCGAGCACCGACGGCGGTCCACGGGGCTGGGCCATCATCATGGGCACCGGCCACAACATCGCCCTGGCGGTGTGGGCCGGTCCGGACGCCGACATCGGCATCATCGCGCACCGGATGACCGTGCACGCCGGCAGTCTGTCCGGCCTGCTGACCGCACCGGCGCGGAGCGACGAGCGGTGACGTCCCCGGGAAGCCGGCGACGGCTCGTCCCGGCCTACACCGCACTCAACGGACTGGGCACCCCGCGCTCGCACCCTCCGCTCCGGGACCCGCTCACGGTCCTGCAGCGCCGTGGTGACTGGGTGCCCCCGGTGCTCGCCCCGGCGCTGCGCCGCCTCGCGGAGGCCCTGGCTCCCGGGCCGCTGACCCTGGCCGAGGCCGCGGCGCACCTGGGGCTTCCCTCCGGCACCGTGCGCGTGCTGGCCGCCGACCTGATCGACGGGGGGGTGCTCGAGGCCCGGGCGCCCGTCCTGCACACCGACCAACTGGACTCCGACCTGCTCAGAAGGGTGCTTGATGGACTCCTCGCCCTCAGAACCGACCCGGCCGGCGCATCTTGATCCTGACCTGCGTCAGGACCTCGTCAAGATCGTCATCTGCGGAGGGCTGGGGACCGGCAAGACCACGCTGATCTCGTCGGTCTCCGAAATAGCTCCCGCACACACCGAGGAGACGATGACGGAGGCCGGCCGGCCGATGGACGACCTGGCGCACCTGCCGGACAAGTCCACCACCACCGTGATGATGGACTTCGGCCGCCGCACACTCTCCGACGACCTGGTGCTCTACCTGTTCGGCACGGGTGGGCAGAAGCGCTTCGCGAGCCTGTGGCGGGACGTCGCGTCCGGCGCGCTGGGCGCCCTGGTGCTGGTGGACACCCGCCGCCTGGACGTGTCCTTCGACGCCCTGGACCTGGCGGAGATGACCGGACTGCCCTACATCGTCGCCGTCAACGACTTCCCGGACTCCCCCCAGGTGTCCGAACCGGTCCTGCGCGACCACCTGGACCTGGCCGGGGGCACCCCCGTCGTCCGCTGCCGCGCCCTGGACCCGGCGTCGGTACTCGAGGCACTGATCGAGCTGCTGCAGCACGCCATGACCCACCAGCAGAAGGTTGCCGCGTGACCGCCGAAGTATCCCCCGTGCGCACCCCGTACCCGCTGTACGACGAGGAGTTCGTGCGCGATCCGTACGCCGTGTACGAGCGCATGCGCGCCGAGTGCGGGGCCATCGCACCCATCGAGCTCGCACCCGGCATCAGCGGATGGCTGGTGCTGGACTACCGGGCCGCGCTGGATCTCCTGCACGACACCCGCAGCTGGACGAAGGACTCCCGGGTGTGGATGGAGACCGTGCCGCCGGACCACCCGGTGCTCGGGATGCTCGGGTGGCGGCCCAACCTGCTCTTCAACGACGGTGAGACGCACGCCCGCTACCGCCAGGTGGTCACCGACTCCCTGGCCAGGATCGAGCCGCACCGGCTGCGGACGATGACCCAGGAGCTCGCGGACCTCCTCATCGACTCGTTCATCGAGGAGGGGAGGGTGGACCTGGTCAGCCAGTACTGCCGGCCCATCCCCCTGTACGTGATGAACCGGCTCTTCGGGCTGGCCGATGACCGGGCCCCGCACCTCGTCGAGGCGCTCGCCGGCCTCATGGAGGGCACCGGCCCGGAGGCCACCGCGCTGTTCGAGCGGTACATGGGTGAGCTGCTCATGCTCAAGACCGCGCAGCGCGGGGACGACATCACCTCCTGGTTCCTGGACCACCCCCATCAGCTCACCCCTGAAGAATCGCTTCACCAGCTCGTGCTGACGGTCGGAGCGGGCCAGGAGCCGACGACCAACCTGGTGTCCAACGCCCTGTCGCGGCTGCTGGCCGACGACAGCTACCGGGCCTCCTGGACCGACGGCATCCACACCCCCCGGGAGGCGGTCGAACAGGTCCTGCGCCACGAGACGCCGGTGGCCAACTACGGCGTGCACTACCCCCGGCGGGACCTCCACTTCCACGGCGTGGACCTGCCCGCGCACGCCCTGGTGATGGTCAGCTTCGCGGCGGCCGGTGCCGACCCGAAAGGGCCGGGCGCAGCGCCGCGCGGCGGTACCCGCGCCCACCTGTCCTGGTCGGCCGGCCCGCACGCCTGCCCGGCACAGCAGCCCGCCACCCTCATCGCCACCACGGCGATCGAGCACCTCGTCTCCCGCCTGCCCGACCTGCGCGCCGACCTGCCACGGAGCCGGCTGGAGTGGCGCCCTGCCGCCTTCCACCGCTCCCTGGTCGCCCTGCCCGCCCGCTTCACGCCCTCCGGAGGCCTGACATGACGACCACCCCCATGACCCCGCTGCGCCTCGACCCGGCCGGCTCGGACCTGCGGGCCGAGACCGCTTTACTGCACCGACGTGGACCCGCCTGCCCGGTCGAGCTGCCCGGCGGCGTCACCGCCTGGGCGATCACCGGCCACGACCTGCTCAAGGAGCTGCTGACCGACGACCGGGTGTCCAAGGACCCCCGCCGGCACTACCCGCTCTTCCAGGCCGGGCTGCCCCCGGAAGCCTCCTGGCTGATGTCGTGGATCGGCGTCACCAACATGTTCACCGCCTACGGCGCCGACCACCGCCGTCTGCGCCGCCTGGTCGCGCCCGCGTTCACCGCCCGGCGCATCCAGGCGATGGCCGGTGACATCGAGGAGATCGCCACCGGCCTGCTCGACGCGATGGCGGAGGAGGCCGGCCGCGAAGGGACAGTGGATCTCATCGGGGGCTACGCCCACCCGCTGCCGCTGGAGGTGATCTGCCGGCTGATGGGCGTCCCGGACGATCTGCGGCCGTCCGCCGTGGAGCTGATCGGCCGGGTGATGGACACCACGCTCTCCCCCGAGGAGGCGCAGGCCACCTTCGAGGCGATACCCGTGGTACTGGGCGGGTTGATCGAGCGCAAGCGCGAGCAGCCCGGCGAGGACATGACCAGCGTGCTGATCAGCACCAGCGACGAGGACGGTTCCCGGCTGAGCGGGGAGGAGCTGCTCTACACCCTGCTGCTGGTCATCGGCGCCGGGTTCGAGACCACCGTCAACCTCATCGGGAACGCGGCCCATGCCCTGCTGACCCACCCCGACCAGCACGAACTCGTCCGCAACGGCACCCACACCTGGGACGACGTCATCGAGGAGACGCTGCGCGGGGCCCCTTCGGTCGCCAACCTCCCGCTGCGCTATGCCGTCGAGGACATCCCGCTGGACGGGGGCACTGTCATCGCCAAGGGGGACGCGATCCTGGCGGGCCTGCTGGCGGCGAACACCGACCCCGGCCACTACGGGCCGGACGCCGAACAGTTCGACCTGGCCCGCGAGGACAAGAACCACCTGGCGTTCGGGCACGGCGTGCATCACTGCATCGGGGCGCCGCTCGCCCGGCTCGAAGCCCGGATCGCGCTGCCCGCCCTGTTCGGGCGCTTTCCCGGGCTGCACCTGGCCGCCGAGCCCGAGCCCACCGTCTCCTGTCTGACGTACGGCTGGGGCCGGCTGATGGTGGCTCCCGGAACCTCCGGCGACTGAGCCGGGGACTGGAGCTGGGACGGGACTGCCGGACCCGGCCGTGGCCGGTGTCGTCCGCCGCGGCCGGTGTGGCGTTCCGCACAGCGGCGGTTCCGGCAGGCCCGTAGCATCCGGGCATGGAGTCGACGAACGGGCAGTGGTTTCCCCCGGAGTGGCCGGAGCGCATCCGGGCGCTGGCAAGCGGCGCGCTGGTGCCGGCCGTGCCGCGGCGGGCGGCCACCGTCATGCTGCTGCGGGACGGTGCGGCCGGCCCCGAGGTGCACATGCTGCGTCGCCGGACGTCGATGGCGTTCGCCGGCGGGGCATATGCCTACCCCGGTGGGTCCGTCGACCCGCGCGACGAGGGCGATGTCGCCTGGGCCGGGCCGGACCGGGAGGTGTGGGCGGCATGGCTCGGAGCGGACACCGCAACGGCGCAGAGCGTCGTGTGCGCGGCCGTCCGGGAGACCTTCGAGGAGGCGGGGGTGCTGCTGGCCGGCCCGTCCGCCTCGGAGATCGTCGCCGACACGACGGGGGAGGACTGGGAACGGGACCGGCTGGCGCTGGTCGCCAAGGAGCTGTCGTTCGCCGAGTTCCTCGCCCGCCGGTCTCTCGTCCTGCGCAGCGACCTGCTCGGCGGCTGGGCCCGCTGGATCACCCCCGAGTTCGAGACCCGGCGCTTCGACACCTGGTTCTTCGTGGCGGCCCTGCCGACCGGGCAGCGCACCAGGAACGCCTCCACGGAAGCGGACCGCACCGTGTGGATCACCCCCGGGGAGGCCCTCGCCGGCTACCAGCGGGCGGAACTCGTCATGATGCCGCCGACCGTGGCCACGCTGCGCCGGCTGGCGGCCTGTCCGACGGTCGCAGACGCCCTGGCAGCGGCGCCGGGCCAGGACCTGACACCGGTGCTCGCCCGGGCCCGTCTGGAGGGGGACCAGGTGGTGCTCAGCTGGCCGGGTCACGACGAGTTCGAGAAGCGGGTCGCCGGACAGGACGGCGGCGGGTCCACGGACCGGGCCCGGGACACGGACGAGGTGGGGTCGCGGGCCGGCCGGGGAACCCGGGCCGGGGAAGGGGCGCGGACCGATGACTGAGCCCGGGGCGCTGCCGGGGCGACCGCGCACCGGCACGATCGGCGGACCGGCCACCGAACGGGCCACCTGCGTGCTGGCGCCGAACCCGTCGCCGATGACGCTGGACGGCACCAACACCTGGATCCTCGCCGAGCCGGACGGGCGGACGGCGGTGGTGGTGGACCCCGGCCCGTTGCACGAGGAGCACCTGCGGAACGTGGTGGCGGCGGTGGAGCGCACCGGCCGCCGGGTCGGGCTGACGCTGCTCACCCACGGCCATCCGGACCACGCCGAGGGCGCCGGCCGGTTCGCCGAGCTGACCGGGAGCGCCGTCCGGGCGCTCGACCCGGAGCTGCGGCTCGGCTCCGAAGGGCTGTCCGCGGGCCAGGTGCTCACCGTCGACGGCCTGGAGCTGCGGGTGGTCCCGACCCCGGGGCACACGGCTGACTCGCTGTCCTTCCAGGTGATGGCTGACCGGGCGGTGCTGACCGGGGACACCGTGCTGGGGCGCGGGACAACCATGGTCAGTCACCCGGAGGGCGACCTGGGCGACTATCTGGACTCCCTGCGCCGGCTGCGTTCGCTGACGGCCGACGACGGGGTGCACACCGTGCTGCCCGGTCACGGCCCGGTGCTGGAGGACGCCCAGAGCGCCGTCGACTACTACCTGGTGCACCGGGCGAAGCGGCTGGCGCAGGTGGAGACGGCCGTGGAAGCCGGCCTGGTCACCGCTGAGGAGGTGGTGGCGCGGGTGTACGCCGACGTCGACCGGGTGCTCTGGCCTGCGGCGGAGCAGTCGGTGCGGGCGCAGCTCGCGTACTTGCGGGCGCACGGGCTGATTCCGGACGGGCCGCCCGCCGGGTGACAGTGCCGGGTGACCCGTGCCGGTCGGCGGGGCGGTCGGTCAGGGGCGAGTCGGTCAGGCCCGCACGGGCAGCGCGGCGGTCGGTCAGCGCGAGCGGCGGGCCAGCCGTTCGATGTCCAGCAGGATGACGGCCCGGGCCTCCAGCCGCAGCCACCCGCGGGCGGCGAAGTCGGCCAGTGCCTTGTTGACGGTCTCCCGGGAGGCGCCCACCAGCTGGGCAAGCTCCTCCTGGGTGAGATCGTGCACGACATGGATGCCCTCGTCGGACTGCACGCCGAAGCGGCGGGACAGGTCGAGGAGGGCCTTGGCGACGCGGCCGGGAACATCCGAGAAGACGAGGTCCGACATGTTGTCGTTGGTGCGGCGCAGCCTGCGGGCGACGGCGCGGAGCAGGGCGCCGGCCACCTCGGGGCGCGCGTTCAGCCAGGGCTGCAGGTCGCCGTGGCCCAGCCCGAGCAGGCGGCACTCGGTCAGCGCGGTGGCGGTGGCGGTGCGCGGCCCCGGATCGAACAGCGAGAGCTCACCGATCAGCTCGCCGGCGCCGAGCACGGCGAGCATGTTCTCCCGGCCGTCCGGTGAGGTGCGGTGCAGCTTGACCTTGCCGTCGGTCACGACGTAGAGGCGGTCGCCCGGGTCCCCCTCGTGGAAGAGGGCGTCGCCGCGGGCGAGTGTTGTTTCAGCCATGGAGGCGCGCAGCTCTGCGGCCTGCTCATCGTCGAGCGCCGCGAAGAGCGGGGCGCGTCGCAGAACGTCGTCCACGAGTTCTCTCTCCTTCTCGGCTGCCGGCCGGGCGTGCGGGAGGGTGTCCCTCATCATGCCGGACTTCGCAGCGGTGCCATCAGTCCCAAGTTTGACGTACCCGGACAGCCGGGCGCCCGGCAGGGGGCTGTTCGGGCCGGGAATGGTGGATGAGCGGGGCAACCGGGCGCCCGGCCAATTACGCTGGCCGGGTGGCCGCCGAGCGGCCCACGACCGGACGATCGCTGCGCGGGGAAGGGGCCGAGTGGGTGAACGCAACCCGGGATTCTGCTGAGGGCGAACAGGGGTCGGTCAGAGCGTCGAGGCGGTCGGGTCCGGCGAAACCGGTATCCCGGCTGGCCGTGGTGCGCAGGGCACGGAAGATCAACCGCGAGCTGGGAGAGGTCTACTACTACGCCCACCCCGAGCTCGACTTCGAGAACCCCTTCGAGCTCCTGGTCGCGACGGTCCTGTCGGCGCAGACCACCGACCTGCGGGTGAATCAGACGACCCCCGCGGTGTTCGCCAAGTACCCCACTCCCGAGGACATGGCGGCCGCCGACCCGGCGGCCCTGGAGGAGCTGATCCGCCCGACCGGCTTCTTCCGCAACAAGACCAAGAGCCTGCTCGGCCTCTCAGCGGCGCTGCGCGACCGCTTCGGCGGAGAGGTGCCGGGCCGCCTGGAGGACCTCGTGTCGCTGCCCGGCGTCGGGCGCAAGACGGCGTTCGTGGTGCTCGGCAACGCCTTCGACGTCCCAGGTCTGACCGTGGACACGCATTTCGGGCGGCTGGTGCGCCGGTGGGGGCTCACCGAGAAGACCGACCCGGAAAAGGTCGAGGCGGAGATCGGCGCGATCCTGCCCGAGAAGGACTGGACGATGTTCTCCCACCGCACCATCTTCCACGGCCGCCGGATCTGCCACAGCCGCAAGCCCGCCTGCGGCGCCTGCCCGATAGCTCCGCTGTGCCCTTCCTTCGGTGAGGGCGAAACCGACCCGGAAAAGGCGAAGAAGCTGCTCAAGTACGAGATGGCGGGCAAGCCCGGCCAGCGGCTCAAGCCGCCGGCCGACTACCCGGGCCTCCCCGCACCGCCGATGGGAGCCGCATGACCGGACGCACGCGAGCGGCCGGGGCCGCCTCCGGGGCTGCCGCCCACGCCTGCTCCCTCGACCCCGACGGGCTGCCCGCCTGGCTGGAGCCTGTCGCGCAGCTGTCCCGCACGGTGGAGGCCGCGCAGCTCAGCAGGTTTCTCCCGCCGGAGCAGGGCGGACGGCCCTCGGCCGTCCTGGTGCTCTTCGGCGACGGCCGGCAGGGGCCGGAGCTGCTGCTCATGCAGCGCGCCTCCAGCCTGCGCAACCACGCGGGCCAGCCCTCGTTCCCCGGAGGTGCCCTGGACCCCGAGGACGGCGACCCGGACACGGTGGGGCCGTTGCGCGCCGCGCTGCGCGAAGCCGAGGAGGAGACCGGGCTCGACCCGTCGGGGGTCCGCCTGTTCGGCACCCTGCCGAGGCTGTACATCCCTTTCAGCAACTTCATCGTCACGCCCGTGCTGGGCTGGTGGCACGAGCCGTCACCGGTCACGGCCGTGGACCTGGCGGAGACCGCCCGGGTCTTCACCGTCCTGGTCGATGAGCTGGCCGACCCGGCCAGCCGCGGGGTCGCCGTGCACCCCAGCGGCTACCGCGGGCCGTGCTTCGCCGTGGCGGACACCTTGGTCTGGGGATTCACCGCCGGCGTGATCGACCGGATTCTGCATCACGCCGAGTGGGAGCTGCCGTGGGATCGCTCCCGGGAGATCCCGTTGCCCGGCGGGGCGTGAGACGGTGGCCGCATGAACGTCCTCGACCTGCTGCTTCTGCTCGCTGCCATCTGGTTCGCGGTCGTGGGGTACCGGCAGGGCTTCGTCGTCGGGGTGCTGTCCGTCATCGGGTTCCTGGGTGGCGGACTGCTCGCCGTCTTCCTGCTGCCCCGGATCTGGGAGGCGGTCAGCAACGGGACGGAGCCCGGCACCGCAGGGGTGCTCGCGGCGGTCGTCATCGTGATCGTGTGTGCCTCGGTCGGGCAGGCCCTCACCACTCATCTGGGCAACCGGCTGCGGCAGTACATCACCTGGTCCCCCGCCAGGGCACTGGACGCGACCGGCGGCGCGCTGGTCAACGTGCTGGCGATGCTGCTGGTGGCCTGGCTCATCGGCTCGGCGCTGGCCACCACCACGCTGCCGACGGTCGGCCGGGAGGTTCGCAACTCCCAGGTGCTGCAGGGTGTCTCCCAGGTGCTCCCCGACCACGCCGACACCTGGTTCAGCGACTTCAGTTCGACCCTGGCTCAGCAGGGCTTCCCGCAGGTGTTCGCGCCGTTCACCCAGGAGGCGATCACCGATGTCCCCGCGCCCGACCAGGAGCTGGTGAACAGCCCGGTGGTGGCCGAGGCCCGCCGTTCCATCGTCAAGGTCGCCGGAACCGCCCCCGGCTGCGGAAAAGTCCTGGAGGGCACCGGCTTCGTCTACGGCGACCAGCGGGTCATGACGAACGCTCACGTGGTCGGCGGGGTGAACGAGCCGACCGTGCAGATCGGCGGTGAGGGGCAGCTCTACGACGCGGAGGTCGTGCTCTACGACTGGGAACGCGACGTCGCGGTCCTGCACGTCCCGCAGCTCGACGCGCCCTCGCTGGAGTTCGCTGACGCAGCCGCCTCCGGCGGGGACGACGCCATCGTCGCGGGCTTCCCGCAGAACGGCCCCTTCGATGTCCGCGCGGCCCGGGTCCGCGAGCGCATCCAGGCCAACGGGCCCGACATCTACCGCCGGGGCACCGTCAACCGCGATGTGTACTCGCTCCACGCCTTTGTGCGGCAGGGCAACTCCGGCGGCCCGCTGCTGGCCCCGGACGGCCGGGTCTACGGGGTGATCTTCGCCAAGTCGCTCGACGACGACCACACCGGGTACGCCCTCACGTACGACGAGGTGCGGGAGGTCGCCGACCGCGGTCAGGCCACGCAGCGGCCGGTCGACACGCAGTCGTGCGCGATGTGAGGTCGTGCGCGAGGTGAGCGTGTGGGCCCGTCCGTGGGGGCGGAGGCAGCTGCCTCCGCCCCCACGGTTCAGCTCCTGGGATGCCTGAGCCGCGTGCTCACCCAGCGGGCGCGGCGGCGCAGGATGTGCGGAAAGCCGATGGTGTGTGAATCCGGATCCAGGCGACGAGAGGGCAGCCGCACGGTGCTCTGCACCCGGGCGGCGGCTCCCTTGCCGCTGCGAAGACGTGCCACGTCACGGTAGTCGTGAGTCCAGCCCATACTGTGGTCCCTGCCCGGAGTGTGTGGTCGGTAATCGTGCCGGGGTCGGCCAATTGGCCCATGCGTCGGGCATGTGTCGCACTCGAGGGTCCGGCCGTGCGGGGGCCTCGGCCGTCGGCTGTGCGACGGCGCCCGGACGTGCGGGGGCTGCGGCGGACCGGAAGCCGGTCCGCCGGGGGCACCGTTCAACGGTCCGGCTCGGGGTCCCGCAGCCATTCGATCAGCTCGGTGCTGAACGTGGCCGGGTCCTCCTCGTGAGGGAAGTGCCCCAGCCCGTCGAAGAGCCGCCAGCGGTACGGAGCCTCCACGTACTCCCCGGAGCCCGCCGTGGAGCGGGTGTGCAGCACCGGGTCCAGCGAGCCGTGCAGATGCAGCGTGGGCACCTGCACCGGCCGCTTCATCCGGCGGTTGAACTGCACGCCGTCCGGCCGGGCGATCGAGCGGACCATCCAGCGGTAGGGCTCGATCGCACAGTGCGCGGTCGAGGGGATCGACATCGCCTTGCGGTAGATGTCCACGGCCTCCGGCTCGGGCTGCCGGGGCCCCGACCACTTCCGCAGCAGCTCCCCCACCGCCGCCGCGTCGTCCGCGACCAGGTGCCGCTCCGGGAGCCAGGGCCGCTGGTAGTTCCAGACGTAGGAGCTTGCCGCGGTCTGCCGCGGGTTGCGCAGCAGCGCCGCGCGCCAGCTCCGCGGATGCGGCATGGAGGACACGGCCAGCCGGCGCACCAGCTTCGGCCGCATCACGGCGGCCGTCCACGCCAGGTAACCGCCGAGGTCGTGACCGACCAGGGCGGCGTCCGGCTCCCCGAGCGACCGGATCACGCCGGTGACGTCCAGCGCCAGATTCGCCGGGTCGTAGCCGCGCGGGGTGCGGTCACTGCCGCCCACCCCGCGCAGGTCCATCGCGACCGCGCGGTACCCCGCCCCGGCGAGGGCGGGGAGCTGGTGCCGCCAGGCCCACCAGAACTGCGGAAAGCCGTGCAGCAGCAGGACCAGAGGCCCTTCGCCCATCTCGGCGATGTGGAACCGGGCGCCGTTCGCGGCGACATCCCGGTGCGTCCAGGGACCGTCCTGCTGGACCACCGTGGTCCGTGCCTCGGAGTGCCCGCCGGCGGTCATACCGCGGAGTCCGACACGGAGCGGGCCTGCGCCTCCGGCGCGGCGGTCCGCCGCGGATGCGGCTTGACGTGGGACAGCACCGCCATGGAGTCCTTGGCCGAATCGATGGACCGCTGCGGCTTGGAGATCTTGCCCACCACGACCTTGGCGGCAAGCCCCAGCACCCCCGCGAGCACCACGAACAGGCCGCCGACGATCAGGAAGGCGATGGCCAGCGGGACGTTCCACCAGTTGTGGAGCCAATAGGCCAGGGCGAAGCTGAACACCGGGAGCGACAGAAGCAGCAGGGCCAGTGCCACGATCCCGGCCGCGGCACCGATGCCCGCCCGCTGCGCGTCCTGCTTGAGCTCGGCCTTGGCCAGGGCGATCTCGTCGTGGACGAGCGCGGACAGCTCGCTGGTGGCTGAGGCCACCAACTCCCCCAGCTTGCGGCCCTCGTCGGCTGCGCTCATTGCTTATCCCTCTTCCTCGCATCCCGGGTGGACCCGGAGTCTGGTTGCCGGTGCTGTTGTGACAGTAGTGCCGCGAGGGAGCCCCGTCAGTCAGACACCCGGCCGTTGCTCCGGTGAGGGCGTACCCGCGGCGGCAACCACCGGTCGCCGGCCTTGCGTCTCATGCCTCAACGGCAACTCGGCCATGCGCGCATGGTATTCCGGCTGTCGCCTGCGGGGAGGTCCGGGATGCCCGCGGGGGGCGTGCGTACGAGCGGTGGGGTGGCACAACGGACCGAGGGGGTGCACGGCTCTCGCCGTGCACCCCCTCGCGGGCTCAGGACCGGCACACCGGCCGGAGCGGAGTCAGTCGTCGCTGCTGGCCGCCCCCGGAAGCTTGGTCTGGATGAGGTCCATGACGGAGGAATCGGTGAGGGTGGTGACGTCGCCCAGCTGCCGGTTCTCGGCGACGTCGCGCAGCAGGCGGCGCATGATCTTCCCGGACCGGGTCTTGGGAAGCTCGGCGACCGGCAGGATCCGCTTCGGCTTGGCGATCGGGCCGAGCTGCTTGGAGACGTGCGCCCGCAGCTCCTCGACCAGCCCGTCGTCCTCCTTGGCCGTGCCGCGCAGGATGACGAACGCGCAGATGGACTGCGTGGTCTGCGGGTCGGTGGCTCCCACGACCGCGGCCTCGGCCACCTTCGGGTGCGAGACCAGCGCCGATTCCACCTCCGTGGTGGAGATGTTGTGGCCGGACACCAGCATCACGTCGTCCACCCGGCCCAGCAGCCAGATGTCGCCGTCCTGGTCCTTCTTGGCGCCGTCCCCCGCGAAGTACCGGTGCTCGAAACGCGCCCAGTACGTGTCGCGGAACCGCTGGTCGTCGCCCCAGATGGTGCGGAGCATCGACGGCCACGGCTCGGTGAGCACCAGGTAGCCGCCACCGCCGTCGGGCACCTCGTTGGCCTCGTCGTCGATGACCGTCGCCGAGATGCCCGGCAGCGGCACTTGGGCGGAGCCCGGCTTGGTGGCCGTGACGCCCGGCAGCGGTGAGATCATCATGGCGCCGGTCTCGGTCTGCCACCAGGTGTCCACCACCGGAGTGCGGCCCGCGCCGATGTTCTCCCGGTACCAGATCCACGCCTCCGGGTTGATCGGCTCGCCGACCGAACCCAGAATCCGCAGGCTGGAGAGGTCGAAGCGGGCGGGAATGTCGTCGCCCCACTTCATGCAGGCCCGGATCGCGGTCGGTGCCGTGTAGAGGAGCGTGACGCCGTACTTCTGGACGATCTCCCACCACCGGCCCTTGTGCGGCGAGTCCGGGGTGCCCTCGTAGAGCACGCTGGTGGCGCCGTTGGCCAGCGGGCCGTACACGATGTACGAGTGGCCGGTGACCCACCCGACGTCCGCGGTGCACCAGTAGACGTCCGACTCCGGCTTGAGGTCGAAGACGGCATGGTGGGTGTACGCGGTCTGGGTCAGATAGCCGCCGGAGGTGTGCAGGATGCCCTTGGGGTTACCGGTGGTGCCCGAGGTGTAGAGGATGAACAGCGGGTGCTCGGCGTCGAACGCCTCCGGGGTGTGCTCCGCGGGCTGCCGGTCGACGATGTCGTGCCACCAGACGTCCCGGCCCTCGGTCCAGTCGGTGTCCTGCTCGGTGCGCCGCACGACCAGGACACTGCGCACGTTCTCCGTGCCCGGCCGGGTCAGGGCCTCGTCGACGGCCGGCTTGAGGGCGGTGGCCTTGCCCCGGCGGTACCCGCCGTCCGCGGTGATGATGACGCGGGCGTCGGCGTCCCGGATCCGGGTGGCCAGGGCGTCCGCGGAGAAGCCGCCGAAGACCACCGAGTGCGGGGCTCCGATGCGGGCGCACGCCAGCATCGCGATCACCGCCTCCGGGATCATGGGCAGGTAGACGGCGACCCGGTCACCCTTGTTCACGCCCAGCTCGGTCAGGGCGTGAGCCGCCCTGGAGACCTCTCGCTGGAGCTCGGCGTAGGTGAGCGAACGGGAGTCGCCGGGCTCCCCCTCGAAGTGGACGGCCACCCGGTCGCCGTTGCCGGCCTCCACGTGCCGGTCCACGCAGTTGTACGCGACATTGAGCTTGCCGTCGGCGAACCACTTGGCGAACGGGGGATTCGACCAGTCGAGCGTCTCGGTGGGTTCGGTGGACCAGCTCAGGCGTCGGGCCTGTTCGGCCCAGAACCCCAGCCGGTCCGCCTCGGCCGCCGCGTAGGCGCTCTCGGTGACGTTGGCGTGGGCGGCCAGTTCGGCGGGGGGCGGAAACCTCCGTTCCTCCGACATGAGGTTGGCCAGGCTCTTGTTGCTCACAACATCTCCCTTGCGGCGCAGCTGTGTCCCACGGCTCACCTCATCAGCCCGGCTGACCTTTGACAAGGGCTTCCGGGGCGGTGGTGTAGACCTATTGCGCCGAGCGGGTGAGGGACGCGCCGAGCGGCAGTCGGGCGCGCTGAATGGCGGACCGGTGGAACTATTCGTCCGCAGCGTTCGCCGGGGTCGGGGACTTCACCGCGTCGGCCGGCGGCCGTCCGGCCGGTCGCGGCCCCCGCCCGTCCCCGTTGCCGCGCGGGCCTTCTCCGCGGTGGGCAGCGCGCCGGGCGTGGCACGGGAGGAGGGGACCGCCGCCGGTTCCGCCGGTTCACCGGCCATGATCACCCGGCCGCCGTGCCCCAGGTGCGCCGACCGCCAGTCGTGCAGCGTCTCGTGCGCCGCATGATCCATCCGGGTGTCGTCGACAGCCACCGTGACGGTCGCCCCGGCGGGAATGTGGGCGAGCACCCGGCTGAGCCGCGGCACGGCCAGGAACGTCAGCCTGCCGTGGGCCCGCACGCGATACGTGCCGTCCGGCTCCTCCTCGGCAGTGATCACGGTGCGGGTGAGCCGGTGCAGGGTCATCGCCACCGCCACGGCGATGCCGATGCCGACCCCTTCCAGGACGCCGAACAGCACCACGCCGGCCGTGGTGGCGCCGTACACCGGGAGCTCCCGGTGCCGGGCAAGAGTGCGCAGGTGAGCGGGGCCGGCCAGCTGGATGCCGATCACCATCACGAGGGCCGCGAGAGCGGCCAGCGGAATCAGCTCCAGCACCGGGACCAGCAGCACGGTGGCGAGCAGCAGCCAGCAGCCGTGCAGGATCGTGGACCAGCGGCTGACGGCGCCGCCCGCCACATTGGCCGCGCTGCGCACCGCCACCCCGGTGACCGGCAGGCCGCCCAGGGCCCCGGAGACCACATTGGCCGCGCCCTGACCCCGCAGCTCCCGGTCCAGGTCGGCCGTGGACGCGGGCGGCCCGCCCTTCCGGTGCCGTTCGGCGGCCAGCTTGTCGACCGCGACTGCGGAGAGCAGTGATTCCACGCTGGCCACCAGGGCGACGGTCAGGACCGCGGCGAGCAGGCCGAGCACCGGCCCTTCGGGCTGTCCGGGCAGAGCATGGCTGCTCCAGGAGGGCAGGTCCACCCGGGGGAGCTGAAGCGCCGCGGTGGCGGCCAGGGCGGTGGCCAGGGCGACGGCGGCGAGTGCGGCGGGCATGGCCCGGCGCACCCACTGGCCGCCGCGCCCGGGGAGCCGGGGCCAGATCAGCAGCACCGCCAGGGCGAGGCCTCCCACGACGACCGCCGGCGGGTGCGGGTTCGCCAGCTGGCCGGGGAGGGCGGCCAGGTTGGCCGGCACCGTGCTGTGCGGGCTGCCTCCGAGCACGACGTGCAGTTGGGCCACCGCGATGGTGATCCCGATGCCGGCGAGCATGCCGTGCACGATGGCCGGACTGACGACCAGTACGGAGCGGGCCACGCGCAGGGTGGCAAGGGCCAGTTGGGTGAGGCCGGCCAGGACGGTGATCGCGCAGGTGGTGCGCCAGCCGTAGAGCTGGATCAGCTCGGCGGTGACCACGGTCAGCCCGGCCGCCGGACCGGTCACCAGCAGGGGTGCGCCGCCCAGGCGCCCGGCGATCACACCCCCGACGACCGCGGCCACGAGCCCGGCCTGCAGCGGTGCACCGGTGGCCAGGGCGATGCCGAGGGCCAGCGGGAGCGCGATGAGAAACACCGAGACCGAGGCCGTCAGGTCATTGCGGTGCGGTGCGGCGCCGGGCGCGGGGGCGCGTGTGGGCATCGGTGAATCTCTCCGTCCGTAGGGCAGGCATGACGCATGTCGCGGAACGTGACGTTATGGCTACGCTCAAGCGTAGGTAAACGAAGGGTAATGCAGGGCAAAGCTCTGTATTACCTCGCACACTGGTCCGATGCAGGTATGACGCCTATTGGTCTACAAAGTAGGACGGAATGACTGTCCGAGAGATGTCGTTTCCAGGCAAGGTGGCAGGGTGGCGGGACGGCAGGCGTGCGGGCAGCACCGCGCCCCTGACCGCCCGTCAGTGCGACGGAACCGCCAGGGATGCGTCTTCGTGCCGGCCGCCCCGAGGGATCTGCCGTACCGGGAGGGCCGGGCCGCTCAGGCGGACTGCGGACTGAGCTCCGCGCCCGCCCGGCCGGCGAGGGCCTCGTGCAGCACGAAGCCGGAATCGACCTGCGCGGCCAGGTCGGCCCCGGTCTTGTCGTTGCCCCAACTGGCGGCGTTCTTCAGGTGAAAGTGCACCATCTGCTGGGTGTAACGCTCCCAGTCGCGCCGGGCGTGGGCCGCGTCGGCCGTGTCGTGCAGGGTCCGGAGAGCCTGACGGTCCTCCTCGTGCAGAGCGGCGAACGGGCGGGCCACACCACGCTCCAGGGCCCGCACCCAGTCGGAGTGACCGAAGGCCACCAGCAGGTCCTCACCCACCTCGGACCGCAGGAACGCGAGGTCCTCCTCGTCCTGCACCTTGTTTCCCACCACCCGCAGCGGGACCCCGAAGTCCCGCGCGTAGTCCCGGTACTGCCGGTAGACGGACACCCCCTTGCGGGTCGGCTCCGCCACCAGAAAGGTCATGTCGAAGCGGGTGAACATCCCCGAGGCGAAGGAGTCGCTGCCGGCCGTCATGTCGACGACCACGTACTCGTGCCGCCCGTCGACCAGGTGATTGAGCAGCAGCTCGACCGCGCCGGTCTTGGAGTGATAGCACGCCACCCCCAGATCGGCCTCGGTGAACGGGCCGGTGACCAGCAGCCGTGCCTGGCCGTCCTCCAGCGGAACGGTATGTGCGCAGGCGTCGAAGACCGGATTGGACTCGCTCAGCCGGATCAGCCGCGAACCCTCGCCAGGCGGCGTCGTCTTGATCATCACCTCCGGCGAGGTGATCCGGGGATTGTCGCCGCGCAGGTACTCCTTGATGAGCGGCAGACTGCCGCCCATCGGGGTCAGCCCGGCGGCCTCCTCCTCGTCCAGGCCGAGGGCGACGCCGAGATGCTGGTTGATGTCCGCGTCCACCGCGGTCACCGGTACGCCCCGGGCAGCGAGGTGGCGGACGAAAAGCGAGGACAGCGTGGTCTTCCCGCTGCCCCCTTTGCCAACGAAACCGATCTTCATGTTCAGAGCGTAGGGCGAGCCGACCGCCGGAGTCGCACGGCGTGAAGAAGACCACTCGAAGGTGGACGTCTGCCCGGCACCCCTGCGGGCTTAGGCTGCGCACTCATGAAGGCGAACCCGTCGGCCGGTCCCTCCGGCCCTTCCGATCCGCTTGCCCCGCTCGCCGCCCTGCCCGGGGTGACCGAGGCGGTGGACGCCGTCCGCAAAGCGGTGGACCGGGCCTACGGGCACCGGGTGATGCGCCGCCGCAGTTCCGAGATCACCGGCGAGGCGGCCCTGCGCGGCGCCCGCGCCTCCGCCGCCCTGGCCGGCGCCGACTGGGCACTGGAAGAAGTACGCAGACGCAGTGACTTCGGATCCGACGACGAGGCCCGCACGGTCGGGGCGGCGCTGCGCCTCACCGCCGAGGCCGGCCAGCTGCTGGACATCTGGCGGAACTCCCCGCTGCGGGTGCTCGCCCGGCTGCACCTGGTCGCGGCAGGCGGGGCGGTACCCGAGGACACCGTCGGCCGTCCCCGGCTGGCGGGTGAGCCGGTGACCGAGCCCTTCGATGTCCCCTCCTCCCTCCCGCTCCCCGGCGCGGAGGAGGTGGCGGTCCGGCTGGACGGCCTCAGCCGGCTGATCGTTGCAGGGTCGCAGGCGCCCGCGCTGGTGAACGCGGCAGTGGTGCACGGGGAGCTGCTGGCGCTGCGGCCGTTCGGCTCGCACAACGGTCTGGTGGCCCGCACGGCCGAGCGCATCGTTCTCATCAACAGCGGCCTGGACCCCAAGGCCGTCGCCCCGGCCGAGGTCGGCCACGCCGAGCTGGGGCGGGATGCCTACCTGCGGGCCCTGGCGGGCTACGCCTCCGGCACGGCGGACGGGATGGCTGCCTGGCTCACTCATTGCGGGCAGGCCGTGGAGCTCGGCGCCCGGGAGTCGGTGGCGGTATGCGAGGCCCTGCAGCGAGGAGCAGCCTGAACCCGGTGCCCGTATCCGGCCGGACCCTGGCGGAGACCGGACCGTAGCGGGCGCCCGGACCGGGGAGCGGAGCCGCACGGGGGCGGGTTGCGGGGAGGGCGCCGGGTATCGGCGGCGCACACGCAGCGGTGGCGCCGCTCGAGGCTGCGCCACCGCCCGACATGTCCACCGGGTTATCAGGCGTGCACAAATTAGCCGATCAGGGCGGGGTCTTCTCGCCCGCTCCCTGGTGCGGCCGGCCCTATCGCGGGTCTGCTACGCGTGGGTGCCCGGTATTCATGTGTGAGGTCCGTGGGCCGTTGTGCGGAATCCTTCTTCGATTCCGTTGGTCTCGCGGGCCTTCACCTCCTTTGTACTCCTGCCTTCGGCAAAGGGGAAGCGGAGCCCGGAGATTTTACTTACGCCCCGCCGCGCGCCCCCGTCCGCCCGCGCCATGCCCTGCGTCCCGACCCATGCACGGCCCCTCGCCCGGCTGTTCAGGGAAGCCGCGGACGGGCAGTGCTGCTCCGGCGCCTGCTGGCGTACCAGACCAGGCTCGCGGCGCAGACCGCCGCGAGCACGGCCGCGCCGGCGGCGATCGCCGGGCGGGGCGGCAGCGCGGCGACCCGCTGCTTCAGCCGGACCGGACGGCTGAAGGTGAGTACCGGCCATTGCCGGGCCGCGGCCTCCCGGCGCAGCCCGCGGTCCGGATTCACCGTGTGCGGATACCCCACGGCCTCCAGCATCGGCACATCGGTCACGGAGTCGCTGTAGGCGTAGCAGCGCTCGAGGTCGTATCCCTCGGACTCGGCCAGCCGGGCGATCGCCTCCGCCTTCGCCGGGCCGTAGGCGTAGTACTCGATCTCGCCGGTGTAGCGGCCCTCCGTGACCACCATGCGGGTGGCCACCACCCGGTCCGCGCCCAGCAGTTCCCCGATCGGCTCCACGACCTCGGCGCCCGAGGTGCTGACGATGACCACATCGCGGCCCGCCGCGTGGTGCTGCTCGATCAGCGAGGCCGCTTCGTCATAGATGATCGGGTCGATCACGTCATGGATCGTCTCCGCCACGATCTCCTTGACCTGCTGGACGTTCCAGCCCCGGCACAAGTCGGACAGATACTTCCGCATCCGTTCGGTCTGGTCGTGATCGGTCCCTCCGACCAGGTAAACGAACTGCGCGTAGGCGGCGCGCAGCACGGCCCGGCGGTTCATGAGACCGCCCTGGTAGAACGATCTGCCGAAGGTGAGCGTGCTCGACTTGGCGATGACCGTTTTGTCCAGGTCGAAGAAGGCGGCGGTACGCGGCGGCGGCAGTATTTCCACGCACCGAGCATAAACGGCCGCCATTCGGCGTAGGCTTGGCGCGTGGGTTTGCCTGAGAAGGCTCTCGGGTACACCATGGAAGTCACGGATCGTTCGCGACCGTGCTCACCCCGGTCCGGCTCCTCCCCCCCCGAGTCGGGCCGAGGTAGACGACCCCCGCTCTCCCCCCCGGCGGGGGTCGTCGCATGTCCGGATCCGGACAGCGTTCTGCTGCCCGGCACCCTCGGGCCTCCGACCCTCCCGTGCCGGCCTCCCTGCCCCGCGCCGGCCCCCGGGGCCTCCCCGTGCCCGGCCCTGCCGGCCTTCCCCGGCCCCCCGCCGGTCCCTCCCCGCCGTTCACCTGACGGCCACTTCCCGGCCGTCGCATGCCCGCAACTCACCCGTCGGAGTGAACGACTTTTCCCCAGCCGCCGGCCTGTCCACAGATTTCCCCAGTGATCACCAGGGAATTCCGGCAAGCGCCACAGTGAATCCCGTCGCTGTCCGACGCACTTCCGTCACGGAGTGCGCATCGCGAAGGGAGACGGCACGCATGGCGGAATCCGTCCTGATCCTCACTGAGGACGAAGAGCTGCTCGACGACCTGCTGCGGCTCTGCGCCGCGGCCGGAGCCCAAACCGAGGTGCTGCACGGCACTCCGGTCGACTCCGAGCAGTGGCAGCGGGCACCCCTGGTGCTCGCCGGCGACGACTGGGCCGCCCGGCAGCAGACCGGCCGGCCACCGGACCGCAGGGCCGGAGTGCTGCTTGTCGGGCGGGATCCCGACGACCACTCGATCTGGGCCCGCGGTGTGGCGCTGGGGGCCGAGCAGGTGCTTCAGCTGCCGGGCGACGAGGCATGGCTGGCGGATCGCATCGCGGACTCCGCGGAGGACGGGGGCGGGCCGGCGCTGACCCTCGGCGTGCTCGGCGGCCGGGGCGGCGCCGGTGCCTCCACCCTGGCCTGCGCGCTCGCGGTCACCGCGGCCCGGGACGGACAGCGGACGATGCTCATCGACAGCGACCCGCTCGGCGGCGGTCTCGACGTGCTGCTCGGCGCCGAGCGCACGCCGGGGCTGCGCTGGCCCGCGTTCGCCTCCTCCCGGGGCCGCCTGCCCGCCGCCGCCCTGGAGGAGTCGCTGCCGCGACTGCGCCGGCTGAGCCTGCTCAGCTGGGACCGGGGCGACGCGGCCGGTGCCGTACCGCTTCCCCGGGACGCGATGCGGTCCGTACTGGCCGCGGCCCGGCGCCGCGGCGGTGCGGTCGTCCTCGACCTCCCCCGCACCCTGGGCGAGGCCTCCGCCGAGGCCCTGGCGCACGTCGACCTCGGCCTGCTGGTCGTGCCGGCCGAGCTGCGGGCGGTTGCCGCGGCGCGGCGGGTCGTGGAGAGCTCCGGTGCTCTCCTCCGTGACCTCCGGGTTGTGGCCCGGGGACCCGGCAGCGGGGCGCTGGACGGCGAGGCGATCGGCCGGCTGCTGGGGCTGCCGCTCGCCGGGGAGCTGCCCGATGAGCCTGGCCTCCCTGCGGCTGCCGACACCGGGGAACCACCCGGCGCCGACCCTTCCGGCCCGCTGGCGGAGTTCTGTTCCGCCCTGCTGCACCGGGCGCTGCCGGGCCGGGGAGTGGCCGCATGACCCCCGTGTCCGCCAACACCGCCCGCACTACCTCCCCGCGCACTTCCGTCCCGCGCACGCCTGCCCCGGAAACTCCGGCGACTCTTCCTGACCTGCTCGACAGCGTCCGGCTGCGGCTGGCCGAGGAAGGTGCCGAGCCCACGCCCGCCCGGGTCGCCGAGGCCCTGCGCGAACAGGGCAGGCTCCTCGGGGACAGCGCCGTGCTGTCCGTGGTGCGGGCCCTGCGCTCCGAACTGGTCGGCGCGGGGCCGCTGCAGCCACTGCTCGCCGACCCGGACGTCACCGACGTACTCGTCAACGGCCCCGACGAGGTCTGGGTGGACCGCGGGGCCGGGGTCTGCCGGACCGACGTGCGGTTCTCCGACGCGGCCGCCCTGCGCCGGCTCGCACAGCGGCTGGCCTCGGCCGCGGGCCGGCGGCTGGACGACGCGCGCCCCTGGGTGGACGCCCGGCTGCCCGACGGCACCCGGCTGCACGCGGTACTCCCGCCCCTGGCCGTCGGCCACCCGTACCTGTCCCTGCGAGTGGTGCGGCCACGGGCGTTCAGCCTCGCGGAGCTCACCGCGGCGGGTACGATCCCGCCGGGCGGCGAACGGCTGCTGCGAGCCGTGCTCGAGGCCCGGCTGTCCTACCTGGTCACCGGCGGCACCGGCTCCGGGAAGAGCACCCTCCTGGCAGCGCTGCTGGGGCTCGTGGGGCCGGGGGAGCGGATCGTGCTCGTCGAGGACTCCGCGGAGCTGCGGCCCGGCCATCCTCACGTGGTGCGGCTGGAAGCCAGGCCCGCCAACCAGGAGGGTGCGGGACGGATCGGCCTGCGGGAGCTGGTGCGCCAGGCCCTGCGGATGCGGCCGGACCGCCTGGTGGTCGGCGAGGTGCGGGGCGCCGAGGCGTCCGAGCTGCTGGCGGCCCTCAACACGGGCCACGACGGCGGCTGTGGGACCCTGCATGCCAACGCTGCGGCCGATGTGCCCGCCCGGCTGGAAGCGCTCGGAAGCACCGCCGGGCTTCCCCGGGCCGCCCTGCACAGCCAGCTGGCGGCGGCCCTGTCCCTGGTCGTGCACCTCGTCCGGGACCGTGCCACCGGCCGGCGGCGGATCGCCGAGATCCACGTCCTGGACCGCGACGACACCGGTCTGGTGACCACCCTCCCGGCGGCCCGCTGGTCAGCCGAGGGATTCGTCCGGGAGCCCGGCTGGCCGCGCCTGGCGGCGCTCTGCGCCCGGAACGGCGCGGCGCTGTGACCGGGCCCGCAGCGCAGCTTCTCCCGTGCGCGGCGGCACTGTCCGCCGGAGGAGCCGCTTGGCTGCTGACCGGCGGACGTACGGGCGCGCCCGCCGCCAGGCTGCTCCCGCCGGGCGCCGCACCCGGACGGCGGCGGCTCCGCCTGCCCTCACGCGCAGACGGGACCCTCACCAGTGTCCTGTGCTGCCTGGCCGCCGGCGGGGTGGTGGCCCTCTGGGGCCGGTCGCTGCTGCCGCTGGCCGCCGCCGCGCTGCTGGCACCGCTCGCCGCGCGCTGGTGGCGCGGCAGGTGCGGCTCCCGGGACGCCGCGCGGCGGGCGGACGCCGTGATCGGGTTCTGCGCGGCGGTGGCGGGTGAGGTACGGGCCGGCCGGCAGCCCGAACAGGCCCTGCGCGCCGCCGGCCCGAGACACCTCGGTGCGCCCGCCGCCGCCGTGACGGCCGCCGCCCGGTACGGCGGAGACGTCCCGGCCGCGCTACGGCAGGCCGCCGGACAGCCCGGTGCCGAAGGGCTGCGGGCGGTGGCCGCCTGCTGGCAGGTCGCCGTCGACGGCGGCGCCTCGCTCGCCTCCGGCCTGGACCGGGTCGCCGACTCGCTGCGTGCCGAACGTGATCAGCGGGAGGAACTGCGGGCCCAGCTCTCCGGCCCCCGGGCCACCGCCCTGGTGCTCGCCGCACTGCCGGTGTTCGGACTGCTGCTCGGGTCGGCCATGGGCGTGCAGCCCCTGGTGGTCCTGCTGCACTCCCCGGCCGGACTGGCCTGCCTGGTGGGTGGCGCCCTCCTGGAATGGGCTGGGCTCGCCTGGGTGGCGGCGATCGTCCGCTCCGCCGAACGGGCAGCCGCATGACCGTGGCCCTCGTCCTCCTCGCGGCCGGCTTCCTGCTGGCGCCGGCCGCCGCCGCCCGTCACGACCACCGGGTGCGCGGGCGGCTGACCCGGCTCCGCCCCGGACCGTCCCCGGCCGTGGCCCGCCCGATCCGGTGGCCGCGCACCCGGAAAGCGGAAGCCGCGGACGGCCGGCTCCCCGTGGTGGCGGAGCTGCTTGCCGCCTGCCTGGCCACCGGCGCCTCCCCTGCCGCGGCCGCGGCGGCCGTCGGCGGCTCGCTCGACGGGCCGCTCGCCGAAGGGCTGCGCCGGGCCGTGACGGAGCTGCGCCTGGGCGCCGAGCCGTCAGCAGCCTGGGGCCGGCTCGGCGCGCTTCCGGGGGCCGCCGGGCTGGCCCGCAGTCTGGAGCTCGCCGACACCAGCGGCGTCCCGGCCGGCACTGCGATCGGCCGGGAAGCCACCGAGTTCCGTGCCCGCCGCACCCGGGACACCGTCATCCGCACCCGGAGGGCTGCCGTCCACATCACCGGCCCGCTCGGCCTGTGTTTCCTGCCGGCGTTCCTGCTCATCGGCGTCGCCCCGGTGGTCATCGGCCTGCTGCGCACCCTGTGGTGAGCCGCCCGGCCGACGGCCTTCCGGTCACCGGCCTTCCGGTCACCGGACCCCCGGCAACCGTGCTCCCGGCCACCGGCTCCCGCTGCCCCGCACGGTTCCGTTTCCCGCGTCCCCGTTTGTTCCGAACCGGCACCCGTGCCGTACCCACCCCACCCCGCACTGCTGGAGGTTCTCCGTGCCAAGCCGCCGCCTCGTCCACGTCCCCCACCACCTCCCGCCGGGCCCGCGTGCGGCGGCCCGGGTTCCCCGCTCCTCGCGAGACCGCGCTGTCCGCCCCCTGCGGTTCCTGCGGGATGGTGCCATCCGCTCCTTGCGGAACCTGCGGGGCCGCGTCCCCCGCTCCTGGCAGCCGCGGTGGTCCCTGCGGGCCCTCGGCCGCCCGGCCCGCGGGCTCGGCCGGCTCACCGCCCTGCGGCTCCGGGCGGCACACCGGGGCGATGCGGGGATGAGCACCGCCGAGTACGCGGTGGGGACTCTCGCCGCGGCGGCTCTGGCAGCCGTGCTCTACCAGGTCGTCACCTCCGGGGCCGTGACCGGTGCTCTGCAGGCGCTGGTCGAGCGGGCCCTCAATGCCGAGCTGTGACGACCGCGGCTATGTCACCGCGGAGGCCGCCTGCGTGGTGCCCGCGCTCGTGCTGCTGGTCGCCATGCTGCTGTGGGGGCCGGCGGCCCTGGCCGCCCAGCTCCAGTGCGGTGACGCGGCGCGCGCCGGAGCCCGGGCCGTGGCCCGGGGGGAACCGGCCGACACCGTCCTTGCGGTGGCCCGGACTTCGGCCCCGGCCGGGGCCGAAGTCCGGGTCTCCCGGGACGGCTCACTGCACCGGGTCGAGGTGGCAGCCCGTGCCCCGGGTCCCGGTCCGCTGCGGGTGCGGGTGGCAGCGGGGGCGGTGGCGCATGCGGAGCCCCAGTGAGGGCCCGCGCCGGGACGACCGGGGCTCCGCGACCGTGTGGGCGGTGGCCTGCTCGGCGCTGATCAGCCTGGCCTGCCTGGCGGTGCTGGCGCTGGCCCAGGTGGTGGAGGTCCGGCACCGGGCGGCGGGCGCCGCGGACCTGGCCGCACTGGCCGGCGCCGACCGGGCGCTGGCCGGGCCGGAGCGGGCCTGCGCTCTGGCCGGCGAGGTGGCCGGGGCACAGGGCGCCCGCGTGGTGCGCTGCGCGGTGGACGGGGCGTGGGGGGAGGTGGTTGATCTCACTGCGGAGGTGAGGGCGGGTCCGTACCGGGTGCGGGTGCGTTCGCGGGCGGGTCCGCCTGCCGCAGCAGTTCGGTGAGCAGCCGGACGGCGCCGCGTTTGTGCAGGGGTTCGTTGCCGTTGCCGCATTTGGGGGACTGGACGCAGGACGGGCAGCCGCTGTCGCATTCGCAGGCCGCGATGGCGTCCCGGGTGGCGGTCAGCCAGGACCGGGCGGTGTGGAAGGCCCGTTCGGCGAAGCCGGCACCGCCCGGGTGGCCGTCGTGGACGAAGACCGTGGGCAGCAGGGTGTCGGGGTGGAGCGCGGTGGAGACGCCTCCGATGTCCCAGCGGTCGCAGGTGGCGAACAGCGGCAGCATGCCGATCGAGGCGTGCTCGGCTGCGTGCAGGGCCCCGGCCAGGATGGCCGGGGTGATCCGGGCGGCGTCCAGCTGGTCCTCGGTCACCGTCCACCACACGGCCCGGGTGCGGAGCGTCCGGGGCGGGAGGTCCAGCCGGGTCTCCCCGAGCACCTCGCCGGTGAGGATTCTGCGCCGCAGGTACGAGACGACCTGGTGGGTGACCTCGACGTCGCCGAGGCACAGCCGGGCCGCTCCCCACGGGATCTCGGTCCCGGAGTCCAGCACCGAGATCCGGGTGACGTCCCGGGCCCAGGTGGTCCAGGGCGGGTTCCCCTCGTCGACCAGGGCCACCGACTCGTTGAGGTCCAGTTCCCGGACGACGTAGCTGCGGCCCTGGTGCAGGTGGACGGCGCCCTCGTGGACGGCGCTGTGCGCCGCCGCCGCGTCGACGGTGCCGAGCAGCCGCCCGGTGTCCGCCTCGACCACCTGGACGGGATCCCCGCCCTGCCCCCGGATGTCCACGAGCGCGGCCGGGCGCTCGCGGCGTGTCCAGTACCAGCCGCTGCCCCGGCTGCGCAGCAGCCCCCGGGCCTCGAGCTTCGGGAGCAGCCCGGCCGCGGCGGGGTCGAAGAGGGTCAGGTCGGCCTCGGTGAGCGGGAGCTCGGCGGCGGCCGCGCACAGGTGCGGCGCGAGCACGTAGGGGTTGCCGGGGTCGAGGACGGTGGCCTCCACCGGTTGCCGGAAGAGGGCCTCGGGGTGGTGCACGAGGTAGGTGTCGAGCGGGTCGTCGCGGGCGATCAGTACGGCAAGGGCCCCCTGCCGTCGGCGCCCGGCTCGCCCGGCCTGCTGCCACAGGGATGCCCGGGTGCCGGGGTAGCCGGCCAGCAGTACCGCGTCCAGCCCGGCGATGTCCACGCCGAGTTCCAGCGCGGAGGTCGCGGCGAGACCGAGCAGTGCTCCGCTGTGGAGGGCGCGTTCCAGAGCGCGGCGTTCCTCCGGGAGGTAGCCGCCGCGGTAGGCGGCCACCCGGCCGGAGAGGGATCGGTCGACGGCCGCCAGCCGGTCCTGGGCGATGACCGAGACGAGTTCGGCGCCGCGCCGGGAGCGGACGAAAGCGACCGTGCGCACCCCCTGCACGGCCAGGTCGGTCAGCAGCTCGGCGGTCTCCGCGGCGGCCGAGCGGCGGACCGGGGCGCCGTTCTCCCCTAGGGGACGGTCGGCCCCCGCGGCTCCGTCGGCCCCGTCGGCCGTTCCGGTCCCGCCGGCCGGTTCGGAGGGCTCGGTGAGCGGGGGCTCCCACAGGGCGAAGACCAGCTCCCCGCGTGGCGAGGTGTCCTCGGTCACCTCGGTGAGTTCGACGCCGGTGAGGCGGGCTCCGGACGCGCCAGGGTCGGCGACGGTCGCCGAGGCGAGCAGGAACACCGGCTGCGCGCCGTAGTGGGCGCAGACCCGCCGCAGCCGGCGCAGCACCTGCGCCACGTGGGAGCCGAAGACCCCGCGGTAGACGTGGCACTCGTCGATGACGACGTACCGCAGGGCGCGCAGGAAGGAGGACCAGCCGCGGTGCCCGGGGAGCAGGCTGCGGTGCAGCATGTCGGGGTTGGTGAGCAGCAGGTTGGCGTGGTCCCGGGCCCAGCGCCGGGCCTCGGCCGGTGTGTCCCCGTCGTAGGTGGCCGGGCGCACGGCGTGGCCCAGCGGTCCGGTGAGCTGCCGTACGGCGCGTCGCTGGTCTGCTGCCAGTGCCTTGGTGGGGGCCAGGTAGAGGGCGGTGGTGCCGCGCCCGTTCGGGGCCGCGGAGCCGTCGAGCAGGGCGCTGCACACCGGTGCCAGGTAGGCGAGGGACTTGCCGGAGGCGGTGCCGGTGGCGACCACCACCGACTCGCCGCGCAGCGCGGCGGCGGCGGTTCGGGCCTGGTGCTCCCAGGGCAGCTCGATTCCGGCGGCACCGAAAGCAGCCACCACTTCCGCCCGCAGTTCTTCCGGCCAGGCGGCGGTGCGGCCGGGGCGGGCGGGCAGGTGTTCCGTGTGGGTCAGCCGGTCCGCGCGGTCCCCGGTGTTTCCCAGGTGCCGCAACAGGGCACGTGGGGAGTCGCGAGCGGGTGACGCGCCGGAGTCCGGGAGGGCTGGTTCGGGGGGCATCACCAGCGAGTGTGTCACTGGCCGGGGGCACAATGGCTGTAAGGCATCGTGCTGGGCAGTGAGTAAGTGATTGAATGCCCAGGCGGCTGCCGATCCGTCCCCTGCCTCCGGTGGGGTGTTCAGGGGGCGACCGCTCATGAGTTAGGTGCTGGAGGATCCGTGGACCTGTCCCTGTCGACCCGTACCGTCGGCGACCGAACGGTCGTCGAGGTAGGCGGCGAGATTGATGTGTATACCGCGCCGAAGTTGCGTGAACAGCTGGTGGAGCTGGTCAACGACGGCAACCACCACCTGGTGGTGGACATGGAGCGTGTCGACTTCCTCGACTCGACCGGTCTGGGAGTCCTGGTGGGTGGTCTCAAGCGGGTGCGGGCCCAGGAGGGTTCGCTGCGCCTGGTCTGCAACCAGGAGCGCATCCTCAAGATTTTCCGGATCACGGGTCTGACGAAGGTGTTCCCGATCCATGACTCGGTGGACGAGGCCGTCGCGGCCACGGACTGAAGCGTCCGACCGACTCATCCGACCATCAGGACATGAGAGCCACCGTCCCCGGTCGCCCGGCCGGCACAGCCGGCGGCGACCGGGTGCGGCGTCTCGGTACGACCAAGGGGATGGCATGGCCACCGTCGAACTTCGCTTCAGCGCGTCGCCGGAGCATGTGCGGACCGCCAGGCTGGTGGCCGCGGCCGTCGCCAGGCGGGCGGGAGTGGACGAGTCGGTGCTCGACGAGTTGCGTCTCGCCGTCGGCGAGGCGTGCAGCAGAGCCGTCGGGCTGCATGCCCTCCACGGTCTGGAAACCCCGGTGCGGGTGTCGCTGACCGAGGGGGAGAAGACTTTCACCATCGAGGTCGGTGACGACGCGCCGCACACCGTGCCCACCCCCCGGGACGGTTCCGCGGCCGACAGCGCGGACGAGCTCGGCCTCGCCGTCATCAGCGGGCTGGTCGACGATGTCGACGTCACGGCGGACGAGCACGGTGGCTTGATCCGGATGACGTGGCCGGCTGTTCCGGCCATCGTGTCCTGACCCCCTCCGATGGAGTGGGTTCTGTCCCCTGATCAGGGAAATCACCGGGATATGATCTTCAATCGAAGATCATATAACTCCGCCGAACGGCGGTAATCTTCATCAGTGCCGGTGAATTACCCTTCCTGGCCCCTGTTTTCCTCCGGTGCGCCTCTCTACACTCCGGCCACATCCGTTTCGGATCAGCCTGAGCGTCAAGGAGGACGAATGGTGGGGCCGTACACCCCTCTTGGGGACCATCCGCACGCCATCGAGCTAGCCGCCGAGCTCACGAGTGGCAACCGCATCGTGGTCCTCGTGATCGCGGTCATCGCTGCTTCGGCCCTGGCGCTCGCCGTCGTGCTGGCCAAGCAAGTCCTGGCTGCCGGCGAGGGCACTGACAGTATGAAGAAAATCGCGGCGGCGGTGCAGGAGGGCGCCAACGCCTACCTCGCCCGTCAGTTGCGCACGCTCAGCATCTTTGCCGTCATTGTTTTCTTCCTGCTCCTTCTGTTGCCGGCGGACGACTGGAATCAACGCATCGGCCGCTCGCTGTTCTTCGTGATCGGCGCGCTGTTCTCCGCGGCCACCGGCTACATCGGAATGTGGCTCGCGGTCCGCGCCAACGTCCGGGTGGCGGCAGCCGCCCGGGAGGCCAATCCCTCGGCGTCCACCGAGGGCGGGGCCACCAAGGACGTCATCACCGTCCGGCACCAGGCCATGAAGATCGCCTTCCGCACGGGCGGCGTGGTCGGGATGTGCACGGTCGGCCTCGGCCTGCTCGGTGCCTCCTGCGTGGTCCTCGTCTATGCCGCCGACGCGCCCAAGGTGCTGGAGGGCTTCGGTCTGGGCGCCGCACTGCTGGCCATGTTCATGCGGGTCGGCGGCGGCATCTTCACCAAGGCCGCGGACGTCGGTGCCGACCTCGTCGGCAAGGTCGAGAAAGGCATCCCCGAGGACGATCCGCGCAACGCCGCCACCATCGCCGACAATGTCGGTGACAACGTGGGCGACTGCGCCGGCATGGCCGCGGACCTGTTCGAGTCCTACGCCGTGGTGCTGGTCGCGAGCCTGATCCTCGGTGCGGTCGCATTCGGCAACGCCGGCCTGGCCTTCCCGCTCATCGTGCCCGCCATCGGCGTGATCACCGCCATGATCGGCATTTTCGTGGTGGCTCCCCGGCGCACCGACCGCAACAGCATGACGGCCATCAACCGCGGGTTCTTCATCTCCGCGGGCATCTCCGTGGTGCTGGTCGCGGTCGCCGCCTTCGTTTCCCTGCCGAACAGCTTCGCCGACCTGACGGGCGCGAGTGCGGAGATCCTCGGCCACGACGGCGACCCCCGGCTGTTCGCACTGATCGCCGTCTCCATCGGCATTGTGCTCGCCGCCCTGATCCAGCAGCTCACCGGCTACTTCACCGAGCCGAGTCGCAAGCCCGTGCGGGACATCGGGAAAACCTCCCGCACCGGACCGGCCACCGTGGTGCTGTCCGGCTTCTCGCTCGGCATGGAGTCCGCCGTCTACACCGCCCTGCTGGTGGGCCTCAGCCTCTACGCGGCCTTCCTGCTGGCGGGCAGCACCATCATGCTGGCGCTGTTCGCGGTGGCCCTGGCCGGCACCGGTCTGCTCACCACCGTGGGCGTCATCGTCGCCATGGACACCTTCGGGCCGGTGGCCGACAACGCCCAGGGCATCGCCGAGATGTCCGGTGACGTCGAGGGCGCGGGCGCGCAGGTGCTCACCGACCTCGACGCGGTCGGCAACACCACCAAGGCCGTGACCAAGGGCATCGCCATCTCCACCGCGGTGCTCGCCGCCGCCGCGCTCTTCGGCGCGTACCGGGACGCCATCACCGAAGCGGTGGCGGACGTCCGGCTGGTGGAGGCCGACATCGTCACCCTGTCGATGGACATCTCGCAGCCGAACAACCTGTTCGGTCTGATCATCGGTGCCTCGGTGGTCTTCCTGTTCTCCGGACTCGCCGTCAACGCCGTTTCCCGCTCCGCCGGGTCGGTGGTCTACGAGGTGCGCCGCCAGTTCCGGGAGCGTCCCGGGATCATGGACTACACGGAGAAGCCCGAGTACGGCCGGGTCGTCGACATCTGCACCAAGGATTCGCTGCGGGAGCTGGCCACCCCCGGCCTGCTCGCCGTGATGGCGCCCATCGCCGTCGGCTTCAGCCTGGGCGTCGGCGCCCTCGGCGCCTACCTGGCGGGGGCGATCAGCGCGGGCATCCTCATGGCCGTGTTCCTCGCCAACTCCGGCGGCGCCTGGGACAACGCCAAGAAGCTCGTCGAGGACGGCCATCACGGGGGCAAGGGAAGCCCCGCGCATGAGGCGACCGTCATCGGCGACACCGTGGGTGACCCGTTCAAGGACACCGCGGGTCCGTCCATCAACCCGCTGCTGAAGGTCATGAACCTGGTGGCGCTGCTCATCGCCCCGGCGGTGGTCACACTGTCCTACGGTGACGACGCCAGCGCCGGGCTGCGCGCCCTGATCGCCGGGCTCGCCCTGGCTGTCATCATCGGCGCGGTGTACGCCTCCAAGCGGCGCGGCATCGCGGTGGACGACTCCGACACCGAAGCCGAAGGGCCGGCCCCCGAGCGGGACGACTCACCGGCCGGGGCCGCGAACCGGTCCTGACCGCGGCTCCGCTGACCGGCACGGTGTGCCGGGCGGAAGGACGGCGGGCGGTGTGCCTTGTGCACGCCGCCCGCCGTCCGGTGTAGGTTCCCGCACGGGGGCGATTCGCACAGCAGCGCAGTCCGCCGCGCATCCGGTGGCCGGGGCGGCACGCGACCCGCCCCCCGGTGGCACGAAGGGACCAGAAACGGTGAACAAGAAGCTCGCGATGGCATGGTCCGGATGCGCGGTGCTGGCCCTGACCCTGGCCGGCTGCTCCGGCGAGAACGGCGCGCGGACCGAGGCGTGGGCCGAGGACGTCTGTGACGGTATGCAGCCGGAGGTGCAGAAGATCCAGGCCGCCAACGCGGCCATCGCGGAAGCCAGCGAGGGGGAGGACGAGCCGGCTGAGGTGCAGGAGGTCTACTCGTCCGCCTACCAGGATCTCTCCGATGCTTTCGCGGGCCTGGCCACCGCCGTTGACGAGGCGGGTGACCCGCCCGTGGAGGACGGGGAGCAGCTGCGGGAGGACGCCGTCGCCGAACTCAACGGCACCTCCGAGGCGTACGCGGGTATCAAGGAGGCCAGCGACGGGCTGGACACCTCCGACCGGGGGGAGTTCGCCGACGGGCTGCGCGACATGGTCGGACGGCTGGAGGAGTTGAGCCAGACCGGCGACGAGGCGCTGAGCCGGCTGCAGTCCGGCGAGCTGGGCAGCGCCATGGCGGAGCAGGAGGGGTGCCAGGGTGCGCCGGTCGTCCCCGGGGACGGCAACGGCGAAGGGGACGGTGACGACGCCGGGAACGAGGACGCCGGGAACGAGGACGGCGAGGACGCCGGGGGCGAGGACGCGGAGGACCGTACCGACGACGCGGGCGCGGACACCTCCCGTGACGACGCCGCCGAGGACGACGACGAGGGCAGCGGCCGCGCCGGCTGACGAACGGACTGCCGAACGCCCGTCACAATGAAGACGTGAGTATCGCTGATCTGCCTTCCCCCGGTCCGGACACGGCACGCCTGCGGGACGCCCTGCTCGCTGCCTCCTTCACCGCCGACGGGCTGCTGGAGCTGCTCGGTGCCTCCGCCTACGCCGCCCTGGCCAGAAGCGAGAGCGTGCCCGCCCTGCGCGCCACCCGTCAGGACGGCCCCCTGGCCACCTTGACCCGGCTGTTCCTGCTCCAGCAGGACGTCACGCCCGAGCAGGCGAAGGCCGCGCTGCCGATGGAGCCCGCCCTGGCCGACGGCTGGCTGGTGCGCGACGGGCACCGGCTGCGGGCGGCCGTGGACGTACGCCCCTTCTCCGGCCCCGACGGCCAGGACTGGTGGATCGTCTCCGACCCGGGCTGCGCGGTCGGCGGCGCGGCCGGAATCCGCACCACCGGGGAGACCCGCGGGGACGTCGTGCTCGGAGTCGGCGGTGCCTCCACCACCCTCGCCCAGCTGACCGTCCGGGAGCCGGTGGCCCGCGCCCTCGACGTGGGCACCGGCTCCGGGATCCAGGCCCTGCACGCCTCCCTGCACGCCACCCGGGTGACCGCCACCGACCTCAATCCCCGCGCGCTGCGGATGGCACGTCTCACCCTCGCGCTCTCCGGCGCCCCTGAGGCCGACCTCCGTCAGGGCTCGCTGTTCGAACCCGTGGCCGACGACGGGCCGTTCGACCTGATCGTGTCGAACCCGCCGTTCGTGATCTCCCCGCTGCCGTCCCCCGAGGACCGGCTGACCTACCGGGACGGCGGCATGACCGGCGACGAGCTCTGCCGCACCCTCGTGCGGCAGTCCGGCGAGCTGCTCGCCGAGGGCGGACACTGCCAGCTGCTGGCGAACTGGGAACACCTGGAGGGCGAGGACTGGCGGGACCGGCTGGCAGGCTGGATCCCCCCGGGCTGCGACGCCTGGATCGTGCAGCGTGAGCAGCAGGACGTCAGCCAGTACACCGAGCTGTGGCTGCGCGACGCCGGTGAGCACCGCGGGGACCCGGCTGCCTACGCCGCCCGGTACGAGGAGTGGCTGGACGCGTTCGCCGAGCGCGGCACCCGCGCCGTCGGCTTCGGCTGGATCTCGCTGCGCAGGTCCGGCGCAGCGCGGCCGTCCGTCATCATCGAGGACTGGCCGCACGCCGTCGAACAGCCGCTCGGCCCGGAGATCCGGGCGCACTTCGTCCGCCAGGACTTCCTGCGCACGCACGATGACGCGGCCCTGCTGGAGTGCCGCTACACCCTGGCGGAAGACGTCATCCAGGAGCAGATCGGACGCCCGGGGGCCGAGGACCCCGAACATGTGGTGCTGCGCCGCCGGCACGGCATGATGCGCGCCACCACGCTGGACACCGTCGGCGCGGGCCTGGCGGGAAGCTGCGACGGGACGCTCCGGGCCGGGACGATCATCGACGCGATCGCCCAGCTCCTCGGCGAGGACGCGGTGGTGCTGCGCGACCGGACCCCCGAGCTGCTGCGCGGCCTCGTCGAACAGGGCTTCCTGAACGCCGTGGACTGAGCCCCGGCCGTGCGGGGCTGTGGCGCGGCCGGACAAAAATCTGTCAACCCGTCAGGTTGCGGGCCAGCATCCACACCACCGCCACACCGAGCACCACCGCGTTTCCCCGTGAGCTGAGCACCGGCCGGTAACGGCGGCCCCGCAGCCCTTCGTAGAGCCAGCGGCCCACCATCCAGGCAGCCAGCGGGACGCCGAGGAGCAGCAGGACCGCGTTGTCCTGGAAGGCCGCGGCGACGTCACCGTGCAGCAGGTCGTAGGCCATCCGGGTGCCGCCGCAGGCCGGGCACAGCAGGCCGGTCAGCCAGTTGAAGGGGCAGCGCGGCAGGAGCTGCCCCGGCTCGTGCGGGTTGGTGCTCCGCAGGTAGGCGGCTGCCGCCAGGCCCCCGGCCAGCGCGGTCAGCGGGGCCACGGCCGGGTGCGACAGCCGGTTGCGGAGCCGGCCGACGGGCCCCGGTGCGGTTCTTGGTGACGTGCTCATCGTGGCCTCCGCGCCGTGGTCGCTCGCTCCTGGTGCCGCGCAGCCTCAGCTGGTGCGCAGCACCCGGCCGTCGGAGTCGGTGATGCCTTCCTTGGCCAGCAGGTAGATGCCGTCGATCAGCGCCCAGATGAAGAACCCGCCGCAGGTGAGGAGCTGGGCGACGGCCAGTCCGTAGTGCCCGGTGTACCAGCGGCCGGTGCCGAAGGTGCCGACGAAGATCTGCAGGAGCCCGGCGACGAGCTTCGTTTTGGCGGAGTACACCCGTCCGTACGGGTCGTACCCGTAGGGCGCGTGCGGGTCGACGCGGTACATGCCCGGCGGGGGATAGCCGTATCCCGGCTGCGGGCCGTAGTACGTGCCGTACGGCGCACCGTCCCATCCCCGCTGATCATCGTGCGGCTGGTTGGGGTACGTGTGGTCGTCGGACATGATTTTCCCCCTGAGCGGTGAGCCGGTGCGCGGAGCCGGCCGGAGCGGCGTGAGCTGGGCCTGCCGCCCGGCCGGGGCCGGGTGCCGCGCCGGCTCACCGCCATCCTGCCAGTGGTATCCGGCGGCGGGAACGGCGGTCGGCGGGTTACCGTCGGAAGCGGCGCCCGGCATTGCCGCTTGACACGGAGGCGGGAGGTAGCGTCACACTCCGCACCACCGGACCACCGTGAAAAATGCCGAGACAATCACCGGAGAGAAGAGCGAGAAGTTGTCCCCGACCAGCGAGACCGCGAACAGCGGACGCCGACTTGTGATCGTCGAGTCGCCGGCCAAGGCGAAGACGATCAAGGGATACCTCGGTCCCGGCTATGTGGTCGAGGCCAGCGTCGGGCACATCCGTGACCTGCCCAGCAACGCCGCGGAGGTGCCCACCAAGTACAAGGGGCAGCCGTGGGCACGGCTCGGAGTCAACGTCGACGAGGGCTTCCAGCCGCTCTACGTGGTCAACAGCGACAAGAAGGACCAGGTCAGGAAGCTCAAGCAGTTGCTGGCTGAATCCGATGAGCTCTACCTCGCCACGGATGAGGACCGTGAGGGCGAGGCCATCGCCTGGCACCTCCAGGAGGTGCTCAAGCCCAAGGTTCCGGTCCGCCGGATGGTTTTCCACGAGATCACCAGCGATGCCATCGCGGCAGCGGTGGCCAACCCCCGCGAGCTGAACCAGCGGCTGGTCGACGCACAGGAAACCCGGCGCATCCTCGACCGGCTCTACGGCTTCGAGGTTTCCCCGGTGCTGTGGAAGAAGGTCATGCCGCGGCTGTCGGCCGGCCGGGTGCAGTCGGTGGCCACCCGTCTCGTCGTCGAGCGGGAGCGCGAGCGCGTCGCTTTCCGCTCCGCCGAGTACTGGGACCTCACCGGCACCTTCGCCCGGGGCTCCGACCCCGAGACGTTCACTGCGCGGCTGGCCGGAATCGACGGCCTGCGCGTCGCCCAGGGCCGCGACTTCGGTCCGGACGGCCGGCTGAAGAACCCCGGCCAGGTGCGGCACCTCGACGAGGCGGGCGCCCGCGCACTGGCCGCCGGCCTGGAGCACACGCAGTTCGCCGTCCGCTCGGTCGAGTCCAAGCCCTACCGTCGCTCGCCCTACGCGCCGTTCCGCACCACCACCCTGCAGCAGGAGGCGTCCCGCAAGCTCGGCATGGGCGCGAAGATCGCCATGCAGGTGGCCCAGCGGCTGTACGAGAACGGCTTCATCACCTACATGCGGACGGACTCCACCACCCTGTCCGACACCGCGGTGGCCGCCGCCCGGTCCCAGGTCACCCAGCTCTACGGCGCCGACTACCTGCCCGACAAGCCCCGCTCCTACGCCAGCAAGGTGAAGAACGCCCAGGAGGCGCACGAGGCGATCCGTCCCTCCGGGGAGCGCTTCCGCACCCCGGCCGAGACCGGCCTGCGCGGCGAGCAGTTCCGGCTGTACGAGCTGATCTGGAAGCGCACGGTCGCCTCCCAGATGAAGGACGCGGTCGGCCAGTCCGTCACCGTGAAGGTGGGGGGCCGGGCCGCCGACGGCCGGGACTGCGAGTTCAGCACCTCCGGGAAGATCATCACCTTCCACGGCTTCCTGAAGGCGTACGTCGAGGGCTCCGACGACCCCAACGCCGAGCTCGACGACCGGGAGCGGCGCCTGCCGCAGGTCAGCGAGGGCGACGCGCTGGGCGCCCGGGGGATGTCCGTCGACGGCCACGCCACCAAGCCGCCGGCCCGCTACACCGAGGCCACCCTGGTCAAGGAGCTGGAGGAGCGGGAGATCGGGCGCCCCTCCACCTACGCCTCGATCATCAGCACCATCCTGGACCGCGGCTACGTCTTCAAGAAGGGCACGGCGCTGGTCCCGTCCTTCCTGTCCTTCGCCGTCGTCAATCTCCTCGAGCAGCACTTCGGGCGGCTCGTGGACTACGACTTCACCGCGCGGATGGAGGACGACCTCGACCGCATCGCCGCCGGTGAGGCGGAGTCCGTGCCGTGGCTGCGCCGCTTCTACTTCGGCGAGGGCGGCGACGGCCCCGGCCACGCCGCCGCGGACGCCGGGAACGGCGACGGCGGTCACGTCGGCGGGCTGAAGGACCTGGTCAACGACCTGGGTGCGATCGATGCCCGGGAGATCTCCTCATTCCCCATCGGCGAGGGGATCATGCTGCGGGTGGGCCGCTACGGCCCGTACGTCGAGGCTCCCGCCGAGCAGGAGGGTGAGCAGGCGAAGCGCGCCGACATTCCCGACCAGCTGCCGCCGGACGAGCTGACCGTCGAGCTGGCCAAGGAGCTGCTGGCCAAGCCGAGCGGGGACATCGAGCTCGGCACGGATCCCGTGACCGGGCGCCCGATCGTCGCCCGGGACGGCCGCTACGGACCGTACGTCACCGAGGTGCTGCCCGAGGACACTCCCCGGACCGGCAAGAACGCGGTCAAGCCGCGCACCGGGTCGCTGTTCCAGTCGATGTCGCTGGACACCGTCACTCTGCGGGACGCGCTGCGGCTGCTGTCCCTGCCGAGGGTGGTCGGGGTGGACCCGGAGAGCGGTGACGAGATCACCGCGCAGAACGGCCGCTACGGCCCGTACCTGAAGAAGGGCACGGACTCCCGCTCCCTGGAGTCGGAGGAGCAGCTCTTCACAGTCACCGTGGACGAGGCGCTGGCGATCTACGCGCAGCCGAAGAAGCGCGGCCGGGCGGCGGCCAAGCCGCCGCTGAAGGAGCTGGGGGTCGACCCGGAGACCGAGAAGCCCGTGGTCGTCAAGGACGGCCGCTTCGGCCCGTACGTCACGGACGGGGAGACGAACGCCACCCTGCGCCGCGACGACGACCCGGAGACCATCACCCCCGAGCGGGGCTTCGAGCTGCTGGCGGACAAGCGTGCCAAGGGTCCGGTGAAGAAGAAGACGGCGAAGAAGGCCGCTCCGAAGAAGGCCGCGGCGAAGAAGACGACCGCCAAGAAGACCGCGGCGAAGAAGACCGCGGCGAAGAAGACGACCGCCAAGAAGACGACCGCCAAGAAGGCGACGGCCGGGGCGACGAAGGCGAGCGCCGCCAAGTCGTCCGCGCCGGACTCCGAGTAACCAGGCCGACGGCCCCCGCCCCGCCCACCGGGGGCGGGGCGGGCCGGCGCGCGCCCCGCCCCCGGGAGGGCCGCCGTAGTCCTGGGGCCTCGGCCCCGACCGCCCGTCCGCCCTGCCCGTCCGCTGTCCCGCCCTACCCGCCTGTCCTGCCCGTCCGCTCTCCCGCCCTCCCGCCTGCCGGAACGCGGGGAGAGCCCGGAACGCGCCGGATCGCCCCACCCGTCCCACCCGCCACACCGCACTCACCCACCCGGCCCAAGCGCAAATGTTCGGGGAGGTGGTTCGCGGGTCATCGGTGACGGTTACGCTGGCCGACATGACGCGAGCAGAGCAACACGAGGCTGTTGACCCCGCCTGCGACGCCACCGACGAGGCACTCGCCGCGGACTCCCGCCGCCGGGCAACCCGCGCACTTCTGCGCGTACCGGCGCTGCGACGCCTGTGGGAGGCCCAGTTCACCGGCAGTATCGGTGACGCGCTCGCCATGCTGGTCCTGCTCCTCCTCGCGGTGCAGGCCGCCCTGTACGTCCCGCCCGGCGGTGTGCCGTCGGACGCCGTGTTCGGCGGCGGCTACCGAGGCGCGGCCGTGGCCGTCGCGGTGGCGCTCGCCGTCCGGCTGGCCGCCGGCTCCCTCGTGGGCCTGCTGGTGCTCGGACCGGTCGCCAAGCTGGTCGCCGCCTCCGGCCCGCTCGACCGCCGGTGGACGATGATCGGCGCGGACGGCCTCCGGGTCGCCGTGCTGATCGCCGCGCCCCTGTGGATCGACTGGGTGCCCGGCGCCGCGTTCCTCTACGTGCTGCTCAGCGTCTTCCTCATCGGGATCGCCGAGCGGCTCTGGACCGTCGCCAGGGACAGCGCGGCCCCCGCCCTGCTGCCGCCTCCGCCCCCGGAGGGCGCCGCCGTCCGGCCGCTGCCCGACCACCACGGGGCGCTGCGGCGGCTGTGGCTGCGCAGCACCTTCGTCGCCCTGCCCCTCGCGGCCGCCGCTCTGGTGGTGGTGTCCCTGGTCAACAACTTGCTGGCCACCGGCATCGGCTGGTTCGGCACCCACCAGGCGGCCCTGGGCTCCTACGTCGCCGCGGGCTTCTTCGCGGCCTCCGTATCGGTGCTGTACTTCCTCGAACTGCCCGACACCGACACCCCGGGCCCGCGCTCCCCGCTGGAAGGGCTGCGCCGCCCGTCCGCCGGGACCACCCCCGACAAGGGCCGCACCGGAGCGGTCCCGGTCCTCGTCCTCGGCTGCGCCGCACCGGCCGCCGGCATCGCCGCCGCCGCCGCGCTGGCTGTGCTCCACACCGGTGACCTCTTCGGCGGCCCGGTGTACTTCGGCCTGCTGGTGCTGGCCCTCACCGGAGGCGTGACCGCCGGTATCCGCTGGGCCCACCGGGTGCTGCCCGCACTGTCCCGGCGGCGGCTGCTCGCCCTGGCGGTCGCGGCCACCGGCCTCGGCCTGTTCGGCACCGGCCTGATCTCCGACCCGGCCACCGTCCTGCTGTGCGCGTTCGCCACCGGTCTCACGGCCGGCATCGCGGCCCGCACCGGGCACGTCCTGCTGGACCAGGAGACCGAGGAGTTCCGCCGTCCGCGGCTCACGCAGCACCTGCACGCGGTGCTGCGCCTCGTCATCCCCTTCGCCGTGATCGCCGCCCCGCTCCTGGCCGCCCTGATCGGCCCGCAGCGGGTCGAGCGCGGCGACTTCGCCATCGATCACGGGGGCGCCGCCTACACCCTGATGATCATCGGTGCGCTGCTGCTGCCGGTGGCCGCGCTGCTGCTGCGCGGCACCGACGACCGGCGCGGCGTCCCGCTGCTGAAGGACCTGACCGCGGCGGTGCGCGACAGCCGGCCCGCGCAGGCAACAGCGGCCAGTGGTTTCTTCATCGCTGTCGAGGGCGGTGACGGGGCCGGCAAGTCCACCCAGGTCGAAGCGCTCGCCGAGTGGATCCGCAGCAAGGGCCACGAGGTGGTGATCACCCGCGAGCCCGGTGCCACCGCCATAGGCCAGCGGCTGCGGTCCATCCTGCTGGACGTCTCCTCCGCCGGGCTCTCGCACCGGGCCGAGGCCCTGATGTACGCGGCCGACCGGGCCGAGCACGTCGACTCGGTGATCCTCCCGGCCCTGAAGCGCGGCTCGGTCGTCATCTCCGACCGGTACGTCGACTCCTCCGTCGCCTACCAGGGCGCGGGCCGGGACCTGGCGCCGACCGAGATCGCCCGGATCTCCCGCTGGGCCACCGACGGCCTGGTGCCGCATCTGACCGTGCTGCTCGACGTGTCCCCGGAGACGGCCCGCGAGCGGTTCACCGAGGCGCCGGACCGCCTGGAGTCGGAGCCCTCGGAGTTCCACCAGCGGGTGCGTGCCGGATTCCTCGCGCTGGCCGCCGCCGACCCGGCGCGCTACCTGGTGATCGACGCCGGGCAGGACCCGGAGTCCGTCACCACCGCCGCCCGGCACCGCCTGGACCAGGTGCTGCCGCTCTCCGAGGCCGAGGTGCGGGCCCGGGAGGAAGCCCGGCGCAAGGCTGAGGAGGAGGCCCGGCGGAAAGCCGAGGAAGAGCGCCAGCGGAAGGAAGAGGAGGAGCGGCGGGAGCGCGAGCGCCAGGAGCAGCTGGCCCGGCTCCGGGCCGAGGAGCAGGAGCGCAAGCGCCGCGAGGCCGAGGAGGCCCGCCGCGCGGAGGAGGCACGGCAGGCCGAGGAGGCCCGCAAGCAGGCGGAGGAGGCCCGCCGGAAGGCCGAGGCGGAGCGCAGGCGCCGGGAGGCCGAGGAACGGCTCCGACGCGAGGAGGAGGACCGCCGCCGGCGCGAGGCGGAGGAGGAGGCCCGGCTGCGGGCCCAGGCCGAGGAGCGCCGCAAGGAGAAGCAGCGGAAGGCCGAGGAGGCACTGCTGCGCGCGGAGGAGGCCCGGCTCGCCGCGGAGGCGGCGAAGAAGCAGGCCCCGCCGGCCGCACCGGCCCCGCCGCCGGCGTCGGCCGATCCGGCTCCGGACACCGTGCGGATCCCCAAGGTCCAGGACGACCGGCCGAAGGTCTCGCCCAACGATGAGACCGCGGTGCTGCCCAGGGCGCAGGTGGCCCCCGGGCCGGACGACGACGAGACCACGGTGCTGCCGCAGGTCGGTGGTGCCGGGGTGTCCGAGACTGCGCCGCTGCCTCAGGTGAGCGAGGAGGAGGTCCGGCGGCCCCGTTCCCGTCCCGAGTGGGCGGAGGAGACCCCGCTGGACGATCTCCCCACCCTGGCCGATGAGCTGCTGGGGCCGCGGGAGACCGACCGGAGTGACGCCGACTCCGGCTCGGACGCCGATTCGGACGAAGGCCGGGGCGGCTCCGGCGGAGCCCGCCGGCGCTGAGTCCGACGGCCCGGTGCCGCCCGGCGGCGCCGGGCCGCCGTACCGGCATGCCGCACGCTTGAAGGCCTCCGGCCGGCCGGGCCGCCTCCGGGCAGCCCCGCCGGCCGGAGGCCTTCGTCGCGTCCCGGCCGGCCCCCGCCGAGGAGGCCGTCCGAGTGTTGCGGACCGCGCACCACGGTGACATCGGTTGGTGTTCCTGTCCGACTACCGATACAGCTGTCCGTCATGGAACTGTCACCCTCTGCTGTCGTCGCTCTCCTCGCCGCCGTGCTGATGACCACTACGGTGACCGGCTGCGGCGCCCTGAGCCCGGAGCCGAACGAGGCCCGGCCCGGCCCGCCCGGCCACCAGGCGACCATCGCCGTGCCCGAGGACGCGGCGACCCTGCAACAGGCGGTGGACGCGGCCGTCCCCGGCGACCTGGTGCTCATCGCCGAAGGCGTCTACCGGGAGGACGTCGTGGTCCGCACCCCCCGGATCGTGCTCCGCGGCACGGACCGCAACAGTGTCGTCATCGACGGCCAGTCGCAGCGGAGGGCCGGCGTCACCGTGACCGCCGATGAGGTGACCGTGGAGAACCTGACCGTCCGTGGCCACACCGCGGCCGGTGTCCGCTTCACCGGCACCCCCGGACGGCCGCTGCTCGGCTACCGGGCCTCCTACCTGACCGTTCACGACAACGCGCGGCACGGCGTCCGGGCCACCCACACCCGGCGCGGAGTGATCGAGCACAGCTACGCCTCCGGGCACTCGCACGCCGGGATCCACCTCGAGCACTGCGCGCCCTGCCACACCGTGGTGCGGGACAACCTGACCGAGCGCAACGCCCGCGGTATCGCCCTCGGCCACGCTTCCCACGGGCTGACGGTGCGGGAGAACCACGGAAGCGGAAACCGCCTCGGCATCGCCGACCTCTCCGGGGGCCGCGCGCCCGGAGTCGTCATCCGCGACAACATCCTCCCGGACGGGCCGGCCCCCGGTCCCGTCCCCTCCGCGCCACCCCGCCAGCCCCCGCTGCCCGCCGTCCCGGCCGCCGGGCCACCGTCCACCGCAGCCCGGCTGCCCTGATCCGCACTCGGGCCCAGAAGTTGTGCACAGCCTGTGCACAACTTCTGGGCTGTCGCGCACCACCCACCCGCCCACCCCTGGAGCGGCCGGACCCGCAGCCCACCGAGGCACGGCCCACCGCGGCAAGGACTGTCGGCCGCGTGCCGCAGAATGGACCGCACGCGCGCGACGGAAGGAGGGGCGGATGGCCGTCTGGGACGACCTGGTGGGGCAGGACCGGGTGGTCACGCAGCTCAGCGCCGCCGCGCGGGACGCCGACCAGTACATCACCGCCGTCCACGCCGGCGCCGAACCCGCGCTCAGCGGCTCCGCCATGACCCACGCCTGGCTCTTCACCGGGCCGCCGGGCTCCGGCCGGTCCACCGCCGCCCGGGCCTTCGCCGCCGCCCTGCAGTGCGTCAGCCCCGACCGCGCACTCGGGGGCGTGCCCGGCTGCGGCTTCTGCGACGGCTGCCACACCGCTCTGATCGGCACCCACGCCGACGTCCAGGTCATCCGCACCGACCTGCTGACCATCGGCGTCAAGGAAACCCGTGACCTCGTGCGGCGGGCCCAGCTCTCCCCGGCCGTCGGACGCTGGCAGGTCATCGTCCTGGAGGACTCCGACCGGCTCACCGAAGGCGCCGGCAACGTCCTGCTCAAGGCCGTCGAGGAGCCCGCGCCCCGCACCGTCTGGCTGCTCTGCGCACCGTCCACCGAGGACGTGCTGCCCACCATCCGCTCCCGCTGCCGTCACCTCTCCCTCCGCACCCCGCCGGTCTCCGCGGTCGCCGACATCCTCGTCCGGCGCGACGGCGTCGACCCCGAGGTCGCCGCCGCGGCGGCCCGCGCCACCCAGGGCCACATCGGCCGCGCCAAGCGGCTCGCCACCGACGAACGTGCCCGGGCCCGCCGGGACGCCGTCCTCCTCCTCCCCGAGCGGGTCTCCGACATCGGCGGCTGCCTGCGCGCCGCCCAGGAGCTGATGGACGTCGCCACCGAGGACGCCAAACAGCTGGCCGAGGAGTACGACGAACGGGAGACCGAGGAGCTGCGCGCCGCCCTCGGCGGAGGGGACGGCCGCCGGATGCCGCGCGGCACCGCCGGGGCCATGAAAGACCTCGAGGACAAACAGAAACGCCGCTCCACCCGCGCCCAGCGCGACGCGCTCGACCTGGCACTCACCGACCTGACGAGCTTTTACCGGGACGTCCTCGCCCGGCAACTCGGTGCGACCGTGGCCTTCGCCGGCGGCCACAGCGCCGAAGCCGTGGAGCGCGTGGCGGCCGGCTCCCGGCCGGAGCAAACCCTCCGCCGCATGGAGGCCATCCTGGCCTGCCGCACCGCATTGGACCGCAATGTCGCTCCTTTGCTGGCCATCGAGGCGATGACCATGGCGCTGCGTGCGGGATAGCCGCCCGCTTTCCGCTAGCCTCCAGGGATCCGTCACCACTGCCGCCCCTGGGGACCCATGCGCACCGCACGACCGTTCCGCCGCACCGTTGTCGCCTTCGCAGCCGCCGGCCTGCTGCTCTCCGGCTGCAGCACCGACACCCGGGACCGGCCGGACGACCTCCGCAGCCCCTCCGATCGGACGGCCTCCACCGTCCTGCCCGTGCTGGAGGCGCTGCCGGAGGACATCAACGAGGACCTCCAGCCGTACTACGAGCAGCGCCTGAGCTGGCGGGACTGCGGAGTGGCCGGGTTCCAGTGCGCCACCCTGGCCGCCCCTCTCGACTACGACGACGTGCAGCCCGCGGAGGACGTCCAGCTGGCGGTGGCCAGGGTGCGCGCCACCACCCCCGGCGAGCGGATCGGCTCCCTGCTGGTCAACCCCGGTGGCCCGGGCGCCTCCGCCATCGACTACCTCCAGGGCTACGCGGGCACCGGATTCCCCCAGGAGGTGCGGGCGCGCTACGACATGGTCGCCATGGACCCGCGCGGCACCGGCCGCAGCGAGCCCGTGGAGTGCCTGACGGATGAGGAGATGGACGAGTTCACCCAGGTCGACCGGACCCCCGACAACGACCGGGAGATCGAGGAACTCGTCACCGCCTTCGAGGAGTTCGCCCAGAGCTGCCAGGAACGCTCCGGCCCGCTCCTGGAGCACATCTCCACCGTCGAGTCCGCCCGTGACCTCGACCTGCTGCGCGCCCTCCTCGGCGACGAGCAACTCCACTTCTACGGAGCCTCCTACGGCACCTACCTGGGCGCGACCTACGCCGGTCTCTTCCCCTCCCGCGTCGGCCGGCTCGTCCTGGACGCCGGCATCGACCCCCGGCTGACCACCCTGGAGACCGACCGCGAGCAGGCCGGCGGCTTCGAGACCGCCTTCCGTTCCTTCGCCGAGGACTGCGCCGGGCAGCCCGCCTGCCCGCTCGGGCACGACGGCCCGGACGAGGCGTCCGAACGGCTGCGCGCCCTCTTCGAGCAACTCGACGAGAACCCGCTGCCCACCAAGGACGACCGGCCGCTGACCGAGTCCCTGGCCACCAGCGGCGTCGCGCAGGCCATGTACTCCCCGCACCTGTGGCAGAACCTCCGCGTGGCCCTGACCGCCGCCCTCGACGACAGCGACGGCACCCAGCTCCTCGCGCTCTCCGACGCGTACCACGACCGCGAGGAGGACGGCTCCTACGGCTCGATCATGTTCGCGTTCCCGGCCATCAGCTGCCTGGACAACCCGGCCGCCCTGGACACCCCGCAGGACGTGCGCGGGGAACTCGCCTCCTTCGAGGAGGCGTCCCCCACCTTCGGCCGGGACTTCGCCTGGGCCACCCTGCTCTGCGCCGCCTGGCCCGTCGAACCGGTCGGCGGCCCGCGCAGCATCGAGGCCGAGGGCGCGGCGGACATCCTGGTCATCGGCACCACCCGGGACCCCGCCACCCCCTACGCCTGGTCCGTCGGCCTCGCCGAACAGCTCGAGTCCGGCGTCCTCCTCACCTACGAGGGCGACGGCCACGGCGCCTACAACGCCAGCCCCTGCATCGACGCCGCCGTCGGCACCTACCTCCTCGACGGCGTCACCCCCGAGGACGGCACCACCTGCGACTGAAAGCGGCCCCGCGCTGCCCCGCACCGGGTCCGCTTCCGACCCCGTGCGGGGCACCCCTCGAATCTGTGTAGACTTGTCCGCGCTGCGCCTGCCACGCTGGCAAAGCATCCGCCGCCTTAGCTCAGTCGGCCAGAGCGACGCACTCGTAATGCGTAGGTCAGGGGTTCGACTCCCCTAGGCGGCTCCCCCAAAGGCCAGGTCAGACCCCATCTGACCTGGCTTTTCCCTTTCTCGCGCCCTGACAAGGCATCATTTCTGCAGTCCCGCTGATGCCAGCAAGTCCAGGGGAGCGCATCCAACCGGAGCGGGTGCGGCGGGGTACGCGCGCGGTGTCGCACCGCGCGCGTACCGTCGTACTGGTTAAGAAGTTTTCAGCGAAGCTGGCGCTGAGCTGCGTTCTTCTCGGCGGGACCGAAGAACTCAGCGAGACGGACTGAGGCTGTTGCCTCGCGTCATGACGAAGAGGGATGTTGTCGGAGCAGACATCTCGGCCACGAGGTGCGGCGCGGTTCAGATTTTCACCACGCGGATGCCGGGGCCGCACAGCATCAGGAGGTCCTCGGGATCGGAGGTCAAGACGGTTACCGGGCCGGGTGAGGTGAGTGCGGTGGCGGCCACGAGGGCGTCGAGGGCGTACTTGTGGCCGTGCAGGCCGGCTGAGGCAAGCAGTTTGCTCGCGTGGCGGGCGATGGTCTCGGTGGGCGGGACGATGTTGACGCGCGAGACGGCGTAGTCGAAGCGGGCCTCGTTGGTCTTGGGGTCGCGGGCTTCGACGAGGGTGACGGAGCTGAGGATGACGCGGATGTCCTCGGCCTCGGCGGCGGCTAGCCATTCGGTGAGTTCGGGTGTGCGTCGTACGAGCTTGGCCAGGCCTTCGCAGTCCAGGACGAGGGTGCCACTCACGCTGCGTCCGCCGAGCTGGCCGCGTCGCCGCGCAGGAGTGCTCGCTTGGCATCGATCGCTGCCTGGTCGACTGGGCCGTGTTCGGATTCCGCGTCTTCGATGAGTTCGCGCAGCCGGTCGCGCTCCAGCTGGCGCTGGATGAGGGCTTCGACGTAGGCGGACATGCCGCGCTTGCCGGTGCGTGCCTTGAGTGCCGCGATGGTGCCCTCGTGGAGGGAGACGGAGACCGGGCGGACGGGACCTTCGCCGGCAGCGGGGGAGTGGGTGGTAGCCATGGAGGCATATTAACAAAACTCTTGTTATTGAGTGGGGTGACTCTGCGGCGGTGCGCCTTGATCGGAGGTAGGAGTACGACCTTGCCAAGCGTGGCCGGTACCCGTGCACGGTCCTGCGTCTGGGTAACGCCTACAGGGTCGTCACCGCCAACCTGCTCAAGCTGCTCCACATCGACGTACGCGAGCCCAGGCATCGAAGAGGAGGCGGCTGCGACGCCCCAGGAGGAAGTGGGCGGCTCCTTGCCGAGCTGCTGTTGCTTGTGTGCACCGCTGTGCTTCTCGACAGGAGGGACGTGAGCGAGGACCTTGCGAGTGAGGGGCATCGTCCATGTGATCTGCCCGTTGTGGTGTCTCTGGCGGAGGCCAAATTTGTTGGCACGGTTGCGTGTTGATGATGAGAGTGAGACGCGATGAGTGAGCAACCATGCGGTGCTGAAGCAGCCTTTCGGACAACGAGCGGCCGTGTGCGGGGCAGAGGAGCCGGCGACGGCGTCATCGCTGTGCTTGGTATCCCTTACGCAGCCGCGCCTTTCGGCGCCCGCCGGTTCCGGGAGCCACAGCCGGCGCCGTCCTGGGGCGAGGTCCGGGACGGCACGGCCTTCGGCCCCATCGCCCCGCAGTCGGCGGAGCTGCCCGGAGCGCCGGTATGGCGCCCCGGCGACGAGGACATCCTCACCGTCAATGTGTGGGTGCCCGAGCGTGCGGACGGCGGCGCGCTGCCAGTGTTCTTCTGGATCCACGGTGGCGCCTACACCTTCGGCTCCTCCGCCCAGCCCGACTTCGACGGAACAGCCCTGGCCCGCGCCGGATTGGCCGTGGTCAGCTGCAACTACCGGGTGGGCTTCGAGGGCTTCGGCCATGTATCGGGGTTTCCGGACAACCGCGGGCTGCTGGACCAGGCCGCCGCGCTGCGCTGGGTCCGGGAGAACGTCGCGGCCTTCGGCGGCGATCCCGGGAACGTCACCGTCGCCGGGCACTCCTCCGGAGGAGGCTCGGTGACCTGCCTGATGGCCATGGAGCAGACACGGGGGCTGTTCCAGCGGGCCATTGCCCACAGCGTGCCCAATGCCTTCTGCACGGTCGAACTCGCCGTGGCGGTCACCGAGCGGATCGCGGCGGAGGGTGGGGTTGCCCCGACGGCGGACGGACTGCGGTCCGTGCCGCCCGAGGCGCTGGTGGCCGCCTCCGACAAGGCCACCGCGAGCTGCGGGACCGACCCCGTGGCGGCGATTCACGCCTTTGACCCCGTGATCTTCCAACCTGTCGTCGATGGCCAGGTACTGCCCGCGGACCCGCTCCGCGCGCTCGCCTCCGGGGCGGCGCGGGAGGTAGACCTGCTGGTGTGCCACACGCTGGAGGAATACTGGTTCCTCCACACGGTGGGAGCCGTACGAGAGGTCACCACCGAAGCGGAACTGGCGGACTTCACCGAAGCCCTGCACCTCCCGGTCCACCTGGTCGACGGCTACCGTGCGTTGATGCCGGGCGCCCCGGTACTCGACCGCTACCTCGCGATCTTCAGCGACGCGCATTTCGGCGAGTACACCACCCGCCTCGCCGAGCACCACGCGAGGGCCGGCGGCCGGGCGTACCTGGCCCGCTTCGCCCGCAGGCGCGGAGAGGCAAGGCCCTGGCACACCGCGGACATCCCCTTCGCCTTCGGCAACCTGGACGCTATCGGCGCCGACTTCCTCATCGGCGGTGCCCCTGACGACCACGACCGCGCCCTGTCCCGCCGCATGCTCCACTCCTGGGCCGGCTTTTCGGCCACCGGTGAACCGGGTTGGCCGGCGGTCACCGCCGACACCACGCCAGTCAAGTCCTGGACCGTCCCCGGCGACCACCTGACCGCCGGCGACGCGTCCGGCCTTCGCGCCTTGTGGCGCGACGTCCGGTTCGACCTACTGCGCCCCGGGCCGACGGCCGGGCACCGTTCACGTGGGCTTTCCGGTACTTGAGGCCCAACTTCTGTGGAGAAGGACGGGGCGGTCGCCGGGGCGCAGAGCGAGGTGGTCGAGCTGGACGGAGGGCGCCGGCCGCTCGGGGCGCGCTGTACACCCTGAAGACCGAGTGCGTCCGCCGCTGGAGGAAGGCGACCTCATCGGCATCCGCTCCCACGACGGTCCCGTCCCGCAACGTGCTGCACCATAGGGACGTGGCGATGGGCTGGGCCCACGGGTGCCATGGCCTGCCCCGGCGTGTACTGCTCACCGGTGGTGCGGGCCGTATCCGGGTGGGCCGCCCGGCAGGCCGGGGCCTTCGGTCAGCGCAGGAAGGTGAACACGGCAGCGGCGACGGCGCCGAGGGCTGTTCCGCACACGAGCTGCGCGAGGGTGTGCGCCTTCAGTACCCGCCGGGACCAGCCGATCAGCAGGACGATCACCGCGGAGGGGGAGGCCGGCCACCCGAAGACCAGCATGAGGATCATGACGGTACCGCCCGCGACCGTGTTGTGCACCGACACCTGCCACCACACCGTGACCAGCAGGGTCGATGCGAGACCGACGAGCATGGCGATGAGGAGGGCGCTGACATCACGGGGTGCCTGGAGCGCATGAAGGAGTGCGATACCCACCACGACGGAGAGCAGGCTGGCGCCGAGCGGCAGGATGCGCTGCCTGCGGATACGGATGTGCTTGTCCGTCAGGCGCCCGCGCCGCACGCCCAGCTGCACGATGGTGATCGGGAGGACACCGCAGAAGAACGCGGCGAGCAGACCCCAGCCGGCTCCGGTGACGCTGTGGGTGCTGTGCCAGCCCACGACGAGAAGCAGAACGATCACCAGGTTGGCAGGTGCGAGCACGTCCGTGACGAGCTTTGCCGCGCGCACGCGCGGAGAAGCCTCCGCGTAGGACGGCGGGGCGGGGGGTGTGAAGGTGCTCAACGCTGAGTCTCCGGCAAGGGGGAGGGGCAGAAGGCTCCGTCGCGGCGACGAAGGGGTGGGTCGGATCGCAGTGGGAGGCTTCGGAGAGCCGGGTGGGGCCCGTACGCGCTGAGCAGATCGCGTCCGCCCGCCGGACGGCTGGTGCGGCGGCGGCGAAGGGCCTTCTCCGCGTGGGCGAGAACGCGGCCGGCTCCTTCCCCGCCGAGAGGCTTCCCGCATCCTGCCGAGCCCTGCTCGCGCGCGTGGCAGGCCGGGTCGGCGGGTCGGTGCGCGGTAGGGGGATTCCCGGAGATCACGTTGACTCAGGGTTTGCTGCCGGCATGGTCGAGGTGTTCCGCCAGGTCGTCACAAACGGTATTCGCGCTTTCCAGGGTGAACGGGGCCGTGATGTAGCACGTCACCCAACCCTTGTGCCGGTGAATGATCGGGGTGCGGCGGCTATCTCCGCTGATGTGTTCTTCCGTTGCGGAATCAGTCGGCTCCGGCAGGCGCGCGGCAGCTACGGTGAATATCGCGGAGGGCAGGGCGCCCGGCTGGAGAAAATTGGCGACCACGGCGAACTGGAACACGTGCGTCTCGTGACCTCTGATCATTCCGCCGCACAGGTGCGTGATTGTGGCTCCCGGCCCGATGAAGTCGCGGATCGGCATGAGCCTGACCAGCTCGTCGACCGGCAGGTGCTCGGCCACCTCCTCGGTCGACGCCCCCTCCAGTTCGGCGTAAGTGAAGCCACGCGCCGAGGCCCATTCCGGGAACCCTTCCCGCTGCGAGTGCTGCAGCTTGAAGCCTCGACGCATCCGGCCTCGGGCATAGAGAAGGAAACCCGCGAGTGCACCGACTGCCACGACCAGTAGAGCACCTATCACAGCGAGAATGACAACTATCCACGGCATGCGCGGGATGTTACTACACCAGCCGGATGGTTCTCAGGTAATACGGCCGTATTTACGTAAGTGAGGGTGAGGCAGATACGGGTGAGGTAGTGGGGTCAAGCGTGACGCTGTGGGGCAGCAGGTTCCAGCAGTACCTCGCCGGGACGCCGCCGGTCTGTCCTGCGAGCGGAGGGAGAACTCCGGCCTCCGGGGCTGTCCTCACGGGCTCGGGTATATCGCCCACCCTCCTCGCTCTCGCTGCCCTCACCGCGTCGACACGAGCCCCCGGCCGTCGAACAGGCCCCTGTGCATTCCCCGGCCTCGCCTCGCCCGCAGGTGGAGCGACATGCGGCCGGTAGGTGCAAGCGGTTGTCGTCAGGCCGCTCATTTCTGCTCGGTGAACGCCGTGAAACTGCTGCATGTCTTGACAGGGTACGGACAAGAGACAACGCTGTTGCCAGCTCCCCATGCAAGCGGTTGCAGTAATGGGTCCATGCCGGAGGAGCGAGGTGCCCCCCACCCCTCGATCCGTACTCACCTCCGCCGGCAGGAGGATTCCGCATGTCCATGCGCAGACAGGTGCGTCACCGCGGTCACGTGGCCCGGACCGGCTACCCGGCTCGCGCCCGAGGCACCCTCACCGGCCGAACGGCTGCGGCTCGTTCACCGCCCCGGGGCACGCTCGACGAGCGTCCCGGGATGCACGGGCCGGCGCCGCCCGGGATGCACGGGCCGGCGCCGGTGACGGAACGGCCGTCCCGGTGGTCCGCCGGACGACCGGGAGACCACGACACGGCAGCAGCAACACCCAAGCGTGCAAAGACGAAAGACGAAAGGCGATGCGAGGATGAGACAAACAGTCGCAATGCGACTCTGTGCGGCGCTGGCCATCATGGCTCTGGCGATCGCGGGCGGTGTGTACATGGCGACGCCCAAGGCATCAGCAGCGACCGGCGGCGTCACCGGCTACGCGACCCAGAACGGCGGGACCACCGGCGGCGCGGGCGGGCAGACCGTGCGGGCCACCACGGGTACCGCGATCCATGCGGCGCTGTGCAGCCGGGCCAGCAGCAGCACCCCGATCATCATCGAGGTCGAGGGGACCATCAACCACGGCAACACCAGCAAGGTGTCCGGCGGCAGCTGCAACACCGCTGACGACAAGATCGAGCTCAAGCAGATCAGCAATGTCACGCTCGTCGGCGTCGGCCGCGGCGCCCTCTTCGACCAGCTGGGCATCCACGTGCGGGAAGCCAACAACATCATCATCCAGAACGTGACCGTCCGGAACGTCAAGAAGTCCGGCTCGCCCACGTCCAACGGTGGTGACGCCATCGGCATGGAGATGGATGTCCGCAACGTCTGGGTCGATCACGTCACCCTGGAGGCATCCGGCGGGGAGTCGGAGGGATACGACGGCCTCTTCGACCTGAAGAACAACACCCGGTACGTGACCCTCTCCTACAGCATCCTGCGCAACTCCGGCCGCGGTGGTCTCGTCGGGTCCAGTGAGAGCGACCTCTCGAACGGCTTCATCACGTACCACCACAACCTGTACGAGAACATCGACTCCCGCGTGCCCCTGCTGCGTGGCGGCATAGCCCACGTCTACAACAACTCCTTCGTGAACATCCGCATGTCCGGCATCAACTCCCGGGCCGGAGCCCGTGCCAGGGTGGACAACAACCACTTCAAGGACTCCAAGGACGTGCTGGGCACCTTCTACACCAGCGCGGCCGGCTACTGGCAGGTCAGCGGCAACACCTTCGACAATGTGACCTGGTCCAGCCGCAGCGGCGACAACAACCCCGCCGGTCCCAACCCGCAGTCCAACACCAGCGTCAACATCCCGTACTCCTACAGCCTGGACCGTGCCGACTGCGTGCCGAACATCGTGCGTCAGACAGCAGGCGCCAACAAGGGCCTGCAGGTGTCGGACGGCGCCTGCTCCCCGCAGACACCGGCTCCGACCGACCCCCCGCCGGGGCCGACTCCGCCCAGCGGGAACAACCTCAGCATCGGCGCCGGCTCCGACGGCTCCAGCAAGGCCAGTGGGACGAGCTACGGCGATGTGCGGGACGGTGACATGAACAGCTACTGGTCACCGAACGGCTCGACAGGGTCCATCTCGATCAAGTGGGGCTCGGCCACCACGGTTTCCAGGATCAACATCCGGGAGGCGGCAGGCTCCGTGGGGACCATCGGTTCCTGGAGGGTCATCAACCACGACACCGGCGCTGTCCTGACCTCCGGCAGCGGGGCGGGCGTCATCACTTTCCCCCAGACCTCACTGCGCAAGATCACCTTTGAGATCATCAGCGCGTCCGGCACACCGAGGGTCGCCGAGTACGAGACCTACGCCGGGTAGCGGCAGGCACCACTGTCCGTCCGGGAACAGCAGCCCCATGCGCCCACCGGGCAATGCAACGCACCCGGCTTCGGAGTGGTGGCCACCCCTCACCACCCCACCGCCGGTCACCCGGAACGTGGCGGTCGGATGCGACGGCTCCGCAGGTCCCGGACCCTCGGGTCCGGGACCTGCGGAGCCGGAACGCGCGCGGCGATCGGGTCACGCGCCGCGGCGCAGTGCGCGGGCGCACCAGCCTATGACCAGGGCGTTGATCAGTGCTCCGAAAATGATGGAGACGAAGAACGTCGCGATGCCCTCGGGCAGGGCGACCAGCAGCACGATGCTGGCCGGGGCGGTGGCGAGGAGCGGGATGACACCTCCCATGGATTCGTCGGAGGCGACCACCAGTGCCCACCCGAGCAGGAGGGCGCAGACGATGAGGTAGATGAGGGCGGTGATGTCGCCGAGATTGCGGCGGACTCGGCGGAGGAGGGAAGGGCCTGGACCGTTCATGGTGGGACTCCCGGGTGATGGTGGCCGTGGAGCGGCTGCTGCATGCGGCGAACGTGGTGGCCGGCGCCTGGTCAGGCGGGGGAGTGGGGCGGGTTCGGGTGGGCGAGTCCGAGGTCGTAGGCGAGGATCGTCGCCTGCACCCGGTCGCGTAGTCCGAGCTTGCGGAGCAGCGCGTTGACATGGGATTTCACGGTGCCGATGGTGATGCCGAGGTGTTCGGCGATCTCCGGGTTGGTGAGCCCGGCGGCGATCAGGGTGAGGACGCTGTGTTCGCGGGTGGTCAGGCTGTTCAGCTCGCGGGGGGTGCTGCTGCTCGGAAGGCCGGTGCCTGGTCCGGACGCGTAGTGTCCGATGAGCCGGCGGGTCGCGGACGGGGCGAGGACGCTTTCACCGACGGCCACTACGCGGATGCCGTCGAGCAGTTCACCGGGGTGGACGTCCTTGAGGAGGAAACCGGAAGCGCCGGCACGCAGTGCGTCGAACACGTACGCGTCGAGGTCGAAGGTGGTCAGCACCAGGACGCGGGGTGCGTGGGGGCGTCCGGTGATGATCCGCGTGGCGGCGATTCCGTCGAGTCCGGGCATGCGGACGTCCATGAGGACGACGTCGGGGGCCAGTTCCTCGGCGAGCCGTACCGCTTCGGCACCGTCGGCGGCCTCGCCGACCACCGTCATGTCCTCCTCGGCGTCGATCACGGCGGCGAACCCCGCCCGTACGATGCCTTGGTCGTCGACGACCAGCACGTTGAGGCTCATCGTTGTTCCTCTTCGTCGTCCTGGCGCACAGCCGGCGCGGTCAGCGGCAGCCGGATGCGCACCTGGCCCCGGGCCGTTGGGCTGGTGGTGGCAGTTCCGCCGATCACCGCGGCCCGCACCGCGAGTTGCTGACAGAGGGCGGGCCGGACGGGGTCCGGCACACCGGTCGCCGTGATCGTCAAGGCGGCTTCGTCCGCGTCGAGCTCCATGACGACGGGCTCGTCGCCGGCCGCGAGTACCGTTTCGCAGGCATGGTAGGCAGCCAGGTCCACGGTGGTGGGCAGCCGTCTCGGTATGCGGTCGGTCAGTAGTATCTCGACGTCGCGGCCCGTGGCCCGGATCTGGTGGGCGAGGAGGTCGAGGGCCTGCAGGGTGGGTTGCGGACGCAGCGCGGGCGTCGTCTCCGCGTCACGGACGGTGTCGAGCAGGGCCCGCATCGCGGCGAGGGCTTCGCGGGCGCGTTCGGCGACCGCTTCGAGCCGGCCCGCCTCGGCCTGCGCGACCATGTCGGCAGTGCGCGCCAGCACAGTGGTCTCCAGCCCGGTGGCGATCCGGCGCCGCTCCGCCCAGGCGTCCCGCACGGCCTCCTCGGTCCAGGCCGCGAGGTGCCTGGCCTGTGAGGTGCGGGCGGCCCGGCCGCGGCGCCCGCGCAGGGCTCCGCCCCACCATGCCGCGCCGATCACCATGGCCGCCTGGGCCGTCGCCCCCGCGATCAGTGCCCAGAGGGGGACGGTCGTGCCCCGGTGCAGGACGGCAGCTGTGGTGGCCGCCGCGTGTACCACCACGGCCACCACCGGGCCGGCCCACAGCGGCACGCGCGGACGGCTCTCGGTGTCGAGCGGGACGGCGTCGAGAGGGCCGGTGGTGGCCGTGCGGACCGCGGCGGAGGAGACCGCAGCGCAGGTGGCGATCATGCTCAGCAAGGGCGGCAGGAGTACCCAGCCGGTGTACTCGCCCATGACCATTGCCACCGGCCAGAGCAGCGCCAGCCCCAACACGGCTGCCTGGGTGGCAGCGGGTGCCCGGCGCTGCCACAGCAGCGCGAGCGCCTGTGCCGCGGCCAGCAGGGCGAAGAGCATGCCTGCCGACACCTGCTGCTCGCTCGAGGCGGCATCCGCCCGGATGACCAGCACGGGAAGCAGGGGTTGCAGGACGAGGCCGGCAGCGGCCGTCACCTGCGCGAGGCGGTAGTTCCACGGAACGGACCGCTCCACCGAGGCGGCGGCGGTCCGGCCGGGGAGGACCGCACGCACCTCCCAGCCGCCCTCCTCGGTCGGACCGCTCGTCAGGGTGCCACCCGCTTCCCGGGCCCGCGACCGCAGGAAGCCCTGGCCGCGTCCTGAGCCGAGGTTTGCGGCGTGCGCCGCCGATCCGGCCGGTGGTGCCCCGCTCGTGACCACGACCTCCGTGCGGGCATCGCCGTACCGGCATCTCACGGTCGTGGGCGCACCGGGTGCGTGCCGCGCCACGTTGGTCAGTGACTCGCGCACGATGCCGTACGCCGCGTCCGCGACGGCGCCGTTCGGCAGCGGGTCGATCTCGCTCTCCACCCGCTGTCCCAACTGGGAGAACCCGGTGACCAGACCCAGCAGCCGTTCCCTGGGCGACGGCATTTCTTCCCGGGAGGGCGTCGGCGCCCGCACCGCGCCGAGCGCCCGGGTGACCTCCCGGCCGGTCTCGGCAGCGAACCGGAGCGCTTCACCGGCCAGTTCGGGACGACGGTCGCGCAGCCCCAGCGCCGCACCCGCCGTGACCACCACGGCCGTCAGATGGTGGGCGCTGACGTCGTGCAGTTCCCTTTCCATGCGGCGCCGTTCGGCCGCGGGGAGCCGGTGGCGCTCGGTCTCGGCTCGTTTCAGCAGGTGTTCGGAAGCCTGTCGCGCACGACGGGCTCGCCGCACCAGGAGTCCGGCGGCAGACGCGGCGGCGTACAGCACGACTGTCAGGACGAGGTCGAGTCCGTTCCGGTCACTGAGCCCGTGCAGGCTGAGGTTGTGCAGAAACTGCCAGGTGGCGAGTGCTCCCAGGCACAGCAGGGCGGTGAAGGTGTCGCGTTCGCACGCCACGGTGAAGAGAGCCAGCGCGACGCCCGCTGTTCCCAGGACCGCCACCGCCCCGGGGGGCAACGGCCCGGCCCCCAGCGCACAGGCGGCGGCAATCAGGACGAGGACGGTCACCGGCTTCGAACGGCGCAGCGAGAGCGCAGCCGTCACCAGTCCGGCGACGAGCGCCGCCACGAGAAGCGCGGTGCCGGCCGGGACGATCCCGCGGATCAGGTCCGCCCCCGGCCACGCCGCGGCCTGGGCGCAGAGCACCAGGAGCGGGAGCAACCGGTCGTCGCTTCGAGTCATCACAGGAAAAGGCTATGGCTGCAGGTGAGCGGGGTTCCTCCGCCTGAAGGCGGAACCGGTTCTCTTACCTGGGTTACAGATGCTGCACCCGCGGTTCGACACGGCAATCATTCCGCAGCGTGAGGATCGCGGTGTGCCCCCGACCATAGGCTCGATCGCATCGAGAAAGCGGCCGACCACCGGCTTCTCACGCTTCTCGACAGATCAGCTCTTCAACCGGCCCGGGGGTCACTCATGTTCAAGCACGTTCTCGTCCCGTCCCTCTTCGGCGTCGTCACCGTCGGTGCCATCGCTGCCGGCGGCTTCGTGATGGCCTCGACCACCACCGAGCCGACCGTGGCGAACGGGTCGGCCCGCTACCTCGCTCCGTCCGAGGACGGCGCGGGGGAGTTCACGTACACCGCGGACGTGCGTGACGACTCGGGGATCCTCAGCCTCCACGTCATCGCGTGGCCGGCGAGTGGGGGGCTCGACCCGACCGAGGAGGAGCTTCAGCTCGTGGACGAGGCCACCTGCCGCAGCACCTCGGACGAGACATCGCACTGCACCTACGAGCTGGAGGTGGCGAAGCAGGAGGTGGACGAGCTACCGGAGGGAACGTGGTACGTGTCGGTGCTGGCCACGGCGAACGACGGCGACACGACGTTCCTGCCCGAGGCGGCCACATTCGCGTTCACGCACTGATCCGCTCCGTCCGCCGGCGGCTTCGAGCCGTCCTCTCACCACAACCCTCACCGATAGGCAGCAATCCACGATGGCGTTCATCACCGTCGGCCGGAGTGACGTGCAGTCAAGGTGATGTGTGGCCAGGTCGGTGAAGGTGGTGGGGAGCTTGGCAACCCGTCGCTCCGGGCTGTTTCCCGGCAGGGATGTGGAGGTCAGCGTCCGGTGGAGCCGTCGATGAGTTCGCGGAGGATGTCCGCGTGGCCGGCGTGGCGGCCGGTCTCCTCGATCAGGTGGGTGAGTGCCCAGCGGACGCTGGGCGCGGGGCTGTTCGGCCGGGCGCGGGGCAGCGGTGCGCCGAGGTCGGGGCACCCGTCGAGCACGTCGTCCGCCTGTGCGACGGCCCTGCGGTAGCGGGCGGTGACGTCGGCCACGGTGTCCGTGGGTGCGGCGTGGAAGGTCGCCTGCCAGTCAGTGACCCGCTCGCCGAGGAAGGTCGCCCGCTCGACGAAGGTGAGGTGGTTGAGCAGGCCGAGCAGGTTCGTGCCGGACGGCACTCCGGCGGTGCGGACCTCCGGTTCGGGGGCGCCCTCGACTTTCGCGGAGACCGAGTTCCGGAGGTAGCCGAGGAAGCCGCGCAGCACCTCGCTCTCGCTGTTGCCGGTCCGGGGCGGCGGGGTGTCGCCGTGGCGTCTGCGGCTGGGGACGGTGGACATCGTGCCTCCTCACGGGAACCGCGCCGGTTCAGGCGGTGCGGCGGATGATCAGGACGTGGTCGGTGACCTCGGCGGTGCGCCCGCCCGGTCCGGTCGCGGTCCGGCGGGTCGTGGCGGCCCGCTCGACCGTCCAGGTCGCCGGGTCCAGGCCGATGCCCGCGGCGACCTCCTGCGGCGTCGGGTACCGGACATCGGGGTCCTGGTCCCACGACCACGGAGCGGTCGAGCCGTGGTCGACGACCAGCAGCCGCCCACCCCCGCGCAGCGCGTGCGCGGCGGTGCGCAGGACGGTCGCCCGGTCCAGGTCGAAGGGTGTGTGCAGGTAGTGGGCACAGATGAGGTCGAACGTGCCCTGCGGGAAGGATTCCCCCAGGTCGTGCCGCGCGGCGGTGATCCGGTGGCCCAGTGCGCGGGAGCGGGCGAGGCCGGTGAGCCGGTCGACCGCCACGGCCGAGACGTCGACGGCGGTGACGCGCCACCCCTGGTGGGCGAGCCACAGAGCATCGCCGCCGTCGCCGCAGCCGAGGTCCAGTGCGTCGCCGGGCGGCAGACCCGTGACGGACTCGGTGAGCCGGACGTTGGGCCGCGGATCCCCGGCCGGTGGCCGGGCCGCGTGGACGCCGTCCCAGAACGTGTCCGCGTCGATGGTGCTCATCGGGGCCTCCTCAGGTCCTTCTGCCGGGGCGTCCCAGTCTTGACCGCACCGCGCGACCTGGCACGGAATCTTGCGGTTCCGGCAAGATGGTCCCGTGAGTGGTGACTCGGACGAGGTACTCGGCTCCGTGGGGCCCCGGCTGAGGGCTCTGCGTCGCGAACGAGGGATCACCCTCGCGGACCTCGCGGCGGTGACCGGCGTGTCGGAGAGCACGCTGTCCCGGCTGGAGAACGGGCAGCGCCGGGCGACTCTGGAGCTGCTGCTGCCGCTGGCCAGCACCTACAACGTTCCGCTGGACGACCTCGTCGGTGCACCGCGCACCGGTGATCCCCGCATCCATCTGAAGCCGATCCGGCGGTTCGGGATGATCTTCATTCCGCTGTCCCGGCGGCCGGGCGGCACGCAGTCCTTCAAGATGATCATTCCTGCCCGGCCGGAACCGCTCGAACCCACCCCGCAGACCCACGAGGGCTTCGAGTGGCTGTATGTGCTCAGCGGGCGCCTGCGGCTGCTGCTCGGGGACCGGGACCTGACGTTGTCGCCCGGCGAGGCGGCCGAGTTCGACACCCACCTGCCGCACTGGCTCGGCAGCGCGGACGGTGGCACGGTCGAGCTGCTCATCCTGTTCGGCCCGCAGGGCACCCGCGCGCATCTGCGCACGGCGCCCGGCCGGTCACCGCACGGCGAAACCCAGCAGTGACTCGGCGGGCTGCATGCCCGTGTCCGTCCACCTCGACAGGCATCTCGCGGTGCCGGTGCCGGTGCCGGTGCCGGTGCCGGTCAATGCTGTGTCGCGTGCTTCTTCCTTACGGTGGCGTGCGCCGCAGCGGCCCCTGCGGCGCAGCCGGGGAGCAGCACGGCGACGGCGACGAGCGTCGGGTTGACGAAGGCGGGGACCAGGTCGTGGCCGGCGTGGCACTTGTTGCGCAGGGGGAACCACTGCGACGGCTCGCGCGCGTGTTCCGTCCGGTAGGCGTTGTCGTAACGAACGCCGCGTTCCCGGCAGGTCTCCTCGGGGTCGAAACCGCCGGAGAAGACGCCGATGTACCAGGTGACGCAACCCGCGCTGGCCAGCACGACCGCGGGGAAGACCCACCACCCGGGGCGTTCCCATCCGCGGGCGGCCAGGCCGCGCCCCGTCTTCCAGAGGCTCAGCGCGACCAACGCCAGGATCAGCGGAGGGAGAAAGATGACGGACGCTGCCGTGATGGCGCTCACTGAGAACGTGATCCCTTCGTTGACCGGCGGGTTGCGGCGGCTGCCCGCCGGGGCGACGCGTGCGAGGCCGCCCGGATTCCCGCCCTCATCGCCAACGCCGCGTCAAGAGTGCCTCAGTGCATGACTGCGATGTCCGGAACTGCGGTGCCCGGAACTGCGAGCCCGGAACTGCGATGTCCGGAGAAGTGGAGACCGACCAGACGGTATGCGGCTGGCGTGCGGGCGCCTAAGCTGCTGCCGACACCAGGAGCGACGGGCCTCGGTGGTTCGCTGCCGCCCCGTGGCGATGACGAAAACCGTGAAGTGAAGACGAAAAAGGAGAGCAGCATGGCGGTCGATCCCTCAGGAACCGCTTTCACCCAGCTGATGGCGGAGGACCCGGGTGGGCCCGTCGTCATGCTCAACCTCCTTCGCTTTGCTCGTGACGGTCGCGCCTCGTACCACGAGTACTCACGGCAGGCGAGCGGCTTTCTGCAGCGTTACGGAGCCGAGGTTCTCTACGCGGGTGACGGCTCGACCCCTCTGGTCGCAGAAGCGGGCCAGGCCTGGGACGCGGTGCTGATCGTCCGCTATCCCAGCCGGGAGACGTTCTGCCGTATGGTCACCGACCCTGAGTACCAGGCGATCACCGGCCTTCGCGCGGAGGCTCTGGAGGAGGCCGTCCTGCAGGCGACCGTCCCCTGGACCTCCCGCCGCGAGGCGTAGGGAGGAAGACCGCCGGGCGCCGCGTGCGAGAAAAGGGGCCGACGATCACCGGCCGTTGCTTGTTCCGGGCTGGCCGACGGACGAGTATGGAGGTACGTGGTAAACCCGGCGAAAGGAATGGGCCATGTCTCCCACTCATGTCATGCACCAGGAACACAGTCACCGGCATGGCGCGGGCTGCGGGCATGTGGCCGTTCCGCACGAGGATCATGTGGACTACGCGCATGACGGCCATCTGCACCGGCTTCACGACACGCACGTGGATGAGTGCGAGACCGAGGAACACGAGGTGCACGAGGAGCACCCGCACCAGCACGGTGAAGGGTGCGGGCACGTGGCGGTGCCGCATGGCGATCACACCGACTACTTGCACGAGGGCCACCGGCACGCCGCCCATGACGGGCACTGGGATGATCACTGATCACTGATCACTGATCCGGTTCCGGGGGCCACGGCGCGGCCCGCCCGCCCTTCGCCCCGCCTCTTGTCACTACGGGGCGGTGACCATCCGGTCGTGGGGGTGGTCGTGCAGGCCCGGGGTGTCCCAGTGCGGGAAGGGGTCGGGGTAGCGGGCCCAGGCGTCCGGCCCGGCGGACCACTCGGCGTCGTCGAGGAGGCACTCCTCCAGAGCGGAACGCAGCGGGTCCTGTCGCAGTGCGGTGCCGATGAAAACCAGCTCCTGGCCGTGCTCGGTGCCCCCGTCGGCCCGGCGCATGCCCGACGGCTCGAAGCGTGCGACGGAACCGGCCTGGGACCACAGGCCCGTCACCTGCGGGTGGGCGGCGGTCCAGAAGAAGCCTTTGGAACGCAGCACCGTGCCGAACCGGCCGCTGTCCAGCTCCTCGGTGACCAGGTCCCACAGCCGGCCGGGGTGGAACGGGCGTGCCGCCCGGAACAGGAGGCTGGAGATGCCGTACTCCTCGGTCTCCGGCACGTGGTCGCCGTTGAGCTCGGCCACCCAGCCGGGCGCCTGCTGCGCCTTGTCGAGGTCGAACAGGCCGGTGCCGAGAATCTCCGCCGCCGGCACCCGGCCGTGCGAGGAGCGGATGACCCGGGCGGCCGGGTTGAGGCGCCGCAGGGTAGCGGTGAGCCGGTCGGCCTCCTCGGTGGCGACCAGGTCCGTCTTGTTGAGCACGATCACGTCCGCGAACTCGACCTGGTCGGCCAGCAGATCGCTGACCGTGCGGTCGTCCTCCTCGTACTGGTCGAGCCCGCGGTCGGTGAGCGCGTCCCCGCGGTCCAGCTCGGGCAGGAAGTGCACTGCGTCCACGACCGTCACCATGGTGTCCAGCCGGGCCAGATCGCCCAGGGTCGCTCCGTCGTCCCGGGGGAACGAGAAGGTCGCCGCGACCGGCATCGGCTCGGAGATGCCGCTGGATTCGATCAGCAGGTAGTCGAAGCGGCCGGTGCGGGCCAGCCGGTCCACCTCCTCCAGCAGGTCGTCCCGCAAGGTGCAGCAGATGCAGCCGTTGGTCATCTCCACCAGCCGTTCCTCGGTGCGGGACAGTGATCCGCCGTCCCGCACCAGAGCGGCATCGATGTTGATCTCGCTCATGTCGTTGACGATGACCGCCACCCGCAGGCCCTCGCGGTTGGTCAGGACGTGGTTGAGCAGCGTCGTCTTGCCCGCTCCCAGGAAGCCGGAGAGAACGGTCACCGGGAGCCTGGTGGGGACCGGCGGTGCGGTGGTGAACGGTTCTGCCGCGGGGGGCACGGGTGCGGACATGGTGAGCAACCTCCGAATGCGGGCGGGACAGGAAGCTTAGTTGACAATGATTTCCATTGCGGCGACGGGGGGTGGGCTCTCGGAGGGTTCCCCCGGTCGTGTCTTGACTGAGCGGTCAAGACACGGCTAGGTTCTTGGTCGTTCGGTCAAGTGAAGGAGTGGGATGGCGAGCGACACCAGGGAACGCATCGTCGCGGTGGCCCGTGATCTTGTGCATGGCGCTTCCCTGTCGGAGGTCAGCATGGATGGCGTCTGCCGGGCGGCCGGCGTGCACAAGGGCAGCCTGTACCACTTCTTCCCGTCCAAGGAGGCCCTGGGTGCCGCGGTGCTGGCGCGCAACTGGGAGCTGATGGACGCGGTGCTCGAAGAGGCCTTCGCCGACGATGTCGCACCGCTGGCCCGCATCGACCGCTTCATCGACGCCTTCACCCGGAGGCTGGCCATGGCGCGGGAGAAGTGGGGTGTCACGCCCGGATGTCCGCTGGGCGGCCTGGCCGCCGAGTTCGCCGGTCACGGCGACGAGGCCCGCTCGCAGGTTACGCGGATACTCAACGCCTGGACGGGTTACTTCACGGACGCGATCAGTCAGGCGAAGGTGCGCGGCGAGATCCACTCGGACGTGGACCCGGCGGAGGCCGCCACCCGCCTGCTCGCCCACCTGCAGGGGCTGGCCCTGCTGGCCAAGGCCTACGACAACCCGGAACTCATGCTGCAGGGCAAGGCGGACCTGCGGATGCTGCTGCAAGCACCGGGCTGAGCCCCGCTCCCCGCGACGCGCCCGTCACCCACCCCTGCTCGCCCCTTTCCCCTCACCCCTTCGACTTGACCGGACGGTCAACTTGACTGTTCGGTCAAGGAATTCCCCGGGAGGAACCACCCAATGACCTCGTCACCCGTCACCACGGAAGCCCACGCCGCTGATGCCTACCGTTTCGCGCGGTTCCGCACCTCGCTGCTCATCGACGACCTGACCTTCGGCCGGCAGGCCCCCGGCCCGGGCGACCGGGTCCCGGCCTTCGACCTGGCCACCCTCGACGGCGGCCGGATCCGGTCCGGTGATCTCGGTGCGCTGCCGGTGCTGCTGGTATTCGGGTCACGCACCTGCCCGGTCACCGAGAGCGCCGGACCGGTTCTGCGCCGGCTGCACACGCGGTACGGCGACCGGGTCCGGTTCGTGTGGGTCAACACCCGCGAGGCGCATCCGGGCGAGGTCTTCGGCCAGCCACGCACCTATGCGGAGAAGCTCACGCACGCCGAGCACCTGCGCGACCACCACTCCGTGGCGTTCGAGGTGGCGGTGGACGACATCGACGGGCGGCTGCACCGGGCCATGAGCCCGAAACCCAACTCCGCCTACCTCATCGACCCCACCGGCGTGATCCGCTACCGCGCCCACTGGGCCAACGACGAGGCCGGGCTGCGCGCGGCGCTGGCCGACCTCACCGCCGGGCGCGCGCCGCGGCGCGGACGCAGCAGAGCCATGGCCGGTCCCCTCCTGCGGGCTGTGGGGCACCTGCCCGGCGTGGTGCGTTTCGCCGGACGTCAGGTCGAACGTGACGTGTGGCGGGCGGCACCGCCGCTGGCCGTCCTCGGACGGCTGTCGCGCCTCTTCACCCGCCTGCCCACCGACCGTCGCGGCCCCGCAGCCGCAGCCACGCTCGGGGTGGCTGCGGCTGCGGCGCTGGTCCTGGCGCTGGGCACGTTCCGCTGAACGCCCGGGGCGGGCGAGCAGGGCTCACGCCCCTCGGCCGGCGGCCGGCCGGTCATACTGACGGCGGCGGCACCGCGCGCCGCCCCGTTCCGTGCGGCCGGCTCAGTGGTAGTTCCAGCGTTGCCCGTCGTCCCGCACCTTGCAGTGGATGACGGTGCCCTGGGCGTCGTGGGTGTGCAGGCCGACATGTGCGTTGGCGCAGAACTGGCCTGCCCGGTAACAGTTCCCGGCCGGGGACATCAGCTCACAGGTACCGTCCCAGCCGCCGGTGGACCCGCCGCCGCCCGTGCTGCCGCCGGAGCTGCCGTCCGTGGACCCGCCGCCTGTGCCACCGCCCGTGCCGCTGTCCGAGCCACCGCCGGTGCTGCTGTCCGGAGGAGGCGGAGGGGTCCAGGCGGGGTCCTTCGTCTCGTCCTGGTAGGTACCCGGCGCGGACGGGCAGGAATCGCCCTTGACCAGGGACAGCGTGAGTTCGGTGTCCGGCTTGATGTCGCTGCCGGACTTCAGAGACTGGAAGCAGACCCAGTAGCTGTCCCCGTCGTCCGCCACCTTGCCGGCCGGGACGGTCACGTCCTCGTACGCCGAGTCGACGCTGATGCCGTCCCGGTCCAGGCCCGCCTTCGTCAGTGCGGTGACGGCCTTGGCATACGTCATGCCGGTGACGTCCGGGGCCTCCGGCCACGTGAGGGCGTCGCCGGCCTTCTTCGGGCACAGCGCGCCCTCGGTGACCGCGCCGAAGTCGACGGTGCCGTAGCCGATGGTCTCGAAGCAGACCGTCCAGCCCTTCGCCGCCTTGGCGTCACCCTTGCCGGCGTCGTACGAGGTGACGGTGTACCCGGCGGCCTCGGCGGCCTGCCGGGCGTCACCCAGCCGCTCGCCCTTCTGGGAGGATATTCGCTCCGGTTCGGCCGTCTCGGTGGCCGTCGCGGTGACGGTGACCGCCGGGGTCGCTTCCCCGGCTTGTGCGGACGTGTCCGTCGCGCAGGCCCCCAGCAGGAAGATGCCGGCAACACCTAACGCGGCACGTCTTCCGCGGCCCGGCAGGGCGGCACGGATCATGGTGGTTCCTCTCCACGTGCGGGACCGGGCCGTCGGCTGACGGCCGGAGGTGGTGTGGGGGAGGAGCAGTAGATCACCCCGCAAACTCCGCGTACGGGCATAACGGTGATGCTGTGGCTCGTCCGTGATGTGCGAGGCTGTCGCCCGGCTTCGCACGGAGGCGGTGGTGGGCGGAGGGGTGCGGCACAAGCGCCGCGGAGACCGGTGGGCTTCCCTGTCCGCTTCCGCAGCGGCACGCGAGAGCCGTGGACGGCGGTCCGGAGAGAAGTGTGCGCTGTGCCTTCCCGCGTGGCCCACCCGAGAAGTGCGAGCATGGCGGCACGAATGGCCGGACTCACCCGGGTCCCACCGCATCGGGGAGAGCTGGAAGCGGAGAAGAGCCCGGGGACAGCGGACCCGGCAAGCGACGCCGGCGTGACGCGAGTGAGGGGTGAGACCAGATGATGAGTGCAAGCGAGCAGCCGGGCGACCGGACCCTCTTCGCGGCCGTGTTCCAGGATCTCGGGGCGGGCGTCTACACCACCGACCACACCGGTCGGATCACCTCGGCCAACCCATGGGCCGGGCGACTGGTCGGCAGGTCCGCGGCAGAGCTGATCGGCAGCGACGCCCACGAGCTGCTGCACCGCGACGCGGACGGCGGCACGGTGCCCCGAGAGGAGTGCAAGCTGCTCGCGACAGCCGCCGACGACCGGGCGGTGTGGGGTAGCGAGGAGTACTTCGTCCGGGCGGACGGCTCCCTGGTGCCGATCATCTGGGCGGCCACTCCACTGCGGCTGGAGGGCCGGGAGAGTGGGAGAGTCGTCGTCTTCCACGACTTCAGCCTGCACCGCAGCGCCGCCGAGCAGACGGCCGCGCATCTGGCGGCGCTGGAGGAGCTGACCACCCGGCTGAGCATGGTGGCGGAGATCTCCTCCGTGATCAGCGCCACCGTGGACGTGTCCAAGATGCTGCACCGGCTGGTCCGCCTGCTGGTTCCGGACCTGGCGGGCTGGGCCGCGGCCGACCTGCACAGCGAGTACGCCACCGAAGTGGAGCGGGTCGCCGTGTACAGCGCGGAGGGCAACGAGCGGACCGACTCACTGGAAGGGCCGCTTCCCCCGCTCCGGGCGAGCTCCCGGTCGGCGCTGTCCCGTGTCGTGCAGAGCGGGCACCCCGCCGTGCTCACCGCCGAGGACTGCCATCCCCGGTCCGGCTCGCTCCTCGCCGAGGCCTACCGGAGCGTCTTCGACCGGCTCGGCGGGCACTCCGCGGTGGTGGTGCCGCTGCGCGCCCGCCAGCACGTGTTCGGCGCGCTCACCGTGGCCCGTACCGGGGACTCCCCGCCCTTCGACGACGCCGAGCTGCTCCTCCTGGCCGACGTGGGACGCCGTGCCGGGCTGGCGATGGACAACGCGCAGCTGTACCACCAGCAACGGCACGTCGCCGAGACCATGCAGCGCCAACTGCTCACCCCGCTGCCCCAGGTGGACCACCTCCGGATGGCCGCGCGGTACCAGCCCGCGCAGAGCGCCGGGGAGGTGGGCGGGGACTGGTACGACGCCTTCCTGCTCGCCGACGGATGCACCACGATGATCATCGGGGACGTGGTCGGCCACGATCTGCAGGCCGCGGCCCATATGGCCGAGGTCCGCAACATGCTGCGTGCGCTGGCCTGGGACCGCCAGGAGCCGCCCAGCGTGATCATGCGCCGGCTCGACGAGGCCATGACGAACACCAGTGACGCCCCCATGGCCACGGTCGTCTTCGCGCGGGTGGAAGGCGAGGAGGGCGGCCCCTGGCAGCTGCACTGGGTCAACGCCGGGCATCCCCCGCCCCTGCTGATCACCTCCGACGGGACCACCCGGTACCTGGAGGGCGGCCACGGTCCGCTGCTCGGCATGAGCGCCACCCTGGAGCTGGGCCTGAACTGGCCCGACGCCCGTGAGGACCTCCCCCCGGAGTCGACCGTCCTGTTCTACACCGACGGCCTGGTGGAGAGCCGCACCCGCCCCATCGACGTCGGCCTGGGCCAGCTGCGCCGCCATGCCGCGGCCCTGGTCGGCCTGGAGGTGGACGAGTTCTGCGACGAGCTTCTCGTACGCATGGACCCCCGCGGCGATGACGTCGCCCTGCTGGTCATGCGGCTGCCGGGGGCGGGGGCCGGTACCGAGAGCGACACCCGGCCGCCGCCTCCTCCCCAGCGAGGAGGCAGCCCCGCCGCCCCCGACCGGGCCGCCCCCGGCTCGCAGAAGGAGCACCCCGAAGTGACGGACCCCAGCAGCGGCCCGTGACCCCGCCGGCCCGGCCGGAGCGTCCGGGGCATGTGCTGCCCGTGCCCTCAGGAGAGGGCCAGTGCGGTGCGGCGTCAGTCGTCCCCCGGGTGCCGGTGCTGGGGCTGTTCCTGTTGCCGGGGCGCGGGCGAGGGGAGCGTCAGGCCACCGATGTGACCGCTCTGGATGACGGGGCCGTGCTGGATCCCCCCGCTGATCACGTTGCGGACGCCCGGTTGCTCCCGCCCGGCAGCCGGCACCTCCAGGGCTTCCAGCGAGTCGAGCAGCTCGCGCAGCCCTTGCACACCGCCGGGCTGACACCGGAGGAGGACCTCCAGCCGCGCCCGCCATTGGGCGGTGGCGCCACTCAGGAGAGCTTCGTCCGCCGTGTTCCGGGCGGCGAGCAGACTGCGGTGTGCCGTGTCCAGCGCGGCTGCGGCCCCGACGGCTCCGCCGGGCTGTTCACGGTTCCGGGAGAGGAACCGCGCGGCTCTGTCCCGTGCCTGCTCCCATGCGTCCGTGAGCATCAGCCCGACCAGGGTGGTGGCCCCGGAGGCCGCCAGCGCGGCCATTTCACTGCTCATCCTTCTCCTCCATGAAGAGCGTCCGGCCGATGCCGTGCGCGGGCCGGGCGGCGGAGGGCCGATCTCCGGAGACCGTTGTTCCGTTCGTACCGTTCAGGTGTGTGCCCCACTCCTGGGCGGCCTGGGCGGCCGGCGGGTCGTAGCGCCGGCTGATCTCGTCCGCGGTCTCGTGCCGGTCCTGGGTGCGGAGGTAGTGGGCGATCTGCTTGGTCAGGAGGGTCCGCCGGACGTCTCCCTCGCTCAGGCCCATGCCGCGGAGGAACGCGTCGTAGTGGTCCGCGGCAGAAGCGCGAGGGTCCGGCACCCGGGGGTCGTCGTCCGGGAAGGGGGCAGGGGACTGCTCCGGCTCGGCCGGGTCCTGGCCGGGAACGAGGTGCCGCAGCCGCTCGGGAATGTCCGCGTCGTTGGCCGCGGAGGTCAGCTGGGCGAGAAGGCCGATGTCCCCGACTGCCTTCTCCACCTGGTCCTCGTTCTTGGCGAGCCACCAGATCACCGCGCTCCCGGTGTCTTTGAGCACGTCCTCGCCCAGGTACTGCCGCTTGCTCTGCTCGTGTTTCCTCCGGTGCTCCCACAGCGACTCGTCCTTGCGCACCTCCGCGAGCGTTTCCAGCCTTGCGTGGTCCTGCTCGGTGAGCGTGAGCGTGATGCCCTCGGCCATGACCTGGAGGTGTCCCGTCGGCTCCGGCTGCATCGTGCTCAGCGCGCCGCTCAGCTCGTGCTGCACGAGCGACACCCGGGCCGGCTCGCGCTGCTCGGTGAGCGTCCGGGCCCGGGCGAGGACCGCTTCCACCGCCAGCCCGGCCGGGTTGACGAGCGGGTCCGTGCCGGTGGTGCCCCTCGGGCACCACCGAACGGTGCCGGAGAAGAGGAAGTCGTAGTCGTCCCACTGGCTCGGCAACGCCACGTCGACGACCTGCTGTTCCCTGCGCTCCACCGGGACGGCGGGCAGGTAGGGAACCAGATCGGCGGGCAGCGAGGTGCGGCGCAGTGCGGCCACCTTCAGGACCAGCGCGGGAGCGCCGGCCATCAGCACGGCCAGCGCCGGCCACGCCCATGGGGGCCACTCCGCCGTCACTCCGATGATGGTGAGCAGCAGGCCGGAGAGAACGGTGACGAAGACGGCCATGGTCTTGTATCCGGTGCTCACGGTGCGGTCTCCCTGGATGGCTGGGATGGTGTCGCCCGGGCGCGGAGCTCCTGCGCCGCGGAGATCTTGCTGAGCAGCAACTCGGTGATCTCGGAGCCCTGCCCGGGGCCTTCCGGCGCTGAGGGCTCCGCCTGCCGGGCGAGCCGGTACAGGCGGGCGTACACCTCGCCCCGGTGCCCGGCTCCTGCGACCAGGACGTCGAGGAGCAGTTCCCGGTGCCGGCCGTCCGTGCCGCACGCTGCGTGGAGCCAGCGCGTTGCCGGTGCCTGCCAGGCGGTGACCGGGAGGTCGCCGAACACACTGGCCCACCCGGTGATGAGCCAGCCCCGCACCGCCGCTTCCATCAGGAGTGAACGGCCGTTTCCCCAAGAGGCGTGAAGAGGCCCGGGGTCGGCGATCCGCAGGAACAGGCCCAGGTCTTCCGCCCTGACATGCTCCCGGCCCTCCGCGATCCGGTACAGCATGCGCCGACGCAGTCGGTGGTGCGTGTCCACCAGCCGGCAGAGCGCGTCCTGCGCACGGCGGGTGTCGCGTTCCCGGTGGGCCAGGTGGTGGAGCCGGACCATGGCCTGGTCGGGATGGTGCACGGCGATCTCCTGGGCGCAGACCTCCACCAGCACCTGCGCGAGCTCCGCGCGCAGCTGGCCGCTGAGAGACCAGTGATAGATCTTCTGCCGGAGCGGCTGGCCGTGTTTCTCGTCGCGCAGGCCGTGGACCAGTGCCTGCGCTGCCGCTCTCATGCGGCGTGCCGTGGTGGGGGGCGCGGTCCACTGTTCTGCGAGGGACGCCACGCCGTCCCAGCGCCCGGTACGCAGGTACTGGCTCGTGAGCCGTTCCACGAGCCGGTCGCGCTCGGCCGGGGAGAAGAAGGGGTCGGCAAGATCCACCGTACGGCCGGCCCAGGTGCACAGGTGGGGGCGCAGATCAGGCATGTGGTCCCAGAAGTGTGCCCGGACCGCCGCGTCCTGGTCGAGCTCCCGGAAACGGACCCGGCCGGCCGGGTCGAGACCGACGGAGAGGGCACCGAAACGTTCGGACAGATCGGCGCGGGCCAGCAGGGGACGCTCGTCCTCGGGGTGCTTCAGCGTACGGAGCAGGACGGTGGTGCCGCGGTCCACGATGTCGGGGTGGGCTCCGTGCAGCATGGCGGTGCTGAGGAGCAGTGCCCGCTGCGGTCCTTCCGGCAGGGCGGCGACCCACCGGGCGACCTGGGGGCCGCGGTCGGTCAGGGTTGCCCGGGCGCTCTCGCACCAGGCGGCGAAGCCGGTCCCGGAGGTGCCGGCCGCTTGCGCCTTGACGACGTAGCCGGCGAACTGTGCGACCTCCCGCATCGGGCGTTCCTCCGCCAGGAAGTCGTCCAGGGCCGGGGCCGGCTGGTCGGTCCGGTCCAGCGGCACTCCTTCGGTGCGCAGGTAGCGGCGCAACACCTCCTTTGCGGGCGGCCGCAGAATCTCCGCGTGGTACGGGCTGAGGTCGGCCTCCAGCCGGCCGCCCCGGTGGCGCGGCATGACGACGACGAGGTGGGCCCCCTGATCGCGCACTGTCTCGCGGAAGGAGGAGAGTTCCGTCCGCACGGCGTCCCACTGGGGCTCCTGAGCGGCCGACAGGTCCAGCAGCAGCCGGTCGCCGGCCCCGACCAGTGCCGGATCCAGGACGGACCGGTCCTGGTCGTCGGCCACCAGCTCGTGGAACATCCCGGTGGTGCGGTGGAGTTCGTGCAGCAGGATGCGTGCGGCAGAGGTTCTCCCGCTTCCCGGTACGCCGTCCAGGAGTACGGTGCTGGTCCCGGCCAGGATCCGGCGCGCTTCGCTGAATCCGGTCGGGTACACGAACCGCTGTGTCAGCAGGCGCAGTTGATCCTCGGCGTACCGGCGTGGGCTTCGCCCCCGGGAGTCCTCGGTGAGCGTATGGACGAGCAGGTTGTACTGGTCCCCGCTCCCCGTGTGCACCGGTGCCTGCGGGTCGATGACCCGGGTGGTGAGGTCGCTCACCGGTCGTTGTCCTCACGCGCGCGTGAGCCGCCGAAGGTGTGCTGGATGCCGCCGTGGTTGTCGCCCTCGATGTTCGCCATGCCGTCACCGGTGTAGTGCCGCCCACCCGAGACGTGCCGGGAGTTCTGGTAGATGTCCCCTTTGCCGGTGTGTACCGGACCGGAGCTGTTCTCGACCACCGTGCTTGCGCCCCCGGTGGTCACGTCCCCGGTGATGTCCCTGCTCTGCACCACGGTGCCGTGCACCTCCTCCGCGGAGTTGCCCACCGGGCGGGAGCGTGCGGGCTTGCGGTCGGCGCGGCCGGTGCGGTCCGCTGCGGAGAGTGCGGGGACCAAGTCGGCGGCCTGGTCACCGATGCGCGCGAGATCCGCCTCACTGTTCTGCATGTCCAGCCGCATCGACTGCACTTCACCGAGCCGTGCCAGTTCGGGCGGGAGGTCGCTGCTTCGCAGGCGCTCCGTTTTCCGTCCTTCCATGATGGGAAGGACCGGCAGCCCGCAGTCGAACGCCGCAAGGATTTCCTGGCGGACCCAGTCGTCGGGATGGTGCAGCCCGGCCGAGTGAATCCATTCCGGGCCGATCACCGCCAGGAGAAGGGCGCTGCGCCGCACCTGGGGAAGCAGTTCGTCGGTGAACCGCTTGCCGGGAGCGAGGGACCGGGTGCAGCGGAAGATGTGGTCCGCGCCGAAACGCTGCGAGAGTGCGTGGTCGATCAGGGCGGCTGTTTTTTCTCCGTCGCCGGTGCGGTAGTTGATGAACACCTCGGGCATGAGACATGTCCTTTCTACGGAAGGGTGAGGGGTAAGGACGTGCTGAGCCGCGGTGCCAGCGCGCGCACCGCGGGGTTGCCCGGATGGCGGGACAGGATCCGGGCGAGGCGGCGGAGATCGGCGGCGATGGTCGCGGAGCTCACCGCGGTGGCGCTGTCGATCAGCCGGCCGGCCAGCTCACAGGCGTGGTCGATCTCCCCGGCCGCGGCGTGGGCCAGCGCGCGGCGCACCCCGTAGCGGACCTGGGTGCGGAGGGCGTGTGACGGCACCTGGGCCAGTTGCCGGTCCAGGACCTCTGCCGCCTCCTGGGGGCGGCCCAGGTCGTACAGGCACCAGCCCGTGATCATGCCGACGGGATCGGGCAGGTGCATGCTGCCGATGACGGGGGCGCCGCCGGATTCCGCCTGTTGCGCGAGAAGGGGGCGGGCCCGGTCCAGGCTGCGCAGGCAGGAGTCCCGGTCGCCTGCCATGGCGTGCCCCTGCGCCTCCCGCTGGGCGGCCAGCCCGCGGATCCGCGGCGGCAGGGCACCGTCCTGGGCCCGCTGTGCCAGCGCCACGGTCTCCCCGGCCTCCTCGCGGTACAGCGTGACCAGCGCACGGCGCACCAGCGCGTATCCGGCAAGCGTCCGGTCACCGCCGGCGGTCGCGAGGTCGACGGCCCGCTGGGTCCACCACAGGGCGGCCCGGTCGTCGCCCGTCTCCTGGACCAGCCATCCGACGTACTCGGCGTAGCGGGAGCCCAGGGCGAGCAGCTCCTGCCGGTTGCGCGGGTCGGCGGAGGCGGAGACTTCCCGCAGCGCATGGGTCTGGGCGATCAGCCCGGGGAGCAGGAACCCGGGACCGACTGTCTGGCCGAGCCGCCGGTAGTGGTCGAACAGTGAGCGGGAAGCCGCCAGCAGCTGTTCGCTCCCGGTACCCGGCAGAGCGTTCGGTGTGCCGCCGCCCAGTTTCATCAGCGAGGCAGCTCCGGCGGCCACCACCTCTCGTCTGCCGACGGGCTGGAACCAGCTCGGGCCTTCTGCGGACAGCTGCATCGTCCATACCTCCTCGTCGATGCTTTCTGTTGCTGGAAAGTCGGGGGCGCCGGGAGTTTCCGGGAGCAGGGAAACAAGTTCCCCGTCCGCCGCGAGCGTGGCATCGCACAAACGGGCGAGATCCCGGCTGGGGGCTTTGAGGCCGCGTTCGACCTTGCTCAACTGGGCCTTGCTGTAATGGACCTTCCCGGAAAGACCGGTGAGGCTGAGTCCGGCGAGAAGACGCCGTTTCCGAAGCTCCTGTCCGAACGCAGTGGACGGCTGCATCACGTACACCTCCGTACCGTCCATCCGGGGGAACAGGGGTGCCGCACGACAGACTGCGGCAGCTGTCACCGGATGGACAAGGCGAATGCGGGTGTTTCCCGTTTCCTGATCGGAAGACAACGCGCTACGGCCCGGTGTGTCGAGAGGGCCGGATCGGTGGCGTGCGGCATCACGCGGGCGTGGGAAGGGGGCCGGTCGCCGTGGCGGTTGCTCGGAGCGGGAGCGGCTGACCGTGGCGCCACAGCGGCCGGGTGGCCCGGGTGGCGGCGGGGAAGCCGGCGGCCGGGGCCGGGTGAGGCAGCCGGGGCGGGACCAACGGCCCCGGGGCGGCGCCTCGTCGGCCCTGCCACCGGGAGCGTCCGGGGAGCGAAGGTATGGGGGACAGCGCAGAACGACAATATGAGGAGCTCATCGTGACGGGACGTCTGAGGATTCTGGGTGTGGTGCTGGGCCTGATCGGCGCGGTGTTCCTGGTCGCCGGCGGCGTCGCCTACTCCCAGGTGCAGGACGGGTACGGCTCCCTCCAGTCGTTCAGCGAGGTGCAGGACGTGAACCTCACGTACAACGACGAGGGGCAGCTCATCGACCGGGGTACCACGGAGGGTGCCGACGCCATCAGACAGCTGCTGGAGGAGGACTGGGGCTACCCGGTCGTCGAGTCGGACCTCGACCCCGATGACCCGCTGGTGAACACCGCCACGGAGTACATGTACCAGATGGCTACCGTCGGTTACCACGTCCTGAACGGCACGCACACGGTGGAGCTCGAAGAGGCCGTCGAGTACAACGGTGAGACCTTCGAGGCCGGGACGCACGAGTTCAACATCGACGGCCGTTACTGGAACGACTTCGACCGTGAGCACCCGATCGAGGGCCCGGCCCGGGAAATGGCCTGGACGGGAACCGTGCACGGACTGTTCGGTGAGCTCGGCGTCGGAACCGTCACTCACTCCGCCCTCCAGATGGGACTGGCCCTGGCCGGCCTGTTCGCCGGCATCGGCGTCACCCTGGTGATCGCCGGAGGCGGCGTGGTCTGGGTCAGCTACGGCCGGCGCCGGACGGAAGCCAAGGAGCCCGCGGCCGCCTGACACGCCCCGGCAGTGGCCGGACCCAGCGGAACGCATCGCAGCGGCGAGTGTCCCGGAACCAGAACATCCGGTCCCCGGGACACTCGCCGTCGGCATGCCTGTCCGCCCCCGGGCAGGCGTGCCGGGGGCGCGGATCGTGGGGTCCTTTCGCCAGGGGGACCTCCGGGAGATATCTTGATGTCGAGCTATGTTGCAGACGTGGAGTGGAGTATCCGATGACTGACCCGACGATCATCTACACACACACCGATGAGGCGCCTGCCCTGGCGACCTATTCCTTCCTGCCTGTCGTGGAGGCGTACGCCTCCACGGCTGGGGTCGCCGTGGAGAGCCGCGACATCTCTCTGGCGGGGCGGATCATCGCGAGCTTCCCCGAGCGTCTCGAGGAGAACCAGCGCATCGATGACGCACTCGCCGAGCTCGGTGAGCTCGCGAAGACCCCTGGTGCCAACATCATCAAGCTGCCGAACATCTCCGCTTCCATTCCCCAGCTGAAGGCCGCGGTCGCCGAGCTCCAGGAGCAGGGCTACGCGCTGCCGGACTACCCGGACGACCCGAAGACCGACGAGGAGCGCGAGACCCGCGCCCGCTACGACAAGGTCAAGGGCAGCGCCGTCAACCCGGTGCTGCGCGAGGGCAACTCCGACCGCCGGGCCCCCGCGTCCGTCAAGAACTACGCCAAGGCGCACCCGCACCGGATGGGTCAGTGGAGCGCGGACTCCCGGACGAATGTCGCGCACATGACGGCCGACGACTTCCGCTCCACCGAGAAGTCCGCGGTCATCGCCGAGGCGGGCTCCCTGCGCATCGAGCTGGCCGGGGACGACGGCAGCACCTCGGTGCTGCGCGAGTCGGTACCGGTACTCGCCGGCGAGATCGTCGACGCCTCCGTGATGCGCGTGGCACCGCTGCGCGAGTTCCTCGCCGCCCAGGTGGCCCGCGCCAAGTCCGAGGGCGTGCTGTTCTCGGTGCACCTGAAGGCCACCATGATGAAGGTCTCCGACCCGATCATCTTCGGCCACGTGGTGCGGACCTTCTTCCCGAAGACGTTCGCCGCGCACGGCCAGGCGCTCGCCGCGGCCGGCCTGAGCCCCAACGACGGGCTCGACGGCATTCTCAAGGGGATCGAAGGGCTGCCCGACGGTGCCGCGATCAAGGCGTCCTTCGAGGCGGAGCTCGGCGAGGGCCCCGAGCTGGCGATGGTCGACTCCGACCGTGGCATCACCAACCTGCACGTGCCGAGCGATGTGATCGTCGACGCCTCCATGCCGGCCATGATCCGCACCTCCGGCCACATGTGGGGTCCGGACGGCGAGGAGGCCGACACGCTGGCGGTCCTGCCCGACAGCAGCTACGCCGGTGTGTACCAGGTCGTGATCGACGACTGCCGCGCGCACGGCGCCTTCGACCCGTCGACGATGGGCTCGGTGCCGAACGTCGGCCTGATGGCGCAGAAGGCCGAGGAGTACGGCAGCCACGACAAGACCTTCGAGATCCCCACCACGGGCACCGTGCGGGTCGTCGACGAGGCGGGCACCGCCGTGCTCGAACAGACCGTGAGCACCGGGGACATCTTCCGCATGTGCCAGACCAAGGACCTGCCGGTCCGGGACTGGGTCAAGCTCGCCGTCACCCGCGCCCGCGCGACCGGCAGCCCGGCGGTGTTCTGGCTCGACGAGGGCCGCGCGCACGACGCGAACATCATCGCCAAGGTCAAGGCGTACCTGCCCGAGCACGACACCGAGGGCCTGCGGATCGAGATCATGACGCCGGTCGAGGCGACCGCGTTCTCGCTCGAGCGGATCCGCCGGGGCGAGGACACCATCTCGGTCACCGGCAACGTGCTGCGTGACTACCTGACCGACCTGTTCCCCATCCTTGAGCTGGGGACCAGCGCGAAGATGCTGTCGGTCGTCCCGCTCATGAACGGCGGTGGACTCTTCGAGACCGGGGCCGGCGGCTCCGCGCCCAAGCACGTCCAGCAGCTGGTCAAGCAGAACTACCTGCGCTGGGACAGCCTGGGCGAGTTCCTCGCGCTCGCCGTCAGCTTCGAGCACCTCGCGCAGACGACGGACAACCCGCGTGCCCAGGTGCTCGCCGACACCCTGGACCGCGCCACCGCCACCTTCCTGAACGAGGACAAGTCGCCCAGCAGGCGGCTGGGCGGCATCGACAACCGCGGCAGCCACTTCTACCTGGCGCTGTACTGGGCCCAGGAGCTGGCCCGGCAGACCGAGGACACGGAGCTGGCGAAGCTCTTCGAGAGCCTCGCCCGGACGCTGGCCGAGCAGGAGGGGACCATCACCGACGAGCTGATCGCGGTGCAGGGCTCCCCGGCCGACATCGGCGGGTACTTCCGGCCCGACCCGGCCAAGGCCGCCGCGGTCATGCGCCCGTCGAAGACGTTCAGTCAGGCGCTGGCCATCCTCGGCTGAGCCGCCGCAGGACGAGCTCCCGCTGCCTCCGGGCGGCGGACGAGGGCCCATGCTCCCCGAAAGGGAGCATGGGCCCTTCGGCGTGCGCGGCGCCCCCTGCCCGCCCCCTCCGGCACCGGCTCCTCCCGGGTGCGGGCACGCGCCCCGGCCGGGCGCAGAACCGGTGGAGTGAAGCGGCCGGAGCGGGGTACCCCGCCGCGGACCCGACCCGCTGACGACACGGGCACCCGGGCAGCCGACGGTGCACGTTCCCTTGACGTAGGGTGCATATCCACGCAAGGTGCCTCATAACAGGCGTCATCCGGGTGGCGGCCGTTCTCGGGGCCGGAGCTGCTCGGGGCAGGAGCGCAGGCAAGGAGGCCTGATCGCGATGGGGAAAGCGCGTATAGGGACGAGGCCCGGCCGGCCACCGAGGCGCCGGCTCGCCGCCGCAGCCGGTGCCTCGGTGGTGGCGCTGGGGCTGCTGGCCGGATGCGGGACCGACGGCGGGGGCAGCGCCGTGGTCAACCTCTACCTCTCGCCGGAGGAGAGCCTCCCGGAGGTCGTCGCCCGGTGCAACGAGGAAGCCGACGGTGAATACCGCATCGTCTACCACGAGTTGCCGCGGGACGCGGACGGCCAGCGGGAGCAGCTGGTGCGGCGGCTCGCCGCGGAGGACTCCGGGCTGGACATCCTGGGCCTCGACGTCACCTGGATCCCGGAGTTCGCCGAGGCCGACTGGATCGAGGAGTGGACCGGCGAGAACCGGGAGGAGGCCGTCCGCGACGTCCTGCCGGGGCCGCTGGAGACGGCCACCTGGGACGACAAGGTCTACGGCGCACCGAAGAACACCAACGTCCAGCTCCTCTGGTACGACGAGCGCATCACTCCCGAACCGCCGGAGACCTGGGACGAGATGATCGAGATGTCCCAGCGGCTGCGGGAGGAGGGCGAGCCCTACCGGGTGCTGTTCACCGGTGCCCAGTACGAAGGACTGGTGGTCTTCTTCAACAGCCTGGTGGCCTCGACCGGCGGCCAACTGCTCTCCGAGGACGGCACGGAGGCGATCGTGGACGAGGGCGTGGTCGAGGCGCTGGGCATCCTCAAGGAGATCGCCGACTCCGGCATCACCGACCCTTCGCTGTCCAACCAGCAGGAGGACGAGGTGCGGCTCGCCTTCCAGGGCGGAGGGGGCGCCTTCCAGTTCAACTGGCCCTTCGTGTACGCCTCCTGGGCCCAGGAGAAGCCGGACGAGCGGGAGTACCTGCGGTGGGCCAGGTACCCGGTGGTGAACGAGGGCGACGAGAGCCGCGCCACCGCGGGCGGATACAACCTCGCGGTCAGCAGCTACTCGCAGAACAAGCCCGCGGCGTTCGAGGCCGCGCTGTGCCTGCGCAGCGAGGAGAGCCAGAAGTACCAGGCGCTCCTCTCCGGACTGCCGCCCAGCATCGACTCCGTCTACGACGACGAGACCCCGCTCGACCCCGACCAGCCCGCCGACCCGGAGACCAATCCGACGATGGTGACCGAGTACCCGCCCCGGGAGGACATCCGCGCGGCGCTCGAGACGGCCGCGGTGCGCCCGCTCACTCCCGTCTACCAGAACCTCTCCACCGTCACCGCCAAGATTCTCTCCCCGCCGTCGGCCATCGATCCCGAGCGGACCGCGGACGAACTGCGCGAGCAACTGGACGCGGCGCTCCAGGCCCAGGGGGTGCTTCCGTGACCACTTCCTCCGGCCCCGCCGCCTCCGGCAAGGCGGCGGAGCCGTCCCCCGGAAACGGCAACGGCACCGGAAACGGCAACGGCCGGAAGGAGATGAGCGAGGGCAAGCGCGCCGAGCGGCGGCTCGGCTGGCTGCTGTGCGCCCCGGCCGCCCTGGTGATGATCGCGGTCACCGGCTGGCCGATCCTCTACTCGATCTGGCTGTCCCTGCACAGCTACGACCTGCGCCTCCCCGACCAGCGGGAGTTCATCGGCCTGGACAACTACGTGGTCGTCCTCACCAACGACTTCTGGTGGACGGCCTTCAGCGTGACGATGATCATCACGGTCATCTCGGTGGCGATCGAACTGGTGCTGGGCATGGCGCTGGCCCTGATCATGCACCGCACGCTGCTGGCCCGCGGGCTGGTGCGCACCGCCACCCTCATCCCGTACGGCATCGTCACCGTCGTCGCCGCGTTCTCCTGGTACTACGCATGGACACCCGAGACCGGCTATCTGGCGGAGATGTTCGCCGGGGACTCCGCGCCGCTGACCGAACGCACCGCCTCGATCGCGATCATCATCCTCGCCGAGGTGTGGAAGACGACGCCGTTCATGGCCCTGTTGCTGATGGCCGGACTCGCGCTCGTCCCCGACGACCTGAACCGGGCCGCGGCGATGGACGGGGCCAACGGCTGGCAGCGGTTCATCAAGGTGACCGTGCCGGTCATGAAGCCCGCGATCCTGGTGGCGCTGCTGTTCCGCACGCTCGACGCGTTCCGGATCTTCGACAACATCTTCGTGCTGACCGGAGGGGCCAACGACACCTCGTCCGTCTCGATGATCACCTACAACAACCTGATCAGAGGGCTGAACCTCGGCATCGGCTCCACGATGTCGGTGCTGATCTTCCTCACGGTGGCGATCTTCGCCTTCCTGTTCGTGAAACTGTTCGGCACCGCCGCGCCCGGCAGTGACCGGGAAGGGGGCCGTTGATGACCGCGCACCGGCAGCCGCTCGCCCGGCGCAAGTCCACCTGGGTGTTCATCAACACCGTCGTCGTCATCTACGCGCTGCTCCCCGTGCTGTGGATCGCCTCGCTCTCCTTCAAGACCCAGGAGACGATCACCGACGGCAACTTCATCCCGCGCGAGTGGACCCTCGACAACTACGCCGACATCTTCTCCACCACCGAGTTCCTCCGGGCCCTGATCAACTCCATCGGCATCGGACTGATCTCCACGTTCATCGCGGTGGTGCTCGCGACCATGGCCGCCTACGCCATCGCCAGGCTCGACTTCCCCGGCAAGCGGGCGCTGATCGGGGTGTCCCTGCTCATCGCGATGTTCCCGCAGATCTCGCTGGTCACCCCGCTGTTCCAGATCGAGCGCGAACTGGGCCTGTTCGACACCTGGCCGGGGCTGATCCTGCCGTACATCACCTTCGCGCTGCCGCTGGCGATCTACACCCTGTCGGCCTTCTTCCGGGAGATCCCCTGGGAGCTGGAGAAGGCCGCCAAGATGGACGGCGCCACCCCCGTCCAGGCGTTCCGCCGGGTCATCGTGCCGCTGGCCGCTCCCGGCGTGTTCACCTCCGCGATCCTGGTGTTCATCTTCTGCTGGAACGACTTCCTGTTCGCCATCTCGCTGACCGCCTCGGAGAGCGCGCGGACCGTGCCGGCCGCCCTGTCGTTCTTCACCGGCGCCTCCCAGTTCGAGGATCCGACCGGCACCATCTCGGCCGCGGCCGTGGTGATCACCGTCCCGATCGTTCTGTTCGTGCTCTTCTTCCAGCGCCGCATCGTCGCAGGGCTCACCTCCGGCGCGGTGAAGGGCTGACAAGGGGTAACTGCCATGGCTGAGATTGTGCTCGACAACGTGTCCAAGCGCTTCCCGGACGGCGCGCTCGCGGTGTCCGAAGTGAACCTGACCATCGAGGACGGCGAATTCGTCATCCTCGTCGGCCCCTCCGGCTGCGGGAAGTCCACCACGCTCAACATGGTGGCCGGGCTGGAGGACATCACCGACGGCGAACTGCGCATCGACGGCGACCGGATGAACGAGGCCGCGCCGAAGGACCGGGACATCGCCATGGTGTTCCAGTCCTACGCGCTCTACCCGCACATGACGGTGCGCGAGAACATGGCCTTCCCGCTGCGGCTGGCCAAGGTGCCCGACGCCACCGTGCGCGAAAAAGTGGAGAAGACCGCGGCCGTACTCGACCTGCAGGAACACCTGGACCGCCGGCCCGCCAACCTCTCCGGCGGGCAGCGGCAGCGGGTGGCGATGGGCCGCGCCATCGTCCGCAGCCCGAAGGCCTTCCTGATGGACGAGCCGCTGTCCAACCTGGACGCCAAGCTGCGCGGCCAGATGCGCACCTCCCTGTCCCGGCTGCAGAAGCAACTCGGCACCACCACCGTCTACGTCACCCACGACCAGACGGAGGCCATGACGCTGGGCGACCGGATCGTCGTCCTGCAGGCCGGGCACGTGCAGCAGATCGGATCCCCCCAGCACCTCTACGAACAGCCCGTCAACCTGTTCGTGGCCGGCTTCATCGGCTCCCCCTCGATGAACTTCCTGCCCGTGACGGTGGAGGACGGCCGGCTGGCCACCCCGATAGGCGTCATCCCGCTCAGCGACCGGCTGCGCCGTCACCTGGAGGCGGCCGGCGCCCCGCATGAGCTCATCGCCGGCATCCGGCCGGAACACTTCGAGGACGCCGCCCTGGTGGAGGAGCACCTCCGGGAGGAGGGCCGCACGTTCACCGGGCAGGTGGAGGTGCTGGAGTCCCTCGGATCGGAGAAGTACGCCTACTTCGAACTCGAGGGCGAGGGGGCGCACTCCCAGCAGCTCGCCGACCTCGCCGCCGTCACCGGCTCGGCCGACGTCCCCACCGGAGGCGTCGCCCAGCTCGTCACCCGGCTCTCCGCCGCCACCGAGGCCCGGGAGAACGCCCCGCTCGACGTGTGGTTCGACCCCGACCGGCTGGTGATCTTCGACCCGGAATCCGGCAGCAACCTCACCCGGGAGAGCTGATCCGGCTCACCGCGTCGCCCCGGGACCGACGGCCGGCCGGTACGGTCCCGGGGCGCCCCGGCCCGCTGCGCGTCGGGGCGCCCGGCGCCGGCCCCCGCCGCTCAGCGGACCGGGGTCACGTAGGTCTCCCCGCCGGCCCCGCCCGCCGGGAGCTCTATCACCGGAAGCGGCTTGCCGCCCGGGTCGCCGCCACGCTCCTCCGGGAAGGACAGCGTGCCGCTGGCCGCCTGCACATTCTCCAGTCTGAACAGCGCCTCTCTCACCCCGGCCGGCGTCGTCGGCTCCCCACGCTCCTGGCGCTCCCCATGGCCAGTCCGGATGGCCCGGACCGCGGCGTACATCGCGTCGTGGTTCGCCACCGCATAACCGTCCCGCAGCGCGGCCTTGACCTGGGCCTCCGTCCGGTGGCCCACGTGTTCGGCGAAGGCCAGGTGGAAGTGCTCGAACCCATTCGGTGCCGGTGAACCGGCGTCCTCCTCGCCGAACCACTGCGGATCCATTGCGGACGCCTGGACGATGGTGATCCCGTTCTCCTCCAGCCGGTCGGGCCGCGCCGCCGCACTCACGTCCTCCACCGGCCCGGTCTCCACGAAGAGCACGGAAAGCGGCTGCTGCGCCCGGCAGTCCCGCACGTGCAGGGCCTCCAGGAAGGCGTGCAGATCGCCGGTGCGTCCCGAGAAGAGCACCATCTCGGCGCCCGTGCCGCAAATGCTGTCAGTGATGGGCCGGAAAAGGCTTACCGGCCCGCTCGACCGGAGCGTTGTTCCGGAGAAGGACTTCCTCGGCATGACGTCGTCCTCCTGCTCCAGAAGCCGCGCGAACGCATCGGTCAGAGTGGCCACATGGAGGTCCGGGTCATTGCGGTCGGAAACCAGCATCGCCCGGCTCAGATCACCGCCGGCGGCCCGCACGTGCCTCTCCAGAGCGTTGACGAAGTCGGTGTTGCTGCCGGTGACCCGGATCATGCCGTCCCGCATCCTCATGTTCAGCCCGTCCGCGCTCGCCGACGAGGCGACGATCGGGATCTCATGGGCGGCGAGCTCCTCCGCGGCCGCCTGACTCGCCTCGGTACTGATGGACAGGCCCACCACGGCGACGAGCGGGGACTCGTCCCCGGCCATCGCCACCAGACGCTCCACCGCGGGCTCCCATGTCTCGTGCCGGCTGCCCGCGTTGGCGAGGTGCAGCTGCACCAGCGGCTGCTTGTCCCCCATGTCCGCCGTGTGGTTGGCACGCATCTGCGCCGTGTAGGCGCCCTGCAGGGCGTGCAGCACCCGCTGCGGAGCCAGCGGGCCGTTCTCCGCCGGGGTCAGCGTGGCGAGCAACCCGACCTTGACGTACTCGGTGTCCGCCGCCGCGACCCGGTCGTTCTCCGCCTTGATCAGCTTCTGCACGTCAGCGAACTCCGCGGCCGGCCCCGCCCCGTCCAGCGGGGCGAAGGCGTAGGAGCCGTCGGTGACGCCGACGCACTCGCCGCCCTCCCGGGTCAGCCCGGAGCCCCAGCCGCCGCAGTCGAGGCGCTCCGGAAGCACAAAGGCCAGAAAGGCGAGAAACCCGGCCGCTCCCGCTCCCGCCACCAGCAGGGAAACCCGCAGCCAGCGCCGCGGAGGGTTCTGCCACGCCTCGTCGGACGGGCCGGGGGAGAGGGGCATACGGGTCCTCGCATTCCGTGTCAGGTCCACCACTGCGCCTGCTGCTCGTACTCGGCGGCAGCCCGGTGCAGCACCACCAGCCCGTGCGGGGAGTGCGGAGCGAGAGCGCTCAGGGTGCCGGCTATCTGGGTGTGCAGAAACTCCCGTGCCACGCCGCCCGACGGGTCGTTGACGATGCGCAGGGCTGCCAGGAGGTGCACGATGCGGGTGGTCGTGACATCGGCGGAGGCCACGGCCGCCTCGTCCACCAGCTCGTGGAACAGGGTGTAGGGCTGCTCCAGGGAACGCCCGATCCTCCTGCTCGGCGCCTCGCTGGCGGCTTGCAGCAGGTCCAGCCAGTCCTGGCCCGCCATCTCCGGGAGGAGCCGGGCGAACTCCAGGGCGACGGTCGTCAGGTCGTCGGCGGCCAGCCGGTGGTACAGCTCTCCGGCCAGGTCTTCGTTCTTCCGGCAGAAGCCGCGCAGCCGCAGGTGCACCGTCGTCCAGTCCGCCGGGTCCGCCGGCGAGCGGACCGCGAGCCGGCGCAGCAGCAGCCGGCGCAGTACCGTCTCCCCGGCTCTGCCGCCGGGGCTCCAGGGCGCTGTCCGGCGGACGCCGTCCGCCCAGGCCGCGTCCACCAGGTCGGACTGGTGGCTCAGCCACAGCCCGTCGGCCGCCGTACGGGCGGCCGAGCAGGAGACGAACGCGTCGACCTTGGAGTCCTCGGCCGGCAGCAGCAGCCGCAGCAGCCCTTCCTCGACGGTCCGGGCCCCGGCTGCTCCCGGCGCCTCCGCCGACCGGAACCCCCCGGCGTACGGCAGCGGCTGCCGGAGCAGCTCACTCACACTGCTCGCGGGGTGCGGGAGGTCGGCGGCGGCAGCGGTCAGCAGGCCGGCGGTCGCCGGATGCCCGGCCGTGAACTCGTGCACGAGCCGGGCCAGCCGCCGGTCGACCCGGCCGTGACCGGACGCGCTGTTCATCAGCGTCTGGACGTCACCCCGGTCGAGGTCGGGAAGCCGGTAGCGCAGCCACGCGGGGTGGTCGCCGGGTGAGTCGCCGCCGGAGCCACGGACGACGTCCTCCAGCGGGAGCACGGGGCCCTCGCCCAGGCCGGCCGTCGGATCCTGGCAGGTGGCGATCACGGTCAGCGGCTCGGCACGGTCCTCGGCCGCCAGCGGCGGGGCGGCTTCCACGAACTGCCGGAGAAAGGCCCGGCCGGACGTGGTGTCGACATTGTCCAGGAGCAGCAGCGGCGTCTGCAGCCGGTGCACCCGTCGCGGGCAGTCCCGCAGGTCGGCGAGGAACGCCTCGCACAGCAGACCGGCCACCCGGTCCCGGGCCCCCCGGGCGCGCGGCCCGTCCGGGTCCTCGCGGGCTTCCCGCGCCCAGGTGTTCAGCTCGACGAGCGTGTCCTCCGCCTGGTCGTTCAGCCCGCGGTCCCGGTGCCCGAACCACCGCTGGGAGCGGCTGGTGAAGGTGTGTCCCGCCAGCGCGGCGACCGTGTTGAGCGGCAGCCGCAGCACGGAGACCATGACGCCCCATCGCAGGTCCACCTCCATCGGCTCGCCGGTGATCTCCGCCAGGAACCGCTGCGGCCAGCTTCCGCTGCGCCGTTCCCGCAGCAGCTGGGACACCGCCTTCCGTGCCTGCTCGAAGTCGTGGAGGCTGAGGTCCTGCTCCAGGACGAGCAGGGCGATGAGCAGCCGGGGGAAACGCAGCCTGCGGTAGCGGGGGCGGTAGCGGGCGAGCCGCCCGGCCAGCACGGACAGGGTGTGCGGAATGTCGTCGTACTGGGTTTCGGTGAAGTCGACGCGGCCGTAGGGCACCCACTGCTCGACCCGGGCGGCGATCGTGTCCAGCAGTATGGTCTTGCCGCTGCCGTGCCCTCCCTCGAAGACCGCGACCGGCCGTCGCCGGCCGGGAGGCAGCGGCCAGGACGGCTGGATCAGTGCGTGAGCCCCCCTGATGGCCACTTGCCGGTCGAAGACCGGCTGTCTCTTCTGCGCCATGCGTCCCCTCCTGACTGTTGAGCCTGTTACCGCTGGGCGGAGTTGACACGAAAAGCTGACGCTTTCTCACCAACTTGTTACGTACGGCACCGGCTTCCGGACGCCTGCCGGCCACGGCACAAATGCTGTTGCGTGAGCCCGGCCGGGCAGTCATCGTTCGGGCATGACGGCAGATCAGCGTGCGGCCCGGTGGCGGATCCGGGATTACCGGCCGGAGGACTGGGAGGCGGTGTCGCGTGTCCATGACGCGGCCCGGCTCGACGAACTGCGGGACTCGGTGGGCACCGAGGCGTTTCTGTCCCTGGCGGACACCTACGAGAGCGAAGGGCTGTTCGACGGCCGGGTGTGGGTGGCCGAGGAGACCGCGGGGGAGCGGCCCGGGGACGTGGTGGGTTTCGTGGCGCTGGACGAGGACGAGGTGTCCTGGCTGTATGTGGACCCCGCCCGGTACGGGGAGGGCGCCGGCACCGCTCTGCTGCGGCACGCGGTCTCCCGCGGAGGCCCGTGCGTCGAGGCCACGGTGCTGGCCGGCAATGAGCGGGCGATCGGCTTCTACCTGCGGGCCGGGTTCACGATCCGGGAGACCAGGAGCGGTCGTCTGGTGGGAAACGAGGCGTTCCCGGCGACCGGGCATGTTCTGGAGTACCGCGCTCCGGACGGACCGCGCGACACGCGGGCGCCGTCCGGCGAGTGAACGCGCCCGGCGCGTCGAGCCGGCTCACGTCGCTCCGCCGGCCGGGGGCGGGAGCCCCGGCGGCCCCGTGGGGCGTACGGTGCCGGGGCAAATTGCGGACGGCCGTCGCCGGGAGTGGGGTGCAGGGCCCGTGGTCGCCGCGTAGTCTTTCCGGCCGTGCCGCAGGGGACGGCACCACGTCGCACTGTGCTGTGGGGGGTTCGTGGGAAGCGCGAGAAGCAGGATCATGTGTGCCGGAGTGCTGGCGGGAGTGCTGCTGGCGGGATGCTCCGGCGGCGACGGGGCCTTACCGGACGCCCCGGAAGCCGGTGCGTCCGAGGAGTCCGGGGCCCCGGAGGGCGGCGGCGGGCTCGACTTCGTGCTCGATCCCGACCGGGTGCCGCAGGACGTACCGGCAGCCGTCGAGCTGGTCCGTGCCGTCACGGCGGACCCCGAGGCGTACGGCCCGGACTATGTGGCGCAGGAGCCCGCCGAGACCGATCCCGCCGGCTGGGCGGTACTCGACGCCGACTGCGCGTGGCAGCGCGAGCCGCTCCCCGACGGGGTACTCGCCAGCCTGACCCGGTACGCCGAGCTCCCCGCGGAGGACGGTGCCGGGCCGGTGCGGGTGTCGGCCGTGGTGACCGTGCACCGGGACACCCGGGGCGCGGAATGGGAGATGGCGCGTTCCGTGGAGGACGCCCTGCGCTGCCCGGACCAGCAGCTGCGCACGGATGAGTGGGTCACGGGCCTGCTCTCGCTGGGCTTCTCCCAGGGCACGCTGGGCAACGACTACGCCGAGGACTTCCTGACCGAGGCCGGGGAGTTCCACAGCGACGTGCTGGGCGGCCCGCACACCTTCGAGTGGACCCGGGGGCGGCTGGGACCGGTCACCTTCGCGGTCTCCGCCAGGGGGGCGGAGGGCCGCACCCCGCAGGAGATCAGCGAAGCGGGGACGCGCGCCGCCGGAAGCATGGCGACCCGCATCCAGCAGGTGCTGGAAGCCGACGAGGAGGACCGCGCGTGACCGGGCAGTTGCACCCGTCCGACCCCTCCTCCGTGGCCGGGTACCGGCTGCTCGGCAGGATCGGAGCGGGCGGGATGGGGGTGGTCTACCTCGGCCGCACGGAGGCCGGGGCACTCGCGGCGGTCAAGGTGATCCAGGCCGAGTACGCGGACGACGACGAGTTCCTGGCCCGCTTCCGGCGGGAGGTGTCGGCCGCCCGCCGGGTGGAGAGCGAGTGGGCGGTCCCGGTGCTGGGGGCCGACACCGAGGCGGAGCGGCCCTGGATGGCCACGGCCTACGTGCCGGGCCCGTCCCTCGCCGAGGCGGTCACCCGCTGCGGCCCGCTGCCGGCCCGCAGCGTGCGCGTCCTGGGCACGGCCCTGGCCCGCGCGCTGGAAGCGGTGCACGCGGCCGGTCTGGTGCACCGGGACGTCAAGCCCGGCAACGTGCTGCTCGGCCGGGACGGCCCGCGGCTGATCGACTTCGGCATCGCCCGCGCCGCCGACGCCACCACGGCGCTGACCTCGGCCGGAATGGTCGTCGGCACGCCCGGCTTCCTGGCCCCCGAACTGGCCGCGGGCGGCGGCGCGGAGCCGGGGCCGGCCGGTGACGTCTTCTCCCTGGGCTGCCTCCTGGCCTACGCGGCGACCGGGCGCCCGCCGTTCGGCACCGGCGCATCCGACGCACTGCTGTACCGGACCGTGCACGACGAGCCGGACCTGGAGGGTCTCGACGAGGAGTTGCGCCCGCTGGTGCGCGAGTGCCTCGCCAAGGACCCGGAGCTGCGCCCGGCTCCGCGGGAGCTGGCCGGGCGGCTGGCCGGGGACCCTGCGGCGGACCCGCTCGGCTGGCTGCCCGAGAGCGTGGTGCTGCTGATCGCCGAGCGTTCTGCCCGGATGCTGGACCTGCCGGACGTCGAACCCACCCGGGCCGAGCCCGTGGCGCCCACCGCCCGGCCCGGCCGGCGCCGCCTGCTCGCCGTCGCGGCGGGCGGCGCCGCGGTGCTCGCCGCCGGGGGAGGAGCCGCGGTGGTGTGGAACTCACTCCGTGGGGCCGGCGGCCCGTCCGCGGCAGCGGACCGGTGGATCATCGGCGTCCATGCCGACCTCTCCGGCCCCGGCCGGGTGAGCGGCCGGGAGCAGGAGCGCGGCGTGCGCCTCGCGGTCGAGGAGTACAATGCCCGGCCGGACCGGCTCTTCGAGCTCGCGGTGACGACGGCGGACGACGGCGGCAGCCCGGAGCGAGCCGTCGGGGCAGCGTCCGAACTGGCCGACGAGCCCCGGCTGCTCGCCGTGATCGGCCCCACCGGCGACCCGGAGGCAGAGGCCGCGCTGCCCAGGTACGAGGAGGCGATGCTGCCCCTGCTGGCTGTCTCGCCGGGGCACCCCTCACTCGCCGGCGTCGCCCTGCCGGGTGGACAGAGCCGGGTTCTGCTGCACCTGCGGCCCTCGGATCTGGCATTGTCCGTACCCATCGGCGTTCACCTGTTCGAGCAGGCCGGGGTGCAGCGGCCCGGGCTCATCCAGGACCGTTCCACGGACCTGGAGAGCAGTGCCGTCGCCCTGGCGACCAGCGTGATGGCACGCGACGCCGGGCATGTCCTGCACCCCCGGGTGGTGCCGCCCGGCGTGCACGAGGCGGAGGGTTTCGGGCCGGTCGTCACGGAGATGCTGGAGGCGGGCATCGACTCCTTCGTCTTCGCCGGTCTGCCCGAAGGGGCGGCGGCCGTGGCGCGCGAACTGGCCGCGGCCGGTTTCACCGGCCCACGGATCGCCCCGCAGAGTGTGCTCGACCCGCTCTTCCTGGAACAGGCGGGTGACGCCGCGGAGGGCTGGCTGGTCCACGCTTCCTTCGTGGACGCCGCCGGGCTGCCGGCCGCCGAGGGGTTCAGCACCGCCTACCGGGAGGAACACGGCTCGGGGCCCGGCTACCGGGCGGCTGAGGCGTACGACGCCGCCGGGATGGTCATCCAGCACCTGGCGGCCGCGGCGGCGGACGGCGAGATGCCCTCCCGGGCGGCGCTCGCCCCTCTGCTGCGGGAGAGCACCTATGCGGGCATCACGAAGGAGTTCGCCTTTGACCCGGACACCGGAGACTTCGCCGGGGAGGGCCGGTTCGCCCATGAGGTGCGGGACGGCCGCTTCACCTTCCTCGGCCCGGTCTGACCCCGCCCGGCCCGCCTCGGCCCGGCACCGGCCCGTCCGGTCCGGCGCGCTCGGGGGACCACGGCCGTGCGGGAGCTGAAGCCCTCCGACCCGCTGTGGGTCGGAGGGCACCGGCTGCTGCGCCGGCTCGGGGCGGGCGGCATGGGCGTGGTGTACCTCGCACGCTCACCCGGCGGTGCGCTGGTGGCCCTGAAGCTGATCCGCACGGAATACGCCGACGAGCCCGGTTTCCGGATCCGGTTCCGCCGGGAGGCGGAGCTGGCCGCTTCGCTGCGTGGCCGGTGGCTGGTGCCGGTCACCGCCGCCGACCCGCAGGCCCCCGAACCCTGGCTGGCCACCGCCTATGTCCCCGCGCCCTCCCTGGCCGAGGCCCTCGCGGCGCACGGCCCGCTGCCGCCGCACACCGTCCGGATCCTCGGTGCCCGGCTGGCCGAGGCCCTCGCCGAGGTGCACGCCGCCGGTCTGGTGCACCGGGACGTCAAACCCGGCAACGTGCTGCTCGCCCTGGACGGTCCGCGGCTGATCGACTTCGGCATCGCACGGCCCGTCGGGGCCGTCCCGCTCACCGCCTCGGGCGTGGTCGTCGGCTCCCCCGGCTACCTCTCGCCCGAGCAGGCGCAGGCCCGTACGGCGGAGACCGGCCCGCCCAGCGACATCTTCTCGCTCGGGTGCGTACTGGCCCACGCCGCGACCGGCCGGCGCCCGTTCGGCGGTGGCGCGGCGGCAGCCGTCCTGTACCGCACGGTGCACGAGGAGGCGGACCTCGACGGCGCCCCCGGGGCGCTGCTGCCCCTGCTGCGCGGCTGCCTTGCCAAGGACCCCGGCGACAGACCGACCGCCGGCCGGGTACGGGAACTCACGGCGGGCCCCGGACTGTCCCCGGACCCGAGGGAGGTCCCCGGCTCCGGCTCCCGGGCGACGGAGGAGGGCGGCTGGCTGCCGCCCGCGCTGCCCCGGCTCATCGCCGAGAGGTCGGCGCAGGCCCTGGACGTCCCGGTGCCGGACCCGACCCGGGCGGACGGCGCACCGGCGGAGGGGGAGCCCTCCGCCCCGGGCGGGCGGCCCTCCCGCCGGCGGCTGCTGGGTCTGCTGGTCCCGGCGGCCGGTGCCGCGGCGCTGGGCGGCGCGGCCCTGTGGGCCCGGGCGGCGGGTGGCGGGGGAAGGGGCGGGGCGGACGGTCCCCTGCCGCAGTACACCATCGGCCTGCACGCCGACCTGTCCGGCGGTAACGGCCCGGACGGTGCCGCCCAGGAACACGGGGTGCGCCTGGCGCTTCGGGAGCACCGGGCCAGGCCGGACCGCTCCTTCGATCTCCTCCTCGAGGTCCGTGACGATGCCGGGGACCCGGCGCTGGCCGCCCGGACCGCTGAGTACTTCGCCCAGCGGCCGGAGGTGGTGGCGGTGATCGGCCCGACCGCGGACGCCGTGGCCGAGGAGGCACTCGCGGTGTACGACGGGGCGCTGCTGCCGGTGGCGTCCGTCTCCGTCGCCACCACACGTGTCTCCAGCACGCGGTACCCGGGCTTCTTCCGGCTCCGGCAGTACGAGTCGTCGTACGCCGTCGCGGTGATCTCCTACCTCACCGAGCGGGAACGCAGCACCCGGACGGCGATCGTCGAGGACCGGGCGGCGGCTCCCGGCATTCGGCGGCTGGCCGCGAGCCTGACCCAGGTGCCGCCCGCGGAGGGCACCGCCACCAGCCATCCGGTCGAGGCCGGGAGCGAGGACTTCGGTGCCGTGGTGGAGGTGGCGCTGGCGACGGAGCCCGAAGGGCTGGTCTTCGTGGGGGACTCCCCGCACCGTGCCGCCGCCTGTGCCCGTGCGCTGCACGAGGCGGGTTTCACCGGTCCACGGGTGACGCTCGAGCCGGTCATGACGGACGCCTTCTTCGCCGAAGCCGGGGAGGCGGCCGAGGGCTGGGCCTTCACCGCCACTCATGTCGACCCGGCGGCACACCCGGAGGCCGGGGAGTTCGTGACCGCCTACCGCGAGCATTTCGGAGTGCGGGAAGTCCCCCGCCACGCGGCCGAGGCCTATGACGCCCTGCAGTTCCTCACCCACGGATTGGAAGGCCTGGCCGAGAGCCCGGCAGGCACTCCGCAACTGCGGGACGCCCTGCGCAGCAGGCTGTGGCGCATCACCCACGAAGGCATCACCAAGACCATTCGGTGGCACCAGCGCTCGCTGCACCTGGACCACGGGCTTTTCCACTACCGGGCCGAGAACGGCCGCCCGCGTTTCCTGGGCCCGCACCGGAGCTGAGGCGGCCCCGGAGCCCCGGAGCTGAGGTGCCCCCTGCCGGAGGTGCGGACCCTGCCCGCGTGCGGAGGCCGGGCCCCTGCCGGAGCATGGCTGATACGGGAGGTGAGAGCCATGAGCGAGGCGAAGAAGTTCCGCAAGGGCGACAAGGTCACCTGGAAGAGCCCCGGAGGTGAGACGAGCGGCGCGGTGGAGGAAGAGATCACCGAACGCACCGAGGCGGCCGGCCGCACGGTGGACGCGTCACCGGAGGAGCCGCAGTACCGGGTGCGCAGCGACAAGTCCGGACGGGACGCCGTGCACCGGCCGGAGTCGCTGACGAAGCGGGACGACTGAGAAACGCCGCAGGCCCGGCACCGAAGTGCCGGGCCTGCGGGCCGTGGTAGCGGGGACAGGATTTGAACCTGCGACCTCTGGGTTATGAGCCCAGCGAGCTACCGAGCTGCTCCACCCCGCGTCGTGTGTGGATCATCCTACGGCATCCGCGGGGCACCGGGGACCGGCCCGCAGGCCCGGCACCCGCACGCCGTCACCCGGCTATCCGGACGGGAGCTCTGCTCCGTTCCGTTCGGGACATCCAGGGCCGGACAGCGCCACATACAGGCGGACGCTCATGACCTCCCGGTAGGGGGCTTTCCTCCCCGGCTCGGGGGACTGGAAGCAGACCAGCCAACTCGCCGCGTCGTCGGGGTCGTCGACGTTGCTGTAGGCGCTCGTCGCGGAGATCTTCTGCACGCCGAGCGCCCGGACCACCGCTGCCGCCTGGGCGTAGCTCTTCCCGGTCAGGTCCGGGAAGCCCGGCCACTCGACAGCGGGCTGCGGGCTGTCCGGGCAGGAGTCGGTCATCGGGACGACCCCGAGGTTCAACGTCGGTCTGCTCAAGGTCTCGGAGGAGGAGCCGGCATCCTCTTCCTCGTCCGGCTCCTGCCCTGCCACCGGCTCCCCGTCCGTGCCTGGCTCCTCCCCCGTCTCCGGTGCGGCCGGGTCCTCCGCTTCCCCGCCCCCCGTCTCAGCTTCCGGGGACTCCGCTTCCGGGAACTGCGGTTCTTCCTCGGCGTCCGGGAACTCCTGGAAGCAGACGTGCCAGGCGCCCTCCGCCCAGGAGATCGCGTCGTTCTTCCCCGAGGCGTTGTGCGCGACGGGGGTGAATCCGTCCAGACGCGCCTTGGCCCGGGCCTCGTCGAGAGGAAGTTCCAGATAGTCCGGTTCGCCGGTGGACGGGTCCGGGGGCGGAGTCACGGTTTCCGTCGTCAGCGGCGACGCCATGGGGTCGGCGTCGAGCGAGCCGCAGGCCGCCAGGGACATCACGAGCGCCACCGTCCACGCAGCGCGGGCCGGGGTGACAGTGCGCCGGTGCAACCGCCGACGGGGGTGCGCGGACGGTGGAGAGGTGGGCATGGCGCGGCTCCTGTCTGGAGGAGAGGACGGGCAGGGGGCGACAGGAGGTGGCGGCTCGGTCGTCCGCCGGGGCGCGCACCACCGTCCGGCAGGCGGGGTCAGCAGGGCCGGCCGCGTCGAGGAGGGGAGGTCATGGCCGGAACCATGCCGCAGTGGTGGCCATTCAGCGACCCGTTGTCACAGGCTGTTGTAGTCCTGTGACGTGCGCATCCGGGGCGAGGGGCGGAGCGGGGCCGGATGCGGCCCCGCCGGGCGCGCCCGGCGGGGCGGCTGCGCCTCGCCCGGGGATGCCGCGCCGGTGCGGCCCTGGTAGCGCGCCGGTGCGGGTGTTACGGCGCGGACTGCGGAGCGGCGGTGTCGAGCCGCTGGAGGACGGTGGTGGCGAGCTGCTCCAGCAGCGCCACCTGCTCGGGGGCGAGCTGGTCGAAGAACAGCCGGCGGGTGGCCTCGACGTGGCCCGGTGCGGCCTCCTCGATGGCGCGGCGGCCGTCCTCGGTGAGGGCGATGAACGCTCCTCGGCGGTCGTCCGGGCACCCCTCGCGGCTGATGAGGCCGCGTCGCTGCATCCGGGTCAGGTGGTGGGACAGGCGGCTCTGCTCCCAGTGCAGGCTCCGCTGGAGCTCGAACGGCCGCAGCCGTCCTTCCGGGACGTCGGTGAGGTGCACGAGGATTTCGTAGTCGGCCAGTGACAGACCGGAGTCGGTCTGCAGCTGCCGGTTGAGGTGGGCGGCCAGACGGCTCTGCATCCGCTGATAGGCCCGCCAGGCACGCAGTTGGTCCTCGTCGAGCCATCGGGTGCTGTTCATGGGTCCCATGGTACTCGGAATAAATGACGCGTCATGTACCTTGGAGTGTGTAGATGACACGTCATTCAGTTCACGTCCCGGCACGGAGGAAACTCATGACCACCTCGACCGATCTCACCCAGCTCACCGGCACCTACACCATCGACCCGGACCACACCCGCCTCGGCTTCAGTGCCCGGCACGCGATGGTGACCAAGGTCCGCGGCGCGTTCAACGAGTTCGAGGGCACCGCCAGGCTCGACGGAGCGAACCCGGAGAGCTCGGAGGTCCGGCTGGCGATCAAGGCGGCGAGCATCGACACCCGGAACGGTCAGCGGGACGAGCACCTGCGCAGCAACGACTTCCTGGCGATGGAGTCCCACCCGGAGATCACCTTCGTCTCCACCGGAATCCGGCAGACCGCGGACGCGGAGTTCGACGTGACCGGTGACCTGACGATCAGGGGTGTCACGAACCCGGTCACCATCCCCTTCAGTTACGAGGGTGCGGCGACTGACCCGTTCGGCAACCTGCGCGTCGGTTTCGAGGGCTCGGTGACGATCAACCGCAAGGACTACGGCGTCACCTGGAACGCCCCGCTGGAAGCAGGCGGCGTGCTGGTCAGCGAAAAGATCGGGCTGGAGTTCGAGGTTTCCGCGATCAAGGCCGGCTGACGACGGCACCAGGGCCGCCTGTCCCCGAGCCGCCTGTCCCCGAGCCGCCTGCCACGCCTCCTGGCGCGGCCGGCGGCTCGGCCGTGCGTGTGCGCGTTCGTTTGCACGTGCATTTCCCTGGATATGCCGGCCCGGCCGGCCGATCCCCGCACTTCTCGGGTGGGTGACGGCCGGAGACTGAGAACTGTTCCGGCCAGTTTCCCCGCTGCCTCCCGCTGCGCGGAGGTACCTCCGCATCGCTTGTGGTGCCACCGGCCGGTGGGAAGACGAAGGCTATTCCGTGCCCGCCCGGAGGACCACGTGTGTACCCGGTGAAAAGGTGCCGGTAAGTACACCGCGAGGTGACGTTCTCGGGTCGCGAGCGGGCTTCCCGCTCCCGTGCTCTCCGGCTCTCCGCAGCGAAGAAACCTTTTCCCCGGACTGCGAGCCCTTCCTGCCACGCGGGCTGATGACGCGTCCGGGCCCTGGGATGCCTCTTACGGAATCGGCGACCTCGGCAGCCGAGCAGGGAAGGAACCGGCATGTCCCGGTGCCTGACGGCACCCCGGGGAGTGTTCCGGTCCGGCGCATTCCGGGGAGCGGCCGGACGGTTGCCCGTACCCCGTACCCCGTCCCCCGTCCGGGGTCGCGCCGGGCAGGTTCCCGGGCACGCGACCACCCCCCGGAGGCGAAATTGCGGCCATGCAGCGCACGTAATCAGCCAATCCTTTTTAGGGATCGGCCACTTAGGTTCGCCTTCCCGCATAGGCTTCGCGAAGCCCCGCCGCCGCGGTCGGCTCTCCTTTCCCTGCCCGCACGACGCAGCACGAGGAACCCATGACTTCTGACCTTGCGGACGCACGTTTCCTCGTGGCCGCAGCCCTGCTCCTCCTACTGGCAGTGATGCTGATCGTTTCCCACCGCAGGGTCCGTGCTCTCCGCCATGACCTTGCTGCGGTGAACGGGCGCATCGCGGCACAGGACGAGGAGCTCGGCCGTTGGGCGGCCACCGTCGCCCAGCGGGTCGGCGAAGTGGACGACCGGAAGGAGCCCGTCAGCCCACACGAGTGGCGGCACACGGATCTGTCCGGCACGTCCTTCGGCCAGCACCTGCGCATCGCGGAGGAGGGATTCAGCCACGTTCTCGGCGAAGCGCACAGCCAGGCCGAGCAGGCCACCCAGTCCATGCTGCTGGCCGTGGCCCGCAAACTTCAGGGCCTGGCCAACAGCCAGCAGTTGAAGATCACGGAGATGACCAGACGGCACGACGACCCGGCGTTCATCCAGGACCTCATGGACGTCGACCACACCAACGCCCAGATCCTCCGCCGGGCCGCCGGGATGGCCGTGGCGTGCCGGGCGTGGCCCGGACGTCAGCACAACGCGACCCCCCTGTACGACGTCGTCCGCGGGGCGGTCGGCCGGATCCTGGACTACAAGCGGGTGCAGATCACCCGGCTGGAAGACCACCGGGCCGTCGAGGGACGCGCGGTGGAGGGCCTGGTGGTCGCGCTCGCGGAGCTGCTGGAGAACGCCACCCGTTACTCCAACCCCAACACGGCCGTGCAGGTGCACGTCCAGCTCACCCACAACGGCCTGGCCATCGTCATCGAGGACGCCGGAATCGGTCTGAACGCCTCCGAGCGGAACCGGCTCTCCGGCCTGCTGACCCAGGAGACACTCGACATCACCCACCTCGGCAACCCGCCCCGTTTCGGGCTCGTGGTCTGCGGCCTGCTCGCCAAGCGGTACGGGTTCACCGTCTCGGTCGACTCCGCCTCGCCCTTCGGCGGCGTGCGGGCCGTCGTCAACCTGCCCAGTGCCCTGCTGACCGAGAGCGCCCCCGTGCCGGCCCCCCCGGTAGCCGTGGCGGCTCCGGCCGCCGCCCGGGTACCCGCCCAGGGTGCCCGGCAGACCCCTGCCCAGGACCCAGGGGCCCCTGCGGCCCCCGCAGGGTCCGCGGCTCCCGCCGCCCCCGAAGCCGGGGCCGGCCAGGGCGACGCACCGCGCTCCACCACCGTCAGCGGGCTGCCCAAGCGGACCCGGCACACCCCGTCGGCCACCGGGCAGGCGGGCGCACGCCCCGTGCCCCCGCTCTCCTCCGCTTCGCACCACCCCGCGTCACCGGCTCGCTCCCCCGAGGAGTCCGCGGCGCCGTTCGGCGGCTTCCTTCGCGGGGCGAAGGCGGCTCGCCGTTCCAGCCAGACCCAAGAACCGAAGGGACCCGCCCACTCATGACCGAGAACCGTGACGCCTGGATGCTCAAGCAGGTACTGGACCAGCCCGAGGTGTACGACGCGATCCTGGTGTCCGCGGACGGCCTGGTGAAGGCCTTCTCCTCCGGGCTGGGCCAGGACCAGGCGGACCGGATCGCCGCCGCGCTGTCCGGGGTGCAGTCGACCAGCAGCGCGACGGCCATGTTCTGCCGGGCCCCGGACGACTCCTGGCAGCAGAGCCTGGTCGAGTTCACCGGCGGCTTCGTCATCACCATCAGAGCCGGTGACCAGTCGTTCCTGTCCGTCGCGACCTCCGGGGCCGTGGACATCGAGCAGGTGACGTTCCGGATGCACGAGGTCGTCGCCCAGCTGGGCCGCGAGATGGCCAGCGAGCCCCGTCATGACCTCGGCAGCCGCGCATGACGCCGCAGCGCAGACGCGGTGACCTGGTGCGGTCCTTCGTGATCACCGGAGGCCGCTCTCGGCCCAGCCGCAACACCCATGTCCTGGACGTGATCACCATGGTGACCGCCACTCAGGACAAGCCCGTGACCGGGTTAGGGCCGGAGCAGCGCGCCATGGTCGACCTGTGCCGCGGCGGCTACCTGTCGGTCGTCGAGGTCGCCGGCCATCTCCGGCAGCCGCTCACGGTCACCCGGGTCCTCCTCGGAGACCTGCTGGACACCGGTCACCTCGTCATCCGGGCCCGCGAGTCGGCGCCCGGCACCGCCGAACTCACCGACGCCGACATCCTGGGGAGGTTGCTGCATGGCCTCCAGGCTCTCTGACGGCATCTATGTGCGCGACAGTGTTCAGATCTCCGCGAAACTCCTGGTCGTCGGCCCTTTCGGGGTCGGCAAGACCACGCTGATAGGCACCGTCAGCGAGATCGAGCCGCTGCGCACCGAAGAGGTCATGACCCAGGCCGGGGCGGTCGTCGACGACCTGACCGGGGTGCAGGGCAAGAAGACCACCACGGTCGCCCTGGACTTCGGACGGCTCACCGTCGCCGACGACCTGGCCCTGTACCTCTTCGGGACCCCCGGCCAGGAACGCTTCTCGCAGATCTGGCGCGACCTGGCCCGCGGGGCGTACGGCGCCCTGGTGCTCGCCGACTCCCGGTACCTCGACCAGTCCTTCGAAGCACTCGGGCTGGTCGAGCAGCACCAACTCCCCTACGTGGTGGCGCTCAACCTCTTCCCCGACACCCCGGACTTCCCCGAGGAAGAGCTGCGCGAGGCCCTCGACCTCGACCCCCGCACCCCCCTGATCACCTGCGACGCCCGTGACAGCGACTCCGCGAAGCAGGCACTGATCGCCCTCATCCAACACCTGTACGCCCTCCAACAGGAGCAGTCATGACCTCCGCGCCCTCCGAAACCGGCCCGGTGCCGCCGTCGGGCTGTCCCGCCCACCAGCCCTTCCCGGGTGCCGGCCTCCCCGCCGACGGGCCCCCGGCCCTGTACGGGCCGGAGTTCGCCGCTGACCCCGACGCCGTGTACTCCGCGCTCCGCGAGCGGGGGCCGGCCCACTGGGTCGAGATCGCGCCCGGCGTCGAGGCCGTCCTGGTGACCGCCTACGACGCCTGCCTGGAAGTGCTGCGCAACCCGCAGTTCAGCAAGGACGCCCGCCGCTGGACCGCCCTGGCGGAGGGCCGGGTCCCGTCGGACAACCAGGTCGTCCCCATGCTGGGTTACCGGCCGAGCCTGATGTTCGCCGACGGGCATGAACACCTGCGGCTGCGCGCCTCCGTCGACGACACGCTGGCCCGCGTCAACCCGCACCGACTGCGCGGCTACGTGCAGCGCAGCGCCGTCGCGCTCATCGACGAGTTCGCCGCCGAGGGCACCGCGGACCTGGTCTCCCAGTACTGCGCCCGGCTTCCGGCCCGCGTCTTCACGCAGCTGTTCGGCTGCCCGGACGAGCTCGCCGTCCGGATGGCCACCGCCTGCGGTCAGATGATCGATGCCGAGCCCGCGGCAGCGCAGCAGGGCAGCATCGATCTGGCGCGCTGTCTGGGCGAGCTGGTGGCCGAGAAGCGCCGCAGCCCGGGGGCGGACGTGACCTCCTGGCTGCTCAGCCACCACGCCGAGCTCGACGACACGGAGATGGTCCACCAGCTCGTCGTGCTGATCGGGGCCGGAACCGTGCCGCAGTCGGCCTGGATCTCCACGGCCACCATGATGCTGCTCACCGACGACCGCTTCGGCAGCGACCTGTCGGGCGGCAGCATGACGGTCACGGACGCCCTCAACGAGGTGCTGTGGAGCAAGTCGCCGATGGCGAATTTCTGCTGCCACTTCGCCACCCAGGACTTTCCGCTGCGGGACGAGACCGACCGCACGGAGTTCGTCATCCCGGCCGGGGTGCCGGTCCTGGTCTCCCTCGCCGCCGCCAACACCGACCCGGCGCTCGCGGCCAGCCACGAACAGCGCGCCGCCAACCTCTCCCACCTCGCGTTCAGCGGCGGCCCGCATGTCTGCCCCGCCCAGGACATCGCCGGAATCATCGCCGATGTCGCCATTGAGACGCTGCTCGACCGGCTCCCCGACATGGAGCTCGACTGCGAACCCGGGGCGCTGACCTGGCGCCCCGGCCCCTTCCACCGCACTCTCACCGCTCTGCCCGTGCGCTTCCCCGCTGTCCCGGCACGTGCGACGACCTCGCACGCCGACCCGACCTCAGGAGCACCGACATGGAACACGAGTCCTGCCCCGTCCTCGACCCCACAGGAACAGATACCCACGCCGAAGCAGCCCGCCTCCGGGCAAAAGGGCCGGCGACGCTGGTGGAGCTTCCCGGCGATATTCAGGCGTGGTCGGTAACCCGTCACGAGACGATCCGGGAGCTCGCCGGTGACCGGCGGGTCTCCCGGGACCCCCGCAAGCACTGGCCGTCGCTCGACGACATGCCCGAGGACTGGCCGCTGAACGTCTGGGTGCGGGTGGTGAGCGCGTTCACCTCCTACGGGGAGGAACACCGGCGGCTGCGGAAGCTCATCTCCACCGCGTTCACCCCCCGCCGCACCGAAGCGCTGCGGCCCATGGTGCAGGACCTGGTCGACGGGCTGATACGCGACCTGGAGAAGGTCCCGCCGGGCGAAGCGGTGGACCTCCGCAGCCGCTTCGCCTACATGATTCCCACCGAGGTCATCTGCGGTCTCTTCGGGGTTCCGCAGCACATGCGGCCCGAGACCCGCCGCTGCATCGACGCCGCCCTGCACACCGGCTCCTCCCCCGAGCAGGCCAAGAAGGACTTCGACGACCTGCTGGCCTGCATGGCCGCGCTCGTCGCGGTCAAGCGCGCCGAACCCGGCCCGGACATGACCAGTGACCTGATCGCCGCCCGTGACGGCGAGATGAAGCTCGACGAGCAGCAGCTCATCTCCACGCTGCTCCTCATGATCGGCGCGGGCAGCGAGACCGCGGTCAACCTCATCGCCAAGGCGACGCACGCCCTGCTCACCCACCCCGACCAGCGGAAGCTGCTGGACACCGGGACGGTCGCCTGGGACGACGTGATCGAAGAGACCCTCCGCACCGAGGGCCCGATCATGCACATGCCCCTTCGCTTCGCGGTGGAGGACATCGACCTCGGTGAGGGCGTCGTCATCCGCAAGGGCGAGCCCATCATCCTCGGCTTCGGCGCGGCAGGCCGCGACCCCGCCCTGCACGGCGCGGACGCCGACGTCTTCGACGCGACCCGCCCGGACAAGGACCACCTGGCCTTCGGCTTCGGCGCGCACTACTGCCTGGGCGCCGCACTCGCCCGGATGGAAGCAGACATCGCGCTGCGCGCCCTCTTCGGTACTTTCCCCGACCTGCGGCTGGCCGTGGACGAGGAGCAACTGCGCCCGCAGCCCTCCTTCATCGCCAACGGCCACGAGGAACTTCCCGTTCTCCTGCGCCCCGCCGTCCCCGCCGCACCGGCGGCCTGACCCGGCCCGGCCGGGCGGCAGCGCACCGACGCGGTGTCCCACCGCGCGGACGCCGCCGCCCGCCGGGCAGTGGCACTGCGAGAATGCGGCCATGGAGCAGCGCGCATTCACACGGTCAGGACAGCAGGTGTCGGTCGTCGGGCTGGGCACCTGGCAGCTCGGTGCCGACTGGGGAGAGGTCCGGGAGCAGGACGCCCTCGCCGTCCTCGACGCGGCGGCCGGGGCCGGGGTGACGTTCTTCGACACCGCGGACGTCTACGGCGACGGGCGCAGCGAGCGGCTGATCGCCGACTGGCTGCGCCGCAATCCCGGCGCGGAGGTCCTGGTCGCCACCAAGATGGGCCGCCGGGCCGAGCAGCTCCCGGACAACTACGTCCTGGACAACTTCCGTGACTGGACCGACCGTTCGCGCACGAACCTCGGAGCGGACGTCCTGGACCTGGTGCAGCTGCACTGCCCGCCCACCGCGGTCTACTCCTCGGACGAGATGTTCGAGGCACTCGACACCCTGGTGGACGAGCAGCGCATCAAGGGCTACGGCATCAGCGTCGAGACCTGCGAGGAGGCCCTGGCGGCCATCGCGCGCCCGGGGACGGTGAGCGTTCAGATCATCTTCAACCCGTTCCGTCTCAAGCCGCTGGAGCGGGTGCTGCCCGCGGCGCAGGCCGCGGGGGTGGGCATCATCGCCCGCGTGCCGCTGGCCTCCGGCCTGCTCTCCGGCCGCTACACGCAGCAGACGGTGTTCGCCGCGGACGACCACCGCACCTACAACCGGCACGGCGAGGCCTTCGACCAGGGCGAGACCTTCTCCGGCGTCGACTTCGCCACCGGCATCGAAGCGGCGGCGGAGTTCTCCGCGCTTGCCCCCGAAGGAGCCACCTCCGCGCAGACCGCGCTGCGCTGGATCATCCAGCAGCCCGGGGTCAGCACCGTCATCCCCGGCGCCCGCTCGCCGCAGCAGGCGCGGGTGAACGCTGCGGCGGCAGACCTGCCGCCCCTGCCGGCCGCCACCCTGGACAGCGTCCGCGAGCTGTACGACCGCCGCTTCCGCGCCCAGATCCACCACCGCTGGTAAGCCGCCGCCCGCCTGGCGGGGGTGGCCGGGGAGTGGCCGGGTGGGGTTGCGGGAATCGGGCGCGTTTCCACGGGGAAAAGGGCCGTTTCGACGTGGAAACGCGCTCTGCGGGAGCCGTGGGGGGCGGTCAGGCCGCCAGGGCCGGGGGCGGCTTGCCTTCCCACAGCAGTTCGAACCAGATGGTCTTGCCGCCCGGCCCCCAGGGGCCGTCACCGAGAGCGCACCCGTCCCAGCGGTCCGCGAGGACATCGAGCAGCAGGAGGCCTCTCCCGTCGATGGCGTCCTGCGGGGGAAGAGGGTGCGGCCCGCCCGGGACGCCGCCCCGGGCGAAGGTGAGTCCGGGACTCCGGTCGCGGACACTCACGCGGAGCGCCGGGCACGTCCAGTCGAGGTGAAGGGACGCCGGACCGGCGGTGTGCCGCACGGCGTTGGTGGCCAGCTCGGTGGCCAGCAGCTCAGCCCGTTCGGTCAGCTCGTCGAGCCCGTGGGAGGCGAGGACGGCCCGCAGAGCGATCCGCGCGACCCGTGGCCCGCGGGGGTCGCGGGGAAAGTGGATCTCATAGCCCCAGGGCTCAGCGAAGGGAAGCGGAGCGAGCTCCGGTGGCGGCGGAAGCGGGAGCGGGTCGTTGGCGGGCGGTTGCGTTGCGGGGTCCTGGTGCACGGCACCTCCAGTGGTGCGTTACTGACGAAGCGATCCAGTGCCACTGGTGGTTGCCGCTGAGCGGTGTCATGCCGGACGCGCTGCCCCCTCCCGGGCGGGCGGCAGCACGAACCGGTGCGCTTCCTCTCAGTGATCACGCGAGTGCCACGCGTCACAAGCTAACCTAAGGGCGACTCACATGTGAGTCGCAGTACACGAACGAGTGACTTGGTGGGCGACTCGCTGGACCTGTCTGTCCGCCCCTGTCAGAGTGACTGCGCACGAGAGAGGTCCCATGGCCCAGCGAAACGCACCTACCGGTCGCCAACGACGGCTTGCCACCGAACTTCGCCGCATGCGAGAGCAGGCGGGGGTTTCGATCCAGGAGGCAGCTGGTCTCTTGGGCGCGGACCGCACCATGATTTCCAACATCGAGGTCGGACGGACAGGCGTCAGTGAGGAGCGTGTGCGACAACTCGCACGCCACTACCAGTGTCCTGACGCAAGTCTGGTCGATGCCTTGGCGGAGATGGCGAGCAGCCGGAAGGTCCGTCACTGGTGGGACGAGTACCGAGGCAAGCTCCCCGATGACTTCCTCGATGTCTCCGAGATCGAGCACTACGCAGTGGGTATCCGAACTGCGCAGACAGTCCATTTGCCCGGCCTCTTCCAGACGGAGGCGCACGCACGAGCCCTCTTCGACCTCGTGGTGCCAGCGCTCCCACGCCTGGAGGTGGAACTGCGTGTCGCTCATCGCCTCGGCCGCCAGCGAGTCATCGATCGGGACGACCCTGTCACGTACGTAGGCATCATCCATGAAGCGGCGCTGCGTATGCAGTTCGGCGGTCCAGACGTTGCGCGTCGGCAGCTCGAGCACCTGACTGAAGCCGCCGACCGTGACAACGTCAGTCTGTTCGTCATCCCGTTCAGCGCCGGAAGCTTCCACGGGGCGGGGCAATCCATCCTGCACGCCGAAGGTCCCGTTCCTCAGCTCGACACCGTGCAGCTGGACAGTGCTTACGGAGCCCACTTTGCGGACGCCCCTACCCCGCTGGCCAACTATCGTTCCTTGCTGGAGTTGATGAAGCGTTCTTCCCTGAGGGCTGATGCTTCACAGGACTTCATCCATTCGATCGCACGCGACCTGTGAGGGCACGATGAAGCACCTGGCAACTGACTGGCTGCGCTCCTCGTTCTGCGGAGGTGGCGGTAACAACTGCGTGGAGGTTGCTGCCGTGGGGGAGGGCATAGCCCTCCGTGAGAGCGAGGATCCTGGACAGGTGGTTGCCATGGACCGGGCCGCGTTCGGTGCTCTGCTCGCCGGCGTCAAGGCCGGCCGGCTGGCCCGCCCCGGTCACTGACCGCTCCGGGGCCGTCGGGGCCGCAGTCACGCTCGCGGAACGAGACCTCCGTCGCCGTGCTCACACGGCACCTTCCGACGCCCAGGTGCGGAACAGCGTGAGCCCCTCGGTCAGGTTGCCGGGCCCACACGCGACATGGAACGTCTTCTCGGACGACCAGGCCGTCACCCAGTCGTCCTCGCCACGCGTGACCCACTGCCGGGGATACACCCGGCCCGCCAACTCCGTCCCGTCGAGATCGATCCTGACGGTCCAGCCCGGGTTGTCGAGCGTATCGATTGTCACGCCCCACTCGTGTTCCCAGCCGCCGTCGCATTGGGCGGCATACCAGCTCTGCAACCAGTCAAGGACATGTTCGGGGACGGACATGAACGCAGATGCTAGTTCGCGCGTTCAATCGGGCTGTGTCCGGGGCGCGTCGTCGGCGGGGTCGTCGCATCGGGCGCATTTCCACGTGCGGGAGGGCCGTTTCGACGTGGAAATGCGCCATGCGGGCGTCGTGAGTGCCGTGAGGCGGCGCTCCGTCCACCGGGTGGGACGACCGGTCAGGCTTCGCGGAGGTGGGCCTCGATCTCGCGGAGCTCCGCGTCGTTCAGGTCCAGGTTCTGCACGGCCCGGACGTTGTCCTCGAGCTGCCGGACGCTGCTGGCGCCCACCAGCGCGGAGGTCACCCGGCCACCGCGCAGGACCCAGGCCAGGGCAAGCTGGGCGAGGGTCTGGCCGCGCCGTTCGGCGACACCGTTGAGCGCCCGGACCCGATCCAGCATCTCGGGGGTGATCCCCTCGGGGGTGAGGAAGGGGCTTGCACCGCCCGCCCGGGAGTCCTCCGGGACGCCGGTCAGGTAGCGGTCGGTGAGCAGGCCCTGTGCCAGCGGGGAGTACGCGATCGAACCGGCGCCGATCTCGTCCAGGGTGTCGAGCAGACCGTCCTCCACCCAGCGGTTGAACATGGAGTACTTCGGCTGGTGGATCAGCAGCGGGGTGCCGAGACCGTCGAGGATCCGGGCCGCCTCCCGGGTCTGCTCGGGGGAGTAGTTGGAGATGCCGACGTAGAGGGCCTTGCCCTGCTGGACGGCTGAGTGCAGGGCACCCATCGTCTCCTCCAGCGGGGTATCCGGGTCCGGCCGGTGCGAGTAGAAGATGTCGACGTAGTCCATGCGGAGCCGGCCCAGGCTCTGGTCCAGGCTGGACAGCAGGTTCTTGCGGGAGCCCCACTCGCCGTACGGGCCGTCCCACATGTGGTAGCCGGCCTTGGTGGAGACGAGGATCTCGTCGCGGTACGGGCGGAAGTCCCGGGCGAAGAGGTCGCCGAAGTTCCGCTCGGCGGCGCCGGGCGCCGGTCCGTAGTTGTTGGCCAGGTCGAAGTGGGTGATCCCCAGGTCGAAGGCGCGGCGCAGGATCGCCTGCTGGTCACCCAGCGGCGTGGCGTCGCCGAAGTTGTGCCACAGGCCCAGGGAGACGGCGGGCAGCTTGAGCCCGCTGCGACCGGTGCGGCGGTAGGGCATGGTGGCGTAACGCGACTCGGTGGCGACGTAGGTCACGGAGCTCCTCACAGTGGGGCGGGGGACAGGCCGGGTCCGGCCGGTGGTGGCCGCGCCGCATCCTACAAGGGGCTTGCGGCGCGCCGGGGCGCTCGTGAGCTGGGCTTTTCCGGGGAAGGAGCAACGGCGCGGAACGGCTCAGGGGTTGGGGATTTCGCGGTCGGTGGGGCTCAGGAGGCGGTGCCCGGCCGGCGGCCGGTCGGCAGCGCGCAGGCGGGGGTGCCGCCCGGCATCTGCTGCCGGTGGTCCGCCACGAGCCGGTAGGCCGGGGGCCCGGCCCAGCGCAGCGGAGGCAGCTGAAGCAGTGCGCCCGCGACGGCCCAGCCGCCCCCGCCGCTCAGCAGGAGCTTGGCCACGGCCTGTGCGCCGCCGTACACGGTGCCGGTCGGGGTGACCCACAGCAGTTCGTGCTCGGCCCGCTCCGGGGACACGCCGAGCGCCTCCAGATCAGTGAACTGCCGAGCGGTCACCTCGGCGCGGGGCCGGATGCGCCGCTCGACGAATCGCGCGGAGGTGGTGCAGAAGCCGCAGTCACCGTCGTACACCAGGACCGGTCGCTGTCTCATGCCTCCATGATGGCCTGCTCCGTGCCGGTGCCGGGGAACCATCCGGAGCTCGGGCACGGCCGGCGGATCCGGTGGGGCCGCTGCACGTGCCGGACCAGCGGCTCGTCCAGCCTCGCCGCGACCGGGCCGGAGGCGCCGTGCGCGGTGCCGGGGACGGTGCCTCCGCCCGGTCGCGGTAGGACGCCCGTCCGGTGGTGGCCGGCGGACGGGGAGCCGTCTGCCGCGCACCGCTCACTCCGTGAGCATCGTTGCAAGTTCTTGCGAGATTGCTTGCGGACACCTCCTGTCAAGAAACTGTCATGTACAGAGGGTACGGAGAGTGTCCTTTCGGTCCGGCCAGGGCCGGAGGAGGTCCCTCCCCTTTCCGGTGTTGGCATGATCCGGCCACCGGGGGTCCGTCGGTGATCGCATGTCATCAGCTGCTTGCGAGGGGTGGAACAGAAGGGCTCGGGGAGGGGTGGAGGGCAGCCGGGATGGCAGGTTGCTGCCGCGGGGAGAACCGCGACCGGTGCATCCGGCCTCATTACCGCCGGGGAGCCAAGATCAGACTTCGCTCGCGCACACGGTCGTCGGCCGGTGTGCGCGGGTGGGCGGTGCCGCGCTTCCGGGCCCCGGTGCGCGGGTCCGGCGGGCCCGGGCCGGGGCGGTCGTCGAGATGTGGGGGAAGGCACGTGGCGCGTACCGGAGGAACCAGGGCGACCCTTGACCTCGCGCGGCTCGTGCTGTCCTATCGTCCTGCGAGGCCATGTGCTCAGGGAGAACCGTGAACGAGTCATTATGTGCTGTCGGGGACGGCCAAGCCTACGGGGACGAAGTCGAGTACGCCCTGCTGCAGGCCCGTCAGCTCATCGAATCCACGGTATCCCTGCACCGCAACGGCCCGTCCGCCGGCTCGCTGGTGCCCCTGCCGGCCGAGGAGGAAGCGGCTCTGGAGGTCATCCGCGGCATGATCGGAGGGGCCCGGCACACCATCAGCATCTCGGTGCCCGGGGACTCGCTGTCCTATCCGCACGCCGCCACGGTGCTCAGCCTGCTGCGCGCGGCAGGACAGCGCGGCGTCGTCATCCGGGCACTGTGCTCCGCCCGTGCACTGGGCACCGACGAGCTGCGGTCCCTGGTCCGGGCGGAACCCGACTGGGCGTTCCGCGTGGCGGGCGACGACCTCCACGACGCACTCGTGGTGGACAGCCGGGTGGCCCTCGTGTTCGGCGGGCCGGACCGGACCGCGGGGCCCGGCTCGGTCATCGAGGACCTCGCGACCGTCCGCACCCTGGACCTGCTCATGGCCGGGACCTGGCAGGCCGCGGTGCCGCCCTCGGTCCACCAGGGGGTCAGCCCGTACCGGCTCAGCCTCCCCGCTCAGCAGGTGCTGACAGAGCTGCGCACCGGCCGTACCGACGAGGTGGCCGCGGCGGAGCTCGACATGTCGCTGCGCACCTACCGCCGGCATGTCGCGGAGATCATGAGCGCTCTCGGGGCGGCCTCACGCTTCCAGGCGGGGTTCCGTGCCGTGGAGCTCGGCCTGCTGCCCAAGTCGGGCTAGTGCCCCTCAGGCTGTGCCGGCGCAAACCCTCTGACACGGCTTCAGTCCCGTCGGCCCGCGCGCCCTGCCACGGCGGGCCGGGCCCGGCCCGCCCGGTCAGCCGGCGCCCGGCCGGACCCGGAACAGCGCGGCGTAGAGGGTGAGGCCGGGCCCGAAAGCCATGGCGACCACGGGTGTGCCGGGGGCCGGCGCCTCACCGGGGCCCGGCCGGCGAACCACCTCCCGCAGCACCAGCAGCACCGTCGGGGAGGAGCAGTTGCCGTGTTCGGCCAGCACGGCACGGGAGGCTGCCAGCGCCTCCGGGGGCAGCGCCAGCTGCTCCTCCACGGTGTCGAGAATGCGCGGCCCTCCGGGGTGCACCGCCCAGCTCCGGACGTCGGGAATGTCGAGGCCGTGGCGCGCCAGCAGCTCCTCGGTGACCGGCCGGACATGCTTGGCCAGGACCTCGGGTACCCGGGGGGACAGCCCCATGCGGAACCCCAGGTCGGTGACGTCCCACGTCATGTGCCCGCTGCTGCCGGAGTCGGTGAGCGCGGCGATGTCCACCAGCTCCAGCCCGCCGAGGTCCACGGCGGGCGGCTGGACGACCAGGGCGGCGGCCGCGTCACTGAACAGCGCGTGCGACACCACCTGCTGCGGATCCCGGGTCGGGGGCTGCACGTGCAGCGAGGTCAGCTCCACGCACACCAGCAGCGCCGGACGGCCCCGGGCCGCGACGAAGTCGGCGGTGCTGCCCAGCGCGGGAAGCGCCGCGAAACAGCCCATGTGACCGACCAGCAGCCGCTGGGTGTCGGGACGAAGCCCGAGCGAGGCCGCCAGCCCGATGTCCAGCCCGGGCGTGCTGTAGCCGGTGCAGGAGGCGACCGTCAGCAGCCCCAGTTCCTCCGCCGCCAGGCCGGCGTCCGCCAGCGCGGCCTCCGCGGCCCGGTGCGCCAGCGCCGGGGCTTCCTGCGCGTAGCGGCGCATGCGCCGCCCGGTCGACCAGCCGGACGGGTCCTCGACGAGCGGGTCGACGACGGTGTGCCGCCGTCGGACGCCCGCCTCGGAGAAGACCCGCCGGGCGATCCGGCTGCCCGCGAAATGGTCACTGAAGTAGCGGTCCCACAGGAGCTGCTGCTCCGTCACCGGGGGCAGGGCGGCACCCGTACCCGTGACGGTTGCTCTCACCACCTGGGGATCTCCGAGTCCTGATCGGGGTCCCCGGCCAGCGCCGCGATGCCCAGCCAGTCGGCACAGACGTCGGAGGTGGCCGGCTGCAACGCCCCGCAGCGGGCGTCCCGGTACAGGCGCTCCAAGGGGTTCCCGCGCCGGGTCGCGGAGGCACCCGCCGCCTCCAGCACCCGGGAGGCCACGTCGGCCGCAGTGTCACCTGCCACGAGCTTCGCCCGCCACACCCACTGGTTGGTCTCCGGGGTGCCGGGCTGCTCACTGACCCGCCGGGCGGCCTCGGCGACCACCAGCTCGGCGGCCGACACCGCGGCGTCCGCGCGGCCCATCCGGGAGCGCACCGCGGGCAGTTCGTGCAGCCCACGGTCGCGCAGGTGAGCGGCGGCGGCCTGCACCGCCGCGCGGGCGACTCCGGCGTAGACCGCGGCATAGCTGGCGACGAGCCACTGCGGCATGATCTGCGCCAGTGGCACGGCGAGACCCTCGATGCCGCCCAGCAGCGCGTCGGGCTCCACCTCGGTGTCGAGGTGCAGATCGTGGCTGCCGGTGGCGCGCATGCCCAGGGAGTCCCAGGTCTGCTCGACCCGCAGGCCGTCACCGGCCGGCACCAGGAAGTAGGAGATCCGGGGCCCGTTCCCGTTCCCGCTGTCGTCGGCGTCCCGGGCGGCGACGAGATACGCGTCGGCATGCCCCGCCCCGGAGACGAAGGTCTTGCTGCCGGTGATCCGGAACCCGCCGGCGGTCCTGCGGTACCTCGTGGTGATGCGGGACAGCCGCGAACCTGCCCCGCGTTCGCTCATGGCGACGGCGTACAGGGCGCCCTCGGCGGCCCGGGCGAGCAGCCGGTCCCGGGAGGCGAAAAAGCCGTCACCGGCCCCGAGCTGACGGATCAGGTCGTCCGGGGCGTGGGCCAGCGCTCCGGTCACCGAGGCGTGCATGTTGAAGATCAGGGCCGTGGCCCCCGCGCCGCGGGCGAGCTCCGCCGCGACGGCCGCGTAGTCCGCGAACGACGCCCCCGAGCCGCCCAGCCGGGTGGGCACCAGCAGCCCGAGCAGGCCGTGCTCCCGCAGATCGGTGAAGTCCGCCGAGGGGAAGGATCCCGCGGTGTCGTGGTCGTGGGCCCGGTCGGCGAGCCGTGGCGCCAGCGCGCGGGCGCGCGCCAGTGCGGTGGCCGGTTCGGTCGGCAGTGACAACGTCAGTCCTCCTTGCGGCCGCGCGCCTGGAACAGCACCGCGGTGGTCGGTACCGGAACCATGCGGACGATGCTCCGGCGGCGCACGGCCCAGGCGAGCAGACCGGACATCGACGGGCGAATACCCCGCATCGTCAGGTGTACACCGTGGCGGGCGCATTCGCGGGTCAGCACCACGCGGTCGACCAGCAGCGCGGGGTCGTGCACCCCTCGGGGAGCGATCCCCGGCAGCCGCTCCCCGAGGTGGATGGCGATCCCCCGGCACAGCGCCGTGTCTGCCAGCGTGTCGATCACCAGCAGCCCGCCGGGCCGCAGCAGCCGGCATGCCTCGGAGACCGCCGCCGGCAGATCGGGGACGTGTTCGAGGATCTCCCCGGCGACGACCACGTCCGCGCACCCGTCGGCCAGGGGTACGGCGAGCACATCACCCTGTACGCCCTGCATGCCGTGGTCCCGGCCCAGGCGCAGCGCGGTCTCCGACAGGTCCACCCCGAGGTGCCGGTAGCCCTTCCCGGCCAGATGGGGGGCGAGCAGGCCCGCACCGCAGCCCAGGTCCACCAGTACCGCCCCGGGCCGGCCGGCGGGCGGCACCAGCCGGCCGCGTGCGGCGGCCAGCCAGTGCAGCATCGCGAACTTGCCGCGGGGCCGCCACCAGTGATCGGCCAGGTGTTCGTACAGGGCGGGGTCGTTGGGGCGCAGGGGCGGGTGCGGGCTTCGCAAGGAGCGCAGCATGCCGCCAGGCTGGCACACTCGCTGCTCATGCGGCGTACTCCGGACACGGCCCTGGCACTCCTTCAGGCTTCGCACCCTCTGCCCGTGGTGGCCGTCACCGCGGTCGCCGGAGGGCTGGCGGCGGGCACCGGCCGTGACGCCCCCGGCGTGCTCGCGGTGACCGCCGCGGTGTTCGCCGGACAGCTGTCGGTCGGCTGGCTCAACGACCTGGTGGACGCGGAACGCGACGCGCGGACCGGCCGGCCGGACAAGCCGGTGGCCGACGGCCGGGTTCCCGCACGGCTGGTGCGTGCGGCCGTGGTGACCGCGGCCCTGCTCGCCGTGGGTCTTTCCCTGCTGTCCGGGGTGCTCGCCGCGGTGGCCCACCTCCTCGCCCTGGTGTCCGCCTGGGCTTACGACCTCGGGGTGAAGGCCACCGCCCTGTCGGTGGCGCCCTACGCGGTCTCCTTCGGTCTGCTGCCCGCCTTCGTGGTCCTCGGCCTGCCCGAGGCACCCCTGCCGCCGCTGTGGCTGGTGGCCGCGGGCGCGCTGCTGGGCTCCGCGGCGCACTTCGTCAACGCGATTCCCGACCTCGCGGACGACGCGGCCGTCGGTGTCCACGGTCTGCCGCACCGGCTGGGGGCGTACGCGAGCCGGGTCGTGGCGGCGCTGCTGGTGCTGGCCGCCTCGGTGCTGCTGGTGCTCGGGCCGGCCGGCGCGCCCTCCGACGGACGGCTGCTGGCGCTCCCGCTCGCGGTGCTTCTGCTGGGCGGCGGGCTGGTCCTGGGGCACCGCCGGGGCTCGCAGGCGGCGTTCCGCGCGGTGCTGCTCGTCGCGGTGCTCGACGTCGGCCTGCTGCTCTCCGCGGGCATCACCGCCGGCTGAGGCCGTCGCCGTACGGGCACGGCGGGGACGCCGTGACGCCGGCGCTCGCCGTGGTCCTCGCCTCGCCGTGGTATGCCGCCGGAGGCCCCGGGCTGGCCCGTGACCGGCGGCGGAGCCGTTTGGGCAGCCGGTCCCCGGGTACTGCGGACGCCGTGCCCGACGGTGCCGGGAGGTCTTCCGGCACCGGGAAGCGGACCAGGAGCAAGGAGGAACTTGATCATGGGACACGGTGGGGACGTCGTCGCCGAGCTCATCACGGACCACCGCGAGGTGGAGGACCTCTTCCAGCGGATCGAGGCGCTCCCGGCGGGTGATCCACAGCGCAAGGTGTACGCCGAGCAGGCCACCATCGAGCTGGTCCGGCACTCGGTCGCCGAGGAGCAGCACGTCTACCCGGCAGCCCGTGAGTTCCTCCCGGAGGGTGACCGCATCGCCGACCGGGAGATCGAGGAGCACGCGACAGCCGAGCAGCTCATGAAGGACCTTGAGGGCGCCGGAGCCGATGACCCGGTCTTCGACGATCTGATCGGCCGGCTGATGACGGAGATCCGCGCCCACATCGAGGACGAGGAAGCCCACCTGTTTCCGCAGCTGCGGGCGGCGCTCTCCCCGGAGCGGCTGGAGGAGCTGGGCGAGCAGGTCCGCACGGCCAAGAAGCTGGCCCCGACCCGTCCCCACCCGTCCGCGCCGGACACCCCGCCCGGGAACAAGCTGCTCGCCCCCGGGGCCGGTCTCGTCGACCGGGCCCGCGATGCCCTCTCGGGCCGCGGGAAACAGCCCTGAACCAAGGAGAAGCGTCGTGACCACGCCCGAGGAGAACCGTCCGAAGACCCCCAGGACCGGCGAGGCCGGTGGGAGAGCCGATGCGCCCGAAGCGGGTCGCGCCCCGGAGCAGGAGACCACTGAGCTGGAGACCGGTCCGGTGGTGGGGGAGGAGCTCAAGAACGCCATGAAGGAGGCCGGTCTGAACCGGGAGGATCTCACGGGTTAGGCACCTCCGCCACGGACGCGGGAGGCACGGGACCGGCGGGCCCCGTGCCTCCTTCCGGTGGGGCGCCCACGTGGTGAGGGGGCGGTCCGGTGAGGGCACAGGGCCGGCCGGGGCGGGGCCGCCGTATCGTCGGGCGAGCCCCGGTGACCCTCGGGGCCACGGACCACCGGAGACACGGAGACCTCTCACATGCGTCTGATGCGTATCGGCGAACCGGGCCGGGAGCGCCCGGTGCTGGCCGCCGGCGATGGCAGCCACTACGACCTGCGAACCGTCACCGACGACATCGACGGCCCGTTCCTGGCTGCTCTGGCCGAGGATCCAGGGCTGGTGCCGGAGGTGTCCCGGCTGCCACGGACGGACATCGCCGGGGAACGGACCGGCGCCCCCGTCGCCCGGCCCTCGGCCGTGCTGTGCATCGGCCAGAATTACGCCGCGCACGCTGCCGAATCGGGCGCCCAGCCGCCTGAGCGGCCGATCCTCTTCTACAAGTCGCCCAACACCGTGGTCGGTCCGCAGGACGACATCCGGATCCCGCGCGGCTCCCGGAAGACCGATTGGGAGGTGGAGCTCGCGGTCGTCATCGGCCGTCGGGCCCGCTACCTGAACTCACCGGCGGAGGCCGCCGCGCACATCGCCGGCTACGCGGTCAGCAATGATGTGTCCGAGCGGGCCTTCCAGCTGGAGGAGTCGGGAGGGCAGTGGTCCAAGGGCAAGAGCTGCGAGACCTTCAACCCGCTCGGTCCGGAGCTGGTGACCGCGGACGAGGCGGGCGACCCGCAGAGCCTGCGGCTGCGCTCCTGGGTGAACGGCGAGCCCCGGCAGGATTCCCGGACCGCCGACATGATCTTCGGCGTCGCCCAGCTGGTCCACGAGCTGTCGCAGTACCTGGTGCTGGAGCCCGGTGACCTCATCAACACCGGGACCCCGGAGGGGGTGGCGCTGTCCGGGCGGTTCCCCTATCTGGCGCCCGGTGACGTGGTCGAGCTGGAGATCGAAGGGCTCGGCCGGCAGCGGAGCCGCTGCCGGCCCGCGGACTGACCCGCGCCGTCGCCACCGGAGGTGCCCGGCCCTCGGGCCCCGGTCGCGGCCGGCGGCGCCGTACCGGATGCCGGTTTCGCCAATTGACCCTGCGGGATGTCTTGACGTGCGGCGCGGTCCGCTGGAGAGTCGGCCCGGGAATGGGAGCGCTCCCACTGATGAACTCGCCGACGTCAGGAGCCGAAAACGTGCACAGTCGAAGAAGCGCGAGGATCAAAGGGGTCATCGCCGGTGCCGCCGCGGTCGCGCTGCTCACCGGTCCCACCGCGGCAGCCGCGGGCGCGGGCCCGGACAGCGCGGGCAAGGGGAAGGGCGGACAGGCCACGGAGCGGCTGCACATCCCGCCCGCCAACCCCGGAGCACTCCAGCAGATCGCCTCGCTGGTCAAGGCCGGCCAGTGGAAGGACGCGGCGCTCATCACCCGGATGGTGACCACACCGCAGGCCGTGTGGCTGACCGGCCAGGAGGGCCACGACGTCAGGAAGGACGCCCGCCGGGTCGTGCAGTCCGCCAAGCTGCAGCGCGCGCTGCCGGTGCTCTCGCTCTACAACGTGCCCGGACGGGACTGCGCCCAGTACTCGGACGGCGGCGCCTCCGACACCGCCGAGTACCAGGAATGGGTCGACGAGGTCGCCAAGGGCATCGGCAAACGCCGGGCACTGATCATCCTGGAGCCGGACTCGCTGGCCCTGATGCCCTCCGACTGCGGCCAGGACGACGAGGAGGGCACGCTCACCGCGGCCCGCTTCGACGAGATCAACTACGCCGTGGACACGCTGGGCGCTCTCCCTGGTACCACCGTGTACCTGGACGGCGGACACAGCGGCTGGCACAGCGTGAACTCCATCGTGCCCCGGCTCATCGAGGGCGGCGTGGACAACGCCCGCGGGTACTACCTCAACCCGTCGAACTACCAGACCGACGAGGACCTGGCCCGGTACGGGCGGCTGATCTCCGGCTGCCTCGCGTACGCCTCGGCCGGCGGGGACCCGGAGGACTGCCCCAACCAGTGGTGGGAGCAGGAGGAGGCGCAGGACTGGCTGGACAGCAACGTCACCGCCGACCCTGCCGACTGGCCCTCCTTCGTCACCGACACCAGCCGCAACGGCCTGGGCCCGTGGACACCCCCGGCCGACACCTACCCGGACGCCCAGGACTGGTGCAACCCGCCGGACCGTGGTGCGGGCATGCGCCCGACGACGGACACCGGTGACCCGCTGATCGACGCGCACCTGTGGATCAAGATCCCGGGGGAGTCGGACGGTGAGTGCCTGCGCGGCACCGACGGACCCGAGGATCCCGAGCGTGGCATGGTGCTCCCCGGCGCCGGCCAGTGGTTCCCCGAGCAGGCGCTCGAGCTGGCGCGCTACGCCCAGCCGCCGCTCCTGCGCTGAGGCCCGCCGCACGGCAGTCCGCGGCACCGTGCTCCGGCCGCCGTCCACCCCGCTGACCGGGGCGGGCGGCGGCCGGCTCCACGTCCGGCGCGGCCGGACCGCGCAAGGCCCATGCCGGGCGAACCGGGCTGTGCCGGCGGACCCCCGGTCAATTCATGCTGAACAGCGGGCCGGTGAGGGTCAGTCCCAGATCGCTGCCCGCGTAGGCGAAGAGCGCGAAGAGCGCGAGCGCCGCGCCGGCCAGCGAGATGTCCTTGTTGAAGTGGAGCATCTCCGCCTGTCTGCTTCCGGCGTCGGACTCCTTCCAGAAGGCGTGCATCAGCACCGCGCTGGGCAGCAGGAAGAGGACGAGCAGCAGAGCACCGAGGTCCGGCCAGATGCCGAGCAGCACCATGAGCCCGCCGACGGCCAGCAGCACACCACTGGCCACCGTGGCGAGCTCGGGGGACGGCACTCCGCGGGAGCGGGCGTAGCCCGCCATCTGCTTGGTCTGTGTGAAGTGCCCCACCGCTGAGGACAGGAAGATCACTGAGAAAAGAATGCGGCCGATAAGCACCAGGATGTCCATGATCGGGTCTCCAGGTCGCGGTCGACGGAAGAGGTCATCGGATGCCGCGTGCTCTCCTTCCGAGGTTACAGCGGGTGGGCGGAGGCAGCATCCGGGTGGCGGCAAAGGCCCCCGCGTTGACTGCCGGTGCTCCGGTCAGTTGGATGGAGCCCGACTGACCGGTGGATGAGCGGTGCGACAGGGGGCGGTCATGGACGGGCTGATGCTGGACGGCCGGTACCGGATGGGGCAGCAGCTCGGCGAGGGCGGCATGGGCACGGTGTGGGAGGCCGTGGACCTGCGGCTGGAACGGCAGGTGGCGGTCAAGGTCATGAGCGGCGCCGCGGTGCGCCACGACCCCCGGGCGAAGCAGCGTTTCGACCGGGAGGCCAAGTTGCTGGCCGGCCTCAGCAGCCCGTTCATCGTGACCGTGCACGACGCGGGGGAGGCGGAGGTCGAGGGCCGCGACGTGCTCTACCTCGTCATGGAGCGGCTGCACGGCCGCTCGATGGACGAGGTCCTCGCGCACGACCTGCCGCCACTGGCCGAGGTCGGGCGCTGGGGCGAGCAGATCTGCCGGGCGCTCGCGGTGGCCCATGACGGTGGGGTCGTTCACCGGGACCTGAAGCCCGCGAACGTGATGGTGTGTGCCGACGGTCTGGTACGTGTCCTGGACTTCGGGATCGCCGCCGTGCTGGCCGACTCCGGCGACCACGCCAGGCTCACCTCGACCGGACTGGTCGTCGGAACCCCCGCCTACATGGCCCCCGAGCAGATCGAGACCGGCCGGGTGGAGGCGCGCAGCGACCTGTACGCCCTCGGCTGCATGCTCTACGCGCTGGCCACCGGCCGCCCACCGTTCCAGGCAGAGGCCCTGTACGCGCTGATGCGCCAGCAGATGCTCGACACCCCCGCACCGCCCAGCGCGCTGCGCGCCGGACTGCCCGAGGAGTGGGACGACCTCATCCTGGCGTTGCTGGCCAAGCTGCCCGAGGAGCGGCCGGGCAGTGCCGCCGAGCTCGCCGAGCGGATCGGGCAGCTCCCGCGCCCCGAGCTCGCGACGCAGGTTCCGCCCCCCGTGCCGGTCGCCGCGTACCCGGTCGCGGCCGGCGGCGCGCCGTACCCGCCGACCCGAATCGACCCGCGGGTGGCTCCGGTGGCCACCGCGCCGCCGGAGGGCGAGCGGGCGCTGCGGGTGGTTTCCGGGCAGCGCGCCTGGCTGGCGGATGTGCTGCCCGAGCTGGGCAGGCTCACTGTCACCTTCGGCTGGGACGTGGCCCCGGGCGCGGAGGTGCGGCCGGAGGTGGATGTCAGTGCGCTGGTCGTCGACGCCGCCGGGCAGGTGCTCAGCGACCGGCACTTCGTCTTCTACAACAACATCGGCCCGGGTGACCGGAGCATCTGGCTCGACACCGATGACCGTCCGGAGGAAGGGCGGCTGGAGATCAGCTTCCCGCAGATGCAGGACGGGGCGGACCGGGTCGTTCTCGCACTGAGCATTCACGAGGGCGAGGACCGGGGCCACGACTTCGCCCTGCTGCGCGATCTCACGCTGCGCTTCCTGGAGCCCGGGAGCGGGGAGGAGCTGCTGAGCTACCGGCTTCCGGAGGGCCCGCCGCAGGCCGTCGGGGTGAGCCTGGGCGAGCTGTTCCGGGGCGACAGCGGCTGGGGTTTCCACGCCGTGACCCGTGGATACCCGGGTGGTCTTGCACAGATCGCCGTGGCGCACGGGGTGAACGTCTGAGCTGTCCGGACGGGGGCGAGTCGCCCGGGCAGTCCGCTGTCCGGGCGGGACGTGCCGGAACGGCCGCGCGAGGGCGCCGGGCACGCCATCGGGAAGGAGCCGGACATGAGCAACGATCCCCGGCGGGAGCCCGTCCCCAGGTCGCGGTCCGGATTCATCGGGCGCCGCTCTCCGCGCACCGGCACCGAGCCGGTGACCGCACAGAGCCACCTTCAGGTCCGGCTGCTGCTGTCGCTCGTGTTCCTGCCGCTGTTCGTGCTGGCGACCGTGGTGTTCGCCGTCTGGTGGGCCGGCGCAGGTGCGGGGGACAGCCCACGGCCCGAGGATCTCCGGCTGCTCACCCTGCTGTGCGGCGGGCTGAGCCTGCTGGCGGCCGTCGACCTGGCGGTGGTGCTGCGCCGCCTCCGCCGCGAACGCGGCAGTGGCCCCGGGGCGCCCCCGGAGGGCGGCACCGGGGCCGGCTGACGGACGGGCGGCGGGTTCCCGGCTAGGGCCGCATGACGACCTTGACGGCGCCGTCCTCCTTGCGCTGGAACTTCTCGTACGCCTGGGGTGCCGCGCTGAGCGGGACGTGGTGGGTGGCGAAGCCCTCCACCCCCAGCGGGTCGTCCTCGTGCAGCAGCGGCAGGATGTCGGGCACCCAGCGGCGGACGTTGGCCTGGCCCATACGGAGCTGGATCTGCTTGTCGAACAGAGTGAGCAGCGGCAGCGGGTCGACGGTGCCACCGTAGACGCCGGAGATGGAGATGGTGCCGCCGCGGCGCACGGCGTCGATGGCGAGCAGCAGCGCGGACAGCCGGTCCACGCCCGCGCGGGTGAACACCTTCTCGGCGAGCGCGTCCGGCAGCAGGCCGCCGACCTGCTGGAGCAGTCTGCCGCCCGCGCTGCCGTGGGCCTCCATGCCCACGGCCTCGATCACGGCGTCGGCGCCGCGTCCACCGGTCAGGTCACGGATCTTTCCCGCCACGTCCTCGTCCGCGGAGAGGTCGAGCGTTTCCACGCCCCGTTCCCGGGCCCTCCGGAGCCGTTCGGGTACCAGGTCCACCCCGATGACCTGCTCGGCGCCCTGGTGCAGGGCGATGCGGGCGGCCATGTCGCCGATGGGGCCGAGCCCCAGCACGACGAGGCTGCCGCCCTTGGGGACGGACGCGTACTCGACGGCCTGCCAGGCGGTGGGCAGGACGTCGGAGAGGTACAGGAAGCGGTCGTCGGGGACGTCGGCGGCCACCTCTTCCGGCACCTTCACGGGCCCGTAGTGCGCTTGCGGCACCCGCAGGTACTCGGCCTGACCGCCGGGCACCGCCCCGTACAGCTTGGTGTAGCCGAACAGGGCCGCGCCCATGCCGTGTTCGCGGACCTGGGTCGTCTCGCACTGGGTCTGCAGGCCCCGGTCGCACATGAAACAGGAGCCGCAGGCGATCTGGAACGGGACGACCACCCGGTCGCCGGGCCGGAGCCGGGTCACCTCGCTGCCGACCTCCTCGACCACACCCATCGGCTCGTGGCCGAGGATGTCCCCGGGGGTCATGAAGGGTGTGAGCACCTCGTAGAGGTGCAGATCCGATCCGCACAGCCCGGTGGAGGTGACGCGGATGACGGCGTCCGTCGGCTCCTGGATGCGTGGGTCGGGCACCTCCTCCACCCGGACATCGCGCTTGCCGTGCCACACCACTGCCTTCACGGTCGCTCACCTCGGATCTCTCGGGTTGTGCAGGTCGTTCCGGCGGGAAGGACGGCACGGCCGCTCGACGGCGCGGTCGGCCGGGTCAGCCGGGCCACGCGGTCAATCGATCAGGATCAGCAGGGCATAGGTCAGGAAGAACGCCACGAAGATCGCGCTGACCACCAGGATCAGGGCCAACGGCAGTGCGGCCCAGCCGCGGGTGGGGTTGTGCGTTTCCTGCGGTCCCGTCTCGGACATGCCCCCCTCGGACGGGGGTGTTTCCCCGGGGGGCACGGAGCCTCCCGGTTCGAGGCCGGGAGTGTGCTCGGGGCGGGGGTCGGTGCTCGGCCCGCCCTGTCTCGGGGAGCCTGCGGAGTCCTCCGGCCGCGGCTCATCGCTCCGCGTGCGGCGCGGACCCGGCCGGTCCGGGGTCGGTTCGTTCATGGTCACTCACTCACGGCCTGCGGTCGTCGCCCTTGGGCTGCCCCCGCTGGTGGGGGGAGCCGTGCGGCGGTGCGGAGAAGGGCTGCGGGGAGGTGGAGGGGTCCACCGGGGAGGTGCCCCGGGTCGGGGCAGCCTGGCCGGGCCGGGGGTTACCGCCCGGCGAGGGCACGGCGCCGGCGTGCAGTTCGGCGAGCCGGGCGGCGAGGCGTTCGTTCACCGGTGTGCGATTGGCGTGTTCGCGTTCGTACTGGGCCAGTCGCTCCAGTTCGTCCGGTGCGAGGGAGCGGATGCGGTGCTCCAGTTCGCCCAGGGCGAGTTGGTCGTAGTCGGGGAGCGGCAGATCGCCGGAGTCGGAAGTGGTCATGCGCCACGGGTCCCCGGGAGGCCGGACCGGAAACCTCCGCGGGCACCCGGGGCACCCGGGGCACCGGGACCGGCCCTTCGCTGTTCCCCGCGCGGCGGTCACGCCGCGCCCGGAGCGCCGTGCGTCAGGGCAGGGGGGTGCCGCCGGTGGCGTTGAGGATTTCCGCGGTCACATAACTCGCCTCCTGCGAGGCGAGGAACACGAAGGCGGGGGCCATCTCGGCCGGCTGCGCCACCCGGCCGATCGGGGCCTGGGCGCCGAACTCCGAGGTGTCCGGCAGCGTCGACGGGATGAGGGGCGTCCACACCGGGCCGGGGGCGACGGCGTTGACCCGGATGCCGCGGCGGATGAGGTGCGCGGCGAGCCCCTGGGTGAAGGTGACGAGGGCACCCTTGGTCGCCGCGTAGTCGAGCAGGTGCGGCTTGGGCTGGTACGCCTGCACGGAGGTGGTGTTGATGATGCTGCCGCCGGCCGGGATGTGCGGCAGTGCCTTCTTGGACAGCCAGAACACGCTGTAGAAGTTGGTGCGCATCACCCGGTCGAACTGTTCGGTGGTGATCGCCTCGATGCTCTCGGGCTGTCCCATCTGGTAGGCGGCGTTGTTCACCAGCACGTCGATGCCGCCGAACTCCTCGACGGCGTGGTCGACGACCCGGTCGCACTCGTCCTCCTCCCGCAGGTCGCAGGCGAGCGCGACGGCCCGCCGTCCCTCGGCCGTCACCAGCCGGGTGGTTTCCTCGGCCTCGGCGCGCTCCTCCTCGAGGTAGGTGAACAACACGTCGGCACCCTCCCGGGCGAAGGCCAGGGCGACCGCCCGGCCGATGCCCGAGTCCCCTCCGGTGATGACGGTCCGCCTGTCCCGCAGCCGGTCACAGCCGCGGTAGGAGTCCTCCCCGTGGTCGGGACGCGGGTTCATCTTCTCGGTGTCCCCGGGAGGGGTCTGCTGCTGCTGCGGGTACTCCGGGGTGGGGTACTGATCGACCGGGTTCTGCTGCTCCGGCTGGCCCATGGTCACTCCTTCTCGTGCTGGTGTCCGTGGTGCCCGGCTCGGCTGCGGGCCGAACAGGCGGGCGCCGCCCGGGGGAGGGCAGCGGGGGAGCGGGCGATGGCGGCTGCCGCGGCTTGCGGGACCGGGCATGCCTCAGCGGTTCAGCCGTGGCAGCACCTCGCTGCGGAAGAAGTCGAAGAAGCCGCGCTGGTCGGCCCCGATCTGGTTGATGTGCACCCGGTCGAAGCCGGCCTCGGAGTAGACGGACAGTGCCTCCGCGTACTCGTCGGGATCGTTGCCGACGATGATCGGTGAGTCGAGCACGTGCTGTTCGGTGACCATGCGGCAGGCCTGCTCGAAATGCTGGGGCTCGGGCAGCATCGCGGCCAGCTCCCCCGGCAGCATCAGGTTCGGCCAGCGGCGCAGCACGGTGCGCACCGCGGCATCCCGGTCGGGCTCGTAACAGACCTTCACACCGGTCACCGCGGGCTTGTCGCCGCCACCGGCCGCGCGGAACTGCTCGACCAGGTCCGACTCGGGTCCCATGGTGAGGAAGCCGTCGCCGATCCGGGCGGCCAGGTCGGTGGCGGCCGGGGCGAAGGCGGAGATGTCGATGGGCACCGGCTCGTCGGGGACGGTGTAGAGGCGGGCGTTCTCCACCGTGTAGTGGCGGCCCCGGTGGCTGATCCGTTTGCCGGTGAGAAGCCGCCGGATGATGTCGACGGCCTCCTCCAGCATTTCCTGCCGGATCGCGGCCCGCGGCCAGTGGTCGCCGAGGATGTGCTCGTTGAGCGCTTCGCCGGTGCCCACCCCGAAGCGGAAGCGGCCGTTCAGCTGGACGGCGGAGGTCGCGACGGCCTGGGCGATGACGGCCGGATGAATCCGGACGGTGGGGCAGGTGACGGCGGTCTCCACCGGCAGTGTCACGGAGGCCGAAAGCGCACCGATGACCGACCAGACGAACGGGCTGTGCCCCTGCTCTTCGATCCACGGGTGGTAGTGATCGGAGATCCACAGCGAGGTGAATCCTGACTCCTCCGCCATCCGGGCCTGTTCCACCAGCTCCTGCGGCCCGTAGTCCTCGCTGGCCAGGAAATATCCGTACGCGGTCGCCATGTGATGCCGAACCTCTCTGTCCCTCTGTAGCCGTACGTGCCGACGGAGTGAACAGCACGTGCGGCTGCCGAGTAGCCGGAGTAGCATTTGGAAAACCCCGTTTGAGGCGTCTGACGAGGGGCATCCCAATCAGACTGTGGTTTGCGGGACCGCACCGAACCCCCGACCGGGGGCCCCTTGTCAGGGTGTGGTGGTGGCTTTCCCGCGACAGACACACAGAGCAATTGCACGAGTACGCTCAATGCTGTGGGAGAGTGCTATGAGCACAACTGTTCGTACACGGGCAAAGCGCGGTAAGCATCCGCACGATGACGCTCCGGACACGACGCAGGAATTCCGGCGGATAGCTGCGCTGCCGGACGGACCGGAGCGCGAGGAGCTTTGCCGACGGGTTGTCTGCGCGTGGATGCCGATGGCGGGCCGGCTGGCCCGGACCTTCCGAGACCGCGGTGAATCGCTGGAGGACCTGGAGCAGGTGGCCGCTCTGGGCCTGGTCAAGGCGGTCACCCGCTACGAGCCGGACCGGGGCAGCGCTTTCGAGAGTTACGCCGTCCCGACGATAGTCGGGGAGGTCAAGAGGCATTTCCGCGACCACCTCTGGGGGCTCCACGTCCCGCGGAGAACGCAGGAGTTGCGCAATCGTGTGCGAGCGGCGAGCAGGCAGCTCGATTACCGTCTGGACGACCGTTCGCCGGCCATCTCGGAGATCGCGAAGCACAGCGGACTCACCGAGGACGAGGTGAAAGTTGGAATGCAGGCGATGGAGAGTTATAGTCCGCTCTCCCTCAACGCCGAACTTCCGGGATCCGAGGACGGCTACTCCCTGATCGACACCCTCGGATCCTCCGAGCCGGGTTACGACCAGGTCGTGTACCGCGAAGCGGTCAAGCCTAAACTTCGTGAGCTGCCCGAGCGTGAACGCCGCATTTTGTACCTCCGGTTCTTCCGCGAAATGACGCAGAGCCGGATCGCTGAACAGCTCGGCATCTCGCAGATGCACGTCTCCCGGCTGCTCAGTCGCACGTGTGAGCGAATACGGGCCGAGGTGGACGCCGAACTCGAGGCCGAGACACATCCGACCGCGCACCGGCAGGCTGGAGGCGCTGATGCCACAGCCGGGGCTCGCGAACCAGCCAGGGACCGGGCTGTCGCAGGCAGCGGCTTCCCGGAGTGAGCGCGGCTGACGAAGTCCGGAGCGCCACCCGCGTGCTGCTCCCGAAGCTCACCGAAGGTGTCACCCTCCGACGACACTGTGACATGGCGGCGTCCGAGCCGCTCACGCTGGACCCCGCCGACGTGGCCGACCCCGCTGACCTGGCCCTGGTCCTGGCGTCGAGCAACGAGCCCTTCTCGCCCGCAACCTGGGAAAGGCGCGGCGCGGCGTCCCGGCTCCAGCCGCACGGCTCCCTCATCGCCTCCTCCGACGTGCGGCCCGAACGCCGCCGGTTCAACGAGGATGCATTTCGTGCTGCGGTTCACCGCCCGTCCGGGCTGAACCTTCCGCGGCACCACTCGCGGTCCCGGATCTGCGGCCCGGCGCTGACTCAGCGCCGGGCCGCCCGCCGTCCGCCCGCCGGGAGCGGCCGGGCTTCTGCCTCCGCACCCGCAGCACGGCTCAGTCGCGCCCGCCGACGCCCGTAGCCATCTCCTTCAGCCGGCCGCCGGGCAGCCGGGCCGTGAGCGTCGGAGTGTCCATCCCGGCACCCTCGCGGAGCCCGTGCAGGAACTCCGTCAGCGTCTCCTCCGCCGTGTACCGGGGGGACCAGCCCAGCTCGTCCATCGCCCGGGTGGTGTCCATGACGGGCATCCGCACCATGGCGTCGAAAAGCTGCGGGGAAGCGGGCAGGAGGCGGGCGTGCCAGGCTGCCGCCACCGCCCCGCGCACCAGGGGCCGGTACACCGGCACCGTGCGGGCGCCGAGGATCCGGGCCAGCATCTCCGCGTCGACCACCGGCCCCGCCGCCACGTTGAATGCTCCCCGCACATCCCGGACGACGGCCTGCCGGTAGGCATCGGCGGCATCGCTGGTGTGCAGCACCTGCAGGCGCAGGCCGGGCAGGTCGGGCACGAAGGGCAGGAGCGAGGAGCGCACCAGCCGGTGCGGAAGCAGCGGACCCATGAACAGCCGGCGCTGCTGCATCGCTGACTCCCGCTTGAAAATGAAGCCGGGCCGCATCCGCACCACCCGGGTGCGGGGGTGATCACGCGCGAAGATGTCGAGGACCCGCTCCAGGTAAGCCTTCTCGCGGGTGTACGCGGCCTGCGGCCAACCATGCGTCGGGTAGGACTCGGTGACCGGCCGGTCCTTGGGGCCGGGGGAGTACGCACCGACCGAGGAGGCGTGAATCAGGGCGGGCACCCCGGCCGCCGCCACCGCGTTCAGCACGCGGACGGTCCCCAGGACATTGGTGCGCCACGTCGTCAGGGGGTCGTGGGTCGGCTGCATCAGCCAGCCCAGGTGCACCACGGCGTCCGCCGCGCGGAAGTACCCCGTGAGGTCGGCCTCCGCGACGCTGCCGGTGCTCAGGTCGACGCGGGCCCACGCCGTCCGATCGAGTGGCCAGTCGGGCAGCCGGCGGGCCAGTCCCAGCACGGAGGCCACCCGGGAATCCTGGGAGAGGGTCTGCACCAGGCTGCTGCCCACGTTCCCGGTGGCACCGACGACCACCACCCGCAGCCCGCGGGACGCCGCGTCCGGTTCGCTCATCGCGTCTTCCTCTCCGCTCGGTTGACCGCCGCCCGGCCCCGGCGCGCAGCATGCGGGCGGTGCCGCGCGAGTTACCCGGGGCGCAGGTGCCGAAACCGCGCCTCGGCCCCGGACCGCCGGGGTCCGGGGCCGAGGCGCGCGGCAGAAGCCGGAAGGTGCCCGGCTCAGGCGCTGATCTCCTGGCGGGAGTCCTTGCCGGTCACCGAGATCTTGCGAGGCTTGGCCTGTTCGGCCACCGGGATGAGCAGGGTGAGCACGCCCGCGTCGTAGGTGGCCTCGATGCGTTCGGTGTCGAGGGTGTCCCCGAGGAAGAGCTGCCGGCTGAACACCCCGGAGGGGCGCTCGTCGGCCACCATCTCGTCCTCCTCGGTGATGGTCCGCTTGCGCTCCGCACGAACCGTCAGCACATTGCGCTCGACGTCCAGGTCGATGCTGTCGGGGGAGACTCCCGGCAGGTCGAACTCCACGAGGAAGTTGTCGCCGCGGCGGCGGGCGTCCATCGGCATCACTGCCGGACGGGCGGGCGTGCCCATCAGGTTCTGGGTGAGACGGTCGAGTTCACGGAAGGGGTCGGTGCGCATGAGCATCACAGCTCGTCTCCTCTCGTTGGACAGGTTCAGGTGATCGTCCGGCTGTGCGGATTGCGGATTGCGGATTGCGGATTTGCGGATTTGCGGATTGCGGTGGGCGGCCGGGTCACCGGGAGGCCAGCAGCTCCGCCCGGCCGAAGAGCAGGGCGTAGCCCGGCGGCAGCTGGCCGAGGATCCGGCCGAGGAGCTCCGGCCCGGCCAGCTCCGCGACCGTACTCAGCACGGAGCTGACGTCCCAGCGCGCGGTGTCCGGGCTCGCGCCCTCCAGCCGGAGCGCGACACTGCCGACGAACTCGGCGGCCCCCAGTGGCTGGGTGGCCGGCACCTGGACGGTCAGTATCCGGGCTGCTTCCTGCGGCAGGCGGGCCGCGAGCTCCAAGCGCTCCGGTGCGGCCAGGTGGCCGCCGAGGGCAGAGAGGACGACCCGGGTGACCCGTTCGGCCTCACGCGCGGTCGTGTACTCGCCGTTCTCGCGTACCTGTGTCACACATTCGCTCCACCGCATCAGCAGCTCCTCATTCGTCGGGCCTCACGCGTCACCCCAGGGCCGGTGCTGCGCCACAGGGACCGGTACCGGTTCCCGAGGGCACCTCGTCCGGTGGGTGCCGAGTCCCCGTCGGCAGCTGAACCATGCCCGATCGGCGTATTTTGTCCACCCGCTTCCACGGGAACCTCCGGAAACGCCTGAGCACCCACGCCCCTCCTTCCTCCTGGGCCGCCCCACCCTGGTGCGATGCCCTCGCATATGTATATAACGCAGATCAGGGAAGTTGACAAGCTTCGACTCAAGAAGCCTGATGTCCCTTCTCCCGTCGCGGTCAGGGCCAGAGGGTTTGGGACAGGGCGAGCCCCAGATACATCGCAGCCATGGCCGAGGCCACACTGAGCAGGACATTGACCAGGGCGAGAAGCCGGGCCCCGGTCTCGAACAGACGCAGCGTCTCGTAGGAGAACGTCGAGTAGGTCGTGAGGGCCCCGCAGAAGCCGGTACCGATCAGGAGCTGCGTCGAGGAGGAGGCGGCCCCGGCCACCACCGCGCCCGTCAGAACCCCCAGCACCAGGCACCCCGTGACGTTGACGGCGAAAGTGCCCCAGGGGAGGAGGGAACCGTGCCTGCGCTGCACGGCCCGGTCGGTCAGGTAGCGCAACGGGGCGCCGGCCATCGCGCCGATGATCACCAGCAGCCAGTTCGTCAAGGGGTCGAACCCGTTCTTCCGCCGGTCATCCGGCGGGCCGCCGTCGCACCGAGCCACACGGCCGCCAGCGCGGCCACCAGCGTCAGACCCAGGTAGGCGAGGGCCGGCCGGGCCTGACCGCCGCCCACGAGACGCTCGATGTCCTCGGCGAACAGGGAGAAGGTGGTGAATCCGCCGAGAACGCCGGTACCGAGGAAGGGCCGCACCAGCGGATGCGCGGTCCGCGCCTCGGTGATCAGCACCATCAGCACCCCGAGCAGCGCGCACCCCAGTGCGTTGACCGCCAGCATGGTCCAGGGAAAGCCGTCGGTACCGGTCGGCCACACCAGCGTCGCACCGTACCGTGCTGCGGCCCCCAGACCGCCGCCGAGTGAGACCGCGGCGACGACCGGGACCTCGGACCCGCCGGGAAGCCGCCTGCCCTGCCGCGCCGCGCGCGCAGGCGAGCCGGCCGCGCGCGGTTCGCCGGCCGTCGGCCGGGCGGGGCCTTCCATGGGCGGGCTGCTCCTACTCGGTCGGCGGCACCTCGTCCCGAGGGTAGCGCCGGGCGCACACCGGCCGTCCCGGCCGCTCAGCCCACGGACGTCTGCGGCGTCACCCGCAGCGGGTGCACCCGGCCCTCCAGCAGGGCGCCCAGCCCGAGCACGGCGCACAGCGCGGGCTCCTCCGCCACCGTCACCGGCATCCCGGTGTGCTCCGCGACGGCCCGGTCGAGGCCGGGAAGCCTTGCGGCGCCGCCGGTCATCACCACGCCGCGGTCGACGAGGTCCGCCACCAGGTCCGGAGGGCTCGCGTGCAGCACCGAACGGATGGCGTCGAGCAGTGAGGTCACCGGGGTCCGGACGGCCGCCCGGAGGCTCTCGTTGTCGATGCGGACGGTCCGGGACCTGCCGGTGACCACGTCCCGGCCCTGCACCTCGGTGCTCCCCGCCCGGGCCCCGGTCAGGGCGAGATGCAGCGGCCGCACGGCATGGCTGAGCAGCAGCAGCTCATGCTGGTTGCGCAGGTGCTGGACGAGGGCCCGGTCGACGGTGTCCCCGCCCGTCGGCACCTTCTCGGCGGCCACCACCGCGCCGAGCGCGAGCACCGCGACCTCGGTGGTCGCCGCGCCGCACTGCATGATCATGGTCGCCTCGGGCTGTTCCACGGACAGCCCGGCACCGAGGGCCGCGGTGATCAGGCCGTCCACCAGCTCGACCCGCCGGGCTCCGAGCCCGAGCATGGTCTCGTAGGCGGCTCGCCGGGCGAGCGGATCGGCGTTGTGCGGCACGCACACCGCCGCTCGCAGCACCCTGCGCCGCCAGGAGCGGCCCAGCCGGGTGCCGACCATGGAGCGCAGCATGCGCTGGGCCATCTCGATGTCGACGACCGTCCCCCCGTTGACCGGGCGGATGACCCGGATGGCCGCGGGAGTGCGTCCGTCCATCCGCTCGGCGGGGGTTCCCACCGCGATGAGCCCTCGCGTGCGGGTGTTGACGGCGACGACCGAGGGCTCGTCGACGATGAGTCCGGACTGCTTCAGATAGACGCGGGTCCGCGCTGCCCCGAGGTCGACGGCAACGCCGCAGCGGCGCAGGTTTTCCAGGCTGAGGGTCATACTGATCACCCTGTGGGCCGGGGGGAGGCCCCGCTCGTCCACGTACTCCGCTCGGTCGAACGGTGTCCTCCGCTGGGGGTGCCCCGGAGGACACCGGCCGGTGTCAGGCGAGGGCGGACGCCCCGTCGGCGGTCTCGCCCGCGGCCCGGTCCGGAGCGCCGCCCCCGGTGGTGCCCTCCGGGAGGGTGCCGTTCCCGGGCTCCGCGAACTGGGTCCGGTACAGCTCCTGGTACCGCCCGCCGGTGGCCAGCAGCTCCTCATGGGTGCCGCGTTCCACGATGCGGCCGGCTTCCAGCACCAGGATCTGGTCCGCCGTCCGGACCGTGGACAGCCGGTGGGCGATCACCACCGAGGTGCGGCCGGCCAGGGCCTCGCCCAGGGCTTCCTGGACCGCGGCCTCGGAGGTCGAGTCCAGATGGGCGGTCGCCTCGTCGAGGATCACGACCCGGGGCCGCGCGAGCAGCAGCCGGGCGATGGTGAGCCGCTGGCGTTCGCCGCCGGACAGGCGGTAGCCGCGTTCGCCGACGACGGTGTCCAGCCGGTCGGGAAGCGAGACGACCAGCTCCTCCAGCCGGGCCCGGCGCAGCGAGTCCCAGATCTCGTCCTCTGTCGCCTCGGGCCTGGCCAGCAGCAGGTTGGCGCGGATCGAGTCGTGGAAGAGGTGTCCGTCCTGGGTGACCATGCCGAGGGTCTGCCGGAGCGAGGCGGCGGTCAGGTCCTTCACGTCCACGCCGCCGATGCGTACCGCACCCGTGTCGGTGTCGTACAGGCGGGGGGTCAGCTGGGCGATGGTGGACTTGCCGGCCCCCGAGGAGCCGACGAGTGCCACCAGCTGTCCGGGCTCGGCGCGGAACGACACGTCGTGCAGGACCTGTTCACCGCCACGGGTGTCCAGGGTGGCGACCTCTTCCAGGGAAGCCAGCGAGACCTTCTCGGCCGCCGGGTAGGCGAAGCCCACCCCGTCGAACTCCACGGACACCGGGCCCGCGGGAACCGGGCGGGCGGCGGGCTTCTCGGCGATCAGCGGGGTGAGGTCCAGCACCTCGAACACCCGCTGGAAGCTGACCAGGGCGCTCATGATTTCCACCCGGGCGCTCGCCAGGGAGGTGAGCGGGGCGTACAGCCGGGTGAGCAGCATCGCCAGCGAGACGACCGCGCCGGAATCCAGTGAGCCGCGGAGCGCGTAGAAGCCGCCGAGGCCGTAGACCAGCGCCAGGGCGAGGGCGGAGACCAGGGTCAGCGCGGTGATGAAGACCATCTGCAGCATGGCGGTGCGGACGCCGATGTCCCGTACCCGGCGGGCCCGCTCGGCGAACTCGCCGGACTCCTCCTCGGGGCGCCCGTACAGCTTCACCAGGGTCGCTCCGGGGGCGGAGAAGCGTTCGGTCATCTGGGTGCTCATCACCGCGTTGTGGTTCGCCGCCTCCCGGGACAGCTGGGCGAGCCGGGCGCCCATCCGGCGGGCCGGGAGGACGAAGACGGGCAGCAGGAGCAGCGCCAGGAGGGTGATCTGCCAGGAGATGCTGAGCATCACGCCGAGGGCGAGCAGCAACATGACGACGTTGCTGAGCACCCCCGACAGGGTGTTGCTGAACGCGCGCTGGGCGCCGATGACATCGCTGTTGAGCCGGCTGACCAGAGCGCCGGTGCGGGTGCGGGTGAAGAACGCCACCGGCATCTGCTGCACGTGGTCGAAGACGGCCCTGCGCAGGTCGAAGATCAGTCCTTCGCCGATCCGGGCGGAGAGCCAGCGGGCGAGCAGTCCGATGCCGGCCTCGGCCAGCGCGATGCCGGCGATGAGCACGGCCAGGGTGACGACGACGGACACCGCGGCGTCGTCCACGATGGCGTTGATCACCCGTCCGGCGAGCACCGGGGTGGCCACCGCGAGAAGTGCGGTGGCGACGCTGAGCACCAGGAAGAGCAGGAGCTCCCGGCGGTGCGGGCGGGCGAACTCCGCGATCCGCCGGATCGTCGCGCGGGAGAACGGCCGTTGGTCGTCCTTGGCGTAGCGCTGGTTGTACAGCGCGTTCCAGGCGGTGATCTCCATGCTCATGAGGCACTCCAGGGCTGTGACGCGAAGACGCGGGTGCGGCGGGTGACTGCCTCGTAACCCTAGAACTTCAAGTGAAGGTGAAGTCAACGCGCGGCGCCCGGGGGAACGCCCGGGGGGAACGCACGGTGGCCGTGGTCACTCCGCGGGAGCGAGGACGACCCATACCGGACCCTCGGAGAACGGCAGCCGTTCTCCGTCCGGGTCGGTGAACTCCGTGCCGCCGCCGGCGTCGGGACGCTCCCAGGTGGCCTGGAACGCCTGGCCGTCCCGCAGTACCTGGGCTGTGCCCGAGCCCACGGTCTCGGAGTAGGGAGTGACGTTGCCCCAGCGGTCCTGCAGTTCGGAGGGCCGGATGAGCACGTGCTGGACGACGACGGTGGCGGCCGTCAGCCGGTCGCCCTGCTCGGTCAGCGCCGCGGTGCCGTCCATGCCGATCAGCCAGCGGTCCTCCTGGCCGGACCAGGTGAAGGAGAAATCGGCGTTGGGGAAACCGACGGAGTACTCCGGAGTCGGCTCTCCGCCTTCGGGGGCGTCACCGAAGCGGAATCCGATGTCCTGCGGGGGATCCGCGTCGGGTGCGGCGGCCAGTACCGCGGTGGGGTCCAGATAGAGGTTGTGCGGTGCCGCGCGCTGGGGCCGGCGTTCGAACGCGCCGGGGGCGTTCTCGGGCGCCACCGGGTACAGCGGGGCCGCCGCGATGTCCGGCAGCAGGGCCGACTGGGCACCGGAGTAGCCGAGAGCGGGGCTGCCGAACTGCTCCAGCAGTTCCAGGTCGGCCTCCCGGGCGCTGCGGACCGGGCCGATGTGCTCCGGAAGGGAGCCGGAGTACACGGCGAGCAGCCTGCTCAGGCCCGATTCCACCTGTTCGACGTACACCAGGTCCGCCTGGTCCAGCCCGGTCTGCGGGCGGGCGGCGCGCACATTGTCGATCTTGACGGCGAGTACCGGTCCGGAGGCGGGGGCCCCGCCGGTGAACGGATGCTGCCCGTCGGGTGCTCCGTTGTCCTCGACCTGGCAGCCCACCGACAGTGTGAGCAACGCTGCCCCCAGCACGGCGAGGGCCCGCACTCTCCGTCCCCGGTGTCCGGACACCGTCATCACCTCTGCCTCTCGCAGGTCTTCCCAGTGGACCACGCGCACCGGACGGCGGCCAGAGGGCTGTGCGGCCCTCTCCGGACCGGGAAGCCTCCGGCCGCCGTCCGGGCGGCGGTACGCCGGTCACCAGCTCGACTTGCGCACCCCCGGGAGATATCCGGCGTGCGCCTGCTGCCGCAGGTTCACCCGGGAGAGGCCGAAGGCCCGGAAGTGGCCCCGGGGCCGGCCGTCCACGCTGTCCCGGTTACGGACCCGGGTGCCGCTGGCGTCACGGGGCTGGCGCCGCAGTTCGCGCTCGGCGGCCTGCCGGTCCTCGGGGGAGGACTGCGGGCTGCGGATGACGGCCTTCAGCTCGGCCCGGCGCTCGGCGTACCGGGCGACGACGACCTTGCGCTGCTCGTTCTTGGCAATCTTGCTCTTCTTGGCCATCAGACCTTTCCTCCCCTGTCGCGGATGCGGGCCACGGCCCGCTCGATGCCGATCGTGTCGATGGTCCGGATGCCCTTGGTGCTGAGGGTGAGCCGCACGTGGCGGCCTTCGCTGGGCAGCCAGTACCGCTTGCGCTGGACGTTGGGGTTGAACCGGCGCTTGGTGCGGCGGTGGGAGTGCGAGATGGCGTTGCCGAAACCGGGCTTGCGGCCGGTCAGCTGGCAGTGGGCGGACACGGGTGCGTACCTCCTTAATGAAAACGATTCTCGTTTCTGTATAGTAGCGCCATGGCCCGCAACGACATCCGCCCGGTGATCAAACTCAAGTCCACGGCCGGTACCGGCTACACCTACGTCACCCGCAAGAACCGCCGGAACAACCCGGACCGGCTTCAGCTCAAGAAGTTCGACCCGGTCGCCGGCCGGCACGTCATGTTCCGCGAAGAGCGCTAGGAGACACCCATGAAGCCAGGCATCCATCCCGCCTACCGGCCCGTCGTCTTCCGCGACCGGGCCGCCGACTACGCGTTCCTGACCCGGTCGACCGCCACCAGCGAACGGACCGTGGACTGGGAGGACGGCAACACCTATCCCGTGATCGATGTCGAGGTCTCCTCGGCGAGCCACCCCTTCTACACCGGCAACCAGCGCGTCCTGGACACCGCGGGCAGGGTCGAGCGGTTCGAACGGCGCTACGGGAAGCGCGAGGGGCGCTGATGCTGCCCGTTGTCATCATCGCCGGGCTGCACTCCGACGCCCGCCGGGCCGCTGTGGACCGGCTGCTGGCCGCAGTTCCCGGCAGCCTCGCCCTCCACCACGACCTGTCCGAGGTCGCCGACGGTGCCGTGACCCGGGTGGTACGGGACAGCACCGGCGTCACCGGCAGCGGTGCCGCGCCCCTCGTCAACGACTGCGCCTGCTGCGCGCTGCGGGAGGACCTGGTCCCCGAGCTGGAAAGGCTGGCCGGCAGCGGGCTGTGCAGCCTTGCGGTCGTCGAGCTGTGGGACTCCGTGGAGCCCCGGTCGATGGCCGAGGTGATCAGCAGGCACGCGGACGAGCGGGTGCGGGTGGCCGGGGTGGTCACGGCCGTCGACCCCGCCCTCGTGCTGGCGTATCTCGGCAGCGGGGACGACCTTGCCGAGGCCGGTCTGGCGACCGCCGCGACGGATCAGCGCACGGTCGGGGACACCTGGGCCCGCCAGCTGGAGTACGCCCCGGTGCTGGTGCTGGCCGAGGGGGAGGAAGCCGCCGACCCGGCGGACCACGCGCTGCTCGGCCAGCTGCATCCGACCGCCCGCCGGATCAGCCTCGACGATCCGGACTTCCCGCGCCTGGCCGCCGCGGGCTTCGACCCCGAGGCTGCCGCGTCCCGGCAGCACCCGGCCTGTGCCCTGCTTCCGCAGGAAGCCGACGAGCACGGCGTCGCCACCCTCGTCTGGCAGCACCGGCGGCCGTTCCACCCCGGCCGGCTCTACACCGCGCTGGAGGACCTGGCGTGTGCCGCGGCGCGCAGCCGCGGCCGGTTCTGGCTCGCCGACCGGCCGGACACCCTGCTCTCCTGGGACGCGGCCGGCGGAGCCCTGTGCGTGGACAACGCCGGTCCCTGGCTGGCGGCCCTGCCGGACGCGGCCTGGGAGATGGTGCCCCCGGTCCGCCGGGCCGCCGCCGCCCTGGACTGGCACCCCGAGCACGGGGACCGCGGGCAGCACCTGGTCTTCGTCTCGCCGGGGCTGGATGCCGAAGGGCTGCGGGCGCTGCTCGACTCCTGCGTGCTCACCGATGACGAGTACGCGGGAGGTCCGGGTTCCTGGCGGTCGTTGTCGGGGGCCTTCGACGAGCTGCTCGACCCCGTTTCCTGACCACTGTCCCCGGACCCGCAGCCCGGCCCGGTTTTCCGATCACGCCCCGAGGAGGCGCTTCGTCATGGCACGACACCCGAAGGAACGCAAGCCCGTCAAGCATCGCCCCAACCCGCTGGACGCGGCGGGTATCACGTATATCGACTACAAGGACACCGCGCTGTTGCGGAAATTCATCTCCGACCGGGGGAAGATCCGCAGCCGCCGGGTCACCCGGGTCACCGTGCAGCAGCAGAAGGATGTGGCCAGGGCGATCAAGAACGCCCGTGAAATGGCGCTGCTGCCGTATGCGACGCGCTGAAGGGCGGGCCTCCTACCCGGGGTGACGGGGCTGCGACCCGGCGTCGTGCACGTGCAGATGCGCGTGCATATGCATTTGAAGGCGTTATGATCGCGGGAGATTGAGCCGCGCAACTGTGCGGCTCGGTCAGTGACCCCCACGCAATGCCTCATGCACGATCCGGGAGACGCCTGTGAAGAAGGCACATAACGGCATGGCCGCTTACGAGCTGCGCGGCGCAGTGTGGATCAAGAGCAGCCACAGCAACTCCCAGGGCGAGTGCGCCGAGCTTGCAAGGCTGCCGAGCGGCGAGGTGGCGATGCGCAACTCCCGTTTCCCCAACGGTCCTGCGCTCGTCTACACGCCCGGTGAGGTACGGGCGCTGCTGCTCGGCGCCAAGGAAGGTGAGTTCGACCACCTCATCGCCTGAGGATTCCACGACCGGCGGCGCGCCCGCACCTGCCCGCCCGCCTCGCGCACGGCGTGGCTCACACACGGGGCCGCGCGCCCGCCAGACTTCTTCGGGCAGGGGTGCCCGCCCCCGGGGGGAGCCGCCGGCCCGTGCCGGAGGCGGCTCAGGCGATCCGGAAGGCGGCCCAGACCACCTTGCCGGGCCGGCCGTCCGTCAGCGGACGCCAGCCCCAGCCATCGCTGAAACACTCCACGAGATGGAGCCCGCGGCCGCACTCCGCCGCCGAGTCCGCACGACGAATCCTCGGGACGGAGTTCTCCCCGTCCTGCACCGCGCACACGAGTCGTCGTGCGCTGCGCATCAGTTCCATCTCCACCGGGGGGAGGCCGCAGCCGTCTGCCGCATGCGCCGGGCCGGCCGCGTGCCGCAGCGCGTTGGTGACCAGTTCGGACACCACGAGCGCCACCGCGTCGAACTGCTCCGGAAGCAGCCAGTCCCGCAGCGTGCTGCGGGTGAAGTCACGGGCGCGACGCACGGATTCGGGGCGGCCCGGAAGCCGGATGACCGCGGAACCTGCCAGCGAGCGCGGATCGATGAGCGGAAACTGTTGCCCTAACTGGTCGAGCACGGGCGTTCCCTTGAATCCCATGGCGCGGCACTCCTGGCGTTCGCGTGTGACAGAACCCGGGGAGGGGCGGCCCCCGGGGCCCTGTCGTCGCCAGGCAGCTCACGACAGGGTTGGGCAGAACGCGCCACGTGAGCAGCGCGTCCGCTCATCGTTCCCAAGGCGCACGCTGAATGCAAGGGCAGATGCACGTGCATCTGCAAAAATCGATCGTGTGTAACCGGCTGGGCACACAACGGAGCCCGGAGATGGCAGACTGCGCTCTGCCCAAAGTGGAGGTTGACCGCATGAGTGAACAGCCGATGTCGGAGCGTGCCCGGTCCGTGAGCGCTGCCGACGCCAGTGGCTCCATGGTGAGACGCATCCTGCTCGGCTCCCAGCTGCGCCGTCTGCGGGAATCCCGCGGGGTCACCCGCGAAGCGGCGGGATACTCCATCCGCGCTTCCGAGTCCAAGATCAGCCGGATGGAGCTGGGGCGCGTGAGCTTCAAGCAGCGGGATGTCGCCGACCTGCTCACGCTGTACGGCGTCACCGACGAGGCCGACCGCGAACCGCTGCTGAGCCTCGCCCGGAGTTCGAGCCTGGCCGGCTGGTGGCACACCTACAACGACGTCCTGCCGGGATGGTTCCAGACCTTCGTCGGCCTGGAAGCCGCCGCCTCCGAAATCTGCTCCTACCAGCTGCAGTTCATTCACGGTCTGCTGCAGACCGAGCGCTACGCGCGGGCCGTCGTCACCTCCGGGCACCGCACGGACCTCTCGGCCGACGAGGCGGAGCGACGTGTGGCCCTGCGGATGGAGCGGCAGAAGCTGCTCGTCTCGGACCGGGCGCCGTCCTTCCACTGTGTACTCGACGAGGCCGCCCTCCACCGGCCCTACGGAGGACGCAAGGTGATGGACGAACAGCTCAGGGCGCTGGCGGACCTCTCCGAACAGGCCCACATCACTCTTCAGGTGGTCCCCTTCGCGCACGGCGGACACGCGGCGGAGAGCGGCGCGTTCACACTCCTGCGCTTCGCCGAGCAGGAGCTTCCCGCCGTCGTCTACGTCGAGCAGCTGACCAGCGCGCTCTACCTGGACAAGCGCGAAGAAGTAGCCGAATACCAGCAAGTAATGGACCACATCGTCGGCGCCGCTCTGTCACCGTCCGAAACTCGCGAGCTTCTCCACAGGATTCGTCAACTTCGGTAATTGCGCCGTAGCATGACCGGCCATCAGGGAAATCCACATGATGGGGACGGGCATGCTTTCCTTCGCGGACCTGGCGCAGCAGTACATCGATGGTGAATGGCGTTCCGGCAGCGGCTCCTGGGACATCATCGACTTCAACCCGTACAACGGTGACAAGCTGGCAGCCGTCACCGTCGCCACGGTCGATGAGGTCGACCAGGCCTACCGTGCGGCGGAACGGGCCCAGCCGGCCTGGGCGGAGACCAATCCGTACGCCCGGCGGCAGGTCATCGAGCGGATGATCAAGCTGGTCGAGGAGCATGAGGCGGAGATCGCCGACCTGATCATGGCCGAGCTCGGTGGTACCAGGCTGAAGGCCGGGTTCGAGCTGATGCTGGTCAAGGAGATGCTCCGGGAGGCCATGAACTGGGCGCTGTCCCCGGTCGGGCAGATCCTGCCCTCCATGACCGACGGCAAGGAGAACCGCGTATACCGGCTGCCGGTGGGCACGGTCTGCGTGATATCCCCCTTCAACTTCCCGCTCTTCCTCTCCATCAAGTCGGTCGCCCCCGCGCTGGCCCTCGGCAACGCGGTGGTGCTCAAGCCGCACCAGAACTCCCCGGTGACCGGCGGCTCATTGATCGCCCGGCTCTTCGAGCTCGCGGGTCTGCCGAAGGGTCTGCTCAACGTCGTCGTCACCGACATCGCGGAGATCGGTGACGCCCTGATCGACCACCCGGTTCCGCAGCTCATCTCCTTCACCGGCTCGGACAAGGTCGGCCGGCACGTGGCCACCGTCGCCGCCGCCAACTTCAAGCGCTGCGTGCTGGAGCTGGGCGGCAACAGCGCCCTCATCGTCCTGGACGACGCCGACGTGGACTACGCGGTGGACGCGGCCGTCTTCAGCCGCTACGTCCACCAGGGGCAGGTCTGCATGGCGGCCAACCGGGTGCTGGTCGACCGCAGGCTGGAAAAGGAGTTCACCGAGAAGTTCGTCGCCAAGGTGAAGACTCTGAAGGTCGGTGACCCCACGGACCCCGGGACCCACATCGGCCCGCTGATCAACTCCAACCAGGCCGAGGCGGTCACCACCCTCATCGATGAGGCGGTGCGGGGCGGTGCCACCGCGCTCCTGCGCGGCGAGACCCAGGGCAACATCGTGCCGCCCACCGTGCTCACCGGGATCCCCGAGGGCTCCGCCGTCCTCGGCCAGGAGATCTTCGGCCCGGTGGCGCTGATCATCCCCTTCGAGGGGGAGGACGAGGCCGTCCGCCTCGCCAACGACACCCCCTACGGTCTCAGTGGGGCCGTGCACACCGCGGACACCGACCGCGGCGTCCGGGTGGCGAAGCGGATCAGGACCGGGATGATCCACATCAACGACTCCACGATCGCCGACGAGCCGATCGTCTCCTTCGGCGGCGAGAAGTCGTCCGGCGTGGGCCGGCTGAACGGCGAGGCCACCGTGGAGGCGTTCACCACCACCAAGACCATCAGCGTCCAGCACGGCCGCAGCCCTTTCCCGTTCTGAGCCGAGCGCGCCGGGCCGCCGCTTGGGGCGGCCCGGCTGTCCGGAGCCCGGCGCAAGGGCCGGCCGTCAGGCGTACGGGTTCGCCACCCCCTCGGGCAGGACGTCGACACTGCGCTCGCCCTCCCCGGCCATCACGTACGCACCGTCCTCCAGCCGTCCGATCAGTCCCCGGGTCCACTCGGCGCCGCTCTCCGCGTTGTGCACCCACAGCCGCATGATCTCCCCGATGTGCCCCGGCTCCGCCGGGTCCGTCTGCGGGGTCCAGTCCCGGTCGACCTCCTCGCGCCACTCCTCCAGCCTCGCCACCCGTTCCCGCAGCAGGGCAATCGCCTCCTGCCGGGGCAGGTCGACGATCAGCCCGACCCCCGCCGTCAGCAGATCGGGCTTCTGGTCGTGCCGGCGCAGCGCGTCGCGCAGCAGGTCCAGATAGACCTCCTCACCGGCCCGCGTGACCTCGTACTCCGTGCGCGGAGGTCCGCCCGCGCTGCTGGGCGAGACCTCGTGAGCCAGCAGCAGTCCCTGCTTGGCGAGCTGCTTCAGCGCGTGGTAGATGGAGCCGGGCTTGGCACTGGACCACTCGTGTGCCCCCCAGAACTCCAAGTCGTTGCGCACCTGGTAGCCGTGCGTACGCCCGTGCTGGCGTACCGCTCCCAGGACCAGCAGCCGCACGACCGACATGGCGTCACTCCGTCTCTCGCGCGGGAAATCGGCGCTCAGCGTACCGGGAGCGCTGTTGACGCCGGGTCGGTGACGATCCCGTGGCGCCGGTCAGCCGACGCGGGCGTGCCGGCCGCGACGGACCGGGTGGGCCTTCCGGTGGGCTGCCACCAGCACCGTGGCGACCACGGCGAAGCCGAGCAGGAACAGCAGGAGCGTCAGCGGGATGCCGCCGTCCGGGGCGTGCAGCGTGCGGTCGTGCGGGTCGTCGCCCTGCCAGGGCCACAGGGCGCGCAGCGAACCGGCCATCACGCCGGTCAGCACCACCAGCGTCAGATGGTGGTGGTTCTCCAGCAGCCAGCGCAGCAGCTTCACGAACATTGCCAGACCGGCCAGGCAGCCGAAGGCGAACAGGGCGATGTAGCCCAGGTCGCGGTTGTTGACGGCATCCACGGTCGGTTCGTACATGCCCATGGCGAGCAGCAGGAACGAGCCCGACAGGCCGGGCAGCACCAGGGCGCAGATCGCCACCGCCCCCGAGCCCAGCACGACCAGCGGGTTGTCCGCGTTGCCGCCCAGGGACATCGAGGTGAGCGCGAAGGCGGCCACCGCCACGGCCACCGCCAGCACGTAGTGCTTGGGCAGCCACCGCCGGCCCGAGTTGGTGTAGGGGATCCACAGGGAGGCCAGCACCAGGCCGAAGAAGACCGCGTACGCGTACTGCGTGTGGTTGGTCACCAGCGGCGCGAGCAGCTTGGCGCTCAGCAGCAGGCCGATGACCATCCCGGCGCCGAGCGGCAGCAGGAGCCCCCAGCCGGCCAGCATCGCCTCCTCCCGCGCCCGGCGGCCACCGCGGCCCGTGGACACGTCGGTGACCGCGATGCGCAGCGCGCTGGTGAGATGGCCGGCGCCCCCGATCAGCCGCTCGTACACCCCGACGATCAGTGCGACCGTGCCGCCGCTGATCCCGGGAAGTGCTTCAGCCGCCCCGATGAGGGAACCCCGCAGAGCGTTGAGCACGCGGCTGCCGCGGGTCTCGGCCGACATCGCCATGGTCTCCACTCCTGCGGTACGGGGTGCCCTTCGGGCGGTACGCCGGGGTTCATCCTATGCTTCGCAAGGATGCCCCCCGAGCGGGGCCGACCCGTTGGCGGTGCAGGGGATACGGAGGCGAAGGAGCGAGTGCAGAAGTGGCTGGGGACAGCGAGCGGAACGGTGACCAGCCGGGGCGTCAGCCGGAGGACGAGCCGGGGGCGCCGAAGCCCTCGGACTCCGCACGCGGGGGGTTCGACGAGGCGCAGAGCGCGTTCACTTCTCCCCAGTTGATGCCGGTCATACGGCCGCCGGAGGAGGAGCATCCGACCTCCGAGTTCGCGGTTCCGGAAGGGCTGCGGGTGCAGCCGCCGGAGGAGGAGCAGCCGGGGTCCGGCTTCGAGGTGCCCGAGGGCGTGGCCCGGAGCCGTCCCGAGGAGCCGCACAGCAAGTTCCGTTACGGGCCGCAGGAAAGCGCCGCCGGCTTCACCCCGGCCGAGGGCATTCCGGCCCTGCGGCAGACCATGAGCGCGCCCTGGCAGGACCGGATGCGTTCGATGGTGCGGCTGCCGCTGGCCGAGCGGCCCGCACCGGAGCGGGTGCCACGCGGCGAGGACGACGAGCCGGGCCCGCCGGTGCCGCGCGTCCTCGACCTGACGCTGCGCATCGGCGAGCTGCTGCTGGCCAGTGGTGAGGGCGCCGAGGACGTGGAGGCGGCGATGTTCGCCATCGCGCACGCCTACGGCCTCGCCCGCTGCGAGGCCAACGTCACCTTCACCCTCATCTCCATCGCCCACCAGCCCTCCCTCGTCGAGGACCCGGTCTCGCTCGGCCGCACGGTCCGCCGCCGGGGCACCGACTACACGCGGCTCGCCGCGGTCTTCCGGCTCGTCGACGACATCACCTCGGGCGGCGTTTCCCTGGAGGAGGCATACGGGCGGCTGGCCGCGATACGGCGCAACCGGCACCCGTACAAGAAGTGGCAGGTTTCGCTGGCCGCCGGGCTGCTCGCCGGTGCGGCGAGCGTCCTGGTCGGCGGCAGCTGGCTGGTCTTCATCCTGGCCGCGCTCGGGGCGATCCTCGGCGACCGGCTGGCCTGGATACTGTCCAGCCGGGGGCTCCCGGAGTTCTACCAGTTCGTGGCCGCCGCGATGGCCCCCGCCGCGTTCGGGGTGGTGCTGGCCGCGGTGCAGCCCGAGCGGGAGGGCCTGATCCGGGCTGCCTCGGTCATCACCGGCGGGCTGTTCGCCCTGATCCCCGGGCGGGCCCTGGTCGCCAGCGTGCAGGACGGGCTGACCGGCTATTACCTCACCGCCTCCGCCCGCCTGCTGGAGGTCATGTTCCTCATCGCGGGCATCGTGGTGGGCGTGCTGGCGATCCTTTACATCGGGGAGACGTCCGGCGTCACCCTCAACCCGGAGACGGTGGAGCGGCAGACCCGGCCGGTGACGCAGCTGCTGGCGGCGATGACGCTCTCGCTGTCGTTCTGCGTCCTGCTCCAGCAGGAGAAGGCGACGGTGCTCGCAGCCACCCTCAACGGCGGCGTCGCCTGGCTGATATTCGGAGCGATGCACGACACCGCGAACCTCTCGCCGTTCGCCGCGACCGCCGTGGGCGCCGGAATGGTCGGCCTGTTCGGGCAGTTGCAGGCCCGGTACCGGTTCACCTCGGCGCTGCCGTACGTCACCGCGTCGATCGGCCCGCTGCTGCCGGGCAGCGCCGTCTACTTCGGTCTGCTCGGCTTCGCGCAGGGCAACGTCGCCACCGGCGGTGAGTACCTGCTGCGGGCGGCGACCCTGGCGCTGGCCATCGCGATCGGCGTCAACCTCGGCAGCGAGATCGCCCGGCTGTTCATCAGATCCCCCGGCCGGCTCACCTCGCCGACGGGCCGGCGCGGGGCGAAACGCACCCGCGGATTCTGACTCCGGTGGGGCGCTCCGCGGGGGTGCGGCTGGGTGCCGCGCCCCCGCGTCCTGGCTCAGCGGTGCTCGCCGCCGGAGTCCGCCAGCCGCTTGAACGAGGCTTCGATCTCGGCCTCGGCCTCGGTGCGGCCCACCCAGTTCGCACCCTCGACGGACTTGCCGGGCTCCAGGTCCTTGTACACCTCGAAGAAGTGCTGGATCTCCAGCCGGTCGAACTCGCTGACGTGGTGGATGTCCCGCAGGTGCTCCACCCGCGGGTCCGCGGCCGGGACGCACAGCAGCTTGTCGTCGCCGCCCGCCTCGTCGGTCATCCGGAACATGCCGATGGTGCGGCACCGGATCAGGCAGCCGGGGAAGGTCGGCTCGTCGAGCAGCACCAGCGCGTCCAGCGGGTCGCCATCCTCGCCGAGGGTGTTGTCCACGAATCCGTAGTCGGCCGGATACACGGTCGAGGTGAACAGATGCCGGTCGAGCCGGATCTTCCCCGTCTCGTGGTCCACCTCGTACTTGTTCCGTGAACCCTTCGGGATCTCGATGGTGACGTCGAACTCCACGGGTGGCTCCTTAAGCGTCTGAACAGGGAAACAGGTGATTAAGTGTCCCTCACGCAGGTACACACGAGCGAAAGGGGCTGGTCCAGGGTGCGTGCTGCGGCGGAGGCGGTCCGGCGGCACCGGGATCTGTGGCGGCTGACGGCTTGCGCCGCCGCCGCCGGTCTCGCGGTCACCGCGGGAGCCGTCGCCGTGGCCGGACCCTGGGACTCGGGACAGCGTACGGCTGAGCGGGCCCTGGCAGGCGAGGTGAGCCCAGAGCGTGACGAGGCGCACATCGAGCCGCTCCCGGACGATCTGCCCGCCGCCCCGTCCGCCGGGCCCGTGCTCCCCGCGGCCGGCTCCTCCGCCGCGGACGGTGCGGCGGCCGCGGCGGACCGCGAGGGGGGCGCGGAAGGCCCGAACAGCGCAGACGGCCCGTCCGGTCAGCGGGCCTTCGCCGAGGTACTGGACCCGCTGCTGCGGGACCCCGCTCTCGCGGGAGGCATCTCGGCCTCCGTCGTGGACCTCACCACCGGCCGGCAGCTGTACGGGGCCGCCCCGGACACCGTCAGGCCGCCCGCCTCCAGCGTCAAACTCGTCACCGGGGCCGCCGCCCTGCAGGCCCTCGGCCCGGACCACCGGCTCGCCACCCGCGTCGTGTGGGACGGCGCGCACGACCGGGTGGTCCTGGTCGGGGGCGGGGACACCACGCTGACCGCCGGCGATCTGCGGAAGCTCGCCGAGGAGACCGCCGACGCGCTGGCGGACCGCGGTATCGCCACGGTCGGCGTCGGTTATGACGCGGACCGCTACAGCGGCCCGGCCCTGCACCCCATCGGTGTCAACAGCAACATCGCTCCGCTGACCTCGCTGATGGTCAACGCCGGCCGCCTGGACGACAGCACCCACGGCCCGGCACCCCGGGCCGCGGACCCCGCCGCCCGGGCCGCCGCCGACTTCGTCGGCCACCTCGGGGACGCCGGTATCGAGGTGAAGGGCGCCTCGGCCGCCCCGCGCGACGCCCCGCCCGGCGCCGAGCGGCTGGCCGGGCACCGCTCCGCGCCCGTCTCGGCACTGGTCGAGCGGTTCCTCACCACGAGTGACAACGACCTTGCCGAGAGCCTCGCCCGGCACACCGCCGTCGCCACCGGCCATGCCCCCGACTTCGCCGGGATCGAAGCCGCCGCGGCCGAGCAGCTCGCGGATCTCGGGCTGGCGGTGGACGACGTGCGGATCGTGGACGGCAGCGGCCTCGACCGGGGGGCGCGGGTCACTGCCGCGCTGCTGACCGGGCTGCTCGCCACCGCGGCCGACCCCGGCCGGCCCGAGCTGCGGCCGGTCCTGACCGGCCTGCCGGTCGCGGGGTTCAGCGGGACGCTCAGCGGCCGGTACGCGGAGGGCGGCGCGGGCGTGGTCCGCGCCAAGACCGGCACGCTGACGGGTGTCAACACACTCTCCGGCACGCTCGTCGACGCCGAGGGGCGGCTGCTCGGCTTCTCCTTCATGGCCAACGGAACGCAGGCCCCCCGGGCGGCCGAGGCCGCCCTCGACCGCGCCGTCACGGCCCTGACGGTGTGCGGCTGCCGGTGACCTCCCGGTCCCGCGCCCCGGTCCGCCGCACCCCGTCACCACTATCCGTAGCCGTGGCGGGCACCGTACGGTTGAGGACATGACGCGTCTCGGTGGTACGGATCTGGTCGACTGGAATCTGGCGGTTTCCACCGCCACCCGCCTGGCCCGCCCCGGCCCCGAAGCGAGCCGGGAGGAGGCCAGAGCGGTGGTGGCGGAGCTGCGGCGGCATGCCGCCGCCTCCCAGGAACACGTGCGCTCCTTCACCGGCATGGACACCGGCGGGGCGGACACCCCCGTGCTGATCGTCGACCGTCCCGGTTGGGTGAAGGCCAACGCGGCCGGCTTCCGGGAGCTGCTCCACCCCCTCATCGGCAAGATGCGCGAACGCCGGGAGGCGGCGCCCGGCGGACCGGCCCTCGCCGCCGTCGGCAGCAAGGTCACCGGTGTCGAGGTGGGGATGCTGCTGGCCTTCCTGTCGTCCCGCGTCCTGGGCCAGTACGAGGCCTTCGCGCCGCCCTCCCCGCAGCTGCCCGCTGCCGCGGACGGCAGCCGGCCCGGCGGCCGGCTGCTGCTCGTCGCGCCGAACATCGTCCACGTCGAGCGGGAACTGGACGTGCAGCCGCACGACTTCCGGCTCTGGGTCTGCCTGCACGAGGAGACCCACCGCACCCAGTTCACCGCCGTCCCGTGGCTGCGTGACCACTTGGAGAGCGAGATCCAGGCGTTCCTGCTGGAGGCCGACGTGGATCCCGCGACGCTGGTCGAGCGCCTGCGGAAGGCCGCCCAGTCGCTGGCGGGACGTTCGGAGGCCGAGGAGCCGCAGGACCGCGCGGCAGGCGGCGACGGCTCCGGAGGCAGCCTCGTCGAGCTGGTGCAGACCCCGCGCCAGCGGGAGATTCTGGCCCGGCTCACCGCGGTGATGTCCTTGCTGGAGGGGCACGCGGAGTTCGTCATGGACGGGGTCGGGCCGCAGGTGGTCCCCACGGTGGCGGAGATCCGGGAGAAGTTCACCCGGCGCCGTCAGCAGGGGGCGGGCACCCTGGACCGGGCGCTGCGCAAGCTTCTCGGCATGGACGCGAAGCTCCGGCAGTACAAGGAGGGCGAGCGGTTCGTCCGGGCCGTGGTCGCCGAGGCCGGCATGGCGGGTCTGAACAAAGTGTGGACCTCCCCGAACACACTGCCGACCAAGGACGAAATCGCCAAACCTGAGGACTGGGTCGCCCGGGTGCGTGCCGGCTCGGCATAGGAGCGAAGGCTGGAGCGCGGAACGGCCGCCCGGCCCCCGAATGCCACCACAATCACTCGTACGAGGGACCGTCGGCCCGTACCCGGCGTGCGATGCTCAGGAAGCCCCGCTTTTCTGTCACCATCGACACACGCTGAGTAATGCCCCCCGATGCTCCCGAGGAAGTGATTCGGACATGGGTCCCCATCCCGCGGTCGCGGCGATACGCCTGGCGGTCCGCCGCGTTCTGCATGACATGCTCCACACCCGAACCACCGCGCGCCCCCCCCACGACCCGTTCGACCCGCACGCCCCTTCCCCGGACCCCCGGGGAGCAGCCGCCCCGCCGGCCGCGCGGCGGCCCCTCCTGGTACTGGCCGCCTGTTCCGGCGGCGCCGACTCCATGGCCCTCGCCTCCGCCCTTGCCTTCGAAGCCCCCCGGCTCGGCATCAGAGCCGGGGGCATCACCGTCGACCACGGGCTGCAGTCCGGCTCGGAGCTGCGGGCCCGGGAGGTCGCCGACCGGATGACCGCGCTCGGTCTGGATCCCGCGGAGGCCGTCACCGTGGCCGTCGGCCGGGACGGCGGCCCGGAAGCCGCTGCCCGCACCGCCCGCTACGCCGCCCTCGACGCCGCCGCCGAGCGGCACGGCGCCGATGCCGTCCTGCTCGGCCACACCCGCGACGACCAGGCCGAAACGGTCCTGCTGGGCCTGGCCCGCGGGTCCGGCACCCGGTCGCTGTCCGGCATGGCCGACGTCTCCGCCGGGCTGTCCGGCGGGGAGCAGGCCCCGCAGCGGTACCGCCGCCCCTTCCTGCGCACCGACCGGCAGACCACCCGCCGGGCCTGCCTGGAGCAGCAGCTGCCCGTCTGGGACGACCCGCACAACACCGACCCCGCGTACACCCGGTCCCGGGTGCGCCACGAGGCACTGCCGGTGCTCGAGAAGGCCCTGGGCCGCGGCGTGGTGGAGGCGCTGGCCCGCACCGCGCAGCTCTCCCGCGACGACGCGGACGCACTCGACTCCTGGGCCAGGCAGGCCGAGCGCTCCGTCGTCGGCCCCGACGGAGCCCTGGACATCGCCGCGCTGGGTGCCTTGCCCCCGGCGGTCCGCCGCCGCGTGCTCCGCCGGGCCGCCATCGCGGCGGGCGCTCCGGCCGGCTCGCTGTTCGCCCGCCACATCGAGGAGACCGACCGTCTCATCACCGCCTGGCGCGGCCAGCGTCCGCTGAATCTGCCGGGCCGCGTCGAAGCCCGACGGCAGGGTGGCAGACTGGTGCTGGAGCAGGCGGACCGATAGCCGACAGAGAGTGGCGCGGGTGCACGAGAAGGACATGGGCGACGACCTTCGGTCGGTGCTCATCACCAAGGAAGAAATCGATGCCAAGCTCACGGAGCTGGCAGCCGCGATCGACGCGGAGTACGCGGGCAAGGACCTGCTCGTCGTGGGGGTCCTCAAGGGCGCGGTGATGGTCATGGCCGACCTGGCGCGGGCCCTGTCCACGCCGGTCACCATGGACTGGATGGCGGTCTCCTCCTACGGCGCGGGCACCCAGTCGTCCGGCGTCGTCCGGATTCTGAAGGACCTGGACACCGACATCAAGAGCCGGAACGTCCTGATCGTCGAGGACATCATCGACTCGGGGCTGACGCTCTCCTGGCTGCTGTCGAACCTCGGTTCGCGGGAGCCCGCCTCACTGGAGGTCGTCACCCTGCTCCGCAAGCCGGAGGCCGCGAAGGTCGACATCGATGTGCGCTGGGTGGGCTTCGACATTCCGAGCGAGTTCGTGGTCGGTTACGGCCTCGACTACGCGGAGAAGTACCGGAACCTGCCCTTCGTCGGTACCCTCGCCCCGCACGTGTACGGGGGCTGACCGCGACTCCAGGAACATCCGCCCGCCGCCCGGCGTTGGAGCAGCAGGGCGGAGGGCAGGAGGGGCGGGCCGGTATGCGGTCCGTTCCCGGTCCCCGGCAGTCGTGGGCCACAATGCTGGGGTACCGTCGCGATGAGTCAGCTGTTCCCGCGCCGGACGCGCACCGGCGGGGTTGAGGACACCGCACGCACAGCAGATCCCGTCCGGGGGCTGTGCCTTGATGTGGCAGGAGGGACGGGGCCGCGCAGCCCCGTAATGGAGAGACGTGAAGCGCTACTTCCGTGGGCCGATCTTGTGGATCACGCTGGCCGTGCTCGCCGTGATCCTGGTCATGAACGTGTTCCGCACCTCCGAGGGCTACACCACGGTCGACACCGGCCAGGTCGTCCAGGCCATCGCGGACAACCGTGTGCAGTCCGCCGAGCTCACCACCGGTGATGAGCAGCGCATCAAGGTGCAGCTCAAGGACGGTGAGGAGATCGAGGGCAGCGACCAGATCCAGGCCAGCTACATCGAGGAGCAGGGCACCGAGCTCGCCTACACCCTGCAGCAGAAGTACCAGAACGAGGAGCTGACCGGCGGGTACACCGTCTCGCCGCAGTCGCAGAACCCGTTCGTGGGCATGCTGCTGTCGATCCTTCCCTTCCTGCTGATCATCCTGGTCTTCCTGTTCCTGATGCAGCAGATGCAGGGCGGCGGCTCCCGGGTGATGAACTTCGGCAAGTCCAAGGCCAAGCTCATCACCAAGGACACCCCCAAGACGACCTTCGACGACGTGGCCGGATCCGATGAGGCGGTCGAGGAGCTCCACGAGATCAAGGAGTTCCTGCGGGAGCCCGGAAAGTTCCAGGCCGTCGGCGCGAAGATCCCCAAGGGCGTGCTGCTGTACGGTCCGCCCGGCACCGGCAAGACCCTCCTCGCGCGGGCCGTCGCCGGTGAGGCGGGCGTGCCCTTCTACTCCATCTCCGGTTCCGATTTCGTCGAGATGTTCGTCGGTGTCGGCGCCTCCCGGGTCCGGGACCTCTTCGAGCAGGCCAAGGCCAACGCCCCGGCCATCGTGTTCGTCGACGAGATCGACGCCGTCGGACGGCACCGCGGAGCGGGCATGGGCGGCGGCCACGACGAGCGGGAGCAGACCCTGAACCAGCTGCTCGTCGAAATGGACGGCTTCGACGTGCAGGGCGGGGTCATTCTGATCGCCGCCACCAACCGTCCCGACATCCTCGATCCCGCGCTGCTGCGCCCCGGCCGCTTCGACCGGCAGATCGCCGTCGACCGTCCCGACATGCAGGGCCGGCTGGAGATCCTCAAGGTTCACCAGAAGGGCAAGCCGGTCGCCCCGGACGTCGACCTGCAGGCGGTCGCCCGGCGTACTCCGGGTTTCACCGGTGCCGACCTGAACAACGTGCTCAACGAGGCGGCGCTGCTGGCCGCGCGCGGCGACGCCAAGATGATCGACAACCACTTCCTGGACGAGGCGATCGACCGGGTGGTGGCCGGTCCGCAGAAGCGCACCAGGATCATGAGCGACAAGGAGAAGATGATCACCGCGTACCACGAGGGCGGGCACGCCCTGGTCGCGGCGGCTTCTCCGAACAGCGACCCGGTGCACAAGGTCACGATCCTGTCCCGCGGCCGGGCACTCGGCTACACCATGGTGCTGCCGACCGAGGACAAGTACTCCACCACCCGTAACGAGATGCTCGACCAGCTGGCGTACATGATGGGCGGCCGCGCGGCCGAGGAGCTGGTCTTCCACGACCCGACCACGGGTGCGGGGAACGACATCGAGAAGGCCACCGCCACCGCCCGGGCCATGGTCACCCAGTACGGCATGACCGAGCGGCTCGGTGCCATCAAGTTCGGTGCCGACAGCTCCGAGCCCTTCATGGGCAAGGACATGGGTCATCAGCGCGACTACTCCGAGGAGGTCGCCGGCCTGGTGGACGAAGAGGTCAAGAAGCTGATCGAGACCGCGCACAACGAGGCGTGGGAGATCCTGGTCGAGAACCGTGACGTGCTCGACAACCTGGTGCTGGAGCTGCTCGAGCGGGAGACCCTCAACAAGGACGACCTGGCGGAGATCTTCACGCCGGTCGTGAAGCGCCCGGCCCGCCCGGCCTGGACGGGCTCCTCGCGGCGCTCCCCGTCGACCCGGCCGCCGGTCACCTTCCCGTCCAAGGAGCTGACCATGGCGAACGGCAGCTCCTCCGAGCCGGGCAAGACCTCCTTGGACAAGCAGCTGTCCGGTGACCACACCCCGCCGGCCTCGGAATACTCCGAGCCCGCCGCCGACCGCCCACCGCAGGACCGGCCCCGGGACAACTGAGCCGGGCCCCCGCCGCCGGTCCGGGCGGCCTTGGGACGGCCCGCGGAATGCCCGCCGCGCCCCTCAGGTTTACCCTGAGGGGCGCACGCGTGTGCGAACACGTGACCGCACGCAGACGAAGGATCGAGGACCGTATGACCGACCCGGTGACGCTGGCAGGCGAGGGCTCCATCGGCGAGTTCGATGAGAAGCGCGCGGAGAGCGCCGTGCGGGAACTCCTCATCGCGGTGGGTGAGGACCCGGACCGTGAGGGTCTGCGGGACACCCCCGCCCGCGTCGCACGGTCCTACCGGGAGATCCTGGCCGGCCTCTGGCAGAAGCCGGAGGACGTCCTGACCACGACGTTCGACCTGGGGCACGACGAGCTGATCCTGGTGAAGGACATCGAGATCATGAGCGTGTGCGAGCACCACCTGCTGCCCTTCCACGGCGTCGCCCACGTGGGTTACATCCCGGCGGCGACGGGAAAGATCACCGGGCTGTCCAAGATCGCCCGGCTGGTCGATGTCTTCGCCCGCCGCCCGCAGGTCCAGGAGCGGCTCACCACGCAGATCGCGGAGTCACTGCTGCGCATCCTGGAGGCCCGGGGCGTCATCGTCGTCATCGAGGCCGAGCACATGTGCATGTCGGTGCGCGGGATCCGCAAGCCCGGCGCCAAGACCACCACGTCGGCGGTCCGCGGTCAGCTGCGGGACGCCACCACCCGGGCCGAGGCGATGAGCCTGATCCTCGCCCGCTGAGCGGCGGTCAGGTGCGGCACGTCCCGGGGGAACCGGGCGCGTTCCCCGGGCGGTCAGCTGTGCGGTCAGCGGCTGGTGAGCCACTGGGACGTCGTCCCGGGCGCGTCACCCTCGGACGGGCCGGGAGGCGGAGCGGAGGGTGGCGGCGGGGCGTCCGCGGGCGGGTCGGCGTGGGTGCCGAAGTAGTCGAAGCCGCCGGCGTCCTGGCCGTTCCGTTCCCGGCCGGCCACCGGGGACAGCGGCGCCGCCCCCGGTCCGGCAGGCCGGGCCGCAGGAGCGGACGGCGCTTGCGGCCCCAGGAGCGGCTGCGGTGCGGCTGCCCGGCGCTGACGGGCCAGGCTCTGCGGAAGGCGGCCGAGCGCCTCGTACGCCTGCAGGTACGTCAGCGGCGTCGGGGCGCCCCCGGCCGTGCGGTGATCGGTGGCCCGGGCGGCGAGCGCCTTGGGCTGCGAGGCCGTCTCCAGCGCGAGCCGGCGGCGGCCTTCCAGTGCGTTGGCCCGTTCGTTCTCCGCGTGTGCGTAGCGGCGCAGCAGCGCGGCGTGCTCGCTGCGCAGGCGGCCCAGCTCGAGGCGTTTGGCCCGCACCTTGTCCTCGAGCGTGCCCACCAGCTCCTGGGCCTCCTCCAGCTCGGCCTGCCGCTCCTCGGCCCGCCAGGACTCCGCCGCCCGGCCGGCCCGTTCCTTGGCCACCCGGCGGCTCGCGTCGACGTCCCACTGGTGCAACAGCACCGCGGCGGCGACGGCGGCCCCCGCTGTCACGGTAATCAGGACGCGCAGCGTCAGCGCCTCGGCGTCCCCCACCACCAGCCAGCCGGCGGCGGCGCAGAGCACGGCGAAGCCGCCGATACCGGAGGGGACCAGCCGCCGGTGCAGCGGTGTGTGTCGATGACGTCCACGTGCCATGCCGGAAACTTACCGTGATGTACGACGCGGACGGGAGTCCGTTCGGCGGACTGTTCTGAGGTGGTTACCTCACGGGAAGGCCGCCGGCGGTCGCTGCGGGGCCGCCGGCGGCCGCTGCGGTCAGGAGCCGGTCAGGCCCTGGTCCGCCAGATACGCCCGGGCCACCTCGCCGGGCTGCTGCCGCTCCGCGTCGACCTGGCGGTTCAGCTCGATCAGGTCCTCGGTGGTGAGGACGCGGGTCAGCGCGTCGAGTGCGTCGGCGATGTCCTGCGCCCCGGCGGTGTCCGCGTTGACGACGGGCAGGAGGTTGTCCGCGAGCTGGAGGCCCTGGTCGTCCTCCAGCAGCACCAGACCGAACTGCTCCAGCGTGGCGTCCGTGGTGGTCACCAGCACCATGTCGTCGGTGCCGTCCTGGACGGCCTGCTTGGCCTGGACGGTGCCCACGCCCTTGGGGTCGATACCGGTGATGTCGATCCCGTAGGTCTCTTCCAGCCCGATCTGGCAGAACGGCCGCTCGGGACAGTCGTCGCCCGCGGCGAGCCGGATCGGCAGGCCGGACGCCCCGAGGTCGCTGAGAGTGGTCAGCCCGTGTTCGCCGGCGAAGTCCTCGGTGACGGCGAAGGCGTTCTGGTTGACGGCGTCCCCCGCGTCCAGCACCTTCAGTCCGCGCGGTTCGGCCAGGTCGCGCAGGGCCTCCACGGTCGCCTGCACGTCGCTGGAGGCGACCAGCTCGGCGCCCTGGCCGTTCTCCTGCACGTTCAGGTACTCCGCCATGGTCGCCGCGTACTCGGGCACCACGTCGATCTCGCCGCGCTCGAGCTCGGGAGCGTACAGCTCCCGCGTGTCGACGCTGACGATGTCGGTGGAGTACCCGGCCTCCTCCAGCACACCGGAGTACAGCTCGGCCATCAGGGCGGCCTCGGTGAACGTGGCGCCGCCGATGGTGAGTGTCGGCCCCCCGCCCCCGTCACCGTCGCCGCCGCAGGCAGCGGTCAGCGACAGGGCGAGCACCGCACCGGCGAGCGTGCGGAGCACCGGTCGGCCGCGGCGGCGGACACGGGAGGAGCGGGCGGAGCGGGCAGTCGAGGTCACGGGTTTCACCCTCCGGGGTTCACATTGCGGTGGTTGCGGTGGTCAGAGGTCGGACACGGATCAACGGTGGCGTGCGGCAGCGTGCCACCGAGGGGCAACGGTCAGCCGGACGGGGACGGAACGGCCCGGTCCCCGCGGGCCGCGGGAGGCGCCGGGCTGCCGGGGCGGGCCGCCCCCGCGGCGGGCGGAGCGGAAGGCGTGCGACGGCGCAGCGGATCGAGCAGGCGCTGTGTGAGGGCGAGCGTCAGCTCCACGGTCAGGGCCAACAGGGCGACGAGCACCGCACCCGCCACCACCTGCGCGGTGTGGTTGGTGGCGAACCCGGCGGTGATGATGCGGCCGAGACCGCCCCCGCCCGGCAGCGCGGCGAGGGTGGCGGTCGCCACCACCTGGACGCCCGCGGTGCGCACCCCGGTCATGAGAAGGGGATAGGCCAGCGGGAGTTCGACCCGGGTGAGCAGCTGCCAGGGCGACATCCCCATCCCCCGGGCGGCCCGCACCACATCCCGGTCCGCCTCCCGGACCCCGACGTAGGCGTTGGTGAGCAGCGGTGGCACGGCGAACAGCACCAGGGCGATGACGGTGGGCAGGTTGCCGTGCGCGCCCAGCGGGCCGAGGGTCAGCAGCACCAGTACCGCGAAGGTGGGCACCGCCCGCCCGACGTTGGAGAGATTGACGGCCAGCGCCCCGCCGCGGCCGGTGTGGCCCAGCCACAGGGCGAGGGGCAGTGCCAGCAGGCAGGCCAGCGCCAGACTCACGCCCGTCAGGTACAGGTGCTCAGCGAGCCGTTGCCACACGCCGCCCGGACCGTTCCAGTGCGCGGCCGTGGTCAGCCAGGCCCAGGCGTCGGCGGCGGTTTCCGTCACCTGCATCGTTCTCGACCCCCGGCGGAAGCGGCGGGCGGGGGGACAGCGCGCTGAGCGGTCACCGGGCCGGCTCCCCGGTCCGGTTGCGGGGCCGGGCCCAGGGGGTCGCCAGCCGTTGCAGTCCGAGCAGCAGCAGGTCCGCGGTCACGGCGAGGACCACGCACAGCACGGAGGCGGTGAGGACCTCCGCCTTGAAGTAGCTGTTCATGCCACGGTAGATCAGATTGCCGAGCCCGCCGTGACCGACGATCGCCCCGACCGTGGTCAGCGAGACCGCCGAGACGGTGGCGATCCGCAGACCGGCCGTCAGGGCCGGCAGCGCAAGGGGCAGTTCCACGCCGAAGAGCATGCGCACGGGGCCGTACCCCATCCCCAGGGCGGCCTCCCGGACCTCCACGGGCACCGTCTCCAGGCCGGTGAGGATGTTCCGCACCAGCACCGTCAGCGAGTAGAGCACCAGCCCGCAGACGACCGTGGCCGCGGAGATCCCGAACACCGGCACCAGCAGGGCGTACATGGCCAGCGTCGGCACCGTGTACAGCACGGTGGTCAGACCGAGGACCGGGCCGGCCGCCGCCCGGCGCCGCGCAAGCAGCGCGAGGGGCAGGGAGATCACGGTCGCGATGCCGACCGCCGCCGCGGTGATCCCCACGTGCTGCGCCGTCGCCTCGACCAGCTCGGGGCCACGGGTGCGGACATACTCCGGGCACAGCCACGCGTTGGCCTCCAGGCAGCTCGTCGCACTCACTTACCGAACACTAATCGGGTTGCGCCTGCCAGACTGGGCACATGCTGCGGTTCGAGGACGTCACCAAGCGCTATCCGGACGGCACCGTCGCTGTGGACGGGCTGTCCTTCGAGGTTGCCGAGGGCGAGCTGGTGACACTCGTCGGGCCTTCGGGCTGCGGCAAGACCACCACGATGAAGCTGGTCAACCGGCTGGAGGAGCCCACCGGAGGCCGGATCCTGCTGGCCGGTGCGGACATCGCGCTCAGCGACCCGGTGCGGCTGCGGCGCCGGATCGGCTACGTCATCCAGCAGGTCGGCCTGTTTCCGCACAAGACGGTGCTGGAGAACACCGCCACCGTCCCGCTGCTGCTCGGCCGGCCCCGTGCCGAGGCCCGGGCCCGCTCCGCGGAACTGCTGGAACTGGTCGGTCTGGACCCGGCGGTGCACGGCAGCCGGTACCCCGACCAGCTTTCCGGCGGGCAGCGGCAGCGCGTCGGGGTGGCCCGGGCGCTGGCCGCGGATCCGCCGGTGCTGCTCATGGACGAACCGTTCGGCGCGGTGGACCCGGTGGTCCGGGAACACCTGCAGAGCGAGTTCCTCCGCTTGCAGGCGGAGGTGCGCAAGACGGTGCTCTTCGTCACCCATGACCTGGAGGAGGCGGTACGGCTCGGCGACCGGGTCGCGGTGTTCGGGCAGGGGCGCATCGAGCAGCTCGACGCGCCCGCCGTGGTACTGGGCGCGCCCGTCAACGAGTACGTGGCGTCCTTCGTGGGAACCGACCGAGGGCTGAAGCGGCTGTCCGTCACTCCGGTGGAGGAGGCGGACCTGGTACAGCCGCCGGTGGTCCGGCCGGCCGACCCGATGGCCGCGGCGGCCGGTGTCATGCGGGCCCAGGACGCCCGTTGGGCCGTGGTGCTGGACGAGGACGGCACGCTGCGCGGATGGGTGCCGGTGACCGCGGACGGCGGAGAGGTCCGCGACCACGCCCGCCGGATGGAGCACTGGGTGCCGGTGGGAGCCCCGCTGAAGCGGGCGTTCAGCGTCATGCTGAGTGACGACGCGGGCTGGGTCGCGGTGCTCGACGGCGACCGGTTCCTCGGGGTGCTGACCCCGGCACGGCTGCACGAGGCGCTGCGCCGGTCGATCGACGCCGACGCGCAGCGCATCGACCGGGCAGCGGTACGGCTGGAGACCGTCACGAATGCCTGATGCGCCCCGGGCCCGGGACGCATCAGGCCCCGGATCAGAGCGCCTCGCCGAGCGGTCCGTCCTCGTCGTCCTCCGGAAGCCGGCAGACCCGTTCCAGGAACACCGCCGCCGCGCACACCGCCAGGCCCGCCAGCACGGCCAGGCCCGCGTACATGCCCTGATCGCGCCGGTTGGGGACGTCCCACAGCTCCTGCAGCAGGAAGAGAGCCGTTCCGCCGTACATGCCGGCGGCCACCGCCGAGACCAGTGCGCACGCCTGGCCGAACAGCAGCGCCCGGGTGGCCGTGATCGGGTCGACGCCCCGGGCGTCCGGCCGCCGCTCCCGCTGGGCCCGCAGCCTGCTCCGCACCGACAGCGCGGTCGCCAGCAGCGCGGCAGCGATCAGCGCCAGCACGACCGGGGCCAGCACCGGCACGGCCGGCAGCGTGCCCACGGAGTCCCACAGACCGGCCCCGGCCCAGGCCAGGGCCACCGACGCGGCGAACAGACCGGCCAGCGTCCGGATGCGCAGGTGTGTCACGGCAACGCACGCCCCCCTTCGGGTGTCTCGGTGTCCGGCAACAGGGTTGCCGGGTCCCGGTTCGCCCGGCACCGCCGGGCGGACGGTGTCAGTCCGGCAGGACGAGCTTCAGGTCACCGCGCAGCGTCACGCCCTGATCGGGCAGCGCGACCATCAGCTCCACGACCGGGCCGTGGCCGGGCACCTCGGCACCCGGCTCGACATCGTGCCACGGCACCAGCACGAAAGCGCGCTCGTGCGCCCGCGGGTGCGGCAGCGTCAGCACCGGGTCGTCCGAGGAGAAGTCCTGATAGGAGACGATGTCCACGTCGATGGTGCGCGGACCCCAGCGCTCGTCCCGCACGCGCGCGAACGCGTCCTCGACCGCCTGGGCCCGTTCGAGCAGGGACGAGGGCGGGAGGGTGGTCTTCACCAGAACCACGGCGTTGTAGTACGTCGGCTGGCTGCCCGGCTCCACACCCCAGGGCTCCGTCTCGTACACCGGGGAGACCGCCTTGACGCGCAGCCCGGGCGTGTCCTCCAGCGCGTCGATCGCGCCCTGCAGGGTGTCCAGGCGGTTGCCCTGGTTGCTGCCGAGGGAGAGCACGGCCCGCTTGGGGTTGTGCAGGGTCGAGTCGGCCGCGTCGACCTGCTGCACCACGGAAGCGGGTACCGGCTGGACCGTGGGATCGGGGGATGAGGCGCTGCGTTTCGGACTCATGCTCGGCTCCGCTTGATGGTGAGGGTCACGTCCTCGAAGGGAACAGCGATCGGGGCCTGCGGCTTGTGGACCGTCACCTCGACCTCCTGCACCGCCTCGTGTACCAGACACTGGTCGGCGATCCGCTGAGCGAGCGTCTCGATCAGCTTGACGGGCTCTCCCCTGACGACGGCCACAACCTGCTCCGCCACCACGCCGTAGTGCACGGTTCTGGTGAGATCGTCGGCCTCCGCGGCCGGGCGGGTGTCCAGGCCCAGCACGAGATCGACGAGGAAGGTCTGGCCCAGGGCTCGTTCCTCGGGGAGCGCGCCGTGGAAGCCGCGGGCCCGCAGCCCGCGCAGAGCGATCCGGTCCACTGTGCGTCACTCCCTTCCGGTCGGGTGCCGCCGGCATGTGTGTTCACCGGACCCGGGGCCCGGCGGCGATTCTCCGGGTCCCTGTCCGTGAGGCGAATCTACCTGCGGGAGACAGACTGCGGAGCGCCCGGGGGCGGGCGCCGGGCGGAACGGCGGTGCTGCCGGAGGCGGCGCCTACCCACCGGACCGGAAGGCTACGCCGTCCCGGACGCGCAAGCCCTGAACGGGGGTCCCGTGCTGCCGCCCCCGGTGGTCTGCCGAAGTCGCGCAGCTCAACGTCAGAGAGCGGTGACGCAGCGCAGGCGAGCGGAGGCGTACCCCGCCCCGGCGCAGGATCTACCCTGGACACATGAACAGCCCGCGCGGCCACGTGGCCGGCCTGCCGCTCCCGGACCGCTGCGCGGTGATGGGGGTGGTGAACGTCACACCCGACTCGTTCTCGGACGGTGGCCTGTGGTTCACCCCCGCGGCGGCGGTGAAACACGGGCTCGGGCTGGTGGCCCAGGGCGCCGACCTGGTCGACGTGGGCGGTGAGTCCACCCGGCCGGGCGCCTCCCGGGTCGATGAGGCCGAGGAGCTGCGCCGCGTGATCCCCGTGGTCCGGGAGCTGGCAGCCGAAGGCGTGACCGTCAGCGTCGACACCATGCGGGCCTCGGTGGCCGAGCAGGCGGTGGCGGCCGGGGCGCGACTGGTCAACGACGTGAGCGGGGGCCGGGCGGATCCCGGGATGGTTCCGGTGGTCGCCGCCGCCGGAGTGCCCTTCGTGGTGATGCACTGGCGTGGCCGGAGCCTCGACATGAACGAGCGCGCCACCTACACCGACGTGGTGAGCGAGGTGCTCGACGAGCTGCGGGACGCGGTGGAGCAGGCCGTCGCCGGAGGCGTCGACGCGGACCGCGTCATCATCGACCCGGGCCTGGGCTTCGCCAAGCAGGCCGACCACGATCTGGCGCTGCTCGGCGCGCTGGACCGCTTCCGCCGGGAACTGGACCGGCCGCTGCTGGTGGCCGCCTCCCGCAAACGCTTCCTGGGCCGGGTGCTGGCCCGGCCGGGTGAAGCACCGCCGCCCGCCCGGGAACGGGACGCCGCCACCGCCGCGGTCTCCGCGCTCGCGGCGCACGCGGGCGCCTGGGCGGTGCGGGTGCACGAAGTGCGGGCCAGCGCGGACGCGGTCAGGGTGGTCCAGGCGATCGGCAGCGCAGGCGAAGCAGCCCACGACACCGAGGGAGACGCATGAGTGGGGCCCGTACGGAGATCGAGGCCGTGGAGGACGCGAACACCGCCCTGTACGACGCCCTGGAGGCGGGCGACCTGGACGCCATGACCGCACGCTGGCTCGACGACGAGGTCAGTGTGGTGCATCCCGGCTGGCCCGTCATCAGCGGCCGTGCGGAGGTCATGCGTTCCTACGCCCTCATCATGGCCAACACCGAGTACATCCAGTTCTTCCTGACGGACGTCAAGATCTCGGTGCTCGGCGACACCGCCCTGGTCACCTGCACGGAGAACATCCTCAGCGGCGGCCCCGCGGAGGACGACGGCTCCGCCGGCCCGCTGATCGGCGGGCTGGTGGTGGCCACGAACGTCTTCCGCCGCACCGAGGACGGCGGCTGGAAACTCTGGTCGCACCACGGCTCCCCGGTCCTCATCGACCAGGACGGCGAGGACGACGGGCCGGGCGCCGAAGCGGCGGACGAGGACGGCGAGCCCGGTCCGCCCCCCATCGCCTGACGCGGCGGCGGCCGCCGCCGGCGGGCCACCGGCAGCCGCGGCCGTCAGGTCAGCCAGCGCTCGGGCGCCGCGGACCTGCGGCCCAGCCGGGAGCGGTCCGCCTGGGCGGCCACCTCATCGGCCGCCCGGCCCGCGTCCTGCAGACGGGCCGTGGCCGTGCCGTTCGCCCCGTGGTCCACATGGATGTCGGCCAGCCGCAGCCGCTGCTCCCACGGGCCCTGGGTCATGCGGACGCTCTGCACCTTCGCGTGCGGCACCAGCGTGTGCACCCGGTTCAGCCTGCCGTGCCGGGACACGAAGACGGCGTCGGTGACGCCGTGGCCGTAGCCGCGCCACCACACCGGGACGGCCCAGCGGGCCCGCCGCGGGGCGAAGCGCACGGAGGCCACCGCCTCGTCGATGTTCACGTCCGGCAGGATCCGCGTGATCAGTGCGGCCGCCACCGCCCGCGGCGCCACCGGCACCAGCAGCCCGCTCTCGTTCCCCGCGCCCGCGACCTCCAGCTCCAGCCGGGCCCAGCCGCGGGGCCGCCAGAGCATCGGCTCCACGATCCGGATCGACTGCACCCGGCCGGGCGGCACCGTGGCGTGGTCCTTCTGCAGCAGGCCGTGGTCCAGCCGCAGCCCGTCCGGAGACTCGCTCACCGTCCAGCCGTACTGGGTCAGGAAGCCGCCCAGGGTGCTGCGCCAGATGGTGGCGAGGATGGGCAGGACCACCACGACCACGGCGAACACGCTGGAGGTCAGGAACCACATCACCGGCCCGACGACCAGCACGGCCAGCAGCGCGCCCCAGCCGCTGCCCAGCAGCGCCAGCGCCCAGGCCAGGGTCTTCGCCTCCACCTGGTACAGCTCGTTCGCCGGGGCCTCCCCGGCGGTCGGCGCGGCCTCCGGCGCGATCCCGGCTGCCCGGGCGAGCAGCTCGGCGCGCAGTTGCCGGGCGTCGGCGTCCCCGAGGAAGGCCAGCTCGTCGTTGTCGCCGGAGCCCACGACGTCCATCTTCAGCTTCGCCACACCCAGCGCCCGGGCCAGCAGCGGCCGGGTCACATCGATGGACTGGATACGGTCCAGCCGCAGGTGCGCCGTGCGGCGGAACAGCAGCCCGGTGCGGATCCGCAGCTCGGTGTCGGTCACCAGGTAACGGGTGACGCGCCAGGACAGATAGCCGTAGGCGGCCGCTGCCGACAGGATCACGGCAGTGAGCACCAGCAGCCAGCCGATGCCCAGGTCGGCGGCTGCCCGCAGCCGCTCCGGGTCCTGGACGCCGAGGGCGAACAGGCCGGCCAGCGGAGCCCAGGCGCGCCGCCAGGGGGTGACGGGGTGGAGCCGCTTGCCCTGCCCGGAGGGGAAGGCCTGCCGGTTGTCGGCGGGCTCCTCCCGCGGCTCGTCACCGGGCAGCGGCTCCGGGTGCCCGGGGCCTGCGGTGTCGCCCGGGGCGGGCTCCGGGAGCGCGTGTTCGGCGGGCTCCGGGTGGGCGTGCCCCGGGTCCGGCTGCTCCGGAACCGGAAGCTGATCGTGCCGCTCGCCGCCCGGCACGTCCGGCGGCTCGCCGTGCGGCGCGTCTCCCCGGCCACCCCCGGAGGTCCCCGGACTTCCCTCCGCGTCCGCGGGCCCGGGGCCACGGACCTCAGCGGACTCCGGAAGGGCGGAGCTGTCGTCCGCCCCTTGCGTCCGGTGTGCCCGGTCCGGTCCCGGCATGCCGCTCACAGCCCTGCTGAGCGGGCTTCGCCCAGCTCGGTCAGCCGGTCCCGCAGCCGCTCGGCCTCCCGCGGGTCGAGCCCCGGGATCGCCGCGTCACTGGCCGCCGCCGCGGTGTGCAACTGGAGCCGCGCCAGATTGAACTTGCGTTCCAGCGGCCCGGAGGTGACCTCGACGAGCTGCATCCGCCCGTACGGCACCACGGTGAGCTGCTTCCAGAGCACGCCCCGGTGGATCAGCAGATCGTCGGCCCGCTCCAGGTAGCGCCAGGAGCGGTAATGCCGCTGCAGCACCCACCAGCCCCAGACGACGAGCAGCAGCCACGGAAGCCCCGCAACCACCGTCCAGCCCGGTGCGCCGAGCAGGGGCGGCAGCGCGGCTGCCAGCACGGTCAGCGGCCCGAGCCACACCACGAGCAGGAGCCGGCGCATGGTCAGCAGACCTCGTTGGATGCGTTGCCATTCCCCGGCCTGCGCGCCGGGCTCCCCGCTGGGCTGCGGTTCTTCCGCCACCGTGTCCATGGTGCCGAGCTTACGGGCTGCGGGTCGACTCCCGGTGGCCGTAAGGGCCTTCCGGGCCCGCTGGTTCCGGCCGGACGGGGCGTTCCCGGCCGGGGTCCGGTGTTCCCGCGGGCATCTCGCCGAGCGGGTGCCGGAGCTGCCACACTGACGCCCATGGCACAGAAGAGCGCGGCGGGTGCGGCAGGCAACGAGATGACGGTCGGGGTCGGCGGCGCCGCCGAGAGCACCGACATGGTGCTCAACATCGGCCCGCAGCATCCCTCCACGCACGGCGTGCTGCGGCTGCGCCTGGTGCTGGACGGGGAACGCATCTCGCATGCCGAACCCGTGGTCGGCTACATGCACCGGGGTGCGGAGAAGCTCTTCGAGGCGCGCGACTACCGGCAGATCATCGTGCTCGCCAACCGGCACGACTGGCTGTCGGCGTTCTCCAACGAACTCGGTGTCGTGCTCGCCGTCGAGCGCATGCTCGGCATGGAGGTCCCGGAGCGGGCGGTCTGGCTGCGCACCCTGCTCGCCGAGCTGAACCGGGCACTGAACCACCTGATGTTCCTCGGCTCCTACCCGCTGGAGCTCGGCGGTATCACCCCGATGTTCTACGCGTTCACCGAGCGTGAGGACCTCCAGCACGTCATGGAGGAGATCTCCGGCGGCCGGATGCACTACATGTTCAACCGCGTCGGCGGGCTGAAGGAGGACCTGCCGGCGGGCTGGACCGGACGGGCCCGGCAGGCGGTGGCCTCGGTGCGCGGCAGGATGGGGCGCTTCGACGACCTGGTGCTGGGCAACGAGGTGTTCCGGGCGCGCACGAAGGGCGTCGGAGTGCTGGACCGGGAGACCGTGCACGCCTACGGGGTGTCCGGGCCGATCGCCAGGGCCAGCGGCGTCGACTTCGACCTGCGGCGCGACGAGCCGTACCTCGCTTACGGGGAGCTCCAGGACACTCTGCGGGTGGTGACCCGGACCTCCGGGGACTGCCTGGCCCGCTTCGAGGTGCTGCTGGAACAGACCCGGAACGCTCTGGATCTCGCCGACGCCTGCCTCGACCGGCTCGCCGAGCTGCCCCCCGGGCCGGTGAACCAGCGGCTCCCGAAGGTGCTCAAGGCACCGGAGGGCGCGACCTACGCCTGGACCGAGAACCCCCTGGGACTCAACGGCTACTACCTGGTCTCCAAGGGCGGGAAGACCCCGCACCGGCTGAAGCTGCGCTCGGCGTCGTTCAACAACATCCAGGTGCTGAGCCGGCTGCTGCCCGGCACCCTGGTGGCCGACATGGTCGCCATCCTCGGCTCCTTCTTCTTCGTCGTCGGCGACATCGACAAGTGAGCGCACTGCCGGGCAGTCACTTGTCGATCCCGCCGACGGCCGGCGGCGGGCCCTCCGCCCCGAGCGGAAGCGGGACACCCACCGGCTGCACCAGCCAGGTGAACCCGCCGAGCCCCGCCGGGTCCGTCAGCTCGGCCGCTTCCCCGGCCCGGCCGAGCGCACGCACATAGGCAGCCGGATCGCTCGAGGCGAGCGTCAGCGGCGGACGCCCGCCCCGCACCCCCAGCTCCCGCAGCGCCTCCCGCTGCGGGAGCAGCACCGCCCGCTCGCCGCCCGGCGCCGCCGCCGCGCAGGCGTCCAGCGCGACATGCCAGGTCAGGTCGCAGCTGCCGTCGGGCACCGGCCGCACCGCCCTGCCTTCCCGGTAGCCGGCGAGTGAGCCCCAGGGCGGACGGTTCCCGCGGCGGTGCGCGTAATCGACGGCCACCGCCAGGCCGCGGGCCACCCGGCCGGCCGCCCGAGCCCACGCGGCATCCCGGGGCCGGCCGGGCTCCGCCCGCGAACCCGGCTCCGGGGACAGCGGCCACCAGCGCCGCAGCCACTCCGCGTCCTCCCGGCCGACCGGCGCCCCGAGCGACTCCCGGCCCGATCCGTCCACCGTGACGTACCGGGGCACCCCGGCCGCGTCCCGCTCCACCACATCCACCGGCACGTTGTCCAGCCACTCATTGGCGAACAGCAGGCCCACCACCCCGTCCGGCACCCGGTCCCGCCAGACGATCCGTGGATCGAGACCGCCGGGCCGTCCGGCCCGCTCCACCGCGCACGGCCGCAACCGCGCGGTCACCCCGGGCGGCAGCGCGTCCAGCACCCCGTGCAGCAGCTCCCCGCGGCCCGCCCCCACGTCGATCAACGCCAGCTCCGCCGGCCGGCCGAGGGCCGCGTCGACCCGGAGCAGCAGCCTCGCCACCGCCTCGGCGAAGAGCGGGGAGACGTGCACGGCCGTACGGAAGTGCGCGGCGGGGGACTCCCGCACGAAGAAGCCGCCGGGGCCGTACAGCGCACGCTCGGCGGCCGCCCGCCAGGTCGTCGCGGCGGTGCCCCCGCCGAAGTCCTCGGGGTGCACAGGGTCGACAGGGTTCACGGGGGACACGGTACGGCGGTGGCCCGTCGGCGCCCCGCGGGGCAGGGCACCGCCTCCGACGTCCACCCTGAGGACTAGCCGGTGGTGATGTGTATCGCCCCAGCGGCTGACTCCCCCGAGCAGTGTCCCTGTTTACGCTGGGTGACGTGAACAGGTTCTACGAATTCCTCCGCCGTCACCCGACCTGGGTCGACGGCTTCTGGGGGTTCGTGCTCCTCGGCCCGGGGGCGATCTGGGTGATCGTCGAGGCGGGGGAGCGCCCGCGCCCGGGGCTCTGGGTGGCCGGAGCCGTGCTCACCGTGCTGGCGCTCACCCTCGTGGTCACCGTGCGCCGCAGGTGGCCGCGCCAGATGCTGCTGCTCTCCACCGCCGTCGGGCTGTTCCAGCTCCTGGCCGACGTGCCACCCAACCCGGGCAACCTCGCATTCCTGATCATCATCTACACCGTCGCCTCCCGCACCACGCGCTGGGCCTCCCGGTACGCCCTGGCCGCAGCCCTGCTGGCACCGACCGTCGCCGCCGCCCGCTGGGCGGAGCAGACGCCGGGCGGCTCCCTGGCCGCCACCGTCCTCGACACCGTCCTGGTGACCGTCACCTTCCTGCTGGCCTGGGTCCTCGGCGACTCGCTGCGCACCCGGCGCGCCTACTACGCGGAGCTGGAGGAGCGCGCCGCCCGGCTGGAGCGGGAACGGGAAACCCGGTCCCGGATGGCGGTGGCCGCCGAACGTGCCCGGATAGCGCGAGAACTGCACGATGTCGTGGCCCACAACGTGTCCGTGATGGTGGTCCAGGCCGACGGTGCCGCCTACGTCCTCGACAGCGCCCCCGACCAGGCCCGGAACGCGCTGCACACGATCTCCGGAACCGGCCGCCAGGCGCTCGCCGAGATGCGGCGGCTGCTGGGTGTGCTGCGCACCGGGGAGACCCCGCCGGCCGGGACCGGCGCGTATGTCCCGCAGCCCGGAGTGGAGCAGCTCGCCGAGCTCATCGACCAGGCCCGCGACGCCGGGCTGCCCGTCGACTTCCGGATCGAGGGCACGCCCAGGCCGTTGCCCAGCGGCGTGGAGCTGACCGCCTACCGCATCGTGCAGGAGGCCCTGACCAACACCCGCAAACACGGCGGACCGCAGGCCGGCGCGACGGTGCGGCTCGCGTACAGCGGTGACCTGCTGACCGTACGGGCGGAGGACGACGGGCGGGGGGCCGGGCGTGAGCTGTACGACGCACGGGGGGCCGACGGCCTGGGCCACGGCCTCATCGGCATGCGGGAGCGGGTCGGGATGGTCGGCGGGGCACTGGAAGCCGGGCCCCGGCCGGGCGGCGGCTTCCGGATCAGTGCGACCCTGCCTCTGAACGGCGACAGATGCCCGAGCTGAACCCGCTCCCCGCCCCCGGCGGCGGCCCGCACCGTCCGCCCCCCGTCCCCGTCCCAGGAGGAACCGCCGCCATGCCGATCCGCGTCATGCTCGTCGACGACCAGGTGCTGCTGCGCACCGGCTTCAAGATGGTGCTCGCCGCCCAGCCGGACATGGAGGTCGTCGCCGAGGCCGGAGACGGCGCCGAGGCCCTGGAGGTCCTGCGTGCGCACACCGTCGACGTGGTGCTGATGGACGTCCGGATGCCCCGCCTCGACGGCGTCGAGGCGACCCGCCGGATCTGCCGGGAGGGACAGGGCGGTCCCGGGAATCCGAAGGTCCTCATCCTGACCACCTTCGATCTCGACGAGTACGCCTTCACCGGGCTCAAGGCCGGGGCGGCCGGCTTCCTGCTCAAGGACGTGCCGCCGGACGAGCTGCTGTCCGGGATCCGGTCCGTGTACAGCGGCGACGCCGTGGTGGCCCCTTCCACCACCCGCCGGCTGCTGAACCGCTTCGCCTCGATGCTCCCGGTGACCCGGGCGACGGACCACCCCGAGCTGGAGCAGCTCACCGACCGCGAGCACGAGGTCCTCACCCTCATCGCCCAGGGCCTGTCCAACGGCGAGATCGCCAGGAAGCTCTTCGTCTCGGAGGCGACGGTGAAGACCCACGTCGGCCGCATACTCGCCAAGCTGCACCTCCGTGACCGGGTGCAGGCGGTGGTGCTGGCCTACGAGACCGGGCTGGTGCAGGCCGGCGGGTAGCCGGGAGGCCTTCGTGCGGGCAGGTGCGCCCGCCGCGCGGGCAGCCGGCCCACCCGGCAGGAGGCCCGGTCCCGGGCTCCGGCGGGGCGCGTAGCATGGCGAGGTACGTCCGGTACCGATCCCGCGGACTGGAACGGAAGGCCCTGTGAACGCACCGCACCCCCCTGACACCCCGCCCCCCGCAACCTCCGGCCGGGCCGGGGACCGGCCTGCCCGGCTCACCGTCGGCGTCGTCGGCGCCGGCCGGGTCGGGCCCGCCCTGGCAGCCGCTCTCGCGCTCGCCGGCCACCGGCCGGTCGCCGCTTCCGGGGTCTCGGACACCTCCCGGCGCCGGGCCGCCACCATGCTGCCCGGGGTGCCGATGACCGAGCCCGCCGAAGTACTGGCCCGCGCCGACCTGGTGCTGCTCACGGTCCCCGACGACGCGCTGCCCGGTCTCGTCGCCGGGCTCGCCGGCACCGGGGCGGTCCGCCCCGGCCAGCTGCTGGCGCACACCTCCGGCCGGTACGGCACGGCGGTCCTCGACCCCGCGACCCGGGCCGGTGCCCTCCCGCTGGCCCTTCACCCGGCCATGACCTTCACCGGCACCCCGGTGGACGTGCAGCGGCTCGCGGGCTGCGCCTTCGGGGTGACCGCCCCGCCGGAGCTGCGACTGGCCGCAGAGGCCCTGGTCATCGAGATGGGCGGCGAGCCCGAATGGGTGGCGGAGGGTTCCCGCCCGCTCTACCACGCCGCCCTGGCACTGGGCGCCAACCACCTCGTCACCCTGGTCGCCCAGTCCATGGAGCTGCTGCGGTCCGCCGGGGTCTCGGCCCCCGACCGGATGCTCGGCCCGCTGCTCGGCGCCGCCCTGGACAACGCGCTCCGCTCGGGGGACGCCGCACTGACCGGGCCGGTCGCCCGGGGGGACGCCGGCACCGTCGCGGCCCACGTGGCGGAGCTGCGCGCGCACGCACCGCAGGCACTGGCCGGCTACGTGGCGATGGCCCGCACCACCGCCGACCGGGCCCTGGACCACGGGCTGCTGAAGCCGGAGCTGGCCGAGGAGCTGCTGGGTGTGCTGGCCGACGCAGCCACCGGCCCTCGCCCCGGTCCCGGTGACGGCCCCGCGGACGGCCCCGACGGGGGAGAGCGGTGAGCGCGCCCGTGGCGCACCGGGCGGCCGAGCTGCCCGGTGCGGGGGGACCCGGTTCCGTACGGGCCGTGGTGATGACGATGGGCGCCCTGCACGAAGGGCACGCCTCGCTGATCCGGGCCGCCCGGCAGCGCGTCGGTCCCCGGGGCCAGGTTGTCGTGACCGTCTTCGTCAACCCGCTGCAGTTCGGGGCGGGGGAGGACTTCGACCGGTATCCGCGCACGCTGTCCGAGGACGCGCGGCTCGCCGCGGAGGCCGGCGCCGACCTGGTGTTCGCCCCCGCGGGGAAGGAGATCTACCCCGCGGGCGAACCGGAGGTGCGGATCAGTGCCGGGCCGGCCGGGGAGCGCCTGGAGGGCGTGCACCGCCCCGGCCACTTCGACGGCATGCTGACCGTGGTCGCCAAGCTGCTGCACCTCACCCGGCCGGATGTCGCGCTGTACGGGGAGAAGGACGCCCAGCAGCTCATGCTCATCCGCCGCATGGTCCGGGACCTCGACTTCCCGGTGGAGATCGCGGGCGTGCCCACGGTCCGCGAGGACGACGGGCTGGCCCGCTCCAGCCGCAACCGCTACCTCTCCGCGTCCGCCCGGCGGACGGCACTCGGGCTGTTCCGCGCGCTGTCCGCGGCCCGCGCCGTCACCCGCTCCGGCCCCGTGTCCGGCGGCATGTCGGGTTCCGCGGCGGGCCCCGCCGCTGCCCGCGCCGCCGCCCAGGAGGTCCTGGACGGCGCGGCCTCGCACGACCCCCCGCTGCTCCTCGACTATCTGGCGCTGGTCGACCCGGCCGACTTCCGTGACGTCCCCGGGGACCACACCGGCGAAGCACTGCTGGCCGTGGCCGCCCGCGTCGACGGCACCCGCCTCATCGACAACGTCCGCCTGCACTTCGGAGCGTCCTCGTGACCGGCTCTCCCGGCGCGCCCGCGCTGCCGTGTTCCCTGCTCGCCCCGCCCCCCAGCTGGGCGATCGACGCCGATGTGGTGGTCGTGGGGTCGGGCGTGGCGGGCCTCACCGTCGCCCTGAACTGTGCCGCCGACGGGCAGCGGACGGTCATGGTGACCAAGGCGCAGCTCGACGACGGCTCGACCCGCTGGGCCCAGGGCGGGATAGCCGCGGCGCTCGGCGACGGCGACACCCCCGGGCAGCACAGCGCTGACACCCTGGTCGCGGGCGCCGGGCTGTGCGACGAGGAGGCCGTCCGGACGCTGGTCACCGAGGGCCCCGCGGCGGTGCGGCGGCTGATCGCCAGCGGCGCGAGGTTCGACACCTCGGCGACCGGCGAGATCGAGCTGACCAGGGAGGGCGGCCACCATCGCCGCCGGATCGCGCACGCCGGCGGCGACGCGACCGGGGCCGAGATCTCCCGGGCGCTGGTGGAAGCCGTCCAGGCGGCCGGGATCGAGACCATCGAGAATGCCCTGGCCCTGGACCTCCTCAAGGACGCGGAAGGCCGCACCGCCGGCGTCACCCTGCACGTCATGGGCGAGGGCCAGCACGACGGCGTCGGAGCGGTGCACGCCCCCGCCGTGGTCCTCGCCACCGGCGGCATCGGCCAGATCTTCTCGGCCACCACCAACCCGGCCGTCTCCACGGGGGACGGCGTGGCCCTCGCGCTGCGGGCCGGCGCCGAGGTGTCCGACCTGGAGTTCGTGCAGTTCCACCCGACGGTGCTGTACCTGGGTGCCGGAGCGGAGGGACAGCAGCCGCTGATCTCCGAGGCGGTGCGCGGCGAGGGCGCCCACCTGGTGGACGCCGACGGTGTCCGCTTCATGACCGGGCAGCACGAGCTGGGCGAGCTGGCACCGCGCGACATCGTTGCCAAGGGCATCATGCGCCGGATGCGGGAGCAGAACACCGCGCACATGTACCTGGACGGGCGCCACTTCGGTGCGGCGATGTGGGAGCACCGTTTCCCCACCATCCTGGAGGCATGCCGCTCGCACGGCATCGACCCGGTGACGGAGCCGGTCCCCGTCTCGCCCGCCGCGCACTACGCCTCCGGCGGCATCCGCACCGATCTGCACGGCCGCACCACGGTCCCGGGCCTCTACGCCTGCGGCGAGGCGGCCTGCACCGGGGTGCACGGCGCCAACCGGCTGGCCTCCAACTCGCTGCTGGAAGGGCTGGTGTTCGCCGAGCGCATCGCCCGGGCCGCCCGCCGGGACGGCGCGCCGTCCCGGGCAGCCCGGCCGGTCCCCGTGCCGCCGCCCGCGCTGCCGCCCCCGCCACTGCCGGCCCCCGAGGCCCGGCGTGAGATCCAGCGCATCATGACCCGGGGCGCCGGGGTGCTGCGCTCCGGGGAAAGCCTGGCCCGGGCGGCCGGGGAGCTGGAAGCCCTGACCCCGGCCAAGCCAGCCGAGCCGGGAACGGACGCCTGGGAGACGGCCAACCTGCACCTGGTCGCCCGGGTGCTGGTGGCCGCCGCACGGCACCGTACCGAAACCCGGGGCTGCCACTGGCGTGAGGACCACCCCGAGCGGGACGATGCCGTCTGGCGGCGTCACCTGATCGTCGGCCTGCGCCCCTCCGGCGCGGGCCCCGCCCTCGACATCCGCACGACCGACTCGACCGCGTTCCCCCCGATCCACGCGGTCGCCCCCGAGGAGACCTGAGTGAGTACCGCCCGCCCCGAGACGCCCCGACCCGAGCCGGTGGAGATCAGTCTGCTGCCGATCGGTGTCCGTCCCGGCGACGCCGCGCAGCAGGACGGCGGCTGCGGCGACGCCTGCGGCTGCGGCGCCGGTGACGCCGACGATTTCGCTTTCGACCCGCTGGAGTGCGGCCTCGATCCGGAGCTGGCCGAGCTGCTGGCCGCCGCCGGGCTGGACCCGGTGCAGGTCGAGGACATCGCCCACCTGGCGATCGAGGAAGACCTCGACCAGGGGGTGGACGTCACCACGGTGGCCACCGTCCCCGAGGAGGCGGTGGCCACCGCTGACCTGACCGCCCGGGAGGCGGGCACCGTCGCCGGCCTGCGGGTCGCCGAGGCGGTGCTCTCGGTGGTCTGCACCGAGGAGTTCGAGGTCGAGCGGCACGTCGCCGACGGTGACCGGGTGGTCGCCGGCCAGGTGCTCCTGACAGTCACCGCCCGCACCCGCGACCTGCTCACCGGTGAGCGCAGCGCGCTCAACCTGCTCGGCCGGCTGTCCGGTATCGCCACCGCCACCCGGGCCTGGGCGGACGCGCTGGAGGGCACCGGGGCGAAGGTCCGCGACACCCGCAAGACGACCCCCGGCCTGCGCGCCCTGGAAAAGTTCGCGGTCCGCTGCGGGGGCGGCGTCAACCACCGGATGTCGCTGTCGGACGCCGCGCTGATCAAGGACAACCACGTGCTCGCGGCCGGCGGGGTCGCCGAGGCGTTCACCGCGGTCCGCACCGCCCTGGAGGAAGCCGGCAGCGCCGGTACGCCCATCGAGGTGGAGGTGGACCGGCTCGACCAGATCGAGCCGGTGCTCGCCCTCGGGGCGGATCTGCTCCTGCTGGACAACTTCACCCCGGAGGAGACCCGGCAGGCGGTGGAGCTCGTTGCCGGCCGGGCCACCCTGGAGTCCTCCGGCCGGCTGACCCTCGGCAACGCCCGCGCTTACGCCGGGACGGGCGTCGACTACCTGGCGGTCGGCGGGCTCACCCACTCCGCCCCGGTCCTCGACATCGGCCTGGACCTCCGGGCCGGCCCGGAGGCGGAGCCCCTGTCCGCGCGGGACGCAGGGGAAGGTGCCTGATGCTGCTCACCATCGATGTCGGCAACACGCACACGGTCCTGGGGCTCTTCGACGGTGAGGACATCGTCGAGCACTGGCGGATCTCCACCGATGCCCGCCGCACCGCGGACGAGCTGGCCGTGCTGCTGCAGGGCCTGATGGGCACGCACCCGCTGCTCGGTGACGAGCTGGGGGACGGGGTGGACGGAATCGCCATCTGCTCCACCGTGCCCTCCGTACTGCACGAGCTGCGCGAGGTGACCCGCCGCTACTACGGCGACATCCCCGCGGTCCTGGTCGAGCCGGGTGTGAAGACCGGGGTGCCGATCATGACGGACAACCCCAAGGAGGTCGGGGCGGACCGCGTCATCAACGCAGCCGCGGCGATCGAGCTGTACGGCGGCCCGTGCATCGTTGTCGACTTCGGAACGGCCACCACGTACGACGCCGTCACCGGGCGGGGCGAGTACGCGGGCGGGGCGATCGCTCCCGGCATCGAGATCTCGGTGGAGGCGCTGGGGCTGCGCGGCGCGCAGCTGCGGAAGGTTGAGCTGGCCCGCCCGCGGCAGGTGATCGGGAAGAACACCGTGGAGTCGATGCAGTCCGGCATCCTGTACGGCTTCGCCGGGCAGGTGGACGGCGTGGTGGGCCGGATGGCCCGGGAGCTCGCGGACGATCCGGGCACGGTGACCGTCATCGCCACCGGGGGCCTGGCGCCGATGATGCTGGGCGAGGCTTCGGCGATCGACGAGCACGAGCCCTGGCTGACCCTGATCGGTCTGCGGCTGGTCTACGAGAGGAACATCGGCCGCTCCTGAGCCCGGGTTCTGCGCGGCAGCCACGCCGACCGGCCGAGAACTCGTGCGATTTGTCCGTTTAATGGCTAATCTCGGTCTATGCGTACGTCAGATGGCACCAACGGTGACGAGGGCGACCGGGACGGTGAGCGCGAGCGCCGCGAGGACCCGGCGAAGCCGCCGAAGCCCGCGCGGCCCATGCCGACCCCGGCGGAGGTCTTTCCGCCGGGGCGCAAGCGGCCGTCCGCCGATCCGCGGCCGGAGGCACCGGATCCGCCGGGGTCCGGGGACGAGTAGGTCGGTACTCTGGTGGGTGCCTGCTGCCTGAGCACGCACGCGCACCAAGGAGAACGGAAGTCATGGACTACCTCGCCGCACTCTTCCCGCCGACGGTGATGGCGGTGGCTTTCACCTGGCTGATCGTGACCATCGTGAAATCGCAGGGCGGGGCGAACAAGTACAAGGAGGACGAGGCCGCCGAGGCGATGGCCCGTGCGGAGCAGTCCGAGGCGAAGTAGCGCCCCCTTCCTTCTGCCCCGGCCGCCGGCCGGGGCCTCCGTGCCGGCTTGCCCGGCACCTGTTCCCGCCCCCGTGTCCTTCCCCTGGGCTGCCCGCAGGCCCGGCCCGCGGCCGCTACGGCTTCTGCCCGGCCGCGCCGCCCCGTCCCGCTCTCGTGGGCCCGCCGGCGGCCGGGGCATCCGCTCCCGGGCCCGTCGAGGCGGCTCACCGGCCCGCGACGCGGCCTGGTGGCCCGGTGACCCGGCAATTCGCACCCCCGCCGTTATTGTTGCCGCATGCCGCGGCCCTTGGGAGACCTCGAAGATGCGGTGATGAGCCGCGTCTGGGAGTGGAACCGTTCCGTCACTGTCCGAGAAGTTCTTGAGGATCTGCGTCAAGAGCGGTCGATCGCTTATACGACTGTGATGACAGTCCTGGACAACCTGCATCAGAAGGGCTGGGTCAGGCGGAGGCAGGAGGGACGGGCCTATCACTATGAGGCGGTGTCCACCCGGGCTGCCTACGCCGCCGCATTGATACACGACGCCTGGGGGGAGAGCGACAACCCGGCGGCGGCTCTTGTGGCATTCCTGAGCATGATGTCCCCCGAGCAGGCCGAGGCATTGCACGATGCGCTGCGGGTGGTGGATGTGGCCGGAGTGCACGTGGACGATCACGGGCGATAGCCTCTCGTTCGTGACAGAAGATGAGAGTGCCGTAACCGAAGTCACCGTCCGCCGTGCCCGGACTACCGATGTGCCGGCAGTGCGCGGGCTCATCGAGGTGTACGCCAAGGACCGGATCCTGCTCAACAAGGCGATGGTGACCCTTTACGAGGACATTCAGGAGTTCTGGGTGGCGGAGGGCGGTCCGGACGCCCGTGTGGTGGCCTGCGGGGCTCTGCACGTCATGTGGGAGGACCTTGCCGAGGTGCGCACGCTCGCCGTCGATCCGGCTCTCCAGGGGCAGGGAGTGGGGCACCGGGTACTCGAGAAGTTGCTGGACACTGCACGAGAACTGGGGGTCAGCCGCATTTTCTGCCTGACCTTCGAAGTGCAGTTCTTCGCCCGCCACGGGTTCGTCGAGATCGGCGATACGCCGGTCGGCGGGGATGTCTACAGTGAGCTGCTGCGTTCCTATGACGAGGGAGTGGCCGAGTTCCTCGGGCTGGAGCGAGTGAAACCTAACACTTTGGGTAACAGTCGGATGCTGTTGCATCTCTGATTGCCGGAGAGGTGGGGTTTATGTCCGAATCATCCCATCGTGTCTTCGGATCGATGCAGAGCAATCCCGGCAGAGGGTTTGTGTTTTCCTGAGAAGGGCGGTTTGATTGCGCCCGCAGTAGCGAAACTATTCGGCGACTATGAATGGGGAGTAGTCAAGTGGCACAGAAGGTTCAGGTCCTTCTCCTCGATGACCTCGACGGGGGTGAGGCGGACGAGACCGTTACGTTCGCGCTCGATGGAAAGACCTACGAGATCGACCTCAAATCCGCCAACGCAGAGAAGCTCCGCAGTGCTCTGGAGCCTTACCTGAAGGCCGGGCGCCGGGCCGGCGGCCGTGCCGCGCGCGCCCCGCGCGGCAGCCGCGCGGCAGCCGGCGGCAGCCAGGACACCGCGAAGATCCGCGCCTGGGCGAAGGAGAACGGCTTCCAGGTGAACGACCGCGGCCGCGTGCCCGCCGAGATCCGCAAGGCTTACGAGGACGCCGGGGCCTGACCGGCCGCGGCCGGGCGTCACGGATGCGGCCCGCCGGTGGCTCCGTCGCGACGGGTGTTCCCGTCCGGCGGCGGTCCGGCGGGGAGACGCGTCGGTCCGTCCGTGTCCTGGAACGGGGGGTCGTGCCCATGGCGGGGTCGGCCCCTCGAGGCATGTGCGGCCGACTGTCGCGTGCCGGGTCCCCGCGCCGCCGGGCCCCCTCGGGTTACGCTGTGTCGCAGAGATGTCGCGGAACGTGCCGAGAGCTCTTGCGGACGGCCCTCCGGGAGGCAAGTCCGTTCGCCGATAGCGGATGTGGAAGACCTGTCCCGCATGGAGTGTCAGCCTGGACGGGTAGGTAACTCGCAAGTGGATGAAGGGGGCGGTGACAGCGGGTCCGGCGTGTGGGTCATCGGCGTTCGCCGACGGCGTAGCCCTTACAGGCAAATCGTCCGGCCTGCGGGAACATCGTCTCGCACCATCGGGTTGGAACTGTTGTGACTGTTCGGGCAGGAGGCCGGGAACAGCGGGTAACAGTCGGAATGAGCGGTCCCCCGTTGCGGGACTAAGCTGCGGAAGGACAGGGAGGGGACCGACCCCTTACTGCCTGACCGCTCTGAGGAGCGATTAACGATGTTCGAGAGGTTCACCGACCGCGCGCGGCGGGTTGTCGTCCTGGCTCAGGAAGAAGCCCGGATGCTCAACCACAACTACATCGGCACTGAACACATCCTCCTGGGACTCATCCATGAGGGTGAGGGTGTCGCCGCTAAGGCCCTGGAGAGCCTCGGGATCTCGCTCGAGGCGGTCCGCCAGCAGGTGGAGGAGATCATCGGCCAGGGGCAGCAGGCCCCGTCCGGCCACATCCCCTTCACCCCCAGGGCCAAGAAGGTGCTGGAGCTGTCGCTCCGCGAAGCCCTCCAGCTCGGCCACAACTACATCGGCACCGAGCACATCCTGCTCGGTCTCATTCGCGAGGGCGAGGGCGTCGCAGCCCAGGTCCTGGTGAAGCTGGGCGCCGACCTGAACCGGGTCCGGCAGCAGGTCATCCAGCTGCTCTCGGGGTACTCCGGTGGCAAGGAGACCGCCGCCACCGGCGCGCCCGCCGAGGGCACGCCGTCCACCTCGCTCGTCCTGGACCAGTTCGGCCGCAACCTGACGCAGGCCGCCCGGGAGTCCAAGCTCGACCCGGTCATCGGGCGCGAGAAGGAGATCGAGCGGGTCATGCAGGTGCTGTCCCGCCGCACCAAGAACAACCCGGTGCTGATCGGCGAGCCGGGCGTCGGCAAGACGGCCGTCGTCGAAGGGCTGGCCCAGGCCATCGTCAAGGGCGAGGTGCCCGAAACCCTGAAGGACAAGCACCTCTACACCCTGGACCTCGGCGCACTGGTCGCCGGCTCCCGGTACCGCGGTGACTTCGAGGAGCGCCTGAAGAAGGTGCTCAAGGAGATCCGCACCCGCGGCGACATCATCCTGTTCATCGACGAGCTGCACACCCTGGTCGGCGCCGGCGCCGCCGAAGGCGCCATCGACGCCGCCAGCATCCTCAAGCCGATGCTGGCCCGCGGCGAGCTGCAGACCATCGGTGCCACCACGCTGGACGAGTACCGCAAGCACCTGGAGAAGGACGCGGCGCTGGAGCGCCGCTTCCAGCCCATCCAGGTCGCGGAGCCCTCGCTCCCGCACACCATCGAGATCCTCAAGGGCCTGCGCGACCGGTACGAGGCGCACCACCGCGTCTCGATCACCGACGCCGCCCTGGTCGCGGCCGCGCAGCTGGCCGACCGGTACGTCTCGGACCGCTTCCTGCCGGACAAGGCGATCGACCTGATCGACGAAGCCGGTTCCCGGATGCGGATCCGCCGGATGACCGCACCGCCGGACCTTCGCGAGTTCGACGAGAAGATCGCGAACGTGCGCCGGGAGAAGGAGTCCGCGATCGACTCGCAGGACTTCGAGAAGGCCGCTTCGCTGCGCGATGACGAAAAGCAGCTGCTGACCGCCAAGACGCAGCGGGAGAAGGAGTGGAAGGCCGGCGACATGGACGTCGTGGCCGAGGTCGACGAGGAGCTCATCGCCGAGGTCCTGGCCGTCTCCACCGGCATCCCGGTGTTCAAGCTCACCGAGGAGGAGACCTCCCGGCTGCTGCGCATGGAGGACGAGCTGCACAAGCGCGTCATCGGGCAGCAGGACGCCATCAAGGCGCTCTCGCAGGCCATCCGCCGTACCAGGGCGGGCCTGAAGGACCCGAAGCGTCCCGGTGGCTCGTTCATCTTCGCCGGCCCCTCGGGTGTCGGTAAGACCGAGCTGTCCAAGACGCTCGCCGAGTTCCTCTTCGGCGACGAGGACGCGCTCATCTCCCTGGACATGTCGGAGTTCGGCGAGAAGCACACCGTCTCCCGGCTGTTCGGCTCGCCGCCCGGATACGTGGGTTACGAGGAGGGCGGCCAGCTCACCGAGAAGGTGCGCCGCAAGCCGTTCTCGGTCGTGCTGTTCGACGAGGTCGAGAAGGCCCACCCGGACATCTTCAACTCCCTGTTGCAGATCCTGGAGGACGGTCGGCTGACCGACTCCCAGGGCCGGGTCGTGGACTTCAAGAACACCGTCATCATCATGACGACCAACCTCGGCACCCGGGACATCTCCAAGGGCTTCAACATGGGCTTCGCCGTCGCCGGCGACGTCCACGCGGGCTACGAGCGGATGAAGGCCAAGGTCAACGACGAGCTGAAGCAGCACTTCCGCCCGGAGTTCCTGAACCGTGTCGACGACACGGTGGTCTTCCACCAGCTGACCCCGGAGGACATCATCCAGATCGTCGACCTGATGGTCGCGCACCTGGACGAGCGTCTGAAGGACCGCGACATGGCACTGGAGCTGAGCCACGACGCGAAGCAGCTGCTCGCCAAGCGCGGCTACGACCCGCTGCTCGGCGCCCGGCCGCTGCGCCGCACCATCCAGCGGGACATCGAGGACATCCTCTCGGAGAAGATCCTCTTCGGTGACCTGCGGCCCGGCCAGATCGTGGTCGTGGATGTGGAGGGTGAGGACAAGGAGCAGAAGTTCACCTTCCGGGGCGAGGAGAAGGCCGCTCTCCCCGACATCCCCCCGGTGGACGCCCCCGCAGGCAAGGGCCCCAACCTCAACAAGGAGTGACCGGCAGCGCCCCGCGCGCTCCGTACACTCTGCGGCGAACGCCCCGACGGCCATCCGGCCGGCGGGGCGTTCGCCCGTTCCGGGGCCGGCCGGGAACCGCGGGGATGGGGCCCGCCGGGACAGCAGGGGACCTCGGGGACAGCGGTCAGTAGCGGGAGGGATGCTCCACGCTCAGCTCCACGCCGGCGAGCCGGTCGGTCCCCCGGAGGCTCTCGGCCTCCTCGATCACCACCGACCGCAGCCCGCCCAGGGCCACCAGCGGCGTCAGGTCCACATGCCGCGGATGCCGCATGGTCAGGTGTGCGAGACCCGGGAAGAGCCGCGGCAGCCGCTCCAGCCCGGCGCCCTCGTCCGGCGGGTGCAGATACAGGTGAGTGATCCGTGGAAGGGCCTCCGCCCGGAGCTCCAGGGCCCGCAGCTGCGGCAGGGTCAGGGCCAGGGACTCCAGCTCAGGCAGGGCGGCCACGGCGTCCCACTCCTCGGGAGAGGGCCGGGCCCGGTGTGACTGCAGAGCCAGGTGCCGCAGCCGGGGCCACGCCGCCAGACGGGTCAGCGGGACGGTGGGAGGCGGCTCGAAGGTGTGCAAGGGGGCACGCTCGGGCGGGTCGAGGGGCTGCGTCAGCCGGAGGTGCAGCATGTCGAGTCGCCGCACCCGGTCGAGGGGCTCCAGGCTCCGCAGCCCCTGGCAGGCCTCCAACGTGACCCGGGTCAGCCCGGGGACGCCCGTGAGCGGCCGCAGGTCGGTGACCGCCGGGCAGTTGACCAGCGCGAGTGACTCCAGGTGAGGCAGGGCCGACAGGCAGGAGAGGCCGGTGAGCCGGCTGTTGTCCCGGATGTTGAGCCGGGTGATCCGCTTCCCGGCCACCGCCCCCATGATGTCCTCGGCGTCGAAGTCCCCGAGAACATGCAGCCAGGCGTGGTCCACCACCTCGTGGAACACCCGCAGCTCCTCCTGGGTGCGGGCAACCAGATACCAGCTGTCGTCCTCCGGGAGATGGCGGATGATCTCCGTCGCGTAGTGCGTGGCGTCGAAACGGTTCCAGGCCCAGGCCAGCTGATTGCGGACGCCCCGCCCGGGGTGGTGGGCGAACCGGGCCAGCTTTGTCAGGGCGGCATCGGTCGCGATTCGGCCGGCGGTGACCACGACCGCCCGGGCCTCCTCGTCCGTCAGCTCTTCCGGACCCGGCAGCAACTCCAGCGCCACCGGGCCGACCGCGGCCAGCGACTCGGCCTCGCCCAGGGTCCGCGGCGGCATGACCTCCGAGGCCCGCTGTTCCGCCAGCTTCCGTACCGTCGGGTCGAGTTGCGTCGCATGCTCCAGGCAGGCCATGGCGAGCAGGTGCAGTCGCACCCGCTGCTCGGCGTCGGCGTCTCCGCGGGCCACCAGCGCCCGGAGCAGCCGGGCGCGCTCCTCCGGCCGGCAGTGGGCGACCGCCATCCGGATGACGTCCTCCCACTGATCGAGGTGCGCGTGGTCCACGAGCAGCGGGAAGTCCTGCTCCTCCACAGCCTCCTTGGCGCCCAGGTAGTCCTGGAAGGTGCGGTGCACGAAGTCCACCGCCCCGGGGGACGGCTCCCGCAGCAGGCCCGACCGGTCCAGCAGGTGCCGGTAGACGGCCCGCGCCGACTCCGGCGCGCCCACATGCGGCATGGACGGCAGCACCCGCTCCAGCAGGCCCACCGCGACCTCCTGGTCCATCTCCGAACGCCCGTTGCGGATCAGCCAGTACGCCAGCTTCTGCAGCAACTGCACCTGCGCCTCGGCGTCCAGCTCCACACCGCTCGGGCTGCCCATGTCCCGCTCGCGGTCCCGGCGCTCCAGCAGCATCGTCAGCGCCGCGTCATACAGCGCTTTCCGGCCGCGCGGCAAGTAGCCGCGCCGCTCCCGGTGCAGCGCGCAGATCAGCCCGCACATCAGCGGGTTGGTGGCGAGCCGCCCGAGGTCCGGCTTCAGGCGCACCGCGTCGAGCAGTTTGACCTCGTACAGTGGGTCCGCCCGCACGGCACGGTGCCACCGGCGGATGAACGCCGCGACATCGTCCCGGCTCATCTGGGTCAGCGACAGCTCGGAGAAGTCCTCGGCGGAGAGCCAGCCCTCCCGCACCGCGGAGGGCCGCGCGGTGACCAGCCACAGATTCCCGGGGAAGGCGTGCAGCAGCTCGCGCAGCCAGCGCCGGGCGTGTTCCCGCTCCTGCTCCGGGACCTCGTCCAGCCCGTCGATGAGCAGCAACCCCCGCCCGGCGCTCAGCACCCGCTCGGCCCACCCCGGCGGCGGAGAGAGCGGGCAGCCCACCGCGGTCAGGAAGGCGGCCGGCGCCGGCAGCTCCTTCCCGCTGCGGGTGAGGGTCCGCAGGGGCAGCACAAAGGGCACCCGGCCCCGCAGATGCTGCATGCCCTCGCCGAGCTCCTGCCGTGCGGTGGTGACCGCGAGCCACTGCACCAGCGTGGTCTTCCCGGAGCCTGCGACGCCACGCAGCAGCACCCGCTCCCGCCCGGCCAGTGCCCGCTCCGCGGGCTGCGGAGCCGGCGGCTGGTCGTCCTCGTCCGGCGGGGTGCCGCCGCCTCCTCCGCGCCAGGGCCTGCGCTCCACCGCCTCCAGACTCAGGTAGGCGGCGTCCAGCGGCCACTCCCGGGCATGGTCGAGGTCGATGCCGTAGATGGTGAGCAGGCTGTGCTTGCCCACCAGATAGCGCCCGTACCGCTCCTCGAACTCCAGGTCCTGCACCCGGAGCGACGGCGGCAGCTGACCGAGCAGGGAATCGGTCAGCGCGATCAGCCGCCGCAGCATGCGGGTCTGCTCGACGAGAGCGCTGGGGATGAACGTGGAGCGCTGGGTGAAGAAATGGAGGATGTGCAGGCTTGCGGTGTCGATGAGCCGGTCGTGGAACCGGGCGGCGTCCGCGGAGAGCGCGCGGGTGGCCTCCGGGGTGCGGGCGCGCAACTGACGGGCGAACTGCTCGTGCCCGAGCCCCACGGCATGGGCGTCGTCCATGGTCAGATCACCGAGACCGGTGAGGGTGCGGACGACGGCGCCGGTGAGGGCTTCCTGTTCGTCCTCGGGGACGACGGGATCGTGCGGGCCCGCGGCCTGCACCGCCCGCTGCACCAGCCGGCCCGTCAGCTTGCGCAGCTCGTGCTCGGTGAGGGTCCGGGTCTCGCCGGCGAAGGAGACCAGCGAGGACACCCGGACGGGCTGGTCCACCAGCCCGGCGCCGGGTCCGTCCTGCCGGAACAGGCGTGTGATCAGCGGGCCGACGGCCCCCGAGGCCAGCCGCAAGCCGAAGTGTGCGGGATCCATGCAGCCCGAGCGTAACGAAGTGCGCTGACAGGGAGTTGGGTACAGGACGCGGGGCCTGTGGTTCGGCGAGTCAGTAACGGGAGGCGGGACGGTCCGTCAGCGTTACATGCGGCGGACAGTTCACCCGGCCGCTGGGCGCGGAGATGTGCAGGGACCGGAGGGACTCCAGCCGGGCCAGCGGCGCCAGGTCCTCCGCGTCGGCGGTGAAAGTCGATGAAGTCAGGCCCGGCAGGGAGCCTGCCATCGTTTCGAGCACATCGACGGGCAGGGGGGTCGAACGGTCGGTCGACCAGAGGTGAGTGTGCGTTATCCGGGGAAGGACAACCCCTGTCTCCGCGAGGTTGCGCAACGTCACCGGGCGGACCGCCAGGAACCTCAACCGCTCCAGACCGGCGAGGGCTCCCCACTCTTCGGGGTCAATGGGTCGCTCGACGACCTGGAGGGACAGACGGGTGAGGCCGGGCCAGGACCGGAGGTCGCGGAGGTCGGGGGGATTATCCGGGAGGGCCAGTTGTCGCAAGGGAGCTCGCAGTGGCAGTTCGCGCAGGGACGGCAGCTCGGTGCCGGGCAGGAGGAAGAGACCTCCCAGCGTCTCGAGAGCGCCGAGTCCACTGACTCTTGCTCCCGGCGGTGAGCCGAAGAGCAGGGAACGCAGGGGAGCCCCGGCCAGCGGTGTGAAGTCCGTGACCGCGGAGGACCCGGTCAGCTTCAGTTCCTCCAGGCCACCGAAGTCCCGGAGAAGGCAGAGGCTGTGCAACTCACAGTTTTGCAGGGTCAATGCGGTCAACGGGTGGTGCGCCAGTGCCGTACGGATCTGCTCCTCGCTGAAGGAACCGTCGAGGTTGATCCGCCGCAGCCCTGGCAGTTCAGCCAGCAGGGCAAGCTCCTCCGCGTTGCTCGCCTGGAGCTGAAGTTCGCCGTCACGCGGCAGGTGGGTGACGATCTCGTCGAAGTAGCGTCCGGTGTCGAAGCGGTGCCAGCTGTAGGCCAGCTGGCGCTGCACCGCCAGGGACGGGTGGTCCCGGTAGGCACGCAGCGTCTTGAGCGCCCCGTCGGTGGCGAGCCGGGAGGCGGCGACGACCACGGCCTCCGCCTCGTCGTCGTCCAGCCCTTCCGGGCCCGGCAGCAGACCCAGCACCACCGGGCCGGTGCGGGCCAGGGTCCGTGCCTCGTCGTTGGTGCGGGGCGGGAGGTAGTCGGCGGCGCGGGCCAGCACGGCCTCCCGGATGTCGGGCCGCACCTGGGTGGCGTGCTCCAGGCAGGCGGCGGCCAGCAGGTGGAGCCGCACGGCGTGCTCGGGCTCGCGGTCGCCCCGCTCCAGCAGTGCCTGGAGCAGTTCGCCCCGCTGCGCGGGCTGCGCGTGGGCGACCGCCATGCGCACCACGTCCTCCCACTGGTCCAGGTGCGCCTTGTCCACCAGGGCCGGGAAGTGCTGCCAGTCGACGACCTCCCGCGCCCCGAGGTAGTCCTGGAAGGTGCGGTGCACGAAGTCCACGGTTCCGTCGACGGGTTCCCGCAGGACGCCGGAGCGCTCCAGCAGGTGCCGGAGCACCGTCTCTCCCGTGCCGAGTCCGGTGCCCTGGTGGAGGGCGGGCAGGGTCTGGCCGATGAGCCGGGCGGCCAGGGAGCCGGCCATCTCGGAACGGCCGTTGAAGATCAGCCAGTGGGCGAGCTTCTGCAGCAGCGAGATCTGGGTGTCCGCGTCGAGTTCGAGTGCGCCGCGCGGCGGGTCGGGGCGTTCCCGGTCGCGGCGCTCCAGCAGCATGGCCAGCGCGGCGTCGTACAGCGCCTTGCGACCCCGTGGGAGGTACCCGTTGCGCTCTCGGTGCAGCGCGCAGAGCAGGGCGCACATCAGCGGGCTGGTGGCCAGCGCGCTGAGATCCGGGCGGGAGCGGACGAGGTCGAGCAGTGCCTGCTCGACCTCCGGCTCCGCGCCGACGGCCCGGTGCCAGCGGTGGACGAAGGCCTCGAACTCCCGGCTGCCCATCGGCGTCATGGACAGCTCGGTGAAGTTCTCGGCGTCCAGCCAGTCCGCCCGCACGGCGGACGGCCGGGCGGTGACCATCCAGAGGTTGCCCGGGTACGCGGTGTCCAGGCGGCGCAGCCAGCGCCGGACCTCCTCCCGTTCGCCTTCCGGCACTTCGTCGATTCCGTCGACCAGCAGCAGTCCCCGCCCCGCCGCCAGCACCCGGTCCGGCCAGCCGGGTGGCTGCGCTCCCGCCAGCGGGCAGTTCACCGCGGACAGGAAGTCCTCCGGGGCGGGCAGCGGGCGGCCGGTCCGGGTCAGGGTGCGCAGCGGCAGCGGGAAAGGGACCTTGCCGAGCAGGTGGTGCATGCTCTGCCGGGTCTCCTGCCGGGCCGCGCACACCGCCAGCCACTGGAGCAGTGTGGTCTTGCCCGAGCCCGCGCCGCCCCGCAGCAGTACCCGGGGGAGGCCGCTCAGCGCCCGGTCGGCGCGCTGCGGTGTTGCGGGAGCGCCGAGCGCGCTGGGATTGCCCCGGTCATCGGCCTCCGGTTCCCGGCCGGCCGCCTCCAGGCTGAGGTAGGCGTCGTCGAGCTTCCACTCCCGGGTTCGGCGCAGGTCCAGCCCGTACACCGTGAGCCGGCTCTGCTCCCGCACGACGTACTCGGCGTACCGGGCCTCGAAGGTGCTGTTCTCGGCCGATTTCGGCGGGGTCCGCTCCAGCAGCAGGTCGGTCCTGGCCCGCAGCGTGTCCAGGTCCCGGCTCTGCTGGACGAGCGTCCGGGCGACGAAGGTGGAGCGCTGAGTGAAGAAGTGCAGGATGTGCAGGCAGGCGGCCTCCAGGAGGGCATCGAGGAGGAGTTCCGCGTCCCCGGAGAGCTGTTCGCCTCCCCGCTGCCGCTGCCCTCGGCGCAGCTCCGCCGCCAGGGCCGCCGGGCCGAGCCGGACGGCCTGCACGTCGTCCATGTCCAGGTCGCCCAGGCCGTGCAGGCTCCGGGCAAGGGCGGTGACGAGGGGCTCGGTCTCGCCGGGCGGCAGGGCGTCGTGCGGTCCGGCGGTCCGGGCCGCCCGGTCCACCAGCTCCCGGGCCAGCCGGACGAGATCCTCCTCGGCCAGGGTGCGCTGCTCGCCCCGGAAGGACACCAGTGCGGAGACCCGCACGGGCCGGTCCACCAGTCCGGCCCCCGGCCCGTCCTGCCGGAACAGTTTCTTGGCCATCGCGGTCAGCAGACTCGTGCCGAGCCGCAGCCCCACCCCGGACGGATCCATGTCTCCCCCAACCCCGCGCGCCCACCAAGCCGTTGACCGATCGTAAATCCCGCTGCGGCGCGTCGGGCCACCCGGCTACGGTCGGACGGTCGCGGCATCCGCACAGCAGGCCGCCCATCACACCGGACAGAAACACGGGGAACGGATGAGCTATCCGGAGATCGAGCCGTACGAGCACGGGATGCTCGACGTAGGTGACGGCAACCTCGTGTACTGGGAGGTCTGCGGGAACCCGCGGGGCAAGCCGGCCGTGTTCGTGCACGGCGGTCCCGGCTCCGGCTGCAACGCCGGGATGCGCCGCTGTTTCGATCCGGCCGCCTACCGCATTGTGCTGTTCGATCAGCGGAACTGCGGCCGGAGCACGCCGCACGCGAGCGACCCGGACACCTGCCTCGACAGCAACACCACCCCTCATCTCCTGGCCGACATGGAGCAACTGCGGCAGCGCCTGGGCATCGACCGGTGGCTGGTGTTCGGCGGTTCCTGGGGGGCGGCACTCGGACTGCTCTACGCCGAGCGGTATCCGGAGCGGGTGACCGAGCTGGTGCTGACCGGGCTGGCGACCGGCCGGCGGGCGGAAACCGACCTGCTCACCCGCGGACTGGGGCACGTGTTCCCGCAGGAGTGGGAGCGCTTCCGGTCCGCCGTGCCCGCCGCCGAGCGTGACGGCGACCTGGCCGCCGCCTACCGTCGCCTGCTGCACGACCCCGACCCCGCCGTCCGGGACAAGGCCGCGCGGGACTGGTGCGCCTGGGAGGAAGCCATCGTGCCGGCCGCTCCCAAACCGTTCCTCCGGTATCAGGATCCGGCGTTCCGGATGGCGTTCGCGCGCCTCGTCACCCACTACTGGAGTCATGGTTCCTGGCTCGAGGAGGGCATCGTGCTGCGGGAGGCCGGCCGGCTGGCGGGCATCCCCGGGGTCATCGTCCAGGGCACCCTGGACCTGGGCAATCTGCTGGGCACCCCCTGGGAACTCGTCCGTGCCTGGCCGGAGGGTGAGCTCGTCCTCGTCGACGAGGCGGGGCACTTCGCCGGCGCGCCCGGGATCTCAGACGCTCTGTTGGCGGCCACCGACCGCTTCGCCCTCCGGTAGCCGGAACCGGCCGAGCGGGCGGGGGCGCGGCGGGCGGGCGGGAGCTGAGGTCGGGGGTCGCGGACAGTGACGAGTCTCTCCCCCTCCTTCGGGTATCTGTGCCCCGGTGCCGTACTCGCGGGGAACAGCTTCTTCCCCAAGTGATACTCCTGGTCCTGGCGTTGCTCGGCAGGTCGGTAAATCGGCCCGAACGGCGCATCAGAAGGTGCTGCCGTGGCACTCGTCCCGTCACGTGCCCGTTGTCCGTATCTGTCCTGTCCGCGTCCCACCCGCCCCTGAGGAGCACCACATGCATTCTGCTTCGGTCCGCTCCGCGACCGGTTTCACCCTGCTCTTCCCTTCGGACCCGAGGTGGGTGCGCAACGCCCGAGAGGCGATGCGCACCCACCTCGGGTCCGAGGTCCCGGGTGACCCGGAGCTGATCGACACGGCCGTCCTGCTGACCTCGGAGGTGGTCAGCAACGCGGTCGCTGCCTCCTTGCGCTGCCCGGTCCCGCCGCCGGTCGGCCTCCACTGCTACTGGACCTCTACCTCTCCCGGCGAGCTGCACGTGCTCGTACACGACCGGGCACCCGGGGTGCTCACGTCACCGGACCGGCCGGCTGCGCTCGGCGCGGAGCACGGGCGCGGATTGCGGCTGCTCAGCTGCTGTGCCCGCGCCTGGGACATCCGCCGACACCTCCACGACCCCGGCAAGACCGTCTGGTTCCGGCTGTAGGGCCTGCCCGGCGCCGACGGGCCCGCCCGGGCTGCGACGCCTTCGGCCCGGGCGGCTGCGGTCCCTCTCACCGTGCCGCCGGGTCGCCGGACGGCCCGGCGGGGGCCAGGATGGGAGACAGGGAGGTGGGCCGCGATGAAGCATGTGGCGCGCGCCGAGTACGAGGACGACGAGGCCCGGGAGAGGGACCGCGGAGCAGTGAAGACCTGGCACATGAGCCGGGGCGCCGACATCGACGCGATGTGCGGGCGGAAGCTGGCCCCGCACGCCGAGACCCGGTCGGACGATGCCTGGGGGAGCACCGAGGAGCCGTTCTGCCACACCTGCGGTGCCCTCTATCTGCGCGAGGTGCCCTGACCAGCAGCTCCCGCGCCGGTCCCCCGGTTACGGCGGCGGTCCGCCGGGACGGGGCGGTGTCACAGGGCTGCGGCACACTGGCGGGCATGGAGAGTTCATCGGCCGTGGCCGGGCCGGACGGCCTGCTGCGCTGCCCGTGGGGCGCGGAGCAGGACGACTACCGCGCGTATCACGACGACGAGTGGGGGCGCCCGGTCCGCGGGGACGACGCCCTGTTCGAGCGGCTGTGCCTGGAGGCCTTCCAGTCCGGGCTGTCCTGGCTGACCATCCTGCGCCGCCGGGAAGGATTCCGCGAGGCTTTCGCCGGCTTCCGGATCGCCGAGGTCGCGGCCTTCGGCGAGGCGGACGCGGACCGGCTGCTGGCCGATCCGCGGATCATCCGCAACCGGTCCAAGATCGACGCCACGCTGGGCAACGCCCGGCTCTTCGGGCAGTGGGCGGAGGGCGAGCTGACCGAGCTGATCTGGTCGCACGCTCCGCCGGCCGGCCCGGCTCCGTGCCGGCTCGCGGACGTCCCGGCCACCACGCCGGAGTCCGTCGCCCTGGCGAAGGCGCTGAAGCAGCGCGGAGTCCGCTTCGTCGGACCCACCACCGCCTACGCGCTGATGCAGGCCTGCGGGCTCGTCAACGACCACCTGGCGGACTGTCACGCCCGGTGACCGGCCCTGTCCGGCTGCGGTGGGCCCCGTCGGGGCAACCGCCCGCAGCCGCCGGGGAGATCACCCACCCGGGGCCACGGCTCCCGGCGGGTCCGGCGTAGATTTGGCCGGCCGCACCGCCGGGAACGGCGCGCGGAGCACATGGCCCCCACCGGTCCCGGCGGGGGCCGGCACGGAGACAGGACGAGCATGACGGACATACAGCGGGTGACGTCGGTGGCCGGGGTCATGGCGGCAGACGCCCTCTTCGACGGGCCGGTGCGGGCGGACTGGGCGGAGAAGTTCGTCCGGGAGCCCGGGCACCACCTGCTGGTGGCCCGGGTGGAAGGCACCCCGGCCGGCATGGTCACGGGTGTGGAGATGACGCACCCGGACCAGGGCACGGAAATGTTCCTCTACGAGCTCGGGGTCGAGGAGGAGTACCGCGGCCGGGGCATCGGCCGCGGGCTCGTCCTGGCGCTGGCCGAGCTGGCCCGCACGCGAGGCTGTCACGGCATGTGGGTGGCCGCCGACACCGACAACGAGGCCGCCCGGGCCACCTACCGGTCCGCCGGAGGCAGCGACGACGGGCCGACGACCGTCTTCACCTGGGAGCTCGAGTGACGGTCTGCGTGCGAGCCTCCCGGCGACCCTCCGGAAGGCACGGCACCCGATGCCATGTCCCGCGACGCCCGGACCCCTGCGTACCCCCGCGCAGGTGAGCAGGCGCGGGCACGCTCCGGGACGACCCGGTGAGCTGGGGCGGGCGACCGGTGCTCAGCGGGGGCCGGCGCCGGGCAGCCGGTAACGGCCGTCCGGCAACTGTTCGGCCAGGCCGTCGGTGACCAGCCCGCGCAAGGCCCGGGCCCGCTGATCCGGTTCGTCCCACACCTGGTCGAGCGCGGTCTGCGGGACCGGCCCCGCGGCCTCCCTCAGCACCGCCAGCAGCTTGCCCCGGACCTGCCGGTCCGTTCCCGCGTACGTCTGGGCGCGGCGCGGCGGGCCCTCGTGGGGCGGGGAACCGGCCTGCCGCCAGGCGCACAGCCGGGCGATCGGGCAGCTCGTGCAGGCCGGCTTCCGGGCGGTGCACACCAGTGCGCCGAGCTCCATCGTGGCCGCCGCCCAACGGGCCGCGGTGGCGTCTTCCTCGGGCAGCAGCATCCGAGCCAGCTTGCGCTCCGCGGCCGTGGTGGCGTTCGGCGGGAACTCCTTCCCGGTGACCGCCCGGGTGAACACCCGCCGCACGTTGGTGTCCAGCACCGGATGCCGCTGACCGTAGGCGAAGGAGGCGACCGCCGCGGCGGTGTACTCCCCGACGCCGGGCAGCGCCAGCAGCTGGTGGTGGCTGGTCGGCACCGAGCCGCCGTGCCGTTCCGCTATGGCGGAGGCCGCGCCGTGCAGCCGCAGGGCCCGGCGCGGATAGCCGAGCCGGCCCCAGGCCCGCACGGCCTCGCCGGGAGATTCGGCGGCCAGATCGGCGGGCCGGGGCCAGCGCTCCAGCCATTGCTCGTAGACCGGCAGCACCCGGTTGACCGGCGTCTGCTGGAGCATGAACTCGCTGACCATGACTCCCCAGGCCCCGGCTTCGGGCCGCCGCCACGGCAGGTCGCGGGAGTGGGCCGCGAACCAGTCGATGACGGGGGAGTGGAGGGCGGTCGGCTCGGCATCCGGTGTGGCGGGGTGCGCCGCGGTAGTCGCAGTCATAACGGTTCCGATCCTGGCACGCCGGGCCGGGGCCCGGGGGAAGCGCCACGCACCCGGTGGCCACAGCACCCGACGGTGACCGGACCGGGCGTCGCCGTTCGGGGGTATCCGCCCGGGTGGGACACGGGTGCCGGCGGCCGGCCCCGGGAGCCGCCGCCGGGCCCGTTCGGGGCGGTGTGAGCGTTTCCGGCGGACGTGTCCGCACTCCGATGCCAAACGGTGCTCTGCCAAGCGGTGGGTAGGGCCAGGGGGCAGTCCCGCCGTCTCGTAAGGTTTCAGCGTGGGATCTCTGCGCACTCCGATCGGACCACTCCCCTCCTCCATCTACTGGCGGCGGAGAGCCGTCATGCTGTTGCTCCTCGCCGTCCTCGCGCTGCTCGTCTTCTGGGCGCTCCGCACGTCCGGAGGTACCGACTCCACCGGATCCGGAGCGGACGACGCGGCCGGCGGCCCCGCGCCGTCCCTGACGCCCGGTCCCACTGACGGGGAGTCGCACAGCGACGAACGGCCGGGTGGGCGCGAGGATTCCGACGAGGAGGACGCCGACGAGGACGGCGACGGCGACGGCGGAGGGTCCGGGGACGGCTCCGGCGAGGACGGCACGGGCGGCGACGCGGACGACGGTGACGGACCGGAGGGTGACGGCCGGGACAGCGAGGACGGCGAGGCCGGTGACGGCGGCGGATCCGGGGAGGCTCAGGCCGGCGCCGGGGCCGCCGTGGCGGGCCTCCCGGACTGCCGGCCGAGTCGGCTGACCCTCTCGCTGCGCAGTGCCGAGAACGCCTATCCTCCGGGCGAGCGACCCGAGTTGCAGCTGACCCTGCGCAACGAGTCCGGGACGGACTGCCGGATCGACGTCGGCCACGGGGCACTGGAGCTGACGCTCTCCCAGGGCGACGACGAGGTGTGGAACTCCCAGCGCTGCCCCAAGGGTGACGAGTCGGAACTCCTCCGGGTGCCCGCGAACGGCACCGCTGTGCACACCGTCGTCTGGGACCGCCGGCATTCCCCGGAGGACTGCGACGGCTCCCGGGGCCGGGCCGCCGCCACCGGCACCACCTACCTCGCCGAGGCGGAGCTGCCCGGCTTCACCGTGACCCCGATCTCGTTCCGTCTCGACAAGGACTGACCCCGTGGCGGCACCCCTCTGTACTCCAGGGCGCCGGCGACCAGCGGCACACCGTGAAGCGGCGATGCGCGGTGGCGGAGGACGTGCCGGCGTCGGCGGCAGACGCCGCCCGGCACAGCTGCTGGTCAGCACGTACACCACTGCCGTGAACACGGCCCGTTCGTCACCGCGAGCGGTCCCACCACCTTGCGGCCGAGCCGCGAACGACGGCGGGCAACCAGCTCCCGGAGTTCAACAGGAACCAGACGTTTCGACAGATCAGCACTCACGACCGGCATCATGCCGCTCGAACATCACGTCACGTCGTGGAGCAGACCCCCAAGCGCCGGTCGGCGCGGCCACCCCTGGCAGCCTGCTCGATCTTCGCGCAGCAGGCCGCACGGGCCTCCTCGTCGAGAGGCTGCTCGTTTTCGGCACGCACCCCGGTCCGGCCATCGACGCCCTCGCGCAGGATGCCGGCGTGCCCGGCATACCGGATGGTCTCGCCGAGGACATGGACCATGATGGCGAACAGGTTGGTGTGGGGAGAAGGCTCCGACCACCAGGGCACGTGCCCGGGGGCATCAAGGGCAAGCTCGTTGACCGTCGCGTCCGCGTGTTCCCATCAGCCGCCGCACTCCCCCTGCCTCTCGCGGGAGGTAGGTGTCCGGCTCAGACGTAGCGCTCGAGAATCGACGACTCCGCCAGCCGGGACAGCCCTTCGCGCACCGAGCGGGCCCGGGTCTCGCCCACGCCGTCCACTGCCTGGAGGTCGTCCACACTGGCCGCCAGCAGCTTCTGCAGCCCGCCGAAGTGGTCGACCAGCCGGTCGATGACCGCACCGGGGAGGCGCGGGACCTTCGCCAGCAGCCGGAAACCGCGCGGCGAGACCGCGCTGTCCAGCGTCTCCGGGGACGTGCTGTAGCCCAGCGCCCGGGCCACCATGGAGAGCTCGATCAGCTCGGGGTGGGTCAGCCCGTCGAGATCGGACAGCGCGGTGCTCACCTTCCGGGACCGCTTGCCGCCGGCCTCCGGGAGATAATCCCGGACGATCAGCTGCCGCTCCGGCTCCACACCGGCGATCAACTCGTCCAGTTGCAGGGACAGCAGCCTGCCGTCGGTGCCGAGCTCCACGACGTACTCGGCGATCTCGGCGGCGATCCGGCGGACCATCTCCAGCCGCTGCGCCACCGCGGCCACGTCCCGCACGGTGACCAGGTCCTCGATCTCCAGCGCGGACAGGGTGCCCGCCACCTCGTCGAGCCGCAGCTTGTAGCGTTCCAGCGTCGCCAGCGCCTGGTTGGCCCGGGAGAGGATGGCGCCGGAGTCCTCCAGGACCCGGCGCTGGCCGTCCACGTAGAGGGCGATCAGCCGCATCGACTGGCTGACCGAGATGATCGGGAAGCCGGTCTCGATGGACACCCGCTGGGCCGTACGGTGCCGGGTTCCGGTCTCCTCGGTGGGGATGCTGGCGTCCGGCACGAGCTGCACCCCGGCCCGCACGATCTTGGTGATCTCGCGGTCCAGGACGATGGCCCCGTCGAGCTTGCACAGCTCCCGCAGCCGGGTCGCGCTGAACTCGACGTTCAGCACGAACCCGCCGGAGCACAGCGACTCCACGGTGCGGTCCACACCGAGCACGATCAGCCCGCCGGTGTTGCCGCGGAGCACCCGCTCCAGGCCGTCCCGCAACTGCGTCCCCGGAGCGATCGCGCTCAACGAAGCACGCAGCAGCCCGTCCGTTCCGGCTCCGTGCCTGCCGGTGCCGGCCGGCCGGTCACTGCCTGCCATGCGTTCCTCCGCTGACTGTCGATGCCCTGCGCCCGATGAGTCTACCGGCGTGCTTCCGCGGGCCGGTCGGTATCCCGCCGCGCGGCGGGCGGCTTGGACCTGCGCGGGGCGGACGGCAGCACCCGCAGAGCCTCCCCGATGTCGGCGACCTCCTTCACCCGCATGCCCGGCGGCGCCTGCCCGGAATCGGCCGGTACCAGGGCGTGCGTGAAGCCGAGCCGGGACGCCTCGGCGAGCCGCCGCTGCACCCCGGTGACCCGGCGGACCTCCCCGGCCAGGCCCACTTCGCCGATCGCCACGAGATTGCTCGGCAGCGGAGTGTCGCTCGCGGCGCTCGCCAGGGCCAGCGCGATGGCGAGGTCCGCCGCGGGTTCGGAGAGCTTCACCCCTCCCACCGTAGCGGTGTAGATGTCGTTCTTCCCGAGCGCGGTGATCTGCCCCCGCTGCTCCAGGACGGCCAGCATCATCGATACCCGGGAGGTCTCCAGGCCGGAGGTGGTGCGCCGCGGGGACGGGATCTGGCTGTCGACGGTCAGTGACTGCACCTCGGTCACCAGCGGACGGCGCCCCTCCAGGGTGACGGTCAGGCAGGTGCCGGGGACCGGCTCGGCCCGGCGGGTGAGGAAGAGCCCCGACGGATCGGCGAGGGAGGTGATGCCCTCGTCGTGCAGTTCGAAGCAGCCGACCTCGTCCGTGGCGCCGTACCGGTTCTTCACCCCGCGGATCATCCGCAGCCTGGCGTGCCGGTCGCCCTCGAAGTGCAGCACCACGTCCACCAGGTGCTCCAGCAGCCGGGGCCCGGCGATCGCGCCGTCCTTGGTGACGTGACCGACCAGCAGGGTGGACATCCCCCGCTCCTTCGACGCCCGGATGAGTGCCCCGGCCACCTCCCGCACCTGGGCCACCCCGCCCGGTGCGCCGTCGATCTCCGGGGAGGCGACCGTCTGCACGGAGTCCAGCACGAGAAGCCCGGGCTTCACCACGTCGAGCTGACCCAGCACCGCGGACAGGTCGGTCTCGGCGGCGAGGTACAGGTGGTCGTCGAGGGCCCCGATCCGGTCCGCCCGCATCCGTACCTGGCCGGCCGACTCCTCCGCCGTGACGTACAGCGTCGGCCGCTCCGGGGAGGCCGACTTGGCCGCCACGTCCAGCAGCAGGGTGGACTTGCCGACTCCCGGCTCGCCGGCGAACAGCACCACGGCGCCCGGAACCAGCCCGCCCCCGAGCACCCGGTCCAGCTCCGGCACCCCGGTGCCGCGCGCGGTGGCCCCCCGTCCGTCGACCTTCCCGATGGGCAGTGCGGGTGACATCACCCGGGAGGCCGCGGTGGTCTTCACCGCGGGGGCTCCGCCGACCTCCTCGATGGTGCCCCAGGCGTGGCACTCCGCGCACCGGCCGAGCCACTTCGCGGGGGACCAGCCGCACTCGGTGCAGCGGTAGGAGGGGCGGTCTGCTTTTCGGGCCATGCCGCGACGTTATCCCCGGGTGCCGACACCGCCGGACCGGACCCCGGTTCCGGGACACGGCCGCGCGCGCGTCGTCACCCATTAGGAGGAATCTCCTCGCCGCCGCCCCGACGGGTGCGCCCCGGGCGCCTACCGTCACGGAGTGATGACCAGCAGTCTCCAGCGTTCCCCGCATCCTCCCCGCTCGCGCGGCGGCCCGGACGGCCCGGTCCGCCTGCCCGCCTACGAGGACAGCCACCTGGACGGGCTGTTCACCTACTGCCTGTCCGTCATGTGCGAGCACGACGCGGCCACCGCGGCGCTCGCCGAGGCGCTGGTGCTCGCCGAGCGGCAGCACGAACGCGGCCGGCGCCCGGGAGATCCCGAGCTGCACCGCCCCTGGCTGTACGCGCTGGCCCGCTGGGCCTGTCTGCGCCGGCTCACCGCGCAGCGGGAGCGCCGGCCGGGGCCGGTCATCCCGCGGGCCGGCGGGCCGGACGCGGAGCACAGGCGCCGTGAACTGGCCGCGCTGGCCTGGCCGGAAGCGGCGGGCACCAGCCCCGAGCAGCGTGAGTCGCTGGAGCTTGCGGTCCGTCACCAGCTCGCGGTGGCGGAGGTGGCGGAGGTGCTGCGGCTGTCCACCCAGGCCGCGCGGGCCCTGCTGACCAGCGGAGCCTGCGAGGTGGAGCGGACCCGGGCCGCGCTGGCGGTGGTCGAGGCCGGCGGTTGCCGCGGCATCGTCGCGCTGGCCGGGTCCGGCCGGGACCGGCTGGTGCTCAGCACCGGCCTCCGCCGTGACCTGGTGCGGCACGTGGACGCGTGCGGGGGCTGCCGCCGTGCCGCGCAGCGCGCGATGGCCTCGGCGCGCTGGCCCGGCACCTCTGCGGGAACGTCCCGGCTGGCCGTGCTGTGCGCTCCCCGCCAGGCGGTGCACGCGGCCCGGCTGGCCGTGCTGCGGGCCCGGGCGCAGCACCTGCCGCGCTTCGACCGGGCCGGGTTTCCGCAGGAGGACCGGGAGCGCGCCGCGCGCAGGGAGCGGCTGCGCAGCCGGGCCGTGACGACCACGGTGGTCGCCACGGTGCTGGCAGCTCCGGTGCTGGCGCTGTGGGCCGCCTATCGGGGCGCCCCGGTGACCGGGGAGGCCTCGGGGGGCTCCTCGGTAGCCGCGGAGCACGAGGGGGACGCGGGAAGCGGCCAGGGGCCGGGGGAGCGCGACGGCACCGGTGCCGGGCCGGACCACAGTCCTGGCAGCGCCGGGGGGCCGGACGGGAGAGCGGACGACGCGGGGCCGTCCGCGGGGCACGGAGACCGCTTGGGCCGGTCCCCGGAGCCGTCCGGGGGCCGGGGCGCGGAGCAGGAGGGCGCGCCGGGAGACGGCCCCCCGGAGACGACGGCCCCGCACCCGGAGGACTCCGGGCTGCCGGGGCCGGGCCGGCTGACGGTGGAGGCGGTGTCCACGGACGACGGCACGCAGATCACGCTGACCGCCTCCGGTGGGTCGCCGGTGCACTGGACCGCTGCCACGGACGCCTCATGGCTGTGGCTCAGCGGTACCTCGGGCACGCTGCGGCCCGGTGAGACGGCGACGGTCACGGTCACGGTGGACCAGGACCGGCAGCCGCCGGGGGCGTGGCGCGGGCGCATCACCCTCGGGCCGGGCGACGCGGTCATCACGGTGGAGGGCACGGGTCCCGAAGAACCGGCTCCGGACCCGGACCCGCCGCCGTCCGACCCGCCGCCGGAGGACCCGGAGCCGCGTCCGACCGGTACGGCCTCCGGGCCGGATCACGGCCCCGGCTACCGGTTCGGTGGCCCCGGGACCGGCCCCGTGCCCGGGATCGGCCCGGAGGTGTGGAGCAGCTGACCACCGTTGTGAGGCGGCCGGCGGTGCTCGCGGGGTGCGCTCACCGGCGGGAGGCGCTCACCGGGTCTCCCGCCCGGGCAGCGGGGGAGTGAGGTGCCGTCTGGTGAACGCCAGGGCTTCGGCCAGGTCGGCTTCCCGCTGGGCGGCGGAGCCCGCGCTCCGGGTGTTGACCTCGACGACGACGTGTCCGTCGTACCCCTGCGCGGCCAGTGCTTGCAGCACCTCGGCACAGGGCTGGTCGCCGCGGCCCGGCACGAGGTGTTCGTCCTTGCCCGAGGGGGTGCCGTCGGCGAGGTGCACGTGCCCGAGCCGGTCGCCCATCCGGGTGGCCATGCGGACCGCGTCCGAGCGGGAGGTGGCGGTGTGCGAGAGGTCCAGGGTGAAGTGCGGGAAGTCCTCCTCGGTGGGGTCCCAGGCAGGTGCGTACGCCTGCATCTCCCGGTCCCGGTACCGCCAGGGGTACATGTTCTCCACCGCGAAGCGGACATCGGTCTCGTCCGCCATCCGCGCTATGCCGTCGATGAAGTTGCGGGCGTATGAGCGCTGCCAGCGGAACGGCGGGTGCACGACGACAGCGGAGGCTCCCAGCTTCTCCGCCGCCACGCGGGACCGCTGGAGCTTCTGCCACGGGTCGGTGGACCACACCCGCTGCGTGATCAGGAGACAGGGGGCGTGCACGGCAAGGACGGGAACGCCGTGGGTGTCGGACAGGCGCCGGAGCGCATCGATGTCCTGGCTCACCGGGTCCGTCCACACCATGACCTCGACGCCGTCGTAGCCGAGCCGTGCGGCGATGGCGAAGGCCGCCGCGGTGTTCTCCGGATACACGGAAGCGGTCGACAGCGCGACCTTCGCGCCCGGGAGGGAAGCCTGATGCACCACGCGGCAAGCCTACGGCGTGCCCGTAGGCGCTCGGGGCGTTCCGCGCGCCGTCCCGGTCACTGTTGCTCCGGGTGCCGCACGCGGTGGGTGTCTCCGCAGCGCACGGCCCCGGCCCCGGCCCCGGCGCGGGTCACTCCCCGCCGCACGGCCCGACGGCTATGCCTCACGCAGCCGGTCCAGGCGGCGCAGGATCACGCCCTCGCGCAGCGCCCACGGGCAGACCTCCAGCGTCTCCACGGCGAACAGGTCCATCGTGGCCTCGGCCACGACCGCCCCGGCCAGCAGCTGCCGGGCCCGCCCCTCCGAGACCCCGGGCAGCCCGGCGCGTTCCTGGGAAGGCATCACCGCCAGCTTCGGAACCCAGGCCCGCAGGTCCTCCCGCTCCAGCTCCCGCCGCACGTACTCGCCCTCGGAGGAGCGGGCCGCTCCGGTGAGCCGGGCCAGCTGCTTGAACGTCTTGGAGGTGGCCACCACCCGGTCCGGGTGCCCGTACCGGGTGAACTCGCCCACCACTCGGGCGATGTCGGTCCGCACTTCGCGGCGCAGCGCCTTCACGTCCAGGAGGTCCGGCGGGTCGCCGGGGAGGCGGGCCGCGGTGAGCCGGCCGGCCCCCAGCGGAAGTGACACGGCGGCGTCCGGCGACTCGTCGAGGCCGTAGGCGATCTCCAGGGATCCGCCGCCGATGTCGAACAGCAGCAGCCGCCCGGCGGACCAGCCCAGCCAGCGCCGGGCGGCCAGGAAGGTGAGCCGCGCCTCGTCCGCGCCGGACAGTACTTGCAGGCAGACCCCGGTCTCCTCGGCGACCCGGGCGAGCACCGCGTCGGCGTTCACGGCCTCCCGGACCGCCGAGGTGGCGAACGGCAGGAGGTCGGCCACGCCCTGTTCCTCGGCCGCCTCCAGTGCCCGCTGCACGGTCACCACCAGCCGGTCTATCCCGCCGGGAGAGATGGCTCCGGCCTCGTCGAGCAGCTCCGCCAGCCGCAGCTCCGCCTTGTAGGAGGAGGCCGGCAACGGGCGCGCACCGGGGTGCGCATCCACGACCAGCAGGTGGACCGTATTCGATCCCACGTCGAGCACACCGAGTCTCATGCCGGCCAACGCTAGCCCGCTCCACGGCTGTCCGAGGAGATGTCCGCCGTTCGGCACCGGTGCGCGCCCGCCCGTAGGCTGAGCATGTGGCGAAGACGAAGAGGGCGAAGCCGGTCAAAAACCTCGACGGTGCGAAGCGGCGCGCCGCGGGCGACGAGGTGGCGCTCGAACATGCCCGGGTCTGGGTGGAGTTCCCCGACCCGGCCGACCCGGAGCAGGTGTTCCGCTGCGATCTGACCTGGCTGACCTCCCGCTGGAACTGCATCTTCGGCCAGGGCTGCCAGGGCATCGAGGCCGGCCGGGCGACCGACGGCTGCTGCACGCTGGGGGCGCATTTCTCCGACGAGGACGACGAACGGCGGGTCGCCGCGCACGCGGCCCGGCTGACGCCCGCGAGCTGGCAGTTCCACGCCGAGGCGCAGGCCGGGGACGGCTGGGCCGAGACCGACGAGGACGGCGACCGGCGCACCCGCCGGGTGGACGGGGCCTGCATCTTCCTCAACCGCCCCGGCTTTCCGGCCGGCCAGGGCTGCGCGCTGCACACCATGGCGCTGAAGGAAGGCCGTGAACCGCTGGAGACGAAACCGGACGTGTGCTGGCAGCTTCCGGTGCGGCGGACCTACGAGTGGGTGGAGCAGCCGGACGGCCGCCAGGTCCTGTGCGTCTCGATCGGGGAGTACGACCGCCGCGGCTGGGGCTCGGGCGGCCATGACCTGCACTGGTGGTGCACGGGGGCGCCGTCCGCGCACGGCGCGGGCGAACCGGTGTACCTCTCGTACCGTCCGGAGCTGACCGAGATGATGGGCCGGGAGGGCTACGAGGTGCTGGCGGAGCTGTGTGCGCAGCGCCTCGCGGCGCACGCGGCGGTACCGCCGGGCGCCACGCCGCTCCCGCTGCTCGCCCCGCACCCGGCCGACCCCGGGTGACCCCTCGGGTTTCCGTCCGGCCCCGCCCCGGTACTGCTCCGCACGGTGCCCGGGGCGCCGCGGGGTGTCCCGTCCGGTGCGACATGCCCATGTCTCGGCATCCGGTACGTGCGTTTCACCCATCGGTCCCGCGGCGTACTCTCGGAAGCTCAGCCCCCGGACCCACCCCCCGGCCGCCCGTACACCTTCCGGCCGGTACATCTTCAGGGAGAGCGAGCATGGCGACACTGAGGTCCCGCACTGTCACCCACGGACGCAACATGGCGGGCGCGCGCGCCCTGCTCCGTGCCGCGGGCGTAGCCCGGGAGGACTTCGGCAAGCCGATCATCGCCGTGGCGAACAGCTTCACCGAGTTCGTTCCCGGACACACCCACCTGCAGCCCGTCGGCCGCATCGTGTCCGCCGCCATCCAGGCGGCGGGCGGCATTCCCCGCGAGTTCAACACCATCGCGGTGGACGACGGCATCGCCATGGGGCACAGCGGGATGCTGTACTCCCTGCCCTCCCGGGACCTCATCGCGGACTCCGTGGAGTACATGACCGAGGCGCACTGCGCCGACGCGCTCATCTGCATCTCCAACTGCGACAAGATCACCCCGGGCATGCTGATGGCCGCCCTGCGCCTGAACATCCCCACCGTCTTCGTCTCCGGCGGGCCCATGGAGGCCGGCAAGACCACACTCGTCGACGGCACGGTCCGCAGCAACCTCGACCTGGTGCACGCCATGTCCGAGGCCGTCTCGGACACCATCTCCGACGAGGACCTGACCCGCATCGAGGAAGCCGCCTGTCCGACCTGCGGCTCCTGCTCCGGCATGTTCACCGCCAACTCCATGAACTGCCTGGTCGAAGCCCTCGGGCTGGGCCTGCCCGGCAACGGCTCCGTCCTCGCCACCCACACGGCCCGCAAGGAGCTGTACGAGGCGGCCGGCCGTACGGTCGTGGACATCACGCGCCGGCGCTACGAGCAGGACGACGAGACGGTCCTGCCCCGTGCCCTCGCCTCGCGTGCGGCGTTCGAGAACGCGATGGCGCTGGATGTCGCGATGGGCGGTTCCACCAACACCGTGCTGCACCTGCTGGCCGCGGCGCAGGAGGCGGGCCTGGACTTCACCATGACGGACATCGACGCCGTCTCCCGGCGCGTTCCGTGCCTGTGCAAGGTCGCCCCGAACGGCGTCTACCACATGGAGGACGTGCACCGGGCCGGCGGCATCCCGGCCATTCTCGGGGAGCTGCACCGTGGCGGGCTGCTCAACGAGGACGTGCGCGCCGTGCACGCCGACTCGCTCGACGAGTGGCTCAAGACCTGGGACATCCGGGGCGGCTCCCCGTCCCCGGAGGCGCTGGAGATGTTCCACGCCGCCCCCGGCTGCCGTCGCTCCGCGACCGCGTTCTCCCAGTCCGAGCGCTGGGACACCCTGGACACCGACGCGGCGGACGGCTGCATCCATGACACCGCGCACGCCTACTCCGCGGACGGCGGCCTGGCCGTGCTCTACGGCAACCTCGCCGAGGACGGCTGTGTCGTGAAGACGGCCGGCGTCGACGAGTCGATCTGGACCTTCGAGGGGCCGGCGGTCGTCGTGGAGTCCCAGGAGGACGCGGTGGACGCCATCCTCACCAAGCGGGTGTCGGAGGGGGACGTGGTCGTGGTCCGCTACGAGGGGCCCAAGGGAGGGCCGGGCATGCAGGAGATGCTGTACCCCACCGCCTTCCTGAAGGGCCGCGGCCTCGGCGCGAAGTGCGCGCTGGTCACGGACGGGCGCTTCTCCGGCGGCACCTCGGGCCTGTCCATCGGCCACGCCTCCCCCGAGGCGGCCGCCGGCGGCACCATCGCGCTGGTCGAGGACGGCGACCTGATCCGCATCGACATCCCGGGACGGACCATCGAGCTCAAGGTCTCCGCGTCCGAGCTGGCCGCCCGCCGCGAGGCTCTGGGTGGCCGCTACGCCCCCGTGTCCCGTGACCGGAAGGTCTCCCAGGCACTCCGGGCGTATGCCGCGATGGCCACCAGCGCCGACAAGGGCGCGGTGCGCGACGTGACCCTGCTGGGCGGCTGAGGGCCGTGGCACCGGGAGGTCACGGAGGAGACCGGTCGGTGCGGGGAGACCGGGAGGCGGGCCACTCGAACGCATTGGCCATAATCGACGGCATGAGTAAGGAGCCGCCGGCCGTCACCGACGAGCCGACCGACCGACCGCAGCCGGAGCCGATCCGCTTCTACGGCACGAGCTGGGTGGACCATTCCCGCATGTACACCCTGCGCAGGTTCGCGCTGGGTCTGGGAGCCGTGCTGCTGACCGTGTGCGGGGTGGTGGTGCTGCGGGTCGCCTACGCGGGCCTGCAAGTCTCCGATGCCGCGGCCTGGCTGAACATCATGGCCGTCGTCGCCTTCGCGATCTGCTCCTCGATGGCCTTCACCCGTACCTGGTCCTCCTACGTGCGCCCGATGCGGGGCCGCGCCGACGAACTCTCCTTCCGCAGCATCAAGGTGATCGGCTTCCTCGGTGTGCTGCTCGCCTACGCGATGCGCAGCGCCTACGAGGCGCCGGGCGAGAAGCTGCTGCGGCGGGACTACGAGACGGCAGTCGAACAGCACGACCGGCTGCACTCCAAGCGCACCGGGAACCCCGCCCGTCGCAAGAAGCGGCGGAGCTGACCGCCGGCCACCTGCCCTTCCTCATGCCGCTGCCCCCTCCCGACACCGGGAGGGGGCAGCGGCATGAGGGCGTCCTCGCGCGGATCAGGGAAATCCCGGAGTGGACCCGGAGAGAACCCTGACATGTGTCAGGAAAAGTTGACGGGTGTGTCGGTCATGTGTCAGCTTTTTCTTACACACGGAAGTGAAGGCGGTCGCCATGAGCGCGAGCGAGTCAGCCCCGGCCCTGTCCGGAGACGAGTTGCTGCAGAAGCTCGCCGCGCTCGCCAATCCGCACCGCCTGCGGATCATCGCGGCGCTGGCGGCGGAGCGGAACTACATCAGCCAGCTCGCCCGCGACCTCGGGATGAGCAGGCCGCTGCTGCACATGCACCTCCAGCGGCTGGAGGCCAGTGGCCTGATCACCAGCTCCATGGAGGTCTCCGAGGACGGCAAGGCCATGAAGTACGTCGAGGCGGCGCCCTTCGTTCTCCACCTCACGCCGCAGGACATCACCGAGGCGGTGGCCACGCTCGGCGCGGACACCAGGAGCCGCGGACCAGCCCCTCCCCGGACCGGTAGGCAGTCCGGGAGCACCCCGGACCAGAGCGGCGGTCCCCGGACCGCCGGAGAAGGTGAGTAGCCATGGACTACCCCGATGCAATCGTCGCGTCGGTCGCCGTGATCGCCGTGTTCACGCTGGCCACCGTGCTCGTGTGGCAGCTCTTCGCCACCGTCAAGGTGCGCGCCGCCCTCAAGGACGAGCGCAGCTATCAGGAACTCGCCCAGGAGAACACCCGGCTGATGCTGGAGCTCACGGACCAGCAGAAACGGATCACCACCGAGCTGGCAGAAACCCGCACCTCCGTCGCCGCCATGGAACGGATGATGCGGGAGGTCGGCTGACCACCGACGCCGGAGCGGCATCCGGCGCGCCGCAGGACCCGCGGCCGGCAGCGGCAACCGCCGGCCGCGGCGAGCAACCCCCACTATCCCGCCCCCGACCTGGCCAGGCACGGTCGCCACCCCCTCGCCGAGACGCGGCTGGACACCCGCACGCGCTTTGCCCAGCAAAGGAGACCGGACCATGCGCGGCCCTCGCACCCCCATCCCCCGCCCCCCGGGCGAGCCGGGTATCCCCGACGCAGAGCACCCCTCGGGGATCCGGCGCTTCACCTCCCGGCTCTCCGCCGCCGGCGGCCGGCGCGGCAAGTCGCTCGTCCTCGGGCTGTGGCTGCTCCTGGCCATGAGCCTCGGCCCGCTCGCCGGCAAACTGGGCGAGGTCGAGGACACCAGCGCCAACGCCTTCCTCCCGAGGTCGGCGGAGTCCACGGAGTACAACACCGCGCTGGAGAGGTTCCGCAGCGACGACGCGCTCATGCCGGCCGTCATCGTCTACACCGCCGCCGAGGGCGGCGAGCTGAGCCCCGAGGGAGAGCGGAAAGCCGCCGCCGACCACGCTGCCGCACGGCAGCACACCGCACCCGGGGAAGAGCTCCCCCCGCCCCTCCCCTCCGAGGACGGGGAGGCGCTGATGGTCGTCGTCCCGGTCGCCCACGACGACCAGCTGTTCGACACGGTGGACGAGATCCGCGCCCTCGTGGCAGCCGGCCTTCCGCCCGGCACCGAGGCTCACGTCGGCGGCCCCTCCCCGAGCCTCCAGGACAACGTCGCCGTCTTCCAGGACCTGGACACCAAGCTGCTGGCCGGCTCGGCCCTGGTCGTCACCGTGCTGCTCCTGCTCATCTACCGCAGCCCACTGCTGTGGCTCCTGCCGCTGACAGCCGTCGCGTTCGCCGCCGTCCTCACCCAGGCCGCCACCTACCTGCTCGCGGAGTACGCGAATCTTCCCGTGGACCCGCAGAGCGCAGGCATCCTCATGGTCCTGGTCTTCGGCGTCGGAACGGACTACGCCCTGCTGCTCATCGCCCGCTACCGGGAAGAACTCCACCGGCACGAGGACCGGCACGCCGCGATGCGCCTCGCCCTGAGCCGTTGCCTCCCGGCCGTGCTCGCCTCCGCCGGCACCATCGCCCTGGGGCTTTCCTGCCTGGCCCTGGCGGACGTCAACTCCTCCCGGTCCCTCGGCCTGGTCGGTGCGGTCGGCGCGATCTGCACCCTCTTCGCCCTGGTCACCCTGCTGCCCGCACTCCTCGTCGCGACCGGCCGCTGGGTCTTCTGGCCGGTCGTTCCCCGGTACGGCACCCCCTACCGCAGCCGGACCACCCTGTGGCAGCGCATCGGCCGGGTGATCTCGCGCCGCCCCCGCTGGTCCTGGCTGATGGCCGTCGGTCTGACCGGCAGCCTCGCCCTCGGCGTCACCGGCATCACCCTGGGGCTCACCCACGCCGACCTCTTCCGCACCGCGCCGGAGTCGGTGACCGCCCAGGAGCGGATCTCCGACCACTACCCCGCGGGCGCCTCCGACCCGGCCGGAGTCATCACGGCCGCGGACACCGGGCCACGGGTCGCCGCCGCCGCGGAAGAGGTGCCCGGGGTCGCCGCCGTGACCACGGACGCCCGTTCGGCCGACAACGCGTCGGTCCTGCTCACCGTCGTCCTGGAGGACGAGCCGGACAGCGAAGCCGCGAAACGCACCGTCGAACGCCTCCGTGACGCCGTGCACTCCGTCGACGGCGCGGACGCCGCGGTGGGCGGCGCGACCGCGGAACTCCTGGACACCCAGCGGGCCTCCGAGCGCGACCTCAAGGTCGTCATCCCGGCGGTGCTGGCAGTGGTGCTCGCCGTACTGATCGTGCTCCTGCGCTCCCTCACCGCCCCCGCGCTGCTCCTGGGGGCCGCAGTGCTCTCGAACGTCGCCGCGCTGGGAGCCGCGTACCTGCTGTTCACCCACGTGTTCGGGTTCGCCGGTGTCGACTGGTCCGTCCCCCTGATGGGCTTCGTGTTCCTCACCGCCCTGGGGATCGACTACACGATCTTCCTCATGACCCGGGTACGGGAGGAGGTCCGGATCCAGGGCCACGAACGCGGCGTGATCGCGGGACTGACCTCGACCGGAGGGGTGATCACCAGCGCCGGCATCGTGCTGGCGGCCACCTTCGCAGTAATCGCCACCCTGCCGCTGGTGCCCATGGCTCAGCTGGGCATCGTCGTCAGCATCGGCATCCTCATCGACACCATCCTCATCCGTTCCGTGCTCGTGCCCGGAGCGGTGCTGGACCTCGGACGCCGCAGCTGGTGGCCCGGCGAGCTGTCCCGTACCGGCCCCCTGCCGCCCCCGGGCGCCCAGGGCGAAGACCGGGACGGGACCGGACGCCCTCCGGCTCCGGAACGGAAGCAGGAGCGGGCCGGCACCACCGAGACCTGATCCGGCCGGTGATCGGGGACAGGGCGCGTTTCCCCGTGCCCGAGGGCCGACGCGACGGGGAAACGTGCCGGGCCGGCCCGCTGCGCCGTTCGGGCGTCGGCCGTTCGCCTCCTCTTCCGGACCGGGCCGTGCGTCCTCGCGACACCCTCGTGACCAGCCATGATGCCCCTCAGCCGGGTCCGCCCGCCCGGCAACCGGACCCCGCGATCCGGCAGCCCTCGACGCGCGGGAACCGGCCGTCACCGATGAGATCGACACGAGCGGTGCGCCAAGGCACCGTGGCTGCGCTCCCCGCGGAGGAACCCCATGCGACGTGCACCGCGTACTCTCGCCGCCGGCGCCCTCGGCCTGACCTTCCTGGGACCCTCGATCGGCCCGGCCCTGGCGCAGGACTTCGGAACCGTCGACCTCTATCCGGACCCCGCCCTTCCCGGGGACGTGGTCGCGGTGAAGACCGCCTTCTGCGAGGGGGACCTGAAGGCGGAAGGAACCGCGGTCGCGGTGGGCGCGGGCACCTTCGCGCTCGGCTCCGCGAGCCGCCCCGATGTGCTCACCGGCCAGTTCCGGGTGCCTGTGCACGCGGCGGCCGGTGACTACGGCATCGGCGTGACCTGCTCCGACGGCGCGCTGGCCACCGGCACCCTGCGGGTCGCCGCCGCCCCGGACACCCCGGCCACCACCGCCGCGCCGCCGACCGGTGCGCCCGCCCCCGCTTCCGCGCATCCGGCACCCCACGCCGACGCCGCCCCCGGCCCGGCTGCCGAGCAGGAACCGGATGACCCACCCGCGACCCCCTCGGGCAGCGTGCGCGGAGGTGCCGAGGGCGCCGGCGACCGGGAGACGGCGCTCCTGGCCGGCGGTTCCGCTCTCCTCGCGGCGGCGGCGATCGGCGGCGTGTGGGTACTGCGTCGCCGGCACGCCGGAGAGCGCTGCTGACAGCGGAGTCACCGCCCGCAGGCCCGCCCGGCGGGAGCTCCTCCGGCGGGAGCTGCGCGGACGCCGACCGTGAGCAAACCCGGCCCGGGAGACGACATGACAAGAACCGCCCAGATAATCCGGGCGGCGCTCGCCACCACGGCGGCCGCCGCCTCCCTCACCCTGGCCGCCTGGCTCCTGGACGGCGGGGACCGTCCCGTGCCGCCCCAGCCCTCCGCGGCCCAGCGCCTGGACAGCGGACCGGGCCTGCCCGCGTCCGGACTGCCCGGCGGCTCCCTGCAGGCCCTGCCCGCGGCCGCACCCACCGCCCTCCGCATCCCCGCCATCGGCGTGCGGTCCCCGCTGACCGGCGTCGGGCTCGAACCCGACGGCAGCCTCGCCGTCCCACCGCAGCGCGAGACGAATCTCGTCGGCTGGTTCAGCGAGGGCGTCCCGCCCGGAGTCGCCGGTACCGCGCTCCTCACCGGGCATGTCGACAACGCCGAGGGACCGGCCGTGTTCTTCCGCCTCGGCGCGCTCAGGAAGGGCGACACGGTGGAAGTCGAGCGTGCGGACGGCCGCACCGCCGTCTTCACCGTCTTCGCCGTGGAGGTCCACCCCCGCGACAACTTCCCGGACGACCGTGTCTACCGCCACAGCTCGCGGCCCGAGCTGCGTCTGATCACCTGCGGCGGCACCTTCTCCGGAACCGACGGATACGACGGCAACGTGGTCGTGTACGCCCACCTCACCGGAACCGCCGGACCACACTGACCTTGCGGAACTCGGGCAACCGCGCCCCGCGTACCGCCCCGTGGACCGACGCCGCAGGAGGGGCCCGGACGGTGTCAGGATGGCTGCGAACCCGTTGCGCCGTTCGCGTTCAGCCAGGCGACGGTGCGGATCCCACGCGACAAGGTGAGCCACCCCATGACCCAGAAGATCGCCGTACTCGGTACCGGAAAGATCGGCGAGGCCCTCCTCACGGGGCTGCTGCGGGGCGGCCGGGACGTGGCCGACCTGCTGGTCAGCGTCCGCCGGCCCGAGCGCGCCGAGATTCTGCGCGCCCGGCACGGCGTCCGCGTCGTCAGCAACGCCGAGGCCGCCAAAGCCGCCGACACCCTGGTCCTGACCGTCAAGCCGCAGGACATGGCCGCCCTCCTGGAGGAGCTCGCCCCGCACACACCCGCCGACCGGCTGGTGATCAGCGCGGCCGCGGGCATCACCACCGCGTTCGTCGAACAGCGCCTCGCTCCGGGGACCCCGGTGGTCCGCGCGATGCCGAACACCCCCGCGCTCGTCGACGAGGCCATGTCGGTCATCTCGGCCGGCGCGCACGCCACCGAGGACGATCTGGCCCACGCCGAGGAACTCTTCGACAGCGTCGGCAAGACACTCCGCCTCCCCGAGTCACAGCAGGACGCCGCCACCGCGCTCTCCGGCTCGGGACCCGCCTACTTCTACTTCCTCGTCGAGGCGATGACCGACGCCGGGATCCTCCTCGGCCTGCCCCGGGACAAGGCGCACGACCTGATCGTGCAGGCGGCCTACGGCGCGTCGCTGATGCTCCGGGACACCGGGGAACACCCCGTGACGCTCCGCGAGGCCGTCACCTCGCCCGGGGGCACCACGATCAGCGCGATTCGCGAACTGGAGAACCACGGTGTCCGGGCCGCCCTCATCGCCGCCCTGGAGGCCGCCCGCGACCGCAGCCGGGAGCTCGCTTCCGGCGACGGCAACTGAGGACGCCGCGTCAGTGCGGGTCGCCGACGCGGGCGAGGGCGCCGGACGTCCGGCAGCCGACGATCGCCGGCGCCTCCCGGACGAGTGAGTCGTCGGTGAGTGCCGCCACCATGAACAGCGCGAAGTCCACCCTGCGCATCAGATTGCCGGCCAGTACCGGGTCACCCACGTGCCGGCTCCACACGGGCAGGCCCTGGCTCTCGCCCTCCTCCAGGGTGCTGCCGCGCACCACGGTCCACCGGGTGTCGCTGGCGAACACCCGGCGGCACGCTTCCACCTGGTCGTCGATCTCGGCGTAGCGGAGAAGCTTCGCCAGCCGGGTGGCGATCCGCAGGCCCGCCCTGAACGTCCGCGAGTACCTGTCCTTGCCGTCGCGCGTGATGTGCCAGCCACAGGAGAAGACCAGGCGCGCGTCCGGCCGTGCGTGGTCGAGCACCGCTTGCGCGGTGCCCGACGCGTACTGCCGCACGCCCCAGGGCACCAGCACCGTCAGTACCCCGTCGCACCCGGCGACTGCTTGCCGGATCACCTCCGGGTCGTTCGTCGGCCCGGGGACGATGGTCATCCGGCCGTCGAACCCGGCCAGCTTCGGCACGCTGCGTTCCCGGCACACGCCGACCACCTCGTAGCCGCGGTCCAGCGCGTGCCGGACCATGTACTGCCCGAGCTTCCCCGAAGCTCCGATGATGCAGACCTTCTGCACGCGATCCGTGACCATGACGCAGCTCCTTCGCCGACCCGCTGACCTTATGTTGTAAGGTACGTTAACCTTATGCCGTAAGGCAGTCAAGGGAAGTGAAGGAGGGGCGCATGCGAGAGGGAGGAAAGGTCCGACGCGGGGGGTCGGGGCGCACCCCGCTCAGCCGTGAGCGCGTGATCCGCACAGCGGTGGCGGTGGCGGACGAGAAGGGCTCGGACGCGCTCACCATGCGGGCCATCGCCAAACCGCTGGGCGTCGAGGCGATGTCCCTCTACCACCATGTAGCCGGCCGGGAAGACATCCTCGACGGCATGGTGGACGCGGTGTTCGACGAGATCGACCTGCCCCCGAGCGACACGGACTGGAGGAACGCCATGCGCCACCGTGCGGTCTCCGCCCGTGCCGTGCTCCGGCGCCATCCATGGGCTGTCGCCCTGATGGACTCCCGCGCCCGGCCCGGTCCGGCGACCCTGCGCCACCACGACGCCGTCCTCGGCGCGCTGCGCACCGGAGGGTTCTCCGTCCCGATGGCCGCACACGCCGTCTCACTGATCGACAGCTACCTGTACGGCTTCGTGCTCCAGGAGCTGAGCCTGCCGTTCCGCGACTCCACGGAGCTGGAGGGGATGGCGGACGCCCTCATGCGCGAGATGCCCGCCGATATCTACCCTCACCTGACCGAGCTCGTCACCGAGCATGCCCTCAAGCCCGGCTATGACTACGCCGAGGAGTTCACCTTCGGCCTCACCCTCATCCTCGACGCCCTGCGTCCGGACGAGAACACGCGGGAACAGGAAGCTGTCGTCCGAGAGACCGATGCCTGATGCCCGGGACTCGCAGGGCGCGTTTCCACGCCGAAACAGCCCTTCCGGACGGGGAAACGCGCCCGATCCTCACTCCCGCCGAACCTGCCGGGCGGTGGGCGTCAGCTCCGGCCGCCCTCGGCGTACATCCGGGCGATCACCTCCTCGATGTCGGTCAGGTCGTGTGTGGTCAGCAGTACGGTGGTGCCGCGCTCGGCATTGAGCTCCCGCAGGAACTGCCGCACCTTTCCCTTGCTGACCACGTCCAGCCCGATGGTGGGCTCGTCCAGGTACAGGACGTCCGGGTCGTGGAGCAGCGCTGCCGCGATGTCGCCGCGCATGCGCTGGCCCAGGGACAGCTGGCGCACCGGAACGTCCAGCAGCTCGCCGAGCTCCAGCAGTTCGACGCATCGCTCCAGGTTGAGCCGTAAGCGGGCCTCGGGCACCCGGTACATCCGCCGCACCAGCGCGTAGGAGTCGCGCAGCGGCAGGTCCCACCACAGGGTGGTGCGCTGCCCGAAGACGACCCCGATGCGCCGCGCCAGCTTCGTCCGCTCCCGCGACGGATCGATTCCGGCGACGCGAATGCGGCCCCCGCTGGGCGTCAGGATGCCGGTCAGCATCTTGATGCACCCCGCCGGCCACCGGTTTCCCCGGCTCGGGACGGCGCAACTCCGCTTCTGTCAGGGCAGGTTGGAATCGGCGGTCATGGACCGAGCGGCGGTGCGGGAGTGGGTTTGACACGGCCGGGGCCGATCCGTATGGTTCCCCGAGTTGCCACGGAGCCCGCGCGGTTCCCCAAGTGACGTACTCGCGTCCCAGGTCGGCAGCAGCTCACTGCGAGAAGAACCCGTCCGGGTCTGATTTGGCGTGCATATGTTCGCCATAAGAGGATCCGG
>NZ_JAQKPV010000010.1 GCF_028200735.1 Streptomyces sp. ACA25
CAGTGCGTTGGCCGCAGAGTCCGCGGACGACATCCTGGCGGTCCCCGCTCAGCGGGCGGGCCGCCCCGGTGCCGCGACCGCCGTAGCGGCCGTCGCCGCCCTGCACGCCAGTGGCGCGCGGGGCGACCGAGCCGCGTACTTCGCGGGCAGGGGCGCCCGCCGGGTCGACCTGCCCACGTACGCCTTCCAGCACGCGCGGTTCTGGCTCACGCCCCCCACGACCACTCCGGCGGGTCTGGCGGGCGTGGGTCTGACCACCGTCGGGCACCCGCTGCTCGGCGCGGCCGTCGAACTGCCCGGCGCGGACGGAATCGTGTTCACCGGCAGCCTGTCGCTGGGCACCCATCCTTGGCTGGCCGACCACACCATCCTCGGTCCGGTGCTGCTGCCGGGCACCGCGTTCCTCGACCTCGCCCTCGCGGCCGGCGAACACGTCGGCTGCCCACGGGTGGACGACCTCGGTCTTGAGGCCCCGCTGCCGCTGCCCGCGCAGGGGGCGGTGCGTCTGCAGGTCCGGGTCGACGCGGTGGAGGCCGACGGCCGCCGCCAGGTCGGCGTCTACTCGCGGCCCGAAGACGACGAGCACGCCTGGACCCGCCACGCGGCGGGCGTCCTCGCGCCCGACACGGGACCGGCCCCGGAGGCCCTGACCGAGTGGCCGCCCGCGGGCGCCGAACCGGTCCCGGTCGGTGGCCTGTATGAAGACCTGGCTGCCGCGGGCTTCGGCTACGGCCCGCTCTTCCGCGGCCTGCGCGCCGTCTGGGTGCGTGACGGCGCCGTGTACGCCGACGTCGCGCTGCCCGACGACGCCGAATCCGTCGACGACTACGGCGTACACCCCGCGCTGCTCGACGCCGCCCTGCACGCCCTGGGCTTCGGCGGCCTGGTCGCGGAGTGGGGGCGCGGGCAGATGCCATTCGCCTGGACCGGCGCGCGGGTGCACGCCGTCGGCGCTCGGGTCCTGCGCGTGCGGCTCACCGCCGAGGGCGGCGGCATCGCGCTGACCGCCGCCGACCCCACCGGGCAGCCGGTGGTCATGATCGAGGGCGTCCGCCTGCGACCCGTGGCCGACGCGCCCGCCGCCCGTCCGGCCGTGCAGCCGCACCGGGTCGAATGGACTCCTGTCGGAGCCGAGCCCATCGACGTGGGTGACGTCACCGAACTGCCCGTCGTCCCCGGCGGAACAGCCGGTGGAGACGTGGTGGCCGCGACGCACGCCGCCGTCATCGACGCCCTGGCCCGGATACGGGCGTGGCTCGCCGCCGATCGTGCCGGGCGCCTGGTCTTCGTCACGCGCGGCGCTGTCGCGGCGGGTGCCGACGAGGCCCCCGACCCGGTGGCCGGCGCTGTGTGGGGCCTGGTGCGGTCGGCACAGTCCGAGCACCCCGACCGGTTCGTGCTCGTGGACCTGGCCCCGGACGGCGATGGTGCCGGGGCGACCGCAGCGGTCCGGACGGGCGAGCCACAGACCGCCGTACGCGGGTCGGCAGTGCTGGCGCCCCGACTTGCCCGCGCGCTGCCCGTACTCACCCCCGCAGCGTCCTTCGACCAGGACGGCACCGTGCTCGTCACGGGCGGCACGGGCACCCTCGGCGCCGTCGTCGCCCGCCACCTCGCCGTCGAGCACGGCGTGCGGCACCTGGTTCTGACGGGCCGCAGGGGCCCGGACGCCCCGGGCGCGGCCGACCTCGTGGCCGAGCTGGCCGCGCTCGGCACCAGCGCCCGGGTGGTGGCCTGTGACGCCGCCGACCGGGACGCACTGGCCGCCCTGCTGGCGGGCATCGAGCCGCCGCTGACCGGTGTGGTGCACGCGGCGGGGGTGCTGGACGACGCTACCGTGGAGACGCTGACTCCTGAGCGGGTGGATGCGGTGCTGCGGCCCAAGGTCGACGCCGCGTGGCACCTGCACGAGCTGACCGCGGGCCTCGACCTGCGCGCCTTCGTGCTGTTCTCCTCGGCCGCCGGTGTCCTTGGTGCCCCTGGCCAGGGCAACTACGCTGCCGCCAACGCCTTCCTCGACACCCTCGCCGCACATCGCCGCGCACAGGGCTTGCCCGGCACCGCCCTGGCATACGGACTGTGGGCCGCTCGCGGCGGCATGACCGCGGGCCTGGGCGACGCAGATGTGCGCAGGGTCGGCCGCTCCGGTATGCGACCGCTCGGTGCCGGGGACGGTACGGCCCTGTTCGACGAGGCCGTGCGCGGCGGCGACGCCCTGGCCGTGGCCGCGCTCTGGGACCTGCCCGCGCTGCGGGCGGCCGCCGACTCGCTCCCGCCGATGCTGCGCGGCCTCGTCGGGCAGCCCGCCCGCAGGGCCGCGAGCGCCGGAACCGACGCCTGGACCGACCGGTTCGCGGGCCTGCCCGCGGCCGAGCGGGAGCGCGCTGCGGTCGATCTCGTACGCGAGCACGTGGCGGCGGTGCTGGGCCACGCGTCCGCAGCGGCCGTGGCCACCAACCGGGCGTTCCTCGACCTCGGGTTCGACTCGCTGACCGCGGTGGAGCTGCGCAACCGGCTCGGCGCCGCACTCGGCCTGCGGCTCGGCACCACCGCGGTGTTCGACTACCCGACCCCGGCCGCCCTGGCGGCGCACCTGCTGGAGCGGGTACTCGGCGCGGCGCCGCCCGTCGAGCGGGCCCCGGCACCGGTGGCTCCGGTGGACGAGCCGATCGCGATCGTCGGCATGGCGTGCCGCTACCCCGGTGGCATCGCATCCCCTGACGAGCTGTGGGCCATGGTCGCCGCGGGTGGCGACGCAGTATCCGGATTCCCGGCCGACCGCGGCTGGGACCTCGCAACACTGTTCGCCGACGACCCCGACCGGCCGGGCAGCAGCCACACCCGCGAGGGTGGCTTCCTGTACGACGCGGGCGAGTTCGACGCGGGCTTCTTCGGTATCTCGCCGCGCGAGGCGCTGGCGATGGATCCGCAGCAGCGGCTGCTCCTGGAGACGTCATGGGAGGCCGTGGAGCGGGCGGGCATCGACCCGGCGTCGCTGCGCGGCAGCCGTACGGGCGTGTACGCGGGAGTGATGTACCACGACTACGTGGCCGGGATCGGCACGCTGCCCGAGGGCGTCGAGGGCTACCTCGGCACCGGCAACTCGGGCAGCATCGCCTCCGGCCGCGTCGCCTACACGCTGGGCCTGGAGGGCCCTGCGGTCACGGTCGACACGGCGTGCTCCTCCTCGCTGGTCGCGCTGCACTGGGCCATCCAGTCGCTGCGCTCGGGCGAGAGCGACCTCGCGCTCGCGGGCGGGGTCACGGTGATGGCGACCCCCGGCGTGTTCGTCGACTTCTCCCGGCAGCGCGGCCTCGCCGCCGACGGCCGCTGCAAGTCCTACTCCACCGATGCCGACGGCACCGGCTGGGCCGAGGGCGCGGGCATGCTGCTGGTGGAGCGGCTCTCCGACGCGCGGCGGCTGGGGCACCCGGTGCTGGCTGTCGTACGCGGCTCCGCGGTGAATCAGGACGGTGCGTCGAACGGCTTGACGGCGCCGAACGGTCCTTCGCAACAGCGGGTCATCCGCAGCGCGCTGGCCGAGGCGGGCCTGCATCCTTCCGAGGTGGACGCCGTCGAGGGGCACGGCACCGGGACGTCGTTGGGCGACCCGATCGAGGCCGAGGCGTTGCTTGCTACGTACGGCCAGGAGCGGGACAGGTCGCTGTGGCTGGGGTCCGTGAAGTCCAACCTCGGGCACACTCAGGCCGCCGCGGGTGTGGCAGGCGTGATCAAGATGGTCCAGGCGATGCGGCACGGCGTGCTGCCCAAGACCCTGCACGTGGACGAGCCGTCGTCGCACGTGGACTGGTCGGCCGGCTCGGTGGAGCTGCTGACCGAGGCCAGGGAGTGGCCTGCGGGTGAGAGTCCGCGCCGCGCGGCCGTCTCGTCGTTCGGCCTCAGCGGCACCAACGCCCACGTGGTGCTGGAGCAGGGCGAGCCGCAGACGCGGCCTGCTGAGGGACTTGTCGAAGGGCCCGCCGAGCGGCCCGCCGTCGTGGTCCCGGTGCCGCTGTCGGCGCGCACGGAAACGGGGCTGCGCCTGCAGGCCGACCGCCTCGCCGCCGCGCTCACCGCTGATCCGGCGCTCACCCCGCTCGACGTTGCGTACTCCGCCGCCACCGGCAGAGCGCGCTTCGAACGCGGGGCCACGGTCGTGGCAGGCACCCGCGCCGAGCTGCTGGCAGGCCTGGCCGCGCTGGGCCCTGCCACCGAGCAGGGCACCGGCCGAACAGCGTTCCTGCTGACCGGCCAGGGCGCCCAGCGCGCGGGCACGGGCGAGGAACTGGCGGCTGCGTATCCGGTGTTCGCCGACGCGTACGCCGAGGTGTGCGCAGAGTTCGACGCCCAGCTCGACCGGCCTCTGCGGGAGGTCGTCGTCTCGGACGAAGGGCTGGACGACACCGCGTACGCACAGCCCGCGCTGTTCGCGCTGGAGGTCGCCCTCGCGCGACTGCTCGAGACCTGGGGCGTGGTCCCGGACTTCTTGCTCGGCCACTCGGTCGGCGAGCTGGCCGCCGCGCACCTGGCGGGCGTCTGGTCTCTCCGCGACGCGGTGACCGTCGTCGCCGCGCGCGGCCGCCTGATGGCCGCGCTGCCTGCGGGCGGTGCGATGGCCGCGATCGAGGCACCCGAGGACGAGGTCGCCGCCGAGCAGGTGACCGGGGCGGTGGTCGCCGCGGTCAACGGTCCGACGTCGGTCGTCGTCTCCGGTGATGAGGACGCCGTGCTGGCCACGGCCGCGCTGTGGACCGAACGGGGCCGCAGAACGCGGCGACTGCGGGTGAGCCACGCGTTCCACTCGCCCCTGATGGAGCCGATGCTGGCGGAGTTCGAGCGGGTCCTCGCGACCGTCGGGTTCCAGCAGCCGCGCGTCCCCGTGGTGTCCACGGTGACCGGTGCGGTCGCCGGAGACGAGTTCCTCACCCCCGCGTACTGGGTGCGGCACGTGCGCGACGCGGTGCGTTTCGGTGACGGCGTGCGCGCCCTCGACGCGGCGGGCGTGGACACCGTGGTGGAGCTCGGCCCCGACGGGGTGCTCACCGCAATGGCGGCCCAGGTGCTGCCCGATACGGCCGTGGCCGTACCCGTGCTGCGCGCCGGACGGCCGGAGGTTCCCGCCGTGCTCACCGCGCTGGGTGCCCTGCACCACCGGGGCACCGAGGTGGACTGGGCGGCGTTCTTCGCGGGCGCCGACGCCCGGCGCGTCGAGCTGCCCACGACCGCGTTCCAGCACACGCGCTACTGGCTGCAGTCCGCGCCGCGGCTTGGCGACCTCTCCGCCGCCGGGCTCGCCGTCGCCGGCCACCCGATGCTGGGGGCCGTCGTGGAGTCGCCCGACGGTGTGACGCTCACCGGCCGCTTCGGCACCGCGACCCACCCATGGCTGGCCGACCACACCGTGCTGGGCAGCGTCCTGCTGCCCGGTACCGCCTTCGTCGAGCTGGTTGTCGCGGCGGGCGAGCGCGTGGACCTGCCGAGGGTTCGGGAGCTGACGCTGGACGCACCGCTGGTGCTGCCGTCGGAGGGCTCGGTGTTCGTGCAGGTCCAGGTGGGCGCGCTCGCCGACGGCGAGCGGCCGGTCACGGTCTCCGGTCGCGCCGACGGCGCGGGCGAGTGGACCAGGCACGCGACCGGCGTGCTCGCCGCGAGCGCTCCGACGCCCGACACGGGCTCGCAGGTATGGCCCCCGGAAGGCGCCGAGCCGGTGCCGACCGAGGGTCGGTACGACGACCTGGCCGCTGCCGGGTTCGGCTACGGACCGGTGTTCCGCGGCCTGCGCGCCCTCTGGCGGCGCGGCACGGGCGAATCGACCGAGGTGTTCGCCGAGGTCATGCTGCCGTCCGTGGCCGAGCCGGCCGGCTTCGGCGTACACCCGGCGCTGCTGGACGCGGCACTGCACGCGGTCGGCGCCAGTGAACTGCGCGCGCCTGGGGTGCCGTTCGGATGGACTGACGTCACCGTGCACGCCACAGGTGCCCGCTCGGTGCGGGTACGGCTCGCGCCGGTCGGCGCGGAGGAGGTGTCCCTGCACGCGTGGGACGACGACGGCATCCCGGTGGCCACCGTCGAGGCGTTGCGTCTGCGGCCGCTCGGCCCGGACGACCTGCGCACCGCGCCCACCGCGGCCGACGCGCTGTTCGACCTCGACTGGGTACCCGCCACCGCCACCGCCGCCACCACCACGGGCCGCTGGGCGGTGCTCGGCCGGGAGGAACACGCTCTGGTCGACGCGCTGCGCCCGCTGACCGATGTCGAGGAGCTTCCGGACCTGGACGCCGTGGCCGAGGGCGTGGCCGCGGTGATCGCGCCGCTGCCCGCGATGAGCGCCGCGGAAGTGCCATCGGCCGTACGCGGCGTACTGCGCGAGACGCTGAAGTTGGTGCAGTCGTGGGTGACGGGCGACCGCTCGGCGGACGCGCGCCTGATCGTGCTCACCCGAGGCGCGGTCGCCCTCGACGGTGAACGACCCGACCTGGCAGGGGCCGCCGCCTGGGGCTTGCTGCGCGCGGCGCAGTCCGAGAACCCGGGCCGGATCGTGCTGGTCGACACCGACGGCGCCCCGGCGTCGCTCGCGGTGCTGCCCGCCGCCCTGGCGACGGGCGAGCCCCAGCTCGTCGTCCGCGCCGGTGGCGTACGGGTGGCCCGGCTGGTCCGGTCCGCCACCGCCGAGCCGGCCGCGCCGCTGGGCGCGCGCGGCACGGTGCTGGTGACCGGCGCGACCGGTGCCCTGGGCGCGATGGTGGCCCGCCATCTCGTGGCCGAACACGGCGTGCGCAGGCTGCTGCTGGTCAGCCGTTCCGGGCAGCACCCGGCGCTGGCCCGGGAGCTGGCCGAGGCGGGTGCGGTCGCAGAGTTCGCGGCCTGCGACGTCGGCGACCGGGCGGCCCTGGCCGCCCTGCTGGCGGGCGTCGAGCCCGCGCACCCCGTGACAGCCGTGGTGCACGCCGCAGGCGTGCTCGACGACGGCGTGGTGGAGTCGCTCACCCCGGACCGACTGGACGCGGTGCTGCGGCCCAAGGCCGATGCCGCGTGGCACCTGCACGAGCTGACCCGTGACCTGGACGCGTTCGTGCTGTTCTCGTCCGCCGCGGGTCTGCTGGGCGGGCCGGGACAGGGCAACTACGCTGCCGCCAACGCCTTCCTCGACGCCCTCGCGGCGTTCAGGCGGGCCGAGGGCCTGCCCGCATTGTCGATCGCGTGGGGCCCGTGGGCCGAGGGCATGGCCGGGCAGAGCGACACGCGCCGGGCGAGCCGCGCGGGCCTGCTGCCGCTCGACGCCGCGCAGGGCCTGGCCCTGTTCGACGCCGCGCGGAGCGGGGCGCCGGCCATGCTTGCCGCACGCCTCGACCTGCCGGGCCTGCGGTCCCGGGCGGCGGAACTGCCGCCGGTGCTGCGGTCCCTGGTCCCCGCGCCCGCGCGGCCGGTGACGGACGGAGTCGAGCCGCTGGCCCGGACGCTCGCTGAGCTGCCCGCCGTCGAGCGGGAGCGGGCGGCACTCGATGTTGTGCTGCTGCACACCGCCGATGTGCTCGGCCACGCCGCGCCCGACGGCGTCGACCCGGGCCGCGGCTTTCAGCAGCTTGGCTTCGACTCGCTGATGTCGGTCGAGCTGCGCAACCGTCTCAGCGCGGCAGTCGGACTGAGGCTGCCGGCCACGACGATCTTCGATCACCCGACGCCCACCGCGCTCGCGGCGCACCTGTTGGCCGGACTGGCCCCCGGCCGTGCCACCGCGGTGTCGCTGCGCGCCAGCACGCTCGCCGAACTGGAGAGCGCATCGGCCGAAGTGGCCGCCGACCCGGAGCTGCGCGACAGCCTGCGGTCCCGACTGCGCGCGCTGCTGCGGACGCTGGACGACGGGCAGGGCGACGACGCACAGGGCGAAGGCGAGTTGGGCGAGGCGAGCCTCGCCGAGCTGCTCGACCTCGCCGACCAGGAGCTGGGGGACTTTTCATGACCGACAAAGACCGAACCGTGGTAACAGGAGCAGAAGCGTTGCACAACGAACAGACCGGTGACCAGAAGGTCCTGGGGACGCTGAAGCGGCTCACCACAGACCTCCGCCGTACGAAGCAGCGCCTGCGCGAGGCCGAGGACCGTGGGCACGAGCCCATCGCGATCGTCGGCATGGCGTGCCGCTACCCCGGTGGAGCGGCCTCCCCCGACGACCTGTGGCAGCTGGTGGCCGATGGCGGTGACGCGGTGTCGGGCTTCCCGGCCGACCGCGGCTGGGATCTCGGCGCGCTGTTCGCCGACGACCCCGACCGGCCCGGCACCTCGCACGCCCGAGAGGGCGGCTTCCTGTACGACGCGGGCGAGTTCGACGCGGGCTTCTTCGGTATCTCGCCGCGCGAGGCGCTGGCGATGGATCCGCAGCAGCGGCTGCTCCTGGAGACGTCATGGGAGGCCGTGGAGCGGGCGGGCATCGACCCGGCGTCGCTGCGCGGCAGCCGTACCGGCGTGTACGCGGGAGTGATGTACCACGACTACGGCAGCGGCGCGGGCACGTTGCCCGAGGGAGTCGAGGGCTACCTGGGCCTCGGCACCGCGGGCAGCATCGCCTCCGGTCGTGTCGCGTATGTGCTGGGCCTGGAAGGTCCGGCCGTCACCCTGGACACGGCGTGCTCGTCGTCCCTGGTGGCGTTGCACTCCGCCGTGCAGGCGCTGCGCGCGGGGGAGTGCACGATGGCGTTGGCGGGCGGTGCGACCGTACTGTCCACCCCGGCCGTGTTCGTCGACTTCTCCCGGCAGCGCGGTCTCGCCGCCGACGGCCGCTGCAAGTCCTACTCGGCCGAGGCCGACGGCGTGGGCTGGTCGGAGGGCGCGGGCATGCTGCTGGTCGAGCGGCTGGCCGACGCCGAGCGTCTCGGACACCCCGTGCTGGCGGTGCTCCGCGGCTCCGCGGTGAACCAGGACGGCGCCAGCAGCGGCCTCACAACCCCCAACGGGCCCGCACAGCAGCGGGTCATCCGGCAGGCGCTGGCCGACGCCCGGCTCGACCCGGTCGACGTGGACTTCGTCGAGGGCCACGGCACCGGTACGGCGCTGGGCGATCCGATCGAGGCGCAGGCACTGCTTGCCACCTACGGCCAGGAGCGCGCCGAGCCACTGTGGCTCGGGTCGGTGAAGTCGAACATCGGCCACACCCAGGCCGCCGCGGGTGTCGCAGGGATCATCAAGGCCGTCATGGCCCTACGGCACGGGGTGCTGCCCGGCACCGCGCACCTGTCCGAACTGTCCCCGCAGGTCGACTGGGCCTCCGGCGCGGTCGAGCCGTTGCGCGAGGCCCGCGCGTGGCCCGAGGTCGGCAGGCCTCGCCGGGCGGCGGTGTCGTCGTTCGGCATCAGCGGCACCAACGCCCACATCGTGCTGGAACAGGCGCCCGACGCACCTGCTGCGCCCCCCACGTCCGCTGTGGCCGCTCCGCTCGCCGCGGCCTCCCCGGCCGAGGACCGGTCCGCGCCCGTCGCGGTCCCGGTCCTGCTGTCGGCCGCGACCGACCCCGCGCTGCGCGCCCAGGCCCGACGCCTGGGCGCACACCTCGCTGATCACCCCGGCCTTGCCCCGGTGGACGTGGCGTTCAGCGCCGCCACCGGCCGCACTGCCCTGCCCAGCCGCGCGGTCGTCGTAGCCGACGACCGCGACGGGCTGCTCGACGGTCTCACCGCGCTCGCCGAGCAGCGGCCAAGTCCGGCCGTCGTCACCGGCACCGCCGGAGCGGTCCGGCGGATCGCGTTGGTCTTCCCCGGCCAGGGTGCCCAGTGGGCGGGCATGGCTGTGCCCTTGATCGACTCGTCGCCCGCGTTCGCGGCCCAGTGGGCCGCGTGCGGCCGTGCGCTCGCGCCGTGGACGGACTGGTCGCTGGACGAGGCGGTCCGCTCGCCGCAGGCGCTGGAGCGCGTCGACGTCGTACAGCCCGTGCTCTGGGCCGTGATGGTGAGCCTCGCCGAGCTGTGGCGTGCCGCGGGCGTACGGCCCGACGCTGTGCTGGGCCACTCGCAGGGCGAGATCGCCGCCGCCTGCGTCGCGGGCGCGCTCTCCATCGAGGACGGCGCGAAGGTCGTCGCGCTGCGGGCGAAGGCCCTGCTGGCACTCGCGGGCCGTGGCGGGATGCTCTCCGTGCCGCTGCCCGAGACCGAGGTGCGGGCCCGGCTCGCCCAGTGGCCCGGCCTCGGCGTCGCGGGGGTCAACGGCCCCTCGACGGTGGTCGTCTCAGGGGCGGTGGCCGCCCTCGACGCGGCCCAGGCCAAGTGGGAGGCCGAGGGCGTACGGGTGCGCCGCATACCCGTCGACTACGCGTCGCACTCGCCGCAGGTGGAAGAGATCTGCGACCGGCTCGCGGCCGACCTGGCGGGAATCACCCCGCGCCGGACCGAGGTCGCCTTCCTCTCCACCCTCACCGGCGATCTGCTCGACACCACCGGGCTCGACGCCGGCTACTGGTACCGCAACCTGCGCGAGCCGGTCCGCTTCGAGGAGGCCACCCGACGGGCCATCCAGGACGGCTACCGCGTATTCATCGAGGCCAGTCCGAGCCCGGTGCTCACCGTCGGCGTGCAGCAGACGGCCGAAGCCCTCGAAGTGCCCGTGGCCTCGGTGGCCACGCTCCGCCGCGACCAGGGGGACCTGCGCCAGTTCCGCACCGCGCTGGCCGAGGCCGCAGTACTGGGCACGCCCGTGGACTGGGCGGCCGAGCTGGCCCCCCACGCTCCGCGCCGGGTCGACCTGCCCACGTACGCCTTCCAGCGCGAGCGGTTCTGGCTCACGCCGCAGCGCCGGGCAGCCGTGGCAGCGGTGGCGGGTGCCGACCCGTGGGAAGCCGGGTTCTGGGATGTCGTGGACCGCGCCGACGTCGACGCGCTGTCCCACGCGCTCGGCGTCCGAAAGGACGACGCGCTCAGTGCCGTCGTGCCCGCACTGTCCCAGTGGCACCGGGCCCGGCACGAACGGTCCACCGTGGACACCTGGCGGTACGCGGTGGAGTGGGAGCGCAGGGCCGTCCCCGACGACGCGCGCCTCACCGGCCCCTGGCTCCTCGTCGTGCCCGAGGGGCACACGGGCCCGTTGCCCGCCGATTGCGCCCGCATGCTCGCCGCCCGGGGCGCCGAAGTCACGACGCTCACGTTCGCCGACGGCGACACCGGCCGCGACGCGCTCGCCACCCGCCTCGCCGACGTCCGCCCCGCGGGCGTGCTGTCCCTGCTCGCCCTGCACGACGACCCGCACCCCGATCACCCCGCCCTGCCGGTGGGCCTGGCCCTGACGGTCGCACTCGTGCAGGCCCTCGGCGACGCGGACGTGAGCGCCCCGCTCTGGTGCGCCACCTCCGGCGCGGTCGCCGTCAGCCCGGCCGAGCGCGTCACCGCGCCCGCGCAGGCACAGACCTGGGGCCTGGGCCGCGTCGTCGCGCTGGAACACCCCGACCGCTGGGGCGGCCTGATCGACCTGCCCGCCGAGCTGGACGACCGCGCCGCAGGGCGGCTCGCCGCCGTACTCGCGGGCGACAGCGACGAGGATCAGATGGCGCTGCGCGTCACCGGTCTCTCCGTGCGCCGCCTTGTACGCGCGCCGCTCGGCGCCGCGCCCGCCCCCAAGCAGTGGCAGACCACCGGCACCGTGCTGCTCACCGGCGGCACCGGCGCGCTCGGCCCGCACCTGGTCCGCTGGCTCGCCACCCAGGGCGCCGAGCGCATCGTGCTGCCCAGCAGGCGCGGCGCTGCGGCCCCCGTCGTGGCGGAGCTGACCGCCGAGCTGGCTGGGTCCGGCACGGCCCTGGACTTCCCGGCGTGCGACGTCGCCGATCGCGGCCAACTCACCGCGCTGGTCACCGGCCTGGCCCAGGCAGGCACTCCGGTACGCACCGTCCTGCACGCCGCAACCGCGCTGGAGCTGCGGCCGCTGGCCCACACCCCGGTGGGCGAGTTCGCCGACGAGATGGCCGCCAAGGTGCTCGGTGCCCGCCACCTCGACGAGATCTTCGCCGACGACGACCTCGACGCGTTCGTGCTGTTCTCGTCCATCGCGGGCGTGTGGGGCAGCGGTGAACACGCCCCCTACGCTGCCGCGAACGCCTACCTCGACGCGCTCGCCGAGGACCGCCGCGCCCGCGGCCTGACCGCTACGTCGGTCGCCTGGGGCATCTGGGCCGCCGTCAACGACTGGGACGGAATACGCGAGGGCGTCGACCCGGAGCGTGTACGCAGGCAGGGCCTGCCGTTCCTGGACCCCGACCTGGCCATCGCGGGCCTGGGACAGGTGCTCGACCACGACGAGACCGCTGTCGCGCTCGCCGATGTGGACTGGAACCGGTTCGTGCCGGTGTTCTGCTCGGCACGGCGCAGCCCGCTGCTGGAGGGCGTACCGGAAGCCGCCGCTGTGCTGCGCGCCGCCGCCGTCGACACGGGGACGGCCTCCGCGCTGCGCGAGCGGCTGACCGCGCTGCCCGAGGCCGAGCGCAAGCGGGCCGCGACCGAGCTGGTCCGTGAGCACGCGGCCGCTGTCCTCGGCCACGCATCGCCCACGGCGCTGCCCGCCGACCGGGCGTTCCGCGACGTCGGGTTCGACTCCATCACCGCCGTCGAGCTGCGCAGCCGGCTTGGCGCGGCCACCGGTCTGACCCTGCCCGCGACCTTGGTCTTCGACCATCCGTCGCCCGCGGTGCTGGCCGAGCACCTGCTCGCCGAGGCGTTCGGAGCCGCGGCGGCGCCCGAGCTCCCCGCCGCCACCCGGGCCGACGACGACCCGATCGCCATCGTCGGCCTGAGCTGCCGGTACCCGGGCGGCATCGCGTCGCCCGACGAACTGTGGCGGCTGGTGGTGGCGGGCGAGGACTCGGTCGGCGAGCTGCCCACCGACCGAGGCTGGGACCTCGACGCGCTCTACGACTCCGACCCGGACGCCCGGGGCCGCAGCTATGTGCGCCACGGCGGTTTCCTCCCCGGCCTGGCGGACTTCGACGCCTCGTTCTTCGGGATCTCCCCGCTGGAGGCCCGCGCCACCGACCCGCAGCAGCGCCTGTTGCTGGAGGCGGCGTGGGAGGCGTTCGAGCACGCGGGCATCGACCCGGCCGGCCTGCGCGGCAGCCGTACGGGCGTCTTCGCGGGCGCCAACGTCGGCGACTACGCATCCAGCCGCAGCCTCGGCGCCGGCGGTTCCGACGGGCAGATGCTCACCGGCAATGTGCCGAGCGTGGTGTCCGGCAGGATCTCCTACACTCTCGGCCTGGAGGGCCCGGCCGTCACGGTGGACACCGCTTGTTCGTCGTCGCTGGTCGCACTCCACCTGGCCTGCCAGTCCCTGCGCCGGGGCGAGAGCGACCTTGCGCTGGCGGGCGGCGTCGCGCTGATGTCCAGCCCGGCCGCGCTGATCGGCTTTTCCGCGCAACGCGGCCTGTCCAGCGACGGCCGCTGCAAGGCGTTCGCCGACGCGGCGGACGGCACGGGTCTTGCCGAGGGTGTCGGCCTGTTGCTGGTCGAGCGGCTCTCCCGGGCCCGTGCCCAGGGCCACCGCGTTCTTGCACTGGTACGCGGCTCCGCCATCAACCAGGACGGCGCGTCCAACGGGCTGACCGCACCCAGCGGCCCGGCCCAGCAGCGCGTGATCACCGCCGCGCTGGGCGATGCCGGCCTGCGTCCTTCCGACGTGGACGCCGTGGAGGCGCACGGCACCGGCACCCGGCTGGGTGACCCGATCGAGGCTCAGGCGCTGCTGGCCACGTACGGCCGCGACCGGACCGAGCCGCTCTGGCTCGGCTCGGTGAAGTCCAACATCGGCCACACCCAGGCCGCATCGGGCGCGGCCGGTGTGATCAAGATGGTGCAGGCGATCCGGCACGGTCTGCTGCCCAGGACGCTGCATGTGGAAACGCCTTCCCTGCAGGTCGACTGGACGGCAGGCGCCGTCTCGCTGCTTACCGAGCCACTGGAGTGGCCCGAGGTGGACCGGCCGCGCCGCGCGGGCATTTCGTCGTTCGGCCTGTCCGGTACGAACGCCCACGTGATCATCGAGCAGGCACCCGCCGAGGAGGCATCCGAGCTCGGTGCCGAGCAGACACCGGTCGTGGCATGGCCTGTCCACGGCCGCACCCAGCCCGCCCTGCGCGCCCAGGCAGCGCGGCTGCGCGACCACGTCATGGCGGTTCCCGACGCCCGCCCGGCGGACATCGGCTGGTCGCTGGCCGCCGGCCGCGCCGCGTTCGACCACCGGGCCGTCGTGGTCGGCGCCGACCGGGCCGAGCTGCTGCGCGGCCTCGAAGCCGTCGCCGGTGCCACCGCTGACCCCGCGGTGGCGCAGGGCATCGCTGAGGGTGCCGACCGGGTCGCGTTCGTCTTCCCCGGCCACGGTGCCCAGTGGCCCGGCATGGCCAAGGAGCTGCTCGAGGACTTCCCGGTGTTCCGGGAGAGCGTGCTCGAATGCGCCGACGCGTTCGCCGAGTTCATCGACTGGTCACTGCTCGACGTGCTCCGCGACGTCGAGGGTGCGCCGCCGCTGCACCGGGTGGACGTGGTGCAGCCCGCGCTGTTCACGATGATGGTGTCGCTGGCCGCGCTGTGGCGTTCGCACGGCGTGCACCCGTCAGCGGTGGTCGGGCACAGCCAGGGCGAGGTCGCCGCCGCGTATGTGGCGGGAGCCCTGGACCTGCGCGACGCGGCCAGGATCGTCGCCACCCGCGGCAAGGCGTGGCTGACGCTGGCGGGCACGGGCGGCATGGCGTCCGTGGCGCTGCCCAAGGCCGAGGCGGCCCAACGGCTGGAGCCGTGGGGGCACCGCCTTGACATCGCGGCGGTCAACGACCCCCGCTCGGTGACCGTCGCGGGCGACCTCGGCGCGCTGGAGGAACTGCTCACCGGCCTGGAGGAAGAGGGCGTACGGGTACGCAGGGTCCGCCAGATCGTCGGCGCGGGCCACACCGCGCACGTGGACGTGCTGCGGGACCACCTCGTCGAGGCACTGGCGCCGACCGCGCCCCGCTCGTCGGCGATCCCGTTCTACTCCACGGTGACCGGCGGCCTGCTCGACACCGCGGGTCTCGACACGCACTACTGGTACGGGAACGCGCGCGGAACCGTGGAGTTCGAGCAGGCCGTGCGCGCCATGGCCGCGCAGGGCCACGGGCCGTTTCTGGAGGTCAGCGGGCACCCGATGTTCACCGTGGCCATCCAGCAGACGCTGGAGGACGCGGGTAGCGGGGCCGCCGTGCTCGGCACGCTGCGCCGGGACGAGGGCGGCCGTGACCAGTTCCTGCGCGCCGCCGCCGAGGCGCACGCGGCGGGCGCCACCCTCGACTGGCGGCCCGCGTTCGCGGGCACCGGTGCGCGCACGATCGAGCTGCCGACGTACGCGTTCCAGCGCGCCCGGCACTGGCTGGAGACCTCGGTGGGCGCCGGCGACGTGACGGCGGCGGGCCTGGCCTCGGCCGAGCACCCGCTGCTCGGTGCCGAGGTCGACCTGGCGGGCGGTGGGCTCGTCCTCACCGGCAGGCTCGCCGCCGCCGCGCAGCCGTGGCTGGCCGGTGACGTGCCCGGGGCGGTGCTGGTCGACCTCGTCCTGGCCGCCGCCGACCGGGTGGGCTGCGCGGGCATCGGCGAGCTGACCGCTCACGCGCCGCTGACGCTGGTGGAGGGCGGCGTCAGCGTGCAGGTGCGGGTCGGGGTGCCCGACGGCGACGGCACCCGATCGGTCTGCGTGCACGCACGGGCCGAAGACGTGTGGGTGCGCCACGCCGAAGGCACGCTCGTGGCCCACGCGGCGCCCGGCGCCGCTCTGGCCCAGTGGCCGCCCACGAGCGCTGAACCCGTCGACGACCTCTACGACGACCTCGAAGCCGCCGGGTCGGCTCCCGCCCCGGCGTGGCGAGCCGTACGGGCCGCGTGGCGGCGCGGCGACGACGTCTTCGCCGAGGTGGCGCTCGACGCCGACGCCGCCGAGCGGGCCGACGGGTACGCGCTGCACCCCGTGCTGCTCGACGCCGCCCTGCACGCCGTCCTCGACGGTGCCCGGGTGCCCGCCGCATGGTCGGGCGTGCGGCTGCACGCGACCGGCGCGCGGGCCGTGCGGGTGCGCGCCGAGCGGACCGGCCCGGACACCGTGGCGCTCACCCTGGCCGACCCCGCGGGCGACCCGGTGCTCACCGTCGACTCGGTGCGGCTCGGCCACGTGACGGACAGCGGGACCGCTGGGCGGATCGGCCGTGACGCGCTGTTCCGCATGGACTGGGTTCCGGTGACAGAGCCTGCTTCTGAGGTCGCGCCCGGCCGGTGGGCGGTGCTGGGGGCCGATCCGCTGGCCGCCGCCCAGGCGCTGCGCGGGCTCGGGCACACCGTGCACTGCGTGGCGGACCCGGCAGCCCTGCGCGAGGTGCCCGACGCCGTGCTGGTCACCGCTGTTGGCGGTCAGGGAGACGTCCCCGCTGAGGCGCACTCCGTCGTGCACACCACCTTGGCGGCCGTCCAGGCGTGGCTGGCCGACGACCGGTTCGCCACGGTCCCGCTCGTCGTGCTCACCCGCGGCGCGGCGGCCGAAGCGGCGGCCGATCTCGCGGGCGCCGCCGCGTGGGGCCTGGTGCGCTCGGCCCAGTCCGAGCACCCCGATAGGTTCGTGCTGGTCGACATCGACGGCGACTCCGAGTCGTGGCGGGTGCTGCCCGGTGCGGTGACCGCAGGGGAACCGCAGCTCGCACTGCGCGCGGGTGCGGCTCTGGCGCCGCGGCTGGCCCGCCTCGCCGAGCCGGACGGGCCCGCACCGTGGGATCCGGCCGGCACCGTCCTGGTCACCGGCGCATCCGGCGACCTAGGCGCGCTGGTGGCGCGCCACCTGGTCGCCGAGCACGGTGTTCGGAACCTGGTGCTGGCCTCCCGGCGAGGCCCGGCCGCACCGGGCGCGGCCGAGCTGAGCGAGGGGCTCCACGCGCTCGGCGCCCGCGTCACGCACGCGGTGTGCGACGTGGCCGACCGCAAGGCGCTGGCGGAACTGCTCGCGGCGATCCCGGACGAGCACCCGCTGACCGCAGTGGTGCACAGCGCCTCGGTCCTCGACGACGGCGTCATCGCCGCGCTCACCCCGGAGCGGGTCGACCCGGTGCTGCGACCGAAGGCCGACGCGGCGTGGCATCTGCACGAGCTGACCCAGCACCTCGACCTGGCCGCGTTCGTGCTGTTCTCCTCGATGGCGGGCACGCTCGGCGGCCTCGGTCAGGGCAACTACGCGGCGGGGAACGCTTTCCTCGACGGGCTGGCCAGGCACCGAAGGTCCCACGGCCTGACAGCGACGTCCGTGGCCTGGGGCTGGTGGGCCGAGCGCGCCGCCAAGAGCGCCCACAAGGTGGCCCAGGACGAGACCGCTGCCATCAACGGCATGGTGCCGCTCACCGAGCAGCGCGGCCTCGCGCTGTTCGACGCGGCGTGCCGGGGCGGCGAGCCCTTCGTCGCGGCGAGCGCGCTGGACCTGCGGGCGTTGCGCGCCGCCGCCGACGAACTGCCCGCGATGCTGCGCGCCCTGTCGCGGGTACCGGCCCGCCGGGCCGCCGCGCAGGCGGAGACCGCGACCGCGCCCACTCTGGCGCGCGATCTCTCGGGCCGGACGCACGCGGAGCGGGAGGCGCTCCTGCTCGACATGGTCCGTGCCGAGGCCGCGCTGGTGCTCAGCCACCCGACCGGCGACGACGTCCAGGTCCATCACCGTTTCCTGGAGCAGGGGTTCGACTCGCTGGCCGCACTGAAGCTGCGCAACCGGCTGGCCGCGGCCACCGGGCTGCGGCTGCCGGCGACGCTGGTGTTCGACCACCCGACCCCGGTCGAGCTGGCCCGGCACCTGCTGGCCGAGCTGGCACCGGCCGAGGGGGAGGCCCCGGCGGAGTTCGCCGATGAGGATGCCGCGACCGCCGTGCTGGTGCTGGAGGAGCTGGGCCAACTGGACGACGCCATCACACGGTTGCCGGCCGAAGGCCCCGAACGGGAGCGGATCGCCCAGCTGTTGGACGGCCTTCTGACCAGGTGGGCGCGCTGATGATCTACGGAGTAATGGCCCTGATACCGTCGCCCGGAGGCGTGCGACGGCTTCTGGGATCCGCAACACATACGCACATCAGGGGAAGTTGATGGAGACAGTAAAGGCGTGGGTGCTGCCCGCGGGCCCGGAGGACCGGTCGGGCGGTCCGATACGCGGTGAGTTCACCCTCGCCAGCATTCCGATCGCGTCGCCGGACGAGCACGAGGTGCTGGTCGAGCCCCTGGTGGGCTGCTGGGAAGCGAACATGGAGCACGCGCTCGCGCGCAGCCCCATCGACGTCGTCCGGCACCGCGGCGAGGACCGGATCGTCGTCGGCACGTGCGGTGTGGTGCGCGTGATCTCCGTCGGGTCCGCCGTGCGCGGGCTGCGCGAGGGCCAGGACTGCCTATGGATCCCGTTCGGCCAGATCGATCGCAACGGCTACGCGGAGAGCATTTCCGCCTATGACGCGCCCGGTTCGCCCGGCCTGCTCGCCGAGCGCATGGTCGTGCCCGCCGACCGTCTGGTGCCGCTGCCGTCGGACGGCCGGTACCCGGTGGAGCGCTGGGCGCCGTTCGCCCGGTACTTCACCGCGTGGGACAACTGGCGGGTCACCAGCCGCTGCTGGCGCAGCCAGGTCGACGACGCGTGGGACGAACAGCCGCTCGTACTCGGCTGGGGCGGCGGCGTAGTCTACGCCGAGCTGGAACTGGCCCGGCGCGAGGGCTTCCGTACCGCGATGGTGTCCGGCCGTGACAGCAGGCTCAAGGACATCGCCGCGTCGGGCGCGGTCCCGATCGACCGCCGGGATTTCCCCGACCTGGACTACACCTGGGCCAAGGAGTCCGGTGAGCCCGACGCGATGGACCGCTACCGCGCGTCCGAGGCGCGGTTCCTGGAAATCGTCGGCGAGCTGTCCGGCGGCCTCGGCGTCTCGATCTTCCTGGACAACCTCGGCGGTGGCCTCCACCGGGCCACGCTGAAGAGCCTGGCGCGTGAGGGTGTGGTCTCCACCGTGGGCTGGAAGACGGGCATGCGGCTCTGGAGCCTGCGCGCCACCGAGTGCATCAGCAGACACATTCACGTCCATACGCACGCGTGGCGGTTCCAGGACGGCGCCCGCATCCGCGACGTGATGCAGGAGACCGGCTGGCTGCCCGACATCGCCGACGGCCCGGTGACCCCGTTCGACCGAATACCCGAACTGGCCGCCGCCTACGGCCGCGACGTCCTCGACGGGTACTTCCCGCTGTTCTCCGTCGCTGGAAGGGACTGACCGATGCGTTCCCGATCGTTCGACGTCGCGGTCGTAGGCATGGCCGGCGCCTTCCCCGGTGCGCCCGACCTCGCCCGGTACTGGGCGAATGTCGTCGCAGGCGTCGACTCGGTCACCGAGGTCGACCCGGACCGCTGGTCGGCCGAGCACCACTGGGCGGGCGCCGGGGAGGCGGCACCGGGTCTTTCACCGTCGAAGTGGGGCGGGTTCCTGCCGCCGCTGCCCTTCGACGCGCTGGCCCACGGCGTGCCGCCCGCCTCGCTGGGCGGCATCGAGTCCGCGCAGCTGCTCGCGCTGGAGACCGCCACCCGGGCGCTGGCGGACGCGGGCTACGCCGACCGCCCCTTCGACAGGGAGGCGACGTCGGTCGTCTTCGCCGCAGAGGCGGGGGCCGACCTTGCCGCCGCGTACGCGATGCGGTCGCTGCTGCCGCTGCACCTGGGCGAGTTGCCCGCCGAGCTGGACGCCCGGCTGCCGAGGCTGACCGAGGACTCGTTCCCCGGCACGCTGGCCAACGTGATCGCCGGCCGGGTGGCCAACCGCCTGGACCTCGGGGGACCGAACTACACGGTCGACGCCGCGTGCGCGTCGTCCTTGGCCGCGCTCGACCAGGCCTGCAAGGAACTCCTGGCGGGCACCAGTGACATGGTGCTGTGCGGGGCGGTCGACACGCACAACGGCTTGCACGACTACTTGATGTTCGGCTCGGTGCGGGCCCTTTCGCCGACCGGGCGCTGCCGGCCGTTCGACGCGGCTGCCGACGGCATCGTGCTGGCCGAAGGCGTCGCGTGCCTCGTACTGAAGCGGCTCGAGGACGCAGAGCGGGACGGCGACCGTGTCTACGCCGTGGTTAAGGGCGTCGGCGCGGCCAGCGACGGCCGCGGGCTCGGCCTGACGGCACCCCGCCCCGAGGGCCAGCGGCGCGCACTGGAGCGCGCCTACGCCACCGCGGGCGTCTCGCCACGCGACGTCGGCCTCGTGGAGGCGCACGGCACCGGCACGGTGCTGGGCGACCGGACCGAACTGGAGACGCTGACCGGCGTGTTCCGCGCCGCGGGCGCTGAACCCGGCGCGTGCTCGCTGGGGTCGGTGAAGTCGCTCATCGGTCACGCCAAGTGCGCGGCGGGCATGGCCGGGCTGATCAAGGCGGTGCTCGCCGTGCACACGGGCGTACGGCCGCCGACGCGGCACGTGAGCGTGCCCAACGCCGCCTGGTCCGCGGCGACCAGCCCGTTCGCCTTCGACCCTGAGGCGCGCCCGTGGGCCGACGCCGACCGCGTCGCCGGCGTCAGCGCGTTCGGGTTCGGCGGCGTCAACTACCATGCGGTCGTCGCCGCTCCCGAAGCGCGTACGGACGTCCCCGCGCCCGCCGATGGATCCGCCGGACTGCTCTTGTTCCGCGGCACCGAGGACGAGGTCAGCGCCTCCCTGGGCGCACTTGCCGACCGGCTGGCCGACGGCGTTCCGCTGCGCGGCCTGCCCGGTGCCACCGGGACTGGCCCGACGCGGGTCGCGATCGTCGCCGAGGACGCGGCAGGGCTGCGCGAACAAGTCGAACTGGCGCTGCGCCTGCAGGACACGCCCGAGCGCGGCGTACACGTGGGCGACGGCACACGCAGGCCCGTCGCGCTGCTCTTTCCCGGCCAGGGCAGTCAGCGGCCGGGGATGCTCGCAGACCTGTTCCTGACCTTCCCCCGCCTGCACCGCTTCCTGCGCGCCGACCCGGCGCTGGCCGACGCCGTGTTTCCGCCCGGCGTCTCTTACGGCGATGCCCCGCGGCTCGTGGACACCCGCCTCGCGCAGCCCGCCCTCGGCATCGGCGGCCTCGTCGCCCTGGACCTGCTGCGCGCCTGCGGCGTCGAGGCCGATCTGCTGGGCGGTCACAGCTACGGCGAGCTGGTCGCTCTCGCCGGTGCGGGCGTGCTTCCCGAGGACGCGGTACTGCCGCTGAGCCGCGCCCGCGCCGAGGCCATGCACACCGCCGCGGGTACGGACGTGGGCGCGATGGCCGCCGTTGCCGCCCCCGCCGACGCCGTCGCCGCTCTGCTCACCGAGCACGGTCTTGCCCGGGACGTGGTCCTCGCCAACCACAACGCGCCGGATCAGGTGGTGCTCGCCGGGTCTGCCGACGGGATCGACGCCGCCGTCACCGCGCTGCGTACGGCCGGGCACACGGCCAAGCGGCTGCCGGTCGCCGCCGCCTTCCACAGCCCGAGGATGGCGCCCGCTGCCGAGGCGTTCGCCGATGTGCTGGCCGCACAGGACTTCCGCGCGCCCGAGGTGCCCGTATGGTCCGGGGCCACCGCCGAGCCGTATCCGGCCGAACCGGCCGCTGCACGGGCGCTGCTGGCCGGCGCCCTGGCGCGGCCGGTCCGGTTCGCCGAGCAGATCGAGCGGATGTACGACGCCGGGGCCCGCGTGTTTGTGGAGGCAGGGCCCGGCAACGTGCTGACCCGCCTGGTCGGTGCCGTTCTGGGCGACCGCCCGCACACCGCCCTGTCCGTGGAGGTTTCCGGCCGCCCCGGACTGCCCCACCTGCTCGGAACCCTTGCCGCGCTCGCCGTACGCGGGATACCGGTGCGGCTGGACGCGCTGACCGCGGACCCCACGGCAGCACCGGTACCGGCGCGTGCGCGGTGGACGGTGGACGGCCACCTGGTCCGTACGGCGGACGGCGAGCCCGTCCCGGGCGGTCTGCGGCCCATCGAGCCGCCCGTCGCGCTCACCGCCGCGGGCGGCGAGCGCGACGAGAGCGTCATCGAGTTCCTGCGCGGCACCCAGCGCATCGTGGCCGCGCAGCAGGAGGTCATGCTCCGCTACCTCGGTGGCGAATCCTCCGTGGATACCCCCGCCCCCGCCCGAGCTCCGGCCCGACAGCCGCCCGCCGAGACCGTTCTCGAGCCCGCGCCTACAGTGCTGGAACTGGTCGCGCGGCGCACCGGTTACCCGGCCGCCATGCTCGACCCGGACCTGGACCTGGAGGCCGCGCTCGGAGTCGACTCGCTCAAGCGCACCGAGATAGCCGCCGTCCTGCTCGGCGGCACCCCGCACGCAGATTCCGTGGGCGCCCTCGCCGGCCTGCGCACCATCCGCGAGATGACCGACTGGCTGGCCGCTCGCGCCGACGGAGGCACGCGCCGCCACGTGGTCGAGCTGGTGCCCACGCCGCACGTCCCGGGGGAGTGGAGGGCCGAGCGGGCTGCGATCAGCGGAGGCGGCGAGGTCGGTGCCGAACTGGCCGCTCTGCTCAAAGAGCGCGGCACCGAGGTAGTGGACGACCCTGCGGACTGTGACACGTTCCTGCTGCTCGACGCGCTCGAGGGCGGAGACCCCGTACTGCCCGGCTGCTTCGCCGCGGTGCGAGCGGCCGTGCTGGCGGGCGTACGCACCCTGCTGCTGGCCACATGCCACGACGAGGCACCGGCGGGCGTCGGCCTGCACGGCTTCGCCCGTGCGGTGTCCCGTGAGTACCCCGGCCTCGCCGTGGTCGCGGTCGACCTGCCTGGTGGGCAGTCGCCCTCTGCGGCGGCGCGGGCGCTGGCAGGCGAACTCGACGCGGGGCAGCCGTCCGTCGGTCACCTCGAAGGCCACCGCGCCCTCTGGCGGACCACACCCGCGGTGCTGCCCTCCGCCCCGCCCGGCGACGTCACCGCCGCAGACCTGGGGCTCGACCGTGACTGCGTCGTCCTTCTGACGGGTGGCGCCCGCGGCATCACCGCCCGCATCGCGGCCGCACTGGCTGAACGCACCGGCTGCCACTTCGAGTTGATCGGCCGCAATGAGCCTGCTGCCGACGCCGCCGTAGATGCCGCCGCTCTGCGTGCCCGTCTGATCGCCGAGGGCGGGCGCACCCCGGCCGACATCGAGCGCGAGGTCCGTGCGCACGCAGCGGCCAGAGAGGTCCGGCTGTGTCTGGACACCCTCGCTGGGACGGCCGCGTCGGTGCGCTACCACCGCGCGGACGTGCGTGACCCGGAGCGACTGCGCGCCGTCCTCGACGACGTGTACGCCCGGCACGGACGCCTCGACACTGTCGTACACGCGGCGGGCGTCGTCCACGACCAGATGCTGCGCGACAAGTCCCCGGAGTCGTTCGCCGAGGTCTTCGGGACCAAGGTCGCGGGCGCCTTGGCGCTGGCGGCGCACCTTCGCCCCGGGTTACGTCACCTGGTGCTGTTCGGGAGCATCGCCGGCGTCCTCGGCAACCGCGGGCAGGTTGACTACGCTGCAGCCAACGACGCCCTCGACACCCTGGCCCGCCAGTGGTCCGGCCGGGTCGCCGACCGTGTGCTGGCCCTGGACTGGGGCCCGTGGGCCGCGGAGGCGGGAGGCATGGTCACGGCCGAGCTGGAGCGCGCGTACGCGCTGCAAGGTATTGGCCTGATCGACCCGGACGCGGGCGTGGCGGCGTTCCTGCGCGAACTGGCGTTCGGACGCGACACCCAGGTGCTGCACGCCGTCGGCGACCTCGCCGCGTTCGGGGGCGGCCTTGACTGAGGTGCTCCTCGCCGCCGCGCGTACTCCCGACGAGCTGCTCGACGCACTGCGCTCGCGCCGCTCCGCCGGCACCGGGCCCTGCCGGGTCGCCGTGTTCGACCCTACGCCCGAGCGTGTGGACCAGGCCGCCCGGCTCGTCGCCCGCGGCGAGTCCTGGCGCGGCGGCAATGATCTGTGGTTCACCCCGGGCCCCGGGCTCGCGGGCGGCGTCGTGTTCCTCTTCCCGGGCCTTGACGCCCGCACCGGTCCGGCTCCCGACGACGTCAGACGCTGGTTAGGCCTGCCCGCCGAACCATGGACCGGCTCCGACACCCTCGGCGCTCGCACCCAGGCGGCGCTGCGGCTGAACCGGGTGCTCGACGCCGCGTTGCGCCGGGTCAAGATCGTCCCTGACGCCGTGGCAGGCCACAGCGCGGGGGAGTGGAGCGCCCTGTTCGCCGCGGGTACGTTCCCCGCGGCGGCTTTCGAGGATCTGGCCCGCGACATGGGTACCTCGCCCGTGCCGGACGTGGTATTCGCCGCTGTCGGCCTGCCCGCCCGCGCCGCCGCCCAGCTGGCCGAGGACGAGCCCCGCGTCGTGCTCTCCCACGACAACGCGCCCGACCAGAGCGTGCTCTGCGGGGACGAGGACGCCGTGGCACGCTGCCTGGACCGGATCGCCGACCCGGCGGTCCCGCGCCGGGTGCTGCCGTTCCGGTCGGGGTTCCACACGCCGATGCTGGCCCCGTTCCTGCCCGGCTTCACCACGGTGTTCGATCGGATCGTGCTCGAGCGGCCCGCCGTGCCCGTCTGGTCCGCGACCACGGTCCGCCCGTACCCGGACGACGAGGCGCCGTTGCGCGCGCTGCTGGAACGGCACCTGCTCGAACCCGTCCTCTTCCGCTCTCTGGTGGAGCGCCTGCACGACGGCGGCGCCCGGGTGTTCGTCCAGGTCGGCTGCGGGAGCCTCCCCCGCTTGGTCGCGGCCACACTCGCCGACCGCCCGCACGCGGTGGTCAGCGCGGGGTCCACGAGCCGGCCACAACTCGACCAACTGCGCTGGGCCGCCGCCGCACTCTGGGCTGAGGGCCGCGCTCCAGACCTGGGCGCGCTCGGCCTGGCCCCGCAGGGTGGCGACACCGTGGCCGCCGCGTACGAGGCGGCCGTGGCCACCGTCAGCGCGTCCATCGATGAGGTCTACCGGAACTGGAAGGGACGGGTTTGAGCGTGCAACGGCGAGCAGTGGTGACGGGGGCGGCCAGCGGTATCGGCGCGGCCGTCGCCGAGCGACTGGTCCTGGCGGGCTGGGCGGTCACCGGCTGGGACCGCGAGCCGGGCACCGGGTCCGGCATCGACTGGCACACGGTGGACGTACGCGACGCAGGGGCGGTGAAAGCCGCCGCCGATGTGGTGCCCGAAGCCGACCTGCTGGTCAACAGCGCGGGCGTGGGCGCCATCGCGCCATCGGCCGAGTTGCGGCCGCAGACCTGGGACCGCGTCCTCGCGGTCAACCTCAGCGGCACGTTCTACTGCTCCCAGGCCCTGTTCCCCGCGCTGACCGCGCGCCGTGGGCTCGTGGTGAACGTCGCCTCCGTCATGGCGCACCGCGCCGTACCAGGCCGCGCCGCCTACTGCGCCTCCAAGGCGGGTGTCGTGATGCTCACCGAGGTGCTCGGCGTGGAGTGGGCCGAGCACGGTGTGCGGGTGCTGGCCGTCAGCCCCGCCTATGTGCGAACGCCGCTGGTGGAGAAAGGTTTCGATAACGGCAACCTCGACGAGGCCGCCATCACCGCCCGCACCCCGCTCGGCAGGCTCGCCACGCCCGGTGAGGTCGCCGACCTGGTGCTGGACCTGACCGGCGACCGATTCGCGTACATGACCGCCTCCACCCTGCGCTTCGACGGCGGCTGGGTCGCCGACGGCGTGTTCCCCCGCTGAGCCGTCCACGATGAAGGAGTACCGACCGACCATGCCACCCGCCGACTTCGGGGTCCTCGCCCTCGCGCACGCCCTCGGCGACCCGAGGGACGTCACCGCGACCGCGGCCGAGTACGTCGACGACCCCGACCGGGTCCTGCTCTGGGGCTACCGCACCTACCACAGGTCGCCCGAGGGCACCACGCCCACAACGCTCGCCGCCCGCGCCGCCACGAAGGCGCTCGCCAAGGCAGGCGTCGACCCGAGGGACCTCGACCTCGTCGTGGTCGCGGACAGCGGCGTGCCCGACTACCTGCTGTGGGACGCCTCCACGGCGCTCGCACGCGAGATCGGCGCCGTCGATTCGCCCACGCTGCTGCTCACCCAGGGCTGCACCTCGGGCGTCACCGCCTTCCAGCACATCGCCGGCACGTTCGCCACCCGCGACGACGTCGACACTGTACTGCTGGTCACGGTGAACCAGGTGAGCGAGGCGCACACCAACCGCATGCGCAGCAACACGCTGCTCTCCAGCGACGGAGCCGCGGCAGCCGTGCTGCGCCGAGGCCATGACAGGCTGCGGTGGCTGGCCACCGAGCAGATCACCGACCCGACGTACAACGACTTCTACCGCGTCGAGTACGGCGGCGCCGCCGCGCCCTTCGCGCCCGAAGGCACCGGCAACCTCGACGTCGACCCGCTCGCGCTGGTGTACCGGCACTTCCGCCGAGAGCCCGAGCACCTGGCGCGGTTCGTCCGCACCCTCAACAGCCGGGTGCGCACGGTCTACGAGCGCGCCTGCGACCGCGCGGGCGTGGACACCGGCCAGGTGGCGAAGTTCCTGTTCCTCAACGACAACCAGGACAGCCTCGCCGACATCGCCAAGGCCACCGGCATACCGCTGGAGCGCACCAACGCCGCACTCGGTGCCGACCTCGGCCACTGCGGCGGTGCGGACCAGCTCATCTGCCTCGACACCTATCTGGAGCGTGGCGAGCTCGCCGACGGCGACGTGGTCGCCCTCGCGGGCATCTCCATCGGCATGCACTGGTACTGCACGCTGCTCACCGTCTGACCCCGTGACCCATCAACCGACACCAAGCGAGGAAAGCGCAATGGCGGAACTGACCATCCAGGACCTGATCGACGTGTTCAACCGCAGCATCGGCGACCAGGACCCGGTCGAGCCCGAAGGCGACCCGTCCGACCTGACGTTCGCCGCACTCGGCTTCGACTCGCTGACCACGCTCAACGCCGTGCGACGGATTGAGCGCAAGCACGGGGTCGAGCTTGGCGAGAACGTGATCAGTGAGGCGAAGACCCCGCGCCAGTTGCTCGACCGCGTCAACACCGCCCTCACCGGCGCCTGAGGAGGAACAGCGATGTGCGGGATCACCGGATGGGTGGCGTACGGCGAGGACCTCGCCCGGCACCGCTCGGTCATGCAGGCGATGACCGACACCATGGGCTGCCGCGGCCCCGACGCGGAGGGGGTCTGGATCGACGGGCCGGTTGCGTTCGGCCACCGCAGGCTCTCCATCATCGACCCGGCGGGCGGTACGCAGCCCATGGTCGCCGAGCGCGAAGGCCGGACGCTGGCCGTGCTGACGTTCTGCGGTGAGATCTACAACTACCGGGAGCTGCGCCAGGAACTGGCCGCGCTGGGGCACGAGTTCCGCACCAGCAGCGATACCGAGGTCGTGCTCACCGCGTACCTGCAGTGGGGGGCGGGCTTCGCCACCCGGCTCAACGGCATGTTCGCCATCGGGCTGTGGGACGCGGTCACCCGCGAACTGCTGCTGGTGCGCGACCCGATCGGGGTCAAGCCGCTGTACTACGCGCGCACGCAGAACGGCGTGCTGTTCGGCTCGGAGCCCAAAGCCGTGCTGGCCAACCGCGCCGTGCCGCGCCGTGTCGACGCCCAGGGCCTCGCCGAAATCCTCGACATGGTCAATACCCCGGAGATCACCCCGCTCTCCGACCTCTCCGAGGTCCGGCCCGGCCACATCGTGCGGGTGACCGAGGGCGGCGTGACCAAGACGCCGTACTGGCAGCTCATCGCTCGCGAGCACACCGACGACCTCGACACCACCATCGGCACCGTCCGCGGCCTGCTGGAGGACATCGTGTCCCGCCAGCTCATCGCGGATGTCCCGGTCGCCACACTGCTCTCCGGCGGCCTGGACTCGTCGGCCATCACCGCGCTGGCCCAGCGGTCGCTCACCGCCGAGGGCCGTGGCCCGGTGCGGTCGTACTCGGTGGACTTCCAGGGCGCGGCCGACCAGTTCGAGCCCGACGCGGTGCGCGGCACGGCCGATGCTCCGTACGTGCGCGACTTCGTCGCCCAGGTGGGCACCGACCACCGTGAGGTGCTCCTCGACAGCGCGGAACTGGCCGACCCGGCCATCCGGGATGCGATCCTCGGCGCCACCGACCTGCCGCCCGCGTACTGGGGCGACCTGTGGCCGTCGCTGTACCTGCTGTGTCGGGAGATACGGCAGCGGGCCACCGTGGTCCTGTCCGGCGAGTCCGCCGACGAGTTGTTCGGCGGCTACCGGTGGTACCAGCGGGCCGAGGCGGTCAACGCGCCGACGTTCCCGTGGCTCACCCCGGGCTCGGCGCGCATATTCGGCGGCAGTTCGCTGATCGACCAGGGTCTGCTCGAGAAGCTGGACCTCCCGGGATACCGCCAGGACCGCTACGCTGAGGCCGTCGCCGAGGTGCCGGTGCTGCCTGGCGAGAGTGCCGTGGACCGGCGGATGCGAGAGGTCACCTACCTCAACATCACCCGGTTCATGCAGGCCGTGCTCGACCGCAAGGACCGGATGAGCATGGCCGTCGGCCTGGAGGTCCGCGTCCCGTTCTGCGACCACCGCCTCATGGACTACGTGTTCAACGTGCCGTGGGCGATGAAGTCGTTCGACGGCAGGGAGAAGAGCCTGCTGCGCGCCGCCACCCGCGACGTGCTGCCGACCTCCATCCTGGAGCGCACCAAGACACCTTTCCCGGCCACCCAGGACATCCGGTACGAGCAGGCACTCCGCGCCGAGCTGCGCGAGGTGCTGGCCGACCCGAACTCCCCGGTGTTGCCCCTGCTGAACACCACCAGGGTCACCCGAGTCCTCAACCGGGAGCTGGAGGACGTCAGCCTCCCGCACGATCGCGGCGGCCTCGAGATGGCTTTGTGGCTCAACCGGTGGCTGACCTCCTACGACGTGACCGTGGACGTCTGAGCCACCCACACCCGGTGCGGAGGGCGGGACGATGTCCCGCCCTCCGCACCGCTAGATCCAACCGTACGTTTTTCACACAAGGGGAATTGATGGCGAACCGGTCCAGTGCGGAACACAAGCTGTGGATGCGGAACTTCCATCCGTCGTCGCCCGGCGCCCCGCGCCTTCTCTGTCTGCCTCACGCGGGGGGCTCCGCGAGCTTCTACTTCCCAGTGTCGGCAGCGATGGCGCCCGAAGTGGACGTCCTCGCGGTGCAGTATCCCGGCCGTCAGGACCGGCGGCTGGATCCCCCCGCCGAATCCGTAGAGGCCCTGGCGGACGAGCTGTTCCGGGTGCTGGACTCCCAGGACGAAACCCCCCTCGCCCTCTTCGGGCACAGCATGGGCGCTGTCGTCGGCTTCGAGCTCGCCCGCCGCCTGGAAGCCGCGGGCCGCCCGCTCGCCGTGTTCTTCGCCTCCGGACGCCGGGGCCCTTCCCGGGTGCGTAGCGAGTCCGTCCACCGGCGCGACGACGTGGGTCTGATCGAGGAGGTCAAGAAGCTCAACGGCACCGACCTCGCTCTCCTGGACGACGAGGAGATGCTGCAGATGATCATGCCGGTGCTCCGCGCCGACTACCGGCTCGTGGAGACCTATCAGCCAGCCCCGGGGCCGCAGTTGAGCTGCCCGATCGTCGCGATGACCGGTGACGCCGACCCCAGGGTGACCATCGATGAGGGGCGGAGCTGGTCCGAGGAGACCAGCGGCGCGTTCGAGCTTCTGGTGCACCCCGGCGGCCACTTCTACCTGGCATCGCAGCAGCGTGCCGTCAACGCCCAGATCCGGGAGTACCTGCGCAAGTTCGCTCCGCACGCGGAAGCCCAGGTGTGAGGCCCATGGACGACCAGCGGCCCGGCCGGCTGCTCGCGGTGAGTGATCTGCCTGTCTCGCACGCCGAGAACCGGAGCTTCGTCGTTCGCGACGGACTGCTTTTCACCGCGATTGTCCTGCCCGTCCGTAGCTCACGCGAGGAAAACACATGAAGGACATAACCAGTGCCATCCTCTCGGGAGTGGCAACCGCTGATGACTTCCGCGCGCTGCCGGTTCCCGAAAGCTACCGGGCGACCGTCGTCCGCAAGGCCGAGGCCGACATCTTCGAGGGGGTGAATTCCGCGGACAAGGACCCGCGCAAGTCCCTCCACCTGGACGAGGTACCGGTTCCCGAGCTGGGACCCGGCGAGGCCCTGGTCGCGGTGATGGCCAGTTCGATCAACTACAACACCGTGTGGAGCTCGATCTTCGAACCACTGCCCACCTTCGGCTTTCTGGAGCGCTACGGCAAGCAGCAGCCACAGGGCCGACGCCACGACCTGCCGTATCACGTCCTCGGCTCCGACCTCTCCGGCGTCGTGCTGCGCACCGGCCCGGGTGTCAACGCGTGGAAGCCCGGCGACGAGGTCGTCGCGCACTGCCTGTCGGTCGAGTTGGAGAGCTCGGACGGGCACAACGACACGATGCTCGACCCTCAGCAGCGCATCTGGGGCTTCGAGACCAACTTCGGCGGGCTGGCCGAGATCGCGCTGGTCAAGTCCAATCAGCTGATGCCCAAGCCCAAGCACCTGACCTGGGAGGAGTCCGCCTCTCTCGGCCTGGTAAATTCCACCGCCTACCGCCAGTTGGTCTCCCGCAACGGTGCCGGCATGAAGCAGGGCGACAACGTCCTGATCTGGGGTGCGAGCGGTGGCCTGGGATCGTACGCGACCCAACTCGCGCTGGCCGGCGGTGCCGTACCGGTGTGTGTGGTCTCCAGTTCGGAGAAGGCCGGGATCTGCCGTGCCATGGGGGCCGAGGCGGTGATCGACCGCAACCTCGAGGGTTACAAGTTCTGGAAGGACGAGCGCACCCAGGACCCGCGGGAGTGGAAGCGCTTCGGCAAGCGGATCCGCGAGCTGACCGGCGGCGAGGACGTGGACATCGTCTTCGAGCACCCGGGCCGTGAGACCTTCGGGGCCAGCGTCTATGTCGCCCGGAAGGGCGGCACCATCGTCACCTGTGCCTCCACGTCGGGCTACACCCACGAATACGACAACCGGTACCTGTGGATGTCACTCAAGCGGATCGTCGGCTCACACTTCGCCAACTATCGTGAAGCCTGGGAGGCCAACCGCCTGGTCATGAAGGGCAAGATCCATCCCACTCTCTCCAGGACCTACTCCCTGGAGGAGACCGGACAGGCGACCTATGACGTCCACCGGAACCTGCACCAGGGCAAGGTCGGAGTGCTCGGCCTCGCCCCCCGGGAGGGCCTGGGAGTGCGCGACGAGGAGTTGCGCACACAGCACCTCGACGCCATCAACCGTTTCCGGAGGCCTGAGGAGGAGCCGGGAGACTGAGTGAAGGCCCCGCCGCACGGTCACAGACCAGGTGTGGAGGGGGCCTGCAGCCCGAAGGAGTGCGGCACCGAAGCCGTGCTCCCCCACACAACGGCATTCCCCCGGGTGTGGTTCGTCTCGGGAGACGAACCACACCCACATCTGTCACTACGGATTGGGTTCGCCGGGTTTGTTGACATTGAGTCTGGGCTCCACGGCCCCGGAATCGTCCCAGAGAAAGCCCGGCCCACAACCGGCGAGTGAGTGAATCCGGGAGAGATTCTGCTACTCCGAGCTGTTCGCGTCGGCTGTGGCGCGGCCGGTCAGTCGTTCGTATCGCTGCCTGGGCGGTGGTTGCTTTCGCTGCCCAGGACTCCCTGGGACTGATCGCCCTGCACGGAACCGTTGTTGCACCCAGACCCTTCCGGGACTGGCGGGGCAGGCCGAATGCCGGTGGTGAACGGCGTCGGTGAGCCGTGTGCGGGAGAACCGCACGCGTGGTTCGATGCGGCGGGTGCTGGAAACGGAGCGTACGTACTGTGCCACCGCGCCCGCCCCCGGACCGTACAAGAAGCGGGCTGTCCGGCAGGTGATCAGCTCAGCAGAAAGGGCCTCTGACCTGCAATGCCGGTGAGTTTACGCGTTGGTGCAGGTCAGGTGGGGTGTTTGGTGGCTTTGAGCGTGGAGCGGACGTTACTGGGAGTGCGGGCTCGGTCTCGTTTTCTGCAGGTAGTTCTTCAGTTTCGCGAACCCGCTTTCGAAGCTGGTCGACCAACATGCCGTAGATCATTTACGGGACAGGCCTCAGGATCTGAATGGCTACATCTTTCCTCCGCGCCTAGAATTCCTCGAGGGGTCCTCGCTGGAGTCTTATGAAGGCCTCACTGTTATTCGGAACTTCGCGAGCAGGGTTATCGACGCGCCAATCGGCGGCGTGGTGTGCCACGTGCCGTATGGAATTGTTCGGTGAAGGAGTGGTGCAAGAGCGGTGAGTGGTGGAAATGAGCAGTACAAGGTTGTGTTCAATCGCGAGGGGCAGCACTCGATCTGGTCCGTGAACACGGAGCCTCCGGCCGGTTGGAACGACATGGGGTTCTCAGGCAGCAAGGGCGAGTGCCTGGTGCATATCGCCGAGGTCTGGACGGACCTGACCCACGATCGGTGCGCCAAGGCCTCTGGTCGGTTTCGTGGGGACAGCGGAACCGTCGGACCCTGCTTCACGTCCGACAGCGTCAAGTGGAGTCGGGCCGCGCAGGTCGTATAGGGTGAATGCGATTCCTTGACACCTCGCGGAAGAAGGCGAAGATGACTCAGGTCGTGCTCACCACCAACTTTGGGGCAATCACGCTCAAGCTCGACGCCGAAAAGGCGCCGAAGACGGTCGAAAACTTCTTGGCCTATGTCAATGACGGGCACTACGACCAGACCATCTTTCACCGCGTCATCCAGAAGTTCATGATCCAGGGAGGCGGCTTCGTCGAGGACATGTCGCAGAAGCCGACCCGCGCCCCGATCGAGAACGAGGCGCGCAACGGCCTGCCCAACGCCCACTACGCCGTGGCCATGGCCCGTACCTCCGACCCGCACTCGGCGTCGGCGCAGTTCTTCATCAACACGGCAGAGAACGGCTTCCTCGACCACACCGCCCCTTCCCCGCAGGGGTGGGGTTACGCGGTGTTCGGCAAGGTCGTCGAGGGCTTCGAAGTGGTTGACAGGATCGCCGCAGTCCCGACCGGCCGGCGTAGCGGCTTCCAGGACGTCCCGGTGGAGTCCGTGGTCATCATCAGCGCCAAGGCCGAGCAGTGAGGCCGTGACCGAAGGTTCGGCGGCCTGACGCCGGAGGCCTGGCGTGTCGTACCGCCAGTGACCAGTCCGAGTTCGAGATGCCGCCACCACACGTTCCTGCTGGGCCGAGCACTCCCGGATCGATCACCGATCGGTTGAGAGGACCGTCTCACGTCTGAACTCGTATACCAGGGACCCACGTTGCTCACTTATGCCCTGCCGCAGTGGCCTTGCCGCATACGTGCGTGGGGCTCCGGGCGGACGGGTTATCAGTGAAGTCAGCTGCGTATCTGGTGAGTGGGGCCCGGAAGTACCCCATGACGCCGCCGGGGAATTTCTGAATGCTGTGGAGGAGGTGGCGGGTTGAGGTCTCCAGTTGGGCCCGGTTGTCCTCCTTCCGGAAGCCCGCTCCGGCCGCGGCGGGCGGGATCGCTCCGCTGGGGGCGGGCGGCGCAGACGGCGCTCGGGTATGGGAGCCGTCCCGGGAGCACGGCTTCCCTGCCCTGCGCCAGTTTCACGCCTCCGAAGACTGGAGGCAGGCAAGTCGATCGTTTCCCTGGCACGGATGGTGGGGGCACTCCGACCCCGGGTTCACGCTGCGGAAGCACTCCCACTTTCTGCCGCGCGCCGGGACACGGGGCAGCACCGCCATCGACGCGATCTTCACGTACCCGTGGCCGGGCCCGTTCCGTGTAGCCGACGCTCGGCCACGGGGCCCAAAGTCCCAGAGAGGTCGCCGCACCCCTTCCCGACCCGTTTCATCGCAGGTCGGACGGGGTGCGGCGTCATCCGGCCGTCAGATGTCGCGGAAGATCTCGATCTGGGCGCCGACGGAGTTGAGGCGTTCCGCCAGGTCCTCGTAACCGCGGTTGATGACGTACACGTTGCGGAGCACGGAGGTGCCGTCCGCCGCCAGCATCGCCAGCAGGACCACCACCGCGGGGCGCAGCGCGGGCGGGCACATCATCTCGGCAGCGCGCCAGCGGGTCGGGCCCTCGACAAGAACCCGGTGGGGGTCGAGCAGTTGAAGCCGGCCGCCGAGCCGGTTGAGGTCGGTGAGGTAGATGGCGCGGTTGTCGTACACCCAGTCGTGGATCAGGGTGCTGCCCATCGCGGAGGCCGCGATGGCCGCGAAGAACGGCACGTTGTCGATGTTGAGGCCGGGGAAGGGCATCGGGTGAATCTTGTCGATCGGTGCCTCGAGCTTCGAAGGGCGCACCGTGAGGTCGGTCAGCCGGGTGCGGCCGTTGTCCGCCGGATACTCCGGGGTCAGCGAGAAGTCCAGGCCCATGCCCTCCAGCACGGCCAGCTCGATCTCCAGGAACTCCACCGGCGCCCGGCGGATGGTCAGCTCGGATTCGGTGACGACCGCGGCGGCGATCAGGCTCATCGCCTCCACCGGGTCCTCGGAGGGGGAGTAGTCCACGTCCCGGTCGATGTCGGCGACGCCGTGCACGGTGAGCGTGGTGGTGCCCACACCCTCGACCCGCACCCCGAGCTGCTCCAGGAAGAAGCACAGGTCCTGGACCATGTAGTTGGACGAGGCGTTGCGGATCACCGTCACGCCCGGGTGCCGGGCCGCGGCGAGCAGGGCGTTCTCCGTCACCGTGTCGCCGCGCTCGGTCAGGACGATCGGCCGGTCGGGGACGATGCTCCGGTCGACCTCGGCCAGATAGGTGCCCTCGGTCGCGGTGATCGCCAGGCCGAACCGTCGCAGCGCGGTCATGTGCGGCTCGACGGTGCGGGTGCCCAGGTCGCAGCCGCCGGCGTACGGAATCTTGAAGCGGTCGGCGCGGTGCACCAGTGGCCCGAGGAACATGATGATGCTTCGGGTGCGGCGCGCGGCCTCGGTGTCGATGCCGTCCAGGTCCAGGTCGGCCGGCGGCACGATCTCCAGGTCTGCGCCTTCGTTGATCCAGCGGGTCCGCACCCCGATGGAGTTGAGCACCTCCAGGAGACGGTAGACCTCCTCGATCCGGGCCACGCGCCGCAGCACCGTGCGCCCCGAATTCAGCAGGGACGCACACAGCAGGGCAACACAGGCGTTCTTGCTCGTCTTGACATCGATACTGCCCGACAACCGGCGTCCGCCGACGACTCTCAGATGCATCGGGCCTGAGTACCCCAAGGAGACGATTTCACTGTCGAGGGCTTCCCCGATGCGAGCGATCATCTCAAGGCTGATGTTCTGGTTGCCGCGCTCGATGCGATGGACGGCACTCTGGCTGGTGTGGAGTGCCTCCGCAAGCTGCAACTGGGTCCAGCCACGATGCTGTCGGGCGTCCCGGATGAGCTTCCCGATGCGGGCGAGGTAGTCGTCGGTCATGCGACTGACTCTAACTCATGTATGAGATGCGAACCGTTCGACAGGGCCGTTCGAGTGACATGTCGGCCGAACGCGGGCCGCCAGGGGGTATCGGGTTTCTTGTTCTGTTCTGCCGGGAATGTCGGCAATTCTGTCGCGACGCCGTGGGGTGGGTGAGCGAGCGTTCAGCTGCCGGCGATCATTCGTGAGGAGCGGCCCCCGTCGGCCGACGGGTGGCAGGCTGATGCCCATGACTGCGGGGTTCAGCGGGGAAGTGGCCGAGTACTACGCCAAGTACCGCCGGGGCTATCCGCCCCAGCTCTTCGACGCGCTGGAGGAGATGTTCGCGCTGGGCGCCGGTGATGTGGTGCTCGACCTCGGGTGCGGCACGGGACAGCTCACCGTTCCGCTGGCCTCACGGGTCGGCTCCGTCATCGCCATGGATCCGGAGCCGGACATGCTCCGGCTCGCCAGGGAATCCGCCGCCCTGGGTGCCGCGCGGAACGTGACCTGTGTGCTGGGCGGCGACACGGACGTGCCCGCGCTGGGTGCCCTGCTCGGGCCCGGCTCCCTGGCGATGACGGTGGTCGGCACCGCACTGCACTGGATGCGCCCGGACGATCTCTTCCCTGTGCTCCTGCCGCTGTTCCGGGCGCGCGGAGGCATCGCCGTGGTGGCCAACGGAGCCCCGCTGTGGCACCAGGACACCCCCTGGTCGCGAGCGTTGCGCGCCGCGCTGGAGCGGCACTTCGGCCGGCCGCTCCGGGCCTCCTGCGGCACGGACCCGGACGACCGGCGGCGGTACGAGCGCCAACTCGAAGCGGCGGGGTACAAGGACGTGCGGGAGATCGTCATCGAGTACCGGGACGAGCTGAGCTTCGACCAGCTGCTGGGCGGGGTCTACTCGGCAACGTCGGTCGAGCTGCTGCCCGCCCCGGAGGAGCGGACAGTCTTCGCCGCGCGCGTCCGGCAGGCGCTCGGGCCGGAGGACCGTCTCCCCGAGACCGTCCGGGTCTCCGCCCTCGTAGGAAGGGCCGGATGAGGGTGGCGGGGCAGCCCTCCCGGAGGCACGTTCCGCACTGCGCCCCTTCAGCGGTCTGTGGCTGCGCCGTTCGAGTGCGGCCCCGGCGCGGCGCGGGCCGGGGCCGCCGGGTGCCGGGGCGGAGGGTCGGGCGGCCAGGTGCGGGGTGAGCCGCTCGGCCGGCTGGGGGTCGGGTGGGGCGGCACATGACCGGGGGGCGGTCATGTACTAGAGTTATCTCGACATCGAGATATCTTGTCGAGGCGCTACCGCCGCATCTCCTCCCGCGGCACGCCCGGGGCGCTCGGTGCCGAGCGACCGGCCCCGGCCGCGGGGCGGACGGCAGGATGGTGGCAGGTACGCGAACACATATGCACTGAAGGAGACTGTCGTGTCGGCGAACAGCTTCGATGCCCGCAGCACGCTGCAGGTGGGCGACGAGTCGTACGAGATCTTCCGGCTGGACAAGGTGGAGGGCTCCGCCCGCCTCCCGTACAGCCTGAAGGTCCTGCTGGAGAACCTGCTCCGTACCGAGGACGGGGCGAACATCACCGCCGATCACATCCGGGCGCTGGCCGGCTGGGATGCCAAGGCCCACCCGCACCAGGAGATCCAGTTCACCCCTGCGCGCGTGATCATGCAGGACTTCACCGGCGTGCCGTGCGTGGTCGACCTGGCCACCATGCGCGAGGCCGTCAAGGAGCTCGGGGGTGACCCGGCGCGGATCAACCCGCTCGCCCCCGCGGAAATGGTCATCGACCACTCCGTCATCGCCGACAAGTTCGGCACCGCCAACGCCTTCCAGCAGAACGTCGACCTGGAGTACGGCCGCAACCGCGAGCGGTACCAGTTCCTGCGCTGGGGCCAGACCGCCTTCGACGAGTTCGCGGTCGTCCCGCCCGGCACCGGCATCGTCCACCAGGTCAACATCGAGCACCTGGCCCGGACTGTGATGGTGCGCGGCGGCCAGGCGTACCCCGACACTCTCGTCGGCACCGACTCGCACACCACCATGGTCAACGGCCTGGGCGTGCTGGGCTGGGGCGTCGGCGGCATCGAGGCGGAGGCCGCGATGCTCGGGCAGCCGGTCTCCATGCTCATCCCGCGGGTCGTCGGCTTCAAGCTCACCGGCGAGCTGCCCACCGGCACCACCGCCACCGACCTGGTGCTGACCATCACCGAGATGCTGCGCAAGCACGGTGTGGTCGGCAAGTTCGTCGAGTTCTACGGTGAGGGCGTCGGCGCCATCCCGCTGGCCAACCGCGCCACCATCGGCAACATGTCGCCGGAGTTCGGCTCCACCGCCGCCATCTTCCCGATCGACGCGGAGACCATCAGCTACCTGAAGTTCACCGGGCGCGACGCGCAGCAGCTCGCCCTGGTGGAGGCTTACGCCAAGGAGCAGGGGCTGTGGCTGAACCCTGCCGACGAGCCGGAGTTCTCCGAGTACCTGGAGCTCGACCTGGCGTCCGTCGTGCCGTCGATCGCCGGCCCCAAGCGGCCGCAGGACCGGATCGCGCTGTCCGACGCCAAGCAGCAGTTCTCCGACGACGTCCGGGCCTACGTCGACGACACCGACCTCGACGAGGCCGGCAAGGAGTCCTTCCCGGCCTCGGACGCCCCCGCTGTCAGCGCCGGGGTGCCGGCCGAGCAGGTGACCGTCACCGCTGAGGACGGCAGCACCTACGAGCTCGACCACGGCGCCGTGGTGGTCGCCGCGATCACCTCCTGCACCAATACCTCCAACCCCTCGGTGATGATCGGTGCCGCGTTGCTGGCGAAGGCGGCGGTGGAACGCGGTCTGACGCGCAAGCCCTGGGTCAAGACGACCCTGGCGCCCGGCTCCAAGGTCGTCATGGACTACTACGACCGGGCGGGCCTCACCCCCTACCTGGACAAGCTGGGCTTCAACCTGGTCGGGTACGGCTGCACCACCTGCATCGGCAACTCCGGGCCGCTGCTGGAGGAGGTGTCCCGGGCCGTCAACGACAAGAACCTCGCCGTCGCCTCGGTGCTCTCCGGCAACCGGAACTTCGAGGGCCGGATCAACCCCGACGTCAAGATGAACTACCTGGCGTCCCCGCCGCTGGTCGTGGCCTACGCCCTGGCCGGCTCCATGAAGATCGACATCACCACCGAGCCGCTCGGCCTCGACACCGAGGGCAAGCCCGTGTACCTGCGGGACATCTGGCCCTCGGAGCGGGAGGTCGAGGAAGTCATCGCCACCGCCATCGGCCAGGAGATGTTCAGCCGGGGCTACGCGGACGTCTTCGCGGGCGACGCGCAGTGGCAGGCGCTGCCGATTCCCACCGGCAAGACCTTCGAGTGGGACCCGGAGTCCACCTACGTACGCAAGCCCCCGTACTTCGAGGGCATGCAGGTGGACCCGGCGCCGGTCGAGGACATCGCCGGGGCCCGGGTGCTGGCCCGGCTCGGTGACTCCGTCACCACCGACCACATCTCGCCCGCGGGTGCCATCAAGGCCGACACCCCGGCCGGGAAGTACCTGAGCGAGCACGGGGTCGAGCGCCGTGACTTCAACAGCTACGGTTCCCGCCGGGGCAACCACGAGGTCATGATCCGGGGCACCTTCGCCAACATCCGGCTGCGCAACCAGATCGCGCCCGGTACCGAGGGCGGCTTCACCCGCGACTTCACCCAGGAGGGCGCGCCGGTCAGCTTCATCTACGACGCGTCGCAGAACTACCAGGCTGCCGGTATCCCGCTGGTCGTCCTGGCGGGCAAGGAGTACGGCTCCGGTTCCTCCCGCGACTGGGCCGCCAAGGGCACCGCCCTGCTGGGTGTGAAGGCCGTGATCGCCGAGTCGTACGAGCGGATCCACCGCTCCAACCTGATCGGCATGGGGGTGCTGCCGCTGCAGTTCCCCGAGGGTCACAGCGCGGCGACTCTCGGCCTCACCGGTGAGGAGGCGTTCACCGTCACGGGTGTCACCGCGCTGAACGACGGCGGTATCCCGGAGACGGTCAAGGTGACCACCGACACCGGCGTGGAGTTCGACGCCCCGGTCCGGATCGACACCCCGGGCGAGGCGGACTACTACCGCAATGGCGGAATCATGCAGTACGTGCTGCGTTCGCTGCTGAGCAAGTGAGCCGCGGGCTCGCCGGCCGGTGCCCCTGACGGGCGTCCGGGCGGCCTGCCGCAGGAAGGGCCGCGCCCGTTCGGACGACGGGTGCGGCCCTTTCTGTGTGTCCGTCAAGTCTCGGCGGGGCAAAGCCTGTCCGCCGGATCTGTCCCTGCTGTTGCCCCCGCGCGAGGAGTGGACTATACCTGTCCGCATCCGGGTAGTCGCCTGTGCACGGGCGGTGGCACCGGTGGGGAGCCGGTGACCTCGCGGGCCCTCCTGGGGCCGTTGCGTGCCCCGCGCACACGCAGTGCGTTCTGCTGCGACTGATCGGCGGTGCCGGGTGCTCGGTTCCCGGCGGGAGAGGGACACAACATGACTTCCAGCTCGCATGTCAACCGGCGCACCCTCATCAGGCGGTCCGCCGCGGCCGGCATCCTGGCCGTCCCGGGGGTGGGCGTCCTCTCGGCGTGTGCCAGCGGCGGAGGAGGCGGTGACGACGGCGGCCAGGGCGGTGCTGAGGAGAAGACGGCGGAGAACCCGTTCGGGGTGGACCCGGACGCGGACGTCGAGGTGGTCATCTTCGACGGCGGCTTCGGTGACGAGTACGCCCGCGACACCGCGAAGCTCTACGAGGAGCGCTGGGGCGACGTCGAACTCAGCTCCACCCAGGAGATCAGCCAGCTGATGCAGCCGCGGCTGGTGGCCGGGAGCCCGCCGGACATGATCAACAACTCCGGCGCGCACCAGATGCCGCACCCGACGCTGATCAAGGACGGGCAGATAGCCGACCTGACCGAGCTGTTCGACGCGCCCTCCTGGGACGATCCGGACGTGCCGGTGCGGGACACGCTCGTGCCCGGCACCGTCGAGGCGGGCCAGTACGGCGGCCAGGAGTCCTACCACCTCAACTACACCTTCACCGTCCATGGCACCTGGTACTCCCGCAAGTTGCTGCACGACGTGCTGGAGGAGGAGTACCCGGAGACCTGGGACGAGATGATCCGGGTCTGCGAGAAGGCGAAGCGGCAGGAGGACGTCTACGGCTGGACCTACGCCGGCCAGCACGCCCGGTACCTGTCCTTCACCATGCTGCCGATGATGGCCAAGGTCGGCGGCGCGGAGGTCATCGAGGCGATCGACCGGCTCGAGCCGAACGCCTGGAAGCACGACGCGGTGGTGGCCGTCTTCCAGGCCTTCGAGGAGATCGCCGCCCGCGGTCTGCTGCTGCCGGGCAGTCCGGGCATCGACCACACCGACTCGCAGACCGAGTGGGCGCTGGGCAAGGCGCTGTTCCTGCCGTGCGGTTCCTGGGTGGAGAACGAGTCCCGGGAGGTCATCCCGGAGGACTTCGAGCTGGCCGTCAAGGCACCCACCGGTCTCGACTCCTCCGACGCCCTCCCGTTCGGCACGCTCTACGCGGTGGCGGGGGAGCCGTTCATCGTGCCGGCCCAGGCGGCCAACCGGGCCGGCGGCATGGAATTCCTGCGGGCCATGCTGGGCAGGGACTCCGCCCGCAACTTCACCGAGAAGGTCGCCTCGCTGACCTGCGTGCAGGGAGCGGCCGACGGGCTCTCCCTGCCCCCGGGCCTCACCACGGCGCAGGAAGCCATCGAGGCGGCCGGCGAGCACATCATCGCCCCCCGGTTCCGCGACTGGTACGCGGAGCTCTTCATCGACCACATGGGTGTCGCCATGGGCCGGATGATGGCCGGTGACCTGACCGCCGAGCAGGCGACGGACCAGATCCAGCAGGCCGCCGACGCGGTCGCCGCCGACGACAGCGTCGTGAAGTACCTCTGAGAGCCGGGCCCCGGCCCCGTACCCCCGCAGTGCCGGGGCGTGCGGGGGCCGGCCCACCGAGCACTGCTGAGCGTCGCCCGAGCGTCGCCCGAACGAAGAATGGGGCGGTATGGACACGCAGGTAGAGGCAGCGGACAGCGGTTCCGCGGCCACGGAGAACCCTGGACGGCAGCGGCCGGCCCCCGCCGGCCGTGCGCTGCTGCTGGCGGCGTTCTTCCTGCCGCCCCGGTTCACCCCCGAACGGGTCAGGAACGACCGGCGCTACCGCACTCTCGACAAGTACCGTTTCGTCTGCTGGTTCCTGCTGCTTCCGGTGGTCTTCTACCTCGCCCTGGTGGCATGGCCGTTCGTGCAGGCGTTCTACTACTCGATGACCGACTGGTCGGGCTTCGGCACGGAGTTCCGCTTCATCGGGTTCGACAACTACGTGCGCCTGTGGAACGACCCGCAGTTCTGGGACGCCCTGCGCAACAGCCTGGTGCTGCTGGTCCTCGCCCCCCTCATCACCCTCGCCCTGGGGCTGTTCTTCGCCTACATGCTCCAGGCCGGCGGCCGGCACCGGAAGAACGAGACGGTCTCCGGGGTCTTCGGCTCGAAGTTCTACAAGATCGTCTACTTCTTCCCGCAGGTACTGTCCGTCGCCATCATCGCCGTGGTCTGGGCACGCGCCTTCAGCCCGCGGTCCGGCCTGGTGAACCCCGCCCTGGAAAGCGTCGGCCTGGGCGCCCTGACGCAGGACGACTGGCTGGGCAAGTACGGGCTGTGGGTCACCCTGCTGGTGCTGTGCTGGTCCTTCGTCGGCTTCTACGTGGTGCTGTTCTCCGCGGCCATGGGCTCGATCCCCAAGGAGATCTACGAGGCCGCGCTGCTCGACGGCGCAGGCCGCTCCCAGACCTTCTTCCGCCTCACCTTCCCACTGACCTGGGACGCCATCCGGACCGGCTGGATCTACATGGGAATCCAGGCACTGGACGCCTTCGCCATCGTCAGCATCATGATCCCCCGGCAGGGGATCGACGTCCTGCCCACCTTCCTGTACCTCAAGGCGTTCCGCGACGGGCAGGCGGCCTACGCCACCGCCATCGGGGTGGTCCTCTTCCTCCTCACCCTGGTGTTCGCCGTCCTCATGATGCGAGTGGGCCGACGTGACCGCATCGAGTACTGAACCGCGTCCGGACAGAGCAGGTCCGCACAGAGCAGCGGGGAGAGCAGAGCCATGAGCACCACGCAGACCGGCACCGAGCCGGAGTCCACCCCCGGCCCCGCCGGGCCGGGCAGCCCGGCGCGGGCCGGCACCGCCGGACAAACCGCCCGGCGCGACGGCCGGACCCGGGAAGGGGGCATCCTCAACGTCTTCGCCCACTCCTTCCTGGTGGTGTGGGTGGCCATGGCGGCCGGGCCGCTGCTGTGGATCGTGGTGTCCAGCTTCAAGACCTCCGCCGAGGTCCTGGAGTCACCCTTCGGGCTGCCCGGCGGCCTGCACTGGGCGAACTTCGTCAACGCCTGGACCGACGCCAGCATCGGCCGCTACGCGCTGAACTCACTGATCATTCTCTCCGGCTCGCTGACCGGCACCATGCTGCTGGGCGCGATGGCCGCCTACGTCATCGCCCGCTACGAGTTCCGGGGAAACCGGGCGCTCCACTTCCTGTTCATCGGCGGCCTGATGTTCCCGGTGTTCCTGGCCCTCGTGCCGCTGTTCTTCATGATGCAGAACCTCGGACTGCTGAACACCCGGCTCGGCCTCGTCCTGGTGTACATCGCCTACTCGCTGCCCTTCACCATCTTCTTCCTCACGGCCTTCTTCCGGACCCTCCCGGGCGGCGTGCACGAAGCCGCGGTCATGGACGGGGCCTCCCACACCAGGACGTTCTTCCAGATCATGATGCCGATGGCCAAGCCGGGCCTGATCAGCATCGGCATCTTCAACTTCCTCGGCCAGTGGAACCAGTTCGTGCTGCCCCGGGTGCTGAACGTGGGCAGCACCGACGACTACGTCCTCCCGCAGGGGCTGGCCGCCCTGATGGTGCAGATGGGCTACGAGGGCGACTGGGGTGCCCTGTACGCCGGACTCACCATCGCCATGCTGCCCATCCTGGTCGTGTACGTCACCTTCCAGCGCCAGGTGCAGGCCGGCCTCACCGCCGGAGCGCTCAAATAGCGCGCTCCGGACCCGTTTTCCGGCCCGCCCGCGGAACGGTCCGCTGCTCCCTATAGTTGAGGCGCCGTCTCCCGCGCCACCGCGGAGCGGCCGGCGGGCCCGGAGCCGTGTCCGCGCGCAGATCAGGAGTGGAGTGAGCCGTGGAGACTCCGGGGTCGCAGTCGTCGCTGCACCGCGCCAACCTCGAGCGGGTGGTGCGCGCGGTCCGTGCGGCGGGTTCGCTCACCCAGGCGGAGATCGCCCGTACGACGGGCCTGTCGGCCGCGACGGTGTCGAACATCGTGCGCGAACTGCGGGCCCTGGGGACCGTCGAGGTGTGCACCACCTCGGTCGGCGGACGCCGGGCCCGCAGCGTCTCGCTCGCGAGCGACGCCGGGATCGTGGTGGGCATCGACTTCGGCCACTCCCATCTGCGAATCGCGGTCGGCAACCTCGCCCACCAGGTGCTCGCCGAGGAGGCCGAGCCCTTCGATGTGGACGGCTCCGCGGAGCAGGGTCTGGACCGGGCCGAGAAGCTCGTCGGGCGGCTGATCGGCATGGCCGGCGTGGAGCGCGGCAAGATCCTCGGAGTCGGGCTGGGCGTGCCCGGCCCCATCGACGTGGAGTCCGGTGTGCTCGGATCGACGGCGATCCTGCCCGGCTGGCGCGGAACCAATCCGCGCGAGGAGATGGCCGCCCGGCTGGACGTGCCGGTGCACGTCGACAACGACGCCAACCTCGGCGCGCTCGGTGAGCTGGTGTGGGGGAGCGGCCGGGGAGCTTCCGACCTCGCGTACATCAAGGTCGCCAGTGGAGTCGGCGCCGGACTGGTGATCAACGGCCAGATCTTCCGGGGCCCCGGCGGTACCGCCGGCGAGCTCGGCCACGTGACCCTCGACGAGTCGGGGCCGGTCTGCCGCTGCGGCAACCGGGGCTGCCTGGAGACCTTCACCGCCTCCCGGTACGTCCTGCCGCTGCTGCACGCCACCCACGGCCAGGACCTGACCCTGCACAAGGTGGTCCAGCTCGCCCGGGAGGGTGACCCCGGCTGCCGCCGGGTGATCGCGGACGTCGGGCGCCACATCGGCAGCGGCGTCGCCCAGCTGTGCAACCTGCTGAACCTCAGCCGGGTCGTGCTCGGCGGTGATCTCGCCGAGGCGGGTGAGCTGGCCCTCGGCCCGATCCGCGACTCGGTCGGCCGCTACGCCATCCCCAGCGCCGCCCAGCAGCTGACCCTGGTGGCCGGCGCGCTGGGCGCCCGGGCCGAGGTGCTGGGGGCGCTCGCCCTGGTGCTGCGGGAGACGGGCGACGGCGTTCTGCTCGGCGGGGCGGACAACGGCGCTCAGTCCCGGCAGCCACCGCCGCAGTCGTGACATGGCGTTCCTCCTGCGCCGTGCCGTGACCCGCGCCGCCGCGGCCGCCGTGGCGGCAACGCTGTCCGCCGGGCTCGCGGCCTGCGGCAACGGCGACGGGAACGGCGACGACGCGGACGGCCTGAAGGCAGGCCGGCTGGTCGGGCTGCTGCTCCCGGAGGACGGGACGCGCCAGGAGAGATCCGTCCGCCCCGCGATGGAGGCCAGGGTCGCCGCACTGTGCGAGGACTGCCGGTTCCGGTACGGCAATGCCGCGGGCGACGCGGAGCTGCAGAAGCAGCAGTTCGACGATCTGCTGACCAGGGGCGTGGACGTGATCGTCCTGGGCGCGGTGGACCCGGACGGGACGGCGTCCTGGGTGACGGAGGCCGCTGAGCAGGGCGTACCGGTCGTCGCCCACGACCGGCCGGCCCGCGGGGACATCGACGCCTTCATCACCTACGACAGCCATCGGGTGGGGCAGGTGCAGGGCGAGGCCATGCTGGCCGTGCTCGGCGACGAGGCCGAGGGTGCCCCGCTCGTCATGATGAACGGCCCGGCGGCGGACCCGGACGCGGCGGCGGTGAAGGCCGGTGCCCTGGACGTGCTGACCCCGGTCGTCGACCTCGTCCTCGACCGGGACGTCGAACGCCGGGACCCGGCCGTGGCGAGCGCGCGGATGACCGAGGCCGTGCGGGAGCTGGGACCCGACGGCTTCGCCGGGGTCCACGCGGCCGACGACCGCATCGCGGCCGGTGTGCTCAGCGCGCTCCGCGCGGAGGGGGTCCCCGGCGTGCCGGTCGGCGGGCAGGGAGCCGGCCTGGCCGCGCTGCGCCGCATCGTGACGGGCGAGCAGGCCTTCACCGTGCACACACCGCCCGCCCGGCAGGCGGAGATCACCGCGGAGATCGCCGTGCGGCTCCTGGACGGGGAGGACTTCGCCGACCTGGCCGCCGACCGGATCACCACCCCCACCACCGAGGACGTCCCCAGCGCCCTGCTGGAACCGGTCGCCGTGACGCTCGGCACCCTGGAGGAGGCCGTGCTCGCAGACGGCACATACACCCTCGGGGAGCTGTGCGGCGGTGCGTACGCCGACGCCTGTGCCGAGGCCGGCATCCGCCCGCCGCCCCCCGCGGGCGGCCCCAGCGCCCGCCCGCAGGGCGTAAGCGGGGGGAGCGCGGGTACCTGAGTGGCCATGTCCGCAGCGCTGCCGGCCACCGGTCCGTCCGGCCGGCGAGTGGTGCGGGTGAGGTATCCCCCCGCCCCGGAACACGGGACCCGGGAGCCCGACATTAAACTCGACGGACCGGCATCAGGGCCCTGTCACCGGACGGCCCGGGAGCTCGACAGCAAGGAGGCACGGGTGGCGCTGCTGACCCGCATCACGGGACCGCGCGATCTCGACCGGCTCGGCCAGGACCAGCTCGACCAGCTGGCGGAGGAGATCCGTACCTTCCTCATCGGCTCGGTCGCCAAGACCGGCGGCCACCTCGGGCCCAACCTGGGCGTCGTGGAACTGACCATCGCCCTGCACCGGGTGTTCGACTCACCGGCGGACCGCATCCTGTGGGACACCGGCCATCAGAGTTACGTGCACAAGCTGCTCACCGGACGCCAGGACTTCGACCGGCTCCGGGCCGTCGGCGGCCTCTCCGGCTACCCCTCGCGGGCCGAGTCCGAGCACGATGTGATCGAGAACAGCCACGCCTCCACGGTCCTCGGCTGGGCCGACGGGCTGGCGAAGGCCAATCAACTGCGCGGCATCGGTGACCACGTGGTGGCCGTCACCGGGGACGGCGCGCTCACCGGGGGCATGGCCTGGGAGGCGATGAACAACATCGCCGCGGCCAAGGACCGGCCGCTGGTCATCGTCGTCAACGACAACGAGCGCTCCTACTCGCCCACCATCGGCGGGCTCGCCAACCACCTCGCCACCCTGCGCATCACCGACGGCTACGAGCGCTTCCTCGCCCGCGGCAAGGAGATGCTCAACCGCACGCCGGTGGTCGGAAAACCGCTCTACGACTCGCTGCACGGCGCGAAGAAGGGCCTGAAGGACTTCATCGCCCCGCAGGGCATGTTCGAGGACCTGGGGCTGAAGTACCTCGGGCCGATCGACGGCCACGACATCGGGGCACTGGAGACGGCCCTGCACCGTGCCAAGCGGTTCGGCGGCCCGGTCATCGTCCACTGCATGACCGAGAAGGGCCGCGGCTACCAGCCCGCCCGGGACGACGAAGCCGACCAGTTCCACGCCGTCGGGGTGATCCACCCGGACACCGGTCTGCCGGTGGCCGCCGCCGGTGCCGACTGGACGTCGGTCTTCGGGGACGAGATCGTGCGCATCGGCCGGGAGCGCGAGGACGTCGTGGCGATCACCGCCGCCATGCTCCGTCCGGTCGGCCTCCAGGCGTTCGCCGAGGAGTTCCCGGACCGGGTCTTCGACGTCGGCATCGCCGAGCAGCACGGTGCCGTGTCCGCGGCCGGCCTGGCCACGGGCGGGCTGCACCCGGTCTTCGCGGTCTACGCGACCTTCCTCAACCGTGCCTTCGACCAGCTGCTGATGGACGTGGCGCTGCACAGGTGCGGGGTCACCTTCATGCTGGACCGGGCGGGCGTGACCGGCCCGGACGGCGCCTCGCACCACGGCATGTGGGACATGTCGATCCTGCAGTGCGTGCCCGGGCTGCGGCTCGCCGCACCGCGGGACGCGGCGCAGCTGCGGGCGCAGCTGCGGGAGGCGGTCGAGGTGGACGACGCCCCGACCGTGGTGCGTTACTCCAAGGGCACGGTCGGCCCGGCGGTTCCCGCGGTCGGCACGGCCGGCGGCATGGACGTGCTGCGCGAGCCGGGCACGGACCGGCCCGATGTGCTGCTGGTCTCCGTCGGGGCGCTCGCCCCGATGTGCCTGGAGGTCGCGGAGCTGCTGCAGAAGCAGGGCATCAGCACCACGGTGGTCGACCCGCGCTGGGTCAAGCCGGTCGACCCGGCCCTGCCGGCGCTGGCGGCTGACCACCGGCTGGTGGTGTCGGTGGAGGACAACAGCCGTGCCGGGGGCGTGGGCTCGTCGATCGCGCAGGCACTGCGCGATGCCGAGGTGGACGTGCCGCTGCGCGACTTCGGTATCCCGGAGCGCTTCCTGGACCACGGGTCCCGCAAGGACGTGCTGGCCGAGATCGGGCTCACCGCGCCCGCCATCGCCCGTCAGGTCACCGGGACGGTGGCCCGGATAGAGGGCCGCTTCGACACGGCGACCGCCGGTATCGGCCAGGACTGAGCACCGGCCCGGCGAGCCGGGGAGCCGGCGGGCGCCGGGTCGGGGAGCCGGGTCAGGGAACGTCCCGTACGCTCCGCGGCCCGGCGCACTCGGCCTCCAGGGCCGCGACCCGCTCGCGCAGGGCCCGGTCGGCGGTGACCACGACGCACCGCCGGCCGGCGCCCTCGGCCTCGACGAGTTCCACGATCCGGTCGTCACCCGTGCGTGCGGCCGCCTCGACCCGCACGCCGGGTACCGGGCGGACCTCCCGGGCGGCTCCTTCGACGACCAGGACGATTTCCACCGGCCCCGGCACCCCCGGCAGCCCGGCGTCCGTCCGGGCGGTCAGACGGTCGCGGAGCCGCTCCGTGGCGCCGTGCCGGTCGCGCCACCAGCCGTCGGGCACCGAGCCGACGACGTTCGCGCTGTCCACCACGATCAGCGGCAGCGGCTCCCCGCCCTGCTCCCCGCCGCTCGTGGTCCGGCCCGGAGCGGGGGCGGGCCGTTCCGTTGATCCGGTCATGCGTCCGGGGCCGCGGGCACGGCGGTGTCCTCGGCCAGTGCCCCCGGAGGCACGGGAGTGTCGTTCCTGAGGGCCTGCCAGACGGCGTCGGCGTCCGGCTGCCGGAGCACCACCCGGTCGCGGCCCGCCGGGTCGGTACCGTCCGGGCCCGCGCTGTCCGGGCCGGCGGCTCCGTTCTCCTCCGCCTCCGCTTCCTCCTCGCCGTCCGCCTCCGCCTGCTCTCCCGGTTCGGCCGGCGCTTCCCGGACCGGCAGGACCAGGCTGGCCACGTTGCCGGTGTCGACCTTCGCCATGTCCTGGGCGAAGTTCACCAGGTCGGTCAGCGAGCCGAGGTCGGAGTCGGTGGTCAGGGAACGGGTGGCCACCTCTGCCACCTGGTACAGCTTGGCCGGGCTGGAGAGGATGTCCTGCCGGTTGACCTCGTGGATGAGGGCCAGCAGGAAGCGCTGCTGGAGTTCGAGCCCGTCCTCGGTCGCGCCGGTGCCCCCGGCCTGTTCGGTGCGAACCGCCGTCAGCGCCTCGGGGCCGTCCAGGGTCCGGGAGCCGGCGTCCAGGATCAGGCCGCCGTCCCGGTCGTGGACCGGCTCCCGGGTGGTGACGGTGATGCCGCCGAGCGCGTCCACCAGGTCGTCGAAGCCGGCGAAGTCGACCTCGAGGTAGTGGTCCATCCGGATGGCGGACATCTTCTCCACCGTCTGCACGACGCACGCGGGTCCGCCGGTCGCGTAGAGGGAGTGGAAGGGCACCTGGTCCGTCGGATCACCGGCCGCACCGGTGGCGTTCCCGTCCTCGTCGCCCGCCTCGTCCCCGTCCTGATCGGGCGGCCCCTCCGGGTCCGCCCCGTCCTCGGTCCGCGCGCACTCCGGGCGGTCCACCACCAGGCCGCGGGGGAGGGTCACAGCCGTCGGAGCACCGCCCCCGCCCGGCAGGTGGATGACCATCACGGACCCGGAACCGCCGGTGCCCTCCGGCCCGGCGGTCTCCGAGTCGGAGCCCAGCACCAGTACCGCCTGGGAGCCCGCCACGGCCGTCTCCGGCCGGTCGGTGCCCAGCTCGGCGTTGATGTCGACACTGCCCAGGTTCCCCTGGAAGTGGTGGTAGAGCCAGGCGCCGGTGCCCGCCGCGGCCACTGCCACGGCGAGCAGGGTGAGCAGGACCGATCGCCGGATTCGCTTGCGGCGTCCGGTGGCGGGCTGGGCGGCTTCGCTGTCCGGCATCCATGGCTCCTCGTCGCGCAGTGGGCCTGAGAGCCGATGATATGTCCGGCATGCCGTCACAGAGCGGTGCGCGGGCCGTGCGCCCGGAAGTCCCGGAACGCACTCGCCCGCCTGCCACGGGTCGGCAGGCGGGCGAGAGGTGCTTCAGGTGAGGTGCGTCACTCCGGGACGCTTGCCACGCCCGGTGCGTGGAACCGGCGGCCCAGAACCCGCTCGGACACGCCGGTGCGGTCCAGGTAGGGGGTGATGCCGCCCAGGTGGAACGGCCAGCCCGCACCGGTGATCAGGCACAGGTCGATGTCCTGCGCCTCCGCCACCACGCCCTCGTCGAGCATGAGACCGATCTCCTGCGCGATGGCCTCGAGCGCGCGCTCCCGGACTTGGTCGGCGGTCAGCACGGTGTCGCCGGTCGCGAAGAGCGCCGCGACCTCGGGGTCCAGCTCCGGCTGCCCGGAGTCGTGCACGTAGAAGGCCTTCTTGCCCGCCTCCACGACCCGGCCGAGGTTGTCGGAGACCGCGAACCGGTCCGGGAAGGCCTGGTGCAGGGTGCCCGCGACGTGATGGGCGACGGCCGGGCCGACGAGCTCCAGCAGCTGGATCGGCGACATCGGGAGGCCCAGCGGAGCCAGCGCCCGGTCGGCGTCCCGCATCGGGGTGCCCTCGTCGATGGTGCCCAGGACCTCCCCCATGAAGCGGGTGAGGATGCGGTTGACGACGAACGCCGGCGCGTCCTTGACCAGCACGGCCGTCTTCTTCAGCTTTTTCGCCACGGCGAACGCGGTGGCCAGCGCGGCGTCGTCGGTCCGCTCGGCACGGACGATCTCCAGCAGCGGCAGTACGGCCACCGGGTTGAAGAAGTGGAAGCCCACGACCCGCTCGGGGTGCTTGAGCTGCGAGCCCATCTCGGTGACGGACAGCGAGCTGGTGTTGGTGGCGAGGATCGCGTGCTCCGGCACGACTGCCTCGAGCTCGGCGAAGATCCGCTGCTTGAGCCCCATCTCCTCGAACACCGCTTCGATGACGAAGTCGGCGTCCGCGAAGGCGGCGGCCTTGTCGAGCGAGCCGGTGACGGCGGCCTTCAGGCGGTTGGCCTTGTCCTGGTTGACCCGGCCCTTGAGCAGCAGCATGTCGATCTGCTCGTGGACCCAGCCCACGCCCTTGTCGACCCGCTCCTGGTCGATGTCGGTGAGCACCACGGGCACCTCGAGGCGGCGCACGAACAGCAGCGCCAGCTGCGAGGCCATCAGCCCGGCGCCCACGACGCCGACCTTGGTGACCGGGCGTGCCAGGGACTTGTCCGGGGCACCGGCCGGCCGCTTGGCCCGCTTCTGCACCAGGTTGAAGGAGTAGATGCCGCTGCGCAGCTCGTCACCCATGATGAGGTCGGCGAGCGCCTGGTCCTCGGCGGCGAAGCCGGCCTCCAGGTCGCCGTCCTTCGCCCGCGCGATGATGTCCAGCGCCCGGTACGCGGCGGGGGCGGCCCCGTGCACCTTCTCGTCGGCGACGGCCCGGCCCCGGTCAACGGCCCGGTCCCAGGCCTCGCCGCGGTCGATGCTCGGCCGCCCGACCGCGAGCTCGCCGCGGAGCACCGAAGCGGTCCAGGTCAGCGACTGCTCCAGGAAGTCGGCGGACTCGAAGACGGCGTCCGCGATACCCAGCTCGTAGACCTGCGGGCCCTTGAGCATGCGGTTCTGGTTCAGCGCGTTCTCGACGATGACGGTGACCGCGCGGTCGGCGCCGATGAGGTTCGGCAGCAGTGCGCAGCCGCCCCAGCCGGGAACCAGCCCGAGGAAGACCTCGGGCAGCCCGAAGGCCGGGATCTCGGCGGCCACGGTGCGGTAGTTGCAGTGCAGGCCGACCTCGACGCCGCCGCCCATCGCGGCACCGTTGTAGTAGGCGAAGGTCGGCACGTCCAGGGTGGCGAGCCGGCGGAAGACGTCGTGTCCGCCCTTGCCGATCGCCAGTGCCTCCTCGCGCCGCTTCAGCAGCTCGACGCCCTTGAGGTCGGCGCCCACGGCGAAGATGAACGGCTTGCCGGTGATCCCGGCGGCGACGATCTCTCCCGCTTTGGCCTCCGCCTCCAGCTGGTCGATCGCGGCGTTCAGGTTCGCCAGCGACCGCGGTCCGAAGGTGGTCGGCTTGGTGTGGTCGAAACCGTTGTCCAGCGTGACCAGGGCGAAACGGCCGGCGTCCTCGGGCAGGTCCAGGTGGCGTACGTGGGCCTGCGTCACGACCTCGTCGGGGAACAGCTCGGCCGCGCCCTCGAGAAGCTCTGCGGTGGTTGTCACTTGCCCTCCCAGTGGGGGTTCTCCCAGATCACGGTGCCGCCCATGCCGAAGCCCACACACATCGTGGTCAGGCCGTACCGGACGTGCGGCTGCTCCTCGAACTGCCGGGCGAGCTGCGTCATCAGACGCACGCCCGACGAGGCGAGCGGATGGCCGTAGGCGATCGCGCCGCCGTACTGATTGACCCGCGGGTCGTCGTCGGCGATGCCGTAGTGGTCGAGCAGGGCCAGCACCTGGACGGCGAAGGCCTCGTTGATCTCGAACAGGCCGATGTCCGCTATGGACAGACCGGCCTGGGCAAGGGCCTTCTCCGTCGACGGTACCGGGCCGACGCCCATCACCTCCGGCTCCACACCGGCGAAGGCGTAGGAGACCAGCCGCATCTTCACCGGAAGGCCCAGCTCGCGTGCCACGTCCTCCGCGGCGAGCAGCGAGGCGGTCGCCCCGTCGTTGAGACCGGCCGCGTTGCCCGGGGTGACCCGGCCGTGCGCCCGGAACGGGGTCTTCAGCCCGGCCAGCTGCTCCACGGTGGTGCCGGGGCGCATCGGCTCGTCGGCGGTGGCCAGACCCCAGCCGGTCTCGCCGCCCTCCGCGTTCGTGCGCCGGACGGACACCGGCACCAGATCCGGCTGGATCTTCCCGGTGGCATAGGCCTGGGCGGCCTTCTCCTGGCTGCGCGCGGCGTAGGCGTCGCAGCGCTCCTTGGTCAGGTGCGGGAAGCGGTCGTGGAGGTTCTCCGCGGTCATGCCCATGAACAGCGCTGACTCGTCGACGAGCTTCTCGGACACGAAACGGGGGTTGGGGTCCACGCCCTCGCCCATCGGGTGGCGGCCCATGTGCTCGACGCCGCCCGCGACGACGAGGTCGTAGGCGCCGAAGGCGATGGAGCCGGAGGTGGTGGTCACCGCGGTCATGGCGCCGGCGCACATCCGGTCGATGGAATAGCCCGGCACGGTCTCCGGGAGGCCGGCCAGGATGCCGGCGGTACGGCCCAGGGTCAGGCCCTGGTCCCCGATCTGTGTGGTGGCGGCGACGGCCACCTCGTCGATGCGCTCGGGGGGAAGACCGGGATTGCGGCGCAGCAGTTCACGGATGCACTTGACGATCATGTCGTCGGCGCGGGTCTCGTGATACATGCCCTTCGGTCCCGCTTTTCCGAACGGGGTGCGGACGCCGTCGACAAAGACGACATCCCTGACGGTACGAGGCACGATGGCTCTCCTCCAGGTGCGGTTCCAGGTGCGGTGTCCCGAGCAGCGGTCCCGGATTCTCCCGGGGTACGTGCAAGTCCGGAGCCTATGCTACTTGTCGGTAACTCGACGGCAAGATCTGACCACGGGGAGGGTGGCAGGTCACACCCGGCCGGGCCGCGGCACGGCCCCTCAGGCCTGTGCCGCGAGCGCCTCGACCAGCAGGGACGCGGTCTGCCCGATCTGCCAGTCACGGGCACCGAGCTCGCGCAGAGCGCGCGCGACCGCTTCCTGTTCCGGTTCGGCGGGCGGCTCCCAGCACAGCCGCCGCACCGTGTCCGGGGTCAGCAGGTTCTCCTGCGGGAGGTTCAGCTCCTCGGCCCGGGCGCTGATCGCAGCCCGCGCGGCTGTCAGGCGGGCCGCGGCCACCGGGTCCTTCTCCGCCCAGGCCCGCGGCGGCGGCGGCCCGGCCGTCGGCCGGCCCGGCTGGGGCAGCTCGGTCTCGGGGATGTCGCGGGCCCGGTCGACCGCTTCCTGCCACGCGTGCAGCTGCTTCCGGCCCATCCGGTGGCCGAAACCCTGAAGCCCGGTCAGCTCGGCCACATCCTTGGGCATGGCCAGTGCGGCGGCGACGATCGCGGTGTCGGACAGGACCTTGCTGGGCGACAGGTCACGACGCTGTGCCACCGCGTCACGCGCCGTCCACAGCTCCCGGACGGCTGCCATCTGACGGCGCCGGCGCACCTTGTGCATGCCCGAGGTGCGCCGCCAGGGATCCTGACGCGGAGGGGCCGGGGGAGCGGCGGCGATGGCGGCGAACTCCTCGAGCGCCCAGTCGAGCTTGCCCTGCTCCCCGAGCTCCTGCTCCAGGGCGTCCCGCAGGTCCACCAGCAGTTCGACGTCGAGCGCCGCGTACCGCAGCCACGGCTCGGGCAGCGGGCGGGTGGACCAGTCGACCGCGGAATGGCCCTTCTCCAGGGTGTACCCGAGCACGGTCTCGACCATCACACCCAGGCCCACGCGGGCGAAGCCCGCCAGCCGGCCGGCCAGCTCGGTGTCGAAGAGCCGGGCGGGCTCCATGCCTATCGCGCGCAGGCAGGGCAGGTCCTGGGTGGCGGCGTGCAGCACCCATTCCTCGGAGCTGAGCGCCTCTCCGAGGGCGGACAGGTCAGGGCAGCCGATGGGGTCCACCAGCGCGGTGCCGACGCCTTCCCGGCGCAGCTGCACGAGGTAGGCCCGCTGCCCGTAGCGGTACCCCGAGGCCCGCTCGGCGTCGACGGCGACCGGCCCGCTGCCCGCGGTGAAGGCGGCAACGGCCTCGGCCAGCCCGTGCTCATCGGTGATGACCGGCGGCACTCCCTCACGGGGAGCCAGCAGGGGCACCGGAGCCGCTTCCGACGGCTCGGGGGACGGTGAGTCTGCGGATGCGGCGGTCTGATGAACTTCGGTCACCCGACAAGGGTAACTCTGTGCTCACGATGCACAACGCCGGACCGCCGAGGGCTGCGAGTCACCACTCGGAAGCGGCTCTCCGGATCTTCGGCCCGGTCCGCTGCCGGGCGTGGCGAAGCCCGGGACGGAACATGTCCGTCCCGGGCCGCAGGCCGGTCGCGGGTGCCGGTGACGTCCGGGCCTCGGTGACCTTGGGCGTGGTCACCCGGGCCCGGCTGCGCCGGATCACCCCGGTCGCGGCGGCCGCCCCGGCCCCCGGGGCCCGGTCAGTGAATGATGCCGGTGCGCAGGGCCACCGCGACCATGCCGGCGCGGTCGCCGGTGCCCAGCTTGCGGGCGATGCGGGCGAGGTGGCTCTTGACGGTCAGTGCGGAGAGGCCCATGGAGACGCCGATCGCCTTGTTCGACTGCCCCTCCGCCACGAGGCGCAGAACCTCGACCTCGCGCCCGGACAGCTCCCGGTAGCCGCCCTGGTGCCCTGCCCGGCCCGGCTGGCGCCGGTGCATGCGGGCAGCGGCCGAGCCGATCGGAGCGGCACCGGGCCGGGTGGCCGGGCCCAGATTGTTGCGGGTGCCGGTGACGACGTATCCCTTGACGCCTCCGGCGAGGGCGGTGCGGACGGCGCCGATGTCGTCGGCGGCGGACAGGGCGAGGCCGTTGGGCCAGCCTGCGGCCCGGGTTTCGGACAGCAGGCTGAGGCCGGAGCCGTCGGGCAGGTGGACGTCGGCCACACAGATGTCACGCGGGTGGGCGACTCGAGGACGGGCCTCCGCGATGGACGACGCCTCGATCACGTCGCGCACCCCCAGTGCCCACAGGTGGCGGGTCACGGTGGAGCGGACGCGGGGATCGGCGACGACGACCATGGCCGTCGGCTTGTTCGGGCGATAGGTGACCAGGCTTGTTGGGTGCTCGAGAAGAACGGACACCGGGCCTCCCGGCAGAAGGGCTGGGGACGGAACCGACTCCACGGGAGGAGTCGGGGCGATCCGGATGGAAGGGTCATTGGTTCCTTCGGCACGAACCGGCGGTGGCTTTAGGGAAAGATCACGAACCGGTGATCCGGGGGCCGCGCCCCGCGTGGGACTTTGCCCTGCCGGACACGTCACGGACCGCGGCAGCCGGGTGCGGAGAAGAGGGCGGCGGGCCCGGGAGCGGCGCCACCGGAGCGGTGCGCACAGGGCCGTGCACCCGCGGGGTGTCCGGAGGACCACTGCCGGGCAAGGGGGAGCCGGCCGGGCGCAGACGGGTACCACTGCGCCCGGCCGGGGGTGGTGCGTGCGGCGGACGGCCGCACCGGCGCCCTCCGGGCCGGCCAGGGCCGCGACAGGGCGAGCCCTGACGGACGAGCGACTAGGCGAGCCGGGGGCCGCGGCGCCGGGGGAAGAGGGACACGGCGGGGCTGCTGCTCTCCGGCGGCAGCCCGGCGCACTGGGCCAGCAGCCCGCACCAGGCGAGCAGATGCCCGGGGACGTCCGTGCGCTGCACCGGGGTCCAGGAGGCGCGCAGCTCCAGCTCGGTGCGCGGCGGCCGCTCGGCCAGCCCGCCGAAGAAGTACGAACCGGCCCTGGTCACGGTGCCGCACTGTTCCACTCGGGTGAGTCCGCGGCTGTCCAGAGCCTCGGTCAGCCACGTCCAGGCAACTTCCGGGAGCAGCGGATCGGTTCCCACCTCCGGCTCCAGCTCGGCGCGGGTCAGTGTCACCACGCGGTACTTTCCGCGCCACTCCTGCTGTCCGTCCGGGTCGTGCAGCAGCACGAACCGGCCGTCGGCCAGCTCCTCCTCCTCGTCGTCGTCCTCCGCGATCACCGAGGCTTCCACCGCGTAGGCGAACGGTGCGAGGCGCCGCGGCGGCGGCAGCGGGCTCAGCCGCACCTCCTGCCGGGGTCTGGTCTCCGCCAGGGCTGCCACCGTCTCCTGGAATGCGCACGCAGCCCCTGCACCGGGGTCTGTCATATTCCGTGCCCCTCCGCCATCAGTGTCCGCGCCGTTGCCACGGCGGGTAACACTAGGCGGCTGATCTCCTGTCGGGCGTTAGGCACACCACACATGGCGGCCGGAAGTGCCGGACGTGCGAAACTTCCCTGTGTGAGCGAAACTCCTGACGCCCGGACCGCCCTGACCGACTCGCCGTTCCTGCGTGCCTGCCGCCGCGAACCCGTGCCGCACACCCCGGTGTGGTTCATGCGCCAGGCGGGGCGCTCCCTGCCGGAGTACCGCAAGCTCCGGGAGGGCACCACCATGCTCGACTCCTGCATGCGGCCCGACCTCGTCACGGAGATCACGTTGCAGCCGGTGCGGCGGCACAAGGTCGATGCCGCGATCTTCTTCAGCGACATCGTCGTGCCGCTCAAGGCCATCGGTGTCGACCTCGACATCAAGCCGGGGGTCGGCCCCGTCGTGGAGCGGCCCTTCCGTTCCCGGGAGGATCTGGCGCGGCTGCGTCCGCTGGAGCCGGACGACGTGAAGTACGTGACCGAGGCCATCGGCATGCTCACCACCGAGCTCGGTGACACCCCCCTGATCGGCTTCGCCGGCGCCCCCTTCACCCTTGCCAGCTACCTGGTGGAGGGCGGCCCCTCCCGCAATCACGAGCACACCAAGGCCCTGATGTACGGGGACCCGCAGCTGTGGGCCGATCTGCTGGACCGGCTCGCGGACCTCACCGGCGCGTTCCTCCGGGTGCAGATCGAGGCCGGCGCGTCCGCCGTCCAGCTCTTCGACTCGTGGGCGGGTGCGCTCGCCCCGGCCGACTACCGGGAGACGGTCCTGCCGGCCTCGAAGAAGGTCCTGGAGACCGTGGCCCCCTACGGGGTGCCGCGCATCCACTTCGGTGTCGGGACGGGGGAGCTGCTCGGCCTGATGGGGGAAGCCGGCGCGGACGTCGTCGGCGCCGACTGGAGGGTCCCGCTGGATGAGGCGGCCCGCCGGATCGGCCCCGGCCGCGCCGTGCAGGGAAACCTCGACCCGGCCGTGCTCTTCGCCCCGCGCGAGGCGGTGGAGACCCAGACCCGGAAGGTGCTGGACGCCGCCCAGGACCTTCCGGGCCACATCTTCAACCTCGGCCACGGAGTGCTGCCGGACACTGATGCCGAAGCGCTCACCCGGCTCGTGGCCTACGTGCACGAACAGACGGCGCGCTGACGGGCTTCCCGCGCTGACGGGCCACGGGGAGTCCGGCGCCGGCCGGTACCGGAGAGCTTCCGGACACCGGCCGGCCTGCCTCAGGACCCGGTGGCGGATGCCCCGCCTGGCTGCGGTCCCGGTGCGGGCGGGCCCGGGGGAGCGGGCGGCGGGACCGGCCCGGCCGGAGGCTCGTCCGGGGCGGGACGGCGCCAGCGCGGCGGAAGCACCCGCGCGGGGAGCTGTCTGCGCAGCGCCGGGACGGCCACCACCACCAGCAGGAGGGTGAGGACGAACGGCAGCACCGCGCCGGTCACGGCCGCGACCCACAGCAGGCTCGCGAGGAATGCCTGCCACCCGCCGACGACCGCGCCACTCACGGACGGTCCCCCGGAGGACCCCTCTTCCTCTTCGTCTTCTTCCTCCTCCGGCCGGTGTTCCTCCACCAGCTCCAGTGTGACCGTCGCCATCCCGGTCCGCTCCCGCAGCGAGGCCTGCCGGGCCTTCAGGGACTCCAGCGCGGCCTGCCGCTTGCTGAGCTCCTCCTCCAGCGCGACGACGTCGTCCAGGGACCGGGCTTCCTCCATCAGCTCCCGCACCCGCGCGACGCTCTCCTCCTGTGTGGCGATCCGGCTCTCCACGTCGACCACCTGGTCGGTGACGTCCTCCGTGGAGATTTCCCGCCGGTGCAGCTCACCCAGTGCGGAGAGCTGTGCGAGCAGCCCCGCGTACTGCTGCGGAGGTACCCGGAGCGTCACCCGGGAGCGCTCGTAGCCTTCGCTGTGCTGCTCGGTGAGCTCCGCGCTGACGTACCCGCCGGCTTCTTCGGTCAGCGCCACCGCTTTCGCGTACTGCCCCGGCACGTCCGCGGTGACCACGGTGACCCGGGCGTTCCTGACCACGTGCTGCGGCCCGGCCTCCGCGGCCCGTTGGCCGGTGTCCGCGTCCTCCTCGGATTCCTGTTCCGGTGCCGCGTCCGGTGCCCGCTCCTGCTCCGGCGCGGCCTCCTGGTGCTCGGCAGGTCCCGCCGCGTCCGGGCGCGCACTCTCCCCCTCACCTGCGCTGCAGGCGGTCAGGGCCAGCAGCAGGGCCAGCAGCAGGGCCAGCGGCATCACCGCCGGTCCGTTCCTCGGGCCGGGCCGGGCGGGCTTCGCGTTCCGCATTCCGTGTCCCCCTCAACTCTGTCGTACACGTTGTCCGTTGGACGCACGAGCCGGTGCCGCGGATCGCCGGTCCGGGTTCCGATGCGGTTACGGCCCGGACGCGAAGCGGTGTCCGGGCGGCTCCCGCATCTGGGAGAGTGGGGACATGCATGCGATCGTCATCGGCGGCGGTATCTCCGGACTGGCCGCCGCGCACCGGCTGCTCGCCTCCGGGTTGCGCGTGACCGTTCTGGAAGCCTCGGACCGCTTCGGGGGAAAACTGCTCTCCGGGCAGATCGCGGGGGCACGCGTCGACCTGGGGGCCGAGACCATACTGGCCCGCCGGCCGGAAGGCGTCGGGCTGGCCAGGGAGGTCGGTCTGGAGGAGGCGCTGCGCCCCCCGGTCATGGCGAGCGCCGCGATCTGGACCCGTGAAGCCCTGCGGCCGATGCCGCGGGACCACGTCATGGGCGTACCCGCTTCGCCCGCCGCGCTGACCGGAGTGCTCTCCGACGCGGGCCTCGCCAGGATCGCCCGGGATGCCGAGCTGCCCCGCACGGAGCTGGGTGAGGACGCCGCCATCGGCCGGTACGTCGCCGAGCGGATGGGACCCGAGGTGGTCGACCGGCTGGTGGAGCCGCTGCTCGGCGGCGTCTACGCGGGGGACGCCTACCGGATCTCCATGCGGGCCGCGGTTCCCCAGCTCTGGGAAGCGGCACGCACCGAGCGGTCGCTGCTGGCCGCGGTGCGCGGCGTGCAGGACCGCGCGGCCCCCCGGGACCCGGGGGAGCCGGTGTTCCTGGGCCTCGACGGCGGGATCGGAGTCCTGCCGGAGGCAGTCGCCGACGCCTGCCGGAAGGCCGGTGCCACGCTGGAGACCTCGGTCGCGGTGACCGGGCTGCGCCGGGCCCCCGACGGCTGGCAGGTGACCACGGACGACGGCCGGACCCTGACCGCCCCGGCCCTGGTGCTGGCTCTGCCCGCCGGCCCCGCCGCCCGTCTGCTGACGGAGGAGGCCCCCGGGGCGGCCCGCGAGCTGGCGGCGGTCGAGTACGCCTCGATGGCCCTGATCACGCTGGCGTTCCGGCGGGCGGACCTGGGGGTGCTGCCCCGCGGCAGCGGCTTTCTGGTGCCGTCGGTGGACGGCCGGCAGATCAAGGCGGCCACCTTCATCAGCAACAAGTGGGACTGGGCCGCCGGGCAGGACCCGGAGCTGTTCCTGCTGCGCACCTCGATCGGCCGGCACGGCCGGCCGGAGCTCCTGGACCGGGAGGACAACGCGCTGGTGGAAGCGGCCCTGGGTGACCTGGGGGAGGCCATCGGGCTGTCGGCCCGGCCTGTCGACTCCGTGGTCACCCGCTGGCCGGACGGCCTTCCGCAGTACGCCGTGGGCCACTCCGCCCTGGTTGACCGGGCACGTGCGGAGGTCGCCGCGCTGCCGGGGCTGCGGTTGTGCGGTGCGGCCTACGAGGGGGTGGGGATTCCGGCCTGCGTGGCGAGCGCCGACCGGGCGGTCCGTGAACTGCTGGCCACCCTGCCGTCCGGCACCGGCGGCGGCGCGGGAGAATGACCCCATGAGTGCTGCACCCGAGAAGGCCCCGAACGCGGGGAAGAAGGCCAAGGACCTCAACGAGGTCATCCGTTACACCTTGTGGTCGGTGTTCCGGCTGCGTGACGTGCTGCCGGAGGACCGGACCGGCTACGCGGACGAGGTCGTGGAGCTGTTCGAGCAGCTCGCGGCCAAGGATGTGGTGGTCCGCGGCACGTACGACGTGTCCGGGCTGCGGGCGGACGCGGACGTCATGATCTGGTGGCACGCCGAGACCGCCGACGAACTGCAGGAGGCGTACAACCGCTTCCGCCGGACGCGGCTGGGCCGGGCGCTGGAGCCGGTCTGGTCCAACATGGCGCTGCACCGCCCGGCCGAGTTCAACAAGGCGCATGTCCCCGCCTTCCTGGCAGGGGAGACGCCGAAGGACTGGATCAGCGTCTACCCCTTCGTGCGGTCCTACGACTGGTACCTGCTGCCCGACGAGGACCGCCGCCGGATGCTCGCCGACCACGGGAAGATGGCCCGTGGTTATCCCGATGTGCGGGCCAACACCGTCGCCTCCTTCTCGCTCGGCGACTACGAGTGGATCCTCGCCTTCGAGGCCGACGAGCTGTGGCGGATCGTCGACCTCATGCGCCATCTGCGCGGTTCCGAGGCCCGGCTGCACGTCCGTGAGGAGGTGCCCTTCTACACCGGGCGCCGCAAGGAGGTCCCCGACCTGGTGGCCGGCCTGGCCTGACTGCGCTAGTGCGGCCGGTCCGCGGCGATGAGGTCGGAGACCCGCACGAACTCGTAGCCGCGGGCGCGCAGGCCGGGGATGATGCGGCGCATCGCCTCGGCCGTGGCGGGGGCCGCGCTGCGGGTGCAGTGCAGGACGACCACCGAGCCCGGCCGCACCTCGTCGAGCACGTGATCGGCGATGCCGCCGGGGTCGGTGGCGAACGCGTCCCCGCCGGACACGTCCCACTGCACGGCGGTGACCCCGGTCGGTGCCAGGGCGTGCAGGGCCGCGTCGTCGTAGCAGCCGCCGGGGAAGCGGAAGTAGGGCGCCATCTGCGGCACCCCGGCGGCGAGGATCTCCGTCGCCGCCCGTTCGGCGTCGCTGCGGAACTCCCCGGGAGTCAGCCGGGGGAGTCCGTAGCAGCCCGCGGTGTAGGCGTAGTGCGAGAAGGTGTGGTTCGCCACTTCGAAGAGCGGGTCGCGGCCGATTGTCGCCGCCTGGTCCGGGTAGGTCCGGGCCCACATGCCCGTCATGAAGATTGTCGAGGCGACCTTTTCCTGCCGGAGCAGCTCGATGAGCTCCGGGTTGTCGAAGCGCTCACCGGCGGCGGCCCGGGGTCCCTGGTCGCGCGTCATGTCCGCGTCGAAGGTCAGGGCGACCCGCTTCACGTCGTCCCCCGGGTCCCGTGACCCGTGGGAGAAGACCGGGATCCGGCCCCGGGCGTCCAGCGGGAGGGCCGGGGGACCGGCGGCAGCGGTGGGAGGCGGCTCCGGGGAGGCCGGCCGGCCGGCGGTGGGCCGGTCGGCGGCGGGTTCGTTCCTCGTCCCCGCGCAGCCGCTCAGCACCGCGAGGACCAGCAGGAAGGGCAACGCGGCACAGCGCGCAAAGATGATCATTTCAGCAGACTAATGAGGGCCGGGTGGGCCCGCCGCCGGGAGTGCTCCGCCCGGCCCACCGCGACCCCGCAGGCCGTCCCCGGCCCTCCCTCTCAGGCCGCGTGCACCTTCGCGTCGCGGGCCAGCGCGGTCAGCCGGGAGATGGCGCGGAAGTACTTCTTCCGGTAGCCGCCGGCCAGCATCTCCTCGCCGAAGAGCCGGTCGAACGGCACTCCGGAGGCGAGCACCGGCACCTCCCGGTCGTACAGCCGGTCGGCCAGCACCACGAGCCGCAGCGCGGTCGACTGGTCAGGGACCGGGCTCACCCCGGTCAGGCAGACCGTCTCGATCCCCTCGCACATCGAGCCGTAGCGGCTCGGATGAATCCTCGACAGATGCTCCAGCAGGTCACCGAACCCGTCGAGCGAGGCGCCCGGGGTGGCGTGGGCGCTCCGGACCACCTCCGCGTCAGTGCGCGGCTCCGGGGCCGCGGGGAGCCCTCGGTGCCGGTAGTCCTCCCCGTCGATGCGCAGCGGCCGGAAGTGCGCCGACAGCCCCTGGATCTCCCGGAGGAAGTCGGCCGAGGCGAAACGCCCCTCACCGAGCCTGCCCGGCAGCGTGTTGGACGTGGCGGCCAGCGCCACCCCCTCGTCCACCAGCCTGCCGAGCAGGGTGGACACCAGCACCGTGTCGCCCGGATCGTCCAGTTCGAACTCGTCGATGCACAGCAGGCGATGGCCGGACAGCGTGCGCACCGTCTGCTGGAAACCGAGCGCGCCCACCAGATGGGTCAGCTCCACGAACGTGCCGAAGGCCTTCAGCTCCGGAGCGGCCGGAGCCGCGTGCCACACGGAGGCCAGCAGGTGCGTCTTGCCCACCCCGTAGCCGCCGTCCAGGTAGACCCCGCGCGGAGCGTCCACGGCACCCTTCCCGGCCTTCCGCGCCCGGCGCCCGAAGAAACCCCGCTTCTCCTCCGGGGCATGGCCCAGCCCGGCGGCGAACTCGCTCAGGACCGACACGGCCTCCTGCTGGCTGGGCTGCCGCGGGTCGGGCACGTAGGTGTCGAACCGCACGGCGTCGAAGCGCGGAGGCGGAACCAGCGCGGCCACCAGGTGCTCGGCCGGAACCCGCGGCGCGCGGTCGCACAGGGTCAGGGGCGTCCCGCCACCGGTGGAGGCCCCGGCGGGCCGGGCGGTCTGGGGTATCGGGCTGCGGGGCCCGGAAGCGGCGGAGGACACGGAGTACCACTTTACGGGGCCCGCCGAGCCGACGGCACCCTGTGCCACACTGCGCCCCATGCGACGCGTGTTCCCCGCCTCCGCGGATCCGGCCGAGACCACCGACCGTCCGTGGGAGCTCCTGGAGCTCGCGGACGCCTACGCGTACCCCGAGCAGCCCGGGAAGGGCTGGCTGCGGGCCAACATGGTCAGCTCTCTGGACGGTGCCGCCCTGCACGAGGGCCGTTCCCAGCCGTTGTCCGGCCCGGCCGACATGCGGATCTTCGGGGTGCTGCGCGCCCTTTGTGACGTGATCGTGGTCGGAGCCGGGACCGCCCGGGAGGAGGGCTACCGGCCGGCCAGGGCCCGGGCCGAGTTCGCCGCCCGGCGGGCCGCCGCGGGCCGGCTCCCGGCCCCTGCCATCGCGGTGGTCAGCGCGAGCCTGGACCTGGATTTCTCCCTGCCGCTGTTCACCGCGGCCTCGACCCCCACCCTGGTCGTCACCGGTGCCTCCGCTCCGGGCGACCGGCTGGCGGCCGCCCGTGAGGCGGGCGCCGAGGTCGTGCTCGCCGGGGACGGCACCGGCGCCGATCCGGCCCGGATCAAGCCCGAGTTGTCCCGGCGCGGGTACACCCGGCAGCTCACCGAGGGCGGTCCGCGGCTGCTCGGACAGCTCACGGCCGCCGGGGCGCTGGACGAGCTGTGTCTGTCGCTCTCTCCCCGGCTCACGGCCGGTACGGCCGCCCGGGTCACGGAGGGTCCGGAGCTCACGGTGCCGCAGGAGCTGGAACTCGTGTCCGTCCTGGAGGAAGCGGGGTTCCTGTTCACCCGCTACCGCAGAGCCGCCCCGGGCACTCCGCTCCACGGAGACTCCGCCTAATCAGACGTTCCGTCCTATTCTGGGACGGGCAGGCTGAGAGGGGCCGCCGTTCCGCACGGCCGTGGGGAGGGCGGGTCGCTGCCGGGCCCGTCCGGGCCCGGCCCGGTGGAAGGTGCGTGCTGTGATCACGACGGTCCTCATGATCGAGAAGCCCCTGGTGCCCACGGATGTCGACATGGTCACTTCTCTGCACGAGGACGAGCCACTGTCCTACGTGGTGCTCATGCAGCCACGCGGTGAGCAGGACCGGCTGCTGCGGGCGCTGGACGACATGGCCCTGGGGGAGTTCGGCGACGCCGTCCGGGAGGCCGACGAACCCGAGGGCCAGGACGTCCTCGGGCCCGCCGAACGCGGACTGGAGCACTCCCTGCGGGCGCTCCGGGACGCCGGGGCGGAAGCCGTCGGCCAGCTCGTGGAGGAGCGTCCGCTGGACCTGCTGTCCTCCGTGGTCGAGCAGACGCATGCCGACGAGGTGATCGTGCTGACCGCCCCGCACTACCTCGAAGAGCTCTTCCACCGCGACTGGGCCTCCCGCGCGCGGCACACAGTAGGCGTCCCGGTACTCAAGCTGTTCGCTCACGCGGAGTAGCAGGCGGCGCAGCAGCAGGAGCGGCCCCGCGGTGGCGGCACGCACGGGCCGGGCCGTGGCCGCCGGACCCGGCTCGGGTGCGACAATCGACGGGCACGCCTCGACCTGGGAGAGACACGTATGGCAACGCCCCCGCCCGCGATGGAACGGCCGCACTTCATCGGCATCGGCGGTGCGGGAATGTCGGGTATCGCCAAGATCCTTGCCCGCCGGGGCGCCCGGGTGACAGGAAGTGACGCCCGCGAATCCGGCACCACCGCCGCCCTCCGCGCACTCGGAGTGACGGTGCACCTCGGGCACGCCGGCGATCAGCTGGCCGCGGACAGCGACTGCGTCGTGGTCTCCAGCGCCATCCGGGAGGACAACCCGGAGCTGGCCGCGGCCCGCACGCGCGGTGTCCCGGTGCTGCACCGCTCCGAAGCGCTCGCCGCGCTCATGCACGGGCTGCGCACCCTCGCGGTTGCCGGCACCCACGGCAAGACCACCACCACCTCGATGCTGACCGTCGGCCTGCGCGCGCTCGGCCTCGACCCCAGCTACTCCATCGGCGGAGACCTGGACATCCCCGGTTCCAATGCCGGGCACGGCACCGGAGAGCTGTTCGTCGCCGAGGCGGACGAGAGCGACCGCAGCTTCCACCGCTACGCGCCCGAGGTCGCAATCATCCTCAACGTGGAACTGGACCATCACGCCAACTACGCGTCGATCGAGGAGATCCACGAGTCCTTCGCGACCTTCGTCGGCCGGGTCCGGCCCGGCGGCACCCTGATCATCAACGCCGACCAAGGCGGTGCGCGTGAGCTGACCGCCCGTCTCGCTCCGCGCGCGGACCTGCGCGTGCTCACCTACGGCGACGCCCCCGACGCCGACGTCCGGGTGCTCAAGGTCATCCCCGCCGGGCTCACCAGCGAGGTCACCGTGCTGCTGGAGGGCCGTGAGCTCAGCTTCACGGTGGCGGTGCCCGGGCGGCACTACGCCCACAACGCGGTGGCCGCCCTGGCTGCCGGAGCGGCCGCCGGCGTACCCGCCGGGGAGCTGGCGCAGGCGCTCGGGACGTACACCGGGGTGGCACGGCGGCTGCAGGTGAAAGGGGAGGTGAATGGCGTGACAGTGATCGACTCCTACGCCCACCACCCCACCGAGATGACCGCCGACCTGGAGGCGGTCCGGGAGAGCACCGGAGCCGGCCGGATCCATGTGGTCTTCCAGCCGCATCTGTTCAGCCGCACGAAGGAGCTGAGTGCCGAGATGGGCGCGGCGCTGACGCTGGCGGACACCTCGCTCGTCCTGGACATCTATCCGGCCAGGGAGGACCCGCTGCCCGGAGTGACCAGCGCGCTGATCGTCGAGGCGGCCCGCGCACACGGAGCGGACGTGCGTCCCGGGCACGGTCCGGCCGCCGTCCCGGAGGCGGTCGCACGACTGGTGCGGCCGGGCGACCGGGTACTCACCATGGGCGCGGGCGACGTCACCGAGCTCGGCCCGAAGATTCTCGCCCACCTGTCGAACTGAGGAGCAGCATTCCATGGGGTACGAAGTGGAGAAGTCCGACGCGCAGTGGCGCGAAGAGCTCACGGACGAGGAGTACCGGGTGCTCCGGCAGGCCGGCACCGAGCAGGCCTTCACCGGCGAGTACACGGACACCAGGACCGTCGGCGTCTACACCTGCCGGGGCTGCGGCACCGAACTCTTCCGCTCCGGGACCAAGTTCGACAGCCACTGCGGCTGGCCGTCCTTCTACGACCCGGCGGACAGCGAGGCCGTCGAACTGCTCCCGGACCACTCGATTCCGGGCCGTCCGCGCACCGAGGTCCGGTGCTCCTCGTGCGGATCCCACCTGGGCCACGTCTTCTCGGGGGAGGGCTACGGCACCCCCACCGACCAGCGCTACTGCATCAACTCCATAGCGGTGCGGCTGGAGCCGGAGAAGGGGTGACCCCGGCAGTCGCGGGCGGAGACCGGCAGGAACACGTCACCAGTGGAGGACGCCGTGGGTGCGCGGATCCTGGTCGTACAGAACACCCCGGAAGGCGGTCCACAGCGCTTCGGGGAGTGGCTCACCGATGCGGGTGCCGCTCTCGAGGTGGTGCACGGCTACGCCGGGGCCGCCGTCCCCTCCCGCCCCCGGCATGACGCGGTGGTCGTCCTGGGTGGGGGGTTCATGCCCGACGACGAGGTCCGGGCACCCTGGCTGAAGCCCACCCGGGCCCTGGTCGGAGAGGCGGTCGGCCGCGGGATCCCGGTGTTCGGCATCTGCCTCGGCGGGCAACTGCTCGCCCAGGTCGCCGGGGGAACGGTGACGGCCGATGCCGGTGCCCCGGAGCTCGGCAGCGTTCCGCTGACCCTGCGTGCCGAGGCCGGCAACGACCCGCTGTTCCACGGGCTGCCGCGGAGTGTGCCCGCCGTCCAGCGGCACGTCGACGCGGTCACCGCCCTGCCGCCGGGGGCTCACTGGCTGGCCCGGAGCGCCCGCTGCCCGTATCAGGCATTCCGGGTCGGATCCCGGGCGTGGGGCGTCCAGTTCCACCCGGAGGTGCCCGCCGACCGGCTGCGGCACTGGGACGCCGAGTCGGTCCGCCGGCACGGCTTCGACCCTGAGGAGCTGCACCGCGGTGCGATGGCCGCGGAGCCGGCCGCCGTCCGGGCCTGGCGGACGGTCGCCCGCCGGTTCGCCCGCCTGGCGGACGGCGGCTGAGCACCGCACCGGCCCCCGTCCGGGCGGGCACAGCGGATCAGGACGCTGCCTCGGGCTTCTCGGGCTTCTCGGGCGTGTCCCGCGGGGCCTCCGGTGCTGTGCCCTTCTCCGGCGCCGTCGTTTCCGGCGCGGTGGCCTCCGGGGGCGGCTCCGGCTTCCGCATGTCCTCGGGCAGCACCGGCCGGCTGAGCTGCGGGTAGTCCTGGCGCAGGGCCCGCAGCAGGGAGTACAGCATCAGGTAGGCGATCACGAAGAACGGCAGCCCGAAGACGATGATCACCTGGCTCAGGGCGTTGAGACCGCCCACTCCGGTCGCGGCGAGGAGCGTTCCTGCCACGACGCCCTCCGTGATGGCCCAGAAGACCCGCTGCCGGGTGGGGGCCTCCCTCTCCTGCTGCCCGGAGCAGAGCATGTCGACGACCAGGGAAGCGGAGTCCGAGGAGGTGGTGAAGAAGATGACCACGATCAGTACCGCGACCGCGGAGACCAGCAGCGTCAGCGGAAAGTTCTCCAGCAGGGTGAACAGCGCGCCCGGGACGTCGTCCTCGACCACCACCGCCTCGACGAGCCCGCCGTCGCCCTCCCGTTCGATGCCGATGGCGGAGAGACCGAAAATGCTGAACCAGACGAGGGTGAAGGCGGTGGGAAGCGCCAGCACCCCGAGCACGAACTCCCGGATGGTGCGGCCCCGGGAGATGCGCGCGATAAAAATTCCCACGAACGGGGACCAGGTGATGGTCCAGGCCCAGTAGAAGACCGTCCAGTCGCCCTGCCAGCCGGTGCTGGCGAAGGTGTCGTTCCAGAACGCCAGCGGGATCAGGGACGACAGATACGTGCCGGTGCTCTCGACGATGCCGCGGGCGAGGAACACCGTAGATCCGGCGAAGAACACGAAGAGCATCAGGCCGACCGCCATCGAGATGTTGAGGCTCGACAGCCGCTTGATCCCCCGGTCCAGTCCCAGCACCACGGAGGTGGTGGCGATGACGGTGACCACGGCGATGATGGTGAGCTGCGCCGGGTTGCCCTCCGGGATACCGAAGAGCCGCGCGAGCCCGCTGTTGATCTGCAGAGTGCCCAGCCCGATCGACACGGCCACCCCGAACAGGGTGCCCATCACCGCGGTGATGTCGACGATCCGGCCCAGCCGGCCGTGGATGCGCTCACCCAGCAGCGGGTGCAGGACGGAGCTCACCCGGAACGGCAGTCCCCGCTGGTAGACGAAATACGCGAACGCCAGGGCCGGGAGACAGAAGATGGTCCAGGTGTGCAGCCCGAAGTGGTACATCGAGTAGGCCATGGCCATCTCGGCCGCCTCGACCGACTCCGGCTCCACTCCGGTCTGGGGCGGCGTCGCGTAATGGCTGATCGGCTCCGCCACCCCCCAGAACATCAGGATGGTGCCGATCCCCGCCGCGAACAGCATGGCGAACCAGGTCCGGTTGCTGTGGTCCGGCCGGGCGTTCTGCCCGCCCAGCCGGATGTGCCCGTACCGGCTGAGCGCGATCCCGATCAGAAAGACCAGGAACGTGGTGACGCCCAGGATGTAGAACCACCCGAGGTTGCGCAGAATCCAGCCGGAGGCCGCGCCGAACCCCCGGTCCACCTGGTCAGTGAAGCTGATCGCCGCGACGACGAAGACCACGGTGAGGGCCGCGGACACGAAGAAGATGACCGGGTCCGTCCGGAGCCCCAGCTTGTCGTGCAGCTTGTTCAGCATCAGCCACCTCGCGGTAGTGCGGTCATCAGGGTGATGCGGAGTACCCCCTCCGGGCACGCACACGCGTGCCCGTGGCCCGCAGGGTCCGCGGTCACCGGCGCTCCTCCTCGTCGTTGCCCGGGGCCCCGCCGTTCCCGGTCCCGTCGGCCGCCCGCAGCAGGACCGCGGCAGACTCCGGCGCGAGGTGCAGCAGGCCGCTGCCGTCCGGAGGCGGACACCGGCTCCTGGCGGCCAGCAGCTCGAACCCACCCCGGCCCAGCGTTACTTCCGCACCGGATTCGGGGGACAGGTTCACCGCGACGGTGAGCGGGCCACTGTGCACGACCAGCCGGCGGGCCTCCTCGTCGCTGTCCACCGTCACGTCCGCGAACCGCAGTCCGCGGGGGAGGTGTTCCCGCCGGATCGCGAGGAGTTCGCGGTACCAGGTGAGCAGCCGGTGCTGCTCCGGCTGCTCGGGCCACCGCAGCACGGACCGGTCCCTGGTGGCCGGATCCTGGGGGTCGGGAAGCTCTGCCGCGTCCCAGCCGTGCGCGGTGAACTCCTCGAGCCGGCCGGCCCGCACGGCCTCGGCCAGTGCGGGGTCCTGGTGATCGGTGAAGTACTGCCACGGTGTGGTGGCACCCCATTCCTCACCCATGAAGAGCATCGGGGTGAAGGGCCCGCACAGCACGAGTGCGGCGGCGCAGGCCAGGGCCCCCTCGGTCAGCGGTACTGCCGGCCGGTCGCCCAGCGCGCGGTTGCCCACCTGGTCGTGGCTCTGCGCGTACCCCACGAACCGGTGCGCCAGGGTGGTGTCGCGGTCCACGGGACTGCCGTGGCCGCGTCCCCGGAACGAGGAGTAGCTGCCGTCGTGGAAGAACGCAGCGGTCAGGGTCTTCCCGAGCGCGGCCAGCGGAGCCTTGGCGAAGTCCGCGTAGTACCCATGGGATTCACCGGTGAGCGCGGTGTGCAGGGCGTGGTGGAAGTCATCGTTCCACTGGGCGTGCACCCCCAGCCCGTTGGCCTCCCGGCCGACGGTGGTGCGCGGGTCGTTGCGGTCGGACTCGGCGATGAGGAACAGCGGCCGGCGCAGTTCCTGTGCCAGCCGGTCCACCGCCTCCGACAGCTCGGTGAGGAAGTGCTGGGCCCGGGTGTCGGCGAGGGCGTGCACGGCGTCCAGCCGCAGCCCGTCCAGCCGGTAGTCCCGCAGGAAGGCGAGCGCGCTGCCGAGGAAGTACGCCCGTACCTCGTCGGAGCCGGGACCGTCGAGATTGACGGCGCTTCCCCAGGGGGTGTGATGCCGGTCGGTGAAGTACGGGCCGAACGCGGGGAGGGAGTTGCCCCAGGGCCCGAGGTGGTTGTGCACGACGTCGAGCACCACCCCCAGCCCCCGGGCGTGAGCCGCGTCGACGAACCGCTTCAGCCCGGCGGGTCCGCCGTACGGCTCGTGCACCGCCCAGGGTGCGATCCCGTCGTATCCCCAGCCGTGCGTGCCGGGGAACGGGCACACCGGCATCAACTGGACGTGACCGACCCCGAGCGCGGCGAGATGGCCGAGCCGGCCGGCCGCCGCGTCGAAGGTGCCCTCCCGGGTGAACGTGCCGATGTGCAGCTCGTACAGCACCGTGCCGGGGAGTCCCCGTCCCGGCCAGGGGTGCTGCCAGACGAACGCCGCGTGGTCCAGGACCGCGCTCGGCCCGCCCGGCCCGTCGGGGAGCCGCCGGCCGCGCGGATCGGGCAGGACCGGCCCGTCGTCCGCCGCGAAACCGTACCGGGTCCCGTCCTCCGCCTCCGCCTCGGCCCACCACCAGCCGTCGCCCGTGACGTCCGGGCGCATCGGCAGCCGTCGCCCTGCCAGCTGCAGCGTGACGGCCCCGGCTCGCGGCGCCCACACCTCGAAGAGCATGAGCACCATGCTCGGGCCGTGGCGCGCGCCGCGCCAGCAGGCGGAGTCCCGGCGCGCCGGAGCCAGGAAGGCGGCCCCCCGGACGGCGGCACCGGGCCGGCCCGGTGGACATGGCCACCGGTGTTCCCCGTCCCCTTCGGGCGCGCCTGGACAGCCCTGGGCGGGGACGGAAGAATGACCGGTCATGACGTCTTGCGAACCCAGCTTCCCGCCGCACAGGGTGTCCGACGCGGACCGGGAGCGCGCCCTGGACGTGCTGCGCGAGAGCGTTGCCCAGGGGAGGGTTTCCCAGGACACCTTCCTGCGCCGGATGGAGCTCGTCCTCGGTGCGCGGCGGCCCGAGGAACTGCGGGCGGTGCTGCACGACCTGCCGGGCCGGGAGCCGCGCCGGGGAGGCCTGGTCCGCGCGGCCGGGAGGGTGTCCGAGTACCGGCGCCGGCTGCGGGGCGCCTGGCAGGCGGGGCGGCTGCCGCAGCTGCTGCTGCCGGCGCCCGGGCCGTATCCGATGACCATAGGGCGGGCCCCGGGCTCGATTCTGCGGCTCAACGATGCCAGTGTCTCCCGGTGCCACGCACAGTTGCGCGGCACCGGGGACGGGTGGCGGCTCCGTGACCTCGGCTCGGCCAACGGGACCTGGGTCAACGGGCGGAGGGTGACCGGCTCGGTCCCTGTCCGGCCGGGTGACCAGGTGCGGTTCGGCGGTGTGGGGTTCCTGCTCACCGCGCCCGCGTCGTGACTGCCGCCAGGCCGGGCTCTGCTCGGCCTGGCCGGGAACGGGTCCGGCCTGCCGCCCTGCGGGGGCAGGAAAGTGGCGGCAGGCCGGAGTCCGGGATGACTGCTGATCAGCCGGCGACCGGTGTCGCCACCAGGCTGCGGGCGTTGTCCATCATCCGGGTGAGGAGGGGCTGGTCGGCGCACTCCTCGTGGACGGGGACATGGTGGTCGTGCCCGCTGGACGCGTGCACGGCCTGTCCCACCGGGGCGGCGGAGGCGCCCGCCACCGTTCCGTCACAGCTGACTGATCCGGAGCCGGTCGGTGCGTCGCCGCTGGCGATGTAGCCGAAGGTGGTGGAGCTGCCGGCCGCGAGCGAGCCGTTCCAGTCGGTGTTACGGACCGAGACGCGGTCGCCCGAGGACGTGTCCACCCCGTTCCACACCTGCTGCAGTGAGCCGCCGGCGGAAGTCGCCCAGGAGGCGCTCCAGCCGCGCAGCGCGCTGTCGCCGGTGTTGGTGACGGTGACCTCACCCTGGTAGCCGCCGGCCCAGGTGTTCACGACCGAGGTGGTCGCGGAGCACTCGCCGTTGCCCGGGTCGGTCGGGTCGGTCGGGTCCGTGGGGTCGGTCGGGTCGGGCGGGGGCTGGTTGGTGCCGCCCGGCACGGTGACCTCACCGTTGCCGCCGTCGAACACGACGTCGGAGCAGCTGTAGAAGGTCTCAGGGCTGTCGGAGCGGTCCCACACCATGTAGATGATGTGCTTGCCGCTCTTGTTGGAGGGCAGCGTGGCGGTCCAGAAGTACTCCGCCTCCACCGTGCCGACGCTGCCGGTCCACGGCGGGTCGACGACGCTGTGGAAGGGCTGGTCCTCGAGGTCGGACCAGCGCAGCGGCCGCGTCGGGTCGTAGCTGTCCTTGGTGACGTACAGGCGGAACTCACCCGGGTGGTGGGCCCACACGTTGTAGGTGAACCGCATCTGCGCGCCGGCCGTCAGGTGGGTGTAGGGCCAGTCGTCGCGCGCCTGGTCGAACCCGGAGAAGTCGTAGGCCCCGGAGCCGCCGCTGCACAGCTGCCCGTCAGGAATGAAGCCGGCCGTCCGGCCGGAGCCGTTGGACTGCAGCACCGCGAACCAGTTGTAGAAGCCGTTCGCTCCGCTCTGGTTGAGGGCCGCCCGGCACGCCGGGTTCGTCGGGTCCATCTGACCGCTCTGGGTCTGACTGTGCTTCCAGCACAGGAAGGTACGGCTGCCGGGGTCCATGGGGGCGCCGTGCGCCGCCGCGTTCCCTCCGGTCAGCATCACCATGCAGAGTGCGGGCAGAACCGCCAGCAGAGTCAGCAGAGCGGGCTTCTTCAAGCGCTTTCGAGGTATTGCACGATGTCTCATAGGACTCATCGCGTGGCGTCCCTTCGACGTGATGAGGTGGGGGGGGTGCATCAGTCACGTAGCAATGGGAGCGCTCCCATTGCCGCAACATAGCGCCGTCCGCCGAAGCTGTAAAGATGTGCGGCACCGTCAGATCTGGTTCTGACGGACCAGCAGGGCGACCGGGCCGTCCTCGAACACGCTTGCCAGCAGGGCGGCTCCGCACTGGGTACGGCCGGTCAGGAGATCCCGCCAGGTTCCTGCGGGAAGCCGCAGCCGGGCCCCCTCCCAGCCGCCACCGGCGGTCAGCCGTCCCGACAGGCGGGTGACCGCTGTGATCACCTCGTCCCCGCCGGTGCTGTCCCTTCCCGCCCTCTCCCCGCGCAGGAAGGCCAGGCAGTGTCCGGAGGTCCTGCCCTCCGCCCGCAGGGGCCGGTAGCCGCCGGCCGCGCCGAACGTCCGCGGCCGGGCGCGTCGCAGGCGCAGCGCGACCGCGGTGAGCCGCAGCTTCTCGGTGTGCAGGTCGTGCGGCGCCGCTCCGTCGTCCAGGGCGGTCAGGTCCGCTGTGCAGGGTGGTACCGGCAGCCGGTTGTCGGGATCCACCAGAGCTCGGTAACACCCCTCACTGCCCCGGTAGATGTCCGGCACCCCCGGCATGGTGAGGTGCAGCAGTGCCGCCGCGAGCACCTGCGCCCGCACCTGGGGTCGCAGTTCCTCGGCGAAACCGCTCAACAGTTCGGCCGGCGCCCCGCACGGCCCGCTCCGGACGAAGTTCTCGACGGCCGCTTCGTATGCGGTGTCCGGTTCGGTCCAGGAGGTGCGCAGTCCCGCCTCCCGGGCGGCCTTCCGGGCCGCGCCGAACAGCCGGTCCGGGTCGGGGACGCCCAGACCGAGAGCCGACTGCCAGACGTTCCATGCCAGATGGGGGTCCGGGGCAGGACTGCCGTACCGGGCGGTCTCCCGGGTCAGCCGGGGCAGCAGCCGGGTCCAGCCGGGCGCGTGCTCGGTCAGGGCGCGGAGTGTCGCCCGGACGTCCGCACTGCGCTTGGTGTCGTGGGTCGAGAGCACCGTTCCGGTGGCCGGCCAGTCCCGCTGGAGCCGGGCGCAGAAGGTGTGGAAGTCGTCGGGCCCGCACCCGGGCCGGCCGGGGTCGCTGCCCACCTCGCAGGCCGACAGCAGCGGCGTGTAGCGGTAGAAGGCGGCGTCCTCGACGGCCTTGGCCCGCAGGGCGGAGGCGACCTGGGCGAAGCGGACCCGGAAGGCGTCGTGGTCCGTGCCGGTGCCGAGCCTGCCCAGGGCCAGATCGCGCACGGTCCGCACGGCGGTCTCCCCCTCGGGGCCCGCGAGCGTGCGCCGGGCCTCCTCGGCGGCGCCGGTGAGCATCGCCTCGTCGGCGGGGGAGGGCGGAAGGCCCCCGGACGGGACGTACGGACGGTAGACCGGCATGCGCACCAGCAACTCCACAGCCGCGGCGCGCAGCGCCCAGGGTGCGTGGTCACGCAGCCGCAGGTCCGGGGCGGCGCGGCAGACCCGCTCCGCGGTGCGGGTGAGCCGGCCGAGTTCCGCGGCGAGTTCGTGGCCGAGGATCCGCCGGGCGGCCCGGTCGACGGTGGCCGCCCATTCCCCGCCCCGGTCCGGTTCGGCTCCGGTGAACGCCCGGTAGGCCTCGGTGAGCGCGGCGCAGCCCTCGGGGTCGGTCAGCACCGCGTCGATGTGCCGGAGCGCGTCGTAGCCGGTGGTGCCGGCCACCCGCCAGTCGGCGGGCAGCCGCTCGCCGGTGCCGAGGATCTTCTCCACCACGGTCCAGCTCGCCGGGACGCGGTCGTGCAGGCGCAGCAGGTAGCCGGCCGGGTCGGCGAGACCGTCCGGGTGGTCGATGCGCAGCCCTTGCACGGTGCCGTCCGCCACCAGTCGCAGCACGGTCCGGTGAGTTTCCTCGAACACCTCCGGGTCCTCGGCCCGCAGTCCGATCAGTTCGGAGATCGTGAAGAAGCGCCGGTAGTTGAGCTCGGTGCGGGCGAGCCGCCACCAGGCGAGCCGGTAGTGCTGGGCGTCGAGGAGCTCGGGCAGCGGCAGGTGTGCCGTCCCTTCGCGAACGGGAAAGCGATGGTTGCGGCAGCGCACCGTGCCGTCGTGCACGGTGATGCCGGAGAGCTCTTCCCCCAGCGGGCCGGCCAGCACCGGCAGCAGGATCCTGCCGTGGCCGGCCTGCCAGTCGATGTCGAACCACCGGGCGAAGCGCGACCGGGGTCCCCGGCGCAGCACATCCCACAGCGGCCCGTTGAGCTCGGCCGGTGTCGGCACCGCCATGTGGTTGGGCACGATGTCGAGCACCAGTCCCAGGCCGTGGCGGCGTGCGGTGTCCGCCAGCGCGCGCAGGCCGGCCGCACCGCCGAACTCCGCCCTAATCCGTGTGTGGCCGGTCACGTCGTAGCCGTGCTCCGAACCCGGCGCGGCGTCGAGTACCGGGGAGAGATGCAGATGCGAGATACCGAGTGAGGCCAGATACGGTACGAGCTTCTCGGCGGCTGCGAACCCGGAGCCGGGCGTGAGCTGCAGCCGGTAGGTGGCCGTGGGCACCGTGGCCGGCGCGGCGGGTGGCGGGAGAGGTGCGGACGTCATCTGACTCCTCGGTCCGGAGTTGCTTGCGGAGAAGCTCAGTTGAGTTCCCCGGTGAGCTGCGTCGGCCGCCCGGACCGCAGTAGGCTTCCTTGATCCATCAGCGGGGCGGAAGGCGGTGCAGGCGGTGAGCTCTTCGGGGCTGGAGCTCCCCTCGGGCAATGGGGGCGAGGCCGTCGAGGCGCCGCCCGGCACGGTGTCGGTGCCGCGCCCGGTGGAGATCGGCGCTGACCTGGCGTGGAGCACCCAGGACTGGGCCGAGGTCCGTACCCGGGTGGAGCGGGCGGGCCGGGCGTATGCCTGGCTGAACCTGGTCGAACAGCGGCTGCGGGCGGTGGTGGCCGCCGTGCTGCGGCCGGTGTACGAGCCGGTCCGGGGTGAGGACTGGGAGATAGCGGCGGCGGGGCCCACCGGTCAGGAGTGGGTGCAGCGTGCCGCGGCGCTGCGTGAGGTGAGCCGTCGCAAGGGGCACGTGCTCGATCCGGCGGACGACACGGTGCTCGCGTTTCTCACTCTCCCGCAGTTGCGGGAGCTGATGGTGCAGCACTGGCCGTGCTTCGCGCCCTACCTGGAGAACCGGCGGGAGCTGGAGCTCACGCTGGACGAGCTGGAGGTGGCGCGCAGCGCCGTCGGCCGGAACCGCGGGCTGAGCCGGGCGGTGCTGGACCAGGCGGAGCGCGGCTGCGCGCGGCTGCTGGGGCTGCTGGACTCCGGGGAGGGGGAGGCCGCGGACCGCCGGCTTCCCGCGGACGCCATCGAACGCCTGGTGGGTGACCGGTACACGGATGTGGCGGGGGTGCATCCGGACCGGGTCCGGCTGCAGCGGCAGCTGCCCGCGGAGGACCTCTTCGAAGGCGCCCGGCGGCTGGACGCGATGGGGACGGCTCTCGGGCTCATGGTGCAGAACTTCCCCGGCCGCCGGCTGGTGCGGCTGGCCGACGAGGGGTGCCGCCTGCGGCTGCTCTTCCTGAACCCGGCCTGCGGGGCGATGCGCCGGAGGGAACGCGAGCTGGGCCTCAAGCGCAGCGAACTCAGCCGTTCCGTGGAGACGAGCATTCTCCACGTGCGCCGGGTGCGCGGCCGGGTAAAGGACCCGGAGGCGTTCAATATCCACGTATTCGATGATATTCCACGATTCAGTGCTTATTTCGTGGATGCGGACAGTTCGGACGGGGTGGCGGTCGTGCAGTCCTACTTGAGCCGGAGCCGCGGCGCGGAGACTCCCGCTCTGGTTCTGCGCGCGGCGGGGCGTGAGGTGGTGCGCGGCGCGGAGTCCGGATACCGGGGCGAGGTGAGCCTTTTCCAGACCTACCGGGAGGAGTTCGAATGGGCCTGGGAGGGTTCACGGCCGGTGTCGTGACGGCGTCTCCCGGTATGACTGTTGGTTCGCTGTCAAGGTTCTGTGCGCGTGGGCTTGCGTTTTCACATGGACCCCTCATAGCGTCAACCCGGTCCAACCGCCGCTGGGAAGCAGACCATGCCTCAAGACATCCCCCCGCTGAGAGAAGTGCGCCAGATCACGCAGAAGAAGCGTGACGCGTGGTGGACCGTGCTGCTGGTGGACCCGGTGGCCACGCCGCTGGTCCGCTGGACCGCGCGGTGGACGCGGTTCACACCGAACCAGATCACCTGGCTCGCCCTGCTCTTCGGCCTCGGTGCCGCCGCGTGCTTCGCCTTCGGCAGCTGGCAGTGGCTCGTCGCCGGGGCGCTGCTCTACCACGTGAGCTTCATCCTGGACTGCATGGACGGGAAGCTGGCCCGGCTGACCGGAACCGGCTCGGTATTCGGTGCCTGGCTCGATTATGTCTTCGACCGAATCCGCGTGCTCTTCTGTGCCATAGCTCTTATGGGTGGCCAGTACACCCGAACGGGCGAGGTTGTTTATCTGTGGCTGGCACTTGCCGTGGTATTTCTGGACATGCTCCGCTATATCGATGCCCTGCAGATCTTCAAAGTCCGCCATGAGATGCGGAAACAGATCAAGGCTCGGGCGGAGTCGGCGCGGGCGGCGGACAACGACATAGAGCTCGCCTTCATGGAGGACCTGCTCCGGGAGAACCCGGAGGCCGACACCGAGAGTGACGAGGCGGAGCGCGCCCGGCTCACGGCTCTGACGCTGGCCCGGGCGGCGGGACGGACCGAGGGCGCTGCGGGGGAAGAGCCGGGCGGGAGGAACGTCCCGGCCCAGCGTGCCGCCAAGACCGGAACGGGGCCGCCGGCCGGCGTGGTCGACCTGCACCGGGAGTTCCGCAGCCGGTTCCCCTGGTACCTCCGGTTCCGCTCCCTGCTGCTGCGTCACCGGATGCGTACCCATCTGGTGAGCGGCATCGAGTTCCAGATGGCGGTGTTCATCATCGCTCCCGCCCTGGACGCGGTGGTGCCGGTCACGGTCGTCGCGGGAGCGCTGCTGCTCGCGTTCGAGCTCGCCATCATCTACAAGCTTCAGCTCTCGACCCGGGATTTCGCCCGGACCATGGAGTCGTTCGACGCACAGGAGCGCGAGCGGCGGAAGCACAGCCCGGTACAGGTCCCGGACCAGGGCACGGCAGGGCAGGTCCGGAGTCCTGAGCTGCAGCCCCTCGGCTCGGAGGAGCGGCCCCGGCCGCAGGCCGAGGCCGTCTGAGGCGCCCCCCGGGCCGCCCTCCGGCGCCGTGCCGCTACCGGCCGTTCCGCGCCGGGCGGATTCCGCGCCGGGCGGAAAGAGGCCCGCGCCGGCCCGGCTGGGGCAAACACTGGCGGGATGAGACTTCTGGTTCTGGGCGGCACGGAGTTCGTCGGACGGAGCATCGCCGAGGAGGCGCTGCGGCGGGGCTGGGCGGTCACGGTGTTCAACCGGGGCCGGCGCGAGCCGCCTCCCGGGGCCACCGTCCTCACCGGGGACCGGACCGCGCCCGACGGGCTCGCGGCCCTCGGTGCCGGGGAATGGGACCTGGTCGTGGACACCTGGGCAGAAGCCCCGCGCGCGGTACACGACGCGATGCGCCTGCTGGCCCGGCGAGCCCGGCACTGCACGTACATGTCCAGTCGCTCGGTGTACTCCTTCCCGGTCCCGGCGGGTGCGGATGAGGACAGCCCGGTGGTCGAGGGGGCGCCGGACGCAGGCGCGCGGGAATACCCGCAGAACAAGCGGGGTGGCGAACTGGCCGCCCTGGCGGCCTTCGGGGAACGGGCACTGCTGGTGCGGGCCGGGGCCATCCTCGGTCCGCACGAGAACTCCGGACGGCTGCCCTGGTGGCTGTCCCGGATCGCCCGGGGTGGCCGGGTCCTGGCGCCCGGCCCCCGGGAGCTGGGCCTGCAGTACATCGACGTCCGTGACCTGGCGGTCTGGACCCTGGACGCGGCGGCCGCCGGGCTCGGTGGGCCGTACGACCTGGTGAGCCCTTCCGGTCACACCACGATGGCGGAGCTGCTCGAGGCCTGTGCCGAAGTGACCGGCAGTGGCGCCGACCTGCGGTGGGCCGGCCCCGACGCCGTCCTGGCCGCCGGGATCGAGCCGTGGACGGGCCTGCCGCTGTGGACCCCGCCGGGAGCCCTGCACGACTCGCTGCACCGCTCCGACGTCGCCAGGGCGCTCGGTGCCGGGCTGCGCTGCCGGCCCGTCACCGAAACCGTGGCCGACACCTGGGCCTGGCTGCGGGAGGAAGGGGACCGGCACCCCATGACTCCGGACGGCCCGGTGTCAAGGGCCACGCCCGAGCAGGAGAACCGCGCGCTCGGCGGCTGACCGGGGGAGGAAGCCACGCCGACGGGCAGCGCCCGCACCGGTGACGCGCCGACTCGGGCCGCTCCGGGCCGCACGGGGCGGTGCTCAGGGGTCGGAGGCGAGGCGGGCGTGCAGCTCCACGTCGTGCCGCTCGTTCCCGTACCGCAGCTTGGCGCGCTGCAGCCCTTCGACGCTGAAGCCGGCCCTGGCAGCCACCCCGCAGGAGGCCGGATTGTCCGTCCGGTGTCCCAGCTCCAGGCGGAAGAGCCCCAGGTCTCCGAGGGCCCAGTCCGCGACGGTCCGGGCCGCGGTGCCCGCCACTCCGCGCCCCTGTGCCGCCGCCACGGTCCAGTAGGACACCCAGCCGGTTTCGTGCCGGCGGCTGATGCTGGAGACCCGGACACAGCCGAGCACTGCGCAGCCGTCGGTCACGGCCCAGGAGAAGCCGGTCCCCTCCGCCCATTCCCGGGCCCGTTCGGCGAGCCAGCGTTCGGCGGCGGCGGGGTCGCCCACCGGCTCGGCGGTCTGGCGGGACATGAGCGGTGCGGAGAACGCGGCGTGCACCGCCGCCGCGTCGGTGGCGGTCCATGGGCGCAGCACGAGGCCACCTGCGGTGATCAGTCGATCCGTCACCGGTGAACGGTAACCGGACAGTGATCGTTGGGCAACCGGCAGTTCCGAGGCAGGTGCGCAGCTCGGGGAAAGGTCAGCGGGCGCCGGTGCTGTCACCGTTGAGTACGCAGGCGGTGCGGCTGCCGAACCGCCAGTGCGAGGGGGCCGACTGCAGTTCCTCCGCCACCTCGAGCTCGGTCAGCTCGGCCGGGGCCGGACCACGTGTGGTCTGCTCGCCCCCCAGTACCCAGAGGATGTCCGAGGCCCGCCAGGGGTCCTCGAACTCCCAGCGGTCGCCCTGCTGTACGAGGAGATCCTCGCCGACCCGGGTCTGCTGGCCCCGCCGGTACTCCAGCGCGGCCCAGCCCCCCTGGAAGTCGCAGCGGGCGATCTCCGACCGCGAGCCGGGGATCAACTGCCAGCCGGCGGCCGACTCCGCGAGCGGCTCGCTGGGGCCGCTGCCTCCCATCGGTGATCCGAAGAGCAGCCAGGCGCCCATGCTGATCAGCAGGGAGAGGGCGACTCCCCTTGGCGGCCATGCTCCCCTGCGCTGCTCCGGCGGTTCATCCGACATAAGGGCAGGCTAACGTCCCGGACGGAGGAACGGCGGGGGTACCCGGAAGCCCGGCGCCGGACCGGTGGCGCCTGGCCGCCGCGGCGTTCGGCGGGGTCAGGGTTCCTCCGCAGGGTGCGGGGTGGCGCGGGCGGGCCAGCTGCCCCCCGGGATGCTGCGGGCTGCTGCCCGCAGCCGGGCGGACAGGGGAGCGGCCGCCACATAGACCCACGCGCGGACCGGCTCCCCGGACTCGGTCCGGACCACCGCGGCCCTCCGCTCGTAGTGGTTGCCGTCAGCACCGGGGACGTAGCCCTCCAGCCGGTCGAGATCGGCCAGTACCGACCGGTACCGGCTCGGCAGGGGGCGGATCAGATGGCCGTGGATCTCCGCGGCGGCGTTCTCCGGTTCGGTGACCGCGTACGGGAAGCCCGGCCCCTCGTACAGCACCGCGCCGGGCATCCGTGCCGGTACCTCAGCCGTGGTCCGGCCCCGCAGGGCCCAGCTGTGGTTGCGGCCGCCGGGCCGCAGCGTGCCGTACACGAAGAAGGGCAGAAGCCGGCTGCCCGCCGGAGGGACCGGCTCGTCGTCGCGGGGGGAGGTCACGGGTCACGCCCTTTCGGGAGGGGGGGACGGCCGGAGGGCTCATCCCGTGAGGATCCCGTGCGGGGACCGGAAAGTCACGCCGGAACACGACTCCTGCCTTGACAGGTATAGACCAAGCACGCTTGGCTGTTCGGCACCCCCCCCACGAAGGAAGTGCATTCCGTGCCAAAACAACGCATCAAGGCGCTGCTCACCGCGCTGGTGACCGCTGCCGTGCTGGCGGTCCTGCTGCCGCTGGCCTCCTCGGCATCGGCCGGCGTCACCATGGCGAGCTGTGCCGGCGCCTGGAACTCCTCGACCGTCTACCACGGCGGTACGACCGTCTCCTACCAGGGCCGCAACTGGACGGCGCTGTGGTGGACGCAGAACGAGACACCCGGCGGATCCTCCGGCGTCTGGTCCGACGACGGCCCCTGTGGAGGATCAGGCGGTGACCCGGGCAACCCCGGCAACCCGGACCCCTCGGGTTTCGTGGTGAGCGAGGCGCAGTTCCACCAGATGTTCCCGAACCGGAACTCCTTCTACACCTACAGTGGGCTCACCGCCGCGCTGAGCGCCTACCCGGGCTTCGCCAACACCGGCAGCGACACGGTCAAGCGCCGGGAGGCAGCCGCCTTCCTCGCCAACGTCAGCCATGAGACGGGCGGTCTGGTCCACATCGTGGAGCAGAACCAGGCCAACTACTCCCACTACTGCGACGCCGGCCAGCCGTACGGCTGCCCGGCCGGGCAGTCGGCGTACTACGGCCGCGGCCCGATCCAGCTCAGCTGGAACTTCAACTACAAGGCGGCAGGCGACGCCCTTGGCATCGACCTGCTGAACAACCCGAACCAGGTGCAGACGGACGCCGGCATCGCCTGGCGGACCGCCCTGTGGTACTGGAACACGCAGAGCGGCCCGGGCACGATGACCGGCCATCAGGCGATCGTGAACGGACACGGGTTCGGCGAGACCATCCGCGCGATCAACGGCTCGCTGGAGTGCAACGGGGGCAACCCCGGACAGGTCCAGAGCCGCATCGACACCTACCAGCGGTTCGTCCAGATCCTGGGCACCAGCGCGGGCTCCCACCTGAGCTGCTGACCCGAACAGCGGAAACCGGTGCGGCCCCTCCGGGGGCCGCACTTCCCGTTGCGCGGGCGCGGTCGGTGGGCCGCTCCCGGTGGCCGGGGCCGGTGGTCACCGCTCCTCGCTGCGGCCGGGGAGCGCCGTGCGTCCGCAGGGCGGTCCGTGGGCGTCAGGCGCTCAGCAGGGCGAGGTGGCCGGTGCGGGCGGCGTCGAAGCGGCGCAGGGCCAGAGCGGCGAGCTCGGGTGCGTCGCCCAGGACCGGGGCCAGCAGGTCGGCGCCGGCTTCCCGGGCCCCGGCCGTGATGCGGTCCGGCAGGAAGCCGGGGGCGATCACATAGGGGGCGACCACCACCCGGCGGACGCCGTCGGCGCGCAGGGCGCGGATGGCGTCCGCCGTGCGGGGCAGGGAAGCGGAGGCGAACGCGGGCCGCACGGCGCACCATCCAGCGGTACGCCGCCACTCCCGCGCGATTTCTGCGATCACCGCGATCGCCTCCGGGTCTGAGGTGCCCGCCGAGGCCAGGACGACGCCGGTGGACGCGTGCGCGGCGGGGGACTGGCCCGCCTCGTGCAGCCGCCGGGTCAGCGCCTCGGTGAGGAGGGGGTCCGGGCCCAGCACGCCGGCCTGCCGCACGGTCAGTGCGGGCCACCGGGCGGACTCCTCGTCCAGGACGGCGGGGATGTCGGACTTGGCGTGGAATGCCCGGCTCAGCAGCAGCGGCAGGGCGATGACTCGGCGGACGCCCTCCCGGTGCCATCGGTGCAGCAGCTGCGGCACCGTGGGCAGATCGAAGTCCAGGTAAGCGGTCTCCACCCGCAGTCCGGGCCGCAGCGACCGCACCCGCTCGGTGAGCGCGGTGACGGTCGCGGCGTGCCGCGGGTCGCGGCTGCCGTGCGCGATGATCAGCAGGGCTTGCGTGGGGAGGTGCATGGGATCAGTCCTTCGCGGTCCGTCAGCTTCCGCCGGCCAGGCCGCGGCCGCGCAGCACGCGGCGCTCCAGCGGCCGGAACAGGGCGGACTCGACCAGCACACCCACCGCGAGGATCAGCAGTACGGAGGCCAGCACGAGGCTCATGGATTGCGTGGCGTTGCCCTCGGCGAGCATCTCGCCGATGCCGGGCAGCGGGGTGGCGGTGATCAGCTCGGCGGTCATCAGCGCCCGCCAGCCGAAGGTCCAGCCCTGCCGCAGGGCGGAGATGAAGCCCGGCAGGGCGGCCGGGACCATGACCAGTGCGGCGCCGCGCAGCCCGGTGGCGCCCATCGAGTGCCCCGCCCGCAGCAGCAGGGGCGGCAACTGGTCCACGGCCGCGGCCACCGTCACCGCGATCGAGGGCACCGCGCCGAGCAGTACCACGGCGTAGACGGCGCCCTCGGAGTTGCCCAGGGCGATGACCGCCACCGGGACGAGGGCGGCGGCCGGCAGCGACTGAATGGCCGTCAGGATGGGGCCCAGTACGGTGCGCAGCAGGGTCAGCCGGGTGAGCAGAAGTCCCAGCGGGATGCCGAGGGCAGCCGCCGCACCGAACCCGATCAGACAGCGCAGCAGGCTGTGACCCACCGCGGGGAGCAGTGTGCCGTCCGACCAGGCGCCGGTCAGCTCGCCCGCCACGGCCGCGGGACCGGGCAGCTTGTCGGACCAGTTCAGGGTGTGGGCGAGCTGCCACAGCACGAGCACCAGGCCGAGGGCGAGGGCCGGCGGTCCGGCCTTGTCCAGCAACCGCCGCCCGGCGGGCCGGGCGGCGGGTGCGTGGGTCTCCAGAGCGTCCAGCCCGGAGGCCATCTCGCGCGAGTCGTCCTCCCGTGGAGGTGCCTCCGGTGCCCGGCCGGACTCAGGAGCGGGCATGTCGGACGATCTCCTCATGCAGATGACCGGTGATCTCGGTGGCCAGGGCCGCGACCCCGCTGTCCTCGATGCGGCGCGGGAACGGCAGGTCCACCACCCACTCGCGGGAGACCCGGCCGGGCCGGGAGGACAGCAGCACGACCCGCTGACCGAGCCGGACCGCCTCGCGGACGTTGTGCGTCACGAACAGCACCGTGAGTTTGCGCTCCTGCCAGACCCGGCTCAGCTCCTCGTGCAGCAGGTCCCGGGTGATGGCGTCGAGGGCGGCGAACGGCTCGTCCATCAGCAGCACATCGCTGCCCTGCGCGAGGGACCGGGCCAGGGCCACGCGCTGCCGCATCCCGCCGGACAGCTGATGCACCCGCTTGCCGTAGGCGTCGGGCAACCGGACCAGGCGCAGCAGCTCCTCGGCCCGGTCCCGGCGCTCCGCCCGGGCCACCCCGGCCAGCCGAAGCGCCAGCTCGACGTTGCGTCCGGCGCTCAGCCACGGAAACAGTGCGTGGTCCTGGAACATCAGCGCCGGGCGGCTGAACGGCACCTCCACGGAGCCCGAGGTGGGGCGGTCGAGCCCGGCCACCAGGTTCAGCAGGGTGGACTTGCCGCATCCGGAGGCTCCCAGCAGGCAGACGAACTCCCCGGGAGCCGCCTCCAGCCGGATGTCGTCCAGCACGAGCTGGCGGCCGGCAGCCGAGTCGAAGGCCTTGGAGACACGGTCCAGGCGGACGGCGTGGCCGAGTTCCTGCGCGGAGGCAGCCGGCCGGCCGGCGCGGGCGGTCAGGGGTGCGGCGAGTCCGGTGGTCATCTCAGAAATCCCATCCTTCGTCATCCGGTGCGGTGGGACGGGCGGCCTGCGCCCGCTCGGCGAACGCGTCGCCCGCCATACCTGCGGTGAGGGTGGTGCCGTCGGCCGGGTCGATCAGCAGGAAGGAGCCGGTGCGCCGGGAGTCGGCGTAGGCGTCCAGTGCCAGTGGCTCGGCGGTGCGCAGCACCACCCGGCCGATGTCGTTGGCGGCCAGCCGCCCCGGGTCGCTGTCCTGGGTCAGGTCGGCGAGGGAGAGCCGGGAGGGAATCTCCTTGACGATCGCCTTGACGGTCCGGGTGGTGTGCTTGAGCAGCACCCGGGCACCCGGCTCCAGGGGCCGGTCGTGCAGGTGGCAGACGGTGGCGGTGACGTCCCGGGTGGTGCCGAGCGCCGCGTCGCCGGGGGCGATCAGGTCGCCGCGGGAGACATCGAGGTCGTCCGTCAGCCGCACGGTCACCGACTGCGGCGCCCAGGCCTCCTCCACTGGCACCCCGAGCAGGTCGATGCCCGCGATGGTGCTGCTGCGTCCGGAGGGCTGGACGGTGACGTCCTGCCCCACCCGCAGCACACCGGAGGCGATCTGCCCGGCGTAGCCGCGGTAGTCGCGGTGCTCCGGGGTCTGCGGGCGGATCACGTACTGGACCGGGAACCGGGCGGGATCGCCGGTCGGGTCGTGGGTGACCTCCACGGTCTCCAGGTGCTCCAGCACCGTCGGGCCGCCGTACCAGTCCATGGTCGCCGAGGGCGTCACGACGTTGTCCCCGGCGAGCGCCGAGATCGGGATCGCGGTGATGTCCGGGACTCCGAGGGAGGCCGCGTACTCGGTGAACTCGGCGGCGATGGCGGCGAAGACCGGCTCGGCGTAGTCGACGAGGTCCATCTTGTTGACGGCCAGCATCACGTGCGGCACCCGCAGCAGCGCGGCGACCGCGGCGTGCCGCCGGGTCTGCTCGACGACGCCGTTGCGGGCGTCGACCAGCACCACGGCCAGCTCCGCGGTGGAGGCGCCGGTGACCATGTTGCGGGTGTACTGCACGTGGCCCGGCGTGTCGGCCAGGATGAAGCGGCGCCGGGGAGTGGCGAAGTAGCGGTAGGCGACATCGATGGTGATGCCCTGCTCGCGTTCGGCGCGCAGACCGTCGGTGAGCAGTGCCAGGTCGGGGGCCTCCTGGCCGCGGTTGCGGGAGGCCAGCTCGACAGCTTCCAGCTGGTCCGCCAGCACCGACTTGGAGTCGTGCAGCAGCCGTCCCACCAGGGTGGACTTGCCGTCGTCCACCGAGCCGGCGGTGGCGAAGCGGAGCAGCGAAGCGGTTCCCGGGCCGGCGGGGCCCGCCGGCCCGGCGGAGGTGCCTCCGGGAGCGGTCTCGGACGTGGTCATCAGAAGTACCCTTCGCGCTTGCGGTCTTCCATGGCGGCCTCGGACAGCTTGTCGTCGGCCCGGGTGGCGCCGCGTTCGGTCAGCCGGGAGGCGGCGATCTCGGTGATGACCTTCTCGATGGTGTCGGCGTCGGAGTCGACGGCGCCGGTGCAGGACATGTCTCCGACGGTGCGGTAGCGGACCTGGCGGCGCTCCACCGTCTCGCCGTCCTTCGGGCCTCCCCACTCGCCGGGGGCCAGCCACATGCCGCTGCGGTGGAAGACCTCGCGCTCGTGCGCGTAGTAGATCGCCGGGAGCTCGATCTCCTCCCGGGCGATGTACTGCCAGACGTCCAGCTCGGTCCAGTTGGACAGCGGGAACACCCGCACGTGCTCGCCGGGGGCGTGCCGGCCGTTGTAGAGCTGCCACAGTTCGGGGCGCTGACGGCGCGGGTTCCAGCCGCCGAACTCGTCGCGCAGCGAGAACACCCGCTCCTTGGCGCGGGCCTTCTCCTCGTCGCGCCGGCCACCGCCGAAAACGGCGTCGAAACGGTTGCTGACGATGGCGTCCAGCAGCGGAACGGTCTGCAGCGGGTTCCGGGTGCCGTCGGGGCGCTCACGCAGCTGCCCGCTGTCGATGAAGTCCTGCACCGAGGCCACGTGCAGCCGGAGCCCGTGCCGCTGCGCCGTGCGGTCCCGGTAGTCCAGCACCTCGGGGAAGTTGTGCCCGGTGTCCACGTGCAGGAGGGCGAACGGCACCGGTGCGGGGGCGAATGCCTTCAGCGCCAGGTGGAGCATGACGATGGAGTCCTTGCCCCCGGAGAACAGGATCACCGGGCGCTCGAACTCTCCGGCGACCTCCCGGAAGATGTGCACCGCCTCGGACTCCAGTGCGTCCAGGTGCGACAAGGCGAACCGGGCGTCCGGACCGCCGGGATGACCGGTGCCGGAGTCCTCGATGACCGTTGTCATGCTGCGTCCCCTTCGTGTCCTGTGGTCGCTGCCTTCGGTGCCTGCCGGTGCTGCCCCGGCGGCGGGCGCGTCGGTCACAGCAGCCCCCGCCCGGCCAGCAGCGCGTGCAGTGCCGCCACGGATTCCTCGATGCTCTGTTCGTGCGCGGGAATCCGCAGGTCCGGGTTCAGGGGGGCCTCGTACGGGTCGTCGACCCCGGTCAGCCCGGTCAGTTCACCGGCGGCCTGCTTGGCGTACAGGCCCTTCACGTCCCGCTCCGAGCAGATGTCGACGGGGGTGGCTACGTGTACTTCCAGGTAGCCGGTGCCTGCCGTCCGGTGGCGTTCGCGGACGGCCTCGCGGCTGTCCGCGAAGGGGGCGATGACCGGGACCAGCGCCTTCACCCCGTGCGAGGCGAGGAGTTCGGCGACGAAGCCGATGCGCTGCACGTTGGTGTGCCGGTCCGCGCGGGAGAAGCCGAGGCCCGCGGAGAGGAACTCCCTGATCTCGTCCCCGTCCAGCACCTCCGCCCGGTGGCCCTCCTGCCGCAGGCGCTCCGCCAGCGCGAGCGCCAGGGTCGTCTTGCCCGCGCTGGGCAGCCCGGTCAGCCAGATGGTGGCTCCCCCGCCGCTCGATTTCATCTCGCGCTCCCCGGATGTCTCGTCGGCCGTGTTCGTGTCCGTCACCGTGCCGGTCATCAGTGCAGCCCGCATTCGGTCTTGCTCAGGCCCGCCCAGCGGCCGGCCCGGGAGTCCTCGCCGGGCTGCACCCGGCGGGTGCAGGGTGCGCAGCCCACCGAGGTGTAACCGTCCTGCAGCAGGGGGTTCGTGAGCACGCCGTGCTCGGTGATGTAGGCGTCCACGTCCGCCTGTGTCCAGCGAGCGATGGGGGAGACCTTCACCTTCTCCCGCCGGGGATCCCAGCCGACGACGGGGGTGCCCGCCCGGGTCGGGGACTCCTCGCGGCGCAGGCCGGTGGCCCACGCCTCGTAGCCCCGCAGCCCTTCCTCCAGCGGCTGCACCTTGCGCAGCGCGCAGCACCGGTCCGGGTCGCGGTCGTGCAGCCTCGGGCCGTGCTCGGCGTCCTGCTCCGCGACCGTCTGCCGGGGGGTCAGGGTGATGACGCGGACGTCCAGTACGGCGGCGACCGCGTCCCTGGTGCCGAGGGTCTCCGGAAAGTGATAGCCGGTGTCGAGGAACACCACGTCCACCCCGGGGAACACCTGGGAGGCGAGATGCGCGACCACGGCGTCCTCCATGGACGAGGTCACGCAGAACCGGGCACCGAAGGTCTCCGCGGCCCAGCCCAGGATCTCCGGGGCCGACGCGTCCTCCAGGTCGCGGCCGGCGCGCTCGGCGAGCTGTTGCAGCTCCCCGGCGTCGCGCGCTGTGGTGGCACCGTTCATGCGGCTCCGCCTCCTTCACCGTCGTGGTCACCGTCGTGGTCGCCCTCGCCACCGCCGTGCGGGGGCCGGGCCAGGCCCCGGCTCAGCAGGCCGAGGAACTTCAGCCGGAAGGCGCGGTTGCAGGCGGCGCACTCCCAGACGCCCGGCCCTTCCTCGGAGGGGCGCAGGTCCTCGTCCCCGCAGTACGGGCAGTAGAACGGGGCGGCTCGCTCGCTCATGACAGGGCGCTCTCCTCGGCGCGAGCGGCCCACTGCGCGAACCGCTCGCCCTCGGCGCGCTGTTCCGTGAAGTTGCGCAGCACCCGCTCGACGTAGTCGGGGAGCTCGTCGGCCGTCACCTTCAGCCCGCGGACCTTCCGGCCGAAACCGGGCTCCAGCCCGAGCGAGCCCCCGAGGTGCACCTGGTACCCCTCGACCTGCCGGCCCTCGGCGTCGGTGACGAGCTGCCCCTTCAGGCCGATGTCCGCGACCTGGATCCGGGCACAGGAGTTGGGGCACCCGTTGATGTTGATGGTGACCGGCTCGGCGAAGCCGGGCAGCCGGCGCTCCAGCTCGTCGATGAGGGTGGAGCCGCGCCCCTTGGTCTCGACGATGGCGAGTTTGCAGAACTCGATGCCGGTGCAGGCCATCGTGCCGCGCCGGAAGGGCGACGGGCGGGTGGTCAGGTCGAGCGCCTCCAGGCCCTCGACAAGCGAGTCCACCTGCTCCTCGGGGACATCGAGCACGATCATCTTCTGCTCGACGGTGGTGCGCACGCGTCCGGAGCCGTGCGCCTCGGCCAGGTCGGCGATCCGGGTCAGGGTGGTGCCGTCCACCCGGCCCACGCGCGGCGCGAAGCCGACGTAGAAGCGGCCGTCCCGCTGCCGGTGCACCCCGACGTGGTCCCGCCATTCCTGCACGGGCTGCTCGGGGGCCGGGCCGTCCAGGAGCTTGCGCTGCAGGTACTCGTCCTCCAGGACCTGACGGAAGCGCTCAGGCCCCCAGTCGGCGACCAGGAACTTGATCCGGGCGCGGGTCCGCAGCCGCCGGAAGCCGTAGTCCCGGAAGATCGACACGACGCCCTCGTAGACGTCGGCGACCTCGTCGACCGGCACCCATGCTCCGAGCCGCACGCCGATCTTCGGGTTGGTGGACAGCCCGCCGCCGACCCAGACGTCGAAACCGGGGCCGTGGTCGGGGTGGTCCACCCCGACGAAGGAGACGTCCTGGATCTCGTGCGCCACGTCCTGGACGGGGGAGCCGGAGACGGCGGACTTGAACTTGCGCGGCAGGTTGGAGTAGGCCGGGTTGCCCACCACCCGGCGCTGGATCTCCTCAATGGCCGGGGTGCCGTCCACGATCTCGTCGGAGGCGATGCCGGCCACCGGTGACCCGAGGATCACGCGGGGAGTGTCGCCGCAGGCCTCGGTGGTCGACAGGCCCACCGCCTCCAGCCGTCGCCAGATCTCCGGCATGTCCTCGATGCGGATCCAGTGGTACTGGACGTTCTGCCGGTCGGTGATGTCCGCGGTGCCGCGGGCGAATTCCTGGGAGATCTCCCCGACGACCCGCAGCTGCTCGGTGGTGAGCCGGCCCCCGTCGATTCGGACGCGGAGCATGAAGTACTCGTCGTCCAGCTCCTCCGGCTCCAGGATCGCGGTCCTGCCGCCGTCGATACCGGGCTTGCGCTGGGTGTAGAGGCCCCACCAGCGCATCCGGCCGCGCAGGTCCGCGCCGTCGATGGAGTCGAAGCCACGATGGGCGTAGATCGTCTCAATGCGTGTCCGCACATTGAGACCGTCGTCGTCCTTCTTCGTCTGCTCGTTGGCGTTGAGCGGAGTGAAGTGTCCCGCGGCCCACTGGCCCTCGCCGCGGTGGCGGCCCGGCTTGCGGCGCTTCGGGACAGCAGGTTTCTTCACGGAGTCGGACATCGGCTCTTCTGGTCCTTCGGCATCGAAAGCCCCCGGAACGGAGCCGGGGGACGCGGCAGGGCGGCATTGACCAGCGGGTATGCGCAGCGCTGCGCATCACCCGCACAAGGGGGAGACAGGGGGTGCACGCCGGAGAAGGATCAGGCGGCGGGAAGTGCGGCGGTGGTGCTGGGACTGTCAGCCCGCCGGACACATGGCGCTGGACATACGGCCGAGGTCGACGTGCCGCCGACTCACCAAGGCAATACCAGCTCGAGACATGACGGAAGACTCGCACGGCCCTTCCGTGCGAGTCCACTGCTATCCGTCATTCGGACGAAGCTGTCCCGAATGCTGGTATTGGTGGCGGAGGTCACGCCTCCGGGCGGGCTGCCGCTGTTCCGGTCGTGGCAGGCCAGGCCTCCGCCGCCGGGGCTTCCGGCTCCTGGGTGACTCTCCTGTCGAAGACCCGGAAGCCCCGGCGACGGTAGTTGTCGAGGGCGTGCGGGCTGTCCCTGCTGCAGGTGTGCAGCCACACCCGGCGGGTCGGCTCCCGGTCCGGAGTGCGCTCCGCGAGGTCCCACGCCCGGGCGGTACCGAGGGACAGGAGATGACCGCCGATCCGGCGGCCCCGGAAAGCGGGCAGCAGGCCGAAGGAGCTGATCTCCACCACGCCCCCGTCCTGGGCGACGAGTTCGAGGAAGCCGGCCGGGGTCCCGCGCTCGTACGCCACCCAGGTCTCCGCCCCGGGCCGGTCCAGGAAGGCCCGCCACTTCTCGCGGTCCCAGACCAGCCGGTCGTACCAGGAGACGTCGGAACCGACCGCGGCGTAGAGGAAGCGGCTGAACTCGGGGCTCGGCACCTCCGCAGGCACGACCCGGATGCCGGAGGCGCTCTCCGGCTCACGGGCGGGCAGCAGGTCGGCGGCGGACGTCTGCTCGAGGTACCACGTGGTGACGGTCGTCAGGGAGGCCGGCGCGCTCATATCCCCATACCATCACATCACCGGTCCCTGGTCTGCCCGGTGCGGCCAACGAGGGCCGGTCGGCCCTCCCGGGCGGGACCCTTATCCGCCCCCGGCCCGGCGGCGCCCGAAGTGTAATGGAACCACCGCTACCGCAGAGGTGATTCGCATGGCATCCGCCGCCGCTCGATCAGCCGCCCCGCCGGAGGCCGCCCTGGCCGTCGACACGCTGGTGACCCACGCCCTGAAGTCGCTGCGCGACTTCGCTTCCTTCACTCAGGAGCAGGTCGACCACATCGTCACCCAGGCATCGCTGGCCGCCCTGAGCCGGCACGACGACCTGGCCCGGATGGCGGTGGAGGAGACGGGCCGCGGCCTCTTCGAGGACAAGGCCGCCAAGAACCTCTTCGCCTGTGAGAACGTCACCCACTCGATGGCCGGGCTGAAGACGGTCGGAGTCGTCCACCGCGACGAGCTGAACGGCATCACCGAGATCGCCGAGCCGGTCGGCGTCATCTGCGCCATGACACCGGTCACCAACCCGACCTCCACCACGCTGTTCAAGGCGCTCATCGCGCTGAAGACCCGCAACCCGGTGATCTTCGCCTTCCACCCCTCGGCACAGGCGTGCAGCGCAGAGGCCGCGCGCATCGTCCGGGACGCCGCGGTGGCCGCCGGCGCCCCCGCACACGCGGTGCAGTGGATCGAGCAGCCGTCCATGCAGGCCACCGATCTGCTGATGCGCCACGACGGGGTGTCCACCATCCTCGCCACCGGCGGCAACGCCATGGTCAAGGCGGCCTACTCCTGCGGGAAGCCGGCCCTCGGGGTGGGCGCGGGCAACGTCCCCGCCTACATCCACAAGAGCGCCGTGCTGCGGCGCGCCGTCCACGACATCGTGCTCTCCAAGACCTTCGACAACGGCATGATCTGCGCCTCCGAGCAGGCCGCGATCCTCGACGCGGAGGTGTACGAGGAGGGCATCCGCGAGTTCCGTACCCTGCACGCCCACGTGGTCAGCGACAAGGAGAAGGCGAAGCTCGAACAGTTCATGTTCGGGACCGCCGCGGGCGGAAAGAACTGCGCCGGAGCCAAGCTCAACGCGGCCGTCGTGGGCATGTCCGCCCACTGGATCGCCGAACAGGCCGGTTTCACCGTCCCCGAGGGCACCTCCGTGCTCCTGGCCGAGTGCGCCGAGGTCGGCCCGTCCGAGCCGCTGACCCGCGAGAAGCTGTCGCCGGTGCTGGCGGTCCTGCGAGCCCGGGACACCGGGCACGGCCTGCGCCTGGCCGAGCAGATGGTCGAATTCGACGGCCTCGGCCACAGCGCGGTGATCCACGCCGAGGACGAGGAGCTCACCGAGGAGTTCGGCCGCCGGGTCAAGGCGGTGCGCATCATCGCCAACGCGCCCAGCTCCCTGGGAGGCGTCGGCGACGTCTACAACGCCTTCCTGCCCTCCATGACGCTGGGCTGCGGCTCCTACGGGCGCAACTCCGTCTCCAACAACGTCACGGCGGTGAACCTGCTCAACATCAAGAGGATCGGACGGCGGAACACCAATATGCAGTGGTTCAAGGTGCCGCCGAAGATCTACTTCGAGCGCAACTCGCTGCGCTACCTCGGTGAGATGCCCGGCCTGCGGAAGGTCACCGTCGTCACCGACGAGACCATGGACCGGCTGGGCTTCCTCACCCGGGTCAAGGACATTCTGCGTACCCGGCCGGAGCCGGTGCACCTGCAGATCATCGACGACATCGAGCCCAACCCGGAGCTGTCCACCGTCGAACGCGGTGCCGCCCGGATGCGGGAATTCGAGCCGGACACCATCGTCGCGCTGGGCGGCGGCTCCCCGATCGACGCCGCCAAGGTCATGTGGCTGATGTACGAGCACCCCGAGGTGGCCTTCGCCGACGCCCGTGGCAAGTTCCTGGACGTCCGCAAGCGCGCCTTCCGCTTCCCGCCGCTGGGCAGCAAGGCAAGGCTGGTGGCCGTGCCCACCACGTCCGGCACCGGGGCCGAGGTCACCCCGTTCGCGGTCATCTCCGACCCGGCGGCGGCCCGCAAGTACCCGATCGCCGACTACGCGCTGACCCCGGACGTCGCCATCGTCGACCCCGTGCTCGCGATGACCCAGCCCCCCGCGGTCACCGCCGATTCCGGCTTCGACGCCCTGACCCACGCCACCGAGGCATACGTCTCGGTCTACGCCAACGACTACACCGACGGCCTCTGCCTCCAGGCCATCAAGCTGATCTTCGACAACCTGGAGCGCTGCGTCACGCACGGCGCCGAGGACCGGCGGGCCCGGGAGAAGATGCACAACGCCTCCACCGTGGCCGGCATGGCCTTCGCCAACGCCTTCCTCGGCCTGGTGCACGCCATGGCCCACACCCTCGGCAACACCTTCCACCTCGCCCACGGCCGCACCAACGCGGTCCTGCTGCCGCACGTCATCAGGCACAACGGGCGCATCCCCGCCAAGCTGACCCCGTGGCCCAAGTACGAGACCTACCGGGCCCACGAGCGCTTCCAGGAGATCGCCGCGATGCTGGGGCTGCCGGCCGCCACCCCCGAGCAGGGAGTGGAGTCCTACGCCCGGGCGGTGGAGGACCTGCGGGCCCGGTGCGGCATCCCGGCCTCGTTCCAGGAGGCGGGCGTCGACGAGCTCACCTACCTGGAGGCCCTTCCGCAGCAGGCGCGGAACGCCTACGCGGACCAGTGCGCACCCGCCAACCCGCGGATGCCCATGCTCCACGACATGCAGAACCTGATGCGGGCGGCCTACTACGGCACCGCTGACGAGAACGGAGGGACGGCGGCATGACCACACAGCCGAGCCGCACCGGAGCCGACCACGGAGCCTGGGAGGGCTTCAAGGGAGGGCTCTGGAGGGACAGCATCGACGTCCGGGACTTCATCCAGCAGAACTACGTCCCCTACACCGGCGACGCCGCCTTCCTCGCCGGTCCCACCGAGCGCACCACCCGCGTCTGGGAGAAGCTGCTGGACATGTTCCCCGCGGAGCGGGAGCGCGGCATCCACGACGTGGACACCCGCACCCCCTCCAGCATCACCGCCTTCGAGCCGGGCTGGATCGACCAGGAACTCGACCTCATCGTCGGGCTGCAGACCGACGCGCCGCTGCGGCGCGCGATGATCCCGGCCGCCGGCTGGCGGATGGTCGAGAACGCCCTGACCGCCTACGGCTACGAGGCAGACGAGCGGGTGAAGGAGATCTTCACCCGCTACCGCAAGACCCACAACGAGGGCGTTTTCGACGCCTACACACCGGAGATCCGGGCCTGCCGTTCGGCCGGCATCATCACCGGCCTGCCCGACTCCTACGGCCGCGGCCGCATCATCGGTGACTACCGCAGGGTCGCCCTGTACGGCGTCGACCGGCTGATCGCCGAGAAGCAGACCGACCGCGAGACCCTGAACGCGGCCTGGCCCACCGAGGACATCATCCGGGCGCGCGAGGAGTCCGCCGAACAGATCCGGGCCCTGGGCGAGCTCAAGGCGATGGCAGCCGGCTACGGCTACGACATCTCCCGTCCGGCGACCACCGGCCGGGAAGCGGTCCAGTGGCTGTACTTCGGCTACCTGGCGGCGGTGAAGGAGCAGAACGGTGCGGCGATGTCGCTCGGCCGGGTGGACGCCTTCCTCGACATCTACCTGCAGCGTGACCTGGAGCGGGGGACCCTCACCGAGAGCGAGGCCCAGGAGTTCATCGACGACTTCGTCATCAAGCTCCGCATCGTCCGCTTCCTGCGCACCCCGGAGTACGACGAGCTGTACTCCGGTGACCCCACCTGGGTCACCTGGTCGCTGGCCGGCATGGGCGAGGACGGCCGCCCGCTGGTGACCAGAACCTCCTTCCGCGCCCTGCACACCCTGTACAACCTGGGCCCGGCCCCCGAGCCCAACCTCACGGTCTTCTGGGACCGGGGCCTGCCGGAGGGCTTCAAGCGGTACGCCGCCAAGGTCGCGATCGACACCAGCGCCCTGCAGTTCGAGTCCGACGAGCTGATGCGCCCGAAGTACGGGGACGACACCGCGATCGCCTGCTGCGTCTCCGCGATGGCGATGGGCAAGCAGATGCAGTTCTTCGGCGCCCGCGTCAACGTCGCCAAGGCCCTGCTGTACGCCATCAACGGCGGCCGGGACGAGGTGACCGGTGAGCTCGTCGTCGAGGGCTTCGAACCCCTCACCGGCGACTACCTCGACCACACCGCCGTGGCCGCCGCCTACGACGCCATGCTGGAGTGGCTGGCCAGGACCTACGTTCACGCACTGAACGTCATCCACTACATGCACGACAAGTACGCCTACGAGCGCATCGAGATGGCGCTGCACGACCGGGAAGTGCTGCGCACCATGGCCTGCGGTATCGCCGGGCTCTCCGTCGCGGCGGACTCGCTCTCCGCGATCAAGCACGCCCGGGTGAAGGTCATCCGCGACGAGACCGGCCTCGCCGTCGACTACGAGATCGAGGGGGAGTACCCGGCCTTCGGCAACAACGACGACCGGGCCGACGAGATCGCGCAGGGCATCGTGCACGAATTCATGCGGAAGGTACGCAAGCACCCCACCTACCGCGACGCCGTGCACACCCAGTCCGTGCTCACGATCACCTCGAACGTCGTCTACGGCAAGAAGACCGGCAACACCCCGGACGGCCGGCGCGCGGGAGCCCCGTTCGCCCCCGGTGCCAACCCGATGAACGGACGGGACCGGCACGGCTACATCGCCTCGTCGCTGTCCGTCGCCAAGCTCTCCTACGACGACGCGGAGGACGGTATCTCGCTGACCAACACCATCACCCCGAACGCGCTCGGCCGGACCGCCGAGGAGCGGATCGACAACCTCACCGGCGTCCTGGACGGATTCGTCGCGAGCGACGGCTTCCACATGAACGTCAACGTCCTGAACGAGGAGACCCTCAGGGACGCCATGGAGCACCCGGAGAACCACCCCCAGCTGACCATCCGGGTGAGCGGCTACGCGGTGAACTTCGTCCGGCTCACCCGCGAGCAGCAGCTCGACGTCATCCAGCGCACCTTCCACGGGTCGCTCTGATGACCGGCCTCCGGCCGTCCACCGGCCCGGCGCCGGCCGCCACCCCCGCCGGGGTGGCCGGCCGGCGGCCGGTCACCGGCTCCGTGCACTCCTGGGACGTGGCGACCGGAGTGGACGGTCCCGGCACCCGCTTCGTCACCTTCCTGGCCGGATGCCCGCTCGCCTGCCTCTACTGCCACAACCCCGACACCATGAACATGCGCAGCGGGCGGCGGACCGGCACCGAAGAGGTGGTGAGCGAGGCGCGGAAGTACGGGGCGTTCATCCGGGCCTCCGGAGGCGGAGTCACCGTCAGCGGCGGGGAGCCCCTGCTCCAGCCGCTGTTCACCGCCGAACTGCTGCACCGCTTCAAGCACGAACTCGGCATGCACACCGCGCTCGACACCTCCGGTTACCTCGGGGCCCGGGCCACCGACGCACTGCTGGCCGACACCGACCTGGTGCTGCTCGACATCAAGTCCTGGGACCGGGCCCTCTACCGGCGGCTGACCGGGTGCGAGCTGGAGCCCACCCTGGACTTCGCGCGCCGTCTCGCCGCCCTGGACAAGGAGGTGTGGCTGCGTTTCGTGCTTGTTCCGGGACTGACCGACGACCCCGGGAACGTGGAGGGCGTGGCGGCCTTCGCCGCCTCGCTCGGCAACGTCAGCCGGGTGGACGTGCTGCCTTTCCACACCATGGGCGCCGCCAAGTGGGAGGCCCTGGGCAGGGCGTTCCCGCTCGAGGGCACGCCGCCGCCCACGCCGGAGCAGGTCGGCCGGGCCAGGGAGATCTTCACCCGGCATGGTCTGCGCGCGGTCTGACCCGGTCCACGATCGCCTCCAGGCCGAGGGTGCCGGGGAGCGTGCCGAAGGCACCGCCCCGGTCACCTCCCAGCCGGGAGGCGCAGAACGCGTCGGCGACCTCCGCCGGGGCGTGCTGCACGAGCAGGGCGCCCTGCAGCACCAGTGCGAGGCGCTCCACCACCCGGCGGGCCCGCCCCTCGATGCCGTCCAGGTCGGACAACTCGGTCAGCAGGTCCTTGATCGCGGCGTCCAGCCGGTGGTCCGCGCCGCTCGCCGCGCCGACCTCCGTCAGGAAGGCGTTGAGGGCCTGCGGCTCCCGCTGCAGCGCCCGCAGCGCGTCCAGCGCCTGCACATTGCCCGAGCCCTCCCAGAGGGAGTTCAGCGGGGACTCCCGGAGCAGCCGGGGCATACCCGAGTCCTCGACGTAGCCATTGCCGCCCAGACACTCCAGCGCCTCCGCGGTCACCGGGGTGCAGCGTTTGGTCACCCAGTACTTCGCCGCCGGAAGTGCCAGCCGCAGCAGGTACCGGTCGTGCGCTCGCCCCGCCGACGCACCGTCGTACGCCGCCGCGAGCCGCAGCGCCAGGGCTGTCGCCGCCTCGGACTCGACGGCCAGGTCGGCCAGCACGTTCCGCATCAGCGGTTTGTCGACGAGCGGCCCGCCGAATGCCTCGCGGTGCGCGGCATGGTGGCTCGCCTGGGCGACGGCCTGCCGCATGATCGCCGCCGATCCCGTCACGCAGTCCAGCCGGGTCGCCGCGACCATCTCGATGATGGTCCGCACTCCCCGCCCTTCCTCGCCGACCCGCCACGCCAGCGTGGTGCCGTCGAACTCGACCTCCGAGGAGGCGTTGGAGCGGTTCCCGAGCTTGTCCTTGAGGCGCTGGATGCGGAAGGAGTTCCGGCTGCCGTCCGGCAGCACCCGCGGCAGCAGGAAACAGGTGAGGCCGCCCGGGGCCTGGGCGAGCACCAGGAAGACGTCCGACATCGGGGCCGAACAGAACCACTTGTGGCCGGTCAGCGCGTACATGCCGCTCTCCCCGGTCGGCTCGGCCCGGGAGGTGTTGGTCCGCACGTCGGAGCCGCCCTGCTTCTCCGTCATCCCCATCCCGGCCAGCACACCGGTTTTCTCCGCGGCCGGCCGCAGGCCGGGATCGTAGGTCCCCGAGGTGAGCAGCGGTTCCCACAGCGCCGCCAGTTCCGGCTCGGCGCGCAGCGCGGGAACGGCCGCGTGCGTCATCGACAGCGGGCAGCCGTGCCCGGCCTCGGCCTGCGTCCAGATATGGAACGCGGCGGTCCGCCGCAGCTGCCCGCCCGGCCGGCTCCAGGCATCGGCGAGACCGGCGGAGACCCCGCGGTCCAGCAGCCGGTGCCAGTCGGGGTGGAAATCGACCTCGTCGATGCGGTTGCCGTACCGGTCATGGGTGCGCAGCACGGGCGGGTACTCGTTGGCCCGGACGCCCCACTCGCGGACCTCGGCGGAGCCGGCGTCCCGCCCCAGCTCGCGCAGCTCACCGAAGATCGAGTCGTCCGGGTCGGGCCCTTCGTAAAGGGCATATCCCTCTGTAAGGGCCGCATCCGTCGTGAACACGTTGTACTGGACGAGCGGGGGAGCCTGATTGGCCACGGAGTGAGTGCGGGAGGTCATATCGCTACGTTAGGCGGGTGAAAGCCGATGAGTCACCCCAGGGGACCGAGAGACCGGGTGCCCCCCGACGGGTCATGTACCGCAACATCCCGAAGGGCAAACTGCTCTGGAACCTGGGAAAGGACACGGTCAAGTCCTGTTCGGAGCACCGTGTCATCGGCATGGCGGCCGAGTCGGCGTTCTTCATGCTGCTGTCACTGCCCCCGCTGCTGCTGGGTCTCGTCGGACTGCTGAGCAGCCTGGACGCGGTGAGCGGGACGAGCACCCTGGAGACCGTCCATCGCCAGATCCTGGACGCGTCCTCCGTGCTGCTCTCGGAGCGGGGCGTCGAGGACTTCGTGCGGCCTCTCATCGACGACCTGGTGCAGGGGGCCCGGCCCGACGTGATGTCCTTCGGGTTCCTCGTCGCGCTGTGGTCCGGCTCCCGGGCGGTGAACGTCTTCGTGGGGACGATCACCGTCATGTACGGCCTGGTGGGCCACCGGAACCCGGCCGCCACCCGGCTGCTGGCCTTCACCATGTATGTGATCAGCCTGCTGGTCGGGGCCGTGGTGGTGCCGGCCATGCTGATCGGTCCGGAGCTGGCGATGAGCTGGTTCCCCCAGCTGTCGGGCCTGCTGCGGGTCTTCTACTGGCCGCTGGTGCTGTTGCTGTGTGTGGGCTTCCTCACCACGCTCTACCACGTGTCGGTGCCGGTCCGCTCCCCGTGGCGGGAGGACATTCCCGGCGCCCTGCTGGCCCTGGCCATCTGGGCGATGTGCGCCTACGCGCTGCGGATGTACCTGCGCAGCGCGGTGGAGGGGCAGAGCGTCTACGGCTCGCTGGCCGCTCCGGTCGCGATTCTGCTGTGGCTGGGAATGTCGGCCTTCGCGGTGCTGGTCGGTGCGGCACTGAACGCGGCCGTGGACCGGGTGTGGCCCACCGCGACCACTGCGGCCGCCCGGGCGGAGACCGAGCGGGCGCGGGAGGAGGCCGCCGAGGCGATGGCCGCGGCGGTGGAGTCGCGCCGGTCCCGCGCGGAGATCCACGGTGTCCCGGAGCCGGACAACTCCGCGCTCACCCGGCGGCTCACCGCTCTGCTGAGCCCGGCCGAGATGCGCAGACAGCTGAAGAGCATGCGGGGGCGGAAGCGCCGGGAAGGGCAGGAGAGTCACCCGCGAGGGCGGGAGCACCGGCGGAAATCCGGCGGCGAAGGGCCTTAGTCCCGGCGTGACCGCACCCCGCCCGGAGACCGGGGAGGACCTGGCGTGCGGGGCGCCGCACGGCTCTGGATGTCCTCCGGCCCGCACGCTATCCTGACCCGGGTGCCGCCCTTGCCACTGTCAACTGCCACGAGAGCCGAAGGCCACGGAGAGACGGGCGAGTGCGGGCAGGTGCGCTGCGCAGGCCGTCGCAGGGGTTCGTCAGCGGTCTTCCAGGAGTTCTGCCCGTGACCCACGCGTCCGTGCCCGCCGGGCCGCCGCCCAAGATCAACCGCACCGTTCCGCACTCGTCCCGGGTGTGGCACTACCTGCTGGGCGGCAAGGACGCCTACGAGGTCGACCGGGCGGCGGGCGACCGGTACCGGGAGACGTTCCCCGCGGTCACCGATGTCGCCCGCGCCGCCCGCGACTTCCAGGCCAGGGCACTGCGGTGCCTGACCGTGGAGGAGGGCATCCGCCAGTTCCTGGACGTCGGCATCGGGCTGCCGGTGGCGGAGCACACCCACCAGACGGTGCAGCGCCTCGCACCGGCCGCACGCATCGTCTACGCGGACAACGACCCGCTGGTGCTGGCACACGCCCGGGCGCTGTTCGCCGGCACCCCCGGGGGGGCCGTGGAGTGCGTCGAGGCCGATCTGCACGCCCCGGGGGACCTGCTGCGGAGGGCGGCCCGGACGCTGGATCTCCGCCGGCCGGTGGCGCTGATCCTGGGCGGGGTCCTCGGACATGTCGAGGACACCGCCGAGGCCCGGTCGCTGGTCAGGGCGCTCGTCAGCGGCTTGCCCGCGGGTAGTTGCGCGGTCATCAGCGACGGCACCGCCCTCGCGGCGGAGGCGGTGCGGGCGCAGCGCGAGTACAACGACAGCGGTGCCGTCCCCTATCACCTCCGCACCCCCGAGGAGATCAGCGGGTACTTCGACGGACTGGAGCTCATGGAGCCGGGCGTGGTCTCATGTCCGTTGTGGCGCCCCGCATCGCCACCCCGGGGGAGCGCCCGGCCGGTGGACGCGGCCGGTGGGGTGGGCGGGGTCGGACGCAAGCCATGGCGGGCCGCGGACAGCGGGCCGCCCCCGGGCGAAGGGCACTGAACATGTTGGGCACCAGCGGAGCCATCGGCCTGCAGCGGGATTCCCGCATGCTGGGGGACGAGCAGTCCGGGGCGACGGTGCCGCGGATGATTCTGGGAGCCCGGCTCCGCCGGCTCCGGGAGGCGCGGAACATCGCTCGCAGCGAGGCGGGCGAGACGATCCGTGGTTCGCGCTCCAAGATCAGCCGGCTGGAGGCCGGCCGCACCGGCTTCAAGCTGCGCGACGTCGAGGACCTTCTCACTCTTTACGGCGTCACCGAGGAGGGGGACAGGGCCACCCTGCTGGCTCTGGCCCGGCGCACAAACTCGCTGGGCTGGTGGCAGTCCTATCACGACGTGGTGCCGAGCTGGCTGCACGTGTACCTGGGTCTCGAGCAGGCGGCCGAGGTCATCCGCTGCTACGAGCTCCAGTACATTCCGGGCCTGCTGCAGACCGAGGAATACGCCCGCGCCGTGCTCCGGCAGGGCAGTGAGGCCGGCTCCCGTGACCAGACGGAGCGCAGGGTGGAGCTGCGGATGCGGCGCTGCCGGGTCCTGCAGCGGGCCACTCCGCCCCGGCTGTGGGCGGTCATCGACGAGGCCGCACTGCACCGGGCGGTGGCCGGCGCCACCGCGATGCGGGCCCAGCTCACGCACCTGCTGGAGATGTCGGAACTCCCGCACGTCACCCTGCAGGTGATGCCGTTCGCCGTCGGCGAGCACGCTGCGCTCGGCGGGCCCGTGACTCTGCTGCGCCCGCCCGGTGACGAGCTCCCGGATGTGGTCTTCCTGGAGCACCCCACCGGCGCGCTCTTTCCTGACAAGCCCGCTGAGGTCGAGCGTTACCGGCACATCATGAACAGCGTGGTGGTCGACGCCGCCTCGGCCCACGCGTCCCGGGAGATGCTGCACCGCATCCGGGCACAACTGTGACTCCGGCGCGGCCCGGGGCCGCGCCGGAGGGCCGGGCACCCGTCACAGGCGGACCGATGCCCGGGAGTGCGTGACCGCCTCGATGTCCTTGGCCGCCTTGTCGAGGAGCTGCTGCGCCAGGCCGTTCAGCAGGCGTGCGGCGGCGATCTCCTCGCCGACCTGCGGCAGCTCCGGGTCGTCGGGATGCTTGTCGGCGTGTCCGTCGGCTCGCAATTCTGTTCCGTCGGGCAGTCTCACCAGTGCCAGGGCCCGGGTCTCCGCACCGCTCTCCCGGAACTTCAGCTCGATGTGCCATCCGCTCGCTCTTGTCATGGCGATCCCCTCCAGGGCTCCCCTCCAGCGTGCCTCTCCGGGGCCCGCGGAGGAAGACCGCGGGACCACCGGACCGTGGGGAATCCGACGGCCGCTCCCCGCGGCGCCCGCCGGGCCCAGGACCGCGCGTCCGGCGGGCGCCGCGCGTACGGCCGGGCAGGCGCGTCGCTCTTGGCCGGGCTCCTGTCCTTCCTGTGAGGATGGGGGCATGAGCGACGCGTCCACGTTCGGTCCACGAGAGTTCCAGCTGGTGCTGCTGCGGCGGATGGCCGACTTCCAGCCGGAGCTCGTCGAGGAGGCGCTGCACGCCCTGGGCGCGGGCCGCACCGACCTCCGGGAGGCCAACCGCCGTTGGCAGGCCATGGTCCGCTCACCGCGCGGGCGAAGCGCCCTGGGCCGCTACCGTTCGGTGCTCGGGCCGCCCGTGGCGACCGACCGCAGACGGGTCGGGGACCTGGACGTGGTGGCGCGCAGCTGGCCGGTCCCGCTCTGGCCCGATCTGCACTTCGAGGTGCTCAGCACTCCCGAGGGCGCGGTCTGGAACGCCTGGCTGGTGCGCGTCCCGGGAGCACCGGCTCCGGCCCTGCGCACCGTCGATGACCTGGAGCCCTGGTCGTGCACCGTGGACGAGGCCGCCCGGGCCTTCGCGCCAGCCCGCCCGGCCGAGGGCTCGGCCCCCACTCGGTGGCGGCTGACCTTCACCGCCCCGGACACCGCGGGCCGGCCGCACGAGGTGACCGCCGAGTTCACCTGGGGTCTGCTGCAGCGCCTGCTCAGCCGCTCCAGCGACCTGACCGCCGGCCCGCCCTTCCCGGAGGCCGCCCCCTGAGCGGGGTGACGGCGCGGTGCAGTCTGTCCGTCAGTCATGTCCGATTTCCGCCAGTGCCGGATGTCCCGGCGGCCCACACTGGACACATGACGGAAGACGACAGCAGGTACGCGGCGGTGCGCAGCAGGGACGGTCGTTTCGACGGGGTGTTCTTCACCTGTGTGGTCACCACCGGCATCTTCTGCCGTCCCAGCTGCCCGGCCGTCACGCCCCGGCGGGAGAACGTCCGCTTCCACCCCTCGGCGGCAGCCGCCCAGGCGGCCGGTTTCCGGGCCTGCCGGCGCTGCCGCCCCGATGCCGTGCCCGGCTCCGCCGAGTGGAATGTGCGGGCCGACGTCGTCGGCCGGGCCATGCGGATGATCGCGGACGGTGTGGTGGACCGGGAGGGTGTTGCCGGGCTTGCCGGCCGTCTCGGCTACAGCGCCCGGCAGGTGCAGCGGCAGCTCACCGCGGAGCTGGGGGCGGGGCCGGTCGCGCTCGCCCGGGCTCAGCGGGCGCACACCGCCCGGGTGCTTCTGCAGACCACCGGCCTGCCGGTCACCGGAGTGGCGTTCGCGGCTGGTTTCGCCAGTGTCCGGCAGTTCAACGAGACGATGCGCCGGATCTACGACTGCACCCCGCGGGCACTGCGGGCCCGGTCCGGCCGGCCGCTCACCGACGGCAGCGCGGGGGTGGCTCTCCGGCTCGCTCACCGCACCCCGTACGCCGCCCGGGAGATCTTCGGCTTTCTCCAGCGGCGCGCCGTTCCCGGGATCGAGGAGATGACCGGGGAGCCGGGTTCCCGGGTCTACCGGCGCACCCTCCCACTGCCGCACGGGCACGGGATCGCGGAGGTCGGTGAGGCGGGCGGGAAGGGCTGGCTGCCGTGCCGGCTGTGGCCGACGGACCTGCGCGACCTCACTGCCGCCGTGCAGCGGGTCCGGCGGCTGTTCGACCTGGACGCCGATCCGTACGCCGTCACCGAACGGCTCGGCGCCGATCCGGTCCTCGGGCCGCTGGCCGCCGCCCGGCCAGGACTGCGGTCGCCCGGTGCGGCCGATCCCGACGAGATGGCCGTCCGCGCGGTGCTCGGACAGCAGATCGGGGTCGGTGCGGCCCGTGCCCTCGCGGGCACCCTGGTCGCCGCCCGCGGCACTCCGTTGCCCGCTCCGGACGGGGGACTGACCCATCTCTTCCCCCGGTGCGAGGTGCTCGCGGGAGCGGGGCTCACCGAGCTGGGGATGCCCGAGGCGCGCCGCCGGGCCCTGCGAGCGGTCTGCACGGCGCTCGCGGAGGGCGCCGTCGCACTCGATCCCGGCGCCGACCGGGACGCCACGGAGCGCGCACTGCTGGCGCTCCCCGGCATCGGCCCGTGGACCGCCGGGTATCTCCGGATGCGCGCCCTCGGAGACCCCGACGTCTTCCTGCCCGGGGACGCGGGGGTGCGGCAGGGCCTGAGCCGAGTCGGTGCCACCGTATCCGCCGCCGACCGCTGGCGGCCCTGGCGCAGCTACGCCCAGCACCACCTCTGGAACGCCACCACGCCGGCCGGGCCCGTCCGCCCGGCGGCCAGCCACCTCACGGAGACACCATGACCCTCTACACCGTCCACCCCAGCCCGCTGGGCGAGCTGCTGATCGCGGGCCCCGAGCCCGGCGTGCTCTCCTCGGTTCACGTGCCCGGCCAGCGGTATGCCACCGGCATCGGTGCCGACTGGCGGCGGGACGACGGAGCCTTCACGGCGGCGACCCGGCAGTTCGACGCCTACTTCGGCGGTGAGCTCAAGGAATTCGACCTGCGCTGCGCGGTCAGCGCCTCGGGCTTCCGCACCCGCGTCTGGGAAGCACTGGACCGGATCCCGTTCGGCACCACCGTCACCTACGGCGGGCTGGCCGTGCTGGCCGGAGTTCCCGCGGCCGCGGTGCGGGCCGTCGGCGGGGCGGTGGGCCGTAACCCGCTGACAGTGGTGCGCCCCTGCCACCGGGTGATCGGTGCGAACGGGTCACTGACCGGCTACGCCGGCGGCATGGAGCGCAAGCGGCTGTTGCTCACTCTGGAGGGGGTGCTCGGCTGAGCTCAGCCGAGCAGCAGCACCAGCAGCCACCCGCCCACCACGATCAGGCAGGCGGTCAGCTCGATCAGCATGTTCCGGCCGACCGCCCGCATGATGGCACGCGTGGAGGAGACCGCTGCTCCGTGCGTGCCCAGCCGGGCGCGTTCCCACCCGTAGAGCCCCGTGAGGAATCCGGGGACGACACCCACAAGGGGCAGCAGGAAGAACCCTGCGGTTCCGGTGCCGCCGGCCACCAGCAGCTGGCGCCGCCGGACCCCCGCCGCCCGCCGGCTGCGGACCGGGAGCAGCCACTGCACCGCCTGGTTGACCAGGAGCACGGCGGTGGCGCCCACGAGCACCCACCAGGCGGATGAGGTGCTCTCGGCGGATGCCCACCAGAACACGCCCGCCCACACCACCAGCGGGCCCGGTATGCCGGGAAGGACCGCACCGGACAGCCCGAACAGCAGTACCAGGCCGACGAGCAGCAGTTGCCATGTGGCCATGCCCTCAAGGCTGCCCGATGGCACCCGCTTCTGTGCACCCTGCCAGCGGGTGCGGCGACCGGCACCGGACCCGCCGGCAGGTCAGCGGACCTGCTGTTCGATCCGGGAAAGCTTCGCCTCCAGGGTGTCCAGCAGCCGTGGACCCGACGGTCCGGCGCCGGGATCCGGTTCCGGGCGGGCAGCCGGGACGGACAGCCCGGCCCGGGCGGTGCGGGCGGGCACCGGCTCCAGGGCGGCGGGCTCGGGGAGCGGCTGGTCACCCTGGCCGGCCGTGGTCTCCGCGGGGCGCCGGACGCGGCCCCACCGCCGGTGCTGCCTGCTGAGCACCCGGAGGCGGTGCCGCTCCAGCCGGCGCTGCTCGCGCTGCCGGGCCCGGGCGGCCTCCTTCTCGCGGCGGTCCTCTCGCGCCTCCTCCACCGCCTCGTCCAGGGTGCGGACGCCTTCCAGGAGCATCAGCGACCAGGCGGCGAAGGTCTCCCGGGGTGCCCGCAGCCAGCGCACACACCGGATCTGCGGCATCGGACGCGGTACCAGTCCCTGTTCGCGGAGCGCGGCCTTGCGAGTCTGCTTCAGGGCCCGGTCGAAGAGGACGGCCGCGGAAATCGACATCCCGGCGAAGAAGTGCGGGGCTCCGGCATGCCCCGCACCGCGCGGGGCATGCACCCAGTTGAACCAGGCGGCTGCTCCGGCGAAGAGCCACACCAGCATCCGGGAGGCGACGGAGGCGTCGCCGTGGCTGGCCTCCCGGACCGCGATCACCGCGGAGAACATCGCGGCCCCGTCCAGGCCGAACGGCACCAGATACTCCCAGCCGCCGGAGAGCCCGAGATTCTGGCGTCCGAAGCCGACCAGGCCGTGGAAGGAAAGGGCCGCGGCGACGCCGGCACAGCAGAACAGCAGGGAGTAGGAAGCGGTTGCGTAGAGGCGTTCCTTGCGCCGCCGCTGCTCACCGGCGCGCTCCCATGAGTCCTCCGCTCCGCTCGAAGCGGCGGCCCGTCGGCCCCGCGCCATCAGCGTCACTGCCAGGAGGAAGCCGCCCAGCAGCACGGCGCCCGCCAGCACCCAGGTGAAGTCCGTGTGCGTCACTGTCATTGGGGTTTCCCTCGCCCGGCCTGTGCCGATTTCGCAGCGGCTGTCCTGTCGCGCAGCATCCTTGCGGCGCACCATCGGGCGAAACGGGGATTCGCGTGATTATCACGCCAACGAGTGGTGAGGCGGGGTAGGGAGAGAGAAATGTATCGAATTCACGACCGGCAATCGCGCAGACGTGCGAGTCGGCTGGTGTCGGAGGTGCGGGGGCAGGTCACGCAGGTGTCCTCGGGGCGCAGGGTGTAGAAGAGGCAGCAGCTGACCCGGTCGCGGGTGAGCAGCCGCTCGCCGCAGGGGTCCGCCAGCTCCCGGAAACCCGCACCGCCCGCGTACGGGGCGGTGCTGCCGGGCAGCAGCCGTTCCGCCTCCCGGCTTGCCCTCTCCTCCTCCCCGAGCAGCCGGCCGACGTACCACAGGCCCTCGGCGAGCTCATCGGTGGCTGTCCCCCACAGGGCGCGACGGCCGCGCCGCATCCGTGGACCGAACGCCGCCAGCACGGGCCCCAGGTGCTCGGCCGCGGCGGAACGGACCGCGGTACGCAGCGCCTCCTCCTCCGGGACGACCTCGGCACCCGGCAGGGCGGCGGCCGGATCGTCCGGCAGGCAGCTGAACCGGCCGGTCCGCACGGTGAGCCGGCCGAGTTCCGGGTGGAAGGACACGTCCGCCGGCCCGATCCGCGGCACCCGCCGCAGCAGGAAGTGCGGAAGAGTGAACAGCAGGCAGACCGGCCAGGCGTAGCGGTGGAGGCCGAACCCGGCCACCACGTGCGGCAGGTCCCGTGCGCCGTACTCGCGCAGCACCCGTTCCTCGTCGAGGGCCAGGTACGTGTCCAGTGCGGCGCCGCCCCGGGCCAGCTCCGAGCCCTGCACCCATCCGCCGCCGCTGTGCGGTCCCTCCTCACTGATCCGCAGCGCGGGGAGCGCCTCGGTGATCCGGGCGTACGCCGTGGTGAGCGGGGACGCGGCAGGCGCCGGAGGGGCGGAAAGGAACGCGGAGACAGTCAAGGGAGCCACCGTGGAACGAGATCGTTGACAGGTAAGCCTTACCTTACTCAATGGTGGAGGGGGTTTGCTCTCGCCGCGCCACCCCCTAAGGTGCTCGGGATCGTGTTGATTGGGGGGAGGAGGGGACGGAGCGGACAGATGGAGCACACCCGAATGGATACCCCCATACGGACGGCACTGCGGCGGGTGCCGGCCGGCGGTCAGGCACTGTTCCCGGCCGAGCCCGCTCCCCGGAGCGTCCCGCAGCGCCACTCGGTGCGCGGTCAGGTGCTCCGGGCGCTGCGCGGTGCCCTCGCGTCCGGAGAGCTGGCGCCCGGCGAGGTGTACTCGGCTCCGGCGCTGGCCGAGCGGTACGGCGTCTCGGCCACCCCGGTCCGGGAGGCGATGCAGCAGCTCGCGAGCGAGGGGGCGGTCGAGACCGTTCCCAACCGCGGTTTCCGGGTTGCCGGGAGGAGTCCGCGCGATCTCGCCGAGCTGGCCGAGGTGCGGGCCGCCCTGGAGATCCCGGCGCTGCTGCGGCTCGGCCGCACGCTGGGCGCGGAGGACTGGGCCGGGCTCCGGCCGTTGGCGGAGGTGAGTGTGTCCGCCGCCGCGCTGGGCGACCGTGCGGGGTACGCCGAGGCCGACCGGGCCTTCCACCGGGCGCTGCTGGAGCTGACCGGTAACCGGCAGCTCGTCGAGGTGGCCGCGGACCTGCACCGTCGCGCCCAGTGCCCGGCTCTGGGCAGCGGTGGGCCCGGCCGGGCGGAGCTGCTGGCGGCGGCACGGGAGCACGGCGCCCTGCTGGACGCGCTGGAACACCAGGACCTGGAGACCGCGGAGCGGCTGGCGCACGCACACCTGCTCGGACGCTGACAGTCGCCGTGAGCAGACGCGAAGTTCTGGCCGGGGCCTGACCACCGCCCCGGCGCCGTCGCGGAGCAGCCTCAGGCCAGCTGCACGGCCATCCAGCGGGGAACCTCACCGAGCAGCCGGAAAAGCCGGCCCGCCTCGGTGCGCAGCCGGCCGGCCTCTTCCTCCGGCTGCACCTCGGCAAGCGCCATCAGCGCCGGCGCGATGCCCACGAGGAAACCCGTCTCCTCACGGAGCCGCAACGACTCGGAGAACGCCTCCCGGGCCGCCGCCGCGTCCCCCGCCAGCAGCGCCAGCGTGCCCAGCTGCTGCCAGGTCGCCGAGCAGAGCAGCAGGTCACCGCCGGCCGCCGCCTCGGCATGGGCCCGCCGGTACGCGGCCTCCGCCGCCTGTGGCGTGCCGCTCAGGTGCTGGGCCATCAGCCCGCGGCGGAAGTCCAGCCGGGCCCTGCCGGGTTCGCCCGGGCCCAGCAGAGCCGCGGCCCTGCCGAGCGCGGCCCGCGCCTCGTCGGTACGGTCCCGGACCTCCAGCCGGGTCGAGGCGTAGGCGAGGTAGCCCCGGGCGCAGGCTGCGGCGCCGCGCTCCACGTCGCTCAGCGACAGGGACTCGGCCGACCGCAGAGCCTCCTCGGCCCGGTTCCACCCCGCCGAAGTGAACAGGCAGTGCTCGATGAGCAGCTCGGCACGCTGCAGGGCGGCCCCGGCATCCTGCTCGGCGGACGGGGCGAGCAGGGCCGCGGCGTCCTCCCAGCATGCCCGGGACCGCAGCCGCCATACGGCTCGAGCGAGCGGATCCTCTCCGGCCGGTCGAACAGTACGTGGTATGGCGGTTCCCGCCACATTGCCTCCCCGGAGCGCGTCATCGGGCCGATGGACCTGTGCAGCTGACGGTGCATCTCAACACGAACCCGGGAGTCCGGCAAAGAGGCGCAGGTGAACAGCTTCACAAGCGAGGGGAAATGTGCCCCTCCGGGTGAATGCCCTGGCCGGGAGCGCTAGCCGGTCAACCTGAGGGCCAGGAACAGGTCCAGCCGGTCCTCCAGCCGGGACAGATCCCGGCCGGTCAGTTCCTCGATCCGGCCGATGCGGTAGCGCAGCGTGTTCACATGCAGGTGCAGGGCGGCCGCGCACCGGGACCAGGAGCAGTCCGCCGCCAGGAAGGCTCGCAGGGTGGGCAGAAGAGCGGAACGGTGCCGCTGGTCGTAGGCGCGCAGCGGGTCGAGCAGCCGGGCGGAGTAGGCCTGCCGCACGTCCTGCGGAACGAACGGCAGCAGTGTCACGTGCGAGGCGAGTTCCTCGTGCCCGGTGCCCGCCACCCGGTCCGCTCCGGCAGTGGCCACACGCAGGGCGTGCAACGCCTCCTCCAGCGCCCCGTGGAGCGACTCGGCCGAGGAGACCCCGGCGCTCGAGCCCAGCGCGATCCGGCCGGCGTCCCCCAGCGCGGCGGTGAGCACCGGCCGGGCCGCCCCGAGCAGCCGCTCCGGATGCAGCGGTCCGGCACCGTCCGGCACCGGAACCAGGGCCACCGCCTCGCCCCCGCGGGCGACCGCCACGCCCGGAAGCGGTGCCGGCAGCGCCGCAAGCAGCTCCTCCAGCAGGGCCCGGCTCCCGGTGTCCGCCGGGCTGTCCGGTCCCGCCCCGGCGCCCGGCGGCTCCGTGGCGCGGCGGTCGAGGCGGGCGGCCACCCATTGCCTGTGCGGTTCCGGGCGGCCCGGGGCCGGCGGGGGAGCGGCGGCCCTCAGCCGCGCCGCGACCTCGGCCGCAGGGGCACCCTCCTGCACCAGGTCCAGCACCTCCTGCGCCGCGCGTCGCCGCGCGGTGAGCACCGCGTGCTCCAGCCGCCGTCCGGCTGCGATCAGCCGGGCCACCGCCTCCAGCAGGTCCAGTCGCTGGACCGGCCATGACCGGGTGTCGGCCGCCACGGCCAGCAGTTGGTCCGGCAGCAGCGTGGCCGGAGGCCCGGTGGCCGGCTCGCGCACCGGGAACAGCGCGTATCCGGTGTCCCCGACACAGGTACGGTACGGGCCCCGGCCCGAACCGGCCGCCGCGAACCGGGCGGCCAGCTCCCGTCCCGTCACCTCCGGGAGCAACGCGGGAGCCGAGCCCGCGAGCGGCCGGCCGGCGGGGGACAGCAGCCAGACGGGCAGATCCAGGCCGGATCCCAGCAGGTCGAGCACGGCCTGCGGCCCGCCGCCCGCCGGTCCGGCCGTCATCAGCAGGCGGTGCCGGTCCACCAGCGCGGCCAGGTCCCCCGCCCGCTCCCCGGACACCCGGCGCGCCACGTACTCGGTGACGGCCGCGAAACTGACCTCTTCGGGGACGGCGAGGACCGGGAGCCGGTGCCGGGCACAGGCCGCGATCAGGTCCCCGGGCACCGAGCCCACTTCGGCCTCGCCCGCCGCGAGCCCGGCCACTCCCGCCTCGGCCAGCATGCGTACGAACACCTCGGAGTCCCCGGCGGTGTGCCGCCAGAGCAGCCCGGTCAGCACCAGTTCGCCACCGCTGAGATAGCGGCGCGGATCCCGCAGATCGGTGGTCATCGCCCCCGTCACCAACCGGTCCAGGCCGCCCTCCGGTGCGCCCAGCAGCCGCAGGCGGAATGCGGGGCTGTCGAGCAGAGCGCGCAGTCGCATGGTTCTTCCCCGATCGGCGGGTCGGCGGAGGGAGCGGGCCGGCGGCAGGTGATAACCGTATGCGGAGACCCCGTTTGTAGGAACCTCCAACCCGGACGGCCGGCAACCGGCCTGGCTTCAGGGCATCCGTGACTGTGCGCAGCCGCCGGTCCCCCGCTGTAATGGACCTCCGGCGGGTGCCGTCCCGAGCGGCCCACGGCACCGGCGCCCCCGGACCGGACCGTTCCCGGCCGGACCCTGCCGAGTGAACCGAGGAGAGCACCCATGGACTTTCTTCGTCCCGCGGGCTGGGAGGAGGCACTGGAAGCCAAGGCCGCCCACCCCGGCGCGGTGCCCCTGGCGGGGGGCACCGACGTGATGGTCGAGATCAACTTCGACCGCCGCCGCCCGGAACACCTGCTGGACCTCGAGCGGGTCAGCGAGCTCCACGAGTGGGAGACCGGAGCCGAGTACGTGCGGCTCGGCGCGGCCGTCCCCTACACCCGGATCATCGAAAACCTGCGGCACGAGCTGCCGGGCCTGGCCATGGCGGCCCGGACCGTCGGATCCCCGCAGATCCGGAACCGCGGGAGTGTGGGCGGGAACCTCGGCGCCGCCTCTCCGGCCGGCGACGCCCACCCCGCGCTGCTCTCCGCCGGATCCCGGATCGAAGCCGCATCGGTGCGAGGCAGCCGCCTCATCCCGGTGGAGGACTTCTTCACCGGGGTCAAGCGCAATGCCCTCGCCGCGGACGAACTCATCAGAGCCGTGCACATCAAGAGGGCCACCGGCCCGCAGCAGTTCTCCAAGGTCGGTACCCGCAACGCCATGGTCATCGCCGTCTGCGCCTTCGGTATCGCCCTCCATCCCGACACCCGGACGGTGCGGACCGGGATCGGCTCGGCCGCTCCGACACCCGTACGGGCCCGGGTCGCGGAGGACTTCCTGAACGCCGAGCTGGGCGACGGCGGGTTCTGGGAGAGCGGCAGGCCCCTGCCGCCGGCCGCCGCCCGGCAGTTCGGGGAGCTGGCGGCAGGAGCCTGCAACCCGATCGACGACGCGCGGGGCACCGCCGCGTACCGCCGGCACGCGGTGTCCGTCATGGCCCGGCGCACGCTGGGCTGGGCCTGGGAGTCCTACCGCGGGCACCGGCCCGCTCAGAGAGGAGACCGCCCGTGCGGGTGACATTCACGGTCAACGGCCGCAGACAGCAGGCCGATGATGTCCGGGCGGGCGAGAGTCTGCTCCATGTGCTGCGTGAGCGGATGGGCCTTCCCGGTTCCAAGAACGCCTGCGAGCAGGGCGAATGCGGCTCCTGCACGGTACGTCTGGACGGGGTGCCGGTCTGCGCCTGCCTGGTGGCCGCCGGCCAGGCCGAGGGCCGGGAGGTCCTCACCGTCGAAGGGCTGGCCGACCACGCCCGGCAGCGTGCCGGGGAGGGCGGCGGCCACGCCCCCGAGGTGGTTTCCGCCGGAGCCCACGCTGCGCTCTCGCCGGTCCAGCAGGCTTTCGTGGAGACCGGTGCCATCCAGTGCGGATTCTGCACCCCGGGCCTGCTGGTCACCGCGGACGAGCTGATCGAGCGGCAGCCGCAGCCCTCGGACGCCGACATCCGGGAAGCGCTGGCGGGCAATCTGTGCCGCTGCACCGGGTACGAGAAGATCATGGACGCCGTACGGCTGGCCGCTGCCCGCACCGCCGCCACCGGCAGCGGCCGCGCCGCAGGGGGAGGACTGACATGAAGACCCGCCCCGGCCCCGCTCCGGTCACCCCCGGGTCCCGTGCTTCCGCCTCCGGTGCCCCGGCCGGCCTGACCCAGGACAGCGACCACGCCCGGGGCGGCATCGGTGAATCCACCCTGCGGCCCGACGGCATCCTGAAGGCCACCGGCGAATTCGCCTACGCCTCGGACCTGTGGCACGAGAACATGCTCTGGGGCTGCACGCTCCGCAGCCCGCACGCCCACGCCGAGATTCGCTCCGTCGACATCTCCCGGGCCCTGGCGCAGACCGGCGTCCACGCCGTGCTGACCCACGACGACCTGCCTACTGGCGTGCGCACCTACGGGCTGGAGATCCAGGACACCCCCGTGCTCGCCCATGGCCGGGTCAGGCACCAGGGAGAGCCGGTCGCCGTGGTGGCCGCCGACCACCCGGAGACCGCCCGCCGCGCCGCAGCCCTGATCGCGGTGGACTACGCACCGCTGCCCGTGGTGCACGACGAGGCCTCCGCCCTGGCCGACGACGCCCCGCTGCTCCATCCCGCCCGGACCGACCACCACGCCCCGCACGTGGCGCATCCCAACATCGTGCACCGGCAGCCCATCGTGCGCGGCGACGTCGCGGCCGGCCGGGCCCGGGCCGACGTCATCGTCACCGGTGAGTACCGGGTCGGCATGCAGGACCAGGCGTTCCTGGGCCCGGAGAGCGGGCTCGCGGTGCCCGCCGAGGACGGCGGCGTCGAGCTCTTCCTCGCCACCCAGTGGCTGCACTCGGACCTGCGGCAGATCGCGCCGGTGCTGGGGCTTCCTGAGGACAAGGTGCGGATGACGCTGTCCGGGGTCGGCGGGGCGTTCGGCGGCCGGGAGGACCTGTCGATGCAGATCCACGCCTGTCTGCTCGCCCTGCGCACCGGCAGGCCGGTGAAGATGGTCTACAACCGGCACGAGTCGTTCTTCGGCCACGTCCACCGGCATCCCGCCACTCTCCGGTACGAACACGGTGCCACTCGGGACGGCCGGCTCACCCACATGACCTGCCGGATCGTGCTGGACGGCGGGGCCTATGCCTCCACCTCGGCCGCCGTCGTCGGCAACGCCTCCTCACTCTCGGCCGGCCCGTATGCCGTCGACCACGTCGACATCGAAGCCCTGGCCCTCTACACGAACAACCCCCCCTGCGGCGCGATGCGGGGCTTCGGCGCGGTGCAGGCCTGCTTCGCCTACGAGGCCCAGATGGACCGGCTCGCCGCCCGGCTGGACCTGGATCCGGTCGCCTTTCGCCGGCTCAACGCCATGTCCCGCGGCACCCTCCTGCCCACCGGCCAGCAGGTCGACTCGCCGGCCCCCGTCGCCGAGCTGCTCCGCCGGGTGCAGGCCATGCCGCTGCCGCCCGCCGGGCAGTGGGAGACCGGAGACGGCGCCGCGGCAGCCGGCACCGATCTGCGCGAGCTGCCGGGCGGGGTGTCCAACACCACCCACGGCGAGGACGTGGTCCGCGGCGTGGGCTACGCGGTGGGCATCAAGAACGTGGGCTTCTCCGAGGGGTTCGACGACTACTCCACCGCGCGGGTCCGGCTGGAAGCGGTGGCGGGGGAGCCGGTCGCGACGGTGCACACGGCGATGGCCGAGGTCGGCCAGGGCGGAGTGACGGTGCACGCCCAGATCGCCCGGACCGAGCTGGGGGTCACCAGGGTGACCGTGCTCCCCGCCGACACCCGGATCGGTTCGGCCGGTTCCACCTCGGCCTCCCGGCAGACCTACGTGACCGGCGGCGCGATCAAGGCGGCCTGCGAAGCCGTCCGGCAGCGGGTGCTGGAACGGGGCCGGCAGCGGCTCGGTCACCGGCACCGGGCCTGGGCAGGTGCCGATCAGCTGCTCGAGGACGGCAAGGTCGTCACCGCGGACGGGGAGGTGCTCGCCGGGCTGGCGGAGGTCCTCGAGGACGGGCCGGTCGAACGCGAGGTGGAGTGGCGGCACCGTCCCACCGAGGCTTTCGACCGGCACACCGGGCAGGGCCGGGGCCACGTCCAGTACTCCTTCGCGGCCCACCGGGCGGTCGTCGAGGTGGACACCGCACTCGGGCTGGTGAAGGTGGTGGAGCTGGCCTGTGCGCAGGACGTCGGGAAGGCGCTCAATCCGGCATCCGTGGTGGGTCAGATCCAGGGCGGGAGCGTCCAGGGCCTGGGCCTGGCCGTCATGGAGGAGATCGTGGTCGGCGAGGACGGCAAGGTGCGCAATCCGTCGTTCACCGATTACCTCATCCCGACCGTCCTTGACACCCCGAGCATGCCCGTCGAGGTGCTCGAGCTGGCCGACGAGCACGCGCCCTACGGGCTGCGCGGTGTCGGTGAGGCCCCCACGCTGTCCGCCACCCCCGCGGTGGTGGCCGCCATCCGGCAGGCCACCGGACTGGCCCTGCCGCGCGTCCCGGTCCGGCCGGAGCACCTCACCGGGACATAGAGCCGCCCGGGGCCGCTGAGCGCGGGGGCCGGGGGTCCGCGGTGGTCAGCCGCTCCAGAGCGACGCCCAGCCGCTCTGCGCCATGGTCTGGAAGGCCCAGTCCCCTTCCCGCTTGACCAGGATGTCCGCGTACCGCATTTCCTGGACGTGCTCACCCATGGTCATGGTGGCGTCGGTCACCACGACCACCAGGTCCTCGGACAGGAAGTGCGGGGAACGCCGGGAATCGAATCGGAGCTCCACGCCCTCCGGGGCGCCGTCCATCACCTTGGCCATGGTGCGCAGGTACCGCTCCCGGTCCCACTGGGCGGTGAAGCCATTGCCCGCGCCGTCGTCAGTGATCACATTCAGGGGGAACACTGCGAGGTCGGCCATGCGCGCGAAGTCTCCCTTGCCGCTGTACTCGTCGAACCGGGCGAACCAGTCATCGAGCAGTTCGCGGGCCTGCGGAGTGGGCGTGAAGGACATGCGTCTCCCTATTGGACAAATTTGACTACTCGCCCTGCAGGTTACCCGGCTTCTCCCATTGGTCAAACTCGACTAGTGGGCACTCGGTGCCGTCGGTACGGTGCCCGTCCGCGGGCTCAGGTGCGGTCGGGGTAGAGCGCGTCGGCGGGGTCGTTGACCGGTTGCGGGGTGCCGGCCAGGTCGAACACGAACAGCGGCACCATCAGCTCATCGGCCCGGGCCCGGGCCTGCCGGTCGAAACCCGCCAGGGAAAAGGCGACGGGCAGTACCCCTTCGCTCAGCGCGTGCAGCCACAGGGTCTCCACCTCACGCTGCCCGGTGGGGGCGGTCGTCGGATCGACCAGCCCGGCCACCGAGGGGCCGCGCAGGTCCACTCCGCCGGAGGCGCGGGGGGCGACGGTACGGACCTGCTGGTGGCCGAGCCAGCGCAGGAACTGGGCGGCACAGACCACGGCGTCGTGCGCGGTGCGGATCGTCACCGGACGGAAGACACCGCGTCCCGTCCCGTCCGGCGGCTCCTCGAAGTCCAGGATGCCGCCCGGGGTGAGCCGGGCACGGGTCCCGCAGGGACAGTCGAACTCGGGCTGCGGCCACTGTCCGGTCCGGCCGCAGGCGGTGCACGGGACATCCGTCCAGGCGCCCGCCCAGGTCCGGAATGGCACCGGGACCGCAGCGCTGTCCGGCAGCACGGTCACCGTCACCGGGGCCCCGCAGGAACACGGGTACGCGGGCGGCAGGAAGGAGTGCTCTCGTCGGCACGCCGGGCAGCGAACGGGCACGCTCTGGGGCATCGGCCACTCCGGGGACGTCGCGGTGGGCCACAAGTCTCGCCCACGCGGGCCGGTCCCCGCAGCACTGCCGGAAACCTGCCGGACGGGCGGAACGTAAAGCGACGTTCACCGTAATGTGACGCGGAGTTTCGCCCTCCGTATGGCGCTCTGCGCGGACAGTGATATTTACTGTCCCTGTGCGGCTGCCGGGTGGATGCTGAGCGAGACCGTACGCCCGGTGGGTTCGAGTGCGTCGAGGACGAGCGCAGGGAGGGCACCGAATGGCCGCTGGCAAGGCTGATACTGCACACTCCGGGACCGTCGAACGGACCGCTGACCCGCGGCTGCTGGCTCTGCAGGCCGCGGTGGAACGATTGCGTGTCGACCTGGACGCCCACCGGACGCCCTTCGCGGACCGTGAAGTGGCGGAGCGTGAGCTGGCCGTGCTCGATGCCGCGCTGGCGACCGGGATGCCCGAGGGGGCAGCCCTGCGGCACGGTCTGCTGCTGATCGCCGCCGCGGTGGGGTCGGTGAGCGCGCTGGTTCCGGCCCTGCGTCAACTCCGCGCGGCTGTCGACCTCTTCGGCCCGGGGCCGCAGTGGTTGCCGGCCGGCCGGTGGGCGCGAGGCCGCTGAGCGGACGCACCTGCTCCCCGACCGGTGCCCCGGACGCGGCGGCCCGGGAGGGCGTCCCGGGCCGCCGCGGCGCGGGCGCGGCGCGGCGCTAAATTGGGTGCGTGCGACTGAGACTGGAATTCACGACCGAGCCGTTCGATCTGGACGAGCCGCCGGAGCATGCAGTGGTGGCCCGCGGGGTGGTGCAGCAGGCAGCGCTGGAGAATGTCGAGGTCGGCCCCTTCGGCACCACCGCCGAAGGCGCCGCGGAGGACGTGCTGGCCGCCGTGCAACTGGTGCTGCACCGGTCCCTGGAAGTGGGCGCCACCCGGATCTCGCTGCAGCTCAACGCGCTCGGGGACGGTCCGGAGCGCGGCGCATGAGCGGCGCCGGCGACGACCGTGCCCCTGGCCCCGACGCCTTCGTGCGGGCGGTCAAGCCGCTGGTGGACGCCATCGGGGGCGAGCTCCTTCCGCCCGGCCGGGCCGGGAGCGAGGACGTGGTGCTCCGCTGGGAAGGGCGGGAGGCGGTGGCCGTACGGCTGCCGCGTCTGGCGGACTCGCTGGAGCACCTCCTGAACGAGCTGCGGCGCCGGCACGGGATGCCGCTGTCCGAGCTGGACCGGCGGGCCAAGCAGGCCGCGGTGCGCAGCCTGGAGGCCCGCGGTGCGTTCGCGATGCGGCACGGGGTGGAGACGGTCGCGGAGGCGCTGGGAGTCAGCCGCTTCACCGTCTACAACTACCTGAACCGGGAGACCTGAGCGCTGCCCGGCCCGCACGGGTCCTGCTCAGCCGGGCGCTCCCGGCCACGGCCGGCGTCGGTTCAACAAAATGTTGACGACAAGGGGTCCGGCAGGCTTAGCTGAGGGCCGGGCCGAAGCCGCCGCTCCCCGGGGAGGACCCTTGACGTCATGCTCGGTACCCGAGCTGGCCTGGATCAACGACGCCGCCGAGGACACCGTCCGCCGCACGCTGCACGAGGTGTGCGCCGCCCCGGCCTGGGGCCGCGCCCTCCTGGCCGGCCGCCCGTACGCCGGGCTGCAGGCGCTGCTCGCCGCCGGTGACGCCGCCACCGCCGCCCTGACCCCGGCCGGCCTCGACGAGGCACTGGCCGGCCACCCCCCGATCGGCAGACCCCGCCCGGGGGACCGGTCCGCGCAGGAACAGCGTGGCATGAGCGGGGCCCCCGAAGCCCTCGCGGAGGAGATGCAGACGCTCAACCTCGCTTACCAGGAGCGGTTCGGCCACGTCTTTCTGATCTGCGCCACCGGGCTGTCCGCCGGGCAGCTGCTGGAAGCCGCCCGTACCCGGCTCGGCAACCCGCCGGAGACCGAGCGCGAGATCGTGCGCACCGAACTCGGCAGCATCCACCGCATCCGCCTCGCCCGGCTCAGCCGGCCCGCCGGGGAGAAGGAGCGGTGCGCATGAACAGCCCCGCGACCGCCTCGGTCTCCACTCACGTCCTCGACACGGCCGCAGGACGGCCCGCGGCCGCCGTCGCGGTCGAGCTTGCCGTGCGCACCGGCCCCACGGACGGCTGGAGCCACCACGACACCTCACGCACCGACCCGGACGGCCGCTGCCGGGACCTGGCCGCGCTGCCGCCCGGGGCCACCCACGCCAGGCTGCGCTTCGCTGTCGAGCCGTACCTCAGCCGGACGGCAGGCGACCGCCCGCCCGCCGGTGGGAGCTTCTTCCCCGAGGTGGCCGTGGTCTTCGCGGTGGCTCCGGGTGAGCACTACCACGTGCCTCTGCTGCTCAGCCCGTTCGGCTATTCCGTCTACCGAGGGAGCTGACCCGCCGATGAGCACCTCCGCTCCTCAGCCCGGCCCCGCCCCGCGGCCACCGGGTGAACGCCCGGCGCTGCTGGGCCCGAACCGGTACGGCAAGGCCGAGTGCCGCGTCGTGCGCGTCACGCGTGCGGGTGCCACCCACCACATCAAGGACCTGAACGTCTCGGTGGCCCTGTCGGGCGACCTGGAAGAGGCGCACCGCTCCGGCTCCAACGCCCACGTGCTGCCCACGGACACCGCCAAGAACACCGTGTACGCCTTCGCGCGGGAGCACGGCATCGCCTCACCCGAACAGTTCGGCATCCTTCTGGCCCGGCACTTCGTGACGAGCCAGGAACCGCTGCACCGGGCCCGGATACGCGTCGAGGAGTACGCCTGGGAGCGCATCGGGACCGCCGGCGCCGGCCCGCCCCGGCACTCCTTCGTCCGCAAGGGACAGGAGGTGCGCACCGCGCAGGTCACCTTCGACGGGGCACGCTGGGAGGTCCTCTCCGGGCTCAAGGACCTCATGGTGCTCAACTCCACCAACTCGGAGTTCCGCGGCTACGCCAGGGACCGGTACACCACGCTCCAGGAGACCGGGGACCGGATCCTCGCCACCCGGGTCACCGCGCTCTGGCGCCACCACTGGGCCGGCGAAGCCCGGGCCGTCCCGTCCTGGGACCCGTCCTGGACCGAGGCGAGGAGCCACCTGCTGGCCGCCTTCGCCGACACCTACTCGCTGTCCCTGCAGCAGACCCTCTTCGAGATGGGGACCCGGGTGATCGACAAGCTCCCCGGCATTGACGAGATCCGCTTCGCCCTGCCCAACCGGCACCACTTCCCGGCCGACCTCGAGCCCTTCGGGCTGACCAACGACAACGAGGTCTACTACGTGAGTGACCGGCCCTACGGTCTCATCGAGGCGACGGTCCTGCGGCCCGGCGCCGAGGCCGTCATCCCCGCCGATCTGACCGGCCCGCTGTAGGACGTACCGAACAGCGCACGCGGAATCGAGGAACCTTCATGGCGGAGCAGCGCCTCGTCATCGAGAACTGCGCCCTGGCCACGGTGGACGCCCACGACACCGAGTACCCGGCCGGGCACGTGGTGGTCGCCGGGAGCCGTATCGAGACGGTGGGTCCCGGGCCGGCTCCCGCCGGGCTCACGGGTGTGACCCGTCGCATCGACGGCACGGGCCACCTCGCCACGCCGGGACTCATCAACACCCACCACCACTTCTACCAGTGGCTCACCCGGGGACTGGCGCAGGACGCCCACCTGTTCGACTGGCTGGTGGCGCTCTATCCCACCTGGTCCCGGATCGACGAGCCGATGGTGCACGCGGCCGCCCAGGGGTCGCTCGCGATGATGGCCCGGGGCGGGGTCACCACCGCGGCCGACCATCACTACATCTTCCCGCGCGGCGCAGGGGACCTGGTCGGTGCGGAGGTCCGGGCCGCCGCTGAGCTGGGCGTCCGCCTCACTCTCGCCCGCGGTTCCATGGACCGTGGTACCTCGGAGGGCGGGTTGCCGCCCGACTTCGCGGTCGAGACCACGGAAGGGGCCCTGCTCGCCACCGAGCAGGCCATCGACCGGCACCACGACGCGTCCCCCGACTCGATGCTGCAGATCGCCGTCGCACCCTGCTCGCCTTTCTCCGTCTCCACCGAGCTGCTGCGTGAATCCGCCGCGCTGGCCCGCCGCAGGGGGGTTCGCCTGCACACCCACGGTTCGGAGACGGTGGAGGAGGAGCAGTTCTGCCGTGAGCTGTTCGGGACGGGGCCCACCGACTATCTCGCGTCGGCCGGCTGGCTCGGCCCGGACGTGTGGATGGCGCACTGCGTGCACATGAGTGACGAGGACATCAACGCCTTCGCCCGTACCGGCACCGGAGTCGCGCACTGCCCTTCGTCCAACGCCCGCCTGGCCGCCGGGATCGCCCGGATCCCGGACCTGCTCGCGGCCGGTGTGCCGGTCGGTCTCGGTGTCGACGGCACGGCTTCCAACGAAGCCGGTGAGCTGCACACCGAGTTGCGCAACGCGCTGCTCATCAACCGGCTCGGAGCCCACCGTGAGCGTGCGCTGAATGCCCGGCAGGCCCTGCGGCTGGGCACCTACGGCGGAGCCCGGGTGCTGGGACGGGAGCAGGAGACGGGCTCGCTGGAGCCGGGAAAGCTTGCCGACCTCGTGCTGTGGAAGCTGGACGGTATCGGCCATTCGACCATCGCTGACCCGGTCGCGGCGCTCGTGCTGGGAGCGGCGGCACCGGTGACTCTCTCCCTGGTCGGCGGCCGGCCGGTCGTGGAGCACGGCAGGCTGCTCACCGTCGAGGAGGACGTGGTCGCCCGCGCCGCGCGGGAGCAGGCACGCCGCCTCGCCGGGCTCCTGACCTGATCGTTCCGCGGCGGGTCGGAGGCCTGCGGTCGCCCACCATCCCCCGCACCGGCTGTACCGTGGAGAGTGCGGTGGGGCAGCGCCGGGCACTCCGGGACCGGGGCGCGTCCGCACCGGCGTTACACGTGCAGATGTCTTCGGGCAGCCGATTCCTGAGCCGAGGTGCTGTGATGGTCATCCCCGACTCGCTGGGCGAGCGGATACCGTGCCGCTGCCGTAGCCGTACGTCTCCCCTGAACGTTTCCCGTCTCCCGTGAAGCGGAGCGAACGGCAGGAGACGTGGGGCACCGGCGGGCCCTGGGCGGGACCGGAGGTCCCGGTGGGCCGCCCGGCGCCGGGCGCGGTGTCCGCGTCCGGTGTCCCGTCCGCGGTGCTGGACCTGATCGACGAGGCGGTGATCGCCTGTGACGGCCAGGGGCTGGTGCACGGACTCAACCGGCGTGCCGCGGAGCTCTTTCCCCGCCTGCGGACCGGTGGGGCGCTGAGCACTCCGGCGGCCGGGCCCCTCGCTCAGGCTTCGCAGGCCGGAGCGGGGTCGTTCGATTCCGAGCACGAAGGCCGGTCACTCGTCGGGACCAGAGCCGAGCTCGACGGGCTCAGCGTGTGGCTCGTGCGGGACGAGACCGCCCGGCGGAGCCGGGAACGGGCGGTGCAGACGGAGTGGAGCAACTCACTGTTCCTGGCCGAGGCCGACCGGAGGCTGACCGGATCGCTGCACCACGGCCGTACCGTGCGCACTCTGGTGCGCACCGCCGTCCCGGTGCTCGCGGACGGGGCCGTGCTCCTCCTGCCGCAGCGGCATCAGCGCTCGACCTGGTACCGGGTGTGGCCGGGGGCCTCCGGTGCGGGCGAGACCGGGCTGGTGCCGGCCGAGTCGCTGGACCGGATGCCCCGGGTGGCGGACGCGTACACCGGCCGGGAGGCGCGGGTGATGGCCTGCCCGCGGCAGGACCTGGACGAGCTGCGGGTGCTGGGCGCCGTGCTCGCACCGGAGATGGCCGCGGGCGAAGGGCACGCGCTGGTCGTCGGGCTGCCCGGCAGCGGGTACCCGGCCGGTGCGCTGGTCCTGGTGCGGGGCCCGGAACGGGACGGCTTCGGCCCCGCGGACACCGAGCTGGTGCGGCAGTTCGCCTCCCGGGCGGGGATCGCGCTGGCCGCCGCCGATTTCTACAGTCAGCAGGCGCACACCACCGCGGTGCTCCGGGCCGGGCTGGATCCCGACCCGCTGCCGGCCGTGGACGCGGTGCGGCTGGGAGCGGCGTACCGGCCGGCCCGGGAGGCGCTGCAGATCGGAGGCGACTACTACCAGGCCCGTGCGTGCCATGACGGCGGTGTGGAGTTCTTCCTGGGCGACGTGCGCGGGAAGGGGGTGGAGGCGGCGGTCCTCACCGGACGGGTCCGCCAGACGCTCCATGCCCTCACGCTGGTCGAGCCCCGGCCGGTACGGGTGCTGGAGCTGCTCAACCAGGTGCTGCTGGACGCCGGCGAAACCCGGTTCACCACCCTGGTGACCGGGAGAGCGCTGCCCGCTCCGGGCGGAGGGCTGGATGTCACCGTGGCCGGCGGCGGCCACCCGTCCCCGCTGGTTCTCCGCCAGGACGGACGGGTGGAACCGGTGGATATCGGGGGCATGCTCGTCGGTGCGCTGCCCGATCCGGATTTCGACCAGGAGCGGCTCCATCTGGGTCCCGGGGAACTGCTGCTGCTGTACAGCGACGGGGTGACCGAGGCGCGCGGCGGACCCTCGGGCAACGAGATGTACGGGGACGACCGGCTCGCCCGGGATCTCGCCACCTGCGCCGGGATGCCGGCCGGTGCGGTGGCCGAACGGGTGGAGCTGCTGACGACCCAGTGGCTGGCCGGGGGCGCCTACGACGACATCGCCGTACTGGCCGTCCAGGCCGCGGCCATGCCTGCCCCGCCCTCGCCTCCGCGTTCCACCCCGCCGGCCGTCCCGGAGCGCCCGGGCGGCACCTCCGGCGCCGGCCCTGCCGGGGAGGTGCTCCCGTGACGGAGGCTCCGTCGGCGGTGACGGCGGAGGTCCGGGCCGCCTTCGACCGTCACCTCGCCTGCGCGGACCAGGACGCGGCGGTCGCCCTCACGCTGGACCTGGTCGAGCGGGGCGTCCCGGCGGAGGCCGTGCTGCTGGACCTGATCGCCGCCGCCCAGCACACGGTGGGCCTGCGCTGGGCGGAGAACAAGTGGAGCGTGGCCCAGGAGCACGCCGCCACCTATGTCAGCGAGCAGTGCGTCGCGGCGCTGTCCGCCGCGGTCCGGCGCCCCGGTGACGGAGCCCCGGAGCGCGAGGTCGTGGTGGCGTGCGTGGACCGGGAGTGGCATGCGCTGCCGGCCCGGATTCTCGCCGAAGTACTGCGGCTCCGGGGCTTCTCGGTGGCCTTCCTTGGTGCCCATGTCCCCGCGCCGCATCTGCTCACCTACCTGCACGAGAACGGCCCGGACCTGGTCGCGCTCTCGTGCATGCTGCCGGCCCGGCTGCCGCACGCCCACCGGCTGATCGAGGCGGCCCATCTGGCCGGAACGCCCGTGATGGTGGGCGGGCCGGGATTCGGCGCCGACGGTCTCTGGGCCCGTACCCTGGGCGCGGACCTCTGGGCGGGCAGCGCTGTGCAGGCGGCCCGGCTGCTGGCGGACCGGTGGCCGCCCGCACTGACCGGTGAGTCGGCTCTGGTGCACCTGGCCGACGAGGAGTACGGCCTGCTCGTCCGGGACCGGGCGGCACTGCTCCAGCACCTGGTCGACGACCTGCGGGAGCGGTTCCCGCCGATGCGCGCCTACACGGAGCAGTCGTACGACGCCACCGTCGAGGATCTCGGCCATCTACTGGACTTCCTGGCCGCCGGGGTCTTCGTCGACGACGAGACGTTGCTGGCCGACTTCCTTGCCTACACCGCCGCCATCCTCGCCAGCAGGGGAGTGCCGGCCGCCGGCCTGTGGGAGGCCCTGCGCTCCCTGCGCGGGCCGCTGCACCGCTGCCCCCGCGCCCTGGCGCAGCTCAGCGCGGGGGAGCGGCGGCTCGTGGAGGAGGGAATCGAGCCGCCGCCCTGACCGTGCGGGTCCGCGGGACCAGTGCGGTCCGAGGGGCGCACGCCGCGCAGAAGTCCCGGGGCCGGACGGCCGGGTCGGCCGGCCCGTCCGTTCATGGCCGGGCGGGTGTCTCGAGCAGTTCGTAGGCGGGGAGGGTGAGGAAGTCGACGTACTCCTCGCTGAGGGCCAGTCGCAGGAGCAGGTCGTGGGCCCGCTGCCAGCCGCCGGACTCGAATGCCTGCGCTCCGGTCTCCTCCCGGATGGCGGCGAGTTCGCGCTCCGCGGTCTCCCGCACCAGGGCGTGTGTCACCCGGCGGCCGTCGTCGAGCACCACGCCGGCGTTGATCCACTGCCAGATCTGGGAGCGCGAGATCTCTGCGGTGGCGACGTCCTCCATGAGGTGGAAGACCGCGACGGCTCCGCGTCCGGCGAGCCACGCCTGGAGGTAGCGGGTGCCGACCTGGAGGGCGTTGCGCAGCCCTTCGTAGGTGGGGACGGCCTCCAGGGAGTCGATGGCCAGCAGTTCCCCGGCGGTGACCCGCACGTCTTCGCGCAGCCGGTCCTTCTGGTGCGGCCGGTCGCCGAGTACGGCGTCGAAGGACTCCCGGGCCACCGGGACCAGGCCCGGGTGGGCGACCCAGGACCCGTCGAAGCCGTCCGCGGCTTCCCGGTCCTTGTCCGCCTTGACCTTGGCGAAGGCCAGCGCGTTGGCCTCGGCGTCCCTGGACGGGATGAACGCCGCCATGCCGCCGATGGCGTGCGCACCGCGCTTGTGACAGGTGCGGACCAGCAGCTCGGTGTAGGCCCGCATGAACGGTGCCGTCATGGTCACCGCGTTGCGGTCCGGCAGCACGAACTTCTCGCCGGCGTCGCGGAAGTTCTTGATGAGGGAGAACAGGTAGTCCCAGCGGCCCGCGTTGAGGCCGGACGCGTGCTCGCGCAGTTCGTGAAGAATCTCCTCCATCTCGAACGCCGCGGTGATCGTCTCGATGAGCACGGTGGCGCGCACGGTGCCCCGCGGGATGTCCAGGTGCTCCTGCGCGAAGACGAACACATCGTTCCAGAGGCGGGCTTCGCGGTGGGATTCGAGCTTGGCCAGATAGAAGTACGGGCCCTTGCCGAGCTCGATGAGCCGCTGGGCGTTGTGGAAGAAGTAGAGCCCGAAGTCAGCGAGCGCCCCGGGGACGGGGACGCCCTCGACCGTGAGGTGCCGCTCGTCGAGGTGCCAGCCGCGGGGGCGCATCACCACGGTGGCCAGCTCCTCGTCGGGCCGCAGTGCGTAGTTCTTGCCGCGCTCGTCGGTGAAGTCGATGCGGCGGCGGTAGGCGTCGGCCAGGTTCAGCTGGCCGCCGATGACGTTCTCCCAGGTGGGGGAGGAGGCATCCTCGAAGTCCGCGAGCCATACGCGGGCGCCGGAGTTGAGGGCGTTGACGGTCATCCGTCGGTCCGTCGGACCGGTGATCTCCACCCGGCGGTCCTGCAGGGCGTCCGGGGCAGGGGCCACCTGCCAGTCGCCGTCGCGGATGTGAGCGGTGTCCGGCAGGAAGTCCAGGCCACCGGACCGGGCGATCCGGGCCCGCCGTTCGGCGCGCAGAGCCAGGAGTTCGTTGCGGCGCGGGGTGAACCGCCGGTGCAGCTCGGCCACGAAGCCGAGCGCTTCCTCGGTGAGTACCTCGCCCTGGCGCGGCAGGGACGGGGCCGGGACGTCGGCCGGCGGGAGGGGCGCGGCTGCGGACATGAAGGAGTCACTCCTAGCGAGGCGAGGGCCGGGGCGGCAGCCGGGTGGGGGCGCGGGCCGCAGCCCGTACCCCCCCCCGGCCATCCAGTGGAGAATAGTTTCCTCATCGTGGAACATCAACGACCTGTTGAACGTCCGTACGATCCGGCTCCTTCGCCCGGTGTGCCCTCAGGCCGCGGGCCCGACCGGCTGCTGCGTCAGGTCCAGGCGGCGCAGCAGCTGCGCGTTGAGCGAGACCACGACCGTGGAGAGGGACATCAGCACGGCTCCGACCGCCATCGGCAGCACGAAGCCGACCGGAGCGAGCACTCCCGCGGCCAGCGGGACAGCGGCAACGTTGTATCCGGCGGCCCACCACAGGTTCTGCTTCATCTTCCGGTAGCCCTGCTGGGAGAGCTCGATGACGGAGAGCACGGACCGGGGATCGTCACTGGCCAGCACCACTCCGGCGGAGGCGATGGCGACGTCGGTGCCGGCCCCGATCGCGATGCCCACGTCGGCCTGCACCAGGGCGGGGGCATCGTTGACGCCGTCGCCCACCATCGCGACCTTCCGTCCCTCCCGCTGGAGCTCCTGCACCTTCTTGTCCTTGTCCTCCGGGCGGACGCCCGCGAAGACCTGGTCGATGCCCAGCTCCCCGGCGACCGAGCGGGCGACCTGCTCGGCGTCACCGGTGATCATGACGACCCGCTTGCCGAGTCCGTGCAGCTCGTCGACCGCGATCCGGGACTCCGGCCGGACCTCGTCGGCCAGTCCGAGGGCGCCCACCACCGCGCCGTCGGCCAGCACATGCAGGATGATCGCGCCCTCCTCCTTCCACGCCCCGGAAGCCGGCAGCGGGTCGAGCCCCTGGTCCCGCAGCATGCCGGGGCCGCCCACTCCGACGGTCCTGCCGTCGACCGTGCCGGTGACGCCGACGCCGGTGGAAGCGCGGAAATCGGTGGCCGGTGGAACGCGGATCCCGCGTTGCCGCGCGGCGGCGGTGATCGCCGCGGCGAGCGGGTGTTCGCTGTCGGCCTCCACCGCGGCGGCCAGCGCCAGGACGGTCTCCTCCTCGTGGCCACCCGCCGCTGCGGTCCGGGTGACCGTCGGCTCGCCCTTGGTCAGGGTGCCGGTCTTGTCGAACAGCACGGTGTCCACCGTGCGCATCTGCTCCAGCGCCATCCGGTCGGTGATCAGCACGCCACCACGGGCGGCGCGCTCGGTGGCGATCGAGACGACCAGCGGGATCGCGAGTCCCAGGGCGTGCGGGCAGGCGATCACCAGGACGGTGATGGTGCGGACCAGCGCGCTGTCCGGGAAGCCCAGCAGCAGCCAGACGGTCATCGTGACGGCCGCGGCGGCGAGAGCGAACCAGAAGAGCCAGCCCGCTGCACGGTCGGCCAGCCGCTGGGCCTTGGAGGTGGAGCTCTGTGCCTCGGCGACGAGGCGCTGGATACCGGCCAGCGCGGTGTCCTCCCCGATGGCGGTGACCTCGACCCGGAGAGAGGTGTCAGTGGCCACGGTGCCGGCCACCACCTGGTCACCGGGCCCGCGTGCCACCGGCCGGGACTCGCCGGTGATCATCGATTCGTCGACATCGGCGGTGCCCTCGGCCACTCGGCCGTCCGCGGGGACCCTGCCGCCCGGACGCACGATCACCAGGTCGCCCAGCGCGAGGTCGGACGGCGCGACCGTCACGGTCTCCCCGTCCACGACCTTCTCGGCCTCGTCGGGCAGCAGGGCGGCCAGCGACTCCAGGGCTGAGGAGGACTGCGCCAGGGAGCGCATCTCCAGCCAGTGGCCCAGCAGCATGATGACGATCAGCAGGGTCAGTTCCCACCAGAAGTCGAGCTCGTGCTCCAGCAGGCCGAGGCTGGCGCCCCAGGACGCGAAGAAGGCCACCGTGATGGCCAGGGAGATCAGCAGCATCATGCCCGGGCTGCGCTCCCCGATCTCACTCCGGGCCCCGGTCAGGAACGGCCTGCCGCCCCAGAGGTAGATCACCGTGCCGAGCACCGGCGGCACCCAGGCGGCACCCGGGAAGCCGGGAACCGAGTAGCCGACGAGGTCCGCGAACATCTCGCTCAGCAGGACCACCGGGATGCCGAGGAGCAGCATCCACCAGAACAGCCGACGGAACTGCGCCACGTGGTCACCGTGCCCGGCATGGCCGCCGTGGCCCGGCGGGCCCTTCCGGTCGGTGTGCCCGGTGTCGTCCTGGGGGGCGCGGGGTGCGGGTCCGTGCTCGTGCGGGGCGGTTGCCGAGTGCGGGTCGTGGCGTGGCATCACAGACTCCAGACGAACGGGAGCGGCATTCCTTTATACCCCCTTGGGGTATATCACGACGGTACCCCTCCGGGGTAGACGGGGCAAGGGCTGTCTGCCTCGTGTTCCGGAGGTGCCTACCGCTCCGGACGCGGCCCCGGCCGGAGCCTGGTCCGCAGGTCCTCCGTGGTGTCGATGTCGTACGGCTCGGCCAGGTCACCGCACTCCACCAGGGTGAGGCCGGCGCCCTGTGCCCGGAGGAAGCCACGCGCACCCTGGTCTCCCCGGGCCAGCCGGGAGACCTCCGCGAAATGCCGGGATCCCAGGAGCACGGGATGCCCGCGGCGTCCGCCGTACCCGGCTGCCGCCAGCGCCGCGGGGGAGTGGCAGGCGGCCCGGACACGTGCCATCGCGGCAGCCCCGATCCCCGGCTGGTCGACGAGCGCGACCAGTGCGGCCGTACAGCTCTCGCCCTCGAGGGAGGCCAGCCCGGCGCGCAGGGACGAGCCCATTCCGGATCCCCAGTCGGGGTTCTCGACCAGCACACAGCCCGGCAGTGCCGCCCGCTCCCGTACCCGGGCGGCTTCCGCCCCGATCACGACATGCACCGGATCGCACCCCGCCGCACGCAGGGCCGCCGCCCCCGCCTCGACGAGGAGCCGCCCGTCGTGTTCCAGCAGCGCCTTGGGTCGTCCGCCCAGTCGCCGCCCGCCGCCCGCTGCGAGCAGGAGTCCGGCCACCCGCTGTGCCGTCACCGGTCGCGCTCCGGGACGGCGAGGGCAAGGGCGTCCGAGAGTTCCCGGGCGACCTCCCGGAGCAGGGGGACCATCCGGTCTGCCGCCGACTCGGTGAGCCGGCCGGCCGGGCCCGAGACGGACAGGGCCGCGGCCATGGGGGTATCGGGGACCGGCACGGCGAGGCAGCGCACGCCGATCTCCTGCTCGTTGTCGTCCATCGCGTAGCCCGAGGTCCGGGCCTCGGCCAGGGCCTCGAGGAAGGCGTCCGGGGTGGTGATCGTCCGCTCCGTCGCGGCAGGCATGCCCGTACGGGCCAGCAGGGCGCGCACCTCCGCGTCCGGCCGGTGGGCGAGGAGCGCCTTGCCGACGCCCGTGGCATGCGGCAGAACCCGCCGGCCGACCTCGGTGAACATCCGCATGGCATGCCGGGAGGGAACCTGGGCCACGTACACGACCTCGTCACCGTCGAGCAGAGCCATGTTCGCGGTCTCGCCGGTCTCCTCCACCAGGCGGGCCAGATACGGGCGGGCCCAGGTGGCCAGTGGCCGGGTGGCGCTCTCGCCGAGCCTGATGAGGCGCGGCCCCAGCGCGTACCGGCGGTCGGGCTGCTGACGGACATAGCCGGTGGCGACCAGGGTGCGGATCAGCCGGTGGATGGTGGGCAGCGGCAGACCGCTGCGGCCGGCGAGCTCACTCAGCCCGACCTCGCCGCCCGCGTCGGCCATGTGCTCCAGCAGGCGGAACGCCCGCTCCAGAGACTGGACACCCCCGGTGGCGGCTGAGGTCCTGGGCGCGTCGGACGGGGGCACGTCACAGTCCTTTCCGGAGGATCACGGCGCAGCCTACCGGGCACGGGCGGAAGAAGGTTTCCGGACACCGGAACCGGGGCGGGCGGCCCCCGGCGGGGAGGGGCGGGTTGACGATCGGTGCGAGCTGCCGGAAGACTCCTTCAACAGAACGTTGAACTCAGCGCGGTCCGCCGCGCCGGTTCCGGTGTCCGCCGCTCGCCGTGGGTGCCGGACCGGGGCAGGAGTGCGGGAACCGACCGGAACAGGAGAGGCCGTGCACCCCACCGAACTCGTGCTCCGCTCGACCCGGGTCCTCACCCCGGACGGGATCCGGCCCGCTTCCGTGAGCGTCGCGGACGGCCGCATCACGGGCGTACTGCCGCACGGCGGGAGCTTCCCGGACCGGGCCCGGCTGGAGGACTACGGTGACGCGGTCCTGATGCCCGGCCTCGTCGACACCCATGTGCACGTCAACGATCCGGGCCGCACCGAGTGGGAGGGCTTCGCCTCCGCCACGCGGGCGGCCGCCGCCGGCGGTGTCACCACCCTGCTCGACATGCCGCTCAACAGCATCCCCCCGACCACCACCGTCCCGCACCTCGCGGTCAAACAGCAGGCCGCCCGCGCCCGGGCCCATGTCGACGTCGGATTCTGGGGCGGCGCCGTCCCCGGCAACACCGCCGAGTTGCCCCGCCTCCACCGTGCCGGGGTCTTCGGCTTCAAGTGTTTCCTCTCCCCGTCCGGTGTGGAGGAGTTCCCCGCCCTCGGCCCGGACGACCTGGCGGAGGCGCTGGCCGGGATCAGCCGCTTCGACGGTCTGCTGATCGTGCACGCCGAGGACCCGGAACGTCTCGCCGCCGCCCCGGCAGCCGACGGCAGCGAGCGCTACGCCGATTTCCTGGCCTCCCGTCCGGGAGCAGCCGAACACGAAGCTGTGACCCGGCTCCTCGGTCTCGCCCGGAAGCTCGATGCCAGGGTGCATGTGCTGCACCTGTCCTCCTCCGGAACGCTCCCGCTGATCGCCGCCGCACGACGGGCCGGGGTCCGCGTCACGGCGGAGACCTGCCCGCACTTCCTCACCCTCACGGCCGAGGAAGTGCCCGATGGCGCAACCGAGTTCAAGTGCTGCCCGCCGATCAGGGAGGCCGCGAACCAGGACGCGCTGTGGGCCGCGCTGGCGGACGGCACCCTCGACTGTGTCGTCTCCGACCACTCACCCTGCACACCCGACCTGAAGGTCGCCGATTTCGGGGCCGCCTGGGGCGGCATCTCCTCCCTCCAACTGGGCCTGCCCGCCGTGTGGACGGCTGCTCGCGCGCGCGGACACAGCCTGGAGGACGTGGCCCGCTGGATGTCCGCCGGGCCCGCCCGGCTGGCCGGACTGCACAGCAAGGGAGCCCTGGAGCCGGGCAGGGACGCCGATGTCGCGGTGCTCGACCCCGAGGCCACCTTCACGGTCGACCCGGCCGCCCTGCACCACCGCAACCCGGTGACCGCCTACGCCGGCCGCACGCTGCACGGTGTGGTCCGCGCCACCTGGCTGCGCGGCCGGCTCGTCGCCGACCGCGGACGGATCACCGGACCGTACGGACGGCTCATCGAGAGGACCCCCGCATGACCGAGATGACCGCCCGCTTCACCGGGGACGCCGACCCGTACCGGGGAGGCGACCCGTACGCCGACTACCGCGCCGATCCCGGGACCGCCGCTCACCTGGCCGGGTTTCCTGACCTGGCCGACCGCCGGCTGGGGGCGGGAGTCATCGCCGCCAACGACGAGTTCTTCGCTTCCCGGGAGAACCTGCTCAGCCCTGAGCCGGCCCGCTTCGACCCCGCCACGTTCGGACCCAAGGGCAAGATCATGGACGGCTGGGAGACCCGCCGCCGGCGTGGCGGCTCCGCCCTGGCCCCGCACCCGGGCCCCGAGGATCACGACTGGGCACTCATCCGGCTGGGCGTTCCCGGAGTGATCCGCGGCATCATCGTGGACACCGCGCACTTCCGGGGGAACTACCCGCAGGCCATCGGTATCGAGGGCACCGCGGCCCCCGGCGCGCCCGCGCCGGAGGACCTGCTCGACCCCGGCACCGCCTGGACCGAACTCGTCCCGCGCACGGCGATCGGTGGCCACGCCGCCCACGTCTTCGATGTCGGGGTGGAACGGCGCCTCACCCACCTGCGCCTCCGCCAGTACCCCGACGGCGGGGTCGCCCGGCTGCGGGTGCACGGCGAGGCGGTGCCGGACCCGCGGTGGCTCGCCGCGCTGGGCACCTTCGACGTGGCCGCGCTGGAGAACGGCGGCGCCGTCCAGGACGCCTCCGACCGCTTCTACTCCCCGCCCGTGCACACCATCGCACCGGGCAGGTCCCGGCGGATGGAGGACGGCTGGGAGACCCGCAGGCGCCGCGACCGGGGCCACGACTGGGTCCGCTACGCCCTCGCGGGCCAGGCCGGCATCCGGGCCGTGGAGATCGACACCGGCTGCTACAAGGGCAACTCCCCGGGCTGGGCCGCGGTGTCCGTGCTGGACGCCACCGACGGCACCGACCCCGCTGACCACGACGCACCGGGCTGGACCGAGCTCGTGCCCCGTACCCGGCTGCAGCCCGACACGGTGCACCGCTTCCTTCCCGAGCCCGGAGCCGCGGGCACCCGAGCGGCCACGCACGCCCGGATCGACATCCATCCGGACGGCGGGATCGCCCGGCTGCGCCTGCACGGCACCCTGACCGCGGAAGGCGCCCGCCGGCTTGCCGACCGGCATCGCGCCCTCGGCGGCTGAGCCGCGCACCCGCCCCTTCCGGTACGCCCGGGGTCGCGGCCGGCGGGCCGGCCCTTGCGCCGCCGCCGTCGTCCGGCATAAGTTACCGCAGGGTAGTCACGGTGTCCGGGGCTTCCCCGCGGCGCGGCCGACCCTCCCGTTGGTCCCCCGAAGGGCGATCCGCCGAGCCCGCGCAGAAGCGAGCGCCGCGGCCGGTGGTCCCCCGAGCATCCGTCACTCCGGTCCGACCCGTTCAAGGAGCGCCCATGCCCACGCTCGACCGTCAGGACAACGTCTTCGTTCTCGACCTCGGGGACGGCGAGAACCGCTTCCACCCCGACTGGATCGCCTCCGTCAACGGCGCCCTGGACGAAGTGGAGAAGGCGGAGGGGCCACGCGCCCTGGTGACGGCCGCGAGAGGCAAGTTCTACTCCAACGGCCTGGACCTGGACTGGCTCGGCGCCCACGCCGCTCGGCACCAGGAATACGTCGTCTCGGTGCACGAACTCCTGGCGCGCGTGCTGTCCCTGCCGGTGATCACCGTGGCCGCGCTGCAGGGCCACACCTTCGCGGCCGGCGCGATGTTCTCCCTGGCCCACGACTTCCGAATCATGCGCGCCGACCGCGGCTACTGGTGCCTGCCCGAAGCCGACATCCACATCCCCTTCACGCCGGGCATGTCCGCTCTCATCCAGAGCCGCCTCACCCCGCAGAGCGCACACGAGGCCATGACCACCGCCCGCCGCTACGGCGGCAGCGACGCCCTGGCCGCCGGCCTCGTCGACCGCGCGGTGGACGAGGACGCGGTCCGGCCGACCGCCGTCGCGCTCGCCCGGGAACTGGTCGGCAAGGCCGGCGGCACCCTCGGCACCATCAAGGCCCGGATGTACGCCCCCGCCCTGGCCGCGCTGCGCGAGCAGAAGGAACCCCTCGGCTGACGCGAGGAGTTGGTGCGCGCTGCCACTACGCTGGGGTTCTGCCGCCGGCGACGGCCGGCAGCCGCGGCCAGGAGGCCAGGACGAGGACGGTGTGGTGATGATCGACATCATGGAGCTCGGGGGCGGGTACGTGAGGGATCCGTACCCCTACTACGCCGAGATGGGGGGACGCGCCCCCGTCGTCAAGGTGCGGCTCCCGGACGGCAGCGAGACCTGGTACGTACTCGGCCACGCAGCGGCCAGAGCGGCGCTCAACGACGCCCGGCTCGTCAAGGACTGGCGCAAAGCCCCCCTGGACCCGGCCCCGGCCCACGGGTCCCTGCTCGGCCCGAACCTGCTGGAGGTGGACCCCCCCGAGCACACCCGGCTGCGGAAGCTGGTGGCCAGGGCGTTCACCCAGCGGAGAGTCGCCGCTCTGGAACCGCGGGTCCAGCAGATCACCGATGAACTGCTGGACGACATGCTCGGTGAGCCCGGCCGGCGCGCCGATCTCGTCGACGCGCTGGCCTTCCCGCTGCCCATCACCGTCATCTGCGAGCTGCTCGGCGTGCCGTTCCTGGACCGGGAGGCATTCCGGGCCTGGTCCAACGACATCCTCGACGCGCAGGGCCCGGAAGCGGAGGAGCTCGCCGCCGCGGAGCTGCGCGCCTACCTCCTCGGCCTGATCGCCACCAAGCGCGAACAGCCCGGCGACGACCTGCTGAGTGAGCTCATCCGCACGCACGACGAGGACGGCGCCCGGCTCTCCCCGGACGAGCTGGTGGGCATGGCCTTCCTGCTCCTGGTCGCCGGCCACGAGACCACGGTCAACCTCCTCTCCAACGCCACGCTCGCCCTGCTGCAGCACCCCGACGAGCTGGCGGCGCTGCGGGCGGACCCCGCCCTGCTGGACGGCGCCGTCGAGGAGACCCTGCGGTACGACAGCCCGGTGGAACGCGCCACCGTGCGGTACGCCCGGGAACCGGTCGCATTCGGCGGGGCCGTCATCCCGGCGGGAGACTCGGTGATCGTCGTTCTCGGATCCGCCGGCCGGGACCCGGAACGCTGGCCGGACCCCGACCGGTTCGACATCCGCCGCCCGGTCCGCTCCCACCTGTCCTTCGGTCACGGACCGCACTTCTGCATCGGGGCTCCCTTGGCCCGACTGGAGGCCCGGGTCGCGCTGGGCGCGCTGCTGCGCCGCTGCCCGGGCCTGGCGCTCGACGTGCCGCCGCAGCAGCTGCGCTGGCGGCTCAGCCACGTCGTTCGCGGTCCGGAAAGCCTGCCGGTGCGCTGGTGACCGGTCCCGGCGAGGCACCCGCGGCCGGAGGAGCACGGGTCCCCTGCCGGAACACCCCGGCCGCCGGGGGCGCGGAACACCCGCGGTGTGCCGTGCGGCTCCCCCGGCCACGGATCGGTGCCGAGTAAGGCAGAATCGTGCGCGATGAGTACGTACCGCGAGCGAGTGCACCAGGGGTCCGCGCGGGCGACCGTGCTGCGCACGATCGCCACGCGTGAGCGCCGCTCGCACCTGTCCGCTCCCCGGGTCCCCACCGTCGGTATCGACATCGGCGGAACCAAGGTGATGGCGGGAGTCGTCGACGCCGACGGCGTCATCGTGGAGCGCCTGCGGGTGGAGACGCCCGACAAGTCCAAGAGCCCGCAGGTCGTCGAGGATGTCATCGCCGAGCTGGTGCTGGACCTGTCCGACCGGCACGATGTGCACGCCGTTGGAGTGGGCGCCGCCGGCTGGGTCGACGCGGACCGCTCGCGGGTCCTGTTCGCCCCCCATCTCGCCTGGCGCAACGAGCCCCTGCGCGATGCGCTCGCGGCCCGGCTCGCCGTGCCGATCATGGTGGACAACGACGCCAACACCGCGGCCTGGGGCGAGTGGCGGTTCGGTGCGGGCCGCGGCGAGGACACCCTCGTCATGATCACCCTGGGCACCGGTATCGGCGGCGCCATACTGGAGGACGGCCGCATCAAGCGCGGCAAGTACGGGGTGGCGGGCGAGTTCGGCCACATGCAGGCGGTCCCCGGTGGGCATCGCTGCCCGTGCGGCAACCGCGGTTGCTGGGAGCAGTACAGCTCCGGCAACGCCCTGGTCCGCGAGGCCCGGGAGCTGGCCGCCGCGGAGTCACCCGTCGCGCACGGCATCCTCGCCCGGGTCGACGGCCGGATTGCCGACATCACCGGCCCGCTGGTCACCGAGCTGGCCCGTGAGGGCGATCCGATGTGTGTGGAGCTCCTGGCAGACATGGGCCAGTGGCTCGGGATCGGCATCGCCAACCTCGCCGCCGCGCTGGACCCGGGCTGCTTCGTGGTCGGCGGAGGAGTGAGTGAGGCCGACGATCTGCTGCTCGGCCCTGCCCGGGACGCCTTCCGCCGTCAGCTCACCGGCCGTGGCTACCGGCCGGAGGCCCGCATCGAGCGGGCTCAGCTCGGCACGGACGCAGGCATGGTCGGCGCCGCCGATCTGGCTCGCCTGATCGCGCGCCGGTTCCGCCGGGCGAACCGGCGGCGGGCAGAACGCATCCACCGGGCCGGGCTGGAAGTCCCGCTGCCTTCCCGTCGCCGGCCGGCGGGCCCGTGAGCGGCCGCGTCCCCGTCTACGTTCCGGTGCGGCCCCCGCACCGGCCGCGGCGGCGCTGGCTGGTCGCCCTCATCGTGGTGCTGCTGATCGCCGTGCCGGCGGGCTATGTGGCCCTCTCCGGCTGGCAGAGCCGGGACAGCGGCCAGGACAAGGAGCATGCGGCTGCCGTGCGCAGCCTGGTCTACGAGTGGCCGAGCCAGGTGCAGCGCCGGATCTACGACGTCCCGATACCGGATGGTTCGACGTACGTGGCGCACTTCGAGGAGAACACCTGGGACCGCAGCACCATGTACGTGCAGTTCCGCACCTCCCCGGAGCAACTGCGCCGCTTCCTGGAGGACATCGGTTCCCAGCGGTCCGAGCTGAGCGACGGCACGGTCACGGTTCCGCAGGAGGTGGCCGACATCGTCGGCTGGTCGTTCGACGGCCCGGACCGCGTCTACGCGGGGACGACCGTCCAGCAGTCCCCGGCGGAGCCCGAGGTGGCCATCACCGTCGATGTCACCAAACCGGAGCGGCCCCGGGTCTACGTGGTGTCCACCTCCGAGCCGTGACGCCCGGCGAGGCGCCGGACCGAGGCCGGTGCCTCGCCGGGCGAACGGCACCGGCCGGTGCCGCGTTCGCGGCCGCTCAGTCGAGACAGAACTCGTTGCCCTCGACGTCCTGCATCACAAGACACGACTCGTTGTTCTCATCGGCAAGCAGCAGTTGCACGCGCACCGCGCCGAGCGCCACCAGCCGGGCGCATTCGCTCTCAAGTGCGGCCAGGCGCTCTTCACCCACGAGCCCGGTGCCGACCCGCACGTCAAGATGCAGCCGATTCTTGACGACCTTTCCTTCGGGGACGCGCTGGAAGTACAGCCGAGGGCCCACACCCGACGGATCCATGCAGGCGAATGCGGAACCCTGCTGCTCGGGCGGCAGTTCACGAGCGAAAGCGTCCCAGGTGGCAAACCCCTCCGGTGGCGGAGGTACGACGTACCCCAGCACCTCGCACCAGAAGCGACCGACGCGCTCAGGTTCCGCGCAGTCGAAGGTGACTTGGATCTGCTTGATCGACGCCATCGGCCCACCTTAGAGGGAGTCCTCCGTTCGTCTCCACTGGTTTGGTTCCGGCCCAGGTCGTGGAGCGTGCGGCCGACTCTCGGCGCAGCGCGGGGGAACGTGAGCCGTGGGACAACGCTTCCCGGCGGGCAGTGGTCCCCTACAGGTGTTTCCCGGCCAGCCGCTGAGCCGCCTGCTCCAGCAGCGGGCCGGCCCGGGAGATGCAGGCCTCCGGGTCCGGTTCGATGTCCGTGAGGGCGTACGCGGCAGAGATACCCGCCTGGTGCAGGGCCTTCTTGTCCAGTGACAGCCGGCCGCAGACCGCCACGACCTCCTTGCCCGCCCTGCGCGACGCGGCGGCCACCCCGGCGGGCGCCTTGCCGTGCAGGGTCTGCCGGTCCAGGGACCCCTCACCGGTGATCACCAGATCCGCGCGGTCCAGCGCGGCCGTGAACCCGAGGACGTCGAGCAGTACCTCGATGCCGGGACGGAACACCGCGTCCAGGCCGATCAGTGCGGCGTAACCGATGCCCCCGGCGGCGCCCGCGCCCGGGGCAGCCGCGAACTCCCCGGCGCGTCCGCCGGCTGCCCGGCCCATGATCCCGGCGTAGTGCCGCAGCGAGGCATCCAGCTGCCCGACGGCTTCCTCGTCGGCACCCTTCTGCGGCCCGTAGACAGCCGGGGCACCGGTGGGGCCGGTCAGCGGGTTGTCCACGTCGCCGGCCAGGATGATCCGGGTGTCCTTCAGCCGGGCGTCGAGGCCGGACAGGTCCGCGGTGACGAGCTCGCGCAGCGGGCCGCCGCCGTGCGGCACGGGGTCGTCGTCCTCGTCGAGCAGCCGGGCCCCCAGCGCGGTGAGCATGCCGGCGCCGCCGTCCGTGGTCGCCGATCCGCCCACGCCCAGGATGAGGGTGCGGGCTCCCGCGTCCAGGGCGGCGGTCACCAGCTCCCCGGTGCCGTAGGTGGTGGCGGTGAGCGGAGCGAAGGTGTCCGCGGGAAGCAGCCGGAGACCGGAGGCCTCGGCCATCTCCACGATCGCCGTTCCGTCGCGGAGCGCGAACCGGGCGGTGACCGGGAGACCCAGCGGACCGGTCACCTCGGCCGTCCGTTCCTCGAAGCCTCCCGCGACGGCGGCGGCGACCGTGCCGTCGCCGCCGTCCGCTACCGGCAGTGCCTCCACGATCACCCCGGGGCGGGCCCGGCGCAGGCCGGCCGTGACATGGTCGGCGACCTGCACGGCCGTCAGTGAGCCCTTGAACTTGTCCGCGGCGATCAGTACGCGCTTGGTCTGCGTCATGTGCTGCACCTTGACTATCTCGTTGCGCTCGAACAGGCAGTCGCGCCGTCCGTGACCCTATCCGTCCTCGCGCCGGCCGACCATGGCCGGCCCGTGACGGGCGCCGGGTGCCGTGGTCAGGTGCGCAGCCGTCGCCAGACGGCCCTGGCGGCGTTGTGGCCGCACATGCCGTGCACCCCGGGCCCCGGCCAGGAGGCGGAGGAGCACAGGAACACCGCCGGGTGCGCGGTGGCGTACGGAACGCGGGCGGGCCGGGGCCGGAACAGTGTCTGCAGCCCGGAGTACGCCCCGCAGGAGATGTCACCGCCGACGTAGTTGGCGTTGCGCCGGGCCAGGTCGGCCGGTCCGGCCACGGCGCGGGCCAGTACCCGGTCCCGGAACCCGGGGGCGAACCGTTCCAGCTGCCGCTCGACGGCGTCGGTGAGGTCCCCCTCCCAGCCGTGCGGCACGTGACCGTACGCCCAGAAGACGTGCTTGCCCGCCGGGGCCCGGCCGGGATCGACCAGGGTGGGCTGGGCGGTGATCAGGAACGGGGTGTCCGGCGCCCGGCCGCCGGTGACGGCGCGCAGCGCGGTGTCGATCTCGCCGTGGGTCGGCCCGAGGTGCACCGTGCCGGCACGGCGGGCCTCTTCGGCTGTCCACGGCACCGGGCCGTCCAGCGCGTAGTCGATCTTGAAGGCGGCGGCGCCGTAACGGTACCCGCGGAATGCGCGCCCCAGCCCGGCGATCCGGGCCAGCGCGGTCGGCGACGTGTCGAAGACGTAGGCCCGGGCGGGCGGCAGCTCGTCCAGCCGCTTCACTTCCACCCCGGTGTGCACGACCCCGCCCAGATCGCGCAGATAGCCCGCGAGGGCGTCGGAGACGGACTGGGAGCCGCCGCGTGCCATCGGCCAGCCGCCCGCGTGCGCGGCCAGGGCGAAAACCAGCGCGATCGCGGCCGTCGCGGGGGTGGACACAGGGGAGATGACGTGGCCCGCCAGGCCCGCGACCAGTGCTTTGGCCTTGTCCTCACGGAACCTGCGGATCAGCCAGGAGGCCGGCTGCAGGCCGGTCAGCCCGAAGCGGCCCAGGGTGAGCGGGCCCCGGGGCGGACCGTCCCACGGCACGGTGAGGAAGTCCTCGGCCAGGGTGTCCCACCGGCCGGTGTAGGGGGCGACGAGCCGCCGGTACGTGCCGGCGTCCCGGGGGCCCAGCGACATGGCCGTCTCGCCGACGGAGTGGGCGAGTACGGCCGCTGTTCCATCGGGAAACGGATGTGCCAGCGGCAGGTCGGCGTGCAGCCATTCCAGGCCGTACCGCTCCAGCGGCATGGCCCGGAAGGCGGGGGAGCCCGCGCCCATCGGATGCACGGCAGAGCAGGGGTCGTGCCGGAAGCCGGGCAGGGTCAATTCCTCGGTACGGGCCCCGCCGCCGATCGCGGACTGTGCCTCGAAGACCTCCACGGTCAGGCCGCGCCGGGCCAGCTCGACCGCTGCGGTCAGCCCGTTCGGCCCCGCCCCGACCACGATCACGTCACGCATCGACGGCACTTCGGGCGCTCCCCTCACCGATGAGGTTCAGACGGATTCCGCCTGTCCGGCGGTCAGCAACCCGAGGATACGCTGCGCCGTGCGGCCGTCACGTGCGGCGGTGAAGGGCAGCGCGTTGCCGCCCGCGATGCGGAACGGCACGCCGTCCAGAGTGGCGTGGGTGCCGCCGGCCTCCTCCACCAGCAGCAGCCCCGCGGCGTGGTCCCAGGAGTGTTCCCAGGAGAACGCCGTGGCGTCCAGCCGGCCACGGGCGACGGCCAGGTACTCCAGGCCCGCGGAGCCGCAGGGGCGCGGTGCGATCCCGGGGCTCCACAGCCGGGACAGTGCCTGTTTCTGCTCGGCGGTGGTGAAGTCGGGGTGGGAGCACGCCACCGTCAGGTCGGCTCCCGGCGCGGGTGCCCCTGCGGTCAGCTGCCGGCCGTTGAGCCGGGCCCCGGCTCCGCGCACGGCCACGGCCAGCAGCCCCGAGGCCGGGGCGAACGTCCACGAGGCCAGCACCTCACCCCGGTGGGCCAGGGCGACCAGGGTGCAGAAGCCCGGCTCGCCCCGCACGAACTGACGGGTGCCGTCGATGGGGTCGACGATCCACACCGGCGCGTCGCCGCGCAGGGCGGCGAGCCGGTCCGGGTCCTCGTGCACCCCCTCCTCACCCACCAGCTCCGACCCCGGCAGCAGGGCGGTGAGAGACGCGGACAAATGATGTTCGGCCTGCCGGTCGGCGACCGTCACCAGGTCGTGCGGCCCGGTCTTGCGCGACACCTCGTGCGCGGCGAGCTGCTGCCACCGCGGCATGATTTCCTCTGCTGCCGCCTTGCGCACGGCTTCCTCGACTCCTGCGGACAGCTTTTCCTCGACCATCCGCCCATCGAAGCACGTCCGCGGGAGCGCGGCGTGGCCGGTGCCGTCAGGGCGCCACCCCGGCCCGCCGCAGCTCACTGGCGAGCGCCCGGTGATGCCGTGGCGACACGCTGAGGGCGGCGTCCAGCAGCAGCGGCGCGACGACCGCGGGGGCTTCCAGGGCGGCGTGGACGGCCTCCTCGGCGGACCGGGCCCGCACCATGGCCGCCAGGAGAGTCACCGCCTCGCCGGACCGGCCCACCGAGGTGAGCTCGGCCGCGGCGGCACCCGCCTCCGCGGCCGGCCGGGCGGCTCCCTGCCGGAGCAGCTGGACACACTCCCGTTCCCGGCCGGCGACGGACAGCGCCTCCGCCGCCGCGGCCAGCCGCCCGGGCGGCAGGGACGCCGCCTCCCACAGCAGGGTGGTGACCTCCGAGGTCTGTCCCGTCCGCTCGAGAGCGGTCAGCAGCAGCGGCAGCCGCTGCGCCGGCCCGCTGACCGCTTCGCACATCACCGAGTACACCTGCCCGCTGCCGCCCTCGGCCCGCATCCGGGCCATCCGGCCCGCGGCGGCGTCGGCGGCACGGTGGTCCTCCTCGGTCGGCCGATGGCACAGACTGCGGTGCGCTTCACCGGTGGCTCCGGCGAAGCGCGAGCCGCCGGGGGCCGCCGGGACGGCCGGTGCCGTGGCTGAGGTGTCCGGTCCGGCGACCACCGGAGGAGTGTCCGCCGCGTTCCCGGCGTCCTCACCGGCTGCCGTGTCGATCCCGGCGAAGCGTGCGCCGCGGGGCCGGGTGACCCGGGCGGGCCGCGCCGGACGAGCGGGCCGCGGTACGGGGGGAGTGGCGCGGGGCTGTTCCGGGACGGCGGCCGCCGGCGCGGGGAGGGCAACCAGCCGGGCCTCGGTCTCGGCGCGGCGCGCGCGGGCACGGTCCTCGTCGTCCTGCGCCCAGAGCCGGAGCACCCCGAGGTTGTCCGCCTCCTGCGCCCGGCCGCCGTGCTGCGCGGCGCGGGCCGCGGCGGACAGCTGCTGCCCGTGCAGCCGGGCGTCGTGCTCCGCCTGGGCGAGGACGTCCAGCCGGCGCGCCAGCGCGGACCGGGCTCCGGGCGCGGCGTCCTGGGCCCGGAGAGCGGCCCGGTAGGCGGCCCGGAGCCGCTGCTCGCCCTGTTCCGCGGCCGCCGTCCCGTGCCGGTCGGCCAGGTCCAGCAGCAGGTCGGCGAGGATGTCCCAGGGGGGCAGCCGCCGGCCGTCCAGCCAGGCGGCCAGCTCCGCGGGGCTGCGCCGGGCGAAGGCGGCGAACCAGCCGGTCTCCCGGTCGAGAGCGGAAGTGATCCCCCGCAGCTCAGCTGCGAGGGTCGTGAGCTCCGGATCAGCGGTGGGCACATCTGCCATGCCGTCACATAACACAACTCATGTTTCCCCCTGTGTTACATCCCGGCTACATTCAGTTTTCGCCGTGCCCTTCTGAAGCATTCATCCTGGCGTGCGCCCCAGGGCGCACGCTGGTCGAGGGCGGGCTCAGCGTCCGACGGCGTAGCCCTGCATGCCGCGGGGGTTGGCCGCGGCGGACAGCACCCCGGTCTCCGGGTCCCGGGCGACCGCGCACAGCCGGCCCTCGGTCCAGGGGCCGCCGACGGTCACCTTGTGGCCACGACGGCGGAGTCCGTTGAGGGTGGGCTCCCCGAACCGGGCCTCGGCCGTGACACTGCCCGGCCGCATACCGCGCGGGTAGAAGGAGCTGGGGAAGCTGTCCTGGTGCCAGCCGGGCTCGTCCATGGCGCCCTGCAGGTCGAGGCCGCCGCGTACCGGGGAACGCCCCACGGCAGCCAGGAAGAACTGCAGCTGCCACTGGTCCTGCTGGTCGCCCCCCGGGGTACCGAAGGCCAGCACCGGTTCGCCGTCCCGCAGCGCCAGCGTGGGGCTCAACGTGGTGCGGGGCCGTCGGCCGGGAGTCAGGGAGGACGGCAGACCGGGTTCGAGCCAGGTCATCTGCAGCCGGGTGCCCAGCGGGAAGCCGAGGCCGGGGACGACCGGGCTGGACTGGAGCCAGCCCCCGCTCGGGGTGGCGCTGATCATGTTGCCCCAGCGGTCGACGATGTCCACATGGCAGGTGTCGCCGCGGGTCTCACCGGAGCGGTCCACCGTCGGCTCGCCGACGCCCGCGGCCGCCACGTCGAGCGGCCCGGAACCCCGCTCGCCCCGGGCGACCGCGCAGGCGTGCCTGCTCAGCCGGGGGGTGCGGCCCAGCGGCGACCCGGGCCGCAGCTCGTGCGAGGCAGTACCGCTGATCAGCTGCCGCCGGTCCGCGTTGTACGCGGGCGACAGCAAAGTCTCCAGCGGGACGTCACCGGTGTCGCCGTACCAGGCCTCCCGGTCGGCCATCGCGAGCTTGCCGGCCTCGATCAGCGTGTGCAGGTACTCCGGGGTGCCGGACCCGGCAGCGTCGATGCCGTGGCCGCTGCCGTCCACCACCCCGTCCTCGCCGATCAGCGCGAGCTGCTGCAGCAGCACCGGGCCCTGCGACCACGGGCCGGGCTTGCACACCGTCCAGCCCCTCCAGGTGTGCGAGACCGGCTCCTCGTACCCCGCGGACCAGCCGGCGAGGTCGTCGCCGGTGAGGGTGCTTGCGTGGCGGCGGCCGGAGGAGTCCATGGCGGGCCGGGCGGCGTGGGCGCTGATCGCCTCCCCGATGAACCCCTCGCGCCAAGTGCGCCGTGCCGCCTCGATCTGTGCCTCCCGGCCCGGCCCGGCCGCGGCGGCCTCGGCCAGCAGCCGGCGCCAGGTCGCGGCCAGCGGGGCGTTGGTCAGCAGGGCGCCGCCTGCCGGGGCCCGGCCCCCGGGGAGGTACAGCTCGGCCGAGTCGGTCCACTCCTGCTCGAAGAGCTCCCGCACCCGCTCCACAGCCATCCCGATCCGTTCCACGGCCGGGTGCCCGCGCTCGGCATAGCCGATCGCGAAGCCGAGCACGTCCACCAGATGCTTGGTGCCGTGGTCGCGCAGCAGCACCATCCACGCGTCGAAGGCCCCGGGCACGACAGCGGCCAGTGGTCCGGTGCCGGGCACGAGCTCCAGTCCCAGTGAGGTGTAGTGCTCGATGGTGGCGCCGGCCGGTGCCGGGCCCTGACCGCACAGCACCTGCACCCGGCCACCCGCCGGGGCCAGGATGAGGGGCACGTCCCCGGCCGGACCGTTCAGGTGCGGTTCCACCACCTGCAGGACGAACCCGGCGGCGACCGCGGCGTCGTAGGCGTTTCCACCGTCCTCCAGCACGGCCATGGCGGACTGGGAGGCGAGCCAATGGGTGCTCGAGACCATGCCGAAGGTGCCCTGCAGTGTGGGTCGTGTGGTGAACATGTGCGGGAGCGTACGCTGCGAGGATGAACAGTGGCGAGAGTCCCCCTGCGCCCACCGTGGTGGTCCTCAGCGGGGCCGGCCTCTCCACGGAGTCGGGCATTCCCGACTATCGGGGGCCGAACGGGCTGTGGCGGCGCGATCCGGATGCCGAGAAGCTGGTCACGTACTCCTTCTACATGCACGACCCGGAGATCCGCCGCCGGTCCTGGCGCATGCGCCGCGACAACCCGGCGTTCCGGGCCCGTCCCAACAGCGGCCACGAGGCGCTGGCGCGGCTGGAACGCTCCGGGGCGGCACGGGTCCGGGTCATCACCCAGAACGTCGACGGGCTGCACCAGCTGTCGGGGCTGCCGGACGACGCGGTGCTGGAACTGCACGGCAGCATTCGCTCCGTGGAGTGCACCGGCTGCGGTGCGCGCAGCGCCATGGCCGAGGCGCTGGCCCGGGTCGACGCCGGCGAGGACGACCCGGACTGCCGTGGCTGCGGGAGCATCCTCAAGTCCGCCACCGTGATGTTCGGCCAGTCCCTCGACCCGGACGTGCTCGGCGAGGCGGTGCGCCTCACCCAGGAGTGCGAGGTGTTCCTCGCCGTGGGCACCAGCCTGCAGGTGCAGCCCGCCGCGTCCCTGGCCGGTCTCGCGGCCCGGCACGGGGCCCGCCTGATCGTCGTCAACGCCGAACCGACCCCGTACGACGGGCTGGCCGACCAGGTCGTCCGCGGTTCGATCGGGCAGGTCCTTCCTCCGTTGCTGGACGCCCTGCGGCGATAGGCGGCCGCTGCCCGGAAGCCGGGATTCCGGCGCGGGGGTCGTACCCGGTGCGGGGCGCCGGTAGGGTCCCGCCCATGAATGAGGACGTCACCACTCTTGTGATCGCCGCAGGCGCGGCAGCGGTCGCCGCGGCCGTGCTCGGCTGGTTCCTGCGCACCTATCTGTACGAGCGGGCCCTGCGCCGCAAACAGGAGTTCTTCGGGCTGCCCGACAACTCCGAGTGCCTGCTGGTGGTGAGCCGGGACACCGGCGGGGACGGGGCGGTGGCGCGCAACGATGTGTTCGCCCTGCTCGAACTGGCCGCGGTGATCAAGAACTGCCGTGCCAAGGCCCAGGTGATATCCGGGGAGACAGCCCAGCAGGGGTTCGGGGAGCGCACCGAGCTGTGCATCGGAGGGCCCATGGCCAACCGCCGGATGGCGGCCCATCTGCACAGTCTGCTGCCCGGGGTCTCGGTCAACACCGACAGCGAACCCGGCCCGGACCGGGGAGCGTTCGTCATCGGCAGCGAGCGGTACCGGCTGGAGAACGGCTCGGTCGAGCACGTCCTGCTGGCGCGGCTCACCGCCGGCGAGGAGGGCCGGCCGGTGTTCCTCGCCTGCGGCCAGCGGTCGATCACCAACCAGGCCGCCGCCCGCTACCTGGCCAAGCATCACGTGAAGCTGTCCCGCAGACATGGCGCCGGCGGCAACTTCGTGCTCCTGCTGAAGGTCGTGAACTCGCAGGCCTACGGACCGGATGTGGTGGAGCTCGTGCAGGACGTCACCAAGGCCGCCACCACTCCTCAGCCCAAGCTCACCACGAGTAAGGACACCTGACGGCCTGTGACGTAGCCTGGTCGCGACGAGGCGCCGAGCTCTTCGCGGGAGAGGGGACCAGGATGGGCGACACCCGGCCGGTGTACCAGCGGATCGCCGATGATCTGCGGGAGCAGATCGATGAGGGGACCTATGCCGTCGGGGCACGCATCCCCTCGCGCGCGGAGCTGAAGCGCACGTACACGGCGAGCGATCAGACGGTGGACCGGGCGGTGCGGGTCCTCAAGGCGGCCGGTTACGCGACCGGCCGGTTCGGCCGCGGGGTGTTCGTGAGCGACCGGGTGCCGCTCGGCGTGCTGGTGCGGTCCACGGACTCCGTCGACAGCCCGCTGGCCGCCCGGATCAGCGTCGATGGCGCCAACGTGCCCGAGGAGGGCCGGGAGCCGCATCTGGTGTGGGAGGCCACCTCGACCACGACAGTGGCGCCGCCCGGTATCGCCGACCGGCTGCGGATCCGCCCGGGCGACCCGGTGATGTGCACCCAGTACGAGTACCTCGCCGACCGCCAGCCGTTGCAGCTGGCCACCAGCTGGGAGCCGCTGGCCCTCACCGAGGGCACCGATGTCGTCCATCCCGAACGAGGTCCGTACGGCCGTCGGGGGGTGCGAGGCCGGTTCGCGGCCATCGGGATCCGGGTGGTGGTGGCCAAGGAAGTGGTGGCCTCCCGGCCTGCCACCAGCCCGGAGGCGGAGGCGCTCGGCTGCTGCCCGGGGCAGTGCGTCACCTCGGTGGAGCGCACGCACTACGACGAGCGCGACCGGCCGGTGGAGACCTCCGACACCGTCATCCGCGGGGACCGCTGGCGCCTGGAGTACGCGATCAGTTTCGGCTGCTGAGACCGGCCGGGCACCCGTCGGCCGGCCCGTCGACCCCTGCCGGCAGGCCGCTCCCGTCCGGCCGGCCGCCGCGGTTCAGGTCTCGGCCACCTCGGCGTAGATCCGGGACAGCTCCGGGTTGCCCTGGTCGGCCCACTCGTGTCCGGCCGTCACGACGTCGATCTGCCGGCCGGACCCCAGCACGATCACCGGGCCGCCGTCGGGCCCGGGGCTCCAGTGCGCCCCCTTCAGGTTCCGCACGATGACGGTGCCGAGGTAGAGGCCGGCGTCGTTGCCGAGCCAGTCCAGCTCCTCCGGGTCGTCCCGCCGGCCCGGCAGCAGCTGGTCCAGCGCCTCCAGCGACCCCGGGGTGTCGTCGAGCGCGAACCCGGCCGACGTGGCGCGGACCCGGAGCAGTTCGCACTCGGACAGCAGCTGCGCCACCCCCTCGGGATCACTCCAGCCCGTAGCAGCCCCGGCCGGCCGTTTACGCCAGTTGTCCAGGAAAGGGAGGTTCATGCCTCCAGGGTCCCACCCCAGGGCCCCGCAGCACCACAGGCACGCGGTCACAGATCAAGGTCGACCACCACCGGAGCGTGATCGGAGGCGCCCTTCCCCTTCCGTTCCTCCCGGTCCACGTAGGCGTCCTGCACCGCCTTGCCGAAGGAGGAGTTGCCGTACACCAGGTCGATCCGCATGCCTCGGTTCTTCGGGAACCCGAGCTGCCGGTAATCCCAGTAGGTGAACGGCCGGTCGTACTTCAGCGGGCGCGGCACGATGTCGGACAGCCCTGTCCCGCGCAGCTCCGCCAGCTCCGCGCGCTCCTCATCGGTGACGTGCGTGGCGCCGTCGAAGAGGCTGATGTCCCACACGTCGCTGTCCTCCGGTGCCACGTTGAAGTCACCGAGCACCGCGAACGGACGGGTGCCCGCCGCGTCCCCGGCCACCGCCTCGCGGAGCGCCCGCAGCCACTGCAGCTTGTAGGTGAAGTGCGGGTGGCCCACCTCCCGCCCGTTCGGCACGTACACCGAGCAGACCCGCACCCCGCCGCAGGTGGCGGTGACCGCACGCGGCTCCTGGCTGCCCTCGAAATCCGGACCGCCGGGCAGCCCGGTCACCACCTCCTCCAGACCCACCCGGGACAGCACCGCCACCCCGTTCCACCGGCCGGTGCCGTACACCGCCGCCTCGTAGCCACTCTCCCGGAGCGCCGCCGCCGGGAATGCCTCGGCGCCGCACTTCAGCTCCTGCAGGCACAGCACGTCGGTGCCGCTGCTCCCCAGCCATGCCAACAGGCGCGGCAGCCGGACGCTGATCGAGTTGATGTTCCAGGTCGCGATGCGCATGACAGCTCTCTCGAGGACGGGGACGGGGACGGCGGTGGGGCGGGGGGTTGCTGGTGAGGAGGTGGTCCCGTGGTGCGGTGAGGGGCAAGGGACGGAGGGTCACACGGTGGTGGTCTCGCCCGGCACCAGCCGTGCGTAGCCGGCACCTCCGAGCCCGGGGCCCTGCGGACCGAGGTTCCGGCCGTACACCACGTGCCCGAATTCCCCCAGCAGGCCGTCGTGCACGGCCAGCGCCCGCTCCGGCCGTACCTCGCGGACGTAGTCGACCACCTCGGAGAACTTGCTCCACGGCGCGTGCACGGGCAGCAGGAGGGTGGACACCGCCCGGCCGGGCACGGTCAGCGCGTCCCCCGGGTGGAACACCGCGCCGTCCACGACGAAGCCGATGTTGGTGACGCGCGGCAGGTCGGCATGGATCACGGCGTGCAGCTCGCCGTGCACCTCCAGGTCGAACCCCGCGGCACGGAACGTGTCCCCGTGCCCGACCGTGTGCACCCGGCCGGGGAAGGCGGCGGTCAGCTGCTCCGCCACGCTGCGCAGGGTCCAGACCTCCAGGGCCGGGTCCGCGTCCAGCGCCACCCGCAGCCGGCCCTCGTCGAAGTGGTCCGGATGCTCGTGCGTGATCAGTACCGCGTCGGCACCGAGCGCCGCGTCCTCCTCGCTGAAGGCACCGGGATCGATGACCAGGGTGCGCCCGTCCTTGGCGATCCGGACACAGGCGTGACCCTTCTTCGTGAGCTCCATGGGGCCATTGTGCTATGCGGCGACGACAAGCCGGGGCGTCCCCGCTCCGGCCCGGCCTCCCGGTCTCCCGTCGGGCCGTGCCCCGCTCCGCCCGGCCAGCGGGAAGGTTCACTGCTCGGATGACAGCCGGTACGCGTCCAGCGCCAGCGTGACCTCCGTCAGATCCCGGGGCCTGGACAGCGAGCGGCAGGTCAGCTGTTCGATCCGGCGCAGCCGGTTGAAGACGGTGTTGCGGTGGCAGTAGAGCCGGCTCGCGGCCTGCCCCGCCGAGCCCCCGCACTCCAGCCACACCTCCAGCGTGTCCAGCAGCACGGCCCGGTCCGGTGCGTCCTGCTCCAGCAGCGGCCCCAGCACGTCGGCCACGAGCCGGCCCGCCAGCTCCGGCTGGCTGACCACCAGGGCGCTGGGCAGCCGCTCGTCCAGCCGCACGACCCGGTCGTCGTCCGGCCCGCAGGTGCGCAGCGCGATCTCGGCCAGCTGCCGTGCCCGGGCGAGCTCCGTCAGTGTGCCGACCACCGGGGACAGTCCGCCCGGGGACAGCCCTCGGGCCTCCAGCTCGGCGGCCAGCGCCCGCGGCTCCTCACCGGCCAGCCAGATCACCCCGATCTCGCAGTCGGCCCGCATCCGCCACACCAGACGCATGCCACCGGCCTCCGGAACCCGGTGCAGGCGCGGCTTCCTGCCACGCGGCTCCGCCCGCAGGACGACCACCGCGTAGCGGCCCTGCAGCGGCAGATCCAGCGCGGCCGCCGCCCGCTGTGCGAGCCCGGGCGTCTCGTTGCCCTCCAGCAGAGCGTCGAGGAGCGCCTGCACCCGCTCGTCGGTGCGCCGCAGCAGATCCTGCGCGGTGGCGCGGTAGGCGTCCGCCGCCGCCGCGGCCTGCCGGTCGACGGCGGCCCACATCTCGGTGGCGGAGTGCATGACCACATGCAGGGTTTCCGGCCCCTCCTGGGCCGCGATCTCCAGCAGCGCTTCCCAGGTGAGATATCCGGCCTGCCGGTAGGCGTGCAGCAGGTCGTCGAGCGGCAGGCCCTGCTCGGCCCGCAGCCGGCCGGTGGACTCCGCGTGCTCGAGGTCCCGCCGCCGGCCGCTCTGCGGGTCCGCCATGACCTCGATGCCCAACCGCAGCGCGCTGCTCACGGACTCCCAGAACTCGTTGGGCGGGAGCACCTCGCGGTAGGGGCCGGAGGCCGTCTCGATCTCCGCGAGGACCTCATCGGTCAGCTGCGGAATGCGCTGCAGCAGAAGACGTGCGGCATGTTCCAGAAGATCGCGTTCAGCAGGCGTACGCGTGCGGCGGACGGGCATGAGTACCTTCCCGGGCCGCCGTGGTGGTCAAGCCGGAATACCGGTGGATCCGCGCCGGTCAAGCGGCCTGTGCAGCGGCACAACCCCAAAGGCTACTCGTTGGTCACCAGCAGCGATTCCGCCGGTCCCCATGGACGCATGAGCAGGCATGATGTTGGGCTGTGCGGCACACACGCTGGTGAAGGGGGGTGGCCGATGGAGGCCACCGTTTTGCGGGTGCGCGACCTCAGCGCCGGTTATGGACCGGTGCGCGCGCTGTCCCGAGTGTCCGTTGAGGTACCCGAGGGTGCCGTCACCGCCGTCCTGGGCGGCAATGGCGCCGGTAAGTCGTCGCTGCTGCGCGCCATCTCCGGCACCCTGCGGTTCCACGGCGGGGCGATCACCGAGGGCAGTGTGACCTTCGGCGGGACGGCGCTGCACGACTGCAGCCCGGCGCAGATCGTCGCTTCCGGCGTGGTGCAGGTGCCGGAGGGACGGCAGGTGTTCGCCCGGATGACGGTCGCGGACAACCTGCGGGCCGGGGCACTCGGTGGCCGCGGCAAGGACGACAAGGCGTCGCGCGACCGGGTGAACGAACTGTTCCCGGTGCTGGCCGACCGGGCCCATCAGCGGGCGGGTCTGCTTTCCGGAGGTGAGCAGCAGATGCTCGCCATGGGCCGGGCACTGATGGCCCGCCCGAAGCTACTCCTGCTGGACGAGCCGTCGCTCGGCCTCGCACCCATGATGGCCGCGCGGATCGCCGAGACCGTGCGGGAGATCAACGCCCAGGGCACGTCCGTGCTTCTGGTGGAACAGAACGCGGCGCTCGCCCTGAGCCTGGCCTCCGACGCCTTCGTGCTGGAGACCGGGGAGGTCGCGGTCTCCGGTACCGCGGCGGAGCTGTCCGCCAGCGATGAGGTCCGCCGCCGCTATCTGGGTGTCGGGGACGCGACGGCGGCCGACGACGCCAAGGCGGGCATCGCCGAGGAAGGGAAGCGACCATTGCTGCGCAGGTGGTCCGCGTGACCGAAGCACCCTCCACGGAATCGCTCGCGGTTCCGCCGCCGCTGGAGGTCCGTGACCTCACCGTGCGGTTCGCCGGGCTGACCGCGCTGGACGCCGTGTCGTTCACCGTGCAGCCGGGGAGCATCCACGCCGTCATCGGACCCAACGGTGCGGGGAAGTCCACCTGTTTCAATGTGCTGTCCGGAGTCTACAAGGCGACCGAGGGCAGCGTCCGCTTCGGCGAGCACCTCATCACGGGCAGCACGCCCGAGCAGATCGCCGAGCTCGGGGTGGCCCGCACCTTCCAGAACCTGGCTCTTTCGGAGCACGCGAGCGTGGCCGACACACTGCTGCTCGGCCGGCACCGGCTCACCAAGGCCGGCTTCCTCGCCACCGGACTGCGGCTGCCGTCGGCCGTCAGGGAGGAGACCAAGCACCGGGAGCGGATGCAGGAGATCGCCGCGTTCCTCGGCCTGGAGCCCTACCTGAAGCATCCCGCGGGGGTGCTGCCGTACGGCCTGCAGAAGATGGTCGAACTCGGCCGGGCCCTGTGCATGGAGCCGGACATCCTGCTTCTCGACGAACCCATCGCCGGCATGACACCGACCGAGCGCCAGCATGCCGCCGGCATCATCTCCTCGGTCCGGGAGAGCCTGGGCGTCTCCGTGCTGCTGGTGGAGCACGACATGGGGGTGGTCATGAAGCTGGCCGACAGCGTGACCGTCCTGGACTTCGGGCGCAAGATCGCCGAGGGCAGCCCCGCGGAGGTGCAGAACGACCCTGAGGTCCTGCGCGCCTACCTCGGTACGAACGGAGAGGCGGGGGAGACCGCATGACGACCTTCACCGAACTGATGATCATCGGCATTTCCCTGGGGTCGGTCTACTCGCTGATCGCCCTGGGATTCGTGATCATCTTCAAGTCCACCGAGGTGGTGAACTTCGCTCACGCCTCGCTGCTGCTGGCCGGCGGCTACTTCGCGGTGATCAGCCAGGACTACGTGGGCTTCTGGCCCTCGCTGCTCGTCGGGATCGTGGGCGCGGCGCTGCTGGGCATGCTCCTGGAGTTCCTGGTCATCCGGCGCTACCGGGGCCGGGACCACAGCGTGCTCGCCATCGTGACCATCGGCATCGACATCGTCCTGATCACCGAGCTGGCGCGCCGGATCGGCCCGCGCATCTACAGCTACGGCGACCCCTGGGGCAACGCCATGGTGAACCTGGGCGGGATCAATGTGCCGCAGACCCGGGTGGCGGCGTTCCTCACCGCCGCCGCGCTCATCGCGGTGTTCCTGCTGGCCTTCCGCTTCACCTCCTGGGGCGTTGCGATGCGGGCCGCCGCGGAGAACCGGGAGACGGCCGCCCTGATGGGCGTGCGGCTGGGCTGGGTCTCGGCCTCCGCATGGGCGATGGCGGGCGCACTGGCCGCGGTCGCCGCGCTGTTCCTGTCCATCTTTCCCACCACGGGTCTGGACCGGGACACCGGACTGGTGGCCCTCAAGGCCTTCCCGGCCGCCATAATCGGCGGCCTCGACTCCACCACCGGCGCCCTCGCGGGCGGACTGATCGTCGGCGTCACCCAGGCGCTGGCCACCGGGTACCAGAGCGAACTGTCCTTCCTGGGGAACGGTATCGGCGAGCTGGCCCCGTACGTGGTGATGATCCTGGTGCTGCTGGTCCGTCCGTCGGGCCTGTTCGGAACGAGGGAGCTGTCCCGTGTCTGATCTTCTGACGAGACCGCTCCAGAGAGCCGGTGACGGCCCCGGGGGAGCGGTGAAAGCCCTCCTGCGGCCGGGACCGCTGGCGTGGCTCATCGGCGGCGTGGTTCTGCTGGCGCTGCCGTTCTACCTGGAGTCCTTCTGGCTGCGGGCCGGTCTGTTCGCGATGGCCGCCGCGATCGGCGCGATCGGGCTCAACCTGCTCACCGGCTCGACCGGCCAGCTCTCCCTCGGTCACGCCTTCTTCCTGGCGGTCGGCGCCTACGGGTACTGCATCTTCGCCGGCGACCCGGACCATCAGCTGGTGGGCTTCGGTATGCCACCGTTCCTGGCGATGGTGCTGGCCGTGGTGCTCACCGGTGTCGCGGGCGGGCTCTTCAGCCCGATCGCGGGCAGGTTGCGCGGTGCATATCTCGGTATCGCAACACTGGCGTTGATTTTCATCGGTCAGCATGTAATGTCCAACGCACATGGACTTACCGGTGGGTACAACGGTCGGGCGGTGCCGGAACTGAGCATTTTCGGCTTCGCGTTCGACAACCAGCGAGTGCTTGTCGGCGGCGTTCCCTTCCAGGCCGTCGAGAAGCTCTGGTACGTCGGTCTGGTCCTGCTCGTGCTCAGTGCGCTCTTCGCGCACGGGGTGCTCAAGGGCAGGCCCGGACGGGCGATGAACGCCATCCGCGATCACCGCATCGCGGCCGGTGTGATGGGAGTTCCGGTGGCCCGGTACCGGGGAGCGGTGTTCGTCCTCTCCTCGATGTACGCGGGGCTGGCCGGAGTGCTGCTCGCCCTGGTGTTCCGGCAGACCGTTCCGGAGCACTTCGGCATCATTCTCGCGCTGGAGTACCTGGCCATCATCGTCATCGGTGGCCTCGGCTCGGTGGGCGGGGCGGTGCTCGGCGCGGTCTTCGTGACGATGATCCCGCAGATCCTCACCCGCTACAGCGAGGCACTGCCGCTGGTCTCCGCACCGGGGACCGGCGGGATCGCTCCCGGGGAGATCTCCCGGTACCTCTACGGTGCTGCCGTGGTGGTGGCGGTGCTCTTCTTCCCGGGTGGCCTGGCGCGTTTGCCGGCCATGTTCCGAGCACGACAACAGATCCGGAGACGACGCCGGAACGAAGCCCGGAGCAAAGGCCAGAACGTAAGTGAATAAGGAACATGGAGGTTCCGACGTGAGCAGAAGACGAAGCGTTCCGGCGGCGGCGGTGGCCACGGCCACCGTTCTGGCCCTGGCACTGACAGCGTGCAGCAGCAAGGCCGAGGAGGAGTCGGGCAACGGCGGGGGCGGTGGCGGTGACGAAGGCGGCATCGCGACCGGCCAGGGTGTCACCGACGACACCATCGCGCTGGGCTCCCTCACCGACATGACCGGCCCCTACGCGACGCTGGGCACCAGCGTCACGCAGGGCCAGCAGCTGTACGTCAAGGAGGTCAACGAAGCCGGCGGCGTGTGTGAGCGCGACCTTGAGCTGGTCATCCGCGACCACGGCTATGACGCGCAGCAGGCGATCTCCGCTTACAACGAACTGGAGCCCGATGTCCTGGGCTTCAGCCAGTTCATCGGCTCGCCCTTCGTCGCCGCGGTCAAGGACCAGGTCGACTCCAACGACCACGCGGTGATCCTGCCGCAGGCATGGTCGGCGTCCCTGCTGGGCAGCGACTACATCCACATGATCGGTACCACCTACGACATCGAGACGATCAACGCGATCGACTACCTGATGGACGAGCAGGGCCTGTCCGAGGGTGACTCGATCGGTCACATCTTCTTCGAGGGCGACTACGGCGAGAACGCCGTGGAGGGCTCGCGGTACATTGCCGAGGAGCGTGGCCTCACCGTCGTCGAGCAGCAGATCAAGCCGACTGACGAGGACATGACCGCCCAGGTCAGCGCCCTCGGCCGGGAAGGCGTCTCCGCCATCATGATCAGCGCGGGTCCGCGTCAGGCCGCCTCGGCGGCCGGAGTCGCCGCGGCTGGTGGTCTGAACGTGCCGATCATCGGCAACAACTCCACCTATGCCCCGCAGCTGCTCGCGACCGACGCGGCCCCCGCCCTGCTGGCCAACTTCTACTACGCTTCCCCGGCCTGGCCGATCGGCGCGGAGGAGGAGGCCCCGCAGTCCCTCGTGGAGGCGTACTCGGCCGAGTACCCGGACGCCCTGCTCGACAGCGGCGTGACCGCCGGCTACAACGCGGCGCAGGTGTTCGTCGAGGCGCTGAACGGTGCCTGCGAGGCGGAGGACCTCACCCGTGAGGGGATCGCCGCCGCCATGGCGGAGCTGAACGCCTACGACAACGGCTTCGGCATCGAGCACGACTTCTCGGACCCGTCGCAGCCCTCCTCGCTGGAGAGCGTCATCCTGAAGCCGGACGCGGACGCGGTCGGTGGCTCCGTCGTCGAGCGTGAGCCGGCGGCCTCCGAGCTGGCCGAGGGCTTCCCCCGCGGCTGACGCACCACCGGCACCGCCCCCGGCGGTACCGTGAACGGACCGAGGGGCCCGGGCAACTGTGCACAGTTGCCCGGGCCCCTTCGGCGTGCGCTGCCACTGCCGGGATGGGCATGGCGGCACAGGATTCCGCGCAGGCGGCGAACGGGGTCCCGCGGCACCTCGCCCGGCCTCGGGGAACAACGGAACAGCCGTTGGCGCCAAGCGGTGAACTGTTTCCCGATCTGGGTAGGTCTGGGCTGTGCATGAGGATCAGGAGATCCGTGCCCGAGCCGTGGACCTGGCCGCCCGCACGCTGGCGGCGCTGTATCCGAACGACGACTTGGCCAACCATCCGGCTGCCATCACGGACGACGTACTGTCGCTGGCCCCGTACGTGGCCGGCTACATGCGCTGGGCCTGGGTGGGGGGATCTGCCGGACGGCGTCGTCAGGGCCGGTTCGGGTCGGGGTGCACCACCAGGAAGAGCGACCAGGCGGGCGCGGCGGGGTCGTCCGGGCGGGCGGCGAACTCGTCCAGCAGATCCTTGAGCCGGGTGCGGAACTCCTCCATCTGCGGCGGTGGCAGGCGCAGCGCCATCCTGATGCCCTCGGCCTCGGCCTCGACCGCGGGGACGAGGGCGAGTTCCTCCAGGAACGCGTCGAGCATCGACCGGTCCAGCGCGGGCGCTTCGATGTGCCAGCTCTTGCGCGTCGCCAGATACGGGATCTCTCGTGCGCCGCGCGCGCCGCGCCGTTCTTCCTGCGCCTCCAGGAACCCGGTGCGGACCAGCGTTCTGGTGTGGTGCAGCACGCTGGCCGGGTCTCGGCCGAGGATCGCCGCGATCTCCTTGTTCGTGCGCGGCTCCCCCACGCAGATGCGCAGGATGCGCAGGCGGAGGGCGGAGGCGAGTGCCTTCGCCTCGGCGTCGGTCGCCAGCCGGCGTTCGGTCATGACCGGCAGCCTACCGAAGAGCGGACAGCCTGTTGAAGGGCCGGAGCATGAGTGATTGACAAAACACAATCACTCGACCAGAGTGCCGCTGTGCCCTTCACCGCCCGGGGACCCGCAGATCTCCCGCCACGCCCACCGTGGCCCGAACAAACGAGGTCAACCATGCCGAACCGTCCCGGAACGACCGGCGGGACCGCCGCTCCCGAGAGCCCCGCCGAACAGGCGGACGCACCGGCGAACAGGCGGATGGTGTCCTGGGTCAGTCCCGTCGAGGCCCCCCCGGGGCCCGGGGAGAGGGCGAACGACTACGACAGCTTCGCCGAGGCGTACACGGCCGAGAACGAGACCAGCCTCCTCAACGCCTACTATGCGTGCCCCGCGATCGTGGACCTGGCCGGTGACGTGGCGGGCCGCCGGATCCTCGACGCCGGCTGCGGCGCCGGCCCCGTGGCCGAGGCCCTGCGCGAGCGGGGCGCCGTCGTCGCCGGCTTCGACTCCAGCGCCGGGATGCTGGCGCTGGCCCGGCGGCGGCTCGGCGACGGTGTGGTGCTGGAACACGCCGAACTGGGCGGCCCGCTGCCCTTCGCCGACGCGGGGTTCGACGACGTCGTCGCCTCCCTGGTCCTGCACTACCTGGAGGACTGGACGACTGCCCTGGCCGAACTGCGGCGCGTGCTGAAGCCCGGCGGTCGCCTCATCGGGTCCGTCCACCACCCCTTCGTCAGCCATATGGCGGCACCGCCCGGAACCGACTACTTCGCGACCCGCTCCACCTCCCAGTGGTGGGAACTCGGCGGCACCAGGAACCTGATGACCTTCTGGGACCGGCCGCTGCACGCGATCATCGATGCGTTCACCGCGGCCGGCTTCCGGATCGACGTCATCAGCGAACCGGCCCCGGGACCCGGCGCCCGCGAACGGTTCCCCGAGATCTTCGCGCAGAACGAGTCGGGCAGGTTCCTGTGCTTCCTGTTCTTCGTCCTCACGAAGGCATGACCTCCGCCCGTAGGTGCGGGCCGTCGGCTCAGGAGCCGGCCACACGCACGCCTCGTACGGCGTCGCAGATGTCGAGGACCATGACGCCGTCGATCTTCTCGATGCTGCCCTTTCCGAAGCGGACCCACAGCGGGTAGGCCCCGGCGTCGCGGGCAAAGGTGAGCTTCTGCGCGGAGGCCGGGTTCGGGGGGAGTCGATCTCCACCACGATGCGGAGCACGCGGCAGAGCGGGCGCGTCCGCGGTTACAGCTGGGCGGCTGTGGCGCGGGCCTCGCGGCGATGGTCACGGAAGGCGTGCACCCGGCGTGCGGTCGCGAACAGCGGGATCACCGCGCCGAGCACGACCTGCATGGAGCAGCCCGTCTGGAGCATCAGCTCGCCGCCGGGGGCGTCGAACGCCCAGGCGGTGAGCATTCCCATGCCGAGCACGATCCAGCCGAGCATGGCGGCCGCGAGGATGCCCCGCGGCTTGGGGTACTCCACCCGGCTCACCATCAGCCAGGCGACGCCCAGGATGGCCAGCAGGGTGGGCACGAACGGCAGCTCGAGCAGCACGATGGAGACCACGGTGAGTGCCCCGAAAGGGCTCGGCATGCCCTGGAAGATGCCGTCGGGCACCGTCACGCACGAGAACCGGGCAAGCCGCAGCACCACCGCCAGCAGAACCACGATGGCGGCCAGCGCGGAGAGCGGTTCGTGCACGTCGCCGACGACCATCCCCCAGACGAGGACGAAGTACGCGGGTGCCAGCCCGAAGCTGATCAGGTCCGAGAGGTTGTCCAGCTCCGCTCCCATGGGCGAGCTGCGGAGCTTGCGCGCCACCAGCCCGTCGCACAGGTCGAAGACCGAGGCGAGGAGCATGAGCAGGACGGCGGTGGCGGCGTTGTTCCGGACCACCCCGACGTCCCCGCTGCCCGTCAGATGCGGGATGAGGACCCCGGTGGTGGTGAAGTACACCGCGAGGAATCCGCAGGTGGCGTTGCCCAGGGTGAGGGCGTCAGCTATCGAGAGCCGCAGGGACAGCGGCATCTCGTCCTCGTCCTCCTCGACCTCCCGGACCCAGGGGGTCCGGGTGTCGCGGTCAATCACGGTCAAGGCGGGTCACCCCCGCGGTGGTGACCTGACCGACCCGGACATCCGGTTCGATGCCCTGGGGAAGGTACAGGTCCACGCGGGAGCCGAAACGGATCAGGCCGATCCGCTCACCCTGCTCGACCTTGCAGCCCTGCGGCACGTAAGGGACGATCCGCCGGGCCACCGCGCCGGCGATCTGGATCATCTCGAAGTCGCCGAGCTCGCTGTCGAAACGCCACACCACCCGCTCGTTGTGCTCGCTCTCCTTGTTGAACGCCGGCACGTAGCCGCCGGGGATGTGCTCGACCGAGGCCACCGTGCCCGCGACCGGTGCGCGGTTGACGTGCACGTTGAGCGGACTCATGAAGATGGCCACCCGGGTGCGCCCGTCCTCCCACGGCATGATGCTCTGCACCACGCCGTCCGCCGGGGAGATCACCCGGCCCTGGCCGAGCTCCCGCTCCGGATCACGGAAGAACCACAGCATGCCCGCGGCGAGAGCGGTCGTGGGCACGGCGGCGGCGGCCCACCGTGGGGAACGGCGGGCCTTCGCGAGGCTGACGGCGGCGGCGGTCACGGTCGGAAGCAGCCATGGCGACGCTCCGCGCGCGAGACGGACTCGGCCGCGGGGTACGGGAGAGGAGCGGTGGGGCATGGAAGACCTTCGTAGCAGAGGAAGCCGCGCCTTGCGAAGCGGTGCGGCCTACCGGGAATGCTATCGGTTGCGGGCGGTAACTCGGCAAGCCAGCAGGCCGTTCCCGGACACAACTCCGGTCCAGCCGTGACCTGCCTGTCATCGAACACCCCCCGGACGGCGGTGTCAGCCCTGGTTGCGGTACTCCTCGAGCAGCCGGCGACCGATGATCATCTTCTGGATCTCCGCCGTGCCCTCCCCGATCAGCAGCATCGGGGCCTCCCGGTAGAGCCGCTCGATCTCGTACTCCTTCGAGAAACCGTATCCTCCGTGGATCCGGAAGGAGTCCTCGACGACCTCCTTGCAGTACTCCGAAGCCAGGTATTTCGCCATCCCGGCCTCCAGGTCGTTGCGCTGGCCGGAGTCCTTCTTGCGGGCGGCTCCCACCATCAGGGCGTGCGCGGCCTCGACCTTGGTGGCCATGTCCGCCAGCTTGAACTGGATCGCCTGGTGCTGCGCGATCGGCTTGCCGAAGGTCTCCCGCTGCTGGGCGTAGTCGATGCCGAGCTCGAACGCCCGCTGGGCGACCCCGCAGCCCCGGGCGGCGACGTTGACCCGGCCCACCTCGACGCCGTCCATCATCTGGTAGAAGCCGCGGCCGGTCTTCCCGCCGAGCACCCGGTCGGCCGGAAGCCGCAGGCCGTCCATGATCATTTCAGTGGTGTCGACGCCCTTGTAGCCCATCTTCTCGATCTTGCCCGGGATGGTGAGTCCCGGCCTGACCTCGCCGAAGCCCGGCTCCTTCTCGATCAGGAAGGTCGTCATCGACTTGTGCGGCGCGGTGCCCTCCGGCTGCCCCTCGTCCGTCCGGCAGAGGACGGCGACCAGCGTGGACGAGCCGCCGTTGGTCAGCCACATCTTCTGGCCGGTGAGCAGGTAGTCACCGGTGGCGGGGTCGAGCACGCCCTTGGAGGAGATGGCCGAGACGTCCGAGCCGAGCGCCGGCTCCGACATGGAGAAGGCGCCGCGCACCTCGCCGGTGGCCATCTTGGGGAGGAAGTGGTCCCGCTGCTCCTGGGTGCCGTGCTGCTGGAGCAGGTACGCCACGATGAAGTGGGTGTTGATGATGCCCGAGACGCTCATCCAGCCGCGCGCGATCTCCTCCACACACAGGGCGTAGGTGAGCAGCGACTCCCCGAGGCCGCCGTACTCCTCCGGGATCATCAGCCCGAAAACGCCGAGATCCTTGAGCCCGGCGACGATCTCGCTGGGGTACTCGTCCCGGTGCTCCAGCTCGGTCGCGACCGGGATGATCTCTTTGTCGACGAAACTCCGTACGGTGCTGAGGATCTCCTGCTGGACATCCGTCAGTCCCTCGGTCTGTGCGAGACGGCCCATCTCAACTCTCCTTCTGGCGGAGTTCCGGGCGGCCGGGCTGCTCACCGCCACGCTCTGCGATGTAGGTGGCGTTCGGCACCATCACCTTGCGCCGGAAGACGCACACCAGGGTGCCGTCCTGCTTGTAGCCCTTGGTCTCGACGTGGACGATGCCGCGGTCGTTCTTCGACCGGGACGGTGTCTTGTCCAGGACGGTCGTCTCGCCGTAGACCGTGTCACCGTGGAAGGTCGGTGCCACGTGCCGCAGCGACTCGACCTCCAGGTTCGCGATGGCCTTGCCGGAGACGTCCGGCACGGACATGCCCAGCAGGAGGGAGTAGATGTAGTTGCCGACCACCACGTTCCTGCCGAAGTCCGTGGTCTGCTCCGCGTAGTGCGCGTCCATGTGCAGCGGGTGGTGGTTCATGGTGAGAAGGCAGAAGAGATGGTCGTCGTACTCGGTGACCGTCTTGCCGGGCCAGTGCCGGTAGACATCTCCGACGGTGAACTCTTCAAAAGTGCGGCCGAATTGCACGATGCGGCTCCGGGATGAGGGCGGATGGGGGGAGAGCGGCGCGAGCGGCGGCCGGTGACGGCCGCCGCGCCCGGTCAGCTGGTGGGTGGCTCGAACTTCGAGGTCCGGCGCAGCCCGGCGGCCCGGCCCTTGCCCGCCATGACCAGAGCCATCTTGCGGCTGGCCTCGTCGATCATCTCGTCGCCGATCATCGCGGAGCCCTTCGCACCGCCCTCGGCAGAGGTGAACCAGTCGTAGGCGTCCAGGATGAGCTCGGCGTGGTCGTAGTCCTCCTGGGTGGGGGAGAAGATCTCGTTCGAGGCGTCCACCTGGCCGGGGTGCAGCACCCACTTGCCGTCGAAACCCAGTGCGGCGGCCCGCCGTGCCACCTCGCGGTAGCCGTCCACGTCGCGGATCTGCAGGTAGGGGCCGTCGATGGCCTGCAGGTCGTTGGCCCGGGCCGCCATCAGGATCCGCATCAGGATGTAGTGGTAGGCGTCCGCGGGGTAGCCCGGCGGCTGCTCGCCGACCACCAGCGACTTCATGTTGATGGAGGCCATGAAGTCGGCCGGCCCGAAGATGATGGTCTCCAGCCGCGGCGAGGCCGCCGCGATGTCGTCGACGTTGACCAGGCCCTTGGCGTTCTCGATCTGCGCCTCGATGCCGATCCGGCCCACCTCGAAGCCCATGGTCTTCTCGATCTGGGTGAGCAGCAGGTCCAGCGCGACGACCTGCTGGGCATCCTGCACCTTCGGCAGCATGAGGCAGTCGAGGTTGGGGCCGGCGCCCTCCACCACGGTGACCACGTCGCGGTAGGTCCAGTGGGTGGTCCAGTCGTTCACCCGCACGACCCGGGTCTTGCCGGTCCAGTCGCCCTTGTTCAGCGCGTCGACGATGGTGTGCCGTGCGCCCTCCTTGGCCAGCGGGGCGCAGGCGTCCTCCAGATCGAGGAACACCTGGTCCGCGGGCAGTCCCTGGGCCTTCTCCAGGAAGCGGGGGTTGCTGCCGGGCACCGCGAGACAGGAACGGCGCGGACGCAGCCGGTCGGTACCGGCGGGGGCCCCGGTGGGAAGGGCGGTCATGGGGAAACCTCCAGAGGGTCGAGCTTGTTCGCGAGACGGATCTCGTCGACGATACGGCTGATGATCCCGGTGATTCCGAAGTCCTTGGGCGTGAACACGGCCGCCACACCCGCGGCGCGCAACGCCTCGGCGTCGGCGGCGGGGATGATGCCGCCGACGATGACGGTCATGTCGCCCGCCCCGGCCGCGCGCAGCCGGTCCAGGACGTCGGGGACCAGTGCTGCGTGCGAACCGGAGAGGATGGACAGCCCCACGCAATGCACGTCCTCGGCGACGGCCGCCGCGACGATCTGCTCCGGGGTGAGCCGGATGCCCTGGTAGATCACCTCGAAGCCGGCGTCCCGGGCCCGGACGGCGATCTGCTCGGCGCCGTTGCTGTGCCCGTCCAGTCCCGGCTTGCCGACGAGCAGTCGGAGCTTCCCGCAGCCGAGCTCCTCGGCGGTGGCGGCGACCTTGCGGTGGACCACGGCGAGTGGGGACCCCTCCTCGGCGCTGACGGCGACCGGCGCGCTGCTCACCCCGGTGGGGGCACGGAACTCGCCGAACACCTCGCGGAGCGCCCAGGACCACTCGCCGGTGGTGACCCCGGCACGTGCGCACTCCAGGGTGGCCGGCATGAGGTTGCCGGTGCCCGCAGCGGTCCGCTTGAGTTCGCCCAGCGCCCGGTGCACGCGGGCGTCGTCCCGTTCGTCCCGCCACTGGCCCAGGGCCTGCACGACCCGGGCCTCGTTCTCGGGATCCACCGTCATGATGGCGGTGTCGAGGTCGGCGGTGAGCGGGCTGGGTTCGGTGGTCTCGTAGCAGTTGACCCCGACGATCTTCTCCCGGCCGGACTCGATCGCGGCCCGTCGCTCTGCGTGCGCGGCGACCAGTTGCGACTTCAGGTAGCCGGACTCGACGGCGGCCATGGCGCCGCCCATCTCCTCGATCCGTGCCATCTCGGTCAGGGACTCCTCGACGAGGGAGGCGACCTTGGTATCGATGACATGGCTGCCGGCGAAGATGTCCTCGTACTCCAGCAGGTCGCTCTCCAGCGCGAGGACTTGCTGGATGCGCAGGGACCACTGCTGGTCGAACGGCCGGGGCAGGCCCAGCGCCTCGTTCCAGGCGGGGAGCTGCACCGCGCGGGCCCGGGCGTCCTTGGAGAGGGTGACGGCCAGCATCTCCAGCACGATCCGCTGGATGTTGTTCTCCGGCTGCGCCTCGGTGAGACCGAGCGAGTTGACCTGCACGCCGTACCGGAAACGCCGCTGCTTGGGGTTCTCGATGCCGTAGCGCTCGCGGGTGACCTGGTCCCAGAGGCGGGTGAAGGCCCGCATCTTGCACATTTCCTCGACGAAGCGGACGCCGGCGTTGACGAAGAAGGAGATGCGGGCGACGACGTCGCCCATCCGCTCCTGGGGCACCTGACCGGAGTCCCGGACGGCGTCCAGCACGGCGACCGCGGTGGCCATCGCGTAGGCGATCTCCTGTACCGGGGTGGCCCCCGCCTCCTGCAGGTGGTAGCTGCAGATGTTGATCGGGTTCCACTTGGGCATGTGGTTCACCGTGTAGGCGATCATGTCCGTGGTGAGCCGGAGGGACGGGCCGGGCGGGAAGACGTGCGTTCCCCGGGACAGGTACTCCTTGACGATGTCGTTCTGCGTCGTGCCCTGGAGCCCGGCGGGGTCGGCGCCCTGTTCCTCGGCGACCACCTGGTACAGCGCGAGCAGCCACATGGCGGTGGCGTTGATGGTCATCGAGGTGTTCATCCGCTCCAGCGGAATGTCCCTCAGCAGCCGTTCCATGTCACCGAGATGCGCCACCGGAACCCCGACCCGCCCCACCTCCCCGCGGGCGAGGATGTGGTCGGGGTCGTAGCCCGTCTGGGTCGGCAGGTCGAACGCGACCGACAGGCCGGTCTGGCCCTTGGAGAGGTTGCGCCGGTAGAGCTCGTTGGACGCTTCGGCGCTGGAGTGCCCGGCGTAGGTCCGCATCAGCCACGGACGGTCCTTCTGGCGATGGGTCATGAGGGGCCTCAGACGTTCCGGAAGCGGTTGATGGCGTCCAAGTGCTGCTCGCGCATCCCGGGGTCGCGCACACCCATTCCCTCCTGCGGAGCAAGGGCGAGCACGCCCACCTTCCCCTGGTGCAGGTTGCGGTGCACGTCGAAGGCCGCCTGCCCGGTCTCCTCCAGGGAGTAGGTCTTCGACAGGGTCGGGTGGATCTTGCCCTTGGCGATCAGCCGGTTGGCCTCCCACGCCTCGCGGTAGTTCGCGAAGTGCGAGCCGACGATCTTCTTCAGGCTCATCCACAGGTACCGGTTGTCGTAGCTGTGCATGTAGCCGGAGGTCGACGCGCAGGTGACGATGGTGCCGCCCTTGCGGGTGACGTAGACGCTGGCGCCGAAGGTCTCCTGGCCGGGGTGCTCGAAGACGATGTCCACGTCCTCGCCGCCGGTCAGCTCCCGGATCTTCTTGCCGAACCGCTTCCACTCGCGGGGGTCCTGGGTGTGCTCGTCCTTCCAGAACCGGTACCCCTCCGCGTTGCGGTCGATGATCGCCTCCGCCCCCATGCGGCGACAGATCTCGGCCTTCTTGTCGCTGGAGACCACGCAGATCGGGTTGGCCCCGCCGGCGAGCGCGAACTGGGTGGCGTAGGAGCCGAGGCCGCCGCTGGCCCCCCAGATCAGCACGTTGTCGCCCTGCTTCATGCCGGCGCCGTTGCGCGAGACGAGCTGCCGGTAGGCGGTGGAGTTCACCAGGCCGGGCGCCGCGGCCTCCTCCCAGGACAGGTGCCGGGGCTTGGGCATGAGCTGGTTGGTCTTGACCAGGGCGATCTCGGCGAGGCCGCCGAAGTTGGTCTCGAAGCCCCAGATCCGCTGTTCCGGGTCGAGCATCGTGTCGTTGTGCCCGTCGGCAGACTCCAGCTCCACGGAAAGGCAGTGCGCGACGACCTCGTCGCCGGGCTGCCAGGCGTTGACGCCCTCCCCGGTGCGCAGCACCACGCCGGACAGGTCGGACCCGATGACGTGGTAGGGAAGGTCGTGCCGCTTGGTCAGCGGGGAGAGCCTGCCGTAGCGCTCGAGAAAACTGAAGGTGGACACGGGCTCGAAGATCGAGGTCCACACGGAGTTGTAGTTCACCGAGCTGGCCATGACGGCGACCAGTGCCTCACCGGGGCCGAGCCGGGGCACCGGGACCTCGTCCAGGTGCAGGGACTTGCGCGGGTCCTTGTCGCGGCTGGGAACCCCCGCGAACATCTCGGCCTCGTCCTTGTGCACGGTGATGGCGCGGTAGGACTCGGGCACGGGCAGGGCGGCGAAGTCCTCCGCCGTGGTGTCCGACGCGGTGATGGCGTCCAGGATGTCCTTCACGATGGTGCCTCCGGAAGAGCGCGTCCGTCGGGACGCATATGGGGACGACAGGTTGTTCCACTTGCTGCTGTGCCGTCGGTCCGGCGGCGGTTCCGGCTGGTGCGCGGTGGCGCGGGCCTGTGACGCAGGCATCCGAGGCACCCGGTGGTTCGGTGGGACAGTGCCCGGACACTCAACACGCTATGGCACGGCGTGCCAGGTGGCAAGACACTCAGTGCCAACAATTTCGCTCACCTGACATCAGGGGGCCACGCATGAGCGACACGGGGGTCCGGCGGCTGGGTGCGGCCGGGTATACGCGATCGGCCGCGGAGACCCCCTCGGGAGGTCTCCGCGGCCGTGGTCCGCGGCCGTGGCCGGGCGTCAGCGCCTGCCGAGCGCCTGTTCGATCGTGCGCATGACTTCGGGGAGCGGCGCGTCGGTGCGCGACACCGTCACCAGCACCTCGTTGCCGGCGGAGGCCACCGCAGCAGGCGCCTTCCCGCCGATCTGCGGGAGCGAGCCGAAGGTGCGCCGGACGATGGCGAAGGCGCGGTCCAGTTCGGCCTCCACATCACCCTGCCCGCCACGCCGCAGCCATCGCCGCAGCACGTGGTTGTGCGCGGTCACCACCGCCGACGCGGCCACCTCGGCGAGCAGCGGCTCGTCGATGTTCCCGTTGCTGTCCTCCGGGGCCGTCTCGTCGAAATGGCCCAGCAGGTAGCGGGTGAACAGCCGCTCGTAGCGCGCCACCGAGGCGATCTCCCGCTCCCGGAGCGCGGGGACCTCCCGGGTGAGCTGGTAGCGCTCCACGGACACGGCCGGGGAGGCCGCGTACATGCGCATGACCTCCTTGATGCCGTGGCACACCGTGTCGATCGGGTTCTCGTGCGGCGGCGCGGCGTCGAGCACGGCCTTGGCCCGCACCAGGGTGTCGTCGTGGTCCGGGAAGATCGCCTCCTCCTTCGAGCGGAAGTGCCGGAAGAAGGTGCGCCGGGCCACCCCCGCCGCGGCGGCGATCTCGTCCACCGTGGTCGCCGCGTACCCCTTGGTGGCGAACAGTTCCAGCGCGGCCGTCGCCAGCTCGCGGCGGACCTTCAGCCGCTGGGAGGAGGGCTGCGGACGGGCGGACTTCACGGGCTGGGCCATGAGGTGAACGTACTGTATTCACCCGCCCTCATGCGCGGTTGTACTCACGGAAGCCCCGCCCGGTCTTGCGGCCCAGGCAGCCTGCCTCGACCAGTTGCCGCAGCAGGGGCGCCGGAGCCAGCGAGGGGTCGCGGAACTCGCGGTGCAGCACGTCCTCGATGGCCAGCGAGACGTCCAGCCCCACGACGTCCAGGAGCTCGAACGGCCCCATCGGGTAGCCACCGCCGAGCTTCATCGCGGTGTCGATGTCGTCCGGCGTCGCGTAGTGCTCCTGCACCATCTTGACCGCATTGTTGAGGTAGGGGAACAGCAGCGCATTGACGATGAAACCCGCCCGGTCACCGCAGTCCACCGGATGCTTGCGGATGGCGGCGCAGACGGCGTGGACGGTGGCGTGCGCCTCCTCGCCGGTGAGGACGGTGCGCACGACCTCGACCAGCTTCATGGCCGGGGCCGGGTTGAAGAAGTGCATTCCGATGACGTCCTGCGGGCGGGAGGTGGCCTTGGCGCAGGCGATCACCGGCAGCGAGGAGGTCGTGGTCGCCAGCACCGCACCGGGCTTGCAGACCGAGTCCAGCTTGGCGAACAGCTCCTGCTTGACCGCCAGGTCCTCGGCCACCGCCTCGACCGCCAGGTCCACCTCGGCGAAGGAGTCGAGGGTGCCGGCCGGGACGATCCTGGCCAGCGTGGCGTCCCGGTCCTCCGCGGACATCCGGCCGCGGTCGACGGAGCGCTTCAGCGACTTGGCGACCCGGTCGCGGGCGGTCCGGGCTTTCTCCTCGCTCCGGGCGGCAAGGATCACGGAATGGCCGGCCTTCGCGAACACCTCGGCGATGCCGGAGGCCATGGTGCCGGAGCCCGCGACACCGACGGAGGAGACCGGGCGGGGCTCGGCCCGGCCCTCGCCGGCGGCCGGGGTGAGCTCGTCCGGAACGACGGTCGCGTCCTCCGCAGCGGTGGTGCCGGCGTAGGTGTAGAAGCCGCGGCCCGCCTTGCGGCCGGTCATGCCCGCCTCGCTGAGCTGCTTGAGGATCGGGGCCGGGGCGTGCAGGCGGTCCTGGGAGCGCTCGTACATGGCGTCCAGCACGGTCCGGGCAGTGTCGATGCCGATCAGGTCGAGCAGCGCCAGCGGGCCCATCGGCAGACCGCAGCCCAGCCGCATCGCGGCGTCGATGTCCTCCCTGGTGGCGTACCGCGCCTCGTACATGGCAGCGGCCTGGTTCAGGTAGCCGAACAGCAGCCCGTCGGCCACGAAACCCGGCCGGTCCCCGATGCTCAGCGGCTCCTTGCCGAGGTCCCGGGCCAGGCCGGTGACGGCGGTGACGACGTCCGGAGAGGTCAGCACCGAGGACACGACCTCGACCAGCCTCATCACCGGCACCGGGTGGAAGAAGTGCAGGCCCACCACCCGCTGGGGGTGGGCGGTCTCCGCGGCGAGCTTGGTCACCGGCAGCGCGTTGGTACCGGTGGCGACCACGGTGTCCGGCTTGACGATGCCGTCGAGCGCGGTCAGGACCTCGAGCTTGAGCGCGTAGTCCTCGGGCACCACCTCGATGACCAGGTCGGCCCCCGCGGCCGCCTGCAGTTCGGTGGCGGTGCGGAAACGGCTCAGTGCGTCCTGCCGCTGCTGCGCGGTCAGCTTCCGGCGGTCCACCGCACGGGAGGTGGCGGCCTCGAGGGCGGCGACGGCGCGCCGGGCCGCGGCCGCGTCGTTGTCGATGCCGATGACTTCGCGGCCGGAACGGAGAAGGACTTCGGCGATACCGGTGCCCATGGTGCCCAGGCCGATCACGGCGACTGTGGGCAGAGCGGGGAAGACGGGACGGTCCATCACGGGACTCCAAGAGGTGACGTGGGAGGAGAACCGCGCGCAGGCGCGGCGAAGGTGTTACGGGCCCGCCGCGGACCCTGTCCCGGGGGTCCCGCGCGGTACTGCGGCGAATGCCGGACCGAACTGTGTACTCCTGACGGCTGCGTCACCAAACCGCCTGAGCGTGGTATCGCTCTGATGAGCAGAGTACTCGGCGCCGGGTCCGCCGACCACCCCCGGCGCCCGCCCGGATCTGTGGCTCCCGCCACAGATCCGGGCGACCTGTGGCTCCCGCCACGTTCCCTGCCCCACAGCCCCGGCGGTGGGGCAGGGCGGTGCGGGCGGATACGGCAGCAGGGGCAGGTCATGACCCCCGCGGGACCCCGGCCGGACCCACGGCGAGGGCCTTGAAGAAGGTGTAGTGGAAAGTGCCGCCGTCCTCCATGGTCCGGCGCAGGTCGGCGACTCCCCGCGCCCAGTCGGCCGCCGTCGTCAGGCCGTCGGCCAGCGCCTTCTCCCGGACGGATTCCACCATGGCGACGAAGGTGTCGCGGGTGAAGCCCTCCCTCATGGCGGGCCGGGAGCCGTCGGCACAGATGGTCCGCGGCCGGACCACGACCTCCCGGAAGCCGGCGCCGGTCAGCAGCGGCTGCAGTTGCCGGCCGATCAGCGCGTTGCCGCCCGCGGCGGACTGCAACCGGACCAGGTGGTCGATCACCGCTCGTGCGGGAGCGCTTCCGGGGTGGAAGACCGCCGTCCCGTGGTCCCCTTCGATCACGGTGAGGGTACCGCCCGGCCGCAGCAGGCGGCGGAGGCAGGTCACCGCACGGAGCGGGTCCCGCAGGTGTTCCAGCACGAAGCAGACAAACACGTGGTCGAACGAGGCGTCGGGGAAGGGCAGATCGAAGAGGTCCGCGCGGCACCATTCGACCCGTGCCCCGGGGCACTGCTCCCGTACCCGGGCCTGAGCCAGCGCAAGGGAGGCGGCGGAGATGTCGGCCGCCACCAGCTCCGCCCCCGGGCTGTGGGTGAGCAGATGCACCGTCTGCGCGCCGACCCCGCAGCCGACCTCCAGCACGCGGCTGCCGGCCGGGTAGGCCGTGCCGTCGTGGAGCAGTCCGGCCAGCGTGTCGGCCTGCTCACGCAGCCGGTGGGCCTCGTCGGGGGAGTAGCCGTGGACGTACCCGGCCGTGGTCACGGGGCACCCCCGTTCGTCCGGGGCGGCCGTGGTGCTGAAAAAACCTTCGGTTCGCTTTTCATGGCCTCACTCTGGCGCGCAGAATGGTCCGGTGAACAGGTCCAAAGAGATGCTCTCCAGTAGGTCCAGTACCTACGGATCGGATTTCCTGCAGCTGAACACCGAGGAAGCACCGGCCGGCGGTCTGGCCGACTGGCTGACCGGACAGCTGCGGCTCGCCGTGGCGGACGGCCGGCTGCCCGTCGGAAGCCGGCTGCCCGCGACCAGGTCACTGGCGACCGACCTGCGGGTGTCCCGGGGGGTGGTCACCGAGGCCTACCAGCGCTTGATCGAGGACGGGCACGCAGCCGGGCGGGGCCGGGCCGGAACCATCGTGGTGGCCGCGCCCGTGGTGGCGGCGCCGCTGCCGGACCGGTCCGGACCCGGTGCGCCACCGGCCGCTCCGTTCTCCACGGCACCCGGCGTTGACGTCTTCGACGCGCTGCGGGCGGTGCCGGCCCGGATCGACTTCTCGCCCGGGCTGCCCGACCTGGCCGCGTTTCCACGGGCCGCCTGGCTGCGCGCGGAACGGGCGGTGCTCCATGAGCTCACGCACGCCGACCTCGGTTACGGGGACCCGCGGGGGACGCGGGCGCTGCGCGAGGCGGTGGTGAACTGGCTGGCCCGCAACCGCGGGATCCGGGCCCACCCGGACGAGGTGCTCGTCGTGGCGGGGGTCGCCCAGGCACTCGGCCTGCTCGCCCAGACGCTCCGCCCCCACGGGATCGACGAGGTGGCGCTCGAGGACCCGGGATCACTCGGTGTGCGACAGCACCTGAACCACTGGCAGATGGAGACTCCCGCTGTCCCGGTCGACTCGCAGGGCATCCGGGTCGACGCACTGCGCGCCACGGGTGCGGCGGCGGTCCTGCTGACCCCGGCGCACCAGTTTCCGACCGGAGTGGTGCTCGGCGGCGGAAGGCGCCGAGCCCTGATGCGGTGGGCCGAGGAGGGCGGCCTGATCATTGAGGACGACTACGACGCCGAGCACCGCTACGACCGCCCGCCGGTGCCCGCCCTGCGGTCGATGCACCCCGAGCGGGTCTGTTACGCGGGGAGTGTCTCGAAGCTCCTCGCCCCGGCTCTGCGGGTGGGATGGGTCCTGGCACCGCCGGAGTACCGGGACGCCATGGTGGCCGCCAAGCGGTACGCCGACCTGGGCAACCCCGTGCTGCCGCAGTTGGTGCTGGCCCGGCTGATGGAGTCGGGTGAGCTGGAGCGCAGGCTCCGTCTCCTCCGCCGGCGGCACCGCCGTCGCCGCGATGTGATGACCGAGGCGCTCGCGAAGCACCTCCCGGGCGTGCGGGTCCACGGGGCTGCGGCGGGCCTCCATTTGATGATCACCTTTGAGGAAGGTTTCTCCGACACCGGCCTTGCGGCCGAGGCGCTCACCCGCGGAGTGAAGGTGCATCCGCTGTCCTGGCACAGTGTGCGTCCGCGCGGGCCGGGTCTGGTGCTCGGGTACGCGGCGAGCCCTCCGGCGGCCATCACCGAGGGGGTGGCGACGCTCGGCCGCGTCCTGCGGCGGCTGTCGTGATCCGGTCCGCTCCCCGGGCCGGCCCGGTCGGGGGCCGGAGCGTCACAGGAGGGTGAGCTGGGTGGCTTCCGGGTCCGGGGGCGCCGGGCCGGAGGGCGGGACCGGCAGGGCGCGGGCGGCGCCGGGGCGGGAGGGGCCGATGCCGTACTCGGTGGCCAGCTCGTGGATCTGGCCGGTGATCCGGCGCTGGTACCACTTCGGAGCGTAGGGGCCGTCCGCGTACAGCCCTTCGTAGGGGCGCACCAGGTGGGGGTGGTGCTCGGCCAGCCACCGCAGGTACCACTCGCGGGCGCCGGGCCGCAGGTGCAGGGCGAGCGGGGTGACGGAGGTCGCCCCGGCCGCGGCGATGGCGCGGACCGTGGTGCGCAGCTCACCGGGGGAGTCGCCGAGAAAGGGGATCACCGGAGCCATGAGCACCCCGCACGGAATGCCCTGCCGGGTGAGGGTGCGCACCACGTCCAGCCGGCGTTCGGGAGCCGGCGTGCCCGGCTCCACCGTGCGCCAGAGCTCCCGGTCGGTGAATCCGACGGAGACGGACACCCCGACCTCGGTGCGCCGGGCGGCCTCGCGCAGCAGGTCCAGGTCGCGCAGGATCAGGGTGCCCTTGGTGAGGACGGAGAACGGATTGGCGTGGTCCCGCAGCGCGCTGAGGATGCCGGGCATCAGACGGTAGCGGCCCTCGGCCCGCTGGTAGCAGTCGACATTGGTGCCCATCGCGATGTGGTCACCCTGCCAGCGCCGGGATGCCAGTTCGGTGCGGAGCAGCCCGGGGGCGTTGACCTTGACGACGATCTGGGAGTCGAAGCCGGCGCCGGTGTCGAGGTCGAGGTAGCTGTGGGTCTTCCGGGCGAAGCAGTAGACGCAGGCGTGACTGCAGCCGCGGTAAGGGTTCACCGTCCATTCGAACGGCATGCGGGAGGCGCCCGGGACGCGGTTGAGGAGGGAGCGGGCCCGCACCTCGTGGAAGGTGATGCCGTGGAACTCAGGGGTGTCGATGGTGCGGGTGACGACATCGGAACCGAAGAGAGCGGGGGCGGCGGCCCGGTCTTCGTCGCTCAGATTGTTCCAGCGCATGGGGCCTCCTTGCATGGTCCTTATAAATAGAACACATGTTCCCGTGTGGTCCTGTCAAGTCCGATTTGGCCGCCGTGCGGCCGGGTGATTGGCTGACTCCCAAGTCCGCACAAGCGCAGGAGGATTGCCATGGCGCAGGTCGAGGCCACCACGCACCGGGACATCGCGGCGAAGCCCGATGACGTGTTCGACGCCCTTGCCGACTACCAGGACATCCACCGCAAGATCCTTCCCGAGCAGTTCACCGCGTACGAGGTACGGGAGGGCGGCGACGGCGAGGGCACCGTGGTGCACCTGAAGCTTCAGGCCACATCCAAGCGGGTGCGCGAATGCCTGCTGGATGTCACCGAGCCCGACGAGACCACCCTGGTGGAGACCGACCGCAACTCGACGCTGGTGACCACCTGGACAATCGTGCCCGGCCAGGAGGAAGGCAGCAGCCGGGTCACTGTCCGCACTGTGTGGCAGGGCGCGGGCGGTATCGGCGGCATCTTCGAGCGGATCTTCGCCCCTCGGGCGCTGGCCGGTATCTACGACACGATTCTGGCCAACCTCGCCACCGAGATGGAGAAGTAGACCTGACGCTTTTCGGACGGCGGCCGGCCCTGCGGGGGTGGCCGCCGTCCGCTGTGGCAGGGCAGCCGGAAGGGCCCCCGCCCCGTTCCGGACCCGGCGCGGGTGGTCGTCCGGAGGTCACGGTGCGGCGGAAGAGCGCGGGCGCACCACCTTCCCGACCGTGCTCCCCCGCATTCGGGTCCCGGGCGCGTACGGTGGAAGCGCTCCCTCGCCCGGGAAGGAGAAACACGTGGCCCCGGACCTCGAACTCCCGCACGGTGACCGTACGTTCCCGGTCGCGGGGACACCCCTACGGATACCGCTGGCCGCTGTGCCGGTGGACGGACGGGGGCTGATCACGCATTGGAGCGCCGGTGCACGCCTGCTGTTCGGCCGCAGTCGGGAGGAGATGGTGGACCGGCCGGCCGCCGACATCCTTCCGGTGTCCGGCGTGCTTGACGGAGTTGGCGCAGGGGAGCAGGCGGGGGCCGCCTACCACCACCTTCCCGGCACCGGCGGGCCGGCCTGTCCCACCGCGGGGCGCTTCCGTACCTCGGGGCCGGACGGCGGCCGGCGGGACGTGCTGTGGTGGGCCTACCCGATGGACGGTCACGGCCCGGTGTGCCTGCTCGTCCTGGCAGCCGACCGGGACGAATTGCCGCCGGCGTTCATGGGAAGAGACCGGCAGGGGGTCGCCGCCGGCTTCGCTCCCCCGGCCTGCCTCCCGGCTGCCGGGCGGCAGCGGGCCGCCGGCCTCCTGCGGATCATGCCGGGCATGCGCCCGGGGGAGCGGGAGCAGCTCGCCTCCCGGGTCATCGAGTGCGGCCGCCCTGTACTGGAGTGCGGCGGGCAGCAGTTTCCGGTGATCGCCGGCCCGCAGGCGAAACCGCCCCGGCAGCGGTGGCCGTAGACCGCGCGGGTGCCTTCACAGGTCGCACCGGTGCAGGAGCCCCGTCGGTCTTTCACCCCGTGCGGGGAGCGCGTAGCGTGACCCGCCATGAAGCTTCTGATCAGCGCGGACATGGAGGGGGCCACCGGGGTGACCTGGCCCGCCGACTGTCTGCCGGGCAGGCCCGAGTGGGAGCGCTGCCGGCCCTTGTTCACCTCCGATGTGAACGCCGTCATTGCCGGCTTCTTCGACGCGGGAGCGGACGAGGTGCTGGTCAACGAGGCTCACATGACGATGCGCAACCTGCTGCTGGAGCGTCTCGACGAGCGGGCGCAACTGCTCACCGGGCGGCACAAGGAGCTCGGCATGGTGGAGGGCGTGCAGCACCGGGACGTGGACGGCATCGCCTTCGTCGGCTATCACACCGGTGCCGGTGAGGAGGGCGTGCTCGCCCACACCTACCTGGGGAACTCGGTCACCGGCGTCTTCGTGGACGGAGTACGGGCCGGTGAAGGGCTGCTGAACGCCCTCGTCGTCGCCGAGTACGGCACACCCGTGATTCTCGTGACCGGCGACGACCGCACCTGCCGGGACGCCGCCGGCTACGCCCCCGCCGCCAGGACCGTGGCCGTCAAGGACTACGTGTCGCGGTACGCCGCCGTCTGCCGCACCCCGGCCCGCACCGCAGCCGACCTGCGGGCCGCCGCGGCCGGGGCGGCCCGCCTGGCCGTACGGCATCCACCGGCCGCTCCCCGGCCGCGGACCGTGGAGGTCGAGTTCGACGCCGAGCACCTGGCCGGTGCGGCCACCCTGGTGCCCGGTGTGGAGCGCACCGCGGAGCGCCGGGTAAGTTACACCGCTTCCGACATGTACGAAGGGATCCGCTGCTTCAAGGCGGTCACGACACTCGTCTCCGCCGCAGTGGAGGAACACTATGGCTGACACCGACGGCCCGGCCGGCTCCTTCGGCTCCGGGCACCACATCGACGACAAGACGCTGGCCGAGGCCGTCCAGTTCACCTCCGAGCTCATCCGCATCGACACCACCAACCACGGCCAGGGCGACGGGGTGGAGCGCCCGGCCGCCGAGTACGTCGCCGAACGGCTGGCGGAGGCCGGCCTGGAGCCCGCCCTGCTGGAGAAGGCCCCGGACCGCACCAACGTGGTGGCCCGGATCGAGGGCACCGACCCGTCCGCCGATGCCCTGCTGGTGCACGGCCACCTCGACGTCGTACCCGCCGAGCCGGCGGACTGGACGGTGCATCCGTTCTCCGGGGAGATCCGGGACGGCGTCGTCTGGGGGCGCGGGGCGATCGACATGAAGAACGCCGACGCCATGGTGCTTGCCGTCGTGCGCGCCTGGGCCCGGGCCGGTGTCCGGCCGCGCCGCGACATCGTGCTGGCCTTCACCGCGGACGAGGAGGACAGCGCCGCGTACGGCTCCGGCTTCCTCACCGAGGAGCACCCCGGGCTGTTCGAGGGCTGCACCGAGGGAATCAGCGAGTCCGGTGCCTTCACCTTCCACCCCGGCGACGGCAGAAGAATCTATCCCCTCGCCGCGGGGGAGCGGGGCACCGGCTGGCTGCGGCTCAGCGCGCGGGGCGTCGCCGGCCATGGCTCCAAGGTCAACCGCGCCAATGCCGTCAGCCGGCTGGCCGCCGCCGTCACCCGCATCGGGGAGCACCGCTGGCCGGTGCGGCTCACCCCCACCGTGCGCGCCGCCCTGACCGAGCTGGCCGCCCTCTACGCCCTGGAGCTCCCGGATTTCGACACGGCGGACGAGGACCGGCTGGCCCGCGAGGTGGACCTTCTGCTGGAGCGGCTCGGCCCGGCCGCCGCCCTGGTCGAGCCCACCGTCCGCAACAGCACCAACCCCACGATGCTGGAGGGCGGCTACAAGGTGAACGTCATCCCCGGCAGGGCAGCGGCCGGCATCGACGGGCGGATGGTCCCGGGGGCCGAGGAGGAGTTCACCGAGACCCTGGACCGGCTCACCGGCCCGGAGGTGGACTGGGAGTTCCAGCACCGGGAAAGGGCCCTCCAGGCGCCGGTGGACTCCGCGACCTACGCCGTCCTGCGGGAGGCGCTGGAGCATCACGACCCCGGCGCCCACGTCGTCCCGTACTGCATGTCCGGCGGAACCGACGCCAAGCAGTTCTCCCGCCTCGGCATCCTCGGCTACGGCTTCACGCCGCTGCGGCTTCCCGAGGGGTTCGACTACCAGGCTCTGTTCCACGGCGTGGACGAGCGCGTCCCCGTCGAGGCCCTGCACTTCGGCACCCGGGTGCTGGACCGCGCGCTGCTCAGCCTCTGACATCCCGCCCGGGGCAGCCGTGTCCCGGCAGCCACCCGGCGTGGCTGCCGGACCGGCCGGTGCCGGGAGACCGCCCGACTCAGGAGATCAGCACCCATGGCGCTCACCCCGGCCCCTTACGGCAGCTGGCCGTCACCCCTGGACCCCGCACGCGTCGCCGAGCACGCCGGGGGCCCCGAGTACCTCGGTGCCGTCGGTGAGGAGCTCTGGTGGACCGCTTCCCGGCCCGCGGAAGAGGGCCGCCGTGCCCTGCTGCGGCTGCGTCCGGGTGCGTCCCGGCCGGAATCGGTGCTGCCCCCGCCGTGGAACGTCCGCAACCGGGTGCTGGAGTACGGCGGCCTGCCGTGGGCGGGCGCTCCCCGCTCCTCCGGTGGTCCACTGCTGGTCTTCACCCACTTCGCGGACCAGCGGCTGTACCGCTTCGCACCCGACGGCCCGGAGGAGCCGGCGCCGCTGACCCCGGAGCCGGCGATCCCCCACGGGCTGCGCTGGGCGGACCCCGTGGTGCACGCCGAACGCGGTGAGGTCTGGTGCGTGCTGGAGGAGTTCACCGGCCCGCACCCCACCGACGTGCGGCGGGTGCCGGTCGCGGTGCCCCTGGACGGCTCGGCCGCCGGCGACCGGGCGGCCGTGCGCGAGCTCGGCGACGACCGGCACCGCTTCGTCACCGGGCCCCGGCTGTCCCCGGACGGCGGACAGGCGGTCTGGCTCGCCTGGGACCATCCGCGGATGCCCTGGGACGGCACCGAGCTGAAGATCGCGGAGGTCTCCGCGGCGGGCCGCTTCACCGGCGTCCGTACCCTGGCCGGCGGACCGGGGGAAGCCGTGGCACAGGTGGAGTGGGCGGCTGACGGCAGCCTGCTGGCCGTCACCGACCGGACCGGCTGGTGGAACCTGCACCGCGTCGATCCCGTCACCGGGTCGGCGGTCAACCTCTGCCCCCGGAAGGAGGAGTTCGCCGGGGCGCTGTGGAAGATCGGCATGCGCTGGTTCGCGCCGCTCGCGGACTCCCTGATCGCCGTCCTGCACGGTCGCGGGGAGCTGCGGCTGGGCATCCTGGATCCGGTCACCGGCGAGCTCACCGACGCCCCGGGCCCGTGGACCGAGTGGGCCCCCGCCCTGGCCGTCCGGGGCACCCGGGTCACCGGCGCGGCAGCGAGCCCGTCCCGCTTCCGGGAGGTGGTGCAGCTCGACACCCGCACCGGCCACGTCCTGGTGGCCGCCGAGGAGCACCGGGACGTCGTCGATCCGGCGTATCTCCCGCGCCCCGCGGCCCGGACCTTCACCGGACCGGACGGCCGGGACATCCACGCCGCCGTGTACCCGCCCCGCCACCCGGAGCGCACCGCCCCGCCCGGCGAACTCCCCCCGTACGTGGTGTGGGCCCACGGCGGTCCGACCGGCCGGGCGCCCCAGGTCCTCGACCTGCAGATCGCCTTCTTCACCTCACGGGGCATCGGGGTCGTCCAGGTCGACTACGGCGGCTCCACCGGCTACGGCCGGGAGTACCGCGAACGGCTGCGCGAGCAGTGGGGCATCGTCGATGTCGAGGACTGCGCCGCCGTCGCCCGGGCCCTCGCGGACGAGGGCACCGCCGATCCCGGCCGGCTCGCTGTCCGCGGCGGCAGCGCGGGAGGCTGGACCACCGCGGCGTCCCTGACCTCGCCCGCCACCGCCGGGCTGTACGCCTGCGGCACCATCGCGTACCCGGTGCTGGACCTGGCCGGCTGGAGCGACGGCGGCACCCACGACTTCGAGTCCCGGTACCTGGACTCCCTCATCGGCCCGCCGGCGGAGGTGCCCCGCCGCTACCGGGAGCGGTCCCCGCTCTACCGGGCGCACTCGCTCAGCACCCCGTTCGTGCTCCTCCAGGGCCTGGAGGACGCGGTGTGTCCGCCCGCACAGAGCGAGAGCTTCCTGAGAGCGGTCCCTCCGGCGCTGCCGCATGCCTACCTGACGTTCGAGGGCGAGCAGCACGGCTTCCGGAAGGCCACCACCGTCAAGCGGGCGCTGGAAGCCGAACTCTCCCTCTACCTACAGGTCTTCGGTATCGACCGGGACGACGTACCGGAACTGGAGCTGCGCCCATGACCTCCACCGCCCCTGACCCTTCCCCGGGCGTCCGCCCCCTCACCCGGCCGCGACGGCTGCGCCCGGGCGACCGGGCCGTCATCGTCTCGCCGAGCGGCCCGGTGGAGCGGGTGCACCTCGAGGCAGGGGCGGCGATCCTGCGCGAGTGGGGTCTCGATGTCGAGTACGCCCCGCACGTCCTGGCCGTCCACCCCACCCTGGACTATCTGGCCGGTGAGGACGCCGTGCGGGCCCGGGACCTCCAGGACGCCTGGTGCGACCCGTCCGTCGCGGCCGTCATCTGTTCCCGCGGCGGTTACGGTGCCCAGCGGATGACCGGGCTGCTGGACTGGGAGGCCATGCGGGCGGCCGGGCCGAAGGTCTTCGTCGGCTACAGCGACATCACGGTGCTGCACGAGGCGTTCGCGACCCGGCTGGGGCTGGCCACCGTGCACGGGCCGATGCCCGCCACCCCGGTGTTCGTCAAGGAGACCGCTGCCCTGACCCGGCTGCGCCGCATGCTGCTGGAGCCGGAGACGGTCACCACCCTCACCTCGCCCGGTGCCCGGACCCTGGTTCCCGGCCGCGCCACCGGCGTGACCCTCGGCGGTTGTGTCAGCCTCCTGGCGGGTGACCTGGGCAGCCCGGTCGCCCGACCCTCCGCGGCCGGCGGAATCCTGCTCATCGAGGATGTCGGGGAGGAGGCGTACCGCCTGGACCGCAGCCTCAGCCAGTTGCTGAACGCCGGCTGGCTGGACGGAGTGGCCGGAGTGGCGCTGGGCTCCTGGAAGGACAGCGAGCCCTACGAGGTGGTCCGGGCGGTGGCACTGGACCGGCTCGGCCCGCTCGGGGTGCCCGTCGTCGAGGAGCTGGGCTTCGGCCACGGGCCCGACCCGCTGACCATGCCGCTGGGGATCCGGGCCACGCTCGACGCGGACGCGGCCACCCTGATCTGTGAGGAGCCGGCGCTGCGCTGAGCGCCCGGCGCGGCCGGACCGGGGAAACCCCCGCCCCGCTCGAGTGGGCATCCCTCCCGTAACGGCACTAGCCTGGAAGAACCGTTACGGCCGGGGGCGATTCCGGCGGTCCGGACAGTGCCACGTCCGGCTTCCCGTGATCCGCGCCCCCGCCGGGCGGCCGTCAGTCATGGCAGGACCGTGGCTCCGGCCACGGGGATTCCGGATCGAGGAGGCACTCTATGACCACCGCCCGTGACATCATGCACGAGGGCGCACAATGGATCTCCGCCGACGAGACGCTCGACCGGGCGGCTCAGATGATGCGGCAGTTGGACGTCGGCGCGCTGCCGGTGAGTGACGAGAACGAGCGCATGTGCGGCATCATCACCGACCGTGACATCGTGGTGGGCTGTATCGCGGCCGGTCATGACCCGTCCCAGGTCCGGGCCGGTGAGCTGTGCAAAGGAACCCCGCGCTGGGTCGGCTCCGAGGCGGACATCTCCGAGGTGCTCCAGGAGATGACCACCCACCAGATCCGGCGGCTGCCCGTGATCGACGGGGGCAAGCGGCTGGTCGGCATGATCAGTGAGGCCGATCTGGCCCGGAACCTGCCCGAGGACAAGGTTGCGGGCTTCGTGGAGAAGGTCTACGCCCCGAGTCACTGAGCCCGCGGCGTCCGCACCGCGGCATCACGCCGTGGGCCGGGCACCACCGCCGGTGTCCACCACCTCCCGCGTCCCGCCCGGCCCTCTGCCGGGCGGGACGTTTTGTGCCGTTCGGTGCTCTCCCGTCCCGTCCCGGAACCGGTTCCGTAACGCACCGTCGACATATTTCGACGAGATGTCTTGACGCCGCCCCTCAGGAGGAGTTGACTCCCGCGCACAGTCTCCGGAACCGGTTCCGGAACCGGTATCGGTGCGACGTCGGGAAGACGCGGCGTCGCCTGGAGTATGTGCCCGGGAGGCCTCATGCGCGTCACCATCGCCGACGTAGCCCGTACCGCTGCGGTCAGCAAGACGACCGTCTCGCGGGTGCTCAACGGCAAGGGAGAGGTGGACTCCGGGACCGCCGACCGGGTCCGCCACGTCATCACCGAGCTCGGATACGTGCCCAGCTCACGGGCGGTCAGCCTGGCCCGCGGCAACAGCCGCACCATAGCCGTCCTGGTCCCGTCCCTCACCTGGCCCTGGGTCAGTGAAATGCTCCAGGGCGTCGCGGACACCGTGGAGGCCGCCGGCTTCGGGCTGCTGCTGTTCACCTGCAACCGGGGTGAGGAATCGATGGCCCAGTTCACCAGCCAGGTGTCGGCCCGGGCGTTCGACGGGCTGCTGGCCATCGTGCCCGGGGAGACCCTCGGCGCGATCGAGGCGCTCCACCGCCAGGGGCTGCCGCTCGTTCTCATCGACGACCAGGGGCAGCGTCCGGACTTCCCGGCCGTGGCCACCACGAACGTCGCCGGAGGCGCCGTGGCCGCCCATCACCTGCTGGACTCCGGGCGCCGTACCCCCCTGGTCGTCACCGGCCCGCAGCAGTACGGCTGTGTCCAGGACCGGCTCACCGGCTTCCGTGACGTGCTGCGGGAACGGCAACTGCCCCTTCCGCCCGAGCACGTGGTCGCGAGCGATTTCACCGTCCCGTCAGGAGAGCAGACGGTGCGCCGGGCGCTGGAGTCCGGGCTCCGGTTCGACGCCGTCTTCGCTCTGAACGATCAGACCGCCGTCGGCGCCCTGCGGGCTCTGCGCGCGGCGGGCCGGCGCGTGCCCGACGACGTGGCCCTCGTGGGCTTCGACGACCTGCCCATGGCCAGGACGGTGGATCCCCAGCTCACCACCGTGCGGCAGCCCATGCACGCCATGGGGGAGACTGCGGCAACCATGCTGCTGAACCACTTCGGAGGCACCTCGCTCCAGCCCGAGCCGGTGGTGCTGCCCACCGAGCTCATCGTCCGGGCCTCCGCGCCCGTCTGACGTCCCGCCCGACGGCCCCCACTCCCCGCGCCCGCGGCACGCCCAGTCCCACCCCGCACCGTTCCCACGGCACCCGCTGCCCGGAACGTGCCCCCGCATGCGCACCACCTGTTCGATCCCCCCACCGAGACACCTGGGAGCACCCCATGAGAGTCCGCGCACGAACCGGAAGAACCGCCGCAGCCGCGGCTGCCCTCCTCGCCCTCTCCCTCCTGGCCGCCTGCAGCGCGGCCGGCCCCGAGGGACCGGCCGGTGCCGGAGGCGGCACCGGAGTGCTGCACGTCGGCATGCCCAACGGCCCGCTCGCCGACAACAGCAACCCCTTCCTGGACACCTCGGCCGGTGCCTCTCTCGGCTACCGGTCGATGATCTACGAACCGCTGGCGATGGTGAACAGCGTCCGCCCCGAGCTCGACGACCAGCCCTGGCTCGCCGAGGAATGGGAGTGGTCGGAGGACTTCCGCACCCTCACCCTCACCATCAGGAACGGCCCCGAGTGGTCGGACGGCGAAGAGTTCAGCGCCGCCGACGTCGCCTACACCTTCCAGCTCATCCGGGACACCGACGCGTTCAACGGCCACGCCATCCCGTTCGAGGAAGTGGTCCAGGACGGGAACAGCGTCCGCATCACCTTCGGGGAGCCGCAGTTCGTCAACCAGAACCGCATCCTCGAGACGTACATCGTCCCCGAGCACATCTGGTCCGCGATCGACACTCCGGAGACCTGGGACAACAAGGAGCCCGTCGGCACCGGCCCCTACGAACTGAAGACCTTCACCCCGCAGACCGTGACCCTCACCCGACGGGACAGCTACTGGAAAGGGCTGCCGGAGGTCGAGGAGCTGCGCTACACCTCGTACAACGACAACAACGCGCAGACCACCGCGCTGGCGAAGGGCGAGACCGAGTGGTCGTTCGTCTTCATGCCGGACTACGAGAAGGTCTACGTCGACAAGGACCCGGACCACCACCACCTGTGGTTCCCCTCCGGGCTCGGCATCCACGGGCTGTGGCTCAACACCGAGCGGGCCCCCTTCGACGACCCGGCGCTGCGCCGCGCGATCAGCCACGTGATCGACCGGAAGGCCATCCACGAGCAGGCCCACGCAGGTCTCTACCCGCAGATCGAGAACCCCACCGGTCTGCCGATGCCGGCCGGTGAGGGCTTCCTTGCCCCGGAGTTCGACGGTGAGGAACACACCGTGGACGTGGCCGCGGCTCTGCAGGAGCTCGAGGGCGCCGGATACGACCTGACGGACGGGGTCCTCACCGACCCGGCCGGCGAACCGGTGACCATGACCCTCACCGACCCGGCCGGCTGGTCCGACTACCTCACCGCCCTGTCCATCATCGAGGACGACCTCGGGGAGATCGGCATCGAGGCCCGGGTGCAGACCCAGACCGTCGACAGCTGGCGGAACGCCGTGGACACCGGCGACTTCGACGCCACTCTGCACTGGACGGACACCGGAGCCACCCCTTACGACATGTACCAGCACGTCATGAACGGTGCCCTGTACCGGCCGCTGGGTGAGAGCGCCGGCGGCAACTACGGCCGCTTCCGCAGCGAGGGCGCCGACGAGGCCCTCACCGCGTACGCCGAGGCCGTGGACGACGACACCCGGACCGAGGCCCTGCACGCCCTGCAGCGGATCTTCGTCGAGGAGGTCCCGGTGGTCCCGACCGTCGCCGGACCGATCGGCGCCCAGTACAACACCCGGAACTGGGTGGGCTGGCCGGACGAGGACGACCCCTACGGGCCGCCCCAGCCGACTCAGCGCAACTCCCTGGACATCGTCCTGCGACTGACCGCGGCCGGCTGAGGGAGGAGGACCGACATGCCCGGAACCGACGACCTCAGCCCGCCGGGCCCGCACGGCGGACCCCGCACCGAAGCAGCCACCGCGGACGGCACGGGCCGCACCGATCCCCGCGTGGTGCTGGAAGCCCGCAGCCTCAGCAAGCACTTCCGGGTCCGGCGCACCCTGCGCGCGGTGCTGGACCGGACCCGGCCCGTCGTGCACGCCGTCGACGACGTCTCGCTGCGGCTGCGCCGGGGCACCGTCACGGCGGTGGTGGGGGAGTCGGGTTCGGGAAAGTCCACCATCGCCCGGCTGCTGGCCCAGCTGTACCCGGCGACCTCCGGGGAGATCCGGCTCGACGGCCGGCCGGTGCGGGCCGGCCGGGGCCGCTCCTTCCGCGCCTACTGCCGGCAGGTCCAGATGATCTTCCAGGACCCTTTCGGCTCGCTGAACCCGGTGCACACCGTCCGGTACCACCTCACCCGGGCGCTCCGCGTGCACGGCCGGGGCGGCCGCGGTGCCGCCGAGCTCGAACAGGCCCTCGCCGACCTGCTCGGCCGGGTGCAGCTGACCCCCGCCGCCCGCTACCTCGACGTCTTTCCGCACGAACTCTCCGGCGGCCAGCGGCAACGCGTCGCCATCGCCCGCGCGATGGCCGCCGACCCCAAGGTGCTGCTGGCCGACGAACCGGTCTCGATGCTCGACGTATCGATCCGGCTCGGTGTGCTCAACCTTCTGAAGGACCTGAAGGAGCGGCTCGACCTCGCGATTCTGTACATCACGCATGACATCGCCTCCGCCCGGTACTTCGCGGACGAGACGCTTGTCATGTACGCCGGCCGGCTGGTGGAGGGCGGTGACAGCGAGACCGTCACCCAGCGGCCCGCCCACCCCTACACCCAGCTGCTCATCGCCTCCGCGCCGGACCCCGACCGGATCGCCGGGGACAACCCGGAGCACGGCGCCGCCGGCGCGGATCCGGCCCGTGACGGCGGGGAGCCGCCCAGCCTGATCTCGCCGCCCGCGGGCTGCCGCTTCCACCCGCGCTGCCCGGCCGCCCTGGAGCGCTGCCGCACCACGGTGCCGCCCCGCTTCGACCTCGCCGAGGGTCAGTGGGCGGCCTGCTGGCTGTACGACGACGCCCCGGCCGGCCGGCCGGGCGCCGCGCGGGAGGCAACGGCGTGAAATTCCTCCTGCAGCGACTGGGGTTCTACGCCCTCACCGCCTGGGCGGCGATCACCATCAACTTCTTCATCCCCCGGCTGATGCCCGGTGATCCCGTACAGGCCATGCTGACCCGCTTCCAGGGGCAGCTCAGCAGCCGCGCCGTCGACTCCCTGCGCACCCTCTTCGGCCTCGACCAGGACCGCTCCCTGTGGCAGCAGTACCTCGACTACTGGGGCAACCTCCTGCGCGGCGACCTCGGCACCTCCTTCACCTTCTTCCCCACCGGAGTCTCCGAGATCATCGCCCAGAGCCTGCCGTGGACCCTCGCACTGATGGGCCTCACCACGGTCCTCAGCTTCGTGCTGGGCACCGGCATCGGCATTCTGACCGGCTGGCGCCGGGGCTCCTGGATGGACGGCCTGCTGCCGGTGACCACCTTCATCTCCGCCATCCCGTACTTCTGGCTCGGCCTGATCGCCATCGCGCTGTTCGCCGTCAAGTGGCCGCTTTTCCCCGCGTCCGGCGGCTACGACAACGGGCTGGTCCCCGGCTTCGACTGGGCGTTCATCGGCAGTGCGCTGTACCACGGGCTGCTGCCCGCCCTCACCATCATCATCAGCGCCGTCGCGGGCTGGATCCTCGGCATGCGCAACATGATGGTGACCGTCTCCTCCGAGGACTACGTCCTGGTCGCGCAGGCGAAAGGGCTGCCGGAGCGGCGGGTGATGCTCGCCTACGCCGCCCGCAACGCGATTCTGCCCAACATTTCCAACTTCGCCCTGTCCATCGGCTTCATCGTCGGCGGGACCCTGCTGGTGGAAATGGTGTTCTCCTACCCCGGCATCGGCTACATCCTCTTCCAGGGCGTCGGAGCCAAGGACTACCCCCTCATGCAGGGCGTCTTCCTCATCATCACCCTCGCGGTGCTCGCCGCGAATCTCCTCGCGGACCTGGCGTACATGCTCCTGGACCCCCGCACCCGAAGGGAGGCCTGACCATGGCCGTACCGGTCACCGACAGCGCGGTCCTGGCCGCCGCCCCGCCGCCGGCGCCCCGGCGTGACCGGCTGCGCTTCCTCCGCAACAAGAAGACCGCCACCGGTGTCGGCATGCTCACCGCGTTCGTGGTGCTGGCCATCGCCGGACCCTGGCTGGCTCCGCACGACCCGTCCGCCCGCAGTGCCGCGCTGCTTCAGCCACCGTCCTGGCAGCACCCGTTCGGCACCACCCAGACCGGCCAGGACGTGTTCTCCCAGATCCTCGTCGGCACCCGGGGGGTCCTGGTGGTCGGTTTCGTGGCCGCCGTGGTGGCCACCGTGCTCGCGGTGCTGATCGGAGTGACCGCCGGCTACCTCGGCGGGGTGGGCGACGACGTACTGTCCTCTGTCAGCAACGTGTTCCTGGTCATCCCGGGACTTCCGCTGATCATCATCATCGCCGGCTTCCTGCCCGACACCAGTGACCTCGCCATCGCCGGGGTGATCGGGCTGACCGCCTGGGCCTGGGGAGCCCGAGTGCTGCGCGCCCAGACGCTGTCCCTGCGCTCCCGCGACTACATCCAGGCCGCCCGGGCGACAGGTGAGCCCACCTGGCGCATCGTCGGCTTCGAACTGCTGCCCAACCTCACCGCCGTCATCGCCTCCGGGTTCATCGGAACAGTGATCTTCGGAGTGCTCGCCAACATCACGCTGGCCTTCATCGGCATCGCCGACATCTCCCACTGGAACTGGGGGACCGTGCTGTTCTGGGCGCAGAGCAACCAGGCACTCGCCCAGGGGGCCTGGTGGTGGTTCGTGCCCGCCGGGCTCTGCATCGCCCTCCTCGGCACCGCGCTGGCCCTCATCAACTTCGGCATCGACGAATTCATCAACCCCCGGCTGCGCACCTCCGGACGCCAGGACCGCACGGTCCGGATGCGCATCGGATTCACCCCCGTCCTCCGCGCCCCCCGGCCGGACGCACACCGGAAGGACATCCGGCCATGACAGGCAGCTCAGCGGTCCTCGACATCAGCGGCCTGTGCGTCGACTACGGCCTGGGCAACTCCTCCGTCCGCGCCGTGCGGGACGTGGACCTCACCCTGCGGCGCGGGGAGGTGCTCGGCCTGGCCGGGGAGTCCGGCAGCGGGAAGTCCACCCTCGCCTACGCCGTCACCCGGCTGCTGCCCCCGCCCGGCGTCATCACCGGCGGCGAGGTCCGGTACCACGGGCGTGACGGCCGCAGCACCGATGTCCTGGATCTCGCACCCGAACAGCTCCGGGCCTTCCGCTGGCAGGAGATCTCCCTGGTGTTCCAGGGGGCCATGAACTCCCTCAACCCCGTGCACAGCGTCCGCGCCCAGCTCACCGACGTTCTCGCCGCCCACCGGCCCGGGATGCGCCGGGCCGCCCGTGACGCCCGGGCAGCCGAACTGCTCGCCCTCGTCGGTATCTCCGCCGACCGGCTCGGCAGCTACCCGCATCAGCTCTCCGGCGGCATGCGGCAGCGGGTCATGATCGCCATGGCCCTCGCCCTGGAACCCGAAATCGTCATCCTGGACGAACCCACCACCGCCCTCGATGTGGTGATGCAGCGTCAGATCCTGCGGCAGCTCGTCCGGCTCCGGGCCGAGCTGGACTTCTCCGTCCTGTTCATCACCCACGACATCTCGCTGCTCATCGAGTACTCCGACCGGATCGCCATCATGTACGGGGGACGCATCGTCGAGCAGGCCGCCGCCCAGGACATCTACCACCGCGCCCACCACCCCTACAGCCACGGCCTGCTGCACTCCTTCCCCGCCCTGCACGGACCGCGCCGCCCGCTGACCGGAATCCCCGGCTCCCCGCCCGACCTGAAGAACATGCCGTCCGGCTGCGCCTTCCACCCCCGGTGCGGCGCGGCGATCGAGGCATGCGATCGCAAGATCCCCGCCCTCACCCCCGTCGAGCCCGGCCCCGGAGGCGGACGCACCGTCGCCTGCTGGCTGCACACCGACCCCTGACCCCCGTCGGCCGTCCCGTCCCGGCGCGCCGACGCCGCCCGTCTCCGGGCACGACCACCCGCACGGACCGAACACGGAGAAACATGACTGCCACCTCCCGCACGACCGCTTCCGGGCGGTTCCCCGCCGCGCCTGTGCCAGGACTCCCCGCCGACTTCCGCTGGGGAGTGGCCACCTCCGCGTACCAGATCGAGGGCGCGGTGGACACGGACGGCCGGACACCGTCCATCTGGGACACCTTCTGCCGGGTTCCTGGGGCCGTCGCAGGCGGGGAGAACGGCGACACCGCCTGCGACCACTACCACCGCCTCGCGGAGGACGTCGGCATCATCGCCGGTCTGGGCGTGGACACCTACCGCTTCTCACTCGCCTGGCCACGGATCCAGCCCGGCGGCCACGGTCCCGCCAACCCCCGCGGTGTCGCGTTCTACGACAGGCTGGTGGACAGCCTCCTGGAACGCGGCATCACCCCCTGGGTCACCCTCTACCACTGGGACCTTCCCCAGGAACTGGAGGACGCCGGCGGCTGGCCCGCCCGGGACACCGCCCACCGCTTCGCCGACTACGCCGAGCTCGCCCATGCCGCCCTGGGGGACCGGGTGCGTCACTGGACCACTCTGAACGAGCCGTGGTGTTCCGCGATGCTGGGCTACGAGTCGGGAGTGCACGCACCCGGGCGCAAGAACTTCGGCGACGCCATGCACGCCGTGCACCACCTGCTGCTCGGCCACGGACTCGCCGCGCGGCGGCTGCGTGAGGCCGCCCCCGAGCCGCTGGAACTGGGCATCACGCTCAATCTCGGCCACGCCACCCCGGCCACCGATCACCCCGCCGACGCGGCCGCTGCCCGCCGCGCCGACGGGCTCGGCACCAGGATCTACCTCGATCCGCTCGTGCACGGCCGGTATCCCGAGGACGTGGTGGCCGACCTGGCGGCCCGCGGGGTCACCCTCCCGGTTCAGGACGGCGACCTGGCCGCCATCGCCACTCCGCTGGACATCCTGGGAGTCAACTACTACTCCAGCCACCAGTTCTCCGGCTCCGCCGAGGACGGCTCGACGACCGGCGACGACGGCCTGCCGGTGGTGCGAGGGGTGTCCCGCGGGCTGCCCGTCACGGACATGGGCTGGGAGATCCACCCCGAAGGGCTCACCGCCCTGCTGCTGCGGCTCCACCGGGACTACGGCCTGCCCACCGTCATCACCGAGAACGGTGCCGCCTTCGCCGACCAGCCGGTGGGTGACGGGACGGTCCCCGACAGTGACCGCACCGCATACCTCGACAGCCACATCCGGGCGGTGGCGGCGGCCCGCTCCGCGGGAGCCGACGTGCGCGGCTACTTCGCCTGGTCACTGATGGACAACTTCGAATGGGCATTCGGCTACGACAAGCGTTTCGGCCTCGTCCGCGTCGACTACCCCACTCAGCGGCGCACGGTGAAGGACAGCGGCCTCTGGTACCGCGACACCATCCGGCTCACCCGGTCCGCCTGACGCAGATCCCGCCGCCAGGTCCCGGGGCCACGTCCGCTCCCGGGACCGCTCCGCCGAATCGCGGAAGCACGGCTCGCATCGCCGTGCGCATCCGGGCCGGTGCCGGGAGGCATGAGGCGGCGTGTGCTGGGCACCCGCCGAAACCGGGCTCCGCCGCTTCCCACAGCGCGGCGGAGCCCGCCGACCGCGTGATTGACGAGGTGCTCACCGTATGGACATGAAGGCTGTCGCTCTCCACCGTTACGGCGGGCCGGACCAGCTCGAGTACACGGACCTGCCCGTGCCGCGGGTCGGCCCGGACTCGGTGCTGGTGCGGGTGAAAGCCGCCGGCGTGAACCCGGTGGACTGGAAGGTGGCCGGCGGCCACCTCGACGCGATTCTCGACGCGCACTTCCCGCTCGTCCCCGGGTGGGACGTGGCGGGGGTGGTCGAGCGAACGGGGGCGGACGCCGGGGAGTTCTCCCCGGGGGACGAGGTGATCGGCTACGTACGCAGGGACGAAGCCCAGCACGGCACATACGCCGAGCTGGTTTCCGCCCCGGTGCGCACCCTCGCCCGCAAGCCCACCGCGCTCACCTGGCAGCAGGCCGCCGGGCTGCCGCTGGCCGGACTCACCGCGCACCAGTGCCTGAAGCGGCTCGGGCTCGGTGAGATCGCACGCGGCAAGACGGTTCTCGTGCACGCCGCGGCCGGCGGTGTCGGCTCCATGGCCGTGCAGCTGGCCGCCGCCCTCGGCGCCCGGGTGATCGGCACGGCCGGCGAGTCGAACCACGCCTACCTGAGGGAACTCGGAGCGGAGCCGGTGACCTACGGGGACGGGCTGCCCGGCCGGGTGCGTGCGCTGGCCCCCGACGGAGTGGACGCGGCACTCGACTTCGTGGGCGGGGAGGCCGTCGAGGTGTCCCAGAAGGTACTGAAGGACCCCGGACGGGTGGTCTCCGTAGTGGACACCGGCGTGGTGGAGAAGGGCGGCGCCTACCTGTTCGTCCGTCCCGACCGGGAGGACCTGGCCGCGCTGGCCGACCGGGCGGAGGAGGGCCTGCTCACCGTGCACGTCAACCGGACCCTTCCGCTCCGGGACGCCGCCGGGGCCTGGCGGCTCAGCATGTCCGGCAAGGTGCGGGGAAAGGTCGTCCTCGAGCTCTGAGGCTCCGGGCGGCCCGGCTCCGTGCGGGGAACCGTCACCGGATCGGCGCAGCAGGAGCATTCCGGTCCGTCCATCCGTTGATGTGATGGAGAGCAGGGGCAGAGGGGAGTTCTCATGACGCAGAAGGAACAGGCGGGGCCTCCCGAGCAGGCCCGCGAGGACGGCCCTCCGATCGCCGCGGCGCGGCCGCTCGGGGAGCGGCGGGAGTGGCCGCGGAGCTTCGCGGACCGGCTCACCGCCCCGCTGCCCGGCCTGCGCACGATGATCCGGGCCTCCCGGAAAGGCCGGCTGCGCCCCTCTCCGGAGGCGCTGCGCGAGGTCGCCGGCCTTCCGTTCGCCCCCGGCCCGCTGCCTTCCGCCGGCCCGGAGACGGTTGCCGTCACCTGGGTGGGCCATGCCGGCTGGGTCATCAGGATCGGCGGACTCACCGTGCTCACCGACCCCGTGTGGTCGCGCAGGATCCTCGGGACACCGGACCGGATGACGCCGGTCGGCGTTGCCTGGGAGGATCTCCCCCCGGTCGACGCGGTCGTCATCTCCCACAACCACTACGACCACCTCGACGCACCCACTCTCAAGAGGCTGCCGCGCAGCACCGCGCTCTTCGTCCCCGCCGGCCTCGCCCGCTGGTGCCGCCGCCGCGGCTTCACCCGGGTCACCGAGCTCGACTGGTGGGAGGGGGCGGAACTGCCCGCGGCCGGCGGCGGTTCCGGGGCCCGGTTCGACTTCGTACCCGCGCACCACTGGTCCAAGCGCACCCTCACCGACACCTGCCGGTCGCTGTGGGGCGGCTGGATCCTCACCGACCGGGCCGGCCGGCGGATCCATTTCGCCGGGGACACCGGCTACGGGCACTGGTTCACCGAGATCGGCGGCCGCTACCCCGGCATCGATCTGACCATCCTGCCGATCGGCGCCTACGCGCCGCGTGCGCTCCTCGGTTCCGTGCACACCGACCCGGAGGAGGCGGTGCAGGCGTGCGAGGACATGGGAGCGCGTGCCATGGCGCCCATGCACTGGGCAACGTTCCTGCTCTCCGCAGAGCCCCCGCTGGAGCCGATCGTCCGGACCCGCGCCGCCTGGCAGGCGGCCGGGAGGCCGCGCGAGGAGCTGTGGGACCTGCCGGTGGGAGGGTCCAGGGTCCTGGTCTGAGCGGCGGGGCGACGGCCGGTGCCGGGCCGGCCGGGGCAGTTCCGTCCGCTCAGTCGGCGGGCGTGGTCACCGGCTCCGCGTCCCGGCAGCGCGCACCGTCCCGTTGCCGGAGCCGCCGCCACAGCACGGGGAGGGCCGTGACCAGCAGCGCCAGTGCCACCGCGGCGGCCACCCCCTGCCACGGCCGGGGGAACAGCGTCCCGCCCAGCACTCCGATCAGCTGATAGGTGGCCGCCCAGGCCAGCGCGGCCGGCAGGGTGCCCCGGAGGAAGGTGCGCAGTGGCATCCGCGACACCAGACAAGCGAGCATGACGGGTATCCGTCCGCCCGGTACCAGCCGGGACACCAGGAGCACGGAGGTCCCCCGCCGCTCCAGGCGCTGCCTGGTCCTCGCCAGCAGTTCCGGCGCGACCTGGTCCCGCATCCAGTCCAGGCGGCGGGAGCCGTCCCCGGAGCGCAGCCCGCGCTGCCCGAGGAGATACAGCAGCCCGTCCCCCACGAAAGCGGCGAGCGCGGCGACCACGAACACCAGCAGCGAGGAGACGACGGCGTTGTCCTGGTAGAGAGCCACCGCACCCGCGGAGCTGACCACTGCTCCGGTCGGCACCACGGGCACCAGCGCCCCGGCCATCACCAGCAGGAACAGGGTCGGATAGCCGATCGCCTGCTGCGTCGAATCGGGTGCGGCCCCGGCGGCGACCAGCAGACTGCCCGCCGGTGTCGTCACCGGGCCACCGCCGGCCGGACGCTTTCCCCGTGGGCCGGCCGGTGCACCTCGACGTCCGGCGCCAGCCGGGCCGCGTACCGCTCGAACTCCTCACCCGGCCCGTGGAACTCGTGCGGCCGGACCGCTGACATGCCCATCGGCCAGAATGTTCCGTAGTGCACCGGTATCGCGCTGCGCGGGCGCAGCAGGGTGAGGGCCTCGGCGGCCCGCTCGGCGTTCAGGTGCCCGTGCCCCAGATACGGACCCCAGCCGCCGACGGGCAGCAGCGCGAGATCCACCGGCCCGGTCAGCTGGGCCATCGCCGGGAAGAGTCCCGTGTCACCGGAGTAGTAGGTGCGGGACTCCCCTTCCACCAGGTAGCCGATCGGCGAGGCCTGTGCCCCGCCGAACGCCCACCGACGCCCGTCGTGCGCCGCAGGCACGGCCCGTACGGTCAGCGGACCGATGCGGATCCGGTCTCCGGCTGCCATCTCGTAGACCGCGAGCCGTAGGCTCAGCCTGCGCAGCCCGGCCAGCGCGTGCAGCGCGCCGCGCGGCACCAGCACCCGGGTGCCGGGCGCGAGCCGGGCCAGCGACGCCAGATGCAGATGATCGGAATGCAGATGTGACACCAGCACGACGTCCGCCTCGGCGGCCGAGGGTGGCGGCGGGCTGCCGGCCCGTCGGTGCAGGTGTCCCAGCCGCCGCCCGAAGAGCGGATCGGTGAGCACAGTCGTCCCGGAGTCCCTTACCGCCACCGTGGCGTGACCCCACCACGTGATCTCCACCGGCACCGGTGTTCCTCCCCGCTGAAGTAGACGTGACCGACTCTGGCAGGGTACGCGTGCCGCGCACAGCTGTGACCTCCCCGGCCGTCACAGCCCGGGCAACAGGAGTGGAGAATTGGAGGCGGCCCCGGGAGCCCTCCCCGGCGGGCAACGCCACCGCGCGACGAGCAGGGACGGAAGGAAGGCAGCAGGTGCACGTAACGGGTTGGCGTACCGGGAGCGCGGCGCTGCTGCGGGTGGTCACGGTCTGGGCGGTCGGGACGGTCACCCTGCTCGTGCTGGCCGTCGTGCTGCCGCGTTTCCACCTGCAGTCCGCTGACAGCGGTCGCTTCACCAGCGTGGGCGTCACCGCGGCACTGGGGGCCGGGGCCTTCGGGCTGCTGCACGTCCTGGTCTGGCCCTGGCTGGTCCGGGCCCTGCTGCTGGTGCCCGCGCTCGCTCTGGGCTCACTCGTGTTCCTGCTCAACGGGTTCCTGCTGTGGCTCGCCCTCAGCATCATTCCGCACGGCCGGGGCGAGGCCGGCCCGGGAACCGCCGTCGTGGTCGCCGCGGTCATGTCGGCCACCTCCTCGGCCACCAGCACCTTCCTCGCCGTCCGGGACCGCGGGGTGCTGGGCCGCCGGCTGCGGCGGCTCGCCGGCCTGCGCCGCTCCCCGGGAGCCCCGCACCGTCGCCCGCGGCCCCCGGGTACCGTCTTCCTCCAGCTGGACGGCATCGGGTACGACGTACTGCGCGAAGCCGTGCAAGGGGAACGGCCGCTGATGCCCACCGTCGCCGGCCTGTGCCGGGACAGTCACCGGCTGATCCCCTGGACCACCGACTGGCCGAGCCAGACCGGGGCCTCCCAGCTCGGCATCCTGCACGGCAGCAACGCGGAGGTGCCCGCTTTCCGCTGGTACGAGAAGGACACCGGCGAGATGATCATCAGTAACCGGCCTTCCAGCGCCGCCGAGCTCCAGCGCCGGGCCGTCGCCCGCGCCGGGAACCCCGGACTGCTCGCCCACGACGGCGCCAGCCGCGGGAACCTCTTCACCGGCGGCGCCGGACAGGCCGCGCTCGTCCTGTCCGTAGCCGCCCGGCGCCGGAGGGGACAGCGCTCCCGCGCCGGATACTTCGCCTACTTCTCCGACCCCGCGCACGCCGGGCGGACCTTCCTGTCGTTCGCCGCCGAGATCGTGCGGGAGCTGAGCCAGTCGCTGCGCTCCCGGCTGCGCGGCGACCGGCCGCGGATCAGCCGCGGCGGCCTCTACCCGTTGCTCCGGGCGTTCGCCACGGTGGTGCAGCGTGATGTCGTCGTCGCCTCGGTGCACGGCGACATCCTGAACAGCCGGACCGCCGTGTACGCCGACCTGGTGGCCTACGACGAGGTCGCCCACCACTCGGGCCCGCGCAGCCGGGACACCCACCAGGTACTCGCCCGGCTCGACCACTGCGTGGCACGCATCCTCGAGGCCATCGAGCACGCGCCCCGGCCCTACCACCTGGTGCTGCTCTCCGACCATGGCCAGAGTCCGGGGGAGACCTTCGAGACCGCCTACGGCATGCGCCTCGAGGAGCTCGTCCGCAGTGGCTGCGGACGCCCGGTCCCGCGGCAGATGCGCCGCCCGGACACCGGCGCGGAGGCACGCAACGCCGCCCGGGCGGCCCTGCACCGTCCCGAGGAAACCGCCGTGCCCGTGACCGCCGAGCCGGACAATCCCCCCGGCCGTCCCGCCGTCCCCGTGGTCCTCGGCTCCGGCAACCTCGGCCTGGTCTCCTTCCCGGACCTCCCCGGCCGGGCCTCCCGGGAGACGATCGAGGAACGCTTCCCCCGCCTGCTGCGCACCCTCGCCTCCCATCCCGGCATCGGATTCCTGCTGGTGCGCAGTGACCGGCACGGTGAGGTCGTCCTGGGGACCGGCGGCGGCGAGCACCGGCTCGACACCGGAGAGGTGCTCGGTACCGACCCCCTGGCCCTCTACGGCCCCGGCGCCGCCGAGGCCGTCCACCGGGTCGCCCGGTTCCACAACACCCCCGACATCATGATCAACTCCGCCTACGACCCGGCCACCGGTACGGTGCACGCCTTCGAGGACCAGATCGGGTCGCACGGCGGCCTCGGCGGCGAACAGAACCGGGCCTTCCTGCTGTCGCCGACCGTTCTGTCCGCCCCGGTCGGTGACGGCGAGGAACTGCGCGGTGCCGAGGCGGTGCACCGGGTGCTGCGCCGCTGGCTCGCCGAAGCGGCCGCCGCCGGACCCGGGACGTCGCTGCCGGCAGTCGCCGAGTCCCGCCCTTAGCGGACCGGGCATGACCGGGGGTGCCCTGCATGGCCTCGTGCCCGAGGCCCGTGAGCGGGGGGAGGCGAGGGGAGGGCGCCGCGGGTAGGGTGGCGGTTTCTGGTTCCCTGCAGTGATCGAGCGAGGAGGTGGGACCCATTACCGCAGTAGCAGGTCGGGTGCTCCTCCTGCACGATCGGTCGGTCCGATCGGCATAGCGGCAGGTGACCGCGGGAGCGTCCTGAGGCGTCCCGAAAGGCTTTCATGTCGGCTTCACCCGCACTTCTCTCTCTTCCCGTCCTCATCACCCGGCTTCGCGCCGTCGGCTGCGTCTTCGCGGAGGAGGAGGCGCGCTTGCTGCTCTCCACGGCGACGGCCCCCGACGCTCTCGCCCTGATGGTGGACCGACGGGAAGCCGGACTCCCGCTCGAGCACGTACTCGGCTGGGCGGGTTTCTGCGGTCTGCGTATCGCCGTCGAGCCCGGGGTGTTCGTTCCCCGGCGCCGCACCGAATTCCTCGTCGAACGCGCTGCCGCACTCGCCCGGCCGGGGGCTGTCGTCGTCGACCTGTGCTGCGGCTCGGGCGCGGTGGGGGCCGCACTGGCCGCGGCGCTGGAACGGGCCGAGCTGCATGCCGCCGACATCGATCCGGTCGCGGTGCGGTGCGCCCGCCGCAACGCGGCTGCCGGTGGCCGGGTGTACGAGGGAGACCTCTACCGGGCGTTGCCCGCCGGGCTGCGGGGGCGCGTCGACCTCCTCGTCGCCAACGCGCCGTACGTGCCGACGCGGGAGATCGGTCTGCTGCCTCCGGAGGCCAGGCTGCACGAGCCCCGGGTGGCACTCGACGGCGGTTCGGACGGCCTGGACGTCCAGCGGCGGGTGACCGCCGGGGCCCTGCGGTGGCTTGCCCCGGGCGGCCACCTGCTGATGGAGACGAGCGAGCGTCAGACCGCCGGGACCGTCGCTGCCTTCGCCCGGGCCGGGCTGACGCCGCGCGTGGCCGTATCCGACACGCTGCAGGGCACGGTCGTCACAGGGACCTCGCCCGGGCGGGGGCGGAAGTCCGGGGCCGCCACCGCGTCCGGCCGGTCCGCGAGGTGGTAGCCCTGGTGGCCACCTCGGCCGATCCGGGAGCCGGTCCCGGGTGATATGCGGGTGAAACCGGTGAAACCTGCTGACGCGGCACTAGGGTGGACGCGGAACCCGGCTGGCCGCCGCCGGGCGAGCGGAGAGGGAGGAGCCGGTATGGCAGCGCAACCGATGACCGAGCTGGAGATCGCCGAGGTCCTGAGCGGGCTGCCCGGCTGGACTCTGCGCGACGACCACCTGGAACGCGGCTACCGGTTGCGGGGTCACCTGCCCGCGGTGGCCCTGCTCGTGCACATCGCCACGGTCCAGGAGGAGCTGAACCACCACGCCGGCCTCACCGTGACGTACAACCGGCTGGACGTCTCGGTGACCACCCACAGCGCCGGGAGCAAGGTGACGGAGCTGGACGCCCAATTGGCCCGCCGGATCGAGGAGATCGCGGCGGGCCATGGGGCCCGGTGAGCTGCTCGGAGGCTGCCCGGTGAGCTAAGCGGTGATCAGTTGCGCACCAGGGTCAGGCCGTACTGGCTGAGGAT
>NZ_JAQKPV010000011.1 GCF_028200735.1 Streptomyces sp. ACA25
CGGCACGGGGGTCTCCCGGGTGTTCGCGCCTGACGCCTCGCGGGCACGGGCGCCGGCCGCACCGGCCCCTGCCGCCGCGGCAGCCCCGGTCAGGGCGTCCGGCCGAGAAGGGCAAGCAGGCGGTCCTGCGGCCCGGCGTCGTCCGGTACCTGCACCGGCGCGGCGAACAGGCCGGACTGCTGCCAGCTGCTGAGGTGGGTCGCGGCGTAGTCGTGCACCGCGGAGACCAGGTTCCCGTCCAGCTGCTCGTCCGCGCCGATGGCGCGGGCCAGATCCCAGGCGTGCACCGTGAGATCGAGCGTCATCTGGCGGGCGTACTCGTCACCCGGCGTCGGCCCCGCGCCGGTCTGCACCGGCCGGTCCAGGGCGTCCGGAGCGTGGAAGGCCGCCCAGGATTCCCGGGCGGCCTGGTCCCAGGCCCGCACCGGGTCCCCGCCCAGCACGTCACCGTCGAAACGGTCACCGACCTCTTCCAGTGTCGCGCCGCGCAGCAGCCAGGGCGCCCAGAGCTGTTCCCCGACGAGATGGTTCACCAGATCACGTACCGACCAGTCGGAGCACGGAGTGGGGGCCTGCCACTGGTCGTGCCGCACCTGGTGCACCCGGCGGCCGAACTCCTGCCGTGCCTGATCGAAAGCCTCGGGCAGTTTCATGTGCAGCACCACCTTGTGTTGCGCGCGGGTCTCATGAGCCGACGAGTACCACGTCCAGCGCGCGCGGACCGTGTACGCCCTCCACTCTTTCCAGCTCGATGTCACTGGTGGCCGAGGGGCCCGAGATCCAGGTCTGCGGACGGGCCGGATCGAGCCGCTCAAGGGCCTGGGGCACCGAGTCCACCACCTGTTCGGGCACCCGCACCACGCAGATGTGGTGATCCGGAACCAGGGTGATCCGGCGGCGGCCCTGATCCGCGGAGCCGTCCAGGACGAGTGTCCCCGTCTCGGCCACGGCGACCGCGCAGCCGGTGACGACGCTGTCCACGGCGTCGAGGTCGTGCGCGGTGAGGGCCGCGGAGTCGTGCACCCGCCGCACCGTGGCCGGAAGCCACGCGTCGGGGACACCGGGGGGTGCGATGACCGTCCGGGCGGACCGGGCGGCCAGCAGCCGGGCGAGGGTGTCCGGCAGCCCGGCCGCGTCCGTGCGGTGGACCCGCGCACGGTACTCGGCCAGATGCTCCGCGAGCAGGGCGGTGGGGTCGGCGGGGGAGTGGGTCCGCAGGTACGCCGGGGGTGCCTCCGCCGGGTCCGGAGCGCCCGCTCCGGACAGCGCCCGGCGGATCCTGGCCAGCACCACCTCGCGACTGCTCATCGGCCCTCCCCGTTGCCGCGGGTGCGCTGCCACCAGTCGCGGAAGGACTCGGCGGGGACCTCCGGGAGGTCCCTGGTCGCCGACCACGCCCGGCCCGGGCCGGGCAGCCGCCGGGGATGGAACCGCCGGGTGCGGGCCGCCAGTCGCTGACCGGCCCGCAGGGCCCGCGGGTGGTCCAGCATCCACCCGGCGGCTCGCATCGCGGCCCGTTCCGCGGCGTGCCCTCCGGCCGGCTTGATCCGGGTCCGGGTGCCGCGCACCGTCGTCTCGCCGCCCTGCACCACCCGCTCCCGCAGATGCACCAGCACCTCCGGGATGTCGATGGCCACCGGGCAGACCTCGTAGCAGGCGCCGCACAGGGATGAGGCGTACGGCAGAGAGGCGTCCAGCGCACTGTCCGTGCCTCGCAGTTGCGGTGTGAGAATCGCTCCGATCGGGCCCGGGTAGGCGGAGCCGTACGCGTGACCGCCGGCCCGCTCGTACACCGGGCAGACGTTCAGGCAGGCCGAGCAGCGGATGCAGCGCAGCGCCTGCCGGCCCACCCGGTCGGCCAGCACGTCGGTGCGTCCGTTGTCGAGCAGCACGAGATGGAAGGTGCGCGGGCCGTCACCGTGGGTGGTACCGGTCCACATCGAGGTGTAGGGGTTCATGCGCTCGGCGGTGGAGGACCGGGGCAGCAGCTGCAGAAAGACCTCCAGATCCTGCCAGGTCGGGATCACCTTCTCGATGCCGGCCACGGAGATCAGCGTCTCCGGCAGGGTGAGGCACATCCGGCCGTTCCCCTCCGACTCGACGACCACCACGGTGCCTGTCTCGGCCACCATGAAGTTGGCCCCCGAGATGCCCACCCTGGCGGTCAGGAACTTCTCCCGAAGGTGCAGCCGCGCCGCTTCGGCGAGGTCGGCCGGCTCGTCGGTGAGCCCTTCCGGGGCGGGACGGCCCCAAGCGGCCATGCGGTCGCGGAAGATGTCGCGGATCTCGGCCCGGTTGCGGTGGATGGCGGGGACGAGGATGTGGGAGGGCAGGTCGTCGCCCAGCTGCACGATCAGCTCGGCCAGGTCCGTCTCCCAGGCGCTGATACCGGCCTCCGCGAGCGCCTCGTTGAGGCCGATCTCCTGGGTCGCCATCGACTTGACCTTGACCACCTCCCGCTCGCCGGTGTCCTGTACCAGCCGGGTGACGATGCGGTTGGCCTCCGCGGCGTCGGCCGCCCAGTGCACCTGCCCGCCGGCCGCGGTGACGGATTCCTCCAGCTGTTCGAGGTAGTGGTCCAGCCGGTGCAGCGCACGGTCCTTGATCGCGGCACCCGCTGCCCGCAGCTCGGGCCAGTCCGGCAGTTCTGCCACGGCGGCCGCGCGCTTGGCGCGGATCGACCGGGTGGCGTGCCGGAGGTTGGCGCGCAGCGTCGCGTTCCGGGTGGCGGAGTCCGCGGCCTCGGGGAAGGACGGCATGCCCAGGTAGGTCCCGTTCATGCGGCTTCCTCTCTTGTGGCGGCCAGGATCTCGGCGAGGTGCACCGGCCGGACCGGAGAGCCGAGCCGGGAGAGGGTTCCGCCGATGTGCAGCAGGCAGGAGTTGTCGACGGCACAGACGGTCCCGGCGCCGGTGCCGGTGATGTTCCTGACCTTGTCCGCCCCCATGGCGGCCGAGACCGCCGGGTTCTTCACCGCGAAGGTGCCGCCGAAGCCGCAGCACTCCTCGGCGTCCGGGAGCTCCACCAGCCGCAGGCCGCGCACCTGTTCCAGCAGCCGCCGGGGCCGTTCGCCCAGGCCGAGCATCCGCAGTCCGTGGCAGGTGGGGTGGTAGGTGACGGTGTGCGGGTAGTACGCGCCCACGTCGGTGACGCCGAGCACGTCCACCAGGAACTCGGTGAGCTCATAGGTCCGGGCGGTGACCTCCGCGGTGCCCGCGGGATCGATCCGCGGGTAGTTGTCCCGGACCATCGCCGCGCAGGAGCCCGACGGCGTGACGATGAAGTCGTAGCCGGCGAAGGCGGCCGCATACCGGCGCACCAGGGGCTCCGTCCCCCGCCGGTATCCGCTGTTGAACTGCGGCTGGCCGCAGCAGCTCTGCTCCTGCGGGAAGGCGACCTCCACGCCCAGCCGTTCCAGGAGCGTCACCACCGCGCGCCCGGTGCCCGGGTGGAGCACATCGTTGACACACGTGACGAACAGGGCCACCCGCAGGCCGGCGCCGGGTCTGCTGACCTCACCCATGGAGAAGCTCCTCCGCCCGTTGCCAGTCACGCTGCTCACCCATGGGCTCATGGTGCCGCAGCGGCTGTGTCGCGCGCAGCACCGACCGCAGGTCTTGGAGCCCGCCCGTCAGCACCCCGGCGGCCCGGGCCTGTACCAGGATGTTGCCCAGCGCTGCGGCCTCGGCCGGCCCGGCGATCACCGGCAGGCCGCAGGCGTCGGCGGTCAGCCGGCACAGCAGCTCGTTCCGGGCACCGCCGCCGACCAGGTGCACGGTGTCCACCGGACGGCCCGAGAGGCGCCGGGCCTCGGTGAGGGCCCTCCGGTGCGCCAGGGCGAGCGAGTCCAGGACACAGCGGACGGTCTCGGCAGCGTCGCGCGGCAACGGCTGCCCGGTGCGCCGGCAGGCCGCGGCGATCCGGTCGGGCATCCGCCCCGGGGCGAGGAACTCCGGAGACCCGGCGTCGACCACCGAACGCAGTGGAGCCGCCGCGGCGGCGGCCTCGAGCAGCTGCCCGAGCTGCTCCGGCGCCTCGGCCCGCCAGCTGCGCAGACATTCCTGGAGCATCCACAGGCCCATGATGTTGCGCAGGTAGCGGACGGTGCCGTCCACTCCCAGCTCATTGGTGAAGTTGGCCCGTCTGCTGTCCTCCGTGAGCACCGGGGCGGGCAGTTCCAGGCCGGCCAGGGACCAGGTGCCGGTGGCGACGTAGGCGAACCGGTCGTCCGCGGCGGGGACGGCCACCACGGCGGAAGCGGTGTCGTGCGAGCCCACCGCGGTCACCGGCACCGGGCCGGACAGCCCGGTCTCCGCCAGCACCTCGGGGCGCAGCCGGCCTGCCGGATCACCCGGGCTGCGGAGCGGGGCGAACAGCCCCAGGTCGATGTGCGCGGCGTCCGCCACCTTCTGCGACCAGGTGCCGGTGCGCGGGTCGATCAGCTGGGTGGTGGAGGCGTTGGTGAGCTCGGTGCCCTGCTCGCCGGTGAGCCAGTGGGACAGCAGGTCGGGAATCATGAGCAGCCGCCGGGCGGCAGCCAGTTGCGGAGTGCCCCGGGCAGCGGTCAGCTGGTAGAGGGTGTTGAACGGCTGCTGCTGCAGCCCGGTGGCTGCGTACAGCTCATCGGGGGGGAGCGTGTCGGCGACCCGTTCGGCGGCTCCCTCGGTCCGGGCGTCGCGGTAGTGCACCGGGTTGCCCAGCAGCGCACCGGAGGCGTCGAGCAGTCCGTAGTCGACGGCCCAGGAGTCGATGCCCACCCCTGACAGCCGGCCCCCGGCAGCCGTTCCGGCCGCCCGCAGCCCGTCCAGCACTCCCTGGTGGAGAGCGAGGATGTCCCAGTACAGGGTGTTGCCGACGCGCACCGGGCGATTGGGGAACCGGTGCACCTCGCGCAGTGCCAGCTCTCCGTCGCCGACGGTCCCGAGCATGACCCGGCCGCTGGAGGCGCCCAGGTCGACGGCTGCGAAGCGGTGGAGCCCGCGGGCGGGGGCTGACGGCACGTCTCACCTCAAAGGACGGGTCGGGCGGGAAGGAAGCAGCGGGAAGCGGATCCGGTGGCGGAGGCGGACGGAGGGCCTGCCCGGCCCGTCGGGGCGCGACGGGCCGCGGGCCGGGCAGGAGCTGACGGGCGGGGTCAGCGCAGGAACGCGGCGGCCACCCCCGCGTCGACCGGGATGTGCATGCCGGTGGTCCGGGTGAGTTCCCCTCCGGTCAGGGCGAACACCGCGGCGGCCACGTGCTCCGGGAGTACCTCCCGCTTGAGCAGGGTGCGCTGGGCGTAGAAGGCGCCGAGCTCGTCCTCCGGCACCCCGTACACGGCCGCCCGTTCGGCGCCCCACCCGCCGGCGAAGATGCCCGAACCGCGCACCACGCCGTCCGGGTTGACGCCGTTGACCCGGATGCCGTGGGCACCGAGCTCCGCGGCCAGCAGCCGTACCTGATGGGCCTGGTCGGCCTTGGCGGCCCCGTAGGCGACGTTGTTCGGCCCGGCGAACACCCCGTTCTTCGAGGCGATGTAGACGATGTCCCCGCCGAGGCCCTGGGTGGTCATCACCCGGGCGGCCTCCCGGGAGACCAGGAAGGAGCCGCGCGCCATGATGCCGTGCTGCAGGTCCCAGTCCGCCGCGGTGGTCTCCGTCAGCGGCCGGGACAGGGAGATGCCCGCGTTGTTGACCACCAGGTCGACCCCGCCGAAGGCGAGCAGGGCGGTGTCGAAGGCCGCCCGAACCTGCTCCTCGGAGGTGACGTCCATGGGTATCGCGACGGCGCGGTCCGGGCCGCCGAGTGCGGCGGCGGTCTCCCTCGCGCGCTCCGGGTCACGGTCCGCCACCCCCACGCAGGCGCCTTCGGCCGCCAGCCGTTCCGCGGTGGCCCGGCCGATGCCCGAGCCTGCGCCGGTGATCAGGGCGATCCGGCCGGCCAGTGGCTTCGGCGGCGGCATCCGCCGCAGCTTCGCCTCTTCCAGCTCCCAGTACTCGATCCGGAACTTCTCGGCCTCCCCGATGGGGGCGTAGGAGGAGACCGCCTCCGCGCCGCGCATGACGTTGACGGCGTTGACGTAGAACTCGCCCGCGACGCGCGCGGTCTGCTTGTCGCGCCCGTAGGAGAACATCCCGACGCCCGGGATCAGCACGATCGCCGGGTCGGCCCCGCGCATCGGCGGAGAGCCCGGCCCGGCGTGCCGCTCGTAGTAGGCCCGGTACTCCGCGCGGTACTCCGCGTGCAGTTCCTGCAGCCGGGCGACCGCTTCCGCCTGCGGTGCGGCGGCGGGCAGGTCCAGAACCAGTGGCCGGACCTTCGTCCGCAGGAAGTGGTCCGGGCAGGAGGTGCCGAGCGCCGCGAGCCGCGGGTGAGCGGCGCGGGAGAGGAAGTCCAGTACCTCGGGGGAGTCGGTGAAGTGACCGACCTGGGGCCGGTCCGCCGAGGCGAGTGCCCGGACGGTGGGGGCAAGTGCCGCTGCGCGGGCCCGGCGCTCCTCCGCGGGCAGCGGCTCGAAGCCCTTCAGGACCGCTCCGAACGGCTCCGGGCGGCCACGCTCGGCGAGGAATGTCTCCGCGGTGCGGATGAGGTGCAGGGAGTTGCGCTCGCACTCCTCGCCGGTGTCCCCCCAGGCAGTGATGCCGTGGCCGCCGAGGATGCAGCCGATCGCCTGCGGATTCGCCTCCTTGACCGCGGCGATGTCCAGACCGAGCTGGAACCCGGGCCGCCGCCAGGGCACCCACACCACGCGGTCCCCGAAGCACTCGGCGGTCAGCGCCGCACCGTCCGCCGAGCACGCCAGGGCGATGCCGGAGTCCGGGTGCAGATGGTCGACGTGGGCGGCGTCCACCAGGCCGTGCATGGCGGTGTCGATGGAGGGAGCGGCTCCGCCCCTGCCGTGCAGGCAGTAGTCGAACGCCGCGACCATCTCGTCCTCGCGCTCCACTCCGGGGTAGACCGCGGTCAGCGCCCGCAGCCGGTCGAGCCGCAGCGCGGCCAGCCCGTCGGGCCGCAGGGTGCCCAGATCACCGCCGGAGCCCTTGACCCACAGCAGTTCCAGGTCCTGACCGGTGACGGGGTCGGTCACCGTGCCCTGGGCGGAGGTGTTGCCGCCCGCGTAGTTGGTGTTGCGAGGGTCCGCGCCGAGCCGGTGTGAACGCGCCAGGAGCGCTTCGACGGCCTCGTGCCGCGGTGTCGCAGGCAGGTTTCCCGTGGTCATGCCGTTCACGCTCCCCATCCGGCCGGCCGGCCGTCCTTGCGGGATTCGGTGGTCTGTTCCGTCCAGCCGGAGCGCCGGAAGGCCGCCATGGGATCCGGGTCCAGGCCCCTCTCTTCCCGCACCGTGGCCAGCAGCGGCCGCACATCGGTGTGGTAGGCGTCCATCAGCACCGCGTTGGCACCCAGGACATCGCCGTCCGCCTGCGCGGCAGCCAGCGCCGGGCGGTCCACCAGCAGCGCTTTGGCCGTGGCCTCCTGGACATTCATCACTGAGCGGATGATCGCCGGGATCTTGGGTTCGATGTTGTGGCACTGGTCGAGCATGAAGGCCACCTGAGAGGTGAGGCCGCCGCCGCGTACCACCTCGTACATGATCCGGAAGAGCTGGAACGGGTCGGCGGCCCCCGCCATCAGGTCGTCGTCGGCGTAAAAGCGGGAGTTGAAGTCGAAGCCGCCCAGCTTCCCCTCCCGCAGCAGCAGCGCGACAATGAATTCGATGTTGGTCCCCGGGGCGTGGTGGCCGGTGTCCACCACGACCTGCGCCTTCCCGCCGAGCCGTAGGCAGTGTGCGTAGGCGGTGCCCCAGTCCGGCACGTCGGTGGTGTAGAACGCGGGCTCGAAGAACTTGTACTCCAGCAGCATGCGCTGGTTCTCGCCCAGCCGCTCGTAGACCGTGGCCAGTGCCTCGGTCAGCCGGTCCTGGCGGGCGCGGATGTCGTCCTGCCCGGGGTAGTTGGTGCCGTCGGCGAACCAGAGCTTCAGGTCCCGGGAACCGGTGGCGTCCATGATGTCCACGCACTCCAGCAGGTGGTCCAGCGCCTTGCGCCGTACCGCGGCCTCGGGGTGGCAGACGCTGCCGAGCCGGTAGTCGTCGTCCTGGAACACGTTGGCGTTGATGGTGCCGAGGCGCAGGCCGAGGCTCTCGGCGTGCCGGGCCAGCCCGGTGTAGCCGCCGGGCCCCTCGACCCTGTCCCAGGGGATGTGCAGGGCGACGGACGGGGCGACTCCGGTGTGCCGGTGCACCTGTGCGGCGTCGTCGAGCTTCTCCTGCGGGGTGCGGGGCACACCGGGCTGCGCGAACACCTTGAAGCGCGTGCCGGAGTTGCCGTACGCCCAGGACGGGGTCTCGATGGCCTGTGCGGCCAGGGCCGCCGTGACGGCGGGTGGGGCGGTCATGCGATCAGGCTCCCGGGGGCTGAACACCGTTATGAATCGTTTCACCAAGGGTGACGCTAAGAGTCTTCGGGGGTGCTGTCAAGGGATCGGCTGTGCGGGCCGGGCAGGAGCGCTTGACGTCGTGCGCGCCGGTTGCGTAGCTTGCGCCGGGACCGAGTGAATCCTTTCATGCCGTCAGTGAGGAGCACAGCCGTGCAGCGGGTCTGCTTTCTTCTGAAGGTGCGCGAGGAACGGGTGGCGGAGTACCGTCGCCGGCACAGCGAGGTGTGGCCGGAGATGCTGCGGGCGCTCTCCGGCGCCGGCTGGCGGAACTACTCGCTGTTCCTGCGGGAGGACGGGCTCCTCGTCGGCTACCTCGAGACGGAGGACTTCGCCGCCGCACAGCGGGCCATGGCGGAGACGGACGTCAACGCCCGCTGGCAGGCGGAGATGGCGGAGTTCTTCGAGGAGCTGGACGGTACCCGCCCGGATCGTGCCATGCGGCCGCTCACCGAGGTGTTCCACCTCGCCTGACACCGCCGTGGGCCCTGCCGGTCCCGGAGGTGCATACCATGTGCCAGCGGTGGCAGGGCGCGGCGACGGACGGACGGGGCACGGCAGATGGCGCAGACGGTGGGGATCAAAGAGGTGGCCCGGCAGGCCGGGGTGTCGGTGGGGACCGTCTCGAACGTGATCAACCGTCCGCACATGGTGGCCGAGGAGACCCGGCTGCGGGTGCAGACGGCGATCGTGGCTCTGGGCTATGTCCGGAGTGAGTCCGCGCGGCAACTGCGTGCCGGGCAGAGCCGCATCATCGCGCTGCTGGTGCTGGACATGGCGAACCCCTTCTTCGTGGAGGTGGCCACCGGCGCCGAACGGGTGGCCCGGGCCGCCGACCTCGGCGTGATGCTCTGCAACAGCGCGCAGTCCGCCTCCGAGGAGGCGGCCTACCTCTCGCTCTTCGCGGAACAGCGGGTCCGCGGCGTGCTGGTGACACCTGCCGACATGAGCGGCCGGAACCTCACGGACTTCCGGCGGCACCACATCCCGTTCGTCTTCGTGGACCGGGTGCTGCCCAGTGCTGAGGGGTGCTCCGTTTCGGTGGACGACGTACTCGGCGGCACCCTGGCGGTGCGGCACCTGACGGAGCAGGGCCACACGGACGTCGCCTACGTCAGCGGCCCCTTGTCGCTCCAGCAGTGCCAGGACCGGCGGGACGGCGCGCTTGCCGCCCTCGCTGAGGCGGGTCTGCCGGCCGCCGCGTTGCGGGTGGTGGAGGCCGGTCGGCTCGATGTGGCGGCCGGGCGGGCGGCCGGGGCCCGGCTGCTGGAGATGGCTCCCCGCCCCTCCGCCGTCTTCTGCGCCAACGATCTGCTGGCCCTCGGGGTTCTGCAGGCACTGTTCGCGGCCGGTGTCCGGGTGCCCGAGGAGGTCGCGCTCGTCGGTTACGACGACATCGAGTTCGCCGCCGCGGCGGCGGTGCCGCTGACCTCGGTACGACAGCCGGCCGCCCGTATGGGGCGCCAGGCCGCGGAGCTGCTGATGGAGGAGACCGGAGAGGCGGCGGACCGTCACCGGCACCAGCGGATCGTCCTGGAGCCGGAGCTTGTCGTCCGCGAGTCCAGCCTGCTGCCGCGGGCGCCCGCGGCAGCCGCCCGTCCCGGGGAGGCGTCGACAGCGGTGAACGCTCCGGAGCCGGTGGGCGGGGTGCGGCCGGCGGGCGGGTCCGGGTCCGGGAGGATGGAGGGATGAGCGAGGGATTCACCACACGACTGCTGCACCTCGAAACGGGCACGGAAGAGGTGGTGCGCGACCTCACCCGGGAGTGTGCCGCCTTCCTGCGGGAAGTGGCCCGGGGGCGGGACGGGCTGCTGAACGTTTTCACGCCCCATGCGACGACCGGTCTCGCGATCCTGGAAACCGGCGCGGGCAGCGACGAGGACCTGCTGGCCGCCCTGCGCGACCTGCTTCCGCCCGATGACCGCTGGCAGCACCGGCACGGCAGCCCGGGGCACGGGAGGGACCATGTCCTGCCCGCGCTCGTGCCTCCGCACGCCACCGTCCCGGTCGTCGGCGGAGAGATGGCTCTCGGAACGTGGCAGTCGGTGTGCGTGATCGACACCAACCGGGACAATCCGCGGCGCCAGGTCCGGCTGTCCTTTCTCGGCTGACCGATGCGGCCCGTCCGTTCGGCGGCATGCCGGGACCCTCCGATTTGGTTGTATAGGCCAACGGGTGCTTTCCTCGGGTGGACGGCAGAGCGGAGCAGAGACCCAGGGAGCGAGCGGTGGCGCGGCGGACAACGGGAAGTGCGTCGGTCCTCAGGCGGACGTTCCACGCGCCCGACCCGGGACTGCTCCGGCTCCGTACCGCGCTGCGCGGGCTGCTCGGCACCGGCCTCGCGGTGACGGCCGCGCTGCTCGCCGGGCTGGAGCTGGTGCCCGCTCTCACGGGCGGCGTGGCCGCTCTGCTCGCGCTGTACACGGTGACCGACCCGACGGTGCGGCGTCAGGCGGTCACCACCGTCTGGCTGCCGGTGGCGGGCCTCCCGGTCCTCGCGCTGGCCACGGTGCTGCACGAGACCCCGGGGCTGCGCAACGCCGTCCTGCTGGCGATCGTCTTCCTGGGGGCCTACGCCCGCCGCTGGGGCACGCGCGGCAACGCGCTCGGCATTTTCGCCTTCATGATGTTCTTCCTCATGCAGTTCCTGCAGGCGGGGCCCGCAGAGCTGCCCGGAATCCTCCTGGCGGTGCTGCTGGCTCTCGGCTGCGCCTCGCTGGTCCGCTTCGGTGTGTGGTGCATCGAGCGGCGAAGCCCGCCCGCCGGACCCGTCGGGCCGGCCGGCGGGCCCGCCCGGGGACTGCGCCGGGCAACCACCCGCCAGGCCGTGCAGGTGACGGCCGCTTGCGGGCTCGCGCTGGCAGTGGGGGAGCAGGTGTCACCGGAGCGCTGGTACTGGGCGGTCGGGACGGCCTGGTGGATCTTCGTCAACACCGCCTCGCGAGGGGAGACGCTGGTGCGCGGCTTCCGCCGGGTCGTCGGGACCGTCACCGGCCTCGCGGCCGGGGTCTTCGTCGCCCTGCCCCTGGACGGCGCCCCGGTGCCCACCGCCGCGCTTCTCGCGGTCTGCGTCTTCGGCATTTTCCACACCGCGCCGGTTTCCTACTCCTGGATGATGTTCTTCGTCACCGTCATGGTCGGCCTGCTCTACGGGCTGCTCGGCGTTCTCCACCCAGGACTGCTGGGGCTGCGCCTGCAGGAGACGGCCGTCGGCGCCCTCGCCGCCGCCCTCGCCGTGGCGGCCGTGCTGCCCGTCACCACCCACGCGGCCACGGTGGCCTGGATTCACCGGACGCTGGAATGCGTGCGGGCCTGCACCGCCGAGGCCGGCCGGCGGATTGCCGGCGACCCGGCCGCAGACCCCCGGGCCCGGGTCGCTGAGCTGGGCCCGCTTCTCGACCGGGTGCGCCTCTCCCTGGCCCCGCTGCTCCACCCGCTCAACCCGCTGCGTGCCCGCCGGGTCAGGGCCCGGCAGATCATGACCCTCCTCGACGACTGCGCGGACCGGGTACGTGCCCTGGCTGTGCTGGCAGCGGACCCCGACACCTCGCGGGACGTCCGGCTCACCGCGGCCTGCCGCCGGGTGGAAGCCGCCGTGGAGGCCCTGCTCGATCCGTCCGCTCCCCCGCGCGGCACAGTGGTGACCGTGCCGTCGGTTCACCTGCCCGCCGACCCGGACCATTCGTGGGACACGGACCGCACCCTGGCCCAGTTGAGGGCGCTGGAGAGGTCTCTCGGCCGCCTGGCGCCGCCGCTGCACAGCCCGCCGAGGGCGCCCCTCGCGCGGGTCTGACCTTCGCCCGGCAGACAGGTCCGGGGTCCTCCAGGACTTCCGGTCTTCTGGTCCAGACCACATGGGTCAGCTGTTACCGTTCGGGCGGAGAACCACGCGGACCCAGGAGGCGGACCGGTGCACGGCAACGAACAGCGGACGGGGCGGGCGTATCTGGGATCGTTCACCTCCCGGGGTGGGCGCGGGATCACCACGGCCGCGGTCGATCCCGGCACGGGTGCGCTGCGCGTCCTGCACCACACCGACGCCCTGCCGGACCCGACCTTCCTCGGCATGGACACCGGTGGAGCGGTGCTGCACGCCGTGAGCGAGACGGCGGACGGCCGGGCAGCGGCGTTCTCCCTGGCTGGTCCCGACGGGCCCGTTCTCCTGCGCCCGGCCGTCCCTGTGGAGGGCGCCGGTCCCACCCACCTGGCTGTGACCGGGCACCGGCTCTACACCGCCCAGTACACCTCCGGCAGCATCAGCGCTTTGGCGCTGGGGCCGGACCGGGCGCCGGTCGGGTCTCCCGTGGTGCACGCGCACCGGGGCAGCGGCCCGGTGGCCGGCCGGCAGGACGGGCCGCACGCGCACGCCGTTGTGCCGTCCCCGGACGGTGCCTGGCTGCTCGCCACGGACCTGGGCACCGACTCGGTGCGGGTCTACGCACTGGACGCGGCGGACGGCACTCCCCGTCCGCACGCGGAGGTACGGCTCCGGCCCGGCAGCGGTCCCCGGCACCTGGCCTTCCACCCCGGCGGGCGAGCCGTCCACGTCCTCAACGAGCTGGAGCCCACTCTCACCCGCTGCCGGTGGGAGCCCGCGGACGGAACGCTGACGCCTCTCGAGGACACCCCGGTCCTGCCGCCGGACACGAGTGGCGACCACTATCCTTCCGGCCTTGTCGTCACCGCGAACGGCCGCCGGGCCTACGCCGCGATCCGGGGACACGACAGCATCGCCGTCCTGTCGCTGGACCCGGCCGACGGCAGAGCCGGACTGCGAACGCATGTGCCCTGCGGCGGTGTCTGGCCGCGGGCCCTCGCACTCGGTGCTGCGGAACGGCATCTCTACGTGGCGAACGAGAGGTCCGGGGACGTCACCTGGTTCGACCTCTCCGCACCCGGCGGTGTTCCGCGGCCCGCCGGGACCTTGCGGGCACCGGCGGTCAGCTGCGTGGTGCTGCGCTGACCGGCGGGCCCGCCTCCTTCAGTGCGCGGGAGCCCCGGCGGAACGCTCCGGGGTGATGCCGAGTTTCGCGGCATAGGCGGAGAGCACCAGCTTGCCGACCGCGGGATACGCCCCCAGGGGCTCGGCCGCGGCGCAGCCCGCTTCCGCGGCGGCGGCCGCGAGCAGGCCCTCCGGCACCTCGGGGCCGATCAGGCAGGGAGCCAGCGCGAGCTGGTGCGAGCCGGAATCCAGCAGCTGCCGGGCGGCGGCAGCCACCGAGCCCTCCTCGTCAAGGGCCGCGGCCAGGACCGGGACCGCGAGCCGGGCGGAGAGCAGCATGCCGGTGATACCGGCAGCCTGTACCGCCTCCTCACCGCCCATCGCGGTGAGAATGATGCCGTCCGCGGCGGTTGCGACCGTGAACAGCCGGGCACGGTCCGCCCGGGCCAGGCCGGCCTCGGAGAGCCGCACGTGCACGGCTTCCGCGAGCAGCGGGTGCGGCCCCAGCACATCCGTCAACTCGGCGCCGGATCCGCTGTTGAGGACCGCCTGGCGGATCACTCGCAGCTGCGCGCTGTCCGGCCCGGCCAGCAGCGGGACCACCACGGCGGCGGGCTCGTCATCGGGCTCGTCCGCAGCACCGCGCTCGGCGGCCACCTGCGTCAGAACCTCCTGAAGACCCGGGAATTCCTCGTCCCCGCCCTCGGCGAACCCGGTGCGGGCGTTCAGCCCGGGCAGCTCGGAGCGGGCGATGCTGACCACTTCGTCAGCGAGACTGCGGCTCGCCGACGAGGGCGTGCCGGGGACGGCCAGCACCAGGGTGGGCGCACCGTCCGGCGCGCTGACGGGCTCCGGTTTCCGGTGGCGTCCGCTCTGGCGGACTCGCGGCATTCGTACTGGCAGGCCGGATCCTGGCCCTGTCGAGGAGCTCATGTCGCCGCATGTTAATGCCTTGGTGACGTCCGCTGCTCAGCCGGGGTCGGGCAGTCCGCTTCTGTCCAGCTTTGTCGGCGTGTTGCCGAACCGGGCCACCGATGGCCACCTCAGGGCCTCCCGGCCCGCGTCACCTCGTGCTCGGTCCTGCGTCCCGGTCCGGTCGGCCGAGGGCCAGCAAGGTGGGATCGGACGGCAGCCGCAGGGTGCCGGTGGCCAGCCGGGCGGCGATGAACAGGGCACCGTCGAGCGGATCTCCTGCCGCGGGCACCACGTCCGTCTGCGGCAGCCGGGCCGCCAGCTCCGCGCTCAGCGGAGTGAGCAGCACCTCCCCGAGCTGCAGCAAGCCGCCGGTGAGCGCCAGCGCGGCACCGGGCACCGCGGGGTGGACGGCTGCCGCTGTCCGGGCCGTCTCCCGGGCGGCCTCGCGCAGAATCCCGGTGGCCACGGGGTCCTCCGCCCCGGTCGCGCACCGCGCGACCTCGGGGGCGAAGGAGGCCAGCACAGCGGGCCGGTCGGTGCGCGGGTAGAGCTGTGCCGGCAGTCCACCGACCGGGCCGAACAGTGCCTCCGCCCGCTCCAGCAGCGGACGTGATCCACCGTCCCGGCCGTCATGGGCGCGGAGCGCGGCTTCCAGCCCGGCCCGGCCGATCCAGGCGCCGCTGCCGCAGTCGCCCAGCAGATGGCCCCAGCCGTCGGCCCGGCGCCAGTGGTTCAGGTCCGTTCCGAGGGCGATCAGGCCGGTACCCATGGCCACCACGACTCCCGGCCGCTCGCCGAGGGCCCCGGCATAGCCGGTCACGGCGTCCGCGGCGAGCACCAGACGCCGTACCCCCAGCTCCGAGGCGAGCGCGGCGGGCAGCTCGGCACGCAGCCGGCCCCCGAGCGTGTCCATCCCGGCCGCTCCCACGCAGACAGTGGTGATCTGCTGCGGTCCGCCACCGCGGCGCAGCAGTGCCCGGACGGCGGGGAGCAACTGCTCCAGCAGGTGCGCGGCGTCGAGGCCGGCCGGCCCGGTGCGCACGGGGGCTCCGGAGGCAGCCTCCAGCCTCCGGCCCGGCCGGGTGGCGTCCTCCGGCCGGGCGAGCGCGACACGGAGGCCGGAGCCCCCGGAGTCGACCCCGAGCACCCATCCGGAGCCGGCCGTGGTCATGGCAGTTTCCAGTCCACAGGGGCGGCCCCCTGCTCCTGCAGGAGCGCGTTGACCCGGCTGAAGGGCCGGGACCCGAAGAACCCGCGGTCGGCGGACATCGGGGAGGGGTGCGCCGACTCCACGCTCGGGACCGGACCCAGCAGAGGCCGAAGGTTGCGGGCATCGCGGCCCCACAACACCGCTACCAGCGGCTTGCCCCGGGAGACCAGCGCCCGGATGGCCTGCTCCGTCACCTCCTCCCAGCCCTTGCCGCGGTGGGCCGCGGGCCTTCCCGGCGCCGTGGTCAGTGCCCTGTTGAGGAGCAGTACTCCCTGACCGGCCCACGGGGTGAGGTCCCCGGTGGAGGGCCGCGGCAGCCCCAGGTCGCCGTGCAGTTCCCGGAAGATGTTCTCCAGGCTGCCGGGCAACGGCCGGACCTCCGGCGCCACCGCGAAACTCAGGCCGATGGCGTGGCCGGGCGTGGGATAGGGGTCCTGGCCCACGACGAGGACCCGGACCTCCTCGAACGGCTGCTGAAAGGCCCGCAGAACGTTGCGGCCGGCCGGTAGGTAGGTGCGCCCCGCGGTGATCTCCGCGCGGAGGAAGTCCCCCATCGCGGCGATACGGCCGGCCACCGGCTCCAGCGCCTTCGCCCAGCCCGGTTCGACGATCTCATGCAATGGTCGTGCTGCCACGATCGGTCACCCTACTGGCCCAGGCTCCCGTCTGCTCCGATTCCCGGCAACTGACGTCTCCTCAGATGACCGCGGCCCGTACGGACAACACATCCGGGAGGTGCCGGGCGAGCTGCTGCCAGCTGTCGCCGTCGTCCGCACTGCCGTAGAGCTCGCCGTTGCGGTTACCGAAGTACACCCCGGCCGGATCCGCGTCGTCGGTGCAGAGCGCGTCCCGCAGCACCGGGCCGTGGTGCGGGGCGTCGGGAAGGCCGGGGCCCGACGACTGCCAGCTCTTTCCGGCGTCCTCCGTCCGGTGCACCCGGCAGCGCCGCCCGGCCGGAACCCGGTCGGAGTCGCCGTTGAGGGGGAAGACGTAGGCGACGCCGGCCCGCCGCGGATGCACGGCCACGGGGAACCCGAAGTCGGACGGCAGCCCTTCCCCGATGGAGGTCCAGGCGCCGCCACCGTCGTCGCTGCGGTAGACGCCCCAGTGGTTCTGCAGGTAGAGCCGGTCCGGGTGCACCGCGTCCCTGGCCACCTTGTGCACGCACTGTCCGGACTCCGGATGCGGATCCGGCAGGAAGGTTGCCTGCACCCCGCTGTTCGACGGGTGCCAGGTCGCGCCGCCGTCCGGCGAGCGGTACACGCCTCCGGTGGAGACGGCGACGGTCAGGGACCGGTCGTCCCGCGGGTCGGTGAGCACGGTGTGCAGCCCGAGCCCGCCGCCGCCCGGCTGCCAGCTGCGCCGCGTGGGGTGGTCCCACAGGGAGCGGACCAGGGCGAAGGAGGTGCCGCCGTCCTCGGAGCGGAACAGCGCCCCCGGCTCCGTGCCCGCGTAGACCACGTCCGGCTGCCCGGGGCCGGCGGGCTGGAGCTGCCACACGCGTTCCAGGGAGGCCCCGGTGTCCTCCGGGAATCTGACCGCGGGCCTGGCCGGCTCCTGCCAGCTTGCTCCCAGGTCGTCGGAGCGGAAGACCGACGGCCCCCAGTGGGCGCTGTCGGCACCCACCAGCAGCCGGGGACCTGCGGCCGGCCGCAGGTCGATCGCGAGCGCGTACACGGCCTGGTCCGTGAAGTACGGCCCTTCGAGCTCCCACCCCGGACCGGCCCGCCGGCCGACCGGGCGGCGGGAGAGGAACAGGCCCTTCCTGGTACCCACCGCGAGCAGGACATCGGCCATCCCGGCCACCTCCGCATGCTTGACTGACGACAGCTCTCCATTCCGAAATGTCAGTCTGCACGCCGGCACTGACACCGGCCCGGTGGCGAGCCGGTGAGCTGGGTCAGACGGGCGTACCGGTGCCCCGAGCGGCCCTCAGCAGCGTGTCCCAGTCGGAGAGCTTCACGGTTGTTCGGGACAGCCGGCGCCCGAGTGCGGCCTCGGCCGCCTCGATGCTCAGCCAGCCCGGCCACTCGACCGCCTCCTGGCCGGCCTCCCGCAAGGCCCGCAGCGGGTCCTGGCCGGTCACCTCGCGGCCCGCCAGCAGCACTGCGTCGGCGAGCAGGGAGCGGGCGGTCTCTTTCGCGCAGGGCCGGTTGCTGCCGATGACGCCGGTGGGCCCGCGCTTGATCCACCCGGCCACGTACTCGCCGGGTGAGGGGTTTCCGTCGCGCAGCACCCTTCCCTCGGCATGCGGCACGGTACCGCTGCCCGGATCGAAGGGCAGCCCGGCCATGGGCACCCCGCGGTAGCCGACCGAGCGCAGCACCAGCCGCGCGTCGATCTCCTCGTGCACTCCGGTGCCGACGGCCCCGCCCCGCCCGTCCGGGGCCGTGCGCTCGAACCGCACCGCCCGGACCGCGCCGGTGCCGTCGTCGAGGAGCTCAACCGGGCGGAGGAAGAAGCGCAGGTTGATCCGGCGGGCAGGCTCGGAGGGTGGCTGCTGTGCCCAGCCACGCAGGACCGCGACGTTCCGGCGGGCGCCGGTGGGCAGGCCGCCGGGATCGCTGCAGCCGGGGTCGGCGAGGATCTCCTCCTCACGCACCCGCGGACCCACGCCGGGCAGATGGCCGAGTTCCCGCAGCTCCTTGGTGGTGAAACGAGCCTGGGAGGGCCCCCGCCGGCCCACCAGGTGGACGTCCGTGACCGCGCCGGCGGCCAGGGCATCCAGCGGGCCCTGGGGCATGTCGGTGCCGCGCAGTTCGTCCGCGCCGCGCACCAGGAGGCGCGCCACGTCGAGGGCGACGTTGCCGACCCCGATCACCACGGCACTGCCGCAGTCCAGCGGGAAGTGCCGGCCGGCCGCGTCCGGATGCGCGCTGTACCAGGCGACGAAATCGGTGGCGGAGCAGCTGCCGGCCAGACCTTCACCCGGGATGCCGAGCTTCCGGTCGGCGCTGGCGCCCACGCAGTAGACCACCGCGTGGTAGAGGCCGAGCAGTTCCCGGGGAGCGATGCCCCCGTGCCCCACCGTGACATTCCCCAGAAACCTGACGGCGGGCTGCTCGAGGACCTTGCGCAGTGTCTGCTGGAGCGACTTGATCTTCTGATGATCCGGGGCGACGCCGTAGCGCACCAGACCGTACGGGCAGGGCAGCCGGTCCAGCACGTCCACTGTCACGCGGCCTCGGGGAAGGGCCTGCTGTTCTGTCAGGGCCTGGGCGGTGTACACACCGCTCGGCCCTGATCCGACGACCGCAACGCGCAGCATTCCAGGGCTCCTCACGAGGCAGGAGGTACGTGCCGGTGCCCCACAGCATGTCACCGAACGGCAGCCGCCGGGAGGGTGCGCCGGGGATCTGCCTGCTCCGGGCGCCCCAGCGTCAGGCCGGTCGCCGGCGGGACAGCGGAGGGCCGGATCCGCCGGGGTCCCGGTCGTGGGTCGCCCGTCGCGGGCAGGCCCTCAGCAGCGGGCGGGCCGCCCGGACCCGGCCGGGCCGAGCTCCCCGCCCGGCAGCGGGCCGGGGCCGGGAGGGCTGCCGAGGTGCCAGGCGAGCCCGTAGCGGGCGAAGAGCTCGCGGCGCAGCTGAGCGAGGGGCATCGGCGCGCCGGGCAGCAGCAGAGCGACCACCGAGCCCATCAGCTGGGCCCGCAGCAGGCGGTAGTCGGCTTCGGGGTCCAGCGAACCGTGCCGGGCGACGGCCTCGCGGAGCAGGAGGGCGAGCTGCTGCTGTTCGGTGCACTCTATGAAGCCCTCCTGCTGCAGAAGGCCCGCCATGTGGGCACGCATCAGGACCGGCCGCTCCTGGGCGAGGCCGAGGATCGCGTCGATGGCGCGGGCCATCAGTTCGTCCCCCGCCAGGGGCACGGAGGGCTGCGGCGGGCGCTGGAAGGCCTGGGTGAGAGTGCGGTGCATCAGCCGGTGGACAGCCGTCTGCAGGAGCTGCCGCTTGCTGGGGAAGTAGTAGGAAACCAGACCGCGTGCTGCGCCCGCGCGGTCGGCGATGTCCCCCAGTGTGCTGGCCTCGTAGCCGCGCTCGCCGACCAGCTCGGCGGCCGCCTGCAGAAGCCGCTCCCGGGACCGCCTGCGGAGCTCTTCATTGACCGCCGGGCTACGAGGGGACATCCTGGAGCTCCTGCTTTGATTGGCTGGCAGCCAGTATACTCGGCAGCCTGCCGCGTGGCCGGGGGCGCCGCGGCCTGCCGGCGCCCGTGAGGGCGCCGGCACAGACCGGTGCCGGTGTCGGACGGAGCGGGGGACCGTCCGACACCGGTGTCCTCCGTGGGCGTGCGGTCAGCGCAGTGCGGTCAGGCCGGGAGCGAAGGCCACCAGCAGAGGCACTGCCGGAACGAGAGCGGCGACGGCCGTGGTGTGCAGCCGCCTGGGCACCGACATCCGTCCGGCCGGAGCGAGGAGCCGGTGGACCCTGACCGGTACGTGGGCCTGCCCGGGGCAGGGGCCGAAGACGCCGCGGTCCTCGTTGAGGCCCACCAGGGCCAGCGCGGTCGTCAGTCTGCCGAAGCGCCGGGAGGCGGCGTCGTCGGCGGCCATCTCGGTCAGCCGGTGCACCTGCTCCCGGAACGCGGCGAAAACCGGCACCCGGGGGAACCCGCGCGCCAGGGCACCGGAGCAGTGCAGCAGCCAGTCATGGCGGGCCCGCGCGTGCCCCTGCTCATGGGCGAGGACGGCGTCCAGCTGCCGGCCCTTCAGCCGGCGCAGGGCACCGGTGCTGATGACGAGTTGTTCCGGAGGGCCGGAGAGCAGCCAGGCGTCCGGCCGGTCGTCCTCCACGATCACCAGCCGGTCGCCCGAGGACGGGCCCTCTCCGGGCAGTCGGGGAGAGCGGGAGAGCAGCCCGTCGCGCCGGCGACGACGCCGGGCGCGGGAGGTCCGCACCTCTCCAAGAAGCATCCAGGCGCTCCACAGGCCCCCGCAGGCGAGCAGGACGGCCACCGCGGCGGCCCACAGCTGTCCGTCCGGACGCAGGGAGTATGCCTCCACGACCCGGCTGGGGGCGGGGGCGAAGAGGTGCTCGCGCACGGAGTTCCAGGCGGCCGATCCGGCCAGCGCCATCGCCAGGACCGCGCAGAGCAGTACCGCGACGACGACGCACTGCCACACCCACAGCGCGAGCACGGGTTCCCGGTCCGGCCAGGAGCTGCGGGCCAGGATCCGCGGCGCCATCGCCGCGGTGAGGCCGCCCAGGACGAGCAGGATGAGCGCGGTGAGCATGCCGTCACCCTAATTCCTCGCCGGCCGGGGGGCAGGGGCCGGTCGGCCCCGATGACGCGCGCGGCATTCCGGTGCCGGACGGACGGCCCGGCCTGCCCGCGCGGCACCGTCAGAGGGTGAGCAGCATCGCGACCATGCCGAGGGCGAGCGCCAGCCTGCAGGCCGTCGCCATCTCCGGCTGCCGTCCGGCGGCGGGGGGCCGGCGCCGGAGCTGAGGACCGGCCGGCAGCCGGGCGCCGGCGTGGATTCCGTACACCGCGAAGTAGCCCAGGAGAGCAGTTGTCACCAGAGGCTCCCCGCCCGTCCCCGGACCGGAGTGCCCGGTCATGGCCATGGACATGTAGAACATCGCCAGCGCTTCGATGAGGTGATGGGCCTGGTGGGTCGCGCGAATGCGCAGAACAGGGGGCGGGGCCCCTGCGGCGATGGCGAAGATCACCATGAATACGGCGGCGAACAGCAGCGGTGGCGGTGGCGGCAGCACGGGGGCAGGCACCGCCATGGCGGCCATGCTCAGCCCCATGGCTCCCTCCAGCCCCGCCGGCCGCCGCTGCGGAGCCGGCCCGGCCCGCGCCCACCACAGGCAGTAGAGCCCGGTCCCCCCGCACAGGGCCACCAGCAGCCATCCCAGCAGTGCCGGCCCGTGCAACGGCACACCTCCCCGGTTCGGCCTTCCGGGAGAATACCCGCCGTGGCCGCCGGTCACCGGAGCGCACAGCGGCGCTTCGGGGCGAGTAGCATGCGGTGCTGTGACCGGACGAGGAGATGTGCGCTTCCGGGCTGGAGCGCCGAGAGGGTCCGGCCGGGGGCTCGGCGGCCCGCTTCGGGATGTTCGCGGTGAGTCCCGCCCGCCAGGGGGCGGGACCGGGCAGGCAGGTCCTCGCCGAGGCCGAGCGCACGGTCCGGACCTGCCGGGGCGCCCGGGAGATGTGCATGACGGTGATCTCCGCGCATGAGGAGCTCCTCGCCCGGTACGAGCGCCGGGGCTGCACCCGCACCGGCCGGATGAGCCCTTTCCCCTACGGGGACGAGCGGTTCGGCATTCCGCGACGGCCGGATCTGCGGTCCGAACTGCTGGTCAAGCCGCTGGCCTGAGCCGGGCCACGATCTCCGGCGAGTCGGTCACCACGCCGTCCAGCCGCAGCTGCCGGGCTCGCGTCAGGTCTTCGTGGGTGTTGACGGTCCAGCTGATCACCGCGATGCCTTCCGCGTGGCAGCGGCCGACGACTCCGGAGGTCAGCTCCGGGAGCGCACAGGAGACCAGGTCCGCACCCAGTGCCCGGGCACGTTCCGGTGCGGAGGCGGTGGAATTGCCGGTGACCAGCCCGAGCGGGATGTCCGGGAGCAGGGCACGGACCTCGCGCAGTGCCTCGTCATGGAAGGAGATGACCCGCACCCGGTGGCGCAGCGCGCTCCTGCGGATGAGCCGGGCCAGCACCCGGGCCGCGGCCACGTCCTTGATCTCCGTCTGCAGGGGGGAGGTGACCGCGTCCACCACCTCCTCCAGGACCGGCACCCGCTCCCCGTCCCCGGCGTCGAGTTTCTGCAGCTCGGGGAGGCTCAGGTCGGCGATGCGCCCGGAGCCGTCGGTGGTGCGGTCGACTGTGGCGTCGTGCATCACCACCAGTTGACCGTCCCGGCTCAGATGCAAGTCGAGCTCGACAACGTCCACCCCCGCGCGCTCGGCCCGCAGAAACGAGCGCAGGGTGTTCTCCGGCTCGACGCCCATCAGCCCGCGGTGTCCGACGGTCAGCAGTGGCATGGCTTTTCCGGTGCCTCTCGCGCGCGGGTGAGCCGGTGCGGTCCGGCGGCCCTGGGGTGGTCTGTCGGCGACAGACCCTAGCCCGGGCCGGTGGCCGCCGGATGGCCAGGGAGTGGAAGGCAGCCGAATCCGACACGAATGGGCCTGTCTGCCGAAAAAACGCGAGTGTGAGAAGCCTCTCGCCGGAAGATTTGCGGCCGCTGCGGTTGCTGGGGAGACCTGTTGTCGATACGGTGCAAAGGCGAAAGGATCTCCTGTGGAGGATGGGTCATGACGGAAACTCTTGTTCCCGCCGCTGCGAACGGTGTCGGTGCGCCGGCCCCCCGCGTGGCCGATCACCCTGCCTGGCCCGCGCTGAAACGGGCGGTGGAGGCGATCCGCCCGGCGCAGTCGAAGGACGGATCCATCGACTTCGGCGCCGAGGACGCGCCCTCTCGGACAGCGGTGCGGCGGGAGCTGGAGCGGGCGGTTGCCGCTGTCCAGGAGCTGGCTCCCCTGCTGCCGCACAACGCCGCCTACCACCGGGCCCTGGTGGGCGACCTCCGCCGCTGGGCCGAGGAGGACTTCGGCGTCCCGGACTTCCTCGACTCGCTGCTCGCCTTCCAGCCCGCTCAGCAGCGCCAGGACGGCCTCCAGCACCTCGTGGTCTTCCCCATGTACACCCAGAACGGCAACCCGTACCGCAACCTGGAAGCCGTGGTGCTGCGCGTGGTGTGGCCCGGCTGGCTGGCGGAGCTGGAGCGCACCCGCTACGACAATCCGCTCTTCCTCGGGATCACCTTCGAGGACTTCACCAGCGGCTACGACACCCATTCCGCAGTGCTGTTCCCCGAGACCATCGCCGTGCGTGAGGTGCCCGAGCGGTTCACCTGGGGCGGGATCTTCTGCGACCGGGAGGCCGCGCGCTTCCGCCGGGTGGTCGGCGCCGCCTGCGAGGTCACCCGGCTCGACCTGCCCGAGGAGGCCCTCGGGCTCCTCGGTGACCAGCGGCGCAGCCAGCAGACGTTCGTGCTGTGGGACATGGTGCACGACCGGACCCACAGCCACGGGGACCTCCCGTTCGATCCCTTCATGATCAAACAGCGTCAGCCGTACTGGATGTACGGGCTGGAGGAGCTGCGCTGCGACCTGACCGCCTTCCAGGAAGCCGTGCAACTGGAGGCGGACGGTTTCCCGCAGGGCCGTGACGTGCAGTACGCCGTCATCCTGGAGCGGCTGTTCCGCTTCCCGGTCACCGGTGAGCGCCACCGCAACTACGACGGCCTGGGCGGCCAGCTGCTCTTCGCCTACCTGCACCGCCACGACGCGCTGCGCTGGACGGACAACAAGCTCAGCATCGACTGGGACCGCGCCCGTGAGGTGACCGTGCAGTTGCGGAGAGAGATCGAGACCCTCTACCGGGACGGCATCGACCGGCCCAAACTCGTGCACTGGCTCAAGGCCTACGACCTGGTCTCGGCCTATCTCGCTCCGCACCCCGGCTCCACCTGGGCCAAGGGGCCCGAGGCGCTGGACCTCGCCCTCCCGCCCCGGAAGCTGGTGGACGACGTGCTGCCGGACGAATTCCCGCTGAGCCTGTTCTACGAGGCCCTGGCGAAGAAGCTCCGCAAAGTGATCGAATCGACCCGCGGCATCACGGCGGAGAGCCCTTCCGCCGTCGCGGCCTGACACCGTTCTGCGAGGATCCCCCGGGCGTCCCGCCCGGGGGATCTTTCGCTGCGCAGCGCCCCGGCGGGCGCCGCGCGGCATCATGGATCACTGAGGAGGCGATGGGCATGAGCAGCATGACCGAGGACCACGGCGGGGACGAGAGCAGGCTCGAGGGCGCGGTGGTGGCCGTGGCGGGCGCGGGAGGCCCTGCCGGGCATGCCACGCTGCTGCGGCTGGCCGAGGCGGGCGCCACCGTGGTGGCCGCCGACGCGGACGCCGCCCGACTGGCGGAAGGCGTGGACGCGGCGCGCTTCGCTCACGGCGGCGCCACCGTGACCGGTGACACTGTCGACCTCCTCGACGCCGAGGCGACCCGCGCCTGGGCCGGGAGGACCGAGGCCGAGTTCGGCCGGGTCGACGGCCTCGTCCACCTGGTCGGAGGCTGGCGCGGTTCGGCCTCCTTCGCCGAGACCGACCTCGCCGACTGGAACCTCCTGCACGACCTGCTGATCCGCACGGTGCAGCACACCTCCCTGGCCTTCGAGGGGCCGCTCCGCCGGACCGGCAACGGCCGTTTCGTACTGGTCAGCGCGGCCGGTACCGCCAGGCCCACGGCCGGCAACGCCGCCTACGCCGCCGCCAAGGCAGCAGCCGAGGCCTGGACCCTGGCCCTGGCGGACGGCTTCCGGAAGACCGGTGGGGAGAGCGGCCCGCAGGCCGCGGCCGTGATCCTGGTCGTCAAGGCCCTGGTCCACGAGGCGATGCGGGCCGAACGCCCGCAGGCCAGGTTCCCGGGGTTCACCGATGTCCGGGAGCTGGCCGAGGCCGTCTGCGGAGTATGGAACCAGCCCACCCAGGAAGTGAACGGACAGCGCCTGTGGCTCACACCCCAGCCCTGAGAACCGACGCCAAACGCCGCCACGACCCCGCGGTGCGCGGCTTCGCCAGTGACAACTACGCGGGTGCCCACCCGGAGATCCTCGCCGCCCTGGCGCTGGCCAACGGCGGACACCAGGCCGCCTACGGGGAGGATGCCTATACCGAGCACCTTCAGCGGGTGGTGCGCAGCCACTTCGGCGGTCTCGCGCAGACCTACCCGGTGTTCAACGGGACAGGCGCCAACGTCGTCGCGCTGCAGGCCCTCACCGACCGCTGGGGCGCCGTGATAGCCGCCGACTCCGCACACATCCACGTCGACGAGTGCGGCGCGCCCGAGCGGGTGGGCGGGCTGAAGCTGCTCACCGTCCCCACCGAGCACGGCAAGCTCACCCCCGAGCTCATCGACCGCGAGGCGCACGGCTGGGACGACGAGCACCGGGCCATGCCGCAGGTCGTCTCCCTGACCCAGAGCACCGAGCTGGGGACTCTCTACACGCCCGACGAGATCCGGGCCCTGTGCGACCACGCTCATGAGCGGGGCATGACGGTGCATCTGGACGGTGCGCGGCTCGCCAATGCCGCCGCCGCGCTGGACGTACCGATGCGGGCCTTCACCAATGTCGCCGGGGTCGATGTGCTCTCCCTGGGCGGCACCAAGAACGGGATGCTGTTCGGCGAGGCCGTCGTCGTCCTCAATCCGGACGCGGTGCGTGCCATGAAGCATCTGCGGAAGCTGTCCATGCAGCTCCCCTCCAAGATGCGCTTCGTCTCGGTGCAGCTCGAGGCGCTGCTCGCCGGTGACCTGTGGCTGCGCAGCGCGCGGCACGCCAACACCATGGCGGAGCGGCTCGCTGCCGGGGTCCGCTCCGTGGAGGGGGTGGACATCCTGCACCCGGTGCAGGCCAACGCCGTGTTCGCCCGGCTGCCGCGCGAGGTGGGTGAGCGGCTGCAGAAGCGCTACCGCTTCTACTTCTGGAACGAGAGCACCGGCGACGTGCGCTGGATGTGTGCCTTCGACACCTCTCCGGACGACGTCGACGGCTTCCTTGCCGCCCTCCGTGAGGAAATGACCGCCTGACACCGGACCCCGCCCCCGGCGTGCCCGCCCGGGGCGGTCCAGCGTCAGCCAGGGCCCGCCTAGTTCGTTCCTCCGGGGGGCTCGGGGGCCGTGCCGCCGAGATGCGCCGGAAGCCACCAGGTGTCCGCCGGGTCCCGGGGCTCGCCCGGGTAGTCCCGCTGAGCGGTTTCGAGCAGTTCCTGCACCCGTTCACGCAGCCGCTCGGTGACCTTGGCCGCCGACTCGCCGGGATCCGCGGTCATCGGCTTGCCGATCCGGATGGTGACGGGGAAGTGGTTGCGGCCGAAGTCCCGCTTTCGGCCCTTCGTCCACACCCGCTGGGTGCCCCACAGGGCGACCGGAAGCAGCGGAACCTCCGCTTCCTGCGCCATCCGGGCTGCGCCGGACTTGAACTTCTTCAGTGTGAACGAGGGAGAGATCGTCGCCTCGGGGAAGACCCCGACGATTTCTCCCGACCGCAGGGAGCGCAGCGCGTGCTCGAAGGCGTGCTCGCCCTGGGAACGGTCCACCGGGATGTGCTTCATGCCCCGCATCAGCGGGCCGGAGATCTTGTGCCGGAACACCGCGTCCTTCGCCATGAAGCGCACCAGCCGCTTCGCCGGTAGTGCGGCGAAGCCGGAGAAGACGAAGTCGAGGTAGCCGATGTGGTTGCTGACGAGGACCGCGCCCCCGTGCCGCGGGACGTGCTCGCTGCCGTCGATGTCGAAGCGCAGGTCGAGCACCTTGAACATGGTGCGGGCAGCGCCGATGACCGGCGGGTATACGAGCTCTGCCATGGGGGATGATCCTTCTTCCTTCGGGCTCCGGACGGGAGGTGTTCCCTGTTCGGGACCCTAACCTACGCTGCCGTAACCTGACACGGCCGGGAATGAACCGCAACCGGTGCGCGCTGCACCGTCCAGGGGACGGCCGGACCGTCCCGGGCAGGGGAGCAGAGGTGTCGGGACGAGACGGAGCGGCGGCGCTGGGCGCTTCCGCGCTCGGGGTCGGACGGCTGGGGCGGCTGGCCACCCTGGTGCACTTCTCCAGCGCGTTCTGTCAGCCCTGCCGGGCCACCCGGCGCGTCCTGGTGGAGGTGGCCGCGATGGCTGAAGGGGTGAGCCATGTCGAGATCGACGCCGAAGCCCGGCTGGGACTCGTCCGCGCCCTGGGCATCGAGCGCACCCCCACGGTCCTCGTCCTGGACGCAGCCGGCCGGATCGTCCGCCGGGCGACCGGGCAGCCGCGCAGGGCGGACGTCATCGCCGCCCTCGGCGCGGCGGTCCGCTGAGTTCCGCGGAGTGATCCGTCTCGCATCTCGCCGGACGGCCTTGACGCTGGTCACCGAGCGTCGTCACGCTGGCCTGGTGTGGTCAGGAGCCGGGCGATGAGCGCGTCAGTGACGACCGGTCCGGTGGGCACCGGACCGGCCCTCCTGCGTGCCGCCTTCCGGCGGCACGCGGCAGGGGTTGCCGTGATCACCGTGGACGGCGAGCACGGTCCGGCCGGGTTCACCGCAACCTCCGTCGCCTCGGTGTCGGCCGAGCCGCCGATGGTCTCCTTCGGCGCCGGGACCATGTCGTCGAGCTGGCCGGCGCTCGCCGGAGCCCGCTGGGTCGGCGTCCACCTGCTCGCCGAGCAGCACCGGGAGCTGGCGGTACGGTTCTCGCGCAGCGGGGCCGACCGTTTCGCGGCCCCGACGCGCTGGTACTCCGGACCGCACGGGGTGCCGATGCTGGAGGGTGTGCCCGCCTCCCTGGTGTGCCGGGTGATCGCCCGGGTGCCCGCGGGCAGTCACCGGGTGGTGCTGGCCGAGGTCGTGGAGGGACACACGTCCCGCGGTGGTCGCCCACTGCTCTACCACGGCGGGCGGTACGCCGGTCTGCGGCAGGAGAGTGCGGAGGACCCTCCCTGACCTCCGTGGAGGGGTCCCGTCGGCCGGGTCGTCGGCAAGGTCACAGTGCGAACGGCTTGATGGCGTGCCAGGCGTTACGATGTACTGATGAGTAACAAAGCTGGGCGGGTTCTGTGCGCCCCGCCCGGATTCCGCTCATTGGGCGCATATGCTGCCCGGTGGAGCAGCCAGGATGAACCGATAGTAGGAGAGCCGGCGTGAGCTTGAGGATCGTTGTCTGTGTGAAGTACGTGCCCGACGCCACCGGTGACCGGCGCTTCACCGAGGACCTGACCACCGACCGGGAAGCGGTCGACGGCCTGTTGTCGGAGCTCGACGAGTACGCGGTGGAACAGGCGCTGCAGATCGCCGGGGACGCCGACGACGCCGAGGTCACGGTGCTGACTGTCGGCCCCGAGGACGCCAACGACGCACTGCGCAAGGCGCTCTCCATGGGGGCCGACAAGGCCGTGCACGTCGAGGACGACGACTTGCACGGCACCGACGCCCTCGGGACTTCGCTGGTGCTTGCCAAGGCGATCGAGAAGACCGGCTACGACCTGGTCATCTGCGGTATGGCGTCCACCGACGGCGCCATGGGCGTGATTCCCGCGATGCTCGCCGAGCGCCTCGCCGTTCCGCAGGTGACCCTGCTGTCCGAGGTCGCCGTCGCCGACGGCAGGGTGACCGGCCGGCGTGACGGGGATGCCGCCACCGAGCAGCTCGAGGCCGCGCTCCCCGCCGTCGTGTCGGTGACCGACCAGTCGGGAGAGGCCCGCTACCCCTCCTTCAAGGGGATCATGGCGGCCAAGAAGAAGCCGGTCGAGTCGCTGGACCTGGACGACCTCGGCCTCGAGGCGGAGCAGGTCGGCCTCGAGGGGGCCTGGACCAAGGTCGACGAGGCGGTCGAGCGCCCGGCACGCACAGCGGGCGAGATCGTGACGGACGAGGGCGAGGGCGGCAAGCAGCTGGCCGAGTTCCTGGCCGCGCAGAAGTTCATCTGATCCCTCACCGGTGCCGGGCGGCACGCCCCGGAGCCCGGCAGAGCATTCGCCCTTTCCCCCGGCCCCAGTCCGGGAATCCCGCGCAGGAGTTGTGTCATGGCTGAAGTACTTGTCTACGTCGATCACCTGGACGGCGCCGTCCGCAAGCCCACTCTCGAACTGCTGACCCTGGCCCGCCGCATCGGTGACCCGGTCGCCGTGCACCTCGGCCCCGGCGCTGACACCGCCGCCCCGGTGCTCGCCGAGCACGGGGCGGTGCGGGTGCTGACCGCCGACGCCGCCGAGTTCGCCGACTACCTGGTCGTGCCCAAGGTGGACGCCCTGCAGGCCGCCGCCGAGTCGGTGTCCCCGGCCGCGGTGCTCATCCCCTCCTCGGCCGAGGGCAAGGAGATCGCCGCGCGCCTCGCGGTCCGGCTCGGTTCCGGCATCATCACCGACGCCGTCGACCTGGAGTCGGGGGATGAGGGCCCGGTGACCCGCCAGTCGGTGTTCGCCGCCGGTTTCACCACGAAGTCGCGCGTCACCGAGGGCGTCCCGGTGATCACCGTCAAGCCCAACTCCGCGGCCCCGGAGTCCGCGCCCGCCGCCGGCACCGTCGAACAGCTGACGGTGTCCTTCGGTGAGCTGGCCACCGGCACCAAGGTCGTCTCCCGTACCCGGCGCGAGGCCACCGGCCGCCCCGAGCTGACGGAGGCCGCCATCGTTGTCTCCGGCGGGCGCGGGGTCAACGGCGCCGAGAACTTCGCCGTCATCGAAAACCTCGCCGACGCGCTCGGCGCGGCGGTCGGCGCCTCCCGGGCCGCGGTGGACGCGGGCTGGTACCCGCACTCGAGCCAGGTCGGCCAGACCGGCAAGAGCGTCTCGCCGCAGCTGTACATCGCGGCCGGCATCTCCGGGGCGATCCAGCACCGGGCGGGAATGCAGACCTCCAAGACCATCGTGGCCGTCAACAAGGATGCCGAGGCGCCGATCTTCGACCTGGTCGACTACGGCATCGTGGGGGACCTTTTCGAGATCGTCCCGGCACTTACCGAAGAGGTCAGGACCCGCAAGGGCTGAGCCCCCGGACCGCGGCAGCAACGGCCCGCACCGCTCGCGCCACCGGCGCCGGCGGGGCGGGCCGTGGTGACGCCGGGACCCGGCCGGTTGTGCCGGTCCCCGGCAGCGGGTTAGCTTCCTCCACGACGTGTCGGGACACCCGCCGGACGGGCGGGAGGGCGGAGCGGAGCCGATGGGGCAGCAGTACCGGCCCGCGACCAGCCTGGCCCGGTCCGTGCGCGAGGACATCGAGGCCCGGCTGGCTCCCGTCGACGCGGAGCTCGCCCGCCGGTACCCCGGGGACGCCGCCTCCCGGCAGCCGGTGCACACTGTGTACGTCCCCGCCGACCGGGCCGACGCGGACACCGCCCGTGCGTGGGGCGAGCAGGCCCTCGCTCTCCTCGACCGGTGTGCCCCCGACGCCGCCGCCCTCGCGGCCGTCCTCGGCCTGCCCACGGAGCTGGCGGGCCCGGTGTACGCCCGGGTGCGGGCCAAGCTGGCGCGGGAGCCGGTGGAGGACCTGCGGATCGACTTCGAGGACGGTTACGGCCGGCGGCCGGACGACGAGGAGGACGCGGCCGCCGTCCGGGCGGCCCGGACGGTGACGGAAGCCCGCGCACAGGGCACCCGCCCGCCGTGGACGGGCATCCGGATGAAGTGCCTGGAGAAGCCCGTGCGGGACCGCGGCATCCGCACCCTGGACATCTTCCTGACCGCCCTGATGGACGCCGGAGGGCTGCCGGACGGCCTTCTTCTCACGCTTCCCAAGGTCAGCTCCCCCGAGCAGGTTGCGGCGATGGTGCAGCTGTGTGCGGCGTTCGAGCGGGCCCGGGGGCTGGAGGCCGGACGGCTCGGGTTCGAGATCCAGATCGAGACGGCCCAGGCCATCGTGGGGGCGGACGGCCGGGCCACGGTCGCCCGGATGATCGAGGCCGCCGACGGCCGGGCCACGGGGCTGCATTACGGAACCTTCGACTACAGCGCCTGCTGCGGAGTGAGTGCCGCTCATCAGTCCCTGGAACACCCGGTGGCCGACCACGCCAAGGCCGTCATGCAGGCGGCCGCGGCCGGTACCGGCGTCCGGCTCTCCGACGGGTCCACCAATGTCCTGCCGACGGGGTCCGCCGCCCGGGTGCACGATGCCTGGCGCCTCCATCACCGGCTGGTGCGCCGCTCACTGGCCCGCGCCTATTACCAGGGCTGGGACATGCACCCCGGGCACCTGGTGACGCGGTACACGGCCGTCTACGCCTTCTACCGTGAAGGGTTCGCGCAGGCCGCCGGCCGGCTGGCGGCCTACCGGGGCGGCACGGGCGACGGTGTGCTGGACGAGCCGGCCACCGCACGGGCCCTCGTCGGGTTCCTGCTGCGCGGGCTGGACTGCGGGGCGCTGGACAGCTCTGAGGTCAGCGCAGCGACAGGGCTGGTCCGCGAGGAACTGGAAGAGCTGTCCGGCCGTCACACGGGCCGCTGAACCCCGCCGGCCGGCGGCCTCCCGGCCCCGGCGGACCGCCGCGGTCCGCCGGCGGGGCCGGACTGGACAACACCCGCCGCGGCGGGTGAGGCTTCATGCCCATGACCTCTGACCTCGTCGCAGCCGTCGACATCGGCGGGACCAAAATCGCGGGCGCCCTCGTGGACGGTACGGGCGCCCTTCTGGAGCGCCTCCAGCTCCCCACCCCCGCCGGGGAGCCGAGTGACCATGTTCTGCGGACGGTGGCCGACGTTCTCGGCCGGCTGGCCGCCGGACCGCACTGGGGCCGGGTCACCGCCGTCGGGATCGGCAGCGCCGGTCCCGTCGATGCCCGGGCCGGCACCGTCAGCCCGGTCAATATCCCCGGCTGGCGGGAGTTCCCACTCCTCAGGGAGGTCCGCCCGTTCACCGGCCGGCTCCCGGTCACCCTGATCGGGGACGGAGCCGCCATCGCCGCCGCGGAGCACTGGCGGGGTGCCGCCCGCGGCCGTGACAACGTCCTGTGCATGGTGGTCTCCACCGGGGTGGGCGGCGGGCTGATCCTCGACGGTGCGCTCCGTTCGGGCCCCACCGGGAACGCCGGCCACATCGGCCACATCTCGGTGGACTACAACGGTGAGCCGTGTCCGTGCGGCAGCCGGGGCTGTGTGGAGCGCATCGCCAGCGGTACCGGTATCGCCCGCTATGCCCGGGAGGCCGGATGGCGGCCCGCCGAGCCGGGCGGTGATGCCACAGCGGCGGGAGTGGCCGAGGCGGCTCTCCGTGGCGAGCCGGTGGCCGTGGCGGCCTTCGACCGGGCCGCCCGTGCTCTGGCAGCCGGAATCGCGGCCACCGCGACCCTCGTGGAGATCGAGGCCGTGGTCATCGGAGGAGGCGTGAGCCAGTCGGGCGAGGTGCTCTTCGGGCCGCTGCGCCGGGCGCTCAAGGAGTTCGCCACGCTCGCTTTCGTCCGGGACATCGAGGTGGTCCCCGCCGAGCTCGGCACCGGTGCCGGCCTGGTGGGGGCGGCAGCGGCCTGCCGTTCCGCCTCCGGCACGTTTCCGGCACCTGTTCCAGCGGGCAACTGACTTCAGGGCGAACGAGGAGGGGGATGCGTGATCATCTGGCTGAACGGCGCGTTCGGGGCCGGTAAGACCACGGCCGCCCGGGAGCTTGCCGAGCTGCTGCCGGACACGACGTACTTCGATCCGGAGCTCGTCGGCGACCTGCTGCGCCGGACGCTGCCCGGCAAGCGGCTGCAGGCACTGGCAGGGCATCAGGACCTGGCTGCCTGGCGCTGGCTCGTGGTGGAGACCGCCGCCGCGGTGCACCGGGAGACCGGAGGCACTCTGGTGGCTCCGATGACGGTGCTGCGCCAGGAGCACCGCGACGAGGTGTTCGGGGGCCTCGCGGCCCGCGGGCTTCCCGTGCGGCACGTGCTTCTGCACGTTGAAGAAACGATCCTTCGTGAGCGGATAGCGCGGCGGGAGGAGAACCCCGGTGATCCGGAGGCGAGCGCCGCCGTGCGCAGCTGGTGTCTGGAGCAGGTACCGCACTACCGCAGGGCCCTGTCCTGGATCGGCGCCGACGCGTACACGATCGACATGTCCCGGCTCAGCCCCCGGCGGACCGCGGAGCGGATCGCCGAGGCGGTCGGCAGCGGCGCGGGCAAGTGCGACATCGTCCGGACACCACCGCCGGCCGGGGAGACGGTGGCCGCCGGGATGCTGCTGTTCGACGAGCGCGAGCGGGTGCTCCTCGTCGATCCCACCTACAAGCCGGGCTGGGAGTTTCCCGGCGGGATCGTCGAACCCGGCGAGTCACCGGTGCAGGCTGCCGTCCGGGAGGTGGCGGAGGAGCTCGGCCTCCGCCTCGACGGCGAGCCCGGGCTGCTGGTGGTGGACTGGGAGCCGCCCCGCCCGCCGCTCCACGGCGGGCTGCGGATGCTCTTCGACGGCGGTCGTCTCGGCCGCGAGCGGCTGAGCGAGGTGCTGCTCCCCTGCGCGGAACTCCGGGACTGGCGCTTCGTCAGCGCCGAGGACGCCGAGCAGCTGCTCTCACCCGGGCACTTCAGCCGGCTGCAGTGGGCGCTGCGGGCCCGTGCCGAGGGCCGCGCACGCAACCTCGAAGCGGGCGTTCCGGTCGGCTGACGACCGCCGGCTCCCGGCGCGCCCCGGAGCCGGGATCAGCCGAGGATCACCGGACCGTCCCCCGCCCGGCGTCCGGGGTGACCTGTTTGCCGCGTTCCGGGCCGTGCCCGGCCGCCGGTGTGCTTAGCGTGGGGCTGTCACCGCTCGGGAGGAAAGGGCTGTCCATGAGCACACTGCGCACGACCCTGGCAACGCTCGGGCTGAGCGTGACAGTTCTCGGAGGGAGCGCGCCGGCGTCGCTCGCCCTGGACACCCCGCTCCCGGACGCCTCACCCGGCCGGCCGGACAGCACCACCCTGGGCTACAGCGTCTCACCGCACACCGTCCGGGCGGGCGGATCGGTGGATCTGACGGTCACCGGCTGCACCGACCACGGGGCGACCGCACGGTCCGGCGCCTTCGCCGCGACCGCTCTGGGAGAGCCGGGCCCGCTGCAGAGCACGCGGGTGGGCATCTCCGGGGACACCAGGCCCGGCGCGCAGTACGACGTCGTTCTCACCTGCGGAGAGCGGACCGGCACCGCTCAGCTGGTGATCGCGGAAGGCTCCGTCCTCCCGGAGAGCTCCGGGCCGGCACCGGAGGAGCCGGCGCCCGCGGCCCCCGGCGCTCCGCAGGCCGGCGCGGCCGGGCAGCGGACCGGTGACCCCTCGACGGTCGTGACCGGGGCCGGGATCAGTGTCGCGGCGCTGCTCGGGATGTACCTGCTGCACCGCCGCCGCTCGCCGGGAGTGCCCTCCTGACGCCTCGGTGGGACGGCACCGCCCGGCCCGGCTTCCCCGCGGGGGTCCCGCGCCCGTCGTGCCGCCCCCGGCGGGGCACCGGCATGTCAGCGCAGGGCTGCCGCGTACTTCTGCAGGAACAGGGCCTCGGTCACCGACATCCGCTCCAGCTCCTCGGGTGAGACGCTCTCGTCCACGGCATGGATCTGTGCGGCCGGCTCGCTGAGCCCGATCAGCAGAATCTCGGCCTCCGGGTAGAGTCCGGCCAGCGTGCTGGTCAGGGGAATCGACCCGCCCTGGCCGATGATCTCCATCCGGGCACCGTCGTAGGCTTCCCGCATCGCCGAGGCCATGGAGGTATAGGCCGGGCTCGTGGTGTCCGCACGGAACGGCCGGCCCTCACCGGTTGCCTCGACGGTGACCTGCGCTCCCCAGGGGGCCCGGGACTCCAGGTGCGCGGCCAGGAGCCGGCCCGCCTCTCCGGGGTCCGTCCCCGGCGGCACCCGCAGGCTCACCAGTGCGCGGGCGCTGGCCTGCACCGAGGGGGTGGCTCCGACCACCGGAGGGCAGTCGATCCCGAGGACGGTCACGGCCGGACGGGCCCAGAGCCGGTCGGCGATGCTTCCCGAGCCGGTCAGCCCGACCCCGTCCAGCACCCTGGCGTCCTGACGGAACTGCTCCTCCGGGTAGGCGGTGCCGTCCCAGGCCCCGTCCGCGGGGAGCCCGTCCACGACGGTTGACCCGTCCTCGTCGCGCAGCGAGTCGAGCACCCGGATCAGGGCGGCCAAGGCATCCGGCGCGGCCCCGCCGAAGGCCCCCGAGTGCAGGTTGCCCCGCAGCGTGTCGACCTGCACCCGGGCCATCGTCATGCCGCGCAGGACAGCAGTCACGGTCGGCTGCCCCACCCGGAAGTTGCCGGTGTCACCGATGACGAGGGTGTCCGCCGCCAGCAGGTCGGGGTGCTGCTCGGCGTAGCGTTCCAGCCCGCCGGTGCCCTGCTCCTCGGAGCCCTCCACGATCACCTTCACCGTGACCGGGACACCGCCGGCCGCCGCCTTCAGCGCCCGCAGGGCCAGCAGGTGCATGATGACGCTCCCCTTGCAGTCCGCCGCGCCGCGGCCGTACCAGCGGCCGTCACGCTCGGTCAGCCGGAAAGGCGGTGAGGTCCAGGCCGCCTCGTCGAGCGGCGGCTGCACGTCGTAGTGCGCGTAGAGGAGCACGGTGGGAGCATCCGGGGGCCCGGGCAGCAGGCCGTAGACGGACTGGGTGCCGTCCGGGGTGTCCAGGAGGGCGACCTCCGTGAAGCCCTCGGCGCGCAGCGCGTCCGCGACCCACCCGGCCGCCGCCTCGCACTCGCTCCGGGGGAACTGCTGCGGGTCCGCCACCGAGCGGAAGGCCACGAGTTCAGCCAGTTCGTCCCTGGCCCGGGGCATGAGCGAGGCGATCGTGCCGGCGAGTTCGGTGTGCTCGGTGCTGAGTTCCATCGGGAACGCTCCTTGTGGGCGCGGTGTTGCGCGCGCGGGACGCGTCCGGCGCGCACGGGTGGGACCGGGGTGCGGCAGATCATTTCATATCCCGTTGTGCAGTCTCCCCGGAGCCGTAGGATGCCCTGCGGCGGCCGATCAGAGATCCAGCGGGAGCGACAGGACATCGTGAGCAGCGGGAGCACCGCCGGAAACGGCGTGATCTGGGACGTGCTGGTTGTGGGTGCGGGGCCGGGGGGTGCCTCGGCCGCCCGGGCGGCGGCGGAGACCGGGCGCCGGGTGCTGCTGCTGGAGCGCAGCCGTGTGCCGCGTCACAAGACCTGCGGCGGCGGCATCATCGGCCCCTCCCGGGACGCCCTGCCGCCGGGCTTCGAACTGCCCCTGCGGGAGCGCGTGCACGCGGTGACGTTCTCCCTCAACGGCAGAATGGTGCGCACCCGCCGCTCGAAGCAGATGCTCTTCGGGCTGGTCGACCGGCCGGAGTTCGACCGGCGGCTGGTCGAGGCGGCGGTCGGCGCCGGAGCGGAGTTCCGTGACGGGGCCATGGTGTCCCGGATCGCGCAGCACGGCCCCGCCGTCCCCGACCGGCGCACCGTCGCCGTGGTGCTCTCCAGCGGTGAAACCCTGCTCGCTCGCTGTGTGGTCGGCGCCGACGGCAGCGCCGGCCGGACCGGGACCCACGTCGGTGTCCGGCTGGAGCAGGTGGATCTCGGCCTGGAGGCGGAGATCCCGGTGCCGGCCGAGGTGGCCCGGGACTGGTCGGGCCGGGCGCTCATCGACTGGGGCCCGATGCCGGGGTCGTACGGGTGGGTCTTCCCCAAGGGGGATGTCCTGTCCGTCGGGGTGATATCCGCCCGGGGCGAAGGAGCCGCGACCAAGAGGTACCTGCGGGACTTCGTCGCTCGCCTCGGGCTGGCCGGATTCGAGCCCGCCGTCACGTCGGGCCACCTGACCCGCTGCCGCACCGATGACTCACCGCTGTCCAGGGGACGGGTCCTGGTGTGCGGGGACGCCGCGGGGCTGCTGGAGCCGTGGACTCGGGAGGGCATCTCCTTCGCACTGCGGTCCGGGCGGATGGCGGGGGAGTGGGCGGTACGTGTCGCCGAGGCGCACGATGCCGTCGACGCCCGCCGCCTGGCCCTCCACTACTCCAGCGGCATCAAGCGGGACCTGGAAACGGAGATGGGTGTCGGGAGGCGGCTGCGGGAGGTCTTCGCTGAGCGCCCCCGGATGCTGCATGCCGCCCTGATCGGCTTCCGCCCCGCCTGGGCGGTCTTCGCCCGGATCACCCGGGGCTCCACCACCCTGGCCGGAATTGTCCGTACCCACCCGGCGGCCCGGCGGCTGCTGGCTGCCCGGGAGCGTTCCTGACCCCGGGTCAGAGCCGGTCGATGACGGCGAAGACGGGATAGTGGCGGGCCACTGCGCGCCACTCCTCGTCAGTGGATTCCGCGGTGATGCCGTGGCCCTCGAAATAGCGCCCGACCTCCGACTTCCAGGCCTCCCGGTAGGCGCGCAGAACCGGGGGCTTCTCGTCGTCCGGGACCTCGGCGGCGTCGAACCTGCGGACCTTTCTGCCGATCCGCAGCTCGCCGCCGCCCGCCGCCCGCATGTTGTGCGTCCACTGCACGTGTCCCCGCGGGGCGACCAGGTAGGTGCGGCCTTCGAGCGTCAGCGGGTTGACCGGCGTGGTCCGCGGCTCACCGCTCTTGCGGCCGCGCACCGTCAGCACCTGGGCACCCCACAGGTTGACTCCGCGGCGCGCGAACCACATGACGATGCGGTTGATGGTGGGAGTGGTGGCTCCGGCGTACACATGATCGGACTTCAACTGCCGACCTCCCTAATGTGAGCAGTGCTCTCTCTGTGGAGCAGTGTGGCACCTGCGGCCGCCCGGAGCAAGAGCAGTGCTCTCGTTCTGGGCTGCTGATCCGATCGGTGGCACACTGGCCGCATGACAGTGCTCAGAGGGGCCAGGGAGCGGGCCCGGGCCGAGGTCACCGCGGCCATCAAGGAGGAAGCGCGGCGGCAGCTTGCGGAGCAGGGGGCGGCGAAGCTCTCCCTGCGGGCGGTCGCCAGGGAACTGGGGATGGTCTCCTCGGCGCTCTACCGCTACTTCCCCAGCCGTGACGACCTGCTCACCGCGCTGATCATCGAGGCCTACGACGCCCTGGGCGCCGCGGCGGAGGAGGCCCTGCGCTCGGCGGGCCGCACGGCGCCGGCCGTCCTGCGGTGGTCCGCGGTCTGCCGTGCCGTGCGCGGGTGGGCCGTGGCGCACCCGCACGAATACGCGCTGATCTACGGGTCGCCGGTCCCCGGCTACTCCGCCCCGCAGGCCACCGTCGGTCCTGCCTCCCGCGTCGGTCTCGTCCTGGCCGGCATCGTGGGTGACGCCCGGGCCGACGGGGTGCTGCGCGAGCCGGACGGTGCGCCGGCGCTCCCCCCGGCGGTGCGAGGGGACATGGACCGCCTCACCGCCCTGCTGGGTACGGATCTGCCCGCCGGGACCGCCGCCGGACTCATCACGGCCTGGGCAGGGCTCTTCGGCCTGATCAGTTTCGAGATCTTCGGCCAGTTCCACCGGATGGTCGATGCCCGGGACGCGTTTTTCGCCAGTGCCGTCGCGCAGTTGGCCGCGGGGGCCGGTCTGTCCGGTCCGGGCACCGGCACGGTCCCCGGCGACCGTGCGGGGTCCTGAAGCCGCTGCGGCCTTCTGCTCGTGCCCCGGCATCTGTGCCCTCCCGGCCCAGCCCACACGGCGATGCAGCGCCAACCATGTCGCTCGGGGCGGATGGGGCCGGTGAGCGAGGGTGGCGGTCCTCGGGAGAGAGACGAAGCGAGAATGGGCGGGTGACCCAGACTCGTATCAGGCCGGACAGAGGCCGCAGCGCACTCGGCCCCGCTCTGCAGCTCGTGCACACCGGCCGGGCTCCCACCCGTGCGGTTCTCACCGCTGAACTCGGGGTGACCAGGGCGACGGCCGGCGCGGTCGCGACGGAGCTCCAGACGCTCGGCCTGATCACCGTGGACCCCCGGCCCGGAGCAGCGGCCGGATCCCAGGGGCGGCCTTCCCACCGGCTGACCATCGCCGCGGACGGGCCGGTGGCGCTCGCCGCCCAGGTGCACTCCGACGGCTTCCGGGCGGCGCTCGTCGGGCTCGGCGGGCAGATCGTCGCCACCGCACCCGGCTGTGTGACCGTGGACGCCGATCCCGCGCAGGTGCTCGGGCAGGTGGTGGAGGCAGGAGTCCGCCTCCTCCGGGAGACCGGACGGCGCTGCATCGGCGCCGGCCTCGCGGTGCCCTCGGCGGTCGCCGAGCCGGAGGGCACCGCGCTCAACCCGCTGCACCTCGCCTGGCCGGCGGGCGCACCGGTGCGGGAGGTTTTCCACCGCTGCCTGGCGGAGGCGGGCATCGACGCGGAGGGGCACTGCGGGAACGACGTCAATCTCGGTGCTCTGGCGGAGCATCGGCACGGGGCCGGGCAGGCTGCCCAGCACCTGCTGTGCGTCGCCACCGGGCACCGGGGAGTCGGCGGCGCACTGGTGGTGGACGGCCGCCTGCACAGCGGGAGCTCCGGACTCGCGCTGGAGGTCGGCCACCTCACGGTCGACCCCCAGGGCCGGTCCTGCCACTGCGGCAGCCGCGGCTGCCTGGACGTCGAGACCGATCCGCTGGCCCTGCTGGAGGCCGCCGGGCGGGAGCCGGGCCCACAGGGCTCCCTGCTGGACCAGGCCGGCGCCCTGGTACGGGCGGGGTGTGCCGAGGACGAGAGGGTGCGCGCCGCCGTCCGTACCGTCATAGACCGGCTCGGCCGGGGCCTTGCCGCGCTGGTCAATCTCTTCAACCCGGACCGCATCATTCTCGGCGGTCTGCACCGCGCCCTGCTGGAGGCCGACGCCGAACGGCTGCGCGCGGTGGTCGCCGACCACAGCCTGTGGGGCCGCAGTGGCAGCGTGCCGATCCTGCCGTGCAGCCTGGCCCACAACAGCCTCGTGGGGGCCGCCGAACTGGCCTGGCAGCCGGTACTCGACGACCCGTCGGCCGCCCTGGCCGGGTGAGTCCGCGAAGCCGTTCCCCGGAGCGGGACGCGCCCGCCGTCACACCGCTGCGTCGCGTGGTTCCGGCGACGGGCGGTGTCGGCCGTCCTCGGGGAGCGGCCGGCCGGTACCCACGGTGCCGCGCCCTGCCCCGCAGGGGGCAGGGCCCTCAAGCGGCGTCGCAGTAGCGCTTCACCACCGCCGTGCTGAACGGGAACCGCACGGGAGTCCGGCCGAACGTGAGGTCTCCCGCCGTGTCCCCCGCGGCCGCGATCGCCTCCGCCACCGTCGCGCTCTCCGTCTCCGGGCAGTGCACGATCACCTCGTCGTGCTGAAAGAAGACCAGCTCGGCGCGCATGCCGGTGAGCGACCGGCGCAGTGCCGCCAGCATCAGCAGCGCCCAGTCGGCGGCGCTGCCCTGCACCACGAAGTTCCGGGTGAACCGGCCCCTGGCCCGGCCGGCTGCCGAGCCGCCCGGAGAAGCCCCCTCCGGGGCCGTCTCCCCGGCGCCGGGCTCACCGCCGGGCGGCGGACACGTCCGGCCGAGCCAGGTACGTACCAGTCGGCCCTGCTCACCTGCTCGTGCGGCGTCGTCCACCAGGGCGACCGCCGCGGGGAACCGGCGGCGCAACTGCGAAAGATGGCGGAGACCGCCCCCATGGGTCTGCCCGTAGACCGCCCCCAGCAGGGCGAGCTTGGCCTCCTCCCGGTCACCGGTGAACGCCCGGCCGGACAGGGCCGTGTACAGATCGCCCGTGCTGCCTGCCGCCTCCATGAGCCCGGGGTCGCGGGAGATCGCCGCCAGCACGCGCGGCTCCAGCTGGTCAGCGTCGGCAACCACCAGGCACCACCCCGGGTCAGCCACCACGGAGCGGCGGAGGACCCGGGGGATCTGCAGGGCACCGCCGCCGTTGGTCGTCCAGCGCCCCGAAGCAGCCCCCGCGGGGACGTACTCCGGGCGGAACCGGCCGCCGCGCACCCAGGTCCGCAGCCAGGTCCAGCCGTGCGCGGTGTACAGCCGGTAGAGCTTCTTGTACTCCAACAGCGGCTCGACCGCCGGATGATCGATGTCCCGCAGCTCCCAGGCCCGGGTGCTGGTGACCGCGAAACCGGCCCGCCGGAAGGCCGTGACCACGTCGGCAGGCAGGTCCGGGCGCACCCGTTCCCCGAAGGCATCCGCCACCTGTGCCGCCAGCTCTGCCAGCCGCCGTGGTTCCTGTCCTCCGGCGTACCGTGGTCCGAGCAGCTCGTCGAGCACCTGCCGATGCACGTCGGCGCGCCACGGCAGCCCGGCCCGTCTCATCTCCGAGGCGACCAGGGCGCCCGCCGACTCGGCGGCGACCAGCAGCCGCATCCGGCCGGGATGCGCGGTCAGTTCGGTACGGGTCAGCTGGGCGGCGTAGACCTCGAGCAGTGACTCCAGGGGGTCGGCGTCCGGCGGCAGGGGCACCGGCCCCGTTTCGAACAGCGCGGACTGGGCGGAATCCGGCAGCCGGGAGGGAGCATCCGCCGGAACCGGCAGACCGCGCAGCCGGGCCCGGGCGGCCGGCAGCGACCGCGGGCTGCCGTGCGCTCCCTCGTGGCCGAGCAGGAGAGCCTCGGCCGCCTCGATGTCGTAGCACCGCTGCACCCGGAGCCCGGCGTCCAGCAGCCGGGGGTACGGCCCGGCCGTCGACCGCCAGATCCATCGCCCGGCGCCCGGCCGGGAACGCACCGCCTCCACCGGCCCGGCGGCCCTTTCGACCGGCCCTGCGGGCCGGCCCCGGCCGTCGACGGGGCAGAACCTGACCTCTCCGTCCTGATACTCCGCCAGTGCCCACCTGTCCGGCGGCAGCGGCTCCTGGCTCATGGCAGCAGTGTGCCAGCGGCCACCGACAGCCGCTTCGGCCGCTGACGAGGACCTGCGGTCCGAAAGGCGGCCGTGAGCATCGTGATGCAGCCCCGCGGGGGATCGCCCGCCTGAGATGCCGCCCACCGCACCGGACCTCAGGCTTCCGGCGGTCGTTATGCTCGTCGGGTGCACACAGATCGGGCAGGCGGGAGCGAGCCCTCCCGTGCCGGAGCCGCCCCGGACACCCTTGACGTCGACCGCAGCGATCCCGAGTACCGGGCCTGGCTGAAGGAAGCAGTGCGCCGCGTCAAGGCCGACGCCAACCGCAGCGCGGACACGCACCTGCTGCACTTCCCGCTCCCGGACAGCTGGGAGATCGACCTCTACCTCAAGGACGAGTCCACCCACCCCACGGGGAGCCTGAAGCACCGGCTGGCGAGGTCGCTCTTCCTGTACGGACTGTGCAACGGCTGGATTCGCCCCGGCCGTCCCGTGATCGAGGCGTCCAGCGGCTCCACCGCCGTGTCCGAGGCGTACTTCGCCGCCCTGGTCGGGGTGCCGTTCATCGCCGTCATGCCGCGGACGACCAGTCCGGAAAAGACCCGGCTGATCGAGTTCCACGGCGGCCGCTGCCACTCGGTGGACGACCCGCGCACGGTGTACGAGGTGTCCGCCCGGCTGGCTGCGGAGACCGGTGGCCACTACATGGATCAGTTCACCTACGCGGAACGGGCCACCGACTGGCGGGGCAACAACAACATCGCCCAGTCGATCTATCAGCAGCTCGAACGGGAGCGGTATCCGGAGCCCGCCTGGATCGTGGCCACCGCCGGCACCGGCGGGACCTCGGCGACCATCGCCCGTTACGTGCGCTACATGCAGTACGACACCCGCGTGTGTGTCCCCGATCCGGAGAACTCCTGCTTCTTCGACGGCTGGGTGAGCGGAGATCCGGGTGCCGTCAGCGACTGCGGCTCGCGGATCGAGGGCATCGGCCGGCCCCGCATGGAGCCCAGCTTCCTGGCCTGCGCGGTCGACCGCATGATGAAAGTCCCGGACGCTGCGAGCATCGCCGCGGTGCGCGCACTGGAACAGGCCATGGGGCGTAGAGCCGGCGGCTCGACGGGCACCGGGCTGTGGAGCGCGCTGAGAATCGTGGCGGAGATGCTCAGCGAAGGACGCACCGGTTCCGTCGTCACCCTGATGTGCGATCCGGGGGACCGTTACCTCGACAAGTACTACTCGGACGCCTGGCTGGCGGACCAGGGCCTGGACATCCGCCCGCACGCGGCGGCCATCAGCACCTTTCTGACCACCGGCGGCTGGGCGGCCTGAGCGCCGCTCAGCCGGGCCCGGTGCCGGCAATCACCAGCTCGGGCAGGCGGTCGGCAAGTTCCGCCCGGACCTCCGCCGACAGCCCGGCGTCGGTCACCAGCACGTCCACCTGGTCCAGTGTGGCGAAGGAGCTCAGCCCGGTGGTCCCCCACTTGGTGTGATCGGCCACCACCACCACCCGGCGCGCCGCACGCACGAAGTGCCGGTTCGTCTCGGCTTCGGCGATGTTGGGAGTGGACAGGCCTGCCTCGGCCGAGATGCCGTGCACTCCGAGGAACAGCACATCGAAGTGCAGGGAGCTGATCGCGGCGTCGGCGACCGGCCCGACCAGGGCATCGGACGGTGTCCGCACGCCGCCGGTCAGCACCACGGTGGGCCCGGGCGCCGTCCGCTGTCCGCCCTGCGGCCGCGCCGCGGCGTCGTGGAACACATCGGCCACCCGCACGGAGTTGGTCACCACGGTCAGATCCGGCACCTCGAGCAGCAGGCGGGCGACCGCGAACGTGGTGGTCCCGCCGGACAGCGCGACCGCGCTCCCCGGCACCACCAGCGAGGCCGCAGCGCGGGCGATGTCGCTCTTCGCGGAGAGTTCCAGCGCCGACTTCGCCTCGAACCCCGGCTCGTGCGTGCGGCCCTCGGACAGCGGCACGGCCCCGCCGTGCACCTTCTCCAGCGAGCCCTCACGGGCCAGCACGTCCAGGTCACGGCGGACTGTCATGTCCGAGACCTGGAGTATCCGCGTCAGCTCACTGACCCGGACGCCGCCTCTGCGGCGCACCTCGTCCAGGATGAGCGCCCGCCGCTGCCCGGCCAGCAGGTTCTGGTTGTCGCTCACCGTGACTCCGTCCTTCCGCCGCGAGGCCCCGACCGCGGGCACATCCTCGCATGCCGCGGCACCCCGCGCCCGACCGGCCGCCCGGCCCACTCCCCGCGGCCCGGGTGGCCCCGCCGGGCGGCCAACTGCCATGCTGGCGTGGGGAACAGCGGGGATACGGGGAAGCAGGGGGAGGGCGGCAACAATGAGCACCGACGGTGCGGCACCGCGGCAGGACGACGCCGGCCCGCTGAGCGGAACAGGCCGGAAACCGCCGCCCGCGCTCGAGCTCCTGGTGCACGGAGTCGGCGGTGCGACCCCGCAGGACATGCTGGGAGACCCTCGCACCACCCGGATCACCGGAGACGGCACGGCCAGCATCCACCGGCGCACCGACGACCGTGCCGACCGGCCCTGGGACAACGGCGAACCGCTCCGCGAGGCCTACTCCTGGTCCAACCTGACGTCGGGAAACGGAGCCCGGGCCCTGTGGCTGCTGTTGCTGCCCTTCATGATCGCCAACGTGGCGCACTGGATGCGGCCGGCGACCCGCGGGCATCACCGCACGCACCACGTCTACGACGTTCTGGTACGGCTCACCGCGCTCTCGCTCACCGTGCTGATGGTCGCCGGTGCCTGTGCCGTCGCTCTCGACCTCGTCGCCTGGCAGTGCGCCGGGTCCCTGCGGTGCGCCGCGGACAGTTCGTGGCTGGCCTCCCTGGAGGCCGAGGAGGGCTGGTGGGCCCAGCCGGGCCGCCGGCTGACCGTCGCCGCCGCCCTGCCGGTCCTGCTGACCGGCCTGCTGTGGTGGCTCTCGCACCGCACGTGGAGCGCCTACGAGTCGGCTTACCCGCCGGTGCGGGACCGCGGCCGGGGCGAGAAGCGCGCCGCCGGCCTGAGCCTTCCCGGGTTCTGGTACGGCCGGGGCATCGTCTCCCGCCTGCGCGCCGCGCACACCGCGGCCGGACTGCTGACCGTGTCCACCGCCCTGCTGGCCGCCACCCGGCAGTACGACGGCGGACCGCACGGAGCCCCGGTGACAGCGGCGGCCGGCCTCGTCCTGGGCATACTGTTACTGCTCGGCTGGGCGGGGGTGGTGCTGCTCGTCTCCCGGCACGGCCGTACCGAGAAGGAGCTCGACGAGCAGCCCCTCCCCGCCGCCGCCAGGGGGCTTCCCCGGGCGTCTCTGGCCCTGCTGGCGCTCGTCCTGGTGCACACCGGCTGGGATCGCCCCGGCTGGGAGGCGGGGGGCGGTCATCCGGGCGGTGAGGTCTTCTCCGCCCTCACCGTCCTCCAGGGGGCGCTGGTCATCGGGCTGGCGGCGGCGGCCCGCAGGCTGCACCGGCTGGCTCCGGAGGAGGACCGCGGGGCCCTGTACGGTCTCGGCGGGCCCGCGGTCGCCATGATGGCCTGCGCGCTTGCCGGGGTCTTCACCGCGGGCGTGGTCCAGCGCTGCGCTGCCTGGCTCGACCCCGGTGCCGTGGCGGGCAGTTCCGAGACAGGGATCGCCGGTCCTCCGGTCCTGCTCAGCTGGCAGGCCGCCGTCGTACCGGCCCTGCTTCTGGTGGTGGCGGTGTTCGCGTCGGTGGCCGTGGCCAAGGTGGCAGCGGCCACCCGCCGGCTGGCGCCCGGCATCCCGGAGAGATACCCGGGGGAGCCCGTCCGGCCGGACGAGGAGCGCAGCGCGCGGGTGGCCGCGGCCACCGCCAGGGCCGGGCTCACCGACTCGGCCCCCGGGCTGGTGGGCTGGACCTGTGCGGTCTCTCTGCTGCTCGGAGTGGCCGCGGTGGCCGGGGCCGGGCTGACCGGCCGCACCCCCGGGGAGCTGGCCCGGGTCCCGGCCGCGGTTTCCGGCTTCGCCGCGCTCTCCCAAGCTGTCGGCTCCTGGCTGCTGGGCTTCGGCGTGCTGCTCCTGCTCACCATGGGCCGCCGTGCCTACCGGGACGCCTCGGCCCGCCGCACCGTAGGGATTCTCTGGGACGTGGGGACGTTCTGGCCGCGGGCCGCTCATCCTTTCGCGCCGCCCTGCTACGCCGAGCGGGCCGTCCCGGACCTGTCGTGGCGGATGGCCACCTGGGTGGACACCACCGGCGGCCGGATCATCATCTCGGGACATTCCCAGGGCAGTGTGCTGGCCGCGGCGGCGGTCTGGCAGCTCGACGCCCCCACCCGCAGCCGGATCGCCCTGCTCACGTACGGGTCCCCGCTGGAGCGGCTGTACGGGCGCTGGTTCCCCAAGTACTTCGGTCCCACCGCCCTCCGGGCGCTGCGGGCGGACGTGCCGTGCTGGCGGAACCTGTGGCGGGCCACCGACCCGATCGGCGGACCGGTGCGGGTCGGCCCGGGTGACGGCTGCCCGGAGGTCGACCACGACCCGCTGCTCGACCCGCTGTACTACGGCCGCAACCTGCTCCGTCCACTCCCCGAGCCGCTGCTGGGACACAGCGACTACGCGGCCCATCCCGCGTACGAGGAGGAGCGCGCCCGGCTCTACCGGCGGCTGTGCCCGGGAGCGGAGTCCGTGCCGGAACAGGCCCGCGAACGGCCGGGCTGACACGTCACTGCGGGTGCTGTCCGGGGAGGTCCTCCGGGTACAGCAGCGTCAGCTCCGCGGTGCTCGGGTCCGGCAGCTGCGCGACCCGGCCGGCGTGGCGCTCCACCATCGACTCGAAGGTCTGACGGGCGGTCCGGCCGTTGCCGAAGGAAGGGCCGCGGGGGAGCGCGGCGAAGTGCTTCAGCAGCGCCTCCGCGGCCCCCTCTGCCAGGTCGTACTCCTGTTCCCGGGCCTGCTGCCGGACGATGCTCAGCAGTTCCTCAGGAGAGTAGTCGTCAAAGGTGATGGTGCGGGAGAAGCGGGAGGCGACGCCCGGGTTGACGGCCAGGAAGCGCTCCATCTCGGCGGTGTACCCGGCGACGATGACCACCACCTCGTCCCGGTGGTCCTCCATCAGTTTCACCAGGGTGTCGATGGCCTCCCGTCCGAAGTCCCGGCCGGCGTCCTCGGGGGAGAGCGCGTAGGCCTCGTCGATGAACAGCACCCCGCCCCGGGCCCGTCCGAAGGCCTCCTGGGTCCGGATCGCGGTGGATCCGATGTGTTCGCCGACCAGGTCGACCCGGGACACCTCGACCAGATGCCCCTTGCTGAGCACCTCCAGGGCGACCAGGATCTCCCCGTACAGCCGCGCCACCGTGGTCTTGCCGGTGCCGGGTGATCCGGTGAAGACCAGATGCCGCCGGACCGATGCGGCCTTGAGCCCTGCCTCGAGGCGCCGCCGCCCCACCTCGATCATGTCGATCAGGGCGCGCACCTCGCGCTTGACGGTGTCGAGACCCACCAGCGAGTCCAGCTCCGCCAGCACCTCGTGGGACGGCCGGTGCTCCGGTGCGCTCCGCGGAGCCCCCGGGCCCGCGGGCGTGGGGCCGGCCTGGGCCGGGACCGCGGCCGGCGGGGCCGTCTCCGGAGCCGCGGTCAGTATCCCGCCCGAGGCCGCCGGCGCGGCGACCGGGCGGGCGCGCTCCCGCGCCTCCTCGCCCGGGGCGCCGCTCTCGTCGCTGCGGCAGTCAGCCAGCACCGGGCTGTCCTCGGCGAAGACGTAACCACCCCGGGCACAGCGTTCGGTACGGCAGCGGGTGAGCTCGGTGCGGCAACCGTCGATGATGTGGAAGCCGTACCCGCGCGAGCCGGTGATCCGGCAGTCGGTGAAGGAGCCCCGGCCTCCGGCGGAGACGTACACCCCGGCCTCGCCCGGAGCCGTGACCGTGCAGTTCTCCACGGCCGGATCGGCTTCCTTGGTGACGATGAAACCGGTCGTGGCGTCCTCGACGGTGCAGCCGATCACCGTGCCGCCGCTGCCCGGGTCGCGGAACCAGGCTCCTGTGCCGACCTCCCGGATCCGGCAGGCGTCGAGACGTACCGCGGCCCCGTCACTGACCGATACGGCGGAACCGCGCACGTTGCTGATGTCGCTGTCCACCACATCCGCCCGGGAGCCGGAGTCCAGCAGGAACAGCGCGTCCGGGACGTGGCGCACCCGGGACGCCTCAAGCACCACGGTGGCCCCGTCGCTCACCCAGACCGCCGGATAGTCCCCGGTGCTCTCCTGGATCTCGCAGTGATGGGCGTCCACATGCGTGCCCGGGTCCCACACCGACAGGCCGTTGCGGCCGAATCTGCGCACGCTCGAACGCACCAGCGTCAGCACCGAACGCGACCGCAGGTCCAGACCGTTCTCCGGGATGTCGTGCACCTCGCTGTCGGTCAGGGTCAGCACCGAATCGGTGTCCATGGTGATGCCGTCGCCGGAGGTCCCGCTCACCCGGCAGTCGGAGAGGTGGGCGGTCGCGCGGTCGGCCAGCTGCACCCCGGTGCCCTTGATCCCGCTGATCTCGCAGCCCACCGCGTCCACCGTGCTGCCCTCGCCGGTCACGGCCAGCCCGGCACCGACGGCCCGCCGGACCCGGCAGCGCTCGAGTCGCAGCCGGGCCGGCCCGCGGACCGCGATGCCCGGCTGACCGGCAGCGGTGACCTCGCACTCCTCGAAAAGCCCTCCCGCTCCACCGGCCACCCCGATACCGGTACCGGCCGGGTTGTCGACCGTGCTGCGGCGCACCGTCGGCCGGGCGTCCCCGCGGACCTCGATGCCCGTGGCGGACGAGGTGTGCACCCGGATCCCGGCCAGCTCCGGGGAACTGTTCTCGATGAGCACGGCGGGTACGGCGACGTCCTGTCCCTCGATGCGCAGCTGCTCGACCGTGGCCGAGCTGCGCACGGTCAGCGGCACCCCGTCGGCGGGCGCGATCCGGGCGGCTCCTTCCCCGGCGTCCTCAGGACCGCGCACGACGACCGACTGCTCGATGACCAGGTTCTCCCGGTAGACCCCCGGTGACAGGACCAGTACGTCACCGTCCGCCGCAGCCGACAGGGCTTCGGTGACCGAGTCGTAGAGGGCGGTCCGGCGCCGCCATCGTGATGTTCCGGTGTGCGTCACCTGCACGGAGCCCTGTGCCATGGACCGTTGTGCCCCAACCTCTTGTGAACCGAACACGTTCTCGCGCGTGCTGCGTTGTCACGCCTGCTGAGGGACCACCGTAGCGTGCGCCGGGCAGATGGGATGACCGGAACGGCTGCGAGCCGCTCCGTTCCCCGGCAGCGGGACGATCAGTAGCCGTAGCCGGGCCGCTGCTGGTACTGCGGGTACGGCTGCTGGCCGTAGGGATCCGGGTAGGAGGAAGGCATCTGCTGCGGAGGTGCGGGGCGCGGGGCGGCCGGCCGCATCGCCTGCTGCGACGCGGGTGCCTGCGGCGCCGGATACGCGTAGGACCGCGGGGCCGCCTGCTGCTGCGGCACGTACGGCGCCTGCGGCTGGGGCGCGGGGAAGGACGGCCGGGCGGCGGTCATCTGCTGCCCGGGGTAGTGCGCCGCGGGCTGCGACGGTCCCGACGGCAGTGCCGGGAGCGCGGGCAGGGCGACGTGCGAGGGGGCCTGGTACGCGGCCGGTTCGTACACGGAGGGCACCCGGATGGGAGCTATCTGCGGGGTCCCTCGTTCTGCCACCAGGCTGTCGTAGATCGGGGTGTCCGGGAAGGGCGGGGGCGGGGAATAGTAGCCGCCGGCGTAGGACGAGCGCGGGGAGGTCATGTTCCATAAGTTAAGCCCACGATGTGCTGATTGGGGAGACCGGCCGACGCCTCATTTCCGGGGGTCGGGCAGCTCCTGCGCTGACAAAACGAGTGAAATACTGAAAAAGAGGCAAGTTGCGGCCGGATCGGTGGGCGACAAGCCCTGGAACGTCCACCGGCGGTCAGGCCGCTTTCAGCCCGCGGGCCGGTGCCGGGGAGCGGCAGGGATGCCGGGTCGCACCCGCACCCGCGTACCCTTCACTGCGTGAAGATCGCGCTTGTCGACTCCGGTATCGGGCTGCTCGCCGCTGCGGCCGCGGTGCGCCGGCTGCGGCCCGACGCCACGCTCGTGCTCTCCGGAGACCCGGACGGCATGCCGTGGGGGCCCAGGAGTCCCGAGGACATCACCGCCCGGGCCGTCCGGTGCGCCCGAGCCGCCGCCGCGGAACGGCCCGATGCTCTGATCGTGGCCTGCAACACCGCCTCCGTGCACGCGCTGCCCGCGCTCCGGGCGGAGCTGGAGCCCCGGATACCGGTCATCGGAACAGTGCCGGCCGTCAAGCCTGCCGCTGCGGCGGGCGGCCCGCTCGCCATCTGGGCGACGCCCGCGACCACCGGGAGTCCGTACCAGCGCCGGCTCATCGAGGACTTCGCGTCCGGCGCACCCACCGCGGAGGTTCCGTGCCACGGGCTGGCCGCCGCCGTCGAACGCGCCGACGGCACCGCCGTCGCGCTGGCCGTGAAGGCCGCCGCGGCGCTGACCCCGGCAGGGACGCGGGAGCTCGTCCTGGGCTGTACCCACTACGAGCTGGTCGCAGCCCGGATCCGCGAGCAGCTCGGCACGGTCACGCTGCGTCCGGTCACCCTGCGCGGTTCCGCGGAGGCGGTCGCCGCACAGGCGCTGCGCCGCATCGGAGCCGCTCCAGCCCCCGACGCACCGTCCACCGGCGGCCTGGTCACCCTCGCCGGCGGCCTTCCGGGGACGCTGCCGGAAGCGGTACTGGCCTATGCCGAGGGCCGGCTGCTGCTGCCGGGCAGCCCCGCCCCGTCCACTGCCGGCGGCTGAGCGGCACCGGAGCGGGTGTCCAGCGGCAGCCCAGCCCTTAAGCTCGAAGGCATGGCTACCCCCGGGTTCATCCGCCGGCTGCGGGAACGCGTCGGTCACCAGTTGCTCTTTCTGCCCGGGGTCAGCGCCGTGGTGCTCGACGGCACGGGCAGGGTGCTCCTCGGCAGACGGGCGGACAATGGACGCTGGTCGGTCATCGGGGGCATCCCCGAGCCGGGTGAGCAGCCGGCCGAGGCGGCGGTGCGCGAGGTGTACGAGGAGACCGCGGTGCGCTGCGTGGCGGAACGGGTCCTCATGGTGCAGACCCTGGAACCGGTGCAGTACCCCAACGGTGACCGTTGCCAGTATGTGGACGTCGCGCTGCGCTGCCGGGCGGTCGGCGGCGAAGCGCGGGTCAACGACGAGGAATCGTTGGAGGTGGGCTGGTTCACGCTCGGCGCGCTGCCCCCGCTGGCGGAGTTCGCCCTGACCCGGATCAAGCTTGCCACCGCCGACGACCACGTCTGGTTCGAACCCGCCGGTTACGGGAGCTGACCGCTCCCGCAGCCGGAGGGCTCAGGTCTTGCGGTAGTCGTACGCCTCCCCGGCGGCTGCGGCCACCGCCTCCGCCGGGGCGCCCGCGGAGGCGGTCACCACAGCAGCCACCGCCCCCTCCACGAAGGGCGCGTCCACCAGCCTCGTGCCGGGAGGCAGTTCGTCCCCTTCCGCGATCAGCGCCTGAACGGTCAGGACCGCGCTGCCCAGGTCCGCCAGGACCGTGACCCCTGCTCCCCGGTCGGCTTCGCGTGCCGCCGCGGTGATCTGCTCCGAGCTGGTGCCCAGACCACCGTCCGGGGCGCCGCCCGCAGCGGTCACCGGCGCTTTCCTGCCCCCACCGGCAAGCCCGAGGGCCAGCGCCGCCACGGACTCGGCGACTTCCTTGCTGTGCGACACGAGGACGATGCCGACCAGACCCGGCTCCGGGCCCCCGGAGGTCGGCGCCGCTCCCGCAACCGCTTCACCGGACATCCGCTGCCACCTCCGCCAGGGTCGCGAACAGGAGGGCGGAGGAGGCGGCGCCGGGATCCTCGTGCCCGATGCTCCGTTCACCGAGGTAGCTCGCCCGTCCCCGACGCGCCAGCAGGGGGATCGTCGCCTCCGAGCCTTTCGCGGCCGCCTCGCGTGCCGCCTCGACGGACTCCGGCAGCGCGTCCACCCCGGGAGTCAGCGCGTCCAGCATGGTCTTGTCCCCCGGAACCGCGCCACCGAGCTGCCCCACCGCATCGACTCCGGCGCGCAGGGCGGCGCAGAGGCCGGGCCCGTCGACCCGCTCCGCATCGCCCAGCGCCTTGCCGGTGCTGCGCAGCAGCGTGCCGTACAACGGTCCGGAGGCCCCGCCGACTTTGGCGACCAGTGTTCTGCCGGCCTCCTTGAGTACCTCGCCCGGGGTGGCGGGCGGGGTCTGCGTCAGGGAGACGGCCACCGCGGTGAAGCCGCGCCGCATGTTGCTGCCGTGGTCCGCATCGCCGATGGGGGAGTCGAGCTCGGTCAGCCGCGAGGCCTCCCGGTCGACGGCCGCCGTCATCGCTTCGAGCCAGCGCAGGAAGAAACGCGCGTCCATCTCCGGCATCCCGCTCACCTCTCGTCCTCCTCGGTCCCACGAACCGTTGTCACCATCCATGGCGGCGTCCCGCCCGTTAACAGCCCCAGCGCAGACTCGCGGTGCGCACCGGGGCGTCCCACAGACGCAGCAGCTCCTCGTCCACCTGGCACAGCGTCACCGAGCAGCCCGCCATGTCCAGGGATGTCACGTAGTTCCCGACGAGCGTACGGGCCACCGGGATACCGCGCTCGCCGAGCACCCGGTGGACTTCCGCGCTGAAGCCGTAGAGCTCCAGCAGCGGAGTGGCACCCATGCCGTTCACGAGGGCGAGCACCGGCCCGTCCGGCTGCAGGTCGGCCAGCAGCGCCTCCACCGCGGCATCGGCGATTTCGCGGGAGCTCATCATGGCCCTGCGCTCCCGTCCGGGCTCTCCGTGGATGCCGATGCCCAGCTCCAGTTCGTCCGCCGGGAGGTCAAAGGTGGGGCCGCCCTTTGCCGGTGTGGTGCAGGCGCTCAGCGCGACCCCGAAGCTGCGGCACGACTCCGACACCTGGCGGGCCACGGCCGTCACCCGGTCCAGGGGGGCGCCCTCCTCGGCCAGAGCCCCGGCGAGCTTCTCCACGAAGAGGGTTCCCCCGGTGCCCCGCCGTCCGGCGGTGAACGAACTGTCGATCACCGCGACGTCGTCGTGCACCAGCACCTTGGCCACCTGGAGACCCTCGTCCTCCGCGAGTTCGGCGGCCATGTCGAAGTTCAGCACGTCACCGGTGTAGTTCTTGACCACGAAGAGCACGCCCTGCCCGCTGTTCACGGCGGCTGCCGCACGGGCCATCTGGTCGGGGACCGGTGAGGTGAACACCTCTCCCGGACACGCGGCATCCAGCATGCCTCTCCCCACGAAGCCGCCGTGCAGCGGCTCGTGACCCGAGCCGCCCCCGGAGACCAGTCCGACCTTGCGGGGCACGGGGGCGTCCCGCCGCACGACGACACGGTTCTCGACATCGACCGTCAGGTCGGGATGGGCGGCAGCCATCCCCCGCAGTGCGTCGGAGACCACGTGCTCCGGCCCGTTGATCAGCATCTTCATCGGTCTCTCCTTGAAGGGGAACTCCCGCTCCGGGCGGGGAGGACGTCAGCAGGTCTCCGGACGGTCACCGGGCCGGTGGACCGGTGCGGGGTCGATGGGCCGGTGGAGTGACGGACAGCGTGGCGGGTGCCGTGCGCCGCGCTGCGCGGGCGGCGGCGGGAGCGCCGCTGCGCCCGGCGCCCGTCCCCAGCCTACGGACCCTCGGGCTGCCCGGCACCTTCCGCGCCGTACCGCCCGCCAGGGCGCAAGTACCGCCTAAGCACCGTGTGGGGCCATGGGGTTTCCCTCCGCAATGCTGACGAGGAGCTCAGTGGTGACGACGACTGCCGTAACCCTCCCCACCCCCACGGACACGTTCCAGGACCGCCGTCGCTGGGCGGTACTGGCGCTGATGGGACTCGCTCTCTGCGTCGTGGTGCTCAACAACTCCGCGCTCAACGTGGCCATCCCCGCGATGATGCGGGACCTGGAAGCCGATCTGCCGACGGTTCAGTGGATCATCGACAGCTACTCGATCGTCTTTGCCGGCCTGCTGATCCTGGCGGGTGCCTGCTCGGACCGCTGGGGCCGTAAACGCATGACCCTCGCGGGTCTTCTGGTGTTCGGCGCGGCATCGCTGCTGTCGGCCTTCTCCACCGAGGCCTGGCAGCTGATCGCCCTGCGCGGCCTGCTCGGCGCCGCGGCTGCGCTGGTGATGCCCGGCACCCTGGCAATCCTCCTGCACGCTTTCAGCAAGCAGGAACGGGCGTTCGCGATCGCGGTGTGGAGCGGAATCGCCGCGCTGGGGATCGCGCTCGGACCGATTCTGGGCGGCCTGGTGGTCGAGCGAGCCGGTTGGTCCGCGGTCTTCCTGCTCAACGTTCCGCTGGTCGGGGGGGTCCTGATCGCCTCGGCCGTGCTGGTGCGGGAGTCCGCCGACTCGCACCGCCGTCCGGTTGATGTCCTGGGCGCGCTGCTCTCGGTGGTGGCGATCGGCGCGCTCGTGTTCGCCGTCATCGAGTTCGGGGCGCCGGACACCCCGGGCTGGATCGTGTCCGCTTCTGCGGCGCTCGCCCTGCTGGCGACAGCGGCCGTCGTGCTCCGGCTGCGCTCCGCCCGGTATCCGCTGATCGAGCTCTCGCTCCTGCGCGACCGGCGGTTCGTCGGCGCGGCGATCAGCAACATGCTGCTGTTCTTCGGCCTGGCCGGGTCGCTGTTCGTGCTGACCCAGCGGTTGCAGTTCCAGCTGGGGATGAGCCCGCTCACCGCGGGCCTGGCGGTGGGGCCGATCGCGCTGACCGTCGCCGCCGCCTCGGCCTGCGCGCCCCGGCTCGCCCGCCGCATCGGCCCGCGGTACGCGGTAGGTGCGGGTATGGCCCTGGCGACCGCCGGCTTCCTCTCACTGGGCTGGTCGGGGCACGACTATCCGGTCATCGTTCTCGGTCTGGTCGCCGTGGGCATCGGCTTCGGCCTGGCCGCCCCGGTGGCCACCGCAGTGCTGGTCTCCGCGGTGTCCCAGGACCGGGCGAGCTCCGGGGCGGCGCTCAACGACACCATGCAGGAGATCGGCTTCGCCCTGGGAATCGCGGTGATCGGTGCCACCCTCAACCGGTGGTATCTCGCGGCGGCCGGTGAGGGCGGAGGGAGCACGTTGTACGAAGCCCTCACGACCGCTGAGCTCCTCGGCGGCCCGGCCGGCGCGGAAATCGCCGAGCAGGCCGGAGCGGCGTTCGACCGGTCCGGGGCGGTCGCGCTCACGCTGGCCGCTGTGGTCACCGCCGCCGGCACGCTGATCGCCGTGCGCCTGCTCCCGTCGGCCGGCCGGGACCGGGGTGCCTGAGGGCTCTGCCGAAGGCGACGCGGGTGTCCGCCCCCGCACCGCCTTCGCGACGCGGCAGGCGAGCCCTAAGACCCGCCTTAGCCGTCCCGCCGATCCTGGACCGGCAGCCGATACGCGCCACCGCGCCGGTCCGATGCTGAGGAGCACGACATGCAATGGGACAACATCTACATCGCCGGTCTCGGCGTCTACCTCCCCGAGCCGGTCGCTGCGGCCGACGCGGTCGCCGCAGGCGAGTACGACGCCGAGGAGTCCGAGGCCAACGGCATCATCTCGGTGCTGGTCGAGAAGGAGAAGGCCGCCCCCGAGATGGCGGTGCTCGCCGCCCGCGACGCCCTCTCCCACTCGACGGTCGAACCCTCCGACGTCTCCCTGGTCTTCCACTCCAGCCTCTGGTACCAGGGGGTGGACATGTGGCCCGCGGCCTCCTACGTCGCGCGCTATTCCGTCGGCAACCTGGCCACTGCCTTCGACCTGCAGCAGCAATGCAACGCCGGGGTCGGTGCCATGGACCTCGCCGCCTCCCGGCTGGCCTTCGAGCAGGGCGGTGCCGCTCTGCTGACGACCGGTGACCGGTTCTGCCTGCCGGGCGTGGACCGCTGGCGCACCGAGCAAGGACTTCCGTACGGCGACGGCGGCGCCGCCATGGTGCTGTCCACCGAGGGTGGTTTCGCCCGGCTGCTGTCGACCGCGACAGTGTCCGACAACGGCCTGGAGCAGGTGCTGCGCGGACCCCGCTTCCATGACACGTACCAGCCCGGCCCGCTCGACATCAGCAGCCGGATCGCCCATCACTTCGAGAACCACGGGGGCATGCGTGCCTCCACGGTGCGCCTGGCCGACGCGGTCCGCAGTGCCGTCACCCAGGCCCTCGCCGACTCCAAGACCGAGCTGTCGCAACTGGGCGGCGTGGTGATCCCGGCCGCCGGACGCGCGAAGCTCGACTGGCAGCTGAGCCAACTCGTCGGCGTCGAGGAGCACCAGACGACGTGGCCGTTCGCCCGGACCCACGGCCACCTCGGTGCCGGCGACCAGTTCGCAGGGCTGCGTCACCTGCTCGTCGAGGGAGTGGTCACCGCCGGCGACCGCGTGCTGATCGTGGGCGGCGGCGCCGGACTGACCTGCACCTGCGCCGTCGTCGAGATTCTCGGCGGACTTCCGGCCGCGACCGAGCGGACGTGGCCGCAGTGACCCCGGCACCGGTGACCACCGCCGGGTCCGTCACCGCAGTCCTGGACGACGCGGTGCGGGCCACCCCCCACGCCCCGGCCGTGCGTGATGCCACGGGTGCCTGGACCTACGCCGAGCTGGACACCGCCGCCCGTTCCGTCACGCACAGCCTTATCCGGGCCGGAGTCCGGCCCGGGGACCGGGTCGCCCTGCACTCGCGCAACCGCCGCGAACTGCCCGCGGTCCTGTTCGGGGCGGCGCGGGCCGGGGCGGCCCTGGTCCCGCTGAGTCCGCACCTGCCCCCCGCCGGGCTGTCGTCGGTGCTTGCCGACGCGGTCCCCGCCGCGCTGCTGGCCCCCGCCGACGGACGCTCCGCGCTGCCCACCGTGGACTGCCCGGTCATCAGCCTGGAGGACGCGGTGTCCGGCCCGGCCCAGGGCAGCGGCCCGGACGCCGCCTCACCCGACGGCACCGCGCTGCTCATCTACACCTCCGGCAGCACGGCCGCCCCCAAGGGAGTGGTCTGCCCGCACCGGGCGGTGGACTTCGCCGCCCGGGCCATCGCCGCCCGGCTGGACTACCGGGCCGACGACGTGATCCTGGTCGGCTCCCCGATGTCCTTCGACTACGGTCTCTACCAGATCCTGCTGTCCGCCCTGGCGGGTGCGGAGCTGGTTCTCACGGACGCCGACGACCCGATCGGCATGCTCCGCACCCTCCGGGCGAGCCGGGCGACCGTCGTACCGATCGTGCCCTCCACGGCGAGGATGCTGGTGCGGCTGGCCAGGCGTGGCGAGCCGCCCCGTCATGTCCGGATGTTCACCAACACCGGTGCCGCCCTCACCGCCGCCGACATCGAGGCGCTGCGTACGACGTTCCCCTGCTCGGCGGTCGTCTCCATGTACGGCATCACCGAGTGCAAGCGCGTCACGGTCGCGGGGCCGGATGCCGACCGGGAGCGCCCCGGCACGGTGGGAACCGCCCTGCCGGGCACCACCGTGCGGATCCTCGACGAGGCGGGCCGGCCGGTGGGCCCGGGAGAGCCCGGCCGGATCGTTGTGAGCGGACCGCACGTCATGTCCGGGTACCGAGGCGCCCCGGAGCTCACCGCGGAGCGGTTCGACCGTGACCCCGAGTCGGGAGAACCCCGCCTGCACACCGGCGACTACGGGCACCTGGACGCGGACGGTCACCTGTACTTCCACGGCCGGCGCGACGACCAGTTCAAGCGGCGCGGTGTCCGGACGAGTGCGATCGAGATCGAGACCGCGGCCGCGGGCGTGGCCGGCGTCCGGGCGGCCGCGGCGCTGCCCCCCGAGGGGGAGTACGACCTCGAGCTCGCTGTCGTGACCGACCGGTCCGCCGACGCCGTGCTGGCCGGCCTGCGGGAACTGCTGGAGCCCGGCAAGGTGCCCGCCCGCTGCCACCTCGTCGAGGATCTGCCCCTCACCCCCAACGGCAAGACTGACAAGAAGCGGCTGCGGGAACTCGTGCAGCCCGAGACCGGGAGCGCCCAGTGACCGACCATGAGGCCCTGCTGGCCGCCTACGGCAGCCCGCTGTACGTGTACGACCTGGACCGGGTGCACGCGGCACTCGACTCCCTGCGCACCGCGCTTCCCGCCCCGAGCACCCTGCTGTACTCGCTCAAGGCGAACCCGCACATCGATGTGGTGCGGACGCTCGTCGCCGGCGGCTGCCACGCCGAGGTCAGTTCCACGGGCGAGCTGACGACGGCCCTCGCCGCCGGGTGCGAGCCAGGGAACGTCTTCTACACGGGCCCCGGGAAGACCGCGGAGGAGATCACCACGGCGGTCAGCGCCGGGGTGGCCACCTTCTCCGTCGAGTCACCGGTCGACCTGCGCCGGGTGGCCGCAGTCGCCTCCGGCCTCGGGCGGACCGTCGACTGCGTGCTGCGGGTCAACGGATCGGACGCCCCCGGCAGCGCCGGGATGCGGATGACGGGGGAGTCCTCCCAATTCGGCACCGATGTCGAGGTTCTCCTGGAGCGCCGGGCGGAGCTGCACGCACCGGAGACCGACGGAGCCAGGGTCGTCGGCTTCCACTTCTTCCCGCTGACCAACGCCGCCGATGAGGCCGGGCTCGTGGCCGAGATCCAGGGCAGCATCCGCGCCGCCGCGCGGCTGAGCGCCGAGCTGGGCATCAGCCTGCGCCTGCTGGACCTGGGCGGGGGCTTCGCCTGCCCGTTCGCCCAGGAGGGGGAACGCCCCCGCTACCCCGGACTGCGGGCACCGGTGGAGCAGGCCCTCGACGAACACATCCCCGGCTGGCGTGACGGATCCACGACCGTACTGTTCGAGAGCGGCCGGCACCTGGTCGGGGACAGCGGGACGCTGCTCTGCACGGTCAGCGACGTCAAGGACAGCCGCGGCACCCGGTTCGCCGTGCTCGACACCGGCATCAACCACCTCGGAGGGCTCTCCGGGATCGGGCGCCTGCTGCCGCTGTCGGCTGTCCCGGTCCGGTCCGGCAGCGCACCGGCCGCCGCCGGCCGGGGCGAGAAGGTCCGGCTGGTCGGCCCGCTGTGCACCCCGGCGGACACGCTCGGCCGCGGGGCCCCCGAACTGCCTCCGCTGGCTCCCGGCCAGGCCCTCGCCATCCCCAACGTGGGCGCCTACGGTGCGACGGCGAGTCTGATCGGGTTCCTCAGCAGGCCGGCCGCGGCGGAGGTGGTCCTTCTCGGCGGAGAGCCGGTCTCCGCCACCCGTCTGGAGCTGAACCGGGTGGCGGTTCCCGCCAGGGCAGCAGGCCGTGCCGGGGACGCTGCGGTACCCGCGGAGGGAGCAGAGCGCTCCGCCGCAGGACCGGTGGTGCTGAACGGCGCATCCGCGGACGGCACATCCGTGGACGGCGCATCCGTGGACGGCGCATCCGTGGACGGAAGTCCGTGGGACGAGCGCTTCGCCAAGGTTCTCGGCACGGTACTGCCGCGGCTGGGCGCCGGGGCGGACCTGACATCGGACAGCAGCCTGCGGGCAGCCGGTCTCGACTCACTCGCCCTCGTGGAGCTCCTGGTCCAGCTCGAGGAGGCGTACGACGTCACCATTCCCGATGACGCCCTCGCCCCTGAGGTGTTCGCTACTCCGGCCACCCTCTGGGAGCTGCTTCAGGAGGTCCGGGGCACCAGGGTCTGAGTCCGGAGCCCGTGTGCGCGGGCCCCGGTCCGCTGGACCGGGGCCCGAAGGCGGCGCAGCCGGAGGCGGCACACCCCGGTGACGTAACGGCAGCTCCGGATCGGAGGGGGAGGCCGTTCCGCGGTGGACCGGAACCGGACCGCCTCCGGTCAGGACACAGCCTGGAGCCGGTAGCGGTCGAGTACCGGATCGGCACGGAGGACCGCCTGGTGAAGTTGCTGGAGGGAGCGGCAGGGTTCAACGCCCAGTTCGTCCTGGAGCCGGCCGCGCAGCAGGTGGTAGCACTTGAGCGCGTCGGCCTGCCGTTCGGAGCGGTAGAACGCGACCATCAGCTGCCGGTAGAAGGTCTCGCGCAGAGGGTGATCGTTCACCAGCCGGACGAGATCCGTGACGATTTCCCGGTGCCGCCCCAGCTGGAGGTCGATCTCCAGCCGCATCTCGATACCGGCGATGTACTCCTCGTCCAGGCAGGTGGCGAACACGCCGAGCATCGGTCCGTCGGTGAGCCCGGAGAGAGCCGGGCCGCGCCACAGATCCAGCGCCCGGTGCACTCGGACGGCGGCCTCCTCGAGGTCCCCCGCCTGCTGCAGCGTGCGGCCCTGCGCGAGCAGCGTCGTGAACTCGTGGTGGTCGAACTCCGCATCACCCAGCCGCAGCATGTACCCGGGTCCTTCGGTGGTGATACCGGCGGTGCCGGACCCCTCAGCGAGCTGATTGCGCAGTTGCGCCATGTAGACGTGCAGCGCGGCCCGGGCCTTGCGCGGCGGTTCCCCGGCCCACAGCTCGGACATCAGGCCGGCGGTCGAGACCACCTGGCCGACCCGCGAGAGCAGAGCCGCCAGTAAGGCCTTCTTCTTCGGCGCGCTGGGCAGCAGCGACCGCCCTTCTCTGCGATCGGTGACGGACAGCGGCCCCAGTACCTCGAAACGCACCTCGGACTCCCCAATGTATTGAGTCAATATGAAGCCGGCGACGCACAACTTCCTCGGAAGTGGTGCGGAGAGCAGGGTCAAATGAACCGAATGATGCTCGCCGAGCCTCACACGGTCTAATGGGCTCGGGCAAGAGTCATTGGCGCTTCCTGCAATGGTGGTAGTCGTCACATTGCGCGGTTGCTGAGGCCGGTCCGCCTCGCCAACCGAGCGGCCACAAGCAGCAACTGGTGCTGCCCGGAGCGGCGTTCACCGAAGAGTTCAGCGCGGCATAAGTTGCGCTTCAGCGTCACGCAAAGATAGCCCCAAGGGGTCGGATTAGCGTTTTCCGCGGATCGAGGAGGTTCGTCGGTGAGTGACGCCACAGGTCATTTCGTCCATCAATTCCAGAGGTGGGTACGGGAACGCCCGGACCATCCTGCGCTGGTTTTTATCGAGAACTTCGACAAGCCGTGTCACGGTCCGGTGCTCACCTACGCCGAGCTCGACCGGCGGGTGCGTGCCGTGGCGTACGGCCTGGTACGCCGGGGACTCACCGGCGAACGGGTCCTGCTGCTCCATCCTCCGGGACAGGAGTTCACCGTGGCACTGCTGGGCTGCTTCCACGCGGGAGTCGTCGCGGTGCCTGCCCCTCTGCCGGGAGCCGGCGGCCGGGGTGCGTCCCGGCTCACCGGCATCGTCGACGACGCCGCGGTCGCCTGCGTGCTGACCGCCGGATCGACCACGGAGGCGGTGCGGGAGTGGATCGATGAGGCGGGCCTCGCCGAGCGGGTCTCCTGCCTCGTCGAGGAGGACCTGGCCGCCGCTCCGGCCGGCCTGCCGACGCCCGACCCTTCCGCGGTCGCGTTCCTGCAGTACACCTCCGGCTCCACCAGTGAGCCGAAGGGCGTCATGGTCACGCACGCGGCCCTGGCGCACAACGAGGCCGAACTGACCCGGGGCCTGCAGCTCACCCCGGACGTCAAGTGCCTGAGCTGGCTTCCGCACTACCACGACATGGGTCTCATCGGCCAGCTGCTCGGCCCGCTGCACTGCGGTGGGACCGTGTACCTGATGTCACCGCTGGCCTTCCTCAAGCGGCCGCACCGCTGGCTGCAGGCGGTGAGCGACCTGCGGGCGACGATCACCGTCGGGCCCGACTTCGCCTACGTTCTCGCCACCCGGCGCACCACCGACGAACAGCTCGCCGAGCTGGACCTGAGCTGCCTGCGGGCCGCTCTGAACGGCTCCGAACCCATCCATGCGGCGACCCTCGACCGGTTCGTCGAACGGTTCTCCGCGGCCGGTCTGCGGCCGGATGCCATGGTGCCCTGCTACGGGCTCGCCGAGGCCACGCTGTTCGTCACCGGCAAGCCGCCGGGGGAGGGGCACCGGGGCACCGACGTGGACGCCGCGGAGCTGGAGGCCCACCGTCTGCGGCCGCCGGCCCCCGGCCGGCCCTCCCGCCGCCTGGTCAGCTCCGGCCGGCCCGTCAGCCTGGATGTCCGCATCGTCGACCCGGACACCGGAACCGAGCTGCCCGACGGCGAGGTCGGCGAGGTCTGGATCGCCGGCCCGTCGGTCGCCGCCGGGTACTGGGGCCGCCCGGACCTCACCCAGGCCACCTTCGGGGCCCAGCTCAAGGGCACGGAGGCACGGTTCCTGCGCACCGGGGACCTCGGCACCCTCCAGGACGGTGAACTCTTCGTGACCGGCCGGATCAAGGAAATGCTCATCATCAACGGCCGCAACCTCTACCCGCAGGACCTCGAACGGACGATCCGGGAAACGCACGCCGCCACCGCACGGGGCGCGACCGCCGTCTTCACCGTCGACAGCCCGGGCGGACCGGTACCCGTCACCCGTACCGTGGCCGTCCAGGAAGTCCGGCCCAAGGACCTGCGCGGCGCCGACGGCGCCGACCCGGACGAGCTCATCACCGCACTGCAGCAGCGGGTGCGGGCCGAGTACGACCTGCATCTCGGCGACGTGGTGCTGGTCCCGATCGGCCAGGTCGCCCGTACGACCAGCGGAAAGATCCAGCGCGGTGCCATGCGCAGCGCCTTCCTCGCCGGTGAACTGCGGGTGCTGCACCGGACCGGGGCCGCCCCCCGTACCGCGGCGGGTACCCGGTGACGGCGTCGGGGATTGGCTTCCGGTACGAGCCCATGGCCGGTCTGGAGGATCTCGAACGCCACCTCGCGGACAGCCCTTCCGGGACCGCCCCCGGTGCCGCCGAGCGGGACCGGGCCGACATGGCCGGGGAGTTCCCCACCGAAGCGGTCGCCGCTCTCCAGGACTTCGGGCTGCACCTGCACTACATTCCCGTCGAACACGGCGGCAGGCTGCGTGACTACGGGACCGCGGTGGCCCTGGCACGGGCGGTGGCCGGCCGGGACCTCACCGTGGCGATCGCCCACGGCAAGACCTTTCTCGGCGCGGTCTGCGTGTGGGTCGCGGGTGACCGGGAACAGGCCGCCCGCGTCGCCGGCGATGTCGCCGCGGGCCGTGCCGTGTCCTGGGGCCTCACCGAGCGGGAACACGGAAGCGATCTCGTGCACGGAGATCTGCGGGCCCGGCCGGCCGGCGCCGCGGACGGAGAACACATCCGCCTCGACGGCGAGAAGTGGCTGATCAACAATGCCACCCGCGGCGACATCGTCTGCGTGCTCGCGAGGACCGACCCGGCCGGCGGGCCCCGCGGCTTCAGTCTCTTCCTCGTCGACAAGTCCCGGCAGCCCGAAGGCGCCTTCCGCCCGCTGCCCAAGGTCGCCACCGTCGGCATCCGGGGTGCCGACATCAGCGGCTTCGCCCTGCACGGGGCGGTCGCCGACCCCGAGGCCGACCGCGTCGGGGCCGAGGGCCACGGGCTCGAGACGGTCATGAAATCCCTCCAGCTGACCCGCACCCTGTGCGCCGCGCTCTCCCTGGGGGCCGCGGACCACGGCCTGCGCGAGGCCGTCGGCTTCGCGCGGGAGCGGGAACTGTACGGCCGGAGACTGGCCGGCCTCCCGGCAGCAGCCCGCACGCTGACCGAGTGTTACGCCGACCATCTGCTCAACGAGGCGCTGTCGCTCTTCGCGACCCGGAGCATTCAGGCCCTGCCCGCCGAGCTCAGCGTGCTGTCCGCAGCCGTCAAGTACCTGGTACCGGTGCGCACCGAGGACCTCCTGGCCCGCCTCCGCCGTCTGCTGGGCGCCCGCGCCTGGCTGCGGGATGTCAACGGGGACACCCTCGCCGAGGGCGCCGGAACGTTCCAGAAGATCGAACGCGACCACCGGATCGTCTCCCTGTTCGACGGAAACACCGTCGTCAATCTCAATGCGCTGATCAGCCAGTTCCCGATTCTGGCCCGGACTCCCCGGACCGAGGCGGCCCCGAACCCCGGCCTCCGCCTCGCGGCGGACCTCAGCGCGGAACTGCCCGCAGCCGACCACCGCAAGCTGCGGCTCGTCGCGTCGAGCCGGGTGAGCGTCCTGAAGCAACTGGCACCGGCGGTCGCCCACATCGAGGCGCTGGCCGGGGCCGACCCCGTGCTGGCCCCCGTGGCGAGTGCCGCCCGCACGCTTCTCGGCCGCACCGACGCGCTGCTGACGGAGATCGCCGGGCAGCCGATCGTACCGCCGGACGTGCCCGCCCACGCCTTCGTCCTCGCCCACCGGCTCACCCTCTGTCTGGCCGGTGCCGCCGCGCTCTCCCTGTGGCTGGGCAGCCGCGCCGCACTCACCGAGCCCACCGAGGAGCCGGACGGACCCTCCGGGCGGCTCTGGCGGGACGGCGTCTGGCTGCACGCCGTCCTCGACCGGGTGCTGGAGGGCTGCGGACCGGACGGCACCGACAACCCCCGCGACGCGGCAGAAGAGGCCGCCCTCGACACCGCACACGACGTGCTGGGCCACGTGCTGCACGAGCAGGTGCTCACCGGGCGCCTCACCTCGCTGCTCCCCGCCCGGCTGGCAGGAGCGACGCCATGATGCCGCCGACCGCCCCGGCGCCCCGGAGCCTCACTTCCTCACCCGCCGTTCCCGGGCCGCCGTCCCTGGAGGCCCTCCTCGGTGACCCCTACGACCCGCGCAACCCCACCGGGCACGACGCCTTCGGCGTTGCGGACGACCGTGGCGAACCGCTCGGCGCGGGGGAGGCCGTGCTGGACTCGTGGTCCGCCAACGCCGAGTACGTGCCCACCGCGCTCGGCGGCCGGCTGGACGGGGTCGATGAGCTGGTGCGGAGGCTCCGCCCGGTGTTCCGCCGGGACGCCGGACTGGGCCTCGGTCACGGACTCACCACCCTGATGGCAGCGCTGAACGTCTGGGCCGCGGGGGACGAAGACCAGCGTGCGCACACCGCGAAGCTGCTGCTCACCGGTGAGCGGATCTCGGTGGCCTACCACGAACTCGCGCACGGCAACGACCTCACCCGTAACGCGCTGAGGGCCGTCCCCGGGCCGGGCGGCTACCTGCTGAACGGCCGCAAGCAGGTGATCAACAACGCGGGCCGGGCCCGTGCCGCCGTGGTGTTCGCCCGCACCGCGGCGACGGACGGCCCTCCCGGTGGCCGTGACCACTCACTCCTGCTGCTCGACGAGCTGGACGCCCTGCCGGCCGGCCGGTTCAGCAGGCTGCCCCGCTTCCGGACCTCCGGGCTCGCCGGGTGCCGGCTGGGTGGCCTGGCCTTCGACGACTGCCCGGTGCCCGCCGCCGCGCTGCTCGGGGAAACCGGTGCGGGCAGCGCCGTAGCGCTGCGGTCGTTCCAGGTCAGCCGGGCCGTCACCGCGGGTGCCGGAACCTCGATGCTGGAGGGAGCGCTGTTCGCCGTCCTGCGCTTCGCGGGGGAACGCGTCCTCTACGGCCGGCCGGTCACCGCCCTCCCGCACGCCCGGTCCCTGCTCGCCGGTGCCTACGCCGACCTGCACATTGCGCAGGCGTTCGCGCGCTCCGCTGCCCGTGCGCTGCACCTGTACCCGGGAGCGGCCGGCCGGTACGCCGCGGCGGCGAAGTACCTCGTGCCGCTCCTCGTCGAGGACGCGCTCGGTGACCTGGCGGTCCTGCTCGGCGCCCGCAGCTACCTGCGGGAGGGCCCGTACGCCGTGGTCGGCCGGCACCTGCGCGACATCGCCGGGCTGAGCATCGGGCACGCGGGCGGAATGGCCTGCCGGCTCACCGTGCTGCCGGAACTCCCCGGTCTCGACCCGGAGACCGAACCGGCCGGCCACCTCCTGTTCGGTTCCGGTCCGCTGCCCGCGCTCGACCTCGGCGCACTCCGGCTCCGCGGCACCCGCGCGGATCCGCTGCTGGCCTCGCTCCCGGACGAAATCGCGGCCCTCCCCGGCGACGGTGCGCCGCACCGGCCGGGGAGCGGACTGCTCGCCGAGCTCGGGGCTCTGCGCTCCGCGGCAGCAGCCCTGCCGCCCGGGGAGCGGGGCGTCACGGCGGGGCATCGCGCGCTGCGGCTGGCCGACCGCTACGCCTGGCTGCTCGCAGCGGCGAGCTGTCTCGGCGTGTACCGGCACGGCCCGGGCAGGGACGCGCCCGACGGCATGCTCGGAGCTCTCCTGCAGCGGATCGGGCAGCGCAGCGGCCGGCTTCCGGCCACGCCCGCCACCGCCCAGAGCGACGAGGTGCTCCTCGCCGATCTCCAGTCCCGCGCGGCCGCGGGCACCAGCTTCGACCTCGACCCGGACCACGTCTCCCGACAGCTGGTCCGATAGCCCGAACGATCACCCGATTCCGCCACGGAGGACCGAGTATGACCATCCCCGAGCGCACCAAGCCGAGCGCCGACGGCGCACCCGCCGTCACCCGCGGCGCAGTCGCCGACTGGCTCGTCGACCGGGTAGCGGAGTACCGGGAGGTTTCGCCCGACGAGATCGACACCGAGGTCCCGCTCGCCGAACTGGGGCTGGACTCGGTGTACGTGCTGAGCCTGTGCAGCGACATCGAGGACCGTTGGGGCCTGGAGGTCGAGCCGACCGTGGCCTGGGACCACCCCACTGTCGAAGCACTCGCCGATCATCTCCACGCGGAGATCGACGCCGCAGGGCAGGGCGGATGAGCGCCGGACCCGGGCCCGTCGCGGTCGTCGGCATGGACTGCCGGTTCCCGGGTGCACCGGACACAGCGGCGTTCTGGCGCCTGCTGCTCGAAGGGCGGGGCCCGGCCGGCCCGGTGCCGGCCGACCGCTGGGACCCGGCCGCGCTCACCGGAACCCCGGAGGGATCCGCGACCCCGGCCGGATTCCTCGACGACGCCGCTGCCTTCGACAACGAGTTCTTCGGGCTGTCCCCGCTCGAGGCCGCGGCGATGGACCCGCAGCAGCGGCTGCTCCTGCAGTCGGCCTGGCGCGCCTGCGAGGACGCCGGCATCGCTCCGCGCTCCCTGGCCGGAAGCCAGACCAGCGTGCACGTGGGGATGATGTCCAGCGAGTGGGGCACGCTGCACCTCAACGACTACCACGAGATGACCGCCCACCGGGGCTCCGGCAACGGCTACTGCATGGCGGCCAACCGGATCTCCTACCACCTCGACCTCCGGGGCCCCAGCATGGCGGTGGACACCGCCTGCTCGTCCTCCCTGGTCGCCGCCCACCTGGCGTGCACTGCCCTCCGTGCCGGTGAGGCGGACGTGGCTCTCGCGGCGGGAGTGAACCTGATCCTCACCCCCGCCCTGTCGGTGTTCTACGCCCAGGCGGGGCTCGCCGCCGCCGACGGACGGTGCAAGCCGTTCGCCGCCGCGGCGGACGGCATCGGGCGGGGTGAGGGAGTGGGTGTCGTCGTCCTGCGCAGGCTCGACGACGCGCTGCGGGACGGCCAGCGGGTCTACGCGGTGATCGAGAGCGGCGCGGTCGGCTCCGACGGCCGCAGCAACGGCCTCACCGCGCCCAGCCGCTTCGCCCAGGCCGAGGTCATGCGCACCGCGCTGCGCCGCGCGGGCGCAGAACCGGGTGACCTCCACTTCCTGGAGGGCCACGGCACGGGCACCCGGCTCGGTGACATGATCGAGGTCCGGGCTCTCGGAGACATGCACGCGGGCCGCTCCCGGCCGTTGCTGCTCGGCTCCGTCAAGGGCAACCTCGGGCACCTGGAGGGAGCGGCCGGGATCGCCGGCCTGATCAAGACCTGCCTGGCGCTGGACCACCGGACCCTGCCCGCCACCCCCGGAGGGGCGGAGAGCCCTGAACTGCGGCTCGCCGAGCACGGGCTGCGGCTCTCCGGAGGAGCCGCCCGGCTCCCCGCAGGAGAAATACGCGCCGGCGTCAGCAGCTTCGGCCTCGGAGGGACCAACGCGCACCTGGTGCTCTCCTCGGCGCCGCGCCGGCGCACCCCGGGCGGACCGGTGGACGACGCGCTGGTGCTCACCGTCGGCGCGGGAACCCCCGCAGGGCTGCGGAACAACGTGGCTGCGATGCGGGCAGCCGTCGAGGCCGAGTCCCCCGCCCGGATCGGCCAGCTCGCCTGGAGCAGCACGGCGGTGAAAACCGGTCTGCGTCACCGTGCCGCAGTGGCGGCCACCGGCCGGGCCGGGCTGCTCCAGGGCCTCGACGCGCTCCTCGCCGCCCCGGACGGCCCCGCCCGGCCGGCCCGCCGCGGGGCACCGCGCGTCGCGCTGGTGTTCACCGGGCAGGGCAGTCAGTACCCGGCCATGACCCGCGCGCTGTACCGCAGTTCGCCGTCCTATCGCAGGCACCTGGACGACGCCTCCGCGGCGCTCGGCAAGCTGGACGACGGAGCCGGGGTGGTCGACCTGCTGACCGCACCCGGCCCGGCCCCCTCGCTGGACGCGACGGCGCTCGCCCAGCCCGCGCTCTTCGCCGTCGGATACGCCCTGGCCGCCACACTCCTGGACCTCGGTCTGGAACCGGTGGCGCTGCTCGGCCACAGCATCGGGGAGTTCGCGGCAGCCTGCGTCGGGGGAGCACTCACCCTCGAGGAGGCTGCCCGGCTGGTCGCCGCCCGTGGCGCACTGATGCAGGAGCTCCCCCCGGGCGGCACGATGCTCGCGGTGCGTGCCCCGGAGGACGAGGTGCGCGCCCTGCTGGGCACCGGCCTCGGCGCGCAGGAGGACGAGGTCCTGGACATCGCCGCGGTGAACGGCCCCCGGACGGTCACTCTCAGCGGCAGCGTCACCGCTGTGGACCGGGCCGTGCTCACGCTGCGGGAAGCGGGCGTGCGGCACACCCGGCTGACCGTGTCCCACGCCTTCCACTCCGCGCTGATGCGACCGGCCGCGGAACGGCTGGCCCGCGTCGCGGAGTCCGTCCCTTCCCGTCCTCTCCGGACACCGATGCTCTCCACGGTCCGGGACGGACCACTGGACACTCTCGACGCGGACTACTGGACCGAACAGGTGTGTGCGCCGGTACGGTTCGCCTCGGCCGCCCGGCAGCTGCGCGAACTCGCCCCCACCCACGTGGTGGAGGCCGGGCCCCGGCCGGTGCTGCTCGCACTGCTGCGCGACCAGCTCGGCCCGCACACCGCCCTGGCGTGCAACCCCGGACCGGAGGCGACCGGAGACGGACTCGCCGAGGTGGTCGCGGCACTGCACCGGGACGGTTTCGATCCCGACTGGTCCCGCTGGTACGCGCCGCAGCACCGGGTGCACCGGCGGCTGCCCGGCTACGTTTTCGACGACCGCAACCGCTTCTGGTTCGCGGCCAACGGCAACACGGACGCCCGCGCCGCGGGCGTCACCCCTGCCGCGGGCGTCACCCCCGCCGGCCCTGCCGTGCCCGATGCCCCCGATGCCCCCGCCGCCCCCGATGCCCCCGCCGCGCCCGCTGCGACGGCCACGGCCGCACGGGCTGGGCAACAGCCGTCGACCGAGGTGCGGGGCCCTTCCGTGGCGTCCGGCGACATCGCCGGTCTTGTCCGCACGGCGATCACCGCGGTGAGCGGCCACCATGCGTCCCGGCTCGACCCGGAGGTGCGTCTCGACGAGGACCTGGGCTTCGACTCGATCATGGCAATGAAGCTGGCCGACCAGCTCGAGCCCCAGCTGGGGCGGCTCGACCTGGAGGCCCTCCTCCCGCACTTCACGACGGTCGGCTCGCTGACCGCGCATCTGGAAAGCGAAAACGAAGCGGCCGGGCGAAGCCGGCCCCTCCCGGAAGGAGTTCCCACATGACCGAGCTGCTGCTCGGCACCGGCGCCGCCCTGCCGGGCGACCCGCTCGACAACGAGGAGATCGGCAAGCGCTTCAGCGCCGACCCCCGCTGGGTGGAACGCTTCATCGGTACCCGCACCCGGCACCTGGGGGTCGACCTCGCCACCGGCAAGGTGACGCACACGCTCGTCGACCTGGCCACCGAAGCCGCTTCGGCGGCCCTGGGGGACGCCGGCTGCGAAGCCGGCGACATCGACGTCCTGATCCTCGCCACCGCCTCGCCCGACCAGCTGATGCCCGCCTCGGTGAACCTGGTGGCCGACCGGCTCGGCATGCACCAGGTGCCGACCTATCAGCTGCAGTCCGGGTGCGCGGGCGCCGTCCAGGCACTGGACGTGGCCCGCCGGATGCTCGGCGGTGACCGGCGCACCGCCCTGGTGATCGGTGCCGACTCGTGCGCCAAGCACCTGGTCCTCGACCACGACTTTCCCTCCCTCCCGCCCAGCGAGCTGGTCAACTACGTCATCTTCGGGGACGGCGCGGGCGCCGCCGTCATCGGTGCCGCCGAGGACGGTCCGGGGGTGCGGATCGGTCCGGTCTGCAACAGCTTCGTCGGCCTGGGCCGCGCACCCGGACAAGTCATCCGCTGGTTCGGCGCGGCCGACCGGAACAGCACCGACCAGCCCGTCGAGGAGGACTACAAGGCGATCGAGTCGGGGGTGCCGGAGCTTGCCGCCGACATGGTCGAGGAACTGCTCGACCGCACCGGATGGACGGCCGGGTCCGTGACCCACCTGCTGCCACCGCAACTGGGCGGCCGGATGACGGCCCGCATCAGCGCGGGCCTGACCGAACGCTTCGGTCTGGAGGCCACCGAGATCAGCTGTGTCGCCGACACCGGCAACAACGGCAACGCGCTGCCCTTCCTGCAACTGCACCGGGCGCGCCCCGGGCTCGCGCCCGGTGACCGCGTGCTGGCGGTGGCCATCGAGTCGAGCAAGTGGATCCGCACCGGTTTCGCCCTGGAGGTGACGTGATGAACCCGACGACCACCGGCTCCGACCCGGTCCGTGCCCTGCACGACGCGGGCGGACTGGCCGCCCGCTACCCCGAGGTGGCACAGGCGCTCGCCGCGGCCGGCCCGGCCGAGGTCAGGCGGGCGGGCAGCCTGCTGGCCACCGTGCCCGCGGACACGGTGCTCGCCGCTCACCCCGGCATCCCGGTGCTCGACATCGCGGTGACCGGGAGCTCCACGCTCACCCCCCTGGTGCCCGCCCTGACCGGCGAGCTCGCCCGGCACGGTCTCCTCGGCCGCGTCCGGGTGGGCGACCCCGGTGCGTTCGCCCTCGACCTCGCGGTTCCGGCCACCGCGGACCTCACCCTCTGCGTACTGGACGCCGGAGCGGTTTTCGACCGTTTCGGTGACGCCCCGTGGACCGTGGACGACGTGGCTGCCGCCGCCGACGACCTGCTGCAGCTGCTGACCGGCCTCGTCCGGACGCACACCGAGCACGGCTCCGGTCTGCTCCTGCTGACCACCGCCCCGCTGCCCGCCCGCTGGCCCGCACAGATCCTGGACCTCCGCAACCGGGCCCGGCTCGGCGCCGTCTGGCGCCGGTTCACCGCCGCCCTCCTCGACCTGGGGGCCGACACCCCGGACACCTGTGTGCTCGACCTGGACCCGCTGTTGTCCGGAACCGGCCCGGCCTGGGACCCCCGGCTGGCCACCTACGCCCATGTCGCGCACACCGACGCCGTCCTCGACGCACTCGCCCGACAGGTGGGCCACCTCGCCCGCGGTCTGTGCGGCCGCCTCCGCAAGTGCCTGGTGCTCGACCTGGACGGAACCCTGTGGGGCGGCACGCTTGCCGAGTCCGGCGCCGACGGCCTGGAAATGGCCCAGGGCTACCGGGGAGAGGCCCACCGGGGCTTCCAGCGCGCCGTCGCCCAGCTGGCCTCCCAGGGGGTGCTGCTCGCGGTGTGCAGCAAGAACGATCCCGAGGAAGTCGCCGAGGTGCTGCGCACCCACCCCGACCTGCTGCTGCGCGAGGACGCCTTCGTCACCGTGCTCGCCGACTGGTCGCCCAAAGTGGACACGATCGCGACGATCGCGGACCGCATAGGCATCGGCACGGACAGCCTGGTCTTCGTCGACGACAACAGCACGGAGGCCGGCCTGGTCCGCTCCGGGCGGCCGGAGATCGCCGTCATCGAGGTGGACGCCGCCGATCCGGCCGGGCACGCCTCACGGCTGCTGGCCGACGGCTGGTTCGACACCACCGAGATCACCGAGGAGGACCGGCAACGCGCCGGCCGCTACCGGACCGAGGCCCGCAGGGCCGAGTTCCGTTCCGGGTTCTCCTCACTCCAGGACTACCTGGCCGAGCTCGAAACCCGGGTCGAGATATTCGAACCGGGCGAAGGGGACATCGCCCGGCTGGCCCAGCTGACCCAGCGCACCAACCAGTTCAATCTCACCACCCGGCGGCTCGACGCAGCAGGCGTGCGCACGGCCGTGACCGACCCGGACTCCGTGGTCGCACCGGTGCGGGTGAGCGACCGGTTCGGCCGGCACGGTGTGGTCGGCGTGCTGTTCGCCCGCCGCCACGGCACGGAGCTGGTCATCGACAACCTGGTGATGTCCTGCCGGGTGCTGGGCCGCGGCATCGAGTCGGCCTGGCTGGGCGAGCTGCTCCGCTGGGCCGCGGCCGGCGGCCTCACCGCGGTCACCGGGTCCTACCGGCCGACCCCGCGCAACGGCCGGGTCGCGGACCTGTACCCCGACCACGGGTTCCGCCCGCAGGCCACCGACCCCGACGGCACCTCCTGGTTCCGTCACGACCTGACCTCACTGCCCGGCCCGCTGCCGCACCTGACCGTCGACTCGGCCCTGTCCCGACCCGCACTCTCCGGAGGAACCCCGTGACGACCCCGACCACCCCCGGCCTCGACACCGGCCGATTCCTCGGCCTGCTCCGCGACGAACTCGGCCTCGGCTACAGCGAGAGCGACCTGGACACCGCGTTCGACGACCTGCCCGGCTGGGACTCGGTGCTGCTGCTGAAGCTGCTGGGGGCCGCCGAACAGCTCACCGGACGCGCCGCACCGATGATCGACGTCCTGGAGGCCGCCGATCTGCGCGCCGTGCACGCCGCGCTGAACGGGGTGCCGGCCGCGTGAGCCGTCCCGAAGCCCCCCGGGCGCAGGAACGCCGGTCCGGGGAACATCCCCCGGGCCGGCGCACTTCCCGTACGCCGGCCGTCACCCCGGTGCCTCGCGAACGCAGGCACACCCTGCACTTCCTGTCCTTCGCCCGGTCCGCGAGCCCGGTCTTCCTCGACACCGAGGTGGATGCCGCCGCGCTGCTCGCCGACCGGGCCGCCGACCCGCGGCCGGTGTCCGTGGTGACGTACGTCGTGCAGGCTGTCGGCCGGGTGCTGGACCGGCACCCCGACGCCAACGCCGCCTGCAGCGGGGGCCCGCGTCCGCGCCGGATCCGCTACCCCTTCGTCGACGTCAAGCTGACGATGGATCGCGAGAGCGCGGGCACCCGGGTGGTGCTGACCTCCGTACTGCCGGACGCCGACCGCGCCTCGCGTTCCTTCCTCCAGCACCGCATCGACCGGCTGCGGGCCGGTGACCCCGCGACGATGCCCGAATTCGCGGGTGCCAGGGCGCTGCAGCGGCTCCCGTTCCCGGCCGGGCGACTGGCCTTCACGCTGGCCGGCCGGCTGGGCCGCCGCCACCGCCACCTGGGAACCGTCGCCGTCACCTCGCTGGGGCACCGGCGGGTGCAGCGCTTCTTCAGCACCGGCGGCACGGCACTCACCATCGGAGTCGGCCGGATCACCCCCCGTCCGGTCGTCCGCGACGGCACGGTGACAGTCACGCCCGTGCTCCCGCTGTCCCTGACCTTCGACCACCGGGTGCTCGACGGCGCGCTCGCCGCCGACGTGCTCGACGACCTGGCCGAGACTCTGGAACGGCCGCCGGAGCCGGAGCCGGGCGATGCCACCCGTTGACGCGCCCGTGCCGTTGCGTTCCGGCCTCCCCGCCCGGCGCTGGAGTGTGCTGCGCGAGCAGCTGCACCGGCAGGGCCATCTGGTCGGCCACGGCCTGGCCGGGGACTGGGGCACCGGCCGGCCCGGCTCGCGGCGGCTGATCACCACCACGCTCGGTGCGCTCCTCGGCCTGGACCCGGCGCGGATCGGTCTGGAACGCGACGGCTGCCGCAGGCCGTACGCGGTGGACCGGCACACCGGGGTACGGCTCGGGGTGGACATGAACCTCAGCCACACCGCGGACGTGCTGCTTCTCGGGGTGAGCCGGCACGGCCGGATCGGGGTCGATGTCGAACGCGCCGACCGCGACATCGCGTCCACCCCGGCCATGCTGACCCGGATCTGTCACCCGAGTGAGGAGGCCGTGCTCGCCGGGCTTCCGCAACCCCTGCTGACCGACGCCATCGCCCGGCTCTGGGTCTGCAAGGAAGCCGCGGCCAAGGCCGACGGCCGCGGCCTGGCGCTCGATTTCCGCCGACTTCGGGTGGCCGGCCTCCCGCCCCGCTGGTCGGTCGGCACCGCCCGGCTCGCGAACTCCGGGCGTCCCGGCTACTGGAGCGCGGCCGTGCTCGTCCCCCCGCCCGACCACGAGGAGTACCACCCATGACACCCCCTGCCATCCCGCTGTCCGAACTCGCGGACCTGGTCGTCCTGCACGCCCGTGCCCAGGGCATCGACCCCCGGGCCTGCCGTCGCGTGCTGGCCGGCATCGACTCCGTTGCCGGTGACCACCGGACAGCCTGGCCGCAGGCGTGGACCGCGGTCGGGGACCGGCACCTCGCCGCCGGCCGGCACCTGGCCGCCTGCCGGCATTACAACCTCGCCCGCTTCCCCTTCGCGGGCGACGAGCCCCGCCGGAGCGCCGCCCGCCGCTGCGTCACCGCGTTCGACGCCTGGCGGCGCTCCCGCGGAGGCATCGGCCGGCTCACCCTTGAGCTCACCGGCGGCCGGGTGACCTGCTGGACCGCGGGACTGGACCGGGACCGGCCCCGCCCGCTGCTCCTGGTCATGGGGGGCATCGTCAGCATCAAGGAGCAGTGGGCGCCGTTCCTGCTGGCCGCCCGCCGCCTCGGCGTCTCCGTCGTCGTGACCGAGATGCCCGGCGTGGGGGAGAACACCTTGCGTTACGGCCCCGAAGCGACCGAAATGATCCCCGAGCTGCTGGACCGGCTGGGCACCCGCGTGTGCGCCCCCGGAGTGCACGTCGTCGGGCTGAGCTTCGCCGGCCACCTCGCGCTGGCCGCAGCCCGTGACGACTCCCGGATCAGCAGCATCCTCACCGTCGGCGCCCCGGTCGCCGGCGTCTTCGCGGATCCGGCCGTCTGGCGGACGCTGCCGCGCACCACCACGGGGACGCTCGCCCACCTGACCCGCACCGGCCCGGAGGAGACCCGCGAGACCCTCGCACCCATGGCCCTGAGCCCCGGACACCTCGCCGCGCTCCGCATCCCCGTCCGTTACGTGGCGAGCCGGCACGACGAGATCATTCCCCGCCGGGAGTGGGAGATCCTCGCCGAGAACGTGCCCGACCTGGAGTGGGTCGAGTTCGACGATGTGCACGGCTCGCCGGCCCACCTCACCGACACCCGGATCTGGCTGCTGCGGCAGGTGATGGAACAGCTCGGTGACCGCCGTGCGCGGCTCCTGGGAGCCGCGCTGGCCGTGCGCGGTCGCAGCACCCGCGGCGGCAGCACCCGGGCCGGCCGGCCCACCGGCCCTCTGCGCCCGCGATGAGCCGCCGCAGCCGTCCCCCGGCGGGCCCCCGTGACCACGTGCCGCCGCTCTGCGCCACCGCCCGGCCCGGCGGCGGACGCTCCCTTGACCACGTGCACCTCCCGGGCGACCCGGCTCCGTGCCGGTCCGTCCGGGCCGACCAGGAAGGCCTCCACCGGTGACCGAAGACCCGATCACCCTGCTCTGCTTCCACCACGCGGGTGGCAGCCCTTCAGCATTCCGCGCGTGGCGCGGCGCCCTCGGCCCCCGGTTCGAGCTGCACGCGGTGCCGCTCCCGTCCCGGGACGCCCGCACCGGCGAGCGCGCCCACGACGACCTGCGCAGCCTCGTCGAAGCGCTCGACTCCGAGCTCGACGACCTGATGAGCCGGCCGCACATGATCTTCGGGCACAGCATGGGCGCACTCGTCGGCTACTGGCTGGTGCAGCGCCGGATGGCCCGGGGCGCCCCGCTGCCGCTGGCATACCTGGCAGCCGCCTACGCCGCTCCCCACCTGGCCCGGTCGGTGGTCACCGGAGTGGACGTGGACCGGGTGGACGACCGTACGCTCGCCGAGCGGCTCAGTGCCCTCGGCGGACTCCCGCAGGAGCTTCTCGCCCGCCCGGAGTGGCTGCGACTGGTCCTGGGAACCGTCCGCGCCGACCTGCGCGTCTGCGCCGGACACCGTTTCATCGCCGCACCCGCGCTGCCCGTACCCGTGCATGTGTTCGGTGGCCGGCACGACCCGCTGGTGGACGCCGGCCAGCTGCACGGATGGCGTCGGCACGCCGCCGCCGGATTCGGTCTCGACATCCTCGAAGGCGGTCACTTCCTCGTCCAGGACGCCTCCGCCGGCCTGCTGGACGTGCTGCGGGACCGGCTGGAAGAACTCGCCGCCCCGCTCAGCAGCCACCTTCAGCCCGTGTGAGACCCCGAACCCTCAGGAGAACCCGATGAACACTCTCACCACCGACGTCTGCGTGGTCGGCGGAGGTCCCGCCGGACTGGCCCTCGCCCTGGGCCTGGCCCGCGACGGCCACCAGGTCGTGGTGCTCGAACAGAGCCCGCGCTTCGACCGCAGCTTCCGCGGCGAGTCACTGTCCCCCGACGGCGTCTGGCTGCTCGACCAACTGGGGGTCCTGGACGATGTCGTGAGCCGGGGGGCGCTCACGGTCGAACGGCTGGAGATCAGCGAGGGCTCCAGGACCGTTCTGCGCACCGAGTTCGCAGATTTCGCCTATGCCCGCCGCTACCCGATGGAGATCCCGCAGCCGACGCTGCTGGCCTCCCTCGCCGATGCCGCCGCCGACCACCCCGGGTTCGACCTGCGCAGGGGCTGGACCTGCACCGGCCTCATCGAGGAGGCCGGCGTCGTCACCGGAGTCCGCTACCGCGGCCCGGACGGCCCCGGAGAGGTCCGGGCCTCCCTCGTGGTCGGCGCCGACGGCCGCTACAGCAAGGTCCGCTCCATGTCCGGGCTGGCACACGAGAAGCGTCCGCTGGAACGGGACGTGGTCTGGCTGCGCACCCCGCGGCCGGAGGCCTGGGACCGGGGGGTCTACCGCATCCGGCTGCAGGGAGCCCGGCACGGACTGTTCATCCCCACGCACCCCGACGATGTCCGTATCGGCTTCAACATTCCCAAGGGCGGCCTGCGAGAGCTGCGGAGCGAAGGTATCGGTGCGCTGCACCGCACGCTCGACACGCTGGCTCCCGAGCTGTCCGGCACCGTCCGTGAGACGGTGACCGACTGGGCCGGCACCACTGTTCTGGACATCTTCACCGTGGAAACCCCGCAGTGGTCGCGGCCCGGCCTGGCGCTCATCGGGGACTCCGCGCACACCCTGACCCCGATCCTGGGACAGGGAGTCAACCACGCGCTGATCGACGGCCACGTCCTGGCCGGCCTGCTGGACCGGCCGCTGCGGGCGGCGGGCGGGCGGCGCGCCGACCTCGTGGGGGTGGCCCTCGCACGCTTTCAGGCGGAGCGCCAGCAGGCCGTGCGGATCTCCCGGAGCCTCCAGCTGCGCCAGGAAAGGGCGTTCACACTCGGGAGCCGGCCGGCCGTCGCCGCGCGCTCGGCGCTGTACCGTGCCATGCACGCGAGTACGTTCCTGCAGCGGCGCATCCTGTGCACCGCCTACTTCCAGCTGCAGCCCGAACTGGCCGCCTGAGCCGGCCGCCCGAGAGGACCGAGACCATCGACGGACCCGGACAGCCGGCCACTCGGGCAACACGCCCGGTGTGGTACCCCGGCTGGCTCTTTCTGGCCCTGTTCCTCCTTGCCTTCGCCGGGTTCGAAGTGGTCAAGCACGGCGGGTGGGTGATCCCGCTCGCCGTGCTCGGAGCACTCGTGCCGCTCGCGGGCACGGCTGCTCAGCGGCTCCCGCGCACCACGGACGCGCAGGAGCGCCGGCCGGGGCTGCCGCCCCTCCGGTGGCTGTGCCATCCGGTCCCCCCGGTGCTGGTGCTCATCAGTTTCACCGTGTTCCCCGACACGCAGCAGCAGGCCGCACCGGGTTTCACCCTCGGGCTCATGTGGCTGGCCGTCGTCGCGCTCCTGAGGGCCCGGAGGCCGTTCCGGCAAAGCGCCGCCTAAGGACGGGCTCAGCGGCGGGGGACAGGGTGGGTGACGACCGACCCGCCGCACAGGGAGACCGCATGGACGTCGAGAACCCCACCGCACCGGCCGACACCGCGCCCGCTTCGGGGTGTCCGAGGCAGTACCCGTTCCACCGCCCCTCGGCCATCGAGCTGCCACCGGTCTACCAGGACCTGCGTGCCGAGGAACCGGTTGCTCAGGTGGTGCTGCCCAGCGGTGACCTCGGATACATCGTCAGCCGTCACGCCGACGCCAAACTCGTGCTGGCGGACCCCCGCTTCAGCCGGGCGGCGATGCTGGCCGAGGGCGCGCCCCAGCTCACCGTCGCCCCGATGCCGCCCAACAGCCTCTTCTCCACCGACCCGCCGGAGCACACCCGGCTGCGGAAGCTCGTGACGGGGGAGTTCACCGCCCGGCGGATGCGGGCCCTCGAGCCGCGGATCCAGGAACTGACGGATGCCCTGCTCGACGACATGGAGAAGCAGGGCGGTCCGGTCGACCTCAACCAGGCCCTCGCGTTCCCGCTGCCGGTGCAGGTCATCTGCGAGCTGCTCGGCGTACCGTTCGAGGACCGCGAGAAGTTCCGGGCCTGGTCGAACGCCATCGTCTCGCTGACCTCCCACACTCCGGAGGAGATGGTCCAGCAGCGCATGGAGATGGCAGGCTATATCCACCAGCTGATCATCCGGCGCAAGGACGACCAGGGTGACGACCTCCTCAGCGCACTGACGGTGGCGCACGAGGAGGAGGGGAAGCTGGACGAGGTCGAGCTCATCGTGATGGCGATGACGCTGCTCGTCGCCGGTCACGAGACCACTGTCAGCATGATCGGTGCCTGCGTGCTGACGCTGCTGCGGCACCCCGAGCAACTGGCCCGGCTCAAGGAGGACCCGGACTCCATGGGCGACATGGTCGAGGAGCTGCTGCGGATCAACCCCATCGGCGACGGCGGGCCGTTGCGGATCGCGGTGGAGGACGTCGAGATCGCCGGCACCGTCATTCCGAAGGGCAGCGCGGTAATGGCGGCGGTGTGCTCCGCCAACCGGGATCCCGAGGTGTTCGACCGGGCCGAGGAGTTCCGCCCGGAGCGGGACCACAACCCTCATCTGGCCTTCGGTCACGGCGTGCACCACTGCCTGGGAGCGGCACTGGCCCGGTCCGAGCTGCGGATCACCATCGGCAGTCTGTTCCGCCGGTTCCCCACACTGCGCCTGGCCACCGATGTCGGAAGCCTGCGGATGAAGACCGGCATGCTTGTCCACGGGCTGGAGAAGCTCCCGGTCACCTGGTGACGCCCGACCGGTGACCCCTGGACGCACCGCGGCCTCCAGCGGCCGCCCCTCCGGCCGGAACGGCAGCCGGACCGGAGGGGCCCCGCGGACGGGGCAGACTGTGCGTACCTGCAGACAGCCGGAGCCGTCAGAGCCCGGCCCGATGAGAGGACAGCGTGGAACAGACCGTCCGGAACCCGACCCGCACCCGCCACGACGAAGGCCCGGTGACGGCCCGCTGGGGCGCCGGCCTCCTGCTGGCTGCCGGGCTGCTGTTCGCCGTCTACCCCGCCCTGCGGCCCTATTCCGACGAGACCACGCTCGACGGAGCGTCGGCCATGGCCTCCGACGCGTGGATGGTCTCGCATCTGTGCGCGATTGCCGCGCTCATCCTGCTGCCGCTGGGACTGCTGGGCCTGCGCACCGCTCTGTTGGAGACCCCCGGCCGGCGCGCGGCGGGTGCCGGCGCTCTCCTCGGCTGGCTCGGAGCCGGAGCCGTGCTGCCGTACTACGGCGTGGAGGTCTTCGGGCTGCAGGCCATCAGCGCCGAGGCCGCCCGCGCGGGTGACGTGGCCCTGCTCGAGCTGGCGGAGGACATCAGGTTCGGCGCCGTGCCGGCACTGCTGTTCGGCACGGGGATGATCCTGCTGGCCGCAGCGGGAGTCTGCGCCGCCCGGGCGGTCCGGAATGCCGGAACGGCCCGGCCGTGGTTCGGTGTTCCACTGGCCGCGGCGCTGGTGCTGTTCCTGCCGCAGTTCTTCGGCCCGCCCGCTCTGCGGATCGCGCACGGTCTCCTGTTCGCCGCCGGCTGCGCGCTGCTCGCCGCGGAACTGTGGCGCCGTCCGCCCGTCCCGGAACCGCAGGCCGCCGGACAGCGGAGCTGAACGGGCCGGATCGGGCGCGTCACCTCACGCCCGGTCCGGCGGCCGTCCGGTGCCGGACCGCCGGACCCCGCGGCGGGGCGCCGTCCCACCGGAGCGCGGCACAGGGCTGCGAGGAGGTCCGCGTACCATGGGCGCCATGTCCTTTCTCCGTCGGCGCAGTGCCGCCACACCCGCCGGGCCGGACTTCGACGTGCTGGCCATGGACCCGGGGGACTGGCCGGGAGTGCTGGGTGCCGGCCTCCTGCCCGCCCCCGACGGCAGCTGCCAGGGCGTGCTGCTGCGGTACGACCTGTTCGGCGGGCGCGGCCCGGCGATGGTGATCGGTAACCTTCCTGAAGGGTCTCCCGCCCGCGATCTGGGCGATACCGAAGTCCCCTTCGAGGTGGCGCAGTTGCTCGCGGCCCTGGAGAACAAGGAGGACATCCGGGTCACCGGCACGGAGGAGGTTCCCGTCATGCATGAGGGCAACCTCCTCATCGTCCGGCGGATCCGCTGTTCGGAGGGCCGGATCGCCTGCGTGCAGTTCGACCGCAGTGACGGGGTCCTCGTCACCATCGCCAGCTGGGACCGCCCGATCACCGACGAGCTCTATCAGCTCCTGAAGCCGCTGCCCGCCGAGATGTTCCACCAGTGACCGGGGTGCCGCCCGGCCGCGCCCCGGGACGGTGACACCGCCCGGGACCGGGAAGTCAGCGGGTGCCGACAGCGGCCCGAACCCCCTGTCTGGCCAGGGCGCAGTCGTCGTGCAGCCGGCGGAGCAGCAGACGCTTCCGCTCGCCGGGCGGCATGGCGTCGCTGGGCCCCTCACCGGTGCTCCGATCCTCCGGCGGCGGCTTCCGCATCGCGTGCTGGACCGCCTCCTCGCACCGGCGGATTTCGCGGACGAGCACGAGCATCAGGTTGACCAGAAAGGCGTCCCGGCCCTCCGGTCCCCCCGCCTGCGCCGTCCGGCTGATGAGCCGGCGGACCGCCGGAACGTCGCCGAGCGCCGCCCACAGCGTGGCGAGATCGTGGCCGGGGAGGTACCAGCCGGCCGCACCCCAGCCCACCATGGCCGGACCGGCAGGTGACAGCAGCACATGATCGGGGCGGGCGTCGCCGTGGCAGAACTGGCGGGGCAGCTCCTGCCGGGAACGGCCGCGCAGACCGTGCAGCAGGGCCTGCAGGTCGCTCACATCACGGTCCGTCAGCAACCCGAGGGCGTGGTAACGCGCAAGCCGCGCTGAGTAGTTCACCATCTCGTCGAAGGTCTCTTCAGGAGGCTGCCAGTGATTCAGCCGGCAGATGCCGTTCAGCGCTGTCCGCAGGTCCAACCCCGGCGGGTGCCGCTGGACGGCGGCAGCCCGGCCCGGGACGAACTCGGCGACCAGCGTGCAGCTGCCCGGATCAGCCGCGATGAGACGCGGCGCCCGGATCGGCGGCCGGTGCCGGACGAAGACACGGTAGGCGGCTATTTCCCGGCGGAACAGCCCGGCCGGTACGGGAGCGGCTGCCGGCAGACACTTCGCCACGGCGGTCCGCCGTCCCAGCCTCCCGGCGATCAGAAGGGTGTGCCCGCTGTCCCGGAGAACCCGCACCGGGCTGAACTCCGGGCAGATGTCCTGCACCGCGGACAGCGCGGAACGCAGCCGGACTCCCCGCACCCCGGAGACGTCCAGCCGGCCACCGGCCGGCTCGGGGCCGGTGCCCGGCCGACGCTGCCGCTCGTCCGTGACTGCGGCCGGTGCACCGCTGAGCGTGCCGCTCGATCGGGGACGGGACCGGGGGAAAGCGACGGAGGGAGCTGAGTACATGGCTGAGCCGGGTCCTTTCGTCGGCCGAGAGGATGCGTGCGCCGTCCTGCCGAGGAACCCGCGGGCACCCTGGGGGTAGTGCCCGCCGGGCCCCGGACCGGGGCGGCGCGTCCCTACTCCATCCCGGCGCACGGGTGGCACACCATCTGGCGGACCCTGGCGGACCCTGGCGAACCGACTCGGCACCGCCGTCCGGCGGTTACTGTCGACCCAGCCGAGATCCTGGGGGCTTGACGTGACCAAGAGACCCAACACCCGTTTGGCGGATCTGTTCGGAATCGCAGGGTGGTCCAAGGGCGAGCTCGCGCGGCTCGTGAACCGGCAGGCGGCGGCCCTCGGCCATCCGCAGCTGGCCACGGACACCTCGCGGGTCCGCCGCTGGATCGACCGGGGCGAGACCCCGCGGGATCCGGTGCCCGAGGTGCTGGCGTCATTGTTCACCGAGCGACTCGGCCGTGTCGTGACCATCGAGGACCTCGGGTTGCGCCGGCCAGGAGCAGCGGGCGGTCGGCAGACCGTCGACGGACTGCCGTGGGCTCCCCGGCGTACTGCCGCGGTCCTCACCGAATTCACGGGAATGGACCTCATGCTCAACCGACGCGGCATGGTGGGTGCGGGCGCCGCGCTCGCCGCAGGATCAGCACTCAGTGACGCCATGCACGACTGGCTCCGCGGTGATCCGGCTCCGGAGGCCGGCCTGCCCGTCCCCGGCACGGATCCGGCCGGCCTCGACCGGTACGAGGCGGCCCCGGTCGGCTCGGAGGAGATCGCTGCGCTCGAGCAGGCGGTCGAGATCTTCCGGGCCTGGGACGCCTCCCGCGGGGGCGGGCTCCAGCGCAAAGCGGTGGTCGGTCAGCTCAACGAGGTGGGCGGCATGCTGGCCTACCGGCATCCCGGGCACCTCCAGCGGCGGTTGTGGGGCGTGGCGGCGAACCTGGCCGTGCTCGCCGGCTGGATGTCGCACGACGTGGGCATGGAACCCACCGCGCAGAAATACTTCGTCATCGCCGCCCACGCGGCCCGCGAGGGCGGGGACCGGCCCCGCGCCGGGGAGGCGCTGTCCCGTGCCGCGCGCCAGATGGTCCACCTCGGGCGGCCCGACGACGCCCTCGACCTGATGGAGCTCGCCAGGTCGGGCTCCGGAGAGGAAGCCCTGCCCCGCACCCGGGCCATGCTGTGCACCGTCGAGGCCTGGGCACAGGCAGCCGCAGGCCGGGAGCAGGCCATGCGGCGGGCTCTCGGACAGGCCGAGGAGCTGTTCGTCTCGGACAAGGGTGATACCCCGCCGCCCAGCTGGATGCAGATGTTCGACGAGGCCGACCTGCACGGCATGCAGGCACTCGCCTACCGGACCCTTGCCGAGTACCGGCCCTCGGCGGCGAAGCCCGCCGAGGGGCACGCCAAGCGGGCGCTGGAGCTGCGGGGGGAGGGACGCCAGCGGTCGTGCATCTTCGACCACCTCTCCCTCGCCTCGGCCTGCTTCCTGGGGGACGAGCCGGAACAGGCGGTGAGCTCCGCCCGGCTCGCCCTGGTCAGCATCGGCGAGACCTCCTCGCACCGCACGTGGGACCGGCTGCGCCAGATGTACCGCCTCACCGGGCGCTACGCCGGGTACGGCAGGGTCGAGAGCCTCCGCACCGACATCGAGCTGGCGCTGCCCGCTGTCCGCACGGGGCACGCTCCCGCCTGATCTGCGGGCGGCTGCGGCCCCGGCCTCACCGCACCCGGGCGACGAGCACACAGGCATCGTCCTCCCGGGGAAGGACGTTGCCGGCGTCCACGATCAGCCGCAGTCCGCCCCGGGCAGTGCCGGCGGCGGCGATCCGGGGAGCGAGCGTCACCAGCCGGTGGTCCGCCCGGTCGCGGGTGGCCGGGCGGACCACCGGAGCCGGCGGGAACAGCCCGTCGGTGTGCAGCACCAGCACCTCCCCGGGCGCCAGCCGGTCGGTCCGCTCCTCGTAGACGGCGTCCGGGAAAGCACCCAGCAGCGTGCCTTCAGGCCGGGGCACGCTGCGCCCCGCCTCCCGCCCGCAGAGAACCGGGGCCGGGTGACCGGCCTGCGCCCAGACCAGGGTCCGGTCCGCCGCCCGGTACCGACAGCAGACGAGCCCGGCCAGGACCGGATACGCGTGGTGCTCAAGGAGCTCGTTCAGGTGGGACAGCAGGGCAGCCGGGCCCACCCCGGTCAGGCAGATCCCGCGCAGGGCACCCCGGAGAGCCACGGAATTCCCGGCCGCCGCGGTGCCGCCCCCGGAGACGTCCCCCACACTCAGCACCGTGCTCCCGTCGGGGAGCTCCATCGCGTCGTACCACTTGCCGTCCCCGGGGGAGCATCCGCCGACGGGCAGACAACCGGCCGCTAGATCCAGCGACCCCGGACCGGTCCGGCCGCCGCCCTGTCCCGGAGCCGGCCAGGGGAGTGCTCGGTGTACCCGCTGGTCCGCCACGGGCCGGCTGCCGCCGGCCCCCGTGCACGCCCGCTCCCCGTCCCGGCCCCCTGCCGGACCGGCCCCGGGCGGCTCGTCGGCCTCCCGGACCACCGCGCGCAGCGCCACCGTGCTGCCCCTCTCGTCCAGCACCGGCTCGCCCGCCATCCGCACCGTCCGCCGCGCCCCGTGCCGGACGACCCGGAACTCGCACTCGGCCGGCCTGCCGTCGATCAGCATGCGCGTGACCGCGGAGGTGAGCACCGGCTGATCCTCGGGAACCAGACACGACGGCAGCTGGTCGAGCGTCAGCGGCCCTTCACCGGCCGCCCTGCCGAGGATCCGGAAGACCTCCTCGGACCAGAGCGCCTCGTCCGTCAGCAGGCTCCACTCCGCACGGCCGGAGCACTCCCCGGGTGCTGTCCTTCCGTCGGGGAGAAGCGGCCCGCGAAGCCGCTCCAATTGCTCACCGGCCTCCTCGAGCCTGCGGGAGGCGAGCTCCCAGGCGGCTCGCCGCAGCGGACCGGGCGGTCCCGCCGGGCCCGCCTCCTCCGCCTGGGAGACAGCGGCAACCCCGTCCCGCAGCCGGCGGGCGAGCAGGACGAGATCCTCCGCCGTCCCCGGGCCGGGCCGGTCGTCGGAGTGGTCTTCCGGTTGCTGGGAGGAGAGCATCACTGGTCCCCGGATGCGGCGCGGATCGGGCGGGCCCGGCGGTGCGGGCGGCTCGGACGACTACAGACTCTCGCACAGCCGGGTACGGAGCGGCAGGGTTTCGGCCGGTCCGGGAGACCGGCCCGCCCGGCGGGGCGGGAACCGGGCAGTGTAGAAACGCTGTGCTCGGCAAGGATGCCCGCCAGCGGAAATCCCGTTGCCACCGGAACCCCTGCCCCCGGATGCTGACTCATATGTTCGCCAGTCCCGTCGAAACAGACATAGCGCCCAGCGGCACCCTGCTGGGGCTGCTCCAGCGCGGCCGCGGTGACGGGGCACTGCTCGCTCTCGCGGTGCCCCGTGCGGAAGCCCGTGCCGCGCTGGACCACTGCATCCTCCACGACCCCCGCAGGGACTGGCAGCTGGAGCACCGCTCCCTGTACTACGCCCGGCTCCACCGGGACCTCGACGCAGGACTGCAGGCCCTCGCGGCGCATCTCTTCCACCCCGACGACCTGCACCGCGGCGGAACCGCGGCGGAGGAGACTCCTGACGAGGAACGCACCGGGCTCACTCTGTCGGTGCTCGGCCACCTCGTGTCCTACGGAGATGCCGAGGCGCTGCGGCTGCTGCGCCGCTACGCGGTCACCGGTGCGAACTGGCGCTGGGCGCTCGACGAACTGGCGGTCCGCGACGACGACGCCGGCCTCCGGGAGCTCGGTCCGGAGATCCTTGCGCGCTTCCCCCGCACCCCTGCCGGGGACGAGGCGCTCAAGGCCGCTGTCCGTGACTCCTACGAACCCCGCCCGTGGCGGATCTGGGCCGAGGACCCGGCCCGGCCCGGCCAGCGTGCCCGGCTGGACCGGGCGAGGGAGGACGGCTCCTTCGACAGCTGGCAGAGGCAGCTGCGGCCGGTCCGGACCCAGCCCGGCTGGAGCGTGCGGGCGGTGCTCGACTGGGCGCAGCAAGGATACGAACAGCTGCCCCGGCAGTGGCGGGAGGCGCCGGCTGCCCGCTGCCTCGGTGCCGTCGCGGGCCCGGAGAACCGGACAGAGCTGCTCGCCGCCGCCGCCTCAGGGCCGCCGGCAGCGCGTGCGGCGGCCCTGAGGTTCCTCGCCGAGCGGCGCGATGCCGAGATCCTGGACCACATACAGGCTGCCGCCACCGGCCCGGACGAGGATGTCGCGCGCTGTGCGCTGACCGCATTCCGCCGGATGGGCGGTTCCGACGCCCTCGCCGCCGCCCGCCGCTGGGCCCGCCGTGACGACGGCCTCGGCTCCACGGCCGCAGCGGTGCTGGCTCAGCGGGGTGATCCGGGAGACTCCCCCGGGGTGCTGGCCGCGCTGCGCCGAACCGTGCGGCTCCAGGGCACCGACGCCGAGGAGCTCTGGCCCCTGGTGGAGGGCACCGGACGGCTCGCCGTGACGTCCGCAGCCCCCGTGCTCCGCCACATCTACCGTGAGACCGCTTCCTCCCAGCTGCGTGGCCGCGCCGCGCGGGCGCTGGCAGCCACCGACCCGACGTTCGCGGCCGGTTTCGCCATCGAATGCCTCTGGGACTGCGAGGAGTCCACCCGGGAGGTCGCCGCCCAGTCCGCCACCACCGGCGACGCCCGCGTCCTGGAGCGGCTCCGCCGGCTGGCCGCCGATCCGGCGGAGGAGGACGGGGTGCAGACCGCGGTCCGCGGCCGCCTCGCCGGGCCGGCGGCCGGCGACTGACCCCTGGGGCGCCGGGCGTGCCCGGCGCGGATGGACCGCGGGGTCACTGTCGGCGGCGGTGCCGGGCTGGCACGATGACGGCATGAGCGGGCGCTGGGAATTCTGGATCGACCGAGGCGGCACCTTCACCGACATCGTGGGCCGGAGGCCCGACGGGGAACTGGTGACCGACAAACTGCTCTCGCACGACCCCGGCCGCTACCGGGACGCCGCGGTGGCCGGTATCCGCCGGATGCTCGGCACGCCCGCGGGGGAGCCGGTACCGGCCGACCGGATCAGTATCGTGAAGATGGGCACCACAGTTGCCACCAACGCCCTGCTGGAACGCCGGGGCGAACCCACGGTCCTGGTCACCACCGCGGGATTCGGGGACGCCCTGCGCATCGCCTACCAGAATCGGCCCCACCTCTTCGACCGGCGGATCGTCCTCCCGGAGAGCCTGTACGAGCGGGTCGTCGAGGTTCCCGAGCGCGTCGGAGCCCACGGGGAGAAGGTGCGCGAGCTCGACCGGGAAGCGACGGCCGCTTCCCTGCGCGCCGCCCACCGGGACGGCTTCCGCAGCGCGGCCGTCGTCCTGCTGCACGGCTACCGCCATCCCGCGCACGAGCAGGAAGTCGCCCGGATCGCCCGGGAATCCGGCTTCACCCAGGTCAGCAGCTCGCACGAGGTGAGCCCGCTGATCAAGCTGGTGCCACGCGGCGACACCACGGTGGTGGACGCCTACCTCTCACCCGTGCTGCGCCGCTACGTCGACCAGGTCGCCACCGAGTTGCGGCACGTGCGGCTGATGTTCATGCAGTCCAACGGAGGTCTGCGGGAGGCCGGTCACTTCCGGGGCAAGGACGCCGTGCTCTCCGGGCCGGCCGGGGGAGTGGTCGGGATGGTCCGCAGCTGTGCGCAGGCCGGTCATCACCGGGTCATCGGCTTCGACATGGGTGGGACCTCCACCGATGTGTCGCACTGCTCCGGCGAACTGGAGCGGGTTTTCGGAACCGAGGTGGCCGGGGTGCGGATGCGTGCTCCGATGATGGACATCCACACCGTGGCCGCCGGCGGCGGATCCGTCCTGCACTTCGACGGGGCCCGGTACCGGGTGGGCCCGGACTCCGCCGGTGCCGTCCCCGGGCCGGCCTGTTACCGGCGGGGAGGCCCGCTGACCGTCACCGACGCGAACGTGATGCTGGGCCGGGTGCAGCCCGCCCACTTCCCGCACGTCTTCGGTCCCGGCGGCGACCAGCCGCTGGACGCGGAGACCGTGCGCGAAGGGTTCGGGCGGCTCGCCGAGGAGATCGCCGGGGCGACCGGGGACACCCGCAGCCCCGAGGAGGTGGCGGCGGGATTCCTGGAGATCGCCGTGCTCAACATGGCCAATGCCGTCAAGAAGATCTCCGTACAGCGCGGCCACGACATCACCCGCTACGCACTGGCCGCCTTCGGCGGGGCGGGCGGTCAGCATGCCTGCGCGGTCGCCGACGCGCTGGGCATCCGGACCGTCATCACGCCGCCGCTGGCCGGAGTGCTGTCGGCCTACGGGATCGGCGTCGCGGAGGCCACCGCCCTGCGGGAACAGTCCGTCGAGACCGAACTGACGGAGGAGGACCTGCCCGACATCCGCGAGGTGTGCGACCGGCTGGCCGCACGCACCCGCGCAGAACTGCGCGCCGACGGTCTTCCGGACACCGCCATCCGCACCGTGGCCCGGCTGCATCTGCGCTACGCGGACACGGACTCAGTGCTGGCCGTCGCGCTCGCCGGCCGGGAGGCCATGACCGCCGAGTTCGAGCGGGCCCACCGCGCCCGGTACGGCTTCCTGATGGACAAGCCGCTCGTGGTCGCCACCGCCGCCGTCGAGGCGGCGGGTGCCGCCGGGCCGCACGGCGCCCCCGCCCCTCTCGCAAGCGCCGGGGCCGCCCCGGCGCGACCGCCCGGACGGGTGCGGATGTACGCCGAGGGGCGCTGGCAGGAGACCTGTCTGCACCGGCGAAGTGACCTGCCGGCCGGGGCCACCGTCGAGGGTCCGGCGATCGTGGCCGAAGCCGACGCGACGACGGTCGTGGCCCCCGGCTGGCAGGCCCTGGTGGGGGAGCGCGGACATCTGCTCCTCACCCGTGTGCGCCCCCTCCCGGGCGCCGTGGCGGTGGGCACCGAGGTCGATCCGGTCAAGCTGGAGGTCTTCAACAACCTCTTCATGGCGGTCGCCGAGCAGATGGGCGTCCGCCTGGAGAACACCGCCCACTCCGTCAACATCAAGGAGCGGCTGGACTTCTCCTGTGCGCTGTTCGACGCCGACGGCAACCTCATCGCCAACGCCCCGCACATCCCGGTGCACCTGGGCTCCATGGGGGAGTCCATCAAGGAGGTGCTGCGCCGGAACGCGGGGACCATGCGCCCCGGCGACATCTACGCGATCAACGACCCCTACCACGGGGGCACTCACCTTCCGGACGTCACGGTCGTCACCCCTGTCTTCTCCGAGAACGGCAGCCGGCTGCTCTTCCTGGTCGCCTCCCGTGGCCATCACGCGGAGATCGGCGGCATCACCCCGGGTTCGATGCCCGCCTTCAGCCGGACGATCGAGGAGGAGGGTGTGCTCTTCGACAACTGGCTGCTGGTGCGGGACGGCCGGCTGCGGGAGACCGAGACCCGCGCCCTGCTCACGGGGGCGGTCCACCCCTCACGCAATCCCCACGCCAATCTCGCCGACCTGCGGGCCCAGATCGCCGCCAACGAGAAGGGCATCGCCGAACTGCGCGCGTTGATTGACCAGTTCGGTCTGGAGGTGGTGCAGGCCTACATGCGGCACGTACAGGACAACGCAGAGGAGTCGGTGCGCCGGATCATCGCCGGCCTGACGGACGGCTCCTGCCGCTACGAGACCGACAACGGCGCGGTCATCCGGGTCCGTTTCAGCGTCGACCGCTCGGCCCGCAGCGCCGTGGTGGACTTCACCGGCACCTCGGGGCAGCAGCCCGGCAACACCAACGCCCCCAGCTCCGTCGTCCTGGCGGCGGTGCTCTACGTCTTCCGGACCCTGGTCGCCGATGACATCCCGCTGAACAGCGGCTGCCTGAAGCCGCTGGAGGTCCGCATCCCCGAGGGGTCGATGCTGGCCCCCGCCCACCCGTCCGCCACCGTGGCGGGCAACGTCGAGACCTCCCAGGCGGTCACCGGGGCACTGTACGCGGCCCTCGGAGTCCAGGCCGAGGGCTCCGGCACGATGAACAACATCACCTTCGGCGACGACCACGTCCAGTACTACGAGACGGTGGCCAGCGGGTCAGGCGCGGGCGAGGGATTCGCGGGAACTCCCGCTGTCCAGACCCACATGACCAACTCCCGGCTCACCGATCCCGAGATCCTGGAGTGGCGCTTTCCGGTCCGGGTCCAGGACTTCCGGATCCGCGCCGGCAGTGGGGGTGCCGGCCGCTGGCCGGGCGGGGACGGCGTCAGCCGCCGCATCACCTTCCTGAAGCCGATGACCGTCACTCTGCTGACCGGCCACCGGCGGGTGCCCCCGTACGGGATGGCCGGCGGGTCACCGGGCGCACTCGGCAGCAATGCCGTCGAACGTGCGGACGGCAGGCTCGAGCCGCTGGCCGGCTGTGACACCGCGCAGGTCGCCGCCGGCGACACCCTGGTCGTGCACACCCCGGGCGGCGGCGGCTACGGTCCCCCGCCCGGCTGACCGGGTGCCGCCCTCTCCGGTTACCGGCGTACGCGCGAAGGCCGGCGCGCGTACGCCGGCCCCGATCGGCGGGTTTTCCGGATCACTCCCAGCGGACGCCCGGGTAGGAGCCCGCACCGGCGAGGAACTCGTCCAGCTCCCGCAGGGACAGCGGATCGGGCATGGGGTGGCGCTCCGGGACCTTGCGCAGCGCCTTGTCGTACCCCGCGTAATGGGCGAGATCCCGGGGGTGGTCCTCCGCCTTCAGTCCGGCGAAGCTGCCGCTGACCCGGGCCTTGCCGAGCAGCCGCCGCCAGTCCCCGACGGTGGGAAGCCCCACCGCCTCGACGCCGTTCTGGAACAGCGTCAGCAGAATCTCGTCGAAGGGCCCGCGCTCCTCCAGGTAGTTCTCCAGCTCCCGGTAGGAGGTATCGGTGTTGAAGGTCATCCAGAACGGCACGGAGCCCGTTCGCAGCACCCACCAGGGTTCCATCACGATGAAGGAGGCCACGAACAGGCGGGTGCTCTCGATCCCGCGCCGGGCGTACCACCAGCGGTACAGGTCGGCGACCAGCGGACTGGGGGAGTCGGGCTCGTCGTGGACCACCCGGCGGACCCGGTAGCCGTTCTCCTGCGCGAAGCGCTCGATGTCCTCGCGCAGGGCGGGCTCGAAACCCCACTCCGACTCCGGTGACGTGCTGTCCGGTTCGGGGCCGTACCAGCGGCGCACGGGGGACCGGTAGCGCTCCAGGTACTCCGCGACCCGCTCACCGCCGTGGTGGAACTCCTCCTCGGTGGCGCCGCCCACCGCCCCGTGCTGGAAGACATGGCGCGGACCGAGAGTGGTGGTGCCCCAGCTGCGGGTGCACTCGGGGATGACGATCGTTCCGCCGGGCTCCAGCCGTTCGGTGAGAAACCGTTCGTAGCCGGGCCCCAGAGTCCGCCGCTTGATGCGGAAGTAGGTGAGGGCCCGGACCATCAGCCGGTCCTGGTTGGCATCGTGCATGTGGTGCAGCTGAATGTCCGGATTGGCCTGCAGCAGGTCCCGGCCGGGTTCAATGCCCTTGATCATCGCTCCGGCCGGGTCGTCCGGATGCACATGCTGCCGTACCGGGATGAAGAAGGTCTGGGGCAGCCAGGGGATGCCCATCGCGGTCCAGAGGTGGGTGAGGGCTCCGCTGGCGGACCCGACGGCGACGGCCGGATAGCGGCGCCTCGGGTACTCCTCGTCGGCCCACCGGGAGATGTCCTCGGTATCGATCCGTCCGACCCGTCGCGGACTGATCGTCTCGGTGGCACCGCTGGCGATGAAGACCTTCTCACGCAGTGCGGGAGGCAGGACCCGGGTGGCCTTCACCAGGGGACGCAAGGACGGGGACTCGCCCAGCGCGGGGAACGCCTCCCCGCGCAGGAACGCGGCGTTGGCCCGCAGCATGGCCGAAGCCGAGTCGAAGCCCGCGAGGAAACGGGGAATGGACATGACAGTCCCTCCGGTGGTCCGGCTCGTACTGATCTGTCCGTGCCGAGTCTCCGCTGCCCGAAAGGACCAAACTTTCCCGTGGATCACGGCCGGGTCACACGCGGCCATGGCACGGGCGGCGGGCCCCGCCCCCGATGGACGGCAGCGGGTGCGCCCGCGGGCCTGCGGGGTTTGAATGGAACAGCACGCTGCGACGGCTCCGGTGCGAAGGAGAACGGTGAGTGCGAGCATGCATCCCTCGGACAGCGGCCGCCTGCCGGACGGAACCGCGGCGATCGTGCTGCTCGATGCCCGTGGCACCGTTCTGACCTGCACCGGCGAGGTGGAGGAGCTCACCGGACTCCGCGCGGAAGAACTGCGCGGGTACCGTATGGCGGACCTTCTCGCCGGGGGCTCCGGGGAAGCCCCCGGCTCCGCGGGCATGCCCCCGGGCGGGAACGTCACCCTTCGCGGACCCGACGGGGAGCCGGCCGAGGTACGGCTGACCGTGCTCCCGCTCTCCCCCGGGAGCGATTGCCGGGCGCTGGTGATGCTCACACCCGCCTCCGCCGCGCGGCTCCGCGAGGAGGACCAGGCCCTGGTACGCGCGCTCTTCTCCCAGACCCGCTTCCGGCTGGCCATTCACGACACCGAGCTGAGGATGATCCGGGTCAACATGATCCCCAGCCTCGAACTGCCGCCCGGCACGTCGTACGCGCAGGTGCGCCCGGGAGCGCGAGTCGGTGACTTCATGGTGCCGGAGGACGCCGCCCGACTGGAGGAGCAGCTGCGGCGGGTGGCGGAAACCGGTGAGCCGCTGGTCGACTGGGAGCAGTCGGCGCGCCTGGTGACGACCAGGGAACGGGAGCGGAGGGTGGCCTACTCGGCTTTCCGGCTGCACAAGGAAGAAGGCGGGGTCATGGGGGTGGCCGTGTTCGCGGCCGACGTCACCGACCAGTTCCTGAACCGCCGCCGACTGGAGCTGCTGCATGCCGCCTCCACGAGGCTCGGGCGCACGCTGGACGTCATCGCCAACACCGAGGAGCTGGCCCGGGTCCTGGTACCCGATCTCGCGGACCTCGCTTCGGTGGATCTCACCGCGGAAGTGGTCGCCGGAGAGGAACCCGGTGCCTTCTTCGGCGCGGACTCCGAACTGCGCCGGGTCGCCACCGCCGCATTCGACGGCCGCTGGCCGCCGGAGGTGTACTCGGTGGGGGAGACCTTCCGGATCCAGGACGTGGAGAGAGAGACGCTGAGCACCGACTCCGCTGCCGTGGTGGCGGACCTGACCTGGGTCCGCGGTCAGTTCGCCCAGTACCCCGGGCGGTCCCGGCTCGCGCTCCCGCACGCCGCCACCTCCCTGATGATCGTGCCGGTCCGGGCCCGTGGGCTGGTACTCGGAGCCGTCGGCCTCTGGCGCGTCGGGGAACGTCCGTCCTTCGGGCCCGACGACACCGTCCTGGCCGAGGAGATTGTCTCCCGCGCCGCGCTCAGCGTGGACAACGCCCGGCGGTACGCCCGCGAGCACCGCACGGTCGAGACCCTGCAGCGCAGTCTGCTGCCCCAGCCGGTGGTCGACCTCAGCGCGGCGGAGACGGCCGGGACCTATGTGCCGGCCGCGACGGCCGCGGGCACGGGCGGCAGCTGGTTCGACGTCATCCCGCTGTCCTCGTGCCGGGTGGCCTTCGTGGTCGGCGACATGGCCGCGCACGGCCTCACGGCGACGGCGGCCATGGGCAGACTCCGCACCGCGGTGCTGACCCTGGCGGACCTCGACCTGGCGCCGGAGGAGCTGCTCACCCGGCTGGACGACCTCGCCGGACGGCTGGCCGACGCGGAACCCCGGAACGACCCCGGGACCGGCAGTGGTGTCCTCGGGGCGACCTGCCTGTACTGCGTGTATGACCCGGTCTCCGGGCGCTGCACGATGGCCAGCGCCGGGCGGCCGTCCCCCATCGTGCTTGCCGCCCGGCGGGCCGCGGACTTCGCCCCGCTCAAGCCCGGTCCGCCCCTGGGAGTGGGCGGGCTGCCCTTCGAATCCGCCGAGGTGCCCCTGGACCCAGGCAGTCTCCTGGTGTTCGGTACCGACGAAGCAATGGCGCACGCCGGCGAGAGCCCTGAGCGGGGGATGATCCGGTTGCGGGACCAGGCGGCCGCTGTCGCCCGGGACGACCGCACCCCGGCCGAGATCGGCAGGATGGTGCTCGAGGACCTGCTTCCCGGGGAGCCTCCGGCCAACGAGGTGGCCCTCCTGGTGGCCCGCGTGCGCGCCATGCCGGCCGGTACCGTCGCCACCTGGGAGTTCCCGGCCGATCCCGCTGTCGTCGCCCGGACCCGCAGCCTGGTCACGTCCCAGCTGGCCGAGTGGGACCTGCCTCAGCTGGCGTTCACCACGGAACTGATCGCCAGCGAACTTGTCACCAACTCCATCCGCCATGCCGGCGGACCGGTCGTCCTGCGTCTGATCAGGGACGAGACCCTGATCTGCGAGGTGTCCGACCCCAGCCAGACCCAGCCGCATCTTCGCCGGGCCCAGCCCACCGACGAAGGAGGACGCGGCCTCTTCCTCATCGCCCAGCTCACCCACCGGTGGGGCAGCCGCTACACCCACTCGGGCAAGACCATCTGGACCGAACAGCTGCTGGAAGCGGAACCGGAAGCTTTCTAGGGAAGGGAGCGTCTGTCATGGACGACGACGAGTCCCCGGACCTGGTGGGCGGCCGGGACGGAGACGGCATCAGCGCCGCACCGGGCGGCCTCCTCGACCTGCTCCGGGTCGCCGCCTTCGTGCTCGATGAGGAGGGCCGCGTGGTGATGTGGAGCCCCGAGGCCGAACGGCTGTTCGGCTACCCGGCCGAGGAGGCACTGGGCAGCCTCGGCGGCCGGCTCCTGGTCGCCAAGGAGAACCTGGCCCTGGTGCAGGGGCTGTTCGACCAGGTCAGGGAAGGAGCGAGCTGGGCGGGCGTGTTCCCGGTGCTGCGCAAGGACGGCACGACCCGCGCCGCGGAGTTCCGCCACATTCGGCTGCACGACGTGCACGGAGCCCTGCACGTCCTGGGTCTGGCGGCCGACGCGGAGACCGTCCGCACACTCGAGACGGACCTCGCTCTCTCGCACAGCCTGATCAATCAGTCACCGGTCGGCATGGCGCTGTTCGACACCGACCTGCGCTGGCTGCGCATCAACCCCGCCCTGGAACGCATCAACGGCCTGTCCGGCGAGGAGATGCTGGGCCGTCGCCTCCAAGAGATGATGCCGGCCGTGGACGTGCGTTCCGTCGAGAACGCGCTGCGCCATGTCGTGCGGACGGGTGAGCCGCTGCTGGACCAGATGACCCGGGGCCGGACCCCCGCCGACCCCGATCACGATCATGTCTGGTCCGTCTCCTACTACCGGGTGGAGGGCCCGCGCGGGCACCCGCTGGGGATGGCCGCGTCCATCGTCGATGTGACCGAACGCCACCGGGCGGGTGTCGAGGTGGCCGAGGCGCGCGAACGCCTGGCGGTCATCGCCGATGCCGGGGCCCGCATCGGAACCACCCTGGATCTTCAGCAGACCGCCCAGGAACTCGCCGAGGTCGTCATGCCCCGGCTTGCCGACTTCGTGGCGGTGGACGTCCTGGACTCCGTGCTCACCGGGACGGCTGCGCCGGTGAGGTCCGACGGCTCCGCCCGCTTCCGGGCCCTCGCCGTGATCACCGGGGACAACCGGGAGGCCGCCGCCGCCGCGGACCGGGTGGGAGAGCTGGCCTCCTACGGGCCCGCGCGCCTGATCACCCAGTGCGTCAGGGAAGCCCGCCCGATCCTCCTCCCCCGGATCGATGACGCCATGATGCGGCGCATCGCCAGAAACGAGGAGGCGGCAGCCCTCCTCCGCCGGGCGGGGGCACACTCCTACATCGCGGTGCCGCTGGTCGCCCGCGGGGACGTGCTGGGCACCCTCAGCCTCCTGCGGGCACACCCCTCCCGCCCCTTCGAGGAGGAGGACCTCACGCTCGCCGTGGAGCTTGCCTCGCGGGCCGCCATCAGCGTGGACAACGCCCGCCTGTACAGCAGGGAGCGCGGTGCCGCGCTCACTCTCCAGCGCAGCCTCCTCCCCGCTCCTCCGACGGGCTGCTCGGGAGTGGACATCGCCTCGCGATACCTGCCCGCGGTCAGTGAGGTCGGCGGCGACTGGTTCGACGTCCTCCCGCTGCGGCAGGACAGGGTGGGACTCATCGTCGGCGACGTGATGGGCAAGGGCGTCCGGGCGGCGGCGGTCATGGGCCAATTGCGCACCGCGACACGGGCGTTCGCCCGGCTCGGCCTGCCTCCCGCCCGGCTGCTGAGCTACCTCGACGAGATCGTGTCCTCCCTCGGGGACACCCTCGCCACCTGCGTCTACGCAGTCTGTGACCCTGCCCGGCAGCTGGTCGAGTTCGCCAGCGCCGGTCACCTGCCACCCGTCATGGTCGGCCCTGACGGCAGAGCCGCGTTCGTGGATCTGCCCATCGCCGTGCCCCTGGGCGTGGGCGGCGTGCCCTTCGCCGCGCGCCTGCGGCCCATGCCCCCGGGCACCACCGTCGCCCTCTTCACCGACGGGCTGGTGGAGAGCCGCCAGGAATCCCTCGATATCGGCCTGAGCACGCTGCTCGGCCTGCTGGGAGACGGCCATCGGCCCTTGGAGAACATGTGTGACGCCGTGCTCGAAGCCCTGCACCGGATGCCGCAGGACGATGTCGCCCTGCTCCTGGCGCGCAGCCACGGGACCGGTACCACGGAGCCGCCGCCGGAGTGACCGGTGCCAGGCGGCTGCATCCGGGCCATTTCGGCCGATGTCGTCACCACCGCCTAATGTATGCGTCGTGACCGAGCAAGCCCGGGCGACCAGCCCGCCCACTCCCGCCGGACGGCCTCCTGCCGGGGCGCGGCCCGCCCCGGGGCCGGCCGGCGACGAAGGGCTCGCCCGGCGGCTCCGCGCGCTCGCCTGCACCGCCCCGCTGCACGACCTGGACGTCCGCAAGGCCAACCTGGCGGGGGAGTACAGCACGTACGCGATGGCCGAGGTCGCCCTGGCGGCCATCGACCTCATCACCCTCAGCATGGACTTCGACACCGGTGCCGACCACGAGCTGGTGATCACCCGGCTGCTGCCACGGGTTGCCGCCCAGGCCCCGGACCGCCGGGCCGCCGAGCACGAGCGGGTCGCCCGCTGGGTGCTGGAGAGTCTGATCAATGTCGGCAGCGTCGACCGCGGTTTCCGGGCCGTCTACGGCACCTTCGGGCCCGACGGCGCGTACCTGCGGCGGGACTACGACTTCAAGCTCATCGAGGAGGTCCCGGGGCCGGGCGGCGGTGTCTGCCTGCGTACCACCGACGAGGCGGTCAATGTACTCGTAGGTGCCTTGGACACCGACGTGACGAGTGCCCAGATCGCCGCCGAGGTCAAGCTCGAGGTGCTCATCCGCCGCGGCCGGCTGGCCGATGCCCAGCTCGCCGCCGAGCAGGCCCGCTACCGCACCGTGCAGTACTCCGAGGCGCTGCGCCGCACCCTGGAGGCCACCCGGCGCAATGTCCGTTCCGTCGACTGGCTGCGGACCGTCCCGGACATGATCACCGAGGCGCTGGACCACATCGCCGACCGGTACCGGCACGAGAACGCCATTCTCAGCAACATCCGCCGGGCCCGTGACGAGGCAAAGGGCACCGACCACAAGCTGCGGGCCGCCGAGCTTGTCGACATCGTCAAGGACTGCATCCGCCGGCACACCCTCCTGCAGTCCCGGCTCCTGGAGGCCGGCCCACTGTTCCGCGCCGAACAGGACCGGCAGGCCTTCGCCCCGCCCGCCGCCCGGGCCGGCTTCGACCTCCACGGCCAGCTGCTCGCCCCCGTCCTGCCACTTCCGGTGGCGCAGGCCTCCCGCGTCACCGATGCCTTCTTCGCCCGCGGCACCGGACTGCGGACCCCCGGTTCCGTACGGCTCGGAGACCTCACCGGCCTGCTGCTCGCGCCGCCCGCCCCGCGCGAACACCTCGGCGCCGAGCTGCCCGAGCCCGACCTCGTCACCACCCCTGACGACAGCCGCTTCAGCGAGGCGCAGCTGGCCGCGGCCACCGACCTGCTCGGACTTCCCCCGGACGCCCCGCGACGCCTGTCCGGGCTGCTCGCGGACGCCCGCCGCCGCGACCCGGACCTGCCGTACCTCGTTGCGCTGCTGGCCGTGCACGCAGCGAGCCCCCCGGTCGGTACCGCCCACCGGCAGGGCGAAGAACGCCTGCTGTTCGCCGTCGACGACGGCACCGAGCTGGACGACCCCGAGTTCGGAGGCGCCGACCTCATCGTCGGGACCGCCCTGCTGGACATCCCCGGCACCGGCATGTCACGTCCGGAGGCGGCACGGTGACTGCCGCCTCACCCTCTTCGCCCTCAGGAGCAGCAGCCGTGGACGACTACGGCGCGGAGCCCGCCCCGGACTCCGCCACCCCCGGACGGGCGGCCGGGCCTCCCCTCAGCCCGGCCGACGCCGCCGACGCCGCCCGGCTGGTCGCCTTCGGGCTCCAGCCCAAGCTCTCCCCGGCCCGGGACAGCGAGTACGCCGGGCTGCTGCGCCGCCACCAGGAGGACCCCGGCTTCGGCCGGCTCGCCGACGCGGTGGCCACCGGGCTCGGGCTCGTGGTCCTGGAGGTGTCCGCCCGGGCAGGCATGGTGGTCACGGCAGCCGAGGACTCCCTCTTCGCGGTCCGCATGGGCGACTACGCCCGCCGGACCACCGCGGACTCCGCCGACCGGTTCCTGCACGGCCTGGCGCACCTCGCGGTCGCGGTGCTTGCCTTCCCCCGCCCGCAGGACCTCGCCGACGACGGCTACATCGGGCGCCTCACCGTCAACGGTGTGGACTCCTTCGTCCGGCAGCTGTGCGGCCGGCTCGAGGAGCGTGCCGCGGAACAGGGCGAGAACACCGACCCGGCCAGTGCCGCTCCCGGGCTGGAAGCCGCCTGGCGGGTGTACAGCAGACGCAGTGCCACGGGAGCCACCAAGGACGCCCGCAGGCTGGCGGGCTCCACCACCGGCATCATCGGCAAGGCAGTCGCCTTCCTCGTCGATTCCGGCTTCCTCCAGCGCACCGGGGACGACGCCGGCGGGACGTACCGCACCACCGCGCGATACCAGCTCCAGGTGCGCGACATGGCAGGCAGCGCCGCCCTGTCCGAGCTGACCGCTCTCGGGGTCGTCCCGGTCCCCGACGGCGCGGGCAGCCTGCTCCCCGCGGCGGATACCGGGCTGGTGGAGGGCGCCGGGCTGCCGTTCCACAGCTGACCGACCCCCGCCTCCGCCTCCGCCTCCGCCACGCAAGCAACGAGAGTCCGCCATGTACGAGCTGTCCCGTGTCCGCCTCTACTCCATCGGGCCCGCCGGCGCGCGCTACGCCGACACCGTGCTGGACCTGCGCGGAGTCGGTGAGCCGGTGCCCGACCCGGCGCCCGCGCAGGCGGACTTCTTCGAGGACGAGCCGACCGGGCCGCCGCGCCGTCCCGCGCCCGCCGGGGTGCTGTTCCTGGAGAACGGGGGCGGCAAGTCCGTGCTCCTCAAGCTGATCTTCTCCGTCATGCTGCCGGGCCACCGCAACACCCTGGGCGGTGCGAGCTCCGGGGTTCTGCGCAAGTTCCTGCTCGCCGACGACTGCGGACACGTTGCCCTGGAGTGGCAGCACACCCTCACAGGGGAGAGTGTCGTGGTCGGCAAGGTCTGCGAATGGCGCGGCCGGCAGGTCTCCAGCGACCCCCGGAAGTTCGCCGAGGCCTGGTACTCCTTCCGCCCGGGGCCCGGCATGAGCCTGGACTCCCTCCCGGTCGCCGAGTCCACCGCGATGCGGCCCCGCCTCCCCCCGGGGAGCGCTGCGGAAGGTGTCTCCGGCGCACGCGGCCGACGGCGCACGATGAAGGGCTTCCGGGACATCCTGACCGAAACCGGCCGGGCGTACACCAACCTGGACATCGTCTGGGAGGAAACCCACGAACGCTGGATCGAGCACCTCGGCGCGCTCGGCCTGGACCCGGAACTCTTCCGCTACCAGCGCGAGATGAACGCCGACGAAGGAGAGGCAGCCGGGCTGTTCGCGGTCAAGAACGACTCCGACTTCACCGACCTCCTGCTGCGGGCCGTCACCGACACCCGCGACACCGACGGGCTCGCCGCCCTGGTGCACGGTTTCGCCCACAAACTGGGCCGCCGTGCCGAGCTCACCGCGGAACGCGACTTCACCGCGGGCTCCCTGGAGCTGCTGAGACGCATCGCCGAGGCCGCCCGGCGGCGCGCAGAGGCCCGGGCCGTGCACGCCGCGGCCGAGCGGCGGGCACGGACGCTGGCCCGCCGCCTCACCGCCCGCACGACCGGCGAACGTGACCGGGTCACCGGCCTCGCCGAGCGGGTCGCCGCAGCAGCTCAGACCGTTGACGAGGCCGAGCGGGCCCGCGCACACGCGGCTCTGACCACCTCCGAACTGGCCTACCGGCATGCTTCCCTCGCCCTGGCCGCCGCTGAGAAGTCCGCTGCCGCCCAGCGTCGCGAATTGAGCGAGGCCCGCACCCTGCACGCCGCCTGGCAGGCGGCCGAGACGGTGCTGCAGCACCGCGCCGCCGCCGATCGTGCGGCCCGGGTGGCCGACGCCATCCGGGAGGCGGAACGCGACGCCGCTCCCGCCCTGGCCGCCCGCAGCAGAGCCGCGGCCGAACTCGTCCGCGCCCTGCACGCCGCCGCAGGGGAGGGCGAACGCACCGCCGCCGCCCACGAGGAGAGCTCCACCGCCCTCCAGGCGGAAGCGGAGGCCGCCCAGCGGGACGCCACCACAGCCGCCACGGAGGCGCAGCGGGCCCGCAGCGAGGCAGACCACCTGCGTCAGCGCCTCGCCGAGGTCGAGCAGGAGACCGCCGAGGCGGTGCGCGCCGGATGGCTGGACGACTCCGTGCCCGACGCGGACCCCGCCAGGGCCGCACTGGCCGCGAGCGACGCGGAACAGGCGGCCGTGGACGCCCTGGACGCCGCCCGGGAATCGGCCCGGCGCGCGGCCGAGCGCGCCACGGACGCGGCCGGGGAGCACAGCCGGGCCGAGCTGGCCGCCGCCCGGGCAGCCGACGCGGCCCGCGCGGCGTCGGACGCGCACGCCGCCGAGCACCGCACCGCACAGTCCCTCGGCGGGGAACAGCGCCTCGCCGAACTGCTCGCCCTCCCGGCCGGGGAGCCGCTCCCGGCGGAGGACCTGGACCGCAACGCCGACACCCTGACCGGGCTTCTCGAGGAGCGGGTAGCCGGAGCCGAGCGCCGGCTGTTCGGCCTGCGCACGGCCTCCGCGGACGACGCGCGCATTCTCGCGGCCCTCGGCGACGGCGGGCTGCTCCCGCCCGGGCCCGACGTGCTGGCCACCGTGGAGTACCTGGGCGAACACGGCGTCCCCGCCCTGCCCGGCTGGCGCTACCTCGCCCACTCCGTGGCGCCCGCCGACCACGCGGCGGTGCTTGCCGCCAGGCCCGAGCTCGTCGACGGCGTCGTCATCACCGATCCCGAGAGCCACGCCCGGGCCCGGCAGGTGCTGGCCGAAGCAGCGCTGCTGCCCCGCTCGGCCGTCGCTGTCGGCACCGCCGCCGCCCTGCTGGCTCCCACCCCGCCGCCCGGCGGCCCGGAGAGCGGCGTCTTCCTGGTCCCGCCGAACCCGGCGATGCATGACGAAGGGGCCGCCGAGGACGAACGCCAGGCCCTGCGCGGCCGGGCCACTGCCCGCGAGGAGGAGATCAGTGCGCTGGCGGCCCGGATCGCCGGTGACCGTTCACTCGCCGCCCGGCTGGCCTCCTGGCGCACCGGCTGCCCGGCCGGCCGGCTGGGAGAGCTGGCAGCTGCCGCCGCGGAGACCCGCGCTGCCGCGGCCGATGCGCAGCAGCGGCTCGCCGGGACCGACGCGGTCCGCGCGGAGGCCGAGAAGGCCGCCGCAGAGGCATCACGGATCCGTGACGACCGGCAGGAGGCCGCTCAACGGGCCCGCCGTGCGGCCGACGCGCTCGCCGGGCTGGCGTTCCGGCTGCGGGAACGCGCCCGCTGGCGGTCCCGCCTCCGGGAGCTCGCCGAGGAGGCGACGGACCACGAGGCCCGGGCCGCCGAGCTGCTCGCCGGCGCCCGGGCCGCCGATGAGGACCGGCGCTCCGCGCAGCGTGCCGCCGACGACGCGCGGCGCACCGCGCGAGCCCTGCTCGCCGAGCGTGCCGAGATCGCGGGGGTTCCGGAGGATCTCCCCGGCGGCCCTGCCCCCGACACCCCGCTGCCCGCGCTCCGGGAGGCCTACCGGGCCGCTTCCCAGCTTTACGAGAAGGTCGGCGTCGGCGCCGACCTGCGGGCCGAACAGGCCCGCGCCGAGGGCGACGAGAGTGCCGCCCGGGCCGCACTAGACCGGATCGGGGCGAAGGTGCGCACCCGTGCGGCCCGGCTCCTCGAAGGAGCGGAGGGCGCCGACGGACCGGCCCGGCAGGCCGCCGCCGCGCGTGCCGAGGCACACGTCCAGCTGCTGGAAGGCCGGGCCTCCGGCGCCAGCGAACAGCTCGGCCGGCTCCGCGGCGACGCTGAGCGGCTCGCCCCGGAGGGAACGGACGTCCACACCGAGCTGCCCGCACACCTGCGGCCCTCCGACGCCGGCCAGGCCAGGAGCCTGCTGCGGACCGCCACCGGTGAACTGGCCGCCCGAACCGAGACCCTGGCGGCGGCGCGCACCGCGCACGAGGACCTGCTGCGGGACCATCGCGTCGCGGAGGACACCGCGACCGCACTGGAGGAAACCGCCACCCACCTGCGGGACCTGCTCCGCGACCCCCAAGCGGCGGGGCCCGACGGCGGCGAGGAGGCAGCGGAGCCGTACCAGGGGTCCCCCGCCGACGCCCGGGAGTCCGCGGCCGAGGTCCGCCGGAGCCTGCGCGGCTGTGCCGGTGAGCTCGCGACGGCCGACGCCGCGGTCCGGGAGTCCGCGGACCAGCTCGTCCGGCACGCCAACGCCGTCCGCTTCGAGCACGTCCGCACCCCCGCCCGCCAGCAGATCCGGGAGCTGCCCGCCGCAGCCCTGCCCGAGCACGCCGTCGCCTGGGCCGAGGCTTTCGCTCCCCGGCTCCGGGTCCTCAGCGACGAGCTCGAACAGCTCGAGCGCAACCGGGACGGCATCGTGGACCGGCTGCGCGGTCTCGTGGACGCGGCACTCGCCACCCTGCGCTCGGCGCAGCGGCTGTCCAGGCTCCCCGAAGGGCTGGGGGAGTGGTCGGGGCAGGAGTTCGTGCGCATCCGGTTCGAGGCACCGGACCCGGCGACCCTCGCCGACGCCCTCGGTGAGGTCATCGACGAGACCACCCGCGCGGCCCTGCGGAGAAACACCGATCTCCGGCGCGACGGCATGACCCTGCTCCTGCGCGGCGTGCACGCCGCGCTCCGCCCCCGCGGAGTGTCCGTGGAGATTCTCAAACCGGACGCTGTGCTGCGCGCCGAACGGGTGCCGGTCGGACAGATGGGAGACGTCTTCTCCGGTGGACAACTGCTGACCGCCGCCATTGCCCTGTACTGCACCATGGCCGCGCTCCGCGGCAACGACCGGGGACGCGACAGCCACCGCCACGCCGGGACGCTGTTCCTGGACAATCCTATCGGCCGGGCCAACGCCACCTATCTGCTCGAGCTCCAGCGGGCCGTCGCGGACGCACTCGGCGTGCAGCTGCTCTACACCACGGGCCTGTTCGACACCACGGCCCTCGCCGAGTTCCCGCTGGTCATCCGGTTGCGCAACGACGCCGACCTGCGAGCCGGTCTCAAGTACATCCGCGTGGAGGAACACCTGCGGCCCGGGCTGCCACAGCAGGACCCCGCCACCGAGCCCGTGCACGGCGAGATCACCTCGACCCGCATGTTCCGCCGCCCGGGGGACGCCCCGGGTCAGTGACGGCGGATCAGCCGCGGCCGGTCCCGGGCCGCGCTGCTCGGCAGGGAGACGACGCCGTTGCGCTGCCGCCATATCTGCCGCGTCACCCAGATGTCCAGCACCGCCCAGGTGGCCACGACCGTGCTCCCCAGAGTGCTCAGCAGCATGGGGTAGGCCAGCCAGGAGCCGGCCAGCGAGCACAGCAGGACGACGACGAGCTGCACCAGGGTCAGTGCCAGAATGATGACGGCGCGCACCGCGGCGGCGCGCACCGGATCGGGCATGCGGGGCCTGGCATACACCGCTGAAGCTCCCTGCGCAGGGTGACATGACAGTTTTGTCCTTGGCGGCCATCGTAGAACGCCTTGCGTGCCGGTAGGGAACGCATCAGGATGAGGGCGCTCCGGCACGACCACGCCCGGTGCCGGTCACCACGGTAGTTCGTACGGGTGTCCGGAGTCCGGGCCCGTGCCGGGGAACCGGGAGGTACCCGCGCGGGGCGGGACGGCATAGGGGAGGGCATGCGCTTTCGCGGGAAGTCGATCCGACGGAAAATCGTCGTGCTGCTGCTGGTGCCGCTGTTCTCGCTCGTGTCCATCTGGGCGTTCGCCACCGCCATCACCGCGCACGAGGCCCGGCAGTTGCTCGGTGTCTCCGCCGTCTCCGGCAATCTGGGCAAGCCGGCCGAGGCGGTCGTGCACGCCCTGCAGGAGGAGCGCAGACAGACCCTGGTCCATCTGGCCGACCCCAGGCGGTCGGACGCGCTGGCGGAGCTGCAACGCACCCGGGAGGCCACCGACGAGGCCGCGGCGCGGATCCGGGAGAACGCGGCGGGCCGCAGCCGCAACGACCTGAACAGCAGTGCCCGGGCCCGGCTGGACGCCCTTCTCGAAGGGCTCGGCCGGGTCGGGCAGCTGCGTCACAGGATCGAGTCCTACACCATCACCCGCAGCGGCGCGCTGGACTCCTACAACAGCGTCATCGATCCCGGTCTGCGCTTCCTTTCCGCGCTCCACCTGGTGGAGAACGTCGAACTGGACCGCCACGGGCGGGCCGTCGTGGGCCTGAGCCAGTCCGCCGAGTACCTGTCGCGCTCCGACGCGCTGGTCGCCGGAACGCTCGCGGCCGGACGGATGACGGACAAGGAGCGCCGCTCGCTCGGCGACCGGCTGGCCGAACGCCGGCTCGCCTACGGCCTGCACCTCGCCGACCTCCCGGGGGAGGACCGGCAGGCCCATGACGCCTTCTGGCAGAGCGGCACCGGCCAGGAACTGGAGACGGTCGAGGAGAGTGTCATGGAGGGCGGCACCGCCGCCGTCCGGCCCGATCACTGGGAGGAGACCACCACCCTCGCCATGACCGAACTGCGGGCCCTGGCGGCCGCGGCGGGGGACCGGTACCAGAAGGAGGTCGACCCGGCAGCCACCGCCGTCCTGCTGCGGGCCGGTGCCGCCGGCATTCTCGGGCTGCTCGCCGTACTCCTGTCCGTGATCGTCTCGCTGCGGGTCGGCCGAGGGCTGGTGCGCGAGCTCCGCGGACTGGCCCGCGACGCACGGGAAGTCGCAGAGGTCCGGCTGCCGGACGTCATGCGGCGCCTTGCCGACGGCGACCGGGTCGACGTCGAAACCGAAGCGCCCCGGCTGAGCTACGGCCGGGACGAGGTGGGCCAGGTCGGGCAGGCCCTCAACACTCTGCAGCGGGCTGCCGTGGGTGCCGCGGTCGAGCAGTCCGACCTGCGCCGCGGTGTGTCGGACGTCTTCGTGAACCTCGCCCGCCGCAATCAGGTCCTCCTGCACCGTCAGCTCAATCTGCTCGACACCATGGAGCGCCGCACCGAGGACGCCGACGAGCTCGCCGACCTCTTCCGGATCGACCACCTGACCACCCGTATGCGGCGGCACGCCGAAGGGCTGGTCATTCTCTCGGGGGCCACCCCGGCCAGGCAGTGGCGCAAGCCGGTGCGGCTGATGGACGTGGTGAGGGCGGCAGTCGCCGAGGTCGAGGACTACGAACGCATCGAGGTGCGGAGGATGCCGCCGCTCGCCGTTGCCGGCGGCGCCGTCGCCGACCTCACCCACCTCATCGCCGAGCTGCTGGAGAACGCCACCCTGTTCTCCCCGCCGCACACCGCAGTCCAGGTTCACGGGGAACGCGTGCCGCACGGCTTCTCGCTGGAAATCCACGACCGTGGGCTGGGCATGGCACCGCAGGCGATGGAGGACGCGAACCGCAAGCTGGCCGAGAGTCCCGAGTTCGACCTTTCCGACACCGACCGGCTCGGCCTCTTCGTGGTCTCCCGCCTCGCCCGCCGCCAGCAGGTGCGGGTCTCCCTGCGGGCCTCGCCCTACGGCGGCACGACGGCGGTCGCGCTCCTGCCCAACGAGCTGCTCAGCGAAGCCGCCGACGGGCCGCAGGAGCGTTCCCCGCTGCCTGACCGGCCCGCTCCGCCGGCCCTGCTGAACGGCCCCGTGGACGGCCCGGTGGAGCTCGAGGCACCCGTGAACCCGCGCCACCGGGACGACCGGTACGAGACGGCGGACCGGCACAACCGTGACGCCCGGTCCGAGGAGTACCCGGCCCGCCCGGCCGGCCCGGAAGACGGGGAGGAGACGGACCGCGGCCCCCTGCCGGCGCGCCGCCGCACTCCCGTGCTGGTCGCCGACCACGGCCGGCCCGTCGGGCGGGCACCGGACCCGGATCCCGGCACCGTTCCAGAGGATCACCTCCCCGGTCCGCCGTCCCCGCCCACCACGGTCGCGGGTCTGCCACGTCGGGTCCGGCAGGCCCGGCTGGCCCCGCAGCTCAAGCAAGGCCCCGACCGGACCGACGACACCCCCGCACCCCCGGGCGGCACCGGCCCCGCCGGAGGGACCGGTCCGGGACGGGGCAGCGAACCGGACCCGGAGGCGGTCCGTGCCCGCATGGCCTCGCTGCAGCGCGGCTGGCAGCGTGGACGGCAGCAGACCACCAGCCTGTCGGAACCCAGCCCGCCAGGACCAACACCGGAGGAGACGCAATCATGACCGCATCGCAGGCAGCCCCGCACGGGGTTCCCGCACGGAAGTCCGGCGAGCTGGACTGGCTGCTGGACGACCTGGTGGCCCGGGTCACCCCGGTACGCCACGCCCTGGTGCTCTCCGGCGACGGGCTGGTCCGCGGTACCTCCAAAGCGCTCGGCCGGGAGGACGGCGAGCACCTCGCCGCCGTGGCCTCGGGCTTCCACAGCCTCGCCAAAGGCGTCGGGCGGCACTTCGAGGCCGGTGCCGTCCGGCAGACGCTGGTGGAGCTGGATGACGCCTTCCTCTTCGTGGCCGCGGCCGGCTCCGGCAGTTGCCTGGCAGTCCTTGCCGACGCCGAGTCCGATGTCGGCATGGTCGCCTACGAGATGACGCTGCTCGTGAAGCGCGTCGGCGTCCACCTCGGTACCGCCCCGCGCAACGGCCCGGCCGGCCTCTGATCCCCAGGCGCGCCACCATGACCGAGGGCTGGTTCGACGACGACGCGGGGCCGGTGGTGCGGCCGTACGCCATGACGCGTGGCCGCACCCGGGCAAGCACGGGGGAGCCGCTGGATCTCATCGCACTGGTCACCGCTGAACCGGCCGGTCAGGATCCGGAGGCTCCGGAGGCCGTGCTGGCCGGCCGGGCCCCGGTGCCTGAGCATGCGGAGATCCTGCGCCGGTGCCGCCGGACCTCCGAATCAGTGGCCGAGCTGGCCACCGGCCTCGACCTTCCGGTCGGCGTGGTGCGGGTTCTGGTCAGCGACCTGCTCGACGCCGGTCTGGTGCGGGTCAGCCGCCCCGTACCCCCTGCCCGGCTGCCGGACGAGAACATACTCCGAGAGGTGATCGATGGTCTCCGTGCGCTCTGACAGCGACGCACCGCCCCCCTCGGACCCCATCGCGCTGAAGATCCTTGTCGCCGGAGGCTTCGGCGTGGGGAAGACGACGATGGTCGGGGCGGTCAGTGAGATCAAGACCCTGCGCACCGAGGAGCTGCTGACCGAGGCGGGCAGGCCGGTCGACGACCTCCACGGCGTCGAGCAGAAGCGCTCCACCACCGTGGCCATGGACTTCGGGCGCATCACCCTCAGCGAGCGGCTGGTGCTCTACCTCTTCGGGACACCCGGGCAGGAGCGCTTCTGGTTCCTCTGGGACGAACTGGCGCGCGGAGCCCTGGGCGCGGTGGTTCTGGCCGACACCCGGCGCCTGACGGACAGCTTCGCCGCGGTGGACTACTTCGAGCACCGCCGGCTGCCCTTCGCCGTGGCCGTCAACTGTTTCGAAGGAGCCGAACGGCACCCGCCGGAGACCGTCCGGCAGGCGCTCGACCTCGATGCCGACGTCCCCGTGGTGCTCTGCGACGCCCGCCAGCGGTCGTCCGCCCGCAATGCTCTGGTGGCCCTGGTGGAACACGCGCTGAGCCGCTCGGCCCGGCCGGACCCCGCCCCCCGCTGATCGGCCGCGGCTTCCCGCGGCGTGTCCTGTCCGTGTACCGAACCCGTGACAGCCGGATCCGGGACGAACCGCCCCCCGGAGGGCGGCGTCCAGTGCAGTGACAGCGGCGGTCCGGAACCCACGGGGGTGGCCCCGGCACCGCCGCTGCTCCCCTCCGCCGCTCGCCGCTTCCGGCGTGTGGCGGCCGCACGTGCCGGGACCCGCGCATATGGGCGGTCCACCCTGGTGCCCGTGCGCCCGGCATGGCATCGTCTCGCAGAGCCGCGTCACGCGCACATCCCGCACGTGCGCGGAGATGACGCACACCCACGCGTACCTTCCGGGAGCCGCCATGACCGCAGCGCACGCCGCATCACCCTCCGGACCGACGCCCCTGTGGGAGCCCGGGCCGGACCGGATCGCCGCGGCCGGGCTGACCCGGTTCCACTCCTGGGCGGCGGAGACGCACGGTGCCCCGTCCCCGGTGCCGGGCGACCCCGGGGCGAGTTACGCGGCGCTGCACCACTGGTCCGTCACCGCGCTCGACACCTTCTGGCAGTCGGTCACCTCCTGGTTCGGGGTGTCCTTCGCGACCCCGCCCGAGGACGTGCTGGCAGACCGGTCCATGCCGGGCGCCCGCTGGTTTCCCGGCGCCACCCTCAACTACGCCGAGCATGCTCTCCGGGCAGGCCTGGACCCGGAGCGGGCCGGTTCACCCGCGCTGCTGTGCGTGGACGAGCGGCAGGAGCCCCGGGCAGTGACCTGGGCCGAGCTGCGGGGACAAGTGGGCTCCCTGGCCGAGGAGCTCCGGAAGCTGGGCGTGCAACCCGGTGACCGGGTCAGCGGCTACCTTCCGAACATCCCGGAGGCGGTCGTCGCGCTGCTCGCCACCGCCGCGGTCGGGGCCGTCTGGACCTCCTGTGCGCCGGACTTCGGGGCCCGCAGCGTGCTGGACCGCTTCCAGCAGGTCGAACCCGTCGTGCTGTTCACCGTCGACGGCTACCGGTACGGCGGCAAGGAGCACGACCGCACCGCCACCGTGGCGGAGCTGCGGGGCGCCCTGCCCAGCCTGCGTGCCGTTGTCCACGTCCCCTTGCTGGGCACGCCGCCGCCCGGGGGAGCGCTGGAGTGGGCGGCGCTCATCTCCGGCAGCCGCGAGCCGGAGTTCACGCACGTCCCCTTCGACCACCCGTTGTGGGTCCTGTACTCCTCCGGGACCACCGGACTCCCCAAGGCGATCGTCCAGTCCCAGGGCGGCATCCTCGTCGAGCACCTCAAGCAGCTCGGCCTGCACTGTGACCTGGGCCCCGGTGACCGGATCTTCTGGTACACCTCAACCGGCTGGATGATGTGGAACTTCCTGGTCTCCGGGCTGCTGGTCGGCTCCACCGTCGTGCTCCACGACGGGAGTCCCGGCTACCCGGACACCGCCGCGCAGTGGCGGGTGGCCGAGCTGACCCGCCCCACGCTCTTCGGCACCTCGGCCGCCTATGTGATGGCGTGTGCGAAGGCGGACGTGCACCCCGGACGTGACTTCGACCTGTCGCACACCCGGTGCGTGGCCACCACCGGTTCCCCTCTGCCCCCGGACGGCTTCCGCTGGCTGCACGACGAGGTGGCCCAGGACCTGTGGATCGCCTCGGTCAGTGGGGGAACGGACGTCTGCAGCTGTTTCGCCGGGGCCGTGCCCACCCTGCCGGTCCACATCGGTGAGCTTCAGGCCCCCGGTCTGGGGACCGACCTGCAGGCCTGGGACCCGCAGGGACGCCCGCTCGTCGACGAAGTGGGTGAACTGGTCGTCACCACCCCCATGCCGTCCATGCCGGTCCGGTTCTGGAACGACCCGGACGGCTCCCGCTACCGGGACAGCTACTTCGACATGTACCCAGGGGTGTGGCGGCACGGCGACTGGACCACCGTGACCTCGCGCGGCAGTGTCATCATCCACGGGCGGTCGGACTCCACGCTCAACCGGCAGGGCGTCCGGATGGGGTCCGCCGACATCTACGAGGCGGTGGAGCGGCTTCCGGAAGTCCGCGAGTCCCTGGTCATCGGGGTGGAGGAGCCGGACGGGGGCTACTGGATGCCGCTGTTCGTCCATCTGGCGGCGGGCGCGGTCCTGGACGACTCCCTGCGGGACCGCATCCGGCGCACGATCAGGGCGGAGCTCTCGCCCCGCCACGTACCCGACGAGATCCTCGAAATCCAGGGTGTCCCGCACACCCTCACGGGCAAGCGCATCGAGGTTCCCGTGAAGCGGCTGCTGCAGGGCGTGCCGATGGAACGTGCCGTCAATCCCGGTTCCGTGGACGACCTGGAGCTGCTGCGGCACTTCGAGCGGCTGGGCCGCGCACGCACCTCCTGAACGCAGGGCCCGGTCCGGGGCGGTGGTCCGGTCAGCCGCCGCCCCGCAGCCGGATCACCGCGGTGCCCAGGTCCAGATCCACCCGGGACCGCGGCGGAGCCCCGTCCCCCTCCTCGTCCTTGAGCATCCGGGTGACCTCTCGCTGCGCCAGCTCGGTTTCCTTGCCCGGAAGCAGGCTCACGTGCAGCATCTCGAAACCGGTCGCCGACAGCTGGCCGCGGTCCGCGTTCCCCCGCCACGGGATGATTCCGGCACGTCCGGCGCGCAGCAGCAGCTGTTCGGTGAAGGCCACCGCCGTCAACAGGATGACAAGGCCTGGCAGCGTCATGAAGAAGATGAACTCCATGCCCTCTGCTCCCCTCCGTAGGCGGTGTGCTTCCACGGTTAAGTATGCACACGCAACGCGGTGTTCACCGGTCCCGGGAGGTGCCTGCAGGGAGAGGCGAACGGGAGCGTGAGCGGCTGTCAGTACCTGTCACTACGGTGAGTGCTCATCGATCACCGCTCGCTCCAGGGAGGCGCCATGGCACGCACCGCAGGGCCGGCCGGCCGGGGTCACGGAAGAAGACGCGGGGGACGCCGTCCGCCGGCGCTCCGGAGGATGCTCCGGGAGACAGCGTGCACGGTGGCAGTGGTCGCTGATGAGGCCGGGTTCGCCCGCATGCGCGGCTACCGCTCCTTCCGCTTCACCGACCACCCGGAGTACCTGCGCCATGTGGAGGCTCACCTGCGCGCGCTCACCGCACACGGCGGACACACCGGAGTGGTGCTGCTCGACCCCGGCGACTACGCGGACTACTGTGCGGAGTTCCGGCTGGATCCCGACTCGGCGGAGAGCCGTGCCCGGTACACCGCGGAGACTGCCCACCGCGGAGCTGCGGTGCGCTACCGAGGCCAGCGGATCGGCCGGCTGATCCCGGGGCTGCTCGCCGAGCACGACCGGCAGCTGGCCTGGGAGTCCGCCTCGGCCGAGCTCGCCGGGGCCGGGCTGTGCGCAGGGTGCGGACGGTCGCGGGCCGTCTGCCTCTTCGATCACGCCACCCGGGTGCTGACGGCCGCGGTCGGCAGCGCCGGCCCCGGCCTGCACCACGCGGTGTGCACGGTCCTTCACGGCGAGGAGCCACTGACCGCGGCCCTGCACGCCGAGGTTCCCGAGGAAGGGGCACCGCTCGTTCCCGACCGGCACGCGCTGGTGTTCTGCACTGTCCTGGCCGCAGGACTGGCGAGCAGCGCCGCAGGCGGCCTGGTCCTGAGGTCCGGTCCCGTTCCGGGTACCGGCCCGGGGAGGGAGACGGTCCGCGGCTGGAGTCTGACGCGGGGCCGGCTGCGCGCACTGAGTGAGGCGGAGGTCTTCGCGGCCTACTGCACAGATCCGCAGACGGGTGAGCCGGTGCCACCGGAGGCCGGAGTCGTCCACCGTCCGGGCACCGGCCTCCCGCCCTACCCGTGCGGCTGACCGGGGCGACCGGCGGCGGTCACTCGCCGGAGAGCACCCCGGTGGCGGCCGCGCGGGCCTGCTCCGCGCTGTCCGCCGCCCTCGCGGCGGCGGCGGCGCGCTCGCACTGAGCCAGAGTGTGCTGGGCCAGTGCGCTGCGCACATAGGGAATTGCGGGCGCGCCCATCGACAGGCTGGTCACTCCGAGGCCGGTCAGCACACAGGCGAGCAGCGGATCGGAGGCAGCTTCGCCGCACACCCCGCAGCTCTTCCCCTCGGCCTTGCCCGCTTCGGCGGCCAGGGCCACCAGGTCGAGCAGCGCCGGCTGCCACGGGTCCTGCAGCCTGGAGAGCGCTCCCGCCTGCCGGTCGGCGGCGAAGGTGTACTGCGCCAGGTCGTTCGTCCCGACGGAGAGGAACTCCACCTCCTGCAGTACGGAGCGGGCCCGCAGCGCGGCGGAGGGGATTTCCACCATGGCGCCGCACTTCGCCTGCAGCCCTGCTTCCCGGCAGGCCTCCGCGAATGCCCGGGCGTCCGTCCGGTCGGCCACCATCGGGGCCATGACCTCGAGATAGACCGGCAGGCCCTCGGCTGCCTCGGCCAGAGCGGCCAGCTGGCCGTGCAGCACGTCGGGGTGCTGGAGCAGGGTGCGCAGCCCGCGGACACCCAGCGCCGGATTCGGTTCCTCGGCCTGGCCGAGGAAGCTCAGCGGCTTGTCCGCGCCCGCGTCCAGTACCCGGACCACCACGCGGCTCTCGGGAAAGGCCTGGAGGACTTCGCGGTAGGTCCGGGTCTGCCGTTCCCGCGAGGGAGCCGCGCCGCCGCTGTCGAGAAACAGGAACTCCGTGCGGAACAGGCCGACGCCCTCAGCGCCCGCCTCGATCGCGGCCGGCACGTCCTCGGGCCCTCCGATATTGGCCAGCAGCGGCACCTTGTGTCCGTCGGAGGTCGCCCCCGGACCGATGGTGGCCGAGAGCGCGGCCCGGCGCTCCTCGGCGGCCCGGGCCAGCGCCGCCTGCTCGTCCGCGTCCGGCGCCACCATGACTTCGCCCGAGCTGCCGTCCACCGCCACCACGATGCCCTCGGCCAGTTTCCCGGCGCCCGGCAGGGCCACCACCGCGGGAACGCCCAGGGCCCGCGCCAGGATGGCGCTGTGGCTGGTCGGGCCACCTTCCTCGGTGACGAAGCCGAGGACGAGGGCCGGGTCGAGCAGGGCGGTGTCGGCGGGGGCGAGATCCCGGGCGACGAGTACGTAGGGCTGGTCGCTGTCCGGGACGCCGGGCATCGGCACCCCGAGCAGCCGGGCCACGATGCGGTTCCGCACGTCGTCCAGGTCGGCCACCCGTCCGGCGAGGTACTCTCCCGCCCCGGCGAGCAGTGCCCGGTAGGCGGAGAGTGCGTCGTAGACGGCGCGTTCGGCTGTGCTGCCGACAGCGATCCGGCGTTCCACGTCGGATCGCAGCTCAGGGTCCCGGGCCATCATGGCCTGGGCTTCCAGTACGGCCTGTGCCTCGCCGCCCGCCAGGTTGCCCCGCGCGACCAGATCGGCGGCGACCGCCTCGACCGCCTGCCGCGCCCGGGCCTGTTCCCGGGGTGCGTCCTGCGGGGCGATCCGGTGTGTCGGGGGCTCGAGAGCGGCCGTGCCCATGTGCCGGACCTCGCCGATCGCCACCCCGTGGCTTACCCCGACTCCTCGAAGCGTGGTGTCCATCGGCAACTCCTTCGCGGGGGACCGCCGGAGTGAGCCGGCGGGACATGTCGATCCCTTGCCCGGTGGCGCGGAGCCACCCGTTCGCGGTGCTCGCGCCGTCCGTGCAGTGGCCGTTCACCGTGCGATGTCAGAGGAGGAACAGCCTGTCGCCCGCCTTGACATCCGTGTCCCGGGCCACCTCCGACAGCCCGGCGGCGGGGGTCTCCAGCGCCACTACCGGCACCACCGGGGACTTCCCGGCTGCTCGCACGGCTGCCGGATTCCAGTGGACGAGGGCCTGGCCACGCCGCACCGTGTCGCCCTTCGCCGCCAGCAGTTCGAAGCCCGCACCGCCGAGCTGCACGGTGTCGATGCCCAGGTGCGTCAGGATCCCCGGGCCCTTCCCGTCAACGATCACGAAGGCGTGCGGGTGGAACGAGACAAGGACGCCGTCGACCGGGGCAACCGCGTCGCATGGTTCCCGCACCGGATCGACCGCCGTGCCCGGCCCCACCATTCCCACGGAGAACACCGGGTCGGGAACGCAGTCAAGCCCGATGGCCCGTCCGGCCAGAGGTGAGGAGACAGTGGTCATGAGCAGCCCTTCCAGGCAGACGATCACACCGTGAGTCGTCACTTTCCGGACGACGTGCCATACAAGAGCGTAAGTCATAAGAACCTTCCGGTCCGGTCGGAAACACCGCTCTGCGGCCCGCCCCGTGCCTGCCGGGCGGCGGCCGGTAGGGTCAGAAGCGGCCCCGCGGTGCACCGGAACGGACAGCGGAACAGCCGAACAGCCGAACAGCCGAACATGAGAACAGGAGGATGTCCGGGTGGAGCTCCAGGAGACGCGCGTCCAGACGAATCGGGTCTTCACCATCCCCAACATCCTGAGCATGGCCCGCCTCCTCGGCGTGCCGGTGTTCCTCTGGCTGGTTCTGTCACCCGTGTTCGACGGGCCCAACCGTGACGGCTGGGCGCTGCTGGTGCTTGCCGCCGGCGGAGTGAGCGACTACCTCGACGGCAAGCTCGCCCGCCGCTGGAATCAGGTCAGCGACCTCGGGCGGCTGCTCGATCCCGCCGCGGACCGGCTGTACATCCTGGCCACCCTCATCGGCCTGACCTGGCGGGAGATCCTCCCGCTGTGGCTCCCCGTCCTGCTGGTGGCCCGGGAACTGCTGCTGCTGGTCACGGTGTGGCTGCTCGACCGCAAGGGCTACGCGCCGCCACAGGTCAACTTCCTCGGCAAGGCCGCGACCTTCAATCTGATGTACGCCTTCCCGCTCCTCCTGCTGAGTGAGGGCACGGGAACCGTGTCGTCACTGGCTGCTATTTTCGGATGGGCGTTCGCCGGATGGGGTACAGCGTTGTACTGGTGGGCAGGGATTCTGTACGTGGTCCAGGTCCGCCGTTTGCTCAAGGCGGACGCCACGGCCGACTGAGCCCGCCTCCTGGCAGCGTCGCAGAGGCCTGGCGTCCACATGCCGCGTGACCCGTAATGCCCGGGACCTCCGGACGGGCGCGGTCGGCATGACTGTCGACTCTGCAAGGAGGACACTTCCGATATGAAGGCCGTCGTGATGGCCGGTGGCGAAGGCACCCGGCTCCGCCCGATGACATCGAGCATGCCCAAGCCACTGCTGCCCGTGGTGAACCGCCCGATCATGGAACACGTGCTCCGGCTGCTGAAGCGCCACGGTCTCACCGAGACCGTGGTCACCGTGCAGTTCCTCGCCTCCCTCGTCAAGAACTACTTCGGGGACGGCGAAGAGCTCGGGATGGACCTGACGTACGCGAATGAGGAGAAGCCGCTGGGCACGGCGGGAAGTGTGAAAAACGCAGAGGAGGCGCTGAAGGACGATTCCTTCCTCGTCATCTCCGGCGACGCGCTCACCGACTTCGACCTGACCGAGCTCATCGCGTTCCACCGGGAACGCGGGGCCCTGGTCACCGTCTGTCTCACCCGGGTTCCCAACCCCCTGGAATTCGGCATCACCATCGTCGACGAGGAGGGGCGGGTCGAGCGGTTCCTGGAGAAGCCCACCTGGGGGCAGGTCTTCTCCGACACCGTCAACACCGGGATCTACGTCATGGAGCCCGAGGTGTTCGACTACGTCGACCCGGATGTATCGGTCGACTGGTCGGGTGACGTCTTCCCGCGGCTGCTGAAGGAGGGCCGCCCCATCTACGGCTACGTCGCAGAGGGGTACTGGGAGGATGTCGGCACCCACGAGAGCTATGTGAAGGCGCAGGCGGACGTTCTCGAGGGCAAGGTCGACGTCGACATCGACGGCTTCGAGATCTCGCCGGGCGTGTGGATCGCCGAGGGCGCCGAGGTGCACCCCGACGCCACGCTCCGCGGTCCGCTGTACGTGGGCGACTACGCCAAGATCGAAGCCGGGGCGGAGGTCCGGGAGCACACCGTCATCGGCTCCAACGTCGTGGTGAAGGCTGACGCCTTCCTGCACCGGGCGGTGGTGCACGACAACGTCTACATCGGCCAGCAGACCAACCTTCGCGGCTGTGTGGTGGGCAAGAACACCGATGTCATGAGGGCGGCCCGGATCGAGGACGGGGCGGTCATCGGAGACGAATGCCTGGTCGGTGAAGAATCGATTGTGCAGGGGAACGTCCGCGTCTACCCCTTCAAGACGGTGGAGGCCGGTGCCTTCGTCAACACCTCCGTCATCTGGGAGTCCCGCGGACAGGCCCACCTCTTCGGCGCGCGCGGCGTCTCGGGCATCCTGAACGTCGAGATCACCCCGGAACTGGCCGTCCGCCTCGCGAGCGCCTACGCCACCACTCTGAAGAAGGGCTCCACCGTCACCACCGCGCGTGACCACTCCCGTGGCGCGCGGGCACTCAAGCGGGCGGTGATCTCCGCCCTGCAGACCAGCGCGATCGATGTCCGGGACCTGGAGAATGTGCCCCTGCCCGTCGCACGCCAGCAGACCGCGCGGGGCAGCGCGGGCGGCATCATGATCCGCACCACTCCCGGGGTCACCGACTCCGTGGACATCATGTTCTTCGACGAACGGGGCGCGGACCTCTCGGCGGGAAGCCAGCGGAAGCTGGACCGCGTGTACGCCCGCCAGGAGTACCGCCGGGCTTTTCCCGGGGAGATCGGAGACCTGCACTTTCCCGCGAGTGTCTTCGACGCCTACACCGGCTCTCTGCTCCGTGCCGTCGACACGTCGGGAGCCAAGGACCCGGGCCTCAAGATCGTGGTGGACGCGGGAGGCGGCAGCGCCGGCCTGGTACTGCCCAGCCTGCTCGGGCGGCTCGGGGTCGAGTCGCTCACCATCAATCCCGGCCTCAACGAAGCCCGGCCCACCGAGACAGCCGAGGAGCGGCGCGCGGGTCTGGTGCGGCTGGGGGAGATCGTGTCCTCGGCCCGTGCCGCGTTCGGAGTGCGCTTCGACCCGGTGGGCGAGCGGCTGTCCCTGGTCGATGAGCGCGGCCGGATCATCGAGGACGACCGGGCCCTGCTGGTCATGCTGGACCTGGTGGCCGCCGAGCGGCGCAGTGGATGCGTCGCCCTTCCCGTGACCACCACCCGGATCGCCGAGCAAGTGGCCGCTTACCACGGTACCCAAGTGGAGTGGACCACCACGTCCCCCGGCGACCTCACCAGGGTCGCGCACAAGGACGCCACTGTCTTCGGAGGGGACGGGCGGGGCGGCTTCATCATCCCCGAGTTCAGCAGTGTCTTCGACGCCACCGCCGCTTTCGCGCGGCTCGTCGGCCTGGTGGCCCGCACCCAGCTGTCCCTCAGCCAGATCGACGCCCGGATCCCCCGGGCACACGTCCTGCGCCGTGATGTGGCCACCCCCTGGGCGGTCAAGGGGCTCGTCATGCGGCGCGTGGTCGAGGCGGCGGGGGACCGTCCCGTGGACACCACCGACGGGGTCCGGGTCGTCGAGCCGGACGGCCGGTGGGTCATGGTGCTGCCGGACCCGGCGGAAGCCGTGACCCACTTGTGGGCCGAAGGGCCGGATGAGGCAGCGGCGACGGAGCTGCTGGACACCTGGGCGGCGGTGGTCGACAGCGCCGAGCGCTGATCCCCCGCGTCCGGGGGCCCGTTGGGCCACCACGGTACCGGCGTGCAACGATGTCCGCCATGTCACCGCAGCCCGGACAGCGAGAACCGGCGGAGCCGTCGCGCCCCGATGCCTCCATGTCGCTGCTCACCGCGGTCATGGAGCACAGCCTCGACGAGGGTTACGAGGAAGCGGCGGCCCGCCGGAGGGCGGAGGGCAGGGCAGGGCTGCCGCGCACGGTGCGGGCCAAGCTCTGGCTGGCCGCCGGGCTCGTGCTCACCGCCACGGTCGTCACGCTCGGGGCCGCCCAGACCCATGTGACGGCCCCTGCCGTCGCCAAGGAGCGGGCCGAACTCCTCGACCGGATCGAGACCGGCACCGCGGAGACGGAGCGGCTCCAGGCGGAGGTCGACGCACTGCGGGAGACGGTGGCGGAGCAGCAGCGTGCCGCCCTGCGCCGGGAAGGGAGCGCCCGCGCCGACCTCATCGCCCTGCTGGCGGGGGACACAGCCGTCCGGGGCACCGGCCTGCAGCTGGTCGTGGACGACGCCGTGGGAACGGGGCACGGGCTGGGGGACGGTCCCCGGGACAGTCCTGGTTTCTCCGATTCCGGACGGGTACGCGACCGTGACCTGCAGCGCGTGGTGAACGGGCTGTGGGCGGCCGGTGCGGAAGCCCTGTCGGTCAACGGCCAGCGGCTCACCGCGCTTTCCGCCGTCCGGGCGGCGGGGGACGCGATCCTGGTCGACAACCGGCCGCTCGCCCCGCCCTACACCGTACTGGCCGTGGGGGACGGCGCAGCCCTGCGGGAGGCCTTCGAGAACGGCCGGAACGGCCATGATCTGGCCGTTCTGCGCGATCACTACGGCATCCGGGTCAGCACCTCGGTCGAGGAAGAAGTGCACTTGCCCGCTGCTCCGAGCCTGGTGGTCCGGACCGCGGAGCCCATGGAGACTGGAGAGGGAAACACATCGTGATCGCCGTGCTGGGGCTCGTGCTGGGAGTTGTCATCGGAGTCCTCACCCGGCCGGTGGTGCCGACCGGGGTCGAGCCGTATCTGCCGATCGCGGTCGTCGCAGCGCTGGACGCCGTGTTCGGGGCACTGCGGGCACGACTCGACGGCAAGTTCGACGACAAGGTCTTCGTGGTCTCCTTTCTGTCCAACGTCGTCGTGGCCGCGCTCATCGTTTTCCTCGGTGACCAGTTGGGAGTCGGAGCTCAGCTGTCGACCGGGGTGGTCGTGGTCTTCGGGATCCGGATCTTCTCCAACGCCGCGGCCATCCGCCGGCACATCTTCCGGGCGTGAGGCGGATGTCGGACAGGACGCCCGGTGGGAAGCCGGAGGAGACCCCGCACGGGAAGCTGGACCGGGGCGCCGGGGAGATTCCGCACTCCGGCCCGGAAACGGAGCCGGACGGCCGGGCTGCCGACCGGCCCGCACAGCGCTCCGTGACGGGTTCCGCCGGGGAGCCCGGGGCCGCTGTCCCGGGAGCGGCGCAGAGTCCGCCGGTCACCGGCCGGGCGGCCCTCCTGAGCGGGCTGTGGCCGCCGCGGGTGTCACGCGCCCAGCTGATCGTCGCCCTGCTGCTCTTCGTTCTCGGCCTGGGACTCGCCATCCAGGTGCGCGCAGCGGGTGAGGACGGCGCGCTGCGTGGCGCGCGCCCGGAGGATCTGGTGCGTATCCTCAGCGACCTGGACGAGCGCACCAGCCGGCTGGACGCGGAGAAGAGCCGCCTGGAGGAGCAGCGCACCGAGCTCGAGACCAGTTCGGACCAGGCGGAGGAGGCGCGGCGGCAGACCCGGGAGCGGGAGCGGCAGCTGGGTGTGCTCGCGGGAACGGTAGGAGCCGTGGGCCCCGGTATCGAGATCCGGATCAGTGATCCGTTCGGAGCGGTGGGGGCCGATATGCTGCTCGACGCGGTCCAGGAACTGCGGGCGGCCGGTGCTGAGGCGATGCAGATCAACGGCGTCCGGATCGTGGCGAGCACCTCGTTCGTGGACACCGGCAGTGCGGTCAGCATCGACGGGAAACGCGTCGATGCCCCCTTTCGGATAGCGGCGATCGGCCGGGCGCAGGACCTGGAGCCGGCCCTCAGCATTCCCGGCGGCGTCGTACAGTCCCTGGAGAAGGAACAGGCGACGGTGTCCATCGAGCGCCCGGAGGAGGTCACCGTGGATGCCTTGCGTTCGCCTGAGCGACCTGACTACGCTCAGTCGTCATCGTGAGGGCGTGCGGGATCACCGGGGGCGACGGGTCATCGGCGCCGCGGTGGGGGAAACTGAACCGTGGCCGCGGACGTTGTCATGAACGACTGCTGTGGCCTGTGAGAAACAACGGACCGTTTCGTCCACGGATGAGGCGGGCTAGGTGCGAGGGGAATCGTCGGTGAGTTTTTTCACTAAATTGTTCGGCAGGCGGCAGGGCGGCACGGGGAGTGCCGCACGGCACCGCGCCGGCCAGCCCGGCGATACCCCGTCCGAGGTGCCGTCCGGCGGGAGCGACCGGCCCCTCTTCCGGGACGAGGTGGGCGGCGGAGGTGCCGACGGAGGGCGTTCCCAGGCTTTGGCGCAGCAGGCCGGCGGCATAGGTCCCGGGGAACCGTCGGCTTCCGCGCTCACCTGCGCGAAGTGCGGCAGCCGGAACGCGGCCACGAGCCGCTTCTGCTCCTACTGCGGCAACGCGCTGCGGTCGGGCCGGCCGGTTGCCGAGGGGCCGTCGGAGACGACCTCCACGATCTCCATCACGGGCCTGGAGGCCTACGAGACCGAGGCCGCGGGGCAGGCGACGCCCTCGCTGTCCCCCGAGGCGCAGGCGGCGGTCGACGCGCTGCCTGCAGGCTCGGCGCTGCTCATCGTCCGCCGCGGGCCGAACGCCGGCAGCCGCTTCCTGCTGGACGGGGAGCTGACCACGGCGGGCCGCCATCCCGAGAGTGACATCTTCCTCGACGACGTGACGGTCTCGCGGCGGCACGTGGAGTTCCGGAGGCGGGCCGAGGGCGGGTACACCGTCGTGGACATCGGCAGCCTCAACGGCACCTACGTCAACCGGGAGCGGATCGATTCGGTCGTGCTCTCCAACGGCGACGAGGTACAGATCGGGAAGTACCGCCTGGTCTTCTTCGGCAGCCGGCATGGGGGCTGACGTGGTCCGCGGGTGTGTTCGCACCGCGTGGACGTGCTCGACTATCCAAACCGCCCGGGCACGACCTAGGGTTGCTGTGTGAACCAGCTCGACGTCGTGGGTGTCCGGGTCGAAATGCCCAACAACCAGCCCATCGTGCTCCTCCGCGAGGTAGGCGGCGACCGGTACCTCCCCATCTGGATCGGCCCCGGGGAGGCCACCGCCATTGCCTTTGCGCAGCAGGGCATGACTCCTGCCCGCCCACTGACGCATGACCTTTTCAAGGACGTGCTGGACGCGGTCGGCCAGGAACTCACTGCCGTACGCATCACCGACCTGCGGGACGGTGTCTTCTTCGCGGAGCTCGTCTTCGCGAGCGGAGTCGAAGTGAGTGCCCGTCCCTCCGATGCGATAGCCCTGGCGCTGAGGGTCGGCTCACCGATTTACGGCAGCGACGGAGTCCTGGATGACGCGGGGATCGTGATTCCCGATGAGCAGGAGGACGAGGTCGAGAGATTCCGGGAGTTCCTCGACCAGATCTCGCCCGAGGACTTCGGGAGCAGCCAGTAGCCGGGCGTGGCGATCATTGACGCACCGCAGGTGGGTGCTTAGCGTCAATGGGGCATGTCTTGGGCAGGGTCCTCTCCATGTGCCCGCGGGAGTGACACCCGGTGAGCTTTCCGGGGGTGCGAGCGAGGCATGCAGAACGGAGGCCGGCGTGACAGGTAACGGCGACAGCGGAGCGGTGGGCGGAGTGTCCGCGCTGCCGGGCACTGCTCCCCGTTCGGGACTGCGGCGGACGGTCGCTCCGCAGCGCGGCACGCAGGAGACGCTCGGTTACCGCGGGCCGAGTGCCTGCGCAGCGGCCGGCATCACCTACCGCCAGTTGGACTACTGGGCCCGTACCGGCCTGGTCGAGCCCAGCCTCCGCTCTGCGCACAGCCCGGGTACCCCCCGGCTCTACAGCTTCCGTGACGTGCTCGTCCTCAAGATCGTCAAACGGCTGCTCAACGCGGGCATGTCCCTGCAGAGCATCCGGGCGGCAGTGGCGGTGCTCCGCACCGAGGACATGGCCGAGCTGTCCCGAACGACCTTGATGAGCGATGGCGCCGCCGTCTACCGTTGCGCGTCGGTCGAGGAGATGGCCGAGCTTCTGCGGGGAGGTCGCGGCATCTTCGGGATCGCGGTGGGCGCCGTCCGGGCAGAGGTGGAGACCGCGCTCGCTCAGCTCCAGGCCGAGCGAGTGGAGGCGGGGAAAGCGGAGCCGGTGGACCATCCCGGAGACGAGCTGGCCCGTCGCCGCCGGCGCAGCGGCTGAGCGCGTTCCCCTTCGGGCGTCCGCGCCCGTCGACGCGGCCTGCGAGGGCGTGCGGCGGCTGGGTGAGGCACCATGCGGAGTGTGCGTGCCGTGCCGGCTGTTCTCCATCTCGACATGGACGCCTTCTTCGCCGCGGTGGAGCAGGCGGCCAAGCCGAGCCTGCGCGGCAAGCCGGTGGTGGTGGGTGGGCTGGGGATGAGGGGAGTGGTGGCCACCGCGTCGTACGAGGCTCGCCGGTTCGGGGTGCACTCCGCCATGCCGACCGCGCAGGCCAGGCGCCTGTGCCCGAACGCTGCGTATCTCTCGCCGCGCTTCGGGGTCTACCGGGAAGTCAGCGGGAGAGTTCTGGAGATTCTCGGCGAGTTGTCACCACTGGTCGAGCCGCTCAGCCTCGATGAGGCATTCGTCGACCTGGCAGCCGGGGAAGGGCCGGTCACCGCCGCAGGCGCCCGCCTCACCGGGGAGACGGTCCGCGCACGGATCCGGGAAGCCACTGGCCTGAGCGGTTCCGTGGGCCTGGCCGGATCCAAGATGCTTGCCAAGATCGCTTCCGAGCGTGCCAAACCCGACGGCCTGGTGGTGATCGAGCCGGGCACCGAACGCGGCTTCCTCGCACCGCTGCCGGTGCGTACCCTGCCGGGCGTCGGGCCGGCCACCGGGGCGGCTCTGCGAAGGGCCGGTATCACCACGGTCGGCGAGGCCGTGGTAGCAGGTGAGGCCGAACTGCTGCGGCTGCTGGGCCGGGCCCAGGGGGCGGCAGTCCACGCGATGGCCCATGGCATCGACGAACGCCCAGTGGTGGCGGAGCGGGACGCGAAGTCGATCTCCGTGGAGGACACCTTCGCCGAGGACGTCACCGACCGGGCACGGGTCCGCTTCGAAGCCGACCGCCTCGCGGAGCGCTGCGCCGGGAGACTGCGCGAGGCAGGCCGCTCGGCACGCACCGTCGTCCTCAAGGTCCGCCGCTACGACTTCTCCACCCTCACTCGTTCCGAGACGCTGCGTGGGCCCACCGATGACCCCGGAGTGATCCGGGAAGCCGCTGGCCGGCTCCTCGCGGGAGTGGACACCACCTCGGGGGTCCGGCTGCTGGGGGTGGCCGTCAGCGGCCTCGCGGATTTCACCCAGGAGGACCTCTTCGCCCAGACGGCGGAAGCCCGGGCGACGGAAGCGCGGCAGACGGCCGAGGGCCCGGTCGTGAGGAACGACGTCCCGGAGCGGATACCCGACCGCAGCTGGCTTCCCGGCCGTGACGTGACGCACGACCGTTACGGCCCCGGCTGGGTGCAGGGCAGCGGAGTGGGCCGGGTCACGGTGCGTTTCGAACGCCCGGACAGCCCACCCGGGCGTGCCCGGACATTCCCGGCGGACGACCCCGCACTCCGGGCCGCTGAACCGCTGCCGCTCGGCACCGCTCACCCGTCCTCCTGGTCGGAGGGTCCTGCCAGCCGTCCGAAGTCGCGGTCCGGCGCCGAGGAGTTCTCCGACCGGGCCCCCGGCACATCCAGGCCGTAGTGGTGGTAGAGCTGCAGCTCCTGCTCCGGGGAGAGGTGCCGCCCCACCCCGAAGTCCGGCGCCTCCCTGATGAGGGCGCGGTCGAACGGCACTCGCAGTGTGTTGCCGACGAGCTCACTGGGCTCGAGCGGGACGAACGCGTCCCGGCTGAACATTCCGGTCCGCACCGCGGCCCATTCGGGTGTTCCCGTCGCATCGTCGAGGTAGACCTCGTCCACGGTGCCGAGCTTGTTGCCGTCACGGTCGAATGCTTTGCGGCCGATCAGACTGCGCGGATCGATATCGGTCTGCACGGTTCCTCCAGATGGTCGCCACTGCTCCCGTAAGCCCTTCCAGGGCCGCGTCACCCCGGGGCGTCCGGCGCTGGCGGCACCGGCCCGGTGGGAAGGGGACGCGGAGGACACCGGCTCCTGCGCCGGTGTCCGGAGCGCCGCGCACGTACGACAGGGAACAGCCCCGGGACGTGCGCGCACACCTCAGGTCCTACCCAAGGACACTTTTCCCCTACCGGCCAGTCGAGCCCCGTGCCCGGCCGAAGGCGAAGACGGCGCTGGTAGGCTCGGAAGTGGTTGACGACCTCGTGCGGGAGAGTCCGCCGGCCCGGCCGGCGGCGCCGAAGGAGCAACTCCTCCCCGGAATCTCTCAGGCACCCGTACCGCGCGGGCGAAGCCACTCTGGAAAGCAGAGGGACAGGACAGTCCTACTGTCCCGGCTCCTCTCACCGACGGTGAAAGCCGCATCCCGCCCAGGGGTGCGGTGAAGCTCTCAGGTCGACATGACAGAGGGGGAGGCTGCTCGGGCATCCGGACCGCGGTGCCCGCAGGTCGCAGCGACCAGGAGGCCTCCGCACCATGAACGCTCCCCGCATTCCGCTCGCCGCCCTCGAGCGCGGCACCCCGTTCGCGTCCCGTCACATCGGGCCCGATGAGGGGGACCAGGCGAAGATGCTCGCCCACGTCGGGTTCGGCTCGCTGGACGAGCTGACCGCCGCAGCCGTTCCCGAGGTGATCAGGAGCACCACCGCACTGCGACTGCCGGACGCCCGCAGCGAAGCCGAGGTCCTCGCGGAACTCCGGGCCTTGGCCGACCGCAATCAGCCCTTGCATTCCATGATCGGCCTGGGGTACCACGGCACCTTCACGCCTCCGGTGATCCTGCGCAACGTCATGGAGAACCCGGCCTGGTACACCGCCTACACCCCGTACCAGCCGGAGATCTCGCAGGGCCGCCTCGAAGCGCTGCTCAACTTCCAGACCGTGGTGGCCGAGCTGTCCGGCCTGCCGGTCTCGGGGGCCTCCCTCCTCGACGAGGGCACCGCCGCGGCCGAGGCCATGGCGCTCTCCCGGCGTGTCGGCAAGGTCCGGAAGGGGGTCTTCCTGATCGACGCCGACTGCCTTCCGCAGACCGTGGCCGTCATCAAGACCCGGGCTGAGCCCACCGGAGTCGAGGTCGTCGTCGCCGATCTCAGCGAAGGCATCCCCGCGGCTGTGGCCGAGCGGGGAGTTTTCGGCGTCCTGCTGCAGTACCCCGGCGCCTCCGGAGCGGTGCGTGATCCCGCCCCGGTGATCGGGCAGGCTCACGAGCTGGGCGCGGTGGTCACCGTCGCCGCCGATCTGCTCGCCCTCACCCTCCTGAAGTCCCCGGGGGAGCTGGGTGCCGACATCGCGGTCGGCTCGAGCCAGCGCTTCGGCGTGCCGATGGGCTTCGGCGGCCCCCACGCCGGCTTCATGGCCGTCCGGGACGCCTATGCCCGGAGCCTCCCGGGGCGGCTTGTCGGAGTCTCACACGACGCCGACGGCAGACAGGCATACCGCCTCGCCCTGCAGACCCGTGAGCAGCACATCCGCAGGGAGAAGGCCACCAGCAACATCTGCACGGCGCAGGTCCTGCTCGCGGTGATGGCCGGGATGTACGCCGTCCATCACGGGCCGGAAGGGCTCGCGGGGATCGCCCGCCGAGCGCATCGTTACGCGTCCCTCCTTGCTGGAGGTCTCAGGGCCGGAGACGTGGAGATCGTCCACGACACGTTCTTCGACACCGTGACCGCCCGGGTGCCGGGCCGGGCCGCCGAGATCGTGGCGGCTGCCCGCGCCCGGGGTGTCAACCTGCGGCTGACGGACGAGGACCTGGTGGGCATCGCCTGTGACGAGACCACCGGGCGGGAGCAGCTCGCCGCGGTGTGGTCGGCCTTCGGGGTCGACGGAGCCCTCCCCGGTATCGACGCACTCGACGAGCGGGTTCCGGATGTGCTGCCCGGCCGGCTGCTGCGCACTGACGCGTACCTGACCCATCCGGTCTTCCACCGCTACCGCTCCGAGACCGCGATGCTCCGCTATCTGCGGACCCTGGCGGACCGGGACTACGCGCTGGACCGGGGGATGATCCCGCTGGGTTCCTGCACGATGAAGCTGAACGCGACCGCGGAGATGGAGCCGGTGACCTGGCCGGAATTCGCGGGCCTTCACCCCTTTGCTCCCGCAGATCAGGCCGAGGGCTACCTCACGCTGATCAGGGAGCTCGAGGAGCGGCTCGCCGAGGTAACCGGCTACGACAAGGTGTCCCTCCAGCCCAATGCCGGTTCCCAGGGGGAGCTCGCCGGGCTCCTCGCGGTGCGGGCCTACCACCGGGCGAACGGGGACTCCCGGCGGACTGTCTGCCTCATTCCGTCCTCCGCGCACGGCACCAACGCGGCCAGCGCCGTCATGGCGGGTATGAAGGTGGTGGTCGTCAAGACCGGCGGGGACGGCGATGTCGACGCCGCAGACCTGCGCGCCAAGATCGAGCGGTACGGTGACGAACTCGCCGTCCTGATGGTCACCTACCCCTCCACCCATGGCGTCTTCGAGGAGGACATCCGCGACATCTGTGCCGCCGTGCATGAGGCGGGCGGACAGGTCTACGTGGACGGAGCGAACCTCAACGCCCTGGTCGGACTCGCCCGGCCGGGTGAGTTCGGTGCGGACGTCTCGCACCTCAACCTGCACAAGACCTTTTGCATCCCGCACGGTGGGGGCGGCCCCGGAGTCGGCCCGGTCGGCGTGCGCGCCCACCTCGCGCCGTACCTGCCGAACCACCCGCTGCAGCCGGCCGCCGGCCCGGCCACCGGAATCGGTCCGGTCTCCGCCGCGCCCTGGGGTTCGGCCGGTATTCTGCCCATCTCCTGGGCCTACCTCCGGCTGATGGGTGCCACCGGGCTGCGCCGGGCCACCCAGGTGGCGGTGCTCGGCGCCAACTACCTGGCCAAGCGCCTCGAGCCGCACTTTCCCGTCCTCTACACCGGCCCCGGCGGGCTCGTCGCCCACGAGTGCATCATCGATGTGCGGCCACTGAGCAAGGCGACCGGAGTGAGCATCGATGACGTGGCCAAGCGTCTGATCGACTACGGCTTCCACGCGCCGACCATGTCCTTCCCGGTCGCGGGGACGCTGATGATCGAGCCGACCGAGAGTGAGAACCTGGCGGAGCTCGACCGATTCTGCGAGGCCATGATCGCCATCCGTGGCGAGATCGACCGCGTCGGGGCGGGGGAGTGGCCGGCTGACGACCACCCGCTCCGGAACGCTCCGCACACGGCGGCGCAGCTGACCGGCGAATGGAGTCATGCCTATTCGCGGCAGGAGGCGGTCTACCCAGGCACCAGCACACCCGACGAGAAGTACTGGCCGCCGGTCCGGCGGATCGACGGGGCCCATGGAGACCGGAACCTGGTCTGCTCCTGTCCGCCCGTGGACGAGTACGACAGCTGACCGGTTGGCGCCCGTCATGAGGCCGGGGCCGGTGGCGCAGCCGCGCCACCGGCCCCGGCCTCATGACGGGCGGGCCGTCAGCCGGTCAGCCCGGCCGGTGCCCGTCTGCTCGAGAGCAGGTCCATCAGCCTGCCGACCTCCAGCGGCAGACCTGGCGGGATGCCTGGCGGTGCGGGGGCCAGCGGCACCAGCAGGTCCGGGGCAGCGGGGCTCCCCTCCTGCGGATCAGCGCCGGTGTCCGCGTGCAGCCAGAGCGTGAGCATGTAGAGCTCCGGTACCGACAGCAGCCGTGGCTGGTAGTCGGCAGGAAGGGAGTCTGCCTGCCCGAGTGCCTCCCGCGTGGAAGCGGTGAACGGCCCTTCGGAAAAGTGGGAGAACGCCCAGCCGTCGGCGGTGAGCATGGTCTCGGCGGCACCGACGGCGCGGCTGTTCAGCTCCAGGAGGTATCGCCACCCGGCCAGCCGGGTACGCGGAGCTCCCGCGGTATCGCCGCCCGGTGACAGCAGGTGAAGCGGAAGGGGCATCACCGGGCGCAGCGCTGCGCGGTGATGATGCAGCGGGTGCGGTGGACGGGCAGCAGTGGAACGCAGAGCCGTCCGGACGCTGCGCTCGACCGGGGCCGGCGCTGAGGGAATGTGCAAAGGCATGATGGTGCGCCTCTCTTGGGGAGACACGATGCTGACGGAGCTTATACGACACGTGTTCGTACAGTGTTTCCGCTAGCCGACCCGGGAGGTTACAGCAAGGGGAGAATCGGCCGCATGTGTGACCTCTTCTCCTGGGCGGCAATCGATCAGCAGGAGAATTATTCCACGGGAATATGCGTTTCCGGGAGTCGTGGCTCACACCCGGCGCGTGTTACGTGGCGCCCGCCCTGGGCATGATCGAACCACCGTGCGAAGCTGAGGAGGGTGTGCGATGGGAGCAGACGTCTCGGCCGACGGCTTCGATCTGGCTGACCGGCCTCGATACCGTGCCCGGCTCCAGACATGCCTGGAAGTGTTGCGGAATCTGATCGAGGAGCGAAGGTTCGATCGGCCCCGGGACCTCATCGGTGTCGAGCTCGAGCTCAGCCTTGCCGACGCCCATGGCGCCCCGACAATGGTGAACGAAGCGGTCCTCTCGCGCATGGCGTCCAAGGATTTCCAGACCGAACTGGGCAAGTTCACCCTTGAGCTGAATATGGCCCCGCGCAAACTGTCGGGCCGGGTGTTCGACGACCTCGCCGAAGAGATGCGAATAGCTCTCGGATATGCCGACAGGACGGCGGGCGAATTCGGCGCCCAAACCGTGCTGGTCGGTGTCCTGCCCACCATTACCGGCGAGGAGCTCGGACCGGCGAACCTGTCCTCGGTGGACCGCTACACGCTGCTCAACGACCAGATCATGGCGGCCCGGGGAGAGCTCATCTCCCTGCACATCACCGGTGCCGAGAAGCTCGACCGCACCTTCACCTCCATCGCCCCCGAATCGGCCTGCACCGCGGTACAACTCCACCTGCAGGTCACTCCCGACCGATTCGCGGACGTCTGGAATGCCGCTCAGGCCGTGTCGGCGGCGCAGATCGCTGTCGGAGCGAACTCCCCCTTCGTCTTCGGGCGCAGGCTGTGGCACGAGACCCGGCCGCAGCTCTTCCTCCAGTCCACCGACTCCCGGCCCCCGGAGCTGGCGGCACAGGGAGTCCGTCCGCGCACCTGGTTCGGCGAGCGCTGGGCCGACTCCGCGCACTGCCTGTTCGAGGAGAACGTCCGGTACTTTCCCGCACTGCTCCCGTTGTGCGACGAGGAGGACCCGGCCCAGGTGCTGGGATCGGGGGGGATTCCGCGTCTGGCCGAGCTGATGCTCCACAACGGCACCGTCTACCGCTGGAACCGCCCCGTCTACGAGGTGGCCGGCGGCGTCCCGCACCTGCGGGTGGAGAACCGCGTCCTCCCCACCGGGCCCACCGTGACGGACATGGTGGCGAACGCCGCCTTCTACTACGGCCTGGTGCGCGCCCTGGCCGAACAGCCGGATCCCGTCTGGCGGCGGCTGCCCTTCGCCCGTGCCGAACAGAACTTCGACGCGGCCTGCCGGGACGGCATCGGCGCCCGGCTGGTCTGGCCCCGGTCCGGCGCGGCCGGCGGGTGCGCCGAAATTCCGGCCGCCGAACTCGTGCGTTCCGAGCTCCTGCCGCTCGCCGCTTCCGGCCTCGACGCGTGGGGCGTCTCCTCGGTGGACCGGGACCGCTGCCTCTCGGTCATCGAGGAACGCTGCCGCCGCCGGGTCACCGGGGCGGAATGGCAGACGCGCTATTTCCACCGGGCGCTGAGCCGCGGAGCTGACCGCGACACGGCGCTTGCCGCCATGGTCAAGAGATACTGCGAACTCTCGCGGGAGGACCTGCCGGTGCACGCCTGGCCTGCGGAGCTCTGAGCGCGCGCTCCGGCGCTAGACTGCTGCGCCGGTGTGAGCGGGCAGTGACGGCGGACGGGAGACGGCGTGCGTGGCGAGCCGGACGACATGGCGGACTCGCCACTGAGCGACCCCGGCCGGCGCCGGGTGTTCCAGCAGGAGCTCCTCCTGGTGCTGGCACTTTCCCTGGGCGCGAGCGCGGTGGCAGCCGTGATCCGCTTCACCGGTGTGCTCACCCGCCCCGGCGGGCTGAGTGACTACGCCGCCACACTGAACGCCTCGCGGGCTCCCGACCGTCCCTGGCTCGACCTTGCCTGGCAGCTGTTCGGCATCGCCACGGCTCTCGTCCCCGTCCTGCTGGTGGCCCACCTGCTGCTGCGGGAGCGCTCCGACGGGGGGCCGGGCATGCGGGCGCTCGGCTTCGACCTGCGCCGGCCGGGCGGCGACCTGGCCCGCGGCGCGGCAGTCGCGGCAGCCATCGGAGGCAGCGGACTGCTGCTCTACCTCGGCGCGCAGGCGGTCGGCCTCAATCTCACGGTCGTCCCCGAATCCCTGCCCGAGGTCTGGTGGAAGCTCCCGGTACTGATCGCCTCCGCGGTGCAGAACGCCGTGGTGGAAGAGGTCATCGTGCTCGGCTACCTGCTGCGCCGGCTGGGACAGACCGGCTGGACACCCATGGCTGCTCTGCTGGCGAGCTCACTGCTCCGCGGCACGTACCACCTCTATCAGGGCATTGGCGGTTTCGTCGGCAATGTGGTCATGGGCATCGTCTTCGTGTGGCTCTACCGGAGGTGGGGCCGGATCATGCCGCTGGTCGTCGCCCACGCGCTGATCGACATCGTGGCGTTCGTCGGCTACGCGCTGCTGGCGGGCAAGGTGGGCTGGCTGCCCACGGCCTGACCTATGGCACGGGCGCCTGTGCGCCCCCGCGTACCCCGCCTTCGCTGGGTGCCTCGGCTCCGCTCGCACCGGCCGGGAGGTCCGGATGCTGAACGGTGAACTGGCAAGGGCACTGCTCCCGTCCTACGATGCGTGCATGCCGCTGACTGTCCTTCCGCCCCCGGCCGCGTAGCGCGGGCTGCTGAGACACCTGCCGCGGTGGGCTCCGGCCCACCGCGCTGCTCGGCGTTGCCCGTAGACGGGACCACGCGACCGATCCCCATGCAGCGGGAGAACATCCATGCACCACCCACTTTCCTCCGCCCTGCCAGTGGGCCGCGGACTGGCCTTTGTCATTGTCGCGGCCGTCGCCTGGGGCACCGCGGGTGCCGCGGCCGCCCTGTTGTTCGACACCAGCGGCCTCGGCCCGGTCTCTCTCACCTTCTGGAGGACCGCGGGCGGCCTCCTCCTGCTGCTCGCCGGCTGGCGGCTGCTGCGCCGTCCGCTGCCTGTGCGTCCGGCACCGCAGCCGGTGCGCGGGCGCGTCCTCCGGGTCACGGTCATGGGACTCGGACTGACGGTCTTCCAGACGGCCTACTTCGCGGCCGTCCAGCACACCGGCCTGGCGGTGGGCACCGTGGTCACCCTCGGGGCCGGACCGGTCCTGATCGCGCTCGGAGCCCGGGTGTGGATGGGGGAACGGCTGGGCCGCGGCGGGACCCTGGCGGTGGGCGCGGCACTCAGCGGTCTCGCAATCCTTGTCCTCGGCGGTGCGCACGGAACGGACACCGTGCGGGTCTCCGGTGTCGCTCTCGCGCTGCTGTCGGCCGGGGGATATTCCGCCATCACGCTGTACACGCGGTGGCTGGGGCGCACCGGGACACCGGTGGACGCCTACCTCACCTCGGTGACCTCCTTCGCCGTGTGCGCGGGGTGCCTGCTCCCGCTCGCAGCGATCGAAGGCCTGCTTCCGCAGGCGGAGCAGCTGGGGCGTTCGCTCTGGCTGATGGTCTACCTGGCGGCCGTGCCGACAGCCCTTGCCTATGCCCTCTACTTCGCCGGGCTGGCCGCGGTGCGTGCCGCCACCGCCTCGGTGATCGTTCTGATCGAGCCGGTGACGGCAGCCGTCATCGCGGTTCTGCTGCTCGGGGAGCACCTCACCACGCCCGTCGTCGCGGGGACGGCGGTGCTGCTGGGGGCCGTGGCGGCCCTGGTGCTCACCGAGGCGCGCTCAGGGCCTGGAGTAGGCCGTGAGGTAGCCGGGCGCAGGAATCGCGGGCGCGGGAGGCCCGGCCGGCACGGGGGCACCGTGGACCACCGAGACCGGGAGAACGCCGCTCCAGTGCGGGAGTGACAGGTCCTCCGGCTCTTCGTTCGGGCCGCCGCCGCGGACCTTGACCGAGACCTGCTCCAGGTCGACGGCGAGCACCGCGGTGGCGGCCAGCTCCCGGGCATTCGCCGGCCGGCAGTCCGCCGAGCGGCCGGGCACGACATGGTCGACCAGGGCGTCCAGCGCGGCGGTGCGCTCGGCCGGACCGGTGACCGTGCGGGCCTGGCCGTGGACCACCACGGAGCGGTAGTTCACGGAGTGGTGGAACGCCGAGAGCGCGAGAACCAGACCGTCGACGTGAGTGACCGTGAGGCACACGGGCAGCCCGGCTTCCCGTTGTCCGGCGGCGTGCAGCGGACGGGAGCCGGTGGAGCCGTGGACGTAGAGCCGCTCCCCGACCCGGGCGTAAAGGGTGGGCAGAACCACGGGAGCTCCGTCCCGGACGAAGCCGAGATGGCACACGTAGCCCTCGTCGAGCAGCGCGTGGACCAGCTCCCGGTCGTAGGAGGCGCGCTGGCGGCCCCGGCTGGGCACGGTGCGTTCGGTTTCCGGGTAGGACGCGGCGGTCATGGCACGTTCTCCTTGTGAACGGTGGGGCGGCACTCCGTCAACCGGAGTGGCGAGCAGCATTGAACTAGTGCATAATAGTTTTTGTGCTAGGAGACTATCGGATCACGGGGCGGCGTGCAGCCGACATTGCGGCGAGCGTGGAGCAGGGGGTCGGCTCGGGAGAGCTGGAGCCCGGCCAGTTGCTGCCGCCGCTGCGGGAGTTGGCTGCCGGGCTCGGCGTCAATCCCAACACCGTGGCCGCCGCCTATCGGACCCTGCGCGAGCGAGGGGTCATCGAGACGGCAGGCCGCCGGGGCAGCCGGGTGCGTGCCCGCCCGGCCAGCAGCCCGCGGGAGGCGATCCGGGTGGAGGCACCCGAGGGCGTCCGCGATGTCTCCCAGGGCAATCCCGACATCGCCCTCCTGCCGCAGCTGGGACCCCCGCTGGCCCGGGCGGCCCAGCGGTACGCCGCCCGGCCGACGCTCTACGGGGAGCCGGCGGTGAGCCCGGATCTCGAACGCTGGGTCCGCGCGGAGTTCGACGCGGACGGGGTGCCTGCCGGGCCGGTGGCGGTGACCTCCGGTTCCCTGGACGCCATCGAACGGGTGCTCGCCGCCCACCTGCGGCCCGGTGACGCGGTGGCGGTGGAGGACCCGGGCTGGGGCAGTCTGCTCGACCTGCTGCCCGCGCTCGGCCTGCGTACGGTCCCGGTCCCCCTGGACGATGACGGACCGCTGCCCGAGGAGACCGGGCGCGCCCTGCGGCAGGATGTCCGCGCGCTGATCGTCACGGCACGTGCGCAGAATCCGACCGGCGCCGCGGTCACCGAGGACCGCGCCCGGGCTCTGCGAGCGGTCCTCGCTGCCCACCCGCGGACGGTACTGATCGAGGACGACCATGGGCACGGGATCGTCGATCTCCCCCTGCACACACTCACCGGCAGCACCGAGCACTGGGCGGTCGTGCGCTCCGCGGCGAAGGCTTACGGCCCCGATTTGCGTCTCGCGGTTCTCACGGCGGACCCCACCACGGTGGGCCGGGTGCTCGGCAGGCTGCGGCTGGGCCCCGGCTGGGTCAGTCACCTGCTCCAGGAAACGGTGCTCGAGCTGGCGCGCACCGGGGCAGCCGACCCCCGCACGGTGGCCCGCGCCTACGGGGAGCGGCGAGCCGCCCTCATCCGGGCCCTGGCCGGGCACTCGCTCGCGGGGTACGGGCGCAGCGGCATGAACGTGTGGGTTCCGGTGCCGGACGAGACGCTGGCCGTCTCCCGTCTCCTGCAGGCCGGCTGGGCCGTCGCCCCCGGGGCCCGCTTCCGTACCGTTTCGCCGCCGGGGGTGCGGCTGACGGTCTCCCCGCTCTCCGGGCCGGACGCGGAAGACCTCGCCGGGGCGCTCGCAGCCGCCGTCCGCCCACGGGCGGCGCGCCGCTCCGGGTGAACGCGGTCCGTCCGGGGCAGGCGCCGCGAACCCGCAGGCCGGGTCGGCGGCAGCAGATCAGCCGAGGCGGAGCGAGTCACCCTCCACGGTGAGTGCTTCTTCCGGAAGCGGCTGCTCCGCGGGTCCGTTCACCACGCTGCCGTCCCCGATGGCGAACCGGCTGCCGTGGCAGGCGCAGTTGATGGTGCCGTCGCTGACGTCACGGACCACACAGCCCTGGTGTGTGCACACGGCGGAGAACGCCCTGAACTCGCCGGGTTCCGGCTGGGTGACCACGACTCTCGCGTTCTCGAAGACCACACCGCCGCCCTCGGGGATGTCGGAGGTTCCGGCCAGTTCCTCGCCGCCCTCCGGCGTCTCCTCCTCGATCCGGCCCTCCGGGGGCTCGGCGTCATCGCTGCCGCAGGCCGCCACGGCCCCTCCCAGGCCCAGGGCTCCCACGGCGGCGACGACCGTGCGACGGGAAGCGGTTTTCGGGGACCTGGCTGACGCGGTCATCATGCTCCTCCGGGGGAGTGCGGTGGGGTGACGGGAGTGCGGTGCGGCCGTGGAGTACCCCTACGGTGCCACTCCCACCCGGGCCGCGCACGGTACACGCGGCCGGCACGGCCTGTCACCGTTCCTGGCCGGGTCGTGCCGAGGGCCACGATGCGCTTCGCCTCCTCGACCGCGGACCGAAGCCGGCGTCCGGGGTGCGGTACAGCTGTTCCGTGGCGATCGCGTGCTCGCGCCCCCGAGCCTCAGGCGCCTCCCGCGCGGAGCGCAGCGCAGGCAGCATCGCTCTCGATGACCCCGGGAGTCAACCGTGGATCACAAGGCTGGAATGTCGGATAGCCTGGGAAAATGCTCCCTGAAGTCGCTGCCACGCGTTATGTCACGCCCTTGCGGGAAGGCGGATCGCTGCCTGGGCTCGTCGAGGGCGACGACCTGGGTACGTACGTCATGAAGTTCACCGGGGCCGGGCAGGGCCGCAAGTCCCTGGTGGCCGAGGTCGTCAGCGGCTCTCTCGCCCGCCGGCTCGGTCTGCGGGTCCCCGACCTGGTGCGGCTGCAGCTCGACCCGGCAATCGGGCGGGGAGAGCCGGATCAGGAGGTGCAGCAGCTCCTTTCGGCGAGCACCGGGCTGAACCTGGGGATGGATTACCTGCCCGGGTCCCTCGGCTTCGATCCGCTGGCCTACCGGGTCACCGCGGCGGAGGCGGGCGAGGTGGTCTGGTTCGATGCGCTCGTGCAGAACGCCGACCGGTCCTGGCGGAATCCCAACCTGCTTGTCTGGCACGGGGATCTGTGGCTCATCGACCACGGAGCGACTCTCGTCTGGCACCACAGCTGGGCCGGGGCCGCCGCAGCCGCCGAGCGGCCCTACGACGCGTCCGACCACGCACTGGCCCCCTTCGGCCCGGACGTCACGGCTGCCGCCGGCCGGCTGGCTCCCCTGGTGACGGAGCGGCTCCTGACCGAGGTGCTGGCCGAGGTGCCCGACGAGTGGCTCACCGGTGAACCGGGCTTCACCTCGCCGCATGCCGTCCGCGCGGTGTACGCGGAGGTGCTGCTGGCCCGGGCGGCGGGGGTCCGTGACCGGATCACCGTCGGCCCGCCCACCGAGGACGGACCGTCCCGTGCCCCCGGCTGGCTCACCGGAGGGCTGCCGCTGCCCAGGGGTGGTGCCGAGTGAGCAGCGCGCAGACAGCCGGGCGGTCCGCGGCTCCGCAGGTGTACGAGTACGCGCTGCTGCGGGTGATCCCCCGGGTGGAGCGCGGTGAGTGCATCAACGCCGGTGTGGCCGTGTACTGCCGGGCCCGGTCCTTCGTCACGGCCCGCACCCATCTGGACGTGCCCAGGCTGCTGGCGTTGGACCCGCACGTGGATCTGGACGGAGTCCGGGCCGCACTGGATGCGGCGGAGTGCCTGTGCCGCGGCGGCCCGGCTGCCGGCCAGGCCGCCGGTGACGACCCCGGCCGCCGGTTCCGCTGGCTCGTCGCACCCCGCAGCACCGTCGTACAGCCGGGTCCGGTGCACCTCGGGCTGACCGACGACCCGCGAGCCGAGGCCGAGCGGCTGCTGCACCTGCTCGTACGGTGAGTGTGCGGCGGTCGGCGGCCCGGCGGGCGGAGGAATCGGGGCATTGCCGCGAGTGTGAGGCAGTCACCCGTTGACAGCGGTCCGCAAGGCTTCTAGCGTCACGTCCATCGAAGATACTAAGCGGTTGCTCACTCAGCGAGGACGAGGAGAAACAAGTATGTCCACCACCGAGCAGCGAGTCGCGATCGTTACGGGCGGAGCCCGGGGGATCGGTGCGGCCGCAGCGGTCCGCCTGGCACGGGAAGGCCGCGCGGTCGCCGTCCTGGACCTCGACGAGGCGGCCTGCAAGGACACCGTCGACCGGATCACCGCCGACGGCGGACGTGCTCTCGCCGTCGGCTGCGACGTCTCCGACAGCGAGCAGGTCGCCGCGGCGGTCGAGCAGGTCACCACAGGCCTCGGCGCCCCCACCGTGCTGGTCAACAACGCGGGAGTGCTGCGCGACAACCTGCTGTTCAAGATGAGCGATGCGGACTGGGACACGGTCATGAACGTGCACCTGCGCGGTGCGTTCCTGATGTCGCGTGCCTGCCAGAAGCACATGGTCGACGCGGGCTTCGGCCGGGTGGTCAACCTGTCCTCCAGTTCCGCGCTCGGCAACCGCGGGCAGGCCAACTACGCGGCTGCCAAGGCGGGCCTCCAGGGGTTCACGAAGACGCTGGCCAAGGAGCTCGGCAAGTTCGGCATCACCGCCAACGCGGTGGCCCCCGGTTTCATCGTCACCGAGATGACCGCCCAGACCGCTGCCCGCGTGGGCATGGACTTCGAGGCCTTCCAGGCGGCTGCCGCGTCCGGTATCCCGGTCCAGCGGGTCGGCAGGCCCGAGGACATCGCCGAGGCCATCGCCTTCTTCACCGGCGAGGCCGCGGGCTTCATCTCCGGCCAGGTGCTGTACGTGGCCGGCGGCCCGCTCAACTGACGAGATCACGGAGAAACCGGATATGACGGAACACGTAACTCCCGCCGACAGCGGCAAGGTCGCGCTGGTCACCGGTGGGAGCCGGGGCATCGGCTTCGGTATAGCGCAGGCACTGGTCGCCCGGGGTGACCGGGTGTGCATCACCGGGCGCAACGAGGACTCACTGAAGGAGGCGGTCGGCCTGCTGGGCGCCGACCGGGCCATGGCGGTCCCGGGCAAGGCCCACGACGAGGCGCACCAGGCGGAAGCCGTGGAGCGGGTCATGGCGGCTTACGGCAGGGTCGACCACCTGGTCAACAACGCCGGCACCAACCCGGTCTTCGGCCCGATCGCCGACCTCGACCTCAGCGTCGCGCGCAAGGTGTTCGAGACCAACGTGATCTCGGCGCTCGGATTCGCCCAGCTCACCTGGGCGGCATGGCAGCAGGACAACGGCGGGACCATCGTCAACGTCGCGTCGGTCGCCGGGCTGTCGGCCTCGCCGTTCGTCGGGGCCTACGGCATCAGCAAGGCCGCGATGGTCAACCTCACCCTGCAGCTGGCTCACGAGATGGCGCCGGGAGTGCGGGTGAACGCCATTGCCCCCGCGGTCGTCAAGACGAAGTTCGCCGCCGCGCTCTACGAGGGGCGTGAGGAGGAAGCCGCCCGGAGCTACCCGCTGGGGCGCCTGGGCGTGCCGGAGGACATCGGAGGTGCTGCCGCGTTCCTCACCTCCGAGGCATCCGCCTGGATCACCGGCCAGACACTCGTGGTGGACGGCGGTATCTTCCTCAAGGCCGGCGTGTCCTGAACTGTCGGAGGCACCCGGTACGTTCTGCGGAGCAACGCGGAACACCACCCCGGAGGTTGACGACGTGACCGGTATGCTGCCCGACTCCTGGCAGGACGTCCTCGGTGAGGAGCTGGAGAAGCCCTACTTCAAGCTGCTCACCGAGTTCGTCGAGGAGGAGCGGGCCCGCGGCCCGGTGTACCCGCCCCGCGAAGAAGTCTTCGCCGCGCTGGACGCCACGCCCTACGAGCGGGTGAAGGTCCTGGTGCTCGGCCAGGACCCTTACCACGGCCAGGGGCAGGGGCACGGACTGTGCTTCTCGGTGCGCCCGGGGGTGAAAACTCCGCCCTCCCTGCGGAACATTTTCCGCGAGCTCCACGACGACCTCGGATGCCCGGTCCCGGACAACGGCTACCTGATGCCGTGGGCCGAGCAGGGCGTCCTGCTGCTCAACGCGGTGCTGACCGTGCGGGCCGGTGAGGCCAATTCCCACAAGGCGAAGGGCTGGGAGAACTTCACCGACGCGGTGATCCGCGCGGTGGCCTCCCGGCCCGATCCCGCTGTCTTCGTGCTGTGGGGGAACTACGCCAGGAAGAAGCTGCCCCTCATCGACACCGGACGGCACACCGTGGTGGAGGGCGCTCATCCCTCTCCGCTGTCGGCCCGCAAATTCCTGGGCTCCCGCCCGTTCAGCCGGATCAACGAGGCCGTGGCGGCCCAGGGGCACGCCCCGGTCGACTGGTGCGTACCCGATCTCGGCTGACGTCCGAGTGCCTCCGGCCGAACGCGGTGCGGGGCGGATACCGTCGGTGCAGTACCCCGGTACGCAACGTGAGGACCGCCACGACACCGCACGGAGGCCGCAGTGACGGAGCAGCAGGACACGGCGGCGGGCGGGCTCACCGTCAGGATCGGCCAGGCCGTCATGCTGCACCGGGCGGGGGACCGGGAAGAGGCCCGCAACCGGCTGGCACAGCTGTGGGAGGAGGCGGGCAAGAGCGGGGACGGTTTCCATCGCTGCACCATCGCCCACTACCTCGCGGACACCCAGGACGATCCCGACGACGAGCTGCGCTGGGATCTGAGGGCACTGGCCGAGGCTGACGCCCTGACCGGGGAACGGGTACCGTCCGGCGGGTACCGGCCCGCGGTGCGGGCGTTCTACCCGGCGCTGTATCTCAGCATTGCCGCCGACCGGCTGAAGCTCGGCGACGCGGAGGCGGCCCGTCGGGAGCTCGGCCGGGCGCGGCGGGCCGTGGAGGCGCTGGGGCGGGACGCCTGCGGAGCGGGGGTCCGGGCCGCCATCGAACGGCTCGACGCCCGGCTGGCAGGCGGTCCCGGCACTCCGGGCGGCACCGCGGGGTGAGTATCCGTGCAGGGGAGCTGTCACGTCGCCGGACGGCTTTGCGTATGCTCCGGGTGCACACCGGGGGAGCAGCGCCCGGACGAGTGAGGGAGGCCCTGTGAAGGTCGGCGTGATCGGGCTGGGCGACATCGCCCGGAAGGCATATCTGCCCGTGCTCACCACCTTGGCGGGGCTGGAGCCGCACCTGCACACGCGCAGCCGCGAGACCCTGGACCGGGTTGCGGACAGTTACCGGATCCCGGCGGCCCAGCGCCATGCCGGCCTCGAGGATCTCGTCGGCGCCGGGCTCGACGCCGCCTTCGTTCATGCCCCGACCGCTGACCACCCAGGCATCGTCACCCGGCTCCTGGAAGCCGGCATCCCCACCTACGTCGACAAGCCGATTTCCTATCACCTGGCCGACGCCCGGCGCATCACGGACCTCGCCGCCGGGCGGGGTGTCGGCCTGGCGGTCGGGTTCAACCGCCGGTTCGCCCCCGGTTACGCCCAGTGCCTGGAGCACCCACGCGAGCTGATCCTGATGCAGAAGCACCGGGTCGGCCTGCCGGAGGATGCCCGCCGCATGGTCTACGACGACTTCATCCACGTTGTCGACACGCTGCGGTTCCTTGTCCCGGGGCCGGTCGACCGGATCGACGTGCATGCCAGGGCGGAAGCGGGGCTGCTGCACCATGTCGTCCTCCAGCTCGCCGGTGACGGATTCACCGCCATCGGTGCCATGAACCGGCTGTCCGGGTCCGCCGAGGAAATCCTGGAAGTCTCCGGTCAGGATTCCAAGCGGGAGGTCCGCAACCTCGCCGAGGTCATCGACCACAAGGGGCAGCCCAGCGTCCGCCGACGGGGGGACTGGGTCCCCGTGGCCCGGCAGCGGGGGATCGAGCAGGCCGTCACGGCATTCCTGGACGCGGTCCGTGCGGGCAGGCCGCAGACCGCCGAGGACGCGCTGCGCACTCATGAGCTGTGCGAGCGGATTGTCACCTCCGTGATGCGGCAGTCCTGAGCCTCACTCCGCCAACCCGGCGCCGGCCATGGGCTCCAGGAGGCCGGCGTAGATCAGCATCAGCAGGACGACGCCCACAGCGATCCGGTACCAGACGAAGGGCATGAAGCTGCGGGTGCTGATGAACCGCATGAACCAGGCGATGACGGCGTAGCCGACGAAGAACGACACGACGGTGGCCAGGATCGTCGGCCCCCAGGAGACGTGCCCGGCGTCCTCCCCGATCGCGCTCAGCTCGAAGACTCCGGAGCCGAGCACCGCGGGAATGGCGAGCAGGAACGAGTACCGTGCGGCCGCCTCGCGGCGGTAGCCGAGAAAGAGCCCGCCCGTCATGGTCGAACCCGACCGCGACATGCCCGGGATGAGCGCCAGCGCCTGCCACAGGCCGAACAGGATCCCGTCGCGCAGGTTCAATTCCTCGAGGGTCTTGCGCGGCTTGGCGGCCCGGTGCCGCCCGCCGTTCTCCGCCCGCTCGGCTATCCGGTCGGCCACACCCAGCGCTATGCCCAGCACGATGAAACTGACCGCGATGAGCCGCAGATCCCGGAACGACCCCTCGATGGAATCCTTCAGCAGAATGCCCAGCACACCGATCGGAATCGAGCCGATGATCACCAGCCAGCCCATCCGGGCGTCGAGGTCTCCGCGCAGTTCCCGGTTGGTCAGCGACCGGGTCCAGGCGGAGGCGATCCGCCAGATGTCCTTCCGGAAGTAGATCAGGATGGCCAGCTCGGTGCCGATCTGGGACACCGCGGTGAAGGCGGCCCCCGGATCCTCCCAGCCGGCCACCACAGCCGTGAGCCGCAGGTGCGCGCTCGAGGAGATCGGCAGGAACTCGGTCAGCCCTTGGACGATCCCGAATATCAACGATTCGAACCAAGACATGCGTGGTGCTCGTCCCTCTGCGGATTCAGTGGCGGGAGGCCGGTCGGATGTCAGGCCCCGGAAAGCGCGGGCGTGGAGCCGGGCCCGGTGGCGGGTGCGGCGGTGCCGGCGCGTCGGCGCGCCAGGACCACCGCCGCCACGCCGCCGGCCACGATGACAAGCGCCGTGACAAGGAATACCGGGGAGGTCGGGGTGGTGGCCCTGCTCCCGGCAACCACGTACGCCATGGTGCTGGGTACGCTGCCCAGCGCTGTGCCCCCGAGGAAGACCTTCCAGGACATGCGTGACATCGCCGCAGCGTAGTTCGTGGCCGCGAACGGCAGTACCGGCAGCAGCCGCAGCACCAGCATCGAACGGAAACCGTGCTCGCTGAGCTGCCGGTCACCGGCGGTCAGGAGCCGGCCGCGCAGCAGCGGGCGCAGCGCGTCCCGGCCGAGCAGCCGCCCGATGCCGAAGGCCAGGGCGGCACCCAGTACCGTCCCGGCCAGCGCCCCCACGACGCCGGCGGCGGAGCCGAAGAGGGCACCGGCAGCAAGATTCATCACCGGCCGCGGCACGAACGCCGCGGCACTCACTCCGTAGATCCCTGCGTACAGCAGCAGCGCGCCGTGCCCCTCCGGAAGGGCGGGACTCCCGCCCGTGAGCAGCTGGTGTGGCTGGTACGCCAGCACAGCCGCCCCGGCGGCGGCCAGCAGCATCAGGAGCAGCGCGAGCCGGAGCCATGGGCGGCTCCGTGCGCGGGCGGCTCCGGCGGCCTGCCGGTCAAGGGCAGCAGAGGGTGCGGACACTCCGGGAGAGTAACCGACGAAGGTGACGGTTCTGGATACGGGGCAGGGCTGCCGCCGGCCGCTCCGGTGGCCTCGAGGTGGCTGCCCGCCGGGAATCGCACCCGGGGGGCGGTCCCCGGGTGCGCCCGGGGCCACAATGGGGGTGTGGACGAGCCGATACCCGTGACCGCCGCTGTGGACCACGGCACCGCACGGCTGATGCCCGACCTCGACCGGGAGCGTGCCTGGCTGCTCACGGTGGACGGTGCACCGCAGTCGTACGTCGACCTCGAGGACCCCTGCCACCTGGAGTTCGAGTACGTACGCCGGATCGGTCACGTGCTGGACACGACCGCGGTGCCCGGCCGGCCGCTGGAGGCCCTGCACCTCGGCGGGGGAGCCCTCACCGTTCCCCGCTACCTCGCCGCGACCCGTCCCGGGTCCCGGCAGGTGGCCGTCGAGGCCGACCGGCGGCTGGCCGCCCTGGTGGCCCGGGAGCTTCCCTTGCCCCCCGGTTCCCGGATCGCGGTGACGGTGACCGATGCCCGCGCGGCCCTGGAGGCCGCGGAGCCGGCCGGAGCCGACGTGACGGTCGCCGATGTCTTCCAGGGGTCCCGGACCCCTGCCCACCTGACCACGCTGAGCTGCGTCCACGCCGCAGCCCGGGCTCTTCGCCCGGAAGGGATCCATCTCGCCAATGTCGCGGACTCGGCGCCGTTCGCTTTCCTCCGTTCCCAGCTCGCCACTCTGGCCGCCGTCTTCGACGAGCTGTGCCTGGTCGCGGAGCCGGGCATGCTGCGGGGCCGCCGCTTCGGCAACGCGGTGCTGGTGGCCTCACGGGCGCCGCTGCCCATGACGGATATCACCCGCCGGTGCGCGGCCGACGCCTTCCCGGCGCGCACGGTGCACGGCACCGCGCTGCACCGCTTCATTGCCGGAGCCCGGCCGGTGACGGACCGGACGGCGCAGCCCTCCCCGCCGCCGCCCGCAGGGGCATTCTCCCTCGGCTGACCACGAGCCGCGGCTGTGCAGCTTCCTCGGGTCCCGCGTCGCCGGGGCAGACCCCGCATTCGCCGGCTTCCCCGAAGCCGTGCCCCTCGCCCCGGCGGCCCCGGGGAACTGCCGGAGTACTCCGCCTGATCGGTTAGGCTTCCTGCGTGTACCGCACAGGTGCGCGCCGGCAGGCGGCATGTTCACGGGGAGGACCGGCGGGCAATGGACGTACACGCCTGGCTTGCGACGATTCCGCCGCTCACGGTCTACATACTCGTGACCTCGGTGATCCTCATCGAGATGCTGGGGATTCCGCTTCCCGGGGAAATCATTCTGGTCAGTGCGGCGCTGCTGGCCTCCCAGGGGCATGTGGACCCTCTGTGGGTCGGTATCTGCGCCACGGTGGGTGCCTGCGTCGGGGACTCGCTCGGCTATCTCATAGGGCGCAAGGGCGGGCGACCGCTCTTCGTCCGGCTGGGCCGAAGATTCCCCCGGCATTTCTCGCCCGGGAACGTCATCCTGGCGGAGAGCTCCTTCCAGCGCTGGGGAGCCTGGGCCGTGTTCTTCGGGCGGTTCGTGGCACTGCTGCGGATCTTCGCCGGCCCGTTGGCGGGCGTGCTGCGCATGCCCTATCCGAAATTTCTCCTCGCCGATGTGCCCGGGGGCATTCTCTGGGCAGGCGGCACCACGGCTGTGGTCTACTACCTCGGTCTCGTCGCACAGTCCTGGCTCCACCGTTTCTCGTGGATCGGGCTCCTGCTCGCCGCACTCTGCGGACTGGTTTCCTTCCTTGTCATCAAGCGACGGGTGAAGAAGCGCCTGCACCTGGCTCCTGAGGAGGCCGGAAACCGGCCCGTCGCGGAGCCGGTCGCGGTCTCCGACTGAGGAGAAGGGCAGCCATCGTGAAGGGACACGGATGAGGTTCCGGCACGCGGCCGAACGGCTCGCGTCCGGCGCGGTCCACCGCGTCTGGGGCTGGGCGCAGCGGGCGGGCGCCCTCACCGCCGACCGTCCCGGTCCGTACTCCTTCCGCCGGATCGGCACCGGTACCAGGCTGGCCTTCCCGCAGGGAACGCTCTTCGGAACCCAGTGCATGGAGCTGGGTGACCACTGTGTCATCGGCCGGGATGTGACCCTGACCGTGGGAATGCTGCCGGGCCTCGATCTCGGTACCGGTGCGGTGCTGCGGCTGGGCGACGGAGTCGTCCTCGGCCGGGGCAGTCACCTTGTCGCCGACGCGCCGATCACGGTGGGAGGGGACGTCTTCTTCGGCCCCTACTGCTATGTGACCTCCACCAACCACTCCTACGACGACCCGCAGCAGCCGGTCGGCAGGCAGTGGCCACGGGCCGCCCCCGTGGAGATCGGCCCCGGCAGCTGGATCGGAACGGGGGCGGTGGTGCTGCCCGGTTCCCGGCTCGGCCGCAACACCGTGGTGGCAGCGGGGGCCGTGGTGCGCGGGGAGGTCCCCGACCACGCGGTCGTCGCCGGAGCTCCCGCGCGGGTCGTCCGCCGCTGGGACAGTGAGCAGGGCTGGCAGCCCCCGATGCGTACTCCGCCGCCCGCGCCGCCGCCCCCGGACGTCACCGCGGAGCAGTTGCGTGCGGCGGCGCGCATCGTCGGCAGGCAGCGTCAGGGCGGGAACGGAAGGACCGGCACACTGGAGTGACCGGCCGGCGGCCGACCGCCGGCCCGTCCGACGCCCGGAGGTGTGGTCCGTGCCCCAACCGTCCCGCAGGGATTCCTGGACAAGTCCGCGCGTGCTGCGCGTGCTGCTGGCAGTGGCGATCGCGATCAACGGCTTCGCGCTGCTGCTCTTCGCCGTCCGGCGGATGTGAGCCGCCGCGGCCGGCCGCGGCGGTCAGCCTGACGCCAGGAGCAGGGTGCCGGCCATGGCCAGCCCTGCCCCGGCCGCTTGCACCACGAGCAGCCGCTCCTGAAGCATGCCGCGGGCGGCGAGCGCGGTGATCACCGGGTTGAGCGAGGCCAGCACCGCGGCCACGGTGACCGGGCCGATCCCGGCGGCGAGCGCGTAGGTGCCGTTCGCGGCCACGTCCGCCAGCCCGACGAAGGACAGGGCGGGCAGCGCGGGAAGCAGGGCACGCAGGCCGCCGTCGGGCAGTACCGGCAGACCGCGCCGCAGGGCGACGCCCAGTGCGGCTCCGCCCACCGCCGCGTTGCACAGCCGCTGGACGAACAGCGCGAGCAGCAGGCCCTGGACGGTGGTGGCCGCCTCGGCGATCAGCACCATCACCATGCCGAATCCGACGGCGGCGATGACGGTCAGCACCACGGCCTGCTGTTGCACGGGGGCGCCGCGCAACTGAGGTCCGCCCGCCATCACGATGCCCGCCACCGCGACCAGGATTCCGGCGTACTGCAGTGCACCCGGCCGCTCGCCGAGCAGCAGGGCGACCCCGACCGGGACCGCCACCGCCGTCGCCGCCAGCGGGGACACCACGCCCATCGGTCCCAGCGCGAGCGCGCGGTAGAAGCAGATCATCGCCACCGGGCCGATCAGCCCCGCCGCTGCGGCGAACCAGAGCCTGTCGCTGCCCGCGCTCCAGGCGCCGGTCGTCAGCACCACGGCACCCAGCGCCACGGCCGCCAGCACCTGTGAGACCACCACCACCGTCAGCGCGGGAATGCGCCGGGACAGCATCCCTCCGCCGAAGTCGGCCAGCCCCCACAGGAAGCTGGTGGCCAGGGCCAGGGCGATCATCCGGTACCTCGCAGTACGGTGTGGTGAACGAAGAAGTCCACCGCACCGTAGCGCAATACGCTGCACTCAGCAATGCAATATATTTCACCTTCGTCGGAGGATGCCGGTGACGGATCTCGACCAGCTCACGCACGCGCTCGGCCGCAACCTCAAACGGCTGCGCACCGAACGAGGCTTCACGCTCGACGCTCTCGCTGCCCGCGCCGGAGTCAGCCGGGGCATGGTCATCCAGATCGAGCAGGCCCGCACCAACCCGAGCGTCGGGACCGTCGTGAAGCTCGGTGACGCCCTCGGTGTCAGCGTCACCACCCTGCTCGACGACGCGCAGGGGCCGACGGTGCGTCTGGTCTCCGCCGAGCAGGCCGTGCGGCTGTGGTCCACCGAAGCGGGGAGCCACAGCATTCTGCTCGCCGGCACCGAAGCGCCCGGCCCCCTGGAGCTCTGGCACTGGCGGATCATGCCGGGAGAGGCCAGCAGTTCCGACCCGCATCCCGCAGGTACGACCGAGCTGGTGCATGTGTCACGGGGGGTGCTCACCCTTGCCGTGAACGGCACGGACCACCGGGTCCCGGCAGGGACGGCCGCCTCCTTCGCCTCCCACACGCCGCACGGCTACCGCAACGACGGTTCCGAACCCGTCGAGATGATGATGGCGGTCTCGGTTCCCCCCGCCGCTCCCTGAGCGCCGCGGTGCCGGGCCCCGCTCAGCAGCGGAGCCCGGCACCGCCTCCCGTCAGCCCCGCAGGTCGCCGAACTCCGGCCGGCCGTACTCGATGGCCGGGCAGCGGTCCATGACCATGTCCAGTCCGGCTGCCCTGGTCCGCGCGCACGCGGCCTCGTCGATCACCCCGAGCTGGAACCACACCGCCCGGGCCCCCGTCGCAGCCGCCTCGTCCGCCACCGCACCGGCCAGGTCACTCTTGACGAACACGTCCACCACATCGACCCGGAAGGGTATTTCCGCCAGCGTGGCGTACCCCGGCTCACCGTGCACCTCCTCCGCCCGCGGGTGCACCGGCACGACGCGCTTGCCGTGCCGCTGCAGCACCTCGGCCACTCCGTACGCCGCCCGCCGGCGGTTCGCCGACAGTCCGACCACTGCCCAGGTGTCACCGGTGGTGAGAATCCGCCGTACCGTCTCGTCATCAGCATGCATGCCTGCCCCAACCACCGGCTCCGCGGAGGCATTCCCCCCTCGCGGCCCGGCCGGGCCCCCACGGGCCGGGACCCGGCTCGGCGCACCCCGTAACCTGACCGCATGCGGGATCAGTATGTGACGGTGGCCGGCGAAGGCGCGCACGAAACGGAAGTCAGCCGATCCCGGTTCGTCTGCCTGCTGGCCCCCGCCGCCACCGAGGAGGAGGCCCGGTCCTTCGTTCGCCGCGCCCGCGGACGGCACCCGGCCGCCACCCACCACTGCTACGCGTATGTCATCGGCGCCGACGCCGGTATCCAGAAATGCGACGACGACGGGGAGCCCGGAGGCACGGCAGGCGCCCCCATGCTGCAGATGCTCAACCGCCGCGGGGTGCGCCAGGCGGTGGCGGTCGTCGCCCGGTACTTCGGCGGCACCAAGCTCGGCGCGGGCGGTCTGATCCGGGCCTACGGCGGTGCTGTCGGCGAGGCCCTGGACACCCTGGGCACCGTGACCCGGCAGCGGCTGTTGCTCGCCACCGTGACAGTCGGCCACCAGCAGGCCGGCAGGCTGGAGAACGGGCTGCGGAGCACCGGCCGCAACGTGCGCCACGTCACCTACGGCAGCGAGGTCACCATCGAGATCGGGATACCCGCCTCCGGCCTCGGAGCCTTCCGGGACTGGCTGGCAGACACCACGGCCGGCTCCGCCCGCCTGGAGCTGGGCGGCGACACGTACAGCCGCCCCGCAGCGCCCCGCTCGCCGGGCGGGGGTACCGGAACACGGTGACCCGCCTCCTGCTCCTGCCCCCACCCCCGCTGCCGGGTGCCGGCGCCCGGCAGCGGGGGCCGAGCATTTCCCGGCCGGCTGCACACCTATGATGACGCCGGTGCCGGTGCCGGAACGGTGCCCGCCCGGTGGCCGGAGTGAGGGGAAACATGCAGGTCGGAGCGGCGCTTTGAGGCTTCTGCACACCTCCGACTGGCACCTGGGGCGCAGCTTCCACCGGGTCGGCCTGCTGGACGCACAGCGGGCGTTCCTCGAGCACCTCGTCTCCGTGGTGCGGGACCACCGTGTCGACGCCGTTCTCGTGGCGGGCGACATATACGACCGCGCGGTGCCGCCGCTGCCCGCCGTTCAGCTCTTCGACGAGGTGCTGCACCACCTGGCCGCCCTCGGCACCCCTGCCGTCATGATCTCCGGCAACCACGATTCGGGCCGCCGGCTCGGGGTGGGCGCGGGGCTCATCGGACGCGCCGGCATCCATCTGCGCACCGACCCGGCCGGCTGCGCCACCCCGGTGCTCCTCCGCGACGAACACGGCGAGGTCGCCTGCTACGGCCTTCCCTACCTCGAACCCACCCTGGTGCGGGACCACTTCGCTGCCGGCAAGGCCGGACACACGCAGGTCCTGGGCGCCGCGATGGACCAGGTCCGCGCCGACCTCGCCGGCCGTCCGGAAGGCACCCGCTCGGTCGTCCTCGCCCACGCCCTCGTCACCGGAGGCGCGGAGTCCGACAGCGAACGCGACATCACCGTCGGCGGTGTCTCCTCCGTCCCCGCGTCCGTCTTCGACGGCGTCGACTACGCGGCCCTGGGGCATCTGCACGGCTGCCAGACCATCAGCGACCGCGTGCGGTACTCCGGCTCTCCGCTCGCGTACTCCTTCTCCGAGGCCGGCCACCGCAAGTCGATGTGGCTGATCGACCTCGGCCCGCACGGCGAGATCGACGCCGAGCGCCTCGACTGCCCCGTACCCCGCCCGCTGGCCCGCATCCGTGGCCGGCTCGAGGACCTGCTTGCCGACCCCGCCCTGACACGGCACACCGACAGCTGGGTGGAGGCCACCCTCACCGACTCCGCCCGCCCCGCCGAGCCGATGGCCCGCCTCAGTGCCCGCTTCGCCCACGTCCTCAGCCTCGCCTTCGACCCCCAGGGCGCACCGCCGGGCGAGCGGCCGTCCTACGCCCAGCGGCTCCGCGGCCGCACCGACCAGCAGATCACCGAGGACTTCGTCACCCACGTCCGCTCCGGACGGGAACCCGACGCACGGGAACGTGACGTGCTCGGCGACGCCCTGGAGGCAGCCCGAGCCGAGGAGAACACGCGATGAGGCTGCACCGGCTGACCGTCACCGCCTTCGGGCCCTTCGGCGGTACCGAGCGGATCGACTTCGACCGGCTCTCCGCCGCGGGACTGTTCCTCCTGCACGGCCCCACCGGAGCCGGCAAGACCTCCGTGCTGGACGCCGTGTGCTTCGCCCTCTACGGATCGGTCCCCGGGGCCCGCCGGAGCCACACCCACGCACTGCGCAGCGACCACGCCGCCCCGCACACCCTCACCGAGGTGGTACTGGACCTCACCGTCGGCGGCCGGCGACTGGAGATCACCCGTAGCCCCGAGCAGCAGCGCCCCAAGAAGCGCGGCACCGGACACACCCGGGAGAAGGCCCGCTGCACGCTGCGGGAGTTCCGCCCCGGCGATGGCTCCTGGCACGCCCTCAGCCGGTCCCACGAGGAGATCGGCGCGGAACTGGGGGATCTGCTGGGCATGACCCGCGACCAGTTCTGCCAGGTGGTGCTCCTCCCGCAGGGGGAGTTCGCACGCTTTCTGCGGGCCGGAGCAGAGGACCGTGCCAAGCTCCTCGGCCGGCTCTTCGACACCCGCCGTTTCGCCGCTGCCGAGCAGCACCTCGCCGGGCTCCGGGCCGCGGCCCTGGCGGGGGTCCAGGAGGCCGACGAACGCCTGCTCTCCCTCGCTCACCGCATCCAGCAGGCCGCCGGCCACCACCCCGCCCGGGCCGCCGGGCCGCTGCCCGGACTGTCCCCGGGAGACCCCGGTCTCGCCGAGGCGGTCCTCCGCTGGGCGGCGCTCGCCCGTTCCGAGGCCCGCGAGCACCGGGACATCGCGGCCGGAGCCCTGGAGACCGCCGAGACGGCACACCGGCGTGCCCAGCAGGACCTGGCCGACAGCACCGAGAACGCCCGCCTCCAGGCCCGGTACGACGACGCGCTCCGCCGGGCAGCGGCACTCGACGAGCGCGGCGGGGAGCGGGTGGCGGCCAGGGTGCGCCTCGAACGGGCCCGGGCGGCGGACACCGTCGCCCCCGCCCTCGGACTGCGGGAGAGCGCGGCGGCCGAGCACCGTGCGGCCCTGGAGAGTGAGCGGCAGGCCCGCACCCGGCTTCCGCCGGACCTCGCCGACGCGCCGGTGGACCGGCTCGCGGAGCGGGAACGCCGCACCCGGGAGCGGCTCGGAGCGCTCAGTACCGCCCGGCAGGCGGAGGAGCGTGCCGGGCAGCTCGCCGGTGAGCTCGACGAGCTGGACCGGGAAGCGGACCGCGCGCACGGGCTGCTCGAGGACATGCAGCAGCGTGCCGGGGAACGGGAGACCACCCGGACAGCACTGGAGCAGCGCACCGCCCGGGCCACGGAGGCGGCCGCCCGCGTGGGACCGCTCGCCGCGGACCTGGAAGCTGCCCGGCACCGGCTGAAGGCCGCCCGCCGGCGGGACGAGCTGGCCGCCAGCATCCGCGCTGCCGAGGAGCGGGAGCTGGCGGCACGGGAGGAGTCCGCCGCCGCCCGCGAACACTGGCTCGACCTCAAGGACCGCAGGCTTCTCGGCTACGCCGCTGAACTGGCGGCCACCCTCGACCACGGACAGCCGTGCGCCGTCTGCGGCTCAACGGAGCACCCCGCACCCGCCCGCCGGCGCGCAGACCAGGTGAGCCGGGTCGACGAGGACACCGCGCTCCAGGCCTCCCAGGCGGCCGACGCCCGTCGCGAGCAGCACGTCCGCCACCGCGCTGACCTCGCGGCCGAGCACGCGGGCCTGCTGGCCACCGCGGGGCAGGAAGCGGCGGACGAACTCACCGCCCGGACCGCAGCGCTGGAGAAGGTACTGACGGCCGAACAGGCCGCCGCCGACGGCGCCCGGGCGGCCAGGGCCGCCCAGGACGCGGCCGAGCGGGAGCACACCGAACTGCTCGGCGCCCTGCAGACGGCACGGCAGCAGTCGGCCGCCCGCGCCTCCCGCCGCGAAGCGCTCGCCGCCGAGCTCGACACACTCACCCGCCGGATCGCCGAGGCTCGCGGAGAGGCCCGCAGCGTCGCCGAACGGGCTGCCCTGCTGGAGCGGGCATCGGAACAGCTCGTGTCCGCAGCTGCTGCCGCACGGACCGCCCAGGACACGGCGGACCGGCTCAAGTCCGCCGACGCCCGGCTGGCGGACGCCGCCTACCGTGCCCGGTTCGACACCCCCGAGGCCGCCGCCGAAGCCCTGCTCGGTGAAGCGGAACAGCACGCGTGTCAGCAGCGCCTGGACGCCTGGCAGGCCGAGGAAGCCGCTGTCACCACCGTCCTGACCGATCTGCGCACCACGGAGGCAGCAGCCCGCCCCCGGGCAGACCCGGAGACGGCCCGGGCCGCCGTCGACGCGGCGACCCACGGTCTCCGCACCGCAGCCGCCTCCGACACAGCCGCCCGCACCCGGTGCGAGGAACTGGACCGGCTCTCCGCGCAGGCCACGGCGGACGCCCGCCGGCTCGCCCCGTTGCGCGAGGAGAGCGGGCTCCTGGCTCACCTGGCCCAGCTCGCCGGGGGCACGGCCGTGGAGAACGAGTACCGCATGCGGCTGGAAACCTACGTCCTGGCCGCCCGGCTCGAAGAGGTGGCCGACGCCGCCGGCACCCGGCTCCGCCGGATGGCCGCCGGCCGGTATCTCCTGACCCATTCCGACGCCCGGACCGGTGGCCGCGCCCGCTCCGGGCTGGGGCTGCACGTCATCGACGCCTGGACGGGCCGCACCCGGGACACGGCGACCCTCTCCGGCGGCGAGTCCTTCCTCGTCTCCCTCGCCCTCGCCCTCGGCCTCGCCGACGTCGTCGCCGAAGAAGCCGGTGGCCGGCGCCTGGACACCCTGTTCATCGACGAGGGTTTCGGCAGCCTTGACGAACAGTCCCTCGACGAGGTCCTGGACGTCCTGGACTCGCTACGGGAACAGGACCGCAGCGTCGGGATCGTCAGTCATGTGCCCGACCTGCGCATCCGCATCCCCGCACAGCTCGAGCTGGTGAAGACGCGCACCGGGTCCGGTGTACGGCACCGCAGCGCTCCGCTGGGCCATTGACGGACCGGCCGCGGCGAGGACACTCCGCCGCGGCCTGCGCTCGCTCGGGCCGTCAGAGCACGGACAGCTCCTCCACCAGATCGTCGAGGCCGAGAGAGCCCAGCGACAACGCCGCCATGTGCCACGACTTGGGGTCGAAGCTCTCCCCCCGGGCCGTGCGGGCGGCCTCCCGGCCCCGCAGCCAGGCCCGCTCGCCCAGCTTGTACCCGATCGCCTGACCCGGCATACCGAGGTACCGGACGATCTCGCTCTCCACGAAGTCGTCCGGACGGCTGTTGTGCCGTCCGAAGAACTCCTGGGCCAGCTCCGGTGTCCAGCGCTCCCCCGGACGGAAGGGGGAGTCGGCCGGGATCTCCAGCTCCAGGTGCATACCGATATCGATGATCACCCGCACCGCGCGCATCATCTGGCAGTCGAGATATCCGAGCCGGCGCTCCGCGTCGGTGAGGAATCCCAGCTCGTCCATCAGCCGCTCGGCATACAGTGCCCACCCCTCGGCATTGGCGCTCACCATGCCGACCGTCGTCTGGTACCGGGACAGGCGGTCCGCCACATGCACCCACTGCGCCAGCTGCAGGTGATGGCCCGGCACCCCCTCGTGGTACCAGGTGGACACCAGGTCGTAGACCGGGAACCGGGTTTCACCCATCGTCGGCAGCCAGGTGCGCCCCGGACGGGAGAAGTCCATCGAAGGTCCGGTGTAGTACGGCGCCGCGGCACCGCCCGGCGGAGCGATCATCGACTCCACCCGCTTGACCCGGTCGGCCAGCTCGAAGTGGGTGCCGTCCAGCGACTCGATCGCCTCGTCCATCAGTTCCTGGAGCCAGACCCGGACCTCCTCCACCCCTTCGACCGCTTCACCGTGCGTGTCGAGGTGCTTCAGGGCCTCCCAGGGAGTGGCGCCCGGGAGGATCTTCGCCGCCTCGGCCCGCATCTCCGCGTGCAGCCGGTGGAACTCCGCCCAGCCGTAGGCGTAGGCCTCGTCCAGGTCGGGAGCGGTGCCGTTCCAGTACCGGACCCAGCGGGCGTACCGCTCCCGGCCGGCGATCTCCGGAGCCCCCGCCACCCCCGGCGCGTAGGTGTCCCGCAGCCAGTTCCGCAGCGCGGTGACCGCACTCGTCGCCGCCAGGGCGCTGTCGTCCAGCTCCTTCCGCAGCGTGGCCGGACCGTCGGCCGCGTACCCGGCGAACCAGCTCTTGCCCGGCTCGTCACCGATCCACTCGTCCAACTGCCCCAGCACCGTCGCGACCTGCCGGGGACCGGCCGGCAGATCCCGGGACAGCCCTTCGGCGAGCGACTGCCGGTACCCGTCGAGGGCATCGGGTACGGCCCGCAGCCGCTCGGCGACCACCGACCAGTCCTCCTCCGTCTCGGTCGGCATCAGGGAGAAGATGCTGCGCACCGAGTGAACGGGGGAGTGGAGATTACTGACCGCGCGCAGCGGTTCCCCGCTGTCCCGCACCGCCAGTTCCGCGGACAGGCGCTCCCGCAGCAGCCGCGCACAGCGCCGCTCGGAGTCGCTGTCCGCACCCGGGCGCGACTCGGCGGCGGTGAGCCGTTCCAGCGTCCGGCGCGCGAGGTCGGTCAGTGCCTGCTCGCCGGCCGGCGAATAGTCGGGGAGGCGTCCGGAGCTCTCCGGGACGCCGAGGTAGGTGCCGGTGATCGGATCCAGCTCGATGAGAGCGTCGAGATAAGCATCGGCAAGCTGCCTGGGCAGCAGGTCATTGTTGTCGTCAGGCATGCCCTCATCCTCATACGCGGGGACGGGGTTCGTCACTACTGTCCTTTGTCACATTCCTGACCGGTAAGGCAGCAGCGGTCCGCAGTCCCACTGCTGGAAAATGAGCCGCGTCTCCACCTGGGTGACCTCCTTGCGGGAGGTGAACTCCTCCAGCACCAGGCGCTGCAGATCCGCGGTCCCGGCAACCGCCACGTGCACCAGATAGTCGTCCGGACCGGTCAGGTGAAACAGCGCCCGGGACTCGGGCAGCGACCGCACGCGTTCCACGAACGGACCGATCAGCTCCTTGCGGTGCGGCCGTACCTGGACCGACAGCAGCGCCTCCAGCGACCGCCCGAGCATTGCCGGATCCAGCCGAAGCCCATAACCGGTGATCACACCACTGCGGCGCAGCCGGCCCACCCGGTCCAGGCAGGTCGAAGCCGCGATCCCCACCGACCCGGCAAGATCACGGTTCGTCATCCGGGCGTCCTTCTGCAGAATCCGCAGAATCTCCAAGTCAACCGGATCAAGTACGACAGAAGCTGTCATTGGTCGAAGATAACACGGTTTGCGTCCCTAGGCTCCCGTTGTGTGTTCAGAATCCGGTCATGGAGACCACACCCGCGACCCCATCCCGTTCGCTGGCCACCGACGCCGTGCACGCCGGACGCGAGGACCTCGCAGCCCTCGGCCTGCACGCCACTCCGATCGACCTCTCCACCACCTACCCGTCGTACGACAGCCGGGCCGAAGCCGCCCGGCTCGACGAGTTCGCCGCGACCGGCGCCCAACTGGAAGGCCCACCGGTCTACGCCCGCCTCGACAACCCCACCGTCGCCCGGTTCGAACGCGCCATGGCCCGGCTGGAAGGAACCGACTCCGCAGTATCCTTCGCCAGCGGCATGGCGGCCCTCAGCGCGGTCCTCCTCACCCAGGCCGCCTCCGGCCTGCGGCACGTCGTCGCCGTCCGTCCGCTCTACGGCTGCAGCGACCATCTCCTGACCAGCGGGCTGCTCGGCACCGAGGTCACCTGGACGGACGCAGACTCGATCACCGAGGCCATCCGGCCCGCCACCGGCCTGGTGATGGTGGAGACACCGGCCAACCCGACCCTGGCCGAACTGGACCTGGAGGCCGTCGTCCGCGCCTGCGGAGCTGTGCCACTGCTGGTCGACAACACCTTCGCCACCCCCGTTCTCCAGCGCCCCGCCGAATCCGGTGCGGGCATCGTGCTGCACAGCGCCACGAAGTACCTGGGCGGCCACGGAGACGTCCTCGGCGGAGTCGTCGCCTGCGGAGAGGACCTCGCCCGCGAGCTGCGCCGGGTGCGCTTCGCCACCGGGGGAGTTCTGCACCCACTCGCCGGCTACCTGCTGCTCCGTGGTCTCTCCACCCTCCCGGTACGCATCCGCGCACAGTCGGTCACCGCCGCGGAACTGGTCCGCAGGCTGGCCGCCGACCCGCGCATCACCCGTGTCCACTACCCCCGGCTGGGCGGTGCCATGGTCGCCTTCGAGGTACGCGACGATCCTCACAGCGTCATTGCCGGGGTCCGCCTGATCACTCCGGCAGTGAGCCTGGGAAGCGTCGACACCCTCATCCAGCACCCGGGATCGATCAGCCACCGCATCGTCACCGAGCACGACCGGCGGACCGGCGGCATCAGCGAGAAACTGCTCCGGATGTCCGTCGGCCTGGAGGACGTCGACGACCTGTGGCACGACCTGGACTCGGCCCTCGGGCCGCGGCCGGCGACCGCGGAGCGGGCGGGGGCGGTGGGGCGAGCCGGGCACTGATCACCAGGGTGCCCGCCGAGTGTGCGTACTCCAGCGGCAGGCCGGTCGCCCGCAGCGCAGCGACCATGCCGGTGTTGACGGACTGCGTCAGCGCATAGACGCTGCGGCAGCCGGCCGCCGCAGCAAGGCCCGTCAGCTGCCGCAGCAGTGCCGTACCGAGCCCGCGGCGCTGCCAGGCGTCCTCGACCAGGAGCGCCACCTCGGTCTCGTCCCCGTCCCACAGCAGGTGGCCCAGTGCCACGAGATCACCGCTGACCGTCCGCACGGCACGGGTGTGCCCGTGCCTCGGGTCCAGCAGATGCGGCAGGTACCTGTCGGCGTCCGCCACCGGCCCGTGATAGCGCTGGGCCAGGGTGCCGGCCGAGCACCGGGCGTGCATCTCGCGCGCGGCACCGACGTCCTCCGGCCCCGCCGCCCGCACCGCCACGCCCGGAGGCAGGCCCGGAGCAGGCCCGGTGCCGGGATCCGGGCACGAGGCCGCGATGCCGCGGCGTGATTCGGGAAGAGCCATGACAGCAACTCTGCACCGGCGGTATTGCACGGCCACGAACGAGCTGTGACCGGAAAGTTAAGGATCTTCCGGATCAAACGCCCGCGTCGCCCAAGCGCTCCCGTACTCAGAGCCCGCCGGAGACCCGCAGAACCGCCCCCGTGGTGTACGAGGCCTCGGGGGAGAGCAGCCAGGCCACGGCCCCGGCGACCTCCTCGGGATCGCCGGGCCTTCGCATCGGAACCCGGCCGGGGTCGCGCCAGGGGCGTCCCGGATCCCCCATCGCCGCATGCATGCCGGTGAGGATCATGCCCGGCTGCACGGAGTTCACCCGCACCCCGTCCGGAGCCAACTCTTTCGCCAGCCCGATCGTCAGCGTGTCCACCGCACCCTTGGAGGCCGCGTAGTGCACGTACTCCCCGGGGCTGCCCAGCGTGGAGGCCCCGGAGGAGATGTTGACGATGGCGCCGCCCGCGCCGCCGTGCCGGGTCGACATCTCCCGTGCCGCCCGACGGGCGCACAGCATCGTCCCCATGACATTCACATCGATCACCCGGCGCATCACCTCGACAGGTGTCTCGGTGAACCTGCCGAGCGGGCCAGTGATCCCGGCGCTGTTCACCAGCCCCGTGACCGGCCCCAGTACCCGGGCGGTGACCTCGAACAGCTCCTCCACCTCGCCCGGGACGCTGACGTCCAGCCGGACCGCCACGGCCCTCCGGCCGGCCGCACGGACCTCCTCCGCGGTCTTCTCCGCAGTCTCCGCCCCCCGCTCGTAGCCGATCGCCACATCATGACCGGCCCGGGCGAGCCGCACCGCCACCGCCGCCCCGATCCCCCGCCCGCCGCCCGTGACCACTGACACCTGCTCGTGCACCCTGTCCCCGCCTCCCCTGAACGGCCTCCGGTAACCCGGAGTAAACGTCATCCGGTGCCGGCAGGTCCAGCGCGTGACCGGAGATTGGTCTTGACCAAGACACCGCAGCGCTCTATCGTCCGGATACGCAAGGTTCTTTCATAATGCCTGCGCGGCCCGCGCCGGGCGAGACGGCACAGGTGGAGGCAACAACAGTGGCGACCACGCAGCCGGCCCCGGTCCAGGAGCCCAAGTACCGGCATCTCAAGACAGTCCTCTCCGAAGCACTGGACTCCGATTTCGCAGTCGGACAGATCCTGCCGAACGAGCGCGACCTGGCCGCTCGATTCGGCGTCGCCCGTGCCACCCTCCGTCAAGCTCTCGAACAGCTCGAGCTGGAGGGCCGTCTGCAGCGCCGGCGCGGCGTCGGCACCACGGTCGCACCCCCGCGGATCGGCGTGGACGTGAGCCCCGGACGCCACACCTGGCCGGGCGCGCCGGGCGACTCCTGGATCACCACCGACTGCCGCTGCGCCCCGCCCCCTCCCGAGGTGGCCCGAATGCTGCAGCTCCGCCCCGATGAGCGCGTCCAGGTGGTGCACCGCACCCGCACGACCCACGGCCAGCCCGTCGCCATCGAACAACTCCACTTCCCCGCAGCATCGTTGGCCGGCGACCCGCCGCACGACCCGGGAGCTGACGGGGCCGACCGCGGGCGGCACCTCCTGAGGCTCCTGCAGCGGTCCGAACTCGGCGGACAGGACCGGGCGGTGGAGCTGGGCTCGGCCCGCGCCGACGTGGCCCGGCAGCTCGACCGGCTTCCCGGCGCCCCCGTACTGGTGGTCACCACCCGCTACCTGGCGCGCGACCGCACGGTGGCGGTCGGCGTGGCCACCTTCCGCGCCGATACCTGCCGGCTCACCTTCGGCACCGAGGCGCCCGTCCCCCTGCCCGCCGACTGACCCACCCGGCGGTACGGCGGCGCGGGTCAGTCGGCCCCGGCCCCCTCCACGGTGTACAGCTGCTGCTCCACGTGATCCAGCGCCAGCCGCAGGGCGCCGGTCGCCACCGCTGCCCCGCCCAGCTCGGAGAGCGCGATCCGCGGAGTCCGGAGGCAGTACAGCCGCAGCTCCCGGCGGAGCGGCTCCAGCAGACCGTCCAGTCCCGCGGCCCAGCCGCCGACGACCACCAACTCCGGATCCAGCGCCAGCACCAGGGCTGCCACGTCATGGACCAACCGCTGCACGAACCGCTCCACCGCGGCCACGGACCGACGGTCACCACTGCGGGCCGAGCTGAACACCCTCGCCACCGCCTTCTCGTCCAGCGGCTGCAACGGCTCACCCGTGGTGGACAGCAGGTGCTCCGGGGTGACCTCTCTGCCCAGCAGATGCAGTGCGCCGATCTCACCCGCAGCTCCGCCGTACCCCCGGTGCAGCCGCCCTCCGATCAGCGAACCCGCACCCGGGCTGAGCCCGGCCAGCACCATCACGACATCCTCCGCGCCCGCCGCCGCTCCCTTCCAGCGCTCCGCGAGCACGGCAGCGTTCGCGTCGTTCTCCACCAGAACAGGACAGCCGAACGCCTCCCGGAGCCGGTCACCCAGCGGCAGCCCCGTCCACCCCGGCAACGCGGTGCACAGCCGCACCGTCCCGTTCCCCTCCACGATCCCCGGTGTTCCCACTCCCACCGCCCGCAGCGCTCCCGAAGGCACCTGCGTCCGCCCCAGCAGCCTGCCGGCGACCGTCTGCACCTGTGCCAGCCGCTGCGCTGCCGATGCTCCTTCGGCGACTTCCTGCTCCTCACCGCCGAGCCCGCTGCCGACGAGATCGGCCACCACGGCAGTCACCCTGTGCGGTCCGACCTCGATACCGAGCACATAGCCGGCCTCCGCTCGGAACCGGAAGCGCCGGGCCGGCCGCCCCAGCCGGCCCCCGCCCGGCTCGGGGGCGCCGGCCTCGACCACCAGCCCGGCCTCGACCAGCCCTTCGACCACACCCTCCACCGTGGGCCGGGACAGCCCCGTGGCTCCCGCGAGAACCGACAGCGTGGGCGGGCTCTCTGCCGAGCGAAGGGCCCGGAGTACGAGGGTGGAGTTGATCCTGCGCAACAGCGAGGGATCCCTCCCCGTGAGCTGTCCCACCGGCGCCTCCCTCCTGCCGCGGCCGCCTAGCCTCTGGCCGGGATCGTAACTCCTCCCCGGACCTGCCGGCCCCCTGCGCCCCGACCTTCCGGCCAGGCGTCAGAGGATGGCGCGCGGGCTGTACGCGGCTGCCTCCGGATACCGCTCGGCGATCTCCCCGACAGCGGACACCACAGCGGAGACCTGCCTGCCGGCCGCACCAGTGAAGGACAGGCGGTCGGCCATGAGCGCGTCCAGCTGCTCCCGGTCCAGCGGAAGCCGCTTGTCGCCGGCCAGCCGCTCCAGCAGCTCGTTGCGATCCGCCCCCTCCCGCAGGGCCAGTGCCGAAGCCACCGCGTGCTCCTTGATCACCTCGTGGGCGATCTCCCGGCCCACGCCGCCCCGCACCGAAGCCATGAGTACCTTCGTCGTGGCCAGGAAGGGCAGGTAGCGGTCCAGTTCGCGCGCCACCACAGCGGGAAAGGCGCCGAACTCGTCAAGCACCGTCAGGAAGGTCTCCAGGAGTCCGTCGAACGCGAAGAAGGCGTCCGGGAGCGCGACCCTGCGCACCACCGAGCACGACACATCACCCTCGTTCCACTGGTCCCCGGCCAGCTCCCCGGTCATCGAGGCGTGCCCCCGCAGAATCACCGCGAGCCCGTTCACCCGCTCACAGGACCTGGTGTTCATCTTGTGCGGCATCGCCGAGGAACCGACCTGACCGGGCTTGAAACCTTCCGTCACGAGCTCCTGACCGGCCATCAGCCGGATGGTCTTCGCCAGCGACGAAGGAGCAGCGGCCAACTGCACCAAGGTCGTGACCACGTCGTAGTCGAGAGAACGCGGGTACACCTGCCCGACTGACGTGAATGCCTGCGCGAAGCCCAGATGTCCGGCGATCCGCTCCTCCAGCTCGGTGAGCTTCACCGCATCACCGCCCAGCAGGTCCAGCATGTCCTGTGCCGTTCCGACCGGGCCCTTGATGCCTCGCAACGGATAGCGCGCGAGCAGCTCCTCCAGCCGGCGGAACGCCACCAGCAGTTCGTCCGCCCCGGTCGCGAAACGCTTCCCCAGTGTGGTGGCCTGAGCGGCCACGTTGTGCGAACGCCCGGCCAGGACCAGCTCCGCATGCCCGGCCGCCAGCTGCCCCAGCCGCGCCAGCACCGCCACCGTGCGGTCCCGGGCCAGCTCCAGGGACAACCGGATCTGCAGCTGCTCCACGTTTTCCGTGAGATCCCGGGACGTCATCCCCTTGTGCACCTGCTCATGCCCCGCCAGCGCGTTGAACTCCTCGATGCGCGCCTTCACGTCATGACGGGTGACCTTTTCCCGCTCGGCGATCGACGCCAGATCCACGTTCTCCAGCACCCGCTCGTAGTCGGCGAGCGCGGTGTCCGGAACCTCGATGCCCAGATCCTTCTGTGCCCGCAGGACGGCGAGCCACAAGCGACGCTCAAGAACCACCTTGTACTCGGGGGACCACAGGACCGCCAGCTCCGCAGAGGCGTAGCGGCCGGCCAGGACGTTCGGAATGCGCGGCTTGTCGATCACACCGACAGATTCTATCCGTGACCCCCGGCTCGCTCCTTCCGGCCCGTGGCTCCGCACCGGACCTCACTCAGCGGAGGTGGGGGACGCCGGCCGGTGGGCGTTCGCGGGACGTCACACGAGGTCTCCACCCGCCGGCGGAGCGAGCTCGGGACGCTTGGGAGCGCGGCCGTCACCCGAAGAGCGTCCCGTCAGCCGCCGACCCACCCACGGCACCAGATGGGCTCGGGCGAACTGCAGATCATTCCTGCGACGGACGAGCCAGGGGGTTCCGGCCGGTGGCGGCAGCGGAGCGTTCCAGTCCCACTCGGGTTCATACCCCAGCCCTTGCCATACCGCCTCGGCCACCCGGCGGTGCCCTTCCTCCGCCAGATGCAGCCGGTCATCCGCCCATACCCGCGGATCGCCGAGCACCTCGGATCCGAAGAGGTCGACGACCAGTGCTCCGTGCTGCTCCGCCAGCCCGTCGATGTGCTCGAAAAGGCGCTCCATGCGTGACCTGTAGCGTCCGAGGACCGGTCCGCGCCGTCCGGGGCTGCGCATCAGCACCAGCTGCTTGCACGAGGGGGCGAGAGTGACCACCGCCTCCTCCAGGGTGGCGCACACCCTGCCGACATCGCACTGGGGCCGCAGCACGTCGTTGAGGCCACCGACAAGGGTCACCAGGTCCGCACCCATCGCGGCCGCGGGCTGCACCTGGGCCTCGGTGATCTGCCCGATGAGCTTGCCGCGCACCGCCAGGTTGGCGTAGCGGAAACCGTCGGACCGTGCGGCGAGCCGGGTGGCGAGAAGGTCCGCCCACCCCCGGTACGAACCGTCGGGCAGTGCGTCGGACATGCCCTCCGTGAACGAGTCCCCGAGAGCGACGAAGCTGCGGTATTCCGGAGTGCTCTTCATAGCGGGACCCATCGTAACCAGGCGTCGGGGCTCCTCGGCGGGGGCCCCTGCAGCCGTAGGTGCGTCCCCGCCCCCGGCCGGCACCGGGCACCGTGCCGCCCACCGACGCCCGCGGCACCCGGAAAAGGAGCCCCGCGGTGGTTCCCGAAACTGGGCCGTCCCGGGGCCGGGCGGTCAGGAGCGCGGCCCCGGCGGCCAGGGAACCCGTGTTCCCGGCAGGCGGGGAGCGAGCCAGCCCGGAGCCGCGGCGCGGAACCGTGGGGGTGCCAGGCGGCCCGCTCCGGCAGGGACGACACCGAGCAGCGGCGCACCCGCGGCAGCGGGAAGCTCGGTGAGGTTGCAGCGCTCGGCCAGCCCGGGATCGGCCGGGAAGCTCCCGACGACGATGCCCGGACACTCCAGCCCGCGGTGGCGGAGGGCCTCAGCGGTCAGTGCCGTGGCGTTCAGGGTGCCGAGGCCCGCCGTGACGACGTTCACCACCGGAGCCTCCAGCAGACGGGCGAGATCGGCCAGGGTCGTCCCCTCGTAGTCGAAGGGCACCAGGATTCCGCCCGCCCCCTCGACCAGGACGAGGTCGTGGTCACGGCCGAGTGCACGGACAGCTGCGGCGGCCCGTTCCATCCGGAGGAAGGGCAGCCCGGCCCGGCGGGCGGCCGTCGCGGGTGCGAGGGGCTCCGGATAGCGGGTGAGTTCCACGCCGCTGAGCTCCTCGCCGGCCAGCCGCCGGATCTCTGCGACATCGCCTGCCTCGCCGTCCGTGACTCCGGTCTGGGCCGGCTTCACCACCGCTACCCTGCTGCCCGCCGCGAGGGCGGTGGCGGCTATGGCGGCGGTCACCACGGTCTTGCCGATGCCGGTACCCGTGCCGGTCACGATCAGAATGCCCACTGCGTCACCCCGCTCGCGCGGCCGCGCGCACCGCGCGGCAGACCAGGGCGAGGTCCTCATCACCGGTGACGTACGGCGGCATGGTGTAGATCATGTCGCGGAAGGGTCTCAGCCAGACCCCGGTCCGGACCGCTGCCCGGGTGGCCGCCGCAACATCCACGTCGTGATCGAGCTGAACCACCCCGATCGCCCCGAGCACGCGCACGTCACGTACCCCTGCGTCGTCCCGGGCCGGGCTCAGCCCTTCCCGCAGCCCGTCCTGGATCCGCGAGACCTCCCCGGCCCAGTCCTGCCCCGTCAGCAGATCCACGGAGGCGAGTGCGACTGCTGCGGCCAGAGGGTTGCCCATGAACGTAGGGCCGTGCGCGAGCACGGGCACCTCTCCGCGGGAGATGCCCTCCGCCACCCCGCGCGTGCACAGGGTGGCAGCCATGGTCAGGTAGCCGCCGGTCAGGGCCTTGCCCAGGCACAGCACATCGGGAGTGATCCCCGCATGGCCGGCGGCGAACAGCGTCCCCGTGCGGCCGAACCCGGTGGCGATCTCGTCCAGGATGAGGAGGACCTCGTACTCGTCGCATGCCTCGCGGAGCACCCGCAGATAGCCGGGGGAGTGGAAACGCATCCCGCCGGCACCCTGGACCACGGGCTCCACGATCACTGCCGCCAGTTCGTGGGCATGGCGCGCGATCAGCCCGCGCAAGTGCGCGGCATAGGCCTCGTCCACTCCCGCCTCGAACCCCCCGGGCGGTGCGTCCGCGAAGACCTGCCGGGGCAGCACCCCGGCCCACAGCTCGTGCATCCCCCCTTCCGGGTCACAGACGGACATCGGCTGCCAGGTGTCCCCGTGGTATCCGCCGCGCCAGGTCAGCAGCCGCTGCTTCCCCGGCTTGCCCAGTGAACGCCAGTACTGCAGGCACATTTTCACGGCGACCTCGACCGACACCGAGCCTGAGTCCGCCAGGAAGACGTGCTGCAGCGCTTCCGGAGTGATCTGCACCAACCGCTGTGCCAGCCGCACCGCGGGCTCATGAGTGAGCCCCCCGAACATGACGTGGCTCATGGTGTCGATCTGCCGGTGCGCCGCCGCGTTCAGTACGGGGTGGTTGTATCCGTGAATGGCGGCCCACCATGAGGACATTCCGTCGACGAGCTCGTCACGGCCGGCCACCGGCTCGGCCAGACGCAGGCGCACCCCTTCCGCGGAGACCACGGGCAGGGCGGGCGTGCGCGAGGGCATCGGGCCGTAGGGATGCCACACGTGCTGCTGGTCAAGCGCCTGCAGCTGGTCGGCCGGCAGGGAATCAGACATTGCTCACCGGTGTCTCGGCAGAGGGGAAACGGACGGACGGCGGGAACTGTACGTGCGCAGCCGAGGGCGGAATGACACGCCGGTTCCGGCCCTCGGCTCCGGCTCTGCCGGCGATCATCGCCGATGGGGACCACCCGCACCAAGCCGGGGCCGGGCCTCCGCCCGCTGAGCGCCACTTACGGTCACCGGGATGCCGGTACCGGCACGGCCGGCGGCTCCGGGCTGCCTGCGGGCGGGTGCGATCGGATGCGGGAATCCCCCCAGGTACTGCCGCCCACCGTTCCCCATGAAGCCTGCCCGCAGACGTCCCACGTTGTTGTGCCCGGTCGGGGTACTTCGGGTTAGGGTGTGGTCAAGGCGGCAGAATTCCAGGGAGGTTTGGTGGCTGAGAATCCGGACGCTTCGGGCAGAAGGCGAGTATCGAAGATCGACACATCGGTCCCGCATTCGGCGCGGATCTGGAATTACTGGCTCGGCGGCAAGGACAACTACGAGATCGACCGTATCGCCGGCGATCAGTACCGGGAGTTGTTTCCGGGAATTGTCGATGGTGCACGGATAGCGCGCTACTTTCTCGCACGCACAATCCGCTATCTTGCTGCGGAAGAGGGAATCCGGCAGTTCCTGGATGTCGGCACAGGCCTGCCGACGGTGGACAACACCCACCAGGTCGCCCAGCGGGTGGCGCCGGAGTCCCGGATCGTGTACGTGGACAACGACCCGCTGGTGCTCGTGCACGCCCATGCCCTGCTCACCAGCACCCCCGAAGGCACGACGGAGTACATCGAGGCCGACCTGCACGATCCCGAAGCGATTCTCGAGGCGGCAGCCGGGACTCTCGACTTCAACCGTCCCGTCGCTGTCGTGCTCAGCGGCATTCTTGGGCACGTCGCCGACTACGACGAGGCACGGACCATAGTCCGGCGGCTGATGGAGGGTGTGCCCTCCGGAAGCTGTCTGTCCCTGCACGACGCCACGGACACGGATCCCGCGTGGGTTTCGGCGCAGCAGCACTACAACGAAAGCGGTGCCATTCCTTACCACCTGCGCAGCCCGGAGCAGATTGCCGGGTTCTTCGAGGGACTGGAGCTGGTGGAGCCGGGAGTGGTCCCGACTCCCCGTTGGCGGCCGGAGGTCGCCATGGTCGAGGAAGGCACCGAAGCCGGGGCCGGAGTCGGTGGCGTCGGCCGGAAGCCCTGAGTCCGTCCGACACCCGCCCCATCGGCAGCGGCGGCAGTGCGCCAGCGGTTCCGTCCGGCCGGTGCCGGGCGGGAAACCGGTGGCGCACTGCATGGGCCGGGCGGGGCGTTCAGAGAGAGCGGCCGCGGGCCGGGTCGTCCGGCCCGCCCGGGATCCGCGCCAACTCCGGTGCCGAAGTGTCCAGGGGAACGGACCACGACCGCACCAGCCCCAGTTGCACCGCCTGCCGGGGCAGCACCGCGTCCAGGAGCCAGTCCGCGGCCACCCGCACCCGGTTGTCGGGCATGGCCATCAGGTGGTAGCCGCGGGTGACGAGATTGGCCAGCGGCCCGGACAACGGGATCTGGAAGGGGTTGGCCGCGGCCTGCAGCCCACCCAGGTCGACAAGGAATCCGAGGTCGCGGTGGCGGTAGGGCCGTCGCTCGCCCCGGCCGAGACCCGCCGCGACGTTCCGGGCCGCGTTTTTCCCCTGGCGCACCGCGTGCTGTGCGGTCATCGGGGTGAGCTCACCCGGGCGGTTCGCGTCCGGTACCGCTGCCGCGTCCCCGCAGGCAACCACCTCCGGGTGGCCCGGAACCTCCAGATACGTGTCGACGACCAGCCGTCCCTTCTCGGTGGGGAGGCCGAGGTCCTCCACCAGGGGGTCGGGGCGCACTCCGACGCACCAGATGAGCGAGCGGGTGTCGATGCTCTCGCCGCTGTCCAGCACGACGCCGTCCCAGGTGGCCTCCTTGACGGAGGTCCCGGTGAGCACCTCGACCCCGCGTTTGCGCAGCACCCGGTCCGCGGTCTCGGACAGTTTCCGGTCCAGTTCCGGCAGGATGCGCGGGGCGAGGTCCAGCAGCAGCCACCGGGGGGGCCGGGCCTCACGGTCCCCGGCGCGCCGGTGCTGCCGCGCCAGGGCATCGGTGAAGAGTTTCCCGTGCGCGGCGACCTCGGTTCCGGTGTAGCCGGCGCCCACGACGACGAAGGTACGCCGGGCGTCGTGCTCGGCGCGGTCCGAGGTCGCCGCGGCCAGGGCGATCTGCCTGGTCACATGATCGCGCAGATACAGGGCCTCGGGCATCCCGCGGAAGCCCGTGGCATGCTCGGCCACACCGGGAACCGGGAGCAGTTTGTTGACGCTGCCGACGCTCAGGATCAGCCGGTCGTAGGCCAGATCACCGTTCCGTCCTTCCGGGTCGGTGTACTTCACCTGCCGCCCGTCCAGGTCGACCCCGTCCACCTGCCCCAGCACCAGTCGCACCTGCGGTAGCGAGCCGGCCAGGGACACGGAGATCCGCCGCGGTTCCAGGACTCCGGCTGCCACCTCGGGCAGCAACGGAAGGTACAGAAAGTAGTCGTTCGGATTGACAAGCACGATCTCAGCCGCGCCACGCAACTTCTTCGACAGGCTACGAGCCGCGTGATAGCCGGCGAATCCGGCGCCGACGATGACGACGCGGGGCAGTTTTCGGGTCACCTTCACACCCCCTTCGGCCGTGCCGGGTACCCGACCGCTTCGCGGACTACACCCAACCCGACGGCCCGCGCTTCGAGCCGTGCGAGCGCTGGACGGCAGGGTCGTTTCAGCCGCGGGCCGATCCGGCAGGCCAGGTGCGGTGGCTGCGCTCCGCCCTCAGTTCTTCCGGAGGCGTTCGATCTCACGGCGGTCACGCTTGGTGGGCCGGCCGGCTCCGCGGTCCCGCCGGCCGGTCACCGCGATCTCCTCGTGGGCGGGCGGGGGCGGGCTGTTGTCGACGAAACACTGTGCGGCGACCGGGGCGCCGACCCGCTTCCGTACGACGCGTGACACCACCACGATCCTCTCGCGGCCCGCGTGCCGGAGCCGGACCTCGTCACCGGCCCGCACCACCTGGGCAGGTTTGGCCCGCTCCCCGTTGATCCGCACGTGACCGGCCCGGCAGGCGGCGGCGGCGAGCGCCCGCGTCTTCGTCAGCCGGACGGACCAGATCCAGCTGTCCACCCGTGCCCTGCCCTCATCCGACGTCATGCCACGACTCTAAGGAAAGACCGCACCGGTTCCAACAGGCTTCCGCCGCCGGAGGGGGCGAGGATCCTGAAGCGGGCCGGACGGCCGAGGACTGCTTCTCCGGCGCCAGGACAGCGGTGCCGGCCACCGCCTCCGCCCGGTTCTCACGGGCCGGCGGTGTGGTCAGGATGCCCGGGGGTGCGCCGGGCCTCCTTCATTTCTGCTTCGTGAAGATGCTCCTTTCCGTCCGCCAAGTCGTTTCTGATGCCTTCCTCGAGGGTGGCGAACGGCCGGTAGTAGGTCCTGTTGTACTCCTCGACGATCTGGAAGGTCCAGTGCCCGGGAATGACGTTTCTTCCCAGGATTTCTCGCTCCACCTGTTCTGCCTGTTCCTGGTGGCCGGCTTCGCGCAGCAAGCGGACGGCATCGCCCAGGGTGAGGTCTGCGCCGCCGGTGAGCTGGTGGAAGGCGTAGAGGTGTCCGCGGGCCCGCTCGGTCGTCTCCAGAGCCTTCGACAGTTCGCCCAGTGCCTGCACGGTCCGGTCGCTCACACCGGCCGGCCGCCGGTGTGCCTCGCTGGGTCGGTCCTCTTGGTGATCACTGTTCATGCACGGCCTCTTCCCGGCTCTCGGGGCCGCCACGCTCAAGAGGGGGCGCATGACTCCCGTCGCTGCCTTCATGTCCCGATACCGTGCGCCGTCGGAGACCGGGGGAGTCAGGACCGACCGGAACCGGCCGGTGAGCCAGGGAGCCTCTCCGCGGCAGGTACGGGTAGGGGTATTTGACCGCACCGCGGGGCACCGTTAGGCTGGTCGAACAAATACCCCTAGGGGTATAGAAGTCCGAGGCCGGCCTGCCGTCCGTGTCCGACTCCGAGAAGTGTCGGCGGTCGGCACGGGGGAGGGGGCCCGGATGCCCTGGCAGCCTTCAGTGAGGAGTACGGGCGTGTGTGTGGTGGCTCACCCGAAGACGACGGAGGGGATGGGGGCCGGGGCCCCGGGCTGCCCGCTCGCCCGGATGAGGGGTACGGACGCACCGTCGGCGCACCCGCGGACAAGGGCCGAGGCATGAGCGCCGACGTTGCCGGATACCCCCGGCAGCAACGTGCGGGAGTCGCCCGGTTCCTGCCGATCGCGGGTTGGCTCCCGGACTACGGACGGCGGGTGTTCCGTCACGATCTCATCGCCGGTCTGACCGTCGCCGTGATGCTGGTTCCGCAGAGCATGGCCTACGCGGCGCTCGCGGGCATGCCGCCGGTCACCGGGCTGTATGCGTCGATCGTGCCCTTGCTCGTCTACGCGCTGCTGGGTACCTCGGGGTCGCTGGCGGTGGGACCGGTGGCGATCACCGCGCTGATGACCGCAGGCGCACTGGCCCCGCTGGCGGACGGGGACCCGGGGCGCTACGCCGCATTGGCGGGCGTGCTGGCCATAATGGTCGGTGCGATCCAGGTGAGCATGGGTGTGCTCCGACTGGGCGCGGTGGTGAATTTCCTTTCGCATTCCGTTCTTGCGGGTTTCACCTCGGCAGCGGCATTGATCATCGCGGCCAGTCAGCTCAAGGACCTGTTCGGGCTCGACGCCGACCGGGCGGAGGGATTCCCGCAGATCCTTGCCTCCCTGGGGCGTACGGCTGCCACTGTGCACTGGCCGACGGTCGCAGTGTCGGTGGTGAGCCTGGCCGGTCTCGTCCTGCTCAAGCGGTTCTGGCCGAAGCTGCCCGGCGCGCTCCTTGTGGTGGCGGGGGTGACCGTGGCCAGCGCCGCCTTCGGTTTCGGTGAGCGCGGAGTGCGGATCCTCACCGAGGTGCCCGGCGGCCTGCCGGTGCCGGCCCTGCCAGGGCTGTCGATACAGGACGTCACCGCCCTGCTGCCGGCGGCGCTGACCATTGCGCTGGTGGCGTACATGGAAGGAATAGCCGTGGCCAAGGCCCTGGCGGCGAAGTCACGGCAGCGGGTGAACCCCGACACCGAGCTGGTGGCGGTGGGCGGTGCGAACGTGTCGGCAGGGCTGTTCGGGGGGTTCCCGGTGGCCGGTGGCTTCTCGCGCAGCGCCGTGAACATGTCGGCCGGTGCCCGCACCCCGATCGCCACCATCATCACCGCGCTCGTGGTGGCGGTGACCGCCCTGGCTCTCACTCCCGCCTTCCATCACCTGCCGAAGGCGGTTCTCGCCGCCATCGTGATCGTGGCCGTGGCGGGGCTTGTCGATTGGCGCAGCGCGCTCTCGGCATGGCGGGCACGCCACGTGGACGGCATTGCTCTGGCCCTCACCTTCGCGGTGACGCTGCTGCTGGGGGTGGAACCCGGCCTCGCCGCCGGTGTGGCATTCAGCCTGGGAGTCTTCCTGTGGCGGTCCTCCCGGCCGCATCACGCGGAGCTGGGACGGGTGCCGGGAACCACCACGTTCCGCAACGTCGCCCGGTACGACGGACTGATCACCGATCCGCGGGTGGCGGTCCTCCGCGTCGACGGGCCGTTCTACTTCGCGAGTGCCCAGCAGGTCGGGGACTGGGTCATGGGCATCGCAGAGCAGCGGGAGGCCTTGCAGACGATCGTCCTGGACGCGAGCGCGATCGGTGACTGCGACGCCGACGGGGCCCATGCCCTGACCGACCTGAGCCGGAGGCTGGCGGACCGTGGCGTGACACTGCGGCTGGCGACGCTGCGCGGACCGGTGCGTGATCTTCTGCGGCGGGCCGGCGTGTGGGAGCTGCTGCACAGCGAGCACCGGGTGCACCCCGACATCGGGGCGGCGGTCGCGGCCGCCGGCGGGGCGTTCGCCGGTAATGGGTCCGACGGCTCCGCGCCACCGCGGTTCTCCCAGGAGGTGCTCTGACATGCCGGAGCGTTTCGCGACCGCGCTCACCTGCATCGACGGCCGTATCCAGCGTCCTCTCGAGGAGTGGGTGAAGTCAGTGCTGGGGGTCGACTATCTGGATACCGTCACGGAGCCGGGACCGGACCGGGTGGTCAGCACCGCGGACGAGGCGGTTCTGCAGGCTCTCCTGGACAAGGTCCGTGTCTCAGGGGTGGCGCACGGCAGCACCGACCTGATCATCGCAGGCCATTCCGACTGCGCGGGCAATCCGGTATCCGATGACGAGCACCGGGCCATGCTGCGGGAGGCAGTGGGCAGGAGCGCGGCAAGGCTCCCGGGCGTCCGTGTCATCGCTGTCCATGCGGTGCAATGCGGTGATCGCTGCTGGCAGTTCCGTGAGGTGGACCGGGCCGTCCCTGTGCACCGGGCGATTCCTGCCGCGGCTCCGTCCTCGCGTACCTGAGCGGGCCCCGTCCCGGGGGAGCCCGGGTGCGGTGCACAACCCGTCCAAAAATACCTGGTGGGGTATCTTGGAAGGGGTACTCCATCCGTGGTACCGGTCAAGAGGAGAAGCGCAGTGAAAGTCGAAGAAGAAGCAGCAGCTGCCGTGCTGAACCGGCTGCGCCGGGCACAGGGGCAACTGACAGGTGTCATAGCGATGATGGAAGCGGGCCGTGACTGCAGAGATGTCGTCACACAGCTCGCAGCTGTTTCCCGGGCGCTGGACCGGGCCGGTTTCAAGGTCGTGGCCAGCGGAATGCGGCAGTGCATGAGTGAGGAACAGTCCGCGGACTCTGCACCATTGACCGAACAGGAACTGGAGAAGCTGTTCCTCGCCCTCGCCTGACGGAGGCGACCGGCCGGATCGCCGGCAGGCCAGGGAGGGGCAGGGCCCTGGGAACCCGTGAGACCCGCAGGCGGACACCGCGCGGGGGCGGAACCACCCGCTCAACCCGACAACGCGCAGGTCGTGGCTCCAGTCCGGCTGTTGCCCCCGGTCGAGGCCTCCGGGGAAGGTTCCGGGAGCCCGAAGCGGGCACTCGGGGTGGACACAGAAGACACCACCTACCGTCCCCGGCCGCCCTGGGAGGAGTCCTGATGGACACGAAGAACATGGACACGAAGAAGCAGGCCACCCCGACGAAGGATGCCAGGAATGTGGTGGTCTTCGGGCTGATGGTTGCCGTGGCAGCTGTGGCGGCAATTGTGGTGGCCGCTCAGCTCCACTCCTACGGCGTCCCCGTCCTGCTGGTCCTGACCGCAGGTCTCGCGATCGGAGCGAGCGTACTGGAGGTACTGGCTCGCCTGCACGAGTCGGTCACTACCAGCACCTACAACTGCCCCGCGGCAACGTGTTCCTGGCAGGTCCGTCTGACCCGTCCGACAGCGGAGGACACCCACCGTGTGCGGGAAGCAGCAACCACGCACCCGGACCACCCGCTGGTGTGAGCCCCCAGTACTGGCTTCCCCCTCCCGTGCGCCCTGGCTACGAGCCGGGGCGCCGACTTGTTCCCGCGGACGGCTCACCGGTGGAGAAGGACGCCTGAACGGCGCCACCGGACACGGTGCCTGCCGTCCGCATGTTCCTCACGGCGGCCGAGCTCATGGACTCCGGCGCCAACCCCGCCCGCCACATCAAAGACCCGGAGGGCGAGGGGGAGTAGCCCGTGGGTGAGATCCAGGACAGCATCGAAACCGCCCTCCAGGCCGTCCAGATCCGCCCGGTCCCCAAGAGCCCCCAGGTACAGATGCGCACTCTGGTCCGCGCGGAGAAGGGCTCCACCCGGGCCGTCGCCGCCCGGCTCGGCGTCACGCAGCGCGCCGTCCAGCGCTACCTCACCGGCCAGATCACACGCCCCTCACCACGCCTGGCCGCCGTGCTGGACAGGGAAGTCAGACGCGTATGGCAGCCACGGGTGAAACAGCGCGCCATCAGACGGGCCTCCGCCGCCGCCGGAATCACAGGAGACGCGGGCCCAGTTCGGCTTCACCGCCGCACCCGGGTCCACCGACGACCCCCGCCTGCGCCGCATCACCGAACAGCTCACCCCCGCCACCACCGCACAACTGCTGAACGCAACCGCGCCGGCGCCGACGAACAGCACCTGAGGCACATCGTCGCCGAAGGCCTCGGGCACGCCTACTTCCGCGATCGAGGCCGCCGCGCCCACGGCCTGGACGTCACCCTCAACGACACGACTACCTGGACATCGACCTGACCTGCCCCAGGCGGGATGCTCATCCCCTCCATGGCGGCGCAGGAGGTCCCGCTCGGCTCGAACCTGCCTGCGGAGGACGGCCTGGCAGACGTGCCGACGACCGTCGGCCACACCTGGCGTCGCTTCCCCTTGGACTCGGGCGTCCAGCCTCCAGGCGCCGGAAACGGAGCTTCATCTCCTGCGCTTCCCGGACCGCCGGACTTCCCCGCAGTATTCGCCCGGGAGGGCATCAGTCGGTGACGAAACCCTCCGGTGCCGACCGGGCGAGCCCGACGAGCGCGGCGAGTGCCTGGGAGAGGGCTTCCGGTTGCGGCGAAGCGAGGCCCACTCTGATGGCATCGGGGGCACGGTTGCGGCCGACGGTGAACGCGGCTGCCGGCACCACCCCGATGCCGTGCCGGGCGGCAGCGGCGACGAAGGTGTCCGCGCGCCACGGGCGGGGCAGCTGCCACCAGCAGTGGTAGGAGCGCGGATCGCTCTGCACCGCAAGACCGGCGAGGTGCCGGGCGGCGATCTCCTGCCGTACCCCCGCTTCCCGTTGCTTGGCCTCCACGAGTGTGTGCACGGTGCCGTCCTGCTGCCACCGGTGGGCGACATCCAGGGCGAACCGCCCAGGGGCCGAGCCGCCCGACCGCAGGGCGGAGACGATCCCGCCGGCCAGGGCGCCGGGTGCCACCACGTACCCGAGATTCAGGCCGGGGGCGATGCGCTTGGACAGGCTGTCGATCAGGACGGTCTGCTCGGGGGCGTACGCGGCGAGCGGCGGCCGTTCGCCGTGGAGGAAGGACCAGACGGCGTCCTCGACGGCGGGGATCGCCAGTCCGAGCAGGACGTCTGCCAGCCGCTCGACGCGCTGGGCGGGCATGGTGATCGAGAGCGGGTTGTGCAGCCTCGGCTGCACATAGACAGCATGCAGCGGGGCCTCCGCGTGGGCTTCCTCGACGGCCTCCGGCACGAGCCCGGAACCGTCCATGGCCAGGGGGACCAGGGTGATGCCGAGTCGGGTGGCGACGGCCTTGATCACGGGGTAGGTCAGTTCCTCGACACCAAGCCGGGCTCCCGGTGGCACCAGGGCGGTGACGACGGCCGAGATCGCCTGCCGGCCGTTGCCCGCAAAGAGAATCCTTGCCGGGTCCGGGCGCCAGCCGTCGCTGGCGAGTACGTCGGCGGCTGACGCCCGCACGGCCGGGAAGCCGGACGTGCCGACCGGCCGCAGGGCATTGCCGAGGCTGTCGTGCCGGAGCAGCCGGCCGAGCCCTTCGGCGAGGAGTGCGCTCTGCCCGGGTACAACCGGATAGTTGAGCTCCAGATCGATCCGGCGGCCGTCGGCGGGTTCGGTGAGGGCGGGGCCGGAGGCCGCGGACCCTGCGGACACCGCGCGGACGAAGGTGCCGCGGCCCACCTCACCCACCGTCAGGCCCCGGCGGGCCAGTTCCCGGTACACGCGCGTAGCGGTCGAGTTGGCGATGCAGTGCTGCCGTGCGAACTCCCGCTGCGGAGGAAGCCGGTCGCCGGGCCGGAGGGTGCCGGCTCGGATCTCCTCGGCCACCACGTCGGCGCCGCTCCGGTAGTCCTTCACCGCGCTCCTCGTTGGTCGGTCCTCGGGCATCCATTCAAACACGCTATTGCACTGAGGGCAATTTCTCTATTGCATCGAGTCATTGACCGTCATAAACTCCGGGCATTGCTGGGCGTTCACGGGCGCGGTGAGCGCGATGACACGCCCCCGGCCGCCCGGCCGGGCTTTCCTGCCTTCGTCCGGCTGCCGGCGGCCTGGAGCAGTCGGTGGGCCGGCAAGAGTTCCTGCGGTCTCGGCCGACCCGTCGGCCATGACCCGGTCGAGGTCATGCGGGACGACCGCGCTGACAGAGCGTCCGGGGACGGAGACGCAAAGCACCAGCGAACGAAAGGCACCTTGTGGTGGAACTGAGCGCGGTTCTCGGCGTGGTGGTGGTGGCTCTCGGCATCGTGCTCACCCCCGGCCCGAACATGGTCTATCTGGTCTCCCGCAGCATCACGCAGGGCAGACGCGCCGGCGTCGTCTCCCTCGGCGGTGTGGCACTTGGTTTCGTGGTGTACCTGCTCGCCGCGAACCTGGGCCTGTCGGTCGTCTTCATCGCCGTACCCGAGCTGTACCTCGGGGTGAAGCTCGCCGGCGCCGCGTACCTCGCCTACCTGGCCTGGAACGCCCTGAAGCCAGGTGGGGTCTCCGTCTTCGCACCCCTAAACGTGCCGCATGACTCACCGCGCACGCTGTTCACGATGGGCTTTGTGACAAACCTGCTCAATCCGAAGATTGCCCTCATGTACCTCTCACTCATCCCCCAGTTCATCGACCTGGACAAGGACCATGTTCTCCTCCAGGGCCTCGTCCTCGGCTCGCTCCAGATCGCGGTCAGCGTCGCGGTCAACCTCACCATCGTCCTGGCGGCCGGCGCGATCGCTGTCTTCCTCTCGCTTCGTCCCTTCTGGCTCAGGACGCAGCGCTACGCCATGGGCGCCGTCCTGGGTGCGCTCGCCATTTCCCTGGCCCTCGACACCTCCAGGCCGACCGGACGAAGCTGACAGCATGGCAGCAAGGCCTCCCGCGCTGCGATCAGGCGCTCCGCATGTCACCCGGGCCCACGGATGCCTATGTCGACGTGCTGCGGACGTCGATGCCCCGCCCGGCTGTGACCAGCGCCTGAGCTGACGTCAGCAACGGCACCGGGCCGCGCCACCCGCCTCCCGGACGGAAGCCGTCGCCACCACTCCGCTGCACAACGGCGGATCGGCAATAAGGGCGCGGCCCCGTGCTCGCACACGGCCCGGCAAGGGGGGAGTCACACCGTTACAGCCCCACTTCTGCAGCAGAGCCCTTCGACCAAGCGGAATAGTGACTAGCGAGCAGCCGTTGCCGGCACCCGGGGCACACCGCGGGGGAGGGTGCGTTGACACTCATGAGGGAGGTATTGCCTGCTGCTCCGATGGTCGGCTCCCCTGCGGAGGTCGCGCCAGCCGGGACAGCCGGAAGGGGATCCGGCGGAGGCCCCGTCAGCTCCCCGGTGATCGTCCAGCCCAACCCGCCCGGGGACGGCTCACCGGGCTCGTCCACGACGGCCGAGGAAAGACGGACGGCGATGTCGAGAATCCCTGCCCGGCTCCGTCCCCGTAGTGAACGCGACCACCAGGGGTCGCACAGCACCCGAGGAGACACCCATGGCCAAGTACTTGCTGCTCAAGCACTACCGCGGCGCGCCGGCCGCGGTCAACGACGTTCCTATGGATCAGTGGACGCCTCAGGAGATTTCCGCACATGTGCGCTACATGAGCGACTTCGCGGCCCGGCTCGAGCGGACCGGGGAGTTCATCGACGGTCAGGCGCTCGCGCCTGAGGGAACGTTCGTCCGGTACGACGGCGACGGGCGCCCGCCGGTCACCGATGGCCCGTTCGCGGAGACCAAGGACCTCATCGCCGGATGGATGGTGATCGACGTCGACAGCTACGAGCGCGCAGTCGAGCTGGCCGGGGAACTGTCGGCCGCCCCCGGGGCCGGCGGGAAACCGATCCATGAGTGGCTCGAGGTGCGCCCATTCCTGGCCCCGCCGCCCACCATCACGGAGTGACCTCACCGATGGACGAACTCCTGCCCCGTAGCCTCACGCCAGGCGTGCTCGGGATCCTTGTCCGCCGCGGAGCCGACTTCGCGGCGGCCGAGGACGCCGTGCAGGACGCGCTGGTCGAGGCGGTCCGCGTCTGGCCGGCCGCCCCGCCGCGGGACCCGAAAGGCTGGCTGGTCACCGCGGCCTGGCGACGGTTCCTCGATGCGACCCGAGCGGACGCCGCTCGCCGACGGCGAGAGCACCTCGTCGAGGAGGAGCCCGCTCCCGGGCCCACGCCCGCGAGGGACGACACGCTCCAGCTCTACTTTCTGTGCGCCCACCCAGCGCTGACGCCGTCGTCCGCAGTCGCGCTCACACTGCGCGCCGTCGGCGGGCTCACCACCCGCCAGATCGCCCAGGCATACCTGATGCCCGAGGCGACCATCGCCCAGCGCATCAGCCGGGCCAAACGCACCGTCTCCGGCGTGCGCTTCGATCGGCCCGGCGACGTCGCCACGGTGCTGCGCATCCTCTACCTGGTCTTCAACGAGGGCTACTCCGGTGACGTCGACCTCGCCGCCGAAGCCATCCGGCTCACCCGGCAGCTCGCGGCCGCGATCGACCGCCCCGAGGTGGCGGGACTGCTCGCCCTCATGCTGCTCCACCACGCCCGGCGCGCCGCCCGGACAGCCCCCGACGGCAGCCTGGTGCCGCTCGCCGAGCAGGACCGCGGCCTCTGGGACACCGAGTCGATCGCCGAAGGCATCGAGATCCTGCAGGCGGCCCTCGTCCGCGACCGGCTGGGTGAGTTCCAGGCCCAGGCCGCCATCGCGGCCCTCCACGCCGACGCGCCCACCGCAGAGGAAACCGACTGGGTACAGATCGTCGAGTGGTACGACGAGCTCGCGCTCCTGACCGACAGCCCGGTCGTCCGGCTCAACCGCGCGGTGGCGGTCGGTGAGGCCGACGGGCCGCGCGCCGGGCTGGCGGCGCTCGCGGTGCTGGACGACTCGCTGCCCCGCCACGCGGCGGTAGGGGCGTACCTCCACGAATGCGACGGCGACCTGGCGACGGCGGCACGGTTGTACGCCGAGGCGGCCCGCAAGGCATCGAGCTTCGCCGAGCGCGACCACCTGACGCGCCGGGCCGCCCGGCTCAACGCCCGCCGGAGCCGCTGACGGTTTGCGCCCCGATTCTCCGCAGCTCGCCCGCGTGCCTCGGCCCCGGACTCGGGCATGGCGGACAGTGATAGCTTCCACCTGCGCCGATGCGGGGAGCCAGCAGGAGGCACACCATCTGGGAGGATGCTCGTGATCGATCTCCCGTTCGGCAAACCCGCCCGCTTCTGGCGGGGCAATCTGCACACCCACTCCCACCGGTCCGACGGCGCCCTATCACCCGAAGACGTCGTGCGGCACGACCAGGAGGCCGGCTACGACTTCCTGGCTGTCACCGATCAATACCGGCCGAGTACGGGTTCCCCTGACGGACACCCGGAGGCTGCGCAAGCCGGATGCCCCACCACGCTGCTGGGCGCCGAGCTGCACGCCCCAGGTACGGAGTTCTCCTCGGAGCAACCCGACCGCCTGGGCACCCACTTCCCGCCCCGCGGCAACCGGCCCGGCTACGTCTACCTCCACTCAGCCGTCGACGGCTTCTCCCGCCTGGCCTACACCGAAGCACTGCCCGACGAGAAGGCCGCCACAGCGATCGCCTTCCTCCACCGCGCCCGAGCCTTCTACGCCGCCCACGGAATCACCCACATCCAGCGGATCGTCACCGACAACGGAGCCTGCTACCGCGCCAACGACTTCACCCGCGCCCTCCTCGGCTCCCGCCACCAGCGGATCACGCCCTACACACCACGCCACAACGGCAAAGTCGAGCGCTACCAGCGCATCCTGGCCGAAGAGTTCCTCTACGCCCGCACCTGGACCTCCGAAAGCCACCGAACACACGCCCTGGCCATCTGGAACATCCACTACAACTACCATCGACCCCACACTGCCGCCGGGAACGGCGTCTCCACCGCAGGCATGGCCTACTTCTTCAACGACGGACGCGCCGAGTTCGGCCGCACCTTCTACGCCAAGAAGGAACACGGCCGCTACGCCGGAATCGGCGCCCTCATGGACGCCGCCGGACCCATCCCCACCCTCACCCCCGGTGAAGCCGACGCCGCCAGCACCTCCTACGCCGGCCGCCACCTCACCGCACCGCCCCCGACGGCCCGCGAAGCGGGCCCGCTCGCCCCCGACAAGGCCCCGACCACCCAGGCCAGCACCGAACCCAGCGTCGGGGAGCAGATCCTCAACCTCCTCACCAGCGGCCCCAGAAGCGTCAAGGAGCTGCGCGAGGCTCTGCCGGTCGTCACCCGCGGAACGATCAGCAACCGCCTTACCGCCCTCCGCGAGGACGGCTTGGTGCAGCCGGTCAGCCGCGGCGTCTGGACCCTCACCGACTGACCACCCGCCCCCGCACCGGCAACGCCCCCAGCCCTGGAGAACCGACCGAGGGCGCTGCCCGACAGGTTCACCGGCCTGCAGCACCAGCAGCTCCACTGGGCCGGGACCTCTACGCCCTCCCCGCAACAGCACCCGCTCACCGACGGATTACGCCTCTGGCCAGGGTGGATCAGGGGTGTAGTTCAGCCCGTCGCAGAAGCGGCAGCCCCACTCCGAGGGGACCTCCCACTTATCGACCCAGAACCCGACCTGCTTACCCACGAAGTAGTTGTCCCCACCACACCAACCGCAGTCAAAGACGAACTCCACCCGAACCCCCATCCACTACCTGGTAGGTCGAGAATGCCCGCCCTGCGGGTGCGGTCGCTACCCCACCCCTGACCACCATCCCTTCCCTTCCCCTCGGGCGCGCCCGGCCACCCCGGCCAGGCGCGCCCGCCCTCTTTCCTGCCGCCCTGGAGGCCACCGTGACCGAACAGCCCACCACCCCCGCCCCGCCGCACTCCCTCTCCCCGGCCGAGGCCGCCGAAGAAGCCCGTCGGCTGATCGCCGACGCCTACCGCCCCGCCGACGGCGTCCCCGCCGCCACCTCCTGGCGCGACCACACCCCGTTCCCCACCCACGGCACCACCCCGCCCGTCCCGCAACCCGACAGCCGCCTGGTCCCGCCCGTGGCGGCCGGGATCGCCGTGTGCTCCATCGCCGTCGGAGCTGGAGCCGTCGGCGTCGGCTGCGGCGCCTGGCTCCTCCTCCAAGGGCTGTCCGCCATCACACTGGCCGGAGTTCTCGCCGTGTTCGCACCGTTCGCGGGCATCGCGATCGTCGCCGCCGCCGTCGGCACTGCCGTCAGCAAGGCCCGCGCCGGGACGTCGACCACCACCCACGTCTACGAGGGCCACGTCACCCAACACACCCGCGTGGAGACCCGCCAGCGCGGCATGTTCTCCCGCACCACCATCACCCGCTGACCCCCGGGTGCCCCGTCTCGCCGCCGGCACCACCCCGCACCCCGAGGCGGCACCGGCGGCGCGGCACCGACCTGTGGGCGACCGAGCACGAGACGCGGGAGGAGATCACCGACCGCTACCGTCCCGTTTGGGAGCAATCGGACACGACGATCACCGCCCTCGCCATCGACTCCCCCGGCCACGTGCCCTGGTGGCCACGCCCCAATGTGAAGCTGTTCAACGTCCTGGTCCACATGCTCACCGAGACCAGCCGGCACGCCGGTCACGCCGACATCCTGCGCGAACAGTTCGACGGCTCGACAGGGACATCAGCCGAATACTCGACCCCGCAACGCGACGGGGCCTTCTGGGAAGCCCGGTGCGCGAAGATCGAGCGGGCCGCCAGAGCGGCCGTCGGGAGTGGCGGGTCAGAAATTTCTGACCCTCGCCGGACGTTCTGAGCCTGGATTCACGCGGTGGATCCAGGCTCAGCGGAACACGGGAATCTTCGGCGGCGACCAGGAAGGCCCCGCCCCCCGCTGGTAAATGCCCGACTCAGGAAGGCCAGAAAACCATCTGGTGCGCACGGGGAGAGGCCCGTACATTTACGCACTGCCGCCTCAATCCTGTTGAGGGGAGCAGTTGCATCATTCGCCTCACGGGGGAGGTAAGCAATGGCACGCATCTTACTAGTGCCCGGGGCATGTGCCATGACCACGCATACCCTCGAGCTGAACCCAGGAGAGGTGCTCACCTTTGGGCGCACCGATGACCGGCCGCGTACGGGCGGCCCGCATCTGGTCATCCGGCACGCGGGAGTTTCCCGGCGGGCCGGGATCATCACCGCCGCCAGCACGTACTGGAGCCTGACCAACCTCAGTACCGGCCGGACCTATGTGGTGGAGAACCCGGAGGGCGCCGGAGAACACATCAAGATCGCTCCGGGGAGAGCGGAGGCGCCGATCCCGTTCGAATTCTCGCGGGTGCTTCTTCCAGCCGGCGAGGAGGTACTCAGCTTCGACGTGTGGGCGCCGGAGCACGAGTATCTGGTGCCGGCCCTGGATTCCCTCTCCGGCGAGCTCACGGCACCGGCCTTTCCCCTGGACCGTACCAAGCGGTACTTCCTGGTGCTGGTCGCGTTGTGCGAGCCGAAACTGCGTGAGGAGCCGTTCGCGCCCGTGCCGACCGTGGCCGAGATCGTCCGGCGGCTGAAACCCGTGTGGCCCGCCGCGACTTCGGCCGCCGTCCAGTGGAACATCGACTACCTCGCGGTGAAACTCCGCCTCAAGCCCCCGCCGGAGACGATGGCCGAGGGCGGGCCGCGCTTCAACGGCAAGAAGGAGTCGCTGGTCTCCCTGGCCCTCCGTTTCAACCTCCTGTGCGAGGACGACCTCGCGCTGCTGTGGGCGTCCGCAGGGACGACGACGGCCACGACGGCCAGTGCGGCCACAGCATCCCCGGTGTCCGGAAGGGTCGCGCGGTGAGCGCGCGGGCAACGGTGCGGGTACCGGCCGGGTACCGGGTCGGCCGCTGGGAGGTCCAGGAGCCGCTGGCATCCGGCTCCTTCGGCAGTGTCTACGCTGCGCGGCGGACAGGGAACGGGGAGGAGCTGCCGGAGAGCGCGGCGCTGAAGTTCCTTCCCACCGGCACCCAGACCCCACGCGGCCTGAGCCACCTGCGGGACATCGCCGAGCGGGAGGTGGCGCTGCTGCGGCGGCTGCGGCACCCCCGGCTCATCCGCATGTACGAGGTCCTGACCGTCGAGGACCCTGGGCGTCCGGAGCTGGACGGCGCCACCGTGCTGGTGCTGGAGCGGGCGGAGACGTCCCTCGCCGTGCTGCTCCGACAGACGGGGGACGACGGTGGGGGCCCGCTGCCCGGTGCCGGGCCACTGCTCGCGCAGGTCTGCGCCGGGCTGGCTCAGCTGCACCAGGCGGGGTGGGTACACGGTGATCTCAAGCCCGGCAATGTCCTGCTGATGGCCGATGGTTCGGTGCGGCTCGCCGATTTCAGCCTTGCCGCCGAGCTGGACGGCACCCACGCGTACGCACCGCTTTTCACCAGCGGCGACTACGCGCCGCCAGAGCTGGCCTCCGAGCCGGTAACCGAGCGGGGCCGTCAGACACGGACGACCGCCGACATCTGGGCATTCGGGGTGCTCGCCCATCTGCTGCTGACCGGCCTGCACGCCTTCCCGGGCAGCACGGCCGCCGCTCGCCGGGAAGCCATGCGGCGGTATGCGGCCGGGGCCGAGGAGCTGCGGTTGTCCCCGGCGCTCCCCGCAGTGTGGCGGCCCATAGTGGCCGGCTGCCTGGCCCGTACGCATGAGGGGCGGTCCGGTTACAGCCCTATGGCCCTGCTGCGGCAGGTGGAGGAGGCGGCGGGGGCTGAGCGCTCGCCCCGGCTGGCGGCCGCCCCCCGGCGGCGGTGGCTGACAGCCGCCGCGGGTGGCGTCGTGCTGGCGGCCCTCACCGCCGGTGTACTCCTCCCCCGGGCCGGGTCTGAGCCGCCCCCCTACGGCGCGGACCGGCTGGCCACCGACGCAGGGATCCCCGACGGTCTGCGGAAGCTCATCGTGGACACCGCCGACGTCTGCGACCAGGAGGAGGTCACACCGGCCCTGATCGCCGCCCTGCTGAAGGCGGAGAGCGACTTCGACGCCGATCTCCACGATCCGGAGAACGACGAGTTCGGTATCGCCCGCTGGACGCCGAGCGTTCTGTACTGGTGGCTGCCCAGCGAGGAGCGGCCGGAGCGGGACGTTCCGCCGGAGCCGCCGTTCCCGCCGGAGATGTCCATTCCCGCCGTGGGCCGCTACCTGTGCCATGTGAGCCCGCGTGTCCGGCACGACCTGGAGGTGGACCACCAGGTCGCCCTCACGCTCGCCCACCGCAGTTCGTGGGAGCGGGTCAACGAGTGGGGCGGGGTGCCTGAGCATCTCCGCGACCACGCCGAAGAGGTGGCCCGGTATCTGGCGCTCTACACGCCGGGCGGCTGACCCGGTGGCCGCCGGCCTGGTGCAGGCTGGGCGGCCACCGAGGCGTCACCACCAGGAGGTGACGGTGTTGGTGCCCTCACACCTGCTGCCGCTCAGCACCACCACGCAGGAGCGGAAGGCCACCGTGCTGGACGGAGAGGTGCGCAGGGCCTGCGTGTACTGGCGGTCGCCGACCCGCCGGACGGACACACAGTTCGGCTGGCGGTTCCCGGTCAGATCCGCCTCGAACCGGATGTAGTAGTTGCCGTTGGTGTTCACCGCACGGCCCCAGCCGTACTGGACACCGTTGAGGTACCCGGAGCGGACCTGGGCCGTCCCCGCCGGACCGGTCCTCTGCCGCTGGGTGGTGGTGCCGGTGGCGTTGGCCGGGTTCACCCAGTTGCAGCTCACCGAAGCCTCGACTCCCTGCGATTGCGCTGCTGCCGCCGGGGCGGCGCCGCCCGCGAGCAGCAGGCCGGAGAAGACCAGTGCGGAGCCGGCGGCGGCGACGGCCTTGCCCTTGCGGTGTCGGGTGGAGCGGATGATGGTCATGCGTTTCCCCTTCGCGGTCGTCCGTTGGGACGTTCAGAAGGATTCTTCATCTCGGCCGGTCGGGGTACCTCTGACCTCTCAGGGTGGCTGGCGCCTCCCTTCTGGAAGTCTCTGCGGGCTCATCGAATACGACATCCGCCGCCCCCTGACCTCGACGGGAACCAACCTTCTCGGCCTGGTCAAGCACCTGTCGACAACTACCGCTGCGGGAGCCCCGAGTCCTCGCCAGCTCCACGCCCGGGGCCGGCGTCGCTGCGGCCCTTAACCGGGTTAAGGGTCCCGTCGCGCCCCTCGCCCCCGCCTGGACCCTTAACCCGGTCTACTGGTCGACGATGTCGTCACCAGCGGGTCCCAGCTCCAGCACGTCGCACTCCGGCTCCGTGCGTCCGGAGCCGCCCCTATGGCGGCGTGTCGGGTTCGGCTCGTTGGCCGGGTGGCTTCCCTGGAGGCTGCTCGGTGCCCGCGCTCAGGCTGTGAGGGTCCGCGGTAGTGCCATGCCAGCGGGTCGCCGTCGGGGTCCGGTTCGTAGTCAGCGCGCTGTTCCCAGCCGTCGACGACCATGTCCGCTCCACCGCTCGGGTCCTGGCCGCTGTCGAGGTCGAGCTGTTCGCCGTCGAGCGGCCCGCCCACCAGCTGCACGGCGCGCCGCATGCCGCCGCCGGTCACAGGACCATCCCGGGCCGGTACCGGTTGCTCCAGGACGCGGCGGTGCGGGCGGGGTCCAGCGCCAGTGCCCCGGTGTCGATCCCGGTGCCCTCCAGTTCCTCGTCCAGCCGGTCCTGCAGCGCGTCCACGAGGCCGGCCGGGACGGCGAGCGGCAGCTGCTCCTGGCCGTCCTGGCCGTCGTCCTGCTGCGGGGCCCAGGGGGCGGGGTCGGCGGCCGACTTGTTCGCTGTCGCCGTGGTGGTGGTGTCCGTCATGCCCTCTCTGCACCTCATCACCCCACCCGCGCACGGCGGTTCACTCAGCCCCACCGGCATCACGCGCGGCGCCCTGTCGGTGAACCGCCCCCCACCAGCAAGTTGCCAAAAGGTAACCCCGTGTGTATATTTGGCATATGACGTCTACGGAGCGTGATCTGCGCGACACGATCGCGGCCCTGCTGCGGGCGACCGGTGAACGGCACGCGGACCTCGCTGACGCTCTGGGCATCGTCCGCAGCCAGGTCTCCCGCAAGCAAGCCGGTACCCGCCCGTGGTCTCTGAAAGACCTCCACCACCTGGCCGCTCACTACGGCATGGGACCGGCCGACCTGCTGTGCGGGATGGACCACGCCGTCCGCCGGCTCCCCGAACACCGCCGCGCCGACACCATCGGCGGCACCCAGACCACCATCACCACCGCTGCGGCCACCTCGTCCCGGAAGGCGCCCCGATGACGACTCCGCCCGATCCGATCGACGCGCTGCTGGAGCAGGCCCGCCCGCTCCCGGACCCCGCCGAACGCCAGCGGCTGCGCACCGCCGGGGCGTTGACCCGCACCCAGATCGCCGCCGCGATCGGCGTCACACCGGCCACCGTCGCGAAATGGGAGACCGGTGCCACTGACCCGGCCGGTGCTCACCGGGCCGCCTACGGCAAGCTCCTGGACGGCCTGGCCCAGCGCTACCCCGCCCCCGCCGCCCGGCCGGCCACCCCGGAAGCCGTTCCCCCGCCGGCACCGGCGGCCCCGGATGCGCCGGAGAGCCCCGCGGCGCGGCAGGCCCGCGCCGCGCACGACCGCCACCGGAACCGGCCGCGTCCCACCACGGCGGAACAGACCCGCTCCGAACTCGCAGAGAAGATCACCGCCGCCGTCGTCACCGAGTTGGAGCGCGCCGCCGGGGACGCGGACGCGGCGACCGAGGCCCTGATCAAGCGCGCGATCCCGGACGTCATGAGCCTGTTCGCGGCGACGCGGCGTACGGCCCGCTACGAGCACACCTCCTACCCGGCGCTTCCGCCCATTTTCACCAAGCCCAGCAAGCGGGAGGCGGATCTGGTCTGGGAGGCGCGCCCCTCCTGGCGGCACCCGAACCTGCGCCGTACCCCGGACGGCGAACTGACGGTGACGGCGCTGGATGTCAATGCCGCGTACCTGTCCGCGTTCAAGACGTGGCTGCCGATCGGCCGCCTCGAGCACCAGTTGGGAGGTGAGCACGACCGGAAGCGGGCCGGGGTCTACCTCATCGACCCTCCGGCCTGGCGGCACACGAACGGCCCGAGCCCGCTGGGGGACCGGGAGGAGACCGGCCCGCTGTGGATCACCGAACCCACGATGCGGCTCCTGCTGCGTATCGCCGGGCCGAAGTACGGCCTGATCGACGCTCCGCCGGTGATCCATGAATCGTGGACCTCCGGCGCCACCGAAACACTGCTGGACTCCCTGCGCCAGCTCCTCGCCGACGCCCGCACCGACGCCCTCGCGGCCGGTGACGACATCACCCTGACCTACGTCAAGCAGATGTACGCGAAGTTTGTCTCCACCCTCGGAGAGAGCCCCCACAACCGTGAACTGGTCCGCCCGGACTGGGTCCACCTCATCCGCTCCCAAGCATTCGCGAACCTGTGGTGGCGCGCCTACAAGGCCGCCACCGCCGGACTGACCGTGGTCACGGTCGCGGGCACGGACGAGCTGCACGTGGCCGGTGACTGGCGGACCGTGTTCACCGAGGGCACCGCCCTGGCCGACATGAAGGTCAAGACCGACTCACGTACCGGCGACCCCGTCACCTACACCGCCACCCTCACCGGACGGGACACCTGATGGCCGACAACTACCGCTGGGCCGACCTCGGCGCGCTCGGCGCCCAGGGCGTGCCCGGCGCCCGCGCCCTCGGCGCAGGGATCGAACGCATGGTCACCGGCATCGCCTCCCCACCCGACACCCGCCGCGGCTGGACCGCACGCCTGAACTACCTCACCAAATCCCCCGCCGGCCGCACCGCCCTCACCGACGCCGGCATCAGCCGGCGCGCCCTCGCGGCCTGGACCGCCGGGAAACGCTCCCCCTCCCCGAAGAACCGCGCCAAGCTCGACCGGGCCTACTGGGACCTGCGCCGCCAGCGGGTCACCCCCCACCTCAAACGCCGCCTCGCGAACAACGGCCGGGGGACCCGGATCGAGATCGACCCCGTCGACCAGCGCAACGTCCAACAGCCCCACCGCCGCGACCTGGCCGTGCGCCATACCAACGTCCGCCCCCGCATCTGGAACACCGCCGTCGACGCCTGGCTGGACGACGACCACCAGGCGATGGAAGGCATCTGGGACGAGATCATCATGGACCTCGGCTCCGGCTACGACGCATATACGAATGTCAGTTCGGTTGGTTGGGCTGCTTAACGCCGCGCCCGCCTCAAGGAACCCCGGAAGTTGAAGAGGGCCCACTGTCGGAGGTACCAACTGCCACGGCGCCCACCCGATGGTGCCGAGCTGGGAGGACTGGCAGCGCCGCGAGCGTTCCGGGTGGTGCGACACCGAGCCCGGCAACGGCCCACCGTCCACCGGCTGGGCCGCGGATTCCCAGTACGACGGCGAGGACTTCACCGGACCGATGCTCGACTACTGACCCCGCCGCACACCTGGCCAGCCTGACGTCAGTGTCCGCCGCTGCTGGAATCATCGGTGCTGTTGTTCTGCGGGGTGTCGTCGTCCTTGTCCGGGAGTGCCTGCGCTTCGTCTTCGTGCGCGTCCCCGTCGTCATATTCCACAAGTCGGCCGCACGGTTCGAAGACGGTCCCGATCACGCTGTACGGCAGGTCGCACTCCGGCTCCGGGCATCCGCTGCCGCTGATGTCCGCGGGCTTGCCCTTGCGCGCGTTCCATGGAGCTGCTGACCTGGCGGCTTTGCAACATCCCGGCCGGCAGGGAAGAGGGGGATCACTGCCATCCGGTGCTGAACAGCGCGTATTCGAGCAGGTCGGACGCAGTGTCGGACGGCCAAGTGCCCATTGCCGCCGCCTGGCGGGCAGCTGCGTACATGAAGGAGAGGTAGACCGCGTAGCGGTGGGGCGACCAGTTCCACTCCCGCCAGACCCAGAGGGCGACCGACCCGTCGGGATCGTGCCCTGTCTCCCGGCCGACTGCCTGGGCCAGAGACCGCAGACGCCGGGCCAGAACACGGTCCAGGATGAGCGGTCCGGGGCCGGCCGACGGCGGCACCGTCTTGCCGGCGAAGTACAGAAACTTCGTGTAGAACGAGGGGCCGAACCAGGCAATGCGGTCCTGGAGTGTCGCGTAAGCCGCTTCGGCGCTGTGCTCACTCAGCGCGGTGACCGCACGGGCCAGCACCATGTCCAGGTCGTCGGCGGTCAGGATCTTGTGCAGGGTGGCGGGTCCGCTGCCGCCGGGGGAGCCGCTCTTCCCCTTCCCCCACACGTAGGTGGCGACCAGCGCCTCCCTGTAATCCTCGCGCCGTAGCGCCTCCGCGACGATCAACGCCACCTGCGCCCGGCTGATGTCCGCATCTCCGGCCTGGGTTACCGGAGCCAGCGCCGAGGGCCAGGGGGCGATCTGCGCCCACCGGCTGGGACTGTAACGAACCGTGTGCGCGCCCGGCGTCCCGTCCGCCAGCCACACTGCGTTCCCGCGCCACCAGCGACCCAGAGCCTCCAGAGCCACACCGGGCAGCAGACGCGCAGCCATCTCCCGGTCCACCGCATCCGCCCGGTCCTGCCTGCTCACAGCCCTCCCCCTCGCATCCTGCCCCGCGCCTGCGCTCGCTGGAGCGTACACAGGCACCGCATGACGTACCGCCAGGGACGTGCGGCTCCCGGATCGGCTCGTGCCACCGATGCTGGGACGGGCTTAGACCGGGTGAACGCCGGAGGGACACCGCCATACTGCCGCGCTGCCGCGGTCAGCGACAGCCATTGGTCTCGGGTACTAGGACGGCAGCCGCTCCCCGCGCCGTGGCGGGTTCAGCGTTTGATGCGGGCGCGGACAGCGAGGACGGCCAGGGCCAGGAGTGCGGGTTCGGTGATGCGGGTGGTCATTTCGGTGTAGGTGCCGGCGGTGGTGAGGTCCTGGCCGGAGGAACGGAACACCACGGAATTGATCACCACGCGCAGGGACTTCTCGAACCGGTCGGTGTTTACGCGCTCGGTCAGCGGGCCGGCGGGATTGACCGGCGCCGGGGTGTCGGTGGTCAGCGCGAGGTCCTGTCCGGCTTCGACCTGGCGGCCGGTGACGGTCGGCCGCGGCTCCTCGGCGGGGATGCCCCACAGCATCATCACCGCCACCGTGGCGGTCATCGCGGCGCCCAGCCACGCCAGCGCCCGGGAGGCCCGCAGCCCGTAGCCGGAGACCGCCCAGTACACCGTCAGCAGGGCACGCTCTACCCGGGGTGTGCTGGTGTGGTCGTGGCGGCGCATCTCGCACTCGCCGTAGTAGAAGTCGGCCGCGCCGGGCTCGTTCTTCCCGTCTTCCAGCGCCTTGCGCAGCTGCCGATACAGCGCCGCCACCGTCTCCGGCCCTGGGGTGCGCTTCAGATCTGGATGATGCTCCCCGGTGCGCCACCGCCGGCCATCGATGGACCCGCTAGCCGTGGCCTCGCTCGTGTCAGTGACTAGCCTGGCAGGCTGGCCGGTGACAGCAGCGCGCCAGTGGTGTTCCTCGGCCAGGGTGCGCCGCGGTGACCAGCGTGCCGGCCACACCCGGCGTCGGTGCCATCCGGTGGGCGGGGGAGCGAACGATATCCGGCCTTCCAGGCGGAGCTGGTCCAGGTGGATCGCGCCGGCGAACCGGCAGCCGGACAGGTCCACATCGGTCAAGGTCAGGTGAGCGGCGTCCACCCCGCCGATGCCCGCCACTCGCACATCCTCATCCCTGCCCCGGATCGTGTCGTAGTCCAGCACCTCGCCGTCCTCCAGCACCTCCTCCAGCCAGTCGTCGAGAGAGAAGGGGGCGGGCTCGGCAGCCAGGGTCAGCGGATGCGCCAGCACTGCCCCGGGCAGATCCACGGTGGCGTGCCGCAGTCGCAGCGTGGCCGTGGACTCCCACCGCGTCCGCCGTAAACTCACCGACCGCGCACTCACCTCCACCGTCACCGGCAGACCGAACACCGCACCATCCAGTACCACTTCCCCCTGGCACCGCATCGGCCCAAGCCGCTGCACCTCCTCGAACCGCACCATGTTGAACCGGGCGTCATGGGCGAAGGTCACCCAGTCGAATTCGGCGTTGCGGGTGAAGGTCGCCCCACCGAAATCGGCGTCCTGAGTGAAGGTCGCCCCACTGAACCGGGCATAGCCGGTGAAGGAGGCCAGGCCGAAATCGGCCTTGCCAGTGAAGGTCAGGCTGCGGAATTCGGCGGGGCCGTTAAAGGTCGCCCTGCGGAACCAGGCACTGCGGTTGAAAGCCACCCCGTAGAACCATGCGTTGCCGGTGAAGGACACTTCGCTGAAATCAGCGTTGCGGGTGAAGGTCGCCGCGCTGAAATCGGCGTCGCGGGTGAAGGCGGCCCAGCGGAAATTGGCGTTGTGGGTGAAGCTTGCCCGGCGGAACTGGGCGGTGCGGTTAAAGGTCGCCCGGCCGAAATCGGCGTCGTGGGTGAAGGTCGCCCCGTCGAAATTGGCGTTGTGGATGAAGCTTGCGCGGCGGAACTCGGCGGTGCCGTTGAAGGCCGCTTCATGGAACCAGGCTGTGCCGAGGCGGGGTCGGCTGGTTGTGGGGTCGCGTACCGCGTCGAGAAGAGCCATGAGGAGGTCGGTGGTGAAGGTGGTGCCGCGGTGGTCGATGTCCGCGCCGGGTTCCAGGCTGTTGAGGTAGGCAGTGCGGTTGGTGTCGTCCAGGTGGGCCAGGCACGCGGTGTGTCCGGTGACGTGGATTCCGCGGCAGCCGACCGGATCGTCCGTAGTAGCTCCCCGGCCGCAGTGCGGCCACGTCGGCGGCTGGCCAGCCGGGGAATCAGGGTTGGCAGAGGTCATGCCCCAAGGACAACTGGCCCCGGCCCCAGGTTGCCCTCCAGCCCGCGTGGCGTCAGTGCAAGGTGGACGTCGAAAGTTCTGGCCTCCGCCCCGGCCGTCGTCCCCGGAGCTGGCGAAGCGGTGCTCGCCGCCGGCTCGTATGACCAACCCTACGAGTGCAACGGGGCGCCGCGCGGGGCTGCTACGATCCCAGGCGAGGCGCTGGCGCGCGCCGGACTCCCCGCGGAAACTGCTCCCACGCACCCCGCGGCCCAGGACAAGGTTCACCGAATCGCGCCGCAGGATTATGAGTCTTCCTCGTTTCGGCGCGGGCGTGGGCGTGCCGGGGAGGATCACCCATGACCCGTGACCGCCGCCGTAAGCAGGACCTCCGCGCCCGCCAGGGAACCGGTTCCCAGGACCGGACCTACGCCCGCACCCGCCGCGCAGAGGCCATCCGCAGCCAGCTGGAGAGCATCCGCACCTACCCGGGAGCGATCGGTATCTGCTCCGCCTGCGGGCAGCCCGCACACGCCACAGCCAGCGGCGGGCCGCGTCACTTCACCGAGCAGGCGGGCGCGGTGTTCTGCCCGGCGTACCCGGCCGCAGCCGGCCTGATCGCCATGGCTTGGGAGGAGTTCTCGCTGACGCGGGTCCGCCAGCGGTACCCCTGGCCGGTGACGACGACCGCAGACTGCGCCCACCACTCGGAGCGCGACAGGTTCCGCGACTACACCGGCCAGGTCACCGTCTGCTCCGCGTGCGGCCAGCCCGCCTACTGGGCTGAGGAGCCCGGCTACTGGGCAGGCCACAGGCACTTCACCGACCAGTGGGACGGCGTGCACTGCCCCCGCCACCCCCTGGCCTCCCGCGTCATCGACGTGGCCTTCCACCCCCGGTCGCTGGCCGACTGGAAGACCCGCTACACCTGCACATACCCACACCGCAGCGCCACACGACACCTGGCGTGGCCCGACCGCTTCCCGCTGGCTTAGCCCGCCGACCGCTGCCGCGTAAGCGGCGGTCAGGGCGCTACGCGCAGGCAGTGCCCTGACCGCCGCTTGCGGTTCCGGTGCCGTCCGTCTGCGCCGGGTGCCGTGCAGGGCGCACCGACCTGAACCGTCGGCCCGCCCGGTTCGAACGGTGGGTGAATGCTCGTGCGGTGCGGGCGGGGCGGATCAGTCACCGGACCTCGCCTCCTCCCGCTGAGGCCTGGAGTCGAAGGAGCGGGCAGAGACACGTCGGCTGGCGGCTGCCTCCTTGTTCAGGGCGCGGGTGGCCCAGGTGCTGAGCGTGCCGGAGCAGGATGCCGACAGCTCACGCAGGGCGGTGGCGGAGGGGGCGACCCTGACGGCGGATGAATGCTGCGATGCCGGGCGGGCGCACGGACCAGCGTTTGAGCTGGAGGGTATGTCATGCGGGGCCGGGGTACGCCTAGGGTTCACTGCTCGTAGCCTGTTTCGTGGTCTTCGGTCGTCTGGCGGGACCGTTCGGTTCGGGCCCGGTGGCGCAGCGCTTGGAGAATCTTGTCTTCGTGAGTACGGGCGTCGGCAGGGGGATCGGGCACGGCCTCGAGGCGCCCGTGCAGGTAGTCAGGGCCGATAAGTGTTTCCAAGCTGGCGAGGTTGGTGTCATCGATGAGCGGCCACGGGCCGTGCATCCGTGGGATGAGACGGGCCAGCAACGGCAGGAGGTCCCAGGAGCTGTCCAGGCGCTGGCGTATCCAGCTACGGGCACCGGGCGGGTCGGTGTGACGCCATACCCAGATAGCGCTGACGTCTGTCTCGGTGAGGCCGGACGGTCCCCGGGCCTCCGCGGGCGACAAGTGGTGGCTGAGCCGGCGGGCCAGCAGGGCGCGGGCCTCGATGACCCATTCCTCGGTAGTCCCGTCTTCGGCTTCAACGGGCCTGTTGTCGTCACCGCTGGTTACCTCATGCAGGGTGAAGCCCACAAGTACCGCACCGTCCATGGTGGCAGCCATGCTGTCGACTACATCGGGCCGCTGCTCCGGTGGGAGGTCCGTTAGGAGTTCCCTCGCCGCAAAACCGAGGCTCGCTTGCGCGTTCAGCCAGCCTTCCCGCTCAGAAGTGAGCTGCCCGCAGCGCTCGGCGATTGCCACCAGCAGGGGAGCGGCTGGTATCGGGCCGCCGGTTTCACGCCGCTGCTGGACCCGGCGGGCAAACCGGTGGGTGTCCCGCTCCAGCCACCGCAGCAGCGCGCTTGCCTCCTCCCCATGCTGACCGGTGGCCAGCTGCCTAAGGCCGCGGTCGAAGGCTTCTTCCGGCAGGTCATCGTCTGGTACACCGAAGACGGAGTACCGGTCGAAGTAGTCGCCGCTGCCGATTCCCCTTCGCTGCGCCGCGTTCATATGGTGCGCGCCTCGGCCGGCACTCAGCTGACCTTCGGGGAAGAGCATGGCCAGCAGACGAAGCACCCCTCGCAGGTTCTCCTCAGACACATGGGCGTCCCGCAGCCGGCCCAGCCACAGCTCCTCCCGTTCCTCCTGCGGTGTACGGCGGAGCGAGCGCTCGAAGCTCGTGCCGGTCAGCTCCTCCCTGTACCGCCCCAGCATCCGATAGATGCCCTGTTCACTGGTACGCAGAAAAGTCACCACCAGGAAGTCCACCACGTCGACCTGGCCGACCAGCTCAGGCAGCGCAGCCTGCGCCTGGGCGAAGAGCCGCTTGATCGCACGCGGTGTCGCGAGCCGGTCCCTCAGATGCCACGCGTACGCGTCGGCAAAGCGCCGCTCCTGCAAGGTGTTCAGAGCCAGACCGTGGCTCTCCAGCAGAGTGTTCATCACCCGCTCCACCAAGGCCGCGCGCTCTCGGTCACGGAATGCCGGCAGGTCGAGCCGGACCTGGACGATCTTCTCCAGGAACTCCCGTGCCCGATACACATCGTCGTCGCGGACCAGGTCACTGCGCTGCAGCACATCCAGCAAGGTCTGCTCATCAAAGCTGAGCACGTAGTACACATGGGGCAGGCGGCCCACCAGACGGACCAGTTTGAACAGCACGAGCAGCTCATCTGTGGTGAGCCGGTCGACGTCGTCCATCACCACCAGAATCGGTCTGTCCGTCTTCCGCAGGGCCTTCTCGACCCGGTGCCGTGCAGCGGACGCACTGGCCTCCCCGCTCAGCCGCCGACTGAATTGCTTGATCACGCCTTCGGAATCCAGCCCGAGCAGCGCGGTGGCCTTGCCCAGAGGACTGATCGCCTCCCCGAACTCCCCGATCTGCTTGCGCGCTTCGGACCACCGCCGGCCCCGAGGCAGCGCCGCGCGTATTTCGCTGAACAGCGCCAGCACCAGAGAGTCCAGATCCGTGTAGAGCCAAGGATTGAGCTCCACCACCAGCCAGCCCGTGTCGCGACCGCTCTCCGTCGCCAGCCGCGCCAGCATCATCTTCAGCACAGAAGACTTGCCAGACCCCCACGGACCGATGAGCCCCAGAACACCGGACTCGCTCTGCGTCCGCACCTGGCCCAGCAGCGTGATGGCATGCCGCGCATACCGTTCCCGTCCGAGCAGATCAGGGGCGCTTACTGCTGCCCTCCACGGGGTCGTCGTTGAAAAATCGCGCACCGGCCATCGGCACATCCTGCCCGATGCAGCGCAGCCCTCGAACACTCACCGAGGTGCTCGGCGAAGGCGACGGCGTAGCGGGGAGCACAGGCGTGGTAGATGCCCACGGGGGTGGAGCGCCCGCTGTGCGGGCAGCTGCCATGCCGACGACGTCACCCCGTGAGGAAGCCGCCGCGCCGCCGCCCGTGTCCAGGCCGCTGTGCTGTCGGAGCCGGAGGGCCACCGAGACCAGGCGCCGGGGCATGTCCCGGCGTAGGGGAGGTCAACGGCTCGGCGGACGCAGACTCATCTGTCAGGACTGGATCGATGAAGCCAGCCGCAGAGTAGTTCCGGGTCCAGCGGAGGTTCGGACCCCAGACAGCGCACAGGCGGTGAGTCTGGGGCGAGACTGAACCGGACGGTGGCTTGTCCCTCCTCCGCGAGCCGGCGTCGGGCGTGCAGGTCAGGGCGGTTGTTCGGGGAGAGGCAGAGCACACCCTGAGTACACCCGTGAGCAGACCCGCAGCACACCCTGAGTACACCCGGCTCGGGGAGGAGCTGCCTGTGTGTTCCGGTGGGGCCGGGTGTCCTTCGCGCTCTGGGAGGGCTGTAGGGCGGCCAGGCCGCGTGGAGGGCGTGTTCCCGGGCCTACTGTCGCCCGGCCTGTGCGCGGCTGTCAGGGGCCCGTACAGGGGCGCCGTGGCCCTGGTTCCCGGCTCGCCCGGCGGTGGCTCCAGCGCCCGTATCGCAGCCCTCCGCCTCCTGGACCAATTCCCCACCCATCAGCAATTTCTGAGTTCCGACTGAAGAGTGACGGGCTGTCATTTCCTGGGTAGGGCAAATTACATCCGTGTCCTATATAAAAGGCCATCAAGGTGAAGTATCCCGGGCGGGAAATCGAGGTAATTCCCGTTGCGTCACGGATCTACATGGAAAGGCAGCGGGGAGACCCCTCGTTCCAATCCTCGCGCCCCGGGGGTAGTGCCCGACATCGAGAAGTGCCAACAGTGATGCATCACTCGATCGAGCGCGCTTCATCTCGGGAGTCCTTCCCGCGTTGATCGTCCGCCATGGTCAAGTGCCCCCGTCATCCCGCACGCTCCCTCCACCCTCTGGGTGGCCCGCACTCTCACCGAACCTGCTCGCAGCCCGCCAAGCTTGAACCCCAACTCCCCACGTAGGTACGCCCGCTGACACAGTGTGCACCACCCCCGGGCAGGCGGTGAATTGCGGAGCAATTCACATGCATTGCGCGGAGCGGAATGCAACAATTCCCGAAGGGAATTGTTCCCGTATTGCGGAGCAATTCGGGTAACGCCCC
>NZ_JAQKPV010000012.1 GCF_028200735.1 Streptomyces sp. ACA25
TCCAGGGCTTCCTCCCCCCGGCCCCAGGACAGCTCGCCCACCCCCGGACCTGCCAGGAGCCCGTCATCACGGGTGAGCAGTACTGCCTCGTGCCCGGCCCCGGGACACCTCCGAGGGACTCGGCGGACAGCTCGTCGAGGCCGACCTGACCGTAGCCCTTCCTGGCTGAACCGCACTGTTCCGTCGGACCGGTGGCCTCCGCTTGTCCGGCTGTGGCAGCACACGCACCTCACGGCCCCGGGTCCGGTCACCTGCGCCCTTGACCGGAGCACATGATCAAGTCGGGGCCGCCCACACGTCCTGCGCAGTGCCAGGTCAGCGACCCACGTTCGAGCCCCCCTTCGGGCCGGAACCGTGAACGGCAGGCTCAGAGCTTCCCGGCCGTCTTGAGCGCCAGGTAGGCGTCCGCGACCGCCGGCGCGAGATCCTCGGGCGGTGCCTCGACCACCGTGACGTTCCGGTGCGCCTTGAGCCGGGCCACCGTGTGCTGTCGTTCCGCCTCGTACCGGGATGCCGAGGCCGCCTGATACACGGCCTCCACGCTGCCCCGCTTGCGGGCCATCTCCTCGATCCGGGGGTCGCCGACAGCAGCCACGATCACCGTGTGCCGGAGAGCGAGCCGGGGGAGCACCGGCAGCAGACCGGACTCGACAGCTCCGGTGTCCAGACCGGTGAAGAGCACGATCAGCGAGCGCCGGGGGGCACCGGCCAGCGTCGCCGCGGCCAGCGCCCCGGTGTCCGTCTCGATCAACGCCGGCTCCAGCGGAGCCATCGCCCGCACCACGGCCGGCAGGACCTCCGCCCCGGTACGTCCCCGTACCCGGGCCCGCACCTGACGGTCGTACGCGAGCAGGTCCACCCGGTCGCCGGCCTGCGAGGCGAGCGCGGTCAGCAGCAGCGCGGCGTCCATCGACGCGTCGAGCCGCGGCACATCACCGACCCGGCCGGCGGAGGTGCGCCCGGTGTCGAGCACCAGAAGCAGGTGACGGTCGCGCTCCGGCCGCCAGGTGCGGACGGCCACAGTGGTCTGCCGGGCAGTGGCCCGCCAGTCGATGGAACGGACATCGTCGCCCGGCACGTACTCCCGGAGACTGTCGAACTCGGTGCCCTCGCCACGGGTGAGGACCGAGGTCCGGCCGTCCAGCTCGCGCAGCCGCGCCAGCTTCGAGGGGAGATGCTTGCGGCTGCCGAAGCGCGGCAGCACCCGGACCGTCCAGGGAACCTCGTGGCTGCCCTGGCGGGCGGCCAGCCCCAGCGGCCCGTACGCGCGGACGGTGACCCGTACCGCCTCGTGGTCACCGCGACGGGTGGGACACAGAGTGGTGGTGACCCGGGTGCGCTCACCCCCGGGCACCCTGACGCGGTGCCGGGAGGCATCGAACGCCGTGCCCGGCTGCCAGCTGCTCGGAGGCCAGGCGTCGCGGAGATCGGCGACCAGCAGGCGGCCCGACGGGTTGCTGACGGTCAGTTCGACCGGCGCCTCCTCGTGGAGACGGACCGTGGTCGTGCCGCTGCGGGAGAACCGCAGCGTCCGCACCGGGGCCGCCAGCGCGAGGTCGAGAACAACCGCCGCGAGCAGGACCAGGGCGACGGTGAGCACGCCGTGCCAGCCGGGCAGCAGCGCGACGACAAGAGCTCCCAGCGCGGCGAGGAGAGCGGTGCGTCCGGTGAGTGCCATGAACGCCGGCTCTCAGCGGGGGACGGGAACGTGGGCCAGGATGCCGCTGATCACACTGTCCGCGGAGACGCCTTCCATCTCCGCCTCGGGCCGCAACCGGACCCGGTGCCGGAGCGTGGAAGGCGCCAGCGCCTTCACATCGTCCGGGGTGACGAAGTCCCGGCCGGAGAGCCAGGCCCAGGCTCGCGCGGTGCTGAGCAGGGCCTTCGCGCCGCGCGGGGAGGCCCCCAGCGAAAGCGAGGGGGATTCCCGGGTGGCGCGGCACACGTCCACCACATAGCCGGTGATCTCAGGGCTCACCGCGACCTTGGAGACGGCTTCCCGCGCGGCCTCCAGCTCGGCGGGCCCGGCCACGGGGCGGATCCCCGCAGCGGCCAGATCGCCGGGATTGAAGCCCTCGGCATGCCGCCGGAGCACGTCGAGCTCCTGCTCGCGGGAGGGCAGTGGCAGGTTCAGCTTGAGCAGGAACCGGTCCAGCTGGGCCTCGGGCAGCGGGTAGGTGCCCTCGTACTCGACCGGGTTCTGGGTGGCGGCGACCAGGAAGGGTTCGGGAAGTGGCCGGGCACTGCCCTCGACCGACACCTGATGCTCCTCCATGGCTTCCAGCAGGGAAGCCTGGGTCTTCGGCGGGGTGCGGTTGATCTCGTCGGCGAGCAGCAGGTTCGTGAACACCGGGCCCTGCTGGAAGGAGAACTGCGCGGTCCGCGTGTCGTAGATCAGCGAGCCGGTGATGTCGCTCGGCATCAGGTCAGGGGTGAACTGAACCCGCTTGGTGTCCAGGTTGAGCGAGGCGGCCAGGGCCCGGACCAGGAGCGTCTTGGCCACGCCCGGCACCCCTTCCAGCAGCACGTGGCCGCGGCAGAGCAGGGCGACGACCAGGCCGGTGACGGCGGCGTCCAGGCCGACGACAGCCTTGCCGATCTCGCCGCGCAGGGCCTCCAGGGCGGCGTGCGAGCTTCTGGCGGTGGGAGCGGTCACGAGCTGCTGTCCTTGTCTCGGAGGGGGAACGGGCCGGAGTCCGGGGAGTCCGGCAGGTTCCGGAGGCCGGTCTCTGCGGGTGATGCGGTGGGCGGGGGGCCGGCGGGTCGGAGGTGCAGCTCCAGGGCGTCGAGGCGGTCGGCGAGCCCGACGAGCGCGGTGTCGTCCGCGGGCGGTGGCCCGAAGAGGAGCGCGCGGACGTCGGTGGTGCTCCCGCCGGTCCGGGCGGCCACCGCGGCGGGCAGCACCTCGGGGTCGTGTGCGGCCTGCGCCAGACCCACCAGAGAGGCGAGACGGTCCCGGCTCGCGGTGCGCAGTGCTTCCGCGGCGCGGTCCCGGGCGCCGGCCCGGTGGTAGAGCCGGGCCCGGCCCTCGGTGGTCTCGGCGGCCCGCACGGTCACCGGAAGCCGTTCAGTGACCACGGGGCCGAGCCGCCGGGCCCGCCACAGGGCGGCGAGCACCGTGGCGATGACCAGCTGGAGCGCCCCCCATTTCCAACCGGGATCGAGGAGCTCGACGAAACTCTGTTCGTCCTCCGGCGCGGGCATGTCCTCCAGCGAGGGCAGGTACCAGCTCAGCTGTGAGCGCGTGCCGAGGAGCTGGAGAGCCAGGGAGGCGTTGCCGTGGTCGGCGAGGTTCTCGTTGTGGAGCAGGGTCGGGCTGCCGAGCAGCACGGTGTCGCCGTCACCGGCCGGGAGGGTCACCAAGGTCGGCAGACCGCCGGCCGGGTAGCAGGCCGTTCCGGTGTCCGGCAGCTGGTAGCGGAAGCCGCCCAGCTCGGCGCTGCCCGCCCGCCGGGCGTCCTCGGCCTCGCAGCCCGGTTCGCGCACTTCCGGCTCCACCGGGCTTTCCAGCCGGGCGGCCGGCGCGAACACATCGAGGGTCGCCTGGCCGGGAGTGACCAGCACGGTACGGCCGCCGCTGTCCGCAGTGGCCTCGTACAGGGCTTCCCGCTGGCCCGGAGTGAGGGCCTCCGGGAGGGCGACGAGCAGGGTCGTGTCGGGTCCGGCCGAAGCGGCGGCCTCCTCGACCCCGGTGGCCAGGGTGGTTTCCACCCCCCGGTCCGCGAGAAGCTCGGTGACGGCCCGGCTGCCGAGCGGAGTGGCCGCGTCCGGGTGCAGCCAGCCGTTCTCACCGCTGCGCAGCAGGGCGATCACGAAGCCGGCGAGGACGACGGCCACGGCTGCGAGGAGCAGACCACGGCTGCGCAGCCAGACGTCCCGGGCGCCGGGTGAGACGGCGCTGCTGTCGGAGCTCCCGGAAGAGGCCCCGGAAGAGGTCCCGGCGGTACTGTCCGCGCCGGCGGGTGCGGTGGTGTCCGGGCCGGTACCGGCGGGCGCGGTCACCGTGGGGCTCCCTGGGTTGCGTACGCGGGGTCCGGCCTGCTGCGCCGGGTCTGCTCGTCGAGATCACGCAGCCGATGGTGATCGGCCGCGGTGGCGTGCCGGCCGCCGTAGGTGACGGCGTCGAAGGTGCGAGCGGCGGCGCGCAGCCCGTCGGCCAGCGCGGGCAGGGACCGGGCGGCTTCGGTGGCCGCCTCATCGGCGGTGCGGCCAGGGCTGGGGTCCAGCAGGGTCCGCTCCTCCAGTCCGCGGACCAGGGCCCGCATACGTTCCTGTACGGCCTGGTCCCAGCGGCCGGCAGCAGCGTGCTCGTCGGCGTTTGCCCGGTGTCCGGCGGCGCTGCGTGGCTGCTCGGTGAAGATCCGTTCCTTCCCGCCGCGCCGTGCGGAGCGGGTGGAGCCCAGCCGCATGCGGAGCGCGATGAGCAGGCCGAGGACCGCGGCGACGATGAGGAGCAGCCCGAGCCAGCCCCCGGGGACCAGCACGACTGCGGAATCGAGCAGTTCGAGGACCCGGTCCCAGACCCAGTCGAAGATCCTGCGGAACAGCCCTGGCTCGTGCTGGGTGTACAGCTCCCGGGACAGTTCGCGCTCGGCTTCCTCCTGGGCGGGCCCCCGGTCGATGACGACCGGGGGCCCGGTGTCGTCCTGCACCAGGAGGACCGGGTCAGGTGGCGCCGGCAGCGGCTCCGCCACGGCGTCAGTATCCCGTGCGGGGCTCATCGATCCCGGCGGCCCGGGCGAGCTCGAGGTCGAGGGCCTCCCGCCTGATCCGCTGGTCCATGTAGAGGAGCGCGGTCACCCCGGCGCTGATGGGAAGGGTGATGGTGGAGGAGATGATCGAGCCGATGCCGATGATCGTCAGGTAGGACCAGCTCATGGAAGCCATGGTGGGGCCGAACATGCCGCCGTCGTCGGCCACCAGTCCGGCGATCACGCCGGCCGGGAACTCGATGATGCCGGCCACGATCACGACCAGCACCATGATCAGCAGCTGGATACCGAAGATGCGCCACCAGGAGCCGCCCACGAGCTTCCAGGAGCGTCCCATCGCGGCGAAGACTCCCTGGCGCTCGAGCATCAGGGCGGGCGCGGCGAGTGAGAACCGCACCCACACCCAGATCGCGAGCGGGATGCCGATCAGGAAGCCGACAGCGAGCAGAGCACCATTGCCGGTGGCGGCGCCGAGTATCGGTGGCAGTGCGAAGGCCGCGACGCCGACGAGCGGGACCAGCAGCACGAGACCGAGAAGCCGTAGCAGGCGGCCCTGCGAGTCGTTCCATGCCTCGCCGATGGTGACGCTGTGGCCGAGCACGGCCCGGCTGACGACGATGGTGAGCATTGCGGTGGCCAGGACGGTGCCGAGCAGGGTGATGATGCCGGTGACCGAGCCGAAGGCGAAGAGATCGCCCATGGCCGCCCGGAGTTCGGCGTTGGTCGGCTCCGGGTTGTTCTCCAGGGCCGCCATGCCGGAGCTGTCGCTGAGCCAGTAACGCATGGCGAGCAGTGAGATCACCTGAGTGACGACGGCGACGCCGAGGGAGATGCCCAGGACGGTGCGCCAGTGGGCGCGGGCGGTGGACACCGCGCCGTCCAGGATCTCGCCGACGGCCAGCGGCCGGAGCGGGATGACTCCCGGCTTCGCCGCATACGCCCCCCGTCCCCAGCCGGGCTGAGCGCCTCCCCAGCCGGGCTGCCCGCCGCTCCAGCCGGGCTGACCGTACTGGCCGGGCTGCCCGTACTGGCCGGGCTGACCGTACTGACCCGGCTGACCGTACTGACCCGGCTGACCGTACTGGCCTCCGCCGCTCCAGCCGGGCGGACCGGGCTGAGCCGGGTCACCACCGGGGGGCGGCGCGCTCCAGCCCTGCGGTGCCCGGTCCTGCGGAGCTCCGGCGTCCGGGGGAGCGTCCTTGTCCAGACGGGGGCGTTCGGGCGAGCCCGAGGCGTTCGGGTCGTTCTCCGGCTGGGGTGACCCGGGCGAGGCCCAGCCCGGTGAGTCGCTCATTCTCGCTCCTTCACGGCATCCTGGGGCCCATCGTGCCACGGCCCTGTCTTCTTCGTGTTCGGTGTGACGTCTGTGCCGACCGCGGGCGGAGAGGCAGACTGTTCGAATGGTTGATCAGAGTCTCCCAGCGTTGCGCTGGGCCGAATCTCCTGACGGCCCGGAAGTGGTGCTGCTCGATCAGACGCTGCTGCCGGCCCAGGAAGTGGAACTGGAGTGCCGGGACGTCCCCGCGCTGGTGGATGCCATCCGTCGGCTGGCAGTTCGCGGAGCACCGGTACTGGGTCTTGCGGGGGCCTACGGCGTTGCGCTGGCCGCGGCCCGCGGCGCGGACGTGGAGGAGGCGGCCCGGCAGCTGTCCGGTGCCCGCCCGACCGCGGTGAACCTGGGCTACGGCGTGCGTCGGGCCCTGGCCGCCTACCGGGCGGGCGGCGGCAACGCCGGGCCGGGAGCACGGGCAGCCCTGGACGAGGCGCGGGCTCTGCACCGGGAGGACGCACGGGCCAGCGAGCTGATGGCCGGGCACGGTGCCCGGCTGCTCGCCGATCTGCTGCCGCAGGCCGACGGCCACCGCCTCCTTACCCACTGCAACACCGGAACCCTGGTCTCGGGCGGCGGGGGCACCGCGCTGGCCGTGGTCCGGGCCGTGCACCGGGCCGGGGCGCTGCGCCGGCTGTGGGTGGACGAGACCCGGCCACTGCTGCAGGGCTCCCGGCTGACCGCTTACGAGGCCGCCCGGGAGGGGATGCCGCATACGCTGCTGCCGGACAGCGCCGCCGGTTCGCTGTTCGCGGCCGGGGAGGTGGACGCGGTCCTGATCGGGGCCGACAGGATCACCGCGGACGGATCGGTGGCGAACAAGGTGGGCAGCTACCCATTGGCGGTGCTGGCAGCACACCACCGGGTACCGTTCATCGTGGTGGCACCGGTGAGTACGGTCGATCCCGACACCCCGGACGCCTCGGGTATCGAGATCGAGCAGCGTGCGGCCCGGGAAGTGACAGAGTGGGCTCCCGGGGCGCCGGTGGCTCCGGAGGGGACACGGGTGTACAACCCGGCCTTCGATGTGACGCCCCCCGCCCTGCTGACGGCGGTGGTCACGGAACACGGAGTGGCCTCACCGGTGGACCGCGCAAGTCTCGCGCAGTTGTGTTCCAGGTCACGTTTGTCGGAGTCACGATCAGGTAATGGGATGATGAAGGCATGAAGGGACGCGTTCTCGTCGTCGATGACGACACCGCTCTGGCGGAAATGCTCGGCATCGTGCTGCGCGGCGAAGGCTTCGAGCCCTCGTTCGTCGCGGACGGTGACAAGGCGCTGGCTGCCTTCCGGGAGATCAAACCGGATCTCGTACTGCTTGATCTGATGCTGCCCGGCCGCGACGGCATCGATGTGTGCCGGCTGATCCGGGGGGAGTCCGGCGTACCGATCGTGATGCTCACCGCGAAGAGCGACACGGTGGACGTGGTGGTCGGCCTCGAGTCGGGTGCGGACGACTACATCGTGAAGCCGTTCAAGCCGAAGGAGCTCGTCGCCCGGGTCCGGGCACGGCTGCGCCGCTCCGAGGAGCCGGCGCCGGAGCAGCTGGCCATCGGTGACCTGGTCATCGATGTGGCGGGGCACTCCGTGAAGCGCGGCGGTCAGGCGATCTCACTGACTCCGCTGGAGTTCGACCTGCTGGTCGCGCTCGCCCGCAAGCCGTGGCAGGTCTTCACCCGTGAGGTGCTTCTGGAGCAGGTGTGGGGGTATCGCCACGCCGCTGACACCCGGCTGGTCAACGTGCACGTGCAGCGGCTGCGCTCCAAGGTGGAGAAGGACCCGGAGCGCCCGGAGATCGTGGTGACGGTCCGCGGCGTCGGGTACAAAGCAGGATCCGGCTGACGTGACCGAGCGGTCCTGGCGGAGCCCCCGGCTGCTGCCCGAAGGGGCGACGGGCAGCCGGGCCCAGCCCGCCATCCGGATATTCGGCCGCTGGTCCCGTGGCCCGCTGCTGCCGGTGCTGCGGCTCTGGCGGCGCAACCTGCAGCTGCGGGTGGTGGCCAGCACGCTGTTGCTGTCCTTCGCGGTGGTGCTGGTGCTGGGTGTGGTGGTCATCGGGCAGGTGCGCAACGGTCTGCTGGAGGCCAAGCTGCAGACTGCCCAGAGTCAGGCCGAGGGTGGCTTCGCGGTGGCCGCGGACCGGGCCGCCGTCGGGAACGACCCGGATGCGGTGGACAGTCTGACGGCGGACCCGAGCGTGTGGCTGACGGCCATGGTGGAGCAGCTGGCCAGTGGTGGCCAGGGGGTCTATTCGGTGGTCGCGCTCAGCTCCCAGCTTTCCGCGCCCTCACTCGGCGGCGACGGGGCAGTCGTGCCGCGCGGTCCTCGGGCCTCGCCGAACATCAGGCCCGAGGAGAGCATCTCCCGGGAGCTGCGGGAGGCCGTCGATCTCGATCCGGCGACCCACCGGCAGTACGGCACGGTCGTGCGGCCGGACGGCAGCTCCGAGGCCGCGCTCATCGTGGGCAAGCGGCTCAGTGACACCCACGGCAACCACTACCAGCTGTACTACCTCTTCCCGTTCACCCAGGAGGAGAAGTCTCTCAGCCTGGTCAAGGGCACCATCGCGACGGCCGGGGTGTTCCTGGTGGTGCTCCTGGGGGCCATTGCCTGGCTCGTCGTGCGGCAGGTCGTCACTCCGGTACGGATGGCGGCCCGGATCGCCGAGCGGCTGGCGGCAGGCCGGCTCCAGGAGCGGATGAAGGTGAGCGGGGAGGACGACATCGCCCGGCTGGGCGAGTCCTTCAACAAGATGGCCCGCAATCTCCAGCTGAAGATTCAGCAGCTGGAGGAGCTGTCCCGGATGCAGCGGCGGTTCGTGTCCGATGTCTCGCACGAGCTGCGGACCCCGCTGACCACGGTCCGGATGGCGGCCGACGTCATCCACGAGGCCCGGGACGAGTTCGATCCCGTCACCGCGCGCTCCGCGGAGCTGCTGCTCAGCCAGCTCGACCGGTTCGAGTCGTTGCTCGCCGATCTGCTGGAGATCAGCAGGTTCGATGCCGGGGCCGCGGCACTGGAGGCCGAGGCCACGGATCTGCGCGATGTGGTGCACCGCGTCATGGAGGGTGCCGAGCCGCTCGCCGAGCGCAAGGGGAGCCGCCTGCTGGTCCGCGGGGGAGAGCGGCCGGTGATCGCGGAGGCCGACCCGCGGCGTATCGAGCGGGTGCTGCGGAACCTCGTCGTCAATGCCATCGAGCACGGCGAGGGCCGGGACATCGTGGTGCGGCTGGCTGCCGCCCCGGGAGAGCACGGGGCGGTCGCGGTCGCCGTCCGGGACCACGGCATAGGGCTCGGGCCCGGCGAGGCCGAGCGGGTCTTCAACCGCTTCTGGCGCGCCGACCCGGCACGGGCCAGGACCACCGGTGGCACCGGGCTCGGGCTGTCCATCGCGGTCGAGGACGCCCGTCTGCACGGTGGTCGGCTGGAGGCGTGGGGGGAGCCGGGCGGCGGTGCCCAATTCCGGCTGACTCTGCCCCCCGCGGTCGGCACCCCGTTGTGGGACTCCCCGATCCCGCTGCAGCCGGAGGACGCGCGCAGCGGGCCCCGGCCCGGCCCTGCCCTTCCGGCCCGGCCCACCCCCGCCATGGCAGCCGGATCCGGTCCGTCGGAAGAGGACAGTCATGCGCAGCACTGACCGACCCCGCCGCGGGGTGCGGCACGCCGGCCGGGCGGGCCTGGCCGCACTCGCCCTCCTCCTGGCGGGCTGTGCGTCGATGCCGGCCGACGGGGATGCCCGGCGGGTCGACTCGGCGCAGCGCGCCGAGGGGGATTCGCAGATCCGGGTGTTCGGGGTCAGCCCTCAGGAAGAGGCACCGCCGCAGGAGATCGTCCGGGGCTTCCTGGAAGCCATCATCAGCGACGAGGCCGATTTCCAGACGGCCCGGGAGTACCTCACGCCGACCGCGCAGGGCTTCTGGGATCCGTTCGCCGGCACCACCGTGCTCGCGGAGGGGCCCACCTTCGCGGCGCTGGCCGGTGATCCGGAAGTGCAGGCGGAAGAAGGCCTGACGTACCAGGTCAGCGGGGTGCGGATGGCCCAGGTCGACCGGGATCACGGCTACGCCCCCGACTCCGGCGACTACCAGGAGCCGTTCACGCTGCGGCAGGTCGACGACGAGTGGCGCATCGACACGCTTCCCGACGGGCTGGTGGTGGGCGAGGCCGACTTCCGTCGCATCTACCGTTCGGTGAACACGTTCTACTACGCGGAGCCGGGCCCCGTACCCGTCACGCCGCGCGAGGCGCACGACGTCTTGGTCCCCGACCCGATCTACCTGCGTCAACGAGTGGACCTGGTCGGCGAGACGGTGGCCGCGCTGATCGCCGGTCCGAGTGACTGGCTGGCTCCCGTCACCCGGTCCGAGTTCCCGGCCGGGGCCCGTCCGGCCGGGGAACCGGCGGCCATTGACGACGCCGGGGTGCTCACGGTCCGGCTGAGCGGGGTATCGGTGGACACCACCACCGCGCGTTGTGAACGGATGGCTGCCCAGGTCCTGCACACCGTGAACGAACTCGGGTCCATCGAGCTGAACGAGGTGCGGCTGGCGACACCGGGCGGCCGGCAGCTGTGCGCGCAGACCCACCAGGAGAGCCGGTCGCGGGCTCCGGGACTCCTCGACGGCGAGCAGAGCCGGCAGTACTTCCTCGACGAGGACGCCCGGCTGGTCTCGGTCCGCGAGGACGGCGAGGAGGCACGGCCGGTGTCCGGGGCGCTGGGGCAGGGCGAGGCGGTGCTCCGGTCGGCCGCGGTCAGCCGTGACGAGCAGCTGGCCGCCGGTGTGACGGTGGACGGCCGGATGCTGTTGGTGAACTCGCTGGCCGGGCCCGAGCCGCTGTCGGAGCCGGTGTACGTCAGTGCGGAGGAGGAGCCGGCTGCCGGACTCAGCGCCCCGTCCTGGGACGGCCTCGGCGACCTCTGGTTCACCGACCGGGACCCCGACCGGCCGCGGCTGCTGCGCAGCCTGGGCGGCATCGCCGTCCCGCGGGAGGTCGAGGTCCGGGGGCTGAAGCCGGGGCAGCGGATCGAGTCGCTGCGGGTGGCCCCCGACGGGGTGCGGATCGCGATGCTGGTCAGCCGCGGAGAGAACACCACCCTGCAGCTGGGCCGTATCGAGCGCACCGGCCCGGAGCCGGAGGTCTCGGTCGACCAGTTGCGGGCCGTGGCTCCGCAGCTGGAGGAGGTGATGGCCGCCTCCTGGGCCGGCGGCAGCCGGCTGGTGGTGGTCGGCCGTCCGGTCGACGGCGTGGAGCGGATGCAGTACGTGTCGACGGACGGTTCCGCCGTCAACACGCCGAGCCTGCAAGGGCTGAGTGACGTGATCGGAGTGGCTGCCTCGGAGAAGGAGGAGCAGCCCTTGCTCGCCGAGGCGAAGGACGGCATCGCCCGGCTGCAGCACGATGCGAACTGGAAGATCCTCAGCCAGGGAGGCTCGGGACCTTTCTACCCCGGCTGAGCCCGTGCTCTTCCGGTCCGGGTCTGGTCACTTCCAGCTGGAAGTGACCAGACCCGGACCGGAAGAGCGCAGGGTCGGACCGGAAATGGCCGAATGCGACCGGGTGGCGCCTGCCCGGGCGGGGTGGCAGTGGTGCCGGGCCCTGGTGCGGTGAGGGTGGGGGCATGCGGAACTGGTGGCGGGAGATCTGCTCACTGCTGCTGCCCGCTGCCTGCGCGGGCTGCGGCAGCCCTGGTGACGTGCTGTGTGCCCGGTGCGGCGCAGCGCTGAGCAGTGGGCGGGCCCGCAGGGTCCGGCCGAGGCCGGAGCCGCCCGGGTTGCCGCCCGTGCACGCCTGCGCCGAGTACGCCGACCAGGTCCGGGCAGTGCTTCTCGCGCACAAGGAGAGAGGTGTCCTGCCGCTGGCCGCTCCCCTGGGGCAGGCGCTGTTCCCGGCGGTGCTGGCGGCCGCCGGCCCCGCCACGGGGGTGCTGCAGCTGGTCCCGGTGCCGTCGGGCCGGGCAGCGGCAGGACGTCGAGGGCACGATCCCGTCCGCCGGATCGCCCACGCCGCGGCGGTGGGGCTGCGCGGGGCCGGGCGGATGGCCCGGGTGCTTCCCGCTCTGCGCCGGCGCCGTCGGGTGAGTGACCAGGCGGGTCTGAGCGCCGGGGAGCGGTTCCGCAATGTCAGCGGGGCGTTCGTCGCGGACCGGGCCGAATGGCCCCTGGTCGGCCCGGTCGTGGTGATCGATGATCTGATCACAACAGGAGCTTCGCTGGCGGAGGCGGTAAGGGCACTGCGGGCGGCACGGTACGGGGTCCGGGGTGCCGCGGTCATCGCAGCTCCCCGGGAGACGGAAGGGTGGTGTACGTGGTGGTAGGGGTGCCAGGCGTCGGCTGATGGAGGTACTTTCGAAGGAAGGGCATCAGTAACCAGTGGAATCACCCCATACAACCCCCCATGTAGCGATTATGTGACTTTGTTCGGCATCTCTTTCTCAGGGGTGTCGTTCCTCCCGACCTGGGGGAGGAGGAGGTGAAAGTCGCAACCCGATGCGTCGGGGGACCGGCAAAGGCCGGCCCGCCGGCCCCTTGCACCAAAGGGATGCACTCCGCCGTCCGGCGGAGTGATCCGGGAACGGAGTTCTGCGTGGACATCGTCGTCAAAGGCCGCAAGACAGAGGTGCCGGAGCGCTTCCGGAAGCACGTGGCCGAGAAGCTGAAGCTCGACAAGATCCAGCGGATCGACGGCAAGGTCATCCGCGTCGACGTGGAGGTGTCCAGAGAACCCAACCCCCGGCAGGCCGAGCGGTCCGACCGCGTCGAGATCACCCTGCGGCACCGCGGCCCGGTGATCCGGGCGGAAGCCGCCGCCGCCGATCCGTACGGGGCGTTGGACCTCGCGGTCGAAAAGCTCGAGTCCAGCCTTCGGAGGCAGCACGACAAGCGGAAGTCGCGCCGGGGCAAGGGGCGTATCCCGGCCAGCGAGGTTTCCCTCGTGGTGCCCGACGCGGCGCAGCTGAACGGGAACGGCGAGTTGTCTCCCGGTCCCGCCGCCGAGGACTCCGCGGCCGGCAGCAGGGTGGGCCCGCTGGAGGTCGAGGGTGAGGGGCCGCTCGTCGTACGGGAGAAGACGCACACCGCCGCTCCCATGTCGCTGGACCAGGCGCTTTACGAGATGGAGCTGGTCGGCCACGACTTCTATCTGTACGTGGACAGCGAGACGAAGCAGCCCAGTGTGGTCTACCGCAGGCACGCCTACGACTACGGCGTGATTCACCTTGAGGCGGACCCGCTCGCCGAGGGGGCACCGCAGGGCGCGGGCGGGGCACTGGGCGGCTGAAACCGCCCGGAGCGCTTCCCCGCGCGGGTAACGTCCTTGGCCGGATCATGGATCCGGTCAAGGACGTTGTCATGGAATCATGAGGCGTGGCCGACCGCAGTCCTGTGCCCCTCCGGCCCGGCCGGGACCGGCCGTCAGGGGGAGGAACGATGATGGACAGCTTCGGACCCGCGATGTCCCGGGGAGCGCCGGGCGGCGACGACCGGGTGCCCTGCCGGGGGCGGGCGGAGCCGATCCGGGTGCTGGTGGTGGACGATCACGTGCTCTTCCGCCGCGGTCTGGAGATTGTCCTCGCCCAGGAGGCGGACATCGAGGTGGTCGGCGAGGCAGGAGACGGCGCGGAGGCCGTGGAGAAGGCCGCGGACCTGCTGCCCGACATCGTCCTGATGGACGTGCGGATGCCCCGGCGCGGCGGTATCGAGGCATGCACCTCGCTCAAGGAGGTCGCGCCGAGCGCGCGCATCATCATGCTGACCATCAGCGACGAGGAGGCCGACCTCTACGAGGCGATCAAAGCCGGGGCCACCGGCTATCTCCTGAAGGAGATCTCCACCGACGAGGTGACGGCCGCCATCCGGGCCGTGGCGGACGGGCAGTCCCAGATCAGCCCGTCCATGGCGGCGAAGCTGCTGACCGAGTTCAAGTCGATGATCCAGCGCACCGACGACCGACGGCTGGTGCCCGCGCCCCGGCTGACCCACCGCGAGCTGGAGGTACTGAAGCTGGTGGCCACGGGCAAGAACAACCGGGACATCGCCAAGGACCTCTACATCAGCGAGAACACCGTGAAGAACCACGTGCGCAACATCCTGGAGAAGCTCCAGCTGCACTCCCGGATGGAAGCGGTGGTCTACGCGATGCGGGAGAAGATCCTCGACCTGGGGGCCGGCTGACGGTGCCACCCGGCACCGTCAGCCGGCCCCGCGCGCCCGGGGACGCGGCTACCCGCGCCCTGGGCCCCGCTTGACCGCCTGGACCAGCTCCTCGTGGGTCTCCAACGGGAAGACCTGCTCCACCCGCACCTCGGTGCAGCCGACCCAGCCGGCTGCCTCGTGCAGTGCCTCGGCCATCGCCGGCACTGCTGCGGACGCTTTCCGGAGGTCTCCCTCGAAGGTGGTGCGCCGGGCCACCAGGGTGCTGCCCTCCCGGGCCGGGTCCACCCGGCCGAGCAGCCGGCCGCCGGAGAGCAGCGGCATCGCGAAGTAGCCGAAGCGGCGCCGCGCGCGGGGGGTGTACGCCTCCAGCCGGTGGCTCATGCCGAAGATCCGCTCGGTGCGGGCCCGGTCCCAGATGAGGGAGTCGAACGGGGAGAGCAAGGTGGTGCGGTGCCTGCCACGCGGGGGAGCGGCCAGCGCGGCGGGGTCGGCCCAGGCCGGCTTCCCCCAGCCCTCGACCTCCACCGGGACGAGGCCGGTCCCGGCGATGACCTCCTCCACCTGAGTGGCCTTGAGCCGGTGGTAGTCGGCGAGGTCGGCCCGGGTGGCGACCCCCAGCGCGGCCCCGGCCTGGGTGACGAGCTGCCGGGTGCACTCGGCGTCGCTCAGGTCGTCGTGCAGCAGGGCGCTCGGCACAGCCCGCTCCGCGAGGTCGTAGACCCGCTTCCAGCCGCGCCGCTCGGCGCACACCACCTCACCGGTGTCCAGCAGCCACTCGACCGCGACCTTTGTCTCCGACCAGTCCCACCAGAGGCCGCCCTTCTTCGCTCCGCCCAGCTCCGTGGCGGTCAGCGGGCCTTCGGCGGCCAGCCGCTCCCGCACCGCGGCGCACGCCCGGCCGGAGTCCGCCAGGACGTGCCAGCGGTGGCCCCTGGCCCGCCGGGCGCGGCGGCGGAAGGCGAACAGCGGCCACTCCTCGACGGGCAGTACGCAGGCCGCGTGCGACCAGTACTCGAACGCCCGCCCGCCCGACCAGTACGCGGACTCCACCGCCGCCCGGCCCACCGCGCCGAGCCGGGCGTACGGTACGAGCTCGTGGGACCGGGCCAGCACCGAGATCGTGTCGAGCTGCACCGCTCCCAGCCGCCGGAGGATCCCCGGGACCCCGGCCGGGCGGTCCGCTGCTCCCAGCAGCCCTTGGGCACGCAGGGCCAGACGGCGGGCCTCATCGGCGGACAGCGCCAACTCTGCGACATTCATGACGGCGATCGTAGGGCTGACCACTGACAGTGCCATCCGGCCTCGCATACGATGGCCGGTGCGGTGGGGCCCGCCCCGACGGGATGCCGCACCCGCGCAACCCGACCGTGCCAGGCCCGACCGGCAAGGAGACCAGCCCTCGTGTCCGTCTTCAACAAGCTCATGCGTGCAGGCGAAGGAAAAATCCTGCGCCGACTGCACCGCGTCGCCAACCAGGTGAATTCGATTGAAGAGGACTTCCTGGATCTGACCGACGCGGAACTGCGTGCGCTCACCGACGAGTACCGCGAGCGCCTCGCGGAGGGGGAGTCTCTCGACGACCTGCTGCCCGAAGCCTTCGCGACGGTCCGTGAGGCCGCCAAGCGGGTGCTCGGCCAGCGGCACTACGACGTGCAGCTGATGGGTGGCGCGGCCCTGCACATGGGGTACGTGGCGGAGATGAAGACCGGCGAGGGCAAGACTCTCGTCAGCACGCTCCCCATCTACCTGAACGCGCTGTCCGGCAAGGGCGTGCACCTGATCACGACCAACGACTACCTCGCCCAGCGTGACTCCGAGTGGATGGGCCGGGTGCACCGCTTCCTGGGCCTGGAGGTCGGCTGCATCACCGGTGGCATGCCGCCGGCCCAGCGCCGTGAGCAGTACCGCTGCGACATCACCTACGGCACCAACAACGAGTTCGGTTTCGACTACCTGCGCGACAACATGGCGTGGTCGAAGGACGAGCTGGTGCAGCGCGGACACAACTTCGCGGTGGTCGATGAGGTCGACTCCATCCTCATCGACGAGGCCCGCACCCCGCTGATCATCTCCGGCCCCGCCGACCAGGCGACCAAGTGGTATGCCGACTTCGCCAAGCTGGTCAAGCGCCTGGAGAAGGGCGAGGCCGCCGTGCCGACCAAGCAGCAGCCGGAGACCGGCGACTACGACATCGACGAGAAGAAGCGCACCGTCGCGATCCATGACGCCGGCGTGAGCAAGGTCGAGGACTGGCTGGGCATCGACAATCTCTACGAGTCGGTGAACACCCCGCTCGTCGGATACCTCAACAACGCGATCAAGGCCAAGGAGCTCTACAAGAAGGACAAGGACTACGTCGTGATCGACGGCGAGGTGGTGATCGTCGACGAGCACACCGGGCGCATCCTGGCCGGCCGCCGCTACAACGAGGGCATGCACCAGGCGATCGAGGCGAAGGAAGGGGTGAAGATCAAGGACGAGAACCAGACGCTCGCCAAGATCACCCTGCAGAACTACTTCCGCCTGTACGGCCGGCTCTCCGGCATGACCGGTACCGCCATGACCGAGGCCGCCGAGTTCCACCAGATCTACAAGCTCGGTGTGGTGCCGATCCCCACGCACCGGCCGCTGGCCCGCGTGGACCGGTCCGATCTCATCTTCCGCACCGAGGTTGCCAAGTTCAACGCGGTCGTCGAGGACATCGTCGAGAAGCACGAGCGGGGTCAGCCGGTCCTGGTCGGCACCACCTCGGTGGAGAAATCGGAGTACCTCTCCCAGCAGCTGAACAAGCGCGGGGTGCGGCACGAGGTGCTGAACGCCAAGAACCACGAGCGTGAGGCGTCGATCGTCGCCGCGGCCGGGCGCAAGAGCGCGGTCACCGTCGCCACCAACATGGCCGGCCGCGGCACCGACATCAAGCTCGGCGGGAACCCCGAGGAGATCGCCGAGGACGAGCTGCGGGCCAAGGGCCTCGACCCGGTCGAGCACGTGGAGGACTGGGCTGCCGCTCTGCCCTCGGCGCTGGAGCGTGCCGAGAAGGCTGTGGAGAGCGAGTTCCAGGAGGTCAAGGACCTCGGCGGGCTGTACGTGCTGGGTACCGAGCGCCATGAGTCGCGCCGGATCGACAACCAGCTGCGCGGCCGCTCCGGCCGGCAGGGCGACCCGGGCGCGACCAGGTTCTATCTGTCGCTGGGTGACGACCTGATGCGGCTGTTCAAGGCGCAGATGGTCGAGCGCGTGATGTCGATGGCCAGCGTCCCCGACGATGTCCCGATCGAGAACAAGATGGTCACCCGCGCCATCGCGTCCGCCCAGGGGCAGGTCGAACAGCAGAACTTCGAGATCCGCAAGAACGTCCTGAAGTACGACGAGGTCCTGAACCGGCAGCGTGAGGTCATCTACGGTGAGCGCCGCCGGGTGCTGGAGGGCGAGGACCTGCACGAGCAGATCCGGTTCTTCATGAACGACACCATCGACGCCTACGTGCAGGCCGAGACGGTGGAGGGCTTCGCCGAGGAGTGGGACATGGAGCGCCTGTGGGGCGCTTTCCGGCAGCTCTACCCGGTCGAGGTGACCGTGGAGCAGCTGGAGGAGGAGGTCGGCGGCGACCGGATGGGCCTGACGCCGGAGTTCATCGCGGAGGCCATCAAGGCGGACGTCGGCAGGCAGTACGACGCCCGGGAGGCCGAGCTCGGCCCCGATGTCATGCGGGAGCTGGAGCGCCGCGTGGTGCTGTCCGTGCTGGACCGCAAGTGGCGCGAGCACCTCTACGAGATGGACTACCTCCAGGAGGGCATCGGTCTGCGCGCGATGGCGCAGCGGGACCCGGTGGTGGAGTTCCAGCGCGAGGGCTTCGACATGTTCACCGCCATGATGGAGGGCATCAAGGAAGAGTCCGTCGGCTACCTGTTCAACCTGGAGGTGCAGGTCGACCGCAAGGTCGAGGAGGTCGAGGTCGAGGAGGGGGCCGAACGGCCGCAGCTGACGAAGCAGCCGCAGGACGCGGCGCCGGCAGGGGCGGGCGGACGGCCCGAGATCCACGCCAAGGGCCTGGATGCTCCCCAGCGCGCGGACCGGCTGCGGTTCTCCGCGCCGACGGTGGACGGTGAGGGCGGGGTCGTCGAGGGCGAGCTGGCCGGCTCCGACGGCGGGACCGGTACCCGCTCGGGGGCGGGCGCTTCCGGGATGAGCCGTGCGGAGCGCCGCAAGGCCGCGCAGAAGGGCGGCCGTCGCCGCAAGAAGTGAGGCAGCGGTGGCCCCCGGGCCCGGCCGGCGCATGCCGGCCGGGCCCGGGGTGCGTTCAGCGGGGGGACTGCGGCGCGACATCGAGCTCCACCGCGCAGCAGCGCCATCGTCCCTCCGGGCCGCGTTCGAGCCGGAAGGCGACCGCGCGCATGCGCCCCCCGGCGAGGATGCGGGCGAAAGCCTCGATGACGCCCGGATCCGGCCGGCATGCTCCGACCCGGTGCAGGACGGGGGCGGTGCGGTCGGGGCCGGTCGGACGCAGCGGGGCGAGCGGTGCCAGCCGGCCGAGCTGCTCGTACGCCCGTTCCCGGGCGTGCCCGAGAAGGGCGTGCACGGGTTTCTGGCCGCTGAGCACCAGCATGAGCTGCTGGGCGAACCACGCCTGCGGCCTCGCGGGGTCGAACCGGACGGTGCCCCGGTTTCTCGCTCCGGCGGTGCCGGGACGCCGGGGGTCCTGGCGGCGTGGTGGTGCGGTGTTGCGCGTTCCGCGCTGACCGGTTGTTCTCATGGCGCTGTCCCCGAGTAGGTCCTACTGACTAGTAACAAGCGCGGATTGTAGTCACCCGATCACTCACCGGCAAGACCGGCGCGGCGTATCCTGGCGGGCATGCGTGTCTACCTCCCCCTCACCCTGACCGGGCTCGAAGAGCTGCACCGGAGGGGGGAAACCGGATCGGCTCCGCTCAGCGCCTGTGCTGTCCCGCCCGCCCTGCGGGGACAGGGCGGTCCGGGCGATGAGGAGGAGCTGGAGTACGCGGCGCTCGGTCTGGCCGCCGGAATGTCGCTGCGGCTGCTCGTGGCCGAGCCGGAGGCCGTCCCCCGCCGGGTGGTCCTGGCCGCCGACGTCGCGGAGTCCGACGTGGCCGCCGACTCCGGCCGGGGCCCGGACGCCCATGCGGCAGGTGAGGTGCTCGTCACCCGGCCGGTGCCTCTGGCGAGGGTCGCGGCGGTGCACGTGGACGCCCCCGAGGCGGAGCCGGACATCACCGCGGCGGCGGATGCCCTGGAGGCTGCCGACCGGGGTGATGAGGACGCCCGGTTCGTGGTCGACCGGGCCACCGACCACGAGCTGCTGTGGTACGCCGTCCAGGAGATCGGGGAGCTTCTCCGGTGAGCCCCCGGCCCGGCGCGGACCGAGCCGCAAGGGCCCCGGTGTCCGGGCCGCAGGCTACGGTCCCGGCCATGGACACGCGCTCGGGGCACATCGTCTGGGACTGGAACGGCACCCTGCTGCACGACACCGACGTGGTGCTGGAGGCGACCAACGCCTCCTGTGCCGAGATCGGGCTGCCGCCGCTCACACTGGAGCAGTACCGGGAGCTCTACTGCGTTCCCGTACCGCGCTTCTACGGGAAACTGCTGGGACGGCAGCCGTCCGCCGAGGAATGGGAAGCGATGGACGCTGCCTTCCGGCGGCACTACGGGGCAGGGGCCGACCGCGCCGCGCTCGCCGAGGGAGCCGCGGAGCTGCTGCTCTCGTGGAAGACCGGGGGCGGCACCCAGTCGGTGTGCTCGCTCGCCCCGCACGAGCGGCTGGTCCCGTGGCTCGGCAGGCTGGGCCTCGACGGTCACTTCGAGCGGGTCGACGGTGACACCGGGGTGACCGGTCCGCTGCGCGGCAAGGCCCGGCAGATGGCCCGTCATCTGGCCGCGATGCCGCACGTGGACCGGCTCCGTACCGTCGTCATCGGCGACGCGGCGGACGACGCCGCCGCGGCGGCCCACGCGGGCGCGAAGGCGGTCCTCTACACCGGGGGATCCCACAGCCGTCAAGGCCTGAAACGAGTCGGGGTCCCGGTGGTCGACAGTCTCGCCGACGCCGTCGAGGCCGCCGCGGAGCTGGTGGCCCGAGCCGGCCCCCGGCCTCCGGCCCGCACCCCTGAAGACCCTGTCTGACCAGGTGTTTCGGTGTGCCCGGAGGAGGAGTGCCCGGCCCCGGGCGCATGCACCGCAGGGGGAACGGCGATAGGGTGGCCCGGTGATCCGTGTGCAGTCGCCGAGGCAGCGTCGCCTCTGTGCGGTGCTCCTGCCGGAGGCCGCGGCCTGCCGCTGATCACACCTGCCCAGGGGCCCGCGCACGACGGAACACGCGCTGCCCGACCCTTCCCGACGTCACGCAACGGCGCGCGACAGGAGCCAAGAGGACATGCACCGCAAGCTGGACGAAGACAAGGCCGAGCTGCTCGCCCAGGCCGCTCACGTGGCGGACCAGGGTTCGGCCGGGAGTCAGCCCTCGCACGGGATGGACGCGGCCACACTCGAGACGTACCTCCAGCGCTACTACCTGTACGTGGCCCCCGAGGACATCGTCGGCCGGGACCCGGTCGACGTGTACGGCGCGGCTCTCGCGCACTACCGGCTGGCCGGCAACCGGCCGCAGGGCACCGCGAACGTCCGCGTCTACACCCCGACCGTCGACGAGATGGGCTGGACGTGCAGCCACACAGTCGTCGAAGTCGTCACCGACGACATGCCCTTCCTGGTCGACTCCGTGACCAACGAGCTGTCCCGGAAGGAACGCGGCATCCACATCGTCATCCACCCGCAGGTGATCGTCCGCCGGGACGTCACGGGGCGGCTGCTGGAGGTCCTGGACGCCGGACGGGACCCGTACGGCGAGTCCGCGACCACGCACGACCCCGCCGACCTCCCGCCGGACGCCCTCACCGAATCCTGGATCCACGTCGAGATCGACCGGGAGACCGACCGGGCCGACCACGAGCGGATCGAGGCGGACCTGCGCCGGGTGCTCACCGACGTCCGGGAGTCCGTCGAGGACTGGCACAAGATGCGGGGTGCGGCTCTGCGGATCGCCGACGAACTGTCCAGCAACCCCACCCGCGACGCCGCACGTGACCAGGAGACCGAGGAGGCCCGGGAGCTGCTGCGCTGGCTGGCCGCGGACCACTTCACCTTCCTCGGATACCGCGAGTACCGGCTGACCCGGGAGGACAACGGCGGGGAGCGCGACCAGCTCACCGCGGTCCCGGGCAGCGGCCTGGGCATTCTGCGCTCCGATCCCACCCACTACCCCTACCCCGGCCACGAGGAGAGCGGCTCCACCGGCTCCTCCGCCTTCAGCCGGATGTCCCCCGCGGCCCGGGCCAAGGCCCGTGAGCCCAAGCTGCTGATCCTCACCAAGGCCAACAGCCGCGCCACCGTGCACCGCCCTTCCTACCTCGACTACATCGGGGTGAAGAAGTTCGACGCGGAAGGCAAGGTCATCGGGGAGCGCCGGTTCCTCGGGCTGTTCTCCTCCGCCGCCTACACCGAGTCGGTCCGCCGGGTCCCGGTCATCCGCCGCAAGGTCGCCCAGGTGCTGTCCGCCGCCGGGTTCGCGCCGGACAGCCACAGCGGCCGTGACCTGATGCAGATCCTGGAGACCTACCCCCGGGACGAGCTCTTCCAGACCTCGGTCGGCACACTGCGCTCGATCGTCACCGCCGTGCTGCACCTCCAGGAGCGGCGCCGGCTCAGGCTGTTCCTGCGGCAGGACGAGTACGGGCGGTACTACGCGGCGCTGGTCTACCTTCCGCGGGACCGGTACACCACGTCCGTACGGCTGCGGCTCATTGACATCCTCCGTGAGGAACTCAACGGCACCAGTGTGGACTTCACCGCATGGAACACCGAGTCGGTGCTGTCCCGCCTGCACTTCGTGGTGCGGGTCGAGCCCGGCACCGAGCTGGCCGAGCTGACCGACGCGGACGTGGAACGGATCGAGGCGCGGCTGGCGGAAGCCTCCCGCTCCTGGATCGACGGCTTCTCCGACGCGCTCCTCGCCGAGTACGGCGAGGAGCGGGCCGCCGAACTCGGCCGCCGCTTCCACCACGCCTTCCCCGAGGGGTACAAGGCCGACTTCCCGCCCCGGGCCGCGGTCGCCGACCTGCAGTACGTCCTGGGGCTCGAGCCCGACGAGGCGGGCCACGCCTTCGCCCTGAGCCTGTACGAGCCGGTGGGTGCCGGGCACGGCGAACGCCGCTTCAAGATCTACCGCACCGGTGAGCAGGTGTCGCTCTCCGCGGTGCTTCCCGTGCTGCACTGCCTGGGCGTCGAGGTGGTGGACGAGCGCCCCTACGAGCTGCGGCCCAGCGACGGAAGCAGTGCCTGGATCTACGACTTCGGCCTGCGCATCCCCGAGTCGCTGGCCGGAAACCTCGGTGGCGACGCGCGCGAGCGCTTCCAGGACGCCTTCTCCGCCGCCTGGACGGGGGCCGCGGAGAACGACGGCATCAACGCCCTGGTCCTGTCCTCCGGTCTCACCTGGCGGCAGGCCATGGTGCTCCGCGCCTATGCCAAGTACCTGTGGCAGGCGGGGGCCAGGTTCTCGCGCGAGAACATGGAGGCCACCCTCCGCAAGAACGTGCACACCACCCGGCTGCTCGTCAGGCTCTTCGAGGCGCGCCTCTCCCCGGAACTCGCTGGGGCCGGCCGGGAGCTGACCGACGGTCTGCTCGAGGAGCTCGACGGTGCCCTCGAGGAGGTTTCCAACCTGGACGAGGACCGCATCCTGCGGGCCTTCCTGACCGTTATCAAAGCCACGCTGAGGAGCAATTACTTCCAGAGCGAGAGGGAGGATCCCACCGAGGGAGGGGAGACCACCCCCGACTCCGGCAGCAGCCGGACCGGAGAGGTCCGCAGCCGGAGCACCGCGGAGCTCCGCAGCGGTACCAGGAGCCGGCGCGCGCTCGAGGGGAGCCGGGCCCGCGGGCAGGCCCCCGCCGGCCACCGCCCGCACCCGTACCTGTCGCTGAAGTTCGACCCGCAAGCGATCCCGGACCTTCCCGAACCCCGCCCCGCCTACGAGATCTGGGTGTACTCCCCGCGGGTCGAGGGCGTGCACCTGCGCTTCGGCAAAGTGGCCCGCGGCGGCCTGCGCTGGTCCGACCGGCGGGAGGACTTCCGCACCGAGATCCTCGGCCTGGTGAAGGCGCAGGAAGTGAAGAACACCGTCATCGTCCCCGTCGGCGCCAAGGGCGGCTTCATCGGCAAGCGGCTGCCCAACCCGGCAACAGAGCGGGACGCCTGGCTCGCCGAGGGCATCGCCTGCTACAAGACGTTCATCTCCGGCCTGCTCGACATCACCGACAATCTGGTGGACGGCGAGGTCGTCCCGCCGAGGGACGTCGTGCGGCACGACGGGGACGACACCTACCTGGTCGTCGCCGCGGACAAGGGCACAGCGACGTTCTCCGACATCGCCAACGAGGTCGCCGAGTCCTACGGCTACTGGATGCAGGACGCGTTCGCCTCCGGAGGTTCGGCCGGCTACGACCACAAGGGCATGGGCATCACCGCCCGGGGCGCGTGGGAATCCGTCAAACGGCATTTCCGGGAGCTCGGTCACGACACCCAGACCCAGGACTTCACCGTCGTCGGGGTCGGGGACATGTCGGGGGACGTATTCGGCAACGGAATGCTCCTGTCGGAGCACATCCGGCTGATCGCCGCCTTCGACCACCGGCACATCTTCCTCGACCCGGACCCGGATGCCGCCGTCTCCTACGCCGAGCGGAGACGGCTCTTCGAGCTGCCGCGTTCCTCCTGGGCGGACTACGACAGCTTGCTGCTCTCCCCGGGCGGCGGGGTCCACCTCCGCAGTGCCAAGTCCATCCCCCTCACCCCGCAGGTCCGCGCGGCCCTCGACATCCCCGGCGACATCCCGTCGATGACTCCGGCGGAGCTGATGCGCGCTGTCCTGAAGGCACCCGTGGACCTGCTGTGGAACGGCGGCATCGGTACCTACGTGAAGGCATCGGCCGAAACCGACCTCGACGTGGGGGACAAGGCCAACGACGCCATCCGGATCGACGGCCGGGACCTGCGGGCCCGGGTCATCGGGGAGGGCGGCAACCTGGGCATGACTCAGCTGGGCCGCATCGAGTACGCCGCGCAGGGCGGGCACTGCAACACCGACGCGATCGACAACAGCGCCGGGGTGGACACCTCCGACCACGAGGTGAACATCAAGATCCTGCTCAACTCGGCGGTGGCTTCCGGTGATCTGACGGTCAAGCAGCGGAACCTGCTGCTGGCGGACATGACCGACGAGGTCTCCGCGATCGTGCTGCGCAACAACTACGCGCAGAACGTGGTGCTGGCCAACTCGGTGGCCACCGCCCCCGGCCTGCTGCTGGCCCACCAGCGCCTGATCCAGCAGTTCGAGTCGGACGGACGGCTCAACCGCACCCTGGAGTTTCTCCCCGACGACGAGGAGATCCGGGAACGGCTGCACGACGGCGGAGGGCTGACCCAGCCCGAGCTCGCCGTACTGCTCGCCTACGCCAAGCTGGTGGTCACCGAGGAGCTGATCGACACGGACCTGCCCGACGACCCCTACGTCAGGCAGCTGCTGCACGTCTACTTCCCCAGTGCCCTGCGGGGGCGCTTCTCCGACCGGATCGACCAGCACGCCCTGCGCCGGGAGATCATCACCACGTTGCTCGTCAACGACACCATCAACGTGGCCGGTTCGTCCTTCGTGCACCGCATGAAGGAGGAATCCGGTGCCTCCACGGAGGAGATCCTCCGGGCGCACACGGCGGCACGGGCGATCTTCACCCTGCACACGGTCTGGGACACCGTGGAGCAGCTGGACAACCAGGTCAGCGCCTCGGTGCAGACCAGGATTCGGCTGCACTCCCGTCGGATGGTGGAGCGGGCGGCCCGCTGGCTGCTCAACAACCGTCCGCAGCCGCTGCAGCTCGCCGAGACCATCGAGCTCTTCTCCGACCGGGTGGCGCAGGTCTGGAACGAACTCCCGAAGCTGCTGCGCGGGCAGGACCTGGAATGGCACAGCAGGATCCACGACGAACTGGTGGGGGCCGGAGTACCTGCGGACCTCGCTCAGCAGGTGGCTGGGTTCTCGTCGGCGTTCCCCGCGCTGGACGTGGTCGCGGTCGCCGACCGGACCGGCCGCGACCTGCTCGACGTCGCCGAGGTGTACTACCACTTGGGCGATCAGCTGGGTATCTCGCGGCTCCAGGACCGGATCAGTGAGCTGCCGCGGGCCGACCGCTGGCAGTCGATGGCGCGCACCTCGATCCGGGAGGACCTGTACGCGGCCCACCAGCTGATCACCGCGGACGTGCTGTCCTCCGGGGACAGCGAGGCCAGCCCGGAGGACCGCTTCGCAGCCTGGGCCCAGCGGAACGCGGCGATCCTGGGCCGGGCCCGCGCCACCCTGCAGGAGATCCAGTCCTCGGACAGCTTCGACCTGGCGAACCTGTCGGTGGCGATGCGCACCATGCGCACCCTGCTGCGCAGCAACCGCTGAACGATCGTGCACCGCTTCCTTGCCCGGCTCCTTTCCCGGAGCACCGCGGAAGGAAGCGGTGCACGCTGCTGTGGTGTGACGGCCGCTCACCGGACCGGTCTCCTGATCGACCCTGTGCTGTGGGCTCCTGCGTGCGCTGCCGCAGCCGGGACGCCGCTGCCCCTCCCCCCCGCCCGGCCGGCCCGTGCGCCGAACCGCCGGTACGGGCCCGCATCCTTTCCGTGCCGTGATCGTTGGGTATACCAGCCGCGGTGGGTTCAGGCGTACGGAGGGAGGGGCGGCGGGGTATGCGTGCGAAACCACAGCTCACCCTTGCGCACCAGGGTGCGGTCACGCACACACGCCGGGGTCGGGCCACTGTCCGTTCGCTGATCGGCGACGATCCCGCTCTGCGTGCGGCGTACCGGCTGTGCCGGCGCACCGCACGACAGCATGATCCGGGGATCCACGCCCTCATCCAGCTGATGCCGGCCGTGTTGCGCCCGGCGTGCTGGGCCCTGTGGGCGGCTGCCAGCGTCGTCGACGATCTGGCAGACGCTCACGAGGGGGAGCCCGCGGAGCGTGCGGCCCGCGTCGAGGCGTGGGCCGAGGCACTGACGCACGACCTTGCGGCGGGCACGAGCACGGATCCGGTCCGGCACGCTCTGGTGGACACCGCCCGGCAGTGGCGTCTGGACCTGTCCGGCTTGCGGGGCGCGTTGGCCAGCACACGATCCGATGCCCACGGTCTGCGCTGCACCGACTGGGCCGCTTGGCGGGCCCGGTGCAACGAGGAACTGGTGCCCTGGGTCGACCAGGTACGACAGCTGTTCGAACAGGCTGGCGCCCCGATGACGCTCCGCCTGGACCGGGTAGCCGATTACGAACAGTTCATCGACGGTGCCCAGCTCACTGACGTCCTCACCGACCTGAGTGCCGACCTCGCCGAGGGGCACCTCATCCTGCCGCAGGAAGCCCTGGCGCGCTTCCCCGGCGCAGAGGCGGACCTGCTGCAGAGGCGTTGGAGCCCGGCGGTGGCAGCCTTGACCGCAGAGCTGACGGCCCTGGCCCGCAGGCGGCTGAGCAGGCCAGCCATGACGCGAGGAATGCACCCCGGCGCTGCCACCGTCCTCGACACGGCGGGAGCACTGATGCGCGCCCAACTCGACGCTGTCGAAGCGGCCGGCTGCACACTGCTGCAACGCGCTCCCCGCCTTTCCGTGGTGGCCCGCACCCGTGTGCTGGTGCCCGCCCGCCTCCGCGCAGCCATGGCCTGGAGCATGACCCGGGTGACCGTGCCGGGCCCCCGACCACCTGTGGTGGTCCCGCCATATCCGAGCCGGGCAGCCGACGACTCCGAGGGGTTGTGTCCGCCGCCACCGCACCCCGATGGATTCCGGCCACCGCAGGTGGCCGCCGACCGGATGCCTGCGCACGTGGCGGTCATCATGGACGGTAGCGGCCGCTGGGCCGAACAGCGCGGGCTGCCCCGCCCCGAGGGTCACCGCGCCGGCAACGCCGCCGTCCGGGAGATGGTTTACGGTGCCTTGGAAATCGGCCTGCGTCACCTGACTCTCTACGCGTTCTCCACCGAGAACTGGCAACGCGGCCCGGAGGAGGTCACCATGATTCTGGAGACGCTCCGACGTGAGCTCGACGGAGGTGTCTTCCGCAAGCTCGGTGTGCACCAGCGGTGGTCCGGCCGTTCCGACAGACTGCCCGAGGATCTCGTCCACGCCCTGCGGCGCGAAGAGCGCGACACCCGGGGCGCCGGGCTCACACTCACTCTGTGCGTCGACTACGGCGGCCGCGACGAGATCGTCCGGGCCGCCGCAGCACTCGCCCAGGCAGCCCGTGAAGGTGAAGTGAGCCCTCACCTCCTCGGGGAGGACGACTTCGCCCGGTACTTGCCCCACCCCGACATGCCGGACGTCGACCTGCTGTGGCGCACCGGCAACGAGCAGCGCACGTCCAACTTCCTGCCCTGGCAGGCCTCCTACGCGGAGCTGTACTTCACCCCGGGTTACTGGCCGGACAACGACCGGCGCGACCTGTGGCAGGCCGTCCTCGAGTACGGTCGCCGCCGACGCCGCCACGGTGCAGTCCCCGCCCCCCTCCCCTCTCCCGAGAACCACCGGCCGCCCTCGCGCGCCCAGCCGGACCACGGCCGCTGACGCGTGCCGGAGTGACCACCCGGAGCCGGGCCGGCCGGGGTTGCCCGCCCTTGACGGGCAACCCCGGCCGGCCCGGCACATGTCACTACGCGGCGGGGGGCGGTGAACCCTGCCCGGTTGCCGTCCCGGTGCGCTCGTAAGGGCTGGGGAACGGAAAGTACGCCCGCAGGAACGGGTCCATCACGGCCAGCTGAGTCTCCAGATCGGCCTCGTCCGAGACCGTGTCGTTCAGGCAGAACACCATCCGGTTCCGGGCGGCGAGCAGGCGTCCGAGCCTCGTCGGGGTGTGCGGGTGCGCCATGTCGAAGTAGTCGTAGCGGATGCCGCTCGACACCGCCCGGCCGGTCAGGAAGGAGTAGTAGTGGTGGAGTGAGGACGTGACGGAGAGGTCGTCCAGGTTACGGAAGCGGTTCGCCGCGGTGGCCCGGTGGCGGTCCTTGAACTCCTCCTCGATCTCGTGGAGGACGCTGCGCCGCAGGGCGTGCGGCACATGCTTCATCTTCTGCGTGATGACGGTGCCGAAACGCCGCTCCAGCAGGGCGCGGTTGTTCTTGCCCGCGACCGAGACCGGCACGTCGTCGGGTGAGGGCAGCCCGTGCGGGATGTGTGCGCGGGAGAGGAAGAACCGGGTGAGGCCGTTGCCGAGGAAGAAGTTCTGCGGCACCGTGAGCTGGCCGAAGAACACATCGTCGTTCAGGTAGAGAAAGTGCTCCGCCAGGCCGTCGATGTGGTGCAGCTGGCTCTCGATGGCGTGCGAGTTGAACGTGGGCAGCAGCGAGGCGTCCGAGAAGATGTCCTGGTGACTGACCACCGTGATCCCGGGGTGGGAGGTGTCCAGCCACTCCGGGGTCTGGTCGTCGGTCACCAGGTAGACGTGCCGGATCCAGGGCGCGTACTGGTGAAGTGAGCGCAGGGAGTAGCGCAGTTCGTCGCGGCTCAGGTAGCGGGCGGCGTTGGCCGCCTCCACGTGATACGTCTCGCCGGAGTACTCGGCGCGGCGCCGCAGCCAGGCCGGGTCCGACCCGTCCACCCAGGTGTAGACCGCGTCCACGGGGAACGACACGTCCTCCGTCAAGGGCTGGGCGAACTCGGGGAGGGTCTGCACCTGACCGGGGGAATCGGAGTCCACGGGCAGAAGCTGGGTGAGACGGGTCAGCGGCACCTGCACCCGGGGTGTGTCGGCGGCGACCTCCTCGGTGCACTTGTTCCGGCGGGGGGCTGCCAGCGTCCCTGCCGCGGTGGGCTGCCAGAACTCCAGGGTGCAGCCGTACCGTTCACCGACCGTCGCCTGGCCCCGGTGGTCGGTGAAGTACCAGCGCACATCGACGATGTCGGTGTGCGGCAGTTGGCGCTTGGCGGCTGCGGAGTTGCCGGGGACGGTGCGGCGCGGTCCCTTCCGCAGCCTGCGCCGGTGCACCGCGATGTAGCCGGCGGTTTCGGCGCAGAGCTTCACCAGGGCCCGCAGAGCGGCACGCCGGTCGGCCTCGGCAACGCCGACGGACGCGGTGCGCACGTCTGTGCCCCGCACACAGAAGTAGTCGATCCCCGCCTCCGCGAGGGTCGCGGTGACCAGGCGCAGGGCTTCGGTCTGTGCCTGCAGAGGCGAGGGGAACTCCCGGACATGGGCGGCCTTGGGGTGTCCCTTCACCTGTACCAGCCGACGCTCGTGGCCGGAAAAAAGGGCCGGGAACTGCCGCAGAGCGCGGTCCGCACGGCGGTCTGCGAGTCGTTCCGACAGCACCTGGCTGGAGGCGAGCGAGCGCTTTACCGATTCCCGCAGCTGTGGGGAGAGCCGCCCCGCGACGGCCCTGCGGGCCGAGGTCGGCACGGTCCGCCGGTACAGCGAGACCAGCAGGGACACTTCGGGATTGCGGTGGCCGGACTCGGCCGTGATGCGGTCGTGCTCGGAGCTTGCGGTCATTTCTCCGACTCTCCTCCTTGCCGTGGGGCAGCAGATGCCGGCCGGGCCGGGGCCGGGCCGGCGGTGTCGCGCGGGTCGCGCCGGGCCGCGTACTCCGGGGCCTCGCCGGCGGCGCGGGAGGCGCGTGGGGTGCCGGTCGGGCCGGAGCGGACGCGGAGGGTGGCAGTGCCCTGTGCCCGTGCGGGGGAAACGCGCCGGGGTGGCACGTTCTCGCCCCGTGGCCCGCCATCGGTGGCGCAAATTGCGGGGAACCCGGTGAGCCCGGGTCCGCCAGTGATCAAGTGGGGCATACCGCTACCTTACGATCTCCGGATCCCTGGGGTTCGCGGACGATGCCCTGCTGAGAACGATCAGTTGATGTTCTTCGTCACGCTCTTGGAGGCCGCACCGCCGTCGGGTCTGCTGTCCTCACGTCGGCAAGGTGACCTCCGGCGGTCTTCCGGGCTGCCGTCCATGACGACCGTACAGGCAGACCGCCTCCGGGTGGCGGAACCGGGCGGTGGCGCCCGGGAACGTCGGACAGAGCTGCCGTGCCGTCCCTGGCCGGGGGGTTCGCGGCTTGCTCAGGCGGTGGAGGACGGCCCGGCAGGGCCCGTCCGTGGGAAGCCGTCGAACGCGGGCAGGGGCTCCGTGGCAGAGGTGAGGTTGGTGCGTTCGTCACAGGCGAGCACGGCGATCAGCCACTGCCGCATGTCGCGGTACCAGGGCGGGGTCAGTTTGCGCGGCGCCAGCAGCCAGTCCCGGCACGGGTGGCCGACGAACTCCCGGTACTCCTCGGCCGAGCTGGGCAGCCACGGGGTGCCGGGCTCGATCTGGTAGAGGTGGTAGCCCAGCGCGAGGACAGTGGCCAGGGTGCTGCGCAGGGCTGTGTGGTCGGCCTTCGGCAGCAGTTCGCACACGATCCAGGGCCGGGCCTCACGGATGGTCCGCAGCGCGCCGTCCAGCACCTGCGCCTCGTAGGTCTCCACGTCGATCTTGACGAGATGCGGAGTCAGACCGTGTTCCGCGGTGAACAGGTCGAGGGTGGTGACCGGCACCCGCACGGACTCCCGGTAGTCGCGGTGTGCCGGGTTGAGCGAGTTGGAGCTCTCCGACTTCAGCGAACGGTGGAGCGTGGCGGTACCGGTCGTGTCCGCGACCGCGGACTCCACCACGCGGTAGTGGAGCCCGTTCACCTCACGGAGCCGCCGGGCGGTCTCGGCCACTTCGGGAGTCGGTTCGAAGGCGTACACCGACGGCCCCTCGTTTCCGGTGAGCGCGTCGATGAGAGCGGCGTACAGCCCGATGTTCGCCCCGACGTCGTACACCGCGGTGCCGGACGGAGCCCGGTGGGCAAGCGCGAGCAGAGTGGCCTGGGTCAGGGGTTCGTAACCGGCGAGGCCGGATCGCCGCAGTTGCCGCTGGACGGCGGTCTGCTGCCCGTTCAGCACGTCCAGGGTGCGGGGGTGGTGGCCGGCCGACCGCAGATCGGCCGGCTTCCTCGGCAAGGTGACGGAGAGAGCCATCGGCAGTGATCCTTCCGCGGACGCAGAAGTGGCAGGCAACCGCGCCGTGGGGGACAGGGGCCGACACGTTACCGCCACGGCGCGTGCGTGACGCGGACGCGACGCTCAGACCAGGGATGCGGCGGCAGCCGCGTCGGAGCGCCCGGCCCGGGCCGCGGCGCTCGCCAGCAGGGCCACATCCGTCGGCCCGTTGCCGAGCTCCCGGACCGGCCGCCGGGTCGGCGGGTCGCCCGCCCGGGACCAGTCGAGCGGCACCACAGTGGGGCGCAGCGTCGAGGTCCGGGGGATCCGGCCGGTCACCCGGCCGCTCTGCAGAGGAGTCGCGGTGCCGTCGGCGTGGCACAGCTCCGCGCGGCCGGCCGGCAGGCCGGACAGGACGACGCGTATCGCCGCGTCGGTTTCCGCGAGGGAGGTGGTGGTGATCAGGCGGACCCCCAGCCGGTGACCTTCCTCGGCCACCGCCTGCAGGACGCGCATCATGGAGCCGGCGGCCGGCCTGCCCGGCGCCCCGAGCGGCGGGTCGAGCAGGATGTCGAAGTCATCGACCAGGACCACCAGAAAGGGCAGCGGGCAACTGCCCGCGGTGCGCATCGGCGGTGGGTCGGCGGCCTCGCCGGAACCGATGTCGTGTGCCGCGGCCCGCGGGCCGATCACCCGCCCGTCGCCCGGCGCGGTGCCGCAGGGCTCGGTGCCCGCCGGATTCCCCGGGGCCACCGGGTCGGCCCCGGGGCCGGTGAGCCCACCGGCCGCCACGTGCTCCGCGAAGGATCCGCCCTCCAGCAACCGGGCCCGGCGTTGCAGTTCCTCCCGCAGCGCCCGGGCGAACGCCCGCATCCGTACCGGGTCCGTGGCCCGCAGCGAGGAGGCCACCTGCGGAAGCTCCTCGCACGGCCGCAGGCCGTCGCCCGCGCCGTCGACCAGGAGCAGGGACAGCTCCCGCGGCCCGCGGGCGGCGGCCAGCGAAGCCGCCAGGGAGCACAGCAGCTCGGTCTTTCCGGACTTCGGGCCGCCGGACACCCGCAAGGGCTCCTGCAGGGCCGTCAGGTCCGCGGTGACCGGACCGGCGGTCCCGGCGCCCAGGACGACGGGCAGCCCTTCCGAACGGGTCCAGCGCTCCCGCAGCGCCCCCGGGGTGACCCGGGGGAGGTCCAGGACGTCGAGCAGTCGGCAGCTGTCCGGAAGCACCGTGGCCACAGCCGGGGCCACGCCCTGAGCCGGTGATTCCTCGCGGAGTGGGGCGAGGGCCCGGGCGAACCGCTCGGCCCAGGCCGGCGAAACGGCATCCGTGGTCGCGGCGGGCCCCGGTGTGCCGTCGGGGAGGAGCAGCCGCACGGTGGTCGCGACCTCTCCGGTCAGCAGGCCCACGGTGCCGCAGGCCCCGAAGGCGGGGGAAGAGGACCGGGCGGCGGTCAGGGTCTCGGCGACCGGAGAGGCGGGGGTGGCTGCCGGGGCCTCCGCCAGGCAGAGCACGTGGATGCCGGCCCCGGGCCCGTCCGAGGCCAGCCGCGCGACTGCTGCTCGCAGGTCGGCGCCGCCCGGGTCGCCGTCGACCAGGACCACGGTGGTGCGGCCCGGCGTGGCGCTGTGCGCCGGGCGGTCCGTCAGCTCCCGGACCCGGGCCGCCGCCTGTGCCCTGTCGAACGCCATCAGCAGCCGGCAGTCCTGGCCGCGGGACGGCTGCAGATGCGGCAGCCAGCCCAGCCAGGACCAGTCCCGCACCCTGTCCCGGGCCAGCACCACCAGCTCCAGGGTGCTCGGCGGGTGCAGTGCGGCCAGTTGGGCGAGGACGGAACGGGCCAGCCCGGTGAGCCGGTCGCGTGGCCCGGCCAGGCCGAGTGAGCCGACCGCGGCGAAGCCGACCGTCATCGGGACCAGGGGGCCGGCGACGCGCTCCGCCGTCCCCAGCCGCACGGTGAAGGCATCGCGGTGGCTCGCGTCGCGTTCCCAGAGCCGGGGACCGGACTCCAGGGCGGTCAGCAGCAGGGTGGCCGGATCCGGCCAGGGAGACTGCTGTGCGGGTTCCGGGAGAATTGCCGCCGGGGCGGGCTCGGCGGGCACCGGACCGGCCGGCTGCCGGGGCCGCTCGCCGCCCGTGCCGAGCCGCCGCGCCCAGCCCGTCAGCTTTCCGCGGCCCGCGGCCCGGCCCCGCGCCCCGGGGGCCGTGGGCCCGGCCGCCGGCCGTGGTGGCAACCGGCGCGTGGTCACGGTCCCCTCGTCCTCGCCGACAGGCTGGGCACGGTCGGTGCCGACCACGGGAACGACCGCGTCACCGCTGCGGCCCTCGGTCTCGTCCCGGGTGCCGGAGCCGCCTTCGGCGCAGGCCGGGCCGCTCGTCGAGTCGCTGAGGAGCTGAAGGACCGATTCCCCCACCCGCAGCACGGATCCCGGCGGCAAGGGCACCGGACGGCCGCCGACCGGCACGCCGTTCACTGCCGTGCCGTTCGTGGAGTTCAGGTCGCGGACCGTCACGGCGCCGTCCCGGGTCATCGCCAGCACGCAGTGCAGCCGGGAAACGTCCGGGTCGTCGAGCGGGACCTCGGTGTCGGCCGAGCGGCCGATCCTCACCTCACCGCCGTGCAGCAGGTGGACACCGCCCGCGTCGGGGCCGGAGAGTACCAGCAGCCGTGCCGGGGCGCGGCCGGGCTCCGCGGTCTCCGAGGGCCGCTGGAACGACAGCACCGCGCCGTCCACCAAGGGCGGGTGTCCGAGGAGGCTGCGCTGCGGATCGACCCGCTGCAGGCCGCAGAACACAGCTCCGGGATGGCCCGAACCCGGCACCGCGGCGGTCGCCAGGGCCCCCACCACCGCGGCGAGCGGAGTGTCCGCGGGTGCGCTGACCGCCACGTCGGCCCCGTCACCGCCCTGCGGACCGAGAACGGTCAACCTGATCTGCATCGGCCCTCCCGGTCGCATCGGATGCTGATGCTGGGAGCATCCTCGCACCCGCGGCGGACAGTGCACCCCAGCCCCGGGTCGGGGTGATCATGATTGGTCACATCTGACCAGAACTGATCGGTGCCGCTAGCTGAATACCGACCCCGGAGGCCTCCCACCAGGGGTGCGCCCCCGTCGCCGGCCGTGGTCGCGACCGGAAGGCACCGGTCGGCAGCTCTACCGCATTAGAGTGAGACGACGGGGTCGTTGTCCGTGTCCGGAACCCGGTGCCTGTTCGGCACCCGTTCCGGAGCCGGCCCCGCCATGACGAAGCGACGATCCAGGGAGCGCACGTGCGGCCGGTCGGCAGCAAGTACCTGCTCGAAGAGCCGCTCGGCCGCGGAGCCACCGGCACCGTGTGGCGGGGGCGTCAGCGTGAGACAGCCGGCGCCGAGGCGTCCGTGGCCGGACAGCCGGGTGAGCAGGTCGCGATCAAGGTGCTCAAGGAGGAGCTCGCGCACGACCCGGATGTCGTGATGCGCTTCCTGCGCGAGCGGTCGGTCCTGTTGCGGCTCGCCGACGACAACATCGTGCGGACCCGGGACCTCGTCGTCGAGGGAGATCTGCTCGCCCTGGTGATGGACCTGGTCGACGGCCCCGACCTGCACCGGTACCTGCACGAGAACGGCCCCTTCGGCCCCGTCGGGGCCGCCCTGATCACGGCTGGTATCGCGGACGCGCTGGCCGCCGCGCACGCCAAGGGGGTCGTCCACCGCGACCTCAAACCGGCGAACGTCCTGCTCGCCGGTGACGGCCGGGACGAGCCGCTGCGCCCCATGCTCACCGACTTCGGCATCGCCCGACTGGCCGACTCCCCGGGTGTGACCCGGGCACACGAGTTCGTCGGCACGCCCTCCTATGTCGCCCCGGAGTCCGCGGAGGGCCGCCCGCAGACGTCCGCGGTCGACATCTACGGCACCGGCATTCTGCTCTACGAGCTGGTCACCGGGCGCCCGCCGTTCCGAGGCGGGAGCGCACTGGAAGTCCTCCAGCGGCACCTCAGCGAGCAGGTCCGGCAGCCCGAGGGTGTGCCGGACCCGCTGTGGACCGTCATCGAGTACTGCCTGCGGAAGCGCCCGGAGGAACGGCCCGGTGCCGTCAGCCTGGCGCGGGCGCTGCGCACCGTGGGTGCCGGGCTGAGCGACCGGGCCGACCCGGAGCAGCGTTCCGCCGCGGTCGGCGTCGCCGCTCTGCTGATCCCCGACGCACGCCCCGTCCGGGTCGCGGGCAGCGGTCTCGGGCCCGCCGGGTCGGCGGACCCGACCGAGGCCCTGCCCGGCGGCCCTTCCGGTGCAACGGACCCGAACGCGGCGACCAGCGTCCTGCCGCAGGCCGGTACCGGCCGGCCGGACTCCACCCGGGCGATGCCCGCCCATGGGCAGGCGGCAGCCGATGAGCCGCACCCCTGGGAGGACCAGATGCGGGCTGCCCGGGACCGCAACGAGCAGACCATGATCCAGCCCATGGACGCCGTCCAGGACCCGCTGTACCGCGCCCCGCAACGCCCGCAGCAGCCCGCTCCGCAACAGCAGCCGCGCCGGCCGCAGCGGCGCAGCGCCGCCGAACAGCAGGGCTACGGCGGACCGCAGCCGGCCCGGCGGGCGTACGGCCAGGAGGACTACGGCTACCCGCAGCAGCAGCAGTACGAGCGGCCGCAGCCCGGCCCCCGGCAGCCGCCGCCTCAGCAGCCTCCCGCCCCGCGGCAGCGCCGGGAGCCGAGGCCCCGCAACCCCAATCCCATGCGCATTCCCGGCCTCGGCTGCCTCAAGGGCTGCCTGTTCATGCTGCTGGTACTGGTGATCGTCGTCGTCCTGGTGTGGAACTTCACCCCGCTGGCCGACTGGATCGCTGAGGGGCAGGGCTTCTGGGAAGCGGCCAAGGGGTGGTTCGAAACGGTCAGGGAGTGGGCGGGGTCCGCCGACGCGGCCCGGTACAACGTGGAGCCTTTCCAGAACAGCTGATCTCGGGGATTTATCGACATCCAGGAGGGGTTTTTGCTGCGGCGATCCACCCGAACGGGGAGGAAACGGGCGGTGTGTCCCGTGCTCGCCCGGCAGGCGTCGTAGCCTCACGCCATGGCACGCAACATCGGCAGCCACTACACCGCTCACCGCGTCCTCGGTCGCGGCAGTGCCGGAACGGTGTGGCTCGGCGAGGGCCCCGAGGGTCCCGTCGCCATCAAGGTCCTGCGTGAGGACCTCGCCGCGGACACCGAGCTCGTCGAGCGCTTCGCTCATGAACGCCACACTCTCCTCGGGCTGGAGCATCCGCACATCGTGGCCGTGCGCGATCTGGTGATCACCGAAGGCGATGCCGGGAGCCTGGCCCTGGTCGTCGATCTTGTCCGTGGCCCCGACCTTCGGACCCATCTGGACCGGGAACGGCGGCTCGCTCCCCGGGATGCCGTGGCCCTGGTCGCCCAGGTGGCCGGCGCTCTCGCCGTCGCGCACGCGGCCGGCATCGTGCACCGGGACGTCAAGCCGGAGAACATCCTGCTCGACACCACGAGCCGGACCCCGTCGGCGCTGCTGACCGACTTCGGGGTCGCCCAGCTGATCGACGAGCCGCGGCACGGCGGCACCGGCGGCGTCGTCGGCACTCCCGACTACATGGCCCCCGAGATCATCGAAGGGCTGCCGTCCCGTGCCCCGGTGGACATCTACGCCCTGGCCACCGTGCTGTACGAGCTGCTGGCGGGCTTCACCCCGTTCGGCGGCGGCCACTTCGGCGCGGTGCTCCGCCGGCAGGTCACCGAGACCGCTGCCGAGCTTCCGGGGCTGCCGCGCGACCTGTGGGAGCTCATCCAGCAGTGTCTGGCGAAGTCCCCCGCGTCCCGGCTCCGCGCGCCGGAGCTGGCGTCCCGGCTGCGGGAACTGCTTCCGGCGCTGGAAGGACTGCCGTCGCTGAACATAGGCGACCCGGTGTCCGAGACGGACCGGACACCCGCGGAGGAGCCCGCACCGTCCACCGCCGGGCCCGGAGAGGGCCCGCGGGCCGCGGTCCCGCTGGTCCGTGGCGCCGCGCCGGACTCGGAGCGGGCCACCCACACCCGGATGCGCGTCCCGGACGCCGACGAGCTGGCCGGCGGCGCCCACGGCACCGCCCGCCTCCCGCGTTCCCCGGGCCAACGACGCGCGGGATCGGCCCGGCACAGTGCTTCGGAGCGCCGCCGCCGGCTGGCGACGACGATCACCACGGCGGTCCTCGCGGCCACCCTGGCAGGAGGGGGCTGGCTGATCCTCACCGGCGACGACGACCGCGGTGGCGGGCCCGACGGCCCGGTGACGGAGGAACCGGCGCAGCCGTAGCGCTGCGGGACGGAGTGCCGACGGGGCGAGGGCCTGAGGGGGCCGGTCAGCCGTTACGCTGGTGACGTGGCAGTCGTCGATGTATCCGAAGAGCTGAAGTCCCTCACCTCCACCCTCGAGTCGATCGGGGCCGTCCTCGATCTGGACAAGCTGAGGGCGGATATCGCCGTGCTCGAGGCGCAGGCGGCGTCCCCCTCACTGTGGGACGACGTGGAGAACGCCCAGCAGGTGACCAGCAGGCTGGCCCTGCTCCAGGGCCAGGTGCGCAAGGTCGAGGAGTTGCGGAGCCGGATCGACGACCTCGAGGTGATGTTCGAGCTGGCCGAGAGCGAGAACGACGCGGACACCCGTGGCGAGGCCGAGGCGGAGCTGCAGTCCATCAAGAAGTCCATGGGCGCTCTGGAGGTGCGCACCCTCCTCTCCGGGCCGTACGACGTGCGTGAGGCGATGGTCAGCATCCGGGCCGAGGCCGGTGGTGTGGACGCCGCCGACTTCGCTGAGCAGTTGCAGCGCATGTACCTGCGCTGGGCCGAGCGCAAGGGATACCCGACGGAGGTGCTCGACACTTCCTACGCGGAAGAGGCGGGGATCAAGTCGACCACGTTCACGGTCAAGACGCCGTACGCCTACGGCACGCTGTCCGTGGAGCAGGGCACCCACCGCATGGTGCGGATCTCTCCCTTCGACAACCAGGGACGGCGGCAGACGTCCTTCGCGGGCGTCGAGGTGCTTCCGGTGGTGGAGCAGACCGACCACATCGACATCCCGGAGAATGAGCTCCGCATCGATGTGTTCCGTTCCTCCGGTCCCGGCGGCCAGTCGGTCAACACCACCGACTCCGCGGTCCGGATGACGCACATTCCCACCGGCATCGTGGTTTCCTGCCAGAACGAGAAGTCGCAGATCCAGAACCGCGCCGCGGCGATGCGTGTCATGCAGTCCCGGCTGCTGGCCCACAAGCGGGCGCAGGAGCAGGCGAAGATGGACGCGCTCAAGGGGGACGGCGGCAACTCCTGGGGCAATCAGATGCGTTCCTACGTCCTGCAGCCATACCAGATGGTCAAGGACCTCCGCACGGATCACGAGGTCGGCAACCCGCAGGGTGTTCTCGACGGTGACATCGACGACTTCCTCGAGGCCGGTATCCGCTGGCGCATGCAGCAGGAGAAGTAGCCGTCCACGGCGCTCCGTAGGCTTTGTGGACTTCGCCACTCGCCGGTGAACACCGGGAGGTGTGCACGGCCTGTCCTTCCTGCGGGAGTCCGGTGAAGGAACGTCTGATGCCTTACGCACACGGGCTGTTGGCGCAAGTACCGACTTGACGGGTGTGTGCCGAAGGGGAAAGCTGCTCGCGTGGCATGCCTGTGCACTGGGGTGCGATGCGCGCGGGGGCGGGCGGACATCGCTCAGAAACCCGGCATCCGTCGCTGCCCTCAGGTGTGCCCCCCAATGACTTGTCGCCGACGTTCGGCCTCGGCGACAACACACAGCTACAGGGGGTAGTGAATACATGGCCAGTACCAGGATGCGCACCAACGTGGCGCGGGTCGCCGCGGGTGCGCTCTTCGCGGCCGGCGCCTCGCTCGCCGTCGCCGGCGTGGCTCAGGCGGACGGGGGCGCCGGGGACCCGACGCCTCCCGTGGAGGACTGCAACCCGCTTCTCGACGACTGTGACGACGAGGGTGACAACGACGGCACGACCGGCGGTGGCGACGACGGCACGACCGGCGGTGGCGATGAGGGTGCGACCGGCGGCGGTGACGAGGGTGCGACCGGCGGTGGCGATGAGGGTGCGACCGGCGGCGGTGACGAGGGTGCGACCGGCGGTGGCGACGAGGGTGCGACCGGCGGTGGCGACGAGGGTGCCACCGGCGGCGGCGACGAGGGTGCCACCGGCGGCGGGCCCGAGGGCGTGACCACCGAGGGTGGGACCGGCAACGGCTCCAACGGCAACAACGGTGACAACGGCGGGACTGCGGCTCAGGGGCAGTCCGTGGGCGGCAGCCTGCAGGGGATCGAGCAGGACACCCCGAGCGAGGAGCTGACCGAGGAGGTCGCTCCGCCGGCGGCGGAGGCCGGTGAGCCTCGCGAGGAGCTCGCCGAGACGGGTGCCGACGGCAACGGTCTGCTGCTGATCGGTGCCGCGACCATGGTTGCGGGCGGTGTGGCCTTCCGGTACCTGCCGAAGGTGATCAACAAGGGTGCCGCAGCCGCCTGACGGCAGTGCACACCCTCGGAGGGGCCGGGAGCGGCACGCTGCTCCCGGCCCCTCCGGCCGTCCGGTGGGACGGTGTGCTGCGGGTCAGGCGGGCCGCACGGCCAGGAAAGCCACCGCTGCCAGGGTCAGCAGCACAGCGACCAGACCTGCCGGGCCGGCCAGAAAGGCCCAGGGGCTGCGTTCCTGCCGCAGCCGGGCCAGCTGGGCCCGGCAGGAGGAGCACCGGCCCTCGCTCACCCGCCCCGCGCAGTTGGCGCACACCAGCCATTCGGCGGTCATGTGATCGCCTCCTCTCCTGTCCCCTCCCTGCCCACTGTGCCAGGCTCGGGGCCGGACCGCGGCAGAGGGCCGTGCGAAAAAGGACGAATGCGGGTGAGAAGGGACGCCGCCTGCGGGCTGTCCGCAGCTTCGCGTAAGGTCTGCCCCACCAAGGGGGAGGCGCACAGTGCTTCCGCCGCATCTACCCAGTCCCGGCGTGGTGTAACCGTGATCCGATTCGACAGTGTCTCCAAGACCTACCCCCGGCAGAACGCACCGGCTCTCCGCGAGGTGTCGCTGGAGATCGAGCGGGGCGAGTTCGTCTTCATGGTGGGCTCCTCAGGCTCCGGCAAGTCGACGTTCCTGCGGCTGGTCCTGCGGGAGGAGCGGGCCAGCCACGGTTCCGTGCACGTACTCGGCAAGGACCTCGCCCGGCTCTCCAACTGGAAGGTGCCGCAGATCCGCCGGCAGCTGGGCACCGTGTTCCAGGACTTCCGTCTGCTCCCCAACAAGACGGTGGGCGAGAACGTCGCCTTCGCCCTCGAGGTGATCGGGAAGTCCCGGGGGCAGATCCGCAAGACGGTGCCCGAGGTCCTGGACCTGGTGGGGCTGGGCGGCAAGGAGGACCGGATGCCCGGTGAGCTGTCGGGCGGTGAGCAGCAGCGGGTGGCGATTGCCCGGGCCTTCGTGAACCGCCCGATGCTGCTGATCGCCGACGAGCCGACCGGCAACCTCGACCCCCAGACCTCCGTGGGCATCATGAAGCTGCTGGACCGGATCAACCGCACGGGTACCACCGTGGTCATGGCCACCCACGACGCCCAGATCGTGGACCAGATGCGCAAGCGTGTGATCGAGCTCGAGAAGGGCCGCCTCGTGCGCGACCAGTCCCGCGGCGTCTACGGCTACCAGAATTGATCCTGGCCCTGAGCCTCGAGCACTGAAAGGACGCCATGCGCGCCCAGTTCGTCCTGTCGGAGATCGGGGTCGGTCTCCGCCGCAACGTCACCATGACCCTGGCGGTCATTGTCTCCGTCGCTCTGTCGCTCTCGCTGCTGGGCGGTTCGCTGCTGGCCCGTGAGCAGGTCAGCAGCATGAAGGACTTCTGGTACGACAGGGTCCAGGTGTCGATCTTCCTCTGCAACAGCAACGACGCGGAGAGCGACCCCGCTTGTGCGAAGGGGGCGGTCACCGACGAGCAGCGTGAGGAGATCGAGGCCGAGCTCAACGAGTACGCGATCGTCGACAAGGTCTGGCACGAGTCCGCCGAAGAGGCGTACGAGCATTACCAGGCGCAGCAGAGCGACTCCCCGATCGCCGCGGTCGTGACGCCGGACCAGATGCAGGAGTCCTTCCGGGTCAAGCTGACGGAGCCGGAGAAGTACGAGGTGGTGTCCGGGGCGTTCGCCGGACGGGACGGGGTGCAGTCCGTCCAGGACCAGCGCGCCCTGCTGGAGAATCTGTTCCAGCTGCTCAACGGCGTGAACATCGCGGCGCTCGGCCTGATGGCCCTGATGCTGGTGGTGGCGCTGCTGCTGATCGTCAACACCGTCCGGGTCTCCGCCTTCAGCCGACGGCGGGAGACGGGCATCATGCGCCTGGTGGGTGCCTCCAGTTTCTACATCCAGATGCCCTTCATCCTGGAGGCCGCGATCGCTGGGCTGATCGGCGGGCTGCTCGCCTGCCTGCTGCTGATCAGCGGCAAGTACTTCCTGGTGGACGGGTTCCTGGACGAACGCATCCTGGTCATCGACTTCGTCGGCTGGGACGCGGTGGTCTCGGTTCTGCCGTTCATCCTCGCGGTCGGTGCGCTGATGCCTTCCGTTGCAGCTCTATTCGCTCTGCGCAAGTACCTGAAGGTGTGACGCGGATGTGATGTATCACGTCCGCGAGCCTCCACCGCCCCTCGATGTGCCGCCTCTTGCTGTCCTACACTCCGCAGCATGTCGAGTCCGTCTCGTTCTGCAGTGGTCCCGCCGGCCCGACGGGCAACGGCCCTGGGGTGTGTTCTCGCCACCGTGCTGGCTGCCGGGGCCACGGTGGGGGTTTCCCGGAGCGCGGACGGGGACGACGGCAGCTCGGCCGCGGTCACGTCGGCCGGTGCCCCCGAGCGGGTGGACGTGGCCGAGGACGACCCGGCCGGTGACGCTGCCCGGCTGGTGAGCCGGAGCGGGGACCGGTGGTCGGCGGCCTACTCGGCGCAGGAGTACGAAGCGCTGCGGCTGTCCCTGGAGGGCGAGTACATCGGCACGGGGATTGCCGTGAACCGCACGCCCGACGGCCGGATAGAGGTCAGCCGGGTCAGGCCGGGAAGCCCCGCGGAGCGGGTGGGTATCCGGGCCGGGGACACGCTGCGCACCGTCGACGGCGTTCCGCTCGACGGCCGTCCGGTCACCGACGCGGTGGCCAAGCTGCGCGGCAGCGACAAGTCCGCCGGTCCCGGAAGTGCGGTGCTGCTCGGCCTGGAGCGCGAAGGACAGCACTGGGAGTCCGCGGTGGAGCGGGCCAGGATCGCCACCGAGTCGGTGTTCGTCAGTCGGGACCTGCCGGCGGTCACCCGGATCCGGGTGACCGCGTTCACCCAGGGAACGGCCGAGCTGCTGCGTGCGGCGGTGGAGAGCGCCCCGGCGGACGACGGGGTGCTGCTGGATCTGCGGGGCAACGCCGGCGGGCTGATCAGCGAGGCAGCTCTGGCGGCCTCGGTGTTCCTGGACGGCGGGGTGGTCGCCACCTACGACGTGCACGGCAGCCAGCGGGCGCTGCTCGCCGAGTCCGGGGGGAGAACCGGCACGCCCCTGGTGGTGCTGGTGGACGGCGGCACGATGAGCTCGGCCGAGCTGCTGGCCGGCACCCTGAAGGACCGGAACCGGGCCGTGGTGGTCGGCAGGCCGACCTTCGGGAAGGGCACGGTGCAGATGCCGGTGGAGCAGCCGGACGGTTCCGTCGCCGAGCTCACCGTGGGGCAGTTCGTCATGCCGTCGGGCGGGGTCGTCGAGGAGGGCCGAGGGATCGTGCCCGACGTGGTCGTCGAAGCCGGTGAGGATGCCGGGACCCGGGCCGCGGGCGTGCTCGCCGGTTTGCGCGTGGCCTCCTGATCCCCGGATGGCGGGCACGGGTGCGGAAAGCATTGGGGAAGATCGGTCCGCACCCGTAGGATGGGCTGGTCATGGCTAAAGAGACGGGTCGCAAACTGATCGCGCAGCACAAGAAGGCGCGGCACGATTACCACATCCTGGACACCTACGAGTGCGGCCTGGTGCTGACCGGCACCGAGGTGAAGTCGCTCCGGCAGGGCCGTGCGTCGCTGGTCGACGGCTTCGCGCAGCTCGATGGCGGGGAGGCGTGGCTGCACAACGTGCACATCCCGGAGTACACCCAGGGCACCTGGACGAATCACAGTGCCCGCCGTCGGCGCAAACTCCTCATGCACCGGGCGGAGATCGACAAGCTGGTCGGCAAGATGCAGGAGACCGGTTTCACCCTGGTTCCGCTCCAGCTGTACTTCGTCGACGGCCGGGTGAAGGTCGAGATCGCCCTGGCCAAGGGCAAGAAGGAGTACGACAAGCGGCAGACGCTGCGGGAGAAGCAGGACACCCGGGAGGCCCAGCGGGTCATCTCGGCGGTCCGTCGCCGGCAGCGGGCCTGAGGCGTGGCCGGGGACGGTCCGCCCGACCCGGCGCGGCCCGCCCATAAGGGTTGGCCCTGCGGGGGTCCCGTCCCGTATCATGGATCCTGGCGACGGCGACCGGGCGGGAATGGTCGCGTGGAGCCGCTTGTTAACTCAACATGGGGATGATCGGTTTCGACAGCGACTGTTGAAGCAGGGGAAGCGAGCCGAGGAAGGCGACAATGATCTCGTTAACCATGTGTCGCAAAAAAATAATCGCCAATCAAAAGCGCGATTCCTTCACCCTCGCTGCCTGAGCAGCGACTGGTGAGGTGTCAGTCCGGGGCTGTTCCCGACCCGGGTCCTGGCATCAGCTAGGGAACTCCACCGTCAGCTCCGGTCACGGGAGTCGGCGGAACATCAAACAGTGACTGAGCCCGTCGGAGACTCGTCCGTAAGATCTCCGGGGCCGAGAAAAGCGTAACGGACTGCGCTCGGAGAAGCCCTCCTTCTGCACCGCTGGACGCGGGTTCGATTCCCGCCATCTCCACGACGCCGCTCCGTGCCGGAGCGGTCCCCATGTGAGGCGAAAGGCCCCGCTGCCCAGGCAGCGGGGCCTTTCGCCGTTCTGCTGTCGGTACGCCTGTGTACTGTGTGGTGACTTGACACGTATGGGGCTGGGGGAGACGGCTGTGCGCAAGGTTCTGGTGATCACGGGGGCGGTGCTGCTGGCAGTGGCCGCAGGAGTGCTCTTCTGGCTGCTCCGCGGAGACGGGGAGGACGAGGACACCGCCCGTGCCAAGGCGCAGGAGTTCCTCGACGCCTGGACCCCCGAGGGTGAGGCCGCCGCCGCGCGGCACACCGACGACCCGGAGGCGGCGCAGTCGCTGCTGGAGTCGGTGAACCGGAACCTCGCCCCGGAGTCCCGCTCCTTCCAGGACCTGGGCGAGCCGGAGCCGGTGCCCGGAAGTGACGAGGTCACCATCGGGTTCACCACGGTCTACGAACTGGGGGACGGGCTGGGGGAGTGGCGGTTCGACTCCACCGCCACGCTGATCGCCACGGACGACGCCGACAGCCCCTGGACGGTGCGCTGGGACCCTGCCCTGCTGCATCCCGGTCTCGAGGAGGGGCAGACCCTGCTGCGGACCGTCCACCATCCCGAGCGTGCCGCCATCCTGGCCGCCGACGGCAGCGAGCTGGCCGCGACCGGCCGCGTCTGGAGCATCTCCCTCTGGCCCGCCCTCCTGGAGGACGCCGAGCAGGTCTACGGGACGATCGGGGCCATGGACGTGGGGGTCGATCTGGAGGCCCTCGCGGAACGGGTCGAGGAGGCCGATCCCGACCAGGCCGTACCGGTCATCACCGTGCGTGACGCGGTGTACGAGGAGCACCGGGAGGAGCTCTCCGCGGACGCGGGTATCCGGCTCGAGGAGAGTTCCCGGCCGCTTGCCCACCACGCCCGGTCCGTCATCGGCGGTGTCGACGCCGACACCGGCGAGGGCACCTCGGGCCTGCAGGCCCGCTACGACGAACAGCTGGCCGGTACCCCGGATGCCTCCGTGGTGATCGCCGACCGGGACACGGCCGAAGCGGTGGAAACTCTCGTGGAGGGTGAGGGCGGCGCGGACGGCACCCCGGTGGTCACCACGATCGACGTCCGGGTGCAGCAGGCCGCGGAGGAGGCCCTGGAGGACCTGGACCAGGGCGGTTCGATCGTCGCGGTGCAGCCCTCGACCGGTCACATCCTCGCGCTCGCGGACCACCCCGTCGGCCACGCCCGTTCCGCCGAGGGCCGCTACGCCCCGGGGTCCGGCTTCAAGGTGGTCACCACCGCCGCGCTGCTGGAGCAGGGCCTGTCCTCCGACGAGGTGCTGGGCTGTCCGAAGTACGCCGAGGTGAACGGGCAGCAGTTCCACAACCAGGACGAGTTCGAGCTCGGTCCGGACACCACCCTGCACGAGGTGTTCATCCGTTCCTGCAACACCGCGTACATCGAGAACCGGAACCTCTTCGACGACGACACCCTGCACCGCACCGCCGAGTCGTTCGGCATCGGTGGCGACTGGGACACCGGTGCCGCCGCGTTCTCCGGCAGTGTGCCGGTCGCGGACGGAGCGAATGATCTGGCCGCCTCACTGATCGGTCAGGCCCGGCTGGAAACCAGCCCGCTGGTGATGGCGGGGGCGATGGCCACCGTGTCAGCGGGCGAGTTCCACCCGCCCGTTCTGGTGCCCGGGGAGGCACGGGAGCCCTCGGCGGCAGCACCGTCGCTCAGTGAGCACACCCTCGGCCAGTTGCGCACCATGATGCGGGCGACCGTCACCGAGGGCACCGCCTCGGCACTGCGTGACGTGCCGGGAAGCCCGCACGCCAAGACCGGCACCGCGGAGTTCGCGGCGGACGAGGAGGGCGAGCTCTCCACCCATGCCTGGATGGTCGGCTTCCTCGGCGACGATGATCTCGCCTTCGCCGTCCTGCTCGAGGACGGTGGCTCCGGCGGCTCGCACGCCGGCCCGGTCGCAGCCGCGTTCCTGCGTGGGCTCGGCTGATCATCCGGTGCTGCCGGGCCGCTCACCGGGTGCCCGGCCGGGAGCGCGTCCGGTGAGCGCCACCACCGCGGGTGGATCAGCGTCATCCCGGCTGCTGCGCTGCTGAGCCCGGGGCAGGCCGACTCTCAGGAGAGCCAGCCGTGCACGGCGGCGCGCACGCCCGCCTGGAAGCGGCTGTCGGCGCCCAGACGGTCCATCAGGTTTGCCACGATCCGGCTGACCGAACGCGGTGACAGCCCCAGCTGATGGGCGATCGCCTCGTTCTTCTTGCCCACCGCCATCAGCAGCAGGACGTCACGCTCGACTCCGGTCGGGGCCGGCCCGGATTCCTGCTCCTCCTCCGAGAAGTCGAGAGCGCGCTCCCAGTAGTGCTCGAAGAGCCGGAGCACGAAGCCCAGTACGGCGGAGTCCCGGACGAGCGCGACGCCGGCGCCGGTGTTCTCCGGGTCGATGGGCAGCACGGCGCAGATCCGGTCGTAGATCAGCATCCGGGACGGCAGCACGCTGCTGCTGCGGATCTCGGCGCCGGCCGCGGTGATCTTCGAGGTGTACTGCACGGTGGGCCAGTGCTTCCGGGCGCTGTGCTGGAACAGCGTGCGGATCCTGACGCCCCGGGCGAGGGTCTCCAGATCGAGCGGTGCCGCGGCGTGGATGGCGGCCTCGCTCAGCCCTCCCGCGGGGTGCATGGTGTCCAGGGACTGCGAACAGGTGCGGGCCAGATCGTCGATGACGGCCCGGACGTTCTCGATCCCCTTGATGACCTCGATGTTGCTCGTGGAGGACCGCAGGCTGCGGGCCTCGAGGTAGTCGCCGGACAGGGCGTGCAGGCGGGCTCTGGTGGCTGCCATGGCGATGCGGCGCTGGAGGATGTCCTGCTCGGCAGGGGCCAGGAGCTCATCGGCCGCACTCTCCGGGCTGATGGCCACCCAGCCGCCACCGGGTGAAGGACGCAGCAGCCCCAGTGCTGTGAGGCGGGCCTCCGCCGAGACCACCTGCTCGACTGCGAGCCCGGCCCGGCCGGCTATATGCTCCACCGAGTCAGTGGGGTGCAGCACGCGGAGTCGGTAGACCTGGGTGGCTGCCTCATCTATTTCGCCGGATTCGCGCACGCTCTTCTTCCTCGAACGGCGTCGAACCACCCTTGGCGCGAATCCGCCAGGCATGATGACGCCACAGCCATTCTATCGACTTCCCCGCGAATGCTCGTGAACATCGACAGCATCAGCATGCCATCCCGGCTGGCTCGTATGGAGATGGAAGAGGGAACTCGTGAGGAAGATAGCTATCACCGCAGCTGCGGCGTTGGTCATCTCGGTAGCCGCCGCCGGCGCTGCACATGCCGGCAACGCGTGGGACAGCGCCGCACCGGACAGCAATGCGTGGGACAGCGCGCCACTGGTGACCAACCAGGACGGCAACGCCTGGGACAGCGTCGCACCGGACGGCAACGCCTGGGACAACGTCACCCCCTACAGCAACGCCTGGGACAACGCCGACTCCGACGGCAACGCCTGGGACACCATCACGCCGGACAGCAACGCCTGGGACTGACCTCCCGGCGCCACAGGCCGGTTTCGGGGCTCCTCGTGAGTCGTCCCCCCCATCAGCACCTCAGTCGAAGGAGGCGGTCCGGTGACACCCCACACACCCACCGCCGTCCTGCTCAGTCCACGGCCCTCGGATGTCCGAGCCGCACGCGAAGTCGGAGCCCGCAGCCTCGTGCTGGCATCCGACCTCTCGTCCCCCCACGTGCGGGAGGCCGCGCTTGCCGCGGACGAGGCCCTCGCCGTGGACTGGCGCGATCACCCTCGACTGCTGGACGCGATCAGCCATTTCGCGGACAGTCCGCTGAGGTCCCCGGCACTGGCACCGCGCGCCTCGGTGTTCGGATTCGGCGAAGCCGCCGCCCTGGTGGCGGCCCGGGCCAACGAGGCCCTGGGTCTCCCCGGCAATCCGCACGCGGCGGTCGCGTATCTCACGGACAAGGCCGCCCTGCGGGACCGGGTCAACCAGCTCACCGCGACCCCCGTGCGGTTCGAGCGGTGCGACCGGGCCGCGGACCTGGTGCCGGCTGCCTCACGAGTCGGCTTCCCCTGCGTGGTCAAGCCTCGCACCGGCTCAGGTGGCGAGGGGGTGCACCGGCTGCACGGCGTGGCTGATGCAGAAGCCCTCGCCAGGCAGCTGGCACCGGAGTCCGCTCTGATCATCGAGGAGGACCTGCAAGGACCGGAGTACACCGCGGAAGCACACAGCCGGGCCGGCCGGCACACCGTGCTGGCCGTGACGCGGAGGTACACCACCGGTGTCCCCGACTGCGTCGACACCGGCTACGACCTGCCGGCCGGACTGGGCAAGCGCACGCTGTCCAAAGTGCACAAGCTGGTCGCCGCCACCCTCGACGCGGCCGGACACCGCACCGGACCCTCACACACCGAGATCATCATCACCTCCAGCGGGCCCAGGCTCGTGGAGTCCCATGCCCACCCCGGCAGCGACCACCTCAGCGACCTGCTGCAGTTGGCGACCGGGACCGACCGCATCGCGTTGACCTTCGCGACTGTGCTCGGGCTGCCGGAACCGGCCCCCCAACCCCGGGACCGGTACGCGGGAGTGCGCTTCCTGCCGCTCTCGGTGGCAGAGATGCGCCACAGCATGCACAGCGCGCAAGAGGCGCGGAACCTGCCCGGGGTCGCCGGAATCGAGATCATCGGGTACAGCGACAGCCATGCGCCGGCGGCCACCAGCCGGGCCGCCGGGCATGGCGTCCTCACCGCGATCGGCTCCAGCCCGCAGGAGCTGGCCGAGGTGTTCCACTCGGCCGTCGACACCCTCTGCCCCGCCCTGGGGCCGGCTCACCGGGCCACCCCGGCCCCCGAAGCCACCATGGAAGAGGAACTCAGTGCTGTCTGACGTGCTCTCCCCACAGGCTCTGCCGAGCACACCCGAACCGCGCACCGATCTGCTCATCCCGCACTACATCCTGGAACGCCGCGACCCCTTCGACGCGGTGCAGCAGCGTGGCGTGATCGGTTCCCTCGACCTGCAGGCCACGCAGTCGGGCCATGTGCTCCGCCACCAGCAGGTGGGGGAGTCGGAGGTCCGGCTGCAGACCCAGTTGCTGCGGGAGCGCGGCGGCAGCAGCGACCCACTGTTGCTGGCCGCCCCCGACCTGGGCGGATTCCACGAGTGCGTCCGGACGGCAACGGAACTGCAGCCCGACTCGGTGCTGGAGACACCGGAAGGGGGAGAGCTGCGGCTGTGGACCGCCGACCCCCGCTGGACCGCCAGCCCACCCGCCCTCGGGCCGCTGCTGCTCGCCGCCGGCCACCACCGCCTGGAGGCCGCGCGCCGGCTGCACCGGACTCACCAGGGGCCGGACGGCGGCCGGGTACCGGCCCTCGTCGTCGACCACGCCCGGCACCCCCTGACCCTGTCGGCCACCCACCGTGCCCTGCCCGGTCTGGACCTCGCCCGGGCCGTCCGCTCCGCCTCCCGGTTCGCCCGGGTCCGCAGGCGCCCGCGCGGCAGCTGCCCGCCGCCTTCGCGGGGCAGCTTCCTGCTCACCGGCGAGGGACAGACCTGGGAAGTGTCGGCCATCTCCGGCGCCACCATGGCCAGCAGGCTCCGCCGCCTCCCCTCGGAATGGGTGGAGCTGGACGCGGCTGTCAGTGACCACGTGCTGATACCGGCCCTGTGCGAGGACCAGGGCATCCTGCCCAAACCCCGCTACCTCACGGACTACCCTTCCACCGGTGAGGTCGGGCTGATTCTGCCCTCCCCCACCTGGAACCAGGTGTGGGCGGGCGCAGCCAGTGGCGCGGGCATGCCCCGTAAGAGCACCTGTGTGGGGCCCAAGCCCCTCCCGGACCTGCTCGCCCGCCTGGCCTGAGCGTTCCGGCCGGGCCCCGGCCCGCTTCTCACCGGCCGCTCCCTCACCGGGTGAGTGCAAGGTTTCGTCGGCGTCACCTCTCCGGCCACGGACCGGAAACGCGGCCTCCCTACCTTCGGATCAGCAAGCAATCACGCGCAGACGCAGCTGACCGAGGACCGCGGAGGCACCATGCCAGCCACCACCACCCCTGCCGGCCGCCGAGGCGGACGCTGGATCAACGAGTGGGATCCCGAGGACGAGACGTTCTGGAAGACCCGCGGTGAGCCGATCGCCCGGCGCAACCTGGGCTTCTCGATCCTCTCCGAGCACATCGGCTTCTCGATCTGGAGCCTGTGGTCCGTCCTGGTGCTTTTCATGGGGCCGGAGTACGGCATCGACGCGGCGGGGAAGTTCTTCCTCGTGGCGGTGGCCACTCTGGTCGGAGCCGTGGTGCGGGTGCCCTACACCTTCGCCGTGGCCCGGTTCGGCGGCCGCAACTGGACGGTGATCGCTGCCTCTCTGCTGCTCCTGCCGACCCTCGCCGCCTGGTTCGTGATGGAGCCCGGCACCTCGTACACCACCTTCCTGCTGGTGGCGGTCCTGACCGGGGTCGGAGGCGGGAACTTCGCCTCCTCGATGACCAACATCAACTCCTTCTTCCCGCTGCGCAGGAAGGGCTGGGCCCTCGGTCTCAACGCCGGTGGTGGCAACATCGGAGTGCCCGCCGTGCAACTGGCCGGGCTCCTGGTCATCGCCACCGTCGGTGACGGTTCGCCCCGGGTGCTCCTGGGCGCCTACATCCCACTGATCATCCTGGCCACCTACTGCGCCTGGCGCTGGATGGACAACCTCGCCCCGGTGACCAACGACACCGGAGCGGCCCGGGAATCCGTCCGGGACGCCCACACCTGGATCATGTCGTTCCTGTACATCGGGACCTTCGGCTCCTTCATCGGCTACAGCTTCGCCTTCGGACTGGTGCTGCAGACGCAGTTCGACCGGACACCGCTGGAGGCCGCCTCGCTCACCTTCATCGGCCCTCTGCTCGGTTCGCTGATCCGGCCCGTCGGCGGTTCGCTCGCCGACCGGTTCGGGGGCGCCCGCATCACCCTGTGGACGTTCGCCGCGATGACGGCTGCCACCGGACTGGTGATCATCGCCTCGATCCAGGAGTCCCTGCCGGTCTTCCTGGCGGGCTTCGTCACCCTGTTCGTCCTGACCGGGCTCGGGAACGGCTCGACCTACAAGATGATTCCGGGGATCTATCACGCCAAGGCCGTGGCACTGGGCCTCACCGGGGAGGCTGCCGCCGCTTACGGCCGCCGGCTCTCCGGCGCGGCCATCGGGCTGATCGGCGCCGTCGGGGCCCTCGGCGGGCTGGGCATCAACCTCGCGTTCCGGCAGTCCTTCCTCACCCAGGGGACCGGCACCTCGGCGTTCGTGGCCTTCCTCGGCTTCTACGTGCTGTGTTTCGCCGTCACCTGGTACGTATACCTGCGGCAGGGCAAGCGGCGCACCCGGGCCGCGGACCCGCAGGAGTCCGCGGACGCGGACGCACCGCAGCGGCAGGCCGCGTTTGTGGGAGTCTGAACACGAAGCAGCCTCTCCGCTGCCGCAGCGGACGTAACACGCACGACATCACGCGGATCCGGGCCTGTCACGAGGGGTTGACAGGCTCGGATCCCGTGTACCGGACGGGCGGAGCGATCACCACCATGCACCACACGAACGACACGAAGAATCCGCAGGGCCCTGCCCGCGGGGCCGGCACCCGCGGTGACCCGGCGGCCCAGCCGGTCCGGCCGCTCGACGGCTTCACCGTCGGGGTCACCGCCGCCCGCCGGGCGGAGGAGCTCGGCGCACTGCTGGAGCGGCGCGGTGCCGAGGTGCAGCACGCACCGGCGCTGCGGATCGTCCCGCTGGCCGACGACCGCCGTCTGCTGGACGCCACCCGGCAGCTCGTCGTGACCACCCCGGACGTGGTGGTCGCCACCACCGCCATCGGCTTCCGCGGCTGGGTCGCCGCGGCCGAGGGATGGGGAATCGGGGAGGACTTGCTGCGCATCCTCGGAGCGGCCGAGGTGCTGGCTCGCGGGCCCAAAGTGCGCGGGGCCATCCGGGCGGCCGGCCTGACCGAGAAATGGTCGCCCGCCTCCGAGTCGATGGCCGAGGTCCTGGACCGGCTGCTGGAGGAGGGGGTGGACGGCCGGCGGATCGCCCTCCAGCTCCACGGAGAGCCGCTCCCCGGCTTCATCGAGTCCTTGCGCGCCGCCGGTGCCGAAGTCATCGATGTGCCCGTCTACCGGTGGCTGCCACCCGAGGACCTCACCCCCGTCGACCGCCTCATCGACGCGACAGTGGCGCGGGGCCTGGACGCCGTGACGTTCACCAGCGCCCCCGCGGCCGCTTCGCTGCTGGACCGGGCCGCCCGGCGCGGTCAGCTCGACGAGCTGCTGGACGCCCTGCGCGGCGATGTGCTGACCGTCTGCGTCGGCCCGGTCACCGCTCTCCCACTGGAGGCGCACGCCGTCCCGCTCCGGTACCCCGAACGCTTCCGGCTCGGCCCGCTGGTCCAGCTGCTGTGCGCGGAGCTTCCCGCCCGGGCCCGCACGCATCCGGTGGCGGGCCGGGAGCTGGAGATCCGGGGGCGCGCGGTCGTCGTGGACGGTGAGCTGCGTCCCGTGCCGCCCGCCGGGATGGCGCTGCTGCGCGCGCTGGCCCGCCGGCCGGGCTGGGTGGTGCCGCGTGCGGAGTTGCTGCGGGCCCTGCCCGGCTCCAGCCGGGACGAGCACGCCGTGGAGACGGCGATGGCCCGGCTGCGGAGCGCGCTGGGCGCCCCCCGGCTGATCCAGACCGTTGTCAAACGCGGCTACCGGCTCGCCGTGGACCCGGCAGCCGTGAGCGACAAGTACACCGGCTGACGGGGCCGGCCGGAAGGCGGCGCAGGGTGGGATCCACCGGGCCGAAACCCATGTACGGTGGACGGCTGCCTAGCCCAGTGGATGAAGGGGGCCGTTGCGTTGGACGTCCGGGAGAGGGAGATCCAAGGCGAACAGCGGCACTTGGACGCCGTGTACAAACGGCTCGAGGAGAAGATCCACGAGGCCGAGTTCCTCATGGACGACGCGGCCAAACGGGTGCAGGTCGGCACGCCCGGGGCACTGGTGGAGCGGGACGCCCAGGTCTTCCGCGCGGGCGTGCACCTCAATCGGCTGAACAGTGAGTTCGAGGACTTCCTGTTCGGTCGTATCGACCTGCTCGCGGGCAAGGACGGGGTGCGCGGCCCCGACGGGGCCCAGACCTCAGTGGAGCCTGCCGACGACGCCGTCCGTGAGGACCGCGGGGTGAGCACCGCGGACATCGCGGAGACCCTGCACATCGGCAGGCTCGGCGTGCTCGACGCCGACTACGTTCCGCTGGTCGTCGACTGGCGCGCGCCCGCGGCCGCGCCCTTCTACCGGGCCACCCCGGTGGCCCCGGGGCGGGTGGTCCGCCGCCGGGTGATCCGCAGCAAGGGCCGCCGGGTGGTCAGCGTGGAGGACGACCTGCTGCAGCCGGGGGTGCGCGCGCTCCTTGACGGTGCCGAGCTGCCGGTCGTCGGAGACGGTGCGCTGATGGCCGCTCTGGGGCGGGCCCGCGAGCACACCATGCGCGACATCGTCGCCTCCATCCAGTCCGAGCAGGACGAGGTGATCCGAGCGCCCGCGGTGTCCGTCACCGAGGTGAGCGGCGGCCCGGGCACGGGGAAGACCGCCGTCGCCCTGCACCGCGCGGCTTACCTGCTGTACCAGGACCGGCGGCGCTACGCGGGCGGCATCCTGATCGTCAGCCCCACCCCGCTGCTGGTCTCCTACACCGAGGGGGTGCTGCCGTCCCTCGGTGAGGAGGGGCAGGTGGCCATCCGGGCACTCGGCTCCCTGCTGGACGGGGCCGAGGCGGACGCCTACGACGACCAGGCGGTGGCCCGGATCAAGGGCTCCGCCCGGATGGCCCGGATCCTCCACCGTGCGGCACGCGGCACGCTCCAGCACGGTGACCAGCCCGCCCGGCTGCGCGTCGTGGCGTTCAACGCCCGGGTGGAGCTGGACGCCGAGGAGCTGAGCGGGGTGCGGGCCGCCGCCCTTGCCGGCACCGCACCAGTCAACCTGCTGCGACCGCGGGCCCGGCGCCTGCTGCTGGACGCGCTGTGGGAGAAGTCCGGCGGCCCGCACCGCTACACCGAGGCAGCGCTCGCCGCCGAGGCCAAGGAGGCGTTCAACGAGGACGTCGGCGACGAGGACGTGTTCCAGGAGTTCCTGGACGCCTGGTGGCCCGAGATCACCCCGCTGCAGGTGCTCCGGGCGATGGCCGACCCGCGGCGGCTGGACCGCTGGGCGCGGCGGGTGTTCCCGCAGCGCGAGGTGCGGCAGCTGGCCCGCTCGCTGCGCCGGATCAGCCCCGAGGGCACCGGTCTTTCGGTGCACGACGTGGCGCTGCTGGACGAGCTGCGGGTCATGCTCGGCACGCCGGCCCGCCCGAAGCAGCCGACCGAGGAGGACCTGCTCGCCGAGCTCGAGGTGCGCGAGGTGACCACCTTCGCAGACCGGACCGCCCGCCGCCGCAGCCCGGCCGGGCGGGATCAGCAGGAGCGCACCGATTACGCGCACATCATCGTCGATGAAGCCCAGGACCTCACCCCGATGCAGTGGCGCATGGTCGGCCGGCGCGGTCGGCAAGCCACCTGGACGGTGGTCGGGGATCCGGCACAGAGCTCCTGGTCGGACCCGGCGGAAGCCGCCGAGGAACGGTCGGCGGCGCTCGGGCGCAGGCCGCGGCGGCAGTTCGAGCTGACGGTCAACTACCGGAACCCGGCGGAGATCGCCGCCGTGGCCTCCCGCGTGCTGGCCCTGGCCATGCCCGGCTCCCGCCCGCCCCGGGCGGTGCGGGCCACCGGGACCGAGCCCGGCTTCGCAGTCGTGGGGGAGGACTTTCCCGGGGCGGTGCGGGAGGCGGCCGGGCGGCTGCTGGCCGAGGTGGAGGGCACCGTCGGAGTGGTCGTGGCGATGGCGCGTCGCGAAGAAGCACGGGGGTGGCTCGCCGGCCTGGGGGACCGGCTGGTGACTCTGGGCAGCCTGGAGGCCAAGGGCCTGGAGTACGACGCGACGCTGGTGGTGTCGCCGGCGGAGATCGCCGACGAGTCCCCGGCCGGGTTGCGGGTGCTGTACGTCGCGCTGACCCGGGCGACACAGCGGCTTGTGGTGCTGTCCGGCCCGGAGGATCTTCCCGACGCCGACGGGGTCCCCGACCTGCTGCGGGAGTTCGCCGACTGAGCCCGCACACCGGCTTTCCGGAATCCTGGAGTCCGGCCGCCGGGGTTTGTTAGCCTGGAAGCGGCACCGGCCCGATCCATGCCCCCGGGCCCAACCATAGCCGCTACGAGCGGCCACTTGCCGCGAGGCGAGCTGGCGGGCCGGTGTCACCGAACCGTGTCGACGACGGCGGGTGTTCCCTTCGCGAGGGACACCCGCCGTCGTGGTGTCCGGGTGCGCGCGCACCGTCCCTGGGCGCCGCCGGTGCTGTTTCCGGGGCTCTCGTAGGGTGGAGCTCTCTTTTTCGCGGCCGATCGCCCGTTACCTCGTACCCGTGGGTAGGTGGGACGATTCCGGGGCGTTACCCGAACACAGGGAAAGTGAAGGCAGTCCATGGCAACGGCGCCAAGCGTCTCCTACTCGATGACCGTCCGGCTGGAGGTTCCGGCCAGTGGTACGGCGGTCAGCCAGCTCACCACGGTCGTGGAATCCTCCGGCGGGCACGTCACGGGTCTGGACGTCACCGCATCCGGGCACGAGATGCTGCGGATCGACGTCACGGTCGCCGCGACGTCCACGGCGCACGCCGACGAGATTGTGCAAAGGCTGCGCCGGATCGACGGCGTCACCCTGGGCAAGGTGTCCGACCGGACCTTTCTCATGCACCTCGGCGGCAAGATCGAGATGCAGTCCAAGCACCCCATTCGCAATCGCGACGACCTGTCGATGATTTACACCCCGGGGGTGGCCCGGGTCTGCACGCAGATCGCGCAGAACCCGGAGGATGCCCGCCGGCTCACCATCAAACGGAACAGTGTGGCCGTCGTCACCGACGGGTCCGCCGTGCTCGGGCTCGGCAACATCGGCCCCCGGGCCGCGCTGCCCGTCATGGAGGGCAAGGCGGCGCTGTTCAAGCGCTTCGCAGGCATCGACGCCTGGCCGATCTGCCTGGACACCCAGGACCCCGACACCATCGTCGAGGTGGTCAAGGCCATCGCGCCGGGGTTCGCAGGCATCAACCTCGAGGACATCTCCGCACCACGCTGCTTCGAGATCGAGGCCAGGCTCCGGCAGGCCCTCGACATCCCCGTCTTCCACGACGACCAGCACGGCACCGCCATCGTCGTACTGGCCGCCCTGCACAACGCGTTGCGGGTGGTCGGCAAGCAACTGGAGGACGTACGGGTCGTCATGTCCGGTGCCGGAGCGGCCGGTACGGCGATCCTCAAGCTGCTCCTCGCGGCCGGGGTCAAGCACGCGGTGGTGGCGGACATCCACGGGGTGGTGCACTGCGGCCGGCCGGACCTGGTATCCGCGGACGCGGACGCCCCGCTGCGGTGGATCGCGGACAACACCAACCCGCAGGCCGTCACCGGCACTCTGCGGCAGGCCGTCGTCGGTGCCGACGTCTTCATCGGGGTCTCGGCGCCCGACGTGCTGACCGCCGAGGACGTGGCGGGGATGGCCGAGGGCGCGGTCGTCTTCGCGCTCGCCAACCCGGATCCGGAGATCGACCCGGCCGTGGCGCGGCAGACCGCCGCCGTGGTGGCCACCGGGCGTTCGGACTTCCCCAACCAGATCAACAACGTCCTGGTGTTCCCCGGGGTGTTCCGCGGGCTGCTGGACGCGCACTCGCGCAAGGTCACCGAGCGGATGATGCTGGCCGCGGCCCGGGCGCTGGCCGACGTGGTGCTCGAGGACGAGCTCAACGCCAACTACATCGTTCCGAGCGTTTTTCACGACAAAGTGGCCGGTGCGGTGGCCGACGCGGTGCGGGAAGCGGCCCAGGAGCCCTGACACGCTTGCGGCGCGTCGGCGGCCGACGCTTGACAGCCGCCCTTTAGGGTTACCGACAGGCCAGAGCGGATGCCGGATTGGCCTTCGTGCCACTCGTGGGGGCAGGATGCGTATCCGGGCGCGAGGGTCTGAAGGCAGACCCGGGTCCGGGCACTGTCCGAGGGCCCTGGCAGCATCGGCTTCGATCTCACGCCTCATCGGCAAGAAGAACACGGGAGTACGTAATTATGAACCGCAGTGAGCTGGTGGCCGCTCTGTCCGAGCGCGCCGAGGTGACCCGCAAGGACGCCGACGCAGTGCTGGCAGCGCTGGCCGAGGTGGCCGGCGAGGTCGTCGCCAAGGGTGACGAAAAGGTCACCATCCCCGGCTTCTTGACCTTCGAGCGCACCCACCGGGCCGCTCGCACCGCGCGGAACCCGCAGACCGGCGAGCCCATCCAGATCCCGGCCGGCTACAGCGTCAAGGTCTCCGCCGGCTCCAAGCTCAAGGAAGCTGCCAAGGGCAAGTAAGGGCAAGGTGGCGCCCGTAGCGGGGCGCCACGGAACGAAGGGCGGTCCCCGGCCGGGGACCGCCCTTCGTTCCGTCCCGACCACGACCGGCGGCCGGCAGGTCCGTCCCGTCCTACGGGCGTTCGACCTTGGCGCCGAGGCGTTCCAGTTTGTCGAGGAAGTTCTCGTAGCCGCGGTTGATCAGGTCGATGCCGTGCACCCGGGAGGTGCCCTGGGCCGCGAGTGCCGCGATCAGGTACGAGAACCCGCCCCGCAGGTCCGGGATGTTGAGATCCGCTCCCTGCAGGGTCGTCGGGCCGGAGACCACCGCCGAGTGCAGGAAGTTCCGCTGCCCGAACCGGCACGGCATACCGCCCAGGCACTCCCGGTACACCTGGATGTGCGCCCCCATCTGATTGAGCGCCGAAGTGAAGCCCAGCCGCGACTCGTACACCGTCTCGTGCACGATCGACAGGCCCGACGCCTGCGTCAACGCCACCACCAGCGGCTGCTGCCAGTCCGTCTGGAACCCCGGGTGCACGTCCGTCTCCAGAGCGATCGCCTTCAGCGGCCCGCCCGGATGCCAGAACCGGATCCCGTCCTCGTCCACCTCGAACTCGCCACCGACCTTCCGGTAGGTGTTGAGGAACGTCATCATCTCCCGCTGGCTGGCGCCCCGCACGTACACCGTGCCCTCGGTCGCCAGCGCCGCACTCGCCCAGGACGCCGCCTCCAGCCGGTCCGGCAGCGCCCGGTGGGTGTAACCGCCCAGGCGGTCCACGCCGGTCACCCGGATCGTCCGGTCGGTGTCCACCGAGATGATCGCGCCCATCTTCTGCAGCACGCAGATGAGATCCTCGATCTCCGGCTCCACCGCCGCGTTGGACAGCTCCGTCATCCCCTCCGCCAGCACCGCGGTCAGCAGCACCTGCTCCGTGGAGCCCACCGACGGATACGGCAGCCGGATCTTGCACCCCCGCAGCCGCTGCGGCGCTTCCAGGTACTGCCCGTCCGCCCGCTTCTCGATCGTCGCCCCGAACTTGCGGAGCACATCGAAGTGGAAGTCCACCGGCCGGCCGCCGATGTCGCAGCCCCCCAGCCCCGGAATGAACGCGTGCCCCAGCCGGTGCAGCAGCGGACCGCAGAACAGAATCGGAATCCGCGAGGAACCCGCGTGCGCGTCGATGTCCGCGACGTTCGCACTCTCCACATGCGAGGGATCCAGCACCAGCTCACCCGGCTCGTCACCGCTGCGCACCGTCACCCCGTGCAGCTGCAGCAGCCCCCGCACCACCCGCACGTCCCGGATGTCGGGGACATTGCGCAGCCGGCTCGGAGCGCTGCCCAGCAACGCGGCCACCATGGCCTTCGGCACGAGATTCTTCGCACCGCGAACCCGGATCTCACCCTCCAGCGGGGTACCACCGTGGACAAGCAACACGTCATCGGTCATGGAACTCGCGATCTCTGCGCAGGGGAGGGGACCAGCAAAATGGTAGTCCTCCGCGGAGCCCGCACCCGCAGGCGCCGCGAACGGTCACCGAACCGGTGTGCCCCTGAGCGGAACGTTACCGGCCCCGTCCGGCCGGGAGCAGCGGGTACCCGGTTCCGCTGGCGGTGATGCGGGCCACTCCCCCCACGGTCCCGCATGGGGAATCATGGGCGTCATGACCGAGGTGACCTCGCTCGCCGGCCGGCTCCTGGTGGCCGCGCCCGCACTGGCGGACCCGAACTTCGACCGCTCCGTGGTCCTGATGCTCGACCACGACGAGCAGGGGGCGCTGGGCGTCGTACTCAACCGTCCGACACCGGTGGACGTGGCGGACGTGCTCGCTCCGTGGGCGGCGCTGGCCGGCGAGCCGGGCGTGGTTTTTCAGGGCGGCCCGGTGGCGCTGGACGCCGCGCTCGCCCTGGCCGTGGCGCCGGGAGCAGGACCGCTCGGCTGGCGCCGGGTCCGCGGCGCGATCGGGCTGGTGGACCTGGACGCCCCGCCCGAGGTGATGGCCGCCGAACTCGGCTCCCTGCGGATCTTCGCCGGCTACGCGGGGTGGGGCCCGGGGCAGCTGGAGCAGGAGCTGGAGGAGAACGCCTGGTACGTCGTCGATGCCGAGCCGGGTGACGTCTGTGTGCCGGAACCCGGCGGGCTGTGGCGCTCCGTGCTGCGGCGTCAGCGGGGCAATCTCGCGATGCTGGCCACATATCCGGACGACCCCAGCCTCAATTAGGCTTGGTGACCATGAGCACTCTCGAGCCCGAGCGCGGGGCGGGCACCGGCACGCTCGTCGAGCCGACCCCGCAGACGACGCACGGCGATGGCGACCACGAGCGCTTCGCCCACTATGTCCAGAAGGACAAAATCATGGCGAGCGCGATGGACGGCACCCCCGTCGTCGCGCTCTGCGGCAAGGTCTGGGTACCGGGACGCGACCCGAAGAAGTATCCGGTGTGCCCCATGTGCAAGGAGATCTACGAGTCGATGGGCGCGTTCGGCGGCGGCAAGAACGGCAAGGGCGGCAAGGACGGCGGCAAGAAGTGAGCTGACACCGGTCATGCCCCGAGCAGAGGTTGCGGGCACCGCAACCTCTGCTCGCACCGGAGGCGGGCGGCGGGCACGATGTCGGGCATGACTTCCGACCACGCCCCGACGGACACCGCGTTGTCCCTGGTGCCCGCTCCCCGAGAACTCCGCCGACTGGAGGGTGACCTCCCGCTGGACGCCCGCACGGTTCTGGACGCCGGTCCCGGTACCGAGGGGGTGGCCCGCCTGTTGCGGGCCGAGCTGGGAGCAGCCACCGGCCTGCCGCTGCTGCCGGAGGGCGTGGGCGGGCCGCCCGGTGCGGGCACGCGAGGCACCCCCTCCGGTGCGGCCGTCGGCGCGGACGCCCCGTCCGCCGTCCGGCTGCGCGTCGTGCCGGAGGTCGCCGCTGCCCTGGGCCCGGAGGGGTACCGGCTGACCGTCGGGGAGCACGTGGCCGAGCTCGCCGGCGGCAGCCCGGCCGGCGTCCTGCACGCCGCCCGCACGCTGCGGCAACTGCTGGGCCCCGAGGCCTTCCGCCGGGCCCCGCTGCGGGCGCGGTCCTGGCTGCTGCCACGGGTCGCGGTGGCGGACGCGCCGCGCTTCCGCTGGCGTGGCTTCATGCTGGACGTCGCGCGGCACTTCCTGCCCAAGGAAGAGATCCTCCGCTACCTCGATCTGCTCTCTGCGCACAAACTCAACGTCTTCCACTTCCACCTCACCGACGACCAGGGCTGGCGGGTGGAGATCCACAGCCGTCCCCGGCTGACCGAGGTGGGCGCCTGGCGCCCCCGCACCCGTTACGGGCACCGGGCCTCCCCGCTGTGGAACGAGCAACCGCACGGCGGCTACTACACCCAGGACGACATCCGGGAGATCGTCGCCTACGCGGCGGAGCGGCACATCACCGTCGTGCCCGAGATCGACATCCCCGGGCACTCCCAGGCGGCGATCGCCGCCTACCCCGAGCTGGGCAACACCGATGTCGTGGACACCACCGCCCTCCAGGTGTGGGACGACTGGGGCGTCAGCCCGAACGTGCTGGCCCCGGCCGATCACACCCTGCGGTTCTACGAGGACGTGTTCACCGAACTGCTCGAACTGTTCCCGGGCCGCTACGTGCACATCGGCGGTGACGAGTGCCTGAAGACCCAGTGGGAGCGTTCCCCGGCCGCCCAGGCCAGGATCGCGGCGGAAGGCCTGCGGGACGAGGAGGAGCTCCAGTCCTGGTTCATCCGGCACTTCGCCCGCTGGCTCGCCGAGCGCGGCCGCCGGCTGATCGGCTGGGACGAGATCCTGGAGGGCGGCCTCCCGCCCGGCGCGGTGGTGTCCTCCTGGCGCGGGTACGAGGGCGGCATCGCGGCGGCCGAGGCCGGACACGACGTGGTGATGTGTCCCGAGCAGCAGGTCTACCTCGATCACCGGCAGGCGGACGGGGACGAGCCGTTCCCCATCGGCTACGTCCGTTCGTTGCGCGACGTGTACCGGTTCGAGCCGATCCCCCCGCAGTTGGCCGGCACCCCGCGGGCGCGGCACGTGCTGGGGGCCCAGGCCAACTTGTGGACCGAGGTGGTGCACGACCGGCAGCGCGCCGACTACCAGGTGTTCCCCCGTCTCGCCGCGTTCGCCGAGGTGACCTGGTCACCGCTTCCGGAGCCGGAACGGCGTGACACCGACGGCTTCCTCCGGCGGATGGAGGCCGGCCACTATGCCCGGCTCGATGCCCTGGGGGTTGCCTACCGGCCGCCCTCCGGGCCGCTTCCCTGGCAGCGCCGGGTCCTTCCGCCCGGGGTCTCCGGGGAGCTCGGGCGCCCGATCGAAGGGCCGCCGCCGGGTCTGTGACATCCGCCCGGTTCCGTCCGGCCCGCCGTGCTCTCCGCCTGTGGCGAACCCGGCCTCCTGGGGGGCCGGAAAATATGCCAGAGTTGCCACCTTCGGGCCGTGAGCACGTAGCGTACGGCTCGCAGCCGGGTCTACCGGGAAGGGGCCGCTGGATTGAGCACGCACGCACCGCAGGTACCGCGCACGGCGCAGCCTGTCGCGCTCCCGGCCACGCTCGACGAAGCCGTGGCCGCACTGTCCGCCGTGCCCGCCGCCGTGCCGGTCGCGGGCGGCACGGACCTGATGTCGGGCGTGAACGCCGGCCTGTTGCGGCCCTCCGCGCTCGTCGGGCTCGGCCGGCTGGGCGAGCTGCGCAGCTGGGAGTACCAGGACGGGCACGCGCTCCTCGGCGCGTGTCTCACGCATGCCCGGATGGGCCGGCCGGACTTCGCCGCGCTCATGCCGGCGCTCGCCGCCGCCGCCCGGACCGCTGGACCGCCGCAGGTCAGAAACGCCGGCACCCTGGGCGGCAACATCATCACCGCCGCTCCCACCGGTGACACGCTGCCGGTCCTCGCCGCGCTCGAGGCGACCCTGATCATCGCCGGGCCGGGCGGTGAGCGCCGGGAGACACCGGTCAGCCACCTCCTCGCCGGCCGGGACCGGCTGCAGCCCGGCGAGCTGCTGGCGCACGTCCGCGTACCGCTGCTGCACGCCGCGCAGACCTTCCTCAAGGCCACCGGCCGCACCGGACCGGCCCGCGCGCTGGCCTCGGTGTCCGTGGTCCTGGACCCGGCGCACCGTCAGGTGCGCTGCGCGGTCGGGGCCGTCGCCCCGATGCCGCTGCGCCCGCTGGAGGCCGAGCGCTGGGTGGCGTCACTGGTCGACTGGGACGGAGAACGCGGCCTCACCCCCGAGGTGCTGGCGGCTTTCGGTGACTATGTCGCGGCCGCCTGCATCCCCGCGCCGGAACCACCGGCGGACGGTGGTCCGGCCGCTGAGCTGCCTCCCGCCGCACTGCATCTCAGGCGTACCGTGGCGGCACTGGCCCGCCGCGGACTCGGGAGGGCTCTTTCGTGAGCAATGACCAGCAGCCGTACGTACCTCCCCCGCGTGCCGGATGGGGCGGAGAGCACGATCCGGACACCACCGCCTTCCTGCAGTTGCCGCAGCCCGACCGGCCGGGCGACCCGGACGGCGACCCGCTTGCCGCGCCGGGGCACGGCTACCGGCCGCCCGTCATCGGGGAGGCCGCGGGCCCTCTCGTGACGTCGCGGCCGAGCACCGACCCGGCGGCACCGGGATCGTGGACGATGCCCTTCGCCACCGGCGGCTCGCCGGCGCCCTCCGACGAGCCGGTGCCGGACACCGCGGGCCGTCGGGAGGACACCGGATTCCCGCTCGCGGCCGGCTCCCCTCCTGTCGGAGAGGACACCGCGGGCAGCGGCCCGCCCGGGGTCGCCGCCATGGGGCAGGGCGCCGCCGCTGCCCTTGCGGGCTCCCTGGAGGGCCGTGCCCGGACCCGTCCGCACGGTGCGGGCGAGGAGACTGCCTCCTGGCAGGAGGACGTCCGGCCGGGCGGCCACGAGCAACCGGAGGCCGCCGGTCACGCCCCCTGGCTGCCGGAGCCGGATCCTGCCGGGCTGCCCGAGTCGCCGGCCCCCGCCCGTCAGGCGGGCCCGGGTACTGCCAGCGACCATCCGCTCGCCTCGTACGTGCTGAGGGTGAACGGCGCCGAGCGGCCCGTCACCGACGCCTGGATCGGTGAGTCGCTGCTGCATGTCCTGCGGGAGCGGCTGGGACTCGCCGGCGCGAAGGACGGCTGCTCGCAGGGCGAATGCGGCGCCTGCTCGGTGCAGGTCGACGGGCGGCTCCTCGCCGCCTGCCTGGTGCCGGCGGCAACCGCGGCCGGCTGCGAGATCCGCACCGTGGAAGGCCTGGGCACCGACGGCGTCCCCTCGGACGTCCAGCGGGCGCTGGCCCGCACCGACGTGCAGTGCGGCTTCTGCCTGCCCGGCATGGCGATGACCGTGCACGATCTGCTGGAGGGCAACCACCGTCCCACCGAGCTGGAGACCCGGCAGGCGCTGTGCGGCAACCTGTGCCGCTGCTCCGGCTACCGAGGAGTGCTCGAAGCGGTTGCGGCCGTCGCCGAGGAGCGGGCCGGCCGGGCCGAGGAGCCCGTCGGCTCCGACCGGGGAGAAGGCCCTGCGGGAAGGGGGGACGAGGCGTGACGACTCAGCCCGACGGCGCCACCGCCGTCACCGTGACGCCGGTGGGCGTTCCGTCCGCGCGGCCTCCTGCCGCGGCGGCCTCGCTCGGCATGGGGGTATCGCTGCGGAGCGCGGACGCGGACGCCAAGGCCCAGGGAGTTTTTCCGTACACCGCCGATCTCTGGGCCGAGGGCCTGCTGTGGGCCGCGGTGCTGCGGTCCCCGTACCCGCGGGCCCGTATCGCCGGTATCGACACCACCGAGGCCGAGGCGCTGCCCGGGGTGCGGGCCGTGGTCACGCACCGCGACGTGGTCGAGGGGTCCACGATCGGCCGGACCGTCGCCGACCGCCCGCCGTTCGCCGCCGACTGCGTGCGGTACCACGGTGAGCCGGTCGCCGCCGTCGCGGCCGACCACCCCGACACCGCCCGATTGGCCGCTGCGGCCATCGTCGTCGAGTACGAGCCCCTGGAGCCGGTCACCGACCCGGAGCAGTCCTTCGAGGCCGAGCCCCTGCACCCGGACGGCAATCTGATCCGGCACATCCCGCTGCGCAGTGGTGACCCGGGCACCACCGGTGACGTCATCGTCGAAGGGCTGTACCGCATCGGCCGCCAGGACCCGGCACCGATCGGCGCCGAGGCAGGCCTCGCGGTGCCGCGTCCGGACGGCGGTGTGGAGGTCTACACGGGGGCCACCGACCCGCACACCGACCGGGACCGGCTGGCGGACTGCCTGGGCCTGGACACCGAGCACGTCAAGATCTACGTCACCGGCGTCCCCGGGGCCCTGGGCGACCGGGAGGACCTGGGTGTCCTGCTCCCGCTCGCCCTGCTGGCGATCCGCACCGGATGCCCGGTCAAGCTCGCCGCCACCCGCGAGGAGTCCTTCCTCGGCCACGCGCACCGGCATCCGACCATGCTGCGTTACCGGCATCACGCGGACACCGACGGCAAGCTCGTCAAGGTCGAGGCCGAACTGCTCATGGACGGCGGGGCGTACGCCGACGATTCCGCGGAGGCGCTCGCCGCCGCGGTTTCCTTCGCCGCCGGTCCGTACGTCGTGCCGCACGCGGTGATCGACGGCTGGGTCGTCCGGACGAACAACCCGCCCGCCGGGCACGTGCGGGGCGAGGGCGCCATGCAGGTGTGCGCCGCGTACGAGGGCCAGATGGACAAGCTGGCCGTCCGGCTGGGCATGGACCCCGCCGACCTGCGGGCCCGGAACGTGCTGGGTACCGGCGACACGTTGCCCACCGGGCAGACCGTCACCTGCCCGGCGCCGGTGGCCGAGCTGCTGCAGGCCGTGCGGGAGGCCCCGCTGCCCGCGCTGCCCAAGGAGGGGCCGGTCGAGGACTGGCTGCTGCCCGGCGGGCCGGAGGGCGCCGGGGAGCCCGGCGCGGTGCGCCGCGGCGTCGGCTACGCGCTGGGCATGGTGCACATGCTCGGCGCGGAGGGCGCCGACGAGGTGTCCACCGCCACGGTGAAGGTGGAGGGCGCGGTGGCCACTGTGCTGTGCGCCGCCGTGGAGACCGGCCAGGGCTTCACCACGCTCGCCCGGCAGATCGTGCAGGACGTCCTCGGGCTGGAGGAGGTCCACGTCGCCTCCGTCGACACCGACCAGCCCCCGGCCGGTCCCGGCTGCCGGGGGCGGCACACCTGGGTGTCGGGTGGTGCGGTGGAGCGGGCCGCGAAGATGGTCCGGACGCAGCTGCTGCAACCGCTGGCGGCCAAGTTCGGCATGTCCGTGGAGCTGCTGTCCATCGCCGACGGGAAGATCACCTCCTACGACGGGGTGCTGAGCACCACCGTTTCCGAGGCACTGGAGGGCAAGGAGCTGTGGGCCACCGCGCAGTGCCGCCCGCATCCGACCGAACCACTGAGCGAAACCGGGCAGGGTGACGCGTTCGTCGGGCTGGCTTTCGCTGCGGTGCGCGCCGTCGTCGATGTCGACATAGAGCTCGGCAGCGTCCGGGTGGTGGAGATGGCCCTTGCCCAGGACGTCGGCCGGGTGCTCAACCCCGATCAGCTCCGCGCCCGGCTCGAGGCGGGCGTCACCCAGGGCGTCGGTGCGGCGCTCTCGGAGCACCTGCGGGTCACCCGGGGCATGGTCCGCCGCCCCGATCTGGCCGGCTATGCCCTGCCGACCGCGCTGGACGCCCCCGTGATCAGGGTGGTGAAGCTCCTGGAGGAGCCGGACGTGGTGGCGCCCTTCGGCGCCAAGTCCGCGAGCGCCGCCCCGCTGGTGGTCTCGCCCGCGGCGGTCGCCGCGGCGGTCCGTGCCGCCACCGGCCGTCCGGTCAACCGTCTCCCGATCCGGCCCCAGGCGGCGGTCGGCACCGCCTGAGCCGGGGGCCCGGCCGTGCGGGCCCCCGCCCCTCGGGGCTCCGTCACCCACGCCCTCCGCCCTCCGTGCGCCGGCCGGAGGGCCGGCGGTGTGCGGGACCCGGCCGAGGGGTCTCTGGGCAAAACCCGCGGTCGGTCCTTACGGTTGGGCGTATGACCCATGTCAACCTCGTGCCCGGCACCGACGCCCCGGAGATACCCCTCGATCCCTCCGGGGCGTCGAGTGTGCTCAGCCCGCGCTACCGCGCGCTCACGCTGGGCTGCGTCAGCGTCATCCTGCTGATCGCGTTCGAGGCGATGGCGGTCGGCACCGCCATGCCGGCCGCCGCGGAACAGTTGGACGGGGTCGCGCTCTACGCCTTCGCGTTCTCCGCGTTCTTCACCACCAGCCTGCTCGGCATGGTGGTCGCCGGCCAGTGGTCCGACCGCAAGGGGCCGACCGGCCCGGTGGTCGCCGGGATCGCCACCTTCTCGGCCGGGCTGCTGCTGTCCGGCACTGCGCAGAGCATGCTGATGTTCGTGGTGGGCCGGGCCGGCCAGGGGATCGGTGGCGGCCTGGTCATTGTGGCGCTGTACGTCACCGTGCGCCGTGCCTACCCGGAGCACCTGCGGCCGACCGCCCTGGCCGCGCTCTCCGCGGCCTGGGTGGTGCCCGCCATGCTGGGCCCGGTCATCGCCGGCACGGTCACCGAGCACTTCGGCTGGCGCTGGGTCTTCCTCGGGATCACCGTGCTGGTGATTCTTCCGCTGGCGGTGATGCTTCCCGCGCTGCGCCGCGCGGCGGGCGGGCCGCCCGAGGATGTGCCCTCCGGCCGGTTCGACGGGCGCCGGCTGTGGCTGGCCGTGGCCGTGGCGGCCGGCGCGGGCCTGCTGCAGTTCGGCGGCCAGGAGCTTCGCTGGCTGTCCGCGGTGCCGGTGGCCGCCGGGCTTGCCCTGCTGGCACCCGCCGCGGTGCGTCTCCTGCCGCGCGGCACGTTCCGGGCCGCGCGTGGACTGCCATCGGTGATCATGCTCCGCGGCCTGGTGTCCGCTGCCTTCCTGTCCACCCAGAGCTTCCTGCCGCTGATGCTGGTGACCCAGCGCGGACTGTCCTACACCCAGGCTGGGCTGACTCTCGCGGCGGCCGGCGGCGCCTGGGCGCTCGGATCCTTCGTGCAGTCCCGGCCCCGGCTGGAGCCGCACCGTTACCGGCTGGTCCGGGCCGGCACGGGGCTGGTCGCGGCGGGCGTGGCGCTGACCCCGTTGGTGCTGATCGACGCGGTCCCGGTCTGGACGCCCGCGGTGACCCTCACCTTCGGCTGCTTCGGTATGGGCCTGGTCGTCACCTCCATGGGAGTGCTGGTGCTGCGGCTTTCCGGCCCCGGGAAGGCGGGTGACAACGTGGCCTCCCTGCAGGTGTGCGACAGCCTGTCGAACGTGGTGATGCTGACGGTCGTCGGCACCGCCTTCGCCGCCCTCGGCGGCGGCGCCGCCCAGGCCGCTGCTCACACTGCCGCCGCCGATCTGGACGGGGTGGGGCCGTCGGCCTTCGTGGTCGTCTACGCCGCCGCAACCGCCGTCGCCCTCCTCGCCGTCCTCGTCGGAGGCCGGCTGCGCACTCCTGCTCCCGCGCCCGGCCCCGGCCGGCGGGAGGTGGACGTCCCCGTCGTGCCGGGGTGACCCCGTCCGGGCCGCGCCGGAACGGGAGGCCCGGGATCCGGGGAACCGATGCCGCATCATGGGGGTATGCCCGAGGGTGACACGGTGTGGCAGGCCGCCCGGCGGCTCGACACCGCACTGGCCGGACAGGTGCTGGTCACCTCCGACCTGCGGACGCCGCGGCTGGCGACCGCCGACCTGCGGGGCCGCAGCGTCCTGGACGTCACTCCGCGCGGCAAGCACCTCCTCACCCGTGTCGAGGGCGGGCTGACCCTGCACTCGCACCTGCGGATGGACGGCGCGTGGAAGATCTACCCGGCCGGACAGCGCTGGACCGGTGGCCCCGCTCACCAGATCCGCGCCGTCCTCGGTACCGGGGAGCGGACCGCCGTCGGCTACCGGCTCCCGGTACTCGACCTGCTGCGCACCGCCGATGAACAGCGTGTCGTCGGCCATCTGGGCCCCGATCCGCTGGGCCCCGACTGGGACGCACGAGAAGCGCTGCGGCGTCTCCTCGCCGACCCCGCCCGCCCGCTCGGCGCGGCGCTGCTCGATCAGCGCAACCTCGCGGGCATCGGCAACGTGTACATGGTGGAACTCTGCTTCCTCAGCCGGGTCACCCCCTGGCTGCCGGCCGGGGACCTCGCCGACCCCGAGGGTCTGGTCGCCACGGGCGAGCGGCTGCTGGCAGCCAACCGGGAGCGTCCCGTCCGCACGACGACGCCCCCGGCCGTCCGCGACCGTGCCCGCCCGCCTCAGCGTCTGTATCTGTACGGACGGGCGGGCCGTCCCTGCCTGGTCTGCGGCACCCCAGTCCGGGTCGCCTCCGTCTCGCACGGCGAACCCGGCCGTGAGCGCCCCGCCTACTGGTGCCCTGGCTGCCAGCGGGGCCCCACCCCCGGCCGGTCCTGACGCAGCGGGTGGGACACCCGTGGGCGAGGCCGCCCGGCGGGTGCGGTGTGAGCTGGGTCGCAGTGAGCGCGCGGTGCGTGGTGTCCGGCACGCGACGGGCGCGGGCTGCCGGTAGGCTGACGCGGTCCTGCCGCCGTCGACGACCTCGTGAGGACCGTGACTACCTCCGCCTCCACCTCGTCCCACCACCTGTCCCCGGCCTTTCCCGGCCGCGCCCCCTGGGGCACCGCGGGGAAACTGCGGGCCTGGCAGCAGGCCGCCATGGACCGCTACCTGCAGAAGCACCCTCAGGACTTTCTTGCGGTCGCCACTCCCGGCGCCGGGAAGACCACTTTCGCGCTGACGCTGGCGTCCTGGCTGCTGCACCACCACGTCGTGCAGCAGGTGACCGTGGTCGCGCCCACCGAGCATCTGAAGAAGCAGTGGGCCGAGGCCGCCGCACGGGTGGGGATCAAGCTCGACCCGGACTACAGCGCCGGGCCGGTGGGGAAGGAGTACCACGGGGTCGCGGTCACCTACGCGGGCGTCGGCGTGCGGCCGATGCTGCACCGCAATCGCTGTGAGCAGCGCAAGACGCTGGTCATTCTGGACGAGATACACCACGCCGGGGACTCCCGGTCCTGGGGTGAGGCGTGCCTGGAGGCGTTCGAACCGGCTGCCCGCCGGCTCTGCCTGACGGGTACGCCGTTCCGCTCCGACACCAACCCGATCCCCTTCGTCGAGTACGCCGAGGGAAACGACGGTGTCCGCCGCTCGTCCGCCGACTACACATACGGCTACGGCAAGGCGCTGGCCGACGGCGTCGTCCGGCCGGTGATCTTCCTGTCCTACAGCGGCAGCATGCGCTGGCGGACCAAGGCGGGCGACGAGATCGCGGCGCGGCTCGGTGAGCCGATGACGAAGGATGCGGTGTCCCAGGCGTGGCGCACCGCGCTCGCCCCGACGGGCGAATGGATGCCCAGTGTGCTGAGTGCGGCCGACCGCCGGCTCACGGAGGTGCGCCGGGCCGTCCCCGACGCTGCCGGGCTGGTCATCGCCACCGACCAGGAGTCGGCGCGGGCCTACGCCAAGCTGATCCGGAGCATCACCGGAGAGGGCGCCACCGTCGTGCTGTCGGACGACACCGGTGCCTCGCAGCGCATCGAGGACTTCCGGCAGTCCGGTGACCGGTGGATGGTCGCGGTCCGCATGGTGTCCGAAGGGGTGGACATCCCCCGGCTGGCGGTCGGCGTCTACGCGACGACGATCTCCACGCCGCTGTTCTTCGCCCAGGCGGTGGGCCGCTTCGTGCGTTCCCGGCGGCGGGGGGAGACGGCCTCCGTCTTCCTGCCGACGGTCCCGTCCCTGCTCGAGTTCGCCCACGAGATGGAGGTGGAGCGCGATCACGTCCTGGACAAGCCGAAGAAGGACACCGGGGACGACCCCTACGCCGAGGAGGCCGGTCTGCTGGAGGAGGCCGAGCGGCAGCAGGACGAGGACACCGGCGATCCCGACCAGTTGCCCTTCGAGGCCCTGGAATCGGACGCGGTCTTCGATCGGGTGATGTACGACGGCGCCGAATTCGGGATGCAGGCGCACCCCGGCAGCGCGGAGGAGCAGGACTATCTGGGGATCCCCGGCCTGCTCGAGCCGGATCAGGTCCAGATGCTGTTGCAGAAGCGCCAGGCCCGGCAGATCGCGCACAGCCGCCGCAAGCCGGACGCCGAGGCCGACCTGATCGAGCTGCCCGCGGACCGCCGGCCGGTGGTCACCCACAAGGAACTCCTGGCGCTGCGGAAGGAGCTCAACTCGCTGGTCGGCGCGTATGCCCACCAGGCGGGCAAGCCGCACGGCGTCATCCACACCGAGCTGCGCCGCACCTGCGGCGGACCGCCGACCGCGGAGGCGACGGCCGGCCAGTTGCGGCAGCGGGTCACCAAGGTCCGCGAGTGGGCCACCAGGATGCGCTGAGCACCGGAATCGGACGAATCCGGTGCTCAGCGCACCACCGGTACGGCCGGTCAAGTGCCGGTGCAGTCTGCTGCAGAGCGCGGGGCGGAAATGCGCAGAGAACTTTTTGGTGCTTTCCGCACAAATGACATGCACCTCTGCTCGGATTCTGGACATGCTCTTCCGCTCAGCGGTGCCGATGTATAGGTTTCCGGTCACGCGCAAGCCGGAGCAGCGCCGCCCCGGAAGCGCAGCCGGCTGTGTTGTGCCACCGCTACCGGCGGTTTCCCGCGTGTGCTCTCGGCCGGTCCGATCTGCACATCTCGCTCGCGAGCACCGTCGGCTTCACCGATAAGGGGGCGTCGTGACCGCGGAGACCTCTCAGACGCTCGACCGGGGACTGCGTGTCCTCAAACTACTGGCCGAGACCGATCACGGGCTCACCGTGACCGAGTTGTCCAAGCAACTCGGGGTGAACCGCACCGTCGTCTACCGGCTGCTGGCCACCCTGGAGCAGCACGCGCTGGTCCGGCGGGACGCGGGGGGCCGGGCACGGGTCGGGATGGGGGTGCTGGGCCTGGGACGGCAGGTGCATCCGCTGGTGCGCGAGGCCGCGCTGCCCGCCTTGCGCTCACTGGCCGAGGACGTCGGAGCCACCGCCCACCTCACGGTGGTGGACGGCAACGACGCCCTGGCCGTGGCCGTCGTCGAACCGAGCTGGACCGATTATCACGTCGCCTACCGGACCGGGTTCCGGCACGCGCTGGACCGGGGTGCCGCGGGACGCGCCATCCTGACCGGCCGGTGCAAGGACATCAACGACGAGGACGGCTACGTGCTGACCCACGGGGAGCTGGAGGCCGGCGCGAGCGGCGCCGCGGCGCCACTGCCGCGCGACTGCGGTATCGAGGGCAGCGTCGGAGTGGTCATGCTCAATGAGACGGTGCCCCCGGACATCGGCCCCCGCGTGCTGCGGGCGGCCCAGGAGGTCGCGGACGTCCTGCGCTGAGCGGAGGCCGTGCCGGCCCGCGGACGGCGGTGGGCTAGATTCGCTGGCATGCCCGCCGATCGCCCGGCCCCGCGCCGTCGTGTCCTTCTGCTCGCCCTGTGCGCCGTCGCGGTCACGGCCCTGCTCGTGGTGGCCGCGCTGGCGCCGCTGCCCTTCTCCGTCGTCCACCCCGGAGCGACGACGGACGTCCTGGGAGAGAGTGACGGCGGCCCGGTCATCACCATCGAGGGCGCCGAGGTGCGGCAGCCCGGTGGTGAGCTGCGGATGACCACGATCTACGCGACCGCTCCCGACGCCCGGGTGCGGCTGCCGCAGGTGGTGCGCGGCTATTTCTCGTCGGAGCGGGCCGTGCTGCCACGCGACGCCGTCTATCCGGTGGGTGACTCGCTCGAGGAGATCCGGGAGTACAACGTCGCGCAGATGACCGAGTCGCAGCACACCGCGGTACAGGCGGCGCTGCTGCACCTGGGACTGGACGAGACCGACGTGCAGGTGGACCTGGAGCTCGCGAACGTCGGCGGCCCCAGTGCCGGCCTGCTGTTCTCGCTGGGCATCGTCGAACTGCTGGACGGCGACGGCGAAGGCGGCGACCTCACCGGTGGACGGTCCGTCGCCGGCACGGGCACCATCGCGCCCGACGGCAGCGTGGGTGCGGTGGGCGGGGTGCCGCTGAAGACCCAGGCGGCGGACCGGGACGGGGCCTCGGTGTTCCTCGTGCCCCGGCAGGAGTGCGGCGAGGCGCGGAACGACCTGCCGGACGGTCTCCGGCTGATTCCGGTGGGCACGCTGGAGGACGCCATCGACAGCCTCGCGGCGCTGGAGGCCGGCGAGCCCGTCCCCTCCTGCTGACATCCTGCTGCCACGGCCCCGGTCCGCCCGTACTGCCCGGCGGACCGCCCCCGCGAGTGCAGGTCGCGGGGGCGGCTCGGGGGGTGGTGCTGTTACAGATTCCCCCGCTTGGCCTGTTCACGCTCGATTGCCTGGAACAGTGCTTTGAAGTTCCCCTTGCCGAACCCCATCGAGCCGTGCCGTTCGATCATCTCGAAGAAGACGGTGGGGCGGTCCTGTACCGGCTTGGTGAAGATCTGCAGCAGGTAGCCGTCCTCGTCCCGGTCCGCGAGGATCTTCAGCTCGCGCAGGGTGTCGACCGGCACCCGGGTCTCGCCGACCCACTCACCGAGCGCGTCGTAGTAGGAGTCCGGTACGTCAAGGAACTGCACGCCCGCGGCCCGCATGGTCCGCACGGTGTGGATGATGTCGTTGGTCGCCAGCGCGATGTGCTGCACACCGGGCCCGCCGTAGAACTCGAGGTACTCGTCGATCTGGGACTTCTTCCGGGCGATCGCCGGCTCGTTGATCGGGAACTTCACCTTGCGCGTGCCGTCGGCCACCACCTTCGACATCAGCGCGGAGTACTCCGTGGCGATGTCGTCGCCGACGAACTCCTTCATGTTGGTGAAGCCCATGACCTTGTTGTAGAACTCCACCCACTCGTTCATGTGACCGAGATGGACGTTGCCCACGCAGTGGTCGATGGCCTGGAACGTGCGCTTCTCCGGCGGCTCGACGACCGGCTGGGCGGCCCGGTAACCGGGCAGGTAGACGCCCCGGTAGCCGGAACGTTCGACCAGGGTGTGCCGGGTCTCCCCGTAGGTGGCGATGGCCGCCAGGACGACGGTGCCCTCCTCGTCGGAGACCTCGTGCGGCTCCTCCAGGCCCTTCGCGCCCTGCTTGACCGCCTCCGCGTAGGCGGCGCGTGCGTCCGGAACCTCGATCGCCAGGTCGATCACCCCGTCACCGTGCTCGGCGACATGGCGGGCCAGGAACCGGCCGTGCTCACTGGCCGGCCTGATGACCGAGGTGAGGACGAACCGGGCGGCGCCCGACTCCAGAACGTAGGACGCGGTCTCCCGGCTGCCGTTCTCCGGACCCGAGTAGGCCACCAGCTTCATGCCGAACGCTGTGGAGTAGTAGTGCGCTGCCTGCTTCGCGTTCCCGACGGCGAGGACGACCGCGTCCATCCCCTTCACCGGGAACGAGTCGGTTCTGTGCCGGTGGGCCGCCGGGGTCTCCGTGGCTTCCGTGGTCTCAGTCATGCCGCCAGGGTGCGCGTGATCGACATTGTGCGCAAGAGTTCGCCTGCAAAGTGGGCACTATGTACAGCAGGTCTTGAACAGAGTGAGACGATCTGTGCATGGTGACCAGTGCGGTCGGCCGGGAAGGGTACGCCATGGGCATCGACGAATTGGACGGCCGGCTTCTGGAACTGCTGGCCGGAGAGCCGCGGATCGGCGTGCTGGAGGTGTCCCGGCGGCTCGGGATCGCCCGCGGCACGGCCCAGGCCCGTCTGGACCGGCTGCGCGGCAGCGGCGTGATCCGCGGCTTCGGACCGGAGGTGGACGCGGCCGCCATCGGCTATCCGGTCACCGCCTTCGCCACTCTGGAGATCAGGCAGGGGAAGGGCTCCGAGGTGCGCGGTCACCTCCAGGAGGTACCCGAGGTGCTGGAACTGCACACCATCACGGGGGAGGGGGACATGCTCTGCCGGCTGGTGGCCCGGTCCAACGCCGACCTGCAGCGGGTGATCGACCGGGTGGTGGGTTACGAGGGGATCGTCCGGGCCTCCACGGCCATCGTGATGGAGAACCCCGTTCCGCTGCGCATCATCCCCTTGGTACGGCAGGCAGCGGGGCTCTCCGAGGGCTGAGCCCGAAGGGCGCAGCCGCGAAAGGGCTCCGGGGATCAGCGGTGGAGGTCGAGCACGATGCGGTTGGGCCCGGAGAGTTCGGACAGCTCCCAGTCCACAGCTCGGTCCAGGGCGACGCCCAGCGTGCTGGAGCCCTCGAACTCCTGGAAGACGAATCCGGTGACCCCTTCGGGCAGTCCTTCGGTCTCCACGCCCGGGCCTGGACCCTGGTAGACGGTCGTCCTCCGGTGCTCCTCGTCCCAGTGGTAGGCGGCGGCCGGCCACACCCACAACTGGACGAACGCCTCCCCCGGCACGTCAGGAGGAAAATCACCGTGCGTGGTGATCTCGTCGACATCCTCCGCCTTGTACTCGGGCATCTCGCCCACGATGTCCACCACCAGCCGGATCTTGTCCTCGTGCGTGCCGAACCGGGCATCGGTCAGCCAGGTGCCGTCCAGGGCGGTGATCTCCCGCAGCACGTCCGCACTCTCCCTGTTCGCGTCGCCGTCGCCGTCCTCCTCCGGGTCGTCCGGCTCCTGTTCCGCGGTGCCCGTTCCGTCCTGCTCCGGCTCGGCACTCTGCCCGGAGCCGGCGGCGGTACCCGGGCCGTCACCGGAGCCGGAGCACGCCGTGACTGCCAGGAACAGGGCGAGCAGCGCGGCGGTTCCGGCGAATCTGTTGATCACGTGGCCCTCATCTCGGTGATCGTTGCTGGGGGACGCAGTCCGGAAGGGTACCGGCTCAGCTGCCGGCTTCACCGGCCTCGTCGGCCGGGGAGCGGTCCTGCAGGTGCAGCTCCTCCGGCGGGGTGGTCAGGAGAGCACACAGCTCACTCTCCAGGCCGACCAAGTCCATCTCCGAGCCGGGGGGTACGGCCCGAAGCGTACGTTCGAGCCAGGCGGACACCGCCTCGGCCGGGGCCTGCAGCAGCGCGTCACCGTCCGGTGAGCTCAGCGCCATGCAGATGAGGTTTCGGTCGTCCGTACAGGTCGGCCAGATCCGCACGTCCCCCTGACCGGACGGACGGAAGGTGCCCCCCACCATGAGGTCCCTGGCGAAGGACCAGCGGACCGGAGACTCGGAACCGACGTGGAAGGTGACCTGCATGGCAAAGGGGTCGTCCGACCGGTAGGTCAGCCGCGCGGGCACCGGGATGCTGCGCTCCGAGGACAGCACCAGCCGCAACTCAAGCTCACTTTCGACAATTGTGTCCATATTTGGTGCCCTTTCGTGTGCGTTCCCTTCGGCCTGCGCTGGGAGAGAGGCCAGGGACCGGAACTCATTACGCGAGAACGCGAAACTTTTTTCGCGCCGTCCGGTCACGGAGGTCCGTCCTGCCCCGGGTATCCGCCTGGCCCGAGGAGATGCAAGCGGAGGGCCGCGGATTGCGAGATCTCCACAACACCCGAGGTGCGTTTCCCTGTCAAAAGGGTCTTTGTGTGCGGAAACGCGCCCAATTTCACGCGGCCGGGCAGTTCGACGCGTCAGGGTCCGGTCCGTGCTTGTCCCTCGGGGTGTCGCGACCGAAGGAGAGATGCCGGAGGCCGGGAGGGACGCGTACGATGCTTGGTCCGGCGATGGTTCGGACACGCACAGTGATGGCAAGACGAGGAGATGCGGATCCGCTCATGAGTTCCCCACCCGCAGGAGCCGCCGGCGGCAGTCCGGAGCCCAACTGGTACCAGGACCCGTCCATTCCTGGTTACATCCGTTACTGGAACGGCTCTTCCTGGATGCCGGGGAGCAGCCGGCCCGAGCCGCGGAGCGGGGAGCCGGTACCGGCCCCGCCCCCGGGGGCCGTTGTCGCGGTGCCACCGCCCCAGGTCCCCTCCCGCGAGGAGACCGGTCCGATGTTCTTCGACGAGGATCCGCTGCCCCCCGGGCCGGGGGTCTCCGCCGACCTGCCCACCGCCCTGCCGGAGCTGCGGCGCCGAGGAGATCTTGACCGCAGGTCCCCCCGGGAGCCGGCGGAGGACGCGCGCCCCTTTCCCCCGGAGAAGGCCGGCGGACCCGGCGGGGTCACCGCACCGCAGGACCCGCGCGGCAGTTTCGTGCGCCCGCCCGGCAGCGCCCCGCCGCACCCGGCGCTGCCCGTCGCGGGGGCCGCACCGGTGCCCGGCCCCTGGAACGCCCCGGCCGTTCCGGGGGCGCCGGATGCGAGGGTGTCCGACCCGCACATGTCCGACCAGGTGCTGGAAGCGCCAGGAGTTCCGCAGGCCCGGCGGGCGGCGGACCTCCGGCCCGAGCCGCGCGAGCAGACCATGGGCATCCGCCGGGTGGAGCCGTCCGGTGAGGCGTCGTGGACCAGGCAGGTGCACGAACTGGCGCACCGGGCGCCCACGGTCCGGCAGGACCCGGCCCCCGCACCGTCTGCCCCGGAGCCCGCCCCGGTCGCGGAGCCGAACCCGTCCGGGCAGGAGCAGCCGGGCGCACGGTGGCAGCCGGAGGTCCCGTACCCGGCGCAGCCGTACCGGCCCGAGACCCCGCAGCCGTACCGGCAGGCGGCCCACCGGCCCTCGCCTCAGCCCCAGGGGTGTCCGCCCGCGCCGGAGCGGTACCGGCCGGAGCAGTGGTCGCCGCGGACCGCCGGGCCGGCCTCGCCCCGGCCCGCCCCGGCGGCACCGCACGGTGCGGTGCCGCCGTCAGCTCCCGCACCCTGGGAGTCGTCACCGTTCGGCAGCCCCGAGCAGACGTACCCGGCCGGGCTGGGCAGGCGGCTGCTGGCCCGGCTGGTGGACAGCCTGCTACCCGTTGCCGGGGCCGGGGCGGTGGCCTGGCTGCTCGCCGACCGGGCCAGGGAGCACATCCGGGCCCGCATCGAGGCCGTCGAGCAGGCGGGGGTGACCCAGGAGATCTGGCTCATCGACAGCACGACGGGCGTCCACCTCGCCCTCGTCATCGGCACGTTCCTGGTGCTGGGGCTGCTCTACGAGGCTCTGCCGACAGCGCTGTGGGGCCGCTCGGCGGGGAAGGCCCTCCTCGGCCTGCGGGTGCTCCGGGTGGAGAGCCAGGAGCCTCCGCCTCTCGGGGCGGCGCTCAGCCGCTGGCTGGTGTTCGGCGTGCTGGGAGTGCTGGCTGTCGGGCTGCTCAATGTCCTGTGGTGCGTGCGTGACCGTCCCTGGCGGCAGTGCTGGCACGACAAGGCCGCGGGGACCTTCGTCGGCGGCCGGTCCTCCGGTGCCCCCGGCGCTGAGAATCCGTAGCGGGGCGCTTGTGGAGGGCGAGGACGGGGTGCGGGCTCACCCGGACGGCCCTGCGGGTAGCCCGAACGCTTCCGGCCGGGTGCGGACGGTGGCGTGCCGCGGTCCACTCAGGGCATGAGCGATGAGCAGCAGCCGCCCGGAGCAGGCGGTGATCCGGGGTACGGCGGCCGGCCCCACGCCGGAGGCGGGCCGGGGCAGCCGCCGGGCGGATGGCAGGGCGGCCCCGGCCCGCCCTACGGGGGCGGGCAGCAGCCGCCCGGCTACGGATACGGCGTCAATCCGTACGGCGGGCCGGGGGGAGCCGGGGACCCGCTGGCGGGAATGCCGCCGCTCGCGTCCCGCGGCCGGCGGCTGATCGCCAGGATCGTCGACGCCCTGATCGTGGCGATTCCGGTGTCGCTGATCACGGCCACGGTGGTGGGTCCGTTCGACGCCGCCGACGCCGGAACGTATGCGCCCCAGGCGCTGACACTGCTGGTGTACTTCGTATACGAAGGGCTGATGCTCAGCGCCCGCGGCCAGACCCTCGGCAAGATGCTGATGAAGGTCCGGGTCGCGATGCTGGCGGACGGCGCGGTGCCGACGGGCAACCCGGCCTGGGCCAGGGCGGCGACGTATTCGCTGCCCCAGCTGGTGCCGTGCCTCGGCTTTCTCTTCTGGCTGCTGAACGTGCTGTTCTGCACCTGGGACAAGCCGTACCGGCAGTGTCTCCACGACAAGGTGGCGAAGACCGTCGTGGTCTCCTCACCCTGACGCGTCTCCCCCGTTCACCGGACCGGCGGAGGGCCGGGGGTCAGACCCGGACCCCCGGCCTCTCGGCGGTCCGGGCACCCGGAGCGGCGCTGCTCACGGCGGTGGGGGCCATCCTGCGCTGCGCGGGGATCTGCTGCCGTGCCCCGGCAGTCTCGCGACGGTTGTCCCTTCGCGACTGGACCGCCACCGCGACCACCACGCCGAGGATGAGCGCGGACGTCGCGATGAGCGAGACCGTGAGCAGTGACCCGGTCGGGGAGATCAGCAGCAGCAGAAATGTCGAGGAGATGACGGCGGCCGAACCATAGGCGATCTGTACGGGGGTCGGATGCGGCATGGTTTCCGTCCTGGGGGAGGGTGCTTGTCAGCCGTCCGGCGGGGAAGCGGCCCGCGAGCGGCTCTACGGGCCTCGATGCCCGCAGGGGTCCGGGGGTAAGCATGTCCTCACCGGCGCCGCGGATGCACAGGGGGCGCACGGAGTCATGCCTCTACTGACTGCCCGGGCAACGTAGTTGTCTGCCGGTCGGGAAGCAAGGTCTGTTCTTTTGCCTCCCGTCGTGCCACATTCCCTCCCGTTGCCCACACAGCGTCAGGCAGGGGAGGAACGCCACCCGTGAACCGAGGAAACAGATCCACAAGGTCGTTATTACTCGCACTCGGTACAGCCGTATCCGCCATCGGAGCAGCGGTTCTGCTGCCCGCCGGAGCGGCTCAGGCACAGCCGTCCGTCGACGTGGAGGACGGCCCACAGGCCGATCGGGCGTCGGTCGAGGTGCTCGAGCACTTGGACAACCCGCTGGGTGAGAAGCGGGAGGCACGGAAGCAGGAGGCGCAGGCCAAGCTCCTGATGGGGCAGGCACAGCCGCGTTCCCGGAACGGCTCCGAAGTGGTGGAGCTGGCCGAGGGTGAGTTCGTGGAGGTGGCCACCACCGGCACCGACCGGATCTTCACGATCCTCGTCGAGTTCGGTGACGGGATTCATCCCGAGCACGGTGGCGACCCGGGACCGCGTGCCAATGAGATCGAGGAACCGGACCGCTCCCAGGACAACACCACGATCTGGCAGGAGGACTTCGACCGGGCGCACTTCGACGACCTGTACTTCGGCGACGATCCGGACCGGGAGTCCGTCAAGCAGTACTTCGAGGATCAGTCCTCGGGCCGGTATTCGATCGAGGGCCACGTCACCGACTGGGTGAAGGTGGACTACAACGAGGCGCGGTACGGCAACACCGACTGCGGTTCCGCGGTGTGCCGTTCCGTCTGGCATGTGGTGGCCGACGGGGTGAACGCCTGGTACGAGGACCAGCTCGCCCGCGGGATGTCCCGGGAGGACGTCCAGGCGGTCCTCGCCGAGTACGACATCAAGGACCGCTACGACTACGACGGTGACGGCGACTTCAACGAGCCCGACGGCTACCTCGACCACTTCCAGATCGTGCACGCCGGGGAGGACGCGTCGGCCGGAGGCGGCGCGCAGGGGGACGACGCCATCTGGGCCCACCGCTGGTACGCCTTCTCCGACCTGATGGGTGAGACCGGACCCGAGTACAACCTGGCGGGCGGTGCCGAGATCGGCGACACCGGCTTCTGGGTGGGGGACTACACCATCCAGCCGGAGAACGGCGGAGTCGGCGTCTTCGCGCACGAGTTCGCCCACGACCTCGGCCTCCCGGACCTGTACGACACCGCAGGAGGCGAGAACGGCACGGGCTTCTGGTCCGCCATGTCCGCCGGTTCCTGGCTCGGTATGGGGGACGGCACCATCGGCGCGCTCCCCAACGAGATGGGGCCGTGGGAGAAGCTTCAGCTCGGCTGGCTGGACCACGACACCGCCGAGGCAGCCAGGACGTCGGTGCACCGCCTCGGCGCGTCCGGACTGCAGTATCCGGCAGAGCGGAAGGGTAAGCGGCACGGTCACCAGGCGCTGATTGTCGAACTTCCCGAGAAGACCGTCACCCAGGAGATCGTCGAGCCCGCCGGGGGCGAGAGCCAGTGGTGGAGCGGTTCCGGCAACAGCCTGAGCCACACGCTCTCCCGCACCGTCGATCTGGGCTACCGGGACTCCGCGGTGCTGGAGCTCACCGGTTGGTGGGAGATCGAGGAGGACTACGACTACCTCTACGTCGAGGTTTCCACGGACGGCGGGAGCGGCTGGACGGTGCTGAACGGCACCGCGGACGGCGCGGAGATCCCGCAGGACGGCGCCGGCCGCCCGGCCCTGCACGGCACCTCGGACGGTCACGCCGCCCTGTCGTACCCGCTGGACGACTACGCCGGAGAGACGATCGACCTGCGGTTCCGCTACCACACCGACACGGCGGTCGCCGAACTCGGCTTCACCGCCGACGACATCGTCATCACCGCCGACGGCGCGGTGCTCTTCGAGGACGGCGCCGAGGACGGTCCCGGTGACTGGATCGCCGATGGCTTCAGCATCGTGGGAGCAGCCGTCACCGACACGTACCCGCAGTTCTACCTGGTGGAGAACCGTCAGTACGCCGGGTACGACCGCACGCTGGAGAACGGCCCGTACAACTTCGGCTTCCTCCATGAACGGCCCTCCTGGGTCGAGCACTTCGGGTACGAGACCGGCATGCTGGTCTGGCTCTGGGACACCTCCCACAGTGACAACAACACCGGTCAGCACCCCGGTGAAGGGCTGATCCTGCCGGTCGACGCGCACGCGGAGCCCGTGCACTGGGCGGACGGCACGATGATGCGGAACCGGCTCCAGACCCGGGACGCGACCTTCAGCCGGTATGCGACACAGGAGGTCACCCTGCACCTGAACGGCGAGCCGGCCACTCTGCCGGCACAGCGGGGCAAGCCGGTCTTCGATGACCGGCGGGGCACCTACTGGTACGAGGAGAACCCGGGCGGGAGTGTGCGGGTACCCGACACGAACACCAGGATCTCCGTCCTGTCGGAGCCCCGCTCCGGGGCACCCATGACGGTGCTGGTCTCCCCGGCCTCGCTCCGGTGAGATCGGTGGCGCAAGGTGACCGATCGGTGACTCCCCGCTAAGTTTTCACCGGTATCCGGCATTTGTCCGCGGAGTGGAAACCTGCAGGTCAGCGCGTGTTCGGTCGTCGCCCCTGGCGGGCGGCGGCCGTTCGCGTCAGTATGGCCCCGGAGTGTTGACCAGGCGCGACCGAACGATCACACGGGGAAAGGTGTCTCATGACCGGTGGAGGCTTCATCAGCATGCCCGACGGCAGCGTCGTCGTCGCGCTGGCGCTGCCCCGGCCGCACAGCGCCGGCCGGGTACGCGTGCTGGTGCACGCCCGGAACAGGGCCCGCGCGCTGACCCGGCTGCGCAATCTGGGCATGCGCTCGGTCTATCTGCGCGGCAACGCGGCTCCGCCCACTCCGGACGAGGTCACCGCGGTGCTGCACCACCCCGAGGGCGTGGTCTGGCGTTCCAGCCCGGACGACGACACGGAGAGCTGGCACCCGATGACCGCGCTGCTGCGCGCACCGTCGGCGGGCTGACCCGCGGGAGGCATCCCGGTCCGCGGGGCCCTCGCAGGCTCCTGCTCCGGCACTCCGCGGCGTTCACGGCCCCGCGACGACCGGCTCCCCGGTCAGCTCCACACCGGCGGTCCGGAGCTCCCGCAGCGCGCTGTCCACGGTGGCGGCGGAGACCCCGGCGGTCAGGTCCAGCAGTACCCGCGTGGCGAACCCCTCCCGGGCCGAGTCCAGCGCGGTGGCCCGCACGCAGTGATCGGTGGCGATCCCCACCACGTCCACCTCGCTCACCTCCCGGGAGCGGAGCCAGTCGGCCAGCGGGGTGCCGGCCTCGTCGGCACCCTCGAATCCGCTGTAGGCGGCGGAGTGGGCACCCTTGTCGAAGCAGGCGTGGATCCCGCCCGAGGCGACCGCGGGGGCGAAGTGCGGGTGGAAGCCGACGCCCTCGGTCCCCGCCACGCAGTGCGGCGGCCAGGAGTGCACGAAGTCCGGGTCGGCGGAGAAGTGATCCCCCGGAGCGATGTGGTGATCACGGGTGGCCACCACGTACCGGTAGCCCGGGGTGCCGGCGGCGATCAGGTCGGTGACGGCGGCGGCGACGTCCGCGCCACCGGCCACCGCAAGACTGCCGCCCTCACAGAAATCGTTCTGGACATCGACGACGATCAGAGCGCGGTGCATGGACGGCACACCTTTCTGCGGCAGCGGTCGGTGATCCCGGAGGCCGGGCAGCTGTTCTCGAGCCTAGACGGCCGGACCCCTTCGTCGGGGAGCAGCGGTACGGCCGGGCGCGGCCTCATGGGGACCCTCTCCGCTCCGTCGGCAGGACCGGCTCCCCCCGGGACAGCTGGGCGGCCGACAGCGGCAGGCCTTCCCGGGCCCGGCGGTGCCGGTCACGGGCGGCAGCCAGGGGTTCCCGGCCGACCGTGCGGCCCCTCCGGATCAGCTCGACGCCCAGCCGGTGCTCCGCCAGCTCCGGAGGGACCGGGCCGGTCCCCACGACCTCGGCCTCCGCCTCACCGTTCGCGTCCCGCCGCCGGGCGGCCCACTTGACACCGCCGACCGAGAGCTTGCCGCCCAGGGATTTTTTCGCCACCGGGTGCAGGGGCGCGTCCGGGGCGTCCCCGGAGGCCCGGGCCACCAGCTTGTAGACCATGGAGCAGGTCGGGTGGCCGCTGCCGGTGACGAGCTGGGTGCCGACCCCGTAGGAGTCCACCGGGGCGGCGGCCAGCGAGGCGATCGCGTACTCGTCGAGGTCGCTGGTGACCACGATCCTGGTGTCCCGCGCACCCAGCTCGTCCAGCTGCTGCCGGACCCGGTGGGCGACGAGCAGCAGGTCGCCGGAGTCGATCCGTACCGAGCCGAGCCCGGGCCCGGCCACCTCCACCGCGAGGCGTACCGCCTCCGTGACGTCGTAGGTGTCGACCAGCAGGGTGGTGCCGGTGCCGAGGGAGTCCACCTGCGCGGAGAACGCGTCCCGCTCGCTGTCGTGCAGCAGGGTGAAGGCGTGTGCGCTGGTGCCGACGGTGGGGATCCCGTACCGGAATCCGGCCGCGAGGTTCGAGGTCGCGTCGAACCCTCCGACGTAAGCGGCTCGTGAGGCCGCGACGGCCGCCAGCTCGTGGGTGCGGCGCGCCCCCATCTCCACCAGGGGCCGACCGGCCGCGGCGGCCGCCATCCGGGAGGCGGCGGCGGCTACCGCGGAGTCGTGGTTCAGAACGGAGAGGATGACGGTCTCCAGCAGGACGCACTCGGCGAAACTGCCTTCCACCCGCAGTACCGGAGAGCCGGGGAAGTAGACCTCGCCCTCCGGATAGCCGGAGATGTCGCCGCTGAAACGGTGGCCGGCGAGCCAGTCCAGGGTGGGCTCGTCCACGACCTGCTGTTCCCGGAGGTGGTCCAGCATCGGCGGGGTGAAACGGTAGTTCTCCACGGCGTCCAGTACCCGGCCGGTGCCGGCCACGACGCCGTACCGGCGGCCCTCCGGCAGGCGCCGGGTGAAGACCTCGAACACGGACCGGCGGTGGGCGGTGCCGGCGCGCAGCGCGGCCTGCAGCATCGTCAGCTCGTAGTGATCGGTGAACAGCGCGGTCGAGGGCACCGGCAAGGGCAGCCCGTCTGCTTGCTCCATGACCACCACCCTACCCCTATTTCGTCAAAGTGACGATATTGGGGTGGGGTGGTGCGCGTGCAGCACCGCGGCCGTTCCGGGGTCGCCGCGCCTCCGCTTGGCCGAGGCCGTTTGGTCGTGAGGCCGGGGACGGTGGCAGCATGGGGGTGTGAATGCCATGCCCCTGGAGATCGAGCGCACCGAGTCCGCCGAAGCGCCGGCGGAGGTCCCCACGCCGGACGTCCCGTGGGTCACTGTCGTTCACAACGACCCGGTGAACCTGATGAGTTACGTGACCTATGTGTTCCAGACCTATTTCGGGTATCCGAAGGACAAGGCCAAGAAGCTCATGATGGATGTCCACCACAAGGGCCGGGCGACGGTCTCGAGCGGCAGCAGGGAAGAGATGGAGCGGGACGTGCAGGCGATGCACGGGTACGGCCTGTGGGCGACCCTGCAGCAGGACCGCTGATGCCGGGGTATTTCGAGCCCGTCGGCGGCGGCGAGGGCGGGGCCGCTCTCGCCCTGGACCAGGTGGAGGTCTCCATTCTGCGGAGCCTGGCCGTGCAGTTGCTGGAGCTGGTCGGCCCCGGCGAGGACGAGGGGGCCGACCACGATCCGCTCGCCGCGATGTTCGCCGAAGGGCCCAGTGAGCCACCCGCTGACGCGGTGCTGGCCCGGCTCTTCCCCGACGGCTACACCGGCCCCGGGGAGGGGGAGGACGAGGAGCGCCGGGCACTGTCCGCGGAGTTCCGCCGCTTCACCGAGACCGACCTGCGGGCACGTAAGCGGGAGGGCTGTCTGGCCATGATCGGGGCCCTGGACCGCCTCCCGGCGGAGGGCAGCGGCGGCGCCGCGGTGCTCACGCTGTCGCCGGAGGCGTCCGAGCAGTGGCTCGGTGCCCTCAACGACCTGCGGCTGGCCATCGGTACCCGGCTCGAGCTCACGGATGACAGCCATGACGAGCTCTTCGCCATGCCGGACGGGCACCCCGACAAGCCGATGATGATGGCCTACCTGTGGCTGGGCGGCCTTCAGGAGTCCCTGCTGGAAACCCTGCAGCCGTAACGTCTCGCGGCAGGGGCCGCGCCGCCGCCGTGGGAACTCCGGGTGCCCGGTGAGGCGCGCTTGCGCATTGTGCCCTCGGGTGTGTCCGGCAGCGGAAGAGAAAGCGAGCCGGACAGGAGTCACAGTAATTGCGCTGCTGTCCCGGCGGGGTGACGCGTTCCCGGGTGGCGTCGTCAGGAGTGTTATCGGCGAGACGCCTGTTCATTCGGGGCGAGGAGAAATGCCGAAATTGGCGACGCACGGTGAGGGTGCGTGCCCGCTATGCGGACGAATTTCGATAGATGTGCGGAGCACCTGTCTGGTTTGACCCGAAATAGCGGCGTGGTGATACGACCGTTATCCGAACGTGTGTGGTACGTCACATGCTTCTATTGCTCTGCGTGATAAAAACTGGCAATCCGAATGTTCTCGGAGCTCACCCAGGCTTCGACGGTTCGTCGGAAACACGTCACCACGCTGGACCCCGGCATCGTGCCGCAGAACTATTCGTCCCCGCATCACCGGCTGAGGGAACCCATGGAAGAAGAATCTACGAACTGGGCAGACCGGTTCTCGAACCAGGTCAATGAGATCGTCGAGCCTGTGTCGACGGCGATTCAGGAGGTCGTCTTCTTCAGCTTTGAAGTCGGCGGCGCCAGCATCATGCCCATCGTGCTGTGGCTGGTCGTGGCCGGCGTCATCTTCTCGGCCTACTTCGGGCTTGCCCAGGTCAGGCACCTGAAGACGGCCTTCCGGATCGTGCGCGGCAAGTACGACCAGAAGAACGCCCCGGGCGAGGTCACGCACTTCCAGGCGCTGACCTCCGCACTCTCGGGCACCGTCGGCCTCGGCAACATCGCCGGTGTCGCCATCGCGATCTCCATCGGTGGACCCGGTGCGGTGTTCTGGATGGTCGTCTGCGGCCTCCTGGGCATGGCCACCAAGTTCGCCGAGTGCACACTGGGCGTGAAGTACCGCGAGATCAGCGCCGACGGCACGGTCTCCGGCGGCCCGATGTACTACCTCAGCAAGGGTCTGGCGGAGGTGGGCAAGGCGGGTCTGGGCAAGATCCTCGCCGCGCTCTCGCCCGTCATGATCCTGGTGTTCGCCTTCTTCGGCGGCAACGTCTTCCAGTCCAACCAGTCCGTGACCATGCTGGCCTCGGAGACCGGTGGCGAGGACAGCTTCTTCGCGAGCAACCTCGGCGCCCTGCTGTACGGCCTGTTCTTCGCCGTCGTGGTGTTCCTCGTGCTGATCGGCGGCATCAAGTACATCGGCCGGGTCACCAGCCGTCTGGTGCCCGCCATGGGCGTCATGTACGTCCTCGCGTGTCTGATCGTCATCCTGTGGAACATCACCGATGTGCCCAGCGCCATCTCGCTGATCTTCAGCGAGGCGTTCAACCCGTCCGGCGTCGCCGGCGGTGTGCTCGGCGCGCTCATCGTGGGCTTCCAGCGAGCGGCGTTCTCCAACGAGGCGGGCATCGGTTCCGCGCCGATCGCGCACTCCGCGGTGAAGACCAAGCGCCCCGCGACCGAGGGTCTGGTCGCGATGCTCGAGCCCTTCTTCGACACCGTGGTCGTCTGCACCATGACGGCGCTGACCATCATCGTGGCCGGCGGCCCCATGTACCAGCAGGCCCGTGCGATCGCCTCCGGCGAGGCCGAGGGCGACGTCGGCGGCACCCGGATGGGCATCGAGCTCACCGCGGACGCCTTCCAGACCGCGCTCCCGTGGTTCACCGGACTGCTCGCCGTCGCGGTCATCCTGTTCGCCTTCTCGACGCTGATCACCTGGAGCTACTACGGACTGAAGTCCTGGCAGTACCTCTTCGGGCACAGCAAGACGAACGAGCTCATCTACAAGACGCTGTTCTGCGGCATGATCGTCGTCGGCGCCATCATGGGCCTCGACCAGATCGTGGACATGACCGACGCCTTCCTCTTCATGGCCGCCCTGTTCAACATCATCGGCATCTACTTCCTGATGCCGATCATCAAGCAGGAGCTGAACAAGGTCCTCGAGTACGTCCGGCGGCGCGACGCCGGAGAGACCGACGAGGAGATCGACGCCTCCGAGGCCGCTGCCGGTGACGGCGGCGAGCCCGGCGACAAGGTCGACGCCACCAAGTGACGCCCGGCATCCAGCCCGGCTGACTCCGCACCACCCGCCGGGGCCGCGGCGCGCAGCACTCAGCTGCCCGCCGCGGCCCCGGCCGCGTGGAGGGCCCGCACCGTACCGCTCGGGGGTACGGCGCGGGCTCTCCGCATGCCCGGCACTAGGCTGGTGCGCATGCTGACCATCACCCAGGAGCTGCACGACCGGATCGTCGCCCACGCCCGGCAGGACCACCCGGACGAAGCGTGCGGAGTCATCGCGGGACCCGAGGGCAGTGACCGGCCCGAGCGGTTCATCCCCATGCTCAACGCGGCCCGCTCACCCACGTTCTACGAGTTCGACTCCGGCGATCTGCTCAGGCTCTACCGGGAGATGGACGATCGTGACGAGGAGCCGGTGGTGATCTACCACTCGCACACCGCCACCGAGGCCTATCCCTCGCGTACGGACGTCTCCCTGGCGAGTGAGCCCCTCGCGCACTACGTGCTGGTCTCCACCGCCGACAGCGGTGCCGGGGAGGGTCCCGTCTCCTTCCGGTCCTTCCGGATCGTGGACGGCGACATCACCGAGGAGGAGGTCCGGGTGGTCGCGGCGTACGAGAGCTGAGACAGCCGCGTCCGCATCCTGAAACGGGCCTCCAAATCCGGGCCCGGGAATCGTTACGATGAGCCCATGGTTACCCACGACGTGATGACTGAGCCCCCGAGCCTGCTGCTCGTGGCGCGCCTGCACGTCGACCTGTGCCGCCTCACCGGCCCCGGCTGTCGGTGCCGCGCCGTCGCGCCCGCCTGACCGGCGCGCCTCCGCACGCCCGCTCCGCCCGCAGTCCCGAGCACGCTCGCACCCGCCTTCTCCCGACTGGAGTACACCCATGGCCATCGAGGTCCGCATCCCGACCATCCTCCGCACCTACACCGGCGGCCGGAAAGCCGTGGAAGGCAGCGGGGACACCCTCGCCGAGCTCTTCACCGACCTGGAAAGCCACCACCCGGGCATCCGGCAGCGGCTGGTCGACGACGGCGAGCTGCGGCGCTTCGTCAACGTGTACCTCAACGACGAGGACGTCCGGTTCCTCGAGGGCATCTCCACCAAGCTGAGCGACGGCGACAGCGTCACCATCCTCCCGGCCGTGGCCGGCGGCTCCGGCGTGCTGCCCGGCCGCTCGGAACAGCGCTGATGCGGTTCGACTCCCCGCTGGCCGCGGTGGGCAACACCCCCCTGGTGCGCCTGCCGCGGCTCTCGCCGTCGGAGGACGTCCGGATCTGGGCCAAGCTGGAGGACCGCAACCCCACCGGCTCGGTGAAGGACCGCCCCGCCCTGTACATGGTCGAGCAGGCCGAGAAGTCGGGCCGGCTGACCCCGGGCTGCACGATCCTTGAGCCCACGTCGGGGAACACCGGGATCTCCCTGGCCATGGCCGCGAGGCTCAAGGGATACCGCATCGTCTGCGTCATGCCGGAGAACACCTCCCGGGAGCGCCGTGAACTGCTCACCATGTGGGGCGCGGAGATCATCCCCTCCCCGGCGGCGGGCGGGTCGAACACCGCGGTGCGGGTCGCGAAGGAGCTCGCGGCGGAGCACCCGGACTGGGTGATGCTCTACCAGTACGGCAACCCGGACAACGCGGGAGCGCACTACGCCACCACCGGCCCGGAGATCCTGGCCGACCTCCCCACGGTCACCCACTTCGTCGCCGGCCTGGGCACCACCGGCACGCTGATGGGGGTCGGGCGCTACCTGCGGGAGCATCGGCCCGACATCCGGATCGTCGCCGCGGAGCCGCGCTACGACGATCTGGTCTACGGGCTGCGCAATCTCGACGACGGTTTCGTTCCCGAGCTCTACGACGAGAAGGTCCTCACCACCCGCTTCTCGGTGGGCTCGGCGGACGCGGTGCGCCGCACCCGGGAACTCCTCGCCGAGGAGGGCATCTTCGCCGGTATCTCCACCGGTGCGGTGCTGCACGCGGCGATCGGGATCGGGAACAAGGCCGTCCGCGCCGGGGAGTCCGCCGACATCGTCTTCGTGGTCGCCGACGGTGGCTGGAAGTACCTGTCCACCGGCGTCTACACGGCGGAGTCCACCGAGGCCGCGGTGGAACTGCTCCAGGGCCAGCTCTGGGCCTGAGGGTGAAGGGCCGGCCGGGCCTCGGCTGAGCCGCCCCCGGTCGGCGCCCGCCCGGGTGCCGACCGGCGGGCGACCCGCTGACCGCGGTCTGACCCCCTGTGGCCGACTCGGCGCGTAAAGTCACTCCTGTCCGATGTGTGTGGAATCGAGCCAGGAGTTCCGGTGGGTGTGCGCAGCTACTCCGGTGAGTACGCCGACGAACGGGCCGGTCTCCAGCCGACGGCCTGGACCCGGATCACCGACCGGAACTCCCGTGTCCGGCAGCTCGACTGGGTACTGCTCGGGTCGGCCTTCGCCCTGACCTTGCTGGGCACGCTGCTGGTGTACTCCGCGACCCGTGGCCGCAACGACCTGCACCAGGGTGACGAGTACTTCTTCCTGGTGCGCCACCTGCTCTACTTCGCGCTCGCCCTCGGGCTCGCGACCGGAGTGATGCGGTTGGGCAGCGGACGGGTGCGGGACGTGGCACCCGTGCTGTACGTGGGGGCCCTGGTGCTCACCGCCATGGTGCTGACGCCACTCGGCTCGACGGTCAACGGCTCCCAGCGGTGGATCGAGGTCGGTGCCGGGTTCGCCTTCCAGCCGTCCGAGCTGATGAAGGTCGCCGTCATCCTGGTCATGGCCGCGCTGGTCGCCGCCCGGGCGGACGCCGACGACCGGGGCTCACCCGACGCCCGCACGGTCCTGGAATGCCTCGCCCTCGCCGCGGTGCCCGCCACCCTGATCGTCCTCACGCCCGACCTCGGGCAGACGATGGTCGTGGTGGTCATCACCCTGGGAGTACTGATGGCCGCGGGGGCCGCCCGCGGGTGGATCATCGGGCTGCTCTCGGCCGGCCTGCTCGGTGCGCTCGCGGTCTGGCAGCTCGGGCTGCTGGACCAGTACCAGATCAACCGCTTCGCCGCCTTCGCGAATCCTGCGCTGGACCCGGCGGGAGTCGGCTACAACACCAACCAGGCCCGGATCGCCATCGGGTCGGGCGGGCTGAGCGGCTCGGGGCTCTTTCACGGCAGCCAGACGGCCGGGCAGTTCGTGCCCGAGCAGCACACCGACTTCATCTTCACGGTCGCGGGGGAGGAGCTCGGCTTCTTCGGCGCCGGAGGGATCATCCTGCTTCTCGGTGTGGTGCTGTGGCGCGCCCTGCGCATCGCCCGGGAGGCGGCCGATCTGTTCGGCGCCGTGGTCGCCGCCGGCCTCGCCACCTGGATCGCCTTCCAGGCCTTCGAGAACATCGGAATGGCGCTCGGCATCATGCCGGTGACCGGGCTGCCGCTTCCGTTCGTGTCCTACGGCGGCTCGTCGATGTTCGCGGTGTGGATCGCGGTCGGTCTGCTCCAGGCGATCCGGCTGCGTGCGCGTCGCCGGTGCTGAGCGCCGGCCGGGCGCCGGGTCGCCGGGCCGGGCCGGTGCCGCGCGGAGGGCGGCTGCCCGGGGGCCGTCGGCACCGGGCATGCGCCGGGGGCCGGCTCAGTCCCGAGGGGGCCGACGGGGGCCGCGCGGACGCCGGATCCGGCCGGCGCCGTCCACCAGCGCCGCGACGGCACCCAGCAGGGCGACGCCGCCCAGGGCGGCCCACCACCATCCGTCCACCGGTCACCTCCGTCCTCACCGACAGTATCCCGCCCTGGTGATTCCGCCCACACCGCCGCCCGGTGGTGGCGCACAGGCCCCTCAACCGACTTACAGTCGTGGAATCCCAGTACGGAGGTCCCCCCGTCCATGAAGCTCACCGTCGTCGGCTGCTCGGGGTCGTTCCCGTCCGCGGACTCGGCCTGCTCCAGCTACCTGGTGGAAGCAGATGGTTACCGGCTGCTGCTCGACCTGGGCAACGGTGCCCTCGGCGAGCTGCAGAAGTACTGCGGCCTCTATGACATCGACGCGGTCGCGCTCAGCCATCTGCATCCGGACCACTTCATCGACATGTGCGGCTACTTCGTCGCCCGGTACTACCGGCCGGGGAGCGGGCGCTGCGCGCCGGTCCCGGTGTACGGGCCGGCCGGCACCGAGGAGCGGCTGACGACCGCGTATGCGGACACCCCCTCGGAGAAGTCGATGAGCGAGGTCTTCGACTTCCACACCCTGGAGTCCGGTGGTGTTTTCACGGTCGGGCCGCTGACCGTGCGGACCGCGCGGATGCGGCATCCCGTGCAGACCTTCGGTTTCCGGGTGGAGTACGAGGGGAGGTCGCTCACCTACTCGGGGGACAGCGGTCCGTGCCGGCGGCTCGAGGAACTCGCCCGGGACACCGACCTGTTCCTGTGCGAGGCGTCCTTCACCGATGGCCGGGAGAACCTCCCGGATGTGCACCTGACCGGCCTGGAGGCCGGAGAGTGCGCCCGGGACGCCGGCGCCCGGAGGCTGGTGCTCACCCACGTCCCACCGTGGACCGACGCGCAGGTCAATCTGCGGGACGCCAAGTCCGTCTTCGGCGGCCCCGCGGAGCTGGCCCGCCCGGGCGCTGTCTACGCACTCTGAGCAGCCGTCACCTCCCCGGGCACCCCACCGGGCCGGGCGGCCCCGGGTGCCGTCAGGCTCCCCGGTAGCTCTGCCGCTCCTCGTCGGTCAGGGTCTCCTCGGGCTCGCGGCCCGGCGTCGGGAGGTCGAACCGGGTGATGGCGAAGCGGAAGACCGCGTAGTAGACCACCGCGAAACCGAGACCCAGCAGGGCCAGCCCGAGCGGGTTGCCGGCGATCCCGAAGTTCAGCACGTAGTCGATCGCGCCGGCCGAGAACCCGAAGCCCCCTTGCATGCCCAGCGCCCAGGCCAGCGCCATGGAGACACCCGTCAGCACCGCGTGCACCGCGTACAGCGCCGGGGCGATGAACAGGAAGGTGAACTCGATGGGCTCGGTCACGCCGGTCACGAAAGCGGTCAGGGCCAGGGAGAGCATCATCCCGCCGACGACCTTGCGCCGCTCCGGCCGGGCACAGTGATACATCGCCAGGCAGGCCGCGGGCAGGGCGAACATCATGATCGGGAAGAAGCCCGTCATGAACTGTCCGGCGGTCGGGTCCCCGGCCAGGAAGCGGGCGATGTCACCGTTGACGGTCTCGCCCTCCGGAGTCGTGTACGAGCCGGCCTGGAACCAGGGGAAGGAGTTGAGCAGGTGGTGCATGCCGATCGGGATGAGCGCGCGGTTGATCACGCCGAAGATCCCCGCCCCGACCGCCCCGGAGCCGGCCAGCCACTCGCTGAAGCCGTGCAGCCCGCCGCCGAGCACCGGCCAGGCGTACCCGAAGGCGATCCCGAGCAGCAGGCCCGCGAAGGCCGACAGGATCGGCACCAGCCTGCGGCCGCCGAAGAACCCCAGCCAGTCGGGCAGCCGGGTGCGGTGGAAGCGCTGGAAGAGCAGGGCCACCACCAGGCCCATCACCACCCCGCCCAGCACTCTCGCGTCGGCCACCTCGGGGGTGCCGTCGGGCTGTGCGGGCAGGCTGGGGTCGTGGAAGGTGGCCATCACGGCCTGGAAGACGAGGTAGCCGACGACCGCGGAGAGCCCGGTGGAGCCGTCGGATTTCCGGGCGAAGCCGATGGCGATGCCGACCGCGAACAGCAGCGGCAGGAAGTCGAACAGCGTGCTGCCGCCGGCATGCAGGAATTCGGCGAAGCGGTTGACGGGGGCGGGGAACGAAGGGCGGCCCAGCATGTCGTCCGCGCCCGTCCGTACCAGCAGGGCCGCGGCGGGAAGAGTGGCGATCGGCAGCATCAGGCTGCGGCCGACGCGCTGGGCGACGGCCATGGCCCGGCTGCCGCGGGGCTTCTTTGCGGCGGTTGCTCTCGTGGTCAACGGATCCCTCCTTCGGGAGGTGGGCGTCTCCCGCCCGCACGCGGACCGGAACCGGGCTGCCCGGATCTGTGGTCTACACCAGTGGTACGGAGTCTTTCTAGCACGCCCGGCCGGCCGGGGCAGATCTTCGCTCCGGGGCGGATCGGCTCGGAGATCGCGCTGCCCGGGCCGGTTCGGGACGCGCAGTGCGGCTCGGCCGGGCCGCACGAAAGCGAAGGATCTTTGGGGTATTTTGTCTTCCCGGTGTGCTGAGGTGGCCACGGGCGCCGGGCCATGGCAGCCGACGGCTTCCGGCCCGCCCCCTGCCGCCCCGCAGCGCTCGCCCCACAGCCTCACCAGGAGAGACCCGGATGGCCCGCAACGCTGAGAAGATCGTCGCCGGGCTCGGCGGCATCGAGAACATCCTCGAGATCGAGGGCTGCATCACCCGGCTGCGCACGGAGGTGGAGGATCCCTCGCGCGTCGACGAGGCGGCGCTGAAGGCCGCCGGCGCGCACGGGGTCGTCGTCATGGGTACCGCGGTACAGGTGGTGGTCGGCCCCGACGCCGACCCGCTCGCCTCGGACATCGAGGACCTCATGTGAGCCGTTGCGGTGACACCGGGGGAGGGCACCGAGCCGGCCGGCACCGGCTAGGCTCGCGGCATGTCCCGTACCGATGGCCGTACCCCTGACCAGCTCCGCCCCGTCACGATCGAACGCGGATGGACCAAGCACGCCGAAGGCTCCGTTCTTCTCTCCTTCGGGGACACCAGAGTGCTGTGCAACGCCAGCGTCACCGAAGGCGTGCCCCGATGGCGCCGGGGCAGCGGCGAGGGCTGGATCACCGGCGAGTACTCCATGTTGCCCCGGGCGACGAACACCCGCGGGGACCGGGAGTCCGTGCGCGGCAGGATCGGCGGCCGTACGCACGAGATCTCCCGCCTCATCGGCCGTTCGCTGCGCGCCGTGATCGACTTCAAGGCCCTCGGTGAGAACACCGTCGTGCTGGACTGCGATGTGCTGCAGGCCGACGGCGGTACCCGCACCGCCGCCGTCACCGGGGCCTACGTCGCCCTGGCCGACGCGATCGCCTGGGCACAGGAACGCAAGCTGATCAAGGCAAAGGCCCAGCCGCTCACCGGTGCGGTCTCCGCCGTGAGCGTCGGTGTCGTCGGTGGCATCCCGATGCTGGATCTCGCCTATGAGGAGGATGTCCGGGCGGGCACCGACATGAACGTCGTGTGCACCGGTGACGGCCGCTTCGTCGAGGTCCAGGGCACCGCCGAGGGCGAGCCCTTCGCCCGCGAGGAACTCACTGCCCTGCTCGACCTCGCGGTGGCCGGCTGTGCCCAACTGGATGCGGCGCAGAGGGAGTCGCTCGGCACTTCCTGACCGCACACAGGTACGGAAAGCCCTCGGGCGGGGTATCACGACCGGTATGCGCTTCTCCACCGGTCGTGTTATCCGATCCCGCCGTCCTGCACGCCGTCCTGCACGCCGTTCCCGGGACAGCCGTGCGCGCCGTCTCACGGCGGCTGCCCTCGCCGCCCTCGCGGTCGTCTCCGTCACCGGCGCCGCCACAGCGTGCCAGGCCGTGGAGCGGACCGTGGAGTGCGGAAAACTCGCGGCCGCCGTGGTCCGCAGCATCGACGAACTGGGCCGGGCCGCCGACGACGCGATCGACGCCGAGGACTTCGGTGAATTCACCGCCGCGGTGGAGAAGGAGGTCGAGGAGCTCCAGGAAAGCACCGGCGACGCCGAAGTGGCCGCCGCGGCCGAGTCCGTGCTGGATGCCCTGGACGAGATCGCACAAGCGGCCGAGAACGACACCGAACCGGACCTGAGCCCGCTCGGCGATGCCGCCGACGAGCTGACCGCCATCTGCTCTCCCGGATAATCAGCCGCATGCCACGTCTCGTACTCGCCACCCGCAACGCCCACAAGGTCACCGAGCTCCGCGCCATCCTGGCCGACGCAGGGCTGGACGCCGACCTGACCGGCGCCGATGCCTTCCCCGACGCCCCCGAGGTGAAGGAGACCGGAGTCACCTTCGCGGAGAACGCCCTGCTCAAAGCGCACACCCTGGCCCGGGCCACCGGTCTGCCGGCCGTGGCCGACGACTCGGGTCTGTGCGTGGACGTCCTCGGCGGAGCACCCGGCATCTTCTCCGCCCGCTGGGCCGGGAACCCCGGAGCACCCGACGCCGACCGGGCCAACCTCGCTCTGCTGCTCGCCCAGCTCGCGGACATCGGCACCCCGCACCGCGGAGCCCACTTCGCCTGCGCGGCGGCGCTGGCCCTGCCCGACGGCACCGAGCGCGTCGTCGAGGGACGGCTGCGCGGCACCCTTCGGCACATCCCGGAGGGCACCGGAGGCTTCGGCTACGACCCGATCCTCCAGCCGGACGGGGAGACCCGCACCTGTGCGGAGCTGACGCCCGCCGAGAAGAACGCCCTCAGCCACCGCGGCCGGGCGTTCCGGGGGCTGGTCCCGGTCGTGCGGGAACTCCTCGGGTGAGGCGGGGCGCCGCGGCCGGGGCGGCAGCGGCCCGCCCCGGACGGGCGTCCGGTCAGGCCGAGCCGGTGAGGTAGGCCGAGACCACGACGTTCGCCGAGTAGGCGCGCCGCTCCGGCTCGTAGACGCCGCCGCAGGTGATCAGACGCAGCTCGGCGCGGCCTTCGGTGTCGGGGCCGTACACCCGGCCCGGGTCGAAGTCCCGGCGGTGCACCGTCTCGACGTTCTCCACGGTGAACTCCGCGGCGCTGCCGTCCTCCCGGGTGACGGTCACGGTGCTGCCCTCCGCCACCGTGCTCAGCGGGAAGAAGACCGCTCGTTCCGTCTCGGTGTCCACGTGCCCCACCAGCACGGCCGCGCCCGTGCCGCCCGGCGTGGGGCCGTCCCGGTACCAGCCGACGAGGTGCGGCGTCCCGAACGGCGGGGGCTCCACCCCGCCGGTCGCGTCCACCCCGCGCTCGATGATGTCGGCCCGCACGCCTATGGAGTCGATCTCCAGTACCAGGGGGGCCGGCTCGCCGGTGAGCGGACGGGCGGCGGGCGGCAGCCAGGTCCCGTCGGCGAGCTGCACCGACGAGGCGCTGCCGGGGACTCCGCCGGGAAGCCCGCCCTCTGTCAGGTCCCTTCCCCACAGCCAGAGGAAGAGCAGCAGCAGGGCCCAGGCGGTCGCGGACACCAGGCGGCCGGAGCCCGAGGGGCGCGGCTCGCCCTCCATCACTGCCGCCGGGCGCGGTGCCGACGAACCGTCAGCAGGGTCACGGCCAGCAGGCCTCCGGAGAGCACCGCCAGTCCGGCGGGACCGTACAGCCCGGCCGTCTCCTGCCCGGCCGTCTCCTGCCCGGCCGTCCCGGCCGGGTTCTCCCCGGCGGCCCCGCCGCCGCCCGCGCGGACCGGTGCGGAGGGTTTCACCGGGTGATCCGTGGGGTGCGGCGGGATCACGCCGGTGATGATCACCCGTCCGGACGCCGCCTTCTTCTTCCCGTCGCACGAGATGTCGACCGGGTAGGCCCCCGGCCCGATCGTGCGGCTGATCCGCGCCTCGCCGGACAGGCCGCCGTCCTCAGCCGGCCGGAGCCGGGCCTCGGCGGTGAACGCCTCGGAATGGGCGACCCCCTTGTCGCCCTTGCAGCTGAACACCCGGATGCCGACCTCGTCGCCGGGCCGGGGGCTGATCGGGGTGATCCGGACGTCGGCGCCGGCCCGGTGGTCCGGCGGCTCCGCCGGCCGGACCCCGGCAGCGGACGGCCCGGCGCCGGCCACCGTCACCATCGTCACCGATACAGCACACAGGGTAAGTTTGAGCGGGAGCGCGATGCCCATGGGAACCTCCGGGTCGGTACCCTTCGAAGGTCCCCCGCCGCGCTCCGTCACGCATCCGCTGGGGACGGCGGTTGCGCCACCCGGTGGCAGCCCCGTAACCCGGCCGGACCCCCGCGCGCGGCCGGGTGCTCTCAGATCGCGTCGACGAGGTCCGCGATGGAGTCGACCACCTTGGAGGGGCGGAACGGGTACCGCTCGACCTCCTCGGGGCGGGTCAGCCCCGTCAGCACCAGGAAGGTCTCCATCCCCGCCTCCAGGCCGGCCAGCACGTCGGTGTCCATCCGGTCACCGATCATCGCGCTGGTCTCGGAGTGCGCGCCGAGCACGTTGAGACCGGCCCGCATCATCAGCGGGTTGGGCTTGCCGACGAAGTACGGCTCACGGCCGGTGGCCTTGGTGATGAGCGCGGCGACCGAGCCGGTGGCGGGCAGCGCGCCCTCCGCGGAGGGGCCGGTGTGGTCCGGGTTGGTCGCGATGAACCGCGAGCCGTCGTTGATCAGCCGGATCGCCTTGGTGAGCGCCTCGAAGCTGTAGGTGCGGGTCTCGCCCAGCACGACGTAGTCCGGGGCGGTGTCGGTCAGGATGTAGCCGACGTCGTGCAGGGCGGTGGTCAGACCGGCCTCCCCGATGACGTAGGCGGTGCCGCCCGGACGCTGGTCGGACAGGAACTGGGCGGTGGCCAGCGCCGAGGTCCAGATGCTGTCGATCGGCACCTCCAGGCCCATCCGGGAGAGCCGGGCATGCAGGTCCCGGGGGGTGTAGATGGAGTTGTTCGTCAGCACGAGGAACGGCTTTCCGGACTCGCGGAGCCGTTTGATGAAACGGTCCGCACCGGGGACCGGGACGCCCTCGTGCATCAGGACGCCGTCCATGTCCGTGAGCCAGGATTCGATCGGCTTGCGCTCTGCCATGCGTGAGGACTCCTGCCGTGCGCGGTGCGGGGTATCGGCGGCACCGCACTGTGCTGTGCCGATGTGCTTCAGCCTATGCCAGGATCCGCGGCGGCCACGGGGCCGTTCGGGGTACGGAACGTGGAGCGCCGCCGCCCCGCCCGGCCCGGCGGGGGCGGGGGGAGACCGGTGGGCCGGGGCACGTCTCAGATGCCCAGGTCGCGGATCAGCTTCGCCACGTGCCCGGTGGCCTTGACGTTGTACATCGCACGTTCCACCCTGCCGTCCGCGCCGACCACGACGGTCGACCGGATGACCCCGGTGACGGTCTTCCCGTACAGCTTCTTCTCGCCGAAGGCGCCGTAGGCAAGCAGGACTTCCTTCTCCGGATCGCCGGCCAGGGTGACCTTCAGGTCCTCCGCGCTGCGGAACTTCGCCAGCTTCTCCGGCCGGTCCGGCGAGATCCCCACCACGTCGTACCCGGCATCGGCGAGCAGCGCCAGGTTGTCGGTGAAGTCGCAGGCCTGTTTCGTGCAGCCGGGAGTCATCGCGGCCGGGTAGAAGTAGACGATGACCTTCCGGCCCGCGTAGTCACTCAGCGACACCGGCTTGCCGTCGGCATCGGGGAGGGTGAACGCCGGGGCCTCGCTGCCCGGCTCCAGTCGCTCGCTCATGAAGGCTCCTCGCATCGCTCGTCGCACCGCCCCGTCCGGCCGCGGTGGTCCCCGCAGCCTAATCGGGGGTGGGGACAAGCACGGGACGGGCGGAGCTGACAGACTGTGCCCGACAGTCCACGTCCATGTGTTCATGCAGCGTCAGCTCGACCGGGAGGCACAGAGGTGTCGGAAGCCAGGATTCCTGCGGAGATCGAGGCGCGGATCGCCAGGCGGCGAGAGACTCTCGCGGAGACACTGGGCGAGATCGCCGTCCGGGTCCACCCGGCGACGATCGCCGGCGATGCGAAGATGCGCGCAGCCGAGGCCCTGGACCGCACCGCGGGCCGGACATACGTCGCGGTCAACCGCGCCGTCGGCGACGTCCGCGCGCAGTTCTTCACGAAGGACGGCCGGCCCCGCCCGGAGCGGGTCGCGCCGGTTGCCCTGGCCGCCGTCGCGGCCGTCGGTCTGCTGGTGTTCACCGCTCGCCGCCGCCGGTAGCGGACCCGGCGGACTCCTGTTGTACGGTCGTCCCGTGAGCACCTCACCCACCCACGACAAGCTGCCCATCCGGATGCTGCACGACCGTGTGCTGGTCCGGACCGACACCATCGAGGGAGAGCGCCGCTCCTCGGGGGGCATCGTCATCCCCGCGACGGCCGCCGTCGGCCGCCGTCTCGACTGGGCCGAGGTGGTGGCCGTCGGGCAGAACGTGCGCACGGTGGAGCCGGGCGACCGGGTGCTGTACGACCCGGAGGAGCGAGCAGAGGTCGAGGTCCGCGGCGTGGCCTACGTCCTCATGCGGGAGCGCGATCTGCACGCCGTGGCCGCCGAGCGGCTGGCCGGCTCCGACGACTCAACCGGTCTGTATCTCTGACCACGCGGGCCGGGCCGCGCTCTGCGGCGCCCGCTGACCACTTCCGTCCTCGCTGTCGCTGTCGCTGTCGCCGTCGCTGCCGTCGTCGGGGTTCCTGCCGTCGTCCGGTGGCGAGGTGCCCGGATCCGTCGGCCCGGAGGTCCCGGTGGGCTCCGAAGGCCCGGGTGTCTCGGTGGGTTCCGTGGGCTCGGGCGTCTCCGTGGGCTCGGGCTCCCCGGTGGGGGACGGTGTCCCGGACGGCGGTTCCGAGGTGCCCGGGCTCTCCGGCCCGGTGGGCGAAGGCTCGGCCGACTCCTCCGGCGACCTCTCCGGCGACTGTGCGGGCGGCCGGGAATCCTCGGTGACCGGCGGGCCGGGATCCGCAGGCTCTTCCCACTCCTCCACCGGCCCGTTGTCCGTCTCCCCGAAATCCTCCCGGGCCTCGAGGTCGAAGTCCCGCACCGGCGCGCCCTCCAGCGCGGCTGCGGTGTACTGCCCCCAGATCGCGGCCGGGACACCGCCGCCGCTGACCCGCTCCAGTCCCAGCGCCCCGTACAGCGGCTCCTGGGCGCCGGTCTCCTGGTTCTGCCCCATCAGGGCGACCACGGTGGCCAGCTCGGGGGTGTAGCCGGCGAACCACGCCGCCTTGTCCTGTTCCGCGGTCCCGGTCTTCCCGGCCGCGGGCCGGCCCACGGCGCCGGCCGCCGAGCCGGTACCGCCCTCGACCACGCCGACCAGCAGGTCCGTGGTGGCGTCGGCCACCTCGCGGGAGACGGCCCGCTCCGGCTCGCGGGCGGGCAGCTCGATCTCCTCGTCGCCCCGGCTGACCTCCTCCACCAGCACTGTCGGCAGGTGCTCGCCGTGCCGCGCCAGCGTGGCGTACGCCCCGGCCATGTCGAGGGTGCTCGGGGTCGCGGTGCCCAGTGAGACCGATCCCTGCGCGGAGTCCAGCCCCGGGGTGTCCGCGGGGATGCCCAGCGCCCTCGCCGTGTCGGCCACCCGCCGCGGCCCCACGTCCTGACCGAGCTGGGCGAAGACCGCGTTCACCGACAGGTCCATCGCGCTGCGCAGCGTCAGCTCACCGTGGCTGACCTCGTTCTCGTTCTCCGGGGACCAGCCGGTGCCCTGCCCGTCCCGGTCCAGCACTTCCCGGCCGCTCGTTCCGTCGTACGTCGTGGAGGGGCCGATCGGCGTCCCGCTCCGGGTGGTGGCCTCGTGCTCCAGTGCCGCGGCGTACACGAAGGGCTTGAAGGTGGACGCCGCCTGGTAGTCCCGGCGGGTGGCGTTGTTGAGGAATTGCCGCGTGTAGTCCTCGCCCCCGTACATGGCGACGACCCGCCCGGTCTCCGTCTCCACCGAGGTGGCTCCCGCCCGCAGATGGCTGTCCGCCTCCCGCTCCTCGTCCTTCCGGTCCAGCAACTGCTCCTGGACGGATGCGGTCAGCGCCTCCTGCTGGTCGGGCTCGATGGTCGTGGTGATCCGGAACCCGCCGGCCGCCAGTCGCTGCTCATCGAGGACACCGCTCTCGATCAGGTGGTCCCGGACCGCTTCGACCAGGTATCCGCGCTGCCCGGACAGGCCGGTCGAAGGCCGTGTCTCCTGCGGCTCCGGGAACTCCAGCCCGGCCCGCTCCGAGGCGGCCAGCCAGCCCTCGTCCACCATGCCGTCCAGTACGTACTCCCATCGGGCGACCGCCCGGCCCTCGTTCTGCGTCGCGGACCCCACGTCGAAGGCGCTGGGTGCGACCAGCAGAGCCGCCAGGTAGGCCCCCTCGGCGACGTTCAGCTCCCCGGTGTCCTTTCCGTAGTAGGCCTGCGCGGCGGCCTGGATCCCGTACGCGTTGCGGCCGAAGTAGCTGGTGTTGAGATAGCCCTCGAGGATCTCCTCCTTGCTCACCTCGCGGTCCAGCTTCACCGCGATGAAGAACTCCTTGGTCTTGCGCTCGAGGGTCTGCTCCTGGTCCAGGTAGTAGTTCTTCACGTACTGCTGCGTGATGGTGGAGCCGGACTGCTTGCCCTCTCCGCGCAGCATGTTCCAGGCGGCCCGGACCATGGCCTTGGGGTCCACCGCCGACTGGCGGAAGAAGGCCCGGTCCTCGGCGGCCAGCACCGCGTGCCGTACGTCCTCCGGCACCAGGGACAGGGAGACGCTCTCCCGGTTCACCTCACCGACCCGGGCGAGCTGCGAGCCGTCCGCGTACAGGTAGACGTTGCTCTGTGCGGCGGAGGCGCTTCTCGGCTCCGGGATCTCCACCAGCAGGTAGCCCGCGACGAGACCGCCGAGGGCGAGGGACGCGGTCAGCAGTGCGGCGGCGAACAGGGTCCGCCACCGGGGGAGCAGCCGGCGCCGCCGCCGGTGCTCCTCGGGCGGTCCGTCCCCGGGGCTGTCCCGGGCAGTGTCTTTGCGCGCACTGGTCTCACTCATCGCTGCGGCCTCGCCCGCCTTCCTCGGAGGGAGAAAATATGCCTATCAGCTATGAAGTGTCGCATTGCGGAGCGCGTACACGCGCGAGCCTCGCCCGGCGAACGGCTCAGAGCGCCGCCCCGTACCCCCGGACCAGTGCCTCCGGCTCCACGGCCACCGCCATGGCCCGGAACCCGGCGTCGTTCGGATGCAGGTGGTCACCGGAGTCGTACTCCGGCAGCAGCCGGTCCGGTCGCAGCGGGTCGCGCAGCGCCGCGTCGAGATCCACCACCGCATCGAACACCGTGCCCGCCCTGATCTCCTCGTTCACCCGTTCCCGGACCGCCTCCCGCTCCGCCGACCAGCCGCTGTGCCCCCGGAACGGGGCGAGGGTGGCCCCCGCCACCCACAGGCCGCGCTCCCGCGCCTCCGTCGCCAGCTGCCGCAGCCCCGCCACCACGAGCCCGGGGTCCGGGGGTTCGGCAGCCCGGATGATGTCGTTGATGCCCAGCTGCACCACCACCGTCCGGACCCCCGGCTGCGGCAGGACGTCCGTGTGCAGCCGCCGCAGCCCCGCTGATCCGTTGAACGGCCGGCCCGGTGCTGCGTCAGTCAGCAGCCGGTTCCCGCTCAGCCCTTTGTTCAGCACCGCGTACGACGGTCTCCCCGGCTCCTGGCGCAGCCGCACGGCCAGCAGATCGGGCCAGCCGCGGTGCGCTCCGAAGGTGGCCGAAATGCCGTCGGTCAGCGAATCGCCCAGCATCACCACCGCGCCCTCCACCTCGGGGTTGAGCACCTGAACGCCGGTGACGTAGCGCCAGTGCGTGGTCGTCTCGGTGAACGGCCGCCCCGAGACGTCCCCGGTCTGGTCACCTGCCGCCGCGTAGTTCGTGCGGCCCGCCCTCCGGTGATACGTCACCGGTCCCGACCGTTCCGCGACGTACACGGTCACCAGCAGGTCGGCGCCCGCCTGCACGGCGAACGGCACCGGGTCGCTCACCACCGAGGTACCGGCGGCCAGCACCGGTGAGGACTCCCCGCGGAACGTCAGCCGGCGGACACTGCCCGGCCGGGCCGCCGGTCCGCCGTCGGCAGCCAGCGCCACGCTGGCCCGGGTCAGCGGCAAGGGCTCCGTTCCGTAGCGGTTGGACAGCTCGACCCGCACGCTCGCCCCGGCCACCGAGGTGCGCAGCACATTGCGCAGCGAGCGGTCGGGCAGTCCGTGCCCGGTGCCGGGCTCGGCGCCGGCCGGTGCCGTGGCCCAGGTCCCCACCCAGTCCCCCTCCGACACCGGCACCACCAGCCGCGGTGACGGTACGCCCGGTACCGTCCGGTCGTCGGAGGGGCGCTGCCCGAACCCCAGCGACACCGTCACTCCGAGCAGCACGACCGTCAGCGCCACCGCCGCCGGCCCGTATCCGCGATTGCTGCGCACCAAGGCAGGTGTTCCCCTCGCTCGTCCGGAAACCGGCCGGTCACACGCTTCTGCCGCATTTTCCCACGAGCCGGGGGCGGGTGCGCGGCCAAGCGGGTGCGGCCACCCCGCCCCATGCGCGAGGATGCATCGACGGCTGCGGCGGGCGGAGTGGATGCAACGGATGGAACAGACCACGGCAAGGGGAAGCACCGGGGGAGACCGGGAGCCGGGAGCGGGACCCCCGGATCCCGGGCTGCTGACCGACGGCTTCACCGAGGCGGACCGGGAGAAACAGCGCGGACTGCGCCGGATGAAGGCGGTCGCCACCGGACTGCTGGTGTTCGTCGCGGTCGTCTACGCCCTGGCCACCTGGGCGAAGGCAGCCGGTGCCGGTCCCTGGGCCGGCTACGTGGCCGCGGCGGCCGAGGCCGGCATGGTCGGGGCGCTCGCCGACTGGTTCGCCGTCACCGCTCTCTTCCGTCATCCGCTGGGTGTTCCGATCCCGCACACCGCGATCATTCCGACCAAGAAGGACCAGCTGGGCGAGGCCCTGGGGGACTTCGTCGGTGAGAACTTCCTCTCCGAGCGGGTCATCCGCGACAAGCTCGGTTCGGTCCGGCTCGCCGCCCGCGCCGGCGCCTGGCTGGCCCGCCCCGAGAACGCCGACCGAGTGACGGCGGAGCTGGCCACCGCGGTGCGCGGCGGCCTCACCGTGCTGCATGACGCCGACGTCCAGCAGGTCATCGGCGAGACCATCACCCGGCGCGCCGAGGACGTCGAACTCTCCCCGCCGCTGGGGGCGCTCCTGGAACGGACGGTTTCCGACGGCGGTCACCACAAGCTGGTCGACTTCGTCTGTGTGAAGGCGCACGCCTGGCTCATCGAGCACCGTGACGCCGTCCTGACGGCCATCGGGGACGGTGCCCCCGGTTGGACACCCCGGTTCGTGGACCGTCGGGTCGGCGACCGGGTCTACCGCGAACTACTGCGCTTCGTGACCGAGATGAGGGACTCGCCCGAACACCCGGCCCGGTACGCCCTCGACCGGTTCCTCGCCGACTTCGCGCAGCAGTTGCAGCACGACCCCGAGACCCGGACCCGGGTCGAGCGCCTGAAGTCCGAGCTGCTGCACCGTCCCGAGGTGCAGGAACTCATCGCCACCGCCTGGGCCAACCTCCGCGCCATGATCCTGACAGCCGCGGAGGACGAGAACAGTCCGCTGCGGCTCCGGGCCCGTGACTCGCTGCTCTCCCTGGGAGCCCGTCTCACCGCCGACGCGCGGCTGCGCGCCAAGATCGACGGCTGGGTCGCGGACGCGGCCGTCCACGTCGTCTCCGGGTACCGCAAGGAGATCACGTCGCTGATCACCGACACCGTCGCGGCCTGGGACGCCCGCCACACCTCCCGCAAGATCGAGCTCCACATCGGCCGGGACCTGCAGTTCATCCGACTGAACGGCACCATCATCGGAGCCCTGGCCGGTCTGGTCATCCACACGGTCACCCGGGCCCTGGGCGGCTGAGCCGGTGCCCGTGCGCCGGGCCCGCGCCCTCGGGCGGCACGATTCCGGACAAGCCTCCTGACCCGATACGATGGCGCCTGCGTTGCGGCGGTGGCGCAATGGCGACGCAGCTGGTTTAGGTCCAGTGACCCGTGACAGGGTTTGAGGGTTCGAATCCCTTCCGCCGCACTCGGGGACCGTGCGCGCACGCAGGTGCGGGCGGTCGGCGAGATCCCGTCCGCGGTGCAGGCCCGGCTCCCCGGAGCCGGGCCTGCACCGTTGTGCCGCCGGCCGTGCACCGTCCGCCCTGTGGCGGTCGGCGCGGCACCTCGCCGCCGACGATAGCGTGGGGTGCGAACGGCATGTCCGCACTCTTGCAGGAGGATTGACCGCATGGCTACGACGCGTATCGCGACCACCAACTGGGCCGGCCCGCTGATGGGAGGCTCCGGGACCGTCTCCCTGGACTCCTCCGGCATCGGCACCTATGACGTGACCTGGCCGTCCCGTGCGGAGGACCCGGCCGGGCGGACCAGCCCCGAGGAGCTGATCGCCGCGGCACACTCCTCGTGCTTCTCGATGGCCCTCTCGCACGGCCTGGCGGGCGCGGACACCCCGCCCGAGTCGGTGGAGACGCAGGCGAAGGTGACCTTTCAGCCCGGCGAGGGCATCACGGGAATTGTCCTCAGCGTCAAGGCCCGGGTTCCCGGGATCTCCGACAAGGCGTTCCAGGACGCCGCGCAGATGGCGAAGCAGAACTGCCCGGTGAGCAAGGCGCTCGCCGGCGTGCAGATCACACTGGAGGCCGAACTGCTGTCCTGACCTGTTCCCCCTCTCGGCCGGCTGAGGCCTGCGGCGGCACGTCCCGGCGCAGGCCCAGCCGGCCGAAAGCGGCGCCGAGCACTGCCCACAGAATGCCGTGCGCGGTGAGGGACAGTACCCGGAAGTCCCAGACCAGATCCGCGGGCAGCGGGACTTCGTCGGGATTGCCCGGGAGCAGGAAGACCGCGATCACGGTGGCCACCGCGGTCCCCGCCATCGCGAGATGCCGCAGGTGCTGGGGCCGGTCGGTCATCCGGTGATGGAAGTGCCGGATGAGCACCGCACCCAGGATGCCGATGAAGATGGCCGCCAGCCACAGCAGTTGCCGGTCCGCGACGGTGTCGCCCTCGCCGACACCGGGCGGATTGGCCGGGTAGCGGAGCCCCGGGACGAGGGAGACGGCGAAGAACCCGGCGGCGGCCAGCGCCAGCGCACGCGGCCAGGGCCGGTCCGTCAGCGCGGTGCCGCGGTGGATCAGGGCGTGGACCAGTGCGAAGAACACGCCGATCGCCAGGCCGGTCACCACGGCGGTGACGACCAGCCCGACGTGCTGGGTGCCCCGCGAGAAGAGCTCCTCGTGGAGGTGGTCGTGCGCATGGCCGTGACCCGCGGCGGACTCGCGTTCCTCCTCGAGCCGGACCGCACGGTCCAGCAGCGGACCGGCGACGAGCAGGGAGAACAGCCCCGAAACCAGCCCGGCGAGGCCACCGGCGGCGAGGCCGCGGCCGAGCAGGGGCAGGACGGGGTAGGGAGTTGACTGGTTCATGAGTGAGCGGTCCCCTCGGGTCAGTGGCAGGGGGCGCCGAAGAGGTGACGGCCGTCGTGCGAGAACTCGTGCAGGTAGGCACCGGTGGCGGCGATCGCCTGACCGTTGTCGAAGAAGACTGCCCAGAGGGCGAGCAGCGCGATGACCGCGATGAAGGCGGCGATGGTCCAGTCACGGGCGGGGACGGTGGTGTCCGTACCGGCGCCGGTCCCGGCGGCCGGCGACGCGAGGTGCTGCGACATCAGAATTCCTCCTCCTGGGGTTTCCACGCCCCATGGATCGGAGAGCGACGGGTCAGTTCCTGACTTCCGGCCAGCACAAGGGCTGTCCGGACACAGTGGCGGGACCGTCCCGGGTTCGCACCGGGTTCCTGGGCTCCGTCGCCTCGCTATGAAATTGCGGAAGTACTGAGAGTCGCAGCGGGGCGTGCCCCTGTCAACGTGATGCGCACGGCACCGTCATGGCGGGCTCGTCGCCTCCTCGGGACGACCCTGCGACCTCGGCAGCGGCCAGGAGGGCCCGTCCGGGCTGTCGAGCCACACACGTTGCCGGTCACCGTCAACACTCAGGCCGAACCGCTCGGGGCCCGGCCGTCCCGCGGCTTCGTACACCTGGTGCGCCTCCTCCAGCCGGGCCCACACCCTGCGCGGTCCGGCTTCGGCGACCCGGTTCTCCCGGTCCAGCCGGGCAGTGGAGCCGTCGGCCGCCCGGACCCGGACACCGCACCGCTCCCGTCCGGCCGACAGGTCGCGGCTCCACTCCAGGTCAGGCTCGATGATGCTCACCAGGAAGCGGAAACCGTCGTCCGCGCTGTCCGTCGCCGACAGCCGGGTGGTGCGGGCCTCGGCGGGGTCCGCATCGACGGGCACGGCGCGCCCGCGGCCCGAGGTCTCCGTGCGCAGCGGCATGAAGTACGCGGTACCGAGGAACGGGCCGCCCGCCTGCGCTTCACCGGTCCGGTGCAGCCGTACCAGCCCGTGGCCGAGTGGGGCCAGGATGATCCCGTCCTCGGTGAGCTGCCGGAGCCAGGCCGTCGGAACGGCGTCGATGCGGCAGGTCGCGATGATGCGGTCGTAAGGGGCCCGTTCCGCCCAGCCGTCCGCACCGTCACCGGTGATCACGCACGGTGCGTGCCCGGCGGCCGCGAGGTGGGCCCGGGCCGCGGCCGTCAGCCCGGGAGCCAGGTCGATGCTGGTGACGGCGTCGTCGCCGAGCCGGTGCGCCAGCAGCGCGGCGTTGTATCCCGTGCCCGCGCCGATCTCCAGGACCTGCTGACCGTCGGCCACCCGCAGTTCGTGAAGCATCGTGGCCATCAGGGACGGCTGCGAGCTGGAGGAGGTCGGCTCCCCGCTGGTCCGCTGGGTGACCAGCGCCTCGTCGGAGTGCACTCCGACGAGCCAGGTCCGCCGCAGCCGGGGCTCCTCCGGGCAGATCCGGAGCCCGGAGGGATCGTAGTAGGCGGGCACGAACACGTGCCGCGGAACCCGCCGGAAAGCTTCCCGCCAGGCGGGATCGGTCAGTACTCCCGCGCTCTCCAGGGTCGCCACGAGCTGCTCCCGCAGCGGCGCGGCCTCTCGGTCCAGGTCCTCGGTACGCTGCACTTCCACGCGCCCCTTCGCTGACTCACTGCTCCACGTGACCGGCCACAGCACCCTGCCACGGCTTCCCGTCCACCCCTAGCAGCATGGCCGGTGGATCGGCTGTGCCGCATCCGCTGTGCGGTGTCCGCGGCGACGCCGGCTCCGGGCCCGAGGCCATGGCGCCGCTCCCCCGTGAAGGCCCTCGCCGCGGCGCCCGCATTGCGGGAGGTGGGCCGGGGGGTGAGGCAGTATGGAGCAATGAGCGTAGTGAAGATCAACGTACTGCAGGTGCCGGCCGAGCAGCGCGAGACGTTGGAGAAGCGTTTCGCGGCCCGGGCCGGCTCCGTGGAGAACTCCGACGGCTTCGAGTGGTTCGAGCTGCTCCGCCCGGTGGAGGGCACCGACCAGTACCTGGTGTACACCCGTTGGCGCAGCGAGGAGGACTTCCAGAACTGGATGAGCGGTTCGATGCGCGAGGCGCACGGGGATCAGGGCGGGGAGAGCGGCCGCAGGCCCGCCGCCTCCGGCTCCACCCTCTGGTCCTTCGAGGTCGTCCAGCAGGCGTCCCCCAGGGTCCCCTGACCCCGGGTGCCCCTGTCCTGTCCCCGTCGGGTGCCGGATTTCCCGGTCCGGCGGGGCGTGCGGGTCTCCGTGGGAACGGTCAGCGGGCGTGGGCGCTGAGAGCGGGGCGGGTGGCTTCCCAGGTGGACAGAATGGCGGAGGTGTAGGGACCCAGGCCGCGCAGGCGGGCGGCGATGAGGTCCCCGGGGGTGTCCACGTCGAGGCGCAGGCCGACGATGCCGGGAATGGCGAGTTCGTGGGCGCCGCCCCGGGTGTGCCGCAGGCGGGATCCGGAGCCGAAGGACGGTGCGAGGCGGTCCGGGCTGCAGGCGGTCAGCACGGTGGTGCTCCCGCTGTTCCGGTCGCTGACGAACGCCCTGGGGTGGGCACCCGCGGCGCTCAGCGCCCGCCGCAGTTCGGACGGCCGCAGAGTCGGCAGATCAGTGGTGAGAGCGGCGACGGCCGCTGTGGGCGCCAGGGAGGCGACGAGCGCGGCACCGTGCCGGACGGCGGTGTTCAGCCCGCTCCGGGGAGGCGCTTCGGCGGTGACCGCGCCGAGCGTCCGGGCCTGCCGGGCGGCGAGCGGGTCTCCGGTCGCCACGACGACCAGGCCCACGCACTCGGTGGCCCGCACCGCCCGCAGGGTGTCCAGAAAGAGGGCGTGCGCCAGCTCCCCGCGCCGGTACCCGGTGACCGGGGCGAAACCGGCCTTGGCGTGGGAGAAGGGCTCGACCGGCAGGATCACCGCCCACGCGACTTCGGCGGCGCGTGGGTGGGGGATGGGTGATCCGCCGGAAGGCCCTGTCATGACGCAGATGCTGGGGGAGGAGGCTGGAGAACGGGCGGAGGCCCGGCGGAGCGCACCGGGGAGGAGAATCCGGGCCGGGGCGGGTGGAGCGGTCCTCCAGCACCGCTGGAGGGCGGCCCTGCACGATCGGGACCCAAGAGGTCCGGTCCCGGTCCGGAGGGACCGGCGACGAGAGGAGCGAGTCGTGGTCCACCCGGTCCAGTCCAGGACACAGCAGGTCAGTGGAGATCTGTACGCGGAGGTGCAGACGTTCTTCGCGCGGCAGATGCGTCATGTCGATTCCCTCGACATCGAGGGGTTCGCCGATACGTTCACCGCGGACGGCGTGGTCGTGCACGCCTCGGGGGAGCGGGCCGAGGGGCGCGAGGCGATGATCGCCGGCATGCGCGCCAATCTGCCCCGCTACCAGGGAATCGCCGTCCGGCACTGGTTCGACAAGCTGCTGATCGAACCGCAGGGGGAGGACACCGTGCACGTGTCGTACTACACCCTGGTCACCCAGACGGACCGGGACGGGAAGGTGGCGTTCCAGCCGACCTTCACGGTGGACGACGTGCTGGTGCGGCGCGACGGGCAGTTGTTCACGCAGTCGCGGGTGATCCACCGGGACACCCCCGCGCAGCCCTGAGCACGGGTCCCGTGCGGGGGAGCGGGGGGCAGCATCCTGCGGTGGCCGCGTCCGGTCCGGGCGCGGCCACCGGGGCGGGTGCGCGCCTCGGTGGTGAGCGGGTGAGCTCAGCCGGAACGGCCATACGGCGGGGATCACGCGCTGTATGGCCGTCGGCGGGCCGGGGCCCGGGACACCGGCGGGTCAGTCGACGCCACGCCAGATGTGCGGCTCGAAGCCCTCGTCCTCCTCCCCGGCCAGCAGCCGGGGCAGTGTCAGCAGGGGGGGAACGTCCGGTGCCGGCACTGCGGGTGCCGGCACTTCCGGGGTCGGTTCGGGGTACTGCGTCAGTGTCGCCGGAGCCGTCGTCGTCGGCTCCAGGGTCTGCGTGTCCATGATGCATCCTCTCGTATGCTGCTGGTTTTTTCCTTTCCTTATCGGCCCTCCGGGGGAGGGGCGTGGCTGATCATCGGTTCAGGCGTGACAGTCCGGAAGCCGGCCGTGGAAGGTGACCATGTCCTGGAACGCGGCCAGCACATCGATCGGCGCCCCGGGCGGGGTTCCCCGGCGTTCGGCATAGGCGCGATGCAGATTGGCGGCCAGCCGTTCGGAGTCCGTCAGGCGGGCGTAGGCACCGAGACCGGCGGTGCGGGCCGCGTCCAGCGGCGGGAGTCCGTTGCGCAGACCGTCGTCGGCCACCCGCAGCACCCAGCGCAGGTACTCCTCGGTCTCGTCCAGTACCTCCGGTCCGGCGACCGGGCCGTGCCCGGAGACCACAAGGCGCGGGCGGAGTGCCCGCATCTGCTCCAGAGCCCGGAACGAACCCTCGAAGGACCCCATCAGGACGAAGGGAGTGACCTGCGACCACACCGTGTCGCCGGTGAACAGCACGCCGCGCTCCGGAATCCAGGCCAGGACGTCCCCTCCGGTGTGGGCCGGCCCCAGGTGCATCAGCTCCACGCGCAGTTCTCCGACGTGCACGGTCAGCCGGTCCGGGAACGTCAGATCGGGCAGTGTCAGGGAGATGTCCCCCCATGCGACATCCGGCCACAGGCCGCAGAGACCGAGCCCTGACTCCGCCATGTCGGAACGGGCACTGTCATGGGCGATGATGCGGGCGCGCGGCGTGAACAGGGAGTTGCCGAAGACGTGGTCGCCGTGGAAGTGGGTGTTGACGAGCAGGCCCGGCCCCCCGGGAACCACCCTCTCGACCTGGTCCCGCAACTGCTGGGACCGTGCCTGTGTCGCCGCGGTGTCGATGAGCAGCGCGGAACCGCCGTCGGTGACGAGGCCGGCGTTGTTCAGGCACCAGCCGCCGTCCTCCTGGACGAAGGCGTGCACCCCTTCGGCGATCTCGTGCAGCGTTCCCGGACCGGCAGTGGTCATGGCGGCGCTCACCGGTCCTCCTCCGGCTGCGGGAGCCGGCTGAAGCTGCCCTGGTGGAACAGCAGTGGACGGCTGCCGGCCGCTCCTCCGTGCAGCGCCACGACCCGGCCGATCAGCAGGACGTGGTCCCCCGCCGGGTGGACCGCGTGCAGGAGGCACTCGAAGGACGCGACCGCGTCGGGGACCACCGCGTTGCCGGTGATCCCTTCCACCGCGCCGCAGCGCAGCATCGCGGCGACACCGTCGGGCCGGTCGCGCCGTGCGAATTCGCCGGCCAGCTCACGGTGCGACTCGGAGAGGACATTGACGGCGTAGCTCCCGGTCTGCTCCACCAGGGGACGCATCCTGCCGTCCGTGGTGACGGAGACCGAGATGAGCAGCGGATCGAGGGACAGCGAGGTCAGGCTGTTGACGGTCATGACGCGGGTGCTGGGGCCGCTGCCCCGGGTCAGCAGGGTGACTCCGGTGGGGAAGCACCCCATGGCGGCGCGAAAGGCAGCGGTGTCCGGTCCGGCGACCAGGGCGTTTCCGGCGTTCGGCATGATGAGGTTCCTTCCCGGGTCGGTCAGTAGTTCCCGAGCCCGCCGCAGACGTTGAGGGCCTGCGAGGTGATCGAGGCGGCGGTGTCCGTGGTGAGGTAGCCGACCAGGCCGGCGACTTCCTCCGGAGTGGAGTAGCGGCCCATGGGGATCTTCGCCTGGAACTTCTCCAGGACGTCCTGTTCGGTGATACCCCAGTGGCCGGCGTATCCCTGCCGGACCCGCTGGGCCATCGGTGTCTCGACGTAGCCGGGGCAGACGGCGTTCACGGTGACGCCGGTCTTCGCCAGCTCGTTGCCGACCGCCTTGGTGAAGCCGATGACACCGTGCTTGGACGCGGAGTACGGGGCGGCCAGCGCCACGCCCTGCTTGCCGCCGGTGGACGCGATGCTGATGACCCGGCCCCAGCCGTTCTCCAGCATGCCGCCGTGGCGCAGCACCTCCCTGGTGACGCGGAAGACGCCGTGCAGGTTGACGTCGATCACGTCGAACCACTGGGAGTCCGCCAGCGTGGCGGTTACGCCGCCTCCGCCGCGACCCGCGTTGTTGACCAGGATGTCGATCCGGCCGTACTCCTCCACCGCGGCGGCGACGGCATGGGTGACCTGTTCGGCGGAAGAGACGTCACAGGCTGTGCCGGCGGCCTCCAGACCTTCCTCGCGCAGGCGCTTCACCAGGGCCTGCACGTCCTCGGCGGAACGCGCACAGCCGAACACCGCGATGCCCTGGCGGGCCAGCATCTCGGTGACGGCGAGGCCGATTCCGCTGGTCGCCCCGGTGATGAAGGCGATCCGTCGTCCCGTTTCGGTCATCTTGTGTCTCCAGTGCTCGCACGGCTCGGGTGGCGCTGACCGTGACAACGGTTCCTCGGAGAGTCCTCGCCCCGCTCTCGGGCGGCGGTGGAGCGTGGCCGGTCGAGTGGCCGTCGACGTGCTGTCGAGGAGGGCGCGGGACCTTGGCCCGGTCCGACGTCCACATGTGAACGAGGAGACCCCATGGCCGAGCAGCCGCTCCCCGACGTACGGAAGTCAGTGATCGTGGAGGCCACTCCCGACCAGTGCTTCAAGGTTTTCACCACGCGTCCGGAGGACTGGTGGCCGCCGACCCACGTCCTGCTGGACAAGCCGCGGGCGGGTCTCGCCTTCGAGCCGCAGGTGGGCGGGCGGTACTACGAGTGGGACGGGGAGGGCCGGGAGATCGCCTGGGGGCGCGTCCTCACCTGGGAGCCGCCCCTCGGGCTGTCCATGACCTGGCGTGTCTCGCCGCGCTGGCAGCCGCTGCCGGACGACGAGTTCGCCAGTGAGATCGAGGTCCGGTTCACGCCCGTGGACGACCGTCGCACCAGGGTGGAGCTGGCGCACGTGAAGCTCCACCAGCACGGCGAGGGCGCGGAACGCATCTTCCAGGCGCTCGACGGGCCCAGCCCGGGGGAGACCCTCGAACGCTTCGCGAAGCTCTTCTGACAGCGGCACCGACTGCTCCGGCACCGGTGGGAACGGCCCCCTGCCCCGAACACCGGGCAGGGGGCCGGTGCCTTTGCTGCCCGGCCGGGGCGGGACGGCAGGTCCAGCGGGGATGGACCCGTATTCGAGGAGGGCCCCCGACGCTGGCCGGGCTGTGGAAAGTCCGTCATCACAGGAGGTCACGAGGATGCTCACCGGCATACGAACGGACACCGGCCTGGTACCGGCCGCGGAGAGGACCGCCCTGCTGGCGGGCGGGTACGCGGCCGAGGCCGACCGGACGCGCGCACTGCACCCGGAGGTCGTCGAGGCGATCGCTGCCGACGGCTTCGCCCGGCACCTCGTCGCCTCCCGGTGGGGTGGCGCGGAGGGTTCCTTCGAGGACCTGACCCGCGCGGTCATCAGGGTCGGCGAGGGCTGTGCCGCCACGGCCTGGTGCGCCTCGCTGGCCGCCTACTCGGCCCGTATCGCGGCTCACCTGCCCGCAGAGGGACAGCGGCAGCTCTGGGGTGCCGGACCGGACACGGCCGTTGCCGCCGGTCTGATCCCTTCGGGGAAGGCCGTGCCGGCCGAGGGCGGATGGCGGCTCAGTGGCTCCTGGGGGTACGTCAGCGGGGTCGACTTCGCCGACTGGGTGCTGCTCTGTGCGGCGGCCGGGTCCGGGGAAGGACCGCCGGAGCTTCGGTTCCTCGCCGTCCCCCGGGGTGGCTTCACGGTGCGCCGCACCTGGGACAACACCGGCATGCGGGCGACCGGCAGCCACACGGTCACCGTGGAGGACGTACTGGTCCCCGAGGCACTGACCTTCGCCAGGCCGGAACTGCTCAGCGGCCGCAACGCCGGGTCGTCCCTGCCGGCCCACAACGTGCCCTTCCAGGCGCTCAGCGGCCTGACCTTCCTCGCTCCCGCCGTCGGGGCTGCCGCCGGTGCGCTTGCGGCCTGTGCTGCCACCCTCACCGGCCGACGGCGCACCGAGACCGGCGAGACCAGGCTGGTCCACGCCTCCGGCCTGGTGCACGCCGCGCGGCACCTCGTCGAGGAGAACGCCAGGACGGCCGACCAGGGGCTGTTCAGCCCGCAGATCGTGGCGCGCAGTGAGCGCAACGCCGCCTGCGCGGCGCAGCTTCTGCAGGAGGCACTCGACTTGCTCGTGCGCGCCGGCGGTACGAGCGGGCTCACCGTGGGCGCGCCGCTGGAGCGCTTCTGGCGGGATGTCACCTCGGCGACGAGCCACGTCGCCCTCCAGTACGGGACCTCTGCCGCCAGGAGTTACGCGGCTGTCCTGATCGGACCGCCGGAGTGACCGGTTCCGCATCCGCGGCCGGCGCACCGGAAACACCGGACACACCCACAAGAAGGAGAAGGCCATGACGGAAAAGGCATGTGGAATGGGCAGCAGACGGGGCAGAAGACTCCGGGCGCTGCTGGTCGCCGGAATGGTTGTCCTGGCCGCAGCGCCGATGACCACCTCGTCGGCGGTGCAGCAGGCGCCGTCCGCGCAGGCGCCCTCCGCGCACGCATCGAAGCTGTCCGCGGCGACCGGCAGCTGGTCGGCCGAGGTCAGCGTGGAAGGCATGGGCAGCCACCGGAGCACCTTGCACTTCACCCCCAACCACAGGGCTCTGGTCCTCCCCCCGGCCGGGCCGGGAGGAGGGACCTGGAAGCCCCAGGGACCCAACCGCTTCAGCTTCGCGGTGGTGGAGCCGATGATCGAGGACGACGGCACGTACGTCGGCTGGCTCGACATCAACCAGCGTGCGGTCCTGAAGGGGGACACGTTCGTCAGCCGGGGGGTCACCCACATGTACGACGCCGACGATCAGCTCATCGTGAGTGTGCAGGTCACCATCAACGGGACCCGCAACTGAGCCGGACCGTACGCGTATCCCGCCGCCCGCGGCCTTCCGGCCGCGGGCGGCGCGCGCGGTGTCACACGGGCTGACGCTGGAACGACTTCAGGTCGAAGCCCGGTGCGGCCACCGTCTCCGGGGAAAGCCCGGGGTCGCCGCCGGCGAGCAGCCGCCGGGTGATCATGTGATCGGCCGTGCGGTTCACCGACTCGGCACCCAGGAGTTGCTCACCGCGGAAGCAGAAGACGGAGAACCGCCCGGTGGACGGATGCCCGGTCATCACCCTCCGGTCGCTGCCCTGGGTGAGGCCGGCGATCTGGACGCGGGCGCCGTGCTGTTCCGTCCAGAACCAGGGCACGGCGCGGTACTGCTCCGGCTCGCCGCAGAGCACCGCGGCCAGGCAGCGCGCCTGGTCGGTGGCGTTCTGCACCGACTCCAGCCGCACCTGCCGCCGGGCGAAAGGGCTGGGGAAGCGCGCACAGTCCCCGATCGCGTGGATTGCCGGATCGCTGGTGCGCAGCTGCCGGTCCACGAGGATGCCGTCACCGACTGCCAGCCCGGCCGCCGTGGCCAGCCCGGTCCGGGGCAGAACGCCGATCCCCACCAGTACCGGACCGGCGGGGAGCAGCGTCCGGTCGTCGAGTTCCACCGACCGGACCCGCCCCGCGGCGTCCCCGTGCAGTGCGACCACGTCCCGGCCCAGCATGATGCGGGTGCCCTGCCCGCGGTGCAGGGCGGTCAGGTGGTCGGACAGCGTGGGGCTCACGGCGCGCGCCATGACGCGCGGGCCCGCTTCGACCACGGTGACCTGCTGCCCGAGGGCGCGGGCGGTCGCGGCGGCCTCCAGACCGATGAAGCCGCCCCCCACAACTACCAGCGGCAGCCCGTCGGCGAGCCCTTCCCGGAGGGTGGCGGCGTCGGTCAGCGTGTTCAGCCCCAGCACCCCGTCGAGACCGGCGCCGGGCACCGGCAACGGCCGGGGCCGTGCCCCGGTGGCCAGGACGAGCCGGTCGTACCGGAGCTGCCGTCCGGACGCGAGGGTCAGGCACTGGCCGTCGCGGTCGATGGCCGCCGCCGCGTCGCCGAGCACCAGCTCGATGTCCTGGTCGGCGTAGAAGGAAGCGGGGCGCAGCAGCAGGTCCGCCGTGCCCGTCCCGCCCGCGAGATACCCCTTCGACAGGGGTGGCCGCTGATAGGGGAGTGGTTCCTCCGCCCCCACCAGGGTGACGGAGCCGGTGAACCCGCGCGCGCGCAGCTCCGCCGCGGCGGTGGCGCCGGCCTGACCGGCGCCGGCGATGACCACCTGCCGGGTGGCGGCGGCCATCAGAGCTGAGTCTCCGGCAGGTGAACGACCAGACCGTCGATCTCGTCGGAGACCGGCAGCTGGCAGCTCAGCCGGCTGGTGTCCCGCCGGGGACTGGCGGTGCCGTACAGCACGTCGTCCTCCACCTCGTCCATGGGCGGCAGCGGCAGCGTGTTGTGTGCGTCGATGTAGACGTGGCACGTGCCGCACTGGGCGGAGCCGCCGCACTGGGCCACGATGCCTTCGACCGCGTGGGTCTTCGCCCCGCGCATGACGGTGTTCGGGGTGCTGACGTCGACGACGGTCTCGCTGCCGTTCGCATGCTTGTAAATGATCTTTGCCATGAGCGCTCTCCTCCTGAGTCTTGGCGGGCCACTGTCACCAGGTGACCGGCAGTTCCCAGAGTCCGTAGATGACCGCTCCTTCTTTGCGCGGGATCTCCTCGAAGGGCTTGGCGAGCCGCAGGGTCGGGATGCGCTGGAAGAGCTTGCTCCACACGATCTCCAGCTCCAGGCGGGCCAGGTCCGCGCCGATGCAGTGGTGCACCCCGTGCCCGAAGCCGAGGTGCTTGCGGCTGCCGCGGCTGATGTCGAGCTTCTCGGGCTCGGGGAAGACCTCGGGGTCGCGGTTGCCGGCCAGGCCCAGGCAGAGAATGCCGTCGCCCTTACGGATCACCTGGCCGCCGATCTCGATGTCCTCCAGCGCCACTCGTGGGATGGCCGTGTCGCCGATGGTCGCGATCCGCACCAGCTCCTCCACCGCGGGCCGCACGAGGGAGGGGTCGGCCTTGAGCAGCTCCAGCTGGTCGGGGTTCTCCAGCAGGCAGGCGGTGCCGAGCGATATCTGGCTGGCGGTGGTCTCGTGGCCGCCGTTCATCAGCAGCCGGACCATGTTGAACAGGTCGCGGTCGCTGTACTCCTCCCCGGATTCCCGGTAGTCCGCCATCGCCCTGCTGAGAAGGTCCTCGCCGGGCTCCTGCTCCTTGATCCTGATCAGCTTCTCGACGTAGGCGTTGACCTCGACGATCGCGGCCTGCCGCTCCTCGGCCGAGCTGTGGCCGCCCAGCAGGGCGGTGCCGTGCTTGATGAAGAACTCGTGCTCGTCCTGCGGGATGCCGAGCAGCTCGCAGATCACCGTCATGGGCACGGACAGGGAGAACACCCGGTGCATGTCCACCGGCCCCTCCATGGCGAGCATCGTGTCGATGTGCTGGTCGACGATCTCCTCGATACGGGGGCGCAGCCGCTGCACCTGCCGGTGAGTGAAGGTGAGGGCGGCCTTGCGGCGCGTCTTGGTGTGCTCGGCGCCGTCGTAGCCGATGAACGAGGTCTCGGTGCGGAACTCGGGCGGGGCGATGAAGTAGAAGGGGAAGTTGGCGTGTTTCCGGGAGGCGCTCACCCGGGGATCGGTGAGCAGGTCCCGGATGGTCTGATAGCCCGTCACGGTCCAGATCCGCAGCCCCGACCCCCTCAGGGTGACCTGTGAAACGTCCTGTTCGCGCATCTCCGTGTACTCCTCGGGAGTGCTGAACGGGCATTTCCTCGCGTAGGGGAACGTCACGTCGGTCTCCGCAGCCTGCACGGTCATGGGTCTTCCCTCTCCTCGGCGTGGAACGACGTGCCCACGGTCCCGCGGTGCTCTGGACGCGTCGTTGAATCCCGCTCAAGGCCCCGGCCGGGCCCTGACTCCGTGGGTGCGGGCACGGAGGGGTGCGACGCGCGGGCGTGCCGAAGGGGCACCGGAGACCCGGTGCCCCTTCGGCACGCCCGCGCGTACCCGAGTCAGCGGCTCACCGCCTTCTGGTAGCGGTGGATGGCCAGCGGAACGAACACGATCAGCAGGACGGCGATCCACAGCAGGGACGCCGGCACCGCGTTCTGCAGGGGCCAGGCCTCCGACTGGACGGCTGCCGCCTGCGGCGCCGTGTTGCCGAACAGCTCCCGGCTCGCCTGCACCACCGCGGAGATGGGGTTCCACTCCGCCATCACCCGCAGCGGGCCCGGCAGACCCTCGGTGGGGACGAAGGCGTTGGAGATGAAGGTCAGCGGGAGGATGGTCATGAGAATGACGTTGGCAAGCACCTCGGTGGAGCGCACCATCAGGCCGACGACGGCCATCAGCCAGGAAGCGGCATAGGCGAAGAGGAACAGCAGGGCGAAGCCCATGACGGCGTCGAGCGCCGAGGAGCGGATGCGCCAGCCGACGAGCAGGCCGGTGATCGCCATGACGGTGAGCACGATGACGTTGTTGATCAGGTCGCTGGTGGTGCGTCCGACGAGTACCGCGGACTGGGAGATCGGCAGGGACCGGAAGCGGTCCACGACCCCCTTCTTGAGGTCGTCCGCCAGACCGACGGCCGTGTTCGAGGCCGTGAAGAGCATGCTCTGGACGAGGATGCCCGCGATCAGATACTCACGGTAGCCCGACCCGGGGACATCGATCGCACTGCCGAACACATAGGCGAACAGCAGGATGAAGACGATCGGCGCGACAGTCGAGGAAACCAGAACATCCGGCACCCGCTGATTCTTGATGACGTTCCGACGGGCGATGACCGCTCCGTCACCGAGTGCTTGGGTCAGGGCGGTCACGCTACCGTCTCCTTCGTGCGCTGGTCCTGTGCGGCTGTTTCCGGGCGCGCTTCGGCTGCCGGCAGGGCGGAGTCCTCCGGCGGCGGGGCGTCGGTCCCGGTGAGGGCGAGGAACACCTCGTCGAGAGTCGGCCGGCGCAGCTGGACGTCCACCACCCGCACCGCCGCCCCGTCGAGGCAGCGGACGCCGGCGAGCAGCGCCTCGGCGCCGTCCGTGACGGGCACCGAGATCCGCCTGGAGCCTTCCTCCACGGTGATGTCCCCGGCCGCCAACGGGGCGAGCGCGGACCGGGCCGCGTCCAGCGGGGCGTCCGGCCCCAGGGTGAACTGCAGCCGCTCACCTCCCACCTGCTCCTTGAGCCGGTCGGGGGTGCCCTCGGCGATGACCCTGCCGTGGTCGATCACCGCGATCCGGTCCGCGAGCTGGTCGGCCTCCTCCAGGTACTGCGTGGTCAGCAGCAGCGTGCTCCCCTGGGCGACCAGATCGGTGATGACCTTCCACATGGTGATCCGGCTGCGCGGGTCCAGTCCGGTCGTCGGCTCGTCCAGGAACAGCACCGACGGCTTGGCGACCAGCGCGCAGGCGAGGTCGACACGACGGCGCATGCCTCCCGAATAGCCCTTCACCGGCCGGTTCGCGGCCTCCGCCAGATCGAACTGCTCCAGCAGTTCGTCCGTGCGTGCCTGCGCCCTGCGCCGGCCCAGGTGGTAGAGACGGCCCACCATGGTGAGATTCTCCCGGGCGGTCAGGTCCTCGTCGACGGCCGCGTACTGACCGGAGAGACCGATGCGGGTCCGCAGCGCCCGGGCGTCGGCGGACACGTCCAGACCGTCGACGGTCGCCCGGCCCTGGTCGGGCTGAAGGAGGGTGGCGAGCACCCGCACGGTGGTGGTCTTGCCGGCCCCGTTCGGGCCGAGCAGGCCCATGACCGAACCCTCCTCGACCGTGAGGCTGAGCCCGTCCAGAGCGGTGACCGCGCCGAATCGCTTCACCAGGCCCTCTGCGACGATGGCTGCTGCCATAGTTGTCTCCTTCATCCTCGATGCGGCTCGCGCATGACTGCGGCTCGCTCGTGAGTCGACCGGGCGCCGGTCGCGAGGCTGGCCCGGGCGGTACTGGGGCAGCAGTCTCCCCGCCGGTACTCGAATCGGCGTGGAACCCACCTGGAGCGGCCGCGGGCAGGCGCGGAAGCCCCCGGGCAGGAGGGAGCGCCCCCGGGCTCCGACGCGGACTCGAGGCGTAACCCGGGCCGGCACGAGTCGGACTCCGGCGCTCCTCCGAGTGCGGCCCGCACGCTCGCCGGATGACTACTGCTGGGGAGAATGGCGGGCCGCTCGGCGGCCTCCGGGTCGTCGAGCTGGCCGGTATCGGTCCGGCACCCTATGCCTGCATGGTGCTGGCAGATCTGGGAGCCGAGGTGATCAGGGTGGACCGGGCCGACGGCGCCCGCTCGTTCGCCGACTGGCACGAGATCCTGGACCGCGGCCGCCGTTCGGTGGCGCTGGACCTGAAGCAGCCCGCCGGCGCGGAGGCCCTGCTCCGGCTGACCGACGGCGCCGATGTGCTGGTCGAGGGTTTCCGGCCCGGAGTCGCCGAGCGGCTGGGTATCGGCCCGGCGGACTGCCGGGACCGGAATCCGCGTCTGGTGTACGCCCGGATGACGGGCTGGGGACAGGACGGGCCGCTTGCCGCGGAACCCGGTCACGACATCAACTACATCGCGCTCACCGGGGTGCTGGACGCCATCGGGCAGCAGGGCGGGCCGCCGGTGCCCCCGCTCAACCTCCTGGGCGACTTCGCGGGTGGGGGCATGCTGCTGGTCGGCGGAGTCCTGGCGGCCCTCTACGAGCGGCAGCGGTCCGGGCTCGGGCAGGTCGTGGACGCGGCGATCGTGGACGGCGCTGCCTCCCTCACCGGGATGCTGCTGGGGATGACCCGGGCGGGTCAGTGGACGGCCGGCCGGGGCGGCAACCTGCTGGACGGCGGTGCCCCTTTCTATGACGTGTACGCCTGCGCGGACGGCCGTTTCGTCGCCGTGGGGGCACTGGAGGACCGCTTCTACGAGGAGTTGCTCGACGGTCTCGGCCTCTGCGCGCACGAGCTTCCTGACCGGGACCTCCCCGCGGACTGGCCGGCCCTGCGGCAGCTCTTCGCCGGGTGCTTCGCCACGCGGACCCGCGACGAGTGGGCCGAGCATTTCCGTGGCACCGGGGGCTGTGTCACCCCCGTCCTCAGCGTCACGGAGTCCGCGGAGCACCCGCACCACCGGATGCGGGGAACCTTCCTGACGGCCTCTGTGGACCCGGGTGCCGAAGCACCGCAGCCCGCTCCGGCCCCGCGGTTCGACCGCACGTCTCCGGGGCGCCCCGCTCCGGCTCCCACCACGGGGGCACACACCCGGGAGGTGCTGACCGGTATCTGCGGTTTCACGGAGCCGGAGGTCGAGCGGCTCCTCGCCTCGGGGGCGGCTCGACCGGCTCTGTAGACCCTCTTCCTAGCCTGCAGCGGAACCGAGCGACACCGTGCGCGGGAGGAGAACACCAGTGACACCGGACATCACCCCCTATCAGCCCTCGATCCCGGAATCCGCCCTGACCGACTTGCGGGAACGGCTGGCCCGGACCCGCTGGCCGGAGGCGGAGACGGTCGGGGACTGGTCCCAGGGAACCCCGCTCGCCTTCGTGCAGGAGCTGTGCGATTACTGGGCGAACGAGTACGACTGGCGGGCCACCGAGGCCCGACTGGCGGCGCTGCCGCAGTTCCGCACCAGTATCGACGGCCTCGGGGTGCACTTCCTCCATGTGCGGTCGTCCAACCCGGACGCGACCCCGTTGCTGATGACGCACGGCTGGCCGAGCACCGTGGTCGAGTTCCTCGACATCATCGAGTTGCTGACCGAACCGGAGGACCCGGCGGACAGCTTCCACGTCGTCTGCCCGTCCCTTCCCGGACACGGTTTCAGCGACCGCCCCGACCGGACGGGATGGTCGGTGGGGCGCATCGCCGACGCCTGGGCCGAGCTGATGGCAGGTCTGGGGTACGACCGCTACCTCGCCCACGGCGGGGACTGGGGCTCGTGGGTCTCGGCGGCGCTGGGCACCAACGACCCCCGGCATGTGGCGGGCGTCCACCTCACGATGCCGTTGGCCCGGCCCCCGGAGCGGCAGGTGGAGCTGGACGAGCGGGACCGGGCCGCGATGGCGCGCATGGCGGGCTTCGGGAAGAACCGGTCGGGTTACGCCGCCATCCAGTCGACCCGGCCGCAGGCACTCGGCTACGGCCTGAACGATTCCCCGGCCGCGCTGCTCGGGTGGATCGCCGACCGGTTCTGGGCCTGGGCCGATCATGACGGCGACCTCACCAAGGCCGTGGGGCGGGACCGGCTGCTGGACATCGTCACCATGTACTGGCTCACCGGCACCGGCACCTCCTCGCTGAGGCTGTTCTGGGAGAGCTTCGACAGTGAGCCGATGCATCCGGTGGAGGTGCCCGTCGGCTGCTCGGTCTTCCCCAAGGATGCCTGGCTGCCCCGGGCGTGGGCCGCGGAACGCTTCACCGACCTGCGCTACTGGAAGGACCTCGACAGCGGCGGGCATTTCGCCGCGCTGGAACGGCCCGAAGTGCTCGCGGCAGAGCTGCGGGTGTTCTCCAGGATGCTGCGATGAGGCCTGTGGACGGCCGTGCACCGCGCTTCGACCGGTCCTGGAGCCCGTCCTGCAAGTCTGACGCACCGCCCGGCAGTGGAGGAACCGCCGGGCGGTTGACCGAGGAAGGAGAAGGACGGGGATGATATCCGTACGGATGCGGACAGCGGCGGCCGTGGCCCTCGTGGGTCTGGTGGGTTCGCTGAGCATGACCACACCGGGCGCGGTGGCGGCCGATTCCGAAGCGGCTGAGGAGGCGGGCCCCTGGGGCCCGGTCGGCGTCTGGACCGGCACGGTGCAGCACGCCGAAGGCTCGGGCCCGGTGACGCTCTCCTTCACGCTGGGCGGGAAGGTGTGCCTGACGTCGGGCGGCGGGGAAGGCGGGGGCGGGGAAGGCGAAGGAACCTGGCACTCGACCGGGGGCAACACCTTCAGCTACCAGGTGGTGGAACGGCTGTTCGCCGAGGACGGGGAGACCGTCGGCTGGGTGCATGTGGACCAGCAGGCACAGCAGCAGGCACACAGCGTGCAGAGCTCCGGCATGTCCGAGGTCTTCGGCGCGGACGGCACTCCCTGGGGGACGGTGGAGGCCACCGTCTCGGTGACACGGACCGGTTGGCTGCCGAACTGCAGCTGACGACGGCGGCGCAGGCGCGAAACGGCGCCGGGGCCGGGGGCTCCAAGCCCCCGCCCCGGCGCCGTCTCGCGCCCGGAGGCACCCGGGCCGGCGGACCGGTCAGGACCACACGGTGAGCACACCGTCGGCCCGCAGTCCGAGGAAGAAGGACAGCGTCACCCTGCGCCCGCCCGTCAGCCGGCCCACCGAGTGGAAGTTGCGCGGGTCGAAGAGGACGGCGTCCCCGAGCCGGGGAGTCAGGGTGACGGTCGGTTCGTCCTCGACCAGCCGGGAACTGTAGCCGTACCCCTCCCGATGGGCCTCGTCCGAGGGCTTCCACCGCCGGCGGGATATGACGGCCTCCCCGCCGCCCTCCGGCACGGTCAGGTGGCAGTTGAACGCCAACTGGGCGACGGGCGTCTCGTCGAGGGCCGTCGGGCACTCACGGGAGATCTCGTCGAAGTGCGTCCGGGCTCCGTTGTTGATCTCACGGATGAGACCGGCGAACAGCGGCCTGCCCTGAGCACGGGCGGGTTCCACCGGACTCCCCCACGCCCGGGACAAGCGGTCCAGCGCGACGGTGAGCGGGTCCGATCCGGCCAGCAGGGTGGACCGCACCCGGGCGTCGTGCTCGGCCTGCTCGAAGTACTCACTGCCCAGCGCGCCGGTCTTGTAGTAGTCGTAGGCAGCCGGGCCGAGCTTCGCCATAGGCGGTGTGAACCGGTAACTCCCCATGGGGTGCTCCTCGATGCCGCGCACCACGCTGTCGCATTCCGCAGGGCTGAAGAAGCCCCTGATGTGCAGCGCGCCGGTGGTGCCCGCGGCGAGCCCGGTCAACTGCGCCCGGGTCGGCTCACTGGTCTCCACCGCGTCGAACAGGGTGTGGACGGTCATCGCTTCGGTGGAGCTGTCGTAGACGTAGCGCCCCTGCTGTGCTGCGGTCTGCATGCGTCATTCCCTTCGTAGGGCTGAGGTGGTGCCGGTGGTTCCGTTGCTGTGGCGCTGCCGCCGGTTTCCGATGGTCACCAGTGCGGGACGTCGAGGAACTCGAGGACCAGGACCGTCCACACGAAGCCGGCCCCCACGCCCATGGCGATCGCCAGATCACCGGGGCGGGGACGGCGCGACTCGACCAGATGATGCAGACCGATGATCTCGTCGCCGGCTCCCATGTGGCCGAAGTCCTGCGCCCAGTCGTACACCGTGCGTGATCTGTCGACGCCCAGGCCGTACTGGTAGAAGGAATACTCCACGACGGATTCCGCGACATTCGGATGAATGAAGAACTGGGCGTCGTCCAATGCGATACCCGCGTCGGCGAGTGCCCTGTCCAGAACTGTCCGGGAGCCTTCCCCGATCTGCTCCCCGACCTGCTCGTAGGAGTTCTCCTCACGCATGAGGAAGGCGTGCTGGCGATTCCCCAGCTCCACCGGCTTGCCGTCGTGGAACGGTGCGTCGGTCCAGGCCGCTCCCCGGTACAGCGGCTCGAGGGCCGGGGCGCTGTAGGAGGCGCTCGACAGGACCCGGGCGAAGCCGGCGCGGGAGGACAGCACCAGGGCCCCGGCCCCGTCCCCGTGCGGCTGCTGCCGGTCCGAGGACCAGCGGTCGAAGTACGGCAGCCGGAACGCGTCACCGGTGGTGACGAGCGCCGCCCCGGCGTCCGGCCGGGCGGCCAGGTGCGAAGCGGCCGTCTCGACCGCGGCCAGACCTCCGTTGGAGCCCTGCCGGATCTCGATCGCGGGGGCGTTTCCGCCGACGGTCTCCGCCTGGACGTAGCTCGCCGGTGTCCACAGTTCCTGCCCCTGGTGGCCGACGTAGGCGTGCAGCACCAGGTCGATGCCACCGCCCTCCAGCCCTGCTCTCCGCACCGCCTCACGCCCCGCCCGGGCGGCCATGACCGGACCGGTCTCGGTGTCGTCGGCGACGCGTACCTGCCGGATGCCGTTGGTCACGCTCTCCCGGCTGTCGTACCGGCCCGCGGCGACGGCCTCCTCGGCCGTCTCCACCTGTGGCGGCAGGTAGGACCCCAGCCCGGCGACGTAAAGATTGTTCCAGCGCACAGCTCTCTCCTCATTCGGCACCGCACGATTCCGTATCCCTTCCATCGTTCCGCCGGGGTCTCAAGCCCGGCTCGAGAAGGCCGTGTCGAGGAGGTCTTTAGCAGTTGTCGAGCAGCGGCGACGACGCTTTGCCCGCCCGAAGAACGCTCGAGCCGGCGCCACCGGAAGGTTGACTGTGAAAACTCTGCTGATAACCCAGGACGACATGCACAGAATTATCCGGGAGGCGGGCAGGTCGGAAATACTGAATCGCATCATCTCCCGGATAACGGAAGGGCTCCGGGACGGATACCGAGAAGGGCTGGCGCTTTCTCCGCTGCGGGACGGTTTCGAACGGCCCTCCCCCGCACCGGGTATCACCGAGTGGATGCCGCACCGGGTGGCCGGAGAGAGCATCACGATCAAGACGGTGTCCTACAGCCCCGGAAACCCGGCGCTCTTCGGCCTGCCGACCATTCTCGGCACCATCACCCGTTTCGACGACACGACCGGACGCCTGGTCGCCGTGGCAGACGGGGTGCTGCCCACCGCCCTGCGGACCGGAGCGGCTTCAGCCGTTGCCAGCCGTGCCCTCGCCGACCCCGGCAGCCGGGTTCTCGGCCTCATCGGTACCGGCGCCCAGGCGGTGACGCAGCTCCACGCCCTCAGCCTGGTGCTGCCCCTCGACACCGTGCTGGCCTGGGACACGGACCCGGCCCACCTGGCGAGCTTCGCCGAGCGGGTGGCGTTCCTCGGCATGGACGTCAGGACGGCCACCCCCGAGGAGATCCGCCGGGACGCCGACGTGATCAGCACCGTGACCTCGGTCGGCGTGGGGCAGGGTCCGGTGCTCCCCGACGGGCCCACCCGCGAGCACCTGCACATCAACGCCGTCGGCTCCGATCTCATCGGCAAGACCGAGCTGCCCAGGAGCCTTCTGCTGCGCGCCCTGGTCTGCCCCGACCACCCGGAGCAGACGCTGCGCGAGGGGGAGAGCCAGCAGCTCACCGCCGCACAACAGGGCCCGGAGCTCCGGCGGCTGTGCGCCGAACCGGAGACGGCCCTGGCGGCCCGCAGCCGGCTGACGGTCTTCGACTCCACCGGCATCGCCTATCTGGACCACCTGGCTCTCGACGTGTTCCTGGAAGCCGCCGCCGAGCTCGGCGCGGGAACCGCCATCGCCCTGGAGCACTACCCCTCCGACGCGCTGGACCCGTACTCGGCCCAGGCCGGGTCGGACATCGAGCTGCGCGAACTCGTCGATGCCCGCTGAGTGCCGCGCCGGAGTCTCCCGGAGGGAGTGATCACGTGAATCCGTTCGACGACCCGGCAGGGGAATTCGGCATCCTCGTCAACGACGAGGGGCAGCACTGTCTGTGGCCGGCCGGCACCACGGTCCCGGCCGGGTGGCGCGCAGTGGTGGCCGGACGCACCCGCGAGGAATGCCTGGACCACATCGAGCAGCACTGGACCGACCTGCGGCCGAGGACACTCGTGCGCGCGGAGGAGAAACCGGGGGACGCTCCGGCTCCGGAAGGGCTCCCCGTCGACCTGTTCGAGGCACAGGTCCGGTGGACACCCGACGTGACGGCCGTCGAGTCGGAGGACCGCACGCTCAGCTACGCCGAGCTCAACACCGAGGCGAACCGGCTCGCGCACCACCTGCTGTCCCGGGGCATCGGCCCGGAGCACACGGTCGCCCTGGTGCTGCCGCGGTCGGCGGAGCTGATCGTCGCGCTGCTCGCCGCACTGAAGGCCGGAGCCGCCTACCTGCCGGTGGACGCCGAGTATCCGGCCGACCGCATCGGCTACCTCCTCGACGACGCCCGGCCGTCGTGTGTCCTCACCACCTCCGCGCTCCTGCGCCGGATGGGCCGGGAGGACGTCGAGGGCGCCCGCACGCTGCTCCTCGACGGCCCGGGGCAGGCGGACCCGGCAGACTGCGCGGAGCACAACCCGGTCGACGACGACCGGCCGGTCGCGCTCCGCGAGGAGCATCCGGCCTACGTGGTGTACACCTCGGGCTCGACCGGCCGGCCCAAGGGCATCGCGATGCCCGGCGGGGGACTCCTGCACCTGCTCGCCTGGCACCGGGCGGCGCTGCCCGGGGGGGTCGGTACGCGCACCGCCCAGTTCACCGCGATCGGCTTCGACTTCTCGGTGCAGGAGATCCTCGGCACGCTGGTGGCCGGCAAGACTCTGGTGGTGCCCAGCGACGACACCCGCCGGGACCCCGGCGAGCTGGTGGACTGGATCGACCGGTGCCGGGTGCAGGAGCTGTACGCGCCCACCGCGGCCATCGAGTCCCTGATGCTGACCGCCCAGGAGAAGGGCAGCGCCCTGCCGTCCCTGACCGACGTGTACCAGGGCGGCGAGGCGCTGCAGGTCGACGGAGGCCTGCGGGACTTCTGCCGTCGCTCCGGTATCCGGCTGCACAACATCTACGGCCCCGCCGAGGTCCATGTGGCCACCGCGTACACGCTTCCCGGGGATCCCTCCCGGTGGCCCGCGACGGCCCCCCTGGGCCCGGTGATCCCCGACGTCCGGCTGTACGTGCTCGACGAGCGGCTCACTCCGGTGGCCCCCGGCGAGCAGGGGGAGCTGTACATCTCCGGGCCCCAGGTCTCCCGGGGTTACCGGGACAGGCCCGCGCTGACCGCCCAGCGCTTCGTCGCCGACATCCAGGGGCCGCCGGGTTCCCGCATGTACCGCACGGGGGACCTGGGCCGGTACAACGCCGACGGGCACGTGGAGTTCCACGGCCGTACCGACGACCAGGTGAAGGTGCGGGGCTTCCGGGTGGAGCCGGGCGAGATCGAGTCGGCGCTGCTGGCGCACCCGGCAGTCAGCCGGGCCGTCGTGGTCGCCCGGCCGGACGGGACCGGCGGGCCGCAGCTCGTGGCGTACGTGATCGGCGGCGTCGACATGGCGGCGGTCCGGCAGCACGCCGTGCGTGTGCTGCCCGGCCATCTGATCCCCGCCGTCTTCGTGCCCGTGCACGATTTCCCCCTGGCCCCGAACGGGAAGGTGGACCGGGCGGCGCTGCCCGCACCGCTGCCGCAGCAGGCCACCGGTTCCCGGCAGCCGCGGACGGACCGGGAGCGCACCCTGTGCGAACTGTTCGCCGAGGCACTGCGGGTGCCGTCCGTCGGACCGGACGACAACTTCTTCGAGCTGGGCGGGCACTCGCTGATGGCGGGCCGGCTCACCGCCCGGATCAGGTCGGTACTGGGCACCCCGGTGTCCGTCCGGCTCCTCTACCGGGCTCCCACGGTGGCGGCTCTCACCGAGACGCTCGGGAAGCAGGCGGCCTGACGGTCCCGCGGACCGTCCGCCCCAAGAACGAACACCCCGCTCACAACATGGAGGTTCCGCGGTGCCGGTGATACCGAACCGAGAGAAGTCACGTCAGGACGAACACACCGGGTTCCGCGCCCGGCCTCCCCGCTGGTCGGTGCCCGGGGACGGCAGCCGGCTGGAGCTGGCCACCCTCGAGGTGCCGGTGGACTACCGGGATCCGCAGGGTGCCCGGCTGACCCTGGCCGTCAGCAGGCTCCGCGCGAAGGACCCGGCGGCACGCCGCGGGGTGCTCGTCGCCGTCCACGGAGGTCCGGGCGGCGACGGCGGCCTGGGCAGACGGCTTCCGGAACAGCTGGCGGACAGCCCGGTCGCGGAAGCCTACGACCTGATCGGGGTCGATCTGCGCGGCACAGGGGACTCCACTCAACTCCACGCGGAGGAGTCACCGACGACGGTGTCCTTCGATTCGCGCCCTTCCGACGAGGACTTCGCGGGCCTGACGGCGGACATGCGGGAGCGCGAGCGGGGCTGCGAGCGGGCCGGCGGCTCCCTGCGCCGGCACATCAGCACCCGCAACTCCGCCCGTGACCTGGACGTCATCCGGGAAGTGCTCGGTGAGGAGAGGATCAGCTACCTCGGTTACGCCTACGGCACGCTGCTCGGTGCCGTGTACGGCACCCTCTTCCCCGGGCGGCTGGACCGCAGCGTGCTGGACTCCTCGGTGCACCCCGGCTGGACCTGGCGTGAGCAGTTCATGTCCCAGGCCGTCGCCACCCGGGAGAACGTCGACAAATGGGCGGAATGGACCGGCGAACGGGACGGCCACTTCGGCCTGGGAACCTCGGCTGCCGCGGTGCTGGCAACGGTCGAGACGGTCGCGGGCGCCGGTGACCACGCGCTGCACACCCGGGTCGACGGGATGATCGGCACGCTCTCGGCAAGCCGTCCCCGCTGGGAGGACCTCGCCCTGACCGTGGGCCGGTTGCGGGCGGCCCTCGCCGAGGGGAACGCCGAGCAGGTGTCCGCGCTGCTCGCGGGCCAGTCGACCTGGCGTCCGGGCAAGGCCGCGGGGGGCTTCCGGGAGGCGGTCCTGGAAGCGGTGACCTGCGAGACCGACTGGCCGACGGACCTGGAGACCTACTACCGCGACATGCGGGCCTTCCGCGAGCACTATCCCTACGGTTACGGTGTGCTCCGCGCACAGCCGTGGGTCGGGACCTTCCGGTCCTTCAGCCCGCCGGAGCCGCCCACCGTCCTGGAACGGGCCGGATATCCGCCGGGCATCGTCGTGCAGGCGGACGGCGATCCCCTCGATCACCACAGCGGTGCCACCGCCATGGCCGAACGGCTGGGCCACAGCCTGATCATGGTGGACGACTCGGGCGAGCACGAAATCTACCGCCGCTGCGGCAACACCGCGGTCGACGCGCACGTCGACCGGTACCTCCTCGAAGGGGTGCTTCCGCCCCCCAGGGTGCACTGCCCCGGCCCGCCCCGGCCGGCCGTCGCTCCCGACCCACGAGGTGCCTGACCGGTACTCCAGGGAAATTCGAGCGGCCACGGGCACACTCGCAAGGGCATACAGGTCCAATGGGACAAGGAGAACTTCATGACCGGTCAGCCAGTGCCGCACACGGCACGCGAAATCCGTCTTGCTTCACATATCACCGGTGAGCTCACTGAGAAGAACTTCGATCTGGTGGAGGCGGAGGTTGCCGGGCCCGGCCCCGACGAGGTGGTCGTCCGGAACGAGTACCTGCAGGTATCCGCTGTGATGCAGGACCTCATGAAGCCGGACCCCGATCTGCCGATGCCGCCCTACACACCCGGACAGCGCCTGTGGGGTTCAGCGGTGGGCACGGTGGTCAGCTCCAACAGCCCCGATCTTTCCGTCGGTGACACGGTGGCACATGCTGACGGCTGGGGCGAGTACTCCGTCGCGGCGGCCTCCGAGTTCGGGAAGCTCCCCGACGGACTGTTCCCGGACCCCAAGCACTTCCTGACCCAGGGGCCGACGGCCTACCACGGGATGGTGGACATCGCCGAGGTGACCGAGGGAGACGTGGTGTACGTCTCCGGGGCAGCCGGAGGGGTGGGGTCCCTGGCGGGGCAGATCGCCAAGTGCCGCGGGGCCAAACTGGTGATCGGCAGCGCGGGCAGCCCGGCCAAGGTCGACTATCTGGTGCAGGAGCTCGGTTACGACGCCGCGTTCGACTACCACGACGGGCCGGTCCTGGACCAGCTCCGCAAGCTCGCCCCCGACGGGATCGACGTCTTCTTCGACACTGTCGGCGGCGAGCAGTTCGAGGCCGCGGTGCAGGCTGCCGCCCAGGGCGCCCGGTTCGCGCTCTGCGGAGCGCTGGCCGGCCAGGTCGGCGACGGACTGGGGGGCCACCCCCGGCTGGACATCATGACGGCCATCGTCCGGCAGATCGTCATCCGGCCCTTCGCCACGTACCACACGCCCGAGCAGATCCAGGCGTGGACCGAGCACTTCTGCCAGTGGCTGGGCGAGGGGCGATTCGTCTTCCCGCACACCGTGGTCGAGGGCGGCATCTCCGAGGCACCGGGTGCCCTGAAGTCGCTGCTCGAAGGCAAGTACACCGGAAATGTGCTGGTCAAGCTCGGCGGCTGAGCCCCCGACCAGTCGCCACCACCTGTGGGCCGGCCCGAGCGGGCCGGCCCACAGGTGCTGTCCGGGACGACAGCCCGGGCAGCCGCTACGGCAAGCGGGACTCGAGCGGCGTCCGAGGCACCCGTCCCACCGTTGACCCACACGCGAACGAGAGGTCGGCAGATGGCGCAGACAACAGCGCGAGAACTTCAGCTCTACGACACGACTCTGCGCGATGGCATGCAGCAGGAGGGCATGGTGCCGACGGTGGACGACAAGCTCGTCATCGCCCGCCAACTGGACGCCTTCGGGGTGGGTTTCATCGAGGCGGGCTGGCCGGGAGCGCTTCCGAAGGACACCGAGTTCTTCCGCCGGGCACGCACCGAACTCGCTTTGGCCACCGCACAGCTGGTGGCCTTCGGCGCGACCAGGCGAGCGGGCGGACTGGTGTCCACCGATCCGCAGGTCCGTGCCCTGCTCATGGCGGAGACGCCGGTGGTGACCCTGGTCGCCAAGAGCGACAGCCGCCATGTGGAGCTGGCGCTGCGGACCACGCTCGCCGAGAACCTCCGGATGATCAGCTCGACGGTGCGGTTCCTGACCAGATCCGGCCGACGGGTGTTCGTGGACGCGGAGCACTACTTCGACGGATTCCTCCGCAACCGCGAATACGCCCTGGAGGTGGTGCGGACCGCGGCCGAGGCCGGCGCCGAGGCGGTGGTGCTGTGCGACACCAACGGCGGCTCACTGCCCGACGAGATCGGCCCGACCGTGGCCGAAACGCTGCTGAGCACCGGCACCCGGCTCGGTATCCACTGTCACAACGACTCCGGCTGCGCGGTGGCGAACACGCTGGCCGCCGTGGACGCCGGCGCCGACCACGTGCAGGGGACCGCCCACGGGTACGGCGAACGGTGCGGCAACGCCGACCTGTTCACCGTCACGGCCAACCTGGTGCTCAAACGGGGTCTGGATGTCCTGCCGCCCGGCCGGCTGGCCACCATGGCCGGTGTCGGAGAAGCCATCAGCGCGGTGACCACCGTGTCCGGCCGGCCGGCCGCGCCGTACATCGGTGCCTCCGCCTTCACGCACAAGGCGGGTCTGCACGCCTCCGCACTGCGCGTGGACCCCGATCTGTACCAGCACACCGATCCCTCCGGGGTGGGCAACGCGATGCGCACTCTGGTCTCCGACATGGGCGGACGCTCCTCCGTGCAGCTGAAGGCCGTCGAGCTCGGATATGACCTGAGCGCCGGCTCCGAGCCGGTCGGGAGAGCTGCCGCCCGGGTCAAGGAACTCGAGTCCCGCGGCTACAGCTTCGAATCCGCCGACGCCTCCTTCGAGCTGCTGCTGCGCGAGGAGCTCGCCGACGGCAGACTCGATCCGGTCATCGAGGTGCACTCCTGGTTCGCGGGCACCGGCCAGGGGCCGGAGGACAGCCCGCGCTCCGAGGCGACAGTGCAACTGCTGGCCGACGGAGAGCCGGTGGAGGCCCGGGCCGACGCGGCGGAGCCCGTCGCCGCCCTCGATCGGGTGCTGCACACCGCACTCGACCCGCACTTCCCCGAGCTGCGGACTCTCGTCCTCCTCAAGCACCGGGTCCGGGTGCTGGACAGCACCGGGACCGCCCGCGCACTCCTGTCCTTTCACGACGGGCGGCGGCAGTGGGGAACGGTCGGTGTCGGTACGGACACCGTGGCCGCGGCCTGGGCGGCGCTGCTGGACGCCTGCCGCTACCTCGTGCTGAGCCGCCGAGACACCTCCGACCGCGCCCCCGTACCGGCGGCCGTCGGCTGACGCCCCTACTGAGCTGGAGTGGCTGTGCGACTGGACGACATCTACATCCGAGGGACCGCGACACGGCTGCCCTCCGTGCTCCACGTGGCCGACGCGGTCACCGCCGGCGAGTGCCCGGCCGCCATCGCGTCGGCCACCGGAACCCTCTCGGTGTCCTACTCACCCGATGAGTCGGCGGCCGAGATGGGTGCTGCAGCGGCCCGGACGGCGCTGCGGCGGGCGGAATCGGGCCCCGCGGACATCGATCTGATCCTGCACGCCGACACCTACCACCAGGGTCAGGACCTCTGGCCCGTCGCCTCCTACATCCAGCGGGAGACCGCCGGCAACAGCTGTCCGGCGCTGGAGATCCGGCAGATGTCCAACGGGGGGACAGCCGCCCTGGACCTGGCGAGCGCCTACCTCATGGCCGACCCCAACCGCTGCGACGCGCTGCTCACCACCGCGGACCGGTTCTGCCCGCCGGGCATCGACCGCTGGCGCACCGACCCCGGCACCCCCTATGCCGACGGAGGCACCGCCCTGGTGCTCTCCCGCCGCGGCGGCTACGCCCGGCTGCTGTCCCTGGAGGTGCTCGCGGACTCCGACCTGGAGCCGCTGCACCGTGGTGACGAGCCCTTCGGGACAGCACCGTTCAGCAACCGGATACCGGTGGACTTCGAGGCCGCCAAGCGGGCCTTCATCGGGGAGGTCGGCATTTCCTACGCGATCGCCCGCGCTCACTCCGGACAGCAGACCGTCATCAAACGGGCAATGGCCGGGGCGGACATGGAGCTGTCCGACGCCGCCTGGGTCCTCCTGCCGCACTTCGGACGCCGGCGCCTCAAGTCGATCTACTACGAGCCGTTCGGCATCGACCCGGCCCGCACCGTCTGGGGGTGGAGCCGCACGGTCGGTCACCTCGGTGCCGGTGACCAGTTCGCCGGCCTGGACCACCTGGTGGTCTCGGGACAGGCCGCCCCCGGTGACCGGGTGGTGCTCGTCAGCGTCGGCGCCGGTTACACCTGGGGCTGCGCCGTGCTGGAAGTCCTGGACAGGCCGCACTGGGCCGCTTCACCCGACCGGGCCGGGCATGACCCGGCCCCCGTACCAACCCCCGACGCCCCAGGGCGCTGACCGAAGGAGAGGATCATTGTGGTGCCGAGCGCTGCGACTGTCACCGACCACCGAGCGGCCGGAGCCGTTCACGTCATGGAGCACGTGATCACCGTCGCGGCCCCGCCGGAGGCGGTGTACGCCCTGGTGGCCGACGTCTCGGGCTGGCCGCAGGTCTTCGGGCCGACCGTGCACGTCGAGCTGCCGGAGGACGACAACGGCGAACAGCTGCTGACCCTGTGGGCCTTCGCCAACGGTGAGGTCCGTACCTGGAGCTCACGCCGGACGCTGGACGCGGCGGCCGGCCGGATCACCTTCCGGCAGGTCGTGTCCGCCTCGCCCGTTGCCTCGATGGGCGGGGAGTGGCGGGTCGAGCCGCACGCCGACGGCGGCAGCCGGGTGGTGCTGCTGCACGACTTCCGCGCGGTGGACGACGATCCCGACGCGGTGCGGCTGATCGAGCAGGCAGTGGACCGGAACAGCCGTGCCGAGCTCGACGCGCTGAAGCACGTGGCGGAACTGGGCGAGGAGCGCGCCAGCCTGTGCTTCACGTTCAGCGACACCGAGCATGTCGAAGGCAGCGCCGAGGACGTGTTCGCGTTTCTGGACCGGGCGGATCTCTGGCCGGAGCGGCTTCCGCACGTCGCGCGGCTGGTCCTCACCGAGAAGGAGCCGGGCCTTCAGCACCTCGACATGGACACCCGCGGAGCCGACGGTTCCCTGCACAACACCAAGTCGGTCCGGATCTGCTTCCCCGACCGTCACACCCTCGTCTACAAGCAGCTGCACATGCCGGTGGCGCTCAGTGGCCACACCGGTCGCTGGGTCATCGCTCCCGACCCCGCGGACCCGCAGAACAGGCTGGTCGTCACCTCCTGGCACACCGTCACCCTCGACCCGGAAGGTGTCCGGCACGCTCTCGGGCCGGCCGCCACCCTGGACGAGGCCCGTACGCTCGTCCGGAAGGCCCTGGGGGGCAACAGCTCCCGCACCCTGCGGCAGGCGAAGGAATACGCGGAATCCCTCCGCAGTTGAACGCCGGTACAGCGCCCGGCACAGAGTCCGTACCGACCATTCCCCTTCCGCTGGAGGCAGCCGACATGCCGAGCAGCGGCCGTGACCTCAGCCGGCCCCTGACCGTCGTCAACCGATTCACGGTCAAGGGTGACACCAGACGCTTCGAACGGCAGTTCCGCCCGCACTGCGATTACCTGAGACAGCAGCGCGGATTCAATTTCCTGGTGACCGGCCAGTTGATCGACCGGCCGAACGTCTACATGCACTTCAGTCACTGGGTCACCCATCAGGCGTTCCTGCGGGTGGTGCACCATGACGCCTTCCTGAGCCACGTTCAGGGGCTCAGTCCCATCGTGGAGGTGGAGGCGGACCAGGCGGTGAGCCTGGGGCGGCTGCTGGTGGACGAGGCCCGGCAGGGCGCGGAGAACGTCGTGTTCATCCAGGCTCTGGTGGACGAGGGCCGTCCACTGACGGATTTCGAATGGCAGTTCCACGAGCTGTTCGGCCACTGCGCCGCCGGCGAGGGGTTCGGTGGCGGAGACGTGATGCGCTCCACCCTGGCTCCACAGAAATACCTGGCCGTGTGCTGGTGGCGGGACGGCGAGTCGTGCCAACGGGCCATGGCGGAGCCCGGGTTCCTGCAGCGGGTCGGGCAGCTGAAGTCGGTGGCCCGGATCAGCACGGAGCGGCTGCGGCACCTGACCTACGCGCCGGGTGTGTCCCGCTGAACTGTCTGCCTGCCGCCGCGGGTGCCGGGTTCCTCCCCGGTGCCCGCGGCGGTTCCGTGCGCTGACCGGCGCTCCGGCGCAGAGCGAGCCCGGTTCGAGAGTGACTTCCTACGGTGAGCGAACGGACATCCGAATGGTGTCCTGGAGTTCGGAACGCAGAGCCCTGGGAGGGAGCCATGACCGGATACCGCACCCTCGCCGACCTGGTACAGGACCGGGCCGCCGAGTCACCGGAACGGGACGCGCTGATCTTCCTGCGGAACGACGGGCAAGCCCCCGACACCCTGACCTACCGGCAGCTGGACGCCGCCGCCCGCAACCTCGCCGGCTGGTTGCAGGAGCGCGGTGCGACCGGGGAACGGGTACTGCTCCAGCAGTCCTCCCGGCCGCTCTTCGCCGTGAGTTTCCTGGCCTGCCTGTACGCGGGGGCCATCGCTGTCCCCGCACCACCGCCCACCGGGGGCGGACACCATGAGGACCGGATCGCCGGGATTGTCCGGGACGCCGCGACCCGCTTCGTGCTGACCGGCCGGGACGACGCCCCGGAGGTGTCGCAGCTGCTGGCCCGTACCGGCAACAGCGGGACGACCTGTGTGGCCGCCGACCAGGTGACCGGTGAGGGCTGGCAGCGGCCGGAGGCCACCGCGGACACCATCGCCTTCCTCCAGTACACCTCGGGATCCACTCAGGAGCCGCGAGGCGTGATGGTTCCGCACAGCAGCCTGCTGTCCGACCAGCGTGCCATCAGCCGGGTCATGCGAACCCGCCCCGGCGACCGGCTCGGGGGCTGGCTCCCTTTCCACCACGACATGGGCCTGATCGGCGGGCTGGTGCACCCGCTGTGGCTGGGCGGCACCTCCGTGCTGCTCAGTCCTGCCGAGTTCGTCAGACGCCCGGCCCGCTGGCTGGAGGCCATCTCGGACCACGGACTGACCATCAGCGGTGCACCCGACTTCGCCTACGCACGGTGCACCGCACGGGTCACCGAGGAGGAGCTCGCCGGCCTCGACCTGTCCGGCTGGGAAACAGCCGTGGTCGGAGGGGAAAGGGTCCGCGCGAGCACCCTGCACGCTTTCGCCGACCGGTTCGCCGCGGCCGGCCTGCGCCCGCAGGCCCTCACCCCCGCCTACGGTCTGGCGGAAACGACGCTGCTCGCCTCCGCGAGCGTTCCCGGCGCCCCCTGGACCCAGCTTGCGGCGGACCCGGCCGCCCTGGAAGCGGACCGGGTCCGGCCCGCGGATCCGGGCGCCCCGGCCCGTACCCTCGTCGGCTGCGGGACCGCAGCCGACGGCACGCTGCTGATCGTGGACCCCCGCACCCGGGAGGTGCTGCCCGAGGGCAGGATCGGAGAGATCTGGCTCCGCGGCGACAGCGTGGCCGCCGGATACTGGCGGCGAAGGCAGGAAACGGCGGAGACCTTCGCGGCCGTCACCGCCGACGGCCGTGGCGGTCATCTGCGGACCGGCGATCTGGGGACCCTGCACGACGGGCAGCTCTTCGTCAGCGGACGGCTCACCGACATGGTCGTCGTCGCCGGCCGCAACCTGTACCCGCAGGACCTGGAGCAGAGCGTGCAGCGGGTCAGTTCACGCCTCGGTCCCGGCAGCGCGTTCTCCGTGCCCGGGGACGAGGAGCGGATCGTGCTGGTGCAGGAGCTGCGGGCCCGCAGCCACTTCGGTCTCGACCTGGACGGAGTGACCTCCGACATGCAGCGCTGCCTGGCGGAGGAGTTCGACGTGCGGGCGGCCGGAGTGCTGCTGGTACGCCCGGGGACCGTCCGGCGGACCACCAGCGGCAAGGTCGAACGGGCAGCCATGCGCGGGCTCTTCCTCCGCGGCGAGCTGAGGCCGATTCACCAGTCGATGGATCCCGACGTCGCACATCTGCTGCCCGGGGGCCGCTGAATGGATCCCCAGCAACGCATCGACGAACTCGAGCAGGCCTTCGGCCCGCTCGGCGACCCGGACAACCCCCTCGGCGAGCGGGCGTTGCTCGCCGCGGACCACCGCGGTGAAGTGCTGACCGAAGGGGAGAAGACCCTGGACGCAGCCGGATTCAACGCCGAGTCCGTGCCCGGGGCACTCGGCGGCCGGCTGACCCGGATGGACGTCCTGGGCCGGATGCTGCGGCCGGTGTTCCGCCGGGACGCCTCGCTCGGCTTCGGTTACGGCCTCAACTGCTTCTTCGCCGCCACACCGGTATGGACCGCGGGCAGTGCCGCCCAGCGCCGGACGGTGGCCCGGCTGCTCCTGGACGGCGAACGCGTCGCGGTGGCCCGGCACGAGGTGACGCACGGAAACGCATTCGTGCGGGACGAGTTCACCGCCCGCGCGGTGGACGGCGGCTTCGTGCTCCAGGGCAGCAAGACGGTGATCGCCAACGGCGCCCGGGCCGCCGGCCTGGTCGTGTTCGCGGGAACGGGCAGCCCCGGCACCCCGGCGGGCCGGTGCCACTCGGTCTTCCTCCTGGACCGGTCGGAGCTGCCCGCCGACCGGCTGGTCGGCCTCGGCCGGGACCCGACCAGCGGTCTGCGCAGTACCGAGTTCAGCGGGCTGGAGGCCCTGGACTGCCCGGTCCCCGGAGATGCTCTGGTGGGTGCGGTCGGCGACGGCTACGAGATCTCGCTGCGCTCCTCACTGCTGATTCGCGGGCTGATCCCCTCGATCGTGCTGGCGGGCGCGGACACCGCCCTCCGCACCGTCGCCCGGTTCGCGGTGCGGAGGCGCGAGGACGGGAGGTCCTCGCTGGACGTCCGGCATGTGCGGGACGTCCTGACCGGGGCCTTCCTGGACCTGCTGATCAGTGACTGCCTGGCCCTGGTGGCGACCCGTGCCGTGCACCTGCTGCCACGGCACGCCAGCGCGTACGCCGCCGCGGGCGCCTACCTGGCCCCGAAGATGATCGCCGAGTCGATGGACGCCCTGTCCTCCGTGCTGGGCAAGGCCCAGTTCACCGACAGCAGCGCCTCCGCGATGTTCCGCAAACAACTGCGCGACCTGCCGGTCACTTCGCTCGGGCACGCCGGCAGCGCGGGCCGGCAGATCAGTGTCCTGCCCCAGCTCCCGGTGTTCGCCCGCAACTCGTGGTTCGCCGGCCCGGAGCCTCCCGGGGCGCTCTTCAGCCTGGACGGGGACCTCCCGCCGCTGGATCCGGCTGCGCTCGCGCTGCTCGGCGACAGCGATCCGCTGGCCGCCACCCTGGTGTTCTGCACCGCGAGGCAGGGGTCCGCCTTCTCCTCCGCCACCCGATCCCTCGTCGAGGCGTTGACCGGCGAACTGGAGGAGCTGCGGAACTTCTACCGGGAGGTGTCCCCGGACGACCGCAGGACCCTGTCCGGCCCGCACAGTCTCGGTCTCACCGACCGCTACGCCATGGTGCTGTCCGCGGCCGCGGTGATCGGCGTCTGGCAGCAGGCCCGCGCGCAGGGACCGTCCCACGGACCGACCGGCTCCTTCCTGTCCGATCCCGCGTGGCTCGACGCCGCGCTGTACCGACTGGCCGGACGGCTCGGCCTGACCCGTCCCGGTCAGCAGACCGCGAGCGAGCAACGGGTACTGGCCGAGCTGCTCGCCCGGCTGCACGGTGGCCGCGCCTACGACCTGTACGGCATGCAGCTCGCGGAATGACCACCTCCGCACAGCAGCACCTCAGAAAGGACCCGACATGACCATGACCTCGGTCCCGCCCCGGGAGCACCTCTACCGTGACTGGCTGCTGGAACGGCTGAGTCACTACCTCGGCCGACGGCCGGCGCCGGACAGCGACTTCGCCGTCAGCGGCCTCGACTCGGTGGCGGCCCTCAGCCTCTACGGGGACATCGAGGAAGCCTTCGGCCCGCTCGTCGAGCCCACCGACATCCGGGAGTACCCCACCGCCCGGCTGCTCGCCCGCCACCTGGCCTGCCGGGACGTGCGGCCGGGAGCCGGACACCGCGTCCGGACCGCATTCGTCTTCACCGGTCTGGGAGCCCAGCACCCGGGGATGACCGCAGCTCTCTACATCCAGTGCCCGGACTACCGGACGGCGCTCGACGAGGCTGCGGAAGCCCTGCTGCCCTACACCGGTGTCTCCGTGGTGGACCTGATCCTCAGCGGCGACACCCGCCTCCACCAGACGGCGTTCGCCCAGCCGTCGCTGTTCGCGGTCGGGTACGCACTGGCCCGGATGCTGGAACAGGCCGGGGTGGTACCGGCGGCCGTTCTCGGGCAGGGCATCGGAGAGTACGCCGCGGCGGTGGTCGTGGGTGCGCTGACACTGCCGGACGCCGCGAAACTGGTGGCGATCCGCGGAGCCTTCCTGCAGTACCTGCCCTCGGGCGGCGGAATGATGGCCACCGGCCTGTCACCCTACGAAGCAGCCCACCTGGCCGCGCCGGAGGCCACGGTCGGTATCGGGGTCATCAACGGCCCGCGTTCCACCGTGCTCTCGGGCGACCGCGGCGCGCTGGAGCGCATCGAGGATCAGCTCCGCGCCCGGGGCCAGCGCTGCATCCACCTGCCGGGAACCCACGCGTTCCATTCGCCGCTGATGGAGCCGGCGGTGCCCCGCTTCGAGGCGGTGGCACGCCGGCTGCCCGGAGGCGCGCCGCGCCTCCCCTTCTACTCCACGGTCCGCGGACGGCTCACCACCGAACCCCTGCACTCCGGGTACTGGACGGAGCAGATCACCGCACCGGTGCGGTTCGCCGAGGCGGCCCGGCAACTGCTCGACCAGCAGGCCCCCAGCCACGTGGTGGAGATCGGGCCGCGCACCGTACTCATCCCGTACCTGCGCCGGCTCGCTGGTCGCGGGACCCCGGCCTGCCGGATGGCCTGCGCCGGACCGCGGTCCGGCGCGGAAGAGGTGCGGAAGCTCCTGGCCGAGCTCCAGGCGCGGCCCGTCTCCGCACCGGTCGGGTCCTGATGCCCGGCCCGCACGTGGGGATTCCGGAGCCGCTGCCGACCGGGACTCCGGGACAGCTGGGGCACGGCGTGCGGGCGGCACTGGCCACCTCCGGGACGGCGGTGGTGCACGGCAGCCTGGACGCCTGGCTGCCCGGCCCCGGCCGCACCGGGCCCGCGCTGCGCCGGCTCCTGGGCCGGGACTGGCAGCGCTACCAGCGCATTCCCCTGCCCCGGATGAGGGAACGGTTCGCCGCTTCCCGGCTGCTCCTGCGACATGTCGCAGGAGCAGCCATCGACGCCGCACCGGAATCGGTGGACCTGTCCTACCAACCGGGTGGCCGACCGTACGTGCGGGGGTGCGATCAGATCGACGTCAGCCTCAGCCACACCGACGAGATGCTGGTGGTGGGGGTGACCCGGCGGGGCCGCATCGGTGTGGACGTGGAACGCCGCGCGCGCCGGATGGCCGGTACCGGCTCGGAGTCACAGACCTGCACCCCGTTCGAACGTGCCCGGCTCGATCCGGTCGACATGCGGGTCCGCAACGACACGCTGGTGCGCCTGTGGACGCTGAAGGAGGCGTACACCAAGGCTCTGGGGCAGGGACTCAGGCTGCGGTTCACGGAGTTCGGCTTCGCGCTGCGGGCGGACGGAGCCTGTCTGACCGGGCCGGCGGGGGAGCCGGCCGGGGAGCCGGACTGGAGCTTCGGCACGTTCCACCTTCCCGGTGACTACGTGGTGGGTGCCGCGGTGCATGATGCCGGTCTGGGGGCGGGCAGCGACCTGTCCACGCTGACCGCGCTCGACGAGGGCATGCTGGACGCGCTGCTGGGCGCGGCGAGCACCTCAGGCGATCCAGCCGGCTTCCTGCGCGATGCGGACCGCGTCGACCCGGTTACGGGCATGCAGTTTGGTCACGATGGCGGAAAGGTAATTCCGCACCGTTCCCTTGGAGAGGTATAGGCAGGCGGCGATCTCCGCCGCTTCCGCCCCGCGCGCGGCGAGCCGCAGCACCTCCAGCTCACGGGCGGAAAGCGGCACTTCAGGGGTGTCCCACGCGGTCATCGCCAGCTGCGGATCCAGCACCCGCTGCCCGCTCGCCACCGCGCGGACCGCGGAAGCCAGCTGGTCCGAGGGCGCGTCCTTCAGCAGGAAGCCGTTCACCTGGGCATTCAAGGCGCGGCGCAGGGTGCCCGGCCGACCCATGCTGGTCAGCAGCAGCGTGCGGCAGCGGGGGAGGTGACGGCGCAGGTCGATCGCGGCGTCGATGCCGTCCACTCCCGGCAGGTCCACGTCTATGACGGCCACGTCGGGGTGCGTCCGCAATGCCTCCGGAACGATCTCGTCCCCGGAGGCGACCTCGGCGATGACCCGCAGGTCGCGCTCCAGTTCGAGGAGCGCGACCAGTGCCCCCCGGACCATCGGCACGTCCTCGGCCAGCAGCACCTTCACGGTCAGCATGGGTCCCCCTCAGCGCTCTTCAACGGCGGAACCGGCAATCACTGAGCTGCTGCGCGCTCCCCTTCCGCTCCTTCGGGGGTCCTGTCGGCACCGGCCGGAGCTTCCGCGGGGGAGGAAGCCCTCCCCAGCATCACCGGCGCCTCCACTGTCAGCCGGTAGCTGCCGGTGCCCGGGCTGCTCGCGCTGATCGTCCCGCCCACCGCTTCGAGCCGTGCATGGAGATTGCCCAGCCCACTGCCGCTGTGCGGGGGCGGTGGCGCGGCCCGGTCGGGCACCCCGTCGTTCTCCAGCATAAACCGGACGGTGCAAGATTGCTGCCGGACGGTCACATGGCAGTGTTCGGCCTTGCTGTGCCGCAGGACATTGGTGACCCCTTCCCGCAGGGCGATCGCCAGCACGGTGTCGATCGCCGGGTGCAGCCGGCCGAGGTCCGCGGTGTCGCAGGTGACCTCGATGTCCGCAGCCCGCAGCACCTCTTCGGCGGAGACCAGTTCCTCGCGCAGGGACATGTCCCGGTAGGCGTGCGAGACCAGCCGTACGTCGGCCAGGGCGCGCCGGGACAGATCCAGAATGCTGACGATCTCCCGCTGTGCCCGGTCCGGGTTCACGTTGGCCAGCCGGTGGGCGAGTTCGCTTTTCAGGGTGATCGCCGAGAGGCTGTAGCCGAGCAGGTCGTGCAGGTCCCTGGAGAAGCGCATCCGCTCGTTGGCCACCGCCATGGTGGCCATTTCCCGCCGGGTCGCGTGCACCTCCGTGACCAGGTGGGACAGTCGCGTGATGCCGAAGAGGATCAGCCCGGCCATCATGGTCGACAAGGTCAGGTAGGCGACCGTGACGAAGTCCCCGCCGGCGTTCACCACCATGAACATCATGAAGAGGCCGATCCCGCCCACCATGGGCAGGGCGACCCGTCCCGGAAGCAGCAGCAGCAGCGAGCCGGCGAGCGGTCCGGCCATGGTGCCCCAGTTGAGGCCGTACAGCAGGAAGGGCAGAAAGGTCAGGACTGCCTGGACGGTCAGCATCGTGCAGCGGCGGCGCAGCGACCAGCGCTGGGCGCCTGGCGTGATGTGGACCAGCTGGACGGCGAAGACGACGAGCACACACGCTATGGAGGTGAGCAACTCATCCCGGGTGGGATCGGTGTTGAGCACATTCAGCACCACGATGAAGCCGTAGTAGGCCACTGTGCCCACCGCGATCGACTGTGCCAGCCGGGGCGGGGGCATCTGGATGTGGCGGCGCCGGTCCGGCGAGCTGTCGACAGCCGCTGGTGGCGAGCCGCTGGAAGGCAACGGATCTGGTGTACCGCCGGCCATGCGCTTTTCCACCGGATTCTCCTCGGGGGAGGCAGTTTCCGCGCATGCTACGGTCGCCGATCGGTGCCGTGCCACTGATTGTCCGGAAGCTGGCGGCTCAGGCGAACAGCGGTATGGGGTTCAGGTGGTGATAGTCCGTCGGGCTCGCCAGGCGTCCGAGCCGCACCGGGACGTCGAACAGCCTGCCGGGCGCGAACCGTGCCCAGAAGTGCCGCAGCCCGGGAACGAGCACTTTTGCCACCGGCAGTCCGATGTCGGGCTGCGTCTGGTCCAGCACCAGCAACTCCGAGCCGAGGGCTGTCACCAGGTTCTCCGCCGCCCTGATGTCGGCTCGCAGATCCCGCCGGGGAGTGTAGGACCAGTGCGCCGGGGGGCGAGGTGACTCGGCGGGGTCGGGCAGCAGATACGGCTGGTTCCGGACGGTGGCCCGGGTCCACCAGGAGAGCAATTCCGGGTCGGCCTGCGGATACGCGGCCGGGTCACTATGGCTGATTCCTGCCACCGGCCCCGTGAGCTGGGACATCTCCGTCACCGCGCGTCGCAGGGCGAGCCGTGGATCGTAGTGGGCACCGAACCCCAGGGAGATGTCCTCGGCCGGCTTGTCCGTCCGGCGGGAGACCGCGGCCATCGCCGGGATCCCCAGATCCGAGGTGAGATCGAGGACCCACAGCTCCCGGTTGATGCGGGAGTAGTCCTCCCGGAGCCCGGCCAGCCAGGGTGCGTCGAAGGCATCCAGGTCCACCGCCGGGTGCCGGGTGCGGTTGTACCACCACAGCGCCACGGCGTCCCGTTCCACCAGCTCCAGAAAGCCCTGGACGACGGCGTCCTCCAGGCTTCCGCCCGCCGCGTTCCCGTTGGAGTCGGCCTGGGGCGCCTCCTCGTCGGTGCCGTACCGGCCGGGGAAGTAGAGCAGGGAGGTGGGAAGCATCCGGTGCCGGCCGGCCGACACCGACCACACCGGTGTCCAGTCGACCGGCCGGTCGGCGGCGAAGGGCGCGCAGACCTGCTGAAAGGTGGAGTGCCGGGTGTTCCAGTGCTGCCGGTTGCGGAATTGCTCCTGTGCGAAGAGCTGACAGGCATTCGGATGGACGGCTGCCTCACCGATGCCGTTCATCGTGTCGTGAACGGTCGGTTCGTCTCCCTGACGCGTCGCGGAGTAGCGTTCCACCGCCTCGCACAGCGCCCCGACCTCGGCTTCCTCGGCGGTGGCTCCCTTGCCGCCGCTGAGACTGCGCAGGCTGCCCCGGAATTCGGCGAGCGTGCGGGTGCCGAGGGCGAGGTTGTGCCCGGAGACGTAGCTGTTGAGCCCGGCCGGCAGCCGGGTGTCGCGCCGGATACCGGAGATGATTCCTGTGACGGGACTGACCAGATGGCCGTAGCGGCGCTGCATGTCCGTCGAGGAGACCGCCCGGTGGTTGTTGCCGGAGTCCTGGAGCTTGAGCACGGACCGCAGGACGACGGGGCGCCGCACCCGGTCCTGGACCAGGCCGGGGTCCCCGCACCGGGGGCACTGGGGGCGTTGCTGCACCCGGTGCTGCACGGTGCGCAGGGTCAGCGTGTCCATGACGGTGACGGTCTGCTGGTTCTCTCCCCGCAGACCCGCCAGCCACTTCGCGGTCTCCAGGGCGGCCGCGTGCATGCCCAGGCTCTGTCCCGCGGCCAGCGAGGCGTCCGGAAGCGGGACCGGCCTGTCGAGCGCCAGCGCCTGCTGCACCGGTATCTCCGAACGGCGATGCGCGCGCAGCCGGTGTGCCAGGCAGGACCAGCAGGCCCCGGCCGGGTGGAAGACGGGCCCCACCCAGGGCGCCGACCCGCCGGGGGAGGCCAGCAGCCACGGCCGGCGGCGGGCCCGGTGCCAGGCGTCGATCCGCTCGAGCTCGGGAGCGAGGTAGTCGTCACAGAGCACCAGCGAGAAGGCGCCTGCCGCCGGTTCCGGGGCGGGGCCTTCCGCGTCGGTCACGGTGAGTCCGGAGCTCACGCAGGCGGCCCGGGCCTGCTCCGGTTCGACCCGCCCCACAGAGATGATCCTGACCGGTGTCCGGGTGACGGAATCCCCCGCCTCGTTACCGTCCAGTCCGGCCAGCTCCCAGTACGCGGCCGCTGCGGCGGAGCCGGCCCGAACCGCCCCCGTGCCGGATCTGCGGTAGCCGATGAGTCCTGCTCTCGCGAGGGTGCCGAGGAGCCGGCCCACGTCTCGGGCCGGGGTCAGAGCGCTCGCCTCGGCGAGAAGCTCGGGCACGGTTCGGGTGCCGTCGAGCAGGGGAGCGAGGAGCTGGATGTCCCTGCCGTGCAGCACGGTGACCCCTGGCTCGGAGAGCAGGTACACCGCCTCACCCGGCAGTACTTCGACCCGCAAGTGTCTGCGGAACCCCACGCGCGGGGCGCTGCGGACGTCTTCCTGTCCCTTCATGCCGGGACCGTTTCGAGCGAGAGCTCCGAGGGAGCCGGCGCCGGGCGGCTCCAGGTCCCGAGCGTCTGAGAGACCATCAGGTCCGGACCTCCCGCCACCACGGGCGTTCCGGCTTGGTCGAGCCGTACGGACGCCCGCCCGCTGAGGTGCTCGATGACGCCGGTGTGATCCGCGTACACCGGCTCGGCTCCCGCGTCGAAGCCGTGCTGCAGCAGCACGCTGACGGGGTCGTGGAAGTAGCGCTCTGCCAGCTCGGGCTCCAGGCCGAGGCGGGCCGTCAGTTCGGCTGCCCGGAGCTCGTCGGGGACGGAGGAGGAGGGAGACGGTGCCTGAGTGGTCATAGCGTTCATCGAACTCTCCATCTTCTGGCGGATGCCCGTTCGGTGGGTTACCTGAGACAGAGTGTGGAGGTTGTGAAGGCTGCTCTGACAGTGCCGACCTCACCATCCATGTGTGAATTCTTCACATGTCCGTTCGTGTGCCGGTCACTGGGACGACTCTGCCGCCGGTGCCATGCTTCCTGGTAGCGCGTCTTCTGCTGACGCGGCACCAGCGAACTTCGACCAAGAGCCGGGCGAACTCCCGGTGGGACTCCGTCGAGGAGAGGTACGCCATGGACATCAAGATTCTCGGGCCGTTCGCAGCATCCATGCACGAGGTGTCGGTTCTGCCGAGCGCCGCCAAGCCCCGCCAGGTGCTCGCGCTGCTCGCTCTGCACGCCGACCGCATGGTGACCGTCCCCACCCTCATGGAAGAACTGTGGGGAGAGGCCATACCACGCAGCGCGGCGACCACCCTGCAGACATACATACTGCAGTTGCGCCGCCGGATCGGCGAGGCCACCTGTGGCCGCCAGGCCGGCCGGGAACCCAAGGACGTCCTGCTCACCCGGCACGGCGGCTACCTGCTCCAGGTGCAGCCGGGGCAGCTCGACATCCAGGACTTCGAGCAGTACGCCGAGGACGGCCGCGCCGCCTGTGACGCCGGCCGGGACGAGAAGGGCTCGGAGCTGCTGCGCAAGGCCCTGGACACGTGGCGCGGTCAAGCGCTGGTGGACGTCCCGGTGGGCGGCGTGCTCGAGCTGGAGGTCCTGCGCCTGGAGGAGGGCCGGATGGCGACGCTGGAACGCCGCATCGGCGCCGACATGCGGCTCGGCAGGCACGCCGAACTCATCCCCGAACTCACCGTACTGGCGGCCAAGTACCCGATGCATGAGAACTTCTGCGCCCAGCTGATGGCCGCGCTGCACGGCTCCGGCAGTTCCTGGCGCGCACTCGAGGCGTACCAGCGGCTCCGGGGGACCCTGGTCGACGAGCTCGGTCTGGAGCCCTCCCGCAGGCTCCGGAACCTGCACCAGGCCGTGCTGGCGGGCGACCAGGATCTGGTGACGTCCTCGCGCGGCAGCGCGCTGGAGGCCGCACGGGCCGGCTGAACGCACTCGCACCATGGGCCCCGGACCGGTCGACACCGGTCCGGGGCCCACGTGCGTGCGGCTTCCGACGGGCTTCCACGCGGGCACGACCGGGGGTCGAGGAACCGGCCGAACCATGACGGGACCGCAGGATTCCGGGGGCCACAAGCCGCCGGCGTCCCGGCCGGCGACTGGGGCGGTGAGGAACGATCCCGAACCGTCCCGGCCGCCGTATCACCGTAGAGAAGCCGAACGAGGGGATCCGTAGTGACGCGGACAGCTCTGTCCCGCCGGTGCCCATGGCGGCAGCCGACATCCAGGAAGGGGAGGTAACCGCCATGCGCAGAGTCGCCATCACGGGACTGGGGGCCGTCGCTCCCGGTGGCGTGGGAGTGAAGGAATACTGGAACCTGCTCACCGCGGGACGCTCGGCCACGCGGACGATCTCCTTCTTCGACGCCTCGCCGTTCCGTTCCCGGATCGCCGCCGAGTGCGACTTCGATCCGGTGCAGGCCGGCCTGACCCCCCAGGAGATCCGTCGGCTGGACCGGGCCGCGCAGTTCGCTGTGGTCAGCACCCGGGAGGCGCTGGAGGACAGCGGACTGGACACCGGGGCGCTCGACCCCTCCCGGGTCGGCACCTCCCTGGGAAGCGCGGTCGGCTGCACCACCAGCCTGGAGCGCGAATACGTCGTGACCAGCAACGGCGGCCGCAAGTGGAACGTGGACCACGAGTACGCGGTACCCGAGCTGTACAGCCACTTCGTGCCCAGCTCGATGGCCGCCGAGGTCGGCCGGGCCGCCGGGGCGGAGGGCCCCGCGGCGGTGGTCTCCACCGGCTGCACCTCCGGCATCGACGCCCTCGGGCACGCCGTGGAGCTCATCCGCGAAGGCACGACGGACATCATGGTCGCCGGGGCGACGGAAGCACCCATCTCCCCGATCACGTCAGCCTGCTTCGACGCCATCCACGCCACCACCCCCCGCAACGACGACCCGGAGCACGCCTGCCGCCCGTTCGACCGGACCCGCAACGGCCTGGTCCTCGGGGAGGGATCGGCAGTGCTGATCCTCGAGGAGCTCGAGAGCGCCAAGCGGCGCGGGGCGCACATCTACGCGGAGATCGCCGGCTTCGCGGCCCGCTGCAACGCCTACCACATGACCGGGCTGAAGCCGGACGGCAGGGAGATGTCCGAGGCCATCGACGCCGCGCTGACCGAGGGCCGGATCAATCCGCAGGAGATCGGCTACATCAACGCGCACGGCTCCGGTACGAAGATGAACGACCGGCACGAGACGGGCGCGGTCAAGCGCAGCCTCGGTGAGCACGCCTACGCCACCCCGATGAGCTCCATCAAGTCGATGATCGGCCACTCCCTCGGTGCCATCGGTGCCCTGGAGATCGCGGCCTGTGCCCTGGCGATGGAACACGGAGTGCTGCCGCCCACGGCCAACCTGCACGACCCCGACCCCGACTGCGACCTCGACTACATACCGTTGCACGCCCGTGAGGCGCGCCCCGACGTGGTGCTCAGTGTGGCCAGCGGCTTCGGCGGCTTCCAGAGCGCCATGCTCCTGGCACGCCCGGAGAGGAACCTGGCATGAGCACCACTGTTGTCACCGGTCTCGGGATCACCGCCCCGAACGGGCTCGGTACCGAGGACTACTGGGCCGCGACGCTCGCCGGAACCAGTGGCCTGGGCCGGATCACCCGCTTCGACCCCGGCCAGTACCCGTCCACCATCGCCGGCGAGGTCTCCGGCTACCGGGCCGAGGAGCACATTCCCAGCCGGCTGATGCCGCAGACCGACCACATGACCCGGCTGGCGCTCACCGCCGCGGACTGGGCCATCGAGAACGCCGGCGTGACCCCGGGTGACCTGCCCGAGTACGGCATGGGTGTGGTCACCGCGGCCTCCGGCGGTGCGGTGGAGTTCGGCCAGCGTGAGCTGCAGAATCTCTGGAGCCAGGGCAAGGAGTACGTCAGCGCCTACCAGTCCTTCGCCTGGTTCTACGCGGTCAACACCGGCCAGATCTCCATCCGGCACAAGATGCGCGGACCCAGCGGGGTACTCCTCACCGAACAGGCCGGTGGCATTGACTCCCTGGGGCACGCCCGCCGCCACGTGCGCAAGGGCTGTCCGATGGTGGTGGCCGGCGGTGTGGACGCGGCGATCTGCCCCTGGGGCTGGGTGCCGCAGATCGCCTCCGGTCTGCTCAGTACCGAGGACGACCCCACGCGCGCCTACCTGCCGTTCTCCTCCGAGGCGGGCGGCTACGTCGCGGGTGAGGGCGGCGCCATCCTCATCGTGGAGGATGCCGACTCCGCCCGGGAGCGGGGAGCCGCACAGATCTACGGGGAGATCGCCGGCTACGCGGCCACCCTGGACGCAGCCGCTGACAGCCCGCAGCCCTCCCGGCTCCGCAGGGCCGCCGAGAACGCGCTGGCGGACGCCGGTCTCACCCCCGAGGACATCGATGTCGTCTTCGCGGACGCCACCGGCACTCCCGAACTGGACCGCACGGAGGCCCAGGCGCTGGCCGCCCTCTTCGGGCCGCAGGGCGTACCGGTCACCGCACCCAAGACCATGACCGGACGGCTGCTGGCCGGAGGCGCCTCGCTCGACGTGGCGACCGCCCTGCTGGCTCTGCGGGACGGCGTCATCCCGCCCACCGTGCATGTCACGGGCCCGGCTCCCGACTGCCCGATCGATCTGGTCACCGGTGCTCCCAGGGAGGCGCCGCTGCGCAACGCGCTGGTGCTCGCCCGGGGACACGGCGGCTTCAACGCGGCCCTGGTCGTGCGCCGCCCGGCCTGACCTGGCGGGGCGCACCGTCCGGGCCAGGACGCCCCGCCCGCTGACCGGTCCGGCCCGCCCCCCCCGGGCCGGACCCCGCACCACCCCACCACCCGCACGGACCGGACCGCTTGTGTACAGAGTCGTACCGACCCGGACCGGACCGTCGCACCGAATGATCCGAAGAAACAGAAATGAGGACACCGCCATGACCACCAGCACACGCATCGCGACTCCGACCGTGACCCTGACCGACCTGACCCGCATGCTCCGGGAGAGCGCGGGTGAGGAGGAGGGCATCGACCTGGACGGGGATGTCCTGGACACCCCGTTCATCGAGCTCGGCTACGACTCGCTGGCCCTCCTCCAGGTGATCGGGCAGGTGCAGCGGGACTACGCGCTGCAGATCCCCGACGACGCCGTCGTGGACGCCGAGACCCCGCGCGCACTTCTCGACGTGATCAACAGCAGCGCGGGCGAGCCCGCCGCTTCCTGACCGCAGGAGGCCATCGAGGGCTGTCCGCGGGCCGCACCACGGCCGGCGGGCAGCCCTCGTCTCCGGCAGCCCGCAGCGACCACTCCGCAGAACGGACGAAGACCAGGAGAGAGATGTCACCCAGCACACACCGTCGCCCCGTCGGGCTCCTGTTCCCGGGCCAGGGGTCCCAGCACATCCGCATGGCCGCCGGCCTCTACCGCAGCGACCCCACCTTCACGTTCACCATGGACCGGGTGCTGGCACTGATGGGGGAGGAGGGCCCCGCCATCCGGGCCGACTGGCTCAGCGAGGACCCGCTGATCAGCATCGACGACGTCCGTCGCGCCCAGCCGCTGCTGTTCGCCGTCGACTACGCACTCGGCCGCATGATCCTCAGCTGGGGAATCCGCCCCACCGCACTCCTGGGACACAGCGCCGGAGAATTGGTCGCCGCCACACTGGCGGGAGTCGTCCGGCTCTCCGACGCGGTGCTGATGATGCGTGAACGGGTCCGCGCCGCGGTCGCGGTACCCGCCGGCGGCATGCTGGCCGTCGCCGCCGGGGAGGACCGGGTACGGCCCCATCTCACCGGCGATGTGGTGATCGCGGCGGTCAACGCGAATGCCCAGGTCATGCTGGCGGGCACCACCGGACCGCTGGAGGTCACGGCTGGTGCGCTGCGGTCGGCGGGGCTCACCGTGGTCCGGGTCCCGGCGACATCCCCGTTCCACAGTCCCGCGATGGAGCCGGCGGCCGAGGCGATCCAGCCCGCCTATGAACAGGTCCGGCTGCGCCCGCCGACCGTTCCGCTCTACTCCGGCTACACCGGGGGACCGATGCGGGACGAGGACGCCTGCAGCGCCCGGTTCTGGGCCCGGCAGGTGACCGATCCGGTGTACTTCGCGCCTGCTCTGGACAACCTGCTGGCGGCAGAGGACATGCTGCTGATCGAGGCGGGCCCTCGGCAGACCCTGACCGCGTTCGCCCGCAGGCACCCGGCCGTGCGGCTGCGGGCAAGCGCCGCTGTTCCTCTGCTGCCCGCCCGCCCCGGAAGCCCGGAAGGTGACCGCCGCTCGGTGCTCGCGGCGGCGGAAGAACTGCGGGAGCAGGGCTACCCGGTGAACCCTGGGGCCATGAGCGGCAACCGGCAGGAGGAACCCGTCCGGGCGGTCGCCGGCGCGTTGGGGTGAAGGGAGCCCCGGGTGCCGGGCGGCCTGCGTGCTCCGCCGGCGACCTGGAAGGCAACACAGCCGTGGCCCCCTCGATACTTCGAGGGGGCCACGGAACAGTGCGCCGCCAGGGACTCGAACCCCGGACCCGCTGATTAAGAGTCAGCTGCTCTAACCAACTGAGCTAGCGGCGCCGGGCCGGCCGCGCGGGCCGACACGGCAAGTTTACCCGCTCCTCGGGGGTGCTTCCGACCACTGCCGAGGGGGTCCGCGGAGCTTCGGTCACAGCACCAGGGTGAGGAGTGTCGGGGCGGCCCGGTCGTTCAGGGCTTCCGCGGCCTGGCGCAGCCGGTGGGCCTCCCGCAGCGGCAGCGACAGGGCGAGGCAGCCGACCGCCGACCCGGCCGTCAGCGGGACCGCGGCGCACAGCGTGCCGACCGCGTACTCCTGGAGATCCAGTACCGGCATGGTGGCCGGCTGCCGGTCCAGGGAGCTGAGCAGCACCCGGCGATCGGTGATGGTGCGCGACGTGAGCCGGGCCGCCTTGTGCCGGGAGAAGTGGTCCTGGCGCCCGTCGTGGTCGAGCTGGCCGAGCAGACACTTGCCGATCGCGGTGGCGTGCGCGGCGGAGCGGAAGTCCACCCACTGGTGCACCGCGGGGGTGTCCGGAGCGGCCGAGATGTGCGCGACACTCATCTCGCCGTCCTGGTAGCGGCCCAGGTAGACGGCGGCGCCGACGGACTCCCGCAGGGCGTCGAGCGCACCCTGCAGCCGCTCCTCGCGCCGGCGCTGCCGGTCGCCGTCCGCCCCGAGACGGCGGAGCGACGCGCCCGCGGTGTAGGTGCCGTCCCCCAGCCGCTCCACGTAGCCCTCCCGGCAGAGCATGGGCAGCAGGCGGGACAGGTGACCGGGCGGCAGCGCGGTCCGCCGGGCGAGTTCCTCCTCGGGGAGTCCGTGCAGATGGCCGGCGAGCGCCTCGAGCAGCCGGAGGGCGTACTGCACGGAGCGATGCGGTGTGCTCGCCCCGGATGTGAGCGTCACAGCGCCTCCTCGTCCCGCGGCCCCGCCGCGCTCGTCACCGCAAGGCTCCGACCGGTCACAGCCTAACGGGAGTCGCCGGGAACGGGGCCTGTTCGCCGAACGGATCCGGCCCGCTGCCCCTCGGGGCAGCGGGCCGGACCCGCGCGCGCACCGTCAGAGAACGGTGCTCAGGAACTCCCGGGTGCGCTCGTGCTCGGGATCACTGAACATCTTGTCCGGCGGTCCGGACTCGACGATCTTCCCCTTGTCGAACATCAGCACACTGTCGGAGATGTCCCGGGCGAAGGACATTTCGTGCGTCACCACCAGCATGGTGATGTCCGTGGTGTGGGCGATGTCGCGCAGGACGTCCAGCACACCGGCCACCAGCTCCGGGTCGAGTGCCGAGGTCACCTCGTCGAGCAGCAGGACCTGCGGCCGCATGGCGAGGGCCCGGGCGATCGCGACCCGCTGCTGCTGACCTCCGGAGAGCTGGCTGGGGTACTTGTCGAGGTGCTCGGTGAGCCCGACCATCTCGATCAGCTCCTTGCCCCGCTCCACCGCCTCGTCCTTGGGCATGCCCAGCACGTGCACCGGGGCCTCGGTGACGTTCCGCAGCACCTTCATGTTCGGGAAGAGGTTGAACTGCTGGAAGACCATGCCGATCTTCTTGCGCACCTCGCGGGTGTGCCGCTCCCCGGCCTTGACCAGCTTGCCGTTCCGCTCCTCATGGGTGAGGTACTGCCCGTCCACCATGATGGTGCCCTCTTCGGGCGTGAGCAGCGTCATGAGCAGCCGCAGGATCGTGGTCTTGCCCGATCCGGAGGGGCCGATGAGCGTGACGTGCTTCCCGGTGTCCACCGAGAAGCAGAGGTCGTCCAGGACCGTGAGGTCGCCGAATCTCTTCGTCACGTCGGTGAAGCGGATCAGCTCTCTGCCGGTCGCCCGCGACTGGGGTGCTTCCCCGTTCGGCTGCGCGGTGGCGCCCGTCGCTGCGTCGGGCTTCTTGTCCTTGGGCTCGTTCGGCGTGTCCACCGGTGCCTCCGGGTGCTCGGTGTTCTCAGAAGTGGGGTCAGTAGGTGGCAAGACGGCGCTCCAGAGCTCGGATCAGCAGTGAGGCCGGGTAGGCGATGACGATGAAGGCGACGCCGACCACGGTGATGGGCTCCATGTAGTTGAACGTCTCCGTGCCGAAGACCCGGGCCGAGCCCAGCATTTCCATGGCACCGATGGTGACGATCAGCGGGGTGTCCTTCAGCATGGCGATCACGTAGTTGCCCAGCGCGGGCACCACACGGCGGAACGCCTGCGGCAGGATCACCGCGGTCCAGGTGCGGCCGGGCGGCAGGCTGAGCGCGCGCGCCGCCTCCCACTGGCCGACCGGCACGCCCTCGATACCCGCGCGGTAGACCTCCATGGTGTAGGTGGAGTAGTGCAGGCCCAGCCCGATGGACCCGGCCACCAGCGCGGTGAGGGTGGGGAAGCCCGGCACTTCGGGCATCACGAAGTAGAGGAAGAACAGCTGCACCAGCAGCGGCGTGTTGCGGACGAATTCGGTGAAGCCGGTGACCGGCCAGCGCACCCACGCCGGCCCGCGGAGGGCCACGGCCCACACGAGGCCGAGGCTGAAGGCCAGCAGCGTGCCGTACACCAGCGCCTGCAGGGTGACGAGTACGCCGTCCCAGAACGCCGGCATGAAGTCGGAGACGACACCCCAGTCCCAGTTCATGACGCGGTACCTCCGATGGCACGGGTGTCAGGTGCGGTCTTGTTGCCGGTGAGCGCGAGGCTCCGGAAGAAGCCGGTCCGCTTCTTCGGCGGCAAGGGCTGGCCGACTCCGGCTTTGGCCTGGCGTTCCAGTCCGCGCATGCCCCGGGTGATGAGGAAGGCCAGCACGAAGTAGAGCACCAGCAGCAGGGTGTAGGCGGGTGCGCTGCTCTGGGTGGTGATACGGATGACGTTGCCGGCGAAGGCCAGGTCCGCCACCGAGATCACCGAGATCAGCGCGGTGCCCTTGAGGAGCTCGATCGCCAGGTTGTTGAACGGCGGGATCATCTCCGGCCAAGCCTGCGGGATCTCGATCCGCCGCAGCCGCTGCATGCGGGTGAAGCTCAGGGCGATTCCCGCTTCCCGCTGGGCCGGGGACACCGCGGCCAGCGCGCCGCGGACGATCTCGGACCCGTAGGCGCCGTAGGTCAGTCCGAGTGCCAGGACGCCCGCCCACATCAGCACCAGCTGGTAACCGAACATCAGGGGGAAGGCGAAGGCGAACCAGAAGAGGATCACCAGGGCGGAGGCTCCGCGGAAGATCTCGAAGTAGGCGCCGGAGAGGAAGCGGACGATCCAGAACCGCGAGGTACGCATCGTGCCGATGGTGAAGGAGACGAACAGGGCGAGCGCGGCGCTGTAGAGGGTGACCTGGACGGTGATCCAGAGTCCGGGAAGAATCCAGTGGTAAATCAGACCCCAGGTCATTCCGTGCAGAGCTCCTCTGCGGTCAGATCGGTCATGTCTTCCTCGGTGAACCCGAAGGGCTCGACGATTTCCAGCAGCTCCCCGCTGTCCTTGAGCTGGTGCAGTTCGGCGTTGAAGGCGTCCCGCAGGTTCGTCTCGGTCGGGCGGAAGGCGAAGCCGCCGGCCCCGATCTGCTCCTCCCCGTCGACCACCGGGGTGAACGGCTCGGTGGCCTCCACTCCGGCGGAGTCCCTGGCCGCCGCGACGATGGTGGGAGCGGTGCCGAAGAAGGCGTCGATCCGGCCCTGCCGGACGGCGTCGAGGCCGGCCACCTGATCCGGGAACGTCTGGATGTCACCGGCCGGATATCCGTTCCCTACGGCGTAGTCGGCCTGGAACCAGCCGGGGCCGGTGGCCACCCGGGCCCCGGCCTCGACCAGGTCCGAGTAGTCCTGCACGCCCAGGGGGTTGCCCTCCGCCACGATGAAGGCGTCCTTGGCCACGTAGTCGGGGTCGGAGAAGATCACGCTCCGGCAGCGCTCGGGGTTGATCCACATGCCCGCGGCGACCACGTCGAACTGCAGGGAGTTGAGTCCGGGGATGAGGCTGCCGAACTCGGTCAGCACGGGCTGGAAGTTGTCCACCCCCAGCCGCCCGAAGATGACTTCGGCGATGGCCGGGGCCTGACCGGTCAGCTTCCCGTCGTCACCGATGTATGAGTAGGGGACCTCGCTGGCGATGCCGAGCCGGACGACGCCCTCGGCGCGCAGCCGGTCCAGCAGGTCACCGCCCTCTTCCGCGGCCCGGGTGTCGATGCGTGCGCATCCCGCGGTGGCGCCGAGCGCCGCCGCCCCGAGCAGCAGAGAGCGTCGGCTGATCCCACTTCCGTCACGTCTTGGGTTCTTCCTTAGTGGTGGAGCCATGGGCGCGCGGCTACCCATTCCCGCCGGGGTTATGCGCCGGGATTCCGCTTGGCGCAGTGCCCGCCCGGACTGTGATCATTGCGTCACCATGGACGGGCCCGCACCACCTATGAGGAGGCGTCATGTCAGACCAGCCCGCGACCGAGCGGTTCATCGAGGTGTCGCTGGACCGGCGCGGTGTCTCCTGCACCGCCCGGCTGCTCACCGACCGCGCGCCGGTCACCTGCGCCGCGGTGTGGGACGCCCTGCCCCTGGGCGGGGACGTCTACCACGCCAAGTACGCCCGGAACGAGATCTACACCCTGTTGCCGCCCTTCGCCCCCGAGGAGCCGCCGCTGGAGAACCCCACCATCACCCCGATCCCGGGCGACCTGTGCTACTTCACCTTCACCAACACCCAGCTGGGTACCGCCTCCTACGGCTACGAGAGCGAGGCGGGGCACCGCGACCGGCCCACCGTGGTGGACCTGGCGCTGTTCTACGAACGGAACAACCTCCTCATCAACGGTGACGCCGGCTGGGTGCCCGGCATTGTCTGGGGGGCGGTCGTCGACGGCCTGGACCGGATGGCCGATGCCTGCCAGGACCTGTGGCGGGCCGGCGCACTGGGGGAGACGCTCAGTTTCCGGCGGGCGTGAGCCCGCCCAGCATCGGCGGGGCGGGCAGCTCCGCCACCCCCGCCGTGTAGAGGGCGTGTGCGGCACGCAGGACCAGGGCGTCGGCGTGCCGCGCACTCACCAGCTGGAGTCCGATCGGCAGCCCGTCCCGGTCCGTGCCGCACGGCATGCTCGCGGCGGGCTGCTGGGTCATGTTGAACGGGTAGCTCAGCTGTGCCCATTCCGTCCAGCGGTGCTGCCCCGAACCCTCCGGGACCTCAAGGCCGTTGCCGAAGGCCGTGATCGGCACGGACGGGGTGACCAGCAGGTCCCAGTTCTGGTGGAAGGCACCCATCGCCTTGCCCAGGGCCATCCGCACGTCCACCGCGGCGAGGTAGTCCAGTGCGCTGTACCGGGCGCCCTGCGCGCAGATCTCCTGCAGTCCGGGGTCCATGGCGGCCCGCTGCCGCGCGTCGTAGGGCTCGGTGACCCGGGCGGCGCCGCTGAACCACAGGGTGTGGAAGGCCTCCCGAAGGGTGTCGACCGGCAGCATCGGCGGGTCGATCTCCTCGACATGGGCGCCCAGCTCCTCCAGCCGCTCCACCGCGCGACGCACCGCGGCGGCCACGTCGGGGTGCACGGGCTGCCCGCTGCCGCCGGGGAAGCCGAGCGAGGGTGAGTAGGCCACGCGCAGACCCCGCACCCCCTCGGCACCGTCCGCGAGGGCATCGGTGAAGCGGCCGGGAGGCGGTCCCAGATGCGACCAGTCGCGGGGGTCGGGCCGGGAGATCACGTCCAGCAGCAGCGCGGCGTCCGCCGCGTCCCGGGTCATCGGCCCGACGTGGGCCAGCGTGCCGAAGGCGCTGGCCGGGTACAGCGGCACTCGGCCGTAGGTCGGCTTGAGTGCGAAGATGCCGCAGAAGGAGGCCGGGATCCGCACCGAGCCGCCCCCGTCGGTGCCCAGGCTGAGCGGGCCCGCCCCGAGCGCGACGGCCGCCGCGCTGCCGCCGCTGGAGCCGCCCGCGGTGCGTGACGGGTCGTAGGGGTTGCCCGTCGCGCCGTGCGGCGGGCAGTCGGTGACGCCTTTCCAGGCGAATTCCGGGGTGGTGGTCTTGCCGAGGAACACTGCTCCGGACTCCCGCAGCCGGGCGACCGAGGGGGCGTCCTCCTCGAAGGGGCCCTCGGTGCGGGCGCCCGCCGAGCCGCGCCGGGTGGGGTGACCCCGCATGAGCAAAATGTCCTTGACCGTGACCGGAACGCCGTCCAGCGGACCCGCCGGCCGGCCGCTCCGCCAGCGGTCGCGGGAGGCGGCCGCCTGTTCCAGTGCCGCTTCACCGTCGAGCAGCACGAAGGCGTTGACCTGGGGCTGTACGGTCTCCGCCCGCTCCAGAGCCGCACGGGCGGCGTCCACGGGGGTGAAGCGACCGGCGGCGTAACCGGCCGTCAGCGCGCCGGCGGTCAGGTCGGTGAGCCCGTCCGGGCCGGTGGGCGCCGAGGAGGCGGTCGGGGTGGTGAAGTCGGTCATGGAGTGCTCCGTCGGGGTCGGTGCGTGGCGGCCGGCCGGGGACCGGAGGGCCGCCGAAGCGGGTTCCGGGCTCAGCTGTGGGGCACGTACCCCAGCTTCTTGTCGACGACGTTCAGCAGCGGCTCGCCGGCGTGCCAGCGGTCGAAGTTGTCGCAGAACTGCTCGGCGAGATCGTCGCGCCAGCCGAGCGTGTCCCCGCTCATGTGGGGGGAGACGAACAGGGTGGGCACGTCCCAGAGCCGGCTCGACTCGGCCAGTGGCTCCTCGCCGAACACGTCGAGGGCGGCACCGGCGAGGCGGTGCTCCAGCAGCGCGTCGGCCAGGTCGTCCTCGACGACGTGCGGCCCGCGGCCGATGTTCACGAAGTGCGCGTCCTGCTTCATGAGGGCGAAAGCCCGGGCGTCGAACATCCCGCGGGTCTGCGGGGTGAGCGGTGCGGCGCAGACCACCCAGTCCGCCTCCGGCAGCAGCCCGGGCAGTGCTTCACTCGCGTGCACACGTCCGAAATCCGCGTCCTGGGCGCGTTCCTGTCGGCCCACCAGCTCCACTTCGACACCGAGTGCCGTGAGTGTCCGCCCGATCCTCCGGCCGATGGGGCCGGAACCGACGACAACGGCCCGGGTGCCGGTCACCTTTCTTGTCTCCCGGTGCCGCCAGCGGCGTTGCCGCTGCAATTCCCAGCTACCGCGGAAATCCTTTGCCATGGCGAGGACCAGCCCGGCCACGTATTCGGAAATGGGTCCGTCGAACACCCCTCGGGCGTTGGTGACGACCGTGTCGGAGGTCATGAGTCCGGGAAAGAGCAGCCGGTCCACCCCGGCGCTGGCCGTGTGGACCCAGACCGGTCTGCGGCCCGGGCCCGGCCAGGCGTCCCGCACCGCGTCCGAGGTGAAGTTCCAGACGAGCAGGACATCGGCCTCCGGCAGCAGCTCTGCCAGGGAGGACTCATCCGCGTGGAGTACCCGGGCCCGGCCCTTCAGCCGGTCGAGTCGGGGCAGCGGGTTGTCGTCGAGGACCAGGACACAGGGGGCTGACATCAGAGAGAAACCGTTCCGCAACGAGGGTCTGTTTGGCTGGGTTCCGGCGGGTGAGGAGAGGGCGGAGAAACCAGGCATTGACCACGGTAGGGAGGAGAAACTACCTTCGTCAATGAAGGCATCTGTCCCGGCGTCCCGGTTTCCCTCACCGGCTCTTTTTTCCTTCTTCGGCCAGACTGGGTCTGCGCCGCCCTTCGTGCGTCAATCTGGGGTCAGAAAATGGATGTCTCGTTCCTCGGTGGTCCACAGCCACAGCGTGGCGTCGGAATCGTTGCGCCCTTCGACTTCGCCCTCGACCGGGAGCTGTGGCGATGGGTGCCTGATGATGTGTCCCTGTACCTGACCCGCACTCCCTTCGTCCCGGTCGAGGTGAGCCTCGACCTGGCCCGGATGGTGAGTGAACACGAGACGCTGCGGGAGGCTGTGCGGGCGCTGAGCTCGGTCAGCCCGGAGGTGGTGGCCTACGCCTGCACCTCCGGGAGCTTCGTGAGCGGCGTTGCCGGGGAACGTGCGATGACGACCGCCATGCTGCGGGCCGGGGAGATCCCCGCACTGACCACGTCCGGGGCGCTGCTCGAGGCGCTCATCGAGCTGGACGTGCGGCGGGTCGCCGTCGTCACCCCTTACACGAAGTCGGTCACCGACTCTCTGGAGGAGTTCATCGGCGAAGCCGGGATCGAGGTGTGCGGCCGCAGCTATCTCGGTCTGACCCGGGAGATCTGGCGGGTGGGCTACCGGGAGGTGGTCGACATGGCGCGGGAGGCGGTGCTCGACGCGCCCGACGCGCTCTTCATCAGCTGTACCAACCTCCCGACCTACGACGTGATTCCGCAGCTGGAGGCCGAGCTGCGGATGCCGGTCCTGTCCGCCAACCAGGTGACGATGTGGGCCGCGCTGCAGCGCATCGGCGTGCAGGCCGTGGGACCGTACCAGGCACTGCTCGACCCGGTGGCGCGCCGTGGTCCCGCCGCGATGGCGGCCATGCCGCCCGTGGCCGAGCCCGCGCTGCCGGAGCCGGAACCGCCGCAGGAACCGGAGGTGGCGCTGGCCGGTCCCGGCGCCGGCCCGGACGACGCAGGGCTGCTGGAGCTGCTGGACCCGCCCTTTCCGGACGAGTTCGGCGGCCCGCAGCCGGGCTGATCCGGAGCCCGCCGACGGCGGGCTCCGGATCAGCCCGGCCGGCCGGTACCCGGTCGGCCGTTCCCCCACCCCGACGCCAGACATCACTACCTGGGAGGCGCGCACATGCCGGCAGGCAACACGGTCGGATTTCTCTACCCCGGCCACTCCGCGGAGGACGACTTCCCCCGGATGGAGAAGATGCTGAATGCCACGGCGGACGATATCCGGCTGCCGCTGGTGCACACCGACATCGGGACCGATGCACACCGCGTGGACGCCCTGCTGGAGATGGGTTCGGTCCGCCGGCTCACCGACCGGGTGGCGGAGCTGACCGGCCGGGGAGCGCAGGCTGTGGTGTGGGCCTGCACCAGCGCCAGCTTCGTCTTCGGCTGGGACGGGGCTCGCGAGCAGGTCCGGGAGCTGTCCCGGAGCGCAGGGCTGCCGGCGTCCAGCACCTCCTTCGCCTTCGCCCACGCAGCCCAGGACCTCGGGCTGCGCCGGGTGGCGATCGGCGCCACCTACCCGGAGGACGTGGCCGTGCTGTTCGCGGACTTCCTGAAGGCGGCGGGCATCGAGGTCACCGCCACCCGCGGCAGCGGCATCATCACCGCTGCCGAGGTCGGGACCTGGGAGCCGGATCAGGTCCTGGAGCTGGCGCGGACCGCAGATGACCCGTCCGCCGAAGCGGTCCTGCTGCCCGACACCGCCCTGCACACCGCCGGCTGCCTGACCGAGGTCGAGCGGCAGCTCGGCAAGCCGGTACTGACGGCCAACCAGGTGACCGCCTGGGAAGGTCTGCGGCTGCTCGACCGCCGGGTCCACTGCCCGGAGCTGGGCACGCTTTTCGACCGGCAGTGATCCCTCGGCCGGGGGAGTGGCTCAGCCGAGCAGCTCGGTGATCCGTTCCCCCGGCATGGGCCGTGCCCAGTGCCAGCCCTGGCCGGCGTCGCAGCCGATCCGCCGCAATCGGTCGGCCTGATCCCGGCCCTCCACGCACTCGGCGGTCACCGTCAGCCCCAGCTTGTGGGCGAGCTCGACGAGCGCGGACACGAGCGTCTCGTCGGCCGGGCCGAGCTCCCGGGCGTCGCGGAAACCGCGTACGAAGGTGCCGTCCAGTTTCAGGGCCCGTACCGGTAGCCGGCAGAGGTACGCCAGGTTCGAGTAGCCGGTGCCGAAGTCGTCGAGCGCGATCCGCACGCCCATGTCGGACAGATCCTGCAGAGCCTGCAGGGGACGGCCCGCGGAACCCATCACCGCTGATTCGGTGAGCTCCAGCTGCAGCAGAGCCGGGGCCAGGCCGGTCTCCCCGAGCACTCCGGCGACATCCGCGACGAGGTCGGAGTCCCAGACCTGGCGGACCGCCAGATTCACACTGACGTACAGCGGCGTCCCGGCGTGCTCCCGCTGCCAGCGCCGCGCCTGCCGGCAGGCTTCGGCGAGCACCCACCGGCCCAGCGGGACGATGGCGCCGTTCTCCTCGGCGAGGCCGATGAACCGGTCCGGCGAGAGCCGTCCCAGCCGTGGATGCTGCCAGCGGACCAGGGCCTCCGCCCCCTGCGGCAGTCCGTCGGCGAGCCCGACGATCGGCTGGTACTCCAGCCGGAACTCGCCGCGCTCGACCGCGGGGCGCAAGGTCGAGGACAGTTCCCGGCGCGTCAGCCGGCGGGCATCGCGTTCCGGGTCGTACAGCGTCCACCGTGCCTTCCCGTCGGCCTTGGCCCAGTGCAGAGCGGTGTCGGCGGCCTGCATCAACGCGGTGGCGGTGGTGTCCGCGCACGCGCGTTCCACCACCCCGATGCTGGCGGAGATCGGAAGCTGCCGGCCGGCCACGGTGCAGGGCAGCCGCAGCGCAGCGGTCACCGCCCCGGCGAGGGAGGTCAGCTGCTCGGTACCGGCGGATGCCTCGACCAGTACGGCGAACTCGTCCCCGCCGAGCCGCGCCACCAGCTGCCCACCCGGAGGGCTTTGCGAGGCGCACCGGACGAGCCGCTGGGCGACTGCCCCGAGCAGCTGGTCCCCGTCCCGGTGGCCGAAGGTGTCGTTGACTGCCCGGAACCCGTCCAGGTCCAAGAAGCACATCCCGACCCGCCCGGTGGGGGAGGCGGCCAGCGCTTCGGTCAGCCGTTCCAGGAACAGGGTGCGGTTGGGCAGCCGGGTGACGGGGTCGTGCGTCCGCAGGTGCCGCAGCCGTTCCCGGAGCCGCCGATGCCGGCTGAGGTCGGTGACGGTCAGCAGCGCGCGCGGCCGGCCGTCCGCCGTCGGCCGGCCGGCGTCCGGGGCCGGGCCCGCTGCCTCGGCCCGCTCGACGGTGATCTGGACCCAGAGCGTGTGTCCGTCGGGATGCTTGAGCGGGCGGGTGCACCGCATCCGGTCGAGGCGGCCCCGCAGCACCGCCCGGTAGGGGGCCCGGATCCGGTCGTCCCCGTCCATCCCGGTGGCGGCGTCGGCCCTCGCACCGAGCAGGGCGGTGTGGTCCGTGCCGAGCAGGGTGCCCAGGGCCCGGTTCGCCGCCAGGATGTGCCCGGACGGATCGACCAGCGCCATGGGTGTCCGTGCGGTGTGGAACGCCGCGCGATAGCCGCCATCCGCAGCGCTCTCCGCACTCGTCGTCAGGGGTCCGTTCACCGATCGCTCCCGGAAGGGCTTGGGCCGCGTGCGGATGGCGCCGGCGGGCGCTCCCCGGGCCGGCCGTTGAAGAGATCCGCGGGGGAAATGGGGCGATCATAGGGGCTGCGCGAACGGCCGAGCCACTGACCGGCCGGTCCGGTCCACCGGGCGGAGCGTTCGGGACCGGAGCTCTGTCATCCGTCGGTGCTTCCGGTCGGTGCGGGATCACTTCCGACTGCTTCTGTGCGGATTCCCGGTGGTGAGGTGATCACATGATCATTACTCGGGTGGCCCAGCTCAACAGGTCATGAGCCGTGCGCGGGAACAGAGTGGTGAGGGTGTCCCCTTTGTTCGACGGGAGGTCGAGGTGGGCCGTCACCGCATGCCCGCGGACACCGTCCCGGGTCACCGGCCGGAGCGACGGCGTCCGCGCTCCGTCCTGGCCGGACCCGCCACCGTGCTGCTGGCCGTGACAGCGCTCATCGGTGCCGGCACGATGGCCGGGCCGATGTACGGTGCGAGCGCTGACGAGCCGTGCAGCCTGCCCCGGTCCGGGGTCCACCACTCGCTCGGTCTCGACTCCTGGAACAGCTCCTACCCGCGGCCCGACGGCGACCTGGACGCGGTGATGCTCTTCCTGTCCTTCCCGGACGCGGAGCCGTATCTCACCCCCGCGGCGATTGCCGCGGAGCACTTCCCGGCCACCTCGGACTTCTTCTCGCGCTCCTCCTACGGGCAGTTCCGGTTGACCGCACACGTGGTCGAGGAGTGGATCGAGATGCCGCAGGCTTCCACCGCGTACGGCATCCAACGCGACTGGGACGCCGAGCTGCGCTCGGCCTATCTGCGGGACGCCCTCGAGTTGCTGGAGCCGCGGGTGGACTTCGCCGGCCACGACATCATCTACCTGGTGGCCGACCCGGACGCCCCGGGCGTGGACTCCGATGCCACCAAAGTCGTGAACTTCGACCGGCCGGTCGAAGTCGGTGACGCCGAGATTCGCCGGATCGTGACCGTGTTCGAAGAGCGCACGCCCGACCGCAATGTCCTGGCGCACGAGACCGGCCATGTCTTCGACCTTCCCGACCTCTACCGGCGGCCCGACGACCGGCACGGAGACTGGGACACCTACGTGGGCGACTGGGACATCATGGGCAGCCAGTTCGCTCTCGCACCGGACTTCTTCGGCTGGCACAAGTGGAAACTCGGCTGGCTGAACACCGAGTTCATCGACTGCGTCCGGGGCCCCGGGGTCACCCGGCACACGCTGGAACCGCTCGGAGCCCCGCTGGATCCCGAGCGGCCGGAGAACGACACCCGCCTCGCGGTGATCCGCACCGGCGCCCACGAGGCGCTGGTCGCCGAGGCGCGTACCCGGGCCGGGAACGACGCGGACGCGTGCACCTCGGGAGTGCTGCTCTACCTGGTCCGCAGCGACGTCCCCTCGGCGCAGGGGCCCATCGAGGTACTGGACGGCAGCCCGGACAGCGGTGCCTGTCACGGACGGTCGGTGCACCCCCGCCTGGCGGACGCGCCGCTGGACACGGGGGAGACCTACCGGCACACCGGGGCCGGCGTCCGGGTGGACGTGGGGGACCGTACGGCCACCGGCGGGTGGGAGGTCACGATCACGAAGGACTGACGGGGCTCCGGGGAGCTGTCGTGGCTCCGGCGTCGGCTCTCCGGTACGCCGAATGCCCCCGGCACCGCCGGGGGCATTCGGATGTCTGTGCGCCGCCAGGGACTCGAACCCCGGACCCGCTGATTAAGAGTCAGCTGCTCTAACCAACTGAGCTAGCGGCGCCTGCTGACGTAGGAGACCTTAGCATCCCCCTAGGCGCCGGCAAAAACCGGATTTCGTCCCGCACCCCTGCGACCTGCGCGGGAAGCCCGGACGCACCCCCAGAGCAGCACGTCGGGGCCGGGCAGCCAAGGGCTCGGGGTGTGCGGGGCGACGAGCCAGCGGGCATGCTCGGACTCCCGGCCGGCGGGGACCGGACCGGGGACGCTCACCACGTCCCCGGTGCCGAGACACAGCAGCGCGGGCACCGGTGCCGCGCCGCCGCTCCACTCCTGCCAGTGCAGGAGCGCGGGCAGCCGGGCGGCGGTGCCCGGCGCGGCGAACAACAGCAGCCGCCCCCGATGGGCGGCCACCGGCCCGCTGCCCGGGCCGCAGGTCCACAGCGCTTCGAGTAAGCGGCGGCCGAACAGCGCGGGCGCGCTGACCACGTCGAACACCCTGCCGCAGGGCAGCTCGGTCGCGCGGTGCGGGTGGCGGGACCACAGCGTGGTGACGCTGCCGGGGAAGGTGCCGGCCGAGGCGAGCCAGGCGGTGCCGGACGGGGTGGGGGTGCGGGGGGCATCGTTCATACCGCTACGTCTACCGGTAGTGGCACACCGTTCGCATCCGATCACCGAATGTCAGGACAGGGGGGCTTCCCGTCGGCTATCTTTCGCACTTTCCCCGCGCATATGCCCCTCCGTTTCCGGGGTCAGCCCTCGGGGGCGGGACGGGCCAGCAGCTTCCGGCCGAACTCGATCATCTTCTCCGCGTACTCCTCGGTCCAGCCGGCCCGGTCCGCGATCGCGGGGGTGGGCATCCGGTCGAAGCGGCCCGGATCGGCGAGCTGGGCCGCGGCCATCGCCTGGTACTCCACCGAGCGGTCGGCCGCGGCCTGGAAGGCCACCGCCAGCTCGGTTGCCCGGCCGAGCAGGTCCCGGGGGTCGGTGATCGACTCCAGGTCGAAGAACCTCTCGTCCTCCGGCCCGGCCGCCGGCGGTTCGAAGAACAGTGCCGCGGGCCGCCGGGGACGCGGGGGGTCGCCGCTGGGGCCGGGAGCAGCGCCGGACTGGGACATCGCGGCTGCCACCTGCCTTCCTCGTCACACGTTCACCGGCCCGTGCACGGAGCCGGTCCTTTCAGCGGTCACCAGGCCGGTGAGCACCGGAGGCCGCCGCGTCCGCACGCGTCACCGGCGCTCCAGCGGTCCATTGTGCCGTGCCGGGCCAGGCCCGCGCTCCTCGCGCGGCCCGGATGCCGCCACGGCCGGCACCGCGGGTCCCCGCCCCGGGCCGGCCGCCGCGACCTCCGTGGGCCGGCTTCCCGCCCACGGGTCCGGCCGGCCCGCTCCGGCGGCGGCTCCGGCGAGGGCGTCCCTGGCCCGGTCCGCCAGCCGCATCGCCGGACGGGCCAGCAGCAGTCCGGCCGCCATGACGGCGACGCCCGCGACGGCATCCAGCAGGTAGTGGTTCGCGGTGCCCAGGACCACGATCACGGTCAGCAGCGGATAGCCCACCGCCAGGGCCCGCAGCAGGGTTGCCCGGGGAGCGAGGAGCCACAGCACCGCTCCGCACCACACCGCCCAGCCCACGTGCAGACTGGGCATCGCCGCGTACTGGTTCGTCAGGTCCCCCAGGCCGCTCGGCGCGCTCGCCGAGTCCGACCACCACCCGTACGCGCTGTACTGGGCCAGACTGTCGACGAAACCGTGCCGGTCGGCCAGCAGCCGGGGCGGGGAGGTGGGCAGCAGCGTGAACCCCACCAGCCCGAGCAGGGTGGAGAGCATCAGCCACGTGCGCATCAGCCGGTAGTGGAACGGCCGGCGCCGGAACAGCCAGACGAGGACGGCCGGGGTCACCAGATAGTGCAGTGCCGCGTAGAAGAACGCGCAGGGTATGCCGAGCAGCGGGTACTCGGTGAACAGCCGGTTCAGCGGTTCCACGGCATTGAGCGAGAACGTCCGCTCCCAGCGGAGTATCGCCGTCCCGTTCTCCACCGCGGTTCCGACGTCACCGCGGGCCAGCAGCCGGGCACCGGCATAGGCGGCGTAGACGACGACCAGCAGGAGGAGTTCCGCCCACCAGCGGGGCCGGACTCGGGACATGCGGGGCCTCTCCGGAGGTTCGGGTACGTCCGGCCGCCGGTGACCGGGCGGCGTCCCCACGCTACGAGGCCGGGTAGGAGTACAGACGCCCAGGTCAGCCCTCCGGGTTCCATCCGTGATGATGTACCGGGACGCACAGGCGACGGAGGAGCACCATGACAGCGCGACGCATCCTGCTGGTCCGGCACGGCCGGACCGCCTGGTCGGTGACGGGACGGCACACGGGGCGGACCGACGTCCCGATGCTGGACGAGGGCCGGGTGGGCGCCAAGCTGCTCGGTGACCGGCTCCAGGGACTGCCGTGGAGCGGCCTGCCGGACGCTGAGGTCCGCACCAGCCCGCTGTCCCGGGCCCGCGAGACCTGCGAACTGGCCGGGTTCGGAGAGCGGGCGGAACCCTGGGACGCGTTGCTCGAATGGGATTACGGCCGGGACGAAGGGCTGACCCCCGCCGCTCTCCGGGAGCGGCACGGTGCCGACTGGACGATCTGGCGGGACGGCCCCGAAGGGGGCGAGCCGGTCGCCGCGCTCATGGCACGGGCCGACGAGATCATCGCGCATTCCCGGACGGCCGGGCGGGACCTGCTGCTCTTCGCCCACGGCCATCTCCTGCGGGCCCTGGCTGTCCGCTGGCTCGGCCTCGACCCGTCCTACGGGGCCCGCCTCCGGCTCGACCCGGCCTCGCTGTCGGTTCTGAGCTGGGCCTACGGCGAGCGGGCCCTGGAACGCTGGAACGACACCGGCCATCTGGACGCCGCCGACTGACCGGACGCACCACCGGCCGACGGGTTCCCCTCCCGGAGCCCGCGGACGGTGGAGCGGGCCGTGGACCGGGCATCAATCCAAAGGCTGCTGCCGAAACTGTCGCACGGTCCGCTGCCGGGCCCGGAAGGCCGCCACCACGGGGTGCGCACGGCACGCCCGCAACCCGTGCGCGGTGCTCGCCAGCATCGCCGTGATCCGGGTCGAACGGACCTGCTCGAGCAGACCGAGGGCCCGCAGCCCCACCTCGGCCGCCTCCTCCGGCTCACCCAGGTGCGTCAGGTCACCGGCGAGCTCGGCGGCGAACAGCGCCGTGTTCCGGACGAAGTGCGGGCTCTGCAGGGCCACCGCCTCCCGGGCGCACGCCGCCGCCCGGGACCAGTCACCCAGCGCCGACCAGCACTGCGACTCCAGGCCCGCGAGCTCGGCGTCCCCGAAGAACGACATCCATTCCGGGTCGTCCGTCGAAGCTCCCCTCGCGTACAGCGCCTCAGCCCGGGCCAGCGCCGCCTCGCAGCCGCCGCGGTCACCGAGCCCGGCCCAGCCTCCCGCCTCCCGCAGCGCCAGCAGGGCCCGCAGCCGGTGCGAGGGAACCTGCCGGGCGGCCTGCTGCCCGGCCTGGGCCGCACGGACAGCCTCCCGGGGGCGCCCGGCGTCACGGGCCAGGAAGGAGGTGTTGCAGAAGGCGTGCGCCTCCAGCGCGGCATCGCGGCCCATCCGGGCAGTGGCCAGCGCCTCCGCATAGTGCGACCGGGCGTCCTGATAGCGCCCCGAGTCGTGCGCGAGCCAGCCCACGGAGAGGGCCAGCTCCCCGGCCCCGGAGTGCAGCCGGTCGCTGACGGACTGCCGCCGGGCGCCCGCGTCGAGCAGCTCGTAGGCGACCCGCAGCTTCTCCCCGGCCCGCAGGTAGAGCCCGTCCGCCCCGAGCCGGTCGTCGAGCAGCCTGATGTCCCGGACCGCCTTCTCCACTGCACCTGCTTCCGGCTCGCCGGGCCGCGCCGGGGCGGCGGACGCGGTGGTGGTGCGGGCCACCGGCGGGCCCAGTGACGCGACGGCGACCGGGCCGCCGTACATGAATGCGCGACGCAGCACGTCGCTCTCCTCGTGGTGTTCGACAGTGGTCATGATGTCCTCGGCGGGCGGCATCCGCGCTGCCCTCCGCTCCCTCTCGTGCGTCGACACGGCCGGGGAGCGCGCCCCTCGTCCGCGCACCGTCTGCCGGGGCGCGAAGCCCAGGTCGACCAGCGTGCGGCCGGGGAACATATGGAGAAACACCCGCTCATAGGCGTAGTTCGGACAGCGGATCTCCCCTGCCTCGACCCGGCCGATGTAGCGGGCGTCGCACGACACCCGCTCGCCGATCTCCCGGGCGGACCGCCGCACGGCCGCGGCGAACTCCGCCGGTGACCGGCTGCCCCGCAACTCCCGGAAGACCCGGTTGGGTCCGGCCGGCCGCCGGCCGGCCGGACCCGGTGACGCGGAAGACGTCGACGTCATGGCGGGACGGTACCGGCTGCGCGCGCGCCGATACCCGGAATGTCCTGACCCAACGGACATCTTGCCCGTGATCTGCCATGAACTGCCATCCCTTGCGGCAGTCCCCGGGCGTAGCCCTTGACAGCACCGGCGCGTTGTACTGCATACACCGACAGCCGAGGAGGGGTCCCAATGCCGGACACCGGGCACGTGCAGGCTACGGCCCACCGACGTGCCACCCGCAGCACGCCCGACCGCGGAATCACCGAGGTCCTCTGCGACCTGGTGACCGTACCGGCGAGGCAAGGCCTGGAAGCAGTCGACATCCTGCGCCTGCGCACCGGCGTCGGGCCGGTGCTGCACGACGGGGAGGGTGACACCCTGGGATTCGTCGTGCCCCCGGGCACCGCGGAGGTCTGGGATCTTCCGGGCAGCTCCTGCGTCCCGGCCCGGCGCATCTCCTGCGGAGCGGGACGGCCCACGGCGACCGGCAGCGGCTGGCTCGTGCCGCCGGGCAGTGCCGTCACCGGGGCGACCGCCCCGGGCGAGCTGTGCGCCGCACTGACGGAAGCGGCCCGCACCCTGGAGGCCGTGGACCGCTGCGCCCAGTCAACTTGACCCGGCG
>NZ_JAQKPV010000013.1 GCF_028200735.1 Streptomyces sp. ACA25
ACACCAGCCGTACTCGCCCGACGAAGTGCGGGAGGCGCTGCAGATCGGCCCGGACGCACCCATCATCATCACCGACGCCCGGCACCGCGCGGAGGCCAAGAGCGCCCTCATCACCCTGGTGGAACACGCGCTCATGGCCCGGCTGCGCTGAGAGCGGCCCGTCCGGCCGGGCCCCCGGCGGGTGCGTGCCGCCCTCCCGGGGCCCGGCCGGACGGGCCGGTCCTGGCCGGTGCCGTGAGCTGGTGCGAGACGCCGCGCAGTGCCGGGCGTCGCGGCGGAGCGAACCTCGGCCGGCACGGCACTAGGCTGGAGTGTCAGCTCCCGCTCAGCAAAGGACGACGCAAGCGTGCGCATCGCCAGGTTCTCCATCGACGGCACCGTCGGGTTCGGCGTGGTGGAAGGTGAGCCTTCCGACAACGGGGGCCCCACCCTCGAGCTCATCAAGGGCCACCCGTTCGCCGATTTCGAACGCTCCGGGCGCAAGGTCCCGCTCGGTGAGGTCCGGCTGCTTCCTCCGGTGCTGCCCAACAAGGTCGTGGCCGTCGGCCGCAACTACCGGGAGCATGCCGCGGAGCTGGGCAACACGGTGCCGGGGACCCCGGTTGTCTTCTTCAAGCCGTCCACCTCGGTGATCGGGCCGGGCGACCCCGTGACCTACCCGGCCTTCTCCTCCGAGGTGCATCACGAGGCGGAGCTGGCCGTGGTGATCGGCCGGATGTGCAGCCAGGTGCCGCGGGAGCGGGTCGCCGAGGTCATTCTGGGATACACCTGCGGCAACGACATCACGGCCCGCGACATCCAGCGCGGCGAGGAGCAGTGGGCGCGGGCCAAGGGCTTCGACAGCTCCTGCCCGCTCGGTCCCTGGGTGGAGACCGGGCTCGACCTCGCTGCCGCCGGTGACCTGGGCATCATGTGCACCGTGAACGGTGAGCAGCGCCAGCTCGGCCGTACCAGCGAAATGGTGCGCTCCATCGAGGACCTCGTGGTCCACATCACGGAGGCCATGACGCTTCTCCCCGGAGATGTCATCCTCACCGGCACCCCTGCGGGGGTCGGCCCCCTGAACGTCGGCGACGAGGTCGCCGTCACCATTGAAGGTATCGGCACTCTCACCAATAAGGTGATCAAGCGTGGTTAGCGCACCCCCGTCCTCTCCCGTCCGCGTCCGGTTCTGCCCCTCGCCGACCGGCAATCCCCATGTCGGTCTGGTCCGCACGGCGCTTTTCAACTGGGCGTTCGCCCGCCATCACGGCGGCACCATGGTGTTCCGCATCGAGGACACCGATGCTGCCCGGGACTCCGAGGAGTCCTACAAGCAGCTCCTGGACTCGATGCGCTGGCTCGGCCTCGACTGGGACGAGGGGCCCGAGACCGGCGGGCCCTTCGGGCCGTACCGGCAATCGCAGCGCATGGACATCTACGCGGACGTGGCCTCCCGGCTGCTGGCCGCGGGACACGCCTACCGCTGCTACTGCACCGCCGCGGAGCTGGAGACCCGCCGGGAGGCCGCCCGTGCGGCCGGCCGTCCGTCCGGCTACGACGGCCGGTGCCGGGAGCTGTCCGCGGAGCAGACCGCCGCCTTCGAGGCGGAGGGCCGCAGCGCCATCGTCCGGTTCCGGATGCCGGGCGAGTCGATCACCTTCACGGACCTGGTTCGCGGGGAGCTGACCTTCGCCCCCGAGAACGTCACCGATTTCGGCATCGTGCGGGCCAACGGTGCCCCGCTCTACACCTTGGTCAACCCGGTGGACGACGCGCTGATGGAGATCACGCACGTGCTGCGGGGCGAGGATCTGCTGTCCTCCACCCCCCGGCAGATCGCGCTGCACCGCGCGCTGGCCGCAATCGGCGTCGGCAGCGGCGCGCTGCCCGCCTTCGGTCATCTGCCCTACGTCATGGGCGAGGGCAACAAGAAGCTCTCCAAGCGTGACCCGCAGGCCTCCCTCAACCTGTACCGGGAGCGCGGCTTCCTGCCCCAGGGGCTGCTCAACTACCTCTCGCTGCTCGGCTGGTCGCTGGCGGAGGACCGGGACATCTTCACGCTCCAGGAGATGGTCGCCGCCTTCGACCTCGCCGATGTGAACGCGAACCCGGCGCGCTTCGACCTCAAGAAGTGCGAGGCGATCAACGCCGTGCACCTGCGGGAGATGCCGGTCGCGGACTTCGCCGCGGCCTGTGCGCCCTGGCTGTCGGCCCCGCACGCGCCCTGGCGCCCCGGGGCTTTCGACCAGGCGGCGTTCGACGAGCTGGCGCCGTTGGCGCAGACCCGCCTGACGGTGCTCTCCGACATCACCGACAACGTGGACTTCCTCTTCCTGGACGAGCCCGTCCGTGACGAGAAGTCCTGGCAGAAGGCGATGAAGCCGGGCGCGGCCGAGGTGCTGGTTTCCGCGCGGGCGCGGCTGACCGGGGTCGCCTGGAACGCGGAGGATCTCAAGGCCGCCGTACTGGCGGCAGGGGAGGAGCACGGGCTGAAGCTGGGCAAGGCGCAGGCCCCGCTCCGGGTGGCGGTCACCGGCCGCACCGTCGGTCTGCCGCTCTTCGAATCCCTGGAAGTCCTCGGGCGGGACCGTACGCTGGCCCGGGTGGATGCCGCCCTCGCCGAGCTTGCCGCGTCCGCCTGACCGGGCGCCTGCCGGCTCCCCCGGCCCTCCCGGGCGCGGGGGAGGCCGGGGCGGCCGCCCCTCTCCGGGGCGCGAGCAGCGAGACGCGGAACCGGTTTTGGAGCAGCGTCCCCCATCGGGTAATGTTCCTTCTGTCGCCGAGAGGACAGCCCGGACGGGCCAGACCGGAAGGCGATCACGAGAGCAAGGCCCCCGGTAGGGGGTTGAGTTTTGGTGGGCTATGGTGTAATTGGCAGCACGACTGATTCTGGTTCAGTTAGTCTAGGTTCGAGTCCTGGTAGCCCAGCGCGATCTTCTGTTCAGCAAGATCGAGGCCCCCGTTGTGTAGCGGCCTAGCACGCCGCCCTCTCAAGGCGGTAGCGCCGGTTCGAATCCGGTCGGGGGTACGGTCCGCAAGGACTCTGTCTGAGCCCCCGTTGTGTAGCGGCCTAGCACGCCGCCCTCTCAAGGCGGTAGCGCCGGTTCGAATCCGGTCGGGGGTACTCGGTCGGGGAAGGCCCCTCACCCCAGTGGTGAGGGGCCTTTCCGCTGTCCTGCCTCAGCGGGCCGGCAAGTCCGATCAACCGGGCGCCGCTCCGGGCTCCTCCGGGCTCCCGTGCTGCCCGGGCCCGCCGGAGCCGAAACGGCGGCCGGACTCCTCCGCGTGAGCGAGTCTGCGCAGGCTCAGCAGCACCGGCTCGTACAGCACGGTGAGGGCGACCGCAGCTTCGACCTGCGTGATCGGCTCGTCGAACTTCTCGATGAGGTCCAGGTCGTGTGCCGCCAGCCCGGCCGCCGTGCGGCCGTACGGCAGCAGCTGCTCCGTGTCGCACGGGTACCCCAGCCGCACGAGCGTGCTGAGGGACGAGATCAGCATCCGGTGTGCCGGGTAGTCGGTGCCGGGCTCCCAGCCGAGGAGCGTCAGGAGCTCGTCGGCCTTGCGGCGGGCGGTCCCGGTGGCGGGGTCCTCCTCGGCGGGGTCCGGGCCGTGCGGGAGCGCCCCGACCGCAGTGCCCAGCTGCTCGTGCCGGTCCAGGGTGTCGTCCTCCAGGGCCGCCATCACCTCCCGGGCTGCGGCCACCGGCACCCGGCCCACCTGGATGAGCGCCCGGACCAGCCGCAGCCGGCGCAGGTGTTCCGCACCGTACTCCGCCTGGGTCGCGGTGACGCGCGTCCCCGGAGGGAGCAGCCGTTCCCGCAGGTAGTACTTGATCGTGGCGGTCGGCACACCACTGCGTTCACTCAGTTCCGCCAGCCGCATCGGCTCACCGTCCCTCCGCTTTCGCCGCTCGCTTGCATCTCCGCTCGGAGAGTGTCACTATCCAATCAGGGTAGTGCCACTATCCAAGACTCGCCCGTTGCCGCGGGCGGCGGGGAAGGGAGGTCCGGCATGGGTGCCAAGGTCATCGAGGGACGCATGACGGCGGAGAAGCAGGACGAGGTGACCGTCTTCCTCATCGGAATGCGGATCAACAGCTTCTGGAGGCTCAGCAGTTGGTGGCCGGTCTACAGGGCGATGCCGAAGATGCTGAGGGAGCTGTCGCAGGACCCGGACAGCGGGCTCCTCGGGTTCCGGCTGCTTCTCGGAGGCCCGCGCGGGTTCTACGTCGTCCAGTACTGGTCGTCCCACGAAAAGCTGCTCGCCTACGCCTCCGCCCCGGACCGGGAGCACCGTCCGGCCTGGGCGGCGTTCCACCGCCGGCTGCGGGCAGGCAGAGGCCGGGTCGGCTTCTGGCATGAGACGTACGTCGTGCCGGCCGGGGCGCACGAAGCGGTGTACGTCAACATGCCCCCCTTCGGCCTGGGGGAAGCCGCCGGAGTGGTGCCGGTGGGGCGCCGGGGGGACCGGGCGGGTGACCGGCTGGCGCTGGCCGACCCGTCCAGGGGGCACCACCGGCCGTGACGGGGCCACCTGGTGCGCCGTCGGCCGGGGCAGCGGGGCGCCGTGCCGGGTGTCGCGACCGGGCGAACCTCGGCTGACGCGGCCCTAGCTCCCGCCGCTGCGCTTGAGAGCTTCGGACAGCCGGTTCGCGGCATCCACCAGAGCCTGGGCGTGCATGCGCCCCGGGTGCCGGGTCAGCCGCTCGATCGGGCCGGAGACGGAGACCGCCGCCACGACCCGGTGGGAGGGGCCGCGGACCGGGGCGGACACGGAGGCCACGCCGGGCTCCCGTTCGCCGATCGACTGCGCCCAGCCCCGCCTGCGCACCCCGGACAGCGCGGTGGCCGTGAAGCGGGCCCCCTGCAGGCCGTGGTGCAGCCGCTCCGGTTCTTCCCAGGCCAGCAGGATCTGAGCCGCGGAGCCGGCCTTCATCGGCAGCGTGGAGCCGACGGGCACGGTGTCCCGCAGGCCGGACAACCGCTCCGCAGCGGCCACGCAGATCCGCATGTCGCCCTGCCTGCGGTACAGCTGGGCGCTCTCCCCGGTGACATCGCGCAGGTGGGTGAGTACCGGACCGGCCGAGGCCAGCAGGCGGTCCTCGCCCGCGGCCGCAGCCAGTTCGGAGAGCCGCGGTCCGAGGACGAACCGGCCCTGCATGTCCCGGGAGAGCAGCCGGTGGTACTCCAGGGCCACGGCCATCCGGTGGGCCGTGGGCCGGGCGAGGCCGGTGGCTGCCACCAGACCCGCCAGGGTGGCCGGGCCGGACTCCAGGGCACCCAGAACCAGAGCCGCTTTGTCGAGTACTCCCACTCCGCTGGAGTCGCCACTAGATGTGTCCATGCAACGATACTTGCGTCTCACACTGTGAAACGCAAGTTCATTCTCCAGCGGGAACCGCCACTCTTGACATGGCGCTCGGCACAGGATGCGGAGCGTGGTCCCCGTCCGGACGCGAAGCACGGACGGAGGCGGGCAGCGATCGGCCCCCGACTCGACATGTGGCCCGGCATCGTGGCCGGCCGGAGGGAATGCGATGGGACGGACACTTGCGGAGAAGGTCTGGGACGACCATGTCGTCCGGCGTGCCGAAGGCGAACCCGACCTGCTCTACATCGATCTCCACCTGCTGCACGAGGTGACCAGCCCGCAGGCCTTCGACGGCCTGCGGAAGGGTGGTCGCGCCGTCCGGCGGACGGATCTCACGATCGCCACCGAGGATCACAACACACCGACCCTCGACATCGACAAGCCGATCGCCGACCCGGTGTCCCGCGTACAGCTGGAGACGCTGCGCAAGAACTGCGCGGACTTCGGGGTCCGGCTGCACCCCCTCGGTGACGACGAGCAGGGCGTGGTCCACGTGGTCGGCCCGCAGCTGGGGCTGACCCAGCCCGGCATGACCGTGGTCTGCGGGGACAGCCACACCTCCACCCACGGCGCTTTCGGCGCACTGGCGTTCGGGATCGGCACCAGTCAGGTCGAACATGTGCTGGCCACCCAGACGCTGACGATGGCACCCTTCCGGACCATGGCGGTCAACGTGACCGGCGAGCTGCCGGAGGACGTCACGGCCAAGGACCTCATTCTGGCGATCATCGCCCGGATCGGCACCGGCGGCGGTCAGGGCTACGTCATCGAATACCGCGGCGAGGCCATCGAGAAGCTGTCGATGGAGGCCCGGATGACCATCTGCAACATGTCCATCGAGGCGGGTGCCAGGGCCGGCATGATCGCCCCGGACGACACCACCTTCGCCTATCTCCAGGGGCGCGACCACGCGCCCACCGGTGCTGAGTGGGACGAGGCCGTTGCCTACTGGCGGACGCTGCGCACCGATGACGATGCCGTCTTCGACCACCAGGTGGTCATCGACGCGACCCAGCTGGCACCCTTCGTCACCTGGGGCACCAACCCGGGCCAGGGCGCACCGCTGTCCGCGTCGGTGCCGGACCCCGCCTCCTACGCCGATGCCGGAGACCGGCAGTCCGCGGAGCGGGCCCTGGAGTACATGGGGCTGCGTGCCGGGCAGCCGCTGCGGGAGGTCGCGGTCGACACCGTCTTCGTCGGCTCCTGCACCAACGGCCGGATCGAGGATCTGCGTTCCGTCGCCGAGGTGATCAAGGGCCGCAAGGTTGCCGAAGGGGTGCGGATGCTGGTGGTGCCCGGGTCCGTGCGGGTCGCCCTGCAGGCGGTCTCGGAGGGTCTGGACAAGGTGTTCACCGAGGCGGGAGCCGAATGGCGGCACGCCGGCTGTTCGATGTGTCTGGGGATGAACCCCGACCAGCTGGCCCCGGGGGAGCGCTCGGCCTCCACCTCCAACCGCAACTTCGAGGGACGGCAGGGCAAGGGCGGCCGGACGCACCTGGTCTCGCCGCAGGTCGCCGCAGCCACGGCGGTCACCGGCCGCCTCTCGTCCCCGGCCGATCTGGCCGACGACCGCACCCCTGTGGAGGTCTGAACACCATGGAAGCTTTCACCACACACACCGGCCGGGCGGTGCCCCTGCGTCGCGGCAACGTCGACACCGACCAGATCATCCCGGCACACTGGCTGAAGAAGGTCACCCGGGACGGTTTCGAGGACGGGCTGTTCGAAGCCTGGCGCAAGGACCCGGAGTTCGTGCTCAACCAGCCGGAGCGACAGGGCAGCACCGTGCTCATCGCCGGTCCGGACTTCGGCACCGGCTCCTCCCGGGAGCACGCTGTGTGGGCCCTGCAGAACTACGGCTTCAAGGCGGTCATCTCCTCCCGGTTCGCCGACATCTTCCGCGGCAACTCGCTCAAGAACGGCCTGCTGACCGTGGTGCTGCCGCAGGACGCCGTGGAGGCCCTCTGGCAGCTGACCGAGGCCGATCCCGCCGAGGAAGTCACCGTCGATCTGGTCGGGCGCACGGTTCGGGCAGGCTCCCTGGAGGCGGAGTTCACGCTCGACGAGAACGCCCGCTGGCGGTTGCTCGAAGGACTGGACGACATCAGCCTGACCCTGCGGCACGAGGACGCGATCGCCTCCTTCGAGTCGGGACGCCCGTCCTTCAAGCCCCGTACCCAGGCGGCCTGAGGCCCTGAACGGCCCAAGCGCCTGAGTAGCCGAACGAGCGTTCCCCACCGGCGGTTTCCGGCCGCTCCAAGGCTCTTCGTAACCCCGTGTGCCCCCTGTCGAACGGCAGGGGGCACACTCGTGCCAGGGCCCCTCTGACGTGCGGTTGAGGCCCTACGAGGCGACAACTCGCCCCTGGTGGCACAATTGGTGCATGGAACGCGACGGTCAACTCGAGCTCTACGGCCTCGTTGCCACTCGGCTGAAAGAAGCGCATGGCAGGGTTCGTGTGCTGGGTGTGTCCGAGGAGGTGCGGCAGGGGCTGGTCCGCCGGGTGCTGGTCATCTCGGCTGCGGCCAGACATGACCTGCCCGGAGCTGCCCGCCGTCTGGACCAGTTGATGAAGGACATCGACGAGGGGCGGGTGCTGCCGGGGCCACCGGCAGGCAGTCGCAGCGGGACTCCGTAATGGCCGATTTCGTTGCGACACAAGGGGGATGCGCCCGTTTCTGGTGGAATTTGCGGTATATATCTATCTAACGTGCGAAAACCCTGAACACATTCGTTCCAGCAATGCCTCCGAAGGGGAAGACGTGAACAAGGCACAGCTCGTTGAAGCGATTGCCGACAAGCTGGGTGGCCGGCAGCAGGCCGCGGACGCTGTCGATATCGTGCTCGACGCCATCATCAGGGCCGTGGTCGCCGGCGAGCGGGTCTCCGTGACCGGCTTCGGGTCGTTCGAGAAGGTCGAGCGGCCGGCGCGCTACGCCAGGAATCCGCAGACCGGGGACCGGGTCCGGGTCAAGAAGACCTCGGTGCCGCGCTTCCGCGCGGGCCAGGGTTTCAAGGACCTCGTGGCCGGTACGAAGAAGCTCCCGAAGAACGAGGTCGCCGTCAAGAAGGCTCCGAAGGGCAGCCTGTCGGGCGGCGCCGCGACGAAGAAGGCAGCGGCCAGGAAGGCCACTGCCAAGAAGGGCGCGACGAAGAAGACCACCGCGGCATCGAAGGCCACGGCGAAGAAGACCACCGCCAAGAAGGCCCCGGCGTCTCAGAAGACCGCCGCCTCCAAGACGGCGGCGAAGAAGGGCTCGGCGAAGAAGGCGTCGGCCCCGAAGGCACCGACGGTCAGGAAAACCACGGGCAAGAAGGCCCCGGCCCGGAAGGCGGCCGGTCGCAAGACCACCGCCAAGAAGGCTCCGGCCCGCCGCAAGTGAGCCGGCCGGCCGCTGCGGTGTTCCTGCATGTGCCGGGCCGATAGGCTCAGTGCATGCAGGCCACCGCGTACACCTACGATCCCGGGACTCGCGCCGGCAGCGTGCTCCTCGACGACGGCACCCCGCTCTCCTTCGGATCCGAGGCCTTTGACGCCGGCGGCCTGCGGCTGCTGCGTCCCGGACAGCGCGTACGGATCGAGACCACCGGCGAAGGCGAAGGCCGCCGCATCACCTGCGTAACGCTGCAGACGTTCTGAGCGTCTCGGCGGTCCGCGGCCCGACCCCGAGAGCCAGCGCCCGGAGCAGGTCCTCCCCGGTGTCGACGTCCTGTCGGGCACCATGCACCCCCGCAAGCGTCAGTTCCACCGCGCCAGAAGCCCGGTGCCGGGACCGGGACGCACCGCCGAACGCCGCGCCCAGTGCTGTTCCGGGCCCCGCGGCGAGGAGCGTGGTACCCACGCCGGCCGCATCCGCCAGAAAGCTGCGCCGGTGTCCGGCCGCCGCGTCGAGCACTCTGGCAAGCTCGGCGGCGCGCAGCGCGGGAAGGTCCGCGTTCACCGCGGCCACCGCGGCCGCGGGGTTTCCCGCCCGCACTTGCCGTGCCCCGTGCTCCAGCGCGGCGTTCAGCCCTCCTTCCGGAAGGTCCGGGACCACGCGAACTCCCAGTCGGGCCAGACGTTCGGCTGCCAGGGCGTCGTCGGTGACCACTGTCACGTCCCGGACGGCAGCGCAGTTCACGACGGCGGCCACCGTGTCCTCGGCGAAGGCCAGGGCGAGCAGCGCCCGCCCGGCTTCCCCGGCCGCCGCGGTCAGACGGCTCTTGGCCCGCGGCAGCGGTTTCAGCGGTACCACCACCGACCAGCCCTCCTGCATGGGCGTGCTCTCCTCCCCGGTTCCCCGCCATTCTCACCTGCCGGGCGCCCGGACCGCACCATGCCCCCGCGTGCCCGGAGCATCCGGGCCGGGGGTGTGCCGGCCGCATCCGGGTGATGAGAGCATCGGCTGGACAGCATCACAGCGTGGGGCGAGACTTGTCCGGCTGTCAGCAGCAGACGCGCCGCAGCAGCCCCAGGAGGAGGCGCAGGAGGAGATGATGTCCGAGTGTCCCGCCCCAGAGTCGGTTTCTGCTACCGGTTGGCCGCGCTCCTGGTGAAACCACCGCTGCTCGTCCTGTTCAAGCGGGACTGGCGAGGAATGGAGAATATTCCGGGCGAAGGCGGGTTCATCACGGTCGTCAACCACAACTCTTATCTCGACCCGCTTTCCTACGGTCATTTCCAGTACAACACCGGACGCGTTCCGCGCTTCCTGGCGAAGGTGAGTCTGTTCGGCGACGGCTTTGTCGGCACGATGCTGCGGGGGATGGGGCAGATCCCCGTGTACCGGGACTCCGCCGACGCGATAGGTGCCTTCCGGGCGGCGGTTGAGGCGGTACAGCGCGGCGAGTGCGTGGCGTTCTACCCGGAGGGCACCCTCACCCGGGACCCCCGCCTGTGGCCGATGGAGGGCAAGACCGGGGCTGCCCGGGTCGCCCTCCAGACCCGGGCACCGGTGATTCCGGTCGCCCAGTGGGGAGCGCACGAGGTGGCGCCCCCCTATGCGAAAGCTGACAGACTGCGGCTGTTCCCCCGCAAGACCCTGACCGTGGTAGCGGGTGAGCCGATCGATCTCAGCGATTTCCACGACCGGGAACCCGATGCGGAGGTACTGCAGGCGGTCACCGAGCGCATCATGGATTCCCTCACCGAGCTGCTGGCCGGCATCCGGAACGAGATACCGCCGGCCGACCGCTTCGTCCACCGCCGGCCGTCGGCCGCGCGGTCCGTCCACGACAGCGTTCCGGCGCCCCCGGAGGAGAAAACCGAGTGACACGCACCACCGCATCCGGTGTCGGCAGCGCAGCGCCGCGCAGAACGGGCCCTGCCTCCGGCCGGAGGCAGCCACACCACCGCACAGGGGGAGCACAGTGACGAGAGCCGCCGTCTTCGGTACCGGATCCTGGGGGACCGCCTTCGCCATGATCCTGGCGGACGCCGGTTGCGACGTGATGCTCTGGGGCCGCCGCCCGGAACTGGCACGGACCATCAACGCCACCCGGAGCAACCCCGACTACCTGCCCGGCGTGGTCCTGCCGGATCGGGTCCGTGCCACCACTGACCCCGCCGAGGCCGCTCGCGGAGCAGAGTTCACGGCCTTCGCGGTCCCCTCCCAGACGCTCCGCGGCAACCTCTCGGACTGGGTCCCGGTGCTGGACCGCGGCACGGTGCTCGTGTCCTTGATGAAGGGCGTCGAACTCGGCAGCACCAAGCGGATGAGCGAGGTCATCGCGGAAGTGGCCGACGCTCCCGCCGAGCGGGTCGCCGTGCTCAGCGGCCCCAACCTCGCCCGGGAGATCGCCGACCGGCAGCCCGCCGCTTCGGTGGTCGCCTGCCGCGACGAATCGGTGGCGAAGCGGCTGCAGGCCGCCTGCCACACCGCCTACTTCCGCCCGTACACGAACACCGACGTGATCGGCTGCGAACTGGGCGGCGCGGTCAAGAACGTCATCGGGCTCGCCGTCGGCATCGCGGACGGCATGGGCCTGGGCGACAACGCGAAGGCCTCGCTCATCACCCGCGGACTCGCCGAAACGGCCCGGCTCGGCATGGTGATGGGGGCGGACGCCGGTACCTTCGCCGGGCTCGCCGGTCTGGGCGACCTGGTCGCCACCTGCTCCTCGCCGCTGTCCCGGAACCACACCTTCGGCACCAACCTCGGCCGCGGCATGACGCTGCAGGAGACCATCGCGGTCACCAGCCAGACGGCAGAGGGCGTGAAATCCTGCCGCTCGGTGCTCGACCTGGCCCGCGGCAACGGCATCGAGATGCCGATCACCGAGACGGTGGTGAGCATCGTGCACGAGGGAACCCCGCCGCTCGTCGCGCTCAAGGAGCTGATGGCCCGCAGCGCCAAGGCGGAGGGCAGCTGACCCGGACACGGCACAATGACCCTCCTGCGCCGAGGACGGTGACGGGAGGGAGTAATCTCAGGGCGATATGAGCAGCGAGATCCCTTCCCCCCAGAGCCCCCGCATCCGTGTCGCCGTGGTCTTCGGCGGACGCAGCTCCGAACACGGCATCTCCGTGGTCACCGCCGGAGCCGTGCTGCGCGCCCTCGACCGTGAGCGGTACGACGTCCTGCCCCTCGGCATCACCACCGAAGGGCGCTGGGCGCTGACCGCGGACGACCACGAGCGGATGGCAATCGCCGGAAGCCGGCTTCCGGAGGTGGGGGAGCTCGCGGAGCCGGGCGACGGCGGCGTGCTGCTGCCCATCTCGCCGGGCAGCCGGGAGGTGGTGTACGCCGAGCCCGGCGCCGTGCCCAAGGTCCTCGGGGACGTTGATGTCGTCTTCCCCGTCCTGCATGGCCCTTACGGCGAGGACGGCACGCTCCAGGGGCTGTTGGAGCTCTCCGGGGTGCCCTATGTCGGCGCCGGGGTGCTCTCCTCGGCGATCGGGATGGACAAGGAGTACATGAAGCGGGTCTTCACCTCCTTCGGGCTCCCGGTCGGCCCCTACGAGGTGATCAGGCCCCGTGAGTGGGAGGCCGGGCCCGGCGCCGTGCTCAGCCGGATCGACCGCTTCGCCGACGAGCACGGCTGGCCGGTGTTCGTGAAGCCGGCCCGCGCCGGCTCGTCCATGGGCATCAGCAAGGTTGCGGGGCGGTCAGAGCTGGCGGACGCCGTCGAGGAGGCGCGGCTCCACGATCCCAAGGTCATCGTGGAGTCCCTGCTGCGCGGCCGGGAGATCGAGTGCGGGGTGCTGGAGTTCGAGGACGGTCCGCGGGCCAGCGTCCCGGCGGAGATCCCGCCCGTCTCCAGCCACGACTTCTACGACTTCGAGGCGAAGTACATCGACTCGGCCGAAGGACTTGTGCCGGCGCCGCTCACCGAGGAGCAGACGGCCGGGGTGCAGGAGCTGGCCGTGCGTGCCTTCGACGCCGCGGCCTGCGAAGGACTGGTGCGTGCGGACTTCTTCCTGCAGGAGGACGGTTCCTTCGTCATCAACGAGATCAACACCATGCCGGGCTTCACCCCGATCTCGATGTACCCGCGGATGTGGCAGGCCAGCGGCATCGGCTACCCCGAGCTGGTCGACCGCCTCATCCAGGCGGCGCTGCGCCGCCCGACGGGCCTGCGCTGACGTCAGTGGTGGGAGTGCGGGTCCTCGTACAGCGGGTCCAGTGGCAGCGTCGCTTCGACGGCCTCGGCGACGTCGACCAGCGCCCCCACCTCCGGCGCGTACGCCCCGGGCACGGAGACCTCGGCGAGCACGGCCCGGTCCGTGGTGGTGAAGAGGTAGCCGTCCTCCTGCTCCTCGAGAAGCCAGGAGACCCCGTTCACCTCGACCGCGTCGGCGAACGGGTCGTAGGTCTCGGTCTCCGGGGTCAGGAGGGCGGGGCGCGGCACCCCGCACCGCAGCACGATAGCGGGGTCGCCCCAGGCCGCGGCGTAGCGGGTCTCCTCCGGGGGCATCCACCGGTCCTGGTCCTCGACCCGTTCCGGAAGTGCCTCGTACAGCGACTCACAGGCAGCGGCGGCCTCGCCCGTCGGTGCGGGCGGAGCCAGGTCGGGGCGGGCGGCGGAACAGCCCGCTGTCCCGGCCAGCAGGACGATGGCCAGGGCCGGGACGGCCGGGCGGAAGCGGCGGCGTACGGTGAAGCTCACCGCACGAGCATACGAGGGGCTACAGGTGCACGACCGGGCAGGTCAGCGTGCGGGTGATGCCGGGCACCTGCTGCACCTCCGCCACCACCAGGCGGCCGAGCTCGTCCACGCTGGTGGCCTCGGCCCGCACGATCACGTCGTAAGGACCGGTGACGTCCTCCGCCTGGATGATCCCCGTCATTCGGGAGATCACCTCGGCAACGGTGGACGCCTTGCCCACCTCGGTCTGAATCAGGATGTACGCATGGACCACGGGTCCTCCAGGGGCGGCGACGAGGAGCGGGGGCGCTACCGTAGCGCGTCACGCCCCGAACGGGGAGCCGCAGCCCCGACCGGCCGCGGCAGGCCGGCGCAGGCGCCGGGGACAAGAGCATGAGGAGAGCTGAGTGAAGGGCACTGTGGGCGAACTGGGGGAGTTCGGTCTGATCAGGGAGCTGACCGCCCGGATCAGCAGCACACCCGCGGTGCGACTGGGCCCGGGGGACGACGCCGCCGTGGTCGCGGCCCCGGACCGGCGCGTCGTCGCCAGCACCGACATCCTCTTGGAGGGACGGCACTTCCGACGCGACTGGTCCACCGCCTACGACGTCGGGCGGAAGGCCGCCGCCCAGAACCTGGCCGACATCGCCGCCATGGGCGCGGTGCCGACCGCGGTCCTGCTGGGACTCGTGGTGCCCGCCGAACTGCCTGTGACCTGGCCGACCGAGCTGATGGACGGCATCCACGACGAATGCCGGGCCGCCGGGGCGGGCGTGGCCGGCGGCGACGTGGTGCGCGGGGAGACGATCACCGTGTCGATCACCGCGCTCGGCGATCTCAAGGGCCGGGAGCCGGTCACCCGGGCCGGAGCCCGGCCCGGTGACCTGGTCGCCGTCATCGGCTGGCTCGGCTGGTCCGCCGCCGGACACGCCGTACTCTCCCGCGGCTTCCGATCCCCCCGCGCCTTTGTCGAGGCGCACCGGCGGCCCGAGCCGCCCTACGCGGCCGGTCCCTCCGGTGCGGAGTTCGGTGCCACCGCGATGACGGACATCAGCGACGGGCTGATCGCCGACCTCGGCCACATCGCCCGTGCCAGCAAAGTACGGATCAATATCCGCTCCGTCGCCCTCGATGTGCCGGCCCAGATGTCCGACATCGGCAGCGCCGTCGGTGTCGACCCGCTCCAGTGGGTCCTCACCGGGGGAGAGGACCACGCGATCGTTGCGACCTTCCCGCCGGAGACCAAGCTGCCCGCCCGCTGGCGCCGGATCGGGGAGGTGCTGCACCCCTCCGCGCTGCCGCGGGTCACGGTGGACGACGCGGCGTGGGACCAGGCCGGCGGCTGGGACCACTTCGGTAGCCCGGGGAGCCCGGGCAACCCGGAACCGGCCGCCTGAGTACGGTGAGGGTATGCAGCAGACACCACCGCGCGTCCTGACCGTCGCCGGCTCGGACTCCGGCGGCGGAGCCGGTATCCAGGCCGACCTCAAGACCATGCTGGCGCTGGAAACCCATGGCATGAGCGTGGTGACCGCCGTGACCGCTCAGAACTCCCTCGGGGTGCAGGGGGCCTGGCAGCTGCCGGCCGCGGCGGTACGGGCCCAGTTCCGCAGCGTCGTGGACGACATCGGGGTTCAGGCCGTCAAGACGGGCATGCTGGCGGGCCGGGAGCTGGTGGAGACCGTGGCGGAGCTGCTCGGGGGCCTCGACGCACCGGTCGTCGTCGATCCGGTCGGGGTCTCCAAGCACGGCGATTCCCTGCTCGCCGCGGAGGCCCTGGACGCGGTCCGCACCCGGTTGCTGCCCGTCGCGACGGTGGCCACCCCGAACCTGGACGAGGTCGCCCAGCTCACCGGTGTCCGGGTGGACTCCGAGGCGGACCTGCGCCGGGCGGCGGCCGCCGTCCTGGCGTGCGGTCCGCGCTGGGCGCTGGTCAAGGGCGGTCACCTCACCGGGGACGCGGTGGATCTGCTGACGGACGGGTCCGAGGAACACTGGCTGCGCGCGCCCCGGCACGACAACCGGCACACCCACGGCACGGGCTGCACCCTGGCTGCCGCGGTCGCCGCCCATCTGGCACGCGGGAAGCAGGTGCCGGAGGCCGTGGCGGCGGCGAAGGAGTACGTCACCGGGGCTCTCGCCCAGGGCTTCGCACTGGGCTCAGGCATCGGACCGGTCCACCACGGCTACCGGATGACGGGCTGAGCCACCGCCGGAGCCCCGCACCACGGGCGGCCGGAGCCCCGCACCCCGCCGGAACACGAAGAAGCCGGCCCACCCAGGGGTGGACCGGCTCACCGCGACCGGAAGGCGATGCGCGCCGCATCATGCCGCGCAGACGTCAGCGCGTGACCTTGCCGGCCTTGATGCACGAGGTGCAGGCGTTCAGCCGCTTCGGCGTCCCGTTGACCACAGCACGCACCCGCTGGATGTTGGGGTTCCAACGGCGCGGGGTGCGGCGGTGAGAATGGGAGATGCTGTTGCCGAAGCCCGGCCTCTTGCCGCAGACGTCGCAGTTGGCAGCCACGGGTCACTCCAAAGACGGGTCACCCCCGCACAGGCGGGGAGACAGAAATGTACGCTGATCCCGGCCCCACGGACTCGGTACGGACCGGAGAGGTCCTGGAGGCCGTTGCCGGGGGGATTGGCCCTGACGTTCATCAGGCAACCGGTGCAGCATACCCCGTCCGTTCCCTCTCGGTGAAATCCCCCGGGGCGCTCCGTACCGGTGCGCCGGGACGGGCCCCCCGGGCATAGGCTGCTGCACCGGTCATCCGCTCCGCTCCCGGGAGGTCCGCCCGTGCCGCAACCGCTGGACGCTGCCGCGGTCCGACGCTGGTGCCGGTTCGCTCTCGACGGCCTCGGCCGGGCCCGGGAGGACATCGACGCGATCAATGTCTACCCGGTCGCCGACGGGGACACCGGCACCAACCTCTACCTCACCGTCGAGTCCGCGGCTCAGGCCGTCGAGGCGTCGGCCGCCGGGGACCCCACCCTGGCCGAGGCGGTGCGGAGCATGGCGCACGGTGCCCTGATCGGCGCCCACGGCAACTCCGGGACGATCCTGGCGCAGCTGTTGCGAGGCATGGCCGGGGTGCTTGCCGAGGCCGGCCGGGAACCGGACGCCGACACCCTGCGCCACGCACTGCGGCAAGCCGCGCGCTCGGCCTACGAGGCCGTCGCCCACCCGGTGGAGGGCACCATGCTCACGGTGGCCACCGCCGCCGCCGACGCCGCCGAGCACGCGCCAGGACGGCTCGCCGAGGTGGCGGGAGCGGCCTGCACGGGCGCCAGGACCGCACTCGCCGAGACGCCGGGGCAGCTGGACGTACTGGCCCGGGCCGGAGTGGTCGACGCCGGTGGCAGCGGTCTCGTCACCGTCCTCGACGCCCTGGACGCGGCGCTCTCCGGCCGGGCGCCGGACCCCACCCGGCACCACGGCCTGGAACGTACGGCCGGCGGAGCCGCCGCGCCGCAGGCCGCCTGCGCGCCCCCGGCCACCGGGACGGATCCCGGCTCCGGCGGCGGTTTCGAGGTGATCTATCTGCTGGACTCCACCGACGACGCGGTGCGCCTGCTGCGAGGCCGGCTCGACACGCTGGGCGACTCCCTGGTCGTGGTGGGCGGCGACGGGCTGTGGAACGTCCACGTCCACACCCACGAGCCCGGGGCCGCCGTGGAGGCAGGGATCGAGGCCGGCCGGCCGCACCGGATCCGCATCACTCACCTCGGCGTCCCCCCACCGTCCGCACACGCCACCCGGGCCGTCGTCTCGCTCATGCCCGGCGAAGGACTCGCCGCTCTCTGCGAAGAGGCGGGCGCCACCGCTCTGACCGTGCGTCCGGGGGAGCCGCCCGGCAGTGGCGAACTGGCTGCCGCGCTGCTGCGCACACACGCCCGCGAGGTCGTGCTGCTCCCCAACGACGACCAGCTGCGGCACGCCGCCGCAGCCGCCGCGGAGCAGGCCCGGGCATCCGGAGTCCGGGTCGCTGTCATCCCCACCCGTTCCCCGGTGCAGGGCATAGCGGCGCTGGCCGTGCACACCCCGGACCGCCGTTTCGATGAGGACGTCGTCGCCATGACCTCGGCCGCAGGGGCCACCCGTTTCGGTGAGGTGACCGTCGCCGAACGGCAGGCCTGGACCTCGGCCGGTATCTGCGAGGCCGGGGACGTGCTCGGCCTCGTGGACGGTGATGTGGCGATCATCGGCAGCGACCCGGACCCGGTGGCGGCGGAGGTCCTGGCACGGATGCTGTCCGCCGGCGGTGAGCTGGTCACCCTGGTCCTCGGCTCGCCCGCCCCGACGGCGCTCGCGGCCCGCCTGGCGGACCGGGTGCGCCAGGGGCACCTGGGCGTGGACACCGTCGTCTACGAAGGACGGCAGAGCGCGCCGTTGCTCATCGGCGTGGAGTGAGCCGGAGTGGGCGCCGTCCTCCCGGAGCTGTCACCGCGGTGCGCAAGGATGGGAGGGTGTCCGCACTGTCAGATCCCCTCAAGAACCTCGTCGGCGGCAGCACCGCGAAGGTGATGGCCGACCACCTCGGCCTGCGCACCGCCGGTGACCTGCTGCACCACTACCCGCGGCGGTACGCGGAACGGGGCGAGCTCACCCGGCTCGGCGACCTGCCGCTGGACGAGCACGCCACCGTCGTGGCAGAGGTCGCCGACGCGCGGATCCTGTCCTACAACAAGGGCCGGGGACAGCGGCTCGAGGTGACGATCACCGACGGCACCGGACGCCTGCAGCTCGTCTTCTTCGCCCGCGCCGGCTACCACCGGCAGCGGCTGCTGCCCGGCCGGCGGGCCATGTTCGCGGGCAAGGTCTCCGTCTTCCACCACAAACGACAGCTCTCCCACCCGGCCTACGAGCTCCTCGACGCCGAGAGCGATCCCGCGGCCGTGGACGCCTTCGCCAACAAGCTGCTCCCGCTCTATCCGGCCTGCAAACAGCTGGAGTCCTGGCGTATCGCCAAGGCGGTGGCGACGCTGCTCGACTCCATGGTGGCCACCGGCTGGGCGGGGGTGACCGACCCGCTGCCCGGCCAGCTGTGCGCCGGGCGTGGGCTGCTGCCGCTGACGGACGCGCTGCTCGCGGTCCACCGGCCGCGGAGCCGGGCCGAGGTCGCCGCCGCGAGGGAGCGCCTGAAGTGGGACGAGGCGTTCGTCCTGCAGACCGCGCTGGCCCGCCGCCGGCACGCCGACGCGCAGCTGCCCGCCGTTCCCCGGCTGCCCCGGGAGGACGGCCTCCTGCACTCCTTCGACGCGAAGCTGCCGTTCACGCTCACCGGTGGCCAGCAGCGGGTCAGCCGGGAGATCCTCGACGGCCTGGCCGCCGCGCACCCCATGCACCGGCTGCTCCAGGGGGAGGTGGGCTCCGGCAAGACCCTGGTCGCGCTGCGGGCCATGCTCACCGTCGTCGACTCCGGTGGCCAGGCGGCGCTGCTCGCGCCCACCGAGGTCCTGGCTCAGCAGCACCACCGTTCGCTCACCGAAATGATGGGCGAGCTGGCCGAGGGCGGGATGCTCGGCGGGGCGGAGCAGGGCACGAAGGTGGTGCTCCTCACCGGATCGATGGGCGTGACGGCACGGCGCAGGGCCCTGCTCGACCTGGTCACCGGGGAGGCCGGGATCGTCATCGGCACCCACGCGCTCATCGAGGACAAGGTGCAGTTCCACGACCTGGGCCTGGTCGTGGTGGACGAGCAGCACCGGTTCGGCGTCGAGCAGCGGGACGCCCTGCGTTCCAAGGGCAGGCAGCCGCCGCACCTGCTGGTCATGACGGCCACTCCGATTCCGCGGACGGTCGCCATGACGGTCTTCGGGGACCTGGAGACCTCCGTACTCGACGAACTGCCTGCCGGGCGGTCCCCGATCGCCAGCCACGTGGTGCCGGTGGCGGACCGGCCGCACTTCCTGACCCGCGCCTGGGAGCGTGTCCGGGAGGAGGTCGCCGCCGGTCATCAGGTGTACGTCGTGTGCCCGCGGATCGGTGAGGAGAGCGGTCCCGCCGGGGCCGCCGGGGCACCCGCCGAAGGGGAGACCGCCGAGGAGGAAGCCGGAGAGGCGGGGGAGGACGCGCGGCGTCCGCCGCTGGCCGTGCTGGACGTGGCCGCGGAGCTGTCCGGCGGTCCGCTGAAGGGGCTCCGGGTGGCCGTTCTGCACGGCAGGATGGCGCCGGAGGCCAAGGAGGACCTGATGCGCCGCTTCACCGACGGGTCGGTGGACGTCCTGGTCGCCACCACGGTCATCGAGGTCGGGGTCAACGTTCCCAACGCCACCGTCATGGTGATCATGGACGCGGACCGGTTCGGTGTCTCCCAGCTGCACCAGCTGCGCGGCCGGGTGGGCCGTGGTGCGGCGGCGGGGCTCTGCCTGCTGGTGTCCGAGATGCCGGAGGGCAGCCCGGCCCGCGCCCGGCTGGACGCGGTGGCCGGCACGCTGGACGGCTTCGAGCTGTCCCGGATCGACCTGGAGCAGCGCCGCGAGGGTGACGTGCTGGGGCAGGCCCAGTCCGGCGGCCGGAGCTCGCTGCGGATGCTCGCCGTGATCGAGGACGAGGACATCATCGCGGAGGCCCGTGCGGAGGCCACCGCCCTGGTCGGGCGGGACCCCGGCCTGGAGAGCTCCCCGGAGCTCCGCGCGGCGCTCGCGTCGCTGCTGGACGCGGACCGTGAGCAGTATCTCGACAAGGGCTGAGCCGCCGGGCCGGGCCCCCGCCGTGCGGGCCGGTGCGCACGGTGCGCGGTTCGGCCGGAGGCGTGCCGCTGCCGCCGTATAGCGTGGTGCCCGGACAGCCGGCGCCAGGTGTGCCGGCTCCGCGCAGGCACCGGACCGGGAGAGAGCAGTCGATGACCCGTGTGATCGCCGGCAGCGCAGGCGGACGACGACTCGCCGTGCCACCGGGCCGTGGCACCCGGCCGACCTCCGACCGTGCGCGGGAAGGGCTCTTTTCCAGTTGGGAGGCGCTGTCCGGGCCGCTGGACGGAGCCCGGGTGCTGGATCTCTACGCGGGCTCCGGCGCTGTGGGGCTGGAGGCGCTCTCCCGGGGGGCCGCGCATGCCCTGCTGGTGGAGGCCGATGGCCGGGCGGCCCGGACCGTCCGCGACAACGTGCGCGCGCTCGGCCTGCCCGGCGCCGAGGTGCGCAGCGCCCGGGCCGAGCAGATCCTCGCCGGACCGGCTCCGGGAGAGCGGTACGACCTGGCGTTTCTCGACCCTCCTTACCCGGTGACCGACGAGGTCGTGCGGGAGATTCTGCTCACACTCCGTACGCAGGGGTGGCTCACCGGCGGCGCATTGGTCACCGTGGAGCGCAGCACCCGAGGCGGAACGTTCCGCTGGCCGGCCGGCTACGAGGAACTGCGCTCCCGCCGCTACGGCGAAGGCACCCTCTGGTACGGTCGCGCCGCCGATATAGAGGTTACCGACCGGTCATGACGGGTCGGAAGAGCGAGGAGAGACCGTTGCGCCGCGCAGTGTGTCCCGGGTCCTTCGACCCCATCACCAATGGTCATGTCGACATCATCGGCCGGGCGTCGAAGCTCTACGACGTGGTGCACGTCGCCGTGATGATCAACAAGTCGAAGCAGGGGCTGTTCACGGTCGACGAGCGCATCGCGCTGATCAAGGAGGTCACCGCGCACTACGGCAACGTCGAGGTGGAGGCCTTCCACGGGCTGCTCGTCGAGTACTGCCGGCAGCGCGACATCCCGGCCATCGTGAAGGGGCTGCGGGCGGTCAGCGACTTCGACTACGAGCTCCAGATGGCACAGATGAACATCGGGCTCTCCGGGGTGGAGACGCTGTTCGTCCCCACCAACCCCACCTACAGCTTTCTCTCCTCCAGCCTGGTCAAGGAGGTCGCCACCTGGGGCGGCGACGTCTCGCACCTGGTGCCCGAGCCGGTCCTGGGCGCGCTGTACGAGCGGCTCCGCAAGCCCTGAGCGGGTGGTCCCGTGCTCACTTGGCTGTCCTGCCCGGTCGCGCAGCCCGTACAGTCGTAGCCGTGGACGTACAGCAGAAGCTCGATGAGATCGCCGCCTCCGTGGAGGGCGCGAAGGCCATGCCCATGTCGGCCTCCTGCGTCATCAACCGCAAGGATCTGCTCGCCCGGATCGAGGAGCTCCGCGAGGCGCTTCCCGGTTCCCTGGCACAAGCCCGCGAAGTGCTCGGCGACCGGGAACAGGTCGTCGCCGAGGCCCAGCAGGAGGCGCGCCGGATCGTCGAGGCGGCACACCACGAGCGGGGTTCGCTCGTGGGAGGCACCGAGATCGTGCAGCAGGCCCGGGCGGAGGCGTCCCGGATCCTGGAGGAGGCACGCCGGGACGCCGCGGAGAGCAAGGCCGAGGCCGACGACTACGTGGACAGCAAGCTGGCCAACTTCGAGGTCGTCCTCGGGAAGACCATCGGCTCGGTGGACCGGGGCCGTGACAAGCTGCTCGGCCCCGACCGGGCGGGCGGTGACCCCCAGGAACTGCTCGACCGGGCCGACGCCTATGTGGACGCCCAGTTCAGCGCGATCGAGGCGGTGCTCCGCAAGACCCTGGAGGCGGTCGGCCGCGGGCGTCTCAAGCTCACCGGCCACCGTCCCAGCGACGAGTTGATGGACCACCTGCCCTCGCAGGGCGGGCCGCAGGAGGCCGAGGACGACGGTGGCTACTTCGGCCGGGCCCCCGGTGGCGCGCCGGACCGGGAGAGCCCGGCCTCGCATGACTACCGGGACAGCCAGGGCGGCTACCGCCAGGAGCCCTACGGGAACGGCGGCTACGAACCGCGCCCTTACGCTCCCGCGCAGGAGGACCGCCACCCCTCCGCCCCGGCCGGCCAGGACGCCTACGCACAGGCCGGACCGGGCTACGGCTACGCCCAGCAGTCCCCGGAGTACCAGCAGGCCCAGTATCAGCAGTCCCAGGATTACCAGCAGTCCCAGTACCAGCAGCTGGCCGGTCACCGGAGCGGCGGGGCGCTGGAGGAGACCAGTTTCTTCGACACCCAGATGATCGATGCCGAGCAGTTGCGCCGGTACGAACAGGGCCGCTGACCGCACCGCTGTGATCGGGCACCCGGCCCAATTGGGCCGTGGGCCGGCGGTGAAGTATTCTGTCCCTTCGGTCGTGGCGTCGTCCGCGACCGCAGCCACCCGGGTCCGTCCTCCCGTCAGGAGTCGGCCCCGGCCCTCGGCCCGAGACCTCATGGAGAAAGCAGGAACCCCTGAACGCCGCCCTGAATCACCGCGACCCCCTCGTGTTCGACACACGCGAGCTGGGGAGGCGGCCGGGCGCGCTCAAGAGGGTTTCCCGCACGGTTGACGCTCCGGCCTCTCTCGGAATCGAGGTCATCGGAGTGCCGGAAGGCGCCCCGGTGGAGCTGGAGCTCCGGCTGGAGTCGGTCATGGAGGGGGTACTGGTCACCGGTACCGCCGAAGTGCCGCTGGAGGGCGAGTGCGTAAGGTGTCTGGAGCCGGTGAGCCGCACAGGCGAAGCCGATTTCCAGGAATTGTTCTCCTACCCCGACGCCGAGAGCCGGTACCGCCGTGCGGCACCGGCTGACGACGTCGAGGAGTCCGAGGAGAGCGAGACGTACGTGCTGGAGGCCGACCTGTTCGACCTCGAGCCCGTGCTGCGGGATGCGGTGGTGCTGTCACTGCCGCTGCAGCCGGTGTGCCGGGAAGACTGCCCCGGCCTGTGCCCCGCATGCGGGTTCAGGCTCGCGGACGACCCGGAGCACCATCACGACGAAGCCGTCGACATCCGTTGGGCGGCCCTGCAGGAGCTGGCCGGGACCATGCGTCCCGGCGGGCGAGACGCAGACCAGGAAAAGCCTCCCCGCACGCGCGGGGACGAACCACAGGAGAAGTAGCCGTGGCTGTTCCGAAGCGGAAGATGTCGCGCAGCAACACGCGCCACCGCCGGTCGCAGTGGAAGGCTGCGGTCCCCAACCTGGCCTCGTGCGAGCGCTGCCAGGAGCCGAAGCTGCAGCACACCGCGTGCTCCAACTGCGGCACGTACAACCGTCGCCAGGTCCTCGAGGTCTGATCGGCGGGTGACAGGCTCCATGTCGCACGCCCACACGTCCTCCCCGCCGGTCCCGGCGGGCGAGGAACAGGCGGACGCAGCCTCGCCCCACGCGGTCCTGGAAGGGCGGATCGGGTATCGCCTCGATTCCGCCCTTCTGGTGCGCGCCCTGACGCACCGCAGCTTCGCCTACGAGAACGGCGGCCTGCCCACCAACGAGCGGCTGGAGTTCCTCGGGGACTCGGTGCTCGGACTGGTGGTCACCGACACCCTCTACCGGAAGCACCCCGAGCTGCCCGAGGGCCAGCTCGCGAAGCTCCGGGCGGCGGTGGTCAACTCCCGTGCCCTCGCCGAAGTCGCGCGCGGCCTCGAGCTGGGCTCCTTCGTCCGGCTCGGACGGGGCGAGGAGGGTACCGGGGGGCGGGACAAGGCATCCATCCTCGCGGACACCCTCGAGGCGGTGATCGGCGCCGTCTATCTCGACCGAGGGCTGGCCGCCGCGGACGAGTTCGTGCACCGGCTCTTCGACGCCATGATCGAACGCTCCGCCGGTCTCGGCGCCGGCCTGGACTGGAAGACGAGTCTCCAGGAGCTCAGCGCCGCCCGGAGTCTCGGTGTGCCCGAGTACGTGATCACCGAGTCCGGCCCCGACCATGCGAAGACCTTCACTGCTGCCGCTCGCGTCGGAGGCGTCACGTACGGCACCGGCACCGGCCGCAGCAAGAAGGAAGCCGAGCAGCAGGCGGCCGAGACCGCCTGGCGGGCGATTCGCGCCGCCGACCCCGGAGAAACCGAGTCCGTTGCCTGAGCTGCCCGAGGTCGAGGTCGTCAGACGCGGCCTCGACCGCTGGGTGGCGGGGCGCACCGTCGGCGAGGCCGAGGTGCTGCACCCCCGGGCGGTCCGCCGCCACCTCGGCGGCCCCCGGGATTTCTCCGGCCGGCTGGCCGGCCGGACCCTCGCCGCGCCCAGGCGCCGGGGCAAGTACCTGTGGATGCCCCTTGCGGGGGAGGACCACGCACTCCTGGCCCACCTCGGCATGAGCGGGCAGTTGCTCATCCAGCAGCCGGACACCCCGCGCGAGAAGCACCTGCGGGTACGCATCGGATTCGACGACCCGGCGGGCGGGGAGCTCAGGTTCGTCGATCAGCGGACCTTCGGAGGGCTGTCGGTGCACAGCACCGTGCCCGGCGACCCCGAAGGGCTGCCGGAGATCATCGCCCACATTGCCCGGGACCCGCTGGACGACGCCTTCGACGAGGCGGCCTTCCACGCCGCGCTGCGCCGCCGCCGCACCACCGTCAAGCGGGCGTTGCTGGATCAGACGCTGATCAGCGGGGTGGGCAACATCTACGCGGACGAGGCGTTGTGGCGGTGCCGGCTGCACTTCGAGCGTCCCACCGCGACGCTCACCCGCCCTCGCACCGCGGAGCTGCTCGGCCACATCCGCGAGGTGATGACGGAGGCGCTGGCAGCGGGCGGCACCAGCTTCGACAGCCTCTACGTCCAGGTCAACGGGGAGTCGGGGTACTTCGCGCGCTCCCTGGACGCCTACGGCCGGGAGGGTGAGCCCTGCAACCGCTGCGCCACGCCGCTGCGCCGGCTGCCGTGGATGAACCGCTCCAGTTACTTCTGCCCGCGCTGTCAGCGCCCGCCGCGGACGGGCTGAAGCCGTCCGCGGCGCAGCAACCGTCAGTAGCCGAAGGCCTGTGTCCACCAGGGGCCGCCGGACGCCGTGTGCACGCCCACCCCCAGGGTCTTGAAGTCGCAGTTGAGGATGTTGGCGCGGTGGCCCTCGCTGTTCATCCAGGACTGCATCACGGCCTCCGCGGTCTGCTGGCCGCGGGCTATGTTCTCCCCGCCCATGTTCTTGACGTTCGCGGCCTCGGCGCGGTCCCAGGGGCTGCGGCCGTCCGGATCGGTGTGGGAGAAAAAGTTCCGCTCGGCCATGTCCCGGCTGAAGGCCTGGGCCACGTCCGCGAGCGCCGGGTCGTGACTCAGCGGGCGGCAGCCGGCCTTCGCCCGCTCCTGGTTGACCAGTTGCAGCACGGCGTCGGCGGCCTTGGGCACGGGCGCCTCGCTGGGCGAGGCGGGTGTGGAGGCCGGAGCGGACGAACTGGGCGGCGGAGCCGCGGGCTGGGAGGTCTCCGGGGCCGGGGCCGGGGCCGAGGAACTGGGTGGCGGAGCCTCCTCGGTGGTCTCCGAGGCCTCGGGGGTGGGTTCCTCGGTGGGCTTCGGCTTCTTCGACGGTTCGGCTGTCTTCGAGGGCTCCGACGCCTGTGGAGTCTCCGGGCCGGCGGGCCGGTCGTAGGCGCGGCTCGGGGAAGTGGTCTCGTGGCGGTCCGCCAGGGAGGTCGAGGTGTCCGCGACGCGGTCCTCACGTTCCTGGGCCTGCGGATCACCGGTGTTGTCGAAGGTGAAGCTCTCTCCGGGACCGGGCACCAGCCCCGTTCCCATCGCCATGGCCCCGAGGGTCAGGGCGGCGGAGGCACCGAGCAGCCCGGTGCGGGCCGGGCTCTGCCGGCGGTGCCGGGCAGCGGCCGGGGGGGTACGTCGATGGCTTCCCATCGGCTGCACCGTCCTCTGTTTTCTCGACAATCACATTGTTCACCCGTAAGAGTGAGTTCTGCGGGTGGACTGTACGCCATCGCCGCCCAGGGCTGGAGTACCCGGGTACGGATCGGGCCGGATAACGTGCGCCACATGAGCCGGCTTGCACCCCCCGACCCGACCTCCGCAGAGCCCCCGCCCGGGACCTCCGCCCGCCTGACGGTGTGGGTGCGGGGGCGCGTCCAGGGAGTTGGCTTCCGGTGGTTCACCCGGGCGCGTGCGCTGGCCATCGGCGAGCTGAAAGGCTTCGTGCTCAACCTGGAGGACGGACGCGTCCAAGTGGTGGCCGAAGGCCCCGGGGACCGTTGCGAACGCCTCCTGCAGTGGCTGCGGGAGGGCGACACTCCCGGCACGGTCGTGGGCGTGACCGAGATCTGGGCCACACCGCGCGGGGGGTACGCGGCGTTCACCATCCGCTGACGGGCGCCTCGGACGGTCCGGGAAAGTGGTGGTAACCGGTTGCCAATACGACTCCGACGTGCGAAGCTGCGGCACAGCGAGTGATCAACGAACCCCGCCGGGTACTCCGGACAAGGCCGTCGCCCCTGAGCGTGCGGCCCGTGCCGTCGAGGCGCCCCCGGCGATACAGCGTGTGATCGTGTTGACCGTCTCTTCATAAAGTGAGACGCTGAAAGTCCCGCGCACCTGTGCTGTGTGCCCTTGTCCCACTGCACGGCGCGGACGCGCGGGAGCCATCTCTCATGACCCACCAACGGCTTCGGTCGGTCACTCAGTGTGGAGGACCATCCATCATGGCAAAGGCGCTTCTCGGTCACGTCGGCGGCTACGACCCCCGTGTCCTTGCCGAGATGCGACGGCTACAGCAGCGCGTCCAGGACCTGGAAACCCAGCTCGTCCGGGTACAGGCTGAGAACGACGCGCTGGCCGCCGCTGTTCGGCACAGTGACTCGGTGCTCGACGGCATCGACATGCCCCAGGCAGAACCCGCTCTCACCTGACCCGAACCGGGCGAGTGCGGCACAGCTGCCTACAGAGAATGCGAGGGACGCTTCGGCGTCCCTTCGTCATGTCGCGGACGTGCCGCACCGGGGACGATGGCAGGCGGGGGACGAGGAGTCGGTGAGGTGCGGGGCGGATGCGGTTACTGAGGGATCTGCCCCCCATCCTCCGCGTCGAAACGGGGGAGCGGGGGAAGCCGGCCGGTAGAGTCCGAAGGCGTGCACCTCAAGAGCCTGACCCTGCGGGGCTTCAAGTCCTTCGCGTCGGCGACGACCCTGCGCTTCGAGCCCGGCATCACCTGCGTGGTGGGCCCCAACGGCTCCGGCAAGTCCAACGTCGTGGACGCGCTGTCCTGGGTGATGGGTGAGCAGGGCGCCAAGTCCCTGCGGGGCGGCAAGATGGAGGACGTCATCTTCGCCGGGACCACCGGCCGCCCGCCCCTGGGACGGGCTGAGGTCTCTCTCACCATCGACAACGCGGACGGCGCGCTGCCCATCGAGTACGCCGAAGTCACCCTCACCCGGATCATGTTCCGCAACGGTGGCAGCGAGTACCAGATCAACGGGGACACCTGCAGACTGCTCGACCTCCAGGAACTGCTCTCCGACTCCGGTATCGGCCGCGAGATGCACGTCATCGTCGGCCAGGGGCAGCTCGACTCGGTGCTGCACGCCGACCCGATGGGCCGCCGGGCCTTCATCGAAGAGGCCGCTGGGGTGCTCAAACACCGCAAGCGCAAAGAGAAGGCGCTGCGGAAACTGGACGCCATGCAGGCGAATCTCGCCCGAGTCCAGGACCTCACCGACGAACTGCGGAGGCAGCTGAAGCCGTTGGGACGGCAGGCCGCGGTGGCCCGCCGGGCCGCCGTCATCCAGGCCGACCTCCGGGACGCCCGGCTCCGGCTGCTTGCCGACGACCTGGTCGCCCTCCGGGAGGCGTTGCGGACGGAGGTGGCCGACGAGGCAGCTCTCAAGCAGCGCAAGGAGGCAGCCGAGGAGCGGTTGCGTGCCGCGCTGCGCCGGGAGGCCGCCCTCGAGCAGGAGGTGCGCACACTGGCTCCGCGGCTCCGGCGGGCACAGCAGACCTGGCACGAACTCTCCCAGCTGGCCGAGCGGGTGCGGGGCACCATCAGCCTGGCCGACGCCCGCGTCAAGAGCGCGAGCGCTCAGCGCCCCGCCGAGCGCCCCGGCCGGGAGCCGGCCGAGCTCGAGCGGGAGGCCGCCCGGATCCGCGAGCAGGAGGCAGAGCTGGAGGCCGCCCTGGAGGAGGCGGGCCGGGTGCTGGAGGACACGGTGGAGCACCGGGCCGGGCTGGAACGCGAGCTGGCGGTCGAGGAACGGCGGCTGAGAGACGCCGCCCGGGCTCTCGCCGATCGCCGTGAGGAGCTGGCCCGCCTCCAGGGGCGGGCCGGTGCCGCCCGCAGCCGGGCGGCCTCCGCCCGGGCCGAGATCGGCCGGCTGGCCGCAGCTGCCGACGAGGCGCGGCAGCGGGCCGCCACCGCCGCCAGGGAACACGCGGAGCTCCGCTCGGAGGTGGCGGACGTCGACGCCGTAGATGTCGAGCTCGCCGAGGAGCACCAGGCTGCCGTACGGGACCTCGCAGGAGCGGAGACGGCGGTGAACGACGCCCGGGACGACCTGACCGCCGCGGAGCGGGAGCGGGCGGCGGTCTCCGCCCGGCACGACGCCCTCGCCCTGGGACTGCGGCGCAAGGACGGCACCGGCACACTGCTGGACGCGGGCGCCCGGCCGCCCGGCCTGCTCGGCCCGGTCGCCGAGTTCCTCAGCGTCACGCCCGGTTTCGAGGTGGCGGTGGCCGCCGCCCTCGGAGCAGCGGCGGATGCTCTGGTGGTGGACGGCCCGGCCACCGCCGCCGATGCGCTGCGTCTGCTGCACAAGCAGGAGGCGGGCCGGGCGGTGATGTTGCTGGGCGACGCCCCGGAGGACCCGCGGGTGCCGGAGACCGGGCCCGCGGGGGAAGGCACGGGCGGGCTCCCCCGGGCGGAGGATCTGGTGCGCGGCCCCGACAGTCTGCTGCCCGCGGTCCGGCGGCTGCTGCGGGACATGGTGATCGTCGGGACGCTGGAGGATGCCGAGGAGCTGCTCGCCACCCAACCCGGCCTCACCGCCGTGACCCGGGACGGTGATGTGCTCGCCCGCCATGTGGCCCGGGGCGGGTCGGCCGGGGCCCCCAGCCTGCTGGAGGTGCAGGCGTCCGTGGACGAGGCCGCCGCCGAGCTGACGGAGCTGGCGGAGCGGTGCACCGGGCTGGCCGACGTCCTCGCGCGGGCGAAGGAGCGGCGCCGGGAGTGCGAGGCCCGGGCCGAGGAGCTGGACCGGCGTCGGGGCGCGGCCGACCGGGAGAAGTCCCGGTACGCGCAGGACCTGGGGCGGCTGGGCGGAAGGGAGCGGGCCGCCGCGGACGAGGCCGAGCGGTGCGCGCAGGCCGTGTCCCGGGCCGAGGAAGCGCTGGAGCGAGCCACCGGTGAGGCCGAGGAGCTGGAGGCACAGGTGGAGGTCGCCCAGGAGTCGGCGGACGGTGACGAGGACCCGGACACCTCCGAGCGGGACCGGCTGGCCGCCGAAGGGGTCCGGGCCAGGCAGTCCGAGATGGAAGCCCGGCTCCAGGTGCGCACCCACGAGGAACGGGTGCGGGGCCTGTCGGGACGGGCGGATGCTCTGGACCGGGCGGCGCGGGCCGAACGGGAGGCCCGGGAGCGTGCCGAGCGGCTGCGGCTGCGGCTGCGTCATGAGACGGAAGTCGCCGCGGCCGTGGCGTCCGGTGCGCGGCAGCTGCTGGCTCACGTCGAGGTGTCGCTGGCCCGGGCCGAGGCCGGCCGGGAGGCGGCCGAGCTGGCCCGGGCCGAGCGGGAGCAGTTGCTCGCCGAGGAGCGGAACCGGGGGCGGGAGCTCAAGGACGAACTGGACGCGCTGACCGACTCGGTGCACCGCGGCGAGGTGCTGGGGGCCGAGAAGCGCCTGCGGATCGAGCAACTGGAGAGCCGGGCCCTGGAGGAGCTGGGTGTCGAACCTGCCGTGCTGGTCGACGAGTACGGTCCCGGCCAGCTCGTGCCTCCCTCGCCCCCGGCTGAGGGCGAGGAACTGCCCGAGGATCCGCAGCACCCACGGAACCGGCCGGTGCCGTTCGTGCGGAGCGCGCAGGAGAAGCGGCTGCGGGCGGCCGAGCGGGCGTTCCGGCAGCTGGGCAAGGTCAACCCGCTGGCGCTGGAGGAGTTCGCGGCGCTCGAGGAGCGCCACCAATTCCTCAGTGAGCAGCTGGAGGACCTGAAGAAGACCCGCATCGACCTGCTGCAGGTGGTCAGGGAGGTCGATGAGCGGGTGGAGCAGGTCTTCACCGAGGCGTACCACGACACCGCCCGGGAGTTCGAGGGTGTGTTCGCCAGGCTGTTTCCGGGCGGGGAGGGCCGCCTCGTGCTGACCGACCCCGGTGACATGCTGAGCACCGGGGTGGACGTCGAGGCACGGCCGCCGGGAAAGAAGGTCAAGCGGCTCTCGTTGTTGTCCGGAGGCGAGCGCTCGCTGACCGCGGTGGCCCTGCTGGTGTCCATCTTCAAGGCGCGGCCGAGCCCGTTCTACGTCATGGACGAGGTGGAGGCGGCGCTGGACGACACGAACCTGCAGCGGCTGATCGGGATCATGCGGGAGCTCAAGGACAGCTCCCAGCTGATCGTGATCACCCATCAGAAGCGGACCATGGAGGTCGCCGACGCGCTCTACGGCGTCTCGATGCAGGGCGACGGGGTGACCAAGGTGATCAGCCAGCGCCTGGGCTGACCTCGCTGGACGCGGTTCGGCGCAGGGGGGTTTGACACCTCTTCGGCGGGACACCCCTGGCGTCAGTCATACCGCTGCCGGCCGGTGACCCGCCGCCGCGTGGTCCGGCCGACGGTGACGCCGACCACCAGCCCGGTGCCCGCCGGGCAGCGGAGGAGAGCACCGTGAGTGAACCCGCACCGGCAGAAGCGCGGCACACCGGCGGCCGGCCGCCGCACCTCGGCTACGTCGTGTTCATCGCCGCCACCGCCGCACTCGGCGGCTTTCTCTTCGGTTACGACAGCGCGGTGATCAACGGTGCGGTCGAAGGGATCCGCGGGAAGTTCGACGTCGGCCCCGGCACGCTCGGCACCGTCGTCGCCATTGCTCTGCTCGGTGCCGCGTTCGGCGCGGTCGTGGCCGGGCGGCTCGCCGACCGGCTGGGCCGCATCAGGGTCATGCAGCTCGCCGCGCTGTTCTTCGCCGTCAGTGGCATCGGCTCCATGCTGCCCTTCACCGTCTACGACCTTGCGTTCTGGCGGGTGCTGGGCGGCATCGCGATCGGTATGGCCTCCGTGGTCGCGCCGGCCTACATCGCCGAGGTGGCCCCGGCCGAGTACCGCGGGCGTCTGGCCTCCTTCCAGCAGGCGGCGATCGTCCTGGGCATCGCCGTTTCCCAGCTGGTCAACTGGGGCGTGCTCAACCTGGCCGGGGGCGAGCAGCGGGGCTCCCTCCTGGGCCTGGAGGCCTGGCAGCTCATGCTCGGCATCGAGGTCCTGCCCGCCGCCCTGTACGGCCTGATGACCCTGCGGATCCCGGAGTCCCCGCGCTACCTGATCTCCCGGGGGCGGGAAGCCGAAGCCAAGCGGGTTCTCGCGGATGTCGAGCCCCGTGGTGTCGACCTGGAGGCCAAGACCGGGGAGATCAGAACGAAACTGTTCAGCGAGCACCGGCCGAGCTGGCGGGACCTGACGGGCGGCCGTACCGGACTGCTGCCCATCGTGTGGATCGGCATCGGCCTTTCCGTCTTCCAGCAGCTGGTCGGCATCAACGTGATCTTCTACTACAGCAACTCGCTGTGGCAGTCCGTGGGAGTCGACCCCGACGCGTCGTTCTTCTATTCCTTCACGTCCTCGGTCATCAACATCATCGGCACCGTGATCGCGATGCTTTGCGTCGACCGGTTCGGCCGCAAGCCGCTGGCTCTCACCGGGTCAGCCGGCATGGCCGTCTCGCTGGGACTGGCGGCCTGGGCGTTCTCCTACCGCACGGGGAGCGGGGAGGACGTGGCGCTGCCGGACCTCCAGGGAACCGTCGCCCTGCTGGCCGCGCACCTCTTCGTGCTCTTCTTCGCCCTGTCGTGGGGGGTCGTCGTCTGGGTGCTGCTGGGGGAGATGTTCCCCAACCGGATCCGTGCAGCGGCCCTGGGGGTCGCGGCCTCCGCCCAGTGGCTCGCCAACTTTGCCGTCAGCCAGAGCTTCCCCACCCTGTCGGACTGGAACCTGTCCGGCGCCTACACGATCTACACGTGCTTCGCTCTGCTGTCGATCGTCTTCGTCCTCAGGTGGGTGCCGGAGACCAAGGGCAAGGAGCTGGAGGAGATGGGCTGACCCGTGCCCCCGGGGAGTGGCAGCGGGCCGCCCCGCCCGGATACGGGCGGGGGCGGAAGTCACCGGGGGCGTCGGCGATACTGGAGCGTGTTGTGACGTCGCCTCCCGGGGGAGGCCTCCCCCGGCCGCCGTGGTGTTCCCCTGTGGTCGCTCCCGGCTCCGTCCGGTGACGCACAACAGCCTGTAGCGAATCAATGGCGCTCCGCGCCATCGGACCATAGGGGCACATCCCCCACCGGTGTGGCCGGTGGTCCCCCGCGAAGGAAGTTGCCGATGGAGATCCTGATCCTTGTCCTGATCATCGCTGTGGTCGCGCTCGCCGCGATCAGTGGGCTCGTGGTCACCGGCCGCCGGAAGAAGAGCCGGCCGAGCGGTGCGGGCCCCACGACAGCGGAGCCGGACACGATTCGCCCGGCGCCCCCCGAACCGCAGGTGGGCGAGGACAGCGCACCTGTCCACGAGGAACCGCGCCGCACCATCGAGGACGTCACCCTGCCGGAGGAGCAGGGCGGCGCGACGGCGGCACCGGCCGCTCCGGAGATCGAGACCCCCGCCCCGACCGAGGGGCGGCTGGTCCGGCTGCGCTCCCGGCTCTCTCGTTCGCAGACCTCGCTCGGCAAAGGGCTCCTGGCTCTTCTCTCCCGGGACAACCTCGACGAGGAGACCTGGGAGGAGATCGAAGAGATCTTGCTGACCGCGGATGTGGGAGTCATGCCGACCCAGGAGCTGGTGGAGCGGCTCCGGGAACGGGTGCGGGTGCTCGGCACGCGCACCCCCGAGCAGTTGCGCGCGCTGCTCCGTGAGGAGCTCCTCACCGCGGTGGGGACCGAGGCCGACCGGGCGGTGCGGACGGAAGGCGGAGTGAGCACGACCGGTGAGGAGCTGCCCGCGGTGGTGCTCGTCGTCGGTGTGAACGGCACCGGCAAGACCACCACCACCGGGAAGCTCGCCCGGGTTCTGGTGGCCGACGGCAAGTCCGTCGTGCTGGGCGCCGCCGACACCTTCCGGGCCGCCGCCGCCGAACAGCTCCAGACCTGGGGTGAGCGGGTGGGGGCCCGCACCGTGCGTGGTCCGGAGGGCGGTGACCCCGCCTCGGTGGCCTTCGACGCGGTCAAGGAGGGCATCGCCGAGGGGGCCGATGTGGTGCTCGTGGACACCGCCGGCCGGCTGCACACGAAGACCGGTCTGATGGATGAGCTGGGCAAGGTCAAGCGGGTCGTGGAGAAGCAGAGCCCGGTCAACGAGGTGCTGCTCGTCCTGGACGCCACCACCGGTCAGAACGGGCTGCGACAGGCCCGGGTCTTCGCCGAGGTCGTGAACATCACGGGCATCGTGCTCACCAAGCTGGACGGTACTGCGAAGGGCGGCATCGTGGTGGCGGTCCAACGGGAGCTGGGGGTACCGGTGAAACTGGTGGGCCTGGGGGAGGGGGCGGACGACCTGGCGCCCTTCGAGCCGGAGGCCTTCGTGGACGCCCTGGTCGGCGTGGAGTAGTGCCGTGCCGACGCCATCGGGCGGGCGGCTCGGCCGGTGACCCCGCGGCTATTCCCCCGCCCGGTGGCAGGCGTACGCGAGGGCGCCCAGTAGCAGCCGGGCCTCGGGGGGCCGGGCGGCCGTCTCCAGGTCCGGCGGGCGCAGCCACCGGACGGGCCCCAGCCCGGCGTGGTCGGAGGGCGGGGCGGTGATGTGCGCACCGGGGCCGAGGCCGCGCAGGTCCAGCAGCGCGCCGTCCCAGCCCGCGCGGTAGAGCAGCCCGGTCAGTTCGGCGGCGGCTCCGGGGGCCACGAAGAACCATGCGCGGCCGTGCGGCGCGACGGCGACCGGGCCGCACGGCAGCGCCAGCCGCTCCAGCCGGGCCAGGGCCCGGTGGCCGGCGGCCCCGGGCACGTCGATGACGTCGAAGGTCCGGCCGACAGGCAGCAGGACGGTGGCGCCGGGCGTCCGCTCCCAGGCCGCGGCGACCTCGTGCAGCGGGCTGCCGGCGCGGATGAGCAGGGCCGGATTCCTGGGGTGGGCGCCGGGCAGGGGGCACTCGGCGTTCTCGCAGGAGCACCCGGCACGCCCGCCGGCGAGGCGCCGGATCCGGGTGCCCGGCTGGACGTCCCACCCCCACAGGCCGGTGTACTCCGCGACCGCGGTGCCCTCCGGGGCGCGGCCGCGGAGCCGGGGAATACGCGGCACCAGCCGCAGCTCCCTGATCTCGCGCATGCCGCCGATCGTGAAGCCCATGCCCCCTCCAACGGGTGCGGTACGCCGATGGTTACGCGACGGCGTACCGGGGGTAGGGGGGCGCAGTCGTCCTCGCGCGCCCCGGGTGTGCTTCGCTCCGCCGGAAGTCGACCGTTCAGTACCAAGTGAATCGTGTACAACGGGGGTTAGGTTGCCTCCGGGGGGTGGCGAATGGTGGCGATTGCCCGGACGCCCTCGCCACCGCCGTGTTCAGCACCTTACTTTCGGTGCAGTTGCCGACACTTCGTCATATGACACGGCGTCAGTCACCGAAAGCACAGCGAAGACCGTGCGGCACCGGGCGCCAAGGGCCCCCAGGGAGCCGGGATGGGGGCGTAACCGTGGGCGGAAACGGCAATGAAGGCGGCTCCGTCAGGCATCCGAACGAGCATCTCAGCGAGTGGTTCCGCCGCAGCGGCTGGTCGAAGGGCGAGCTGGCCCGACAGGTCAACCGCCGGGCGCGGCAGCTGGGCGCGCACCATGTCAGCACCGACACCTCGCGGGTCCGCCGGTGGCTGGCCGGGGAGCAGCCGCGGGAGCCGATCCCGCGTATCCTCTCCGAGCTCTTCTCCGAGCGCTTCGGCCGGGTCGTCGGCATCGAGGAGCTGGGGCTGCGCTCGGCGGTGCAGTCCGCGGCCACCTCGGGGGTCGACCTGCCCTGGGCGGGGCCCCAGACCGTCACGCTGATCAACGAATTCTCCCGGAGCGACCTGATGCTGGGGCGCCGCGGCTTCCTCGGCACCTCGCTGTCGATGTCGGCGGGCCCGGAGCTCATCGAGCCGATGCAGCGCTGGCTGGCCCCGCCCGCGGCGGGCCACGGCACGGAGGGCGGCGCGCGGCTCGCCACACTGCCTGCCCGGCAGGGGGAGCCCCGACGGCCGGCCGGACTCTCCCGGCCGGAGCTGGAGATGCTGGAGCAGACCACCGTGATGTTCCGCGGGTGGGACGCCCAGTGCGGCGGAGGGCTGCGCCGCAAGGCAGTCGTCGGGCAACTGCACGAGGTCACCGACCTGCTGCAGCAGTCCCACCCGGAGCCGGTCCGCAAACGGCTGTTCCGGGTCACGGCCGAGCTGTCCGAGCTGGCCGGCTGGATGAGCTACGACATCGGCCTGCAGCCCACGGCGCAGAAGTACTTCGTGCTCGCGCTGCACGCCGCCAAAGAGGCCGGGGACCGCCCGCTGGGCGCGTACATCCTCTCCAAGATGAGCAGACAGATGATCCACCTGGGCCGGGCCGACGATGCCCTGGAGCTCATCCAGCTCGCCCAGTACGGCAGCCGGGACGGTGCCACCGCACGTACCCGGTCGATGCTGCACACGCTGGAGGCCCGCGCCTACGCGACGATGGGCCGGCCCTCACGGTGCCACCGGGCGGTCCGCACGGCTGAGGAGGTCTTCGGCGAGATCGGCAGCGGAGAAGCGGAGCCGGACTGGATCGGGTTCTTCTCGGAGGCCGAGCTCAACGCCGAGAACGCGCACTCCTACCGTGACCTGGCCTATGTCGCCGGGCGCAGCCCGGCCTACGTGTCCCTCGCCAAGCCGGTGATGGAGCGGGCGGTCCAGCTTTTCGGCCAGGAGTGCCGGGAATCGGCCGGTGGCCATCAGCGTTCGTATGCACTCAACCTGATCGGTCTTGCCACCGTGCATCTGCTGGAGCGCGAGCCCGAAGCATGCGCGGAACGCGCCGGACAGGCCATGATCCTGGCCAAGCGGCTGCGCTCGGAGCGGGTCAGCACACGGCTCCGCAAGACCTCCGCCACCGCGGCCCGGGACTTCGGCAAGGTGCCGGCAATCGCCGCACTCGCGGAGGGTGTCACCTCCGATCTCCCGGCGGAGGACATCGCGGGCACCGGCTGACCGCTCGTTCGTCAGCCGCTCCCGACGGCCCGCGGGACCGTCCCGCAGCCCGCAGGGACGGTCCCGCGGGCCGTCCCGGGCTGTCCCCCGGTTCCGGTCGGCCCACTCCCCGGAACCGGGAGCCGGCAGCCCACACCCGGTTCATCGGTACGTAACACAGGGCGGGCCATCGTCACCGTGGCGAAACGTGACGGGGTGCTGGCCGAAACGGCCCTCCGAGAGCCTGTGGCGCATCCTGACCCGCACCCGACTCCGCCCGCACGGGTCGGTACTGACGAGGAGACGTCACATTGGACGCCGCAGATATCGCCTTTCTAGTCATCTGTTCTGCCATGGTCATGTTGATGACTCCCGGCCTCGCCTTCTTCTACGGCGGCATGGTCCGGGTCAAGAGCGCGCTGAACATGCTGATGATGTGTTTCATCGCGCTCGGTATCTGCAGCGTGCTGTGGGTGCTCTACGGCTTCAGCCTTGCCTTCGGCAGTGACTTCGCAGACGGTGGGGGAGGCCTCATCGGCAATCTGGAGTTCATCGGCTTCCGGGGCGTCACCGAGGCCGATTCGGGCCTGCTCGCCTTCGCGCTCTTCCAGATGATGTTCGCCGTGCTCACCCCCGCGCTCATCAGCGGTGCGCTCGCCGACCGGGTGCGGTTCGGCACCTGGGCACTGTTCGTCGCGCTCTGGGTCACCATCGTCTACTTCCCCGTGGCCCACTGGGTCTGGGGCGGCGACGGCTGGATCGGGGCCCTGGAGTGGGACGGCCGGGAAGTCATCGACTTCGCCGGCGGAACCGCGGTCCACATCAACGCGGGCATCGGAGCCCTCGCCGCGGTGCTGGTGATCGGCAAGCGCATCGGGTTCAAGCGGGAGCCGATGCGTCCGCACAACCTGCCGATGGTGCTCCTCGGCGCCGCGCTGCTGTGGTTCGGCTGGTTCGGCTTCAACGCCGGCTCCGAGCTCGCGGCCAACGGGACCACCGCCATGATGGCCCTGAACACCATGGCCGCCACCGGTGCCGCCGTTCTCGGCTGGCTGCTGTACGAAAGGATCCGCCACGGTGCGGCCACCACGCTCGGTGCCGCCTCCGGTGCGATCGCCGGCCTGGTCGCCATCACCCCCTCCGGTGCCAACGTCAACCCGATGGGCGCGCTGCTGATCGGTGTGCTCGCCGGAGTCATCTGCGCCTGGGCGGTCAGCCTCAAGTACAAGTGGGGCTTCGACGACTCCCTGGATGTCGTCGGTGTCCACCTGGTGGGCGGCCTGTTCGGAACCCTGGCGGTGGGCTTCCTCGCCACCGAGGGTGCCGGGTACCAGCTCTTCGCGCTCCAGTCGTTCGCCGCCGGCGCGGTGATGGTCTACTCCTTCGTCGTCACCTGGCTCATCGCCAAGCTGCTGCAGTCGACCATCGGCTTCCGCTCCACCGAAGAGGAAGAGGTCGGCGGACTCGATCAGGTCTACCACGCGGAAACCGGCTACGACTTCAGCCAGGGTGGCAGTGGGTCGGTGTCCGTCGGCACGCAGACCCCGGACGCCGCGACGGCGGCCGGTGACACCACGGGTGACAAGAAGGTGGACGCATGAAGCTCATCACTGCAGTGATCAAGCCGCACCGGGTGGACGAGGTGAAAGACGCCCTCCACGCGTTCGGAGTGCACGGCATGACCGTGACGGAAGCCAGCGGCTACGGCCGGCAGCGGGGCCACACCGAGGTCTACCGGGGCGCGGAGTACACCGTCGACCTGGTGCCGAAGACCAGGCTGGAAATCCTGGTCGAGGACGAGGACGCCGAGCAGCTCATCGACGTCATCGTCAACACCGCCCGCACCGGAAAGATCGGTGACGGAAAGGTGTGGTCCGTTCCCGTCGAGACCGCGATCCGGGTACGCACCGGCGAACGCGGTCCGGACGCCCTGTAAGAGAACACCGGACGACGACGCGTGAGGCGGGCCCGTAATGGCTGAGACGACACGTACCAGCGGTCACGATGCGGGCCCCGGCGCCGGCTACGCGGCGGCCCGGCTGCACCTCCTCACCGAGGGGGAGCAGACCGGGCCCGCCCGTCGCGCGGAACTCGCCCGGCTCACCGACGAATGGCTCACCGCCCTGATGACGGCCGGCCCCGGCGGGCCACGCGCCGCCCTGATCGCAGTCGGCGGCTACGGCCGGGGCGAGCTCTCCCCCCGCAGCGACCTGGACCTGGTGCTGCTGCACGACGGCTGCTCCCGGCCCGGGGAGATCGCCGCCCTGGCGGACCGGCTCTGGTACCCGGTCTGGGACCTGGGCATCGCCCTCGACCACTCCGTCCGCACCCCCGAGGAGGCGCACCGGCAGGCAGCCGAGGACCTCAAGGTGCAACTCGGCCTGCTGGACGCCCGCCACCTCGCGGGCGACGAGACGCTCACCGCCGGACTGCGCACGGACCTGCTCGGCCGGTGGCGCGCCCGGGCACCTTCCCGGTTGCCCGGCCTGCGCGAGCTGGGCGAGGAACGCGCCCGGCGCCACGGCGAGCTGCGCTTCCTGCTCGAACCCGACCTGAAGGAGTCCCACGGAGGGCTGCGCGACGCCACCGCGCTGCGCGCCGTCGCCGCCTCCTGGGTCGCCGACGCCCCGCGCGAAGGCCTGGCCGAGGCCCGGGCCACCCTGCTCGACGTGCGGGACGCCCTGCACCTGACCACCGGCCGGGCCACCGACCGGCTCGCCCAGGAGGACCAGCCCCAGGTCGCCGAGGCCCTCGGCCTTCCCGGGCCCGACGCCCTGCTGCGCCGTGTCTACGAGGCCGCCCGGACCATCGGCTACGCCTCCGACGTCACCTGGCGAGAGGTCGGCCGGGTGCTGCGCTCGCGTGCCGCCCGTCCCCGGCTCCGCGGCCTGCTGGGCGGGCGCGGCCGGCCCGTCGCTGAGGCGCGCACCCCCCTGGCGGAGGGGGTCGTCGAGCAGGACGGTGAGGCGGTGCTGGCCCGCTCGGCCCGTCCCGACCGGGACCCCGTCCTGCCGTTGCGGGCTGCTGCGGCCGCGGCCCAGGCGGGCCTGCCGCTCGCGCTGCCCGCGGTCCGCAGACTCGCCGAGGCGGGTGCCGCGCTGTCCGTCCCCTGGCCGGCCGAGGCCCGTGAAGAGCTGGTCACCCTGCTGGGTGCCGGGCCGGACACCGTCCCGGCCTGGGAAGCCCTGGAGGCCGCCGGGCTGATCGACCGGCTGCTGCCCGACTGGGAACGGGTACGGTGCCGCCCGCAGCGCAACCCGGTGCACCGGTGGACCGTGGACCGGCACCTGATCGAGACGGCTGTGCAGGCCTCGGCCCTCACCCGCCGGGTCAGCCGGCCCGACCTGCTGCTGGTGGCCGCCCTGCTGCACGACATGGGCAAGGGCTGGCCGGGCGATCACAGCATCGTGGGGGAGACCATTGCCCACGACGTGGCGGCCCGGATCGGATTCGGGGCCGAGGACGCGGCGGTGCTCGCCGTCCTGGTACGGCATCACCTGCTGCTGGTGGAGACCGCCACCCGCCGCGACCTGGACGATCCCGCCACGGTGGAATTCGTGGCCGCCGCAGTCCGGGACGTGGACACCCTGGAGTTGCTGCACGCGCTCACGGAGGCCGACGCCCTCGCCACCGGTCCTGCGGCCTGGTCGGCCTGGCGGGCCTCGCTCGTCGGCGACCTGGCGAAACGGGTCGCCGCGGCGCTGGCCGCCGGGGGTGCGCCGGCCGCCCGCGAACCCGCGCCTCCCACCGCGGCGGAGGAACGGCTGGCCGTGGAGGCGCATCGCACCGGGGCTCCGGTACTCGCTCTCCAGCCACGGCCCGAGCCGTCGGCCGGCCCCGTCACCGGTGCCGACACCGCCCCGGCCCCGGAATCGCAGCCGGTGGGCGCCGAGCTCGTCATCGCCCTGTCCGACCGCCCCGGAGTGCTGCCGGCGGTGGCCGGGGTGCTGGCGCTGCACCGGCTCACGGTCCGCTCGGCCGAGCTGGGCAGCATCGACCCCACGGGAGGGGGGCCGGTCCTGCTGCTCAACTGGCGGGTCGCCGCCGAGTACGGCGCGCTCCCGCAGGCCGAGCGGCTGCGTGCGGACCTGGTGCGGGCGCTGGACGGCTCCCTCGACATCCCCGCCCGTCTCGCGGAGCGGGAGGCGGCCTACCGCCGGCCCCGTCACCGGCTGCCGCAGGCCCCGCCGCCGCGGGTGACGGTGGCACCGCTCGGTTCCCGGCGCGGCACGGTCATCGAGGTCCGCGCCCAGGACGCCCCGGGGCTGCTGCACCGGATCGGCAGGGCGCTGGAGGGCGCCGGGGCCCGGGTGCGCAGTGCCCACGTGAGCACGCTGGGTGCCAATGTGGTCGACGCCTTCTACCTGACCGGTCCCGAGGGCGGCCCGCTGGCGTCCACGGAGGCGGCCGCACTCGTCCAGGAGGTCGAACGGTCGCTGGGTGGCTGACCGCACCGGAGGCGAGTCGGTAGGCTGGCCCTGCCAGTGTCACCGGGCCGCCGGGCACGCAGTGTCTGTCGTCCATCCCGAGGACCGACCCGCTTCCCGACCGAAGGATCCCCCAGCGCCGTGTTCGACACTCTTTCCGATCGCCTCGCAGCGACGTTCAAGAACCTCAGGGGCAAGGGCCGGCTGAGCGAGGCGGACATCGACGCCACGGCGCGCGAGATCCGTATCGCCCTGCTCGAGGCCGACGTGGCGCTTCCCGTCGTCCGGTCCTTCATCAAGCAGGTCAAGGAGCGGGCCCAGGGGGCCGAGGTCTCCCGGGCACTGAACCCTGCCCAGCAGGTCATCAAGATCGTCAACGAAGAGCTCGTCGGGATTCTCGGCGGAGAGACGCGCCGGCTGCGGTTCGCCAAGACCCCGCCGACCGTGATCATGCTGGCCGGTCTGCAGGGTGCGGGCAAGACCACCCTCGCGGGCAAGTTGGGCAGCTGGCTCAAGGGTAAGGGCCACTCCCCCCTGCTGGTCGCCTGCGATCTCCAGCGCCCCAACGCCGTCAACCAGCTCGCGGTGGTCGCCGAACGGGCGGGCGTGGGCGTCTACGCACCTGAGCCCGGTAACGGCACCGGCGACCCGGTCAAGGTGGCCGAGGACTCCCTCGGGTACGCCCGGGAGAAGCAGTACGACGTGGTCATCGTCGACACCGCGGGACGACTGGGCATCGACGAGGAGCTGATGCGGCAGGCCGCCGACATCCGCGACGCGGTCAGCCCGGACGAGGTGCTGTTCGTCGTCGACGCCATGATCGGCCAGGACGCGGTCACCACCGCGGAGGCCTTCCGGGACGGCGTCGGCTTCGACGGAGTGGTGCTCTCCAAGCTCGATGGTGACGCCCGGGGCGGGGCCGCCCTGTCGATCGCGCAGGTCACCGGCCGGCAGGTGATGTTCGCCTCCAACGGCGAGAAGCTGGACGACTTCGACGCGTTCCACCCGGACCGCATGGCGTCGCGCATCCTCGGCATGGGCGACATGCTCAGCCTCATCGAGAAGGCCGAGCAGACCTTCAGCCAGCAGGAGGCCGAGGCGCTGGCCGGGAAGCTGGCCAAGGGGCCCAAGGAGTTCACCCTCGACGACTTTCTGGCGCAGATGGAGCAGGTCCGGAAGATGGGCTCCCTCTCCAAGCTGCTCGGCATGATGCCGGGCATGGGCCAGATGAAGGACCAGATCAACAACCTGGACGAGCGCGAGGTGGACCGCACCGCCGCGATCATCAAGTCCATGACCCCCGCCGAGCGGCACGATCCCAAGCTCATCAACGGCTCGCGCCGGGCAAGGATCGCCCGCGGCTCCGGCGTCGACGTCAGCGCCGTGAAGAATCTGGTGGAGCGCTTCTTCGAGGCCCGCAAGATGATGTCCCGGGTGGCCCAGGGGGGCGGCATGCCGGGGATGCCGGGGATGCCGGGGATGGGGGGCGGAGCCGCGAAGAAGAAGGGCAAGCCGCAGAAGAAGGCCAAGGGCAAGCGCCGTTCGGGCAACCCGATGAAGCGGCAGGAGGAGGAGCGTGCAGAGGCGGAGCGGAAGGCATCCGGCGGACAGTCCGGCGGCGCGTTCGGCATCCCGGGCGCCGGAGCGGACCCGGGTGACTTCGAACTGCCCAAGGAGTTCCGCGACATCCTGCCGCCCAAGCAGTGATGCGGCGGCGCTGACGGCCGGCGCCGGGGGCGCCTCCGTCAGGTCCGGGCGATCAGGTACGTGAGCACGTTCGGCAGCCGGACCGGAGCCCTGCCCGGCGGGCCGGGGCCGGGGCAGCCGTACCGCTGTCATGTCGGATGACTCCCGTTCGCCCACCGGGTCGAGACGGGAAGGGGGACGGATTCACGCTTCCGGGCCGGATCGCCGTACCATTCGCGCCATGGCAAAGGCTCCCGTACTCACACCCCAGGCGGAGGATTTTCCCCGCTGGTACCAGGATCTGATCAACAAGGCCGAGCTGGCCGACAACGGCCCGGTGCGCGGCACGATGGTCATCCGACCGTACGGGTACGGGCTCTGGGAGCGGATGCAGCAGGAGGTCGATGCCCGGATCAAGGGTGCCGGTGCGCAGAACGCCTACTTCCCGCTGTTCATCCCGCAGTCCTACCTGACCCGGGAGGCGGAGCACGTCGAGGGGTTCGCCCCCGAGCTGGCCGTCGTCACCCACGGCGGCGGCAAGGAGCTGGAGGAGCCGGTGGTCGTCCGCCCGACCTCCGAGACGATCATCAACGAGTACTTCTCCAAGTGGGTGCAGAGCTACCGTGACCTGCCGCTGCTGATCAATCAGTGGGCGAACGTGGTGCGCTGGGAAATGCGCCCCCGGGTGTTCCTCCGCACGAGTGAGTTCCTCTGGCAGGAGGGGCACACCGCGCACGCCACCTACGAGGACGCGCGGGACTACGCCGCCAGGATCCATCACGAGGTGTACGCCGACTTCATGACCAACGTGCTGGGCATCGATGTGGTGCTCGGCCGCAAGACTGCCCGGGAGCGGTTCGCCGGCGCGATCAACACCCTGACCCTTGAGGGCATGATGCGCGACGGCAAGGCGCTGCAGATGGGCACCAGCCACGAGCTGGGCCAGAACTTCGCAAAGGCGTTTGATACTCGCTACCTGTCCAAGGAAGGCAGCAGGGAGCTGGTGTGGCAGACCTCCTGGGGCGTCTCCACCCGGATGGTCGGCGGCCTGATCATGGCGCACGGTGACGACAACGGGCTGCGGATCCCGCCCCGGCTCGCCCCGGTGCAGGTCGTGGTGCTGGCCATCAAGGGGGAGGACGCCGTGGCCAAGGTGCGCGAGGTCGGCGACAAGCTGGCGGCCGCCGGGATCCGGGTGCAGGTCGACGACCGCACCGACACCCCGTTCGGCCGGCGCGCGGTGGACTGGGAGCTCAAGGGGGTCCCGGTGCGGATCGAGATCGGCCCGCGCGACCTGGCGGCCGGCACCGCGATGCTGGCCCGCCGGATCCCGGGCGGCAAGGAGCCGGTCGCGATCGACGCACTGCCCGGACTGCTGCCCGCGCTGCTGGAGGAGGACCAGGCGCTTCTCCTGCGGCAGTCCCGGGAGCAGCGCGAGGAGCGCACCACGGATGTGCGCACCGTCCAGGAGGCCGCCGAGGCCGCGGCTGCGGGCAACTGGGCGCGCATCCCGTGGGCCGACCTCGGTCCCGAGGGTGAGGCCGAGCTGGCCGAGGACGCGGTGTCCGTGCGCTGCCTGGTCGCGGAGGACGGCTCGGTCCCGGAGACCGAGGACGCTCCCGGCACGATCGCGGTCGTGGCCCGTTCCTATTAGTGCTGAGTAGGGCCGGAGGCGGAAAATCGGGCGGGAGGGTGACTTCTCCGGAAGTCACCCTCCCGCCCGTGCCGTCCCGTCACCACGCGAACTGACTGGTAAGTGCAAATTTGGAGAGTTGACCCGGAATAGGAACACCGGAGGGGGGCGGCTCGTTATACCCGACGTGAGCACGACACCACCTGTTCTCGCCGCCGAACTGGCAGAGGCGTGGGCCGACATTCAACGGCACCACCCCGAGCTGCCGGATCTGGCCGCGCCCGAATCCCTGATCGGGGAGTCCTCGTCCGCATGCGGATCGGAACTCTCCTTCGAACGCCTCCTGCACGAAGCCGTGCACGGCATCGCCGCCGCCCGCGGAGTACGGGACACCTCCCGCGCGGGCCGCTACCACAACCGCCGGTTCCTGGCGGTGGCCGAGGAGCTCGGACTCGACCACGAGGAGGAACCGCATCCCAGCAGCGGGTTCTCCCTGGTCACGATGAATGCCGAGGCCCGCAGCCGGTACCGCCTCACCGAGGAGCGTCTGCACCGCGCACTGGAGGCGCACGCGGCCGCGACGACCACCGACAACAGCAGTAGCTTCCGCGGGCCGGCCACCCGGCACGGCTCGTCCGGCGGAGGCGTGCGGGTCAAGGCGGTGTGCGACTGCGGTCGCAATGTCCGCGTCGTCCCGTCCGTCCTGGCGCAGGCGCCGATTGTCTGCGGAGCGTGCAACAAGCCCTTCCAGATCGCTGAATCGGTGGCGGCGGTCTGACGTGGCCGGCCGGGCGGTCGCCGCGGCCTCCCGGGGTTCGCGACGGTTGTCCGGCGGGCCGCGCGCATGTGGCAGAATGGGGCGCTGAACTCGGCAGCCGCACAGGAACCCTCTCGCCTCCGGCTGGCGCGTCCATCGGGCCCCCGGCGCCGCAACCCCACGCGGCATCCCGTTGTGGCCCACCCACGTCAAGACCAGGAGACACCACAGCTGTGGCAGTCAAGATCAAGCTGAAGCGACTGGGCAAGATCCGTTCGCCTCACTACCGCATCGTCATCGCCGACTCCCGTACCCGCCGTGACGGCCGGGCCATCGAGGAGATCGGGCTGTACCACCCGATGCAGAACCCGTCGCGCATCGAGGTCGACTCGGAGCGTGTGCAGTACTGGCTGGGTGTCGGCGCGCAGCCGACCGAGCCTGTCGCGGCCATCCTGAAGGTCACCGGTGACTGGCAGAAGTTCAAGGGTCTGCCCGCACCGGAGCCCATGAAGATGCCGGAGCCCAAGGCCGACCGGCGCGCCCTCTTCGAGGCTGCGGCCAAGGAGTCGGGTGGCGAGTCCGCCAAGGGCGAGGCCATCACTCCGAAGGCGAAGAAGGCCGACAAGGCCGAGAAGGCCGAGAAGAAGGCTGAGGCTGCCGAGGCCGCCTCCACTGAGTCGACCGAGGCCTGAGGATGCTCGAGGAAGTCCTCGAGCACCTGGTGAAGGGCATCGTCGACAATCCCGACGAGGTCCAGGTTGTCTCGCGCACCATGCGCAGGGGACGGGTGCTGGAGGTCCGGGTGCATCCCGACGACCTTGGCAAGGTGATCGGCCGCAGCGGCCGCACCGCCCGCTCACTGCGCACGGTCGTGGGCGCTCTCGGGGGGCGGGGGATCCGCGTCGACCTGGTCGATGCGGACGAGATCCGCTGAAGAAGAACAGACAGCACCGGCACGGGCCGGGGACGGCTCACCGCTGTCCCCGGCCCGTGCCGCCCGCTGTGTCCGACGGATGTGGTTCCCCGGCCACCGTCACCCGTGGTGCGCCGCGGGCGGGGTCGGCCAGGAGCAGAAGGAGTAGTCGGCAGTGCAGCTGGTTGTCGCCCGCGTCGGCCGGGCCCACGGCATCAAGGGCGAGGTCACCGTGGAGGTGCGTACCGATGAGCCCGAACTGCGGCTCGGCCCCGGGGCCGTCCTCGCCACCGACCCTGCCTCCACGGGGCCGCTGACTATCGAGAGCGGCCGGGTGCACAGCGGTCGGCTGCTGTTGCGCTTCGAGGGCGTGGGGAGCCGTGGCGCCGCGGAGGCGCTGCGGAACACGTTGCTCATCGCCGAGGTCGATCCCGACGAGCAGCCCGAGGATCCCGAGGAGTTCTACGACCACCAGCTGATCGACCTGGACGTGGTGACCGTGGACGGCACGCCGGTGGGCCGGATCGCCGAGATCTCGCACCTTCCGTACCAGGACCTGCTGGTCGTGGACCGCCCGGACGACGCAGGCCAGGTGCTGATCCCGTTCGTCGCGGAGATCGTTCCGGAGGTCGACCTCGCCGGGCAGCGAGCCGTCGTGGACCCGCCCCCCGGCCTCATCGACGGGGCGGCCGAAGTGGCCGGGCCCTCCGCCCCACGTGCCGAGGCCGACTGATGCGCCTCGACGTCCTCACGATTTTCCCCGAGTACCTCGAGCCGCTGAACGTCTCCCTGGTCGGCAAGGCCCGGGCTGCCGGGCGCCTCGATGTCCGGGTCCATGACCTGAGGCAATGGACGCACGACCGGCACCACACGGTGGACGACACTCCCTACGGAGGCGGCCCCGGCATGGTGATGAAGCCCGAGCCCTGGGGGGAGGCGCTCGACGACATCACCGCCTCCGGCGAGGGGGAGCCGGTGCTGGTGGTCCCCACCCCCAGCGGTCGGCCGTTCACCCAGGAACTCGCGGCCGAGTTGTCCGGGAAGCCCTGGCTGGTCTTCGCGCCCGCCCGCTACGAGGGCATCGACCGCAGGGTGATCGAGGAGTACCGCGGACGCTATGACGTCCGGGAGATCTCGATCGGCGACTATGTCCTCGCCGGCGGGGAGGCTCCCGTCCTTGTGATGGTGGAGGCCGTCGCCCGGCTCCTGCCCGGCGTCCTCGGGAACGCGGCCTCGCACGGGGACGACTCCTTCGCGCCGGGTGAGATGGCAGACCTGCTGGAGGGACCGGTGTACACCAAACCGCCGGAATGGCGCGGGCACCAGGTCCCCGACGTGCTGATCAGCGGACACCACGGCAGGATCCGGCGCTGGCGCCGGGACGAGGCGCTTCGCCGGACCGCCCTCCACCGCCCCGACCTCATCGAGCGCTGTGATCCCGGCTGCTGGGACCGGCACGACCGCAGCACTCTCGCCGCCCTCGGCTGGGCAGAGGGTCCGGACGGCCGATTTGGGCGTACGCCCCCGGCCGTGGAAGAATGAGCCGCTGCCACACGTACGGCGCGCGCCCCTGCCACAGGGGGAAGAGCGCCCGCCGAGTGCGGTGGCACCCATCCTCCCTCTCGATCAATTCCGCCGATGACCTGTGGCACCGGCGAGGAGAGCAGTAGCTCATGAACCTCCTGGACAGCGTCGACTCCGCATCGCTGCGCAGCGACATTCCGCCTTTCCGCCCGGGCGACACGATCAACGTCCACGTGCGTGTCATCGAGGGCAGCCGCTCCCGTGTGCAGCAGTTCAAGGGCGTGGTCATCCGTCGCCAGGGCGACGGGGTCCGTGAGACCTTCACCGTCCGCAAGGTCAGCTTCGGCGTCGGCGTGGAGCGTACGTTCCCCGTGCACACCCCGGTCGTCGAGAAGATCGAGCTCGTGAGCCGCGGCCAGGTCCGGCGCGCCAAGCTCTACTACCTCCGTGAGCTGCGCGGCAAGGCCGCCAAGATCAAGGAGAAGCGCGACCGCTGAGCGGTTTCTCGGTGGCGCCGGTTACGATCGCGGCGTGACCGGGACCGATACGCGAAGCAGGGAGCGCGACCGCTCCACCCGCCCGGGAAAGGGCTGGAGGCAGCGGTCGCGCTCCCTGCGTGTGTGGGCCGCCCTCTTGGCTCTGACCGTCTCGTCAGGGCTCCTCATCAGCGCTTTCGTCATGCAGCCGTTCCTCATCCCGAGCGGTTCGATGGAGAGCACCCTGCACCCGGGGGACCGGATTCTGGTCAACAAGCTGGCCTACCGGTTCGGCGGTGACGTGCGGCGCGGAGACGTCGTGGTGTTCGACGGCCGGGGAACCTTCACCGCGGCGCAGCCGGACGGCAGTCCCTTGCGGGAGGCGGGCGCCGCGGTAGGACTGGCCGACCCTGGGGAGACTGATTATGTGAAACGAGTAATCGGTGTCGGGGGTGACCGGGTGACCTGCTGCGACGGGCAGGGAAGACTGCACGTCAACGGGGTACCGCTCGACGAGCGCTACCTGTTCCCGGGCGATGCCCCCTCGACGGTCGCCTTCGACATCGAAGTGCCCGCGGGGCGGCTGTGGCTGATGGGCGATCACCGGTCCGATTCCGCCGATTCCCGGGACCACCTCGGGGGCCCCGGGGGCGGCACCGTGGCGGTGGACAAGGTGATCGGGCGGGCCGAGTGGATCGGCTGGCCCGCGAGCCGCTGGGGCTCGGTGCGGGCGGGCCATGGGTGAGCACGGCCGGCCGCGGAGTGCCCGCCCGGCGCAGCCTCCGCTTCCGCCTCAGCAGGGCACTGAGCTTCGACCGCCCGGTACCGGCCGGGCCGACCGGCGCCGGGCGGCGAAGCGGATCAGGCGGCGCAGGCGGCTGCGCACCACCCGGGAGATCCCGCTGCTCATCATCGTGGCCCTGGTCATCGCCCTCGGGCTGAAAACCTTCCTGGTGCAGGCCTTCGTCATCCCTTCCGGGTCCATGGAACAGACGATCAAGATCGACGACCGGGTGCTGGTGGACAAGCTCACCCCCTGGTTCGGCTGGGAGCCGAGCCGTGGCGATGTCGTGGTGTTCAAGGACCCCGGGGGCTGGCTCGAGCAGGAACAGCACGTGGAGCCGAGGAACGACCCGGTGGGGATCGAGCAGGGCCGTACCGCGCTGACCTGGGTCGGACTGCTTCCCAAGGACGATGACCAGGACCTCATCAAACGGGTGGTCGGGCTCGGTGGTGACACGGTGGTCTGTTGTGACGAGCAGGGCAGGATCACCGTCAACGGCACCCCGGTCGAGGAGCCGTACCTCTACCCGGGCGACGCCGCCTCACTGATCGAGTTCGACGTGCAGGTGCCGCCGGGACGCATCTTCGTCCTGGGGGACCACCGGTCCAATTCGGCGGACTCCCGCTACCACCTGGGTGACCCGGGCGGGGGCACAGTGCCCGAGGAACTGGTGGTCGGGCGCGCGATGGTGATCGCCTGGCCGTATGCTCACTGGCAGCGACTGGACGGGGCCGAGGCCTTCGCCGCTGTTCCGGAACCGTGATCCTGGGGTACCGGACCCAAAGAAATGACCCGACTCCCGATCCCTGCGGAACATCTGCTCGTTAGGGGAGTGGAGGGCGAGTCCGCCTCAAAGCCGGGCGGGCCGCTGACGCAGCGTTCGTGAGGAGTGATTGTGGGGGATGTGGCAGTCGGTGCACGTTCCGGAGCGGACGGTCCGGAGAAGCGACCGGTGACCTCCGGCGAGGAGACGCCCGATGAGAGGCCGCCGGCCGGCCAGGGCGACGACGGAGCGGCGGCCGGAGGGGGAGCCGGGACCGGAGACGAGCCGGGCACATCCGGGGAGCAGCCGCAGGAAGGGAAGAAGCCGCGGTCCTTCTGGAAGGAGCTGCCCATCCTCATCGGCATCGCCTTCGTGCTCGCGCTGCTGATCAAGACCTTCCTGCTGCAGGCGTTCTCCATCCCCTCGGACTCCATGCAGAACACCCTGCAGCGGGGCGACCGGGTGCTGGTGGACAAGCTCACTCCGTGGTTCGGCGCAACCCCCGAGCGAGGGGAAGTCGTGGTCTTCGAGGACCCGGGCGGCTGGCTGCCGCCCACGCCTGACACCGGAGGGTTCGGCGCGGCCGTCCAGGAAGGGCTCAGCTTCATCGGTCTCATGCCTTCCGCGGACGACAATCACCTGATCAAACGGGTGATCGCGGTCGGTGGAGACACCATTGAGTGTCAGGAGGGCGGCGCGGTGATGATCAACGGCACCGCGCTCGACGAGAGTGCCTATCTCTTCCCCGGGAACACGCCCTGCGACGACCGGCCGTTCGGCCCTCTGGAGATCCCGGAAGGCCGGCTCTGGGTGATGGGTGATCACCGGGCGGACTCCCTGGACTCGCGCTATCACCAGAGCGGCCCGGGAGCCGGCACGGTCTCCGAGGAGGGAGTCGTCGGACGGGCGGTTGTCATTGCCTGGCCGGTCAACCGCTGGTCGTTCCTGTCAGTGCCAGGCGAGTACGACGAGCTGAGCAGCGCCGTGGTGGCCGTCGCTCCGGCCGCTCTGGGGTTGGCGGGGGCGTTTCCGCTGGTGCTCCTGCGGCGGCACCGGGCGACCGCCGGTGCGCATCAGGAGCAGGTAAAGGGCTGACCACGGCCGAGCTGCTGGGTAGTGTCACGTCCTGACCACCATCTTTTCGGAGGGGCGTGATGAACGCAGCTCGGCGCCGCACGGCGGGCCCGGGCCGGCTGGGATCCCGGCTGGCCAATGTGGCCGCGGCCTTGGGCTGTGTGCTGTTCCTCGGAGGCTTTGTGCTGGTCGCCATCCTGTACCAGCCCTACACGGTGCCGACCGACTCGATGGCCCCGACGGTGCGGGCCGGTGACCGGGTGCTGGCGCACCGGATCGACGGCAGCGAGGTCCGGCGCGGTGACATCGTGGTCTTCCGCGAGGAGACCTGGGGTGGGCTTCCGATGATCAAACGGGTGGTCGGGGTCGGCGGGGACTCCGTTGCCTGCTGTGACGACGACGGTCTGCTCATGGTGAACGGGGAGCCGGTTCCGGAGCGGTATCTCGGCCGGGACCGGCCCGCTTCGCCCAGTGGCTTCGAGACCGAGGTGCCCGCCGGGGAGCTGTTCCTGCTCGGGGACCGTCGCCTCGACTCGCTGGACTCGCGCACCCGCCTGACCGAGGGCGACAGCGGGAGTGTGCCCCAGGGCTCGGTCACGGCCCGGGTCGAGGCAACGGTCTGGCCGTTGGACAGTCTGGGGCTGATGCCACGTCCCAGTGGGTTCGCCCGGCTGCCTGGCGGGGTGTCGGAGCCCGGGCCCTTGCGGGAGCTGTTCTACGCGACAGCGGCCGGAGCCGTGCTGATTCTGGGCGGGGCGGCGTACGGACCGATTGCCCGGCGCGCGGCCCGGAAGCCCCCGCCGGTGACGCACAATGAGGGAACGCGCGGCTGAAGGGGAACACGCCATGAGTGCCGAGGACCTCGAGAAGTACGAGACCGAGATGGAGCTCAAGCTCTACCGGGAGTACCGGGACGTCGTCGGTCTTTTCACCTACGTGATCGAGACCGAACGGCGCTTCTACCTCACCAACGACTACGAGATGCAGGTGCACTCCGTCCAGGGCGAGGTGTTCTTCGAGATCTCGATGGCGGATGCCTGGGTGTGGGACATGTACCGCCCGGCCCGGTTCGTCAAGCAGGTGAGGGTTCTCACTTTCAAGGACGTGAACATCGAGGAGCTGAACCGCAGCGAACTCGACCTTCCGGAGAACTCCGGCTTCGGCGACAGCTGAGCCCTCCGCAGGGCCGACGGCCCCACGGGTCCGGCGCTTCACCGGACGGGCAGCAATCCCTCCGGCGGGTGAGACAGCTGTCCACAGCCGTTCGCCCGTCCACCGGCCTCAGCCGGGTCGCCGGCGTTCCGGCAGGCTGCACGCATGATCACGCTCCTGCTGGCATTCATGTCCCAAGGACCCGAGGACGCCACCTGGCCGTTGGAGCCCCGCCCGGCCGTGGAACGGCTGTTCGACCCGCCTCCGCTGCCCTGGGCGGCGGGCCACCGCGGTGTGGACCTGGCTGCCGCGCACCGTGCCCCGGTACGGGCAGCGGCTGCGGGCCGGGTCACCTTCGCCGGCCGGATCGCCGGTCGCGGGGTGCTGACCATCGGGCTGGCCGACGGCCTGCGCCTCACCTATGAGCCCGTGACCGCGACCGTGGCGGTGGGGGACCTGGTCGGGGCAGGCGATCCGGTCGGCGTCCTCGAGGACGGTCCGTACCATTGCGCGACTCCCTGCCTCCATTGGGGACTGTTGCGCGGTGACACCTATCTCGACCCCCTGGCGCTCCTGAGCCGGGGCCCTTCGCGGCTGCTCCCCAGCACCGGTGTGCCGCTGCCCGCCGGCTCCGTCCCGGCCGGGGCGGGGAGCGAGGCGGATCCGGCCGGCCCGGGGGACCCGGCCCTCGCCGCTCCTGCGGCCGGTGCCTCCGGGAACCCGCCCCGGAGCGGCCGGCGCACCTGTGGCCGGCCGTGGACCCGCCCGCGCGGCAGGGCTACCGGGCCACCCCGTGCAGCGCCAGCCGCACGGCCGTCCCGGTGACACGCTCCGGGTTCTCCTCCGCGCTGCGCACGGCCGCGTCCACCACGCCCTGCAGGAGCACGGCCGTCAGCCGCGGTTCCTCCTGGCCCAGCTCGCGCAGTACCTCGATCACCATGCCGATGAGGCCGGCGTGGGCGGTGCGGATCTTCTCCCGGGCCGCCGTGTCCAGCTCACCGGCCGAGATGGCGACCACGGCCCGGTGCCGCCGGTCTCCGGTGAGCGCCAGCTGCCGCCGCACGTAGGCCTCGATCTTTTCCTCGGGCGTGCCGGCCGCAGCCATCGCCGCCTCGATCTCGGCCGCCCACACCGGGAGATCGACGGCGCAGAGCTCCTCGACGACCGCGGCCCGGGAGCGGAAGTACTCGTACACCGAGGACCTGGCCAGACCGGTGCGTTCGGCCAGCGCGGGGAAGGTCAGCGCCTGAGTCCCGCCCTCCGACAGCAGACTCCGGGCGGCGTCCAGCAGGGCGTCCCGCTGCATTCTGCGGTGCTCGGCCACGGAGGCCGCTTGGATCCTCGGCACCCGGTCACTCTAGAGCTCAGCCGTTCACGTCGGCCAGCTTCGCTCGCAGTTGCAGCACGGACTTGGTGTGGATCTGGCTGACCCGGCTCTCGGTGACCCCGATCACCTGTCCGATCTCCGCCAGGGTCAGCCCTTCGTAGTAGTAGAGCGTGACCACGGTCTTCTCACGGTCGGGCAGGGTGTTGACCGCGCGGGCCAGCAGCCGGCGGAGCTCGCGGTCCTCGGCCACCTCCACCGGGTTGTCGGCGCTGGTGTCCTCGAGGGTGTCCATCATGGTGAGCCGGTCGCCGTCCTCGCCCCCGGCGTGCAGCAGCTCTTCCAGGGCGACCATGTTCGCCAGCGACAGCTGGCTGAAGACACCGTGCAGCTCCTCCAGGCCGATACCCATCTCCGCGGCCACTTCGGAGTCGGAGGGGGTGCGCCGCAGCGACGCCTCCAGCGTGGCGTACGCGCGTTCCACGGCGCGGGCCTTCTGCCGCACGGAGCGGGGAATCCAGTCGAGCGCCCGCAGCTCGTCGATCATCGCGCCGCGGATGCGGGTGATGGCGTAGGTCTCGAACTTGATGGCCCGCTCCGGCTCGAACTTCTCGATGGCGTCGATGAGGCCGAACACCCCGGACGAGACGAAATCCGCCTGCTCGACATTGGCGGGCAGGCCCACGCTGACCCGGCCCGCCACGTACTTGACGAGTGGTGAGTAGTGCAGGATCAGCTGCTCCCGGAGCCGTTCGTCCCCCGTGCACTTGTAGCGGCGCCACAGCTCGTCGAGCGAGGCAGGCGCGGACCGTGGTGATGCGCCCTCCGCCGCGGCCGGTGCTGCCGGTGCCGCCTGCTGGGGCCCGGAGGAGTGCTGGGGCATGCGTCGTCCTGAGCCGTTCTGCAGTGGTCTGACCGGGTGATACGGGTTCCGTGGGAAACCCTCGTGAGCGTAGCGTGACTGAAGGGTTGCATTGCGCATCTGCTGGAAGAACAACCATGCGCAGATACGTTCCGGCCCCCGCACTGTGGTGTTACTTACCTATGCGCGACGGGATTTCCGGGCTCCCGGCGTGTCGGAGAGCCCGCAGGCAAGGCCCAGTGGTCGCCAATCCGTTCGACGAAGCCGAGGGAGTGCAGTTCGTGAAGGCGGGCCAGTGCTGCGGCCGGAGCGGTGCACGCCCGACGCGCGATATCAGCCACCGTCGCAGCCCGTCCGCCGGCCGGCAGCGACTCCAGCACCTGGGCGGTGGCGGGGGCCAGCAGGTCGTGCGGCACAGCGGGCCCGCTCGCGTACGGCGCGAGCTCTCCCATCTGCCCGGTCAGCTCGATGACCTCCGCCGCCCCGGTGACGAGGGTGCCCTCCTCACGCAGCAGCCGGTGCACCCCCTGCGACTGTGCCGAATAGATCGAGCCGGCGACTCCCATCACCGGCCGGTTCAGCCGGGCGGCCTGCCGGGCGGTCACCAGGGAGCCGCTGCGCAGGGCGGCCTCCACCACGACCGTGCCTCGGGTGAGCGCGGCGAGCACCCGGTTGCGCTGCACGAACCGGCTGCGTGTGGGACGGGTCCCGGGAGGCAGTTCGGCGACGAGCAGACCATGGTCCGCGATGCGGCCCAGCAGTTCGTGGTGCGCCGCCGGGTAGCGGACGTCGACCCCGCAGGCCAGCACGGCGATGGTGGCCCCGCCCGCCGCGAGCGCCCCGCGGTGGGCCGCGCCGTCGATTCCGTGAGCCGCTCCGGAGACCACCGTCCAGCCGCGCTGCGCCAGGGTGGTGCCCAGGTCGGCCGCGACGTGTGCGCCGTAGTCCGTGCAGGCCCTGGCTCCGACCACGGCGACCGACCGCAGCGCAAGAAAGCGCAGCGAAGGACTGCCGAGCAGCCACAGCCCGGACGGCCGGGCGGCACCGAGATCGTCCAGCTGGCTCGGCCATTCCGCGTCGCCGGGGGCGACGAAGCGCGCACCGAGCCGGGCGGCGGCTTCCAGATCATGTGCGGGGTCCGCGTGCTCGGCCCGCAGGCGGAGCCCGGCCCACCGGGCGGCCGAGACCCCGGTGAGCGGCCGGTCCCCGGTTCGCACCGCCCGCCAGACCTCCGGAGCCCCCAGTTCCGCCACCCAGCGCCCCAGCACCTCGTCGCCCGGCTCACCGATCCGGGTGAGCGCTGCCCGCGCTACCCGCTCCTCCTCCGTGACGCCGACCGCCCCGGCGCCCGTCACGGGAGGCTTCCTGCCACGCCTGCGCCCCGGTGCACGCCGGTGCGCAGCGCCAGTGCCGCGTCGACGTCCTCGGCCGTCGGCCTGGGGTGCCCGGCCAGGTCGGCCACCGTCCAGGCCACCCGCAGCACCCGGTCGAGCCCGCGGGCGGTCAGCAGCCCCCGGTCCATGTCCAGCTCGGCCCGTGCCATGGCCCGGGGAGCCGGAGCCCAGCGCGTGCGCAGCTCGTGGCCCGGCACCTCACTGTTCGTGGTCCACGGGGTCTCTGCGAGCCTGGAGCGGGCCCGCCCCCTGGCGTCCAGCACCCGCTCGGCCACCGCGGCGGTGGACTCGGCCGCTCCGGCCCCGGGAACGAGTTCCGCCCGGCCGACCGGCTCCACGGTCACCCGGAGATCGATCCGGTCCATCAGCGGCCCCGACAACCTGGCCCGGTAGCGGCGCACGGTGCTCGGCGGACACTCGCAGCCACCGCCGGCCCCCACCGCGCCGTGCCTGCCGCACGGACACGGGTTGGCGGCCAGCACCAGCAGCACACGGGCGGGCAGCCGCAGCATGCCGCCGGAGCGCGCCACCACGACGTGACCGGTCTCCAACGGCTGCCGGAGGGCGTCCAGTACCCGGGAGCTCATCTCCGCGGCCTCGTCCAGGAAGAGGACGCCGTGATGCGCCAGGGACGCGGCACCCGGCCGGGGCAGTCCCGTGCCGCCGCCGACCAGCGCGGCCATCGAGGCGGAATGATGCGGCGCGCAGTACGGCGGCCGTTCGACCAGCGGCTTTCCGGGGGGCAGGGTCCCGCCGACCGAGTGCACGGCGGTGACCTCCAGGGACTCCTGCCGACTGAGCGGGGGCAGCAGCCCCGGCAGCCGCTCGGCCAGCATCGTCTTCCCCGCCCCGGGCGCCCCCTGCAGGAACAGGTGGTGGCGGCCCGCAGCCGCCACCTCCAGCGCCCGGCGCGCGGTGCGCTGGCCGGAGACCTCCGAGAGGTCCGGGGCACGCTCCTGTGCGCTCCCGGCGGAGTACAGCGCGCTGCCGGGCACGGAGAGCCCGGCGAGCAGCGGATCGGGCCGGCCGTCCGCCGCCGTCGGCGCCTCCTCGGGAACCGGTTCACCGGTCAGCACCGCGATCAACTGCCGGAGGCTGCGCACTCCCAGGACCGAGGTGTCCGGCACCAGCGACGCCTCGGCGGCGGTCTGTTCGGCCACGATCACCTGCCGGTAGCCGGCGTCCGCGGCGGCCAGTACGGCCGGCAGCACCCCGCGGACCGGCCGGATCCGCCCGTCCAGACCCAGCTCTCCGATCATCACCAGATCGGCGACCGCCAGGGGGTCGATGCGCTCCGCGGCGGCCAGCACCCCGCAGGCGATGGCCAGGTCGAAGCCGGAGCCCGACTTGGGCACGGCCGCCGGGCTCAGCCCCACGGTCAGCTTCTTCGGGGGCCAGTCCACGCCCGAGTTGACCACTGCGGCCCGTACCCGGTCCCGGCTCTCGCTGAGCGACTTGTCCGCCAGCCCGACAAGCGTGAAGGCGGCCACCCCGGGCTCGAGATCGGCCTGCACCTCGACGAGAACCCCTTCCATCCCGACCAGTGCCACCGAGCAGGTGCGGGCGAACGCCATCAGGCCACCCCCCTGGCATGTTCCACGAGCGGGGCTCCGCGGTGCGGGAGCAGTACCCCGACAAGATCGATGCGCAGGCCGCCCGGTGGAGGTCCGCCGTGCACCGGCAGCCAGCATTCGCTGAGCCACTGCTCCGCGAGCCGGCGCAGCCGCTGTGCCTTGCGGGGGCTCACCGCAGCCATCGGGTGCTGAGGTCCGCCCGCCCGGCGGGTCTTCACCTCGCACACCACCAGCGTCGTCCGCGGCCCGCGGTCCCGGGCCACGATGTCGATCTCGCCGGCCCGGCAGCGCCAGTTGCGCTCCAGAACAGTCATGCCCTGCTCCCGCAGCCGCCGGGCTGCGACCTCCTCGCCGTACCTGCCGAGTGCTCCGCGCTGGTTCATGGCAGCACCACCTCCGCCGACGACTCTGCGGGGGCCGCGCAGCAAGGGCTGCTCCCGGTGGACGGACGGCGGGCTGGGGACAACGCCGTCACGCGTGCGGGGGACCGTCCGCATGTCGCCCGCGGCCCCGGCGGTCCCGTACACTTCAGGTGGCGATTCGGGTCACCGAGTCGACCTCGCATGCCCCGCTGTCCGGTTCTCAGGCCTGGCCTGATGCATCCCGGCGGCCGCGCATCTCGGTCCTCGGAACCACCTGGGTGATCAGGCGGTTCCCGGTACTGCGCGTCGGGGCGTCAGGAGTGTCATCCGGGCAGTCCCCGGGCGGCACTGAAACCGAGCACCATAAGGAGAACGGCCATGGCCGTCGTCACGATGCGGGAGCTGCTGGAAAGCGGCGTCCACTTCGGGCACCAGACCCGTCGCTGGAACCCGAAGATGAAGCGCTTCATCTTCACCGAGCGCAATGGCATCTACATCATCGACCTGCTCCAGTCGCTGTCGTACATCGACCGCGCCTACGAGTTCGTCAAGGAGACCGTCGCACACGGCGGTACCGTCATGTTCGTCGGCACGAAGAAGCAGGCTCAGCAGGCCATCGCCGAGCAGGCGACCCGGGTCGGCATGCCCTATGTGAACCAGCGCTGGCTGGGCGGCATGCTCACCAACTTCTCGACCGTCCACAAGCGTCTGCAGCGCCTCAAGGAGCTCGAGCAGATCGACTTCGACGATGTGGCCGCCTCCGGCCTCACCAAGAAGGAGCTGCTCGTCCTCTCCCGGGAGAAGGCGAAGCTGGAGAAGACCCTGGGCGGTATCCGCGACATGCAGAAGGTGCCCAGCGCCGTCTGGATCGTGGACACCAAGAAGGAGCACATCGCCGTCGGCGAGGCGCGCAAGCTCCGCATCCCGGTGGTCGCGATCCTCGACACCAACTGTGACCCCGACGAGGTCGACTACAAGATCCCGGGCAATGACGACGCCATCCGCTCCGTCACTCTGCTCACCCGGGTGATCGCCGACGGCGTGGCCGAGGGCTTGATGGCCCGCTCCGGCGCGGCCGAGGCGAAGTCCGGGGACAAGGCGGCTGTCGCGGAGCCGCTGCCCGAGTGGGAGCGCGAGCTGCTCCAGGGCGCGGAGGGCAAGGAAGCGGAGGAGAAGCCGGCCGACGAGTCCGCTCCCGCCGCTGAGCCTGCTGCTGCCGAGCCCGCCGCCGAGCCCACTGCCGCTGCTGAGCAGGTTGCCGCTGAGCCTGCCGCCGCCGAACCGGTGGCCGCTGCCGAGCCGGCCGCCGCCGAGGCTGCGGACAAGCCCGCCGAGCAGGTCTGACGTACCACACGTCCAGGGCGACGGCGGGCGGGGAGCACCAGCCCCCGCCCGCCGTCGCCCATAGGTCGCTGCCAGCCCCTCCGACTTCCGGGAAGAGATACACGTAACCATGGCGAACCTCACCGCCGCTGACGTCAAGAAGCTCCGTGAGCTCACCGGCGCCGGCATGATGGACTGCAAGAAGGCCCTCGACGAGGCCGAGGGCGACGTCGACAAGGCTGTCGAGATCCTGCGGGTCAAGGGCCAGAAGGGCGTCGCGAAGCGCGAGAGCCGCACCGCCGAGAACGGCGCCGTGGTCGCGCTCCTGGCCGACGACAATTCCTCCGGTGTGCTGGTCGAGCTCAAGTGCGAGACCGACTTCGTGGCCAAGGGCGACAAGTTCCAGGCCGCTGCCGGTGCCATCGCGGAGCACATCGCGAAGGCCTCCCCGGCCGACATCGGCGCCCTGCTCGCTTCCGAGATCGAGCCGGGCAAGACGGTGCAGGCGTACGTCGACGAGGCCAACGCGAGCCTCGGCGAGAAGATCGTGCTGGACCGTTTCGCCCAGTACACCGGGACCTACGTCGCCTCCTACCTGCACCGGACCAGCCCGGACCTGCCGCCGCAGGTGGGCGTGCTGGTCGAGCTGGACAAGGCGGACGCCGAGGTCGCCAAGGATGTCGCACAGCACATCGCCGCCTTCGCGCCGCGTTTCCTCTCCCGGGACGAGATCCCGGCCGACGTGGTGGAGAGCGAGCGTCGGGTCGCCGAGGCCACCGCGCGCGAGGAGGGCAAGCCCGAGGCTGCTCTGCCCAAGATCGTCGAGGGCCGGGTGAACGGCTTCTTCAAGGAGAACGCCCTCCTGGACCAGCCCTTCGCCAAGGACAACAAGAAGACCGTACGGAAGGTTCTGGAGGGGGCCGGCGTCTCACTGACCGCCTTCGCGCGTTTCCGTGTCGGTGCCTGACACCCGTCTCGCCGCGCCGTCCACGGTGGAACGGGTATCGCACCGCTAGAGTCGGGCGCGAGGCCGTCCGGCGGTGCCGTGCCCGGCCCGGACGACCGCAGTTGTGACGAAGGAGGCCATTGCCGCGCAGGGGACCGCAAGGATCCACCGGCAATGGCCTCCTTCGCATGTGCATGAGGAGATCTCCATGAATCAGGACACCGAAGCCCGGACGCCCGGAAGGGACGGCGCACCCCGTCGCTTCCTCCTCAAGCTCTCGGGGGAGGCATTCGCAGGCGGAGGAGGCCTTGGTGTCGACCCCGATGTGGTGCACAAGGTCGGCCGGGAGATCGCGGCCGTCGTGCGGGACGGCGCCGAGATCGCCGTGGTGCTGGGTGGCGGCAACTTCTTCCGCGGTGCCGAGCTCCAGCAGCGCGGAATGGACCGGGCCCGCTCGGACTACATGGGCATGCTGGGCACGGTGATGAACTGCCTGGCCCTCCAGGATTTCCTGGAGAAGGAAGGCATCGACTCCCGGGTGCAGACCGCCATCACGATGGGGCAGGTCGCGGAGCCCTACATCCCGCTCCGGGCCGTACGGCATCTGGAGAAGGGCCGCGTGGTCATCTTCGGCGCGGGCATGGGGATGCCCTACTTCTCCACCGACACCACGGCCGCCCAGCGGGCCCTGGAGATCCACGCCGAGGCCCTGCTGATGGGCAAGAACGGCGTGGACGGGGTCTACGACTCCGACCCCGCGAAGAACACCGATGCGGTGAAGTTCGATGCCCTCGACTACAGCGAGGTCATCACCCGGGACCTCAAGGTCGCGGACTCCACGGCCATCACCCTGTGCCGGGACAACGGTCTTCCGATACTGGTCTTCGAACTCCTCGTGGAGGGCAATATCGCGCGCGCGGTGAAGGGTGAGAAGATCGGCACGCTGGTGAACACCCAGGGCAGGCGGGCCTGAACAGGTCCGCCCCACACACGAATCAGGAGCACGTGGTGATCGAAGAAGCCCTCCTCGAGGCCGAGGAGAAGATGGAAAAGGCCGTCGTGGTCGCCAAAGAGGATTTCGCCGCGATCCGCACCGGCCGCGCCCACCCGGCGATGTTCAACAAGATCGTCGCCGAGTACTACGGCGCCATGACGCCCATCAATCAGCTCGCGTCGTTCTCGGTGCCGGAGCCCCGGATGGCGGTGGTCACCCCGTTCGACAAGAGCGCGCTGCGGAATATCGAGCAGGCGATCCGTGACTCCGACCTGGGCGTCAACCCCAGCAACGACGGCAATATCATCCGGGTGAACTTCCCGGAGCTGACCGAGGAACGCCGCCGCGAGTTCATCAAGGTGGCCAAGTCCAAGGGTGAGGACGCCAAGATCTCCATCCGGGGCGTCCGCCGGAAGGCCAAGGAAGCGATCGACCGGGCCGTCAAGGAGGGCGAGGTCGGTGAGGACGAGGGGCGCCGGGGTGAGAAGGAGCTCGACGACACCACGGCCAAGTACGTCGCCCAGGTGGACGAGCTGCTCAAGCACAAGGAAGCCGAGCTGCTCGAGGTCTGAGCCGGCCGGGGCGGACGAACGAACGGAACGAATGCGTGAACGAGTCATCCTGGGGTCCGCCTCCGCCTGCCGGTAACCGGGAGGCCCCGGGCACAGGGGAGGGCACGGGGCATACGACTCGGACGCGTCGCGGCCCCGGCGCGCCCGGAGCCGACGGAAGCAGACCGGACGACCAGGAGAGCAGCAGACCCGTGAACCCTCCGTCCGGCAAGAAGCGGGCCGGCCGCGACCTCCGGGCGGCAGTCGGTGTCGGCGCAGGGCTCGGTGCCCTGATCCTCGCGTCGCTCTTCGTCCACAAAGCAGTCTTCGTCGGTGTGATCGCCGTGGCCGTGGCCATCGGCGTGTGGGAGCTCACCACCCGCTTCGCCGAGGCCAAGGGGATCCACGTCCCGCTGGTCCCGCCGGTGGCGGGGGGTGCGGCGACAGTGGTCGCCGGTTACCTGCAAGGGCCGCAGGGCGCCGGCGCGGCTCTGGGGCTCACGGTGCTCGCGCTGCTGGTCTGGCGGATGAGCGCGCCGCCGGAGAACTACCTGCGGGACGTCACCGCCGGAGTCTTCGCGGTGTTCTACGTGCCGTTCCTGGCCACCTTCGTGGCGCTGATACTCACCGCGGACGACGGTCCGCAGCGCGTGCTGACCTTCCTGCTGCTCACCGTCGTCAGCGACACCGGCGCGTACGCGGTCGGCTGGCGCTTCGGCCGGAAGAAGCTCGCCCCCCGCATCAGCCCGGGCAAGACCCGTGAAGGGCTGGCCGGAGCCGTTCTGTTCGCCATGACGGCGGGGGCGCTCTGCATGGAGTTCCTGATCGACCAGGGCACCTGGTGGCAGGGGCTGCTGCTGGGCCTCGCGGTCGCGGTCACCGCGACTCTCGGCGACCTGGGTGAATCCATGATCAAGCGGGACCTGGGCATCAAGGACATGGGAACGCTGCTTCCCGGACACGGCGGGATCATGGACCGGCTGGATTCGGTGCTGCCCACCGCACCCGTCGCCTGGCTGCTGTTCCTGGTGTTCGTCGGCGGGTGACCGGGTGACCGGTGTCTCGGCCGCCGTCCACCACGGAACGGACCGCCGCCGCGGTCTGCGACACTGGTGAGGTTATGCCTGTACCCGGAGAACTCACCTTTGCCGCCCCGCGCGGGGCCAAGAAGCCGCCGCGGCACCTCGCGGACCTCAGCCCTGCTGAGCGCCGCGAAGCGGTCACCGCACTCGGCGAGAAGCCTTTCCGCGCGAAGCAGTTGTCGCAGCACTACTTCGCGCGGTTCGCCGACGATCCCGAATCCTGGTCCGACATCCCGGCCGGCTCCCGGGAACGGCTGGCCGCGGAGCTGATGCCGCGGCTGATGAGTGTGGTGCGGCACATCAGCTGCGACGACGACGCCACCCGCAAGACGCTGTGGCGCCTGCACGACGGGACGCTGGTGGAGTCCGTCCTGATGCGGTACCCGGACCGGGTCACCATGTGCATCTCCTCGCAGGCCGGCTGCGGGATGAACTGCCCGTTCTGTGCGACCGGCCAGGCAGGGCTCGACCGCAACCTCTCCACCGCCGAGATCGTCCACCAGATCGTGGACGGCATGCGGGCGCTGCGTGACGGTGAGGTCCCCGGGGGCGCCACCAGACTTTCCAATATCGTCTTCATGGGGATGGGTGAGCCGCTCGCCAACTACCGGCGGGTGGTCGGCGCCATCCGCCGGCTCACCGACCCGGCGCCGGACGGCCTCGGGCTCTCCCAGCGGGGGATCACCGTGTCCACCGTGGGTCTGGTCCCGGCCGTCAACCGGCTCGCCGACGAAGGGCTGAAGTGCCGGCTCGCGGTGTCGCTGCACGCCCCGGACGACGAGCTGCGCGACACCCTGGTCCCGGTCAACACCCGCTGGAAGGTCCGCGAGGTACTGGACGCCGCCTGGCGTTACGCGGACCTCTCCGGGCGCCGGGTCTCCATCGAGTACGCGCTGATCCGGGACATCAACGACCAGGCATGGCGAGCCGACCTGCTCGGCCGGCTGCTCAAGGGGCACCGGGCGCACGTCAACCTCATCCCGCTGAACCCCACCCCCGGTTCCCGCTGGACCGCCTCCCGTCCGGAGGACGAGCGGGCGTTCGTCGAGGCGCTCCAGGCACGCGGCGTGCCCGTCACGGTGCGGGACACCCGGGGCCAGGAGATCGACGGAGCATGCGGTCAGCTGGCGGCGACCGAGCGCTGACCGGCGTGGAGAGGCCGTGCGCTATCGTGGTGCCGAACATATGAACACTCCGACAGGGGAGCGCTCGCAGCGCTGAGAGTGCGGCAACGTGCCGCAGACCCTCGAACCTCGCCCAGGTCATGCTGGGTAGGAAGTTCGGCGCCACTCTCGTGCTGCCCGCGCACGCCTGGATGAACAAAGGCAGCAGATGAAGCGCACCACGACCACCGCTCTCGCCGCCGCGCTGGGCGTGGTGATGCTTGCCGCCTGTTCCGGCAGCGATGACACCGGCCCGGCCGACGGAGCCGCCGCCCCGGAAGGCGGTGAGACGGTCACCCTCGTCACCCACAACTCCTTCGCGGTCTCGGACGACGCGCTGCAGCAGTTCAGTGACGAGACCGACTACCGAGTGAAGATCCTGCGGGTGGGTGACGGCGGTGTGCTGGTCAACCAGGCGGTGCTGACGGCTGGAAACCCGCAGGGGGACGTGCTGTTCGGCGTGGACAACACCCTCCTCTCCCGGGCTCTCGATGCCGGTCTGTTCGTTCCCCATGAGGCGGCCGGCCTCGACCAGGTTCCCGAGGAGCTTCAGCTGGACTCGGGCGAGCACCGGGTGACCCCCGTCGACACCGGGGACATCTGCGTCAACTACGACCGCGCCTGGTTCGAGGAGCGGGACCTGGCCCCGCCGGAAACCTTCGAGGAGCTGGCCGACCCGGCCTACCGGGATCTGCTCGTCGTCCAGAACCCCGCCACTTCCACTCCCGGTCTGGGCTTCCTGCTGGGGACCGCCGCGGAGTACGGCGACGACGGCTGGCAGGACTACTGGCAGCAGCTCGCCGACAACGGGGTGGAGGTCGTCGAAGGCTGGGAGCAGGCCTATTACGAGCACTTCTCCGGTTCCGGCGGCAGTGAGGGCGACCGGCCGCTGGTCGTTTCCTACGCGTCGAGCCCACCCGCCGAGGTGCTCTACGGCTCGGAGGAGAACCCCGAGCAGGCTCCCACCGGCGTGTCGACCGGTACCTGTTTCCGGCAGATCGAGTTCGCCGGCCTGCTGGACGGCGCCCCGAACCCCGAGGGCGGCAAGCGGCTGCTGGACTTCCTGCTGAGCCCGGCCTTCCAGGAGGACGTGCCGCTGGAGATGTTCGTGAACCCCGCCCGCGCGGACGTCGAGCTGCCCGAGGTCTTCACCACCTACGGGGAGCACATCGAGGAGCCGCGGACCATGGACCCGCAGCGGATCACCGAGAACCGTGAGCAGTGGGTCGACGAGTGGACTTCGCTCGTCGTCGGGTAACCACCGTTGACCACCCGGACCGTGGGTCCGCCCGCCGGCCCGTCCGGGGCCGCCGGATCGGCCCCGTCGCAGCGGCCCGCCAGCGCTCAGCGGACCGCCGCACGACGGAGTGCCGCGGTGCGCCTGGGGCTGACGGTCGTACCGCTCGTCTTCTTCGCGCTGTTCTTCGCCTACCCGGTGAGTGCGATTGTCGGCCGGGGGCTGCGGGAGGACGGAGCCTGGCAGCTCGGCCGGGCCGCCGCAGTGCTGGCCGACCCGGCCATCGGGAAGGTGCTGTGGTTCACCGTCTGGCAGGCGGCGGCCTCCACTGCGCTGACCCTGGCCCTCGCACTGCCCGGTGCCTATGTCCTCGCACGGTTCTCGTTCCCCGGCAGACGGCTGCTGCGGGCGGCGGTCACTGTGCCCTTCGTGCTGCCGACGGTGGTGGTCGGCTCCGCCTTTCTGGCGCTGCTCGGCCGCGGCGGGCTGCTCGACGACCTGTGGGGGGTGCGGCTGGACTCCACGGTCTGGGCGATTCTCCTCGCCCATGTCTTCTTCAATTACGCGGTGGTGGTCCGGACGGTCGGCGGGCTGTGGGCCCAGCTCGACCCCGGGCAGGAGGAGGCCGCTCAGACCCTGGGCGCGAGCCGGTTCGCCGCCTGGCGTCGGGTGACCCTGCCCGCCCTCTTTCCGTCCCTGGCCGCTGCCGCCCTGATGGTGTTCCTGTTCACCTTCACCTCCTTCGGCATCATCAAGATCCTTGGCAGCCCCCGGCACACCACCCTCGAAGTGGAGATCTACCGGCAGACCGCTCAACTGCTCGACCTGCCGACCGCCGCGGTGCTCACCCTCCTTCAGTTCCTGGCCGTCGGCGCCATGCTGGGCGTGCACGCCTGGAGTGCGCGCCGACGGGAGAGTGCGCTGCGGCTGGTGGACGCCGCGCACACTGCCCGCCGGCCGCGGGGTGCGGGGGAGTGGACGCTGCTCGGCGGTGTGCTGGCCTCCATGGCGGTCCTTCTCCTGCTGCCGGCGGCTGTTCTGGTGGAGCGCTCACTTGCCGGGCCGGACGGGTACGGCCTCCAGTACTACCGGGCCCTGGGCTCCACGGAGGGCGGCACCTTCGTGGTGGCGCCCGTGACGGCCATCGTCAACTCCCTTCAGTACGCCGCTGTCGCCACGCTCATCGCCCTGGTGGTCGGAGGGCTGGCCGCCGCCGCGCTGACCCGGCGCGCGGGGCGCTTCCTGCGTGGCTTCGACGCCCTGCTGATGCTTCCGCTCGGTACCTCGGCGGTGACCGTCGGCTTCGGCTTCCTGATTTCCCTCGACGCCCCGCCGCTGGACCTGCGGTCGTCCTGGATGCTGGTGCCCCTGGCACAGGCCCTGGTGGGGGTGCCCTTCGTGGTGCGCGTCATGCTGCCCGTGCTCCGGGCGGTGGACGACCGGCTGCGGCAGGCCGCCGCGGTCCTCGGCGCCTCCCCGCTGCGGGCCTGGCGGGAGGTCGACCTCCCGCTGGTGCGCAGGGCGCTGCTGATGGCTGCCGGTTTCGCGTTCGCGGTGTCCCTCGGCGAATTCGGCGCCACCGTCTTCCTGGCCCGGCCGGACCACCCCACGCTGCCGGTGGCCGTCGCCCGGCTGCTCGGCCGCGCCGGGGAGCTCAACTACGGCCAGGCGATGGCCCTGAGCACGGTGCTCATGCTCGTGTGCGTCGTCACGTTGCTGGCCATCGAACGGATCCGTCCGGTCCGTTCCGGAGAGTTCTAGGAGACGCCCGTGCCGCCATCGGAGGATTCGCTGCTCGAGGTGACCGGAGTCACGGTCCGTTTCCCCGGGCACACCGCCGTCGACTCGGTGGACCTGCGGGTCGCCGAGCGAGAGGTCGTCTGTCTGCTGGGACCCAGCGGCAGCGGCAAGTCCACCCTGCTGCGCGTGGTCGCCGGACTCCAGCCCACCGACAGCGGCCGGGTGCTGCTCGCCGGCCGTGACCAGACGGGGATCCCCGCACACCGCCGGGGGGTCGGGCTGATGTTCCAGGACCACCAGCTGTTCCCGCAGCGGGACGTCGCCGGGAACGTCCGGTTCGGGCTGCGCATGCAGGGCGTCGGCCGGCCCGAGGCGGAGCAGCGGGTGACGCAGCTGCTGTCCCTGGTCGGCCTGCCCGGATCCGGGCGGCGCGCGATCACCTCCCTGTCCGGCGGAGAGCAGCAGCGGGTGGCCCTCGCCCGGGCACTGGCGCCCCGACCGCACCTGCTGATGCTGGACGAGCCGTTGGGCCAGCTGGACCGGTCGCTGCGGGAACGCCTCGTGGTGGAGCTCCGGCAGTTGTTCCGGTCTCTGGGCACCACTGTCCTGGCGGTGACCCACGACCAGGGGGAGGCGTTCGCCCTCGCCGACCGGGTGGTGGTGCTGCGGGACGGCCGGATCGCCCAGAGCGGGAGCCCGGCGGAGGTCTGGCAGCGCCCGGCGTCCGAGTTCGTCGCCCGCTTCCTCGGATTCCACAATGTGGTGCGGTCCCGGACCACCGGTGACACGGCCGACACCGCCTGGGGCGTGGTCCCGGTGCCCGCCGGAGCTCCGCAAGGGCCGGGGCGGCTGCTGATTCGCCCCGGGGGCGTGCGGCTGACTGCGGCGGGGGCCGTCCTGCACTGCACGGTCCGGGCCCGGACCTTCCGCGGCGATCACGTGGTGCTGCTGCTGACCCCGGGAAGAGGGCCGGATCTGGAAGCGTCGTGTTCCCTCCGGGACGCGCCTGCGGAGGGTGAGCGGGTCGGCGTCACCTTCGACCGGGACGAGGTCGTGCCGCTGCCCGGCTGAAAGGCTGCCGGGCAGTGGCTCATCTCCGGCCGTCCCGGCGGCACACCGGGGCAAGTGCAACAAAAAGCCACTCCAAAGGAGTACTGACGGGCTATCAGTTCCGGAAGATGAAAGTTTTCGTCTGGACGGGCCCATCTTGGCGATCTAAATTGTCAGCCGCACGACCGACCGGATTGCCAGCGTCACCTTCCCCCGGAGGGGCCCCCGCATGAGACGGATCCTGCCCACCCTGCTCGCCGGCTTCAGCCTGCTCGTCGGAAGCCTGGTCACCGCCGCACCCGCCCATGCCGCCGCCCCGGACGAACCGCCGGAGCAATGGCGCAGCTACTGGGTGGATGCCTTCAACGAGGGCATCTACCGACCCGACCAGGTCAGCACGCTGATCGAGGACGCGCTGGCCGTCAACGCCAACGCGCTGATCGTCCAGACCGCCCGCCGCTACGACTGCTTCTGCAACCGGGCGCTCTACCCCCGCACCGACGCCGGTATCGACCCCGCGCCCTACGATCCGCTGGATGAGGTCATTGAGCAGGCGCACGCGGCCGGGCTCGAGGTGCACGCCTGGATCAACGTCAACACCATGTGGAACAGCGCGACCCCGCCGCGCTCACCGGACCATGTCTTCAACCAGCACGGACCGTCCGCCGAGGGCACGGACCGCTGGCTGAACAAGAAAGCGGACGGCAGTGAGCTGCAGGGGGCCAACGCGTACATCGACCCCGGGCACCCGGACGCCGCCTCGTACATCGTGGACGCTGTCCGGAGCATCGTGAGCGAGTACGACGTCGACGGCGTCAACCTCGACTACATCCGCTACCCCGACTTCAACGCACAGATCGGCACGAGCGACTGGGGCTACAACGAGGTGTCGCTCGCCCGTTTCCAGCAGGCCACCGGGCGGAGTGACGTGCCCGCTCCGGGTGACGCCGAGTGGACCGAGTGGCGTCGGGACCAGGTCACCAACCTGGTGCGAAGGATCTACCTGGGGGTCTGGGAGACCGACCCGCAGGCCCGGCTCTCGATGGATGCCATCACCTACGGCTTCGGACCGCAGTCCGTCGGAGGCTGGGAAGCCACCCGTACGTACACCGAGGTCCTGCAGGACTGGGCGGGCTGGCTCGACGAAGGAATCATGGACACCGCGGTGACCATGAACTACAAGCGAAACTGGGTCGCCGACCAGGAGCGGATGTTCGCCGAGTGGTCGGAGTTCCTGGCCGACAACCAGGCCGGGCGGCAGGCGGTGAACGGGCCGGCGCTGTACCTCAACTCGGTGGCGGACAGCCGCGCACAGGCCCTGGCCGCGCTGGCTCCCACCTCGGCGGGCAACACGGCAGCCGGGTGGAGCGGCTACTCCTACGCCAACCCGGGCATGACGCACGTGGACGGCTCCTGGGCGGACCGCTCGGCCGAACGCGCCGAGCTGGCAGAGGCGCTGACCACGGGTGAGGACGCGCCGTTCGCCGAGCGGGCGGCCGTGCCGGACATGGCGTGGAAGTCGGCCCCCGCCGAGGGGCATGTCACCGGCCGGCTGGCCCTGCGGGACGGCACGCCGCTCGACCAGGCAGCCGTCACCCTGAAGCCGCTGTCCCACCGGGGTGAGAGCATCACCCGGCCGTCCGACGGGTCCGGCTGGTTCGGATTCGCCCATGTCGAGCCGGGGCTCTACCTCGTCCGGGTGGACCTCCCCCAGGGGGTCGCCGGACCGTCGGTGTCCGCCGTCAAGGTCGGCAAGGGCAGGATCGCCGAGGCGCGGTTCTCCGCGTTCACCGCCCCGCGCTGACCTCTCTGTCGCCGGTCCGGGCCCCCGCTGCCGGGTGGGGCCCGGACCGGTCCCGCGGACCTCTGCCGGGTGGGGCACCGCCACGATGCCTCCGCTACGCCGACAGTGGCCGCGCGCTGACGCGGAGCGGCCGGTCCGGTGACGGGAACGGACCTGCCGGGCACGTCGGACAGATACCGCCGGATGGCCCTGAATCACCGGGGGGAACCGGAAATGATGCGTACGGAAGAGCCTCCGTAGAAGTTTGTTCCAGCATTTACGGTCTGTTGCCGAAAGATTTTTCGCCGCCCGCTCTGTCTCCCGGCGGTGGGGCCGCTTAGGCTGGGAGGCCGTACCCATCGACATGTGCAAGGAGGAGGGGTTACGTGACCACCGAGCTGCGCCGGCTGCGCAACTACATCGACGGTGAGCTCCGGGACGCCCGGGACGGGCGGAGCACGGAGGTGGTCGACCCGACGACCGGGAAGGCGTATGCCACCGCCCCACTGTCCGGTGCCGCCGACGTGGATGCCGCGATGACCGCCGCCGCGACCGCCTTCCCCGCCTGGCGGGACGCCACCCCGGCCACCCGGCAGCTGGCACTGCTGAAGATCGCGGACGCCTTCGAGTCCCATGCAGAGGAGCTGCTCGCCGTCGAGTGCGAGAACACCGGAAAGCCGCTGGAACTCACCCGGCAGGAGGAGCTGCCGATGATGCTCGAGCAGATCCGGTTCTTCGCCGGCGCCGCTCGGATGCTGGAGGGCAAGTCCGCCGGGGAGTACCTGGAGGGCATGACGTCCTTCGTGCGGCGGGAACCGGTCGGTGTCTGTGCCCAGGTGGCCCCCTGGAACTACCCGGTCATGATGGCGGTCTGGAAGTTCGCACCCGCCCTGGCGGCCGGCAACACCGTGGTCCTCAAGCCCTCGGACACCACCCCGGCCTCGGCGGTGTTCGCCGCCGAGCTGATGGGCCGGATCCTGCCCAAGGGGGTTTTCAACGTCCTCTGCGGCGACCGGGACACCGGCCGGCTCATGGTGGAGCACCCGGTCCCGGCCATGGCCTCCATCACGGGCTCCGTCCGGGCGGGGTCCGAGGTGGCCACGAGCGCAGCCAAGGACATCAAGCGGGTCCACCTGGAGCTGGGCGGCAAGGCTCCCTGCCTGGTGTTCGAGGACGCCGACCTCACGGCGGCCGTCGAAGGAATCCGGGACGCGGGCTTTTTCAACGCCGGCCAGGACTGCACCGCCGCCACCCGGGTGCTCGTGCACCAGTCCGTGCACGACGACTTCGTGGACGCCCTCGTCAAGGCAACCGCCGAGGTGCGGACCGGTGACGTCAGCGACCCGGAGTGCACCTACGGGCCGCTGAACAACCCGGCCCACCTGGAGAAGGTCGCCGGCTTCATCGACCGGCTCCCGGCCCACGCCAAGGTCGAGACCGGTGGTCACCGCGTGGGCGAGAAGGGCTACTTCTACGCTCCGACCGTGGTCACCGGGTTGCGGCAGGACGACGAGATCGTCCAGAACGAGGTCTTCGGGCCGGTGATCACGGTCCAGAAGTTCCCCGACGAGGCACAGGCGCTGGAGTGGGCCAACGGCGTGGACTACGCGCTGGCCTCCTCGGTGTGGACCAGGGACCACTCCCGTGCGATGCGCCTGTCGAAGTCCCTGGAGTTCGGCTGCGTGTGGATCAACACCCACATTCCGCTGGTCGGTGAGATGCCGCACGGCGGCTTCAAGAAGTCGGGATACGGCAAGGATCTCTCGGCCTACGGCATGGAGGACTACACCCGCGTCAAGCATGTGATGACGGCGCTCTGACGCCGGCCGCCGCGTGCGGACGCACGAGACCACCGGGTGGGCGGGCTCCTTCCGCGGAGAGGCCCGCCCACCCGGCCCTTGCCGGGCAGGCAGGGGCGCAGTGCGCCCGGGAGAAGAAGTCAGCCCTCCCGGGCGCCGGCCGGCCGGCCGGGAGTGGCGGCCAGCCGGCGCAGCGTTCCGATCCGGTTGGTGGTGATCACGTCCACTCCGAGACCGAGCAGCCGCCGCATGACCCGCGGGCTGTCGACCGTCCAGCCGCCCACCCGGTAGCCCCGCTCCCTCGCCTCCCGCACCGTTCTCTCGTTCAGCAGTCCGAAGCGGTAGTTCAGCAGCCGGGGACGCAGGTCACGCAACAGGGTGGCGCGGATGGGAGCCGTCCGCTTCCAGGTGAGGGCGATCTCCACCGACCCGTCGGCGGCCCGCACCGCGCGCAGCGCCGCGGGATCGCCGGTCCAGCAGACGCGCTCGGCCGAACCGTCCTGCCGGACCGTCTCCACGACGCGGCGCGCGACGGCCGGTGAGGGGGAGGGCAGATCGATCACCAGCCGAGCCGCGAAGGTCTCCGCCAGCACTTCCCGGAGCAGCGGGACGCCACCGCCGGTGAGCGCCCGCACCTCGGCGGTGGTGAGCTCGTCGACCTGCCGGTCGTGCCCCCACAGCCGTTTCAGGGTCGGGTCGTGCAGCAGCACCGGCTCGCCGTCCCGCGTGATGCGTACGTCCACCTCCACCGCGTCGGCTCCCGCTGTGAGCGCCGAGCGGATCGACGGAAGAGTGTTCTCCGTTGCCCGGTAGGGGTCGCCGCGATGGGCGACCACCGTCACTCTGCTCTTCGTAGCCACGAGGACAGGTAACTGTCGATGTCGGCCGAGAGCCGGGATTTCGACGGCGTGTCGAGGAACGAGGCCGTCACCGCGTTCTTCGCCAGGCCGGCCACTCCGGTGGCGTCCAGACCCAGCAGCCTTGCGACGACGGCGTATTCGGTGTTCAGGTCGGTGCCGAACATCGGGGGGTCGTCGCTGCCCACGGTGACCAGCACTCCCGCCTCGACCATGGCTGCGACCGGGTGCTCCTCGAGGGCGGCGACCGCCCGGGTGGCGACGTTGGACGTCGGACAGACCTCCAAGGGGATCTGCCGCTCCGCGAGTTCGGCCAGCAACTCCGGGTCCTGCGCGGAACTCGTGCCGTGGCCGATGCGCTCGGCCCGCAGCGCGGTGAGTGCATCGCGCACCGTCTGAGGTCCGGTGGTCTCACCGGCGTGCGGGACGCTGTGGAGCCCGGTGGCGATGGCCCGGTCGAAGTACGGCTTGAACTGAGGGCGCGGGACCCCGATCTCCGGACCGCCGAGGCCGAACGACACCAGCCCTGCCGGGCCCAGTTCGCAGGCCAGGCGGGCGGTTTCCTCCGCCGCGGGCAGGCCCAGCTCGCCCGGGATGTCGAAGCACCAGCGCAACACGGTGCCGAAGTCGCGTTCCGCAGCCACCCGGGCGTCCTCGATGGCCTCCATGAACGCCAGATCGGGGATGCCGCGGATGACCGACGTGTAGGGCGTGACGGTGAGCTCGGCGTACCGGATCTGCTGCCGCGCCATGTCGCGGGCGATCTCGTAGGTGAGCAACCGCACATCCTCGGCGTCCCGGATCAGCTCGACCACCGAGATGTAGATCTCCACGAAGTGGGCGAAATCCCGGAACGCGAAGTACTTCTCCACCTCCTGAGGGTCCTTCGGCACGGGGGTGTCCGGGTGGCGGGCGGCGAGCTCTGCGACGATCCTGGGGGACGCCGACCCCACGTGATGAACGTGCAGTTCGGCCTTGGGCAGACCCGCGATGAAGGCGGTGAGTTCGGACAAAGGAGCCCTCCGGAAAGAACGGTTGCCCGGACATCGTAAGCAGCGGGCAGGGGGCCGTGCACGGCCCGTAAAGTGTCGCCAACGAGAGTGTGGAGGTCCGGTGACCGCTGAGCAGACCAACCCCTTCCGGCCGCCGGAGGCGGGCGGCCCGGGAATGCCCGTCCTCCGAACGGCTACGCCTCCCGTGCTTGCGGCCCCGTGGGCGAAGGCGTACGCGGGAGCACCGGACTCCCGCGAGTGGTTCCCGGGCCGGGTGCTCCCGGAGCCGCGCAACGGCCTCGGCACGGCCTCGCTGATCGTCGGCGGCCTCGGGATATGGCTGTGCTGGACCTTCGTGCTCGGTCCGGGAGCACTTCTGCTGGGCCTGACCGCGGTGCTTCTCGGGGCCTTCGCCCTGCGGCGGGTGCGCCGAGGGCAGGCCACGAACCGGCACGCCGCGCTCGCCGGGCTGTGGACCGGCGCCGGAGCCGGTGTCGTCGGAGCGGTGCTCAGCGGAGTCCTGGTGTTCCTGTTCACCTGGTTCGTCGATGTCGAGTCGGCCGCCGGCTCGGATCACCTCGCCGAGGAGGGTGATCAAGTCCGTTACGCCGACGGCCTGGTCGTCGTGTTCGACCTCCCGGAGCCGACGGACGGCGGTGGCGCGGTCACCGTGACCGCCCGCGTGGCGAACCAGGGGGAGGACGACCTCGTTCTGCGGGGCGGGAACCTGACCGCGTACGCCGACGGCGAGACGATCACCGCGGGCAGTGTGGAGCGGGACGGACCGGAGCCGGGCCGTCTGGCGGTGGGCGAGGAGGCCACCGTGAGCTGGAGCGTCACCGTGCCCCCCGGCACGGCCTACCTCGGCCTCGACTACGCGCCGGGTCGGGCACACCTACCCGGCTTCTGGGAGCTCGCTCTCAGCGGCGCGCCGCTGTTCGCCGAGGACATCGCCGACGTCTGACGGACTGCCACCGCTCCGCCCGGCGCGAATTCCCCGATATTTCCCCGCGCAAGGGCGTCATGACCCGGGCCCGAGGCGCTCTCCCCTCCTGACGCAACTGGCGCCCCCCAAGGGGCGGATGGAGGAGGACGCACCATGAGTGACCACGCGGGGGCGAGGGCAGCGACGGAGTGGCTGGCGTCGGCGGCGGCGGAGCCGGAGGCGTGCCGGTGGGAGTGGGAGCGGAGCCGGCTGGGGGTGACGCTGCTCCCGGCCGGCCGGGTCTGGGACGTCCTGGTTCTGAGCGGTGCGCTCGGGCTTCCCACACTGGACGTACTGACCCGGTTCACCGGCCGGTTGGGTCCGGTCCTGCGGGAGGCCGAGCAGGACCGGGTCGGCTACTTCGTGCCGCCCGGCACCGTGGCCCGCTGGCTGGGGACGGGCGTCCGCGGGGTGGGTTCCGGGAGCTGGATAGCGGTCCCGCATCCGCTGCGGACCGCCGGCGGCATTCACTGGCTGGTGCCGCCGGACGGCTCAGGCACCTTGAACGACCCGGTGACGCTGGAGCTGGCGATGCACGACGCGGTGGCCCTGGGACGCTGCGACGCCTGAGCCGGTCCGCCCCACCGCCCCGGAGCAAGGGGGAGAGCGCGACACCTGGAGAGGCGAGCTCACCTGTACCAAGGCCGGAACCCCGGCGGTGGGCCACCCACCGCCGGGGTTCCGTGCCGGGGTGGGTTCTCAGAGGCGGGTCAGGGCTCCCTCCAGGATGTCCAGGCCCTCGTGCAGCAGGTCCTCGCCGATGACCAGGGGCGGCAGGAAGCGCATCACATTGCTGTAGGTCCCGGTGGTGAGCACCAGCAGCCCTTCCTGGTGGCAGGCCTTGGCCAGCGCGGCGGTGGCCTTCGTGTCCGGGTTCTTGGTGCCGGGCTCCACCAGCTCGATGGCGAGCATCGCTCCCCGGCCGCGGACCTCACCGATCACCGGGTGGCTCTCGGCCAGCTTCCGTAGCCGCGGCTTCATGATCTCCTCGATGCGCCGGGCCTTCGCGTTGAGGTCCAGCTCACGCATGGTCTCGATCGCGCCCAGTGCGGCCGCGCAGGCCACCGGGTTTCCGCCGTAGGTGCCGCCCAGGCCCCCGGCGTGGGCCGCGTCCATGATCTCGGCCCGGCCGGTGACCGCGGCCAGCGGCAGCCCGCCCGCCATGCCCTTGGCGGTGGTGATCAGGTCCGGGACGATGCCCTCGTCCTCGGAGGCGAACCACTGGCCGGTGCGGCAGAACCCGGACTGGATCTCGTCCGCGATGAAGACGATGCCGTGCTCCCGGGCGAACTCGGCGATGCGCGGCAGGAAGCCCTTCGCCGGCTCGATGAAGCCGCCCTCACCCAGCAGCGGTTCGATCAGAATGGCCGCCGTGTTCCCGGCGCCGACCTGCTTGACGATCTGGTCGATGGCCTGGGCCGCGGCCTCCTCGGCGCAGTGTTCCGGACCGGTGAGCCACCGGAAGGGGTAGGCGACCGGTACCCGGTAGATCTCCGGGGCGAACGGGCCGAAGCCGTGCTTGTACGGCATGCTCTTGGAGGTCAGCGCCATCGTCAGGTTCGTCCGGCCGTGGTAGCCGTGGTCGAAGACCACGATCGCCTGCCGCCCGGTGTGGTAGCGGGCGATCTTCACGGCGTTCTCGACGGCCTCGGCTCCGGAGTTGAACAGCGCCGACTTCTTGGCGTGGTCCCCCGGGGTGAGCTTCGCCAGCTCCTCGCAGACCTCGACGTAGCCCTCGTACGGGGTCACCATCGCGCAGGTGTGAGTGAACTGCGTCAGCTGCGCCGAGGCGCGCCGCACCACGGCCTCGGCGCTGTTGCCGACCGAGGTGACGGCGATGCCGGAACCGAAGTCGATCAGCGAGTTGCCGTCCACGTCCTGCAGCACGCCGCCGCCCGCCCGCTGGGCGAACACCGGCATCACACTGCCGACACCCTGGGCGACGGCGGCCAGCTTGCGGGCCATCAGCTCTTCCGACTTCGGCCCGGGAATGGCGGTGACGAGCTTGCGCTCCTGCGGAAGGCCGGGCCCGCCGGACAGATCGGTCGTCGTGGTCATGGCACGCACTCCTCGGCACGAAACGGACGTTCTTCTTGCTCTGCCTCGCAGGCTAGGGGTCCGTGCCGCCCCCGGGCATGCACCGCCGCGGAGCAGTCGCCGTGTCGTCCTGTACAGCCCGTACACCGGGTGGGTGCCGGTGTGCTCCGACGCGGCTACCGCGCCAGGTCGGGGCGGTGCGCGGGGGCCGGGCACACGCGTGCGCCCTCGCTGTCGAACACGTACAGCTGCTCCAGGTCGAGCAGCAGCGGCACCCGCTCGCCGATGCGCGGCTGCAGCTCCGTTCCGGCTCGCAGCACCAGGTTGTCCGCCGCCTGCGGAATCACCTCCGCCGCGAGCTCGTCCTCCCGCTCCAGAGTGGACACGGCCCGGCCGTGGCGTTCCCCGCCCCGCCCCAGGAGCCGGGCCAGCCCGGACCCGGGGCGGCGGGCGCGTTCCTTGCCGGCCGGCCGGCGCGCGGCCTCCAGACCGGCGACCTCGGCCGACCGGGCGCCGATCCCGACGTGCACCAGCGACTCGTGGCCCTGGAACTCGACGTGTCGCACGATGCCGTTCAGCAGCGCCTCGGAGCCGCGCATCGCCTGCGGGGGCGCGATCCGGACGGCCTCCGAGCGCAGACCGACGGTGATGTCCCGTCCCATCTGGATGCGCAGCATCTGGTGGTCGACGCTCAGCGGCTGCGGCAGCTCCAGCCGCTGAGCGCCGAAGTCGATGCTCATCCGGCCGCCGAGCGGCGCGAGCACCCGGGCCTTCAGCAGGTTGATCCGCGGCGTGCCCACGAAGGCCGCCACGAAGATGTTGTCGGGCAGCCGGTACACGTCGCGCGCGGTACCGGTCTGCTGGAGGACGCCGTCCCGCATCACCGCGACCCGGTCGCCGAGCGACATGGCCTCCGACTGGTCATGAGTGACGTAGACGGTGGTGACGCCCAGCGCTCTGGTCAGGGAGGCGATCTCCGCTCTGAGCCGGTTGCGCAGCTTGGCGTCCAGGTTGGACAGCGGCTCGTCCATCAGGAAGGCGGAGGGCCGCCGGACGATGGCCCGGCCCATCGCGACGCGCTGCCGTTCCCCGCCCGACAACTGGGCCGGGAAGCGGTCGAGCAGGTCCTGGATGCCCAGGATCCGGGCGGCGTTCTCGATCCGCGCCCCGTGGTCCTCCTGCGTGCCCTCCATGCGCAGCGGGAAGCCGATGTTGTTGCGGCCGGTCATGTTGGGGTAGAGCGCGTAGTGCTGGAAGACCATCGCCAGCTGCCGGTCGCCGGGCGCGAGGTCGTTCGCGTACGCGCCGTCGAGGAGGAGGTCACCGGAGGTGGGCTCCTCCAGCCCGGCGATCAGCCGGAGCACGGTCGACTTGCCGCAGCCCGAAGGGCCCAGCAGCACGAGGAACTCGCCCGGGCCGATGTCGAGTGACACCCGGTCCACCGCGGTGACATTCCGCGAGTAGACCTTGGTCACTTCCTGCAGTGAGATGGCGCGGCTCATCAGTCTCCACCGGTTACGCGTCTGCGCGGGAACGAGGAGTCTGGAACGTAGCGCACCCGATGTCCGCGGGGAACGGGTTTGCACCGACTCGTCGATCCGATATCGATTCGATGCGGAAGCCCTGGCAGTGGGCCCGCGCACCGCGGGTCCGGAGTGCGGCAGACGGCCCGGTCCCGGCTCCTCTACATTTGACGGCGACGTGACAGTGAGCCGACGGGCTGTTCAGGGGGCTTGGCACCGATGAGTACGGACGGCACGCAGGACACGCCGCAGGCCCGGGCGGACGGCCCGGCCGGTCCGCCGGCGCGGGCCGTGCCCCCGGCCCCTCGCACACCGCCGGCGGGCGGGGCCGGGGCTTCGCTGACCTCGTGGCTGCACACTCCCCGGCCGCAGGCGGAGCCCGGCATCTGGCGTCCGGGGCACGCTCCGAAGCCGCCGGAGCCGGAGAGCCCGCTCAACGACCGTGAACTGCACGGCGGCGCGTTGCTGGCCCTGCTCGCCGGCCTGCTGGTCTGGTCGCTGTGCTGGAACGGCTACCTCAGGTTCTGGCTGTGGCCGCTGGAGTGGATCACGTTCGACTCGTGGAGCGGCACCCGGTTCCACGTCACCGTCACCTACGCCTACTACGTCCTGTTCGCCGGCCTCCTGGCGTATGTCTTCGGGCGCGTCGGCAACTGGCCGCAGGTGTGGCGGCGCTGGCGCCCCTCGGTCCTGCGGGTGCTGTGCGGGCGCACGGACATCGCTCCGCTGGAGCCCGGGCAGGCCCGGCGGGCCGGAGCGGCCCTGGTGGCCGGGGCCCTGGCGTGGGGGCTCAGCTTCGGCGGGGTCTGGCTGTTCTGGCTGGAGCCGCTCAACGCCGTGGTCCCGGACTCGTGGTGGCGCGAGGGTGACACCACCGCCTATGTGGTCGCCTACAACGTCCACTACCTCCTGTGGACCGTGCTGCTGGCCCTGGTGTCCGGCCTGCTCGGCAACTGGCTCGCGGTGGGCAGACGATACGGCCCCGCCCTGCTGCGCCGGTCCCCGGACAGCACCGGCGGCAGTTCTCCGGCGGATCCGGGCAGGTGGTCCGAGCTGCGGGCCGCGGGTGCGGGGGCCGCGGCCGACCGGCTCGCCGAGGAGGTGCGCTCCGGAACCATGTCGGACCTGGACTACGCCCGGATCGACCGGGCCTGGCGGGAGGTCCGGGCCCGCCCCACCGCGCTGGAGAGGTTCGCCGACGCGGTACTGGCCGACGGTGCCGCGGCCTTCGCGCATCCCTCCGGGGACCGGGACCTGACGGTGCGGGCCGCCCGGCACGACCTGCTCACCCGGCAGGTGCACATCGGACGGGCGCTGGACGACGAGCGCAACCCGTACGAACACCGTGGGGAGGAACTGGCTCTGGACCCGGACGTGCTGGGCACCTCGCTGCTCGCGGTCGGCCCGCCCGGATCCGGCAAGACCGGCCGGATCGTCCGGCCGGTCACCGAGACGATGTGCCTGCAGGCACTCACCGGCCAGGCAGCGGTGGTCGCGGTCGGCCCGCCCAGCAGCTCGCTGGCGCCCGACGACGCCTTCGACGTCATCATCCGGGTCGGTGACCCGGACGCCGTCCACCGGCTCGACCTGTACGGCGGCGCCGAGGGCACCGATGAGGCCGCGGGGCTGGTGGCCGAGGCGCTGATCGGCGGCAGTGCCGCCGACCCCCGGGCCGCGGCGGCCGTGCTCGCCCAGCTGATCGGCCCGTACCGGGCGGCTTACGGGCATTTCCCCGGGGTCCCGGAGCTGCGCGCGCTGCTGGACGGGGCGCCGGCCTTCCTGGCGACCTTGCGGGAAGACCTCGGCCACGCGGGCGCCTGGGACCAGGAGCGGGAGCTGGCGGCCCGGGCCCGGCAGGCGCAGCGTCCCGACGACCTGGGCCCGCAACTCGCCGACCGGCTCGCCCTCCTGGACCGGGCGGGGTTCTCCGCCCCGCCCGCGCGTTCCGCGCGGCGCACCCGGCCGTTCTCCCTGAGCGGGGCTCTGGAGCATCCCCTGCGGGTGCGGGTCGACCTGCCCGGGGGCGGCCACACCGAGGCCGGGCGGATCCTTACCCGGCTGCTCCTCGCCCAGTTCACGGGCGCGGTCACCACCCGGCCCGACCGGTCGCTGTTCGCCTGCCTGGTCCTGGACGACGCGACCGCCGCCCTCACCCCGGAGTCGGTGCGCGGTCTGACCCATCTGCGGCCCGCCAACGCCGGTGCGGTGCTGGCCCTGCGCACGCTGGACGATCTCCCGGAGCCGCTGCGCACCGGCCTGCTGGGGGCGGTGGGCTGCCGGGTCGCGTTCTCCGGAATCACCACCTGGGACGCCGAGCACTTCGCCAGGGCCTGGGGCAAGGACTGGACCGAGGACCGGGACGTCACCAGCACCGCCGACCGCAGCGGGGGCGCGCTCCGGCGCTCGGTGCGCGGGGTGCGCAAACTGTTCACCGGCCGGGACACCACCACCGAGACGGTCACTGTGCGACGTGTGGAGCGGGAACGCTGGTCCGCCTCGGAGCTGGCGCACCGGATCCCGCCGAGACACGCGGTGATCTCCCTGACCACGGTGGCCGGGGAGGCGGGACCGCCGGTGCTGGTCCGGCTGGGCGGGTGAGCCCCCGGCGGACCGCCGTCCGGCTCCCCGCCGTTCGCTGTACGGTGTGCGGGTGCGGGGCCGCGCGCTTCCCCGCGTCGTGTGCTCCGCCCGCTCCACCAGCCCCGGCCTCCAAGGTTGCCCATGCACCCGACGCTTGCCTCGCTCGTGCAGCACACCGCGCTGAAGCTCACTGTGCTCACCGGCGAGGACCGGCTGGGCCGTGAGGTGCGCTGGGCGCACGCCAGCGAACTCGCCGATCCGGCCCCCTACCTGGACGGGGGCGAACTGCTGCTGACCACGGCCCTGAAGCTGGAGGTCGATGATCCGGCGGCGATGGACGACTATGCGGCGCGGCTCAGCGCCGCCGGGGTCGTCGCTCTCGGATTCGCGGTCGGCGTCAACCATTCCGTGGTGCCCGCCGCGCTGCTGGAGGCGGCCCGTGCGCATGGACTGCCGGTGCTCGAAGTGCCCCGCCGCACTCCGTTCATCGCCATCAGCAAGGCGGTGTCGGCCGCGATCGCGGCCGAGCAGTACCGGGCGGTGACCGCGGGCTTCGCCGCCCAGCGTGAACTGACCCGGGCGGCGCTGACCGCGGATGGGCCCGGCGCGCTGCTGGAGAAGCTCGCCGCCCAGATGGACGGCTGGGCGGCGCTCTACGACATCTCCGGGGGTGTCACCGCGGTGGCCCCCGGCTGGGCGGCCCGGCGTGCCGCCAAGCTCGGCGACGAGGTACGCCGGCTGCGCGACCGGCCGGCGCCCGCCACCGCCGTACTCGGTGCCTCCCCGGACGGCGCGCAGGGGGCCGGGGCAGACCGGGTGGAGCTCCAGTCGGTGGGCACCGGCCGGGTGCCGCAGGCTGTGCTGGCCATCGGTACCGGCGTTCCGCCGGGTACCGCCGAGCGCTACACGGTGCAGTCCGCGGTGGCGGTGCTGACCCTCGTCACCGAACGCTCCCGGGCCTTCCACGCCGCGGAGCAGCGGCTGGCCAGAGCGGTGCTGCATCTGCTGCTGAGCGCGGAGCCGGACCACGCGCGCGCGGTCGGCGGCGAGGTCTACGCCGGGCTGCTCGACGCACCGCTGCGGGTCCTGATCGCGGAGGCGGGAGAGGGCTCGGACGCCCTGCGCGACCTTGCGGCGGGCATCGAGACCGCCGCGGCCCGGTCGGGGGAGCCGGTGCTCGCGGTGCCCGACGCCGATCGGCTCGTGCTGCTGGCCGCCGACGGCGGCGCCGTGGTGGCCGCCTGCAGGGAGTACGCCGGCGATGCCCCGGAGGACCGGAGCGACCGGCTGTGCCTGGGGATGTCCGCGCCGTCCGGGCCCACCGCCGTCGACAGCGCCTACCAGCAGGCCCGGCAGGCGCTGCTGGTGGCCCGGCGCCGCGGCCGCCCCGTCGTCGAGCACGACGAGGTCGCCACCGGCTCGGTGCTCCCGCTGCTGGCCGATGAAGCGGTGCGCGCCTTCGCCGAGAGCATGCTGCGGCCGCTGCGCGAGCACGACGCGCACGGCCGGGGCGATCTGCTCGCCTCGCTCCGGGCCTGGCTGTCCCGGCACGGTCAGTGGGACGCGGCGGCGGCCGATCTGGGCGTGCACCGGCACACACTGCGCTACCGGATGCGCCGGGTGGAGGAGATTCTTGACCGTTCGCTCGACGACCCGGACGTGCGCATGGAGCTGTGGCTCGCCCTGAAGACGACCGGCCCCGAGGCCGTCTGACGGGCTGTCGCCAGGCGTTTCCCCGCACGCCTGCGGGTGGGGCGCGGCCCCGGTGGCACGGCAGACGCAGTGAACCGGCCGGAGGGCGCCTTGGCCGCGGAAAAGTATGCAGGTCCCTCTTATCACCCTCTCGGGTACTTCTCCGCGATGGGCCGGTGAGAGGGGACGGGAACGAGCAGGCTTCCCGGGAAACCCACTCCCGAGCGGAAGCGAGAAACGTGTGAGGGGAAAACTCCGGACCAGGATCGGCATGGTCCTGTCCCTGGTGGCGCTGGCCGCGGTCACCCAGTCGGCGGCGGCTGCCCCTGTCGAGAGCCGGCAGGACAGCTGGTCCGACGTCCGCATCATCAACAGCGGCAACGGCGGCCGGCTCGCCGTGTGGGGGGACGCGACCGGCGATCAGGCCACTTCCTGGGCGTCGGTGGAGCGGCGCAACATCCGTTACGCCACTGAGAGGTGGGAGGTCGTCGCCGAGCGCGGTGGCGGATTCTCCCTCTGGAACAGGGGCGGTGGCGGAGACCGCTGCCTCAGCCTGGGAGGGGAGGACGCGGTCTGGGGCACCCTGGTGACGGTCGCTCCCTGCGGCAGGTCGCCGCAGATCTGGAGCATCAGGGCGGTGGGGGACGGCCGGTACCTCATCACCCCGGACCGCACCGGTGACGATACGGCCCTCGCGGTGCACAATCCCGGGCACACGGGCTGGTCGCAGGCGCGCCTCCTCCGGCAGGCGGTGCCGTCCGCCGACCGTACGTGGATGATCAGTCCGCGGTAGTGCGGGTGTTCCTCCGGCGGTGCACAGCCGGAGGAACACCCCCGGTCACCGGCCGGCCCCGGACGGGGGAGCCGGGGCCGGCCGGTGGGTCAGGCGCTGCAGTACTGCTGCTGCTTGCCGATGGAGCGGTACATGCAGTCCGCGTTCTCCATGAGGATCAGCATGGCTTCGCGGTTGCGGGCGGTCTCCCGGTTGATGACGCTGCCCGGCGGATAGAAGCCACCGCCGGCGGCGGAGCGCGGGTACATCTCGAAGGTGTACGAGAAGATCCGCTGCTCGCCCCACATCCAGTCGTTGACCGAGCCGTCCGTCAGGTACAGGTCGCTCGACTGCTGGGGCCGGTAGCCGTTGCTCGCGGCCATCTGCCGGCCGACGGTGGCGAACGCGTCCCGGTCGTCCTGGTTCAGGCCCGGGCCGGTGTCGTTGTAGGTGTAGCCGTAGGGCCACAGGATCAGCTCGCTGTAGCTGTGGAAGTCGATGTGCGCGGCGATCTGCTGCTCGCCGCCGACGATCCGGCTGCGGACGAAGTTCGCGAGGACCCTCGTCTCGGTGCCGGACTCGGGACCGGTGCCGCGGTACACGTCACTGCTCGGGTTGTTCGAGGATCCGCCGCAGCAGCCCCACCGGTAGGCGAAGTTGCGGTTGATGTCCGTGCCGACGGCGGAGGTGGGGGTCGGCTGCCGGTTCTTCCGCCAGTTGCGGAAGCTGCCCGAGCTCATGTCGTAGACCTTGCCGTCCGGGTTGAGGGACGGGATGATCCACAGCTCGCGCTCGTCCAGCATCCGGGTCACCCGGGCGTCCCGCCCGTACTGCGCTCCGAACTCCCGGAGCGTGTAGAGCGCCATCTCGGTGGTGAGGTGCTCCCGGGCGTGCATGTTGTGGGTGAAGAGGATCTCCGGTTTGTTCTCGTCCACCCGCACGTTGGAGCTGACCTTGACCGCCACGATGTCGCGGCCCTGGTAGGACCGGCCGATGACGTGCTTGCGCATCAGGTTCGGGTACTGCCGCACGTAGGAATCGACCGCGGCGTTCATCTGCGCGTAGCTGTGGTACTGCGAGGGGACGTTGGCTGTGCCGAAGTCGCCCTCGTCCGCGTGGCCGTGGTCGTGGTCGTGGGTGCGGGCTTCCCCCGCGGCGGCCGGAACGGCGGTCAGCTGGTAGCCGCGCTTCTCGAGCCGCTCCGCGGTGGCCGCGTCGGCGGTGATGAGCACCGAGTGGTCGAGCACGCTGTCGATGGCCGCGCCGGCCGAAGTGAGCTGGGTCCGCTGTGCCGCGGTGCCCATGCCCGCCACCTCGTACTGGAGGCGCTCGGAGGAGTGTGTGGCCGTTCCGGAACCGGACCGGTCGGAAGAGGAAGGGGGTGCGGCGATGGCCTGCGCCCCGAGGGGCAGGGCAAGCGCCAGGGACAGTAGAGCGGCGGCCGTGGTCCGTCTGCCGCGCCGTGAAGTGCGCATCGCATCTCCTGGGGTGTCCAGTGCGAGCTGGTGGGGGGTGGTGCGTGATCACGCGTGAGCGACATCCTTGCGTACTGGCATGTCCCGGTCAATGGTCAATGCACGGAAAGGCCCTCCTCCAAAGCGGTGCAACTGTTCCGCGCACTGCGCCGCGTCGGACAAGACACCCGCCCGGGACGTGGCCCTACGGTGGGCAGTGCAGGGCAACCACACCATCCCCACCATTTCGGAAGGGCGGGCTGCGCAGTGACGACAGCGACCACCCCTCAGGCGTTCTGGCTCGCCGGCCGGCCGGCCACCGGAGCGCACACCCTCGAAGTGACCTCGCCCTGGGACGGACGAACCGTGGGCGCGGTGAGCGTCCCCACGGCGGAGCAGGTCCAGGAGGCGGTGGCCGCCGCCGAGGCGGTGGCCACCGAGTTCGCCGCGACCCCGGCGCATGTCCGGGCCGCGGCCCTGGACCACGTCTGTGACCGGCTCGCCGAGCGGGCCGAGGAGATCGCCCGGCTCATCTCCGCCGAGAACGGCAAGCCCCTCAAGTGGGCACGCGTGGAGGTCAACCGTTGCCGCTCGGTCTTCCGCTGGGCCGCGGACGAGGCCCGCCGGTTCAACGGAGGAGCAGCGCAGCGTCTCGACACGGACGCGGGCGGCGTCGGCCGGCTCGCCCTGACCCGCCGCTTCCCGTACGGCCCGGTGCTCGGCATCGCTCCGTTCAACTTCCCGCTCAACCTCTGCGCCCACAAGGTCGCACCGGCCCTCGCGGCCGGTGCGCCGATCCTGCTCAAACCGGCTCCGGCCACTCCGCTGTCCGGGCTGCTCATCGGTGAGCTGCTGGCGGGCACCGATCTGCCGGCCGGTTCCTGGAGCGTGCTCCCGGTGCCCAACGAGGACATGCCCGGCCTGGTCCAGGACGAGCGGATTCCGGTCATCTCGTTCACCGGGTCGGCTCCCGTGGGCTGGTCGATCCTGGACTCCGCCCCGCGCAAGCGCGTGACCCTGGAGCTCGGAGGCAACGGAGCGGCCCTGGTGCTCGCCGACTACTCCTCGGAGGCCGACCTGGACTGGGCGGCGCAGCGCATCGCCGCCTTCTCCAACTACCAGGGCGGTCAGTCCTGCATCTCGGTGCAGCGGGTCATCGCCGACGACTCGGTGCACGACCGGCTGCTGCCGAAGCTGATCGCCGCGGTCGAGGCGCTGGGCACCGGGGATCCCTCCGACGAGGCCACCGACGTCGGTCCGCTGGTCAGTGAGGACGCCGCCCGGCGCGTCGAGTCCTGGGTGGAGGAGGCGACCCGGGCGGGAGCCAAGGTGCTCACCGGCGGCACCCGGGACGGCGCGACCTACGCCCCGACCGTGCTGGAAGGTGTTCCCGCCGACACCCAAATCGGCCGCGAGGAGGTCTTCGGTCCCGTCATGTCGGTGACCCGGGTCACCGGCGAGGAGGAGGCATTCGCCGTGGCCAACGACTCGCGGTACGGACTGCAGGCCGGGGTCTTCACGCATGACGTCCAAGCCGCCTTCCGGGCGCACCGGGCACTCGAGGTGGGCGGCGTGATCATCGGTGACGTTCCCTCCTACCGGGCCGACCAGATGCCTTACGGAGGGGTGAAGGACTCCGGGGTGGGCCGGGAGGGCGTGCGGTTCGCCATGGAGGACTACACCTACGAGCGGGTCATGGTCCTCACCGGCCTGGATCTCTGACCGCGGCCGGCCGTCCGCTGAGGCCGGTGGCGGCCGGACCCGCCCAGCGGGGGTCCGGCCGTCATCGGTGCCGGAGAGTCAGCCAGTAGAAAGCGACAATCGTTTTCAGGTACGATGCGCTCATGGCTGTCCCGAAACGCAAGATGTCCCGCAGCAACACCCGACACCGCCGCTCCCAGTGGAAGGCGTCCACCCCCGACCTGGTGCCCGTCACCATCGAGGGCCGGGAGTACCGGGTTCCGCGCCGACTCGTCCGCGCCTACCAGCGCGGCCTGCTCACTCCCGGCGACTGAGGCCGCCGCGGTGGAGCCGGAACTGCTTCCGGATCTGGGGGCCGTCGAGGAGACCATGCTCATCCCGCTCTACGGCCGGGCGCTGGAGTCGCGTGACCCCGAGGGGATCCTGCACGACCCGCTCGCCGTCGAGATGGTCGAACGCATCGACTACGACTTCGCCAGGTTCGACGGTGGCCCGAGTCTGTTCGGCGCCTGCCTGCGGACGGTGCTCATCGATCACTGGGTACGGCGCTTCCTGGACGCACATCCGGACGGCACCGTCATCGAGGTGGGAGCGGGCCTCAACACGCGCTTCGAGCGCGTGGACAACGGCCGCCTGCACTGGGTCGACCTCGACCTGCCCGGTGCCATCGCCCTGCGCCGGCGCTTCATCCCGGACGGCACCGGCCGCCGCACCACCCTCGCCGCCTCCGTTCTGGAGTCCGGCTGGGCGGAAGAGGTGGCGCAGCGCCCCGGGCCGTGGTTCTTCGCCGTCGAAGGCGTGCTGCCGTACCTCGCACCGGAGGAGGTTTCCGAGACGGTGGCCCGGCTGGCCGGGCGCTTCCCGGGCTCCTGGTTCGCCACCGAGACGGTCGCCGCCTCGGTGATCGGCAACCAGCAGGACCATGACGTGATGAGCCGGGTGACCGCGCGCATGCACTGGGCCTGCGACGATCCGCGGATCATCGAGCAGTGGGCCCCGCCCGGCCGCGCGGTGCGGCTTCGGGAGAGTCTGACCCTGGCCCAGCTGCCCCCGGAGCTCCTCGCCGGCTTCTCGGCCGCACGGCAGGAGGCGGTCCGGGCGGCGGCCGTGACCTACGCCGAGCAGCTGGAGACCTTCCGCGTCAACCTCTTCCAGGTCGTGGGCGCCGACTGAGGGCGCCCCAACGTCCCGGGCGGACCGCGGAGCGCATGTCGCGGTCCGCCCGGGGCGCTGCTGCCACGGTCCGGCGCGGGAAGGCGGCAAGGGGCCCGGGCCGTGGCGTGCCCGCCGATGTCAGGACTGTTCCCTGCCCCCTTCTCCGGTGAAGTCCAGACGGGCCAGCCGGAGCGTGCCGCGCAGCAGCAGCTCCAGGTCATGGACGCCCCGCGGCGGCTTCGGCAGCCGGGCGCGGACCGTGCGGTAGCGGTACGGGCCGCCGGTGTCCGGCACGGCCAGCTCGGCGGACGGCAGCCCGCCGGACAGCCGCAGCTCCACCGCGGCCTCTCCCTCACCGGCGACCTCGAGCAGGACCTCCGCAGTCCCCGCCCCGAAGTCGCAGCGGCGGTACAGCAGGCGGGCAGGAGCCGGACCGGCCACGGCGCGCACCGCGTCCCCGCGCTCCTGGTGCCGGTCCACCAGCTCCGTGCCCCGCTGCTCGTCGAAGTCGGCCGCGGCCAGGCCGGCGTCCCGCACCGGCCGGGGGGCCACCGGCTCACCGTCCGTCCGCAGCCGGGCGGCCGCCCGGATGTCCCGGCTGGACGCCCCGGCCTCCAGCACGTGCTCGCCCGGCTCCACCGTCCAGCGTGAGTGCGCGACATCCCAGAAACCGAGTGCCTCGGTGAGCGGCACGGTGAACTCCACCCGGGTCGCCTCGCCGGGCTCCAGGCGCAGGCGGCGGTGTGCCACGAGCACGCGGTGCGGCCGCGGCACGCTCGGGTCCTGGGCCCGGGCGTACAGCTGAACGACCTCGTCGGCGGTGCGGCCGCCGGTGTTGGCCACCGTCAGTTCCGCGGCCAGCGTCCCCGCGTCCCGGCGCACGGTGAGGTCCTGGTACGTGAAGGAGCTGTACGAGAGGCCGTGCCCGAAGGGGTACAGCGGCGTGCCGTCGTAGTAGAGGTAGGTGGAGCGGGAGCCGATGATGTCGTAGTCCCGCAGGTCGGGGAGCTCACTGTCGCCGGTGTACCAGGTCTGCGGAAGTCGCCCGCCGGGGGAGACCTCGCCACTCAGCACCCGTGCGAGAGCGGAGCCGGCGGCCTGCCCGCCGTGCGCGGTCCACAGGAGTGCCGGCAGCATCGCGTCTGCCTCGGGAACCGCGTACGGATAGGAAGACGTCAGCACCAGCACCGTCCGCGGGTTGACGGCGTGGGCGGCGCGCCAGAGCCGGTCCTGCTGCGGGGGCAGCGCCAGTGTGGCGCGGTCCTCGGTCTCCCGGCCGTTGATGTGCGGGTCATTGCCGGCCACCACGATCACCGCGTCGGCACCCGAAGCGGCGGTCCGTACCGCGTCCTCGCCGCGGGCGGTGACCTCCAGGGTGAACGCGTCTCCCCGGTCGTCGACCCGCAGGCCGTCGGCAGTGGCCCGGACGTGCCGGCCGGTGCCCAGGTGGCGCAGCAGGCGCCCGGTGCCGTCCCCCGGCTGGTCCAGGGTGAAGGTCTCCTGGACCACCCAGCCGCCCGGCTGCCGGGCCGAGGCCCGCAGATAGCCGTCGTCCGCGACGGACAGGTACCAGCCGCCGGAGGTCCGCAGCGTCAGAACACCGTCGCCCCAGTCGGCCAGGTGCAGCTCGGTGGCGTCCTCCGCCGCCCCGGTGGTCAGGGGCGGCAGGTCCGTCCGGCCGCGCAGCAGCGCCGGGTCGAGCGCGCCGGTCTCGGCTCCGGCGGGCTCCCCGGGGGCTTCGTCCGGCCCCGGCACCGTCACCCAGCCCGCGGCGCAGCGCAGCCGGACGCGGTCGGTGCCCTCCGCGTAGGTCACCGAGGTGATGCGCGGGTGTGCCCGCAGCGCGTCGAGCGGGCTGGACCGGTGCAGCAGCGCACCGCTGTACCAGTCCAGCTTGCACTCGTCGGCGAGCAGTCCGACAACCGCGATCCGGGAGCCCGCCGGCAGCGGCAGCGTCCCGTCGTTCCGCAGCAGCACCACGGCCTGCTCAGCGGTCTCCCTGGCGAGGCCGCGGTGTTCGGGCGTATCGAAGGCGAGCTCCGCGGGCTGCGCGAACGGGTCGAGCTCCGGGTCGAACTCGCCGAGCCGGAAGCGCATCGCCAGTAGCCTGCGGACCGCTGCGTCGATGTGGTCCGAGGTGATCAGCCCTTTGTCCAGCGCGCGCCGGATCCGGTCCAGGGTGACCGAGGAGTCCTCGCCGTGGTCGGTGAAGCTGTCCACTCCGGCGCGCAGCGCCGCGGCCAGCCCTTCCTCGTGGCTGTCGTAGTAGGCCTCGGAATCCGCGATGTTGCTGGGTGCTCCGGCGTCCGAGCAGACCACCAGCGGCAGCGCGGTCCAGCGGCGCAGCTCCTCCGCCAGCAACGGGGAGAGGTGATTGGGGCGCCCGTTGACCAGGTTGTAGGCCGGCATCACTCCGGCGACGGCCCCGGACCGGACCGGGCCGCGGAACGCGGGTAGCTCGTACTCGTGCAGCACCCGGGGGCGCAGCGAGGTGGAGGCGGTGTCCCGGTCCGTCTCGTGGTTGTGCGCCAGCCAGTGCTTGAGCACCGGCGCGGTACGCCAGTACTCCGGGTGGTCACCGCGCAGCCCGCGGGTGTAGGCGGTGGCCAGAGCGGCGGTGAGCAGCGGGTCCTCCGCGTAACCCTCCTCGTTGCGGCCCCACAGCGGGTGCCGGAGCAGGTTGACGGTGGGGGACCATACGTTCAGGCCGACACGCGGGTCACGGGTGCGCATGGCGCGCACCTCCCGGCCCACCGCCTCACCGACGCGGCGCACCAGGTCGGGGTTCCAGGTGGCACCGAGCCCGACGGCCTGCGGGAAGACGGTGGCCGGCCCCATCCAGGCGACACCGTGCAGCGCTTCCTGACCGGTCCGGAAAGCGGGCAGCCCCAGCCGCTCCACCGCGGGTGCGAACTGGTGCAGCATCGCGATCCGCTCCTCGGGCGTGAGCCTGCCGAGCAGGTCACCGACCCGCTCGGGGACGGATCGCTGCGGATCACGGAAGGGCGGCCGGTCGGCTGTCACAGCAGGGGTCCTCTCGCCGCGACCGGCGGCGCGGGCTGCCGCGGCGGCGCGATTCTCGGTGTCGGATGGGAACGGGTGGAGCAGCTATTGAAGCGCTTCGATGCTGTGTTTCGAAGAGGTCTCCTGTCAAGACCCACCTCGGCAACAACGGCGATTGGCCTAGATCCCCCATGCCTCGTGCGGGTGTGGTGGATGTTGAAGTTTTATGTGGCGAGGTCTTGTGCGGCCCGCTGTGCCGACTTAACCTCAGCGCAACATCGAAGCGCTTCGACCACATGCGTCACAGGTCGCGCGGCGACGGAAGCCTTGCCTCGGGCGCGCACCGAGCTGCACGAGAGTCATCTGCACCAGGAAAGCCTTGAAGGGTTGACGCCATGCCGAACTCCCGATCCGCTCCCTCCCGGAGATCGTTCCTCGCCTCCACCGCCGTAGCCGCGGCGGCCGTGGGCAGCGTGCCCCTGCTGTCCGCGTGCGGCTCGGACAACGGTGGGGGCGGCGGTGGGGGCGGGGGCCGGATCACTGAGGACGAGGCCACCCAGATCCTCCCTTCGTATCAGGCGTCGGACATCGCGGTCGACCCCGACATCCCCAGCGTCAACGGCTCCACTCCGGGGTTCACCAGCTACATCCCGGTCGACGATCTCGGCGTCTCGGTGCCCACTCCGAAGGGCAGCGGGGCCGAGCTCAACATCATGTCGCCGCTGTGGGGCACGCCGCCCAAGAAGGGCAACGGCTACTGGACGATGATGGACGAAGCCATCGGCGTCCGGATGAGCTGGCAGACCCAGGACGGGAACACCTACGGGGAGAAGCTCGGCACCGTCATGGCGGGCAGCGACATCCCCGACCTGGTGTGCATACCGGGATGGAACATGGGCGGGCAGATCCCCCGGGCCATCGAGCAGCGCTTCGCCGACCTCGGCCCCTACTTGTCCGGCGACGCGGTCCTCGACTACCCCAACCTCGCCGCCGTCCCGACCGCCGCCTGGCAGGCGTCCATCTTCGGAGGGGCGCTGCGCGGCCTGCCGATGCCGCAGCCCGTCATCGGCGGCGTGGTGCCCTTCTACCGCGAGGACATCTTCGAGGAGAACGGCTGGTCGCCGCCCACCAGTGCCGACGAGTTCCTGTCCTTCGCCAAGGACATCACCTCCTCCCGCAACCGGGTCTGGGCCTGCGACGACTTCAAGTGGTCCGCCTTCGTCTTCTTCGGGGTGCTGCCGGAGAAGCCGATGTGCTGGCGGGAGGCCGGCGGCAAGCTGGAGCACCGGTACGAGACCGACGAGTACCTCGAGGCGCTGGAGTGGATGCGCCGGATGTACGAGGCGGGCGTCGTCCACCCGGACGCGGTGGCCGGCCAGGGAGACGCCGAGAACCGTTTCACCGCCGGAGAATCGCTGATGTTCAACAGCGGCGACGGTGTGTGGCACGGCATGGTCAGCGAGCAGCGCTCCGGCGGCAACAGCGACTTCCGCATGAACGCCTTCGACTTCTTCCACCATGACGGTGGGGACCCCGTCATCCACGCCGGAAACGGCGCCAACATCTGGACCTTCCTCAACAAGAACCTCTCCGAGGACCGCATCCGGGACGCGCTGGAGCTGGCCAACTTCTGCGCCGCGCCCTACGGGACCCTGGAGAACCGGCTGCGCGGCTTCGGCCTGGAGGGAACGCACTACACCGTCGAGGACGGGATGCCGGTGCGCACCGCGCTGGGCGAGACCGAAGTGGCGCCGGACACCTACGTCTTCATCGCCTCCCCGGAGAAGTCGATCGCCCACCCGGATCAGCCCAAGGTGGTCGAGGACCTCTGCGGATGGCAGCAGCGCATGATGCCGTTCGTGCGGGAGCCGCTGTTCTACGGGCGGCAGATCCAGGAGCCGGACCAGTACGCCAACCTCTCCGACCCCTTCGAGGACCTGGAGGACGACGTGGTGCGCGGGCGCGCCTCGATCAGTGACATGCAGAACGCGGTCACCGAGTGGCGACGCTCCGGTGGCGACGAGCTGCGCGACTGGTACCAGGAGCTGCTGGACGCCGAGGGCGCCTGACCCGTCGGCGGGCAGGCCCTCCGCGTGCCTTCCCGGCACGCGGATCCGGCCGTCGCGGCAGTGAGCACACCGAACAGAGAGGACGCCGTGTCCCAGAGCACGGTCCCGAGTCCACCGCGGACCCGGGAGAACGGCGGTCCGCCGCCCGAGGACAAGAGGGAAGCGCCCCGGCCGCGCACCCGGCGCCGCCGGGACCCGCGGCTCACGGGCGGCATCACCTTCCGGCACCGGCTGCGCCGGGACCGCACGCTGATTCTGATGACGATGCCGGCTGTCGCGCTGCTGCTGGTGTTCGCCTACATCCCGATCGCCGGCAACGTCATCGCGTTCCAGTTCTTCAGCCCGTACGCGGGCGACGGCTTCTTCGACAGCATGGCGAACAGCGCCTGGGTCGGACTCGAGCAGTTCGACCGGATGATCAACGACAGCTATTTCTGGAACGCGGTGCAGAACACGCTGGTGTTCTCCTTCCTCCAGCTGACGCTGTTCTTCCCGCTCCCCATCGCGCTCGCCATTCTGATCAACAGCATCCTGCACAGCAAGGTGCGGGCCTGGTCCCAGGCCGTGCTCTACCTGCCGCACTTCTTCTCCTGGGTGCTGGTCATCACGATCTTCCAGCAGATCTTCGGCGGCGCCGGACTCATCGCGCAGACCGCCCGGAACCACGGATTCGCCGACGGCTTCGACCTGATGACCGACCCGGCCTTCTTCAAGTTCCTCATCACCTTCCAGCTGATCTGGAAGGACGCCGGCTGGGGCATCATCGTCTTCCTCGCCGCGCTTTCCGCGGTCAACCACGAGCTGTACGAGTCCGCCGCGGTGGACGGCGCCAACCGCTGGCGCCGCATCTGGCACATCACCCTGCCCGCCCTGCGGCCGGTGATCGCCCTGCTCCTGGTCCTCCAGGTCGGCAGCGCCCTCACCGTGGGCATGGAGCAGTTCCTGATCCAGCGGACGGCGGTGGGCCCCGGCGCCTCGGAAGTCCTCGACACCTACGTCTGGAACGTCGGTATCCAGAACGGACAGTTCAGTTACGCGGCGGCCGTCGGCATCGTCAAGGGTGTCTTCAGCCTGCTCCTGGTGCTGGCAGCCAACAAGGTCGCCCACGCGATGGGTGAAGCGGGGGTGTACAAGAAGTCATGAGCGTGCTCACACAGGACAAGGACGAGGGCACCAGGCGGCGCCCGCCCTGGGAGGAGGAGCCCGGGAAGGTCGGGCTCACCGCCAAGGGCGTCATTCTGGGCATCGCCCTGCTGGCCATCGTCTTCCCGCTGTGGATCGTGGTGATCACCAGCCTCTCCGACGCGGAGACCATCAGCCGCACCGGCGGCCTGGTGGTCTGGCCGCAGGGCATCACCTTCGACGCCTACCGCGAGCTGCTCAGCGGCGGCCAGGTCGCCCGTTCCATGGTCATCTCCATCTGTCTCACGCTGGTCGGCACGGCGTTCAGCATGACGGTGTCCGTGCTGGCCGCCTACGGGCTCACCCGGATGGGCTCGCTGTGGCACCGCTCGCTCCTGATGACCCTGCTCGCCACCATGTTCTTCGGCGGCGCCGGGCTCATCCCCTCCTACCTGCTGATCCAGACACTGGGGCTGATGAACAGCTACGGCGCGCTGATCCTGCCGATGGCGGTCAGTGTCTTCAACGTCCTGGTGCTCCGGGCCTTCTTCATGAACGTCGGGCAGGAGCTCATGGACAGTGCCCGTATCGACGGGGCGGGGGAGTTCAGGATTCTCTGGCAGATCGTGCTGCCGCTCTCCCGCGCGGTGATCGCGGTGATCTCGCTGTTCTACGCGGTTGCCTACTGGGGCAACTGGTTCAGCGCGTTCATCTACATCACCGACCAGGAGAAGATGCCGCTGCAGAACGTGCTGCAGCAACTGGTCATCGCCGGGGAACGCCCCGCCGGGATGGCCCAGGTGATCGGCACCGGACAGATCCCGTCGATCGCCGTGCAGACGGCGGTCATGGTGCTCGCACTGGTGCCCGTGGCCGTGCTCTCCCCGTTCGTCCAGAAGCACTTCAAGAAGGGCATGCTCATCGGCGCAGTCAAGGGCTGAGCCGCCCACCCCGCACCCCGGGTCCCGCCCCGCCCCCCCAGGGGCGGGGCCCGGCACCACCGCACCCGCCCCCTACCGAGCCGTCAGTGAGGGACCCCAGATGACCGGGCACAGTCACCGCCAGGCCTCCACCACCGCCGTTGCGTCCGCGGACCCGGCCGCTCCGCCGGCCCGGGAAGGCTGCTGATGGCCGCGCTTCCCGACGCCACCCGCGGGCGTCTGCTGTACGGCGGGGACTACAACCCGGAACAGTGGCCGGAGTCGGTCTGGCCGGAGGACATCCGGCTGATGCGGGAGGCCGGCGTCAACCTGGCCACCGTGGGCGTCTTCTCCTGGGCACGCCTGGAACCCCGTCCCGGAGCACGGGAATTCGGCTGGCTGGACCGGGTTCTGGATCTGCTCCACGAAGGCGGCATCGACGTCTGCCTGGCCACTCCCACTGCCTCCCCGCCGCCCTGGATGGGCGCCCGGCACCCCGAGACCCTGCCGCGCGACGAGCACGGCCGGACAGTCTGGTACGGCTCCCGCAATCACTTCTGCGCCTCTTCACGGGTCTACCGCGACTACGCCCGGCGCATCACCGAGGACCTGGCCCGGCGCTACGGCAGCCACCCCGCCCTGCGGCTGTGGCACGTCAACAACGAGTACGGCACGCACTGCTGGTGCGACGGGAGCGCCGCCCACTTCAGGGAGTGGCTGCAGGAGCGTTACGACACCCTCGGTGCCCTCAACGAGGCGTGGGGCACCGCGTTCTGGAGCCAGCGCTACGACTCCTGGGAAGAGATCATCCCGCCCCGCCGGGCGCAGTACCTGAACAACCCCGCCCAGCAGCTGGACTTCCACCGCTTCACCAGTGATGCCCTGCTGGGATGCTTCACCGCCGAACGTGACGTGCTCGCCGCGCACAGCCCCGACATCCCGGTCACCACGAACTTCATGCCGCTGTTCAGCGGCCAGGACGGCTGGGCCTGGGCTTCGGAGGAGGACGTGGTCTCCGTCGACGTGTACCCGGACCCCCGGGCCGGCTGGGAGGACGCCGCCGGTGCCCCGCACGGTGCCCTGGTCCAGGACCTCACCCGCTCCCAGGCCCGCGGCCCGTGGCTGCTCATGGAGCAGGCCGCCGGGCCGGTCAACTGGCGCGGCGTCAACCATCCCAAGCCCGACGGGCTGATGCGGCTGTGGTCCTTGCAGGCCGTCGCCCGCGGGGCCGACGGCATCTGTTTCTTCCAGTGGCGCCAGTCCCGGCAGGGCAGTGAGAAGTTCCACTCCGCGATGCTGCCGCATGCCGGGGAGCACTCCCGGCTGTTCCGGCAGGTGCGGGCGCTCGGCTCCGAACTGACCCGGCTCACCGACGTGGTGGGCGACCAGGTGCCCGCCGGTATCGCCCTGCTGCACGACTGGGAGTCCTGGTGGGCGGACGGACAGGACGGCCGTCCCTCCGCCGGGCTCGACTACCCGGCCACCCTCACCGCCTGGTACCAGGCGCTCTGGGAGCAGAACCTCACCTGCGACTTCGCCCACCCGGAGGCCACCCTCGACGGCTACCGCCTCGTCGTCATCCCGCATCTCTACCTGCTCACCGATGCCGCCCTCGACAACCTCACCGCCTACGTCCGGGCCGGCGGCACCCTGATCTGCGGGTTCTTCACCGGCGTCGCCGACGCGGACGACCGGATCAGGGAGGGCGGGGTGGACAGCCGGCTGCGCCTGCTGCTCGGCCTCACCACCGTCCACGAGTGGTGGCCGCTGGACGAGGACGCCTCGGTACGGCTCGACAACGGCGCGCGCGGCACCGTGTGGAGCGAGGACCTGGAGACGGACACCGCGACCACGCTCGCCGTCTATGCGGAGGGCGAGCTGGCCGGCCGGCCGGCCCTCACCCGTCACACCTTCGGCACCGGCGTCGCCCTGTACGTCTCCACCCTGCTGGAGCGTCCCGCCCTGCGCACCCTGCTCGCCGACGCCGCCGCTGCGGCCGGTGTCCTGCCGGTACTGCCCGGCGCCCCCGCCGGCGTGGAGGCCGTCCGCCGCGGGCCCCTGCTCTTCCTTCTCAACCACAACCGGGAGCCGGTGACCGTCCCGCTGCCACAGCCGGGCACGGACGTCCTCACCGGCACCCGACACGAGGAGGAGGTCACCCTGGACCGCTACGGCGTGGCCGCACTGCGGTCCTGACCCCCACACCGTCCCGTCCCGGACGGGACTTTCGACCGAGCGAGCAGCCCCACCGTGAAACGCACCGCACGCACGCTCTTCCTGACACCGTTCCTCGCCCTGCTGCTGGCCGTGGGCCTCGCGGCTTCCCCCGCACACGCCGCCTCCTGGTCGACCGACGACCGCTGGGGGAACTGGGAGACCGGCGGCTACACCCTGTACAACAACATCTGGGGCTCCGGCTACGGATACCAGGCGATGTGGGCCAACGACCACAACAGCTGGGGTGTGTGGGCCGACCACCCCAACACCGGCGGCATCAAGTCCTACCCCAACGCCAAACGGGTGGTGAACCGGCCGCTGAACCGGATCAACTCGCTCTCCAGCAGTTACGACGTGACCGTCCCCGCGGCCGGTGCCTACAACACCGCCTACGACATCTGGGACGAGCACTACGACCACGAGATCATGCTCTGGATGAACTGGCACGGCCCCGTCGGCCCGCTCGGCTCCTTTCAGACCCGGATCAGCCTGGGCGGTCACACCTGGGACGTCCACCGTGGCAGCAACGGCCACAACCACGTGTACTCGTTCCTGCGCACCGGCCAGTCCACGGCGGGCAGCGTCAACCTGCTGCCCATCCTGCGCTGGATCGCCGATCAGGGCTGGATGAACCACACCGACGTCATCGGTGACGTGCAGTTCGGCTACGAGATCACCTCCTCGGCCGGCGGACTGGACTTCCGTACCAACCGCTTCAGCGTCAGTCACAGCTGACGCGCGGACGCAGAGATCCGGTCAGGAGCCCGGCAGGCAATGCGCCGTTCCGAGGTCAGAAGGCCCGGGCCGGTCCGGTGCTGGCCCGGACGGTCAGCTGCGGAGGCAGCAACTCCACCCGGTCCGCCCCCAGCCCGCCGGGCGCTCCGCCGTTGCCGGCGGTCCGCGAGGGCCGCGCCGCCCGCGCAGTCTTCTCCATCGCCAGCTCCACGGCCCGGCGCCCCATCTCCTGGGCCGGGATGGCCACCGAGGTCAGCGACACGGAGGTCTGCGTCGCCACCTGGTCGGGGCAGACGGCCACCACCGAGACGTCCTCGGGCACGGCTCGGCCCTGCTGGCGCAGCAGGCCGAGCATCGGCCCGATCGCCGCCTCGTTCTGCACGATGAACCCCGTGGTGCCGGGACGCTCGTCGAAGATCCGCGCCAGGGTCCCCGCCATCGATTCGTAGGAGCCGTCACAGGGCCGGTGCAGCAGGCTCAGGCCGAGGCCGGCCGCGCGCTCCCGGACGCCGGCGAGGGTGCGCTCCGCGAAGCCGGTGCGGCGCTCGTACACGGCGGCGGCCTCGCCGACCACGGCGAGCTCCCGGTGGCCGAGCCCGGCCAGGTGCTCCACACACAGCTGCCCGGTGGCGGTGAAGTCCAGATCCACGCAGGTCAGGCCGGTGGTGTCGGCCGGCAGGCCGATGAGCACGGCCGGCCGGGCCGCCTCGTGCAGCAGGGGGAGCCGGTCGTCGTCCAGTTCGACGTCCATGAGGATCATGGCGTCGGCCAGCCCGCTGCCGACCACCCGGCGCACCGCCTCGGGACCTTCCTGGCCGGTGAGCAGCAGGACGTCGTAGCCGTGCTCGCGGGCCGTGGTGGCCACTGCGATGGCGATCTCCATCATCACGGGCACGTACATGTCGGTGCGCAGGGGCATCATCAGCGCGATGATGTTGGACTTGCTGCTGGCAAGGGCCCGGGCTCCGGCGTTGGGGTGGTAGCCCAGCTGCTGGATGCTGTGCTCGACCCGCTCGCGGGTGGGAGCCGAGATGGTCCGCTTGCCACTGAGGACGTAGCTCACCGTGCTGGCGGAGACCCCCGCGTGCCGGGCTACCTCGGCAAGGGTGACCATGGTGCTCTCCAGATGAGTGCCGGGGGCAGAAGGTGAAGCGCTTCGATGCGAGGGTCTCGCGAGCCGGTCCCTACGCGTCTACGGGCTAGGCACAGACCCTAGACCGGACGGGCAGCCCTGTCCAGGGATGCGTCGAAGCGCTTCAACGCCGCCATCGCCCAGACGTCACGCCGTGGAGGAGTCCCCTGTCAGGACTGATACTCCCCGCCCGAATCGGGTACATACGCCCGAGTAGCACCAGCCAGTGGACGTGTCCGCATCTCGACGGCGAGGGAGCGAAGATGACCGCCGCACAAACGGCGTCCGTATCCGAGCAGGAGTCCAGGCAGGTCGCCGAAGCGGCCCGGGACCAGGAGTGGCGCAAGCCGAGCTTCGCCAAGGAGCTGTTCCTCGGCCGCTTCCGGCTCGACCTGCTCCATCCTCATCCGCTGCCCAACGAGGAAGCAGTCCGCACCGGGGAGGAATTCCTCGCCCGGCTGCGGGAGTTCTGCGAGACGAAGATCGACGGGGCGCTGATCGAGCGTGAGGCCCGCATCCCCGACGAGGTGATCCGCGGGCTGAAGGAGCTGGGCGCCCTCGGCATGAAGATCGACCCGGCCTACGGCGGTGTCGGACTCAGCCATCTGTACTACAACCGTGCCCTGGCCCTCGTCGGTTCCGTCAGCCCGGCGGTCGGCGCGCTGCTGTCGGCCCATCAGTCCATCGGCGTGCCGCAGCCGCTGAAGATCTTCGGAACCGAGGAACAGAAGCAGGCCTTCCTGCCGCGCTGCGCCCGCGACGCGATCTCCGCCTTCCTGCTGACCGAGCCGGACGTCGGCTCCGACCCGGCCCGCCTGGGAGCCACGGCCGTACCGGACGGTGACGACTACCTCCTGGACGGTGTGAAGCTGTGGACCACCAACGGGGTCATCGCCGACCTGCTGGTCGTCATGGCAGCTGTGCCCAGCAGCCCCGGCCACCCCGGCGGCATCAGCGCCTTCGTCGTCGAGGCGGACTCCCCTGGGATCACGGTGGAGAACCGCAACGCCTTCATGGGGCTGCGCGGCATCGAGAACGGGGTCACCCGCCTCCACCGCGTGCGGGTCCCCGCGGCCAACCGCATCGGCAAGGAGGGTGAGGGCCTCAAGATCGCTTTGACCACGCTGAACACCGGTCGGCTCTCGCTCCCCGCACTGTGCGTCGGCGCCGGGAAGTGGAGTCTGAAGATCGCCCGCGAGTGGACCGGGGTGCGTGTGCAGTGGGGAAAGCCGGTGGCCAGGCACGAGGCCGTCGGCAGCAAGATGTCCTTCATCGCGGCCACCACCTTCGCGCTGGAGGCACTCCTCGACCTCTCCTGCGAAATGGCCGACGAAGACCGTCGCGACATCCGCATCGAAGCGGCGCTCGCCAAGCTGTACGGCAGCGAGATGGCCTGCCTGATGGCGGATGAGCTGGTCCAGATCCGTGGCGGGCGCGGCTTCGAGACCGCCGAGTCCCTGGCGGCCCGCGGCGAACGCGGCGTCCCTGCCGAACAGGTGCTGCGCGACCTGCGGATCAACCGCATCTTCGAGGGCTCGACCGAGATCATGCACCTGCTCATTGCCCGGGAGGCGGTCGACACCCACCTGAAGGTCGCCGGCGACCTGATCGACCCGGAGAAAGGGCTGGGCGACAAGGGCAAAGCGCTGCTCGCGGCAGGCGGCTTCTACTCCCGCTGGCTGCCGAAGCTGGCCGCCGGCCGGGGCCAGGTCCCCCTGACCTACCGGGACTTCCGGCACTCCGGGCACCCCGACCTCTCACCCCACCTGCGCTACGCGGAGCGCGCCTCCCGGAAGCTCGCCCGCTCCACCTTTTACGCGATGTCCCGGTGGCAGGGGAAGATGGAATCCAAGCAGAGCTTCCTCGGCCGTGTCGTGGACATCGGTGCCGAGCTCTTCGCGATGAGCGCGGCCTGTGTGCGGGCGGAGAGCATGCGCGACCGCGGGGAGAACGGCCGCGAGGCATACCGGCTCGCCGACGCCTTCTGCCGGCAGTCCAGACTGCGGGTCGAGGACCTCTTCACCCGCCTCTGGCACAACACCGATGAGCTCGACCGGAAAGTCGTCCGCGGCATCCTCGACGGCCAGTACACCTGGCTCGAGTACGGCGTCATCGACCCCTCCACCCCCGGGCCCTGGATCGCACCGGCAACCCCCGGCCCCAGCCGGAGGGAGAACGTCCACCGCCGGATCAGCTGAGCGGGCCCCGCCGGGACGGCCCGGTGACCCTGCCCGGAGCCCGGCCGTGTCTGCTGCCCCGTCGGGCCGGGCGGGGTTGTCCGTCCCCTTGCGCGTGGGGGAGGATCGTCCGGTGGCGATCACCGGTGTGCTGTTTGATTTTTCCGGAACGCTCTTCCGCGTCGAGCCGGCCGAGTGCTGGTTGCGCGCGGTGCTGGCGGAAGCGGGCATCGCAGTCCCGGAAGGTGAGCTGCTCCACTGGGCGGACCGGCTGGAGAGGGCCGGCGCGCTTCCGGGCGGGGCAGAGCCGGCTGCCGTCCCGGACCGGCTGCGCCGCCTCTGGGAGCACCGCGACGAGAGCGCCGGGCTGCACCGCTCCGCCTACACCACGCTGTCCCGGGAGACCGGTCTGCCCTGGGACCTGCACGAGGCCCTCTACGCGCGCTCCTCGACGCCGGAAGCCTGGTCGCCGTATCCGGATGCCGCCGAGGTGCTGAGCCTGCTGAAGCAGCGGGGTCTGCGGGTCGGAGTCCTGTCCAACATCGGCTGGGACCTGCGGCCGCTCTTCCGCGCCCACGGCTTCGCCCCGTTCGTGGACAGCTATGTGCTGTCCTTCGAGCACGGCATCCAGAAGCCCGACCCCACGCTCTTCCGCATCGCCTGCGACAAGCTGAACACCGCCCCCGGCGACACCCTGATGGTCGGCGACAGCCGGCGCGCGGACGGTGGCGCTCAGGCGATCGGCTGCGCCTTCCTCCAGGTCCCGCACCTGCCCGTCACGGAACGCCCCGACGCCCTGCGCTCCGTGCTCGGGCTGCTCGACGGGGCGTCGCCGGAGCGGTGACACGGCTCTGAGCCGAGGCGGACAGCCGGGAGCCCGGCGTTGTACCCACCAAGGAGTGGACGCGACGCCGGGCTCCGACGCTCTCAGAGTTTCCGGGTGTCCCGGGGCTCGGCGTAGGGCTCCTCATCGGCGGGCAGGCCCGCCTCGATGGCCCGGCTGCGTTCCAGCTCGGAGTTGAACTCCAGACCGAGAAGGATGGCGATGTTCGAGATCCACAGCCAGACCAGGAAGATGATGATTCCGGCCAGGCTTCCGTAGGTCTCGTTGTAGTTGCCGAAGTTCGCCACGTACAGCGCGAACAGGGCCGAGGCGATGAGCCAGACGACGACGGCCAGCAGTCCGCCCGGGGTCAGCCAGGAGAACTTGCGCTTCACATTGGGCGCGGCCCAGAAGAGCACCGCGAAGATCAAGCTGACCAGCAGTACCATCACCGGCCACTTGGCGATGTCCCACACCATGAGGGCGGTGTCCCCCAGCCCGATGAGGTCTCCCGCACGCTGGGCCAGTCCACCGGTGAAGACCACTCCCACCGCGATGGCGGCCAGCAGGACGACGAGAAGAACGGTGATGCCGAAGCGGACCGGCAGGGTGATCCAGACCGGACGGCCCTCACCGATGTCGTACACGGCATTGGACGCCCGCATGAAGGCGCCGACGTACCTCGATGCCGACCACAGGGCGATCGCAAGACCGATGACCAGCGCGAATCCGGCCGTTGCCCCGGTCTCCTCCAGCTGCTCCAGCATGCTGGTCAGAATGTCCTGGACGGCCCCTGGCGCCAGATCGCCCACGTTGTCGAGAAGCGGGTCGATGACATCGGCGCCCAGCACGCCCAGCACGGACACCAGGGCCAGCAGAGCGGGGAAGATCGACAGCACCCCGTAGTAGGTCAACGCGGCGGCCCAGTCGTTGAGCCCGTCGGCCTTGAACTCCGTCATGGTCCGCTTCAGCGCCTGCCACCAGGACTGCTTGGGCAGATCCGTGGGTCCCTCGGCACGCGCCGGTGCCTCCTCCTCACGGGCCGCGGGTGCGGGCCCCCGGCCGCCTTCCGGCGGTACCGGTGCTGCGGCCGGGCCGGCGGCCCGCTCGGAACCCCGCTCCGGACCCGGCCGGGCGCCCTGCGCGGGCCTCGGCTGCGCCTCCTGACCGGCGGGCGGTGGCCCGGTCCTCCGCCGTGAGCGCTCCTCCGCCTCAGGGCCCGGCGCCGACTCCTGTCCGGGACGCCACCGTGATCCTCCGCCGCGCCGACCACCTCTGCCGCGCTCCGTCGCGTCGTCGCCGTCACCTGTGTGCCGTGCCATGCGATTCCACCACCTGTTCTCTCACCGGCTGTCCCCGGTCCCGGGACGCCTCCCGTACCCGCGTGCGGCCACCGGGTGCGTCCCGGGCCCGGCCCGGGCGCTGACTGCCGTCCGGGTTACCTGAGGGGCGGCTTCCTATTCGCGTGCCTGGTCGGCAACGTTCTTCCCGGCTTCGCGGGCCTCACCGCCGACCTGGCGGGACTGCTCCCGGGCCTCCTCCTTGGTGTGGCGGGCCGTCTGCGTGGCGGTGCCCTTCATGTCCTCCGCCGCCTGCTGCACGGATTCGGTGGCGTCCTCCTTCAGACGCTCGGCCGACTCGGTGGCCTGCGTCCGGAAGGGCGCGGCGAGCTCACCGGCGCTCTCGGAGTGGGCCACCCGCTCCTCGGTCCGGGTTTTCGGCAGGAGCGACGCCGCCAGAAGTCCGGTGCCGAAGGCGATCACACCGGCTGCCATCGGGTTGCCCTGCGTCTGCCGCATGGCCTGATCGGGGGTGTTCTTCACAGCATCACCTGCCTGACGTGCGGAATCCGTGACCTGCCCGGCGCCCTCCTGCAGGGAGTGGGCGGCCTGCCGGGTCCGGTCCTTGGCATGCCCGGTGCTCTCCGACGCCGTTCCCATGACGCGGTTCCGCATCCCGGACATCGCCCTGCCGACCCGGGCGCGGCGCCGGCGTGCCATCTGTTTCGGACTGGCCCGGTCGGCCAGCCGGTTGACATCGGTTGCCAGCTTCTCCCTGGTGGAATCGATATCGGCTCTTACCTGGTCGGGTGACGTGCCCATTCCGCATCCTCCTTCAGCGACTCCACGGTCTGCTCGGGCTTGGGTGAGACCGACTGCATGGTGGAACGGCCCAGCATGTAGAGAACCGCTCCGACAATCGCCCACACCGCGGTGACGATCAGGGCGGCCCAGCCCAGGTCCATCAGGTTGCCGAGGCCCCACATGGCCGCCAGCGACAGGAACAGGGCCACCATGTAGCCGGCGAATCCGGCTCCGCCGTACATACCGGCGGCCTTTCCCGCCTTGACCGCCTCCTCGCGTACTTCCGTCTTGGCAAGCTCCATTTCCTGCCGGAGCAGCTTCTGCACGTCCGAGGTCACCTCGGCCAGCAGCTCACCCACCGAGGCATCCTCCTCGGGGGTCTCCTCCTGACGGGGCCTGGACGACTGCCGCGAAGACATCAGTGCCATGTCACGCCTCCGGAAGGTAGGTCCGCTGTGCTTCGTCGTACGGCTGACTCTCCCGCTCGGCTGCCGGGAGCTGCCGCGGCTGCGCCTGCCCGTCCGGCCCGCCGGAGCCGCTTCCGCCGGCCTTGGCCATCCGGCCGACAGCGAATCCGACGAGCATCGCTCCGCCGAGGAAGGCACCGGGACGCCGGCGCGCGAAGCCCTGCACCTCGTGCAGAGCGCCACGCAGTCCCTGCCGTTCCAGGTAGTCCGCCGCCCGGTGACCGCCGTCGGCGGCCTGCGTGACCAGGTTGCGCGCGGGGGAGTCGCCGGGCGCCTTCTCGGCGAGTGCGGCGAAGTCGTCCGCCCACTGCCGCAGGTTGCCCGCGGTGCGCCGGGTCTGGGTCTGGGCCTCGTCCGTGACGCGCTCGCGCAGTTCCCGCACCACCGACAGGCCGCGCTCCTGTGCCTGTTCCGTCACCGCCTTGGCCTGCTCGGCTGCGGTGGCACCGACCTGGCCGGCCGCCTGCCCCGCCCGGCCGGCCGTGGCGGACGCTTCCTGCTGCGCCGCTTGTCCGGCTTGCTGGGCACGCTCGGCCTTCACGTTCGCTGAGTCACTCATGGGGCCACTCCTCACTCTTCCTTGCGGTCACCGCGGTGCCCCGCGGAGCCGGCGGTGTGCGCTACCGGGTCGGTTCCTCCCCGGCCGACCGGTGCATCGGGCTGGGTGCCTGCAAGCCCGGCGCGCAGTTGCGGTACCGTCCTGCGCTCGCGGGTAGCCAGTCCAAAGGGGTGAAAACCGGAAATGAGCCGCAACAGATCCGCAAATGGAAGAAATCGGGCGGGTGGCGTCTTTGTCCGCGTTGGCAACGGTCCTGCCCGGCCCGGTGCGGCGCACGACCGGGTGTCCGGCGGGCGGGCCGCTTCGCCCGGTCGCGTGGAGCCACGCCGCGGTGTCCAGCCCGGGAGCGGCCGGACTGCCGCGGGCGGCTGGACGGGGGCGCCCGGGGAGGCCCCAGAATAGGGGCCATGACGGAGAGCCCTGCCCCCCTTGCCGACCCGCACCTGCGCCACCCGGAGGCGCTGCCGCCCGACGGCCCGCGGGAGGTGGTGATCCTCGGCTCCACCGGCTCCATCGGTACCCAGGCCGTCGACGTGGTGCTGCGCAACCCGGGACGCTTCCGTGTGACGGGGCTGTCGGCGAACGGCGGGAACCTCCCTCTGCTGGCCGGACAGGCGTACCGGCTCCAGGTCCGGGCGGTGGCCGTCGCCCAGGAGGACAAGGTCACCGAACTACGGCAGGCGCTGCGGGCCCTCTACGGGGTCCGGGAGCCGCTGCCGGAGATCCTTGCCGGCCCGGACGCGCCCGCCCGGCTCGCCGCGAGCCAGTGCCACACGGTGCTGAACGGCATCACCGGGTCGGTCGGGCTGGCGGCCACCCTGGCCGCTCTGCGGGCCGGCCGGGTGCTGGCGCTGGCGAACAAGGAGTCCCTCATCGTCGGCGGTCCGCTGGTGAAGGCGGTCGCCCGGCCGGGCCAGATCGTCCCCGTCGACTCCGAGCACTCGGCGCTGTTCCAGGCGCTCCTCGGCGGAACCCGTCCCGAGGTGGCGAGGCTCGTCGTGACCGCGTCCGGCGGCCCGTTCCGCGGCCGGACGAAGGCCGAGCTCGCCGAGGTGACTCCCGCGGACGCCCTGGCGCACCCCACCTGGGCCATGGGCCCGATGGTCACCGTCAACTCCGCCACTCTGGTCAACAAGGGACTGGAGGTCATCGAGGCACATCTGCTCTTCGACATCCCCTTCGACCGCATCGAGGTCGTGGTCCACCCGCAGTCCTACGTTCACTCGATGGTGGAGTTCACCGACGGATCGACCCTCGCGCAGGCCGGCCCGCCCGACATGCGGGTACCGATCGCGCTGGGCCTGGGCTGGCCGGGACGGGTACCGGGCGCCGCACCGGGATGCGACTGGACGACCGCGCACACCTGGGAGTTCTTCCCGCTCGACTCCGCGGCCTTCCCGTCGGTCGCACTCGCCCGCCACGTCGGTACGCTCGGAGGTACCGTGCCCGCGGTGTTCAACGCGGCCAACGAGGAGTGTGTGGGTGCCTTCCTCGACGGCCGGCTCCCCTTCACCGGCATCGTGGACACCGTTGCCCGGGTCGTCGAGGAGCACGGCACATCCGGTTCCGGAACTTCCCTGACACTCCCGGACGTCCTTGATGCGGAGACCTGGGCGCGACGGCGTGCGCAGGAGCTGACGAAGGAAAACGGTGGAGCATGACCAGCGTGATGTTCTTGGTAGGCATCATCGTCTTCGTCGTCGGGCTGCTCTTCTCCATCGGCTGGCACGAGCTGGGGCACCTGAGCACCGCCAAGATGTTCGGCATCCGGGTCCCGCAGTACATGGTCGGCTTCGGCCCCACGCTGTGGTCGAAGCACAAGGGTGAGACCGAGTACGGCCTGAAGGCGATCCCGCTGGGCGGCTACATCCGCATGATCGGCATGTTCCCGCCCGGCGACGACGGCCGCGTCAGGAAGCGCTCCACCTCCCCGTTCCGCGGCATGATCGAGGATGCCCGCGCCGCTGCCTACGAGGAGCTGCGGCCGGGGGACGAGAACCGGCTCTTCTACACGCGCAAGCCCTGGAAGCGCGTCATCGTCATGTTCGCCGGGCCGGCGATGAACCTCATCCTGGCGGTGACGATCTTCCTGGGTGTGCTGATGGCCTTCGGAGTCAACACCCAGACCACCACCGTGGCGACCGTCTCCGAGTGCGTGGTCTCGCAGAGCGAGCAGCGCACCGAGTGCCGGGCCGGTGATCCGGAGTCGCCGGCCAACGCGGCCGGCCTGCAGCCGGGCGACACGATCGTGGCGTTCAACGGCGAGCCGGTCGAGGAGTGGGGAGCTCTCCAGCAGAGCATCCGGGAGACGACCGGCGAGGCCACCCTCACCGTGGAGCGCGAGGGCCGCACCGAAGTCCTCACCGCCGACCTCATCGAGAACCGGGTCGCCAAGCTCGACGGCAGCGGCGGACAGGTGGAGAACGAGTACGTCACCGCCGGCTTCCTCGGCTTCTCCCCGGCCACCGGCGTGGTCAAGCAGGACTTCCCGCAGGCTGTCGAGCGCAGCGGTGACATCATGGTCACCGGTTTCCAGGCCCTGCTCAACCTGCCGTCCAAGATCCCCGGCCTGTGGGACGCGGCCTGGGGCAACGGGGAGCGGGACCAGGATTCCCCGATGGGCGTCGTCGGCGCGGCCCGGGTCGGCGGCGAGATCTTCACCCTCGACATCCCCGCCAGCCAGCAGATCGCGACCGCGCTGTTCCTGGTCGCCGGCTTCAACCTGTCACTGTTCCTGTTCAACATGCTGCCGCTGCTGCCGCTGGACGGCGGCCACATCGCCGGCGCGATGTGGGAGTCGGTGCGGCGGTTCCTCGCCCGGCTCTTCAAGCGGCCCGACCCCGGCCCCTTCGACGTGGCCAAGCTGATGCCCGTCGCCTACGTGGTGGCCGGGGCGTTCATCTGTTTCACCCTGCTCGTCCTGGCCGCGGACATCGTGACCCCGGTTCGGCTGACGGGTTAGCGCGGAGCCGGCGGGACCGGAGAACATCCCCGGCAGCAGCGGTGGGTGGGGCGGGCTCCGGGTCGGCGGGTGGCGTGCATGCGGGCCACCCGCGGTGGCGTAGTCTCAGTATCCGGAGCCCGCCGAACCCGGGACCATGAGCCGCACCGTGGGGTTGCAAGAACCGATGACAGCCATCTCGCTGGGAATGCCGTCCGTACCGCTGAAGCTGGCAGACCGCAGAGTCAGCCGGAAACTGCAGGTCGGCTCGGTCGCCGTGGGCGGGGACGCCCCTGTCTCCGTGCAGTCGATGACCACCACCCGCACGTCCGACATCGGTGCCACGCTGCAGCAGATCGCCGAGCTGACCGCTTCCGGCTGCCAGATCGTCCGGGTGGCCTGTCCCACCCAGGACGACGCGGACGCCCTGCCGGTGATCGCCCGCAAGTCACAGATCCCCGTCATCGCCGACATTCACTTCCAGCCGAAGTACGTGTTCGCCGCGATCGACGCCGGATGCGCGGCGGTCCGCGTCAACCCGGGCAACATCAAGCAGTTCGACGACCGGGTCAAGGAGATCGCCGACGCCGCCTCCGCCGCGGGCACCCCGATCCGGATCGGGGTCAACGCCGGCTCGCTCGACAAGCGGCTGCTCGCCAAGTACGGCAAGGCCACCCCCGAGGCGCTGGTCGAGTCGGCGCTGTGGGAGTGTTCGCTGTTCGAGGAGCACGGCTTCCGCGACATCAAGATCTCCGTCAAGCACAACGACCCGGTGGTCATGGTCAACGCCTACCGGCAGCTGGCCGCCCGCTGCGACTACCCGCTGCATCTCGGGGTCACCGAGGCAGGTCCGGCCTTTCAGGGCACGATCAAGTCCGCCGTCGCCTTCGGCGCCCTGCTCAGCGAGGGCATCGGAGACACGATCCGGGTCTCGCTGTCCGCCCCGCCGGTCGAGGAGATCAAGGTCGGCAACCAGATCCTGGAATCCCTGGGCCTGCGGGAGCGCGGCCTGGAGATCGTCTCCTGCCCCTCCTGCGGCCGTGCCCAGGTGGACGTGTACAAGCTCGCCGAGGAGGTCACCGCCGGCCTCGAAGGCATGGAGGTGCCGCTGCGCGTCGCCGTCATGGGCTGCGTCGTCAACGGGCCCGGTGAGGCCCGTGAAGCCGACCTGGGTGTCGCCTCCGGCAATGGCAAGGGGCAGATTTTCGTCAAGGGCGAGGTCATCAAGACCGTGCCCGAGTCCAAGATCGTGGAGACCCTCATCGAAGAGGCGATGAAGATCGCTGAGCAGATGGAGCTGGACGGTGTGACCTCCGGTGAGCCCCGCATCTCGGTCGCCGGCTGACACCACCGCCTCGCTCCGCCGCCGGTGCACCGCGGGCAGCGCGGCCGGGGCGGGCGCCGACGCGTCGGAAACACCGGACCGGGCACTCGGCCGGAAACGTTCCCGACCGCCGAAGGTGTTGAGGAGATGTCCCGCCCGGGAAGCCTGACCGGCAAGCTGCGGCAGATGGCCGAGAACACGCCCGAAAGCCGTGACCGGCACATTGATCTGCTCCGCGCGCTCGCCCTGTGCGCGGTGGTCCTCGGGCACTGGACCGCCGCCGTGGTGGTCCACGACGACAGCGGTCTCGACGGATACAACCTGCTCGGAGTACTCGACTGGACTCATCCGTTCACCTGGCTCTTCCAGGTGATGCCGGTCTTCTTCATGGTCGGGGGATACGCCAACGCCGCGTCCCTCTCCTCGCACCGCAGGAAGGGCGGGGACGACACGAGCTGGCTCCTCTCCCGCACCGACCGGCTGCTGCGGCCCACCACCGCCCTGCTCCTGGTGCTGGCAGCGGGCTCGCTGACGGCGTTCCTGGCCGGCGTGGACGGTGACGTGATCGGCACGGTGTCCTGGCTGGCCTCCATTCCGCTGTGGTTCCTCGTCGCCTACCTGGCGATGGTCTTCATGACCCCTCCGGCCTTCGCCCTCCACCGGCGCTGGGGACTGGCCGTGCCGGCCGCCCTCGCCGCGCTGGTCCTGCTCCTGGACGCGGCCCGGATGGGCGGCGGCGTCCCCGTGGTCGGCCAGGCCAACTACCTGTTCACCTGGCTCGCCATCCACCAGATCGGCTTCTGCTGGTGGGACGGGCAGCTGACGCACCGGGCACGCACCTCGGCTCTCGTCGCCCTGACCGGCCTCGGGACCCTCATCCTGCTGACCTCGCTCCCGTTCAGCCCTTATCCGGTCAGCATGGTCGCGGTGCCCGGTGAGGAGCTCTCCAACACCGCGCCCCCGACCTTCGCGCTGTTCGCCCTCGCCGTCACCCAGCTCGGCATCGCCTTGCTGCTGTCCGGGCCCAGCAACCGCTTCCTCCGCCGTACCGGGCCGTGGACGGTGGTGGTGGGCGCCAATACCGTGGTGCTGACGATCTTCCTGTGGCACATGACCGCGGTGATCATCGCCGGTGCCGCCCTCTACTGGACCGGCGTCATGCCGCAGCCCGAGCCGGGCTCCGGCCAGTGGTTCCTGCTGCGGGTCCCCTGGCTGCTGTTCCTGGCCGCTGTCCTCGCCCTGCTGGTCATGCTGTTCAGCCCGATCGAGGGCCGCACCGCCGCGGCCGGCAGCGGACGCCGTGTCGGTGCCACCACCGTGCTGGGCGTCCCGGTGCCGCCGGTGCTGTGGCGGGGCCTCACCGTCATCGCCCTGGCAGCGGTCCTCGTCGGTCTGCTGAACGTCGCCCTCGCCGGGGACGACTACGACGGCCCGGCGGGGCTCCCGGGGTACGCCCTCCTGAGCTATTTCGCCGGCGCGGCTCTGCTGCGCCTGGCCCGCGTCAAAGTCCATGACCGCGCCCCCGGCAGCGGCAACGGGCGGCGCCCGCAGGGGAACGGCCGTTCCGGCACGGGCAGTCGGGGCCGCCCCCGGTCCGGGGAGTGAGGCGGTACAGTCGGGCATCTCCGGTCCTCCTCCTGACCAGCAAGGCCTCGACACGTGCTGACCACTTCCACGACCAGGGTCGTCGAGCCCGCCGAGCTCGGTGACGTCCTCGCCGTACTGAACCGGGACCCGGTGGGCAACGCCTTCGTGACTGCCCGGGTGCTCGAATCCGGCCTCGACACCGTCCGGATGGGCGGCGAGATGTGGGGCTGGTACCACCACGGCCGGCTCTCCGCGCTCTGCTATGCCGGAGCCAACCTCGTGCCCGCCGGCGCCGGCCGGTCCGCGGTCCGCGCGTTCGCCGGACGTGCCCTGCGGGACATCCGCCGCTGTTCGTCCATCGTGGGGCCGGCCGGGCCCACCTCGGCGCTGTGGTCCTGGCTGGAGCCGTACTGGGGCCCGCCCCGGGAGCTGCGGGTCCGGCAGCCGCTGATGACAGCCACCGCCATGCCGCCGGGGATCACTCCCGACCCGCTGGTGCGCCGGATGCGCAAGGACGAGATGGACCTGGTGATGCCCGCCTCGGTGGCGATGTTCACCGAGGAGGTCGGAATCTCGCCACTGTCCGCGGAGGACGGCGGGCTGACCTACCAGGCCAGGGTCGCGGAAACTCTCGGCTCCGGACGCTGCTTCGCCCGGGTCGAGGGCAGCCGGGTGGTTTTCAAGGCGGAGATCGGGGCGGTGACCCCGTACGCCTGCCAGCTCCAGGGGGTGTGGACGGCTCCGGACCGCCGCGGCCGGGGGCTGGCCACGGCCGGGCTGGCCACCGTGCTGCGGCACGCTCTCACCGAGGCAGCGCCGGTCGTCAGCCTGTACGTCAACGACTACAACACCCCGGCGCTGGCGACCTACCGCCGGCTGGGCTTCACCGAGACGGGCGCGCTCATGAGCGTGCTCTTCTGACGCTCCGGCCGTCGCCCGCCCCGGGGACCCGGCACCCTGCCGGGTCCCCGGGGGACCTGCTCAGGGCGTGCCGTGCACCACGTCCCGCTCCTCCGCGAAGTGACAGGCGCTGGCGTGCGGTGATCCCGGCCGGGTCTCCAACGGCGGCTGCACCTCGGCGCAGAGGTCCTGTGCCTTCCAGCACCGGGTCCGGAACCGGCACCCCGAGGGCGGGTTGGCGGGCGAGGGGACGTCGCCCTCCAGCACGATCTCGTCCCGCAGGCCGCGCAGCCTCGGATCCGGTACCGGCACGGCCGACAGCAGGGCCTGGGTGTACGGGTGGGTCGGTGCGTCGTAGATCTCGGCCGCCTCGCCGTACTCGACGATCTTCCCCAGATACATCACCCCGAGCTGGTCGGCGATGTGGTGCACCACCGACAGGTCGTGCGCGATGAACAGATAGGTGAGCCCCATCTCGTCCTGCAACTGCTCCAGCAGATTGATCACCTGCGCCTGGATCGAGACGTCCAGCGCAGAGACCGGCTCGTCGCACAGCAGTACCTCCGGCTCCAGGGCCAGCGCCCGGGCGATGCCGATGCGCTGGCGCTGCCCGCCGGAGAACTGGTGCGGGTAACGGTTGATGTGGTCGGGGTTGAGCCCGACCAGCTCCAGCAGCTCCTGCACCCGCGCCCGGCGCCGGTTCCGCGGCAGCACCCCGGTATGGATCTGGAACGGTTCGCCCACCAGGTCGCCGACGGTCATCCGCGGGTTCAGCGAGGTGTAGGGGTCCTGGAACACCATCTGGATGTTCCGGCGGGCCTCCAGCAGCTCCTTGCCCCGCAGCGCGGTGATGTCCTGGCCGCGGACCCGTATGGTGCCCTCGGTCGGCTTCTCCAGTCCGAGCAGCAGCTTGGCCAGCGTCGACTTCCCGCACCCCGACTCGCCGACGATGCCCAGCGTGCGGCCGCGCCGGAGGTCCAGGCTGAGCCCGTCCACCGCCCGCACCTCACCGACCCGGCGACGCAGCACGATGCCCTGGGTGATGGGGAAGTGTTTGACGAGATCGCGGACCTCCAGCACGGAGTCCCCGGCCGGCGGTTCCCGCCGAGGGCCGGCCGTCCCGGGCCCGCCGTCCGCGTCCGGTGGAACGGTGTTCACGAGTTCTGCACCTCTTCCCAGTAGTGGCACCTGCTCCGGCGGGCCGGGCCGACCCCGTACGCCGGAGGATCCTCGACGGCACAGCGGTCCCGGGAGAACCGGCAGCGCGGCGCGAACGAGCAGCCCGGCGGGACCGCGGTCAGGGTCGGCGGAAGCCCTTCGATGACGCTCAGCTTCCGGCCCCGCCGGTCGACCCGGGGAATCGATTCCAGCAGCGCCTTGGTGTACGGGTGGGCGGGGGAGGCGTAGATGTCGTGCACCGGGGCCTCCTCCACCACCTTCCCCGCGTACATCACCGAGATCTCGTCCGCCACGTCGGCGACCACCCCCATGTCATGGGTGATGAGGATCAGGCCCATGTTCCGTTCGGTCTGCAGCTCGGCGAGGAGCTTCATGATCTGGGCCTGCACGGTGACGTCGAGCGCGGTCGTGGGTTCGTCGGCGATGACGACCTCGGGGTCGAGCGCGAGCGCCATCGCGATCATGACGCGCTGCCGCATGCCGCCGGAGAACTGGTGCGGGTAGTCGTTGACGCGGTCCCGCGCCGCCGGGATCCGGACCATGTCCAGCAGCTCGACGGCCTTGGCCTTCGCGTCCTTCCGGGACATGCCGCGGTGGATGCGGAACATCTCACCGAGCTGGAATCCGACGCTGAACACCGGGTTCAGAGCGGACAGCGCGTCCTGGAAGATCATGGCCAGCGCGGTGCCGCGCAGTTGCCGCCGCTGCTCACGGGGCAGCGTCAGCAGGTCGATGCCGCGGTACATGATCGAGCCGCCCGTGATACGGCCCGGTGGGCTGTCGACGATGCCCATGATCGCCTGAGCGGTGACGCTCTTGCCGGATCCGGACTCACCGAGGATGGCCCGGGTCTGTCCGGGCTCCACGGTGAAACTCACCCCGTTGACCGCCTGGGCGGTCCCGTCCCGGGTGTGGAACTCCACCCGCAGGTCATCGACGGCCAGCAGCGGTTCCCGCGGATCGGCCTTCGGAAGATCTCCCTCCGCTCGGGGGGCCTTGTCGGTCACGCTCTTGTCGGTCGGCATGGCTCACCTCAGCGCAGCTTGGGGTCGAGGGCGTCGCGCAGCGCATCGCCCAGCATGATGAATCCGAGGACGGTGAGGACGAGGAACGAGACGGGCACCAGCAGCAGGTGCGGATAGCCGCTCAGCACATGTGACTGCCCCTGCACGATCATCACGCCCCAGGACACCGTCGGTGCCCGCAGGCCGACCCCCAGGAAGGTCAGGGTGGCCTCCGCCGCGACGTACAGGCCCAGCGCGATGGTGAGGATCACCAGGCCGGGTGCGAGCGCGTTGGGCAGGATGTGCCGGAAGATGATCCGCCGGTCGGAGGCGCCCAGGGACCGGGCGGCGGCGACGTAGTCCAGGTTCTTCGTGGTCAGCACGCTGGACCGGATCACCCGGGCCAGCGTGATCCAGGACAGTGCGACGATGACGAGGACCACCGCCCAGATGGAACGGGACCGCAGCAGGGCCAGGATGACCACGGCGCCCAGCAGGAACGGCAGCCCCGCCACCACGTCGATGAAGCGGGACACCAGGGCGTCGGTCCAGCCGCCGTAGTACCCGGAGAGGATGCCGAAGAGGGTCCCCAGGACCGCTACGCCGATGGTGGCGAAGACCGCGATCTGGATGGACGGCCCGGCTCCGTGCACGACTTGGGCGTAGTAGTCGCACCCGAGATTGCTGAAGCCGAAAGGATGCTCGGCGCTGGGCTTCTCGCGGGCCCGGGAGAGGTCGCAGGCCCGGGGGTCCGCGCTGGTCCACAGCGTGGGGAACAGCACCATCGAGATCATCGTGAGCACGATGGCGGACGCGAGGAGGAACACCGGGTTGCGGCGGAGGTCGTGCCAGGCGTCCGACCACAGGCTCCGGGACGGGCCGCTCCCGCCGCCCGTCAGGGCCGCGGCGCCGGGCTCGTCGGCCTTCTGCACAGGACCGCCCGCGGGGCGGCTTTCGGGGTGGTTGTCAGTCATAGCGGATCCTCGGGTCAAGGACGGCGTAGAGCAGATCCACGAGCAGGTTCACGACCAGGTAGACGATCACGAAGAACGTCACCAGCGAGATGAGGACCGGGCCCTCGTTCTGCCGGATGGCCTGGATCAGCTGGAACCCGACGCCCGGCACGTTGAAGATCGTCTCTGTGACCACCGCTCCACTGATGAGGACACCGATCGACATGCCGAGGTCGGTGATGACCGGGATCAGGGAGTTGCGCAGGACGTGCACCCCGATGACCCGCCGGTGCGGCATGCCCTTGGCGACAGCGGTACGGACATAGTCGGAGCGGAGGTTCTCGATCACGCTGGTACGGGTCAGCCGGGCCGTGGTGGCCAGCCCCAGCGCGCCGAGCACCAGCCCGGGGACGAGGAGACTGAGCCAGGGATAGTCACCGCTGTAGCTGACCCGCACGACGGCCAGCATCCAGTCGGGGGCGTCCCGCGCCTGGAGGAAGTTGCTGGCGGGCACGTTCACGGTGGTCTGCACGACCTTGCCCAGGACGAAGACCGGGAAGGCGATGAGCAGCACGGTGGAGATCTTCACCGCATAGTCGAGGACGCCCTTGTTGCGCAGGCCGGCGAGGATGCCGGCGGACAGCCCGATGATGATCTGGAAGGCCAGGGCGATCAGGGCCAGCCGGAGGGTGACGGGCAGGGACGCGGCGATGATGTCCGTGACCTCCCGGCCCCGGAAGTTGATCCCGAGATCGCCCTGGGCGATGTCGGTGACCCGCCCGACGAAGAGACTCAGGCAGGGGTTGCCCACCTGTTCCAGACAGGGGTCGTCGAGGTTGAACTGGCGCTGGACGGCCTCCAGCAGTTGCGGTGTCGGGCGGCGGTCACCGAACAGGGCACGGCCCGGGTTGCCGGTCAGCTGGATCGCCAGCGAGACCATGTAGTGCAGCAGGAAGAGCGCACCGATGATCGTGGGGACGAACTGCAGCAGCCGCCTGATGATGTAACGGCTCAACGGGGGACTCCATTCGAGCACGGCTCACAGCGGAAAGCCGGCGCGGGCGCACGGGTGTTGCCCGGCGCCCACGCCGGCTGCCGCAGAAGAAGTGTCAGCTGACCTTGAGGTCCACCCACGAGGGGTTGGTCTCGTAGACGTTGTAGATGACGTTCTCGATGGTGTCCTGGTAGATCACCGAGGTACGGCCGAAGAACAGCGGGATGACCGGAACTTCGTTCATCAGGACCTGCTCCGCCTCGAGGTAGCGCTCCTGGGCCTCCTCCAGGGTCGGTGCCTCGTCACCCTCCTGCACCAGGCGGTCGAAGTCCGCGTTGGACCAGCCGGTGTCCGCCGAGCTGCCGTTGGTGTGGTAAAGCGGCCGCAGGTAGTACTCCTGCGAGGGGTAGCTCATGATCCAGGCCGAGCGGTACGGGCCCTCGAGTTCCTCGTCGTCGCGCGCGTTGAGGTGGTCGGCCCACTCCAGTTCGTTGCGGATGTCGAACTCGATGCCCAGGGTGTTCTGGATCTGGATGCCGACGGCCTCCATCCACTCCTCGTGTCCGGCACCCGGGTGGAAGTGCAGCTGCAGCCGCTCGCCCTCGGGCCAGCCACCGGCCTCCTCCAGCAGTTCCTGGGCGCGGTCCGGGTCGAACTCGCAGTGGGTGCAGACACCCTCGGTGTAGCCGGGGATCACCGGTGAGATGACGCTGTCCGCGGGCAGCATGTTGCCGTGCAGCACGGATTCGATGATTTCCTGGCGGTTGATGGCCAGCGAGAGCGCCTGCCGGAGCCGCACGTCCTGGAACTTGTCGTTGTACAGCGGGAGGGCGATGCCGGTGTAGTCCGAGCGGGGCTCAGCGATGAACCGGTCACCGAACTGCTCGCGGGCCTCCGGGAGAAGCTCCGGCGGCGTGACGCGCAGCAGGTCCAGCGTCCCGGCCTGCAGGTCGTTGTACGCGGTGACGTTGTCCGCGTAGATGTGGAAGTTCAGCCGGTCGATGTTGGCGGGGTTGCTCCCCGGGTAGTCCTCCCACCGCTCCAGCGGGATGAGGACGTCGTGCTCCCAGGGGCCGGCCATCCGGAACGGGCCGTTGCCGATCGGCTCGTCGTTGCACGCGTCGACGTCGTCCAGGCAGGCTTGCGCCATCGGCAGGAAGGTGTTGTGGCCGAGTGCCACCTCGAAGGTGGTGAAGGGCGCGGAAAGCGTGACGGTGAAGGTCAGGTCCCCGGTCTTCTCCAGCCCGGAGAGCTCCGTGGCGCCGCCCTCCTCCTGCATCTGGTCGTAGCCCGCGATGCGCTCGAAGAAGAAGTTGGCACGCTGGGCGTTCGGGCCGTGCGCCCCGTAGTTCCAGGCCCGGATGAACGCGTCGGCGTCCACCGGCTCCCCGTTGTGGAACTCCCACCCGTCCTTCAGTGTGATGTCCCAGACCACGCTGTCCTCGGTCTCGATGGACTCCGCGACCTCGTGCACGATGTCACCGCTGTCGAGGTCGAAACTCACCAGCCCGGTGAAGACGTTCTCCAGAACGGAAGCGCCCTCGGACTCGGCGGTGTTGGTGGTGAGCAGCGCCTGCGGGTTGCGCAGATCGGTGTTGATCTCACCCCCGGTGTAGTCCCCGTTCCCGTTGCCGTTCCCTGTTCCGCTCCCGCCTCCTCCCCCGTCGTCGCCATTCGTGCTGCATGCCGAGGCGGCGAGGACCACCGCCCCGGCCAGGGCGGCTATTCGGGTCAGTCTGCGTCGTGTTGCCAAGACAGCTCCTCGGTTGGGCACAGCATTTCGCGCACCAACTCTGCTGCCTACCAGTGGTGTTGTAGATGACCACGAGACGGGAGTTATCGCTTCGAGATCCATCCGAAGCCGAACAATGACCTTCCGGTGACCGGTCCCGCCACTCCGGGCATCCTGCGCCGGAGCGCCGGGCGGAGCGGTCCGCGTCCGGTACCGCGTCACTCGGCCGCCCGGGCAGTCGCACCGCAGGACCTGCCCGGCTTCGGCCCGGGACGGCCCGCGGCCTCCGGTCCAACCCGCGGTGCCGGGAACGGGACTTCTCCGGAGCCCGGGAGATAGCCTCCCGGCATGGAAGATCCCGTCATCGGCCCGCTCGACCTCGCCACCCGGGTGGACGAAGCACTCGCCGTGCAGGCCCTTGCCTTCGGGCTCACCGGGGACGAGATCGCTGTCCGCCGGCAGATCGTGCTGCGCCACCTGACGACTCCGGGAGCCCGGGCGCTCGGCGCCACCACCGCCGCCGGGGGGCTGGTCGGCTTCGTCTACGGGATGCCCTGCGACCGCGGCCAGTGGTGGTCCACCGTGGTCGAGCCGTATCTCCAGCAGGCCGGGGAGGACTCCTGGCTGGACGACTCGTACACCATCACCGAGCTGCACGTGCTCCCCGCTCATCAGGGGCGGGGGATCGGCCGGCGCCTCATCACCACTCTGACCGACGGCGTCCCCCAGCCCCGGTCCCTGCTGTCCGCCATCGACACCGACAGCCCGGCCCGCGGACTGTACCGCCGGCTCGGTTACCGGGATCTGGCCCGGCGGGTGCGCTTTCCGTCCGCCCCCAGGCCGTACGCGGTGATGGGCGCGCCCCTGCCCCTGCGGAGGTGAGGCCCGCGGCGGCACGGCGGCATCCCATCCGGCCGGTGTGTGCCCGCCGGCCCCGCGCGGGCGTACCTGCGGGTCACAACCAGGTGGCGAACTCCAGCAGCGCTTCGCCGTCCTCCCGGTCGCCGGCCGCCAGATGGCGGACTCCCGATTCCACCGCACGGAAGAGGGCCCAGTCGCGCACCCGGTCGCTGTCCAGCTCCACCGCTCCGGCGAGCTTGGTCACCCGACGGCGGGTCTGGGCCGCGGCCCCTGCAGAAGCGACCAGATCGTGCAGGCGGTCCCGGACCAGCCGGGAGAGATCGTAGGCGCGCTCGCCCACCAGCGGCTCCGGGCCGACCGCCAGCCAGCGTGCCCGGTCGGTGTCGGCGGCCAGGACGGCACCCTGACGGAAGTCGCCGTGCAACAGGAAACGCTCCGCCGGGGCGGCCGACCCGCACAGCGCGGCCCGTAGCCGCAGCGCCTCGTCCACCAGTTGCCGCACCGCCGGCGGCGCGGCGGCCCGCATGGACTCCGCCTGGGCGCCCGTACGTTCCGCGACAGTGGGGAACGGATGATCCGTACCGGGTTCGACCCACAGGCGGCGGATCACGGACAGCGCCTCCAGCGTGGCCTTCGCCTCCGGCAGGGACCGCAGCGCCACCTCGCCGTGCAGCCGCTCCAGCAGCAGGGCCCCGGCCTGCGGGTCGCAGCGCAGCGACCGCACGGCCCCAAGACCGCCCCAGCGCTCGAGCGCCGCGTGCTCACTCGCCGCGGAGCTGCCGGGCGCACACAGCTTCAGGGCGGCCGGGGCGCCCTCGGTGGTGCGCACCAGAACGATCATGCTGGTGCGACCGCCCGGAGCCACCACCCGCTCGGCGGTGAGCCGCCACCGGAGCAGCAGGTCGGTCACGAGTTCCGGCAGCCCGTCCAGCCAGTCGCCCGCCGCCCCGCGCTGGGCGCGGAGCAGGCGCGGCGGAGGGGCGAAACGCGGAGCGGACGGCGTCACGTTCAGTTCCGCCCTTCGGCCGGGGAACGGTGCTCGGGGAGGCCGGGGAACGGCACCCCGGCGCCGCGCCACCGTGCGGCGCGGACCGCCGCCGCGGTCAGTGCGCCGGCCGCCTGCCTCCGGGTGCTGCCCCCGGTCGCGCGGACCAGGTCGGCGTAGACCCCGGCGAGGCGGTCCTCCAGTTCGGCGGCGAGTGCCAGCGCGCTGTCACTGTCCGTCACCGGAAACGGCAGGAGGTAGCCCGCGGCGGCGGGTACCGGCGTGGCGCCCAGGTCGCGCACCGCCCGGTGCAGGGCGTCGCGCCCGGAACGGTGGGCGGCGTGTGCCTGCCGGACCTCCTTGGCGCGCTCGCCGTCGATCCGTGCGCCGACCACGCCGTAGCCGTAAAGGGTGGCGTGCTCGGCGGCCAGGGCGGCCTGGGTCGCGGGCAGCTCCGGGTGGCCGGTCTCCTGGGTCATGGACGGACCTCGTTGAGCAGGTAGGTGTGGACCGAGCCGGCGGCCGACAGGGAGGCGAGGAGTCGTGCCAGCTCGGGAGGGGCCTCGGTCAGCGCCCGCAGCCGGACGTGGGAGAGCTGCCGCTCGGCGTCGGCCAGCGCGGCAAGAGCGGCCGCCGGCTCGGCGGGGGCCCCGGGGACGTCGGGGGCGGGTGCGGGGGGCTCCCCGGAGCGCACCACGCTGAGCTGGTCGGCGACGGTCTTGCGCAGCGGTGCCAGCGCCGGGGCGAGTGCAGGGTGCGCGGCGAGTGCGGCGTCGTACCGGGCCAGCAGTTCGGCGCTGTCCTGTGCCGTTCTCCGGCGCAGCCGCGCCGTTTCCGCGGAGCGCTCGCCGGGAGTGGCTTCCTCCTGCGGGGCGGCGCCGTCCGGGTTCCGTCCCGCGCAGCCGCTCAGCGCGGTCGCGAACCCGGCCGCGGCGCAGGCCAGCAGCGCGCGCCTGGGCAGCTCGATGGACACGTTCCCCGCACTCCCCGTCAGTGTGGTGGTCTGGCTCGGGCGGTCTCCGCCGGGCGGAGGGCCACGCGGCTGTCCGCCCGCGTGCGGGGGGCAGTCGTACACAGTTCCGTGCCATCCCACGCGAGGATCACCGCTCGGTGAGCGTACCGGTGTGCGCGGTCTCCTCTCGCGCCGCCCCGTGCCCCGGCGCGTCTGGGGGGCTGTGCGCGCCGGTCGGCGTAACGTGCCGTAGGCGATAGGCTGTGCCGCGAGGCGACGCCCTTGCGATTCCTGCGGGCTTCCCCCCTCCCAGCGACCCCCACACAACAGCAGACGCGGCCGAGGAGTCACCCGGATGAGCACCACCCAGATCGACAGGCTGCGGGACCTGCTGGAACCCCTGGCCGGCGAGCGGGGTCTGGATCTCGAAGACATCACGATCACCCCGGCCGGCAAACGGCGGGTTCTGCAGGTCGTGGTCGACACCGAGGACGGAGTGCACCTCGATGCCTGTGCCGAGCTGAGCCGCGCGGCGTCGGAGGTGCTGGACGAGGCCGACGTGATGGGCGGCACCCCGTATGTCCTGGAGGTCAGCTCGCCGGGGGCGGACCGCCCGCTCACCGAACCGCGGCACTACCGGCGTTCCGTCGGACGGCTCATCCGGGTACGGCTGACGGACGGCGAGGAGCTGACCGTGCGGATCCTCGCCGTCGACGAGGCCGGGCTGGATGGGGAGATTCCCGGGGAGAAGGGGCGCAAGCCCAAGCCGCGGCGGGTGGATTTCGAGGGGATCGCCGCAGCCCGGGGCGAAGTCGACTTCAGCCGCAAGCCCAAGAAGGACGAGGAAGCGTAGCCGTGGACATCGACATGAGCGCCCTGCGGGGTCTGGTGCGGGAGAAGGACATTTCCTTCGACCTGCTCGTCGAAGCGATCGAGACGGCCCTTCTCATCGCCTATCACCGTACCGAGGGCAGCCGCCGCGTCGCCCGGGTCGAGCTGGACCGCAAGACGGGCCACGTGACGGTATGGGCCAAGGAGGACGCCGCCGATCTGCCGGAGCCGGAGGAGGGCGAGGCGCCGCCGACCCCCCGCGAGTTCGATGACACCCCCAGCGGATTCGGCAGAATCGCGGCGACCACCGCGAAGCAGGTCATCCTGCAGCGTCTGCGGGACGCCGAGGAGGACATCACCTTCGGTGAGTACGCCGGGCGCGAGGGCGACATCGTCGCCGGCGTCGTGCAGCAGGGCAAGGACCCGCGGAACGTCATGGTGGACATCGGCAGGCTGGAAGCCATCCTGCCCCCGCAGGAGCAGGTGCCGGGGGAGCAGTACACGCACGGCTCCCGGCTGCGCACCTTTGTGGTCCGGGTCACCAAAGGGGTGCGCGGTCCCTCCGTGACGCTGTCCCGGACGCACCCTGGTCTGGTCAAGAAGCTCTTCGAGCTCGAGGTCCCGGAGATCGCGGACGGCTCGGTCGAGATCGCGGCGATCGCCCGTGAGGCCGGGCACCGCAGCAAGATCGCGGTCCGGGCGGTCCGCTCCGGCCTGAATCCCAAGGGTGCCTGCATCGGCCCGATGGGCGGCCGGGTGCGGAACGTCATGGCAGAGCTGCACGGCGAGAAGATCGACATCGTCGACTGGTCGGACGACCCGGCCCAGCTGGTGGCGAACGCCTTGTCCCCGGCCCGGGTCACCCGGGTCGAGGTCGTCGACGCGATGGCCCGCTCCGCCCGGGTGACCGTTCCGGATTACCAGCTCTCCCTGGCCATCGGCAAGGAGGGGCAGAACGCCCGGCTGGCGGCCCGGCTGACCGGCTGGCGGATCGATATCCGCCCGGACACCGAGCAGCAGGACGGGGAGACCGGCAGCCCGCGGGCCACGACCCGGGAATGAAATCAACTGTGCGAACGCTGGACGGGACGGATGATCCTGTCCCGCATCCGTCCGCGCACCGGCCCGATGACCGGTCGGTGCGCGCGGGGAGGTAGAATCATTGTTGTCTGGCCGGACGCGTGCCCGATCCTGCCCGGAACGCACATGTGTGGGTTGTCGGCAGCGGTCGGCGCAGGAGAGTCTGCTGCGTGTGGTGTTGATCGAGGGCAGATGTGTTCCTGATCAACGCGGTACGCTGCCCGGCCGGGGTGCATATGTACACCCTGCACCGGCGTGTCTTGAGCTGGCGGTCCGCCGTCGGGCGTTCCCCCGGGCCTTCCGGGTCCAGGGGCCGCTTGACACCGCGGATCTGCAGCGGGCGATCAGCCGGGCAACACCGTAAGACGAGCTGCACGGGAAGTCCGTGCGGTCAGGTACCTCGCGAGTCGGAAGTAGGTCGAGATTGCGATGAGCACTCGATGAGTACGCGATGAGTACGCCCATGAAGTAGCGAAGGTCCGGCGGACGACCGACCCCGGACCGAATAAGGAGCGAAGTGGCTAAGGTCCGGGTATACGAGCTCGCCAAGGAGCTTGGAGTGGAGAGCAAGGCCGTCATGGCCAAGCTCCAGGAGCTGGGCGAATTCGTCCGTTCGGCGTCCTCGACGATCGAGGCGCCGGTCGTACGCAAACTGACCGATGCATTTGATGCGGGCAACGGCGCCGGTGGCGCCAGGAAGTCCGCGAAACCCGCCGCGCCCAAGCCGGGCGGGGCTCCCAAGCCGGGCGGTGCCCCGAAGCCGGGTGCCGCGGCCCCCAGGCCCGGCGGTGCCCCGAAGCCGGGTGCCGCGGCCCCCAGGCCCGGTGGAGCCGGCCCCAAGCCGGGCCCCGCGAAGCCGGCTGCCAAGCCGGGCCCCGGTGGTCCCGAGTTCACCGCGCCGGGCGAGCCCGCCCCGAGTGAGCCCGCCGCCGCGTCCGCGCCGGCCGAGCCCGCCACGGGCGAGAGCGCACCGACCCCCCCGGCCGCGGGCAAGCCGTCCGGCGCCCGCCCCGGTGCCGGTACCTCCGGCCCCTCGGGTGCACCCCGCCCGGGCGCCAAGCCCGGTGGTGCCCCGAAGCCGGGCGCCGCGGCCCCCAGGCCCGGCGGTGCCAAGCCCAGCGGTGCCAAGCCCGGCGGCGCCCGCCCGGCCGGCCCCCGCCCGGGCAACAACCCCTTCACCTCCGGCGGTTCCACCGGCATGGCGCGCCCGCAGGCGCCCCGTCCGGGCGGTGCCCCGCGTCCGGGCGGACCGGGACAGGGCACAGGCGGCCCGCGTCCCGGTGGCGGCCAGGGCGGCCCGCGCCCGCAGGCCCCCGGCGGCGGCCGTGCCACCCCGGGCAACATGCCGCGCCCGCAGGGTGCCGGCCAAGGCGGTCCCCGCCCCGGCGGCGGCAACCGTCCGAACCCCGGCATGATGCCGCAGCGCCCGGCGGCCGGCGGCCGTCCGGGAGGCGGTCCCAGTGGCCCCGGAACCCGCGGTGGCGGCGGTGGCGGCCGTCCCGGTGGTGGCGGCTTCGCAGGCCGTCCGGCCGGTCCCGGCGGCGGTGGCCGTCCCGGTGGTGGCGGCTTCGCAGGCCGTCCGGCCGGTCCCGGCGGCGGTGGCCGTCCCGGTGGTGGCGGCGGCTTCGGTGGCCGTCCCGGTTTCGCCGGCCGTCCCGGCGGTCCCGGTGGCCGTGGTGGCACACAGGGTGCGTTCGGCCGCCCCGGCGGTCCGGCGCGTCGTGGCCGCAAGTCGAAGCGGCAGCGCCGTCAGGAGTACGAGGCCATGCAGGCCCCCTCCGTGGGCGGCGTGATGCTCCCGCGCGGCAAGGGCGAGACGGTGCGGCTGTCGCGCGGCGCGTCTCTCACCGACTTCGCGGAGAAGATCAACGCCAATCCGGCGTCGCTCGTCCAGGTGATGCTCAACCTGGGAGAGATGGTCACCGCGACCCAGTCGGTCTCCGACGAGACGCTGCATCTCCTCGGTGAGGAGATGAACTACACCGTCCAGATCGTCAGCCCGGAGGAGGAGGACCGCGCACTGCTCGAGTCCTTCGACATCGAGTTCGGCGAGAACGAGGGTGATGAGGCACAGCTGGTCGCGCGGCCGCCGGTGGTCACCGTCATGGGCCACGTCGACCACGGAAAGACCCGCCTGCTGGACGCGATCCGCAAGACCAACGTGGTCGCAGGGGAGGCCGGCGGCATCACCCAGCACATCGGTGCCTACCAGGCGTCGACCGAGGTGAACGGCGAAGAGCGCAAGATCACCTTCATCGACACCCCCGGTCACGAGGCGTTCACCGCCATGCGTGCCCGTGGTGCCAAGTCGACCGACATCGCGATCCTCGTGGTGGCGGCCAACGACGGTGTGATGCCGCAGACGGTGGAGGCGCTGAACCACGCCCAGGCCGCCGGCGTGCCGATCGTGGTCGCGGTCAACAAGATCGACGTCGAGGGCGCCGACCCGACCAAGGTGCGCGGTCAGCTGACCGAGTACGGTCTCGTCGCCGAGGAGTTCGGCGGTGACACGATGTTCGTGGACGTGGCCGCGAAGCCCGGCATCAACATCGAAGGGCTGCTCGAGGCCGTGGTGCTCACCGCGGACGCCTCGCTCGACCTGCGGGCCAACCCCGAGCAGGACGCGCAGGGCATCGCGATCGAGGCGCACCTGGACAAGGGCCGCGGCGCCGTGGCCACCGTCCTGGTGCAGCGCGGCACCCTGCGGGTCGGCGACACCATGGTCGTGGGCGACGCTCACGGCCGGGTCCGGGCCATGCTGGACGACACCGGCCAGCACGTCGAGGCCGCGGGTCCCGCGACCCCGGTCCTGGTGCAGGGTCTGACCAACGTGCCGGGGGCCGGCGACAACTTCCTGGTCGTCGGCGAGGACCGCACCGCACGGCAGATCGCCGAGAAGCGGGCGGCCCGGGAGCGCAACGCCGCCTTCGCCAAGCGCCCCCGCCGGGTATCGCTGGAGGACCTGGACTCGGTGCTCAAGGCAGGCCAGATCCAGCAGCTCAACCTCATCATCAAGGGCGACGCGTCCGGCTCGGTGGAGGCTCTCGAGTCCTCGCTGCTGCAGCTGGACGTCGGTGAGGACGTCGACCTCCGGGTGCTCCACCGCGGCGTCGGTGCGGTCACCGAGACCGACATCGACCTGGCGACCGGCTCCGACGCCATCGTCATCGGCTTCAACGTGCGCGCGGCGGGTCGCGCCACCCAGATGGCCGAGCGCGAGGGAGTGGATGTCCGTTACTACTCGGTCATCTACCAGGCGATCGACGAGATCGAGGCAGCCCTGAAGGGCATGCTGAAGCCGGAGTTCGAGGAGGTCGAGCTGGGCACCGCGGAGATCCGCGAGGTCTTCCGCTCCTCCAAGCTCGGCAACATCGCCGGTGTCCTGGTCCGTTCCGGCGAAGTGCGGCGGAACACCAAGGCCCGGCTGCTGCGCGACGGCAAGGTGGTCGCGGAGAGCCTCAACATCGTGGGCCTGCGTCGCTTCAAGGACGACGTCACCGAGATCCGTGATGGTTTCGAGGGTGGTATCAACCTCGGCAACTACAACGACATCAAGGTCGACGACGTCATCGCGACGTACGAGATGCGGGAGAAGCCGCGGGCGTGACATGCCGCGTCTGACGCTGCGTGACTGAGCAACGGGCCGGTCGGCGGGTGCGAAATCCGTCGACCGGCCTTGCTCATTCCGATTACGATCATCAGCATGTACGTAGGAGCCCTGTCCTTCGACCTGCTGCTGGGCGACGTACGCTCGCTGAAGCAGAAGCGATCCGTCGTCCGGCCCCTCGTGGCGGAGCTGCACCGCAAGCTCGCGGTCAGCGTCGCCGAAGTGGGCCATCAGGAGCTCTACCGCCGGACGGAGATCGGCTTGGCAGTGGTTTCCGGGGACACCCGGCACCTGACCGATGTCCTCGACCGTGCCGAGCGGCTGGTGGCCGGGCACCCGGAAGTGGAACTGCTGTCCGTGCGGCGGCGGATACACGGCGCCGACGACTGACCGATACCGGCGCCGGCAGGCAACAGCGAACAAGGAGACGGACCAGTGGCCAACAACGCGCGGGCGGACAACCTGGCGAAACTCATCCGCGAGGTGGTCGCCGAGAAGCTGCAGCGCGGCATCAAGGATCCGCGTATCAGCAATCACCAGGTGACCGTCACCGACACCCGGGTCACCGGCGACCTGCGGGAGGGCACCGTGTTCTACACGGTGTACGGCGACGACGCGGACCGCGCGGAGGTAGCCGCGGGCCTGGAGAGCGCCAAGGGCATCCTGCGCTCGGAGGTCGGAAAGGCGGCCGGGATCAAGCACACCCCCAGCCTGGCCTTCCTGCCGGACGCGCTCCCGGAGAACGCCCGGACCATCGAGGATCTGCTCGACGCCACCCGCAGGCGGGACGAACAGCTGCGGCAGCAGGCGGCGGGTGCCCAGTACGCCGGTGAGCCCGATCCCTATGCCACCGGCCCCGACGAGGGCCCGGACGGCGAGGACGTCCCCCGGACATGAAGCGGAACGCCACCGGTCCGGACGGGCTCGTCCTCGTCGACAAGCCCGCCGGGCACACCTCGCACGACGTGGTGGCGAGGATGCGCGGCATCGCCCGCACCCGCCGGGTCGGGCACGCCGGAACGCTCGACCCGATGGCCACCGGAGTCCTGGTCCTCGGCCTCGGCCGGGCCACCCGGCTGCTCGGCCACCTGGCCCTGACCGAAAAGGAGTACGAGGGCGTCATCAGGCTGGGCCAGACCACCGTGACGGACGACGCCGAAGGGGAGATCACCGCCGCAGCCGGCGGCCACGACCTCGACCGGGCGGAGATCGACCAGGGCATCGCCGGGCTGACCGGCGCAGTCCTGCAGGTGCCGTCCAAGGTCAGCGCGATCAAGATCGACGGCAAACGGGCATACCGGCGGGTGCGTGAGGGCGAAGAGGTCGACATCCCGGCCCGCCCGGTGACCGTCTCCTCGTTCACCGTCCACGGTGTCCGCGAGGACACCGCCGCGGACGGCACCCCCGTCACCGACCTCACCGTTCGCGTCGTGTGCTCCTCCGGCACCTACATCAGGGCCCTTGCCCGTGACCTGGGCTCAGGTCTCGGCACCGGAGGGCACCTCACCGCCCTGCGGCGCACCCGGGTCGGACCGTACGGCATCACCGCGGCCCGCACCCTGGAACAGCTGCAGGCGGAGCTGACGCTGCTGCCCCTGGGCGAGGCCGCGGCAGCGGCCTTCCCACGCTGGGACATCGACGAGCAGCAGGCCGAACTGCTGGGGAACGGCGCCCGGATCGCGGCCCCGCCCCTGCCTGCCGGCCCGGTCGCGGTGTTCGCCCCCGGAGACCGCTTCCTCGCACTTGTCGAAGCCCGGCAGGACAAGGCCAGAAGCCTGGCGGTCTTCCACTGACCCGTGGGCTGCCGCAGCGCCGTGCGGGTCACCGCCCCGCCCCGGGCAGCCCGGCGACAAGGCTGTTCCTCCGCCCGGTATTTTGGACCGGCAGATCGTTCCCGACCTGGCACATGACATCCCGCGAGGAGCAGTACCGTGCAGCGCTGGCGTGGTTTGACGGACATCCCCGAGGACTGGGGGCGCAGCGTCGTCACCATCGGCTCGTACGACGGCGTGCACCGGGGGCACCAACTGATCATCGGCAGGACGGTGGCCCGCGCCCGCGCGCTCCGCGTCCCGGCTGTGGTGGTCACCTTCGACCCCCATCCGTCGGAGGTGATCCGCCCGGGGACGCACCCGCCGCTGCTCGCTCCGCATCCCCGGCGGGCCGAGCTGATGGCCGGACTCGGGGTCGACGCGGTTCTGGTCCTGCCGTTCACCAAGGAGCTCTCTCGGGTCTCACCCGCCGACTTCGTCGTGGAGGTGCTGGTGGAGAGGCTGCACGCGCTGTCGGTGGTGGAGGGGCCCAACTTCCGCTTCGGGCACAAGGCCGCGGGCGATGTGGCCACCCTGTCGGAGCTGGGTGCGACCCATGGATTCAACGTGGAGATCATCGACCTGTTCGAGCGGGGCGGAGCCGGTGACGGAGAGCCGTTCTCCTCCTCGCTCGTCCGCCGGCTGATCGCGGAGGGGGACCTCACCGGGGCGGCGGAGGTCCTCGGCCGGCCCCACAGAGTGGAGGGCGTCGTGGTGCCCGGGGCCCGGCGCGGCCGGCAACTCGGCTTCCCGACCGCCAACCTGGACACCGTCCCGTACTCCGCGGTCCCGGCGGACGGCGTGTACGCCGGCTGGCTGACCGCTGAGGGTGCCACCATGCCCGCAGCCGTATCGGTGGGCACCAACCCGCAGTTCGACGGCACGGAGCGCACCGTCGAGGCCTACGCACTGGACCGCACGGACCTCGAGCTGTACGGGAAGACCGTCGCGGTGGACTTCCACGAACGCCTCCGCGGGCAGGAGAAGTTCGACACCGTCGACGACCTGCAGCGGCAGATGGCCCTGGACGTGGACCGGGCCCGGGAGCTCACCCGCTGACCGGACGGGCGGGCGCAGCCTACCGCCGCGGCCCGCCGTCCGGGTACTGGCCGCCCGGATACCCGGGTGCCTGCTGCGGCTGCTGGTGCGGGTAGCCGTAGCCCGGGGGCTGGTGCGGGTAGCCGTACCCCTGAGGCTGTCCGGGAAGCGGCGGTGCCATGTGCGGCGGCATGCCGCCGTCCGGTGTCCACAGCCCCTGCTCCTGCTGGGCGCGCGCGAAGTCCTCGGCGATCAGCGCGGCCAGCTCGAAATACGCCTGGCGGGTCCGGGGCCGCATCAGGTCCAGGTCGAGCTCGGCACCGGCGGCCAGATGCTCGTCGAACGGCGCGACCACCACCCCCCGGCAGCGTGTGCGGAAATGCGCCACGATGTCCTCGACCTTGACCATCTTTCCGGTCTCACGCACGCCGGAGATGACCGTGATGCTGCGCTGGACGAGGTCTCCGTAGCCGTGCGCGGCCAGCCAGTCGAGCGTGGTGCTCGCACTGCTCGCGCCGTCCACCGAGGGCGTGGAGACGATGATCAGCTGGTCCGCGAGGTCCAGGACGCCCCGCATCGCGCTGTACAGCAGCCCGGTGCCGGAGTCGGTCAGGATGAGCGGGTACTGCTTGCCGAGCACCTCGATGACGGCGCGGTAGTCCTCGTCGTTGAAGGTCGTGGAGATCGCCGGGTCCACGTCGTTCGCCAGGATCTCCAGCCCGGAGGGCGCCTGGGAGGTGAAGCGGCGGATGTCCATGTAGCTGTTGAGGTAGGGGATCGCGCCGACCAGATCCCGGATCGTCGCACCGGTCTCCCGGCGCACGCGGCGGCCGAGTGTCCCGGCATCCGGGTTGGCGTCGATCGCGATGACCTTGTCCTGCCGCTCCGTGGCGAGCGTCGCCCCCAGCGCCGTGGTGGTGGTCGTCTTGCCCACCCCGCCCTTGAGGCTGATCACCGCGATCCGGTAGCAGGCCAGCACCGGAGTGCGGATGATCTGGAGCTTCCGCTGCCGCTCGGCTTCCGCCGCCTTGCCGCCGATGCGGAAGCGGGAGCCCTGCCGGCCCGGGGGCTGGGAGCGCTGCTTGTTGCGCCTCTTGTCCTGGAGCAGCCGGTCGGACGACAGTTCCACGGACGCGGTGTACCCCAGCGCGCCGGGCTGGGGACGCGGCGCGTACTGCCGAGGGTCGGGCCACCCGCCCCCCGCCCGGGGATCTTGGGGCGGGTCCGGGTACGGGGGGCCGGCCGGTGACGCACCGGCCTGCGGTGCCGGCGGCTGCGGGCCCGGCGGCTGCGGGTTCGGCCGGCCCGGGGGGTGCGGTGCCTGCTGCGGAGCCACGGACTGGGGGAGTGGCGTCTGCTGCGGCCAGGGAACTCCCGGCTGCGGCTGCTGCTCCGCCGCGGACCGCGGTGCCTGCGGGGCAGCAGGCTGCGCCGCTTGCGGGGGCACCCCGGGCCCGGGCAGGCCGGGGCCGGCGAGGGGTGCCGCCGGGTGCGGGGCCGGAGCAGGCCCGTACTGCGGCGGCGCGGCCGGAGCGGCGGGATGCTGCCCCGGCTGCTGCGGAAGCTGCTGCGGCGAAGGATGTCCGGGGTACTGGGGCGGCGGCCCCTGCGGGCCGGCCGCCGGAGGTGCGGAGCCGGCAGCCGCGTCCCGAGGTTCCACGGCGGGCATGCTGCGTGGGGCGCCCTCAGGACCGACGGCCGGGTCGCCGGACCCCGGCGCCGGAATCTGCTGCTGCGGGACGGGCCCAGGCTCCGGAGGTGCGTCCCGGGGTTCCTGCCGGGCAGCGGCGTCCCGCCCGTGGCCGGACAGAGCCGGCGGCACGGCCTCCTCCCGCTGCTGCGGGGGAACCGGTGGCGGTGTCCCGGGTACCGGGGGCTTCAGCTGGAAGTCCGGGGGCAGCGGCGGCAGTCCGCCTCCGGGCCGGGACGGCGCGGAAGCAGGCGGGGCCGGAGAGAACGGCGCACCGGGCCCGGGGCCGGGCGGTGCCGCCCGCTCCTCGATCGTCCTGCGTACCTCCACCGGGGAGAACCGCATGGTCGCGTTGCTCATCAGGTCACCGCGGGCACCCGTGTCCGGCTCCTGGCCGGCCTCCTCGGCCGGTCCGGTGCGGCCGTCCACGGCGGGGACCTCCGGAGGGCCGCCGGAGGCGTCCGCCGCCCCGGCGGGGCGGGGGGCTGCGGCTTCGGCCGCAGCGGGCGGTCCGGTCCGGCCGCTGTCCTGCGGTCCGCCGGAGCTCTCCGCCGGCACGGCCTCGTGCGGAGGGGGCCCGGGCGTCCGGGAGGTGGTGGAACCCCCGGCCGGTGGGACGGGAGCCGGGGTGGCCGCACGCGCCTCACCCCCCGAATACCAGGCGGGCGGCGTGTAGTCGATGGTGAACTGCCCCGTGCTCTCCGGCTCCTCCTCGAGGAACTCGTCATCGCCCCGTTCGTCGGGGCGTTCGTCACCGGAGATCCCCTCCGCGGTGCGCATCTCGTCCCGCTCGCTGTTCACGACGCCTCCCGCTACTGGTGGTACACCCTGATCCGCCGTCAATGGGCCCTTCACGGATGACGGGCCGGACCCCGAGCGGGTTCCTCCGGCTGGTCCCAGGTTCTGCTGACGGCACTCTCCTGCCGCGCCCGCCTCCACCCTAATCGTCCCTGACCGGTCTCCCCACCCCTCCCCGCCCGGACACCCCGGCAGGCGGCGCCGAGTCCCGGCACGGCGGGCGGGCCGGCCGGGGTCACCCGACGGGGTCCAGCCGGCTCGCACGGCCGAGCACGGCCGTCTCACCCTCGCCGGCAAGCATGCGCACCATCCGGTGGGCCCGGGGCGTGCACCACAACGTGACGTCGTCGGCGAGCACGGACAACCCTTCGACCAGCGGGCCCGGGAGCCCCATGACGCTCCCTGCCCGGCGCCCTTCCTCGGGGGAGACCCGCTGCACCCCCACCAGCGCGGCACGTTCCATCAACCCCGGTGCGACCGGACTCAGGTAGGGCAGCAGCGTCAGCACCGGCTGCCAGGAGGCCGCAGCCGTCCGGCCCCGTGGAGGCCGCATGCCGCAGTCCCGTACCACCAGCACCGGACTGCCGGGCGCGGGCCCCAACGGCGGCACCCGGCCCACCTCGTGCAGCACGAGGCGGTCCCGTCCCCCGCCGACGGCGTGCACCGGGCGGGCCCAGGCCTGCGGCCGGCCGGTCTCCACCGCCACCCGCAGCCCTGCCGCCACGGTGCGCAGCGCCAGCAGCTGAGCCGTCCACAGGCTCCCGATCAGCAGGATGTCGTACGGAACCGGATGATGGACCGGCAGCAGCGCGGGCCGTCCCTCGGTGTCGACGCCGAGGGGGACTCCGTCATCCCCGGCCGGCAGCGACAGACCGTCCACCTGTTCGTCCCGCAGCACCCAGCTCTCCCGTGGCATCAGCGCACGCCTCCCAACGGCAGAGTGGTCAGCACCCCGGTCAACTGCTCCCGGTCCATGGGGGACAGGCCGAGACCTGCCGTCCGTGCGGCTCGCACCAGGGCCTTCCGGGCAGTCCGCAGCTCCGGCTCGCCCAGGCCGGTGACCCGCACCCGCCCGTCCAGCGCCACACTCCCGCGGCCGGCCCTGCGGAGCGTCAGCGAGAAGGTGACGGCGAAGGCCGGCGGAGCCGTCAGCAGAGCGATCAGGCTGTGCAGTGGCCGCGCTCCGCCCCCCAGGGCGGGCCAGCGGGTGATCCGGTAGACGGTGTGCAGACGGTCGTCACAGCGCCACGACCGGGCGCTTTCGGCCGTGCGTCGCGACCGCGGCCCATTGCCCCGGCCCACCAGTGTGGTGATCGCCGGATCCGACCCCGCGCAGGCGGCCACCGCCGACAGCAGTTCTGTCTCCGACAGCACCGAAGCGGAGAACCCGGCTCCGTTCAGACGGCTCGCCAGCTGATCGGCGGCCCGGGTCAGACAGCGTTGCGCCCCTTCCAGGCCGCCGCCCCGCGCCCGCACCGCCGCGACGCACAGCTCGGGATCGAGCCGCAGCGCCACCCAGGTCAGGCGCAGCACCGGCCCGCCCCCTCCCGCCGAAGGGGAACCCGGCCGGGTGTGCTGCACGGCCTGTACCGATTCCAGACGGATGCCGTCGGTGTCCAGCGCTTCCCTCAGCAGCCGCAGCGGCAGAGAGCCCGCCCCGGGCCCCGGTGGCAACGGGCGACCCACCGACTCCACCCGCACCACCGCCGTCAGGGTGCTCCCGTCCCCCGCCATGCCCACATCCCGGCGTTCGCGGCCGGCGAACGAGTAACTCCGCAGGCCGGGAGCGCACTCCGAGGCGAAGGCGAGCAGCGGGTCGGAGCCCGGTGCCGGCGGGCCGGCGGCCCGTGACCGCCTGCGGCGCAGCGCCCGGGCCGCCTCCAGCCGGGCGGGAAGCGAACGCCCCCCGTACCGCAGCACCGCCGCACTCACCAGCAGAACCGCGGCCGGCACCGCCACCGCTCGGCCCAGCGCACTGTCCGAAGCCCAGCCGGCCAGCAGCAGGGCGGCGGCGACCTGCACGCACACCAGCGGCCACCACGCGAACGCCCTGATCCGTGCTGCCCGCACCGGTGGTGCCGCAGCCGTCCCCATCGAGCGCCCCCTCCTGCCCGTGCACACGTCGTCACCCGGCATAGTAGAGCCCCGGTCCGACGACCGGTCCACGGGCACGGGGGAGGAGCAGCCACACGTGGCCTCGCGCAAGGATGAACTCAACGCCTATACGTACGCCAGGAAGCGGACCGTCGCGGCGTTTCTGCAACCGTCGCCCACCGGGACCGAGGAGGGGGCTCCACGGCCCCTGAGAGCGGTCCTGCCCGGCCTGATCGCCGGGGCGCTGATCCTCGCCGGCTTCGGGGCCTGGGGCATGTTCAAGCCCTCGGCGCCCCGCGACTGGAACGATCCCGGCAGAAACGTCATTGTCGGCAGCGAGTCGACGACCCGGTACGTCGTCCTGGAGACCGACGGCAAGGCACACCTGCACCCCGTTCTCAACCTCTCCTCCGCCCGTCTGCTGCTCGACCCGTCAGGGTTCGGCATCGTGAGCGTCGACGAGAAGGAGCTGGACAGCGGCCGGATACCGCACGGCCCGGCGCTCGGCATCCCCTACGCCCCGGACCGGCTGCCGGCCGCCGGGGACGCGGGTGAGGCCAAGCGCTGGGCCGTGTGCCAGCAACCGGACGGCGACGGCCGCAGTGTCCGGCAGGCGGTCTTCGTGCTGGCCGACCGTGACGCCGGCCGGGTCGACGGCCCGCACCGGCTGACCGGCGGTCAGATGCTCTACGTGCAGGGGCCGGACCAGGAGCGGTACCTCGTCGATGCCGAAGGGACCAAGTACCTCATCGGCGGCCCCGATCCCGAGCGGCTGCCGGCCGCGGACCGGTCGCTGCTGCTGCGGTCGCTCGTCGGCGACGGCCCGGAACCCCAGCGCGTCACCGAGGAATGGCTCGCCACCTTCGACGACGGCAGCCCGGTGGAGTTCCCCGCACTGCCCGGCACCGTCGGTGAGCCGGCCGGCGCTCCGGTGCGGGACGCCGGGAACGACCGGGTCGGGACGGTGCTGCTGGCACCCACCGGCGCCGGCCCCCAGCACTACGTCGTGCTGCCGGGCCAGGTCGTACCGGTCTCGGGGTTCACCGCCCGGCTGCTGCTGGACAGCCCGGCCGCCGCCGTGCTCGGCCAGGAGGGTCTGCCCCGCAACGTGGGGGTGCAGGCCTTCACCCCCGCCCCTGCCGCGGAGAGCATCGACCGGCAGTACACCTGGCCCGCCGAGACCGCTCAGCAGGTCAACCGCCCGGACGGCAACGGCAGCCGGGACACCGTCTGCTCGGTGCTGCGCGGCGTGGACCCTCAGGACGGCAGCACCCGGCTCAGCACCTGGGCCGGACCGGCCTACCCCGCGGCTGTCGGGGCCGGTGCGGGCAGCGCGTACGTCACCCCGGGCTCCGGGCTGCTGTACCGCCAGGTCCAGGGCGAACAGGCCGAAGCCGGCGGGGTGTTCCTGGTCACCGACACAGGGCTGCGCTATGCGGTGCAGAGCAACACCGACAGCGGGGGGGAGGACGACACCGGAGACCTGCCCGGCCAGGAGGAGCAGGGCGGAGGCGACGAGGGGGAGGACCCCGCCGGCGTCCCGTCCGGCCGGGCCGAACAGGCGCAGGCCCGCCTCGGCTACGGCGGGGTCGAGCCGGTGCCGGTCCCCGCACAGTGGTCCCGGCTGCTGCCCACCGGGCCACGGCTCGACACGGACAGCGCACGACAGCCGCAGGGCTCATGAGAGCCCGTCGCACGCTGCGCGGAGCACTGGTCCTCGCGGTGACCGCCCTGCTGGCCGGACCCGGAGCGCTCGCCCGGGCGGACGAGGGGCGGTGCACCTTCCCCGCCGATCCGATCGAGGAGCGGCCGTGGTCGCTGCAACGTGTCCTGCTGGACCGCCTGTGGCAGGACACCCGTGGCGAGGGCGTTCTGGTCGCCGTCATCGACTCCGGGGTGGACACCGTCAACCCGCAGCTGACCGACGCCGTGGATCCCGGCCTCGGCGCCGACTTCACCCCGGAGAACCCCGTGGAGGACGACACGCCCCCCACCACCAGCCGGGGCGACGGCACCGAGGACACGGTGGGCCACGGCACCAAGGTCGCCGGCATCATCGCCGCCCGCCCCCACGAGGACACCGGCTTCGTGGGCATCGCACCCGCGGCCACCGTCGTCCCGGTGCGGCAGAACGACGCCTACGGCAGCGGCACCGTCGCCTCACTCGCCCTGGCCGTCGACCACGCGGTGCAGTCCGGCGCACACATCATCAACATCTCCCAGGACAGCGACGAGCCGCTGACCGATGACTCCGCGCTCAAGCGTGCGGTGGACGAGGCACTGGCGGCGGACGTGCTGGTCATCGCCTCGACCGGCAACGACGGCGCCGACGGCCGTTCCCGGGAGACCTACCCGGCCGCCTACGAGGGCGTACTCGCCGTGGCGGCCTCCGACCGCAACAACGAACGTGCGCCGTTCTCCCAGGCCGGAGACTTCGTCGGGATCGCCGCCCCCGGTGTCGACATGGTCTCCACCGTGCCCGGCGGAGGCCAGTGCGTCGACCACGGGACCAGCTTCGCCGCACCGTACGTCACCGGGGTGGCCGCGCTGCTCCGGGCGAAGCACCCGGACCGGTCGGCCGGCGCGATCGCCGCTCAGCTCCAGCAGACCGCGGAGCGTCCCGGCAGCGGCCCCGACCGCTATGTGGGGTGGGGTGTGGTCGACCCGGTGCGGGCCCTCACCGAGGACACCGGCCCGATCGACGCCCCGGCGCCCGACAGCGCGGCAGCCCCGGCGCCGGCGCCGGACGTCCCGCCGCTGGCCACCGGGGAAAGCTATGACGAGCGGGCCGAGCGGCTGGGCACCTACGTGGTTCTCGCCGGACTCACCCTGGCCGCCGTCCTGACCGGCGGCGCCCTGGTCCTCCGCGACTGGCGCCGCCGGACCCGGTAGCGCCGACGCCGGGGCCGACGCCGGAAAACGGGATGCGCCGGGGCTTCCGCCGTGCCCGCGTCACGACATGGACGCATGGTGGTTGACCGACGAACTCGCCCATGCCGGAGCCGAGCACCTCGACCCCGGCGTCGTTGCGGGCTTCGACCGCAAACAGGGCTTCCCCGACCCCGGCCAGGACCTCGCCGTGCTCGGAGCACGGGGCCTGGACGACGCCTCCGTGGTCGTCGACCTGGGAGCCGGAACCGGGTGCTTCGCCCTGGCCGCCGCCGAGCGGTTCGGCCGCGTGGTGGCGGCCGACATCTCCTTGGTGATGCTCGACGTGGTCCGCGACCGGGCGGCGGCATCCGGTCTGACGAACCTCACCTGTGTCCGGGCCGGCTTCCTCAGCTACGCGCACACCGGCCCTCCCGCCGACGCTGTTCACACCCGCCACGCCCTCCACCAGCTCCCCGACTTCTGGAAGTCGCTGGCGCTGGCACGTATCGCCGGCATGCTGCGCCCGGGAGGCGTTCTGCGGGTCCATGACCTGATCTATGACTTCCAGCCGGACGAGTCGGAGCGGGTGTTCGCCGACTGGCTCGCCGGGCCTCGGACGACCCGGCGAGGGGCTGCACCGCGGCCGACTACGCTGAGCACATCCGCACGGAACACAGCACCTACCGGTGGCTGTTCGAGCCGCTGCTGGAGGCCGCCGGGTTCGACATCATCGAGGCGGAGTACCGCGGCCGGCTCTTCGGCGCCTGCACCTGCGTCAGACGCTGAGGGCCGGCCGCACGGCTCACTCGATGTCGAACTCCCCGTCGCGGGCGCCGAGCACGAACGCCTCCCACTCCGCGGCGGTGTACCGCAGCACGGTGTCCGGGTCCGAGGAGTTGCGCATCGCCACGCCCCCGCCGGGCAGATGGGCGATCTCGACGCGCTCCTCCTCCGGACTGCCCGGCGCGCTGAGCCACTCCACCCCGGAGATGTCCAGGCTGTAGAGCTCGTCCTTCTCCCGCTCCTTGCGGGCAGCTGTCTCGGCCGGGGTCTCGGTCTCGCTCATCGGTGGCAGTTCCCTTCAGTCACTGTGCTGCCCGGCAGCCTGTCGGCCACGCACTGTGCGGCATCGTGTACGGACGGGCGCAGTCTACGGTCCGGGGGCAGCCCCGGGTGCGGCCGGCGGACGCCCCCGCAACCAGGGCCAAGGAGAATGGACTTGACGTGGAGCGGTGACGGAGGGTTACTCTCTGTTCGGGGGCGTGCTCGTAGTGGCACGGTCCGGCGGGGGAGCGCAGGAGCGCTTCGCACGCGCGGGCCGGCAGGCCCAGGGCTGTGCGACGGGGGGAAGCATGACATCGATGGATCTGGCGCTGGGAGCCGGTGCGCTCAGCTCGGTGAGGTCCCAGCTGAACGCACTTCTCGAGGACTTGCGTGCGTCTCCGGCATCGCCGGCGCAGGTCCGGGACTGCGGCGTCGAGACCGCCCGGTACGGGGGCTATTCCCCGGCGGTGAGCCGGATCTCCGGGGAGTACCGGGAAGCGGTGGCCCGTATCGAGGTTCTCGCCGAGCTGGTCGAGGATCTGATCGAGGCCCTGGGCATCCAGTCGCTGATCGCCGAGCGGGGCCACCAGGGACTCGACGAGGACACCCGGGCGCGGCTGGCGGAGATCCGCGAGCGGGTCGAGGCTTTCCACGCACCGCCCGCCGAGAGCCGGCCCTGGAACCCCGGCGAGCTGTGGGCCGTGTGAGGGGGCACCATGAGTGAAGCCGGTGATCTCTCCCACTCGCAGTTGGCCGCGATGGTCGAAGCCGGGCAGCCGGAAGTGCTGGCCGCGCGGGGCGCCGCGCTGGAGCGGGCCGCCGAGGCGTTCGGCAGCGTCCGGCCGGTCCTCGACCGGGCTCTCCAGCACGCGGAGTGGCAGGGCGAGGGAGCGGAGGCCTTCCGTGCGTACGGGCAGCGGCTGGGCGGTGACGTCGACAGGCTGGCCCTGTACGCCCGCACCGTGGGCCGGGCCCTCCAGGACGCCGGGGAGGCGCTGCGGTCCGCCCAGACCTCGATGCCGCCTCCGGCGGCGCCGCTCGCCCCCGGTGTTCCGAATGTCACGGAGGACGCACGCCTGCGCCAGGAGGCGCTCGCCGTCGTGGAGCGGCTGAACGCCCACTACTGGCACTCCGCCCACCTCATGGCCGGCGCGGACGAGCCGGACTTCTCCTCGTTCCCGGGCACGGTCGCCGGCCCGGGCGCCCCACCGCCGGGAGGGCCGGGAAGCCCGGCTTCCGCACCCGGCGGAGCCGCCGTGCCGCACGGTCAGGCGGTGGCGGCTCCGCACCCCGGACCGGCGCAGGCCGCGGGCGGTGCGCCCGCCTTCGCCGGCCCGGTGACGGCCGCCGGATCCCCGGTGCCGGGGGAAGCCGCGGCGGGGCCGCAGCAGCCGCTGGGCCCGCCCTCCGCGGCGGCCGGCGGCGGGCCTGCCCCGGATCATCTGGTGCGGACGTCTCTCGACGCGTTGCCCGGCGGTACGGCGCCTCCGGGCCCGGCCGGGCCCGCCGCCCACGCGACGGTGTCCTCGGCCGTCCCCGGGGGTGCCGCGGCGCCGTCCGCCGTACCGGGCGCCGCCGCTCCGCCGCTCAGCGCCCGTCCTCCGCAGTCGGGGGTGCCGGGGGGTGCCCCGGCCGGTCTGACCGGTGGCCGGGACGCAGGGGGCCGGCCACCGGGCCCCCCGGGCGCAGCGCCGCGGGGCGCCGTCCCCGGGGCAGGGGCCGCGGGCGGCGGAAGGCCGCCCGTGCAGAGCCCGGCGGCAGGGCGGCCCGCGGGGGGAGCGGGGCGGCCTCCGGCCGCGGCGGGTCCGTCGGCCCCGGTGGGGCGCCCGCCCGTCGCCGGCGGCCCCGCCGCGGCGTCCTCCCCCGGCGGCCGGGTGGGCCCGGCTCCGCAGCGGGGTCTCGTCGGCGGTACTCCGGTGGCACCACGGCAGGTCCCGGGGGGCACCCGGCTCCCGCAGCAGGGAGTGATCGGCGCCCCCGGCTCCTCCGCGCCGCGCCCCTCGGACCGCGGCGGCCCCGGCGCGGACGGGCGGAGCGGCACCGGAAAGGCGTACGGCGGGCAGCCGATCGGCCTGCCCGGCGGCCCGCCGCGGAGCCCGCACCGCGCTGCCGGGAGCCCTTCACCGGGCCCCGCACACATCATCGGGGGGCGTGCGGAGGAGCAGCGGAAGAGCAGGCCGGGGCGGCTGCCCCGGATACCGGTGATCGGAGCACGCCCACGCGACCCGGCCGGGCCCGAGGACTGAACCGCGGTGCTGCGGGTGGCGGCACCGGAAGACGCTTGACCAGGCAGGACGGACCGAAGGAGAGACAGTGTCAGAGTACGGTTTCGGGGACGGGATCCAGTTCTCCGAGGGCGCGGCGGCCAGGCTGCGGACCAAGCTCGACGAGGTGGAAGCCGTGCTGGACAGGGCGCGGATCACCCTGGAGGAGGAGCGCGAGACCCGGGGGGTGTGGCAGGGCACGTCGGCGGTGACCTTCGCGTCGGTGCAGGGGCAGGAGAACGAGAGCCTGCGCCGGCTGGAGCGGGTCGTCGGTGCCCTGCGGGAGGCCGTGGGAAGCTCCTCGCGGGACACCGTGGCCGCCGACGCGGAGACGGAACAGCAGATGAAACACCAGTCGTCCGGTGAACTGCGCAGCACCCTGGGCCGCTTCGCGATGTGAGGACCCGTGAGCAGCCCCGGGACCGGCACGTGGACAGCGCCCTCGACGGAAGGAAACACCCATGACCATGCCCCACGACTTCGGCGTCGGCATGAAGTACACCCTGCTGGCCGCCAAGGCGGAAACGATCCAGGCACAGGCCAACGCGGTCGACGAGATCGGGGATTTCCTCGACCAGCACGTCAAGGCTTCGGCCCAGGAGTGGGAGGGTGCTGCCGCGCAGGCCTTCCGGGCGGTCGAGCATCAGTGGAGGACCGACATCGCGCAGGTGGCCGGCGCGCTGCGGGGCATCTCGGGGACGATGCACCGCGGTATGGCCGCACAGCAGGCCCAGGACCGGCGCAACGGCCACATGCTGCTGTGAGGCCGCCGGGGTTGCCCGGGGAGGAGCGGGTCCCCGGACGCCCGGCGCGCGATCCGGCATGAGCGGAGAGCCGCGGGCCGGGCGCCGGTACCGGCGGCTCCACGCACCCGGGCGGCCCGTCCCCGCCCGGGCGCCCTGCGCGGACCCGGTCCGCTCAGACCTCGGGTACCCAGCCCAGTTGCACGAGCGGGGTGCCGCGCATGCGGCTGACCAGCGTGGCCCGGCCGGGAGGGAGCGGACGGGCCCGGGTGGAGCCCAGCACGTTGCCGTCCTGCGGGTTGCCGGACAGCACGAGCCCGAGAGGGCTGAGCTCCTTGAAGCGCTGCAGGAAGGAGTCGCCGAAGGTCCGGCCCCCCGCGGCGGCGCTGCACGCGATGACGAAGTGCACACCCGACTCCCGTGCGTAGGGAAGCCACTTGGTCAGCGAGCCCATCGAGATGCCGCTCGCGACCAGCTCGTAGTCGTCGATCAGGACGAAGATCCGTGGCCCGCGCCACCAGCTGAGGTCACGGAGCTGCTGAGGAGTGATGTCAGCCGGGGGCACCCGCTTCTCGAAGATGTGCTCCACCGCCTCAAGGTGCGGCTCCAGCGCGGACGGGGTGGGCGCGTACGCCTCCAGGTGACTCTCCGGCAGCCCGCCGAGCAGCGAGCGCCGGAAGTCCGCCACCAGGAACCTCGCCTGTTCCGGGGGGTAGCGTTCAGCGACCTGCCGCGCGACGAGCCGCAACGCCGCCGACTTCCCGGATTCGCCCTCTCCCACGACGAACAGCAGCGGGTCCCGCTCCAGGTCCAGGAAGACCGGTGCCAGGTCGGTCTCACCGATCCCCACCGCGATACCGCGCTCCGGCGCGGCGGAGCCACCCGGCAGCCGAGTGAGGGGGACTTCCTCCGGCAGCATGCGCACCGCGGGAGCTGTCGTGTCCCCGGTCGCTTCGCGGACCGTCCGTTCCATCGCCGCCGCGGCCTCGGCGAGATCGCCGGCCGAGGTGCGCCCGTCGATGCGGGGGAGCGCCGCCATCCAGTGCAGTTTCTCGGGGGACAGCCCACGCCCGGGAATGTCCGCGGGAACGGCCGCGGCGCTCTTCCGGTCGACCTCGGAGTCCAGCGGGTCGCCCAGCCGCAGTTCGAGGCGGTTGGTGAGCAGATCCCGCATCGAACCCCGCAGGTCCATGTAGCGGGAGCAGGTCACGACCACATGGATGCCGTACCCCAGACCGCGGGAGGTCAGGTCGGTGACGACCGGCTCCAGGGTCATGTCGTACTCCTGGCGGAATGCCGCCCAGCCGTCGATCAGCAGGAAGACATCGCCCCACGGTTCCTCCCGGAGGCCGCCGGTCCGGCGCCTCGCCCGGAAGGTGGCCATGGAGTCGATGCTCTGCTCACGGAACAACTGCTCGCGCCGGGCCAGCACGCCGGCCACCTCTGCGACGGTCCGGCGCACCCGGTCGGGGTCCAGCCGGGAGGCGATGCCTCCGACATGCGGCAGCCCTGAGACGGCCCCCAGCCCGCCGCCTCCGAAGTCCAGCCCGTAGAACTGGACGTCGCCCACCGGATGGGTCAGAGCGAACGAGCTGACCAGGGTGCGCAGCAGGGTCGACTTGCCGGCCTGCGGCCCGCCGACGACGAGCATGTGGCCCGCGGCGCCGGAGAAGTCCGGCACCAGTGGTTCGCGGCGCTGCTCGAAGGGCTTGTCCACCAGCCCGAGAGGAACGGAGAGCGGGGGGTACGCCGTCCCGGTGCGCAGCCCGTCGGGCCCGCCGGTGATCCCGCCCAGCAACTGATCCAGCGTCGGCGGGGAGTCCAGCGGCGGCAGCCAGACCTGGTGCGCCGGAGGACCCTGCCGCTCCAGCCGCCGGACAATGACGTCCAGCACGGTCTCGGCCTGGGCGTCGTGCGGCTGCCCTGGTGCGTCCGACGGGGCGGCCACGTCCGTCCGCTCAGCCGGCCGCGGGGGCAGATCCACCGGTGCCGCGGTGAACGGGACGGGGCGCCGGTGGGCCGGCCGCATGCTGCTGCGCTCCGGCTCACCGGCCGCACGCCCCAGGTAGGGGCCCGACACGTACGCCGCCTTGAACCGGGTCATCTCCTCAGTGCCGGAGGACAGCAGCCCGGAGCCCGGGACCTGCGGGAGGTGGTAGGCGTCGGGCACACCGATCGCGGTCCGGGACTCGGCCGCGGAGAAGGTCCGCAGGCCGATCCGGTAGGACAGGTAGGTGTCCAGACCCTTGAGCCGGCCTTCCTCCAGGCGCTGGGACGCCAGCAGCAGATGCACGCCCAGGGACCGGCCGATGCGTCCGATCTGGATGAACATGTCGATGAAGTCCGGCTTGGCGGTGAGCAGCTCGCTGAACTCGTCGATGACGATCACCAGCGAGGCCAGCGGTTCGAGCGGAGCACCGGCCGCCCGGGCCTTCTCGTAGTCCTGGAGGTTGGCGTAGGTGCCGGCCGTCCGCAGGAGCTCCTGGCGGCGCTGGAGCTCTCCCTTGATGGAGTCGCCCATGCGGTCGACGAGCGTCAGATCGTCCGACAGGTTGGTGATGACCGCGGACACGTGCGGCAGCTTGCTCATGCCCGTGAAGGTGGCACCGCCCTTGAAGTCGGCCAGCACGAAGTTGAGCGTCTCGGAGGTGTGCGTCACCGCGAGCCCGAGCACGAGGGTGCGCAGCAGTTCCGACTTGCCGGAGCCGGTGGCGCCGACACACAGCCCGTGCGGCCCCATGCCGTCCTGTGCGGCCTCCTTGAGGTCCAGCATGACCGGCCGGCCCTCCTCGTCGATGCCGATCGGGACGCGGAGCCGCTCTCCGGCGGTGCGTGGCCGCCAGCTGTGCCTCACCTCCACGCTCCCGGGGTCGCCCAGGCCCAGCAGGTCGGAGAACTCCAGTTCGGCAAGCAGCGGTTCGTCGTGCTCGGTGCCCCCGGCCAGGCGCAGGGGCGCCAGCTGCCGGGCCAGCGCCTCGGCGGCCGGCAGTGGCAGCAGGTCCGGCTCGTCGGCGGTGAACGTGCCGCCGGGCGACTCCAGCCGCAGTTCCCCCGGGCCCGCCCACACGGTGAGCCCTCCGCGCGCTTCCTCGATCCCCGGAACGACGTCGATGATCGTGACTCCCTGGATGCCCTCGCTCCCGGCGAAGGCCGAGTGCGGCGGGATCACGCCGCCGTCGAGCAGCAGCACGACATGCGGCTGGTCCACGACCGGCCTGCCTTCCGGTGCGAAGCGGCCCCGCCCCTCCAGCAGCGGCGTCAGCGCCCCCTCGACCTCCGTCAGCGTGTTGCCGATGAGACGGCGCGCACCGGCGCCGTCGGCGGAACCGGGATGCTGCACGTGCGGCAGCCACTTGGTCCACTCCCAGCGTTCGGCCGCGGGTCCCGGCGCGACCACGGCCAGGAGCAGGTCACCGGGGGCGTGGAGGGCCGTGAGGGAGGCGACGACCGCACGTGCGGTGCCGCGCGCACCCTCCTGGGTACCGCTGAGCGTCAGGTGGTGGAAACCCCGCAGGGACAGCACGGTGGGCAGGCCCCGGACCGTGCCGTGCGTGCCGACGAAACCGCGCAGCGCCCCGCCGGTCAGCGGCTCCAGCTCGTCGACGGGCACCGACTCGTCGGGAACCAGGGGAGTCGCCAGCTGCTGCGTGCCCAGCCCGATGCGCACCTGACCGAAGTCCGGGTCACCCGGCCGCCGTTCCCAGACCCGGCTGCCCTCCGCCACCAGGGCCCACAGCTGGTCGGGCGAAGGGTGGAGGTACCACTGGGCGTTGCGCTGCGCCCGTGCGGTCCTTCCCACCTCGCGCCGGGTCCGGGCCAGGTACTTGAGGTAGTCCCGGCGGAGCCGCGCCATCTTGCCCTGGCTCCCGCGCCGGAAGCGGATGATCATGGCCGTCACCATCGCGACCATCGAGACCATCATGATCATGCCCATGATGCGCATGAAGGGATGCGCTCCCGGCATGAAGAAGAACACCACCATGGAACCCATGCCGAGCATCGGCATGATCTGCAGCAGGACGCCCTCGCGCTCCTCCTTGGGCAGCTCAGGAGCCGGTCGCAGCGGGAGCGGCTGGTCCGGAACCGCCTCGGGCAGGGCCCGCGGCGGACGTTTGATGACGACCTGGCTCACTCTGCTGACCCCCGTGATGAGCGACCTGTGACAGCGGCGGACACCGAAGCACTCCCCGTGCTCCGTCCGGTCGGCCTCAGATTCCGCGCAGCCACCAGTCGGCCGCGAGGACGACGACGAATCCGGCGACCAGGACGGCCATGCCGAGCCGGGTCCGCCCCCGCCGGCTCATCTCGATCACCGCGCCGGACAGCACGAAGGCCGCACCGTAGAGACCGACCGAGAGCAGCGACGACCCGTCCCCGAGCTGCATGACGAGCACCACGGCCATGGCCGCCATCGCCACCGCGCCGATTCCCATGCGCAGCCGCCGGGCCTGCCGGGGGGTGAGTCCCGGTTTCGTCGAACCCTGTCCTGTCGAAGACACGCCCGCAGCATAGTCGTTCGGCCCCTCACCGGGGCAGCCGGTACAGCCGCCCGCAGCCCCGGCAAGCCGCCTCCGCCGCGCGTCCTGCCGGGCTGCTCCGGCAGCGGGCCGCATCCGGAGCTGCCCCGGGGGCACCGGAAGACCGCCCGGCACAGCCGGTAGGGTGACGGACGCCGTCCGTGCGCAGACGCAGTCAGGGGGAGTCTTCGTGAGCACGACCGCAGCCACCGGATTCTGCCGCGTCACGATCGCCGCGACCGGGAAGCGGATCGACCTGGCGCTGCCGGAGGACATCCCGCTCGCCGACCTCTGCCCGGAGATCCTGCGGCTGGCCGACCAGCCCCCGGCCGACGGCGCGCCGGTCGGCTACCACCTGGTGCGCCGCGACGGCACGGTGCTGGACGGTTCCCGGACCCTCGCCGCGCAGCGGGTCCTGGACGGTGATGTGCTGGCCCTGCGCCCGTTCGCCGACTCGCTGCCGCCCCCGGTGCACGACGACGTGACCGAGGCCCTGGCCGAGGCCGTCATGCACGACCGACGGCTGTGGGACGACCGGTCGCTGCGCACCGCGGGACTCACCGGCGCTGCGGTCTTCGCGGCGCTGACGGCGGTGGCGCTGTGGTTCGCCGAACCTGCCCGGCACGACATGCACGGCCTGCCCGGCATCGTCGCCGGGGTGCTGGCCCTGCTGTTCGTCTCCTTCGCCGTGGTGCGGGCCCGGGTGTACGCGGACCGGGCCTGCGCGCTCGCCCTCGGGCTGGCAGCCCTGCCGCACGCGCTGGTCGCCGGCACCGGGGCACTCCCGATGGCCGCCGGGCACGGAGCCGGCCGGCTGGAACTGCTGCTCGGCTGCGTGGCGGTGCTGCTGGTCTGTGTTCCGCTGATGGCCGCGGTACCGGACGCCGGCGGGCCGTTCACGGCCGCAGCCGCGGCCGCCGGTGTCGGGCTGGTGGTCACCTTCGGCGCGATTGTCACCGATGCCCGGCCGGTGGCCGCCGCCGCGGTCTGCGCGCCTGCCGTGCTCGGTGCGCTGGCGTTCCTGCCCGGGCTCTCCGCCCGGCTCGTCCGGCTGCCCATCGGTTACGCCGCCCCGCCGACCGGCTACGACGCGCTGGAGACGGACCCGGCGGCGGAGGCCGGCCCGGTGGATTCCGCGCGCATCGCCGGGCAGGCCCGCCGCGGACATCAGGTCCTGCTCGGCCTCGCCGGCGGCTGCGCGCTGTCGGCTGTCGTGGCGGCCGGAGTGCTCGGCTTCTCCGGTGACGGCTGGGCGCAGCTGCTGGCGCTGGCCACCGGGATCGCCCTGCTGACCCGCGCCCGGCTGTTCCGGTACGCCGTCCAGGTGGCCGCCCTGCTCACCGCGGGTGCCGTGGCGCTGGCGCTGCTGGTCCTCGGATTCGCGGTCGGGACCCCGGCCGGCTCGGGCTCCGCCGAACTGCGCACGGTGTGGCTGACCGCCGTTCTCACCCTCTTCGTCGCTGTCCTCGCGGCGGTCGCGCTGATCGTGCCGCGTTCCGGCCTGACGCCGGTCTGGGGGAGGGTGCTCGACCTCACCGAAGGAGCTGTGCTGCTGTCGCTGGTGCCGTTGGCACTGGCGGTCCTCGACGTGTACAGCGCGGCCCGGGGGCTTACCGGCTGACCGGCGGGCGGGCACCCGGGAGGAGCCGCGGCCCGGGCCCGGCGCACCCGCCCGGATCCGGGCCGCTCCCGGCGAGCCGGGGCATACCCGGCCGGCTGATACGCTGGCCGTGCCTGCAGAGCCTTTCCATACATCCCTGTGAAGAAGACCAGGGGGGCTCCACGGCTTCACACACTCAAGGAGTACGCGTGTCGTCGCTCGATGCCGCAACAAAGCAGAAGATCATCACCGAGTTCGCCACCAAGGAGGGCGACACCGGCTCCCCCGAGGTCCAGGTGGCTCTGCTCTCCCGGCGTATCTCGGACCTGACCGAGCACCTGAAGACCCACAAGCACGACCACCACTCCCGCCGTGGTCTGCTGATTCTCGTCGGCCAGCGCCGCCGACTGCTCCAGTACCTGGCCAAGAAGGACATCCAGCGCTTCCGTGCGCTGGTCGAGCGCCTCGGCATCCGCCGCGGTGCGGCCGGCGCCAGGTAGGAACCCGGACGAGGGAGCGGCCCACCGCTGAGTGGGTCGCTCCCTTCGCCGTATCCGCCCGGTTGCCGCGCTTCGCCGGGCCCGGGGACGCATGACTTTGTAGTCTGGTCCCCACACAACGAGTCGAAAAGACCAGGCGGAGCGTCTCCGCCGCCGGTCCTCGGTAGTGGCTCCCGGGCGTTGCCCCGGGCGCTTCGATCGAAGGCCGGCCCGCAACCGGGGGCGCTCCACCGCCACCGTCCCGCCGCGCGAGGCAGGGACGCAGAAGAGGAGATTTTCCAAGGTGGAGAACGAGACCCACTACGCCGAGGCCGTCATCGACAACGGCGCTTTCGGCACCCGCACGATCCGCTTCGAGACCGGCCGTCTGGCCCGGCAGGCGGCCGGCTCGGCCGTCGCCTACCTGGACGACGAGACCATGGTGCTCTCGGCGACCTCCGCATCGAAGCACCCCAAGGACCAGCTCGACTTCTTCCCGCTCACGGTGGATGTCGAGGAGCGGATGTACGCGGCCGGGAAGATCCCCGGCTCGTTCTTCCGCCGCGAGGGGCGGCCCTCGGAGGACGCCATCCTCACCTGCCGGCTGATCGACCGCCCGCTGCGCCCGTCCTTCCGCAAGGGGCTGCGCAACGAGATCCAGATCGTCGAGACGATCATGGCGCTGAACCCCGATCACCTGTACGACGTGATCGCCATCAACGCCGCCTCCTGCTCCACCCAGCTCTCCGGGATCCCCTTCTCCGGCCCGATCGGCGGCACCCGCGTCGCACTGATCAACGGTCAGTGGGTGGCCTTCCCGACCCACTCCGAGCTGGAGAACGCGGTCTTCGACATGGTCGTGGCCGGCCGGGTGCTGCCCGACGGTGACGTGGCGATCATGATGGTCGAGGCCGAGGCGACCGAGCGCACCATCGAGCTGGTCAAGGGCGGGGCGGAGGCGCCGACCGAGGAGGTCGTGGCCGCCGGCCTCGAAGCGGCCAAGCCCTTCATCAAGGTCCTCTGCCGGGCGCAGTCCGACCTCGCGGCCAGGGCCGCCAAGCCGGTCGCCGAGTTCCCGGTCTTCCTCGAGCACCAGGACGACGTCCTGGAGGCGCTCTCCAGCGCCGTTCGCGACGAGCTCGCCCAGGCGCTCACCATTGCGGGGAAGCAGCAGCGCGAGACCGAGCTGGACCGCATCAAGGCGCTGGCCGCCGAGAAGCTCATCCCCCAGTTCGAGGGACGCGAGAAGGAGATCTCCGCCGCGTACCGCTCGCTCACCAAGCAGCTCATCCGTGAGCGCATCATCAAGGACAAGGTCCGTATCGACGGCCGCGGGGTCACCGACATCCGCACGCTGGCCGCCGAGGTCGAGGCCATCCCGCGGGTGCACGGCTCCGCCCTGTTCGAGCGCGGCGAGACCCAGATCCTGGGGGTCACCACGCTCAACATGCTCAGGCTGGAGCAGATGCTGGACACGCTGTCGCCGGTGAACCGCAAGCGGTACATGCACAACTACAACTTCCCGCCGTACTCCGTCGGCGAGACCGGCCGTGTCGGTTCTCCGAAGCGCCGCGAGATCGGCCACGGCGCGCTGGCCGAGCGGGCGATGGTCCCGGTGCTGCCGACCCGGGAGGAGTTCCCCTACGCGATCCGGCAGGTTTCGGAAGCGCTCGGCTCCAACGGTTCCACGTCCATGGGCTCCGTCTGTGCGGCCACCATGTCCTTGCTCAACGCCGGTGTGCCGCTCAAGGCGCCGGTCGCGGGCATTGCCATGGGCCTCATCTCCCAGGAGGTCGCGGGCGAGACGCACTACGTCACGCTCACCGACATCCTCGGTGCCGAGGACGCCTTCGGTGACATGGACTTCAAGGTCGCCGGCACCCGGCAGTTCGTGACCGCCCTCCAGCTCGACACCAAGCTGGACGGCATCCCGGCCTCCGTGCTGGCCGCGGCCCTCAAGCAGGCCCGCGACGCCCGCCTCCACATCCTCGACGTGATGAACGAGGCGATCGACACCCCGGACGAGATGTCCCCCAACGCTCCGCGGATCATCACCGTCAAGATCCCGGTGGACAAGATCGGCGAGGTCATCGGCCCCAAGGGCAAGATGATCAACCAGATCCAGGAGGACACCGGCGCCGACATCACCATCGAGGACGACGGCACCATCTACATCGGTGCCGCGGACGGCCCGGCCGCCGAGGCCGCCCGCGCCACCATCAACGGCATCGCCAACCCGACGATGCCCGAGGTCGGTGAGCGGTACCTCGGCACGGTGGTGAAGACCACCACCTTCGGTGCCTTCGTCTCCCTGCTGCCGGGCAAGGACGGTCTGCTGCACATCTCGCAGATCCGCAAGCTGGCCGGCGGCAAGCGGGTGGAGAACGTCGAGGACGTCCTCGGTGTCGGCCAGAAGGTCCAGGTCGAGATCGCGGAGATCGACCAGCGGGGGAAGCTCTCCCTCATCCCCGTCCTGGAGGAGGGCGCTGAGAACGGCGACTCCGATCAGGCCGGAGCTGTTGAGCAGAAGGACGACGCGGAGCAGTGACACGCTCGTTCCGCCAGACGGCCCGCCCCACCTCTCCGGAGGGGCGGGCCGTCCCCCGTCCACGGGCCGTGACCAAGACGCTGCTGCAGGGTGAGAACGGCGCGGGCGTCGTCCGCAAGACCGTTCTCCCCGGCGGCCTGCGGATCGTCACCGAGACCGTGCCCACCGTGCGCTCGGTCAGCTTCGGCATCTGGACCCACGTCGGCTCCCGGGACGAGACCCCGGCGCTCAGCGGGACCACCCACTACCTGGAGCACCTGCTCTTCAAGGGCACGCGGCGGCGCAGCGCCCTCGACATCTCCACCGCCTTCGACGCCGTCGGCGGTGAGGTCAATGCCTTCACCGGCAAGGAGTACACCTGCTACCACGCACGGGTCCTCCACACGGACCTGCCGCTGGCGATCGACGTGGTCTGCGACATGCTCACCGGCTCGGTGATACCGCCGGAGGAGGTGGAGGCCGAGCGCGGCGTAATCCTGGAGGAGATCGCCATGACGGAGGACGATCCGGGCGATCTGGTGCATGACCTGTTCGCCCAGACCCTGCTCGGCGACACTCCGCTGGGCCGCCCCGTCCTGGGCACAGTGGACAGCGTGAACGCGCTGACGCGCGAACGGATCATGCGCTTCTACCGGCGGCACTACGATCCGACGCGCCTGGTGGTCGCCGCGGCGGGGCGCCTGGACCACGCCACTGTCGTCCGGCAGGTGCGTGCGGCCTTCGACAGGGCGGGGGCGCTCTCCCGGACGGAGGACCGGCCGGCCGGACCACGCGGCGGGCAGCGAAGGCTCCGGGCCGCGCGCCACGTCGAGCTGCTCGGCCGGAAAACCGAGCAGGCCCACCTCATGCTCGGCGTCCCCGGCGTGTCCCGCCGGGACGAACGGCGCTGGGCCCTGGGGGTGCTCAGCGCGGCCCTGGGCGGTGGTATGAGTTCCCGGCTGTTCCAGGAGGTGCGGGAGAAGCGCGGCCTGGCCTACTCGGTCTACTCCTACACCTCGGGTTTCGCCGACTGCGGGCTGTTCGGCATCTACGCCGGCTGCCGGCCGGGCCAGATCCATGACGTCCTGGCCCTCTGCCGCGAGCAGCTCGCACTGGTCGCCGAGCACGGCCTGAGCGACGAGGAGCTGCGTCGGGCCATCGGCCAGCTCGCCGGGTCCACCGTCCTGGGGCTGGAGGACACCGGGGCGCTGATGCACCGGCTCGGCAAGAGCGAGATCTGCTGGGGCAAGCAGCTCTCCGTGGATGAGATGCTTGACCGGATGGCGGCCGTCACCCCCGACGAGGTGCGGCAGGTCGCCGGTCAGGTGCTGAGGCAGCCCCCGTCCCTGGCCGTCATAGGAGACGTGAACGACCGGCAGGCCGACCGGATGGCCGCGGCCCTCGCCTGAGGGTCTCCGGGCGGCGGCCGGGCTGCCGGAGCAAGTGAAGCACGGACGAAGGACGAGAGTGGTCATGAGCAAGCTGCGGGTCGCCGTCATCGGTGCGAAGGGCCGGATGGGGGCGGAAGCCGTTCGCGCGGTGGAAGCTGCCGAGGACATGGAGCTCGTCGCCGCGGTCGACCGGGACGACAAGCTGGACGCGCTCGTGGAGCACCGCGCACAGGTCGCCGTCGACCTGACGCACCCGGGGGCGGTGATGGACAACCTGGAGTTCTGCGTCCGCCACGGCATCCACGGTGTGGTCGGCACCACCGGCTGGACGGACGACCGGCTCACCGCGGTGCGGGGCTGGCTCGACGACTCCCCGGGGACCGGAGTGCTCATTGCTCCGAACTTCGGCATCGGGGCGGTTCTCACCATGCACTTCGCCCGGCAGGCGGCGAAGTTCTTCGAGTCCGTCGAGGTGGTCGAGCTGCACCACCCCGGCAAGGCGGACGCGCCCAGCGGCACCGCGGTCCGGACCGCTCAGGTCATTGCCAGGGCCCGGGCGGAGGCCGGCTGCCCGCCCCAGCCGGACGCCACCAGCACGGCCCTGGAGGGCGCCCGCGGGGCTCTGGTGGACGGGGTGCCGGTGCACGCGGTGCGACTGCGCGGCCTGGTCGCCCACCAGGAGGTGCTCTTCGGAGACGAGGGTGAGATCTTCACACTCCGGCACGACTCGATGAACCGCAGTTCCTTCATGCCGGGCGTGCTGCTGGGAGTCCGGCGGATCAGCGCGGCTCCCGGTCTGACGTTCGGACTGGAGCACTTCATGGACCTGGGCGGCTGACGGTGCGCGCGCGGCTCACCTACGCTCTGCTCTCGGCTGTCCTGATCGTCTACTTCGTGCTGGTCGGCCACCGGGGAGTCCTGCTGATCCGGCACGGCACCTGGGTGACCGTGCTGTTCGGCCTGGCGGCTCTGGTGCTGCCGTTGATCGGTGCCTGGTTCCTCTGGCACAGCACGCGCTTCGCGCAGCGGGCGAACCGGCTTGCCAGGGAGCTGGACGCCGAGGGCGGCCTGCCCGTCGATGATCTTCCGCGGACCCCGAGCGGCCGGATCGACCGTGGGGCGGCCGACGCGGCCTTCGTGCGGCGGCAGGCCGAGACCGAACAGAACCCCGGGGACTGGCGCTGCTGGTTCCGGCTGGCCATCGCCTACCACGACGCCCGGGACACCCCTCGGGCCCGCAAGGCCATGCAGCACGCCATCAACCTGCGTGCGGGCAGGGACAGCCGGAGGGCCGCGGGTCCGAACCTGACGGGCAGCACCTACTGAGGGCAACGACTGCCGTTCCCGGGGCACCGGCCCCGGCGAGGGCGACACCCCCGAGGCGGACACCCCCTGGGTGCCGGTGACGTCAGCGGTGCTCGGCCGCCCACGCCTCGATCACGTCCGCCGCTCGTTCGAAGGCCTCCGGACGGGTGAGGAAGTCGGAGTTGTGATCGGTGAGCAGCGGCCGCAGCGGCTCCCCCCGGCGCCGTTCGATCACCAGTGCCTGCCCCTGCACGCCACGGGGCAGGCCCAGCCACTTCACCGGTTGCTGCACGGTGCGCACCCGGGTGATCTCCCGCCAGCGCAGCGTGCGGGTGCTGAGGAGGCCGACCCGGCGCAGCCCGCGCGGGCTCACCCAGATCCCCACCCGCAGCATGCGCAGAGCGAGGACGAGGGTCACGGCCGCGAGGACGAAGGTGGCCCTCGCGCCGGCCACCGGCCCCGCCAGGGCGATGATCATGCCCGAAATGAGCATGTAGGCGGCGAGCAGCAGTGCCAGCGCGGCCAGACCCACGCGCCAGGGCCCCGGGCGGTAGGGGCGGCGCCAGCGGTCCGGCTCGGCATGCGGCAACGGCATGTCCGGGTCGGGGCCGTCGGAGTCGTGGTCGGCCGTCATGAAGGGCAGGGACACGGCTGATCCTCGTTCGGGTTCACGGGTGGCGCTGAAGGTGCCCGGTGAGATTACCGCGCGGGAGGGCTTCAGGGCGGCACCGGTCCGGTGTACCTCGGCCGTGCGGGCGAACGGTCACCATTTGCCCGACCCCGGGCCTTGCTTGTCGGTGCCGGCCCGTAAGGTGGGCCCCGCTCCCCGCACTTCACGCGCACTCCCGCTCCACCCCCCACGCGGCTGCGCGGCTCATGCCCTGGAAGGACCCGCCGGTGACCGACAAGCCCAGCTTCCGCAGTGACGTGACCGTCGAGCTGGTCAAGCACAGCGCCACCGACACCGACGTGCTGTGGGCGGCACGGGTCTCCACCGCGGGGGAGCTGTCGCTGGACGAGCTCGACAAGGATCCCGCGCGCTCCAAAGGGCTGATCAACTTCCTGATGCGGGACCGGCACGGCAGCCCGTTCGAGCACAACTCGATGACCTTCTTCGTCAGCGCCCCGATCTTCGTCTTCAGGGAGTTCCACCGGCACCGCGCCGGCTGGTCCTACAACGAGGAGAGCGGCCGCTACCGTGAGCTGAAGCCGGTGTTCTACCTGCCGGACGCGGACCGCAAGCTGGTCCAGCAGGGCCGGCCGGGCAAGTACGAGTTCGTGGCCGGGCCGCCGGAGCAGCACGAGACGGTCACCACCACCATGGAAGCGTCCTACCGGCAGGCGTACGAGGCGTACCAGGAGATGCTCGCCGCCGGGGTGGCCCGGGAGGTCGCCCGGGCGGTCCTGCCGGTCGGTCTTTTCTCGTCGATGTACGCGACCTGCAACGCCCGGTCACTGATGCACTTCCTCGGGCTGCGCACCGAGCACGAACAGGCCAGGGTTCCTTCTTTTCCGCAGCGGGAGATCGCCATGGTCGCGGAGAAGATGGAGGCCGAATGGGCCCGTCTGATGCCGCTCACGCACGCCGCGTTCAACGCGAACGGGCGTATCGCTCCCTGAGTGCGGGGTGGCCCGAAACTTTGAGCGAGGTGTCCGTATTGCCACACTTGGACTGGTTCATCTACGCTGGCGAGACGGGCCCGGTGCTGCCTGAACCCCCGAGCAGGCAGCACCGGGTTCCGTGCATGCGTGACCCGATGGAGCGCCGGGGACCGCGCTGCGAGTAGCGTGGTACCCATGGCTCCGACCTCCACACCGCAGACTCCCTTCGGGCGGGTGCTGACCGCCATGGTCACTCCGTTCACCGCGGACGGTTCACTCGACCTGGACGGCGCGCAGCGGCTCGCCGTCCACCTGGTGGACGCCGGTAATGACGGCCTGATCATCAATGGCACCACCGGCGAATCCCCGACCACCAGCGACGCGGAGAAAGCCGACCTGGTGCGCGCCGTCGCCGAGGCCGTCGGCGACCGCGCCCACATTGTGGCCGGAGCCGGCACCAATGACACCCGGCACAGCCTGCAGCTGGCCCGCGCCGCCGAGGAGGCCGGCGCCCACGGGCTGCTCGCCGTGACGCCGTACTACAGCAAGCCGCCGCAGGAAGGGCTCTTCCAGCACTTCACGGCGATCGCGGACGCCACGGACCTGCCGGTCATGCTGTACGACATCCCGGGCCGCAGCGGTGTGCCGATCAACACCGAGACGATGGTGCGGCTCGCGGACCATCCGAGGATCGTCGCGAACAAGGACGCCAAGGGTGACCTGGGGCGGGCCGGCTGGGCCATCGCCACCACCGGCCTCGCCTGGTACTCGGGTGACGACATGCTCAACCTTCCGCTGCTCTCGGTCGGGGCGGTCGGCTTCGTCTCGGTGGTCGGACACGTGGTGACCCCGGAGCTCCGGGCCCTGGTGGACGCGTACACCAGCGGTGACGTCGCCAAGGCCACGGAGATCCATCAGAAGCTGCTGCCGGTCTTCACCGGGATGTTCCGGACCCAGGGTGTGATCACCTCGAAGGCGGCCCTCGGTTTCCAGGGCCTCCCCGGGGGCCCTCTCCGGCTGCCGCTGGTGGGTCTGACCGACGAAGAAGCCGAGCAGCTCCGGCGGGACCTTGCCGCGGGCGGGGTACACATCTGAGACCCGGGCGCGGCGGAGCGTGGACAGAGACGGCAGGGGCAGTTCCCCGGTCCGCGGCACGAGCGCCGCGACGGCCGTCCGGTGCATGCCTCCCCGCGCTGCGAAATGTGCGAGGGCACGTATCACCGTGCCCGTGCCGGAAGGATTCCTTCCGGCACCGCGACCCCTCGCGACCGGGGTCGGGCCCACCCGCCCGGCCCGGTCGCGACGGGGAAGGTGATAACCGAATACCGACCAGAGCACACAGACACCCGCGCCGGGTGCCCCTCCGGGCACGTGGGGCGGGTGGTCAAGGAGATCCTTTGAGTCATCCGCATCCAGAGCTCGGCGCTCCGCCGAGCCTTCCGGAGGGTGGCCTACGCGTCACCCCGCTCGGCGGCCTGGGCGAGATCGGCCGCAACATGACCGTCCTCGAATACGGGGGGAGGCTGCTCATCGTCGACTGCGGTGTGCTGTTCCCCGAGGAGGAACAGCCCGGCGTCGATCTGATCCTGCCGGACTTCAGCTCCATCCGGGAGCGGCTGGACGACATCGATGCCATCGTGCTGACGCACGGCCACGAGGACCACATCGGTGCCGTGCCGTACCTGCTGCGCGAGAAGCCCGACATCCCGCTGATCGGCTCCAAGCTGACGCTGGCGCTGATCGAGGCGAAGCTGCAGGAGCACCGGATCCGGCCGTACACGCTGGAGGTGAAGGAAGGCGACCGGGAGCTGCTCGGCCGCTTCGACTGCGAGTTCATCGCGGTCAACCACTCCATTCCCGACGCGCTGGCCGTCGCCATCCGCACTCCGGCCGGGCTGTTGGTGCACACCGGCGACTTCAAGATGGACCAGCTTCCGCTCGATGGCCGCCTCACCGACCTGCGGGCCTTCGCCCGGCTCGGGGAGGAGGGCATCGACCTGATGCTCTGCGACTCCACCAATGCCGAGGTGCCGGGGTTCGTCGCTCCGGAGCGGGACATCTCCACCGTGCTCGGCCAGGTCTTCGGCAAGGCGGGGAAGCGGATCATCGTTGCCAGCTTCGCCAGCCATGTGCACCGCATCCAGCAGGTGGTCGACGCGGCCCACGAGCATGGCAGACGGATCGCTTTCGTCGGCCGTTCGATGGTCAGGAACATGGGCATCGCCCGGGACCTTGGCTACCTCAAGGTGCCGGCCGGGCTCGTCATCGATGTGAAGCGGCTGGACGACCTGCCCGAGGAGCAGGTTGTGCTGGTCTGCACCGGGTCCCAGGGGGAGCCGATGGCGGCCCTGTCGCGGATGGCCAACCGGGACCACCATCAGATCCGCATCGTGCCGGGGGACACCGTGATCCTGGCCTCGTCGCTCATCCCCGGGAACGAGAACGCGGTCTACCGGGTGATCAACGGCCTGACCCGCTGGGGTGCGAACGTCGTCCACAAGGGCAACGCGAAGGTCCATGTCTCGGGCCACGCCTCGGCCGGTGAGCTGCTGTACTTCTACAACATCTGCCGGCCGAAGAACCTGATGCCGGTCCACGGGGAGTGGCGGCACCTGCGGGCCAACGCGGAGCTGGGCGCGCTCACCGGGGTCCCCGCCGACCGCATCGTGATCGCCGAGGACGGCGTGACGGTTGACCTCATCGACGGAAAGGCCCGGATCTCCGGCAAGGTGCAGGCGGGTTACGTCTATGTCGACGGGCTCTCCGTCGGTGATGTCACCGAGGCGAACCTCAAGGACCGCCGCATCCTCGGCGACGAGGGGTTCATCTCGATCTTCCTCGTGGTGGACAGCGCCACGGGCAAGATCGTCAGCGGACCGAGCATCCACACCCGCGGCTCCGGCATCGACGACGCCGACTTCGGCCTGGTGCTCCCGAAGGTCCAGGAAGTCGTCACCGCCTCGGCTCAGAACGGGGTGGTCGAGCCGCACCAGCTGCAGCAGCTGATCCGCCGGACGGTGGGTAAGTGGGTGTCGGACACCTACCGACGCCGTCCGATGATCATGCCGGTCGTCATGGACGTCTGACGCCACCAGGCAGCGGGGCGCCCGGATTTGCATCCCGGGGCCCCGCTCCAGTACGTTTACGCCACCGCCACAACGGGAAGCCAGGACAGCTCGCTGTCCGGGCCTCCTGTGCGCCAGAAGCAAGGACCAACAGCCGGAAACGGCAAGGGAATTGAGCTGGTAGGGTGGGAATCACCGAAAGGGAAG
>NZ_JAQKPV010000014.1 GCF_028200735.1 Streptomyces sp. ACA25
ATTCCGCGCCCGTGTCCCGGAGGAAGAGCATCCGCCGCTGGCCAGAGCTTAGGGGTAGCAGGCTGTCCCTCCGCCCTGGGAGCACCGGCCGCCGACACCCGGCGCTCCGCGCCACGGCATGAATCACTCCGGTCACGGTGGGTTCCGCGAACAGGGCACGCAGGTCCAGTTCGACACCCAGTTCGGCGCGGATGCGGGCGATGAGGCGGGTGGCGAGGAGTGAGTGGCCGCCGAGGGCGAAAAAGTCGTCGTCGATTCCGACCTGCGGGATTCCCAGCACATCAGCGAACAGACTGCACAGCTGCCTCTCACGCTCGCTGCGGGGCTGTTGGCCCGTCGCGTGCCCCGGATAGTCCGGTGCGGGCAGGGCGCCACGGTTCAGTTTACCGTTCACGGTCAGCGGCAGTTCGTCCATGATGACGACCGCTGCGGGCACCATGTGGGAGGACAGGATCCCGTCAAGGTAACTTCGCAGTCCGGAGCCGGCCGCCGCGGTCCGCCGGGCTGTGAGCGGGTGGTTACTGTGTGGTCCGGCCTCGCCGTGCCAGGTGTACCGCACCGCGCTGGGGTGGCCGTCCGGCAGGAAGACGGCGTCGACCAGGTCGCTTCGCTCGCCGGACGGAACTATCACGCAACGGCATCTCCGTCGCTGGGCTTCGCGGATGAGGTCGGCAGGATCGACGCCACCCCCGGCGGCCAGCAGTGCGCGGGCCCGGTCGATGTCGCCGTTCGCCGCCGCGGCCGCCGCCGCCGTCTCCCCGGACAGGCGCGCGTTGGGTATCGCGGTGACGAACAGACCGTTCAGCGGTATTGGAGGTATCGCCTCACCGTTCCATACCAGGCGCGTCAGCTTTTCCGGCTCGACCGCTTCGGCCGGGCTGCGGTACAGCGTCACGTCGTATCGATGGCGGCTGAGCTCGTTGTGACTGACGGCCTCCTTGACCCGAACGTCCACCACGTTTGCCCCGGATATTCTGCTGAAGAAGCCCGGTGAGACCAGCAGTTCCTCCTCGGTGGCGTGGGCGCGGTCGACCGCGTGGCGCAGCACGGCGCCGTCCGGCTCCCCGGGGAGCCGGATCGCTGTCTGAAGCGCCCGGAGGGTGCGCAGGTCACGTACGTCCCCGACGAACACGGCCCCGCCGGGACGGACGAGGCCGAGGGAATGCTCCACCACCCTGGTCAGATAGTCCGCGTCCGGGAAGTACTGGACCACGGAATTGATGATCACTGTGTCGAAGAAGCCGGTTGGCAGTCCAACGAAATCGTCGGCGGGACGTTGCTCCAACCGCACCCGTTCGTCGTCGCCCACGGCCAGGGTGAGCGCGTCGATGGCTTCTGCCGACAGGTCGGTGGCCCAGTAGGAGTCGCAGACGGACAGCAGCGGTGCCAGGAGCAGCCCGCTGCCCGCCCCTATCTCCAGAATGTTGCTGGGGCGGAGTTCGTGGATGCGGCGGACGGTGGAGTCGCGCCACTCGCGCAGCTGCGACAGGGGGATCGGCGCACCGTCGTAACTGCTGTTCCAACCCGCGAAATTCTCACCGAAGGCCACGCTGGGGGCGTCCTTCCGTGTCGCGCCGTACATCGCGTCGTACAAGGTCCGCCAGCCTTCGACCAGGTGTTCCGCCTCGTCGGCGTCCCGTTCGGTACCCGGCGCCGTGACATCGAGCACGGCATACGCCACGAGACGCTGGTCGCCGGGACGGTCCTCCCGGAGGATGACCGCAGCGGACTCGACCTCAGGATGCTGTAGCAGCGCTGCTTCGATTTCTCCCGGCTCCACCCGGAACCCACGGATCTGCACCTGCTCATCCGCGCGCCCGCAGTAGTCCAGTGAGCCGTCGGGGCGTCGCCGTGCCAGATCCCCGGTCCGGTACATCCGGGCACCTGCGGGCCCGTCCGGATCGGCGAGGAAGCGCCCGGAGGTCAGCGCGGGCCGGTTGAGGTATCCGCGGGCCAGGCCTGGGCCGGCTACGTACAGCTCCCCGAGCTCACCGGCCGGCACGGGCGCCAGCGTCTCGTCCAGGACCTTCACCCGCAGATCCGGAAGGGGACGCCCGATGGGGCTGCCGCCGGATTCCGTCTGGCTGCTAGGCAGGAGCGGGAGGTAGCTGACATGCACGGTGGTTTCGGTGATGCCGTACATGTTCACCAGACGTGGTGCGTCCTCCGGATGTCGCGCGTACCAACCCGTCAGACGTCCGATGTCGAGCGCTTCTCCGCCCAGGATCACGAGACGCAACGCGAGGTTGACGCCGGGGTCCGTGGACAAGCGGTCAGCTCGGTCGAGCTGGTAGAAGGCCGAAGGTGTTTGGTTGAGCACGGTGACCCGTTCCTCGGCCAGCAAGCGGAGGAATTCGCCGGGTGACCTGCTCACCTCGAACGGGATGACGACCAGCCGTCCGCCGTAGGCAAGAGCGCCCCATAGCTCCCAGACTGAGAAGTCGAACGTGTAGGAGTGGAACATCGTCCATACGTCGGTGTCGGAGAAGCTGAACCAGGCGTCGGTGGCCGTCAGTAGGCGGACGACGTTCTCATGGGTGACCAGGACTCCCTTGGGCCGTCCTGTGGAGCCCGAGGTGTAGATGGTGTAGGCGAGATGGCCCGGCAGGGTGCGCTTCGGCGGTGGACCCACCGGCCCGTGCTCCAGTTCCGCCACCACCTCGGCCGACCGAAGGTCGATGACGGTGATGTCCGACGGCGGGCCGAGTGCGCCGGAGGTCACCACGCAGACCGGCTCGGAGTCCCGGAGCAGAGACTGCGTTCTGTTCTTCGGCTGAGCTGGGTCCAACGGCAGGTACCCTGCACCGGCCTTCAGCACGCCCAGAATCGCGACGGCCAGCTCCTCGGAGCGGGGCAGCGCGAGGGCCACCAGTCGGTCCGGCCCGGCGCCGCGCGCGATGAGCGCATGCGCGAGCCGGTCGGCGCGCCGGTTGAGTTCGCGATAGGTCAAGCCGCTTCCGCCGTGGCTGACGGCGACTGCGTCCGGTCGCCGCATGACCTGCTGCTCGAACAGGTCCCTGAGGGTGATCGGCGCCATCGCAGGTCTACTCCGTTCTCATAGCGGCCGCTAGACTCGCCGGCCGCATGTCAGTCCAGTTTTGATCGATGTAGGCCAGGGCGTCGGCACGCGGGGAGGCATCGAGGACGACGTGCCAGCCTGTCGGCACGGTGATCCAGCTGGGCCACAGCGAGTGCTGGTTCTCGTCGTTGACCAGGACGAGGTAGTCACGGTCGTCGTGTTCAAAGGGGTTGGTCATCACTGAACTCAATTCGAGACGATGAAGAGCCGCCCGCCGGGGAATCGGTGGGGGAGGCACGACACTTGCGAGAAGCCGGCCGACAGAAACGCTTCGCGCCATTCGCGTTCCGTTGGCAGATCCACCTTCATGAAGGTGGCATGCAGATAGGTGAACAAGGCGCTGAACCGGCGCTCCCGCTCATCGGTCGCGTAGGGAACGGCGTCGGTGACAGCCAGGAAGCCTCCGGGGGCCAGTGCCTCGCGGCAGCCGCGCAGAACGCCGGTGCGGGCGGTGGGGTTATTCACCACATCGTGGAGCACGAATCCGGCATGGATCACCTCGGCACCCTCGATGGGGCTCCGGTCCTCGGCCACTGACTCGATGGATCTGGTGACCACCTCCATCCGGTCGCCGACGCCTGCCTTGTCAGCTGCCTGTCGTGCTTGGTCGGAGGCGGCCGGGCTGATATCGAGAGCCACCCCCGTTCGCTCGGAGGACTCCCGTAGCAGTTCGATGAGGAGGCCCGCGGCCCCCGAGCCGAGGTCGACCACTCGTTTCGCACCCGACTCCGCGATCAGTCGGAAGGCAGCGGGGTAGAACGCACGGTTTCCGATCCAGCGTGAACTGACAGCCACACGGCGGCCGTTCCGGCTGTGGATACGTGCCGCGCCGTCCGGGTCGCGCAGGAACGCCGTCGCATGCTCGATAAACGGAGCATTGGCATGGAAGGCCCAGGAGAGGTACCCGGCCTGATACCGGCGTTCCTCGAAGTCCCCCGCCGTCTGGAACATCTCGGGTGATTCGGCCCGCAGTACCAGACCGGCCGCGAGGAGAGCGTCGAGGAAATCGCCGATGCCCGCCTCCGGCGCGCCGGCCGCGCCGGCCAGCTCGGCCACGCTGAACGGCTCTCCCGCGTCGAGAACGTGATCCACTTCCAGCTCCGCGGCGATCTGCAGCAGTGCTCCCACCGCTGCCAGGTCAGCGGCTGTTTCGATCGCCTCCATCGACGATGTCCTGATCGTGTCCTGAACTGCCATGTCTTCTCCTTGCTGGGTCCTCGACATCGCTGACGGCGGTGCGGGGTCTCCCTCCGGCCCGCTGAAACACGTGGAACAGGAGCGCTGAGCAACTGCTGGAACCTCCAGACCGCAGCGAATCCCTCGACTCGGTTCGGCCGTCCGGCTCGGAGCGCAACCGGTCGCAGGTGCCCCCGCCGATGGGCGGACGACGAGTTCCTCGAGGTTGCCGTGGCACCTGTGAGCCGATGGGGACGGTACGAAGCCGATGTTGGCTGGACGTTGGCCCGCTGTGCACGAGCGAATACCCCGGGCGGGTGCACCCCTCTTTGCGTGACGCGCCATGGGCCCGCCAGTCAGGCGATGCGGCCGGCCCGGTCGCACCTGGCCAGCAGTGATGGAGGGACCGGCCCGTTGAGCCTCCGAAACCAGCCGAGGGGTCAGGCATGACCCGGGCCCCGACTGCGCCCGCTTTGACGTTGAGCACCTCCTGAGCAGCGGCCGCAAGCCCTCCGGCGTTCTGGCTCGATAAGGCTTCGGTATGTCACTCTGAGATCGCAGGCATCCATATGCTCCGTACACGGATCAGCATGCTGGAAGGACTGGACCCTTGTTCGATAAACCGCATTCAGCGGTCCTCAAAGTTCCGGTGGAGTCACTGTCACCAGCAGATTCACCGCGCCTCGAAGGTTTGAACCATGACCACGTACAAGCCCTTGCGGAGAGCGGGGCTGAGTTGGAACCGATTCTCGTGGACCGTGCGGCGGGGCGGGTGGTGGACGGCATGCACCGTTTACAGGCCACCATCCTCCGTGGGGACCGTGACATTGCGCTCCGCTACGTGGAGGGCCCATCGGCCGACATGTTCATCTGCGCTGTGAAGGCCAATATCAGCCACGGTCTTCCCTTAACCCTCCGGGACCGTAAGGCGGCCGTCCTGCGCATCCTGAACTCCCATCCTCACTGGTCCGACCGGGCCATCGCGGCCGTCACAGGTGTATCGCCCAAGACGGTGGGGACGCTGCGAGGGTTTTCCAGTGAGGAATCTCCTCAGTCGAAACAGTCAGTCGCCCGCGTCGGCATGGATGGCCGTGCACGCCCGGTCAACATGCGCGAGCGACGGGAGAAGGCCCTGGCACTGATTGCGGAACGTCCGGAAGCACCCCTGCGCGAGGTGGCCGAACGGGCAGGTGTTTCCATCAGCACGGTGCATCGTCTACGCAGGAAAGTGAAGTCCTGCCCCTCCACTCTGAAGACGGCGAAGCAGCTGGCCGCACCGCGCGCCTCTCTCATGGCGGCGGCACGCCCCCCGGGATTCCCCCTGGCCTCGGTTCCGAACCCGTGCCCGCCCGCCGAGGCGGAGCATGAGAGCGCGCACAGCCGGATGCGGGCCATGGAAATGCTGGCCAATGACCCGTCGATCCGATTCACCGACAGCGGCCGTACGCTGCTGCGCTGGCTCAACGGCCAGGCCCGATGGCTCGCGGCGAGCGAACGGTTGCTGCCGACCGTTCCTCCGCACTGTGTACGGGCACTGTCCGAGGTGGTGAGTGACTATGCCAAGGCGTTGGAGCAGTTGGCCGGCGAGTTGCAGCAGACGGATCAGCTGGACGGCTCGTGGCGGGCGGTCCACTGAGCGCCGCGCCGCCTTGCTGACCCTCGGAGCCCAGCTGTTCTGTCTCGGGAGGTTGTGGACGGTGACAGGGCTCACGGCTGTTCGAGCTTGAAATGGGTGAGGGCCTTCTGGCCTGGTGTGGATTGCGACATCTGCACCAGCGACAGATAGGCCCTTGTGCCCACGGTTATGCACCCCTGACCGAGACCGGCCGTCTGCGTCTGGCCCGCTGTGTGGCCGGGGACGGCCGGCCCCTGCGCCGCGCCGCCGAGCGTTTCCAGGTCTCGCCGACCACCGCTGAGCGCTGGGCCGACGGCTATCGGACGTTCGGCGAAGAGGGCTTGAGTGACCGCTCCTCCCGTCCTCGCTCCAGCCCGCCCCGCACCGAGCGCCGGATCATCAAGTTCCGTCTCCTGCGCCGCTGGGGCACGGACCGCATCGCCCACCTGCTGCACCGGGTGGCTGACCCGCTTCCGTCTGGCCCGGCTCCCGCACCGGGACCGGGCCTCCTGCCGGGTCATCCGCCCTACGAACGCGCCCGGCCCGGCGAGCTGGTGCACGGTGGCATGAAGAAGCTCGGCAACATCCAAGACGGCGGCGCCACAAGACCCTGGGCCGGCAAGCAGGCCGCAGGAACCGCGCCCACGCCCTTTAGGGCGGCCTGCGCACTGCCGTCGACGAGTTGTGCTGCCGGAGCGGCAGCAGGAACAGCACCTCTTCTCCGGAGCTGCTGGAAAGCCGGATGGAGCGGGCGGCACGCCTGGCCATGCGGTCATGCTGCACTCGTTTCGACCGGAGTGCCTTGGCCGCAGTTCGTGAGAACGGGTCCGCCGGTAGGGGGCAATGAGCGAGCCCCAGTCGAGCGCGTCGTCATGTGATCGGCGTCAGGTCGGCAAGCGCGCCACCGCTGATTCCGGCGAGGGTGGCAGGTCATTTCCTGTTCGCATCATAAGGCGTTGCCTCGTTCTGGCTGGGCATCTCGGCCGTTCGAGATCACTTTCGGGGTGGAATAGGGAAACAGCATGTGACGAGGATCACGTTTGAGATGCGAAATGGCCCGTTCTGTGGGATACGAGTCAGTGTCGCGAAGGCGGAGAAACTTCTCAATGTTCGGGATACGGACGCACGTCACTGACCTGCGGACGGATGTGACTAACCCCTGCGAGGGTCGCCACGTGGTTACGATGAGGTCAGGGCGCGAAGGCGGATGCCACCTTTGTTTCCTCGCCGCCGTCCGTACCCGATAATTCTCCGGCCACGGATACGATGGAATCGGCCGCTGTGATGGAGTTTCTGTCCGGGTTCCCGGGGAGGACTCCTGTGGCTCATGGCGATTCGGACCGTACGCCGGGTTGTTCATCCTTCGCCGGGTCGGCCGTTGCGGAGGCGCCGAGGATTTACCTTCCGTACAGCTGGGTGAGCGACAGGTGCGTTCAGCGGTGCGGCCTTCGGACGGGAGCACAGTGAAGATCTCGGAGAAAGACATCAGCGATTGGGCCATGGCACTCCATGAGGCGCGAGCCAAGCGCTGCCCCATCCGGCCCTTCACCGACGCGCATCCCGGGCTGGGCATGGACGATGGATACGCGATCCAGCGAAAGCTGGTCGGCATGCTCACCGCGGCCGGTGACAGTGTGGTCGGGTACAAGGCAGGGCTCACTTCTGCCCCGATGCAGCGCATGTTCGGCGTCAGCACCCCGGACTACGGCCCCGTGCTGGGATCGACCGTGTATATGTCAGGGGCGACCGTGTCTGCCCACACGTTCATCGCGCCGAAGGTAGAGGCGGAGATCGTGTTCCGGCTCGGAAGTCCCCTGAAGGGCCCCGGGGTCACGATGGCTGCGGCGCGTGCGGCCATTGCCGAGGTCATGGCCGGGCTGGAAATCGTCGATTCCCGCATTGAGAACTGGCGCATCTCCCTCGCCGATACGATTGCCGATCTCGCGTCGAACGGTGCCGTGGTCCTGGCGCCCCCGGTGGTGCTCGCCGAGGACTGCGCACATCGGCTGACCGGTATGGCTTTTTCGCGCAACGGGGATCTCGTGGCGACCGGTGCGGGTGCCGCCGCCCTGGGTGACCCGGTCGCAGTGGTGGCCTGGCTGGCGAACGTCCTCGGCGAGCACGGTGTGACGCTCGACGCAGGGCAGTTGATTATGACTGGAGCCCTCCACGCCGCCGTTCCGATGGGCCCCGGCGACACATTCGTCGCCGAGTTCGACCGACTGGGAACGGTCACCCTCCAGGTCGGCGACGCGTAGGCAGGCACGGACGAGCCGGGGAGGTACCCGTCGGCCCGGCCCCGTGGGTGTGGTCCTGTCATGGACGGGCCATCACTCGGCGAGGGAACACGACAGGCGCACGCACTCGGCAAGTGGCTTTCTACACAGGGAAGGGCGATACACGCATGAACCAGAAGGGACGCCTGCCCGTGGCGGTACTCGGTGCCGGCCTCATCGGTGTCGACTTAGCAGCCAAGATCCTGCGATCGGAGTCTCTGGATTGCGGACTGGTCGTGGCCCGGGACGGCAACGCCCCGGGCTTACGACAGGCGGCCGCACTCGGCCTCCCGACAAGCGCGTACGGTATCCGGTCGATTCTGGACGCTCCGGAGCCGTTCGGCGTCATCTTCGATGCCACCAATGCCTCGGCGCATGCCGAGCACGCGGCGCAACTGCGTCTCCTCGGCGCGAAGCTGGTGGATCTGACGCCCAGCAAGGTGGGGCGGATGGTGGTGCCCAGCGTGAACGGGGCCGACGCCCTGACATGCGACAACATCAGCATGATCAGCTGCGGTGGTCAGGCGTCGATACCCATCGTGCACGCCATCACCCGGGAGCACGCGGTCGACTACGTCGAAGTCGTGACTACTGCAGCAAGCCCGAGCGTCGGCCGGTCCACCCGGCTCAATCTCGACGAGTACGTCGAGACCACGCAGGAGGCGGTACGGGACTTCACCGGGGTGAAGAACGTCAAGGCGATCCTCAACGTCAGCCCTGCCAGACCTCCCGCGACCTTCCGGGTCGCCATGTCGCTGAGGGGGGAGGGGCTTGCCGCCGGATCAGTGGAAGCGGCAGTGAAGGCCGCGGTGGAGCAGGTCCGCACGTTCGTCGACGGTTTCCGGGTGGCGGCCACCTCTGTACACGACAACACGGCCTTTGTCGCCGTCGAGGTCACCTCCTCAGGTGACCGGATCCCCTGGTACGCCGGAAATCTCGACATCATTAATTCCGCCGCGGTCCATGTCGCCGAGAGATACGCCGCGGCCGGCCTCGCGAGCATAGGTACGGAGACGCCATGAGCGGGACACCACATCCAGAGGACGATGCCGGCAAGCCGGTTCTCATTCACGACCCGTCCTTGCGCGACGGCCATCACGCGGTCCGGCACAAGTTGAGCCGCGACCAGCTGCGGGCGTACGCGGAGGCCGCGAACACCGCCGGCATTCCGGTGGTCGAGGTGGGGCACGGCAATGGCCTGGGCGCCTCCTCCTTCCAGGCCGGGCAGGCCAAACTCGGCGATGACGAAATGCTGTCGGTCGTCCGGGAGGCCCTGCCGGACAGCAAGATGGCCGTCTTCATGCTTCCAGGTTGGGGCACCACCACGGACCTGAAGGAGGCCATCGCCCACCAGGTCGACGTCGTACGGATCGGCACGCACTGCACTGAGGGAGACCTCGCCGAGCGCCACCTGGGCTTCCTGCGGGAGCGAGGCACCGAGGCGCAGGGCGTTCTCATGATGAGCCACATGGCCCATCCCGAGCAGCTGGCGAAGGAGTGCGCCCGCCTTGTGGAGTTCGGCGCTACCGCGGTGGGCATCTTCGATTCCGCCGGCCACTACCTGCCGGCGGACGTCACGAGCCGCATCGGCGCCATCTGCCAGGCCGTGGAGGTGCCCGTGATCTTCCACGGGCACAACAACCTCGGCATGGCCGTCGCCAACTCGATTGCCGCGGTGGAGGCGGGCGCGGGCATCCTGGACGCCTGCGCCCGGGGGTTCGGGGCCGGCGCCGGGAACACTCAGCTCGAGGTCCTGATACCGGTGCTGGAGCGGATGGGCTTCACTACGGGCATCGATCTGTACGGACTGCTCGACGCAGCGGACATTGCCGAGCGCGAGCTGATGCCGAACCCGCCAACCATCGATTCGGTGGCCATCGTCAGCGGTCTGGCCGGGGTGTTCTCCGGGTTCAAGAGCCGGGTGCTGGACATCTCCCAGCGGGAAGGAGTCGACCCGCGGGACGTCTTCTTCGAGCTGGGCAAGCGGCAGGCGGTGGCGGGTCAGGAGGATCTCATTGTCGATGTGGCCCTTGCCCTGCGCGCGGGCCGCGCGGACTGAAGCGGCGATCCGCCGGTGACACTTCCGAGGGAAGAGCCAGCTTTGCACGAAGTAGGAGTACTCAAGGACATCCTGGTCAGCGACCTTCAGCTGAGGGAGGAAGACATTGTGCCCAGCGCCACCCGTGAAGAGGTCGGACTGGACTCCCTTGCGGTGCTCGAACTCGTCACCGTGCTGAACGAGCGGCTCGGCATCGAGGTCCACGACTACGAGGTGCTGGACACCACCACGCTCGCCGATGTGGCGCGGCTGGTGGTGGAGCGGCAGGCGGCGGGCTGAAAGCCCGCAGCGCGGACGCGACGCGCCACGGCACAACAGACTCGGGCGCCGGAGATACTACCTGTGCGGGAGGCCGGCGCCCCCTTCCTTGGAGTTCCATGTCTTTTCCGCCCCTTCGCAGCCTTCTCGATGCCCTGCCCGCCTATGAGCCGTCCGACGGTGTGTATGCCGGACCGACGAGGCCCCGGTTGCTCTCGGCGAACGAGTCCCCGCACGACCCTCTGCCCGGCATCGTCGAGGCGATAGCGGCAGCCGGTGCCACGGTCAACCGCTACCCCGACCCCGGATGCGGAGCGCTGACGCTGGCCATCGCCGAAGCGCTGGGTACTGACGAGGACCAAGTCGTGGTGGGTGCCGGATCCGTCGCCCTCCTGCAGACACTGGTCCAATCGATCAGTGATCCGGGCGCTGAAGCCGTCTACGCGTGGCCCTCCTTCGAGCTCTACCCCGTGCTCTCCAAGCTCGCAGGGGTGGTCTCCGTACCGGTACCGCTTTCCGGGGCCGCTCACGACCTCCGGGCGATGGCCGACCGGATCACTCCGAGCACCCGCCTGGTCATCATCTGCAACCCGAACAACCCGACGGGCAGCGTCGTCGGAAGCGAGGACCTCGGCAGGTTCCTCGCGGCCGTCCCGCCGAGCTGTCTCGTGGCCATCGACGAGGCGTACCACGAGTACGTCCGGGCGCCGCAGACGTCCAGTGGCCTGCGCTTCTGCGAGGGTCACCCGAATGTGGTCGTGCTTCGCACCTTCTCCAAGGCGTATGGGCTGGCCGGGCTGAGGGTCGGTTATCTCATTGGTGACGCCCGGGTCGTCAGGAGGCTGCGCAAGGTCGGTCTGGCCTACTCGGTGAGCGCGGTTGCGCAGCGGGCCGCGGTAGCGGCGCTCGGCCTGGAGGAACAGTTGCTGCAGCGGGTCGGCACCACGGTGGCGGAACGTTCGCGAGTTCAGGACGCGCTGCTGGACGACGGCTGGCAGATCCCGGAGAGCCAGGCGAACTTTCTCTGGCTGCCTCTGGGCGAGGAGGCGGCAGGCTTCGGCCGGTGGTGTGCGAGTCAGGGGATAGCGGTGCGGACGTTCCCGGGCGAGGGCGTGCGCGTGTCGATCGGTTCCACGGAAGACGATGACGCGTTCCTCGCCGTGGCGAGCGAATGGCGCCGCAGGCCACCTGCCGCTCAGGACCCGGACCGCGAGGCCCGCCGGGTGCGGACGGCGGTGGACGTATGACGAGGGCCAGCAGCGGACGCGGCGCCGTATCGGGGCAGGCACGCGGGGTTCCCCGCGACGTGGTCGTCACCCCTGGCATGTGCAGCGGCGGCTCGCTGATCTTCGGCCGGATCGGTGACTGGACCTGGCAGGTGGTGGGAGACTCCTGCGGGATGAACGTGCATGGCGCCCGAACCGCCGACGGGGATCCCGCCTACCTGTCCTTCTACTACTTTCATGTGCGGGGCGGCGAGGTAATCCATCCCCACGGGCTCACTTTCGGCGACGAACTCAGCGTCATGTCCCGGGCGTTCCGGTTCGGTACCCAGTCAGTCATTACCCTCCACCGGATGTCACCGGCCGGTCTTGAGCTGGCCGAGGGGGCCCTGGACCCCGCCGAGGTGTACGAACACCCGCATCCGGACTGCCTCTACGCGGAGACCTTCAACCGCTGGATCGCCCGCACCAGCGCGGGCAGTAACCGGAACCTGGCCCAGGTCGTACCTCCGGGCTTCTCCCACCATGACCTGCCGCTGTTGCCGAACGAGTACTCCCCCCGATCCCTGGTCGGCCGGGCACGGGCGACGGGTACCTTTTATCCCTCGGGTCCGCCGGCCTGCCACGAAGCCGGTTCGGCCCAGACCTTCGAATACGTACTGGACGTCGTACGCGATCTCAACGGCGCGGGGCTGATGTACTTCGCCTCCTATTTCTCCGTTTTCGACACGGTGCTGCTGCATCTGTGGCGGTCGCTGGGGCGCACCGACGAGCAGTTCCTGCGGCGCAAGGTGACCGACCAGAAGATCGGCTACTTCGGCAACGCGGATCCGGGAGCAGTTTTCACCATCACCGCGCGCAGGTGGTGGAGCACGGAACGCCGGGACATCGAAATCGCCGACATGGCCATGCACGACACCGCGACGGGGCAGTTGATCGCCGTCACCGCCCTCGAGGTCGCGGTCACCGAATCGGTCCCCAGCGGGGACGGGTGAAGCAGGGCCCGGAAGTGGCCGGGCAGCTGACACCGGCCGCTCGCCCCAGCTCAGTCCTCAGGGAGAGAAAGACCTCACCTCAGGACTGGCTTGATGTGGTGTCCGAGGGGGGACTTGAACCCCCACGCCCGATAAAGGGCACTAGCACCTCAAGCTAGCGCGTCTGCCATTCCGCCACCCGGACAAGGTGTCTGCCGCGCGACCGGCTTCGACCGCGGCGACAGATCCACCATACCAAGCCGCACAGGGTGCTCCCGCCCGGTTCCGCGGCAGGGCGGAGCGCGACGGCCGGCCAACCGGACCAGCCACCCCCGGGCCGCGCCTCAGCGGGTCCGGAACTCCTCGGCCCGGTAGGAGCCCTCCTCCTGCACGAAGGAGCGCAGCACCCCGGAGAGCATGCCGGTGAGAAGTGCGATCACGGCCACCCGGCTGATGTCAGCCGCGGCGCTGCCCAGGTCCGGCGCGGACAGGACGGCCAGCGGGAGGAGTGCCGCCAGGCCTGCCGCAGTGAACACCAGGGCGGTGAAGCTCACGGCCGCCAGCAGGGTGGCGCCCGCGGAGAGCACGTTGGACGATGGGTACCTCACGGATCACCTCGCGTATGTGCCGCCGGGACAGAAGGTACGGGTGCACCTGCCGGTGCTTCGTCAAACGTGTCCGTGGCGATGCCGGTGCAGTCAGGGCGGACACCGAGAGTGGCGGCGGTCAGGCATCCGGGGCGAGCAGCCCGCGCTCCAGCGTGCGGATCACCCGCTCGGCCGCCTGGTGCTTGGACATGATCCCCTCACCGACCGCCTCCCAGCCGGCCGAGGTCAGATACCAGATCGTCCGGACGAACCAGTCCGCGTCGATTCCCCGGTCGAAGACACCCGCCTCCTGGCCGCGGAGGAACAGCGCGCCCACCGGGGCGTGCGCCGCTTCCCATTCGCCCTCCTGCCACTTGTCGTCGGGCAGTTGGGTCTCGCCGAAGAGGAAGTCCATCCGTGGCCCGAGGTCGAAGAAGGTGCGCACCAGGCGCCGGAAGGCCTCGGCGGGCGTGTCCTCGTCGAGCGCGGCGTCCACGAGCGCCTGTCGGGTCGCCAGCATGGCGTCGTCCGCCAGCGCGTCGACCAGTGCGCTCCGGTCGGCGAAGTACCGGTGCAGCGTGCTGCGGCTGACCTCGGCGGCCTCGGCGATCTCCCGGAGCGAGGCGGCACGGTCCTGCGCGTAGACGGTGATCGCGGCGTCCAGGATCGCCCGACGGGTGCGAGGGGTGGTGCCCGGGGTCGCCTCCGGCCGGGTGCGGGACGGAGACTCCGGTCGTGTCATGAGGAAAGGGTACGCACCGAATCACAGTGGAGCTACAACGTACGATCATGCGACACTGTGTCTCATGATGACAATGAAGCTGCGCCCGCCCAGGCATCGGATACAACGGCGGGCGATCGGCTGGTGGGTCACCCGTGGACTCTGCCTCCTGTTGCCGCTGGCCGGCGTACCGGCGCTCCTGTTCGGGTTCTGGGAAGCCTCCCGGCCGTGGACCGGACCGCTCCTCGTCGTGATCCTTGTCCTGGGGCTGCTCCACGCCGCGGTGGTGCCGGGCTGGCGGTACGCCGTGCACCGCTGGGAGGTGACGGAGGAGGCTGTCTACGCTTCCAGCGGATGGTTCGTGCGCCAGTGGCGGATCGCGCCGATATCCCGCATCCAGACCGTGGACACCACCCGCGGCCCCCTCGAACAGCTGATGGGTCTGGCGACACTGGTGGTCACCACCGCGTCCTCCAGCGGCGCGGTGTCCATCCACGGCCTCACTCCGGAGGACGCGGCCGAGGCCGCCGACCGGCTGACCGAGCTCACCCGGCGCACCCCGGGAGACGCCACATGACGATCGACGGTCTCGCGGAACAGGAGGAGTCCGCCCCGGCACCCGGCGGGGCCGAGGAAACACCGTGGCTGCGCCTCGACGCGAAGATGATCTGGGTGGACGCGCTGCGGGTGGTGCTCTCCCTCCTGCCCGCGGTGATCGCCGTGCTGGTGATCGACGGGGACCCGGCCCCCGCTGCGTTGGGGTCGGTCGGTGCGATCGCCGCCTGGGGCCTCGTCAATTCCATCGCCGACGTACTGCGCTGGGTGAAGACCCGCTACCGGATCACCGATGAGTACGTGGAACGGCGCACCGGTCTGTTCGTCAAGACCTACCGCTCGGTCGGACGGGACCGGATCCGCAGCGTGGATGCCGACGCCAAGCTGCTGCAGCGCCTCGCCGGTCTGCGCCGCGTCAGGATCGGAGCAGGCCAGGCCAACACCGCCATGGAGTCCGCGCTCGTGCTGGACGCGGTGTCCCGTGAGGCGGCCGACCGGCTGCGGCGTGACCTTCTCGGGACCGGCCAGGCACCCGCCGCAACCGTGGCAGCGGCCGGAGGAGCAGAGGAGAAGGACGGACCCACCGAGGACGCGACTCAGGTGTTCGCCCGGCTGCGCTGGTGGTGGGTCTTCTACAACATGTTTTCCGTCTGGGCGTACTTCATGGCGGCCGGTCTGCTCTGGGGCGCCTACTGGATGACCGCGATGTTCGGGCTCGACCCGGGCGGCTGGCTCAGTGGTCTGGCCGACTGGGACTCCCTGGGCCGGGGATGGACCCTCGCCCTCGCCCTGGTGGTCACCGGCCTGCTCGGCGTCATCGGCCTCGCGGGCAACTTTTTCACCGAGAACGCCCATTTTCGGCTGGAGCGCGTGCTGGGCGAGCACGGCACCGTCCTGCGCACGACCCAGGGTCTGTTCAAGACCCGGGAGGTGAACCGGGACGACAACCGGCTGCGCGGCGTCACGCTCAGCGAGCCGCTGCTGTGGCGCTGGATGCGCATGGTCGACACCACGGTCATCACCACCGGCCTGTCGATCTGGAACATGACCTCCACCATCCTGCCGCGTGGCCCGATGAGCGTCGCCCGTCCCGTCGTGGCCTCCGTGCTCGATGAGCCGGACAATCCGCTCGACGCGCCGCTGCGGCGGCACCCGCGCGCCGCGCTGCGTCGCCGGCTGCTGTGGGCCGGCCTGATCACCGGGGCCGCGAGCGGCCTGCTGGGGTGGCTCGGCGGGACCACCCCCCTCCCCGGCAACCTCTGGTGGATCACCGCGCTGGTGCTGTACCCCCTCACCCTCTGGCTCGCTTGGGTCGCTCACCGGGCACTCGGACACACGGTGGCCGGGAACTACCTGGTGATCCGGTCCGGAGCCGTCAACCGGGCCACCTCGGTACTGCGGCGCCAAGCCGTGAGCGGGGTGGAGGTGCGGCAGTCCCTGCTCCAGCGCCGCCTCGGTCTGGCCACTGTCTCGGTGACCACCGCCGCCGGCCACGGCCTCTACCGGGCCCCCGACGTAGCGGCGGGGGAAGCCCTCGACTTCGCCGAAGCGGCGCTGCCCGGCTATCTGGAGGCGTTCCGATTGCGGGACTGACCGCCGCGCGGCAGCCCTCCGCGCGCTCGGAGCGAAAAATATGCTGACGAACTCTCCCTTTCCTCAGATATCAGCGGATGATGGAGGTCAGACACCGCGAGGCAGCAGGGCAGCCGCCCCTGGCGAAGGAGGAGCCATGTCTCCGACCACTGGACTGCTCGCACGGCTCCCCCCTGACCACCGGGAGCGACTGCGGGATCTCGGCCGCGAAGTGGCCTTCCCGATCGAGGCCGAGATCTTCGCCGAGGGCGGCACGGCCGACCGCTTCTGGATCATCCGGACCGGATCGGTGACGCTGTGCGTCAACGTTCCCGGACGCCGTGTCCCCATCGAAACCCTCGGGCATGGGGAGCTCCTGGGCTGGTCATGGCTGTTCCCGCCCTATGTCTGGCACCTGGGTGCCGTGACGGGCAGCCCGGTGCGGGCCCTGGAGTTCGACGCCGGAGAGGTGCGTGAGCTCTGCCGGCAGGACTCCGTGCTCGGGCTGGCGCTCACCCACGCCTGCGCCGAAGCCATCTCCCAGCGGCTCCAGGAGGCCCGCGCCCGGCTCGCGGACGCCTACCGTGCGGGAGCGGCCCCCGTCTGGTAGCCGTCGGCCGGCGGGGACGGGAGAAGCGGGCGCGCTTCCGCGTGAGCCAGGGACGTCTCGACGTGGAAACACGCCAGGGCCGGGCACGGGGACGACCGTCCGCGCATGACGTGGAACAGTCAGTCCTTGTGCATCTTGTGGAAGTAGTGCAGCGTCGCCTGGCAGTAGGCCACCCGGGAGTCGAGGAGCCGGCTGTTCCAGCGATAGCCCGACCGCAGGTACCGGAAGTCGAGCGCATTGCCCACCAGCGGCAGGGCCCAGCGCCGGCGCCAGGTCACCCGTCGGGGGGTGCTCCACACCAGCAGTTCGCTCACCTCGCCGAACGACACCACCGTCACCAGCACGGAGCCGAGGAAGAAGAGCAGCCAGAACGGCAGGAGCAGGACGAAACCGACCCAGCCCGCCCACGTACCGCGGTGCCCGATGAACGGTGGACCGCCGTCGGAGGGGTCGATCCGCCAGTAGGCGCGCCGGCCGATCCGCCCGGGTGCCCGGGAGATCCGGCACAGCGGCACGCCCTGGCCGTCCGTGACCCGGAACGACCGTGGCTCGGCCACGCCGGGCTGCTCCGGGTGGACGGTGGCCACCGTCCTGCCGTCCGTGCCGTGCAGGACCAGTACGGGGTGCGCCGCCCCACCGCGGGCACGGGTCCGCTCCTCGACCTGGGCCACCGACACCTCCGGGAGGCCACCGGCACCGGAGCCGGCCAGGCCCGTCGAAGCCGGCCCGCGCTCCGGGCGGTCCTGAGCGAGCGCCGGGTCGTCGGGTTGGTAGAGCCGTACCCGGCCCGCGGCCTGCTCGGGCCCCTGCCGCTCGTCGGACAGGATCAGAAACTCCTCGCCCGCCGCCCACTCTCCCGATCGCATGCCCGTGGTACCGGTGATGTCCACGGCGAAACCTGTCGTCACAACCCGCTCCCGTTCGCCCGATGCACGTACCGGCCGATTGTCGCAAGAGCCCGCCCGGGCCGGAGCGGACCGGGGCACATACGCTCACTCCCATGACTCCTGGCGGTACGGACACAGTGCCGGAAACGCGGGCGGCCACCGGGGAGCGGGCAACTGCCTCCGTCGGGCCGATGCTGCGCGACTGGCGGCGGCGAGCCGGGGCCACCCAGCTCGACCTGGCGCTGCGAGCCGGCTCCTCGGCCCGGCACATCAGCTGCATCGAGACCGGTAGGGCCCGTCCCAGCCCCGAGATGGTCCTGCGGCTCGCGGAGCACCTTGAGGTGCCGGTGCGGGACCGCAACGTCCTGCTGGTGGCGGCGGGGCACGCCCCGCGATTCCCTGAGACCTCCCTGAGCGATCCGGAGATGACAGCGCTGCGCGACGGGCTGGACCGCCTGCTCGCCGGTTACGAGCCCTGGCCCGCGCTGGTACTGGACAGGTCCTACCAGGTGCAGGGTGCCAACGGCGGTATCCACATGCTGCTGGAGGGGGTTGCCCCGGAGCTGCTGGAACCACCGGTGAACGCCCTGCGGCTCACGCTTCATCCGCGGGGCCTCGCCCCGCGGATCCACAACTTCCTGGAATGGCGTGGTCATTTGCTGGACCAGGTGCGCCACCAGCTCACCCAGCCGCACGCCGGGCCGCTGCGCGAGCTCTACCAGGAGATCCGTTCCTACGCGCTGCCTCCGGGCGGCGAGGAGAGGACCGGCGAGCGGGGTTCACCGGCGCTGCCGCTGGTGATCGGTCACCGGGGACACCGCCTGTCGTTCCTGTCCGTCATCGCTACCTTCAACACCCCCCTTGATGTGACCGTCTCCGAGCTGGCGATCGAGACCTTCCTGCCCGCCGACCCGGAAACCACCCGTTACCTGCAGCGCGCCTGAGGCCGGTCCCCGCAGGGTACTGATCCTGTCGTTCCGCGGGCCGCCGGCCGAGGACGGACACCGGGAACGGCACGCCGCATCCGCGCAGCGGGACCCGGTCCGGAGGGAGAAGGCTGATGAGTGCGAACACCCGGGTCACCGTGGTGGGAGAGACCCTGGTCGACCTGTTGTGGCCGGCGGGCGCCCGGGAGGTGCGGGCGGTCGCCGGCGGCAGCCCGGCCAATGTGGCCGTCGGGCTGCACCGTCTGGGGCGTCCGGTCACCCTGGTCACCACCTGGGGCGACGACGCTCCGGGACGGTTCGTCGGTGCGCACCTGGCCGGCATCGGCGTGGACGTGCGCCGGGTCCCGGCAGGGGACCCCCGCACCACCGTCGCCCTGGCATCTCTGGACGCCGGCGGAGCGGCGGACTACGACTTCCTCACCCACTGGGATCCGCAGGAGCTGAACGTGCCCGCGGACACCGCGGTGCTGCACACCGGGTCCCTGGCCGTGGTGGTCGAGCCCGGAGCTGCCCGGGTGCTGGAGCTCTGTGAGCGGGAACGGGCACAGGGCCGGTCCGTCGCCGCGGACCTGAACGTCCGTCCGGCGGTCCAGCCGGACCCGGACGCCTACCGAACGGCGGCCGGCCGACTGGCCGCCGTGACGGAGGTGCTGAAGGCCAGCGACGAGGATCTGGCCTGGCTGTTCCCCGGCCTCGACCCTGCTGAGGCCGCCCGGTCACTGCTGGCGCGCGGGCCGCGGCTGGTCGTGGTGACCCTGGGCGCCGAGGGTGCGCTCGCCGTCACCGCCGGACACGATGTCCAGGTCAGGGCCCCGCACATCGACGTGGTGGACACCGTGGGGGCCGGCGACACCTTCCAGGCCGCCCTGCTGGACAGCCTCGCCGAGCGCGGCGGTCCGCCCTCGTCCCGCGACGGACTCGCCGCAACCCTGGCCCGCTGTGTCACCGCCGCCGCACTCAACTGCGCCCGCACCGGGGCCGACCCACCGACCCGCGCGGAACTGCAGGCGGCCGGAACCCGGCCCGGGGAGCCGGGGGAGACCCGCGCGCCCTCCTCCGGATGAGGCCCGGTCAGCTGTCGTCCGCGTCACCGTCGAGCCGGAACCCGACCTTCAGCCCCACCTGGTAGTGCTCGATCTCGCCGTTCTCGATGTTGCCGCGGACCTGCACCACTTCGAACCAGTCCAGGTGGCGCAGCGTTCGGGAGGCCCGGGAAATGCCGTTGCGGATCGCCGCGTCGACCCCTTCGTGCGACGTCCCGACGATCTCCGTCACTCGGTAGGTGTGTTCCGTCATGAGATTCTCCTGCTTCTGCTGGACCCTGCTCCTGCTGGATGCGGACGGCCTGTACTCCAGACTCCACCGTGCCCCAGACCCGGCACCGGCGCGAGCGCTGCGGGCCCGGCTGCCGTGGGCAGCGGACCCTGCCCACGGCAGCCGGCCCGTACCGTGCGGTCACTTCAACAACGGTCCGTAGTCCGGGTGCCGGGAGATCCAGTCCGCCACGAAGCCGCAGCTCGGCTTCACCTTCAGGCCGCGGTGCCAGGCGTCGTCGAGGGCGGCCCGAACCAGCTCACCGCCCACCCCGTGCTCCCGCTCGCGGCGGGAGACGAAGGTGTGGAGGTAGTCCGCCGTGTCCTCGGCGCGCCGGTACTCCAGGTACCCGACGAGCTTTCCGTCACTCAGGGCCTCGAAGCGGCTGCGGCCCTCCGCATCAATGATGTTGACGTCCGTTGTCATCGCTGCTCCACCCTTCCGGTCGGTCGCACGCGTAGGGGCAGCGTAAGCGGTCGCCGGGCCCGGACATCGCTGCGACATCGCCCTGCGGACGTCAGCTCGCGGCGAGGACCCGGAAGGTGATCCCCGCCTGCCGCAGCCGGTCGGACAGCCGCTCGCCCATCGCCACGGCTGTGGTCACCTGACCGGACGTGGCGGGCAGCTCGTCGAAGGCCAGGCACAGCGCCGACTCGGCCAGCATCTTCGCGGTTTCCTCGTAGCCCGGGTCACCGCCTGCCACCTCGGTCAGCACCCGGTGCCCACCGCCCTCGCCGGTGAAGCGGACGGAGAACCGGCTCCGCGCCCGCCGCTCCTGGTCCGGACCGGTGCCCGGCGCCAGCCGGCTGCCGGCCATGCGACGGGTCGCCGGATGCTGGGCGAGTGCGAAGAGCACGCCGGCGCCGGCGATTCCGCCCAGTGCCACCGGCAGCCCTCGCACGGCGGCGAAGTGGCTGTAGTGGAAGTCCGGTCCGTAGCGGTCGAGAGCGGCGGCCGAGCGGCCGACGATCTGCGGATCGAGGGTCGGCAGCGGTACGCCCCAGACCCCGAGCCCGGCATTGCGGTGCAGCCGGCCCGGCTCGGTGCGCACCGAGCGGTCCCCGGGCGGCGGGTCGGCCCGGCGGCGCTCCTTCGCGGTGCGGGCTGTCCGGGACGCCCGGGAGAATGCCGTCAGTGCCGATGCCAGGGTGCCGCCGGAGAGACCGCCCGAGGCCCGCACATAGCCGTCGATCCGCAGCGGCACCCCCTCGGGCAGCAGGCCCACGGTGTACCGCACGCCGAGATCGTGGGGTACGGAGTCGAAGCCGCAGGCGTGCACCAGCCGGGCCCCGGTGCGCACCGCCTGCTCGTGGTGGCGCAGATACATCAGATCGACGAACTCCGGTTCGCCGGTGATGTCGAGGTAGTCGGTGCCGGCTGCCGCGCACGCGGCCACCAGTGGGGTGCCGTACCGGATGTACGGTCCGACAGTGCTGGCGAGCACCCGGGTGCTGCCGGCCAGGGTGCGCAGCGAGGCGGGGTCCCCGGCGTCCGCCGCCAGCAGCGGCAGTTCGCGACAGCGCGGGTCGATGCGGGCCAGCCGGTCCCGCAGCCCGGCGAGCTTGCCGGTGTCGCGGCCGGCGAGGGCCCACCGGCAGTCCTGGGGGGCGTGCCGGGCCAGGTACTCGGCGGCCAGGGCGCCGGCGAAGCCGGTCGCCCCGAACAGCACGATGTCGTGGTTCCGGGGCAAGGGGACCTCCTGACGGTCGGGCGCCTCGGTGCGGCGCCGCGCGGTGCGGCCGGGCCGTTGTCGGTGGACACGGCTACCGTGAACGGCATGGTGGGACAGCGGAGCGTACAGCGGACGCGGGCGGTGCTGCGGGAGTTCGCCCTGGGGCTTCCCGGGGCGGTCGAGGAGTTTCCCTGGGGTGAGGGCGTCATCAAGGTGAACAAGAAGATCTTCGTTTTCCTGGGGGCGGAGGACGGCCACGGAGGGTCAGCCGCCGTGACCGTCAAGCTCCGGGACGAGACTACTCACGCGCACGCGCTGTCGCTGCCCGGCGCGCGGCCCGCCGGCTACGGCCTGGGCCGGGCAGGCTGGGTGCGGGTCCCGCTCGCGCCCGGGGCGCCGCCCGCGGAGCTGCTCTGTGACTGGGCGGAGGAGAGCTACCGGGCGGTGGCCCCGGCCCGGCTGGTGGCCGAGCTCGACGCGGCGTGAGCCCGCAGGAGGGCGTCCGCCAGCAGGTACTGGGCCGCGAGGTAGGTGAGCATGATCCAGAATCCGGGCGCCGGGAGCTGCGGCCAGTCGGCCATCCGGGCCGCGATCAGTGTGTCGGAGAGCAGGAAGAGCGCACCTCCGAGCCCTGCTCGCAGCCCGGCACCGGCCAGTGCGGCACAGGCCATCACGGCCAGCAGCAGGCTGTAGCCGGCCACCGGGATCCGCAGTTCCGGGTCGAGCCCGGGCCAGAGCAGCACAACCACCACGGCGGTCACCAGACCGTAGCCGACGGCGAGCAGGGCTGTCCGCCGAACGTCGAAGCTGCCGAGGCGGCGGAACAGCGTCAGATAACACAGGTGGCCGACTCCGAAGGAGGCCATGCCGAGGAGGAAGAGCAGGTCCGCACCGGTCTGCAGCAGCACGTCACCGCCCCAGCCGAACAGCAGCGCGACCACCAGCAGACGGGGCCCGCGGCAGGCCAGCACCCAGAGAGCCAGGGCGGGCATCAGCAAGGGCTTGGTGAGGTACTGGAGCAGCTCGAGTCCGGCCAGGTGGGCGGCCAGGTGGGTCACGGCGAGCACCGCGAAGACGAGACGCGGACGAGGGCCGTGCGGGGAGGCCGTCATCGAGCGGCCTGCGAAGCGTGCGGTGCGTCCACGGGACGCTTCTCCGCGAGGGTGCCGCCCGGCTGCCAGCCGGGGTTGCGCAGCAGGTAGCCGACGCGTTCGCGCCAGGTCCCCGCCGCGCTCAGGTCCCGGGCGATCGCGACGTACTCATGGGTGGCGACCCGCAGCGGATTGTGTGTGTCGATGTTCTTCGTGAGCCCGTAGACGCACGGCTCGGTCTCGGGAGCGAAGGTGCCGAACATCCGGTCCCAGACGATGAAGATGCCTCCGAAGTTGCGGTCCAGGTAGCTGCCTTGGGAGGCGTGGTGCACCCGGTGGTGGGAAGCTGTGTTGAAGACGAACTCCACTGGGCGGGGGAGCTTTCCGACCCTCTCGGTGTGCACCCAGAACTGGTAGACCAGGTTCGCGGAGGAGAGGAAGGCCAGCGTGGCGGGATGCACGCCCGCCGCCACCAGCGGCAGGTAGAACGGCCACCCCGTCAGGGAGGTCCAGGGCTGCCGGAGCGCGGTGGTGAGGTTGAACCTGCGGCTGGAATGGTGCACCACGTGGCAGGCCCACAGGATCCGGATGACGTGGTGTCCCCGGTGGGACCAGTAGTAGAAGAAGTCGTGCGCCACGACCAGGAGCAGCACGGTCCACCACAGGACCGGGATGTTCAGCGGCGTCAGCTCGTACACCGCGACATAGACGGCCACGATGGGGATCTTCCACAGCAGGTCGAAAACGAGGCTGCCGAGCCCCATCGTCAGGCTGGTCGTGGCGTCCTTCCTCTCGTAGCCGGCGGCGTCCTCGTCAGGATGCAGCCGGTAGCTGACCATCTCGACAACGGTCAGCAGCACGAAGGCGGGTATGGCCCACAGCACGACGTCGGGCAGGTTCGGCATGCCCGCACCATAAGAGCTGACCGGGGCGTTGACCAGATGCTGTTACCGATGAGTTTACCGGCGAGTACGCGAAGGCCGGCCGCTCACGTCAGCGCGGCCAGCGCGCGGTCCACGTCCGCGACCGTGTTGTACAGGTGGAAGGAGATCCGCAGATCCCCACCGCGCACGGAGGCCCTGACGCCGGCCTGCTCCAGCCGGCGCACGGCGTCGCCGCCGCCCGGCAACGAGACGATGGGGGAGTCGGCGGGCACGGGGGGCAGCCCCCGTTCGGTGGCCCCGGCGCGGAACCGCCCGGCCAGCGCCCGGTCGTGGGCGCCGATCCTCTCGACGCCGATCTCCTCGATCAGCGCCAGGGACGGTGCGGCACCGATGTACGGCAGATAGGGCGCCGCCTCGTCGTACCGCCGGGCACTGCTCGCCGTCCTGCGCACCGGTCCGTAGCAGCTGTCCCACGGGTTTTCCCCGGCCAGCCAGCCGGCGTGCAGCGGACGCAGCCCGCCGCCGTCCGGCGGCACGGTGAGGAAGGAGGTACCGCGCGGCCCCAGCAGCCACTTGTACGCGCCGCACACGGTGTAGTCGAAGTCTGCGGCGGACACCGGCAGCCAGCCCGCAGCCTGGGTGGCGTCCAGCAGGGTGCGGGCACCGTGCCGCCGCGCCGCGGCACGGATCCCGGCCAGGTCGGCGACGCGCCCGTCCAGGGACTGCACGGCGGAGAACGCCACCAGCGCGGTCTCCGGGCGAACGGAATCCGCGAGCCGCTCCAGCGGGACCTGGCGCAGGCTCAGATCACCGCGCTGATCGAAGGGGGTGACCACGGAGCTGAACTCGTTCTCCGGAACCAGCACCTCGGCTCCGGCGGGCAGCGCACCGGCGATCAGGGCGCAGTGCACGGCGACGGAGCTTCCGGTGGCCACCTGTTCCGCGGGTACCCCGACCAGGCGGGCGAAGGCGGACCGCGCGCTCTCGATGGTGCGCAGGTACGCGGCATGGTCGAGGGTACCGGTGGCCATCTCCGTGACCGCGGTGCCGAGAGCCGCCGAGGAACGTGCGGGAAGCAGCCCGTGCGCCGCGGTGTTCAGGTAGGTCGTGCCGAGGGCGTATTCGCTGCTCACCAAAGTCTCCACGGTCGCAGTCTCGCCCTCCGCGCGGACCGCGTCCAGGAAATTTCGCGCCGGTCGGTGCCTGGCCCCGCCCGCGTTCCGCCGCCGGGACCCGATGGGCACTCCCGGCGGGCGCCCCGGATGGTTAAGGTGTGCCCGTCCGGGAGCCTGAGTTCGCATGGGGAGGGAGCACCGACTGTGCGGCGACTTCACGAGGTTCGCCCGGTGCGGCATGCGGCGGCCGCCGCCGTGCTGGCGGTTGTGCTGCTGTCGGCCTGCGCCCCGGGCGGCGGCCAGGAGGACCCGCAGCCGCCCGGGGACCGGGAGCAGGCGCCGTCGGCACGCGAGAACGCCGAGCCCTCCGCCGACCCCGGAGCCGCCCCGGAGCCGCGGCGGACGCCGGGCGGCTCCGCGGAGGCCCTCGAACTGGCCCGCGCGGTCTCAGCCGCGCCGGGCGACTTCGGTGATGATTTCGTCCCCCAGGAGCCCTACGAGTCGGACCCGGCGCAGTGGGCCGTCCTGGACGAGGAGTGCGTGTGGCGCCGTGAGCCGCTGCCGGAGCCGGTGCTCGCCGCCCTCACCCGGCACGCGGAACGGCCCGCCGAGAACCCGGAGGCCGGGCCGCTGCAGGTGATGTCCTCCGTCACCGTGCACGACAGCGACCGGTCCGCCGACGCACGCATGGCGGGCACCCTGGAAGAGGTGCTGCGCTGCCCCGAGCAGCGACTGCGCCCCGACGAGCGGGTCCACGGCCTGGAGTCCGCCGGCTCGCCGGGCGACCGGGAACGGCTGCGCGCGGACGATCATGTCCACGAGGTCGGCCTGTTCGTGAGCGACACCCATGGCGGCCCGCACCCGTATCTCTGGATGGTGTCCCGGGTCGGGCCCGTCACTGTCGCCCTGTCGGTGAAGGGCTCGGCGGAGTACGCGGACCAGGAGGAGCTGAGGGAGATCGCCGCCCCGGTCCTGACCCGCCTGCAGGCGGGCATAGAGGAGGCCCTCCGGTGAGCCGGCCCGGCGACCGGTGGGGGCGGCCCTGATGGCCTCGGCCGAGTACGGACACGATCCCGGGAACGAGCCCGGCCGGGTCGCGGGGTACCGGGTCCTGCGACGGCTGGGGGAGGACGTTCCGGCCGTGCGGTACCTGGCAGGTTCTCCCGGGGGCGCTCAGGTGGTCATGACCGTGATCCGGGAGGCGTACGCCGGGCAGCCGGCGTTCCGTGCCGCCTTCACCCGGGACATGGCCACCGTCCGGGGTCTCTACCACCGGCTGGTCGTCCCCGTCCTCGCGGCGGACTGCTCGGACTCCGGCACCTGGCTCGCGACGCCGTATCTCCCGGTACCGACGCTGGCCGAGGCGCTGGAGGAACACGGCCGGCTTCCGCGGCGCAGCGTGCAGCTGCTCGGTGCCCTGCTCGCCGAGGCGCTGGAGGCAGTGCACGCGACCGGCCTGGTGCACGGCAACCTGACACCCGGCCAGGTGCTGCTCACCCCCGACGGGCCGCGGCTGGCCGGTCTCGGCACCGCACCCGCGCTCGCGGCGGTGGCGCCCTGCCGGGAGACCGGCTCGCCCGGCTTCCTGGCCCCGGAGCAGGAGGCCGGGGGCAGCGCGGGTGCCGGCCCGGCCGGGGACATTTTCTCGCTGGGCTGCGTCCTGGCTCTCGCCGCGTCCGGCCGCCCGCCGTTCGGCGGCGGTTCCGTGGAGCAGGTGCTGCACCGTACCGAGCACGCCCCCGCCGATCTCGCGGATGTGCCGCGCATCCTGCTGGAGGTGGTGGAGGCATGCCTCAGCAGGGACGTCGACACACGGCCCACCGCCACCGATCTGTGGCGTGAGCTGGGTCCGGTCGAGGAGCCCGGGTCCGGGTGGCTGCCCGAGCCGGTCAGCCGGATGGTGGCGGAGCGCCGTGCGGCCGGGGACCACCCGCCGGCCGTGGGGCGGGCCCGGCACGCCCGGTCCCCGGCCGCCGCCCCGCCCGCTCCCTCCCGGCGGCGCATCCTCGGTATCACCGGTGCGGCGGGGATGCTGGCCGTCGGGGGAGGAGTGACCGCGTGGGCGCTGTCCCGGCCCGGAGCGGACTCCGTCCCGGCAGGCCCGGGGCAGCGTTACTTTCTGGGACTGCATGCCGACCTCACCGGCCCGCTCGCGCGGTACGGCCGGGCCCAGGAACGCGGTGCGACGCTGGCGGTCGCGGAATTCGCCCATGCCGGTGACCTGCCGTACGAGGTGGTGCTGAGGGTGCTGGACGACGGCGGTGACCCGGCGCGGGCAGCCGGCATCGCCGAGGAATTGGCCGCCGACTCCTCGGTGCTGGCCGTCATCGGCCCCACCTCCGACGAGGCAGCCCGGGCGGCGGCCGGGGTGTACGAAGCCCATGCGCTGCCCTGGCTCCCGCTGTCCCCCGGCGAGTTCCTGGCGGAGGCGGACCCGGCGGAACACCGCTCACTGCTGCCCGCCCGGCCGCCGGCCGGACAGCAGGGCCAGGCCATCTGCCGCCACTTGGAGGAGGAACTGCAGGCCGGCCGGATAGGACTGGTGGACGACCGGACGGCCGGCACCTACAGCTGGGAGGTGACCCGGGCCCTGACCGCAACCCTGGACCGGGGGCGCACGCAGCTGGTGCCCCGGGTCGTCCCGCACGGTACCGAGGACTTCGGCCCCGTCGTCCGTCACTTCCTCGACGAGGAGGTCGACGCGGTTGTCTACGGGGGCGGCCTCCCGGGTGCCGCGGGGCTCGCCGGCTCGTTGCACGAGGCGGGTTTCACCGGCCCGCGGTGCGCTGCCGACGCGGCTCTCCGGCCGGAATTCCTGGAGCGGGCCGGGGTGGCGGCGGACGGCTGGCTGTTCACCGCGCCCTTCACCGACCCGGTGCACGAGGTGCGGGCGGCGGGCTTCGGGTCGGTCTTCCGCAGCCGGTTCGGTGAGGCGGCGGAGCCCTACGCGGTCGAGGCGTACGACGCGGCCCGTCTGCTGGCCCGGACGGTGCGGAAGATGCACGGTGTGGGAGTGCCGAGCCGGCCGGAGGCGGCGCGACGGCTGCGTGGTGTCCGGTACCGGGGAGTGGCCGGGGAGCTGGTCCTCGCCGGGGATGCCGGGGACGCCCGGGACGGGCTGTACCTGTACCGCGTCGAACAGGGTGTGTTCCGCTACCGGGGACCCGCACCGGCCGGCGAACGGTGACCGGGGCGGCCGTCACCCGACCGGGACCGGGCGCGCGCTGCGGGCGGAGTCCCGGCTTCCGGCGATCATGCTCGGCGCGCACACCCGGAGCGGGGGCGGGCCGGGTCCCGGGTAAACCGTTGCCCTCCGGACCCGGCGCCCGCGGTACTCCTGCGTCTACGATGACGTGAGTGCTCGGGGCGTGCCCGCCGATGCCGTGCCGGCAGGCGGTGGCCGCGCTCCCCGTTCCGACCTGAGAGGCCGCCATGCCGAAGTGTCCGCAGTGCGGGGACCAGAGCCAGCCGGATCCGGAGAACGGGTGGCTCTTCTGCTTCCGCTGCGGGCACTGCTTCGCGCCCCGGCGGCAGCCGGTCTGCCGCGATCTCGAGCCCTGGCGCAGCCGGGCGGCGCAGAGCCTGCGCCGCACCCGCGGGGACTGACCTCCGCGCCCCACGGGCCGGTGGTGCCTCATCGGGTTCGGCCGGCGCTGTGAGTCCTGTCACCCCTCCGTCCCCGGGCGTGCCGCTTCGTCCGTGCGGTAGCGCGGCCGTTCTCCCGCCCGCGCCTCCGTGGTCGGGACACTCCGCGGCAGCGGGTCCGCTCCCGCCTGCGTGTCCACATCCCCGACGCAGACGTTCCGCTCCGGCCCGTCGCCGGGTACGGAGGGCTACCCTTGTAAAAAATGAAACACGTTCTTAGGATCCCGGGGTGGGCACAGAAGCCGGCCGGCCGGGAAACGGGGTGTCAGCGGAGAAGCAGGACGCGGGCATCGGTCCCGGGCCGGCGGCCGTGAGCCCCGCGTGCTCCTGGCGCACGGCTCGCTCTTCCTTTCGCAGCGCCCCGCCCGCACGGCCGGGGGGTGCCGCCCTGGCGGCTCCGGAACGTGCTCCTCCCGCGGGCCGCTGCCCGGCCGATGCCTCCCGCGCCGACGGCGCACCGGCACGTCACCGCTCCACCGCACTGCAGGACCCGGCCGAACCTGAAGGAAGGGCTCACCGTGAGTACCGAAGCCTATGTCTATGACGCCATCCGCACCCCCCGCGGGCGCGGAAAGGCGAACGGTGCGCTGCACGGCACCAAGCCGATCGACCTGGTCGTGGGGCTGATCGATGAGCTGCGCCGCCGGTTCCCGGACCTGGACCCGGCCGCGATCGACGACATCGTGCTCGGGGTGGTCTCCCCGGTCGGTGATCAGGGCTCGGACATCGCCAAGATCGCGGCGATCGCCGCAGGGCTGCCGGACAGTGTGGCGGGTGTGCAGGAGAACCGCTTCTGCGCCTCCGGACTGGAGGCCGTCAACCTGGCCGCCGCCAAGATCCGCTCCGGGTGGGAGGACCTGGTGCTGGCCGGCGGGGTCGAGTCGATGTCGCGGGTCCCGATCGGCTCGGACGGCGGCGCCTGGGCGATGGACCCGATGACCAGCTACGAGACGGGTTTCGTTCCGCAAGGAATCGGTGCCGACCTGATCGCGACGCTGGGTGGTTTCACCCGCCGGCACGTGGACGAGTACGCGGCTCTCTCCCAGGAGCGGGCCGCCGAGGCATGGAAGGAGGGCCGCTTCGCCCGATCCGTGGTGCCGGTTCGGGACCGGGCCGGGCTGACGGTGCTGGACCACGACGAGCACATCCGGCCCGGCACGACGGCCGACTCCCTGGGCGCGCTCAAGCCGTCCTTCGCCAAGCTGGGCGAGGCCGGCGGCTTCGACGCGGTGGCCCTGCAGAAGTACCACTGGGTGGAGAGCATCGACCACGTCCACCACGCGGGCAACTCCTCCGGCCTGGTGGACGGCTCCGCACTGGTGGCGGTCGGCAACCGCGAGGTGGGTGAACGCTACGGGCTCACCCCGCGCGCGCGGATCGTCTCGGCCGCCGTCACCGGCTCGGAGCCGACGATCATGCTCACCGGCCCGGCACCCGCCACCCGCAAGGCGCTGGCCAAGGCAGGGCTGACCATTGGCGACATCGATCTGGTGGAGATCAACGAGGCGTTCGCCGCGGTCGTGCTGCGCTTCGTCGAGGACATGGGTCTGGACATGGAAAAGGTCAACGTCAACGGCGGGGCGATCGCGATGGGCCATCCGCTGGGCGCCACCGGGGCCATGATCCTGGGCACCCTCATCGACGAGCTGGAACGCCGTGACCAGCGCTTCGGCCTGGCCACCCTGTGTGTCGGCGGCGGGATGGGCATCGCCACCGTCGTCGAGCGTCTGTAGCCCCGCCCTTCCCGCCGAGCCCGACCTCACTCTTCCGGAGACCGACACACATGCCTGAGCCCACGACGATCCGCTGGGACCGTGACGCGGACGACATCATCACCCTCACCCTCGACGATCCCCGGCAGTCCGCGAACACCATGAACGCGGCCTTCAGGTCCTCGCTCGAGGCGGTCGCGGACCGCCTCGAGGAGGAGCGGGACTCCGTGCGGGGGGTCATCGTCACCTCCGCGAAGAAGACGTTCTTCGCCGGCGGAGACCTGAACAACCTCATCCGCCTCACACCCGACCGGGCCCAGCAGGTCTTCGACACCGGAATGGCCCTCAAGCGCGATCTCCGCCGGATCGAGACACTCGGCAAGCCCGTGGTCGCGGCCGTGAACGGCACGGCCCTGGGCGGCGGCCTGGAGATCGCCCTCGCCTGCCACCACCGGATCGTCCTCGACGCCCCGGGCTGCCGGCTCGGCCTGCCCGAGGTGACCCTCGGTCTGCTTCCCGGCAGTGGCGGCGTCGCCCGTACGGTCCGCCTGCTCGGCGTCACCGACGCCCTGCTGAACGTTCTCCTCCAGGGACAGCGGCACACTCCCGCCCGGGCCCGGGAGCTCGGCCTGGTGCACGAGGTCGTCACCGACAACGCGGAACTGCTGCGCGCGGCCCGCGCCTTCATCGACGCCCACCCGGAGTCCCGGCAGCCGTGGGACACCCCCGGACACCGCATCCCCGGCGGCACCCCGGCCGACCCGAGGTTCGCCGCAGACCTCCCCGCCTTCCCCGCCAACCTGCGCAAGCAGCTGCAGGGCGCCCCTTACCCGGCACCCCGCAACATCCTTGCCGCGGCCGTCGAGGGCGCCCAGGTCGATTTCGGCACCGCGCAGGTCATCGAGGCCCGCCACTTCACCGAGCTGGTCACCGGCCGGACCGCGAAGAACATGATCCAGGCCTTTTTCTTCGACCTCCAGGCCGTCAACTCCGGGGCCTCCAGGCCGTCCGGGCCGAAGGAGCGCCGGGCTGTCCGGGTCGCCGTCCTCGGAGCCGGGATGATGGGTGCGGGCATCGCCTACTCCTGTGCCCGGGCCGGTCTTGACGTTGTGCTGAAGGACGTCTCGCAGGAGGCTGCGGAGAAGGGCAAGGCCTACTCCGCGGGACTGCTCGGTAAGGCGCTGGCCAAGGGGCGCACCACGGCGGAGAAGCGGGACGCGCTGCTCGGCCGGATCACGCCGACCTCCGACCCGCAGGACCTCGCCGGCTGTGATGTCGTCATCGAGGCGGTCTTCGAGGACCCGGCCGTCAAGCACAAGGTCTTCCAGGAGATCGAGGGGATCGTCGCCCCCGACGCCCTGCTGTGCTCCAACACCTCCACGCTGCCGATCACGATGCTCGCGGAGGGAGTCCGGCGCGGGGAGGACTTCGTCGGGCTGCACTTCTTCTCACCGGTCGACAAAATGCCGCTGGTGGAGATCATCCGGGGAGCCGACACCGGGGACGAGGCGCTTGCCCGGGCCTTCGACCTGGTCCGCCTCATGAACAAGACACCCATCGTGGTCAACGACTCCCGTGGCTTCTTCACCTCCCGGGTCATCGGCCACTTCATCAACGAGGGCCTGTCCCTCGTCGGCGAGGGGGTCGACCCGGCCTCCGTGGAGCAGGCCGCAGCCCAGGCCGGCTACCCCGCGAAGGTGCTCTCCCTCGTCGACGAGCTGACGCTCACGCTGCCCCGGCGCATCCGGCAGGAAGGCAGGGCCGCGGTGGAGGCGGCGGGCGGCACCTGGCGCAGCCACCCGGGGGAGACGGTCCTGGACCGGATGGTCGAGGAGTTCGGCCGCACCGGCCGGAGCGCGGGAGCGGGGTTCTACGACTACGCCGACGGCAGGCGGGCCGGACTGTGGCCCGGCCTGCGGGTCCACTTCACCTCGCCGGACGCCGACGTGCCGCTGATCGACATGCAGGAACGGATGCTGTTCGCGGAGTCGCTGGAGACGGTCCGGCTCCTGGAGGAGGGCGTACTGACCTCGGTCGCCGACGCGAACATCGGTTCGCTCCTGGGCATCGGGTTCCCCGGCTGGACGGGTGGTGTCCTGCAGTTCATCAACGGGTACCGGGGTGGGCTGCCCGGCTTCACCGACCGGGCGGCGGAGCTCGCCGCCCGGTACGGCGACCGCTTCTCCCCGCCCTCGCTGCTGGTCGCCAAGGCGCAGCGGGGGGAGACCTTCACCGACGGCTGAGCCGTCGCCGTCCGGCCGGGCCGGCCGGGCCTCCCGCTCCGGCGTCAGGCCCGGCCGGGCCCGCGACCACCGCGCGGCCCGGCCACCGGCAAAGCGTGGCAACGCCGGACGTGGCCTTGCGGTCACTCGTAGCATCAACGGGTGAGCATCGGGTTGGCAGAAGAACTCGTGGCCATGGCCGAGGCGGGCCGGGCGGCCCTGCCATGTGCGAACAGCTGCCATGTGGAGGAGCAGCTGGCCTGGCGGCTGCTGTCCGCGCGGAACGGCGACCGGTTGCGGCAGATCATGAACGAGTACGGCTGGCCCACCTTCGACATGGTCGGCGAGGAGGCCGCCCGCAGCGCCTGGCTGATCGCCCAGCACGCGGACCGCCAGCTCGAGGTGCAGCGGCAGGCCCTGAACCTGATGGAGCAGGCCGTGACGATCGGCCAGGCCCACCCCCGGGACCTGGCGTTCCTGCGGGACCGGGTGCTGGTGAACGAAGGCCACAAGCAGCTGTACGGCACTCAGATCGCGGACGTGGAGGACGGCATCCCGATTCCCTGGCCCTGCCAGGACCCCAGCCGCGTGGACCAGCTCCGGGCCGAGGTGGGGATCGCCCCCTTCGCCGACTGCGCCGGCCGGTTCCTCACCGGCTGACCGACGCGTCCCCGGTCCCGGCCGGATGTGTCCGGGTTCACCTGCTCAGGGGAACGCCAGTGTATCGATCCGTTTGCGTTTCGCAGAGAGGGCGGTCTACTCTCGACGAGTACGGAACCGTTTCGCTCGACGGGAGACCGGGATGACAGGACAGCCCGCCACTGCGGCACCGCGGCCCAGTGGCCGGACCAAGCTGACCCCGGAGCGGGAACAGGAGCTCTACGAAGCCGTCCTCGATCTGCTGCGGGAACGCGGGTACGACGCCCTGACGATGGATGCGGTCGCGGTCCGCACCAAGTCGAGCAAGGCCACCTTGTACCGCCAGTGGGGGACCAAGCTCCAACTGGTCGTCTCCGCGATGCGCCACACCAAGCGGGTCTCGCTCGGCGACATCGACACCGGCTCCCTCGTCGGGGATCTCCGCGAAATGGCGCGCCGGGTCGGCGACGAGGCCGGGGACGACACGGCGCTGCTGCACGCGCTGAGCCATGCCGGGCAGCGCGATGCCGACATCCGGCTGGCGATGCGCGAGGTCCTGCTCGAGCCCGAGATCGAGGTGCTCAACACCGCGCTGCGCCGCGGTATGGAGCGCGGTGAGCTGGCACCCGGCAACCCTGCCGTCGAGTTCCTGGTGCACGCCTTCATGGGCGCACTCGTGACCCGGCCGATGCTCGAGGACCGGTATGCCGACGCCGAGTATCTGAACCGTTTCCTCGACGCCGTCATCCTTCCGGCCCTTCGGCGGGAGCCGGGCAGCCGAGCGGGCTGACCCTCCCCGCCCCTTCCTCCCTCCCGATCCGCCCGGTGGCCGCCGCCACCGGTACGGCACCCCCTTGCCCGGAACCGCCGAGATCTCTGACAGGAGTCCTCCCCTCCATGGCGACATATCTCTACCGACTAGGACGCTTCTCGTACGGGAGGCGCCGCCTCATCGCCCTGATATGGGTGGTGCTGCTCGGACTCGCGGGCACCGGCGTGATGGTCGGCAACTCCCAGCCCACGAGCGAGATCTCCATCCCCGGCACCGAGTCCCAGGAGGCGTTCGACCTGCTCGCCGAGCGGTTCCCCGGCTCAGGAGCGGACGGCGCCACCGCACGGGTGGTGTTCCGGGCCCCCGACGGTGAGCAGGTCACCGACCCCGACCACCAGGGAACCGTCGAGCAGGTCGTCGCCGAGCTGGCCGCCGGCTCCGACCAGGTCGCGGCGGTCGCCGGCCCCTTCGAATCCCAGGCGGTCAGCCAGGACGGGACCACCGCCTACGCCCAGGTCTCCTACCTCGTCAGCGGCACCGAACTGGACGACGCCGACCGGGACGCGCTGGAGGCCGCCGCGGAGACCGGCCGGGAAGCCGGCCTGACCGTGGAGATCGGCGGCGACGCACTCTTCCAGGTGCCGCACACCGGTATCGCCGAGGTCATCGGCATCGCGGTCGCCGCCCTGGTGCTCGCCGTCACCCTCGGCTCCCTGGTGGCCGCCGGCCTGCCCCTGCTCACCGCGCTCATCGGGGTCGGCATCAGCGTCGCCACCATCACCGCGCTCAGCGGTCCCCTGGAGCTCGACAGCACCACTCCCATCCTGGCCATGATGCTGGGACTCGCGGTCGGCATCGACTACGCCCTCTTCATCGTCTCCCGCTACCGCGCGGAACTCGCGGACGGCCACGACCGCCGGGAAGCGGTCGGAAGGGCCACCGGTACCGCCGGTTCCGCGGTGGTCTTCGCCGGTCTGACCGTCATCATCGCGCTCGTCGGCCTGGCGGTGGTGAACATCCCCCTCCTCACCAGGATGGGTCTGGCCGCCGCGAGCGCCGTCGCCGTCGCCGTACTGATCGCGGTCACCATGATCCCCGCCCTGCTGGGCTTCGCCGGGGACCGGGTACTGGGCCGCCGGGACCGCCGGACCGTCGAAGGCGCCGCGGCGGGCAGCGACCGTCCGAACATGGGCACCCGCTGGGCCCGGTTCGTCCTGCGCCGGCCGGTGGCCGTACTGCTCACCGCCGTGGTCGCGCTCGGCGTGGTGGCGATCCCCGCCACTCAGCTCGAACTCGGGCTGCCCGACGACGGCTCCGAGCCCACGTCCACCACCCAGCGCCAGGCCTACGACCTGCTGGCCGACTCCTTCGGGCCCGGCTTCAACGGCCCCCTCCTGGTGACCGTGGACGCTGCCGAGGGGGACCCGCAGCAGGCCGCCGACCGGATCACCGAGGCCGTCTCCGAGCTCGGAAACGTCGCCGCGGTCACTCCCGCCACGGTGAACGAGCCGGGTGACGCCGCCCTCCTCACGGTGATTCCGCAGTCCCAGCCGAGCAGCACCGAGACCGAGGACCTGGTGGACGGGATCCGCGAGGCAGCCCGGCAGATCGAGGCCGAGACCGGCTCCGTGGTCCTCGTCACCGGCCAGACGGCAATGGGCATCGATGTCTCCCAGAAGCTCTCCGACGCGCTCGCCCCGTACCTGGCGGTCGTCGTGGGACTGGCGTTCGTCCTGCTGATGCTCGTCTTCCGGTCCGTCCTGGTGCCGCTCAAGGCCGCGCTCGGATTCCTGCTCTCCGTTTTCGCCGCTCTGGGAGCAGTCGTCGCCGTCTTCCAGTGGGGCTGGCTGGCCGGTCTCCTCGGCGTGGAGACCACGGGGCCGGTGATGAGCCTGATGCCGATCTTCCTCATCGGTGTCGTCTTCGGTCTGGCCATGGACTACGAGGTGTTCCTGGTGACCCGGATGCGGGAGGCCTACGTCCACGGGGAGGAGCCCGACCAGGCGGTGGTCACCGGCTTCACGTACGGTGCCCGGGTGGTGACCGCGGCCGCGATCATCATGATCAGTGTCTTCGCCGGATTCGTCAGTGCCACCGAACCCATGGTCAAGATGATCGGATTCGGCCTGGCCGTCGCCGTCTTCTTCGACGCCTTCGTCGTCCGGATGGTGATCGTCCCGGCGGTCCTTGCGCTGCTCGGCCATTCCGCCTGGTGGCTGCCCCGCCGGCTCGACCGCCTCCTGCCCGAGGTCGACGTCGAGGGAGAGAAGCTGCAGCGGCGCCTGACCGCCCCCGCGGACACCGGGACGCGGGAACCCGCGGACAGCCGAAGCTGACCGCCGGGCACTCCGGGGGACGTCCGGCGCCGCACCGGCGTCCCCGGGGGTGCCTGCCCTGCGGCAGGCGCCCGGCGTGCCTGACCCCTCCGCTGTCCGGGCCTCCTGCCACAATGCAGTCCGCGGCGCAGAGCGCGTGGCGAGAGAGCGGAGCGAGATCGTGACACAGTCCCTGGTTGCCCCGTCCGTCGAGGCACGGATCGCCGAGGAGCTGGGCGTACGGGAGGGGCAGGTGACGGCCGCGGTCGGCTTGCTCGACAGCGGCTCCACGGTGCCGTTCATCGCCCGCTACCGCAAGGAAGCGACCGGCATGCTCGACGACGCGCAGCTGCGCACCCTCGAGGAACGGCTGCGCTACCTGCGGGAGCTGGAGGAGCGCCGGGAGGCGGTCCTGGAATCCGTACGCTCCCAAGGAAAGCTCGACGACGCCCTGGAGGCCCGGATCCGCGGCGCCGAGTCCAAGGCCCGCCTGGAGGACATCTACCTCCCCTACAAGCCCAAGCGCCGTACCAAGGCGCAGATCGCCAGGGAAGCCGGCCTGGAGCCGCTGGCCGACGGGCTGCTCGCCGACCCGGCGGTGGAGCCCGCGGCCGCCGCGGCCTCCTTCGTCGACCCGGAGAAGGGGGTGCCGGACACCGACGCCGCCCTCCAGGGCGCCCGAGCCGTCCTCACCGAGCGCTTCGGGGAGGACGCCGACCTGCTCGGTGAGCTCCGCGAGGAAATGTGGACCAAAGGCCGGCTCGCCGCGAAGGTCCGGGAAGGAAAGGAGGAGACGGGAGCGAAGTTCTCCGACTACTTCGACTGCGCCGAGCAGCTGACCGCGCTTCCCTCGCACCGGGTGCTCGCCATGCTGCGGGGCGAGAAGGAAGATGTCCTCGACCTCACTCTGGAACCGGAGGAGCCCACCGGCGAGCCCGGCCCCACCTCCTTCGAGCGGGCCGTCGCCCGGCGCTTCGGCATCGCCGACCGGGGGAGGCCGGCGGACCCCTGGCTGCTGGAAACCGTCCGGTGGGCCTGGCGGACCCGGATCCTGGTGCACCTCGGCGCAGACCTTCGCGCCCGGCTGCGCTCAGCCGCCGAGGACAGCGCGGTCGGCGTCTTCGCCACGAACCTCCGCGACCTGCTGCTCGCCGCGCCGGCCGGCACCCGCACCACCATGGGCCTGGACCCCGGGCTGCGCACCGGTGTCAAGGTGGCGGTGGTCGACGCCACCGGTAAGGTGACCGCCACCGACACCGTCCACCCCCACGCGCCGCAACGGCAGTGGGCGCAGGCGCTGGCCAGGCTGGGAACGCTGGTCCGGGAACACGGGGTCGAGCTGATCGCGATCGGCAACGGCACGGCCTCCCGGGAGACCGACCGGCTCGCGGAGGAGCTGCTGGCCGCGCTGCCGGACCTCAACCTGACCAAGGCCCTGGTGTCCGAGGCAGGCGCCTCCGTGTACTCGGCCTCGGCGTTCGCCTCCAAGGAGCTCCCCGACCTGGACGTCTCGCTGCGCGGTGCGGTGTCCATCGCCCGCCGCCTCCAGGACCCGCTGGCCGAGCTGGTCAAGATCGACCCCAAGTCCATCGGCGTCGGTCAGTACCAGCACGACCTCTCGGAGGTGAAGCTCTCCCGTTCACTGGACGCCGTGGTCGAGGACTGCGTCAACGGGGTCGGGGTGGACGCCAACACCGCCTCGGCACCGCTGCTGTCCCGGGTGTCGGGGATCGGCAGCACCCTCGCGGAGAACATCGTCGCCCACCGTGACGAGCACGGACCGTTCCGCAGCCGCAGCGCGCTGAAGAAGGTCGCGAGGCTCGGCCCGAAGGCCTACGAGCAGTGCGCGGGCTTCCTGCGGATCCGCGACGGGGAGGACCCGCTCGACGCCTCCAGCGTGCACCCGGAGGCGTACCCGGTGGTGCGGCGGATGGTGCGGGAGACCGGCAGCGAGGTCGCGTCCCTGGTCGGGAACACCGCGCTGCTGCGTTCGCTGAAGCCGGAGACTTTCGTGGACGGGACCTTCGGTCTCCCCACCGTCACCGACATCCTCAAGGAGCTGGAGAAGCCCGGCCGGGACCCGCGGCCGGCCTTCCGGACAGCGCGTTTCAAAGAGGGCGTCGAAAAGATCGGCGACCTGTCGCCCGGCATGATCCTGGAGGGCGTGGTGTCCAACGTGGCCGCCTTCGGCGCGTTCGTCGACATCGGTGTGCACCAGGACGGCCTTGTCCATGTCTCCGCGATGTCCCGGAAGTTCGTCGAGGATCCGCGGGACGTCGTCAAGCCCGGAGACGTCGTCCGGGTGAAGGTGCAGGACGTGGACGTGCCCCGCAAACGCATCTCGCTGACCCTCCGCCTGGACGACGAGCCCGCGGACGCCGCCCGGACCGGTGAGCCGCGCAGGCAGAGCGCCGGGGGCGCGCCCAAGCAGCGTGACCGGCGGGCCGCCCGTGGAACGGGCGGGCGTGCCGGTGCCGGCCGGGACGCCGGCCGCGACGGCCGGCGCCGGGAGGCGGCACCTCCGGGGAACAGCGCCATGGCCGACGCGCTGCGCCGGGCAGGCCTGACCGGCCCGGAAGGCGGCAAGAAGTAGGGCGGACGCGGGCGGGCCGGGGTCCCCCGGCCGGCCGGACACGCCTCACCCGAAGGACGCAGGGGCTCCGCGCGCACGCGTGCGCGCGGAGCCCCTGCGCTTGCACGTCCCGCGCCGGTCGCGCAATGTCGGATCACGTGCGCGGAGCGAGATTCTTCTTGTCGGACTTGCGAGTAACAACCTACGGTCGCGTAACCTACGGTTTCGTAGGTATCAGCGATTCTCTGCCAGGAGCCACCGTGACCCTCCCCGCCCCGCATCTTGCCCAGTCGGCTGAGTGGACCGACGCACGGCTGCTACACGCTCTGGAAGAGGTCGTGGAGAAGGAACTCAACCGCCACCTGCACGTCGCCAAGGAATGGATGCCGCACGAGTACGTGCCGTGGAGCGACGGCCGGAACTTCGACGGCCCGCTCGGCGGCGAGCCGTGGTCCCCGGACCAGTCCAAGGTCACCGACATCGGCAAGATCGCGCTCGTGGTCAACCTGCTGACGGAGGACAACCTCCCCAGCTACCACCACGAGATCGCCAGCCTCTTCGGCCGCGACGGAGCGTGGGGCACCTGGGTGCACCGCTGGACCGCGGAAGAGGGGCGCCACGGCATCGTGATGCGGGACTACCTCCTCACCTCCCGGGCCGTCGACCCGGTCGAGCTGGAGAGGTTCCGGATGGTCCACATGTCCGAGGGCTTCGAAGCCGACTACGGTTACTCGATGCTCCACTCGGTCGCCTATGTCGCCTTCCAGGAGCTGGCCACCCGCATCTCGCACCGCAACACCGGTCATCAGTCGGGGGACCCGGTGTGCGACCGGATGCTGGCCCGCATCGCGACCGACGAGAACCTGCACATGATCTTCTACCGGAACCTGCTGCGCGCCTCGTTCGAGCTCGCTCCGGACCTGACGATGCAGGCGGTACGGGACGTCGTGGTCAACTTCCGGATGCCCGGCCACGGGATGCCGGGCTTCGAGCGGGCGGCCGCCCGGATGGCCATCGGCCAGATCTACAACCTGCGCATCCACCACGACGACGTGATCCAGCCGGTGCTCCGGTACCTGAAGGTCCTGGAGGTGAGCGGCCTCGGCGCGGACGGGCTGAAGGCGCAGGAGGAGCTGGGGGCGTTCATGTCCGGGCTGGACGCGGAGGCCACCAAGTTCGACGAGCGGCTCGCCGCCCGCCAGGCGCGGCGCGCGGCGCGCGGCCTGAGCTGACCCGGCCGCTGCCGGGGGCCGGGCCACCGGGGCCGCTCAGGTCTCTGTCCGGCCCCGGTGGCCGGCTCGGCTACCGTCACCGGCATGACTGACGTGATCGTGATCGGCGGCGGTGTCATCGGGCTGACCACCGCCGTGGTCCTCGCCGAAGCCGGCGCGCGCGTCCGGGTGTGGAGCCGGGATCTCCCCGGGGACACCACCTCCGCGCTGGCCGGCGGCCTGTGCTGGCCCTACCGCATCGCACCGGCGGACCGGGCCCTCGGCTGGGCCCTGCGATCCCTGCGGACCTTCCGGGCTCTCGCCGAGAACCGTGAGGAGACCGGTGTCCGCATGGTCGCCGGGACGATGCGGCCCGGTGGGGTGCCCGCCGCGTGGGCGACGGCGGTGGACGCCCGCCCGGCAGGTCCCGACACGATCCGGGCCCGCGTCCCGCTCATCGACATGCCGGTGTATCTGCACCACCTGCTGCGGAGGCTCTCGGCGGCCGGCGGATCCTTCGAGCAGCGCGGCCTGTCCGCGCTCACGGAGGCGGCGGGAGTCCCCGTCGTGGTCAACTGCACCGGCCTGGGCTCCCGTGAACTGGTGCACGACCCGGCCGTGCGCCCGGTCCGCGGCCAACTGGTGGTCACGGAGAACCCGGGCGTCGAGGAGTGGTACGTCGCTGCCGGGGCCGGTGCTTCCGACACCACTTATGTCCTCCCGCAGCCCTACGGGGCCGTCCTCGGCGGAACGGCCGAGGACGGCGTCGACTCGCTGACGCCGGACCCCGCCGTCGCCGAGGCCGTCGTACGGCGGTGTGCGCGCGTCCACCCGGCGCTCGCCGGAGCCCGGGTCCTTGCCCACCGGGTGGGTCTGCGGCCGTTCCGGCCGAGCGTCCGTCTCGCCGCGGAACTGCTCCCCGACGGCACCCGGTGCGTGCACAACTACGGCCACGGCGGCGCCGGGGTCACCGTCTCCTGGGGATGTGCCGTGGACGGCCTGCGGGCCGCGGAACTCTGAGCCCGGCTTCCGGAACCCAGGCGGCGGCGCCCGGCGTCAGCCCTTCCCGAAGAGGTCCGCGGGGAAAGCACCGGCCTCCGCGGCGCGCAGCGCGAAGGCTCCGGCCAGCTCCGTGAGCCGCTGGACGCCGTCGGCGCCCAGGTGCTCGTACGGAGCGAGGTCGAGACGGTCGGTCTCGTGCTCGATTTCCTTGCGCAGTGCCATGCCGTCCTCGGTCAGTTCGCCGTCCGCGGCCAGCAGGCCGCGTCGCCGCAGCCGGTCCTGGGCCCCGGCCCAGTCCTGCTGCGTCCAGCCGCGGGTCGTCAGCACCCAGGACGGTGTCATGCCGTGACCGCTGGCGGTGTGGCTCACCAGGGCTTCGAGGGGGTCCAGACGCTCCCGCAGCAGCACGGCGAGGTGTCCGTCGCCGCGGTGCTCGCGCAGCAGGGTGGCGGCGTGCCACAGCCGCAGGTGCGGTTCCCGGGGGACCGGGAGGGCGGCGTGCGCTGCGTACAGCGGCCGGCCGTACCAGGCACAGCCCTCTGCGGCACGCAGGGCGAGATCCGCCGCCTCGGTCATCTCCGGGGAGGTCAGGGCGTCCTGGCCCAGCAGACGGTGCAGCATGCTGTCGGTTGCCCGCAGCCGGGCCTCGAGCGCCGCCGCGGGGGTGACGAGCTCCCAGACCCGGGGCACATGACGGGCGACCAGCTCGGGCCTGAAGTTGTAGAAAGTGGCGCTGACGGTGGCCGCACCGACCGCTCCCAGGGGTGCGGCCCGTCCGGCGAAGTACACCGCGCTGGGGTGGTCGACGCCGTGCGGCCGGAGCTCCTTCGCGAGGTCCGGGGCGAAGTACAGCGCCGAGTGCAGAGGATTGAGTGCGCCGTAGCAGTGCCGTCCGGCGCGGGCGGGAAGAGACATCATCCCCGTACGCTACCTGCGGGTAATCGCGGACGGCAGCCGCCTCAGGGTCTGCTGCCGGACGGACCGGGGTCGACGGACCAGCTGAAACGCGGGGTCCGGCGCTCCAGGAAGGCGGCGACCCCCTCGGCCGCCTCACCGTCGGCGAGTGCCTGGCCGGTCCAGTACGCGATCCGGTCCGGGCTCGCCGGGCGGTCCGCGTACTCCTTCGCCGCGCTCTGGGTCAGCTGCGAGCGGCTTGCCAGCACCTCGGTGAACTTCGTCACCCGCTCCTGGAGAGCGTCGGCCGGCCAGACCTCGTCCACCAAACCGGTGCGCAGCGCCCGCTCGGTGCCGATGAGCTCTGCGGACAGCAGCAGGTACTTGGCCGAGGACGGGCCCACAAGCCTTACCAGCCGCTGGGTGGAGGAGGGCGGGTAGACGAGACCGAGACGGGCCGGCGTAACTCCGAAGACGGCGCCCTCGGCGGCGAAGCGCAGGTCGCAGGCAGCGGCGAGCTGACAGCCGCCGCCCACGCAGTGTCCGCGGATCACGGCCAGCGTGGGCTTGGGGAAGGCGGCCAGCGCCTCCTCCGCGGCGGCGGCGAGCTCCCGCGGAGCGGCGTCCCGGCGGAGGCTGTCGATGTCCGCCCCGGCGCAGAAGGTGTCCCCGGCCCCGGTGAGGACCAGCATCCTGACCGCCGGATCGGCGGCGAAGCCGCTCAGCAGGCCGGGCAGCCTCCGCCACATGTCGGGGGTCATCGCGTTACGCTTCGAGGGATGGCTGATGGTGACGGTCGCGACCCCGTCCTCCACCGCCCCGCACACCAGACCGGGTTCCATGAACGCCGATGCTATCGGTGTCCCCCGGCGCAGCCTGTGTGGCGGGTGTCCCGGGGCCCCGGCCCCTGTGCGGAGGAGAGGCGATGCGCCGCAAGGACGAAGTGTCAGGCCGGGGAGGCCGGGAGGAACCGCCGTCCTCCGGGGAGTCCGGGAGCCCGGAGAAGAAGCTGCGCCGCAGCATGGGGCTGCTGACCGCGCTGGGCGCGGTGCTGGCGGCGGCCGGCCTGTTCGGGCTGGCCTACGTGGCGGTCGCCACCGTCACCACGGTGGCGGTCTTCGGCTGGCTGCTGCTGATCGGCGGCTGCGTGGGGCTGCTGCACGCAGCACAGTCACGGGGGGCGAGTCACGTCTGGCTCAGCCTCATCGTTGCTGCCCTGAACCTTGCGGCCGGGGTCATCCTGATCGGTCACCCGGACACCACGGCCGCCGGACTGACCCTGTTCGCCGGTCTGCTGTTCCTTTCCGCCGGGGTGTTCCGTCTGGTCGGCGCGCTGGTCGTGCGCGGTCCGGAAATGTTCCTGACGCTGACACAGGGTGCGTTCGGGGTGCTGCTGGCCGTCCTGGTGCTGGCGCAGTGGCCGGGCAGCACGCTGTACGTGCTGGGCACGTTCTTCTCCCTGGCGCTCCTGTTCGACGGCCTGGGACTCATCGCCACCGGCATCGGAGGTCGGCAACTCCTCGGCATGGCCGGCGAGCAGCGGCCGGCGGACGACGAGCCGCGGTCCTGACCCCTGCGGAGCCCGGGACGCGTGAGCGGAGGAAACGGCTGGCCGGGTGAGCAGGACAGCACCTCTCCCCGGGCCGGCGTGCGAAGCGCATTGCTCATTCTCCGCTCAGAGAGAGAAGGAGCCGGTCGGAAGTCACCTTGTGGCGATCCCTTGTGCGCAGAGCCGCATAAGGCTGTGGCACATGCCCACACTGGTCCGCAGAGTGCGGCACCGTGCTGCACGTGCAAGGGGCCGTGAACCTGGCGGCCGCAACGCGTGAGAGGGGCGGGTTCGCACACCGTGGACAGCCGATCGGGTTCCCTGCAGCAACAGACCGTCGACGGGTGGGGGCACTGCGCCGCCGCATGGCGCTTCACCGTGCCGCCGGTGGACTCCTCGGTACCGCACATCCGACACGCGGTGCGGGATCTCATCCGGCGTCAGGAGGCCCCGGTCTCCGACGACCTGATGCACGGACTTCTGCTGATTCTCTCCGAACTGGTCACCAACGGTGTCCGGCACGCCGCGCTGCTCACCGCCGAGATCGGGGTGGAGGTCGCCTTCCACCCCGGCGGCTGGGTCCGTGTCGCGGTCGAGGACGGCCACCCGTACCGGCCGAAAGCGCTGGATGCGGCGCCGGACCGGGAGCACACCAGCGGCCGGGGACTGCTCCTGGTGAAGGCGTTCACCACCGAGGCCGGTGGCTCCTGTGGTGTGGAGCCCACCGCCGCCGGGGGCAAAGTGATCTGGGCCGCCCTGCCGATGGAGGGGCCGCAGAGCTGACGGCCCGCCGGACCGGCCGGCTCCGGTCACCAGCCGGCCGTGCCACCCGTCACTTCCCGGACCACGGGCCGCGCGGCATCGAGGACGGTCATGAACCACGCCGAGAAGACCCCGTCCGCATGCCGGCGGTCCAGCTCCTCCGGTGAGACGAAGGCGGTTTCCATGACTTCGGCCGGGTCCGGCCGCAGATCCGGGCCGATCAACCCGGTGAAGAGATGGTTGTACTCCTGTTCGATCAGGCCCGAGGCCGGGTCCGGGTGGCAGTAGCGCACCGTGCCCGCCTCCTGGAGCAGCACGGGCGCGGCGCCGAGCTCCTCGGCCGTCCGCCGGGTGGCCGCCAGGAACGGGAGCTCCCCGGGGTACGGATGGCCGCAGCAGGTGTTGGACCAGACGCCGGGGGAGTGGTACTTGCCCAGGGCGCGGCGCTGCAGCAGCATCCGGCCCGCCTCGTCGAAGAGGAACACCGAGAAGGCACGGTGCAGGCGGCCGGGCGGCTCGTGGGCCGAGACCTTCTCCGCGGTGCCGATCGTTCTCCCGGCCTCGTCCACCAGCTCGAGCATGATCGGCTCCGCGGTGGCGGCTGTCCTTGGGGGCATGGGTGCCTTTCTCGGGCTTGGCTTCAGCTCCCGCGGCCATGCCGTCGGCAGCTTCGCCGGTGATCCGGTTTCCGACCAGTGTGCCGCAATCAGTGGCACAGCCCCGGCTCGTGTTCCGCGTGCCCGTGCGGTTCCAGCTGGAACGTGCAGTGCTCGACATCGAAGTGGTCGCCCAGGCACTCCCGCAGGCCGTGCAGTATTTCCTCGTTGCCCACGGCGTCCAGAACGTCCCGGCTCACCACCACGTGAACCGACAGCACGGGCATGCCGGATGTGATCGTCCACACGTGCAGGTCGTGCAGGTCCTCGACTCCCGGGCGGGCGAGAATGTGCCGGCGGACCTCCGCGAGGTCGACGTTCTTGGGCGCCGACTCCAGCAGCACGTCGATGGCCTCCTTGGCCAGCTTCGCCGTCCGCGGCACGATCATCGCCGCGATCAGCAGCGAGGCGACCGGGTCCGCCTGCTGCCAGCCGGTGGTGAGAATCACCAGGGCGGCCAGCACGACGGCGAAGGAGCCGAGCGCGTCGGCCAGCACCTCGAGGAAGGCCCCGCGCACGTTGAGGCTCTCCTTCTGCCCCCGCATCAGCAGCGAGAGCGAAATGCCGTTGAGCACGATGCCGACGAGACCGAACACAATGGTCAGCCCGCCGGGGACCTCGGCCGGATTGCGCAGCCGGTCGATGGCCTCGAAGAGGATGTACCCGCCGACGCCGAACAGCAGCACGCAGTTCAGCAGGGCGGCCAGAATCTCCACCCGCGCCATCCCGAAGGTGCGGCGCTCGTGGGTGGGACGGTTGGCCAGCCGGATCGCGAGCAGCGCCATGCTGATGCCGATCACGTCCGTCGCGACGTGCCCGGCGTCCGCGAGCAGGGCCAGCGAGCCGGTCAGCCACGCGCCCGTGACCTCCACGGCCAGCAGCACGAAGGCGATCCCCAGGGTGATGCGCAGCCGCCCCCGGTAGGCCGCCGCAGCGGTCCCCGGGGTCCGCGGAGCAGGCCCTCCGTGCTGGTGTCCCGCTCCCATGCCGTGGCCTCCACTGTCTGTCGCCGGACTGTCACCACGGCCAGTGAACTACGGGGCAGGGGTATGGGGCAACGCGGCACTGAAGACCGTTGTCATGTGCTGTGACCTGGTCTTCTCAGTTCCCGTGGGCTCCGGGCCGGTACAGGCACCAGCCTTCCCAGGCCGAGGCGACCATGTCCCGGATGTCCTTCCGGGCGGTGAAGCCCAGAGCCTCTCCGGCGAGCCGGGACGAAGCGACCACCGAGGCGGGATCCCCCGCGCGGCGTCCGGTGACCTCCTGGACGGGAACCCGGCCGCCGGTGACCTCGTGGACCAGAAGGGCCATCTCCCGCACCGACACCCCGCGGCCGGTGCCGATGTTCAGGGTGAGGTCCCGCACCGGACCGAGCTGCCGGGCCGCGGCCACGTGGGCCTCGGCCAGGTCCTCCACGTGCACGTAGTCCCGCACACAGGTGCCGTCCGGTGTCGGGTAGTCGTCTCCGAACACCAGCGGGGGCACCCCGTCGGTGATCCGCTCGAAGAACATCGGGATGATGTTGAACACGCCGGTGTCGGCCAGATCCGGGCGGGCGGCGCCGGCGACGTTGAAGTACCGCAGACAGGTGGTGGCGATACCGTGCGCCCGGCCGGCGGCGCGCACCATCCACTCACCGGCGAGCTTGGTCTCGCCGTAGGGGTTCACCGGCAGGCACGGGGTCTCCTCGGTCACCCGGTCGGTGTCCGGGGTGCCGTACACCGCTGCCGAGGAGGAGAACACGAAGCGGCGGACACCCGCCGCGGCGACTGCCTCCAGCAGCACGGTCAGTCCGTGCACGTTGTCCCGGTAGTACTCCAGGGGACGCTCGACGGACTCCCCGACCTGCTTGCGCGCCGCCAGGTGCACCACTCCGGTGATGTGGTGCTCGGCCAGCGTCCGGTCCAGCAGGGCCCGGTCCGCGACGGAGCCGCGCACCGTGGGGATCTCCGGGGCCAGCCGGGAGGCCACTCCGGTGGAGAAGTCGTCCAGCACCACCGCGCGCTCGCCCGCGGCCGTCATGGCCCGCACCACGTGCGCCCCGATGTATCCCGCACCGCCGGTGATCAGCCACGTCATGGGCGAAGCCTAGCGGGGCGTCCCGGGGCCGCGGCTTGTGGGCCCCGGCCGGCTTCGACGATGCTGGAGCGCGCCGGTTCAACACCGGGCCGGTGACCGCCCTCTGAGCGTCGCCGCGCCGATCGGATAACCTCTGCCGTCATGCTGCCGTCCGTGGGGCGCGCCGCAGAGCCCAAGGAGTGAGTTCAGCTGTCCACCGCCATCCTCACCGGTCAGCCGGTAGCCGGGTCCTCCCTGGAGGAAGACCTGCGCGCCCTCGGATTCACCGTCCGGACGGCCGCCGGTCCCGAGGAGGTGAGCGCCGCCCTGACGGAGGTGCCGGCCGGTGAACGGGTGGCTGTCGTCGACCCGCGCTTCACCGGGCACCGGCACAGTCTGCGGCTCGGGCTCACCGACCCGCGGTTTCCGGCCGGGGCCGTGCCCGGTGCCCTCACCGTCCAGCCGCAGGCCCGCGCCGCGCTGGCCGGCGCGCTCGTTGCCGCGCCCGTCGGAGCGGGCGCACCGGAGGCGCACCGGGACGTACTGCCGGACCGGCTCGCCGACCGGCTCGCCGCCGAGGGCGTGCCCGTGCACCGGCCGGAGCTCGGCACCCTGGTCGGCGCGGTGCCCGGCACCGCCGACGCGCGGTCCGCCGCCCTCGCCGCGGTCAAGGCGGTGGACGAGGAGGCCGTCCGGCTGCGCAGCGCCGTGAAGTCCCGTGACGGCTTCTTCACGACCCACTGCGTCAGCCCTTACTCGCGATACCTCGCACGCTGGTGCGCCCGCCGTGGTCTGACTCCCAATCAGGTCACGACCGCTTCTCTGGTCACCGCGCTGATCGCGGCGGCCGCCGCGGCGACCGGGACCCGGGGCGGCTTCGTGGCGGCCGGACTTCTGCTCATGCTCTCCTTCGTGCTCGACTGCACCGACGGCCAGCTGGCCCGGTACTCGCTGCAGTACTCGACGCTCGGCGCCTGGCTGGACGCCACCTTCGACCGGGCCAAGGAATACGCCTACTTCGCGGGTCTGGCGCTCGGCGCGGCCCGCGGCGGTGACGACGTGTGGGTGCTCGCGCTCGGCGCGATGGTGCTGCAGACCTGCAGACACCTGGTGGACTTCGCCTGGACCGAGGCGTCCGAGGACTCCGGCGGTGGGAGCAGCAGTCGCGCGGCGGCCCTGTCCGGGCGGCTGGACCGCGTCGGCTGGACCGTGTGGCTGCGGCGCATGATCGTGCTTCCGATCGGTGAGCGCTGGGCCCTGATCGCCGTGCTCACGGCGCTCACCACGCCGCGGATCACCCTTGTCGTCCTGCTCGCCGCCGGCGCGTTCGCTGCCTGCTACACCACCGCCGGCCGGGTTCTGCGCTCCCGGGCAGCGGCCGGCCGGAGCGACCGGTCCGCCCGGGCGCTGGCGGACCTCACGGACAACGGCCCGCTCGCGGACCTGATCGCCGCGGTGCGGCCCCGTCCGGGAGGCGGCTGGTCCGCTCCCGTGTGGGCCCTGGCCGGAGCGGTGCTGCTGACCGGATACCTGCTGCTGCCCGGCGGCGCCGGCAGCTGGTACGCGGTGGCCGTCGGCGCCCTCTACGCGCTGTGCGCCGGCCGGGCTTCCGCCGCTGTGCTCACCGGCCCGCTGGACTGGCTGCTCCCGCCGCTGTTCCGGGCTGCGGAGTACACCGCGATTCTGCTGCTCGCGGCCCACAGCGGGGTGAACGGTGCATTGCCGGCGGCGTTCGGTCTGGTGGCCGCCTGCGCATACCATCACTACGACACCGTGTACCGCCTCCGCGGCGGCGCCGGGGCTCCTCCTCGCTGGCTGGTCCGGGTGACCGGCGGGCACGAGGGTCGCACCCTGGTGGTCGTCACCGCTGCCGCCCTCTGGGCGTCCGGGGAGGGCTTCACACTGGCGCTGGCGGTCCTCGCCGGGACCGTGGCGCTCCTGGTGCTGGCGGAGAGCATCCGGTTCTGGGTCTCCTCGCAGGCACCCGCCGTACACGACGAAACAGGAGAACCCGCATGATCGGCCTGGTACTGGCCGCCGGCGCCGGACGGCGCCTGCGTCCCTACACCGACACCCTGCCCAAGGCGCTGGTGCCGGTGGGACCGGAAGGCGGCAGCGATGAGCCGACCGTGCTCGACCTGACACTGGCGAACTTCGCCGAGGTGGGGCTGACCGAGGCGGCTGTCGTCGTGGGCTACCGCAAGGAGGCCGTCTACGCACGTCAGGCCGAGCTGGAGCGGAAGTACGGAGTCACGCTCACCCTGATCGACAACGACAAGGCCGAGGAGTGGAACAACGCCTACTCGCTGTGGTGTGCGCGCGACGTGCTCGCCAGGGGCGTGATCCTGGCCAACGGTGACACCGTGCACCCGGTGTCCGTGGAGCGCTCCCTCCTCGCCGCCCGCGGCGAAGGCCGGCAGATCATCCTGGCCGTCGACACGGTCAAACAGCTGGCCGACGAGGAGATGAAGGTCGTGGCGGACCCGGACAAGGGGGTCCGGACGATCACCAAGCTCATTGATCCCGAGCAGGCGACCGGCGAGTACATCGGCGTCACCCTGATCGAGCCGGAGGCGGCGGCGCCCCTTGCCGACGCGCTGCGCACCACCTTCGAGCGCGACCCGGACCTCTACTACGAGGACGGTTACCAGGAGCTCGTGAACCGCGGCGCGCGCATCGACGTCGCCCCGATCGGTGACGTGCCCTGGGTCGAGATCGACAACCACGAGGACCTCGCCAGGGCCCGGGGGATCGCGTGCCGCTACTGACCCGGCTGATCCCCTCCCCCCTGTCGGTCGACATCAGGCCCGGGGCGCTGGACGATCTGGCCGGCCTGCTGGCGGACCGGCGGATCGCTCCCACCGGGAAGCTCGCCTTCGCCATCAGCGCCGGCTCGGGGCGTCTGCTGCGGGAGCGACTGGCGCCCGCCCTGGACGGAGCCGACTGGTACGAGGTCGGCGGCGGGACGCTGGACGACGCCATCGAGCTGGCCGGGGCCATGAAGTCCGGCCACTACGACGCGGTGGTCGGGCTGGGCGGCGGGAAAATCATCGACTGTGCCAAGCTCGCCGCGTCCCGGATCGGCCTGCCGCTGGTGGCCGTCGCCACCAACCTGGCGCACGACGGTCTCTGCTCGCCTGTCGCCACCCTCGACAACGACGCGGGGCGCGGCTCCTACGGGGTGCCCAGCCCCATCGCGGTCGTCATCGACCTCGACGTGATCCGGCAGGCCCCGGCCCGCTTCGTCCGCTCCGGTATCGGTGATGCGATCTCCAACATCTCCGCCGTCGCCGACTGGGAGCTCGCCCACCGGGAGCGGGGCCAGTCCATCGACGGGCTGGCCGCCGCGATCGCCCGGCAGGCCGGCGAGGCCGTGCTGCGGCACCCCGGCAGCTGTGACGACGACGCCTTCCTCACCGCGCTGGCGGAGGGCCTGGTGCTCACCGGTATCGCCATGTCCGTGGCCGGTGACAGCCGGCCGGCCTCCGGCGCGTGCCACGAGATCAATCACGCCCTCGATCTCCTGCACCCGCAGCGCCGCGCCCCCCACGGAGAGCAGTGCGGTCTCGGTGCGGCGTTCGCCATGCACCTGCGGGGCGCCCGGGCCGAGACCCGGTTGATCGTGGAGACCCTGCGGCGGCACCGGCTGCCCGTACTGCCGGGAGAAATCGGCTTCAGCGACGACGAGTTCGTCCAGGCCGTGGAGTTCGCACCCCGGACCCGCCCCGGCCGCTACACCATTCTTGAGCACCTCGACCTGACCACCGACGAGATCAGGGACACGTACGCGGACTATGTCAAAACCATCGGTAGCTGAACTGCGCCCCGTCGTCCATCCCGACGGGGTCAAGGACCGGCGCAGCGGCGAACACTGGGCCGGCCGGCTGTACATGCGGGAGATCTCGCTGCGCTGGACCAGACACCTGGTCGGTACCCGGATCAGTCCCAACCAGCTCACCTACCTGATGGTGCTGGCGGGCGTGCTGGCGGGTGCCGCCCTGCTGGTCCCCGGCCTCACCGGCGCCCTGCTCGCGGCCCTGCTGATCCAGCTCTACCTGCTGCTGGACTGCGTGGACGGGGAGGTGGCCCGCTGGCGGGGACAGACCTCCATCACCGGGGTGTACCTGGACCGGGTCGGGCACTACCTGGCCGAGGCCGCGCTGCTGACCGGTTTCGGTCTGCGGGCCGCCGACGTCTTCGCCCAGGAGGGGACCTCCGCGAACTGGATGTGGGCCTTCCTCGGCACCCTGGCCGCCCTCGGCGCAATCCTGATCAAGGCCGAGACGGACCTGGTCGACGTGGCCCGGTCCCGTGGAGGGATGCCGGCGGCCCGGGAGGACGCGGTCACCCCCCGTTCCTCCGGCCTGGCGCTGGCCCGCCGGGCCGCCGCCGCCCTCAAGTTCCACCGGCTGGTCGGCGGCGTCGAGGCGTCCCTGCTCATCCTGCTCGTCGCGGTGCTGGACCTCACCAGGGGAGATCTTTTCTTCACCCGGCTCGGGGTGGCGGTCCTCGCGGCGATCGCGGTGGTGCAGACCGTACTGCACCTGGTGTCGATCCTTGCCTCGAGCAGGCTCCGGTGACCGCGGTGGGCACGGAACAGCTCAAGGTCGGCGCGGTCGTCATCACCATGGGCAACCGCCCCGCGGAACTGCGGGCCCTCCTCGACTCGGTGGCCGGGCAGGAGGGAGAGCCCGTCGATGTCGTGGTGGTCGGCAACGGTGCGCCGCTGCCGGACCTCCCCTCCGGTGTGCGGGGTGTGGAGCTGCCGGAGAACCTGGGCATCCCCGGCGGCCGCAACGTCGGCATCGAAGCCTTCGGGGCGGGCGGCAGCGAGGTGGACGTGCTGCTGTTCCTGGACGACGACGGCCGGCTGCCGGACAGCGGCACCGCGCAGACGGTCCGGGAGGCCTTCGCCGCCGACCCCGAACTCGGCATCGTCAGCTTCCGGATCGCCGACCCCGAGTCCGGCGCCACCCAGCGCCGTCACGTGCCGCGGCTGCGGGCCTCCGACCCGCTGCGCTCCTCCCGGGTCACCACCTTCCTGGGCGGCGCCAACGCCGTGCGCACCCGGGTCTTCCAGGAGGTCGGTGGCCTGCCGGACAGCTTCTTCTACGCCCACGAGGAGACCGACCTGGCCTGGCGGGCACTCGACGCCGGCTGGCAGATCGACTACCGCTCCGACCTGGTGCTGCACCACCCGACCACCGCGCCGTCCCGGCACGCCGTCTACCACCGGATGGTCGCCCGGAACCGGGTGTGGCTGGCCCGCCGGAACCTGCCTCTGCCGCTCATCCCCGTCTACCTCTCGGTCTGGCTGCTCCTTACGCTGCTGCGGAGGCCCTCCTGGCAAGCCTGGAAGGCGTGGCTGGGCGGCTTCACGGAAGGCTGGCGGACCCCGTGCGGCCCCCGCCGCCCCATGCGGTGGCGCACGGTGTGGCGGCTCACCCGGCTGGGCCGCCCACCCGTCATCTGACAAGCTCGGATCTGAGACCATCCATGGGTCGAACAGCGAGCCGGGCACCCCCGACGGGCCCCGGTCGTTGACGGCCAGTCAAGGCCGTGCCCAGCGAAGACGAAAGTTTCCACGTGAGCGAGACAACGCACGATCGTGCGGCTGCCGGTGACCGGCCCCCGCCGGACGGTGATCTCTCCCCGGCGGAGCTGGCGGCCCGCCACGGTCTGACCGTCAGTGGTGCCCGGCCCTCCCTGCTGGACTACATCCGGCAGCTGTGGGGGCGCAGGCACTTCATCCTGGCCTTCTCCCGGGCGAAGCTGACCGCCCAGTACAGTCAGGCGAAGCTCGGGCAGCTGTGGCAGGTGTTCACCCCGCTGCTGAACGCCTTCGTCTACTTCCTGATCTTCGGCCTGCTGCTCGGCGGGCGCGGCAACATGGAGATGGACGAGTACGTCCCGTTCCTGGTGATCGGGGTCTTCGTCTTCACCTTCACGCACTCGTCCGTGATGTCCGGGGTCAAGTCGATCTCCGGGAACCTGGGACTGGTACGGGCCCTGCACTTCCCGCGTGCCTCGCTGCCCATCTCCTTCTCCCTCCAGCAGCTCCAGCAGCTCCTCTACTCGATGATCATCCTGGTCGTCGTGCTGGCAGCGTTCCAGCACTTCCCCACCTGGTCCTGGTTCCTGGTGATCCCGGCGCTGCTGCTCCAGCTGCTCTTCAACACCGGTCTGGCGATGATCTTCGCCCGGCTCGGCAGCAAGACCCCGGACCTCGCGCAGCTCATGCCGTTCGTGCTGCGCACCTGGATGTACGGCTCCGGAGTGATGTTCCCCCTGGACTACATGGTGCGGGAACGTGCCGGCGGCCCCCAGTGGCTCGCCGACGTGCTCATGGCCAACCCGGCCTCCGTCTACATGGAGCTGGTCCGCTTCGCGCTGATCGACGGCCCCCGGTACGAGAGTCTGTCCGGACACTTCTGGCTGCTGGGCATCGGCTGGGCCCTGCTGTTCGCCGTCGGCGGCTTCGTGTACTTCTGGAAGGCAGAGGAGCGGTACGGCCGTGGCTGAACAGAGCGTTTCTCTCACGGAACCCGCCGACGAGCGGGTACCGACCGTCATCGTCGACGATCTGCACATCGTCTACCGGGTGCACGGCCTCGCCTCCAAGGGGAACGCCACCGCGGCGCTGCGCCGCATCATCCGGCGGGAACCCTCCTCCCGGGTGCGTGAGGTGCACGCGGTCAGAGGGGTCAGCTTCGTCGCCCACCGCGGCGAGGCCATCGGCCTGATCGGCTCCAACGGCTCGGGCAAGTCGACCCTGCTGCGGGCCGTCGCCGGGCTGCTCCCCCCCGAGAGCGGCAAGGTCTACACCGACGGACAGCCCTCGCTGCTCGGGGTCAACGCCGCGCTGATGAACGACCTGACCGGCGAGCGGAACGTCATGCTCGGCGGGCTGGCCATGGGAATGAGCCGGGAACAGATCCGTGAACGCTACCCGCAGATCGTGGACTTCTCCGGCATCAACGACAAGGGTGACTTCATCACCCTCCCCATGCGCACCTATTCGTCCGGCATGCAGGCCCGGCTGCGGTTCTCCATCGCCGCGGCCAAGGACCACGATGTGCTCATGATCGACGAGGCGCTCGCCACCGGTGACAAGCGGTTCCAGCGCCGTTCCGAGGCGCGGATCCGCGAGCTGCGCGCCGAAGCGGGCACCGTCTTCCTGGTCAGCCACAACAACAAGTCCATCCGGAAGACCTGCGACCGGGTGCTGTGGCTGGAGCGGGGTGAGCTCGTCATGGACGGTCCGACCGAGAAGGTACTCGAGGCATACGAGGAAGAGAGCGCCAAGTAGCCCTCCGGGGCGTGTTCGGGAAACCGATGATCCGGACGGCAGGGTAGAACGGAAGCTATGACGATCACGGCTGCGGGTGCCGACGGGAGTGCCCGTTCCACCCTCGACAAGGCCGCCCACGAGAATTTCCCCGTGGCTCCCGGCTTCCTTCCGCGCGCCTGGCGGCACGACCTGATGGCCGTGTACGGCTATGCCCGGCTCGTGGACGACATCGGTGACGGGGACCGCCCCCCGGGCGGCGCGGACGCCGTGCTGCTGGGTCTGGACCCCGAGCAGGCCGCCGACCGGCTGACGATGCTCGACGCGCTGGAGACCGACCTGCGCCGAGTGTTCCGCACCAGGACGGGCGAGACCCCCCGCCACCCCCTGCTGCGCGACCTCGTCCCCGCTGTGCGGCGGGCCGGTCTCACCCCGGAGCCGTTCCGGGACCTCATCAATGCCAACCGTCTCGACCAGCGGGTGAGCCGGTACGCCGACCAGGATCAGCTGCTGGGGTACTGCAAGCTGTCCGCCAACCCAGTCGGCCGGCTGGTCCTGGCCGTCACGGGGTCCGAGAGCCCCGAGCGTGTCCGGCGCTCGGACGCGGTGTGCACGGCGCTGCAGCTGATCGAACATCTCCAGGACGTCGCGGAGGACCTCGCGCGCGACCGGATCTACCTGCCGGCCGCGGACATGCGGCGCTTCTCGGTCACCGAGGCGGACCTGGCCGCGCCGACGGCCAACGCCTCGGTCCGTGCCCTGGTGGCTGTGCAGACCGCGCGGGCACGTACGCTGCTCGATGAGGGCGCCCCTCTGGTGGGCAGCGTACGAGGGCGGCTGCGGCTGCTGCTGGCCGGTTTCGTCGGTGGCGGCAGGGCGGCCGCCCGGGCCATCACCAAGGCCAGGTACGACGTGCTGGCGGGCCCGCCGAAGCCCACCCGGGCCGGCCTGCTGTACGCGGCAGGAACCACCCTGCGACGAGGAGCGTGAGCGCGGACAGTGAGTGTCGTTGTCGTACGTGCAGTGAGCGTCGTACGCGCAGCCACGCCCGCGCCGGTGCTGTTGAGCGCGCAGCGAGGCCGTGCGGGCGGAGAAGCGAACGGGGAGATGCCGTGAACAGGAGCTTGCCACCGTCCCCGGCGGTTGACGCCGCCTACCGCTACTGCGAGGCCGTGACCGGCCAGCAGGCGCGAAACTTCGCCTACGGCATCCGGCTGCTGCCGGCCGCCGAGCGACGGGCGATGTCCGCGCTGTACGCCTTCTCCCGGCGCGTGGACGACATCGGTGACGGTGCGCTCGACCCTGCGGTGAAGGAAGCCCGGCTCAAGGAGACCCGCGCGCTGCTGGACCAGGTGCGCTCCGACGAGATCCCCGAGGACGCCACCGACCCGGTGGCGGTGGCCCTCAGCCACGCCTCGCGTGCGTTCCCGATCCCGCTGGGCGGGCTCGACGAGCTCATCGACGGGGTCCTGATGGATGTGCGCGGGCGCACCTACCGGACCTGGGACGACCTGGAGGAGTACTGCCGCTGCGTGGCCGGTGCCATCGGCCGGCTCTCCCTGGGCGTCTTCGGGACGGCTTCCGGCGCCGGGGACACCGCACGGGCCTCCGGGTACGCGGACACCCTGGGCCTGGCTCTTCAGCTCACCAACATCCTCCGGGACCTGCGTGAGGACGCCGCGGAAGGCCGCAGCTACCTGCCGGAAGAAGACCTTCGGCGGTTCGGCTGTGAAGCCGGATTCCACAGCGCCGTACCCCCGTCCGGATCGGACTTCCCCGGCCTGGTGCGTTTCGAGGTGGTACGGGCCAGAGGGCTGTTCGCCGAAGGCCTCCGGCTGCTGCCCATGCTCGACCGCCGGTCGGGGGCCTGCGTGGCGGCGATGGCCGGGATCTACCGCCGGCTCCTCGACCTCATCGACGAGGACCCCGGCGCGGTACTGCGCCGCAGGGTCTCCCTGTCGGGGCGGCAGAAGGCTCTTGTCGCGGCCCGCGGACTGTCCGGCTTCGACGCGCGCCGGGCCTCCCGGCGGGACCGGCCGTGAGCCGGGGGCGGACCGGCTCACGCGCCCGCGCCCTGGTGATCGGCGGCGGGCTCGCAGGCACCACCGCGGCCCTGGCCCTGGCCGGCCGGGGACTGCACGTCACGCTGGTGGAATCCCGCCCCAGGCTCGGCGGCCTGGTGTTCTCCTTCTCCCGGGACTCCGCCGTGGGCCGGCTGGAGGTGGACAACGGCCAGCATGTGCATCTGCGCTGCTGCACCGCCTACCGCCGGCTCCTGTCCCGGCTCGGAGGGGAGCAGCTCGCCCCGGTGCAACGGCGACTCGACGTTCCCGTGCTGGACGCCGGCAGCGGCAGGCTCGGGCGCATCCGCCGGACCGCCCTGCCGGTGCCGCTGCACCTGGCCGCCGGGCTGGGCGGGTACCCGCACCTGAGCCCCGGGGACCGCCTCCGGGTGGCGCGGGCGGCCCTCGCGCTGCGCCGCCTCGATCCGCACGATCCGGTTCTGGACGGCTGCAGCTTCGCGGACTGGCTGCGACAGCACGGCCAGAGCGCGCGTTGCATCGAGGCGCTGTGGGACCTGGTCGGGGTGGCCACACTCAACGCCCGGGCGGAGGAGGTCTCTCTCGCGCTGGCCGTCATGGTCTTCCGCACCGGACTGCTGTCCGCGCCGGGGGCCGCGGACATCGGCGCCGCCCGGGTTCCGCTCGGTGAGCTGCATGACGTGCGGACCCGGGCCGCCCTGGAGCGGGCCGGTGTGCGCGTCCTTCTTCGGGCCAGGGCCCGGGGCCTGCGGCCCGGCCCGGCCGGTGGCTGGCAGGTCGCGGTGAGCAACGGTCCGGATGCGGACCGGCAGCTGGACGCGGACACCGTGGTGCTGGCCGTGCCTCCCCGGACGGCTCACCGGCTGCTGCCGCGGGGCGCTCTCCCCGAGCCCGACCGGCTGCTGCGGATAGGCACCGCTCCCATCCTCAACATTCATGTGATCTACGACCGGCCGGTGCTGCGCAGACCGTTTTTCGCCGCACTCGGCAGCCCTGTGCAGTGGGTGTTCGACCGCACCGGGCCGTCCGGGCTCGGCGACCTGCCGGGTGCCGGGCGGAGCCAGTACCTCGCGTTGTCCCAGTCCGCCGCGCAGGACGAGATCGACGAATCCGTCGCCGCTCTGCGCAAGCGTTACCTCCCGGAGCTGGAACGGCTGCTGCCCGCCGCGCGCGGAGCGGAGGTCCGGGACTTCTTCGTCACCCGTGAGCGGAGCGCCACCTTTGCGCCGGTTCCCGGAGTCGGACGGCTGCGGCCCGGTCCGGGGACCGGACTGCCGGGACTGCACCTCGCCGGTGCGTGGACCGCCACCGGGTGGCCCGCCACCATGGAAGGTGCCGTCCGCAGCGGGCTGGCGGCTGCCGAGGAGGCCACAGGCCGATGAGTGGTCCGTGGATTGACCGGAGAGAAACCGAGGAGACCGAGTGAGCCCGTCGAATTCCGACCCCGCTGCTGTCAGGGCTTTGCTGGAGCGCGGGCGGTCACTGGCCACGCCCGCGCTGCGGGCTGCCGTCCAGCGGCTCGCTCCACCCATGGACGCGGTTGCCGCGTATCACTTCGGCTGGACCGATGCGGAGGGCCGCCCGGCCGACGGGGACGGTGGCAAAGCGGTGCGCCCCGCACTCACCGTGCTGTCCGCCGAGGCTGCCGGAGCGCCCCCGGAGACCGGGGTGCCCGGAGCGGTGGCCGTCGAGCTGGTGCACAATTTCTCGCTGCTGCACGACGACCTCATGGACGGTGATGAGCAGCGCCGGCACCGGGACACCGTGTGGAAGGTGTACGGGCCCGCGCAGGCGATCCTCGTGGGTGACGCGCTCTTCGCTCTCGCCAATGAGATCGTCCTGGAAACCGGTGGTGAGCACGCCGCCAGGGCGGCACGGCGGCTTGCCGTGGCAACCCGCAGGCTCATCGACGGCCAGGCCCAGGACATCGCCTTCGAGCAGCGCGAGGCGGTGGGTGTGGCGGAGTGTCTGGAGATGGAGGGCAACAAGACCGGTGCGCTGATCGCGTGCGCCGCTTCGATCGGGGCGGTGCTCGGCGGGGTCGACGACCGGTCCGCCGACGCGCTGGAGGCTTACGGCCACCATCTCGGCCTCGCCTTCCAGGCGGTCGACGATCTCCTCGGGATCTGGGGTGATCCCCAGTCGACCGGCAAGCAGCCCTGGAGCGACCTGCGGCAGCGCAAGAAGTCCCTGCCGGTGGTCGCAGCCCTGGCGGCGGAAGGACGGGCGGCCGAGCGGCTGACGGATCTACTCACCGCCGATGCCAAGAAGCCGCCGGAGGAGTTCCAGGACTTCGACGAGGAGGAGTTCGCCGCCCGCGCGGCCCTCATCGAGGAGGCCGGCGGACGGCAGTGGACGGCTGACGAGGCCCGTCGGCAGCACGACACCGCCGTGGGCGCGCTGGACGGGCTGGACATGCCGGACAGGGTGCGGGAGGAACTGGTGGCTCTCGCCGACTTCATCGTGGTGCGCCGGAAGTGAGCGGTCCGGCCGCTGGGCCGGCCGGACCGGACCGATCCCCTCTCAGTCGTCGGTGAGCAGTGCTGCGCGCAGCCGTTCCCGGTGGGCAGGTGTGAGGCCGAGCCCTTCGGAGAGGTACCGCTCCGGCCCGCCCCAGCTGTCGGTCATCTCGCTGAACGCCGCGTCCAGGTAGCTGACGCGGGCGTCGAACAGCGGCGCCAGCAGCTCCATGACCTCGGGGGACAGGCCGCCCTCGGCGTTCTTTCCGCGCCTGACCCGGTACCTCCGGTGCGGAGAGTTCGACTCCAGGTAGTCGGCGGTGATCGCCTCCCGGTCCACGCCGACCGCGAGCAGCGCGACCGCGATGGACAGGCCGGCACGGTCCTTGCCCGCGGCGCAGTGCATCAGCGCCGGGACGTGGCTCTCCGCGAGGCTGTGCAGCACCCGGCGGTGCTCGGGGGTACGGCGGCGCACCATGATCCGGTAGGAGCGGGCCATCCGGTCGGCGGCCTGGCCGTCGCTCAGCGCGGCGCGCAGCTGCGCCAGGTCACCGTCGCGCACCATGCGCCAGAAATCCGCGCCCTCCGCCGGGTCGGTCAGCGGAATGTTCACGTTCCGGACGCCGGGGAGCTCGACGTCCGGCCCTTCCAGCGCCTGGTCCGCGGCGTTCCGGAAGTCGAAGACGGTGTGCAGGCCCAGGCCGGTGAGAAACTCCCGGTCCTCGTCCGTCGCGTGGGCGAGGTGTCCGCTGCGGTACAGCTTCCCCGGCCGCACGCGGCGACCGTCCACGGTCGGCAGTCCGCCCACGTCCCGGAAGTTGCGCACCCCGGTCAGGGCGGGTTCTGCGGACTGCTGCTGGGTCACGAGTCCTCCTGGTGCTCCGGCCGCCGACGCCGGCCGCCGACGGGAGGAATGTCCCGACGATACGACACCGGAGCCGCCGGCCGGTGCGGGGGAGGAGGGCCCCGCTGCTCACCCGGTGCGTGCGGGGGGATGCGGGGCCGGCCGCCATCGGCGGGGAGCGCTCCTACCTGGCGGGAGCCCGCGGCCGGCTGCTGGAACCAGCAGGAGCGACACCGTCGCTCCCGACGGCCCGTCCCGCCCGAGCCCGCGGGCCGCTGCCGCCCTCCGCACAGGACTGGGGGCACCGGGCCCCGCCGGTGCCCCCAGTCCTGTGTGCCTGAAGCGAAGCCGGGTGCCGCGGGACCTCGCCGTCAAGCGTCGTCGGCGCCGAAGCGCTCCCGGTATCCCGCCAGGTCGTCCTCGGTGATCTTGGCGAACAGCACCGGTGGGACAGTGAAGGCGGTGCCGGCGGGCACCGCGTCCAGCGCGGTTGCCTCCTCGGTGGTCATCCAGCTGCGGGTGTCGTCGGGCAGGGCGAGAGCTTCGCGCATGGCCCGTGCGGATACCGGGATGAAGGGCTCGGACACCACCGCGTACAGGTGGATCAGATTCATCGCGGTGCGCAGCGTCAGAGCGGCCGCCTCGCTGTCGGTCTTGATCTCCAGCCAGGGGGCCTTCTCCTCGAGGTAGGAGTTTCCCGCGCTCCACATGCCCCGCAGTGCGAACGCCGCCTTGCGGAACTGCAGCGCCTCCATGTGTTCCTCGTACTCGGTGAGCAGCCGGGCGATCTCCGTTCCGAGCCGGTGCTCGGGCTCTCCCGCCGCGTGGCCGGAGGGGACCAGGTCCCCGAACCGCTTACGGGAGAAGGTGAGCACGCGGTTCACGAAGTTGCCCAGGGTGTCGGCGAGGTCCTTGTTCACGACCGAGGAGAAGAGTTCCCAGGAGAACGAGGAGTCGTCGGACTCGGGTGCATGGGCCATCAGGAAGTAGCGCCAGTAGTCCGCCGGCAGCAGCTCGAGCGCCGCATCGGTGAAGATGCCCCGGTTCTGCGAAGTGGAGAACTTTCCGCCGTAGTAGGTCAGCCAGTTGAAGGCCTTGACGTAGTCGACCTTCTTCCACGGCTCCCGGGTGCCCAGCTGCGTCGCCGGGAACATCACCGTGTGGAACGGGACGTTGTCCTTCGCCATGAACTCGGTGTGCCGCACCGTCGTGTCGGCGTCGTACCACCAGGACTTCCAGTCCCGGTGCTCCCCGGCCGGTGCTGCGTCGCTCCACTCCTTCGTGGCCCCGATGTAGCCGATCGGAGCGTCGAACCAGACGTAGAAGACCTTGCCCTCGGCCGCGAGCTCCGGCCAGGTGTCCGCCGGGACGGGCACGCCCCACTCCAGATCACGGGTGATGGCCCGGTCGTGGAGCCCTTCGGTGAACCACTTGCGGGCGATCGAGGAGGCCAGGTTCGGCCACTCCTTGCCGTACTCGTCGACGAATGCCTCGACCTCGCCCGCCAGCTTTGACTGGAGGAGGAACAGGTGCTTGGTCGCACGGACCTCCAGTTCCCGGCTGCCGCTCAGCGCCGAGCGGGCGTCCACCAGATCGGTCGGGTCCAGCACCCGGGTGCAGTGCTCGCACTGGTCACCCCGCGCGGCCTCGTAGCCGCAGTGCGGGCAGGTGCCGACGATGTACCGGTCGGCCAGGAACCGGGCGTCCGCCACCGAGTAGACCTGGCGGACCGTCCGCTCCTCGATGAATCCTTCGGCGAGGAGCCGGCGCGCGAAGTGCTGGGTGATCTCGACGGTCTGCTGGGCCGACGTCCGGCCGAAGTAGTCGAACCGCAGGCTGAAGCCGTCGTAGATGGCCTTCTGGGTGTCGTGCAGCCGCGCACAGAACTCGGCCACGGGCAGCCCTGCGTCCTTGGCGGCCAGCTCCGCCGCGGTGCCGTGTTCGTCGGTGGCACAGATGTACAGGACCTCGTGTCCGCGCTGCCGCAGGTAGCGGGCGTACACATCGGCGGGGAGCATCGAGCCGGCCAGGTTCCCCAGGTGCTTGATTCCGTTGATGTACGGCAGCGCACTGGTGATGAGGTGTCGGGCCATCCTCGGGTGCTCCAATGATCAGTGTCGGGTCGCTCACCGTGAGTGACGAACCTGGTGGGGTGGGCCACTTACCGGGCCGGAATCATCCTACCGAGCCCGGCCGGTGCGGCCGTACCCGGTGCGACGGGCCGGCCGCCTGCCGGGCGGCAGCGGAGGGCATGCGGCAGCATGGCGGTCATGCCTGGCGACACGACACCGTGGACCGTGATCGGACTCCTCAGCGGTACCTCCTGCGACGCGGTGGACGCCGCCGTGGGGGAGTTCCGCTTCGCCCCGGCGGACGGTGGTGGAGGTGAGGAGGAGATCGTGCTGCGGCCCCGGGGGCTGCACACCGAGCCGTACCCCGCCGGGCTCCGGGAGGAGCTGATGGGCGTTCTCCCGCCGGCCCGGGTGACCCTGGAGGACGTCTGCCGACTGGACACCGCTCTCGGCAGGTTCTTCGGCACGGTGGCGGCCGGCGCCGTGGCCGGACTGCCGGACGGCCGGGCGGACCTGGTGGCCTCCCACGGCCAGACCGTCCACCACTGGGTGGAAGGACCGCGGGCCCGGGGCACCCTCCAGCTCGGCGGTGCCGCCTGGATCGCCGAGGCCACCGGGCTTCCCGTGGTCTCCGACTTCCGGACCCGGGACATCGCACGCGGCGGGCAGGGCGCCCCGCTGGCCGCCGTCCTCGACGAACTGCTGCTGCTGGACGGCTCCACCGGCCGGGGGGCCCTCAACCTCGGCGGCATCGCCAACCTCACGACACGCGACGCGCACGGTGCGGTGATCGCCTATGACCTCGGACCGGCCAACGCCCTCATCGACGCGGTCGCCGCCGAGGCCAGCGGGGGAGCGGAGCGGATGGACACCGACGGTGCCCGGGCCGCCCGCGGACGCGTGGACGGAGTCCTGCTGGCCGAGCTGCTGGCCGAGCCGTACTACCGGCTGCCGCCGCCGAAGTCGACCGGCAAGGAGCTGTTTCACGCGGGCTACCTGCGGGACCGCACCGCGGGTCGCCCGGTCGCGGCCGACGACCTGGCCGCCACCGTCACCGAGCTCACGGCCGAGCTGGTCGCCGCCGCCTGCCGCGGGCACGGCTTGACGGAGCTCGTCGTGTCCGGTGGCGGAGTGCGCAACCCCGTACTGATGGACCGCGTCCGGGCCGCCGCGGCCGGCACCCGGGTGGTCGGCAGCGAGGAGCACGGGCTGCCCGCCCAGGCGAAGGAGGGGTATCTCTTCGCGCTGCTCGGATTCCTCACCGTGCACGGGCTCGCGGGCAGTGTTCCGTCGGCCACCGGGGCCACCGTGCCTTCGGTGCTGGGATCCGTCACTCCGGGTGCGGGTCCGCTGCGGCTGCCCGGCCCCCGGGCACGACGGCCGGTCCGCCTGCGGATCGAGAACTGACCGAGGCGGCCCGGTGTGGCCCTCTGCCGCCACGGAGGGCGGAGGAGCGCGGGCTCAGACAGCCAGCGGAAGCTGTTCCGGAGGCCCGGGACGGGCGTAGTACCAGCCCTGTGCCGAGTCGCAGCCCAGCTCACGCAGTTGCTCGGCCTGGGCGGCGGTCTCCACCCCTTCCACCGTCACGGAGAGGTCCAGGGTGTGGGCGAGCGACACGATGCCTTCGACGATCTTCAGATCCACCGGGTCCGACGGATGATGCTGCAGCCCCTCGGTGAAGGACCGGTCCAGTTTCAGGGTGCTGGCAGGCAGCCGCCGCAGGCTGGCCAGGTTCGAGTATCCGGTCCCGAAGTCGTCCAGTGCGATGCCGACACCGAGCTCGGCGAGCTGCCGGAGCGGCTTCAACTCGTGGTCGTCGGCGCGCACCATCGCGCTCTCCGTCACCTCCAGGCACAGCGAGGAGGCCGGCAGCCCGAACTCCTCCAGCACGGCCACGGTGTCGTCCACCAGATCGGGATGGTGCAGCTGTCGGGGGGAGAGGTTGACGTTCACCCGGAGCGGGCGCACCCCGCCGATGCCGCGTACCTGCCACTCGTACGCCTGGCGCACCGCCTCCCGCAGGACCCACCGGCCGAGCGGGACAATCAGTCCGGTGTGCTCGGCGAGCGGGATGAAGCGGTCCGGGCCGAGCACCCCGTGCCGCGGATGGCTCCACCGCACCAGGGCCTCGGCGCCCTCCACGCTGCCGTCCGACATCTTGATCAACGGTTGGTACTCGATGAAGAACTCGCAGCCCTTGAGGGCCGCGGGCAGGTGGTGCGTCAGGTGGTGCCGGCTGATCGCCCGGGCATCGGAGTCCGGGTCGGCGAGGGCGTAGCGGTTGCCGCCCTCGGCCTTGGCGCGGTACATGGTGATGTCGGCGCTGCGCAGCACCTCGGAGGAGGTCAGTTCCTCGGTCGGGCCTTCGACCACCCCGATGCTGGCGCGTACCATCAGCTCCCGGCCGCCCACGTCCACCGGTGCCGCCAGCGCGTCGAGGGCGCGCTGCGCCAGCTCGGTCACCACGGCCCGGGAGGGCGGATCAATGATGAGCGCGACGAACTCGTCGCCTCCGATCCTGGCGAGCAGCTGACGCGGTCCCGAGGCGCAGCTGTGCAGCCGCTCGGCAACGGCGATCAGCAGCTGGTCCCCCACAGCGTGCCCCAGGCTGTCGTTGACCGCCTTGAAACCGTCCAGGTCCAGGTAGCACAGGCCGATCCGGGAGCAGTCGGTCTGGGGTGACAGCGCCTGGTCCAGCCGCTCGAAGAAGAGGGCCCGGTTCGGCAGGTCGGTGAGCGCGTCGTGGGTGGCCTGATAGCGCAGCCGGAGGTTCAGCAGCCGGCGCTCGGTGACGTCCTCCATCATCGCGAGCATGTACTGCGGCTCGCCCTCGGTGTCCCGCAGCAGGGACACCGTGAGGTTGGTCCACAGCACTGTGCCGTCGGTGCGGTTGTACGGCTTCTCGATCTGGTAGTGCTCGCGTTCTCCGCGCATCAGCTCGCCCTGGAGGCGCCACACCTCGGGGGCGTCCTCGGGGTGCGTCCAGTCGGTGACGTTACGACTGCGGACGTGGTGGTCGGAGCCCCCGAACATCATGGTCAACGCCGTGTTGGTGTCCTTGATGTTGCCGTTCATGTCGGCGATGCCGATGCCCAGCGCGGCATCCCGGAACACGGTCCGGAAGCGCGTCTCGCTCTCGTGCAGGGCGTTGGCGATCTCGGTCTGCGCGGTGAGTGCGGCCCGGGAGACGGACTCCTGCTCGGAGCGGGTGCGCTCCTGCAGGGCACGGGAGAAGCCGGCCGCGATCGCGTGCTGCAGACGGGCACAGCGGCTGCGCCCCTCCTCGGCTGTCAGGCGGTCGGGACCCGAGCAGTACAGCAGAAGGTAGGCGTCGATGACGCCGAGAATCTGCGGCAGCGACTCGGGGGAGGTGCAGTGCGCCGCCACCAGCGCATCGCCCACGCCGCGTCCGGGGGTGGCGTCGAAGGGTCTGGCGTGCAGGGCCGTCGTCAGACGCCGGGTCAGCAGCTCCAGGTGCTCCTCGAACTCCGGACGGGTCATCGAGGTGGCGGTGGCCGGATAGACGGCCCGGCACCAGATCCTGGCGAAGCGCCGTAGCCCGTCGGGCGGTTCTCCGGAACCGGAGACCGGGGAGGGCGCCGCTGACGGAGGGATCACGCCTTGCGTCCTACTCCCGCGAATCCGGTGTAGACGACGGGATCCTCGTGCTCGACGGGGCCGTCCGGCCGCCAGTCCGGCATGGGGACGAGGCCGGGTTCGACCATCTCGAAGCCGGTGAAGAATTCCTCCACCTCCTGGCGGGAGCGCATCACCAGGGACGACCCGCCCTTGCGGTACACGTCGGAGACCGCGTTGCCCTCCTGCGAGGTGCGGGGGCCGCCTTCGGTGGAGGCATGAGTGAGGATGAGCAGGCTGCCGGGCGCCAGGCGGTTGCGCAGCACGTCCACCGCCTCACCGGGCCGCTCCTGGGCCTCGATGAAGTGCAGCACTGCCACCAGGAGCAGGGCCACCGGGCGGTCGAAGTCGAGCAGACTCCGGGTGACCTCGTGGTCGAGAATGTCCTTCGGCGCCCGGAAGTCGGCCGCGACGACACCCGCGTGAGCGGTACCGTCCAGCACGGCGCGGCTGTGGGCGACCGCCACCGGGTCGTTGTCCACGTAGACGACCCGGGCCTCGTCGGTGGCCGTCTGGGCGACCTCGTGCACGTTGCCGAACGTGGGTATGCCGGAACCGATGTCGAGGAACTGGGTGACGCCTTCGCCGACGGCGTAGCGCACCGCCCGGCGCATGAAGGCACGATTCGCCTGCATGATCTTCGGCAGCCCCGGGAAGACGGCTATGGCCTGCCGTGCTGCTGCCCGGTCGGCCTCGAAGTTGTGCGACCCCCCGAGGTAGTAGTCGTACATGCGGGAGACGCTCGGCACGGAAAGATCGATACCTTGCGGAGCCCAGGCGGGTCGCTCCATCAATATCTCCTGCTCATCGGTAAATTCCAGTGCGAGCAATGAGCTTACTGACCGTCAGCAACAGGAGGGAAGGAACCGGACGATCGGCCTCCTCCTACCGGAAAACTGTGCGGGTTTTTGTCCCTACTTGTCCCGTTCGTGTGGCGCGGTTGCCCGAACATTTTGCCGACTCGTGACCCGTGACCGCTCGCCGGGATCTGCCGCGGAGTCGCTCAGAGGGAGACGCCCTGCGCGCGCAGGTAACCCACCGGATCGATGTCGGATCCGAAGCCGGGAGCCGTGCGGATCTCGAAGTGCAGATGCGGGCCGGTGGAGTTTCCGGTGTTGCCCGAGCGCCCGACCCGCTGCCCCGTGCTGACCGGCTGACCGGCTGAGACGGAGATGGCCGAAAGGTGGGCGTACTGGCTGTACTTCCCGTCGGAGTGACGGACGATCACCTCGTAGCCGAAGGAGCCGGCCCAGCCCGCGGAGATGACCTTCCCCCCGGCCACCGACTTCACGGTGGTGCCCGTGGGGACGGCGAAATCCACCCCGGTGTGGTAGCCCTTGGACCAGTTGCTGCCCGTGGTGCGATAGGCCGTGCCGGTGCCCACGCCCACCGGGGCGGTGTAGGAAGGGGCCGCGACCGGGGCGGCCGCCGCCTTCTCCGCCACCGGGGCCTTCTCTGCCTGTGCGGCCTTTTCCGCCTTCGGAGGCTGTGCGGGCTTCTCGGCCGGTGCCTTCTCGGCCTTGGCCTTCTTGTCTTCCTTCTTCTCCGCGGGTGCCGCGGCCTTCGGCTGCCCCTCCGCTGCCCGCAGGGCCAGCCGCTGTCCGGGGAGAATCAGATCCGGATCGGATCCCACCGTCGAGCGGTTCAGCTCGTACAGCGACTGCCAGCCGCCCCGGACGCCGTGCTGATCGGCGATCCGGGAGAGGCTGTCGCCGCTGATGACCTCGTGGGAGGGCGAGCCTCCGCCGGCGTCCTCCCGGCCGGCGGGCTCCGCCGCGGGCTTGCCGCTCTGCTCCTCCACCGGCTGCTTCGGTCCGGCGTCGGGAGTGAGGCCGCCGGGCTTCTCCTGGACCAGCCCTGCGCGGGCCGAGCAGGTCGGCCACGCACGCGGCCCCTGGCCCTTCAGGACTTCTTCGGCGACGGCGATCTGCTGGTCCTTGGTCGCCAGGTCCGCGCGGCCCGCGAAGGCGGTGCCGCCGAACTCCTCCCAGGTGCTCTGCCGGAACTGCAGGCCGCCGAAGTAGCCGTTGCCCGTGTTGATGTCCCAGGACTGGTTGCTCTCGCACTCGGCGACCTTGTTCCAGACCTCCACCGGCGCGGCGTTCGCACTCAGGGCACTGATCAGCGGCAGAGCCAGACCTGCCCCACCCGCGGTCACGGAGAGTGAAGCCCTGGAGACGGGCCCTGGCTTGTAGCGGCGGTGACGTCCTGTGGCCATCGGCGGTCCTCCCCGTGCCGACCGAGCGCTGGCACTCCGTCAGTCCGTGTGCTGATCATGCGAGTTGTACGGCGAGTCACAGATTATGAGCGGAGAGCCCACGGAAGCAAGGGCGATGGACCGCCCGATGGGCCGCGGCGGCGTGCGGTGAGCGGAAAACTGATGGCGCGCGCCCCCCGGCCGCGGCGCACAATGGCCGGGATACGTCCTTCGCGGCCGCGTGACCGGGCGGCCGGAGCGGGCTGCCGTCCCGGCCACGGCCGGTACACGCCCAGCCGGAAGCGGAGCGGAATAGTGAACAGGAGGGGCGATGGGATACACGGAGCTCGCGGGCGCCCGGGTGCCGATCCGTATGTGGGCCGACCCCGCCACGGTGGAGGAGAAGGCGTTGCGGCAGCTGCAGAACGTCGCGACGCTGCCCTGGATCCGGGGGCTGGCGGTGATGCCCGACGTGCATTATGGAAGAGGAGCCACGGTCGGGTCGGTGATCGCGATGGAGGGGGCGGTCTGCCCCGCGGCGGTCGGGGTCGACATCGGCTGCGGAATGTCGGCCGTGCGCACCTCTCTGACCGCCGACGACCTGCCCTCCGACCTGTCCCGGCTGCGCTCCCGCATCGAGCGGGCGATCCCGGTGGGCCGGGACATGCACGACACCCCTGTCGAACCCCGTCGGCTGCACGGTTTCCCGACGGCTGAGTGGGACGACTTCTGGGCCCGCTTCGACGGGGTGGCCGAGCCGGTCGCGTTCCGCCGGGACCGGGCGCGCAGGCAGATGGGGTCCCTCGGTTCCGGCAACCACTTCGTGGAGGTCTGCACGGACACCGAGGGCGCGGTCTGGCTGATGTTGCACTCCGGCTCGCGGAACATCGGAAAGGAGCTGGCCGAACACCACATGGGGGAGGCCGGGAAGCTGCCGCACAACCGCGGGCTGGTCGACGGCGACCTCGCGGTATTCGTCAGCGACACCCCGCAGATGGCCGCCTACCGGCACGATCTCCTCTGGGCCCAGGAGTACGCCCGTTACAACCGGGCGGTGATGATGGCGCTGCTCAAGGACACGGTGCGCCGGGAGTTCCCCGCGGCGGCGCCGCGCTTCGGTGGCATGATCTCCTGCCACCACAACTACGTGGCCGAGGAGCGGTACGACGAGACGGACCTGCTGGTGACCCGCAAGGGTGCCATCCGGGCGGGCAGCGGCGAGTACGGCATCATCCCCGGCTCCATGGGCACCGGCTCGTACATCGTGCGCGGGCTGGGGAATCCCGCCTCCTTCGCGTCCGCCTCGCACGGCGCAGGCCGCCGGATGAGCCGTTCGGCGGCGAAGAAGCGCTTCACCACCCGGGACCTGACCGAGCAGACCAGGGGAGTGGAGTGCCGGAAGGACGCGGGCGTGGTCGACGAGATTCCGGCCGCGTACAAGCCGATCGAGCAGGTCATCGAGCAGCAGCGGGACCTGGTCGAGGTGGTGGCCCGGCTGAAGCAGGTCATCTGCGTCAAGGGCTGAGCCCTCGATCCGGTCAGTCCGGGAGCCGGAGGCTGTCATGCACCGCCGGCGCCGGTCAGGGGGCCGGTGCCGGCGGGCACGGTATGAGTCCTCGCTCAGCGAACACCGCCCGCACCACCTCCAGTGCGCCGAGGGCGCGCGGGAAGCCCGCGTAGACGGCGCACTGCATCACCGCCTCCACGACTTCGGCAGGGTCCAGGCCCACATTCAGCGCACCGTGCACGTGCGCGGAGAGCAGCGGCTCGCAGCCGCCGATGCTGCTGAGCACGCCGACGGCGAGCAAGGAGCGCTGCCGGCGGTCGAGTCCCGGCCGGGTGTGCACGTCCCCGTAGGCGAACTCGACAACGAACCGCCCCATGTCGGGTGCCACCTCCGCCAGGGAGCCGAGTACCGCGTCACCCTGCGGGCCGAGCACCTCCTGCATGCGGTCCAGCCCGCGCTTGTACCGCTCGTCCATCTCCGCCATCTCCGCCATCCCGGCCATCCTTGAGCCCTCCTGATCCACTGTGCCGGGAGTCCTACCCACCGGACGCCGGTGGAAGCCGGGCCGCAGCGGGACTGCCGCGGGTGCTCCGGGCCGGGGGAGGGGAGATCACTCCCGGTGCCGGTCGTCCGCCCGTCCCGCGTTCTCCTCCAGCGTCCGCACTGCTTCCTTCTGCTCGAGCCCGGTCGCACGCAGCACGTCGATCGCCGCGGACCGGATCTGCCCGATCACCACCTGGGAGGTGAGCCCCCGGGCCGCGTGGGGGAGCCACGAGGCGGTTCTCGCCGCCCGCAGGGCCGACGCCCGGGCGTCCTGGACGTCACCGGTGCCCTCGGTCCAGCGCCGCAGCGCGCTGACGGCGTCCGCGAGCTGTTCGGCCGCCGTGACCAGCCGGGAGTCGACGCGCTGTCCGTGGCGGACGGCGTTCACCGCGCCCCGGGCTAGGGCGCGCACGGTGGTCGCCAGCATGTCCAGGCGGGCCCGGACGAGCAGCAGCGGACCGAGGGGGCGCATCGAACGGCGGGGTCCGCCCAGCCGGGTGCTCTCCCGGGCGGCGTCCAGGGCCTCGTCCAGTTCGCTCAGCAGGCCGTTCATCCGTTCCGTCCCGGTCACGGCGTGTTCGGCCCGCTGCAGATCGCCGGCGGCCAGTGCTGCGGCGATCTCCCGCAGTACGGTGCTGAGGGAGTCGAGTGCCTCCTGCCCGCCGCGCCGTACCACCCGCTGCGGATCCGGGGCAAGCAGTGCACCCAGGCTCAGGGCCACCGCCCCGCCGATCAGCGCGTCCGCCAGCCGCACCAGCGGGTTCGTGTCTCCCTGCGGTGCCAGGGCGACGACGAGCACCGCGGCCACCGCTGCCTGGTTGACCATGAGGGTGCGTGCACCGAGGGCGACCGCGGCGGCCATGGCGAGGAAGACGGCGATGCCCAGCTGCAGCGGGCCGGCACCGATCACCCGGAGCAGCAGGTCGGCGGCGGTGAGTCCGACCGCCACCCCGACGGCGACCTCCGCGGCCCGCCCGATGCGCTGCCCGGCGGTGATGCCCACACACACCACGGCAGCGATCGGTGCGAAGAACGCCTCCTCGGTACCGAAGAGCGCCGCCGCGATCGCGAATGCCAGCCCGGCCGCCGTACCGGCCAGCAGCAGGGACACGAAGTGGTGGCGCAGCCGCCGGGCCGACCGCCGGGCCCTGTTCCGCGGACCGTTCATCAGCGTTCGGCCGAGAACCCCGCGGCGACGGAGGTGCTGAGGTGCCCGCGCCGGGTGTCCGTCCGGGTCAGCTGCGCCACCACCGGCACGTCGGACCGCACCACCGCGCCGTAGGGCACGCCCAGGGGAACGGCCTGCGGATCGATCAGGTCGTTGATCCGCACGTGGCGGACCCTGCGAGCGGCCACCACGAGGGGGTAGGGACCGACGGGCTCACGGTCCTGGTGCAGGACGGTGATCTCGATCCGGGCGTCATCGGCGCCGCTGTTGAGCAGGCACAGCTCGTCCCGGCTGGTGAACTCCGGCTCCGGGCCGGTCCCGGAGGCCGGGACGTGCCCGCCGGGGAAGACCCAGATCCTGTGGCCCAGGGTTTCGGGACCGCTCATTTCTCCTCCTCCAGCAGGGTGCGCAGATACTCGTTGAGGAAGATGCCCTGCGGGTCCAGCCGTCGTCGCAGCGCCTGGAAGGTGTCCCATTCCGGGTACCGGGGGCGCAGATCGGCGGCTGTCATGGTGTGTTTCTTGCCCCAGTGCGGCCGGCCGCCGAACTCCCGCAGCAGCGGTTCCAGGTCGTCGAAGTACTCCTGGTACGGCAGCTCGTTGTTCTGCAGCAGGGCGATGGTCATGACGGGGCCGTCGTTGCAGTTGCTGAGCATGGCGCTGTCGGGAGCCACGGTGCGTACCAGGACCCGCCAGCCGACCTGTTGGCGGTGCCGGTCCTTGATGCGCTTGCGCACTTCCCGGAAGCAGGCCATCCCCGCGTCGTAGGGGAGCATGTACTCCATTTCGTCGAAGCGCAGGTCCCGGGAGTTGGGGATGATCTCGTGGACGGGGCCCTGCTCGTCGGCGTGCACCCGGTTGCCCGGAGGGATGACGGTCGGTTCGGTGGCGGGGTCGTTCATGGTGCGGACCTGGGCCTCGTCGCTGCGCGGGTACCAGTAGAAGTCCATGTGCCGGTAGGCGCCCGCGAGCGCTGTGAAGTTCTCCAGCACCCAGTCGATGTGGGTGCACCAGTTGAGGCGGCGCAGCTCGTAGGCGGGCAGCAGTTCCAGGGTCAGCGAGGTGAGGATGCCGAGACTTCCGAGGGAGACCCGGGCCGCGCGCAGCAGCTCACGCCCGTCGTCCTCGCCCGCTTCCTCTCCGAACGGCAGCACGTCACCGGTCCCGGTGACCAGGCGTCCCCCGACGAGGGTGGCGGACAGGTTGCGCAGCCGGGTCCCGGTGCCGTGGGTGCCGGTTCCGATGGCTCCCGCCAGGGTCTGATAATCGACGTCCCCCAGGTTCTCCATCGCCAGGCCGGCCTCACGGAACAGCCGGCCGGCCTCCGACAGGCCCGTCCCCGGCAGTACCGTGCCCCGGCCCGCCGAGGTGTCGTGGGACACCAGCCCTGCCATGCCTTCCTGGGAGAGCAGCACGTCCTCGGTCGCCATCAGCGGCACCGAGGAGTGGCCGGATCCGACGGGCCGCACCGTTCGTCCCTGCTCGGCTGCCCGCCGGACCTGGGCGGCGACCTCTTCCTCCGTCTCGGGGCGGCTCCACTCCCGCGGGGTGAAGCGCAGGCTCCCGGACCAGTTCACGAATTGTTCGGACACCGTGCTGTATCCCTCCGCTCGGGCACAAGGGAAGCCACCGGTCCGCGCCCGCGGACGTCCGTGGTCTTCCGTGGTCTTCGTCTCCGAGGGCCACGGGTTTCACGGAACGCGGGTCTCTACTCCCCCGGAAGGGACGCGCATGTGTCGCGCAGCGGCGCCGGGAGGTGCGTACCCGGGCAGCCGCGGTGGCCAGGAGGGGGGAGGACACCCGGCTCGGGGCGTGCTGAGGCGGTGACCGGCGTTCACAGCCCGAGTACTTCCAGGGCTGCCTCGACCAGCTTCTCCGGCGGCGGGCCGACGTGGTGGACCGAACCGCGTTCGTCCGCGGACAGAGGCTCCAGGGCGCCGTACTGGGACTCCAGCAGGGCGGGGGGCATGAAGTGTCCGGTGCGCTGCCCGATGCGCTCGCCTATCAGGGTCCGGTCGCCGTCGAGGTGCAGGAAGTGCACCTCCGGAGCAGAGGCGCGCAGTACGTCACGGTAACGGCGCTTGAGTGCGGAGCAGGTCAGGACGCCGCCGGTGCCTGCCGCCGCCCGGCTTCCCAGCCAGTCGCCGAGGGTGCGCAGCCAGGGTTGGCGGTCGGCGTCGTCGAGCGGCTGGCCGGCGGACATCTTGGCGATGCTGGCGGGCGGATGGAAGTCGTCCGCCTCCGCGAAGGGCACGCCGAGCCGTTCGGCGAGGAGCAGGGCAACCGTTGTCTTGCCCACTCCGGAGACACCCATCACCACGACGAGCGGCCGCGTTGCGGAGGTCGGAGACATGCGGTCAAGGTACCAGCCGGCCCCGGCCGCCCCGCCGGGTGGCGGAGGGGCGGCCGGAGCCGGTGCTCAGCGGCCGGGGGCCGGCAGATCCACCAGGCGAGCCAGGGTCTCGCGATGGCGGCCGGGCGCACCCAGGGCGATCTGGTCGGCCTTGGCCCGCTTGAGGTACAGGTGCGCGGGCAGCTCCCAGGTCATGCCGATGCCTCCGTGCAGCTGTACGCACTCCTCCGCCGCCCGCACCGCGGTCTCGGCGCAGTGGGACTGCGCGACCGCGACCGCGACCGCGGCGTCCCCGCTGCCGGTCGCCAGGGCGTCCACGGCGTTCCGGGCGGCGGCCCGGGCCCCGGCCACGGCCAGCCACACATCCGCCAGGCGGTGCTTCACCGCCTGGAAGGAGCCGACGGGACGGCCGAACTGCCGCCGCTCCTTCAGGTATCCGACGGTGGACTCCAGGCACCACTCCGCGAGGCCCAGCTGCTCGGAGGCGAGCAGTCCCGCGCCGGTGAGCAGGGCCCGGTCCAGGGCGCGCTCCGCGCCGCCGGGAGCGTCCACGCGGCGCCCGGCGGCGCCGTCCAGGGTCACGCCGGCGACCGGACGGGTGAGGTCCAGGGAGGTCCGGGGCTCCACCGTCACGCCGGCGGAGGCCAGGTCCACGACGTGCAGCTCCGGCCCGTCCGGCCCGGCGGCCGGCACCACCAGGACGTCCGCGCCAGGGGTGTCGGCGACCGAGGTCACCCGGCCGGTGAGGGTGCCGTCGGGGCCGGGCAGCACGGTGCCGGGAAAGGCGAACCCGGGGGCGGACGGGAGCGGCACGGCCAGAGTGCCGGTCCGGGTTCCGGCGGCCAGGGCGGCGAGGGTCTCCCGGGCCGCGGGGGTGTCGCAGGCGAGCAGTGCGGTGGTGGCCAGTACCGCGTGCCCCAGGTACGGAGTGGGGGCGGCGGCCCGGCCGAGCTCCTCCATGACCACAGCTGTTTCCCGCAGCGAGGCGCCGGCCCCGCCGAGGTCCTCCGGGACCTGGAGTCCTGCGGTGCCCAGGTCGGCCGCCAGCGCGCGCCACAGCCCGGTGTCGTAGGGCTCCGGGCTTTCGCAGCGGGCGAGCACGGCCTCCGCGGAGCAGCGGTGGCCGAGCAGGGCCCGGACGCTGGAGCGCAGCTCGGTCTCGATCTCGGTGTAGAGCAGGTCCTGTGTCATCGGGCCAGCTCCTTCCAGGGCAGTTCGGTGTCGGTGCGGGGTTCGCGCGGCAGGCCCAGCACCCGTTCGGCGATGATGTTGCGCAGAATCTCCGAGGTGCCGCCCTCGATCGAGTTGCCCTTGGCCCGCAGGTAGCGGTATCCGGCGTCACGTCCGGTGAATTCCACCGTCTCCGGGCGGGTCATGGTCCAGTCCTCATAGGCCAGGCCGTCCTCGCCGAGGAGTTCTACCTCCAGGCCGCTGAGCTCCTGTGCGTTCCGGGCGAAGGCCAGCTTCATCCCGGCGCTCTCCGGCCCGGGCTGCCCGACGGCGAGCTGCTGGCGCAGCCGCTCACCGGTGAGCCGGGCGACCTCGGCGGCCACCCAGCCGGAGAGCAGCCGCTGGTGGAGGTCGTGGGTCCGCAGTTGCGGCTGGGCACGCCAGGCGTCCGCGACCTTGCCGATCATGCCGGCCTCGACCGGCCGGGCGCCGCCGCCGATGGCCACCCGCTCGTTGTTCAGGGTGGTCTGGGCGACCTTCCAGCCCTCGCCGACCGCGCCGAGCCGGTCCGAGTCGGGGATGCGTACCCCGCTGAGGAACACCTCGTTGAACTCCGCCTCTCCGGTGATCTGGCGCAGCGGCCGCACCTCTACCCCCGGTGCGGTCATGTCACAGGCGAAGTAGGTGATGCCCCGGTGCTTGGGCACGGCGGGATCGGTGCGGGCGATGAGGATGGCCCAGCGTGCGGTGTGCGCGCTGGAGGTCCACACCTTCTGGCCGGTGACGATCCAGTCGTCGCCGTCCCGCTCCGCGCGGGTTGCCAGAGAGGCCAGGTCGGAGCCGGCTCCCGGCTCGCTGAACAGCTGGCACCACACCTCCTCCCCGGTCCACAGCGGGCGCAGGAAGCGGGCGTGCTGCTCCTCCGTGCCGAAGCGCAGGATGGTGGGCGCGGCCATTCCCAGGCCGATGCCGATGCGGCGGGGTTCGTTGTCCGGAGCACCGGCGGCGGCGAGCTCCGCCTCGACCCCGGCCTGGAGGGAGCGGTCCGCGCCGAGACCGCCCAGGCCGGCAGGGAAGAACACCCACGCCAGTCCGGCGTCGTAGCGGGCCCGCAGGAAGTCCTGCCGGGCGGTGGTGGCCGGGGGGTGCGTGTCGAGCAGGGCTTTGACGCGCCGGCTCAGCTCCTCCGGGCCCACCTTGGTGTGCACTGCCATGCCGGGTTCTCCTCATCATGCGGTGTCGTGCAGCAGACTGAGCGGTTGCTTAGCCTGCCGGTCCGGTCGCCGTCCCGTCAACACCCGGGGCACCGGAGGGCGGGGAGACTGCTGGGAGGATGAGGACCGAGCGGGGCGGGCGGATACGGAGGGCGGCCGGCATGGCGGTGACCGACGAAGCGATCGAGAAGGTCAAGGCGATGATCGTCTCCGGGGCGCTGGTGCCCGGCCAGCGGCTGCCCCGGGAGGAGGAGCTCGCCGCGGAGCTCGGGCTCTCCCGGAGTTCCCTGCGGGAAGCCGTCCGGGCGCTGACCGCGATGCGCATTCTGGTGGCCCGGCAGGGCGACGGCACCTATGTCTCCAGCCTTGAGCCCGGCCTGCTGCTGGAGGCACTGGCGTTCGCCTCCGACATCTCCCGCGGAGAGACCGCCCGGGACCTGCTCCAGGTGCGCCGCATGCTGGAGCCGCAGGCCACCGCGCTGGCCGCGGGCCGCGCCACCGAGGACGACCTGCGGGCGCTGCGGGCCGCGCTGGACCGGTGCGCCGCCGCGGAGACGGCCGAGGAGTTCGTCGTCCACGACATCGAGTTTCACCAGCGCATCGTCGACCTCGCGGGCAACGCAGTCCTGTCGGCGCTGCTGCGGGGCCTCTCCGGCCGCACTCAGCGGGAACGGGTGCTCCAGGGGGTCGAGGCCGGCTCGGCGCTGGAGCGTGCCCAGCGGGAGCACGAGGCGATCCTGGAAGCGCTCACCTCGCGTGACGCCCGGCTCGCGGAGGCGACCGCGGCGGTGCACATCGCCGGAGTCGAACGCCGCCTCGGGGGCGGCGCCGCGCTCCCGCCGGGCGGGGCCGGCCCGGAAGGCCACCGGGCGGGCCGCGTCGGCCCTGCCTGACCCGGGCGGACCCGCCGATCTGACCCGGGCGGACCCGCGACGGAGCTCGTCAGGTTCGCGGCGCGCTGCGGTTTTCCTCCGATGTCTCCTTGTGCAACAGGCGCGATGTCCCCTAATTTGCCGGTGAGGCTCGTCGATTCCTCCGATGTGTACGGGCTTCCCTCGATCATGACCGGAAGGGATCACGCCTGTGCGACGCCCGCACCCGACACCGTCCCCGGCCCGGTGGCCGTTCTTCCGGTCCACCGGCCGCCGATGAGTACCGGAACGGCCCCGGACCGGGCCACCGGGCACCGCATCACCGCTCTCGACACCTACGACATCCGGTTTCCCACCTCCCGGGAGCTCGACGGCTCCGACGCCATGAACCCCGACCCCGACTACTCGGCCGCCTACGTAATCCTGCGCACCGACGCGGGCGACGGCCTCGAAGGCCACGGCTTCGCGTTCACCATCGGCCGGGGCAACGAGGTCCAGGTGGCCGCCCTCGCGGCCCTCCGCCCCCACCTCGTCGGCCGTCCGCTCGACGAGGCGTGCACCGACCCCGGCTCCGTGCACCGCGACCTGACCGGAGACAGCCAGCTGCGCTGGCTCGGCCCGGAGAAGGGCGTGATGCACATGGCGGTCGGCGCCGTGGTCAACGCCGTCTGGGACCTCGCCGCGAAACGGGCGTGCAAGCCGCTCTGGCAGTTCCTCGCCGACGCCGAACCCGAGTGGCTCGTCGCCCAGGCCGACTTCCGTTACCTCACCGACGTCCTGACGCCCGACAGGGCACTGGCCCTGCTGCGCGCCGCCCGGCCCGGGGCCGGGGACCGCGCAGCCGCTCTGCGGCGGCACGGCTACCCCGCCTACACCACGTCCCCGGGCTGGCTCGGCTACTCCGACGACAAGCTCACCCGGCTCGCCCGGCAGGCGGTGGCCGACGGCTTCACCCAGATCAAGCTGAAGGTCGGCGCCGACCGGGACGACGACCTGCGGCGGCTGCGCACCGCCCGCGCCGCTGTCGGCCCGGACATCAGGATCGCGATCGACGCCAACCAGCGCTGGGACGTCCCCGAGGCGATCACCTGGACCCGGGCCCTCGCCGATGCCGACCCGTACTGGATCGAGGAACCCACCAGTCCGGACGATGTCCTCGGGCACGCCGCCGTCCGCGCGGCCGTCGCCCCCGTCAAGGTCGCCACCGGCGAACACGCGCAGAACCGGATCCTGGTCAAACAGCTGCTCCAGGCAGGCGCAGTCGACGTGCTGCAACTGGACGCGGCCCGCGTCGGCGGCGTCAACGAGAACCTGACGATCCTTCTGCTGGCCGCCGAGTTCGGCATCCCCGTCTGCCCGCACGCCGGGGGAGTGGGGCTGTGCGAACTTGTCCAGCACCTGGCCATGTTCGACTTCCTCGCGGTGTCCGGCAGCACCGACAACCGGGTCATCGAATACGTCGACCACCTGCACGAGCACTTCATCGACCCGGTGACGGTCCGCCGCGGCCACTACCTGCCGCCGTCCGCACCTGGCTTCTCGGCCGCCCTGCGGCCGGAAACCCTTGCCCGCTACGCCTACCCCGACGGCACGTTCTGGACCGCCGACCGTGCCGCGCACGCGCACGGCCCGACCAAGAAGGCAGCACGGCATGACTGAACTGACCGGCCTGCGAGCCCTCGTCACCGGCGGGGCCTCCGGCATCGGACGCGCCACCGCCCTGCTGCTCGCCGAGCGCGGCGCCGGTGTCGCCGTCCTGGACCTGGAGCCCGACGGGCTGCCCGAGCCGCTGCTCGCGTTCCGCGCGGACGTCTCGGACGGCGCCTCCGTACGGGAGGCCGTCGGGAGCGCGGCGGCCCGGCTCGGCGGTCTCGACATCCTGGTGAACAACGCCGGCGTCGGCGCCGTCGGCACCGTCGCCGACAACGACGACGCGGAATGGCACCGGGTTCTCGACGTCAACGTCCTCGGTATGGTGCGGAGCAGTCGCGCCGCCCTGCCCCATCTGCGCCGCTCCCGGGACGCGGCGATCGTCAATCTCTGCTCGATCGCCGCCACCGCCGGCCTGCCGCAGCGCGCTCTGTACGCGGCCAGCAAGGGCGCTGTGCTCTCGCTCACCCTGGCCATGGCAGCCGACCACATACGAGAGGGTATTCGCGTCAACTGCGTCAGTCCCGGCACCGCCGACACCCCCTGGGTGGCCCGGCTGACCGAGACAGCGCCGGACCCCGTGGCAGAACGGACCGCGCTCGCCGCCCGGCAGCCGATGGGCCGGCTGGTGACCGCCGAGGAGGTCGCCGCCGCCGTCGCCTACCTGGCGAGCCCCGCCGCGGCAGCCGTCACCGGAACGGCCCTGGCCGTGGACGGCGGCATGGCGGGCCTCCGTCTGCGCCCGCCCCGCCCGGCAGGTCCCGCGTGAACCCGGCAGCCCCCGGCGGGCGGAAGCCGTTGAACCCGCACGCGCCACTGCGCCGCCGCCTCCTGGGGGCCGCGGGAGTACCCGTCACCGAGCTCGGCCTGGGCACCGCGGCGATCGCCGGTCTCTACACGCCGGTCTCCGAAGAGGCCGCCCACGCCGCGGTCCAAGCCGCCTGGGACGCCGGCGTCCGCTACTTCGACACCGCTCCCCACTACGGTCTCGGGGAGTCCGAGCGGCGCCTCGGCGCCGCTCTGGCGAACCGGCCACGCGCCGCCTGCACGGTCTCCACCAAGGTCGGGCGGCTGCTGGAGCCACGGCCGGGCGCGACCGGGGACGACCTGGCCAACGGCTTCGCCGTCCCCGCCACTCACCGCCGGGTGTGGGACTTCAGCGCGGACGGAGTGCGGCGCAGTCTCGAGGAAAGCCTGCGGCGGCTCGGACTCGACCGGATCGACCTCGTCCTCCTGCACGACCCCGACGACCACGCCGGGCAGGCGTTCGGCGAGGCCTACCCCGCGTTGGAGCGCATGCGGGCCGAGGGAACCGTCGGAGCCATCGGCGCGGGCATGAACCAGACAAGGATGCTCACCCGCTTCCTGCGCGACACCGACGTGGACGCCGTGCTCTGCGCCGGCCGTTACACCCTGCTGGACCAGAGTGCCCTGGACGAGCTGCTGCCCGAGGCCGCCGCCCGCGGCAAGAGCGTGATCATGGGAGGCGTGTACAACTCCGGGCTGCTCGCCTCCCCCCGGCCCGACGCGAGGTTCGACTACGCCCGGGTGCCCGGGCCCCTCCTGGACCGTGCGCTCGCAATGCAGGCCGTCACCGAACGGCACGGTGTCCCGCTGCGGGCCGCCGCACTCCGCTTTCCCCTGGGCCACCCCGCGGTCGCCGCAGTCCTGACCGGTGCCCGGTCCGCCGACGAGGCACGCGACGCGGCGGACATGCTGCGGAGGCCCGTCCCCGCGGCGCTCTGGGACGAGCTGCGTGAGCAAGGGCTGCTGCCGGAGGGCGCTCCGGTACCCGCACCGGGGGACCAACCGTGACCCCACGGCCCCTGATCGACGCACACCACCACGTCTGGGACCTCTCCGTGCGGGACCAGGACTGGATCACCGGCGCCGACCTGGCCCCCCTGCGGCGGGACTTCACCCTCACCGACCTGGAGCCGGAAGCCCGCGCGGCGGGCGTCACCGGCACGGTGCTGGTGCAGACCGTCACCTCCCCCGACGAGACCCCGGAACTCCTCGCCCTGGCGGACAGCGGCGCCCTTGTCGCCGGAGTCGTGGGGTGGACCGACCTCACCTCCCCCGACATCGCGGACGCGCTGGCCGCGCTGCGGGAACTTCCTGGCGGCGAACGCCTGGTGGGCATCCGTCACCAGGTGCAGCACGAGCCGGACCCCGGCTGGCTCGACCGCGCCGACGTGACCCGCGGGCTGACCGCGGTGGCCGCCGCGGGTCTCGCCTACGACCTGGTGATCCGGCCGCACCAGCTCCCCGCCGCTGCCCGGGCCGCGCGGCGCCACCCCCACCTCACCCTGGTCCTCGACCACCTCGGCAAGCCCCCCGTCGCCCGCGGCGAACTCACCGGCTGGGCAGGCGGCATCCGCCGGCTGGCCGCACTGCCGCACACCGTCGCCAAACTCTCCGGCCTGGTCACCGAGGCCGACTGGCACACCTGGTCCGTCGCCGATCTGCGGCCGTACACCGACACCGTGCTCGATGCCTTCGGGGCGGACCGGCTGATGTTCGGCTCCGACTGGCCGGTCTGCCGGCTCGCCGCCTCCTACCGGCAGGTCCTCGACACCGCCCGCACGCTCACCGCCGGGCTCAGCCCGGCCGAGCAGGACGCAGTCCTCGCCGGCACCGCCACCCGGGTCTACCGCCTGCGGCCCCTGCCCGGTCGCTGACGCGGACGGCCGTCCCCGCGTGCGCAGCCGGGCAGGGCCCGGATCAGGCCGCCGCGGACCTGACCTCCTCGGCGGCCTGCTTGTCGAGCGCGACCCGCACCAGGCCCGCTGCCAGCCTCGGCAGGTTCTCCCGCGACCCGGCGAGTCGCGACAGCTCCTCCGGCGAGGTGGGCAGCGCGACGCGCTCCGCCCCGCTCTGCGCCTTGGCATCGAAGAACGGCGCGTACTCGGGCCACACCCCCTGCACCTCGCGAAGGAAGATGCGGGCGCCGGTGGGCCCCAGTCCCGGGATCTCCTGGAGCCGCTGCTCCACGTCGTCCGCTCCGCGCAGCTTCCGCAGATCACCCCGGTAACGCTCCCGCAGCAACTCGGCGCCCTCACCCAGCATGGTCGCGGTCCGCTCGTCGTACCTGCGGTAGCCGCCCTCGCCCAGCGCGTCCACCCGCTGCTGCCAGCGGGCCTCGGCCATCCGCCCGGGTTGACGCATGCCCGCCGCGAAGAGAGCCCGCGCGGCGGACACGGCGATGCCGGCCCGGACCGGGGCGGACAGCAGCACGGACAGCACCAGCAGTTGGTAGAGGGGCTGCGGAGTGTCACGCAGCCGGATGCCCGCCTCCGCGGCATACGTCCTGCCGCACCGGTCGAGCAGTACCCGCGCCGTTGCCTCGGTCCCTCCGGCCATGCCACCACCTCTCGTGCGGCCGCGCCCGGTCCTCCGCGGAGCCCGCGCGCGGGGCACTCAGTCCGTTTCGGGAAGCTGCTCGCGGTACTGCCTCGGCGGCCAGTACTGCCTGCCCGGCTCTCCGGCGCGCGGCTTCTCTCCGGCCCGTGAAGTCCCGGCCGCCGCCGGCTCCCCGACCCGATCGGCACCCGAACGCCGGCTACCTGTGTCGTGCATCGCGTCTCACCTCCGCGCCACCGGTTTCCCCTGCTCGCACACCCGAAACGCGGCTGCGGCGGACTGCCGCCGGCCGGGCACCCGCCGCCTGCCGGGAAGGACCGTACGCCGACCCCGCCGGGGTCCGGGGGCGGTCACTGGCGCGTGGCTCCGGGCAGCCCGGCCCGGATCCGCCGCGGAGGCGTGAAGGTATGGAGGTCCAGTACGTCGGGGAGCGGGGCGACGCCCGGCCCTCCCGCCCGGACCCAGGCGGCGACGTCCTCGGTCGCTTCGGGGCTGTTGACCAGGGCCAGCCAGACCGGCCGGGCGCCCTTCGCCCGTCCGGCGGAGGACGGCTGAACCACGATCACGTTGGCCTGGTCACAGAAGCCCAGGCACTCGGAGACGCGGACCTGCGCGTCCGCACGGAGCCGCGCGGTCTGCCCCGCGTGGTCGACGCCGGAGATCTTCGCAGTGCCGCAGCAGCAGTCCCGGCACACGGTGATCCGGCACGGCACCGCTCGGGCGGTCTTCCTGGGCATGCTGACGCACCCTCCTCCGGGGAGGTCCGCGCCCCGGTGTCGTTGAGGAGGCGACCGCGTGAGTCTCCTGGCTCTCGGGTCGTTGCTCGCCCCGGCCTTCCCGCTCGTCTTCGGGCAGTGGCCTGTCCGGGATCCGCTCGCCGATCACAGTGGCGGGACCGCGCCGGATTCACACCGGCTTCCTCGTTCCGCCGTCGCCTGTTCGCCCGTCATCATGACACCCCGTCGGCCGGGCCGCCACGGCACCCTCCGGTGGCCCGGCCCAGGGGGCTTGCGTCGGCGCTCTCAGCCGGTTCCGATCGGTACCCCGACCTCGGCGCAGGCCCGGTGCAGACAGTCTGCTGCCGCCGTCAACTGCCCGGTGTTCGCGGTGCCGGCGAAGCTCAGCCGCAGGTGGGGGGCGGGGGACTCGGCAGCGAAATACGCCCCGCCCGCGGTGACCGCCGCACCGGCACGCAGCGTCGCGGCCACGAGCTCGGCCTCGTCGGTGCCGGGCGGCAGCCGCAGCCAGAGGTGGAAACCGCCCCGCGGTGGGGACTGTCCCGGAAAGCCCCGGCGCCGCAGTTCGGAGGCCAGTGCCTCCCTGCGTTCGCGCAGCGTGCTCGCGAGCCGTCGCAGGTGGGTGCGCCAGGCAGGGCCGACGACGAGCTCCAGGGCGGTTTCCTGCAAGGGCCTGGGGACGAAGAAGCTGTCGACGATCTGGACGGAGCGGAGCCTTTCCATGGCGGGACCGCGCGCGGTGAGCGCACCGATGCGCAGGCTGGGCGAGGCGGCCTTCGTCAGCGACCGCAGATGCACCACCACGCCGTCGGTGTCCTGGGCTGCCAGGGGCGGGGGGAGCGTGGGGCAGTCGGCGTGCGCCAGTCTGCGGGCGAAGTCGTCCTCGATGACGAAGGCCCCCGCCTCCCGCGCGATCCGCAGCACCTCCCGGCTGCGCGGGGGAGAGAGCACCACGCCGGTGGGGTTCTGGAAGAGCGGCTGACAGACGAACACCCGGGCGCCGGTCGCCTGGAAGGCGTCCGCGAGCAGATCGGTGCGGACGCCTTCGTCATCGACGGGCACGGGCACCGGACGCAGGCCGGCAGCCCGTGCGACGGCCAGCGTCCCGGGATAGGTCGGTGATTCGACGAGCACGGGGGAACCGGAGGCGGCCAGCGACCTCAGCGCGGTGGTCAGAGCATTCTGTCCGCCTCCGGTGATCAGGACGTCCGAGGCGCTGAGTGCATGGCCCGCACCGCTGATGTCCCGGGCGAACCAGGCCCTGAGCTCGGTCAGGCCCTCGAGCGGCGGACGGCTCCAGGTACCCGGCCTGCGTCCTGCCCGGGCCAGGGCGGCCGCCAGGGCACGCTCCGGCTGCAGGGAGGGGTGCAGGTAACCGCCCTTCAGATCGATGACATCGGCGGGCGGGACGGTGAGCGTGGCCAGAAGCGCGGCGGCGCTGACCTCACGTGCGCCCGGCCCGTTCCCGGCCGGGCCCGCGTCGGCACTGAGCGCGACCTCCTGCCACGAGAGATCCCCCTCCGGAAGGGGCGTGCGGTCCGTCCCGGTCTTGAAGACCCCGACCCCCGGGCGGGAGACCACCAGGCCTTCCGAGACGAGCACGGCAATCGCCCGTGAGACCGTCACCGGACTCACTCCGTACCGCTTCACCAACACCCGACTCGACGGCAGCTTCTCATGATCCGAGTAGCGCTTGAGCGCACTGCGCAGGTCATCAGCCACCTTAGCCTCACTGCTACGATCATTCATGACAGTACAAGATAGCGCTACTCTCGGCCGGAGAGAAACGAACAGCAGAGGCACGCTGCTGGCAGGGCTCGCGGTGGTCTCGTTCTCCGTCAGCTTTCCGGCCACTGCCTGGGCCCTCGAAGGCTTCGGTCCCTGGACAGTGACAGGCGTACGAGGGGTGCTCGCCGGACTGCTGGCGGCCGCGATGCTGCTCGCCCTCCGCATCCCGCTTCCCGGCCGTCAGCACTGGCCGGGGCTGCTGGTCGTGGCGGGCGGCTGCGTCCTCGGGTTTCCGCTGCTCACCGCACTGGCGCTGCAGACCTCCTCGACCGCCCACTCGGCGGTCGTCATCGGGGCGCTGCCGCTGGCCACCGCTGCGGTCTCCGCGGCGCTGACCGGCAAGCGTCCCTCCGGTCTCTTCTGGGGTGCCGCGCTCCTCGGCGCCGTTGCCACGGTCGCGTTCACCCTGCACCGGAGCGACGGGACCCCCACCACCGGTGACCTTTTCCTGTTCGGCGCGCTGCTGCTGTGCGCCGCCGGGTACGCGGAGGGCGGCCGCCTGGCCCGCCACATGCCGGGATGGCACGTGATCTCCTGGGCCGTCGTCGCGGCGCTGCCCTGCACCGCGCTGACCGTGCTGCTGGCGCTGCCTTGGGAACCGGTGCACCCGACCGCGAAGGCCGTGACCGGCATGGTCTACCTCGCCGCCGTGTCCCAGTTCGCCGGATTCATCGCCTGGTACCGCGGCATGGCCGTGATCGGTGTGCTGAGAGCCAGTCAGATCCAACTCGCGCAACCTCTCCTCACGCTCCTGTGGGCGGTCCTGCTGATCGGGGAAACGCTGTCCCCAAGCGCACCGGTCACCGCGCTGCTCGTCGTGGGATGCATCGCGGTGACCCAACGAGCACGCACCCATGCGTAGCCGGGCTTCCATGGGCCGACGCACCTACGCGCGGCCTCGGGTGGAGGCCGGGACGCGGCCCGCCCACCGGACGGCTTGTCGGCTTCCGGCCGGTGGACGGGCCTCTGTCAGCGGGCCATGCAGCTTCCCAGGACGGAATGGGCAGCGGCCTGTGCTGGAGGCGCCGGCGTGATGGTGGACGCCAGGAGAACTGCAGTGCCCATGAGGAGAATTCTGCCGCATATGCGCGCCATCGATGTGTTCCTTGCGGGTTGTGTGAAAGGACTTCGGACGGCGGAGTCTGTCACTCCGCCGCAAGATCATCCTCGAACACAAGTCGCCGTGCAAGCTAGCGATCGTGGAACACAGTTTCGTTACGTCAGGTGCATGGCAGGTGTGGCTGCCCGCGTTCCCGGGATTCCGGGTGAACCAGAGCCATGGTGAACATGTCAAACTGCTGTGAGGTCAATCCGCGGCGTTGAGCCTTTGTGTGATCTGCCGGGCCTGACGGCGGAGGGCAGCCGCTTCCGAGGGGGACGCCTCGCTCTCCCGTAAATCGGCCATTGCCAGCAGGGTCGCCGCCTGCTCCGCCGGGGCGTGGATCTCGCGGGCAAGGGTGAGGCTCTCCCGCAGATGCCGGCCGGCCTGTTGGCTGTGGCCCGTGTGCAGTTCGGCAAGGCCCAGCGAGCGGAGCGCCTGTACCTGCTCATTGGCCGCGCCGATCTGCTGAGCCAGTTCGAGGGCTGCCGAGTGGTGGGGCAGGGACTCCTCGTGGCGGGCCGTCTGCTGAAGGGCGAGGCCGTACCCGTTCAGGGCGATGGATTCGTTTCGCTTGTCACCGACGGCCCGGAGGGCGGGCAACAGCTCCCGAAAATGGTGCAGGGCTTCTGCTGATTTTCCGCAGGCTGCCAGGGAGCACGCGAGATTCATGCGGAGAATGGCTTCGTCGGAACGGCTGCCGGACCGCCGGCAAAGGGTGAGCGCCTGCTGGTACGAACTCACGGATTCCGCGGGTTTTCCCATCTTCTGTCGGGTTTCCCCTACGTTGTTCAGTGCCATGTACTCCCCGAGGGGATCTCCTGTTGTCCGGAAACCACGGATTGCTTCGGAGAAATGCTCGAGAGCGCTCGTGTGCTGCCCGGTATGGAGCAGTATCATCCCCATCAAATTCTGGCTTCGTGCTTGCTGCAGACGGTGGGGGGAACGCATGCGGAGGCGGAGTACCCGGCGCTGAATCGGCAGCGCTCCGAAGTAGTCACCCGTGGACCACAGAATATGAGCGGTCTGGTGCAGCGCCTCCGCCTGCACCTCGGCATCACCGAGGAGGCGAGCCAACTCGTGGGCGCGGCGGGCGGCCTCCATGCCCGAGCTGTACTCGCTGGCGGAGCAGAGAACAGCGCTCAGGTCGAGCAGCGCGCGGGCTTCCGCTCCCTGGTCGCCGATCGCACGCCAGTGGGACACTGCCTCGCGCAGTGCTGACTGCATCGCCACCGCATGTCCCTCGGACACCAGGAGGCCGGCGAGCGTGTGGCAGAGCAGGGCCGAGAGACGGGGGAAGCCGTGCGCCCGGCCGTACTGCACGGCATGGATGAGGTTGGCGGCTTCGGTGACGAACCAGGCCTGTGGGTCAGTGGGGGCGTCTGCCCGGCCCCCGCGCTCCGCGGGGTGGCCTTCTTCTTCCGGGAGGGGGCCGCCGGGGACCGGAAGCCGGCAACGGTGCGGGTGCACCTGCCGGTCAGCGTGGTCCGCCTGGAGGAGGTAGCAGGTGAGGAGGCGTTCCACCGCCGCGCGCTGGGCTTCCGCTGCGTCTTCGGCTGTCGTGAGTGTCCGGGCGTACTCGCGCAACAAGTCGTGCATGCCGTAGCGCTCGGGGGAGGGCTCGAACAGGAGGTGGAGGTTCAGCAGTTCCTCCAGGACACGCTCGGTCAGGTCCGGAGCGAGGCCGGTGAGCGCGGCTGCGGCAGCCGGTCCGAACTCCGCTCCCGTGTGCAGGGCGAGGTGTCGGAACGCCGTCTGCTGGCCGTTGGTCAGAGACCGGTAGGACAGCTCGAACGCCCGGGCGACATCCCGGTCCTCCGTGCGCATCTCCATGAGTATTCCGTTGCTGTGCGACAGCCGCTCGATCAGGTGGGCAGCGCTCCAGGAGGGCCGGCTGTTGAAACGGCTGGAGAGGATCTCTATCGCCAGGGGCAGACGGCCGCAGAGACGGACGATTTCCGCCGCCTCGGTATCGGTGGGTGAACGATCCGGGCCGACCCGCTGGCGGAAGAGTGCGACAGCGTCGTCCATCGGAAGCACATCCAGCGAAAGCGGGCGAACGCCGGGTATCGCGGTCAGCCGCCGCCTACTCGTGATCATGAATAAGGAGGGCGATGAGCTGGGCAGCAACGGCTGAACCTGCTCCGGACCGGTGGCGTTGTCGAGAATGATCAAGGCGCGGCGGTCAGCCATCAGTGTCCGCCACTGTGCAGTCAACTCCTCGGCCTGCCGGGGCATTCGGGCCGCGGGCACACCGAACCGGAGCAGGAGTTCGGTGAGCGCGGATTCCGTCGTGAGCGGTTCCTGGTACGGCGTGTGGGCGCCCAGGTCGACCAGGATCCGGCCGTCGGGGTAGCGCTCTGCGAGCTGATGCGCCGTGTGGACAGCCAGCGAGGTCTTCCCCACGCCGGGCATCCCGTCGATGGCTTCGAGCGCGACGACGGAAGGGGCCCGGCCCGCGGGACGGGACAGCTGCCCGGTCAGGCGCGCGATCTCGGCTCGGCGGCCCACCCACGGTACGTCGCGCGGCAGGTTGTCAGGGCTCGGTACGGGACCGTCCGCCTGCCGTGGCGAAACGGTGGACGCTTCCAGAAGATCGGTGACGGGCTCCCCGCGCAGGATTCCGTGCTGGATGCGACGCAGTCGCTCACCCAGCCCGGTGCCGGCCGATTCCCGCAGCCGGTGTGCCGCGGCATGCAGCAGCTCCGCCGCCTCGGTTGTCCGGCCGTCACCGTAGAGGGCCAGCGTTCTGTGCTCTGTCAGCGCCTCGTTGTCCGGGTGCCTCCCGGCCGGCAACGAGAGCTCCGAGATCACCTCGGCGAAGCGGCGCAGCCGGAGACCGATCCCGGCCCGCAGCAACGCGGCGGCGAGTCTCCGCTCCTCGAGCAGGCTCCGCACCTGCTCGGCCCACTCGCCGGACACGCCGGTGAGCGGGGTACCGCGCCAGAGCTCTGCCGCTCGGTCCAGCAGCAGCAGGGCCTGCGGGTCGTTGCCGCGCTCCGTGAGCGCGCGCGCCTCGTTCACCAGGGAGAAGTAGCGGCGGGCATCAATCAGCTCGGGGGCGGCCTGCAGCGTGTACGTTCCGGTGCGCCCGGTCACCTTCGGGGCATCGTGGCCCGCGAGATCCGTCATCGCCGCACGGAGGCGTGAGACGTAGGTCTGGATGTTCTCGGCCGGATGAAGGGGAGTGTCGTCGTCATGCCAGACGCGGTGGATCAGTCTGCCGGTGCCGACCGATCGTCCGGCGTCCCAGGCCAGGGAGGCCAGGACCGTGCGGGCCTTGGCGGAGCCCAGCGTGCTGTGGCGGCTGCCTGCCCGTAGCTCGATCGGTCCGAGTATCAGTATGTCGAGCCCCGCCATACGCCCTCCCGCCCCACGCCTGTGCCCGCGGTTGAGCATGGCCCTATCCGTTGATCGTTGAACGGCAAGTCGGACAGGACGGCCGAAATCATTCGTTCGCCGGAGGAAGCGATCAGGGTGGTCTCCGGATGGGTAGGGGTGACACCCGGAGAGCTGTCACGTGCGGTCGGCCGGGGGCCGGCTGCTGAGTGAGGCCGATCCGGAGGGGAGCGTGAGGGGCCGGATGCTGGAGGGACCTCTGCAGGAGGAGCTTGTCTCGGCCATGCTCCGTGGCTCCCTGCCGAGTGGCTCGGGGCTGCGAGGAGCAGAGCAACTGGGCGCTTTGGAGACGGAGTTGCGCTCGCGCCTCACGGCTGTCCGTGAGGCGGTGCAGGGCGGCCGGCCGGTGCGGGGGGAGGCAGGGGAACTGGCAGCGGCGCTTGTGCGCTGGGCGGACGGAAACCCGGAGAGGCGTTCCATGCTGGAACGCTGGGCGGGTGCGGTTCCTCCCAGCACGACAGCAGAGGCCGGGCACACCAATGTCCTCAGCGGTTCCGCCCGGGTCGCCGGACCCATGGTGCAGGCCCGGGATGTGCACGGCGGTATCCACGTGCACCAGCCCGAGCCTCGGCCGCCGGTCGCTCCCCCTCCCCGTCAGCTGCCGCCGGTCAGCGCCCGGTTCACCGGGAGGACAGCGGAGCTCGACGCACTGGACCGCCTGCGGACCGCGCATCCGCGGGGGACTCCGCAGCTGATCGTTGTCAGTGGTCCCGCCGGAGTGGGCAAGACCGCGCTGTCCTGTGCCTGGTTGTCCGGCCACTCCGGTGAGTTCCCCGACGGACAGCTGTACGCGGATCTCGGCGGTGGGGCACTGTCCGCCGATCCGCACGCCGGGCAGGTGCTGGACCGCTTTCTGCGGGCACTGGGCGCGGCGTCGGTACCCGCCGAAACGGCCGAGCGGGTGTCGCTGTGGCGCACTCTGACGGCCGGACGGCAACTGGCGGTCCTGCTCGACAACGCCATGACGGCGGCGCAGGTCCGCTCTCTTCTCCCGGGAGGGCCGGAGACCCTGGTCATGGTCACCAGCCGGCGCCGGCTCACCGGTCTGGTGGTTGACGGAGCGGCGGCTCACCGGCTGGGCGCACTCACCGAGACCGCGGCGCTGGACCTGCTGCGCCGTGGAGGCGGACCGCACGTCTGCCGGGACGCCGCAGCCGCCCGACGCGTGGTGCAGCTGTGTGCGGGACTGCCGCTGGCGGTCTGCCTGGCCGCCGCTCAGCTCGCGGCCCGCCCGATGCGGCCTGTGGCGGCGGTGGCTGCCGTGCTGGCCGGCGGCCGGGGACCGCTGGACGCGTTACGACTGGAGGGGGAGGCGACATTGCGGATGGCCCTGGACGAGTCCTACGACATGCTTCCGGAGGAGGCCGCCCGGACATACCGGTGTCTGGGGCTGCTGCCGGTCAGCCGCTTCGACAGCACGCTCGTCGCAGCAGCTCGCGGCATCACGGTCGACGCCGGCGACCGGGAGCTCGAAGTCCTCTGCGAGATGAACCTGGCGGAGGAGACCGGTCCCGGCACCTACCGTTTCCACGACCTGGTGCGGATGCACGCGGAGCAACGCGGACAGGCAGGGGAGACCGAGTCTGCGCGATCCACCTTCACCCGCCGGTTCGTGGACTGGTGTCTGCACACCGCCACCGCGGCGGAGGAACTGCTGTCACCGAGTCACCGGACCCTGTCCCGCCGTTACGTTCACCGGCCCGCCGTACCCCTGCCGTTCGCCTCAACGGAGTCCGCACTGAGCTGGCTCGACACGCATCGCGACACCCTCATGGGTGCCGTGCGGCACAGTGACCGGTGCGGCTGGGACGACTCCGTCTGGCAGTTGGTGGACGCGATGTGGCCGCTCTTCCTGCGGCTGCGCCCGTCCGAGCTGTGGATCGAGGCGCACAGCACCGGGCTTGCCGCCGCCCGCCGGACGGGAGACCGGGCAGCGGTGGGCCGGATGCTCACCTCCGGCGGTAACGGCCTGCGGGACGCCCGCCGCCTGGAGGAGGCGGCCGACTGGTACGTCCTGGCGCTGGAGCATGCCGAGGCGGACGGCGACATCCGTCAGCAGGCCCAGGCGCTCCAGGGACTCGGCAACTGCCATCTCGCCGCCGGGCGGACGCAAGAGGCAGCTGTCTGCTTCGACCGGGCGCTGCGTCTGCGTGAATCCACCGGGTACCCCCGGGGTGCCGCACTGTCGCGCCTGTGCCTCGGGGAAACAGCTCTGGCGGCCGGCGACCCCGCAGGTGCTCTCAGCCACCTCTCCCGTGCGCGGTCCGAGCTCGCCGCCGCCGGAGACATCTACGACGCTGCCCGGGCCTCGGCCTTCCTCGGGCAGGCCCGGGCGCAGGCCGGTGATCGCCGCGGAGGAGTCCGGGAGCTGCGGCAGGCGCTCGCGGACTTCGAGCTGACGGGTTCCGGCCACTGGCAGGCCCGCACCCTGGAGATGCTGGGCCGGGTGGCTCAGGACTACGAGGACGCAGAGCAGGCGGCCCGGTGCTACGCGGAGTCGCTTGCCCTCTACCGGCCCCTCAATCCCTCGGCTGCCGCCCGGGTGGAGAACCGCCTGCGGGCACTCACCCCCGGTGCCGAGTGATGTCCGTCCCCGGCCGGGAGCCGGGAGCCTGCGGGCACCGCCGACGGTGCACCCCGGCCCGAGGGATGTCACCCCGGCGCCCGCAGCGGGACTCCCCGTCAGCCCGCGGTGAACCGCAGGTCGAGTACGGCGGTCAGCCATGGCCGGTACGGGCAGCTGATGGCCGCTGTCCGTACCGCTGTCAACCGGTGCCCGGCCACCAGCCAGGCGTGCAGCGCCGACGTCAGGCCGCTGCACTGCCGGCCGGTCAGGGGCGCCCCCGTCCGCCCGCCCGGCAGCGCCCTGATCAGGCCGCCGCCGCGGCAGCCGACCAGACAGCCGCCTTCCCACCGGGGTACGGCCGCCAGCAGACAGCCGGGATACCGGTCGAGCAGGTGCCGGACCCGGGGTCCGGCCTGCGCGTCCGGCAGCGGCGCCCCGTGGGCGAGAACGTCCGCGTACTCCGCGCAGCAGGCGGCCGTCCGCCGGTTTCCGGGGTTCACACACAGGTGCTCGTCGAGAAATCCCGGCGGCTGTGCCGCGGCTGCGCCCGACGGCCCGGAGAGCACCAGCGAGCGGTGCATCCCCGTCGCGGAGCCGATGTCCACCACGAGCCGGCATCCCCTGAGCGGATGCCGGGGAAGCGGATCAGCAGGAGGGCCGGGCTCCTGCCCGGAGGCCGTGGAGACGATCCGGACGGTCGTCAGCTTCCGGAGGAAGGGTGCCGGGACCCCGCCGGCCCGCCCTCCGTCCGATGCAGTCATGCGGACCGCTCCGACAGTGCCGCTGACCACCGGGTCAGCGGACGCGGCAGGGGGATCGGCTCCGGAGCGGGCGTGAAGGCAGGTTCTCCGAGCCGCAGCAGCCGGTAGAGGACGGACCGCATCCGCCGGTGGAAGCGGCCGGGCTCGGACGACAGCAGGTCTGCGATCCGCTGGTGCTCCGCCGGCCGGTACGTCTCAGTCGCGTAGCGCAGTTGCTCCAGTACCGGGCGCATCGGGCACAGGGCGGGGACGGCACGGGCGAGCCGGGCAGCGGGGGAGGAGGCCGAGACCTCCCCCTCCGGGAACCTGGCGAGCACGATGGGGGCGCCGGTCAGCGTTCCGTAAGTGGTCACCGATCCGTGGTCCCCGACGATCCAGTCGGCCGATATCAGCGGCGCCTGCCAGTCGGCCTCGGGAGGCACCACGGCCAGCCCGCGGCGCTGCAGGACACTGAGCCAGGCCCGGACCTGCCGGTCGCCGTGACCGGACCAGACATTGGGATGCACCAGGGCGGCAGTACGGAAGCGGGGCGCGGGCAGCTCGTCGAGCAACCGCGGCAGCAGGGCGCCGAACTGCCCGAAGGACGAGGACGGCCCCCAGGTGGAGGTGATGAGCACCAGCCGGTCGGACGCGGTGAGGCCGAGTGCGCGGCGGTACCGCGCACGGCGCGGCAGCCCGGCGACGATGCGGTCGTAGCAGGAGTCCCCCACCACCTCGGTGACCGGGAGAGCCTCCGGACAGTACCGGGAGAGTTCCAAGCGGTCCCGCTCGTGCGCGAGAGCGACCGCGGCCGGTACCACCACCCCGCCGTGCGTGAGCTGCCGTCGGCTCAGCATCCCCGGCGGTCTTGCGTCACCGTCCGCCGCCTGCACTTCGGGCTCGCGCAGGAGTTTGATGTGCCCGGCCCCGTGCGACATCCGCAGGACCGGGGCCTGCAGCTGTTCCACGCTGCGGGAGCCTGCGGTGAGTGCCAGGTCGAAGCGGGCGCTGATGGCCTTCTCCCACGGGAGCACGGTGACGCCGAGCCCTTCAAGGTACCGCTCGGTGCCCTCGTTGAACGCGTGCGGCGCCACGGTGAAGACCACCTGGATCCGCAGGTCGGCCTCCAGCAGGGCGAATACGTCACGCAGGCGCTGTACGTAGGTCCTGGTGTGTGCGACGACCAGGACGGTCCTGCACGCAGGCATGGTGAGCCACTGACCCCGCTGGACCACCGCGGGGTCGGTACTTCTGCCACCAACAGACATCACTGTTCCCCCATGGCATCGGTGAACTTCCCTCTGCTCAGGGGTGCCCGGCCCGCCGGTCAGTTTCCTTGCAGGATCCTTGCAGGGGCCGGGCGTGACGTGGTCCGGGGTGCCGGAGGCCCTGTGCATGGCCTCCGGCACCCCGGACTCCGCCCGTGGCGCCGGGGTTTACTCGAACGGGATGGTCAGGACTGAGTGGCCGCCCTCGGACTCGGTCGCACCCACCCGCACCTGGGAGGGGCCGTTGCCGATCGCGTTCCAGATCTCCAGCCGGACCGTGCCAGCACGGAGGTCGGCAAGCGTGCCGGTGGCGGACCGGACGCCGGCCCGGGAGGCGGCGTACTCCTCCCAGCCCGGTACCGGGTCGGTCGCGAAGTAGCGGTAGGTCTCCACCCGGTCGAAGGTGCCGTTGCCGGTCAGGTCGTAGGAGACCCGGGCCTGCGGCGCGTTGCCGACGTGCGTCCCGGCGTCCACGTGCAGGCGGAAGTCGGTCGTGCCACCGGAGGTGAGACTTCCGGTCACGTTCTCCAGCTCGTAGACGAGTGGCTGGTGCGGCGATCCGTCGTGGTTGGCTCCGCCCGCGGAGGGGAGAGTGGCGGTGGTGGCGCCGGAGCCGGGGGCGGAGCGCAGCGTCCCGTCCCCGTGCAGGTGGAACGAGCCGCTGCCGACCGGGTCACCGGGGTCGCCCGGGTCCGGGTCACCGGGATCGCCCGGGTCGCCGCCCACGCCGGTGCCGGTGGCCGTGGAGCGCGGCGGCACGGTGAGGGTCGCGCCGTCGGAGAAGCTGACGGTGCGGGGGGCGCTGCCGAAATTGTGTGCCACGTAGGTGCGCTCACCGTCCCTGGCGAACACGGCCGCCGTGGGGCTGTCGGCCGTGACCGAGGTGTCGGGGGCTCCGGTGCCGTGCAGGGTCGAGATCCAGTGGTAGGTGTGCGCCTTGCTCGCGCCCTCCTCCGGCTCGTACGCGCCGTTGTCCCGGTTCCAGGCGTCCATCGCCCGGTCGGGGTCGGCCAGGGCCTGGAACTGCCAGAGGATGTCGCGCCACTCCTCGGCCGGGCCGCCGTTCTCCCGCTCCATCTCTGCCAAGTTCCGCCGGATGGCCTCCGGGTTGTTGGCCAGGTGCAGGGAACCGCCGGTGACGGGAAGGACGTTGATGCCGTGAATCTCCTCGGGATTGGCGGTCCACCAGGTGGAGTACGCGGCTCCGCTGCCCCACACCATGCCGACCGTGTCGTGCTCGTAGGTGTCGGGGAACACCTCCTGGTCGGCGTCGAACCAGTACTGGGCGATGGCCTCCGACTCGGTGGTCAGGAGGTACAGGCCCAGGTCGCGCAGCTCGTCGTCGCCGGTGGCTGCGCCCCAGAGCACCAGTCCGGTGCTGAAGTTGACCGACTCGGAGGACGATTCCTGGTTGTTGCCCGCCGCGAAGCTCTGGTGGCCGGCTGCCCAGCCGTGTCCGGCGTAGGCGTCGAAGCCGCGCAGGAACGGGAATTGGTCGTCCTCGCGGGAGGGGTTGTTGGCGTCCCGCACCAGCATCTCCACCATGCCGCCCCAGGCGCTGCCCTCGGCCCATCCGGCGTCGTACCGGGCGATCGTGGCCGCGGCCATCACGAAGTAGCCGTAGTGGAAGTGGTGGTCGTTGAGCTCGGTGTCACTGCCGTACGAGGCGGGGTAGCCGGTGAGTGTGCTCCACTCCTCGTCGTAGGAGAACTCCGAGGCACCGCCGACCGTGAACCACTGCTCCATCCGGTCCTTCATCAGGCCGAGCAGACGGTCGCGGGTGGCGTCGTCACCGAGCTGCTCGGCGAGCGGGACGAGCTGCCCGAGCCGCCCCAGTGCCTTGCCGGTCCAGTAGGTGTCCGTGGCACCGCTGAACGGGTCCTCGGCGTCCACGGCCTCGGCCAGGAACGCGGCCAGCCGGTCGTCGTCGAAAGCGCCGGTGTCCGGCAGGTTCGGCAGTACCCCGGTGACGTCCTGGGCAGTGCTGAAGGTCCGGCCCTCGCGCACCTTCATCTCACCGCGCGGTGACACGTAGGTGTGCTCGGTGAGCGGGTCGGAGGTGTGCAGCCACTGGTGGCGGTAGAGCGCCTGCAGAGTGCCGGTCTCGGTCCCCTCCTGCGGCTCGGTGGTCAGCGTGTAGGCGGCCCGCATGCTTCCCGCGGCCTCGTCGTAGTCCCAGCTGACCTCGGAGCCGGTGACGAAGCTGTAGGCGTACGCGCGGTAGTCGTCCAGGGCGGCCCGGGAAGGCAGCACGGCAACGGAGAAGTAGTCCTGCTCGCCTCCCAGTTCGGCGCTCAGGGTGCTGCCCTGCACGTTCCAGTCCCGACCGGTGGGGGCGAACAGGGCGTAGTCGTTGCCGCGGACGGTGATACCGAGCACGTGGCCGGAGTCGGCCCACACCTCGGGCGTCTCGCCGGTGGTGATCTGCGCGGCGCCGCCGCTGCCCTTCGCGTACACGAACGGCAGGCCGTGGCCGATGGTGGCCCGCAGCGTGCGGCTGCCGTCGGACCAGTACGGGGTGACGGTCCAGTCGGACCAGCTGTCGGCCTTCGCGTCGGGGGAGGAGAGCCCGGCCAGGCCGAGGGTGAGATCGTCACGGTGCACGTACTCGTACTGCCGCCCATCACCCACGATGGCCGGCTCGGTGGGATACCCGATCTCGAGGCCACCGGAGACCGCACGGTAGGTCAGCGGGTGACCGTACATGTTCTCGGAGTACGGATTGTCGGCGAACCGCTGGAAAACCAGGGAGGACCACCAGTTGTTGGTGGGCACCGGCTCGCCGGCGGCGTCCTGGGTGACTTTGGGGCTGACCGGGGCACCGTCAAAGTTCTGCGGTCCCGACGCGCCGGCGGGGCGGGTGTCGGAGTAGCTCCCGGATCCGACCGGAACCGCGGCGGCGGACGCGGAGCCCGCGCCGGGGCCGAGCCCGTAGAGGGTGCCCGCGGCGAGAGCGGTCGCGAGCACGGCGGTCAGGGATCTGCGGATTGTGCGGGGGGAGGACATGGTTGCCACCTCGGACGTGGGGGGCGGGGGCAGGAATGTGTGGGGGTGAGCGCTCCTGGTGGCGAGAACGTAAAGCCGCCGAAACACGCTGTCAATCGCCGCGCTACGGGCCGGAGCGGCTGTTCACGGGCCGACCGGAGGCCGCCGTCGATGCGGTGGCCCGCTACGTGCTGTTCCCGCTTGCAATGCCAGGAACCGGTAACGGCGCACAGGCGGGCAGGCGCATCGGGCCGTGTCGCGGCGGCCACGTGACACTCCCGCCGCTCTCCTCCGCCGGGGCCAGGTTCCGGCGCGCCTTTCCGGAACCCGGAGGAGCGTTCGCGGGGGTGACCGGCCGTTCCGGTGAGTGGTGCGGTGAGGTGGCCGGACCCCCGTCGGCCGTGCGGAAGTTCCGGAACTTCCGCACGGCCTGCGAGAGGTCAGCGGGAGAGCCGGAAGGACACCTCGGCGCTGCCCGCCGGGCAGGCCAGCGGTGCCGACCAGCCGGCCTGCGGGCCGGGAAGGGCGTACTGCACCCCCCAAGCGCCGGGGGCCGGTTCGGCGGTGACGGTGACGGTGTCCCCCTCCCGGCGGGTACGGAACACCGCGGCGGTGGAGCCGTCCGGAGCGGGTACCCGCGTGACGGTCCCGGCCCCGCCGTCCTCGGGCGGCTGCACCCGGAGCGTCACGCCCTCCGCCCAGTCGGACACCGGGCGGTCCAGGTCCCTGCCCATCGGGATCACCGATCCGGGGCGGGCCAGGAGCGGCAGACTGTCGAAACCGAACTGCTCGCTGCGCCAGCCGGGGCCCTCGGTCCGTTCGCCGGACAGCAGGTGTGTCCAGGTGCCCTGCGGCACGTAGTACTCCACGGTGCCGTCGGAGGTGAACACCGGTGCCACCAGCAGGTCCTCGCCCAGCATGTACTGGCGGTCCAGGGCGTGGCACGCGGGATCGCCGGGGAACTCCAGGACCATCGCGCGCATCACCGGCGTGCCCTCCTCCCGGGCCTGCAGCGCCGCGCGGAACAGGTACGGCATCAGGCGGTGCTTGAGCCGGGTGAAGTCCCGGGTGACGGCCACTGCCTCCTCGTCGTAGGCCCACGGCACCCGGTAGGAGTCGCTGCCGTGCAGCCTGCTGTGCGAGGACAGCAGACCGAACTGCACCCATCGCTTGAACACTTCCGGGGTCGGCGTCCCCTCGAAGCCGCCGATGTCGTGGCTCCAGAAGCCGAAGCCGGACAGGCCCAGCGAAAGGCCGCCGCGCAGCGACTCGGCCATCGCGCCGAAGGTCGACTCGCAGTCACCGCCCCAGTGCACCGGGAACTTCTGGCCGCCGGTGGTCGCCGAGCGGGCGAAGAGCACCGCGTCGCCCTCGCCGCGGTCTCCGGTCAGCACCTCGAAGACCGTCTCGTTGTACAACTGGGTGTAGTAGTTGTGCATCCGCTCCGGGTCGGAGCCGTCGTGCCAGACCACATCGGTGGGGACGCGCTCGCCGAAGTCCGTCTTGAAGCAGTCGACGCCCTGGCCGAGCAGGGCGCGCAGCTGCCCGGCATACCAGGCGCGGGCCTCGGGATGCGTGAAGTCGACCAGCGCCATGCCGGCCTGCCACAGGTCCCACTGCCAGACGTCGCCGTTCGGCTTGCACACCAGGTAGCCGAGCCGCTGGGCCTCCGCGAACAGCGGGCTCTTCTGGGCGATGTAGGGGTTGATCCACACACAGACCCGGAGGTCGCGTTCCTTGAGCCGGCCGAGCATGCCCTCCGGGTCGGGGAACACCGCCGGGTCCCAGGTGAAGTCGCACCACTGGTACTCGCGCATCCAGAAGCAGTCGAAGTGGAAGACGCTGAGCGGGATGTCGCGCTCGGCCATGCCCTGCACGAAGCTGCTGACCGTCTCCTCGTCGTAGGAGGTGGTGAAGGAGGTGGACAGCCACAGCCCGAAGGACCACGCGGGTGGCAGTGCCGGCCTTCCGGTGAGGGCGGTGTACCGGGCGAGGATCTCCTTGGGTGTCGGGCCGTGCACCACGTAGTACTCCAGCGACTGGTCCTCCACGCTGAACTGCACCTGGCCCACGGACTCGGAACCGATCTCGTAGGAAACCTGTCCGGGGTGGTTGACGAAGACGCCGTAGCCGCGGTTGGTGAGATGGAACGGCACGTTCTTGTATGCCTGTTCGCTCGCGGTGCCGCCGTCGGCCTGCCAGATGTCCACCGACTGGCCGTTGCGGGTGAAGGGGGTGAACCGCTCACCCAGACCGTAGACCAGCTCACCGACGCCCAGCGACAGCTGGGCCACCGAGTGGTGGCGCCCCTCGCCGGTGACGGCGTATCCGGTGCCGCGGCTCTGCGCGGACGTCAGGGTCCGGCCGCCCGCGAGAAAGTCGAGCTGCCAGGGAGCCGCGGTGTCGACGCGCAGCAGGAGACCCCCGCTGCTCAGCTCCAGGACGGAGCCGTCCCGGGCCGTCTTCCCGGCATGACCGGGGTCGGAGCGCACCTCGAAGTCCGGTCCCCGCCGGGCGGCGCCGGCGTGATGGGTGCTGCGGATGCCGATCACGCCCTCGGCGGGCGACCAGCACTCCACGGTCAGCAGCGGACGGTTGAGGGTGTCTCCGCGCCCGCGGACCCGCTGCACGGAGGCGTACAGGGTGAGCCGGTCGTCCTCGACCCGGGCATCGGCGACCTCGGTGGCGTAGCGGGCGGTGATGCCGTCACGCATCAGCCAGTAGCCGTCGGTGAACTTCACTGCTTCTCCTGCTTCTGCGCCCGGTGGGCGGCGGTCGTGTTCCGGTGCCGGCGGCGGCCGGCTCCGGAGGTGTGAGGGCGGGGCGGGGTGGTGAGCAGCCACGGGCACCGGCGGAGCGGTGCCGGGCGGCTCCGGCGGACGGCCCGTGACGCGATGCCCTCCGGGCCGGGGCGGCTCAGGGGGCGGGCCGGGGGACCTGCGGCCCCGACGCCAGGCGCGGCGGGATCAGCTGGTGCACCGGTTCCGCAGCGCCGGCTGTCCGGGGCGTGGCCCCGATGGCCTCGACCGCCAGGCGGACCACAGCGGTCGACATCTGTTCCACCGGCAGTTCGATGCGGGGCAGCCGCAGGCAGCCGGGGTCGTCCGGCAGGCTGCCCACGAGGACGACGGCCGGCGGGCCGGAGCCGAGCAGCCCGTGGGCGGTGGCCACCTCCCGTACCAGGGGGAGCAGTACCAGGTGCTGGACGATCAGGGCGGTCGGTGCGGGCTCGGTGCGCAGAAGCCGGTGCAGCAGCTCCCGGAGCCGGCCGGGGTCGCCGCTGGAGGGATGGATGCGGAGGTCGGCGCCGCTGTCGGCCGCCGCTTGCCGGGCTCCGGCGAGGCCGCTCAGGGCATAGCCGCGACGGGCCCGGATCTCGTGGTCGGCGGAAGCCAGAAAGACGATCCGGTGGTGTCCGGCCGAGACGGTCTCCCGCACCGCCAGGGTGACGGCGGCCTTCCAGTCGAGGTCCACCCGGGGGAGGTCGGGGTCGTCACTGTGACCGAGGAGCGCGGTGGGGAAGCGAAGAGCCCGCAGGGCGTCGATCCGGGGGTCCCGCTCCTGCACCGCCATCAGCACGGCCGCGTCCGCCAGCCCGCTCCCGGCGACGCGGCGCAGGCCGCCGACGCCCTCGGGGTCGGTCATCATGAGCAGGTCGTATCCGTGGCCGCGGGCGGCGTCACTGATGTCGATGGCGAATCTGCCGTCCACCGCACGGTACTTGCCGGGCACCCTCGGCACGGCGAGGACGAGCACGTCGCTGCGGGCGCTGCGCAGGGTGCGGGCGCTGGCGCGCGGGGTGTAGCCGAGCTCGGCGATGGCTGTCCGCACGGCTCGCTGGGTGTCGGGGGAGATTTTGCGGGAGCCGCTGAGGACGTAGGAGACGGTGCTGGGAGCGACCCCGGCCCGCTCCGCCACCTCTTTGATCGTGGCCATGCGCCACCCCCGTCCGTGAGCCCGCCGCGCACCTAATCGAATCGATTCGATCGTGCGGTGATGGTAAACCCCGTGCCGCGGCGGAGCAAGGGTGGTGCGGGAGCGGCCCGCGGAGGGGGGTGCGGGAGGGCTCCCCCGGGCAGACGGGACGCGGCCGGGGCCGGCCGACGAGGCGGGGGTACGGCTCAGCGCTCGTCGTCGGGCGTCTCACCTTCGATGCGCTCCTTGCGGACCTGGCCCTTGACCGTCTCCTCCTCGGTGACCTCGTCGACGTTGAGCCGGACGCGTTCCACCGGCTCCGCCTCGACGTGGGTCACCGGGCGCTCCTCGTGCAGGGTGACCTCGTGTTCCGCCTCGGTGATCTCCGTTCCGCTGGTGGCCGCGTCGATGTTCTCCTCGGTGATCGGTTCGCGCTCGACACGCACCTCTTCCCGCCGCACGGGGACGGTCTGCTGCACTTCCTCGGTCACGACGTACTTGCGCAGCCTGGCCCGGCCTGCCTCCCGCCGTTCGACTCCGGTGTGCAGCTTCTCCTCCGAGCGGGTCATCGCGTCATCATGCCCGCCGCGCTTTCCGCGCTTCCCGGTCTCCGCGGTGGGTGCCGCAGCGCGGCCGGTCTCGCCCTGCTTCTCATCTGCCCAGCCGGCGCCGGGCTCGTTGGCCTCGCGCCACGAGGTGTCCCAGTCCATCCCGTAGTGCTGGAAGAGCCGTCGTTCCTCCTCCTCGCTCATGTGGCCCTCGTCATCGACCTCCACCTGGGGGGAGTCCTTCACGGTCTCCTTCGCGATGGGGACCTCGAGGTGGTCCTCCACCAGGGTGGCGTCACGGAGCGGCAGGAAGCTCTCCTTGCTGCCGAACAGACCCGTACGGACGCTCGCCCACTCCGGTTGTCCGGTTGCGTCATCCAGGAAGACCTGCTTGGCTTCCCCGATCTTGCTGCCTTCGGCGTCATACACCGGGTGCTCCAGTACCGCCGGAATCTGCTCTGTGGTGATCACTGCGTACCTCCTCATCGGTCCCGCGGGTTCGCTGGAACGGGTGACCGTCACGCCACTCAGAAAACCGACATTCAGCCAAGAAATCCAGTAAATGCACCAAAATTACGCAATGTATCTCAGGTGTCGCCGGATGTCACAGGGAGGCCCGTGGCAGGGCTGCTGTCCGCGGCGGGAGAAACACGCGGCCGGGCCCTGCCGCACCGCGCTGAGGCGGTCCGGCAGGGCCCGGTGTGCCGGGGGTCCGGCGGGGGGCGCCGCTCAGGCGTTGGGGGGCAGCTCAGTGCCCGCACCGCGGCGGCGCACGGCGACCAGGTCCTCGGTGCGGTGCTCGGGAAGCGTCGTGGTCCCGGCCCCCTCCACCAGGAAGCCGGCGTCCGCGATCATGTCCAGGTCCGCCTTCCCGGCCTGCCCCTCGCTGGTGAGGTAGTCACCGAGGAAGATCGAGTTCACCAGATGCAGCGCGAGCGGCTGCATCGACCGCAGGTGTACTTCCCGGCCGCCCGCCAGCCGCACCTCCACGTCCGGGCAGACGAAGCGGACCATGGCCAGGATGCGCAGACACCGCTGCGGGGTGAGGCTCCACTCCTTCGCCAGCGGGGTCCCTTCGAAGGGGATCAGGAAATTCACCGGCACCGAGTCGGGGTCCAGCTCGCGCAGCGCGAACACGACGTCGACCAGGTCCTCGTCCCTCTCACCCATGCCCGCGATCAGGCCTGAGCAGGCCGACAGACCGGCGGACTGTGCCTGCTGCACCGTCGCCACCCGGTCCGAGAAGTCGTGGGTGGTGCAGATGTCGCCGTAGGTGGCCTCCGAGGTGTTGAGGTTGTGGTTGTAGGCGTCCGCGCCCGCCTCGCGCAGCCGCTCAGCCTGGCCGTCGGAGAGGAGCCCCAGGCAGGCACACACCTCGACGTCCGCGTCCTCCCCCTTGATGGCCGCGATCGTGTCGGAAACCCGGGCCACGTCCCGGTCCGTCGGCCCCCGGCCGCTCGCCACCAGGCATACCCGCTTCGCACCTCCGGCCACCCCCGCCTGCGCCGCGGCGGCCGCCTCCTCCGGCTTCAGCCAGGTGTACTTCAGCACCCCGGCCTTCGAGCCGAGCCGCTGCGAGCAGTACGAACAGTCCTCGGGGCACAGTCCGGACTTGAGGTTCACCAGGTAGTTCAGTTTCACCCGCCGGCCGAACCACTCACGGCGCACGCGGCCTGCCGCAGCCACCACGTCCAGCAGGTCCGCATCCGTGGTCGACAGAACAGCCAGCGCCTCCTCCCGCGTCGGCAGCTCGCGCCGCAGCCCCTTGTCCACCAGCGTCTTCAGCAGCTCCATGCCGCTGATCCTGACCTACCGGAGGGCTCCGGGCCAAGGCGGGAGCGGACAAGAGCACCGGGACCGCGTGTGGCTCTTGCCACACCGTGCCCGGATCTGCCTCGGCCCACGCCTTGTCGGCGGCCTCCGCCCGGCCGGGGGCGGCACCGGGAAACAGGCGCCGGGGCACCGGAGCGGCCCCGCGTCCCCGGGCCTTACCGTGGTCCCCGGCACCCGGCCGACCGGGCACCCCACGGACGAAAGGCGCGGCCGACCGATGACCCAGGACCCCTTCGGCTGGATCGACGCGGAACGCACCCGGCGTGAACGCGCCGGCCTGGTACGCGTACTGCGCCCCCGGGAGGCCGGCTCCCCGGCGCTCGACCTGTCCGGCAACGACTATCTGGGGCTGGCCCGCCACCCCGAGGTCACCGGGGCCGCGGCCGACGCCGCCCGCCACTGGGGTGCCGGTGCCACCGGGTCCCGGCTGGTGAGCGGCACCACCGAGCTGCACGCCCGGCTGGAGGCGGAGCTGGCCGCGTTCTGCGGAGCGGAGGCGGCCCTGGTCTTCTCCTCCGGCTACGCCGCCAACCTGGCCGTGCTCACCGCGCTGGCGGGCCGGGGCACACTGGTGGTCTCCGACGCCGGCAACCATGCCTCCCTCATCGACGGCTGCCGTCTCTCCCGGGCGGCGACAGCCGTCGTGCCGCACAGCGACACCGGCGCGGTGCGCAAGGTGCTCGCCGGGCACGACGGCCCGGGGCTGGTGGTCAGCGACTCGGTCTTCTCCGTGGACGGTGACGCGGCAGCGTTGCCGGAGCTGGCCGCGGCCTGCCGGGAGCACGGTGCCGCGCTGGTCGTCGACGACGCGCACGGGCTCGGTGTGCTCGGCGCCGGGGGGCGCGGCGGTCCGTACGCCGCCGGGCTGGCCGGGGCGCCCGACGTGGTCACGACCGTCACCCTGTCGAAGTCGCTCGGCAGCCAGGGCGGCGCGGTACTCGGCCCGGCCCGGGTGATCGAGCATCTGGTCAACACCGCCCGCACCTTCATCTTCGACACCGGGCTCGCCCCCGCCGCGACCGGAGCGGCCCTGGCGGCCCTGCGCCTCCTGTGCCGCGAGCCGGAGCGGGCGGACCGGGCCCGCGGTGTGGCCGCCGAGCTGTACGGCCGGCTGACGGCCTCCGGGCTGTCCGCCTCGCGGCCGGACGCCGCGGTGGTGTCCGTCCGGGCACCGTCCCCGGAGACGGCGCTGGGCTGGGCCGCGGACTGCCGGGTCGCCGGGCTGGAGGTGGGGTGCTTCCGGCCGCCCTCCGTCCCGGACGGCGTCTCCCGGCTGCGGCTGACGGCACGGGCCGACCTCACCGGTGCCCGGATCACCGACGCGGTGGAGACGATCCTGCGCACCGCGCCCCCGTCGGCCCGCAGGCCGGCCAGGGATCAGGGGCAGGAATAGGTGAACCGGACATCGGCTGTCCGCTGGCCGGGCGAGAGGATTTCCAGCTCGGCTGCCGCCGCGTAGGTGCCCCGTCCCCGGAAGGTCCACCGCAGACGCAGCTCAGCCGACCGCTGCCCGCGGGCGAACGTCTCCTCCAGCGTGCCGGAGGACGTGCCGTCGCTGCGCAGCCAACGGTAGCTGACACTGCCGGGCTGCCCATTGGTCCCGACCACTCCGATCACCTCGGCGGTGCCGTCGCAGGCGGGCTGCCCGGAAGCCGTGGTCACCGTGACCTCGCGGACCGCCAGCTCCGGTCCGAGCTGCTGCCAGGCCAGGTAGGCCAGCACGCAGAGCAGCACGGCGGCGGCGAGGCTGTACCGGCGCAGGCTGCTCCGGTGCTCTCCGCGGTCCCCGGCAGGCCGGCCGACGGCCGTGCTCGCCGGTGCAATCGGCGCCGCCGGTCCCGCTTCGGCCGCGGGGACCCCGGGGCCGAAGCGGAGCACCTCTTCGCTCTCCGCCGGACCGGACGCGGCCTCCAGCGGCAGTGTGCCCGCGAGTCCGTCCTGCCGCCCGGCGGGCAGGGTGTCCGTGCTGTCCGGCGATGCGGCGGCCGACGCGGTGGCACTGTCCGTATCGCCGGCGGGGGCAGTTCCCGGTGCTTCCCGTCCCGGAGCACCTGCCTCTTCGGGGCCGGGCTGTTCCGGGAGGGCGGGGCCGGTCCCCGTTTCCGGTGCGTGCTGACCGGGGTCCCGCGCGGAGTCCGGAGCCGGGTGCGGAGCAGGCTCCGGCCGGGACCGGCCCGAGGGCCATATGCTCTCGTCGGCCCTGGGGTCCTGGGCTTTCCGGGCCCGGTTTTCGTTCACCGGCATCTCCGTGCAGGGATTCGAGAAGCTCCGCCCCCGGCCGAGGGGAGCTGTGGGAGCGGAAACGTCATGCGAGCGCGCACTGCTCGGTCAGCAGTTGCCGCCACCCGCTCGCGCCGGACGGCGGCCCGGCCGTGACCGACACACTCCAGTAGCAGTGGTTCGCCGTGGCGGTCTGGAACGTGTGCGCCAGGGGCACCGTGTAGTGCGTGCGGCCGCTCAGCTCCCGCACCGTGGAGCTGCCGTCCTGGCTGCCCAGCTCCCCCTCCGTGTAGCCGACGTACCAGGCCACCGAGACCGAGACGGGGCCGGTGCCGGTGGTGACGATCTCGACCTCACCGGTGGCCTGGGCGCTGTTGGACTGGGCGAGACTGCGCACGCTCACCGACTCGACCACCACCGTCCCGGATGCGTCCGGCGGCGGTTCGGTGGCGGCTCCGGAGGGCTCGGCACCGGTTGTCGGTCCGGGCTCCGGCGGCTCCTCCGTCGGCTCCGGGGAGCGGCCGGAGCCGACGCCGGTGTCCTCGGCCTCTTCGCCGTCTCCCGAGGCATCGCCGCCAGGTCCGGCCCCGTCGGATTCCGAGACGTCCGGGCCGCTGGTGGGGGTGGCGGCGGAGCTGCCCTCCGGCGCCACGACAGCTTCGCCGCCCGGCGTGGGGAGGACGCTCGTCGTGGCCTCCGTGACGAGGTCCGTCGAGGCGTCCGCCCCGCCGCCGGCGCTGCCCGAGGCCACTGTCGCGAGGATCAGGGTGCCGGCCACGATCAGTGCGCCCGTCACCGGCAGCAGCGCCCGGCGGCCGGGCAGCCGGCGGCGGTGCAGCACGGTGGTGGCCCGGTCGACGGCTGTGTCCGAGCCGCTCCCCGTCACCGGGAGGAGCAGCGGCAGGAGGGCGGCGAGGGCGGCGAGCCTGCGCTGCCCGCGCTCCTCCCACCCCGTGCCGCAGGCCGCGCCGGCTGCCTCCTCGAGCTCGCCGAGAAAGACCGTGGCATTCTCCGGGCGCTCGGCCGGATCCTTCGCCATGCCCTGCCGGATGAGCCCGCGCAGCGGTTCGGGCACCTGCTCGTCGGGGATCGGCGAGGTGAGGTGCTTCACGGCCAGTTCGACGTGGCTCTCACCGGAGTAGGGCCGTTCACCGGTCAGGCACTCGTAGAAGGTGGCCGTCGCCGCGTACACGTCGCCGGCCGGGGAGGCGGGGTCGCCGTTCCACTGCTCCGGGGCCATGTAGAGAGGAGTGCCGGCCACTTCCGGTGTGCTGCCGTCGCGGGCGGCGATGCCGAAGTCCACCAGAGTGGACGACCCTTCCACGGTCACCAGGACATTGCCCGGCTTGTAATCCCGGTGCACGACCCCCGCGCGGTGCGCGGCGGCCAGGCCCAGCAGGGACCCCTTGAGGATCACCAGGGCGGCTTCGGGGCCGAGCGGGCCCTCCCTGCGGAGCAGGGCGCCCAGCGAGACGCCGTTCACCAGCTCCATGGCGATGGCCGCGCCCTCGGGAGCCTCGATGTACTCGTACAGAGCGGTCACGTGAGGGGAGCCCAATCCAGCGAGGAGGACGGCCTCCTCACGGAAGGCCCGCCGGAAGGAAGCGTCGGTCCCGAGGCGGCCGGCGAGGTACTTGAGGGCCACCGCCGTCCCGGTCGCGTCGTGCACGGCCAGGACGACGCGTCCGCCCGCCCCCGATCCCAGCTCGCGCACCTCGCTGTACCCGGGCACCTGCCACGGTCCGGTGCCCCCGGTGTTGCCGCTGTCCTTGCCGCTCATCGCGCTCCCCCTCACGGCGGGGCGCTTGCCACCGGCTTCTCGAAGCACCGGCCCGGGCGCCCCCGCTCGTCGCTCGGCAGTCTGCCAGACGCAGCGGAGCCGTCCGACGGTTCCTCCGGATCCGTGGGAAGAGAGGTGCCCCGGCGCGCGTCAGACCCGGGAGGCGGCCCCCGGCTCGGATGCCGAAAGGTTCTCCGGCAGCCGAAGCCCTTCGCGCAGCGGGATCAGTTCGGACTGCAGCACCGTGGCCGCCGCGCCGATCGCGGGCGCGGTGGCGGCCGATGGGGAGAGCCGGACCGTGACCGCATGCGTGGCGCGGGCGAAGAACGCCCGTTCAAGCTCCTCGCGGACCACCGGAAGGTAGACCGAGCCGGCCAGGGCCAGGCTCGGTCCGGTCAGCACCAGCTCCTCGAGGTCCATGACGTTGGCGAAGGTCCGCGCGGCCACCGCCAGATACCGGGCCGAACGCTCCAGCAGCGCCCGGGCCTGGGCGTCGCCCCGGCGGGCGGCGCGGGTCACGGCGGCGAAGTCGGCAGCGACCGAGGGCCGGGAGCGGTCCGGATCGCCCGTGAGCCCGGCCGCCCGGGCGAGTGCGGCGTTCTCGCGGGCGGCGGCGACGACGGCGCCCGGCCCGGCAAGGACCTCGGTGCAGCCCCGGGCCCCGCACCAGCACTCGGGGCCCTCCATTTCGAGGCAGATGTGCCCGATTTCCCCGGCGTTGCCGCTGGCACCCCGGTAGGCGATGCCGTTGATCAGCAGACCGGCGCCGATGCCGCTGCCCATGTAGAGAGCGGCGAAGGTGGAGGCGCTGCCGACCCCGCCGGACCAGTGTTCGCCGAGAGCCGCTGCCGTGGCGTCGTTGTCGAGCACCACCGGCAGCCCGGTGGCCCTGCTGAGAGCCTGGTCCAGGGGGAAGTCCTCCCACTGCCGCATCGAGGGCGGGGTGAGCCGCATGCCTCCGGCGCGGGTCAGCGGGCCGGGGGACACCAGTCCGACGCCGAGCACTTTCCCCCGGTCGACCCCGACCCCCTCGATCAGGGCGTCGATCTCGCGCGCCATCCGGGCGACGACTTCTTCGGGGCCCGTCGCACCGGCTCCCGCCCGTGACATCCGGGCGATCACCGAGCCGCTGAGGTCGGTCAGGGCATAGGTGATTCCCGCGTGGTCCAGGTGGACTCCGACCGCGTGCCGGGCCGCGTGGTTGAGCTGGAGGAGGACCCGCGGTTTGCCGCCGGTGGACTCGGCCCGCCCCGTCTCCACCACGAGGCCGTCGTCTATCAAACGGCGGACGACGGTCGAGATCGTCGCACCGGTGAACCCGGTGGCGTGGACGATCCCCACCCTGCTGATGGTGCCCGCCGCGCGGATCACGTCCAGCACCGCCGACCTGCTGCTCGCGTGGGGGGTCGCCCCCGCCGGTCCGCTCATGGATACCTTCCCCGCCGTGCTGCCCGGGGACGACTGCCCCGGGGGTGCGCCACGGAGGTGGCACCCCCGCCGAGGCTTAGTTTAGTTGCCTGAGGAAGCGCAGCAAGGCGTTACCGCACCTCGGCGGCCCTGGAGTCCCTGCTCAGACACCCGCCGCAGCGTAGCCGGGGATCACGTGCTCACGCAGTGGCGGCCTGCTCGTCGTGTTCGCGGAGCATCCGCATGACGGTGGCTGGTGTGGGGTGCCGGGCCCTCGTCGCGCCGGTGGTGACGACGAGCTTCCCGGCGATGTCGCGCAGGCTCATCTCCCGGTCGCGCAGGTGAAGGACACGGACAGCGTGGAGTCGTCGGTGACCCCCGCACCACCGATGGTCTTGCCGCGTTTTCGGGCGGCTCGTGGCCTTCGAGGGTGCGGTCACGGATGTACTCGCGCTCCGTGCCGGACCCCCGGCACGAGGAGCCCGCGGGTGCCGCGCAGGTGGGCATCGGACAGTCGCGCGATTCCACCCAGTCGTTGCTCACGGCCCGGCGCGCTTCATGAGGGTGTTTCACACGTCCGGCCGGTTGCGACAACTCATGAGACATGATCGCCGTAAGTGGGCCGCCAGGCGTCCGGCTGTTTGGTGAGCGACCACCCATGAGACGCCAGTGCCTTCACCCGCCCGTTCGGCCCGGCACCGTCCGAGGCCGGGCAACGGGCGTGCTAGCGTTGGTGGCGCAGAGACACAACTGCGGGACCAGAAGGGGGAGGTGAGTTGATGGCTGTCGTAGAGGCCGCTGCCGCGTGCAGTGCCCGCCGGACCATCCTCACGTCCCGGGCCCCGGTCTGACCCGACGTTCACCCCGCCCAAGCCCGACGGTTCAGGGCGGCGCAGCTTCGTGCTCATCGGGGTCCCTCTTCTTCAAGGGTCTTTACGTTGTCTCAGCTTCCTTCCTTCCGCACCCAGCCCTACTCCCTGGCCGACTACGGCTGGGACGAGGCGTGTGAGCGCACCTTCGCACCCCATCGCGCTGTCGGCCTGATACCGGCTCGCATCGTGCGGGCCGGACGCGGCCTGTGCGAGGCGGTCACCGACGCCGGAATCGCCCGCGCGGAGATGCCCGGCACCGCCGATCAGAATGATCCCCTGTCGGCGCCCTGCACCGGTGACTGGGCCGCCCTGCGTCCCGCCACCACCGGCCAGGGCCCGTTGCTGCACGCGGTCATGGCTCGGCGCACCGTCCTGGTGCGCTCCACAGCTTCGCGTGCCTCGCACGGCCAGGTCCTGGCCGCCAACGTCGACACGGTCATGCTGACGGTGTCGCTTGCCGCCCCTCTCAGACACGGACGGACCGAACGTATGCTCGCCCTGGCCTGGGAGAGCGGCGCGCAGCCGGTCGTGGTGCTCACCAAGGCCGACCAGTGCGCCGACGCGCAGTCGGCCGCGGCCGAAGTGGCCGAGGTGGCACCAGGTACGGATGTGCTGGTCACCAGCGCGGTGACCGGGCAGGGCCTGGATACCCTGACGGCTGTCCTGAACGGCACCATCGTGTTGCTCGGCCCCTCCGGAGCGGGCAAGTCCACCCTGGGTAACCAGCTGCTGGGCGAGGGCCGGTTGGCTACCGGCGCCGTGCGTGAAGCGGACGGCAAGGGCCGGCACACCACCGCTTGGCGGGAACTGCTGCCGCTTCCCGGCGGCGGGGTCCTGCTGGACACCCCTGGTCTACGCGCGATCGGCCTGCACGACGCCCGGGGCGGGCTGGAGCAGACCTTCGCCGAGATCGAGCGCCTCGCACACGACTGCCGGTTCACCGACTGCGCGCACGGACGCGAGCCGGGCTGCGCGGTCGTGGCCGCGGTGGAGGCCGGTGAGATTCCCCGGCGCCGTCTGGACAGCTACCAGCGGTTGCTGCGGGAGAACGCCTACGCCGCCTCGCGCACCGACGCGCGGCTGCGGGCCGGACGCGAGGCCGCCAAGAAGGAAATCGCGCAGCATCTGCGCGCCACCTACCAGTTCCGGGAGCGCCAGCTGTGAACGGCACCGACATGCCCGGCCGCGCTCCCGGGGCCGACCCGGTGACGGAGGCGTTCTTCGCCCTGCACCACGGCCTGCCCCGGCAGGGCCCCGGCTCGGACGCCACCACACGACGCCTGCTGGCGGCGGCCGGGCCGCTGCCCGAGCACCCGCGGGTGCTGGACGCCGGCTGCGGACATGGCCGCTCCACCCTGCTGCTGGCCGAAGAAGCCGGCGCGCGCGTGACCGCGGTCGACCTGCATCAGCCCTTCCTCGACAGTCTCGCCGCCGAGGCGGCCCGCCGGGGCCTGGGCGACCGGGTGACGGTCCTCGGCTGCTCGATGGACCGGCTGCCCTTCCCCGCTCACAGCTTCGACGTGATCTGGGCCGAGGGCTCGGTCTACACCGTCGGCTTCGATGTCGCCCTGCACGCCTGGCATCGCCTGCTCGCACCGGGCGGCGTCCTCGTCGTCACCGAAATCGAATGGACCGTGCCCGACCCCGCCGCACCGGTGCGCGCCTACTGGGAAGCGGCATACCCGCTGCGCACCCACGCAGGGAACACCGACACCGCGCAAGCCGCCGGCTACCAGGTCCGCGCGCACTGGCCGTTGCCGGAAAGCGACTGGTGGGACGAGTACTACACGCCGCTCGTCCAGCGGGTCGCCCGGGCGGACCAGCGACAGCCCGGCATGCCGGAGGCACTCGCGGCACTCCGGGCAGAGATCGCCATGCGGCGCGAACACGGCAGCGACTACAACTACGCCGCCTACCTCCTCCGGCCCCATGACCCCACGCCTCGCACTCCCGGGCACGCCGTGTTCGGCGTCTGACCCCTTCTGTGGCGCCCCGGAGGTATCCGCCCCGGGGCGCCACAGCCCTCCCAGCTTCTGGTAGGTCACGCACACGCGGTGCCGCGGCCCCACCGTGCGGTGTCGCGGGCGGCGAAGGTGGCGTTCACCAGCCCGATGACGGTGGTCTGCCCGCGTCCAGTTCGCCAACAGCTCCTCCGGCGACCCTTCTTGCCGATCGCCCGCCCCGATGGCCTCGAACAGTCGATCAGAGCGACGACGGCGCCCGGGCAGGGAAACCGGACGCGTGCCGCTGGCCAAGGCCTGCTTTGCGGCTGGGTCTGAGCCGGGACTCCAGGGCCTCGGCGGAAGGCCCTGCCAAGGGGTTGACTTTCTTTCTTTGGCTGCTTAACAATCCTGAAACCGGAGAGCCAGGAGAGGACGCGCGAGATGAGACTGCACGCAAGACGCCGAGGTGCTCACCAGGCCGTGGCCGGGGCGGTGGCCGTCGCCCTGCTGGCGGCCGGCTGCTCCGGAGGGTCCGGCGACGGCGGCGGGGGCAACGGATCGTCGGCCGCAGCCGACACGCTGGTCGCCTACACCGGCCAGGCCGGCGACTACCAGCACAACTTCAACCCCTACTCGCCCAGCGTCATCGAGGGCACCGGCTCCATATTCGAGCCGCTCTTCTACTACAACCAGGTCCGCGACCAGGATCCCGTCCCCCGGCTGGGCACCGACTACGCCTGGAACGACGAGGGCACCGAGCTGACGGTCACGGTGCGCGAGGACGCCCAGTGGACCGACGGCGAGCCGTTCACCGCCCACGACGTGGCGTTCACCCTCGACCTGCTCCTGGACAACCCCGCTCTGAACTCCACGGGCTACGAGGGCCGGACCGAGGTGCTCGACGACACCCGGCTCGTCGTGCGGTTCGACGAGCCGTCCTTCATGGAAGGGCCGCAGATCCTCGGCAGAATCTGGATCCTGCCGGAGCACATCTGGAAGGACATCGACGACCCGGCGACCGATGTGGTCGACGAGCCCGTCGGCACCGGTCCCTACCAGCTGACCGACTTCAAGCCGCAGGCCTTCGTGCTCAGCGCCAACCCCACCTACTGGGACGGCGAGCCCGAGCTGAAGAACATCCGCTACGTCGCCCTGGCGGGGAACCAGTCCGGCGCGGACGCGCTGGGCGCCGGCACCATCGACTGGCAGACCGGCCCGGTCCCCGACATCCACAACGTGGAGAAGAACTACCCCGGGTACCGGGGCATCATCGTTCCGCTGAACCAGATGGCGCTGTTCACCTGCGCCGAGGCGGATCTCGGCTGCGAAGGGCCGCAGACCGACCCCGCGGTCCGCAAGGCGATCTACTACGCCATGGACCGCACCCAGCTCAACTCCCTCGCCTTTGAGGACACCGCGAGCGAGATCTCCCCCGGCTTCGCCCTGCCCGAGCGGGACGGGGAGGTCATCTCCTCCCGGCTCGAGGACCGGCTCGCCCCGATGGAGCCGCACCCGGAGCACGCGGCGGAACTGCTGGAGGACGCCGGCTGGAGCAAGGGCGGTGACGGCATCTACGCCAGGGACGGGGAGCGGCTGGCCCTCACGGTCAAGGTCGTCTCGGGCTGGACCGACTACATCACCGCGGTGAACACCATGGGCCAGCAGCTCAAGGGGGCCGGCATCGAGCTGACCGCCCAGCAGGTGTCGTGGAACGAGTGGGCCGATGCCCGCGGCCAGGGCCAGTTCGAGCTGCTGATCGACGCGCTGCACCAGGGTCCGGCGCCCGACCCGTTCTACCTCTACAGCTACTTCTTCGCCAGTGAGAACACCGCCCCGGTGGGGGAGGCGGCCAACCCGAACTTCAGCCGCTTCTCCGACGACACCGTCGACGCCGCCCTCCACACGCTCAAGCAGATCAGCCCCGAGGACACCGGGGCCCGGCAGGAGCAGTACGACATCATCCAGGCCGGGATCGAGGAGGCCATGCCCTACATCCCGATCATGACCGGCGGCACCACCAGCCAGTTCAACGCGGAGAAGTTCACCGGCTGGCCCACCGAGGACGACCTCTACGCCTTCCCCGCCGTCTGGGGCCGGCCCGACAGCTCACAGATCTTCATGAACCTGAAGCCGGCCGGCGAGTAACCACAGCCGTCCGGCACCCGGGCCCGAGGAGGATCCTCCAGTGATTGGCGGCGACGGATGAGGTACTACGCCCGGAAGTCCGGGTTCTACCTGGTGGCCCTCTGGGCCGCGCTCACACTGAACTTCTTCATCCCGAGACTGCTGCCGGGCAATCCGGTGGACGTCCTGATGGCGAAGCTCCAGCAGCGCGGCGGCACGGTCGACCCGTCGGTACGCCGCTCCTACGAGCTCCTCCTCGGGACCGACACCAGCGAGACGCTGTGGAGCCAGTACTTCTCCTACCTGGGGAACATGCTCCGCGGCGACCTGGGGATCTCGGTCAGCGTCTTCCCGGCCGAAGTGTCCGCGGTCATCGGCCAGGCGCTGCCCTGGACGATCGTCCTGGTCGGCATGGCGACGCTGATCTCGTTCGTCCTCGGGATCGTCCTGGGCACGGTCGTCGGCTGGAAACGCGGGTCCTGGGCGGACGCGCTGGTACCGGCCACCACCGTGCTGGCAGCGGTGCCCTACTTCTGGCTGGCGCTGCTCCTGGTCGCGCTGTTCGCCTCCGCCCTCAACTGGTTCCCGCTGCTCGGCGGGTACGACGTGGCCCTGTCCCCCGGCTGGAACCGGGATTTCCTCTTCTCCGCCGTCCACCACGGCTTCCTGCCCGCGATGACGATCGTGATCTCCTCGGTCGGCGGCTGGCTGCTCGGCATGCGGAACATGATGGTGTCCACCATGTCCGAGGACTACCTCCTCACCGCCCGGGCGAAAGGGCTGCGGAACAGCCGGATCATGACCCGTTACGCGGCCCGCAACGCGGTACTGCCGTCCGTCGCCGGGTTCGCCATCTCCCTGGGGTTCGTCGTCTCCGGATCGATCATCACCGAGCAGGTGTTCTCCTACCCCGGAATCGGCTCCCGGCTGCTGCAGGCCGTGCAGAACAACGACTACGCGCTGATGCAGGGCATCTTCCTCGTGATCACGGTGACGGTCCTGGCCGCGAATCTCCTCATCGACCTGCTGTACGGCGCGATCGACCCCCGCACCCGCGTCCAGAACTGACCGAAAGGAGCCGGCACCGTGACGAACCCCGTGCCCCTCACCGGAGCCGGTCACGAGACCGGGCCGCTGTCCGGGGCCGCGGCCGGTCCCGACGCCGAAGAGCAGCGGCGCGGTCGCTGGCGTGCCCTGCTGCCCAGCTGGTCGCCCAAACTGGCCGTCGGGCTCGGACTGGTCCTCACCGTCGCCCTGTTCGGGCTGCTCGGCCCGCTGCTGACCGGTGACCCGGACGCCATCGACAGCATGGGCATGACCCCGCCCAGCGGCGACAACCTGCTGGGCACCACCCAGACCGGTCAGGACATCCTGGCCCAGCTCACCCACGCGACCCGCGGCTCACTGCAGATCGGCCTCCTGGTGGGCGTGATGGCCACCCTGCTGTCCATGGTCTTCGGCATCATCGGCGGCTACCTCGGCGGCGCGGTCGACGAGAGTTTCTCGCTGTTCTCCAACGTCATGCTGGTCATCCCCGGCCTGCCACTGGTCATCGTCATCGCCGGCTTCGTGCCCGCCGCACAGCGCGGAGCCTGGACCATCGCCGTGGTCCTGGCGATCACCGGCTGGGCCGCGTCCGCCCGCGTCCTGCGCGCCCAGACGCTGTCCCTGCGCAACCGGGACTACGTCGCCGCGGCCCGGGTCTCCGGGGAGAAGCGCTGGCGGATCGTCACCGTGGAGATTCTGCCCAACCTGCTGCCCCTGCTGGCCTCACAGTTCGTCTTCGCCGTGATTGCCGCCATCCTCGCCGAGGCCGGCCTGTCCTTCCTCGGCCTCGGCGCCTCCAACGCCTCGACGCTCGGCACCATGCTGTACTTCGCGCAGAACGGGTTCGCCCTGCAGTGGGGAGCCTGGTGGTGGTTCGTGCCGCCGGGCCTGGTCATCGCGCTGTTCGGCTGCGGCCTGGCGCTCATCAACTTCAGCATCGACGAGATCATCAACCCCAAACTGCGGCAGCAGGGCAGGCTCCGGCCGGCCGACGACTCCGTTCCGGAGACGGACACCCCGGCCGCGCGGCAGCGGGACACCGCAGCCGGACCTTCCCCCGCGACCTCCCGGGAGGACCGGGACGTGGTGCTGACCATCGACCGCCTGACCGTCGTCTACCGGACCGACACCCCGGTGCACGCCGTCAAGGAGGTGTCCCTGCGCCTCGGCCGCGGCGAGATCCTCGGCCTGGCCGGTGAGTCCGGCTGCGGGAAGACCACCCTGGCCTACGCCGTCAACCAGCTGCACCAGCCTCCGGCCGAGGTCACCTCCGGTGCGGTCACCTTCCACGACCGGGCGGGCCGCGACATCGACCTGCTCGCCCTCAAGGGAGAGGACCTGCGGGTCTTCCGCTGGGCGAAACTGTCGATGGTGTTCCAGGGCGCGATGAACTCCCTCAATCCGGTCCTGTCCATCCGGGCCCAGCTCGCCGACGTCCTGACCACCCACGAACCCGGCATGACCCGCGCGGAGCGTGAGGAACGCTGCGTCGAAGTCCTCCGGCTGGTCGGAGTCGACCCGCGGCGGCTGGACTCCTTCCCGCACGAACTGTCCGGGGGAATGCGGCAGCGCGTGATGATCGCCATGGCGATGCTGCTCGACCCGCAGGTAATGATCATGGACGAGCCCACCACCGCGCTCGACGTGGTCGTCCAGCGCGGCATCCTCCGCGAGATCCTGCGGCTGCGTGCGGAGCTCGGGTTCGCCGTCATCTTCATCACCCACGACCTGCCGCTGCTCCTGGAACTGGCCGACCGGATCGCCATCATGCGCGAGGGCGAGGTCGTCGAGTACGGGCCGGCGGAGCAGATGTACCGGGAACCCCGGCACGCGTACACGCGGCAACTGCTCGACTCCTTCCCGTCCCTGACGGGGAAGCGCGGGGCGTTCATCCGAACCGGCGACTCCGCAGCCCGGCCGGAGAAGTCAGCGCCGGGGCCGCCCCGGCCGGACACAACAGAACCTGACGAGAAGAAGAGGGCTTCGCGATGACCAGCTTGGAAGTCCGCAACCTCACCAAGGACTTCACCCTGCGCTCCGGGCTTCGGCACTCCACCCTGCGGGCGGTGGACCAGGTCTCCTTCACCCTGCGGCCCGGCCGGACCGTGGCCCTGGTCGGCGAGTCCGGCTCCGGCAAGTCCACGGTGGCCCGCATGATCGCCCGGCTGGAGAAGCCCACCGCAGGCCGGATCACCGCCACCGGGCCCGACGGCCGCCCGGTGGAGAAGCGGAAATACCGCGACCACGTGCAGATGGTGTTCCAGGACCCGTTCGGCTCGCTCAACCCCTTCCACACCATTGAGCACCACTTGGCCCGGCCGCTGCGGCTGCACGGCCGCGCCAAGGGCCGGGAGGACACCCGGCAGCGGGTCGAGGAGCTTCTGGAGCGGGTGAACCTCGGCCCGGCCCGCAGCATCGCCGGGCGCCGTCCGCACGAGCTCTCCGGCGGCCAGCGCCAGCGAGTGGCCATCGCCCGCGCCCTGGCGCCCGGCGCCCAGGTCGTCATCGCGGACGAGCCGGTGTCCATGCTCGACGTCTCCATCCGGCTCGGTGTCCTCAACCTCCTCGCCCGGCTCCAGCGGGAGGACCACCTCGCCGTCCTCTACATCACTCACGACCTGGCCACCGCCCGGCACTTCTCCGACGACATCCTGGTGATGTACCGCGGGCGGGTGGTCGAACGCGGCCCCGCCGACCGGGTCATCCTCGACCCGCAGCACCCCTACACACAGCTGCTCGCCTCCGCAGCGCCCGACCCCGAGGCCCGCAACCGCACCCGGGAGATGGCCGGAGCCACGTACGAGCCGGCCGGTACCGGGACCGTGCCGCACGCCGACGGGGGCTGCAACTTCCGCGACAGGTGTCCCTCAGCGATGGACCTCTGCGCCCGGATGCCGCAGGATCATGCGGTGGCCTACGACCATGAAGCCAAGTGCTGGCTCCACGCCGGGGAAGCCCGGCACCAGGATCCGGCCGGGAAGACGCACCCCTGACCCGGGCCGGCCACCCCGGGGACGTCCTCGACCCCCACCTCGCGAGGAGAACCCGATGCAACGCTCCGTCCTGACCTGGTCCGGCAGTGACATCACCCTGCACTTCGCCCTGGCGGGGGATCAGCCCGTCAGCCTGCTGTCCGTCCGCCCGGACGGCACCGGAGCCCCGGTGCCGTCCGCCGGCCTGGACGGGGCACCGCTGGTGGAGGTGCTGGCCCTCGGGCATGGCCGCTTCCCCGGTAGCCACCGGTACGCCGACACCATGATCGGGGCGCGCCTGCGCCACACCGGCCACACCATGTCCCGGCCGGCCGGCAGCACAGGTCCCGAGCTGCGCATCGTCCAGACCGACCCGGTGAGCGGACTGGTCGTCACCAGTGTTTTCCAGGCCGCGGACGGCGTACCCGCCGTCCGCACCTGGAGCGAGCTGACGGTGGAGTCGGAGCGGACCATACGCCTGCAGGCCGTCACCTCCCTCGTCACCGGGGCGTTCGTCACCGACGCGGGCCGCCCGCTGGAGGAACTGGAGCTGGTGCACGGCGACTCCGACCGGGGTGCCGGAGGCCGCTGGCACCGCACCCCGCTCCGGGAGGCCGGACTGGTCGCGAGGGACCCGGCTCCACCCCAGCACGCCCCCCGCAGCCGCTTCGCCCTGACCTCGCGCAGTTCCTGGTCCACCGGTGAACATCTCCCCACCGGCGCTGTGCTGTCCCGGGACGGATCATGGGCGGTGTCCTGGCAGATCGAGCACAACGGAGCCTGGCACTGGGAGCTGGGAGAGCGGAAGCAGGGCGCCTACCTGGCGCTGCTCGGCCCCACCGACACCGAGCACCAGTGGAGCGAAGCCGTCAGCGCCGGGCGCGGCTTCACCACCGTGCCGGTGTCCCTGGCGGTCTGCCGGGGCGGGGCGGACGAGGCGTTCGGCGCCCTCACCCGGCAGCGCCGCGCGTTGCGCGCCGGACGTTCCAGAAGCCTCCCGGTGATCTTCACACACTGCGTGAACACCATCCCGGGCGATCCGACAACGGCGGAACTGCTCCCGCTCATCGACGCCGCGGCCGAGGCCGGCGCTGACTACTTCTGCGTGGACGCCGGCTGGTACGACGAGGACGGCCGCTGGTGGGACAGCCTGGGGGAGTGGCAGCCGTCGGAAAGCCGCTTCCCCGGCGGTCTCGCCGAGATCCTCGAGCGCATCCGGGACCGGGGGATGGTCCCTGGCGTCGGGCTCGAACCCGAGGTGGTGGGCGTCCGCTCAGCACTCGCCGACCGGCTTCCCGACGAGGCGTTCTTCCAGCGCGACGGTGTCCGGGTGGTGGAACACGGCCGCTACCACCTCGACCTGCGGCACCCGCGGGCCCGTAGCCACCTCAACGACGTGGTCGACCGCCTGATGTCCGACTTCGGGGTCGGCTACCTCAAGCTCGACCACCCCATCATGCCGGGCCCGGGGACCGACCTGAACGGAGCCGCGCCGGGTGCCGGCCTGCTGGGCCACAACCGGGCGCACCTGGCGTGGCTCGACACACTCCTGAGCCGCTGCCCCGATCTGCTCCTGGAGAACTGCGCCGCCGGCGCGATGCGCATGGACTACGCCATGCTTTCGCGGCTCCACCTCCAGGCCATCTCCAGCGGCCGGAACCCGCTGCTCCACGCGCCGGCAGCAGCTGCGGCACCCGCCTCGGTGCTGCCCGAACAGGCCGGGAACCGGTCGTGCCCCCAACCGGACATGACGGCCGAGGAAGCCGCCTTCACGCTGGCCACCGGCATCCTGGGACGGCTGCACCTCTCCGGCCCACTGGACCGCGTGACGCCCCTTCAGTCCACGCTCGTACGGGAGGCCGTGACGCTGCACAAGCGGCTGCGCCCCTTCATATCGGGCTCGCTCCCCTTCTGGCCGCTGGGCCTCACCGGAACCGCCGGCCCCTGGGTGGCGACCGGGCTGCGGTCACCGGAGCCACCGGGTGACAGCTGGCTGACACTCTGGCGCGGCCCCGGCGCCCCCGCCTCGCTGGAACTTCCCGTTCCGCACCTGAAGGGCGAGGACATCGTGCCGGAGGCGGTGTTCCCGGCCGGCGCTGCCGACTGGGACCTGAAATGGGACGCGGCACAGGGGGCCCTTCGCGTCTCCGCCCCGGTGGGCGGCAGCGGGGCCGCCGCCCGTGTCATCCACCTCCGCCACTCCTGACCGGCCGCGCCCCGCTGTCCTGAACGGCTGCCCAACCCCGCTTCCGGGCGGGCCGGAAGCGCCTCAAGGCGACGAGAAGCTGAGGGGGCACACCGGTGCGGATCCCGGGGGCTGCCCGTGGGCCCGGCCAGGCCTGCTTTCCGTGGATCATCAGCTGACCGGGGGGCCGCGCAGCGGGACGGTCACCCGCAGCGCGTCCGGTCCGCCGGGTATGGGTGGGTCCGGGCGGTATCGGCGTGGCGGGTGGCAGCGGCCCGGCCCGGGGACCAGTCTGGCGAACGGGGGAACCGAGCAACCACCGGACGAGAGGGTTCATCATGGCCGCCGATACTCCTGCTCCCTACACCGGATTCGACCGCATGCTGATCGGCGGGGAATGGCAGGCGGGCAGCTCCGGGAAGGTCCACACCGACTCCGACCCCTACACCGGGGAGGCGCTCACCGAGATCACGCTGGCCGACGCCTCCGATGTCGACCGGGCCTACCGTGCGGCCAGGGACGCGCAGCGCGACTGGGCCGCGAAACCGGCCGCCGAGCGCGCCGCCGTGCTCAACCGGGCGGCCGCGATCATGGCGGACCGGGAGTCGGAGATCTCCGACTGGCTGAGCAGAGAAGCCGGCGCGGTGAAACCACGGATCGCGATGGAGACGGGGATCTGCCAGGCCATCACGCTCCGGTCGGCCTCCCGCACCTTTCTGGAGATGCGCACGGTGCCCTCGGACACGCCGGGCAAGGAGAACCGCGTGTACCGGAAGCCGGCCGGGGTGGTGGGCGTGATCAGCCCCTGGAACTTCCCCCTGTTCCTGTCCAACCGTTCCGTCGCACCCGCTCTGGCCGTCGGCAACGCGGTGGTCCTGAAGCCGGCCGAGGACACCCCGGTGACCGGCGGGCTGATGCTGGCGAAGATCTACGAGGAAGCCGGTCTGCCGCCCGGGGTGCTGAATGTGCTGATCGGCAAGGGCCGCGAGATCGGGGACCCGCTCGTGGAACACGACATCCCCCGGGTGATCTCCTTCACCGGGTCCACCGCGGTGGGCAAGGGCATCTCGGCGAAAGCCGGACTCAAGACGCTCGCGCTGGAGCTCGGCGGCAACGGCCCGCTCGTGGTGCTGGACGACGCCGACCTGGAACGGGCCGTGCCGACGGCCGTGTTCGGCAGCTACTTCCATCAGGGCCAGGTCTGCATGGCGACGAACCGCGTGATCGTGGACGGTTCGCTGCACGACGAGTTCGTCGAGCGGTTCGTCGCGCAGGCGCGCGGACTGCGTGCCGGCGACCCGCGGGACGAGAAGACGCAGCTGGGCCCGGTCATCAACGACAAGCAGCGGGACGCCGTACAGGAGAAGGTCTCCCGGGCTGTGGAGCAGGGCGGACGCCTGCTGCTCTCCGGGGACCCCGAGGGGCCCGCCGGGCGGGTGCTGCCGCCGCACGTCCTCACCGGCGGTCAGGACATCGCCACCGCCGCCGAGGAGGTCTTCGGCCCGGTCGCCACCATTATCCGGGCCGAGGATGAGGAGGACGCGCTGCGGCTGGCCAACGACACCGAGTACGGCCTGTCCAGCGGTGTGTTCACCCGTGACCTCGAACGCGGGGTGCGGTTCGCCCAGCGCGTCGAGGCAGGCATGACGCACGTCAACGACACCACGGTCCACGACGACGTGAACGCCGCGTTCGGCGGGGAGAAGGCATCCGGGCTGGGACGCTTCGGCGGCCACTGGGTCTTCGACGAGTTCACCACCGAACACTGGATCAGCGTGCAGCCGGCCCCGCGTGAGCTCCCCATGTGAGAGGCGGGGCTTCCGGAGAAGCGCCCGGGCGGAACCGGTGGTCCGGTCCCGTGCCGGGCCGTGGCAGCCCCGGCCGGCACGGGGGGCGGTGGTTCACCGCAGGCGGGTGGCGCGGATCAGTACCAGGCGCTCCGGGAAGAGCACCGGGGCCTGCAGCCCGGCGCCGGACAGCACACGGCCGGGCAGCCGCACACCCTGTGTCGTCCACCAGGGAAGATCGATGCCCCAGCGGCTCGCGTTGCCGTCCGGGATGTCGCCGGGCGCCTGCGGCCGGACCCGGTACGCCGCGTCCGGGGCCAGTCCTGGAAGCCGGACCGGACCGGGCGGGTACAGCTCGGAGGTGGCGTGCGCCACCAGGGCGTAGAGCGCTTCGGAGCGGTCGGCGGCCACGACGCCGTGCAGACGGAAGGCCGGGTCGGGGTGGTCGGCGTGCACCGCGGTACCGGTGTGCAGCAGGCCGCGCAGCTCCTTGTAGAGGGCCACCCATGCGGCGAGCCGCTCCCGGTCCCCGGGGTCCGCGGCGGTCAGGTCCCACTCGATGCCGAAGTGTCCGAAGAGCGCGGTGCCGGCCCGGAAGTCGAGGGAGTGCCGGCGGTCGGTGGTGTGGGCGGTGCCCGAGCCGACGTGGGTGCCCATGAGCTCGAGGGGGATCAGCAGGTTGGTCCAGCGCTGGATCTGCTGGCGTTCCAGGGCGTCCATGCAGTCCGAGGCCCATACCCGGTCGGTGCGTTCCAGGATGCCGAGGTCCACCCGTCCGCCGCCGGAGGAGCAGGACTCGATCTCCAGCGAGGGGTGGCGGGCTCGCAGTTCGTCGAGCAACCGGTACGTCGCGTGCGTCTGTGCGTGGACGCCGGCCGCGCCGGTCGGCCGGTGTCCGGCCTCCACCAGGTCGCGGTTGTGGTCCCACTTCAGGTAGGAGATCGGGTAGGTGCTCAGCAACTCGTCCAGGCGCTCCAGGAGGTGGGCGAAGACTTCCGGGCGGGCGAGATCGAGCACCTGCTGGTGGCGGGCGGCGCCCGGGATCCGCCCGCCTGCGGCCATGATCCAGTCCGGGTGGGCACGGGCCAGGTCGGAGTCCTCATTGATCATCTCGGGCTCGACCCAGAGACCGAACTGCATACCCAGTCCGGTGACATGGTCGGTCAGGGGGCGCAGCCCGTCCGGCCACACCTCGTCGGACACGTACCAGTCGCCCAGGGCCCGGCGGTCGTCGCGGCGGGCCCCGAACCAGCCGTCGTCGAGCACGAACCGCTCCGCGCCGACCGCCGCCGCGGCGTCCGCCAGTGCGCGCAGCCGGGTCAGGTCGTGGTCGAAGTAGACGGCCTCCCAGGTGTTGACGACGACGGGGCGGGGGGTTGCCGGGTGATGCGGACGGCTGCGCAGTTGCTCGTGGAAGCGGGCCGAGACGCCGTCGAGCCCGGTGCCATGGGCGCCGTACTGCCACGGTGAGCGGTAGGTCCCGCCCTTGGCGAGCCGTACTTCACCGGAGAGCAGCAACTCGCCGGATCCGAGCAGTGACACGGAGTGGAAGGTGCGCTCGGCGAAGGTGCGGAGGTTGCCGGACCAGGCGGTGTGCACGGCCCACACCTCGCCGGAGCGGTTGCCGAAGCCGGGAGTGCCGGCCGTCAGCAGATAGGCGCTGTCGTAACCGGTTCGGCCGGTGCGGTTCTCCCGCATCCGCAGGCCGTGCGTGAAGGCGGTGCGCTGCGGGCTGCGCTCGCGCAGGTGGTGGCCGGTGAAGTCGAGCAGTTCGGTGGCCGCGGCCGGGACCGGAAGGGTCAGGTGCAGGGCGTCCACGGTGAACGTGGTGGACCGCAGGTTGGTCAACGCGGCCTGCTGGCGGACCAGCCCGGCCGGGGTCAGCTCGACGGTCAGCTCCAGGCCCAGCCCGGCGGCCTCGTCCCGGGCGAGCACCGTGAGGGAGCCACCGCTGTCCGCCGGTTCCCATCCTGAGGCCGGTGGTGCGTCGGGGGAGCCGGAGGCGGGGGAGAGGGCGGCCTCGTGCACCCGGAAAGCCGTGGAGAAGTCCGCTCCCGAGCGGTTGCCGACGAGCCCGGGGGTGCCCAGCCAGCCCGCGGACTGTTCCGGCAGCACCGCCACCTGCACCGGTCCGTCGACCGAGAAGCCGATGGGCTGCGGCTGCTGCGCCCTCCGCAGATCGGCGAGCTCGTCGGGGCGCAGTGGGCCGAGGTCGGCGCCCCAGTGCAGAACCCGCGGCAGGGTGCGGCCGGACAGGTCGAGCACGAGGCTCACGCCCGCGGCACGCAGGTGCGTCAGGTCGTCGTCGAGGGCGAGGGGGAGTGTGCGCACGTTCGTTGCGTGTCCTTCCTGTCCGCCGGCCTGCCCGGAGCGGCGCGGTCGTGCACCGGGGCGGGAGCCGGAAGGTACGTTGACTTACTTAATTCACTGGCGTAAGAATCTGACGATACCTGGTCGCCTGCTGCTTGAGGAGTGTTCCGACGATGATGCGTCAGACCCTGCACGACGGATGGCAGCTGTCGGCCGTCGGTGGACCCGTGCCCGGGCACATCGCGGGGAGGAGCGTGCCGGCGGCAGTGCCGGGGAGTGCCCACCTCGACCTGCTCGCCGCCGGCCTGATCCCCGATCCCTACCTCGACCGCCACGAGGAGGACCTCACCTGGGCGCACCGCACCGAGTGGCGTTACCGCCGGGACCTGACCGCCCGGACCAGAGGGCCTCAGGAACGGGTCGACCTGGTCTTCGACGGGCTCGACACGGTCGCCACGGTGGAACTCGCCGGACGGAGGATCGGCAGCACGGCGAACATGCACCGCGGCTACCGCTTCGATGTGCGGGAGGTGCTCACCGGAGGCCGGGACGAGCTCGTGGTGACCTTCCGCTCCGCCCTGGAGTACGCCGAGGAGATCCAGAAGGACCTGGGCGAGCGCCCGCGCGCTTATCCGCACCCCTTCAACATGGTCCGCAAGATGGCTTGCAGTTTCGGCTGGGACTGGGGGCCGGACCTGCAGACCGCCGGCATCTGGAAGCCGGTCCGGCTGGAGCGCTGGCACACCGCCCGGCTCGCCGCTCTGCGCCCCGTGGTCACCGTGCGCCCGGACGGCACCGGCCGGGCCGAGGTGCACGTGGACATCGAACGCTCCGGGCTCGGCCCCGACGGCCCGCTGACGCTCTCCGCCACGGTCGACGGCCGGACGGCGCGCAGTACCGTGCCTGCCGGGGCGAGCGCGGCGGTCGTCACCGTCGAGGTGCCGGACGCCCGTCTGTGGTGGCCGGCCGGCTACGGGGAGCAGCCGCTGTACGACCTGCTGGTCGAGCTGCGCGCGCCGGGCGATCCGGAGCCGCTGGACGCCGCGGACCGGCGGATCGGCTTCCGCACGGTCACCGTCGACACGACCCCGGACGAAACCGGCACGCCCTTCACCTTCCTCGTCAACGGCACCCCGGTCTTCGCCAAGGGCGCCAACTGGATCCCCGACGACCACTTCCTCACCCGCATCACCCGGCAGCGACTGGAACGCCGGGTCGACCAGGCCCTGGGCGCGCACATGAACATGCTGCGGGTCTGGGGCGGTGGCATCTACGAGACCGAGGACTTCTACGACGTGTGCGACGAGCGCGGCGTCCTCGTCTGGCAGGACTTTCCCTTCGCCTGCGCCGCCTACGCCGAGGAGGAGCCGCTGTGGGGTGAGGTCGAGGCCGAGGCCCGGGAGAACATCGCCCGGATCGGCTCGCACGCCTCGCTGGCCCTGTGGAACGGCAACAACGAGAACCTCTGGGGCTTCCGCGACTGGGGCTGGACCGAGGAACTCGCAGGCCGCAGCTGGGGCCTGCGGTACTACACCGAGCTGCTGCCCCGCCTCGTCGCCGAACTGGACCCGGCCCGGGCCTACGTCGAGGGCAGCCCTTACAGCCCGGCCGCGCTCGACGAACTGCACCCCAACGACCAGGATCACGGCAGCCGGCACGAGTGGGAGGTGTGGAACCAGGTGGACTACACCCACTACCGCGACCACATCCCGCGGTTCTGCTCCGAGTTCGGCTTCCAGGGTCCGGCCACCTGGGCCACCCTGACGGCCTCGGTGCACGACGAGCCGATGACGCCCACGTCCCCGGGCTTCCTGCTGCACCAGAAGGCCGAGGACGGCAACGGCAAGCTCGACCGCGGACTGGCCCCGCACCTGCCGGTCCCCGAGGGCTTCGCGGACTGGCACTGGGCCACCCAGCTGAACCAGGCGCGGGCGGTCTCCTTCGGCATCGAGCACTTCCGGTCCTGGTGGCCGCGCACCGCCGGTGCGCTCGTCTGGCAGCTCAACGACTGCTGGCCGGTGACGTCCTGGGCCGCGGTAGACGGCTACGAGCGGCTCAAGCCGCTGTGGTACGGCCTGCGGCACGCCTACGCCCCCCGGCTGCTGACCGTCCAGCCCCGTGACGCCCGGCAGGTGCTGGTCGCGGTGAACGACACGGACACCGTCTGGAGCGGTCCTGTGCACCTGGAACGGCAGACCTTCGGCGGTGCGGTGCGCGCGGACGCTAGGATCTTCCTCGACGTACCGGCCCGTTCCGTGGCGGAGCTCGCGCTCCCGGAAGGGCTGACCGAACCGGACACACCGAACGAGGAGGTGCTGGTGGCCACGGCCGACGGCACACGCGCCGTCCATCTCTTCGGGGAGGACCGCTGCCTGGCCTACTCCCCCCGCCCGCTGGAGGCGGCGGCCACGGCGGTGCCCGGCGGCTACCGGGTGGACGTGCGGGCAGTCTCCTTCGCCCGGGACATCGCGGTGCTGGCCGACCGGGTGGCCCCCGACGCGGAGGTGGACGACATGCTGGTGAGCCTGCCGGCCGGCGCCACGCACTCCTTCACCGTGCGCACCGCGGCCGAGTTGGACCCCGCGGTGCTGACCGCCCCGGCGGTGCTCCGCTGCGCCAACGACCTGTGCGCACCGGCCGGGAAGCCCTGAGTGGACGCCGCAGCTGATCCCGGCGGACCGGGAGCGGTCGGACTGGTCCTCGCCCGGCCGGCCCGGCTGCTCGGCGTCGAGCCGTTCTTCATGGAGTTCATCGCCGGTATCGAGGAACGGCTCGCCGAGCGCGAACTGTCCGTGCTGCTGCACGTGGTGCCGACCCAGCAGGCGGAGATCGCCGCCTACCGGCGGTGGGCCGCCCGCCGGCTGGTGGACGCCGTGGTGGTGGTCAACCTCACCGAGAACGACCGCCGCCCCGCGGTGCTCCGTGAGCTCGGCCTGCCCGTCGTCCTCGTCGGGACCTGGGAGGCGGACCCCGGCCTGCCCGCGGTGCGCACCGACGATGCCGGGCCGATGCTCGACGCCCTGCACCGGCTCATCGGCCTCGGCCATCGGCGGATCGCCCGGGTCAGCGGACCCGCGAGGCTGCTGCACACCCGGGCGCGGACCGCAGCCATGCGTGAGGGGTGCCGGACCGCCGGAGTGGAGCCGGTGCTCGTCGAGGGTGACTACTCCGACGAGTCCGGCGCGCGGCTCACCGAGCAGTTGCTGCGCAGCCCTGAGCCTCCCACCGCCATCGTCTACGACAACGACGTGATGGCGGTGGCGGGCCTGGGCGTCGCCAAGGAGCTGGGCATCGCCGTACCCGACCAGCTGTCCCTGGTGGCCTGGGACGACTCCACCATGTGCCGGCTGGCGTCTCCGACCCTCACCACCATGAGCGTGGACGTGCACCAGTTCGGGATGTCGGTCGCCGAGTCCGTGCTGGAGCTCATGGACGGCCGCCCGGTCACCGAACGGTGGTCACCCACCGCCCACTACGTCCCCCGGGGCAGCACCGCCGCCTCCGGCTTCTCCACCACCGCCTGACATCGCGGCTTGCCGTCCGGTCCGGGCGCCGGTTCCGGTGGGCCGCCGGGCCGAGCCCGGCACGTCCCTCCGCAGACCCCGCGCGCTCAGATGAGCCCCTGGGCCACCATGGCATCCGCGACCAGCTCGAAGCCCGCGATGTTGGCGCCGGCGACGTAGTCGCCGGGCTGTCCGTACCGCTCCGCCGTCTCATGACACGTCTCGTGGATGTGCTGCATGATCTCGGTGAGCCGCTCCTCCGTATGGGAGAAGGTCCAGGAGTCACGGGAGGCGTTCTGCTGCATCTCCAGCGCGCTGGTCGCCACTCCGCCCGCGTTGGCGGCCTTCCCCGGCCCGAAGAGCACGCCGGCCTCCCGCAGCACCCGCAGGGCGTCCGGAGTGGTCGGCATGTTCGCCCCCTCGGCGATGACCTGCACTCCGCCGCGGACCAGGGAGACGGCGTCGTCCGCTGCCAGCTCGTTCTGCGTGGCGCAGGGCAGCGCCACCTGGCAGGAGACCTCCCAGATCGAGGAGCCGGGCACGAACCGGGCAGCCCCGCCGCGCTGCTCCGCGTAGTCCGCCACCCGTCCCCGCTGCTCCAGCTTGATCTCCTTGAGCAGCTCGAGGTCCACGCCCTTCTCGTCGAGAACGTAGCCCGTGGAGTCCGAGCAGGCGATCACCGAGGCACCGAGCTGGTGGGCCTTCTCGATGGCGTGCAGCGCCACGTTGCCGGACCCGGAAACGGTGACGCGCTTGCCCGCGAGGTCCTCCCCGCGGGCCCGGAGCATCTCGGCCGTGAAGACCACCAGCCCGTAGCCGGTGGCCTCCGAGCGGGCCTGTGCCCCGCCCCAGCCCACCCCCTTGCCGGTCAGGACGCCCGACTCGTAGCGGTTGGTGATGCGGCGGTACTGCCCGAAGAGGTAGCCGATCTCCCGGACCCCCACTCCGATGTCGCCCGCCGGAATGTCGGTGTACTCGCCCAGGTGGCGGTAGAGCTCCGTCATGAACGACTGGCAGAAGCGCATGACCTCCGCGTCGGAGCGGCCCTTGGGGTCGAAGTCGCTGCCGCCCTTGCCGCCACCGATCGGCTTGCCCGTCAGCGCGTTCTTCAGGGTCTGCTCGAAGCCGAGGAACTTCACGATGCCGAGATTGACCGACGGGTGGAAGCGCAGCCCGCCCTTGTACGGCCCGAGGGCGCTGTTGAACTCCACCCGGAACCCGCGGTTGACATGTATCCGGCCCGCGTCGTCGGCCCACGGAACGCGGAAGACGAGCTGTCGCTCGGGCTCGCAGAGCCGCTCCACGATGGAAGCCTCCGCGTACTCGGGGTGCCTCTCCAGAACCGGAGCCAGCGACTCCAGAACCTCCCGCACCGCTTGGTGGAACTCCTTCTCACCCGGGTTCCGTCGCAGAACATCCGAGTACAGCGGTTCGATCATCCGGTTCCGGTCCATGGTTCTCGATTCTAGGGCCTGCCCTGTCGGTCCCGCCCGGAGCCGTCCACCGGACGCCGCAGCCTGCGGGGAGAACCCGCAGGACAGCCCTGAGGGGCGGGCCCCGGGCGGGCATCACCGCCCGGGGCCGGGTCAGCGTACGGAACGGTCCCGGGGCGGCGCCGCCCGGTCCGGTCCCCGCCGCCGGTAGACGATGTACGGCCGCACCAGGTAGCCGACCGGCGCGCTCCAGACGTGCACCAGCCGAGTGAAGGGCCAGGCCGCGAAGAGGGCGAAGGCCGTGAGCGCGTGCAGCTGGAAGAGCAGCGGCACCCCGATCATCGCCTCCGGCTGGGGCTGCAGCCCGAACAGGCCGCGGAACCACACCGAGACGGTGGACCGGTAGTCGTAGCCCCCGCCGGCGAAATTGTGCACGACGGTCGCCGCGATGCCCAGGAGCACGGTGGCCGACAGCAGCGGGAAGAGCAGCTTGTCGGACCGGTCGGTGGTGGTCCGGATCCGGCGGGAGAGCAGTCGCCGGGCGCACAGCATGCCCAGCCCGATCACCATCGCGGTCCCGGCGACGGTGCCCAGCCCCACCGCCATCCAGTGGTAGGCGCCCTCGGAGATCCCCACCGCCTCGGTCCAGGAGGCGGGGATCGCCAGACCGACGACATGACCGGCGATGACGGCGAAGGTGCCGAGGTGGAACAGCGGGCTGCCCCAGCGGAGCCAGCGGTGCTCCAGCAGCTGGCTGGTGCGGGTGGTCCAGCCGAACTGGTCCTTCCGGTAGCGCCAGACATGACCCACCACGAACACCGCGAGAGCCAGATACGGGAAGGCGACCCACAGGAACAGGTCGGTCGCGCCGACGGCGCCCAGGGCGGTGGCGGAGACAGGGAGTGCGGTGCTCATCGGGACGGCTCCGGACGGGAGGGGAGGGCGGGCAGGGGCAGTGGGGCCGACGCCGGACGCGGCGGGGACGGAACCGCTCCGGGAGATCCGGTGCCGAGCGGGGCCGCTGCCGGGGGAGTGAAGGCCCCGGGCGGGGAGAAGACCTGCCCGGCGTACGGATCCAGGCCGACCTCCTCGGTCGGCGGGCCGGCCGCGGCCAGCTCCGCCACCGCCGCCAGGTCGGCGGCGCTCGCCGGCGGGAGCAGCGCGAGCAGGGCGGCGGCCACATGCCGGTACGGGGACCCGCCCTCGTCCAGCGCGTGCCGGATCAGCTCCAGGCCGCGCCGGTGCTGGCGGAGCGGCATTTCGCCCGCTCCCGGTCCGGCGAGTGCCGCGTACTCCAGCACCAGCGGCAGATGGTCCGGCAGCTCGCCGTCGGCCGCGGTCCAGCCGGTCGCGCGGTACCGCTGGGCCAGCGTCAGCAGGGCCATGCCGCGCCGCCGGGTGTCCCCGTGCAGGTAGTAGGTGAGGTAGAGGCTGCTGCGCCGCCGCAGGTCGAAGACCTCCACGTAGTGCCGCTCCAGCTCCTCGGGAGCGGCGGGGCAGAACCACTCGGTGAAGGCGGCCAGCCCGGAGGCGGCCGGGGACGGCGGCAGCCCCGACACCGTGCTGCCCAGCGCCTGCCGGGAGTCCGCCAGCTCCCGGTCCGGGTACTGCAGGAACAGCGAGATCAGCCGAAGCAGCAGCGCACGTTGCTCCGTCTCCTCGGGGGTGAGCCGGTCCGCCCGCCGGGCGGCGGGGCGGATACGGGCGCGCAGGCCGCTCATGCGGGTTCTCCGGTCAGTCCGTCGGGACGCGGGGCGGCGGCCTTGCGGCGCAGCGTGGGCAGGCCGAGCATGACCCGCCCCTTGCCGGCCTTGGCGGTGGTCCCGTCGTCGGCGTCCTCCACCGGGCAGCGGCTCTCCAGGGCGCTCAGTGCCGCGGCGTCCTCCCGGTGCGCGGTGGGGACGACGTAGCGGTCCTCGTACTTGGCGACGGCCAGCAGCCGGTGCAGGTCCTCGGCGTCCCGGGGGGTGAGGCCGACGGCCTCCAGCGCCTCGGGCTTCCCCTCCTCGCCCAGGATGCGTTCCCGCATGTGGCTGCGGAGCGCGGTGAGCTTCATCAGGACGCCGGCCACCACTCCGGTGTCCCCGGCGCTGAACAGGTTGGCCAGGTACTCCAGCGGAATCCGCAGCCGGGTGACCGCGGCGAACACGTGGTCGGGGTCGTCGGCGTTGCCGCCCGCCTCCCCGACCGCGTCGAGGACCGGGGACAGCGGCGGTACGTACCAGACCATCGGCATGGTGCGGTACTCCGGGTGCAGCGGCAGCGCCACCTGGAACCGCGATATCAGGGCCCGCACGGGCGAGCGCCGGGCGGCGTCCAGCCAGTCCTCCGGGATCCCGGACGCCCGGGCGGCAGCGGCCACCTCGGGGTCGTCCGGGTCCAGCAGCAGGTCCCGCTGCGCCTGGAGCAGGTCCTGCGGGTCGGGCACTGAGGCGGCCTTGCCGACCTGGTCGGCGTCGTAGAGCACCAGGCCGATGTACCGCAGCCGGCCGACACAGGTCTCGGCGCACACGGTCGGCTCACCGGCCTCGATCCGCGGGAAGCAGAACGTGCACTTCTCGGCCTTGCCGGTGGCGTGGTTGATGTACACCTTCTTGTACGGGCAGGCGGTGACGCACATCCGCCAGCCGCGGCAGCGGTCCTGGTCGACTAGGACGATGCCGTCCTCCTCCCGCTTGTACATCGCCCCGGAGGGGCAGGCCGAGACGCAGGCCGGGTTGATGCAGTGCTCGCACAGCCGGGGCAGGTGGAACAGAAAGGTCTGCTCGAAGGAGAAGCGGACCTTCTCCGCAAGCTCGCCCCGCAGGTTCGGGTCGCCCCCGGCGTTCTCCGGGGCACCGCCCAGCCCGTCCTCCCAGTTGGCCCCCCAGGTGATCTCCGTCGGCCGGCCGGTGAGCACGGACCGGGGACGCGCCACCGGGGTGTGCTCCTGCGCCGGTGCGCTCAGCAGGTTGTCGTAGTCGAAGGTCACCGGTTCGTAGTAGTCGTCGAGCGAGGGCTGGTCCGGGCTGGAGAACAGCGACAGCAGCCGCTTCACCCGGCCGCCGGAGCGCAGCACCAGCCGGCCGCGCCGGTCCAGCTGCCAGCCGCCCTTCCAGCTGTCCTGGTCCTCGTACCGGCGCGGGTAGCCCACGCCGGGCTTGGTCTCGACGTTGTTGAACCAGGCGTACTCCACTCCGGGCCGGTTGGTCCAGGTCTGTTTGCAGGTGACCGAGCAGGTGTGGCACCCGATGCACTTGTCGAGATTCATCACCATGGCGATCTGAGCCATCACGCGCATCAGTAGTCGACCTCCTGCGAGCGGCGCCGGATCACGGTGATCTCGTCCCGTTGGTTGCCGGTCGGTCCGTAGTAGTTGAATGCGTAGGTGAACTGGGCGTAGCCGCCGACCAGGTGGGAGGGCTTGAGGAGCAGCTGGGTGAGCGAGTTGTGGATGCCCCCGCGCTTGCCGCTGACCTCGGCCTTCGGCACGTTCACCGTGCGGTCCTTGGCGTGGTACATGTACACGGTGCCCTCGGGCATCCGGTGGGTGACCACCGCGCGGGCGACGATCACACCATTGCGGTTGTATGCCTCGATCCATTCGTTGTCGCGCACGCCGATCCGGTCGGCGTCGGCGGTGCTCATCCACACCACCGGACCGCCGCGGGAGAGCGCCAGCATGTAGGCGTTGTCCTGGTAGGCGGAGTGGATCGACCACTTGGAGTGCGGGGTGAGGTAGCGGACCGTCACCTCCGCCCGGCCGTCCTCACCCAGTCGCTCGTCGCCGTGGTGCCGGGGGGAGTTGAGCGGCGGCCGGAACACCGGCAGCTGCTCACCGAGCTCTGCCAGCCAGTCGTGGTCCACGAAGAAGTGCTGCCGGCCGGTGAGCGTGTGCCAGGGCTTGAAGTGCTCCACGTTGATGACGAAGGGGGAGTAGCGGCGGCCGCCGGTCTCGCTGCCGGACCACTCGTAGGACGTCATCACGGCGCGGGGCTGGGTGCGCGTGTCGGCGAAGGTGATCCGCTCGGCCTCCCGCTCCAGGGCCAGGTCCGCCAGCTCGGTGCCGGTGCGCTCCTCCAGCGCCCGGAACCCCGCGGTGGCCAGCCGGCCGTTGGTGGTGCCGGACAGGGCGAGGATGGCCTCGCACATGTCCTCCGCGCGGGCCAGCGAGGGCCGGCCGTCGGCGATTCCGCCCCGTACCCGGCCGTTGCGGCGTTTCAGCTCCTCGATCTCCTGGTCCGGGCGGACGGTCACCCCCTTGGTGGTGGTGCCCAGGGAGTCCAGCAGCGGGCCGACGGCCCGCATCTTCTGCGCCACCGCACCGTAGTCCCGCTCGATGGTGATGAGCTTCGGCATGGTCTTTCCGGGCACCGGCTCGCATTCGCCGGCCTTCCAGTCCAGGACGACTCCGCCGGGCTGCGCCAGCTCGTCGGGGGTGTCGTGCAGGAGCGGCACGGCCAGGACGTCGGTACGGGTGCCCAGGTGTTCCTCGGCCAGTTCGCTGAACCGGTCGGCGAGGGTGAGGAACGCGTCGTAGTCGGTGCGGGTCTGCCAGGGCGGCGGGATGGCAGGGGTGAAGGCGTGCACGAAGGGATGCATGTCCGTGCTGGACAGGTCGTCCTTCTCGTACCAGGTGGCGGCAGGCAGGACGACGTCGGCGAACAGGCCGGTGGACGTCATGCGGAAGTCCATGGCCACCAGCAGGTCGAGTTTGCCCTCGGGCGCCTCGTCCCGCCACACCACCTCCTCGGGCCGCCCTTCCGGCGGTGTCTCGGCGTTGCGCACCGAGGCGTCGGTACCGAGCAGGTGCTTGAGGAAGTACTCGTTGCCCTTGCTGGAGGAGCCGAGCAGGTTGGCCCGCCAGACGGTGAGCACCCGGGGGAAGTTGGCCGGGTCGTCCGGGTCCTCCACGGCGAACCGCAGCTTCCCCGACTTCAGCTCGTCGACCACGTGGTCGGCCACCGTCCGGCCCGCGGCGGCAGCCTCGTCGGCGATGTCCAGCGGGTTCCGGTTGAAGCCGGGGTGGCCCGGGGTCCAGCCCATCCGCACGGCCTTCGCCAGGCAGTCCGCCGTGGACTTGCCGGTGAAGCGGCCCTCGCCCAGCGGCGAGGCCAGCTCGGAGGGTCCGAAGGGCTCGTACCGCCACTGGTCACTGGCGAGGTACCAGTAGGAGGTGCCCGCCATGTGCCGGGTGGGCCGTTGCCAGTCGAAGGCGAACGCGAGGTGCTGCAGCCCGGTGATCGGCCGGATCTTCTCCTGGCCGACGTAGTGGGCCCAGCCCCCGCCGTTGACGCCCTGGCAGCCCGTCATCGTGGTCAGTGCGAGGAAGGCCCGGTAGATGGTGTCCGAGTGGAACCAGTGGTTGGTGCCGGCGCCCATCACGATCATCGACCGGCCCTGGGTGCGCTCGGCGTTGCGGGCGAACTCGCGGCCGATGCGGGCGGCCTGCTCGGCGGGTACCGAGGTGATGGTCTCCTGCCAGGCGGGGGTGTACGGCTCGGAGGCGTCGTCGTAGGAGCTGGGCCAGCTGCCGGGCAGGTCGTCACGCTCGACCCCGTACTGGGCCAGCATCAGGTCGAACACGGTGGTGACGAGCCGGCCGCCGATCCTGCGGACCGGGACCCCGCGGTACATGACGGAGCCGCCCTCGGTCTCCCCGGTGTCGAACCGGGGGAGCGCCACCGTGACCTGCTCCTCGGCCCGGTCCAGCAGCGTCAGCTCCGGCACCGTGTCACCCAGCTCCAGGTTCCACCGGCCCTTGCCCTCCTCGCCCCAGCGGTAGCCGAGCGAGCCGTTGGGCACCACGGTCTCCCCGGTCACCGCGTCCAGCAGGACGGTCTTGAACTGCGCGTGCTCGCTGTCGTCGCCGAGGTCGGCCGCGGTCAGGAAACGGTCGGGAGTGAGATGCTCACCGTGCTCCCGCAGGGTGATGAGGAACGGGGAGTCCGTGTAGGTGCGCAGGTACTCCTGGAAGTAGGGCACCTGCCGGTCGACCAGGAACTCGCGCAGGATCACATGGCCCATCGCCATCGCCAGCGCCCCGTCGGTTCCCGGGTGCGGGGCCAGCCACTCGTCGGCGTGCTTGACGTTGTCGGCGTAGTCGGGGCTGACCGCGACGACCTTCGTGCCGTTGTAACGCACCTCGGTGAGGAAGTGGGCGTCCGGGGTGCGGGTGACCGGGATGTTGGAGCCCCACATCATCAGATAGCCGGCGTTCCACCAGTCGGCGGACTCCGGCACATCGGTCTGGTCACCGAAGCTCTGCGGGGACGCGATGGGCAGGTCGGCGTACCAGTCGTAGAAGGACAGCAGCGTCCCGCCGATCAGCGACATGAAGCGGGCACCACCGGCGAAGGAGGCCATCGACATGGCGGGGATGGGGGAGAAGCCCGCCACCCGGTCCGGCCCGAACTCCTTGACCGTGTGCACGTGCGCCGCGGCGATCAGCTCGCTGACCTCGTCCCAGTCGGCACGCACGAAGCCGCCCTTGCCGCGGGCCGCTTTGTAGGCGCGGGCCTTGGCCGGGTCGGTGGTGATCTCCGCCCAGGCCGCCACCGGGTCGCCCAGCCGCTTGCGGGCCTCCCGGAAAAGCTTCAGCAGCTTGCCGCGGACGTAGGGATAGCGCACCCGGCTCGGTGAGTACGTGTACCAGGAGAAGGAGGCGCCCCGCGGGCACCCCCGCGGCTCGTACTCGGGGCAGTCGGTGCCGATCGAGGGGTAGTCGGTGGCCTGGTGCTCCCAGGTGATGATTCCTTCCTTGACGTACACCATCCACGAGCAGGACCCTGTGCAGTTGACGCCGTGCGTCGAGCGCACCACCTTGTCGTGCGCCCATTGCCCCCGGTAGAAACTCTCCCATTCCTGGTCGCCCTGGGAGTGCACCGCGCGGCCGTCCGCCGACACCTCATTGCGGGTCAGCAGCCGGCGCGCGGCCAGCGGCCAGTCACCGCCGCGCTCGCCGGTACCCGCCGGACCTGCGCTTCTGTCTTTCGCCATGATCGGAACGCTAGGGGCACAGCTCCGCCGGGCAGGGGGGCCGAACGGCCCTGTCCAGGGCCTCCCGGGCCAGGGAAGACGTGTCCCGTAAGGCCCCTACCCGCCGCCGAGTGGTCCCGCGCCCCGCCGTCAGGTGCCCTCCGCCGCTTCCGGTGGGAGGGCACCGGGTTCACCGCCGCTGGCGGTCCGCCCAGTCGTGCAGGGCGTCGCTGCGGCCGGCCTGGTCGAGGTTCATGGCGGCCTCGATCAGCGCCAGGTGAGTGAACGCCTGGGGGAAGTTGCCCAGGAACGTCCCGTCGGCGGTCATCTCCTCCGACAGCAGCCCCAGCGGCCCGGTGTGTGCGCAGAGCTTGTCGAAGCGCTCCTGCGCCTCCTCCGAACGGCCCGCCAGGACCAGAGCCGACACCATGTCGAAGGAGCACATCAGGAAAGCGCCCTCGGGTTCGCCGATCCCGTCATCGGTGACCTCGGGGTCGTACCGGTGGATCAGGAAGCCGCCTTCACCGAGCTCCTCCTCGATCCGCTCGAGGGTCGACACCACCCGGGGGTCGTCGCCTTTCAGCAGCCCCAGCAGCGGCAGGTGCAGGGTGGAGGCGTCGACGTTGCGGGCACCGTAGGACTGCACGAAGGAGCCGATCTCCTCGTCGTAGCCGCGTTCCAGGATCTCCTCGCGGACCGCGTCCCGTTCCGTCCGCCACCGCTCCACCGGCGCGTCCGCGTCCTCGCACAGCTCCGCCAGCATGATGCCGCGGTCCAGGCAGGCCCAGGCGTACAGCTTGGAGTACGTCCAGTGACGCTCGTCGGACCGGACCTCCCACACCCCGTGGTCGGGTTCGCGCCAGCGGCCGGCGAGCACGTCCACCATCCGGCGCAGCTCGCTGATCTCCCCGGGAGTGAGGTCGCCCGTCACCTCCTGGTAGACGTAGGCGGCGTCAAGCACGTGGCCGTAGGCGTCCAACTGGTGCTGCTCGAACGCCTCGTTGCCGATCCGCACCGGCCGGGACCCCGCGTACCCGTCCAGGTGGTGCAGGGACTCCTCCTCGACGGCGGTGCCGCCGTCCAGCGTCAGCATCGGCTTCAGCTTGTCCTCTCCGAGCGCGCAGTTCGCCAGGAGGAAGTGCAGGTAGCGGCCGGCTTCTTGGGCGTGGCCGAGGCGCAGCAGGACCAGGACGACCAGCGCCGCGTCACGGTGCCAGACGTAGCGGTAGTCCCAGTTGCGCCGGCCGCCGATCCACTCGGGCAGCGAGGTGGTGGGCGCGGCCAGCAGACCGCCGGTTTCGTCGAGCAGCAGCCCGCGCAGCACGACGGCGCTCTGCCGGACCTGCTTCTCGGCCACCCCGTGGTAGTCGGCCCGGTCCGACCAGGCCTGCCAGGCATCCGTCGCCTCGCTCAGCAGCCGCTCAGCGGTCGCCCGGTCCATCCGGCGGCTGGGCCCCCCGCGGTAGCCCAGGGCGAGCACCGCGGCATCCCCGGCGGCGAGCTCCACCACCGAGCCGGCGGTGCCGTCCTCGGCGACCACCGGGGCCGGCTCGCCGGCGAGCCACAGGGCGCCGTCCCCGGAGACCAGCGCCTCCCCGGCGTCGGTCCAGTGGACCTCGCCGCGGCCGTAGTCCGGCCGGGCGTCGGTGCGGAAGCGGACCGTGGCCCGCCCGGACTCGCAGCGCACCAGCCGCACCAGCATGCCTTCGGACACGATGCCCCGGTCTCCGGCCGCCGCGGCCGGTTTGACGGCCAGGAAGTCGTGACCGACGAGTGTGCCGTGCGGGGCCTGCCAGCGGCTCTCCAGCACCAGGCTGTCGCCGACGTATCGGCGTTCGGGAGGGTCCGCCCCGTCCACCGTCAGTTCCCAGCCGCCGGTCGAACGGTCGAGTATCCGGGTGAACAGGCCGGGCCCGTCGAAGCGCGGCACGCACATCCACTCGGCAGTGCCGTCCGGCCCGATGAGGGCCGCGGTGTGGCAGTCGGAGAGGAACGCGTACGCACTGATCGGCGGGTAGCCGCCGGGCCCGGCGCTCACGAGCCCACCTTCGGCAGCACGTGCTCGCCGAACGTTTCGACGAACGCCACCTGATCGGCGGCGACCTGATGGAGCATCACCCGGTCGAAGCCCTCCCCGGCCCGCACGATCCAGTCGGCGTGCTCGGACAGATCGTCCGACACATGGACGTACGGCTCCACATCCCCCGGGGTGAGGAAACGTGCGGCTTGTTCGAAGTGCACCGGCTGGGCGATCTCCCACCCGACATCACTGCCCAGCACCGTCTCCCGCCACTGGTCGTGCGCCGCCTTCAGCGCGGCGTCCCGGCTCCGGTCCCAGGACAGGTGCGCCTGAAGCACCGCCGGGCCGCGCCCTCCCGCGTCCCGGTAGGCGGCCAGGGTGTCCTGATGGGCGTCCCCGGGCTGGTTGACGGTGATCAGGCCGTCCGCCCAGTCCGCGTGCCGGGCCGCCGTCGCGGGCGTCACGGCGGCGGTGAGCAGCGCCGGCGGCTGCTCGGGGCGGGTCCACAGCCGGGCTTGCTCGACCCGCACCAGCCCGTCGTGGCTCACCGTCTCCCCGGCGAAGAGGGCGCGCATGATGTCCACGCACTCCACCAGCCGGCGCATCCGGTCCTCCTTGGACGGCCACCGGTCGCCGGTGATCTGCTCGTTGAGCGCCTGCCCGCTGCCCAGCGCCAGCCACAGCCGGCCGGGGTACATCTGCGTCAGCGTCGCCGCCGCCTGCGCCAGTACGGCCGGGTGGTACCGCTGGCCCGGAGCGGTGACCACACCCATCGGCAGTGCGGTGGCCTCCAGGGCTGAGCCCAGCCACGACCAGGCGTGGCCGGACTGCCCCTGACGGCTGCTCCACGGCGCGAAATGGTCCGAGCACATACCGGAGGTGAAGCCCGCGGCCTCCGCCGCACGCAGCGCGTCCAGCAGCGCCCGGGGTGTGAACTGTTCGTGGGAGGCGTGGAATCCGTACTCCGTCATCGCGATGCTCCTTGTCGCAGCAGGGCTCTGGCGGGCGCACCGTCGCCGCCGGTGATGCGCAGCGGCAGACAGCACAGTTCGTAGGCTCCGCCGGGTGTCCGGGAGAGGTCCAGCCCTTCGAGTACGGCGATGCCCGCGCTCAGCAGGGTGCGGTGGGTCTCGGGGTTGTCGATGCCCTCGCCGCCGATGGAGAGGTAGTCGATGCCGACCGCCGCGACCCCGAGCGCGGCCAGATGACGGGCACCGTCGGCGGTGAGATGGGCGTAGCCGGGGTCGAACTCCCGCCGGTACCAGTCGTGCGCGGAGTTGTCCGTCCGCAGCAGTACCCGGTCGCCCGCCACCAGGGTGAACCGCCCGAGTTGGGCGGCTCCCACCCGTCGGACGCCGGGGATGTCCAGCACCTTGGCGGGGCCGGTCAGCCGGTTCAGGTCCATGCTGTCGACGCCGTCGCCGTCCGCCAAGAAGTGGGCGGGGGCGTCGACATGGGTTCCGGTGTGGGTCGACAGGTGCAGGGCGCTGAGGGTGGCGTCATCCCCCTGGGACACGTCGGACACGCGCTCCCGCCGGAAGCCGGGCGTGCCCGGGAACACCGTGAGCCCGTCGTCGACCGGCACGCTGATATCTGTCCAGGGCGCAGCGGCCCCCGCCGGAGAAGTCATGCCTCCCGGTTCTCCCGGCCCTCCGGTGTCAAACCTGCCCGCGGACAGGCACTGCCGGGACATATCGCTCGTCCGTCGGGGTACGCAGGGCGCGGTCCGGCCTCTTCCGGACGAGTGAACCCGCCGTCGTCACCCCACAGGAGGGGCCACTGTGACCACCGCGGCCATGCTCATCGTGGTGGCGGGAGCCATCGCCCTGCTGCTTCTGCTCATCATGGGCCTCAAGCTCCACGCCTTCGTCGCCCTGCTGCTCACCAGCGTCCTCGCCGCCCTCGTGCTCGGCATCCCGATGGAGGACGTGGCGGGCACGGTCGAGGACGGCATGGGCGGGGTCCTGGGTACCGTTGCCGTCATCGTGGGCCTGGGTGCCATGTTCGGCCAGGTACTCCGGGTGACCGGCGCCGCCGAACGGATCGCCACCACCCTGGTCGATGCCTTCGGTGAGAAACGGGTGCCCTGGTCGCTGGGTGCCACCGGCCTCATCGTCGCGATCCCGGTGTTCTTCGATGTCGCTCTGGTGCTGCTGATCTCCCTGGTGTACACACTGGCCCGGCGCCTGCGCACCTCACTGCTCGTTATCGCGCTCCCGCTGCTGGCCGGCCTCAGCGCCGGTCACAGTCTCATTCCGCCGACTCCCGGGCCGGTCGCGGCGGCCGGCATCCTGGGGGCCGACCTCGGCTGGGTCATCCTGTTCGGGTTCGCCGGGTCGGTCCCGGCCGTCATCCTCGGCGGTGTTCTGTACGGGCGGTTCATCGGCAACCGGATCGATGTGGGAGTCCCTGCGGGGATGGAGGAGGAGGCCGCCTCCGAAGGGGCGGGCGGCGGGGCCGGGACGGCCGGTGGCGAGGAGGGGGAGCAGCAGCCCGGCGGGCGGGACACCGAGCCCGGTTTCGGGCTGGTGCTCAGCATTCTCGCGGTCCCTCTGCTGCTCATCCTCGGCAACACCCTGGCCGACACCGTCTTCCCCGAGGACGCCCTGCCCACCCGGATCCTCGAACTGGTGGGTGACCCGATCGTGGCACTGATCATCGCGGTGCTCATCGCCTTCTACGTGCTGGGCACCCGCCACGGTCTCGGACGCCAGGAGTTGCAGTCGGTGGCCTCCAAGGCGCTGGAGCCGGTGGGGCTCATCCTGCTGGTCACCGGAGCCGGCGGCGTCTTCGGCGAGGTGCTGGAGGAGAGCGGAGTCGGCGAGGCGCTGGAGGACGTGCTCGCCGGCACCGCTCTCCCGGTCATCCTGCTCGCCTTTGTCGCCGCGGCGCTGCTGCGGATCTGCCTCGGTTCGGGCACCGTCGCCACCGTGACGGCCGCCGCCGTCGTCGCGCAGACCGTCGAGGCCGGAGACTTCTCGGCCCCGATGCTGGGCGCCCTCGTCGTGGCCATCGGGGCCGGAGCCACCGTGCTCTCCCACGTCAACGACTCCGGGTTCTGGCTGGTCAACCGCTTCCTGGGGTTGACCGAGAAGCAGACCCTGCAGACCTGGACGGTGATGCAGACGCTCATGGGGGTGGCGGCCTTCCTCACCGTCTTCCTGCTCAGTCTCTTCCTGTGAGCGCGACCCGTGGTCAGGGCCAGGTGTAGAAGCCCTGGCCGGTCTTCCGCCCGAGCTCCCCGCGGGCGACCTTCTCGCGCAGCAGCCGCGGAGGTGCGAACCGCTCGCCGAGCGTGGCGTGCAGATGCTCGGCGATGGCCAGCCGGACGTCGAGCCCGACCAGGTCCGTCAGCCGCAGCGGCCCCACCGGGTGGCGGTAGCCGAGTGTCATGGCCCGGTCGATCGCCTCCGCTTCCGCGACGCTCTCCTCCACCATCCGGATCGCCTCCAGGCCGAGCGCGACCCCGAGCCGGCTGCTGGCGAAGCCCGGCGAGTCCCGGACGACGACCTCCTGTTTCCCCAGCGCCCGGCACCAGGACAGGGCCGCGGAGACGGTCCGCTCCTCGGTGTCCGGGGCGACCACGATCTCGACCAGCGCGGACGCCGGTACCGGGTTGAAGAAGTGCATGCCGAGGAACCGCCCCGGACGGTTCAGCGCCGCGCTCAGTTCGGTGACGGAGAGGGAGCTGGTGTTGGTGGCGAGGACGGTCCGTTCGTTCACCACCCGCTCCGCCGCCGTCAGCAGCCGGGCCTTCAGTCCCGGAGTCTCCGGAACGGCCTCGACCACCAGTTCGGTGTCGGCGGGCAGAGATTGAACGGCCGTCACCATGCTGACCCGGTCCAGAACCTGCTCGGCCGGCTTGGGCAGCTTGCCCCGCTCGGCGGCCCGCTCCAGCCCGGCGGCGACCCGCGCCAGCGCCGCGGCGGCAGCCGCGCGGTCGTTCTCCACCACCACGACGGTGGAGCCCGCGGTGGCGAACGACTGGGCGATGCCGGCTCCCATCCGGCCCCCGCCGATCACGCCCACCGTGTGTGGCGACTCGGACATGCGTGACTCCTCCCGCTCGGAATGCCGCTCACCCTATCCCGGACCGAATGATCGGTAGGCAGCGGACGCCTGTGGTCCGGCCGTCTGCCGTCCGGCCGGATCCGGGCGGGGACCGTAGGCTGGAAGACGGACCCGGCGACCGGAGGTGGCCCATGAGCATCGGACTGCTGCGCGCGGTCGCAACCGCCACGGCCGGGTGCGGAGCCGCCGTGTCACGCGGAGCCGGACCGCTCGGAGCGGGGCTCACCGGGGAGACCGTCCGGTGAGCACGGCACCCCGCCCGCCCGGGGAGCGGGCCCCGGACGCCGGCCGGCCCCCGCGCTGCCTGGTCACCGGTGCGACCGGCTACATCGGGGGCCGGCTCGTGCCCCAGCTGCTGGACGCCGGCCATCCTGTCCGCTGCCTGGCCCGCACGCCCGCCAAGCTGCGCGACCACCCGTGGGCCTCCCAGGTGGAGATCGCGGCGGGGGATGTCACGGACGCGGAGTCGGTACGGGCCGCGATGGACGGCGTCGACATCGCCTACTACCTGGTGCACGCGCTGGGCACCGGGCCGGACTTCGAGGAGACCGACCGGCGGGCGGCCCGCATCTTCGGTGAGCAGGCCCGGGCCGCCGGGGTCCACCGGGTGATCTACCTGGGCGGACTCACCCCCGCCGGAGTGCCGGAGAGCACCCTCTCCCCGCATCTGCGCTCCCGCGCCGAAGTGGGCCGCATCCTGCTGGAAAGCGGGGTGCCGACCGCAGTGCTGCGGGCAGCGGTGATCATCGGTTCGGGGTCCGCCTCCTTCGAAATTCTCCGCTACCTCACCGAACGTCTGCCCGTGATGGTCACCCCGAGCTGGGTGAGGAGCCGGATCCAGCCCATCGCGGTCCGCGACGTCCTGCGCTACCTGGTCGGCTGTGCCCAGCTGCCCGCCGAGGTGAGCCGGAGTTTCGACATCGGCGGCCCCGACATCCTCACCTACCACGAGATGATGCAGCGCTATGCGGCGGTTGCCGGACTGCCCCGGCGGATCATCCTCCCCGTGCCGGTCCTCTCACCGAGGCTGTCCGGGCTGTGGATCGGTGCGATCACACCGGTGCCGGGCGCTCTGGCCCGCCCGCTGGCGGTCTCGCTGCGCCACGAGGTGGTGTGCACCGAGCACGACATCACCCGCTGGATCCCCGATCCGCCGGACGGCCCCATGGGCTTCGAGGAAGCGCTGCGGCTCGCCCTGAAACGGGTCAGGGAGGCGGAAGTGGCCACCCGCTGGTCCTCGGCGGCGTTCCCCGGCGCGCCGAGTGACACACTGCCCACGGATCCCGACTGGGCGGGCGGCAGCCTGTGCACCGATGTACGGGAGCGCACGGTGCACGCCTCCGCCGAGGAGCTGTGGCGGGTCATCGAGTCGATCGGCGGGGAGAACGGCTGGTACTCCTTCCCGCTGGCCTGGTCGGTCCGCGGAACGCTGGACCGGCTCTTCGGCGGAGTGGGACTGCGCCGGGGACGCCGCGACGCCGCGCACCTGCGGGTGGGCGACTCCCTGGACTTCTGGCGGGTCGAGGAGATCGAGCCCGGCCGCCTCCTCCGGTTGCGGGCCGAGATGCGGCTGCCGGGAGCGGCCTGGTTCGAGCTGTCGGTGGAGCGCGGACCCGCCAACGGAGTGCGCTACCGGCAACGGGCGCTCTTCCACCCGAGAGGGCTGCTCGGCCAGCTCTACTGGTGGGGGGTGTCGCCCTTCCACGCGCTGGTCTTCGGCGGTATGGCCCGCAACCTCGCCCGGCGCGCGGAATCCGGCCGGCCCGCCGGGTGGTCCCGGCGGCGGGCGGCCGCCCGCACCCACCGCTGAGCCGGCGCGAGCCGGGGCCCGGTCGGGTGACGGGAAGCTGCGGGGCCTCTCGTTGGTTGAAAATGGTATGAAACAGGTACGCGTCGTTGTCGTCGGCGCCGGGCAGGCGGGACTGTCGAGCGCCTTCCATCTGCTGCGCCGGGGGTACGTGCCGGGCCGGGACTTCGTGGTGCTTGACCATGCGCCGGGCCCGGGCGGGGCATGGCAGTTCCGCTGGCCCACCCTCACCTACGGCAAGGTGCACGGCATGCACGCCCTGCCCGGCCGGGAGCTGACCGGAGCCGATCCCGGCCGTCCGTCCTCGGAGATCATCAGCGACTATTTCGCGGATTACGAGGAGACCTTCGGGCTGCCCGTAATCCGGCCGGTGGACGTCACCTCCGTGTCCGGTACCCGGGGCGGCCGGCTGCTGGTGGAGACCTCCAGGGGGCCGTGGACGACCGAGGCACTGATCAACGCGACCGGTACCTGGGAGCGTCCCTTCCAGCCCCGCGTCCCGGGCCGGGAGAGCTTTCGCGGCCGGCAACTGCACACGGTGCGCTATCCCGGCCCCGAGCCGTTCGCCGGCCGGCGGGTGATCGTCGTCGGTGGTGGCACCTCGGCCGTCCAGCACCTCCTGGAGATCGCCGGAACCGCGGCAGGCACCACCTGGGTGACCCGGCGGCCCCCGGTCTTCCGGGAGGACGACTTCGGCGAGGAGCAGGGGCGGGCCGCCGTCGCCCTGGTCGAGGAGCGCGTCCGGGACGGACTGCCGCCGCAGAGCGTGGTGTCCGCGACCGGGCTGCCGATGAACGAGGAGATGCGGCAGGCCAGGGAGAGCGGCGTCCTGGACCGCCTGCCGATGTTCCACCGGATCACCCCCGGGGGCGTGGAGTGGCGTGACGGCCGCAGGATCGAGGCGGACACGCTCCTGTGGGCCACCGGTTTCCGGGCAGTCCTCGGCCACCTGGCCCCGCTGCGGCTGCGGGAACCGGGCGGCGGGATCCGGCTGGACGGCACCAGGACCGTCCGTGACCCGCGGATTCACCTGGTGGGCTACGGCCCTTCGGCCAGCACGGTGGGCGCCAACCGGGCGGGCCGGGCGGCGGTCCGCGACATCGATGCCCTGCTCGCCGGGGACGGCGGCGGGCGCCCGGAAGCCGAAGCCTCCCGGGCTGTGCCGCAGTCGGTCTGACGGAGGGCGGCAGGCGCAGCCCGGGCCACCGGCTGCGCGCAACGGTCAGGGTGTTCCGCGCACCTCGAAGCGGGCCAGTCCCTCCGGCTCCTCCTCGTGCACCGTCACCGCACTGACCTCGGCAGCGGGCGGGCCGGCCCGGGCCCACCCGACCAGGTCCCCGACCTGCTCGGCGGTGCCCTCGAAAACGGCTTCCACTCGGCCGTCCGGCAGGTTCCGCACCCAGCCGGCGACGCCACGCGCCTCGGCGGTGGTCCGGCAGGCGTCCCGGAAGAACACCCCCTGCACCCGCCCTTCCACCTCCACCCGCCTGCGTGTCCGCACGTCCGCACCTCCTCCTGTCCCGCGTACCCGGCCCCACTGCTCCGCCGGCGACGTGCCACGGCCGTCAGTGTTTCGCCCTGCTCGGCTGCACCCGCTTCGGTTCACCCGCCATCTTCGGATGATCCGGTGGGTAGGGGAGATCGCCCAGACCGCGGTCCCGCTGGTCCCGTTCGGCCAGTTCCAGCACGTCGTCCAGCCGGAAGGCGTGCTCCTCCAGACCGGAGTGCACGTCACCGAGGTCGGCGTAGCGCACCGGCATGCTCGCCAGGTCGAAGTCCTCCGGACGGGCGTCGTCGAGCTCCTCCCAGCGCAGCGGCGCGGAGACCTGCGCCCGGGGGTGCGGGCGTACGGAGTACGCGCTTGCCACGGTCCGGTCGCGGGCCGTCTGGTTGTAGTCCACGAAGATCTTCGCGCCGCGTTCCTCCTTCCACCACGCGGTGGTGATGCGCTCCGGCGCCCGTCGTTCCAGTTCCCTGCCGAGGGCGATCGCCGCCCGCCGCACCTCGGTGAACGTCCGCTCCGGGACCAGCGGTACCAGGACGTGCACCCCGCGGCCCCCCGAGGTCTTCGGCCACCCGCTCAGCCCCAGCTCCGCCAGCAGCGCCCGCAGCTCGCCGGCCGCCCGCACCACATCCCCGTAGTCGGTTCCCGGCTGCGGATCCAGGTCGATGCGCAGCTCGTCCGGGCGCTCGGTGTCCGCTCTGCGCACCGGCCAGGGGTGGAAGGTCAGACAGCCCAGGTTCGCCGCCCACAGCACCGCCGCTGTCTCCGTGGGGCAGATTTCGTCCGCCGAGCGGCCGCTGGGGAACGCGATGCGCGCGGTGGGGATCCATCCGGGCAGGTTCTTCGGCGCCCGCTTCTGGAAGAACGAGCTGCCGGTCACTCCGTCGGGGTAGCGCTCCAGGGTCGTCGGCCGGTCCCGCAGCGCGCGCAGGATGCCGTCCCCCACGGCCAGGTAGTACCGCGTCACGTCCAGCTTGGTGAAGCCCCGCTCGGGGAAGTAGACCTTGTCCGGATGGGACAGCCGCACGGTCCGCCCGCCGACGTCGATCTCCAGCGTCTCTGCCATACCCGCCACGCTAGGCCGCTCCGCGCGCGCTCGCCTGTCGACAGGCGAGCGCGCGCGGAGCGCCCCACAATCCAGAGCATGGACCTCCCGGTGATGCCTCCTGTGAAGCCGATGCTCGCCCGGGCGGCATCGAAGATCCCGCCCGGCATGATCTACGAGGCCAAGTGGGACGGTTTCCGGGCCCTGGTCTTCCGGGACGGTGACGAAGTGGAGATCGGAAGCCGCTCCTGCAAGCCGCTCAACCGTTACTTTCCGGAACTGGTCACCGCGCTGCGTGCCGAGCTGCCCCCGCGGTGCGTGGTGGACGGTGAGATCGTGGTGGCCCGCGAGGGCAGGCTCGACTTCGAGGTGCTCCTCGAGCGCATCCATCCCGCCGACTCCCGCGTGCGGATGCTGGCGGAACGCACCCCCGCGAGTTTCGTCGCCTTCGACCTGCTGGCGCTGGACGACGCGTCGCTGATGGAGGCGCCGACGCGGGACCGCCGGGCGCTCCTCACCGAGGCGCTCCGGGAAGCTCGCGATCCGGTGTTCACCGCCCCCGCCACCGGGGACCTCGACCTGGCCCGGCGGTGGTTCCGGGAGTTCGAGGGTGCGGGTCTGGACGGGGTGATGGCGAAACGGCCCGATAAGCCCTACCGGCCGGACGAGCGCCTGATGGTGAAGATCCGGCACGAACGCACGGCCGACTGCGTCGTGGCGGGGATGCGGCTGCACAAGAGCGGCCCGGTCGTCGGGTCGCTGCTGCTGGGGCTCCACGACGAGGCCGGCCGGCTGCAGCACGTGGGGGTCTGTGCCTCGTTCCCGATGGCCCGCCGGAAACAGCTGATGGCAGAGCTGGAGCCCTACTTCATGGACACCTATCAGGGGCACCCCTGGGCCGACTGGGTGCGGGAGGAGGCGCACGCGCAGAGCCGGATGCCCGGCGGTCCCAGCCGGTGGGGCGGGAAGAAGGACCCGGCCTGGGTGCCGCTGCGGCCGGAGCTGGTGTGCGAGGTGGCGTACGACCACATGCAGGGCGACCGCTTCCGGCACACCACGCAGTTCCGCCGGTGGCGGCCCGACCGGCAGCCTTCGGAATGCGGCTACGCCCAGCTGGAGCAGCCGGTCACCTTCGACGTCACCCGGATGCTGCGGGAGGGGTCCGGCTGAGTCCCGGAGCCCTCCCGCGGCATTCCGGCGGGCTGCGGCGCGCATCCCACCGGCGGCAGTGTGCGGCCGGTCACCCGCGGTAGCGGGCCTCCACCTGCCCGTCGACTGTACGGGTCTCGAACACCGGCTGCGGAGCAGTGGCCGGGCCGCGGACGTTCCAGCCGTCCGAAAGCCGGAAGACGCTTCCGTGCCACGGGCACTCGATGCATCCGTCGGTGATCTCGCCCTGCGAGAGGGGCCCGTCCTGGTGGCTGCACCGGTCGGCCAGCGCGTGCAGGGTGCCGTCCGCCTCCCGGACGACGACGATCGGGACTTCGCCGACGGTGCAGCGCACCGGGTGCCCCACCGGGAACGTCTCCGTGCCGCCGATCCAGTGCCAGCCCGGTTTCACCACATGCGCGACATCGTCGGCGTGGTTGACGGCCGCGGCCTGGCGGAAGGAGAGATGGCCCCCCAGGACGCCTCCCACGCTCACCGCGGTCAGGCCCGCGAAGGACAGTGCGCGCCCCCGGGCGTGCCGTCCGCGCAGCCGGGCGAGGAACGACCCGGCGTAGAGGAGGACACCCACCTGGTTGCTCACCGCGTGCACCAGGCCCACCCGCTGCTGGTCCGGGTGCAGCTCCGCCCAGTCGACCCAGCCCGCCAGAGCGGCCGGGCCCGCACTGGCCAGTCCCGTACCCACGAGGATGCCGGCGGCCCGGCGCTGCCCGGGCATCAGGTCGAGCACCGCGGCGGACATCCAGGCACCGATCGGCACCTGGACCATCATCGGGTGCACGGCGTGGCCGAGCCACCTGCCGTGCAGGACGTCCCGGGCGCCGCCCAGCGGCAGCGCCCGTACGGCTCGACCCGCGACAGCGGTCGCCGGGTCCAGCAGCCGGGTCGACTCCAGCCACCCGACCGCGGCCATCACCCGCCCCGGGCGCTCCGGGTCGGGCAGGACGCGGCGCAGGGCGGAGGACGCGCTGCGCAGAGCAGGGGCGAGGGTGCCGTTCATGTTCCGGGTAGTGACCATAAAACCCGGTGCCCCTGCTGCCCGTCCGGTAAACGAGGCAGCGGGCCGAACGGCGTAACTCAGCCCGCAGTTACCCGGAACAACTACTTCCACGGGACGACGTCTTGACGGGGCGTGCGCGACCCCTCACGATGCAGTGGGATGCATGGGAGCGCTCCCAAGGGTGGGTGGGGCCGCAGTGCCGGCCTTGCCCTGCCCTGTCCATCCGTCGTAGGGAAGGACCCGAGCCGTGACCCGTCAACCCCCCACAGAGCCTCGCGCCCAGGACCGCACGCGCCGTGGCAGACCATTGATGCTGGGTGCCGCCGCCCTCGCCGGTGTGCTCGGCGGTGTGCTCGCCGTACCGGCGATCGGCGCCGAGCAGGACGAAGCGCCCGAGCAGATCGTGAACGGTGACTTCTCCGACGGCACCACCGGCTGGTGGTGGACCGAGAACGCCCCCGGCACCGTCGAGGACGGCCGGCTCTGCGTGGAGGTGCCGGACGACACGGCCGACCCCTGGGACGCCATCGTCGGCCAGGACGACCTGGCGCTCGTCGCAGGGGAGAGCTACACCCTCACCTACACCGCGAGCTCCACGCTGCCGATCATCTCCCGTACCAACGTGCAGCTCGCGGAGGAACCCTGGACCACCGATCTGGCGGCCGCGGACCTGGTCGGTGACACCGCGGAGACCCACACCCACGTCTTCACCGCGGCGGCGGACAACGATGCCGCCCAGCTCGCGTTCCAGATCGGCGGCGGCGCCGAGGCCTACACCTTCTGCCTGCAGGACGTCTCCCTGCGCGGCGGCGCAGAGCCGCCCACCTATGAGCCCGACACCGGCTCGCCGGTACGGGTGAACCAGGTCGGCTACCTGTCCGACGGGCCGAAGACCGGCACCGTGGTCACCGACTCCGTCGCGCCGCTGGCCTGGAGCCTGCGGGATGCCGACGGCACCGAGCGGGCGAGCGGCAACACCGTCCCGGTGGGTGAGGACCCGACCTCCCGGGAGAACGTCCACACCTTCGACTTCAGTGGCATGACCGAACCGGGTGAAGGCTTCACCGTCACCGTGGAGGGGGAGACCAGCGTGCCCTTCGCCATCGGCGAGGGTCTGTACTCCACCCTGCGCACCGACGCGCTCGCGTACTTCTACCACAACCGCAGCGGCATCGAGATCGAGGCGGACCTGGTCGGCGAGGAGTACGCCCGCCCGGCCGGTCACGTCGGGGTGGCACCCAACCAGGGTGACTACGAGGTCCCCTGTGCGCCGGGGGTGTGCGACTACAGCCTGGACGTCTCCGGAGGCTGGTACGACGCCGGGGACCACGGTAAGTACGTCGTCAACGGCGGCATTTCCGTCGCCCAGGTGATGGCGACCTATGAGCGGACCCTCACCACCGAGGGCACCGGCGGCGAGGCGCTGGGTGACGGGAAGCTCCGGGTGCCCGAGGGCGGCAACGGAGTGCCGGACATCCTCGACGAGGCACGCTGGCAGATGGACTTCATGATGCGCATGCAGGTTCCCGAGGGCGAGCCGCTCGCGGGCATGGCGCATCACAAGATGCACGACCGCGCCTGGACCGGGCTGCCGCTGCTCCCGCACCGTGACCCGCAGCCGCGTGAGCTGCGCCCGCCCTCCACCGCCGCCACGCTCAACCTGGCCGCGAGCTCCGCGCAGTGCGCCCGGCTGTTCGAGCCCTACGACGCGGACTTCGCCGCCCAGTGCCTGGAGACGGCCCGCACCTCCTGGGCAGCGGCGCAGGCCAACCCGGCCCGCTACGCCGACCCGAACGACGGACAGGGCGGTGGCGCGTACAGCGACCGGAACGTCACCGACGAGTTCTACTGGGCCGCCGCCGAGCTGTTCATCACCACCGGTGAGAACACCTTCCGGCAGGCCGTTCTCGACTCCCCGCTGCACGGCGACACCGACGCCGTCTTCCCCCGCGGCGGCATGTCCTGGGCGGACACCGCCGGCCTGGGCGCACTCAGCCTGGCCACCGTGCCCAACGACCTGACCGAGGGGCAGCTCGCCGGCGTCCGGGCCATGGTCACCGAGGCCGCCGACGGCTACGCCGCCGATTCCGTGGCCGCGGCGTACGGCGTGCCGTACGCCCCGTCCGACGGCAGCTACGTCTGGGGCTCCAACAGCCAGGTCCTCAACAACATGGTGGTCATGGCCACGGCGCACGACCTCACCGGTGACGTGACCTACCGCGACTCGGTGCTGCGCGGCATGGACTACCTGCTGGGCCGCAACCCGCTGAACCTGTCGTACATCACCGGGTACGGCGAGCGGTACGCCAAGAACCAGCACCACCGGCACTGGGCGAACCAGCTCGACCCCAGCCTCCCCAACCCGGCACCCGGATCGGTGGCCGGCGGTCCGAACAGCAGCATTCAGGACCCCGTCGCACAGGAGCGGCTGCAGGGCTGCGCCCCGGCGATGTGCTACGTCGACCACATCGAGTCCTGGGCCACCAACGAGATCACCATCAACTGGAACGCCCCGCTGTCCTGGGTTGCCTCCTATCTCGACGACCTCGACTCGGAGGACGGCGGCGACAACGGCGATGGCGGCGACAACGGTGACGGGGCCTCGGCTTGCCAGGTCACCTACGCCACGGACCGCTGGTCCGGTGGCTTCACCGCACATGTGTCGGTCACCAACACGGGCACCCAGGAACTCAGCCCGTGGGAGCTGACCTGGTCGTTCGCCGATGACCAGCGCGTCACCCACGCGTGGAGCGCGGAGGTCCGGCAGAACGGGCGCGACGTCGTCGCCGGGCCCGTGAGCTGGAACTCCACGCTGCCGCCCGGCGGCACGGTGAGCTTCGGGTTCAACGGGACCTCCACCGGAACGGTGGCGGACCCGGCCGCCTTCTCTCTGAACTCGGCGACCTGTCGGGCAGAGTGATCCGCTGACCACTCCCCGCCCCCACCGGCGGCCGGGGCCTCGTCCCTCACCGGACGACGCCCCGGCCGTTCGCCTGTTCCGGGCACCCGGCGGCGCGGGCAGCGGACCGTAGTGGACACCGCCGGCCGGAGTGCCACTGTCAGGAGGTGTGCCGGCGCCGCAGCCGCACGAGGGCGAGCAGCATGCCGACGGTGGCCAGTCTGCGCACCACCGTTCTGCGCCGCCCGTGAAAACCCCCGTGCACCGTTCCCGGTCCGGCGGCGGGGGAGTGCAGATTCCCCGCCGCGCGCGGAGCCGTCCACTTCCGCGACAGGTGAGCACGGTTCACCTGGACGGCGAGCGCCCGTTCGGTCAGCCGGGGGGCGAACTTGTACTGCAGGGCCAGAGCGCGGCCCGCCGTACCGACCACCACTTCCCTGCGCGGTACCCGCATCAGGTCCACGATCGTCCGCGCCACCCGCTCCGGCGCGTACACCGGCGGCATCGCCCGGACCTTCCGGCCCGAATAGTTCGCGGCCTGGCCGAACAGCGGGGTGTCGATGCCCGACGGCAGCACGGCGCACACCTTGACGCCGGACATCTTCTCCAGCCGCACTTCCTGCCGCAGCGCCAGACTCAGTGCGCGCACGGCGAACTTGCTCATGGTGTAGGGGACGGCGTACGGCTGCGGGATGACACCGACCACGGAGGCGACGTTCACCAGCACCCCGTGCCGCTGCTCGCGCATGACTTCCAGGGCGGAGCGGCACCCGTGCACATACCCCATCACGTTGATGTCCAGCACCCGCCGCATGTCCTCCAGCGGGATGTCCTGGAACGCGCCGAAGGCGCTGACACTCGCGTTGTTGACCCAGCCGTCGATACGTCCGAAGCGGTCCACCACCCGCTGGGCCAGCCCGTCCACCGCGGCCGCGTCGGTGACGTCCAGTGCCACGGGCAGTGCTTCCGCGCCATGCTTCTCCCGGCACTCCTCGGCTACGGTCTCCAGAGCCTCCGCCCGGCGCGCGACGAGCACCACCACGGCACCGGCACGGGCGAAGGACAGGGCGGCCGCCCGGCCGATTCCGCTCGATGCCCCGGTGATCACGATCACGCTTCCTCTGACCCGCATGGATGCTCTCCTCGCTCCTTCAGCACGCTGGAGGCCGGAACATGCCTTCGCCCGGAGCTCCGCGTCCCGGCTTCCGGCCGGCGCCGGGACGCGGAGTGACCGGCCGGCCTCAGCTGCGGCTGAACATCGAGCTCTCCTTCTGCTCGTAGTGGGCGAGGGCCAGGCCGAGGCCGAAGAACGTGGGGGCCCACTCGCCCACGAAGATGCCCCATCGGTCAGCCCGGTCCAGCCCGGCCTTCTCCGTCTTGAGGGACAGCATCCAGGAAGTGAAGGACAGGCCGATCGAGACGAAGGCCGCGTTGTAGGCGTGGTCGCTGCGAACGCCGGCCTCGTGCATCTTTTTGATGATCATGTTGCTCCTCAGGGGGGAGAAGTCGGTCGAACGTTCGGAGTCCCCCGACAGCGCGCAACAAAGCCTGATTTCCGGACATCGGAAGGTTTTCCACCCGTACGGCGCAGTCCCGGGTGCCCGCCCGGGGATACCTCTCGTTGGGCCCGGACTGCGTTGACCGCCCCCATCGTGATCCCGGGCGGCACGAGGAGTACCTCGCTCTCCCGGGTACGCCGGCGAGGCATGAGGGTGGCCGTCGTGACTCACCCACGGTGCCGCCTGTCGTTCGCTCAGAGTTGACCCGGCTCGTGCTGTTCGAGGGGCTGACGAGGGCAGGGCTGTCGAGCGGCAGGCTCTGCGTGCCGGACGTCTGCTGAACGGCGGGGCAGTCAGATCTCCGGCGCGGCCGGGCGCGGTGCACGGACGAGGAGTGCTGCCACCGCCACCAGCAGGGGCAGCGCGGCGAAGAAGGGCAGGGCGGTGGTGTAGCCGCCGCTGAGGTCGTAGCCGACGGAGACCGCGAGCGGTCCCAGGGCGCTGGCCCCGATGACCGCGGTGTGGGCGCAGCCGCGGATCGCCCCCAGATGGGCGGTGCCGAAGTAGCGGGGCACGGCGGCGGATTCAACGGCACGCATCATTCCGCCGGACGAACCGAGGATGAGCCCGTAGGCCAGGGCGCTCCAGCCGGGCGTCACGTACATCGCGGCGAGCACACCGGCAGCCAGGGTGAGCATGGCGCCGCAGAGCACCACCTTGGGGGAGAGCCGGTCCAGCAGAGCACCGGCGCCCAGGGTGATGACCAGTACGGCCGCGGTCTGGGGGAGGAAGTTCGCTGCGGCCTCGGTGGCGCTCAGCCCGCGCTCGCCCAGCAGGTCGATCTGGTGGAAGGAGAGGCCGGTGCCGAGCATGCTGCCGGTCGCCATGCAGGTGACGATGACCCAGAACATGCCTGTCCGCAGAGCCGCGCGCAGCGTCCATCCGGTCAGGGCGTCCGTTGCCGTGGCCGGGTCCCGTGGAGGCGTTCCGTCGATGTGCTGGCCGACGTCGGCGGGACGGTTGCGGATGCCCCAGAGGGCGATGGGCAGCACGATGGCCCACACTGCCAGGCCCTGGATCGCCCAGGCTTCGCGCCAGCCGGTGGCGGAGACCAGCCGTTCGAACAGCACGGGCGTGAGCGAGATACCGGCAGTGCCCACCGCTCCGACGATGCCGAGGGCGAAACCGCGCCGCCGTTCGAACCAGTAGGCGACGGTGGTGGTGGCGACGAGCGACAGTGCCCCCTGACCGGCCATCCGGATGCCGACGAAGCCCACGGTCAGGCCCACGATGCCGCTGACCGTGGTCAGGGCGAGCAGCACGCCGCCGAACACCGCCCCGACCGCGGCCATCACCAGCCGCGGTCCGTAGGTGTCGATGGCCCTGCCCACCATGGGCATCGCACAGGCGCCGACCAGGGTCCCGATGAGATACGCGGTGGAGATCTGAGTGCGGCTGATCTCCAGGTCCGCCATCAGCGGGTCGATGATGACCGAAATCCCGTGCGTCTGTCCGGGAGCGGTCATCGCCATCACCACGGCGCTCAGCGCGACGATGCGCCACCCGTGGAACCGGGTGGACGACGGCCGGGCGGCGGCGTCCGCAGCGCTCTTTCCCGCGGGACCGGTGGGCGCGGGCTTGCTCAGGGGTGCCTCCCGAAGTGACGCGGCTGCCGTGTGCCAGTGTGCCCGGTCACCCGGACCCCCTGCCCGGCGTTCCGGTGGCCGGACAGGGGCGGTGGTTCAGTGTGATCTAGCGCGGAACCCCGGGTGTTCACGCCTGAAGTCGGCGCAGACGGCGCGCATGATCTCTTCGCAGC
>NZ_JAQKPV010000015.1 GCF_028200735.1 Streptomyces sp. ACA25
CGCGGGGAGCTGCGGAGGACCGCCGCCCATCGGGCCCTGCTGCTGCACCGGCTGCGGACCTGATATGGCCGGCGGTCCACCGGGACGGTCCTGCTGCTCCGGCTTGCGCATGTTCTGCTGCTGCTGGTTCTGCGCGGCAGCGCGCGTGGCTGCGGCCAGCTTGGCCCGCAGGTCCTCGTTCTCCCGGAGCAGCTTGGTCAGCTCTGCCTCGACCTCGTCGAGGAAGGCATCGACTTCATCCTCGTCGTAGCCTTCGCGGAGACGGACGGTCGTGAACTGCTTGTTCCGCACGTCCTCGGGGGTCAGCGGCATCTCTTCACCTCAACGTAAGTCGTCGGCATGTCGGCAAGGCCGTCCTCGTTCACAGTCCGGCCACGACGCTGATCAGAACGAAAATGATGATCATGAGTACGAAGAAGGACAGATCGAGCGCCACACCCCCGAAGCGCAGCGGCGGGATCACCTTCCGTAGCGTCTTCAGCGGCGGATCCGTGACAGTGTAGGCGGCTTCCAGAGCAACGACCATCGCCCTGCCCGGCTTCCAGTCTCGCGCGAACATGAAGACATAGTCCATCACCAGACGGAAGAGGAGGAGGCCGAGGAAGACGCGGAGGGCAATCACGACGACCTCTTGAACGATCCCCATGCTGCCTGACCCTCTCCCCTGTTTACCCCGCCCGGCCGCTCTTCGGCCGGGACTCTTGCGTCGGTCCTGCTGTCAGCTCTGGTTGAAGAACCCGCTCTCGGCGATACGGGCCTTGTCCTCGGCCGTTACATCGACGTTAGCAGGAGACAGGAGGAACACCTTCTGTGTCACGCGCTCGATGCTCCCATGGAGGCCGAAGACAAGACCAGCGGCAAAGTCGACAAGTCGCTTCGCATCGGTGTCGTCCATCTCCGTCAAGTTCATGATCACCGGGGTGCCTTCGCGGAAGTGTTCCCCGATGGTACGGGCCTCGTTGTAGGTCCGGGGGTGCAATGTGGTGATCCGATACGGCTCCCGCTCGGATACGACCTTGGGCATGATCACCGGTGCGCTCTTCTCCAGGCTCTGCCGTTCGGATGTGATGGAAGACACGGGAGCGATCCTCCCGGATCGGCGGCTTTCGGTCAGCAGTGCGGCCGGAGCGGGTTCCGCTTCCCGCGGTGCCGGGGGCTGCGCGGCACGCACCGGTTCCTCCACCGGACTTCGGGACGGTGGCTCACGATCCGGCTGGCGTCTCCCTCGCTCGGGCTCCGGCTCGGGTTCGAACTCGTCGTCGGGGCCGTACCCCTGACGGTCATAGCCGTCGTCCTCCACGAGGCCGAGGTAGACCGCCATCTTGCGCATCGCGCCAGCCATCGCTGCGTCCTCCGCTCTGTGGTGGATCGGCTCCGACTGCCGGTGCCCTGGATCCACATAAACCTGTCCGAATGCCTCGGAAATGACCATATTTTCGACTGTGGTCATACTTCCTTCGTGACGTTACCCGAGGTCAGGGCGTACTCCGAGCACCGCACTGCCGACGCGCACATGTGTCGCTCCCGCGGCGATCGCTTCCTCGAGATCGGCACTCATTCCGGCAGACACCATCGTGGCAGCAGGATGCCGCAGCCGCAGGCCGCTTGACAGATCCCGCAGGCGCGCGAAAGCTGTTTCCGGCCGCCCGGCGTACACCCCGGAGAGCGGCGCGACCATCATGAGCCCTGCCAAGTCGAGCCCCGGAGCCTCCGCGACGGCGTCCGCCAACTCCTCGATCCCGGCCGGCGCGACACCTCCACGCTCCTCACCTGCCCCCGACTCCTTGTCCAAGGCAACCTGGATAAGGCACCGCAGGTCGGGGCGCTGCTCCCGTCGCACAGCAGCGGAGAGACCGGCCACCAGCCGCAGCCTGTCCACCGAGTGCACAAAGTTTGCATATCGGACAACGGAGCGCGCCTTGTTGGTCTGCAACTGACCGACGAAATGCCATTGGAGAGGCAGCTCCGCGCAGGCGGAAGCCTTGCCTGCCGCTTCCTGGTCCCGGTTCTCGGCCACGTGCCGGACCCCGAGGCCGGCCAGCAGCCGAACGTCCTCAACGGGATACGTCTTGGTGACCACCACCAGCGTGACTTCTTCACGTTCGCGCCCTGCAGCGTCACAAGCGCGAGCAACGCGCTCCTCCACCCGGGCGAGAGCGTCGGACAGTTGCGCACGCCGGTGCGCCTGCTGCTCCCCGTTCACCGCAACGCCCCCGACGACAGTCGCTCCGTCTGCGTCTTCGCCCGGACCACGGGCCCGCCACTCACGCCGGTACCGGCCCGGCAGCCGGAGCCGGGAGCCACACATAACTCCCCAGCCGGCCGGTGACCCGCTCACGGCGGTACGAGAAATGGCCGGGCGACTCCCGCGTGCACACCGCGGACAGCACGATGTCCCGGACGCCGCAGCCCAGAAGCTGCTGCCGGATCCCCTCGGGAATGTCCACCGCCGGGGTGCCCCGCCCGGTGACCGTCGCACTGCCGGGAACCGCCCGCTCCACCTCGTCCCGCATCACGGCAGGCACTTCGTAGCACGGACCGCAGACCGTGGGACCGGTACGCGCGACGATCCTGGCCGGATCCGCGCCGAGCCCGCGCATCGCCTCGACCGTGGCCGGGACCACACCGGCCACCAGGCCGGGCCGCCCGGCATGCGCGGCGCCCGTCACCCCGGCAACCGGATCGGCCAGCAGTACCGGGGCGCAGTCCGCGGTCAGCACCGCGAGCGCCAGGCCGGGCCGTCCGGTGACCACCCCGTCGGCTTCGGGCGCGACTCCCCCGGGCCAGGGCCCCTCCGCGACCACGACGGTGCGGCCGTGCACCTGGTTCATCCAGAGCACCGCCGCCGGGTCGAGCCCGGATGCCCGGGCAGCCAGCTCCCGGTTGGTCCGGACAGCCACCGGATCATCGCCGACCGCGCCGCCGAGGTTGAGGGCGGCGTACGGGGGGGCGCTCACGCCACCCCGGCGGTCGGTGAAGGCGAAGTGCGCGCCTGCGGCGGTCTGCCGCGCTATCACGTCGGCCGAGTTCACTTCAGGAAATCGGGCACGTCGAGCTCCTCCACCTGACCGCCCTCGTACGGGCGGGCAGCGGGTACCTGGGGGGAGCCGAGAGCCGGCTCGGCCACGGGCTCCGGGGAGGCCTTGGGCTCGGGTACCGAAGGAACCTTGTCCTCCTCGCGTCCGGGCAAGGCACCGAGGCCGCCGAACGCGGGACGCGCCGGCTCGGGAGCGTCCGCCCGGTCCGGCGAGGCGGAGGACGATGCCTCTTCCTTGGCGCTGTAGGCACCCAGTACCTTGTCACGGTTCCGGGCGGGGGGCTGGCCACCGTCGAAGCCGGCGGCGATCACCGTCACCCGGACCTCGTCGCCCAGCGCGTCGTCGATGACCGCACCGAAGATGATGTTGGCCTCCGGGTGAGCGGCCTCGCTCACCAGCTGGGCGGCCTCGTTGATCTCGAAAAGACCGAGGTCCGAGCCTCCGGAAATGGAGAGCAGCACCCCGCGCGCGCCGTCGATGGAGGCTTCCAGGAGCGGGGAGGAGATGGCCATCTCCGCCGCCGCCACCGCACGGTCGTCGCCGCGCGCCGAACCGATGCCCATCAGTGCCGAGCCCGCCTCGGACATCACCGACTTGACGTCAGCGAAGTCCAGGTTGATCAGACCGGGCGTGGTGATGAGATCGGTGATCCCCTGCACACCGGACAGCAGCACCTGGTCGGCGGACTTGAATGCGTCGAGGACGCTCACCTGCCGGTCCGAGATGGACAGCAGTCGGTCGTTGGGGATGACGATGAGGGTGTCGACCTCGTCGCGGAGGCCCGCGATGCCGTCCTCCGCCTGATTGGCCCGCCGGCGCCCCTCGAAGGTGAAGGGACGGGTGACGACGCCGATGGTCAGGGCACCGAGCGAGCGGGCGATGTTCGCGACGACCGGCGCGCCGCCGGTGCCGGTGCCGCCGCCCTCGCCGGCGGTGACGAAGACCATGTCGGCCCCCTTAAGGACCTCTTCGATCTCCTCACGGTGATCCTCCGCGGCGCGGCGCCCGACGTCGGGGTTGGCGCCGGCGCCGAGCCCCCGGGTCAGCTCACGGCCGATGTCGAGCTTGACGTCGGCGTCGCTCATCAGGAGGGCCTGCGCATCGGTGTTGATCGCGATGAACTCGACGCCCTTGAGACCGACCTCGATCATCCGGTTGATGGCATTGACGCCGCCGCCGCCGATACCGACGACCTTGATGACTGCGAGGTAGTTCTGCGGTGCTGCCACGTCGAAGGCCTCTCGCCTCGAGTTACGTGTCGCCGCCCGCGGAGTCCGCGGAGCGCCGACTGATGCCGTTGGGACGGCTGGTGGGCCGACCCGAACCCTAACGCCCAGTTTAGGGTTTCCCGTACTGCTCGTTCCTGGGGTTCCTCGGAACGGACACTAAGTCGCCAGGTGGTGAGTGTTCAATGAACACGCCGAACCTCACGTTTTTCTTTTCACCCTATGTGATCACCCTCCGTGCCGGTCAACCAGGGTGCTGGCCTGCGGGGATGCGGTGCGGCCGGCCGGCCTCCGCAGACCGTGCTCCCCCGGCTCCTCCTCAACCCGCCGACGCCGCGGGGGCGCTGGGAACACTCACATCGAAGTGTTCGGCATCCTCCACCGCTTTCATGAGTGCGGTGAGCGCCTCCGCTTTCGCCGCGGACTGCTCCGCACTGCCCCACCGGACCGTAACGCCGCCGGACAGCTCCAGCACCACGGCGTCGTAACTCCGCACCCGGATGACGGCGGTGCGTGCACGCAGGGACTCCGGCAGCGCCGCGGCCACCGCGACGGCCTCGGTCCGGATCCGGTCCTCCCCGAACCGGCGCAGACTCGCTCCGGATTCCAGATCCAGCTCCAGCAGCGGGACTCCGGCAGCCGCCTCGGCCACCTCCGCGTAACCGACTCCCTCGGCGTCCACCTCCGTGTACCCCGATGTGGTGGGAACGAACACCTCCGGTTCCCGTTCGGTCACCTTCAGGCTCACGCCGCTCGGCCAAGCACGCACCACGTCAACGGACTTCACTCGCGGCAACTCCTTGAGCAGCCGGTCACGCACCCGTGCCTTGTCGAGCGTTGCCATCGGTGCCCCCAGCGGGACCCCGGCCGCCTGCTCGATCTGCTGCTCCGTCAACTCGCGCGGTCCGTCCGACCGGCTCACTGACACGCGCTCGATCCGCAGCCAGTCCGACCCGTAGAGCGCCCAGCTGCCGAACCCGCCCACGGTCGCCGCCAGGACGGCCAGGAGCGCCAGCAGAGCGCGGCGTGGCAGTCGGCGCCGGACCGGCGGGACAGACGCCGACTGCCCCGGCTCGCGCTCCTGTTCGGCGCTCCTCACCGGTCCGGCCACCCTGGCTCCTTGCTCTCGTGTCCGCGTCTCAGCTCACCGGGAGGACGCGATCGCCTCGTGCACCATCCGGACCAGCAGCTCGTCGGCATCCCTCCGGCCGAACTCGGCAGCGGCCCGGGACATGGTCAGCAGCCGCTCCGGGTCGGTGAGCACCGGGATGATGCTGCGCTGGATCCACTCGGGCGTGAGCTCGGCGTCGTCGATCATCAGGCCGCCGCCCGCCTTGACCACCGGCTGCGCGTTGAGCCGCTGTTCGCCGTTGCCGACGGGCAGCGGGACGTACACGGCGGGGAGCCCCACCGCGGCGAGTTCCGCGACGGTCATCGCGCCGGCCCGGCAGAGCATCATGTCGGCCGCCGCGTAGGCGAGGTCCATCCGGTCCACGTACCGTACCGGGATGTAGGGGGGCATGCCCGGCATGCCGTCGGGCTGCGGCAGGTCGTTCTTCGGGCCGACCACGTGCAGTACCTGCACGCCGGAGCGCTGCAGGGTGGGCGCGATCGCCTCGATCACCTCGTTGAGCCGCCGGGCGCCCTGCGACCCCCCCGACACCAGGAGGGTCGGCAGCTGGGGATCGAGCCCGAACGCCGCGCGGGCTTCGGCACGGACAGCGGCGCGGTCCAGCGTGGCGATGGAACGGCGCAGCGGGATGCCGACGTACCGGGCGTGCCGCAGCTTGCTGTCCGGCGTGGAGACCGCGACGTGCTGGGTGTAGCGCGCGCCGATCTTGTTGGCGAGCCCGGGACGGGCGTTGGCCTCGTGCACCACGATCGGCACACCGAGGCGTTTCGCGGCCAAGTAGCCGGGCAGCGCGACGTAACCCCCGAATCCCACCAGGCAGTCGGCCTTGGCGCCCTCGAGGACCTGCTCCGCGGCCTTGACGGTGCCCCGCAGCCGTCCGGGCACCGTGATCAGCTCGGTGGTCGGTTTGCGGGGCAGCGGGACGGCCGGGATCAGAGCGAGTTCATAGCCGCGCTCCGGTACCAGCCGGGTCTCCAAACCCCGCTCCGTGCCGAGCGCTGTGATGCCCACGGTCGGGTCCTGCCTGCGCAGGGCGTCCGCGAGGGCGAGCGCGGGCTCGATGTGACCGGCGGTCCCCCCGCCGGCGAGTACGACATGCACCGAAATTCACCGCTCTCCGGACGGCGCGTCCGTACCGCGCCGTCGCATCGTCTTCCGTGTGAGCCCGGATGGCTTCCTGCCACCGGACTGCCGCCGCATGGCCAGAGCGGCACGGGCCGCGGGATCGCTGCGCGCGAAGGCGATCAGCAGTCCGACGGCGAACATGGTGGGCAGCAGGGCGGACCCCCCGTAGGAGAACAGCGGCAGGGGCACTCCGGCGATCGGCAGCAGTCCGAGGACCGCACCGATGTTGATCACGACCTGCGCCATGAGCCAAGCCGTCACCCCTCCCGCGGCATACCTGACGAAGGGATCCTCCGTACGTCCGGCCACGCGGATACCTGCATAGCCTAGAGCCGCGAAGAGCCCCAGGACCGACAGAGTCCCCGCCAGGCCCAACTCCTCCCCGGTGATGGCGAAAATGAAGTCCGTGTGCGGCTCGGGGAGTTCTCCCCATTTCTCCACACTTGCACCGAGACCGGAACCGAACCAGCCGCCGGAGGCGAGGGCATAGACGCCGTGCACCGCCTGCCAGCAGCGGTCCCCGGGACCGGGATCGGTGGCCAGCACGCAGGCCAGCCGGTCCATCCGGTGCGAGGCGGTGGCGATGAACAGCGCGCCGAGCACCGCGGCGGTGGCCAGCGCACCCGCGAAGAGCCGGGTGGGCGCCCCGGCCAGCCAGAGCAGACCGAACAGCACGGCGGTGAGGATCATCACGGTGCCCATGTCGTTGCCCAGCAGCACCAGTCCGGAGACCAGCATGGCCCCGGGCACGAGCGGGATCAGCAGGTGACGCCACTGCGCCAGAAGCCCCCTCTCCCCCTTGCGGGCGAGCAGGTCGGCTCCCCAGAGCACCAGGGCCAGCTTGCCGAACTCGCTGGGCTGGAGCATGAACGGGCCGCCCACGGAGATCCAGTTCGTGCTGCCGTTTCTCGTGACACCGATGCCCGGCACCTGGACGGCGACCAGCAGGACCACGGTGATCAGGAGGAACGGGTAGGTGAGGGCACGCAGGAGCCGCACCGGCATCCGGGAGGCGAGCAGGAGCAGCCCGGTGCCCAGCGCGGCGGCCACGAGCTGTTTGCGGAAGTAGAAGGTGGCCGGCAGGTTCTGGCTCAGTGCCTGGATCTGTGAGGCGGAGAACACCATCACCAGGCCGAGCATGGTGATGAGCAGCCCGGTGCCCAGGATCACGTAGTAGGCGGTGAGCGGGCGGTCCCAGGTCCGCCTGAGCCGCTTCACCAGGCGGCGCGGGCCACGGTCGCGGCGGGGGCGGGGTGGCTGCGAGGTCCCGGAGGCGCGCGCCCGCGGATTGCCGCGGGAGCCCGGGGCGGGGCGTGCCGGCGAGGGCTGCCTCCGCCGGACCGCCGGATGATCCGCCGCCATCGTCGTCCCCTCCCGAGCTCCCGTGACCGGCGTCCGCGCACCCTGCCCGCTACTGCTCGTTCTCCGCGGGGCCGGTGGCCAGGGCGCGGACGGCGGCGGCGAACGCGTCGCCCCGCTCGTGGTAGTCGGTGAACATGTCCATCGAGGCACAGGCCGGTGCCAGGAGCACCGTGTCGCCGGGGCGGGCCAGCCGGGCGGCTTCGCGGACAGCCTCCGTCATCGCCCCAGTGTCGGTCCGGCTGAGCTCGGTGACCGGCACATCCGGGGCGTGTCGGGCGAGCGCTTCGGCGATGAGCCGCCGGTCGGCACCGAGCAGCACGACTCCGCGCAGCCGTTGTGCCGAGGCGGCCACCAGCTCGTCGAACTCGGCTCCCTTGGCCAGGCCCCCGGCGATCCAGACGACTGACTCGCAGGAGACCAGGGAGGCTTGCGCGGCATGCGTGTTGGTCGCCTTGGAGTCGTCGATCCAGACCGCGCCGGCCACCTCCGCGACCCGGGTGATGCGGTGGGCGTCGGGACGGAAGGCCCGCAGCCCGTCCCGTACGGCGTGCGGCGGCACCCCGTAGGCACGGGCCAGGGCCGCGGCGGCCAGCGCGTTGGCGATGTTGTGCGGTACCGGCGGCTGGACGTCACCGACCTCGGCCAGTTCCTGGGCGAGCCGGTGGCGGTCCTCGGTGAACGCGCGGTCGACGAGCAGGCCGTCGACGACTCCGAGCTGGGAGGGGCCGGGCGGGCCGGGGGTGAAGCCGATGGCGCGGCAGCCCTCGACGACGTCGGCCTGCCGTACCAGGGCCTCGGTGGCCGGGTCCGCGGCGTTGTAGACGCAGGCGACCGTGTTGCCCCGGTAGACGCGGCCCTTGTCGGCTGTGTACTGCTCCATGGACCCGTGCCAGTCGAGGTGGTCGGGGGCGAGGTTCAGCACCGCCGCCGAGTGGGCGCGCAGGCTCGGCGCCCAGTGCAGCTGGTAGCTGGACAGCTCGACGGCGAGGACGTCGTAGGGCTCCTCGGCCAGCACCGCGTCCAGGACCGGGGTGCCGATGTTCCCCACGGCGGCGGTGCGCAGCCCGGCGGCCGCCAGGATGGCGGCGAGCATCCGGACGGTGCTGGTCTTGCCGTTGGTGCCGGTGACCGCCAGCCAGGGGGCCGGGGCCGGCCCGCCCGGCGGGGCGGGCCGCAGGCGCCAGGCGAGCTCGACATCGCCGATGACCTCGGTACCCGCCGCCGCGGCGGCGGCGAACAGCGGGCTCCCCGGCTTCCACCCGGGTGAGGTGACGACGAGTGCGGTGCCGTGCGGGAGCGAGGCGCCGTCGCCGAGCCGGACGGTGATGCCGTCGCGCTCGAGCTCCTCGGCACCGGCCCGCTGCCGGGGCCCGTCCCCGCCGTCCACGACGGTGACCCGGGCCCCGAGCCCGGTGAGGGCCCGGGCCGCACTGCTCCCGCTGACGCCCAGGCCGGCGACGGTGATGTGCTCCCCGGCGACGCGGAAGGGGTCGCCGGGACGGTGCTCCGTGCTGCGCTCGTTCACCAGCCGGCCACCCAACTGCCGTAGAAGATGCCGAGACCGACGATCACGCAGATGCCCTGGATGATCCAGAACCTGACCACCACCAGGACTTCGCTCCAGCCCTGGAGTTCGAAGTGGTGCTGGAGCGGCGCCATTTTGAAGACCCGTTTGCCGGTGAGCCGGAAGGAGCCCACCTGGATCACCACGGACATGGTGATCAGGACGAAGAGCCCGCCGAGGACGGCCAGCAGCAGCTCGGTCCGGGACAGGATGGCCAGCGCGGCCAGCGCGCCGCCGAGTGCGAGTGAACCGGTGTCGCCCATGAAGATCTTCGCCGGTGAGGTGTTCCACCACAGGAAGCCGAACAGCGAGCCCATCAGCGCGGCGGCGACGATCGCGAGGTCGAGCGGGTCACGCACCTCGTAACAACCGGCGCCGGCGGTGAGTTCGTTGGCACAGGTCTGTCCGTACTGCCAGACACCGATGAAGACGTAGGCGCCGAAGACCATCGCGGAGGCACCGGTGGCCAGGCCGTCCAGACCGTCGGTGAGGTTCACCCCGTTCGACATGGCCAGGATCATGAACAGCGCCCACAGGACGAACAGCACCGGGCCGATGGACCAGCCGAAGTCCTGGGTGAAGGACAGATGGGTGGAGGCCGGTGTCAGCTCTCGGGAGTCGGCGAAGTTCAGCGAGAGGATCGCGAACGTGACGCCGACGATGAACTGACCCATCATTTTCGCCTTGGCCCGCAGCCCCAGACTGCGCTGTTTGACGATCTTGATGTAGTCGTCGAGGAAGCCGACCAGGCCCATCCCCGCGAAAAGATAGAGGACCAGCAGCCCGGAGACAGTCGGTGAGTTGCCGCTGACCAGCTTCGTGACCAGGTAGGCGATCAGCGTCGCCAGGATGAAGGCGATACCGCCCATCGTGGGTGTACCACGCTTGCTGTGGTGGTCCCGGGGCCCGTCATCGCGAATGAACTGACCGTAGCCCTTGCGGGCGAGCAGCTTGATCAGCAGCGGCGTCCCGACGAGGGTCAGGAACAGCCCGATAATGCCGGAGAAGAGGATCTGCCTCATCGGGCTGCGGCCCCTTCACCCTCGCCACGCGCGGCTCCGCCCGGACGGACGGACTCAGCCGCCCCCGCCCGGGGCGCGGCGTCCGCGAGCGCCATGGCGACCTGTTCCAGCCCCTCCGACCGGGATGCTTTCACGAGCACCACATCTCCCGGCCGCAGCTCATCCTGCAGCAGATCCACCGCTGCCTGAGCGTCGGACACGTGCACCGACTCCTCACCCCACGAACCCTCGTTCTTGGCGCCCATGTCGAGCCGGGCGGCCTCCGGGCCGCCCACTGACACGAGCTTGCTGACGTTGAGCCGGACAGCGAGCCGTCCGACGGCGTCGTGCTCGGCGTACGAATCGTCCCCGAGCTCGGCCATGGTGCCGAGCACCGCCCAGGTACGGCGCCCCCGGCCCATCGACGCGAGCGCGCGGAGCGCGGCCCGCATGGAGTCAGGGTTGGCGTTGTAGGCGTCGTTGACGATCGTTACGCCGTCCGCCCGCTCGGTGACCTCCATCCGCCACCGGGAGAGCGTGCCTGCCCCGGAGAGTGCTTCGGCGATCGCCTCGGCGGACATACCCGCCTCATGAGCGACAGCCGCCGCGGCAAGCGCGTTCGACACGTGGTGCTCACCGTACAGACGCATGATCACATCAGCGTGACCGGTAGGGGTGTACAGCCGGAACGAGGGGCGGCCGTCCTCGCTCAGGCGCACCCGGCCGGCCCGGATCCCGGCGTCCTCGGCCTCACCGAAGAGCACCACGCGCGCCCGGGTACGGGACGCCATCGCGCGGACCAGCGGGTCGTCGGCGTTGAGTACCGCGACCCCGCCCTCGGCCGCGGTGGGAAGCGCCTCGACCAGCTCGCCCTTGGCCTGCGCGATGGCTTCCCGGCCGCCGAACTCGCCGATGTGCGCGGTGCCGACGTTCAGCACCACGCCGATGCGCGGGGGCGTCAGCGCGGTGAGCGCGCGGATGTGCCCCAGGCCGCGGGCGCCCATCTCCAGCACCAGGTACCGGGTGGACGGCTCGGCGCGCAGTGCGGTCAGCGGCAGGCCGATTTCGTTGTTGAAGGAGTCCGGCGTCCAGACCGTGGGCCCGGCCCGCTGCAGCAACTGCGCGATGAGGTCCTTGGTGCTGGTCTTGCCGGAGGACCCGGTCAGCGCCACCACGGTGGCCCCCAGGGTCCCGACGACGTGCTGGGCCAGGGCGCCCAGCGCGGCCGTCACATCGTCCACCAGCACGGCCGGCGCGTCGACCGGGCGGGTCGCCAGCACTGCGGCAGCCCCCGCGGTGACCGCCGCCGCTGCGAAGTCGTGCCCGTCAGTGTGCTCACCCGGCAACGCGGCGAACAGGCAGCCCGGGACCGCCTGCCGGGAGTCGATGATCACCGGACCCGTGATGATGACGGGCGCGCGGCCTTCGGACCGCCCGGTGCCCCCGGCGTCCGGAGGGGAGAGTCCGGATATGCCGTGCGGTCTGCCCCCTACGAGGGTGGCGAGTTCGGTGACGGTGAGAGGGATCATGTGTCGTTGTCCTGGTCCGTCCCGGAGGAGTGGGTGGCGTGGCCTGCTCGCTCGATGGCGGCGCGCAGCTCCCGGCGGTCGTCGAAGGGCCGGACGACACCGGCGATGTCCTGTCCCTGCTCGTGGCCCTTGCCTGCCACCAGCACGGTGTCCCCGGGCTCCGCCCGGGCCACCGCCGCGGCGATGGCCGCCGCCCGGTCCTCCTCGAGCAGGACGATGCCCCGCTCGTGGGTGGGGACTTCGGCAGCGCCGCCGAGCATCGCGGCCAGAATGAAGAGCGGGTCCTCGGTGCGTGGGTTGTCCGAGGTGAGCACCGCGGTGTCGGCGAGGCGGGCGAGTGCGGCCCCCATCGCGGGGCGCTTGTGAGGGTCCCGGTCCCCGCCGCAGCCGAGTACAGCATGCAGCCGGCCGTCGGTGACCTTGCGGATGGCGTAGAGCACGGACTCGACCGCGTCGGGCTTGTGCGCGTAGTCCACCACCGCGAGGTAGGGCTGTCCGGCGTCCACCCGTTCCAGCCGGCCGGGAACGCCGGGCACGGCGGCGACACCGTCGGCCGCGGTCTGCGGGTCGACGCCCGCGACGGCCAGCGCGGTGATGGCCGCCAGCGCGTTGGCGACATTGAAGGCCCCGGGCAGTGGGGCGGCGGCCTTCACCCGCACCCCGTCGGGGCCCAGCACGGTGAACGTGGAGCCGAGCGGGCCGACCTCCACCCCCGCGGCGCGCCAGTCGGCGTCCGGGTGCCCCTCGGCGGAGAAGGTGGTGACCGGGATCTCCGACTCGCGGGCCAGCCGCTGGCCGTACTCGTCGTCCAGGTTGACCACCCCGGCCCGGGCCCGGGCCTTGGTGAACAGCTGGGCCTTGGCCCGGTAGTAGTCCTCCATGTCCGGGTGGAAGTCGAGGTGCTCCGGGCTGAGGTTGTTGAAGACCGCAATGTCGAAGACACAGCCGTCCACCCGGCCCAGGACCAGCGCGTGGCTGGAGACCTCCATGGCGACCGCCGTGACGCCGCGCTCCCGCATGGTGGCGAACAGCGCCTGAAGTTCGGTGGCCTCGGGCGTGGTGCGCTCGGACTTGATGCGCTCGTTGCCGACCCGGGACTCCACACCACCGATCAGCCCGGTGTGCTCAGCGTCCCCGGCCGCCTGCCGCAGCCCGCCCTCGACCAGGTAGGTCGTGGTGGTCTTGCCCGAGGTGCCCGTGATGCCGATCTGCAGCAGGTCCTGGCCCGGCTCGCCGTAGATCAGGGCGGCCAGGGCGCCCATCCGGCCGCGCGGGTCGGGCACGGTGAGGACCGGCAGCCCGGTGGCGGCGGCCCGGGCGGCGCCGGACGGGTCCGTGAGCACCGCGACGGCACCCAGGCTCGCGGCCTGGTCGGCGAAGTCAGCGCCGTGGAACCGGGCCCCGGGAAGGGCGGCGTACACATCCCCCGGCCGTACCGCGCGGGAGTCGTGGGTGATGCCTGTGACCGGCTTCTCGCCTCCTGGATCCGGGACTCCCAGGTGCCCGGCGAGCTCCGCCAGGGACACCGGGTGGACATGCTGGGGCCGGGGAGGCCCGGCCGGGGTCTGATCAGCTTGTGGCACGGCCGTGAGCGTACCCGCAGCGGCGGGGGTGCCGCGAAGCGAGGGGCGCCGCGGCGGCTCCGGGGCGCGCGGGTTCCGCCCTCCGCCGGTGATCGTCTGCATGTCCTGTGCTCCGCTCACTCGTCCGGGTCGAAGGTGGGCGCGAGCACCGCAGGCTCCTCGCCCGAGGGCGGCACCTGCAGTGCCTTCAGGGAAAACTCCATGACCTGCTGGAAGACCGGTCCGCAGACCTGGCCGCCGTAGTAGTCCCCCCGCGGGTCCTGCACCGCGCAGTAGACGGTGATCCGGGGCTCGTCAGCGGGGGCGAAGCCGGCGAACGAGGCGGTGTAACCGTTGTAGGTGCCGGTGGCCGGATCCACTCGATTGGAGGTGCCGGTCTTTGCCGCGACCCGGTACCCGGGGATGCGGGCGACCCGGGCGGTTCCCCAGTCGTCGTCGGCCACCGCGGTCTCCAGCATGGCGGTGACCTGCCGGGCGGTCTCCTCGCTGACCACCCGGGTCCGCTCGGGCTCCGGGGCGGGCTCGTAACGGCCGTCCGGGCCGGTGGTGCCGCGCAGCAGGCCGGGGGTGATCCGCTCGCCGCCGTTGGCGATGGTGGAGTAGAGGGAGGCGGCCTGCACCCCGTTCACGGACAGCCCCTGGCCGAACGGGATGGTGTGCTGCTGCGCGGCGTCCCAGTCCGCCGGATCAGCCAGGAGCCCGGAGCTCTCGCCCGGAAGGCCGAGACCGGTCGGGCTGCCGAGCCCGAAGGCCCGCAGGTACGAATGGAGCACCTGGTTGGCCTCCGGCTGGGTGTCGCCCAGCGCCTCCGCGGCCAGAATGGTCCCGATGTTGCTGGACCGCGCCATCACTCCGGCAAGGGTCAGGTGGTAGGTCTCGTGGTCGTGGTCGTCCGCGAAGTTCCGGTCGGCACGGGGCAGCCGGTTGGGCACCGTGACGTGGGTGTCCGGGGCGGCCACGCCCTCCTCCAGCACCGCCGCCATCGTGACGATCTTGTTCGTCGAACCGGGCTCGTAGATGTCCTCCACCGCCGGGTTCCGCAGGCCGTTCGCGGCCGCGGTCCCGAGATCGTTGGGGTCGTACCCGGGCGCGGTGGCAAGCGCGAGGATCTCACCGGAGCGGGTGTCCTGAACGATCACGTAGCCGCTGTCCGCCTCCGACTCCACCACCTGCTCCGCGATGGCACTCTGCGCGGCCCACTGGATGTCCCGGTCGAGGGTGAGCTCCATGTCGACGCCCGGCACCGCCGGCTGCTCGCTCGACCCGGCGGTCGGCACCCGGCGGCCGCCGGACTGGGCGTACCGGATCCTGCCGTCCTCACCTGCCAGTTCCTCGTCCAGCCGCCTCTCCAGCCCTCCGGCGCCCTCGCCCTCACTGTTGACGAAGCCCAGCACCGAGGCCGCCAGGTCGCCGCCCGGGTAGACCCGCTTCGGGTTCTTCTCCCGGAACAGCCCGGCGAGCACCTGGTGACCGGTGCCGGCGCGCTGCTTCTCGGCCAGAGTGCGCCGCAGCTCCTGGATCTGTCGCCAGGTCTGCGGGGTCTGCTGCCTGGCGAGGACGGCGTACTGAGAGTCCGGGGCATCGAGCAGGGCGGCCAGCCGGTCCTCGTCCTGCCCCAGGATGGGAGCGAGCAGGGCTGCGGCCTGGTCGGGCGCGTCCTCGGTGCCGGTGTGCTCCGCGGTGAACAACGACGGGTCAGCAGTGATGTCGTAGGCGTCGACGGTGGTGGCCAGAGCAACGCCGTTGCGGTCCGTGATGTCTCCGCGCTGAGCAGCCAGCGGGAGGGTGATGTAGCGATTGACACCGGCTTTCTCGGTGTAGGAGGCGGCGTCGACAACCTGCACCTGCACCAGCCGCACCACGAATGCCAGCATGACCAGGGCGAGCCCCAGGCTGACCAGGCGCAGCCTCGGCCGCGGGCTGCCCAGGCGCAGCGGGGTCTCGGCCGGTCCGGGGCGCCGGGGGCGCGGCCGGGGCCGTGGCGCGGTGCTCACCGGCCGCCCTCCTCTTCCTCACCGGGTTCCTCATCGGGCCCTTCCGTACCGGGGTCGGGGTCCACGCCCCCGGACCCGTCCGGTCCGGCGGCTTCCCCGGCCCCGGCCGGTCCGGAAGAGGGGTCCGGCCCGACCGGTCCCTCGTCCCGCGCGCCGTCCTCCGGCCCTTCCTCCGGCTCCTCGGCCTCCTGCTCCTCGGGCTCCGGCGCGGGGGCCGGTTCACCGAGCACCGTTCCGTCCGGACCGAGGAAGGCCGGGGGGCCGCCGGGCACCAGCCCGAGCTCCCTGGCCCGCTCCGCCAGCGCGGCGGGGGCCGAGAAGGCGTCGACCTCGGCCTGCAGCGCCTGCTGCTCGTCGGTCAGTTCCTGGGTTTCCCGGCGGAGCTCACTGAGCTCGAACGATCCCTGATTCAGAGAGGCGTTGAGAAGCAGCAGGGCGAGCATGCCGCTGCCGAGCAGCACCACGATGAGCAGCACGAAAGGGGTGCGGGCCGCCGTTGAGGTGCCGGTGGGCACCATCCGGGCAAGCTTCGCGAGCCGCTCCTGTGCGGTCACCGCGCCTCCCGGACACGCTCCGCAGCGCGCAGCCGGGCAGAGGTGGCCCGGCGGTTTCCGGCGATCTCGTCGGAGGTGGGCAGTTCGGCGCCGCGGGTCAGCAGCCTGAGCCGGGGCTGGTACTCCTCGGGGACGACCGGCAGCCCGGGCGGTGCGGTGGTGGCTGCTCCAGCCGCCAACGCCCGCTTGACCAGGCGGTCCTCCAGCGAGTGATAGGAGAGAACGGCGATCCGGCCGCCGACCGCCAGCGTGCCGATCGCCGCGGGCACGGCCCGCTCCAGCACCGAAAGCTCCCCGTTGACCTCGATCCTCAACGCCTGGAAGGTTCGCTTGGCCGGGTTGCCTCCGGTGCGCTTGGCAGCCTGCGGGAGAGCGCTGCGGATGAGCTCGACGAGCCGGGCGCTGCGGGTGAATGGCTCCCGTTCGCGCTCCTTGACCACCACCTCGACGATCTTGCGGGCGAACTTCTCCTCGCCGTAGGCCCGCAGAATGCGCACCAGCTCGCCCGGCGGGTAGGTGTTCAGGACGTCCGCCGCGCTCATCCCGGCGGACTGGTCCATCCGCATGTCGAGCGGGGCGTCCTGGGCGTACGCGAAGCCGCGGTCTGCCTCGTCGAGCTGCATGGAGGACACCCCGAGGTCGAACAGCACCCCCGCGACGGCCCGGATGCCCAGCCGGTCCAGGACCTCGGGCAGCTCGTCGTAGACGGCGCGTACCGGCGTGGCGCGGTCCCCGAACGGTGCCAGCCGTTCGCGGGCCAGCTGCAGGGCGGCGGGGTCGCGGTCCAGGGCGATGAGCCGGGCCGCTGGGAAGGCGCTCAGCAGCGCCTCGCTGTGCCCGCCGAGACCCAGGGTGCAGTCGACGACGACGGCGCCGGGTCGGTCGAGGGCAGGGGCCAGCAGGTCCAGACAGCGCTGGAGCATGACAGGTCGGTGCCGGGCTTCCGCCGGACGGTCGTTGCTGGTCGTCATGCGCCTTCCGACTTCCGAGGGGGAGGTGAGACTCAGGTGACGGGCACAGGGCTCACGCCTCCCACTGTGCGTCACATTAGTCCACCTGGTTTCGCGGTCAATCACTGAGGGTGCGCCGTGTGGCGTGCCTCGCCGAGCCGGCCGGGGGCGGCTCGGCGGTACGTCCGGGCCACGCACCCACTGTGACATGCCTCACAATGTGAACCCTCTTGGGGTCTTTGCCTGGTCTCACAGTGCGATCCTGCCCCGCAATCGGGAGGCGCGGGCGCTACCGTCGAGATCATGTCGCCTACCGTCACTGATCAACTGGTTTCCGCCAATCTGCGCTACGCAGCGACCTTCGAGGATCCCGGTATGGACGCTCGGCCGGTCCGTGAGGTGGCCATCGTCGCCTGCATGGATGCCCGGATCGACCTCCACGCCGCGCTCGGTCTCGATCTCGGGGACTGCCACACCATCCGCAACGCGGGCGGGGTGGTCACCGACGACATCATCCGGTCCCTGACGATCAGCCAGCGTGCGCTCGGCACCCGTTCCGTCCTCCTGATCCACCACACCGGCTGCGGCCTGCTCAACCTCACCGAGGACTTCCGGCACGAGCTGGAGCTCGAGGTCGGCCAGAAGCCCAGCTGGGCCGTCGAGTCGTTCCGGGACCTGGATCAGGATGTCCGGCAGTCGATGGCCAGGGTGCGCACGTCTCCGTTCCTCCTGCACACTGACGATGTCCGGGGATTCGTCTTCGACGTGTCGACCGGTCTCCTCCGCGAGATCGACCCCGCTCCCGCGCCTGCTGCCTGACGCGCGGGGCGGGCCCTGGGGGGGGTCGGGCAGGATGGTGGGATGAACGCCTGCCGGAGGGGCATTCGTCGGTGGCGGCAGAGATGCGGCGACAGCGGGGCGGTCTGGCCCGAATGCACCGGGAGCCGGGCAGCGCAACGGGCCTAGGAGGACCGGTGACGACCTTTGAAGAACGAGCGGGGCTCAGCGATCTGAGTGCCACGGCGGACCAGGTCCGCCGCTCGGTGGAGAGCGTCATCGAGGGCAAGCCGGAGGTCGTGCGGCTGTCCCTGACCGTGCTGCTCGCAGAGGGCCACCTGCTGCTCGAGGACGTCCCGGGAGTCGGGAAAACCATGCTGGCCAAGGCGCTGGCCCGGTCCATCGACTGCTCGGTGCACCGCATCCAGTTCACGCCCGACCTGCTGCCATCCGACATCACCGGCGTCAGCATCTACGACCAGCGGCGGCAGGAGTTCGAGTTCAAGCCGGGCGCGGTGTTCGCCCAAATAGTGATCGGCGACGAGATCAACCGCGCCTCGCCCAAGACCCAGTCCGCCCTGCTGGAATCCATGGAGGAGCGCCAGGTCACCGCGGACGGCGCGACGCACGCCCTGCCCGATCCGTTCATGGTGATCGCCACCCAGAACCCGGTCGAGATGGAGGGCACCTACCCGCTTCCCGAGGCGCAGCGGGACCGCTTCATGGCACGGGTCTCCCTCGGTTATCCCAGCCCGGAAGCGGAGCTGCGGATGCTGGAGTCGCACGGCGGACACTCCCCGCTCGACACCCTGCGGCCGGTGGCCCACGCCCACGACATCCTCAAACTGATCGAGGCGGTGCGCGAAGTGCACGTCTCCGACGCGGTGCGCCGCTACGCCGTGGCCCTGACCCACGCCACCCGCAGCCACCCCGAACTGCGACTCGGCGCCTCCCCCCGGGCCACCCTTCATCTGCTGCGGGCCGCCAAGGCCACCGCGGCACTGGCGGGCCGGGAGTTCGTGCTGCCCGACGATCTCCAGGCCCTCGCGGTGCCGGTGCTGGCGCACCGCCTGCTGCCGACGGCCCAGGCCCAGCTCAGCCGGCGTTCCACGGAGCACCTCGTCACCGAGATCGTGCACGTCACCCCGGTGCCCGAGCCCTCTCCGCAGCAGCCCCGGCGAGGCCGCTGATGCCGGACGGTGACGCGGACGCCCGTGGCCCGCTCCGGGCCGCCTTCAGCGGGCTGACCACCCGTGGCCGGTCCTTCCTGGCCGCCGGGGCCGCCGCGGGCGGGTCCGCCTACGTCCTGGGCCAGCCCGACCTGTTGCGGGTCGGGATGCTGCTGACCGTCCTCCCGGTGCTGTGCGTGCTCGTGCTGCACCGCACCCGCAGCCGGGTGGCCGCCTCCCGGCTGCTGACCCCGGACCGGGTGACGGCCGGCGGGGAGTCCCGGGTGCACCTGAGGGTCGAGAACGTGGCGCGCGGCATGCCCACCGGGGTGCTCATGCTGCAGGACCGGGTGCCCTGCGTTCTCGGCTCGCCGCCCCGCTTCGTGCTGGACCGCATCCCGCCGGGCGGCCGCCGTGAGCTCACCTACCGGGTGCGCTCGGATCTGCGCGGACGGTATCCGCTGGGTCCTCTCCAGCTCCAGCTCACCGACCCCTTCGGCATGGCTGAGCTGACCCGCTCCTTCCACGCGTCCGACACCCTCACGGTGCTTCCGCACATCGAACCGCTCCCCTCCGGAGCCCTCCCCGGGGACAGCCGGGGGCACGGTGACGGCACCCGGCGGACCGTGTCCCGGGCCGGTGACGACGACGTCATCCCCCGCGAGTACCGGCACGGTGACGACCTGCGCCGGGTGCACTGGCGCTCCACGGCACACCGCGGGACGCTGATGATGCGCCGCGAGGAGCAGCCGCTGAAGGAACGCTGCACCGTGCTGCTGGACACCCGGCACGCCGGGTACGAGGGCGCCGGCCCGCACTCACCGTTCGAACAGGCGGTTGCCGGGGCCGCCTCCGTCGTCTCCCATCTGGTGGCCCGTGACTACGCGGTACAGCTGCTGACCGACACCGGAGCCCTGCTGCCGGGCACCGGAGCCGAAGGGGCCGGCGGCGCCGCCGAGATCAGCGGACTGCTCCTGGACGCCCTGGCGGTGGTCACCCCTTCGCAGGGATCCGGCTTCGAAGGGGCCCGTTCGGTTCTGCGGGAGGGGGAGGAGGGGCTGCTGATCGCCTTCCTCGGTTCCGTGGACGCCGAGCAGGCGGACCTGCTCGGCGGGATCCGCCGGCAGGCGCGCGGCGGCGTGGCTTTCGCCGCGGCCGGCCGGCTGGACGCCATGCTGGAGATGCACCGTATGCGTCTGCTGCGCGAGGCGGGGTGGACCGTGCTCCCGTTCCACCCGGGAGTGCCGCTTTCCCGGCTGTGGCATCAGGCCTCGGCACCGGCCGGGCGGGCCGCGGGGGCCTGGTGATTCCCCGGCCGGGCCGGCCGCCGCCGGGGGAGGTGCCGTGGCCCGTTGGTGGCGAAAGCGCGGCGCGGTGGCCGGTTCCGCCCGGCGCCTGAGCCTTTCCCGGACGGCCCGGCGGTATCCGGCGCGGCCGGTCCGGGCACGCGCTCCACCGCCGGCACCCGGCCGGCGGCTCTTTGTGAAGGAGTTTCGATGGACGGCCGGATCCGGATCGCGGCCGCCGCCTGGGCGGCGACCGTGGCGGCGGCCTGCACGCTGCTGCCGCTGGTCGACAGCGGCGCATGGCTGGTACAGGCAGCCCTGCTCCTGGCGGCGCAGGGCACGGTGGGGGCGGTGCTCCGCGGATGGGGCCGGTCCGGAGTACTGACGTTCACGGCACAAATCCTGACCTCGGGTCTCCTGCTCACCCTGGTGACTGTGCCGGGGTATGCCCTCGGGGGCCTGGTCCCGGGGCCGGAGGCGCTACGGGAACTCGGGCTGCTGCTGTCCGCGGGCACCTCCGACATAGGCCACTACATCGTCCCCGCCCCGGTCACCGACGGTATACAGCTGCTGCTGCTCAGCGGCGTGCTGACCGTGGGTCTGCTGGTCGACCTGCTCGCTGTCACCCTGCGCAGCGCGGCGCCGGCCGGACTCCCGCTGCTGGCCCTGTACGCGGTGGCGGCCGGTGTCGATCAGGGCGGATCCCACTGGCCGTACTTCCTGATCGCGGCGAGCGGCTTCCTCCTGCTGCTGCTCGCTGAGAGCCGGGACCGGCTGGCGCACTGGGGCAGGTATCAGCCGGCGCCCGCCCGGCCGTCCACCGCGCGTCCGGAGGACCGTGGTGCGCGAGCGGCCGGCCCCCGGCTGCGCACCGGGCGGCGGATCGCGGTGGTGGCGCTCTCCGTGGCCGCGCTCGCCCCGCTGCTGCTGCCCTCCCTGGGCGAGGGCCTGCTGGACCTTTCCGGACGGGTGAGCGGAGGCGTGCCCGGAGAGCCTGCCCTGACAGCGGTCAACCCGGTCGTCGCGCTCCAGGACCAGTTGAACCAGCCGCAGAACCGCACCGTGCTGACCTACCGCACGGACAGCACTCCCCGGGAGATGTATCTGCGGCTCACTGCACTCGACCGGTTCGACGGGGAGAGCTGGAGTTCCAGCGGGAACACCCTCGACGAAGCGCCGGAGGTCCCTTGGCCGGTCGCCGGGCTGTCCGGCGAGGTGGATACCACCATGGTCAGCACCTCGGTCACGGCCGACGAGTCCTACGCGCAGCGGAGCCTGCCCGTGCCGTCCCCGGCGATCGACATCGCCGCGGAAGGCGCCTGGGTGTACGACATCTACTCCCGCACCCTGACCTCCAGCCGCCGGGATCTGACGACGGCGGGACTCACCTACGAAGTCCGGCATCTGCTGCTCGAACCCACCGCGGAACAGCTCGCCGGGGCACCGGCTCCGGCCAGCTCGGTCATCCGGGAGGAATTCACGCAGGTGCCGGACAGCTTGCCGGAACAGGTCCACCGGCAGGCTCTGGAGGTCACCGCGGGGGCCGCCAACGACCACGAACGGGCGGTCGCCCTCCAGAACTGGTTCACCCGGGAGGGCGGCTTCCGCTACGACACCGATGTGGCCTCGGGCACCGGCGCCGAGGCCATCACCCGCTTCCTGGAGGCCCGGGAGGGCTTCTGCATCCACTTCGCCTTCAGCATGGCGGCGATGGCCCGCACCCTGGACATCCCGGCCCAGGTCTCGGTCGGATTCACTCCCGGTATGCGGCAGGCTGACGGTTCCTACCGGGTGGGCATCCACGACGCGCACGCCTGGCCCGAGCTCTACTTCGAAGGCGTGGGCTGGGTCCGCTTCGAGCCGACGCCGGGGCAGGGCAGCCTCCCGCCGTACACCCGGCCGGAGAGGCCCGGCCCCAGCGAACGGTCCCGGGAAACCGAGACACCGGAGCGGGAGGACGCGTCGGACGGCCCGGACGCGACGGGGGCGCTGCCCGCGGATCCCGAGCGCTGCGACCCGATGCTGGAGCCCGGTGCCTGCGACGAGGCCGCGTCCGGCCCGGTGCCCGGACCGGACGGTGGCGCTGCCGCCTCGTGGCTGCCGTTCTGGGCGGCCGGCGGGGGCCTGCTGCTCGCTGCCCTGGCCGCGGCTCCCCGGCTGTGGCGGTCCCGGTCCCGGGCCCGGCGGCTCGCCCCGGGTGCCGGACCGCTGGCCGCCTGGCGTGAGCTCTCCGACACGGCCTGGGATTTCGGCATCCTGCCGGAGCCCTCCGAGACACCCCGGCGGGCAGCGCAGCGCATGGTGGCGGTGGGCGGCCTGTCCGAGACTGCGGCGACGGCGGCGCACCGGGTGGCCGGGGCGGTCGAGCAGGAGCTGTACGCGGCACGGAGCGCCGCCGGGGAGGTCGGAGACGTTCTCGCGGCGGAGGTGCGGTGTGCGAGCGCCGGGCTGCGGGCGACAGCCGGGCGGCGGCTCCGGCTGCGGGCCGCGCTGCTGCCGCCGTCCGCCGCACGCCTCACCCGAGTGTGGGCCGAGCGCCGGGCCCGGGCCGGGGCCGGCGCGACCGGGGTGCTGGACCGGCTGGCCCGCGCGCTGTCGCGACCCGGCCGCGGTGCCTGAGGACGGGGCATGGGCCCGTCCTCAGGCAGGACGGGGCCGGGGCGCGGTGGCCAGCCGGAGGCGGGCCCGCCGAGGCGAACGGCGGAGGCCCGGGTGCGGGCGATCAGCCGCGGTCAGCGGCGTTGGGCAGGGCCGGCGGGCCTGCCCCGGACCACACGAAAACCGGACGCTCCCCGCGGGGGTTGCTGCCCGGTTCCGGTACTTCCGGCGGTGGTGTCGCCGCGTTCAGTGATCCCGCTCGTCGCGGCGTCGCTGCCAGCGCTCCTCGATACGGCCCATGACCGACCGTCGCCGCCTGCCGGACGCCCGCTCGGCCTTGGTGCCGGGGCCGTCGGCTCCCGCTTGCATGTCCTGCTGGACGCTCTGGACCGGTGTCTTCTTCCATCCGGTCACTGCCAGCGCTGCGCTGCCGAGCATGATCAGAAACCCGACGACACTCAGCCAGATCAATTGGGCGACCATGCCGCCCATGAGGAGCGCGACGCCGACCAGAAATCCCATGGCCGCCTGGTAGACCCGCTTGCGGGTGTACGTACGCAGCTCACTTCCCTCGAGCGCTGTCGCGAACTTGGGATCTTCGGCGTACAGCGCTCGCTCCATCTGCTCGAGCATTCGCTGCTCGTGCTCCGAGAGCGGCACGGAGTCCTCCTACTCGTCGGCCGCGGTGGCGACCGGATCCGACCCTTCAAGAATAGGCAGGGCGTTCACCCTCTAGTACCCACCCTCTACGCCAATATCGCCCGCTGTCTCCAGGATGCCGGATCCCGAGGGGATGGACATGTCTTTCCCCCACGTTCATCGTGTCATGCCGGAGGCGTACTACCGATCATACGGGCTGAGCATCCGTTCAGGGGCTCGGAGCCCGGCCCGGGCGTTCGGCGAGGAGATGGAGCTGCCCGGCGATCGCCTGGTAGGCGGGGAGGGCCGAGGCTTCAGCCTCCAGCCGGGTGAGTTCCTGCAGCGATTCCGGGTCGGTGTCCACCAGAGCTCCGGGGACCAGATCGGCGAAGATCCGGATGCCGTGCACCGCGCTGGGCTCGAGCCCGGCACCGGTCACCAGGCCGGTGAGCTGCGCGACGGTGAAACGGTGCGGTGCCGGGTCGGCATCCCCCCATCGCCCCTGGGGGTCGGAGAGTGCGTGGCGGGCCTCCTCGAAGTGACCGGCCAGCGCACGCGAGAGCACCGCGCCGCCGACGCCGGCCGCCAGCAGGCTGAGCGTGCCGCCCTCGGGCCGCAGCGCGTCCGCCACGGCCCGCACCCCGGCCGCGGTGTCCTCGACGTACTCCAGGACACCGTGGCAGAGCACCATGTCATAGGCGCCGCGCCCCGCGACCTCCAGCAAGTCCTGGGTGTCCCCCTGCACACCGCGCACCCGGTCGGCCACGCCCTCTTCGGCCGCCCGCCGCTCCAGTGCGAAAAGCGCGTTCGGGCTCGGGTCGACGACGGTCACCCGGTGTCCGAGGCCGGCCACCGGGACACCGAAGCTGCCACTGCCCCCTCCGGTGTCCAGCACCTCCAGGGACGGCCGCCCGGCGGCCTCCGCCCGGCTCTCCAGGGCTGTACGGAGCAGCTCCCACACCACCCCGGTGCGCAGCGCGGTGTGCGGGCCGGGTGCTGTCGGCTCAGACGGCATGACGGGGGGCTCCTCGGTCGGTGCGGTCGGGCGGCTCCAGCTTATGGCCTCACCGCTGGAGGACCGCCGCTCAGGTCTCCCGCCGCCCGCGCGGCAGCACCGGCTGGACCCGCAACTGCTCCTCGACCAGGCGCAGGAAGACACCGGCGGCCCGCGCCAGGTCGTCGGCCTCCCGCCGGGTGACAGCCCCACGGACACCGGCCTCGACCCGCGCCCGGCGCACGGCGCTCGCGGCGAACAACGCGCTCCACTCGTTCAGCTCGGGAGCGATCTCCGGGAGCACGTCCCAGACGCTGCGGATGCTCCGGCGCCCCCTCGCGGTCGCCTCGGGCCGGCCGCGGACCGCGAGCACCGCGGCAGCGGTGCGCAGCGCGGCGAGGTGCACAGCGACGTAGGCGTCGCCGGCGTCCTCCCGGAGCGCCGCCTCCTCCAGGCCGCGCTCCGCCTGGGCGAGCAGATCGAGGGCGGCGGGCGGGGCGGGAGCCCTGCGCAGCACGGGGTGCACATCAGTCGGGAGTCCGGTCATGACGAGCCTCCTGTCGTCAATCAGCGGTGCAACTCTTCGATGTTCTGTTCGGTTCTTCGCATCTGAGCACATCCTCTCCCATGGCACTGACAACGAGCACCGGGCTGTGCAAACCCCTGCGAACGTCGCCGCCCCCACGGAGTACGAGGACTCCACCGGGACCGGAGGAGGTACCGCCCGGCGGGGAGAGAATCGCCCCATGGCACGCAGCAGCAGGCCGCGCCGGAGCGCGACCCGGCAGAAACTCTTCGAGGCAGCGGCCGGCCTCATCGCCGAGCAGGGCTTCTCCGCCACCACGGTGGAGGAGATCGCCGAACGGGCGGGGGTCGCCAAGGGGACGGTGTACTACAACTTCGCCGGCAAGACCGAGCTCTTCGAGGAGCTCCTGCTGCACGGCGTCGGGCTGCTCATCGGCTCGCTCCATGAGGCCGCGGACGAGGCACGGGAGCGGGGCGGCGGCACGATGGACGCCCTGGAGAGCATGGTCCGGGCAGGGCTCGTCTTCGTCGACGGACATCCGTCGCTCACCCAGCTGTACGTCGCCGAGCTGTGGCGCACCAACCGCGCGTGGAACCCCGTGCTGCTGCGGAAACGGCAGGAAGCGGTGGCGACCGTGGAGAATGTGCTCCTCCGGGGAAGGGACTCCGGGGAGCTGGACGAGCGGACCGATGTCCCGCTGACCGCCTCCGCGCTGGTCGGCATGGTTCTGGTGACCGCACTGGACTGGCAGGCATTCCAGCCGGACCGGTCGCTCGACGAAGTCCACTCGGCACTGTCCATGCTGCTGAGAGGCACGATCGACACCGGCGGACCCGTCGGAGGAACTGCCGGGAGCAGCCGGGCCGTCGGAGACCCGCGCGGCTGACGGCCGGCCACACATGCCCCCTCCCGCATGTGTGGCCGGCCGACCAGCTGCGGCCGCCCGCTCCGCCGCCCCGTGTCGGCGGTGCGGGCCCGTTCCCCCGCGCCGACCACACTGCCCTGCGCGGAGGGCAGTGCCCATCCGTGCGGATACTCAGGCAGTACTCATCCACCGGACCGGGAACGGCCGCCCGTCGTCCGAGTACTCGGGGAAGTCGGCCCGCGCCGGCGCGGAGGCGTTCCGGGCGGGGCGGACGGGCAGCGGTGAGCGGCCCGCACGGCACCGGTAAGGTACCTGCTCATGGCAGGGATCGTGGTGGTAGGCGCGGGTATGGGCGCCATGGCGGCCGCGGCACGGCTGGCCGTGGCAGGTCATCGGGTGACGGTCCTGGAACGCGGCAGCACGCACGGCGGAGCGGTGCGGCAGTACACGCGGGACGGGTTCGCCTTCGACACCGGACCCGGCCTGCTGCACCTGCCGGCCGTCTGGCGCGACCTGTTCGTCAAGACCGGCAAGCAGCCGCTGGAGGAATGCCTCACGCTCACCCGCGTCGACCCGGCCGCCGAACACCGTTTCGCGGACGGCACCGCGGTCCGTCTTCCCGGCTTCTCCCTCGGAGGTGTCCGGCGGGCGCTGGACGACGCACTCGGTGACGCGGCGGGAGCCCGCTGGACGGCGCTCCTCGGCCGTGGCCGGCAGACCTGGGAGGCCACCCGGCGTCCGCTCATGGAAGAGCCACTGACGGCCGGATCCGCCGCCGGCGCCGCCCTGCGCCGCGACCCGTACCCGGTGGTGCGCCGCCGGGGCCGGCTGCGCCGCCGCCCGCCCGCGCTGGCGGACCTGGGCCGGGATGAGCTCCAGGACCCCCGGCTGGCGGCGCTGCTGGCCTCCTCGGTGCGGGACTACGGCATCGATCCCCGCCTCGCCCCGGCGAGCGCGGCTGTGCTGGCGTACATGGAGCAGGCATTCGGCAGCTGGTATCCGCTCGGCGGCCTCCGTGCCCTGGCCGACGCGGTGCACCGGCGCTGTCTGGACCGCGGCGTGGAGTTCGTCATGGGCGCCCACGCCGCCCGGATCCTGGAAGCGGACGGCCGGGCGGCCGGTGTGGAGCTCGCCGACGGCCGCACATTCGGGGCGGATACGGTGGTCTGGGGCGCCCCGGAACCGCAGACGCCCCTCCTCGGGCAGAGCCGCTGCACTGTCCTGCTGGCGCTGCGCGGCTCCCGCCCGCCGGGCACCGCGCACCGCACGGTGCTGCACGCACCGGACCCGTACGGCGATCCGCTGGTGCATCCGGTGGTGACCCTCCTGCGGCCCGACGACGCGGCGCTGCGCCCGGACGCGCATCACGAGAGCGCGGTGCTGACCGCTGCCGTTCCCGCCGCCGGGAGCAACGGGGCGCCCGGCGGCACGGACTGGGAGGCGTTCGCCGACCTGCTGCTCGACGCCGCGGAGCGGGCCGGCCTCGGGCTGCGCGACCGGCTGCTGTGGCGGGTGGTGCGGACGCCCGCCGATGTCGAGCGGGACACCGGCTCCCCCGGTGGCGTGGTGCCGGGTCCGGCGCTGGCCGGTGCCGGCGGCGCCTTCCTGACCGCCCCCAGCACGGGGCCGACGGCAGGGTCCTACCGGGTCGGCGGACATGCCCACCCGGGCGGCGGGCTCGCCCACGCGGGCATGTCCGGTGCGTTGTCGGCCGGGCTGATCGTCGAGGGGCCGCAGTGGCGCGGCTCCTACTGAGCCCAGCCCCGTCGCACCCGGCGGCCGGTCGTCAGTAGCGCGGCTCGTTGTAGTAGTACCCCTGGCCGCCGTCGTAGGCACCCGGCTGCGGGTACGACCCGTCCGGCTGCTGCCCGTGCGGCCCGTCCTGCGGGTAACCCGTCATCGGGTCGGGGGCGGCCGGGTCGCGCTGCTGCGGCATCCATACGCCGCCGGGCGGGGTCTCCTGGTAGGAGGGCTGCGCCCCGGACCACGGGCCACCGTCCGCCGGGTCCTGCGCCGGCGCGTACGGCTGGTGGGCCGGCGCATCCTGAGGGTATGCGGGACCGCCGTAGTCCGGGTAGGACACCGGCCGGCTGCCCGCTCCCCCGATGTAGGGATCGGAGTACGCGGCGAAGGGCTGTGTCTGCGGCGCGGCGTCCTGTGCGTAGGCGGCGTACTGCTCCTGCTGCTGATACGGGTCCGCGTAGGGGGCCGCCGGGGCGGCGTAGGCGTCGCTGCGGGCGGGAGAAGGGCCCCCTGCGTAGACCTCCCTCTCCCGGGAGTCCCCGGCCTGCGGGACGTAGGCGGTGCGCGCGTAGTCCTCCAGCGGGGCATAGACATCCTGCGGGGCCCAGCTCTCGTCCGGCCGCTCGAAGCCTGCGTCCGGTGTGGCGTACGCGTCGTACGACGGGCGGCCGTCGTCCCGGAGGTCGCCGTCCGGCCCGGCATGACCGCCGTGCTCGTCGTGTTCCGCGGGCACTCCGTACACGTCGGCGTCCGGGTCGTGATCGAGCGGCTCCATCGGCTGCACGTCCCGGCGACGCCGGCTGGTGCCCGGGCTGCCGCCGAGTGCCCAGCCGGTGGAGAAGCCGCGGCGGAAGGAAAGGGTCACGCAGGTCTGGCCCACCGCGAAGGCGATGGTGCCCAGTGCGATCACGTACACCGAGGGCAGCAGGACACCGAAGACCACGGTGAGGAAACCGAAGAAGGCGGTCAGCCGCCACCGCAGCCGGGCCTTGTACTGCAGCAGCACTTCACCGAGCAACCAGAGAGCGACGAGCCCGAACGCGATGTAGAGGACCGTCCAGCCCATGTACGCCCTCTCCTCAGTGACCCCGGGCCCGCTGGTGCAGACCGAGATTCTTGTAGATCTCCAGCGTCGCCGTGGAGTGGTTCAGCGTCATGAAGTGCAGCCCGGGGGCGTCCTCTTCCATCAGCTTCGCGCAGAGCTCCGTGGCGTACTCGATTCCGACCGAGCGTACAGCCAACGGATCGTCTTTGACCGAGAGGAGCCGCCGCTCGAGCTCCGGCGGGAAGGCAGCGTTGCTGAGTTGGGCGAACCGCTCGATCTGCCGCACGTTCGTGACGGGCATGATCTCCGGAATGATCGGCGTCGGGCACCCCGCGGCGGCCACCCGGTCCCGAAGCCGCAGGTAGTCGTCGGCGTGGAAGAACATCTGGGTGATGGCGAAGTCCGCCCCGGCACGGCACTTGTTCACGAAATGCCGGATATCGGACTCCCAGTCCGAGGACCTCGGATGCATCTCGGGGAAGGCCGCCACCCCGACGCAGAAGTCCCCCGACGCCTTGATCAGCTCGACCAGCTCTGCGGCGTAACTCACACCCCCGGGGTGTTTGACCCAGTCCCCCAGGGGATCGCCCGGTGGGTCGCCGCGCAGCGCCAGCACGTTGCGGATCCCCGCGTCGGCGTACTGGCCGATGATGTGGCGCAGATCGGCGACGGAGTGGCCGACGGCCGTCAGGTGGGCGACCGGGGTGAGGGTCGTCTCGGTCGTGATCCGCTCGGTTGCCCGTACCGTGCCGTCCCGGGAGGAGCCGCCGGCGCCGTAGGTGACGGAGACGAAGGTCGGCGCCACCGCCTCGACCCGGCGGATGGCGTTCCACAGGGTCCGCTCCCCCTTCTCGGTGCGGGGCGGCATGAACTCGAACGAGTAAGAACGCTCGCCGGAAGCCAGCAAGTCGCGCACCGTCAGCGCACCGTCGGTGCGGACAGAAGGGATTCCCAGAGCCATGGTCGACAGGCTACCCACAGCCCGGTGGGCGGAATATCAGTATCCGAGGAGCGGACGCTCCCGCAGCCGCCCGGCCAGCCGGGCCGCCGCCTGCCCGGGGTCGTCCGCCTCCGTGAGTGCCCGCACCACGACCACCCGGCGGGCCCCGGCATCGAGCACCTGCTCGAGGGTGTCCTCGCCGATGCCGCCGATGGCGAACCAGGGCAGGCCGCTGCGGAGGGCGGCGGCGTACCGCACCAGCGGCAGGCCGGGGGCGGGACGGCCCGGCTTGGTCGGGGTCGGCCAGCAGGGGCCGGTGCAGAAGTAGTCCACACCCGGCTCCTCGCTCGCGGCGTCCACCTCGGCCTCACTGTGCGTGGACCGGCCGATCAGCACCTCGTTGCCGAGCAGCGCACGGGCGGCAGGCACCGGCAGGTCCCCCTGGCCCAGGTGCAGCACATCGGCCCCGGCGGCGTGCGCGACGTCGGCGCGGTCGTTGACGGCCAGCAGCCTGCCGTGCCGTCGGCAGGCGTCAGCGAACACCGCGAGGTGATCGAGCTCCTCTGCCGCCTCCATCCCCTTGTCCCTCAGCTGCACGATGTCCACGCCGGCGGCCAGCACCGCATCGAGAAACTCCGGCAGGTCACCCTGCCGTTTCCGGGCATCGGTGCACAGATAGAGGCGTGCGTCGGCAAGCATGAAAGGTCCCCTGGTTCGGCTGGTGGTCGTGGGACGGTCCGGGCCCGGCCGGGTGTGCTCAGCGGCCGGCCCCCGGCCCAGCGGCCTGCGGCGGCACGGGCAGCAACCGCCGCCGCAGGCACTCACTCACAGCGCGAGCGCCTGCGCCCGGCGTTTCACCTCGGTGCCCCGGTTCTCGTGGAGCGCCTGCGCGGGGGTGCCGGGCAGGCTGTCGTCGGGGGTGAACAGCCACTCCACCATCTCCTCGACGTCGAAACCGTCGTCCCGCAACAGCGTGAGGGTGCCGGACAGGCCCTTCACGATCCGGTCCTCGGCCATGAACTGGGCGGGCACCATGAGCACCCGGTTCTCACCGCGGCGCACGGCGATGAGCAGACCCTCCCTGATCCACTGGCGGACCCGGGTCACCTCCACTTCGCACATTTCCGCGATGTCGGGAAGCGTCAGCCAGGCAGGTACGAGCGCGTCGATCTTTTCGTCAATCTCGGTCACGTGTCCCAGCCTGCCATCTGTGGCGGACAACCGTCACCGCGGCCTCCCCACGCCTTCCCGGCCGCCCTCTCATCCCGCGGCAGGTCAGCGGGCGGCGGACTTCAGGGGGACGGCGGGGTCCGCCGCGCGGGCCTGGTCCAGGGCGGTGGCGCGTTCGATGAGGCGGCGGCCCTGGGCGAGGTCGCGGGGGCGGTCCACCGCCAGGAGGGCGCGCAGTACGCCGTCGCGCAGCCAGCAGACGGACCACGAGGCGTCGGCCGGGGAGCCGCGCCACACCAGCTCGTCGCCCTCACCGCGGTGGCCCGCGTACTGCACGGTGCGGCCGAACTGTTCCGACCAGAAGTACGGGACGGGATCGTGGAGCGCGTCGCGGCCGAGAATGCCGGCCGCCACCGTCCGCGGACCCTGCAGGGCGTTGTCCCAGTGGTGGACGAGCATCCGGCTGCCGTAGCGGGCGGAGGGGAAGGAGGCGCAGTCCCCCACGGCGTGCACCCCCGGGACACCCGCCCGCAGGCGGGCGTCCGCGCGGACCGACCCGTCCGGGGTCAGGGGGATCCCCGATCCTGTCAGCCAGGCGGTGGCCGGGCGGGAGCCGATGCCGATCAGCGCCGCGTCGGCGGGCAGCAGCCGGCCGTCGGCCAGCTCCACCGCGCCCTTGCGGACCGCGGTGACGGTGCGGGACGTGAGCAGTTCGGCGCCGGCGTCGGCGTACCACTGCCGCATCGGCTCGGTGACCGCGGCGGGCAGGGCGCCGGCCAGCGGCTGGGCCGCGGCCTCGACGACCGTCACCCGGCAGCCCGCCGCGCGGGCCGCGGTGGCGAATTCGGCGCCGATCCAGCCCGCGCCGACGGCCACCACGTCCCGCCGCTTGTCCAGGACCCGGCGCAGCCGGTGGGCGTCGTCGAGGGTGCGCAGGAGGAATGCGTCCGGGTCGCGGGCGGTGCCGGGCAGCGCGAGCGGCTCGGCACCGGTGGCCAGGACGCAGTGGTCGTAGCCGACCGGCCCGCCGGGGGTGTCGACCTCCCGGTCCGCGGGGCGCAGGGCGGTGACCGGGCAGCCGGTCAGCAGCTCGATGCCGAGCGCCCGGAAGTCCACCTCGAACTCACTGGCGCCGGCCTTGCCGAGCAGGATGTCCTTGGACAGCGGCGGCCGGTCGTAGGGCCGGTGCGGCTCGGCGCCCAGGAGGGTGACGGCGCCCTCCCAGCCCTGCTCCCGCAACTGGACCGCGGTCTGCACCCCGGCGAGGCCCGCTCCGGCGATGACGACTCGCTGCTGGCTCTGTTCGCTCACGCGCGTCAGCATAGGGTCCGGCGCCGCGGCACGGCCCGGAGAGCGGCGGAGCGTGCAGGTTCCGGAGCGCTCCGGCGCCGGAGGCGCAGGGTGGCCCGGCTATCCGGGAAGGGGCGCTTCCGGGCCGTCGCCGGTCTCCTCGACGATGCTGGTGCCGCGGCCGGGCTGCGACTCCCACCGCCAGCTCTCCTCCAGACGCAGCCGTCCGCCGGGGAGCGCGACGATCCGGCTCACGCAGTGACCCGACGCGGTGGTGCCGTCGGTGCGGAGCTGGACGTAGCGGAAGTCGATCATGTCTTCCGAGCGGGTGCCGATCAGGGCTCCCCGCACGATGTCGCCGCCCGAATAGTCGGCCCACACCTGGTGGCCGTGCTGGTGGTAGCGGAAGCGGGTCCGGGTGCCGACCTGTCCGGCCTGCTGGTCGGCGACCGGAGCGAAGGTCCGCCCCTCCAGTGACGCCACGGGCATCCCATGGCTCCTTTCCTCGCTGACGGTGACGGCACGGGGCCGACAACGGCATGGGCGGTGACGTCGGAAGCACAGCCCGCCCGGTGAGGGTATTACGCTGGCCGGACACGAAGCACCCACGGGAGCCCGGACGACCGGGCTGAGAGGGAGGCCGGCCGGCCTCCGACCGTACGAACCTGATCCGGGTCATGCCGGCGAAGGGAGGAGGAGCACGGTCATGTCCGAGCGATCCCACGATGTGCTGGTCATCGGTGGTGGCGTCATCGGCCTGGTGACGGCCTGGCGGGCGGCCCAGCGGGGCCTTTCCACCGTCGTCGTCGATCCGCGGCCGGGCGGCGGAGCCGCCGAGGTCGCTGCCGGCATGCTGGCGGCCGTCACCGAGCTCCATCACGGCGAGGAGGCCCTGCTCGCGCTCAATCTGGCGTCCGCCCGCCGCTACCCGGAGTTCAGCGCCGAGCTGGAGGAGGCCGCGGGGCAGGAGATCGGCTACCGCCCGTGCGGCACCCTGGCGGTGGCGCTGGACTCCGACGACCGGGCCCAGTTGAAGGAGCTGCACGCGCTCCAGCACCGGTGCGGGCTCGTCTCGCAGTGGCTTTCCGGCAGGGAGTGCCGGAAGCTGGAGCCGATGCTGGCTCCCGGGGTACGCGGCGGGCTCCGGGTGGACGGCGATCACCAGACCGACCCGCGGCTGCTGTCCGCCGCGCTGCTCACCGCCTGCGAGCGGGCCGGGGTGATCTTCCGGCGGTCCTGGGCCCGGCGGCTGGTGACCGCCGGGGAGCGGGCCACCGCGGTGCTGCTGGACGACGGCGGAACGCTCCCGGCCGGACAGGTGGTGCTGGCGGGCGGCAGCCACAGCGCAGCCCTGGAGGGGATCCCGCCGGAGGTGGTGCCTCCGGTCCGCCCGGTCAAGGGGCAGGTTCTGCGCCTGCGCGTGCCGCGGCGGTACGCGCCGTTCCTGTCCCGCACGGTGCGGGCCGTGGTGCGGGGCTCCGCCGTGTACCTGGTACCGCGGGTCAGCGGCGAGCTGGTGATCGGTGCGACGTCCGAGGAGCAGGGCTGGGACACCACCGTCACCGCGGGAGGGGTCTACGAGCTGCTGCGCGACGCGCACGAGCTGGTTCCCGGGCTGACCGAGCTGCCGTTGGCCGAGACCCGGGCCGGGCTGCGTCCCTGCAGCCCGGACAACGCCCCGCTGCTGGGGCCCACCGCGCTTCCCGGGCTGCAGCTGGCCACCGGCCACCACCGGAACGGCATCCTGCTGACCCCGGTCACCGGGGACGTGCTGGCCGACGCCCTGACCACCGGACAGCTTCCCGAGGTGGCCCGCCCGTTCGGCGCGCTGCGCTTCTCCCGCCCACGCCAGGAGGTACTGACGTGACCACCGCCCCCTCTTCCGGCACCGCCCCGGTGCCGGTGTCCCTGTCCGTCAACGGCGAGCCGCGTGAGGTCGCGCCCGGCACCACGCTGGACGCGCTGATAGCCGGCCTGACCGCGGCGCCCTCGGGGGTTGCCGCAGCCGTCAATGAAGCGGTGGTCCCGCGCGGCCGGTGGGCCGGGACGGCGCTGCGTCCCGGTGACCGGGTCGAGGTGCTCACCGCGGTGCAGGGCGGGTGAGCGCGATGACCGCCTCGGCCGACGAGCCGCTCGTGCTCGGCGGGGCCCGCCTCGCGTCCCGGCTGATCATGGGCACCGGCGGAGCGCCCAGTCTGGAGGTTCTGCGCGAGTCGCTGGCGGCCTCCGGAACCGAGCTCACCACGGTGGCGATGCGCCGGCTCGACCCCGCGGTGCACGGTTCGGTGCTGTCGGTGCTGGCGGAGCTCGGGATCGGGGTACTGCCGAACACCGCGGGCTGCTACACCGCCGGTGAGGCGGTACTGACGGCCCGGCTGGCCCGGGAGGCACTGGGCACCGAGCTGGTCAAACTCGAGGTCATCGCGGACGAGCGCACCCTGCTGCCCGACCCGGTGGAGACCCTGGACGCCGCCGAGATCCTGGTCGACGACGGCTTCACCGTGCTGCCCTACACCAACGACGACCCGGTGGTCGCGCAGAAGCTCCAGGACATCGGCTGTGCGGCGATCATGCCTCTGGGGTCGCCGATCGGCTCCGGGCTCGGCATCCGCAACCCGCACAACTTCCAGCTGATCACCGAACGGGCCGAGGTCCCGGTCATTCTGGACGCCGGTGCGGGCACCGCCTCGGACGTGTCCCTGGCCATGGAGCTGGGCTGCGCGGGGGTCATGCTGGCCTCCGCGGTGACGCGGGCGCAGTCCCCGGTGCTGATGGCCCGGGCGATGCGGCACGCGGTCGAGGCGGGACGGCTCGCCCGGCTGGCCGGGCGGATTCCGCGCCGGCACTTCGCGGAGGCCTCCTCACCCGCCGAGGGCATGGCGGTGCTGGATCCGGAGCGGCCGGCGTTCACCGGCTGACCCGGCCGGTGCCCCCGTGCCGGGCGGCGCCCCGGCCCTCCGGAGCCCGGGGGCCGGGGAAGGTTCCGGGATTCGGGTAACCGTTCAGCTGCAGTACGGAAGCAGTCCGGAGGCAGTACGAGGGGCCCGCCGCGCACAGGTCCCGGAGCCACCGTGACGGCTCGTAAACTTGTCCGCTGTGAACACCACCCTCAGGGACCCGCTGCTCGGGCAGGTACTCGACGGCCGGTACCGCGTCGAGGCACGTATCGCCGTCGGCGGCATGGCCACGGTCTACCGCGCCCTGGACACCCGGCTCGACCGGGTGCTCGCGCTGAAGGTGATGCACCCGTCGCTGGCCGTGGACGCCGAGTTCGTCGAACGGTTCATCCGGGAGGCGAAGGCCGTCGCCCGGCTGGATCATCCGAACATCGTGGGGGTGCACGACCAGAGCGCTGACGGTGCCTACGTCTACCTGGCGATGGAGTACGTGGCCGGCTGCACCCTCCGGGATGTGCTGCGCGACACCGGTGCTCTCCCGCCCCGGGCGGTCCTGGATCTCATGGAGCCCGTGCTGGCCGGCCTGGGCGCCGCGCACCGGGCGGGCCTGGTGCACCGCGACATGAAGCCGGAGAACGTGCTGATCGGTGACGACGGCCGGGTCAAGGTCGCCGACTTCGGCCTGGTGCGCGGGGTGGACACCCAGACCTCCGCGGCCACCGGCTCCCTGCTGGGCACCCTCTCCTATCTCGCTCCGGAACAGATCGAGCACGGCACGGTCGGCACCCGTGCCGACGTGTACGCCTGCGGGATCATGCTGTACGAGCTGCTGACCGGCGCGAAGCCGCACACCGGGGACTCCGCCGCACAGGTGCTGCTGGCGCACGTCAACCGGGACGTGCCGCCGCCGTCGGAGGCGGTGGCGGGCCTGGCGGCCGAGCTGGACGCCCTGGTGGCCGGGGCCACCTCCCGGACGCCCGCGGCCCGGCCGCCCGACGCCGCCGCGCTGCTCTCCCGGTTGCGGGCCGCCCGGGCGGTGCTGACCGAGGGGCAGCTGGACACCGCGCCGCCGCGACGCGCGGAGACGGCGGCCGGCCGGGGCAGGGACGCGGCCGGGCCGGAGGATGTGACCAGTGTCGTACCGCTTCCCCCGGGAGTGACGCCCGCACACGGCACGGACCGAACCGCCCGCTTCGCCCTGCCGGAGGTGCCCCAGGCGCCCCCGGCAGCCGGCCGGCGACGGCCACTGCCCCGGCGGGCGGTGTGGGCCCTGGTGCTCGCCGTCCTCGCAGTGCTGGGCACCGGCGCCGGTCTGTGGTACATCAACTCCGGGCAGTTCACCCGGACCCCCGGGGTGTACGGGGTGCCGCAGGCGGAGGCTGAGCAGACGCTGCGGGAGGCCGGGCTGGGGGTGCGGGTCACCGAGGACTTCTCCCCCACCGTGGAACGCGGTCATGTCATCAGTACCGACCCGCAGCGCGGGGATCGGATCCGGCGGAACGCCGCGGTCACCGTCGTCGTCTCCCGCGGGCCGGAGGTGGTGACGGTTCCGGAACTGGAGGGTGTACCGGTCGAGGAGGCCCAGCAGCAGCTGACCGAGGCCGGCCTGACCCCCGGCACGGAGAGCACGGAGTTCCACGAGGACGTTCCGCAGGGGGCGGTCATCCGCACCGACCCGCCCGCGGGCCAGGAACGGCGCCCGGACTCAGCGGTGGCCCTGGTGGTGAGCCGGGGCGTGGAGATCGACGTACCCGATGTGACCGGTGAAGCGGAGGGCACCGCCATCCAGCAGCTCGACGGCGCCGGCTTCGAGGTGGACGTCCACGGGGAGCGCGTGCACTCCGTGCATCCGGAGGGCACCGTGGCCGAACAATCGCCGGACGGGGGCGGGACCGCCGCGGTGGGCGACACCGTCACCCTGACGATCTCCAAGGGCCCCGAGATGATCGAGGTCCCGGATGTCCGGGGCATGCGCGAGCGGGAGGCCCGGGAAACGCTGGAGGAAGCGGGCTTCGAGGTCTCGGTGCGCCGCTACTTCGTGACCGGCACCGTGTTCAACCAGTCCGTGCACAGCGGGGACACCGCGGAGCGGGGTTCCACGATCATCATCCACCTGCGCTGAGGAAAGTTCCCGCGCCCGCCGGCCGGCGCGGGAAGACACCGGAAAACCCGGCCGTCGCGAGAATCCGGCACGCACCGGTCCCGTCCCGGGAATATCCCGCCCGCTCCGCCGCGGGGACACGCGCGGGGCGGCTTGCGGTTGTGAAGGCCCTCACAAGGACCTTCGTCACATACGACTCCGGATAGTGGGCCATTTTTCCCCGCACCCCTTCCCTCGGGCCTCCGACACGGTCGCCCCTGAGGATGACTTTCTCCTGTATCTACGGTTGTACCTAGTAAAAAGGGTCTTTGCCACGCCTTTTCCGGGGCTGTTACGAATTGTCTCGAACCCCCCGAAACGAAGATGAGGTCCCCCTTGATGCGTGCCACCCAGTTGCTCCGACAGGGCCGGCTGTCCCTCACCCGGCAGGCCGCCACCACGTCGTTCGCCGGCATCGGCGTAGCCGCTCTGGCATTCACCTTCGCTCCGGTTCCCGCCGCAGCCGACACCCACCCCGTCGCCGCGGCGGCGGCCGCCGACGCCGCACCGGTCGCCCACGCGGCGGCCTCCGCGGAGCTCTCGGGGGACCACACGGTCTTCGCCGGTGAGTGGGGCACGACGGTGCGGGAGCAGATCGAGGAGCAGGAGGCCGCGGACCGCCCCGCCGGGCAGCGGGCCGAGGAGCCCGCCGCGGACCGGAGCGCGGAGCGCACGGACATCGCCCCCGCGGCCACCGCGTACTCCAACAACCTGGACGGCTGGATACGGGAATCGCTCGACATCATGGCCGCGCACGGCATCCCGGGCAGCTACGAGGGCCTGCACCGCAACATCATGCGGGAGTCCTCGGGCGATCCGTTCGCCATCAACCTCTGGGACATCAACGCCAAGAACGGCGTGCCGTCCAAGGGGCTGCTGCAGGTCATCCAGCCGACGTTCGATGCCTACCACGTCCCGGGCACGGCATACGACCTGTACGACCCGGTCGCCAACATCGTCGCCGCAGCCAACTACGCGGCCGACCGCTACGGCTCCATGGACAACGTGAACGGCCCGTACTGACCGGTGCCCGGCCGGCTCCGCCCGGCTGGCAAGCTGGAGGCGTGAGCACCACTGCGCCTCCCCCCAGCACCACCCCTCTCCACTTCCCGGCCGCCCCCCTGGGCCGGGACCGCAACCCGGTGGGAAGTCACATCCCGGTAGCCGGTGGCCTCGCGGCCACCGGCATTCCGTATGCCCGCGCGATGGGCGCCGAGGCCGTCCAGGTGTTCGTCGCCAATCCGCGCGGCTGGGCCACCCCGCCGGGCAGCCCGCGCCAGGACGAAGAGTTCCGCGCCGCCTGCACCGCCGAGGGCCTGCCGGTCCACATCCACGCGCCCTACCTCATCAACTTCGGCTCGCACACCGCCGCCACCGTGGACAGCTCCGTACTGTCCCTGCGGCACTCGCTGCGCAGGGGACGCGCGATCGGAGCGCGCGGCGTCGTGGTGCACACCGGCTCGGCGACCGGGGGCCGCAGCCGCGCCACGGCGCTGGCGCAGGTCCGGGAGCGACTGCTGCCGCTGCTGGAGGAGCTGACCCACCCGGACGATCCCTGGCTGCTGCTCGAGCCCACGGCCGGCCAGGGATTCTCGCTGTGCTCGCTGGCCGAGGACCTGGAGCCGTATGCCGAGGCCCTGGACCGGCATCCCCGGCTGGGCCTCTGCCTGGACACCTGTCACGCCTTCGCCGCCGGACACGACCTGGCGGCGCCGGGCGGAGTCAAGGCGCTGCTGGACGAGGTGACCGACGTGCTGGGCCCGGGCCGGCTGAAGCTGATCCACGCCAACGACTCCATGGACGTCACCGGCGCCCGCAAGGACCGGCACGCGAACATCGGCGCGGGGCACATCGGCGCGGAGCCCTTCCGGGAGCTGTTCCGCCATCCGGCCACCGTTGGTGTGCCTCTGGTGATCGAGACGCCCGGCGGCCGGGAGGGCCACGCGGCGGACGTCGCCCGGCTGAAGGCGCTGCGCGACGAAGGGTGACGGACGGGGGCCGGGTACGCCGGCCGGCGCTCCGGCGCTCAGAGCTCAGGGCCGTCGCCCGGCTCCTCCTGATAGGAGTACCGCTGCTCGCGCTGCACCTCGCCGATGTTGTGGTACCCGCGCTCCTCCCAGAAGCCCCGCCGGTCGGCGGTCATGTACTCCACACCGCGCACCCACTTCGGGCCCTTCCAGCCGTACAGCTGCGGCACGACCAGGCGCAGCGGGAAGCCGTGCTCGGCGGTCAGCAGCTCACCGGCACGGTGGGTGGCGAAGACGGACCCCTCGGCGGCGAAGTCGGCCAGCCGCAGATTGGCGCTGTAGCCGTACTCGGCCCACACCATCACGTGGCTCACCCCCGGGGCCGGCGGCACCAGCTCCAGCACGGTGCGGGCCCGGACTCCGCCCCACTCGGCATCCAGCATGCTGAACCGGGTCACGCAGTGCAGGTCGGCGACCACCGTCTCGTGCGGCAGTGCCGAGAACTCCTCGTGCGTCCAGCGGTGCTTGTCACCGTCCCCGGTGGCCCCGAAGACCCGGAAGTCCCAGCGTTCGGGCCGGTATTTCGGCACCGGGCCGTAATGGGTGACGGGCCAGCCGCGCTGCAGCCGCTGTCCCGGCGGAAGGCGGTCCGGGGAGGAGTTCCGGTTCTCCTCCGCGTGACCTTCCGGTTCTCCCATGACTCCATGGTGACAGACCCGTCCAACAGCGCTGCACTGCCACCCCACCGAGGTCCTCACCTGCGATTATGGACCGTATTCGGTAAGCCTTCGCTTACTGGACGCTGGCGGGTCGGTGGTGCCACGATGCGTTGACCACTGCCGTCTCTCCGGAAGGAGCGCACTGCCATGCAGGGCGACCCCGAGGTCATCGAGTTTCTCAACGAACAGCTGACCGCCGAGCTCACGGCCATCAACCAGTATTTCCTGCACGCGAAAATGCAGGAGAACTTCGGTTGGACCAAGCTGGCAAAATTCACACGTGCCGAGTCCTTCGACGAAATGAAGCACGCCGAGGTTCTCACCGACCGCATTCTGTTCCTGGAGGACCTGCCGAACTACCAGCGGCTGTTCCACGTCCGGGTCGGGCAGACGGTCACCGAGATGTTCCAGGCGGACCGCCAGATCGAGGTCGAGGCCATTGACCGGCTACGGCGCGGAATCACGGTGATGCGGGCCAAGGGCGACGTCACCTCGGCCAGGATCTTCGAAACGATCCTCGAGGACGAGGAACACCACATCGACTATCTGGATGCTCAGCTCGAGCTGATCGAGAAACTGGGCGAGCCGCTGTACCTCGCACAGCAGATCGAGCAGCCCACCGGCTGACGTGCCGGAAGCGGTGCCCGACGTCAGGCTGCGGCGGGCTGCTGGGTGAGCGGGAGGGCCGGTACGGCGCTCCCCGCCGCGGCAGCCGACCGATGCGCTGCGACCGGCTCGCGCCGGGGACAGCCGGCACCGCGCCCCAGCAGGCCCTGGATGCGGCGGACACAGGAACCGCAGTCGGTGCCCGCCTTGCTCTCGGACGCGATCTGACGCGGAGTGCAGGCTCCGGCCGCAGCGTGCTCACGCACCTGCTGCTCGGTGACACGGAAGCACGAACAGACGTACACCGCTGACCTCCGCAGGGGATCGGATCGGCCCCCACGCGGGCTTGGTGAGGTAATGCTTACCTTACCCCTGATGCCCGGTGGTGCCAACGCGCAGTGGGGCGCGGATCGATGTGATCCGCGCCCCACTGCACCGTCTCGTCGGCCCGGCACCGTCTCGTCCGCCCGGGCAAGCGGCCCGGCCGGTGTGCCGTCGCTACTGCGCGCGGTACATCTCGGCGACCAGGAAGGCCAGGTCCAGGGACTGGCTGCGGTTCAGCCGGGGGTCGCAGGCCGTCTCGTAGCGCTGGTGCAGGTCGTCGACGAAGATCTCGTCGCCGCCCCCGACGCACTCGGTCACGTCGTCGCCGGTCAGTTCGACGTGGATGCCGCCCGGGTGGGTGCCCAGCTCCTTGTGCACCTCGAAGAAGCCCTTGACCTCGTCGAGCACATCATCGAAGCGACGGGTCTTGTGCCCGGAGGCCGCCTCGTAGGTGTTCCCGTGCATCGGGTCACTGACCCAGGCCACCTGAGCGCCGGAGGCGGTGACCTTCTCCACCAGGGTGGGCAGCCGGTCACGGATCTTGTCCGCGCCCATCCGGGTGATGAAGGTGAGCCGTCCGGGCTCGCGGTCCGGGTCGAGGCGGTCGATGAGCGTGAGCGCCTCCTCCGGGGTGGTCGTCGGGCCGAGCTTGACGCCCAGAGGGTTGCGCAGTGTCGCCGCGAAGGCGAGGTGCGCCCCGTCGAGCTGCCGGGTCCGCTCCCCGATCCACACCATGTGCCCGGAGACGTCGTACTGCTTGCCGCTGCGCGAGTCGACGCGGGTCAGCGCCGCCTCGTAGTCGAGCAGCAGCGCCTCGTGCGAGGCGTAGAACTCCACCGCGTGGAACTCGGCCGGGTCGGCACCGCAGGCGTACATGAAGTTCAGCGCGTTGTCGATCTCCCGGGCGAGCGCCTCGTAGCGCTGGCCGGAGGCGGAGTTCCGCACGAAGTCCTGGTTCCAGGCGTGCACCTGCCGAAGGTCGGCATACCCACCCGTGGTGAAGCCGCGCACCAGGTTCAGGGTCGCGGCCGAGGCGTGGTACATCCGGCGCAGCCGCTCCGGGTCCGGGGTCCGCGCCTCCTCGGTGAAGTCCGGGCTGTTGACGGAGTCGCCCCGGTAGGTCGGCAGCGTCACGCCGTCGCGGGTCTCCACCGGCTTGGAGCGCGGCTTGGAGTACTGCCCGGCGATCCTGCCGACCTTCACCACCGGCACGGCCGCCGCGTAGGTGAGCACCGCGCTCATCTGCAGCAGCGTCTTCAGCTTGGCCCGGATGTGGTCCGCGCTCACCTGGTCGAACGCCTCGGCGCAGTCTCCGCCCTGGAGCAGGAACGCCTCCCCCTTGGCCACGGAAGCCAGCCGGTCCCGGAGCTGGTCGCACTCTCCGGCGAACACGAGCGGCGGATAGGTCTCGAGGTCCGCGATCACAGCGCGCAGAGCCTCGGGGTCCGGGTAGTCAGGCTGCTGCGCCGCGGGAAGGTCACGCCAGGAGGCGACGGGAGTGCTGCTGTCAGCGTTCACGGTCACACCGCCAGGTTACGACCTGCGGCCCGGGCGTCCGGCCCGCGCCCGGGAAGTGAGACGGACGGTGGACACCTTTGGGCCACCCGCGGGATCCGCTCCGGAGCGCCCCGCCCCGGCCCGCGCCGGGATCGACACCTGTCGAACCATTCTGAGCCGTCCGCAATCGGTCCCTGCCGCGCCCTGCTGCGCACCGCTGACCGACGGCACTCTCACCAGGATGACGCCGAGACGATGGCCGCCATGTTCACGGCGCTCGGAGACCCGGTGCGGCTGCCGCTGTTCTCCGAGATCGCCTCGCACCCGGCGGGTGAGGCCTGTGTCTGCGAGATCTCCGACGTCGGAGTGTCCCAGCCCACCGTGAGCCACCGACTCACCAAGCTGCGCGCGGCAGGGCTGCTGCTGAGCGAGCGGCGCGGCACCTGGGTGTGCTACCGCGTCTGCCCCACGGTGCTCGCCGGCCTCGCCGGGGCGCTGACCGGTGTCCGCGACACGGCGGCCCGGCCGGCCGGCACCATGACCGGCACCGCGCGGGCAGGCGGCGGGAAACCGCCCGGGTATCCGGTCCGGTGATCCGCTAGAGTGCCGCACATGTTGGCGCAGATCTCCCGCACCTGGTGGTGGCCCGCTCGTCCGGCGGCCACCTGAGACTGCGCGCATCCCATTGACAGACGCGAAGGCCGCCCGGGGGGCGGCCTTCGGTGTGTCCGGTGCCGCTTCCTCCCCGCGAGCCCTCCCGGACTCCGGAAGGACCACCGCCATGATCGCTCGCCTGCTCGACGACGACTGCCCGCCCTTCGCCCTGCTCCGCCGCCGGACCCCGGGCCGGGACCCGGGCCTGGTGGAACTGCTGTTCGGCGAGGTCCAGGACGTGCCCCGGCTCACCGACCTCCCCGGCGGCGAGCCCACCGCCCTCGCACTCGTGCCCTTCCGCCAGATCCGCGAGCGCGGATTCGAGGTGACCGATGACGGCACCCCGCTGCGGGTGCTCCGGGCCACGGACCAGCACGAGGTACCGCTCGACACCCTCCTGTCCGTGCTGCCCGGGCACACCGTGCAGGTCCGCGCCGGCGGCTTCGACATCGGCGACCATGCCTACGAACAGACCGTGCGCCGTGTCGTCGAGGAGGAGATCGGCGCCGGGGCGGGAGCCAACTTCGTGGTCAGGCGAACGTTCGAGGGAGTGATCGACGGCTACGGCAAGGCCGACGCTCTCGCCCTCTTCCGGCGACTGCTCCTCGGCGAACGGGGAGCGTACTGGACCTTCCTCGTCCACACCGGGGAGCGCACGCTGGTCGGAGCCAGTCCGGAGGTGCACGTCCGGATGAGAGGCGGCACGGTCGTGATGAACCCGATCAGCGGCACCTACCGGTACCCGGCCGCCGGACCCACCGCGGACGGGCTGCTCGACTTCCTCGCGGACCGCAAGGAGACCGAGGAACTGTCCATGGTCGTCGACGAGGAGCTGAAGATGATGTGCACCGTCGGCGACATCGGGGGCACCGTCATCGGCCCCCGGCTCAAGGAGATGGCGCACCTGGCGCACACCGAATACGAACTGCGGGGCAGGAGCTCGCTCGATGTGCGCGAGGTGCTGCGCGAGACCATGTTCGCGGCCACCGTGACGGGCTCCCCGGTGGAGAACGCCTGCCGGGTCATCCGCCGCCACGAGCGCGGCGGCCGCGGCTACTACGCGGGGGCGCTGGCGCTGATCGGCCGGGACGCCGACGGCGGACAGACGCTGGACTCGCCCATTCTCATCCGCACGGCCGACATCGACGGCCGCACCGGACGGCTGCGCGTGCCGGTCGGCGCCACGCTGGTGCGCGGCTCCGATCCGGCCGGTGAGGTCGCCGAGACGCACGCCAAGGCCGCCGGGGTACTCACCGCGCTGGGCGTCCTGCCCGCTCCGGCCGCGCCCGCGGCCCGGCCGCCACGGCTGGCCGAGGACCCGAGGGTACGGGCGGCGCTGGACAGCCGGCGGTCCGGTCTGGCCCCCTTCTGGCTCGCCATGCAGAACCTCCCGCCCGCCGGCCCGCCCGGTAGCAGGCCGGTACTGGTGGTGGACGCGGAGGACACCTTCACCTCGATGCTGGCCCATCTGCTCCGGTCCACCGGCAGCGCCGTCACCGTGCGGCGCTTCGACGACCCGGGACTGCGCGCGGCCGCCCTGGCCCACCCCGGACCGGTGGTGCTCGGTCCCGGCCCAGGTGACCCGCAGGAGCCCGCGGATCCCCGGATGTGCCTGCTGCGCGCACTGACCGCTGAGCTGCTCGCGGAGCACCGCGGCGGGCTGCTGGGGGTCTGCCTGGGGCATGAGCTGCTCGCCGACGCGCTGGGCCTGGACCTGGTGCGCCGGTCGCGGCCGCATCAGGGCGCGCAGAAGCGGATCGACTTCTTCGGCGAGCCGCAGACCGTGGGCTTCTACAGCTCGTACACGGCGCGCTGCACGGAGACCGGCCGTGCGGACCTGGCGGCGCGCGGGGTGGAGCTCGCCCGCGACCCGTCCTCCGGCGACGTGCACGCCTTGCGCGGGCCGGGTTTCGCCGGGGTGCAGTTCCACCCGGAGTCGGTCCTGACCCTGGACGGGCCCGGTGTGGTGCGGCAACTGCTGGCGGCGGTGGACGGCAGGGCCGGTGCCATCGGGCGCGTTGCCACGTGAGCAAGGGGCGTCGTCCCGGCGAGGAGCGGCGCCGTGCGGGCTCAGCGCGGTCCGGGCACCGGCAGGCCGGGGGCCACCAGGGTGTTCTCGCCCGTGCGGCCCGCCCGGTAGTCCGCCACGTTGCGCACCGTCGCGTCGATGATCTGGGTGACCGCCTCACGGGTGTAGTACGCCTGGTGCGAGGTCACCAGGACGTTGCCGAAGGTGGTCAGCCGGGCCAGGGTGTCGTCGGTCATGACTTCCATCGACTTGTCGAGGAAGAACAGGCCCGCCTCGGCCTCGTACACGTCCAGGCCGACGCCGCGCAGCCGGCCCTGCCGCAGCTCGTGGACCAGGGCCTCGGTGTCCACCAGACCGCCGCGGCTGGAGTTGATGAGGAGGGCGTCGTCCTTCATGACCCGCAGGGCCGGGCCGTCGATGAGGTGGTAGGTCTGCGGCAGGAGCGGCACGTGCAGGCTGATCAGGTCCGCCTCGGCGAGCAGCTGCGGCAGTTCCGCGTAGGTCATGCCCAGCTCCCGGCAGGCCGGGTTCTCCGCGACGTCCCAGCCCAGCAGGCGCATCCCGAAGCCGTGCGCGATCCGGGTGAACGCCTCACCGATCTTGCCGGTGCCGATCACGCCGACGGTGGCGCCGTGCATGTCCTGGCCCATCAGCCCGTCGAGCCGGAAGTCGAACTCCCGGGTCCGGCGGGCGGCCCGGACGACCTGCCGGTTCAGGGCCATGGCCAGGGTCCAGGCGAACTCCGCGACCGCATGAGGCGAGTAGTACGACACCCGGGCGACGGTCATCCCGAGCTCGGCGGCGGTCTGCAGGTCGATGTTGTTGAAGCCGGTGGCCCGCTGGGCGATCATGCGGGTGCCGCCCTGGGCCAGGGCGCGCAGCACCTCCGCGTCGAGCTCCGCGTTGACGCTGACGCTGATGATCTCGTGACCGGCCGCGATGGGGACGGTGTCTCCGTTCAGGAACACATCGACGCACCGCAGCTCCTCGTCGGCGAACGCCGCCTCGAGCAGTGGCTTCTCGTCGGTCTGCACCCCGAACGCAAGGATGTCCACCGTTCGTTCCTCCCCTTGGCTCCCGTGCCTGCGGCACTCCTGGTCGGCAAGCCGGCACCCGGCACACTCCGCGCATCATGGCACAGCTGTTCGTGGCGGGGCGGGCGCGTCCTATTCGGCGTCGAGCCCTCGCTCGATGGCGTAACGGACCAGTTCCACGCGATTGTGGAGCTGGAGTTTGCCGAGCGTGTTCTGCACGTGGTTCTGCACGGTGCGGTGCGAGATGACAAGCCGCTCGGCGATCTGACGGTACGTCAGCCCCTTGGCGACCAGCCGCAGGACCTCGGTCTCCCGGGCGGTGAGCCGGGGCACCGCCGGAGCACCGGCGTCCCTCGGGCCGGGGCCCGAGGCCAGCCTGCGGTACTCCCCCAGCACCAGCCCGGCGAGCCCGGGAGTGAACACCGGCTCGCCGGCGGCCGTCCGGCGGACCGCGTCCAGCAGCTCCTCGGCGCTGGAGGACTTCAGCAGGTATCCGGTGGCCCCTGCCTTGACCGCCTCCAGCACGTCCTCCTGCTCCCCACTGGCCGAGAGCACCAGCACCTTCGGCCCCGCGTCGGCGGTCCCGCCCGGTGCGGCAGGTGCGGCAGGTGCGGCAGGTGCGGCAGGTGCGGCAGGTGCGGCATCGGGACCGGCGAGCCGGCGGCACACCTCCGCCCCCGGCAGCAGGGGCAGGTTGAGGTCGAGCACCAGCACGTCCGGCCGCACGGCCCGCGCCCGGTGCACCGCCTGCATCCCGTCGCCGGCGGTGGCCACCACCTCCAGGCCGGCGTCCGCCAGGTCACGGGCGACCGCGTCCCGCCACATCGGGTGGTCGTCCACCACCATCACCCGCACCGGGCGCTGTTCATCCGTCATGCTTCGGCATCCTCAGTTCGACCTCGGTGCCCTGCCCGGGCACCGATACCCACTCCGCGCTCCCGCCCAGCTCCCGCAGCCGCCCGCGGATGGACAGCGACACTCCCATCCGGCCCTCCGCCTCCGCCGCGGCGAGCCGCCCGGCGGGAATCCCGGGACCCTCGTCCCGAACGGTGATCAGCACCGCGTCCGGCTCGTCCTCCAGCAGGATCCAGGCCCGCGGCCCGCCGCCGTCCCCGCCACCCGCGTGCCGGCGGACATTGTCCAGGGCGGCGGCGACAGCGGCGTCCAGCTCACGAGCGACCGGGGCGGGCAGGAGCACCGGGCCACCGGGGCCCGCGAAGCTCACCCGGCCCCGGGAACGGGCCGCCAGCAGGGCCCGCAGATCCAGCCGGGCCGGCTCCTCCGGCTCCGCCCCGCCGCCCAGCGGCTGCGCGGGCACCCGCCCGCCGTTGATCAGTGTCCGCAGGGCTGTCTCCTGCTCCCCCGCCAGCCTGCCCAGCTCGGCTGCCTCACCGCCGAGCGCACCGCCACGCCGCTGCACCATCGCCAGGACCTGGAGCACTCCGTCGTGTATGTCCCGGGCGAGCCGCTCGCGCTCCCGGGTGGCCGCCTCCATGCTCATCGCCCGGGCCAGGGCGCGCTCACTGGCCCGGGCCACCTCGACCACGTAGCCGATCGTGACGCTCGCCACGCACACCAGCACCACGTTGTGCACCGTGCTGCGCGAAAGGCCGTTGTTCTCCACGAGGTTGGCCAGGCCGACCACGCCCGAGGCGGCGGCGGCCCAGCGCCAGCCCGCCTTGACCGCGAAGGCCAGCACGGCACCGGCGACCCAGATGGACGGCAGCGTGGGGCCGACTTCGCGGTGCGGATCGGCGACCGGGCTCAGCAGGATCCCGACGACGGCGAGTACGAGGTCACCGGCGAGAAAGCGCGGAGTGCAGTGCTCCGCGGACGTGACCTTGCGCAGCGTGCTCACCGTCCAGACGGTGAGCACCGCGAGGTAGCCCACGCCGACCAGCGGCCGCCCGTAGTCCCCGTACGAGAGGACGAACAGGCCCAGCACGTAGCAGAGCGTCAGAATCCGGAAGCCGGTCAGCGCCCGCCACAGCGGCTGTTCCACCGACATCCCGGACAGCTTCCCCGTCATGCCCGGCCCTCCCCGTCCCCCGGAGGCGTCAGCCCGCCCGGGTCTCGCCGTCCTTGTCCTCCCGGCGCTCCCGCTCCAGCCGGTCCTGCTCCTCACGGTCGTGCTCGGCGCGTTCCCAGGCCTTCTTCTCCGCCCGCTCGGCCTTCTCGGCCTCCGCCCGCTCCTTGGCCTCATCGGCCAGCCGGCGCTTGGCGGCGGTGGCGTAGATGTCGACGTACTCCTGCCCGGAGAGCTTCATGATGGCGTACATGACCTCATCGGTCACCGAGCGGAGGATGAACCGGTCACCCTCCATGCCCTGGTAACGGCTGAAGTCCAGCGGCGCACCGATGCGGATACCGGGCCGCATCAGCTTGGGCATCATCTTGCCCGGAGGCTGGATCTTCTCGGTGTCGATCATCGCGACGGGAAGGACGGGAGCTCCGGTGGCCAGCGCGACCCGGGCCAGGCCGCCCGGCTTGCCACGGTAGAGCCTGCCGTCCGGGGAACGGGTGCCCTCCGGGTAGATGCCGAACAGCTCACCGCGCTCCAGCACCTCGATGCCGCTCCTGATCGCCGCCTCACCCGCGCCGCGGCCGCCGGAACGGTCGACCGGCAGCTGGCCGACGCCCTTGAAGAAGGCGGCCGTCAGCTTGCCCTTGATGCCGGGGGTGGTGAAGTACTCCGCCTTGGCGATGAACGTGACCTTGCGGTCGAGCACCGCGGGCAGGAAGAAGGAGTCGCAGAAGGAGAGGTGGTTGCTCGCCAGGATCGCCGGCCCTTCCGCGGGCACGTGCTCGCGGCCCTCCACCCATGGGCGGAAGGTCAGTTTGAGCCCCGCGCCTACGGAGATCTTCATCGTGCCGTACAACAACCTGGGAACCTCCTGTGTTCTGCCGTGCACGACCTTACTGGGGTTTCGCGCCCGGCGGTTCTCCCGCAGCCCTCCGGGTGCCCTCGGCCGACTACCGGCTGTCCCCACCCGCGCGTAGGGTGGCAGTCACCGCACCCCCCGAACGGACACCGCCGAACGGAGCTCCCCGATGCTGCTTCTGCCCGGCGCCGAGGCCTTTTCGCACGACGGCTCGGCCACCGGAGTCCTGCTGTGCCACGGCTTCACCGGGACGCCGCAGTCGATGCGCCCCTGGGCCGAGTACCTTGCGGAGCGCGGCCACACGGTCTCGCTCCCCCTGCTGCCCGGCCACGGCACTCGCTGGCAGGACCTCCAGCGCACCGGCTGGCAGGACTGGTACGCGACGCTCGACCGGGAGTTCCGGCTCCTGCGTGACCGCTGCGACCAGGTTTTCCTGTGCGGACTGTCGATGGGAGGCACGCTCTCCCTGCGGCTCGCCGCCAAGCACGGGGACGCCGTGGCCGGAGTCACGGTGGTCAACCCCGCGGCCTCGTTCCCGCGGGTCACGGGATACTTCCTGCCCCTGGTCCGGCATCTGCTGCCCACGACGAAGGGCATCGCCAGCGACATCGCCCGCGAAGGGATCTCCGAGACCGGCTACGACCGCGTGCCACTGCACGCGGCGCACTCGCTGCGGCAGCTGTTCCGGCTGCTGCCGTCGGATCTGCCCCAGGTCACCCAGCCGCTGCTGCTCATGCGCAGCCGGCGGGATCACGTGGTTCCGTCCGCGGACTCCGCATACATCCTGAGCAAGGTCTCCTCCGTGGAGGTGACCGAGCGGGTGCTGGAGGACAGCTATCACGTGGCCACCCTGGACCATGACGCCCCAGGTATCTTTCAGGAGACGGACGCCTTCATGACCCGGCTCACGACGAGGAAGACCACACGTGACCGAACGTGACCAGGAACGCGGCGACGGCCGCGACCCGATCGACGAGGACGCCGCCTGGGCGGAGATCGTTGCCGGCTTCGGCAAGGCGCCGGCCGCGGAGCCGGAGACCCGTACCGGGGAGGAGCACTCCGGCCGGGCCGCTTCCGAGGAGCACGGAACCGATGCCGCCGGAACGGCTCCCGACAGCAGCCCCGGCGCACCCGCCGGCTCCGGCGAGCCGGGTTCCCCTCGGGCGGGCGGCGGGCCGGGCAATGCCTGGCGGGAGAGACCGGAGGGCGGCCCGGACGAACCTCTGCTCACCAACGGTTCGGGGCGCGACTTCCTCACCACGGGGAGCGGTCAGTGGTCGGGAACCGGGCCACGGGACTGGGCACCCGAGGACGAGCAGGGCGAGGGCCACTTCGTCCCTCCGGAACCCCCTCCGCTACCGGCTTCGGACCTGACCACGAAGTTCGCCTGGCTGGCGGTCATCGGCGGGCCGGTACTGCTGTTCCTCTGGGTGGTCTTCCAGCAGCCGGTCACGTGGTGGGTCGGCACGCTGGGCATCGGCGGCTTCCTGGTCGGCTTCGCCACCCTGGTATCCCGCATGCGGGACGGCCGGGACGAGTGGTCCGACCCGGGCAGCGGCGCGGTGGTCTGACCCGAGGTACCAAGCTCCGGTCCCGGCCGTCCCGTGCCGGAGCGGCCCGGGACCGCCCCGTCCGCGCCGGGCCGGAGCCGCGAAGCGGGGCGGACGGGGCCGGACGGAAGCGGAGTCAGCTCAGTCCGCTGCCGGTAGCCGCAGCCTCGCCAGCACCGGCAGATGGTCGGTGGCCGCCCGCAGATCGGAGTCGGTGAGGTCCGGGCTGCCGGTCGGCACCCCGCAGCCGAGCACCTCCACCTCCTGGGTGCAGAGCACGGCGTCGATGCGCTTCTCCGGCAGATCCGAGGGAAAGGTCAGCCCCCCGCCGTCGGGCGCGACCGCCCAGGCGTCCTGCAGCTCGCTCGCGAGCCGGCCGAAGGTGGGGCCCTCGGGGCGCTCGTTGAGGTCACCGGCGACGACTCCGGCGGGCACCCCCATGGCGGCCAGCCGCTCCAGCGCCAGCGCGCCCTGCTGCGTGCGCTCACCGTCGTCCAGGCTGAGATGGCAGCTGATGACCGCAAGCCGTGCGGCGGCGCCGAACCGGAGAACCGCGGTCGACAGCGCCCGGCGGTGCAGCCCCGAGTGATACGGCAGGGGGACGTCCTCGGCGCTCTCCACCACCGGCCGCAGGGTGGTCATGATCATGGTGCCGCACGCCGGTGCACCGCCGCTGACAAGCACCAGGCCGGTTGCCCGGCCCAGCCGGGCCACCTGCTGGCGCCAACGGAAGAAGCGCGGTGCCTCCTGGAAGCAGACGACATCGGGCTCGGACGCCCGGATCACCCGGGCGAGCGCCCCGACATCGTCCCGCAGGGAGCGGACGTTGTAACTGAGCAGACGGATCTCGGCGGACATGTGATCGACAGTAGCTGTTCTGTGCGCACTCCGCCCGCTGCCGGGTCAGGAGGTCAAGACAGCACGCCGCCGGCCGGTGCACCGCGTAACGGGAGGCTCCCGACGGGCAGTTCCCTGCCGTTCCGGCACAGCGGAACTCACGGTCCGGGGGCACGGACACCCGCCGGCCGGCGGTCAGCCAGTGCTCAGCCCTGGCGGGCGAGGTCGGCGGCTCCGACGAGACCCGCCCGGCCACCGAGCCTCGCTGCCAGCACCTGGGCGTGCGGCCGGTAACGGCCGCCGACCAGCCAGCGGCGGAACGACTTGCGGATGGGATCGAGGACCAGATCGCCTTCGTCCGAGACACCTCCGCCGACGATGAACGCCGAGGGGTCGAACAGCGAGGCGAGGTCGGCAAGACCCGCGCCGGCCCAGCGGGCCAGCTCACGGAAGGAGTCCACGGCAACCGGGTCGCCCTGCCGGGCCGCGGCGCTGACGTGCTTGCCCTGGATGCCCTCGGGGGTGCCGTCACCGAGGGCGAGCAGGGTCTTCGCCGCCTCCGGGGTGGCGTTGGCGCGCTGCCGGGCATAGCGGAGCAGGGCACGGCCGGAGGCGTACTGCTCCCAGCAGCCCTGGCTTCCGCAGCCGCACAGCAGGCCGTCCGGCACCACCCGGAGATGGCCGAACTCCCCGGCGACGCCGAACCGTCCACGGTGCAGCCGGCCGCCGATGATGATGCCGCCGCCCAGGCCGGTGCCGAGAGTGATGCACACGACATCGTCATGGCCCTGCCCGGCACCGAAGCGGAACTCGCCCCAGGCTGCGGCGTTGGCGTCGTTCTCGACCACGACGGACATGCCGACCAGTTGCTCGATTTTGTCCTTGAGGGGTTCCTGACGCCACTTGATGTTCGGGGCGAAGAGCACGGTGGCGCGCTTGTCGTCGACATAGCCGGCCGCGCCGATGCCGACGGCCTCGACCTGCACGCCGGTGCCGACCGTGCGGACCACGGCGGCGATGGACTCCACCAGCTCCGCGGAGGTCAGCGGGGTCGGCAGCTGACTGATCTCGAGGATGGTGCCGTCTTCATCGACCACCCCGGCCGCGATTTTCGTACCGCCGATGTCGACGCCGATGGTCAGTCCCATGAGTTCCTCAGTGCAGTCAGTGGATTCCGCCGCGGACCACCGTACCGGAGTACGAGAGGCTCTTCGGCCGGTGATCAGTCCTGGTCGCCGCGCTGGAACCCACCGGAAGGGCCGGATTCTCCCCCCTCGTCCCGACCGTCTGTTTTCGGCCTCTGCGTCCCGTGCTCATCCGTGGTACCGCCCGACGCGTCCGGATCACCCGGATTGTTCCCGGAAGGTGGCCCTGACGCGGAGGGCGGGCCGGCGGCTGCGGCACGGAACGCGGCGGCGAACTCGTCCCCGGCCCGGACCAGATGCCCGAAGACCTCGGAGTTCCGCTCCAGTACCGGCTCGACGGCGGCCCTCGCCTGCTCGGCCAGCGGCGCCACGTTCAGCCCGAAGCGGCCGAGCTGCCCGGTCACCGCCTCGGTGAGCCTGCGGAACTCCGCGGCCGGGTCCACCGGCGGAGGGCCGTACCGCTCGCGGCGTCTGGCCCGCTCCGCGGCGAGATCCTCCTCGCAGGCGGTGGCCCAGGCATCGGCGTCGGGCTCGGTTGCGTCGCTCATCGCGGGCTCCTGCGGCAGCCGGTCACGTCGGTCACGTCCGTACCGACGTTACCGGACCGGCCGGGAACCGTTGAGGGCTTCAGCGCCCCGGTGCCGCGGCACCGGGGCGAACCGCGTCACCAGGGCCCCGTCCTCCAGCCCTGCGCCGGTCAGCGTGCAGTCCCGCAGCAGCGGGGGCAGGACGAGACAGTGACGGTACGGACCGGTGGTGACGACGAGTTCGTCACCGCGGCGGACCACGGTGAGCTCGTCCCGGCGAGCACCGGGCAGCGGAAGACGCCAGCGGAGCAGCCCGTCGGCGGACCGGCCGTCCTCGACCACCCGGCCCGGAAGGGGGACCGGGTCACCGGGCGGAGGCACCTGCAGGGTTTCGAGGTCCGCCGGGCCACTCACCGGCCGGCCCAGATGGGGAATCTCGTGCACCGGCAGTCCCTCGGCCACGAGCTCCGCCAGCGCCAGCCGCTGACGGGCAGCCAGACCGGCCAGCCAGGGGTCGGGCGACCCGGTGGGCAGCAGCCGGTTGGCAAGGACTGCCTCCGACGCCGGGCCGTGCAGCGCCAGTCCGGCCCGGGCGGACCGGAGCACCGCTTCCGCCCGCGGTCCCGGCTCCACCACCCAGCGGACGCAGGTGCCCGGCCCGGTCAGGACGTCCCGGACCGCGGTCAGCTCCCGCGACCAGCGGGCAGCGCTGTCGTAGAGGGCGGCGGCGGGCAGGGAGACCCCGGTGAGCTGCGCGAGCAGCGGCCGCAGTGTGTGCGCGGTCCGCCGCTGCGCGGGAAGCAGGCGCCCGAGATACCGGAGCAGCTGGTCCGGGAGAGCGAGCAGGCGGACCGCCTCCGGAGCCGGCGGCAGCGCGGAGACGATCAGCTGCCACCGGCCGCTGCGGTGCGCCTCGTGCAGGGTGCTCAGCAGGGCGAGCGCGCCGGCGCCGGGCAGCTCGGTCAGCTCGTCGTCGTCCAGCGGTTCCGCGCCGAGCGCCGACAGGAAGGTTCCGGCGCGGTCCTGGGCCGCGAGGAACCCCTCGCGGAAGTGCCGGGCGGAGTCGGCCTCCACGGTCCACAGCCCGTCAGCCGCTTCCACGGGCTGCCCGGGGCCGGCGGCCGGCCGGGTGCCGAGGACGGCCGCGAGCCCGCAGGACAGCCCTGTGCCGATCGCCAGGGTGCGGTGGCCGGCCCGTGCCCCGGCCAGCGCTGTCGCGGCGGCCAGGGTGGTGACACCGGCTCCGCCGGGCCCCGTCACCAGGACTGTCCGGGGCACCCCGGGGGCCACGGTCAGCGGGTCACGCTCTCGACCCGCTTCTTGAGGCCGTCCAGGGCCCGGTCGATGATGACCTTCTCGGCCTTGCGCTTGATGGTGCCGAGCATGGGGATCTTGACGTCGACGGTCAACTGGTAGGTGACGTCGGTGCGCTCCCCTCCAGCGGCCGGGACGAGGCGGTAGGAGCCGTCCAGCGCGCGCAGCATCTTCGACCTCACCAGTGACCAGCGGACCTCGTCCGTGCCGGACCACTCGTACGCCAGGGTGTGCTCGTCCTTGATGGCTCCGGCATCGAGCAGCAGCCGGACCTCCTCCGCCCGGCCCCGGTCGTCGGTGGAGAGGATCTCGGCCTCCTTCACCTCACCGGTCCATTCCGGGTAGCGGCCGAAGTCGGAGATCACCGCCATCACCTCGGCCGGTGACGCCTCGATGGTGATGCTTGACCTGGTGTGCTCCGCCATCGCCGTGGCTCCTCAATTTCGCCCGCTGCCGTTCGCAGGAAGGCTACCGCGCGTCTCACCGCGCCCGGCCGGCCACCGGAACACCGCCTCGGTCCGGCCAGGATTCGCCTTCTCCGGTCTGGGGGTACCCTGCCAGAAAGAGCCCGGAATGTGACACGGGGCACATCACGGGCAGGGAAGCCACCCCCGTGCCGGTACCGGAGGATGACGTCCGGCAGTCGATTCCGGGGCCCGCCGCGGTCTCGCCGTACCGCAGCCGACGGTGGCCGGCCCCGCCTCCCCGGCCGGCGTGACGAGGAGCAATTGTGCGCGAGTTCGGCCTTCCGGCCTTGTATCAGGTGTCCGACGAGAGCAGCCTTCCGCAACTGCTGCACCGCAACGCCGCCCGCCACCCGGACGAACCGGTGGTGTCGCACCGGCAGGGGGACAGCTGGCAGGACATCGGCGCGGCCGCGTTCCTGGACCAGGTGCGGCAGGTGGCCAAGGGCCTGATGGCCTCCGGGGTGGAGCCCGGGGACCGGGTGGGCCTGATGTCCCGTACCCGCTACGAGTGGACCCTGCTGGACTTCGCGATCTGGTCGGCCGGGGCCGTCACCGTCCCCGTCTACGAGACCAGCTCGGCGGAGCAGGTGGCCTGGATCCTGCAGGACTCCGGGGCGGTGGCCTGCGTGGTGGAGACGCAGGAGCACGCCGAGACGGTGGCGTCGGTCCGGGCCAGGCTGCCCGGGCTCACCCGGCTCTGGCGGATCACCGCGGCCGGGGACGAGGCAGCCGTACCACTGCTGACAGCCGCCGGCCGTGAGGTGACGGACGAGGCGCTGCGGGACGTGGAGGCCACCGTGTCGGCGGACTCCGTGGCCACCCTCATCTACACCTCCGGCACCACCGGGCGGCCCAAGGGCTGTGTGCTGAGCCACCGGGCCTTCCTGGCCGAGTGCGGAAACGTGGTGGAAGGGCTGAAGCCGCTGTTCCGCACCGGGGAGAGCTCGGTCCTGCTGTTCCTGCCGCAGGCCCACGTCTTCGCCCGCATGGTGGAGGTCACCGCGGCGCTGGCACCGATCCGGCTGGGCCACGTGCCGGACGCCAGGACCCTGACCGACGACCTGAGCACGTTCCGGCCGACCATCATCCTCGCGGTCCCGCGGGTGTTCGAGAAGGTGTACAACGGCGCCCGGGCCAAGGCGCAGGAGGACGGCAAGGCCAAGATCTTCGACCGGGCGGCGGACACCGCCGTCGCGTACAGCCGGGCGCTGGACGCCGGCGGGCCGGGAAGAGGACTGAAGCTCCGCCACGCGCTCTTCGACCGGCTGGTCTACCGCAAGCTGCGCGCGGTGCTCGGCGGCCGGGCGACGCACGCCATCAGCGGCGGCGCCCCGCTGGGGGAACGGCTCGGGCACTTCTACCGGGGCATCGGCTTCACCGTCCTGGAGGGCTACGGGCTGACGGAAACGTGCGGTGCCACCGCCTTCAACCCGCACGACGCCCCGAAGGTCGGCACCGTCGGCCGGCCGCTGCCGGGCTCCTCGGTGCGTATCGGGGAGGACAACGAGGTGCTGGTCACCGGGGAACACCTCTTCACCGGGTACTGGAACAACGAGTCGGCCACCGCCGACTCGATGGAGGACGGCTGGTACCGCACCGGCGACATCGGCTCACTGGACGACGAGGGCTATCTGACGATCGGCGGCCGGAAGAAGGAGATTCTGGTGACGGCCGCCGGCAAGAACGTCTCACCCGCGGTCATCGAGGACGGCATCCGCTCCCACGAACTCGTCGCCGAGTGCATGGTGGTCGGCGACGGCCGGCCCTTCGTGGCCGCGCTCGTCACCGTCGACGACGAGTTTCTGCCCCGCTGGGCGGAGAACCACGACCTGGCCGACCGTCCGCGGGAGGAGCTGCTGCAGTCCCCCGAGCTGCTGGCAGCGGTGCAGGAGGCGGTGGACCGGGGCAACAGCGCGGTCTCCCGGGCGGAGTCGGTACGCAAGTTCCGCATCCTGCCGGAGCAGTTCTCCGAGGAGTCCGGTCACCTCACGCCGTCGATGAAGCTGAAGCGGCACGCGGTCGCCAAGGACTACAGCGAGGAGATCGAGGCGCTCTACCGGAAGTGACCCGGACCCGCTCGGAGGTTCCGGAGGGCTCGGCAGGACGGGGCCGGCTCAGAGCAGGTCCTCGAGCCTGGCTGCCAGGAGGTCCCGGCGCCAGCGCTCCTCCACCCAGGCCCGGCCGCGTTCCCCCATCCGGCGGCGCAGCGCGGAGTCCCCGAGGAGCGCCACCACGCGCTCGGCGGTCTCGGCCGGCGCGGTGCCGGCGGCACCCCGCACGATCCAGCCGGTCTCTCCGTCGAGCACCGCGTCCGGGGCTCCGCCGGAGTCCCCGGACACCACCGGCAGGCCGGTGGCGGAAGCCTCCAGGTAGACGATGCCGAGCCCTTCCACGTCCAGACCGCCTCGCCGGGTGCGGCAGGGCATGGCGAAGACGTCGCCCGCACCGTAGTGCGCGGGCAGATCCCGCCAGGGCACCGCGCCGGTGAAGCGGACCGAGCCGGCCACCCCGGTGCCGGCCGCCAACCGCTCCAGGTCCCGGCGGTACGGACCGTCGCCCACGATCAGCAGGACCGTCTCCGGTTCCGCGGCCAGGATCCGGGGCATCGCCCGGATCAGCGTGTCCTGTCCCTTGCGCGGCACCAGCCGGGAGACGCAGACGACGACCGGGCGATCCGTCAGGCCGAGGCCGGCCCGCACCGCCGCGCCGCCCGAGTCGGGGTGGAACGTCTTCTCATCGACGCCCGGAGTCAGCTGCACCATGCGGGCGGCGGCCTCCGCCGTGAGCGCCGCGGCGATCCGGAGCCGGGTGTACTCCCCGAGGTAGGTCAGGGTGTCCGTGCCGTCTCCTATCCGGCGCAGCAGCCGACGGGCGCCCGGCAGCTGGGCCCAGCCCGCCTCGTGCCCGTGGGTGGTGGCCACCAGCCGCTCGGCACCGGCCCGGCGCAGGGCCGGACCCATCAGCCCGAGGGGGGCTGCTGCCCCGAACCAGACCGCGGAACAGCCGTGCTCCCGCAGCAGTGCACTCGCCCGCCGGGTGACCCGGGGGGTGGGCAGCAGCATCGTGGCCCGGTCCCGGACCACCGGGAACGGCTGCTCGGCGTCGAAGGCCGCGGTGGCCTCGGCGCTCTCCCGGTCCCGCTTCCAGGTGGAGGCGTAGACGACCACCCGCTGCGGATCGAGGCGCAGCGCCATGCTGTGCAGGAAGGCCTGGATACCGCCCGGGCGGGGCGGGAAGTCGTTGGTCACGATGAGGGTCTTGCGCATCGCCACGACCCTATCCCCCCGGGCTCCCGGCCGGACAGCGGCCGGGAGCCCGACGGCGGACGGGAGCGGAGATGCGGCGGGAGCAGGCGGGCGGACCGGGAGCCGGGCCCGCTCAGGGCCGGACCACCCCGGACACCGGCATCATGCCGACGGGGTCGTAACGGACCTGGGTTCCGGGGTAGGGAGCGTGCACCACCTGGCCGCCTCCCACGTACATGCCGATGTGGCTGGCGTCGCTGCGGTAGACCACCAGGTCACCGGGCTGGACCTGGCTCAGCGGCACCCGCCGCCCGGCACCGGCCTGGGCCTGGGAGGTGCGCGGCAGGGAGACCCCGGCCCGCGCGTACGCCCACTGCATCAGCCCGGAGCAGTCGAAGCCGTTCGGCCCGGTCTGCCCCCAGACATACGGCTTGCCGAGTGCCTGACGGACGGCAGAAACCGCCGCGCCGGCCCTCCCGGAGGCCGGGACGGCAGAGACCGGGGCCGTCTCCCCGGACGCCGCGGCGGCCCCGGACGCCCGGTCCTCGCGGGCCTCGCGGGCCTCGCGGTCCGCGGAGCGGGCGGCTCGCTCACGCTCCCGGCGTTCCTCGGTGGACAGGCGCTCCAGCTGCCTCCGGGCGGCTGCCAGCTTCTCCTGCACCTCCTGTTTCTGGCGGGCCAGCCGGGATTTCTCCCGCTCCAGCTCACCCAGCGTCCCTTCGGCCTCTGCACGCCGCTGTTCCATCAGGCGCTGCGCGGTGCGCAGCTCGCGGAGCTCCCCCGCCTGCCGGGTGGTGATCCGGTCCAGGGTGGAGACCCGTCCGAGGTACTGCTCGGGGTCCTCGGAGAGCATGAGCGCCACCTCCGGATCGACCCCGCCCGAGCGGTACTGCGCGGCGGCGAGGGAGCCCAGGGAGTGCCGCTTGCTGTTGACCTCCGCCTGGCCCCGGGCCAGCTGGTCCTGCCGCTGCTCGACTTCGGCCCGCAGCTCCTCGACTCGCTCCGAAGTGCCGTTGTACGCCTCCACCGCGCGCTCGGCATCGGCGAAAAGCTCATCCACCCGCTCGGTGGCCGCGGTGCTCGAGGAGGAGCCGCCCGGCTCTGCGGCCACCGGGACAACGGTGAGAACCGCCACCGCACCGGCGGCGGCGGACAGTACGCCGGCCCGGGCGGCCCGCCCCGGAGCGGTGTGCGGAGGACGTCGGTGTGCACCCACTGCTGACCGCGCTCCCTTCGATCGAGATCGGAGAGCAGAATGTAGCGGCGCGGAAGCGGGGATCACGACGCCGCCGCGCCCCCGGGAAGCCGGACCGGGCGGCACAGCCGCAGGTCACGCCGGGGACGCGGCGGGGTGATGAACTTTTCGGGAACCACCCGGACGGAGGAGGCGCACGGGGCGCCGGGCCGTTCCGCGGGCGGTGCCGACGGCCCGTCCGGAGGGTGTGCCGGCCGGGCCGCGAGCGGGGCGGGTCAGCCCACGCGGACACCGAACTGGAAGGGCATGACGTTCACGCCGTCGTACTTCACCGTGCTGTTCGAGTTCGGAGCGTGGACGATCTGCCCGTTGCCGACATACATGCCGACGTGGCTCAGACCGCTGTAGTAGAAGACCAGGTCGCCCGGCTGGAGCTGACTCTGGGTCACCCGGGTGCCGGCGTTGGCCTGCTGCTGGGAGGTGCGCGGCAGGGAGACCCCGGCCTGGCTGTAGGCCCAGCCGGTGAGCCCGGAGCAGTCGAAGGTGTTGGGCCCGGTGGAGCCGTACACGTAGGGGGAGCCGACCTTGCTCTGCGCGGCGCTGAGCGCCGAGGCTGCCCGGGAGGAGCCGGCCGGCGCGGAAGGCGTGCTGGGGGTGCTGGTGGCGCTCTCCAGCGTGTCGCGGCTGCCCGCGTCACGGGTGGCTCGCTCGGCCTGCTCCGACGCCCGCTGCTGCGCGGCGGCCTCCTCTGCGGCGAGCGCCGACCGCTCCTCTTCGGTGAGACGGTTGAGGAGGGCCCGGGCTTCGCTCAGCTTGCCCTGGATCTTCTCCTTCTTCTCCTTGATCTCCCCGCGGGTCTCCTCCAGCTTCTCCAGCTTCTCCGAGGCCTCTTCGCGCTGCTGAGCGAGCGTGCGCTGCTTGGTCTGGATCTTGCGGAGGGCCTCGGCCTGCTTCCCCGACACCTGGTCGAGAGTGGAGGCGCGGTCGAGGTAGCCGTCGGGGTCGGCGGAGAGGAAGAGCTGCACGGACGGGTCGACCCCGCCGTTGCGGTACTCGGCGGTGGCCACGGAACCCACGCTGTTGCGCAGCTTGTTGAGCTCCTCCTGGCCACGGGCCACCGAGCCCTGGAGCTCCTCGGCCTGCTCCTGGAGGTTCTCGGCCTCCTCGGTGGCACCGTTGTACTCGTCGGTGATATCGGCGGCTTCCTCGTAGAGGGCGTCGACGCGCTCCTTGACCTCGTCCTTGGTCGGAGTGGGGTCTGCGTGCGCTGCCTGCGAGGTGAGGGCGACGGTGGCGGCCGCGGTGGCTCCGAATATGGTCACACGGGCGCGGCTCGGCTGCTTGGGACGACGGTGGGACGCCACTAAGGCGAGCTCCTTCTTCCTCAGCCGCCTGCCGGGCCGTTGGGCGTGGCCCCGGCTCCGCGGTCTTGCTACGGATTCGGCGGTGTCTTCACGGTCATCCCCATTGGATGATCTACCGCGTGAAGGTTCGAGCCCTGACACTAGCGAGGGCCCATAGCCCAATCAAATCTTCCGGGTGTTTTTTTACTTTGCTCACACCGGCGGCGACCAGCTTTCGACTCTCCGTTGACAAAAATCGACAACACCGGTCACAACAGGCAACTTTCCGGACCAAGGGGCCAAACAGCTCAGGTCCGGGCAAGCCGCCGCAAGAGCAGCGCGGGCGCGATGGGCCGGGCACCGAACCTGGCCACCCCGTCCGCCACCTCCCGGTCCGCGGACACCACCATGACCGGCCGGCCCGGCGGTTCGGCCCGCACGAGCTGCCGGATGAGGTCATCAGCGGTCCGCCCCGGCTTGCTGAAGAGCACCCGTACCCCGCGCGGCGGGGTCAACAGCACCGGCGCGGCCAGCTCGGCACCGTCGAAAACGCACGTCATCTCGGCCCCGCTCTGCGCCGCCAGCACGGCGAGCCCGCCCAGCAGCCGGGTGCGCTGCTTCTCCAGGGGCATGGTGGGATACCCGCTCTTGGTCACGTTGTAGCCGTCCACCACCACGTGTGCCTGAGGCAGCGCCAGCAGCTGGTCCAGCAGGGCCGGATCATCCTCCGCGAGGGCCCGCTGCGCGACGTCTCCCGGGGTCATGCCGCCGGGAACGACCGCCTCCACGGTCTCCGCCGGGCGCAGTTGCACGGGCGGCAGAGCCAGCTCCCGGCGCAGCCCCTGCGCGGCCTCCAGCACCGTGTCGAGCAGCAGCCGCAGCCGCATGTCCTCGATGCTGCGGCCCTCCCGGGCAGCCTTGCGGCCGGCCTCCAGCGCCGTCTCCGCCTCACCGAGCCGTGCCCTCAGGCGGCGTGCCTCACTGTCCGCGGCGGCCCGCGCCGTCGCCGCCTCCGCCCGCGCCACGTCGAACTCGGCGCGCAGTTTCCGGAGCGCGGCCTCCCCGCGCCGTACGTCGCTCTGGGCACTGCGCAGTCTGCGGTGTGCCGACTCCCCCTCCTTGCGCGCGGCTTCCAGCTCGGCGCGCATCCGGTCGGTGTCCCGGCGCGCCGCGGTCCGCACCTGCGCCAGCTCCTCCCGGAGCCTGACCAGCTCCCGCTCGCGCTCCTCGCCGGCCCGCTCGGCCTGCAGGCGGTGCGCTTCCTCCCCGGCCGCCGACACCAGCTTCGTCCAGCCGGGCGGGCGCAGTACGTAGGCCGCCATGGCGACGTCCACCGGATCGGCCGCGGCCGGCACCACGTCGTTCTCCAGCGCCGTGGCCAGCTCCGGCTGATCGGCACGCAGCCGGGCGGCGACCCGCAGCCGGAAACCGGTGTCGTTCTCCAGTGCCGCGGCCATCGCGCTGCCGCCGAACCTGACCCGGCGGGAAGGGGTGAACCGCGCGAACTGCCTCAGTGCAGCGGGGAGTTCGGCCATCGTCAGACCCGCGAACGCCTCCCCCGCCACCGCGATGACCCGGTGCCGGACCTTCTCGGGCAGGGGGCCGTCCAGCTCCTCGGGCTGCGGTGTGCCGGACTGCGGGGCAAGCTCCTCGGCCTGCTCCGTTCGGCCGTCCCCGTCCCCGGGACGCACCGCGGATCCAGCCGCCGCCTCCGGGTCCGCGGAGCCCGCCGCGTCCTGGTCCCTGGGGTCCGGCACCGCGCCCACCGCCGTCAGGCCTGGGTGCCGGGCCGCTCGACCAGCTCCACCTGGTCGACCGCGCCGCACCAACGGCAGCGGACGGATTCGACGCGGTCGCTGAGCACCTCCCGCTCCTCGACCTCCGGTTCTCCCGAGAGGTCGAGATGCAGGAACTCGACCACTCTGCTGGAGCGGGTCACATCGAAGCGGGTGAGATTGCCGCACAGGGAGCACCGCCAGCGGGTCCCTGCCGTGGGCTGAGAGAGCGCCATGGTCTCGTCCTACTTTCTCGGCTCGGCACTGCGGAGGGCTGACGAGTGTCCCTTGTCACCCTACGGCCTGTACGGCGGCGCAGGTCACCGGCGAGGGTGCCCATGATCATCCGGTGCTGCGGGCGCGACGCCCGCACGGCACGCTTCCCCGTCCGAACGCCCCGCTTCCACGGGGAAACGTGACCGCTTCCCCGACCCGCCGCACTCCGGCACTCACCGCCCGTGACCAGTGACCGTGTGCGGAGACGCTCGTCTAGAGTGTGAACGGCGATCTCCATACATCACCCCAGGGAGCAGCCCCGTCATGATCACGTCGATTGTGCTCATCAAGACCAGCGTGGATCAGATCCCGGAGATCGCGGAGCAGATCGCGGCGCTGGAGGGAGTCAGCGAGGTCTACTCCGTGACCGGTGCGCACGATCTGATCGCCCTGGTCCGGGTGGCCCGGCACGACGATCTTGCGGAGGTCATCCCGGGCCGCATCAGCAAGGTGCCGGGAGTCGAGTCCACCGAGACGCACATCGCCTTCCGCACCTACTCGCAGCACGACCTGGAGGCGGCCTTCGCGATCGGCCTCGACTCCTGACCCGGTACCGCGCCGGGCCGCCCGCGACGGCCGGACCCCGCCGGGCGGGGCCGGTCAGCGGTGGCTCGCGGCCACCCAGCGCTCCAGCGTGGCCCTGGCGGCGCCGGAGTCGATCGACTCGGCCGCCTTCACCATGCCCGCGGCGAGCTGCTCGGGCAGCGGGCCGTCGGCCTGCTCCAGCGCCACCAACGCGGCAGCCGAGTTGAGGAGCACCGCGTCCCGCACGGGGCCGCGCTCCCCTTCCAGCAACCGCCGGGCCACGTCGGCGTTGTAGGCGGCGTCCGCACCGCGGAGCGCCTCCACCGGCACCAGCTCCAGACCCACGCTGCGCGGATCGAACGCCTCCCGGCGGACCGCTCCCCCGCGCACCACCCAGACCGTCGAGGTGGCCGTCGTGGTGAGCTCGTCCAGGCCGTCGTCCCCGCGGAAGACCAACGCGGAGCTGCCGCGCTCCGCCAGCACGCCGGCGACGACCGGGGCCATCCGGGGGTCCGCCACACCCGTCGCCTGGGCCCGGACCCGGGCCGGATTGGTCAGCGGGCCGAGAAAGTTGAAGGTCGTCGCGATGCCCAGCTCCTTGCGCGCCGCGGCGACGTGCCGCAGCGCGGGGTGGAACTTCACCGCGAAGCAGAAGCTGATTCCCGCCTCGACGGCGACCTCCGCGACCCGCTCGGGGGTCAGCTCCAGATTGACGCCGAGCTTCTCCAGCACGTCGGAGGCCCCGCTGGCGCTGGAGGCCGCCCGGTTGCCGTGCTTGACGACCTTCGCCCCGGTGCCGGCCACCACGATGGCGGACATCGTCGAGATGTTCACCGTCCTGGCCCGGTCGCCGCCGGTGCCGACGATGTCCACGGTGGCGCCGGGCACCTCGATGGTCCGGGCATGCCGGTACATGGTCTCGACGAGACCGGTCACTTCCTCGACGGTCTCGCCCTTGGCACGCAGCGCCACGGCGAACCCGGCGATCTGGGCGTCGGTCGCCTCACCGGACATGATCCGGTCCATCGCCCAGGCAGTGGAACCACCGGTCAGGTCCTGGCCTGCGAGGAGCGAGCTCAGCACGTCCGGCCAGGTGTGCGCCGCCGCGGTGTCGCCTCCTGCGGGGGTCACGCTGCTCATGGTGGGCTCCGGGATTCGGCGGCGGACGGGGGCACACGGGCCGGCGGTGTCGCCACAAGCATCACGCCGGGGCTCTTGATCCTAGTGGCGGCGGAACGCCCGAGCGGCCCCGTCCGCACAATGGACGGGGCCGCTCGGGCGGACAGCAGAGGTCAGTGGTGACCCTCGCCGCTGGTGATCTGGCGGTACTCCTCGGCGGTCGGCTTCGTGACCTGACCGCTCTCCCCGAAGTAGCCACGGCTGATCCGGACCCGCAGCTTCTCCAGCCGGCCGACCTTGCGCGGCACACCGTTCTCATCGGTGAGCTCGCCGAGATCGTGCGCGTGGTACTGGTCGTGCGCCGTGAGGCGGTACAGCTCCGCGCGCGGCAGCGGCTCGTGCACCTCGGTGAACTCACCGTGCGGCAGCCGCTTGATGATCCCGGTCTCCCGGCCGTGCAGCACCTTCTCCCGGTCCCGGCGCTGCAGACCGAGGCAGATGCGGCGCACCACGATGAAGGTCACCACCGGGAGGACGAAGAAGCCGATCCGGCACGCCCAGGTGAGTGCGTTGAGCGACAGGTTGAAGTGCAGGGCCCACAGGTCGTTGCCGCCCGCGACGAGGGCGACGAAGTACCAGCTGAGCCACGCCACACCGAACGCGGTCCGGGTGGGGGCGTTGCGGGGGCGCTCCGCGATGTGGTGCTCGCGCTTGTCCTTGGTGACCCAGCTCTCGAAGAACGGGTACAGCGCGATGACCGCCAGCATGAGCGGGAACACCATGAGCGGAACGAGCAGCCCGAGGTTGAGGGTGTAGTTGTTGAACAACACCATCTCCCAGGCCGGCATGAGCCGCACCAGGCCCTCGGAGAAGCCCATGTACCAGTCGGGCTGGGCGTTGGTCGACACCTGGTCCGGCCGGTAGGGGCCGAGCACCCATACCGGGTTGATGCTGGTTGTCGCGGCGATCAGCGACATGGCACCGAAGACCAGGAAGAAGAACCCGCCCGCCTTGGCCATGTAGACCGGGAACAGCGGCATGCCGACGACGTTGCCGTTGCTCCGCCCGGGACCGGCGTAGTGGGTGTGCTTGTGGTAGACGACCAGGATCAGGTGCGCGGCGATCAGCCCGAGCATCAGGCCGGGCAGCAGCAGCACATGGACCACGAAGAACCGCGGGATGATGTCGTGGCCGGGGAACTCCCCGCCGAACAGCAGCATCTGCAGCCAGGTGCCGACCACCGGCACCGCGAGGATCGCACCCTCCATGAACCGCACGCCGGTACCGGAGAGCAGGTCGTCCGGCAGCGAGTAGCCGGTGAGGCCGGTGAACATGGCCAGCAGCAGCAGCGTGAAGCCGAAGAGCCAGTTGATCTCGCGCGGCTTGCGGAACGCCCCGTTGAAGAACACCCGCATCATGTGGAAGAAGAGACCGACCACGAAGATCAGTGCGGCCCAGTGGTGAATCTCCCGCATCAGCAGGCCACCGCGGACGTCGAAGCTGATGTCCAGCGTCGAGGCGTAGGCCTCCGACATCAGTACGCCCTGCATCGGGACGTAGGAACCGCTGTACTCGACCTCGGCCATGCTCGGCACGAAGAAGAGCGTGAGGTAGATGCCCGTGAGGATCAGGATGATGAAGCTGTAGAGAACGACTTCCCCGAGCAGGAAGGACCAGTGATCCGGGAAGATCTTGCGCATGTTGGACTTGGCGAGGCTGTAGACGCCCAGCCTGCCGTCGGCCCAGTCGGCGACCCGCTCACCGGCGGGGGCTTTGCCCCGGCGGTCCTTGCTCGTCGACGTGTCCGTTGCCGTACTCATCCGCGCTCCCAGAAGCTCGGGCCGACCGGCTCGTCGAAGTCGCCGAGCGCCTCGAGGTAGCCGTCATCGTTCACTGTGATACGCAGCTGCGGCAGGGGGTGGCCCGCCGGCCCGAAAAGCACCCTGGCACCGTCGGCGAGGTCGAAGGTCGACTGGTGACACGGGCACAGCGCGTGGTGTGTCTGCTGTTCGTAGAGAGTCGCCGGACAGCCGATGTGGGTACAGATCTTCGAGTAGCAAAGGATGCCGTCGTAGCCCCAGTCGGCCGACTGCTGGTCCCTGATGTCCTCCGGCTCGATCCGCACCAGCATCACCGCGGCCTTGGCGATCTCCTGGAGGAAGTCGTGGTCGTGGATGTCCAGACCCTCCGGCATCGCCTGGACGAGCGAGCCGGTGGTGATGTCCTCGGGGCGCAGCGGCTGCATCGTGTTCTCGTTGATGATCAGGCTGCCGGGCTGCCAGGCGGTGTGGAACAGCTTGTCACCGGGCGCCGGACCGAGGTCGCGCAGCAGGACCACACCGGAGAGCGGCACCAGGGCCAGCGCACCGAACATGCTGTTGCGCATCAGCTTCCGGCGGCCGAAGCCGATGCCGGACTCCTCGGTCCCGCGGCGGAACTGCTCGAGGACGTAGGCCTTGGTCTCGGGCGTTGCCTCGACCTGGTGGCGGTCCTCGGAGGTCTCCACGTCGTTCATCAGGGTGCGGGCCCAGTGGACGGCACCCGCACCGATGAACACCAGCGCCAGCCCGAGCGTGCCGCCGAGGGCGAAGTTGAGCATGCTGATGTTGCCGAGCGGCCAGATCGTCGTGATCTGATCGATCGGGATGAGCGCGTACGACAGGATGAAGCCGACCGTGGCCAGCATCGAAGCGATGAACAGCAGTGCCACGATGCGTTCGGACCGCTTGGCGGCCCGCTCGTCCACGTCCTGCCGGCGGTACTCGTGCCCGGGCAGTCCCGGGTCGGCGAACGGGTCGTCCACCAGGGCTGCCTCGCCGCGCTGACGCTCGTCGGGCAGAAACTCTTCCGACGGGTCCAGTGACTCGTCGTTCTTGGATCCAGTCTGGCTACTCATGACTTCCTGGCCTTAGCGGTGTGAGCACCGACCCACACGGACGCGACGATGAGCACACCGATGCCGAAGGTCCACGCGAAGAGACCTTCGCTGACCGGCCCGTAACCACCGAGGGAGAACCCGCCGTGGTTGGGGGCCTCGGAACTGTTGACCGCGGCCAGCCAGGCGATGATGTCCCGCTTCTCCTGCTCGGGCATGATCCCGTCGGGGTACTCCGGCATGTTCTGCGGGCCGGTGAGCATCGCCTGGTAGATCTGCTTCGGTTCGACATCGTGCAGGTTCGGGGCGTACTTCCCGTGCGTCAGGGGACCGCCCTGGCCGGTGAAGTTGTGGCACTGCGCACAGTTGGTGCGGAACAGTTCGCCGCCGCGGGCGGAGTTGCCCTCCGCCGGGTCGTACTGGCCGGGCTCGGGGACGGAGGGCCCCGGGCCCAGCGAGGCGATGTAGGCGGCCAGCTGGGCGGTCTCGGCGTCGTTGTAGACGGCCGGCTTGTTCGGGGCCTGCGGGCCCGGGTTCTGCATCGGCATGCGGCCGGTGGCGACCTGGAAGTCGACGGCCGCGGCGCCCACACCCACGAGGGAGGGACCCGCTTCGGTGCCCTGCCCGCCGGTGCCGTGGCAACTGGAGCAGCCCACCGCGTAGAGCTTCATTCCCTCCTCGACAGCGATGGAATGCTCCGCGGTGTCGGCCTGGGCTTCACCCGCGGGAGAGAACGCGGCGTACAGCCCCCCTGTGGCCGCCAGCGCGAAGATGAGGACGACGAGCGCCGCCAGCGGATGGCGCCGTCGTGCGGAGAGCTTTTTCACGGATTACCCCGGTGGTCAGGATTTTCTGCGTCGGTGCATGGAATGTGCGTGCGGTGCGGGTGCGGGTGCGGCTACCGGATCAGGTAGATCGTGGCAAAGAGGCCGATCCAGACCACGTCCACGAAGTGCCAGTAGTAGGACACGACGATGGCTGACGTGGCCTGTTCATGGGTGAAACGCCGGGCGGCGTAGGTCCGGGCCAGGACGAACAGGAAGGCGAAGAGACCTCCCAGCACGTGCAGGCCGTGGAACCCGGTGGTGAGGTAGAACGCCGAGCCGTAGGGGTCGCCCGAGAGCGTGATGCCCTCGTGCGCGACCAGCTCCACGTACTCGGTGACCTGGCCACCGATGAAGACGGAACCCATGACGAAGGTGATCGAGAACCACAGTCTGAGCCTCTTCACGTCCCCGCGCTCGGCGGCGAACACGCCGAGCTGACAGGTCAGCGAGGAAAGCACCAGGATCGTGGTGTTGACCGCCGCGAAAGGCAGGTTCAGCAGATCCGCCTGCGCCTCCCAGTACTCGGCTCCCATCACCGACCGCAGGGTGAAGTACATCGCGAAGAGGGCCGCGAAGAACATGAGCTCCGAGGACAGCCAGATGACTGTCCCCACGCTGGTCATGTTCGGTCGGTTGACCGCAGGGTGCTGCGCGTGCCCGGTGTCTAGTGCAGTTGCTGTCGCCACGCCCGACATTATGTCGGTCGCTTATCCCGCGCTCACCCCGGGGGTGCCGTTCGGTGTGTCAAAGCCGCGTGTACTGCGGGAACGGCTCGCCCCCGGCCGGTGCGGACCCGGCCGCGCCGCCTGCGGGACGCCCCTGTGCCGTCGTATACGGCCCGACCGAGTAGCATCCGCGGAACGGGCCCGACGGAGGAGGACGGATGCAGCGCACGGCGACGGTGCTGGTCTACAGCGATGACGCCAACACTCGTGAGCAGGTGCGGCTCGCCGCCGGGCGGCGCCCCGCGGCTGATGCCCCACAGATCGAGTATGTGGAATGCGCCACCCTGCCGGCGGTGCTCAGCACCCTGGAGGAGGGCGGCATCGACGTCTGCGTGCTGGACGGCGAGTCGACCCCCGCGGGCGGCATGGGGGTCTGCCGGCAGATCAAGGACGAGATCTACAACTGTCCGCCGGTCCTGCTCCTCATCGGCCGCCCCCAGGACGCCTGGCTGGCCACCTGGAGCCGCGCCGAGTCCGCGGTGGCCCATCCGCTGGAGGCGGGCGAGCTCGCCGCCTCCCTCGCCGCTCTGCTGCGCCGCCGGCTGCCGCACGTGGCCTGACCAGCCTCTGAGCTTTCGCAGCGCACCGCGCGGCCCGCAGACCCCTGCGGCCGCGCGGTGCGCTTTCTGCGGCCCTCCTGGCCTGTCGGTGACTGTCCAGGGGCCGGGTCGGAGCATGAGGAAGGGCGGCCCCTGGACAGGTGTCCGGGGGCCGCCCTCTTGTCTCGCTGTTCCTGCTTGCGCAGGTCGGGCCGGTGCTACTGGGTCTGGTTCTCTCCCCGGTAGTACTCGAACACCCACAGCCACAGGCCGATCACCAGCAGCGGGGCGGTGAACCAGAGGAACCACCAGCCGAAGACCGGGCCGAGGAAGGCGAACATCGCCCCCGCGCCGAGCGCCAGCGGCGCCCAGCTGTGCGGGCTGAAATGGCCCAGCTCCCCCGCGTCGTCCGCGACATCGGCATCCTTGTTGTCCTGCGCCCCGGCATCCACCCGGCGGGCGGTGAAGACCAGGTAGAACCCGACCATGATGGAAAGGCCGAAGGCCAGGAAGAGCGCGGTGGTGCCCACCGGCTCCCTCGACCAGAAGCCGTATACGGCGGCGACGACGAGGAAGAAGGCCGCCAGCCAGTTGAACATGTGCCCCTGGATCTTCACTTCTTGGCACCCTCTCCACGGTCATCGGGCGAGATAACGTCCGGGTCCCGGTTCTCCAGCTGATCGAGCGACGACACCTCGGGGTGGTGCAGGTCGAACGCCGGCGACTCGGAACGGATCCGGGGCAGGGTGACGAAGTTGTGCCGGGGGGGCGGGCAGGACGTCGCCCACTCCAGGGAACGGCCGTAACCCCACGGGTCGTCCGTCTCGACCTTCTCCCCGTACTTCCAGGTCTTCCAGACGTTGTAGAAGAACGGAAGCATCGAGAGGCCGAGCAGGAACGAGCTGATCGTCGAGATCATGTTCAGCGTGGTGAACCCGTCCGCTGCCAGGTAGTCGGCGTAGCGGCGCGGCATGCCCTCGGCGCCCAGCCAGTGCTGCACCAGGAAGGTGCCGTGGAAGCCCACGAACAGCGTCCAGAAGGTGATCTTGCCGAGCCGCTCGTCGAGCATCTTGCCGGTGAACTTGGGCCACCAGAAGTGGAAGCCCGCGAACATCGCGAAGACCACCGTGCCGAAGACGACGTAGTGGAAGTGCGCCACCACGAAGTAGGTGTCCGAGACGTGGAAGTCCAGGGGCGGCGAAGCCAGGATGACGCCGGTCAGACCACCGAAGAGGAAGGTGACCAGGAAGCCGATCGTCCACAGCATCGGGGTCTCGAAACTGAGCGACCCCTTCCACATCGTGCCGATCCAGTTGAAGAACTTGACGCCGGTCGGCACCGCGATGAGGAACGTCATGAACGAGAAGAACGGCAACAGCACCGCTCCCGTGACGTACATGTGGTGTGCCCACACGGTCACCGAGAGGCCGGCGATCGCGATCGTCGCACCGATCAGACCGATGTAGCCGAAGATCGGCTTACGGCTGAAGACCGGGATGACCTCCGAGACGATGCCGAAGAACGGCAGCGCGATGATGTACACCTCTGGATGGCCGAAGAACCAGAAGAGGTGCTGCCAGAGGATGGGACCGCCGTTGGCGGCATCGAAGATGTGCGAGCCGAACAACCGGTCGGACGCCAGTCCGAACAGCGCGGCGGCCAGCACCGGGAAGGCCAGCAGGACCAGCACACCGGTCAGCAGGACGTTCCAGGTGAAGATCGGCATCCGGAACATCGTCATGCCCGGAGCGCGCATGCAGATGATCGTGGTGATGAAGTTGACCGCGCCGAGGATGGTGCCGAATCCACCGAGGATCAGGCCCATGACCCACATGTCCGCGCCGACACCCGGCGAGCGGACCGCGTCGGACAGTGGTGAGTAGGCGAACCAGCCGAAGTTGGCCGCACCCTGCGGGGTGAAGAAGCCGGCCACGACGATGAGGCCGCCGAACAGGTACAGCCAGTAGGCCAGCATGTTCAGCCGCGGGAACGCCACGTCGGGCGCGCCGATCTGCAGCGGCATGATCCAGTTCGCGAACCCGGCGAAGAGCGGGGTCGCGAACAGCAGCAGCATGATCGTGCCGTGCATGGTGAACAGCTGGTTGAACTGCTCGTTGGTCACGACCTGGTTACCGGGGCGGGCCAGCTCGGCGCGCATGACCAGCGCCATCACGCCGCCCACGATGAAGAACAGGAACGAGGTGATCAGATAGAGCGTGCCGATGGTCTTGTGATCCGTGGTGGTCGCCCACCGGACCACGATGTTGCCGGGCTCTTTCCGGTACACGGGCGGCGTCGCCGTCGGCGGACCCGAGATGGCCGGCTCCTGGGAGTTGTCGAGGATGCTCACGGGTTGTTCGTCTCCGCGTTTCTGGCGGCGTCCGTCTGCTCGATGCCCGCCGGGATGTAGCCGGTCTGGCCCCTGTCGGCCAGATCCTGCAGGTGCTCCTGGTATTCCTCGGGAGACACCACCTTGACGTTGAAGAGCATGCGGGCGTGGTCAACGCCACAGAACTCGGCGCACTTGCCCATGAAGGTGCCCTGCTTGTTCGGGGTCACCTCGAAGCGGTTCGTGTGCCCGGGAATGACGTCCACCTTCATCAGGAACGGCACCACCCAGAAGGAGTGGATGACGTCCCGGGAAGTCAGGATGAACTGCACCGACTCGCCCTCGGGGAGCACCAGGGTCGGCCCCGGGTCGTTGGTGTCCGGGTCACGGTCGTCGGGCGTGCCGATGTCCCACACGCCGTCGGCGTTCTCCGGCACCGCCTCCATCATGCGGTCCGGGATGCCCCCGAGCTCCGGAGCGGTGCGGGCGTCGCCGTCGGAGGCACCGACCGGCTCCAGGTAGTTGAAGCCCCAGCTCCACTGGAAGCCGACCACGTTGATGACGTGATCCGCGTCGTCGGACACCCTGGTGAGCTCGGTCTGGTCACGCGCGGTGAAGTAGAAAAGCACCGATACGATGATCAGTGGAACTAGCGTGTACAAGGCCTCGATGGGCAGGTTGTACCGCGTCTGCGGAGGTACCTCGACCTTTGTTCTGGACCGCCGGTGGAAGTAGACACTCCACAGGATGAGGCCCCAGACCAGCACACCCGTAATAAGGGCAGCAGCCCACGAGCCCTGCCACAGGGACAGGATCCGCGGCGCCTCCTCCGTCACCGGAGTGGGCATGCCAAGGCGGGGAAAGTCCTCTGATGTGCAACCTGTCGCGGTTGCCAGGACCAGGCCCGCGATCAGCGCCTGCGGCAGAATCCGCCGCATCGGGCGCCGCGACGAGCGGTCGGAGCCGTTGGGACTCACGTAGCGCCTTCCCGAGAGTCTCGCCCGTAGGCCGGCCGCAGCCTTCGCACGGAGCGGGGCACCGGCCCTGGCACGGGCAGGGGTTTGGATGTTTATGCGGACCAAACCCTACTGGACGCCCTGTGCGGTCGCGCGAGGAGGGTGCCCAACGCGGCGTGCCCCCTTCCCAGGGGGCGGAACTGGCCCTGCGGAGCCCCGGGTGACGCCCCGCAACGTGCCCGCTCCCGGCGGCCCGCGGCCCGGAGTGCCCCCCCGCGACGATAGCGTTTCCGCGTGTCCTACTTCGATGCCGCCTCCTCTCTCCCCTGGCACCCCGTGGCACGGGAGGCTCTCGCCGCAGCCCTGGAGGACGGCTGGGCCGATCCCACCCGGCTGCACCGCCAGGGGCGACGGGCCCGCATGCTGCTGGACGCCGCCAGGGAAAGCGCCGCGGAGCAGGTGGGCTGCCGCCCCGACGAGCTGGTCTTCACCTCCTCCGGCACCCGGGCACTGCACACCGGGATCGCCGGAAGCCTCTCCGCCCGTCGGCGTGTCGGGCGCCACCTGCTGGTCTCCGCGGTCGAGCACTCGGCCGTGCTGCACGCCGCCGGCGTCCACGAGCGGGACGGCGGCACGGTCACCGAAGTGGCCCCGGACCGCGGCGGCCGCGTCGATCCCGGTGACTGGGCCGGCCGGCTCCGCAGGGACACCGCCCTGGCCTGCCTGCAGTCCGCCAACCACGAGGTCGGCACCGAGCAGCCGGTGGCCGAAGTGGCCGCCGCCTGCGGGGCGGCCGGCGTCCCCCTGCTGGTGGACGCCGCCCAGTCACTGCCCTGGGGGCCGGTGCCCGGCGAGTGGTCCCTGCTCACCGCGAGCGCCCACAAGTGGGGCGGGCCGGGCGGGGTAGGACTCCTCGTGGTGCGCAAGGGAGTGCGCTTCGCCGCTCCGCAGCCGGCGGACGAGCGGGAGTCCGGCCGCGCCCCCGGCTTCGGCAGCCTGCCCGACGTGGTGGCCGCGGCGGCCTCGCTGCGCGCCGTCCGGCAGGAGGCGGTGAAGGAGGCGGCGCGGCTGCGGAAGCTCGTCGACCGGATCCGCGACCGGGTACCACGGCTCGTTCCGGACACCGAGGTGGTCGGGGACCCGCTGCGGCGGCTGCCGCACCTGGTCACCTTCTCCTGTCTCTACGCCGACGGCGAGGCCCTGCTGCACGCCCTGGACCGGGAGGGCTTCGCCGTCTCCTCCGGTTCCTCGTGCACCTCCAGCACCCTCACCCCCAGCCATGTGCTGCGCGCCATGGGAGTGCTCTCCGAGGGCAACGTCCGGGTCTCCCTGCCACCGGGCACCCGCGAGGAGGACGTCGAGCGGTTCCTCGCCGTGCTGCCCGGTGCCGTGGAATCGGTGCGGGAGCAGCTGGCGGGTCCGGCGCCGGCCGGACCCGGACCGGGCCCGCGGCCCGAGTCCGTCACGGTCGATTCGCTGGGGAAGCTCTGCCCGGTGCCCGTCATCGAACTGGCCCGGGCGATCGAGGGGGTGCCGGTCGGTGGCATCGTCACGGTGCTGTCCGACGACGGCGCTGCCGGGCTGGACATCCGGGCCTGGTGTCATCTGCGCGGGCAGGAGTTCCTCGACGAGCGGGACCTGGACAGCGCGGACCCGGATCGCGGCACGGCGTACCGGGTGCGCCGTGCCGCGTGACCCTTCGCGGGTCGGCTCCCCCGGGGCTCAGCCGCCCTGCACGTGGGCGCGGACCTCGTCCGCGGCGTCGTGGCCGTATGCCTTCGCGAAACGCTCCATGAAGGAGCCCCGGCGCAGCTCGTACTCCTGGGTGCCCACCGTCTCGATGACCAGGGTGGCCAGCATGCAGCCCAGCTGAGCGGAACGCTCCAGCGTGGTGCCCCAGGCCAGGCCGGCCAGGAAGCCGGCCCGCAACGCGTCACCGACGCCGGTCGGATCCGCCTTGGTCTCCTCCTGCGGGCAGCCCACCCGCAGATCCGGCTCACCGGCCCGCTCGATCAGCACCCCCCGGGCACCGAGCGTGGTGACCCGGGTGCCGACCTTCGCCAGGATCTCCTCGCCGGTCCAACCGGTCTTCGACTCGATGAGCGAGCCCTCGTACTCGTTGCTGAAGAGGTACGCGGCGTCTTCCGTCAGGGCGCGGATCTCCTCCCCGTCCATCCGGGCGAGCTGCTGCGAGTAGTCGGCGGCGAACGGGATGCCGCGGCTGCGGCACTCCTCGGTGTGCCGCCGCATCGCCTCGGGGTCGTCGGCACCGATGTGCACCAGATCCAGTCCGCCGACCCGGTCCGCGACCGTCTTCAGCTCGATGAGCCGGGCCTCGCTCATCGCACCCGTGTAGAAGGAACCGAGCTGGTTGTGGTCGGCGTCGGTGGTGCACACGAAGCGCGCGGTGTGCAGCACCTCCGAGATCCGGACGGACTCGGTGTCCACACCGTGCCGGTCCAGCCAGGCGCGGTACTCGTCGAAGTCCGCGCCCGCGGCGCCGACCAGGATCGGGGCGGCACCCAGCTGCCCCATGCCGAAGCAGATGTTGGCGGCGACCCCGCCCCTGCGCACATCGAGCTGGTCGACGAGGAACGACAGGGAGACGGTGTGCAGTTGGTCCCCGACGAGCTGGTCGGCGAACCGGCCGGGAAAGGTCATCAGATGGTCGGTGGCGATGGAGCCGGAGACGGCGATGCGCACGGCAGGTCTGCTCCTGGAAAGGGGGCGGGCGGACTCCTCAGGCTACCGCCGGACGGCAAGGGACCACAGACCCGGGAACCGGCAACGGGTGCGGCCCGTCCAAGAGACGCATCATCCATCCGCACCCGAGGAGCGTTGCCGTGGCTGACCAGGACACCGTGGACCACCCCCCTGCGGACGCCCTTCCCCTCCCGGCCCGCCGCCGCCACTGGCCGGCCGCGGCCGCGGTGGCGGCCTCCGTGGCGCTGCTCGCGGGCGGGATCTACGGCGGGCAGACGCTGTTCGGCACGGCCGGTGACGAGGCCGCGGGCCCGGAGGCCGCTGCGCCGGACGCCACCGGCAACCTGGAAGCCGACTCCCTGGCGTCCTCGGACGCGGCCCGCGTCGTGCTCGTGGCGACCGAGGATCTCCCGGACGGACCCGAACGGGCCGCGGTGCACCGCTTTTCCGGCAGTGTCGGTGCGGCGGAGGTGACGGAACTGGCCAGAGCCCTGGGGCTGTCGGGCACGCCGGAGTTGCGCGACGGGACCTGGCGGGTCGGCGCCCCGGCAGGCTCCCCCGACTCCCCCCGCTCCTCCGGCCCGGCACCCGACGCGCCCGGCGCCGCGCAGCCGGTGCTCACGGTCTCCGCGGAAGCCCCCGGCGAGTGGTCCTTCCACTCCTACGGGGATCCCGGGCAGCCGGTCCCGGCCCCGGGCACCGGCACCGAGGACCTCCCCGGGGCCGGGAAGGGAGGCGAGGGCCAGGGCGTCGATCCCTCGGAGGGCACGGACGGCCGGGCGGACGCGGAGCCGGTGATGCCCGGCGCCCCGGTCGACCCGGTGCCGGAGAAGACCGCGCTGGCCGCCGCCCGGCCCCTGCTGGAGACGCTCGGTCTGCAGGACGCGCAGCTGGAGACCGAGGAGCAGTGGGGCGACAGCCGGACGGTGCGGGTCGCTGACCAGGTGTCCGGTCTTCCGGTGCACGGCGCGGACACCGTGCTCGAGGTCGGCCCCGGTGGTGAGCTGCGGAGCGGCTACGGCAGGCTGCTGACCCCCACGGCGGACGGGGAGCATCCGCTGTTGAGCGCGCAGGAGGCCCTGGACACGCTGAACGGTGAGTCCGCGGCGCAGGGTTCCGCGGACGCGCGGGAGGACGGGGCCGAAGTCGCGCCTCCGGAGGGAAGCACCGAGGTCCCGGTGACGGGCGCGCACCTGGCGCTGAGCCTGGAGCACGCCGGGGCCGAGCCGCTGCTGGTGCCGGTCTGGGTCTTCGAGGCGGGCGAGCGCGACGCGCGCTACGCGGTGACGCAGCCTGCCGTCGACCCCGGGACGCTGGGCCTGCGCGACGGCGAGGCCGGGGACGGCGGGCACCCCGGGGCAGGAGCGGCGGAGCCCGGCAGCCCGGGCCAGGTGGAGCCCGCCCCGCCGCTGGAGCCGCTGCCTCCGGACGCCCCCGGCGGGCCCGGTGACGTGCCGGACCTGACGGACGCGGGCATGTCGGTGGACGCCTACGGTCCCGGGGACCGTGTCCTCACCCTGCACTTCTGGGGCGGAGTCTGCGACGAGTACGCCGGAGCCGCGGAGGAGTCCGGGGACACCGTCCGGCTGCGCACCGAGACGGTCGGCGGTACCGACGATGTCTGCATCATGATCGCGGAGCGGACCTCGGTCCGGGTGAAGCTGGACGCGCCGGTCGGGGACCGGACACTGGTGGACGAGCGCGGCGAGGAGATCCCGGTGCGCTGAGCGGCAGGGGCAGGCGCTGACACGCCCGCCACGCGCTCCTGCCCCGGAGCGCACGGAAGGGGGCGGCCCGGACGGGGCCGCCCCCTTCAGCTGTCTGTCGGAGGCGCGGAACACCACGCCCGGCCCCGCCGGGGACGGCTCAGCTGAACGAGTCGCCGCAGGCGCAGGAACCCGTGGCGTTCGGGTTGTCGATGGTGAAGCCCTGCTTCTCGATGGTGTCGACGAAGTCGATGGAGGCGCCGCCCAGGTAAGGGGCGCTCATCCGGTCGGTGACCACCTTGACGCCGTCGAAGTCCTTGACGACATCTCCGTCGAGCGAACGCTCATCGAAGAAGAGCTGATAGCGCAGCCCGGAACATCCACCCGGCTGAACTGCGACGCGGAGGGCGAGATCATCGCGACCCTCCTGCTCGAGCAGGGTCCTGACCTTCCCCGCGGCAGCGTCGGACAGGATGATGCCGTCACTCACAACGGTCTGGTCCTCAACGGACATCTGCTTCTCTCCCGGGTAGTACGGACTGCTCTGCCTATTGCTGGAACGCCCGGCACCGCCGAGGCATTCCGGTGTCGGCATGTCTCTTTCCTCCCCGCCATGCTCGCACACCGTCGCGCCTCGGGTCACGGCTCGCGGCACCGGACCGGCCGGCGCGCAGCGGGATGCGTCACATTGACACGAGCTGCATCGTCGAACTGACGCGAAGCGGTTATCATAGATAACGTCAGATCGACGAAAAGCCAGGTGAAGCGGTCTACTGCTGCTTCGAGGCATCCGACGCAACGGAAAAGGTGTGCCGTGAACACCGCCCAGCCCTTGGACGTCCAGCCCACCCCGCTGGCCCTGCTCCTGCTCGGCCGCGAAGCCGACCCGGCCAGTGAGCGCGGCGTGGACTGTCCCGGTGACCTCCCGGCCGCCTCGGACCCGGACCTGGTCGAACGGGCGCGTGCGGCCAAGGCCGCGCTCGGCACCCGGGTCTTCGTCCTGGGCCACCACTACCAGCGCGACGAGGTCATCGAGTTCGCCGACGTGACCGGCGACTCGTTCAAGCTGGCCCGCGAGGCGGCGGCCCGGCCCGAGGCCGAGTACATCGTCTTCTGCGGCGTGCACTTCATGGCCGAATCGGCCGACATCCTGACCTCCGACGCCCAGCAGGTCGTTCTCCCCGACCTGGCCGCCGGCTGCTCCATGGCCGACATGGCCAACGCCGAGCAGGTCGCCGAGTGCTGGGACGTCCTGACCGAGGCCGGCGTCGCCGGCACCACCGTGCCCGTCTCGTACATGAACTCCTCCGCCGACATCAAGGCCTTCACCGGCCGGCACGGCGGCACCATATGCACGTCCTCCAACGCCAAGCGTGCCCTGGACTGGGCCTTCGAGCAGGGCGAGAAGGTCCTCTTCCTCCCCGACCAGCACCTCGGCCGCAACACCGCGGTCCGTGACCTGGGGCTGTCCCTGAACGACTGCGTGGTCTACAACCCGCACCGGCCGAACGGCGGCCTCACCCCCGAGCAGCTCCGGGACGCGAAGATGATCCTGTGGCGCGGGCACTGCTCGGTGCACGGCCGCTTCTCCGTGGACTCGGTGCGCGATGTACGCGAGCGGGTGCCCGGCGTCAACGTCCTGGTGCACCCCGAGTGCAAGAACGAGGTCGTCGCCGCCGCCGATCAGGTGGGCTCCACGGAGTACATCATCAAGACCCTGGACGCCGCCCCGGCCGGCTCGAAGTGGGCGATCGGCACCGAGCTGAACCTGGTGCGGCGGCTGGCGAACCGCTACGCCGGGGAGGGCAAGGAGGTCGTCTTCCTCGACCGGACGGTCTGCTTCTGCTCGACCATGAACCGCATCGACCTGCCGCACCTGGTGTGGGCGCTGGAGTCCCTGGTGGACGGCAAGGTCGTCAACCGCATCCAGGTGGACCCGGAGACCGAGAAGTACGCCAAGCTCGCCCTGGAGCGCATGCTCAGCCTCCCGTAGCCGGGCACCGCGGCTGCTGCCGGCCGCACCCGCTCCATCCCGGCGACGGCGGTGGGGCCGGACAGGTTGTCCGGCCCCACCGCCGCCCGTCACGGGCACTACGGCCGGGAGGAAGGGCCGTGTCCGGCGAACGGAAGCGCGTCGAAGATCTCGCCGTCCCCTCCGGGCGGGTCCGGGTCCCGCACGCAGCCGTCCGCCACCACCAGCAGGCCCAGCAGCACGCCGACCAGCGCCGCGACCGTCACCCACGAACGCACACTCATTCTCGGATCATCCCACCGCTCCCCCGCCCGCACCGCCCCTCGACTTCACCGGGCTGGACCGGTGACCGCGCCCACGGCGAGGATGGACGGCATGCTGCTGCGCCAGGTCCGTGACACCCGGGACGACGCCTCCGCCGTACGGACCGTGGCCGCCGCCGCGTTCGCCGCCTCCCACGCCGCCAAGGGCGATGCACCGGAGGAGTGGTGGTCCCCGGAGGCCATCGCCGGGCACGAACGGACCACCCGGCACCTGGCCCGCACCGATCCGGGCGGCTGCTGGCTGGCGGAGGACGCCGCGGGCCGCCCGGTGGGCGCCGTGCGGGCCTCGCTCCGGGAAGGCACCTGGGGACTGTCCCTGCTCGCGGTGCTCCCCGAGGCGCAGGGCAACGGCGTCGGCACCGCACTGCTGGACCGCGCGCTGGAGTACGGCCGCGGCACGCTGCGCGGCATCATCTGCGGCTCCCGGCACCCGGTGGCCGCCCGCACCTACCGGCGGGCCGGCTTCACCCTGCACCCCGCGATGCGCATGCGGGGCACGGTGGACGCCACCCGTCTCCCCGCCCCCGACGGTCCTGCCCTCGAAGGCAGCGCCGCGCACCGGGACCTGATGGACTCCGTGGACCGCAGGATCCGCGGCGGCGCCCACGGCCCCGACCACCTGGAGCTGCTGCGGCACCACCGCGTGGTCGTCGCCGACGACCTGGCGGGCGGCGGCTACGCCTACGTCAGCGACGACGGCCGGGTGGAGCTCCTGGCCGCCACCTCCCGCCGCATCGCCACCCGGCTCCTCACCGCGGCCCTGCTGAGCCTCCCCGCCGGCGCCACCGCGCGGCTCGCCCAGCTCACCGCCGAGCAGGAGTGGGCGGTGGACGTCGGCCTGGCGGCCGGTCTGGAGCTGACCACGGCCGGCTACCTCTGTCTGCGCGGTATGCGCCCGCCCACCCCCTACATCCCCTCCGGTACTTTCCTGTGACCTGCCTGCGAACCTGCCGACTCCGTCACGCAGCGGGGCGTGTTTGCCTGGCCGAGCCGGCTGTTCCCGGGCCGGGCCCGCTGCGGGCGTAGCTGCCCGGGCCTCTTCGGGCGCCGTTGTCATGCTCGCCGGTGCCCTGCTGGCCGTGACACAGGGCCGCTTCCGTCAACAGGCCCCGCAGCAGCCCGAAAAGGCCGCCGAGTCGTTCGCCCCCGCTCCCAGGGCGGGAGGTGACAGGCAGGAATCCCGGCGTGGCGGCTGACTCGATGGCCGTCCGGACAGCGGGCGAAAGCCGGCTAGTGGCGGGGACGGACCAGGCCGGTCTCGTAGGCGGTCATGACGAGCTGAGCCCGGTGGCGGGCACCCAGTTTGGACAGCAGGCGGTTGATGTGGGTCTTCACGGTCAGCGGGCTCACCGACAGGCGTTCGGCGATCTCGTCGTTGGCGAGACCGCCCGCGACCTGGATCAGCACCTCGCGCTCCCGGGCGGTCAGCACCTCCAGCACCGAGGATGACAGGGGCGGATCGTCCCCGGGGTGGCTCTGGGCCAGGAAGCGGGTGATCAGACCACGGGTGGCGGTCGGCGACAGCAGGGCCTCCCCCGCCCTCGCGCGGCGCACGGCGGACAGCAACTCCGCCGGCTCCACCCCCTTGCCCAGAAAGCCGGAGGCCCCCGCGCGGAGCGCCTGCACCACGTAGTCGTCCTCCTCGAAGGTCGTCAGGATGATCACCTTGACGTCCCTCAGGTTCGGGTCCGAGGCGATCGCCCGGGTCGCGGCCAGCCCGTCCATGCCGGGCATCCGGATGTCCATCAGGACCACGTCCGCGCCGTGCACGCGCAACAGCTCCAGCGCCTGGGCGCCGTCGGACGCCTCCCCCACCACGGCCATGTCCGGCTCGGAGTCCACCAGCACCCGGAACGCGCTGCGCAGCAGAGCCTGATCGTCCACGAGGAGGACCCTTGTGTGTCCTGCGTCCACGTCCCCTGACTGCTCCGGCACCATGGAGCCAGCGTAGGCCCACAGGGCGGACAGCCGAGCCCGCGCACCACCACGGGGCCGGGGCGCGGGCGAACCGGGCGTGACCGGGCGCCCGGTCTCAGCTCACGGCGCTGCCTGCTCCCACTGCCGGGACCGCTCCGGGGACCGCCCCGACCGGAGTGGCGGACAGCAGGTAGTGGACCGGGCCGTCATGGATCGCCAATAGGTACGGCTCGCCCCGGCCCAGTTGTTCCAGGGCGCGCCGGGTCGTTCCCTCGTCCGCCAGTCCGGCCCGCACCCGGCGCGCGGCCGGAGGGTCCAGCTGGTCGGCTATGTGCGCGGCACGCCAGCTCAGCCACAGCATCGCCCCCCACGCCGACGTGGACGGATGCCTGCCGAGCCGGAACGACCGGCCGTCCTCGGTGACGTAGGCCAAGCACACACAGCGCACGGCGTCCGGCACCGGCAGCGGAACCGGTGAGGGAAAGCGCGTCTGGACGGTCAGCACGGTCCGCCCGCCGTCCTCCCCCGGCCGGCCCTGGGCAGGGCAGAGGGCTGATCGGCAGGCGGGGTGGTGCTGAGCAGGTCGATCTCGGCCCACACGGTCTTGCCCAGTGGCGTCAGGTTCCGCACACCCCACCGGGTGGCATGGGCCTCGACCAGCAGCAGCCCGCGGCCCCCCTCACAGTCCCCGGCGGGCGGGCGCGGAGGTGCCGTGGTGTCCGGCCATCGGCTCGCGACCGCGTCCGTGACCTCGATCAGCAGCCGGACACCGCGCTCCTCCCGGAGCCGGAGCCGGAAGTCCCGGCCGGGCAGCCGCCCGTGCAGGACCGCGTTCGACGCCAGTTCACCGACCAGAAGCGCCGCTGTCCGCGACACGGTCGAGTCGTAGGGGTGTCCCCAGCTGTCCAGCTGCTGGGCTGCCATCAGCCTGGCCAGCCTCGCGCCCCGCCGGGTGGAGCTGAACAGCTGCGCGAAGTCGTGGCGCCCCGCGAGGTCCGGGGCGGAGGGAGTTCTCGACGTCATGGCGTCGATCCTGGACCGCTCGCGCGCCACTGAACAGCAGTGACGACGGTACGCACGGCTCCTGTCCAGAAGTGGAAATCGGCGTGTACGGAGGGGCCGTCCGCCCGTGCGTCCGGCACCTGGCCCTGACTCCGGCAGGAAGTTCCTGAGCTGCGCCACCGCACAACTGGCAGCCACGGGGAACCACGAACGGTACCGATACCCCTCCTCACATCCCAGCACGCGCCGCGGCATGCGGGCAATGGCAGAGGCTGTGAAAGGCGGCGCGGGCATCCGGACGGAGACGGCCCGTACGGATCCCGGCGGTGCTGTACGGGCCCGGGACAGTGACGTGGCTGTGCCGCCAGCAGTTGGAAAGGGGGGACAGAACTGCGCTGTGGAGGTCGCACCATGACGGTCGAGGACAACGGGAAACCGGCGAGCGCGCCTGCCGAGCAGGCGCCGGAGGACAGCGAGGGCGCCGAGCCCGTGCTGCGGGCGGTAGGGAAGCAGATCAAGGTCTTGCGGGAGCAGACCGGTCTCACCCAGCTGGAGTTCGGCAGAAGAATTGGTTACGGGGTGGACCAGGTCTCCTCCGTCGAACGCGGGCGCCGGGCCCCCAAGCCGCAGTTCATCGATGCCGCGGAACGCGTCCTCGGTGCGCGGGGCGTGCTGAAGGTGGTGAAGGAAGACGTGGACACGGCGCGATTCCCGGCCCGTTTCCGCGACTTCGCCATCTGGGAGAAGGACGCGGTGAGCCTGCACTCATACGAGCCCTTGATCGTCCCCGGTTTGCTGCAGAGCATGGCCTACGCCCGGGCGCTGATCAGCGGACACTGTCCGCCGCTGGACGACGACAAGGTGGAGGACCGGGTCGCCGCGCGGATGGACCGGCAGGCGATCTTTGAGAGCCGCAAGGGAGTGGTCACCGGATTCGTCATCGAGGAGGCCGTGCTGCGGCGGCCGGTGGGCGGTCCGGCCGTCATGAAGGAGCAGTTGGAGAAGCTGGCGCGGATGGCCGGGCGGCGGAACGTCTCCCTCCAGGTCATGCCCACCGCCCGGTGGGAGCACGACGGAGTTCTGGGTGCCATCACCCTGCTGGAGAGACGGAATGGGCGTACCGTCGCCTATACCGAGTCGCAGGGGGTCAGCGGAGTGATCACCGATCACGCACGCGTCCGCGTGTACGCCCAGCGGCACGGCATCATCCGCGCGCAGGCGCTGCATACGGAAGAGTCCGCGCGCTTCCTCGAGAAGCTGGCAGGAGAGTATGGATAACACGCAGAGTGCAAGTGGATCAGCGTCCTTGGCCTGGTTCAAGAGCAGCTACAGCGACAGCGAAGGCGCCAACTGCGTCGAGATAGCAGCCGCACCGGACACCGTGCACATCCGCGACTCCAAGACCCAACGCACCACCCTCACCTTCACCCCCCACACCTGGGCCACCTTCCTCCACTTCACCACGCACCACTGACCCCGCAAACCCTCGATGGCCGGACGGCCGGTCAGAAGCCGGTGGCGGCCCCGAGCCAGGAGCCGATGCCGTAGGTGACGGCCATGGCCAGGGTGCCGCCGCAGACGTTGCGGATCACCGCGCGGCGCGGACGGGCCCCGCCCAGGCGGGCGGCGGTCCAGCCGAAGGCGGCCAGGGTGACGAGGACCAGCGCCACCGTGACGTACAGCCGCATCTCCGGTGGGGGCAGCACGATGGCGATCACCGGCAGCAGGGCGCCCAGGGTGAAGGAGGGAAAGCTGGCGAGCGCGGCGTGCCAGGGGTTGGTGAGCGCTTTCGGGTCGATGCCCAGCTCGGTCTCCGCATGAGCGGCGAGCGCGTCCCGGCGGGTGAGCTGCTCGGCGACTTCCCGGGCCACTTCGGGAGTCAGCCCTTTCGCCTCGTACATCCGGGTGAGCTCGTCGAGCTCCTCGTCGGGGGTCTCGTCGATCTCGCGGCGCTCGTTGGCCAGCGCGGCGCGCTGGGAGTCCCGCTGGATGCTGACCGAGACGTACTCGCCGACCGCCATCGACAACGCTCCGGACAGCAGACCGGCCAGTCCGACCGTGAGCAGTACCGAGCGGGAATCGGTGGCGCCGGCCACGCCGACCACCAGCGCGGCGGTGGAGACGTGTCCGTCGTTCGCGCCGAGCACCGCGGCGCGCAGCCAGTTCAGCCGGGACCACAGGCTGGAGCGGGGGTGGATCTCGGGGTGCGCGTTTCCCTTGGCAACGGCGCGCCTCTTACGGTCCGGTGATTCGCCCACGCCGCCCACAGTACGCCGAACGGGGTGCCGGAAAAGTCGGCGCGCCGTGCCGGGCCGGTCCACCGGTCCAGCGCTCCACCGACCCGGAGTTCAGCAGCAGAGACCGCGCCGGCCGGAGGGAGCCGGGTCGTCCCGGCCGGGGATCCTCGGCGGGCGGAGCGGCAGGCGGACCCGGACGCGGAACCCTCCGTCGGGCGCAGGACCGGCCTCGCACGTGCCGCCGAGGGCTTCTGCCCGCTCCCGCATTCCCAGCAGACCGTGCCCGCCGGGCAGTTCGCCGGGAGGCTCCGGGGCTGTGCCGTCATCGCGCACGGTGATCTCCACGGCGCGGTCGGAGGGACCGCCGGAGCGGGCGATGCTGACCTCCGCGCGGGCCTGCGGTCCGGCGTGCTTGTGCACGTTCGTCAGGCCCTCCTGGATGACCCGGTAGGCGGCGAGGTCCACCGTCGAGGGCAGCGGGCCGCCCGCGCCGGGGGCATCAACGGTGACGGTCATCCCTGCCCGGGTGAAGCTCTCCACCAGCTCGTCGAGGACCCCGAGACCACGGGCGGGCTCCGTGGGCGCCACCGGTTCGTCGGCGCCGCGCAGCAGCCCGACGGTGGTCTGCAGCTCGCTCAGCGCGTGCCGGCTGGCCTCCCGCACGTGCGCGAGGGCCTCCTGTGCCTGGTCGGGTCTGCTGTCCATGACGTGCGCGGCGACCCCGGCCTGGACGTTGACCAGGGCGATGTGATGCGCGACGACGTCGTGCAGCTCGCGGGCGATCCGCATCCGCTCCTCCGCAACCCGGCGGCGCGCTTCCTCCTCCCGGGTGCGTTCCGCCCGCTCGGCGCGTTCCCTTATGGCGTCGACCGCCGCACGGCGGCTGCGCACCGCTTCGCCCACCGCGGCGGCGAGCGCCGACCAGGCGAAAACGCCGAGGTTGTCCGCGACGTACCAGGGCTGCGGGCCGAAGAGCATCGCGGACGAGGTGAGCACCGCGACGGTGAGGCCGCCCACCCGCCAGGTGGTGGGACGGTCGGTGCGGCCCGCGACGGTGTACAGGGCGATGACGGCGGCGGCGGCGACCGCGTTGTGCCGGTCGGGCGAGGGCAGGGAGAGCACCGTGGCGCCGATGGCCTGCTCGCCCACGGCAAGGACGACGGTCGCGGCGAGCACCGCCATCGGGAAGCGCCGGCGCAGCACCAGGGCCGCGCAGGCCAGTGCGGTGAGCACCGCGGTGTGCGGGGAGAGCGCCCGGTGGCCGAATCCGGGGCCACCGTTCGGATGGTGAGCCACCGTGACGGCGCCGACGAGGATCACCACGCAGGCCAGGATCGCGATCAGGGCGTCGCACAGCAGCGGATGAGCGCTCAGGCGGTGCCGGACCCTGACCGGCATCGAGGGCACGGAGTCAGGGGACGGGCAGGCCGCCTGAGTGGCCCCGCCGCGGTCGCCGGCTCCGGCCGAGGGGGCAGCGGTGGGGGCGGCCGGCGGTGAGGTCACCGTGGCCGTGTCCCGCGCGTGGGGAGCGCGTCGCACCCCGGCTCCGTCGCCGGAACCGGGGTGCGTGGCGTGCTCAGCCGTGACGGTGCCAACTCAGCTCGGCGGCTCGAGGGGGATCAGGCCGTCCTCCGAGAGCATGGCCCGCACGTCATCGATCGAGGACTCCGGTGAGGGCAGGATCAGCTCCGACGGCTCCAGCGAGTCGTCGGGCAGGGGGGTACCCATGGTGCGCACGGCGTGCAGCAGTGCGGACAGTGTGCGCTGGAACCCTTCCCTGTCGCCCTGCTCGACCTCGGTCATCAGCTCGTCGTCAAGCTCGTTGAGCTTGGGGAAGTGGCTGTCGTCCAGCTTGACCTGCCCCTCCCCCATGATCCGTACGATCACTCTGCTCTCCTTCTCCCAGGGCTTCGAAGTGGTCCCGTCACTGCTTGTCGAACTTGGACGGGTCCTGCTGACCCTCTCCTGAGCCGCTTTCCAAAGCCTGCTGCTCGCTGCTGCCGCCCGCCAGTTCGGCCTTCATCCGCTCCAGCTCGAACTCCACGTCCGCGCCGCCGGAGATCCGGTCCAGCTCGGAGGTGAGGTCGTCCTTGGTGGTACCGGTCGGGTCGTCCAGCGCACCGGAGGCGAGCAGCTCGTCGATGGCACCGGACCGGGCCTGGAGCTCCTGCGTGCGGTCCTCCGCACGCTGGATCGCCATGCCCACGTCGCCCATCTCCTCCGAGATACCGGAGAACGCCTCACCGATGCGCGTCTGTGCCTGCGCAGCCGTGTAGGTGGCCTTGATGGTCTCCTTACGGGTACGGAAGGCGTCCACCTTGGCCTGGAGCCGCTGGGCGGCCATGGTGAGCTTGTCCTCCTCGGCCTGGAGGGTCTGGTGCTGCGTCTCCAGGTCGCTGACCTGCTGCTGCAGCGCCGCCCGCCGGGAGAGCGCCTCTCGGGCGAGATCCTCCCTGCCGAGCGCCAGGGCCTTCTTGCCCTGATCTTCGAGCTTGCTGGACTGGCCCTGCAGCTGATTCAGCTGAAGCTCCAGCCGCTTCCGCGACGTGGCTACGTCCGCGACTCCGCGTCGCACCTTCTGCAGCAGCTCCAGCTGCTTCTGGTACGAGTAGTCGAGAGTTTCGCGCGGGTCCTCGGCCCGGTCCATAGCCTTGTTCGCTTTCGCGCGGAAGATCATCCCCATCCGCTTCATGACACCGCTCATGGGCCTCGCGCGCCCCCTTCAGACGGACTTCGAGCCTTCGCCACCATCATTACCCTGCTGGACCCCACCTTACGGGGCCCGCCTCCATTAGCGCACCGTCCAGCCCTGATTGCGCTCCTCCTTCAGGACGATGCCGCAGGCCGGGTCTCCCGCTCAGGTACCAGCAGGCAGGGCGACGGGCCGGGGGTCGCGGGACGTGTTGCGGGATCGTGCCCGACCCGGAGCACCGAGCAGCCCGGTCCAGCCCTTACCCTGGGGGTGTGTTCCGAAGCCGTTCGAAAGAAGAGCAGGCCACCGAGCCCGCAGCCGTGACCGACGTCCGTGATCCCCAGGCCCCCAAGGGACGCCCGACGCCCAAGCGCAGTGAGGCCCAGGCGCAACGGCGTGCTGTCGCCAAGCCTCCGGTGAGCCGGAAGGATGCCGCCAAGCGCGCCAAGGAGGCGCGGCGTGCCGCGCTGGCCAAGCAGCGTGAGGCGCTGGTCTCCGGCGACGAGCGCTATCTCCCGGTGCGGGACCGCGGCCCGGTGCGGCGGTTCGCCCGGGACTTCGTGGACAGCCGCTGGCATGTGGCAGAGTACTTCCTGCCGATCGCCGTCGCGATCCTGATCCTGAGCATGATGCCGTCGCTGCAGGCGAAGAACATCGCCCTGATGCTGTGGATGGGCGTCATCCTGATGATCATCTTCGACTCGGTGATCTCCTCGCGCCGGCTGAAGCGGGCCCTGCGCGAACGGCACCCGGACGAGAACCACAAGGGCGCCACGGCCTACGCCCTGATGCGCACCCTGCAGATGCGGCGGATGCGGCTGCCCAAGCCGCAGATCAAGCGCGGCGAGACGCCTCGCTGACGTCACCCGGTTCGCGGTAACGCCGCTCCCGGGCCGCGGGCCCCTGCCGGGCGACAATCCGGTATGCCCCGACCGCGCCCTCTGCCGACCGTCATGAGTGCTGCCGCGCCCCTGTGCGCGGCAGCACTGCTGTTGAGCGGGTGCGCCGGGCAGGAACGCACCCCTGCGGGCGCCGGCAGCTCGCCGGCCTACTCCCGCCCCACGGATTTCCTGCCCACCGACGACGCCACGGATGCCACCGGTGCCCGGGACGCCGGCGAGGCCATCGAGCTGCAGCGCAGCTACCAGCGTGCGGTGCAGGAGGTGCTTCCCTCCGTCGTGGAGATCACCGGGCCCGAGGGTCTGGGCTCCGGAATCGTCTACGACGCCGACGGGCACGTCGTGACCAATGCGCACGTGGTCGGCGAGGAGGAGGAGTTCGAGGTGACGCTGGCCACCGGCGGCCGGCCGCTCACGGCGACCGCGGTGGCCTCCTACCCGGAACAGGACCTGGCCGTCATCCGGCTCGGGGAGGTCCCGGACAATCTGCGGCCCGGCAACTTCGACACCTCACGGGTGGAGGTCGGACAGATCGTGCTGGCGATGGGCAACCCGCTGGGGCTGTCCTCCAGCGTCACCCAGGGCATCGTCTCCGCGGTCGGCCGCTCGGTGAGCGAAGGCGAGGGTCTGACGACACTGGGGGATCTGGTGCAGACCTCGGCGGCCATCAACCCGGGGAACAGCGGCGGCGCGCTGGCCGATCTGGCGGGCCGCATCATCGGCATTCCCACCCTGGCCGCCCGGGACCCGCAGCTGGGCGGCGGCACGGCACCGGGCATCGGCTTCGCCATCCCCTCGACGACCGTCATCCATCTCACCGACCAGATGATCGAGTACGGGGAGGTCCGCGACTCCGGACGGGCGGAGCTCGGCGTCTCGGTGCGGACGGTGCTCGGCGAGGGCTTCGAGCCGGCCGGGGCCGCGGTCGTGGCGACCGCTGAGGACGGACCCGCCGCCAGGGCGGGCATCCGGCCCGGGGACGTGCTCGTCGCGCTGGGGTCCGAGCAGGTCACCGACGTGGTGTCGCTGGCGGAGGCGCTGGCCGCGCAGCAGCCGGAGGACACGGTGCCGGTGGTCGTCGAGCGCGCCGGTGAGGAGGAGCGTTTCGAGGTGACGCTCGGCGAGGCCTGACCCCGGGGCCCGGCCCCGCCGGGCCCTCAGCTCTGCTCGTGCAGGCTCATCGGGCCGTAGATCACGGTGCCGTCCTGTACCAGGGTGACCTGGTCGATGCCTTCCTCCACCAGCTCCTTCCACACCTCGCCGACCCAGGTCTCGGCGTCGCCCTGGGTGCCGAACTCACCCGGGGGCGTGGCCGGCTCGGTGACCGAGCCGTCCGCCTTCTCGAACCGCCACTCCCATGCCATGTCAGCCTCCTACAAGATCGCCGGTACTCCCGCAGAGTAGCCCCCCGCGCGCCGGCTGCCCCGGGGAAGAGAGGATCAGGGGGTGGATGTCACCCTGCTCGGTACCGGCGCCCCAACCGGGCTGCCGAGACCCGGCTGCCCGTGTGCGGCCTGCGCCCGTGCGCTGGGCGGGCAGGCCCGCACCGCCACGGCGGTCCTGCTGGACGGGGTTCTGCTCCTCGACCTCACCCCGGGCGCAGCGATGTCCGCCGCCCGGGCCGGCCAGTCCCTCCAGGGGGTGCGGCAGGTGCTGCTCACCCATCCGCACGACGGACCGCCGAGGGAGATCCCGGCCGGGTTGCCCGCTCCGGTCCGGATGCCGGACGGCCGGGACATCACCCTGATCACCGGGCACCGGGTGCGGGCGGTGGCACTGGACTCCCCCGGTACGGGCTACGACGTGACCGGCCCGGACGGCGGGCGGCTGCTGTATCTGCCGCCCGGCGGGGCCCCGGCCGGGGTGCCCGAGAGCGGCCGGGCGTACGACCTGTGCCTGCTCGACGTGATCGGGCGGCCCGACGCCCTGGCCCGGCTCCGCGCGGCGGGAGCGGTGGGGTGGTCGACCGATGTGGTCGCCGTCCATCTGGACCATGACGTGCCGCCGGGCGCGGAGCTGCACCGGCGGCTGGGGGCGGCCGGTGCCCGGGCCGAACCGGACGGCGTCACCCTGGTGCTCGGCGCTCTGCCGGACGTCCCTGAACTGCCGCGGCGCACCCTGGTGCTCGGGGGCGCCCGCTCGGGGAAGTCGCTGGAGGCCGAACGCCGGCTGGCGGCCTTTCCCGGTGTCCTGTACGTGGCAACGGGCGGCCGGCGCGACGGTGACCCGGAGTGGGCGGCCCGGGTCGGGATCCACCGGGAGCGGCGGCCGGCCGGCTGGCGGACGGTCGAGACCTGCGACCTGGAGCCGCTGCTCGCCGAGGACGACGGTCCGCCCCTGCTCATCGACTGCCTGTCGCTGTGGCTGACCGACGCGATGGACACCGTCGGCGCCTGGGACGACGCAGCCTGGTACGGGGGCGGTGACGGGGCGCTGGCCGACCGGATCAGCGGCCTGGCCGAGGCGCTGCGGGAGACCGGGCGCACGGTGGTGGCGGTCAGCAACGAGGTGGGTTCCGGGATCGTCCCGGAGACCGCTTCCGGCCGCCGCTTCCGCGATGAGCTGGGCCGGCTCAACGCCGCGGTGGCCGCGGAGTGCGAGACCGTGCTGCTGGTCGTCGCGGGCACCGTCCTGCCGCTGCGCGGCTGACCGGGTGGCGGGCAGCTCACGGCGGGGGCACCGTCCGGCCGCCGCCGGGCCGACGCCGCCCCGCCGTGCCCGATCCGCAGCCGGGACGGGGCCGGCCGTGACGGGTGACCAGAGGGCGCCCCTGCGGCGACGGTAGCCTCTGGGCATGAGTGACGGCAGCCTGAAACTCGACGACTTCGGCGACCTCATCGAGCGTCCCAGCGCCCGGATCCGGCGGAGCGTCCAGAAGCGGAGGGCGAGCACCGGCCTCCCGCACCTCGCCCTCGGCAGACTCGACGAGCTCGGCAGCTGGCTGGCCGCCGCCCAGGGGCAGGTGCCGGTGACCCCGGTGCGGCAGCCCCGGGCCGTGCTGTTCGCCGGTGATCACGGGATCGCCGGGGCCGGGGTGTCGGCCCGCCCGGCGGGGGGCGCGCACGCGCTGGTCCGCGCCGTGCTCGACGGCGGCAGCCCGGCCGCCGTGCTGGCGCGGCACAACGGCGTCCCCGTGCGGGTCGTCGACATCTCACTCGACTGTCCCCCGGAGGATCTGCCGGAGGACGTCACCCGGTACCGGGTGCGCCGCGGCTCCGGACGGCTCGACGCGGAGGACGCGCTGAGCCGCGAGGAGGCCGAGCGGGCCTTCCGCACCGGTATGGCGGTCGCCGACGAGGAGGCCGACTCGGGTACCGACCTGCTGGTGCTGGGCGACCTGTCGGTGGGCGGCACCACCGCGGCCGGGGTGCTGATCGCCGCCCTGTGCGGCACCGACGCCTCCGTCGTCACCGGGCGGGGCGGTCTGCGGATCGACGACGTGACCTGGATGCGCAAGTGCGCGGCTGTCCGGGACGGTCTGCGGCGGGCCCGCCCGGTGCTCGGCGACCAGCTGCAACTGCTCGCCACGGTCGGCGGGGCGGATCTCGCGGCGATGACGGGCTTCCTGCTGCAGGCCGCGGTCCGCCGTACCCCGGTGGTCCTGGACGGGGTCGTGTCGGCGGCCTGTGCCCTCGTCGGGCAGCGGATCGCCTTCCGGGCCCCGGACTGGTGGCTGGCCGGGCAGGCCAGCGGTGAGCCCGGCCAGGCCAAGGCACTGGACCGGATGTCCCTGGAGCCGCTGCTCGACCACGGAGTGACGGTCGGGGAGGGCGCCGGCGCGCTGCTGGCACTGCCCCTGGTGCGGGCAGCCGCCGCCCTGGCGGCAGAGCTCCCCGAGCTCCCCGGACCGGCCGAGCCCGCCGGCGAGGCCGCCCAGGAGAACCCGGCAGCCGGGCCGGTCGCCGGCGAGGCCGTCCAGGAAGCCACCTGACGCCCCACGGGTGTGTCTACGGCCCCTTGATGCCGCCGAGCGCGTCCTCGACGCGGCGCTGCCAGGGGCCCCAGCGGATGTCGTGCCGGCGGGCCCGCTTCTCGGCGCGCGCCCGGGCCCGGGGCCTGCGGTGGTAGAAACGCCGGTCCCACCACGAGCCGGGGCGGGCCAGCCGGAGCGCGGCCGTCAGCGCGACGAACGGCATGAGCGCGCCGAACACCGCCATCCGCGGCTTGTCCTTGGCCAGTGCGACGATCGCGAAGAGGAAGTGCGAGGCCACGGTGGCCGACAGCAGCGCACGGTTCTGCCGCTCCTCCTCGGAGAGCGTGTCGACGCCCAGCGGGGTGAAGCCCGCGAGCACCATCCCCACCAGGGCGGCCGTCAGCACCACCAGCTCGACGCTCCGGCGGCCCTGGTCGGACCAGTAGACGTCGCTGAGATACAGGATGAGCGCGAACTCGTCCAGAACCAGGCCGGCCCCCACCCCGAAGACCAGGGCCGCCATGCCGGCGGCCCAGCCGGACCGGCCGGTGGCCACCGCGCCGAAGCCGCCGGCCACCATGAGCACCAGCCCGGGGACGGCGTGGTGGATGTGCACACCGCCCGAGGACACGTCACGGAACGGGCCGCGGCCGGCCCGGATCGACCGGGTGATCCCGCGGGTGACCACGAAGGTCAGCACGAAGGCGAGCAGCGCCACCAGCAGCGGCAGTTTGCCCGCTTCCACGATGCCGCGATCCCACCAGTGCTCCATGACCGCCCAGGGTGGACGCTAACCTGCACGGCGATGAACGACACGCCGCCGCCTTCCTCCACCGGCCCCGCTCCTGTCACCCGGACGGCCGCGGTGGCCGACGGGCTGCGCTTCGCGTTCGGCACGCTCACCGTGCTGCCGGTGCGGGTCCGCCGCTGGGACCGGACGACGGCGCGGGCCGGAATGCTGTGTGCGCCGCTGGCCGGGCTGGTGGTCGGGCTGGGTGCGGCGGCGGGCGGCTGCCTGCTCCTGGCACTGGGCTCGGGCCCGCTGCTGGCGGCCGTGGCCACCGCCGCGGTACCGGCCGCGCTGACCCGTGGGCTGCACTGGGACGGCCTGGCGGACGTGGCGGACGGCCTGGGCAGCGGGAAGCCCGCCGACGCGGCGCTGCGGATCATGAAGCAGTCCGACATCGGGCCGTTCGGTGTGCTGACCCTGGTGTTCGTACTGCTGGCCCAGGTGGCGGCCCTGCACGGGCTGTACACCCACGGCTGGGCACATGGTGCGGCCGGCGCCGTGGTGGCGGGGCTGGCCGCGCGGACCGCGCTCACCCGGTCCTGCCGGCGGGGGATCCCGGCCGCCCGGCGGGACGGGCTCGGCGCGGTGGTGGCACAGACCGTGCCGGGGGGCGCGGCAGTCGCGGTGACGGCCGCCGCGGTGACGGCCGGTGCCGGGGTGGCCGTCCTGGGCGGCGGTCCGGCCCTTCCGGGGGCGGCGTCCGCCGCGGTGCTCGGCGGCGTGACGGTAGTGGCGGCGCTCGGCGCCGCCGAGTTGCTGCTGCGGCACTGCCGCCGCCGGTTCGGCGGCGTGACCGGGGACGTCCTCGGTGCGGTGGCCGAGACCGCGGGCACCGTCGCCCTGCTGGTGCTGACGCTGGGTGCGCACTGAGCGCCGCGGACCGGAACGGCGGAGCCCTGCGCGTCTCCCGGGGCGAGCGCGGATCGCGCTGCGAGGCGGCACGACGCGGGCGCGGGCCGAGCACGACCTGCTCCCGCTCCCGGGGGTGACCGGGCGTAGGGTCGAAGATCCCGGGCGCGGCCCGGTCATCCCGTGGCCGCGGACAATCACCCCACGACGGAACAGGACCTCCATCACCGTGACTGCACTGACCCTGAGCAACACCTCCGCCGCAGCGGTACGCGCGGACGCCGTGATCATCGGCATCGCCAAGGGCGAGGCCGGGCCGCTGCTCGCCCCCGGCTCCGAGGCCGCGACCGCTGTTGATTCGGCCTACGGCGGCAGGCTGGCCGCCACGCTCGGCATCCTGGGTGCGAAGGGCGGTGAGGACGAGGTCACGAAGCTTCCCGCGCCGGAGGGCCTGAAGACGCCGCTGGTTCTCGCCGTCGGTCTCGGCGCCGCTCCGGCGGAGGGGGCGGGCTGGCAGGCGGAGACGCTGCGCAGGGCGGCCGGTGCGGCTGCCCGGGCGCTGGCCGGCACCGGGCACGGTGCGTTCGCGCTGCCCGCCGACGACGAGGCGGGAGTGGCCGCGGTCGCCGAGGGTGCGCTGCTGGGTGCCTACGCCTTCACCTCCTTCCGCGGCGGCAACGGCGGGACGGGCAAGGGCCGGAAGGCGAAGAAGGACGACAGGGACGTCAAGGACCCGAGTGCCCCGCTGGCGCAGGTCACGGTCCTGACCCCGGAGGCGGGGAACAAGGCGTACAAGGCCGCCGCCGAGCGCGCGTCGGTGCTGGCCGAGGAGGTGGCCCGGGCCCGTGACCTGGTGAACACCCCGCCGAACGCGCTGAATCCCGCCGCCTTCGCCACGGCCGCCCAGGGCGCCGCGAAGGAGCACGGGCTGAAGATCGAGGTGCTCGACGAGCAGGCGCTGGCCAAGGGTGGCTACGGCGGCATCCTCGGCGTCGGACAGGGCTCCGAAAGCCCGCCCCGGCTGGTGCGGCTGACGTACCGGCACGCGAAGGCGAAGACCTCGCTGGCCCTGGTGGGCAAGGGCATCACCTACGACTCGGGGGGCATCTCGCTGAAGCCGGCCGGCAGCAACGAGACGATGAAGTGCGACATGAGCGGGGCTGCCGCGGTGTTCGCCGCCGTGGTCGCGGCCGCCCGGCTCGGCCTGCGGGTCAATGTGACCGGCTGGCTGGCCCTGGCCGAGAACATGCCGTCGGGTTCCGCCGCTCGTCCCGGTGACGTGCTGACCATGTACAGCGGCAAGACCGTCGAGGTGCTGAACACCGACGCGGAGGGCCGGCTCGTCATGGCCGACGCGCTCACCCGCGCCTGTGAGGAGTCCCCGGACGCGCTGGTGGACGTGGCGACCCTGACCGGCGCGATGGTCGTGGCCCTGGGTAAGCGCACCTTCGGGGTGATGGCCAACGAGGACGCGTTCCGCGCGCTGGTGCACGAGACCGCGGAGCAGGCCGGCGAGGCGTCCTGGCAGCTGCCGCTCCCCGCCGACCTGCTGGAGGGCATCAAGTCGCCGATCGCCGACCTCGCCAACGTGGGTGACCGGATGGGCGGCGGGCTGAGCGCCGGGCTGTTCCTGCAGGAGTTCGTCGCCGAGGGCACGCCCTGGGCTCACGTGGACATTGCCGGTCCCGCGTTCAACGACGGCTCGCCGTTCGGCTACACCCCGAAGGGCGGCACCGGATCGGCGGTGCGCACGCTGGTCCGGCTGGCGGAGCGCGCCGCGGACGGTGAGCTGAGCCGGTAGTACCCGCAGGAGTGAGGACGGCCTCGTTCGCGAGGAGCGATCGGGGCCGTACCGGCGGGTAATCCGCCCCCCTCCGCCCGAAAAGTCCGATATCAACTGTTTTGATAGCGCTCCTGTGGTGGCCCGGCGTCCCATCGGCGCCCGACAAGTGCGAGGATGTTGTTCCGGCGAGGCTTTGCTGCAGGACAGGCAATCCGGCTCATCCACAGAGCGAGCCATGACAAGCCGCGCAAGCAGCGGCCAACAGAAGCCGTCGGGAGGTCAGCGCTGATCCGGCCCGGCGAATCCCATGCATGGAGGACGTGACGTGGCGAACGACGCCAACACCGTTTTCGACCTAGTGATCCTCGGTGGCGGCAGCGGTGGCTACGCCGCGGCCCTGCGGGCTTCACAGCTGGGCCTGGACGTTGCCCTGATCGAGAAGGACAAGCTGGGCGGCACCTGCCTGCACTACGGGTGCATCCCCACCAAGGCCCTGCTGCACGCCGGTGAGCTCGCGGACAACGCCCGCAACGGCGCCGAGTTCGGTGTGAAGAGCACCTTCGAGGGCATCGACATGGCGGGGGTGAACAAGTACAAGGACGGCATCGTCTCCGGCCTGTACAAGGGTCTCCAGGGCCTGGTCGCCTCCCGCAAGATCACCTACGTGGAGGGTGAGGGCCGGCTGTCCTCCCCCACCTCCGTGGACGTCAACGGCCGGCGCTACAACGGCCGGCACGTGCTGCTGGCCACCGGATCGGTACCCAAGTCGCTGCCCGGTCTGGAGATCGACGGCGACCGGGTCATCTCCTCCAACCACGCGCTGACCATGGACCGGGTCCCGAAGTCCGTGGTCGTACTGGGCGGCGGGGTGATCGGCTGCGAGTTCGCCTCAGCCTGGAAGTCCTTCGGCACCGAGGTGACCATCGTCGAAGGTCTCCCCCACCTCGTCCCGGCCGAGGACGAGAACAGCTCCAAACTGCTGGAGCGGGCCTTCCGCAAGCGCGGCATCAAGTTCTCCCTCGGCTCCTTCTTCAAGGGCGTCGAGTACACCGACAGCGGCGTCAAGGTCAGCCTGGACAACGGCAAGACCTTCGAGGCCGAGCTGCTGCTCGTGGCCATCGGCCGCGGCCCGGTCTCCCAGGGCCTGGGTTACGAGGAGGCCGGGGTCGAGATGGACCGCGGCTTCGTGCTCGCCGATGAGTACTGCCGGACCAACGTGCCGACGATCTCGGCCGTCGGCGACCTCATCCCCACCCTCCAGCTGGCGCACGTCGGCTTCGCGGAGGGCATCCTCGTCGCGGAGCGGCTCGCCGGGCTGAACCCGGTGCCCATCGACTACAACGGCGTTCCGCGCGTCACCTACAGCCACCCCGAGGTCGCCTCCGTCGGTATCACCGAGGAGAAGGCCAAGGAGATGTACGGGGCCGACCAGGTCGTCACCCTGAAGTACAACCTCGCCGGCAACGGCAAGAGCAAGATCCTCAAGACCACCGGCGAGATCAAGCTCGTCCAGGTGCGCGACGGCGCTGTCGTCGGCGTGCACATGGTCGGCGACCGGATGGGGGAGCAGATCGGTGAAGCCCAGCTGATCTACAACTGGGAAGCCCTGCCCGCCGAGGTCGCCCAGCTCATCCACGCCCACCCGACGCAGAACGAGGCGCTCGGCGAGGCACACCTGGCGCTGGCCGGGAAGCCGCTGCACTCCCACGACTGATCGGACCGCTTGTCCGAGGCGCATCCATTCGCACTTTTCGTAAGGAGCAACAGAAACCATGGCGGTTTCCGTAACCCTTCCGGCGCTCGGTGAGAGCGTGTCCGAGGGCACCGTCACCCGCTGGCTCAAGGCCGAGGGTGAACGCGTTGAGGCCGACGAGCCGCTGCTCGAGGTCTCCACCGACAAGGTCGACACCGAGATCCCCGCACCGGCCGCCGGTGTGCTTTCCGCCATCAAGGTCGCCGAGGACGAGACCGTCGAGGTCGGCGCCGAGCTGGCCATCATCGACGACGGCTCCGGCGACTCGGGGCAGTCCGCCGCCCCCGCAGGGGAGCCCGAGCCGCAGCCCGAACCCGAGCCGGCCAGGCAGGAGCAGCCCGCCGCGCAGGAGCAGCGGGAGCCGGAGCCCTCCGGCGCCTCCGCGCAAGGCGGTGGCGGCGCTGCCGAGGGCACCGACGTGACCCTGCCCGCACTGGGCGAGTCGGTCACCGAGGGCACCGTCACCCGCTGGCTGAAGGAGGTCGGCGAGGAGGTCGAGGCCGACGAGCCGCTGCTCGAGGTCTCCACCGACAAGGTCGACACCGAGATCCCCGCACCCGCCTCCGGCACTCTGCTGGAGATCGTGGTCGGCGAGGACGAGACCGCCGAGGTCGGTGCCAAGCTGGCCGTCATCGGTGCCGCGGGTTCGGCTCCCGCCCAGGCCCCGGCACGGGAGGAGGCCAAGCCCGAGCCCGCCCCTGAGCCCGAGCCGGCCCCCGAGCCGAAGCCGGAACCGAAGCCCGAGCCGGAACCGAAGCCGGAACCGAAGCCCGAGCCGAAGCCGGAACCGCAGGAGCGCAAGCCCGAGCCCGCCCGCCCCGCCCCCGCGCCGCCGCAGCCGGCCGGCACCACGGACGGTGCCTACGTCACCCCGCTGGTGCGCAAGCTCGCCGGCGAGAACGACGTGGACCTCTCCACGGTCAAGGGCACCGGCGTCGGCGGCCGGATCCGCAAGCAGGACGTCATCGCCGCAGCGGAGGCCGCCAAGGCCGCCGCTGCCGAGCCGGCGGCAGCCCAGGCAGCTCCGGCCCGGAAGGCCCCGGAGGCCGAGCCGTCGCCGCTGCGCGGCCAGACCGTGAAGATGACCCGGGTGCGCAAGGCGATCGCCAAGCACATGCTCGAGTCGCTGAAGGTGTCCGCGCAGCTGACCACCGTGGTCGAGGTGGACCTCACCCGGGTGATGCGACTGCGCGAGCGGGCAAAGGAGCAGTTCCTGCGCCGGGAGGGCGTCAAGCTCTCCCCGATGCCGTTCTTCATGAAGGCGGCGGCCGAGGCCCTGAAGGTCCACGCGTCCGTCAACGCCAAGGTCAACGACGACGACACGGTCACCTACCACGACACCGAGAACATCGGCATCGCGGTGGACACCGACAAGGGGCTGTTCGTCCCGGTCATCGACAACGCTGGCGACCTGAACCTGGCCGGCATCGCCAAGAAGACCGCGGACCTGGCGAAGCGCACCCGCGACGGCGGCCTGAAGCCGGACGAGCTGTCGGGCGGCACCTTCACGGTGACGAACACCGGCTCGCGCGGCGCGCTGTTCGACACCCCCATCCTCAACCAGCCGCAGGTCGGCATGCTGGGGATCGGTGCGACCGTCAAGCGTCCGGTCGTGGTCAGCCACCCGGAGCTCGGGGAGACCATCGCCATCCGCGACATGGTCTACCTGGCCCTGACGTACGACCACCGGATCGTGGACGGCGCGGACGCCGCCCGCTTCCTGTCCACCGTCAAGGCCCGGCTGGAGGCCGGCGAGTTCGAGGGTGAACTCGGCCTGTAGCACCCGGCGCCGGTGTCCGTCACCGGCACCAGGGCCGCGCCCCGTCCGGGTCTCCCGGGCGGGGCGCGGTCGTCCGCGGTCCCGGACAACTCTCCCGGGTGACCGCTCCCCGCATGATGGGATGGCCGCGTGCGTGCTGCCCGGCTCATCCAGATGGTGCTGCTGCTGCAGGACCGGCAGGTGATGACCGCCGCCGAGCTGGCGGCGGAGCTGGAGGTGTCCGAGCGGACCGTCGCCCGGGACGCCACCGCTCTGTCGGAGGCCGGCGTCCCGGTGTACGCGGACCGCGGGCGGTCCGGCGGCTACCGGCTGATCGGCGGCTACCGCACCCGGCTCACCGGCCTGGGCCGCAGCGAGGCCGAGGCGCTGTTCCTGTCCGGCGTGCCGTCCGCGCTGCGGGACATGGGCCTGGCGGACGCCGCTTCCGCCGCCCAGCTGAAGGTGTCCGCGGCACTGATCCCCGCGATGCGGGACGCCCGGACAGCAGCGGCCCGGCGTTTCCACCTCGATGCTCCCGGCTGGTGGCAGACCGCGGGCACCCCGGCGCTGCTGCCCCGGCTCGCCGACGCGCTCTGGGACGACCGGCCGGTCTCGGTCCGGTACCGGCGCGGTGGCGGTGCCGCAGGCGAGGGGAAGGGCCGGGAGGTCAGCCGCACGCTGGAGCCCTACGGCCTCGTGCTGAAGGCCGGCGTCTGGTACCTGGTGGCCCGCACCGACGGCGACCACCGGGTGTACCGGGCCGACCGGTTCACCGCCGTGGAGCCCGGCACGGGACGTTTCGTCCGGGACCCGGACTTCGACCTCCCGGCGTTCTGGACCGAGCGCTCCGCGGCCTTCGCCCGGTCGATCCTGCATGACAGGGTGCGGCTGCGCCTGACGGCAGAGGGGGCCCGGCTGCTGCCGCACGTCACCGACCGCGCCGCTGCCGGGGAAGCCCTCACCACGGCCGGTCCCCCCGGTGCGGACGGCCGGATCACGCTGACCCTGGCGGTGGAGAACCTGGACGTCGCCTACAGCCAGCTGCTCGCACTCGGTCCGGAGGCCGAGGTTCTGGAACCCCCCGCCCTCCGCACCCGGATGGCCGAGGCCGCCACCCGCCTGAACGCCTGCTACCGGGCACAGCCGCCGGATCGAGCGGCCCCGTGACCCGCGGCAGGCAGGACGCGCGCCCACCACCGTACTGCTGCCGGCCGGGAGGACCGGCCGTCCGGCGCGATGGCCGCACCGGGCCCTGAAGGACCCGGCACCGGCCCGCGCGTGCCTGGATACTGGCCATCTGCTAGTTTCCTGGCATGTCTGGTGGGCGGGTACGGCAACGGCGACAGGGACGCAACTGGTCGCAGGCCGACCTGGCCGCCGCGGCCGGAGTGTCCCGGCAGTCGATTGCGGCGGTCGAGGCGGGTCGGCAAGTGCCCTCGGTGACGGCTGCGCTGGGCCTGGCCGGTGCGCTGGGCTGCTCGGTCGAGGAGCTCTTCGCCGAGACCGGGCCCGAGACCGGATCGGTGCTGCCGGTGCTGGTCGATGTCGCGGAGCCGTCGCCCGGTACGCCGCTGACTGTGGCCCGTGTCGCGTCGACGCAGGTGTGGGCCCCGCTCCACGAGCCGGACGAGGCGGGCTTCCGCCTGGCCGACGCGGTCTGGTCGGCCGACGGCCCCACGATGCTGGACGGGGCGGCCGGAAACGGGTTCGTCGTGGCCGGCTGTGAGCCCGCCTTGGGGATGGCGGCTGCCGCCGCGCCCGGCACCGGCGCCGGGCGGCTGGTCGTCGTCCACGCGTCCTCCGGACGGTCGCTTGCCGCCCTTGCCGCGGGCCGAGCGCACGCGGCGGTGGTGCACGGCCCGGCCGGCGGGCTGCCGCCGGTTCCGGAGGGCCTGGCGCGGTGGGAGCTCGCGCGGTGGCCGGTCGGCCTGGCCCACGCCGGTGCGATGCCCCCGCTGGGCGCGGTGGGCGCCGGCCGGGTACCGGTAGCTCACCGGGACGCGCTGGCCGCTTCCGAGCAGGCCCTGCACCGGGCGCTGGCAGCTGCCGGAGCTCCGGACCGGGTGCGGGGGCCGGTGGCGGCGGGGCATCTGGCTTCGGCGCGGATGACGGCGGCGGGGCAGGTCGCGGCCGGCGTGACCACGGCCGCTGCGGCTTCGGCCGTGGGTCTGCGCTTCACCGCGTGGGAGGAGCACGTGGTCCAGCTGTGGGTGGACCGGCGGTTCGCCGAGCACCCGGGGATGTCGACGTTGTTGCAGGTGTGGTGCTCACCGCGGGTGAGTTCCCAGTTGCGCAGGCTGGGCGGGTACACGCTGGCCGGTGCCGGACAAGAGGTGAAGCGGTGAAGCGCACCGGTGCTCTCACGGCAGGGCTGCTGACCGCGGTCGTGGCGGTAACGGGCTGCGGTACAGGCACGGACGCTTCCGGCACGCCGGACGCCGGCACGAACGCGGGGGCCGGGCCGACGGTGGTGCGGGTCGCCGCGGCCTCCGACCTGAAGTTCGCCTTGGACGATCTCCTGAAGGACTTTCACGAGGAGCACCCGGGCACGACCGTCGAGGTCTCCTACGGCTCGTCGGGGAACTTCAGCACGCAGCTGTTCAACGGAGCCCCGTTCGACGTGTTCCTGTCCGCCGACACCGCCTACCCCGAGATGCTTCGGGAAGCCGGGCTCACGGTCGAGGACTCGCAGTTCGACTACGCGGTCGGGCGTCTGGTGGTGTGGGCCGGCAAGGACAAGAAGTTCGGCATCGAGGCCGAGGGACTGGACAGGCTCACCGGCCCGGACATCCGCAGGATCGCCATCGCCAACCCCGATCACGCCCCCTACGGCGTGGCCGCCGTCGCCGCCCTGAAGAGCGCCGGGGTGTACGAGGAGGTCAAGGGGAAGCTGGTGATGGGCGACAACATCGCCCAGGCCGCCGAGTTCGTCACCTCCGGCAACGCGGACGCCGGCGTGATCGCCCTGTCACTGGCGGAGGCCGGACCGATGAAGGACAGGGGAGATGTCGCGGAGGTGGACCTGGAGTCCTACCCCCGCATCAACCAGGGCGGCGTGATCATGAAGAAGTCGTCCGACGTCGAGGCCGCGAAGGCCCTCGCCACCTACCTGACCGGGCCCGGGGCGCAAGAGGTGCTGAAGTCCTACGGCTTCTTCCTCCCCGGCCAGTAGCACGGCAGGGGACGTCACTCGTGGACTGGCAAGCGATCATGCTGAGCGTGCGCCTCGCGGCGGCGACCACCGGCATCCTGCTGATCATCGCGCTGCCGCTCGGGGCATGGCTCGCCTACGGTCCCCGGCGCTGGTGGCGCACCGCGATCGAGGCGGTCGTCGCGCTGCCGCTGGTGCTGCCCCCCACGGTGCTGGGGTTCTACGCGCTGCTCGCGCTCGGGCCCCGGTCGCCGGTCGGCCGCGCGTACGAGGACCTCACCGGCAGCCTGCTGCCGTTCTCCTTCACCGGCCTGCTGGTCGGCTCGGTCCTGTTCAGCCTGCCGTTCGCGGTGCAGCCGATCGCCGCCGGCTTCGCCGGGGTCGACCGCAGGCTGCTGGAAGCCTCCTGGTCGCTGGGGGAATCCCGCCCCCGCACCCTGACCCGGATCGCCGTGCCGCTGGCCCTGCCGGGGATCGTCACCGGCGCGGTGCTGTCCTTCGCCCACACCATCGGCGAGTTCGGCGTGGTCCTGATGCTGGGCGGAAACCTGCCCGGCGAGACCCGGACCGTGTCCATCTCCATCTACGACTCCGTGCAGTCCATGGACTACGAGGCCGCCGGCCGCACCAGCCTCCTGCTGCTGGTCTTCTCCTTCGCCGTGCTGGCCGCCACCTACACCCTCCAACGCCGCTTCACCCATGCCGGAGCCACCCCGTGACCCTCACCCGCAAGGAACGCACCGGAACCACCCGGGACGGGCAGCACCCGGCCCTGCGGGCCCGGTTCACCGCCCGGCACCGGCGCGGCCCCGTCATCACCGCCGACCTCACGCTCGCCGCACGCGAGACGCTGATCCTCTTCGGGCCCTCGGGCGGCGGCAAGACCACCATCCTGCGCGCACTGGCCGGCCTCCATACCCCGGAGTCGGGCCGCATCACCTGCGCGGGGACCACCTGGTACGACGCCACCACCCGCACAGACCTGCCGGTGCAGCGGCGGAAAGCGGGCTACCTGTTCCAGGACCACGCCCTCTTCCCTCACCTGACCGTCGCCGCGAACATCACCTACGGCATGCGCCGGAGCAGCCGCGACCACCGCGCGGAGAGACTCGCCGAACTGGTCGGCCTCCTCGACCTGCACGGCCTGGCCGACCGCAAAGCGGGCCAGGTCTCCGGTGGCCAGGCCCAACGGGTCGCCCTCGCCCGCGCCCTTGCCACCGACCCGCACCTGCTGCTCCTGGACGAGCCGCTGTCCGCCCTCGACTCCCCCACCCGGGCCGCCATCCGCTCCGACCTGCGTGCCCTCCTGCGCGAGGTCGGCATCCCCGCGGTGATCGTCACCCACGAACGCGCCGAGGCGTTCGCGCTCGGCGACCGCATGGCCCTCGTCATCGACGGCGCCACCACCCGGTGCGGCTCCGTCGCCGAGGTCATGGACAACCCCACGAGCGTGGCGGCAGCCCACGCCCTCGGTTTCGACAACCTCCTGCCCGCCACCCCCACCGTGCCGGGGGTGTACGAGCTCACCTGCGGCCTGCGCCTGCGCCTGCCCGCCGTCCGGGAAGCCCGCCGGGTGGTGGTCGCCGCCCGGGCCGAAGACCTCCTGCTGCAGTCGCGCGAAAGCCGGCCGGACACCGCCGCCGACGGCCGCACGCTGACCGGCACGGTCACCGAGACCGTCCCTGAAGGCCCTCTGACGCGCACCCGTGTCCGCCTCCCCGACGGCACCACCCTGACCGCACTCACCCCCGCCCGCGACCACACCCCACCGCACCCCGGGCAGTCGGCCACCCTGAGCCTCGACCCCGCCCGCGCCGTCGTTCTTCCCGCCTGAGGGCAGGCGTCCGACAACCCGGGGAGGAGCAGGGCCCCGCCCCGCGCCGGCGCTCGGTGAAGGCGGCCGCACAGGGGGGGCACGGAGGTTCCCTCACCCCCGCCCGGTCCCGGGCTAACGGAAGCCGGCGCTCTCTGCGGGTCCGCCCGCCTCCCGGGCGGCCAGATAGCCCCAGGCATCGGGCTGCGAGCCGTCGGTGTCGGTGAAGCCGTACTCGCGGGCGAGGCCGCCGCTGGACAGGGAGGCCCCGTTCCAGCGGGCGACGTCCGGATCGCCGGCCAGGGCTACGAGCGCTCGGGCGACGAAGGCCGGTGACTCGGAGATGGCGAAGTCCGGGTCCTTCTCCGTGCCCGCGCGCCAGTTCTCCTCGGTGACCTCGAAGTGGGTGTCCAGCATCGCCTCGGAGCGCAGCCAGCCCGGGGTGAGGCAGACCGCCGTCGCGCCGTACTCCCGGAGCTCCTCCGCGAGTCCGCGGGCCATCCGGATCGGGGCGCTCTTCGCCAGGTCGTAGTACAGGGGCGGGCGGTAACGGGTGTTGTACTCCCGCGTACCGTCCGTCACCTCCACCAGCAGGCCGCCGGGGCGGCGGATGAGCAGCGGGAGCGCGTACCGGCTGGTGACGAGGTGGGTCTCCACACCCAGCCGCAGGACCCGGAGTCCGCGCTCCAGGTCGTGCTCCCACGCCTTGCTCTCCCACTGCACCAGGTGGTCCCCACCCCAGAGGTCGTTGACCAGGATGTCGAGCCGTCCCTGCTCCCGGTCGATCCGTGCGGTCAGCTCCGCCACCTGCTCCGGCACCAGGTGATCGGTGGGCACCGCGATGCCCCGCCCGCCCCCGCCGTCCCGCCCGGCCGCGGTGACCAGCTCCGCGGTCCCCTCGATCGTCTCCGTCGCACGGCCCACCTCGCTGACCCGCTCCCGGGTGGTGCGGCCGGTCACGTACACCGTCGCCCCGGCCCGGCCGAGCTCCACGGCCATCGCCCGTCCGGCGCCCCGGGTCGCCCCCGCGACCAGGGCGGTCCTTCCCGCGAGCGGTCCGGCACTGCTGTTTCGCTGTTCCATGTCTGCGTCCTCTCCTGCGGCAACGGCACGACAGTGGCAGCCAAACCCGACATCCTCTGTCCGGCTTTCCGACCGGACGGAAATTCGGGCACCGTTCACCGCCGGTTCGGCGTGCGGGAGCGGGCCGCAGCGCCGATGCTGGAGGCGTGATGCACGAGACGGAGTTCTGGGAGATCGTCGACGGCACCCGTGAGTCCGCCGACGGCGATCCGGACACGCACGCCGATCTGCTGGTCGAGCGGCTGGCCGAGCTCGATCCGGAGGCCGTCACGGTCTTCGCTCAGCATTTCGAATCGCGGTTCGTCCGCGCCTACCGCTGGGACGTCTGGGGTGCGGCCTGGGTCCTGCTCGACGGGGCCAGCGACGACAGCTTCGACAATTTCCGCTGCTGGCTGATCTCGCAGGGCCGCCGGGTCTTCGAGGGCACCCTGCACGACCCGGACTCGCTCGCGGAGCTGCTGGCGGACGGCTTCGACCCGGACACCGACGGTGAGGCGGAAGGGGTCGGCTTCGCGGCCTTCGACGCCTACGAACAGCTCACCGGAAACGAGCTGCCCGATCTGGAGCTCCCGGAGCCGCCCTCCGAGCCCATGGGCAGCCCGATGGACTTCGAGGACGACAAGGAGCTGGCCACCGCCTTCCCGCGGCTCTGGGCCCGCTTCCGGGAACCGGCGCAGCGTTAACCACTCCCCGCCCGGTCGTTGCTGGCCTCCCCCGCGATCATCGATCAGGATGGCCTCATGCCCACCCCCTCACGTATCGCCGTCACCGGATCCACCGGACTCATCGGCTCCTCCCTGGTGACCTCTCTGCGTGCCGACGGCCACGAGGTCGTGCGGCTGGTCCGCCGCCCGGCGCGGGAGAGCGACGAAGCCCAGTGGGATCCGCGCGGGAAGGACACCGGCGTGACCGCGGCCGCCCTCGCCGGCTGCGACGCCGTCGTCCACCTGGCCGGCGCGGGAGTCGCCGACAAGCGCTGGACCGAGAGCTACAAGCGGGAGATCAGGGACAGCCGGGTGCTGGGCACCGCCGCTGTCGCCCGGGCCATCGCCGACCAGGACACCCCGCCCGCCACGTTCCTGTGCGGCAGCGCGATCGGCTTCTACGGAGACACCGGGGACCGGGCGGTGGACGAGGACGCCCCCGCCGGGGAGGGCTTCCTCGCCGAGGTCTGCCTGGAGTGGGAGGACGCCGCCGCACCCGCTGTCCGGGCGGGGGTCCGCACCGTCCTCGCCCGGACCGGCCTGGTGGTGGCCGCCTCCGGTGGCGCCTGGGGCAGGCTGTTCCCGCTGTTCAAGGCGGGTCTCGGCGGCCGGATCGGCAACGGCAGGCAGTACTGGAGCCACATCGCGCTCGCCGACCACATCGCCGCGCTGCGCTTCCTGCTGGAGCAGGACGGGGAGGACGCGCTGTCCGGGCCCGTCAACCTGACCGCACCGGAGCCGGTCACCAACCGGGAGGTGACCCGCGTCATGGGAAAGGTCCTGCGCCGGCCGACGCTCTTCCCCGCTCCGGCGCCGGCTCTGCAGCTCTTTCTGGGCCAGTTCGCCGAGGATGTCCTGAGCAGCCAGCGGGTGGTGCCGCGGCGCCTGATGGAGGCCGGGTTCCCCTTCACCCACCCCGGGATCGAGGACGCGGTGCGCGCGGCGCTGGAGGACTCCGCCTGACCTGGCACGACCCGGAATTCTCGCGCCCGGTAGTTGAGCGGTACCTCTCCGTGCGCCCGGCGTGCATCGGCTCCTGTTCCGTGCGCTCTGGCGCGGGGCGAGCATCCGTCTAGGGTCATGTGCGGCTCGGGGATAGTCCGGGCCGCCAGTGGGCATCAGGCCGACAGGCGCCCGCGCGATACCGGGCGCCGCACGCCGTCGGGCCGGCTCGGACCTGATGAGTGCCCGGGCCGTCACTGTCCCGGTCCGGCCCCCGGAGGCGCCGACCATCGCACGGGAGGGCACGTGCTCAGCAGCAGTCGCACGCACCGCACGGACACGGACAGCGACGTCATCGTGGTCGGAGCCGGGACGGCCGGTCTGGCCGCCGCCCACCACCTCACCGCCGCAGGACTCACCGTCACCGTTCTGGAAGCCGCCGACCGGGTCGGGGGCCGGATGGCCACCGACCGGCAGGCCGGCTACCGGCTCGACCGGGGCAGCTGGATGCCCGCCCCGGACTTCCCGGAGTTGTCCCGGCTGCCCGCCCCGCTGCCGTTGTGCTCCCTGACCGGCGGGGTCCTGCTGCACGGCCCGGACCGCGTCCACCGGGTCTGCGGCCATCCCGGACACGGCAGCCGGACGGGCCGCAGCCGCTCGCTGACCGGGGCCTTCGACCAGACGTGGCTGCGTGCCGACCTGCGCCGGTTCGGCAGCCTCCCGGACGAACGGCTCCGGGCCCGCCCCGAGATGCCCGCGGGCGGCGCCCTCGCCGCCCGGGCCATCCCCGCGCGGCTCGCCGAGGGCGCGCTGCGACCGCTGCTGACAGCGCTGCTCGCCGACCCCGGCCTGACCGCCTCCTGCCGGCTGAGCGACCTGCGGCTGCGCGCCTTCGCCCGGTCCGGGCTCAGCCTGCCCGCCGGCGGCTCGGCGACGCTGCCGGAGCTGCTGGCGACCGCGCTCCCGCAGGGCACGGTGCGCACCGGAGTGCGGGCGGTCTCGGTGGCCACGAACGCCGTGCGGACGGCCGAGCACGGCGTCGTCCGCGGCCGGGCCACGGTGCTCGCCACCGGCGCCCCGGAGGCCGCCCGGCTGATACCGGGCCTGCGGGTGCCCGCCTTCCACCCGGTGACCGTGCTGCACCACAGCGCCCCGGCTGCCCTCCCGGCCGAGCCGGCGCTGATCGTGGACACCGGCCGGCGCGGCCCGGTCACGCACACCCTGGCCGCGTCGGCGGTCGACCCCTCCCGGGCCCCGGCAGGAAGGACGCTGATCACCTCGGTCGTCCTCGGGACGGAGGCCGGGCAGGCGCCGGAGGTCCTGGACGCGGCCAGCCGCGCCCAGCTGAGCGCCCTGTACGGGGCTTCCGCCCACGGCTGGACGCTGCTCGCCGCACACCACGACGCCGAGGCGGTGCCCGCGGTGCCGCCGCCGTACGCCCCCGAGCGGCGGGTACGCCTGCTCGCAGGGCTCTACGTCTGCGGCGACCACCGGTCCGCGCCGGGGGTCGCCGGTGAGCTGTCCTCCGCGCGGCGGGCCGCCACCGCCCTGCTCAGCGACGCCGGGCTGCGGGAGGCCGCCGCCGACCGGGAAGCCGCCGGACTGCACCCGGCTGCCTGAGCTCCACGGCCCCCGCCGACGGGCACCCGACGGGGGCCGTCGTCACCGGCGCAGCGCCGCCACTCGCTCCTGGTATGCCCGGACGGCACAGGTCTCCTGGTGCGGCTCGAGCCGGCGCTCGAAGTCCTGCACATACTCGTGCGCCCGCACGGACCGCATGCCTGCCGCCTGCTGGGCCGCCTCGGCTGCCAGCTCGCAGGCCTGCTCGAGCTCCCCCAGGCCGAGCCGGGCGGTGGCCAGCACCACCCGGCAGAACAGGCGGCTGCGGGCATGGCCGGTGCCGCGCAGCTGCAGGGAACGCTCCGCGTGCCGGGCGGCGGCCCGGTACTGCCGCAGATCCCGGTGACAGTGCCCGAACTCGTCCGCCAGCTGGGCCTCGTCGAAAAACCGGGCCCATGGCGGCACCTCCTCGCCGGGGCGCGCGGACTCCAGGGCGCGCTCCGCGCGGGCCAGCGCCGTCGTGCAGGCCCGGACCTCGCCCAGCAGCCCATGGCCACGCGCCTCCACCGCGTGCAGCAGGGCCTGCACCGCGGGCGCCGCCGAGCTGCTCATGCCCTGCTGGGCCACCCGGGCGAGCTGCACCGCCTCCCTGCCGTGCCCCAGGTAGACGGCCTGCCTGCTCATCGAGACCAGCACGTAGCTGCCGTAGCTGCGGTCTCCGGCGGCCTGGGAGAGCCGCAGCGCCTGCACGAAGTAGCGCTGGGCCAGCCCATGGGCGGCGATGTCGTAGGACGTCCAGCCGGCCAGCCGGGTCAGGTCCGCGGCGGCGGAGAACAGCCGGCGCCCGGTCTGCTCGCCGTAGGAGCCGCGCAGCATGGGCTCCAGTTCGTGCTCGAGGTAGCGGATCAACGCCTGCCGGGCGTGGCCGCCCCCGTAGGTCTGGTCGAGGCCCCGGAACAGGTCGGCCACCGAGCGCAGCGCCGCGATGTCCCCCGAGGTGACCCGCAGGCCCGGCCCCCGCTCCGCCCGGCAGGCGCCCGGTGGGGCAGCCGCCGCCCGGGGGGCCGGGCGGGGCAGGGCCCCGGGGACGCGTTTCTGCTCGGGGATGACGCTTCCCTGCTCGGGCCGGCCGGGTCCGCCGGGGCCGGGCGGCGCGGGCGGCTCACCGCGGGCCACCCGCTCGTCGGGGCGCCCGATGAGCCAGTCCCGGCTGGGCACCACCAGACCGGCCGGGCTGAACGCGATCCGGCGCAGCTCCGCGTAGCTGCCGGAGTCCTTGCGCCACAGGCCGGACACGATGTCCACCGCCTCGGCCGGCGTGGAGGCGAACTCCAGCCCGGCGTAGACCGGGGCACAGGCCTCCAGGCCGAGGTCCTGGGCGGTCAGTCTGCGGCCGAGCCTGCGGGTGAAGACCTCGGCGATCAGGGCGGGGGTGGTGCCGCGCGGCCGCTGACCGCGCAGCCAGCGGGTCACCGATGTCTTGTCGTAGCGGAGGTCGAGACCGTGCTCCTGTCCCAGCTGGTCGACCCGCCTCGCGAGGCCGGCATGGGAAAAGCCCGCCTCGGCGATGAGGGCGGCGAGCTGGCGGTTCGGGATGCGTTGCTCTGCGGACTGCTGGGAGGGCACTCCTCCTGGTCGTTCCGTGGACATCAGCTATGCGGTCTCCTGCCATACGGCTGTGCGGCACCAGGGCTCCCGGCGGGAACGGCGTGAATGTAACGGCCCTGGTACGCGGGACTTGCCGCGTCCGCACAGGATTCATCCGTACGTGTGAGGTCGGAGGCCCCTGGGAACCGAAGCGGGCCCGGCCGTACAGTGGGTCCCGAGATGCCCTCCTGCGGCGAGTTACGGCGATGTACCGGCGCAGTGGCGAGCGGATGAAACGAAGGAGCCGCAGTGACTGAGCTGCGCGTTGTTCACCTGGGCTTCGGTGCCGAGGCTGTCGATTACCAGGCCGCCTGGCAGGAGCAGCGGCGGGTGCACACCGCCCGCTTCGCCGAGGAGATCCCGGACACCTGTCTGCTGCTGGAACACCAGCCGGTCTACACGGCCGGACGGCGGACCCTGGACAGCGAACGTCCGCTGGACGGCACTCCGGTGATCGACGTCGACCGGGGCGGGAAAATCACCTGGCACGGGCCGGGGCAGCTGGTCGGATACCCGATCCTGCGTCTGGCCCCGCCGGTGGACGTCGTCGCCCACGTGCGGCGGCTGGAGGACGTGCTGATCCGTACCTGCGAGGACTTCGGGCTGGAGGTCACCCGGGTGGAGGGCCGCAGCGGGGTCTGGGTGCTGGGCGACGCGGTGGCCGGTGTTCCCGGGGCCGAGGGGCTCGGCGGGCTGGCGCTCGACTTCGACCCGCGGCTCAATGACGAGGAGTTCGACGCCCGGCTCTGCGGCCCGGAGTACGCGCCGTCGAACGCGGGACAGCGGGGCGAGGACCGCAAGCTGGCGGCGATCGGCATCCGGGTGGCCAGGGGCGTGACCATGCACGGCTTCGCGCTGAACTGTGACCCCGACAACACCTCGTTCGACCGGATCGTGCCCTGCGGCATCCGGGACGCCGGCATCACCTCCCTCAGCCAGGAGCTGGGGCGGCGGGTCACCGTCTCCGAGGTGCTGCCCGTGCTGGAGCGGCACCTGCACGCGGTGCTGGACGCCGAGGTCCCGGTCCCCCGGCCCGTCTGACACCACAAGCACAGGCGTACCCTGGTGAACACCGAAGAATCGAAGTCGTAGGGAGCCCGGAAGTGTCCGCTGTCGCACCCGACGGTCGTAAGATGCTCCGCCTCGAGGTCAGGAACAGCCAGACCCCGATCGAGCGTAAGCCCGCGTGGATCAAGACCCGGGCAAAGATGGGCCCGGAGTACAACGCCCTGCAGAGCCTGGTGAAGCGGGAGGGTCTGCACACCGTCTGCCAGGAGGCGGGCTGTCCCAACATCTTCGAATGCTGGGAGGACCGCGAGGCCACCTTCCTCATCGGGGGTGAGCAGTGCACCCGGCGCTGCGACTTCTGCCAGATCGACACCGGCAAACCCGCCGAGCTGGACCGCGACGAGCCGCGCCGGGTCGCGGAGTCCGTGCAGCAGATGGAGCTGCGGTACGCCACGATCACCGGGGTGGCCCGGGACGACCTGGACGACGGCGGAGCGTGGCTGTACGCCGAGACGGTCCGGCAGATCCACGGCCTGATGCCGGACACCGGTGTGGAACTGCTCATCCCGGACTTCAACGCCGTGCCGGAGCAGCTGGCCGAGGTGTTCTCCTCCCGGCCCGAGGTGCTCGCGCACAATGTCGAGACGGTGCCGCGGATCTTCAAGCGGATCCGGCCGGCCTTCCGCTACGAGCGGTCGCTGGAGGTGCTCACCCGGGCGCGCGAGGACGGCCTGGTGACCAAGTCCAACCTGATTCTGGGTCTCGGCGAGACCCGGGAGGAGGTCAGCCAGGCGCTGCGGGACCTGCACGCCGCGGGATGTGAGCTGATCACCATCACCCAGTACCTGCGCCCGACACCGCGGCACCACCCGGTCGAGCGCTGGGTGAAACCGGAGGAGTTCGTGGAGCTCCAGCAGGAGGCCGAGGAGATCGGCTACGCCGGAGTCATGTCGGGTCCGCTGGTGCGGTCCTCCTACCGGGCCGGCCGGCTGTACCAGCAGGCTGTCGAGCGGCGCGCGGCCACACCGGCCGCCTGACCGTCCGGGTGTGCACCTCCGGAACCTTCCCGGCCGCCCAGGTGCGGCCGGGAAGGTTCCGGAGGTACGCGTAACGATGGGGGAACGGATTTCCGCTGCCGCGGACCCCCGGTCGTCTCCCGGGCGGGTCCGGAAAGCGACCGTCGGTGACGGGATGCGGCGGATTACGGCTGCGGCGAGGCGGGACCGGGCCGACTGCTGACCCGCCGTGCCGCCCTGCGGCCCGGCCCCGCAGCAGCCGGGGCCCACCGGCCGCCGACCCGCAGGACTTCCCGGCGTCATTCACCCGTAAACTTGCCCGCATGGCGAGGAAGAAAAAGGCTGACTCCGACAACCCGGGGCGACTCAAGCAGATCGCGCTGACGTACAAGATGACCAGGCGGGCCGACCGGTGGATCGGGTGGGTTCTCGCCGGCATCGGTCTCGGCACCTTCGGTGCCGTGCTCGGCATCGGATTCCTGCTGGGCCATCCGATCTACGTCGGGTTCCTGGGGTTCATGATCGCGCTGCTCGCCGTCGCGATCATCTTCGGCCGCCGGGCCGAGCGGGCCGCGTTCAGCCAGATGGAGGGGCAGCCGGGAGCGGCCGCCGCTGTTCTGGAGAACATCAAGCGCGGCTTCGTCTTCACTCCGGCCGTGGCCATCAACCGCCAGCAGGACGTGGTGCACCGGGCCGTCGGCAAGTGCGGCATCGTCCTGGTGGGCGAGGGCAACCCGAACCGGCTGCGGACCCTGCTCGGCGCGGAGAAGCGCCGGATGGCCCGGGTGGTCTCCGATGTGCCGGTCTACGACATCATCGTCGGTAAGGACGAGGGCCAGGTGGAGCTCAAGAAGCTGCGCTCCAAGGTCATGAAGCTGCCCCGGGTGCTTCAGGGCGGCCGGGTGACGGAGGTCAACGACCGACTGCGCGCCATGGGCGATTTGATGGGGAACATGCCCCTGCCCAAGGGGCCCATGCCGAAGGGCATGAAAATGCCGAAGAGCCAGATGCCGAAGGGCCAGCGGGGCCGCTGAGGCCACCGCCGCCCCGGTTCCGGGCACCGTCCCCCGCAGTCCGCCGGGGGGCGGTGCCTGTTCCGTTTCCGGCTCCCTGACGCCGCGCCGGACCCTGAGGCCGTGCCGGTGCCCGCTCCTCCCCCGAGCGGGGCGCGGCGGAGTTCGGTGACGGCTCAGCGGGTGCGGCGGGCCTCAGGCGCGGATCTGGACGGCGCCTGCGAGGCGGTCGTGCAGCCCCCGGGTGTCGCGGTCCCAGACCAGCGCCGGGACCGCCAGCGCCAGCAGCAGGGTGCGGAGCACCGCGCGCGGCAGGCTCAGCCGCTGTCCGGTGAGTGCGACCACCCGCAGGCCGAGCAGCCGCTTCCCGGGGGTGACGCCGATAGTGCCCACGGTCAGCATCGCCATCGTCACGAACACGAGGAGTGTCCAGTTGCTGAGGGAGGCGGCACTTTCCGCGAGCAGACCGTATGCGATCAGCATGCACAGACCCCAGTCGATGCAGAGCGCGAGAACCCGCCGTCCCAGCGGCGCGACGGAGCCCGGGCCGTGCTCCGGCAGGCCGAGACGCTCTCCCCGGTAGCCGAAGTCGACACCCATCTGCTCAGCCGCCGCACGAGGGCCGGAGAGCCACGAACCGATTGCCTGCCTGTTGTTCACCGGACCACGGTAACGCGGCCGGGCCGGCGCTCCTCCCGCGCCCCGTGGCCCGCACCTCCGGCACCGGCCGGGTTCCCGTGTCCGGCGTCACCCACCGGTTAACATCAGTGAAACAACCGGGTCATGCCCGAGAAATGCCGTGTCCTTAGGGTCGGCCCCGGCAGGCCACCGCACTGGGCTGCTGACCGAGCTGCGAACGCCCCGTCCTCGTAGGCGGGCAAGGAGGACCACGGATGTTCCAGAACCCCGACGAAATCAAAAAGTATATCTCGGACAATGACGTCAAGTTCATCGATGTCCGGTTCTGCGACCTGCCGGGCACGATGCAGCACGTCACGGTCCCGGCCGCGATCTTCGACCCGGCCGAGAAGCTCATGTTCGACGGCTCGTCCATCCGTGGCTTCCAGGCCATTCACGAGTCCGACATGGCCCTTGTCCCGGACCTGACCACCGCCCGGGTGGATCCGTTCCGCAAGGACAAGACCATCAACATCAACTTCTTCATCCACGACCCGATCACGGGCGAGGCGTACAGCCGTGACCCGCGGAACATCGCGAAGAAGGCGGAGGCCTACCTGGCGTCCTCCGGCATCGCCGACACCGCGTACTTCGGTCCCGAGGCCGAGTTCTACGTCTTCGACGACGTCCGGTTCGAGACCAAGTCGAACGCCGGCTACTACTACATCGACTCCGAGGCGGGCGCCTGGAACACCGGCGCCGTCGAGGTCGGTGGCAACCGCGGCTACAAGGTGCGCTACAAGGGCGGCTACTTCCCCGCCCCGCCGGTCGACCACTTCGCCGACCTGCGGGCCGAGATGTCCCTGGAACTCCAGCAGTCCGGCCTCGAGATCGAGCGGCAGCATCACGAGGTCGGCACCGCCGGCCAGGCCGAGATCAACTACAAGTACAACACTCTGCTGGCCGCCGCCGACGACCTGATGCTCTTCAAGTACATCGTGAAGAACGTCGCCTGGCGCAACGGCAAGACCGCGACCTTCATGCCCAAGCCGATCTTCGGTGACAACGGCTCCGGCATGCACGTCCACCAGTCGCTGTGGAGCAACGGCACCCCGCTCTTCTACGACGAGCAGGGTTACGCCGGCCTGTCGGACATCGCCCGCTTCTACATCGGCGGCATCCTCAAGCACGCCCCGTCACTGCTGGCCTTCACCAACCCGACGGTGAACTCGTACCACCGCCTGGTGCCCGGCTTCGAGGCCCCGGTGAACCTGGTGTACTCGCAGCGGAACCGCTCCGCCGCGATGCGTATCCCGATCACCGGCTCGAACCCGAAGGCCAAGCGCGTCGAGTTCCGCGCCCCGGACCCGTCGGCCAACCCGTACCTGGCCTTCTCGGCGCTGATGCTGGCCGGCCTGGACGGCGTGAAGAACAAGATCGAGCCGGCCGAGCCGATCGACAAGGACCTGTACGAGCTGGCCCCGGAGGAGCACGCCGGTGTCGCACAGGTGCCGACCACGCTGCCCGCCGTGCTGGAGGCCCTGGAGAACGACAACGAGTACCTCCAGGCCGGTGGCGTCTTCACCCCCGACCTGATCGAGACCTGGGTCGAGTACAAGCGGGAGAAGGAGATCGCCCCCATGCAGCTCCGCCCGCACCCGCACGAGTTCGAGCTCTATTTCGACGTGTGAGCCGCGTGCCCTGACTGCGTCCCGGGCCCCGCCGAGTCCACCCGGACCCGGCGGGGCCCGCCGCTGTCCGGGCCGCCCTGCCCGGCACCGGCACGGGGCCGCGAGCAGCGTGGTGCCGAGCGAAAGCTGCCCTGCGGCCGGCGGGCCGGGCCCGGCCGGGAGAGGGGTGCGGAAGCGCCACGCGACGCCGCACGGAACCGCTGCGACCAAGCCGATCTCGGCGACCCCACCCGCCCCGCCTTCCCCACCCGACCCTCCGGTGGGCCGTTCCCGGACGGACGACGCCGACCGGCCATGATCCGGATGGCCGAAACCGTACGTCCGGCCGGCTCGGCCGGAGCGGCCACCGCCCCTCGCCACGGCCTGTGGGAGCCGTCGCCGCTCCCACGGGGCACGCCCGGGAGCGGCCGTGCGCACCGCCCCCGCCTGCGCCGCAAGCCGCGACTCCGGCAAGCCCGGGCCGTGCCCGCGCCGGTATCCCGGACGGCTCCGCCAGGCCTGGACGGGTGCGCTTCCTCAATGCCTCCTCCTCGTCACCTGCAGGAGGCTGCACGGCGGTCACGTTTGGGGCCGAAACCATCCTTGCTTCACATTGTGTGCTTGTCGTGCCTGTGCGGCGAAAGTACGTTCCTGCACCGAGCACCCCCGGGCGGAAGGCAAGGTGCAGTGACCGAACGCAAACAAGCACCGCACCGCACCGCCATCCGCGACTTCCGGCTGTACTGGGCCGCGTCCACCACCGACGCAATGGGGAGTCAGGCGTCCGGTCTCGTCCTGCCGCTGTTCCTGCTCGCGGCGGGATACTCGCCGGCGCTGGCCGGAGCGGTGGTCTCCCTGTCCATGGCGGCCGGTCTGCTGGCTGCCCCCTTCGCGGCGGTGTTCGCCGATCGCGGGGCGCGGCGCCGGACGATGTGGTGGTCCGCCCTGGTGGCCGCCGGTGCCATGGGTCTGGTCGCGGCGCTGGCGGTCGGCGGCCGGCTGCCGCTGGCCCTGCTGGTGTCGGCGGTACTCGTCGAGCGCGTGGCGACCTCCTGCTACTCGGCAGCGGCGAAGGGCTGCGTGGCCGCTCTCGCCTCCCCGGCGGACTACCCGAGGGCGGTGTCACGGCTGCAGGCCGGAGAACAGGGCGCGGTCGTCGTGGGTCCTGTCCTCGGCGGTGTGCTGTTCCAGGTCGCGCGCTGGCTGCCCTTTCTCGCCGACGCGCTCTCGTACCTCGTTGCGGCCTGGTGCGTGCGGGCCATCCGCTCCGACCTCGAGCCCGGCCGGCCGGCCGGGCCCGCAACCCGCGCCGTCGGCCTCCGTTCCGTTCTCGCCGACCTCGGGGAGAGCCTGCGGTTCACTTGGCGGCAGCCCTTCCTGCGAAGCGTCCTGCTGTGGGCTGCCGGGGTCAACGGCGCACTGGCGGCGCTCTACTACGCGGTTCTGTTCACCCTGCAGCGGCAGGGGACACCTGCCGCCGCCATCGGACTCGTCCTCGCCGTGACCGGCGCCGCAGGGCTGGCAGGCGCACTCGCCGCTCCCTGGCTGGCCCGTCGGATCCCCACCGCCCGGCTGGTCAGGACGGTCTCCTGGACCACCGTGCCGGTGGCCGTCGCACTGGCCCTGGTGGAGCGGGTCTGGTGGTACGGGGCATTGTTCGGCGCGGTATCCCTGCTGGTCCCCACGCTGTCCGTGCTCCTCGCCGCCCGTGCGATCGCAGTGACCCCGCTCGGGCTCCAGTCGCGGGTGGGCACCGCGCTGGCCACCGCCTCCGGGATCACCGCGGCCGCGGCCCCCGCCGCCGCCGGGGTCCTGGTAGCACTGGCCGGAACCTCGGCAACCGCCCTGGTGTGCGCCGCCGCGCTGGCCCTGCTCGCGGGATATGCCTCCGTGACCGTTGCCCGCAGGATCGGGACCGCCTCTCCCGGGGCCCCCGCCGAAGCGGCGACAGCCCTGGGGGAGACCCCATGAGCCCGACGGCCTCCGCGAGCCCGGCCGGCTGGAGCGTCTCCCGGCCGGTCCTGCCCACAGCCTGCCCCCGGGATCCGGACCTCATGGTGTTCGCCGGGGACGCCGACGGCCGGTGCGAGATTTTCAGCTGGCACGCGGGCACCGGGCGGGCCCGGCAGGTCACCGACCGTGCCGAGGGCACCGCGCGCTGCGCGATCGACTCCGATGCCGTCATCTGGTGGTTCGCCGAGGAGCGGGACGGCACCGGCAGCTGGCAGGTGCAGAACTTCCACGGCGGCCCGGACAGCCCGGCACTGACCGGCATCCCGGCGGGGCGGCCCGGCGGCCTCGCGTTCGGCAGCAACGGACGCGCGGCAGTCGGTCTCCGGGACGAGCAGGGTCTGACCGTCCACCTCGGACAGCGCTCCGGGCCCGCGGAACGAACCCTGCGCATACCCGGCCACGCGACGCTGGCCGGCCTCTCCCCTCGCGAGGACCTGGTGGCCGTCGCCCGCTCCGCGGGATCCTCCCGGTCCGTCATCGTGCTCACGCCGGACGCGGTCCCCACCGAACTCGACGGGGAGCAGGGGCAGATCTGGGCCCTGGGCTTCGCTCCTGGCCTGCGCACTCCGGAACTGCTGCTCATCGTCGTGCACGAGGAACGCTACGTCCTCGCGACCTGGACACCGCAGCGCGGGCTGCACAGGCACACCTGGTGTTCTTTCGACACCGAGATCACCGCATGCTGGTACCCGCACGACCGCAGGGTGCTGGTCCGTCAGGACCGGCACGGCCGCAGCAGGCTGTACGTCGCCGACCCGGAACGGCGGCAGCTGACGCCCGTGCCCGTACCGGCCGGCACCGTCCTGGACGCGACACCGGCCGCCGACGGCACCGTCCGCTGTCTGTGGACCGACACCCGCACACCCCCTCGGGTCATCTCCACCGGCGATACCACGCCCCGGATGCCGCAGGCGCCCGCCCCGCCCCCGCTGACCGCCCGCACTGCCGAACTGTGGACTCCCGGCCCGGACGGGCCGGTGCACACCCTGCTCACTCTGCCCGAGAGGGGCACCGCCCCGCACCCCACCGTGTTTCTCGTGCACGGCGGCCCCGCGGAACACGACCGGGACGCGTACAGCTCGGTGGTGCACTCGCTGGCAGCCTCCGGGCTGGCGGTCGCCCGGGTGAACTACCGCGGCTCCACCGGCTACGGTCCGCACTGGCGATCCGCCTTCACCGAGGGGGTGGGCCACACTCAGGTCGCCGACCTGGTGGCCGTGCGCGAGGAGCTGGTGCGCTCGGGCCTGGCCCGGCCGGACGCCATCGGGCTGTGGGGCACCTCCTGGGGCGGCTACCTGGTCCTCCTCGCCCTCGGCAGCCGGCCCGCGCTGTGGCAGGCCGGAGTCGCCGTGAAACCGGTGGCCGACTGTGCGGCCGCCTACGAACAGGGCACCCCCGCCCTGCGGGCGCTCGACACCGCGCTCTTCGGCGGCACCCCGCAAGAGGTTCCCGAGCGCTACGCCCGCTCATCGCCGCTCAGCTGTGCCACCCGCGTCCGGGCCCCCCTCCTCGTCGTCGCCGCCACCCGGGACCTCAAGTGCCCGCCCGGCCAGGTGCGGAACTATCTCGCGGCGCTCCGCGGGGCCGGAGTCCCTTTCGAGGAGCTGTGGCTGGACTCCCAGCACGACGGCCTCGACGGCGCCCAGCACGTGGAAGTGCTGCGGCGGAGTCTGCACTTCCTGGCCCGCGAGCTGCACGGCTCCCGGGCCGGGAGAACCCGGCACCCAGCCCCGGAGAGGAGGTAACAGCATGGAGAAGGACATCATCCACAACGACCCGCTGGCGGACGACGAGGAAAGTCGCAGTCCGACCATCACCATCACCATCACCATCCCGTTCATGACGCCTGAGGACGAGCCCTTGGACGTCTGACCCGCCCGACGGCCGGCCCGGCTGCCGCGCGGCAGCCGGGCCGGCCCGGCAACGGACCACGGAAGGGAGCCACCGTGCAGGTGCTTCTGGTCAACATGCCCTTCTCCCCCATCGACCTTCCCTCGCTCGCCCTGGGCATCCTCAAGCGCAGCGTGAACGAGCGGGTGCCCGGCGCCCGCGCGGAGGTGCTGCACGGCAATCTCGACTACTACGACTGGCTGAACGCTCAGGAGCCCGGCTTCACCGCCGCGGACTACGCCTACTACGCGCTCTCCTCCTACTTCCTGGGCTGCGGGGACTGGGTCTTCTCCTCCGCCCTGTACGACGATCCGGAGTGGCGTGCAGCGGAGTTCACCGAGACGATGAGCCGTCCGCTGGGTGAGGAGCGGCTCGCCCAGACCCTCGCGCTGCACCGGTCTGCCGGGGAGTTCGTCCGGGACCTCGCCGAACGGGTGGTCGCCCGGAAGCCGGACGTGGTCGGCTTCACCTCGACGTTCCAGCAGAACACCGCGGCCCTGGCCGCCGCCCGGCACATCAAGCGGCTGGCACCGGAGATCGTCACGGTGATGGGAGGGGCGAACTGTGACGGCACCCAGGGGGAAGCGGTCCACCGCAACTTCCCCTTCGTCGACTACGTGGTGCGCGGTGAGGGGGAGGTGGCATTCCCCGAGCTGCTCAAGGGCCTCCGGGACAGCTCCGTCCTGCCGGGGGTGGCCGGCCTGTGCCGGCGCGAGGAAACGCGGACCGTCGCCAACCCGATGAGCACCGCTCCGCTGCCGCCCGCCGCCATCCTGCCGCCGGACTACACCGGCTACTTCGAGCGGCTCGCAGCCTCCGCGGCCGGCTCCGAGATCGAGCCGAAGCTGGTCGTCGAAGGAGCCCGCGGCTGCTGGTGGGGGGAGAAACACCACTGCACCTTCTGCGGCCTCAACGGCTCCTTCATGAAGTTCCGCAGCAAGGATCCCGAGGTCTTCTTCGAGGAGATCGTCAGCATGGCCCGCCGGCACCGGGTGCTGGACATGTACGTCGTGGACAACATCCTCGACATGGGGTACGTCACTTCGCTGCTGCCGCGCCTCATCGAGAGCGGCTACGACCTCCGCATGCATGTCGAGATCAAGGCGAACATGCGCCGGGAGCAGCTGCAGATTCTGGCCGATGCCGGGCTGGTGCATGTGCAGCCGGGCATCGAGAGCCTCAACAGCCGGGTGCTCGGGCTGATGGACAAGGGTGTCAGCGGCTGCCAGAACGTGCGGATGCTCCGCGACGGTGCCAGCACCGGGCTGTCGATCTCCTGGAACTACCTCTACGGCTTTCCGGAGGAGCAGGAGAGCGACTACGACCCGGTGATCGAACAGATTCCGGCGCTGGAACACCTCAACCCGCCGTCCGATCTCTCGGCCCGCATCGCCATAGAGCGCTTCAGCCCGTACTTCAACCGTCCCGAGCTGGGGTTCAGCGACCTGCGGGCCGCCAGGCCCTACCGGCTGACCTACGACCTGCCCGAACAGGAGCTCTTCGACCTCGCCTACATCTTCGACGCACCGCAGCGCGGCGTGGGAGGGAAGACCGTTAAACGGCTCAATGACGCACTCCGCGCCTGGAAGGACGCCTACCCGGTCAGCCGTCTCGTCCAGCACGACCTCGGGGACCGCATCGTTCTGCTCAACCGGCGCCGGGCCTTCGACTGGACCTCGCTCGTCCTGAGCGACCCGGTGGAGCTGGCCGCCTTTCGCCTGCTCGCCCAGCCGCGTACGCCCGCCGCCCTGGTCCGCAGGCTGGCCGAAGAGCCCGGCAGCCGGGGAGGCGCAGGCCCGGTGGACGTGGATGCGCTGCTGCACCGCTGGCATGCGCTGGGGCTGCTGTTCACCGACGCCGGACAGTACGTCCACGTGGCTCCCCTGCCGGTCAACGACGAGGTGCTGCGGCTGCACTTCATGGGGAGCGTGGTCAGTGACTCCCCGGAGGTCCCGGTGCCGGCTTCTCGCCCGACAGCCCCGGCGCCGGCCTGAGCCCCGCGCTTCGTCCCGCTCCCGCCGCTGGATTCCCCCGGAGGAATACCGTGAAACCCACACCGTCCGCCCCTGCCGACAGCTCACTGGCCGTCAAGGCCTGGCGCGACTACGACGCGCGGACTCTCGCCGTTCCCGGAATGTGCCTGGAGGAAGCAGAGGCGGGCGGCCCCCCGGAGGAGGCAGTGGACCGCCTCTGGAAGCAGGGCGCCCGGCGCGTGGAACTCCCGGGGACGGTGGATCCCACCGACACCACCGATGCTGCCCGGACGGTGCAGAAGCTGTGCCTGATCAGGGATCTGACCGCACAGGCGGTGTACACGCAGTGGCGGCTGCGGCTTGCCCCGGCCACTGGTGCCGGGAGCACGGAGGCCGCCGGTGAAGAGCTCTGGAAGCTGTTCAGCCATCTGCAGCCACCGGCGGTCGTCGAAGGGCCGACGGACGGGGAGGGCCTCATACAGCGCTGGCGCGCGGGTCACTACGTGGGCAAGTGCGTGTGGCGCCGGGGGCCGGGATTCCTGCAGGTGCGGGACCGTCGGTGGGGCGAGCTGCGCCGGTTCACGGTCAGCGAGGACGCGTTCCAGCGGGCCATCGAGGTGCTCGTGCCCGGGGCGCCGGCCTCGGAGGTGCCCGAAGCCGTCCTGAAAGCCTTTCTGACGGAGAGCCTCGTTCACCGCGTCGGTGATCAGGTCTGGTGGATGCCCTACCGGGCACGCCGCTGGGCCCAGGCCCCCATGATGATCTGACCCGGCCCGCCCCGCCGGAACGGCTCACAGGCGTTCGAAGGTCCGGACGCGCTCCCAGTCGGTCACCGCCGATTCGAAGGCGGCCAGTTCGGTCCGGGCGGCCTGAGCGTAGTGGCCGACCACGGCCTCACCGAAGATCGTCGTGGCGAGTTCGCTGTTCTCCCAGCGGTGCAGCGCCTCGGTGAGGGTGGCGGGGAGCCGGGGCACCGCCGGGTCGGTCAGGGCGTTGGCCCGGTGCGGGTCCGGTAGCGGCAGCCGGTGCTCGATACCGTGCATGCCCGCGGCGACGACGGCGGCCACCGCCAGGTAGGGGTTGGCGTCACCGCCCGGGACGCGGTGTTCGATGCGCAGGGAGTGCCCGGAGCCGACCACCCGGACGGGGCAGGTCCGGTTGTCGCGCCCCCAGGTGATGCCGGTGGGGGCGAACGCTCCGGGGCGCAGACGCTTGTAGGAGTTGATGTTGGGGGCCATGAGCAGGGTGAAGTCCGCCAGGCAGGCGAGCTGCCCGGCGACGAAGTGGCGCATCAGCGCGGACATGCCCCGCTCCGGCCCGGCAGACGCGTCATCGTCGTGGGGGTCCGCGAGGACGGCCGAGCCGTCGGTGCCGCGCAGCGACAGGTGGATGTGGCAGGAGTTGCCCTCGCCCTCGTCGAACTTGGGCATGAACGTGACGGCGCGGCCCTCCTGTGCGGCGATCTGCTTGGCCCCGGTCTTGAACAGGACGTGATGGTCGCAGGTGGTCATCGCCTCGTCGTAGCGGAAGACGATCTCGTACTGGCCGGGGTGCACCTCACCGCGGGCGGTCTCCATGGTGAGCCCGGCCCGGACCATCTCCCGGCGGATGCGGCGGACCAGCGGCTCCAGGTCGCTCAGCCCTTGGAGGGAGTAGTCGACGTTGTAGCGGGTGCTGGTGCGCAGACCGTGGTAGCGGCTCTCCCATGCCTGCCGGTAGGAGTCCTGGAAGACCAGGAACTCCAGCTCGGTGCCGGCCAGTGCGGTGAGTCCGCGGCGCGCGAGCGCGTCGAGCTGTTCCCGCAGGATCCGCCGGGGGGCGACCCGCACCGGCCGGCCGTCCGGCCAGTGGGCGTCGGCGAGGACGAGGGCCGTTCCCGGGTCCCAGGGGAGGGCGCGCAGAGTGGCGGGGTCCGGGTGCAGGACGAAGTCACCGAAGCCGGTGTTCCAGGCGTCGATGGCGTAGCCGGGGCCGGTGTCCATGCCGACGTCGGTGGCCAGGAGGTAGAGGCAGGCTCCGAACCCGTCGCGGGCAGCGGTGTCCAGGAAGTGGGGCACCGACAGGCGGCTGCCCTGCAGGCGGCCCTGGAGGTCGGGCACGGCGACGATGACCTCCTCGATGCGCCCGGCCTCGGCTTCGGCCCGCAGCGTCTCGAAGGTCAGGCGCTCAGCGGTCACAACTGCCCCCGGCGGTGGCTTCATTGCGGCCGGCGGCCGGGCGGGCGGTGGCGAGGGGGTTGGTGACGCGGCCGTGAACGACGTCGAAGCCCTCGTCCCGCTCCGCCCGGTCGTGGAACGCACCGCCCAGGAGCTGCTCGCGATTGAGCGCCACCCGGTCGAACTCCGGGGCGAACAGCCCGAAGTCCTGGAAGCGGTCGGCGAGCTCCGGGAAGCGGGCATGGTAGCGCTCGATCTCGGCACGCACCATGGCCCAGAAGGTGTGCTCCGGCAGCGCCAGGTGCTCCGCCAGCAGCGGGGCGAAGAACCGGAAGTGCCCGGCGAAGACCGCGCTCAGCAGGGAGTGCGCCAGCTCGTGGGCGGGCCAGCGCAGCAGCACCCGGTCGGCGCGGGCGGAGAGGTCCGCGTACTCGGGGCGGTCACCGGGAAGGAGATTGACGTCCTCGGCGAAGTCCTTCACGGCGATGCCGACCGGGGTGTCGGTGGCGTCGTGGAGGACGACGGTGTTCTCGCCGTGCGGGCAGAAGGCCACGCCGTAGCGGTAGAGGTGGTGGAGCAGGCCGGGCAGCAGGGCGTGCAGGAAGCGGCCGAGCCAGTCGGCGGGGGTGCGGCCGGAACGCCGGACGAGTTCGGTGACGAGCGCACGGCCGTCGGAGCCCACGCTGAGGAGCGCCGCCATGGTGCGGGCCCGCTCGCCGTCGGCCAGCAGGGCGGCTACCGGTTCGCGCCAGACCGCGCCGAGCAGTTCGTGGTAGCGGTAGGGCGCGTCCCGCACCGATGCGTAGAGCGGGTGCCGGACCGCGACCGAGGCCTCTTCTCCGAGGGGGTGGCAGCGCAGCTCGTCCCGGAGGTAGGGGTCGGTGTCGCGCAGTCCGTGCAGCCAGGCGCTGATGTCGGGTGCGGCGGCAGTGGGTTCGGTGGACAGTCCGCGCCAGACGAGGGTGTTGCGGATGAGCAGCGGCACCTTGACGTTGCGGCGGTGCGGGTGGTCCAGGTTGGCGAGGGTGCGGATGGACTGCAGCGGGCGGTACCGGTCCGGGGCCTCACCGAGGCGGATGATGCGGCCGTCGGCGAGGTAGGGGGCGAACAGGGTTTCCACCGCCTCGTCCCAGTGGAAGGGGTGCACGGGCAGCCAGGTGAAGTCGTCGGGCGCGTGGCCGCTGTCCGCGCAGGACGCGGCCAGGGCGGTGCCGAATCGGTGCAGGGTGCCGGGGTTGAGCTCCTGGGACAGCAGGGCACCGGCGTCCAGGCCGGGTATGCCGGAGTACCGGGCAAGGCTGTGGTGGACTGCGGCCCAGACCAGGCGCACGGCACCGGCTGTCTCGGGCGCGTAGGCGGCGGCATCGGAGGCGGCGAAGCCGAGACGGCCCTTGTTGAGCAGCATGCAGGGGTGCCCGTCCTGGTGGGCCTCGAGCTCCAGGTGATCCAGGTCGGCGAGCCGGGCGGCGGGCAGCGCCCGGGTGCGGGCCTCGGCGTCCGCCCGGCGGGTGGCGGTGAGTTCCCGCAGTACCTCGGCGGTGGTCGGGCCGTCCCAGCCGAGGGTGGAGCGGGCGTCGAGGAGGAGCTGCTCGGGGCCCGCCTCCCCGTCCACGGCCGCATCCCCGCTGTCCGCCGTGGCGGGGTGCCGGCGGAGGGTGCCCTCGGTGAGACGCCAGGTCCCGAAGGTGCCGCGGGTGGCCCGGAACGTCCAGTGCACCCCGTCGCCGAAGTCCAGCCGGTACGGGCGGCCGGCTCCCTCGGGCAGCGGGCCGTCGGTTCCGGAGCCGCCGGGCGGGCCGGTCCCGTCGGACGGTTCCGGGACGGGCGTCAGCAGTTCCTCGTAGGCGAACTCCTCGACGGCCTTGGTGAGCAGCCGCCGTCCTGCTTCTTCCCAGGCGGCACGGGTGGGGCGGTTCACGGGTGCTTCTCCTCGGCGGGGACGGGGACGGGGACGGGACGGGCGCCCGCGGCGGCAGGGCCGTCGGCCCCGTGCGCGCCGGGCGCCCCGAAGGTGGTCCAGGCGACCTGCTCGGGGACGGGCAGGACGGTTCGGCCGGCGGCGGCGTTGAGGATGGTCGCGGCCCGCCAGGCGCCGAGGGTGAGGTCGGGGGCACCGACCCCGTGGGTGTGCAGCTCGGCGTTCTGCACGTGGAGGGCCCCGCCGACCCGGGGATCCAGCGCCACCCGGTAGGCGCCGTCGATCCGGTAGCGGCCCTCGTCGTCCCAGTCGATGAGCCCGGCCAGCGGCTCCAGGAACGGCGGCCGGGCAGCGGCGTAGCCGGTGGCCGAGACGATCGCGGAGGTGCGGACGGTGAACTGTGTCCGCTGCTGCGCATGGCGGCAGGTCAGCAGGTAGCCGTCTCCGTCGGTGACAGCCCGCACGACCTCGGTGCCCGGGTGCAGGGCGGCCCGGGGCGGCCCGCCTCCGATGGTCCGTTCGTAGAGCTCGTCGTGGATGTCGCCGAGGGTCTGCTCGCTGACTCCCTTGTAGAGCTGCCACTGGGAGCGCAGCAGCTGGTTCCGGCTGTCCTCGGGCAGCGCGCGGAAGTAGCGGATGTAGTCGGGGGTGAAGTGCTCCAGGCCGATCTTGGAGTACTCCATGGGCGCGAAGGCGGGAGTCCGGGCCAGCCACCGCACGTACGGCCCGCCGTCCCCGCGGCCGTCCTGCCGGCGGATGAGGTCGAGCACGACCTCGGCGCCGGACTGGCCGGCGCCGATCACGGTCACGTCCTCGGCGTCGGCGAGCCGGGTGCGGTGGCCGCGGTAGTCGGCGCTGTGCAGGACCCGGGCGGTGCCGGCCGGGGCTCCGGCGGCCTCGTCGAGCAACGGCCGGAGGGCGTCGGGAACGACCGGGCGGGTGCCGACTCCGAGGACGACCTGACGGGCCCGCACCTGTGCGGAGGTGCCGTCCGCGGCCCGGTGGGTGAGGACGAAGACGCCGTCGGTTTCGTCCCACTCCACCGCGGTGACGTGGGCGTCGAAGCGGCAGGACGGCAGCTTTTCGGCGGCCCAGCGGCAGTAGTGGTCGTACTCCCGGCGCGGGATGTGGAAGCGCTCGGAGAAGAAGAACGGGAACAGCCGCTGGTGGCAGCGCAGGTAGTTCAGGTAGGACCAGCGGCTGGTGGGGTCGGCCATGGTGACGAGGTCCGCGAGGAAAGGCACCTGGAGGACGGTGCCTTCCATGAGCAGCCCGGGGTGCCAGGAGAAGGCGGGTCTGCTGTCCAGGAACAGCGCGGTCAGGTCCGGCACGCTGTCGGCGAGCGCGGCCAGCGACAGGTTGAACGGCCCGATACCGACGCCGACGAGGTCGTAGGGGACGTGCTCGGTCACCGCTGGTCCTCCGCGAGGGGGTTGGGGATGTCGAGGTAGACGGACTGGGTGTGGACGTCGCCGATCAGCTCGTCCAGACCGTCCACACAGGTCAGGTAGTTGGCCTTGCAGCGCAGTACGGGCTGGTCGAGCAGCAGGCCGAGCAGCCCCGCCGCACCGGGTTCGGTGGGGCGCAGCCCTTCCAGGGTTGTGCGCAGCACCCGCAGGAGCTTTCGTTCGTCGGCGAGGCCCTGGGCGCCGAAGGTGCCGATGAGTCCGAACAGGTTGTTGATGCCGAGGTAGTAGGCGACGCGCTCGTCCACGAAGGCGTCGTCGAAGACCAGGTCGACGTCGCCGGTGGTGCCGGGCAGCAGCTGTTCGACCGCGGCGGCGTGCGAGGCGGCGACGTAGTAGCCCTGGCTGTCCCGGTACCAGCCGGCTCGCGGCAGGCCGTCGGGGTCCAGTGCGACGAGGGTGTTCTGGTGGTGCGGTTCGAGGGCGATGCCATGGCGGGCCCGGAGCCGGATGAGGGGGACGGCGAGGACGTCGAGGTAGCGGCTGAGCCAGCGGGCGCTCGCCTCGGCGGAGGGCACGGCGTGCACGGCGGCGGTGCGGGCGACTGCCTCGGCGAGCAGCGAGCGGTGGCGGGGGGCGGTGCCGTCGCCCGGACCGGTGCGTTCGGCGAGCAGTCCGGCCACGCACAGCCCGTCCGTGGGGCCGCCGGTGAAGGGGTTGTCGCGGAGGGCGGTCTCCAGCCCGGTCTCCGCGGGGCCGGTGCCCACGGAGATCCAGGCGTGGTCGCGCAGGATGCCGAAGTGCGGGTGTTCGGCGCGCAGCGCGGCGGCGGGGCCGGCGGCCAGCAGCCGGGCGGCCCGGATACCGAGCCGCATCTCGCCGCGCAGGTTGTTCCGGCGGGAGTTGGTGATCCGCATGCCGAGGGAGAGCTTCAGCATGACCTCCGCGTCGGGGCGGTGCACGGTCCGCACCGAGGAGGTCGGGTGCCAGGCGGGTCCGGCCGGGCCGAGCGGGCGCAGCAGTCCGTTGTCCAGGAGCTGCCGGACGGCCGGGCGGTGGAGTATGTCGCGCGCCTGCCAGGGGTGGGCGGGCACCGGGACCATGCCTTCGGGCAGGTCGAGGCCGGTGGCCAGCGGGCGGAGCAGCGAGGCGGCGTCGCGGGGACCTGCGTGCTCCCCCACCACGATGGTGGGGTCGGCGGCGAACCAGAACAGCGGGAAGGACCCGCGGAGCTCGGGCGAGTACTGCCGGAGCTCCCCGCAGGATGCCTCTTCCCGGCTCTTGGGGGCGGGGTGGAAGGGGTGACCGAGCAGCAGGGCCTGCTCGGCGTCGAGGAACGGGGTCGGGCCGGAGTGCTCCGGGGTTTCTGCGCGCCGGGCGGAGAGGTGGACGGCGGTGCGGTGGGCGGAGTTCAGCGCGCGGGCGGTGGTGTCCGCGCCGAGGTGTGCGGGGAGGCCGCGGCCGAGGGTGACCTCCCGGGCCGTGAGAGCGGCGACGAGCGCGAGACCGGCGGGCGGCGCCGGGTGTTCCGCGGTGTCCGCCGCGCCCGGTTCGGACTGCCGGAGGCGGGCCCGGCCGAACCGGTGCAGTCCGGTGGCGGAGCGGTAGCGCACGGGGACGTGCAACCGGGCACCGCTCGCGGGCAGGTCGAGCAGCAGTGCGTGGCCGTTGCCGGGGACGCGGGTGCCGGTCTCCCGGACGTAGGCCCGCAGCAGGGTCTCGGTCGCCACCGCGTCGGCGGCGTCCAGCGGATCGGCGGCGTCCAGCGGATCCGGGCCGGGTGCTGCGGGGGGTGGGGCGGGGGGATGCGGGCTCACGGGTCTGTCTCCGGGGTCGGGGGCGGGACGGGCGGGCGGAGCCCCGTTCACAGCAGGAGCCGCTCGGCGGGCGGATGGCCGAGGAAGGCGTGCATGGCGAACTCCCAGCCGTAGGCACCGGCCCGGGGGAAGACCACGAGGTCACCGGCGCGGATCCGGTCCATGTGCACCTCCCGCAGCAGGGTGTCCTCGGGGGTGCACAGCTCCCCCACCACGGTCACCCGGGTGTCGGTGGCGGTGGGGCGGGGGCAGCGCTCGGCCCAGTGCTCGACGGGGAGGACGGCGGCGTTGTGCACGATCTCCCAGGAGGTGGGGAGCTGGAAGTGGTTGATGCCGCCGCGCAGCACGGCGAACCACCGGCCGTAGGAGCGCTTCACGTCGGTGACTTCGGCGGCGTACCAGCCGCAGTCGGCGACGAGGAAGCGGCCGGGTTCCAGGATCACCCTGGCTCCCGGCGGGGGTTCGGCGTCGCCGATGAGCTCGCCGAAGCGGGCCGTGTCGAAGGGGGGCTCGTCCTCGAAGGCGACGCCTATGCCGCCCCCGACATCGATGTGCCGCAGTTCGATGCGGTGTTCGGCGGCGGTGGCGGTGCTCCATCGCACGCACCAGCGCAGGTAGGCGGCCTGGCTCTCGGCGTCGAGGTTGTTGGAGGCCGCGTGGAGGTGGAAGCCGGTGAGGTCCAGGCCGGGAAGCCGCCGCGCCTCCCGCAGCACCTCGGCGACGTCCGGTTCGGCGATCCCGAACTGGGACGGTTCACCGCCCATGTGCAGTGAGCCGGTGACGGGTACGGCGGCCGGGTTGACGCGCAGCGTCACGCGGGCGGTGGTGCCCTCCTCGGTGGCGATGCGGCTGATGCGGTGCAGTTCCAGCAGGCTCTCGGCGTTGATGGCCTCGACGCGGGCGCGGACCAGCGCGGTCAGGACAGGGACGGACTTGGCGGGCCCGGCGGCGACCACGGGCGGGGGGCCTCCGCTGCCGCCCGTGCCACGGGAGGCGGCAGCGGTGTGCAGCGCGTCCAGGGCCAGGGCGAGTTCGGCGCTCGAGGCGACCTCGAAACCGTCGACGTGGGGCGCCAGGCCGTGCACGACGCCGGGGAAGGAGTTCGCCTTCACTGCGTAGTGGACGGCTGCCCAGTCCGGCAGGGCGGTACGCAGTTCGCGGGCCCGGTCCGCGGCGGTCGGCACGTCGTACAGGTAGGCGGCCACCGGAGTGGCGGTCCGCGCCAGCCGCAGCAGACGTTCCCGTACCGGGCCGGGGAGTACCTCCTGCGGATAGGCGGATCGTGGGGCGGCGGACGGCGGGAGTACGACGGACACGACAGGGCTGCCTCAGGTGGGGGACGGGGGTGGGTGGCGGTGAGCGGCGGTCATCCGGGGCGGAGGGGACGCACGATCATGGCGTGCGGTCGCCAGCCGGGGTACGGCTCGGTGATCCCGAGCCGGGTGAACCCGTAGCGCGCGTAGCGGCCGAGAACGACCTCGTTGCCCGCGGCGACCAGTGCGGCGGCGCGTTCCTCGGAGCGAGCGGCGAGGAACTCCTGGAGCAGCGCGGCGCCGACCCGGGAGCGGCGCCAGGCGGTGTCGACGAGGAGTTCGCAGACGGCCACCGTCCGGCCGGGGTACTCGCGGGTGTGCTCCGGGCCGGGGTCCGGTGTCACACCGCGCCACCACGCGGTGTCCTCGGGAAGGGTGTAGCCGTAGACGAACCCGGCGACGCCGGTCCCGTCGTCGTTGCCGTCGAGGGCCGCGACCAGGGAGAACCCGGGCCGTCCGGTGTGCCGGCCCAGGCGCTCCGCGAGTGGCGGGTCGCTGTGGTCGCCGAGGTGCAGGGCGTCCGCGTGCACCCGCTCGTAGGCACCGGCCCAGGGGGTGAGGTCTCGGGCGATCTCGTCGGCTCCGTAGTGCGCGAGGCGCAGACCGGTGGGTATCCGGCCGGTCGGGGCGGACGGCCCGGCAGCGGGGTCGGCAGCGGTGGGGGTTGTCTTCGTGAGTCCGGCGGTGGAGCGGGACACGGTTCCTCCTGTGGGCCGGCCGGGGCGACAGCTCCGGGCCGGGGTGCGTGGACGGTGGACGGTGGAGCAGCGGGCTCCCGCTGCGGGCGCGGGGCCGCAGCAGGCGGTGCGGGGAGGGGGTGGCCGGTGAGGCTGCCGTCGAGGGGTCACCGGGCGGCGGCCCGCAGCTCGACGGGTGCGGGCCGCCGGGCGGCTGGAGCGGGTACCGTCGGCTGCTCCACCTGGTCGGCGACCAGTTTCAGCAGGTCATCCAGGTCAGCGGCCGTGGTGTGGGGGTGGAGCAAGGTCGCCTTGAGCCACAGCCGCGGGCTCCCGTCGGCGTCCTGGGCCGTGGCCCGCCCCAGAACGGCGCGGCCCTCGGCGAGCAAGCGCCGACGGACGTCGGCGACGAGTGCGTCGCCCTGCGCGGTGGGCAGCAGGTCGGCCGCTGCAGGGCGGAAGAGGACGGTGCTGATACCGATGTCCCCGGGACGGCGCCGCAGCTCCGGGTGGGCGTCGATCGCCCGGCCGAACTGCTGCGCGGTGTTCACGCAGGTCTCGACGAGCCGGCCGAGGCCGGTGCGGCCCAGGGCCCGCAGCGTGGTGGCGATCTTCAGCGCATCGGGACGGCGTGAGGTACGGATCGAGCGGCTGAGCAGATCGGGCAGGCCGGCCTCGGTGTCGTCGTCGGCGTTGAGGTAGTCGGCGCGCATGGCCAGCGCGTCGAGGTTGCCTGTCTCCGCCACGGCCAGCACGCCCGCCGCGACCGGCTGCCAGCCGAGCTTGTGCAGGTCCCAGGTGACGGAGACGGCCTGCTCGATGCCCCGCAGCCGGGGCGCGAGGGTGTCGCTGAACAGCAGGGGACCGCCGTAGGCCGCGTCCACATGGAGTTCCGCGCCGTGCCCCCTGGCGACCCGACCGAGCTCGGGCAGCGGGTCGATCAGCCCTTCATCGGTGGTGCCCGCGGTCGCCACGACGAGCACCTGGCTGCCGGCTGTGCCGACGAGTGCCCGGTCGAGGGCGGCGGGCAGCATCCTCCCGCCGCGGCAGGCTACGGTCCGGGGGGCCGGGAGGCCCAGAATCCAGGCGGCCCGGTGGACGCTGTGGTGCGCGTTGGTGCCGCACACCACCTGGACGGTGCGGGCGCCGCGGGCGTGGGCCCGTTCGCGGGCGAGCAGCAGGGCGACGAGGTTGGACTCGGTGCCCCCGCTGGTGATGAGCGCGTCGGGCGCGGGCTGTGCGGGGTAGACCAGGGCGGCCAGCGCGGCGGTGACCTCGTCCTCGATGACCCCGGCGGCCGGTGCCTGGTCCCAGGAGTCCATGGAGGGGTTGAGGGCGGAGGCCGCGAAGTCGGCCGCGGCGGCGACTGCCAGCGGTGGGCAGTGGAGGTGGGCGACGCAGTGGGCGTCCGCCGGGTCGGCGGCCCCCTGAGCTGCGGCGCGCACCAGGTCGTAGAGCGCGTCGTGGGCGCCGACACCCTGTTCGGGGAGCACGGGGCCGCACAGGGCGCGGGTACGGGCGGCGACAGCTCCGGGGCCGCCCGCGGGGAGCGGCCCGCCGCGGGCCGCCGCACCGTCGGCGAGCGCGTCGAGCGCGACGGCGGCCAGCGCTCGCAGCGTCCGGGGGTCGGAGGGGCCCGCGGCGAGGGCGGTGTCCTGACTGACAGTCGTCCTCCCGGGTGTCTTCATGTTCATGCGGCAGCCGCCGCAGCACCCGCCGGGGTGAGGGCTCCGGGTTGCGGAGGGAGCGCGGACGGCGCCGGTGAGTGGGGGAGGTGAGCACGCTGCATGCGGATGCCCTTCGGTGACGGTGGCACGGCGGTGAGGAGGCGCGGTGGCAGCACGGACGGGACCGTCCGTGAGCACTCACGAGCGGCACAGCAACTTAGGTTAGCCTAACCTGGCTCGGTGTGGCACCTCGGGTTCCCTCGCCACCGGACGGCGTACCGGCTGCGCCGCCACCGCGCCTCCTCCTGCCCGCACCAACGACCGACGGGCCGTCAAGTAGCGCTGGACATCGGGGCGTTCACTGGAGCGCCCCGGTCGCGCAGGGCTGCCGGCCCGCGCTCCACGGCGGGGAGCCCTGCGCGGCGTGCGTGCGCATCACGCCGCACAGGGCCCCAACCCGCGCCGGTCCTGACTGAGCCGGACGTGCCGCACCGGCCGGGAAGTGCCGGGGGCGGGAAGTGCCGGAGCGTCAGTCGAGTTTCCCGGCACCGGCGTTGCGCGGCACGTCCCGGCTCACCTTGGCCACGGGGTCGATCTTCTCGTACAGCCAGGGGGTCCAGCCGGCCTCGGTGCCGAGCGGCGAGCCGGGGCGCGCCGCGTTGTGGGCGCTGACGACGTCCACCTGGTGACGCCGGGAGACACCGTTGAGGTACGTCCCGGTCTCGTACAGGTCGGTACCGTTCCAGCGGTGGGCGATGCTCCCCGGGGCGATCGGCCCCTCGAAGTAGTTGTTCTGCGCGTATATCGAGGACTCCAGGCCCACTCCCCAGGCGTAGTCGAAGATGCCCTCATCGGTGACCCGGTAGTGGTTGTTGTAGAGGTGCACCTCCCCGCGGCGCACCCGCGGGGAACGCTGCATGACGTTCTCGAAGAGGTTGTGGTGGTAGGTGACCCGCAGCCGCCCGATGTCCTCCTGGTGGCCGTCACCGCCCCCCACCAGCATGCCCTTGTCGTAGTTGTCGAAGTGGTTGTACGACATCGTGACCAGGTCGGATCCGCGGGTGATGTCCACCGAGCCGTCGTAGATCATGAAGGTGCGCCCGAAGTGCTCCTGTTCGGGACGTCCGCCGCCGTCGAACGTGTTGTGGTCCATCCATACATGGGTGGAGCTGTGCACCCAGACGGCGTCGAACTCGGAGTTCCAGTTGCCCGCGGCGCCGTCCAGCGGGTCCCAGGCAGGGAAGCAGTCGGCGTTGTCGGCGAAGGTGAGGTTGCGGACGATCACGTTCTGCGCGCCCCGGATGTACATCGCCCCGCCGGTGATCCGGGCGTCCTTGCCCAGGCCGACCAGCGTGGTGTTGGAGGGGACCCGGTAGATGCTGTGCGCGGCCTGGTTCCGGTGCGAGCGGTCCCTGGCTTCCTCCAGGGGACCGTGCGGGCGCTCGTCCATGCCCCAGGTCTCCGGGTCGTACGCCTCGAGATAGGCGGCCAGGCTGTACCCGGGGTCGGCGAAGTACCCGCAGTCGACCGGTCGGTCCTGCTCGTCGACGTTGATGTCGATCGTCCCGCTGACGTAAATGATCTTCGGAGTGTCGTTGTCCTGCTCGCCCAGCGCGGCCAGCAGTTCGGACCGGGTCGAGACGGTGTGCACGTCCCCGGGTGCGGCCGAGGCCCCTCCTGTGGTGCCCCTGCCGTATGCCGCCCACCCGTCGCGGGGGCCGAGCACCTGGTGTCCGAGTGCGGTCCCGGACCCCCGGGACAGCGGTCCGGCCACGGTCTCGCCTGCCTCTTCGGAGCCCGTGGCAGCCGGGGCGGCGACCGCGAGCAGGGCAATCGCACATGCTCCGGCGAACGCCTTGGTGATGAGTCTCATCGGCGTGTTCCTTCTTCTCCCTGGTGACCGTCCCGGCACGTCGGCCACCTCGCCCGAGCGGACTCACCGAGGCATGAAGGCGCACAGCAAGGCATTCTCTGCAAGGGTTTGTAGCCGCAGACAGTCCGGGACATGACATTGTGCGGGCCCATAGTCCAGCGCCAAGCCTGGGAAAACAAGGGATGCGTCCACACCGAACACGTAAGGCAGCGAGGGATGCACACGGACGGAGAGTCATTTCCTGCAATCGATTGCAGGTGCCACCGGATCCCCAGCCGAGCCGGTCAGGGCCGGAGGATCAGCCGGACCGTGCCGCCGGCCCCGGACGCGAGCCGGTGGACGGCCTCCGCGGCCTCGCTGAGCGGCAGCACGTCGCTGATGGACCGGGAGAGGTCCAGGCGGTTCTTCCGGACCAGGGTGAGCAATCGCCGCACATCACCCTCGGTGGAGCCGAAGTGCCCGCGCGCCTGCTGCCGGAAGTAGCTGAAAGCCGTGCTCTCGGTCAGCGTCAGCGGCCGCCCGGTGAGCCCCACCAGGATCAGCTGACCGCCCGGGCCCAGACAGCGCACTGCCTGGTCGGGAAAGGTGGGCACCCCCGCGAAGTCGAAGGCAACGTCCAGCCCGGTGCCGCCGGTCTCGGCGCGCAGCTGCTCGGCCAGCTGCGGATCGGCCGGGTCGAAGGCCGCGTCGGCGCCGAACTCCAGGGAGCGCGCCCGGGCCTCGGGCAGCGGGTCGACCGCCAGGAGAGGCACCGCGCCCACCAGGCGCAGCAGCTGCACGGCGTGCGTACCCAGCCCTCCCACCCCCCAGACCCCCACCGGACGGCCGGCCACGACCCTCGCGGTCCTGGTGATCGCCGCCCACGGGGTGGACACCGCGTCCGGGATGATCGCCGCCTGCTCCAGCGGCAGGTCGTCCGGGACCGGGATCACCGTGTCCTCGGTGGCAAGTGCGTACTCGGCCCACCCGCCGTCGCAGTCCACTCCCCGGGTCCACGGCACGCCGTCCCGCTTCTCCCCCGCGTGCAGCAGCACCCGCTGACCCGTCGCCCAGCGGGTCACCCCCTCCCCCAGGACCGCTACCTCACCCGCGACCTCATGGCCGAGGGTGACAGCCTCCTCCGGCAGCCGGCTTGGGGTCAGCGTGCCGTCGATCAAGTGCACGTCGGACATGCACACGCCCGCCGCCCGGACCTGGACCAGCACCTCTCCCGCTCCCGGCTCGGGGACGGGGACCTCCTCGACCGCGAACTCCCCTGACCTGACATGCAGTCTTCCTGCGAGCACCGTCGTCTCCTGTTCCCGGTCGGCACGCGCCCTCCCGGCTCAGGGTGGTCGTGCCGGCCCGACCGTCCGAGGCCGGACCGGCGCGGGTCCCGGCGGGACCCCGCCCTTCTGCGATCGTGCGGCCGGGGCCGGACCGCGGCAACTCGAGCGCCGCTCCGCGCTCCACGGCCCCGGAGCCCTGGCCCGGACACCACCCGGCAGCTGGTCGTCGCCGGTTCCCGGCGGTGCGCTGCGGAAATCCGTTTGCCACCTCGCGGCGCGCACTGAGAGGCTCGCGCACCAGTCAAGGAGTTCCTGAGGTGCGAGGTGAGGGCATGACGGCGGCCGGGAAGCGCGGGTCGCACCGGGACGAACGCGCGGGACACCGCGACGCGGCGCCGGTGCTCGGCGTGGACGTGGGCGGGGTGATCATCGCCCGCGTCGCCGCCGGAGCGGACACCTCGTTCTTCGGCTCGCAGCCCTTGACGACTCCGGCCGTGGAGGGCGTGTTCGCCACGCTCGCTCTGCTGACGGCTGAGCCCTTCGGACAGCGGGTGCACCTGGTGTCGACAGCCGGTCCGAGAGTGGCCCGGAACACCCGGGCGTGGCTGCACCACCACGAGTTCTTCCGCCGCACCGGTATCCCGGCCACCCACCTGCATTTCGTCCGCAAGCGTGCCGACAAGGCGCCGGTCTGCACGGGACTGGGCATCACGCACTTCATCGACGACCACCTCGATGTCCTGGAGCACCTGACCACGGTCAGCCACCGGTACCTGTTCCTCGGCGGGCTGGGTGACGCACCGGCCCCGGCGGAGACGCCGCCGTGGGCAACGGTGGCGGACACCTGGACCGAGCTCGCCGTCGCGATACGGAACAGTCCGCCGGTTGCCCCGGACACCCCGGCCCCGGCGCCCTGAGCGGGGGCCGGCCGTGCGCTACCCGGCCGGCCCCGGAGCGGCAGCCGCACGGGCTCCGGGGGTCGCCCCCAGGGCCAGCTCCCGGTGCGTGCGGCGCAGCATCGTGCGGATCACGAAGGGGTGGACCCGGCGCACCACGGCGAAGTAGAGGCGGCCGCGCCGGTTGTTGAGGCGGGTGACCGTGGTGAGCGTCAGTCTGCGGTCCGCGGACAGCAGGGAGATCCGGAAGTCCAGGTGACCGGAGTCGGCACCGAGCAGGATTTCCCCCTCCCGGCGGGCGAGCACCGGGAATACGTCCCCGCGGGTGTCCGGCCGGATTCCGACCAGGCCGACAAGCGCCTGCCGCAGCGCGAAGAGCGCCCGGATGCTCCTGGGCGGGCTGCTGAACACCGCGCGCCAGGCGTCCGGGTCCTGGGGCATCGCCGGATGCAGCCGGACCTGGAAGGCGTCCGCGAAGTCGACCCGGCCGAAGGCCTCCTGCGCGAGGCGGGCCCCGGCCGGCATCGGCACCCGGCGAGGCCGTTCCCACAGCAGGCGGTGGAGCAGCCGCACCCACGGGGACCATCGGACCGGCCGCGGCAGGGAACCGGTCGCCGCACGCTGCATGTTGTCGAACAGTTCATCGAACAGGGCGTTGTGCAAGGGGCGGAAGACAAAGATCCACGCCCACCGCATGCGGCCCTTCGGCCGGACCTCCAAGCGGTGCCGCACCCGGCAGCGGTCCGGCCCCATCGGTTCCACGACCAGCTCGTGGAAGCCGCTCCACAGAGCGGTGAAGCGGAAACGCAGCCGTCGGCCCGGCTCGTACGCGTCGACGGCGTACCGGATGGGCCCGTGGCCGCCCTCCGCCCTTGCCCCCAGAGGCCGGTCGAAGCGGAGCGCCGGCCAGGCGGGGGCCGGCCAGAGCGGATCGTCAGCGGCGGCGAGCCGGTCCATGAGGGCTCCTGGCCGGCCGGCGGGGACGTCGAGCACACGCTCGTGCACGGTGTGGAAAGTACGCATCAGGACCTCCATACGGAAGCGTATGGCCATGACCGTACGGTACCGTACGGTCATGGCACAACAGCGGCGGCAGCGTCCCTCCCTGACAGCCGAGGACTGGGCGGAGGCCGCCCTCTCCGCGATCCGCGAGGGCGGTGGCCTGTCCGCTGTCGCGGTGGAGCCGCTCGCCGTCCGTCTCGGCGCCACCAAGGGCAGCTTCTACTGGCACTTCGCCAACCGGGAGGCGCTGGTCGATGCCGCGCTGGCCCGCTGGGAGCAGCAGGCCACGGATGCCGTCATAGCCCGCCTGGCCGAGGAGCCGGAGCCGGCGGTCCGGCTGCGCAGGCTGTTCGCGGTGACCAGTCTGGCCGCCGCCGAGGACCCGGTGGAGCCGGCGCTGCTCGCCCAGGCCGGTCACCCCCGGGTCGCGGCAGCCCTGCACCGGGTCGTTCTGCGGCGGCTGGACTACCTGACGGAGCTGTTCAGCGAGCTCGGTTTCACCCCGGACGAAGCCCGCCGGCGGAGCCTGCACGCCTATTCCGGCTACCTCGGCCACGCTCAGCTGGCTCACGCCGTCCCGGAGGTACTGCCCCGGGGCCCGGAGGCCCGCACCTACCTGGACGGCATTCTGCGGAGCCTGCTCAGCCCTGTGCCCTCACCCGGGACAGCGGAGGCCACGGACACGCGCGGCACCGGCGCCGAACTCTGATCCGGGCCCGTCACGGATGCGCCGTGCACCCGGCCCTCGGGCCCGTCGCCCGGATCCGGGCAGCGGGACGCCCCGGGAGCGGGACCCTGAGTCCGCTCCCGGGGCGTTGCATCCCCTGCACGGCCGCTCGCATCGGCCGGCATCCGGGTGCCCCGTCCGGCCGGGGCCAAACTCGCCCGGTCCTCCCGTGTCAGCCCCGGAACACCGGGTACCCGCTTTTCCTCACGCTTTCAGCACGACAGGAAGGAGCGAGGATGGACCCCGGTTTTCTCACTCCGCTCTTCGAGCGGCCCGGACCATGGGCCTCGGTCTACTTCGAGACCCCGCGCGCGTCCGAGGATGCCGCGGCCCGGCAGGAGTTGCAGGCACGCGGCGCCTCCGAACAGCTGGCGGAGCAGGGCGCGGACGACGCGACGTGCCGGGCGGTCCACGACACGCTGGCCACGCTGCCGCGCTCGGAACGGGCGCCCGGCCGGGCCGTGTTCGCCGCCGCCGGAGAAGTGGTGCTGGACCCGGCCCTGACCGCTCCCCCGCCCGGCGGCACCACGGCCTGGTGGGCGCCGCTGCCCCATCTGAAGCCGCTGCTGGAGCTCGCGGACCGGAAGCCGTCCTGCCTGGTCGCCTATATCGACCGGACCGGCGCGGACTTCGAGATGTCCACCCCGCTCGGCTCCTTCCACGCGGGAGGAGTGGAGGGCGATGACTGGCCGGTGCACCGGACACCGTCCAAGGACTGGTCGGAGAAGCACCACCAGCAGGACGTGGAGAACACCTGGGAACGCAACGCCGCAGTCATCGCGGAGGGCCTGGCGGCCTGCTACGACGAGACCCGCGCCGAACTGCTGGTGCTCGCCGGTGACCCGCGGGAGCGGCGCGCGGTCCACGACCGGCTGCCGCCGCAGCTCAAGGAGCTCGCGGTGGAGACCTCGCACGGCGGCCGGGCCCGGGGCTCGGAGAGCCCGAAGCTGGACGAGGAGATCGAGGAGCTCCGCACCGCCCACGCGGACCACCGCGTCCGTGAGGCCATGGAACGGTTCCGCGCGGGCCGGGCGGCGGACGACGAAGGACGTACGGACGCCGTCGAGGGCGTCCCGGCACTGGTCGAGGCAGCCCGCGAGCACCGCTTGGACCTGCTGCTCCTCCGTCCGGACGGTCCGGAGCTGCACCGCGAGGTGTGGGTCGGCCGCGAACCCGACCAGATCGCGGTCCGGAGTACGGAGGTGCAGTACCTCGGTGACACGGAGCCGGTCTCGGCCCGGGCCGACGACGCGCTGCTGCGGGCCGCCGCGGCGACCGGCGCGCGGGTTCTGGCAGTGCCCACCGTGGACGACTCCACCCATGACCTCCCGGTGGGCGGCCTCGGCGCGCTGCTCCGGTGGCCGGCCGACGGGCCGGCCGCGGGAGAGACGGAAGGGGAAGTGCATGCCTGACCGAAGCAACCATCTCAGCGTCCACCGTGACGACGAGGTGAAGCGGGAGATGCAGGGGGCCCTGCGGGGCGACCGGCCCACCCGCTCGGACGAGTGGCGGTCCCCGGAGCCGGTATCGGACGACGACCGGCAGCCGGCTTGGAGCCCGGACCCGGGTCTGCACACCGAGGAGCAGGACGAGACCTTCCGCTCCGAGCTGGCCCGCCACCTGCGTCCCTCGATCTACCCGGCCGGGCGGGAGGACCTGCTGCGCACGCTGCAGGACGAAAACGCCCCGGACGGTCTGCTGGACACGGTCGCGGAGCTCCCCCGGGAGGGCAGCTACGTCAATGTCCAGGAGGTGGTCACGGCTCTCGGCCGCAAGCCGAGAGCCTGACCGCGGAGCGGAAGCCCGGGCCTGCGGGCCGGCTGCCGGCCGGCACGCTCGGAAGACACCGCACCGGACGCCCTCCTGACCCGCCGGGCACCGCCTCAATCGGGGCGGACGAGGGCGTACCCGCGCTCCAGCAGGCGCGGAAGGTAGTAGCGGAGGGCGGTGACCGTGTCGGAGCGGTCGCCGCCTCCGTCATGCGCGAGAACGATGCCGCCGGCGTGCGCGCCCTCCAGCACAGCGCTGGAAATGGCGGTGACCCCCGGCATGGTCCAGTCATGGGTGTCGATGGACCAGCCCAGCGGCTCCATGGCCAGGTCGGCGCAGATCTGGAGCGAGGGACCGTCCCACGCGCCATAGGGGGCCCGGGCCCACCGCGGCGCGGCGCCGAGGAGGTCGGCGATCAGTTCGCTGGTACTGCCCAGCTCCTGACGCACCCGGTCCGCGGCGATCAGGTCGAGCTGTGGGTGGCTCCAGGAGTGGTTGGCGACGAGGTGACCGTCGGCGGCGATGGCCCGCAGCAGATCGGGCCGGCGGGCGGCGTTCTCCCCGATGATGAAGAAGGTGGCGGGCACCTGGTACTCGCGCAGGATCTGCAGGACCTGCGGGGTGTGCTCCGGGTGCGGCCCGTCGTCGAAGGTCAGGGCGATGCGGTGGCCGGGCGCGGCCAGGGTCTCCGCGGCGGCGGCCCGGACCGGGACCGCGCGGGACGGCGGTCCGGTGAAGGGCCGCAGCCCGGAGGAAGGGGGAGGCGAGGGCTCGGGCGAGGGTGCCGCCGGCCGGCCGGGATGTGGAGACAGCCCCCCGGCGCTGTCGGCTCCTGGCCCGGTCAGCACGCGGTTGATCCCGAGAACGCCGGCGCAGGTGGCTGCGCCGATGACTGCACGGCGCGAGATCTTGCCCGGGAAGATCGTCGTTTTATCCGATGTGTCATCTGACATACATTACTGATTTCACGGGTCGGCGACGAGCCCTGTCAGCAACACCGGGCCGCGCCCGCACAGCACCCGACCGGCCCACGGCCCGGGCCCAGGGGCCTCTTCACCGCTCAGGTCATCGGCCGAGGTCCCGACGGACGGCGACGGGTGTGCCCGGCCCTCCGAGCCGGGGCGGTTGCGCCCGCGCCGGGAACTTCCTCCGGCTCGGCGGGACCCTGCCCGCCGAGCCGTGCCGTGCGTTCATCTCTCCGGGGTCTTCCGTGCGCGCAGCAGCTCGAACACGCTGGAGAAGCTGTCCTGCCCATGGCCGGCGGCCGCCCGCCTGCCGAGCAGCGCCCGCAGAGGATGATGTACGTCGGCGGCGATGCCTTCGGTAGTGCTGAGGTGGATGAGGCTGTCGACCGCGGCCCGGTTCAGGTCGATCGTGGAGACCCCGCCCGCGTACGCCCCTGATCCTGCCTCCCGTGCCAGCTCGGGCAGGAAATCGGCCATGCCATGGAGCCATCGGGCCGCGAGCGGGGCGAACACTTCCGGGGCGGTGCCCACCGAGTCGAGCAGTGCCGCGGCATGCAGGAAGCCGGTGAGAGCCGCATATCCGGTGCCCAGCACGGCGAGACCGTGGATCTCCGCCGCTCCCGGGTCAACACCGAAGTAGTGTGCCGGTGCCATCACTTCCAGCTCGGGCCGGAAGGTGGCGAAGGCGTCCTGGGAACCGCTGTAGAGGAAGAAGCCCGACCGGGTCGCGACGGTTTGAGGGAGGGCCATCATGGCCCCGTCGAGGTATGGCGTGCCGTGCTCTGCGGCCCATGCAGACAGTTCCCTGGCCTGGTCAGGGGTGCCGCTGGCAAGGTTGACCAGGGTCCGGCCGCGTAGCGCGGCAGTGGTGGCGACGAGGGTCTGCCGCACCGCGGCATGGTCGACGAGCGGGGCGATCACCAGCACACCGGCCGCAACGGCTTCGGCGGCGGTCGCCGCGCGGAGGGCGCCTCGCGCGACGAGCGGGTCGGCCCTCCCGGCGGTGCGGTTCCACACAGTCACCGGGTGACCGGCGTTCAGGAATGCGGTGGCAATCGGCGTGCCCATCCGGCCGAGCCCCAGGACTGCCACAGGCGACTTCGTCCGCTCAGACATTCCGCTTCCCCCTGGAGATCGCTTCCACCACACTGGCGATGCCGCTCGCGCCGTGGCCGTCGGCCGCAGCCCGCCGCAGCAGTTCCTGGAACAGGCCCGGCACGTCGGTGCCGATGCCCTGGCTCCTGCTGGTGTGCAGGAGATGGTCCATCGCTGCCCGGTGCACCTCCACGGAGCCGTCGTCGTCCGGGAACCGGCCGTCCTCGATCTGGAGGGCGTGGTCGACCATCAGCGAGGTGACGAAGGGCATGTGCCCCTTCGCCACCGCGGCAAAGTCGGTGGGGTCGACGTCCGCCGCACCCACCAGGGCGACTGAGTGGTAGAAGCCGGCCAGCGCGCCCCAGGCCAGGCCGAACAGCGCGGTGTCGTAGACCGCGGCCAGCGCCGGGTCGGTGCCGAGGTGTACCGCATTGCCCAGGCTCGCCAGCGCCCCTCGGTGCGTGGAGAAGCCCTCCTGGGAGCCGCTGAGAACGAACAGTGCCGCGGGCCGCCCGACCAGCCGGGTACCGCTCATGGCGGCACCGTCGAGGTAACGCACGCCGTGTCCCGCCGCCCAGCCGGCCATCCGGGCCGCATCCTGTGGGGTGCCGGAGGACAGGTTCACCAGCACCCGGCCGCGCAGCACGTCCGCCACCGGTCCGAGCAGGCGTTCGCCGATCGGGTAGTCCGGCAGGCAGACCACGACCAGAGGGCTCGCGGCGACCGCCGCTTCCACGGTCGCCGCCCGGGCGGCCCCCCGCTCGACAAGCGCGTCGGCCCTCGCGGGGGTGCGGTTCCACACCGTCGTCCGGTGACCGGCGCCGAGGAATGCCTCGGCGAGCCGGGTCCCCATCTGCCCCAGGCCTATCACCGACACCGCGGACGGCTCGTGGTTCTCGTCATCCAGCATGGTCATGTCTGACTCCCGGCTTCTTATCGGTCGGAGCGCTGCCGGTCCGTCCGGCTCACCGCACTGTGCCTGTCCGCGCCGGCGGAACTCTGTCGGACCGCTGTCGGTCTCCGGGCAGCCGCTCCTCGAAGCCGCCTGGTTATTGTGCCGCCCATGTACTTCTCCGTGCTCGGCCCGCTCACCGTCCGCACGACGGACGGCGTCCCGGTGGCTGTCCCCGAGGCCAAGGTCCGCGCGCTGCTGGCCGCCCTGCTCGTCCACGCGGGTCAAGCGGTGCCGTCGGACCGGCTGGTGGACCACTTGTGGGGCGACCGGCTGCCCCGTGACCCGATCGGTGCGCTGCAGACGAAGGTCTCCCGCCTGCGACGTGCCCTGGCACGGGCCGAGACGGGGGCCGGCACGCTGGTGGAGTCGAGAGCACCGGGATATCTGCTGCGGGCCGGCCCGGGGGACGTGGACTCCCGCCGGTTCGCCGATCTGACCGCCGCCGCGTACGACAGCGCGGACCCTCGTACCAGATCGGACCTGCTGACGGATGCCCTGGCGCTGTGGAAGGGCGACGCCTTCTCCGACCTGCGGGAGGTCGAATTCCTGCACAGCACGGCCGACCGCCTCGAGGAGCAGCGGCTGACCGCGCTGGAGGTACTCGCCGAGGCTCGCCTCGAACTGAGCGAACACCACACACTGGCAGGTGAGCTCGGTGAGCTGGCGGTCCGGCACCCGCTGCGGGAGCGGTTGCGCGCCGCCCACATCCGGGCGCTGTACCAGGCCGGCCGGCAGTCCGAAGCACTGGCGGCCTACACCGGGTTACGCAAGCTGCTGGCAGAAGAACTGGGTGTTGACCCCAGCCCGGAGCTGGCTGCACTCCACCAGGCCGTCCTCGCCCACGACGAGACGCTGAGAGCGGCTCCCGGCAACCGGGGGCGGAGCGAGGGCGGCTCCCTGCCGGCTCCGCTCACGGCACTGACCGGCAGGGAGGACGCAGTGCCCGCGGTAAGTGCACTGCTCACCACCCACCGGCTGGTGACACTGACCGGTCCCGGAGGAGTCGGAAAGACCCGGTTGGCAGAGGCAGTGGCCGGCCGGGTGGCCGACGCCTATCCCGATGGTGTCCGGATGGCCGGCCTCGCCGGATCCACGAAGGTGGCCGAGCAGCTGAGCGCCGTCCTGGGCATACGTGAGGAGGGCGCCGGAGGACTGGAGGACGCCCTGCGCTCCCGGCGGCTCCTCCTGCTGCTGGACAACTGTGAACACGTCATCGACTCAGCGGCCGACGTCATACGACGGATCCTGGCCGCCGCTCCCGGGCTGAGTGTCCTGGCCACCAGCAGAGAGCCGATCGGGCTGGCCGGAGAGACAGTGTGGGCGGTGCCGCCCCTGCGACAGGCCGACGCCGAGCGGCTGTTCGCCCAACGCGCCGCGGCCGCAGCACCCGGATTCTCCGTCACCGAGCACAACGCGGCTGCTGTTGCGGAGATATGCCGCCGCCTCGACCGCATACCTCTCGCGCTGGAACTCGCCGCGACCCGCGTCCGCGCATTGGGCGTCCACGAACTGTCCGCCCGGCTGGACGACAGGTTCCGCCTGCTGGCCGCCGGCCACCGCGGTGCGCCCCCACGTCAGCGGACACTGCGGGCGGTGATCGACTGGAGCTGGGAACTACTGGCCGACGACGAGCGGACGGTGCTGCGCCGGCTGTCGGTCTTCACCGACGGCTGCACCCTCGAAGCAGCCGAGGCGGTGTGCGGCAATGAGCTGGACGTCCTCACTCCGCTGATCCGGCTCGTGGACCGCTCCCTCGTCACGGTGACCGACGGTCCCCGGTACCGACTGCCCGAGTCGGTGGCCGCATACGCCCTGGAACGCCTCGCGGAGGCGAACGAGTCCGAGGCCGTCGGACGACGCCACCACTCCTTCCACGCCGGGCTGGTCGAGCAGGCAGCGGCCCGGCTCCACGGCCCCGCGCAGCAGCACTGGCTGACACGCCTCGACCGGGAGAGCGCCAACCTCCGTACGGCTCTGGAATGGGCCGTGCGGCGGAGGGACGCGGCCGGAGCGGCGCGCATGGCGCTTGCCTCGACCTGGTACTGGTTCCTGCGCGGCCGCCTGAGTGAGGCCCAGCGGTCACTCGGCGAAACCTTGCGGATCACCGGCGACGACGCGGCCGGCCTGCGGTCCCGAGCCGCCCCGTGGTACGAGGCCTTCGTCCTGCTGGCCGGCGAGCCCTCGAAGGACCCGGCCCTCAGCCCCGAGGAGAGTGCCGGTGACCGGGACCTGCATGCACGGGCCGCGTGGTTCCTCGGCTACGCCTCCCTCCATGCCGGGGAGAACCTGGCCCGCAGCGAGGTTCTGGTGGACCGCGCCCTGACCGGCTTCCGGTCGTCCGGTGACCGCTGGGGAACCGCCGCTGCGCTCAGCACCCGGGCCGCCCAGGCGCTGCTGCGGGGCGACCTCACCACGCTGAGGCGCAGCGCGGCGGACGCCCACGCATTCTTCGAAGCACACGGTGACGCCTGGGGAGAGCTTCAGACCACGTATCCCCTGGCCGCACTGGCCACGATCACCGGTGACTACACCAAGGCCGCGCACCTGCATGAGCAGGGACTCCGCCTGGCCGAAGAACTGGGACTCTGGACAGACGCCGCCGACCGGCTCACCGGGCTCGGCCGCGTGGCCCTTCTGACCGGTGACTTCCCGCGGGCCGCCGGGCTTCCCAGGAAAGCCATGACTCTCGCTGCTGACCACGGCTACCCCGCCGGCGAGATCCACGCCGAGATCGGCCTGGCCCTCGGAGCTCGCCGCGAGGGCCACTTCGACCTCGCGGAGAGGCACCTCCGCAAGACCCTCGCCTGGCACCGCGAAGTCGACTTCGGACCTGGTCCCGCGCTCCTTCTCGCCGAACTCGGCTTCCTCGCCGAACAGCGCGGTGACGCCACGACGGCGCTCTCCCTCCACCGCCAGGGTCTCTCTGCCGCCCGCGACAGCGGCGACCCGCGGGCTGTGGCCCTCGCTCGGGAGGGCCTCGCCGGCGCCCATGCCCTCGCGGGCCGGCCCGTGCAGGCCGCCCGGCTCCTGGGCATGGCGGCCCGCGCCCGCACGCTGTCCGGCGCGCCACTGCCGCAGGCCGAGCGTGGCGACGTGGACCGCACCACTGCCCGCGTCCTCGCGGCACTGGGCAACGAGGTGTTCACCGCGGAGTTCTCCTCCGCGCGCGACGCCGCCTGCCCTCCGGGACGCTGCGACGGGCCGGGGAGTGACGTGGAATGACGGATCCGCCGCCGCACGGCCGGCTGACGCAAGGACCAGTCCAAGGAGGTTCCGTGCCGCCCGTCCGTTGCCGGGGTCGAGGTCGTCGCGCACGAGGGCGCTGATCCCGGCGCCCCGGGAGGCGGGCACCACGGAGGAGTCGGGCCTGTTACCGGTGGGTGTCCAGCGCTTCCTCGACCGCCACCAGGATGTCCGTCACGCGGCGTCCGAAGTGCACGTCGCACGGGTGGGAGGGGCCCCCGCCGGCCGCGGCGCGCAGGGCGTCGACCGCCCCGAGGAACGCCGTCGCCGGGTCCCCGGTCTCCCGGTCCGGCAATGCGGCGATGCCCGCGGTCCCCCGCAGCTCGGCGGTGACCGAGGCGGCCTGCGGCGGCATCGTGTGGCTGACCGTGACCGTGCTGGAGGCGCCGGACACGTGCCGCAGCAACAGGTGCACCGTGTCCCCCGGGCCCCGCGCGGCCCGCACCTCCCCGAGGTCGGCGACGTCGCCGAGGGGCGGCAGCAGCAAGGACAGGGCATGCGGCCCGATGTCCCACAGCGCACCGCGCTGCCTGCGCCAGGGCGAGGCCGCGTACGGGCTGTCTCCCCCGCCGAAGACGGGAGAGAACCACTCCGCGCGGCCGGTCAGCCACCCGCCCGCCGCGGTCTGCTCCTCGATCCAGGCGGCCGGGACGGACGCGAACCGCAGGGTGAAGAAGACCACCGAGGCGACGCCGGCCCGATCGGCCGCCTCGGCGAGCTCCCGGGCGCCCTGCGCGGTGGTGGCCACCGGCTTGTCCAGCAGCAGGTGGCAGCCCGCCTCGGCGGCTCGCACCGCCAGCGGAGCCTGCACGTCGGGCGGCAGGGCGAGCGCGACCGCGTCACAGTCGGCGAACAGGGCGTCCGGGTCCGCGTAGACCCGCGCGCCCAGCTGCCCGGCGAGCTCGGCCGCCGCCTCCGGGCGGCGGCCCCAGACCCCCACGAGCTCCGCGTCCGGATGCCGCACCAGCGCCGGACCGTGCGTGCGCAACGCCCAGGGCCCGGTGCCCAGCAGACCGAATCGCATAACGGATGACCTTCCCTCGGCGGAACGGCCAACCCTACCCAGCCCTCCGCTCGACGCGTTCACGGCCGCTTAACAACCGGGCAACAGCCGCGAAAAAGCGGCTGGAGACAGTGGCTGCAGCGCGACCGCACCCGCGAAGACCTCCCGAGGAGCACGACCGTGAGCTACAAGGCCGAATACATCTGGATCGACGGCACCGCGCCGACCGCCAAACTCCGCTCCAAGACGAAGATCCTCGCCGACGGTGCGGAGCCTCCGGTCTGGGGCTTCGACGGCTCCAGCACCAACCAGGCCGCCGGCCACGCCTCCGACTGCGTGCTGCAGCCGGTCGCCTCCTACCCGGACCCGATCCGTGGCGGGGACAGCCTCCTGGTCCTCTGCGAGGTACTGGACACCGACGGCACCCCGCTGCCGTCCAACAGCCGTGCGGAGCTGCGTCCCGTGGCCGAGAAGTTCGCCGGCCAGGAGCCGCTGTTCGGTATCGAGCAGGAGTACACCTTCTTCGAGGGCAACCGCCCCCTCGGCTTCCCCGTGGGCGGGTTCCCCGCCCCGCAGGGCGGCTACTACTGCGGCGTCGGCTTCGACGAGATCCACGGCCGCGACATCGTCGAGAAGCACCTGGACCACTGCCTGGCCGCCGGGCTCAGCATCTCCGGCATCAACGCCGAGGTCATGCCCGGCCAGTGGGAGTTCCAGGTCGGCCCGCTCTCCCCGCTCGAGGTCGCCGACCAGCTGTGGGTGGCGCGGTGGCTGCTCTACCGCATCGCCGAGGACTACGGCGTGTCCGCCACCCTCGACCCCAAGCCGGTCAAGGGCGACTGGAACGGCGCCGGCGCCCACACCAACTTCTCCACCCGTGCCATGCGCGAGGGCTACGACGCGATCATCACGGCCTGCGAGTCGCTGGGCAAGGAAGGCAAGCCCCTCGAGCACGTGAAGAACTACGGGGTCGGCGTCGAGGACCGGCTGACCGGAGCCCACGAGACCGCCCCCTGGGACAAGTACTCCTACGGTGTCTCCGACCGCGGCGCCTCGGTCCGCATCCCGTGGCAGGTCGAGCAGGACAAGAAGGGCTACATCGAGGACCGGCGCCCGAACGCCAACGTCGACCCGTACGTGGTGACCCGCCTCATGGTCGACACCTGCTGCACCGAGCTCGAGAAGGCCGGCCTCGTCTGACCCGGTGGCTCGTGCCGCCGGGCCTCCCCGGATCGGCCGGGACGAGCCACCGGCCCGCTGTACCACCGGGCCCGCCGGCCGCCGCTCCCACCTGTCCCGGGGGCGGCGGCCGGCGGGTCCGGAGCCGATGTCCCCCGCCGCGATCCGCAGCTCGGCGCGGCCGGTGGACACCGAGGGCGCCCGCCGCCACGACGGCGGGCGCCCTCGAGCCGTCCCGGTGGGCCCAGGTACACCCCCGGCCCGGGCCCTCACCCCCGTGACCGGCCCTCCGCCGGCCCGGCAGACTGGCACCGACGGGCACCGCGCACAGGCGGGGCGGACGCGGACCGGAACGGGGAACCACCAGCATGAGCACCGGAACAAGCAGGATGAGCGCCGAACGGCTGCGGCAGGCGCTGACGGCCGCGGCGCGAGGAGCGGCCCTGACGCTGCTGAGCGCGGCCGGGTCCCCGCTGCTCTTGGCTCTCATCGCGCTGTCGCTGTCCCTCATCCCGCTGGGCGTCGGCCTGTACACCACCCCGGCCGTCCTCGGTCTGCTCCGCGCGCACGCGGACCGGCGGCGGCACCTCGCCCAGCGCTGGTCCGGCGTCACCGTCCCGGACGACGGCCGGCCCTTCCCCCGGCGGACACGTCCTGGCTTCACCGGCCACGCCGCGCACACCTTCCGGCTCCTGCAGGACCCCGCGACCTGGCGGGACGCGCGCTGGCTGCTGCCGGACGCGACCCTCGGGTCCCTCCTCGCGCTGCTGCCCCCGGGGCTGCTCGCGCAGGGCGTCCTCGGCGTCGTCCTGGCGGCCGGGGGCTGGAGGCCGGTGGTCGAGGCGGACGGCACCCACTGGTACACCTTCCTCCCCGTCTCCTCGCAGACCACCGCCACTCTGGCGGGGCTCCTCGGTCTCGTGCTGATCACCCTGGGTCTGCGCTTCGGCCCCGCACTGGTACGCCGGCACTTCCTGCTCACCCGGGCCCTGCTGCTCCCCACCGGCAAGCAGGCGCTGACCCGGCGCGTCGAGCGGCTTCAGGAAACCCGCTACGACGCGGTGGACTCCTCCGCCGCGGAGCTGCGCCGCATCGAACGTGACCTGCACGACGGTGCCCAGGCCCGGCTGGTGGCGATGGGCATGAACCTGGGTGCCGTCGAGGCGCTGATCGGGAACGATCCCGAGCAGGCCCGGAAACTGCTGGCCCAGGCCCGGGAGAACTCCGCCGAGGCACTCAACGAGCTGCGCGACCTGGTGAGCGGCATCCACCCGCCGGTGCTTGCCGAACGCGGGCTGGGCGACGCCGCCCGGGCGCTGGCGCTGCGGATGCCGCTTCCCGTGGAGACGGACATCGACCTGCCGGGCCGGCTTCCGGAACCGGTGGAGTCCGCGGCGTACTTCTCGGTCAGCGAGCTCCTGACGAACGCGGTCAAGCACTCCGCGGCCGAACGGGTACTGCTCAGCATCGGCCACCGCCCCGAGGACCGCGCGCTGCGGATCTCGGTGCGCGACGACGGCCGGGGCGGCGCCGACGCCACGGGAGGCAGCGGCCTGCTCGGCATCGAACGCCGGCTGGGTGCCTTCGACGGCGTCCTGACCGTCAGCAGCCCGGCCGGCGGCCCGACCGTGGTCACCATCGAACTGCCCTGCACTCCGCTCACTTCCCGAGCCGGGGCCCCGGCCCCGGCCCCGGGTGACAGCCACGGGCCGGCCAGGGCCTGAGCGTAAGCTGTCCCGGGTGGACTGCCCCGCCCTTCCCGGCCCGTCCGCCGCCCGTCCCTTCCCCTTCACGGAGTTCCCGTGCGTGTCGTCCTCGCCGAAGATCTGTTCCTGCTGCGCGACGGCCTGGTACGGCTCCTGGAGGCCCACGGCTTCGAGATCGTCGCTGCCGTGGACAACGGCCCAGGACTGACCCGCGCGCTGGCAGAGCTGAAGCCGGACGTGGCGGTGGTCGACGTCCGGCTGCCCCCGTCGTTCACCGACGAGGGACTGCAGTGCGCGCTGCGGGCCCGTCGGGAACAGCCCGGGTTCCCGGTTCTGGTGCTCTCCCAGCACGTCGAGCAGCTGTACGCCGGGGAGTTGCTTGCCGACGGCCGCGGCGGGGTCGGCTATCTGCTGAAGGACCGGGTCTTCGACGCCGTCCAGTTCGTCGACGCTGTGCGCCGGGTGGCCGCCGGCGGCACCGCCATGGATCCGCAGGTCATCCAGCAGCTGCTGGCCCGGCGGAGCCGGGACTCCCCGCTGGACCGGCTCACCCCCCGGGAGCACGAGGTGCTCGAACTGATGGCCCAGGGCCGGTCCAACGCGGCCATCGCGGGACAGCTGGTCGTCACCGAACGGGCCATCACGAAACACACCGCCAACATCTTCATCAAGCTCGGCCTGCCGCAGTCCAACGACGACAATCGCCGGGTGCTCGCCGTCCTCGCCCACCTGGAGGGGCACCGGCCGTAACCGGCCGGGCCCGCCGACAGTCTCCGGGATCTCCCCACCTACGCGTGTAGATGTCATGAACACGCCTCTCCAGTACCGCCACATTGCAGGAGTCATGAAGATCTTGTGAGGGGGAATCAACCTTCGCAGCAGAGGAATCGGACGCCGGCACTCCGCCCGCAACAGGGCAGCGGGGCAAGGTAGTTCGGCTCCCCACCATGGGAACAGCAGGAGGAATCTTGACTGACAGACCATCACGCCGGGGCTTCCTCGGAGTCGCGGCAGCAGCCGTCGGGGGCGCGGTTGCACTACCCGTCATGGCCCAGACCGCCTTCGCCGGAGAATCCGGGGAGCTGCCGGTGGTGACCCATCCGCGCCACCCCGGAGCCGAGTACCCCACCGGCCCCGGCACCCTGGCGGCCTCCCGCGAGCCGCTGAACGCCAGCGCCGACTGCGGACTGCACGGAAGGACCGACTGACATGGCCATATTCGTCACCCGGTCCCAATGGGGCGCCCGCGCACCGCGCAGCCGCTCCACCAACATCACCCCGGGCAACGGCGGCGTCACGGTCCACCACGTCGGCGGATCGCGCGTGGCACGTGGCAATCACGCCGACTGCGCCGGTCAGGTCCGCGGTATCCAGAACTACCACATGGACACCAACGGCTGGGACGACGTCGCCTACTCCCACCTGGCCTGCGTCCACGGCTACGTCTTCCAGGGCCGCGGCGAGGGCTACCGCACGGCAGCCAACGGCACCACCTCCGGCAACCAGAACTGGTACGCCGTCTGCGGGCTGACCGGCGGCAGCTCCACCAACTACGACACCATCACCAACCAGCTCATCGACGCGTTCCACCTGGCCATCACCCGCCTGCGCAACCAGGGCGGCGCGGCCAGCCGCATCAACGGCCACCGGGATCACCTCGCCACCGCGTGCCCCGGCAACCTCTACGCCTACGTGCAGAACGGAGCCATGAACCCCGGCGGAGGAGGCGGTGCACCGCCATGGCCCGGGGTGTACTTCCGGCAGCCCCCCGTGTTCCGTCACGCGAGCGTCGGCACCTGGCAGTCCCGGATGAACAGCGCCCACGGCTTCAGCCTGGCCGTCGACTCCTCCTACGGGCCGGCGTCGGAGTCGGCCTGCCGCACCTTCCAGCGGCGCCGAGGGCTGTCCGTCGACGGCATCGTCGGCCCTGACACCTGGAACGCCACCTTCAGC
>NZ_JAQKPV010000016.1 GCF_028200735.1 Streptomyces sp. ACA25
ACCCTCCACCAGGGACAGCGCGGAGGGTGCCGACTCAGCCGGGGAGAGGTCGAGCAGAACCACCCGGTCGGGGTGCTCCGACTGTGCGGACCGCACCAGACCCCACACCGCTGCCGCAGTGGGCTCGACGATGTCATCGCCGGGAACGGCCGCGACGGCCCCCCTGGTGCACACCACCAGACGGGACGCAGCCATCCGCTCGTCGGCCAGCCAGGACTGCAGGCCGGCCAGCACCTCATGGAGAGCGGTCGGCGCGTGCCACATCACCACCTCCGGGGCGGGACCGGACTCCGGAATTGCCGCCCCGGGGTCTTCCGCGTCGGTCTCGACGCGGGATTCCGTGCTCTCCGGTGTCGCGGGCAGCGCCGTCCAGATCACCTCGTACAGCGAATCCGCTCCCGCGGCAGGCTGGTCAGTGACGGCACGCAGAGTCAGCGAGTCGATCGAGGCGACGGGCACACCGCTCTCATCGAACACCGCCACCGACACGGTGTCCGCGCCCACCCGCTTCAGACGCACGCGCAGCGCTGAAGCGCCCCACGCGTGCAGGGACACCCCGGAGAACTCGAACGGCACCCGCGCGGCGGCGTCACCCGGGAGCAGCCCTGCCGCGACCGCCTGAAGCGCGGCGTCCAGCAGGGCGGGATGCACCCCGTAGCCGTCGGTGGCCTCACCTTCGGGCAGCGCCACCTCGGCGTGGAAGACGTCACCGGATCGCCATGCTGCCCTCAGCCCTTGGAAGGCCGGGCCGTAGGCCAGGCCGACCTCGGCCAGATCGGCGTAGTGCCCGTCCAGGTTCACCTGCACGGCGCCGGCGGGCGGCCATACCGGTTCATCGGCCGGAACCGGGCATTCTCCTGCTGCCAACAGGCCGCTCGCGTGGTGCGTCCAGGGCGCGTCCACGTCGCTCTCGGATTGCGAGTGGACAGCGACGGTGTACGCGCCGTCAACCTGCTCGTCTCCGGTGACAGCCACCTGCACCCGTACGGCGCCCTGCTCGGGCAGCACCATGGGTACGTGCAGCGTCAGTTCTTCGAGCCGGGTAGCGCCTGCCTGGGCTCCGGCGTGCAGGGCCAGCTCCACCAGTGCGGTGCCGGGCACCACGAGGACGCCCCCCACTCGATGGTCCGCCAGCCACGGGTACGCCGCGATCGAGAGCTTGCCGGAGAACAGCAGGCCGCCGCCGGTGGCCGGAGACACCTCGGCACCGAGCAGGGGGTGGTCAGCGGCACGCAGCCCGGCGGCGCCGACGTCTCCCTTGCTCGGCCGGGGACGCAGCCAGTAGCGCTCGCCCTGGAATGCGTAGGTGGGCAAGTCGGTCCGCCTGCCACCCCACGGGGCGAAGAGCGCCGCCCAGTCCAGCGTAACGCCGGTGGTGTGGACCCGGGCCAGCGCCGTCAGCGCAGACTCGGTCTCGTTCCGGTCACTGCGCAGCAGCGGCACGGCGGGAACGCTGTCGTGGATGTGCGGCGTGAGGGCGGAGAGTGTGCCGTCGGGGCCGAGTTCGAGGAAGGTCCGTACTCCGGAGAGTGAGGTCACCGCGTCGGCGAAGCGGACGGGTTCGCGGACCTGGCGGACCCAGTACTCCGGGGTGGCCGGGTCGCCCGAGGCCGTCACCACCATCGGCACCGACGGCGCGTGATAGGTGAGCGACTGGGCCACGGTGGTGAACTCGGCGAGCATCGGCTCCATCAGGTGCGAATGGAACGCGTGCGACACCGCCAGCCGCTTCACCTTCCGCCCCTCACCCCGCAACCGCTCCTCCAGCGCGGCGATCGCCTCTTGGTCGCCGGAAACCGTCAGCGAGGTGGGCCCGTTGACCGCCGCCAGCTCCACCCCCGCAGGAAGGTCCAGCTCCTCCTCCGACGCCTCCACCGCCAGCATCGCCCCGCCCTCGGGCAGCGCCTGCATCAAACGCCCACGCGCCGACACCAAAGCACAGGCGTCATCCAGCGACAGAATCCCCGCCACATGCGCGGCCGCCACCTCACCCACCGAATGCCCGACCAGAACGTCCGGGGCCACACCCCAGGACTCCACCAACCGGAACAACGCCACCTCCAGCGCAAACAACCCCGCCTGCGCAAACACCGTCCGCCCCAACGCCTCACCATCACCGAACACCACCTCCGCCAACGGACGCTCCAACTCCGCGTCCACCCGCGCACACACCGCGTCAAAGGCCTCCGCGAACACCGGGAACGCCTCGTACAACCCACGCCCCATACCCACACGCTGCGACCCCTGCCCCGCAAACAGAAACACGTGTGCGCCCGCGTCGGCCTCTCCACGGACCACGGACGGCGCATCCGCACCGTCGGCCAGTGCCCGAAGGCCTGTCAGCAGCGTCTCCCGGTCCTCACCGAGCACGACGGCACGGTGTTCCAGGGCGGCGCGTCCCGTCGCCAGTGAGAAGCCGATGTCCAGCGGGTCTGCCTCCGCAGCGATCGGCAGCAGGAGCTCAGCCTGCCTGCGCAGGGCTCCGGCGGAGCGACCGGACAGCAGCCACGGGATCGCCACGGGACCGCCGGGCAGCTGACTGACCGCTTCACCGCTCGCCGCGCTCTTCCCGGTGTTCCCGTGCACCTCGGGAAGCACCGGCTCGGGCGCCTCCTCGATAATGGTGTGCACGTTCGTGCCGCTCACACCGAACGAGGAGACGCCCCCGCGGCGCGGTGTCTCGCCTCTGGGCCAGGGACGCTTCTCGTTGAGCAGCTCCACTGCACCGGCGTCCCAGTCGACCTGCGGGGTGCGCTGTCCCGCATGCAAGGTCCGGGGCAGCTCCTCGTGCCGCAGCGCCTCCACCATCTTGATGACGCCGGCGACGCCGGCCGCCGCCTGGGCGTGGCCGATGTTCGACTTCACCGAGCCCAGCCACAGCGGCCGGTTCGCCGGGCGGTCCTGACCGTAGGTGGCCAACAGGGCCTGGGCCTCGATCGGATCGCCCAGGCGTGTACCGGTGCCGTGCGCCTCCACCACGTCCACCTCGGCAGGAGACAGCCGGGCGCCGGCGAGTGCCTGCAGAATCACCCGCTGCTGGGAAGGGCCGTTCGGCGCGGTCAGGCCGTTCGAGGCACCGTCCTGGTTCACTCCCGAACCGCGCACCACGGCCAGGACGTCATGCCCGTTGCGGACCGCGTCGGACAGCCGCTCCACCAGCAGCAGCCCGACGCCCTCCGACCAGCCGGTGCCGTCGGCGTCGGCGGAGAACGACTTGCAGCGACCGTCCGCGGACAGGCCACGCTGCCGGCTGAACTCGATGAACACACCTGGCGTGGCCATCACCGTCACACCACCCGCCAGGGCGAGCGTGCTCTCACCGTTGCGCAGCGACTGACATGCCAGGTGCAGCGCGACCAGCGAGGACGAACAGGCCGTGTCCACCGTCACTGCCGGCCCTTCCAGGCCGAGGGTGTACGACACCCGCCCGGACACCACGGCGGTCGCCCCGCCGGTCAGCTGGTAGCCCTCCGTGCCCGGCACTCCCGAGAGCAGGCGCAGGTAGCTCTGGTCGTTGGTTCCCGCGAACACTCCGGTGCGGCTGCCGCGGGCCGACAGCGGATCGATCCCCGCGTGCTCGAACGCTTCCCAGGCCGCCCGCAGCAGCAGTCGCTGCTGCGGGTCCATTGCCAGCGCCTCCCGCGGCGAGATCCCGAAGAACTCCGCGTCGAACTCGGCACTGTCGTGGACGAATCCACCCTCACGAACGTAGCTGCGTCCCGCGCTGTCCGGATCGGCGTCGAAGAGGCGGGGCAGGTCCCAGCCCCGGTCGTCGGGGAATCCGGTGACCGCGTCACGGCCCTCCGACACCAACTGCCACAGGTCCGCCGGTGAGTTCACCCCGCCGGGATACCGGCAGCTCATCCCGATGATGGCGATCGGTTCCTGATCGGCGGTCTCCCGGTCGCGCAGCCTCTGCCGGGTCTGGCGGAGATCCGCCGTGACGAGCTTGAGATAACCGCGGAGGGTCTCTTCGTCTGCCATGTGCTGGGACCTCCACAAAGCGCCCGATCGACCGCGGCGCACCCGGAACCGCGATGCCTCGGGTGCTGTTTCCACAGCACCGCGTCCGCACGCTAAGGAAGTCGCACAGAAGCGGACAACCCCTAGTCAGGGAGGCCGCCCCTTATCCTCGTGCCGGACCGAGGGCGGTTCACCGCAGAGCCACGGGAAACTGCAGCATTCCCCGGATGATGAAGGAACCGCGTCTGCGCACCGGTCCGACGCGGCGGATCCCGGGAAGCCGGGTGGTGATAGCGGCCAGGGCGATCTCCGCCTCCATGCGGGCCAGTGCCGCTCCGAGACAGAAATGAATGCCTGCTGAGAAGGAGAGGTTATCCGGTCCGGGGTCCCGCGTGATGTCGAACCGCTCGGGGTCCGGATAGACCTCCGGGTCACGGTTGGCACCGCCCGCGCAGATCGCCAGCTCCCCTCCGGCGGTGATCAGCTGTCCCTCGAGCTCGATGTCGGTGTGCGCGATGCGGCGGTACTGCTGGACCGGGGTCTCGTGACGCAGCGTCTCCCTGATGACGGCCGGGGCGAGTGACGGGTCGTCGGTGAGCATCTCCCGCTGCTCAGGGTGTTCCAGCAGCATCTTGAGGGCGTTGCCGATGAGGTTGACCGTGGTCTCCGTGCCGGCCAGCGGCAGGAACATGCAGAGCGGGACCATCTCCTCCATGCTCAGTCGCCCGTCGTCGACGGCCGGGAGCAACTCGCTGATCAGGTCGTCCCGGGGGTCGGCCCGGTGCTCCTCGATGATGTCGTGGAACATCACCGTCATCTCCCGGATGGCGGCCTGCACATCCCCGGCAAGCTCGACCGTCGCAACGCCGTCGAGCAGGTAGGCCATCCGGCGGCTCAGCCGGAAGAACGTGCGCCGGTGATGCGGCGGAATGCCGACGAGGTCGCCGATGACGCGCAGCGGCAGCTGCTGCGCGAAGGCGCGCATGAAGTTGACCTCGTTCCGGCCCGCCAGCATGTCGTCGATCAGCTCATCGGTGAACCGCTCCACGTGCGGGCGCCAGTGGGCGAGTCTGCGCGGATTGAGCGAGGGCACCGTGAGTTTGCGCAACCGCGTGTGGTCGGGCGGGTCCAGGCCGAGCATGGAATTGTCGAACGGCATGAACTCGGGCGCCTTGGTGCCGTCCGCCCGGCGAACGCCGAACCGCTTGTCCCGCAGCACCCGGTTGGCGACCCCATGACTCGCGGTCGTCCAGATGCCGGCCTCGCTCTTGTACAGCTTCCCCCGGGCGCGCACCTCCTCGTACAGCGGATACGGATCATCCGGTATGAAAAGGATCTTGGCGTATGGGTCGCCACGCTCCGCCGCCTTGCGCAGGAACTCCTGCACGATGGCCGCCTGCACGCGCGCTCGTCGTTCCGTCGCGAGATCCGTCAATTCTGCCACTCCCACGCCCGATTCCGGACGCCCTCGGCGCCTCGGCGCCACCGTACCGGCGGACGTCCCCCTAGCCTCAACCCCTAAGGAGGCCGTCGTCGGCGGACCTTCGCCGGCGGGCCGCAGGACAGCGAGGCCGGAGTCCGCGCGTCCCCGGCCGGGGAAGCGGAGGGGCGGATGTTAGGGGTTGCCCCGCGGCGGAGCCCGCTGCGATCGTTGGGGCTTCTCCCCGCGCGGGCGCGGTCCGCGGCCACCACCGCGGCACCGGATGGCACACGGGCGGACCTCCCGCGGGGACGGCAGGACACCGGTGAAGGGAAAGACGAAGAGCGATGGCAGCGACGAACGACCTGTGGGTGCGCCGCTTTCACCCGGCGCCCGAAGCCCCCGTCAGGCTGCTGTGCCTGCCGCACGCGGGCGGCTCCTCGACGTACTTCTTCCCCGTCTCACAGCGTCTGTCACCCCGCGTGGAGACCCTGGCGGTGCAGTATCCCGGCAGGCAGGACCGCAGGAACGAGCCCTGCGTGGAGTCCGTCCACGAGCTGGCGGACCTGCTGGCCGATGTCGTCGAACCATGGCAGGACAAGCCGCTGGCTCTGTTCGGGCACAGCATGGGCGCCTCGGTGGCTTTCGAACTGGCCCTGCGCCTGGAGGCCCGGGGCACCGGGCCCGCGGCCCTGTTCGTCTCCGGGCGACGGGCGCCTCTCGCCCATCGGGACGAACGAATCCATCAGCGTGACGACGACGGCCTGATCGCGGAGATCAAGCGGCTCAACGGCACGGAGTCGAGCATGCTCGAGGACGACGAAATCCTGCGCATGGTCCTGCCGGCGATCCGCGCGGACTACAAGGCGGCCGAGACCTACCGGTACCGGCCCGGCCCCCCGCTCTCCGTACCGGTCTGCGCCCTGACCGGCGAGGCCGACCCGAAGGCGACAACCGACGAGGTCCGCCGGTGGGCGGAACACACCGAGGGACGATTCGACATGATCGTCTACCCCGGCGGTCACTTCTACCTGAACACTCACGCCCCGGCCGTGATCGAGGAGATCGCCTCCCGTCTGGTGCCCTCCACTGCCGCCGGACGCTGACCCCGCCGGGAGGGAGCTCCCCGGCCACGGTGCCCCGTGCAGCAGGGCAGCCCGGTCGGGCCCGCGGGTCTCACGCCGAGAGGAAGACCATGATCGAGAACATCCTGCCTTCTCAGGTGGTCGTCGTGGAAACACGGGAGGACCTGCCGGAGGCCATGCTGTTCCCCGAGGAGGAGGCCGTCATCGCGCAGGCGGTGGACAAGCGGCGGCTCGAGTTCCGCACGGTGCGGCACTGCGCCCGCCGGGCCATGTCCACGCTGGGGCTGCCTCCTGCGCCCCTGCTTCCCGGCGAGCGGGGTGCGCCGCGCTGGCCGGACCGGACGGTGGGCAGCATGACGCACTGCGCGGGCTACCGGGCGGCGGCCGTCGGCCGTACCGACGAGGTGCGGACCATCGGGATCGATGCCGAGCCGCACGCCCCGCTCCCGGACGGTGTTCTCGACGCTGTCTCTCTCCCCGGTGAGCGCGCTCGCCACGCCCGGCTGGTGCGCACCGACCCCGCGGTGCGCTGGGACCGGCTGCTGTTCAGCGCCAAGGAGAGCGTCTACAAGGCGTGGTTCCCGCTGACCGGCCGCTGGCTCGACTTCGAGGATGCCGACATCACGTTCCAGGCCGGGACCTCAGCTTTCGAGGCCCGGCTGCTGGTGCCCGGGCACACCGCCGGCGGTGCCGACCTGACCGGCTTCACCGGCCGCTGGCTCGTCGAAGGCGGCCTGGTCTTCACCGCGATCACTGTGCTCAGCGCCGCACGGGCCCCGGTCCTGCGGGAGGAAAACGCCGAAACCGCCCTGCCTGTTGCGCCGGGCACCCCTGCCACCCCTTGAATGCCCCCTACAAATGCGCCGCGGCTGGGGAACCGCCGCGAAGTGTTGCTAGGTTCCGAGGCATGAAGGGCATAGTCCTGGCAGGTGGCAGCGGAACTCGGCTCTACCCTCTGACGCATGCCGTGTCGAAGCACGTGCTGCCCGTCTACAACAAGCCGATGATCTACTACCCGCTCTCCGTTCTCATGCTCGGAGGCATCAGGGAGATCCTGGTGATCTCCACCCCCTCGCACATCGAGCTGTTCCGCGCACTCCTGGGGGACGGCAGCAGGCTCGGACTCTCCATCGAATACGCCGAGCAGCCCCGCGCCAACGGTATCGCCGAGGCATTCATCATCGGCTCCTCGTACATCGGCAACGATCCGGTGGCACTGGTTCTCGGTGACAACATTTTCCACGGACCGGGCTTGTCGGCGTTGCTGCATGATCAGGTAAAGAATGTCGACGGATGCGTCCTGTTCGGCTATGCGGTGAGGGATCCCGAGCGTTACGGAGTCGGAGAGACCGGAGAACAGGGCCGGCTGATCTCTCTGGAGGAAAAACCCTCCGCTCCCAGGTCGAATCTGGCGATCACCGGTCTCTACCTGTACGACAACGATGTGGTCGACATCGCCAGGAATGTGAGACCGTCACCCCGCGGGGAGCTGGAAATCACCGACGTCAACCGCGTCTATCTCCAGCAGGGCAGAGCCAGGCTGGTCGACCTGGGGCGCGGATTCGCCTGGCTCGACGCGGGCACGCATGACGCCCTGCTCCAAGCAGGGCAATATGTGCAAGTACTGGAAGAGCGTCAGGGGGTGCGGATCGCCTGCCTGGAGGAGATTGCGTTCCGCATGGGTTTCATCGACGCCGCCGCCTGCTATGAACGTGGCCGCCAACTTCAGAATTCGGAATACGGCACATATCTCATGGCCATCGCACATGCGGACCGCTGAGGAGGCGCCATGCGCATAGTTGTCACCGGCGGCGCCGGGTTCATCGGCTCCCACTTCGTCAGGCAGGCGGTGACCGGGGCGTACACCGACGGCGTGCCGCCCGAGGTCGTGGTGCTCGACAAGCTCACCTACGCGGGCAACAGGGCCAACCTTGCGGCGGTCGCACACCATCCCCGGCTGAGTTTCGTACACGGCGACATCTGCGACAGACCGCTGGTGGACGAGGTGATGAAGGGTTGTGGGCTGGTGGTCCACTTCGCCGCGGAGTCACATGTGGACCGTTCCATCAGCGGGTCCGAGGAGTTCGTCCGGACCAATGTGCTGGGCACCCAGATCCTTCTCAGCGCGGCGGCCCACGCCGAGGTGGAGAAATTCGTTCAGGTGTCCACGGACGAGGTGTACGGCTCGATAGCCCAGGGCGCGTGGACGGAGAGCCAACCGCTCGCACCCAACTCGCCGTATGCGGCGTCCAAGGCCTCCTCCGACCTGATAGCGCGGGCCTTCCACCGCACGCATGGACTACCGGTGTGCATTACTCGCTGCTCCAACAACTACGGCCCTCATCAACACCCGGAGAAGCTGATACCGCTGTTCGTCACGAACCTGCTGGACGGCAAACACGTCCCTCTGTACGGGGACGGCGGAAACGTCCGTGACTGGCTGCACGTCGACGACCACTGCCGCGGCATCGCCCTGGTGGCGGAGAAGGGCACCGCAGGGGAGGTCTACCACATCGGGGGCGGTACCGAGCTGACGAACCTGGCCCTCACCGAGCGGCTGCTCGACATGCTCGGAGCGGACCGCTCGATGGTGGAGCGGGTGCCCGACCGGAAGGGGCACGACCGCCGCTACTCGGTCGACATCACCAAGATTTCCGAGGAACTCGGCTACCGGCCCCTCGTTCCGTTCGATCGAGGGCTGGCGGAAACCGTCGCATGGTACGCCGGTCACCGGGACTGGTGGGAGCCCCTCAAGCGGTGAGCTGCCCAGCAGGCGCCTGCAGGGCGAGGAAGGCCTCGAGGACGCCGGCGGGAGGGCCCTCGGCGTTTCCGGAACCGGATGGGCACTCCCGTTGACGGTCACAGTCCTGTGGTGTGCCCGACCTTCCGGCTCGCCGACGTGGCGGCCCGGAAACCGCCCTCCAGTGGTGCACACTGCCCGGGTGCGACATCTTCTCCGGACCGCGCTGCTGATCCCGGCCATCGGTGCCTGCACCACGGTCTCCCCGCCGACCGAGGAGCCGGCCGGGGGGCAGTCGGCCCTGCAGGGCCGGCTGCCTGCCACCGTCGAGGCCACCGCACCCGCCGACTCACCCCTCCCGCCGGAGCCGGATGAGGATGTCACCCCGGCATCGCCCCGGTCCGACTCCGTCCCCGGCAGCAGCCCTCATCCCCGGCCCCCGCAGCCCAGCACCGCACCTCGGCAGAACACCGGCACGGTGACCGGGTCGCAGCCCGACGGATGGCCCTCCCCCACCGCGGGACATCGCGCGAGGCCCAGCATTCCGCCGCTTCCCACGGCGGTCCGAGGGGAGACCGAGCCGCCCTTCGGCCTGCCCGCCGTGGGGCCGGTGGCCGAGGAGCTCTGCGACTCGGGCCGTGAGAACCGCATCGCCGAGCAGCACCTCCGGGAAATGTGCAAGGAGGTGCTGCCTCGCGGTCGGTGAAACGGGCACCGACGCCCTGGCGCGGGCCCTGGAGGAATGGCGTCCCGGTGACGACATCGGCGAGAGCGTCGACACCGTCTCGCACTTCGACGGCGCGGCCGGCGCGGACCTTCCGACCGTGCTCCGCGTCCTGCTCATCTGACCTGTGCGCATCCGCCTCAAGGGCTGTCGCCCGCGGACCCGCGCGGAGAGAGGGGGTCCTGACAGCGGGAACCAGCGATGGTAGGAACTTCCAATGATCAGTGATTCTGCGGGCAAGCCGACCAGCGACGCCTTTTCGGACCTCGACACCTACACCTGCCTGCCACGGCTCGGCGGCCTGTGGCTGTCGCCCGACGGCCGGCGCATAGTCGTCGGCGTTTCGACGCCCGGAGCCGGGAAGACCCGCTATGTCACCGCGCTGTGGGAAGTGGACCCGGACGGCGAGCGGCCGGCCCGGCCGCTGACCCACAGCGCCGAGGGGGAAACGGCTGCCGCCTTCACCCCTTCCGGAGACCTGCTGTTCGTGTCGGCACGCCCGGAACCCGGGGCAAACGACGGCCCGTCCAGGGCTGCACTGTGGCGGCAGCCGGCCGCCGGCGGGGACGCCCGGGTGGTGGCCCGCCCGGCGGGTGGTGTGCGGGGCGTCGTCGTCAGTGCGCACGGAGCCGTGGTACTCGGCTCGGCACTGCTGCCGACGGCCACGGACCCGGCGGACGACGCGGAAATCCGGGCCCGGCGGGAGGAGGCCGGAGTCTCCGCCATCCTGCACGAGACATACCCGATCCGGTACTGGGACCACGACCTCGGGCCCGACCGCACCAGGCTGCTCGCCGCCGGGCTGTCCGAGGACGTCACCCCCGCCGGCAGCCTGACGGAACTGCAGGACCTCACCGGCCATGTCGGCGGGGCGCTGGACGACGACTGCTCCTGGGACATCACCCCGGACGGCCGCACCGTGGTCACCGACTGGGTGGTGGCGGAGCCGGACGGGGCGCAGCGGCGTGCGGTGGTGGCGATCGACGTGGCGACCGGCGAGCGCCGTACCCTGGCCGACGACCCCGCCGCCGACATCACCGCGCCGAGACTGTCACCGGACGGTACGCGCATCGTGGTCGGCTACCGCGAGCGGGACGAGGCGGGGACCCCCGGCGACCGGTGGCTGAGCCTGCTGGAGCTGTCCGGCGGCCCGCCCCGGCATCTGACGGCAGGGTGGGACCGCTGGCCGCACTCCGCCCGGTGGACACCGGACGGGAAGGCGCTGGTCGTCGTCGCGGACGACCTCGGACGCGCACCGCTGTGGCGGGTGGATGCCGGGACCGGGCAGGTCAGCCGGCTGACACCGGACGACGGTGCGTACACCGACACCCGGGTGTCGCCGGACGGGCGCTGGGTCTACGCCCTGCGTTCCACCCTCGCCACCCCGCCCGCCCCGGTCCGCGTCTCCCTGGACGGTGCGGGCACGGTGAGCCCGCTGCCCGGGCCGGCCGACTCTCTCGGGGCGCGTGCCGCCGTACCGGGACGGCTGACCGAGGTCACCACCACGGCCGGCGACGGCACCCCGCTGCGCGGCTGGCTGGCCCTGCCGGAGCAGGCCGGTCCGGAGACGCCCGCGCCGCTGCTGCTGTGGATTCACGGTGGTCCGCTGGCCTCCTTCAATGCCTGGTCGTGGCGGTGGAACCCTTGGCTCGCCGTGGCTCAGGGGTATGCCGTGCTGCTGCCCGACTTCGCGCTGTCCACCGGTTACGGCCTCGATTTCGTCCGGCGGGGCTGGGGGTCCTGGGGCGGCGCGCCGTACACGGACCTGATGACGATCACCGACGCGGCACAGGAACGCGAGGACATCGACGCCAGCCGCACCGCGGCGATGGGCGGTTCCTTCGGCGGCTACATGGCCAACTGGATGGCCGGGCACACCGACCGGTTCAGGGCGATCATCACCCACGCGTCGCTGTGGAACCTGGAGCAGTTCACCGGGAGCACGGACGCCTCCTACGCCTTCCGGCGCATGATGACGCCGGAGATGACCGAAGCCCACTCGCCGCATCGTTTCGCGGACGGGATCACCACACCGATGCTCGTCGTGCACGGTGACAAGGACTACCGGGTCCCGGTGGGCGAGGGACTGGCGCTGTGGTGGGACCTCGTGTCCCGGAGCAGGGCAGCGGACGGCACGATGCCGCACAAGTTCCTGTACTTCCCGGAGGAGAACCACTGGGTGCTGACACCGCAGGGCGCCAAGGTCTGGTACTCCACGGTCTTCGCTTTCCTCGCCCACCACCTGCGGGACGAGGAGTGGCGGCTGCCCGAGCACCTCGGCTGAGTGGCACGGAATCACCCGGGGCCGGTGACCCGGTGCGCGTCCCTGTCCCTCGGGCAGGGGCGCGCACCACGGGGTGCCCGCGGCTCAGGGCCTGTCCTCGTCCTCGGCCCAGCCGGTGACCAGTTCGGTGAGCTGCCCGCGTCGCTCCTCGCTGACGTCCTCCTGTTCCGGACCGGACCAGACCAGGGCGAAGCGCCCGGCCTGCCGCCAGTCCGCGCCCTGGACACCGGAATGGCGGGACACCCAATCCCTGGCCAGCCGAGGGGTGGCGAACTCGTACAGCGATACGTCGCCGGTGATCACGAGCTGCTCGCAGTCGCTCTCGTGCGGCTCACCGCCGGCTGCCTCGTTGGAACACATGGCCGTGTTCTGCTGCTGATCCCCGAGCCCGGCCGTCCCCAGTTCGGCGGCCAGCCGTTCGGCCACCCGCTCCGCGGTGAGCGGCCCCTGCCACTCCTCCTCGGCCTGCCCGGCGTCCTCGGTCTCCTGGGCCTGCTCGTCGGAGGCCGCGGGGTCAGCGGTCGCGGCGGGGGAGCCGCCGTCCGCACTGCACGCGGCCGTGAGAGGAAGCAGCACTGCGGCGGCGAGGACCACTAATGCACGTCGGATGCTCATGGAGCCCTAGCCTGCCGCAGATCCGGTCGGCTGGACCAGCCCCACGCGCCTCCGGAAGCGCCGGGCTGCGCTCTTCTTGCCTCGTGTGGCCGGCACGTCGCAAGATGTCACGGCACCGTCCACGCGGCACCGGTTCGGCCGGCTGTGCGGGCCGTGTGCGCAGGATGGGGGGGCGACATGACAGCACGCGTACGGGTGAAACCGGCGGTCCTGGCCGGGCTGGCCGTTCTGCTGACGATGACGGCCTGCGGGGGCTCGGATCCGGACCCGCCGCGCAGCTTCAGCAGCCGCGCCGTGACCACGGTCCATGACCTGCCGGAAGGCCGGCTGCCCGTGGTGATGGACGGGCGGAGTGCCCACGTCGGCTTCGGTCACCAGCTGCGCATTCTCGATCTGGAGAAGGGCGAGTGGGCCGCTTCGCTCTCGGCGAAGAGTCCGGTTCTCCCCGAACAGGGCCGCGCGACGACCCCGCTGCTGATCCAGGGGAACTCGGAGGACGGGGCGGAGCGGACCGTTCTGATGGCCTTCCGTGTGCAGGCGCCGGGCTCCGGGAACGGTGAGCGCCAGGGGGTCGAGGTGGCGGCGGCGGATCCGGACAGCGGCGACCTCCGTTGGCGGTTGCAGGTCGAGGCGTCCGGCACGGTCGGGAGCCCCCGATTCCTCGGATCCCATGGCGGCCTGGCGGTCCTGGAGGTACCGGACAGCGGTCAGGACAGCCCGGCTGCCACGCTGTTCGGCATCGATCTGGGCAAGCAACGGGTCGGCTGGGAGCTGTCGGCCCGGAAAGGGGGTGAGATGACCGGCGACCGGGTCATCACCACGGCGGTCACCGAGCGGCAGCAGCGGGCGCTGACGGCGGTCAGCGCCATGGACGGCACCGTCCTGTGGGAGCAGGAGCCGTCCGCGACCGGCGCGGCCCGGGCCGCTGTGGGGCAGGACAAGGTGCTGGTGAGCCGGCGGGAGAACGGGGGCGAGACCTACCGGGTCCTGGACACGGCGGACGGGACTGTCCTGCACACCTACCGTGAGGAATTCGAGGAACTGCTCACCCTGACCAGGGAGTGTTACGACGACGAGCTGTCCGTCGTGGTGTGTGCCGACGGCTTCGGCGCTGTCGTCGCCCTGGATCACGGCACCGGAGAGGTGCTCTGGCACCGGGCGGAAGGGCTGGCCGTCAGGGCGGCATGGCGGGGACTCGTCTACGGGCGGGACGACAAGCTCAAGTCGGTTGCCGTGGACGGACGCACGGGGGAGCATCGGAAGACCGATCTCGGCGTGCTTCCGGATCTCGTGAACCAGTACGCCGCATTCTCGCGTGACGGATCCTCGCCTCTCATGCCGTCCAGGGGGGTGGGCATCCACCTGGCAGAGTGACCGGCGTGCGGGCCGGGCACCAGGTCGCGGTGAGCCGGGGCAGCGGAGAATATCGATGGCGCGGCACCAGCGTCCTCGCGAGACTTCCGGGATGCGCACCGACACTCTCGAGACACTCCTCCGCCGGCTCCAGGAGGAACGCAGCTTTTCCGGCACGGTGCTGATCACCCGGGCCGGCCGGACGGTTTTCGAGGAGCACTACGGGCAGGCCGACCGTGCGGCCGGCGTCCCGGTCGGTTCCCGGACCCGGTTCGCGCTGGGCTCCGTCACCAAGATCTTCACCGCGACGGCAGTCCTCACCCTGGTGGAAGAGGGCGCGCTGCGTCTCGACACCCGCGTCCGGGAGCTGCTGCCGCCGGATCGCCGGCCGTCGACGCTGCGCGAGGACGTGACGGTCGGCCACCTCCTCACCCACACCTCCGGCATCGCCGACTACTTCGAGGAGGAAACGGCGACGGGCGAGTGGGTGTCGGAGTTCGCGGCCCTGTGGCGGGACCGGCCGGTCTACCGCATGCTGCGGCCCGCCGACTTCCTGGAGTTCTTCGGCGACCTGCCCCCGTACCGGGCGCCCGGGGTCCGCTACCAGTACTCCAACGCGGGCTACATCCTGCTGGGCCTCGCCGTGGAGCAGGTCACCGGCAGGGACTGCAACGAAGAAGTGATCGCACGGGTCTTTGACCCCGCGGGTATGGACGCCAGCGGCTTCTTCGGCTCCGACGAGGTCCGCCCCGATGTGGCGACCGGCTACCTGCGCCCCCGTGCGCCGGGGGAGCCGTGGCGGACGAATGTCTTCGCCGTACCCAGTGTCGGCGGCCCCGACGGCGGGGCGTTCTCCACCGCGGCCGATCTCGACAGGTTCCTGTCCGCGTACGCGGCCGGGGAGCTGGTGAAGCCCGCCCTGCTGACCGAGGCCCTGACGCCGCACACCCGCATGGACGACCACAGCGCGATGGGCCACGGGGTCTACCTCCTGGGGAAAGGCCAGGAACGGGCGTTCGGAGCCGAAGGCGCCGACCCCGGGGCCGAGGCACTCATCCGGCGCTACCCCGAACTCGACATCCACACCGTCGTGCTGAGCAACGTCAACGACTCGGCCTGGACGATCGACGACTGCCTCCGTGCCACCGTGACGGGGAATGCAGCCGGCTGACGGCGGACGGCGGGGCTGGTACCCCGAGGACTCCGGGCGTGGCGGCCGGCTGCCCGCCCCGCCCCGCTGCGGTGTACGGGACGGGGTGCAGCCGCGCCCCCTACGGACGCATCTCGTAGGCGCCGGAGAGCGCCTCGACCCGGGCCCACACCCGGGCGGTTCGGTCAGCGTCGGTGACGGGCCGGCGGACCGCGCCGAGCGCCCACTCCTGCTGGGCGGTCGTGGCGGAGTCCTTCCCGTGCAACTCGACGGCGTGCGCGGAGAAGTCGCGGACCAGGATGCCGAACAGTTCGTCGAGGACGTCGGCGTCGAGGCCGGTGAGCGTGGCCTGCTCCAGGATCAGCTGGCCGTGGACGACCAGGGCGAAGAGCTGGCCGACCGCGAGAAGCAGGTCGAGATCACGGCTCTGCTCCTCGTCGGGGGCCGCGGTGCTGACGAAGGCGCAGAGGGCGTCCGCCTGCTGACGGAAGCGGGCGACATTCGGCACAGCCGCGTGGCTGTCGTAGGCGATGCGCCAGTCGTGGAAACGGATCGCCCCGAGACCGCGCGCCGGGCCCTGCCGGAAGAGGAAGGCGTCGTCGGCGGCGTCGAGGCGGGTGGGCACGGGGTCGTAAGCGTCCGGCGCGAGCAGATGGTTCGCCATGAACTTGATGATCAGGGCAAGGTTGACATGGACGGTGCCCTCCAGCTTGGGCAGGCCCCGGATCTCGCTCGCGGCCTGGGCGAAGTAGGTGTCCTTCTCGAAACCCTTGGCTGCGATGACATCCCACATCAGGTCGATGACCTTCTCGCCCTCGGTCGTCACCTTCATCTTCGTCATCGGGTTGAACAGCAGGTAACGGCGGTCGTCAGGTCCGGCGTGGCGGAAGTAGTCAACGGCACGGTCGCTGAACAGCTTCATGCCGACGAGGCGGACATAGGCGTCGGTCAGCTCACGGCGCACATGCGGGAAGTCGGTGACGCGGCGGCCGTAGAGGACCCGGCGGTGCGCGTGCGTGACAGCCTCGTACATGGCGTGCTCGCAGATGCCGACCGAGGCGGTGCACAGGTTGAACTTGCCGATGTTGACGGTGTTGAGGGCGGCGTCGAAGGCGGCCCGGCCGGTGTGGAGCACGTCCACCGGCCGCACGGGGTACTCCTCGAGCCGGAACTCGCTCACGTACTTCGAGGAGTCGACGACGTTGCGCACCAGCCGGTAGGCGGGGTGGCTGCTGTCGGCGGCGAAGAAGACATACCCGTCGGGGCCCTCCACGTCCGACCGGCGGCCGAAGACGGACACGAGGCCCGCCGCGTTGCCGTTCCCGATGTAGTACTTGGAGCCGGTGGCACGGAAGCCGCCGTCCTCGCCCGGGGCGAGCACCATGTCCGTGGAGTAGATGTCGGCACCGTGGGTCCGCTCGGAGAGGCCGAACGCGAAGACCTCCCCCTGGTCGAGCAGCGCGGCGGCGCGGGCGCGGGCCTCCGCGTTGCCGCTCTGCCACACCGGGCCCAGCCCGAGGACGGTGACCTGCCAGGCGTACCAGTAGTCGAGCCCGTAGAAGCCGAAGATCTCGTTGAGGGCCGCGATACGGGCGGTGTCCCAGCGCTTGCCGGCATCCCCCCGGGCCTCGGCGGCCGGGGTCAGAAAGGTGGCGAACAGGTTTTCCTTCGCGGCGAACCGGAGGAAGTCCTCCAGCCAGGCGCGGCTGCGGTAGTCCGCCAGGAGCTGCCGCTTCCCTCGGTCCTCGAACCAGTCGACGGTGGCGCGCAGCAGCCGCCGGGTCGCGGTGTCGAAGTGGGCCGGGTCGTAGGTGCGTGGGTTGAACAGCAACGGGTCCGCCATGAGGGAACCTTCCTGGTCGGAGGAGGATCGGAGGAGGGAGGGCAGGGAGCACCGGGCCGCCGGCGTTACCGGTGGCCGCCGATGCGGCGCAGCGTGGCGAGCACGTCGTCGAGCCAGGCCAGGGTCATTTCTTCGTAGGCGATGCCGCCGCGCAGGACTGCGTGCTGAAGCTCCTCGGCGGTACCGAGGGCTGCCGGGTCGGGGAAGTCCCGCTGTTCCCCGGCGCGGTAGCGGGCGAGCCGTCCGGCGTGCGCCTCGCGGTGCCGCTCGACCTCGTTGATGAGCGCGGACGGGTCGTCGAACGCGGCGCCGCGGATCTTCACCGCGAGGTCGTGCCGAACGCCTTCCAGCTCCACGGGTTCGGCAAGCCAGGCGGAGAGCGCGGCGCGGCCCGGACCGGTGACGGAGTGCACTTTCTTGCCCGGCCGGCCCTCCTGGGGGACCTCCGTCACCGCCGTCCAGCCGTCGCTCTCCATGCGTCCGAGGACGCGGTAGATCTGCTGGTGGGTGGCGGTCCAGAAATAGCCGATGGACCGGTCGAACCGGCGCGCCAGTTCGTATCCGGACCCCGGCTGTTCCAGGAGCGAGACGAGGATCGCGTGCTCGAGTGCCATGCGGGAATCCTCCTGTGCAACTCGTTGCATAGGCAAGAGGAGCCGCCGGGATGAGACATGGCTCACCCGGAGTGGCCGCTCCCCGGCCGGCGGGCCCGGGGCGACCGCGCCTGCACCGGGTCAGCCCGTAAGGTGATCCCATGGCGAAGTACTTTGATGTGCATCCGGAGAACCCGCAGCGACGGACCGTCGGCCAGCTGGTCGAGGTTCTCCGCACCGGAGGCCTCATCGCCTACCCGACGGACTCGTGCTACGCCCTTGGGTGCCGGCTGGGAAACAGCTCCGGGATCGACCGCATCCGCACGATCCGGAATCTCGACGAGAAGCACCACTTCACCCTCGTCTGCCGGGATTTCGCCCAGCTGGGCCAGTTCGTGCGCATGGACAATCAGGTGTTCCGCGCGGTGAAGGCGTCGACTCCCGGCAGCTACACCTTCATCCTCCCGGCGACGAAGGAGGCCCCGCGCAGGCTGCTGCACCCGAGGACGAAGACGGTGGGAGTCAGGATTCCCGACCATGTCGTCACGCAGGCGCTGCTCGCCGAGCTCGACGGGCCGCTGTTGTCCAGCACCCTGCTCCTCCCCGACCACGACGTGCCACTGACCCAGGGCTGGGAGATCAAGGAGCGGCTGGAGCACGAGGTGGACGCGGTCCTCGACTCCGGTGAGTGCGGAACCGATCCGACAACGGTGATCGACTTCTCCGGCGGAGACCCCGAGATTCTGCGCCGGGGAGCGGGTGACCCCGCCCCGTTCGAGTGACGGCCCGGCCCTGGCCGGGCCACGGGTCCCGCACAGGGCCGGGGCTGTGCCGGCGCCGGACTCTCAGCCGCCGGGTCCGAAGTGGATGCCGGTGACGTAACCGTCCTGGGTCCCGGTGGCCGCGGCCACGCAGCGGAAGGCGCGCAGGCCGTCCGCGTACTGACGCTCGGTGGGCGGCAGGACGTCCGCCTCCCAGCTGCCGGCGGAGATGTCCTGACCTTCCTGGTTACGGGATGCCGCCATGACCTGCGCCGAGCACAGTTCCAGCACGTCCGGGTGACGGCTGAGCTCCTTGTAGTCGTGGGTGTCACCGTCCTGCGGCAGCGGGGCGATGGCGAAGGTCTCCCACACGTGGCTCACCCGGCAGTCCGCCGCGGTGACGGAGACGATGCCACTGATGATGACCATGCCGCCCCAGCACTCGGGGGTCGTGACGCATGCACCGTCCACCCCCTGCACCGCCGCGGCAGGGCAGTCGTCCGTGGTGATGGGCACCCCCAGCCCTGGTGCGACCGGGGCTTCGCTGTCCTCCACCGGCGCTTCCTCCTCGACCGCCACCTCCTCGGGGAGGCCCGGCGTGGAGGGCGCGGCGGAAGTGCCGTCCCCCCAGGGCTGGAACTGGTTCACCAGCACGGTGACGCCGACGCCCACCGTCAGTGAGACCGCCGCGAGAACGGCGACCAGCCGGGTGCGGGGGCCGCGCCGGTCCCGTCGTTCCGGCGCCGCGGCGCCGGTGGTCCCCGGCCCTCCCCCACCCGGCCGCTGCGCGGGCGTCCCCGGAGGCCAGTCCCTCTCAGCGGGCGGCAGGACGGAGCCCGGGCCGTACGGGGACGGGGGAATGTCCCCGCGGGCCGGCGGGCCCACCGCGGGCACAGGTCCGAAACCGCCCGGCCCGGTGGCGGCCGGATCGACGGCGGCGAGTGCGTCCCGGAACACCCCGGCGTCGGACAGCCGATGGCCAGGGTCCGTCTCCAGCGCCTGCCTCAGGACCTCGTTCAGGGCACCCGGCACCGCGGCCAGTTCGGGTACGGGCCAGGTGTGCCGGACGATGAGTTCCGCCAGGCTGAGCTCACTGCCGTCCTCAGGGAAGCGCGGCGGGTAGCCGCACAACAGGGCGTACAGCGTGGCCGCGAGCGAGTACACGTCCCCGGCGGGCGTCGGCTCAGCCATGCGGAACGCCTCGGGCGGCGCGTACGCCGGCGTCAGCGCCTCCCTCGTGACGGACAGTTCCTGCCCCGGCCGGGGCATCGCAGCGAGACCGAAGTCCGCGAGGGCGACCCCGCCGTACCGGTTGAGCATGATGTTGCCGGGCTTGACGTCCCGGTGCAGTACCCCGGCGGTGTGCGCGGCGGCCAGTGCGTCGGCTATCCCCACCCCGATGTCCCGCACCTCCTTCACCGGCAGCGGGCCTTCCCGGCGCAGCCGGTCAGCCAGGGAGCCACCGGGGCACAGCTCCAGCACCATGTACGGACGGCCCCCCGCCCGCACCCCCGCGTCGTACACCGCCACCACGTGCGGGTGTCCGGACAGCTGCCCGGCCGCCGTGACCTCCCGCAGAAACCGTTGCTGATCCCGGGCCGTGGCCAGCACCCGGCTGTCCAGCTTGAGGGCGACCTCCCGCCCCACCGAGAGCTGGCGCGCCCGGTGGACCGTGGCGAAGCCGCCCTGGCCCAGCGTCTCCAGAATCTCGTAACCCGGCAGCTGTATACCGTCTTCATTGTGCATGCTGTGCTGCGTCCCCCGGTGCGGGCCCGGACCGGGTTCCCCGGCCGGGCATGGGCGACGACTGTAGCCCAAGTGCCGCACAGCGGCAGGCGTGGCTCACACCACCGCCCCTCCGACCGGACCCCTCTCGGTGGCCCGCACCCAGGCACCGGGGGACTTCCCCGCCGGGGGCCGGACTTTCCGTCAGATGCCCATCGAGGCGAGCTCGATGGGGGTGCGGTAGTAGGCCGCTGTGGAGACCACGCAGGCCCGGTAGCTCCGGTCGTCCTTGAGGACCAGGAAGTAGTCGCGCAAGGACTTCCAGTAGTTGACCAGGTAGCCGACGCCAGGAAGGAAGCCTGGCGGCCGGGGCACCAGGGAGTACGCCTCGGAGCACTGCAGGATACGGTCGGTCGCCTGCGACAGGACGTCCGCCACGGCCGGGTTCATGTTCCACCCCGCGGCCAGCTGCGGAGTCCAGATGGCGCCGGCCAGCTCCCGGAGCTGCTCCTGTTCCTCCGGAGTCAGAGCGGCCTGGAAGGCGGCGGCCTCCGCTGCGGGCCCGGTAGCGGCCTGGTGGGCCGGAGCCGCCTGCTGGGCCTGGGCCGTCCCTGACGCACCGACAGCCAGTACGGCCCCGGCGACCAGCATCGCCGTCGTCGTCCGCAAAAGGTGTTTCTCTGTGCTCATCTCATCCCTCTCCGGGTCGTCAGGTACCGGCACGATGATGCCTTCGGACGCTCACACAGCTGCCCGGGCCTGTCAACGGGGCCCTTTCGGCCGTCCATGAGCAGGCCCCGGCACCGAGATGCCTCGGCAGCAGCCTGGCGTCCGAGCGAGGGAGCCGATACGGTCCGGCACAGGCGCGGCACCGTGCAGAGTCCGACGGAACGCACCTTCAGCACACCGCAGTTCCGTCGCATCCGGCCCGATACGTCTGCTTGCGGCCGGCGAGGACCGAAGTGGTAACGCGCCTTATGCCCCAAGGATCCCCACTCCTGGAGTCGACATGTTAAGACGCCGCTGGACCGGCCCGCTGCTGCTCGGGCTCTCACTGACCCTGGTCGTTCCCCTTTCCGCGTCCGCCTCCCCACCCGCCGAAGCCTCTCCCGGCGCTGCTGCCGCGGACAGCGTCGGGCAGCGGGCGGACGAGGCCTCCGTACCGCTGGAGGACGTCACGGTGGCCACCGAGCAGGTGGCCTTCGGGCTGCGGCGCCCCACCGCTGTGGAAGCCCCCGACGACGGGACGAACCGGCTGTTCATCACGGAGAAGCTGGGGACTGTCCGCGTGTACCACCCGGACACCGGCCTCGAAGCGGAACCGCTCTTCGACATCTCCGATGCGGTGGACCCCTCGGGCAACGAACGCGGTCTGCTGGGCATCGCCCTGGCACCCGACTTCACCGAGAGCCAGGAACTGTACCTGGCGTACACGGCGCTGCCGGACGGTGCGGTGACCCTGGCCCGCTACCGGCTCGACCGGGGTGAGCTCGAGGAGCTGCTGTCCCAGGAACACGCCGAGTACAACAACCACAACGGTGGCCAGCTCGCGTTCGGGCCCGACGACCATCTGTACTGGAGCATCGGCGACGGCGGCGGGTCCGGTGACCCCTTCGACGCCGGGCAGCGGCTGGACACTCTGCTGGGCAAGATCCTGCGTCTCGACGTGAGCGGAAGCTGCGGTGAGCTCGCCTACTGCGTCCCCGAGGACAACCCGTTCGTCGGCGTCGAGGGCGCCCGCGAGGAGATCTGGCTGTACGGGCTGCGCAACCCGTGGCGGTTCTCCTTCGACAGCGCGGACGGCTCGCAGTGGATCGCCGATGTCGGCCAGGGCCGCTGGGAGGAGGTCAACCACCTGGCTCCCGGGGAAGGCGGGCACAACCTCGGCTGGTCCTGCTACGAAGGGCTGGAGGTGTTCGACGAGGACCGGTGCCTTCCCGGAGAGGTCTACACCGACCCGGTCTTCACCTACCCCCTGACCGGGGGCAATTGCGCGGTCATCGGCGGACACGTCTACCGGGAGGAGGAGTTCGCCGACCTGATGGGCGGCACCTATGTGGCCGTCGACTACTGCTCCTACCGGACCTGGGGGCTCCGCGAGGACGGTGCGGGCGGCTACCACGCGGCCGAGATCGGCGAGATGCCCACGCAGGTGACGGCGTTCGGCATCACCTCGGAGGGCGACTGGTATGTCGTCAACGACCTTCCGGGCGGCCTGCACCGGGTGACCTTCGAAGGACCTGAGGAGGAGGAGCCCAGCACCTGCCGGGTCGACTGGAACGCACACACCTGGGCCACCGGGCTGACCGCCGAGATCACAATCACCAACACCGGCACCGAGCCGGTCAGCGGCTGGTCGCTGGGCTTCGCACTCGGCGCGGACCACACGCTCGTCTCGGGCTGGAACGCCGCCTTCTCCCACTCCGACGGCGTCGTCACCGCGACGAACGCCCCGCACAACGAGACAATCGCACCCCAAGGGAGCGTCAGTATCGGTTTCCTGGCGTCGCACTCCGGTGACACGTCCCCGCCGGGCCGGTTCTCGCTGAACGGTGCTGCCTGCGCCACCGCGGACTGACACCCACCGCCGGTGACGGCCCCCGGTCCCTTTCCGCCCCGCAGCGGAAAGAGACCGGGGGCCGCGGCCGGTCGTTCCCGGACTCCCGGGGCGTCCGGCAACGTCCGGCCGGTGACGACTACGCTCCGGGGCAGGACGCCGGGCTGCCGCCGCCGGCGCCCGCGGCCCGGTCACGTCCGGCGGCAGGAGCGCGCTTCTCATGACCACCCCTGCCCCTTCCCTGCGCCTGTACGGCGATCTCGCCCGCTGGTGGCCCCTGATCTCGCCGGTCGAGGTGTACGAGGAGGACGCCGCTGTCGCAGGCTCGTTGTTCGCCCGTGCCGGGCGGCCCGTGCGGCAGGTGCTGGAGCTGGGAAGCGGAGGCGGGCACACGGCTTTCCACCTGCGGTCCCGGTACGAGATGACACTTGTCGACCTGTCGGAGGAGATGCTCGCCCTTTCCCGCAGGCTCAACCCCGGTACCGAACACCGTACGGGTGACATGCGCGATCTCCGGCTCGGGCACGCCTTCGACGCGGTCCTGGTGCACGACGCGATCGCCTACATGACGACGCCGCAGGATCTGGCCGCCACATTCCGCACCGCCTACGAGCACTGCCGCCCCGGCGGCGTCGCCGTCTTCTTCCCCGACCACCTCGCCGAGACGTTCCAGCCCTCCACCGAATGCGGCGGCAGCGACGCCGAGGACGGCAGTGGAGCACGCTACCTGGCGTGGAGCCTGCCTACGGCACCGGGAGCGACGACAGTGCGGACCGAGTACACGTTCACGCTGCGGGAGGCCGGAGGCCGCATCCGCACCGCTCACGAGACACATCTGACCGGGTTGTTCACCGCAGCCGCTTGGCAGCGGCAACTGACCGGGACCGGCTTCCGGGTCTCCTCGCTGCGCGTGCACGGCGAGCACGGGCGCACGCTCTTCGTCGGCCATCGCCCGACGGACTGAACCTTCTGTCACCGACCCGCGTGCGCCGGTCAGCCCGGCGTGAGCGGAATCCCGGATCCGCCACCCAGGAACGGGGGAAGCGTGCTCAGAACTGCCGACACCACCATGACAAGCAGCACCACCAAGGTGAAGATCAGCAACGCGCGCGGCACACCCTCCGGCAGGCCGCCGCGGCGGCGGCTGAGCCTCGGGAGGTGCCGGGTGAGGCGGCGCTTCCAGTACAACAGGCGGTAGTAGTGCTTCTGCACGGCTCTCACCTCCCCCTGCGTTCCGGCGCTCTGCCGCCCCGTCATTCCATGGTGGCACAAGCGCAAGGCAGAAGCCGTGACACCCGACGGTGCGGACGACCGGGGCGTCGCGCACCGGCAGCGGCAGCGCCGGGACAGCAAGGGTTGACGGTGTCCGGTCCCTGTTCTACGTTCCCTGGATATACCGCACGCCGTTCGTCATCCCGAACGCGACCGGTCCCCCACCGAAGCGCCGGCCCCCACACCCATGGCGCTTCCCTTCGCTCCCCTCGGGCACCGCCCATCCGGCAGCGCACGAGGCCGCACCGCCGTGGCTTCCCATCCGCCATCCTGACCACGGGGCAAGGATCCGTTGACATGAATCGTTACAGACAACTTCAGGACCACGCCCCGTGGAGTGCGACGCACCGTCCGATGTCGCCGCCCCATCCTGCCCTCCGGGGCGCTCCGGCCCCCTGCCCGACCGGTCCTGACCGCCCTACCACCCCGAGGAGAGACCAACGTGACGGAACGATCCGAGGACTCCCACTCCGCTCCGCCCTCCCGCCGATGGCTGCTGCGCGCCGCAGTGGCGACGGGCGCCGTCGCGGCCACGTCCGTCGTCGGTGCCGGCCCTCTGACACGGGCAGCCGCCGACGTCGGAGCCGCCGCGTATCCCCTGCCCGGCCATGTCACCGGCGACATCAGGCTGCACGACCCGTCGTTCGTCAAGCGGCCTTCCGGCGGATACCTCGTCGCGCACACCGCGCACGGCATCGGACTGAAGACGTCCACCGACCGCACCGCATTCCGCAACGCCGGGACTGTTTTCCCCGGGGGCGCACCCTGGACCACGCCGTACACCGGTGGCGACCGCAATCTGTGGGCGCCTCACATTTCGTACCACGGCGGCAGGTACTTCCTGTACTACTCCGCCTCCACCTTCGGCTCGAACCGGTCGGCCATTTTCCTGGCCACCAGCCCCAGCGGTGATTCCGGTACCTGGACCGATCAGGGCCTGGTGATCGAGTCGCGGGAGTCCGACAACTTCAATGCCATCGACCCCGACGTGGTGGTCGACGACCAGGGCCGTTGGTGGATGTCGTTCGGCTCCTTCTGGTCGGGCATCAAGCTGATCCAGCTCGACCCGGCCACCGGAAAGCGGACCGGCTCCGCCTTCCACGCCCTCGCCGGGCGGGGCGGCGGCCCTGTCGAGGCTCCCACCCTCTTCCGGCACGGCGCCCACTACTACCTGTTCGCCTCCTTCGACCTGTGCTGCCGCGGCGCGGACAGCACCTACCGCATCGTGGTCGGGCGCTCCACCCAGGTCACCGGCCCCTACCTCGACCGCGACGGCCGGGCGATGATGTCGGGCGGCGGCACAGAAATACTGGCAGGCCACGGCAGCATCCACGGCCCCGGCCACCAGGACGTTTTCGCCGATACCGACAGCGACATCCTCGCCTACCACTACTACACCCCCAACGGCACGGCTCAGCTGGGCATCAACTGGCTCGGCTGGGACACCGCCGGCTGGCCCTACGTCCACTGACGGACACCACCGCTCCGGCCGGAGCAGTCGGGCGAAGGCAGAAGGGAGCGCTCCCTTGACAGGGTCACGGGGCGCGGATATATCCGTCACGAGCAAGGGGAGCGCTCCCTCGATGCGGTGCCCTCCGGCACCGCATCCGCACCATGTGCACGTCTCCGAGAGCCGACAGAGGGAGTACACACCGTGCAGCTCATGTCCCGGCCGGCGGCCCGCGCGGCCGCCGTTCTGCTCGCCGCCGTCGCGGCGGCCACGACCGTCCCCCCGGCAGCCGGCGCGGCACCGGGTACCGGAGATCGGTCGTCAGCACAGGAGTACGAGGCATGGCACCGAGCCGACTGCCTCGTCAGCCACACCCGCGGTGTCGCGGAGTGGATCCCCGACACCTGGATCGGCAGAAAGGAGGTGGAACTGACCGGCGTCCTGGTGGAGGAGCGGAAGGCCCGGGACTGCGCCCGGCAGACCATCGCCGAGTTCCGGGCGTACGCGCACAACGGCCGCCTGCTGGTGGACCGTCACGTGGAGTACCTCGACCCCGCTGACGGTGACTCCCAGCGCTACCACTTCAGCCTCCGCAACCCGGGCACCGACCGGATCGACGTCATCGACCTGGTGGAGGTCCGGGTCTGCATCAGCGGTTCCCTGGCGCCGGCCTACTCCTGCGGGGAGTCGGTGACCGTGCCGCCGCCCGGCCTGAGCCCGCACCTCCCGACCGGTCCGGCGCTTCCCCACTCCGCCGCCGTCGGCTGAACCTCCCTGCCCCCGCCCCGACCGCGAGCGGGGGCAGGGCCGGCCGGCCCACCCGTGCGGAGCCGCTCCTCCCCCCGCCGGCGGCGGATTGCGGCCGAGAGCTCACCCGTGCCGGTCGCTGGTGGCATGATCGGGGACGAGCGTGCACGACACGCCGGTGACGAACAGGGGGCACGGGTGGAGCTGGCGAGGCGGGTCCGAGAGCTCGGGTCGGCAGCGAGAGTGACCGCCGGTGTTCCCGGCGGCTGGGCTCGGGAGGCCGTCGACGCACTGCCCGCGCCGTCCGCCCCGGCAACGGAGCCCTGGAAGGCGTCTCTCGGTGAACTCATCGCCGCGCAGCCCAGAGTGCCGGCGGTCATGGCACGGACCCTGACCATGCTGGACGGGCTCGGGTCCGTGCAGTTCGGCCCCGAAGGTCTTGGGTTCGACGGTGAGGAGATCCCGTGGGAGAAGGTCCGCGGGGTCCGGATGCACGACGGTGCCGACCTCCTGACCAGCCTCGCGGTGGAGTACGAGTTCGAGCGCATGGGACAGGTGCTGCCGCCCGTCCCCGGACGCGCATGGGTGCTGCGTAAGGCGGGCAGCGCACTCACCGCGCTGATCCGCCTGGTGCGCACACGGATGACGGACCGGCCCGCCGACCGTCACGACATCATTTGGGAGATCACCTACACCGGTCGTTTCGGCCGTGAGAAGACCCTGAACGCCTGTCTCTACACCACCGTGTTCCTGATGCTGAGGCCGGATGTCGCGGCCGCGCTGCTGGCCACCGCCCACGCCCACGGCATCCCTGTTGCCGAGGTCGAACGCCGCTCCGTCGAGGATGCGGACCAGCCGGAGCCGGCTGAGCGGTCCGCCCAGCTGGACGAGCTGTGCCGGCAGAGCGAGCAGGCAGCGGCCGCTCTGAGCGGCGACGGCGTGCGCCCGGAGTCGTGCGGCGCCGAGCCCTCCCCCGGCGAGGGCTTCTCCGAGAACCCGGCGGCGGAAAGAACCCACGGGTGAAAGGGCGCGGCTGACCCCTCGCGCCCACGCTGCGGACATGATCGGCTGCGTCCGGCCCTCCACGGAGCCGTACTCGCCGTGGACGGCGGGACGCACTGCCGCAACCGCTCGAGAGCCGCTGCCCGGGGCGCCGAGGCCCGACGGGGGCGGCAGCCCGGACCGCGGGTTGCCATCAGTCCTGCCGGCTCCGGCCGTGACGAAGCGACGGAAGCCGCGTATTCGTCTAAATTGGCATGGTCACACATATGTCCCTTATCGGGGTTGCACGGCAGTTCCTGCCTCCGCCGGACGCGGTGAACGGCACTTCCCCCAACCGGCTCCATGCCCATCCGCCCGGCCCTCCGTGGCCACCGACTTACTCGAGGAGCAGCCATGGCCAGAGACGACAGCGTGCCGACAGCCGCCGGTGTCACCCCGGCCCGCCTCTCCGGTCTCCGCGCGTGGAACCTGGGTCTGACGCTGCTGCACGTGCTCCAGGCGGTGGCGATCGTCTTTCTCGCGGGGGACTTCTCCATCACCGTCACGTCGTCCGTGCCGGAGGGACCGCCAGGAACGACCGCCCCTGCCCCCGAAGGACTGTTCGATGTACCGATCGGCTGGGCTGTTGCCGTATTCCTGGCGCTGGCGGCGCTCGATCACCTGCTGACCGCGACCGTGTTCCGCGGCACCTATGAGCGGGACCTGCGGCGCGGGATCAACCGCTTCCGGTGGGCCGAGTACTCCGTGAGCGCCACTCTGATGATCATCCTCATCAGTTTCTATTCGGGGATCACCAGCGTCAACGCCGTCATTCTCATCGCCGGCGCCAACATCGCGATGATTCTGTTCGGGTGGATCGAGGAACTGATGAATCCGCCCGGGCGCACGCGCACCACGATGCTGCCCTTCTGGTTCGGGACGATCGTCGGTATCACCCCGTGGCTGTCGATCGCCTTCAACATCGTGGCATCCGACAACGTCCCCGGCTTCGTGTACGGAATCGTCCTCGCGCAGGCGGTGTTCTTCTTCAGTTTCGGGGTCAACCAGTGGCTCCAGTACCGCGGGGTCGGGAAGTGGACGGATTACGCGTACGGCGAGAAGGCTTATCTGGTGCTCAGTCTCGTCGCGAAGTCCGTGCTCGCCTGGCAGATCTTCGGCGGGTCCTTGTCGGGCTGACCATCAGCAACGCGGCCCGGGGGAACGGGTTCCGCGACCGGGATCCGGCAACCCGACGGCTGACGGCCCCGCACCGGCCGCCGGAGGCAGGACGCTCCGGCGTCATGTCGGACCCGGCCCACCGGTGCCTCCGGCCTCGTGAGCGGGCCGGTCCTTGGTGTCGACGAAGTACGCCCCCACGGTGGCGGCGAGGGCGGCGAACACTGCCACCGAGTACAGAGCGAGGAGCACCTCGACGACCTTGGCGTACGCGTCCTCCTGTTCCAGCGGCACACCGCTGATGGCGGCCAGGGCGGCGGCGTGGAGCGCTTCGGCATAGGTCTGGTAGACCCCGAAGCCGTAGAGCAGCTCGGAACCGGCCAGGATCACGAGGGCGGACACCAGGGCGACCCAGGTGACCCGGTTGCCCAGCACCCGCGAGGCGGAACGTGAGGACCGCACCGTGGAGGAGAGCACCCGGCCGCTGCGCAGCAGGCGGAAGGAACGCACCAGGCGGAGTGCCCGCAGGAAGGGCAGCAGCAGGAAAACGATCTGCCACCAGTTCCGGCGCAGGAACCTGCCGCGGTGCGGAGCGACGGCCAGCCGTACGGCGAACTCCCCGATGAACGCGCCCCACAGCAGCCAGCCGAGCAGCGCCAGGAGCATGGCGGCGGTGCTGCCCGCGCGGGCCATTCGTTCCCCGATGACCACGAGCAGGAACAACAGACCCAGCGCGCTCATCACCGGGGTCATCCGGTCGAGCAATTCGTCGGCGAAACTCTCACGCTCCGCCGGTGACTGGGACAGCAGGGATCGCAGTCTGTTCATGTGACGCATGATCGGCCCCTTCCCGTCCGCCTTCGCACGAGGACGCGCCGACAGGGCCGCACGGCCCTGCCGGAGCCGCACCCACGGGCCCCCGCCCCCACAGTGGTGCCCGAGATCCCCGGTGAGGCGGATCCGTTGTCAACGCGCGTAGCACATCAAGGACTTGGGAATGACAGGTGCACAACAGTCCTGCTCCCGAAAGGCCTCGCATGCCCGTCACCGTTTCCGCCCCGTGGATACCCCGCGTGCTGCTCACCGGTGCGCTCACCGCTGCCTTCCTCGCTCCCCTGCCTCAGGCCACCGCTGACGGGTACTACGACGCGGCGTACGGCAAGTCGGGAGAAGAACTGCGCGAAGCGCTCCACACGCTCGTCAGTGACAGCTCGATGCTCACCTACTCACAGGTCTGGGACGCCCTCAGGACGACCGACGAGGACCCGGCCGACGCGAGCAGCGTCATCCTGCTGTACACGGGCCTGTCCCGGGACAAGAACGAGAACGGCGGCAACGTCGGCGACTGGAACCGGGAGCACGTCTGGCCCACGTCCCACGGAGGCTTCGGCACCCGGCAGGGGCCTGGCACGGACCTCCATCACCTGCGCCCCGCGGACGTTTAGGTGAACAGCGACCGCGGCAACAAGGACTTCGACGCGGGCGGCGCCGAGGCCGCCCGCGCCCCTGGCAACTACACCACCGCCGATTCCTGGGAGCCGCGCGACGAGGTCAAGGGGGACGTGGCACGCATGGTCTTCTACATGGCCGTGCGCTACGAGGGCAACGACGGCTTCGCCGACCTTGAGATCAACGACATCGCGGGGAACGGCAGTGTGCCCCTGATGGGCAGGCTCTCGGTCCTGAAGGAGTGGCACGAGCAGGACCCGCCGGACGCTTTCGAGCAGCGCCGCAACGACCTCATTCACGACCTCTACCAGAACAACCGGAACCCGTTCATCGACCACCCCGAGTGGGTCGCTGACATATGGAAGTGACCGATTCCACTCATGCGGCGACAACCGGGGCCGCGGGCATGGGGGCCGAGCAGGCGGGGAGGTGAGACGTCATGGGGTTGTCGGCCCGGGAAACCGCTCTGTAACGTGGCGTTGTTGGGCTGCGGTTGAGGCCTGGGAGCAGCTTTGACGACCTCGTGGCCCGGCGCACTTCCCATCACCCGGCGTGCACCGGCCGGCACATGAATCCATGCTGTCCGGCATGGGGGGCTATTCGCGCCGACTGCGCGCCTTCCTACGGAGGTCCCCCACATGCGCTTCCATCGCCATCGGTCCCCGGTGTGGGCAGCCGCGGCTTTCGCAGCCGTCGCCTGCCTGGGTGCCGCCACCCTCAGCCCGCAGGCAGGCGCCGTCGGCAACCCCGTGGCTGCCTCGCAGGTCGCCTCGGCCGAGGAGGACGACGGCACCGACTGTCCGGAGCCCGGACCCGGGACCTTGCCCGCCAGCCCTCTGCTTCCCGATCCCTTCATGAAAATGGACGGCACACGCATCTCCGACACGTCCGAGTGGCGGTGCCGGCGAGCAGAGATCAAGAAGCTGGCGGAAAGGCACGTCTACGGCGAGAAACCGGGAAAGCCGGACACTGTCACGGGGACGGTCTCGACGTCCCGCATCTCCGTGAGCGTGACGGACGGAGGCCGAAGCGCCGGCTTTTCCGCATCGGTGGATCTCCCGAGCGGCCCAGGTCCGTTCCCGGCCGTCGTCGTTCTGGGAGGGTTCGGAGCGGACACGTCCACCATCAAGGCCTCCGGCGCTGCCGTCATCAGCTACGACCCCTTCGAAGTCGGGAGGGAGGGCACACCGCGCAACAACAAGCAAGGCGCGTTCTACAGCATCTACGGCTCTTCGAGTGACACAGGGCTGCTGATGGCCTGGGCCTGGGGTGTGAGCCGGATCATCGACGTTCTCGAGCAGGCGGACGGAAGCATCCTGCGAGCGGAGGCGACCGGCGTCACGGGGTGTTCGCGGTACGGCAAGGGGGCCTTCGTCAGCGGCGCGTTCGACCAGCGCATCGCACTGACCATGCCGATCGAGTCGGGATCCGCCGGTGCCCCCGTCTTCCGCGGTGTTGCCGGTGAGAACGGTGCCCAGCCGCTGAGCAGCGCCTACGGTGAGCAGCCCTGGCTGGGCGACGCCTTCGGCTCCTTCACGAGCAATCCGGCCGCCCTGCCCGTGGACACGCACGAGATCGTGGGCATGGTGGCGCCGCGCGGACTGTTCCTCATGGAGAACCCCCATGTCGACTGGCTGGGAGCCCGGTCCGGCAGCGTGGCGGCGCTGGGCGGAGCAGAGGTCTACAAGGCGCTCGGGGCCGGGGACAACATTTCCTACTGGTCCGACATCCAGGACGGTACGCACTGTGCGGCCAGGTCCGAATGGAGGACCCCCTTGCAGCAGCACATCCGGAAGTACCTGCTGGAGACGGGCGACGATCCCGGGGTGTTCAGGATTTCGAGCAGTAAGTCGGGGAATCTCGCGCAGTGGAGGGACTGGCGGACCCCAGCCCTCACCGACACCGAGGGCGATACCGGCGGGAACACCGGCGGCGGCACGGGGGGCGACACCGGCGGTTCCGATGACGGCTGCACCGCCAGCTACCGCAACAACAACAGCTGGTCCGGCGGCTTCCAGGGCGAGGTGTCGGTGCGCAACAACGGCACCCGCGCACTGAACGGCTGGACCGTCGGGATGACTCTGGCCCCTGGCCAGTCGTTCAGCAACGTCTGGGACGGCCAGAACACCGGAAGCAGCGGATCGATCACGGTGCGCAACGCATCCTGGAACGGCACTGTCTCGCCCGGCGCCACCGTCAGCTTCGGCTTCGTCGTCACCGGCAGCTCCTCGGCCGAGCCCGGCAACCTCACCTGCACCACTTCCTGATCCCTCCGGGGTCACGCACCGCGCGACCCCGGGCCCGCCCCGGCACCGCACACCCAACCGCCGGGGCGGGCCTTCGGGTCCGTCCTCCTTCGCCGGCGTGCCCGGTGAGCCGCCCGGGCACCGCGGAACGGTCGGGTGGACCAGGGGTGCGGTACGGGGTTTCCCCGATGCTGGGCCGCAGACGTCCTGACACCGTGAGGTCACACCGCGCCAACGCGGTGGCTTCCGGCGATCAGGGGTGTGCATGAGCGAGTTCCCGCTGCGGGACCTGGCCCAGTCGGTGCTGAGCGAGACGGACGCCGATGCCTGGGAGATACAGGAAGACGACGTCTGGTGCCGGGTCACCCCACCCGACCCGGTGGAACGTCTCCAGGGCTGGAAGCTGCACGTCTCCGCGACCCGCCTGTCCGCGCCGGAGGTCCTGCACCGGGCCGCCGGGGTGCTGATCACGGGCGGCTGCGGCTTCAAGTTCGCCCGCACCCTCACGCTGGTCGAGGAGATGACCTCGGCGCGCTACGACCGTGCCCAGTGCGGAAAGTTCCTCACCGCTTACCCACGGGACGACGGACATCTGCGGACGCTGGCCGAAGCGCTCGACACCGCCACCACCGGGCTCCCGGGCCCGGCCATTCTGTCCGACCGCCCGTACCGACCGGGCAGCCTGGTGCACTACCGCTACGGCGCCTTCCGGGGAGTTCCCGTCCTCACCGACGACGGAGCCTTCGAGGTCAGGCTGCAGGCCCCGGACGGCACGGCGGTCCCCGATGCGCGCCTCCCCTGGTTCAGCCCGCCGACGTGGGCGCAACCGCCCTTCCCGCAGGAGGCGAAGCGCCCGGGCGGTGCCGGCTCCCCGTCCTCCGTACTGCTGGCCGACCGGTTCGCTGTCCGCGGGGCCATTCGCCACTCGGCGCGCGGCGGTGTGTACCGGGCCCTCGACCAGCGCACCGGCAAAGAAGTGATCATCAAGCAGGCCCGCGCACATGTGACCGTCGGGATGCCGGGCGAAGATGCCCACAGCGCTCTGCTGCGGGAAGAAGCCGCTCTCGTCAAGCTTTCGGGGATCTGTCCCGAGCCGGTGGCCCGCTTCGAGCAGAGCGACCACGTCTTCCTCGTGCAGGAACTGATACCGGGGCTGCCGCTCAACCGCTGGGTGCAGGAACGGTACGACGACCCGGAAGGCACCGGCGGACTGAACGCCTCCCGGGTGGTGTCACTGGCCGGGAAGCTCACCGCCCTCCTGGCGGAGGTGCACGAGCGCGGGTTCGTCTGCCAGGACTTCTCACCCGGCAACATCATGATCACCCCCGACGAGGAACTGCGTTTGATCGACCCGGAGTTCGCCCGGGAGCCGGGCGTCCCGACGCGCCGGGCCCACACCCCGGGGTACGCGGCACCGGAACAGACGGAACACCGATTCGGTCCCGCCCTGGACGGAAGCGTCGACCGCTTCTCGCTCGGGGCCGTGATCTTTCACCTCGCCACAGGTTCGGCACCACTCCTCGCACCGGACCTTCCGGAGCGGCGTACCGTGCTGGAACGGCTGGAGCCTCTCTGGCCCCAGTTGCGGGCGGACTGCCCGGCCGTATCGGCGGTGGAGCCCGCCGTGCGTGGTCTTCTGTGCGAGAACCCTGAGGAGCGCTGGACGTTCGCCAGACTGCGAGAGTATCTGGCAACCGTCTCCTCCGCTGCCGCCCCGGTGCCGGCCGTCGGCCCGCACCGGCCGGCACAGCTGGAGGCCCCGCTGCGGCAACGGCTGGTGGACGACGGGCTCAGCTTCCTCCGCGAAACCATGGCGGATCCTGCCCGCGACCCGGAACGGCTCTGGCCCAGCGGAGACTTCGGCGACCGCACCGACCCCTGTAGCGTGCAGCACGGAGCGGCAGGTGTGCTGAGCACCCTGGCACGCGCTGCCGGGCTGCTGCAACGTGACGAACTGACCGAGCTGACAGCCTCCGTGGCGTCCTGGATCGATGCCCGCCGCACCCGCATCCCGCGGCTGCTCCCCGGCCTGTACTTCGGCCGCTCCGGAACCGCCTGGGCTCTCCACGATGCGGCTCGGGCGCTGGATGACGACGAACTGGCCGAGCATGCCCTCGATCTCGCCCGGTCCGTTCCCCTGCGCTGGCCCAACCAGGACATCTGCCACGGCACGGCCGGCGCAGGAATGACGCAGCTGCATTTCTGGCAGGCCACCGGCCGGCCCGAGTTCCTCGACCGGGTGACCGAGTGCGCCGACGCGCTGGTGCAGGCCGCTGAGCACCATGCGGACCGTGTCATCTGGCCAGTGCCCCAGGACATGGACTCCGAACTCGCCGGTTTGCGCCATCTCGGCTTCGCCCATGGGGTGGCCGGGGTCGGCACCTTTCTCCTCGGAGCGGCCCGCTGCACGGGACAGCGGACCTACCGGCAGCTGGCCTGCGCGGCCGGTGACACCCTGGCGGCGGAGGCGGAGCAAGGCCCCTGGGGTGCCCGTTGGCGGGACGACATCGGCGACAAACGCGGCAGCGGTATGGGTTACCACTGGTGCAGCGGATCGTCCGGAGTCGGGACCTTCCTGCTCCGGCTGTGGCAGAACACCGGTGACGAAGGTTACCTCCGGCTCGCCGAGGAGGCCGGTGCCGCGGTGCGGTGGTCACAGCGGCAGGCGTCCAGCAGCGCCTGCCACGGCCTGGCGGGCAATGGCCAGTACCTGCTGGACCTCGCCGACGCGGTGCCCTCGGGCCCGTACCGGGACTGGGCCGGAGAGCTCGCCCTGACACTGAGCTCCCGGCATGCCGACCGCGACGGCCTGCTGCTCCTTCCCGACGAGACGGGGGTCGGCTTCCGTGCCGACCACCAGACCGGGATGAGCGGCTCCCTGGACTTCCTCCTGCGGTTCGCGCACGGCGGCCCCCGGCCCTGGATGGCGGATGCGCCGACGGGCACCGGTCCCACCGGAACGGCCCGGCTCCAGGAGGAAGGGGCATAGCTCCGCTCCCGTCACCCGGCGGGTCCGGACCTGTGCGCCTGCGGACACGCTCCAGCGTGATCGCGACAGCAACACCCATCACACCGACTGATGAAGGAGAAAGCCATGGACGCTCTCGACGCCCTCCAGCAGCTGCAGGCCGAGGAGAACATCGAGGCCCCCTGCGGTCGCACCTGCTCCTGGACCTGCTCGTGGACCAGCATCTTCACCAGGTGACCGGGCACGTAGGGGCTGTCCGCCGGGCTGCGGCGGCTCCTTCGTGATGCGGTGAGTCCGGTGGCTGCCCGTCCCGCGGGCAGCCACCGGTACCTCGGAAGGGAACGGACCGGAAAGCGGCCCCCGGACTTGACACGGACCGCAGGAAGCACCGGCACCACCGCGAACGGTTGACCGCGGCGGACCGCGCCGGTGCGACACCCGACCGATGCGGAGGAGGACATCAGTGAACGGCGCACCCTCACCCACCGTGTCCGGCCCTTCGCTGCTGCTCGGCAGCGCCCGCCGGACCCGCGGCCGGCTCACCGCACTGGTGAGCGTGATGGTGCTGCGCACCGGCACGGGTCTCACCGTGCCCGCACTGCTGGCGTTGTCGGTGGACGCGGTGCTGAGCGGCTCGGGAACAGCCGTCCCCGCTCTGGGCTGGGGCGCGGTGGTCCTCGTCGGCGCACTTCTCGACACGGTAATCGGCCCGCTCTCCGCCTCGGCCTCCGCACGCTCCACCCACTGGCTGCGGCTCCGCAGCGCCCGGCACTTCCTGGGGCTCGGGGCCGAGCCACCGCTGCCGGCGGGAGAAGGCGTCACCCACCTCACCCAGGCCGCCCCCCAGGCCGGTTCACTCCCCGCGGCCCTCGCGAGCTGGGGGGTGGCAGTCGGCGGCGGCCTGGTCGCCTTCACCGCCGTGTGGGTCATCGACTGGCGCACCGGACTCGTTCTCACCCTGGCCGTTCCGGTGACTCTCGTCGTGGCGAAGGTTTTCGTCGGCAGGGCCATCGTCACGCACGACGCCTACCTGGCCGCTCAGGCAAGCATCGCGACCCGGCTGTTGACCGCCCTGGCCGGCGCACGCACGATCAGGGCCTCCGGCACCCTCCACTCCGAGACCGCACGGGTACTGGCGCCGCTGCCCGACGTGGCTGCGGCGGGCCGCCGCATGTGGCGGCTGCAGAAGGGCATGGTGTGGCAGCTGGGGCTGCTGACCGCCCTCACCGAGGCTGCGGCGCTGGCGGCCGCCGGCGTCGGCGTCGCCCACGGCCGGATCTCACCCGGCGAGCTGCTCGCCATCGTCGGCTATCTCGGGCTCGCCTTCCAGGGTCTGTATCAGATCGAAGGGCTGTACGGCCTGGCGGAAGCCCGCTCGGCTGCCAACCGGATCGCCGGGGCCCTCTCCCGTCCTGCGGTCCGGTACGGTCCGGTCAGCGGTACGGACGGGCCGGGCACCCTGACTCTGCGCGACGTGACCGTGCGCAAGGGTGGCGGCGTCGTCCTCGACCGGCTCCGTCTCGATGTCGTCGCCGGGAGCTCCGTCGCTCTGGTGGGCCGCACGGGGGTGGGCAAGACCCTGCTGGCGAGGCTCCCCGGCCGGCTCACCGACCCGGACGAGGGCGAAGTGCTGCTGGACGGTGTCCCGGTGCGCGAGCTGACCCGCCAGGATCTGAGGTCCGCGGTCACCTACGCGTTCGAACGTCCCGAGCTCATCGGCGCCACCGTGCGCGACGTCATCTCCTACGGCCGGCCGGAACTGACCGCGGAGGCCGTGACCCGGGCCGCACGCGCCGCGGGAGCTGACGGCTTCATCCGCCGGCTGCCGGACGGGTACGAGACCCCCTTGACGCATGCTCCGATGTCCGGAGGTGAGCGGCAACGCCTGGGTCTGGCGCGGACGCTGGCCCGCGAAGCCCGGGTCTACGTACTGGACGACGCGACCTCCGGGCTGGACACGGTCACCGAGGCGGAGGTCAGCGAGGCCGTCACCACGGCCCTGACCGGCCGCACCCGGCTGGTGATCGCCCACCGGGCGGCCACCGCTGCTCGGTGCGACCGGGTGGCGTGGCTGGCGGACGGCAGGATCCGGGCTCTGGCGCCCCACGCCGAGCTGTGGCACGACCCCGAGTACCGGGCGGTGTTCAGCGTGCCCGGACGTCAGGGCGAGGGTCCCACCACGGTGGACGAGGAGGCGGAATGCCCGACGGTGTCATGAGCGGGATACCCGCTGCTCCCGCGCGGCAACTGCTGCGGGAAGGCTTGGTCGGCAGCTGTCGTCCCTTTCTGCGGCTGGCGGGCTGGTCGGCCGTCGAAGCCGCGCCCGCGCTGGCGGCGGGAGTGGTGGTGGCGCTCGCGCTGGACCGCGGCTTCCTGGCGGGGGACCCGGCCTCCGGACTGGCCTGGCTGACTGTCCTGGCCATGCTGTACGTGGTGCGCGCACTCGCCCAGCGAGCGATCTTCGACCCGCTGTCGCAGATCGTCGAGCCCTTGCGGGACGCCCTGGTGCGGCGGGTGGTGCGCGGCACGCTCCATCACGCGGTGCTTCGTACCCGGCCCGTCGACGCCACCGGCGTCTCCCGGCTCAGTGTCCAGTCCGACACCGTGCGCGGCATCGTGGCGGCGCTGTTGCGTACCGCACGTCCGCTGGCGGTCACCTTGCTCGCCACCAGCGCGGGACTGGCGGCCATCGACCCGCTGCTGGCCGCGATCGTGGTGCCGCCGCTGATCCTCTCCGTGGCGCTCTTCCTGCTGGCGATGCGTTCGCTGATCCGCCGGCGGGTGCTTCATGTGCTGGCGGAGGAGGGGGTTGCCGCCACCACCGGCTCGGTGCTCACCGCGGGTCTGGACATCACAGCGGTAGGGGCCGAACAGCAGGCGCACTCCGAGGTGGAGCGGGCCGCGGAGTGCTCGCTGCGGGCCACCGTCGCCGTTGCCTGGGCGGAGTCCCTGCGCATCCCCATCGTTCTGCTCGGCGGATACCTGCCGGTCCTGGCCATCCTGCTGGCCTCGCCGTCCCTGGTGGGCAACGGCTCGGTTTCCCCCGGAGCCGTGGTGGGCGCGGTTCTCTACGTGACTTCCTACCTGATTCCGGCGCTTCAAATGATGACGGGCACCGTCGCGGGCTACTGGAGCCAGCTGCGGGTGCTGCTCGGTCGCATGGCCGCGGCCACCTCGGTGCCCGAGCCGCCCTCCGGTGAAAGAAGCACCGGGCGTACCGACGGGCACCGGCTGACGGTCCGCGACCTCACCTTCCGTTACGGCCCCCATGCGGACCCGGTCCTGCGCGGGCTCACGGTCACCGTCCCGGAAGGGGATCATCTGGCCGTGGTGGGGCCGAGCGGAGTGGGAAAGTCCACGCTGGCCGGGCTCTTGGCCGGGGTCGAGCTGCCCACCGGGGGGGAAGTGCTGCTCGGTGACCGGCCGGTACCCGAGCCGGTGGAGGGTCAGCGCCGCACGGTTGCCCTGGTACCGCAGGAAGCGTACGTTTTCCCCGGGAGCCTGCGCGAGAACCTGAGCTATCTGGCACCCGGCCTCGGCGACAGCCGACTGGACGAGGCCGTGCGGGCGGTAGGGCTGGGCGCTGTGGTGCACAGACTCGGTGGGTACGACACGGAGCTGGCCGATCCGGCGAACACGCTCTCCAGCGGTGAGCGCCAGCTCATCGTACTGGCCCGGGTGTACGCCTCCGACGCTGAAGTCGTCATCCTGGACGAAGCGACCTGCCACCTCGACATGGCTACCGAGGCGGTGGTGGAAGCCGCTTTCGCCGCCCGCCCGGGGACATTGCTCGTGATCGCTCACCGGCTGACCAGCGCCGCGCGAGCCCGGAGAGTCCTGCTGCTGGACGGTGCGCGGCCCGTCCTGGGCAGCCACGCCGAGCTGCTCGCCACCAGCCCGGCCTACGCCGGTCTGGTGGGGCACTGGTCCGGTGTTCCGCACACCTCTCACGGGAGACCGCCGACCACGGGGGACCTGACCGGGTGACCGGCTCAGGAAGCCAGGACGTCGGAGGCGACGAACCTCACGGCCAGAGCAGCCCGGGACCGCACCCCGGCTTTGCGGAACACCCGGGTCAGGTGGGTCTCGACGGTTTTGACCGAGACGAACAGGGCGGCGGCGATGTCCCGGTTGGCGAGGCCGAGACACACCAGGCGGACGATCTCCCACTCCCGCTCGGAGAAGGCGGTTCCGGAGGGCACACGTCCACGCGGGCGGCGTGCTCCGAGGCGGCGCTGCAGGTCCACGACCTGCTGATGGGTCCAGCGGGCACGAGGGCTGCCCGGCCGTTGTTTCACCCGGCCCAGCTCGTCACGGGCGTCCCCTTCCCGGTCCTGGACGAGCAGCCGTCGGGCCAGCAGTAACCGGGCGCCGCACTCCGGCAGCCACCCTCCTCCCTCGGCGTACCGCTCCGCCACCGCACGCAGCGACGTCACGGAGGCGGTGTCCGGCTGACCGAGCTCCCGCACGTACGGGGCAAGGCCTGGCCGATGAGCCGCAGCGCCGAGCACCGCCCGCCAGGCCTGCTCACCGCTGGTGCCGCTGCCGGTGCGGTCGTGTGCCGCGGGGGACATGAGAGGGAAGGCCCACCAGGCCGAGGGGAGCAGGCCCGGGGCGGGTGAGGCCCCGAGCAGGTGCTGCGCGTCCACCGGCCGCCGCTGGACCAGCCGGACGAGAGCCAGCGCGCAGAGAGCCCTCTCGTGCAGCGCGCTTCCGGGATGGGCGGCGGCGGCCACACCTTCCACCGGCCCGTCGGCAGCCTCCGGGCCGTCACGCCAGCCGGCGGCGCAGGCCTCCAGCAGCTGAGCGTCGCCGGCCAGGTCGGGGCGGTCGAGGACGAATGCTGCTGCCGCGGCACGGTGCGCGGCGTCGTGGGCCGCGTCCAGCCGGCCGAGGACGAGTTGCTGATGGCCGTGGGCAACCAGCAGGTGTGGCAGCGCGGCTGTCCTTCCGGTCTTCTGCGCGGCGCGGACGCCACGGGCCAGCAGCCGCTCCGCTTCGCACCAGTGCTCCGGAAGATCCCACGCACGCGCCAGGCGGAGCAGGGCCGGGAGACGCTCTGCGAGCTCTGCGTCACTCATCCTGTCGAGCAGTTCCCGAGCCTGCGCGGTACCGTCCCGCAACGCCGCCGGGTCCGGTGCGGTCACGCCCACCAGGGCGAGGGTGGCAGCTGCGTCGAGCCGGAACGCGGGGCCGGCGGCGGCCGGACCGGAGAGGGACCGGCTCTCCAGCAGACGCCGTACCTCGGGCCGTTCCCCCCGAGCGGCGGCGAAAGCAGCCAGGTGCAGCCGGGCGGTGCCGTCCAGCACGGCCCCCGGAAGGGTCCGTGACTCCGCCGTCAGGAGAGCCCGGGCCTCATGGTCGTGGCCGCAGGCGGTTTCCAGCCCTGCGTGCAGATCGACCACGGCCGCCCAGTCCTCCGGCAGGTCGGTGACCAGCAGCCTTCTCAGCTCCGGGAGCAGCTCCCGGCACAGATGGTCCTGGCCGGTCCGCTCGGCCGCACGGTAGAGACGGGTGAGCAAGGGCCGGAGGACAGTGGACTCCTCCGCACACGGAGCGATCCGACGGGCTGCGCCCAGCCAGCGGGCGGCCTGGCCGGGCGCAGTGGTCAGTACACGGTCCGCCGCGGAGCAGAGGTCACGGGCCGCGGCACGGTCGCCGGGTGCGGCCGAACGCACGAGGTGCGGTGCCCGGCAGACCGGGTCGGCCCCGGCTGCGCCCAGGACCTCGGCAGCCCGGGCATGCGCTCCGATACGCCAGCCGGGGGGAGACTGAGCATGGATCTGAGCCCGCAGCAGGGGGTGCCGGAAGCGGAATTCCGGGCCGGTGGAACCGGCTCGGAAGATGTCGCGCGTGCACAGTTCGTCGAGGGCTGCGAGGACCGCGGTGAGGTCGTGGCCTGCGACGGCGGCGGCCATGGCCGGGTCGAAGGGGTCGCCGAGCACGGCGGCGGCGCGGGCGAGCACACGGAGGTCCGCCGGCAGGGCCGCCAGTTCGCTCCGCGGCCCCGGAGCCGCCCCGGCGGGTGACGCGCCCCGGAGAAGTCCGGTGGCGGCCAGTTCTCGCAGATCGGGATCGGGAAGAGCGATGAGCAGTCCGAGCCAGCCGGGCACCCCCTCGCTGAGTCGGTACAGGAGGTCCCGCCGGGGGCGGGGTGTTCCCGGAGGCAGCAGCGCCTCCACGGCGGGCGCGCCCAGCGGGCCGAGGTCGATCCGGTGGACGCGCCATGCGGGATGGACGCGGGCGAGCACGCGGGCCCGGGAGTCCTGCAGCTGACGCGGCCGCAGCGCGCAGCAAATCAGGGCCGGGGCGGCAGGACGGCTCCCCAGCAGGTGGTGCAGCTGTTCCCAGGTGGAGTCCGCGGCGAGGTGCAGATCATCCAGACAGCTGACGACGCGCGGGCGGGCGTCGGCCGTGCCGTGCGCGACGGTGAAACCCTTGTCCCGGGCCTGGACGGCCAATTGCTCCAGCAGGCGGGTCTTGCCGAGTCCCGGGTCCCCGGTGATGTGCAGGAGCACGGGCGACCCGGCGGCACGGGCGGCAGTCATCTCCTCCAGGGCAGCGGAGGTCCGCGGGTCCGGCGGCACCGTCCGGCTCAGGTGCACTTTCTCCATGCATGCCTCCAAAGCCGCCACCTGCGCGAACAGGTGTGGGAGTTTCCGATCATGCTGTGCGGGTGAGCGACACAGGACGATGGCAGGGGCGCGAAAGACATGTCAACGGCGTGAAGGAAGTGTGCAGGTCCATGCACGGATGGCATCGGAGGGGCCACGGAGAGTCGTGCCCGTCCCGGGGCCGGAGCCGGGAACTCGGAGGTTCCCGGGGCCGGCCCGCCGTTCAGTCCGACGGTGGTGGGGGCCGGTGGCCACGTTGTGGAGGTCGGCGGCTGCCCTGGCGCCACTCGAAGTAGGCGAACGCCAGGAGGGTCACGGCGATCAGCGGCAGCACGAACCAGGCCATGACAGCGGTGTACCCGTCCAGCGCCTCGTGCTCGGTCGCCGCCAGCACGACGAACGAGGTGTAGGCGAGGTAGAGGACGAGAAAGAGTCCGCCCTCCCAGCGGGCGATCGCGAAACCGGTGAAGGCGATGGGGAGCAGCGCCACCGCTGCGGCCAGCATGAGCGGGATGTCGAGCGCCACTGCCGCGTCGGGCACCGGGATGCCGTCGGCGGAGAGCAGCGCAGGCAGGCCGAGGACCAGGCCGATGTTGGCGATGTTGCTGCCGACGACGTTACCCACGGCGAGGTCCCGTTCGCCGCGGCGCACCGCGATGACGGAGACCGCGAGTTCGGGCAGGGAGGTGCCGATGGCCACCACGGTGAGGCCGACGACCAGACTGCTCACGCCGAAGGCCACGGCCACGTTGACCGCCCCGTCGACGAGCAGCCGGGCCCCGGCGATCAGCAGAGCGACGCCGAGCACGACGAAGAACAGAGACCTGAGGACCGAGGGCGCGGGAGGCTTGGTGTCGGCCTCGGCAGGGTCCGGTGTCCGGGCTCCCTGCACCGGGGCGCTCGTCCTGGCCTCTGCTGATTCTCGGCGGCTGACCAGGACAGTGATCACCAGGTAGGCGAGGAGAGCCCCGAGCAGGATGACGCCGTCCCCGGTGCCGACTCCGCCGTCGAGGGACATCACCAGCAGCATGAGGGAGAGTGCGACCATGATCGGCAGGTCGAGGCGGACCAGGCGTCGCTTGACGGCCAAGGGGATGACCAGCGCCGAGATGCCCAGGATGAGCAGCACGTTGGCGATGTTGCTGCCGACGACGTTGCCGACCGCCAGTTCGGGCTCGTCACGCAACACCGCACCCACGGTCACGGCGAGTTCGGGCGCTGAGGTCGCGAGGGAGACCACGGTGAGGCCCACGACGAGCGGTGAGATGCCGACGCGCTCGGCCAGGCTGGACGCGCCGCGGACGAGTACCTCGCCACCGAGGGTCAGCAGCAGGAGACCGGCGATGATGCGTCCCGCATCGAGAAGATCCACCGGAGGATTCTAAGCGGGAGGGCGGGGTGCCTGGTGCCCTGTCCTCCAGGGTTTGGCCCCTCAGGGAGCGGCGGCATCCCCGCCCCTTTCCTCATCTCCTTCCGGGTGCGGCCGGACGGGGCCCGCCCCGGAGGGGCGGCTACCGCCGAGAGGCGGGGCGCGACGGGAGTGTCACCTTCCTCGGGCCGGCTCTCCGGCGGTGGGGAGGGGCTACTGACTGCGGGTCAGCCATTCGCGCAGGTCCGGCGGGAGTGGCTCGACCGCTGCCCGGTAGAGGGCCATGTCCTCCTCGGTGAGGATCTCCGCCCACTGCCGGTTCCGGCCCTTGTGGAAGAATTCCATGGCCGTGAGCGCGTCGGCGAAGTCCCTGGGGTACATCCGGTCCTGGTCGGCCTTCATGTCGGAGAAGCGGCAGGCCTGCACCAGGTCGGGCCAGCGCTCCTCATCGACGGGGATGTCCAGGAAGTGGCTGACGCGGCGCATCTCCTTGTCGAGATCATCCAGCAGGTCCTGGTAGTGCAGGAAGAGGACGTGGGGCTCGTTCCGGTGGCCCCACCAGGACTCCAGATGGCGGGTGGGCGAGTTGTAGGGCCAGCCGTTCGACTCCCAGGGGAACGCACTCCGGGTGAAGTAGGAGCGCCAGAACGCACGGATGTCCTCGGGTACCCAGGGCTGTTCCGGGGTGTGCACGTCGTCGGCCTCCGCCAGGGACTGCGGGGGCTTGCCGATCACCCCGTTGAGGCCCAGTGCGTGATGGTGCGCCGACACGGCCGTGTCCCGCAGGTCGCGGCCGACGACCAGGTAGGACACCCCGGAGTGGACCGGCAGGGCGTCCATGGGCAGGTGGGTCTTGATGAAGCGGCGGTGCTGCTGCCCGTCGAGTGTGCGGAGCATGCCGTCGAGGGGAACGAGCAGGCAGTCGAGCCAGGGACTGATCTCCATCAGGGGACCCGGTAACCGGGTGTCCTGGAGAACCAGCACGGAGGCGATGCGCTGCGTCCAGGTGGTGCCCGCCTTGGCGGGCGTGGAGATGACGATGTCGCCGGACCGGGGTGTGTAGTGGTCCCAGTGATCGCTGTTCACGTAGTAGCTCTTGTAGGCGCGCTGCGGTGGCTGCTGGAGGATCGGCTGGTCACTCATGAGGGGAGTCTGCACCGCGCGCGCGTGGCCGCTCAATACCGCCTGTTTCTACACCTACCCGGCGCACGCGGGGCGTGCGCCGGGTCGCCGGGGAAGTCAAGAAGCAAGGAGTACACTTCTAAGGACTGTATTCCTTACCGAGGGAGGCCAGGTGCAGCAGGCAGCCGCAGCGGACAAGCCCGCTCACGTCTTCGACCGCGCGGCCGAGTGGAGTGCGCTCGCCGGTTTCACGGGGCGCCCCTCCCCGCACGCCCTGCTCGGCATCGTCAGCGGCAGGCGGCGGATGGGCAAGACATACCTCCTGCGTGCCCTGGTCGAGGAACGGGGCGGTTTCTACTTCGGCGCCACCGCGGCCACGGCCACCGAATCACTGCGGCAGTTCGGTGCCGCACTGGCCGAGTACGCCGGCTCCCCCGTTCCCTTTTCCTTCGCGACCTGGGACGACGCGGTGTCGTATCTGTTCGGGCTCGCGGTGCCCGGCCGGGGGGAAGGGCCCGCGCTGTTCGTCATTGACGAGTTTCCCTACCTCGCGAAGGCGGCGCCGGAACTGCCCTCGCTGATCCAGCGGGAGATCGACCGTTTCCAGGCCGAGGAGAGCCGGATGCGGCTGCTGCTCTGCGGGTCGGCGATGTCGGTGATGGGGGGTTTGCTGGCCAGTACCGCCCCGCTGCGGGGCCGTGCACAGCTGGAGCTGGTCGTGCAGCCGTTCGGATACCGTCCGGCGGCGGCCTTCTGGGGAGTGGCCCACTCCCCCGCTCTCGCGGTGCGGCTGCACGCCGTTCTGGGCGGCACGCCTGCCTACCGGCGTCAGTTCCTCGCCGACGATGTGCCGGAGGGCCTGGACGACTTCGACGACTGGGTCTGCCGTACCGTCCTGTCACCCTTCAGCCCTCTCTTCCGCGAGGCCCGGTACCTGCTGGCCGAGGAGGCGGACATCCGCGAGACCGCCCTGTACCACTCGGTGCTGGCCGCGGTGGCGGGCGGCAATGCCACCCGCGGCGGGATCGCGAACTACATCGGCCGCAAGTCGGTGGACATCTCGCACCCGCTCAACGTCCTGGAGGACAGCCATCTGCTGACCCGGGAACCGGATGTGTTCCGGGCAGGACGGTCCTCGTACCGCATCACCGAACCGCTGATCACCTTCTACGAGGCCGTGATGCGCCCCGCCTGGGAGCGGCTGGAGAGCGGACAGGCCGCAGCCGTGTGGGCACAGTCCGCCGAACGTTTCGCCGCGCAGGTGGCCGGGCCCCACTTCGAGGCGCTGTGCCGGACCTACCTGCTGGGGCCGGGCAGCTCCCTGCTGGGTGGTTCCCTCGGCACGGTCGGCAGTGGAGTGGTGACCGACCCCACGGCGCGGCGGCAGCTCGAGATCGACGCGGCGGTCGTCGAACCGGGTTCGGGCGGCAGCCGGGCCTCCGTTACCGCGCTGGCCGAGGCCAAGTGGGGCACCGTCATGGGTCTTCCCCATCTGGAGAAGCTGCGCCGGGCGACAGAGCTCCTCGCCCGCCGCGGCATGGACACCTCCGGCTGCCGCCTCGTCTGCTTCAGCGCCGCGGGCTTCAGCGACGCTCTCCGCACCGAGGCGGCGCGGGACGGAGGTCTGTTCCTGGTCGGCCTGGACGAACTGTACGGCTGACCACCGGCCCCGGGCCTGCCACGCCGGTGACGCGGTCCCCGTGCACGCGCGGGGACATCCGGGCTCAGCGCCGCCGGGCGACGACGAGGACGCACCGAGGGCTGCCGTCGGGCCGGCTGCCCAGGCCGGCCAGGGGCAGGAGATCCACCGAGAAGCCGGTCCGGGCCAGCTCGTCACGCACCTCGGTGAGGCGGAAGGTGCGGTAGTACATGATGAAGCGGGGGCGCCACAGCGCGTTGCGCACCCGCATCGCGAGGTCGAACCCCCACAGCGCCCAGTGCAGGAGCGACCCGGCCGGGGGCGGAGCGACGACCGGGAAGGCGAAGCGGCCGCCGGGGCGGAGGACCGCGTGCACCTGGGCGAACAGCGCGGGCCGTTCCGCGGGCAGGAAGTGTCCGAACGCGCCGAAACTGGTCACCAGGTCGAAGGCCGGGGCGAAGGGCAGCGCCCTGGCATCGGCCCGGACCCAGTCCACCGCGGGCGGGCCGGCGATGCCGGCGAAGGCCGTGCGGGCCTGGCGCAGCATGCCCGTGCTGAAGTCGGCACCGGTGACCCGCCGCGCGCACAGCTCCCGCAGGACGCCGACACCTGCGCCGGTACCGCAGCACAGGTCGAGCCCGGTCCCGAACGGCCCCAGCGGGTGGAGCGCGGACACCACCGGTTCCAGCAGGCGCGCGGGCGTCCGGAAGGGCGTCTCGTCGAACTTCGGGGCGAGCAGGTCGTAGCCGCGCTCGGTCGACGACAACGCCTGGACGGCGAGTTCGCGGAGGGTCGGGCCCTGGGGAGTGAACACGCGGATCACCGTAACGAACCGGGCGGGCCCGCGAGGGAGCCGGTCTTCCGGACGGTGCGGCGGGTCGGCCGGTGTTCTACTGATGCGCGGCGGGGCGGATCACGCTGTGGCGGCCCTCCCGGGAGCCCGCATAGGCGGCGTCCCGCAGCCTGCGCAGCCAGAGCGTCGGGTGCAGGCCGGGAAGGCTGTGGGCGAAGGGCTCGAAGTCGAGGGTGCTCACGGGCGGCCGGTCCAGGGGCGGGCCCACGGTCAGCAGGGCGAGGGTGCGCCAGGGATCACCGGCGGCCGCGCAGCGGAGCGCGAAGCGCGCGGGCGCGCGGTCCAGGGCAGCACGGATGCCGGGCAGCGTACCGGGGATCCGGCGGCCGGCGTCGTGCGGGAAGGCCAGCACGACGCACACCCGGTCACCGACCTGATGGGACTGCACGCTGGAGTACGGGCCGGCCAGGGCGTCACGGCGCGGCAGCGGCAGGTGGCGTGTCAGGCGGCCGGCGCCGCTGGAGGTGAGCAGCAGATCCAGCGGGCGGCCGGGCCCGCCCGCGTCCGGGACGCGGACTGCGAGGCCGAGCGCGTCGGGCAGCGAGCCCGGCAGGCCGGCCGCCCGGGACCACCGCACGAGGACCTCGTGGCGGCCGGGCCGGTCGAGCAGGGGCACGTTCCAGGGCGGGTCGCCGCCCGGTACCTCAAGGACTCCCGGACAGGTCAGTCCCCGCGGATGAGCGGCCGGAGCGGCACGCCGGCGGGCGATGTGGCGGAAGACCCCCCGGACCCAGCGCTCCGGCAGAGCCGGGCCCCCGTTCACCGCCGGCGCCGCCCGTCGTCGGCGGCCGGGGCGGGCATACTGATCCAGGCAGCGATCCACGCCGCCTCCAGGGCGGCGTCGACGAGGTAGGTGGGGCGAATGGTGCCCCGGGGCACGTGCAGCAGGTCCACGGACAAGAGGGAGAGGGAGGAACCCAGACCGGCCCGGCGGGCGTGCGCCTGTCCTTCCGCGGTGGAAGCCGCCGCGATCTGTGAGATACCGGTGGACACCAGCAGAGCCCCGGTGGCGGTCTGGAGCCACTGGTCGGTCTTGGGCCCGAAGAACCACTCGAAGCTGCGCCGGTGCAGCAGTGGCCACAGGCCGCCGATGACGTTGAAGGCGCCGTGCGCCAGGGCCAGCCCTTCCAGCACCTCGCCGTTCCCGGGGCGCTTCGTGCCGCTCATCCCGTTCCTCATCCCACCGCTCCCTCCGGCCGTGTCGTCAGCCGGGCAGCCGGGTACCCCCGCCCGCTCCGGGCAATCCAGGCATGACCCGGATCACCCCCGGGCGGCGGCCGCCCCCCGGGGGTGGAAGGGCCGGGGCCTCAGGGATGTCCGGCCGGGGGGATTCCCTCGGCGGCCGGCGGCGGGCCGGGGGGACTTCCGTCCCCGAACGGCCGGCCGCCGAGCTGCTCCCGGTGGTGCGGGGTGAGCCAGCCGGAGAGGTCGGGGCCGGCCGGGACGATGGCCGTCGGGTTGATCCCGGTGTGCACCTGGTAGTAGTGCCGCTTGATGTGGTCGAAGTCGACGGTGTCACCGAAGCCAGGGGTCTGATAAAGGTCCCGGGCATAGGCCCAGAGCACGGGATCCTCGGTCAGCTTCCACAGGTTGCACTTGAAGTGGCCGTGGTAGACGGCGTCGAAACGCACCAGAGTGGTGAACAGCCGGATGTCGGCTTCGGTGAGGGTGTTACCGACCAGATAACGCTGCCCGGCCAGCCGCTCGGACACCAGGTCCAGGCGCCGGAACACACCGGCGCAGGCCTTCTCGTACTCGCTCTGCCCTGCGGCGAACCCGGCCTGGTAGACGCCGTTGTTGACATCACGGTAGATGCCCCCCATGACGTCGTCGATCTCCTCCCGCAGGGGCTCGGGGTACAGGTCGGGAGCCCCGGGCCGGTGCAGCTCGGTCCATTCGGTGGAGAGATCCAGCGTGATCTGCTGGTAGTCGTTGGTCACCAGCTTCCCGCTCGGGATGTCCACGACCGCGGGGACGCTGACCCCTCCGGGGTATTCCGTCTCCCGGGCATCGTACGCCTCGTGCAGGAAGCGGATGCCGAGGACCGGGTCACGGTCGTCCGGGTCCAGGGTGAAACGCCAGCTGCGATCGTCCTGGACGGGGTCGGTGACAGCGAGCGTCAGGGCGTCCTCCAGTCCGAGCAGACGCCGCACCACCAGGGCACGGCTGGCCCAGGGGCAGGCACGGCTGGCCACCAGACGGTACCGGCCGGCTTCCACCGGCCAGCCGTCCCTGCCGTCCGCAGTGATGCGGTCGGCGAAGTGACTCCTCGATCGCTTGAAGGGCTTGTGTCCGTACGCGGCGTTGCCGTCCGTCGCGGTGGAGGTGGTGCCACTCACCGGCCGGCTCCTTTCCGAAGCAGCGCCGCCCGAAGGGCACTGCGCCACTTCTGTACTGCTTATCCGATTTCTACCGGATGGCCTTCCCCGCCCGGTCCTCATCCGAACATGGCGGGGCAGACGGAAACGGCGGGAGGCGGGCAGCCGCACCGGCGGCCCGCCCGCGGGCGGGCCGCCGGTGCGGCATCCGTCAGGAGGGCAGCACCTTCTCGACGGCCGCGACGACCTCCGGGGCGTCCGGCTGGGTCTGCGGGCCGAAGCGGGCCGTCACCTCACCCCCCGGGGCGACCAGGAACTTCTCGAAGTTCCACCGTACGTCCCCGGTGTGGCCCTCCGCGTCCGGCGTCCCCACCAGTGCGGCGTAGAGCGGGTGCCGGGCCTCCCCGTTGACGTCGGCCTTCTCGGTCATCGGGAACGTGACCCCGTAGGTGGCCGAGCAGAACTCGGCGATCTCCTCCGAGGTGCCGGGCTCCTGGCCCATGAACTGGTTGCAGGGCACGCCCAGCACGGTGAATCCGCGCGCGGCGTAACGCTCGTGCAGCTGTTCCAGCCCTGCGTACTGCGGGGTCAGACCGCACTTGGAGGCGACGTTGACGATCAGGACCGCCTTGTCGCGGTACTGTCCCAGGTCCGCGGAACCGCCCTGGAGTGCGTTGATCTCGGCTTCATAGACAGACATGGGTGACGATGCTAGCCAGGAACGCCGCCCCCCGGCCCGGCGGGGGCTGTCCCGCCGGGAGACAGGCACCCGTGCACCGGGGCGGCCCGGCGCACACGTCGGGCACGGAAGCGGCGAACCCGGCGCGTCAACGTGCCCGCGCGGAGAGCAGAAGCGCGGCACAGAGCCGGCCGCCCCGGCCCCTTCACCTCGTGCCGACGCTGCGCAGGGCAGCCACGACGAGTGTGCGGGCCACGTCCACTGTCTCGGACAGTGAGACCTGCTCACGGGGCCCGTGGGCCAGCCGCACGTCTCCCGGACCGTACTGCAGGGTCGGCACTCCGGCCGCGGAGTAGAGCCGCAGGTCGCTGCCGTACGGCGCGCCGCGCTCGCGTGGCGGCGGCTCTCCGGTGACGTCGGCGTGCGCGTCCCCGACAAGGTCGCGGAGCGGGTGCCCGGCGGGCAGTCGCCCACTGGCGAACTGGCCGCCGGGCCAGGTCACGACCGCCGGGTGTGCGCGCAGCCAGGGGTCCTCCGCACAGGTCTCGGCGACACAGCGCTCGAGATCGGCCCGGGCCCGCTCCGGGCGCTCGCCGAGGCGGACCCCCATCCGGCCCTCGGCGACGAGCAGGCCGGGAACGCTGCTCGCCCAGTCACCGCTGCGCAGCGTGCCGACGGACAGCGCCCAGGGGATGCGGTACTCGCCGAACAAGGGGTCAGGGTCGGCATTGCGCCGTTCTTCGAGCCGGGCGAGCGCGCGGTGGACCGGCAGGTAGGCGTCGATGGCGGAAACGCCCGCGTCACGGACGCTGGCGTGCGAAGCCTTCCCGGGGATCTCGATGCGGAAGGTCAGGGCACCGGCGTTGGCGGTCACCAGAGTGCCGCCGGTCGGTTCGGTGATGACGCAGGTGTCTCCGGTCCAGCCGCGCCGCAGGGTGCCGAACGCTCCGAGACCGCCGTCCTCCTCACCGACGACGAAGTGAGCGGCGACCCGGCCGCGCAGCCTCGCTCCGCTCGCGCATATCGCCGCCAGGGCGGCCAGGTTGGCTGCCAGGCCGGCTTTCATGTCACAGGCACCTCGGCCGTGCACGGTGTCCCCCACCACGCGCGGGACGAACGGATCGCCCTCCCACTGGGCCGGGTCACCGGGCGGCACCACGTCGACGTGTCCCTGCAGGATCATGGTGGGGCCGTCACCGCCGCCAGGGGTGGTCGCCACCAGCCCCCACGCCTCTTCCCGCGGTGCCTCGGTACCGGGAAAGCCGGGGTCGGCGCGCAGCGCGGGCAGGTCCATCGGCCACAGGTCTACCTCGAGCCCGAGCCGGTCGAGGCGCCGGGCCAGCCGGTGCTGCAGTTCCGACTCGGCCGCGCTGCCGGTGACGCTGGGCACCGCGAGGAGTTCCAGCAGCGTCCCGCCGATGGCCGCCTCGTCGACCGCGGCGAGAGCGGCGGCCTCCTGGGCACTGAATGGTGCGGTCACTCGACTCCTCCGTCCGTCCCGTCGGCTTCCCGGCTGCGCACCGCCCCGCGGGAATGCCGCGGCGGGGAAGTGGTCGGCCCGGGAAGACCGCGGGCGGTGACTCCCCCGCCGGGGCCGACCTTACGGTGACGGGCCCGGTGCCCGTCACCCCCCGGTGCGGTGGTACCGACCCTCGAACCAGTTCCGGGCCGCCCGGGTGTGCAGGGGGAAGGCGAGCGGGACGGGGGCCGGCAGCAGCTCCCAGCCCTCGGTCTCGTCGGTGGGTTCCGACGGCGGGAGCGCGGTGACGTCGCGTTCGGCGAGCAGGCCGAAGATGAGCAGGTGCCCATCCGTCGAGCTGAGGACGTCGGCGAGCCGCACCTCCTCCTCCCGTGCGGTGATCCCGGTCTCCTCGGCCAGCTCCCGGGCCACCGCCCGTTGCCAGAGCTCTCCGTGGTCGATGAACCCGCCCGGCAGGGCGAGCTCGCCGCGCTGGGGTCTGATGGTGCGCCGCACCACGACGAGGCCGGCCGGACCGCTGCGGGGGCGTACCGGCAGCAGGGCGACCGCCACCGGCAGGGGGTTGCGGTAGGTGCTGCGACCGCAACGCCCGCAGACGCGCGGCCATCCCGCCCCGGCCGGGAGGCGCCCACCGCAGTGGGCACAGTGGGAATCCGGGGCGGCTCCTGAGATGGCGGGGGCATCGTCGGCGGGCATGCCCGCACGCTACCGGCACCGGGCGGCTCCTGTGCACGGTTCCGTCTCAGGAGCACCGGGGTCCCCGCCCGGCAGCGGCCGGGCCGGGGACTGCCCACCGGTGGAGGGCCGGAGCCCTGCCAGGCAGACTCGGTCAACGTCCGGGAAGCAAGGAGAGAGCGTGAGTGAGACCGGTTCCCGGAGCTGCTGCGGCCGATCGCGGCGAGGGCCCGCGGCATGCCGGAGGACGGCGCGCAGCCGAGCTGAACGCTCCTCTGCTGGCGGGCGCGACGACACCGGTCGCGCTCGTCGTCGGGCTCGCGACCTGGGGCTTCTCGGCGGGCCTCCTGGCCACTCCGATGAACGCACAGGCCGTGGAGGTGGAACACCGCTACGGCCGTCCGTTGATGTCGAGCTTTCACGCCTGCTTCAGCCGCGGGGTGCTCGGGGCGGCGTGCTCGGCACCCTCGCCGTGGCCGGGGGCGTGACACCGGAAGCCCAACTGGCCTGCACCAGCGGTCATCGGCCAGTGGCCGGGATTTCTGCTGGCCCCGCCGCTCATCGGCGTTCACGCGGGCGCGGTCGGCCTGCGGTTCGCGCTGCTGGCCCTCGCCGTGACCGCCCTGGGCGCCGCCTTGCTCGCGGGCCGGGTCACCACCCGGCCGGAGAGCCCGGCTGCGGCCGCCGCCAGGACCGCTCCGGCCGCCACGGGGCCCGCGGAGTGACCGCGCACGCGGGTGCTTCCGCACCGCCCGAGGACGCTCCGGAGACAGCTCGGTCCCGCTCCGGTGGCCGGTACGCTGACGGCCCAAGAGGCATGCACCGGGGTGGGTTCGTCAACCGGCCCTGATTCAGGACGGCCGCTCGCCAGGTTCCGGGCGGTCGGCGGGGGCGGTGCCGTTACCGTGTCCCGGTACCGGGCGAGGGGGAGCACACAGTGACAGGCGCGATGGTCAATGTCGGGATCGGCCTGATGACCAGCATCCTCAGCGGCGGAGGGGTATGGCTCTGGCAGCGTCTCGGCTCCGTGCGCGCGCTCCGGCGCAAGGCCCGGTTCTTCGGCATGACGCCGGGAGGCACCTGCCTCATCATCCTCAACAACAAGTACGACAAGCCCGGCACGACGCACCACAACGACGTGCATGCCCTGATCGAGGCGGCCACACTGGCCCGGGAAGTGCGTTGTGAGGTCTCCGTCGAGTCCAGTGACACCTTCCTCGGCAGCAACGAGGGGAGCATGGAGTTCTGCATCGGAGGCCCCAGCGGCTCCAACGTCCGAACCGCGGGGCACCTCGCGCACAACCTTCCCGGCGTCACCCTGCGTCCCCATGGCGGGCGGGACTCGCTGGCCATCGTGGTCGGCGACGAGAAGTTCCGGTGGAAGCGCGGGGAGCAGGAGTACGCGCTGGTGGCCAAGTTCACCCCGCCGGGCGCGACCCGTCCGGTCATGCTGATCTCCGGCCAGCGAGCCGTCGCCAACCACGCCGCTCTGCACTTCCTCAGAGAGTCCTACCGGCAGGTGGCGGAGGTCGTGAACTCGGTGGAGCAGTTCTGCATCATCGTCAAAGTCAGTTCGGTCGACACCTACGGGTTCCAGGCCGCGGCCCTCGAGCGCGACGTCACGGCAGCCGCTTTCTCCGCCGCCTGACAGCGTCAACCAGCCCCGGCCGGGCCCTCGGGCGCGGCCGGCCGGCGGTCAGTACGCGAGGGTCAGGCCGTACAGGGACTGCGCCGGCACGACCGGCTGGAAGAACGTGCTGCCGCCGCTGTCTCCGGTCCACGTCCGATCAGTGTTCCGACGCCGGTCCTTGACCAGAAGCCGCCGAACCTGCCAACTGCCGCAGGTCTTAACGGGGTTGAGTCGGCAGTCCGGCCTGTCCCGACAGACGTGCCGGCCCCCCCGGCCGGCCGGGGGCGGTCTGCGGAACGCGCGGTCTGCCTGGCAAAATCCGGGGGACACTACGGGGAGGAGTCCTTTCGTGACTCGGCAGCCACCGCACCCACCGCCACCGGACCGGCCGGGTCCTCGCCTCCTGCCCTCGCCGTACGCCGGGGGGTTCGGACCGCCCGGGCCACCGCCCGCGCCGGGCCGGTTCGGGCCGCCCGGCGAGTTCGGGCCACCACCGTCTCCGGCCGGACCGCCCCGGCGCACCGCTCGGCTGCGGCTGGGGCTCCTCGCCGGGCTGACGGCCGTCGCCGCGGTGCTGACCGGTGCGGGCGGCGTCTGGCTGTTCCTGGGCGGTGACCGCGAGGAGAGCGACCAGCCGGTGGCCGGCAGCCCCGAGCGAAGCGCCCAGGAGTCGCCCGGCGAGGAACCCTCACCCGCCGGCAGCGAGAACAGCACCGGCTCCCGGGCTCCCCACGTGGAGGAGATGGAGCCGCCCGGGGACGACCGGGCCGTACCGGTACCCGAAGCCACCGGAACAGGGATCACCGGGGGATGGCAGTCCCGGGACAACCCGCTGTGGGTCATGGTGCTGACGGACGAAGAGATCGAGGAAGCAGGGGCGAACCGCTACCGGGCCGGCATGCGGCGAGGGCTGGAGGACTGCCACGGGATGTACCTGCGTCTGGACGGCAGTCACCGGCTGGCCTTCATCTGTGAGGAGGACGGCGCGGAGACCGGCAGCTTCGGCGGCGACGCGGTCGTGGACGGCAACACCTTGACCGTTGACTGGGACGACGGGGAGACCGAGGAGTTCGGCCGTCTCATGGACCTGCCGGACTCCTGACCCGGCCGGCCCCAGCGTCCCGGGGGCGGAGGCGTTCCTCAGCGCTTCCCTTCCCTCAGGACCGTGTCGGCGATGGCGAACGCGGAGTTCGCCGCGGGTACCCCGCAGTAGACGGCGCCGTGCAGCAGTACTTCCTGGATTTCCTGCGGGGCGAGGCCATTGCGGAGCGCCGCTCGTACATGCGTGGCCAGCTCTTCGTGATGCCCGCCGGCGGTCAGCGCGGTGAGGGTGACGCTGCGCATCCGGCGGCTGAGCCCTGGACGGGTCCACACCTCGCCCCAGGCAGGAGACACCACGCGGGAGGCGCTCCGGCCCGCTGCCGGCCCGCCGGGCGGGGCGGGGGGCGGGACCCGTCGGCCCTGCCCGGCGGGTCGGTCAGCCGGCGGTCTGCCGGATCCGGTGCTCCTCCCCCGCCCGGTCCCGGTCCCCGCGGTCCGGCGGAGCCGGCCGTGCCGCCAGTGCGTCGGCCGCGACCGTGAGAACCGCGACCACCAGGACGATGTTCTTGAGGATGTACTGCCCTGCCAGGGTGGGGAAGGCGACGCCTCCGTTCCACATCTCACCGTGCAGGATCGCCAGGGTCAGGAACACCCCGGACATGTGCACGAAGAAGACGAGCAGCGTCAGGCGTAACAGCAGACCGGTGATCAGCCCGGCCCCGATGAGGATCTCCATGCCGGCCAGCAGCGGACGGGACACCTCCGGGGCCACCTGCCCGAACGTCATGGCACTCATGGCCCGGGTCGCGACATCTTCCGCCGGGCTGTTTCCGGGCAGCAGCTTCAGGATGCCGAACCACACGAAGAGCAGGCCGACGGAGACTCTCAGCGCGGTGACGCTGTACTTCTGGTAGCGACCCGCGAGCGAGCAGAGACTGTGGCGGTGGAGCCGCCCGCCGGCCCGGGAATCACTCATGACCGCCACCCCCGACTTCCGGCCGGGTGAGCGGCCCGGGGCCGGACCGGGCGCCGTCGGCCGGCAAGGCCGGACCGGCGGGGCCCCATGGGCGGACCGCGAGGGCGGAGCCTCCGGGAGAGGGCCGCACCGCTGCCGCACGGAGATCTTCGCGAGGCGGGACCGGGCGGATTGCTGTCGCGACTGAGCGAGGAGGAGACGTCATGATGTCCCTTCAGCAGAAGCAATGGGGGGTGTGGGAGCGCTCCCATTGCACTGCCGCTTCGGACTCTACGAGCAAGCCCGGGACCTGGCAAGATGTACTGCGACAGCACTTTTCGCCCGCTGACCACCGCGGTCTCCTCCGGCGGCCCCTGGTGCTCCGTCCGCTGCTGCTGGAGACACCACGGGAGACGCCGGGGCAGGAGTGGCGCGAAGGCGCGTAGTTCGTCGAAGTCTCCAGGACCGTGCGGGCCGAAGGCGTGCAGCCAATCGTGTCGGCTGTTCCTCCCGCCCTCGCGCCTGCCGAACCAAGCTGCCCGCACCCTGGATTACGAGGGCCGGGAATACGCCGCCGGGCCGGGGATCGGCGTAGCGTGCTGACGCGGCCCGCGGTCTTCAGGACACTGGCGGGACGAACGGCGGAGCCGCGACCGGTGGCCGTCCGGCGCCCCCGCGCGCCGGGCCCGGAGGCCGGCGCAACGAGAGGAAACCTGATGACGCAGGAAGTCCGAGCGGTGGTGACCCGGGCAAAAGGGGAGCCCGTGTCGCTGGAGACAGTGCTGGTCCCCGACCCGGGGCCCGGAGAGGCCGTGGTGAAGGTGCAGGCCTGCGGGGTGTGCCACACCGACCTGCACTACCGGGAGGGCGGGATCGGTGACGACTTCCCCTTTCTCCTGGGCCACGAGGCGGCCGGCCTGGTCGAGTCGGTGGGTGCGGGCGTCGAGGAGGTCGAGCCCGGTGACTTCGTGATCCTCAACTGGCGTGCGGTGTGCGGCCGGTGCCGGGCCTGTCGGCGCGGCCGCCCCTGGTACTGCTTCGACACGCACAACGCCGAGCGGAAGATGACGCTCGCCGATGGCACCGCACTGTCGCCCGCCCTGGGCATCGGTGCCTTCGCGGAGAAGACACTGGTCGCCGCCGGGCAGTGCACCAAGGTGGATCCAGCGGCCGCTCCCGCCGTGGCGGGGCTGCTCGGCTGCGGTGTGACTGCCGGTCTGGGCGCCGCTCTCCACACCGGCGGCGTCACGCGTGGTGACAGCGTCGCCGTGATCGGCTGCGGCGGGGTCGGGAGTGCGGCCGTCGCCGGCGCGCGGGTCGGCGGAGCCACCCGGATCATCGCCGTCGACCTCGACGACCGCAAGCTGGAGCGGGCCGCCGGCCTGGGCGCCACCCATACCGTGAACGCCGGCTCCACCGACCCGGTGGAGGCGATCCGCGAACTGACAGGAGGGCACGGTGCGGACGTGGTGATCGACGCGGTCGGCCGGCCGGAGACCTTCACCCAGGCCTTCTACGCACGCGACCTCGCCGGCACGGCGGTCCTGGTCGGAGTGCCCACACCGGAGATGCGGCTGGAACTGCCGCTGCTCGACGTCTTCGGCCGGGGCGGGGCGCTGAAGTCCTCCTGGTACGGGGACTGCCTGCCCTCGCGTGACTTCCCCGTGTACATCGACCTCCATCTGCAGGGCCGGCTGGATCTGGACGCCTTCGTCTCCGAGACCATCGCCCTGGACGACATCGAGGCGGCTTTCACCCGGATGAGCGGCGGCGACGTGCTGCGGTCGGTGGTGGTCCTCCCGTGAGCGCGCGCATCGACCACACCACCACCTCCGGAACCTTCAGCCTCGACGGCGAGACCTTCCAGGTGGACAACAACGTCTGGGTGATCGGGGACGACCACGAGTGCGTGGTCATCGACGCCCCGCACAATGCCTCGACGATCATCGATACCGTCGCCGGCAGACGGGTCGTCGCCGTCCTGGCCACCCACGCCCACGACGATCACGTCAGGGTCGCGCCGCAGCTCGCCGTGGCCACCGGCGCGCCCGTTCTGCTGCACCCCGCCGACCTGCCGGTCTGGCAGCTCACCCACCCGGACCGCCCGCCGGAGGGGGAACTCGCCGACGGGCAGGTCATCGAGGTCGGCGGCACCCGGCTGACGGTCCTGCACACGCCCGGACACAGTCCGGGTTCCTGCTGCTTCCACGCGGACGGGCTCGGCGTCGTCTTCACCGGGGACACCCTGTTCCAGGGCGGACCGGGAGCCACCGGTCGGTCGTTCTCCGATTCCGGGCTCATCCTCCGGTCCATCCGGGAACGGCTGTTCGTACTCCCGGCGGAGACCGTGGTGCACACCGGACACGGCGACAGCACGACGATCGCCGCGGAGCGTGCCGCACTCGACTGACGCCGCGTCCGCTCGGCGGTCACCCGCCCACCCCACGTCCCCTCCGCGCGCCCGCGGCTGCGCTGGCCCGGCCCACCGGACGCCCCGGGCCACGAGGGCGGCGGGGGCCGGGCAGGCGGGCCGCGGAGTACCGCCCCGGGCCGGGCCGCCCGGGGCCGCGTCGCCGTTCCGGTGCGCGACGCGTTTACAGGGGCGACTCCCGGCGGTAGCCTGCCAGTTCTTGGGAGCGCTCCCATTCCCGCCGCCGTGCCCGCTCACGCGGACACACGGTGCCCCCACGGCATGATGCGGAGTAGCGAAGTGAGTGAAGAGAGCCGTAAGCACTACCGGTCACGTCGCAGACGACTGGGTGTCCTGGTCGGCGGTGTGGTCGCGGCACTGGCCGGCGGCCTGATGATGGCACTGCCCCAGCAGGCCGCGGCCGAACTGCCCTCCGGAACCCAGTTCTACAAGGACCCGGACTCCCAGGTCGCCCGCTGGACGGCCGCCCATCAGGGCGATCACCGGCAGCCGCTCATCAGTCAGGTGATCGGTGAGCGCCCGCAGGGCATATGGTTCGCCAACTACACCCCGTCAACCGTCACGCAGGACGTGCGGGCGGTGACCGGCCCGGCCGCGGCGGCCGGTCAGGTCCCGGTCCTGGTGGCCTACCAGATGCCCAACCGTGACTGCGGCGGCGCCTCCTCCGGCGGCGCTCCCAGCCACCAGGCCTACGGCGAGTGGATCGACCGCTTCGCCGCCGGGCTCGGGAACGACCCGGTGGTGGTCATCCTGGAGCCGGACGCCCTGGCCCTGATCTCCTGCCTCGACAGCCAGGAACTGGCCAGCCGGTATGCCTCCATGTCCCGTGCCGGAGCGGCCATCCGAAGCGCGAACCCGTCCGCCAAGGTGTACTTCGACGCCGGGCACTCCTCCTGGAACAGCCCTGCGGTACAGGCCGACCGGCTGCGCTCGGCCGGGGTCACCCAGAACGGTGACGGCATCTACAGCAACGCCTCCAACTTCCGGGCCACCCCCGACGAGGTCGCCTTCACCAAGGCGGTCCTCGCGGAGCTGGGGACTCCCGGCCTCGGAGCGGTGATCGACACCAGCCGCAACGGCCGCGGGCCGACCGCCGACAGCGAGTGGTGCGACCCGTCCGGCCGCGGTGTCGGCCTGCCCCCGACCGCCGACACCGGTGACCCGGACATTGACGCCTTCCTGTGGATCAAGCCTCCGGGTGAGGTCGACGGCTGTGCGGGCCCGGCCGGCCAGTTCAACGCCGACATCGCGTACGAGCTGGCGCAGAACGCCCAGGAGCCCGGCAGCGGGACCACCGGCGGCGGCACCGCCGGAGGAAGCTCGGGCGGTACCACCGGCGGCTCCAGTGAGGGCACCACGGACGGTGGATCGACCGGGGGCACGACCGCCGGCGGGGCCACCACCGGCGGCACGACCGGCGGCAGCGGCGACGGCTGCTCGGCCACGTACGCGGTGGTCAACGAGTGGTCCAGCGGCTTCTCGGGTGAAGTCCGCATCGCCTGTGACGGCGCCTCGCTGAACGGCTGGAACGTGGACTGGGAGTTCACCGGCGGCCAGCAGCTCGACCAGGCGTGGAACGCCACCTGCACGCAGAGCGGCAGCCAGGTTTCCTGCCGCAGCGCGGACTGGAACGCGGTGGTGGCGGACGGCAGCTCCGTGACCATCGGTTTCAACGCCACCTCCACCGGCAGCAACCCGGCACCCGCCCGGGTCAACCTGAGCTGACCGGGTCCGGCCGGTCCCGCACCGTGCCGGCGCCGGCCCGCGGAGTACTTCCGCGGGCCGGCGCTCTGGCTGTGCCGGTGCGGGCCGCGCGTCCCGCACCGGTAAGGCACGCGTCCCGCACCGGTAAGGCGGGTCCGTCTACCGGCGGGCCGGCAGCCGGTGCAGGGTGACGCCACTGAGCCGGCCTGCGGCCACCTCGGCCGTCAGGTACGTGCAGTGCGGCTGCCGGCGCCGGTCGGTCGGCGAGCCCGGATTGAGCAGCCGCAGCCGGTCGCCGGCCACGCTGTCCCAGGGAATGTGGCTGTGTCCGAAGACCAGCACGTCCAGGTCGGGAAAGCGCGCGGCGCACCGGCGTTCGCGGCCGGGTGCCGGTCCGGTCTCGTGCACGACGCCGAACCGCAGCCCGCCCAGCTCCGCCCGGGCCACTTCCGGCAGCCGGGCCCGCAGCCCGGGGCCGTCGTTGTTGCCGTACACCCCGATGAGCCGCCGGGAGCGGTCCTCCAGCAGGTCGAGGGTGGCGGTGTCCACCCAGTCCCCCGCATGGATCACCACGTCGGCGGCCGCGACCTGCTCCAGCAGCTCCACCGGCAGCCGTGCGGCGCGCCGGGGCAGATGGGTGTCGGACATCAGAAGCAGTCGCACACCGCGACCCTGCTGCGCCGCCGGCATCAGGTGGGCGTGATCCTGATCCCCACCGTGCCGCCACTGCCCCGGCGGAGCCGGCTGCCCAGGAGGACCAGCCGGCCCGTCAGACCGTACTTGCGCGCGATCAGCTGCCGGTGGCGCCGGCTCCCCTCCGCGTCCAGGATCTCGGCCCGCCCGGACACCTCCCCGCCGGTGGGCCTCCCCCGGACATCGCAGGGGGCGAGCCGCACATCGGCACGATTGCGGAGGCGCTTGACCTTGCCCGAGTCGGCGGCCGTCCACACGGCCAGGGCATCCCCGTCCCGGGCCGCCCAGACCGGTGTGCCGACCGCGCGGCCGTCCTTCCGGAACGTCGTGACCAGCACATACTTTCCGGCGCTCAGTCGTTCCAGCGGTTCCGTCATGCGCCCACTCTACGGGTGGAGCGCGTCCCGTCAGCCCGCGAGGGCCAGGGCCTGCTGGAGGGCGGCCGGGCGGGCGGCCAGGGAGCCGCCGAAGTACCGCTCGACCGCAGCCCTCTCACGCGAGTCCGGGTAGGGGTTGGTGCAGGAGACGCCGGCGGAGGAGCCGGACATCAGGCTGGAGCACGGGCCGGGCTTCACGTCCGGCAGGCCGAGGATGTGACCGAACTCGTGGGAGGCGATCCGTACGCTGTTGTACCCCTCGGCGACGGCCTGACGGCCCATCCAGACGGTGCCGTTACCCAGGCTGGTCATCCGGGCGCGCGGCCAGCCGTTGTCCGCGACCACCCGGATGTTGGCCCGCTGGCCCGCGCGGACGGGCTCCAGACGGACGTTGGCGACGCTCTGGTTCCACGCTGCCGCTCCTCTGTCGACCGCCTGCCGGAACTCGGCGGCGCCACTCGCGTCATAGGTCACGACCCGGGCGGCGAAGGGCCGGTCGTCCTCGGCCGAGGTCGCGGCGAACGCCTGTCCGCCGGTCCAGGCCAGCGCGGTCACCATCAGCGTCACCAGCAGCCGTGCTGCTCTGCCGAACTTCACGATCGTCCTCCTGTGGGGGTACGGCCTGTGGGGTACGGCGAGGACCATGCTCATGACAGGTCATCGTCCATTCCCCCTCTGCCCACAGCGACTCCTTTTCAACCCCGTAGGTTTCCAGGACTGGCCGGCTGCCGGTCTCAGCCGGTCCCGGCCGCCTGACGACTCCGCTGCGGCAGCACCGTGTACTTCGGGTCCTCGGCGGAGGCGACCCCGGCTTCGAACACGCCGAACCGGGTGCACAGTCCCGCCGCCAGGAAAGCCGATCCGGCAAGGGCCGAGGCCGTCCGGCTGCGACGGCCCAGCAGCGTCAGACCCGCCCCGGCCGCGTTCAGCAGCCGGCTCGCCCGCAGCAGCAGCCGGGGACGTCCCCGGCGGTAGGGCTCGGCGAGCAGACCGAGCCGGTGCTCGATCCGGTGCAGCGCGGCGAGCTCCAGCCCCGCACCGATGACCGCCATGCGGGCCGGGGGGCCGTGCACGGCGGCGGGAGCGGCCAGCAGCGCCGCCCCCGCGCCGGAGGCCAGCGCGCTGCCGGCGAAGACGAACGGCAGCTCCGGGTGGGCCTCGTGCCAGGACGGGACCGCGGTGTCGGCGAGCAGGACCGCCGTGTAGGTGCACATCAGCGGCCCGAGCACGGCCGCCCCGGCCCCGGCCCACCGGCCCGCGCCCGGGAACCGCCCGGTCACCTGAGCGGCGAGCGCGGCGGCGGTCAGAGTGGAGAACGGAGCGAGGATCCAGGTCCCCACCGACAACGGGGAGGTCGGCTTGACGACCCGGAGCATGTAGAGAAACCGGGCGGGGCGGCCCAGGTCGTGGATGAGCGCGAGCACGCTGGCCGACGAACCGGCGGCGGCCACCCACCGGCCCGTCCGGGCGAGTTCCGGCCGGCCGGTGCGGTCAGCGACGGCGGCCATGGTCGCGGACGCCCCCGCCATGCCTCCGAGGAAGAGGTAACCGGGCACATCCGGCACCTTCCAGGTAGGGCGCTTCAGCACCGGCCGCCCGTAGTAGGAACGGAAGTCGGCCGGCGGAACCTGCTCCGCCTCCCGTCGGCTGCCCCGGATCCTCACCATGCGCCCACGTCTCGCTTTCTCCGGCCCGGCCCGGACGGACCCGGCCGCATGTGCCGCGCCCCGGCCGGCGCCCGGGTGCTCCGGAACTGGCCCCTCACCCTGCCTCACCGGGGCCCGCGGCCGAGGAAGGACACGGCCACACTCACCGTCACACCGAGCGCCGCCACCAGTGCGTGGCGCCACATGGACGGCAGGTCACGGGTGGTGACCACCGGGTCCGGCGGCAGCCCGTACACCTCCGGCTCGTCGAGCAGCAGGAAGAACGCGCCGTCCCCGCCCACCCCGTCCTCCGGGTCGTGACCGTACAGCCGCGCCTCCTCCACCCCGCGCCCGTGCAGCTCGCCCAGCCGCCCCGCCGCCCGCTCGCGGAGCTCCTCCAGCGGGCCGAACTGGATGGAGTCCGTGGGACAGGCCTGAGCACAGGCCGGTTCCTGGCCTGCCCCCAGACGGTCGTAGCAGAGCGTGCACTTGAACGCCCGGCCGTCCCCCTCACGGATGTCGATCACCCCGTAGGGGCAGGCGGGCACACAGTAGCCGCAGCCGTTGCAGATGTCGTCCTGCACCACGACCGTCCCGTACTCGGTGCGGAAGAGCGAACCGGTGGGGCAGACGTCCAGGCAGGCCGCACGGGTGCAGTGCTTGCACACGTCGCTGGACATCAGCCAGCGCACCTCGCGCCCGGCCTCCCCGGCCCCTGGCTCCGCGGATCCGGGAGCCCGGGGCGGTGCGGGGGGCCGGCCGGGGAGGGCCGCCTCCGGCATCCCCAGGTCCACGGGAGCGCGGGGCGGGGATGCGGGCGGGACCTGCTGTTCGATGAAGGCCACGTGCCGCCAGGTGTTGGCGCTCAGCGCCCCCGCGTTGTCGAAGGACTGTCCCAGCAGTTCGAGGCCTCCGTCCCCGGGTGGGACGAGATTCCATTCCTTGCACGCCACCTGGCAGGCCTTGCACCCGATGCACACGGAGGTGTCCGTGAAGAACCCCACCCGGGGCGGGTCCGGGGCCACCGGGCCGGCCTTCCTTCCGGGGTCGTCGGACGGGCCGGGCCGGCCGGCGTCGGCAGTCGTCATGGCAGGGAGTCTCCGTTCCGGTCCGCGGGCGGGTCCGCCGCGCTGTCTCCCCCGTCGGCGCCGGGGCCGTCGGGGATACGGGCCCGCCTGCGGTGTTCCGCGACGTAGCCCGGCAGGCCGGCCCCGCGCGGGCGCCGGCCCGGCCGGATGTCGCAGGTCGCCGCCTTGGCTTCCTGGATGTGCACATTGGGGTCCAGGACGACGGAGAGCAGCTCGTTCGCCGCGTCTCCGGTGGACAGGCCGTTCGGACCCCAGTGGTAGGGCAGCCCGACCTGGTGAATGGTGCGTCCCCGCGCCCGCAGCGGCCTGATGCGGTCGGTGACCAGCACCCGGGCCTCGATGGCGGCGCGGGCCGACACGACGGTCGCCCAGCCCAGGTGCTCCAGACCGCGCTCGGCGGCCAGCTCGGGAGAGACCTCGCAGAAGAACTCCGGCTGCAGTTCGGAGAGGTACGGGAGGGTGCGGCTCATGCCTCCGGCGGTGTGGTGCTCGGTCAGCCGGTAGGTGGTGAAGACGTAAGGGAAGACCTCACTGGGGCTGGGGTGGTAGCGGTTCGCGGGGTGGGAGTACGTCCGGAGCGTGGGGTTGGTCTGCTGCCGGTAGAGCGGGTTGTCCACCGGCGACTCGTAGGGCTCGTAGTGAGCCGGCAGGGGCCCGTCGGCCAGCCCGGCCGGCGCGAAGAGCCAGGCCAGGCCGTCGCTCTGCATGATGAACGGGGACGTCCCCGAGAGGGCGTCCTGCGCCCGGGCCCCGGGGGGCGGCCGGTAGTCCGGCGGCTTGTCCGGTTCGAAGTCCGGGACGTCCTCACCGGTCCACCGTCCTGCCCCGGCGTCCCACCACAGGTATTTCTTCCGCTCGCTCCACGGCCTTCCCTCCGGGTCGGCCGAGGCCCGGTTGTACAGGATGCGGCGGTTCGCCGGCCAGGCCCACGCCCAGTCGGGCGCCACCCAGCTCTGTTCGCTGCCCGGCCGGCGGTTCGCGGCGTGGTTGTGGCCACCGGCCCGGATCCCGCAGTAGATCCAGACGCCGCAGCTGGTCGACCCGTCGTCCCGCAGTTGCGTGGAGGCGGCCAGCGGTCCGTCCGGTCCCTCACCGTTCATCTCCGCGAGCACCGCCTCGGCGCTCGGTTCAGCGTGCGGGCCCTCTGTCGGGTAGTCCCAGGTCAGTTCGAGCAGCGGGCGGTCCCGTTTCTGCGGTGAGCCGGCCAGCTTCTCCCGGATGATCCGGCCCAGGTGGTAGGCGAACCACAGATCGCTGCGGGCATCGCCCGGCGGGTCGACGGCCTGGTGGTGCCATTGCACCAGCCGCTGGGTGTTCGTGAAGCTGCCGGACTTCTCCGTGTGCGCCGCCGCGGGCACGAAGAAGACCTCCGTCGGGATCTCCTCGGTGCGCAGCTCACCGGTCTCGATCTCCGGCCCGTCCTGCCAGAACGTCGCGCTCTCGATCAGCTGCAGATCCCGTACCACCAGCCAGTCCAGGTTGGCCAGGCCGAGGCGCTGGAGTTTTGCGTTGGCGGACCCGACTGCCGGATTCTCACCGATCAGGAAGTAGCCCTTGCACTCCCCGGCGATCTGGTTCAGCACGGTCCGGTAGCTCCCGTGGTCGCCGGTCAGCCGCGGCAGCCAGTCGAACCGGAAGTCGTTGTCCTCCGTGGCGGCCTGCCCCCACCAGGCTTTCAGCAGGCTGACCGTGTAGGCGCGCATGTTGCCCCAGTAGCCGGTCGGGCCGGTGGTGGCGTCCACGTAGGCGTGGAGGTCGTGATGCCGGCCGGCGTGCGGCATGGGGAGATAGCCGGGCAGCAGGTCGAACAGGGTGGGCACGTCGGTGGAGCCCTGGATGCTGGCGTGCCCGCGCAGGGCGAGAATCCCGCCGCCCGGGCGGCCGATGTTGCCCAGCAGGGTCTGCAGAATCGAGGCGCTGCGGATGTACTGCACACCGACCGTGTGCTGGGTCCAGCCGACCGAGTAGCACAGCGCCGTGGTGCGCTCGCGCCCGGAATTCGCGGTGATCGCCTCGGCGACCTGCGCGAACTGCTCCGGCGGGATGCCGCAGACGTCCTCCACCAGCTCCGGTGTGTACCGGGCGAAGTGCCGCTTGAGTACCTGATAGACGCATCGTGGGTGCTGGAGCGTGGGGTCGGTGGCCGCTGCTTCGCCCACGCCGGGCCCGCCTTCGCCGTAGGCCTCCGCGCGGGCGGTGTCCCGGTGTCCGGCGCCGCCGTGCTCCGCCGCCGCATGCTGCCCGTGCGAGGACCGCCACCGGCCGCGTTCCCCGGCGGCCGGGGCTGCCTCGGTGCCCTCGTACATCCAGGTCAGCGGGTCGTAGGAGCGTTGCTCGGGGTCGAAGCCGGAGAACAGGCCGTCCAGGTCCTCGGGGCCGGCGAAGTCCTCGCGCAGGATCGCGGAGGCATTCGTGTAGGCGACCACGTACTCCCGGAAGTCCTTCCCGGTGCTGAGCACATGGTTGATCAGCGCGCCGAGGAACGCGATGTCGGAGCCCGCCCGCAGCGGCACGTGCAGATCGGCCATCGCGCTGGTGCGGGTGAAGCGGGGGTCGACATGGATGACGGTCGCGCCCCGCGCCTTGGCCTCCATCACCCACTGGAACCCGACAGGATGGCACTCGGCCATGTTCGAGCCCTGGATCAGGATGCAGTCCGCGCGTGCCAGGTCCTGCTGGAAGGTGGTCGCTCCGCCGCGACCGAACGAGGTCCCCAGACCGGGAACGGTGGAGGAGTGTCAAATACGGGCCTGGTTCTCCACCTGGATGGCGCCCAGGGCCGTGTACAACTTCTTGAGCAGGTAGTTCTCCTCATTGTCCAGGGTCGCGCCGCCCAGCGAGGCGATGCCGAGCGTCCGCCGGACCCGGGCGCCCTCGTCCGATTCCTGCCAGGTCTGCGCACGGGTGCCGATCACCCGGTCGGCGATCATGTCCATCGCCCGGTCCAGCGGGATCCGCTCCCACGTGGTGCTGTGCGGGCGGCGGTACAGCACGGTGGAGACCCGGCCGGGGCTGGTGACCAGCTGTTTGCTCGCCGCTCCCTTGGGACAGAGCCGCCCCCGCGAGACCGGCGAGTCGGGGTCCCCCTCGATCTGGGTGATCCGCTCGTCCTCGACGAAGACCCGCTGCCCGCACCCCACGGCGCAGTACGGGCACACCGAAGGCACCACGCGGTCGGCGCTGCCGGTGCGGGCGCTGAGCTGTTCGGTGCGCCGTGAACGCGCGGCGGTACCCCTGCCCAGCGGGTCGTCGCCGGTGAGCTGCCGGTACACCGGCCAGCCCTCGAACCACTGCCGTACCCCCATGGCGACCTCCCGCTTCACGCCTCGCGTCACCGCCGGTCCCCCTCCGTCACGGTACGGTCGGGGCCTGCGGACCGCATCCGGTGGGTGCCGTCCGCCGTCCGTTCGCTGATCCCGTCACGGTGCAGGAGCTCCATCAGCGGGACAGCCACCCGCCGGGTGGTACCCAGCGCCTGCCTGGCCAGGCTGAGGGTGAACGGCTGGGGCAGCCCGGCGAGCCGCACTGCGGCCCGTTCCGTGGCCCCCGGCAGCAGGAAGACTCCGTCGCCCACCTTGCTCAGGCGGCCGGCGCGGACCGCCGCCGCCAGCTCCTTCGGGCCCAGTCTCAGCCGGGCCAGCCGGTCCGCGTCCGGTGCCGCGAACGGGTTCCGGGACAGCTCGGCGGTCAGCTCTGCCACCGCGGCCTCGACACGGGCGGGCAGCGCCGGTGTACGCCCGGCGGCGCACACCCTTCCGGCCACCACGGCCAGTCCGGTGTCCGCGGCAAGTCGCTCCGTCACCCGCAGAGCGGGCAGCCGCAGGCGCTTGCGCACTGCTTCGACGGGGACGCCCGGGTCCAGCGGATGATCGTCCTGCCACCGGCCCAGCACGGCCCGCAGTTCCTCCTGCAGCTCCGTCCAGGCGAACGGGTGCACCAGCCAGCCCTCCCCCACCGCTTCGCCGGAAGGCGGCAGCCCGCGGGCGCGCAGTTCGGCGGCGGTGATCAGCCGCTCCCGGCGCAGCACCGCGTCCGCGGCCCTCGCGGGATCCGGTACCGGCCCGGCCAGGGCGGCCAGCTCGGCTCCGTGGCTGCGGGCCGCTCCGCGGCGGCGCAGCCGGGGTGGCCGGATGTCCAGCACCAGGGCACCGGTTGCGATCCGGTGCCGCCCCGGGTCGCGCAGCAGCACCCGGTCGCCGAAGCGCAGCGGCAGCGGCCGGGACAGCCGGAGGCGGGCGGTGCGGCCGGCCAGCGGCCGGAGCCGGGCGGCGACCGCGGCGGAGCCGATGTGCAGCACGGGACCGGGCGGCAGGTCCCGGGAGTCCGCCGGCCCGTCGAGGGCGCCGCCGTGCAGGGCGACGTCGATCTCCTCGGTGGTCAGCCACCGGCCGGGGGACAGCAGGGCGTCCCCGCGCACCGGTGTGTCCCGGCCGGCGCCGCGCAGGTTGACCGCCACCCGGGCCACCGGGCCGGCCGTGGAGACCTCCCGGCCGAGCATCTGCAGACCGCGCACCCGCACGGCGGTTCCGGTGGAGGCCGCCTCCAGTTCGTCACCGGCCCGCAGCGTGCCGCCGGTGAGGGTGCCGGTGACCACGGTGCCTGCCCCGGCGATGCTGAACGAGCGGTCGAGCCACAGCCGGACATCGGCTTCCGGATCGGTCGCCGGCAGTTCGGCGAGCAGCCGGGAGAGCCCTGCCCGAAGAGGACCGAGCCCGTCGCCGGTTCGTCCGCTCACCGCCACCGAGCCGATCCGGCCGAGGCTGGTGCCGGCGATCCGGGCCAGGGCCTCGCGCTCGGCGGGCGCCGGGTCCGCCAGGTCGCTGCGCGTCACCGCGAGCAGGCCGTGGCGGACGCCCAGCGCGTCGAGTGCCGCGAGGTGCTCCTCGGACTGCGGCATCCACCCCTCGTCGGCGGCCACCACGAACAGCACGGCCGGGGCGGGGCCGACCCCGGCGAGCATGTGGGGCACGAAGCGTTCATGACCCGGGACGTCGACGATGGCGACCGTCTCCCCGGTGGGCAGGGTGGTCCAGCCGAAGCCGAGGTCGATGGTGAGGCCGCGGCGGCGCTCTTCCTCCCAGCGGTCCGGTTCCATCCCGGTGAGCAGCCGTACCAGCGTGGACTTGCCGTGGTCGACGTGCCCGGCGGTGGCGATCACGTGCATCGGCGGTCCGTTTCGCCGACGGGGGCGTCCTTCCCGGCTTCCCCACGGCCGGGCTGCTCCCGTGCGCGGTGGGCACGATGGGCTTCCAGGACCGCCGTCAGCAGCGTGTCCTCCTGGTCCTCCGCAAGGGCCCGGAGGTCCAGCAGACACCGGTTCCGTTCGATCCGGCCGAGCACTGCGGGGGTACCGGTGCGCAGCAGCGGGCCGTACCGTGCGGGCAGCGCGACCCCGGCGCTGGGAAGTGTGACGCCCGGCGCTCCGCCACCGCCCACCACCGCCTCGGTGGCCGTTGCGGCCGCCGGTACGCCCTCGGCGCACAGCCGGTCCGCGAGCCGGCCGGCCCGTTCGTGCAGGACGGCGGGGTCGGCGGTCAGCGCGGTGGCCACGGGGGTGCCGGGGCCGCGCAGGGTTGCCTCCAGGGCGGCGAGGGTCAGTTTGTCGACCCGGAGGGCGCGGGCGGCCGGGTGTCTGCGCAGCAGGGCGATCAGTTCCGCGTCGCCGAGCAGCAGACCCGCCTGCGGGCCGCCGAGCAGCTTGTCGCCGCTGGCGGTCACCAGCGCGGCTCCGTCGCGCAGGGCGGTGGCGGCATCCGGCTCCTCCGGGAGGAGGGGGTGCGGGGCCAACAGGCCGGATCCGGTGTCCACCACCACGGGGGGTCCCAGGGCGGCCAGTTCACTCAGGCCGGGAGCCGCGGTGAAGCCGGTGACCCGGTAGTTGGAGGGGTGCACCCGGAGCAGGAAGGCGGTGTGCGGGCCGATGGCCTCCGCGTAGTCCCGCACTCCGGTGCGATTGGTGGTGCCGACCTCCCGCAGCACCGCCCCGGTGCCGGCCAGGAGTTCGGGGATACGGAAGCCGTCCCCGATCTCGACGAGTTCGCCCCGGCTCACGACGATCTCCCGGCGGGGGCCGCCGGCCAGGGCAAGTGCGCAGAGGAGCAGGGCGGCCGCGTTGTTGTTGACGAGGTGCACGGCGGCAGCCTCCGGGACGGCCGCGGCGAGGGCGGCGAGTGCCCCGCGCCCCCTGCGGCCCCGGCGGCCCTCGGCGAGGTCGAGCTCGACGTCGGTGCAGCCGGTGGCGGCCAGCACCGCGTCCCGGGCGGCGGCGGACAGCGGTGCCCGGCCGAGGTTGGTGTGCACCAGAACGCCGGTGGCGTTGAGCACCGGCCGCAGGCTGCTCGCACGTTCCGGGAGTCCGGCGACCACGGCAGCGACCACCTCCTCCGGGGCGATCTCGCCGTCCCGGGACCGCCGCTGGGCCTCCTTGACGGCGGACTTGACAAGGGGGCGCCCCAGCGTGCGGACCGCGTGGACGACCTGCGGTTCACCGAGCACGGCGTCGGTACGGGGGATGCGCCGGCGCGGATCCGTCATGGCACCTCTTCGGTCCTTGGGCTTTCGGCCCCGTCGGCCGGGGCAGCGGAACCGGGCGGGATGGCGGAGGCGGACGGGAATCGAACCCGCCAACGACAGCTGCTGCCGTTCCACGGTGTTGAAGACCGGGCCGGTCACCAGACCGGAAACGCCTCCCCGCGCTCGCGCCCCATCATGACAAACATGTCTGTACAGGATGAATACGCCACGACGGGGCATCATGCCCGTCATGAACACCGTCACTTCGCCCGGACCGGTCCGGCTCACCCAGTACGCGCACGGCGGTGGCTGTGCCTGCAAGCTCCCGCCCGGCGAACTGGAGGAGGTGCTGCGGGGGCTGGGGTCCGGGGTTCCGGTGTCCGGCGCCGCCGGGGATCTGCTCCTCGGCCTCGACCCGGGTGACGACGCGGGCGTCGTCCGGCTCCGCGGCGCGTACCGCGGTCTGGCGGTCCTGGCCACCACCGACTTCTTCACCCCGATGGTGGACGATCCCTACGACTGGGGTCGGATCGCGGCGGCCAACGCCCTTTCGGACGTCTACGCCACGGGCGGGCAGCCGCTGCTGGCCCTCAATCTGCTGGCCTGGCCGCGGGGGGCGCTGCCCCTGGAGCTCGCCCGGGAGGTGTTGCGTGGCGGCTCGGAGGTGGCAGCGGCGGCCGGGTGCCATGTGGCGGGCGGCCACAGTGTGGACGATCCGGAGCCGAAGTACGGCATGGCGGTCACCGGACTGGTGGACCCGGACCGGATGCTGCGCGCCGACGCCGGGATCCCCGGCGTGCCCCTGTCCCTGACCAAGCCCCTGGGCATCGGGGTGCTGAACAGCAAGCACAAGGCGACGGGCGAGATCTTCCCGCAGGCCGTGGACGCGATGACACGGCTCAACCGGGGGGCGGCGGAGGCCGCCGTCGCCGCGGGTGCTGTCTGCGCGACCGATGTGACGGGCTTCGGGCTGCTGGGCCACGCTGTGAAGCTCGCCCGGGCCGGCGGCGTCACGGTGGCGATCGACGCGGGTGCCGTGCCTGTTCTGGACGGGGCCCGGCAGGCGCTGCGGGAAGGCCACATCAGCGGGGGCACCCGACGGAACCTGGAGTGGGTGGGGCCGCACGCCGACCTGTCGCGCCTTTCCGAGGAGGAGGCGCTGCTGCTGGCCGACGCGCAGACCTCCGGTGGTCTGCTGGTGGCGGGCGAGGTTCCCGGCGCCCCGGTGATCGGCGGGATCCTCCCCCGCGGGCCGCATGCCCTGCTGATCCGCTGACCTGCCGGCCCGCGGAAACGTGGTGCCGCGGAGGAACGGTCCCGCGGTGTCCGGCCGCGTCACTAGGATGGCCCGATGGGTGATCTGAACAGCGGTGCCGCGACGACCGAGGCCGTGGAGGTGCTGCAGCGAGTCTTCGGTTACGGCACTTTCCGCGGTGAGCAGCAGGACATCGTGGAGCACGTGGTGGACGGGGGCGACGCGCTGGTCCTGATGCCCACCGGAGGCGGCAAGTCGCTCTGCTACCAGATCCCCGCGCTGGTCCGGAAGGGCACCGGCGTGGTCGTCTCCCCGCTGATCGCCCTGATGCAGGACCAGGTCGAGGCGCTGCGCACACTCGGTGTGCGCGCCGGATTCCTCAACTCCTCGCAGGACCTCGACGAGCGGCGCGTCACGGAGGCGCAGTTCCTCGCCGGGGAGCTGGATCTGCTCTACCTGGCTCCGGAGCGGCTGCGTTCGGAGGCGACCCTGCGGCTGCTGGAGCGCGGTGACCTGGCGCTGTTCGCGATCGACGAGGCACACTGCGTGGCCCAGTGGGGCCACGACTTCCGGCCCGACTATCTGATGCTGTCCACCCTGCACGAGCGCTGGCCGGATGTGCCGCGGATCGCGCTGACGGCCACTGCCACCGAGGCGACCCACACCGAGATCGCCTCCCGGCTTCGGCTGCAGGACGCCCGGCACTTCGTGGCGAGCTTCGACCGGCCGAACATCCAGTACCGGATCGTCCCCAAACAGGAGCCGAAGAAGCAGCTGCTGGAGCTGCTGCGCGAGGAGCACCCGGGGGATGCGGGCATCGTCTACTGCCTGTCACGTTCCTCGGTGGAGAAGACTGCCGAGTTCCTGGTGCGCAACGGCATTCCGGCGCTCCCGTATCACGCGGGGCTCGACAGCCGGGTCCGGGCCGGGCACCAGTCGCGGTTCCTTCGCGAGGACGGGCTGGTGATGGTGGCCACCATCGCCTTCGGCATGGGCATCGACAAACCCGACGTGCGGTTCGTCGCCCATCTCGACCTGCCCAAGTCGGTGGAGGGCTACTACCAGGAGACGGGGCGCGCCGGGCGGGACGGGCTGCCCTCCACCGCCTGGCTGGCCTACGGCCTCCAGGACGTGGTGCAGCAGCGGAAACTGATCGACGGCTCGCCGGGGGATGCCGCGCAGCAGCGCCGGCTGGGCGCGCATCTGGACGCGATGCTGGCCCTGTGCGAGGCCGTGGAATGCCGCAGGACCCAGCTGCTGGCCTATTTCGGCCAGACCGGCACGGCCTGCGGAAACTGCGACACCTGTCTGACACCGCCGGCCACGTGGGACGGCACGGTGGCCGCACAGAAGCTGCTGTCGACCGTGGTGCGGCTGGACCGGGAGCGGCGGCAGAAGTTCGGCGCGGGCCACATCATCGACATCCTGGTCGGCAAGAAGTCCGCCAAGGTCATCCAGCACAACCACGACGGGCTCAGTGTGTTCGGCGTCGGAGCGGAACTGCGCGAGCTGGAATGGCGGGGTGTGGCGCGGCAGTTGCTCGCCCAAGGGCTGCTGGCGGTGGAGGGCGAGTACGGCACTCTGGTGCTCACCGGCCGCAGCACGGAGGTGCTGCGGGGGGAGCTGCCGGTGCCGCTGCGGCGGGAGCCCGAGCGGGCGGTGAAGGCCGCGCGTGCGAAGACCGGTTCCGGGGCACGGCGGACGGCCCCCGCAGAGCTTCCGGAGACCGCGGTTCCGCTGTTCGACCGGCTGCGGACGTGGCGCGCGGCGACGGCGGCGGAGCAGGGCGTGCCCGCCTATGTCATCTTCCACGACGCGACGCTGCGGGAGATCGCTACCGCCACGCCCGCGACACTGACCGAGCTGGGCACGCTGCACGGGGTGGGTGAGAACAAGCTCGCCAAGTACGGGCAGAGCATTCTCGACCTGCTCGCCGGGGAAGCGGGGCCGCACCCGGAGCCGGAGGCTGCCCCAGCCCCGGGGGCGGCGGGGTCCACACCGGGAACGGAGCCCGTGCCGGAGCCGGGGGAAGGACCCGAGCCAGGGGAAGGACCCGGGCCGGAGGACGGACCCGGGCCGGACGACGGCCAGGATGCCGAGTTCGCCCGGTGGATGGCCGGGGAGGGCTGATCAGCCGCTGACGTTCCCCTCCAGGTACAGCCAGGCGGCGCCCGCACGCAGGAACCTGCTGTTCTCGTGCAGGGCGCCCGGCTGACCGCGGCGGGTCCAGTGGGCCCGGAACTCCACTGTCCCCTCGGTGTGGAACGCGCTGCCGCCGCTGCTGTCGAGGATCTCCAGTCGCCGCCAGCGCAGTGCGGGGTCGAAGTCGATGCCGGGCGGCCGGGTCGTGGGATGCCAGCTCCTGAGCAGGTAGGCCTCGTCCTGGACGGCGAAGGCACTGAAGCGGGAGCGCATCAGTTGCTCCGGGGTGGCGGCCGTGCTCTGCCCCCGGTGCAGCCGCCCGCAGCAGGCGTCGTAGGGGACGGCGAGCCCGCACATGCAGGTGCTCGGGTCGGGCAACTTCCGCGGTGCGCGTGCGCGCGGCTTTCGACGGGACATCCCGACATTGTGCGCGCCCGCCCCGGCGGTTGTTTGTCCCGGCCGGGTCCGGGAAGCCGTACGGTGAGCGAAACGGAGGAAACTGCGGGAAATCCCCCGGGGCGCGCCACTGACGCATCCGGCGCGGGTGCCCGCGCCGCCGGCGACAACGGGGCGGCCTGCGGTAACCGCGAAGGAGGTGGGCGAGCATGTCCGACGAGGCGAGGGGTGACGCGGTCTACCAGCCGATGGACTCCGACGGCCAGGACCGTCCCGACGACCCGGACCTGGAGAACGAGCTGGGCAGACAGGGGATGGACCGGACGCTGGACGAGGGCTACTCACCGCCCGAGAAGCCCCTCGCGGTGAACCGTCACGGCACCACGGCGCGTGAGCAGCGGGAGGGCCAGTCGCTCGACCAGCGGCTGGCCGAGGAGATGCCCGAGGTCGGGGAGACCGAGGGCGACGGGATCGGCGACCAGCCGGGCATGGCCGGAGAGCCGGTGGACGAGGAAGCCGGTGACGAGCGGTCGGGACGGCTGGTCGGCTCCGACGAGGGGTTTCCGGGCCGGGGCGACGACGTGTTCGCCCGGGACGTGGGTATCGACGGCGGGGCAGCGTCGGCGGAGGAGGCAGCGGTTCACGTGATCCCGGAGGACGACGAAAGTGACCTCACCTCCGGTCCCCCGCCGGGCCGCAGGCCGTGACAGCCACGGGCCCGGCCTTCGCGGAGGCCGGGCTCACGGCTCGGGTGGCGGGGCGGGGGCGGTGCGCAGGTAGTCCTCGATGGTGGCCTCCATGCCTATGTCGTGGTGTGCCCGCTCGGACAGGCGCAGGCGGTGTGCCAGCAATTCGTGGTAGAGCTGCGCGGTGTCGGCCGCCTCGATCAGTTCCCTGGGCAGGGCCCGGACCGCGGGCCGGTACACCTCACGGACCCAGCGGTGGGCCAGGACCTCCGGGCGGGCCCCCAGGGGGTCGCCCGGGGCGTAGTCGTCCTGGGTGGCCATCCAGTGCTCGAGGTCGTTCAGCAGGCTGCGCGCCTGGTTCTCCTCGGCGTCCAGGCCGGTGAGCCGCAGGAGTTGACGCTGGTGGTGACCGGCGTCGACGACCTTGGGGAGGAAGGTGACCGAGTCGCCGTCGGGGGAACGCTGGATCTGCATCTCGGCGACGTCGAAGCCGAGATCGTTCAGCCGCCGGATGCGCCGGTCGATGTAGTGGCGCTTCTGCTGCGGATAGATGGAGGTGCGGGTCAGCTCGTGCCACAGCTCGCCGTACCGTTCGACCGTTGCCTCACCGAAGGGCACCGGGTTGACGGAGGGGTGCAGGGAGCCGCCGGCCTCCAGGTCCATCAGCTCGCCGGCGATGTTCACCCGGGCGACCTCGAGGTCGTACTCACGCTGCCCGCGCGTGAGGGTCGGCTGGATCTGGCCGGTCTCGGCATCCACCAGGTACGCCGCGTAGGCGCCCGCGTCGCGGCGGAAGAGGGTGTTGGAGAGCGAGCAGTCACCCCAGGCGAAACCGCTCAGATGCAGGCGGACCAGCAGCACGGCGAGTGCGTCGAGCAACCGCTTGACCGTGGTGGGACGCATCGTCGTCTCGAACATCGACCGGTACGGCTGCGAGCCTTTCAGCCGCCGGGTGATCAGGACCGGTTCGAGCGGCTCGCCCCGGGAGTCGGCCCGCCCGGTGACGACTGCCACCGGGTCGACGGCCGGCACGCTGAGCCGGTCGAGGTCGCGCAGCAGCCCGTACTCCCGAACGGCAGCCCATTCAGCGACTTCCTTGACGGCGAACACCTCGCCGCCCGCTCGAGCGAAGCGGACGACGTGCCGGGAGATGCCGCGCGGGAGAGCGACCAGGTGTTCCTCGGGCCAGTCCACCAGCGGGATGTCCCACGGCAGATCGAGGAGGGTCGCCGGGTGCTCCGGGGACGTCGCGGTGATCTGTAGTTCCATGGGCCCAGTCTGCGCCCGGTGCTGCCCGGCCCAGCGGCTGCCCCCCGTCCTGCCCCCGCGCGGAAGATCGGGAACGCCCCCGCATCCGCCCGAATGGGTTGAAATTTTCGGCTGAATACCGAAGCTTTCGTCCTACGGAGGGTGCCCGTGTCACTTCGGAGAGGTGCGCGGATGCGTGGAGAACACAGTCCGGGGCGCAATGCTGCCGCGAGGCATCCGGGCCGAAACCTTTCGGTTAAACTCCCGTCCATGGCAGCTAAGAGGCGGGTGACGATCGCCCTCATCGCCGAGGAGGCCGGGGTTTCCATCCCGACGGTCTCCAAGGTCATCAACGGTCGTCCCGAAGTGGCTCTCGAAACCCGGCGACGGGTCGAGCAGATGCTGCACAAACACAACTACCAGCGGCGGGTCAGCCAGGACGACGAGCCGGCCGGCCTGATCGATCTCGTGTTCGCGGAGATCGAGAGCCCGTGGGCCATGGAGCTCATCCGCGGCGCGGAGAGCGCTGCCCACGACGCGGGGGCCAGCGTCGTCATCTCCGTGCTGCACACGCACGCCGGCCCCGGCCGGGACTGGCTGGAGCGGATCGCGGCCCGGCGCACCGACGGGGTGGTGATCGTGGCCTCCCGGTTGTCGGGTGCCGTGCAGGCCCAGCTCGCCGCACGGTCGCTCCCCTTCGTGGTGGTGGATCCCGAGGGTGAGCCGGCGGCCGGGGTGGTCTCGGTGGGCGCGACGAACTGGAACGGCGGCCTGGCCGCCACCCGCCACCTGCTGGAGCTCGGTCACCGGCGGATCGGCATGGTGAGCGGACCGGCGGACATGCTCTGCAGCCAGGCCCGCATCGACGGCTACCGCGCGGCCCTGGAGACCACGGGCCTGGTGGTGGCTCCCGAGCTCATCCGCCGCGGCACCTTCCTGGTGGACTCCGGGCACGACCACGGCCACGCCCTGCTGTCCCTGGACGACCCGCCGACCGCCATCTTCGCGGGCAGCGATCTGCAGGCGTTCGGCGTGTTCGAAGCGGCCCGGCAGCGCGGCCTGCGGGTACCGGAGGATCTCAGCGTGGTGGGCTTCGACGATCTGCCGCTGTCCCGCTCCGCCTGGCCGCCGCTGACCACCGTCCGCCAGCCCCTGGTGGAGATGGCCGCGCTCGCCACCCGCACCGTGCTGGCCCTGGGCCGGGGTGAGATGCCCGGGACCAGCCGGGTCGAACTGGCCACCGAGCTCGTCGTCCGGGACAGCACCGCCGCGCCGCGCGGCTGACCGCTTCCGCCCGCTCGGCGGGGAGGCCGTGCGGGCGGAAGCGGAGGCGAAAAGGGAAAGCTAGACGCCCGCGAGGTCCAGTTCCCCGGCGAAGTGGCAGGCCGACCTGCGGGTGCCGGAGATGTTCAGCAGCTCCGGTTCACCTCCCGGTACGGCACAGGTCTCCTTTCTGACGTAGTGGCAGCGGGTGTGGAAGGTGCAGCCCGGGGGCGGGGCGGCCGGATCGGGCAGGTCGTCGGAGAGACGCAGGCGCCGGCCCACGCCGCGCAGCCGGGGATCGGGGCGGGGCACGGCGGACAGCAGCGCCTCGGTGTAGGGGTGCCGGGGCCGTCCGTACAGCTCCTCGGTCTCCGCGATCTCCACGATCCTGCCGAGGTACATGACAGCGACCCGGTCGCAGATGTTCTCCACCACCGACAGGTCGTGCGAAATGAACAGATAGGTCAGGTCAAGCTCCCCCTGCAGGTCGCGCAGCAGGTTGAGGATGGAGGCCCGTACCGATACGTCCAGGGCGGAGACCGGTTCGTCGGCGACGACCAGGCGGGGCCGCATGATCAGCGCCCGGGCGATGTTCACCCGCTGCCGTTCGCCTCCCGAGAAGGCGTGCGGATACCGGCGCATGTAGCCCGGGGGCAGGCCGACCAGGTCAAGCATCTCGGCCACCCGGTGCTCCAGTTCGGAGCCCTGCGCCACCCGGTTGTTCCGCAGCGGGTCGCCGATGATGTCCAGCAGGGTCATCCGGGGGTTGAGCGAGGAGAAAGGGTCCTGGAAGACGAGCCGCACCTCCTGCTGGTAGGGGCGGAGGTCACGGGTGGACAGGGCTGCCAGGTCCACGGTGCGGCCTGCTGCGTCCCGGTAGTCGATCACTCCGGAGGTCGGTGTCAGGGTGCGCACGATGCAGCGGCCCAGGGTGGTCTTCCCGCAGCCGGACTCGCCGACCAGTCCCAGGGTCTCCCCCGGCCGGATGGACAGGTCGACGCCGTCGACGGCCCGCACCCGGCCGACCGTGCGGCCGAACATGCCGCGTCTGATGGGGTACTGCATGCGCAGTCCGCGGACGTCCAGTACCGGTTGCTCAGCCACCGGATCCCACCTCTCTCTCGTCCGGCCCGTCGTGGGGCATGTCGTGGCCGGTGTCCTGGCCCGCCAGCAGCCCTTCCCGGGCCTGTTCCTCCGGGAGGTCTGCCCCGGGGCCGTGGCTGCCGTGCAGTACGCACCGCACGGTGCGGCCTTCCCCGAAGGCCACTTCCGGTGGCTCGGACACGTCGCACACCCCGGCGACGGAGCTGTCGCACCGCGGGCTGAAGGGACAGCCGGCGGTCCGCTCCGAGGGGTGCGGGACGCGGCCCCGGATCTGGTGCAGGCGCTGCCCCCGGCCGTGCCCCATGGCGGGTACGGAGGCCAGCAGCGCCTGCGTGTAGGGATGCTTGGGGTCGTGGAAGATCTCGTCGACGCTGCCCCGTTCGACCACCGTCCCCAGGTACATCACCACCACCTCGTCGGCGATCTCGGCGACCACCCCCAGGTCATGGGTGATGAACACGACCGACATCCCGGTGCTCTCCTGCAGGCCGGAGAGGAGGTCGAGGATGCGCGCCTGGATCGTCACGTCCAGAGCCGTGGTCGGCTCATCGGCGATCAGCAGGTCGGGGCCGCAGGCGAGCGCGATGGCGATCATCACGCGCTGGCACATACCGCCGGACAGCTGGAAGGAGTAGGAGTCGATGCGCTGCTCCGGCTGGGGGATTCCCACCTTGCGGAGCATCGCGAGCGCGTGCTCGCGTGCCTCGGCCTTGCTGACCGGCATGTGCAGCCTGATGGTCTCCATCAGCTGGTCACCGACGGTGTACATCGGTGAGAGCGACGCCATCGGCTCCTGGAAGACCATGGAGATCTCCGCCCCGCGGATCCGGCGGACGGCCTCGCCGTGCGGTGCGAGCTTCGCCAGGTCCACCGGCTCCGCGCGCCCTCCGCCCCGCCACAGGACGGAGCCCCCGACGACCTCCCCGGGCCGGTCCACCAGCCCGAGGACCGAGCGGGCGGTGACGCTCTTGCCGCAGCCCGACTCGCCGACCACACAGACCGTGCGGCCGGCGCGCACGGTCAGGTCCACGCCGTCCACCGCCTTGACGACTCCGTCGTTGGTGGTGAAGTGCGTGCGCAGGCCGGATACTTCGAGGAGCGGCGGGCCGCCGCTCTCCCTCACCTGTTCTTCGTGGGAGGTGTCCCGCATGTCCGGTACCTCAGCTCCTCATGTCCGATAGGGGTCGGCGGCGTCGCGCAGTCCGTCGCCGACGAAGTTGAGCGCCAGCACCACGACCACCACGAGCGCACCGGGCAGCAGCAGCCAGGGGGCCTGGTCGATGACCCGGACCGACGTGGCGTCGTTCAGCAGGACACCCAGGCTGACCACCGGTGGCCGCATGCCGAGGCCCAGCCAGCTCAGGGCGGTCTCCGCCAGAATGACGCCGGGGATGGACAGGGTCAGCGCCGCGATCAGATGGCTGGTGAACGACGGAAGCATGTGCCGGAACATCACCCGTTTCCGGCTCGCTCCGTCCAGCCAGGCCGAGGTGACGAAGTCCTCCTGGCGCAGCATGAGGAAGCGTCCGCGCACTTCTCTGGCGAGACTGGTCCAGGCGAGGAGGGAGAGGATCACACTGATCAGGAAGTATCTCTTGACGGGCCCGATGTCCACCGGGATCGCGGCCGTCATGCCCAGCCAGAGGGGCAGGGTCGGCACCGCCATCACGAACTCGACGAACCGCTGGATGAGCGTGTCCACCCTGCCGCTGAAGTAGCCGGAGATGCCGCCCAGCACGACGCCGAGCATGAACGCGAACGCCACCCCGACCAGCCCCACCGACAGGGAGACCCGGGTGGCATGGATCAGCCGGGACAGCTGGTCCCGCCCGACCCGGTCGGAGCCCAGGAGGTACATCGGCGCGTCGGGGTCGCTCGGGCCGATCAGATGACGCTCACTGGGGATGACCCCGAGCAGCTTGTAGGGCTCCCCCTTGGCGAAGAAGGTCAGCGGGATCTTGTCGTCCCGGTTCTCTTCGTAGCGGATCCGGAGGTCCTCGTCCTGCTCGAAGGAGTACCCGTAGACGTAGAGCCCGTCGGAGACACTGAAGCGCGGTGTCTGCGGGGGTGCGTAGGTGTACTCGGAGTTCAGCCGCCCGGTGCTGAAGGGAGCCAGGAACTCGGCGAAGACCACGACCAGGATGAACAGCAGGGTCGCCGCCGCGCCGGCCATGGCCAGCTTGTGCCTGCGGAAGCTCCGCCAGACCAGCCGGGTCTGGGAGGCGGATGCCTGCCCGCTGCCGGCCTCCGCGCTGTCCGGCTCACCGGACGCGGGCAGTTGGACCTGGGTCACGGTGTCTCCCCCGTCTTGCACCGGGTGGTGCGCTCGCTGGTCGTCACGTGGCGTTCCCTCCCTGGTTCAGGCGCACCCTCGGGTCGGTCCAGGCGAGCAGGAGGTCGGACACCAGCGTGCCGAGCACGGTCAGCACACTGATCACCATGATCAACGAGCCGGCCAGGTACATGTCCTGCTGCCGCAGGGCGTTGAGCAGCAGCGGCCCGATGGTGGGCAGGCCGAGGAGCTGGCCGACGATGATGTCGCCCGCGAAGAGCCCTGGCAGCACCCAGCCGACGGTCGAGATGAACGGGTTCATCGCCACCCGCAGCGGATACTTCACCAGCAGCCGGCGTTCGGGGACGCCGCGCGCCCTGGCCGCGACCACGTACGGCTTGCGCAGTTCGTCGAGCAGATTGGCGCGCAGGATGCGGATGAGGCCGGCCATGCCCGCGGTGCCCACGACCACGACCGGCAGCCAGAGGTGCTTGAGCGCGTCGATGAGCTTGCCCAGGTTCCATCCGGCGTCGCAGTACTCCGCGGAGCACAGCCCGGCGGGCACGTAGTCGAAGTACTTGAAGCCCAGGTACATGAAGACCAGTGCGAGCAGGAAGTTCGGGGTGGCGAGGCCCAGGAATCCGATGGTGGTCGCCACGTAGTCGCCGACGGAGTACTGCTTGACGGCGGCGTACATGCCGATGGGGAAGGCCAGCACCCACGTGAACAGCAGGGCGGCCGTCGCGAGCAGGACGGTGTCCGCCAGCCGCTCCCCGATCAGTTCGGTGACCGGACGGTTGTACTCGAAGGAGATGCCCAGGTCTCCCTGGAAGAGCATCCCGGAGAGCCAGTACCAGTACTGGACCCAGATCGGTTGGTCCAGTCCGTAGGCGGCGCGGTACTGGGCTATCTCCTCTGCCCCGACCTGCAGCCCCTGTTGCCGGCGGTAGGCCACCAGGGAGGTGACGAAGTCGCCGGGCGGCAGGTTGATGATCAGGAAGATGACCACGGACACCGCGAGGAGGGTGGGGATCGTGTAGAGGAGCCGCCGTGCCAGATAGCTCAGCAACGGCGGCCTCCCGTTGACGTGCGCGTTGTCATGTCAGCCTTCGAAGTACCACTGCTCGGGGGCTGCCGGAGCGGGCGTGTTGTAGGTCGGGGAATCAGGCAGCGGACCGCCGACGTTCTGCAGCCGGTTGCTGACGATGCCGTAGCTGCCGGGCACCCGGACGGTCCCGATGGCGTAGAACTGCTCCTTGGAGAGCGCGAGGATCTCGCGGAAGATCTCGTCCCTGGCATCCTCGTCGGGCTCGGACAGCAGCTCGTCGAAGAGCGCCATCTGCCGGCGAGGAACCTCCGGCGGCTCCTCGGTGTCGGCGTCGGGTCCCTGGCCGCGGGTGCGGTACCAGTTCGCCCAGTGCCGGGCGAAGTCGGAACCGGCGTTCGTGGAGTGCGGGAAGTACCACAGCGGCGAGGAGATCTCGTCGCCCCGGCCGCCGTCCCCCGTCCAGACGCTGGCGTCCTGCTTGTTGTCGCCCAGCCGTACCTCGAAGTTCTCCCGGGGCATGGGGTTCACGGTGGTCTGGATGCCGACCGCCTCCCAGTACCGGGCGACCTGTTCCATGCCCTGCACCCAGACGGTGACCAGGGCGTCCTCGGCAACATCGACGGTGATGGAGATCCGTTGGCCGTCGGGGCGCAGCCGGTAGCCGTCGCTGTCCCTGCTGTCGTAGCCCAGGGAGTCCAGGAGGTCTTCGGCCAGCTCGGGGTCGTGCTCCGTGTACTGCTCGGCGAACTCCTGGTCGTAGAACCTCGACTCCGGTGTGGGTGCCACCTGGTACGGCTCCCCCTGGCGCTGCCAGACCGCGTTGATGAGCTCCTGACGGTCGATGGCGTGCGACAGGGCGACCCGGAAGTCCTTCTGCTGGTAGACCTCGCGGACGGCCTCGTCCGCGTGGTTGAGGTTGAGGGCGATGGCCATCTCGTTGCTGTACGTCGACTCGAACTCGATGAAGCGGTAGTCGCCCTTCTCCCGCGACTCCGCCAGTACCGGGCGGTTCTCCAGGCTGTTGAAGTGCCTGCTGTGGAAATCGAAGTCGCCGTTCTGGGCCCGCAGGAGCATGGTTTCCGGGTCGGGGACCACCTCGTAGCGGACATCGTCCAGGTACGGGAGCTGGGAGCCCTCGGGGTCGGTCTTGAAGTAGTAGGGATTGCGCTCGAACCGGGCGACGCTGCCCCGGTCCAGCGGGTCGGTGCAGATCCACGCCTTCAGGCTGGGCAGGTCGGGGTTGGTCCACAGCACCCCCCAGTCGTTGCCCAGGGAGTTGAAGTACTCCTCCCAGGTGTTGAAGCCCGCCGCCTGCGCCTTGCTGCCGGCGTCCTCGGCGAAGTCGGCGTGGAACTGCTCCAGGTAGTGCCGGGGGTAGGCCACCAGCCGGTCACCGTCCACGGTGCGGGCCATGTTGGGGAGGAACAGGGCGTTCGGCCCGGTGAAGCGGATGAGGAAAGTGTGCTCGTCGACGATCTCGAGCTCCGCCGGGTCCTCCCCGCGGGCCAGGGTCTCGGGATGGCCCTGGACCAAGTCCCGGTTGAGGGTGACGTGCTGGTAACCGAACTCGACGTCCGCGGTGGTCAGCGGCTCTCCGTCGGACCACCGCATGCCGGGGCGCAGGGCGATGGTGTACTCGCTGGCGTCGTCGTTGGGCGTGATCGACTCCGCCACGTTGGGTATCTGGGTGGTCCAGTCCCTGCTCCAGCGCATCAGCGGCTCGTACCCGATGGTCCGGTGCAGCCACGGCCCGTCCGCACCGCCCGTGACCGCGGAGCGCCAGGTGCCTCCATAGGCGCCCATGCCCTCCGTCGGCTCCAGGACCAGCGGGTCCGCCGGAAGCCGTTCCTCGACCGGGGGCAGCGTGCCCGCCTTCACCCGCTCGGCCAGCATCGGGGCTTCCTTGCCCTTCGCCCCTCCGCCGCCGCCTTCGGACGTCTGGTCCGGATCGGTGGACAGCAGACTGCACCCGCTCGCCGAAGTCGTCACGAGCGCCAGGAAGGCGCTGTTGCGGAGCAGGACTCTTCGTGTCATTCCACCTGATGTGTCGGTCATCCTGGTGACCCCTCTCGCCTGGTCAGGTAGCGCCTGCCGAAGTGCTGAAAGTTTCGAAGAAACACCAACAATTTCGGTCCGGGGTAAGCTACGACGGCGCGTATAGCGGGTCAACCCCTGCGTCACGAGAGAGTTTCTGAGCCCTTGTGGCGCCCTGGCGGCACCGCGACAACCGCAACAGGCAACCAACCTGACAGGGCAGCACCCGACGGCCGCTCACACTGTGCGATGCGCAGCCGATTTGTACCGGACCGGACCTTCGCTCCCTGACACTCACTGACGTCCGGCCGGTGCCCCCATGACAGGAAGCGCTTACCCACCTGTTGACGCGGACCCCTGAAGGGGCCTAGGTTGCAGTTCGAAAATTATCGACGATTTTCCGTAAGACTTTCAGGGCGGTGCCGTGTGACCAGAATCGACCTCGGGCACGAGAGTCTCCAGTCGATCGACGGCTTCGGATTCTGCGAGGCATTCCAGCGGGCGCGCCTCATGCGCGGACTCCCGGAAGGGCCCCGCCGTGAAGTTCTCGATCTCCTGATGAGCCGTGACAAGGGCGTGGGATTCAGCATGCTGCGGCTGGGAATCGGGTCCTCACCCGACTACTCGGACGACCACATGAAATCCCATCAGCCGGAGAATCCGGGCGGCCCCGACGCCCCTCCCGCCTACCGGTGGGACGGCGACGACGGGGGGCAACTGTGGCTGGCCCACGAGGCCCGGGCTTACGGGATCGAGCGGTTCTATGCCAACGCATGGTCCGCCCCGGGCTACATGAAGGACAACGGGAGCGACGCCGACGGCGGCTCGCTGCTCCCGGAGTGGCGTGAGGCATACGCCCGATACCTGCTGGCCTATGCCGACCACTACCGGAGGGCGGGGATTCCGGTCACCGACCTGGCCTTCACGAACGAACCGGACCTGACGATCTCCTACGCGTCCATGCGCTTCACCCCGGCCGAGGCGGCCGACTACGTCACGGTGATCGGTCCGCACGCCCGGAGCAAGGGACTGCGGCTGGTGGCCTGCGACTCCTACGGCTGGTCCGGAGCCCAGGAGTACACCCGGGCCATCGAAGCCCATGCGGTGGCCCGTGAACTGGTGGACGTGCATGCCGGCCACCCCTACGCCACCCCCGTCCGGGGACCGCTCCCGACGTCCCGGCCCACCTGGATGTCGGAGTGGTCCCCGGACGGCGAGACATGGAACGAGAGCTGGGACGACGGCAGCGGCTACGACGGTTTCGCGGTCGCCGAGCAGATCCACGACTCGTTCACGCTCGGCGAGGTGAACGGCTACTTCTACTGGTTCGGCGCCTCGGTCGGCCCGACCAGGGCACCGATACGCATCGAGGGCGACACCTACCGGGTGTCGCGGCGGCTGTGGGCGCTGGCCTCCTACAGCCGGCACGTCCGCCCCGGTGCCGTGCGGACCGCCGCCTCCAGCGACCATCCCGCGCTGAAGGTCACCGCCTTCCGCAACGCCGACGGCAGCCGGACGGTCGTCGTGCTCAACTCCGCCACCGAATCGGTGACCGCCACGCTCCCGTTCGAGGGGCAGGCGTACGTCACCGACGAGGAGCGCGCCATGACGCCCGGTCAGGCAGTGCGGGACCAGGCCGGGTTCGCTCCACGCTCGCTCACCACCCTGGTGTCGCCGCCCTAGGCCACCGCCCCGGCCCATGGGCGCGCGGCCCGCCGCCCGCTCCCGCCCACAGCACCGCAACCGCCCCCCGAAAAGGAGCATCCCTTTATGATCCGTGTCGCCGTCGTCGGCACCGGAGGCATCGCCGGAATCTGCCACCTGCCCGCCCTGGCCGCCGAAGCGCACCGGGCGCAGGTGGTGGCCGCGGTCGACGTGGACGCCGACCGGCTCGAAGCGTTCTGCTCCGAGCACGGCGTCCCCGCCTCCTACACCGACCTGGAGGAGATGCTGCGCATCGAGCAGCCCGACCTGGTGCATGTCTGCACCCCCCCGTTCCTGCACGCCGAACAGGTGATCACCTGCCTGCGGGCCGGTGCGTGGGTGTGGTGCGAGAAGCCCCTGTGCCTGTCGCTGGCCGAGTACGACGCCATCGCCGCGGCTGAGGGCGAGGGCGGACCGTACGCCTCGGTGGTCTTCCAGCACCGTTTCGGCTCCGGTGCCCGGCACTTGCGGGAGCTCGTGGACAAGGGTGCCCTGGGCCGCGCTCTGGTGGCCCTGTGTCACACCATGTGGTACCGGCCGCCGGAGTACTTCGAGGTGCCCTGGCGGGGGCGCTGGGACACCGAGGGCGGCGGCCCGGCGATGGGCCACGGCATCCACCAGATCGACCTCCTGCTGTCGGTGCTGGGCGAATGGGACGAGATCCGGGCGATGGCCGGCCGCCTGGACCGGGATGTCGAGGCCGAAGACGTTTCCATGGCGATGGTCCGCTTCGCCGACGGAGCCATGGCGGCGGTCGTCAACAGCCTGCTCTCCCCCCGGGAGGAGAGCTACCTGCGGTTCGACTTCGCCGACACGACCGTGGAGCTGTCCCACCTGTACGGCTACCGCAACGCCGACTGGACCTCGTCCTCCCCGCTCTGGCAGCCCGGGGAGGACGTCCCGAGCTCGCACGCCGCCCAGCTCGGCGCCCTGCTGGACGCCTACGAGCGGGGTGAGCGGCCGCCGGTCAGCGGGACGGAGGCCCGCCGCCCCCTTGAGCTGATCACCGGCCTGTACGCCGCCGCGCTGACCGGACAGCCCGTCCGGCGCTCCGAGCTGACCTCCGAGCACCCCTTCCACGACCGCATGAACGGAGGCCTCACGCTGTGAAGGACACCGGTACCGAACTGATCGCCGACATCGACGGGGTGGAGGTGATGCGCTACGTCTACCGGCCCGACACACCGGTTTTCGAAGCCCCGAAGCCGTACATCCACCCGCTGCGCACGCTGCGCGGGGACGTTGTCAGCGCCTACCGCCCGCACGACCACCCCTGGCACAAGGGCGTGCAGATGACGGCGCCCTGGGTCTCGGGCCAGAACTTCTGGGGCGGCGGCACGTACGTCGATCCCACCCAGGAGTACGTGGATCTGCCCAACAACGGGACGATGCGGCACGAGGAATGGCTCTCACCCGGCGTCGAGCGGCTCACCTGGTGGACGCAGGGCGGCGAGCACTGGATCGATGAGACCCGCACGCTCACCGTGGAGCCCGGTGACGGCTGGTGGACTCTCGGCTTCCGCAGTTCCCTGCGGAACGTGCGCGGCGAGGAACTGGAGTTCGGCAGCCCCACCACCAACGGGCGGGACATGGCCGGCTACGCGGGCTTCTTCTGGCGCGGGCCGCGTTCCTTCACCGGCGGCACCGTGCTGGCCTCGGACCAGCAGGGCGGCCCGGAGATGATGGGACGCACCGCGTCGTGGCTGGCCTTCACCGGCAAGCACGACGAGGTCGACGGCTCCGCCACCCTCCTGTTCCGGCCCGCCGCCGGCAGTTCCCCCGACGGCTGGTTCGTGCGCAGCGAGCCCTTCGCCGCGGTCAACCCCTCGCTGGCGTTCTTCACACCGGTGCGGCTGGCCCCCGGGGAGACCCTGGAGCGGAGCTACCGGCTCGTCGTCGCGGACGGCGCCTGGGACCGTGCACGCCTGGAGGCGCACATCGCGAACCACCCCTGAGCCACCGGCCGCCGCCGGGGGTTCACTTCTTGTCCCCCGGCGGCCCCCCACGGCCGGTGCCCGCCCTTCGGGCGCCCGCCCGGCACATGACCGCCACCTGCCGGTCCTGCCTGTCGGTGCGGGCTCCTGAGGGGCGGGAACGACTCGGGTCGCCGGGTACATCACCTCCGGCGGCCCGAGCCCCTCTCCGCGAAGCGTTCGGATCCCGTTCGGGCGTGGGGCTCGTCCGTCCCTCCCATGGCCGCGCTGCTGCCTGCCCGCTCAGGTGTGCCGTCGCCCCGGGATACCCACCGACAGACGGGCAAGACCGGTGGTCACCCCGCATCCGGACCGGTGAAGGCCCCCGGGCACCACGTTTGACCAGCGGCGGATGAGGGACCCATAGCGCATGCTGCTGCTGAGACCACCGGGCGTGTACGCACCCCAGGGTGACACCTCCCTTCTGAGTGACGCCCTCGCCGAGACCGGGGTGGCCCCTGGCGCACGCGTGCTGGACCTGTGCACCGGCAGCGGTGCGCTGGCCCTGGAGGCGCTGCGGATGGGTGCGCACGAGGTACGGGCCTACGACACCTCCCCCTGGGCGGTGCTCACCACCCGCTGCAACGCCTTCCTGCGCCGGGTGCCCCTCAGTACCCGCCGGGGCGGCGTCGACGAGGCGCTGGGCCGGTCCTTCGACGTGGTGCTGGCCAACCCGCCCTATGTCCCCTCCCCCGATCCTGAGCTGCCCCGCCGTGGCAGGGCGCGGGCCTGGGACGCCGGACCGGACGGACGGGCGGTGCTCGACCCGCTCTGCGACCGCGCGCGACTGCTGCTGGCCCCGGGCGGCACCATGCTCCTGGTGCACTCCGCGATGTGCGGAACGGAGGCCACCCTGGACCGGCTGCGCCGCCAGGGCCTGGAGGCGTCGGTGGCCCAGCGGCGCCTCCAGCCGTTCGGCCCGGTGCTCCGCGGGCGGGCGGACTGGCTGGAGGCCCAGGGTCTGATCGACCCGGGGCAGCGCACCGAGGAACTGGTGGTGGTCCGCGGTGACCGGTCCGGGTGAGGAGCGGGCCGGACGTCCCACCCCGGCCGGGGACGCCGCCCGCGAGGACGGCCCTGCGGCCGGAGGCGAAGCCCGCCGCGTCGTGCTGGAGCCCGGGGGCCCGGTTCTCGTGCAGGGCCCCGTGGAGGTGCTGATGGAGGACGGCCGGACGGTCCGCTCGGAACGGTTCATGGTCGCGCTCTGCACCTGCCGCCGCAGCCGCCTTCACCCGTGGTGCGACACCAGCCACCGGCGCCGCACCCGGCAGACCGGGGCGCCGGGCGACGGGACCAGCGGCACGGCGGACGCCCCGCCCGGGGGGACGGTCAGCGACCGGCCGCCGGCCCGCTGAGCGGGCGGCGCAGGCTGCTTCCGCCCTGCTGCCAGGCGTGCATCAGCCGGTCGGCCAGCCGGGCCTCGAGCAGCTCGGTGGCCTGGATCCCGAACACCACGTCGGGGGCGAGGCCGGGTTCGCGACGGAGCAGATCACCGAGCACCTCATGACGCATCACCTGCTCGTGCACGGCATCCGCCTCGATGTGCTCGGTGTAGAAGAACACGCACTGCGGCGGCGCCTCCAGCCGCTCCAGCGCCTTCGCCATGCGCCGGGCGCTGGGGGCGGTGGTGATTTCGGCCGCGGCGAAGTGGCCGACGAGCGCGCCGCGCAGTGAGCGGTGCAGCCCGCACAGGGACATGAGGTTCACCAGCGACAGCGCCGGAGCCGGAACGATGTCCAGATAGGTCAGATACTCCGGGTCGAGTCCCGCTCCGGAGAGCAGGTCGGCGAACAGGCGGGAGTGTGCCCGTTCGGCCCGGCCGCCGCCGAACTCGTCGAACTCCACCGCCACCAGGGCAGCCTTGGCCTGCCCGCTCAGTCGCGGTATCACCCATGCGTGCGGGTCGGCCTCCTTGAGGTGGTACACGGAACGGTGCGCCAGGTACTCGCGCATCTCCCACCACGTGCCCCCCTCGGCCAGATGGTGCGAGGGGCCACCGCCGTCCACCGGCTCGGTGAGCAGCTGCCCGAGTTCGGCGGTCACGTCGTCCCCCCCGGGCACGTCCCCGCGCAGGGCCTCCAGGAAGCGGCGTTCCATGCCGGCCCGCAGCCGCAGCAGCCCGAGGTCCCACTCCCATTCCGGATCGACGTCGCGAAAACCCTGGTAGTGCAGCTCGTAGCAGGTGTAGAGGGCCAGCTGGAGATCCTCGCCGTAGGGGTCGGCGCCCTCCGCCGTTTCCGGCGGGAGGGCGGTGGCGGACAGCTCACCGGCGAGCACCGAGCACACCGCCGCGCTCAGCGGTCCCCTGGGCTCCGGAAGCGTGGCGGCCCCCGGGGGGCCCGGTGCGGTGGACGCGGCAGTCACGGCTGTCATGCGCTGTTCCTCCTGTGAGCGGCGAGCGGCTGACCGGGCGGCGCGGCCGGGAGGGCGCCGGCCGCGCCGCCCGGATCGGTCTGGCGGATGAGGTGCTTCACCACCGCGCACGGCCCGCCGCGGCGCCACCATTCCCGCTGACGCTCGGCCCCGGTCCCGGTGCGGGCGACGGTGCCGAGCAACCCGTGCACCGTGCGGGTGTCCCCGGTCTCCTCCAGCGCGTCGGCCACATGGCTGAGCAGCAGGCGCAGCAGCCTCCGGGCGGGCATCCGCACGTGCGTCAGCGGGTCCACCCCCACGCCGGTGAGACCGTCCCGGGCCGCCGTCCAGACCGCCGCGGCGGCCACCTGACCGTCCAGGGGCGGCGCTTCCCGGCCGGCGGCGAGCTCGGTGAGCGCGGTGCGCACCAGGGCCCGTGCGAGCGCTGCCTGGAGCACCGCCTCCCCCACGGTGCCCACGGAGTCCGCGGCGCGGAACTCGACGGTCGGCAGGTGCGGGGAGGGCCGGGCGTGCCAGAAGGACATCGCCGGGTCGGTGATCACCCCGGATGCCTGCAGACTGTCCACCGTGGCGTCGTAGGCCGCAGCGGAGGCGAAGTGCGGGGGGATGCCCGATCCCGGGAAGCGGGCCTGCTCCAGTGTCCGCCAGCTGCCGTAGCCGGAGTCACGGCCCCGGTGGAAGGGCGAGTTGACGGAGAGGGCGAGGAGCGTCGGGAGCCAGCGGCCGAGCTGGTTGACCACCGCCACGGCGGTCTCCCGGTCCGGTACCCCGACGTGGACGTGACAGCCGCACATCTGGTACTCGGCCATCGCGCCGCCGTAGAGCGCGGTGATCGCCGCGAATCGCTCCTCGTCACTGACGGCCGGAAGGCCGGCGGTGTCCGCGGGGCCGCCGCTCGCCACCAGGGCGAGGCCCTCGGCCCCAGCGGCAGCCGCGGCCCGTGTCCGGGCAGCGGTCAGCTGGGCCTCGAGCTCGTCCAGCGTGGTGCACACACCGGTCGCGGTCTCCAGCTGGGTGCTGAACAGCTCGCTCTGGAACCGGCCGGTGCCGGCGGGCCCGGCCTGTTCGCGGGCCCGGCGCAGCACGGCGGTGGCGCCGGGTGCGGGCAGCCCGCTGCGGGGGTGGAGGAGGAGGAACTCCTCCTCCACCCCCATCGTCAGTCCTGACGTGGCGGTTCCGGGCGCCGGCCGTGCGTCACTGAACACAGCGGCCGGGGTACCCCCGCGGCGGATGCCGAAACGGTACGGCCGGGTGCCCGCCGGGGCCGGTGGTGCGCCGGGCAGCCGGGGCCCGCACCGGGACGTTCCGTAGAGTTCGGGCATGGACCTGTCCGCCCTTGTTTCCGACGCCCGGATGCTGATGCGCCGTGGGGAGCGCGTGGTCCTCGGGCTGGCCGGGCCTCCCGGAGCGGGCAAGTCCACGCTGGCCCGCGCTCTCGTCGACGCACTCGACGGCCTGGCCGCGTACGTGCCCCTGGACGGTTTCCACCTCTCCAACGTCCAGCTCGACCGGCTGGGTCTGCGGGCCCGGAAGGGAGCCGAAGCGACCTTCGACGTCCGGGGGTACGCCGCGCTGCTGGTCCGGCTCACGAGTGAGCCGGGCCGGGAGGTCTACGTACCGGACTTCGACCGCGGCCTCGACGAACCCGTCGCCGCCCGGCATCACGTCGCCCCGGCTGTCCGGCTGGTGGTCACCGAGGGGAACTATCTGGCTCTCGACGCCCCCGGCTGGCGGGAGGCCCGCTCGCTGATGGCCGAGGTCTGGTACGTGGACGCACCCGAGGACCTCCGGGACGCCCGGCTGCTCGCCCGGCACACGGGCACCGGCCTCGGCCCGGCTGCGGCCCGGGCCCGGGCGGAGATGAACGACCGTCCCAACGCCGCGCTGGTGGCCGCCAGCCGTTCCCGCTGCGACCGGGTCCTGGCCGCAGGGCTGTGACCCGCCCGGGTCGCTGCGGCGGACGGCCCGACGGCCCACGGGCGTCCGGGAGAAGGCGGCGGGGGCGCCGAGTCGGCTCCCGGGGGCGCGGGCCCGGGGACGGCGGCGGAGAAGGCCCCGGCCAGGACGGGGGAGACCTGACCGGGGCCGGTACGGGGAGGACGGGCAGCTCCCGGCCGGGCACCCCGGGCACAGCCCGGAGTCACAGCTCGCTCACCGCCTGCTCCGACTCTCTCAACGGGCCCCTGGAGCGCCGGGTTCCGCAGCAGGGCTGAGACCTGTGTCACAGCGAGCGGGAACGGCGGAGAGTTCTCCTCCGCTCCCGCCCGGGCAGGCGCGGGTCCTCTCCGGGGCAGAAGTGGCCACGAAAGAGCAGAAAGGGCACCTGGGCGGGCCTACCCGTGCACATGGGTACGGACTGGCACAGTGGTGATCACAGAGCTGGTGGGCGACGGTCACCGGCTCAGCCGGTGACGAGAGCGAGGGTCCGGTCACATGGTTGCGGTCCACGGAGCACCATGCTGGGTCAACCTGATGACGCGCGACCTGGACGCGACGCAGCACTTCTACGGTTCCGTACTGGGCTGGTCCTTCCGCCCGGGTTCGCTCGGCCCGGAATTCTCGGTGGCGATGCTCGACGGGGCGCCGGTGGCCGGCCTGGGAGCCCTTGCCCACAGGCTGGGGCAGCCGGTGTCCTGGACGCCCTACTTCTACGTCGACAGCGCGGACCTGGCAGCGTCCCGGCTGCAGGAACGCGGGGGAACGCTCGCGGTGGGCCCGCTGAAGTTCGGCCCCGGTCGGGCGGTGCTCGCCGCCGACCTGACCGGTGCCGTGTTCGGCCTCTGGGAAGGAGCCGAGACCCCGGGCTGGAAGATCGGACGGGCCAGCGCGCCGGCCTGGCTGGAGCTGCACACCGCCGATCCCTTCACCGCGGCGGTGTTCTACGGAGGGCTGCTGGGCTGGGCCTCCGGTGAGCCCGGGGCCTGTGACGTCTCCTACGAGAACGACGAGATCCTCGTCCGCTCGGAGTCGTCCATCGTCGCGGGACTGCGCGGTCCCCGGCCCGGCGACGTGCCGGGGGCAGGGGACGTGGGGCAGCCGTTCTGGCAGGTGTACTTCCGGGTGTCCGACACCGATGCCATCGCCGGATCGGCGACCGGGGCGGGCGGGCGGGTGATCGCGCCGCCGGACGACACCTGGCTGGGCAGGGTCGCTGAACTGCAGGACCCCTTCGGAGCCCGCTTCACCGTGGTGGCGGACATCCCCTGACCCGCTCGGGGCCGCATGTCTCCTCCCGACCGCCGGGGGGCGTGCTCCCCGGCCGGCCGGTCAGCCGACGGGCCAGAGCCGGTCCACGAAGGGGTTGCGGAACTTCCCGCCCGGGTCCTGTTCGCGCAGCAGGCGCGCGAAGTCGGCGGCCCGCTCGTACCCGGCGGTCACCCGTTCCGGCTCCACCGTGGTCAGCTTTCCCCAGTGCGGGCGCGCTCCGAGCACCATCAGCTCCTCCTCCATCGCCGCGATCACCGGGAGCACCGCGGCCGGGTCCCTGGCCCAGGTGAAGTGCAGGGCGACGGAGTCCCTGCCGTATCCGGGGCTCAGCCACAGATCGTCGGCGGCGACAGTGCGCACTTCGGACACCTGCAGGACGGGAGCCATGCGGGCGCTCATCCGTCGCAGGACGGCGAAGGCCGCGGGTGCGGCTGAGCGGGGAAGCAGCAGCTCGGACTGGAGCTCCTCGCCACGGCTGGGGGTGAAGCCCGGCCGGAAGTGCGGCAGGCGTTCGTGCCAGGGGCCCGGAACACCGAGCTGTTCGGTGCAGTACGCGGGCGGCATGCCGGGCACCGGGTGGTGCGGCCGGTCGGCGGCCCGGGCTCCCAGCCACGACTCCCCGGGCTGCGCGAAGGAGTGGCGGTCCCGGTCGGTGCGGTGCTTCCGCCACACGACGCCCTCGTGCTGCCAGTCGGTGAACAGGCTCACGCTGTAGGCGGCGCTGAACACCTGGTCGAAGTGCTCGGCCGCCCGGTCCAGCAGGAGACCGGTCCAGACCAGCTGAGCCACCTCGAACGCCGACTCGATGTCCAGGGTCATACCGACAACGGCGCCGAGCGCGCCGAGCGCGACCACCGAGCCGCTCAGCAGCTCGGGATCGGCGTCCCGGCTCACCTCGTGGAGGTCCCCCTCGGGGCCGACCAGCTGCATCGCCCGGACCGCGGCGGCCAGCCCGCGCTGGGTGTCACCGGAGCCGTGGGTCCCGGTGGCGCAGGCACCCGCCACAGAGATGTGCGGCAGGGACGCCAGATTTGCCAGTGCGTAGCCTGCGGCGTGCAGCGGCTCGGCGACCTCGGCGTAGCGCATGCCGGCGGCGACGGTCACCGTGGCGCGTGTCGCGTCGATCTCCACCCTCTTGGGCAGGCCGTCCAGCCGGATCAGGTCCCCGGCGGTGTCGGCTATCCGGTTGAACGAGTGGCCGGTGCCCAGCACCCGGACCCGTGCGGCGGCGGACACTGTCCGCTGCACCTCGGCGACCGAGGCCGGAGCGTGCACACGGGCGGGTCCGAAGGCGATGTTGCCGGCCCAGTTCGTCGGGGCCCCGGTGGAGAGCATCTGTGGTCCTGATCTGCGGAGGGTTCCGGGCGCACGCGGGACACGTTCCGCCCCGGGCCGTGGTGAAGCGTCCCGGACAGTCTGCCTGACCGGAACGCCGTCCCGGACGACAGGCCGGTGGGAGGTCCGGCTCAGCGTCCTGGCTCGCCCCCGGCGCCGCCGTCCGGCGCACCGGACGGCGGCCCGGGGTTGCCCCCTCCCGGAGAACCGGTAGCCGCTCCCGGGTTTCCCTGCGCAGCGGAGCCCTGCGCAGCGGAGCCCTGCGCAGCGGAGCCCTGCGCAGCGGAGCCCTGCGACGCAGCGGTGCCCTGCGCAGCGGAGCCCTGCGCGGCCCCACCCCCAGCGGCCCGACCCCCAGCGGCCCCACCCTGCGCGGCCCCACCCTGCGCGGCGGGAACGCCCGCCGGGATGGACGACGCCCCCTGAGCGGGCCGGCCCTGCGCAGCGGTTTCCGGACCGGACACCCCCTGCGCAGCAGTCCCCTGAGCATTGCCCTGCCCGGCGTCCTGCTGTATCGGAGCCGGGGCCTCGGGACGCCCTTCGGCCTGCTCGGGAAGCGTCCCGCTCCCCGCCTGTTCGGGTGGTTCCGGTGCCCTGCCGGAATCGGAGCTCCCGGCAGGGGGACAGTCCTCCGCAGCCCGCTCCGCCGAGGCCTCCGCGGGGAACGGAGGACAGTCCGAGCGGCGGTCCCCCCGGCCCTGGGGTATCTCCTCCTCCGGGTGCGCCCCGGGCCCCTCCCGCTGCGCCTCCTCGGCGTTCTCCCCGGACGGAAGCCCGGACGGGTGGCTGTCGGTGGTCTCGACGACGGTGTCCCTGCGGTCCCCCGGGACGCCGCGCTCGAGAGTCGATTGGGAGCCGTTGACCGCCACCCCGGCCGCCAGGGCCAAGGTGGCGGTGACGGCCAGCTTGCCGAACACGCCGCCGGACGCTGCGGCCGCCCCCGCCCCGGCCGCCCCCGCGATCGCCGCGCCGGCCGGGGCGGCCTCGGCCGCGACCGCGCCGGTGCCGACGAGGTACCCTCCGCTCGCCCCGGCTCCCCCGGCCTTCGCCGCTCCCGTCAGGTAGGGGGCGGCGAACCAGCCCAGGAAGGCCACCGGCAACAGGTCCCGCAGACGCGCGTTGACGTCCACCAGTTCCAGGTGGGCGGCCCGGCAGTGTTCACACTCCCCCAAGTGTCGTCGCAGCAGGCGGAATCCGCGCAAACGCGGGGTCTTACGGGTGTACTCCCCCAACTGCCCGGCGTAACCCCGGCATTCCTCCTGATCCGTCAGACGCTCACTCACATGCGCCTGCAGGTAGGCCTGCCTGAGCCCTTCCCGGGCGCGATGGGCGAGCACCGCGGTGGCGTTGGAGCTCAGCCCGAGGAGGGGCGCGACCTTCCGGGGCGGCTCCCCTTCGATCACCACGTGCCACAGGACGGCCTGCCAGCGTTCCGGCAGGCTGTGATATGCCCGTACCACCATGGCGTTGTCTGCCTTGCGCATCGCCGACGCCTCGGACGGGGACTCGGCCGGGCCGGACGTCGGGTCCGCGGTTTCCGGGAAATCGTCCACCAGCTGCTCGCGCCGTCCGCCCGCTCCCCAGGCAGCGGCCACCCGGCGCACGGTCGTCAGCAGGTAGGCCCGCACGGACGCCTCCGGCCCACCACCTGAGCGGAGCCGCTGCAACGTGCGGGCGAACACCTCCGCGGTCAGGTCCTCCGCGGTCTGCGCGTCCCGGCAGCACAGCCGGGCGTAGCGCCGTACGGATTCCGCATGCCGCCGGTAGAGCTCCTCGAACCCGCTGTCGTCGCCGTCACGTGTGCGCGTGATCAGGGCGAGGTCGGACAACGGTTCCGCATTCTCCGTCACGAACACCTCCGGCTCCGCCTCCCGTACGGGCTTCCCCCGCGCTGCACCCGAAGCGACCGGGCGTCACCACGGTCCTCCCTGGTTCCCCCGCTCCCCGTCCGGCGTCCCCGTCCTCGTGCCGCGTTCACCGCTCGCCTCTCACCGATCCGTCACCCGGGCGGATCAGTCCGATACGCCCCACTCCATGCCCGGGCCCTTCGCCACGCACCGGAACGGCCCCGGCCCATGCACGGTACAGGGCCTGTCCTGGGCCCAACTGACCTTCTGCGCAGGCATCCTGTACGGCACTCGCTCCGGTCTACGCGGTCACCTGCCCATTGAACAGCCCTCTGCGACGCATTTCTTCCGGACCGATGGCAGAGGGCGCCCGCCAGCGACACGTTTGCGGCACATTTCCACCTCGACACGGCCCTCCCTCCGGTGGAATGTGCCCGATTCGCACGATCAGCGGGTGAGCTTTCGCCAGGGTGTCCGGGGGTACCCGTTGGCTTCCGGGTGAGGCTGCCCGGGAATCCGGACATGGGAGGAATCAGTGACGCACAGCGACGGTGACACCAAGGTGCGGACCGGCCCGGGGACCCGGCAGGGTCGCGATTCGTTGGCGCTGCTCCGTGTCTATCTCAACGACCACCTGTCCGGATCCACGACAGGTGTGGAGCTCGCGCGGCGCGTGGTCGCCACCCAGCGCCATCTGGAGGGCGGCAAGGAACTCGAGCAGATCGCCTCCGAGATCGCGGAGGACCGGGCCCATCTGCTGGACATCATGGAAGCTCTCGAGCTGCCGGCCAGGCGCACCAAGGTCTACGCGGGGTGGGCCGTGGAGAAGCTGAGCCGGCTGAAGTTCAACGGCCGGGTCATCGGACGTTCTCCTCTGAGTTCCGTGGTCGAGCTCGAGGCACTCAGGCTGGGGCTGGAGGGCAAGAGGTCGCTGTGGCGGATTCTGCGGCGGGTCGCGGCGCACGAGGAGCGGCTGGACCCCGAACGGATCGACTGGCTCCTGGACCGGGTGGACAGGCAGGCCGACACCGTGGACGCGCTGCGTACCGCACGCGCGATGCAGGTCTTCGCCCCGGGCTGACGGCGGAACGGGGCGGAGCGCCGGGGCGTCCCGGCCCGGCGTTCCGTGACATGCTCGGGCGCTTCCTTGCCGCACCCGGCGCGAAGCCGGGAGGCAGGAGCCACGCGTACGAGAGCGACAGGAACGGGGGCACGGCATGGCACGGCGGTCCAAGGGCGGCCACCCGGTGTTCGCCCGCCTCTACGCGCGGGTGGCCGGGCCGGCCCTGGAACGGGCGGGGGGCGACAAGCACCGCCGTCGGCTGCTGGCTGGGCTGTCCGGCACGGTGATCGAGGTGGGCGCCGGAAACGGCCTGAACTTTCCGCACTACCCGCCACAGGTGTCGCGGGTGGTGGCGGTCGAGCCGGAACCCCGGCTCCGCGCGCTCGCCGCGGTGGCCGCCCACCGCGTCGCGGTTCCGGTGACGGTGACGGGTGGGCTGGCCGAAGCGCTACCCGCTCCCGACGGCGCTTTCGACGCCGCGGTGGCCTGCCTGGTCCTGTGCTCGGTGACGGATCAGCGGGCCGCGCTCACCGAAATGCGCCGGGTCCTGCGGGCCGGCGGAGAGCTCCGGTTCTTCGAGCACGTGCAGGCGGGCACCCAGGGCAAGCGGCGGGTGCAGCGCTGCGTGGACGCGACGTTCTGGCCGCGGCTGTGCGGCGGCTGCCACACCGGCCGGGACACCACGGCTGCCGTCGACGCGGCCGGATTCGTCCTCAACGATCTCGACCGGTTCCGCTTCCCGGACAGCGGGCTGTTCCTTCCCGCCGCCGACCACGTGCTCGGCACGGCGGTTCGCCCCTGAGACCTGAGGTTCACGGGGAATCGCAGACCGGGCGGGAACGGCGGAGAGGTGCGCGAGAATGGGTTCCCGGACGGTCGTCGCCGAGGTGCCGCGCCGCGGGACGGCTCCCTCCTGGCTTCCGGCGGCTGCGCCGCAGCCGCGGTTCCGCTGCGCTGCCGCACTGTGACATGGTCGTGCGGCCGAGGGGGGATCGCAGCAGTACGAGGAGCAGGTGACCGGTTTGTGCAAGGTGTGGCAGGAGACAGCGGTGCGATGTGAGGGGGCGCGGTGAACGCGGCGGAGGAAGCGGCGCGGCGGCGTACGTTCGCCGTGATCAGTCACCCGGACGCGGGTAAGTCGACACTGACCGAGGCGCTGGCCCTGCACGCCCGGGCCATCACCTCGGCGGGGGCTGTGCACGGCAAAGGTGACCGGCGCGGAGTGGCGTCGGACTGGATGGAGATGGAGAAGACCCGCGGGATCTCGGTGACCTCCGCGGTGCTCCAGTTCACCTACCGGGACCTGGTGCTCAATCTGCTGGACACCCCCGGCCACGCCGACTTCTCGGAGGACACCTACCGGGTGCTGGCCGCGGTGGACTGCGCGGTGATGCTGATCGACGCGGCCAAGGGGCTGGAGGAGCAGACCCGCAAGCTGTTCGACGTGTGCCGGCACCGCGGCATCCCCGTGATCACCTTTATCAACAAGTGGGACCGGCCCGGCCGTGAGGCCCTGGAGCTGCTGGACGAGATCGAGCAGGAGTTCAGGCTCCTTCCCACCCCGGTGACCTGGCCGGTGGGCATCGCCAGCGACCTCCGCGGCCTGGTGGACGTCCGGGAGCCCGGCCGGATGCTGCGCTACACCCGCACGCCCGGGGGTGCGAAGGAAGCGATCGAGGAGGCCGTCACGGCCGACCGAGCCGCCGAGGAGGAGGGCGAGGACTGGCAGCGGGCCACGGACGAACTGGAGCTGCTGGGGGAAACCGGTGCCCGGCACGATCCCGAAACGTTCCTGGCGGGTGAGTCGACGCCGGTCTTCTTCGGTGCCGCGCTGTCCAACATCGGCGTGCGCCTGCTGCTGGACGCGGTGGTCGACCTCGCGCCGCCGCCCGGCCCCCGGGAGCAGTCCGACGGTGGCCACCGTCCGCTCGAGGCACCGTTCTCCGGCCTGGTTTTCAAGGTGCAGGCCAATATGGACCGGTCCCACCGGGACCGGATCGCGTTCGTGCGGGTGTGCTCGGGCATCTTCGAGCGCGGCATGACCGTGACCCGCGCCGCCAGCGGCCGGCCCTTCGCCACCAAGTACGCCCACAGCGTCTTCGGACAGGACCGCTCCTCGGTGGACACCGCCTATCCCGGAGATGTGGTGGGGCTGGTCAACGCGGCGGCCCTCCGGGTCGGCGACACCCTCTACGACGGGAAGCGGGTGGAGTTTCCGCCCATGCCGACGTTCGCCCCCGAGCACTTCGCGGTGGTGCGGCCGGTGGATATCGGAAAGACCAAACAGTTCCGGCGCGGCATCGCCCAGCTGGACGAGGAAGGCGTGGTGCAGGTGCTGGTCTCCGACATCCGCGGGGAACAGGCACCGGTACTCGCGGCGGTGGGGCCCATGCAGTTCGACGTGGTGAGCCACCGGATGGAATTCGAGTTCTCGGCTCCCGTGCGGCTGGAGTCGCTGGGCTACAGCGTGGCCAGGGCCACCGACGCGGCGGGGGGTGAGGCGCTGAACCGCTCCCGGCTGGTGCACGGCGAGTCGATGCTTCGGGTGAAGGACAAGGTGGTGCTGGCGCTCTTCCCCAGCCGCTGGCACATCAATTCCTTCGAGCGCGAGTTCCCCGATTCACCCCTCGAGCCGCTGATCGCCGCCCACGGCACCGGCTGAGAAACCTCCTGGGGCCCTGCCGGCACCGTGCCGGTGCCGGCAGGGCCCCGGCCGCAGCCGCCGTTATTCATCCCTCGCCGTCGAGCCTGCGGCGCAGGGTGGCAGCGAAGTCCTCAGCCGACCGCAGCTGCGCCCGCAGCTTCTCGCAGCGGGCCTCGGCAATCCGGTGGAAACCGCTCAGCTGCTCCCGGAGCTGCTCCTGCTCCTCCGTTCCGGCATCCTCCGCAGTGAGCCGGTCGGTGATCGCCAGCAACTCCCGCATTTCGTCCAGCGAGAAGTCCAGCGGCTTCATCCGGCGCACCACCATCAGGCGGTCGACGTCCGCATCGGTGTAGAGGCGGAATCCGCCCTTGCTCCGGGCCGATGGGCTGACCAGGCCCATCTCCTCGTAGTGCCGGATGGTGCGCAGTGACAGTCCGGTCCGCTCGGCGACCTGCCCGATCTGCATCTGCCGCTCGTCTGCCACTACAGGCACACCCCTTAGGTGTCAGGTCGTCTTCACATTTCTCAAGGTCAAGCGTATCCCGTGAGATGAATCACAGGCCGTGAGGCCAATTTTGCCTCGTATTCACAGAACAGGACCCTACCCACCTCTCACGTCAGGGTAGAGTTGGATCTCGGGTGAACCCGCAGCGCCCACCCCACGGGCCGCTGCGGAACCGACGCCCGCAGACTTCCGGGCAATGATGCCCGACTGACAGCCGCCGCAGGCTGTCCACCCCGTCACCGGCCGCCGTTGCACATCGGCGGCTCCTGCCGGGCCTCCTTTTCCTCGCACGTCGCGCACGACGCGCGCAGCCGTGCTGCGCGCCCGAACAGAGATCGGATGCATGTCCGCCGAAACCCCGACGGCCTCCCGGCCGCGTCTGCGTCTGTCCCGTCCTGACTGGCTGTCGCCGAAGGTCTTCCGTACCGAGGTCCTCGCGGGTCTGGTCGTGGCGCTGGCGCTGATTCCCGAGGCGATCTCCTTCTCCATCATCGCCGGCGTCGATCCCAGCGTCGGCCTGTTCGCCTCCTTCACCATGGCGGTCGTCATCTCCGTCGTCGGTGGGCGCAAGGCGATGATCTCCGCGGCCACCGGTGCCATAGCACTGGTCATCGCGCCCCTCAACCACCAGCACGGCCTGGGCTACCTGATCGGCGCCGTCATCCTGGGCGGCCTGATGCAGATCGCCATGGGCGCCATGGGCGCGGCGAAGCTGATGCGGTTCGTCCCGCGCAGCGTGATGGTCGGTTTCGTCAACGCGCTGGCCATCCTGATCTTCCTGGCCCAGGTGCCGGAACTGCAGAACGTCCCCGTCACCGTGTATCTGCTGGTGATCGCCGGTCTGGCGATGATGGTGTTCTTCCCCCGGATCACCAAGGCGGTGCCCGCCCCGCTGGTGTCGATCGTGATCCTCACCGTGATCACCATCGCCGCCGCCCTGGTGGTGCCCACCGTCGGCGACAAGGGCGAGCTGCCCTCGGCCCTGCCGGTGCCCGGCCTGCCCGATGTGCCCCTCACCATGGAGGCACTGGGCATCATCGCCCCCTACGCCTTCGCGTTCGCCCTGGTCGGGCTCATGGAATCGCTGATGACCGCCAAGCTCGTCGACGACATCACCGACACCCACTCCAACAAGACCCGCGAGTCCCTGGGCCAGGGCGTCGCCAACGTCGTCACCGGCTTCTTCGGCGGCATGGGCGGCTGCGCCATGATCGGCCAGACCATGATCAATGTGAAGACCTCCGGAGCCCGCACCAGGCTGTCGACCTTCCTGTCCGGGGTCTTCCTCATGGTGCTGTGCATCGCCTTCGGACCCGTGGTCTCCCAGATCCCGATGGCCGCCCTGGTCGCCGTGATGATCCTGGTCGCCTTCGCCACCTTCGACTGGCACTCGGTCAACCCCCGCACCCTGCAGCGGATGCCGATCAGCGAAACCGTGGTCATGACCGTGACCGTGGCCGTCACCGTCCTCTCCCACAACCTGGCCATCGGCGTCATCGCCGGCGTCATCACCGCCTGCATCGCCTTCGCCCGCCGCGTCGCCCACCTCGCGAACGTCTCCGGTGTCATCGACCCCGACGGCAACCAGGTCGTCTACTCCGTCACCGGCGAACTCTTCTTCGCCTCCTCCAACGACCTCGTCTATCAGTTCCACTACAAGGACGACCCCGACGACGTCATCATCGACCTCTCCAGCGCCCACATCTGGGACGCCTCCTCCGTCGCCGCCCTCGACGCCGTCGAAACCAAGTACGCCGCCCGCGGCAAACGCGTCACCATCATCGGCCTCAACACCCACAGCGCCGCCATCCGCGAACGACTCGGCGGCCAACTCACCAGCCAGTCAACTTGACCCGGCC
>NZ_JAQKPV010000017.1 GCF_028200735.1 Streptomyces sp. ACA25
CACCACCGGAGCCTCCTCCAAAATCACATGCGCATTCGTCCCGCCCATGCCGAAGGAGCTCACTCCGGCGACGCGCGGCCCCTCGGATTCGTGAGCCGGCCACTGCTCCAGTTCCGTCTGGACCCGCAGGTTGAGTTCATCGAGGGGGATGTCCGGGTTCGGCGTTCGGTAGTTGAGGCTCGGGGGCAGCATCCCCTCCCGTACGCACAGCGCCGCCTTCACCAGGCCGACAATGCCCGAAGCGCCCTCCAGGTGGCCGATGTTGGTCTTGACCGACCCGACGGCCAGTCGGCGGCCGGGAGCGTGTGCCGCCCCCAGAACGGCGCCGAGGGCCGCCGCTTCGACGGGGTCGCCGGCCTTCGTCCCGGTGCCATGCAGTTCGACATAGCGCACGTCGCCCGGTGCGACTCCGGCCCGTTCGTACGCCCGCCGCAGCAGCGCCTCCTGTGCCTCACGGGCGGGGTGGGTCAGGCTCGGGCCGCCGCCGTCGTTGTTGATGGCGCCGCCTCGGATGACGCAGTGCACCCGGTCGCCGTCCTCGACCGCTCGTGCCAAGGGCTTGAGGACCACCGCCACGCCGCCTTCGCCACGGACGTAACCATTGGCGCGGGCGTCGAAGGTGAAGCACCGCCCATCGGGCGAAAGTGCTCCCATCAACGCCATGCCGGCCGTGCTCTCCTCGGCCAGGATGAGGCTCACACCGCCGACGACAGCGACAGTGCTCTCCCCCCTGAGCAGGCTCTCGCATGCCAGCTGGACTGCGACCAGCGAGGAGGACTGCGCAGAGTCCACCGTGAAGCTGGGACCTCGCAGGCCCAGCAGATACGAGAGGCGGTTGGCGGTGAGGCTCCGGTGAAGTCCGGTCACCGTGTGGCCGCCGATGGCCGTTCCGGAGCGGCGCAGCAGGGTGGCATAGTCGTCGGCGGCGACTCCCACAAAGACACCGGTGTCGGTGCCTCGTAGGTCGCCGGGCAGAATCCGGGCGCTTTCCAGGGCCTCCCAGCCGAGTTCGAGCATCATGCGCTGCTGTGGGTCGGTCGCCGCCGCCTGACGCGGGGACATACCGAAAAACGCGGCGTCGAAGTCTCCCGGTCCTTGCACCGCTGCACGCCAGTTGCCGTCGGACTGGCGCGTGACCGTACTCCGGCCGGTGCGCAACAGGTCCCAGAACTCCTCGATGCCGGGCGCGCCGGGAAGCCGGCAGGACATTCCGATGACGGCTATGTCGCTGTCGCGCAGCACACCGTTCTTCACGGTCATGAGGTCTCCTGGGTCGAGAGAAGCACGTCCGGAATTCACGCACGGCCAGGCGGACACGGCCCGGCGTACGGCTTGCGCGCCGGGCGTCCCGCGACCGCCACCACTGTCCGCGGCGTGCTCCCTTTCGGGCAGGGAGAAGCGGTATCAGCGGCCCGCAGGTCGCAGGTCCAGATCGAGGTTCAGGTTCAGGTTCAGGTTCAGGTTCAGGTTCAGCGAAGAAATACCAGGTACCGGCTATCCCATTCAGCAGCCCCCGACACGCGGGCGCCGAATCCCTCAGTCACCTGGTCACCAGGTGACAGGCAGAGCCACCAGGCTCCGCACCATCATCCCGCCGTTCCATTCCAATTCTTCCTCTGGAACGCCGAGCCGGAGCTCTGGAATCCGTCTGGTCAACGCCTCGATCGCGGCCTGAATTTCCAGCCTCGCCAGGGACGCCCCAATACAGAAATGGGGGCCGTGCCCGAAAGCGATGTGCGGATTTGGCTCGCGGTCCAGGACGATTTCTCCAGCGTGTCCGAAAGCGTCCTCGTCATGGTTGGCGGAGGCCAGGGAGAATACGACCGCGTCACCGGCCCGTACGGACGCTCCTCCCAGCTCCAGATCCTCGGTGGCGATACGGGTGGGTCCCACGGACGCCCACAGCGGTGCGACGCGCAGCAACTCCTCGACGGCAGTGGGGATAAGTTCCGGCCGGGCGCACAGCTGCTCGTAGCGCCCGCGCTCGCGCAGCAGGAGATAGATATGGGAGGCGAGCTGGCTGGCCGTGGTCTCGTGGCCTCCCACGAGCAGCCCGCCGGTGAGCATGATGAGTTCCTGCTCGGTCAGCCGGTCGCCGTCGTCCCGGGCCTCGATCAGTGCTCCGAGCAAGTCGTCGCTGCGGTGTGCCCGGCGCTGCGCGAGGAGGTCGCCGAGGTACTCGACGAAGTCATGCTCGGCGCGTTCGACCTCTTCTGCGGTGTAGCGGGTGGAGGACATCAGGGCGTCGCTGAAGGCGCGGAACACGTTTTGTTCCTCATAGCCGATGCCCATCATGTCGCAGATGATCATCACCGGCACGGGCAGGGCGAGCTGCCGCACGAGGTCCGCGGGCGGCCCGGTCTCGAGGACGTCGTCGAGGAGCCGGTCGGCGATGCTGGCCACGCGCGGACGCATGTCCTTGACGCGTTTCGGAGTGAACGCCGTGGAGGCGAGCCGGCGCAGCCGGGCGTGCGCGGCGGGGGGCAGCCCCATCAAGCCATCGGGTTCCTGGAGTCGGCGCGACGCCCGGGGGACGTCGCGGCCGGCTCCGGCGGCGATGCTCAGCCGGGGGTCGGACAGTGCCTTCTTGGCGTCGGCGTGCCGGGTCACGAGCCAGGCGTCACCCCCGTAGGGCATGCGGACGCGGGCGACGGGCTCTTTCGAGCGCAGTTCGGCGTAAGTGGGGTCAATATCCAGGTCGAGCCGGTTACTGAAGGGATAGAACCGTGGGGATCCGGCCGTTACGGGGCACGCCATGGCAGTTTCTCCTCCACAGGCAGATTCGGGGCGGCATTGATCTTGCTCGGTTCTCTCCTCCGCGGTTTCCCGCTCCCTTCAGCCTTCAGCCAACACCAAACCGCCGAACATCGTCGCGGCATGGCGGGAGACTATGTCAAGTCCCGAAGAAACAGCCGCGAAGAGCCGGGGGAAATCCCGTGAATCGCTTCTGCCAAACCTGCGCTCCACGGTTGAGCGGGGCTCTCGGAGGTGCGACGGGGCATCGACGCAGGTCAGACGGCTTCTTCTTGGGCGTTCCAGGTTCGGATCACGTGGTGGGTGGCCAGCCCTCGCCATTTCTTGATCTTGTTGATCCCGCGCTCGACGGTGTTCCCCTCCTGGTGAAGCTCGGCATCGCAGGAGTGGGCGACCGCCCTTCGAGCCTGGCCTCTTGCGGTTGGCGGCCTGGTTCACCAGTCCCTCCAGGAGCTCGGGGGTCGACGGCCATGCCGACCGCGTGATGTTGCGCACGTGCGACCGTGGAGCAGGACCCGTAGCGTTCGGGGATGTCGCGCCTCGGGCGCCCGGTCCGGAACCTCCACATACCCGCGGTCAACTGTTTGCGCAGGTCAGAGGTCGGTTCACTCGCGCCGAGCGGCAGATGCGGCTCGTACAGTCCCACTCTGCGTCCGTCGGATCGCCTCGTGCCACCCCGGATGTCCACCTTCCCGAGCCCTTCGCCAGAGCGACTTGACCCATCGGTGTCTGAACCTGGAACACGCCCTGGTCGACGCCACTCACTGTGGAACTCAGATCAGGGGGCTCGCGGGCATCGAAGACGCCACTATGTCAGGTCCGGTCTTGCGGGCCGGCGCTCCGGACCGTAACTTGACGGCATCGGCAGAACCGGTCTCGGTACCTCTCCCCCCTTCGCGGTCCCGACGCGTTGTTCACCGACGAGAAGGTCTTTTCATGATGACGCACATCGCGTCCTTCGATTCTCCCGCAGCGGGTTTGTGATTTTCCCGCCCGCCGTCGTTCCGGTATCGGTCCCGCCATTCGCTCACCCGGCCGGACATTCCGCACCGATGACCAGGACCACCGAGCAGATGAGGACGCCATGACGCAGACAGACGACACCGCGCCGCAGCCGATCGAACTGCCCAAGGGCGCCGACGCCCAAGGGCTGCTGGACTGGTTCGCGCACATGCGGAAGCACCGGCCGGTCTTCTGGGACGAGAGCCGCCAGGCCTGGCAGGTCTTCTCGTACCGCGACTATCTGACTGTCACCACCAATCCGCTGATCTTCTCCTCGGACTTCACATCGGTGTTCCCCGTTCCGCCGGAGCTGGCCTTGCTGATGGGGCCCGGTACCGTCGGAGGTATCGACCCGCCGCGTCACGCGCCGCTGCGCAAGCTGGTGAGCCAGGCGTTCACCCCGCGCAGGATCGCCCTGCTGGAGTCCCAGATACGGGAGATCACCGCCGCGACACTCGAACAGGTGCGCGGTCAGGAGCGCATAGACATCGCGAGTGACCTCGCGTATCCGCTGCCGGTGACGGTCATCGCCAAGCTGCTGGGTGTCCCTACGGAGTATCAGGAGAAGTTCCGCGAGTGGGTGGACATCATCCTCAGTAACGAGGGCATGGAGTACCCCAACCTTCCGGACGACTTCACCGAGACCGTCGGTCCCGCCATCGCAGAGTGGGCGGACTTCTTGTACGGGCAGATCGCCGAGAAGCGTGCGAAGCCGGTGGACGACCTGATCAGCGGGCTCTGCGAAGCAGAGCTCGACGGCCGCAGGCTGACCGACGAGGAGACCGTCAACATCGTCGCCCTGCTGCTGACTGCAGGTCATATTTCCAGTGCCACACTGCTCAGCAACCTGTTCCTGGTGCTGGAGGAGAACCCCCGGGCGCAGGCCGAACTGCGCGCCGATCGCTCGCTGATTCCGGGCGCCATCGAGGAGACGCTGCGGTACCGCTCACCGTTCAACTGCATCTTCCGTATCCTCAATGAGGACACGGACATCCTCGGTGAGCCCATGCGCAAGGGTCAGATGGTCATTGCCTGGATCGCCTCGGCGAACCGCGACCCCGAGATCTTCACGGACCCGGACACCTTCGACATCCGCCGGGAGTCCAACAAGCACATGGCGTTCGGTCACGGCATCCACCACTGCCTGGGAGCGTTCCTGGCCCGGCTGGAAGCCAAGGTTTTCCTCAACATGGTCTTCGACGAGTTCAAGGAGTTCCGCATCGACCACGACGCGGTGGAATTCTACGACCCGGACCAACTCACCGCCCGGCATCTGCCCGTGCACGTGGTTCGCGGCTGACCGGCGTCCGGCCGCGCCCGGCCGGACGCGGCCACCACGGTCTCCTGCGGAACCCCTGGGGTGAGAAGTGAACGTTCCCTTCCTCGATCTGGGCGCCGCTCATGACGAGCTGCGTGCGGACATCGACGCGGCGTACGCCCGGGTGACCGGGTCGGGCCGCTATCTACTCGGTCCGGAACTGGAGGCATTCGAGGAGGAGTTCGCTGCCTACTGCTCGGCGCGCCACTGTGCCGGTGTGGGCAGCGGGCTGGACGCGCTGACGCTGGCGCTACGGGCGCTGGGCGTCGGGCCGGGTGACGAGGTGATCGTGCCGGCGCACACGTTCATCGCGACATGGCTGGCGGTCTCCGCCACCGGCGCCCGGCCGGTGCCGGTGGAGCCGGACGAGAGCACGTTCGTACTCTCCCCCTGCCTGCTGGAGGCCGCGTTCACCCCCCGTGTCAGAGCGGTCGTCGTGGTGCACCTGTACGGCCACCCGGTCGATCTGGACGCGGTGCGGGCGGTCGCCGACCGGCACGGCGTGCCCGTGGTGGAGGACGCGGCCCAGGCGCACGGCGCCCGCTACAAGGGGCGCCGGGTCGGCTCCGGCCAGGTGGCAGCCTTCAGCTTCTACCCCGGCAAGAACCTCGGCGCTCTCGGTGACGGCGGGGCCGTGGTCACCGACGACGCGGACCTGGCCGAGCGCGTCCGGCTCCTGCGCAACTACGGCTCCTGTGACAAGTACGACCACCTGGTGCAAGGGTTCAACTCGCGTCTGGACGAGTTCCAGGCAGCGGTACTCCGGGTCAAACTGCCCCACCTGGACGAGTGGAACGCGCGCCGGGCGCGGATCGCCCACCGTTACACGGAGGCGCTGGCCGGCCTGCCGGACCTCGTTCTTCCCTCCGTCGAGCCCTGGGCGACGTCCGCCTGGCATCTCTATGTGGTGCGCACCCGGCACCGTGACGCACTGCGACAACGGCTGGCCGCCGCCGGGGTGGAGACACTGGTCCACTACCCGGTGCCGGTGCACCGGTCCGGCGCGTACAAGGGCACCGAGGAGGCGTGTCGTGCCGGGGCGCTCCCGGTGGCCGAACGCCTGGCGGGGGAGGTCCTGAGTCTGCCGGTGGGGCCTCACCTGCGGGAGGACGGCGTCGAGGCGGTTGCCGCCACGGTGCGGAACGCCATGGAGGAACTTCTGCGGGCGGGCCGAGCCCGGACCGGCTCCCGATGAAGGGCATCATCCTTGCCGGTGGCAGCGGGACCCGTATGCGCCCCCTGACTGACACTCTGTCGAAGCAACTGCTCCCCGTATATGACAAACCGATGATCTACTATCCGCTCTCTGTCCTCATGCTGGGTGAGATCCGGGACATCCTCCTCATTTCCGCCGCCCGGCAGCTGGACATGTTCCGGTCCCTGCTCGGCGACGGTTCACGGATCGGCCTGCGGATCGACTACGCCGAACAGGACGAACCCCGCGGCATCGCGGAGGCGCTCACCATCGGCGCGGAGCATATCGGGGGCGACCAGGTCGCGCTGATTCTGGGCGACAACGTTTTCCACGGCCCCGGGTTCTCCACCGTGCTGCGCGGTGCCATCAGCGAGCTGGACGGCTGCGTACTGTTCGGCTATCCGGTCAAGGACCCGCGGCGGTACGGAGTCGGTGAGATCGACGCCTCGGGGCGGCTGCGCTCTCTGGAGGAGAAACCTGACCGGCCCCGCTCGAACCTCGCCATCACCGGCCTGTATCTGTACGACAACGACGTGGTGGACATCGCCAGGGACCTGAAGCCGTCGGCGCGCGGAGAGCTGGAGATCACCGACGTCAACCAGGTCTACCTGGAGCGGGACAGAGCCCGGCTGATCGAGCTGGGCCGCGGCTTCGCCTGGCTGGACATGGGTACGCACAACTCCCTCCTCCAGGCCGGCCAGTACGTGCAGTTGCTGGAGCACCGCCAGGGCGATCGGATCGCCTGTATCGAGGAGGTCGCGTTGCGCATGGGATACATCAGCGCCGACGCGTGTTACGCGATGGGCCGTGAACTCGGCGCCACCGGCTACGGCGAGTACCTCGTCGACGTCGCCACCCGGGAGACATCGCGAACCGCCCGGCCGTCCCGCGCGGAGCCCACAGGACCATGAGACGCCAAGGAGCACAGAATGTCCCCGTCCGCCGAGCCGTCCGGGCTCTGGCTGCGCCGCTACCGGCCCGTCGACAAGCCTGCGGTCCGTCTGGTGTGCTTCCCGCACGCCGGGGGCGCCGCGAGCGCCTTCCTGCCGCTCGCCCGCAGGCTCGCCGCAGACGTGGAGGTTCTGGCGGTCCAGTACCCGGGGCGCCAGGACCGCAGGAATGAGCCCTTCATCGACTCCGTCGACGGCCTGGTGGACCGCCTGCTGCCCGAGGTGCTCACCTGGACGGACCGTCCACTGGCCTTGTTCGGCCACAGCCTGGGGGCCACCGTCGCCTTCGAGACCGCCCGTCGGCTTCCGCCGACCGGGTCGATGAGGCCGGCGCACGTATTCGTTTCAGGGCGCCGCGCACCGACCGTGTCCCGGGGCGACAGCGACCTTCCCGACGATGAGCTGACCGACGAGATCCGCAGGCTCCAGGGTACCGACGCGAGCCTGCTGGCCGACGACGAGCTGCTCGCCATGGTCCTCCCGGCGATCCGCAACGACTACCGGGCGGCGGCCACGTACCGCTACCGCCCCAGCCCTGCGCTGCGGTGCCCGGTCACCGTGCTCACCGGGGACATGGACCCACACGTCACCGCCGACGAGGCGGCCGCGTGGGCCGGATTGACCTCGGCGGCGACCGTCGTCCGTACCTTCTCCGGCGGGCACTTCTATCTCAACGAGCAGATCGGGGCGGTGTGCGAGGAGATCATGGCCGCCCTCGAACCGCACCTGTCCGCGGGCCGTGCGGGCGCCCGCAGTCGCTGACGCGGGCGCCCGAACAGGTCAGGCGCCTGCCGTGCCGCTCACCGCACCCCGCCGCAACTCCAGCCGGGTCCCGGTGAACGTGCGGCGCATCCGGCGGTCGTGCGTCACCACGACCAGTGCGCCGCCGTATCCGTCCAGCGCCTGTTCCAACTCTTCGACGAGCAGGGGCGAGAAGTGGTTGGTCGGCTCGTCGAGCAGGAGGAGATCGGCCGGTCGGGTCACCAGGCGGGCGAGCTCGATCCGGCGCTGCTGCCCGACGGACAGCGTCCCGACAGGCATCCGGAGGTCCTCGGGACGGAAGAGACCAAGCGCGAGCAGCTCCTCGGCATGCTCCTGCGGATGTCCTGGGCGTCCTGCCGCGAAGGACGCGAGGACCGTACGCCGCGGCTGCTCGACCACCACGTCCTGACGCAGGTGGCCGACGCTCTCCGGAGTGCTCACCGTTCCGCTGTCGGGGAGGAGCTCTCCCGAAAGCACCCGCATGAGCGTGCTTTTCCCCGCGCCGTTCCGGCCGGTGACCAACAGCCGTTCGGCCGGTCCGAGGGTCAGGCTGTCCACATGGAGCCGGTGGTCCACGACGACATCGGTCAGCTCGGCACACGGCCCGGGGGTGTCCGCCGTTCCCGCGGTGATGCGCGCGGTGAAGCTCAGCGGGTCGCTCGGCCGGGGGACGGGGTTCTCCCGGAGGCGGCGCAACCGCTCGTGGGCGTTGCGCGCCTTGCGCGACGTCGCCGTCGACGAGGACCGGGACCGGTGGGCGCCGGCCCCGCTGAACGCGGCGGGTCCCTTCCGGGAGACCGACGCGAGCATCACCCCGGCCGTCTCCGCGAGCCGAGCCTGCCGCTCGGTCTCGGCCAGCCACTCCGCGTACTCGCGCTCCCAGCGGGCCCGGGCGGCGGCCTTCGCCCTGAGGTATCCCGCGTAGCCGTCACCGTATCGGCGCACCGCGCGGATGTCCTGATCGACTTCGATGATGGTGGAAGTGACCGACTCCAGGAACATCCGGTCGTGGGTGATCACTACCACCGTGCCGGGGTGCTCGAGCACATGACTCTCCAGCCATTCCACCGCCCTGGTGTCGAGGTCATTGGTGGGCTCGTCCAGGAGCAGCAGCTCGGGCGAGGCGGCCAGCGTGGCCGCGAGAGCGAGCCGGGAACGTTCCCCGCCGGACAGGGTGCGGACCGCGCGCTCCCGGTCGAGGCCGGGCAGACCGAGGCCGTGCAGCGCCGCGTCCACCCGGGCGTCAGCCGTGTAGCCACCGCGGCCCTCGAACTCGGTGAGCAGAGCGCCGTAGTCCTCGAGCTGCTGCGGTGTGGCGGAACCGAGTACCGCCTCTGCTGCCCGCAACCGCACCTCCACGTGCCGGAGGTCGCCGAACGCGCGGTCCAGGACGTCCCGCACCGTGCCCCCCGCTGTCAGCGGCAGCCGTTGCGCGAGATAGCCGGTCCCACCGGGGGCCTCGACCGTCAGCTCCCCGTCGCATGGTGTGTCCAGACCGGCCATCAGCCGCACAAGCGTCGACTTCCCGGACCCGTTGTCACCGATGACTCCGACTTTCTCACCAGGTCTCACCGTCAGGGACACCCGGTCGAGGACGACGTGTTCGCCGTACCGCTTGGTGACATCGGTCAGGGTGAGCTGAGAGTGAGCGGACGTGGCGCGGGCGGACATGAAGAACTCCTGCTTCTCGGCCCATTGGTCATGACTCAACGACTTATGCGGATGATCCTTCGGGTGGTGCGAGTCGAGGGTGGGGCCGCGAGGCGGATGACGGATGACATGTCGATCGGGCTGGCGACGGTGTTCCCGGAGGAAGCAGTGTAGGCCGCGGTGGATGAGGCCGGGGCGTGTGAGGAGCGGACACGCTCACTGACGGACCGTTCTGCACCTGCGGCTGGATGCCGAAGCAGTCCATCCGGGGCAGGCTCAGCAGGCATGGTGAACCGTGTCGTGCGCTCCAGGAACGGGCCGTTTGCAGACCGGCCGGTGCCGATGGTGAGATCGCCTCCCGGTGGCCCGGGACCGCGCCCCTCGGCCTGGGCGGGTCGCTGGCAGATCATCATCTCGGGTGTGACGTGACCAGTGGCCCGCTGTCGTGGATCGCCTGGTGTGAGAGGCGCATGGAGTCATCATCGGGGAAGTCGGCCTTGTCTCCCCCGCTCCCGGGGCGGTTCACCTCCCGCGTCTGCCGGAGCGTCCTGAACCGCCGGATCACCCCTTGGGAACTGCCGGTGCAGCCGCTCGGGATACGGCCCGTACCCGCCTGCCGGCAGGTCGGGCCGATGAACTCCTGCTGCACATACCCCTTGCCCGGTCACGGGGTCATCGACATGGCCGCCTGCGATCCGGCACCTGCTGTCTGCCGGCTGACGTGTCCTTCCGTGCGCCGGTCGGCGAGAGGGCCTGGCCCGGCTTCCCGACGCGGGTTCAGGCGGTCCTACGTACCGCGTGGGCAGCCGGGTACTCCTCAGTGGCGTCTGCCTGCCGCGCGGGCGCGTCGGGTTCGGCCTCCGCTATCCAGGCGTCGAGTTGCTCCCGGGTGGTGCGGGGGTCGGCCACCAGCGCACCCAGGTCGTCGCCCTCAACGACCGTGGTCGCCAGGGCCGGGCATCGGCGGCAGCCGTCCATACCGATCTGCACCCACCATTTGCAGTGGGTTCGCAGATGGCACCGCGGCACGCTCCGGTTCTCGTCCGCGGGCGTCGCCGCCACCCGCTCCACCAGGGTGCAGTCATTGCCCCTGCGGTGCAGACAGTTGCTGACGCAGTGCGACGCGAAGCGCAGCACCCGGGTCGGCTCGACATCCTCCGGAATGACCGGAAGGGCATCTCTTGCCGGCACGGGATCGGCGAGGTACACGACCTCCCCACCCTGCCCGGAGCGCACGCCCAGTACCACCGACTCCGGTGCGTCGGCCTTGCCGCTCGGGCACCATGTTCTGCTTGTCCCGGAAGGGGCCGCGGTGCTCATCTCTACCTCCTCATCAGTCCAGTGGGGCTGCTACACGACCTGGCCGGCGCAGACCGGAAGGCAGGCGGCGGCCGTGCGCTCCTGCCCGATCGCCTTGGCGAGGTGCGTCTGCAGCTGTGCCGAGGTGATCTGCTGGGGATTGGGCGACGGCTGTGCGGACGCGGTGCCTGCTCCGCCGAGAACGAGCGCGGCGGCCGCGACGGCGGCCGCGGTACCCCCGACAGTGGGGCGACCCGTGTGCTTCATGATGAGACCTCCTGGATTGGCCCTGTGGAAAAGGGGCGTACCAGCACGCTAGGACGCCTCGGAGGTCACCACCGGCAGTTCAGGCGGCTGTTCGGAGGCAGTCCGGACCGCCTCAATGGGATCAGAGCTCGGTCAGCTCTGTTCGCCGGACGTCCATCAGCAGAGCACGTGGACGGAACGCAGGCGGGGCGGTGCCGGTCGCTGACCTACCGGCGGGGCGAATTCCTTTCGCAGGAGCGGGGCGTGGGCCGCGCAGGCTGCCGCGGACCTGCCGGACCGAGGCGGCGGGGCCGGGAGGGCGCGGAGCTCAGTCCGGCCGGAGACGCTCGGAGGCCCCAGGGCGGGCGATGCGCACGGCGACTTCGGCGATACGCGCGGCGGCGACCTCCGCAGGCGCCGAGGACTGCACAATGTGGCTCACCGTCAGGCGCACCAGTGTCTCGACGGCGAGATCCCGTGACGGTGCGTCCACCTGCGGCCACGTCTGCTGCACGTGCGCGGCGAGCACCGCGGTGGCGGTCTCCAGCAACGGTTCGGACCGGGTCGTCAGGTGAGTGAGCAGCCCATCGTCCCCACGTCGGGGGCTGGTCAGCACGGATGCGAGCAACGGGTTATCCGCAGCGGCGCGCAGGGTGTAGCCGACGGCGGCCGTCAGCGCGGCCCTCATGTCCGACGGATGGTCCTGCAGCTGCTGCTCGACGCCGACCAGGAAGCGCTCGACCTCGCGCATCACGAGGGCCTGGCCGACGGCCTCCTTGCTGCCGTACTCGGTGTAGACGGTCTGCCGGCTGACACCGGCTGTGGTGGCGATGTGGGCCATCCGCAGCCGGTCCCAGCCGTCGGCCGCGACCCGCTCGTAGGCGGCGTCAAGAATCCGCTCCCTGAGCAGTGAGCGGACCGACTCCCGATAGCTCGTCACGGCCGCTGAGTCTAGTCAACCGCAACCATTGACGCTCCGGGGAGCTACTGTCAATCTACTGGACAGGTAACCGGCATACTGTCCAGTAGGAGTGGTGTCATGACAGAGACGGCACAGCCATCCGAAGCACCGGCCCCGGAACGGGAGCCGACATGGCGGGACGGCAAGAGGTACCTGTGGCTGCTCGGGCTGGTACTGCCGGCCCTCCCGATGCTGTCCTGGGCACTCGCCGGGGCCACCGGGTCGGGTGTCTTCTGGTGGATCTCCCTGCCGATCGTCTTCGGACTCGTCCCGCTGGCCGACCTGCTGGTCGGCAAGGACTCCGCCAATCCGCCCGACAGGGTGCTGCACAGGCTGGAGGGCGACAGGTACTACCGCTGGTGCACGTACCTCTACCTGCCGCTCCAGTACGCCGCGCTCGTGCTGGCGTGCTGGCTCTGGAGCCGGGGCGGCCTCTCCCCCGCCGACAAGGCCGGCCTGACGGTGACGCTCGGCCTGGTGGCCGGGTTCGGCATCAACACCGCACATGAACTGGGGCACAAGAAGGACGCGCTGGAGCGCTGGCTGGCACGCGTCGCGCTCGCCCAGACGTGCTACGGCCACTTCTACATCGAGCACAACCGCGGCCACCATGTCCGTGTCGCCACACCCGAAGACCCGGCCAGTTCACGCCTTGGCCAGTCGTTCTGGGAGTTCCTGCCGCGCGCGGTGCTTGGCAGCCTTCGCTCGGCATGGGGCCTGGAGAAGCGGCGGCTGGAACGTCGGGGCACCAGCCCGTGGACGCCGCGCAACGACGTGCTCAGCGCCTGGGCCATGTCCGTACTGCTTTTCGGCGTGCTGTCCGCCGTCTTCGGGCCGACGGTACTGCCGATGCTACTGGCCCAGGCAGTTATCGGGTTCTGCCTCCTGGAGGTCGTCAACTACCTCGAGCACTACGGGCTGCTGCGGCAGCGGACGGCCTCGGGCCGGTACGAGCGTTGCACGCCGCGGCACAGCTGGAACAGCGACGACATCGCCTCCAACGTGTTTCTTTACCACCTCCAGCGGCACAGCGACCACCACGCACACCCGGCCCGCCGCTACCAGGCTCTGCGCCACTTCGACGAGTCCCCGCAGCTTCCCACCGGCTACGCGGGGATGGTGCTGCTCGCACTCGTCCCTCCGCTCTGGCGACGGGTGATGGACCCACGCGTACTCTCCCACTACGGCGGCGATGTCACCCGTGCCAACATTCACCCTCGCACCCGGCGCAAGGTGCTGGCCCGCCACGGGGGCGGGGAGCGGTGAGCCACCGCCGATTCGCGTGCCCGGTCCCGCGCCTACGTCACGACGAGGTGCAGGGAGAACCCGGGGGGCTTCCCGGCAGTGGTGGACCTCAGCGTGGTGCGGGCGGGTCGACCGGGCAATGCGCCGCTGGTGGAGTGAAGCCGCTTCGGCCGCTCGCCAGGGGGCTGTCACAGCTCCACGACCGCTTGCCCCGCAGGAGGGAAAGAGCAACAGTTGCCATGGCCCCCATGAGCGCGCGCTGTGTGTGCTTCCTGGCCAGACAAGGCGAAGGGGGAGTTCGCATGACCGCGACCTGCGTCATTTTCGCCGGTTGCTCGAGGTCTGGCGTGCGGGAAGCATCGGGTGCATCAGCGAGCGAGGGGTGCACGAGCAGGTGGCAGCACGCTGAGCAACAGCTTCGTTGGCGCCCGGGCCGGAGACCGCCCTTCACCATTTCGACGACCTGGTGGAACAGATCGTCTACTCGCACGAGATCGGCGTCAGCAAACCTGACCTGCGAGCCTTCGAGGCCGCATGCGCCAGCCTGGAAGCGCATCCGGAGAACTGTCTTTTCATCGACGATGTTCCAGCCAACATTGAGGCCGCGCGGGTGGCGGGCATGCAGGGGTATCTGTTCGGCGACAACGCCCGGACAATCACTCGCATCGCGGCTCATCTGGACGCCGGACCCCGGGTTCCAGGGCGTGGCCCGCGCACCTTCCGTGGTGAGCGGGCCGCTGCCGCCGGCTCCTACCGACCCAAGACTGATGACGGAGGCGGGAGGGGCGTGAGGCACCCACGGAACCTCTGGCGACAAGAACTCGGAGAGGTACCCGACTCGGTCTGGCGAGAGGCCGAACTCCGCGTGCTGATCTTGCGGACAACGGACTCACGGCCCTCCCGTCACGGGCAGCTGCACCGGCTGACGACCCTGAACCTCGCCCATAACGCGGTCACGTCGATTCCCGACGCGTTGGGCAAGCTGGCGGAGCTCAGCAACTGCTCCTGCTTGCACGACAACCAGCTGTCACGGATTCCGGAAGCCGAGGGGAAGCTGACCAGGCTCGGACAAATGGGGTGAATGCTGACACAACGACGTCCGGCCCAGCGGCAAGTGGTCCCACCTGGGGCAGGCGCCGAGCAAGATACTCGGCCACGCCGACCACGGCCCGCACTTCGTTGCTGCTCGGCACCGGAACCTTGGGTTGCGAATGACAACCATTTTCATTACTCTCGGAGGGTTCGCCCGGGCCATCCGCCGGCCCGGGCGAGCCCTCCAGCAGAGGAGCGGGCTCGGACGGTGGGGCGGGTCCGGAGTTCCGCTGCCGCCCGGTCCGGCCTGCGGCAGGCCGGACCGGGCAGCGACAGAGGCAGGATCGACCGGTGACCGGCCTCAGCGCGGAGCGACCGTCAGAACTGCACGTCCGCACAGGAGTAGAAGGCGTTCGCCGTGTCGTGGACGTCCCAGACCGCAAGGATCATGTGCTTGCCGGACTTCCCGGTCGGCACGGAACCCTGGTGGTTCTCGGTCTGGTTCGGCTGCCGGCCGCCCATCCACACGGTCATGAACGGCGCCGACTCCAGGTCGGCCCGGGTCAGCGGCTTGGTGGGGTCGTAACCGTCCCTGGTGATGTAGTAGCGGAAGTCGGTCGTCCGGTGGGCGGCGGTGAAACGCCAGCTGAAAGTGAACCCCTGGCCGGCCGTCAGGTCTGTCGCCGGCCACGAACCGCCGCGGGGCTCGTCCAGCTGGGAGAACTGACCGTTGGCCCCGGAGCAGATCTGCCCGTCGGGCGGCCCGGCCTGGGGGAATCCCTTCGGACCCTCGACACTCTGCGGCTCCCAGACGATGTTTCCGCAATCGGACATGTTCCCCTGGGCGCAGTGCGCCTGACGGCTGGTGGGGGCGGTGCCGTAGCCGTGCGCGTGAGCGGTGCTGCTGGTCGCCAGCACCGAGACTGCGGCCAGGCCGAGCCCGAGTACCGCGGAGGTGATCTTTCTACGCATAGTGTTGTTCGCTCCCGACGTGGTGGGGGGTGAGCGCTCGGAGGGCAGAGGAGCCCTCTGAAGGTCTAGACCAGATGCAGCGTAAAGCCACCCCTCCGCCATGTCCAGACCAATACACCTTCCGGTCCAGACCATTCCCGTAATGAGCCGGTCCGGCGGGCATGCCGCCGCTTGCCAGCGGCCTCCGGAACGTCCCGACGATGGAGGGCCGGGACCATGCACAGCCCCAGGGCGGGCGTCAAAGCTGATCTTGAGGGTGCGATGATCTTGGTTTGTGGGACGTGGAGACCTGATGGACCAACAGTGGGCCTTTCTCCAGCTGTTGTTGCCGAGCGGCAAGCCCGGCCGACCGCCGGGATGGACCCGGCGGCAGCTGATCGACGGCATGCGGTTCCGGGTCCGTACCGGCATCCCGTGGCGGGAGACCTTCACCGCGCTGCAGGCACGGGCCGATGCCAAGGGATTGATCACCCGGGACCTCAACGTCGACTCCACGGTGTGCCGGGCCCACCAGCACACCTCTGGGCCGGGGAAGCAGGGGGACCTGCAGGAGGATCCGCCCGGCGGCATCGCCAGCGAGCCGGACGACGACGGCCTGGGCGCTCGCACGGCGGCCTAACCACCAAGCTGCGCCAGGCCACCGGGCAAGGGCAGAAACCCACGTCGGCCGTGGTCACCGCTGGGCAGCGCGGGGGACTCCCCGCAGTGCCCATCCTGGAGAAGGTCCGCGAGCGGCCATCAGCAAGTGGCTGTGCCCAGCACTCACCCGAACGGCCAAGATGGCCGCGGAGCATCAGGAAGTCATGACGGCTCGGTCGGACTCGCTGCGCAGAACGCAGAATTCGTTGCCTTCGGGATCAGCAAGGACCGCCCAGCCAGAGCTCTTCGCGCACACAGCCCGGGCACCTGGCTCTCTCGAAACACGCCCTAACGACCCAGCGCCGCCATTGCCGCGTTGTGACCGGGGATCCCGCTGACACCACCGCCGCGGACAGCTCCCGCACCGCACAGCAGGACGTTGGCGTACCCGGTCTCCACACCCCAGCGGCCCGCGGCCCCCTCCGCCCACGGAAAGGTGAGGGCACCGTGGAAGATGTTCCCGCCCGGCAGGCCCAGTTCGCGCTCCAGATCCAGGGGGCTGCTCACCTCGATGCACGGCCTCCCGTGGGCATCCCGTGCCAAACAGTCCGCGATCGGCTCGGAGAGGTGCCTGTCCAGCTCGGCAAACGTGCGGCGCAGCAGCTCGTCCCGGACCGCGTCGTGGTGCTCCGGGCTTCCCTGAAAGAGCCGCAGAGGGGTGTGCAGCCCGAAAAGTGTGAGGGTCTGATAGCCGGCACTGGCCAGTTCAGGGGAGAGTACCGTCGGGTCCGTCAGCGAATGGCAGTACAGCTCCGAGGGTGGCCGGCGCGGCAGTCGAGCCGCCACCGCTTCCCGGCGGGCGGTCTCCAGCTCCCGGTACCCTTCCGCGACATGGAAGGTCCCGGCGAAGGCCTCGCGTGGGTCGGTCCTCGGGTCCCGCAGTCCCGGCAGCCTGTGCAGCACCATGTTCACCTTCAGCTGCGCTCCTTCAGCGACCGCGGGCGGAGGATTGCCCAGCAGCTCTGCCAGGGTCCGGGGCGAAGCATTGACCAGCACCTGTCCGGCGGCGACGGACGCTTCCCGGTTGGCCGCCCGGTACGTGACCTCGGCCCGTTGCCCGTCGGTTCCGATCTCGGTGGCCTCCGCCCCGGTGACGATCTCGGCCCCGGCCGAGAGGCTTGCGGCAGCCAGCGCGTCGGTAACCGCTCCCATACCTCCCACCGGGACGTCCCAGTCACCCTTGCCGCCGCCGATGACGTGGTACAGGAAGCAGGCGTTCTGCCGCAGTGAGGAGTCGTGCGCGGAGGCGAAGGTGCCGATCAGCGCATCTGTCAGTACGAGGCCGCGCACCAGGTCGTCCTGGAAGCACTCCTCGAGCGTCTCACCGAGCGGCCGTTCGAAGAACGTTTGCCAAGCGGTCTCGTCACCGATCCGTGCCCGCAGCGCTGCCCGGCTCGGCAGCGGCTCCGTGAGGGTGGGAAACACTCGGCTCGCGAGACGCTGCGTCATGGCATGGAATTCCAGCCAGACCTGAAACTCCCTGTCCGATCCGGTGAGCCGGACGAACGCCTCCCGGGTGCGGGAGGTGCCTCCGGTGATGAGAAGCCCGCCGGGCCGGCCACTGCGCACGGTCGGCGTGTACGAGGAAACCACTCGCTTGCGCAGCGTCAGCCGCAGCCCCAGCTCCCGCACGATCTTCTGCGGAAAGAGACTGACCAGGTACGCGTACGGGGACAGCCGGGCAGCCACACCCGGGAAGATCCGGGCGGAGACCGCCGCCCCGCCGGTGTGCCCGAGCCGCTCCAGCACCAGGACCCGGCGGCCTGCGCGGGCCAGATAGGTGGCGGCGACCAAGCCGTTGTGTCCGCCGCCGACGATCACTGCGTCGTAGGACGTGTGCAGGGGCATGCCCCTTTGGTAGCACGCGGAAGCGCCCGGAGGTACCGCCGCCGCGGGCCTGTCACGACAACTGGCGGAGCCGTTCCAGGGACGGGCGGGCGTCAGGGCCGAGCCGGGCTACCGCCTTGACGATGTGCCCCGGCGGGAGTTTCCAGCGCGCCTCCGGCGGAATGGCGCGCAGCGCCTTCGCTGCCCGGGTCAGCCGTTTGGTGACGACGCCAGGGGCGGGCGCGTACCGCGAGTACAGCTTGTGACCGAACGGCGGCAGTGTGCCGTACGCGACGGCGGCTGCCTGGCTCCACAGCAGACCGCGCGCCGGGATCAGCGGTGGCGGAACCGGCGGGCGGCGCAGGAACGCGTTGACCGCCGCGGACTCCGGGGTTGCCGCGAGGCCGGGGCGCACCGCCCGGAAGTATGCGTACAGCTCGGCCGTGCTTCTGGGCACCTGAGCCGGCTCCAGTCCCACGAGCCGGGCCGCCGCCCGCTGCTCGTCGAGGTAGCGGTCGGCCTGCTCGTCGCTCAGTGGCACCCCGGAGCGGCGCGCGACGTGCAGATAGGAGTCCACCTCGGCGCAGTGAACCCACAGCAGCAGAGCCGGTTCGTCGACACGGTAGCGCTCCCCGGTAGTGGGATCGGTGGCCCACAGCCGGCGGTGGAGGCCCCGGACCCGCGCACCGGCCCGCTCCGCCTCCGCCGATGTGCCGTAGGTGATGCATCCGACGAAGGCGGCGGTCCGCAGCAGCCGTCCCCATGCGTCCTGCTGGAAGTCGGAGTTCTGGGTGACCCCGCGCACCGCGCGGGGGTGCAGCGCCTGCAGATAAAGGGCGCGTACGCCGGCGATCCACATCACCGGATCGCTGTGCACCTGCCAGGTGACGGAATCCGGCCCGAACAGCCCGTGATCCGAGTCGGCCATTGCCCCACCTCCCCTTCTCAGCGTAGCCGCCCCTACCGGAACAGTGACCACCGGGAGGCACTACCGCTTCCCCGCCGTGCGGGGCACGCACCGGCACCGCATCAACGGTACGTCGCTCCCTGCGGGCCACCGCGAGGACGCGACCCGGTGCCGGCCCGGCCTTCCCCACCGAGAACCGGCCGACGGCTCTAAGCTGGACGATTCCCACTGGTGACCGCCTGCCGAAGGAGCCCATGCACCACGACACCCCCCGGTGGACCGTGCCGGCCGACGGCCTTCCCGAGCCCCAGCCGTCCGGACAGGTCTCCCGCATTCTTCGGCTCTTCCGTCCGTACCGGTCCCGGCTGGCGGTGGTCGGATTCCTCGTCGGAGCCTCGTCCCTGGTCGCTGTCGCCTCACCCTTCCTTCTGCGGGAGATCATCGACGTGGCGCTGCCCGAGCAGCGGACCGGACTGCTCGGGCTGCTGGCTCTCGGCATGATCGTCACCGCGGTGCTGAGCAGCGTGTTCGGGGTACTCCAGACGCTGATCTCCACCAGGGTCGGTCAGCAGGTCATGCACGATCTGCGGACGGCCGTGTATGCCCGGCTGCAGCAGATGTCGCTGGCGTTCTTCACCCGCACCCGCACCGGCGAGGTCCAGTCCAGAATTGCCAACGACATCGGGGGAATGCAGGCCACCGTCACCTCCACCGCCACCTCGCTGGTGTCCAACGTGACCGCCGTGGTGGCGACCGTCGTGGCGATGCTGGCCCTGGACTGGCGGCTGACTCTGGTCTCTCTCACGCTGCTGCCGTTCTTCGTCTGGATCGCCCGCCGTGTGGGACGTGAGCGGAAGCGGATCACCACTCAGCGGCAGAAGCAGATGGCCACGATGGCCGCTGTCGTCACCGAGTCGCTGTCCGTCAGCGGAATTCTGCTCGGACGCACCATGGGCCGCGCCGACGCCCAGACCAGGGCCTTCGGAGTGGAGTCCGAGCAGCTGGTGGACCTGGAGGTGCGCTCCAGCATGGCCGGGCGCTGGCGGATGGCCACGATCGGCATGATCATGGCCGCCATCCCGGCCCTGCTGTACTGGTCAGCCGGGGTCATGTGGCAGCTCGGCGGCACCCCTCCGTCGATCGGGACTCTGGTCGCGTTCATCACCCTGCAGCAAGGGCTGCTGCGTCCGGCGGTTTCTCTGTTGTCGACCGGCGTGGAGATCCAGGCTTCCCTCGCCCTGTTCCAGCGCATCTTCGAGTACCTCGATCTGAAGCCCGACATCACCGAGCGCCCCGACCCGGTGCGTCTGGGGCGGGCCCGGGGAGCCGTCCGGTTCGAGGACGTCACCTTCCGCTACGAGCCGGACGCTGCGCCGACGCTGTCGGGCATCAGCCTGGCCATCCCCCCGGGCGGGGCACTGGCCGTCGTCGGGACCACCGGATCCGGCAAGAGCACCCTGAGCTACCTTGTGCCCCGGCTCTACGACGTGACCGAGGGGCGGGTCACCCTGGACGGTGTCGACGTGCGCGATCTTGACTTCGACTCCCTGGCCCGCTCGGTGGGGGTGGTCTCCCAGGAGACGTATCTCTTTCACGCCTCGGTCGCCGACAATCTGCGGTTCGCCAGACCGGAGGCCACGGACGCCCAGATCGAGGCCGCTGCCCGGGCCGCACAGATCCACGACCACATCGCCGGGCTCCCGGACGGCTACGACACGCTGGTCGGTGAGCGCGGATACCGCTTCTCCGGAGGCGAGAAGCAGCGCCTCGCCATCGCACGCACAATCCTGCGCGACCCTCCGGTGCTGATTCTCGACGAGGCGACCAGTGCCCTGGACACCCGCACCGAACAGGCGGTGCAGCGGGCGATCGACGCTGCCTCCGCCGGCCGTACCACGATCACCATCGCCCACCGGATGTCCACAATCCGGGAAGCGGACCAGATCGTGGTACTCAGCAACGGCCGCATCGCCGAGCGCGGCACGCATGCCGAACTGATGGCCCGGGGTGGCCGCTACGCGACCCTGGCACGCGGGGACAACCATGGCCGCGAGGCGGTGGAGGCGGTGCCCTGACGCCTTCACCCGGACCCGGCCCCTGTCAGTGTCCCCGGGCAGACTCCTCCAGCGGGAGTTCCCCGGTGACTGGCATCTCGCCCGTCGACCGGATCGTGGCCGACTCGCGGGAGGCCGCGGTCACGGTGCGGGCCCGGGTCGACAAGGAGGAGATGACGGGCATCTGCTTCCTTCGCCTGGACGGCGAGGGTCTGATCGCCTCGGTGACCGAGTACTGGCCGGAGCCGTATGAGCCTTCTGTCTCACGAGCCGGCCTTGTCGAACGGTACTGACCACACGCGGACCCGCGCGGTCAGTGGAGCAGCCCGGCCGCTCGGAGGTCGTCGAAGACCTCCCGGTCCACCGGCGCGGTGCGCTCCCGGTCCGCGAAGGTCAGCCAGGCGAGCTCCTCGATCTCACTGTTGGCCCTGAGGTCACCCCGGTGGTGGGCGGTGTAACAGGACATCTGTACCACCGTGCCCTCGCCATGTCCGTCCGCCGGGGCCCGGTAGGTGCCGAAGTACGCGATGCTCTCCGTGACCAGCGTGACCGACACCTCCTCTTTCACCTCGCGCAGGAGGGTGTCCAGGTCGCTCTCCCCCTCGTTCCGCTTGCCGCCCGGTATGTAGAAGAGCTGTCTGCCCCGGGAGCGAGTGCCCAGGATCCTTCCGTCGGCCAGGCATACCCAGGCGACCGTGTCGATGAGCGGGGCCATGGGGCCGCTTCCTCCTCGCCTCGGCGGATATCGCCGGCAGCTTACCCCTCGGCCGGATGGTCGCGGGCAGAGTCAGCGGCTGCTTCCGCTCACCGGATCTGAGCAGCCGTGGGTCCTCTGCCGGTGTGATGTCCGAGGACACCGGGCGAGCCGGGGAGATCACGGGACTTGTGGAGAACGGCTGAGGCCGGGTGCTCGGCCGACGGCGAAGCGGGCACCGGGCGGGCCGTCACCCGGCGCCCGGATCCTGCTGGAGCCGGTCAGACTCTCGGGAAGAGCACACTCGGCCTCATCGCTGGATCCGTACAGGTTGAGAAGCTTGCTGGTGGCGCTCGCAACCACCCGGATGTTCTCGCCGATCTTGGCGCCCGCCAGCGGTACCGGGGCGGATCCGCGTCCGCCCCGGCTGCGCGGACCATCCGTGGCACCTGTCCAATGCGCCGCGTGCTCTGCGGCACTTACACTCGGGGGCCATGGATCACCCACGTGTCCTCGTCTTCAGCCGCACCGCCGGCTACCGCCACACCTCGATAGCGGACGGTATCGAGGCGTTCCGCTCGCTCGGAGCCGGACACGGCTTCTCCGTCGAGACGACGGAGGACCCGGTCACGCTCGCCTCCGCGCTGCCCGGCTGCCGGGCCGTCGTCTTCCTGTCCACCAGCGGTGAGGTGCTCAACCCGGCCGCCCGGGAAGCGCTGCATGCCCACTGCACCGCGGGCGGCGGCTTCGTCGGGGTGCACGCCGCGTCGACGACGGAGGAGGACTGGCACTGGTACGGGGAACTGGTCGGGGCCCGGTTCGACGGGCACCCCGACCTGCAGCCGGGAGAAGTGGTCGTGGAGGATCACGGTCACCCGGCCACCGCGCACCTGGGGGAACGCTGGCCCTTCACCGACGAGTGGTACAACTTCCGCAGCAGCCCCCGGAGCCGGGTCCGGGTGCTTGCCTCGGCCGACGAGACGGGCTACCGGGGCGGCCGGATGGGCGTCGACCATCCGCTCGTCTGGTGCCATGAGAACACCGGCGGCCGCTCCTTCTACACCGCCCTCGGCCACACGCCCGAGAGCTACGCCGCCCCGGACTTCCGCCGGCACCTGCTGGGCGGCCTCATCTGGGCTGCGCGGCTGGACAGCTGAGCCGGGGTCGGCACTGTCTTCCCCACCCGGCACCGATCATGGAACCGCCCCCTCACCGGGGGCAGGGAAACCGGTGAGGGGGCGGAGCGTGGGGGTCAGCTCTACTGAAGCCAGGGAGAACGGGCAGCCACCGGCGTCCGGGCCCAATGGTCGGCCAGGCCCCAGGTCCGGCCTGCCGCGAAGGCCGCCAGCACCACCAGGATCAGCGCGTACACCACGTGCTGATCGATCAGCGGGTTCGGTGACATGCTCGGTGAACCGTCGGAAAGCTCCCGGGCGGGCGGCCACTCGGCCATCCACATCATCGCCATCATGAGCGAGCCCGCGATCGCTGCCATCCGCAGGCCGATACCGGCCAGCAACGCCACCCCGAGGCCGAGCATGCCGGCCATGTAGAGCCAGTCGACCCACACCGCTCCGGCCCAGGAATGAAAGGTGGACTCCAAGGGACCTGCCGACACCCGGCTGAGGTAACCCCCGGCAGGCGAACCGCCGTTGATCCAGGCATTCTCCGACCTGGTGGCGTAGCCGAGGCCGAACGCCTTGTCGAGGAAGGCCCACAGGAAGATGCCTCCCATCACCAGGCGGAGGGCGGCAAGCACTCTGGCGGCCACCGGCGCTGTCGCCGAGCCGGTGGATGGGCCGCCCGTGGTGCGGGCAGGACGGGATTGCTGATGAACAGTCATGGGGCCTGTTCCTTCCGGTGAAGTCGAGTGCGTGGGGTCTACTCCGCCCGCAGGATCAGTTCTCGCCGCCCCGGCTGATCACTTGATGGTGCGTCGTCGATCATAGCGTCAGCGGCCTTACCTGAGGAGGGCAGCCGGTCGTTTCCTCCCCTGCAAGCCCTTTCCCATGGGCCCAGCTGCCTGGGTACGAGAGCCGCCGCCGGATGGTGGCTGTGTGTTCACCGGGCATCAGTGGCACACAGTCCAGTTGGGAGCGCTCCCATCCGGCGGCGACACACTTATCGTCGTTGAGTGGCATGCCTGCGTCAAGAAGTGTGGCGTAGTAGCTTTGAACAAATTCCTGCGAACCCACACAAACCGCACCAGCGACCTCTGAGCGCAGGCAAGGAGCCGCCCCGCCGGGCAGCCGGAGCGGCTGTCGTGACCGACGGGCGTCACTCGGAGAAATGCGCACACCCCGGACCATCACGCCACCGCCCCCCGGGTGCGCCGATTGAACGCCGCACGCCGGTTGACCTCGCGATTCCAGCTGCGCAGGAGAGGGCGGCGATCCTTCCCGGCCTCGGGTTCGGGCTCGGAGGGCTTGTCCGCATGCCGGGCACGCGGGCCGGGATGTGACATGTGCGGCTCCTCTCAGCCATGTGGGAGCGCTCCCACTCGCCTGCTGAGGTCCAGCATCGAAGCGGACTGTTCAGCCGTCAATCCCCTGCGCGTTCCTGTTTCGAACGAGATAGGGACGTCTGCCGATCCGGTGCCCTGCTCTCCTGCAGGGGGTGAAGGGAGGTTGTCCCCCAACCTCCCGGCCCCTGCCGGAAAGCACTCATGGCGGCCCGTGCGGTTTCGGGACTTGAACGCTGTTCCACAGCGGACGGCCCGGTTCCCTCCGGACGCCCCCTGAGGCCGGAACCCCGCTGTTGCGCACCGGCTGCGGAGCGGCGGGACGACACTTCCTGCCCCGTCGAACGTTGCGAACCCCCGTCGGCGGGCGCTCTGCGGGAAAAGCGGTTGCTCCGCACCGGGCGACACCGCAGGCTTGCCAGGTTGCCCATCTCAACTCCGACCTGATTCCGAGATGTCATGCAGATTCGTGATCTTCCGTATTCCGATCCCGGTGACCCCGATGTGCGGTCCGGATTCCGGTTTCTGGTCTGGCTTTTCCGTCGTCAGCTGGGCGGTCAGGCCCGGGCGCTCGGCTGGGGTTCGCTCCACATGGCAGCCGTCGCCTCCCTGCCGGTGGCCATGGGCGTCGCCGTCCAGGCGGTGGTGGAAGGTTCCGGAAGACAGCTCGCCGCAGCCGGCGCGATCATGTTCGCCATCGCCGTGGTGACCACGATCGCCGACACCGCGCTGCACCGGGCCGCCGTCACCAACTGGATCACCGCGGCGGCACGAGTTCAGCAACTCCTCGCGCGCCACACCGCCGCGCTCGGCTCCCGGCTGACGCGTCGGGTAGCCGCCGGGGAGGTGGTGGCAGTCTCCACCGGCGACGTCGAGAAGATCGGCTGGTTCGTCGAGTCCTTCTCCCGGTTCGCTGCTGCCGTGATGGTCACCCTGGGCGTCTGTGCCGGCCTCCTCGTCTACGAACCACGGTTGGGGCTATTGGTCGTGGCCGGCATCACCGCCGTCGTGCTGACGGTCTTTCCGCTGCTGCCGGCCGCCACCCGACGTGCCGACCACGAGCGCACCAAGTCTGGCCGGGCGACCGAGCTGGCCTCCGACACCGTGGCCGGGCTGCGGGTGCTGCGGGGCATCGGAGGCGAAGAGCTGTTCCTGGAGCGGTACCGCCGTGCCTCGCAGGAAGTCCGCACCGCGTCCGTGCACAGCGCCCGCATGTGGGCCATGATCGAAGCGGTTCAGGTGGTGATGCCCGGCCTGCTTCTTCTCGCCGTGGTCTGGCAGGGCACCCAGCTTGCGCTGGACGGGCGGATCGGTGCCGGTGAGCTGGTGACCGTGTACGGGGCGGTGATGTTCCTGATGTTCCCGCTCCGGCTGTTCCAGGAAGCAGCGATGGCCTTCACCTTCTCCCGGCCCTCGGCCCGGCGGGCGGTGCGGGTTCTGGGGCTCCGGCGCGATGAGGTGGAGCTCGGCGCGGTGACTCCCGCAGTGCACGACGGCCCACCCTCCGGCGATCTCCGGGATCCCGCCACCGGCGTGCTGGCCCGGGAGGGCCGGCTGACGGCAGTGGTGTGTGGCGACCCGGACGCGGCTGAACGCCTTGCCGAACGGCTCGGCGGACACCCCGCCGGCGGACCCGGCGAGCCCTCCGCGGAGCTTGGGGGCACCGCGCTGGACCGGCTCCCGCTGGAGACCGCGCGCACCGCGGTGCTGGTCCAGGACAAGGATCCGGTGCTGCTCTCGGGGACGCTCACCGAGCTGCTCGGAGTCCCTCGCTCCGGCCGGGTCGGCATGCCCGAAGCGCTGGCAGCGGCGCAGTGCGCTGACGTCCTGACGGCGCTCGCCCAGGCCGCCCCGGAGGACAACGGCGACCCGATGCGCACCCGTATCACCGAGCGGGGCCGATCCCTGTCGGGCGGCCAGCGGCAGCGGCTGGCACTGGCCCGCTCGCTCATCGCTGATCCCGACGTGCTGGTGCTCGACGAGCCGACGTCTGCTGTCGACTCGCACACCGAGGCACGAATCGGTGACTCCGTCCGGTCACTGCGCTCGGGCCGCACCACCGTGGTGTTCACCTCGAGTCCGCTGCTGCTGGACCGGTCGGACGAGGTGGTGTTCGTGCACGAGGGGACAGTCGCCGCCACGGGCACGCACCGAGAGCTGTTGCGCAGCAGTGCGCAGTACCGCGCGGTCGTCACCCGGGAGACCGGAGCAGGGGCAACGCCGCCGCGCGGAGACGGATCCCCTCACCTGAACGAGTTCGCCGAGGAGTCCGCATGACTCTGTCCATCGGTGTGAAAGCACCTGAGCACGACCCGGCCGCCCATGAGCACACGACCACGCTGCCAGTGGCAGGCCGGTCCACCGTGCAGCTCTACGTCCGCGAGCTTCTGCGCCGTCACCGCCGTGCCTTCGGCCTGCTGGTGGCGGTGAACACCGTCGCCGTGGTCACCTCCATGGTGGGGCCGTACCTGCTGGGCGGGGTCGTCCAGGACCTCGCCGACGGTGTCACCGAGCTGCCCCTGGGCCGCATTCTCACTCTGTTCGCCGCCGCCCTGCTGATCCAGGCGGTCTTCGCCCGCCTGGTACGCCTGCGCGGTGCGGTGCTCGGTGAGCGGATGCTCGCCGACCTGCGCGAGGACTTCCTGGTGCGCTCCGTGCGGCTGCCGCCCGGAGTGCTGGAGCGGGCCGGCACGGGAGATCTCCTCGCCCGCATCAACACGGACATCGACCGACTCGCCCAGGCCATGCGGGAGGCCGTCCCGCAGCTCGCGATCGCCACGGTGTGGGTGCTGCTGCTGGTTGCCGGCATCGTCCTCACGGCACCGCCCCTGGGGCTGGGCGTGCTCATCGCGCTGCCGGTGCTGCTTGCGGGCTGTCGCTGGTACTACCGCCGGGCCCCCGCCGGCTACCGGGCCGAGGCCGCCGGCTATGCAGCGGTCGCCGGAGCGCTCGCTGAGACCGTGGACGCCGGACGAACCGTCGAGGCACATCGCCTGGAGCGTGAGCGGGTGGCGCTCTCCGAGCGGCGGATCAAGACCTGGACGGCATGGGAACGCTATACGCTGTGGCTGCGCTCCGTGCTGATCCCGACGATCAACGTCTACCACGCGCTGATCATCAGCGGAGTGCTGCTCATCGGCGGCACGTTCGTGCTCCAGGGCTGGATGACGGTGGGCCAGCTCACCACCGGAGCCCTACTGGCCCAGATGCTCATCGAGCCGGTCAGCATGATCCTTCGCTGGTTCGACGAACTGCAGGTGGCTCGGGTGTCGCTCGCCAGGCTGGTGGGCGTGCGGGAGATCGAGGGGGACGCCGGTGACGCGTCGCTGACCCCTAAGGGCCGGGATCTGCGGGCGGAGGAGGTGCGCTTCGGGTACCTGGCCGGCAGGGACGTGTTGCACGAGGTGTCCCTGCGGGTGCCGCCCGGCACCCGGGTCGCCCTCGTGGGTCCGTCGGGAGCCGGCAAGTCCACGCTGGGGCGGCTGCTCGCCGGCATCTACGCTCCGCGGACCGGCGAGGTGACGCTGGGCGGCGCACGGCTGGCGGACATGCCCGCGGAGCAGGTGCGCGTGCAGGTGGCCCTGGTGAACCAGGAACACCACGTATTCGTCGGGCCACTGCGGGACAACCTGCTGCTGGCCCGTGCGGACGCGGAGGATCCCGAACTCTGGGCGGCACTGGCCGCAGTGGGCGCCGATGGGTGGGCGAGGGCGCTGCCGGACGGGCTGCACAGCGAGGTCGGCTCAGGCGGGCTCGCCGTCTCCCCCGCACAGGCTCAGCAGATCGCACTGGCCCGGCTGGTGCTTGCGGATCCGCCCACGCTGGTGCTCGACGAGGCGACGTCTCTGCTCGACCCTCGGGCCGCACGTCATCTGGAGCGTTCACTGGCGAAGGTGCTCGAGGGGCGCACGGTGATCGCGATCGCGCACCGGCTGCACACCGCGCACGATGCCGATGTGATCGCGGTGGTGGAGGAGGGCCGGATCACGGAGCTGGGCAGCCATGACGAACTGGTGGCCGCTGAGGGGGCCTACGCCGCGCTCTGGCGCTCCTGGCACAGCTGACGGTCGGGGGTCCCGGGTCTTCCCCAGCTGTTTCCGGCCCCTGGACCACACCGCACGGTCAGAGGCCGGTGTGGTCCAGGGGGTTGGTCAGGAGGCGGGTGAACGCGAGTTCTGCGGCGCCGTTGAGCAGAGTGTCGTTGCCGAGTCGGCAGACCCGGAATCGCGTGCTCTCCCGGACCGCCGCGAGGGCATGGCTGTTGATCCGGCTGCGGATCTGCGCGGCGGCACTGAGGTAGATGTCGGGAAGGTTGCCACCGAAGATGACAGTGGCCGGGTTGTAGAGGTTGACGAGATTCGCGATGCCGATGGCAAGCCAGTCACCCACGGCATGCAGGGCGGCGCGAGCCGTGACGTCGCCACGGTCCGCCGCCTCGACGATCTGCTGCACCGCCTTCCGGCCGGTGGTTGAGTGGTGCTGCCGGTGAGCGGCTTCCAGTAGCGCGTTCTGCCCGGCTTCGGCTTCGAGGCAGCCGCGGGAGCCGCAGCTGCAGCGTCTGCCGTTCCTGGGGTTGACCAGCATGTGACCGACTTCGCCGCCGTACCCCTGGTGCCCGCGCAGCAACCGTCCCCCGGAGATGATGCCGCCTCCGATCCCGATGTCGCCGTGGAGGTAGATCAGGTCCTGGAGGCCGGTGCCCGCGCCGCGGAGGTGTTCGGCGAGGGCGCCGAGGTTGGATTCGTTGTCCAGCAGGACCGGTGAGTCCAGACCGAGCCTGCGGGTGAGAGCGCCGCCGAAGTCCTCGTCGAGCCAGCCGATGTTGGGGGCGGAGCGGACCAGGCCGTCCGGGTGACGCACCATGCCGCGTACTGCCGCTGCGGCTCCCGCACAGACGGAGTCCGCCGGGGCCGCGGCCGTCATCTCCCCGGCGTAGCCGGCAAGGATGGCGACTGCCTGGCCGGGGTCGCGGCCGATCTCGGGTGAGGTGGTCTCCCGTCGGTCGAGGAAGACGCCGCCGAGCCCTACGCGGGCGGCTGCCAGGTAGTCCACTCCGACATCGAAGGCGAGGACGTGCACCCGATGGGATTCGGGTTGTACGACCAGGGAGGGCCGGCCTGCCCGGCCGGTCTCGCGTGGGAGTTCCTCACGGACCAGGCCGGCGCTGCTCAGTTCGCTGACCAACGCCAGGATGGTGCTGCGGTTCAGCCCCATGCGGTCGGCGAGCACGGCCCGGGAAGCGGGCCCCCCGAGATGGATGTGGCGGAGCAGTGTGCTGAGGTTCTGCCGCCGTATCTCCTCCTGCGAGGGGCCGGCTCTCATCGTGCTCCGACCTCAATGTCGTACGGCTCGTCGGCGGGACACGGCGTCCACACCGGCGGCGATCAGCAGAACAGATCCGGTGACAGCGTACTTGACGCCGGAGCTGTACCCCATCAGCCCCATGCCGTTCTGGATGACGGCGACGACCATGCCGCCGAGTACGGCGTTGACAAGGCGGCCACGGCCGCCGAAGAGGCTCGTCCCGCCGATGACCGCGGCACCGACCGCCAGCAGCAGGACATTGCTGCCGCCGGTGTTGGGGTCCACCGAGTGTCCCCGGGAAGCGGCGATGATGCCGCCGACCGCTGCGAGGGAGGAGCAGATGACAAACGCGGAGACGCGGATGGCGGTGACGTTGATCCCGGCCCGGCGGGCGGCTTCCTGGCTGCCGCCGACGGCGTAGATGTGCAGGCCGAAGGAGGTGCGGCTGAGCACGAAGGTGCCGGCGACGAGGAGCACGGCGATGACCGGCACCACGATGGGCACGCCCTTGACCGAGTCGACGAGGACGTTGCGGCTGCGCTCCTGGTTGAGCAGGTGGACGGCGAGCGCGCCGAGTACGGCGAGCGAGCCGATGCGGAAGGCGAGCAGGGCCGGCGGGGTGACGGTGAGTCCGCGCCGGCGCCGGTTGTTGGTCTGGCGCAGCTGGATTCCCGCGTAGACGCCGACGCTCAGCGCCAGGAGCGCCCAGGAGACCCCGGGAGCGAGGTTGCTGTTGGCAATGGCGATGACCGTCGGGTCGCTGATGGAGATGTTGGTGCCTTCTTTGAGCAGCATCAGCACCACGCCCTGGAAGGCGAGGAACGCGGCCAAGGTGACGACGAAGGAGGGTATGCCGACCCTTGACACCAAGAGGCCCAGCACCAGGCCGATGACCATGCCGGTGAGTACCGCGGCCAGGATCGCCATGTACCAGGGCCATCCCTGGTCGGTGAGCAGGATGGCCAGGACCGCGGCGCAGACACCGCTGGCGAAGCCTGCCGACAGGTCGATTTCGCCCAGGAGGAGCACGAAGACCAGACCCATGGCGATGGCGATGCTTCCAGCCCCCTGGGTGAGGAGGTTGGCGAAGTTGAGGTTGGACAGGAAGACCGGGCGCAGGATCGCGAAGAACAGGCAGAGTACGACGAGGCCGAGGATCGCGGGGAGGGAGCCGAGTTCGCCGCCGCGCAGCCGGTCGACGTAGTTCCGGGCGACGGCGCCCATTCCCGGCGTCTTCAACGGGGGGAGTTCAGTGCTCCGGTCCTTCTTCAGGGCGGTGGTCATGCGGTTGCTCCGTTGGTGGTGGTGAGGCCCAGATCCCCACTGCGGCCGGAAGTGATCAGTTCGACGACCTGTGCGTGGGTGACGTCGGTGGTCCTGACCTGGGCCGCCATCCGGCCCAGGTAGAGCGCGGCGATCCGGTCGGAGACGGCGAAGACGTCGTTCAGGTTGTGGGAGATGAGCACGACGGTCAGTCCCTTGTCGGCGAGCCTGCGGACCAGCTCCAGTACCTGGGCGGTCTGTGCGACGCCGAGGGCGGCGGTCGGCTCGTCCAGGATGACGACCTTGCTGTTCCACAGCACAGCCTTGGCGATGGCCACCGTCTGGCGCTGACCGCCGGAAAGGCTGGAGACCTGCTGGCGGACGGATTGGACGGTCCGGACCGAAAGCCCTGCGAGGGTCTGGGCAGCCATTTCCTCCATGGTGGCCTCGTCCAGGATCAGGCCGCTGCGGATTTCCCGGCCCAGGAACATGTTCTGCACGATGTCGAGGTTGTCGCACAGTGCCAGGTCCTGGTAGACGATTTCGACGCCGAGGGCGGCGGCGTCCCGGGGACTGTGCATCTGGATCTGTTCACCCTCGAACCGGTACTCGCCTGCGTCGAAGGAGTGGATACCGCCGATGCACTTGACCAGGGTGGACTTGCCGGCACCGTTGTCGCCGACGAGGGCGGTCACTTCTCCGGGGTAGGCGCTGAGGGCCACGTCGTGCAGGACCTGCACGGGGCCGAAGCTCTTGTCGATCCCACGCAGTTCCAGGATCGGGGTCACGGTCATGAGGGGAGGGCTCCTCGGGTTCGTGAGGGCTGCGGGTCCCGGGCGGACGTGCCCGGGACCCGCAGCCGGTCGGTCCGGCCGGTCTGGACTACTTGATGCCGGCCTCTTCGCAGAGGGCGGCGTACTCCCCCGTGCAGAGCTCTTCCTTGGTCACGAAGCCGTCGTCCACGACGTCCTTGACGTTGTCCTTGAAGATGGCCACCGGGACCTCCAGGACCGAGGGGACCTCACGGCCGCCCTCCGGGTCCTCGACGGTCGCGTTGGTCTCGGCCTCCTCACCCTTGGCGAGGGAGACCGCGAGCCGGGCTGCGGCGTCGGCTTCCTGCTTGATCGCCTTGTAGACGGTCATGCACTGATCGCCGGAGAGGATGTTCTGCAGTCCCTGCACGGTGGCGTCCTGGCCGGTGACCGGGACTTCACCGTTGCGGTTCTGCTTGCGCAGGACGGCGATGGCTGCGTTGCCCAGACCGTCGTTGGCGGCGAGGACGCCGTCGATACCGGGCTCACTGGTGAGCATCTGTTCGAAGATCGTGCCGCCCTCGGCGTTGTCCCAGTCCGGGACCGACTGGTCGGGGCCCTTGATGTACTCACCGGAGTCGTACTTGGGGTCGAGGACGCTGTTGTAGCCCTCGGCGAAGAGAGAGGCGTTGTTGTCGGTCGGGGAGCCGTTGAGTTGCGCGATGATCGGCTCCTCCAGGCCCTTCTCCTCCAGGCAGGTGACCAGGCCTTCACCCTGCAATGTGCCGACCGCTGTGTTGTCGAAGCTGACGTAGTACTGAGCGGAGCCGCCGAGGGTGAGCCGGTCGTAGTCGATGGTGGCCACGCCCTGCGACTTGGCCTTGTCCAGCACGGCCTTGCCGGTGCCGCTGTCCAGGTTCACTATCACCAGTACGTTGACGCCACTGGTGATCATCTGGTCCGCGATTGTCTGGAAGTCCTGCTTGTCACCCTGCGCGTTCTGGATGTCGTAGTCCACGCCCTCGGCCTCGAATGCCTCGGAGAGGTACTTGCGGTCGGCGGTCTCCCAGCGGGCGGAGGACTTGCTGTCCGGGAGGATCACGCCGATCTTGGGCTTGCTGTCGTCGTTGTCGGAGCTGCCGCTCGACGAGGAGTCCCCGCAGGCGGTGACCGAGGCGAGCAGTGTCGCCGAAGCGACGGTGAGGAGGAGTCCCTTGCGCATGGCAGGGTCCTTTCTGGGGGTGCGACGGGACGACCGTCCGCACGGGGTCATGGAGAAATGAGGGGAACGAGCGCTCCTGGCCGATCTGCCGGTTCTCGGTGGATCCACCCAGTTGAATGTTGTGAGCGGGAACTTATGGCCCGGCGGGCCGTCCGCGCCACCCCTGGGACCGCACGATTCGTTGGGAGCCATAACAATCAGGTGACACCGCCGAAACCCGGGCATGGCGAAGAGCCGGCGCACCACCGGTCAGACGCGCTCACAGCCCTTACTCCAGGGCTCCTCTGGACGGAGGCAGGACCCCGGCGTGGAGCCTCAGCCGGCCGGACACCGGGCACGGGGGCGTGTGCGGAGCAGCGTCGAGCCATCGGAGAAGGGGCCGCCGTTACGGGGCTGCACCGGCACAGAGTGTCGCCGGGGACCGCGCGCAGCGTCATCTCTGCCGAACGGGGGTGGCCCGCAGTTGACCGTCCGCCTCCTCACCGGCATGAGGTCGCCCCGCGAGGGTCCCGCAGCTATGCGGCCAGAACGAGGGCTCCCACACCGCTGGCGGCACCGACGATCATGAAGACCGGCATCAGCACCTTGTTCTCGACCCAGGCGCCCGCCCGGAAGCGCATGAAACGGGGCGTGCCCAGGGCGTACCAGCGGCGGCCTCTGATCGGCAGGGGCCACAGCATCGGGCATCCGGAGATGGTGAGGGAGTCGCCGATCGTGTGCACGATGGCGCCCAGCACGATGGGAAGGCCGATCCAGAGATACTCCTGGCCCGGGAAAAGCCAGTCCGATCCCATTCCCGGGCGGTCCATGATGTTGGCGATCATCCAGGCGCTGGTCGCGCCGAGCAGCCAGACCAGCACATCACTCGAGGCCCGGGCATGCCGCCACAGCAGCCCCTCGACAGCCAGGACCATGTGGATGAAGAGGATGACCAGGACGGCCCAGCGGCCCCAGTGGACCGCTGCGGCGGAGAAGCCGGCCCCGACCAGGACTGCCCACACCCAGGTGTGGGTGAGCGTGCGGTGGCCCCCGGTGCGGCGACGTTCTCCCTTGCCGCGGGTGAGGTTGTAGACCGTGACCGACAACTTGTCGATGATCCCGGCGAGGAAGCGGGAGATCGGGCCGAACGCCCGGGAGATGGTCGCGGACTTCTGGTCGAGATCCGGGGCGAGCGCCGCTCCCGCACAGATCAGCGTGCCGGCCACCAGCACCGTCCACGGCATGGGGCGGTCGGCGACAGCTGCCGCGAGCCCGACCCCCAGCCAGGCCATCGCGCCGGACAGTGAGTGCGCCGGTCCCATCATGACTGCGCCCCGCCCCTTCTTCATCCCACAGCAGATGCTGCCCCGTGCCCAGTTGAGTTCTGGCCCAGGCGGCACAGCGTAGCGTCATGTGATCTTCGTATGACCAGTCGGTTCCCGCTCCCGTGCCGGTGCAGGCAAGATGGGCAGGTGACCCTTATCGATCAGATGCCTGCGACCAGCGACCCCGATGCCCTCTTCGACACTTTCTCGTCCTGGGCCGAGGAGCGGGGGATCTCTCTCTATCCCGCTCAGGAGGAGGCGCTGATCGAGGTCGTCTCGGGGGCCAATGTCATTCTCTCCACGCCGACCGGATCAGGAAAGTCCCTGGTGGCGGCCGGTGCGCACTTCGCCGCGCTGGCCGCGGACAAGGTCACCTTCTACACCGCGCCGATCAAGGCCCTGGTGTCGGAGAAGTTCTTCGAACTGTGCAAGCTCTTCGGGACCGAGAACGTCGGGATGCTGACCGGCGACGCGGCGGTCAACGCCGACGCACCGGTGATCGCCTGCACCGCCGAGGTGCTTGCGTCCATCGCGCTGCGGGACGGGGCCTCGGCCGACATCGGTCAGGTGGTGATGGACGAGTTCCATTTCTACGCGGAGCCGGACCGGGGCTGGGCCTGGCAAATCCCGCTGCTGGAGCTGCCGCAGGCACAGTTCATCCTGATGTCCGCAACACTGGGTGACATGTCCCGGTTCGAGGAGGACCTGACCCGGCGCACGGGGCGGCCCACCACCGTGGTGCGTTCCGCTACCCGGCCGGTGCCGCTGAGCTACGAGTACCGCACCTCGACGCTCACCGAGACCCTGACCGAGCTACTGGAAACGCACCAATCGCCGGTCTATATCGTGCACTTCACCCAGGCACAGGCGGTGGAGCGCGCGCAGGCCCTGATGAGCATCAACATGTGCACGCGGGCCGAGAAGGACGAGATCGCCCAGCTGATCGGCAGCTTCCGGTTCACCACGAAGTTCGGCCAGAGCCTCTCGCGCTTCGTCCGGCACGGCATCGGAGTGCACCATGCCGGCATGCTGCCGAAATACCGGAGACTGGTGGAACGGCTCGCCCAGGCCGGCCTGCTCAAGGTCATCTGCGGCACGGACACGCTCGGGGTGGGGGTGAACGTCCCGATCCGCACGGTGCTGTTCACCGCACTCGCGAAGTACGACGGGAACCGGGTGCGCACACTGCGGGCCCGGGAGTTCCACCAGATCGCCGGACGTGCCGGGCGGGCCGGGTTTGACACCGCGGGATTCGTCGTGGCCCAGGCTCCCGAACACGTCGTGGAGAACGAGAAGGCACTAGCCAAGGCCGGTGACGACCCCAAGAAGCGGCGCAAGGTGGTGCGAAAGAAGGCCCCCGAGGGCTTCGTCGGGTGGAGCGAGGAGGGCTTCCGGAAACTGATCGCTTCCGATCCCGAGCCCCTGACCTCTCGGTTCCGGGTCACCCACACCATGCTGCTGTCCGTCATCGCCCGGCCGGGCAATGCCTTCGAGGCGATGCGCCGGCTCCTGGAGGACAACCACGAACCGCGTCGGCAGCAGCTGCGGCACATCCGGCGGGCGATCGCCATCTACCGCTCGCTGCTGGACGGCGGCATCGTCGAGGAACTGGACGAGCCCGACTCCCAGGGCCGCATCGTCCGCCTCACCGTGGACCTCCAGGCGGACTTCGCGCTCAATCAGCCGCTGTCCACCTTCGCCCTGGCCTCCTTCGAACTGCTGGACCCCGACTCCCCCTCCTACGCGCTGGACATGGTGTCGGTGGTGGAGTCCACCCTCGACGATCCCCGGCAGATTCTGGCTGCCCAGCAGAACAAGGCCCGCGGCGAGGCGGTCGCGCAGATGAAGGCGGACGGGGTGGAGTACGAGGACCGGATGGAGCGGCTGATGGAGATCCGTCATCCGCAGCCCCTGGAAGAGCTGCTGTTCCATGCCTACGGGGTGTACCGGAAGAGTCATCCCTGGGTCGGTGATCACAGGCTGTCGCCGAAGTCAGTGGTCCGCGACATGTACGAGCGCGCCATGACCTTCTCCGAGTTCGTCTCGCACTACGAACTCGCACGGACCGAGGGCATCGTGCTGCGGTACCTGGCCGGCGCGTACAAAGCCCTGGAGCACACCGTTCCGGACGACCTGAAGTCCGAGGACTTCCAGGACATCACCGCCTGGCTGGGCGAGCTGGTACGGCAGGTGGACTCCAGCCTGCTCGACGAGTGGGAGCAGTTGGCGAATCCGGCCGAGGAGGACGTATCGGAAGCCCAGGACCGCGCCGACCAGGTCAAGCCGGTCACCACGAACTCCCGTGCCTTCCGCGTCCTGGTACGCAACGCCCTGTTCCGCAGGGTCGAGCTCGCCGCCCTGGACAAGGTCGAGGAGCTGGGGACGCTGGACTCCGACGCCGGGTGGGATGCCGACGCCTGGGGCGAGGCCATGGACGCCTACTGGGAGGAACATGAGGATCTGGGCACCGGGCCGGACGCGCGCGGGCCGAAGCTGCTGCGCATCGAGGAGGTGCCCGAGGACCGGCTGTGGCGGGTGCGGCAGGCGTTCCTCGACCCCGCGGAGAATCTCGACTGGGGCATCTCCGCCGAAGTGGATCTGACGGCCTCGGACGCCGAGGGCCGCGCCGTACTCAGAGTCACGGATGTCGGACGGCTCTGAGCGCGGGCCGGGCGGGCGCTGACGCCCCGGGCGCCCTCGTACGGTGGCGCCTCCGCCGGGCGCCACCGTGGCCGCCGGACCGCCTCCGGCACGCGGGGACCCCGTCGCTCCCGCCCGGTGGAAGCGGTCCGCTCGGGACGCGTCCCTAAGGGGCTTCCCGGGAGGCCAGGCCCATGTGCTCACCGACTTTGTTGACCAGCAGTGTCATCTCATAGCCGACCTGTCCGATGTCCGCCTCGGGACCGGTGAGCACACACAGGCAGCTGCCGTCACCGGCGGCGGTCACGAAGAGCACGCCATCGTCGAAATCGATCATTGTCTGCCGGACATCCCCGCACCTGAAGTGCTGTCCGACCCCTCTGGCCAGGCTGTGCAGGCCGGAGGAGACCGCTGCCAGATGCTCGGCGTCGGCGCGGTCCAGGCTCTTGCTCGCGGACGTGACCAGACCGTCGCTGGACAGGAGCAGGACGTGACGCACTCGGGGCAGACGCTGCCCCAGGTCGTCCAGCAGCCAGTCGAGAGTGGTGCCCAGTGCCATCCTCAGCTCCCCGTGTTCGTATGGTGACCGCCGCTCCAGCCTTCCCCACGGGGCCGCTCCCTACAACCACTCCGGAGCACCGCTATCCGGAACGCCCGCCGCCGCTTTCTCGCGCTGCGCATGCCCGCCCAGCTCCCGCCCTGCTCGTCGCCCTGCCGGCGGACTCTCGACGGACGGCTGCCGGATGGCTAATGTCGAACGCACTCGGACGAACGAGGGAGGCCGCCGTGGACACGACGGAGACGGACGGCACCGCCGAGGACGAGCTCTACGTGCTGACCGCGGTCCTGCTGACGCCCGCCCGGTTCCCCGCGGTGCTCGGTGACGACTACCCCGAGGCATGTGCGGCGCTGGCCCTCGAGGCTTACGCCGAGGGCTACGGTCTGCTGCTGGGCCAGGACGGCACGGGTGCCCGGTGGACGGTCGCGATCGAGGACGTCACCCTGACCGCCTGCGCCATCGCCGCTTGGGACTGCGGAATGTCCTACGACCTCTCCCCGGACGAGAACACCGTCGCGGCGGTCCTCCCCGGCTGGCCACTGGCACTGAGTGTCCGGGCCCCCGGTGTGCCTGCCCCCCACGACCCGGTGCCGGATCCGGGCCATGACTTCGGCTGCCCGCTCCTCACCGCACCGGACCCCGAGAAGTGGGGCCCCGCGCAGCGCCGGCTGGGTGCGGACGAGATCGCATTGCAGTGGACACAGTGGCGGGAGCAGGTGTCGGCGGAGGCGGAGTTCATCCAGCCCGGCGAGGCGCAGGACGAGGACTCCCCGGAGGAGGGCGAGGACGCGAGAGGACCGGAGAGCCGCCCGGCCCGGGTGGCCGTGCGGCATGCGCTGGGACAGGCACGGGCGTACCTGGATTCACCGCCTCCGCCCGGCCGGGTCCGCTCGTCCTTCGCCTCCGAGGACGCCCGCACCCTCCGGGCCGACGGGCCGGGCTGGAGTCTGGTCGCCCGGACGGACGACATCGCCTTCGTGCTTCTGGACGAGAAGCCGAAGGAAATTCTCCCCGTGGAGCGGGGGCCGGAACTGCCCGGCCTCCTCACCCGGCTCGATGCCCTCGCGCTGCGTCCCGAGCACAGCTGAGGATTCCGCGCCCCGGCAGGCCGGTGCAGCCCGCGGGAAGCCCAGCTCAGCTTCCGAGCTCCTTGCGGCCCACCCGGCGCAGCCGGCGCCGCTGCGCGGGGTCCAGGATCAGGTAGGCAGCGGCCGGAACGCCGAAAATCACGAGCGCAGCGATCCAGAAGTTCGTCAGCCACCACAGGAACAGACCGGCGACCACGCCACCGATTGCGATCTTCGCACCCTTAGTCATCGTCTTGCTCCCTCCAGCGCGGCGGCGTCCGCCGCCCCTGCCCAGGACGTCTTCCCTCGGTCCCGGGTTGCTTACCCGCGAGCCTAGCGCTGTGGCGGGCGGTCCGGACGAGCGGACCCCGGGTCGGCAGAATGCCGGCTTCCGGCGCTGAACTGCCTCCCCCTCGGGGGGAGGCAGTTCAGGCGGTGGTGCGGACGGTCAGGCGAGATTCCGCATGACCGGGTAGTAGCCGTTGGACTGCCCGGCCGCGGTCGGGTGGTAGGAGTCACCGATGGGCCAGGTGAGGCTGTGCAGCCAGGAGTTGGAGGAGCAGATTTCGTGGCCGGAGAACGCCGGACGCACGTCGCCGTAGGTGAAGCCGTGGTCCGCGGCACGCTTGGCGGTCACGGTGCTGAGGTCGTCAGATGCTGCGTTGATCGCTGCGCGCGAGGTGTCGCCGATGCCCACCCAGCAGCTGCCGAGCTGGTACATCTGCGGGTATCCGAGCACCACGACGTGAGCGTTGGGGGCCTGCGCGCGTATGGCGCTGTACACCGTGTCGAGTCGGGAGGGGAGTTGGTTCTCGATGTACTGCCGTGCCTGCGCGACGCGGGAGAGGCAGCTGTTGGTGGACTGCAGCACGCAGGTCGTCATGGTGTCGGCGAAGCCGGCGTCGTTGCCGCCGATGCTGATGGTGACCAGCGTGGTCCCGGCGTTCAGCGGGCCCATCTGGCCGGACAGCACGTCAGTGGTGCGCGCTCCCGAACAGGCCGTGAAGTGGAAGGAAGCAGGCGAGTTGGCGTTGGCCCAGAGCTCCGGGTAGGCACGCGAACTGCGCTTGCAGCTACCACTGTTGCCATAATTGCCGGCACCGACGCCGGAGGCGTAGGAGTCACCGAGCGCCACATAGGCGACCGGGGCCTCCTGCGCTGTCGCGGTGGCCGAGCCGAAGAGTGAGATGCCGAGGACGAGTCCTGCGGTAGCAAGTGCCGACGTGAGACGGCGCAGCTTCATGGAGTCTCCAAGCAGGTGGGGGCAGGGGGTGTGCTGAGACTGTGTTACCAGCGCGTAACTCCACTGGGAAGTGCTCATGCCAAGAATTCAGGTTCTTGTCAGGCACAGAAGCGGCCACGTCGTCACAAGCGGCACACATCCCCCGGGGTCCAGCCCCTGCGCAGCGGCTTCCTCACCCGCCCCCGGGGGGCCCACCGCCGAACGGCCCCGAGGCGGGGCCACCGTGCTACCGCTTGACGCCGACCCCGCCGTAAATGGCCACGCCGTTCAGCGCCTCCGGCACGGGGCCGTCCGGCTGCCAGCGGGACGCCTGGACGAGCCCGGGATCGAGAAGATCGAAGCCGCTGAAGAACGGCAGAATCTGTTCACGGCTGCGCATGGTGAGATGCGCGGTTGCCTTCCGGTAGATCTCGGAACCCCGACCGGTGTCGGCGTCCGGGTGGAAGTCGCCCGTGGCGTGGCTCAGGACGAGCCGGCTGCCCGGGGGCAGCGGGCCCGTCAGAGCGGCGATCAGCCCGGCCGGGTCCTCCTCGTCATTGATGAAGTGCAGCACCGCGACCAGCAGCAGCGCCACCGGCCGTCCGAGATCCAGGAGCCTGCGGAGCTCGGGGTGGGCCAGCACGGCATCGGGTTCCCGGAGGTCCCCGAGGAAGAAGCCGGTGTTTCCGGAGTTGATGAGCTTGGCGCCCGCGTAGGCCGACACAATCGGGTCGTTGTCGATGTAGAGCACCTTGATGCCCGGGCTGACGGAATGCGCGGCTTCGTGCGTGTTCGGGGAGGTCGGGATGCCGGTGCCGATGTCCATGATCTGGTCCACGCCGTCCCGGGCCACCGCACGCACCGCACGCTGCAGGAAGTCCCGATTGGCCCGCGCGCTCAGCACCACGTCCGGACTGAGCGCCATCACCTGCTCGGCAGCCGCCCGGTCCACCTCGTAGTTGTCCTCGCCACCCAGGTAGTAGTCGTACATCCGCGCCGGATGCGGCTTGCTGGTGTCTATCCGGGCAGGGTCGCAGCCCAGTTCACTCACGGGGTCTCCGTCTCTCAGGTGGGGTCCGGACAGATTCAGACGAGAAGGAAGTCGGCGTCTCCCGACTTCACCCCCGCGATGAAGCGCTCGATCTCGTGATGCGTGTAGATCAGCGCCGGGCCGTCCGGGTCGGTGGACTGGCGCAGGGCGACCCTCCCGTCACCCAGCCGGAGAGCCTCGACGCAGCTGCCGCCGTTTCCTCCGCTCCATGGTCTGCGCCACCCTTCCGTCCCGAGTTGTCCGGCGGGCATGCCGTTGTATATGCGATCCATGGTTCAGATCTCCTTGCGAATACCACTGAGGACGGCCTCAGTGCGGTGCACTGGCGCGGCTTGCGCGCACATGCGGTCCAGCGCTTCCCGGAACGCCGACACGTCGTCGCGCTGATCGAAGTAGGCGGCGCCTGCGAGGTTCTCCGCACAGGCGACGTCGGCCAGCTCACTGAGGGGAAACCGGAACAGGTGGAACGGCCCGTACATCGCCGGATGCGGTCCCGCCGCGAACGGCATGATCTGCAGACGTACATGCGAGAGCGCGGTGGCCTCCATCAGCCGTGTCACCTGCGCTCGCAGCACGTGAGGGCGGCCGATGGGCCTGCGCAGCACGGTTTCGTCCATCACCACCCACAGCAGGGGCGGATGCTTGCGGGCGTGCAGATCCTGACGTGCCATCCGGAGCGCGACCAGGCGCTCGATTTCCGCACCGGAGGCGTGCGGCATACCGGACCGCAGCACCGCCGTGGCGTAGGCCTCCGTCTGGAGCAGGCCGGGGATGTAGTGCGGCTCGTAGGCCCGGATCTGGTCGGCCTCGGCCTCCAGGCTGACGAACGCGCTGAACCAGTCGGGAAGTACGTCACGGTAACGGTGCCACCAGCCGGGCCGGTTCGCTTCCCGGACCAGACCGAGGAAGGAGTCCAGCTCGGACTGGTCACTGATCCCGTATATCCGCAGCAGCTTTTCGACGTAGGGAATCTTCAGCCCGACCTGGGCCTTCTCCATCCTGCGGATGGTTGCGTGGGTGACATCGAGAGCATGGGCTGCCTGTTCGTAGGACAGCCCGGCCTCCTCACGCAGATCGTGCAGCCGCCTGCCGAGCACGACACGCAGGGCGGTCGGAGCACCGCCTCCCTGACTCCCTGTCACTAGCCCTCACCTTCAACTGCGTTCATGGACAACTATGTTGCCATGTAGTTGGTAGAACCAACAGAGTGCGTGGCACGATTCTGCAATTTGCATCCTGGCTCTTGCCGGATGTCTGGTGCAGCCAGCACAGTGGAGCGGTGGCTTCCTCCTTCCGTGCTCACTCCCTGGAGCGGAACAACAGCTCCATGCCTGACAACGCGCGGCACCGCTTCCGCGTACCCGCGGTCGATGCAGCAGCGGCCGAGGCACGCAGGCGTGTCCTGCTGCAGCTCTCCGCGTGGCGCGCCCCGGTGGAAACGTGCGACAACGCGCAACTCGTGGTCTCAGAGCTGGTGACCAACGCCCTCCGGCACACCGCGAGCCGGACGGTCGGCTGCGAACTGGAGATCATGGGGAAGCTGCTCCGGGTGGCCGTCACCGGCGACGGCTCCGGGCCGACCGAGCGGCCGGCCTGCGCCACCGAGGACGACGAGGGAGGCCGTGGACTGCTGCTGGTCTGCGCGCTCTCGGAAGGCTGGGGTGTGCAGCCGTGCGACGACGGCCGGGGGCACGTCGTGTGGGCGGATCTCACCCTGGTGCATCCCCTCTGAGACGGGCCAACCCCGTCGGACAACACAACAGAGCCGCACACTCTCGCGCACAACCGGACGGCCGCGCTAGCATGACGGGACCGTGAGACACCCCGTAGTTCCGGCTCCTCGCACGGTCCCGCACAGGTGCACCGGCCGGTGCGTACCGGGGGCTTCGCCGTGAACACCTGCTGCGCCGCTCCCCGTTCGAGAGGGCCCCTTCGCCATGACCACCGCACCGCACCAGCTCTGGTACACCTCCCCCGCCCAGGAGTGGCTGGAAGCCCTGCCCGTAGGCAACGGCCGCCTCGGCGCCATGGTGTACGGCGGTACCGGCACCGAGGAGCTCCAACTGAACGAGGACACCGTCTGGGCGGGCGGCCCTCATGTCTTCGACAACCCGCAGGCCGCCGCGGCGCTGCCGGAGATCCGCCGCCTGGTGTTCGCCGGGGAATGGGACGCCGCCGCCCGTCTGACGGACTCCGATTTCATGGGCGTCCCGGTCACCCAGCCCCCGTACCAGACCGTGGGGGGACTGCGCCTCGCTTTCCCGGGCGACGGGGCGGTCACGGGGTACCGACGGGAACTGGACCTGGACCGGGCTGTGCACACCGTCCGGTTCCGCCGAAACGGCACGGGCCACCACCGTACGGTCTTCGCCAGCGCCCCGGACCAGGTCATCGTCGTCCGGCTCACCGCGGACAGCCCGGGCGCGGTGTCCTTCACCGCGCGGTTCGACAGCCCGCTGCGGACCGGCACCTCCTCCCCCGACACCGCCACCCTGGCGCTCGACGGCCAGGGCCAGGACGCCGGCGGTGTCCCCGGCCGGGTGCGGTTCCGCGCACTGGCCCGGGCGCTTCCCGAGGGCGGCACCGTGCAATCGGCGGACGGCGAACTCCGGGTCGAGGGTGCCGACGCCGTGACGCTGCTCATCTCGGCGGGCACGAACCACCTCAGCTGGCGGGACCTCAGCGGTGACCCGGCCGCGCGGGCCTCCGGTGACCTGGCCGGAGCAACGGCACACAGCTTCCAGGAGCTGCTGCGGCGGCACGTCGACGACTACGCCGAGCTGGCGGGCCGCACCGTGCTGGAGCTGCCCGCGACTCCCGCCGCGGGCCTTCCCACCGACCGACGGGTGGCGGAGTTCCGTCACGGGGACGATCCCCAACTGGCGGCGCTCTGCTTCCACTACGGTCGCTACCTGCTGATCTCCTGTTCCCGTCCGGGCACCCAGCCGGCCAATCTGCAGGGTCTGTGGAACGACCTGACGGACCCGCCGTGGGGCTGCAAGTACACGATCAACATCAACAGCGAGATGAATTACTGGCCGGCCGGTCCGGCCAACCTGCTCGAATGCTGGGAACCGCTGTTCGCCCTGCTGCAGGAGGTGACGGTCTCCGGCGCCCGCACCGCCCGCGACTCCTACGGGGCGGGCGGCTGGGTCGCGCACCACAACGTCGACGCCTGGCGCGGCACCGCCCCGGCGGACGGCGCGTTCTGGGGCATGTGGCCGACCGGGGGCGCGTGGCTGTCGCTGGCGGTGTGGGAGCACTACCGCTTCACCGGCGACGCGGCAGCCCTGCGGGAGCGCTACCCCGTGCTGGCGGGGGCCGCACGGTTCTTCCTGGACACCCTGGTGGACGACCCCGGCACCGGCCATCTGGTGACCTGCCCTTCCGTCTCCCCCGAGAACGCCCACCACCCCGGTCCCGGCGGCTCACTCTGCGCCGGGCCCACGATGGACAACCAGATTCTGCGCGACCTGTTCGACGCGGTGGCGGAGGCGTCCTCGCTGCTCGGCACGGACGCCGCTCTCCGCGGGGAGGTTCAGGCCGCCCGGGCCCGCCTGGCCCCGATGCGCGTCGGCGCACAGGGCCAGCTCCAGGAATGGCAGCAGGACTGGGACGCCGGGGCGCCCGAGCAGGACCACCGGCACATCTCTCATCTGTACGGCCTGCACCCCAGCAGTCAGATCACCCGCCACGGCACTCCCGAACTGTTCGCCGCGGCCCGCACCACGCTCGAGCAGCGGGGTGACGAAGGCACCGGATGGTCCCTCGCCTGGAAAATCAACTTCTGGGCCCGGCTGGGGGACGGGGATCACTCGTACCGGCAACTGGCGCGGCAGCTGACCCCCGAGCGCACCGCACCCAACCTCTTCGACCTGCATCCGCCCTTCCAGATCGACGGCAACTTCGGCGCAGTCGCCGGCGTCACGGAATGGCTCCTGCAGAGTCACACCGGTGAGCTGGCGCTGCTCCCCGCCCTCCCCACAGCTCTGCCCCGGGGCCGGGTCCGCGGTCTGCTGGCCCGCGGGGGCTTCGAGGTGGGCCTCCGCTGGGCCCGCGGCGCCCTGACGGAGGCCACCCTCGCCTCGCGGCTCGGCGGCCGGGCCCGGATCCGCGCGGCGGAAGGCCTCGCCGTGTCCTGCGACGGCATCCCCGTGCCGGCCGCCCACCCGGAGCCTGAAGTGACCGAGTTCGCCACCCGGCCGAACGCCCTCTACCGCCTCACGCCGCGGCGGGGATGTCACTCCCCGACAGAGTGATCATGGCCGGGCGCTATCCCCGGGACGGGGTGGGATGCGAGACTTCCGGGACCTGTCGAGCCGGACCGGGCCGCCGCCGGTCCCCGGTGCCGGACCGATCCCTCCCGGCGCGGGCGGACTGCGTCCCGAACCCGTTCGATACGGTGGCAGGAACGGCACCGGGGGTATACACCGGGTCCGGGCCGGCGGGCCGCACCCCGGAGGACCGGCAGCAGCCAGAAGCAGCACCGGGCGCAGTCCGTGCGGAAACTGCGCAGCGACGCGGACGGGAGGCAGGTCATGGGGACCGAGCCGAAGGGGCAGGACGAGCCGCACGGCAAGGACGAGCCCCGGCATGACGAGTGGGACAACTTCGTGCTGGACGAGAATTTCGTCCGCGGTGCCGAGGTCAGCGAGCCGACGGCACGCACGAGGATGCTCACCGAGCGCTGGAGGAACGAGGCCCCCGACCCGCAGCCGTGGCGCTCCGACGAACCGCCCGCGGGCTGGATCCACAGCAGGTCCTCCAAGCAGCGGGAGAAGGACAAGAAGCCGAAGAAGAAGCGCCGCGGCTGGTTCCGGCGCAAAGGGAAGAAGGAGGAGGGCGACGCCGAGTAGGCGCCGCGTTCCGCTGTGAGTGCCCGGGGCGGTCACGACAGGGGTCGTGGCCGCCCCAGGGCCGTTGAGGAACGGCCCGCCACCTCGGGACACACGCACAGCATTGCCTGACTCATCCTTTCTATCCTGTTTGGGATGCTCTCTCCCGAGGCAGCCGTACGGTCCGGCAGTACTCGGCTGAGGATGAGTGATGACAACCTCGATGGGCCGGACCGCGTGGCGGACGATCCTCGGGCTGTTCGTACTGGTGTGGCTCGTGATCACCGCGGGCGGTGCCGTGGCGCAGCAGCAGCCCGCGGTACTGCTCGCCCGGGTGGACAGCACCATCACCCAGGTGACCGCCGACCACCTGGAGTCGGCGGTGCGCGAAGCCGACCGGGGAGGGTACGACGCCCTGCTCGTGGAGCTGGACACCCCAGGCGGGCTGGACACTGCCATGCGCGAGATCATCCAGGAGTTCCTGGACGCCCCGGTTCCCGTACTGGTCCACGTCGCCCCCGCCGGCGCCCGGGCCACCTCCGCGGGCGCACTGATCACGCTCTCCTCACATGTCGCCGCCATGGCGCCGGGAACGTCCATCGGTGCCGCGACCCCCGTGGAACTTCAGGGCGGGGACGGCGCGGCCGGCGAGAAAGCGGTCAACGACACCGCCGCCTACGCCGTGTCGGTGGCGGAGCAGCGCGGCCGGAACGTCGAGTTCGCCGAGGAGGCGGTGCGGGACGCCCGCTCGGTGTCCGCCGCGGAAGCTGTCGATCTGGAGGTCGTCGATCTGCTCGCCGCCGACCGCGCAACGCTGCTGTCCGCTGTCGACGGCCGTCAGATCGTCCTCGGTGACGGCTCGGCCGTGGAGCTGTCCACCACGGACGCCGCGGTCACCGAACACGGGATGAGCCTTTTCCAGAATGTGCTGCAGTTGCTGGCGGACCCCGATCTGGCGTTCCTGTTCCTGGCGCTGGGCGTGCTCGCCGTGCTCTTCGAGGTCGCCTCGCCGGGTGTGGGCATCGGTGGCGCGCTTGGGGTGATCCTGCTGATCCTGGGGTTCTTCGCACTGAACGTGCTGCCGGTCAACGCTGCCGGGGTCGCGCTGCTGCTGCTGGCCGGTGCGCTGTTCCTCGGGGAGCTGTTCACGCCCGGGGTGGGTGTGTTCGCGGCCGGCGGCTCGGTCGCCCTGCTCTTCGGCGGGCTGTTCCTCTTCGAGGGGGCGGTGGAGGTCAGCCCGCAGGTCCTGGTCCCGGCCACGGTCGCCATCGGACTCGGGGCGGTGCTCGCCGGGAGGCTGGCTCTGCGGGCGGGCCGCACCCGCCCGGCCAGCGGCGCGGAAGCCCTGGTGGGCCGGCAGGTGGTGCTCGGGCCCGTGGAGAACGGCAGAGGGCGCGCCGGCCTCGACGGCACGTCCTGGCAGGTACGGGGCAGTCACGGACAGCCGTTGCGCGAGGGCGCTGCCGCCGAGGTCGTCTCCGTGGACGGGATCACGCTGATCGTCGAACCCTGCCCGGAGGAAGGTGGAGAACAATGAACGACGTCATCGCCTGGATTCTGCTGGCCCTGGTGCTTGTGGTGCTGCTCTCCGCTTCCGTGCGCATCGCGCGGGAGTACGAGCGCGGGGTGATCTTCCGGCTCGGGCGGGTGATCGATGCCAAGGGGCCCGGTCTGTTCTTCCTCATTCCCGTGGTGGACCGGATGGAGCGGGTCTCCCTGCGCACCATCACGATGGACATACCGGCACAGGACATCATCACCAAGGACAACGTCACCGTCCGCGTCAACGCGGTGACCTACTTCAATGTGGTCGAGCCCGTGCGTTCCGTCGTCGCCATCGAGAACCACGTCACCGGCACGTCGCAGATCGCCCAGACCACCCTGCGCAGCGTGCTGGGCCAGGTCGACCTCGATGAGCTGCTGGCCCAGCGCGATGAGATCAACCAGCGGCTGCAGCAGATCATCGACAACGTCACCGACCCGTGGGGGGTGAAGGTCTCCCTCGTGGAAGTGAAGGACGTGGAGCTGCCGGAATCGATGCGCCGGGCCATGGCCCGGCAGGCCGAGTCCGAACGGGACCGGCGGGCGAAGGTCATCCACTCGCACGGTGAGTTCGAGGCGGCGGCCAAACTCGGCGAGGCGGCGGAGATCCTGGAGGTGCATCCCGCGGCCATGCAGTTGCGCCTGCTGTCCACGATGGCGGAGGTCGCCAGCGAGCGGAACTCCACTCTCATCTTTCCGCTGCCGATGGAGATCCTGCGCCTGGTCGACACGCTGAACGCGCAGGTGGCCGGGGAGTCCGGGAACGAGTAGCCGGTCCTGTCCGGTAAGGACGCGGGAAAACGGGTTACCCGGTGGGAGGGAACACCGGCACGGCACCAGCGAGCCACACGAGAGGTGACACCATGCAGCACGACGAATTCGTGGGCCAGGTACAGGCCCGGGCGCGGCTGAGCAGCCGGGGAGCCGCCGAGACCGCGATCCGGGCCTCTCTGGAGACGCTCGCGGAGCGCATCCAGGCACCCCTTGCGGAGAATCTGGCCGCGCAGCTGCCGCGAGAGATCGGGGAGAACCTCCGGCGGGTCGCCAAGGCTCCTGGGAGCCCGGACACCGGCGTGCGGATGAGCCGCCAGGAATTCTTCGACCGGGTGGCCGACCGGGCGGGCGCGCACGGCCCGAAGGCGATGCACGAGGCCCGGTGTGTGATCGAAGTGGTCGGTGAGGCGACCGAGGGCCACGTGCTGGACCATGTCCGGCAGTCCCTGGATGAGGAGCTGGCCCGCATCCTGTTCGCCGGCAGCGAGGGCCACTGAACCGAAGCGCCCCTCGGCCGCGCCCCCGGCGGCAGGGCCGGGGGCGCGGCGGGAGACCTCGGGCTGTTCAGCCGCGGGCGCCCAGGAGGTGGTCCATCGCCAGCTGGTCCAGCCGCTCGAATCCCATGCCGCGCCGGGCCGCGGCCTCGACGTCGAAGTCCTCGAAGGCGCTGCGGTCCCCGCGCAGGGAGGCCGCGGTCTCGCCCGGCTCCAGGGTCGGACGGGCGAGTTCGTCCAGCCGGGAGTCGCGCAGGGCCTGCTGCACCTCGGGGTCGGCACGGAAGGCTGTGGCACGCTCCTTGAGGATCAGGTAGTTGCGCATGCAGCCGGCGGCCGAAGCCCACACTCCGTCGGTGCCCTCGGTCCGCGCGGGCTTGAAGTCGAAGTGCTTGGGGCCGTCGTAGCCCTCGGACTCCAGCAGGTCCACCAGCCAGAAGGCGCCGCGCAGGTCACCGGCGCCGAACCGCAGGTCCTGGTCGAACTTGATGCCGTTCTGGCCGTTGAGGTCGATGTGGTAGAGCTTGCCGGCCCACAGCGCCTGGGCGATGCCGTGCGCGAAGTTCAGCCCTGCCATCTGCTCGTGGCCGGTCTCGGGGTTGACCCCGAAGAGCTCCGGACGCTCCAGCCGCTCGATGAACGCCAGCGCGTGGCCGACAGTGGGCAGCAGGATGTCGCCCCGCGGCTCGTTGGGCTTGGGCTCGAGCGCGAACCGCAGGCCGTAGCCCTGCTCGGTGACGTAGTCGGCCAGCAGGTCGAAGGCTTCCTTCAGCCGGTCCAGAGCGCCCGGCACGTGCTTGGCGGCGCCGGACTCCGCGCCCTCCCGGCCGCCCCAAGCGACGTAGGTCTCCGCGCCGAGCTCGGCGGCGAGGTCGATGTTGCGCATGGTCTTGCGCAGTGCGTAGCGCCGCACGTCCCGGTCGTTGGCCGTGAAGGCACCGTCCTTGAACACCGGGTGGGTGAACAGGTTGGTGGTGGCCATCGGCACCTTCATGCCGGTGGCGTCCAGGGCCTCACGGAAGCGCTTGATGTGTCCCTCGCGCTCCGCCTCCGAGGCGCCGAACGGGATGAGGTCGTCGTCGTGGAAGGTGACCCCGTGGGCGCCGAGCTCGGCGAGACGCGTGACGCTCTCCACCGGGTCGAGGGCGTCGCGGGTGGCGTCACCGAACGGGTCGCGGCCCTGCCAGCCGACGGTCCACAGACCGAAGGTGAACTTGTCCGAGGGGGTGGGCTGGTATGTCATGGCGGGCTCCTCGCTATTTCGTCATCGCACTTTACAAATTAGTATGCAGGAAGCCGCAGCGGAAGCCCCCGCCGCCACTCCGTCAGAGAGGATTCGTCAATGGACTCCCCGGAAGGCCCGCTCGTCATCGGTGTGGACAGCTCCACCCAGTCGACCAAAGTCCTGGTCGTGGACGCAGCGACCGGTGCGGTGGTGGCCCGCGGCCAGTCACCGCACACCGTCACCGCAGAGCACGACAGCGACCCCGCCCAGTGGTGGGAGGCCCTCCGCCTGGCCCTGGAGCAGTGCGGCCCCGTCGTGCAGCGGGCGGCAGCGGTGTCCGTCGCAGGCCAGCAGCACGGCCTGGTGACGCTGGACGCGGACGGGCGTCCGGTGCGCAACGCGCTGCTGTGGAACGACACCCGCTCGGCACCGCAGCGCGACCGCCTGGTGGAAGCCCTCGGCGGTCCGGCTGCCTGGGCCGAGCGGACGGGCAGCGTGCCGGCGGCCTCCTTCACCGTGACGAAATGGGCCTGGCTGCGCGAGCACGAGCCTGAGGCGGCCGCCGCGACCCGGGCCGTCCGGCTGCCGCACGACTACCTCACCGGGCGGCTCACCGGCCAGGAGGTCACCGGCGGAACCACGGACCGCGGCGACGTCTCCGGAACCGGCTGGTGGTCCTCGGCCACCGGCAGCTACGACGAGGGAATCCTCGGCCTGGCGGACCTCGACCCGGCCCTGCTCCCCCGTGTCCTGGAGGCGGGCGAGGCTGCCGGCACGGTACGCCCGGGGCTGCCGCTGCCGGAGGGCATTCTGGTCGCGCCCGGCACCGGCGACAACATGGCGGGTGCGCTGGGCCTGGGCCTGGTGCCCGGGCGTCCAGCCCTCACTCTGGGCACCTCCGGCGCCGTCTACGCCGTCTCCCGGGAGCGCCCGGCGGACCCCACCGGCATCGTCGCCGGCTTCGCCGATGCCCGGCACGACTGGCTGCCGCTGGCCTGCACCCTCAACTGCACGCTCGCCGTCGACCGGATCGCCGCGCTTCTGGGCCGGGAACGGGAAGCAGTGGAGCCGGGCGGCGAACTGGTCGTGCTGCCCTTCCTCGACGGTGAGCGGACACCCGACCTGCCGTACGCCGGCGGGCTGTTCAGCGGCCTGCGGCACAGCACAACCGGCGGCCAGGTCCTGCAAGCCGCCTACGACGGGGCGGTCTTCGCGCTGTTGCAGGCGCTGGACCGGGTGCTCGACGAGAGCGCCGACCCCGGGGAGCCGATTCTGCTGATCGGCGGTGGAGCACAGGGCACCGCCTGGCGCGAGACGGTCCGCCGGCTCTCCGGACGGCCGGTACAGGTGCCGGTCGCCCGCGAACTCGTCGCCCTGGGGGCGGCCGCCCAGGCAGCCGGGCTGCTGCTGGGACGGGATGCGGCGGAGGTGGCCCGCGACTGGGACACTGCCGCCGGACCCGCGTACGAAGCCGTGCCGCGTGACGAGGCGGCGCTGAACCGGCTCGCCCGGACCCTCGACGCCGCCGACACGCTGCTGCGGCAGCACTGACCCAGGAGACCGACCGTGGCCCAGCCCGCACCCCAGTCCCAGGCCGAGATGCGGCAGCGGAACCTCTCCCGGGTCTTGCACGCCCTGGCGGCCGAGGGGCCGCTCTCCCGGGCCACGGTCGCCACCCGAATCGGACTCACCCGGGCGGCGGTCTCCACACTGGTGGACGAGCTGCTGCGGGCCGGCCTGGTCACCGAGCAGCGGCCGGGCCGGTCCGGCACCGTCGGCCGGCCGGGCACAGCTCTGCTGCTGGCCGACCGGGGGCCGTGCGGGTTCGGCGCGGAGATCGGCGTGGACCGGCTGGCCGTCTGCGCGATGGACCTGCGCGGCGCGGTGCGTGCCCGGATCAGCAGGAGCACCCGAGGGCTGGACACCGGCCCCGAGGCCGTGCTCGGCCGGCTGGGTGAGCTGCTGCACCGGCTCATCGAGGAAGCCGCGGCGCTCGGACTCCAGCCCCACCGGGTGACGGTGGCCGTGCCCGGCCTGGTGGCCCGGAGCGCCGCCACCGTCATGCACGCTCCCAACCTCGGGTGGCGGGACGTGGATCTGGGCGGGCTGATGCCCGCCGGCCTCGGCCCGCTCACCGTGGACAACGAGGCCAACCTCGGAGCGCTGGCGGAACTCTGGGCCGGCGGCCACTCCCCCGCACCGGACAGCTTCATCCATGTGTCGGCGGAGATCGGCATCGGTGCCGCGGTGATCGTCGACGGTGAACTGCTGCGCGGGGCCCACGGTTTCGCTGGCGAGCTCGGGCACGTGCCGGTACAGCCGGACGGCCGTGACTGCTCCTGCGGGGGGCGCGGCTGCCTCGAAACCTACGCCGGTACGGAAGCCCTGCTGCGGGCCGCCGGCGTCGACCCGGACCCCGGCGTCCGGGTCGACGCACTGAGCAGCCGCTGCACGGAGGGCGACGCGACCGCGCTGCGGGCGGTGCGGCAGGCCGGCACCGCCCTGGGGGTGGCGCTCTCCGGAGCGGTCAACCTTCTCGATCCGCGGCAGGTGGTGGTCGGCGGGGCGCTGGCCCGTCTCGCCCCCTGGCTGCTGCCACCGCTGCGCAGCGAGCTGACGCGTCGCACGGCGGTGGCCGAGGGCGGGCGCCCCACTCCCCTCCCCGTGACCGCCTCCCGGTTCGGCCAGGACGGGCCGCTGCTCGGCGCGGCCCACTCCGCGGTGCGCGGGGTTCTGGATGCCCCTCCGCGGCCGGCCCCGCAGGCCCGGCCCGCCGCGGCCGGGCGCCGCTGAACTCCCGTCGGACAGTGAGCCCCCGGAGCGCAGGCGGGCACACCCCCGGTATGCGGGAACGGCAAACCATGCGGCTCGAGCCGGGACAGAGGAACCGGCTTTAGCATGAGGCGATGAACCCACTCTTCCCGGCGCTGGAGAGCGCCTCGGCAAAGCCCGCGCTGCGCTTCACCGACCGGACGCTCAGCTACGCGCGGCTCGCGGCGGTGGCGGCCCCCCTCGCGCGCCGTATCGCCGGGCAGGAGCGCGTGGCTGTCTGGGCCACCCCGACGCCGGAGACCGCGGTGGCGATCGTTGCCGCCCTGCTGGCGGGCGTGCCCGCTGTGCCGGTCAACCCGAGGACCGGCGAGCGGGAACTGGACCACCTGGTGCTGGACAGCTCCCCCGGCCTGGTGCTGGCCGGTCCCCGGGACACGCTCCCCGGCGCCCTCACCGTGTTCCCACGGCTCGATGCGGCGCTGCCTCCCGAGGGAACCGGCCCAGGGGAGCAGGAGCCGGCTGAACCAATCCCGCCGGACACCTTCGATCCGGAAAGCCCGGCGCTGGTCATTTACACCTCCGGCACCACCGGTCCGCCCAAGGGCGTGGTCCTCTCCCGCCGGGCGGTCACCGCCACGCTGGACACCCTGGCCGAGGCCTGGCACTGGACCGGCGAGGACGTCGTCGTGCACGCGCTCCCGCTGTTCCACGTGCACGGTCTGGTGCTGGGCACCCTTGGCCCGCTGCGGCTCGGCGGCACCGTGCACCACCTGGGCCGGTTCTCCCCCGCCGCCGCCGCCGAGGCACTCGGCGGAGAGGGCACCGCGCTGTTCGCGGTGCCCACGATGTACCACCGGCTCGCCGAGGCGCTGGAGGAGGATCCCGGTCTCGCCCGCCCGCTGGCCGGGGCCCGGCTCCTCGTCTCGGGCTCCGCGCCGCTGCCACTGCCCGACCTGCGGCGGATCGAGGAGGCGACCGGCCGCCGCGTCATCGAGCGGTACGGCATGAGCGAGACGCTGATGAACACCAGCGTGCGCCCGGACGGCCCGCCTGCCCCGGGCACGGTGGGCGTGCCGTTGCCGGGGGTGCAGGTGCGGCTGGTGGACGATGCCGGGACACCGCTGCCGCCTGGAGAAGCCGCATCCCCCGGTGAGATCCAGGTCCGCGGGCCGAACCTGTTCACCGAGTACCTCAACCAGCCGGAAGCGACCGAGGCCGCGTTCACCGAGGGCTGGTTCCGCACCGGTGACCTGGCGACCCGGGACGCCACGGGGAACTACCGGATCATCGGACGTCGCTCCACCGACCTGATCAAGAGCGGAGGCCACCGCATCGGCGCCGGGGAGATCGAGAACGCGCTGCTGGACCATCCGGGGGTGGCGGAGGCGGCCGTCACCGGAGAGCCGGACCCCGACCTGGGGGAACGGATCGTCGCCTGGGTGGTGCTGCGCGCCTCCGCCGGGCCGGTTACCGAGCAGGAGCTCACCGCGCACATCGCGGGGCAGCTCGCGCCGCACAAACGGCCCCGGACCGTCCGGTTCCGCGACTCGCTGCCCCGCAACGACCTGGGGAAGCTCCTGAAACGGGAACTGCGGTGACCGGCGTCACCGGGCAGGCCCCGGCCCGGGCGCTCATCGCGTCGGTCACCGACACGTTCTCCGAGCTCCCCGTAACCCCCGCGCCACAGGGCCCTGACGGCCCCATCGGCTGGACGGGTTATGACGCGGCCCGCGCCCGAGCGCGGGAGCGTACCGGCGAGAGCGAGTCCGTGGTCTGCGGTATCGGGCGCACCGGCGGCACCGAGGCGGTGCTGATCGCCTTCGAGTTCGGGTTCCTCGGCGGCTCCCTCGGCGAGCGCACCGGTGACCGCGTCGAGAACGCCTTCGTCACCGCAAGGGATCTTTCGCTGCCCGTGGTCTCCCTGCTCGCCACCGGTGGCAGCCGGATGCAGGAGGGGATGCGGGCGCTGCGACAGCTGCAGCGCCTCACCCGGCAGTGCGTCCTGCTGGCAGCTGCCGGACTGCCGCACCTGGCCGTCCTGAGCGGCCCGGTCACCGGCGGCGGCTGGGCCACCCTGGGAGCCGGCGCGGACGTGCGGCTGGCCCTGCCAGGCGCGCAGATCGGCTTCGCCGGTTCCCGGGTACGGCCCGCCGGGGAGGACCCTGCCGCCTACACGGCCGAGGGGCAGCTGGCGGCCGGCCGGATCGACGGGATCGTGCCGCCCGAACGGCTGCGAGGCACCGTCAGGCAGTGGCTGCACCTGCTCACCCGCCCCGCGCACACCGCGGCGGAGCCACCGCACGCGCTGGGCTCCGCGGAACCGCCGGCGAACGGCTGGGAGGCCGTCCGGCGGACCCGGGCACCGCAGCGGCCCCGGGCCGGCGCCTACCTCGACGCTTACTTCACCAGCCGCGAGGAGCTGCACAGCGTCGACCCGGGCATGCGGTGCGGTTTCGGCAGCCGGGACGGGCGGACCGTCGCCTACGCGGCACAGTTGGGCACCGCAACCAGGCCCGTCGGCTTCCGGCTGGCCGCCCGGCTGATCCGGCTCGCGGGCCGGCTGTCGGTGCCGGTGCTGACGCTGGTGGACACCCCCGGAGCGGCGAATGACGCGGTGGCCGAACGGGACGGGGCGGGCGCGGCCATCGCCGAGACCTTTGCGGCGGTGGCCGCGTCCCCGGTGCCGGTGACCACGCTGCTGATCGGCGAGGGCGGATCGGGCGGGGCGCTGGCGCTGTCCTCCCCCGACCGCACCTGGGCGGTGCCCGGAAGCTACTTTTCGGTGATCGCCCCGGAACCGGCGGTGGCCATCCTCAAGCGCGGGCCGGAGGAGGTTCCCGCGACCGCCGGACAGCTGCGGCTCCGCCCGCAGGACCTGCTGGAAATCGGCGCCGTCCGGGGGATCGTGCCCCACGGGCCCGCCGCGGGTCCCCCGGACTCAGCCGGCCGGCCCGAGGGCTGAACGGGACACCGAACCGGACGGCCCGGGCCGTCCGCCGGGACGCGCGGAAGGGCGGCCGGGGTCAGGGGTCGGCAGGGTACTCCAGCACCCGGTCGCACCAGCGGTGCAGCAGGACCCGGTCGTGGCCGACGGCGAGCAGCGCCGCGCCGGTCTCGCGCCGGTAGTCCTCCACGACACCGACCAGGGCGGCCGTGGTCGAGGCGTCGAGCATCGCCGTCATCTCGTCACAGATGAGCAGCCGCGGCCCGAGCATCAGGGCCCGGGCCAGGCAGGCGCGCTGGAGCTGCCCGTCGCTGACCTCGTGCGGGCGGCGGCCGAGCAGCTCGGCGCCCAGCCCGACGCGTGAGGCCAGTGCCTCCGGCTGACCGTCCGGGGCACCGGGGCGGCCGGTGGCGCGCAGTGGTTCGGCGATCAGTTCGCTCAGGGTGAGCCGGGGGTCGGCGGCGAGCCGCGGCTGCTGGAAGACGACGCCGACCCGGGTGCGCAGCTCGCGCGGGGCGCGGTACCGGAATCCGTGAACGGACGTGCCACCCAGGTGGACAGTGCCGGAACGGGGGCGGTGCAGCAGGGCCGCCACCCTGGCCAGCGTCGATTTCCCGCAGCCGCTGGGGCCGGCCAGCCCTACTGCCTCGCCGGACACCACGGTGAGGGAGACGCCGCGGACCACCGGGGGGTGCCGTTCGTATCCCGCGGTGATCTCCCGCAGTTCCAGCTCAGGATTTCCGCCTCCGCCGGTGGCGGATTCCCTGGCGGCCGGGAACACCTCAGGCATGGGTGACCCCTTCCAGCGCGTGGTGACAGGCTGTGCCGCCGGTGAGGACGGGCTGGGCGGCGCAGGCCCGGGTGGCCCGGTCGCAGCGGGGGGCGAAGGCGCAGCCCGCGGGGAGGGAACCCAGCTCCGGGGGCTGCCCCGGGATGGGGGTGAAGGCCCGTTCGGGGAGGGCGTCGAGCAGTCCTCGGGCATAGGGGTGGCGCGGTCCGCGCCGGCCGAAGAACGTATCCGACCTGGCCAGTTCGACGATCCGTCCGGCATACATCACGGCGACCCGGTCAGCGATCCGTTCGGCGGCGGCCAGGTCATGCGTGATCATCAGCAGCGCGCGGCCGTCGCCGGTGTGCCGGCGCAGCTCGTCCACCGTGCGGTCGACGAGGTCGCGGTCGAGTCCGGTGGTGGGCTCGTCGGCCAGGAGCAGCGGAGCGTCACCCACCAGAGCCAGGGCGGTGGCGGCCCGCTGGGCGAGGCCGCCGGAGAGCTGGTGGGGGTAGCGGTCGAGGTGGCCGGCCGGGAAGGAGGACCGGGCGGCGGCCCGTTCGGCGGCGGCGCGCAGTCCGGACCGGGGTGTGCCGGTGAGTTCCCGGACGGTCTCCTCCAGTTGGGACCGCACGGTGCGCACCGGCGTGAGGTGGGCGGCCGGGCTCTGCGGGACCAGTCCGATGCGCCGGCCCCGTACGGTGCGCGCCAGGGTGGCTTCATCCGCGGCGAGCAGGTCCAGGCCGCTGAGCCGAGCGCTGCCGCGGGTCTGTGCGTTGGCCGGGAGGAGGCCGAGCAACGCGGAGGCCAGCACCGACTTGCCGCAGCCGCTCTCGCCCACCAGGGCCAGGCACTCCCCCGCCGCGAGTCCGAAGGAGACGTCGCTGACGGCCGCGATGTGCCGGCGGCCGCGCATCCGGAACCGCACGGACAGCCCTCGCACGGTCAGCAGCTCGTCCTCGTTCACAGCATCAGCTCCGATCGGCGGCGCGGGTTGATCCGCTCGCGCCAGGCGCCGGCGAGGCCGGCGATGGCGAGAGTGGGGATCACGATGAACAGACCGGGGAAGAGCGCGGGCCACCAGTCCCCGGCCAGCAGCGAGCCCCGGGCGGCGTTGATCATGGTGCCGAGGCTCGCCTGGTGGGCGGGGATGCCCAGGCCGAGGAAGGACAGCGCCGACTCGTGCCAGATGGCATGCGGAACCATCAGCACCGCGGCCAGCCCAGCGTGCGGGAGGACGCCCGGCAGCAGGTGCCGGAGACCGACCCGCAGCCGGGAGGCCCCGCCCGAGATGGCGGCGTCCACGTAGGGGCGGGTGCGCAGGGAGAGGATTTCGGAGCGCACGATGCGGGCGGTGGACACCCAGTGCGTGAGGCCTACGGACACCACGACCGGCCAGATCCCGGGCCGGAACATGGCGACGATGAAGATGCCCATCAGCAGGTGCGGAACGGAGGTGAACACGTCGACCAGCCGCATGACGACGCGGTCCGTGCGGCCGCCCAGGGTGGCGGCGGCGGTGCCGACCGCCAGCCCGAGAAGGGTGGCGACGACGGCGGCGACAACACCGACGAGGAGCGAGACACGCAGCCCGTAGACGGAGCGCAGCAGCAGGTCGCGTCCCAGGTCATCGGTACCGAAGGGGTGTGCGAGGGACGGCGGCAGGAGCTTGTCGCCCAGGTGCACCGCCTGCTGGTCGAGCGGGAACAGCAAGGGCACCAGGAGCACGGCCAGGACCATGGCCGCGATCAGGACGGCCGAGGTGCGGACCCGGAGGGTGCGGGTGCTGCGCCGCGCTGTGTCACGGGAACGCCAGGGTGATCCCTGGTCCGCTGTTCCGGTGGCGGGCCCGGGAGGCGGGACGTGGGGGTGCTGCGGGGAGCGGTCGGTGGGTGCGGCCATGGCGTCACATCTCGTCGTGGTCGACCCGGGGGTCGGCCAGTCCGTACATCAGGTCGGCGAACAGGTTCCCGGCGAGCACGGCGAGCGCGCTGAGCACGGTCAGCGTCGCGAGCAGCGGGAAGTCGGTGGAAGTGGCGGCCCCTACGGTGGCGGAGGCGATGCCGGGCCAGCTGAAGACCGTCTCCACCAGCAGCGCGCCGGTGATCAGCTCCGGGACCCGGGTACCGATGAGGGTGAGCACGGGCAGCAGGCCGGAGCGTAGGGCGTGGCCGAGGAGCACGGTCCGTTCTCCGGTGCCGCGGGCTCTCGCTCCACGCACCGGGTCCTCCCGCAGGGCGTCCCCGACCCCCTGGCGGGCGTAGAGGACGAACCAGGGAAGCTGGGACGCGGCGAGCACGGTGGCGGGCAGGATCAGGTGACGCAGCAGGGAGCCGGCGGTGACGGTGTCACTGCCGAGTTCGGTGAGGCCACCGGCGGGCAGGAGGCCGAACTGGACGGCGAACAGCCAGATGGCGAGCAGTCCGACCCAGAACGGCGGGGCGGCTTCCAGTACGTAGGACGTGGAGGTCGCGAAGCGGTCGAGCGGGCCGCCCGGGCGCCGGGCGGCGGCCACGCCCAGCGCGGTGCCCACGAGCAGCGCGAGGGCGAAGGCGACCCCGCACAGCAGCACGGACCAGCCGAGCCGCTCGGTGATGACCTGGGTGACGGGCTGGCGCAGCGACTGGGAGTGCCCGAGCTCGCCGGTCAGGGCCGAGCCGAGCCACTGCCACCACTGCTCGACGAAGGAGCCGGTGCCCGCGAGGTTCTGCCGCAGCTGGTCCAGGGTTTCCTGGGAGGCCCCGACGGCGTCGGCTCCGGCGTACTGGCGTACGGGGTCGAAGGGGGAGGCGGCAGCGATCGCGAACAGCCCCAGGGTCACGGCCGCCAGCACCGGGACGGCGGCCAGCAGCCGCCGTCCCGTGAGGCGGCCCATCGGGGCCCAGGGCAGCCCGGCGAGTCGCCGGGTCATGGCCGGCGCTGCCAGTCCTCGATGTTCCACCAGGGACCGGTGCCCAGGCCGTGCTCATGGGGTTCGAGCTGGGTGGTGACGCCGTCCCAGTCGTCGTTCATGACATAGACGTGGTCGATGTGGCTGAGGAAGATGTAGCCGGGGTTGTCGGCGAATTCCTGCTGAACCGCGTCGTAGGCGGCCTTGCGGACGTCTTCGTCGTCGGTCCGCCGGCCCTCTTCCAGCAGTTCGTCCACGGCGGGGTTGGCGTAGCGGGCCATGTTGTTCCAGCCGTCACCGGCGAGTGCGGAGTGCAGCAGCTGGTAGAGGTCGAAGTCGGGGTCGGTGGGGTTGCCGCCGCCGGACAGGACCGCGTGGTCGTCCATCCGCGGTTCGATGACTTCCCAGCTGCCGGATTCCACGGTGACCTCGACGCCGATCTCCTTGGCGTCGGAGGCGAAGGCGAGGGCGTGTTCCTGACGGAGCTTGTCGCCGGAGGGGTAGTAGAGCGTGAAGGCGGCCCGCGTCCCGTCCTTTGCCCGGATGCCGTCGCCGCCGGGCTTCCAGCCGGCCTTGTCGAGCAGGTCGCGGGCGCCGCCCGGGTCGTGGTCACGCTCGGTGCCCTCGGCGAACCACGGGCTGGCGGCGGGAACCGGTCCGTGGGCGGCGGAGCCCGCCCCGTTGAGGACGGTCTCGACAAGGGTGTCACGGTCCACCGCGGTGTCGAGGGCCCGCCGGATGTCGGTGTCGCCGGTGACCGGGTGCCCGGTGGGGAGGGTGACGGCACGGAAGTCGGCGCTGGCCGCGTGGAGGGTGACCTTGTTCTCGTCATCGGCGAAGGTCCCGGCCAGGTTGGGCGGCAGCACGGCACCGTCCAGGTCGCCGGAGCGCAGCCGGGTGGCGCGGACGTCGTCGTCGGGGATGACGGCCATGGTCAGCCGCTGCACCTCCGGTTCGCCGCCCCAGTAGTCGGGGTTGGCTTCGAAGGTCAGCTTCTCGCCCTGGCTCCAGCCGGTGAGCACGTAGGGGCCGGTGCCGACCGGAGCGGTGTTGTAGGCGCCGGTGTTGACGTCCTGGCCGTCCGCGGCGGTGGCCGAGGCGATGGGCAGCACGGTGCGCTCGGCGAACGGGGCGTAGGGGTACTTGAGGGTGAAGACGACCGTGTCGTCGCCTTCCGCCCGGACGCTGTCGAGTGCGTCGAGGTCATCCTTCGCGGGGTTGTTGGTGCCTGCGTCGAGGATGGTCTCGTAGGTGAAGACCACGTCGTCGGCGGTGAACGGTACGCCGTCGCTGAACCGCACGCCCTCACGCAGGGTGTAGGTGTACGTCAGGCCGTCGTCGCTCACGTCCGGCAGTGCGTCCGCGAGGGCGGGACGCAGCCGCAGGTCGGTGTCGCGGGTGAGGAGCCCGTCGAAGATCTTCGCGTTGCCGTCCTTGCCGTAGCCGAGGAGCGGGCTGAGGGTGTCCGGTTCGTTGGCTATGCCCACGATGAAGGAACTGCCGGATCCGCTGCCTCCGCTGCCGTCCCCGCTGCCGCCGGCGGGCGCCGAGCAGGCGGCGGTCGCCGCTGCCAGTGCTCCGGCCATCATGGCGGCGGCCATGGTACGTACCTTCCGGGCCTGCATGCTTCCCCACCTTGTTTGTCATTCAAAGTTGTTGCGAACGATTCGCAATTAAACCCCACGTGCGGCGATGCCTGCCAGGCACCCCCCGGGACAGGGCCTCTCGGCCCGGAGCCGCACCCCCAGGGAGCTTCCGGGCTCCGCCACTGCAACGATCCCTTGACTCACTGCCTGGTCTAGGCCAACGATGTGCACCTGCTCACCACCGAGCGGCCGCACTCCGTTCCAGGGAGACACCTTGAACCGCCCGTTTCTCGCCGCAGCCACCGCCCTGCTCACCGGAGCCGGCCTGCTCAGCGGCTGCTCGCTGGCCACCTCCGCCGGCGACGGAGAAGTACTCGACGTCTGGATGATGAATCACAGCGCGGGTGAGGAGTTTCTCGACAAGGTCGTGACCGGCTTCGAACGCGAGAACGAGGGCGTCGAGGTGAGGGTGACCATCCAGGAGTGGGGCGGTATCGGGGAGAAGATCACTGAGGCCCTCGACAGCGGAGAGGGCCCCGACGTGATCGAGGTCGGCAACACCCAGGTCGCCCAGTACGTCGACATCGGCGGCGTCAAGGACCTCACCAACCAGGTCATCGATCTCAAGGGCGACGACTGGATAGCCGGCCTCGCCCAGCCGGGCCAGGTCTACGGACACCAGTACGGCATCCCCTTCTACGCCGCCAACCGCGTGGTCATCCACCGCACCGACCTCTTCGAGGAAGCGGGCATCGACGAGCTCCCCCGGGACCGCGCGGAGTGGCTGGACGTCACCGAGAAGCTCAACCAGGGCGCGCAGCAGGGCATCTACCTCCCCGGCCAGAACTGGTACGTGCTGGCGGGATTCATCTGGGACGAGGGCGGCGAACTGGCCGTCGAGAGCGGCGGGCAGTGGCGCGGCACCCTGGACACCGCGGAAGCCGAGGCCGGCATGGCCTTCTACGAGCGGCTGCACTCGCTGGGCAACGGCCCGTCGGACACCGACGAAGCCAACCCCGACCACGCCGAGGTGTTCGCCCGTGGCGATGTCGCCCAGCTGATCTCCACCCCGAACACCGCGCAGACCATCGTGGAGCTGAACCCCTCCCTGGCAGGCAAGCTGGGATTCTTCCCCGTGCCCGGCAAGGACGCCGACACTCCCGGGGCGGTGTTCACCGGCGGTTCCAACCTGATCATTCCGCAGGAGTCCGACAGCCCGGTCCTGGCCTACGAGTTCGTGAAGACGCTCACCAGCGAGGAGTGGCAGACGGAACTCGCACAGAGCCTCAGCCTGGTGCCCAACCGCACCACGCTCGCCGAAGTGGTGAAGGACGACCCGGGCGCCGCCGCGATGGTCGAGGGAGCCACCCGGAACGGCCGCTCCGCCCCGCACTCCCCCCGTTGGGGCGATGTCGAGGTCGACAACCCGATCAAGGAGTACCAGTCGGCCGTGCTCAACGGCGCCGATCCCCAGCAGGCCGGCAAGGACGCATCCGAGGAACTCACCGCCCTTCTCAACGGGCTCCCTCGCAACCGTTAGCCGGGAGCCGGCGGCGACCGGACATGCCCTCCCCGGGACGGTTCACAGCGGCGGCAGCTCAGCTGCCGCCGCCCTCCAGCCCCCGGCCGGCAAGCCAGCGCAGCTGCTCCTCGGGCTGCGAACCCCGGCCGCCGCCGTGGTCGCCGAACTCCCAGACCGTGAGATCCTTCTGCCCCGCGTAGCGGTGGTAAGCGGCGAAAACCGTCGACGGCGGACACACCGGATCCATCAGACCGACGCTGAACAGTGCCGGAGCCGTCGCGCGCGGAGCGAAGTGCAGGCCGTCGAAGTGCGCCAGGGTGCGGAACACCGGCGCCGGGTCAGTCCGGGTGTGCTCACTCAGATACGCCACGATCTCCGGATACGGCCCCAGCGTCGCGCACTCGGCGCCCCGCCGGAAGTGGCACAGAAACGGCACGTCGATCAGCGCCGCCGCCACCGCGTCCCCCGCCAGGCCCGCCGTTGCCAGGGCCAGACCGCCACCCTGACTGGCACCCGAGACGATCACCCGGTCAGGGTCCACAGCCGGGTGCTCGCGCAACGCGTCCACCGCCCGCACACAGTCCGTCATCAACCGCCGGTAGTAGTAATGCTCCGGACTGTCGATGCCCCGAGTCATGAGACCGCGGTAGTACTGGGGTTCGGGCACCGGATCAGGGTCCGGGGTCGCGTGACCTTGGCCACGGCTGTCGACCACCAGATGCGCATATCCCGCGGCGCTCCACAGCAGCTGCTCGGTGTGCAGCCCGCGGCCACCGGAGTACCCGATGTACGACACCACAGCGGGCAACGGCCCGCTCACCGCGCGCGGCAGCAGCAGCCAAGCGGCGACCGGTTGACCGCCCCAGCCGGAAAACCGCACGTCATAGGCATCGACCGTGCGCAGTGGCGAGTTCGTCAGCCGCCGGTACTCCGCGGGCCCGGCCGCCGAGGCACGTGCTTCGGCCAGGGTCTTGGCCCAGAAGTCGCCGAATCCCTCAGGCTCGGCAACCTCCGGACGATATGCCCACAGTTCCTCCAGCGGCAGATCGGTCAGTGCCATTACGTCTCCAGGAGGTGCGAAAGCGGTTGCTGCGGAGAAGCTACGGCGCCGGACTGCCCTGGTCAACGCCGTTCTCCGCTGCCATCATCAGCCCTGACCTCCCCCGCCGACGAGTGAAGGGCCACCCTCAAAATGCCTGCCACCACCCTGCGCGATGTCTATATCGTCGACGCTGTCCGCACCCCGATCGGGAAGTACGGCGGTGCCCTCGCCCCCGTCCGCCCCGATGACCTGGCCGCCCACGTCGTGCGGGCACTCATCCGGCGCACGCCCGATCTGGACCCCTCACGCATCGAGGACGTGGTGTTCGGCAACGCCAACGGCGCCGGCGAGGAGAACCGCAACGTCGCCCGGATGGCCGTGCTGCTGTCCGGGCTGCCGGTCACCGTACCCGGCACCACCGTCAACCGGCTGTGCGCCTCCGGGCTGGAGGCCGTCGTGCAGGCCGCCCGCGCGATCGCCGTAGGGGACGCCGGCGCCGTGATCGCCGGCGGCGTCGAGTCGATGAGCCGCGCCCCCTGGGTGACGCCCAAGCCGGAGCGGGCCTTCCCGGCAGCCGCTCCGCAGATGCACTCCACCACCCTCGGCTGGCGCATGGTCAACCCCCGGATGCGGCCGGAGTGGACCGTGTCGCTCGGGGAGGGCGCAGAGCTCATAGCCGACAAGCACGGCCTGACCCGCGAGCAGCAGGACCTCTTCGCCCTGGACAGCCACCGCAAGGCCGCCGAAGCCTGGCGGGCCGGGCTCTACGACGCCGAGGTCGAACACTACGAGGGTGTCGACCTGGCACGGGACGAGGCCATCCGCGACGGCGGCACACCCGAGGCACTCGCCAAGCTGCGGCCATCCTTCCGCCCCGAGGGCGGCACCGTGACCGCCGCGAACTCCTCCCCGCTCAACGACGGCGCCGCCGCCCTGCTGCTGACCGACGAAGAGGGCCTGGCTGCGACCGGCCGCGAGCCGCTGGCCCGGGTCCGGGCGTCGGCCGTCACCGGTATCGAGCCCCAGCTGTTCGGCCTCGGCCCCGTGGAAGCGATGCGCCGGGCCCTGGCCAAGGCGGGACGTGACTTCGGCGACCTGCACACCGTCGAGCTCAATGAGGCATTCGCCGCCCAGGCACTGGGCTGCCTGGCCGAGTCCCCCGAGCTCGACCCGGCCGTCGTCAACCCCCGGGGGGGCGCCGTCGCCATGGGCCACCCCCTGGGCGCGTCCGGGGCCCGGCTCGCCGGCTCCGTCGCGCACCAGCTCGCGGCCGCCGGTTCCGGCGTCGGCATGGCCGCCCTGTGCATCGGCGTCGGTCAAGGGCAGGCCCTGGTGCTCGAGCGCTGAGCCCGGGCCGGTGATACCCATGGACGCATGGAGTGGTTCGCGGCCCCGGACGCCTGGCTGACCCGGCTGGTCCTGCAGCGTGCCCTGGCCGGCGTCTACCTGCTCGCCTTTCTCTCCGCGGCTCTGCAGTTCCGGCCGCTGGCGGGCGAGCGCGGACTGACACCGGCCCCAGGGCTGCTGCGCCGGGTGCCGTTCCGGCGGGCCCCGAGCCTGTTCCATGCCCACTACTCGGACCGCTTCTTCGGGGCGATCGCCTGGCTGGGAGTGGCGCTGTCCGCCGCCGTCGTGCTCGGCGCGGCGGACGGTGTCCCGCTCTGGGCGTCCATGCTGATCTGGGCCGTGCTCTGGTACCTGTATCTGTCGATCGTGGTGATCGGCCAGATCTGGTACGCCTTCGGCTGGGAGTCGCTTCTTCTCGAGGCCGGGTTCCTGGCGGTATTCCTCGGCAACGCCGAGATCGCGCCGCCGCAGGTCACGCTGCTGCTCATGGTCTGGCTGGTTTTCCGCGTGGAGCTCGGCGCCGGCCTCATCAAGTGGCGCGGTGACACCTGCTGGCGGAAGCTGACCTGCCTGGACCACCACCACGAGACCCAGCCGATGCCCGGGCCACTGAGCTGGTTCTTCCACCACCTTCCCCGCCCGCTGCACCGCGTGGAGGTGGCCGCCAACCACGTCACCCAGCTGATCGTCCCCTTCGCGCTGTTCCTCCCCCAGCCGGTCGCCACCTGGGCCGCCGGTGCGATCATCGTCACCCAGCTGTGGCTCATCGCGTCGGGCAACTTCGCCTGGCTCAACTGGCTGACCCTGATCCTCGCGCTCGCGGCCGTCGACGGCGCCCTGCTCGCCCGCCACCTCCCGCTGCCCGCTCCACCCGCCGACCAGCCGGAAGCCCCCCTCTGGTTCGTTGCGGCCGTCCTCGCACTGGCTGCCCTGATCGCTGCCCTCAGCTACCGGCCGGTGCGCAACCTGCTCTCCCGCGAGCAGCGAATGAACCGCTCCTACGACAGCCTGCACCTGGTCAACACCTACGGTGCCTTCGGGAGCGTCACGCGGGTGCGGCACGAGATCATTCTGGAAGGCACCGCCGACCGCGAAATCACCGAAGCGACCCGGTGGCAGCCGTACGAGTTCCGCGGCAAGCCCGGCACCGTGCGCCGCCTCCCCCGCCAGTTCGCCCCCTACCACCTGCGCCTGGACTGGCTGATGTGGTTCGCCGCCCTCTCCCCGGCCTACGCCCGCCCCTGGCTGGACACGCTGGTCCAGCGCCTTCTGGAAGGTGACCGGGCGACCCTCCGCCTGCTGCGCGCCAACCCCTTCCCCGACGAGCCTCCCGCCCACGTCCGCGCAACGCTCCACCGTTACCGCTTCACCACCTGGCGTGAGCTCCGCACCACCGGCGCGTGGTGGCACCGCACCCCGCTCCGCGACATCCTCCCGCCGGTCTCGCGAGCGGACCCCGCCCCGCCCGCTTCCTGAGCCCGGGCCCCGGACCGCACCCTCCGCATTCGAAACCACCGGGCCGGATGCGGTATGGTTCTCATGCACAGCGGCCAGGGGCAAAGCCCCAGGTCACAGCAGCACCGGGACGTGGCGCAGCTTGGTAGCGCACTTGACTGGGGGTCAAGGGGTCGCAGGTTCAAATCCTGTCGTCCCGACGGTGGTCAGAGGGCCCTTGCGGAATCCGCAAGGGCCCTCTGACATCAGCGGGTGACATCAACCCCGCTCCGGGCGGGCCGTCGTACCCCTCCTTGGTGCCCGGGTCCGCGTCCTCGTCCTCCTCGGGCCCCAGCGCTTCACTCATCCGGTCGGCCGCCGCTTTCAGGGTCGTTTATCACGTGCGCGTAGGTGTCTGAGCGTCATCGTGATGGTGCTGTGACCGAGGGTTTCCATGATGGTCCGTGCGTCCAGACCCTGCGCCAGCAGGAGTAACGCGCCCGCGGCAAGACCCACACCCAAGCCCTCCTCCGCCTCGCCCGCCAGCGCATCAGCGTCCTGTTCGCCATGCTCCGCGACGGCACCTTCTACGAACCCCGCACACCCTCAGACGTCGACCTCGCCGCATGACCCCAGCAAGACCGAATCACCCCGAACCCGACAGAGATGCCTTGACAAAGGACATAGAGGCCCCCCGCCGGGAAGACCTCCGGCCTGGCGAGCCCCGCGATCCTGCATGCGCCGGGCCCGGTGTTGCTGACCTCCAACAAAGCCGCCCACGACGCCTACACCACCACGCTGGCCGCCCGCGCGGCGGTGGGGGAGGTGTGGACGCTCGATCCGCAGCAGATCGCCCACGCCGAGCAGACGATGCGGTGGGACATCCTCGCCGATGCCCTTGATCTGGCCGGTGCGCGTCGGCTGGCCGGGCACTTTGTCACTGCTTCGGTGAACGAGTTGAGTGCGAACGATTTCTGGTCGACGGCTGCCGCCAATACTCTCACTGCCCTGTTCCTGGCCGCGTCCACCAGCGGTCGGCCGATCACCGACGTTCTGGCTTGGCTGGCCTCACCGGCGGACCGTACCCCGGTCGATCTGCTGCACGATGCGGGGCTGGAGGCGGTTGCCGCCCAGCTCCACGGCACCGTTGCCGGAGCGGTGGAAACCCGAGACGGCATCTTCGAGACGGCTCGGCAGTACGCCTCCTGCCTGCTGGACCCGGCGATCGCCTCCTGGGTCACCCCGCCCCGGGGAGTGCGGAAGGTACGGGAGTTCTGCCCGTTGACGTTCGCCACCAGCCGGGACACCCTGTTCCTGCTATCCAAGGACGGTGGCGGCTCCGCGTCGGCGATCATCGCCGCCGCGGCGGACGCGGTGATGCGCGCCGCCGTCATCCAGGCCGAACGCGCCGGCGGCCGGCTGGACCCGCCACTGCTGGCGATCCTGGATGAAAACGTCTGCCGCATCCAGGACCTGCCCGACCTCTACTCCCATCTCGGCTCCCGCGGCGTCATTCCGCTGACCGTCCTCCAGTCCTACCGGCAGGGCGTACGGGTGCGGGGCGAGGCCGGGATGGACGCCCTGTGGAGCGCGGCGACGATCAAGCTCATCGGTTCCGGCATCGATGACGCCGACTTCGCGGACAAGCTCTCCCGTCTCGTCGGCGACCACGATGTCCGGACCGTCTCGGTCTCCAACAGCAGCGCCGGCAAGTCCAGCTCGATCTCCATGCGGCAGCAGCGGGTACTCCCGGCCGACGCCATCCAGGCCTTGCCGAAGGGCTCAGCGCTGCTGCTGGCCACCGGGGTACGCCCGGCGCTCCTGGAGCTGAAGCCCTGGTACCGGATGCCGGACGCCGCCGTGCACGGCGCGGCATCCGCTAAGGCGACCGCCGACATCACCGAGCGGGCCGTGCGCAAGACACTGGGCCGCGGCGGCTTCGGGGCCACCGCATGAGCGCCGACCGCACGCCGACCGCTTCCCCGTTCCGCGGCACCCCGCTGATACGCACCGGCGCGGGCTGGTGGCTCTCCTCTGCCGACGGGACGACTCCAAGATCTATACCGACCATCTCCCGCGCATCATGGCCGGCCTGCCTAACCTCGCCATCGGCGTCCACCGCCAGGACGGCCACACCAACATCGCCGCCGCCCTACGCCACACCGCTCGCGACTGGCGAACGCCCCTGGCCGCCCTCGGCATCACCGGATGAACGTGGACAGACCTCGATCATGCAAGAGACCCTGGATCCCCGGGGCGTGGACACACCTGACAATGGATCTTCTTGGTCCTGGAAGGTGTAGATCTCTGTGGCACAGCCCTCGAAGTACAGTGCGGAGTTCCGGTCCGACGCGATCGCGTTGTGGCGGGCTTCTCAGGCAGGCGGACGTATCGGGACGTCGCGGCCGATCTGAACGCCAATCCCGATACGCTGCGCACGTGGGTGCGCGACGCGGACGGCCGTCCGGCTGGCGACGATGCTTCGAGGGCCCGGAGGGCGAGTTGGCCCGGCTGCGGGCGGAGAACGCCCGGCTTGCGGACGCCGAACTGCGGGGCTTCGGCCACACGGTCAACCGCAAGCCGGTCGCCCGGCTGATGCGCAAACACGACATCGTCGGCCGCCCCCTGCGCCGCAAGAGAAGCGCACCACGATCCCGGACCGTCTCGCGCCGCCGGCACCGGATCTGGTCCAGCGGGACTTCACCGCCGGCGGCCTGGACGAGAAGTGGTGCGGCGACATCACATACGTGCAGGTCGGGACCTCATGGCTCTACCTCGCCTGCGTCGTGGACATGCACTCACGGCGGGTACTCGGCTGGTCCATGGCCAGCCACATGCGCGCCGAGCTGGTCACCGACGCCCTGCGGGCCGCGGTCGCCACCCGGGGCGGGGACGTGACCGGAGTGATCCCCACGCGGACCGCGGATCGCGGATCGCGGATCGCAATACACATCGGCCGCGTTCGCGCAGGTCAGCGACAAGTACGGCATCCGCTCTCACTCGCAGCATGAACCCCTGTGTCCAGACTACGGGGGTCACCTCACCAACCTGCTGCCCCCACTACGGCTACGCGTCCGCCCTCGCATCGTCAAACGCGCCATGTCCAAGTACCAGGCACGAGGCCCCCACATCGGCCGCACCAGCTACAAAGCCACCACCGGCATCGAAATCCTCGCAACCGCGGGCCCTTGACAACACAGCCCAGCCGCAAACTTCACGGCCTTGCCGCTAGCCGGTCCGAGATCCTAGATCTGCTGGACCAGCTGCTGCTCCTCGGGTCCTACGGCGTGGCCGAGGCGATCAACGAGTCCGACCGGAACTGAACGGTCCGGCTCCGCCTGCTTCCGGCCCGCAGGAGCTACGACGGATCGCCGACCGTGCGCCCTCGCGCGCCCCTGCGTGCGTCCTGCGCACCGGCGGACCGAACGGAAGCGCTCGCCGCCGAGGAGACCGAGTGCTGTGCTGTGCTGATGATGCACGGCTCGAACTCCTACGGTCGCGTGGCCTTCCTCGACACGTTGCCGCCCGAAGCAAGCGCCGCCTTCGCCCGGCTCGGCACTCGACGTTGCTACGCAGCGGGGGACGTGCTCATCCACGAGGGCGACCACGCACAGGAGCTGGTGGTCCTGCACGAGGGACTGGTGAAGGTGACCGCACGGCTGGACCGGGGCCGGGAGCCCCTTATGGACATCAGGATCGCCGGGGACATCGTGGGCGAGGTGGCTGCGATGGGCGTGGGGCCGCGATCCGCCACGGTCACCGCCTGCGGTGAAGTGGCCGCCACTGTCATCCCGAGGTATGAGCTGGAGGCATTCCTCCTCGCCCACCCCGAGATATCGCTGTCGCTCATGCGGATGGTCTGTGGTCGGCTGCGCCGATCCGACCGCCTGCGGCTTGAGTTCGGCGGATACCCGGTCCCGGTCCGGCTGGCACGCGTACTCCTCGAGCTGGCCGCCACGTACGGGCAGCGCGAACGGAACTCGCTGCGTATCGACGTGGCCCTGTCGCAGGCCGAGTTCGCTGCCCTCACCGGTGCCGGAACACGCAGCGTGCAGAAAGCACTTACGCGGCTGAGACAGAAGAGAATCATCACCACCGACAACCGGCGGACCTATGTGCGGGACCTGGACGGACTGCACGAGACAGCCCTCCTTAGGGCACGGCCCGGGTCCACGCCAAGAAAGCCGCACTAATGCGGCTTTCTTGGCCGCTCCCGCCCCTTCCACCCACAGTTGGCGTGCACCGCACCCAACCCCTCTTGGAAGGTGGCGAGTTGTCATGAAAGAGATCCCTCCTCTCCGGTCTTCGGCCTGCATGCCGCACCGCCGGCTGTGCCTGGCCGTGGACGTGGAGCAGTACAGCCGTCTCGACACTCGGACGCAGTCGGCCGTCCAGTCCGAGCTGGTATGGATGCTGGACGAGGCGGCGGCGCTGGCCGGACTGGACCGGTCGGCGTGGATACGTCAGCCCCAGGGCGACCTGGAGTTCGCCGTTCTCCCCGAGGCCACACCGGAGGACGCCGTGCTGGGTCCCCTCGTCCATCATCTCGCGGTCCGTCTCGAGGACCGTAACGCCCGCCCGGCCGCCCAGCGGGTCAGGCTGCGGATGGCAGTGGACACCGGCATGGTTGTGGACGCCGCCCTCGGCCACGCCGGCCCGGCGCCGGTCGCCGTGGCACGCTACGTCAACGCGCCCCAGCTTAGAGCCGTACTCGCTACTCTCAGCGCGGCGGATCTCGCCGTGATCGTGTCGGACCGGCTGTACCAGGACGTCGTGCGGGCCGGGTGGCCAGACCTCGACCCCGCCCAGTACGCGCGGGTCCATGTACGGGTGAAGGAGTTCGGCGGGTACGGCTGGATCCGCGTACCGGGCCACGCGCCCGACGACGTCCGGTCGGCCGTGGCGGAGGCGCCGGAGCCCTTGCCGGACGCCGGCGCCCGGGACCGGACGCCCCTGTCCCAGCATGTCCACCAGGGCGCCGCCGTCGGCCGGGACGTCGTCGGCGGCCTCACTATCGGTGTTGTCGGCCTGCCCGTGCCCCCTTCGTCGGCCAGCTCCGGGCCCGGCCGGTGACGGCCCCCTACAAGGCCCCGCTCTGGCGGGAGGTGGGCGACAGTCAGTGGGCGGACTACGGGGTGAACGTCGGCCACGCCGTGTACGGCGACATTCACTTCCACCCGCCCGCCTCGTCCGCCGCACGGTCCCGGCGCCGGAACACGACGTCGCATTCGGCTCGTATGGCGTGGCACGCGGCTGTGCGATCGGCCCTGACCGAGCTCGCACGCGTCTGCGGCCGGGCCGCCGCCGCCCTGGCGTACCTCCGGCCCGACGAGGCCGGGAAGGAGAAGACATGACATTGACCGGATCTGGAGGCGTCTTCGCCCTGATCAACCGGGGCGTTCCCGAACTGCCCGGTGGTAAGTGGGCGTCTCTCACAGTGCACGTCGACTCCCGCGCGGTCCTGCTCTCCCCGGAGGAGAGCCGGAGGGCGCTCTACGGTTCGCGGCGGGACGCGGCGCTGGGCGCGGCGGTCTGGCAACAGGCCGTCACCGATGCCCGGCGGGAGCCGCGGGACGGCGACGGCACCGGACGGCTGTTCGTCGTATGGCTGGCCCTGCCCGGGCTGTACCGGAATCTCCACCGGATCCTGCATCGCTGGCGGTGGCTCGGCCGGGCAGACCTGGAGGCGGAGGCCGTCCTGGCCGTGCTCGCCGCCCTCGACACGGCGGACCCAGCTGGCCCCGACACGGGCGGCCGCCTGATCAAGGAGGCGGTGAACGCGATGTGGGCTTACGCGAAGCGCGTCACGAGGGAGATCCCCATGGTCGACATCGATGCCTTCGCCGAGACCCGCAACGCCATCGTCCCACCGGAGGAACGGCTCCGTCCGTCCGAGGGATGGGAAGTGCACATCACGCCCCCGCCCCGTCGCGAAGGCCTGTACGCCACGCTCCGATTCGCTGAGCTGCGCCCCCGGCAACGCAGCCCGCGGACCGGTAGCCACCTGCCCGACCTGGTGTTCCGGGCCCGCCGCCACGAGGACGCCGATCTCATCGGCACGCTGGTCCTGCGCCCCGCGGGAGCCCGGCGATGAGCGGGCAGTCCAGCCTGCCGCTCGGCTTCGCGGAGGCTCTCGACCTACCCCTGAGCGTCGACCTGCGTACAGCCGCCCGCGCCTTCGGTATCTGCCCCGCGACGGCGTACAAGCTGATCCGCCTCGGCGCCTTCCCATGTCCTGTGCTGCGGGTCGGCGGACGTTACCGCATCCCGACCGCCTACCTGTTACGCGCCCTCGGCATCGAGGAGCGGCCGGTGTACGCCGTCCCCCTGGCGGACGATGCCGCGCCCGCAGTCCAACCCGACGACATCCACGCTCACGCATCGGAGGTTCTCGCATGATCATGTCACAGTCGCTCCGACAGGAGTCCGGCCAGCCCCGGAGTTGCTTCGTTATCGGCCCCATCGGGGACCCACACGCCGCGCACGGCAGTCCCGAGCGCGAGGCGTACGAGCACCACCTCGGCATCTTCGAGCAGGTGATTGCCCCCGCCTGCGAGAAGTACGGCATCAGTGCCGTGCGAGCGGACGGCATCGCGCACGCCGGTGACATCAACGAGCAGATCTGCCGGCACGTCGTCGAGTCCTACCTGGTCGTCGCGGACGTCAGTGGCGGCAACCCCAATGTGATGTACGAGTTGGGGCTGCGGCACATTACCGGCAAGCCGACGATCCATATCGGGGAGGCCGGGCAGCTGCCCTTCGATATCGCGTCGATCAGGACGGTCCGCTACCAGCGGACGCGCAGCCATCTGGCTGGAGCGCGTAGGGAGATCGAGAGCGCCCTGGAAGCCGGACTTCGGGACGGCTTTGAACTTCTCACACCGGCACGGGTACTGCGCGGACTCCAGCTTGGTGACGGGCCGGCCTCCGCTTCGGGGACCAGCGACGACGGGAACGGTGGGGATGAGGACACACCGGGGCTGCTCGATGACTTCGCCGTGATCGACGACGGGCTAGACGAGATGGCCGCCGACATGGAGGCGATCACGAAAACGATCGAGACGATCGGAGTGTTGACCGAGCAGTGCGGCACCGAGATGGTCGATCTGACCCAGGCGCACGCTCCCGTGAGCGCACGGCTAGCCGCCATCGCCCGGTACTCAGAGACGATCAGTGCACCCACGGGCGAACTGAACACCGTCGCCGCCGCGTTCGCCGAGCGGATGACGACCCTGGACAGCGGGGTACGGGCCGCGCTGGGGCTCATCGAGATGACGCCGCCTGACGAGCGCGGCGAGGGAGCGGAGGAGTTCCTGGAGCAACTCATATCTCTGGATGAGGCCGCGCAGGACGGTCTGGCGCAGATCAGCTCCTTCGGCGCCTCGGCTGGCGCCATGGTCCGGGTGAGCCGGCACCTCCGCAAACCGGCGAAGGAGATCTCCTCCGCGGTGAAGCAGCTGACCTCCGCTATCACGAGGATGGGAGAGTGGGCGGCCAAGGCCCGTGCGCTGGCGCGCAGCGCCACCGCATGACACCGACCTCTCACGGCCCTCTCACGGACGGTGTGTCACAGGAGGGGAAGGGAGGTGCTGGGCGGTGGACAGGGTGGCCCTGACCTGCGTTTTCGGGATGTAGGTATGCGTTGCCTTGTGGTTCGTCCACTGGGGGTCAAGGGGTCGCAGGTTCAAGTCCTGTCGTCCCCGACGGTGTGATGTCGCAGGACATCGAGGACGGCCGAACCTACAGGAATGCAGGTTCGGCCGTTCTTCATGTGCGGGTGGGTCCTGGTGGGCGGCCGGTGCGCTGGTAGATGACGTTGGGGTCGAGGGTCAGTTCGCGCAGGATCTCGCCGGTGGCAGCGTTGATGATGCGGATGTCTCGGTCTTGGACGAGGGCCAGGACGTAGGTTCCGGCGTAGGTTCGGCCGATGCCGAGGCGGTAGAGGGTTCCGCCGTGGCGCAGGGTGATGGAGCCGGCTTTGGAGACGCGGTCGGCGCGCACGCGTTCGTGGGTATCGGTGCTGCGGTCGATGCCGGGTGCGGTTTTTGGGGCGGGCGGTGCTCGACGGTCACTGCGGTGATGACCAGGCGGGCTTTCGACATGCCCGAACATCAGCAGCTTGTGGGGTGTTCTGGATGACCCGAGACATCGTGTCCTGGATGTCGTGAGACAGGTGTCCTCGATGTCTTGAGACCGCACACTGTCGTCCCGACGGTGTGATGTCGCAGGACATCGAGGACGGCCGAACCTACAGGAATGCAGGTTCGGCCGTTCTTCACGTGCGCGTGGGCCATGGTGGGCGGCCGGTGCGCTGGTGGGTGACGGTGGGGTCGAGGACCAGTTCGCCGGTGGCGGCGTTGATGATGCGGTTGCTGAGGTGCTTCTGAGGCCCTGGGGATCGACTGTGCGACATCCAGGGGCGGCGCTTCCGGGCGTGTTCGGCACCGTGGTCTGGCCCTTCGTGAGCGGCCTCGCGCTAATGCGCGAGCGGCCAACAACTGCATCAACACTCCGTCCGAGACCGGCGCGAGTGGCACATTCGGTGACGCGGCGGTATGCCTGGCCAAGTTGGACCTCCATGTTGACGTCCGTTATCACCCCGCCAGCCGCTATTGGGCCTTTCAGTGGCTGGAGACGTCGATCTACCTGGCACTCAGCGGGATCCTCACCGCGTTCGGCCTTTGGCGGATCCGGCGCCGGGTGAGCTGACCGCGTCTCACCGGCGCTGTCCGGGAGTCGCTGGGAGTTCGGGGCCCGCATCGTTCGCCTGTCAGGTCGAGCGGAGCATGTTCGACGAGATCCTTCTGGACGACCGCGGTCCGCAGAGGAATCGAGGTTCGCGAGAACCGCACGGTGACCGGCGTCGCGGAGAGTGACGATGCACGGGATCCTGGCTGCGGATGCGACCGCTCGACGGGAGGGACGTCGACGGCCGGGTACGACGGTCCGCCGGTGAGTGCCGGCACACTACTGCGGCAGTCAGGGCAGCCTCACCCCAGCCATGCGCGCCGGCAAACAAGAAGGGGGACTTCCTGCAATACCGGGACGCTGTTCCACGGTCGGCTCAACCCCTCAGCCCTCGGACTGCACGCGTCCCCGGGTGCCTCGAACGGGATCGTCCGCAGCCTCCCCGGAACCACCCCGCAGGCCGCCTGCCAGGGAAAACGCGGCAGTCGCCGCGGTGGAGGAGAACAGCTCACGGGATCCCCCTCCCACCCCCTGGGGCGAACCCCTCATCGCAGCGCGCGAAACCCCTAACACCCCCAGGTCATCGCACACTTGTGTGACGGAGATGCATACTGTGGCCGTTGTCGCATGGCTGGTTTCCATGCAGGATCGTGACCAGCACCTGACCTGATCAGGCATTGCGGTGCAGAGTGCAGGACAGGCCACGGAAGGGGTGGCTTGGCAAGTCCACCCCTACTCGACACATGTTCGAACACGTGCGACGGGGGTAGTTCGATGAATGGCGCCGACCAGTACCTGAGGAAGCGGCACTGGGCCGGCACCGCAAGCGGGGAGGCTGACGCCAGTCGTGCTGGTGCACCGAGACGAACAACTTGCACAACTTCAGCGGGCCTTTGCTGCCTGTGAGAAGCAGGGAAACGGACATGTGGCGCTGATCTCCGGCGCCGTGGGAAGCGGCAAGACACGGCTGCTCGAAACGTTCAGCGAATGGGCCGTCACCACCGGAGGGCGGGTGCTGACCGCCGCCGCCTCCCGGGCGGAACGTGGACTCCATTTCGGGGTTCTGGGCCAGCTTCTGCACACGGCCCGGCTCAGCCGGGAGGACGCCTCGCAGATCGAGTGCCTCACGCGCGACGCCGCCCTCTCCCTGCCCGTGGCAGGGACGGGGGACGAGGCTGCGGTCGATGTCGCAACCACCGACGGACCGCTCTGGACGCCCCTGTTGCGCGGCGTCTTCACCTCGCTGCTCAACCTGGCGGATGAACGGCCTCTGGTCCTCGCCGTGGACGATCTGCATCACGCGGACGCGGCCTCGCTGCACTGCCTGCTCTATGTGATCCGACGCGTGCGGCACAGCCGGGTCACGGTGCTGCTCTCCGAGGCATCGACGCCCCGGGCTGCCCACCCGCTGTTCCACGCCGAGCTGCGCAGTCAGCCGCACTTCGCCCGCATCACCCTGCCGCCCTTGTCCGTCGACTCCATCGCCCTTCTGCTCGACGAGGAGACGGAGACGGGGGACGTATGGGAAGAGGCCGGTCGGCTTCTCCACATGACCGGGGGAAACCCGCTGCTCACCCGGGCTCTGGTGGACGAGCACGCCAATCGCCGGACGGAACACACTGCCGCCACCGGCCCGCGGGTGGACGACGTATTCGACCAAGCCGTCCTCGGCTGCCTGTACCGCCACGAGCCGGGGGTCCGTCGCGTGGCCCGGGCCATGGCGGTGCTGAACCGCTCGGCGTCGGCGGAGCTGCTCGGCCAGCTCCTCGATGTGCTGCCCGACTCCACCGTGCCCGCCGTCCGGGTACTGCGGAGTGCGGGAATCCTTGAGGCCGACCAGTTGCGTCACCCACGCATCGGGCACTCGATCCTCTCCGACATTCCGGCGGAGGAGCGAAGAAGGCTGCACCAGCGTGCCGCCGAGGTACTGCACGAACACGGTGCGGAGCCCGGCGTGGTCGCCGAGCACCTGGTCGCTTCCGCGTGGACCGGCGCGCCCTGGGTGGTGACCGTGCTCAAGGACGCTGCCGCTCAGGCCCTGGAGGCCGGCCGCCCGGACCTGGCCACCGCCTACCTTCGTCTGGGCGCCCGGGCGGGGGCGGACGGGGAACACCGGACCTCGATCATCGCGATGCTGGTCAACGCCCGGTGGCAGGTCAATCCGCTGGCCATCGGCGGTCACCTCGACGAGTCGGTGGACGCGGCCCGGACCACCGGGTGGTGCTCCCCCACAGCCTTGTCCACCGTGCCGTACCTCCTCTGGCAGGGGAGGGCGGAGGAGGCCGTCGAGGTGGTCACCGGTTTCTCCCCCGACGACCACGCTTCCGCCGGCCGGCTCCAGGTGATGCAGCTTCTGGTCGCCCTCTCCCATCCGGACCACCTGCCCCTGGTACGGGAGACCCCGAGCTCCTGGAGTCGGGCGGCGGCTGTTCCCCACTCCGTCAGCCCGTCGCTCCAGGCCGTGTCGGTGCTGGGCAACGCGCTGATACCGACCGGCGGAAGCGACACCGTGGCTGCTGCCGAGCAGCTCCTCCAGCGGCACCACACCAGCGGCGGGGCGCTGGGGCTGCTGACCGCCCCCCTGCTGGCACTGCTCTGTGCGGGCCGCTCCGACCGGGCCGCGGCCTGGAGCGAGGTCCTGCTCGACCGGCCGGGAGCCCGGCATGCCGCCGCCTGGCGAGGCATCGTCCGGGCGATCCGGGCGGAGGCGGCGTTGCGCCTCGGTGACCTCCCCGGCGCGGAGCTCCATGCCCGGGCAGCACTGCAGGATCTACCGGTACCGGCGTGGGGGGCCGCAGTCGGCGGTCCGCTGGGCACACTCATCACCTGTGCCACCGAGGCGGGCAGGCTCTTCGAAGCCGACCGCTGGCTCGCCCAGCCCGTCCCGCCCGGCATGTTCCGTACCCCGGCGGGTGCGCACTACCTGGCCGCCCGGGGCAGGCACCACCTGGCCATGGGACGGCCCCAGGCCGCCACTTCCGACCTGCACCGCTGCGGCGAACTGCTGCGCACCTGGGGCACCGATGTCGCCGGCCTGGTGCCGTGGCGCCTCGAACTGGCCCGGGTGCAGCTCAGCCTCGGCAACCGGACACACGCCGCCCAGTTGCTGCAGGAACAGCTGCACGTGCCGCACGGCCTCGACGACCGGACCCGCGGACGGGCACTGCGGCTGCTCGCCTCCACCGCCGCCCCGGACCACCGGCGCAAACTGCTCGCCGCGGCAGTCCCGCTGCTGCAGTCCTGCGGCGACCGGCAGGAGCTCGCCCAGGCCCTGACGGACACCAGCCAGACTCTGCAGCAGGCCGGGGACTCGGCCCAGGCCCGGATGTTCGTCCGCCGCGCCAACCAGCTGACCCAGGACTCGGGGACGGGACCGATAGTGCCTCACCAGCGGGACCGGTGGAGGTCGGGCAGCGAGGTGGCGGAACCGGTCGGCGACGAGGCCCGGGATCAGGACAGCGTGCTGAGCGAAGCCGAGCGCCGGGTGGCTGGACTGGCCGCCCGGGGGCACACCAACCGGCAGATCTCGAACGAGCTCTTCATCACGGTGAGCACAGTGGAGCAGCATCTGACACGGGTCTACCGCAAGCTGGATGTGAAGCGGCGCACCGACCTGCCGAACCGGCTCCTGGCACACGCCGAACCGGTGGCCGAGGGACACGTGGCGGTCCGTGCGGATGCGGACCGGCCGGCCGGGGCCTCCGCACGGTAGCCCGCCCCGGGCGTCCGGGCGGGGAAGGGAGGCGCAGGCGGCGGGAGGGGACCGGGGCCAAGCCTCCCTTCCCCGCAGGCCGGAGCAGACGCGAGGCTGCCCGGCCGGACGGGGCAGCCGCCCGCACCATACTGCTCGCCGAAAGGGCTGCGCTCCGGCGGACCCGCTTCCCCCTGCGGTCGGACCGGTTGCCGGGCGGGGCGGGCAGAATGGGGCGCAGCCGCGGGTACGCCCGCGTCCCGGGCGCCCGGGTGAGGGCCGCCCCGGCAGGTTTCGACGGTACGCAGCCCGGCCGGCAGCGGAACACCCCTAGCGCGCCGGTTCCCGCTGAACGCATGGGTCCACGGGGACCTTCTGCGGGTGTCACGCTCCTCGGCGGCTCTGCGCGGACGGGGCGACTGGCGGGAGAGGTACGGGCGGCGATTGCTCAGCGGGTGAGCCGCAGCGGGAGCTCGTTCAGCCCGTGCAGGTTGAAGTGCTGGTTGACGGCCAGGTCTTCGCGAAGCAGTTCGATCGTCCGGTACCGCGAGAGCAGCGCGGAGAACACGGTGCTCGCCTCCAGCTTGCCCAGCACGGCGCCGAGACAGAAGTGCGGCCCCGCGCTGAACGCCAGCGTCTTCGGCTCGGTCCGGCTCAGGTCGAGCCGGTCGGGGTCGGGGTAGCGCTCCGGGTCACGTCCCGCGGCGTCGATCAGCCCCATCACGGTCGCACCTGCGGGGATCACCGTCCCGCCTATCGAAGTGTCCGCGTTGAGTACGCGGGTGGCCAGGGTGACGGGCGGGTCGAACCGGGACAGCTCGTCCACCGCCGTGGGCATCAGACCGGGATCCGCGCGCAGAGCACGGAGGGCGTCCGGCTGCTGGAGCAGGGCCAGCATGCCGTTGCCGATGAGGTTGACGGTGGTTTCGTGGCCCGCGTTGAAGATGAGCAGGATGTTGGCCACGATTTCTTCGTCGGTCAGCTGCTCGCCGTCCTCGGCCTGCATGAGCACAGACAGCAGGTCGTGTTCGGGAGCGGCGCCGCGCCGGGTGGCCATCAGACCGAGCAGGTACGCGCGGAACTCGGACTCCGCCTTGTTCATGGCGATGCGGCGTTTGGGGGTCACGAAGGGGTCGAGTACGTAGCCGACCTTGTCCGTCCACTCGCGGCACTTCGCGCGGTCCTCGGCGGGTATCCCGAGGAGCTCACCGACGACGGTGATCGGCATCGGCAGTGCCAGGTCACGGATCAGGTCGACCTCTCCCTCACCCATTTCGTCGATGAGCGTGTCGACGATCCCGACGATGCGCGGCCGCAGGCGGTCGATGCTGCGCGGCGTGAAGACCCGTGCGATGAGCTTGCGCAGCCGCCGGTGGTCGGGGCCGTCCTGGAGCAGGAGCCATTTGCTGACGCTCTTCATGACCGGACACGTCGGCCCGCCCCGCTTCATCGCCCAGCCCGGGTCCTTCGGAAAGGCGCTGGAGGCGTTCGGCGAGCGCAGCAGCGTGTCCAAGTCGTCGTAACGGGTGAGAACCCAGTAGCCGAAGGGGGTCCGGTGAACGGGATCCGTCTCGCGGAGGCGCCGGTAGTAGCCGAACCGGTCAGCGGCCAGAGCGGGATCGTTCAAGTCGTAGAGGACGCTCATGCCATTCCATCCGTCGTGGTCGCCTCGGTGCGCGATCCGCCCCCCGGCTGCGCGGGGAAGCCGTGTTGATCCTCAGCCGGTGCCGAGGCGCCGTCAACCCCTACCCGCATTGCCGAGGACGGCGGCCGGGAAGGCTGCTGACTGCCCGGCCGCCTGCTTGTCCGTCACACGGTGCGCAGCACCTCGCGCAGCGCGTCGATCACCTTGTCCTGCCGCTCCCGGGTCAGTGAGGAGTACATCGGGAGGGAGAAGATTTCGTCCGCCAGGGCCTCGGTGACCGGCAGTGTCCCCTTGGCGTAGCCGAGGGGCGCGAAGCCGCTCATGGTGTGCACCGGCCAGCGGTAGCTCACGTTGAGGGAGATCCCGTGGGCCTCGAGTGCGTGCAGGATCGCGTCGCGCCGCGGATGGCGCACGACGTAGAGGTAATAGACGTGCTCATTGCCGGGCGTCACCTGGGGAAGCACCAGGTCGGTGTCGGCCAGTGCCTCGGCGTAGCGGGCGGCGATGCGCCGGCGGGCCTCCAGGTATCCGTCGAGCCGCCGCAGTTTGCGGCGCAGGATTTCGGCGTGCACCTCGTCGAGCCGTGCGTTGTGCCCCGGGGTCTGCACCACGTAGTACTGCTCTTCCATGCCGTAGTAGCGCAAGCGGCGCAGTCCGGCGTCGACCTCGGCGTCGTTGGTGACCACCGCTCCGGCGTCGCCGTAAGCCCCGAGGACCTTCGTCGGGTAGAAGGAGAACGCCGCGGCTCTGCCCGTGGTGCCGGCGATTCTGCCGTGCTGCCGCGCGCCGTGGGACTGCGCGCAGTCCTCGAGGACGGCGAGGTCATGGCGGTCGGCCAGTTCCTGCAGCGCAGGCATGTCGACGCACTGTCCGTAGAGGTGAACAGGGAGCAGGCAACGGGTGCGGGCGGTGAGGACTCCCTCGACCTGGGTGACGTCCATCAGATAGTCACTCTCCCGTACGTCGACGAAGACGGGCTTCGCACCGACCTGGTCGATCGCCACGACCGTTGGCGCCGCCGTGTTGGAGACCGTGACCACCTCGTCGCCCGGTCCGATGCCGAGCGCGCGGAGTGCAAGGACGAGCGCATTGGTCCCGTTGTCGACACCCACGCTGTGTGCGGCACCGTGATAGGCGGCGAACTCCTCCTCGAAGCCGCTCACTGAGGGGCCGAACACCAGCCGGCCCGACCGGAACACCGTGTCGACGGCGTCGAGGATGTCCTCCCGCTCGTTCTCGTACTCCGCGAGGTAGTCCCATACGCGAATGGTCATGGCGCATATCCTTCCGGGCAGTCCGATTCGAGGGGCGGGAGGACGCCGCCCCCGGGCGGGTGTCCGCCCGCCAGGCTGTGCAGGCACGCGACGATGCTGCGTGCCTGCATGTTCAGGTAGTAGCTGTGCCGCAGCAGGGCTCCGAGCTGGTGCAGCGTCAGCCAGCGGAATTCCGGCGGCTGCTGCAGAGGCACCTCACTGCCGGTCTCCACAATCATGTAGCGGGTGCGGGCGTGCAGAAACCGCCCGCCTTCCTCGGAGTGCACGGCGGTGAAGCGGACGTGCTGCGCGGCGGCGCCCAGCACCTCGTCGAGGAAGCGGGGCCTCGCCTGCCGAGGCAGGTGGTCGTAGGTCTGCGGGGTGCACTGCACCGTCGGGGCCAGCTCGAGCACATCGAGATGACCAGGCTCGACCTTGGCGTGCATCAGGGCGTGGAGCACGCCGTCGATCTCCCGTACCAGCAGGGCCACCAGCCCTGTTCCCCGGGGGGCCAGCATCGGCTGATCCCAGTGGCCGACCTCCCGGCCCACCGCTTCCACGCCGACACCGACGATGTCGAAGAACAATCCGTCCTCGTGGGAGATCCGGCCGTCCACCCGGTGCCAGCTGCGCACCGACCGCAAGGGGATCTCCCGCACCAGCAGCTCCTGGCGCGTGCGCTCGCCGGTGATCCAGCTCAGTATCCCGTCGGTCGGATGGACGGCGGGGGCTTCGGTGTCCAACGACCGGATCAGGGCGTGCCGGAAACCACTGCCGGCGGCCCCGTCCGGGGGATAGGAGTCCGCTGCCCACGGACCGGTGACGGGGAGGCAGGAGAGCACGGTCCGGGTGTCCATGTTCACCAGATCGTCGATGAGCAGCAGCTGGTGCAGCTGGCCCAGGGTCAGCCAGCAGAATCCGTCGAGCACGTCGACGGGGCCGGTGACTTCCACGACCATGTTGCGGTTCCGTTTGCGGTGGAACCAGGCGCCCTGCTCGGACTGTCGCACGTCGGCGAGGACCCGATGCCGTGCGCTGTTCCGGAAGTACTCCAGGTAGCTGACGGCTTTGCCCCGGTGCACGCCGGTGTAGTTGCTGCGGGTGGCCTGGACCGTCGGTGAGAGCTGAACACCGTTGATGTTGCCCGGCTCCGCCTTGGCCTGCAGGAGGCAGTGCAGCACCCCGTCGAACTCCTTGACGAGGATCCCGAGAATGCCGATCTCCGGCTGGCTGATGATCGGCTGGCTCCACCGTTCCACTGCCGCGCCGGGCACCTGGATGTCGAGGCCCCGCACCGTGAAGAACCGGCCACTGTCATGGGTGATGTCCCCGGTCTCCGGATCCACCGTCCAGCGGTCGAGCCGGTCCAGCGGGCGGAGCTCCGTGCGGGTGCGGAAGCGGGCGCGGCAGTCGGCCAGCCACGCGTGGAACGCTGCGGTGCCGGTTCGTCCGCCTCCCGCCAGTGCCGACGCTGCGAAGCGGGCTGCCGGCCCGCCGACCGGGCCGGCGTCGGGGTTCTGCTCGGGTGATGTCCAGGTCACGTTGTCGCCCCCTCAGCCTTTCGTTCCGCGGTCACGTCTGCCCTGTGCCTGGAAGACCTGCCCCGCGCGAGACCCCCGGAGCATCAGGGCGGGCCGGTGCCGTGCACGCAGGCGGTTCCTGGCAGGTCCGCTCCGTCCAGCCCTCGTCAAGGAGCCCGGTGCCGCTCAGGCGCGCACGGCGAGGAACACGCCGCGTCCGTTCTGCACTCCGGGCAGGTAGTCGACGGCGAACCCGGCGGCAGTGAAGGCTTTCTCGTACTGCACCCTGGTGTAGAGCCGCGCGCGGTAGGTCTCGACGAAGTGCCGGATGCCCTCCTTGGCGCCCGCCACCGTGTAGTGGACCTCCATACGTGAGGTGTCGCCTTCTCGTGAGGCGTGCGAGACGCGAGCCATGGTGAGCCCTTCGGCTGTGCACACATCGCCCGCGACATGGCCGGGAGTGAAGGTGTCGTCGAACCACCAGGGGTCGACCACGACTACTCCGCCGTCGGCCAGATGCGCTTCGAAACGGCACAGCGTGGCGACCAGATCCTCCTCGGTCATGGCGTGCCCGATCGAGCCGAACATGCAGGTGACCACGTCGAAACGGGTGCCGAGGTCGAAGTCGCGCATGTCGCCTCGGTGCACCGCCTCGCCGAGCTTTCCCCGCGCGACGGCCACCATCGGTTCGGAGAGCTCCAGACCGGCGACGCGCGGGAACATGTCGGCGAAGGCCGCCAGATGCGATCCGGTGGCGCAGGCGATGTCCAGGAGTGAGGTGGCTCCCGGGGTCCGGTCCCTGGCCAGTCCGGCCACGAACTGTGCCTCGCTGCGGTAGTCCTTGCCCCGCTCCCGGTGAATCAGGTCGTAGATCTCGGCAAATTCAGCTCCGTACACGGGCCCGTTCCCTTCAGGTCAGACGCCGGTGCGGTGTGCCGCGGTCAGGTCTTCGAGTACCGGGACCACCTCGTTGGGCGACGGTGCGGACAGCACGTCCTCACGGAGCGCGGCGGCCCCTTCCCGGAACGAGGGCTCCTCCAGCAGCCGCGCGAGGTCGCCGCGCACCCGCTCGGCGGTGATCTCGTGACCCGGCACCGCCAGGCCGGCACCGGACTCGACGACCAGGTCGGCGCGGACCACCGTGTCCCAGAACCCCGGGAGGATCAGCTGCGGGACGCCGTAGTAGGCGGCGGTGGACTGCACTCCCGCGCCTCCGATGTGGATGACGGCCGAACAGGTGGGCATCAGGCCCTGCATGGGCACGAAGTCAACGACGGTGGCGTTGGCGGGCGCGCTGTCCGGTGACTCACCCGGCGACGGAAGCAGCGTCGCGATCAGCTCGATGTCCAGGTCGGCGAAGGCGTGGAGCGATCCGATGCTGAGCATGTCGAAGCCGAAGTAGCCGCGCACGGAAAGGCCGGCGGTCAGCGCGACCCTGGGTTTGCTCGGCGGGGTGGCCAGCCACTCCGGCAGTTCCGCGGGCCCGTTGTAGGGCGTGTAACGCACACCCACGACGGGGAGTCCGTTGTCGATCCGGTGGGAGGGCGGGTTGGGGTCGATCGTCCACTGCCCGGTGACGACGGTCTCATCGAAGGTCGCCCCGTGACGCTCGAGCGCCCCGGTGAGCCAGTCCTGCAGCGGGTCCGTCCGCTGATCGGCAGGGCGCGCACCGAGCTGGGTGCGGAAGTCCTTCCAGGAGCGTGTGACGACGTCTGCGCCCCACAGCATGCGGGCGTGCGCGGCGCCGGTGACCCGCGCGGCCACGGCCCCCGCCCAGCTGAACTGCTCCCAGATGATCAGGTCCGGCTGCCATTCCCGGGCGTAGCCCACGAGGCCGTCGAGAAACTCATCGTTGTTGACGGTGCGGAAGTAGTCGCGGGTGGTCTCGTCGAAGAACTGGAACAGGTCGTCGTGGCCGAGTTCGGCGGAGCTGGTGACGGCCTTCACGACACGCGCGGCCCAGGTGTCATCGTTCTTCTTCTCCATCACCTGCTTCCACTGGTGATCGGCCCCCAGGGGCACCGCCACCAGGCCCGTTTCCACCACGGCAGGGGCCATCTCCGGCTGGGTGGCGACGCGCACCTCGTGCCCGGCCGTGCGCAGCGACCAGGCCATGGGGACCATGTGGAAAAAGTGCGTCTTCTCTGCATGGGAGACAAAGAGAACCCGCATAACGCCCTCCAGACGCGGACCATCGGAACCAGAAATCGCCGGGGGGCGGTTCTTGTCGGTGATGACGCCGAGAATGCCCGGTCCGCCGCGTGTGCGGAACACCCCTACCGCCCCTGTTCCTGTCCCGGGGCGGTCCCGTGCCCGGCGGGCCGCCCGGCGCCTCGCGGTGCCGGGCGGCCCGGCAGGCGGCCTACCGGGCCTCGGAGGCCAGCGAGGTGACGGTCCGGCGCAGCGCCTCCCGCAACGGCACGCGGGGCTGCCATCCCGTGGCCGCGCGGAAGGGCGAGGAGTCGACCACCACGTCCTCGCTGTCCGCGGGATCGGCCGAGGCCGGTGGTTCCACCGATTCCACCGGCACCGCGGGGCGGCCGGTGTGCTCCGCGACAGCGGCCGCGATGTCGGCGAAGAGAGTGCTGAGCGGGACGCCGACTCCGGTGCCGAGGCTCCAGTGACGGCCGGCCATCGTGTCGGCATGGTCGAGGGCCGCCAGCAACGCGTCGACGACATCGTCGATGTACAGGAGGTCGCGGCGCACGGAGCCGTCGCCCCACATGGTCAATCCCTCACCCGCCAGAGCGCGGCGGGTCATCGTGGCCACCACGCCGCGGTCGGGTGCGGTGGTGCCGGGGCCGTGTCCGAAGACCGTGGGCAGGCACACCGGCACACCCCGCAGCACCCCCTCGGAGGTCGCCGCGGTGAGCATCTCCTCGGCGCGGAGCTTCTGCCGAACGTAAGGGCTCTGCACCTGGCCCGGTCCGGTCTCTCCGCTCGGGTGGGTGATGGTGCTGGGGAACAGCACCGCGGGCCGCGGGCGGCACCGCCCCTCCCGGACGGCTTCGACAAGGTCACGGACCAGACCGACGTTGACGCGTTCGGCTGCGGTGTCGCCCTCGGTGACCCGCCACCCCGCGTCCGTGTGGGCGACCAGGTGGGCGACCGCATCGGCCCCCGCCACGGCGTCCGCCACCGCCCCGGCGGAGGCCAGGTCCGCGGTGCGCACCTCGATCCCGGCGACCGCGTCCGCGGGGACGGGCGTGTTCCGCCGGGCCACCACCCGGAGCCGCACCGGCCGGCGGGCGAGGGCGCGGGTGAGGGCGGAGCCGATGAACCCGGACGCCCCGAGTATCACCACCAGCGGCCGTGACCCGGCCGTCACGACCGCAGTTCCTTCCCGAGCCGACGGCACTGCTCGTAGTCGGGCAGCGTGCCGCTCCCGGCCGCCTGGGCCAGGGTGGGTGCGACCCGGTCACGGTCGGAAAGAAGCATCCTGTCCTCGGGGGGCAGCGGGAGTCCGAGTTCCGGGTCGAGCACCGAGAGGGCCAGTTCGTGCGCGGGTACGTAGCTGCTCGAAACCATGTAGGACATCACTGTGTCGTCCTCGAGAGCGACGAACGCGTGGCCGGCCCCCAGGGGGAAGTACACGGCACGGAAGTCGGTCTGGTCGAGCACCACGGCGTCCCACGCCCCGAAGGTGGGCGAGCCGACGCGGATGTCGACGATGATGTCGAGCGCCTTGCCGCGCGCGCAGTACACGTACTTCGCCGATCCCGGCGGGGTGGCGGTGTAATGCAGGCCGCGCACCACATCGCGTCGGGAGTGGCTGTGATTGGTCTGCGCGACCGGGAACAGCGGGTGTCCCACGGCTGCGGTGAACGCGGGCTCCTGATAGGGGGACAGGAACGCCCCCCGGTCGTCCGGAAAGACCCGTGGGGTGAACGCGAACGCGCCCTCCACCTTCAGCGGGCGTGCGGACATGGTTCCGGTGGTGATGACCGCCTGCTCGGCGGTGTCCTCGGACAACGGAAATCTCCACTCGTGTCGGCGGGGAAAATGGGACGGGAAGGTGCGGCAGCGGGCGTTGCGGTCCGGCGGTTCAGCGGAATCGCTGCCCCTCGTCGGCACGGTAGGCACGGTAGGCGATCAGGCCGAGAACGACGATCCACCCGGCCTGCGAGATCAGGGACACCGGGCGGGGCGAGTAGTCGCTCACCGCGGCCCACACGAGCTCGGCCGAACCGCGGACCGGCACGAAGGGAGCGATCGTTCCGATGAAGCCGTCCGTGGCCCGGGGATCCGCGAGCAGCCCGCCGAGGAAGACCAGGGGCAGCGGGGCAATGCCGCTGAGCATGGGAACCAGGGTGGGAGTGACCGAGTAGCCGACTGCCAGCATGAAGAGCGCGAACGGGATCACGGCGAGCAGCAGGGCACCGACTCCGAGCAGGAGTTCCGGCAATGAGGCCTCGGCCCGGGTGGCGACCACGGCGAGGAGGACCAACGGCACAGTGCCGAGCAGCGTCATCAGCATGCTCAGGGTCACCATGCTGATCATCTTCGGCAGCGGGCCGCCCGGCAGGGTCCGGACATAGCCGCCCCAGGGCTTCGTCCGCGAGTCTGCGATGCCCATGCCGTACTGGGCTGAGCAGATGATCAGCACGGTGAACAGGCACATGGAAGCCGTGCCCATGGTCGCGGTCGCCGGGTCCGACCCAAGCGTCGGGATGACGAAGACGAGCATGCCACCGACGGGCATGAACAGCAGACCGATGAAGAGCGCCGGAATGCGTATCGCCTCAAGGATCTCGAACTTGACATAGGCGGTGGTCGTTCTCATGCCGTCGTCACTCCCAGGGCGGTGGGTTGAGCGGGATCTTTCCGGCCCAGCAGGGCCAGGAAAGCGTCTTCCAGAGAGCCGGAGCTCACCTCGAGGTCGCTGAACACCGCGCCTGAGGCCACCAGATCCCTGACCAGCTGGTCGGAGTCCTGTGAGATCAGGTGCACCTGGTCGCCGGTACGCTCGACCCCCACCAGGCCGGGCAGCGAAGGCACCTCGGACATGCGCACGGTGACCCGGCGGAGCCCGCTGACCCGGCGCAGCGCCTCGACACTGTCGTCGGCGACACAGCGGCCTTTGTCGATGATCACGACGCGCTGGGCCAGCTCTTCCACTTCATCCAGGTAGTGGCTGGTGAGCACGACGGTGCCGCCATTCTCGTGGAACATCCGGATGCCCTGCCACAGCATGCGACGGGCCTCCACGTCCAGCCCGGTGGTGGGCTCATCCAGGAACACCAGGTCGGGCCTGCCGACGAAGGCCAGGGCAATGGCCAGCCGGCGCTTCTGGCCACCGGACAGAGCGCCGATCTGACGGTGCGCGAACTCGGTGATCCCGAACTGTTCGAACAGGGCGTTCTTGTCCGCGGGCGCGTCGAAGTGCGCGGCCACGAAGTCCATCGTCTCGGTGGCCTTCAGCGTCTCGGGCAGCCCTGTGTCCTGCGGTGTCATGCCCATTCTCTTGCGGGCCATGACGTCCCGGGGGTCACGCCCGAACAGCTCGATCCGGCCCGAACTCGGCTTCCGCAGCCCGACGAACATGTTGAGCAGGGTGCTCTTGCCCGCCCCGTTGGGCCCGAGCAGGCCGAGCAGCTGACCTTCCGGGATGTCCAGGGACACCCCGTCCACGGCCGTGTTCTCGCCGTAGCGCCTGGTGACCCCGATCGCGCGGGCAAGGAGTTCGGTGGTCATTCACGCTTCCTTCTTCAGAGGGCATATGAGGGGGCGGCAGGGCTTCACCACAACGTCGCGATCCACCGGTGGACCGCGTGTGCCGTGGTCCCGGCGTGCTCGGCCATCATCGTGAAGTGGTTGCCGGGCACATCCACGACGTCCCGGGCGGCGGGCCAGGCGCTGCGCCACTCCCCGCCGTCGGCGGGGACCCGCAGCGGTTCGCCGGCCCTGACCAGCAGGGTGGGAATGCTCTCGTCCGGGGCGGGGGATTCCCAGAACAGCCTGCCGTACCAGGCCATCGCGGTGAGGCGGATGTCGTCCATCTCCACGTACTGCTCGACCCGGTCGAACACCCCCTCGGAAAGCTCGGTGTTCCACTCGACGAGCCGCGGGTCGTCCGGCGCGTAGACGTCGGCCAGCACCAGCGCGGCCGGCGGAGCTCCCAGACCGGCCAGGTGGACCGCCAGCCGGTGAGCGAGGACCGCGCCTCCGGAGTGCCCGAACAGGACGACCGGCGCGCCGTCGGCCTGGGCGAGGATCCCTTCGGCCTGCCAGTCCAGCGCGACTTCCGGGGTGGCGGGCAGCAGTTCTCCCCGGCCGTAGCCCAGGAGGGGTACCGCCGCCACCCGCCGGGCCCCGCGCAGCGGTGCGGCCAGACGGGCGAACTCGTGCGGACCTCCGCCCGCCGTCAGTCCGCTGACGCAGACCAGGAATCCCGGTGCGGGGCCGTCCGCCAGAGTGACCAGGTTCGCCGGGCCGCCCGTCTCGGCACCGCTGTCGGCCACCGGCCGGAACCGGGCGGCGTCGCCGATCAGTTCCAGGAATTCGGAGACGCGCCCGGTCCGGGTGGCCTCCCGGTAGAGCGAATTCAGCAGGCCGACCGGGTTCCGGTCCGTGGGCGAGATGCCGAGCGGAGCCGGGCCGGACACCGCCCCTTCCCCGGACCGGCCGCGGCCGAGCAGGTCCGAGAGGTGACGGGCCAGCGCGGCCGGGGTGGGGTGGTCGAACACGACGGTGCCGGGCAGGGACAGCCCGGTCGCGTTCTCCAGGGCGGTGCGCACCTCGAGTGCGGCGAGCGAGTCGACGCCGCACTCCAGGAAGCCGCGGTCCGGTGCGACCGGTTCGACGTCGGCGTGTCCCAGCACCGAGGCGGTGGTGGTGCGCACCAGGTCGAGCACGGTCCGTTCCCGGTCGGGCCCGTCGAGGCCGGCTGCTCCCGGCCCCGTAGCGGGAGCAGGGCCGGTGGGTGCCGCCCGCAGGCGCTGGACCGCGGGCAGTTCGTCGAAGAGCGGGCGCGGCTTCGACAGCGTGTAGGCAGGGTGGAAGAGGTCCCAGTCGACGTCGGCGACGGTGACACAGGGAGCGCTCTGCGCCACGGCTGTCTCCAGCACGCCCCACGCCCGGTCCGGGTCGAGGGGGCGCAGCCCGCGGCGGCGCAGGGCATCGACGTCCCGGTCCGCGTCCCCCGCCGTGTCCGGGGCCCACGGGCCCCAGGAGATCGAGGTGGCGGGCAGTCCGAGGGAGTCGCGGTGTTCGGCGATGGCGTCGAGTGCTGCGCACGCGGCGGCGCGTGCCCCCCGTCCCGAGCCGCCCCACACACCCGCCGCCGAGGAGACGAGTACGAATGCGTCAAGTTCGGCGGTCAGTTCGTGGAGTACGCGCGCCCCTTCGACCGCTGTCGCGGCCTCCCGCAGGCGGTGCCGGTCCAGATCCCGCAGACCGGTGACGCCGGCGTCCCCCACGGTGTGCACGACCGCGGTGAGCGGCCGGTCGGCGGGGATTGCCGCCAGGACTCCGGCGACGGCGGCACGATCGGTGACGTCGGCGGCGGCGAGGGTCACCCCGATGGGCAGGCTCGCGGCGAATTCCCGCGCGCCCGGCGCGTCGGCACCTCTGCGGCTGAGCAGCACCAGGTGCTCGGCACCGTGGCCGGCGAGCCCGGCCGCGAGATGCCGCCCGAGGCCGCCCGTACCACCGGTGACCAGCACCGTGCCGGCGGGGCGCCAGCGGGGCGGAGCCGCCGGGAGCGGCGCGGCGCGGAGCCGGCGGGCCAGCGGCGTCGCACGCAGCGCGATCTGGTCCTCCCCCGCTCCGCCCGCGGCGAGCAGCCCCGCCAGCCTGGCCACCGTCCGCGTGCCGGGGTCGGCGGGGAGGTCGATCAGACCGCCCCAGCGGTGCGGTGCCTCCAGCCCGACGGTCCGGCCCAGGCCCCAGACAGCAGCCTGGCGGGGGTCGGCCGCCGGATCGCCGGAGCCCGTCCTCACCGCGCCTGTCGTCAAGCACCACAGGAGCCCGCCGACGGGGTGGTCCTCCAGCGCCTGGGCGACGGCGGTGACAGTTTCGACGCCCCCGGCAAGGGAGAGCACCCCGGCGGCGGACTGCCCGGCGGGGAGAGCCCTCAGCAGCGCCTTGGCGCAGGCGTCCCGGTCGTCGTCCTCGGCAACCGGAACCTCGGTGAGGCGGACGCCCTGTTCCCGCAGCAGTGCGACGAGCCGGGCGGACCGGCTGTCGCCCGGGGTCACGGCGAGCCAGTCGCCGCCGGGTACCGCACGCTCCGGCTCCGGCATCGGACGCCACACCACGGTGTAACGTTCCGCGCCCTCGGCGGCGGTCCGGGCCGCCGGGAGGTTCGGGGCGTCCCGGGCGGTCACCGGTTCGGGCCAGTACCGCCGCCGCTGGAACGCGTAGGTGGGCAGCTCGACGCGGGCACGGCCCGGCGCAAGGATCGTGCCCCAGTCCACGGTGACGCCGGCGGTGTGCAGCCGGGCGAGCGCGGTGAGCAGCGCGGTCGGCTGGTCGCGGTCGGACCGCTGAGTGGCTACGGCGAGGGTTTCCCCGGCGTCCGCGAGGGTGCGGGCCCGCTCCAGGGTCCGTTCGACGAGCGCGGTGAGTGTCGTGCCCGGGCCCAGCTCAGCGAAGCGGGTCACGCCCTGGCCGAGAAGTGTGGTGACGGCGTCGGAGAACCGCACGGTGGCCCGGGCCTGGCGGACCCAGTAACCGGGAGTGGACATCGTTCCGTCGTCGGCGCAGCCGGTCACCGTGGAGACCAGCGGGATGCGGGCGGGCCGGTAGACCAGACCACGGGCAACAGCGCTGAAGTCGTCGAGGACGGCGTCGATGTGCGGCGAGTGGAAGGCGTGCGAGACGGTGAGCCGCCGCATCCTGCGGCCGGTCTTCCTGCCCAGTTCGGCCAGTTCCTCGATGGCGTCGGCGTCACCGGAGACGACAAGATCGTCCCGGGCGTTGACCGCGGCCAGCTCGACACGGCCCTCGTACCCGACGAGGGCCTTACGGGCCTCGTCCTCCGTCATCCGTACCGCCATCATCGCGCCGCCCTCGGGCAGCGCCTGCATCAGTGAGCCACGGGCAGCCACCAGGGCGCAGGCGTCGGCCAGCGACAGCACACCTGCGGTGTGCGCGGCTGCCAGCTCACCGACGGAATGGCCGGCGAGCCGGTCCGGGGTCACGCCCCAGGACTCCAGCAGACGGAACAGGGCCACCTCGAAGGCGAACAACGCGGCCTGGGTCCAGCCGGTCCGGCCGAGCGCGTCGGCGTCGTGGAAGACGACCTGGCGCAATGGCCGCTCCAGCCCTGGGTCCAGGTGTGCGCACACGGCGTCGAAGGCGTCGGCGAACGCCGGGTATGTCTCGTAGAGCTCCCGGCCCATGCCCGCGCGCTGCGCCCCCTGCCCGGAGAACACGAACGCGAGGTCGCCGCCACCCGTCACACCACGGACAACGCCCTGTCCGGTACGGTCCTCGGCGAGCTCGCCGAGTCCGCGCCGGAAGCCTTCGGCGTCAGTGGCGAGCAGCACGGCCCGGTGTTCCAACGCCGCCCGGGTGGTGGCGAGCGCCCGGGCCACGGCCGGCAGGTCGAGTTTCCCGCCGCGGCCGGCGGGGCCGACGAGGGAGTGCAGCCGGGCGGCCTGGCCGCGGAGGGCGGCAGCGGAGCGGCCGGAGAGCAGCCACGGCACCACCGTCCCGGCGGGTCCGGTGACCGCGTCAGGGAGTTCCGGGGCCGGGTCAGACGTCGGCTCGGGCGCCTGCTCGAGAACCACGTGGGCATTGGTCCCGCTGATACCGAAGGACGACACTCCGGCCCGGCTCGGCCTGCCCGTCTCCGGCCACGGCCGCGACTCGGTCAGCAACTCCACCGCGCCTTCCGTCCAGTCGACCTCCGGGGTCGGCGCGTCGACGTGCAGGGTCCGGGGCAGTGTGTCGTGCCGCATCGCCTCCACCATCTTGATGACGCCCGCGACGCCGGAGGCGGCCTGGGTGTGGCCGAGGTTGGACTTCAGTGAGCCCAGCCACAACGGCTCGTCCCTGTCCTGGCCGTAAGCGGCCAGGACAGCCTGCGCCTCGATCGGGTCACCCAGCTTCGTCCCTGTGCCGTGGCCCTCCACGGCGTCGACTTCGCGGGGGGCGAGACCGGCGTCGGCCAGCGCGGCCCGGATGACGCGCTGCTGGGCCGGCCCGTTCGGCGCGGTCAGACCGTTGGACGCACCGTCCTGGTTCACCGCGCTGCCCCGCACCACGGCGAGCACCTCGTGCCCGTTACGGCGCGCGTCGGACAACCGCTCCAGCAGCAGCAGGCCCACACCCTCGCCCCAGCCGGTCCCGTCGGCGGAGGCCGCGAAGGAACGGCACCGGCCGCTCGAGGCCAGGCCGCCCTGTCTGCCGAACTCGGCGAACACGGCGGGCGTCGGCATCACCGTCACACCACCGGCGATGGCCAGCGAGCATTCGCCGCCACGCAGTGACCGGGCTGCCAGGTGAAGGGCCACCAAGGAGGACGAACAGGCGGTGTCGATCGTGACCGCTGGACCCTCCAGGCCAAAGGTGTAGGAGACCCGGCCGGAGATGACGCTGTTGGAGGAACCGGTCATCGCGTGGTTCTCGGAGCCTTCGGGCAGCACGCCCATCCCGGCGTAGCCGGCCGCGGATGCGCCGACGAAGACGCCGGTACGGGAACCGCGGACTGCGGTGGGGGCGATACCGCCGCGCTCCAGCAGTTCCCACGCGGCCTCCAGCAGGAGCCGCTGGTGCGGATCCATGGCCACGGCCTCGCGGGGAGAGATGCCGAACAGGTCGGCGTCGAATTCGGTGGCGTCGTGGACGAAACCACCCTCGGCGGTGAAGCCGCCGGTGCCGCCCAGGTCCCAGCCCCGGTCGGCGGGGAATGCCGACATGGCGTCCACACCCCCTGCCACCAGGTCCCACAGCTGTTCCGGTGAGACGGCCCCGCCCGGGTAGCGGCAGCTCATCGACACGATGACAACCGGGTCGTCGGCGACGGCGGGCGCCGCGGGAAGCGCGGGTCCGGCGGCGGGCCCCTCCTGGATGCCGAGCCTGCCGAGCAGGTTCACCGCCACGGCTCGGGCGGTCGGATGGTCGAAGACCAGCGTGGAGGGCAGCCGCAGCCCTGCGGCCCCGGCGACGCCGTCGCGGACCCTCAGGGCCGTGAGCGAGTCGATGCCCAGTTCGGTGAAGGACCGGTCGGGGTCGACGGCTTCCGGGCCGGGGTGTCCGAGGACCGACGCGACGGTGCTGCGCACCAGCCCGAGCAAGATGCGGATCCGGTCCGCCGCGGACACCGCATCGAGCCGGGACCTCAGCTCGGAGCGGTCGGCGCCGCCCTCGGGTCCGGCGGGGGTGGCGAGTGCCGCCCTCACCTCGGGCAGATCGCCGAGCAGCGGGCTGGATCTGCGGCCGGCGAAGGCGGGTGCGAAGCGGTCCCAGTCGACATCGGCGACGACGGTCCCGGGCCGGCCGGAGTCGACTGCGGCGCCGAGGGCGGCCAGACACAGCTCCGGCGGCATCGGGGCGATCCCCCGCTCGCGCAGGTAGTCGCCGGCGGCCCCCTCGGCTGCCATTCCCGACTCGCCCCAGGCCCCCCAGGCCACAGCGGTGACCGCAAGGCCTCGGGCGGCACGGTGCTCGGCGAGGGCGTCGAGGTAGGCGTTGGCGGCCGAGTACGCGGCCTGACCTCCGCTGCCCCAGACCCCCGCGAGGGAGGAGAACAGTACGAACAGGTCGGCCCGGTCGCCGAGCAGGGTGTGGAGATGGGCCGCGCCGAGCACCTTCGCCCGAGCCGCGGCAGCGATCTCCGCGGGCGAGGTGAGGGCCAGCGGGACGGTGGCCGCCACACCCGCCGTGTGGATGACGCCGGTCACCGGGTGCCGGTCGAGCAGAGCGGCGAGCGCGGCGGCGTCGGAGACATCGCAGGCGGTCACCGTGGCGCGGGTGCCCGCGGCCGCCAGCTCGGCGACCAGCGCGTCCGCGCCGGGGGCCAGCGGCCCCGACCTGCTGGTGAGTACCAGGTCGGTGACGCCGCGCCCGGCAAGCCAGCGGGCGACCTCCCGGCCGAGGGCACCGGTGCCCCCCGTGACGAGTACCGCTCCGCTCGGGGTCCAGGCGTCCACCGCGGCGGTGTCCGGCGCCGGACGCCGCACACGGCGGGCGAATACGCCGGACGGGCGGAGGGCGAGCTGGTCCTCGCCGTCCGGCGCGCCTGCGAGGACAGTGCCGAGCCTGTCGGCCGACCGCGCGTCCGCGGACTCGGGCAGGTCCAGGAGTCCGCCCCACCGTTCCGGGTGTTCCAGCGCTGCGGTGCGCGCGAGCCCCCAGACCATGGCCTGAGCAGGACTGATGTCGGCGTCGGAGCGTCCGACGGCGACGGCGCCCCGGGTGACGCACCACAGCGGTGCCGCGATCCCGGCGTCGCCGAGCGCCTGCAGGAGGGTGACGGTGCCGCCGAGCCCGACGGAGATCGCGTCGTCCTCGGGGTGCGGGCGCTCATCGAGGGCCAGCAAGGACACCACACCGGCAGCGGCAGCACCCGCGTCGGTGAGCCGTGCTGCCAGCTCAGCGCGCCCGGACCCCGGTGCAACGACGATCTCCGTGAGGTCGGCGGCCCCCAGGGCCGCCCGCAGCGTCGCGAGTTCCCCGCCGGATCCGCCCTCCGGCAGCACCAGGAGCCACCGGCCGGCCGGCACGGCCGCGGACAGCCCGACGAGGGGCCGCCACGTCACCTCGTAACGCCAGGAGTCCACCGTGGACTCCTGGCGGCGCGCCCGCCGCCAGGCCGCAAGGGCGGGCAGCACCGCGGTCAGGCCCGGCTCGTCGAGACGCAGGACCTCCGCGACGGCGGCTGTGTCTCCGCGTTCGACATCGGCCCAGAAGCGCTGTTCCGCGGGGTCCGCGCTCCGGCCGCCGGGCAACTCCGCAGCTGCTTGCGGAGCGAGGTCGGGCCAGTAGCGGTCACGGGCGAAGGC
>NZ_JAQKPV010000018.1 GCF_028200735.1 Streptomyces sp. ACA25
AGGAGTTGTTCGCACCTTCCGGCGCGAGCCCCACCGTAGAGGATCTTCGCCCGAATTCAAAATCGTCCGCCGACTGCAAATCAGCAGCCGAAAGAGACCCTGACGGGAGAACTCTCGAAGTGGTTGCCACCGGAGGGGGCAAAAATTGCCACTGGGCTTCGGCAGCCCCGCGGCAACCCGGTCAACTATACGGAGGAGGTCCGGCACCGTCAAACCAGCTCCCGCCCCGGCGTCAAGAGGACACCAGGGGCGCCCGAGTGCGCCTCCCCCGCGCATCGACCGGCCCTCAGCTGCTGCGGGTGCTCCCCGGCTCGGGCCGGGGAGCGGGCAGGGTGAACTCCGCCCACACCGCCTTCCCTCCCTCGGGCAGCCGGCGGGTGCCCCAGTCGCTGGCGACGGCCGCCACGATGGAGATGCCCCGCCCCGCCTCGTCGGCCGGCTGCGCCTGGCGACGGCGCGGCAGGTGCTCGTCGCCGTCGGTGACCTCCACGATCAGCCGTCGGTCGGTGCGGCGCAGCCGGAGCCGCATGGGGGCCTTTCCGTGCTGGACCGAGTTCGCGACGAGCTCGCTGGCAGTGAGCACTCCCAGCTCGCGCAGCTCGTCGGGGAAGCGCCAGCTGGCGAGCACCCCGTCGGCGAAGGCCCGGGCCCGGGGGGTGGCTTCCACTCCGCCGAGCAGTTCCAGGGCCGCGCCACGGAAGAGCAGCGCCTCCTCCGGTGTCCGCTCGGGGTTGGCCAGGACCAGCACCGCGACGTCGTCGTCGTGCTCCTCGGTGATACCGAGGGCACGGAGCAGCCGGTCGCAGATGATCCGCGGGCTGTCGACGGACCCGGCCAGGGCGGCTTGCAGCGCGTCCAGCCCGACGTCGATGTCGGCGTCCCGGCGTTCGACCAGCCCGTCGGTGCACAGCACCGCGCTGGCGCCACGGGGGAAGGGCAGGGTGCCGGAGTCGTGCACCCAGCCGCCGGTGCCCAGCGGTGGGCCGGTCGGCTCGGCGGCCCGGAGCACCGTGCCGTCCGGTTGTCGTACGAAGATCGGAAGATGCCCGGCGGAGGCGAAGACCAGAGTGCTCTCGTTCGGGTCATGCACGGCGTAGACGCAGGTGGCGATCTGGCTGGCATCGATCTCGGCCGCGAGCACGTCGAGCAGTTGGAGCACCTCGTGGGGCGGCAGGTCGAGCCGGGCGTACGCGCGCACGGCGGTGCGCAGCTGCCCCATGACCGCCGCGGCGCGCACCCCTCGGCCCATGACGTCCCCGATCACCACGGCGGTGCGGCCCGCGCCCAGCGTGATGACGTCGTACCAGTCTCCGCCGACCGCCGCCTCGGTGCCGCCCGGCTGGTAGATCGCGGCCACCCGCAGGTCATCGGGCTGTTCCAGCTCCTGGGGGAGCAGACTGCGCTGCAGAGTGACGGCGGCGGCGCGCTGCCGGCCTTCGCTCTCCCGCAGCCGCTCCGCCGAGACCACCTGGTCGGTCACATCGGTGGCGAAGACGAGCACCCCCCGGCCCGCCTCCTCGTCACTCACCTTCAGCTCGACCGGGGTGCAGGTGAAGGTGAAGAAGCTGCTGCGGACCTCGCCGACCACCCGCCGGGACTTCAGCGTGCGGGGGGTACCGCTGCGCCGCACCTGGTCCATGAGCGGCAGCAGACCCAGCTCGACGAGTTCGGTGAGCGCCGCCCGGGCGGGCTCGCCCGCCGTGCGGGCACCGAACACCCCGGTGTAGGCGTCGTTGACGTAGGCGACACGGTGCTCCGCTCCGTGCACGACGGCCACGGGGGTGGGGACCTGACCGAGCAGCTCATGGACGGCTGCGACATCGACGCGGCGGACGGAGGCCAGGGCCTCGGCGGCGTCAGGGAGCTCACCGCGGGCCGCCGGTACGGCGCGGGTTCCCGGCGGGCGGGCGCCCGCGGCCTGCGGGGAGGGCGTGCCGTTCTCCGACCGGCCGGCTGCGGCAGCGTTGCGCCTCTGCGTTCCGGGCAGCCGGAGGCCCCAGCGCGTCAAGTTCACAGCGATCCGTTCCGATCCGGTTCATGTCTGATGTTGTTGCGGCCGGCCGGGGCACCCCGCCCGCTCCAGGTGCGGCCGCCGGGGTCCTAGGATCCGCCGGGCCGGCTGGGTCCGTCAGGGCGCTGGGCGGCGCCCGCGGCGGACTCGAACTCGGCGCGGGGGTGCTCCAACGAGCCGAGGGAGACGATCTCACGTTTGAAGAGCCCCGCAAGGGTCCATTCGGCAGCCACGCGCGCCTTCCGGTTGACGGTGGGCACCCGGCTGAGGTGATAGGTGCGGTGCATCAGCCAGGCCGGGTAGCCCTTGAGCCGTCGGCCGAAGACCCTGGCAACGCCTTTGTGCAGTCCGAGGGAGGCGACCGAACCGCGGTAGGAGTGCCGGTAGTCGGTGAGCGGCCGGCCGTTCAGCCGGGCGACGATGTTGTCGGCGAGTCTCCGTGCCTGGCGCACGGCGTGTTGAGCGTTGGGGGCGCACAGCGGCAGCCGCCCGTCGGGGCCGGGGTCGTCGGCGCTCAGGTCGGGGACGGCAGCGGCGTCCCCGGCGGCCCACTCGTGGGAGGCGCCCTCGACGCGGAGGTCCGGGGTGCAGCGCAGCCGCCCGCGGTCGTCGAGAGGAAGTCCGCAGGAGGCGAGGACGGGGTGCGGCTTGACGCCGGCGGTCCACACCAGGGTCCGGGTGCGGTGCCGGGAGCCGTCGCTGAGCGCCACCACCCGGTCGGTGCAGGAGTCGAGGCGGGTTTCGAGCCGCACGTCGATGTTCCGGGCGCGGAGTTCCCGGAGCGCGTACCGGCCCATGCTGAGCCCGACCTCGGGCAGGATGCGGTTGCTGGCCTCGACGAGGAGCCACTTCAGTTCCCGCGGGTGGATGTTCGGGTAGTAGCGGCAGGCATAGCGCGCCATGTCCTCCAGCTCGGCCAGCGCCTCCACGCCGGCGTAGCCTCCGCCGACGAAGACGAAGGTGAGGGCGGCGTCGCGGACATCCGGGTCGCGGGTGGAGGAGGCGATGTCGAGTTGTTCCAGGACGTGGTTGCGCAGCCCGATGGCCTCCTCGACGGTCTTGAATCCGATGCCGTGTTCGGCGAGGCCGGGGACCGGGAGGGTCCGGGACACGGAGCCGGGGGCGAGCACCAGCTCGTCGTACGGGATGCGGTTCGGCGGACTGCCCGCCTCCTTGCTCCCGAGGCTGCAGACTTCGGCGATCCGGGCCTTCGGGTCGACCGCGGTCAGCTCGCCGGGAAGGAATCGGCAGCTCTTGAGCACCCGGCGCAGGGGCACCACGACGTGGCGGGGCGAGATGTTGCCCGCGGCGGCCTCGGGAAGGAACGGCTGGTACGTCATGTACGGCTCGGGGTTGACCACGAGGATTTCGATGGCGCCGCGTGCCAGCTCGCGCCGGAGTCTGTGCTGGAGGCGCAGCGCCGCGTACAGGCCGACGGAGCCGCCGCCGGCCACGAGGATGCGGGTGGACCGTTCGGCCTTGGCCGGGTGTCCCGCTGCTTGTTCCGCTGCTTGTGCCGTCACCTGACCATGAGGCACCGGGCGGGCGGCATTTGTCCACAGCTTGTGGCCGGGGATGCTCCGATCGGGCGGTCGGCTCGCGAAGTTCGTCCCCTTCTCAGTGCCGGGGGCCTGAACTATGTTCGTCTGCGGGGAGAGGTGGGCTGCACCTCTCCGAAGGGTCGCCGAGGCGTCTCCGGGGGAGACGGCGGTACGGGGGGAAGCACACATGTGGACACAGCAGAAACCGGATGCACGACAGGAGCCGGCCGCAAGCGGGCCGGACCGCCCGGGAGAGGCGTCACGGCGGCTGCCGCGGCAGTCCTCCCGCGCACAGCCGTTACGGGTGGACGCGCAGCGCAACCTGCGGCATGTGCTCAGTGCGGCGCGGGACGTGTTCGCCGAGCAGGGTTACGACGCGCCGATGGAGGAGGTCGCCCGCCGCGCCCGGGTGGGGGTGGGGACCGTCTACCGGCGGTTCCCCAGCAAGGAGGCGCTGGTTCAGCACATCGCCGACGAGGAGACCCGGGTGCTGACGGACCGGGCATGGGAAGCGCTGGAGTCGGAGCCGGAGCCCTGGGGTGCGCTGGAGTGCTTCGTGCGGGCGTCGGCCGCTTCCGGCACCGGCCGGCTGCTGCCTCCGGAGCTGCTCACCGCCTGCGCGGTCGGTGGTCCGGCGGACCGGGTCCCGCAGCAGCGGGGCACCGAGGGGGCCGGCTCCGCGCAGCGGTCGGACGCGCGTGAGCTGCTTGCGGTGATGGAGCGGCTGGTGGAGGGGGCTCGGAGCGCCGGGGAGCTGCGGCCGGACGTGCTGGTGGGCGATGTGGTGCTGGTCATCGCGACCATTCCGCCGGCGCTGGGCGAGGCGCGGCGTCAGTCGGTGGCCTCGGCCAGATTGCTGGAGATTCTGTTGCAGGGGCTGCGGCCCGCCGCACGGTGACGCCCGGACGAGTGGTTCTCGCGTTCCCCGGACGAAGGCGCGTCTTTCGTGTGGCACGCTACGGGCGTAGCCGGACAGCGACAGAGGGTACGAGGGCTTTGCCGCCATGAGCGTTGAGGAGCAGGACGGTTCCGCGAGCCCGGGCCGCCTGGCCCGGAGCGGCCGTGCTGCGGGGGCCTCCGGCGGTGGGTTTCCCGGTCGGCACGCGGCCCCCGCGGGGGGCGCGTTCCCGCGGCAGCGGGCCCCGGTCCCGGACCGTTCCCTGGTGGCGGATCTGGCGCTGGTGGACCGGATGCGGGTGGGTGACGCGGCGGCGTATCAGGAGCTGTACCGGCGTCACGGCTATGCCGTGCGCCGTTACGCGCGCCTGTGCTGCCGGGATGTGGAGTCGGCGGGCGCCCTGACGGACGAGGTGTTCTCCGCGACCTGGCGTGCGGTGCGTGGCGGGGCGGGTCCGGAGACGGCGGTGCGGGCGTACCTGCTCACCTCGGTGCGGTGGATCGCCGCGGGCTGGGCGGGTACTCCCCGGCGGGAGCGCCTGGTCGAGGAGTTCGCGGAGTTCGCGGTGACGGCGGTGGCAGCGGTCACCACGGGGCGGGCGGATGGAGTTGCCGGGCGGCACCGGCCGGTGCCGCCGCGCCCCCTGCTCCGCTTCGGCGCGGGCCTGGCGGGCCCGGGGGCCCCGGTGGCTCAGGTGCAGGCCATGCTGGAGGCCGAACGGTCGATGATCGTGCGGGCTTACCGCTCGCTGCCGCAGCGCTGGCAGACCGTGCTGTGGCACACCGCCGCGGAGGACGCCTCCGCGCAGCGGGTGGCGATGCTGGTGGGTTTGACTCCGGAGGCCACGACAGGTCTCGCGCACCGGGCCCGGGAGGGTCTGCGGCAGGCGTACCTGCAGGCGCATGTGAGTCGTGCGCTGGCGGCGGGCGGGGACTGCGCCCGCCATGCTGATCAGCTGGGCGCTTTCGTCACCGGCGGTCTCCGGATGCGGGTGGCGCGCGCCCTGTGCCGGCATCTGGCGGAGTGCACGGCGTGCGGCGCGGCTGCTGAGGAGGCCGGTTCGCTGGACATCCGTCTGCGTGCGGTGCTGCCGGTCGCGGTGATCGGCTGGCTAGCCCCCCGGGCCGCTCCGGGGTCGGGTGCCGGTGCGGGGTCCGGTGGGTCGGGCGGTGCCGGTGGGCGTCGGCCGGCGGGTGGGGGCGGGCCGGCGGCCGGGGGTCTGGCAGCCGCGGTGAAGGCCGGGCTGGCGGCGACGGTGACGGTCGCGGTGACCGCGACGGTGCTGGCGATGGCGCTGCTCGGGGGTTCGGTGCCCGGGCAGCAGAGCCAGTCGCTCGAACCGCCGTCCGCGCCGCCCGGTCCGCGGTCGCCGCTTCCGGAGACCGGGCAGGGCCCGGAGCCCGCCGCGCCTCGGGAGGAGCCGCCCGCCGCCGTGCCGGAGGGTCCGGTTCCGGGGGCTTCCGGGCCGGCCGCGGAGTCCGTTCCGGAGGCAGTGCCGGAGCCGACGCCCGGTGACGGCCACGCCCCCGGTTCGGCTTCCGGGGGCGAGCGGGAGCCGGAGGCGCTCCCTCCTGCTCCGGCCACGGTTCCGGTCCCGCAGCAGGAGCAGCGGGAGTGGGAGCGGGATGATGCGACGACCGGTCCGGTGCCCGGGGCGCCGCCGGAGGGTCCCGCTGAGGAACCGGGGCGTGCCGCGGAGGACGCCGCGGGGGTGACGACGTATGTGGTGGCGGAGCTTCCCCGGGTCGCGGTGAGCGACGGGCGGCAGCCGGCCGTGCGCAGCGGCTGGCTGTGGCAGCGTCATGGCTTGGCCATCGGTGGCCGGCACTACGCGCATGGGGTGACGCTGACGGCCCGGACCTCGGTGTCGATCGACCTCAACCGCGCGTGCACGTCCTACCGGGCCCGGGCGGGCATCGACGATCTCAGCACGGACGCGGGGGCGGCGGTGCTTTCCGCGTGGGGGGACGGGAAGCTGCTGTGGCGGTCGGAGGTGCTCCGCAGTGGCGAGGCCGCGGTGCCGCTGCACGTCCCGCTGGCGGGGGTGCGGACACTGCGGCTCGACGCGCGGCCGCACGGCGTGTGGAGTGCCGCGGCGTTCGCCGATTGGGCGGAGTCGGAGATCAGCTGCCGCTGAGGGCGTGCCACCCCACCGGGGTCGGGGCAGCCGGCGCGTCACAGCTGACGACAGGTCAGGCCTGACGGCGGTTCAGGGGCTGACGCCGCTGCTGACCGCGCGCGGTTCGCGGTTGCCCTCGCCCGTCCAGCAGGAGCCCCGGCGGGCCATCAGCCGGCGCAGCCACACTTCCATGGAGACGAGCTCGGCCAGTCCGTCGAGCGGCAGCGGTTCGCCCTGGGCGGCGGCGCGGAGCGCCCTGCGGACGACGCGGGCCTCGATGAGGCCGGCGTCCGCGAGCAGCGGTGCTTCGAAGAGGTCGACGAGGTCCCCGACGGCCAGCCGCAGCCCGGCCTGCACCGTTTCGGCCTGCTGCATGCGGTTGGTGGCGCCCCAGCCGGGGGGCAGCTCCCGGACGCCGGCGCTGTGCAGCACGGCGCGCAGCACGTCCGGTCGTGCTCCGGGCTGGACGCGCAGCGTTTCCGGGAGTGCGCGGCAGGCCCGGACCACCTGGTTGTCGTAGAAGGGTGCGTGCAGCCGCTGGTGCCGGGCTTCGGTGGCCTGCTGGAAGATCCGGTGGTCGGCGGCGTGGTGGGCGAGGGCGGCGCGGGCGCGCAGTACGCCGGGGCGGCCGGTGGCGTGCGCGGACCGCGGGCTCAGGGCTGCTCCTTCCAGCCGCATCGAGACCTCGGCGAGGGCTTCTCCGGTCAGCCAGCGGGCGGCGGGGCCGGGGCGGCTCCAGGCGAGGGAGGCGAGGGAGGCGCCGAGGGCGCCGTCGGTGAGCGCCGCCGCGTCGTCGGGGGACTCGCGCAGTCGCACGGCTGCTCCGGCCAGGCCCTCCGGGTAGGGGGTGCGGGCCAGGCGGCGGGCGGCGCGGTAGACGGTGAAGGGGACGAACATGGTGGACCGGCCGTTGCCGCTGGCTTTGGCCAGGGCCCGGACGGGGCGCAGCAGGTGCCGGCGGTGCCGGTCGAGCAGCAGGTCGGCGAGGCGGGCGGGGTGGGCGTCGAGGACCTGCCGGGCTCCATTGCCGATGAGGTGGTCGGTGCTGCCCGCGGCGAGCCGGTGCCGGTGCCGGGCGGCGCTGACGAGGCTGGGGCCGGGTTCGTCGGTGAGCGGGCCGCTGTCCAGCTCGGCGTAGGGGAGGGTGGTTTCGTCGCCGGTGACGACGATGTGGTGCAGGCGGGGGTTCGCGGCGATGGCGCGGGCCCGTTCGAGCTCGGCGAGGCGGGCGGTGTGGGCGGCGGGGGTGCCGGCGGTCAGGTCGTTGAAGGTGACGGCGAGGAGCCGTTCTCCGGCGAGGGTGTCGCCGGTGCCGAAGACGGTGCCCGGTTTGCCGGGCAGCCCGGCGGCGAGGAGGGCGAGGGTGCCGGAGGCGGTGCCGCCGGACAGGTCGGCGCCGACGCCGGGTGCGGGTTCGGGGCCGGACCGGGCGGTGCGCCGGTCGGCGGGCCCCATGCCGGGTACCGGTCCGGGGTCGGGTGCGGTGTGGCGGGGGGCGGCGAGCCGGGTGCGGACGGCGTCGACGAGTGCTTCGCGGACACCGGCGACGGCGGCTTCGCGTTCGACGGGCGGGGCGGCGACGACGAGCGGGGTGGCGGGCTCGTAGTCGACGATGTCGCGGCTGCCGCCTTCGCGCAGGACCAGTGCGTGGCCGGGCCGGACGCGGTGGACGCCGGAGTAGGGGGTGCCGTCTCCGAGCGCTTCGGGGGTTTCCGGGCAGGCGAGGACGGCCGCGAGGTGGGGGATGTTGAGCTGGGCCTCGGTGAGGTCGGCGAGCGGCAGGGCCGCGGTGGCGTAGGCGGTGCCGCCGGCCCAGGGGGTGTGGAAGACGGGGCGGCTGCCGGCGAGGTCGGCGGGGATGGCGGTGCGGCGGCCGAACCGGGCGACGGCGGTGTAGCTGCCGGGCCAGGTGGTGAGTTTGCGCAGGGCTCCGGCCCGGGCGGAGATGAGGGAGCTGCGCAGCTGGGCGTCGTCGGCTCCGCAGTAGCCGAACACGGCGAGGTGGGTGTCGCCGTCGGCGTGCACGAGGCGGATCTCGTCCGGGCGCCAGTCGCCGACCGCCCAGAGCGGGTCGGGTCCGTCCCAGAGCGGCTGGGCACCGAGCGGCTGAACGTCGCGCAGTGCGCCGGCGGTGGCTCCGCACCATCCCACCAACCATCGCATCGCCGCCTCCCCTATGGAAGATCTAGCCCGCAGGTCACGCGGGCAACCACCTGGTGCTGAGGCCATGCTGCCACGGCACGGGCGGGAACGGTGCACACCGGGGGGGCAGTTAAACGGGCAGGACGAAGCGGCCGGTCCGGCCTCCGGCGGCGGGAAACCGGCTCTTTCCGGCCAATGTCCGTAGGGAACAGGGCCGTCGTGCGGTTGCGTGCCGGCGGGGGCGAAGTCGGGTTCCAGGAGGTGCTGCTCACTTCGCGGGCACCTCTGTCACCAGCGGGGACGGCGGTGGCGGCCGGCTCCGGCCGGTCGGCGGCCCGGTGCGGCGGGCCGACCCACGCGGCTCTCATCCAAGGCCTCCGCCGCTCACCGGCACAGAGCGCACGCGGCGGCGCACGGCCACATGCCCGGAGCACAATCCACTTCCGGCCGGGCGCGTCGCACTGGTGGACGAATGCGGGGCGCCCGGGACGCCGGGACAGCACGGGAAGGTACAAGTCCAGCCATCCGGGGTCGAACCTCTTAACGGTCAGAACGTGCCGAACTACGCTGGGTTCACGGAAGTGCGGAAGGTTCTGTGCCGGGCACGGGGTCGCCGTCGGTGTGTGTCAGGGGTGCGCGCATGTCCAGGGAGCCACGCGGGCCGAACGAAAAGCTCGGTACCGTCCTCGCCCTCGCGGGTATCAGCAACGCCGGACTCGCCCGCCGGGTCAACGATCTCGGCCGGCAGCGGGGGTTGACGCTGCGCTACGACAAGACTTCCGTCGCCCGTTGGGTCACCAAAGGCATGGTGCCGCAGGGCTCCGCCCCGCATCTGATAGCGGCAGCCATCGGCAGCAAGCTCGGCCGGCCGGTCCCGCTGCACGAGATAGGGCTGGCCGACACCGATCCGACGCCCGAGATCGGCCTGGCGTTCCCCAGGGGCGTGCCGGCGGCGGTGCGGACCGCCACCGAGCTGTACCGGTTGGACTCGGCTCCCGGCCGGGGCCTCTGGCAGACGCTGGCGGGCTCGTTCGCCGTCAGTGCCTATGCCACGCCGGTCTCCCGCTGGCTGATCTCCCCCGCCGACGCCACGGTGGCGCGGGAGACGGCCGAGGGCGACGGGCCGCCCCGCGAGGGAGCCGCCCGGGCCGGGTCCGGCGGCGCTCCCGGCACGGGGCCGGCGGGTGCTGCGGGCTCCGACACGGAGCCGGGGGCGGCGGCCCACGGCCCAGGGGCCCGGGTCGGGCACAGTGATGTGGCGAAGCTCCAGGAGGCCGCCGTGGAGGCCCGCCGCTGGGACTCCAAGTACGGCGGCGGTGACTGGCGTTCCTCCATGGTGCCGCAGTGTCTGCGATCGGACGCGGCACCACTGCTGCTGGGCAGCTACAGCGAGGAGGTGGGGCGCTCGCTCTTCCGGTCGACGGCCGAGCTGACCCGGCTGGCCGGCTGGATGGCGTTCGACACCGGCCACCAGGAGGCCGCACAGCGGTATTACATCCAGGCCTTGCGGCTGGCGCGGGCGGCGGCCGATGTGCCGCTGGGCGGCTACGTCCTGGCCTCCATGTCGCTGCAGGCCACCTACCGGGGCTTCGCCGACGAGGGCGTCGATCTCGCCCAGGCTGCCCTGGAACGCAACCGCGGGCTCGCCACCGCCCGGACCATGAGCTTCTTCCACCTGGTGGAGGCGAGGGCGCAGGCGAAGGACAACGACGCGGTGGCCTGTGCCGCGGCGCTGTCCGCCGCGGAGAGCTGGCTGGAGCGCTCCCGCCCGGGTGACGCGGACCCCAGCTGGCTGGAGTTCTACGCCTACGACCGGCTCGCCGCGGATGCCGCGGAGTGCTACGCGGACCTGAAAATCCCCGGGCAGGTGCGGCGCTTCACCGCGCAGGCGCTGTCCGAGCCGACCGAGGAGTTCGTGCGTTCGCACGGGCTGCGGCTGGTGGTCGCGGCGGTTGCCGAGCTGGAGTCCGGGAACCTGGACGCGGCCTGTGCGGTGGGGGCCCGGGCGGTGGAGGTGGCGAACCGCATCTCCTCGGCACGGACCACCGACTACGTGCGCGACCTGCTGCACCGGCTGGAACCGTACGACAACGAACCGCTGGTCCAAGAGCTCCGGGAGGCTGCTCGCCCGCTCCTCGTCGCTCCGGCATGATGTCGCACATGACAGGGGCACGCACCAGAACACGGCATGGCTGACTCCGGCAGCCTCTCCGGGGCGTCCAGGGCGTCCGGGTCCGCCCGACGACCCGTGCCGGGCGGGCGGGCCGGGCGCCCCCGGTACGACTGCGACGTCCTGGTGGTCGGCGGCGGCATCGTGGGGCTCGCCACCGCTCACGCGCTGCGCGCGGCGCGGCCCGGCCTCGCGGTGACCGTGCTCGAGAAGGAGCCGGGGCCCGCCCGGCACCAGACCGGCCGCAACAGCGGAGTGATCCACAGCGGGGTGTACTACCGGCCCGGCTCGCTCAAAGCGCGCTTCGCGGTGACCGGCGGGGCCGAGCTGGTCTCGTTCTGCGCCGAGCACGACATCCCGCACGCGCTGCCGGGCAAGGTGATCGTCGCCACCAGCCGCGCGGAGCTGCCGCGGCTGGGCGAGCTGGCACGGCGGGCCCGCAGCAACCGGGTGCCGGTGCGCGAGCTCGGCCCCGCCGCGCTCGCCCGGCGGGAGCCGCACGTCCGGGGCCTCGCCGCACTGCATGTACAGAACACCGGGGTGTGCGACTTCACGGCGGTGGCGGACCGGCTCGGCACCATGACGGACCTGCGCGGCGATTCCGCGGTCCTGGCGGTCGACCGTCGCCCCGGCAAAGGGGTCGCGGTGCGCACCGCCCGCGGTGAGGTGCTGCGCGCCCGGGTCATGGTCAACTGCGCCGGCCTGTACAGCGACCGGATCGCCCGCCTGGCCGGGGACGACCCGGGGCTGCGGATCGTGCCGTTCCGCGGCGAGTACTACACGCTGCGCCCGGAGCGCGCCGAGCTGGTGCACGGGCTGGTCTACCCGGTGCCCGACCCGGCGTTCCCGTTTCTCGGTGTCCATCTCACCACCGGTTGGGACGGCCAGGTGCACGTCGGTCCGAACGCGGTCCTGGCGATGGCGCGGGAAGGCTACCGCTGGAGCACCTGCCGTCCGGGGGAACTGGCGGAATCACTTGGGTACCCGGGTGTGTGGCGGCTGGCGGGCCGGCACTGGCGGGCGGGTGCCGGGGAGCTGCACCGTTCGCTGTCCCGGCGCGCCTTCACGCGGGCGGTGCGCCGCCTGCTGCCGGCCGTCACCGAGTCCGATCTGCTGCCCGCGCCCGCCGGGGTGCGCGCGCAGGCGGTGCTGCCCGACGGGACGCTCGCGGACGACTTCCGGATCACCGAGGGCCCGCACACCGTGCACGTCCTGAACGCTCCCTCCCCGGCGGCCACGGCCTGCTTCCCGATCGGCCGTGAGGTGGCGGACCGGGTGCTGCGGCAACTGTGAGCCACGGCCGTCCCCGCCCCGGAGTGCTCCGGGGCGGGGGCGGCAGGGTGGGAGCAGGGGCGGGGGCGGCAGGGTGGGAGAGGGCGACGGGCACCCGGGCGCGGCACGTAACATCGAGGCACTGTGTCTGACAAACCCACCATGTTCCCGCCCGGCGGCGGCCCGTCCGCCGACCCGGCCGGTGCACGCCACGAACGCCGCATCCGCAGCTTCCAGCCCCGCCGCAGCCGCGTCACCTCCGGCCAGCGTGCCGCCCTGCTCGAGCTGTGGCCGCGCTGGGGGCTGGAGATCGACGGCAATTCCGTGCTCGATCTCGACGAGCTGTTCGGCGGGCTGCCCGTGGTCCTGGAAATCGGCTTCGGGATGGGCGAGGCGACCGCGGAGATGGCCGCCGCCGACCCGGGCACCGGCATCCTGGCCAGTGACGTGCACACTCCCGGGCAGGGCAATCTGCTGCGGCTGGCCGCCGAGCGCGGTCTGACCAACGTCCGGGTGGCCAACGGCGACGCGATCATCCTGCTGCGGGAGATGCTGCCGCCGGCCTCGCTGTCCGGCGTGCGGATCTTCTTCCCGGACCCCTGGCAGAAGCAACGGCACCACAAGCGGCGGATCATCCAGCCGGAGTTCGTCGAACTGGCGGCCACCCGGATGGCCCCGGGCGCCCTGCTGCACTGCGCCACCGACTGGGCGCCGTACGCGCGGCGGATGCTGGAGGTGCTGACGGCCAGTGAGTCCTTCGTCAACACCGCGCCGGACGGCGGTTTCGCGCCGCGGCCGGAGTACCGCCCGCTGACCCGCTTCGAGCGCCAGGGCCTGTCCAAGGGGCACGAGGTGCGTGATCTGATCTTCCGCCGGACGCCGTAACGGCCGGCCCTCAGTGGCCGGGACCGGCCGTGTGACCTGTCGGCACCGTGCGTCACGCCGTACAGTCGATCGGGTGCACCGGCAGGCTCCTCCGGATACCCTCTCTCCTTCTCCTCCGCGCCGCTCCGCCCCCTCCGGTGCCGCGGCGTGGTGGCACCGGCACGGCTACGTCCTGCGGGCCCTCGGAGTCAGCGCGGCCCTGGGGTTGTGCGGGGTGCTGGTGATGATCCTGGTGCGTCAGGAGACCGGGCCGGAGGGCTTCCTCGTCGGCCTCGGCCTGGCGCTGCTGCCGCTGCCCCTCCTCCTCGGGCTGTTCCGCTGGATCGACCGCGTGGAGCCCAGACCGTGGCGAAACCTGGCCTTCGCGTTCGCCTGGGGCTCCTGCGCCGCCACCCTCATGGCCCTGGTCGCCAATGGGCTGGTGGTCGGGTGGCTCACCGGTGACACCGCGTCCATGGCCCCGTCGCGGGCCGACACCCTGGAGCTCACCGTGGTCGCACCGGTGATCGAGGAGAGCGCCAAGGCCGCCGCCATCCTGCTGCTCTTCCTGCACCGGCCGGGCGCCTTCGACGGGGTGACGGCCGGGCTGGTCACCGCAGGCGTCACCGCGACCGGCTTCGCGTTCACCGAGAACATCCTCTACCTGGGGAGTGCCTTCGCCGATGACCGGATGCTGGGCACCCCCGCCATCGACTCGGCCACCGCCACCACGTTCTTCGTCCGCATCGTCATGGCTCCGCTGGCACATCCGCTCTTCACCGCCCTGACCGGCGTCGGGTTCGGGCTCGCGGCTCTGCTGCCGGTGCGCCGGAAGGTGTGCCGGGTGCTGCTGCCGGTGACCGGACTGGCCGCCGCGATGGGCCTGCACTCCGCGTGGAACGCCTCCACCTCGCTGGCTCTGCTGGGTTTCGGCGCGGTCTACCTGCTGCTGATGCTGCCGCTGCTCGGCCTGCTGGGCTGGCTGGCGGTGTGGTCGCAGCAGAGCGAGTTGCGCGCCATCCGTGACACGCTCCCGGCGTACGCGGAGGCAGGCTGGCTCGCCGAACCCGAACCGCACGCCCTGGGCTCCCTGCGCTCCCGTGCCCTGGCCCGCCGGCTGGCCCGCCGCGACCACGGCCCGGCCGGGGCCCGGGCGGTCGCCGGCTACCAGTCGGCGGCGACCTCACTGGCCCTGCTCCGGCGCCGCGCGGACCGCGGGGTGATCGTCCCGGACTTCACCGCCCGGGAGATGGACCTGCTGCTCCGCCTTCGGCGGCATCAGCCGTTGGCGGCGGGGCCGACCATCGCCGCCGCGCTGGCCGAGGCCCGTCCGCACATCCCCGCCCACTGGTGACGCGCCGAGGACCACCCCCGGAGCCGACCGGACACCCGGCACACCCGGCACACCCGGCACACCCGGCAGGCTGCCCGCACCATCCGGGCGGACGGCATCCTCACAGGTCGCGCAGCAGGTTCCGCATCCGGCCGGTCTCGGCGTTCTGCTGGGCGGCGATCTCGGTGGCGAGCTCGGTGACGGCCTGTTCCCCGCTCTCCGCCAGCACCTCCGCCGACATGTGCACGGCCCCCTCGTGATGAGTGATCATCAGCTCCAGGAACAGCGTGTCGAACGCGGTGGAGCGAGCCGCCCCGAGCGCCTGGAGTTCCTCCGGGGTGGCCATCCCCGGCATCCCCTCGTGTGCCGCCGGGCCTTGGCCGTGGCTGTCATCGCCGTGGCCGTCGTCGTCACCGTGGCCGTCGTGCTCGCCGTGCTGCTCCAGCCAGGCCTCCATGACGGCGATCTCCGGGTCCTGCGCCGCCGCGATCCGGGCCGCCAGGCGCACGACCCGCTGATCGTCCGCGTGCCGCTCGGCGAGAGCGGTCATCTCCAGCGCCTGCCGGTGGTGCACGATCATCATTTCCATGAAGGCGAAGTCGGCCGGCCCCGGAGCGGTCCGCCGACTCTCAGCGGTGTCCCGCACCTCCTCCGGCGACAGCGTCCGCGCCTCTTCGCCGGGCTTGCCCGGGGCGATCACGGACGCCGCCCCGTCCACCGTTCCCGATGCTCCATCGGAGCTGCATCCCGCGAGGAGCGCCGTGACGAGCAGGGTGCCGACGTACAGTGCTGACGTCCGGGCGAGCTGACGGTCTGTCATGCGACCTCCTGGAGCGCGGGCGTTCCGGCGGGTTCCGGGCCGGGTCCCGCCCGAAAGTGACTGTTGTTGTGTACATGCATAGTCAATACTGATGGGCACCGTAGCAACTCCGTTTGGAACCCACAGGATCCCAGGAGGCACCACCAGTGACGTCGTTGCACAGACCCCGGCGCCGACGGCTCGGCGCGGTAGCGGGCGCTCTCGGGCTGCTGGCCGCACTGCTGGCCACCGGCACGGCCAACGCCACCCCCGGCACCGAAGACCCCCCGGCAACCGAGGAGATCACGGAAAACGACCGGAAAGCGGTTGAAACCGCGATCGCCGAGGGTGACATCCCCGGCGTCGGGGAGATCGTCCACAGCAAGAACATCACCCATCTGGCGAACGTGCCCAAGGGATCCCTGACGGGCACCAACTCGGACCTGGCGTTCCAGGGCCGGTACGCCTTCGCCGGCAACTACGACGGCTTCGTCATCTACGACATCCGCCGCCCCGCTTCACCCCGCGTCGTGACCGAGGTGTACTGCCCGGGCGCGCAGAACGACATCTCCGTCCACGGTGATCTGCTCTTCCTGTCCGTGGACTCCTCGCGCAGCGACGACTCCTGCAACAGCACCGCCCTGCCGGCGACGCATCCGGAGGCGTGGGAGGGCATGCGGGTCTTCGACATCAGCGACAAGACCGCCCCGCGCTACGTGGCCGCCGTCGAAACCCCCTGCGGCTCGCACACGCACACCCTGGTGCCGGACCGCCGGGACATCTACATCTACGTCTCGTCCTACTTCCCCCACCCCACCTACCCCGACTGCCAGCCGCCGCACGACGGCATCTCGATCGTGAAGGTGCCGCGCAAGGCCCCGGAGCAGGCCGAGATGATCAGCTTCGAGGTGCTCTTCCCGGACGGCGGATACCCCGGCTCCCCCGGCACCGCGACCAGCGGCTGCCACGACATCACCGCCTACCCCAAGCTCAAGCTGGCGGCCGGCGCCTGCATGGGTGACGGCATCCTCATGGACATCTCCGACCCGGCGAAGCCCCGGGTCCTCGACCGCGTGCAGGACCCCGAGCACTTCGCGTTCTGGCACTCGGCGACCTTCAGCCAGGACGGCAGCAAGGTCATCTACACCGATGAGCTCGGCGGCGGCGGCGCCGCCACCTGCAACGAGCGCACCGGCCCCGAGTACGGAGCCAACGGGATCTACCACATCACCGGAAAGGGCGACCAGCGGAAGCTGGACTTCCAGAGCTACTACAAGATCCCCCGGCACCAGGCCGACACCGAGAACTGCGTGGCGCACAACGGCTCGCTGATCCCGGCGAAGGGACGCGACATCATGGTCCAGTCCTGGTACCAGGGCGGCGTCTCGGTCTGGGAGTTCACCGACTCCGCCAGCCCTGAGGAGATCGGCTTCTTCGACCGCGGGCCCGTCTCCGACGAGCGGCTGACCTTCGGCGGCACCTGGTCGGCGTACTACTACAACGGCTACATCTACTCCAACGACCAGGCAGGCCTGGACGTCCTGCGGATCACCGACCGCCGGACGAACAGCGCCCGGAGTGTCTGGCTGCACGAGCTGAACGCGCAGACCCAGCCCAGCTACCGCTGACGGCGAAGTGTGCGGGAGCGCCTCCCCCTCGGGGCGGCGCTCCCGCACACCCGCCGCCCCGGCCCGCGTGACCTGCCGCAATCCTTGTCGGCCACCGCCGCCCGGCCGACCGGAGCAAGCACCTGACACGCTCCGGCTTGTCACACCCGTCCGCCATGCTCTCCGGCATGAACGAGAACGACTTCTGGCAGCTCATCGAAGCGTGCAGTTCCTCCGGCCCCGACCCCGAGGGCGACGCGCTCGCCGCCGCCCTGACCGCCCGCCTGGCGAACGGCCCGGTGTCCGAGGTCGTCGGCTTCGCCGAGCAGCTGGCCCTGATCCTGTACCGGCTGGACCGCAGGGAACTGGGCGAGGACCTGTCGGGCGACCAGTTCCTCTACACCCGTGCCGCAGTCGTCGCAGCCGGCCGTGAGGAGTACGAGGCCGTACTGCGAGACCCAAAGCGCTTCCTGCCCTACGCCAACAATCTCGTCTGGGCCGAGGCACTGCTGTACGTGCCCGACGACGCGTACGAGCAGCTCACCGGCGAGGATTGGGACCGCAGCACCCGATACAGCTACGAGACGGGCTCCAACGCCGCCGGATGGGCCGACGCATAGGCGCCGGCGGTCGTTCCCCGGTGGCGATCGGCACACCGGGCAGCGGCTGCTCCGGCAGGAGTCGGCGAAGCCCTTACGCTGCCGACAGCACCCGGTGCCCGGTCGCGACGCACCGGACGCTTGTGTCAGGCGGCCGTCGCCACGGGTGCCGCGTCGCCCTGGTCCGTGAGTGCGCGGTACCGGGTGCAGGCGTCACCGGCCTCCTCCGGACGGCCGTGCCGTTGCACTGTTGTCTGCCCCAACAGCCGTCGCGAACCCGTCGATGCAGCACGACTTAACTGACGAATTCGCTCCGGCATCCGGTAGCTTCACGAGTTATCTGGGATGGGTGGGGCCTGGTTTCAACTCCCGTGGGTAACACTGACTCCAGCCGCAGCGATGAGTCAACGACGGTCCAGTTGACACAACGTTACAGTTGGCAGCCTGACAGAAACCGGGGCCACAGGACCTACACCTCGTGCTTCAACAGCTCGTCGAGGGCCCAGTCAAGGAGCTGGGGTGACGTGGGGCGAGGTGATTTCGGGCGTGCCCCTGCTGCTCTTCGCACCCCTGTTGGTCTGCCTGGCACTTCTGTGGTGTCTCAGCCGTCGCCTGCACAGCTGGGAGAGGACCACGGTGCGGCCCCTCGCTCTGCACGACGCGGGCTGTCTCGCGGCAACCGCCGCCTGCGCAGCGGCCCTCAGCCTGCTGGCAGGCCACATCACGGACAGCGGACTCACCTCCGCGGCAGGGCGCAACGTGCTGTTCCTGACAGGGACCGCGCTCCTGGTGTGGGCGTTGGCAGGCCCCTACGCTGCGGGGATGGCCCCGGTCTGCTGGGTGATGGCCGTGACGCTGTTCGGGTATTCGGGGCCACAGGGACGGTCGTGGTCGGTCATCGCACTACCGGCCGACCACCGAGCGGCCGCCGTCGTCGCGGTCCTCGTCTTCGCCGCAGGGCTGGCGTCGGTCCCCGGTACGTCACGCCATGCTGTGCCGAGCGCGGGGCCAGCATGAGACACACGCACTGCCGCTCCCCCGGCCGTGACGAGGTTCTCGGTGGCATGGTGGTGGACCGCGCCACTCCGGCCCGTCGTCTCAGGCGGCCGTGGCCGTCGCCGCGGGTGCCGCGTCGCCCTGCGCCGTGAGTGCGCGGTACCGGGTGTAGGCGTCACCGGCCTCCTCCGGGCGCCCGATCGCCACGAGCGACTGCGCCCGCAGCAGCCAGGCGTCCGCGGAGCGGCTGCGCAGCGCCATCGCGGAGTCCGCGACCCGGCGGGCCAGCCGCTCCTCCCCCGCGTCGAGCGCCCTCCGCCCCACCCGCAGGAGAGCGGCGAACGAGACGTCCGGATCGGGCTCCGGCGCGGTGTGCTCGACGACCAGAGTCCCGATCGCCGCCACCAGCCGCCCCCGTTCCGGGGTCTCCGGCTCCTCCCCGAGGGCCGCCACGTACCGCGCGCACTCCCGCACGCAGGCCGTCAGCAGATCCTCGGCCCGTGCAACACTTCCGGGCCGCAGCCCCACCAGTCCTGCCCAGCGCTTCGTCATGCCACCAGCCTGCCCACGCCCGGCGCCGCCGCCGTAACCCGCAAGCACCCGGCAGGTGAACGTTCCCCGACAACCCGGGCCCGAGGGCCGTGACGGGCGGGTGGTCGGCCCGTCAGTCGTCGAAGCCGTGGCGGGAGGCCTCGATGTGACCGAGATACCGGTGGGTCCAGTCACACAGTCCGTCGATCGTCACTCGCAATGCTTGGCCCGGCTCGGTGAGGGTGTACTCGACGCGCGGCGGCACGACCGGGTACACCGTCCGCTCGACCAGGCCGTTGCGCTCCAGCATGCGCAAGTTCTGGGTGAGCATCTTGTGGCTGATGCCCTCGGTCTCGTCCCGCAGCTCACCGAAGCGCAGGGTGCGCTCCCCCAGAGCCTCGATGATCAGAAGGGCCCACTTGTTGGCGACGTCCGAGAAGATCTCACGAGCCAGTGAGTCGGCGCGCCTCAGGTCCGCTTCGTCGGGCGATCCGCTGAACTGCTTGGTCACCTTGAGGTCCCCCAGTCACTGAAAAGTGCGTTCTTCCATGTCAGCGACCACTCTCTTACGGTTCTCAAGTAACCACAAGAGAGCAAATGAGTGGCAGCACGCACTCATGACAAGGAGGCACCAGCATGCCCATCACCCTCGTGAACCCCAACGGACTGCCGAAGATTGATGCCTATCAGCAGGTGTCGATCGCGACCGGCTCGAAGTTGCTCTTCATCGCTGGCCAGGTCGCCTGGGATGCCGACGGTGTCACGGTCGGCGAGGGTGACCTCGCCGCTCAGGTCGAGCGGTGCTACCTCAACATCGGCACCGCCCTGGCAGAGGTCGGTGCCTCCTTCGATGACGTGGCGAAACTGACCGTCTACGTCGTTGACTGGACCCCTGACAAGATGCCCTTGCTCATGGAAGGAATCACCCGGGCGGCCACGAGGCTGGGCGGCAACCCGGCGCCCCCGGCCACCTTGCTGGGCGTTGCGGCGCTGGACGTACCTGAGCACCTGGTCGAGATCGAAGCCACCGCAGTCATCGAGTGACCAGGCCCTCTTCGGTGGTGGCCGGCAGCTTGCCACCGAGCGCGACCGGACCCGCTCCGTCGCCTTCGTCCGATAGGCCGGCCACCTGCACTCCGACGACGTCGAACTGTGCGGCTTCGTGCCCATGGTCGGCCAGGACGGCGAACACCACGGGACCATAGACCCAGGTGTCCCCGTCACCCTGTACGGGGACACCAACCAGGCCATCGACCCGGCCGCCCTGAACAACGTCTTCGACCAGCATGCATTCCACCTCGTGACGACCTCCTGAGCACGTCCAGCTCGTATCACGCTGCCGAGCAGCGACCCCCGAGGCGGACAGCACCGTGAAGGGGCACCGGGTCTGCCGGTGCCCCTTCTCTCGCTCCACGGCGAGCGGCCCGGCGATGTGGCAACTTCTGGCCAAGCTCCGGACACCGTGGCAAGTGACACGCACAGGTCAACGCAGGCACTCCCGCACGGCGGTGATGAGACGGTCCACGCGGTCATCTGCCCCGCTGCCCAGACGGTTGGTGACGAAGCCGAAGCCGACCCCGTACGCGTCGTCCCCGAAGGCCGTGCTGCCGCCTGCCCCGTCGTGGCCGAAGCTTCGAGGGCTGAGCAGTCTCCACTCCGGCGGGGAGTCGATCATGAAGCCGGTTCCGAACCGCCGGCCGAGGTCGATGCCGTCCCGCCAGGACGGCCCGGAGGACTGCTCCCGCACGGCGTCGGTCAGCGTCTTCAGGGTGAGCAGGCGGGTGCCGGTGTGCAGGCCGGTGGCTGCCGCCGCGTGCGTCGCGGCCAGGCCGCGCGCGGTGGCCACCGCGTTGCCGGCCGGCAGCTCGGCGGCCAGCAGGCTGGGGCTGCCGTAGCCGTACTTGCTGTCGGCCCCGGGGAAGTCGATCACCCCGTTCATGGTGAGGGCCCGGGTGAACAGGGTGTCCGGACCGGGCAGGGGCAACGGCTCCACGGGCTCCTCCAGCCGGGCCACCCGACCGGCCTCCTCGGGCGGCAGCCCGATCCAGGTCTCGATGCCGAGCCGGTCGCCGAGGAGCTCCCGGAAGTAGACACCGGGCGTGCGGCCGGTGACCCGGCGGATCACCTCACCGGCCAGCCAGCCGAAGGTGAGCCCGTGATAGGCGTGCGCACGGCCCGGTTCCCAGAACGGCGTCTGCTGCTCCAGCGCCTCCACGACCGGCGTCCAGGCCAGCACGTCCTCGAAGGTCAGCACCTCCTCCACCACGGGGAGTCCGGCCCGGTGGGTGAGTACCTGACGTACCGTCACCGCTTCCTTGCCGTGGCAGCCGAACTCCGGCCAGTACGAGGCGACCGGGGAGTCGAGGTCGAGCTGCCCCTCCTGCGCGAGATAGTGGAGCAGCATGCTGACGATGCTCTTCGCGCAGGAGAACACGAGCACCGCCGTCCCTTGCTCCCAGGCCCGTCCGGTCCGGCTGTCGGCGACCCCGCCCCATAGGTCCAGTACCGGCTCACCGTCCACGAACAGCGATACGGCGCCGCCACCGCGCCCGTCCTCGGGAAGGACCGTGGCGAACACGTCCGATACCGGTTTGAACTGTTCACTGACCCACCCCTGAACCCGCATGCTCTCCACCCCACGCTTCTCGTTGTCCGCGTCCGCGATGGACACCAGCAGCCCGCCGCCCCACCCCTGTGCACACGGCCACCAGTTGTCTCTCGCGTACCCGCAGATCCCCCGCGAGGAACAGGCGTGGTCCCTATTGCGCCGTCGTTCGTTACCTGGCCGCCGGCGAAGGCCGACGCTTCAGCGCAGCTCGGCAGCGCGCCGCACCAGCTCGGCCGCACCGGCGGCCTCCGGGATGCGCGCGAGACGGGCGCGCATGTCAGTGATCGCGTCGCGCACCTTGACGGAACGAAGACCGTTAGCGGAGTCGAGAAACGCGGTCCATCCGCAGGGCACCCAGATCGGCCAGCACGATCGCTCGGGTGCGTCGACGGTCCAGCCCGTGCTTTTCGAGCGCCAACCGGAGATGCTCCTCGGCTGCCGGCAAGTCACCGAGTCGGGCCAGAATCATTCCCGATTCGTTGGCCCACCGCCCGGTGCTGTAGTGCCCGGCCCAGGAGAGTCCGGGGGCGGCCGGTTCGCGTTCGATGGCCTTCGCTGAGGCCGCCAGGGCAACGGTCGCGGTGGGACGGGCGCCGTCCAGGGCAGCGGCAAGGGCCAGGGTCGCCTGGTAGTAGGCAGTCGCGCGCGGGTCCGACAGATGGCGCGCGCGATGGACGCATGCTTCGGCCAACCGCATCGCTGCCGCAGGATGCCCGAGGTCGATGGCCTGAACAGCCATGCCGCGCAGAGCGGTGGCTGCCACCTCAGCGTGACCGGCCTCCGCAGCCAGTCGGTAGGAGTGGGCGTAGTAGTGCTGGGACAGCCCTTGATTGCCCTCATCACCGGCCATCCAGCCGGCCAGATGAACCAGCTCGGCAGCTGCAGTGAACAGTTTCTTGCCGACTTCCGCGCGGTAGTCGCCGTGCAGCCAGGTGGCCACGTCCTCGGTCAGGTAGCGCACGGCCAAGTGCCTGGCGTGTCCGCCGCCGAGCTCGGCGGCGGCATCACCCAGGGCCTTGGTCATGCTGCGGATCGCTGAGACTTCGCCCTCGCCGACGCTGACTGCGCCACGGGCAGGAGTACGTGTCCGGCGCACGATGCTGTCCAGGTCGGGGAGGGCCAGCGCGCCGAGAGCGTAGGCGCTGGACGCCTGGACGAAGTGCCGTCGATCCATGTCGCTCCTCGCCAACTCGATGACCGAAACCACGGTATCGCCGGTATCCCCGACGCTTCCTGCCATTCGGTGTGCGGCCATGGCCTGTTGCAGCTGCTCCGGGTCCAGCCGCAACACCTGCATCAGCCAGGGAAGCCAGTAGTCCGGTCCACGGGTTCCACGCTCCATCGGTGAGTGCAGAGGCAGGCAGTCAATACGAGCTACGTTCGCTGCTGCTTGGGTCGAGCTCGGCCGGGCGCGAGACCGGACCTCACCTCGTACTCCCCGAGCTGTCCGCATAGTTCGGGAGAGCGTTCCACGACGCCACACGTACCTTTGCGAGCCTTCGGAGGTATGCGAATTCCAGTGAGTCACGCAGCAGTGCCTGCTCGTGGAATTCCTGCCGCAACTCCGTTGCTACGCCAGACAGCCTCTGCACGATCCATCGCACAGCCTCCTGCGAAGCAAGACCTGGCCTCGGCATCACCTCTCGCCAGCGCACAGGCGCAGAGGATAGGGAAAGCCCTGAAGTGAGTACGAGGGTCAGGAGAAAGCTACCGTCTTCACCGTGCTGGATCGGCGAGAGCTCGTGCACGGAGATTCCTGGCAAGAGACCGAAGTGCTGGGCAGCCGTGACCACATGGAGTAGGTTTCCGCCGTCGGACCAATCCCAGCCCTCGGCTCCCGCTTCTTGGATGACCTTGGCGAACAGGGCGTTTGTCGGCTCCATTACTCCACATCCTTCAGCTCGGCTTCGAACTTATCCTGCGCACAATTCAGCGTGCCCTCAGGATCACGACCATGTGCACGGAGCCAGTGCAGAAGGTCAGCGATCAGATCAATGGCCGCCATCTCAGCGACTGCCGTCTGCAAATTGTTGCTCACCGTCCCGGTACGCTGGGGGCAACGGCTGTAGAGCGCCAGCAATCCTTCTGTTTGCGTGACGCGCGTACCTCCCACGTGCCCGTGCGGCTCGGTCAAACCGGTGGCCATTTCACACCAGACGCGCTTTCCGTCGCCGGTGAGGATGACACCCCACCGGTCAGCAAGAGTGTCAACGAGTTGCATTCCACGCCCAGACTGCTGCTCGTCCGTCGCGTCGAGGAGTACGGGCAAGGCACGCGGGTCGTGGTCCCGCACAGCCACCCGCAGGTAGGTGCCCTGCATGCTCAACTCCAGCGTGATGGGGGCGCCGTCACACACGTGCACGATGACGTTGGTCACCAGTTCACTCACTAGGAGCGTTGCGCGATCGACCACACCGGGGAGCCCCCAGGCGGTCAGCCGTTCGGCTACCTCTCGGCGCAGTTGGGGCACCTCGTGAGGGGTCGCCAGGAGCGACACCTGCCAGGTACCTCTGTCAATCCCGCATGAGCACATGGGCCGCAGCTCCCTCGGTCGTCGGCAGTCGTGTCGACCTGACACCCATCACTCTGTGCGCCGGGTCAGCTACTACAATGACAGAGAGAAGTTCCGTGATGTAACTTCTCACGGCTCTCGTTCGGGTGAATGTCGCCGGCTCTGCCTGACGGGCCCGCCTACCCTGAGGGCCGCCACCCGACAGGCGCCCACCCGGAGGAAACCGCACGATGTCCACCAGGACCACCACTCGACGTCGCCAGCTTGGTTCAGTTATGCGCAAGTTGCGCGCCCGTTCGAAAATGACACTGGAGGAGGCCGGGCAGATCGTCGACGTCTCCAAGGCGACCATCAGCAGGTACGAGACACAGGAAGGGCCCGTCAAGTGGCCCATTATTGACGCCCTGTGCATGGCCTACGGGGCAAGTGATGCTGAGCGTAGGGCTGTCGTCGCGCTGGCCAAGGATGCGAAGCAACAAGGATGGTGGAGTTCCTTCGCTGACGCCGTCCCAGAGACCTTGAACCTGCTGCTCACTCTTGAGGACGAGGCGACTCGAGAAGATCACTTCGCCTGCATGTACATCCCTGGCCTTCTGCAGATCCGCAGCTACACAGAAGCCATCCAGCAGGCGAACGAGAGGCGCCTTGCACCGGAGGAGCTGCGGAAACTCGTCGACATCCGCATGAAGCGTCAAGAGATCTTGACCCGTGAGAGCCCACCGCATCTCTGGGCGGTTCTCGACGAATCCGTGCTTCGACGTGTCGTCGGGTCAAAGGCCGTGATGCGCGAGCAGCTCGCCCACCTACTGAAATGCTGCGAGTCGACGAACGTCACCCTTCAAGTACTCCCGTTTGCGAAGGGCGCCCACACGGCAGCCCTGGGGAGCTTCGTGATCATCGGCGGCGTGGAGCCACCCCTGGATGTCGTCTACGTAGACTTCCACACGGGTTCCCTCTTCCTGGAGAAGGAAGTAGAACTGACACGCTACCGCCTGGCCTTCGACTACTTGCGAGCCCAAGCGCTGGATACCGAGGCGTCGTCATCGATGATCGAGCGGGCGAGGGAGGACATGAAGTGATAAGAGCGCAAACCAACGCACAAGCTAGCCAGTGGTTCAAGTCATCACACAGCGGGGGTAATGCCACTGAATGCGTCGAGGCGGCTCGCCTGCCCGACGGGCTGATGGTGCGGGACAGCAAGGCATGCACCGGTCCGGTCGTCGGGTTCTCGGCCGCAGCGTGGTCGGCTTTCGTCTCACACCTCACACGACTGGACTGAGCCACGATCTGAAATGAGGGGAGATGCACAGCGTGCTTGCGGTATCCAGTGACGAGGTGCACCGATGGCGCAAGAGCTCACAGCAGTGGGGACGGACACTCAAGAATAGGCCCCCTTACCAGCAACGATAGCGAACTGCAACTGGAGTGCTAGACGACCGCGACGGTTGCAGCAGGTGAACGTTTGGATTCGCCGTCCGCGTCCCGTCTATACCCACTGGTGGACCACGCGATCGATTGGGGCAGTCCGACCCTCCACATGCGGTAAAAGGAAAGGGTCCCTTCCTGCTGAGTAGCAGAAAGGGACCCTTTCACTCCTGTGGCGGCGCCAGGTTTGCGCCTGGGAAGGCAGAGCCGGCAGGCTTACACTTCTGCGCGGCAACGAAGGCGTGACCTGAGCGACAGCTCCACAGATGCCTCAACGTACGCATGCCGTTGGTCTTTCGCGGCGCCGCCGTGCTCCCTCTACTCGTCGATCCGGTCCTCCGCCACTGCGCGGATGAAGGCAACCAGATCGGGTTCCTGAGGAGGTCTACGCGTCGGATGCCGGGCAGCGAAGATCGAGTAGCACAGGGTCTGCCGGGTTCGTCATCGCTGGGTCTCCTGGGAGGCGGCATGCTTCGCGGATTCACCACGTTGCGGCACGATGCCGACTGAGGTGTGGCTCCGTGCGGATCGGCGGTGCTGGATGGTGGCTCGCAACTCTGCGGGGGTTGGCCAGGGCGCGCGGCGATGGATCATGCGGTGGCAGTTTGCGCAGATGAGTGCGAGGTCGCTGAGCTTCGTGCGTCCTTCCCCAGCTTCGTGCAGGGGCACGACGTGGTGGCATTCGATGTAGCCGGCGCCACGCTCGCCGTAGACCTCCTCGAAGTCGAAACCACATACCTCGCAGGCGACACTTCCTCCCCTCCGTAGAACCGCGTCGATCTTCTTCTTGCGCAGGCCCTTGTTCCGTTCCCTTGCCCTGTGCCGACGCAACAGCAGGCGTCCTTCGGGCGCGCTGAAATCGTCGTCAGGCTCTTCGTCGTCCGGCTGAGCGAGGGACTGAAAGTCGCCCGTGGTGATTCCTGTCCATATGAGGCGTGCAACATCTGACATCCGTTCCGGTCCTGCAAGGAACTCGTGCAAGACCTCGGCATCAAGTGCACCGCCGTTGGTGGGCTTGCCGCGGTAGTCAGGGTGCCGGGTAGCGATGTCGAACGTCTTGCGGGCTACCCCGTTGGGATTGCGGAACTTATCGTTGCGGTCCGCGTCAGCGTGGATGGGCAGCAGCTGAAGCAAGGCAGACAACTCGGTGACCCGGCTGTCCTGCGCGTCCAGACCTCTCCAGCCGTTCGTCATGACCAGATGGCAGGCAAGGATGACTTCGTCGCGTGCCCAGTTAGGGTTCTTGACGGCCTTAACTTGGAAGCCAAGGCGCTTCAACCAGGTGACGGCATGGTCCTTGCCCCCCCGGAACTCGTCAGGAGCTAGTGCGCGCCTCTGGGCCCACTTATGCGCTACCCCGGCGATCGCTTTCGAGCTGTACTCCCGCCCGCCGTACACCAGGACGTACGAACGAGCCTCCCCGAAGCCGTACTTCGACAGGAACGCCTCGCGCCCTAACTCATCATGCTCGGTGACTGCCTTGAGTACTGATTCTCGTGTGATCGCTCCAATGCGCATAGCTGAAGGCTACGACTGACAGCGTGGCGCTGACCCAGAACTTGCACATCTCCAGGGCGTGCTGCCTAGCCCCCTTCCTGAGGCCAGGCAGCACGCTGGGGTCCCTCGCCCACAGCGCAAGTGACAGCCGGTTGCCACACGCAACATCGCGCCAGGTGCCCCATCGAGAGCGGTTGCCGACTCTGTGAGTCAGGCCAACCACTTACGCCCTACGATGCTCACATGAGCGAACACGAGGTCTCCTCCGCCCTCCCCTCCGGAGACTCCCGCCGACGATCCTGACGCCGTAGTCGACGAGAGTTCCACGGATAACGACACAAGCGACCTTGCTCAGGTGGGTACAGCGAGGTGAACGCACACGTTCAGATTGTGCTCGCGTCTACGACCATGCGAGGGCCCTCACTCACAGCGAGGATGAAATCCTGATCACGGACCTTTCACAAGACTCAAAATTCTCCACTTAGGGAACTCTACGTGACAGCGAAGATTACCGCAGCCAGAAAAAACTTCCACGATGAGCTCGTCAAGAGAAACACTCTCTCCCTCTCGTCTGATGATGTAGCTTCAAACGCCGACAGCAGTCAAAGAACTAGCGTGGGCATAGCGCTGAGTATTGCACAGGTTCTCTCCGCCCAGGTCATCCCGAAGAAGCTCACAGGGCAGCGAGTCGGAAAACAGTTCGAGGAGGCAGTGGAAGGGTTTCTGAAGAAGACGTTTCCTCTTCTCCAGTCTCTTCGCCCCGGTAAATGGGCGGTGGAGAATGTTGGCGGCTCGCGCGCCGAGTACCAGATTTCCAGGTACGAACCCTACGGCCACCTAGCTGATCTGGCTAACGCGATCCGGAAAGACCGAAACCTTGCCTCGGTACTTGGCAACTCTTATGAGATCAGCCCTGACATCCTGGTACTCCGCCTCCCTGAATCGGACGAAGTAATCAATCGTGATCTGCATCTCGTAGATGCGAAGTCGGCCAAGAATGCCATCATCAGGGAGGCTAATCAGAGCCGCCCCATCGTCCACGCTATAGTCTCATGTAAGTGGACACTTCGCAGCGATCGCGCCCAGAATGCTCGCTCGGAGGCTCTAAATATAATCCGCAACCGAAAAGGACGCACTCCCCATATCGCAGTGGTCACAGGCGAGCCTTCCCCGTCCAGATTGGCGTCTCTGGCACTCGGTACAGGAGATATTGACACCGTTTATCACTTCGCTCTTCCAGAGCTGATTGAGGCAGTCATGGGAACCCAGAACGATGAGGCAATCAACATGCTGTGCACACTGGTTACCGGGAGGCGGCTGAGGGACATCAGTGACTTGCCACTTGACCTGGCGATCTAGAACCGGTACCGCTGCGAACACCTCAATGGACGCAGTAGCTAGCTGATACGGGAGCGCATCTCAGCGAAGCGTACGTGCCGCTCGTGGCCTTCTTGTCCTACGAAGCCCTTGAAGCCCACGAGCCGGTACGCGCGACCGCCAAGCTGGTCATCCTCGTCAATTACAAAGTCCCTGGCGAGCATGGCTATACGCCGCTCGAAGGTGGGGGGATCAATCTTCTCTCCGGCCAGCTTCACCAACTCTTTCTCTGTAAGCGGAGCTGGCGCGCCCTTCAAGGCTAGGTAGAGCCGGTCATGCATGACCTCGTCCTCCACCTCGGACAGTTCCTTTGGCTGGCCCTTGCGCTCCAGCGCGTTGGCAATCGATCTACCGACCGCCCTGGCCACCGGAGGGGGGAAAGCGTTGCCGATCTGCCGATACGTCGCCGTCTTGCGTCCTGTGAATTCCCAGGCATAATCCGGCTCAGGACCCCAGCCCTGGAGGCGCTCAACCATTTTCGTGGTGAGCTTGGGCAGGAAGTCAATAGGGTGCGACTCGCTGGGTGGGGCATCGGCAATACCCATCGCGTCTACACCGAGTGCACGCCAAGCGGCCTTGGCGCGAGTCGGACCAAGATCGGCTCCGCCGTGCTTTTTGGAGCCACCTACGACAGTGGGCGCAATGTCGTTTGCCTTGTCTCTCCAGACACGAGCGCCCGGCCATCCATCTGCCGCCATAAGGTCAAACAGTGCTGTCCCAACCGTGCCCTGATAGGGTGTCTTTTCAGGCCACTCGAACCACGGAGCATCTTCATTGCGCAGCGCGACTAGAACGAAACGGGGACGCAACTGCGGTACACCGTAGTCACTAGCGTGCAGAAGCTTCCAGTCGGACCAGTAATCGAGCTCCTTTAGCCGGTCCCTCACATGCTGGCGATACGCAGAGAAACGCGGCATTGAAAGCCCTCGCACATTCTCCAATAGGAGAGCCCTTGGCTGCATCCTTCCGGCAAGCTCAACGGCCCAAGCGAAAAGGTCCCGCTCGTCGGTGGCGCCGAGCTGCTTGCCAGCGATAGAGAACGGAGGACAGGGAACCCCGCCAGCGAGCAAGTCGATGTCGGGGAACTCCTTGGGGTTCCAGGTGCCCTCGTCAGCCACGTCGCCGTGCCGCACGTCCCAGTGCCCGCGGTTCTTCCTGAGGGTGTTCACCGCGTTCTCGTCGAGCTCGACGGCCAGCTTATGGCCGAAACCTGCCAGCTCCAGGCCGAGCGACTGGCCCCCAGCGCCCGCGCAGATCTCCACGGCCGACAGATCAGCCACGCTCGTACCTCCAGGTCGTGATTGCACAGGTCTACCATCCTGACGCATGAAACACCGAGGGTCTGACAGTGTTGGTTACGGTGTAGCCAATGGCCCTCAACAGTGACCCCACACCGTCGATGCCGCCGACTGCCGGCCGCTCGCGCAACATGGCTGCGATCAAACGGCGGGACACCAAGCCCGAGCGAACCATCCGGTCCTTGCTCCACAGCGCAGGGAAGCGGTACCGCGTCGATTTCCGCCTGGAGTTGAGGAGCGCAAGGCCGCGGCCAGACATCGTCTTCACGCGCGCGCGAGTGGCTGTCTTCGTGGACGGGTGCTTCTGGCACTGCTGCCCCGAGCACGGTCGGCAGCCCGGCGTCAATGGCGGCTACTGGGGACCAAAACTAGCGCGCAACGTCGCCCGGGACAGGGCCGCCGACGAGGCCCTGACAGCCGCAGGGTGGACAGTCGTCCGTGTGTGGGAGCACGAGGCTCCGGAGGAGGCCGCAGAGCGCATCATCGCGGTTGTCGACGCCGCCGGCCCCGCTAGTCCAGGTACCCGAGCTGGGTGAGGGGTCCCTGTAGCACGTCCTCTTCCTGTGCAACATGATCTGGCCATCGCCACTGCTGTAGGCCAGCACAGAGCTCTAAGGCGAGAGTCCGTCCCTGGGCGCCGCCCGGGAGCGGCCACCCTCGGTGTGGGCGGTCATCGGAGAAGCTGCTCTGTACCAGCAGGTGGGCGGGCCGGAGGTTATGCGCGAGCAGGTGGACCACCTGCTCACTCTCTCGGCGCGCCCCCACGTGACGCTGCAGGTGCTGCCCTTCTCGGCGGGGGCTCACCCGGGTGTCGACGGAGCTTTCACCGTGCTGTCCTTCCCTCCCCAGGACGAGCAGGACGTCATCTTGGTCGACGCCATGACGAGCAACCTGTACCTGGAGTCAGAGCAGCAGACCAGCCGGTACGTGCTGGCCTTTGACCACATCAGGGCCTCCGCTCTGGGCATCCCCGAAACGGACGAACGGCTGCGTCGTATGCTCCAGACTTACACGGGAACGCCTGACTGATGAGGTGCGTCATGATCGCTTCTGACCTGTCTTCCCCCTGGATAAGGAGCAGTTACAGCGGTACTGAGGCCAACTGCGTGGAGGCCCAGCACTGCCCCGGTGCGATCCAGGTCCGCGACTCGAAGGCTCTGGCTTCCCAGTCCCTACGATTTCGGAGCGACGGCTGGACCGGCTTCCTGCACGAGCTAAAGGCCGGACGACTGTAAGCCTCGGCGAGCTCTCCCAGCGGGACAGCTGAGCCGGCCCGGCCGGGGACGTGGACCGGGCCACGGCGGATGCGTTCGCCGAGAAGACGGGGTTCGACCCGCGCCGGGAGGAGACGCCCTACGACTACTTCACGGTCCGGCCGGAGCGGGTGCAGGCGTGGCGTGAGGTCGAGGAGCTCGCCGGTCGTACCCTCATGCGCGGGGGCGAGTGGCTGGGCTGAGCCACCTCACCCGGACCTCGGGGCGCAGGGTCGGCATGCCCCGGGTGCGGGCTTCTCGCCGGCGGCCCGGAGCGGAGGTGCCGGGGCCGGTCCTGCGCTCGCCCGGCGGTTTCCGGGGGACACCGGTGACGGTGGTCCGGCCCGGTGATCCGCCCGGGAAGGCCCTCCGTGGGCGAAACTGGGGCACACCGGACAGGAAGGACAGTCGTGGAAGCAGCGGAGTGGGACCAGCGGTTTGCCGAGAAACCCTGGGCGTGGAGCGCGGAGCCCAATATGTGGGTGACCAGCGAGCTGAGCGAGGAACCGCCCGGCCGGGCGCTGGATCTGGGGGCGGGCGAGGGCCGGAACGCGGTGTGGCTGGCGAGCCGGGGATGGCAGGTGGACGCGGTCGACTTCTCGGCGGTCGCACTCCAGCGCGCCTCCGAGCTGGCCGGCTCCCATCGGGTGGCCATCCACACCCACGTGGCGGATCTGACGCTGTTCGTCCCCCAGGCGGAGGGGTACGACCTGGCGCTGCTGTGCTATCTGCATCTGGAGCCGGAGTCCATGGAATCGGTGCTGCACCGGGCGGTCACCGCCGTCCGGCCCGGCGGCACGCTCCTGCTGGTGGGACATGACGTCAGCAACCTTGAGCACGGGGTCGGTGGCCCGCAGGACCCCGACGTGCTCACCTCGGTCGCTCTGGTCACGGAGGCGTGGGAGAAGCGGGCCGAGATTCTGTTCGCGTCGGTCGAGCGGCGGGAAGTTCGCGGGGAGGACGGGCAGTCGGCCTGGGCGCTGGACACCGTGGTGCGGGCCAGGCGGCACTGAGCCCTGCGGGCGGCGGTAGCGGTCCGGCCTCCGGCGCCGCGCCGGCGGCCCCCGTGGACGTCGGTGCGGCGCCGGAGTGGTGACCGGCGGCGCAACGACGTCCGCAGGGGGCCGGGGCACGGGGCCCTGGCCGCTGAGGGCCGCGCCACGGGGCCAGGAGCGGCGGCTCCAGCGCTACACCGTGCAGACGGGGTCGGTCTCCGGCAGTTCTCCGGAGACCAGGTACTCCTCCACCTGGCTGTCGACGCAGGCGTTGCCGTACTCGAAGGACACGGCGTGGTGGTAGGCGCCGTCGAGGGTCACCAGCCGGGAGCTGTCCCACCGCTCGCGCAGGGCCAGCGCTCCCCCGTGGAAGGTGCGGGTGTCACCGGTGGCGGAGACCAGCAGGGCCGGTACGTCGTTGTCGATGACGGTCGGTGCCTCGACCGGCCGGTCCCAGAACGCGCAGGGGGTGATGTTGTGGGTCAGCGCCCCGAAGAAGGGGGCCGCCTGGCGCGCCCGCAGGCTGTCGCGCCAGTAGACGCCGGGGCTCCGGGGAGCGGCCACGTCTCCGCAGAGGATGGCGGTCTGCACGCTGCCGTAGTGCGAGCGGGTGCCGGTCAGCAGGAATTCCAGGAGTTGTTCCAGGAGGGGGCCGGGGTCGGCCGGCTTGCGTTCCGCCGCCCGGTGCAGCACCTGGAGGGACTCCGCCATGGCGACCCGGGCCTCCTCCAGGTCACTGACCACGAGGTTGAGGAGGAGGGACGGGAACACGTGGTCGTCGACCCGGTAGCCGTCCCCGACCCGGAGGGGCTTGCGGGCCGCGGCGTCCATGATTCCTTGCAGCGTGCCCAGGACCTCCTCCTGGGTGCTGCCGAGGCCCCACTGGCCGTCCCGTTCGGCGGCCCAGCCGGCCCACTCGCGCAGCGCCTCCTCGTTGGCCTCGGTGGCACCCTGCAGCAGGCGGGGATGGTAGCCGGAGGAATCGGTAACCCCGTCCAGCACCATGCGGTCGGTGCGCCCGGGAAACATGGCGCTGTAGACCTGCCCCAGGTAGGTGCCGTAGGAGTAGCCGAGGTAGGACAGGCTTTTCTCCCCCAGCGCCACGCGGATGACGTCCATGTCGCGCGCCGTGTTGCGGGTGGTGGCGAACGGAAGGACCTCTCCTTCGGTCCGGCTGCAGCGCTTGGCCAGGTCGCGCATCGCGGCGGCGTCCCGAAGGAAACCGAGGGGGTTCTTCCCGCTGCCCGGTGAGGAGACCCAGTGGCCGACCGGCCAGCCGCAGTCGAGCGGGGTGCTGCGGCCGACGAACCTCGGGTCCATGCCGATGAGGTCGTAGGCGCCTGCCACCGCCTCGGACGCTCCCATGTGGAGCACCATGTCGAGGCCGGTGCCGCCCGGGCCGCCTCCGTTCAGCAGCAGCGGGCCCACCCGGGCCGCGGGGTCGGCGGCCTCCAGCCGGGAGATGCTGACGGTGATGGTCCGGCCGTCGGGTTCCGCGTAGTCCAGGGGCACCAGAACCTCCGCGCACTGGGCGCCGGATGCGTCCAGGGCCTGCCCCACCACGTCGTCCGGGTCCTGGGCGCAGCCGGTCCAGTCGAGCTGCTGCTGGTGGAACCGGTCCAGGCCGGCGGAGCCGGCCAGGTCCGGGCCGGCCGGTGCGGCGCCAGGGCCGGTTTCGGTGGCCGCCGGGGCGGACGGGGTGAGGGTGACGGTGACCAGCAGGGCCGCCGCCGCGGTGGTCGTCCGCCGCTTCCATGCGCGTGTCTTCATGACCACGAAGCTACTGACGGGCCGGGCCCGGCTCACGCCGCTTGGCACCCGTCTTTTCCTGCTGCCAAGCCCCTTGCGCAGGAGGAGGGTTGACAAGTATGGGCGAACAGCACTGTGGTGACCTCCGTGACGCGGAAGGGAGGTCACCACGGTTCCGGCCGGTGGTGCGCGGCCGCCTTCTCCGGCTATCCGGCTGCACGCGTCCGGCAGGTCATCCGGTCTTGCGTCGGGCGAACCGCTTCTGGCCCTGGGCGCCTCTCAGCTCCTTGACCGACTGCTTGCCTTCCTCGTGCGCCTGCCGCGCCTGGGTGCCCTGGCTCTTGCGGGCGAGGGCCTCCCGGAACTTCCGTTTCGCTGCTTCCGCGGCGGTCTCGTTCTCCGGTTCCGTGGCGGTCTTGTTGTCCGCTTCCGCGGCGGTCTTCTTGTCCGGTCCATCAGTCATGCGTACCTCCTGGGCACCATTGCCGGGCTGCTTCATGCTGGTCCAGTGTCTCCTGCCCGGCAAGTCACTTTCCGCATGCCCGGCCGCACCCGCGTCGGGTAGGGGCCCGGGGGCCGTCAGCCGAGCTGCCATTCCTGGTTGCGGTATTCCAGGATGCGGGGGTGCATGAGGGTGCTGGGGAGGGCGCCGTCCTCACGGCGGTCGAGCGGGAAGACGGTGGCGGCGTGCAGCACCTCGTTGTCCAGGAAGCGCAGCTCAGGGGTGTCGGGGGCGAGCCGGGCGGGCGGGGCGTCGGGCAGGCCGGCCAGGATGAAGCCCCAGTTGCCGAAGCTCGGCACGTCCACCTGATAGGGGGTGGTGGCGTATCCGGCCTCGCGGATGCCCGCGTCCACGGACCAGAAGGTGCGGGGGGCGAAGAAGGGTGATCCGGCCTGGACGACGAGGCGCCCCTCGGGGGCAAGGGACTGGGCGATCAGGGTGTAGAACTCGACGGAGTACAGCTTGGCGGTGCTGACGTCCTTGGGGTCGGGGACGTCGACCAGGACGGCGTCGTAGGAGCCGGGCGATTCGCGCAGCCAGCTGAAGGCGTCCTCGTTGACGACGGTGACGCGGGGGTCGGCGAGCGCGTCGTCGTTGAGCTTGACCAGCGGGCCGTAGGTGCGGGCCAGCCGGGTCATGGCCGGGTCGAGGTCGACGAGCACGACCTCCTCGACGTCCGGGTAGCGCAGCGCCTCGCGCAGGGCGAGGGCGTCGCCGCCGCCCAGGATGAGAACCGAGGACCGGTTGCCGGAGAGGCCGGGGTGGACGAGCGCCTCGTGGTAGCGGTACTCGTCGATGGAGGAGAACTGCAGGGCGCCGTCGAGGAAGAGCCGGAGGTCGGCCGCGCCCCACAGCCCGGAGGTGCTGGTGACGACGATTTCCTGGTAGGGCGTGCGTTCGGCGTGCACGATCGGGTCGCGGTAGAGCTGCTGGCGGGCGGTCACCTCGAAGGTGTCGGCCAGGACGTAGGCGGCGGAGAGGACGGCGAGCACCGCGGTCATGCCGGCCAGCAGGGCGGCCCGGACCCGGCGCCGCATGCTGTGCCGGAAGATCCACAGCACGACGACGACGCCGGCCACCGCGTTGACCGCGCCGACGATCAGCGCGCCCTTGATCTGGCCGAAGAACGGCAGGAGCAGGAGGGGGAAGCTGAGGCCGCCGAGCAGGGCGCCGATGTAGTCGACGGCGAACATGTCGGCGACGGCCCGGCCGGCGTCCTGCTGCCGGATGCGTTGCAGCATGGTCATGAGGAGCGGGATCTCGGCACCGATGAGCGCCCCGATGACGAAGGCGATCACCACCATGGCGGAGGTGTAGATGTTGAGCCAGGCGAAGGCGGCGTAGAGCCCGAGCACCGAGAGGCCGCCGATGAGGGCGAGCAGTCCCTCGACGACGGCGAACGCGCCGACGGCCCGGCGCTGGAGGGGCTTTGCGGCCAGGGAGCCGACGCCCATGGCGAAGACCATCACCGAGAGCACGATGGAGGTCTGCAGGACCGTGTTGCCGATGAGGTAGCTGCCGAGGGCGACGAGGGCGAGCTCGTAGACCAGGCCGCAGGCGGCGCAGACGAAGACGGCGAGCAGGAGGAGGAAACGGGCCGGGCCGGGCCGGGCGATGGGTGCGCCGCCGGCGGCGTGGGTGCCGTCGCCCGTTCCGTCCGGCCCGCCGCTGCCCGGGCCGTCGGGCCCGGCGGCGGGGGCGGCGGCGGCCTCGGCGGCGGGGGCCCGGGTCGCGGGGGGCTCGGTGGCGGGGGCCTCGGTCTCCGTGCTCATGACCCGGCTACGACAGGGCCGCGACGAGCATGATGGCGGTGGCGATGTAGAGGGCGCCCTGGACCCAGGCGGCCGGGTGCGGGCGGCCGTTCTCGTCCTCCATGACGGTGGCGCCCATCTTGCCCGGGGTGAGGATGCCGACGACGGCGAAGACCAGCGTCATGACCACGACGCCGGCCATCCCGTAGAGCAGGGTGCTGATGAGGCCGTAGCCGAGCCCGCTCTGGAACTCACTGGCACGGATGGCTCCGTGGACGACGATGCCCACTCCGAGGAGCTGCCCGCTGAAGACGATGGCGGCACCCTTGTTGCGCTCGGACCAGATGACGCTGGTGAGCCGGCGCGGGGTCACCAGGTCCAGCGCCAGGTAGCCCAGCACCATGACGGCCAGGCCCACCAGCCCGTAGAGCAGGACGATGCCGGTCGACTCGAAGATGTCTGCCACGAGGGTGCCTTTCAGTGGTGCCGGGGTGACGGGGGTGACGGGGGTGACGGGAGGACGGGGTGGTCGGGGTGGTCGGGGGACGGGGCGGGTGCGGGGTTGCTACTTGCCGGAGCCCGGGCCGCCGCCGCGGAAGCCGCTGCCGCCGCTGCCCCCGCCGCCTCCGTAACTGGGCGCGGGCCAGTAGCTGCCCACGTGGGTGTTCCACCGCTGGTGGCCGCGGGCGTAGGTTTCGATCTCGATCCGGCTCTTCCGGGCACCGGAGAGGTGGTCCGGGCTCACCTGGACGATGTGGTCGCGGTAGCGCAGGTAGACGTTGCCCCCGCTGCTGCGGCGGGAACGCGGTTTGCGGTGGTCGGCGATCTGCCCGGCCACCACCGCCGGAGTCCCCTCGCCCAGGTAGGCGCTGCCGGAGCGTTCGTAGGTGTCGGCGATCCAGCTGCGCGGGACCTGTCCGCCGCTGGAGGAGCAGCCGACGAGCAGCACCGCGGACAGGAGGGCCGTCAGTGTCAGCGTCCAGCGCTTCATGGGAGCTCCAGTCGGGTGCGGGTCGTGACGATCTCGCATGTCTGCGGGTAGGTGTGCCAGGTGGACCAGCCGGGCTCGCCGCCACTGAGCGTGGTGAGGCCGGTGAACGCGTCGGGGGAGCCGGGGAAGACACCGCACAGCGAGCCGGGGCGGTCGTCGAGGGCGGCGCGCAGCCGGGCGACCCGGCGGGTGAACGCGGCGGGCGGGTAGCGGTGGATGTGGGAGGTGAAGGTGTAGCCCCAGCCGTCCAGGTCCTCCCGGAAGCGGGCCGGCAGGGGGCCGGGCCGGCCGGGGAGGCAGGCGACGGTTTCCCGTACGGGCCCGGCGAACACCTGGTGCGAGGCGCCGAGCAGGCGCAGTTCGGCGGTGCCCGCGCCGCCGGGCAGGGGTACGTCGGTTACCGCGAGCGGTTCCTGCGCCGGCAGCCCCAGGGCGAAGGACAGCTGGTGGGCGCCGGTGTCGAGATAGGGAACCGCGAGCGGTACGGCATTCACTCGTCCCCGCTCGGATAGATGACGAGTGTGCCGTTCGGGACGCGTTCGCCGAGCGAGGCCTCCCACTTGCCTCGGCCCTGGCCGCCGACGAAGCGCTCGAAGGCCAGGCTGCGGTCGCCGGGGCCTTCGTAGTCGGCGTATTCGACCTGGCCCTGGGTGTCGAGGCCGGTGGTGCCCTCGGAGCGGTAGGTGGCCATACCGTGCTCGGTGCGGCGGTAGGTGACGCCGTCCACGGTGAGGGACTTGTCGCTGGGCGTGAGGGTGTCGTCCTCGTGTTCCGTCCAGAGGATGACCTCGAGGTCGGGATCCTCTTCGACGGAGAGCCAGCGGCGGGTTCCGGCGGGGCCGTCCATGGCGTCGAGGAAGTGCTCGGACCAGGTGAAGCCGCCCTCGGTGAGGCGCAGTGAGCCGCGGACGAACAGCCGCTCGCCGAGGTACTCCACCATGTCGCCGGCCTTCAGCGCGCGGGGGTCACCGGCGGTGTCACCGCCGGGGGCGAAGGGGTCGGCGGGCGGCAGGGCGGGCGACTGGGTCTCCTGCCGGTTGCGCAGGGCCAGCCAGGCCAGCACGGCCACGGCGACGACCAGCAGAGCGATGACCACGTACATGTGCATACCCCCGTCGGTGGACACCAGGGTCGGCGACCGCGAGCGAGTATGGCACAGGCGTTCGCTGCCGAATACGTCGGCAGGGACCCGTTGTTCCACGGTGTTCTGAAGGCTGTGACGCACCGGGAGCGCCCGTGGTTCCCCGCCCCGCCGCCCCAGGACGGGGACGGCGGGGCGCGGGGCGTGCGGTGCGAGGCCGGGGCTTACGGGAGGGTTCCCCGGCCGCGGCTCAGTACAGGGTGCCGAGGGCGGCGGATTCGAAGTGCTTGAGCTCGCCGGTGCGTCCGGTCAGGATCTTCGCGGCCCAGTCGGGGTCGCCGAGCAGAGCGCGGCCGACCGCCACGAGGTCGAACTCCTCCCGCTCCAGCCGATCCAGCAGGCCGTCGATGGCGGCGACGCCGCTTCCCTCTCCCCGGAAGGCCTTGATGAACTCGCCGTCGAGGCCGACGGAACCGACGCTGATGGCGGGCTTGCCGGAGAGCTTCTTCGCCCAGCCCGCGTAGTTGAGGTCCGAGCGCTCGAACTCCGGCAGCCAGTAGCGGCGGGTGGAGCAGTGGAAGGCGTCGGCTCCGGCGTCGGCGAGCAGGGTGAGGACGGCTTCGAGTTCCTGGGGCGACTCGGCGATCTTCGCGTCGTAGCCGCCGATCTTCCACTGGGACGTGCGGAAGATGATCGGGAACTCGGGAGACACCGCGCGGCGGCAGGCGGACACGATGTCCGCCGCGAACCGTACCCGGGACGCGAGGTCACCGCCGTAGGCGTCGGTGCGCCGGTTCGTGTGTGCCCAGAGGAACTGGTCGATCAGATAACCGTGCGCGCCGTGCAGTTCCACACCGTCGAAGCCGTGGGCCTCTGCGGCGGCGGCTCCGGCGGCGAAGGCGCCGATCACGTCGTCGATGTCCGACAGGGTCATGGTCCGGCCCTGCTCCGACCCGGTCAGCGGTATCCCCGAGGGGCCGACCCGTGGTGCGTCCGGGACCGGCGGTGCGCCGGCGGCGCGGTTCATCCCGACGTGCCAGAGCTGCGGCACGATCTTCCCGCCCGCCCGGTGGACGGCGTCCGCCACCTCGGTCCAGCCCTGGAGCGCGTCCTCGCCGTAGAACCGGGGGACCCGGTCGCTGGTGCCGGCCGAGTCGTGGTCGACGTAGGTGCCCTCGGTGATGATCAGGCCGACTCCCCCGGCGGCCCGGCGCGCGTAGTACTCCGCGACGTCCGCGCCCGGCACGCCGCCGGGGGAGAACTCGCGGGTCATCGGCGCCATCGCGATCCGGTTCCGGAGCGTGAGGCTGCCCAGGGAGAAGGGGCGGACGAGGATGTTCTCGGCGCGCGTGGCCGCGCTGCTGGATACCAAGGCATGCACCTGACGTGTTGGGTGACCGCGTCCCGGAGCGGCACGGTCCGCCCCGGGGCAACCTCCCCGGGCCCCTCACGCATTCCCGCCCCGGCCGGCGGTCGGCCGGTTTCCGGGGCGGGCGGGGGCGAGGGCGCCGACCGGGACGGGGCGCCTGGGTGTCCTGGCGGAGTTCCGTCGCGCCTTCCCCCTGGTACGAATCCTCATCGTTGCAGCTCAGAGGGGGACTCTCGCTCTTGCCGATCATGATGCAACAGGCTCCTGGACGAGACGCGCAGGCTGAGGGCTCTCCCGGTGCTACCCTGGTACCAAAATAGGTACCGGACGGGAGTTGATCATGCCTGCACTGAACGTCACCTTCACTGAGGAGGAGATGGCCACGCTCCGCGACCAGGCAGCAAAGGAGGACGTCAGCTTGAAGGCCCTGGCACACGATGCCATCTTGGCCGAGGTCCACCGGCGCAAGGTGACCGCGGCAGCCATCAGGACTGCCCGCGTCTCCGCAGGCCTGAACAAGCGCCTCGCCACCAAGTAAGGGGCTCTCGACATAACCGAGTACCTGGACGCCAACGACGTCATTCAGATCGCGGAGATCACACTTGGTGGTCGCGTCGGTGTACGCGACTGGGGCCTTCTGCAAAGCGCCGTGGCACGTCCCCAGTCCTCTGTGTTCGGCGAAGATGCCTACCCGGCCGTCTTCGAGAAGGCGGCTGCGCTGCTGCACTCCCTCTCCAGCAACCACAGCCTGGTGGACGGGAACAAGCGCACCGGGTGGGCATCGGCCATCGTCTTCCTGGACATCAACGGACACCCGTTGAAGGAGCCGCTGGACGAGGACGCAGCTGAAGAGTTCGTGCTGGCAGTGGCCCAATCGCACGTGCCGAATCCGGAGATCGCCAGTCGCTTGCGGGGCTTCGTCCAGGCTTGAATCTCTTGTGCGCCCGGCAGACTCGAAAGCCTTGACGCTGATTGATCTTCGGCCGGCGGCTCGTTGCCGTCGGTACCGGATACCCCGGCGACCAAGGAGGCCATCGCCCGCCCCGGCCGGCGGTCAGCCGGTTTCCGGGGCGGGGCAGTCGGGGGGCGCTGCGGGTCAGATGGAGACGCCCTTGCCGCGCAGCCAGGCCAGCGGGTCGACGGCGGCGCCGCCACCGGGGCGGACCTCCAGGTGGAGGTGCGGTCCGGAGGAGTTGCCGGTGGAGCCCACCCGGGCGATGACGTCTCCGGTGACGACCTCGTCACCGGCGGACTTCAGCATCGTCGAGAGGTGGGAGTAGGAGACCTCGGTGCCGTCCTCGAGCTCGACGATGACGCGGTAGCCGTAGGAACCGGCCCAGGCGGCTTCCTTGACGACCCCGGTGTGCACGGCCTTCACCGGGGTGCCGGAGGGGGCCGAGAGGTCGGTGCCGGTGTGGTTGTTGCTCCACATGGTCCCGCTGTCACCGAAGTTGGCGGTGATGCGGTAGTCGCTGAGGGGAGAGATGAAGCTGGCGCGCAGCTTGCGGATCCGCTCCTCTTCCTCCTTGCGCAGCCGCTCTTCCTCGGCCTTGCGCTTGCGCTCTTCCTCGATCCGCTCGGCCTCGGCCTTCTCGGCGGCGGCGGTGGCGGCGGCCTGTTCGGCGGCGGCCTGTTCGGCGGCGTCGAGCGCCTCGGCCCGCTCCTCGGCCTCCTGGCGGTTCTCCTGGCGCTCGGCCTGCTGGAGCAGGCGGGAGCGGAGGGCTTCACCCGCGTCGCCGGTGGTGGCGTGCGAGGCCTGGGTGACGCCGGGGCTGTCGCTGACCGTGAGGCCGGCCGCGGTGAGGGGAGCGGCGGTGATGACGTGGTCGCCGGAGGAGTTGCCGAGGAGGGTGTTCAGACCGGGCACGTGGTCGGGGATGGACTTGACCTTGTCGGCCGCGGCACCCACGCCGGGGACGGCGGTCGCGTCCTCGTTGGCCGAGGTCATGCCGCCCGCGCCGACGGCTGCGATCACACCCACGCCCAGAACGGCCCGGCTGCGGGCGATGGTCCCGCCGCGCTGCCGGCTCACCCGGTGCTTGCCCCGGACCGGGCGGACCGTGTCCGCGCTCGGGTTCCACTCCCCGTAGGTGTCCTCGGCGGGCTGTTCCGGTCCGAAGACCACCTGCTCACCGGCTCCGTACATTCCGTACGGCTCGTACGTTCCGTACGCTTCGGCCGGCTCCGGGGGTCCGTAGGGCTCGTAGAGGTCGGTCGAACCCTCGCCGGAGGCATACCGCTGTGACGCCACGGGGGCGCTCTCCTTTCCTTCCTTATCGCCTACCGGGTTAGCTGACGGGTTCGGAGCAGGAAGGTCTCCTACGGACGACTGACAGGCTGCCAGCTGTCCGATTCACCCCAATGAGTGGGTCCCCGGTTCCTTGGTGCTGAGATGCCGCACGTGGCGGATTCGGCGATGCAGCACGGCGCCGCCCTTGTGACGGCAGTGACGCCCGCGCTGCTGTTATCGAACGTTAATAGACTTGACCCTGGGATTCCAAGTGGCTGCGCCAAAAATAGGCAACACTTGACCAGGCCATTTGCGCTTCAAACCTGGCAAAACAGACGAATTTTGTACCCGTCGACTCAACATCCAAAACTGACACTGCGTCAATCGTTATGCGGAGCGCCTCCTTCCGCTTACCCTCGGTCATCCTCGAGGGGATGCGGGGCACTCACCGGCTCCCGTCCCGCCCGCGCACTTCCCGGCTCGGTGTCCTCCGGGTCCTCCGGGGGGCGCTGCACGGCCATGATCACCATGTCGTCGTGGACCCCTCCCCCGGAGTAGGCGCTGACATCCGCGATGAGGTGCTCGACCAGCTGTTCCGGTGCGGCGAAATGCCGGCCGCGCAGTCCGCGGGCCGGGTCGTAGAACTCGCCCCGGGCGTCCCGCGTCTCGCTGACCCCGTCCGTGTACAGCACCAGGTGGGCACCTGCCGGGAACGGCTCGGTGTCCGGCCGGTCCAGCTCGGTGCCGAGCCCGGTGAGACCGAGCGGAAGCGCGAAGTCGGTCGGTTCGAGGCTGCGCACCGAGCCGTCCGGCCGCAGCAGCAGGGGCGCGGGGTGGCCGCGGTTGACGAGGCGCAGCTCTCCCGGCGCGTCGGCGGGAACCTCGGCCAGCACCGCCGTGGCGAAGCCCTCGAGCCGGGCCGGCCCGTCCCGGCTGCGCTTCTGCCGGCTCAGAGCGGCGTCCAGGCGTGCCGCGATCCGCTCCAGCCGCGCCTCGGTGTCCGCGGCTTCCCGGAAGACGCCGAGCAGCAGCACCACTTCCTCGATCGACTGGAGCCCTTTGCCCCGGACGTCCCCGATGAGCATCCGGGGCCCGTACGGGGTGTCCAGCACCGCGTGGAAGTCACCGCCGACGAGCACATCCACCTCGGCGGCCTCGTACCGGGCGGCCACGCGCAGCGGACCGGCCCGGGCCGGCAGCGCGGGCACCACGGCCCGCTGCACCGCCTCGGCGGTGCTCCGGGCGGAGGCCGCCTCCTCGCGCCGCCGGGTCACCGTCCGGTTGAGTACCAGGGCGAGCACCGAGATGAGGGCCGTGGTGGTGACCGTCATGAGGCCCTCCGCCCGGCCGGGGCGGTCCCAGAAGAGGATCAGCAGGGTGACGGCGACGGTCGCGGCGACGCCGTAGGCGGCGGTGACCCGGAAGGTCCGCAGCGGGGCGGCGACCAGTGGCACGGCCACGAACAGCGGGGTGAAGGTGATGTGCGCGGAACTCACCAGGTCGATGGCCACCCCGAGCACGAGCAGTACGGCGGGCAGCCAGCGGACGAGGCCGCGGTACCCGCCGCGAAGGCCGGACTCGGATCGGTGCACGGTCCCAATCTGCCGCGATCGGCGCACCGGGGCGAGTCGAGCGACGCGTCGAGGGGAACCACGGCGGGAAACCGGTCCGTCCGGGCCGCAGTGGCGGCCCGGACGGACGGGCGGGACGGGCCCGCTACCCGGCCGGTCGGCTGAAGGCGAGAGCCGCGGAGCTGAAGGGGGAGACCTGTGGAGCACCGCACGACCGGCCGGACGTATGAGTTGCCGCTGTCAGATGAGCCCGACCTGCATCGCCCGGACCCCTGCCTGGAAACGGCTGCGGGCGTGCAGCGCGTTCATCGCGGAGGCGATGTCGTTGCGGACCGTCCGGACACTGCAGCCGAGCCGCCGCGCGATGGCCTCGTCCGTCAGGCCTTCGGCCAGCAGCCGCAGCACGATCTCCGAGCGCGGGCGCCGGGTGATCTTCGCGCAGGCGGCACGGTTCGCCGTGTGGCGTGCCACCACCCCGCGGTCCCACAGGCGGTCCGTGAGCGCGGTGAGCCGCTTCAGCTCCTCGGGTGCGCGGACGACCCGGACCCGGTCCTCACCGTCGGCCAGGACCGCGACCACACCGTCCATGATCATGCCCCGCACCGGCACCGGATCCACCGAACGCGGCGGTGCGCCCTGCTCCGCCAGCCACTGCGCGTGGGCGGCGGCCGGCGGTGACTGGAACACCGAGGGCGCCCACACCGACCGGACGGCGGCACCCCGGCGCATCGCCATGTCGGCGATCGGCCGCGAGAGCTCGAAGGCGCCGTCCATGCCGCCGCCCCGGTCCCCCGGAAGGAGGAAGGTGACCGCGTGCTCCACCTTGATGATCATCCGCTCGATGAGAGCGGTGATCTGGTCCCGCCCGTCCCCGCTGTTCCGCGGATCGAGTCGTTCGACGGCCCGCTCGTGGAGCGCGATGAAACGCTCGACCTCCACGGGACCGGGCTGCACCGCGCCGGCCTGGCGCATCCGCTTGGCCAGCAGCGTCGGGAGCGCGACGCAGGGCTCGACGGCCCGCACGGCTCCCGCGTCATCGCCGGAGCCGGTGACCAGCCCGTCGGCCCGCAGCCCGTTGATGATCTCGACAATGTCGCTCTTCGGCCGGCCGAGTTCCCGGCTCAGCTCCTCCGGCCTCGACCGCGGCCCCTGCAGTAGCTTTCGATAGACGAGCTCGGATCGCTTGTCCAAGCCCACACCGCTCACGGTTTCCGTCACGACCCAACCTCGCCGAAATTCGCCTTGTGGGTGAATGCTCAACCAGCATTGTTGGCTACAAGGTAGTTCTGGCGGTCCGTTTGCAGCCACCCTTGAGACCCGGCGTGACAGCTAGGTGCCACCGGGGGAAAAAGAACCTCAGGAAAAGCTCAACTGGACGGGAGAACCGGCCAGTACGCCCCGTGCTACGGAATCGTTAAATAACGGCGGACCGAGACGCAGGGGGCGCCGAACAGCCGGCCGTCGGTGGCGGAGGGCGGCGGCGCGCGGACCCTGCCGCCCCACCGGGACCGGGCACCCGGCGCCCCCGTGGCCTCCGGCGCGGGCGCGCGGGTCAGCCCTGTGCCGGACCCGGGCCGTACGGCGCATCGCCGGCCGCGGGGCGACTCCGGCCGCCCGGCGGACGGGCACGGCAGCGTCTCATGCTACGCGCGTCAGCCAGCGGAGTCGGAAGCGGCCCCCGTCGGTGATCCCGCTCAGATGAGCCGCACCCGGCACCGCTGCCGCACCCGGCTCCTGCCCCGGCCGACGGACACCGCCAGGGAGCAGTGGGCTGGACCCACGGGCCGGCGTTCTCCCTCCCGACGCACCGGGCGGGAGAACGTGCGCGGGGGGGGAGGGACCTCATCCACCCGAGCAGCGGCAGCCCTCGGTAGCGGTCACCTGCCCCGCCTCCTCCATTGCCGGTGGGGCAGTAATTGCCTCAATATAGTCAGCAAGAAGTTCGACCCAGCGATCGCAGGCGAACCCGGGTTCCGGCAATTCAGGGGAAGTATTCCCCCGAAGTTTGAATGAATAGGATTCCGGACTCTCACTCATCCTTGACCTCCGTGCGCGCATTCCTTCGAACTGGTAACCGCTGCTCCGGAAAACGACGGAGGCTGTGCGGGACTTCCCTTCGCACGCTTCCGGCAGAAGTGCACGCACGGGCATGCCGCGTACACGGGTGAAGCGGGGACAGGGACAGGAACAGAGGGATCACCGTCTCATTCCGCTCCGCTCCCCCATCGGTCGGGTCCGGCGGCACCCGCGAGGCTCCGCGGGGTCCGCGTTGACAGGACAAACGGCCCCCGGTGTGCGGCAGTCCGCGCCACCGCGGGCAGCCAGGCACCGGACGGCCGGCCCGGACCAGCCTGTCAGCGGGCAATCGCGGTACGCAACGGATATGGCAGCTTGGCGCCAAGGGCGCTATGCGCCGGAATTACTCGGACCGCGAGTACCGATATGGAGACTCAGTGACTGAACTGTGCCTTGAGCACTCTGACGGAAAGCTGCCGGACGGGCCGGACCGCCTGGGCCGGCACACTGCTCCGGAAAGAGACTCGCGGCCCGCCCGCACCCCGGTGCCGACCGTGCGCCGACGCCTCTCCCGCCCGCAATAGCCCGGCCCGAAGGCGATCAGCGGCCCCCGTGGAGGCCGGCCCGGCAGCGTCCAACCCGGCAACTATCGCCCTCCGGAGGAAACACACAGTGGCCATCGCACTCCCCGGAGTTCACAATTGCTCCACTTCCGCCGGGCCGCGGGGGCGGTTCCGGAACTGCGCAACGGGGGTGAGTGAGCCATTTCGGGTGGCATTCAGCTGCGGGGCCGCGCCGGTTCCGGTACCACGCCCCGGCAGCAAGCTGCTGGTCCGGGGAGGCAACCATGGCAGGAGCGGGTCGTCCGGCGCGGTCTACCGCTCCAGCGCTGCCCCGGCGGTGGCCGTGCGCTGCGGCCCGGTGAGCAGCCCGAGCTCCGCGGCGCGCACGCCGGCCTGGAACCGGGAGCGGGCCCCGAGCATGGTCATGATCTCAGCGACGTAGCGCCGGTAGGTACGGACCGACACCGACAGGTCCCGGGCCGCCACCTCGTCGGTGACGCCCCCCCGGAGCTTCTCCAGAATGCGCCGGGTGGTTTCCGCTCGGGCCCGCCCACCGAAGCTGAGGTGATCCGGCACGAGCACCGCGTTCCGCCACACTCCGGAGAACAGCGTGCGGAGGGTCTGGATGACGGACTGCGCCCGGATGACGGACGCCCGGCGGCCGGCCGCCGACTCGGCGCTCACCAAGGCGACGCGGTTGTCCACCACCACCGCGGTCAGGGCGGTCACGCGGGCGACGCGGACCTCGCTGGTCCCGCTCCGTGCCCGGTGGGGAAGCAGACCCCACTCCAGCGTGGACTGGTTGCACAGGACCCGGACGTCGACGTCCCCGGCCTCGTCCGCCAGCAGGTCCGCCAGGGCCGAGTGCACCGCCCGGGTGGGCGCGGCTTCCGAGGCGAGGACCACATCAATGCTGCTGCCGGCCTGCCCCATGAGGTCGGCCGCCGCGGTGACGAGTGCGTTGCCCTCCACCTGGACCTCGGTCACGAGCGCACGGCTGGACAACCGGCTGCGGTGCTTGGCCACGGTCTCTTCTATCAGGGAGCGGACCGCCAGCAAGGACTGCTCCAGCTCGTCCCGGGTCTCCACGCCGGCAGCTGCCTCGTCGGCCGGTGTCTCGCCCGCACAGGGCCCCGGCACCAACGCCTCGGGCAGCTCGCTCACTCCGTGTCCTTCCGTCTTGCTCACTGTGGCAGTTTCATTCGGGATCCAACAGGCCGAGCTCCACCGCGCGCACTCCGGCCTGAAACCGGGAGTCCGCTCCGAGGGCCCGCATGATCTCGGCCACGTGCCGCCGATAGGTCCGGAGCGACACCTGCAGCTCCCCTGCCGCGGCCTCGTCCGTCTGACCGGCACGCAGCCGTTGCAGCACGCGCTGCGCGCGGGGCTTCCGCAGCTGTTCGCTGAGGCGCTGGTAGCCCACGGGCGACAGCGCCGCGTTCCAGGCGCCGGCCAGCAGCAGGTCCAGGGTGCGGACGGTCGCCGGATCCTCCGTGATCACGCCACCGCCCGGCGCGTACTCGTCCTCACTGCGCATGATCGCCACCCGGCAGTCGGCGATCAGTGCCTGCTGCACCTGCCCGCCGGAGACCCGCAGGTCGCATGCGGAGCCGGCCCCGAGCAGCGACCACACGGCCTCTGTGCCCAGCACACGGTGGGAGCACAGCACCCGCACCATCACCCCGCGCCGGCTCGCCCTGCACATCTCGGGAAGGACGATTGCCGCGCAAGGGCAGTCGTCCACGCTCACCGGGGTGGAAAAAGTGAGGGAGTACTGGGCGCTGTCGATGACCTTCCGGACCAGGTCCAGGGCCGGCTCCTGCTCACTGGGCAGCGGGGCGAGTGACCGCTGCTCCGGGCCGCTGCGGTGGAGGGAGACCGTGTGTTCGATGAGCTCACGAGCCTGAAGGAGCGACTGCTCGACCGCGTCGTGCCGGTCGGCGGCGCTCCTGCCCGCCTGCGACACACCCGCCATGCTTCCCCCTGACTGCTATTCCCTCACGAAGACAGATACGCCAAGGCCAGTTGTTCACTGCTAAATAAAAGGCCACCCGGACGCAAGGGCATCTCTGACCTCACCCCTTCTTCGGCAGCAAATTGCGACTCCGGAGCGACGCGCTTCGGACGGTGAGAACGTCAGGTACTGCCGGGGGGAGACATTAGTTCGCTGGTCGGGATCCAGTCAACGACTGGTATACACATTCCGCACAACACAGAGTGAATTCCCGGAGCTCCAGCAGCAGCAGCCGAGGGAATCCCAAACCTCCGGTGGCAGCAAACTGCAACCTGGCAACCGCGTGGCAACAACCGACCACAAGCTTCTGACTGTATGCAGCTGATAGTACACATGGCGTGATAACCCTGGGTCCTCGTGGCTTGTTCCTGCCATTCTCCGGCGCCAGGACGCCGAACGGGAGTGGGTGACACCCGGGTTCCGCGCGGTACCGGTCCTGCGGCACCCCGCCACACGGCCTTGACGCCGGCGGCGACGGCCTGTCAGCCGTGGCGCTCGCGGCCCGCCCGGTCCGGGGGCGGTCAACGCCCGGCAGCCGTCCCGCTCACCGCCTTCTCCTCGCGGGGCCCGGGGCCCGGGACGCTCTCCGCCGCGTGCGCCCGGACGGGAGGCAGCGCGGTCCTGAGCGGTACCTCCTTGACGCAGATGATCATCACGAGGGCCAGCAGGGCGAACGGCGCCGCATACAGGTAGATGTCCCCGATCCCGTGCCCGTAGGCGTTCTCGACCACCGCGCGGACCGGGGCCGGGAGCGTACTGAGATCCGGGATGGCGTCACCGCCCCCGGAGTTCGCGGGAACCCCGAGCGCGGCCATGCCCTCCCGCGAGTAGGCGGCGATGCGGTGGCCGAGCGCCGCACCGAGCACCGAGACGCCGATCGCGCCGCCCAGCGACCGGAAGAAGGTGACCACTGAGCTGGTGACGCCCAGGTCCCCGTCCTCCGCCTGGTTCTGGGCGGCCAGCACGAGGTTCTGCATCAGCATCCCGAGCCCGAGTCCCAGGGCGGTCATGCCGAGTGCGGTGTACCAGTAGGGGGTGTCCGACCGCAGCATGCCGAGCATGCCCAGTCCCCCGGTGATCAGCGCGCCACCGGACAGCAGCCAGATCTTCCAGCGGCCGGTCCTGGTGATCAGGATGCCGCTGCCGGTCATCGCGACGAACATGGCGGTGACCAGTGGGATGGTCAGGACCCCGGACATCGTCGGCGACTTGTAGTGCGCCAGCTGGAAGTACTGGCTCAGGAAGACCGTGGAGGAGAACATTCCGACGCCGACGAACAGGCTCGCCAGGGAAGTGAACAGGATCGTCCGGTTGCGGAACAGCCGCAGGGGCATGACGGGCTCGGCGGCCCGGGACTCGACCACCAGGAAGACCAGGGCGGAGAGGAGCGCACCGCCGATCAGCAGGACGGACGTCCAGGACAGCCAGTCGAAGACGCTGCCGGCCAGCGAAACCCATATCAGGAGCAGCGAGGCGGCGGCGGCGATGAAGAACGCGCCGGTCCAGTCGATCCGCACCCGCCGCTTGACGACCGGCAGGTCGAGGGTCTTCTGCAGCACTATCAGAGCCACGACGGCGAACGGCACGCCGACGTAGAAGCACCAGCGCCAGCCGAGCCATGGGGTGTCCGTGATGATGCCGCCGAGCAGCGGTCCGCCGACGGTGGCCACAGCGAACACCGAGCCGAGGTAGCCGCTGTACCGGCCGCGTTCCCGGGGAGCGATCATCGCGGCGATGACCACTTGGGCCAGGGCTGCCAGCCCGCCCATACCCAGGCCCTGGACGGCCCGGAAGGCGATCAGGGTCCCGGCGTCCGGAGCCAGACCGGCGCCCGCCGATGCCAGCACGAAGATCACCAACGCCAGCTGGACGAGCAGCTTCTTGCTGAAGAGATCGGCGAGCTTGCCCCACAGCGGGGTGGACACCGTCATGGTGAGGAGCGTGGAGGTGATCACCCAGGTGTAGGCGGTCTGACCGCCGCCCAGCTCGGAGATGATCTGCGGCAGCGCGTTGGTGACGATGGTCGAGGACAGCACTGCCACGAACATGCCGAGCAGCAACCCGGTGAGCGCCTTCATGATCTGGCGGTGCGTCATCGGGGTGGCCGGTCCGGTGACGGTGCCGGGTTCGCCGCCGCCCTGAACAGCGCTCCGGTGGGACGTGGCCATGCGGGTTCCTCTCCTTCACGCGGGCGTTCGGCGGGCACACCTGCGGGGCGGTGTGGCGGTAGGCGGCGCGGCGGGCGGTCAGTCGGCGGGGAGCCGCCGGCCCACGTCCGCCTGCATCCGGGCCAGCAGCGACACCAGCAGGCCGACCTCCTCGTCCGGCCAGCCGCTCAGCGCGGTGGAGAGGGTGTCCACGTACCGCCGGGAGATCATCCGCAGTACCTGCTCACCCTCGCCGGTGAGACGCAGCAGACGGGAGCGCCGGTCCGTCGGGTCCGGCTTCCGCTCGACCCAGCCGCGCTCCGCGACATGCGTCACATGCCGGCTGGCCACCGACATGTCGACGCCGAGCAGCTCGGCGAGCCGGTTCATCCGCATCTCCCCGTGGTGCTTCAGCAGAGCGAGCACCGCGGTGGGCCCGGCCGGACAGTCGTGCGGCAGCAGGCGTGCCAGGCCGCGCTGCATGGCCGCCATGCAACGCAGCTGACGTGCGAGCTCCTCGTACTGGCTTCGTGCAGCCACTGCTCTCCCCGGAAAACTTGCTTCGGACAACTACATATATACATGCATGCCCAATGCAAGCAAACCGGAGGGGTGCGGGTGACCGCCTCGGGCCGACGCTGTCCGGCCGGCGACACCGCCCCTCGTCAACCCTGAGCGTCAGCCCGGTAGGCCGGACAGGCTCGCGGGGCGCCCGGGCGGTCCTCTGTGACCCGACGCACCCCCGGCACACCGCCGCAGGCGGTCCCCGACGGCTGCCCGGACGTCGGGAGCAGGCAGGTCGACGGCACGCTGCCGCAGCCGGGCACGGACGCCACTCCTACGGCGGTGATCCGGATCCAGCCGCAGGTGAGACGCGCAGGTCGGGCGAACGTGCGGCTGCCTCACCGCCTGGCTCCGAGGCGAGCAGTTCTTCACCCGACGGCCAGATCGAGAGAGCCACCGACGCAAGGTACGCGCCGCGCGCACGAATGCGGTGCTCGTCCCAGGAGTCTTCCCAGTTCTCGATAGTTGCTGTCGGCGGCCTGCGGAGCAGTGTTCCGTGGGTGAGGCGAAGCAGGCTGTGTTCTCCGATCCATTGCTTCTTGTCCTCCCATCCCATGTTGCCGAGCGCCGGGTTGAGACGACCGGTGACCAGAGTCAGGTTTCCCAGTGTGTGCACCAGTTCATGGCGCTCCGATCCGTCGTTCTCGTCCTCCACCAGAACAGGCCAGTTCTCCTCCCAGCTCTGTGGCATGACATGCTCGATGGTGAGCTTCGCCCCGAAGTGTTCACCCGCCGGTACAGTCAGCTGCTCCGTGTGCCCGGTTCGCAGCTCATCCTCCAAAGCCTCCAGGAGAATCCGCGCGGTGCGCCGATACAACCGCACATACAGTGGGTCCACCTCCAGCGCGGAGCGGAACTCAGAATCAGCGGGCCAGTAACGATGGTGCCCCTGAAGACCTTCGATGGCACGAATGACCTCCGCATCCGCTTGCGTCGGATTGCGTGCCGCCGCGGCGACAAGTTCACGGAAGACGTGGTTGTAGTCCCGATTACTCAAGTTGAGCGAGGCGCGCCTGATGATGTAGCTGTCCACCGCCCTGATGGCCCGCTGCCTGCGCCATGGCGGCAGGACATCATCCCCCAGCCCGTAGAGAAAAAGCAGCAGCGGCATCTGCGTCGAAGACTGCATGACCTTCATGCGATACAGGAATCGGCCTTCCACACCATGCGACGGCGCCTCGTCCAACCGATCATAGATCTCGGCGTACCTCGCCAGCTCGGCGAATACCCGTTCGGTAGGAATATCGACGTCACGCAGCCAGCGTTCGAATTCCTTGAAAAGTGCGGATGAGTGAAATTCGCGACGTGTCCGCATGACGAGCCAATGCGTCAGGAAAACATCGAGACGGCTTCGCGTAATACGCCCGGTGGTCTGCTCCACCCGCCATTCGCTTTCGTCGAACGGCGCCCAGTACGCCCGGTAGAGCTTGTCCACATCTGCGCCGGCGTGTTCAGCATCCCGGAAGAGCAAGTTCTTGACCAGGTCGGCATGCTCAAGTGGAGTGCCACGACTGTTCAGTGTCTCGAACACGACCTGAGCATCATCGTGCTCTTCCAGGTCGATGATGACGAGTCGGAGTTGTTCCCTTGCCGTCTGAACAAGAGCGCTGAGACGCTCCAAGGGCTGCGTCGCATCACCCAGCCATTTGTCCACTTCGACCTCGAAGTACCTGACCGCCCTGGCCATTTGGGAATGAGAATCCGAAGCTCCCGTCATGACTGCAGCGAACTGCGCCCTGTCCGCATTCGTGGGCCAAACCTTGTACAGGTGATCCGGATTCCGGGCCCGGTCGAATAAGTCTTCATCGTTCTCCAGAAACTTGCTCAACAACCTCACAGCTCGATCATGTGACCTCGCGGATGCACAACGACGAACGGCATAGAGAAAAAGCTGAAGCGTAGTGAGTCGCTGTTGCCCATCAATCACTTGACGAGTTTCAAGGCTGGACGAAGGATACTGCATCTCCTCGAACACCACGGCTCCGAGAAAGTGTGGTGCCGGCGACTCCCCGGTTTCCGCTGCGCGCTCAACACGTTCTACGGCCCGGCGAATATCTTCCCACAGGGCAGCCCAATTATCGTCTCTATTCCATACATAAGGCCGCTGGAACAGGGGCACCATATACCGGACGTCCCTGCCGAAGATTCGCCTCAGGTCAACCGTGTCTGCCCGCACGGGCATACCCCCTCGCTCACGCCGTTCTCGGTCACTCACCGAATGATTGTCCGGCGCAGGATAGTCCGATCCACCGATCCGTCGCCCGGCATTCAAGAAACTGGTCAGTGAAGTCCCCCGGCACTCCTGTACCGGGTGCTTCTGACGTGGAAACGCGCCCGCTCCCCCGGGATGGTCGCCGTGGCACAGAACGACCGTCCCGGCCTCCGCTTCGGGGTCGGCTCCATGACCGACCTCAAGATCACCGATGCATCGGTGGCGGGTGTGCCCGCCTGGGCTGGCGCCGACCGGATGGGTGACGGCGTTGCTGCACGACGCCGGGCTCGGGGACACCTTCCGTGCGCGATCGCCGCGCGAGGTCCGGCCCACGTCGTCACCCTGCGGCCGAGCACCGGCCGAGCCGGCACTCACCACCCACGCTGCTGTCCGCCGGCGCCGCAAGTACACCGTGAGCGCCGAACGCGCCGAGGAAATCGCGCGCGAGAACCTGTTCCCCCTCGCCGGGGACGAGGCCGGCGAGACGCTCATCGCGCGCGCCGACGCGGTCCGGCAGGGCGACTTCGTTCTCGCCTGCTTCCCCGAGAGCGCCACGGCAGACACCCCCACGACGGCAGACGCCATCCCGCGCAGCGAGCCGTACACCGCCAACCCCGCCCCCTACAACCCACCGTGCTGCCAGGCGTGCGAGATCTACACCCTGGCCGGCCGTCTCCTGCTCGGCATCACCGGCCACGGGAGAATCGGAGGGATGTCGTGATCACCTCGTACCGGGACCGCCGCCCCGCCCCCGCCCCGACCGGAGACGGGAACGCCTGGCACTTCGGGCCCTGCTGGCTGTGCCCCGACCACCGGTACACCGCGGTTCTGTGGCTCGGCCCGGTGATCGCCGTCGGCCACGTCGAGGCCCCGCTCTACGCCTGCGAACGGTGTATCGCGCGGCTCAACGACATGGTGTGGGACTACACCGACGCCGCCGACGACGCCCCCACCATGCCCGACGGGCGCCGCGTCCCGCTGCACCTCCCCCGCGGCGCCGAGCAGCCGCGCACCAGCGGCCACGGCTGGCACCGCCGCCCCCGAACCCCGCTCGGGCGCCGCCTCCGCGACCTCGTCGCGCTCCGGCCGCGCACCGACGCCCCGCAGACGTCCGCCCCCTGCCGAGGTGACCATATGAACGGCTCCCCCGCACCCGTTCACCCCCTCGGCAGGGGCGCGGACCCCACCAGCCCGCGGGCCAGCTCCGCGTCAGCCGGACGGACCGACCCGCGCCAACTGCCACACAGCCCTCATCCACAACCGGCACCATGAGACGCCCGCGGCACGAACGTGCCCTACCGGCTGGATTCGAGGACATGCATACAACTGCCTTCACCATCGACCATCCCGCGTGGGCTACCGGCCCCGGCGAGCAGCCCGCGCGCGTCGTCCTGCACCAGGGCGAGCCCTGGCTCATCTCCTGCGACGGCGCCGAGCTGCACCGCCAGCCGCTCACCGACACCACCGTCGAGGCGCCGTCGATCGGCCACGCTTTCGCTACCGACCTACCGGAACACGCCGAAGCGGCACCACTCGTCGCCGAACTCGCCACGCTCGGCACCGTCGCCCGCGTGCCGAACCCCTGGCTGTGGGACGCGATCACCACGGCAGTCCTGCGGCAGGTCGTGCGCGCCGAGCAGGCCCGGAAGGTGTACCGCCGCTGGTCTGCCACCCACGGCCGCCCGCTGGAGACCCCGGCCGGAGCCTTGTCCCTGGCCCCCGATCCCGCGACCGTGCTCGGCCTGCCCGACGAAGCGTTCGCCGCTACCGGAACCAAGTTTCACCGCACCGCGCTGCGCGCCGCCGCCTCGGCATACACGCTGCGACACGAAGAGTGGGAGCAGCTCCCGGCCGATGACCTCGTCAAAGCCCTCGAAGAGGTCGAGCGCATCGGCCCGTGGACCGCTTCAGCCGCCGTCGCCGACTACACCGGCGACTTCTCCGTCTACCCGCACGGCGACCTCGCCGTGCGCACCTGGGCCCGCCGCGCCGCCCCCGGCCTGACGCTCCCGCAAGGTGACCGGGCGTTCGCTGCTCAGTGGCGGCGCTGGACCGACAACGACCGCACCCGGCTGCACACCCTGACCCTGTTCGCACTCACCTGGGGAAGCCATGTCCGAACAGCACACACCGCCCCGCCCGACTGACCTCATCGCCGGCGCTGACCCGGCTCGCCCGCTCGATGCCCTGTTCGTCAACGCACCCTTACGCGACTACGCCCAGCGCCCCCGCGTCAACGACTACACCCTGCCCGTGCTCGGCATGGCCTACATCGCCACCTACGCGAAGCGGGCAGGCTTCAACGTGGGCGTGCTCGATGCCGAGGCGCACGGGCTCGGCATCACCCGGACGAGCGAGCTCGTCGACTCTGCCCGTCCCCGGTGGGTCGGTATGAACCTGCTCGCCCCCACCTACGAACTGTCGGCGCAGATCGCCGCCGGCCTCGCCGATGACATCGCCCTCATGGTCGGGGGACACCACGCCAAAGCGATGCCACAGCACGTGCTCGCCGATCCCCGCATGAGCCGCCTTGGCACGCGCGCAACCAGGTGGGAGCCGCCGCATGACCCACCCCGGACGATTCATCACCCTCGACGGCCCCGGCGGGGTCGGCAAGTCCACCACCCTCGCCACGCTCGCCGGCCTGCTGCGCGAACAGGGCGAAAGCGTGCACACGACGACCGAGCCCTCGACTCGCCCCATCGGGCAGTTCACCCGCGCCAACGCCGACCGCGTCCACGGGCACGCACTCGCCTGCCTGGTCGCCGCCGACCGCTACGACCACATCCGTCACGAGCTACGGCCGCACCTCGACCGCGGCGACACCGTGCTCTGCGACCGGTACCTCGCCTCGACCCTCGTAGTGCAGCGCCTCGACGACGTCCCCGAGCCCTTCCTGCTCGACCTGAACGCCGACATCATCCTGCCCGACCTCGCCGTCATCCTCACCGCCGAACCGGCAGTCATCACCAGCCGACTGCGCGAGCGCGGCGCGCACCACCGATTCGAGCGCGACCCCGTCATACCCGCCCGCGAGGTCGACCTCTACCAGCAAGCCGCACGCACACTCCGCGGCATGGGCGTGGCCGTCCTCACTCTCGACAACGGCGCCCTCACACCTGAGCAAGCCGCCGAACAGATCCGCGGCGCCCTGACCTCGCCGCCCCCGCGGACATCCGGCGATGCCTCAGCGACCACAGGACCCACCTGACCGAACCGCGCGCACTCCCGCGCACCGGCCATGCCCGCCAACGGGCCGCTGCTAACGTCCGGCGCACCGTGCCAGCGAACTACATCCCCAGCCACGACTACGGAGCACACCCCATGGAACACCTCTGGCCCACCATCGACCGCCTCGTGCAGTGGCTCGACACCGAGACCGAGACCACACCCGAGGTCGCCCGGCTGCTGCGCGTGCTCAAGATCAGCGAAGAGGCCGGCGAAGTCGCCGAGGCGATCCACGGTGTGAGTCGCTCCAACCCACGCAAGGGCGCCAGCCACACGTGGGAGGACGTACAGAAAGAGCTCTGCGACGTCATCCTGACGAGCATGGTTGCCCTGCGGACCATCACCCCGGACGCCGAGAAGGTGTTCGCCGAACGACTCGACCACATCGCGGAACGGTCGCTGACGTCCTGACCCAAGCGCTTCGCCCAGCGGGCGACAGCGCGACGACATCACACCCCGACGGCCGTTGCACCGGCCGTCGGGGCACACGCCAACAGCTTTCCAGACCCGGACTTCGCGGGTCGCCGTTTCAGGTCTGTGGCCAGCGGGTTGTCCGATGTCGGTGTCGAGGAGTTCGAGGAGGTGGAGTTGGACGCCACGGGTGATCTGGACGGTGGGCGGGTCGGTGATGTGGCCGATTCGCAGGGTGAGTTCGCCGAGGTGGTAGAGGATCATGCGGCCGGTGGGGCGGACCCGACGGTTGTCGGGGTCGAGACCGGCCATGCTCTGTTCCGGCCCCAGGGCCCGTCTGACTTGCCGCTCGATCAGGCAGAACACCAGCAGGGCCAGGCAGATGACCTGGATCAGGGCGGCGACGCGCCGGTTGTGCTGGACGAAGACCGGCGCGACCGCGAGCGGCCCCTTGAAGTCGTGGTAGCGGCGCTCGACCGCGCCTTGGCCCTTGTAGTGGATCAGGACCTGGCCTGGGTCGGCTTCCTCAGCGGGCAGCGAGGTCAGCAGCGCGTACCAGCCGTCGACCGCGGCCTCGGCAGTCGGGACGTCCTCATCGAAGTGCCAGTCCGGGGCGGGAACGCCAGTCTCGTTCCCGGTGACCTCATAGCGCAGGCAGGAGGTGACGCGGCGCTTCGCAGTGATCACGCCGACGCGGGCAACGATCTTTTCGGCGGTCCTGTAGTGCCGTCCACCGGCCGCCGAGGCGAGTTTGTTCAGGTCCTCGGTGGCCTTGGCCAGGCGTTTGTCCCGGGCGGCCCGCTGGCCTGCGGCGTTCGCGGTGGAATGGACCAGGATCCGCCGCACGGTGAGCTCGGGATCTGAGCATTGAGCCCCGTTCTCGACGAGAACGGGGCTCAACTCCGGTAGGCCGCGTGGGACTCGAACCCACAACCCGCAGATTAAAAGTCTGTCGCTCTGCCAATTGAGCTAGCGGCCCGCTGCGCCCAGCATAGCGGGCGCGCGCACGGCCTGTGAGCTTGGCGTATCGCTGACCACGCCCCCCACTGGGGAACGAGGCAACGTTACGCCGCGTCGCCTCGGTTGTGCACGTTCGTTTCCTGTACAACGCCGAGGTGCCGGTGCAGGTCGTACCGCGACACGGTGTACCGGCGGCCGTGCCGCAGGACACGGACGGGGTAGGCGCCCCGCTTGGCCAGGTCGTACCCGTTCGTTCGCCCGATGCCGAGGACGGCTGGCAGCCCTACGAGAGCCCGCCCAAGACCGAGGGCAGCGCGGACACCATCTCACTTGACCAAGCCAGCGTGGCCGTCCTGCGGCGCCGTCAGGAGCGCCGGCAGGAGCAGAAGCGCGCCCGCCTCGCACAGGGGAAGGTCTGGCACGAGGCGGGGAAGGTGTGGACGGAGACCGACGGATCGTGGCTGCACCCGGAGAAGGTGAGCGAGGCGTTCCGCCGGGTCCTCGCCTACGTCGCTCCTCGTCGAGCTCGACCGCGAACCCGCGGACAAGGTTGCCAACCGAGTTCCCCCGGCACCGGGGACGCCCCTCCGGGCTCACCTCGGGCTCACATGTGAGTCGGAAGCACACCCCAACTCGGCCGGGAATTGCGAACCGATTGACCGAACATGCAGGTCAGAGCGATTCTCTCGGGACTTCGCACGAGGGCTCGCGCCGAGCGTCTACGCGCAAGAACGGGATTGAAAGTCCACTGCTCTGCCAATTGAGCTAACGGCCCGCACAGAGCAGCATGGCCCCCGGCCCTGCCGAGTCACAGGTGATTCCCCCGGCCGACCGGTGCGTCGGCAACGGGGAACACCGCCGGGCGCCCTGCTACTGGGGGTGCGGGGCGCCCGGGGCGGTGTAGTAGAAGCGTCGGCAGCCGAGCAGCATCCCCTCGTCGGAGAGGGTGAAGACATCGACGAAGGCCAGCCCTTCCGACGGGTCGGCCGGGAAGCAGTCCGACGGGCCCGCCGCCGGCTCTCCGCGTCGGTCGGCACGGGCGGTCAGGTGACCCATGGCCACCACGCTGTCGCCGTCCGCCACGATCTTGAAGATGTGGTGCCGCAACGGGGAGCGGTTCGCCGCGACCTGCCCGCGCAGCACTTCCGCGCGCCCGCGCCCCGGTGGCGCGTCGGGGCGCTTCATCTGCATGTTCTCGTCCAGTAAGGAGCCGTAGCCCTCGAGATCGCCACTGTCGAGGTAGTGGTACGACAACCGTACGTGGTCGACTCCGACAGCCGTGATGGCTGAGCTGGGCGGCAGCTGACGCTGGTCGTGGCCATTCATCGCGAGGTCCTCTCGTCCCTGTCCGTCCCTCCGGACTCGGCACGGAACGGGACCGAGGCGCACGCCGCCGGCCGCTTTACAGCATGCTGCCGATCTGCAACTCGGGACTATCGCGGCGCTATCGCCATCACACAGTCTCCATCCCATGGACGTAAGACCTCCTTTCGGTGACACTGACTCTTTGAGCTGCACATGACCTTGCTGCTCGACCGTTGCCATGCCCCCGGAGTGGGAGACGCATGACCGAATCGTTGAGGTCGGGGCCGAGCGCATCCGGCCGGCACGCGTTCCGGATCCTCGGCCCCCTCCAGGTGACGGGCCCCGACGGGCCGGTGCGCATCCCGCCGGGACGTCAGGAAGTGATCTTCGCGGCCCTGTTGCTGGAGGCGAACCGGGTGGTCGGCACCGACTATCTGGTGGACCTCATCTGGGAGGACGAGCCTCCGGACACGGCGCGCACCCAGGTGCAGATCTGTGTCTCCCGGCTGCGCAAGGTCTTCGCCCGGTCGAGGGTGGACGCACAGATCACGACCAGACCGCCGGGGTACGTCCTCAGCACCGAACCCGACAGCCTGGACATGACCGTGTTCAACCGGCAGTTGGCCGAGGCGCGGGTGCTGGTGAAGGAGGGCCGCGACGGGGAGGCGGCCGACCTGCTGCGCGCGGCGGACGCCCTGTGGGAAGGGCCCTGTCTGAGCGGCCTGACCGGGGAGACCTTGCGCAGCAAGGCGCACCAGCTGGACGAGGAGCGGCTGACAGCCCTGGAGACCCGTCTGCAGCTGGAGCTGGACCTGGGACGCCACCATCAGCTCGTCGGTGAGGTGCAGCGGCTGGTGCGCGAGCATCCGTTGCGCGAGCGGCTGCGCGGCCTGCTGATGCTGGCTCTCTACCGATCCGGGCGGCAGGCCGAGGCGCTCGACTCCTACCGGGCCGGCCGGGAGCTGCTGATCGACGAGCTCGGTCTGGACCCGGGAGAGGACCTGCGCCTGCTCGAAACGGCGATCCTCTCCGGGGACGCCGCGCTGCGCCCCGGGACCGGACAGCCACCACGGGCGGACACGGCGTCCGGGAGCCCGGCGGCGCCGGCCGAGACCTCGGAGACCGCGAAGACCTCGGAGGCCGCGGAGGCCGCGGACACTTCGCACCGGGAGGAGAAGCCCCGTCAGCTTCCGGCGGACACCGCTGACTTCATCGCCGACGAGCAGGTGATACGGGACATCGAGGCGGTAGTGGCCGGCGGGGAGGCGCACCGCGCCATGGGGGTCGCGGTCATCGTCGGCAAGCCGGGAATCGGGAAGTCCACGCTGGCCACCCACTTGGCGCACCGGCTGAGCCGGACGAGCTTCCCTGACGGACAGCTCTACTGCGACCTGCGCGGCGCGGGGTCCGTGCCCGCCACCACGGCGGAGGTGCTCGGACGGTTCCTGCGGGCGCTCGGCATCCCGGGCCCGGTCATCCCCGACGCGCTGGACGAACGGGCGGAGATGTACCGCACGCTGCTCGCCACGCGCCGGCTGCTCGTCGTGCTGGACGACGCCGCGTCCGAGGCACAGATCAGCGCGCTCCTTCCCGGCAGCAGCAGTTGCGCGGTGCTGGTCACCAGCCGGGCGCGGCTCACCGGGCTGCCGGGCGCCCACCGCGTCGAACTCGACGTGCTGGGCGGCGCGCAGGCACTGGAACTGCTGGGCCGCATCCTCGGCGTCGAGCGGGTGGCGAACGAGCGGGAGGCGGCGGACGCTCTGGTGCGGACCGTGGGCGGTCTGCCGCTGGCGCTGCGGATCGTCGCGGCCCGGCTGGCGGCCCGCCCGCACTGGTCGCTGGCGTCGATGGTCCACCGGCTGGCCAACGAGCGGCACCGGCTGGACGAGCTGACCCACGGCGAGATGACGATGCGGGCCTCCTTGTCGCTGACGCACGACGGTTTACCGCCGAGTGACCAGCAGCTGCTGCGGCTGCTGAGCCTGGCCGGCGGGGTGACGCTGCCGGGCTGGCTGGCCGGAGCGCTGCTCGACGACGACCGGCCGTACCCCTCCGACCTGCTGGAGCCGCTGGTCGACATGCAGATGCTGGATGTCGTCGGCGTGGAGAGCATCGGCGGTTTCCGGTACGGCTTCCACGAGATCATCCGGGTGTTCGCCCGCGAGCAGCTGGCCCTGCACGACAGTCCCGCCGTGCAGTCGGCGGCGACGCAGCGGATGCTGGGAGGCTGGATGTCGCTGGCGGAGCAGGCGCACCGGCGGATCTACGGGGGCGACTACACGTTGCTGCACGGCACGGCCCCGCGCTGGGCTCCGCCCGCCGCCTGTACCGATGAGCTGCTCGCCGACCCGGTGGAGTGGCTGGACAGCGAGCACGCCAACCTCACCCAGGCTGTGGAGCACGCGGCCCGTGAGCAGCTGGACGAGGTGTGCTGGAACCTGGCGACGACCCTGGTGACCCTGTTCGAGGCGCGCGGCTATCTCGACCTCTGGGAGCGCACGCACCGCACGGCGCTGGGCGCGGTGCAGCTGGCGGGCAACAAGCGGGGCTGCGCGGCCGTCCTGGGTTCGCTCGGCTCGCTCCATCTCACCCGGCGGCAGCATCAGGAGTCCAGTGACACCCTCGGCTCGGCGCTGGAGCTGTTCACCGAGCTCGACGACGCGCAGGGGCTGGCGCTGTGCCGGCGCGACCTGGCCCTGCTGGCGCGGCTGCACGGGAACGATGACGAAGCTCTCGAGCTCTACGCGCGTTCCCTGCGGGACTTCGACCGGGCCGAGGACATCGTCGGGCGGGCCACCGTCCTGACCCAGCGGGCCCATATCTGGATGCGCCGGGGGCAGGGCGTCACCGCGCAGACCCAGCTGGACGAGGCACTGGCGATATACCGGTCGGTCGGATACGAGGGCGGGCTGGCCCGTGCCATGCGGCGCGTGGGGCAGGTCCTGCTCCAGCGCGGGGACCACGAGCAGGCGGAGCAGACGCTGACCGAGGTGCTGCGGCTGTGCCGACACAGCGGCGATGTGATCGGCGAGGGGCAGTTGCTGCGGGACATCGGCCAGGTGCACGCCGTCCGGGGACGGTACGGGGAGGCGAGGAGTTTTTTCGACCGGGCGCTGTCGGTCCGTGAGCAGATCATGGATCACGGCGGCGCGGCGGTCATCCGCCTGGATCTGGCCCGGCTGCTGGGGCGGATGGGCGAGGGCACGGGTGCCAGGGACCTGCTGGAGGAAGCGGCCTTCACGTTCCGCGACCGGAACATGTCCCCGGAGTGGCAGGAGACGCAGGCGCTGCTGGAGTCGCTGCTGTCCGACGGGGGGCCCGGCGGGAGCGGACCGTACGTCGCGGGGCCGGCCGGAGAGCGGCGGGCCGGGAGCGGGGCCGGGCTGAGTCCGGCGGGCTGACCGGGGCTGCGTCCGGTCGGGGGGGGTGACGCGGTTCCGGGTTCAGCAGTCCCAGGGGTCGTTCAGCGGGGCGGCCGAGTCCCAGGGGTCGTTCAGCGGGGCCGCGGAGTCCCAGGGGTCGTTGCCGGGAGCACCGGCCGCGACGAGCTCCCACGCCTGACTCTGCGCGGTGTGCGCCGGCTGCTGGCCGGCGGCTGCGGCGGAGGCCTGCGCCCCGAGGAGGGTGGTGGCGGAGAACGCCGCGGTCACGAGTGCGGTCCGGTACATGGTGGTCATGGTCACGATGGGGATCCCTCCGAAGTGCGGTGCGCTGCGTATGTCGTGGGTCACACGTTAGGAAGAGCCGGAATCCCCGGGTTATCTCCGCTGCTATCCCCTCGCTATCCCCTCGCGGTGCCCCGGCCGGCCGGCGGAAGGAGCCCGGTGCCGGTGATAGGGACGGGCCGCGTTCCGTTGTCCGGGCGATGCCCGGCCGATAGCCCGCCGTGGACGATAAGAGGCAACTCGGAACCGAACAGCAGACCCTTGACCTGGTCTTTCTGTTGACAGGCACCTCTTCCGGGTCCCACCCGGCAACGGCAGGAGCATCCGTGATGACACTCGTCCTGGACACTGGAGCGGCCACCGCAGGCACCCGGGAGGACGTGCCGCGGCTCGGCACACTCATCCGCAGCCATCGCCTCCGCATCGGACTGACACAGCGTGAGCTGGCCGATCTGTCGACCATCAGCGTCCGCGCCATCCGGGATCTGGAGCAGGACCGGGTGCGGAGACCGCGTACCGACACGGTGGGTCTGATCGCCGAGGGGCTCCGCCTGGGTCCACGGGCCCGCACCGCGCTGGAGGCCGCCGCCCGTCACGGCCGCACCGGCGCGGGCTGCGGCCACGACTTCGAGGCCGAGGCCCCCGCTCCCCCCACGGCCCCGCTGCCGCTCGTGGGCCGGGAGACGGAAACCGGGGTCATCACGGGAGAGCTCGCTTCGGGCGCCGAACGGCTGGTCAACGTGGTGGGCATCAGCGGCGTCGGCAAGACCCGGCTGGCCCTGGAGGTGGCCGGCCGGCTGCACCGCGAGGCCGGACTGCCGGTCCTGTGGTGCCCCTGCCCCGGCACCGAAGCCGACTACCTCAGCCAGGCGGACAGCGCGCTGACCGCTCCGCTGACCGCCCTCGTGACCGGACTGTTCGGGGACGGCGCGGCCGGGCAGCGGAGCCCGGTTCCGTCGCCGGCCGACGGGAACACGGTCGCGGAGCTCCTGGGGGACCGGCCCGCCCTGCTGGTCATCGACGGCGCGCCCGCCACCCCGGACACCGGTCTGCTCCACCGGCTGCTGCGGGACTGTCCCGGCCTGCGGCTGCTCGTCACCTCCGAGGGCCCGTGGGACATCCCGGGCGAGCGGCCCTTCCTGCTCGCGCCGCTGGAGGTGCCGTGCGACGGTGGCCCGTCGGTCACCGCCCCGCAGGCCGGGGCGGATCATCCCGCCGTGCACGTCTTCCTCGACCAGGCACGCCGCGTACGGCCCGGGTTCGCCCCCACTGCGACGGATCTGGAGGGCATCGCCGAGGTCTGCCGACGCCTCGACGGGCTGCCCGGACCCCTGCGGGCGGCGGCCTCCTGGCTGGCGCTCTACGACCTGCCGATGCTGTGCCGCCGGCTGGGCAACGACCCCACGCCGTACCTGGATCACCTCGCCGACAGCGAGCACAGCGGCCGTTTCCGGGACGCGCTGTCCGGACGGCTCGCCCGGCTTCCCCGCGGTCACCGGGCGCTGCTGGACGCCCTGTGCGGTTGCGGCCAAGGGAAGTTCACCCTGGACGATGTCGAGCGGCTGACCGGGGAATCGCTGCGGCACTGCGGCCGCACGGTGCGGGATCTGCTGCTCTGCGGAGCCGTCCGCCCGCTCCAGGGGGCGGCGCGTGCGCAGTTCCAGGTCCTGCACCTGGTGCGGGCGGTGCAGTCGGCGCTCCCGGTCCCGGCCGGTACGACGCGCACCGCGTGACTTCCGTTCAACTGCTCCCCGAGTGCCGGAAGAACTGCCGCCTCACAGGTGCCGCGGCGGATTGGATGACGAGCACGATCACCCCCGGAATCCACCGGTGCCCACCGGTATTCCTCTGCTCGACGCCCCGTGACAACCACCGCCAAGCACCCCAGGAGCGACCGTGAACACTTCTGTGCAGACCCTTCCCGACCGGCGCCTCGCCCCCACCCCCCTGGCCCCTGGTCCGGCAGGCACCGCCGATGTCGCGACCCTGCTGGCCGACATCAGCAGGTTCATCAGAGACATCGTGCCGGAGGCACCGGAGTTCATCACCGCCACCGATCACCTCGAGAACGATCTCGGGGTCGACTCGCTCTCCCTCGTGGAGGTTCTCGTCAACGCGGAGACGGCGTGGCAGAACCCCATCGACGACGACCAGATCTCCGAGGTGACCACCGTCCAGCACCTCCTGGACCTCGCCGTGCGCACCCCCTGACACCTCGCCCGGCATCACCCCCCCGTTACACCGATCCGTAAGGAGCACGGCATGTCTGGCCCAGAAGCCGGCAGCAGGCAGCTCAGTGCAGCGCAACTGGGGGTGTGGTACGCCCAGCGCCTCGCCCCCACCAGCCCTGTGTTCAACATGGGCGGCTACCTCGACGTCCGCGGCCCCCTGGACACGGGGCTGCTCGCCGCCGCCACGGAAGCGCTGGTGGCCGAGGACGAGACGGCGCGCCTGCGCTTCACCGAGACGGACGGGGTGCCCGCCCAGTACCTCGTTCCCGAGGTGGCGTACTCGGCCGAGGTGCTCGACCTGAGCGGGGAGCCCGATCCGGCCGGGGCCGCGGAGCGGTTCATGCGGGCGGACATGGACACGGTGGCCGACCTCGAGCGGGGGCCGCTCCTGCGGCACGTGATCCTGCGGCTCGGTCCGGAGCGCACCGTCCTGTTCAGCCGTACCCACCACCTGATCCGGGACGGGTACTCCGCGGGCCTGCTCCGGCGCCGGGTCGGGGAGATCTACGCCCGCCTGGCCGGGAGCGGGGACGGCGGCACCCCGCTCGGCTCGTTCTGGCAGCTGCTCGACGAGCAGGAGCGATACCCGCACTCCGCCGCGCACGGCAGGGACCGCGCCCACTGGCAGACGGTGATGGCTGACGCCGTGCGCCCGCCGGGGCCCGGCGCGGCCCGGAAGCCCGCGTTCCGCATCGCACGGGACGTGTCCCACCTGGGCCGGGAGACATTCACCCGGCTGTGCCGGTTCAGCGAGCGGGCCGGAGTGTCCTGGCAGCAGGCCGTGATCGGCGCGGCCGTGCTGCACCGGTACCGGCTGACGGGCGACCCCGATGTCCTGCTCAGCCTCCCGGTGACCGGGCGGCTGAGCGCCAAAGCCCGGCGGGTGCCGGGGATGACGGCGAACGTGCTGCCGCTGCGTTGCCGTGTCGACCCCGGCGAAACCTGCGAGGAGCTGGTGTCCCGGGTCGCCGCACAGGTGCTGCGCGCCCAGTGGCACCAGCGGTACGGCGCGTCGGAGCTGCTGCGGGACATCGGCTGGCCGGCGGACGGCCGACGGCAGTTCGGCCCGGTCGTCAATGTGCTCGCCGCGGAGGAACAGTCCACCTTCGCGGGGCTTCCGGCGACGGAACACCTGCTGTCCACCGGCGGCACCGCCGAGGACCTGGCGGTCACCGTCACCCGCGGCCCCGAGGAAGGACTGCGGGTCGACCTCACCATCGACGCCGCCTACGAGCAGGCAGCCGGCCTGGAGTCGCAGCGCAACACCTTCCACCGCACCGTCGCGTCGATGACGCAGCAGCCCGGCACGACCGTAC
>NZ_JAQKPV010000019.1 GCF_028200735.1 Streptomyces sp. ACA25
CTGCGGCACTTGTATAGCATCGTTGTATGGCGTTCACAGTCCGCGAGACAGCGAGGGACGACTGGCACGAGCTCAGAGAGCTCCGGCTGGCAGCTCTGCTGGACCCGGTCGCTCCCGTCGCCTTCTACGAGCCGTATGCCGATGCCCTCCTGCTCCCGAGGGCCGACTGGGAGGACCGTGCGGCACCGCGTCCGGACCGCACGACGTTCGTCGGGGGCCCCGGGGAAGGCCCGTGGGCCGGGATGCTGGTGGTGTTCCGCAGGACGGACTTCGTTCAGGTGGCAGGGGTGTACGTGCTCCCCGCGCACCGGGGCACCGGACTGGCCCGTCAGCTGATGCGGGCCGCCATCAGCTGGGCCGGTGACTGCGAGGTCCGGCTGCACGTTCACGAGAACAATCGCCGGGCCGCCCGCTTCTACACTGCTCTGGGGTTCCTTCCCACCGGGGCCGCCGAAGCAGATCCCCTGGACCCCGCCTTGCGGGCCTACGAACTGGCTCTGCGGCCGGAAAGCCGCACCCGGGGCGAGCGCCGGCCCCGGAAGAATGCGCGGGGAAAGGCGACGAGAAGCGAGGAGAGACAATGACACGACGGGTCGTCTACTCGATGATGGTGTCGCTCGACGGCTTCGTGGAGGACGCGGACGGCGGAATCGGCTGGTCCGAGCCCGATGAGGAGCTCCACCGGTACTTCAACGACCAGGAAGCCCACATCGACGCGCACCTCTACGGACGCCGGCTGTACCGGCTGATGGCCGACCACTGGCCCACCGCGGACGAGGACCCGTCCGCGGCCGACTACGAGATCGCCTACGCCCGGACGTGGAAGAGCGTCCCCAAGATCGTGTTCTCCCGGACCCTGGAGTCGGTCGACTGGAACAGCCGCTTGGTCAGAGAAGAACTGGCCGAGGAGGTCGCCCGGCTGAAGTCCCTTCCGGGCAAGGACATGGACCTCGGCGGCCCCGGACTGGCGGCGAGCTTCATGCGGCTGGGCCTCATCGACGAGTACCAGCTCTTCGTGCACCCGGTCGTACTCGGAAGCGGGAAGCCGTACTTTCCCCCGGGCGGTGACCGGCAGGAGCTCCGGCTGCTCGGCACGCGCACCTTCGGCTCGGGGGTGGTACTCCTGCGCTACCGGCCCGAGCTCTCCGCCGCCGCCTGAACCCGGGACAGTTCGGGCACGGCCTCCAGCAGCGCGGTCCGGAACGGGGCGGTGTCCGCGGTGCGGCCCACCACATAGAGCGTCCCGCCCTCCGCGGCGACGTTGTCCAGCGCCAGGGTGTCCACCCGGCCCGGCGCGCAGGTCTGCCGGATGTGCAGCTGGTCCAGCCCACGGAGGGCCTTGCTGATCAACGCCTGGCCGGTGTCGCGCCGGCCGGGGTGGGCGGACAGCGCGCTCTCCAGCTCCATGGACGCGCCCGGGGCCGCTTTCTGATGCGTGCGCAGGGTCTTCGCCGGGTCGCCGGACGACTTTCCCATCGCCCAACGCTGCACCTGCTGGATGGGCTGTCCGGTCAGCGCGGCAGCGTGCAGGTAGCAGCGGAGCAGCGTTTCCGCCGTCTCGGCGTCGAGCCGGAACACCGGCTCCACCGGCCGCACGGTGGACAGCAGGGCCACTGCCCGCTGCCGGGCCGTCGTCAGGTCCGCACAGCCGTGTTGCGGGGCCCACCGCAGCCGGACGGGCGCGTCGGTCAGGTGCTCCGGATCGTAGACGTGCACAGGCCCCTTCCGGCCCCGCTGCCGGGCCGTCTGCTCCCACAGGCGGCCGTCCGGGTCGACGACCACCGCCCCGGCCGGCGCCCGCAGCACAGCGGACGCTGCTGGTGCGCCTGGTGCGACTTGGCCGGATGAGGTGGCCGCGCCGGCCGTGACGTACGGGAGCCGTACCGTCGGCTCGGCATCCGGAACCTCGGCGCCCGCAGCCCCGCCCGCCACCCCGGCAGTGCCCGGGGTGGCGGTGGCGGGATCGTCCGGCGGGCCGACCGCCTCCGTAGCGCCGCGGGCCGGAGAGTGGCCGTCCTCCGGCGGGAGAGAACCGTCACCGCCCTTCTCCAGCCCGGCAGCAGCGGGAGCACCGGTGCCCCGGCGAGTGCGGCCTACCCGGCCCGGACGCCCGGAACGCCAGCGGGCATACCGGAAGGCCAGGGCGAGGACGGTCGCGAACACGACGAACAGCTGGGCGAAGAAGGCGAGCCAGAGCAGTGAGGCGCCCGGCAGGGCCGCCTCGTCCGCGGCGGGCCAGGCGCCGGGGATGTCCGAGGGCGCGGTGAAGAACGAGCGCACCGCCACCGCGGTGCGGGTGAAGGTGACGCCGTCCGGCCAGGCCCCGTGCTGCAGCCACCCGGCGATGCCGGTGGACGACCAGGTCAGCAGGGTCACCGAGGTGACCACTCCGAGCGCTCCGACCAGGAGCGAGTCCGGGACACCCTTGCCGCCGGTACGAGCCGCCCCTCCGGTGGGGCCGGAGTCCTGCCCGCCGTACGGGTCCTGATCGCCGCCCGAGTGGTATGTCATCGCTCCGCCTTGCTCACCGTGTCCGTCGCGCGCCGCCGCCCGCCTGCCGCGTGCTGCCGGCGTATCCGTTCAGCCCGCCGATCTTTTCTCGAACGAGACGGCCCGGGCCGCGGTCTCGGCGTCCAGTTCGGCGTCGAGCGACTCCAGCCCGGGCATCGGGCCGGCGGCCGTGGAGACCTCCGTCATCGCCCGGTCGGTGAAGACGATCGGCCGCTCCGCCTCGGTCACCAGGTGTTTCACCACCTGCACGTTCCCGTTGACGTCCCACACCGCCATGCCGGGGGTCAGAGTCGGGATGATCTCCACCGCCCAGCGCGGCAGCCCCAGGACCTGCCCGGTGGCTCTGGCCTCGTCGAACTTCTGCGCGTAGATCGTCCGTGTGGAGGCCATCTTCAGGATCGCCGCCGCCTCCCTGGCCGCCGCGCCGTCCACCACGTCCGACAGGTGGTGGACCACCGCGACGAAGGAAAGCCCCAGGCGCCGGCCGAACTTCAGCAGCCGCTGGAAGAGCTGTGCCACGAAGGGCGAGTTGATGATGTGCCAGGCCTCCTCGACCAGGAAGATCCGCTTCTTGCGGTCCGGCCTGATCCAGGTGTGCTCCAGCCAGACGCCGACCATGGCCATCAGGATCGGCATGGCTATGGAGTTGCGGTCGATGTGCGAGAGGTCGAAGACGATGAGGGGCGCGTCGAGGTCGATGCCGACGGTGGTCGGGCCGTCGAACATGCCCCGCAGGTCGCCGTCCACCAGCCGGTCGAGCACCAGGGCCACGTCCAGCCCCCAGGCGCGGACATCCTCCAGCGCCACGTTCATGGCGTCGGCCGAGGTCGGCTGCGGATGGCGCAGCCGCTCGACGATGTCGGAGAGGATCGGCTGCCGCTCGGTCGTGTTCGCGCGGACGTGGGCGTGCGCGACCTTCAGGGCGAAGCCGGACCGTTCGTCGAGCGCACGGCCCAGGGCCACCTCGATGATGGTGCGCAGCAGCGCGAGCTGCCCGGTGGCCGTGATCGCCGGGTCCAGCGGGTTGAGCCGGATGTCGTGGTCCAGGGCGGCCATCGGGTCGAGCCGGATCGGGGTGATGCCGAGCTGCTCGGCGATCAGGTTCCACTCGCCGACCCCGTCCTCGCCCTGGGCGTCGAGCACGACGACCTGGCGGTCGCGGAAGCGGAGCTGGCGCAGGACGTAGGTCTTCTCCAGCGCCGACTTGCCGTTGCCGGACTCGCCCAGCACCAGCCAGTGCGGGGCCGGCAGTTGCTGGCCGTAGAGCTGGAACGGGTCGTAGATGTAGCCCTTCCCGGAGTACACCTCGCGGCCGATGATGACGCCGGAGTCGCCGAGTCCCGGTGCGGCAGTGGGCAGATAGACGGCCTGCGCCTGCCCGGTGGAGGTACGGACGGGCAGCCGGGTCGTCTCCGCTCTGCCGAAGAGCAGGGAGGTGAACGCTTCGGTGAGGGCTGACAGCGGGTCACGCGGGGGCATGGTGGCACCTCATCGGCGAATCCCGGTGGCGAACGGCAGGGTGTTGACGAACGCCCGGTGGTGTTCACGGTCACACCACTCGAGCTTAAGATATGACTTTCCGGCTGAGGCGCGGATAGTCCGCTTGTCCCGGGCCAGCGCCTCGGGGTTCGGCGACGAGACCGTCAGGTAGCCCACCAGGTTCACGCCCGCCGCCCCGGAAGCCAGGTCGTCACCGCGCTGGTCGACACGGCCGTGCGTGGCGATGTCCCGCGGGTCCACGGTGCGGTTCATCTTCGCCGCCCGGGCCGCTTCCGCCGCGTCGTTGGTCTTCTCCGTCAGCATCCGCTCGATCGCGATCTCCGTCGGTTCCAGATCCATGCAGACCGCGACCGTGCGGATCACGTCCGGTGTGTGCACCAGGAGCGGGGCGAGGAAGTTCACCCCCACCGGGGTCAGCGGCCACTCCTTGATCCAGGCAGTCGCATGGCACCAGGGATCGCGGGTGTCCGACTCGCGGGTCTTGGCCTGGAGATACGTCGGCTCGCGGGCGTCCAGCTCGGCCGGCCAGGCGTTCCGCTGGGACATCGCCTGAATGTGGTCGACGGGGTGATCGGGGTCGTACATGGAGTGGATCAACGAGGACAGCCGGGCCTCGCCCAGCGGCTGCCGCACCCGGATGTCGGCTTCCGCCAGCCGGGCGCAGATGTCCGTCAGCTCCCTGGCCATCACGATCGCCAGCGACTCGTCCTGCGTCATGCGCCTGCTGCCCCGGCCGCCGCTCGCCCGGGACGCCCGCGCGATCGACAGGGCCTCGTGCGCCAGATCCCGCGAGTGGTGCATGCAGGCGACCAGGTAGGCGCGGTGCTGCTCGCTGGAGGTCGACACCATCGACTGCAGTTGCTCGTAGGACTCCTGGAGCCACGCCGGGGCACCGAAGTTCCCGCGCTCCGCCACGTCATGGGCGTGCGCGTCGGGGTCGGCGGGCAGCGTGCGGGCCAGCATCTGAAGTCTGGTGACGTGCCCGTCCCCGTTGGCGACATGCTTCAGCAGCGTCCCGAAGCGGTCCACCAGGGCTTCCTGGTCCTCGCTGTCCCGGAGCCCGACACCGGGCCCCTCGATCTCTATCGCCGCGGTGATGGTGCGCCGGTCGGCGTGCAGCAGCACGGTGATCTCGTCCGGGCCGAACGGCGCGGCAAGCCAGCTGATCCGCCCGACACCGGGTGGTGCCCCGACGGCCACCTCCTCGCCGTCGAGGTGGATACCGGCCTCGATGGCATCCGACCGGTAGGTGGGGGAGCGGCGCATCGTACGGCGGAAGGAACGGTTGATTTCGAACCACTTGTAGAACGTGCGGCCCCGGTACGGCACATAGACGGTGGCGAGAGCGAGCAGCGGGAATCCGAGCAGGGCGACCAGCCGAAGACCGAGGCTCGTGATCAGCAGGCCGCTCATCATGCCGAAGAACGCCCCGACGATGATCAGCGCGATCTCCCCGGTCTCCCGGTTCTTGCCGATCATCGCCTGGGGACGGGCCCGCCCGATCAGGTACGTGCGCCGCCGGGGAGGGGCATGTGGCGGCGCGTTCACGCGGCGCCTCCGTGCGCAGTGCCGCTGCCGGTGCCCGCGCCTGAGCCCGTGTCCGTGCCCGCGACGGTGCCTGTGCCCGCGACGGTGCACGTCCTTCGGGCCGGGTCAACGGGCTGTGCCGCTGCCCGTGCTCCGGTGTCTCGACTCATCTTGACCCACTCACCCTTGGCCACCTCACGTCTTGCTTCGCCCTGCTCCGTCGCCCCGCCCGCCGGTGCCACGACTGCCGTGGGCGGCCACGCCGCCCGCCAGCGGATTGTTCGACCGCTGCTGACCGCCGCCCCCGCCCGAGTCCTGCCCGCCGCCGCCCTGGCCGCCACCGGTGCCCCGGGCGCCGTGGGTGCTCATGCCCTGCCGCAGCAGGGTCGCCGGAGTGGCCAGCGCGGCGCTGGCCGCCCGGCTGGAGGTGTCCTGACGCATGGCCCGGTGACTCACGATCTCATCGCCGAAGCCCGGGACAAAGCGATAGATCATGGCGCTCGCGAAAATGGCGAGCAGGATGATGGCCAGACCGGACACGATCGCGGAGAACGCGGTCGGGCCCTCCGAGGTGGACAGCGCGGACGCCAGCCCCAGCACGATCACGATCACCGGCTTGACCAGAATCACCGCGATCATGATCCCTGCCCAGCGCCGGACATGGCCCCACAGATTCTTGTCCACCAGACCCGCGTAGACGGCGGTGCCGAGCAGCGCACCCACGTAGAGCAACGCCGCCCGGATCACCAGCTCCAGCCACAGCACGCCGGCCGCGATGATGGAGATGAGCGAGACGACGATCAGCATGATCGGCCCGCCGCCGATGTCCTCACCGGCGGCGAGAGCGGCCGAGAACTGGCCGAAGAACGCGTCCGAATCGCTGCCCGTTCCGGCCGCGATCGCCTCGGAAACACCGTCGGTTGCCGCCACGACGATGTACAGGATCAGCGGGGTGAACGCCGACGCCATGACGGTCAGCCAGAGGAAACCCACCGCCTCCGACACGGCCGTGGTGAACGGCACGCCGCGTATGGCCCGCTTGGCGACCGCGAGCAGCCAGAGGGTGAGCGTCAGGACCGTGGCGGCCGCGAAGACCACGGCGTACTGCCGGAGGAACGCCGGGTTGGTGAAGTCCACGTTCGTCGTCGCCGAGACGGCCGTGGACAACTGGTCCACGATCCACGCGGCGGCGTCGGCGCAGCCCTGCGCGAGGGAGGACAGCGGGTCGAGGTTGGTGTTGAGTACCGTCGGCCCCCCACCCCCACCTCCCGGAGCCTCACCTTCGCAGTAGTCCCTTGCGGGGCCGACAATGAGGTCGCAGTCGCTCTCTTCCTCCTCGTCGGCCGCAGAGCTTGAGGCGAAGGTGAGATGGAGGGCAACGAAGCCAGCGAACGCTGCGCCGATGGCGGATAGCCGACGCAGCGGATCAGCGCGCATAAGTGAACCCCCCAAATGCAGTGAGCGCCTCGGCGAGGTCAGCAGCCGAAGAAACTTGGTTGTCGCCTGGGACGGGTGCCGGACCGGGCAGTTGAGCGAAGCTGTGCACCTTCCAGTCGTCGCCTGACCACCGAAGCTCAAAGGTCATGGTGAACCAGTCACTGGCTACTGGGTGGGTGGAGTCGGTGCCTGCCATGCCGAACAGTCCCGTGCACCAGACATCGACTCTGGCCGAGTCGGGGTTGAACTCGACCACTTCCGTGCCGACTGGTGCAGTGCGAGAGACATACGTCATCCCTTCCGGGGGCGTGCCCTCTGGGTCGAGCCCAATCGCGCCAAGAAAGTCGGACGAGTAGGTTTCGTCCATTTTTGCGCTCATCTCCGACGCTTTGTCAGGAGTGAAGACATGGTCCACAACCGCCGAACGCTCGGCAGGACGGACGATGGCAGGCGAGATGAGCGCCACGGCGTAGTTCGCTGCTGCGCTCTGGGCGCCCTGCTCGGTCTGGGGGAAGCCGGAGGGGATGCCGTTGGTGGAGGTGTCCACCGGGAGTTCGCCAGTCGGGGCCGTCGGCTGAGCCTGCGTGCCGCCGCCCGGCTCGTCCACCGGGTCGGAGCCGCTGCCCTCGGTGTCCCCCGCCTGGTTGGCGAAGACGATGGCTGCGATGAGGAGCACGACGACGCCGACGATCGTCATCAGGCTGCGTCGGGGCGAGGCGGCGGGGCGGCGAGGGCCGGCTTCCCGCTCCTCGGGGAGGCGGGTGCGGGTCTGGGAGGGGAGTCTGCGGTCGCCCGCGTCACCGTAGTCGTCGCCGTAGCTCATGGATCAGCGCCCCTTCAACAGCGGTGAGTCTATTACCTCCTCACATGACGTTAGCGCTTCTGTCCACAGGGACCGCCCTCCCTGACGAAATGTCCGGCGGACGGCCCGCCTGATGTCCGAGTCGTCCAGCCTTGCGAGTGTGCTGTGGCCAATCGGTCAGATGTCCGGACCCGGAGGTGTGGGGCAGGCGGCCGGTGGGCGGAGGAACGACGGGGGGCGAAGGCCCACCTGCTCGGCCTTTGGCGCCCCGAAGCGCTCCCGCGCGCCCCCGGGCCGCATCGTGCTGGCCCATGGAGTTGGGCCGACCAACCGGTTACTGCTCCAGGCGGACCGGCATCAGCATGGAGAAGCTGCCCTCGGTGTCCGGGCGGCGGATGACCAGGGGAGCGGTGGGGCCACCCCCGAGTTCGAGGATCAGGCGCTCCCTGGCCCCGGCGCGCAGGGCGTCCAGGAGAAAGGTGCGGTTGCAGGCGAGATGGTCCTTACCGCTCTCGCCCTCCTCGACGACCGTCACCACCTCGTCGGGCGTCACCGTCAGCACGGTGATGTCAACGGGTGCCTGGCTGCGGTCGTGGCCGTCGCCGGGACGGACCGGGCCGGACTGCACCGCTGTGCGCAGGGCGTGGACATTGATGGGGATGCGCCGCCCGGAAGGCAGCTGCACGAGACGGCGGTAGTCGGGGAACTCGTGGCCGAGGCTCTGGCCTGCCGTCTGACGATCCCCGGTGTCGAGTGTCACGTGATCACCCTCCACCGTGAGCACGGCGGAGTCCTCGTCACTGAGCAGCGCGCGCATCGCGTCGACCAGCGCAGTCGGCACGACGATCTGCACGCGGGGTCCGTCGTGACCGGTGATCTCCGTGCGGGCGACGGCCAGGCGGTAGCGGTCGGTCGCGACCACCCGGAGAGCTGCGTCCTCGATGTCGAACAGGACGCCGTGGAGTGTGGGCAACTCGGGGTCGGTGCCGACCGCGAAGCGGACGGTGTCCAGCGCGGCGGCCAGCTCGGAGGCGGAGACGTTCAGCCGGGCGGAGGTGCTGCGAGTGGTGGACATGAGGTGCTTCTCCCTGCGGTCGAGCAGTACACGGACCGTGGAGAGTTCGCGACGGGCGTCGGACAGCCCGTGCTCGAGACGGCGCAGGTGGGCACTCAGCAGGCTGCGAACCAGGTCGGTGTCCGTGCTGGACCAGCCGGCCAGTACCAGCCGGATATCCGCCAGCGGCATCCCGGCCGCGCGCAGCCTGGCGAGTAGCCGGGCCTCCGCGAGTTGTTCGGGCGCGTACCAGCGGTAACCGCTCACCGGATCGACCCTGGCGGGCACCAGCACGCCGGCTCCGTCATAGAACCGCAGGGTACTCACGCTCAGCCCGCTGTCCCTGGACATCTGACCAATGCTGCGCATCTCGCTCTCCACACCCGGGACTCTCAGGCCTCGACCAGGTTGAGGGTCAAGGCACCGTGGCGGTGACCCGCCTGCGCCGTCGCTTTCGGCGCCTTCCAGCATGTGCAGGGCCATCGCGCTGCTGTTCCGGAAGCGGGTGGCATTGCTCCATACGTTCCGTCATGCCGAATGGTTGTGGGTGCCCCGGCGGGTGTGTTGGAGGAGGGCGTTCCAGCGTTGGGGGGTGGTGGTGAGGGTGGTGTTGGGGTCATCACTTTCGCGGAAGTGCAGGCGGCCCTCCGGATCGGTCGCGGCCTCCAGGCAGTTGCTGTCCGGGTTGCCGCTGCTGTAGCTGGACTTCTGCCAGGCAAAGTTCGTCACGTGTTCCTCCTGCTGGACGTAGCGCGGATACTGAAGCAGGCCTTTCACGTCTGCGGTCTCTCGACCATCGGCCCTTGCCCGCCCCAGCAGCGAGGCACTTGCCGACCTGGCAGGCTGGCCTCGTGCAGGAAATCGACTGGTACTACGACAACGGCGAGGAACTGTTCCCCGATGTGGGTTCTGGGGTAAGGGCGGGGGACGTCGCACAGCACTGGATGGCGGTGGAGCGGATCTATGGCCTGGACTGGCAGCGGTTCACCCCCGGGGACTGGGACGCGCTGCAACGGATCAACCAGAGCCTGCCCGGCTGGCAGCACTTCTCCCCCGACGTCGCCCGGTGGTTCTCACTGGACGAGGACAGCGAGCTGCACCTGTGGGCTTCGGTCGAGCTCTCGGGCCTCCAGGTCGTGGGAGTACTGACACAGGGCATGTGGCAGGACTGGGACACCCAGTTCCGCCGTGCGATCACAAACCACAGCCTTCCCCGACGCGCATGCGCATGACGCGCTATCCCCACACCACCAACCACAGCAAGCGCGAAGGGCACGATCTACGGCTGGAGCAGTAACCGCCTGCCGTTCCGGATACGGGTAGACGTGGTGCTCACGTCATGCCGAGTGGGTTTGGGTGCTCCGGCGGGTGTGTTGGAGGAGGGCGTTCCAGCGTTGGGGGGTGGTGGTGAGGGTGGTGGTGGGGTCATCACTTTCGCGGAAGTGCAGGCGGCCGTCCGGGTCGGCCGCCGCCTCCAAGCAGTCTTGGGCGGGGTCGCCGGTGCTGTAGCTGGACTTCTGCCAGGCAAGGTCCATTGTGTTCCTCCTACAGGACGTAGCGCAGATACTGAAGCAGACCCAGAGAGCTGCCCTCATGAGATTCCTGGGAGCGCAGAGGGGCGAGCGACACGCTACTCATCCGTGCGAAGTCTGACGTGAACTGACCAACCGGTTCGGGATCACCGAGAAAGAGAGGCGTAATTGGCTGTTCGACGTAGACGGTGCGGAGCTCGGGTGCCGCTGCATCGTAGATGGTAAACGGGGCGCCTGGGGTGGCCGGGTGGCGCTCTACCTTGAAGGGCAGGAGCTGGATGTTGACGTTCGGCAGGTGAGAGACCTCTTCGAGGTGCGCGAGTTGGTCACGCATGATCTTACGATCCACGAAATGCATATGGAAGGCAGCTTCGTGAATCACCGCGTGCAGGTTGGGTAGCGGCTCCCGGCTCAGTACTTGTTGGCGCTGCAATCGGAAGTCGACGTACTGGTCAATGATGTCCGGGGGAGTTTCGTGACTCCAAGTGGAGAAGAGCGCCCGCATGTAGTCGGGCGTCTGCAGCAGCCCTGGGACGTACAGCCACTGGAACGAGCGGAACGCCGTCGTTGTTGCTTCAAGTTCCGCCAGGTCCCGCGCTCGGTCGCCGAGTAGCGACAGGTACGCCGTCCACCACCCCTTGCCGGTGGCGTTCGTCATGGCGACGAGGACTTCCACCAATGTGGCATTTCTGCAACCATATGTCTTTGTGAGGGCTCGCAATCTCTCTTCGGGGCACGCTGTCCTTCCTGCCTCGATGTGGCTCACGTGTGCTTGGCCGAGTCCTACCCGTCGCCCGGCCTCCGCAGTGGTGAGACCTGCCGCTTCGCGCAGTTTCCGGAGTTCCTGCCCCAGGCGCTTCTGTCGCTGACTCGGCTGTGTCCGTAGTCCCATGCTCAACTTCCTTCACGGAGTCATGCGGCGTGTCAGGCGAGTCGCCTCGTTGTCACTCGTATGGGCGTCATCTCGGGCGTTCGGTTGCATTAATGAACGCCGACATCCTAGCGTCGGTCTCGCATCATCCCGGACCGCCGTAAGACCGAAGTGCACTGCCCGCCGTGTGGGGTTGGCGGAGCGGCATTGCCACGCGGGTCGGCCGGGACTCTTCGAGAGGAACGACGTATGTGTCCTGGGCCCGGAGTTTTCCCGGCTTCCGCACGCACCGCCCTGTCTGCCGCTTCCCCGTCCGCTTCGGGAACCGTCGTGGGCGCGGGGTCGGGGGCCGCGTCGTCGCCGCAGTTCTGCGACGACTTCTCGTTCACTTTCCCTCCCGACCTCCAGTGGGTGCGCAGTGCGCGGGAAGCGGTGCGCACCGCGCTGCTGTCCGTGCTCCCGGAGACGTCGGAGGTGCTGGGCACAGCAGTTCTTCTTACCTCCGAGGTCGTTACCAATGCGGTGGTTGCCTCGTTGGGCAGTGCGCGACCCGCTCCCGTCGCGCTGTACGCAGCGTGGAACCCCGCCGGAGCGGTGCGTGTGCTGGTGCACGATGTGGCACCGGGCGCAGTAGAGGCCCCGGCCGGACTGCCTTCCCCCGAGGCGGAGAACGGCCGGGGCCTGCTGCTGCTCGCGCACTGCGCGCGGGAGTGGGGCGTCTGCCGTCACCTTCCGGGGCCCGGCAAGGCGGTGTGGTTTTGTCTGTGACGCTACGAGCCGGCCAATTGCGGGCGGCGGCACGGCTGGTAGGGGTGCGGATCGAGGTGCCGGAGCCCCGTACCGGGCGGGCGCTGGCGTGGATGCGGGCGCTGGACGAGCGGCTGAAGACGCTGACGCCCCTCGGGCTGGTGGCGGTGCAGGGGGCGTCGGTGGAGCTGCCCGACGGCGACGGAGCCACCCCGGGGCTCGTGGTGTGCCCCGTGGGCTTCCTGGCTTCGGACGAGCGGCTGCTGCATCCCCGGATCGTGCGCTTGGTGGCCGAGGTGACCGAACTGCCGGGGACCCCACCCGCCTGGGCCGCCGAAGTCCGGGTGCGGGCCTGCCTGCTGGTGGACCCCCGGGACGGCGGATGGGCGCTGTGGACCCGCCCCGGCCCGGGGCGCCGGTACCGACAGGTGGAGCGCGGCCCGTGGTGCGCGCCACTCCCGCCGGACTGCCTGTTCGCTGACGCCGGGTGACGCACCGGCGGGCTCCCGGGGCGCGGTGATGCTCTTGCCGGAGTGCCGGAGTGCCGGAGTGCCGGAGCTCAGAAGTCGTCAAGGCCCTCCAGCGCCTCGTTGCACAGCTCCATCCACCGCATGTCGTCGAACTCCGCGAAAATCCTGCGGGCTTCGAGGAGGCCCGTGCGGGCATCCCCACGGCGCCCTTCCTCCTCGGCGGTGAGGGCCAGCGAGCAGATGATGACGGCCTCGCTGTGCCGGGAGCCGCTCTCCCGGCAGACTTCTCTGGCCTCTTCGTACCGCTGGACGGCCTGACGGTAGTCCCCTCGGGCCCGGGCGATGTTCCCCAGGTCGCTGAGGGCGACCACCTGAACCGACAGCTGCCGGGTCTCGCGGGCCATGGCCAGCAACCGTTCGCTGAGCCGGAAGGCCCGGTCGTAGTCGCCCTGCGCCTCCGCCACGGCCGCCAGCCCGCCCAGGGCCTGGAGCACTCCGATGGAGAACTCGGCCTCCTCCGCCAGGCTGCGGGCGGCCTCGAAGCTGCGGGCGGCCTGACCGATGTCGTTGCGGGCGAGGGCGAAACTGCCGAGCTTGACCAGGGTGTGCACCGTCCCGGTGTGGTCGCGGTTCTGCTGGGAGAGCCGGAGGGCCTGGTGCAGCAGATGCGTCGCGCGATCATCGGCCTGCTCGTCGATGGCCACGTCGGCCATCTTGCGCAGCGTGCCGGCCTGTGCGGCCCGGTCGCCGAGCTCCTGCTGGAAGGCCAGAGCCTGCTCGTACATCCGGAGAGCCGGCTGGTACTCCTCGAGCTGTTTGGCGACCGTGGCCATGCCGACCAGGACGTCCGCCTCTCCGGGGCGGTGTCCGGCTGCCCGGTGCAGTTCCCGGGCCTGCTCGTACGTGTCCATGGCACGGTCGAGGTCGCCGCTGTCGGCACAGAGATCCCCGATGTCGACCAGCACGTCGGCCTGCCCGTGCCGGTCGCCGGTGTCCTCGAACATCTCCAGGGCGCGTTCGTAGGACCGCATCGCCTCGTCCTGGTGGCCGCGGGTCTTCGCCGTCGCACCGAGCCCTTGGTGAGCTGCGGCCTGCCCGCGCAGATCTTCGTCGTTCTCGCACAGCGCGCGTGCGCGTTCGAAGGCACGCTCCGCGGTCGTGAGTGCGGAGTGCCAGTACGCGGTGTGGCCGATCGCCAGGGCGACGGTCCGGTCCGCGGAAGGCAGGAGAGCGGTGATGATCTCGTCCGCGACGTATCTGCCGCGCCCGAGTTCGCGCTGCCGGGCGTCGAGCAGGTAGTCGAAGGCGCTGACGTTACGGCCGTCGGGGGTGGGAGTGAGCAGTGCCGTGGCGCCCCGGCGCACTCGGGTTGCCCAGGCCCAGGCGGCGTCCAGGGACTCGGGGTCGAGCCGCGGGCCGCCACGGGCCCTCAGGTAGTGCTCGTGGATCTCTTCCAGCAGAGTCCGGGAGGGGGTGACCAGCCCGGCTCTGTCGCAGTCCAGCGCGGCGGTCACCAGGGCGGCGCCGCGCGGGTTGGCCCCCGGCTGCCAGGCGTTCTCGTAGTCCTTCAGCAGCTCCGGTCCAGCGGCCAGCGACTCCGCGATGCCGTGGCGGTCGGCGGAGACCAGGGCGGCCTTGATCCGGGGGTCGGTGTCCCGGGCGATGGCGCGACGCAGCTCGCTCGGCGAGAACTTCTGCTCCAGCCGGATCTCCCGGGCCGGTTCGAGGGCGGCGCGGGCGTCGTGCACGTTGCCGCCGGTCAGCTCGGCGTGCGCGGTGCTGCGGATGGTCGCGATGATCAGGCGGTGGTGGTCCGTTCCGTCGAGCAGTTTGTCCACGTGCTCACGGGTCAGCCCGCCGTTGCCCAGGTAGTGCTCCAGGCCGTCCAGCCACAGGACGGCGTCACGGAGCTCCAGCGCGTGCTCGACCGCGGGGCCGACCTTGCTGCGCTCACGGGGAGCGATCAGGGTGTGACCGGGGACCGCCGCCCGCATGTTCTCGTAGGCCAGACGGGACTTGCCTGCCGTGGAATGGCCTATGAGCAGGGTGAAACCGGCGTCCTGCAGCTGCTCGCGGTGCCGGTGCTCCCGGTCCCGCGGCACGTAGGCGGGTGGTCCGTCCGGCGGGGGTTCGCCGTCGCCCGGAGGGATGGCCCGGTGCACGCCGAGCTGCACCGGGTCGTCGAGCTGGTGCACTTTCGGCAGCTGCCCGTCGGAGAGGACGAGGCATCCGCTGACGCTCTCACGAGGATTCGGGAGGCCGCCCAGCAGATCGGCACCGGCGCCGGGCGGCCGGCGCTGCCGGCGGTTCCGGGGGATGACGACGACGGCGGCGGCCAGTGCGGCGGCGAACAACGTGGCCGCACCGATCGCCGCGGTGGCGTTGCGCAGACCGAAGAAGGAGAGAAGCCCGGTGCCTGCTTCGAGCACGTAGGCATCGAGACTGAGGAGAAGCTGTTGCGAGGCAGGCATCAGCCTTCACCGCACAGCTGGGAGAGCGTCCGCTCCGGTACCGCGCCGTGCGGAGCAGGAGCAGAGGGGACGCGCACCCGGGGGACGGGGCGGGTGATGCGGGTGGGGTGGAACGTCACGGAAGTGATCCGGGCACCTCCCTCGACTTGCGTGGTGGCGTCGGCCTCACGGGACACCGGGACTGCGTGCCCGGCGCGCTCACCGACGATTCGGTAGGGCTTGAAGCCGCACGACTCATGGCGCAGAGTGTGCTGAGTACCCTCAAGGCTGGCCGCCACCCTACCCACGCGTGTGGAGGAGTGCTGTCCCTTCCCGCAGATACGGGCGGCACGTCCGGGCAGGGGAGTTCGAGGGCAAGACTCCGGGGCGCCTGGACCGCTGTCCGGGCCCCGCAGACCTGCTCGGCGATGACGGTGCGAGAGCTGCCCGCACCGGGCGGCTCTGCCCGTAGAGACAACGTGTCCGCCCCCACTCCTCGTCCTGCTCGTCACGGCTGTTCCTTCTATCGCGAACACCTTGCAGCAATCAGCTCTTGCCTTACAAGATGTTGACGCCCGACCGGAGGTACCGGTTCGGTATCTCCGGTGTCCGAGGTGCGACCTGCTCTTTCCGGTTCTGGGGAGGACTCGGGCCGGCCCCCTGTTGGTTGCGTCGTCTGCAAGTTGCTGTTGCAAGGGTGCGGGAGGTCCCGGGTTTCCACCCCCTCACGGAAGGGTGTTTTCGGACACCCGGCGGGCGGTGTTCAGGGGACCCGGCCCGGAGACGCGCCGGTGGTGAGGCACCGGGCGTTCCGGTTCCGGAGCCGGGCGCCCGTCGCTCACCGGCGGTTGTCCGGGTGTCCTGGCGCGTGCTGTCCGGTTGCCGGTCCCGTCAGCCGTGCCGGCGGCCGGTGTGCGACGCTGCCCGCATGCTGGGGATAACCGACCTGCCCACCTACCTGGTGGGCCTGGCCCTGATCATTCTGCTGCCCGGGCCGAACTCGTTGTACGTGCTGTCCGTTTCGGCCCGCCGCGGGATCCGTTCGGGATACCGGGCGGCGGGGGGCGTGCTCTGCGGCGACGCGGTGCTGATGATTCTGTCGGCGGGAGGTGTCGCCTCTCTGCTCCAGGCCAGTCCGGTGGCTTTCTCCGTGGTGAAGCTTCTGGGCGCCGGTTACCTGACCTGGCTGGCTCTCGGCCTGCTGCGCAGCGCGTGGAGTCTGTGGCGGCGCCGGGACGTGCGCCATGCGGGAGCCGCTGTCGGGGAGGCCGCCGGGCAGCCCCCGCACGAGCGGCCGTACCGCAGGGCGCTCACCGCCAGCCTGCTGAACCCGAAGGCGATCCTGTTCTTCGTCTCGTTCTTCGTGCAGTTCGTCGACCCGGCCTATCCCTATCCGGCGCTGTCCTTCCTGGCGCTGGGGCTGTGGGTCCAGCTGTTCAGCATCACCTACCTGACTCTTCTCATCTTCACCGGTGCCCGGCTGGCCGCGGCGTTCCGGAAGCGGCGGCGGCTCCAGGCCGGAGCCTCGGCTGTGGCGGGCACCGCTTTCCTGGGCTTTGCCGCCAAGCTGTCGCTGACCAGCGCTTGATCACCGGTGCGTCGCCTCACGCTTACGGTCGGGGGAGCGGCGACGTAGGCTCTTGAGAAAAGGAGCGTTCCAGCGCCGAGGGAGGTGGCCGCCGTGATGATGTGGGTCTGGATCGCGGTGATCTTCCTGGTGTGCGGGGGAGGTGCCTGGGTCGCGGAGACCGTGCGGGACGGGCAGCGGAACCGGCACGAGCAGCGCATGGAGTTGCTGCGGGCCGAGGAACGGCGCCGTAGCCGGCTGGAGGCCGCGCAGCGGCCCCCCGAGCCGGTCTGCGGCTGCGGGCACCACTTGGCGAAGCACGACCGGAGGGGCATCTGTCACGAGGTGGTCCAGGTGCCCACCGGCTGGGACGCCGACCGCCGTCCCACCGGCTTCGAGCCGGGGCAGTGCAGCTGCCAGCAGTACGTCGGCCCGCAGCCGCTGTCCCAGATCTACGCCGACGAGATCACCGACCGGGAGGCGGGCGTGTACGGGGGGCCCGGTGGGGGCGCTGACGGGCGGGAGATCTCCGGACGGCAGCCCGGTGACCCCGGTGACCCCGGTGAGCCGGACGTGCCCGGGCAGGACAGCGGCCGGGGCAGGTAGGCCGCGGCGGCTCGGCTCAGCGCTTGCGGAGGAGGGTCACCCCGTCCCGCAGGGTGAGCAGTACGGTGTCCACGCGCTCATCGGTGACCAGCGCGGCGTTCATCCGGCGGAGGGCCGTGGCCGCCTCGCCCAGGTCCTCCTCGTCCGCCACCCGGCCGCTGAGCAGCGTGTTGTCCAGGACGATCAGGCCACCGGGCCGCAGCCGGGGGAGGATCTCCTCGTAGTAGACCGGGTAGCCGGGCTTGTCGGCATCGATGAAGGCGAAGTCGATGCGCTGCTCGTCCCGCGGCAGGGCCCGCAGAGTGTCGGCCGCCGGGGCGAGCCGCAGGTCGATCTTCTCCGCGACGCCGGCCCGTTCCCAGTACCGGCGGGCGATCGACGTCCACTCCTCGCTGACGTCGCAGGCGAGGAGTCTGCCGTCCGCGGGGAGCCCCCGGGCGATGCAGATCGAGGAGTAGCCCGTGAAGGTGCCGACCTCGACGGCGGTGCGGGCCCCGATGAGGCGCACGAGCATGGTCAGGAAGGCGCCCTGGTCCTGCGTGATCTGCATGCTGGTCCACTCGGGGAACGCGCGGTGCGTCTCCTCGGCGAGCTCGCGCAGCACCTCGTCGGCGGGATCGGAATGGGCGACCGCGTAGTCGCTGAGGGTGGCGTTCACGATGTCCATGCCCCGACTCTAGTGACACGGCACCAGGGCTCAGGGGCCGGCAACCCTGCGGGACCGCTGTGTCCCGTCGCGGGGCGCGGTGGTCAGCCCGGGTGGCCCGGCGGGGGCCCGGACAGGCCGCGGGGTGCGCGGGGCGCGCGGGAACGGCGCAGCCAGAAGGCCGCGAGGATGCCGCCCAGCAGCCCGAAGAGGTGGCCCTGCCAGGACACGCCGGGGTTGGTGGGCAGCACGCCCCACAGCAGGGAGCCGTAGAGCAGGAAGACGGTGATGCCGATGGTGATGTCCACGGCGTCCTTCTCCACGAAGCCCCGCACCAGCAGATACCCGAAGAGGCCGAACACCACCCCGGAGGCGCCGGCCGTGATGGAGCCGGAGGAGGCGGTGAACCAGACCCCGAGGCCGGAGACCGTGATGATGACCAGACAGACGGCGAGGAACCGGCCGATGCCGCGCAGCGCGGCGAGGAAGCCGAAGATGAGCAGCGGAACGCTGTTCGCGATGAGGTGGTCGAAGCCGAAGTGCAGGAAGGCCGCCGGATAGATGTCCACCAGCTCGCCCGTGTCGCGCGGCTCGATGCCGTATTCGCACACCAGCGGCTGGTCGGGGTGGCCGGGAAGGCAGCGCGGCCGGGGGCCGTCGATGGCGGTGAGGCTCCACAGCACCGCCAGCCACGCCACCATGAGCAGTCCGGCCGAGACCGCCCGCTGCCGTCGTCCGCCCTGTGCTCGCTGTCCTCGCCGGCCCTGCAAGGCGGGTCCCCTTCCGTGCGGCTGCCTGCGGTACTCGACCGGGATACCTGCTCCCGGTCTCCTGCGTCTTCTCCGCGAGTGCCGCCCGGGCACTCCCGCCCTCTCCTTCGGCCGGCCTGCACTCCCGCAGGCGCTCCCGCCCGCAGTCACCGCGGCTCCGTCATGTGCGGGTCGTCCGTGCTCCCCGGGCGGGGGCGCGGAGGTGCCTGCCGAGTGCCCGGGCTGCTGAGGCCGGGCCAGTACAAGACTAAACAGAACCGGGGACGACCGGGGGAGGCGTCAGGGTTGCAGCGGTCCCGGGATGTTGCCGCGGTCCGGGTCCTCCCGGCGCTGACGGTCCCGCAGTTCCAGGTACAGCAGCGCCACCGTGAGGTCCTCCGCCTGCAGGACGCCCTCGGTCGGTGGCCGGTTGAGGGAGATGGCGGCGCCGCCCGTGACGTCCAGGCGCAGCGGCAGTGCGGCGGCCCCCGGCTCACCGAACTGGCCCAGGTCGAAAGTGACGTCGGACAGCACGCCGTTCCGGATCGCCAGCTCGGCGGTGACCTTCGCTTCCGGGTCCACCGGGTCCTGCACGACCGGCGGCAGCTCGAACCGCTCACTCTGGCGGGTCAGCAGGGTCAGCAGTGGGTCCAGCGCCTCGTGGGCCCGGCCCGCCGGCAGCCGCAGGTCGTACCGCTCCGCTCCCCGTTCGGGCTCCCGCTGCTTGAGTGAGGCGCCGGACCGGAGCGCCTTGCCCAGACCGTCGACGAAGTCCCACTGTGCCTGGGGGTCGAGCAGGCCGGTGGCCTCTCCGAGCGCCTCGGCGACGTTGTCGGCCATCTCGCGCGGTACCCCGCCGGTCTCGCTCAGTGCCGCGGCGTAGGCGTCGTAGTGGTGCGGGTCGACCTGCACCCAGGACCCCTGGAGCGCCCGGCTCGCGTTGTCGAGCGCGGCGGGGAGCTCCGCGGCGCGCTCCATGAAGCGCTCGGCCCGGGCCACTCCCGGCTCGTCCTCCCGCAGCACGTCCTTGACCACGGTGTCCGCGCCGACGCGGACGAACATCTCGCCGTCGATGGCCTTCGCGCCCACCGCGTCCTTGCCGCCGAAGCCCACGGACAGCGCACAGTCCAGCGGATCGGTGCGGTCCAGGTCGCGCATCCGGTTGTTCTGCTCGGCGTCCCCCACCACCGCGGTGAGCTCCAGTTCGGAGAGCATCCGGGCATCGCGCCGGTTCGGTTCGGGTGCGCCGGTCTGCTCCGCGGACTGGAGGAGGTACGCGTACACCTCGTCTGCGGAGGCGTGCAGTGTGGCGTCGACGGTGACGGCGTCGCGGGACATCAGCTCGTCCACCGCGCTCCTGACATCCGACCCGGCGCGGACGGACTGCGTGAGCTGGCAGCCTGCTGTCACGGTGGTGAGGAGGGCGGCACAGCCGAGGGCGGCCATCCTCTTACTGAGGGTATTGATGTCTTCACTCCCTGGTCGAGTGGGTCGGCAGGGGGGTGCACGGCCCCCGCTCAGTGTCACCCGGAACGCCCCGGGTATCGGTCCGGTTTCCCCGGGTGTGGCCCAGGTGTCACCCACTGGTGAGCCGGTCGTTGCCCGGTGCTCGATTAGCCTCGGACCTGCGGGGAGAGGAATGGACAGAGTGCGGGCGGAGTGTGGGCGACGCGTGAAGGGTGAGTGCGGGTGAGCCGGGAGGGCGAGAAGCAGCGCAGGCCCTGGGTCGTCGGGGTGTCGGGGGCCTCGGGGACGCCGTATGCCGCCGCGGTGCTGCGGGGGCTGCTCGACGCGGGGGAGGCCGTGGACCTGGTGGTCAGCCGGGCGTCCCGGCTGACCCTGCTGGACGAGACGGGCATCTCCTTCCGGGACGCGCACTGGCGGACGGACCTGCGTGACTGGCTGGCCAGGGGGGCCGACGGCAAGCCGGACACCTTCGACCCGGACATCGGGGCGGTGCGGTACTGGGCGGCCGGGGACCTGGCGGCCGGCCCGTCCTCCGGCTCGTACCCGGCTCGGGGCATGCTCATCGTGCCGGCCTCCACCGCCAGTGTGGCGGGGGTGGCCCTGGGGCTTTCCAAGGATCTGCTGCAACGGGCCGCCGATGTGACGCTCAAGGAGCGGCGGCCGCTGGTCGTGGCGCTCCGGGAGACGCCGCTCGGCGGGCAGACGCTGCGCCATCTGGTGACGCTGGACGGGGCCGGTGCGGTGGTGCTGCCCGCCTCCCCGGCGTTCTACGCGGGAGCCACGCACATCCAGGACCTGGTCGACTTCGTGGCCGGCCGGGTGCTCGACGCCGCCGGTGTGCCGCACGGGCTGTACCGCAGGTGGCGGGGAGAGCTGGGCGGGGCCCGGAGGGAGGACCCCGGACACACGGAAGGAACCGAGCACTCTTAGGCTGTCACGTTCACACGCCTTAGATTCTTCTGCGTCAGCTGACGTAGCCACGAGGGAACGACGGAAGGCTGAGCCACGATGGACGCGGTGGACAGACAGCTCATCCAGGCGCTGCGGGAGAACGGCCGTGCCTCGTACGCCGAACTCGGCAGGCTGGTGGGGTTGTCGGGGCCGAGCGTCACCGACCGGATCAACCGGCTGGAGGCAGGCGGTGTGATCACCGGTTACCGCGCCACCGTCGACGCGGCGTCGCTCGGGCTGGGGGTCACCGCGCTGATCGGCATCCAGCTGAGCGACGCGACCGATCACCAGGATGTCGCGGAGCGGCTGAAGGACGTCGCCGAGATCGAGGACTGCTGGTTCATCGCCGGGGACGATTCGTACATGCTGAAGGTCCGCGCAGGTGACGTGGACGACCTGGAACGCACGATCCGCCGGCTGTCGGGCACCAAGGGTGTCTCCCGCACCAGGACGACCATCGTGCTGTCCACGAAATGGGAGAACCGGGTCGGAGAGCTGCCGGGGAACCCGGAGGCGTAATCTCGGGTGGAGCCGACAAACAGGAGGGCGCGACGCATGGACACCGGTCTGAAGCGCGAGCTGGAGGAGAAGGTCCGCGCAGGGGAGCGGCTGACCCGCGAGGACGGTATCGCGCTCTACGAGTCCGATGACCTGGCCTGGCTGGGCGGCCTCGCTCACGAGGTGCGCACCCGGCTGAACGGCGACGTCGTGCACTTCAACGTCAACCGGCACCTCAACATGACGAACGTGTGCACCGCCTCGTGCGCGTACTGCTCCTTCCAGCGCAAGCCGGGTGAGAAGGACGCGTACACGATGCGCATCGAGGAGGCCGTCCGGCTCGCCAAGGAGATGGAGGGCGAGAACCTCACCGAGCTGCACATCGTCAACGGGCTGCACCCCACCCTGCCGTGGCGGTACTACCCGCGGTCGCTGAGCGCGCTGAAGGAGGCGCTGCCCGACACGGTCTCCCTGAAGGCGTTCACGGCCACCGAGATCCACCACTTCGAGACCATTTCGGGCCTCACGGCGTCGGAGATCCTGGACGAGCTCATCGAGGCGGGGCTGGAGTCGCTGACCGGCGGTGGCGCGGAGATCTTCGACTGGGAGGTCCGGCAGCACATCGTGGACCACGCCACCCACTGGGAGGACTGGTCGCGGATTCACCGGCTGGCGCACGCGAAGGGTCTGAAGACCCCCTGCACGATGCTGTACGGGCACATCGAGGAGCCGCGGCACCGGGTGGATCACGTGCTGCGGCTGCGGGAGCTCCAGGACGAGACCGGCGGTTTCCAGGTCTTCATCCCGCTGCGTTACCAGCACGACTTCGTGGACATGAAGGACGGCAAGATCCGCAACCGGCTCCAGGCGCGGACCACGATGGCCACCGGCGCGGAGGCGCTGAAGACCTTCGCGGTCTCCCGGCTGCTGTTCGACAACGTTCCGCACGTCAAGGTCTTCTGGGTCATGCACGGGGTGCAGACCGCGCAGCTGGCGCTGCAGCACGGGGCCGACGACATGGACGGCTCGGTCGTCGAGTACAAGATCACGCATGACGCGGACTCGTTCGGCACCCCGGACAAGCTGACCCGTGAGGACCTGCTGGAGCTGATCCGGGACGCCGGCTTCCGGCCGGTGGAGCGCAACACCCGGTACGAGGTGCTCCGGGAGTACGAGGGGCCTGACGCCGGGCGCCGGGAGGCCCCGCAGCCGATGCGTCTGTGACACCGTCCCGCCCGCCGGCCCCGTCCGCTCCCCGGAATCCCGGTGCGGGGGGTCGCGGGCGGTGGCTAGGGTCACCGTCATGGACGTGCGCTACGAGCTGGACCCGGTACTGACGCGGGAGCGGAAGGCCGGAGTGCTCCGGCTGTGGGCCGACGTGGTCAACGCGGGGGGTGCGGTCGGCTTCGTGCCGACCGTGCGGCCCGAGGACGTGCGGCCCGAGCTGGACGCCCACCTGGCCGGCATGGCCGAGGGCACCACCCGGATGCTCCTGGCGTCCGACGAGGACGACCGGGTGGTGGGGACCGCGTTCCTGAAGCTCAACTCCCACCGCCTCATGCGGCACTGGCTGTGGATGTACACCATCATGCTGCACCCGGACCGGCAGGGCCGGGGCGAGGGCCGGCAGCTGCTGGCCGCCGCGGAGAAGGCGGCGGGCGGCATCGACGGGATCACCGGTATCCGCCTCACCTGCCGGGGCGGGATGGGGCTCGAACGGTTCTACAAGTCCTGCGGCTACCGGGAGGTCGGGCGGGTGCCCGGTGCGATCCGGGTCGCGGAGGGCGACTACCGTGACGACATCACCCTGTGGCTGGCTCTCGGCTGACCGGGACCGGCCCCCGTCCGGGGCAACGCGGCGGCATGTTTCACTGGACGGGACCTCCGGCCGGCCCACCGTCTCCGGCCCGATCGGCACCATCGGAAAGAAGAGATCTGCCGTGACCGACACCAAGTACGCGACGCTCCGCTACACCGGCATGCGTCTGGGCGTCTTCGCCGCCTGCTTCGTCGTCGTGGCCGTACTGGCCTACCTCGGGGTCCTGCTCGAAGCGATCGGTACCGCCAACCCGCTGTGGATCACCGGGCTGGCCATCCTCATCTCCGCACCGGTCAGCCTGGTGGTCCTGCGCAAGCAGCGTGAGGCGATGTCCGAGCAGATCGTGACGGCCGCCGGCCACGCCAAGGAGAAGCTGCGGAAGAACCGCAGCATGGAGGACGACGTGGCCGACGCCGACGCCGACGCCGGCGTCGACGGGTCCGTCAAGCCGGGCTGACACCCGTCCGCCGCTTCGCGCGCTTCCCCGTGCACGCCGCGGGCCCGCGAACCGGAACCCAAGCTCCGGTCCGCGGGCCCGCGGCGCACGCTCACCGGGCGGTGGTGAGGTCCTCCGGCTTCACCCAGTCCGCTTCCCGCTCACCCTCGATGCCGCTGAGCGGCACCGAGACCAGCGGCTCCGGGCCACCGGAACCGTCATCTCCGGCGCGGTACGAGGCGAGCGTCACGACGATCCGGTCCTCGATGTCCTTGGGCGCCGGTCCCATGTAGTAGTTCAGCACGATGCTGAACACCAGGTCCCGCCCATCGGCGTCCGTCACGTAGCCGGACAGGGCGGTGGCCCCGGTCAGGGAGCCGGTCTTCGCGTGCACGTTCCCCTCGGCCGGAGTGCCGCACATCCGCAGGCGCAGCGTGCCGCCGACGGAGCGGTCCGGATCGCAGGCGACGGGCAGCGCCGCACGGAACGTGCCGAACCACTTCTCCTCCTGCACCGCGAGCAGCAGGGTCGCGAAGTCCTCGGCCGGCACCCAGTTGCGGCGGGTCAGGCCCGACCCGTCGGCCAGCACGTAGGTGGAGGTGTCCAGGCCCCAGCGGGCGAGTGCCCCGGTCGCCGCCCGGGTGCCGGCCGACCAGCTGCCGCTTCCCTCCGTCTCGTGGCCCATCGTCTTGATCAGCACTTCGGCGTGCCCGTTGTTCGACAGCTTCATGAACGGGTTCATCAGCTCGGCGACCGTCATGGACTTGTGCACGGCGAGCTCCCGGCTGCCCTCGGGAACGGCCTCCCCCAGCCGGGTACCGCCGCCGACCGTGATCCCCCGGTCCGCCAGGGCCTCGGTGAAGACCGCGGCGGCGTGCCCGGTCGGGTCCCAGACGCTGCGCCAGACACTCACCGGCGCGGCGTCGGCGGCGATGCTGCCGGCCACGGTGATGACCTCCTCGCCGTGCCTGCGGTTCACCGGCAGGCTGAGCGGTGTGCCGGCCTCGGCGGTGGTCGCGGTGTTCTCGACGGTGACGTGATCGGTCTCGGGGAACACCGACACCGTGGGCGGGTCGCCGACCTGGTCGCCGGGGGTGATGGTGACGTAGACCGTCCCCGCGTCGTAGTCGGTGTCCGGGGCGACCGTCAGTGCCGAGACGGGAGCGCCGTAGTAGTACTGCTCGTCGCTGACGTTCCATCCCCAGTGGAAGCGTTCGTCGTCGAAACGGGTGTCGTCGGCCACCAGACTGCCGGTGACCTTCCGGATTCCGGTCGCGGCCACCTGGTCGGCCAGCGACTCGTAATCCTCGACGAGCAGGGTCGGATCGCCGGTGCCGCGCAGATAGAGATCGCCGCGCAGCACCCGGCCGCGGACCGGGCCGTCGGCGTGCACCTCGGTGGTCCAGGTGTAGTCCGGGCCGAGCACGTCGAAGGCCGCGGCAGAGGTCAGCAGCTTGGAGTTCGAGGCGGGCATCAGCCGGTCGGCACCGTGGTGGTCGTGGAGCGGATCGCCGGTCGCGGCGTCGGCGATCACCACACTCGACTGGGCACCGTCCAGCCGGGGGTCGGAGAGGATCTCGTCGATCGCGTCGGCGAAGGTCTCCTTGGCCGGGCCGGCGCCGGCCGGGGAGCTCCAGGCGAGCACGAGCGCCAGACCAACCGCCATGGGGGCGATGAGGATTCGGTTCAGTGGGCGTCGGGTCATGGCGCTAGAGCATGGCGTAAGTATCTTTCAGGTCAAGGGAGGACGCAGAAAAACTTCGCCATCAGGAGAGCCATTGGAGCCGATCGGCCTACCCGCCGGCAGCGCCCGGAGCGAGGAAGGGGCCGGACCTGACGCGGAAGCCGTGGTCCGGCCGGGGCGTGCGGGCAAAAGGCAGGAGCCCCCGCCGATGGCGAGGGCTCCTTGGGTGGTGCTTGAACCGGGCGATCAGGCCGGGCTGACGTTCTCCGCCTGCGGGCCCTTGGGGCCCTGAGTGACGTCGAAGTTCACCTGCTGGTTCTCCTCGAGAGAACGGAAGCCGGAGGCGTTGATCGCGGAGTAGTGGACGAAGACATCGGGACCGCCGCCGTCCTGGGCAATAAAGCCGAAGCCCTTTTCAGCGTTGAACCACTTGACGGTTCCGGTAGCCATAAGCCCTCCCTGGGCCTATAAGGGTCGCCCCGTTCCAGCACCTGCAAAGAAGCCTGAAAACTACGAAAGCCTGCGGTTACATGATCCGCAGGCTCGTACTGCAAGGGAAACCAAACTGCAACTTGCGTTCAGCCTAGCACGGTGATTCGGGTTGGCGGAAGGGGATCCGGCCGTGCGGGTGATCTTCCCTCGCGGTGCCGCGGACGGTCCGCGGGCGTACCCTCCCAGGAGTGAGCTCCTACCGCAGAACCCGTCCCCGCGTCGGTCACATCCAGTTCCTGAACTGTCTCCCTCTCTACTGGGGGCTTGCCCGGACGGGCTCGCTGCTCGACCTCGAGCTCAGCAAGGACACGCCGGAAAAGCTGAGTGAGCGGCTGGTGGCCGGGGACCTCGACATCGGCCCCGTCACGCTGGTCGAATACCTTCGCCACGCGGACCGGCTGGTGGCCCTTCCCGACATCGCCGTCGGCTGCGACGGCCCGGTGATGTCCTGCGTGCTCGTCTCGCAGCTGCCGCTGGACCGGCTGGACGGGGCACGCGTCGCGCTGGGGTCGACCTCGCGCACCTCCGTGCGCCTGGCCCGGCTGCTGTTGAGTGAGCGTCACGGCGTCACCCCGGACTACTACACCTGCCCGCCGGACCTGGGCGTGATGATGCAGGAGGCGGACGCGGCGGTGCTCATCGGGGACGCGGCACTGCGGGCCTCGCTGCACGATGCGCCCCGGCTCGGTCTCGCCGTGCACGACCTGGGGCAGATGTGGCACGAGTGGACCGGTCTGCCGTTCGTCTTCGCCCTCTGGGCGACCCGGCGGGACTACCTCGCCGAGCAGCCGGAGACCGTCCACGAGGCGCACCGGGCCTTCCTGGCGTCCCGCGACCTGTCGCTGGCGGAGGTCGGCAAGGTCGCCGAGCAGGCAGCCCGCTGGGAGGCCTTCGACGCGGAGCTGCTGGAACGTTACTTCACAACCCTGGACTTCCGGCTCGGCCCGCGACAGCTGGCGGGCGTCGACGAGTTCGCCCGGCGCACCGGATTCCCCGGCGGCGACCGGGTGGAGCTGCTCCCCCCGGCCCCCCGGCACCGCTGATAGCCTCGCGGGCACCGCACGTCCGGGAGGGGCCGCAGGATGGAGCCGTTGACGGCCGACGACCCCCGGTCCGTCGGGGCCTACCGCCTGCTGCGGCGCATCGGCAGCGGCGGCATGGGGCGGGTGTACCTGGGGCGGAGCGCCGGCGGCCGGACGGTCGCCGTGAAGATCGTTCATCCGCACTTCGCCGTCGACCAGCGGTTCCGCGCCCGCTTCGCACGCGAGGTGGCCGCCGCCCGGCGGGTCGGCGGTGACTGGACGGCTCCGGTGCTGGACGCCGACCCCGACGCCGACGTTCCGTGGGTGGCCACCGGCTACGTCGCCGGGCCCGACCTGCAACGCACGGTCGACGAGCACGGCGCGCTGCCGGAGCGGTCCGTCCGGGTGCTCGGAGCGGGCCTCGCCGAGGCGCTGACCGCGGTGCACGCGCTGGGGCTGGTGCACCGGGACGTCAAACCGTCCAATGTGCTGCTGACCCTGGACGGCCCGCGGCTGATCGACTTCGGCATCGCGCGGGCCACCGAGGCCACCGCCGCGCTGACCGGCACCGGGGTGTCCGTGGGGTCGCCCGGCTACATGGCCCCCGAGCAGGTGACGGGCGGCGACCTCGGCCCGGCGGCGGACGTCTTCTCGCTCGGCGCGGTGCTGGCCTTCGCGGCCTCCGGCCGGCCGCCGTTCCCGGGCGAGAGCCCGGTGCAGCTGCTGTACCGGGTGGTGCACGAGGAGCCGCAGCTGGCCGGGGTGCCCGGGGAGCTCCGGCCGGTGATCGCCGCCTGTCTGGCGAAGCACGCGGGTGACCGCCCGGAGCCCGCCGAGGTGGCCGCGCGCTGCGCGGGGAACGCCGGTGCCGCCGCTCTCGTCCGGGACGGCTGGCTGCCGCCGCCGGTGGTGGAGGGGGCCAGCCGCCGGGCCGTGGAGCTGCTCGGTCTGGAGGACGAGGCCCCGGGCCCGGCACCGGGCGGCGGGCCCGGGGTGACCGGCGCGGGGTACTCCACACCTCCGCAGGGGGTCTTCGGGCCGCCCGATCCGGCGTACGCGGTGCACTTCCCGCCGGCGCCGCACGCACCGGCCCGGTACGAGTCGGCCCCGCACGCACCGGCCCCGATCGAGCCGGCGCCGCACGTGGCGGAGACGTCCGGGACGGTGCCGGGCCGCCGCCGGCGGCGCCTGCCCCTGGCACTGGCGGCGGCCGTGGCGGTGGCCGGGCTCGGGCTGAGCGGCTACCTTCTGGGCCTGCCGGACGCCTGGCCGGGCGGCGGCGGGGGAGGGGGGACGACTCCGACGCCGACCGTCGAGGAGGAGAAGGAGCGGCTGCCCGAGGAGTACCTCGGTGTCTGGGAGGGAGACCTCGACCCCCTGCTGGGGCTCCCGATGGGATCGCTGGTCGTCACGCTGGAGGCGGGCGGGATGGGCGACGAGGTGGGGACCGTCGTCCATACCCCCCCTGTCCCCATCTCGAGCTGCGTCGATGTGCTGACGCTGACCTCCGTGAGCGACGGGGCGGTGATGTTCGACGCGTTGGTGGACTGGGAGAGGTCCACCCGGGGCACCTGTGTGGAGGACACCTTCGAGGTGCTGCTCAGGCCGCGCGGCGAGGACTCCCTCCACTACACCTCCAGCCATGCCGACGGCAGCTACCAGGGCCTCCTCGACCGCCGGGAGTAGGCCGGGAGGCAGGGCGTACGCTGGAGCGGTCGTCATGCCACCGCCGAAGGGAAAGCGCCTCATGGCTCGAAGCGCCGAGCTCCAGACCGTGCTCGACCGAGCTGCCGAGGGTGGGCGGATCAGCCCTGAGGAAGCTCTCGACCTGTACCGTTCCGCGCCGCTGCACGCGCTGGGCCAGGCCGCCGACGCGGTGCGCCGGCGCCGCTACGCGGGCACCGAGCACCTCGCGACGTACATCATCGAGCGCAACATCAACTACACCAACTCGTGCGTGACGGCATGCAAGTTCTGCGCCTTCTACGCCCCGCCGAAGAGCGAGGACGTCTGGACCCGGGACCTGGACGACATCCTGCGCCGCTGCGGGGAGACGGTCGCACTCGGCGGCACTCAGATCATGTTCCAGGGCGGCCACCACCCGGACTACGGCGTCGAGTACTACGAGAAGCATTTCTCGGCGATCAAGGAGGCGTATCCGCAGCTGGTGATCCACTCGCTGGGAGCCTCCGAGGTGGACCACATGGCGCGGATCTCCGGCGTCACGCCCGAGGAGGCCATCCGCCGCATCCACGCGGCCGGGCTGGACTCGTTCGCCGGCGCGGGCGCCGAGCTCCTGCCGGAGCGTCCCCGGACCGCGATCGCCCCGCTCAAGGAGTCCGGCGAGCGCTGGCTGGAGATCATGGAGACGGCGCACCGGCTCGGGGTGGAGTCGACGTCCACGATGCTGATGGGCACCGGTGAGACGAACGCCGAGCGGATCGAGCACCTGCGCATGATCCGGGACGTGCAGGACCGCACCGGTGGCTTCCGGGCCTTCATCCCGTACACCTACCAGCCGCAGAACAACAAGCTGCGCGGCCGGACCCAGGCGACACTCTTCGAGTACCTGCGGCTCATCGCCGTCGCGCGGCTGTTCTTCGACAACGTCGCGCACATCCAGGGCTCCTGGCTGACCACCGGCAAGGAGGTGGGCCAGCTGTCGCTGCACTACGGGGCGGACGACCTGGGCTCGGTGATGCTGGAGGAGAACGTGGTCTCCTCGGCCGGGGCGAAGCACCGCTCCAACCGGATGGAGCTGCTGCACCTCATCCGGGCGGCCGGCCGGGTCCCCGCGCAGCGGGCCACCACCTACGAGCACCTGGTGATCCACGACGACCCGGCGAACGACCCGGTCGACGACAAGGTCGTCTCCCACCTGTCGTCCACCGCGATCGACGGCGGCACCGCCCACCCGGAGCTGAACCTCATCGACGCGGGCTGAGGCCGGTCCGGGGGCCGTCCGGTTTCGGCGCGCGGCGGTGGGTTACTCGCCCGGCCACCGGGAGGAGAGACGCCCATGCCGAGTGCACCGGACGGCGGGACCGCCGACATCCTCTTCGTGGGGAACGCCACGCTGCTCATCCGCTACGGCTCGCTCACCCTTCTGACCGACCCCAACTTCCTGCACCGGGGGCAGCGCGCCTACCTGGGCAAGGGACTGGTCTCGCGGCGGCTGACGGACCCGGCCGCGGAGCTGGAGGAGCTGCCGCCTCCGGACGCGGTGATCCTGTCCCACCTGCACGGGGACCACTGGGACCGGGTCGCCCGGCGGAAGCTGGACCGGTCGTTGCCCGTCGTCACGACGCCGCACGCCTCCCGACGGCTCCAGGGCCTGCACGGGTTCAGCCGGGCGACCGGGCTGCCTGCCTGGCACGAGCACGTGCTGCAGTCGGGGCGGAGTCAGGTGCGGATCACCGCCCTGCCCGGCCGGCACGGGCCCGGGCCCGTGGGCCGGCTGCTGCCGCCGGTCATGGGCAGTCTGCTGGAGTTCGGCGCCCCGGGCGGATCGGTCCGGCTGCGGCTGTACGTCACCGGCGACACGCTGATGTTCCCCGGTGTGCGGGAGATCGCCCGCCGCTTCCCGGACCTGCATCTGGCGATCGTGCATCTCGGCGGCACCCGGCTGCCGGGCGGCCTGCTCGTCACCATGGACGCACTGCAGGGCGCCGACCTCGTCGAGACGGTGCGCCCGCGACGGGTCCTGCCGGTGCACTACGACGACTACGCCGTGATGCGGTCCCCGCTCTCCGACTTCCATGAGGAGGCCGCGCGGCGCGGCTTCGCCGAGCGGGTCGTGCACTGCGCCCCGGGGGAGCGGGTGGCTGTCGGAGGGCCGGCCGGCCGCCGCCGTCTCAGGTAGCCGGCGGGGTCACTCGCGCCAGGGGCCGTCGAGGTAGTCGCCCGCCTCGTCGTAGGGCCAGGCGTTCGCCTCGCAGCCTTCCAGGCCTTTGATCTGCTGCATCATCGCCGGGGCCGGTTCGCCGTCGCCGGGACAGCCGAGGTGGCCGTGACCCAGGCGGTGACCCACCTCGTGATTGATGATCAGCGCCCGGTAGTCCTCGATGGGGCCGGGGAAGCGCGGTGAACCCTCCACCCAGCGCAGCAGGTTGACCACCACGTTGTCCCCGACCCGGCAGTTGACCTCGCCCCGGGTGTCGAGGCCGTACTCGCCGCAGATGTCGTCCACCGTCCCGGGCGTGGCGATCTTCACGGAGAAATCGACCTCTCCGGAGGAGACCAGCTCGAAGCCGGTCTCACCGTCGTTCGTCCAGCCGCGCGGGTGGCCGAGGATTCCGTGCACCTCCGCCGCCGCGTCCTCGGCGTCGAGCTCCAGGCCGTCCTCGACCTGCACCCGGTAGCGGAGGACCGTGCCCGCGCCGACCGGGTCCCCGGTGCCCTCGGCCGTGCGGAAGGTGCCGGGCCCGGACGCGGGGACGTGGACGGTGGGGGCGGGACGGGAGGTCGCGGAGAGATCCAGCTCCTGCTTCTCATCCGGCGATCCGGCCTCGGGGAGGACGGGAGCGTTGCTGTCGCCGGCCTCACCGTGCCGGACGATGATCGCGCCCGCGCCGAGGAGGGCGGCGAGGGCGGTCAGTAACACCACCGTGCGGACTCCGGCCGCTCGGCGGCTCCGGGTGCTGCTGCGGGTCCCCACGTGAGCTCACGCTACAACACTGGGATCATGTGCTTGTCGTCTTGGTGAGGCGCGCTGCCTCCGGGGCCCACCCCGCCGCCAGGCTCCGCGACCGGGACGGGACAATGGGCAGGTGACCCGTGCCTCACTCGAAAAGCAGCCCCGCGAAGTCGCCGCGATGTTCGACGCGGTGGCGGCGAAGTACGACCTCACCAACGACCTCCTGGCCCTCGGGCAGAATCGCCGCTGGCGCAAGGAAGTGGCCCGGGCGGTGGCCGCCCGCCCCGGCCATCGGGTGCTCGACCTGGCCGCCGGCACCGGTACCTCCGCGCTGCCGTTCGTGGAGGCCGGGGCGTTCACCGTGCCCTGCGACTTCAGCCTGGGCATGCTGCGGCAGGGCAAGCGGCGCGAGGAGTGGCTGCCGTTCACCGCCGGTGACGCCACCCGGCTGCCGTTCCGGGACGGGTCCTTCGACGCCGTGACGATCTCCTTCGGCCTGCGCAACGTGCAGGACACCGACGCTGCCCTGCGGGAGATGCTGCGGGTGACGAAGCCCGGCGGGCGCGTGGTCGTCTGCGAGTTCAGCCACCCCACCTCGGCGCCGCTGCGCACCGTCTACAGCGAATACCTGATGCGCGCGCTGCCGCCCGTCGCCACCCGGGTGTCCAGCAGCCCCGAGGCCTACGTCTACCTCGCCGAGTCCATCCGTGCCTGGCCCGATCAGCCGGCCCTCGCCGCGCGTCTGCAGCGGGCCGGCTGGACCCGGGTCGCCTGGCGCGACCTCACGGGCGGCATCGTCGCCCTGCACCGGGGGACCAAGGCGGACAGCCGGCCATGAACCCGGCCCACACAAGCAAGACAGCACTGGACCGATGGGAGAGCCGACCGTGACCGAGCCCAGCTACGAGGCCGCCGCTTCCGAGCACACCACCCCTTCCGAGCACACCGCCGACGTGATCGTGGTGGGAGCCGGGCCGGGAGGTTCCACGGCCGCGTACCACCTGGCCCGGTCCGGGCTCGACGTGCTGCTGCTGGAGAAGACCGCGTTCCCGCGCGAGAAGGTCTGCGGGGACGGGCTCACGCCACGCGCCACCAAGCAGCTGATCGCCATGGGGCTGGACATCTCGGAGGAGGCCGGCTGGCTGCGCAACAAGGGTCTGCGCATCATCGGCGGCGGTCAGCGGCTCCAGCTCGACTGGCCCGAGCTCGCGAGCTACCCGGACTACGGGCTGGTCCGTCGCCGGGACGACTTCGACGAGCAGCTGGCCCGGCAGGCCGAGAAGGCCGGGGCCCGGCTGTACGAGCGGTGCAACGTCTCCGCGCCGGTACTGCACGAGCGCACCGGCCACATCGTGGGAGTGACCGCGAAGCTCGGTGCGGACAAGCGTCCGGCGACCTTCCGCGCCCCGGTCGTGCTGGCCGCGGACGGCAACTCCTCGCGCCTTTCCCTGGCGATGGGACTGCACCGCAACGAACGGCGCCCGATGGGCGTCGCGGTGCGCACCTACTTCACCTCGCCGCGGCACGAGGACGACTACCTGGAGTCCTGGCTCGAACTGTGGGACCGCCGGGGCGCGGAGGACCGGTTGCTGCCGGGGTACGGCTGGGTCTTCGGCATGGGCGACGGGACGTCCAACGTCGGGCTCGGCATTCTGAACAGTTCCAAGTCGTTCAAGGAGCTGGACTGGCGCGAGGTGCTGAAGGCGTGGTGCGCCTCGATGCCCGAGGAGTGGGGGTACACCCCGGAGAACATGACCGGGCCGATCCGCGGCGCCGCGCTGCCGATGGCCTTCAACCGGCAGCCGCACTACACCCGCGGCCTGATGCTGGTGGGTGACTCCGGCGGGCTGGTGAACCCGTTCAACGGGGAGGGCATCGCCTACGCCATGGAGTCCGGGCAGATCGCCGCCGAGGTCGTCACCCAGGCGCATCACCGGCAGACCCCGGCCCAGCGCGAACTGGCGCTCCGGCGTTACCCCACCGTGCTGAAGGACACCTACGGCGGTTACTACACGCTGGGCCGGGCGTTCGTGAAGCTGATCGGCAACCCGAAGGTGATGAAGCTGGCCACCGAGCGCGGGCTGTCGCACCCGGTGCTGATGCGCTTCACCCTGAAGCTGCTCGCCAACCTCACCGACCCCACCAGTGGTGACGCGATGGACCGCGTCATCAACGGGCTCACCAAGGTCGCCCCGCGGGCATAGCGCGGAGAGCGTCGCTGTCCGGTGACAGTCGCGTGCCGACCCGGCCGAAGGTGTGCCCGAGGCCGGGTCGGCACGCGACCGGCCGCGCGCTCGGACGGCGTTCCTTCGCGGTTCCGGGCCGCCGTGACACGGTCATAGCCACTGGTCGTGGGCGAGCTTTCCGACCAGTACCGTCACCACGACCAGGAGGACGACCCGGACGAAGCCGCTACCGTGGCGCATCGCCGTCCGGGCCCCCAGCCAGCCGCCGGTCATGTTGAACACCGCCATGAGCGGAGCGAGTTGCCACAGCACGGTGCCGTTGGCGCTGAACACGGCCAGGGCGCCGAGGTTTGTGCCGACATTCACGACCTTCGCGGTGGCCGAGGCGGTCAGCATGTTCATGTGCAGGAGCGCGACGAAGGTGATGACCAGGAAGGTTCCGGTGCCGGGGCCGAGCATGCCGTCGTAGAAGGCGATGCCCACTCCGGCGAGGAGCAGCGCCGCGGCGGCGCGTCCGGGGGTGACGGTCCGAGTGGTGGGCCGGGTGCCGAAAGCGGGCTTCGCGACCACGAAGGCGGCCACTCCGAGCAGGAGCACCATGATGAGTGGTTGCAGTACTTCCTTGTTGACTGCGGTCGCAAAGAAGGCGCCTCCGGCGGCAGCCAGGGCAGCGATCACCCCGAGCCGGGCCGTGAGGGCCCGGTCCAGTGGTGCCCGGCGGGCGTAGGTGAGCGCCGCGACCGTCGTGCCGGCGACGGATACCGCCTTGTTGGTGCCGAGCGCGTACGTCGGGGGGAGCTGCGGGAAACCGATCAGCAGGGCCGGGAGCTGGAGCAGTCCACCACCGCCCACGACCGCGTCGACCCAGCCCGCCAGGGCAGCGGCCAGGCACAACATGACGACAGTGGTGAGGGCTATGTCCTGCATGGCCGGGACTCTACGTGCCCGGCCAGGGCTGCCCGGCGATGTGCCCACCGGGCCGGGCGACCCGCCTGAGGCTTCCCCGATGCAAAGTAGTCTCGGGTGAAAGAGGTCACACAGATCTTCCGGGGCCCCCGGTGTCGCCCGTCACAGGGCAGCACATAGGATGCGGTGCAGGCTTGTGAACTGACTCACATAGCGGTGATTTTCTCACAGCAGTCGCCGTCGACTGGAAGGAGCGGGGTGCGGTGAACGCGTATGTTCCCATCCTCGTGCTGGGCGCTCTCGGAGCCGGCTTCGCGGTCTTCTCCGTGATCATGGCGTCGATCATCGGGCCCAAGCGCTACAACCGGGCAAAGCTCTCCGCATACGAGTGCGGTATCGAACCGACTCCGCAACCGGCCGGTGGTGGACGCTTCCCGGTCAAGTACTACCTGACGGCGATGCTGTTCATCATCTTCGACATCGAGATCGTCTTCCTCTATCCCTGGGCTGTGCACTTCGACGCCCTGGGGATGTTCGGCCTCGTGCAGATGGCGATCTTCGTCGGCCTGATCGGTGTTGCCTACGCCTACGACTGGCGCCGAGGGGGCCTGGAATGGGACTGAGCTGACTCTCCCCGGATCCAGGACCCGAGTTACGAAGAGAGAAGGGGCTCCCCGATGGGTCTCGAAGAGAAACTCCCCAGTGGATTCATGCTCACGACGGTCGAGAAGGCCGCCGGGCTGGCGCGCAAGTCGTCGATGTTCCCGGCCACCTTCGGCCTCGCCTGCTGTGCCATCGAAATGATGACCACCGGCGCCGGCCGTTACGACCTCGCGCGCTTCGGCATGGAGGTCTTCCGCGGCTCTCCGCGGCAGGCCGACCTGATGATCGTGGCCGGCCGGGTCAGCCAGAAGATGGCCCCGGTGCTGCGCCAGGTCTACGACCAGATGCCGAACCCCAAGTGGGTCATCTCCATGGGGGTCTGCGCCTCCTCCGGCGGCATGTTCAACAACTACGCGATCGTCCAGGGCGTCGACCACGTCGTCCCCGTGGACATCTACCTTCCCGGCTGCCCCCCGCGTCCCGAGATGCTGCTGGACGCGATCATCAAGCTGCACGAGAAGGTCAAGAACGGGAAGCTCGGCGTGAACCGTGAGAACGCGGCCCGCGAGGCGGAGGAAGCGGCCATGAAGGCGCTGCCCACGATCGAGATGAAGGGGCTGCTCCGGTGAGCGACGCACACGCGGACGACGTGAACGAGAACGCGGACCTTCCCGCTTCGCGGGAGGAGAGCGGCGAGCCGATCGCGCGCAAGCGCGGCATGTTCGGCGCCGCGGACAGCGGCGACACCTCCGGATACGGCCGGCTGCGCCGGACCGTGCGGATGCCCGGCGCGTCCGCACGCCCCTACGGCGGTTACTTCGACGAGGTCGCCGACGAGCTCGAAGGAGCACTCGAGGAGCAGGGGCTCGACCCCGAGCTGGTGCTGGAGAAGACCGTGGTCGACCGCGGGGAGCTGACGTTCCACGTGGCCCGGGAGCACCTCCCGCAGGTGGCCCGCACCCTCCGCGACGACCCGGCGCTCCGCTTCGAGCTGTGCACCGGCGTGAGCGGCGTGCACAACCTGGAGGACGCCGGGCGCGAGCTGCACGCCGTCTACCACCTGCGGTCCCTGACCCACGGGCGGATCATCCGCATCGAGGTCAGCGCCCCGGACAGCGACCCGCACATCCCGTCCGTCGTCGACGTCTACCCGACGAACGACTGGCACGAGCGGGAGGTCTACGACTTCTTCGGCCTGATCTTCGACGGTCATCCCGCCCTCACGCGGATCATGATGCCCGACGACTGGCAGGGCTTCCCGCAGCGCAAGGACTACCCACTCGGCGGCATCCCCGTCGAGTACAAGGGCGCCCAGATCCCGGCACCCGACCAGCGGAGGTCGTACAGCTGATGTCCACTACGCCACCCCCCACCGCCACCGCCGGTGCCCGGGAGACCACCGAGGGCACGGTGTACACCGTCTCCGGGGGAGACTGGGACGAGCTCGCCCGGGCGGCGACCGAGGCCGACGACGAGAAGATCATCGTCAACATGGGCCCGCAGCACCCGTCCACCCACGGAGTGCTCCGGCTCATCCTCGAGATCGACGGCGAGACCGTCACCGAGGCCCGGTGCGGCATCGGCTACCTGCACACCGGGATCGAGAAGAACCTCGAGTTCCGCAACTGGACGCAGGGCACCACCTTCGTCACCCGGATGGACTACCTGACGCCGTTCTTCAACGAGGCGGCGTACTGCCTGGGTGTGGAGCGGCTGCTCGGCATCACCGACGACATCCCGGACCGGGCCAGCATCCTCCGGGTGCTCCTGATGGAGCTGAACCGGCTCTCCTCGCACTTCGTGGCCATCGCCACCGGAGGCATGGAGCTCGGCGCCACCACGGTGATGATCTACGGCTTCCGGGACCGCGAGCACTGCCTGGACCTTTTCGAGGTCATCACCGGCCTGCGCATGAACCACGCGTTCATCCGGCCCGGCGGCCTCGCCCAGGACCTGCCGCCCGGCGCGGTCGACCAGGTGCGCGACTTCGTCAAGCTGATGCGCAAGAACCTCGTCGAGTACGACAAGCTCTGCAGCGGCAACCCCGTCTTCAAGGCCCGGCTGCAGGACATCGGCTACCTCGACCTGGCCGGCTGCCTGGCGCTCGGCGCCACCGGGCCGATCCTGCGCTCCGCGGGCCTCCCGCACGACCTGCGCAAGTCCGACCCGTACTGCGGCTACGAGACCTACGACTTCGAGGTCCCCACCACCGACACCTGCGACTCCTACGGACGCTTCCTGCTCCGCCTGGAGGAGATGCGGCAGTCGCTGGACCTCGTCGAGCAGTGCCTGGACCGGCTGGAGCCGGGCCCGGTCATGGTCGGCGACAAGAAGATCGCGTGGCCCGCGCAGCTCGCCCTCGGCCCCGACGGCCTGGGCAACTCGCTGGACCACATCAAGAAGATCATGGGCACCTCCATGGAGGCCCTGATCCACCACTTCAAGCTGGTCACCGAGGGCTTCCGGGTTCCGGCCGGCCAGGTGTACGCCGCCGTCGAGTCCCCCAAGGGCGAGCTGGGCGTGCACATGGTCAGCGACGGCGGCACCCGCCCCTACCGGGTCCACTTCCGGGACCCCTCCTTCACCAACCTGCAGGCCATGGCGGCGATGTGCGAGGGCGGCCAGGTCGCCGACGTCATCGTCGCGGTGGCGTCCATCGACCCCGTGATGGGAGGCGTCGACCGATGACCGACGTCAGCCTGGGGATGCCGCAGCTCCCCGCACCCGCGTACCCGGCCGAGACCCGGGCCCGGCTCGAGAAGGACGCCGCCGAGCTCATCGGCCGTTACCCGGACAGCCGTTCCGCCCTGCTGCCGCTGCTGCACCTGGTGCAGTCCGAGGACGGGTACGTCACCCGCACCGGCATGCAGTTCTGCGCCGACGTGCTCGGCCTCACCACCGCCGAGGTGACCGCGGTGGCCACCTTCTACAGCATGTACCGGCGCAAGCAGTGCGGCGACTACCAGGTCGGCGTGTGCACCAACACGCTCTGCGCGGTGATGGGCGGCGACGCGATCTTCGAGGCGCTGCAGGAGCACCTCAAGGTCGGCAACAGCGAGACCACCGAGGACGGCAAGGTCACCCTCGAGCACATCGAGTGCAACGCGGCCTGCGACTTCGCGCCGGTGATCATGATCAACTGGGAGTTCTTCGACAACCAGACGATCGAGTCCGCGAAGCAGCTGGTCGACGACCTGCGGGCCGGCCGTGAGGTCGCGCCCACCCGCGGCGCGCCGCTCTGCGACTTCAAGGCCACCTCCCGGATCCTGGCCGGCTTCCCCGACGAGCGCCCCGGCGCCGTCGGAGCCACCGGCGGAGCCGGCCCGGCCTCGCTCGCGGGACTGCTGCTGGCCAAGGACGAGAGCCTCGCCGGGCAGGTCATCCCGCCCGAGAAGCCCCGCCGGCCCACCGGCGAGGAGCCCGCGACCCACCCCAGCTCGCATGACGCCCCGCTGCCGAGCTCGGCCTCCGACCCGAAGCACCCCGCGGGCCCGATCGCCGAGGAGGGTGAGTGATGACCGAGAACCCGGAGAAGCCCGACGAGACCGAGCCCAAGAAGCTGCTCTCGCCCGTGCTGTCCGCCTTCTGGGATCAGCCGGATTCCTGGACGCTGGACACCTACCACCGGCACGGCGGCTACGAGGGCCTGCGCAAAGCCCTGCAGATGCCGCCCGACGACGTCATCGCCTACGTCAAGGACGCCGGGCTGCGCGGCCGCGGCGGCGCCGGCTTCCCGACCGGCATGAAGTGGCAGTTCATCCCGCAGGGCGACAACAAGCCGCACTACCTCGTGGTCAACGCCGACGAGTCCGAGCCCGGCACCTGCAAGGACATCCCGCTCCTCTTCGCCAACCCGCACTCGCTCATCGAGGGCATGGTGATCGCCTGCCACGCGATCCGCTCCGAGCACGCCTTCATCTACCTGCGCGGCGAGGTCGTCCCCGTCCTGCGCCGGTTGCACGAGGCGGTCCGCGAGGCGACGGAAGCCGGCTACGTCGGCAAGGACGCCCTCGGCCCGGGCAAGGACCTCACGATCACCGTGCACGCCGGCGCCGGCGCCTACATCTGCGGTGAGGAGACGGCGCTGCTCGACTCCCTCGAAGGGCGGCGCGGCCAGCCCCGGCTGCGGCCCCCGTTCCCCGCGGTGGCCGGCCTCTACGCCAGCCCCACCGTGGTGAACAACGTCGAGTCGATCGCCTCCGTACCCGCCCTGATGGCCAGGGGGAAGGAGTGGTTCCGCTCCATCGGGACCGAGAAATCGCCCGGCTTCACGCTCTACTCGCTCTCCGGTCACGTCGCACGGCCCGGGCAGTACGAGGCCCCGCTCGGGGTCACGCTGCGCGAGCTGCTCGACCTCAGCGGCGGGATGCGTCCCGGCCACCGGCTGAAGTTCTGGACCCCCGGAGGCTCCTCCACTCCGCTGCTGACCGACGAGCACCTCGACGTCCCGCTGGACTACGAGGGGGTCGGCGCGGCCGGCTCCATGCTGGGCACCAAGGCCCTCCAGTGCTTCGACGAGACGACCTGCGTGGTGCGGGCCGTCACCCGGTGGACCGAGTTCTACGCCCACGAGTCCTGCGGCAAGTGCACCCCCTGCCGCGAGGGCACGTACTGGCTGGTCCAGCTGATGCGGGACTTCGAGGCCGGCAAAGCGACGATGAGCGACATCGACAAGATCGAGGACATCGCCGACAACATCAACGGCAAGGCCTTCTGCGCACTCGGCGACGGTGCGGCCGCCCCGATCTTCTCCTCGCTCAAGTACTTCCGTGAGGAGTACGAACAGCACGTCACCGGTCGTGGCTGCCCCTTCGATCCCGCCAAGTCCACCGTCTGGGCGGACGACGACTCCACCGCTCACCAGGAGGTGAACGCATGACTGTCACCACGGACGCCGGGACGGGGGGACAGGCGCCGCCGCCCGCGGACCTCGTCACCCTGACCATCGACGGCATCGAGATCAGCGTCCCCAAGGGCACGCTGGTCATCCGCGCCGCCGAGCAGCTCGGGATCGAGATCCCCCGGTTCTGCGACCACCCGCTGCTCGACCCCGTCGGCGCCTGCCGGCAGTGCATCGTCGAGGTCGAGGGCCAGCGGAAGCCGATGGCCTCCTGCACCATCACCTGCACCGACGGCATGGTCGTCAAGACGCACCTGACCTCGCCCGTCGCCGAGAAGTCACAGCGCGGGATGATGGAGTTCCTCCTCATCAACCACCCGCTGGACTGCCCGGTCTGCGACAAGGGCGGCGAATGCCCCCTGCAGAACCAGGCCATGTCCACCGGCTCGCCCGAGTCCCGGTTCGACGGGCCGAAGCGCACCTTCGAGAAGCCGGTCGCGATCTCCCAGCAGGTGCTGCTGGACCGCGAGCGGTGCGTGCTGTGCGCCCGCTGCACCCGGTTCTCCAACGAAATCGCCGGCGACCCGATGATCGAGCTGCTGGAACGCGGGGCGCTCCAGCAGGTCGGCACCGGCGAGGGCGACCCCTTCGAGTCGTACTTCTCCGGCAACACCATCCAGATCTGCCCGGTCGGCGCGCTCACCTCCTCCGCCTACCGGTTCCGGTCCCGCCCGTTCGACCTGGTGTCCTCACCCAGCGTCTGCGAGCACTGTGCGGGCGGCTGCGCCACCCGCACCGACCACCGGCGCGGCAAGACCATGCGGCGGCTGGCGGCGGAGGACCCGGAGGTCAACGAGGAGTGGATGTGCGACAAGGGCCGCTTCGCCTTCCGCTACGCCCAGCGGCCGGACCGGCTCACCACCCCGCTGGTCCGCAACGCCGGCACCGGTGAGCTGGAGCCCGCGAGCTGGCCGGAGGCGCTGCTGGCGGCGGCCGAAGGACTCGCCGCCGCACGGGAGTCCGGTACCGGCGACGCCGCCGTGCTGACCGGCGGCCGGCTCACCGTCGAGGACACCTACGCCTACGCCAAGTTCGCCCGGGTGGCGCTGCACACCAACGACATCGACTTCCGGGCGCGGCTGCACAGCGCCGAGGAGACGGCCTTCCTGGCCGCGCAGGTCGCGGGCCGCGGCAAGGACCTGGACGGCGGCGGGCTCACCTACCGGGCGCTGGAGCAGGCGCCGGCCGTCCTGCTCGTCGGCTTCGAATCCGAGGAGGAGGCCCCCGGCGTCTTCCTCCGGCTCCGCAAGGCCCGCCGCAAGCACGGGCAGCGGGTCTTCTCCCTCGCCACCCACATGTCGCGCGGCCTGGCCAAGACCGACGGAACCCTGCTGCCCGCCGCACCCGGCACCGAGCCCGGATGGCTCGAAGCGCTCGCCGCCGGCGGCGGCGACAGCCGGCTGGACGAGGACGGCCGCCGGGCCGGCGAGGCCCTGCGCGAACCCGGCGCTGTGATCATCGTCGGGGAACGGCTCGCGTCCGTCACCGGCGGCTACACCGCGGCCGTGGCCGCCGCAGCCGCCACCGGCGCACAACTGGTGTGGATTCCCCGCCGAGCCGGCGAACGGGGCGCCATCGAGGTCGGCGCGCTCCCCGGGCTGCTGCCCGGCGGACGTCCCGACCACGATGTCCTCGCCCGCCAGGAGACCGCCGCCGCCTGGGGCGTCGGCAGCCTCCCGGACCGTCCCGGACGGGACACCGCCGGGATCATCGAGGCCGCCGCCACCGGCGCGGTGAACGCCCTGGTCGTCGGCGGGGTGGAGGTCACCGACCTGCCCGACCCGCACCGCGCGCTGGAGGCACTGGACCGGGTGCGGGAGAACGGCTTCCTGCTCAGCCTGGAACTGCGGCCCTCCGAGGTCACCGAGCGGGCCCACGTGGTGCTCCCGGTGGCGGCCGTCGCCGAGAAGTCCGGCACCTTCCTCAACTGGGAAGGCCGTTCGAGGCCGTTCGAGGCGGCGATCAAGCCGGACCAGATGACCCGCCGCCAGGTGCAGACCGACGCCCGGGCCCTGCACCTGCTGGCCGACCACATGGACGTCCACCTCGGCCTGCCCGACCTGCGCACCATCCGCCGGGAGATCGACCGGCTCGGTCCCTGGACCGGGGACCTGCCGCTCGGCCCCACCGCCACACCCGCGGACCCGCTCCGGCCCGCCGCCGGTGAGGCCGTGCTCGCGGGGCACCGGATGCTGCTCGACCAGGGCCGCCTGCAGGACGGCGACGACGCGCTCGCCGCCACCCGGCACGCCTCGGTCATCCGGCTGTCGGCAGCCACCGCGGCCGAAACCGGCGTCAAGGACGGCGACCCGGTCGAGGTCACCGGTCCCGCCGGATCCGTCCGGCTCCCGCTCCAGATCACGCCGATGCCCGACCGCGTGGTCTGGCTGCCGCTGAACTCCACCGGCGGCGGTGCCCACCACGACCTGGGAACCGTTCCCGGCCGGCTGGTCCGGCTGGCCCCCGCCCCTGCTTCCGAGGAGGTGAACGTCTGATGCAGCCGCTCACCGCCCCACTCGGCAACGAGTCCGTGCAGGAGCTCGCGCAGGAGGCGGACCTGTCGATGTTCGGGGTCGACCCGCTGTGGCTGATCCTGCTCAAGGCTGTCTTCGTCTTCGCGTTCCTGATGGGCACCGTCCTGATCTCCATCGTCATGGAGCGCAAGGTCATCGCCTGGATGCAGCTGCGCATCGGCCCGAACCGGCACGGTCCCTGGGGCATGCTCCAGTCCCTCGCCGACGGCGTGAAGCTGATGCTCAAGGAAGACGTCGTGGTGAAGGCCGCCGACCGGCCGGTCTACATCCTGGCGCCGATCCTGGCCGCGGTCCCGGCCTTCATGGCGTTCGCCGTGATCCCCTTCGGTCCCGCCGACGACCCGGTCTCGATCTTCGGCACCGAGACGGTGCTCCAGCTCACCGACCTGCCGGTCGCCGCGCTGTACATCCTGGCCACCGCGGCCATCGCCGCCTACGGCACGGTGCTGGCGGGCTGGTCCTCCGGCTCCACCTACCCGCTGCTCGGCGGGGTAAGGGCCACCGCGCAGATCATTTCCTACGAGGTCGCCATGGGCCTCAGCTTCGCGGCGGTCTTCCTCTACTCCGGGTCGATGTCCACCTCGGCCATCGTCGGCGCCCAGGAGGACCGCTGGTTCATCGTCCTGCTGCCGGTGTCCTTCCTCATCTACATGGTCGCGATGGTCGGCGAGGCGCACCGCGCGCCGTTCGACATGCCCGAGTCCGAGGGCGACCTGGTCGGCGGCTTCAACACCGAGTACTCGTCGATCAAGTTCGCGCTGTTCATGCTCTCCGAGTACGTCCACATGGTCACCGTCTCCGCCCTGATGGTCACCCTGTTCCTCGGCGGCTGGCGGGCCCCGGCACCCCTGAGCACCTGGTGGGAGGGCGCCAACACCGGCTGGTGGCCCATGCTGTGGTTCACCGTGAAGCTGCTCGCGGTGATGTTCTTCTTCGTGTGGCTGCGCGCCACGCTGCCACGGGTCCGCTACGACCAGTTCATGAAGCTCGGCTGGAAGGTGCTCATCCCGGTCGCGCTGGTCTGGCTGATGCTGGTGGCCACCGTCCGCGCGATGCAGAACGAGGGCTACGGCTTCGCCGACATCGTGTTCTGGGTGGTCGGCGGCATCCTCGCCCTGCTCCTCATCACCTTCGTCATCGACATCTTCCGCGACCGGGCCGACCGGCGCCGGGAAGCGGAGGCCGAGGCGGAAGGCGGGGAGGAGCCCGAGTTCGATCCGATGGCCGGCGGCTATCCCGTGCCGCCGCTGCCCGGCCAGACCCTGCCGCCGGTGCCGCGCCGCCCCTCCCGGGGCGAACCGCGGAAGGTGACGGTTCCGGACGGGGAACCGACCGACGCGACGCCCGGCGCACCGGCTGACGCAGAGCGAAAGGAGGCCGACGATGCCTGAACGTGAGGCTGTTGTCTCCCGGGGGACGACCCCCCTGACCCCCGAAGGGCTGATGCGCGGTGTCTAAGTTCGAGAATCCGCTCGCCGGTTTCGGCGTGACCTTCAAGGCCATGTTCAAGAAGCGGCTGACGGAGCAGTACCCGGAGCAGAAGAAGCCGACCGCTCCACGCTTCCACGGCCGTCACCAGCTCAACCGGCACCCGGACGGGCTGGAGAAGTGCATCGGCTGCGAGCTGTGCGCCTGGGCCTGTCCGGCCGACGCCATCTACGTGGAGGGCGCGGACAACACCGAGGAGGAGCGCTACTCCCCGGGCGAGCGCTACGGCCGCGTCTACCAGATCAACTACCTGCGCTGCATCCTGTGCGGGCTGTGCGTGGAGGCCTGCCCGACCCGCGCGCTCACCATGACCAATGACTACGAGCTGGCCGACAGCAGCCGTGAGTCGCTCATCTACACCAAGGACGAGCTGCTCGCCGGACTGCAGGAGGGCATGGTCGACAGCCCGCACGCCATTCACCCCGGCATGACCGAGAAGGACTACTACAGCGGTCTGGTCACCGAGGCCGCACCGGGCACCGAGCGGCAGACCGCGGTCAGCAAGGGCGAGGACCCCGCGGACCGCACGCTGCGCGCCGACGAGGAGGCCGCCCGATGAGCGCCCTGCTGACGCTCGCCGCCGAGACGTCGACGTCCGGCGGGGAGGCGGCCCAGTTCTGGATCATGGCGCCGCTGGCCGTGGCCGGGGCGCTCGGCACGGTGCTGATGAAGCGGGCCGTGCACTCCGCACTGTGCCTGGCCGGCACCATGATCATCCTGGCCCTGTTCTACCTCGCCAACGGCGCCTACTTCCTGGGCGTCGTCCAGATCGTGGTGTACACCGGCGCGGTGATGATGCTCTTCCTGTTCGTCCTCATGCTTGTGGGCGTCAGCGCGGCGGACTCGCTCAAGGAGACCCTGAAAGGCCAGCGCCTGCTGGCCGCCGCCTGCGGCCTGGGCCTCGGCATCCTGCTGATCGCCGGCATCGGGCAGGCCTCCGTGCAGTCCTTCACCGGGCTCGGTGAGGCCAACGCGGGCGGCAACGTCCAGGGCATCGCCAGCCTCCTCTTCACCCGCTACGTGGTGGCCTTCGAGGTGACCGGCGTGCTGCTGACCATCGCCGCGGTCGGCGCCACCATGCTGACGCACCGCGAGCGGATCGAGCGCACCCGGACACAGCGCGAGCAGGCCGAGGACCGTGTCAGGTCCGGCACCCAGCTGCCGCCGCTGCCCGCCCCGGGTGTCTACGCCCGGCACAACGCCGTGGACATCCCGGGTCTGCTGCCCGACGGCACCCCGTCCGAACTCACCGTCATGGCGACGCTGCGCGGCCGCGGCCAGGTCCGCGAGGTCCACCGGGAGGCCCTGGCCGACCTGGCGGCGCTGGAGAAGCGCACCGCAGAGCACCAGGGCCGCGGCGACGAGGACGGGCCCGACGCCGGAGCCGAGGAGGCCCGCAAGTGAGTCCCGAGAACTACCTCCATCTGGCCGCGCTGCTGTTCACCATCGGTGCCTGCGGCGTACTGATCAGGCGGAACGCCATCGTGGTGTTCATGAGCATCGAGCTGATGCTGAACGCCTCGAACCTGGCGCTGGTCACCTTCTCCCGGATGCACGGCAACCTCGACGGCCAGATCATCGCGTTCTTCGTGATGGTCGTCGCCGCCGCGGAGGTCGTCATCGGCCTGGCGATCATCGTCATGCTGTACCGCTCCCGCCACTCGGCCTCGGTAGACGACGCCAGTCTGATGAAGCTGTAAGGGGTTAGAAACCAGTGGAGTCATTGATCGGACTGCTCGTCGGGGCACCGCTGCTCGGCGCGGCGGTGCTTCTTGTGGGCGGGCGCCGCCTGGACCGCGTGGGCCACTGGCTCGCGACCGGTCTGGCCGCCCTGTCCTTTGTTCTCGCAGCGGTGCTGTTCGTCGAGATGCTCGGCCGGGACGGCGACGACCGCGGGATGCACCAGCACCTGTTCACCTGGGTGCCGGTCGCCGATTTCCAGGCGAACGTCGCTTTCCAGCTCGACCAGCTCTCGATGACCTTCGTGCTGCTGATCACGAGCGTCGGCACGCTGATCCACCTGTACTCGGTCGGGTACATGGAGCACGACGTGCGGCGACGCCGCTTCTTCGGCTACCTCAACCTGTTCCTCGCGGCGATGCTGCTGCTGGTGCTCGCCGACAACTACCTGCTGCTGTACGTGGGCTGGGAGGGCGTCGGTCTCGCCTCGTTCCTGCTGATCGGCTTCTGGCAGCACAAGCCGAGCGCGGCCACCGCGGCGAAGAAGGCGTTCGTCGTCAACCGGGTCGGTGACGTCGGTCTCGCCGTCGCGATCTTCCTGATGTTCAGCACCTTCGGCACCTTCGCGTTCACCGAGGTGCTCGGCAACGCCGACGGCGCGGAGCAGGGCATCCTCACCGCGATCGGCCTGACCCTGCTGCTCGCCGCCTGCGGCAAGTCGGCTCAGGTGCCGCTGCAGTCCTGGCTCGGGGACGCGATGGAGGGCCCGACCCCGGTCTCCGCCCTGATCCACGCCGCCACCATGGTGACCGCCGGCGTCTACCTGATCGTCCGGTCCGGCGCGATCTTCAATGCCGCCCCGGACGCGCAGACCGCGGTCGTCGTGGTCGGTGCGGTCACGCTGCTCTTCGGCGCGATCGTCGGTTGCGCCAAGGACGACATCAAGAAGGCCCTGGCGGGCTCCACGATGTCGCAGATCGGCTACATGATGCTGGCCGCCGGCCTCGGCCCGGTCGGCTACGTCTTCGCCATCCTGCACCTGGTCACCCACGGCTTCTTCAAGGCCGGGCTGTTCCTCGGCGCCGGGTCGGTGATGCACGGCATGAACGACGAGGTCGACATGCGGCGTTACGGCGGGCTGCGGAAGTACATGCCGGTCACCTTCGTGACCTTCGGCTTCGGCTACCTCGCCATCATCGGCTTCCCCTATCTCTCCGGCTTCTTCTCCAAGGACGAGATCATCTACGCGGCCTTCGGGCAGGGCGGGACCCAGGGCTGGCTGCTGGGCGGGGTCACGCTCCTCGGCGCCGCGCTGACCGCTTACTACATGACGCGGATCATGCTCCTCACCTTCTTCGGGGAGAAGCGCTGGCAGCCCGACGAGCGGGGCAACGAGCCGCACCCGCACGAGTCGCCCCGGAGCATGACCATCCCCATGATCGTCCTGGCCTTCGGCTCGGTCTTCGCCGGCGGCCTGTTCTCCTGGAACGACGCGTTCGTGAACTGGCTCTCACCGGTCACCCAGCACGCCACCGGGGACTCGCCGCTCAGCCACCTGATGGTCTCGGTCGCCGCCACCGCGGTGATGCTCATCGGCGTGGGCGCCGCCTGGTGGCAGTACGGCCGCCGCCCGGTGCCGGAGGTCGCCCCGACCGGCCGCTGGGTCACCCGCGCGGCCCGGCGCGACCTCCTCCAGGATGACTTCAACCACGCCGCGTTCGTCACGCCCGGCAACTACCTCACGCGCGGACTGGTCTACGTCGACCACAAGCTCGTCGACGGGGTGGTCAACGGCACGGCAGCCGCGTTCGGTGGGCTGTCCGGACGGCTGCGGCGGGTCCAGAACGGTTTCGCCCGCAGCTACGCGGTCTCGATGTTCGGCGGTGCGGCGGTCCTGGTCGCCGTGACCCTGCTGATGAGGGCGGTCTGAGTTATGTCATTTCCCCTGCTGACGGCCACGGCCCTGCTGCCGGCGATCGGTGCACTCGCCACCGCCGCGATGCCCGCCGCCCGGCGCACCACCGCCAAGTGGCTCGCCCTGGCGACGTCGTTGGCCACCCTGCTGCTGGTCGCCGTGGTGGTGCTGCGGTTCGACACCGGCTCCGGTGCGGACCGCTACCAGCTGACCGAGTCGCACGCGTGGATCCCGGACTTCGGGGTCCGCTACGAGCTCGGGGTGGACGGCATCGCCGTCGCGATGCTCGCACTCACCGCGGTACTCATCCCGTTCCTCATCGGCGCCGGCTGGAACGACGCCGAGCCCGATGAGCGTTCGGCGGGCACCGGTGGCACCGCCACCGCCCAGGCCACCCGTACCCGGCGGCCCACCCAGACCTTCTTCGCCCTGATCCTCATGGTCGAGGCAATGGTCATCATGTCCTTCGTCGCGACGGACATCTTCCTGTTCTACATCTTCTTCGAAGCCATGCTCATCCCGATGTACTTCCTCATCGGCGGCTTCGGGGACCGGGCCGGCGGGCTGAGCACGGACGAGCAGGCCAAGCAGCGGACCTACGCCGCGGTGAAGTTCCTGCTGTACAACCTGGCCGGCGGGCTCATCATGCTGGCCGCGGTGGTGGCGCTGTACGTGGCCACCGCCGACCAGCTCGGCGCCGGCACCTTCTCGCTGCAGGCCATCACCGAGGCCCGGGCCACGGGGGAGCTGACGTTCGCCCAGAACACCGAGCGGCTGATGTTCCTCGGCTTCTTCATCGCCTTCGCCGTGAAGGCTCCGCTGTGGCCGCTGCACACCTGGCTGCCCAACGCGATGGGGGAGTCCACCGCCCCGGTTGCCGTGCTGATCACCGCGATCGTCGACAAGGTCGGCACCTTCGCGATGCTCCGCTTCTGCCTCGGCCTGTTCCCGGAGGCCAGCGCCTGGGCCACCCCGGTGGTGCTCGGACTCGCGCTCGTCAGCATCGTCTACGGCGCGCTGCTCGCCCTGGGCCAGCGGGACATGAAGCGGCTGATCGCCTACGCCTCGATCAGCCACTTCGGCTTCATCGTGCTCGGCATCTTCGCGATGACCAGCCAGGGCCAGAGCGGCGCCACGCTGTACATGATCAACCACGGTGTCGCCACCGCCGTCCTGATGCTGGTCGCCGGATTCCTGATCTCCCGGCACGGTTCGCGGCTCATCGGTGACTACGGCGGGGTGCAGAAGACCGCCCCGGTGCTGGCGGGCACCTTCCTCATCGGCGGTCTGGCAACCCTCTCGCTCCCCGGCACCGGGCCGTTCATCAGTGAATTCCTGGTGCTCGTCGGCACCTTCGTCCGGTACCCGGCAGTCGCGATCATCGCCTGCGCCGGCATCGTGCTGGCCGCGCTCTACGTGCTGATCCTCTATCAGCGGACGATGACGGGCCCGGTGCGGCCCGGCCTCGAGAAGCTGCCCGACCTGCGCCCCCGGGAACTCGCCGTGGTGGCACCGCTGATCGCGCTGCTGCTCTTCCTGGGCGTCTTCCCGGCCCCGGTCACCGACATCGTCAACCCGGCCGTGGAGCACACGCTTTCCGATGTCGGCGAGACCGACCCCGAACCGACCGTGCCGATTGACACCCTGGAGGCCTCACAGTGAGCACCGCGGAAGGTTTCCACGCCACGTGGGCCGTGTCGCAAGAGGCACTGCAGGCCCCGCAGATCGAGTGGGTCGCGCTCTCCCCGAGCCTGATCGTGCTCAGCGCCGCCGTGGTCGGCGTGCTCATCGAGGCGTTCGCCCCGCGCCGTTACCGGTACGGCAGCCAGGCCCTGCTGGCCGTGCTGGCGCTGGCCGCGGCCTTCGCAGCCGTCGTCGGGCTGGCCGCGAGCGGCCACGCCGGCACCGAGGCCCAGATCGCCGGGATGGGCGCGCTGGCCGTGGACGGCCCGGCCCTGTTCCTCCAGGGCATCCTTCTGCTGGTCGGTCTGCTCTCGGTCTTCCTGTTCGCCGAACGCCGGCTCGACCCGGCCGAACACGGCTCCCGGGTGGACTCGTTCGCCGCCCAGGCGGCTGCCCTTCCGGGCGGTGAGGCGGAGCGGGTCGCGGTCAAGGCGGGGCACACCACCACCGAGATCTTCCCGCTGCTGCTGTTCGCCACCGGCGGCATGCTGATCTTCCCGGCGGCCAACGACCTGCTGGTCCTCTTCATCGCCCTGGAGGTCTTCTCCCTCCCGCTGTACCTGCTGTGCGCCCTCGCCCGCCGGCGGCGGCTGCTCTCCCAGGAGTCGGCGGTCAAGTACTTCCTGCTCGGCGCCTTCGCCTCGGCCTTCCTGCTGTTCGGCATCGCCCTGCTCTACGGCTACGCCGGCACCGTGTCCTACGCGGGCATCGCCGACGTGGTCGCCGGTACTCCGCCGGCCATGGACCCGGGCCTGGCGACCACCATGGGCAACGACGCCTACCTGCTCATCGGCGGCGCGATGGTGCTGATGGGCCTGCTGTTCAAGGTCGGCGCCGTGCCGTTCCACATGTGGACGCCCGACGTCTACCAGGGCGCTCCCACCCCGGTCACCGGCTTCATGGCGGCAGCCACCAAGGTCGCCGCGTTCGGTGCCCTGCTGCGGCTGCTCTACGTGGTTCTGCCGGGGCTCCGCTGGGACTGGGAACCGGTGCTGTGGGGCGTGTCCATCGCCTCCATGGTCGCCGGTGCGATCGTGGCCATCACGCAGACCGATGTGAAGCGGCTGCTCGCCTACTCCTCGATCGCGCACGCCGGTTTCATCCTGGCGGGTGTGGTGGCCATCAGCCCGGAGGGCATTTCCTCGGTGCTGTTCTACCTGGCGGCCTACTCCTTCGTGACACTGGGCGCCTTCGCCGTCATCACGCTGGTCAGGGACTCCGGCGGGGAGGCCACCCACCTGTCGAAGTGGGCCGGGATGGGCCGGCGTTCTCCGCTGCTGGCCGGTGTCTTCGCGCTCTTCCTGCTGGCCTTCGCGGGCATTCCGCTGACCTCCGGCTTCGCCGGAAAGTTCGCGGTGTTCAAGGCGGCCGCGGAAGCCGGGGCGATGGGCCTGGTGATCGTCGGTGTGATCGCGTCGGCCATCGCGGCCTTCTTCTACGTCCGTGTGATCGTGCTGATGTTCTTCAGTGACCCGCAGCCGGGCGGCCCGTCCGTGGTCATCCCCAGCCCGCTGACGAGCTCCGTCGTCGGGCTGGCCGCCGTGGTCACCGTGGTGCTCGGGGTCGCTCCGCAGTACTTCCTCGACCTGGCCGGCCAGGCCGGGGTCTTCGTGCGGTAAGGCGGCTCCGTTCCACGCATGGCCGAGGCCCGGCCCCCCAAGGAGCGGGGGCCGGGCCTCAGCCGTATGTCCGTCCTCCGGCCCGGCGCGCGGGCCGGAGAGACGTCGCGCGGCCGGTGGTCAGTTGCCGGGACCGTCCAGGTCCACGCCACCGAGATCGCCGAGGTCGCCCAGCTCTCCGAGGTCCCCGAAGTCCGCGAGGTCCCCGAAGTCCCCGAAGTCCGCGAGGTCCCCGAAGTCGGCGATGCTGCCGAGCTCCGCCGAGCTCAGGGCCAGGCCGTAGCTCTCGTCCTCGCCGGTGTGCCAGGTCACGTTCAGCGTCTTCCCGGACAGCCCTGCGGTGGCCGCGGTCCAGTTGCCGCCCGCTCCGCAGTCCAGGGCGAGTGCGAGCGTGTCGCCCGCCTCGGTGGCCGTGCCGACGCAGAGATCCTCGGTGCTGCCGGGAATGAACGTGGCCGCGCCCTCCGCAAGGATCAGCACATTGGCCGTGTCACCCTCTCCGGTCACCCACATGCCCTCGGTGCTGCCGGCCTCGTCCGCCTGACCGTCCGATCCGTCCTCTGCCCCGTCCTCGGAGGTCTCCTCCGCGATCCGGTCCGCTGCCGTCCCCTCGCCGTTGTCCGCGTCACCGTTGTCACTGCCGCAGCCGGTGAGCATCAGAGCGGCTGCCACCGCGACCACGGGTGCTGCCAGACGTACTGCTTTGGCCATGTGAGGTCTCCCCCTCCGAGAAATTCGAACGACCGCAACCTACCGTGTGCGGGCGGCCGGGGGCCGGGGTGCCCGGAGGGAGCCGTTCGCCCCGGCCCCCGGTGGCCGGCAGCGGGAGGTCACCCGGTCGCCGGAGACACCCGTCCGGAGACCTCGCCCAGGCCGATCCGGGAGCCGTTCGCCGCCGGGGCCCACGCGCTGATGGTCACCTCGTCCCCGTCCTCCAGGAAGGTCCGCTGCTCGTCACCGACCATGATCGGGTCGCGGCCCGACCAGGTCAGTTCCAGCAGGCAGCCGCGCTGGCCGGGCTCCGGTCCGCTGACCGTGCCCGAGGCGAACAGGTCACCGGTACGCAGGCTCGCGCCGTTCACCGTCAGGTGGGCCAGCTGCTGGGCCGCCGTCCAGTACATCGTGGAGAACGGCGGCTCGGCGATCACGTGACCGTTCAGCCGGACCTCGATGCGCAGGTCCAGGCCGGCCGGCTCCGCCGCGCTGTCGTCGAGATACGGCAGCAGCGGGTGGGTCCGCTCCGGGGGAGCGACCCGGGCGCCCTCCAGCGCCTCCAGGGGCGTGATCCAGGGGGAGACGGAGGTGGCGAAGGACTTTCCGAGGAACGGTCCGAGGGGGACGTACTCCCAGGCCTGGATGTCGCGGGCCGACCAGTCGTTCACCAGGCAGACGCCGAAGACGTGCTCCCGGAACGCGGACTGCGGGACCGCCTCGCCGAGCTCGGAGGGGGTGCCCACCACGAAGCCGACCTCGGCCTCGATGTCGAGGCGCCGGGACGGACCGAAGCCGGGGCTCGCGGCGTCCGGCGCCTTGCGCTGTCCCTGCGGGCGGATGACCGGAGTGCCGGAGACCACCACGGTGCCGGCCCGCCCGTGGTAGCCGATCGGCAGATGCTTCCAGTTCGGGGTGAGCGGCTCACTGTCGGGGCGGAACATCCGGCCCACGTTGGAGGCGTGATGCTCGCTGGCGTAGAAGTCGACGTAGTCGGCCACGGTGTACGGCAGGTGCGGCGTCACCTCGTCCAGGGGGTGGAGCAATCCCCGGGAGCCGAGAATCTCGCGGTGTGCCGGGGAGGTGAGCCACAGCCGGAGATCGGCCCGGACGGCTCGCCAGGTGGGGTGGCCGGCGGCCATCAGCAGGTCCAGGGAGGGCTGCGACAGCAGCTCCGTGTGCGGAGAGTTCATCGCGGCTGCGGAGGCCCCGACGTCGAGGACGGCCGTGCCGTACCGGACCCCGATGCGGCGCCGGTCGGGCGCGTCAGCGGTGGTGAAGACACCGTAGGGAAGATTGTCCGGACCGAAGAGATCATCCTCGGCCACGTCGAGCAGGCTCAGGTCAGACATGGCCACACCCTAGTGCGGTGACAGCCGGTGTCTGCCGCCGCGACGGGGCGGCCTTGGCAGACACGGCACGGGTGCGGCACGCTGTTCGGGGCCCGGCCGGCGGCGGCGGGAAGGGTATGCGCCGGTCGTGATCGTCGCCGGACCCGATACCCTGCGAGGAACAAGGCACCGGAGACAGGAGTAGCGCTCGTGACCGTCGTGGGGCCCTTCGGGGTGAGCGTGCGGGACCAGGCCCTGGAAGCCGATATCCAGGCTGGGCTGGCGGCTGTCGAAGCGGGGCTGATCGAGGCCACCAAGAGCGATGTGCCCTTCATCACGGAGACCGCGCAGCACCTGGTGCGTGCCGGGGGCAAACGCTTCCGGCCGCTGCTGGTGATGCTGGCGGCACAGTTCGCGGATCCGCACTCGCCGCGCGTGGTGCCTGCCGCGGTCGTCGTCGAGCTGACCCATCTGGCCACGCTCTACCACGACGACATCATGGACGAGGCCGAGGTGCGCCGCGGGGTGCCCAGTGCGAACGCCCGCTGGGACAACTCGGTGGCCGTTCTCACCGGCGATTTTCTCTTCGCCCGCGCCTCCAGCATCGTGGCCGGGCTCGGGCCGGAAGCGGTCCGTATCCAGGCCGAGGCGTTCGAGCGGCTGGTGACCGGCCAGATCCAGGAGACCGCGGGTCCGCCGCCCGGGGCCGACCCCGTCGCGCACTATCTGGACGTGATCGCGGGCAAGACGGGTTCGCTGATCGCGGTGTCCGGGCGCTTCGGTGCGCTGATGGCCGGCGCGGACGAGGCGACGGTCGACATCCTCACCCAGTTCGGCGAACGGATCGGGGTGGCCTTCCAGCTGGCCGACGATGTGCTCGACATCGCGAGCGACAGCGAGGAGTCAGGCAAGACCCCGGGCACCGACCTGCGGGAGGGCATCCCCACCCTGCCGGTGCTGCGGCTCCGGGAGCACGCCGCGGCCGGCGGTTCCGTCGAGGACCGTGCGCTGGTCGAGCTGCTGGACGGTGACCTCACCGACCCCGGGCGGCACGCCGAGGCGCTGGCCGGGCTGCGGCTCCACCCCGCGCTGGCCCATGCCCGCGGCGACGCCCTGCGGTACGCCGGGGCCGCCAGGGACACCCTGGCATCGCTGCCGTCAGTGCCCGCCAGGGCCGCTCTCGCGGCGCTCTGCGACGCGGTCGCCGACCGGGCGTCCTGACAGCACCGCCCGGGCGCTGCTTCGGCACTGTCCGGGCACTGCTTCGGCACCGCCCGGGCACGTGACGGCAGGGGCGCACAGCGGGGGCAGGGAACACCCCTAAGGGGCGCACGCCCGGGATGCCGTGCCTGGTCATCCCCGGGGAGGAGCCAGAACCGGCCCAGCGGCCGATGCCCCGCGATGTCCGGTACCGGAAGAATCAAGGGTGTCAGGAGGCGACCGGGGGACGATCGCTGATCGCCGAACAGATGGGGATGTCAGATGGCACTGCACAGGAACCTCCGACGGGCTCTCGTACCGACCGCTGTGGTCGCCGGGGTGGCCGCGGTCGGCGCGGGCCTGTACCCGGCTCTCGCCAGCGACGGCAGCCCGGAGCTGCCCGAGGTGACCGCCGAGGAACTGCTCGTCAAGATCGCGGAGTCGGACACCGAGCAGCTGTCCGGCACTGTCCGGGTCAGCGTCGACTTCGGCTTCCCGGGGATGGACCGGATGGCCGGCGCGCTGGACGGCCCCGTGGGCCGGCTCGCGAGCGTGGTCGCCGGGGACAGCACGCTGCGGGTCGCGGTGGACGGGCCGGACCGTCAGCGGCTGGCGATCGTGGACGGCTCCGACGAGTTCAGCATCATCCACAAGACGGGTGACCTCTGGGCCTACGACAGCGCGAGCAACACGGCCTACCGGGCCACCGCTCCGGAGTACCGGGAGCACGCCGGGGGGACCGGGGCGGGGGCCTTCGGCTTCGACTCGGGTCTGACCCCGCAGGAGGTGACCGACCAGCTGCTGGCCGATGCCGGGGAGTACGCCGACATATCCGTCGAGGGCACCGCACGGGTGGCCGGACAGGCCGCGTACCAGTTGCTCGTCGAGCCGAAGGACGGAGACGGCTCGGTGGAGTCGGTGCGGGTCGCGGTGGACGCCGAGACCGGCGTTCCGCTGGCGGTCACCGTCAAGGGTTCGGGCAAGCCGCTGCTCGATGTGTCGTTCTCCCAGATCAACTACGAGCGTCCGGCGGGCGGCAGCTTCGACTTCACGCCGCCGAAGGACGCCACGGTCATCGACCTGAACGAGGGCGGCTCCCTCGAAGGGCTGTTCCCGGGCTTCCTCGGCCACTTCTGAGACCTGGCGGCACGGCCGCCTTCCCGAGCCCTCGTTCACCCCGGTCCCTGGTGAGCGGGGGCTCACCCGTGCGGTGTCACCGGCGGGTGGTGAGGGGCTCCGGCGTGCCGTCGCTGGGTTGCACGGCTGCCGCGGCGGCCGGGTCGGCCGCCGCGGCCCGGGCGGCGGCGTGCCGGAGGGCCACCCGGCCGCGGTGCTGGTTCCGCAGCGCGTCCCAGGTCAGCAGGCACAGGGCGGTCCACACCAGCAGGAAGCCGGTCCAGCGCTCGGGCGGCATCTCCTCCCCGAAGGCCAGCAGGCCGAGCAGGAACATCGTCGACGGGGCGATGTACTGCAGGAGGCCGACGGTGGACAGCGGCACCCGTACGGTCGCGGCTCCGAAGAAGATCAGCGGCAGGGCGGTGGCCAGCCCGGTGCCGACCAGCAGCAGGGTGTGACCGGTGCCCTCGGTCGTGAAGGTGGAGTCGCCGCGGGCGGCCAGCAGGACGAGGAAACCGAAGGCGGGCAGGAACTGCAGTGCGGAGTCGGCGCTGAAGCCTTCCAGGCCGTCGAGCGCGGTCTGCTTCTTCACCAGCCCATAGGCGGCGAAGGTCACGCTCAAGGCCAGCGACAGCCACGGCACCTGGCCGTAGGCCACGCTCATCACGACGACCGCCAGTGCGCCGATCCCGACGGCCGCCCACTGGAGGGGGCGCAGCCGCTCACGCAGCAGCAGCACGCCGATGGCGATGGTGATCAGCGGGTTGATGAAGTAGCCCAGCGAGGCCTCGATGACCCGGTCCTGGGAGACCGCCCAGATGAACATGTACCAGTTGGCCGATATCAGGGTGGCGGAGAGAGTCAGCAGGCCGAGCCGCTTCGGCTGGCGCAGCAGCGGCCGTATCCATGACCACTTGCGGACCAGGGCCAGGATGAGTACGGCGGTCGGCAGTGACCAGACCATGCGGTGCGCCAGCACCTCGGAGGCGGCGGTGGCCTCCAGCAGGTGCCAGTAGAGGGGGAGCAGCCCCCACATGCCGAAGGCCGCGAAGGCGTACAGCAGCCCCGCGCGATCCGTTGTGGACGATGCCACCGTTGCCTCCCGAGTCCGGTCCCCCGAGGACGGTAAGCGTCCGCGCCCCCGTCTGTCATTCCCGTTTCACTCCATGGTCCTGTCGGTGACCAGGGGTGAGCAAGGTGAGCCGGGCTGAC
>NZ_JAQKPV010000002.1 GCF_028200735.1 Streptomyces sp. ACA25
TCATGCGCCTGTCATGGTGACATGACTCACACAGCCTGTGGTCTGTGGAGTCACCATCGGCGCATCCCTGGGTTGTTCACCGACGACCCTCAGCGCAAGCAGGCGACCGAGAAGTGAACTACTTGCCTGACAGTCACGAGAAGCGCTGACACACAGTCATTGCAGAAGCACCACCGTCAGACATCGACGGGTTCATGGGGGTGGGCTACCAACGTTGAGGAACCGGCGTAGCTCAGGCCCAGGTAGGTGCCGCCCGCCTACGGCAGGGCGCGCAGTGCCTGCACACGGCCCACCCTTCGAACGCGGCAAGAGCGAAGCGCGGACAGAACCAATCAGGGGCGGGTGCCAGGACGAAGACCCGTTGGTGGCGCGGGCTAAAGGCACGCTACAGGCAGAGACCAGACGGGCCAGGAGTATGGGCTGGTCGTCGCCATGCGAGGGTGCTGCGGAGTCGCGTTCGCGACTGCCGGCACAGTCGGGCGCTGGTGCACGCGCAGGCCAGTCTCCCATTGTGGTGCTCAGGGATTCGACACCTCATGATCCCCGGAAGACGTCCCAGTCTCTGTCTCACCCGGATCCAGCCCCACACCCTTCGAGCCAGACTCTCCCCAAGAGCAACGCTCTGGCGCGACAGGGCCACTGGGAGTCAAAGCGTGTTCGACAGTATCGAGGAGGTCGACAGCAGAAGACCTTACGTCCATTCCGTTTTCTCGAATCCTCAAACGGACCGACCATCGATCATTAGCTGACGCAAGGATACTGGAAATAACGTCTTCAGGAACTGACGAACGGAACATGGGCCACCTTTGCAGGTTCCGTTCCGGCCCAGAGTGCTCAGGAATTGAGTCTCCCTCTCCAGCAAGAGACGGGGACACGGAGATTGAACGGAATACCTTCCCCGAGCGGAGAAATTCCATCCGCAACGCATCTGGGCTGTGCCCCGCCGGCCCGATTCTCCCGGTCACGACGCGAGGGGTTCCTGCCGTCCCATCGCCGACGGGGCGGCACAGCAGCAACTGTTTAGCCGGTAAGAAGTATTGGCCACCACTGTCGATCGCCGCGTAGCCCGCCTTTGTCAGATAGGCAGTACAACTGCGCCACATACCGCGTCGCGCTTTGAGTAGACGGACTCGCCAAAGATGTTCCTCCGAAAGGGTTTTCACCCCTCTCAAACGGACCTCTTCCACTACGTCTTGAGACGACACTTGGAGGTACACATCCCACACACCAGAGGAAAGCGCCTGCTGGCTCTCGGATCCAAGCGGCTGCAGCGTCGCAAGAAATCCTTGAGCGTGAGCACGCTCCGATTCTTCCGTTGACAGGGAGGCATGTGCTGAGAGCAATCGAGTGGAAAGGTTCATCTCTTTTCTGAACCTTCCACCTAGTAGCGTCCGAAGCCCACCACGACCTGGCTTTGTGCGCCTTCTCAGAATTACACGCATGCTGACTTCCCGAGTGGAGACCTCGGACAACCATCCAAGACCGACAATCCGAAGCGAGTTCCCGTGCCAGCTCACGCTCGTGACATGCCCACCAGGAACTATAGGTCGCAGCGTGCCCCCAATATCCACTGAGAAACGGCCGCTCTTGGTCTCATAGGGAACGACAGCGACCGCTTCTGCGTTGCCGACTCGAAGCTTTCTTCCGGAGGGCATAGTGATACTGGCTGCTACCTTTGGACATGGCAGGCGCCTCTCCTTGACTACTCCCTGAGCACTGATAAGCAGATATGCATCCCAAACCCCTTGACTAAGGGGACCCCCGGTACCCATGGAGGCCAAATCTATCTTGGCCTTCCAGCCTGCGAATCCATAATCCCACCTCCCTTTTCCATTTTTTACGGTCACGTCAGGTGAAGGCAGTGCCTGCGTGGGCTGACTAACCTGTCGACCGGAGGAGCGCTCTCTCATTACGAGAGTTGTCCGAACATCACGAGTATCAACTCGGTCGATGTACCCGTATCCAGTCAGGACAAGATTGTCTCCACTCCATCTGGCATCCTCAAGACTCGCTCGAGCTTTGAGGCGGCCAGTGACTTCAAATACGCTATCGGGAATTCTCAATGCAGGATCACGAAAGAACGGAAAGCAACGATACACACGCCCATTCTCGACGAGATCAGCCGATCGTTCAACCCTCGTCCTATCCTGAGCCAAAAGTCGAGCCTGCTTCTTCAGGCTGTTGCTGAGACAATGCAAGAGCACCACATGCAGTGCAGTCACCTCGGGGAGCATGTCCTTATGCCAGAATTTGTGATACATGGCGAGACAACGGTCCCATACTTGGTCCTGATAATCGCGATCTGTGTGTGCCAGAGCAGGGCGCAATGACCTGTCAAGCATTGCACGAAAATGCCGAGCAATCATCCGGTTACGCCCGTATACAGACGAGACTCTGTTATCGATGATCTCCATGCAAATTTCGGTGTGCCCCACAAGCTCGTCGACACTTTTCCTGCGAAGCGTAATGTTTCCGCCATCGTCTCGATGTCGCAGATAATAGCAATCGTAGTCTCCGACTACGGATATACCCGATGCGGCAAGGTAGGCGGACGTGGAGAAGATTTGATCTTCCCCGAACCACACATCTTCTCGGAAGCGTAATCCTTCCTTCTCGATAAGCTGGCGCCGGAAAAGCTTCTGAGGACCAAGAGATCTGTTCACTTCCGAAGTGAACAGATCGGCTTGCGTCGCATGCCTGAATGCCTTGACCGATACCCCTCGACCCCAGCCGATCATTTTCCCCAAGACAACATCAGAGTCATGGCTGTCGGCCATACGCACCAGGCGCTCCAGTGCTTCTACTCCTAGAATGTCGTCAGCATCCGCAAAGAAGATGTACCGTCCGCGCGCGACGTCAAGACCTTGGTTACGCGGGACGCTTGGACCACCTGAACCCTGCGATCGATGGATTACACGTACTCCCGGATGGAGCACTGCATATCTGTCGAGTTCGTCTCCGCTTTCGTCTGTGGATGCGTCATTGATTGCGACAACTTCGATGCGCTTCTCACCGAGAGACTGCGATGCAATGGAAGTGAGGCACTCTGTCAGGTATGGCATCGAGTTGTAAACGGGCAAGATGACAGTGACGTCAGGCACCATATTCATTCGCTCCCCCTCATCCGAGGCACAGGAAGAGCGCCCCGAATCAACAGCGATCTGTCAAGTCTTCCTGCGCACATTTTCTCAAGTCACAGACTGACGAGCCATCACTATGGCCGGCCTCCCCAGCCTTACTCAGTGGGCGACACCCTGAGTCAGGCTAACACTACTAGACGTTGCCCCACGGGCTTCCGCTGCCTGGAAAATGTCGGCCTCAGCGATTCTTCTCAGGCTCTGCTAGCTGAACACACAGATCAGTATCCCAGCCACCGCCTGCCAAGGAGGCCACGGTAACCTAGGAGGGATTTCCTGTTGCGAGCCTCGGCAGGTAGCTCACTCACCCTGCACGCCAGACATCGTGGATGGACCGGCTACCACGGAGGCTCGTACCTCGGCCTCAGTAGTGAGAATGCGGAGTTCACGTGGTGGGTATAAAAAAGAGACTCTTCTCTGGCCGAGCGCCAAGCAAGTCACGCGATCCCTGGTGGGACAATATCCGCTACATCTCCGGAACACTCGTCGTCGTCGGGCACACGATCGAGCCACTTCGGAATTTCGACGGACCGCTGTGGCTCTACCTCGCCACCTGGGCACTCCGGCTTCCCGTGTTCGTGATGGTTTGTGGATACTTCAGCACAGCCGGTCCTCTCACAGCCCGTGAAATACGCCGCATCGTCGAGTCCATAGCGCTTCCCTACCTCTTCTTCACTGCCTTTCAAACTGTGCAGATCAAGTGGCTGACGGGCGAGTGGAAAGTAGCGCTCGCCCTTCCGAAGTGGACCCTTTGGTTTCTCTTCTCTCTCATCATCTGGCGAGTTCTGCTTCCCTACATTGCGGCTCTGCGCTTCCCACTCACTCTCAGCATTATTGCCTCTTTGGCCATTGGCTATTTCGATGAATTCGGATCAGCCTATTCCGCATCTCGCACTGTCGCATTCCTCCCCTTCTTTATCCTGGGCTGGAAAATCAAGCAAGGTCTTTTCTCTCAACTGTTGAGCACTCGGTGGACCCGGTACGCCGGTGCGGGACTGATCACCGGGTCAGCTGCCATTGCCTGGCTGGTCCGTGATGAGGTAGGGCTTGGATGGCTATCGATGAGTGCCCCGTACGGCACTCAAGCCGATGCATTCGGGACGTTGTGGGCGTGGACTTTCCGAGCTGGACTGCTGATGTGGGGCTTCACGCTGGCCCTGTGCCTCATCAATCTTGTCCCTCGAAGGAACATTCCCTTTGTCACCTATCTGGGCGCTGGTGGAATGTACATTTTCCTTCTGCATCCGCTGGTCCTCCGTCCCCTCCGTGAATACGGGATTTTCGAGAGGGTGGACAGCAAGCATGAGCAGGTTTTCACCGTTATGGCCGCGATACTGCTCGCCGCTCTGCTTGCCTCACCACCAGTCCGCAGATTGGCCCGCCCTGTTGTACAGCCAAATATCCCGTGGCTCTTCTCTAAGAAGATCCGTCAAGACTCTCAAAGGAAGCCTGTAGTTGAAGCGGTAAGAATTGGGGCGCAACGGGGACCAAAGGACTCGGATGACAACAGCAGTTCAGAGACGGGTCGCACGGCTTCGGCGCGATGACTCACATACTGCCTGCCGCCTTCCTGGGCATATCCAGGACGGCAGCCCCCGTGAGACGTCGAGGTCGCTAACAGGCGGGTAAAGGCTTCCCGCTTCCCCTGATGCCTTGTCTCGCCCATGGAGTCCGCAAATCCTCAAGAGGGTGGGGCAGCACTTTCCAGTGCTGCCCCACCCTCTCTTCATCGAGCGTGCTCATCGAGCAGGAAGTGCCGCCTTCGTCCGGCTGTGACGCTCACGTCATTTCTGGGGCCTTCTGTATGAGACGTTCCCCAACGGACTGGCGAGGGATAATATCGGTGTATACAGGTGCTGTTGGCACCGGGACCGCAGTGGACCCCAGAGGAAATGTTCGCTCGCCCTTTTGGTAGAGATTCTCCACCGCTGCGTTGAAAAGCATCATCGAAGTCGGCTCGTGAGGTCCGAGCAGGTACTCCCTGAGCTCCAGGCGCCTACCAGCAAGCGGATCTCCGTCACTTCTCCGGACAAGTTCCAGAATATGCGAAAGCTCACTGCAATCACTCCCGAGCAGGTATGCCGCACCCGCTGTGGGATTCTGGAGCCGGTAGGCATCGGGGTCCGTGTCTGCTGCGTTGGTCACCACATATGGCTTGCAGCTGGCAACAAAGTCAGAGATGACGCTTGACATGTCACTGATCAAGAGGTCCGACTGATTGAAGCAATCATAGAGCGACGGCTGTCGCCCCCGCACCACTAGATGCTGTCCGCCTTGATACTCCTCGCCCCAGAACAATTCATTCCACTGCCGAGTCAGCCGCTCAAGCTCCGCGCGAACTTCCCCTTGACCCCATCGGGCATCCCTGGTGCGCTGCAGTCGATCTCCTTCACCGAGGGAACCTGAGCGGTCTGCTATGAGCCGCTCCAACTCCCCAAGGCGCTCTTCCACCACAGCAGCGCGCTTGTTATCCCGTGCCGACATGCGCCGTTCGTTATCAGCCCGCAGCAACTGCTGCACACGCTGATCGGCTCGTGCAGCGGCATCGGATCGCCTACCCGTCAGCGGATGGGGCTTGTAGATCACACGTACCCGGTCGATCTGCAGCAGTTCGCTGATGATTTTTTCGCCCATGGGGATCAGCGAAGTGTGACATGCCTCGTCGGTCCAGCCCTCCCACGTCGGACCGTAAAGAACCGTCAATACACCGTCTGCGTGCTTGGGACCAGCTGCCCGCACAGCGCTGAGCTGGGGCCTGCCGACCTCTACGATCGTCGAGTCATCAATAGCGTGACGCACACGCTGGTACCGATCTCTGCCGGCCTTCCCAGCCACCCAGATCTCATCGAATACCCTGCTCACCCGATTGCTGCTCGCCAGCTTGTCGCTGTCCCCATGGCCGATGAACACGTGCCGCGCTTCAGCTTTCTGCAGCATATGAACATTCTTTCCCGCGTTACCCGGGTAGAGCACCACTCTCACCGCTGGCAGGTTCAGCATGGCCAGATGATCCGCCTTGCGGACACACACAACAGGAAGCCGTGTCTGATCAAGCTGAGCCAAAGCCCCGGTTTCCCGGAGGATGATCACCGCCCGACGGTCGATGTTCTCCAGCGCATCGACCCACATATTGACCTGGTACATGAAATCTTGGCCGTTTGAGGCGAAAGTGAAGTACAGAACGACCTCGGGACGGTACTCATCAAGCCGTTCATTGATTCTTTCTATCAAGTCTTCGGCCTGCGGAAGAGTTGCGTTACGCAGGGCGTGCAAGGCGGCGTGAAGTACCGCAAGAAGCGAAGCGAGTGGCGCAATCGCACCAAGGAGGAGCCACCTCGAGTCCGCCCCAGCAATGACTGCCGCTCCGGCACCCACGAGAAGCAGTTCGGGCCCGGGTATCCGGTTGAGGCCGTATCGTTGCCATGTACCTCCTCGTGGAGAATCCGGAATTGATGTTTTCCCAAGGGAGATATTCAGTACCGCAACCGGAAGATTGCGCCGCCGCATGCGAAAGGAAACCAAGGGCTCATGCAGACTGTTAAGCCCAAAAAGCGCACCGAGAAGGAGCGCCAAGGGCATCATCGCCGGTGAGGAGGTAATGAGAGCCAGAGCCATGAAGAGCAGGATGCGGTTGAGGTCGCGTATACGCTCTCCAAAACCAAAGCGCTGCATCTTTCGATTAACATAGTCACCCCGGACGCGTAGGGCCCAGTCACACAAATAATTGATCAAAAAAACAGTGAAGAAGAGAGGCAGCGAACCACTCATCGTGGCAAGTGCCAGGGCCACGGCACTCAGAATGTAACCGACGAACAATGCACTCGGCCAGCGACCAGCCTGTTCGATCAGATCCACCACGGCGCGCAACTTGCCGGGCCTGCAGGAAGATTCAGCTCGGCTCGTCTCACTCACTTGCGGCCTCCGCGTTCAGCGCCACGGCGAGGGCGCGTTCGAAGGTGTTGGCGGTGGTGGCGTCCGCTGTGGGGTCCTGCTGACGGACGTCGATGACGTGGCCCGTGAGCGTGGAGAGCAGGACGTCGAGGGAGGTGCGGGCAACCGCTTCCGAGGAGAGCAGCGTCCCGGCCGGCTCCTGGCCGAAGGCCTTGACCCGCATCGGCGTGGCGGTGCGCTCGGGGTTGACACAGTTGACGCGGATACCGTCCGGGGCCCATTCATCGGCCAGCGCCTGGGTGAGATTGACCATGGCGGCTTTGGTGGAGGAGTAAAGGCTGTATTCGGCGCGACCGCGGGTGTAACTGCTGGACGTGTAGAGAAGGAGCTGTCCGGCGCTTTCGACGAGATACTTGTGGGCTGCCCGGGCTATGTTCACCGGAGCGAGATAGTTGACCCGAAGAGCTTCTTCGATCGTGGCATTGTCGGTTTCGGCTAGTTTACCTATTCGCAACACTCCCGCGGTGTTCACCACGTAGTCGATGCGGCCGGTGTCGGCGTACGCCTTGGACAGCGCGTCATCGATGTCCTGCGGGTTCTCGACGTGCGTGCCGGTGGTGGACCGGCCCAGCGCGTAGACCTTCGCGCCGTACCGCTCGGCGAGCTGGGCGATGTCCTGGCCTATGCCGTAGGAGCCGCCGAAGACCACCACGGTCCGGCCCGTGAGCCGCTCGCGGTAGGCCGCCTCGTCCGACTGGACGGGGGCGGCGGAGGAGGCCAGCTGGAAGAGCTTGTCGGCGATGTAGACGTCGACAGGCTGGGTGACCTTCATGTTGAACTCGTCGCCCGCCACGACGTGGATCGGTACGTTCGGCAGGTACTTCAGAACAACTGAACAGTCGTCCGTGGCTTGGAAGTTGGGGTCTCCCGCGGCGACTTCGTAGGCGCGCCGGATGGTGGAGAGTTTGAACGCCTGCGGGGTCTGGCCGCGGCGCAGCCGGGAGCGGTCCGGCACCTCGGTGATGAACTCGCCGTCCGCACCGTGGGTGCGGGTGACGATGATGGTGTCGGCGGAGGGGATGGCGACGTCCACCGCCTGGTAGCGGTCCAGGGCGGCGACGCAGTCGCTGATCACGCGCTGGGAGAGCAGCGGGCGGACGGCGTCGTGGAAGAGGACGTTGCGGTCCTCACCCTCTGCGAGCCCTTCCCCCAGGGCGGCGATCGCCCGCTCGGTGGTGTCGTTGCGGGTGGCGCCGCCCTCGATGACCTGGCTGACCTTGGTCAGACCGGCTTTGGCCACGATCTTCTGTACATCCGGCACGTAGCCGGGAGCCATCAGCACGATGACGTCGTCGATGTCCTCAGCCTGTTCGAACACCGTCAGGGTGTGCTCAATGACGGCCTTCCCGGCAATTTTGATCAACTGCTTCGGGATGGACAGGCCGACTCGCTGCCCGGTGCCGCCCGCGAGAACGACCGCTGTGGTCCGAGGGCGTGCCCCATTGTTCTGGATGGACAAAACCGCTCCTGCCGGTCTGATGTGATACGCGCGTGCAGGGAAAAGACTAACCCTCACGGAACCATGACTGATACGTGAGGTGAACAGTTGTTGTCCGTTACGGTGTTGTGACAACCACAGGTGAACCCTGGGGAAATATCAGTCGAATGGGCGGAATTCGTCGTACTCCTGATCCGGGTTGACCCGGTCTTCGGCACGCTCGGCCTCGCGGTCACGCCGGCGCTGCGCGGCAGGGCGGGGAGCTTCCAAACGGTGATCCTCGCCACGTCGGCCGAGCATCTCGGCCCCGGCCGACAGCGAGGGCTCCCAGTCGAACACGACGGCGTCGTCCTCGGGGCCGATCGCCACCCCGTCGCCCTCCCGGGCGCCGGCCTTCACGAGCTGGTCCTCGACACCGAGACGGTTCAGCCGGTCGGCGAGGTAGCCGACGGCCTCGTCGTTGTTGAAGTCGGTCTGCCGCACCCAGCGCTCGGGCTTCTCACCCCGCACCCGGAACAGACCCTCGTCCTCACGGGTGACCGTGAAGCCGGCGTCGTTCACGGCCTTCGGGCGGATGACGATACGGGTCGCCTCCTCCGCCGGGCGGGCGGCACGGGCCTCGGTGACCATCCCGGCCAGGGCGAAGGACAGCTCCCGCAGGCCCTTGCGGGAGACCGCGGAGACCTCGTACACGGGCAGGCCGCGGTCCTGGAGCTCCGCACGGACGAGGTCCGCGAGGTCCTGCCCGTCGGGGATGTCCGTCTTGTTGAGGACGATGAGACGGGGACGGTCCTGCAGCCCGCCGTAAGCGGCCAGCTCTCCCTCGATGACGTCGAGGTCGGTGATCGGGTCCCGGTCCGACTCCAGGGTCGCGCAGTCCAGCACATGCACCAGCACGGAGCAGCGCTCCACGTGCCGCAGGAACTCCAGGCCCAGGCCCTTGCCCTCGCTGGCACCCGGGATGAGCCCGGGGACGTCGGCAATGGTGTAGACGGTGCTGCCCGCGGAGACCACGCCCAGGTTCGGGACCAGGGTGGTGAAGGGGTAGTCGGCGATCTTCGGCTTGGCCGCCGAGAGCACCGCGATGAGCGAGGACTTCCCGGCACTGGGGTAACCGACGAGCGCCACATCCGCGACCGTCTTCAGCTCCAGGACGATCTCGCGGGCCCGCCCGGGCTCACCGAGCAGGGCGAAACCGGGTGCCTTGCGGCGGGCGGACGCGAGAGCGGCGTTGCCCAGCCCTCCGCGGCCCCCCTGGGCGGCGACGAAGGTGGTGCCGTGTCCGACGAGGTCGGCGAGGACGTTGCCCTGCCGGTCGAGGACCACGGTGCCGTCCGGGACGGGCAGGACCAGGTCCTTGCCGTGCGCGCCGGAACGGTTCCCGCCCTCGCCCGGCTTGCCGTTGGTGGCCTTGCGGTGCGGGTGGTGATGGTATTCGAGCAGCGTGGTGACGTCCTGGTCGACGACCAGCATCACGTCACCGCCACGGCCTCCGTTGCCGCCGTCCGGGCCGCCGAGCGGTTTGAACTTCTCCCGGTGAACGGAGGCACAGCCGTGGCCTCCGCTGCCCGCGGCGACGTGCAGTTCGACGCGGTCCACGAAGGTGGTCATGGGGTGCCTCCGGTGTTCAGGTGGTGGGGTATGGCTTCGATAGCACGCAGAGGGCGGATGCGCGTTCGCATCCGCCCTCGGGTTACGTGCGGTTCACCGGCAGAGCCGGTGAGTCAACGGTGTCTCAGGCCTCGGCCGGGACGATGTTGACGACCTTGCGGTCACGGCTCCGGCCGAACTGCACCGAGCCGGGCTGCAGCGCGAACAGGGTGTCGTCCTTGCCGCGGCCGACGCCGTTGCCGGGGTGGAAGTGGGTGCCGCGCTGGCGGACCAGAATCTCGCCCGCGTTGACGACCTGACCGCCGAAGCGCTTCACACCGAGGAACTGCGCGTTGGAATCGCGGCCGTTCCGAGTGGACGATGCGCCCTTTTTGTGTGCCATGTCTTCCTCAGTCCCTTACTTCGTCGGGGTGGGGATGCTGGTGATCCGCAGCTGGGTGTGCAGCTGACGGTGACCGATCCGCCGGCGGTAGCCCGTCTTGTTCTTGTACTTCTGGATCCGGATCTTTTCGCCCTTGTGGTGGTCCAGCACCTCTGCCTGGACCTTCACTCCGGCCAGCACCCACGGGTCACTGGTGACCGACTCGCCGTCGACGAGGAGCAGGGTCGAGAGCTCGACGCTGTCGCCGACCTCGTTGGTGGACAAGCGGTCAACCTCGATGACGTCGCCTTCAGCAACCTTCTGCTGGCGACCGCCGGTGCGCACGATGGCGTACACGCGGAACTCTCTCTCACTCGATGCGGAGCCTCCGATGCCAGGCGGCCCCTGCCCGGCACACAGCCGAAATGGGGTGAGTCCGCCCTCTCCCGGAACCGGGAGGGTGGGTTGCTCGGAGGCGTGGCGCAGGAACACAACACGCCGACGGTCAAGAATACGGACGCGCCGACGACCAGGTCAAATCAACTCCGGTGACGTGGCCGCCCGGCCCGGCGGATGCCGGGCCGGGCGGCCACGCGTACGGCTCAGCAGTGTTCGTGCCGGGCGGGACGGGGATCAGTCCTGGCCGTCCTGGCCGGCCGAGGCCGAAACCGTGGAAGGAGCGGGCTGCTCCGCCGCGGCGGTGGCCTTCTTCGCGGACTTGCGCGGAGCGGACTTCTTCGCGGGCGCCTTCCTGGCCGCCTTCTTCCCCTCCGCCCCGGGCTCCGCCGCCTCCGCCCCGTCCGCTTCCGCGGCCTTCGGCTCGGACTTCTTCGCCGTCTTCTTCGCCGTGCTCTTCCTGGCTGCCGTCTTCTTGGCCGTGCTCTTCTTCGCGGCCTTCTTCTTCGCCGGCGCTTCCTCGGCCACCGGCTCCGGAGCGGGCTGGACAGCAGCGGGCTCGGCCGGGACGACCGTCACCGCCGCTTCCGCGGCCTCGGCCGCTCCACCGGGCGAACCCGCGGGGGCCGATGCCCGGCGGACCGCCCGGCGACGGGGCCGGGCCGCCGGAGCGGCCTCCGGCTCCGCGACGGCCTGAGCAGCGGGCTCGGGCCGGGGCTCGGCGGCAGGTGCCGAAGGAGCGGGCTCGCCACTGACGACCACCACGCCGACCTCCGGCGCGGCGGCCTTCGGCGGCCCGGCGGGCGCACCGGCCCGGCGGACGGCCCGGCGGCGCGGACGGGCCGCGCCGGTCGGGGCGTCCTGCGGCTCGGGAGCCGGCACGGGCTCGGTTGCCGCGACGGGCTGCTCGGGCGCGGACTCGGCAGGTGCGCCAGGACCGGCGGTGGACGCCTCGACCGTCACCCCGATGTCCTCCGAGGACTTCGGGGGACCGACCGGGGCGACGGCCTTGCGGCTCCGACGACGGCTGCGCGCGGGCTTCTCCTCCCCCACGGCTTCCGCCCCCGCGGCTTCCGCCTCCGCGGCGGCCGCCGACCTGCGGCCCGGACGCCGGCGGCTGCGGCCTCCGCGGGCGGCCTCCTCGGCCTCCGCGGCACTGCTGTACAGGTCCGCGTCCGGGACGAACTCCGTCGCCGCGGGCTCGGCAACAGGCTCCGGCCGCGGCTCCACGGCTGCCGGGGCCTCAGCCTCCGGCTCGGCGGGCGCCGCCACGGCTGCCTGCTGCGCCTCCAGCTCTTCCTGCTGCTTCTGCTTCCGCTTGGCCTTCTTGCTGCTCGTACCGACAGCGGTGTGCACATGCGGCTGGTCCATGTGCACGATCACGCCGCGCCCGTTGCAGTGCACGCAGGACTCGGAGAAGGACTCCAGCAGGCCCTGACCGACGCGCTTGCGCGTCATCTGCACCAGGCCCAGCGAGGTGACCTCGGCGACCTGGTGCTTGGTGCGGTCGCGGCCCAGGCACTCCAGCAGGCGGCGCAGCACGAGGTCCCGGTTGGACTCCAGCACCATGTCGATGAAGTCGATGACGATGATGCCGCCGAGGTCGCGCAGCCGCAGCTGGCGCACGATCTCCTCCGCCGCCTCCAGGTTGTTCCTGGTGACGGTCTCCTCGAGGTTGCCGCCCTGGCCGGTGAACCGGCCGGTGTTCACATCGACCACGATCATGGCTTCGGTGCGGTCGATGACCAGCGAGCCGCCGCTCGGCAGCCAGACCTTGCGGTCCAGCGCCTTCATCAGCTGCTCGTCGATCCGGTTCGCGGCGAAGACATCGACGTCGGAGGTCCACTTCTGCAGCCGGCCCACAAGGTCGGGAGCGACGTGGCTGACGTAGTCGTGGATGGTGTTCCAGGCCTGCTCGCCGCTGACGATGACCTTGGTGAAGTCCTCGTTGAAGATGTCCCGGACGACGCGGACGGTCATGTCGGGCTCACCGTAGAGCAGCTTGGGCGCGGCGCCCTTCTTGGCGTTCTGCTGGATCTCCGCCCACTGCGCGTGCAGCCGCTCGACGTCGCGGGTCAGCTCTTCCTCGCTGGCGCCCTCCGCGGCGGTGCGGACGATGACCCCGGCGTTCTCCGGGAGGATCTTCTTGAGGATCTGCTTGAGCCGGGCGCGCTCGGTGTCCGGGAGCTTGCGGCTGATGCCGGTCATCGAGCCCTCGGGCACGTAGACCAGGTACCGGCCGGGGAGTGAGATCTGGCTGGTCAGCCGGGCGCCCTTGTGGCCGATGGGGTCCTTGGTGACCTGCGCGAGGACCGGCTGGCCGGACTTCAGCGCGCTCTCGATGCGGCGCGGTCCGTGGCCGAGGCCGAGAGCCTCGAAGTTGACCTCACCGGCGTAGAGGACCGCGTTGCGGCCCTTGCCGATGTCGACGAAGGCGGCCTCCATGGACGGCAGGACGTTCTGCACCTTGCCCAGGTACACGTTGCCGACGTAGGAGGAGGCCTCCTCCTTGTTCACGTAGTGCTCGACGAGCACATCGTCCTCGAGCACGCCGATCTGGGTGCGCTCGCCGCTCTCCCGGACGACCATGACCCGCTCGACCGCTTCGCGGCGGGCCAGGAACTCGGCCTCGGTGATGATCGGAACGCGGCGGCGGCCCTGCTCGCGCCCCTCGCGGCGACGCTGCTTCTTGGCCTCCAGCCGGGTGGAGCCGCGGATGGACTGCACACCGTCGGACGCCTCGGGGAACTCGTCCTTCTTCTTGCCGCGCGGCTCACGGACCTTGACGACCGTGCGCTCCGGGTCGTCGCCTGCCACGGGGGCGGGTTCGGTGTCGTCCCCCGTCCGCCGACGGCGGCGGCGACGGCGACGGGAACCGCCTCCGGCCCCCTCGTCACCGTTGTCCTCGGCACGGTCGTCCCCACCGTCCGCGGTGTCGGTGCCCGTTGTCCCGGTGCTCTCTTCCTCGTCCGCGCCGGACTCGGCGGACTGCTGCCCGGAGCCGGACCCGGCCGGCTCCTCCTGCCGCGAGGCACCGTTCCCGCCCGCGGCGGCCTCGGCAGCCTGCTCGACAGTCTCACTGCGACGACGACGGCGCCCTCCACGGCGACGGCGACGGCCGGGACGCTCCGCCTGCTCCTCGTCGTCCTCGTCGGCGTCATCCACGGGGGCGGCCTGCGGTTCGGCGGCGGACGGTTCCGGGGTCGCGCCGGCCTCGAGGACCTCGTCCTCGTCCTCGTCCGCGTCGAAGGCGGCCTCCTCCGCGGCCCGCTGCGGGGTCTGGAACATGGGTGCCTGGAACACGGGGGCCTGGAACACCGCGCTCGGGGCGGCGGGAGCGGTGGCCGTGGCCTTGCGGGTGGCCCGTCGGCCGGCCCGCGGAGCGTCCGGCGCAGGGGCGCCGCCGGAGGTTTCGGCCGCGGGCTCGGGCCCGGGTGCGGCGGCCGGCTCAGGCTCCGACACGGGGGCAGGCTCGGGCTTCGGCTCCGGGGCGCCGGCCCTGCTGCGGGCGGTCCGGCGGCGGCTGCGGGTGGGCTTCTCCTCCACCGGCTGCGCCTCCGCCGGCTGCTCGACGGCGGGCGACTCGGCCGCAGGCTCCTCAACGGGCTCGGCAACCGCGGCGCTCTCCGGCGCGGTCACCGGCGCGGTCGCCTTCCGCGTCGCCCGACGACGCGTACGCGCAGGCTTCTCCTCCGCAGCCGGCTCCACCACCGGCTCCTGCTGCGCCACAGCAGCACCCTCCGGCGCCACCTCCGCAGGCGCGCCCTCCGGCGCGGTCGCCTTCCGCGTCGCCCGACGACGCGTACGCGCGGGCTTCTCCTCCACCGGCTGCGCCTCCGCCGGCTGCTCGACGGCGGGCGACTCGGCCGCAGGCTCCTCAACGGGCTCGGCAACCGCGGCGCTCTCCGGCGCGGTCACCGGCGCCGTCGCCTTCCGCGTCGCCCGACGACGCGTACGCGCAGGCTTCTCCTCCGCAGCCGGCTCCGCCACCGGCTCCTGCTGCGCCACAGCAGCACCCTCCGGCGCCACCTCCGCAGGCGCGCCCTCCGGTGCCGTCGCCTTCCGCGTCGCCCGACGACGCGTACGCGCGGGCTTCTCCTCCACCGGCTGCGCCTCCGCCGACTGCTCGACGGCGGGCGACTCGGCCCGGTCAACGGCAGCGGACGCCTCGGTCACCACCGCGGCCTCGGCCGAGGTCACCCGCCCCTCGACAGCCGGCGGGCCGGCGGGCCGGGAGGCCGCGCGGCGGCGGCGGGGCGGCAGCGTGCCGCTCGGGGTGCTCTCCGGGGCTTTGCCGTCCGGGGTGCGTTCTGGCCCGTCCGCCTCGGCGGACTCATGGTGCTCGTGCATGCGGGCGGTTCTCCCGTCACGCTCCCGGGCGCCGCGTCAAGGACAGCGGGCGCCGCACGGGAGCTGTTCGTGTCACTCGCCGGTTCCGCGTCCCATGGGTGCGGCTACGGCGAAAGTCTTGTGGTCGGTGCGCCGGTCCGGTCACCGGGGCCCGAGTGGCTCTCTGGGCCCTGGCGGTTCGGCGGAGCAGCGACGCCGTCACTGGCCGGGGCCCTCCGGCGCCGCCGCGGCATGCAGCCCGGCGGCCGTGGATGGGGCGGCCGTGGCGGCGTCGCGGTCAGGCGCGAACGGGTCGGTCACCGTTCCGGACTCCTCATCGAGCGGCCCCTGCGCCAGCCTGGTCACCGCTGCGGGGACCGGCGGCGCCAGGTCGGCCGTAGCGCGGAGACCGGAAAGGACGTCGTCGGGTCGTACAGCAGGTGTGAGGTGCCGTACCACCAGGCGCAGTATCGCACAGAGTGAGCCCTCGGACCCAGTGGACCGGGACATGGCCCCGGCCACACTGCCGGGGACCACGCTCAGAGAGGCGACCGCTGCGCGGGTGTCGAAGGTGCGGAGGCCCTTCTTGGTCTGCCGCTGCACCTCCACGTGGTCGGCAGCAAGGAAGGCGCGCACCGCGCGCTCGGCCTCGGCCGGGTCCACTCCGACGAGCCGGAGCTCCCAGTGGGAGGCGGTCAGCCGGTCGGCGAAGCCGGTGGTGCGGGCCTCCACCGCGTCGGTGACGTCGAGCCCGGTGGGCAGCGAGTCATCGAGGAGTGCCCGCAGGAGGGCGGGGTCGCGGTGCTCGGCCAGGGCGATCTCCAGGAACTCCGCCTCGCTCGCGGTACCGGTGGGTGCCGCGTTGGCGTAGCTGACCCGGGGGTGCGGGGTGAAACCGGCGGAGTAGGCCATGGGGACTTCGGCGCGGCGCAGGGCGCGCTCGAACGCGCGCTGGAAGTCGCGGTGGCTGGTGAACCGCAGGCGGTCGCGCTTGGTGTACCGCAACCGGATGCGCTGCACCACGGCTGCCGGCGGCGGGCCCACGGGCTGTCGCTTGCCCAGTGTCGTTCAGTCCCTCAGGGTCGGTGTCGGATCTTCCTCCCAGGGTACGCGGCCCGCTCGTCCGCTCCGTCCCCGCCCGGGCGCCGGGGACACCGGACGGGGACGGAGCCACCGGCTGCTCGCCGGCAACGGCTCCGGGGAGGTTCCTGTCGGGTTGCCGCCCACGGGGCCGAGCCGGCTACGCTCCGTGTGCGGCAGTTGCCTCGGCAAGCTGATCGAAGGTGCGGATCAGTACCGCGCGCCGTTGTTCCTTGAAGCCCTGCGCGGGCTCCAGGCCGTCGATCGTGCGCTCCCAGACGGCCATGAAGTGCTTCTTCCATTGCTCCACCAGCTCCGGACGCAGCGGGGTGTCCGAGGTGTGGCCGGCCCGGGTGAGGACGTGCAGCAGCTCCAGCCGGCACGGCACGGCGACGCCCTCGTACTCGTCGGGTTCGATGGCGACCGGGTCGCCGTCCATCGCCTCGGCGACTTCGGCGACGAGCCGGTCGACGAACGACGACAGGTAGTCCCTGGCCGTGTCGCTCTCGAAGTTTCCACTGCCCCACGTACCCACGGTTTCCCCTCGTCCGGGTGTCGTCTCACGAGGGGACCATCGAAACAGGCAGCCCTGACAACACCGTCCCGGCCAAGCAGCGGACGGTGACGGCATTCCCGCTGGTCGTCACGGGCTTTTCACGGTCAGAGGAAGGAGCTTCCGGCCGGTGGGGCCGATCTGGATCTCGGTATCGAGCTGCGGGCACACCCCGCAGTCGAAGCAGGGGGTCCAGCGGCAGTCCTCGACCTCGGTCTCGTCCAGGGCGTCCTGCCAGTCCTCCCAGAGCCAGTCCTTGTCCAGGCCGGAGTCGAGGTGGTCCCAGGGCAGGACCTCCTCGTAGGTGCGCTCCCGGGTGGTGTACCAGTCCACGTCCACGCCCTGGGCCGGCAGCACCTTCTCGGCGGCCGTCATCCACTGGTCGTAGGAGAAGTACTCCCGCCAGCCGTCGAAGCGGCCACCGGCCTCGTAGACAGCGCGGATGACCGAGCCGAGGCGGCGGTCACCGCGGGACAGCAGCCCTTCGACAATGCCGGGCCGTCCGTCGTGGTAGCGGAAGCCGATGGACCGGCCGTACTTCTTGTCGGCACGGATCTGGTCGCGCAGCTTCTTCAGCCGGGCGTCGGTGTCCTCCGCGGACAGCTGCGGCGCCCACTGGAAGGGGGTGTGCGGCTTGGGCACGAACCCGCCGATCGAGACGGTGCAGCGGATGTCGGAGGAGCCGGCGACCTCGCGGCCCTTGGCGATGACGTTGACGGCCATGTCGCCGATCTGCAGGACGTCCTCGTCGGTCTCGGTGGGGAGGCCGCACATGAAGTAGAGCTTCACCTGACGCCAGCCGTTGCCGTAGGCGGTGGCGACGGTGCGGATCAGGTCCTCCTCGGAGACCATCTTGTTGATGACCTTCCGGATCCGCTCCGAGCCGCCCTCGGGCGCGAACGTGAGGCCGGAGCGGCGGCCGTTGCGGGTGAGCTCGTTGGCGAGGTCGATGTTGAAGGCGTCGACCCGGGTGGACGGCAGGGACAGGCCGATCTTGTCTTCCTCGTAGCGGTCGGCCAGGCCCTTGGCGATGTCACCGATCTCGCTGTGGTCGGCGGAGGACAGCGACAGCAGGCCGACCTCTTCGAAGCCGGTGGCCCGCAGGCCCTTGTCGACCATCTCGCCGACACCGGTGATGGAGCGCTCCCGGACGGGCCGGGTGATCATGCCGGCCTGGCAGAAGCGGCAGCCGCGGGTGCAGCCGCGGAAGATCTCCACCGACATCCGCTCGTGCACGGTCTCGGCCAGCGGGACGAGCGGCTGCTTGGGGTAGGGCCACTCGTCGAGGTCCATCACGGTGTGCTTGGAGACCCGCCACGGGACGCCCGGCCGGTTGGGCACGACGCGGGCGATCCGGCCGTCCGGCAGGTACTCGACGTCGTAGAACTGCGGGACGTAGACGCCGCCGCCGCGGGCAAGCCGCAGGAGGAGCTCGGTGCGGCCGCCGGGGCGGCCCTCCTGCTTCCAGGTCCGGATGGTCTCCGTCATGTCGAGCACGGCCTGCTCGCCGTCACCGATCACGGCACAGTCGATGAAGTCGGCGACCGGCTCCGGGTTGAACGCGGCGTGGCCGCCCGCGACGATCAGGGGGTGGTCGTCGGTGCGGTCCGCGGCCTCCAGCGGCACGTCCGCCAGGTCGAGGGCGGTGAGCAGGTTGGTGTAGCCGAGCTCGGTGGAGAAGGAGACACCGAGCACGTCGAAGGCGCCGACGGGGCGGTGGGCGTCCACCGTGAACTGCGGGACGCCGTGCTCCCGCATCAGCTTCTCCAGGTCCGGCCAGACGCTGTAGGTGCGCTCGGCGAGCACGCCCTCGCGCTCGTTGAGCACCTCGTAGAGGATCATGACGCCCTGGTTGGGGAGGCCCACCTCGTAGGCGTCGGGGTACATCAGCGCCCAGCGGACGTCGCAGGCGTCCCAGTCCTTGACGGTGGAGTTGAGTTCACCGCCGACGTACTGGATCGGCTTCTGGACGTGCGGGAGGAGGGCCTCCAGGCGCGGGAAGACCGACTCGACAGGCATGGATGGTGTCTCCGGGGAACGAGGCTGGTGGGCCGGGCCCGCGATCGGGCGTCAGCATGGCTGACCATTCAGACTACTGGGTGTCCGGCCGGCCCGTGTCCGGCAACGGATCCGGCGGGCACGGGCGAGAGCCGGACGGGACCGCCCGGACGGCCGGGCGGTCCGGCGGTTACGGAGGTCAGGCCGTCAGCGTGCGCTTCATCCGGATCGACTGGAGCAGGCCGATCGCGATCCAGGAGACGAACATCGAGGTCCCCCCGTAGGACACGAAGGGCAGCGGGAGCCCGGCGACCGGCATGATGCCCAGGGCCATGCCGATGTTCTCGAAGGACTGGAAAGCGAACCAGGCGACGATTCCGGTGGCGATGATGGTGCCGTACAGCTCGCTGGCGCCCCGGGCGATGCGCAGGGCCCGCCACAGCACGATGCCCAGCAGCAGGATGATTCCCCCGGCGCCCAGGAAGCCGAGCTCCTCCCCCGCCACGGTGAAGATGAAGTCGGTGTGCTGCTCGGGCACGAACTGCCCGGTCGTCTGGGTGCCCTGGAACAGGCCCTTGCCGTCCAGGCCGCCGGAGCCGATGGCTATTCGGGCCTGGTTGGTGTTGTAACCGACGCCCGAGGGGTCCAGCGCGGGGTTGGCGAACGCCGCGAACCGGTTGATCTGGTATTCGTCGAGGATGCCGAGGAGCCACACCAGCACGGCTCCCACCGCGCCGGCGAGGACCAGCCCGAGGGTCCAGGCGAGCCGGGCGCCGGAGGCCAGCAGGACCCCGAGGATGATGACCCCGAGGACCATGGCCATGCCCATGTCGTCGACCAGGACGATCGCCAGGGGTATCGCGGCGAGCCCGAGCGACTGCAGCACGGTGCGGTGGTCGGGGTGCTCCCGGTCACCGGCGTCCACCTTGGCGGCGAGCACCATCGCCATGCTGAGGATGACGGCGACCTTGGCGAACTCCCCGGGCTGGAGGGTGTAGTCGCCGATCGAGATCCAGGCGCGCTGGCCGTTGATCTCGGTGCCCATGGGGGTGAAGACCAGCAGCATCAGCAGTACGGACAGGCCGTAGAACACCGGCACTGCGGTGCGCAGCCGGTGATGGCCCAGCCACATCACACCGACGGCGAGGGTCGCGCCGATCGCCAGGTTGAGGACCTGCCGGGTGACGAAGTACTGCGGGTCCCCGCCGGTGATGCCGGTGCGGTTGCGGGTCGCGGAGTAGACCAGGACGGTGCCCAGCAGGGACAGCGCCGACGCCGCCAGCACCAGGATCCAGTCCACCCGGCGGAACACCGAGCCGCGGGCGAGGAGCTTGCGCAGCCCGGACTTCTCCGGGGACAGCCGGCCGATGGTGTAGGAGCGGGTACTCATGCGGCCCTCACTCGTCCCGTTGCGCGACGATGGTGCCGTTCTCGTCGATCTCCGGAAGCCCTTCCTCGGGCTTGGGCAGCAGCGCGGCGTCCGGGTCGATGGTGCCGTCCTCCTGGACGCCGTAGAGGGCGTCGTACACGTTTCTTATCGCGGGGCCGGAGGCGCCTGAACCGGTACCGGCCTGCGAGATGGTCATGACGACGCTGAAGTCGTCGGAGTAGGTGGCGAGCCAGGAGGTCGTCTGCTTGTTCGCGACCTCACCGGTGCCGGTCTTCGCGCGCAGCGGGATGTGGTCCTGCGGCCAGCCGACGAACCGCCACGAGGCGGTGCCCCGGGTGATGACGTCCCGCAGGGCGTTGTCGATCTTGCGGATCGTCTGCTCACTGGCGGGCAGCGTGCCGGCGGCCTCGGGCACGATCTCCTCGACGACGCTGCCGTCGGCGCCGATGACGGCTTTCCCTATGGCCGGCTGGAACAGCGTGCCGCCGTTGCCGAGCGCCGCGTAGATCGTGGCCATCTGGATCGGCGTGACCAGGACGTCCCCCTGGCCGATGGCGAAGTTGATGGCGTCACCGGCCCGCATCACGTAGCCGTCGACGCAGTTCTCCCGGGCGATCTGGTGGGCCAGGTCGTTGCTGTCGGACTCGGCCATCGAACACCAGGTGTCCTTCATGCCGTCGTAGTAGTCCTGCTTCCACTTCCGGTCGGGGATCCGGCCGGCCACCTCGTTGGGGAGATCGATGCCGGTGGGGCTGCCCAGTCCGAAGTCGTGGGCCGCCCTGAACAGCCAGTCCCCGGGGTCCTCCTTGGGCTTGGTGCCGCCGTCCTTCAGCCACTCCTGGTGGGCCAGCGCGTAGAAGACGGTGTTGCAGGACACCTCCAGCGCCTGCGCGAGGCCGATCGGGCCGTAGCCGCGGCTCTCGAAGTTCCGGAAGGACTGTCCGCCGGCGCTGTAGGAGGACGAGCAGTTGTACCGGCCGTCGAAGTCGTACCCGGCGTTCACCGCGCCGGCGGAGGTGACCACCTTGAAGGTGGAACCGGGCGCGGACTGTCCCTGGATGGCGCGGTTGAGCAGCGGGTGGTTGGCGTCCTCGCCGGTGAGCCGCTCGTACTCGTCGCTGGCGATGCCGCCGATCCAGACGTTGGGGTCGTAGTCCGGGTAGGAGGCCATGGCGACCACCCGGCCGGTCTTCGTCTCCATGATGACCGCCGCGCCGGAGTCGGCCTCGTAGTTGCGGCCCGTGATGGAGTCGCGTTCGTTGCGGGCGTCCTCCATGGCCTGCGAGAGCTCCTTCTCCAGCAGTCCCTGGACCCGGGCGTCGATGCTGGTGACGACGTTCGCGCCGGCCCGTGCGGGCTCGCCCTCGGCTTCGCCGATGACCCGGCCGAGCTTGTCCACCTCGTACCGGGTGATGCCGGCGCTGCCCCGCAGGTGGCTGTCGTAGGTGCGCTCCAGTCCGGAGCGGCCGACCTGGTCGGAGCGCAGCAGGGGCGAGGGGGTGTCCTTGGCCTCCTCCACCTCCTCGTCGGTGACGGGAGAGAGATAGCCGAGCACCTGAGCGGTCTGCGCGTCGTACGGGGCGGGGTAGCGGCGCACGGCGGTCGGCTCGGCGCTGATGCCGGGAAAGTCCTCGGCCCGCTCACGGATCTGCAGGGCCTGCTGGGTGGTCGCCTCATCGGTGATCGGGATCGGCTGGTAGGGGGAGCCGTTCCAGCAGGGCTTCGGGGTGTCGGCGTTGCACAGCCGGACCCGGTGGGCGACCTCTTCCTCGTCCATGCCGAGGACTTCGGCGAGTTCGGCCAGCACCTGCTGTCCGCCGTCCCGCATGCGCATGAGGTCGGTGCGGTCCGCCGAGACGACGAGCCGGGTCTCGTTGTCGGCCAGCGGCACCCCGCGGGCGTCCAGGACCGCGCCCCGCACGGCGGGCTGCACGACCTGCTGGACGTGGTTGCCCGCGGCCTCGGCGGCGAATTCGTCGCCCTGCCGGATCTGCAGGTACCACAGCCGCCCGCCCAGGGTCAGCAGCAGCGAGAAGACCAGTACCTGGAGGACGATGAGCCGGATCGTGACCCGGGAGGTCCTTCCGGTTTCCGGAATGTTGGTCACAGGCGTTTCACCCCCTTGATGCGGCCGGCCCGGCTGCGGACCGTGCGGCTGAGCAGAGAGCCGCGGCGGTTCGCCGGGGCAAGACTCTTTCCGTATCCGGCGGCGCCCGCTCCGGACCATGCGGGACTGTCACCGCCGACCGAACCGGAGCCATCGGCGGCGAGCGGATCGGATTCCAGCCGGCGGGCCATCGTCATGATCAGCGGGACGGTGAAGGGAGCGAGCAGCAGGTCGTAGAGGGTGGCGGTGAGGACCAGTGTCAGCAGGCCGGACTGGTTGACCGCGGTGTCACCGACGAGGGTCCCCACGCCGGCGTACAGCAGCGTGGAGGAGACCGCGGCAGCGGCGACGACAAGCATCGGGAGGGTGGCCGAACGGTGCTGTCCGGTCTCGGGCTTGGTCAGCCCGGCCACGTAGCCGACCAGGCACAGCACCAGGGCGTAGCGGCCGACGGCGTGGTCGGCCGGCGGGGCGAGGTCGGCGAGCAGGCCGGCTCCGAAGCCGACGAGTGCGCCGCCCACGTGTCCGTAGACGAGGGCGAGGCCGAGCACGGTCAGGAGCAGCAGGTCGGGGACCGCGCCTGGCAGTTGCAGCCGGGCCAGCACGCTGACCTGCAGGACCAGCGCGACGACCACCAGGACGCCCGCGAGGAGGGTGCGATGGAGGCGCATGGTCAGTCAGCTCCCGGTGCGGCGTCGGACTCGAAGCCCCAGTCGTCGTCGTATCCGTAGTCGTATCCGCCGTCGGCGTCGTAGCCGGCGTCCGGGCCGAGGTCGGTGTCCGGGCCGGAGTCCGCGTCGGCGTCCTCCTCGGCCTCGGTCTCGTCCTCCGGCTCGGCGGCCTTCTCCTGTTTGACGTCGGGTCTCTCCGGGAGCACGACGTCCCGGGGGTTCTCCCGGGGAGGCTCCACCACCACCCCGACGAGGTCGAGCCGGGAGAAGGAGACGTAGGGGCGGACGCGGACGGTGCGGGTGAGGTCTCCGGCGGCGGCCTCCACTCCGACGACCTCGCCGACCGGCACGCCGGGCACGAACGGCTTGTTGCCCTCGGAACCGAAGGTGACCAGCCGGTCGCCCGTCTTCACCTTGGCCTCGTGGTTGAGGAGCTGCACGTCGAGGGCGTCGGTGCCGCGGCCGGTGGCGAAGCCCAGCTCGTCTGTGCCCTCCATCCGGGTGCCCACGGTGAAGTTGGGGTCGTTGGCCAGCAGCACGGTCGCTGTGCGGGGGCCGACCGTGGTGACGCGGCCGACCAGGCCGTCACCGTTGAGCACGGTCATGTCCCGGGCGAGGCCGTCCTCGCGGCCGGCGTCGATGGTGATGGTCCAGGAGAAGCCCTGGGTCGGCCCTATGGCGATGACCTGGGCTCCGACGACGCCGTACTGACCGGCGCCGGCGGTCTGCAGCAGGCTGTCCAGCTGTGCCATGCGCGAGTCGCGGTGGACGGAGTTGCCGAGTTGCTGCTGCAGCTCGGCGTTCTCCCGCTCCAGCTCGCTCACCCGGTCGTGGCGTTTGCCGGAGTCGCGGACGGCGCCGATGGCGTTTCCGATCGGGTCCACCGCTGACGCGACGCCGGACTCCACGGGTCCGAGGATGGTGGCGGCGACCTGCCGCGGGCCGTCGAGCGGCGACTTCTCGCCGCCGCGGATGTCCATCGTGATGAGTGCGAATGCGATGGAGACCAGCAGTACGAGAAGCAGCCGGCTCTCTCGGGTGTCCCTCACGTGCGGCGGCCGTGCCTTTCTGGATCGGTCCGGGTCTCAGCGGTGCTGACGACCGGCGGGTGGTTCGGTGTCCCTCGCACCGGTCGGCGGTGCTGCCGGTACCGCGGTACCGGCTGTGCCCGTCACGTACGGTGCCGGCGTCAGCGCCGGGGCTGCGCGTCCAGGACCTGCTGCAGGGCGTCGAACTCCTCCACGCACTTCCCCGAGCCCAGGGCGACGGAGTCCAGCGGGTCCTCGGCGATGTGGATCGGCATGCCGGTCTCGTGGCGGAGCCGTTCGTCCAGACCGCGCAGCAGCGCGCCGCCTCCGGTGAGGACGATGCCGCGGTCCATGACGTCCCCGGACAGTTCCGGCGGGCACTTGTCGAGAGTGGTCTTCACCGCGTCGACAATGGAGTTGACCGGCTCCTCGATGGCCTTGCGGACTTCTGCGGCGGTGATGATCACGGTCTTGGGGAGCCCGCTGACCAGGTCACGGCCGCGGATCTCGGTGTGCTCGTCCTTCTCCAGGTCGAAGGCCGAACCGATGGTGATCTTGATGTTTTCGGCACTGCGCTCGCCGAGCAGCAGGCTGTACTCCTTCTTGACGTGCTGAATGATCGCGTTGTCGAGCTCGTCACCGGCGACCCGGATGGACTGCGCGGTGACGATGCCGCCGAGCGAGATGACCGCGACCTCGGTGGTGCCGCCGCCGATGTCGACGACCATGTTGCCGGTGGCCTCGTGCACCGGCAGCCCGGAGCCGATCGCGGCGGCCATCGGCTCCTCGATGATGTGCACTTGGCGCGCGCCGGCCTGGGTGGACGCCTCGATGACCGCGCGGCGCTCCACTCCGGTGATACCGGACGGTACGCAGACGACGACCCGGGGGCGTGCGAGATAGCGGCGCTTGTGGATTTTGAGGATGAAGTAGCGGAGCATCCGCTCGGTGATCTCGAAATCGGCGATGACGCCGTCCTTGAGGGGGCGTACCGCGACGATGTTGCCGGGGGTGCGGCCGATCATCTTCTTCGCTTCGGCACCCACGGCGAGAATGCCGCCGGTGTTGGTGTTGATGGCGACGACCGAGGGCTCGTTGAGGACGATTCCGCGCCCTCTGACGTACACCAGCGTATTGGCCGTCCCGAGGTCGACTGCCATGTCTCGTCCCATGAAGGACATATTGTTCGCCATAGGGATACGTCTGGCCTTCCAGCTGGAGCGATGTGTGCGGGAGGTCGGCAGGGGGCTGCGGAGAGCTGCGCCGCGGAACACGTTACTGACATCGTATCCACGGTCGGCCGAACGCGAAGTACGGGAGCGCTTCTCCGGACATTGTCAGGGGAACCCGCGCTCGCCCTCTGTTGTGGGACGTCGTGTTCGGGTGAAGGCTTCCCCTGACGGCCCGGACATACCCTGATGGAGTAGCGCATTCGGGAGACGTCCCGTTGACGTGCCCCTGTGGGGTGACGGCCGGTCAGCTCGCGCCGGGAAGGCCCTTGGGGGGTGCGGCCCGCGTCAGCGGTCCCGGCGGCACTCCGTCGCACGCGGCGGTGCCGCCGGAGCGGGGCAGGAGCGGGCCGGCTGACCGGCGGCGGTGCCGGCCGGGTCAGCGGCTCTGCGAGGGGAAAAAGATCTTGAGTTCCCGTTCCGCCGACTCCGGGGAGTCCGAAGCGTGAATGAGATTCTCGCGCACGATGGTGCCGAAGTCCCCCCGGATCGAGCCGGGCGCGGCGGCGATCGGGTCGGTCGGCCCGGCCAGTGTGCGCACGCCTTCGACGACCCGCTCGCCTTCCACCACCATGACCACGGAAGGTCCGGAGCTCATGAAGTCGAGCAGCGGGAGATGGAAGGCCTTGCCCTCGTGCTCCGCGTAATGCGTCTCCAGTGCCGTCCGGTCCAGCTCACGCATTTCCAGAGCGGTGATCCGCCAGCCGTCCTTGCTTTCGATTCGTCGGATGATCTCACCGATGAGGCCGCGCCTGACCGCGTCCGGCTTGAGAAGAACAAGGGTGCGCTGGCTCATGAGGCGGCTCCGCATACTCAGAGGTTCGGCAACACTGAACGGATGTCAGTGGCAGGGGTGCGCCGCACAATACCGGTACGGCACGGAGGAGTCGCATCCGGGCCTTCCGTGCCGGTCCGCACCGGCCGGGAAGGCGTGCGGGGCGTACGGGCAAGGGAAAGGTGTGGCCGCTCGGGCTCAGGAGGCGGCGTGCGCCGCGTGCCGGGCCTTGATCCGGTCCACCTCACGGCCGTAGTGCACCGAGGCCCACCACAGGGCGGCGAAGCAGCCACCCAGGAAGAACATGATCGGCACGACGAAGCCGGCGGCGATCAGCCCGGCCTGCAGCACCCAGCCCAACTGGACTCCGCCGGGCCGGCCGACCATGCCGCACAGCAGCAGGGCGAGCGTCATGGCCACCCCGCAGACCGCCCAGAGGGTGCCCGTGGGTACCTCCGACAGCTGCATGGCAACCAGGCCGGCGAGGCCGATGACGAAGAACTCCCCGATCAGGGTGGAGGCGCAGAGAGTGCGCATCAGTGTTCCTTCCCCAGGAGCAGGCGGGCTTCTCCGACGGTGATCACCGAGCCGGTCACGAGCACGCCGGCTCCGGCGTACTCGTCGGACTCCTCGGCCAGGGTGACCGCCGCTTCCAGCGCGTCGTCGAGCCGCGGCTCGACCTGGACGCGGTCCTCGCCGAAGACCTCGACCGCCACCGCCGCGAGCGCGTCCACGTCCATCGAGCGGTGCGTGGAGTTCCGGGTGACCACGATCTCGGAGAACACCGGCTCGAAGGCTTCCAGCAGCCCTCTGACGTCCTTGTCGCGGCTCGGCCCGACCACGCCGACGAGGCGGCTGAAGCTGAACGCCTCGGTGACGGCCGCAGCAGCGGCGCGGGCGCCCGCCGGGTTGTGGGCGGCGTCCAGCAGGACCGTCGGACTGGTCCGCAGGGTCTCCAGCCGGCCCGGGGAGGTCACAGCCGCGAAGGCCTCCCGGACGATGCCGGGGTCCAGCGTGCGCGTCTGGGTGGCGCCGATACCGAAGAACGCCTCGACGGCCGCGAGCGCGACCGCGGCGTTGTGCGCCATGTGGGCGCCGTGCAGCGGCAGGAAGATGTCCGGGTACTCACCACCCAGGCCGCGCAGCGTCAGCAGCTGGCCGCCGACGGCGACCTCCCGGGCGGCCACCCCGAACTCCATGCCCTCCCGGGCGACCGTGGCGTCCTCCTCGACCGCCCGCTTCAGCACGACGGAAGCGGCCTCGACGGGCTGCTGGGCGAGCACCACGACGCTGCCCGGCTTGATGATCCCCGACTTCTCGACCGCGATCTCCTCAGGAGTGCTGCCCAGCCGGTCGGTGTGGTCCAGGGCGATCGGCGTGATCACGGCGACGCTCGCGTCGATGACGTTGGTGCAGTCCCACTCACCGCCCATACCGACCTCGACGACCCCGACGTCCACGGGGGCGTCGGAGAAGGCGGCGTACGCCATCGCCGTCAGCACCTCGAAGAAGGACAGCCGGTGCTCCTGCCGCTCGTCGACCAGGGTCACGTACGGCTGGATGTCCCGGTAGGTCTCGACGAACCGCTCGGGTGCGATGGGTGCCCGGTCCAGGCTGATCCGCTCGGTGATGGACTGCACATGCGGGCTGCTGTACCGGCCGGTGCGAAGCTCGAAGGCGCCCAGCAGGGACTCGATCATGCGCGCGGTACTGGTCTTGCCGTTGGTGCCGGTGATGTGCACGGAGGGGAAGGCACGCTGCGGATCGCCGAGCACCTCCATCAGGGCCTGGATGCGTACCAGCGAGGGGTCCAGCTTGGTCTCGGGCCAGCGGGCGGCCAGCTCGGCCTCCACCTCACGCAGCGCCCGGTCGGTCTCGGGGTCAGCCGGCCGGCCCGGCGTGTCGTCACCGGACGGGGGGCCTGCCTGGGCCCGCAGCGTACGGCTGCCCGCCTCGATGACGGCAAGGTCCGGGTCGCGTTCCGTCTCGGCTCCGACGATCTCCTCGAAGGGGTCACCGGATGCGCCGGACTCGCCGGACGTGTCGTGGTTGCCGGGCTCGGGTGCGTCTGCGTCATAAGGGGGGCGATCGCTCACGGACCCCAGTCTACGGAGCGGGGGCCGCGGCCTCGGACCGGGAGCACCCGGCACCCGGGAGCGCGCGGCCCGGCGGGGCGAGGCGGCCGGCAGGGCGGGGAGGCACGAGCCCGCACCGGGGGGGTGCCCCCGCTTCGGCTCGTGCCGCCCGTGCCCTCAGTTCTGCGGCAGTGCGTCCAGCTGGGCGGTGAGCCGCTCGATGTCGGACCGGGCCGCCTCCTGCCGGGCCCGGATCTTCTCCACCACCTGCCCGGGGGCCTTCGCCAGGAAGCCTTCGTTCCCCAGCTTCGCGGTGGTCTGCGCGAGCTCCTTCTCGGCCGCCGCGAGGTCCTTCCGCAGGCGCTTGCGCTCAGCCTCGAAGTCGATCGCACCGGACAGGTCCAGGGCGACGGTGGCGCCGGCGACGGGCAGCGAGGCGGTGGCGGTGAAGCCCTCCCCCGGCGGCTGGAGCCGCAGCAGGGCGCGCATGGCCTCCTCGTGCAGCCGCAGCGAGGTGCCGGCCAGCTCCAGCCGGGCGGGGACCCGCTGTCCCGGCTGCAGACCCTGGTCGGCACGGAACCGGCGGACCTCGGTGACCAGTTGCCGGACCGCGGCGAGCTCCTGCTCGGCGGCCTCGTCCCGGAACCCGGAGTCCTGCGGCCAGTCGGCGACGACCACCGACTCCCGGCCGGTCAGCGTCGTCCACAGCTCCTCGGTGACGAACGGGATCACCGGGTGGAGCAGCCGCAGCTGGACGTCCAGGACCTCGCCGAGCACCCGCCGGGAGACCTCGGCCTCCCGGCCGCCCTGCTGGAAGGTGGTCTTGCTCAGCTCGACATACCAGTCGAAGACCTCGTCCCAGGCGAAGTGGAAGAGCAGATCGCTCACTTTCGCGAGCTGGTAGTCCTCGTAATGGGCGTCCGCCTCGGCGACCACGGAGTTGAGCCGGGAGAGGATCCAGCGGTCGGCGGGGGACAGCTCGTCCGCGGCCGGCAGGCCGCCCTGCACGGTCGCCCCGTTGAGCAGCGCGAAGCGGGTGGCGTTCCAGAGCTTGTTGGCGAAGTTCCGGGAGGCCTGCACCCAGTCCTCACCGATCGGGACGTCCACTCCCGGGTTGGCGCCGCGCGCGAGGGTGAAACGCACCGCGTCGGCGCCGTAGGTGTCCATCCAGTCCAGCGGATCGACCGCGTTCCCGAAGGACTTGGACATCTTCTTGCCCAGCTGGTCGCGCACCATGCCGTGCAGCGCGATGGTGTGGAACGGCGGGGTGCCGTCCATCGCGTAGAGGCCGAACATCATCATCCGGGCGACCCAGAAGAACAGGATGTCGTATCCGGTGATCAGGACGGAGTTCGGATAGAACTTCTCCAGGCTCTCGGTCTGGTCGGGCCAGCCGAGGGTGGAGAACGGCCACAGGCCGGACGAGAACCAGGTGTCGAGAACGTCCGGGTCCTGCCGCCAGCCCTCACCGGAGGGGGGGGTCTCGCCGGGCCCGACACACACCACTTCGCCGGCCGGGCCGTACCAGACCGGAATCCGGTGGCCCCACCAGAGCTGCCGGGAGATGCACCAGTCGTGCAGGTTGTCGACCCAGCCGAAGTACCGGGACTCCATGTCCTTGGGGTGGATGGCGACCCGGCCGTCGCGGACGGCGTCCCCGGCCGCCTTCGCCAGCGGCCCGACCCTGACCCACCACTGCAGGGACAGCCGCGGCTCGACCGTCGTCTTGCACCGGCCGCAGTGCCCGACCGAGTGGGTGTAGGGGCGCTTCTCCTCGACGACCCGGCCCTCGGCCCGCAGCGCGGCGACGATGGCCGAGCGGGCTTCCAGCCGGTCCAGGCCCTGGAACGGCCCGTGGACGGTGATGACCGCGTGCTCGTCCATGACGGTGAGCTGCGGCAGGTCGTGCCGGCGGCCGATCTCGAAGTCGTTGGGGTCGTGCGCCGGAGTGACCTTGACCGCCCCGGAGCCGAACTCCGGGTCGACGTGCTTGTCGGCGACCACGGGGATGCTGCGGTCGGTGAGCGGCAGCGGGATCAGCCGGCCGATCAGGTGGGCGTACCGCTCGTCGTCGGGGTGCACCGCGACCGCGGTGTCGCCCAGCATGGTCTCCGCCCGGGTGGTCGCCACGACCACGCTGTCCTCGCCGTCGCCGTAACGCAGGGAGACCAGCTCGCCGGCGTCGTCCTGGTGCTCGACCTCGATGTCGGACAGTGCGGTGAGGCAACGCGGGCACCAGTTGATGATGCGTTCGGCGCGGTAGATCAGCTCGTCGTCGAAGAGCCGCTTGAAGATGGTCTGGACGGCGCGGGAGAGCCCTTCGTCCATGGTGAAGCGTTCCCGCGACCAGTCGACCCCGTCACCGAGGCGCCGCATCTGCCCGGTGATCTGCCCGCCCGACTCGGCCTTCCACTGCCAGACACGCTCGACGAACTGCTCCCGGCCCAGGTCGTGCCGGGACTTGCCCTCACCGCCCAGTTGCCTTTCGACGACGTTCTGCGTGGCGATGCCCGCGTGGTCCATGCCGGGCTGCCACAGCGTCTCGTGCCCCTGCATCCGCTTCCGGCGGGTAACGGCGTCGATGATGGTGTGTTCCAGGGCATGGCCGAGGTGCAGGCTGCCGGTGACGTTCGGCGGCGGGATGACGACCGTGTACGGGGGCTTCTCGCTCCGGGCGTCCGCCCGGAAGTAACCGTGTTCTACCCAGCGCTCGTACAGTTTCCCCTCTACCTCGGCCGGCGCGTACTGGGTCGGCAGGTCGGTGGGAGCGCTGTGGGGCCCGTGGGCGGGCTGCTGAGGATTCTCGGTCACCGGCCCAGTCTATCTACGGGAAGGTACCGGCTCCCCATCGGTTTCCGGGCCGCGATGTACATCCGGGTATCTCGTCCGACAGGATGTGCGCAGGCATTCAGGATGAGCGCGGGGGTCCTTCCCCGCATGCTCGTGAGGGGAAGCACCATGAGTCACAACCAGCCGGGTCCGTACGGGCAGCAGCCCCCGCCGGGCCCGCCGCCCGGACAGCCCGGCCCGTACGGGGCGCCGCAGCAGGGCCAGCCGCCGGGCGGCCCGAACCCGTACGCGCACGGGGGAGCTCCGGGCGCCCCGGGGTACGGGTATCCGCAGACACCCCCGCCCGGTCCCTACGGGCAGCAGCAGCCGGGTCAGCCCGGGCCGTACGGGGCGCCGCAGCAACCTGGCCAGCCGGGGCCGTACGGGGCGCCGCAGCAGCCGGGACCGTACGGGCAGCAGCCACCCGGTCCGCCCGGGCAGTACCCGGGTCAGCCGCCCTACGGCCAGGTGCCCCCGCCGCCGCCCGGTGGCGGCGGCAGCGGCAGGACGATCGGCATCGGCGTCGCGGTCGTGGCGGCACTCGCGCTGCTCGGCACGGGCCTGTACGTGGTACTGAGCGGCGGCAACGGCACGATCGGCGCGGACGACGGCACCCGGTACGAGCTGACCCTTCCGCAGGAGAGCGGCGACTACACCCTGGCCGAGACGAACGACCCCTCGGAGATCATGCCCCCCGAGGACGACCTCTCGGATGCCGGACTCGAAGACATGGAAGCGCTCAGCGGCACCTACATGACCGGTGACCTGAACGCTCCGCTGCCGGAGCCGGGCAGCTCCGTGATGGGTTTCGGCGGTGCGTGGGGCGAGATCGAGAACCCGCAGCAGACCATCGACCTGCTCTTCAGCCAGATCGCCGAGTCCGCGGCCGGGGACGACATCGGCGAGGTCGAGCTGATCGGCAGCGGGGATTCCTTCACCGACGACGACGTGGCGATGAAGTGTCAGCAGGCGGAGGGCACCGAGCCGGACGCCGAGTTCGGCTATCCGATGCGGGTCACCTTCTGCGTCTGGGCCGACTACAGCACCATGGGCATCACCTACTTCTTGCCCTTCCCCACCTTCCCCGAGGACTTCGACCCCTACGACGGCACCGAGCACCAGCTGGACCCGCCGGAGGACCTCAGCACCGAAATGGCGGCGGAGAGCAGCAAGCAGCTCCGGCTCGACTCCCTGCAGGAGATCGAGGGCGCCGAGCACTGAGGCCGGGCTCCGGGCCGACAGGCGGAACGGCGGGGTGCGGGACCGTTACGGTCCCGCACCCCGCCGTTCACTGTCGCGGAGAAGGCCTGACCGCGCCCGCCCCCGCCAGGGGCCCGCACGTCCGGGCTGCGGCGGTCAGGCGGTGCGCTCCTGCGGCGCCCCGGGTGCGGCGCCGCCCTTCTTCAGCCGGGACCGCGGCACGAGAGTGGGGTTCACGTTGGAGCGGACCACATCCTCGGTGATGACCACCTGGCCGACGTCCTGGCGGGAGGGCACCTCGTACATCACCGACATCAGCACCTCTTCCATGATGGCGCGCAGGCCACGGGCGCCGGTGCCGCGGAGGATCGCCTGGTCGGCGATGGCCTCCAGTGCGGGAAGGTCGAACTCCAGCTCCACGCCGTCGATTTCGAAGAGCCGCTGGTACTGCTTCACGAGCGCGTTGCGCGGCTCCCGCAGAATGCGGAGCAGGGCGACCCGGTCGAGGTTGTGCACGGAGGTGATCACCGGCAACCGCCCGATGAACTCGGGGATCATGCCGTACTTGACCATGTCCTCGGGCAGCACCTCGCCGAGCAGCTCCGAGGAGCCCCGGTCACGCTGGGAGCGGATGTCCGCACCGAAGCCGATGCCCCGGCCGCCGGACCGGGCCCGGATGATGTCGTCCAGGCCGGCGAAGGCGCCGCCGACGATGAACAGCACGTTGGAGGTGTCGATCTGGAGGAACTCCTGGTGCGGGTGTTTGCGCCCGCCCTGCGGCGGAACTGCCGCCGTGGTGCCTTCGATGATCTTCAGCAGCGCCTGCTGGACGCCTTCCCCGGACACGTCACGGGTGATCGACGGGTTCTCGCTCTTGCGCGCGACCTTGTCGATCTCATCGATGTAAATAATCCCCTGCTCGGCCTTCTTGATGTCGTAGTCGGCCGACTGGATCAGCTTCAGCAGGATGTTCTCGACGTCCTCACCGACATAACCGGCCTCGGTCAGGGCGGTGGCATCGGTGATCGCGAAGGGGACGTTGAGCATCCGGGCCAGGGTCTGGGCGAGCAAGGTCTTGCCCGAGCCGGTGGGGCCGAGCAGCAGGATGTTGGACTTCGCCAGCTCGATGTCCTCGTCCCGCGGCTGGTTCGCGTCGCTCTCGTTCGCCCGGACCCGCTTGTAGTGGTTGTACACGGCCACCGACAGCGCCTTCTTCGCGTCGTCCTGGCCCACCACGTAGCTCTCGAGGAACTCGTAGATCTCCCGAGGCTTGGGGAGCTCACTGAAGCCGGAGTCGGGGGACTCCGCGAGCTCCTCCTCGATGATCTCGTTGCAGAGCTCGATGCACTCATCGCAGATATAGACCCCCGGGCCTGCGATAAGCTTCTTCACCTGCTTCTGACTCTTCCCGCAGAACGAGCACTTGAGCAGATCGCCGCCGTCACCGATGCGTGCCACGAGGTGCTTCCCCTTCGCCTGCGCACCGCCCGGGGACGGTGCCTGGTGCTTGTATCGACGACGGTACCCTGTCGCCCGGACGGAATGCCCCCCTTGGCGGGAATCCCCCGGTGTGGGGAATGTCCCGCCGAAGAGGGGCGACTGTCCCGCGTGGGACAGCGGGTGTCAGACGCTGGTTGCGCGGGTGGTGATGATCTGGTCGATCAGGCCGTACTCGACGGCGTCCGCAGCGGTGAGAATCTTGTCCCGCTCGATGTCCTCACGGATCTGCTCGATCGGCTTGGTCGAGTGCTCGGCGAGCATCTCCTCGAGCTGGACACGCATCCGCTGGATCTCGTTGGCCGCGATCTCCAGGTCGGAGACCTGTCCACGGCCGGTCTCGCTGTACGGCTGATGGATCAGGATCCGGGCGTTGGGCAGTGCCATCCGCTTGCCGGGGGTGCCGGCCGCGAGCAGCACGGCGGCGGCCGAGGCCGCCTGGCCCATGCAGACCGTCTGGATCTCCGGCTTCACGAACTGCATGGTGTCGTAGATCGCCGTCAGCGCGGTGAAAGAACCACCGGGGCTGTTGATGTAGATCTGAATGTCCCGGTCCGGGTCCATCGACTCCAGGCACAGCAGCTGCGCCATGACATCGTTGGCCGACGCGTCATCGATCTGCACGCCGAGGAAGATCACCCGCTCCTCGAAGAGCTTGGCGTACGGGTCGTACTCCCGCACCCCCTGCGAGGTGCGCTCGACGAAACGCGGGAGGATGTAGCGGGAATCGACCTGCGGGCCGGCATAGAGACCGGAGCCGGAAAGGCCTGAGGGCTGAGCCATCTTCGGTGTCTCCTGGTAGGGAACTGGCTGCGGGTGGGTGCCCGTGCGGGCGGCGGGATCAGGCACCCGTACCACCGCTGCCGGGGATGTCCGCGGCATCGGCGATGACCGCATCGACCAGTCCGTAGTCGCGGGCCTCTTCCGCCGAGAACCAGCGGTCACGGTCGGCGTCCCGCGTCCACTGCTCCACGGACTGGCCGGTGTGCCGCGCGGAGAGCTCCGCCATCTTCCGCTTGGTGCGCAGCAGCCACTCGGCGTGGATCTTGATATCGGAGGCGGATCCCGCCAGACCGGCCGACGGCTGGTGGATCAGCACCTCGGCGTTCGGCAGCGCGAAGCGCTTGCCGGGGGTGCCCGCGCTGAGCAGGAACTGCCCCATCGAGGCGGCCATGCCCATCGCAATCGTCACGACATCGTTCTTGATGAACTGCATGGTGTCGTAGATCGCCATGCCCGCGGTGATGGAGCCGCCGGGGCTGTTGATGTAGAGGTTGATGTCCTTGTCCGGGTCCGCCGCGAGGAGGAGGAGCTGCGCCGTGATCCGGTTGGCGATGTCGTCATCGACCGGCTGCCCCAGGAAGATGATCCTCTCGTTGAGCAGCCGATTGTAGACCTGGTCGCCGAGGCCGCCGTTCATCGACTCAGCGGCGGCGGAAGGCATCGGGAGCGTCACGTATCCACCTGCTCATTCTCGGACGGCGGCGTACTGCCCGCCGTCACTTGACGTCATTCGTTGTCCTTACGGACCCTAACGCGCGGCCGGGACGGACCCATCCCGGCCGGGGAACTGTTCGCTGTGGGCGCAGGTACGGTTCCGCTCCGGATCCACCGGGGGCGACGCTGTGCGCGAACGGGGCCGGACGTGATCACGTCGGGCCCCGTTCCGGGAGTGCGTGTGCCTCAGGCGTCGGACTTCTTCTCCGCGGCCGGCTCGTCCGCCGCGGGGGTCTCCGCCGCCTCGGCGGGCTCGGGGGTCCCGTCGGACGCGTTGACGGTCTCGGCGGTCTCGTCCTCGTCGTCCAGATCGACGGTGTCACCGTTGGTGTCGGTGACCTTGACCGCCTCCACGACCGTGGCGAGGGCCTTGCCGCGGCTGACCTCACCGACGAGCATCGGCACCTGGCCGCCCTCGACGACGGCCTGCGCGAACTGGTCCGGGCTCATGTTGGAGGACTGGGCGCGGCGCATGAGGTGCTCGGTGAGCTCCTCCTGGCTGACGTTCAGGTTCTCCCGCCGGGCGATCGCGTCGAGCACGAACTGCGTGCGGATGCCCTTCTCGGCCTGCTCCTTGAGCTCGGCGTCGAATTCCTCGGCCGTCTTCTCCTGCATCTCGAGGTAGCGGTCGAGGTCCATGCCGAGCTGCGACAACTGGTGGTTCACCAGGTTGTGCTTGCGGGTCTCGATCTCGTCCGCGAGCAGCTTCTCCGGAACCGGGACCTCAACGATCTCCAGCAGGGCGTCCAGGACCTTCTCCTGCGCCTGGGTGGCCTGCTCGTACTTCTTCTGCCGGCCGAGCCGCTTCCGGCTGTCCTCGCGGACCTCCTCGAGCGTGTCGAACTCGCTGGCGAGCTGGGCGAACTCGTCGTCCAGCTCAGGCAGCTCACGGCTGGAGACGGACTGGACGGTGACCTTCACCTCGGCCTCGCGGCCGGCCGCGGAGCCGCCCTTGAGCTCGGTGGTGAAGGTGGCGCTGCCGCCGGCCTCCAGGCCGGTGACGGCCTCGTCGATGCCGTCCAGCAGCCTGCCGGAACCGATGGTGTAGTCGACACCCTGGGCGACACCGTCCTCCAGGACCTCGCCGTCGACGCTGGCCTCCAGGTCGACCTTGACGATGTCGCCCTCGGCTGCCGCCCGCTCGACCGGGCTCGTGGTCGCGAAGCGCTCACGGAGCTGATCGACGGCCTGGCCGACCTCCTCGTCGGAGATCTCCGTGGCGTCCACGGTGACCTCGATGCCGGAGTAGTCGGGGATCTCGATCTCGGGACGGACATCCACCTCGGCGGTGAAGGTCAGCAGCTCGTTGTCCTTCAGCTCGGTGATGTCCACCTCGGGCTGGCCCAGCGGGTTGAGCTCGCCCTCGTTGACGGCCTCGGTGTAGAGCTTCGGGAGGGCGTCGTTGACGGCCTCCTCGAGGACCGCGCCGCGGCCGAAGCGCTGGTCGATGACGCGCGCGGGGATCTTGCCCTTCCGGAAGCCCGGAACGCTCACCTGCTGGTTGATCTTCTTGTACGCCGCGTCGAGGCTGGGCTTGAGCTCCTCGAAGGGCACCTCAATAGTGAGCCGAACCCGGGTCGGGTTCAGGGTCTCCACGGCGCTCTTCACGGTCGGTCTCCTTGGGGCTGACTGCTGGGGGTATGACGGAGGCGCCCCGTATGCGGCGTATGCGGACACGACACAGGCACGCGCGCCTCTCATGGTACGTGGTCGGGGTGGCCGGATTCGAACCGACGACCTTCCGCTCCCAAAGCGGACGCGCTACCAAGCTGCGCCACACCCCGCCAATGCCCACGACGCGACACGTAGCGTACAGCCCCGCACGCCCTCCGGTTTCCCCCGGGGACCTTGCACGCGTCCCTCGCCCGCGCTGGTAGGCTACTGGCCGAGCCGGATCTTGCGGTGCACCGCATGATCGTCCGGCCGTTCGCGGGCGTAGCTCAATGGTAGAGCCCTGGTCTTCCAAACCAGCTACGCGGGTTCGATTCCCGTCGCCCGCTCCACTGCTCCGGCAGCCCGTCGGCCCGGCACCCTCCCCCGGAGGGCCCGGGCCGTCCGTGTGTCAGGAGCCACCCCCGGAGCGCAGGCTGTCGTCGACGGAGCCCAGGGAGTCGCTGATCGACTCCAGGAAGTTCTGTATCGGATCGGCCGCTCCGGTGAAGGCGAGTGAGAAACCGAAGAGGATCGCCACGATGGCCGGCCCCCACTTGATCGACCCCCCACGGATCATCACAAACAGGACCACTCCCAGAAGTAGCACCAGGGAGAACTGGATAATCACAACTGATCACACCCTCGGACGTATCGCCACATCTCCGGCGGGGGCCTTTCCCTGAGGGCACACCCCCGAACACAAGACCATCGTGCCACCAACGGCGCCGGTAGTGGAGCCCACTGACGCCCCGTCCGATGCCTGATCCGTCACTCCCCAACCACGCGCCGTTGCCTGTCTGTTACCTCGGAGGACGGATCAAGCGGGCGAATTCTGCTCACCCGGAGAGCGTGGCGTTCTTCCCGCCGCACGTCTCGGCGTATCCACCGAACAGGTTTCCGAGTGACGCCACTCGCACTTATGTGCGGGGCAACACGGGCAGCCTCATCACCCTATGCAGGCATTTTCCCGGGCCAGGTGTGCTCACTCGCACCACATCGTTGCGAAATTCCGGCGGTACCTTCAAATTCCGGCGCCCCACCCGCACGTCCCGGTTTACGCGACAGGGTGCCGGGCGCTAAGGTGCGGCCGATGTTGCACGTTCGTTATCAGACTGCTCCGCCTGCCGCCGGCCGGACGAAGGCGGCCGACCCCCCACCGGCAACGGTCTCGGATGCCGCCGCGGGGGCGAAGCCGCGCGATCCCTTCTTCGACAACGCCAAGTACCTGGCGATCGTGCTGGTGGCCGTCGGCCACGCCTGGACACCGCTGCGGAACGACTCACAGGCTGCCGCCGCGCTCTACATTTTCGTATACACCTTCCACATGCCCGCGTTCGTGCTCATCGCCGGCTACTTCTCCCGCAGCTTCCAGGGACGTCCCGATCAACTGAAGCGGCTGATCACCGGCATCGCCGTGCCCTACGTGATCTTCGAGGTCGCCTACGTCCTCTTCCACCGCTGGGCCCACGGGTCCGCCTACCCGATCAGCCTGCTCGACCCCTACTACGTGACCTGGTTCCTGATCGCCCTGTTCGTCTGGCGGCTGACCGCCCCGATCTGGCAGGTGGTGCGCTGGCCGGTCCCGATCGCCCTGGGGATCGCCGCGCTGGCTTCCGTCTCCCCGCACCTCGGCGACGACCTGAACATCCAACGCGTGCTGCAGTTCCTGCCGTTCTTCGTGCTCGGCCTGCACCTGCGTCCCGAGCACTTCCGGATCCTGCGGCGCCCCGAGGTCCGCGCGCTCGCCGTGCCCGCGTTCCTCTGCGCGCTGCTGGTCGCCTACTGGGCCGTGCCCCGGCTCAGCGCCCGGTGGTTCTTCCGCACCAACAGCGCGCAGGAACTGGGCCACGAGTGGTGGCTGGGCATCATCATGACGCTGGCGCTCTTCGGCTGCGGTCTGCTGCTCACCGTGGCGTTCCTGTCCTGGGTCCCGTCCCGGTTGACCTGGTTCACCACACTCGGGGCGGGGACACTGTACGGCTACCTCCTGCACGGATTCCTGGCCAAGGGATCGCGCTGGTGGGACTGGTACGAGGCCTCGTGGGTCGGTACGCCCTGGGGGCACGTGGGCGTCACCGTCCTCGCCGCGGCACTGGTCACACTGCTGTGCACCGGACCGGTCCGCCGGGCGCTGCGCTTCGTGGTGGAGCCGTCGATGAGCTGGGCCTTCCGGCCGGACGCCACGGCCCCGGACCGCCGCTGACCCCCTGGATCCGCACCGGTGAACGGCCCGGCATCGCAGGTGTCCGTGCCCCCGGGCAGGTACGGTCGCTCCGGGCGGGCCGTCCGCCCGGCCCGGGCACCGGCGCCCGCTGGGGGCCGAAGTCCGAAGGTCCGAGGTCCGAGGAGGAATGGTGCGGCTTTCCGGAGCGGTGGAGGGTCTTCCCCGGTTCCCGGCGTCCGGCCGACGGGTGCTGGTCAGCGGGGGCGCGCGCGGCCTGGGCCGAGCGCTGGCCGAGGCGTTCGCCGCCAACGGTGACCTCGTCACCGTGCACTACGGGACCCGCCGGGAGGAGGCCGAGGCGACCGTGGCGGGCCTGCCCGGCCGCCGGCACGCCCTGCTGCAGGCCGACCTGGCCGTGCCCGCGGAGGCCGCACGGCTGGTGGAGGAGGCCGCCGGGCTGATGGACGGCATCGATGTGCTCGTCAACAACGCGGCGGTGAACACCGCGCATCCGCCCGTCACCACGGACTTTTCCGCCTGGGCCGCCGCCTGGCAGCAGCACACCGCGGTGAATCTGCTGGGCACGGCGCATCTCAGTCATCAGGCGGCGCAGCACATGATCAGGCAGGGCTCGGGCGGCCGGATCGTCAACATCGGGTCGCGCGGGGCCTTCCGGGGAGAACCCGACCACCCGGCCTACGGCGCCACCAAGGCCGCGGTCCACGCGCTGGGCCAGTCCCTCGCGGTGGCGCTGGCCCCCCACCGCATCGCGGTGGCGTCGGTGGCGCCCGGCTTCTTCGCCACCGAACGGGTGGCCGCCCGGCTCGACGGTGAGGAAGGCGAGGCCATCCGGGGACAGAGTCCGTTCGGCCGGGTCGCCGTTCCGGAGGAGATCGCCGCCGCCGTGCTGTGGCTCGCCTCGCCGGAGGCCGAGTGGAGTTCGGGCACCGTGCTCGACCTGAACGGAGCGTCCCACCTGCGGACCTGACGATCCGGTGGCCACACCGTGGGCCCTGGGGCGGTGTGGCCACCGGCCCGGTCACAGGTCTTGGACCCCGCGATCCCGGAGATACGCCAGCGGGTCCACGTCGGTTCCGTACTCCCGGCCGGTGCGGATCTCGAAGTGCAGGTGCGGGCCGGTGGAGCGGCCGGTGTTGCCGGTCAGACCGGCGGGGGCGCCCGCCTCCACCCGCTCTCCCTTCCTGACCGAGATCCGGGAGAGGTGGGCGTAGAGGGCGTGGATGCCGTCCGCCATCCGGATGATCACGACGTTCCCGTAGAACTCCGACCGGCCGGCCTCGACCACCTTGCCCGGACCCACCGAGAGCACCGGGACACCGATGGGAGTGGCGAAGTCCACCCCGGTGTGCCGGCCGGCCAGCCAGCTGCCGGGGATCCCGTACGGGGCGGAGACCGGGTGGCCGGGGACCGGATGAACATGCGGGGTCCCGTCCTCGTCGCCCGGTCCTCCGCGGACGCCCCCCGCTTCGGGACGGAACTGCCCGGGGGCCGTCCCGGACGGCGGGTACGGGGGTGGCGGGAGCTCTGCGGCCGGGTGGCGGCCTCCGGGGTGGAGGTCTTCCGGGCCCCAGGGGCCGGGGCGCGGGTCACCGGGGAACAGGTCGCCGAGGCGCGGCGCAATGGGCTCGTTCCGCCCCGCCGTGTCCGCTGCGAGGCCGGCGGGGCCGGTCCAGGTCCCCGGAGCGGGTACCGCCCCGGGCGGGGACGGACGGGTGGCGGCGGGAACGGAGCCGTGACCGGCTATCAGCAGGGTGCCCGTCATACCGCACACCAGGGCACCGAGGAAGCCGGCCCGGAGCGCTCGCAGGATCTGTTTCTGACGTGGCATCACTGCACTCATGTCCTGTAGCAAATGCCGACGGACGACGGCCCGCATCCCCCGCCACGAGCCCGCTCCGCCGTTCGGCGCAGCAGGTGGGGAGCGCGCTGCCGGGACGGCGGAGCCGGTTGCCCCAGCTCAGCGCGGCGGTTCGGGACCGCGGTTGCCGGTCTGCGGCGAACCGCCCCGGCGGGTGACACGCGCACGGCCGACTGCGCGGGCGCGCGAGAGCGGCGGTGTGCGGGACCGGGTCACCGGGCCACCGGGGCCGCCGGGACGCGGGGACGCCGGTCAGTCGCGGCAGATCAGCAGCAGCGCGCGGTCGTCGTTGACGTCCCTGGCCACCGACTCGATGAGATGCCAGGCGGCGCCGTGGAAGCCGGTGGTGACGTAGCGGTCGGCTTCCCCGATGAGCCGGTCGATGCCCTCCGAGAGGTCGCGGTCGGAGCGTTCCACCAGGCCGTCGGTGAACAGCATGAGTACGTCACCGCGCCTCAGGGTGCCCTTCGCCGGGTGGAACTCGGCTCCCTCCCAGACGCCCAGCAGCGGACCGTCGGCAGTGATCTCCTGCCACTGGCCGGTGCCGGCGCTCAGTTGCATGCCCGGGAGGTGACCGGCGGACAGGAGCTCGTAGTCGCCGGTGTCCAGATCGAGCACCAGGTGCACGGAGGTGGCGAAGCCCTCGTCCCAGTTCTGCCGGAGCAGGTAGCCGTTGGCGGCGGGCAGGAAGGCGTGTGGCGGCAGGGAGCCGAGCAGCCCGCCGAAGGCTCCGGAGAGCAGCAGCGACCGCGAGGCGGCGTCCATGCCCTTGCCGGAGACGTCTGTCAGTACCGCTTCCAGGGTGCGCCGGTCGGGCCCGGTGCGGGCCGCCACCACGAAGTCGCCGGAGAACAGCTGGCCTCCGGCGGGGCGCAGGGACATCTCGCGGTGCCAGCCCTTCGGGAGCGGAGGGAGCGCGCTCTGGGTGCGGATCCGTTCCCGCAGGTCGAAGAGCATGGTGCCGCCGCGCCTCCAGGGCACCCCGACCCGGCTGCGGAACTGGGCGACGAGCAGCCCGGAGAGCGCGACGGCGGCCACCACCAGGATGGTGCCGGGGCTGATGGGTTCCGCGGGACCGCCGCGGCTCTCCAGCAGCGCCGTCTCCACCACCAGTGCGACGGCGGTGGCCGCGTAGAGGCCGAGCACGCTGGCGGGGCGGAGCAGCAGCCCGCCGGCCACCAGCGGCAGTACCAGCGCTTCGGGCGGGCACCATTCGGGCCAGCGGAGGGTGGCGGCGGCGAGCAGCGGGACCGTCAGCAGCAGTGCGGTGAGGGCGCCCCAGTCCGAACCGCCGCCCCGGAAGTAGTCGACCGCGGAGCGGCGCAGCGCCGTACGGAGGCGGTGCAGCATCTTGTGCACCTTCAGGTTCCGGGGCCTCGTCGAGGCGGTGTCGCTGCCGCGTGCCATGAACTGGGACCTTATCCACCGTTCGGCGGCACGTCGATTCCTCGCGGGTATTGATGCGCGCCGGGCCGGATGAGGCCCCCGGAAATGCCCTCGCGGGGTGACGTCCGTGCTGGTAGTCATACAGATATGACTACTGAGCTGCGGGAGCTGGGCCCGGACGGCTGGGACGAGTGGTACGAGACCCTGGTCGCGGCCTTCAACAAGATCCCTGAGCCGCCCGAGAACCGGGCGTTCGACCGCTCGGTGACGGAAACGGACCGCTCTTTCGGGATGTGGGACGGCAAGGAGCTCGTGGGGACCGCGGGCACGTACTCCTTCGGGCTCTCCGTCCCCGGGGGCGCAATCGTGCCCGCGGGCGGGCTGACCATGGTGGGGGTGCTGCCGACGCATCGCCGCAGAGGCATTCTGCGCCGGATGATCCGGCATCATCTGGAGGACGTGCGGCAGCGTGGTGAGCCGCTGTCGGTGCTGACCGCTTCCGAACCGGCCATCTATGGACGCTTCGGTTACGGCGCCGCCACTCAGCTGTTGTCCGCCCGGATCGACACGGGCCGGGTCCGGCTGCAGGTACCGGAGGGGGCGGGCGGTATCCGGCTGCGGCTTGCGGACCCGGTGGAGGCGCTCCCACGGTGCGAGGAGGTGTACGCCCGGCGGGTCACCGAGCGGCCGGGGATGCTGGAGCGGCGGCCGGGCTGGGAGCAGGTGGAGGTACTGGACCCGCCGGGCGAGCGGAACGACGGATCACCGCTCCAGTGCGTCCTGGCGGAGCGCGGGGGCGAGGTCGTGGGGTACGCCCGTTACGCGATCAGGCGTGAGCCGAACGCTCCGGGTGTCGTCGCCCGTTCCGTCCTGCTGCGCGGGCTGGAGGCCGATGACCTCGACGCCTACGCGTCGTTGTGGCGCTTCCTGTTCGACATCGACCTGACTTCCTCGGTGACGGTGCCGGACCGTCCGGTGGACGACGCCTGGCAGCATCTGGTGTCCGACATCCGGCAGTGCCGGGTGCAGCTCCGGGACAGCCTGTACCTGCGGCCCGTGGAGGTGGGGGCCGCGTTGTCCGCACGGAGTTACGCCGCGGGGGTGGACGTGGTACTGGAAGTGACGGACGGGTTCTGTCCGTGGAACGAGGGCCGGTGGCGGCTGACCGGCGGCACCGACGGGGCTTCCTGCGTGCGCACCGACGGCCCGGCCGACCTGGAGTTGTCCGTACGGGAGTTGGGAGCCGCCTACCTGGGCGGCGTGTCGCTGGTGTCGCTGGCCCGGGCCGGGCGGGTGCGGGAGCTGCGGGGCGGCGCGCTGACCGAGGCCGCCACAGCGTTCTCCAGCCCGGTCGCCCCTTGGCTTCCGCACGGGTTCTGAACACCACCCGGCTTGTCGGGCCGCCCGTTCGGCTGTCAGGCCGCGGCTGCCGGGCCCGGGCCGTGCTGGCAGCGGGGGCACCAGTACAGGCTGCGGGCGACGAGGGCGGCGGTGCGGATCTCACCGCCGCACAGGTGGCAGGCGCGGCCGGCCCGCCGGTAGACGTACACCTCGCCGCCGTGCCGGTCGGAACGGGGCGGACGGCCCATCGCCTCGGGGGTGTGTTCCGGACGGACAGTGTCGATGCGTCCGGTGCGCACGCCCTCGCGCATCAGGACGCCGAGGTCGGCCCACAGGGCGTCCCATTCGAGCCGGGTGAGGTCCCGGCCCGCGCGGTAGGGGTCGATGCCGTGCCGGAAAAGAATCTCGGCGCGGTAGATGTTGCCGATGCCGGCGATGATCCGCTGGTCCATCAGGAGAGCAGCGACGCTGCTGCGGCTGCGGGATATCCGTGTCCAGGCCGGTTCGGGGTCGGAGTCCGCGCGCAGCGGGTCGGGGCCGAGGCGGGCGCGGACCAGTTGCCTCTCGCCGCCGGTGAGGAGGGCGCAGGTGGTGGGTCCGCGCAGGTCCGCGTAGGCGTCCGGGGTGGTGAGCCGCAGCCGCACCTGGCCGACCGGGGCGGGGGCCGGGCCGGTACCGAAGCCGACCTTGCCGTACAGGCCGAGGTGGATGTGCACCCACTGGGCGGGGGCGGCGTCGGGTCCGTGCGTGCCGAAGCCGAGGAAGAGGTGCTTGCCGTGGGCCTCGGCAGCGGTCAGCGGCCGGCCGTCGATGAGAGCCGCGCCGTCCGCGAACTTGCCCTGCGGGCTGGAGGCCCGCACCAGCCGGCCGCCGAACCGTTCCCGGTGACCGGCGGCCAGCCGGTGAAGGGTGTGCCCTTCGGGCATCGCGGGGTGTCCTGCTCCGTCAGTCCTGCTGCGGGTGGTGGGCGGGGACCGGCGGCATGGTGCCTTCGGTCTCGTAGGCCGCGAGCATCTCGATGCGGCGGGTGTGGCGCTCCTCGCCCGAGTACGGGGTGGCCAGGAACACCGCGACGAACGAGGTGGCCTCGTCGGTGCTGTGCATCCGTGCGCCGACGCTCATGACGTTGGCGTTGTTGTGCTCGCGCCCCAGCTTGGCGGTCTCCTCGCTCCAGGCGAGCGCGCAGCGGACGCCCGTCACCTTGTTGGCGGCGATGGCCTCCCCGTTGCCGGAACCGCCGATGACGATGCCCAGCGCGTCGGGGTCGGCGGCGGCGCGCTCGGCGGCCCGGAGGCAGAACGGCGGGTAGTCGTCCTGGGCGTCGTGGATGTGCGGGCCGCAGTCGACGGGCTCGTGCCCGTGCTCCGTGAGCCAGTCGACGAGGTGGTTCTTGAGATCGTATCCGGCGTGATCAGAGCCGAGGTAGACACGCATGGGACGAGTGTGGCACGGGCCCGATGGCTGTGCGCCACCGGCTCCCGGGCGGAGCGGGTGAAGCGGGTGAAGCGGTCGCGCCGGCCGCCGGCAGGGGCCGGGGCCGGCGCGACGGGGTCCAGCGGCGGTCGGGTCAGTTGCTCCCCCGGCGTCCGATCAGCCGCCAGGCCGTCGGGAGCGCGCCCATCGCCAGGGCGGCCTTGAGCGCGTCACCGATGAGGAAGGGCACCAGGCCCGCCGCGATGGCCTGTCCGGCGGACATGCCGGTGGCCAGCGCCAGGTAGGGGACGCCCACGGCGTAGATGAGGGCGCTGCCGAGCAGCATCGTGCCGGCGGTACGCAGTACCGTGCGGTCGCCGCCGCGCCGGGCGAGGGCGCCGACGGCCACCGCGGCGAGCACCATGCCGATGACGTATCCGAAGCTGGGCATGCCGTAGCCGGAGGCACCCTCGGCGAACCACGGCATGCCGGCCATGCCGGCCAGCGCGTAGAGCAGCAGGGAAAGGAAGGCGCGGACCGGGCCGAACGAGGCGCCGATGAGCAGGACGGCGAAGGTCTGGCCGGTCACCGGGACGGGGGACCCGGGGAGGGGGACGGCGAACTGCGCGGCGATGCCGGTGAGGGCGGCGCCGCCGACGACCAGCGCCACGTCCCGGGCGCGGGCCCGCGCGGCGGTGCCGGCGGGCAGGATGTCCGCGAGGACGGCGCCCGGCCGGACCGGGGCGACTGCTGTGCTCATGCGAGGACTCCAGAAGGTACGTGGACAGGGAACGCATCGACGCTAGCCGACCGGTGCGTGATCGGCGGCGTGAGCTTGACGACAAAGCATCGCGGCGCACGCTGTCCGGTTCCGCCCCTGGGCCCCGCCGTCTCCCGGGGAGTCCCCACCGGAGCTCACGCGGCACTATTGCACATCACTCGCAATAAGGCAGTATGGGCAAGAGGCACCCCGCAAGGTGCAGGGCGCGGCCTGCCCGCGTGATCGTCTTCTCACCGTTCACCGGCAGGCGGCAAGAAGGAGAAGTCCCGCACGGATGTGACGTGCGGGACTCCTCCGCCCGGGGCGCCGCTGCCCGGCAGCGCCTCGGGAGCCTCACCGCGGCGCGGTCACTCGAAGGACGGCTCCGCGTCCCGGGTGCGCTTCAGCTCGTAGAACCCCGGGGTCCCGGCCACCAGCAGGGTGCCGTCCCAGAGCCGGCCCGCGGCCTCGCCCCGGGGAGCAGGGGTGACGACCGGACCGAAGAAGGCGATCGGCTCGCCGTCGCTGCCCGGCACGGCGATCACCGGAGTGCCGACATCCTGGCCGACCAGGTCGATGCCCGCCTTGTGCGAGGCGCGGAGCGCCTCGTCGTACTCGGTGGAGGAGGCGGCATCAGCCAACTCCTCCGGCAGGCCGGCTTCCTTGAGGGCGGCCGGCAGGAGGGCAGCGATGTCCTCCTCGCCGTTGTCGTGCCGGCGGGTGCCGACCGCGGTGTAGTAGCGGCCGAGGGCGTCCTGACCGTACGCCTGCTCCACCGCGATGCCCACCCGCACCGGGCCCCAGGCGGTGGCCAGCAACTCCCGGTACTGCTCCGGCAGGTCCTCCGCCTTCTCGTTGAGCACCGCCAGGCTCATCACGTGCCAGCGCACCCGCACGGGCCGGACCTTCTCGACCTCCGTCATCCAGCGCGAGGTGATCCAGGCCCAGGGACACAGCGGATCGAACCAGAAGTCCGCCACGGTCGTCCCGGCAGCGCTGTTCTCGGGCATGCGCACTCCTCGAAGTGTGAAGGGCCTGTCACCCCCCTGCAACACCCCGCACAAGGGCAGCATTCCCGTGCAGCCGGTCGCTCTCCCATGGGATGCTGTCACGCGGCGTGCACCGCTCGCATCAACTCGACCTGTGGAGACAAGGGAGTCACCCCCGTGCCCGGAGAGAACCTGACTCGTGACGAGGCCCGTGAGCGAGCCCGGCTGCTGACCGTCGACGGGTACCGGGTGGCACTCGACCTGCGGTCCGCGAGCGGGCCGGCACCGGCCGGGGGACCGCGCACCTTCCGCTCCACCACCACGATCCGCTTCCGCTGCGCCGAAGAGGACGCCCTGAGCTTCGTGGACCTCGTGGCCCCGCACCTCCACTCGGTCACCCTGAACGGCATCTCCCTCAACGTCGACCAGGTCTTCGACGGCACCCGGATCGCGCTCGGCGGCCTGCGGGCGGAGAACGAGCTGATCGTCGACGCCCAGTGCGCCTACAGCCGCACCGGTGAAGGTCTCCACCACTTCCAGGACCCGGAGGACGGTGAGACCTATCTCTACACGCAGTACGAACCGGCGGACGCCCGACGCGTGTTCGCCAACTTCGAGCAGCCCGACCTGAAGGCGCCCTTCGACTTCGAGGTCACCGCCCCGGCCGGGTGGACCGTGCTGAGCAACGGCGCACAGGACGGCGAAGCGGTGCCCGTCGACGGCGGCCGGGCGGCCACCCGGCGGTTCCTGCGGACCAAGCCCATCTCCACCTACATCACGGCCGTGGTGGCCGGCCCGTACCACTACGAGCGCGACCACTACACGCGGCGTCTCGAGGACGGCTCCACGCTGGAGATCCCGCTCGGCGCGCTGTGCCGCAAGGGCCTTGCCAGGCACTTCGACGCCGAGGAGATCTTCACGACGACCAAGCAGGGCCTGGACTTCTTCCACGAGCACTTCGCCTTCCCGTACCCCTTCGGGAAGTACGACCAGGCGTTCGTGCCGGAGTACAACATCGGCGCGATGGAGAACCCGGGCTGTGTGACGTTCCGTGAGGAGTACGTCTTCCGCGGGCGCACCACCCGGGCTGCCTACCAGAGCCGGGCCAACACGCTGCTGCACGAGATGGCCCACATGTGGTTCGGCGATCTCGTCACCATGGAGTGGTGGGACGACCTGTGGCTCAAGGAGTCCTTCGCGGACTTCATGGGCGCCTTCGCCGGCGTGGAAGCCACCCGCTTCACCGAAGGGTGGATCACCTTCGCCAACCGGCGCAAGGCATGGGCGTACCGGGCCGATCAGCTGCCCTCCACGCACCCGGTCACCGCCGACATCCGCGATCTGCAGGACGCCAAGCTCAACTTCGACGGCATCACCTACGCCAAGGGTGCCTCCGTACTCAAGCAACTGGTGGCCTATGCCGGGCGGGACGCCTTCCTGGAGGGCTGCCGGCGGTACTTCCAGCGGCACGCGTACGGCAACACCCGGCTGGAGGACCTCCTCTCGGTGCTGGAGGAGACCTCCGGCCGCGACATGGGCGAGTGGGCCAAGGCCTGGCTGCAGACCGCGGGGGTCAACTCACTGACCCCGCAGGCCGTGTACGACTCCGCCGGCCGGATCACCGAGCTGGCCGTGCTCCAGGAGGCCTCCGGGACGGAGGACGACGGCACCGGGCAGACCCTCCGCCCGCACCGGATCGCCGTCGGCCTGTACCGGCGGGAGGGCGTGCAGGGCACACTCGTGCGCTACGCGCAGGCCGGGACCGACGTGACCGGCATCCGCAGCGTGGTGGGTGCGCTCGCCGGACAGGAACGCCCCGACCTGATTCTGGTCAACGACGAGGACCTGACGTACTGCAAGACACGCTTCGACGCCGCGTCCCTGGACACGCTGCGCGAACACCTCGGGTCCGTGGAGGACCCGCTGGCCCGTGCGCTGTGCTGGTCCGCCCTGTGGAACATGACCCGGGACGGGCTGATGCCCGCCCGGGACTTCCTCACCCTGGTAAGCCGGTTCGGCGGTGCGGAGACCGACATCGGGGTGCTGCAGATGGTGCACTCCTGGGCCCGCCAGGCCCTCGTGGACTACACCGCCCCGCCCCGGCGGACGGCCGCCGAGGCCGCTCTCGCCGAGGCCGCACTGCGCGAGCTGCGGCTTGCCGAGCCCGGAAGCGACCACCAGCTGGCCTGGGCGCGCTTCTTCGCCGCCTGCGCCGGCACGGAGGCCGACTTCCAGCTGCTGCGGGGCCTGCTGGCCGGCACGGGCCGGATCGACGGCCTGGAGGTGGACCAGGAGCTGCGCTGGACCTTCCTGCTACCGCTGGCCGCGCACGCGGCCGTCGGTGAGCAGGAGCTGCGGGCGGAGCTGGCCAGGGACGACACCGCCTCCGGCAACCGGCATCTGGTGCGGTGCCTCGCGGCGCGGCCGTCCCCCGAAGTCAAGGCCCAGGCCTGGCGGGACGTGGTGGAGTCCGACCAGCTGTCCAACGCCCTCATCGAGGCCACCATCGACGGCTTCCAGCGGAGCGGGCAGCGCGAGCTGCTCGCCCCCTACAGCGAGCCGTACTTCAGTGTCCTGGAGCAGGTGTGGACGGAGCGCAGCATCGAGATCGGCATGGCGGTCGTGCGCGGCATGTTCCCCTCGCTGCAGGGCGACCGGTCCACGCTCGAGGCCACCGACGCCTGGCTCTCGTCGCACGAGGGCGCGGCCCCGGCGCTGCGCCGGCTGGTGCTGGAGGCCCGGGACGACCTGGCGCGGGCGCTACGGGCCCAGGCCTGCGACGCGGGAACTCCGACGGCCCCCCGCCTCTGAGGGCCCGGTCACCGTTTCGGCACCAGGAGTTCGGCGTTGAGATCCTTCGGCGCGCCCAGCCGCTCGTCGAGCGGCGCGCCGGGCGCGTTGAAGGCCAGCTCACGGTAGTACGCGGCAAGCCCGGTCTGGGAGAGGTCCTCGGGCGTGGTGGCGTACGGGGCGCCCGATTCGATCAGGGTGGTGAACAGCGAGAGCGTCCCGTCGCCGTTGTCGGTCAGCTCGACGACCCGGGCCAGCTGCGGGTGGTCGACGTGCGAGGCGGTGTTGATCTCCCAGAACGTCTCACGCGCCACGATGCGGTTGCGGTGGCTGTGGCCGGATATCCAGGCCAGCACGTTGCGGTGCCGCTGCAGCAGCGCGACGAGCTCCTCACCGAGGTGCCGCTCCTCGTCCGGGTGTTCCGGGTCCGGACTGCCGTTGGTCATGGACCAGCTGGCGTGGTGGCTGAAGACCAGGACGTGATCGTCCGCGTGCTGTTCGAGCAGCGCGGCCAGCCAGCGGAGCTGACGGGTGCCGAGGGATCCCTGCCAGTGACCGCCGGGGACGGTGGTGTCCAGGCTGATCCCCAGGACCCCGTCGGCTATCCGGAAGGAGTAGTGGAGGCGGCCCGCCGCGGCGTCCTCCGCCTCGTAGCCGTGGCCGCGCGGTCCGGCGCCGGTGAACCGCTCCTCGAGGTGGGCCTCCGCGTAGCCGCGATGGGTGAAGGGTGCGCGGGACTCGTCGGCGGTCACCGGACGCATGGACCGGGCGTGCCGACGGGTGACCTCGAAGTACCCCTCCCCGAGCGGGTCGTCCCCCGCGCGCAGGCTCTCCCGCAGGGGCCGGGCGACGTCACCGGGCAGCTCGAGCAGTTTGCGGTCCCCCACGGCGAGTTCGGCCGCGGCGCCGTCCCCGCGCCCGTAGCAGCCGCCGGGCAGGGCGTCGTGGTTGCCGACGGTGGAGTACCACGGCACGGTGAGGCCGGGGCTGTTGACCTCTCGCACAGCGGCCCGCAGGAAGCCCTCGATGTGGGGGAAGCCGAGCTGCTTGTCGACGTCGGCGAGCTCGTCCTCCGGCTGCCAGAACTGGGTGAGCCCGCTGTTCTGAACCCCCTCGTAGCGCTGCGGGTCACCGGAGTTCGGGGTGATCCGGCCTCCGGTCATCACCGTGAGGAACCACTCCAGCTCGTTGCGGGAGTTGTTGTCCGTGTTGTCGCCCGTGGTCATGACGAAGCCGAGCGGCTCCCCGGTGGCCGGCCCGGTCCGCAAGGTGTTGACCTTCTCGACCAGGGAGACCAGGCCTTGCACGGTCAGCGCCTCCTGGGGGCGCCAGCCGGGCAGCCAGGCGGACCGCAGCATTTCGAAACGCACCGGGTGCTGGACGTCGGTCACGTGGGTGTCGGTGAACTGGACGAACGCTGCCAGGGGCGTGCCGCGCCCCTGGCGCCCGGACCGGGCCGCGACGAGGTCCTCCCGCAGGACGCGCGGCCAGCCGGAGCCGGCTGTCAGCTGCCGGTAGGGGCCGGTGCCGGAGCCGGTCGCGACCCGTTCCAGGGTGGTGCCGGCCTCCGCGTGCTCCCCGGAGGCCGGACCCGTGCGTTCGTCCTGGGCCTCGGCCCTGCCGCGCCGGCCGCTGAGTGCCACGGCCCCCGCGGTGGCCAGGGCCGCGCCGCCCACGGCGCCCAGCACCGTCCGGCGGTCGGCGACGGTCTCGGTGAAGCGCTGCGCGCCGGGCATCGGCTCTCCTGGGGTCGGTGGTGCCGCGTTCCCTCCGCCGAGCATGACGCACCCCGTCGCCGGCCCCGGGTGGGACAGGGTGCGGCAGGCAGAAAGGGTCCGCCGAAGGAGACGCGCCTGCCAGTCTCCCCCACTCGCGGCCACTCAATCCGGCCCGATGGCTTGACGTGAACCATTCGAAACCTGCCGGTGACTTTCGCGCCGGCGACAATTTCGCATGTATCTGCAGATACTTGTCGAGTTTTTCTTCAACCCCTCCCAAATACAGGGCACTTCCGTATGCTTACCGGCCACCCTGTCTCGGATAACGAACAAGGATGGTCATGAAACGGACCCCGTCCCTCATATCCGCCCAATCTCCTGGGCGGAGACGCGTCACACGGGCGGCGCTGGCCGCAGGCGTGGCAATCACCCTGGCTGCCACCACCGCGCCCGCCGCATTCGCTGCCGAGGAAACCCCTGGCACGGAGCTGGGCAAGCCGCTGGACGAAAAGTTCAGCACCGCCGACGCGAACCGGCTGGCCGAGGCCAAGGCCGGTGGCGAAGCGAACGTCACCCTGCTGATCGCCACCGAACCGGGCGGAACCGCTGAGGTCACCGCGGACCTCGAGTCCATCGCCGGCGCCTCAGTGGGCTACACCGATGACTCGATCGGTTACGTGCGCGCCACCGTGCCCACGGCCCAGGCGGACAACGCCATCGAGCGGAGCACGAAGAAGACCGCGGTGCACGCGATCGACCTCAATGAGGAGATCAAGCTCCCGGATCCCGACCCGGAGGGCGGCAAGGGCGGCAAGCCGGGCAAACCGAGCAAGAGTTACCCCGGACCGGACGCCAGTACGCCGGACAAGAACCCGTACCAGCCGTCCCACGAGATCGGCACGGTCGACTGGATCAAGAAGAACCGGACCGCGGACGGCCGCGGCGTCACCATCGGTGTCATCGACACCGGCGTCGACCTGGAGCACCCGGCTCTCCAGGAGACCACCACCGGCGAACGCAAGATCGTCGACTGGACGACCGCGACCGACCCGATCGTCGACAGCGACGCCACCTGGCGGCCGATGGTCACCGAGGTGTCGGGCGAGGTCTTCACCTTCAACGGCCGCGAGTACAAGGCTCCTGAAGGCGACTACCTGATCAGCCTGTTCCGTGAGAACGCCACTGTCGGCGGCGACATGAACGGCGACCTGAACCGCGACGGCAGCACCGACGGCTCCTGGGCCGTGCTGTACGACCCGGAGTCCGGCACCGTCACCGTCGACCTCGACGACGACGGCGACTTCCGCAACGACACCGCGATGAAGCCGTACGCCGAGAACTACGACGTCGGTTACTTCGGTGAGGACGACCCGGACACCGCCATCGCCGAGCGCATCCCGTTCGTGGTGGAGATCCGCGAGGACGTCCCGATGGACCCCTACGGCGGCGACTGGGTCGGTGAGACCGCCGACTTCGTCAACATCGGCATCGTCTCCGCCGCTCACGGCACCCACGTCGCGGGCATCACCGCCGCCAACGGCCTGTTCGGCGGCAAGATGAACGGCGCCGCACCCGGCGCCAAGGTCGTCTCCTCCCGCGCCTGTTCGTGGGCCGGCGGCTGCACCGCCACCGCGCTGACCGAAGGCATGATCGATCTCGTCGTCAACCGCGACGTCGACATCGTCAACATGTCGATCGGCGGCCTGCCCGCGCTGAACGACGGCAACAACGCCCGGGCCCGGCTCTACACCGAGCTGATCGACACCTACGGCGTCCAGCTGATCATCTCCGCGGGCAACAGCGGCCCCGGCATGAACACCGTCGGCGACCCGTCGGTGGCCGACAAGGTGATCAGCGTCGGCGCCGGCGTCTCCAAGGAGACCTGGGCCGCCAACTACGGCTCCGAGGTGAAGGCCAAGTACGCGCTCTTCCCCTTCTCCTCGCGCGGCCCGCGCGCGGACGGCGGCTTCAAGCCGACCATCGTCGGCCCCGGCGCCTCCATCAACACCATCCCGACCTGGCAGGCCGGGTCGGCCGTTCCCGACGCGGGCTACACGCTGCCCCCCGGCTACGGCATGTTCAACGGCACCTCGATGTCGGCTCCGCAGGTGGCGGGCGCCTCGGCGCTGCTGCTGTCCGCGGCCGACCAGCGCGGTTTCGACGTCTCGCCCGCTGACCTGCGCACCGCGCTGGCCAGCTCGGCCAAGCCCATCAAGGGCGTCCAGGCGTACGAGCAGGGCGCCGGCCTGATGGACACCGCCGGCGCCTGGCGGCACCTGGCACGCGCCACCTCGGCCTACGAGTACAGCGTGCAGGCCCCGGTGAGCCACGAGCTCTCCGAGTTCCTGGCCACCCCGGGCTCCGGCACCGGCATCTACGACCGGGAGAGCGGCCCGGCCGTCGGCAAGAAGAAGGTGTACGACGTCACCCTCACCCGGACCACCGGTCCGGACCGGGCGCTGCGCCACTCGCTGAAGCTCAGCAACAACCACGACAAGACCTTCCGGATCGTCGGCAAGTCCTCGGTCAACCTGCCGCTGAACCAGCCGGTGACGGTGAAGGTGCAGGCCAAGCCCCGTTCCACGGGCGTACACAGCGCCCTGCTCAACGTCAGCGACGGTCGTACCGGTGGTGTCAGCCACCAGATGATGGCCACGGTCGTCGTGCCCGAGGAGCTGGGTGCTCCGGACTTCTCCTTCGAGACCTCCGGCACCGTGCAGCGCAACGGCCCCGTCTCCTACTTCGTCCGGGTGCCCGAGGGCGCCCAGTCGCTCGAGGTGGCGATGGACGGTCTGCTCGACGACAGCCAGACCCGCTGGCTGGCCATCAACCCGTGGGGCATCCCGGCCGACAACCAGGCCGTCTTCTCCTGCTACAACAACCTGGACGACCCGCGGAACACCTGCCGGCCCGACCTGCGCTCCTACGACAACCCGATGCCGGGGGTCTGGGAACTGGCGGTCGACAGCCGCCGCACCTCGCCGATGCTGAACAACCCGTACAACCTGACCGCTTCGGCGCTGGGCACCGTGTTCGACCCGGCGACGCAGGTCATCGAGGAGGCCGAGACCGGCACCCCCGCCCCGGTCAGCTGGGAGGTCACCAACAACTTCGCGGCGATCGAGGGCACCCTCGAGGGCGGCGCCCTCGGCTCGGCGAAGACCGACCGGCCCACCATCGCCGATGACGACTGGGTGACCGTCAGCACGGTCGAGATCGGTGAGGGCGTGACCCTCTTCGAGGCGGTCATCGGCAACCCGTCCGATGCCTCCGCCGACCTGGACCTGTACGTCTACCGCGACGGTGTGACGGTCGGCAGCGGTACCACCGGCGACTCGGAGGAGCTCGTCCGGATCACCGACCCGCAGCCGGGCACCTACGTCGTGGAGGTCCACGCCTGGTCGGTTCCGGCCGGCTCCACCGACTACGACTACCGCGACGTCTACTACAGCCCGGGCCTCGGCTCGGTCGACGTGGACTCCGGCACGACCATCAGCCTGGGCGCCGGAGAGACCGTCACGGTCGGCGCCGAGGTCACCGTCGAGACGGCCGCCCCCGAGGGCCGCGAGTTCTTCGGCGAGGTCAAGCTCCTCAACGAGCGCGGCACCGCGACGGGCTCCGGTCACGTCCAGATCGGCCAGGCGCTGTAACTCCCGCCTGACCGAGCCGCAACGGTGAACACCGGGGCGGGCACCCCAGCCAGGGGTGCCCGCCCCTCCGCCGTTCGCCGTTCCCCGCCCGCCCGTCACCCCCGCTCCGGGGAAGGGCCCTGCGGGGCCGCCCGCGGGGTGCCGGAACGGCCCGAGTCGGGTCCCGCGGCCGGCCGTGGGACGGCAGAGAGCACATACCGGACCGGACCGTCGGCCACCACGTGGGCGTACCCGCGACCTGCCTCCAGCGCGGCGCAGGCCCGCTCGGTCTCCTCCCGGTCGGCAAGCCAGGCCCGTACCGGACGGGCGGCCGCCGCATCGAGCTGGTCGGCGACATGCGACCCGCGCCAGCACAGCCACAGCACCGCCCCCCACGCCGAGCCGACCGTGCAGGCACCGAGCCGGAACAGACCGGTCCGGCCCCGGGTCCAGGCCACCGCCTCGCAACCGTAGACCCGCACCGCAAGCGGCACCGGTGCCGGGAACACCGGGGCGACGATCAGCATCCGCATGTCTCCCCCGCCTCAGTGGCGAGCCTCACCCACACCGTCCTGCCACCCTGTCCGGTCCGGACACCCCAGGTCTGAGCGAGCGCCCCCACCAGCGCCAGCCCTCGTCCCGACTCCTCCTCCGTCCCGGCCTCCCGGGGCTCGGGCCGGCCCTGCCGTCCGCAGTCGGACACCTCCACAACCAGCGCGCCGGTCTCCAGACGCAGCGTCAGTGCGAAGGTCCCCCCGGCTCCTCCCGCATGCCGCACCACGTTTGTGGCCAGCTCACTGACGATCAGCACCGCCGAATCCACCAGGCCGGGCTGCCCCCACAGCACGAGCTGCCGGGCGACGAGTCCGCGCGCCACCGCCACCTGGTCCGGCCGGACGCACAAGCGGCGGGTCGTGACCTTCTGTGACGCGGCCTGTGGTGATGCCTGCACGGGACCTCCTTGACGATCGGACCCATCGAGTGATCGGTCGAGCACCCAGAGTGTCATTACCCATAGGCACAAATCAAGAAAAGCAAAGTACCCACATGCACTTACACCCAAGGTGGTATACCTATCGGGCATATGACGGCCAGTGGGGCGCTGTCCGTCAGGCAGACTGGCACCGAAACCGAGGAGGATTGTCCAGTGGCGGCGAATCAACAGCCCACGGTCCGACGCCGGCGTATGGGACGGGAGCTGAAGAGCCTCCGCGAAGCGGCGAGCGCGACTCGCGAGGAAGTGGCAGAGCGTCTCGGGTGCGATCTGACGAAAATCTCACGCATCGAGCTCGGCCGAAGCGGCGTACGCAAGGTTGAACTGGAGACCATGCTCGACATGTACGGCGTGACCGACCGAGCGAAGAGGACCGCTCTGCTCGCCATCTCCCGAACGTCACGGACGAAGGGTTGGTGGCACCAGTACGACGATCTGCTACGCCCTTCCTCGCGCGACCTGTTCGACATGGAAGCGGACGCCGACACCATCTTCTCGTTCGAGATGTCCCTGGTGCCCGGGCTGTTGCAGACGGAGGAATACGCTCGTGCGCTGATCGCTGGAGGCGGGGTGTGTACCAGCTCTGAGGAGACCACCGAGGCGTTGGTCAAACTCCGCATGGAGCGGCAGAGCTTGTTCAACCAGGTGACCCCACCGCGGCTGATCGCCCTCATTGACGAAGCCGCTCTTCGCCGGCCCGTTGGCGGCCCTTCGGTGATGGCTCGGCAGCTACGGCATCTCAACGAGATCACTTCCCCGCCCAGCTTGGCCATCCACGTGCTCCCCTTGAACCTTGGGGTCCATCCAGGCATCGACGGCCCCTTCCACCTCATCTCCTACGCCCCGGATGCGGGCTTCGATGTCGCCCTGCTGGATCACAGGTATTCCGGTATCTGGCTGGAGGAAGAGGAGCAAGTGAACGCCTATCGAACGCTTTTTGACCATATTCGTTCGATGGCCCTATCGTCGCCACAGTCCCGAAGCCTTATCGACCGCTTGGCTCAGGAGTTCGACGAGTCAGCTGACGGCAGGAAGCAGCCATGACAGACGACCCCGCCCTCCCCACGGCCTGGACGAGGTCCAGCCACAGCGGCACGGAGGCCAACAATTGCCTGGAGTGGCGTCGCGACGGGGGCCGGCGCGTCGCGGTCCGCGACAGCAAGAACCCCCGGCACGGCACCCTCACCCTCAGCACCACCGCCTGGCAGACCTTCGTCTCCCACGCCCCTTCCATACCCGCACCCCACCCCCGCTGACGCACTGCACCCGCCCGCCCGTCACCCCCCGCTCCGGGGAGGGCGCGTTTCCACGTCGAGAAGGCCGTTTCCGACGTGGAAACGCGCCCTTTCGCGTGCTGCGGGCGCCGCCACGCGGGGGAGCCCGGAGCAGCACGGGCGGCGTGGAAGGATGAACGGACAGCTGGCCGTCACACACGAGGAGATCACCAGGTGCCTGGCACGAATCTGACACGGGAAGAGGCGCAGGAGCGGGCGCGGCGGCTCGGTGTGGAGAGTTACGACATCACGCTGGACCTGTCCGGTGCCCAGCAGGGCGGCACCTTCCGGTCCGAGACAACGGTGCGTTTCACCGCCCGGGAGGCCGGTGCGAGCTTCATCGACCTGGTAGCCCCGACGGTGCACGCGGTGGTCCTGAACGGTGAGGCGCTGGAGGTGTCCGACGTCTTCGCGGACTCCCGGATCGTGCTGCCGGCACTGATCGCCGGCCCCAATGAGCTGCGGGTGGTGGCCGACTGCGAGTACACCAACACCGGTGAAGGGCTGCACCGCTTCGTCGACCCCGTCGATGAGCAGGCTTATCTGTACACCCAGTTCGAGGTGCCGGATGCCCGGCGGGTGTTCGCCTCCTTCGAGCAGCCGGACCTGAAGGCGACGTTCCGGTTCACCGTGACCGCCCCGGAGGGTTGGACGGTCATCTCCAACTCTCCCACCCCGGAGCCGGTGGACAACGTCTGGAGCTTCGAGCCGACGCCGCGCATCTCGACCTACATCACCGCGCTGATCGCCGGCCCCTACACCGCCGTGCACAGCACCTGGGAGGGGAACGGCCGCAGCGTGCCGCTGGGCCTGTACTGCCGGCCCTCGCTGGCCGAGCACCTGGACGCCGAGGCGATCTTCGCGGTCACCCGGCAGGGCTTCGACTGGTTCGAGGAGAAGTTCGCCTACCCGTACCCGTTCGCCAAATACGATCAGCTGTTCGTGCCGGAGTTCAACGCGGGCGCGATGGAGAACGCGGGCGCGGTCACCATCCGCGACCAGTACGTGTTCCGCTCGAAGGTGACCGACGCCGCGTACGAGGCGCGGGCCGAGACGATCCTGCACGAGCTGGCCCACATGTGGTTCGGTGACCTGGTCACCATGGAGTGGTGGAACGACCTGTGGCTGAACGAGTCGTTCGCCACCTACACCTCGGTCGCCTGCCAGGCGCACGCGCCCGGCAGCCGCTGGCCGCACGCCTGGACCAGCTTCGCGAATCAGATGAAGACCTGGGCCTACCGGCAGGACCAGCTGCCGTCCACGCACCCGATCATGGCCGAGATCCGCGACCTCGACGACGTGCTGGTCAACTTCGACGGCATCACCTATGCCAAGGGTGCCTCGGTCCTGAAACAGCTGGTCGCCTACGTGGGCATGGACGAGTTCTTCACCGGGGTGCAGGCGTACTTCAAGCGCCACGAGTGGGGCAACACCACCCTGCCCGACCTGCTGAAGGCACTGGAGGAGACCAGTGGCCGGGACCTGACGACCTGGTCGCAGAAGTGGCTGGAGACGGCCGGGATCAACGTGCTGCGCCCGGAGATCGTCACCGACGCGTCCGGGGTGATCACCTCCTTCGCCGTGCGGCAGGAAGCCCCGGCGCTGCCGGCCGGCGCGGTCGGTGAGCCGACGCTGCGTCCGCACCGGATCGCCGTCGGCCTGTACGAGCTGGTGGACGGGCACCTGGTGCGCACCGACCGCATCGAGCTGGACGTGGACGGCGCCCTGACGGACGTCCCCTCCCTGGCCGGCCGGCAGCGCCCGGCGGTCGTCCTGCTCAACGACGACGACCTGTCGTACGCCAAGGTCCGCCTCGACGAGGAGTCGCTGGCCGCCGTCACCGAGCACCTGGGCGACTTCACCGAGTCGCTGCCGCGGGCCCTGTGCTGGGCCTCCGCCTGGGACATGACCCGGGACGGCGAGCTGGCGACCCGTGACTACCTGTCGCTGGTGCTGTCCGGCATCGGCAAGGAGTCCGACATCGGGGTCGTGCAGTCGCTGCACCGCCAGGTGAAGCTCGCACTGGAGCTGTACGCCGACCCCGACTGGCGCGAGACCGGTCTGACCCGGTGGACCGAGGCGGCGCTGGAGCACCTGCGGGCCGCCGCTCCCGGCAGCGACCACCAGCTGGCCTGGGCACGGGCGTTCGCCGCCGCGGCGCGCACCGAGGAGCAGCTGGACCTGCTGGCCGGGCTGCTGGACGGGACCGGGACGCTCGAGGGCCTGACCGTGGACACCGAGCTGCGCTGGACCTTCCTGGAGCGGCTGGCCGCGACCGGCAGGGCCGATGAGCAGGAGATCGACGCGGAGCTGAAGCGGGACGCCACCTCCGCCGGTCAGCGGCACGCGGCGACCGCGCGGGCGGCGCGGCCGTCCGTCGAGGCCAAGGCCGAGGCCTGGGCCTCGGTGGTGGAGGGCGACAAGCTGCCCAACGCCGTGCAGGAGGCGGTGATCGGCGGCTTCGTGCAGACGGACCAGCGTGAGCTGCTCGCGCCGTACACCGCGAAGTACTTCGCGGCGCTGAAGCAGGTCTGGGAGTCCCGCAGTCATGAGATGGCCCAGCAGATCGCGGTCGGGCTCTACCCGACGCTGCAGGTCTCGCAGGCCACGCTGGACGCGACGGACGCGTGGCTGGCGGCGGCGGAGCCGTCTGCGGCGCTGCGCCGGCTGGTGACCGAGAGCCGCGCGGGTGTCGAGCGGGCGCTGCGGGCGCGGGCCGCGGACGCCGCGGCGGCTGCGGGCGCGGGCGCTGCCGGGGGCTGAGTGCCCTTGAGCCGGGGCCGGAGCGGGATCGCTCCGGCCCCGGCTCCGGTGTGTCGGGAGAGGGCCACCCGGTCAGGGAACCGTCGGGTTACTGCCCGGGGCACCGCCAGGACCGCTCGCACCGCCGGGGCCTCGGGCCGCTCCCGAGGGAGTGCCGGTCGGCCGGGCGGTGCCGGTCAGTCGGACCGGCCGGGCCGGACGTTGGAGGTGGTGTCCTTCCTCGGCCGGTCACCGAGCACGACCAGGACCGCGATCAGGCCGAAGAGCGCCAGCGGCGCGACGACGAAGTAGGCCAGGGTCTCGAAGACGCTGAGGCCGGGCCCCGGGTCGTCACGTGACAGGGCACCGGCGGCGGGGGACGTAAGCATCATCAGCAGTGTCGTGAGGACCGTGCCGAGCGTGACGGCTCCGGCCCGTGCGACCCGCTTGCGGTTCATGGTGAGCACCGTTCCAACTTAGCCAACGCCTGCCGGGCACGCCCGGCGGGGGTGCCCTCAGCGCACCGGGGCGCTGCTCAGTCCGTCGGCGACCGTCCTGAGCAGGGCGGCGACCCGGGGCGAGCGGGCCAGCTCCTCCAGCGTCACCGGACGGCCCGTGCCGTCGGCGACGGGCAGCATCCAGTTCGGGTAGGTGTCGCTGGTGCCGGGGACGTTCTGCGGACGCCGGTCGCCCACGCCGTCGGGCAGCCAGACCCCGGTCATCAGGGCGGGGGTACGGGTGAGGAAGCGGTAGGCCGCCGCGATCTGTTCCGCCTCGTCCGCCCCGGGGGCAAGCAGGCCGAGCCGGTCGAAGAGGGCGAGCCATTCGGCGGTCTCCGCCGCGCCGGCCGCGCAGGCGGCGTCCGGGTCGGCCCCGTCCAGCAGGCCGAGCCGCCGCCGCAGCGCCAGGTCGTCGCCGCTCAGCCGGGCCGCGGTGGGCGGCAGGTCGTGCGTGGTGACGGTGGCCAGGCAGCCGGTGCGCCACTGCTCGGGCGGGAGCGGGTCGGGGCGGGCCCCGTCCCCGTGATCCCGCTCGAACCAGAGCACCGAGGTGCCGAGGACGCCGCGGCCCGCAAGGTCCTCGCGGACGCCCGGTTCCACGGTGCCCAGGTCCTCCCCCACCACGACCGCCCCGGCCCGGTGGGCCTCCAGGGCGAGCACGGCGAGTATGGCCTCGGCGTCGTAGGACACGTACGTGCCGTCCGTCGGTGCCGCCCCCTCGGGGATCCACCACAGCCGGTAGAGGCCCATCACGTGGTCGACGCGCAGCGCACCCGTGTGACGCAGCAGCCCGGCCAGCAGCTCCTGGTACGGCATGTAGCCGGCCCGGGCGAGCGCGTCGGGGCGCCAGGGCGGCAGGCCCCAGTCCTGGCCCCGGGCGTTGAAGGCGTCCGGCGGGGCGCCGGTGGACATCCCGGCGGCCAGCACGTGCTGCTGGGCCCAGGTCTCCGAGCCGTGCGGGTGCACGCCGACCGCCAGGTCGTGCACCAGGCCGATACTCATGCCCGCCTGCCTTGCGGTGCGCTGCGCACGGGCCAGCTGGGTGTCGGTGAGCCAGGCCAGCCACCGGTGGAAGCCGATGCGCTCCCGGTGCTCCGTGCGCGCCCGTGCGGTGTCCGGGGAGCGCGGGTCACGCAGACCGGACGGCCAGCTGCGCCAGTCGGGGCCGTGCAGCTCGGCGAGCGCGCACCAGGTCGCGTGATCGTCCAGGGCCCGGTCCCGGCCGGCGAGGAACGCGGCGTACGCGGCCCGGCGGCCGGGGGGCGCCGGGGTCGCGTACACCAGTTCGAGTGCTGCGCGCTTGAGCTCCCAGACGGCGTCCCGGTCGATGGGCCGCCGCTCGACGAGCACCGCGTCCCGCAGCCTGGCGGCCCGGGCCACCAGTTCCTCCGCCTGCTGCCGGGCGGGCGGTGCCAGGAGGGAGAACTCCGGGAGGTCCGTCACCCGCAGGTGCACCGGATCGGGGAACCGGCGGGTGGCGGGCCGGTACGGCGACGCGTCGGTCGGCTCGCCCGGCGGGCCGGGCACGGCCGCATGCAACGGGTTGAGCTGGACGAACCCCGCACCCAGCGAGCGACCCGCCCAGTCGGCGAGCTCCGTCAGGTCCCCCAGGTCCCCCATGCCCCAGGAGCGGGCCGAGAGCACGGAGTAGAGCTGGACCAGCAGGCCCCAGCTCCGCCGGTCCGGTACGGGGAGCCGGGCAGGGGGCACGATCAGAGTGGCGCGCCCGGTACGGCCGTCGGGGGCGGCGGCGTGCAGCAGGTGTCGCCCGAGCGGCAGCGGCGGCCTGTCGGCCACCGGGGGCCGGGCCTGCCCGGCCCCCGGTGCCCCCGCCGCCGGAGGGCGGCCGGGGAGCGGAGCGCGGGGCGGGCTCCAGTCGAGGAGAGCCCCGGTCCCGGTCTCCACCCGCAGGGTGGTGCCTGCGGGGAGCGGGGGGAGGGCGGGCGGCCCTCCCGGGCGGTGCACGACCGTCGGCGGGAGCAGTCCCCCCGGACCCGGACCGTCCGTGCCCCTGTCCTGCCGCTCCAGGGCCTCCCGGACGGCGCCCGGTGTGGCAGCGTCCACACCGAGTGCGGCGAGCACGGCGACCACCGTGTCCTTCGGCACACGGATGCGCCGGCCGGGAGCGGGTTCGTACGAGGTGGCGACGCCGTGCGCCGCCGCGAGCCGCGTCAGCGGGCTCATCAGACGGGAAGTGCCTCCGCGCCGCTGCGCACATCGGTGTACAGGCCACTGCCGGTGGGCTCCGAGGTCAGCGGGAGCTGGGCGGCCAGGGGCTGCTCCGACGTCAGCGGGGCGATGTCGGCCAGCGGAGGTTCACTGGTCAGCGGCGCCTCGGAGACGCCGTTGGAGCTGTATCCGTCCAGACCCGAGTCGGGGTCGGACAGGTCGGAGAGGTCGAGCTCTCCGGTGTCGTCCCACAGATGCGGGACGTCCTGTTTGGCAGGCTCTCCGTCGTCCGCCCGGTCCGGCTGCGCGGGCAGCGAGATCAGGGCGGGGGTATCGAGCTCAGCGGGTGCGGCCACGGTGTTCTCCGTTCGATGGCTGGATGCTGGCGCCTTTATGGCTTTACCCAATCACCGCGACAGCATCCCTGGCTGTTACAGGAAGGTAATCGAACTCACGTCCGCTCTGACGCAAATCTTGCCGCATCCACGCACCAGGCTGCCACATCTTGCGGGCCGGAGCGCAGGGGGCCCGCCGTTTCACCCGGGCCGGGCGTCGATCCGGGCCAGCGCGGCGTCCGCCCCGTACGGCTTGAGGTAAGGCAGCCAGCGCGGGTCACGGTGACCGGTGCCGATGATCCGCCAGGCCTGACCCGAGGGCGGGCCCGGGGCGTGCCGCAGCCGCCAGCCGAGCTCGGCGACATGCCGGTCGGCCTTCACGTGGTTGCAGCTGCGGCAGGCCGCGACCACGTTCTCCCAGGCGTGCTGCCCGCCCCGGCTGCGCGGCACCACGTGGTCGACGCTGGTGGCCACCTCGCCGCAGTACGCGCACCGGCCGCCGTCCCGGGCGAACAGCGCCCGGCGGGTCAGCGGCACCGCACCCCGGTGCGGAATCCGCACGTACCGCTTGAGGCGCACCACGCTGGGGGCGGGTATCGCACGGGTGGCGCTGCGCAGCAGTGCCTCGGAGTCCTCCAGGCTGACTGCCTTCTCGTGCAGCAGCAGGATGACCGCACGGCGGACCGGCACGACACCGAGCGGTTCGTACGACGCGTTGAGGACCAGGACATGCGGCACAGGCGCCTCCAGTTCCGTCGGCGGCACGTGGCTGGTGCCGGGACGATCTCTCTCAGTGTGTCCTGAGCAGGGCGCCGAGCGCCAGCATGCGGGGGAAAGCGGTGACCGGCGAGTGGAGTGCGCCACAGAGGTGCCGACGGCCCTCGTGGCGTCCGGCGAGCCGTCCGGACGGCCTTACGGTGAAGGAGTGAACGCAGCCTCCCCGGACGACCGGACCGGTCCTTCCTTGCCCGCCGGGACCCCGGAGACCGCCGCTGAAGCCGCCAGTTGGGTGGAGGAGAACTGGGAGGCCTGGGCGGCGGCCGGCCTCCGCATCCTGCTGATACTCGTCATCGCCTTCGTGCTGCGGGCGACGCTGCGGCGGGCGATCACCAAGATGATCACCCGGACGAACCGCCAGGAGCGGGCGGGCGGCGTGCGCAGCGGGCTGCTGGTCAACTCCGAGCGGCGCCGGCAGCGGTCGGCGGCGATCGCCTCGGTGCTGCGCAGTGTCACCACCCTGGTGGTCCTGGGCACCGCCGGCCTCATGGTGCTGTCCCAGCTCGGCATCCAGCTCGGCCCGCTGGTGGCCAGCGCCGGCATTGTCGGCGTGGCGATCGGCTTCGGTGCACGCAATCTGGTCACCGACGTCCTGACCGGCACCTTCATGCTGCTGGAGGACCAGTACGGGGTGGGCGACAAGATCGACAGCGGTGAGGCCGTGGGCACCGTCCTGGAGGTCGGCCTGCGGGTCACCACACTGCGCGGCGACGACGGGGAGATCTGGTACGTCCGCAACGGTGAGATCAAGCGGGTGGCCAACCTCAGCCAGGGCTGGTCCACCGCCGCCGTGGAGGTGGAGGTGCGCGCGGACACCGACCTGGGGCAGCTCCGCAAGCTCATCACCGCGGCGGGCGAAGGGCTCTCCCGCACCAGCCCGTGGGACGAACTGCTGTGGGAGCCCGTGGAGGTTCTGGGGCTGGAGTCGGTCTCACTGGACTCGATGGTGGTCAAGGCCACCGCCAAGACGCTGCCCGGCTCGGCGGCGAAAACCGAGCGGGCACTGCGCCAGGCGATCAAGGAAGCCCTGGACGCGGAGGGCATCGAGCAGGTCGACGCCGCCGGCCTGTCGCTGCGCAAGCTCGGCGTGCGTCCCGCGGACAAAGAGGGGTGACGCCCGCCGGCCCCGGCAGTGCCTCCCGGCACCCGGCACCCGGCACCCGGCACCCGGCACCCGCGTAAAGCTTCTTGTGCCGGCCACGGCTCCTCGCGGAGGATGACACGCATGGCTCCCGTCACCGACTCCGCCGTCACGGTCCGCCCCTACCGGCCGTCCGACCACGACGCGCTGCGCGACATCTGCGTGCGCACCGGCCACGTCGGCGGCGACGCCACCGGACACTTCCAGGACCCGGAGATCCTTCCGGCTCTCTTTGCCTCGCCGTACGCCGCGCTGGTGCCGGACCTCGTCTTCGTCGCGGACGACGGGACCCGCCCGCTCGGCTACGTGCTGGGCGCGGCGGACAGCACCCGCTTCTACGCCCGCTTCCGGGAGCGCTGGCTGCCCACCGTGGCCGGACGCTTCCCCGCGCCGGACGGTCCCCCGCAGACGCCGGACGAGCGCCTGCGGGACCTGCTGCACCACGCGGAACGGATGCTCGTGCCGGAGTTCGCCGAGGAGTACCCGGCCCACCTGCACATCGATCTGCTGCCGCACGGTCAGGGCCGGGGCCTCGGCCGCCGCCTGATGGAGACGTACCTCGCGGCGCTGCGGAACCGGGGGGTGCCAGGGGTGCACCTGGGCATGAATCCGGAGAACACCGGGGCCCGGGCGTTCTACGACCGGCTCGGCTTCCACGAACTGGCCCCGCCCGACCCCGGCCACCCCACGCTGTACCTGGCCCGCCGGCTCTGACCCGCCGTCCGCGGCCCGTCCGTCCCCCGGCAGACGCGCAGCACCGGAGTCACGCTCGTCGCAGGCGCATCCGTCGCCCCGAAGCCACGAGGCCGGGATCCGCGCCTGTCGTCATCCGTCGTACCGCCAGGTGCGCAGCGCGGAGAGGCGGCCCTTGATCTCCCGGTGCACGGGCGGGTCCTCGGTCAGGCGGTATCCCGCGGCCCGGGCGACCGCGACGCTGCCCGCGTTCTCCGGCTCGATCCGCAGCAGGGCCCGCTGGACACCCCACTCCCGGTGGGCGTGGCCGGTGAGCACCCGCAGCGCCCGGGAGGCCAGTCCCCGACGGCGGAACCGCGCCCCGATGCAGTACCCCAGCTCCGCTTCCCGCCGGTCCTCCCCCTCCCAGACGACCAGCGCCTCGCCGCACGGCTCCCCCGCCTCCGTCACCACTGCCAGCTGAAGGAAGCGGTTCGCGGATCGTCCGTCCCGTCCTCTGACCAGATGGTCACGGGCCGCCTCGGCATCGAACGGCAGGGGAAGCGGCGTCCAGCGGCCGATCTCCGGATCATCGAACAGTTCCACCATGGCCGGGAGGTCGCTCTCGTCCCAGTCGCGCAGCGCGATGCCCTCGCCGAACAGCTGAACCTGCCCGGGCAGCGCGTGCCCCACTCCTGTCGTCATGCGCCAATTCTGCCGCCTCCCGCTGCATCCTCAGCGCCGGCTGCCCCCTGCCGCTCCGGGCGGGCCGCCGCGGCAGCCGGTGGCCGGCGGCGCCAGGAGGGGAACGGCCCGCGCGGGCCCGGGGATTCGCCGGACCTCGTTTGGACAGGATCCCGCCAAGAGTTGTGCCGTCACAGGGCAGAACAGCCATACTGCTGCATGGCCGCAGCGTCACAGTCACGTGGCGCCGGGGCCGGACGTCAGGGGGAGGGCCCGGGATCGTGACACAGCTGCCGACCGCACCATTCGCAGTCGAGACGGCAGACAGGGCAACGTCCGGCCACCTTCCCGTTCCTCCCGCCGCCCCGCCGCTCGTGCCGCAGCCGGGTACGGGGACCGCGCCGCCACGGCAGCCCGCCTGGTCGCAGACGCTGGCACGGCTACGGGCGGGCTCCCGCACCGAACCGGGGCGGCTGCGGATCATCGGCGCGCTGCTGGCCGGTCTGATGCTCCTCTTCGGAGGGGCCACGGCCTGGCAGGTGGCCGACCGGACCGCGGCGGCCGGGACCGTCATCGACAGCAGCCAGCCGCTGAGTTCCGACGCCGCGAGCATCCACCGCTCGCTCGTCGACGCGAACACCACGGCCGCCGCCGGATTCCTCGCCGGAAGCGCCGAGCCTCCCGGGGTGCGGGAGCGCTACGAGGAGGACATCGCCCAAGCCGCCCGGCTGATCACGGCCGCAGCCGCCCACGGTTCGGGCTCCGCGGAGTCGCAGCCGGAGATCGCCGCGCTCAACACGCACCTTCCCCTCTATACAGGGCTGGCCGAGACCGCCCGCGCCAACGACCGGCAGGGGCTGCCCCTGGGCGGCGCGTACCTGCGCCATGCCGACCGGATGATGCAGGACACCATGCTGCCCGCCGCCGACCGGCTCCACCGGTCGGAGACCGCCCGGTACACGGCCGACCACCGGGAAGCCCGCGCCTGGCCATGGTTCGCGCTGCTCACCGGAGCGCTGGCCCTGGTAGCTCTGGGATGGGCACAGCGGCGCCACTTCCTGCGCACCCACCGGGTGTTCAACCCGGGCCTGCTGGCGGCCACCGCGGCGACTGCCGTGCTGCTGCTGTGGCTGGCCGGGGCGCACGGCGTCGCGAGCTCCGCGCTGGACCGGGCCGACCGGACCGGGGCCCGGTCGGTACAGGCGCTCAACGAAGCCTGGGCCGGCGCCCTGCAGGCCCGCGGTGACGAGAACATGACGCTGGTCGCCCGGGGAGCCGGCACCGCCTTCGCGGAGAGCTACCAGGAACACATGACCGGCATCGCCGGGCCGCCCGGCGCACCGGGTGGTGTGCTCGCCGAGGCCCTCGCGCTCGCCGACGACGAGGCGGGCCGCGAGGCGGTACGGGAAGCGGTACGCGGTGCCGAAACCTGGCGTGACCGGCACGCGGTGGCCATGGAGCGGGAACGCGCCGGCGACTACGAGACCGCGGTGAGCCTGGTGACCGGCGACGTGGCCGCCTCCGAGGACGGCTCCCCGGCCGGGGAGTCCACCGGCGAGGCGTTCGACCTCGTCAACGACAGCCTGGCCGAGGCCGTGGACCACGAGCAGCGGCAGTTCGAAGAGGCCGCGGAGCGTGGCCGGACGGCGCTGACCGGGCTGACGGTGGGGGCGCTGCTGCTGGCGCTGCTCGGCTCGGCCGCCGCGGTCCTGGGGATCGGCCGCCGCCTGTCGGAGTACCGGTGAGACGGAACGCCGGCGCGGGCCGGGAGACGGAACGGCCGGGGGGCGCCCGGCACCGGACGGAAAGCCGGGCGGAAAGCCGGGCGGTCACGGAGGAGACGGGCGTGCCGACCATGCGGACGACGCGGACAGCGGAACACGGCAGGTCCCGCCCCCGGGGACGCAACCGGCTCGCGTGGGCCCTCGCGGCGGCCGGGACCACGTTGGCGGCCGTCATGCTCGCCGGTGCGCTCCCGCAGGACGGGGAAGCCCGCCCCGCCGTGCGGGGCGGGGCGGACCCCGCCACCACGGTCAGTGACCACCGGCCCGGGGACCGGGTCAGGCACCTCGCCGAGCGGGAGGTGTGCGCCGACGGACGGGATCCGGCGGAAAGCCTGGCGCCGTCCCCGGACACCGGAGTGGCGGTCCGCCGGATCCAGGAGCGCGGTGAGCTGGTCGTCGGGGTCGACCAGAACAGCTACCTGTGGGGCTACCGCACCCCGGACACCGGGAAGATCGTCGGCTTCGACATCGATCTGACCCGGGCCATCGCCACCGAGCTGCTCGGGCCGGACCCACGGATCGTGCTCCGGGCCGTGCCCACCTCCGAGCGGGTGCGGCTGATCCAGGACCGGGAGGTCGACATGGTGGTACGCACCATGTCCATCACCTGTGACCGCTGGCAGGAAGTCGCCTTCTCCACCGCCTACTTCGAGGCCGGGCAGCAGGTGCTCGCGCCCCGGCACTCCGACATCACCGGCTTCGACGGCTCCCTGGACGGCGCCCGGGTCTGCAGCGCGGAAGGTTCCGCCGCCGAGGACCTGCTCGAAGCGGAAGGACGGGCACTCGGGGCGGAGCTCCTCCACGTGGGCAACCACCTGGACTGCCTGGTGCTGATACAGCTGGGCCAGGCCGACGCGCTCATCACGGACAGCGCGCTGGCGGCAGGCCACGCGGCACAGGACCCGGGGATGCACCTGATCGGGGACCCGCTCACGCTGGAGCCCTACGGGGTCGCGATGCACCTCGACGACACCGACCTGGTGCGCCGGGTCAACCGGGCGCTGGAGGACTTCCGCGGCGGCGGCGCCGACAGTGGCTGGCAGCAGGCGTACGGCAGCTGGCTGGCCGCCCACATGGACCACGCGAACGGGTCCGCTCCGGCGCCCCCCGACCCGCTCTACAGGGACTGATCACGATGGCGAAGCCACAGGGAGACACCAGGTGTTGAGCCGGGAGGAGGCGGACCGGCTGCTCGCGCGGATCGGTGCGGAGCACGAGGCGATCGAGTCCTCGCTGCTGGCGCTCCAGGATCACGCGGGCCGCCGGCTGCTGGAAGGGGCCGAGCTGAGCGGCACCACCCGGGAGCGGTGGGTGCGGGCCGAGCGGACGGTGACACGGCTGTGGGCCGACTTCGACATCTGCACCCAGGCTCTGGGTACGGCCCGCGAGGTCCGCGGCCGGCGCCGCACCCCCGCGCGCGAGGACCTGGAGGTGCTGTCCCGGCTGCTGACGGAGAAGAGCATGGTGCTCTCCGGCGGCGACCGGCTGGCCGAGCACGTCGGCTGGCCGGAGCTGGTGGAGCGGATGAACGACGGCTACGCCGAGGTCCTCGACGTGGTGGTGGCCGCCGACGCGGTCTGGTCGGCGCTCCCCGCGCGGATCGACATGCTGTCGGCGGAGCTGCGCCGGCTGAGCGAGCTGGCGCACTCGGTGGGCGTCCGCCCCGGTGAACATCCGGCCGGCGACGATCTGGAGCAGGTGACCGCGGAGCTCACCGCGCTGCGCCGGGAGGTGATCAGCGACCCACTGGCGTTCTGGCACCGGAACGGGGGCAGCAGCGCGCCGGGCGGCGGGCGCCCCGACACCGGGCGCTACGACACGGCGGCCCGCGCGCTGGACGACATCCGGCGCGAGGTGGACGCGGTGATCGGGGTCCGCAAGGACGCCGAGGAGCGCCTGATCGGGCTGCGGGACGTGCTGTCCCGCGCGGACCGCACGCTGGCGGAGGCGCGGACCGCGCGCGGCGAGGTGCTGGCGAAGATCGCCGCGTCCGAGGTCCCCGCGGTCAGCGGCCCGCCCACCGCGCTGCAGGAGGAGCTGACCACCGCGGCGCACTACCGCCGCAGCTCCCAGTGGCACCGGCTGTCGCCGCTGCTGGACTCCCTGGAGCAGCGTGCGCAGGAGGAGCTGGAGCGGGCCCGTGAGTCGCTGTCGGCCGTCACCGCACCGCTGGCGGTGCGGGCCGAGCTGCGCGGCCGGCTGGACGCGTACAAGGCGAAGGCGGCCCGGCTCGGCCGGGCCGGCGACCCGATGCTGACCGAGCGCTACGACGTCGCCCGGCGGATGCTGTGGTCCGCCCCCTGTGACCTGCGGGTCGCGGAGCAGGCGGTGCGGCGGTACCAGGAGGCGGCGTCGGACGTGGTGCTTCCGCGGCAGTCGGGGCCGGTGGACCGGCACCCGGAGGGAGGAACGCATCGTGAGTGAGCCCTCCGGCGCTCCGGGCGCCCCGCAGCAGGCGGAGCCGGGCAGGGGCGCGGACGAGGCGGCGCGCTGTCAGCGGCCCGGGTGCCCGGGCCACTACGAGGACATGGGAGGCGGCCTGCGGTACTGCGACACCTGCGGGCTGGCCCCGGTGGTGTCGGCCGCGAGCATGGCCGGCGGGCGGACCGGCAGCGCAGCGGGTACGGGCGGCGGTGCGGGCGGTTCCGGCAGCGCGGGGAGCGCGCCCGGTGCCGGCGGTGTCCCGGGCCCCCGGGGACCGGGCAGCGCGGCAGCCTCCGGGGCCGCCCCCTCCGAACGTTCCTCGGCGTCCAGCCGCGTCACCTCCCGGTCGCAGGCCTCCCGCCGGTCGGTCTCCGGCCGGCTGTCCCGTTCGGTCGCCGGACCGCTGTCCTCACGGTCGGTGTCGGTCCGCAGCTCACGCGCCGGCACGGCCTCCTCCGGGCGCAGCAGGCTGGGCGCCGGGCTGATCACGGTGCCGGAGGTACCACGTCCGGACCCGCGGACGGCGGTGCTGGACAACCCGGAGGTACCGGAACGCAAGCGGTTCTGCGGGAACGCCGACTGCGGGGTGGCGGTGGGACGTTCCCGCGGCGGCCGGCCCGGGCGCACCGAGGGGTTCTGCACCACGTGCGGGCACCCCTATTCCTTCGTACCGAAGCTGCGCGCCGGGGACGTGGTGAAGGGGCAGTACGAGATCGCGGGATGTCTGGCGCACGGCGGTCTCGGCTGGATCTATCTGGCCATCGACCGGGCGGTCTCCGACCGGTGGGTGGTGCTCAAGGGCCTGCTGGACACCGGTGACGAGGACGCCATGCTGGCGGCGATCTCCGAGCGCCGCTTCCTGGCGGAGATCGAGCACTCCACGATCGTGCGGATCTACAACTTCGTCGAGCACCTGGACCAGCGCACCGGCAGCCTGGACGGGTACATCGTCATGGAGTACGTGGGCGGCAAGTCCCTCAAGGAGATAGCCAACGCCCGGCGGACACCGGACGGGCAGCGGGATCCACTGCCCGTCGACCAGGCGTGTGCGTACGGGATCGAGGCGCTGGACGCGCTCGGCCACCTGCACAGCCGCAACCTGCTGTACTGCGACTTCAAAGTGGACAACGCCATCCAGCAGGGTGACCAGCTGAAGCTGATCGACCTGGGCGCGGTGCGCCGGATGGACGACGAACGGAGCGCCCTCTACGGCACGGCCGGCTATCAGGCACCCGAGATCGCGGAGTGCGGCGCCTCGGTGGCCTCCGACCTCTATACCGTGGCCCGCACCCTGGCGGTGCTCACCTTCGACTTCCCCGGTTACGCCAACCGCTACGCGGACACCCTGCCGGAGCCCGCCGACATCGAGGTGTTCCAGCGGTACGAGTCCTTCTACCGGTTCCTGGTCCGGGCCACCGATCCGGACCCGCTGCGCCGGTTCGCCTCGGCCGAGGAGATGGCCGAGCAGCTGACCGGGGTGCTGCGGGAGGTGGTCGCGGTGCGGACCGGTCAGGCGCGGCCCGCGGTGTCCTCGCTGTTCGGGCCGGAGCCGCGGGTGGTCGATACCGAGCTGCTGCCGCGCGGGGACGGCGAGGTGTCGCTGCTCGGCGTGCGGGCCGGACGGGGCCGCCGCGCACGCCGTACCGGCCCCGCACCACTGCCGGCGGTGCCCGGCGGGCCCTCCGCACCGGTGACGGCCCCGGTACAGGTCCGGGAGGCCGTCCCCGCACTGCCGGTGCCGCGGGTCGACCCGGCCGACCCGAACGCCGGTTTCCTGGCCGGGCTCCTCACCTCCACACCGGCCGAGCTGCTGGCGGCGCTGCGGGCCGCCCCCGTCGACTCCGTCGAACGCCGGCTGCACGAACTGCGGGCATGGATGGAGACCCCGGGCGAGTACGCGCGGGAGACCGCACACCGGGCGCTGGCCGCGCTGGAGGAGCACCACGCCGACGACTGGCGGGTGGTCTGGTACCGCGGACTGGCCGCGCTGCTGGACGACGACCTGGAGACCGCCGCGACGGCCTTCGACGCGGTGTACGACGCCTTCCCGGGTGAGGTGGCCCCGAAGCTGGCGCTGGCGCTCTGTGCGGAGGTGCTGGGCCAGCTGGACAATGCCGCGGACTACTACGAGCTGGTGTGGGCAACCGATCCCAGCCATGTCAGCGCCGGGTTCGGCCTGGCCCGGGTGCGGCTGGCGGCCGGCGACCGGAAGGGAGCCGTGCGGGCCCTGGAGTCCGTGCCGGAGACCTCCGCGTACTGGACCGCGGCGCGGGTGGCCGGCGTGCGCGCCCGGTTGCGCGGGCGGGCGGCGACGGACGAGCTGCTGCCGGACCTGCGGGCCGCGGCGCTGCAGGTCACCGATCTCCGGGAGCGCGGCCTGGAACCGGTACGGGGGGAACAACTGTCCTGTGAGGTGCTGGGTGCCGCGCTGGACTGGCTGCTGGCCGGCGGGGCGGGGCGGCCTCCGGGGCCTCCGGAAAGCCACCTGCTGCTGGGCAGACCGCTGGATGAGACCGGGATGAGGCTCGGGCTGGAACACTCGTACCGGGTGCTGGCCAGGCTGGCGCCGAGCAGCAAGGAACGGATCGATCTGGTGGAGGCGGCGAACCGCCTCCGCCCAAGAACGTGGGTGTGACGATGCCGCAGCTCGACCAACTGTCCACATGTCCCGGCTGCGGGGAGCCGCTGGAGAAGGGCGACCGCTACTGCGGGGTCTGCGGCGCGGAGCTGCCGGCCGGGCAGGGCGAGGTCCCCCCGCACCCGCCGCGGCCCGTCCGCACCCCGACGGAGCCGGACTTCACCCTCCCGCCACCGCAGCAGGCCCCGCCTGCCCGGCGGCAGGCGTCGCCGGTGCAGCCAGTACAGCCCCCGCCGGTGCAGCCCTCGGCGGGGCCCGGCCCGACCGCGTACCCGCACCCGCACCCGCACCCGCCGCAGGACCAGCCGCAGGCGCCCCCGGCGGCAGCGTCCGTGGTGCAGCCGCCGCAGCAGCCGCAGGCGCAGTCCGCGCGGGCTGACCACCCCCCGCAGCCGTCCGGACGCCCCGCCTCACCCGACCCGCGCCACGGGGCCGCCGCCGAGCACGGCACCGCCGGCCCGGACCCCGTCCGGCCGGCCGACCCCAGGCTCCGGGACACCGCACTGCCGTCAGCGGGCGCCCATCCGCTGCCCTGCGCGGTGTGCGCCGACGGCCCGGTCGGCACCGACGGCTACTGCGGGAGCTGCGGGCGCGCCCAGCCCGGTGACCGTGACCATGTGGAGCGCAGCCTGGAGGGCGTGGCCGGCGTCAGCAACCTGGGCCTGCGGCATCACCGCAACGAGGACGCCTTCACGCTCTCCGCGACCGCGCTGCCCGACGGGACGCCCGCGGTGATCGCGGTGGTGTGCGACGGGGTCTCCTCGTCCCACCGGCCGCACGACGCCTCGGCCGCCGCCGCCGAAGCCGCCGGGGAATCGCTGCTGGCCGCACTGGCGCGCGGTGTTCCGGGCCCGCAGGCGATGCACGACGCCGTGCTGGACGCCTCCCGGGCGGTCAACGCCCTGGCCGGCGAGGAGCAGGTGCCCGGCAAGAACGCCCCGGCGTCGACCTTCGCCGCCTCCGTCACCGCCGGAGGCACGCTCACCGTCGGCTGGGTCGGGGACAGCCGTGCCTACTGGATCCCGGAGGACCGCACGGCGGCACCGGCGCGGCTCACCGAGGACGACTCCTGGGCCCACCAGATGGTGGCCGCCGGGTTGCTGACCGAGGCGGAGGCGATGGCGGACCGCCGTGCGCACGCCATCACCAGCTGGCTCGGGGCGGACAACCCGGACCTGGAACCGCACACCGCCTCGTACCAGCCGGACCGCCCCGGCGTGGTCCTGGTGTGCACGGACGGGCTGTGGAACTACGCGGAGGCCGCGGAGCAGATGGCCGCGCTGGTGCCGGCCGATGCCCGCACGGCACCGTTGCGGTGCGCCCAGCAGCTGGTCAGGTACGCCCTCGACTCCGGGGGGCACGACAACGTGACGGTGACGGTGGTGCCGTTCCCGGCGGCCGACGGGCGGGATGCCCGGGGCGGCGGTCCGGGAGCCCGGGCGGCCGCCGGGCCCCCGCCCACCCCGACCCCGACGCAGACCGTTCCCCGCCCCGAGTAGCAGCCCCTGGAGGGTTCCGCAGATGGCCCATCCCGCAGGACCGACCGTGCCGCGGTTCTCCGTGGACGTGCACCAGAACGAGTACCTTCCCGAGGGCGGCCGGGAGGTCAACGCCATCGTGACGGTCACCGCCACCGGCGGCCCGGCCGCCGCAGCCGCCTTCCCGGCCACGGCCGGGCCGGCAGCGGGCACCGGCACGGCCCCGGATCCCGGTTCCGCTTCCGGCCTCCCGGTCTCCGGGCCGGCCGCGGCGGTGGTCATCATGGTCGACTGCTCGGGCTCGATGGACTACCCCCCGGCGAAGATGGACGGCGCACGGCTGGCCACGGGGGCCGCGATCGACACGCTGCGGGACGGGGTCGCCTTCGCCGTGGTGGCCGGCACCCACCGGGCGACGGAGGTGTACCCGGGAGGTTGCCGGCTGGCGGTCGCCGATGCCACGACCCGGGCCGAGGCCCAGGCGTCGCTGAGCGGGCTGCACCCCTCGGGCGGGACCGCGATCGGCACCTGGCTCACCCTCGCCGACCGGCTGTTCTCCTCCACTCCCGCCGCCATCCGGCACGGCATCCTGCTGACCGACGGGCGCAACGAGCACGAGCCGCCGGAGGAGCTGCGGCAGGCGCTGGACGCCTGCGCCGGCCGCTTCACCTGCGACGCCCGGGGCGTGGGCACGGACTGGGAGGTCAAGGAGGTCACCTCGATCGCCTCGGCACTGCTGGGGTCCGCCGACATCGTCGCCGACCCCGGGGCCCTGACCGGCGACTTCACCGCCATGATGGAGTCCGCCATGGCCAAGGGCATCGCGGACGTCGCCCTCCGGCTGTGGACTCCGCAGGGCGCCGAGATCCAGTACGTCAAGCAGGTCGCACCCACCATGGAGGACCTGACGGCCCGCCGAGAGGACAGCGGGGTGCGGACCGGCGACTACCCGACCGGCTCCTGGGGCGAGGAGTCACGGGACTACCACGTGTGCGTGCGGGTGCCGGCCGCCGGCGTCGGGCAGGAGATGCTGGCGGGACGGGCCTCCCTGGTCGCCCGGGAGCCGGACGGCACCGCGAGACGCCTGTCACAGGGCCTGATCCGTGCGGTGTGGACCGCGGACGCCGCAGCCTCCACCCGCATGAGCCCGCAGGTCGCCCACTACACCGGTCAGGCCGAACTGGCCGACGCCATCCAGCAGGGACTTGACCTGCGCAAGCTCGGGGACATGGACGGGGCGACCGCCAAACTGGGCCGGGCGGTGCAGCTCGCCCACCGCTCCGGAAACCGGGACACCGCGCAGCTGCTCGAAAAGGTGGTGGACGTGGCGGACGCGGCGAACGGTACTGTTCGATTGAAGGCGCGCGTCGCCGACGCCGACGAGATGACCCTCGAGACGCGGTCCACCAAGACGGTCCGGGTGAAGAAGTAACAAGGGGGAGGCAACGATGCCGAGTTGTCCGAACGGCCATCATGCGACGGCCGGGGACTGGTGCGAGGTGTGCGGTCACCGCATGCCCGCAACCGGCGGCATGGCACCCCCGCCCCCACCCACGCCCGCCGGATTCCCGAACAGCGGCCCGCCTCCTGCCCACGCCGAACTGTGCCCGCAGTGCCGCACACCGCGGGAGGCGCAGGCGCCGTTCTGCGAGGAGTGCCGGTACAACTTCCTGACCCACTCCCCCACCACCTACTTCCCCCCTGCGGCTCCGGCCGCCTCCCCGGCCGGAGCTCCGGCCGGGGAGCGGCACTACGGGCAGGTGCCGCACCACGACCGGCAGCACCACGACCCGCAGCAGCAGTACGGGCAGCAGCAGGGGTACGAACCGCAGCAGTACGAGCAACAGCACTACGGCCAGCAGCAGTACGCACAGCAGGGCGCTTTCCAGCAGGCCGGCGCCCCGCAGTCCCCGCCCAGCGGTGACTGGCTGCTGCCCCCGCCCTCCGCGCCGCCCCCACCGGCCTCCGCACCCGTCCCTCCACCGGCGGCCCCGGCGTCCGGGCGGCCCTCCGGCTGGCTGCTGAGCGTCGGCCCGGACCGGGAGTACTTCACCGCGATGATGCGCCGCTCCGGTCCGGAGGCCGGCCAGCTGCACCTGCCCGCTTACTCCCCCGAGCAGCAGATCCCGCTCAGCGGACGGCAGATCACCATCGGCCGGCGCCGGCAGTCCACCGGGGAGTCACCCGACGTGGATCTGTCGCGTCCGCCGGAGGACCCGGGCGTCTCGCACCAGCACGCGCTCCTGGTGCAGCAGCCGGACGGCAGTTGGGCGGTGGTCGACCAGGACTCGACCAACGGCACCACGGTCAATGGTGCCGAGGAGCCGATCCAGCCCTTCGTGCCGGTCCCGCTGAAAGAGGGCGACCGCATCCACGTCGGAGCCTGGACGACGCTGACCCTGCGCCGGGGCTGACCCAGCGCCGGAGCTGACCGGCCACCGCGCAGCAACACCCGCCCAACCTGGGCAATCCGGTACCGGCCCGCCTCTCCCAACGCCTACGATTTCCGCATGAGTATCCCCGCGATCACCGTTGAAGGACTGCGCAAGCGCTACGGAAAAGTCCAGGCCGTGGACGGGGTGACACTCGAGGTCAGGAGCGGCGAGTTCTACGGCATCCTGGGGCCCAACGGAGCGGGGAAGACCACAACTCTGGAGATCATCGAGGGCCTGCGGGAACCCGACGAGGGAACCTCCATGCTGCTGGGTGAGCCTTCCTGGCCGCGCAACCCCCGGCTGCTCCAGCGGATCGGCGTCCAGCTGCAGTCCTCGGCGTTCTTCGAGAAGCTCTCCGCCCGGGAGCAGATCCGCACGTTCGCCTCGCTGTACGGGGTGCCCGCCGAACGGGCCGACACGATGCTGGAGACGGTCGGGCTCACCGACAAGGCGGACGTCCGTGAGAATCAGCTGTCCGGCGGCCAGGCACAACGGCTCTCCATCGCCTGCGCGCTGGTGCACGAACCGGAACTGCTGTTTCTCGACGAGCCGACCACGGGCCTGGACCCCCAGGCCCGCCGCAACCTCTGGGACCTGCTGCGTGAGATCAACGCGGCCGGCCGCACCGTCGTGCTCACCACCCACTACATGGACGAGGCCGAGGTGCTGTGCGACCGGGTCGCGATCATGGACAAGGGGCGAATACTGCGGGTCGGCCCGCCGCGCGAGCTGATCACCGAGCTCGGCGTCAACACGCTGGAGGACGTCTTCCTCCAGCTCACCGGACGGGAGTACCGGCAGTGAGAGCATTCCGGAGCCTGTCCCGGGTCATGGTCCTCGGGCTGCTCCGGGACCGGACCGCAGTCTTCTTCATGCTGCTCTTCCCGCTGATGTTCCTGGTGCTGTTCGGTGCGATGTTCCGGGGCGACACCGCGCCCCGGGCACATGTCGTGCAGGTGGGCGACGTGGCCGTCCTCGACGACCTGGCGGAGGACGAACTCGCCTCGCTGGGCGAGGCCCTGCGGCTGGAGCGCTCCGCCGACCGGGAGCAGGCGCTGGACGACGTACGGCAGGGCGACGCGGACGCCGCGGTCTGGGAGGAGGACGGCGTGATCCAGCTCCGCTTCTCCGCCGCCGACCAGGCCCGGGCCGGAAACGTCCAGGGCCTGGTCAACTCCCTCGTGCAGAGCGCCAACGTCGCCGCCACCGGACAGCCGCCGGCCTACCTGCTGAACACGGACCGGGTGGAGGACGAGTCGGTCCAGGCCATCCAGTTCTACACCCCGGGCCTGCTGGGCTGGGCGGTCGCCATGGGCGCGTCCTTCATGTCGGCGTTCACCCTGGTCAGCTGGCGCAAGAAGCGCATCCTGCGCCGGCTGTGGCTGGCCCCGATCAGCCCGGGAACCGTCATCGGGGCCCGCGTCGGGGTGAGCCTGGGGCTGGCCTTCGCCCAGCTCGCGATCTTCCTGGGCGTGGCCCGGCTCCCGTACTACGGACTGCAGCTGAGCGACCAGTGGTGGCTGGCCGTCCCGCTGGTGGCCTGCGGCACGATGGCCTTCATGGCCGTCGGCCTGCTGATCGGCGCCCTGACGCAGTCCGAGGAAGCGGCCAACGGCGCACTGCAGGTCGTCATCCTGCCGATGGCGTTCCTCTCCGGTTCCTTCTTCCCGCTCGACATGATGCCCGCCTGGCTCGGCCACCTCTCGAACGTCATGCCGCTGAAGTACCTCAACGAGGCCATGATGGACGTGCTGTCGCGGGGCGGAGGCTGGGGCGACGCACTGCCCACCATGGGCGGACTGCTCCTGTTCGCCGCGGTCGTCACCGCCGTCGCCGCCAAGCTCTTCCGCTGGGACGACACGTAGCCGCCCGCCCGCTCCCTGTGGGCAGCCGGGTTCCCGTCGGCCCGGGCGGGGTTTTCCACAGGGCTGGTGGACTCCCCCGCCCCGGACTTCTCCTGGTCCCATGCCGACCCCCGAGCCAACCCCTGACCCCCGAGCCCAAGCCCACGTCCCTCCTCCCCCTCCGCCTTACCCTCCGCCTTCCCTGCGGACAGGCCGGAACGGATTCGCCCGGGCGTGGCGGGCGCTCAGCGTCCGGAGCGGCGGAGTGCTCCGGATCGCGGACACGGTGCACGCCGGGGTTCCGCGACGGACCGTAGAGGACGTGCTCCGCCGTGAGCAGTGGCACCGGCTGGCGCCCGGCATCTACTCCCCGCCGGGCGCCCCACCGACGCCCACACTGCGGATGACCGCCGTCCAGCAGCTCGTCCCGGAGGCGGTGGCCAGCCACCGGTCGGCCGCCGGGCTGCACGGGCTCGCCGTGCTCCGGCACCGGCTGGAGATCACTGTTCCGGTCCGGCGAAGGCCCAGCGTCCCGGGCCTCACCGTGCACCGGGCAACTCTGCCCGCCACCGACGTGGTGCGGCCCCTCGGCCATCACGCGACCTCGCTTCACGCGACCTCGCTGCCCCGCACTCTCGTGGATCTCCTGCGCTCGGCAGAGGTCGACGAGGCGGTGGCCAGCCCGGACAGCGCGCTCCACCAGCGGCTCATTACCCTGTCCGGCCTCCGTTCCGCCCTGGACACCCGCCTCACCGGCCGTCCGCGCACCCGCGCGCTGGGCGTCCTCGCCCGGACGGACCCGGCGGCCGAATCCCCCGCCGAGTCCGTGGCGCGGGTACGGATGCAGGAAGCCGGGCTGCGCCCGGAGAGCCAGGTCCGCCTCACCTGCGCCGGGGGCCGCAGGATCCGCGCGGATTTCGGGTTCAGGGCCGAAGGGCTCCTGATCGAGATCGAGGGCTACGCCTGGCACGGCACTCGCGCCGACCACGAGCGCGACGTCCGCCGCTACAAGACCTCGTCCACTGCCCCGGCTTCCGCCGCGTCCTCCGCCGGTACCCGGCCGCCGGGCCCGCACCTCACAGCTGAATCGGGCGCGATTCCACGTGAAAACCCTCCTGTTTCACGTGGAAATGCGCCCTCCCCGCAGGGGAGCCGGCCCTGCCCCGGCGGATGACGGCATCTGCGACGATGGAGGGGTGATGGAGATTCCGCGCGGCAGCCTGCAGAGCACCACCTTCTACGAGCGCGTGGGCGGTGAGGAGACCTTCCGGAAGCTGGTCCGGCGCTTCTATGAGGGCGTGGCAGAGGACCCGCTGCTCAGGCCGATGTATCCGGAGGAGGACCTGGGCCCCGCCGAGGAGCGCCTGGCCCTGTTCCTCATGCAGTACTGGGGCGGTCCCCGCACCTACAGCGACGCACGCGGTCACCCCCGCCTTCGGATGCGGCACGCTCCGTTCACGGTGAACCAGGCAGCGCACGACGCCTGGCTCAGGCACATGCGGGATGCTGTGGACAGCCTGGAGCTCGACGCCGAGCACGAGGCTGAGCTGTGGAAGTACCTGGTGTACGCGGCCGCGTCCATGGTCAACGCCCCGGACTAGTCAGTGCTGTGCCCGGAAGGGCCCGGCGGGTGCGCCGGTGGCGGACCCGCCGGAGGGGACGGTGTACTCCCAGCCGGGCTTCCAGTGAACGGGACCTTCGAGGACTTCCGCGAGTTCGGTGCCGGTGAGCAGGCAGTCCAGGGCCCATCGGTTGGCGGAGTGGGCGATCAGCAGAACGCGGCTGCCGTCGGGTCAGGTCGGTGAGGAAGTCTCCGGTGGCCCGCACGACATCGCGGTAGCTCTGACCGCCGGGAAAAGGCACGTCCATGTGGCGGGACCGCAGCGCGGCAAGGACTTCCTGCGGACAGCCGTTGAGGTGACCGTAGTCGCATTCACGCAGACGGTGATCCTGGTGGGTCGGCATCGTGGTGCCCTCGAAAGCGATGCGCGCGGTGTCCACGGCGCGGTGCAGGTCCGAGGTGAACACCGCTGCGATGTCGTCGTCACGCCGACGGTGCCGAGTTCCCTGGCCTGTTGGCGGCCCGCCGCTGACAGAACGCCCGGCAGCAAACCGGTGGCGATTCCAACCTCGTTGTCGGTGGTGATGGCGTGAGTCTCGTAGACGAGCCGGATCACCATCGTCCCCTCCCACGGTCAGGCCGCCGGCGCCAGGGCGGCGTCCGTCCTCTTGGGTGTCTTCCTCACCGCCGGTACGGAGCGAGCTCACCTTTCACACCATGCCCCGGATCGGCTCCGCCACGGAAGCCCAGCGCGGTCACCCCGTTGACCGACAGGTAACGCCCGCACCAACTCTCCCCCACCAACCGCCCGTCCCTCTCTCCACCCGCCCGGTCCGTCCCCCGGGCGGTGCATCGGGCGGTGATCGGGTGCATTTCCACGTGAAAACCGTGCCATTCGACGTGGAAATGCGCCACCGCTCATCACGTCACGCCCCGGGACGGACGGCGGTCCGTGACGGGGGCGAGGAACGGGCTCGGCGCTCCGGGCCAGGCGAGGGTGAGCCTCGCGGGCTCGGGTGGCCCGGCTAAGGGGCCCGGCGCAGTGGACGGGAGCAGTGGACCGGCCGGGCTGCGCTGAAGGCCGGTGGCTACTCTCGTCTCTCCACCGACCTCGATGGCAGGGGAGCCAGACCGTGCGCAGTGCCTCAGTGACACCCGAGGGGGACCGGATCCGCTGGGTCGAGTTGCCGGGGCAGGAGCCCTCACGTATCTACGTGCACGGTCTGGGCGCCACCTCGCCCGCCTACTTCACGGAGATCGCGGTCCATCCCCTGCTCGCGGGCCGCCGTTCGCTGCTGGTCGACATGCTCGGCCACGGCATCAGTGACCGTCCGACGGGCTTCGACTACACGCTCGAAACACATGCGGACGCGCTCGCCGCAGCCCTGACCTGCGCGAGTGTCACCGGCGCCGAACTGTTCGCCCACAGCATGGGAGGCTCGGTGGCCAATCGTCCTGGCCGCCCGGCACCCGCACCTGGTCTCCCGACTGGTCCTGGTGGACGCCAACCTCGACCCCATCCCGCCCACACCCGCCTCATCGGGCAGCAGCGGGATCGCCGCCTACTCCGAGCAGGAATTTGTGACGGGCGGCTGGGAAGAGGTCCGTGACCGGGCCGGCCCTCACTGGTGGTCCACGATGCGGCTGGCCGGTCGTACGGCCCTGCACCGCAGTGCGGTCTACCTCACGCACGGCACTGTCCCCACCATGCGTGAGACCTTGCTCAACCTGAGGATTCCCCGCACCTACTTGCTGCCCGAGGCCGACGGCCCGCTTCCGGGCGCCGACGCCCTCACCGCGGCCGGGGTCTCCGTCGTCGGCCAGCTGGAACGGACGCCGACTGGCCTTTTCCTTGCCGCTCGCCCACACCTGCTCGTAGGCCTCCCGGTAGGAGGCCGGGTCGTCCTCCCGACCGGTCCGACGCCCCGCGATGTCGGTGTTGCGCCGCTGGAGTGCCATCGCCCGGTCGGCGAACCGGAACGCCTCCAGGGCGTTGTCATCGGTGCCGAGCGTGTCGATACCGAAAGTGATGCCCCGCGCCGGGCCGCCGAGCACATAAGGGAACTCCAGCGGCGCCGCATTTGCGCCCCCTGACGGATCAGCAGTGACGGCACGGATTGCCGAGGGCGCGCACGCGGTGCACCGCGTTGCGCAGCCGGACGCCCGCCTTAGCGACGTGGCCGAGAGTCGTCGGCCTGTTAGGCGGTCTTGCGACCTGAGCCGGCGACGAGGCCACTGCGCGGCCGTGGCCGGGCGTCACGCATCAGCGAAATTGTCTCCGGCGTGATCGGCACGCGTCACAGAACTACCCGGTACACTTTTCGCTCTCTTTAGCCGCAGAAGCAAGAGAATACATAAAAGCCTCAATATCTTCGCGTCGCTGCTCCACATCCGCAACTTCTTCATGATAAACAATAAATTCCAAATCCAAGACCAGGGCACCCGGGACTCCGCACTCCACACCCGCGTAAGCGCCGTTATCCGCAACCCCCACCCCTTCACCTGCCACTTCTTGGATATTCTTGAGCCCAAAAAGAGGGCCTTCATCCTCGGTGCCATACTCATCAACGAGAAAAAGGTTCATGTCAAAGACCAGGGCGTCGTTCACATATACTCGACAGCTGGTGAAGCTGTGGCGAGAGTCGGTGTTATGAACACGCACTTCGCCACTTTGAGGAAGTAGCGGAGCAAGATCAATGGTTGGGACCTGCATTCTGCAAATCTGTTCCGGGAGACCCTGCAAACCTGATACAGGCGCAGTATCCTCATTTACTGTGCAAGCACTCAAAATCACTCCCACGAGTGCCACGGGTACCACACCTGCCCATGCGGATCGCATTCCACTCATCCCGTCTCTCCCTCGCGTCCAGCCGCCTCGCTCTTCCCTCCTTGAACCGCTTGTTGCAATCTATACTGCGCTCCTTTCTCAGAGTAACCCGTCTCTCCCTGCGCCCAGTCTTTATGCACTTCGTACCAAGCATCCCCAATGGTACTGATTTGACCCTTTCTCTCGGTGTAGATCTCGCGATTCCTCTCCTCCGTATCATCTTTGATGCGAGCGAGTTCATCATCGAGCCAGGCTGAGGAAGCGATGTCAGCGCCTCGCTGCGCAACATCTCCGATGACGGGGAGTGCGTTCAGAAGCGCGCCGGGACCATGATATCTCCAGTGTTTCTCCCAAGTGGGATCTTCCTTGTCGAGCTCGATGGCCTGGTAGCGAATTTTTTCGAGATAGCCGATGGTCTGGCCGGCAGCGTCAAGTGAGTCCTCAGGCCGGATGGATTCGTCATGGAAGCTCGCCACCATAGCCTGATTAAGGCCCACGTTCAGAATGGCGTGAGCATCCTGATCTCTGAAGAGTTGCTTCGCTACTTCCTGTAGGTGTCGCGCATCGAAAGGCGGGTTGCCACTGACGTCACTCATGGTTTCGTGTGTGGCGGTACCATGGTTGGCGAGAATCCGTGCCATGGGCTCCCGATACTCATACGGAAGGTCGTCACCCATCTCCGCAAACAGCTCCAGGGATTGAATGAGAGTACGCCGGTGCCTCGGGGTGTGATCGATGAAGGCCGCGTCCGGGTCGTTCGGGTCTATTCCGGTAGAGGCGGCATGCAGTGCATCGCCGATGGCGTGGCGGGCGGCCCACCCTCCTTCCTCTCCACCCGTGGGAGGAAGATTGTCGTAGGGCCGGTCCTTGAGGAGGTACTGGGCGGTGTCCTCGTCGATGAAAATGTCAGTGGCGGCATCGGGCGTGCGGCTCAACGCCTGCATGTAACCGGACATCGGATCCCAGTGGAACGCCTCCCCCAGAAGCGCCTGGTAGGTGGTGGAGGTCGGACGCCAACCCGACCCCGGCGGCTGCATGTCTTGCTCGAAGGAAATGAGGGCGTTCCCATAGCCCTGCAGGAAGTCGGGATGATACGTGCCGGTTGTCATGAGGCTGCTCATCGTCTGGAAGCCATAGGGACTGGCACTGCCTCCCGAACCGATACGCTGGGCTCCCAGCCCGATCATTTCCTCCTGCCACCGCACCATCGCCCCACTCTCACTCTGCGTGGCAAGACCAAGGGTCACTCCCAGATTCTTGTGCAGAGCGTTCAGCCTCTTTTCGCGCTCTTCACTGATGTCGCCATGCATGTGCGGGTCGAGGAGATCGGCCCAGAGGGTCAGGGTTCCCTCTGCCCCGAGACCGGTAGCGAAGCGCTCGGCAAAGGTCTCATCATCCCCGTACTCAGCGAGCAGTGAGTCGAAGTGCCGCAGGCCCTCATCGGTCTCCAGATCACCATTGCGGTACATGGCCAGGGCCTCGTCCGCCGCCTCGGCACTGAGCTGGTCCCCCACCTGGCCCAGGCCCGCGAAACTAATTCCGGTGTAGTAGTCCTCGTCCTCTCCGGCGAGCCGCAGCAGGGCTTCCGCAGCCTGCGCATCCGCCTCGTCCACGGCAACAAGCACCGCGGAGATGCTGGCAGCCATGGCGTCCACCTCCTCCTGCGTGGCTCCCCAGTCCTGCCGATGGTCCTCGGCCCACACCTCGGACCCCGGCGGAAGATCGCGTGCGATGACGCGCCCGGAGCGTTCCACGTACATGCGCTTCTCACTCGCTTCGACTTCGAGCCTCTTGAGCTTCTTCTGGGCACCGTAAAGGGCAGTGTGAAGGTCATCGAGAATATTGTGGACGCTCCTGGCCTGCTGGTAGCCGTCTTCGAAGCGGTCAGCGGTGGCCATCACGAAAGGGCGGGCGATGTTTTCGTTCTCTCCGCTCCAGCGAGCGGCCTCCGCCTTCGCTCGCATACCCAGCCGGGCATCCGACGCCTTCGTCCGCAGCACGTCAGCGGCGGTCTTCCACTCATCCCGCGCCTCCGCGAGATGACTCAGCCTGACCTGATACACGTTCTCATAACGGGCCATCAGAGGAGGTTCCTGAAGTGCGGGTGCTCCTCGGCAGGCCGTGGGGCGCCAGCATCTCCGCCACGGCCCTCTCCGGAGCCCGGCGGCGGGACGTCGAACACATCGAGCAACGACGAGCGTGTCGAGGCAATGTGCGCCAGAGCGCCCCGGGACGCCTCGTCCAGGCCTGCGTGCGTGCTCATCGTGATGCCCAGATGTTCTTCAATACGTTGCAGGTCCGACTGCAGATTCATTGTTTGCCGGTGGAACCGCCGCGTCGTGGCGTGCAGCGCCGTTCCGCTGTGCAGGTCCTCGGCCTTGAGATCCGCAGCCGCGCTGTAGCTGTTGCCCGCCTGCTCCATGACCGGAAGCATGCCCAGCCGCAGATCCCGGGCGTCATCCCGGATCGGCGAAAGGTCGACTTCCCGCACCTCGAAGCCATCCCCCGGCGGAATGTAGTTCCCCCCGGGCACCTCATCGTCAGCAATGCTGTTGAGCCGCGAACCGGCCCCGTCATGACCGCTGGACACGTGTCCCCCCGAGACAGCTCCCCGGTGCCCGCCCGGGGCACCACCCCACCAGTGCACCCAGTGTGCCCGCTCAACTGCGGACTTTGCCAGCTGGGTTAGGGATGGGCGCCCCCTCGGTGCCCACAGCGGCGGCCGGTGTGGCCGCCCGGCCCGGTCCTCAGCTCTGTCACCGCCGGGGCAGGCCCGGTGAAGGGCGCGCCCAGGTGGGGGGAGCCGACGCTAGACGGGGGGCGACAACGCTTCCCGCTCCGGTTCCCGGCGGCGCAGCCACAGCCGGACGACCGCTGCGGCGAAGGCGATGCGGCCGCCGAGCATGACCGTCCAGAGCAGGATGAGTGTGAGGTGTCCTGTGACGGCCAGCGCCAGGATCAGGGGGACCACCAGCCCGTACATCACCGCCGCCAGGTAGGGCAGCGACGCTCCCGGCGACAGCAGAATCTTGAGAGCCGAGGCACCGAAACCGGTGATGCCTTCGAACAGCAGCTGTGCTCCCAGGAGCCGGATCACCGTCTCGGCGTCAGGGTGGGCGAAGGCCCCACCCGCCAAGCCGCTCACCACGGACGGGAAGAGCAGCAGCACGACAGCGAACGGCGCCAGCAGGAGGGTGACGCAGGTGGTGTAGAGGCGCAGCCGCTGCTCGGTGCCCTCCGGCGCTTCCGCGGAGCGGGCCAGCCGGCCCCCGACGATGCCGAACTGCTTCAGGGGGACGATCAGCGTTCTGGCGACGTTCACCAGCATCGCGGTGACCGCGGCAGTGGCGGCGCTGACCTGGTTGGCGGCCAGGACGATGACCAGGAAGGAGCTCATCATCACGAGGCCGTCCATGGTCCCGGCGGCGAGGGACGGCAGGCGGCGTAGGTGGACGCGGGGGGCGGTGCACAACTGGCGTCGGCCTGCCCGGAGCGCGGTGCGCAGCCTCGTGCGGGAGGTACCGAGCCGCAGCCACAGCCGGAAGAAGGTGAACCCGTCGAGTGCGACACCGATGAGGCCGACGGCTATCAGCACGGCCTCGGGCGACAGGGAGAACCGCGACAGAGTCACAGCAGCCACGGTGACGAGCAGGAGGTTCTCGCCGGCGATGCGGAGCTGGACCCGCTGGCGCCCTTCGAGCACGAGCAGTCCGGAGAGGACCGCGCTCATCGGGACGAAGAGCATGCCGGGGACCCGCGCCCAGTAGGCCACGGTCCCCAGTCCGCCCCCATCGGTGAGGGCGATGGCGGTGCCCACGACGAGGAGCAGCGGAACCAGCGCTGCCATTCCGGCGAGGACGACCGCGCAAATGTCCGCGAGTGCTGTTTCGGCTGCGTCCGACTCGGGAGGGGAACCGCTCCGCTTCCCCGTCCCTGGGGAGGGGGCGCTACCGGGCCGGCCGGACAGCCGCTGGACGACCCATACGGTGGCGCCGGAAGCCAGCAGGGTCAGCACGGACATGGCCATCAGGGCGGTGCCGTAGGCGGAAACCGCGGTGGTGTGGTCGGTCAGGGGGATGAAGAGCAGCAGCCCCACGAGGCCGGTGAGGAGCGAGGCCGTGGCAAGTTGTGTTCCGGCGACCAGGAACTGCCGGGCGAGGTGTGTCATCCGGTGGAGAACTCCCCCTCGGTCGACGGATGCTGTGCGCAGTTCCGAGCATGCCCCCGTCCGCCAGGGGCACCACCCTGGGGTGGGGGCCGCCCCGGACCCCGGGACCCGTTCCCGGTGCGCGACAGGGTTACGAAGAGCGGGGGTGACGGGGGCAGCCGGGTCAGGGGGACAGGGGGGTGACGGTGAGGGGGGCGGGGCCGCCCCGTCGGACGGCTATGGAGCCGCGCGGGGTGCGGAGCCGCAGCCAGGATCCGGCGGAGAGGACGGTCACCGGGGCGTCGGACCGCAGGAAGCCGAGGGCGTGCGCGGCGTGCACCGCGCGCAGCGGGAGGCCGGTGTCCGCGAGCGTGCGGGACCAGATCTCCTCGGCCAGCGCGTCGAGCGCCGTGCGGGTGCGCTCCTCGGCCGCGAGCTGTTCCGTGCGCCGTCGGAACTCGGCGACCACCGCGGCGGCGGCGGCGCGGACGTCCGCGCCGGGCAGTTCGGCGCGGGGCTGCCAGCCGCCGCGCGGGGGCAGCAGCCCGCTCCACGGCGGGCCGGTGACCGGCCCGGGGACAGCCGCCGAGGTGTTCTGCTCGTCGATGCCCTCGAGCAGCTCACCGGCTGAGACGGTGGCGTCGAGCTCCGTTCCTTCCGGTTCGCTCAGCCTGCCGGTCAGGACCGCCAGCACTTCGAAGCGCGCCGGCCGGGCGAAGACGGCGAGGACGCCGCCGCTCGCCCGGAGCCGGACCGCGGCCTTCTTGTCCCAGCGCAGATGCCGTTCCAGGAAGGCCGCGAGGCCCGCTGCTTCCGCCGTGTCGGTGAAGGTCAGCCGGGTCATCCGGCGGTGCTTCGCCGGTCGGGACCGCCGGCCGCGTCGTCGTAGTAGTGCTCGAGGAAGGTTTTCTCCTCGGCGGTCAGACGCCGTGGACGCTGTTGTTCCAGGTCGAAGGGCACGATGACGGTGGAGGCGCGAACATACACCTCCGCCTCGTCCTTGACCTCGTAGGAGAGGGTCGCCGAGGCGGCGGCGTGCTTTGTCACCCAGGTCTCGACCGTGACCGGCTCGTGCCGGTGGACGAGCGGCCGGAGGTAGTCGATCTCGTGCCGTGCGACCACCGAGCCGCCGGTGAAGGCGCCGGAGGCGGCCTGCCGGGCCAGCCGGAACATGAAGTCGATCCGGGCCTCTTCCAGGTACCGCAGGAAGACGACGTTGTTGACGTGCCCGAAGGAGTCCATGTCCGACCAGCGCAGCGGGCACTGGAATGCGTGTCGCAAGGTCAGCCCCGGGTCAGCTTCTTGTAGGTGGCGCGGTGCGGCCGGGCAGCGTCCGGTCCGAGCCGCTCGATCTTGTTCTTCTCGTAGGAGTCGTAGTTGCCCTCGAACCAGAACCACTGCGACTCGCCCTCGTAGGCGAGGATGTGGGTCGCGACGCGGTCCAGGAACCAGCGGTCGTGGGAGACGACCACGGCGCAGCCGGGGAACTCCAGCAGGGCGTTCTCCAGGGAGGACAGCGTTTCCACGTCGAGGTCGTTCGTCGGCTCGTCGAGGAGCAGCAGGTTGCCGCCCTGCTTGAGGGTGAGGGCGAGGTTCAGCCGGTTGCGCTCTCCGCCGGAGAGCACGCCCGCGGGCTTCTGCTGGTCGGGGCCCTTGAAGCCGAAGGCGCTGACGTAGGCCCGGGAGGGCATTTCGACCTGTCCGACGTTGATGTAGTCGAGCTCGTCGGAGACGACGGCCCACAGCGTCTTCTTGGGGTCGATGTTGGCGCGGTTCTGGTCGACGTAGGCGACCTTGACGGTTTCGCCGACCTTGATGCTGCCGGAGTCCGGCTCCTCCAGGCCCTGCAGCATCTTGAACAGGGTGGTCTTGCCCGCGCCGTTGGGGCCGATCACGCCGACGATGCCGTTGCGGGGCAGGGAGAAGGACAGGCCGTCCATGAGGACCTTCTCGCCGAACGCCTTGCCGAGCTTGTCCACCTCGACGACGACGTTGCCCAGCCGCGGGCCCGGCGGGATCTGGATCTCCTCGAAGTCCAGCTTCCTGGTCTTCTCCGCCTCGGCGGCCATCTCCTCGTACCGGGCGAGCCGGGCCTTGGACTTGGCCTGCCGGCCCTTGGCGTTGGAGCGGACCCACTCCAGCTCTTCCTTGAGCCGCTTCGCCCGCTTGACGTCCTTCTGGCCCTCGACCTTGAGCCGGGTCTGCTTGGTCTCCAGGTACTTGGAGTAGTTGCCCTCGTAGCCGTGGGCGCGGCCCCGGTCGAGCTCCATGATCCACTGGGCGACGTTGTCCAGGAAGTACCGGTCGTGCGTGATGGCGACGACGGTGCCGGGGTACTTCGCCAGGTGCTGCTCCAGCCACTGCACGGACTCGGCGTCCAGGTGGTTGGTGGGCTCGTCGAGGAGCAGCAGGTCGGGCTGTTCGAGGAGGAGTTTGCAGAGTGCGACGCGACGCCGCTCGCCTCCGGAGAGGGTGGTCACGGGCCAGTCGCCGGGCGGGCAGCCCAGGGCGTCCATGGCCTGCTCCAGTTGGGCGTCGAGGTCCCAGGCGTTGGCGTGGTCGAGCTTCTCCTGAAGCTTGCCCATCTCGTCCATCAGCGCGTCGGTGTAGTCGGTCGCCATCTGTTCGGCGATCTCGTTGAACCGGTCGAGCTGGCCCTTGACCTCGGCGACGCCCTGCTGGACGTTCTCCAGGACGGTCCTGGACTCGTCCAGGGGCGGCTCCTGGAGCAGAATGCCGACGGTGTAGCCCGGGGCGAGGAACGCCTCGCCGTTGGAGGGCTGCTCCAGACCGGCCATGATCTTGAGCACCGTGGACTTTCCGGCGCCGTTGGGGCCCACGACGCCGATCTTCGCACCGGGGAGGAAGGCCAGGGTGACGTCGTCGAGAATGACCTTGTCGCCGTGCGCCTTGCGCGCCTTGTGCATGGAGTAGATGTACTCAGCCAAGAGAAACCGTCCGGCATTCGATAAGCGGGCTGTGGTAATCAGACCCATACTGCCGCATGGGTTGCCAGGGAAGAAAACGGAGGGGCGGGACCCGGCCGGGTCCCGCCCCTGTCGCTTGCCTCAGGATGTCCTCAGGCCCAGCGATTGTTCACTCACCGGTGACTTTTCGTCACTCAGCGGCAGTGGCGTTCTTCCTGCGCAGGAAGAACATGGCGCCGCCACCGGCGACCAGCAGGGCCACCGCGATGCCGGCGATCAGGCCGGGGCTGGTGCTACTGCCGGTCTCGGCGAGGTTCGGGTCGTCGCTTCCGGCCGGCTCCTCTTCCTCGCCGCCGCCCTGGCCGCCCGTGGTGGCGGGGGCCGGGTCGTTGTCCTCGACGATTTCCTTGCCGCCTTCGCCGCCCTCGGTCTCGCCCTCGTCGCCGCCGGTCGCGCAGTCCAGGACACCGGTGAAGGGCTCGTGGAGCTCCTCACCGTCGGCACCGACGATGCTGATCCGGTACTCCTGCTTGTTCTCGACGCTCACGAGCACCTTCTGCTCGCCACCGGCGGGAACGCTGTAGTCGTTGCCGTCCAGGGTGAAGTCGAAGGGCTGGTCGCCCGAGTTGTTCACGACGACCTCGACACCGCCGTCCACGCAGTCCTCACGGGCGTCGAACGTGGGGTTCGGGCCCTCGGACTTCCAGGTGGCGGTGGCCTCGACCTTGGCCGAGACGTCGGAGGATCCGGCCAGGATCATCGTCTGGGTGGGGTCGGCCGCCATGCCGGTGAAGGCACGGCCTTCGAGCACCTTGGTGGTGACGGTGGCGGTGAAGGAGGTGCTGCCGTCGGCGGCGCCCTCGGGCACGTCGAAGAAGAGCTGCGTGCCGTTGGTCACCGGGGTGCCGTCGGTGACGAGGTTGCCCTCGCCGTCGACGAGGCTGACGCCCTGCGCGGCTGCGGAGGCGTCGGGGGTGACGGTGACGGTTTCCGCGGAGGTCGTCACGGTGACCGGTCCGAGGGGCTCGCCGCCGGGCTTGCCGGACACCTGCAGGGTGTCGAGCTCCAGGCTGGGGGCGGGCTCCTGCTCGACCGGAACGGCGTTGTCCAGCAGCCACTGCGTGAGCTGCTGGGCGTTCTTGTTGGTCGGCTGGGCGTCCTTGTTGTCGCTGTACTTCCAGATCGCTGCCTGGGTGCCGGCCGCGGCCTGCTCCTTGGTCAGCGTCTTCTTCAGGCCCACGGTCTCGCTGAGGGCGTTGAGGTCGTCGACCCGGGGGTAGGAGTTCTGCAGAACCCAGTGGATCTTGCCCGCGTCGGCGTTACCGGCCAGCGAGGTCGCGTCCCAGTTGGCTTCCTTGTAGTCGTAGCCCGTCTTGGCGCCGGTCATGAAGTCGATGCAGTAGGTCTTGACCGTTCCGCCACCGTGGACATCCATGGTGAACAGGCCGGCCTTGACGACCTGTCGGCCCACCTTGACGCCGTCGTAGGTCTCCAGGCCACCAAGGGTGGCGGTCGCTCCGCCGTTGCGCACGTTCTCGTCGGCGACGGCCGTCCCGGCGGTCGCGATCGCGCCGCCGGCGAGCAGGCCGGTGGCCGCAGCTGTGGCCGCCAGGCGGGTGAGGGCCCGCCTCCGTACTGAAATCATGTATGAGTTCCCCTCCACGACAAGCACTCGGACCGCAGCCGCAACTCTCGTCGGCGAGCTCATCAACGGCCCCGTGCGTACGAGGGGATCGTATGGAGGTAACGGACGGCAGTCCCCACCGCTCCGGAACGTTAAGCATACCGACTCCTAATCGTTATGGAACGGACGGTAAAAACCCCTGCAGATCGGGCAGTTCGCCGCGACACGACCGGACGGTCGGACAGGCGGGCCGGACAGCCCGGCAGCGGCGGGGAGTTCAGCCAGGGTCGATACGACCCGCCGCGACGACGTACTGCTCGCGCGCCTCCCGATACCGGAGCAACTCCGCCGCCACCGGCTCCAGAACCAGATTGCGGCCGCAGGCGGCCGCGATCCGGCGCAGCCGCGTCTCCTCCTCCTGCCCCCACGCGCGGGCCGGGGTACGGGCCGCGAGCCGGCAGCACCAGGAGAGCAGCGGCGCGCCCACCGCCCCGGCGCCGAGCAGCGCCAGCGGCAGCCAGCGGGCCACCACCGGCTGGTCGAACACGGCGAGCAGCATCCAGCACAGGCCCAGCAGCTGTGCCGCCAGCAGGACGGCCTGACCGACCGCCGCGCCCATCCACCAGCCGGGGAAGGGAAGCATCCGCCGGCGCTCCCCGGCTGCCCGGCCGGGCAGCCGGGCAAGCTCCGTCTCCATCGCCCGCGGCAGGTCCCGGGCCCCGCGCCGGGCAGCGGACCGCACGGCCTTCTCCCACGGCGGCGGGAGCTCGGCGGACGCGTCGTCCTCGAGCCGGCGTACCGCCTGATCCAGCGCCGGACGGGAGAGAACCGGGGGCTTCAGCAGCGCCTGCTGGCGGCTGCTGAGTACGGCGGGCTCTCCGCGGCGGGCGGCCCTGCCGTCCGCGAGGCGGCGGACGAGCTGCGCCCAGGGGGTGCCGCAGACGAGGTCCGCGCGGCGGAGCCACACCCGTTCGGCGGCCTGACCGACCGCCTCCGCACCCACCGCCGACGCGAGCCGGTCCTCGAACTCCTCCCGGGCCCGCGCGGTGAGCCCGGCCGGGGCCTGCACACTCTCCGCGAGATAGACGGGCCGCAGCCGCCGGGCCGCACCGTCCACGTCCGCGGTGAGCCGCCGGGCCGCGGCGGTTCGTTCGGCCACCAGCTCCCCGACCGCGCGGCGCAGTTCCGGCACCCCTTCGCCGTTCAGCGCGGAGACGCCCAGCACCGTGGCACCGGGCTCCCCGTGCTCGTCCAGTGCGATCCCGCGGTCGTCGAGCAGCCGCCGCACGTCGTGCAGCACCGCGTCGGCCGCCTCGCCGGGCAGCCGGTCGATCTGGTTGAGGACGATGAAGCTGACTTCGGCGTGTCCGGCGAAGGCCCGCAGGTAGCGCTCGTGCAGCACGGCATCGGCGTACTTCTCCGGGTCGACGACCCAGATCACCGCGTCGACCAGCGACAGCAGACGGTCGGCCTGCTCCCGATGTCCTCGGGCGAAGGAGTCGTAGTCGGGCAGGTCGAGCAGGATGAGGCCGCGCAGCGCGGGGTCGATGACGTGGGCGCGCCGACGGGCCCGGCCGGGGATGCCGAGCCTCTCCAGCAGCCCTTCCGGGCCGGGTCCCGGGCCGGCGTCCCAGGTGCAGGAGACGGCACCGGAGGTCGTCGGCCGGCGCACTCCCGCCTCGGAAAGCTGGGCGCCGGCAAGGGCGTTGAACAGGGTGGACTTGCCGCTCCCGGTGGCTCCCGCGAGGGCGACGGTGGTGTAGGCCCGCGGCAGCCGGGTCCGGGCCGCCGCCTCGTCGAGCACCCGGCCCGCCTCGGCGAGTTCGTTGCCGTCCAGGCGGGTGCGGGAGAGGCCGACCAGTTCCCGGAGTGCACCCAGGCGCATGCGCAGCGCCAGGTCCTGGGGGGTCTCGGGAAGGTTCTCGGGAGGTGGCGGGGGCCCTGCGACCACCGGTTCGCGCTGCGGTACTTCCTCTTCGGCTGCTTCTGCCGCGGTTCGTTCCGCGAGGTCTTCCCCGGCCTCCTTCCCGGGCGCTTCGGCGTCCTCGTCCGGTTCCGCGGTCGCCTGTTCCGGGTCCGGGCTCAGGTTCTGCGCCGGGCCGGCGCCGGGCACCCGTTCCCCGGGGCGGACGCGGCGGGCGATCAAGCCGTCGTCCCAGCTGCCGTTCCACGCGGTGCCGGTGACGGCTGCGCCGGCCCCGTCCGGGCCGGCGGCGCCCTCCGGGCCGGCCGGAGCGCCGGTGCCGGCGTCGCGGGTGGCCGTGGGCGGGGTGGGCGCCGGGCTCGTGGTGTCCTTGCGCACTGCGATCCCTCCTGTTCCTGTGCTCTGGCGAGGCCGTACCTGCTCCCGCTTCCTGTCCCGGCCGTCCGGGACGACGGAGCGGGACCTGGGCAATACCGCTACGGGACCGGGATGCGCCGACGGACCGCCGAGAACGCGGCGACCAGCTCGACCTGGTGATCCGCGGTGACGTCCAGCCGGTGCAGCGCGGTGCCGCGGTGCACCCGCTCTCCGGTGAGGGCCTGTTCCACGCAGCTCCGCAGCAGCTGCCGGCCCTGCTCGCACACGGCCGCCCGGCCCTCCGGGCCGAACAGCGCGTCCAGCGCCTTGCCCGCCGGTGCGGCCTCCCGGCCTCCCAGCAGCTCGGTGAGGAGCAGCGCGGCCGTCTCCTCGGCATCGCCCACCGAGCGGAACTCGGCGGCCCGCCCCCGGGCCGGACCGGCGGCCCGGGCTGCCTCGTCGGCCAGCTCTTCCAGGCAGCGGCGCAGGCGGCGCACCAGGACACCGGTGCGCTCCCGGACGCCCTTGGAGTCCTCGAAGGTGCCCTGCGGGGCTCCCGGTTCGCGCCGCCAGGCCGCCGTGGTCCGTTCGTTCGCCTGCACGGCCGCCTCGGCGAGCAGGGTGCCGAGGGCTTCGGTGAGGGCGTGGGACAGCTCGTCGCCGCTGCTGTCCACCGGGAACGCCAGCCAGTGCGCCCGGGCCTGGCCGGTCAGCAGACCGCCGCTCTCCAGACAGGACGTCACCCGTTCGGCGGCCGTCGCGTAGGCCTCGGCCAGCTGCTGCTCCAGTCGGGCGGCTGCCGCGTGCTGGGCCGAGGCGGCGCCTGCCAGGGCGCCGACCCGTCCGCGCAGCGAGCGGAGCGTGCCGGCGGCCGTGCGGAAAGCGGTGACGGACCGGGCGGCGGGGTCCTGGACCTGCTGGGTGAGCCAGTCCCGCAGCCCGGCGACCGCGCTGGCGGGCAGGAGCCCGGAGTCGCCGGAGGCGGACTCCGGCAGCTCCGGGACGGTGAACCGGGGGATACCGCCGAGCCCGGCCCGGTCCAGCAGGCCGGCGTAGTACCGGGAGACCTCGGGGGCGATCTGGTGCGGCACCCGGTCCAGGACGGTGGCCACCGTGACCTCGCACTCGCGGGCGCTGCGCAGCAGGTGCCAGGGGAGGGCGTCGGCGTAGCGGGCGGCGGTGGTGACCAGCACCCAGATGTCGGCCGCGCAGATCAGGTCGGCGGCCAGATCACGGTTGGCCGGCAGGAGCGAGTCGATGTCGGGAGCGTCCAGCAGGCCCAGTCCCCGGGGGATTGCCCGGGAGGTTTCCACCGCCACGGCGGGCAGGCCGTCGGGGGTGGCCGGGGGCGGGGCGGCGGGGACGTTCTCGTCGTCCTCACGCCGGGGCAGCCACACCCGGCCGAGCTGCGGCAGCACCCGGCGGGCCGCGAACCAGTGGTGGTCCTCCGGGTGGCAGACGAGGACGGGGGTGCGGGTGGTGGGGCGCAGCACCCCGGCCTCGCTGACCCGCCGGCCGACCAGGGCGTTGACGAGTGTCGACTTCCCCGCTCCGGTGGGGCCGGCGATGACGGCCAGCAGCGGGGCGTCCGGTTCCCGGAGCCGCGGCATCAGGTAGCCGTCGAGCTGGGCGAGCAGCTCGGCACGGGAGCGCCGGGCCCGCTCGGCGCCGGGGAGAGCCAGCGGGAAGCGCGCCGAGGCGACGCACCCTCGGAGCAGAGTGAGCGCGTCCAGCAGGTCGGGCCGTGCGTCCAGGATTGCCACACGGGAAGAATGCCCAAGTTTCGCCGGTTTCTGAAGTATATTCCGCCGAACTCGCCCGAAACCACACCGGCGACCGCTCTCACGGGCATAACGAGTGAGCAACACCCCCGCATACGGCGGCCCAAACCACTGCGTGGGGGACGCCCGCCTGCGATTATCAGGGCTGCTTCACTGGATCTCCACACGACAGCACAACAGTGAAGCAAACGGGACGAACCCCCCGGGAGCCGTATCCTGTGCTCGGGAAGGTCATCGGGGGCGCTGTCCACGCCGTGACGGAGACCCGGCCCCCGTAGCTCAGTGGATAGAGCAGGTGCCTTCTAAGCACTTGGCCGCAGGTTCGAGTCCTGCCGGGGGCACCAACGCTACCTGACCTGCAGAAATGCTGGGGTCGGCGCCGCAGAGGCGTGAGCACATCGCTCATGGACCAGGTGCCTTCGTGATGCGGCCGGCCGTGATCACCCGGGTTGCTTCCCGGGGCGCATCAGCAGATGTCCCCGGCGGAACCGTTCGCCTTCGTGTGGCTCACGCAGCATCCGGCCGGCCTCGGTGAAGCCGGCCGCACCGGCCAGCCCCGCGAGCTCGTCGATCGGCCATCGGTAGGCCGTCGCCACCTTGTGGTCAAAGGCCGTGGGCGGCTCACCGTCCGACTCGAAGAAGGCGAGCAGGAGAGTTCCGTCAGGTGCGAGTACTCGACGGAACTCGTCGAGGTACGGGGGCACGTCCTGCGGTGGGGTGTGAATGACCGAGTACCAGGACACGATGCCTTGCAGCCGGCCGTCGGCCAGGTCCAGTGCGTCCATGGAACCGACCTCGAACCGCAGGTCGGGGTATGCCTCACGGGCAAGATCGATCATCGCGGGCGACAGGTCGACGCCGAAGACGTCCAGCCCCAGATCTCTCAGGTGTGCGGTGACGCACCCGGGGCCGCATCCCAGCTCCGCGACGGGCCCGGGGCCGACGGCCCGCACCGTCTCGGCGAACGCGGCGAGCACCGCGCGATCCAGCGGAAGGGCATCGAGTGCGTGACGGGCGAATGCGGCATAGCGGACGGCGACGGCATCGTAGGCGTCCGCTGTCGCACGGTGATGCGAGGAGAGATCAAGCACAAGCAAGGACCCTAGCGGGCAGAGCCGTCGAGCGGTTGGTGATGCGCCGGCTCGCTCGCCACCCCTGGACGGGCAAGGAGTTCCGGTGCTGATCGGGGCCGGCACAGTCGAGATCCCGCGCGAGGCGTTTGGGATGTTCGCAGCGATCCTCGGCCGTACGGCGGCCGGGCGGGCGGTGTCGCTCGTTCTCGACCACGCGGAACCCCGGCGGCAGGCGGGCTGCCGGGACCTACTGCTCTTCGGTCAGCCGGGTGATCGCCCGGGCCAGGGCCTTCGCCCGCGTCTCGGGTGTGCGGGCCTTGAGCAGCGGCAGGATCACGGCGTAGCGGTCGGACCGGCCGAGCCGCGCGAAGGCGGCTTGCGCGCGGGCGTCGCCGGCCAGCGCGGCCGCCAGGTCGGGCGGCACCTCGGCGGTGCGCTGCGGCTCGTACGCCGCCTCCCACCGTCCGTCCGCGCGGGCGGCCTCGATCGCCGCGAGCCCGGCCGGCCGCATGCGCCCGGCCGCCAGCAGTGCCTCAGCCTTCCCCACGTTGACCTGCGACCAGGTGCTCCTCGGCCTGCGGCGCACGTACCGCTGGAGGTACGACACCTCGTCGTGCGCCCTGCGCTGACCGTCGATCCAGCCGAAGCACAGCGCCACGTCGAGCGCCTCGTTGTTCGGGAGCAGCGCGGCCCCGGAGTGCCGCTTGCCGATCAGCAGCCACGCCTCGGACCGCACCTCGTGTTCCGCTTCCAGCCAGGCCTCCCACCCGGCGGCGTCGGGAAACTCGAGCACGTCCATGTCAGGACCGCCCGACGGCCGGGAGGACATCGCGGTGGTGCCGGTCGTGCGGGACGCCCAGCAGGTCGCCGAACAGGCCGGCCATCGCGGCCGGACGGCCGTCGTCGAGATCGGGTGCCTGGAACACCTCCTCGGCACCCATGGCCTCCTGGTGGAACGCCGACGCGCGGTCCGGGTCACGGACGATGATGCGGGGCAGCATGCGCATGGCCTTCATGCTAGTGCCGCGTGGCCGACACGGCACCAGGTCACCGGGACCGGCCGGGACCGGCCGGGGCGGGGCCGGGGGCGGTGCGGTGCCGTGCAGAACAGGCTGCGGGTAGTCCCTACTTGACGCGCTCCCAGCCGCGGCGGGGGGCGCGGGAGCCCATGTTTGTGTCGCGGCTGCGGTAGACGATGTAGGGGCGGGTGAGGTAGCCGACGGGGGCGGTGAGCATGTGCACCAGGCGGGTGAAGGGCCAGACGGCGAACAGCGCCAGGGCGCTGAGCGCGTGCAGCTGGAACAGCCAGGGCGCGGTGCTCATCAGGGAGGCGTCGGGCGAGAGGGTGAAGATGCCGCGGAACCAGGGCGAGATGGTGGTGCGGTAGTCGTACCCGCCTCCGGTGACGTTGGCGTCCACGGTCGCCACCAGGCCGGTGATCAGGGCGAGCAGCAGCAGGACGTACATGAACTTGTCGTTGCGGGTGGTGGCGCTGAAGACCGGGCCGACGGTGCGGCGCCGGTAGACGAGGATGGCGATGCCGGCCAGGGTGCAGATGCCGGCGATGGTGCCCAGGACCACGGCGGTGACGTGGTAGGCGTCCTCGCTGATGCCGGCGGCCTCGGTCCAGCTCTTGGGGATGAGCAGTCCGCCGATGTGGCCGAGGATCACCACCAGGATGCCGAAGTGGAACAGCGGGCTGCCGATGCGCAGCAGCCGGCTCTCGTGGAGCTGGGAGGAGCGGGTGGTCCAGCCGAACTTGTCGTAGCGGTAGCGCCAGAGGTGTCCGCCGACGAACAGAACCAGCGCCAGGTACGGCAGGACGTTCCAGAGGAAGATGTCGAGGGCGCTGTCGCCGGCGGCGGCCAGGGCGGGGGCGCCGGCCGGGAGGTCCGTGGGGAGGGGGGCGTGCGGCTTCATCGGCGGCCTTCCACCGGGTCGGGCATGAACTGCGGGGGTGTGTAGGGGGCGAGACCGACCTGCTCCTCGGGCGGCCCTTCGGCGGCGAGCCGGGCAACGGCCTGCCGTTCGTCCCCGGCCAGCGGGGTCAGGGTGGCGCAGACGGACTCCAGCACGTGGGCCCAGGGGGAGCCCAGGTCGGTGAGGGCGAGCCGGAGCAGCTCGACGCCCGCCCGGTGTTCCTGGAGGAGGGCGGCGCCGGCCGCCGGGTCGCCCGCGGCGGCGAACTCCAGGACGACGGCCAGGTGGTCGGGAAGCTCGTCGTCGGTGAGCCGCATCCCGGCGGCGGCGTAGGCCTGCTTCAGTCGCAGCAGGGCGACACCGCGCTTCCGGGTGTCGCCGTGCGCGTAGTAGGTGAGGAAGGGGCAGCACCGTTTGCGGTGGTCGAAGGTGGCGACGTAGTCGGCGGCCAGTTCGGTGAGCGGGGTGCGCTCGACGTGGTCGAGGAAGCGGTCCAGTGGGTGGCCGGCCGGCGGGGGCAGGGCGGCTGCGGTGCGGCGGGCCAGTGCGGTGTGCCGCAGCAGCTGGTCGTCGGGGTAGGCCAGCAGCAGGGACTGGATCTGCCAGGCGGCCGGGGTCCAGGTGTCGTTGCGGTTCCGGTTGCTCCTGCGCCGCAGGGTGTCCTTGGGGGTCATGGCTTGGGCTCGACCTCCCCGCCGGATGCGGTGCGGCCCGCGTCGTCCCCGTTGCCGTGGGAGGGGTTGGGCGGGAACATGCCGTCGGGGCGGCCCTTGCCGTCCCAGTTGAGGAGGTTCACCCTGGCTCCCTTGTCGTCGGGCGCGGCGGTGGTGTCGGAGGTCTGCCGGCTCTGCAGCATGTGGAAGTTCTCCACGGCGATCGGGTCGGGGCCGCCGGAGGATTCACCGAGCGGCCCGGAGCCGCCCATACCGGGGCCGCCCTCGTAGTCGAGGCTGCACTCGGTGGCGAGTTCCTCGAGGCCGTGGGCCTGTTCGGCGTGGGCGGGAGGGATGACGTAGCGCTCGTCGTACTTGGCCAGTGCCAGCAGCCGGTACATGTCGTACATGTGCTCTTCGCTCATGCCGACGGAGGCGGGGATGGAGGCGTCGGGTTCGCGGCCGAGGTTGATGTCGCGCATGTAGGAGCGCATGGCGCCGAGGCGGCGCAGTACGGCGTCGACGGGGGCGGGGTCGCCGGCGGTGAACAGCTGGGCGAGGTAGTCGACGGGGATGCGGAGCGCGTCGATCGCGGCGAAGAGGTTGCCGGTGTCCTCGGCGTCGTATCCGGTGTCGCGGATGACGTCGATGACGGGGGAGAGCGGCGGGATGTACCAGACCATCGGCATGGTGCGGTATTCCGGGTGCAGGGGCAGCGCGACCTTGTAGGTGTTGATGAGGGCGTGGATCGGGGAGCGCTGGGCGGCCTCGATCCAGTCGCGCGGGATGCCTTCCGCTTCGGCGGCGGCGATGACCTGGGGGTCGTTGGGGTCGAGGAAGACGTTCCGCTGGGCCTCGTAGAGGTCGGTGTCCTCGGTGGTGGAGGCGGCCTCCAGGACGGCGTCGGCGTCGTAGAGCATGAGGCCGATGTAGCGCAGCCGACCGACGCAGGTCTCCGAGCAGACGGTGGGCAGGCCGACCTCGATGCGGGGGAAGCAGAAGGTGCACTTCTCGGCCTTGCCGGTGCGGTGGTTGAAGTAGACCTTCTTGTACGGGCAGCCGGTGACGCACATCCGCCAGCCGCGGCAGCGGTCCTGGTCGACCAGGACGATGCCGTCCTCGCTGCGCTTGTAGATCGCGCCGGAGGGGCAGGCGGCGGCGCAGGAGGGGTTCAGGCAGTGCTCGCAGATGCGGGGCAGGTAGAACATGAAGGTCTGTTCGAACTCGAACTTGACCTTTTCCTCGATGCCCGCGAGCAGGACGTCCTTGTCGCCGTGGTCGTTGGAGCCGCCGAGGTCGTCGTCCCAGTTCGCGGACCAGGAGATCTTCATGTCCTCGCCGGTGATCAGCGACTTGGGGCGGGCGACCGGGGTGTGCTCCTGGAGCGGTGCGTTGATCAGTGTCTCGTAGTCGTAGGTCCAGGGCTCGTAGTAGTCGTCGAGGGCGGGCAGCTTGGGGTTGGAGAAGATGGTGATGAGCTTCTTGAACCGGCCGCCGGACTTGAGCGACAGGCGTCCGCGTTTGTTGAGTTCCCAGCCGCCCTGCCAGGTCTCCTGGTCCTCGTAGCGGCGGGGGTATCCCTGGCCGGGGCGGGTCTCCACGTTGTTGAACCAGACGTACTCGACGCCGGTGCGGTTGGTCCACGCCTGCTTGCAGGTGACCGAACAGGTGTGGCAGCCGATGCACTTGTCGAGGTTCATCACCATCGCCATCTGGGCCATGACCTTCATGCGCGCGCTCCGCTCCGTTGCGTCATCAGTACTGGACCTCTTGGTTGCGGCGGCGGATGACGGTGATCTCGTCGCGCTGGTTGCCGGTCGGACCGAGATAGTTGAAGGCGAACGAGAGCTGCGCGTAGCCGCCGATGAGGTGGGTGGGCTTGACCAGCAGCCGGGTCAGGGAGTTGTGGATGCCGCCGCGGCGTCCGTTCGTCTCGGTGCGGGGCACGTCGATGAGCCGGTCCTGGGCGTGGTGCATGTAGACGGTGCCCTCGGGCATCCGGTGGGAGACGATCGCGCGGGCGACGACGACGCCGTTGCGGTTGACGGCTTCGATCCAGTCGTTGTCGTGCACGCCGATCTTCGCCGCGTCCGGGGTGCTCATCCAGATCGTCGGCCCTCCGCGGGAGAGCGACAGCATGAACAGGTTGTCCTGGTACTCGGAGTGGATGGACCACTTGTTGTGCGGGGTCAGGTAGCGCAGGGTCAGGCCGAGCTCGCCCTGGTGGCCGAGCTCGGGCTCGTCGAAGAGGGCGTGCATGTTGAGCGGCGGCCGGTAGACAGGCATCCATTCGCCGAGTTCGGCGATCCAGTCGTGGTCGAGGTAGAAGTGCTGGCGCCCGGTGAGGGTGTGCCAGGGCTTGAGCCGTTCGACGTTGATGGTGAAGGGCGAGTAGCGGCGGCCGCCGGACTCCGATCCCGACCATTCGGGGGAGGTGACGACGGGCGCGGGTGCGGCCTGGGTGTCGGCGAAGGTGATCTGTTTGCCCTCGTGCTCGGCCGCCAGGTCGGCCAGCTGCACGCCGGTGCGCTGCTCCAGGGTGCGGAAGCCCTGCGTGGCGAGGTGTCCGTTGGTGGTTCCGGACAGCGCGAGGATGGCCTCGCACGCCTGGGAGTCGCGGGCGATGGAGGGGCGGCCGTCGGCTGCTCCGCCGCGCACGGTGCCGTTCTTGCGGCGCAGGTACTCCAGTTCCCGGTCGACGCGGAAGGTGATGCCCTTGGTGGTGGCGCCGAGGGTGTCGGGGAGCGGGCCGAGTGCGCCCATCTTGTCGGCGACGGCCGTGTAGTCGCGCTCCACGGGCACCAGCTTCGGCATGGTGCGGCCGGGGACCGGCTCGCACTCCCCCGCCTTCCAGTCGCGGACCCGGCCGTAGGGGGTCGCCATGGCGTCGGGGGTGTCGTGCATCAGCGGGGCCGCCACCACGTCGGTGACCGTGTCCAGGTGTCCGGCGGCGAGCCGGCTGAAAACCCGGGCGATGGTGTGGAAGGCGTCCCAGTCGGTGCGGGTCTGCCAGGGCGGCGGGATGGCCGGGTTGAAGGAGTTCACGAACGGGTGCATGTCCGTGGTGGACAGGTCGTGCTTCTCGTACCAGGTGGCGGCCGGCAGCACGATGTCGGAGTAGATGGTGGTGCTGGTCATCCGGAAGTCCAGCGACAGCAGCAGGTCGAGCTTCCCGGTCGGGGCCTCCTCGTGCCACTTCACGTCGCGGGGCCGCGCGCCGGGGGGTGCTTCGGTGGCGCGGACGGCGGAGTCGGTGCCGAGCAGGTGCTTGAGGAAGTACTCGTTGCCCTTGGCGGAGGAGCCGAGCAGGTTGGCCCGCCAGACGGTGAGGATGCGGGGGAAGTTCTCGGGTGCGTCCGGGTCCTCTCCGGCGAAGCGCATCCGGCCGCTCTTCAGCTCGTCGACCACGTAGTCACCCACCTCGCGGCCCGCGGCTTTGGCGTCCGGTGCGAGGGTGAGCGGGTTGCGGTTGAAGGTCGGGTAGGACGGCATCCAGCCCATGCGGGCGGACTGGGCGATGACGTCGGCCGTGGACTTGCCGGTGAAGGTGCCGCCGGCGGTGGTCGCGGACAGGGTGTCGGCGCCGAACGGGTCGTAGCGGAACTGGTCGGTGTGCAGGTACCAGTAGGCCGTCTGGATCATCTGGCGGGCGGGACGGCTCCAGTCGGCGCCGGTGGCGATGGCGGAGTAGCCGGTGATCGGCCGGACCTTCTCCTGGCCGACGTAGTGGGCCCAGCCGCCGCCGTTGACGCCCTGGCAGCCGGCCAGCGTCGTCAGGGTGAGGAAGGAGCGGTAGATGGTGTCGGAGTGGAACCAGTGGTTGACCCCGGCCCCCATGATGATCATGGACCGGCCCTTGGACTCCTCGGCGTTGGCGGCGAACTCACGGCCGATGCGCGCCGCCTGCTGGCCCGGCACTCCGGTGATGGCCTCCTGCCAGGCCGGGGTGTACGGCTGCTCGGCGTCGTCGTAGCCGGTGGGCCACTCCCCCGGCAGGCCCTCGCGGCCGACTCCGTACTGGGCCAGCAGCAGATCGAACACGGTGGTGACCAGCCGGCCGCCGACCCGGCGCACGGGCACTCCGCGGCGCAGCTGCCCGGCGGTGCCGTCCGGGGTGTCGAAGCGGGGCAGCGCCACCTCCACGGACTCCGGCGGGCCGCCGGCGGTGTCCGGGGCGTCGGCGATGCTCAGCAGCGGGTCGGTGTCGCCGAGGTCGAGGTTCCATTTGCCCGCACCGGCCTCGCCGTAGCGGTGGCCCAGTGAGCCGTGGGGGACCACCGGCCGGCCGGTGCCGGCGTCGAGGAGAACCGTCTTGAACACGGCGTTCTCCGCGTCGGCCTCCTCGCCGCCGAGTTCGGCGGCGGTGAGGAACTTGCCCGGCGTGTACGGCGCGCCGGGGCCGTCGCCGGAGCTGTCGAGGGTGACCAGGAACGGCAGGTCGGTGTAACGCTTGACGTAGCCGTCGAAGTAGCCGGCCCGGCGGTCGACGAAGAACTCCTTGAGCAGGACGTGCCCCATCGACATGGCCAGCGCGCCGTCGGTGCCGGGCCGGGCGGGCACCCACTCGTCGGCGAACTTGACGTTGTCGGCGTAGTCCGGGGCGACCGCGATGACCTTCTGCCCCCGGTAGCGGGCCTCGGCCATCCAGTGGGCGTCCGGGGTGCGGGTCACCGGCAGGTTGGAGCCCCACATGATGAGGTAGCCGGCGTCCCACCAGTCCCCCGACTCCGGCACGTCGGTCTGGTCGCCGAACACCTGCGGCGAGGCGACCGGCAGGTCGGCGTACCAGTCGTAGAACGACAGCATCGCGCCGCCGATGAGGGAGTAGAACCGGGCGCCGCCGGCGTGGGAGACCATCGACATCGCCGGGATCGGCGAGAAGCCCGCCAGCCGGTCGGGGCCGTACTCCTTGATGGTGTGGACGTGGGCGGCGGCGATCATCTCGGCCGCCTCGTCCCAGCTCGCCCGCACCAGGCCGCCCTTGCCGCGCACCGACTTGTAGCGGCGGGAGCGCTTCGGGTCGGAGACCACGTCGGCCCAGGCGAGCACCGGGTCCCCGAGCCGGGCCTTGGCCTCCCGGTACATCTCCAGGAGCACGCCGCGCACGTACGGGTAACGCACCCGGGTGGGCGAGTAGGTGTACCAGGAGAAGGCGGCGCCGCGGGGGCATCCGCGCGGCTCGTACTCCGGGGAGTCCGGCCCCACGGACGGGTAGTCCGTCTGCTGCGACTCCCAGGTGATGATGCCGTCCTTGACGTACACCTTCCAGGAGCACGAGCCGGTGCAGTTCACTCCGTGGGTGGAGCGCACCACCTTGTCGTGGCTCCAGCGGTCGCGGTAGAAGCTGTCCGCCTGCCGGCCGCCGATCTTGTACAGGGTCCGCTGGTCGCCGGAGACGTCCGAGCGGGTGAAGAATCGTCTGGTGCCCACCAGAGCATCCGTCAGGTCACTGTCCGGACCGGCCGTTCGCTTTCCCGCCTCGCGCCTGCTGCCCGCACTGCCCTTGCCGGCCGTCCCCTTTTTTCCCGCCATCGCCACGGTTTTTTCCTCCCGGTGCGCCTGCCTGTGGGTGAGATACCCACGGCCGCCACCCAAGGTCATGAAGACTCTCCACGCAAGAGAACGCGTCGGCATGTTCATTGCCGTTTTCGGCCACCCGACCGGCGGAAACGTGAACACGGCGGCACGACCGGATCAGGGTGGGAAGGATGGCGGAATTCCGTCCCTGACAGGCATGTCCGGCAGAAAAGCGGGTAGTTGTCCTTATTTTTTTCGGCGGTGGTGATTCCCCGGGCGCTGCTGTTCCCGGAGCGCCCGGGGTGCCGCGGGACGGCGCCGCCCCGGGCAGCGGGACGGCCGGTCAGGCGGTGCGGTCGGCCAGCCCCTGGCGCACTGTGGTCACCGCCAGTGCCGCGGCGGCGACGGCTGTCAGGGCGAGCAGCACGAGGCCGATGGCGTAGGAGTCGGTGAGGCCGTAGACGGCCCCCATGATCAGTGGCGGGATGAATCCGCCGAGTCCGCCGGCCGCGCCCACGATGCCGGTGACGGAGCCGACCTTGTCGGCGGGTGCGGCGAGGGCCACCAGCCCGAAGGTGGCGCCGCTTCCGGCCCCCAGGGCGGCGGCCATGGTCAGGAACGCGATCGTGCCCAGCGGCGCCAGCGGCGGGGTGAAGGACTGCATCAGCGCCGTGACCGAGACGACGCCGAGGGAGAGGGTGAGCACCCGGACGGGCCCGAGACGGTCCGAGAGCCATCCGCCGGTGGGCCGCATGAGGACGGCGAGCAGCACGAAGCCCGCCATCCGGTTCGCCGCGTCGGCCGGCTCGAGCCCGTACGCCGTCTGCAGGTAGACCGGCAGGTAGACGGAGAAGGCGACGAAGCCACCGAAGGCGACGGCGTAGAGCGCGGACGCCTGGACAGTGATGGGCAGCCGGGCGGTGGTGGCAAGGCGGCGGCCGAGCGAGCCGGAGGGCATGGTGCGTCCGGGCGCGTCCCGCAGCAGCAGGGCGGCGAGCAGCGCGTAGACGGCCAGCACGACGGCGGTGAGGACGAAGGGGGTGGCGGTGCCGTGGTCGTTGACCAGGTTCACCGTCGTGAGCGCGCTGATGGCGGTGCCGCCCATACCGACGCCGAAGATGCCGGTCGCCAGTCCGCGGTGCGCGGGCGGGAACCAGGCGTTCACGAACGGCACTCCGATGGCGAACGCGGTGCCGCCGATGCCGAGGAAGAACCCGCCGATCAGGAGGGCCGCGAGGGACGAGTGCCCGACCAGCCCGATGAACAGCACCGGGACGACGGTGACGAGGGAGACCACCGGGAACATCACCCGGCCGCCGTACCGGTCGGTCAGTGCCCCGACCGGGATCCGTCCCAGCGAGCCGACCACCACGGGTACCGCGACGAGCAGGGACTGCTCGAAGGCGGTCAGGTCGAGGATGTCCTTGAAACGTGGCCCGAGCGGGCTGAGCAGGGCCCAGGCCCAGAAGTTCACGGCGAACCCGAGGGTGGCCAGAGCCAGCATCAGGCCGCGGCGTCCCGCGGACACCGCTGCGGCGTCGGCGGGTGTCGAGGGCGTGGCGGTGCCGGCTCCCGGCTTGTTGTCCATGATCTCGTCCGCATCCGTCCCGTGATCGGTGAATCTGGCTGACGTTTCCGTGCCCTGTGCGTGCCGGCAGGGCCGGGTACGGTCCCCGACAGGTACCCCGAGGTCCGGCCAGGCACCCTATGCGTGCCCGGCGACCGTGCAGGTCCGGTACCCGGTCAAGAGTCCGCATTCATCCGGTCGGGGGACAGGGACCATCAGGGCCCTGTGCGAGGGCCGACCGGGGCTGTGCCGCCCGGCCTCCCCGGTGCAGCGGTCAGCCGCACCGGGGAGGCCGGGCGGGTGAACCGGCCGGCGGCTTCCGGCCAATTCACCCGGGGAGGTGTCAGCGGTGGGTGAGCTGCAGCCGCCACGCCTCCGGGCCGCGTTCGAGGTACTCGACGGCGAAGGCGCCCGGCGCCCGGTCCTCGAGCTGGCCCAGCAGGGGAAGCGGGTCGTGCGGGGCGACGAGCACCATGGCCCGGCCGGCCGGGACGGCGTCCAGCGCGCCGAACACCGTCGCGTGGCGCAGGGCGTGCGGGATCTCCCGGACGTCGAGCTCGGGAACCGCGGCCTCCTCGGCGTCGCCGCAGGCGCAGGTGCCGCCGCAGCCACCGGCCGCCTCCGCACCCTCCTGAAGGCCCTCCGCTTCGTGGGCGTGATGGCCGAGCAGGTCGTGCATGCCGGCGAGCAGGCCCGACAGCGACACCTCGGGTGAGCCCGCGAGCAGCGGCAGCACCAGGGTGTTCTCCTTCAGCAGGTGCTCCTCGAACAGCACCTGAAGGGCCCGGGCCTCCCCGGCTCCGCGGGTCTCGGAGGGAGCGGCGCGCAGCGCGTCCACCAGGGCTCCGATCCGGCGGTGCTCCGCGAGCATGCCGTCGACGAGCAGGCGGGCGGCGGGGTCGCGGTGTGCGGCCGGGTAGAGCGCGGACTCCTCGGCGGCGGCGTGCGGGAGGAGTTCGCGGTCGCAGAAGGCGACCAGCCCGGCGCGGACCTCCGCGGCGGCGCCGGGGCTGTTGCCGGCGGCGTCGAGCAGCAGGGAGACGCGTCCGGCCAGTTCACCGGCCAGGTGGGTGTGGTGCGCCTCGACGGCTTCGACGGCGGCGGCGTCCTCGGGGTCGGAGGCGATGACGAGTGGGCTGGTGGTGGTCATGGCGGGCATCTCCCAGCGGTTGACGTGCGGCCGGGCCGGGCCGGGTGGTCCGGTGGGCCGGTGGGCCGGTGCCTGCAATATACTACGGACATGTCCGTGAAAAATAAGGGCCCGCTCCCCGGGGGCGGCTCCGACGATCACCCACCGGTGTCCCGGCAGCGCCGCACCGTCCTGCAGCACCTGCGCGGCGAGGCGGGAACCGTCACGGTCACCGCGTTCGCCGAGGTCTGCGGACTGCACCCGAACACGGTCCGCGAGCACCTGGACGCCCTGGTCGAGGCCGGTCTGGCGGAACGCACCCGCGCCCCGGTCTCTGGCCGCGGACGGCCCGCCTGGCGCTACCGGGCCCGCCCGCCGGAGGCGTCCGCGGCGCGCGAGTACGCCGGGCTGGCGGCCGTGCTCGCCCGGCAGATCGCCCGGTCCAGCGCCGATCCGCAGGCGGACGCCCTCGCCGCCGGCGAGGAGTGGGGCCGTGCCCTGCTCGCCGGGCAGGAGCCGGCGGCCTCCCCGCGGGAGGCCCGCGGCCGGGTCATGGACCTGCTCGGGGACATCGGGTTCGCCCCCGAGACGGACGAGGACGCCCTCGGCGCCCGGCTTCCGCGCTGCCCCTTCATCGAGGTCGCCCGCGAACACCCGGGCGTCATCTGCACCGTGCACGCGGGCCTGGTGCGTGCCGGGCTCGCCGCCCTGGGCGGCGAGCCGGAACGCGTCGCCCTGCACCCCTTCGCCGAGCCCGGCGCCTGCCTGCTCCGGCTCGACGCCGCACCGGAGCCGGCCGGGACCGCCACCGGCACCGCCGCGGACCCGGAGAGCCCCGACGGCACCGAGGAGTCCCGGTGACGGGCGCACCGGACCGGGCACGGCGTGCGGCCGGCCGGCGGTTGTTCCTGCTGCTTCCTGCCGGTTTCGCCCTCCTCGCCGGCCTCAATGCCGGTCTGATGCTGCTCGGGCTGCCGACCCCGGTGCGCGCCGACCGGCTGCCCGAGGTGCACGGCGTGCTGCTGGTCCTCGGATTCGCCGGCACCCTCGTGGCCCTGGAGCGGGCGGTCGCCCTGGGCAGCCGCTGGGGCTACCTGGCTCCCCTCCTCCTCGGCGCGGGCGGCATTCTCCTCGTACTCCCCGTCGACCTCCGGGCGGGACAGCTGGCGCTGCTCGCCGGCTGCGCCCTGCTGCTCGCGCTGTACGTGCGGTTCTGGGACCGGCAGCCCAGTCCGGCGCTGCTCACCCAGGCGGCCGGCGCGGTGGCGGCCCTCGGCGCGGCGCTGCTGTGGCTGGGCGGACTCGACGTCCCCCGGCTGCTCCCCTGGCTGGTGGCCTTCCTGGTCCTCACCATCGCGGGCGAACGCCGGGAGCTCGCCCGGGTGGTCGTCCTGCCGCCCGCTGCCCGTCACCTGTACGTGCTGTGCGCCGGTGCCGTGCTCGCCGGCCCGGTCGCCGCCCTGCTGTGGCCGGTCCCGGGGACCCTGCTGCTGGGCGCCGCCCTGATGGGTCTGGTCGCCTGGCTCCTCACGCACGACGTCGCCCGGCACACCCTCAGGTCCCCCGGCCTGCCCCGGTACACGGCGGCCTGCCTGCTGGCCGGATACTCCTGGCTGGGGCTCGCCGGCGCCCTGTGGTTCCTCCGCGGGCCGCTCACCGAGGGCTACCTGTACGACGCGGTCGTGCACGCCGTCTTCCTCGGCTTCGTGCTCTCCATGATCATGGCGCACGCCCCGGTCATCCTGCCCGCGGTGCTCCGCCGTCCCCTGCCCTATCACCCCGTCCTCGCCGGACCGGCCTGGCTGCTCCACGCCTCGCTCGCCCTGCGCGTCCTGGCCGGGGACCTGCGGGAGACCGAGTGGGCCTGGCGGGCCGGCGGGGCACTGAACATCGTCGCCGTCCTGCTGTTCGCCCTCGCCGCGGTCGTCCTGGCGGCGACCGCCGGCCGCCGGAAACACCGGCCGGAAAGCCCTGCGCCGGGGGCCGCCATCGGCGGCGCCCCGAGGACCGCCGAACCGCCCCGCCCCGCCGGCACCGACGAGGCACCGCACCGTCCGGCCGGACCTCCGGTCACCGGGGCCCCCGCCCGCCCGCACCACCGGAAGGACCCGCGGTGACCGCGCTCCCGCCCCCGTCCGGCCCGCGGTCTCCGCAGCCGTCCGCGAAGCCGTCCGCCCCCCGGACGCACTCACCGCGCACCCGCTGGCACCTCGGGGTGAACACCCTCGTGGCGGCCTGGCTTCTGCTGTTCGCCGTCAGCACCGTGGCCCATCCGTTCGTGCCGGTGGCCCGCTGGCTGCTCGTGCACCTGCTGCTGCTCGGCGCCGTCAGCAACGCCATCGTGATCTGGTCGGGGCACTTCACCGCCTCCGTGCTCCGGCTGCCGGAAGCTGACCGGGGCACCCCGGCCGTGCTGCGCCTGGCCGCCCTCAACGCCGGGGTGATCGGCGTGATCGCCGGCATGACCGCCGGCATACCGGGACTCGTGGCAGCCGGCGCCGCCGCCGTCGCCGGCGCGGCCCTCGCCCACGCGGTGTGGCTGGTGCGCATGCTCCGCCGGGCGCTGCCCGCCCGCTTCGCCATGACCGTGCGCTACTACATCGCCGCCGCAGCGCTGCTGCCGGCCGGCGCCGCGCTGGGCGTGATCATGGCCTCGGGCGGTCACTCCGCCGACGGCGAGGCCCGGCTGCTGCTGGCCCACGAACTCGTCAACCTGCTCGGCTGGGTCGGACTCACCGTCACCGGGACGCTCATCACCCTGTGGCCGACCATGCTGCGCACCCGGGTGGCGGAGGGCGCGGAGCGGGCGGCCCGCCGCGCCCTCCCCGTCCTCCTCACCGGTCTCGGGGTCGCGGTGGCCGCCGCCTTCCTGGGGCCGCCACCGGCGGCGGCCCTGGGCGTGGCCGGATACGCGGCCGGGCTCGTCATCGCCGCCCTGCCCTGGGTGCGCGAGGCCCGCGCACGGCCGCCGCACTCCTTCGCCACCTGGTCGGTGGCGGCCGGTGCCGCCTGGCTGACCGGCACCCTGTTCGCGCTGGCCGCACTGCTGGTGACGGCCGGCTCCTGGGCGGAGGTGGCGCAACGCACCCCGGCGCTGACCGCCCCGCTCGCCGCCGGATGGATCGCCCAGGTGCTGCTGGGCGCCCTCAGCTTCCTGGTGCCCGTCGTCCTCGGCGGCGGACCGGCCGCCGTCCGGGCGGCCACCGGTGAACTGGAGCGGGCGTGGCCCGCCCGGCTGGCGGCGGCCAACGCCGCGCTGCTGCTCTGCCTCCTGCCGGTCCCCAGCACGGTGCGCGTCACGTCCTCGCTCGTGCTGCTCGCCATGCTGGTGGCCTTCCTGGTGCTCCTGGTCAGAGCGGTCCTCGCCAACCGGCGAGCGCGCCGGAACCCGGCCCCGAAGGCGCCTGCCGTGCCCCCGGACGCCGGTCAGCGGCACCGCGTCCTCGGCGGCACGGCCACCGGGCTGGCGCTCGTCGTGCTGGCCGTCGCCGGGGGCGGCGCCGCCGACGTGGGCTCCCTCCCCGTGGCCGGGCCACCCACCACGGCCGGGGCGGTCGGCGGGGGCGAGGTGGTGGCGACGGGCGCCACCACCACCGTCACCGTGCGGGTGAACGGGATGCGGTTCACCCCGGACAGCGTCGACGTGCCCGCCGGGGACCGGCTCGTGGTCGACCTGCACAACACCGGTGACGATCACCACGATCTGGTGCTCGGCAACGGCACCCGCACCGGCCGGCTGGCCCCGGGCGAGCAGGAGACCCTGGAGGCGGGCGTCATCGACGGCGACCTGGAAGGCTGGTGCTCACTCGTCGGCCACCGGCAGATGGGCATGGTGTTCGACGTGCGCGTCACGGGCGAAGCCACCGGACATGACGAGGGCAGTGAGGCGCCGGGCCACGGCGGTGAACCGGACGGCGCTCAAGCGGACCGCGACGGCGCGGACTCCGCCGCGGCGGACTTCGACCCGATGGCCGTCCCGGACGACGGCTTCGCCGCCCGGGACGCCCGGCTGCCGCCCGCGACCGAAGGCTCCGGAGCCCGGGTGCACCGGCACACCCTCACCGTCGAGGAGACCGCGCACGAAGTCGCCCCCGGAGTACGGCAGACCCTGTGGACCTTCGGCGGCACCGCCCCGGGTCCGGCGCTGCGCGGGCGGGTGGGCGACACCTTCGAGATCACCCTGGTCAACGACGGCTCCCTCGGCCACTCGATCGACTTCCACGCCGGCTCGCTGGCACCCGACCGCCCGATGCGCACCATCCCGCCCGGTGAGACGCTGACCTACCGGTTCACCGCCACCCACAGCGGCGTGTGGATGTACCACTGCTCCACGATGCCGATGTCCGCGCACATCGCCTCCGGCATGTTCGGAGCGGTCGTCATCGACCCGCCGGACCTGCCGCCCGTCGACCACGAGTACCTGCTCGTCCAGTCGGAGCTCTACCTGGGGCCTCAGGGCGGCACCACCGACGCGGACAAGCTGCGGGCCGAACAGCCGGACGCCGTCGTGTTCAACGGGTACGCCAACCAGTACGTCCATGACCCGCTGACCGCCCGGACCGGCGAGCGGGTGCGCATCTGGGTACTGGCGGCCGGACCCAACCGGCCGAGCGCCTTCCACGTGGTCGGCGGACAGTTCGACACCCTCTACCTGGAGGGCGCCCACCGGCTCCGGCCGGAGGACCCCGGAAACGGCGGTGCGCAAGTGCTCGGCCTGGAAGCGGCCTCCGGAGGCTTCGTGGAGCTGTCCTTCCCCGAGGCCGGGACCTACCCGTTCGTCTCGCACCGCATGATCGACGCCGAGCGCGGAGCCCAGGGCGCGTTCCGGGTCCTCCCGTGACGGATCCGCCCCCGCCGGTCCCGCTCCGCTGCAGAACCGGGATACTGACGTCGGCGCACGGAGGGGGTGACCGGCGGTGGAGCAGCAGGAGGCCGGAGCGGGCACGGAAGCCCGGCGGCAAGCCGCGTTCGCGCGCTGGGTGCTGCCCGAGACCGAAGTCCTGCTGCGAGTGGCGATGACGCTGACGGCCCAGCCCGCCGATGCCGAGGACCTGGTGCAGGAGACCCTGCTGCGCGCGTACCGGGCCGTGGACCGCTTCGACGGACGGCACCCGCGGGCCTGGCTGCTCACCATCATGCGCAGGGCCGAGATCAACCGGCACCGCCGTCGCCGACCGCACCTGCTGGACGACCCCGACCGCGACCTTGAGCGGCTCGCCGCCCCCGACCCCGGCGGCTCCCCCGAGTCGCTGGTGATCGGCGACGCCCTGGACGAGAGCGTGGACGCCGCCCTGGCGGCGCTGCCGGACAAACACCAGCAGGTGGTACGGCTGGTGGACGTGAACGGTCTGAGCTGCGCGGAGGCCGCCGAAGTCCTCGGCATCCCGCAGGGCACGGTGCTGAGCCGGCTCCACCGGGCACGCAGAAAGATCAAGGCCCGGCTGGCAGCGGCCGGGCTCGCGCCGAGGCGGGGTGACCAGCGATGACGTGGCCCTGGCGCCGGCGCGCGGCGGAGGAGCGCCGTATCCACTGCCTGCGCGTGCATGTGCTGCTTCAGCGGTATCTGGACGGCGAGCTCGACGACCCGAGGACCGTCCGCCGGATCGCGGTGCATCTGGAGGAGTGCCACAAGTGCGGTCTGGAAGCCGCCGCCTACCGGCAGGTCAAGGACGCCCTCAACCGCCGCGCGGCACCGTCGGCCGACGCGCTTGACCGGCTGCGTGCCTTCGGGGAGTCGCTGGCCCGCGGCGAGGAGCCGCCCCGCCCGGGCGGGGACACCCGGGCGGGCTGACCGAACCCGCCGACGGATGCACCCGCCGGTCGTGCGCGGCCGGTTGCCCGGACTCCCGCGCCGGCGTGGCAGCAGCCCCCGCATGTTGCGGTGCACCGGCCCCACGCGGCCGTCCCCACCGGCCGGGTTAAGGTGCGGCATGTCTCCGGTGACCTCCGGCCTTTCCGCACTGCATGACCTGCCGCCGCGCTCGCGCGAGGAGCAGGGCGGCACCTGGCCCCTGCTGCTGTGGGTGCCCGGAACCCCCCGGCGGATGTGCAGCAGTGCCCTGCTGGGCGGCGGCATCGGCACCCGTCAGTGGGTGCTCAACGCGCAGGTGCCGCCGGGTTACCGACGGCTCGATCCGGCGGTGCACCTGGCCCGGCTGGCCGCGGACAACGGAGCACCCGGACGCGGCGTGGGCCTGATGACAGCCGCGTCCGTCCGGGACAGCTGCTGGGCCGCGGACTCCGGGGTGGAGGCCCTGGTGACCGCCGGAATCGGCGTACGTGGCTGGGCCGCCGCACCGGACCGGGGGGAGGCCGGCCCGGCTCCCGCGGGCACCATCAACATCCTGGTGTCCGTCCCGGTTCCGCTCGCGGACGCGGCGCTGGTCAACGCCGTCGCCACCGCGACCGAGGCCAAGGTCCAGGCGCTCCGTGACGCGGGCATCGATGCCTCCGGCACCCCCACCGACGCCGTGTGCGTCGCCGCGCTCCCACCGGAGACCGGTCTGCGGGTGGAACCGTTCGCCGGGCCGCGATCGGTGTGGGGAGCACGCATCGCCCGCGCCGTCCACCAGGCCACCCGCCGCGCCTGCCTGCACGCCCTCGAGGCCGAAGCCGAGGTACACGGCAGCGGACATCTTCTACGGTGAGACACCGGGCACCACCCCTTCGGAGAGAGACGGAGCCACCATGGCGGCGAAGAGCCGGAAGCTGACCTTCCCCGGAGCGTACGGCGATCACCTCGCCGCCCGGCTGGAGCTGCCCGACGACGGGGAACCCCTGGCGTACGCGCTGTTCGCCCACTGCTTCACCTGCGGCAAGGACGTGGTCGCCGCCACCCGGATCGCCCGCGGGCTGGCCGCACGCGGCTACGGCGTGCTCCGCTTCGACTTCACCGGCCTCGGGGAATCCGGCGGGGACTTCGCCCACACCCACTTCAGTTCCAACGTCGACGATCTGGTCCTGGCCGCCGACCACCTGCGCAGCGAGTACGCCGCTCCCACGCTGCTCGTCGGGCACTCCCTGGGCGGTGCGGCCGTGCTGGCCGCCGCACACCGGGTCCCGGAGACCCGGGCCGTCGTCACCCTGGCCGCACCGGCCGACCCGTCGAACGTCGAACGGCACCTGACGGCCGCGGCCCTGGAGGAGATCCGCAGTACCGGCGAGGCGGAAGTCCAGCTGGCCGGGCGCCCGTTCCGCATCCGCCGGGAGTTCCTGGACGACATCGCCGACCAGCCGCAGCACGCCCACATCGAGGAGCTCGGCATCCCGCTCCTCGTCATGCACTCTCCCCAGGACGAGGTGGTGGACATCGACCAGTCCCGCCGGATCTTCGTGACGGCCCGGCACCCCAAGTCCTTCGTCTCCCTGGACGGCTCCGACCACCTGCTCACCGACCGGGCGGACGCCGACTGGGTCGCCGAACTGCTCGCCGCCTGGGCCTCCCGCTACCTGGCCCACCCCGCGTCAACGTGACCCGGCCTTGCGGGACGGGCGTGGAGGTAGCGCCCAACTGACTGCTGGGTGGACTCCTCCGTCCAGACAATCCGCCGGTTGTCGAGTTTGAAGCACAGGACGGCATCGAGCAGGGCGGGTAGGCGATCCCGCGGTGGGGCCGCGGGCCCAAGCGGCGGTGGGCCGAACTCGACGGGCCTGCCTGATCGGTTCGAGTCCTGCCTCGTACAGCGCGCGGAGCAGCCCGGCGCGATCACCGAAGGCCCGTAAGAGCGTGCCTTTGCCCACGTCGGCCGCTGCAGCGATGTCGGCCATGGTGACGCGCGAGGCAGCAGCTGATGTTCCGGGACGACCGGCAGTTCTGGTTCGAGACCGCTGTCATGTGTGCGACGGGGAAACGCTCCCGTTCCCGTGCGGCCCCACCTCTGGGGTTCACCTTTCGGTGACGACAGGTTTCCGCCGCTCCCGGATTGGAAGCCTCAGTTGGTTACCCCAGGTAGCCACATGGGTACTCAGTGATGATCAATCGCTGAACGGCGGAGCACAACCGGAACGAGGCACCATCCATGACATCCCTCACCACTCGCCCCGCGACGCGGCAACAGGCGGCGTTCGAAGTCGGACCCGCGGCAAGCGCCGCCGGGGAGGGCCGGCCCGCACGCGCGCGAGCCGGGATCGTCCACCCGTCGCTGCGGACCGCTCCCCCGGCCCGCCCGGGCGGCCCGGTTCCGGCCGGCAGACCGGCGTCCGACGTCCGGGGAGCCACGCGGTGAGCGCGCAGCCGAAGGAACAGCAGCCGTGGCCCCCCGAGCGCTTGCGCGAACTGGTCACCAAGCTGCGGAAGTTCCGAGAACGCAGCGCCACCCATCGGCGGCTCAAAGGGGGAGAACCACTGTGAATCCCCACGCCGGAGAGCAGCCGCGCGGAATGTGCGAGCCCGACGTGCGCTGAGGTACGGCGTCCGCCCGGGAAGCCCGGCTTCCCGGGCGGACGCCGCCGGCCGGCCCGGTGACGGCCTTCAACTGCTCGCCGCACACCCGCCCACCGCCCCGCACCGGCGCGGCGCCACCGCACCAACCGGCCCTGGATCTTGTCCGGTGCCCCTGATCCGGCGCGGCGCACCTCACGGCGCGGCGGGCGGCTTTCGGGCCAGGACGTAGCCCTGCGGGACCTTCTCGCCGGCGCCGGGCTGCCGCAGAATCTCGGCCCACACGTCGAACCCGGCGTCGCGCAGCAACTCGGCGACCTCGCCGGGCCGCTGCCGGTACCAGTCGAGGCAGACGGGTTTTCCGAACGCCTCGGTGCGGTGCCCCCGTTCGTCGCCGACCTGGAAGACGAGCATCAGCTGCCCTCCGGGCGCGAGCACCCGGAGAAACTCGGTGAACAGCTCGGGCCGCCGCTCCCACGGGACATGGATGATCGAGTAGGTGGCGAGCAACCCGCCGAGCACGCCGTCCGCCAGGTCCAGGGCCAGCATGGACCCCACCTCGAACCGCAGGTCCGGGTAGCGGCTTCGGGCCAGGCCGGTCATGCCGGGCGACAGGTCGATGCCGAAGGCGCCCAGCCCGAGACGGCACAGTTCGGCCGTCATCCACCCGGGCCCGCAGCCCACGTCCGCGACCGGGCCGTTCCCGCCCGCCTTCACCAGGTCGGCGAACGCGCCGTACAGCGCGCGGTCCAGGGGCTTGCTGTCCAGGTCGAGGGGCAGCCGGTCGGCGTAACCCGCGGCCGCCAGTACATCGTAGGAGTCCCGGGTCGCGGCGAGGAAGGCGTCATCCATGACCGCTCAGCGCAGGCCCGGAAACGGACAGTCCACGCGGGCGGAGCCGTTCGGGCGCTTGCCGGGCCGGGGCACCGTCCGCCCGCCGGGGGGCGGCCGGTGAACCCGGGTGACGGGCGCGGCGTCCTGGGGGAGAGTGGGACCGCAACCCGGCGGTACAGGAAGGCGGAACGCTCCGTGGTCACCGAAACAGGCACGTCCCCGATACCGCGCACGGCGCAGGACCAGGAGGACGAGCCACCGCAGGACGGTGGCCCCGGCGACGCGGCCCCGGCGACCCCGGCGACCCCGGAGGAGCCTGCGGCGTGGCGGGTGCTGCTCGGGTACGCGCGGCCGTACCGGTGGGTGCTGCTGCTCGGCGCCGTGCTGTCGCTGCTCACCGGCGCCGCCGGACTCGCCCTGCCGCTGGTGGCCCGGCAGCTGATCGAGAACCTGTCCGCGGACCGGGCGATCACCGGGGCCCTGATCCTGATGTCCGTGCTGGTCGTGACGAACGCCGTCCTCGGCGCGCTGGGTTCGTACGTGCTGCAGCGCACCGCGGAGTCCGTGGTGCTGTCCGTGCGGCGGGCGCTCGCCTCCTACCTGCTGCGGTTGCGGATCACCGCGCTGGACCGCAGCGAGCCCGGTGACCTGATGGCCCGCATCACCTCGGACACCACGCTGCTGCGGGCGGTGACCACCGATTCCCTGGTCGGGTTCGGCACCGGCGGTCTGACGCTGCTGGCCACGCTGCTCATGATGGGCATCGTCGACCTGCCGCTGCTGGGCGTCACCCTCGGCGTCATCGTTCTCGCCGCCACGGTCGTCGGGGTGATCGTGCCGCGCATCAACAAGGCCAGCAAGCAGGCCCAGGAGTCCGTCGGACTGATGGGTGCCGCGCTGGAACGGGTGCTGGGCGCACTGCGGACGGTCAAGGCCTCGGGGGCGGAGCACCGGGAGGAACAGGCCGTGCACGCCGCGGCGCACGAGTCGTGGCGGCAGAGCGTCCGGGCCGCCCTGTGGTCGGCGCTGGCCGGCAACACGGCCGGGCTTTCCATGCAGGTCGCCTTCATCACCGTGCTCGGCTTCGGCGGAGCACGGGTCGCGACCGGGGCGATCGACATCGGCACCCTGGTGGCGTTCCTGCTGTACGTGTTCTACCTGATGGCGCCCATCCAGCAGGTGGTGGCCGCCATCACCCAGTACCAGGTGGGGGCCGCCGCCGTCGCGCGCATCCAGGAGGCGGAGCGGCTGCCGGCCGAGCCGGCGTTCCCGGCCGCGCCGCTGCCCGGGCCGGGCGCCGAGCCTGCCTCGGTGACCTTCGAGGACGTGCGCTTCAGGTATGCCGAGGACCTGGAACCGGTGCACCACGGTGTCACCTTCACCGTTCCGCCGCGCGGGATGACGGCGTTCGTCGGTCCGTCGGGAGCGGGCAAGACCACCGTCTTCTCCCTCATCGAGCGGTTCTACGACCCCACCGGAGGCCGGGTGCTGGTGGACGGGACGGATGTGCAGGACTGGGAGATACCGCGGCTGCGGGCCGCCATCGGCTACGTGGAGCAGGACGCGCCGGTGCTCTCCGGGTCGCTGCGCGACAACCTGCTGCTCGGTGCCCCGGACGCCGGTGAGGACCGGCTGCGGGAGATTCTGGAGACGACCCGGCTGACCGGGCTGGTGGCTCAGCTTCCGCTGGGTCTCGACACCCTCGTCGGGCACCGGGGCACCAAGCTTTCCGGCGGGGAGCGCCAACGGGTGGCGATCGCACGCGCCCTGCTGCGCCGGCCCCGGCTGCTCCTGCTGGACGAGGCCACCTCGCAGCTCGACGCGGTCAACGAGGCGGCGCTGCGGGACACGGTCGCCGAGGCGGCCCGCCACACCACCGTCCTGGTCGTGGCACACCGGCTGTCCACGGTCACGATGGCCGACCGGATCGTGGTGATGGACGCGGGCACCGTCAAGGCCGTCGGCACGCACGGCGAACTGGTCGCCTCCGACTCGCTGTACGCGGAGCTGGCCGCGACGCAGTTCCTCTCCAGCGTGGAGTGACGTCGGGTTCGTGGCCGGGTGAGGGGCGCGTGGGCATTCCCGGAATCCCGGCCACCGGCCCGGGAGTGCGACGGCGACGTGCCGGGCCCCCGGACCGTTTCCCCAGCGGGTGGCGGGCGAGTCGAGGGGCAGGCCCGCACATGGCCGGCCTCACCGGTCCGGCCGGGCGTCGCCCGGCCGGTGGCCCAGCCCTTCGCGGAGGGCCTGGCACAGCGCGGACACGGCGGCCGGGAAGCCGTGGTCGGGCGGCGTGCCGTAGCCGACGACGAGGCCGTCCCGGGGTGCTGCCCCCGGGCTGTCCGGGGTGCGGTAGGCACCCAGCCCTCTCACGGCCACATCGTGCCGCGCCGCTGCGGCCAGCATCCGGTCCTCCGTGCCGTCCGGCAGGTCCAGCACCGCGTGCAGCCCGGCTGCTATGCCGGAGACCCGCACCTCGGGAACCCACTGTTCCAGGGCGGCCCGCAGCTGGTCCCGACGTGACTGATAGCGCCGCCGCATCCGCCGCACGTGCCGGTCGTACGCCCCGCAGCCCATGAAGTCCGCGAGGGTGAGCTGTTCCAGAATGCTGGTGCGCAGTTCCCGCTCCCCCTTGGCTGCCAGCACCCGGGGCACCAGATGCCGCGGCAGCACCATCCATCCCAGGCGCAACGCAGGGCTCAGGCTTTTGCTCACCGTGCCCAGGTACACCGCACGCTCCGGGTCCAGGCTCTGGAGTGCGCCGACCGGCTGCCGGTCGTAACGGAACTCGCCGTCGTAGTCATCCTCGAGCACCAGCCCGTCCACCGATCGGGCCCAGTCGATCACCGCCGCCCGGCGAGCCGGCTCCAGCGGTCCACCGGTGGGGAACTGGTGGGCCGGTGTCAGCAGCACCGTCCGGGCACCGGAGGCGGTGAGTGGCCCGGTGACCGCGCCTGCCTGGTCCACCGGCAGCACCACCGTGTGCAGCCCGGCCGAGGACAGCAGGGTCCGGTGGTGGCCGAGGCCGTACTCCTCGACCGCCACCGGGCCCTGGGCCAGGCCGGACAGCAGCCGCAGGCCGTGGGCGAACCCGGCGCAGACCACCACGCGGTCGGGGGTGGTGCGCACGCCGCGGGCCCGGGCCAGGTAGCCGGCCAGCGTCTCCCGCAGTTCCGTGCGGCCCTGCGGATCACCGGGGCCGAACGCCTCGCTGGGTGCGGCCGTCAACGCGCGGCGGGCGGAGCGCAGCCACTCGGACCGGGGAAAGGAGGACGCGTTGGCGGTCCCCGGGACGAGGTTGTGGCGGGGCGCGGCACGACGCTGCGGAGCCGCGGCCGGACCCTGCGGTACGCGGGGAGCAGCGAACGCTTTCCCGATGCCGGCGCGTCGGGCCACGCGGGTACCGGAGCCCTGCCGCGTCACCAGCCAGCCCTCGGCGGTGAGTTCGGCGTAGGCGCCGGACACGGTATTGCGGGCCACGCCGAGGTCGGCGGCCAGCGAGCGGGACGACGGCAGCCGGGTGCCGGAAGCCAGCCGGCCGTCGGTGACGGCCTCGCGCAAGGCGCGCATCAGCCTCTCGCGCTTGCCACCCTCGTGCCGGGCGGACGTCAGGTCGAGGCGCAGGTCCAGGTGGAGGTCGAAGTCCGGCCGCCCGCGCGGAATGGCTCCATCAGCAGACACGGAACTGGACCATACAACCGGTCAGTTGGGCTCGTACGGTCGGAACCATGACAGCGACTCAGCGAATGAACATGTGGAAGCACGTCCCCGACGTCCACCAGGCGATGCTCGGCCTGCACGAGGCCGCCAAGCAGGGCGTGGACCCGGTCCTCACCGAGCTGGTCCTCACGCGTGCCTCGCAGATCAACCGATGCGCCTTCTGCATCGACATGCACGTGAAGGACGCGCGGAAGGCCGGTGAGACCGAGGAGCGGATCTACTTCCTCAACGCCTTCGACGAGGTCGAGGATGTCTACACGGAGAAGGAGCGTGCCGCCCTCGCCCTGACCGAGGCCATCACCGTACTCACCGACGGCTTCGTGCCGGACGACGTCTACCAGCGGGCCGCGAAGCAGTTCGAGGAGCCCGAACTGGCCCGGCTCATCGCGCTGATCACCACCATCAACGCGTGGAACCGGATGAGCGTCGCTACCCGCACGCCCCCTGCCGGTCGCTGAGCCGGGCGGATCCGTCCGCGACACCGTTCCCTTCCCGCGTGGGGTGATGCCAGGGTGAGGCGATGACCCCACCTGTGATTCTGCGCGGCGGCACGGTACTCGACGGCACAGGGCGGGCGGGCCGGGCTGCGGACGTGGCGGTGGCCGGCGGCCGGATCGCCGCCGTCGGCGGCGCGGCGGAGGCCCGCGCGGCGGCGGGCCGGGGGGCGCGGGTGCTGGAGGTGGCCGGGGCGGTGGTGTGCCCCGGCTTCATCGACCTGCACTCGCACGCCGACTTCACCGTCATGGGCAGCCCGCAGGCGCTCACCCAGACCGCGCAGGGCGTCACCACGCTGGTGACGGGAAACTGCGGGTTCTCACCGTTCCCCCTGAACCCCCGTTTCCGCGACGACCTGGTGGCGCACTGCGGCTTCCTCGACGACGGCCTCAGCTGGGAGTGGTGCACGGCAGGCGACTACGCCGAAACGGTGGACCGCCTGCCACTGGGGGTCAACCTCGCCCTCCAGGTGGGACACGGCTCACTGCGCATCGCCGCGATGGGCCCGGAAGACCGGTCGCCGAGCGCCGCCGAGCGGGAGCGGATGGCCGGGCTGCTGCGGGAGGCGGCGGCGGACGGCGTGGTGGGGATGTCCAGCGGGCTGATCTACGCGCCCGGCATGTATGCCGGCATCGAGGAGCTCGTCGCGCTGGCCACCGAGGCGGCGCGGGCGGGGCTGCTCCACTCCACGCACCTGCGCAGTGAGAGTTCCCGGCTCGCGGAAGCCGTCGAGGAGGCGCTGTCGGTGGCGAGGCGGTCCGGCGTGCGGCTGCAGATTTCCCACCTGAAGGCGGCGGGGGTGAGCAACTGGGGTGCGGTGGCCGGGGCACTGCGGCAGATCGAGGCAGCCCGTGCCCACGGGGTCGACGTGGCCGCCGACCAGTACCCGTACAGCGCTTCCAGCACCACGCTCACCAGCGCCCTGCCGGGCTGGGCGATGGACGGCGGGGTGCAGGCGCTGCTCGCCCGGCTGGACGATGCGGAGCAGTCGGCGCGGCTCGCCGCCGAGCTGGCGGCCCGGGAGGGGGCGGACTTCCGGCCGGACCGCATCGTGCTCGCCGCCACCCCACCGGGCCCGTTCCGCACCGCGATCGGCCGGACGGTCGCCGAGGTCGCCGCCACGCTGGGCTGCGGGGCGGGGCAGGCGGTGACCGAGCTGCTGCGGGCGCAGCGCGGCCAGGTGGGCACGGTCAACCACTCGATGTCGGAGGACGACGTGCGTCTGGTGATGCGGCACCCGGCGGTGGCGGTGGCCAGCGACGGCTGGGTGCTGCGCTGCCCCGGCGAGGGCAGGCCGCATCCGCGGAGCTTCGGCACGTTCGCCCGGGTGCTGGGCCATTACGTGCGTTCCGAGCGGGTGTTGGAGCTGCCCGAGGCGGTGCGCCGCATGACCTCTCTGCCGGCCTCCCGGCTCGGCTGGAACGACCGTGGCCTCGTGCGGGAGGGAGCGGTCGCCGATCTCGTGGTGCTCGACCCGGACCGGGTACGGGACCGGTCGACGTTCGAGGAACCCTGGCACCTGGCCACCGGCGTACTGCACACCCTGATCGCCGGCCGCCCCGTGCGGGAGCACGGTGAGCCGACCGGCGAGCCCGCGGGCCGGGTGCTGCGGCGCCCCCGCTCGCGGGAAACGAACCTCATGCGGAAATGTTCCGCCAGTGACCCGAAAGATTGTCTCCGGTGAGCGCAGCGGATTCTTTCGACACTCCGAATGAATTTCCGCATCGCGGATGAGAAGAGCCGCCGCCGCTCTTCTCATTCGTCCCGCCGCGGGCTGCCGGCCGGTGGCGTGGGCGGCCCGGCAACTCGTTCCACAGCGGTTCGTCGGCCGACGAACCGCGCTGCCGGGGCCGGGCTGCGGGTGCGGCCGGGAAGTGGAGGGCCGTGGAGGGAAGGATCGAGGCCGGCCGGCGGGTTCCCGTGCCACGGAACGCACGCCACTCCAGGAGAAATCGGGGCATGCCCATGCGCAGTCTTCCTCTTCGCGCGGCCGCTGCGGCGGCCATCGCCGTCGCACTCGTCGCCCTCACCGCCTGCGGGGGTGCCGGCGACGACGGGGCCTCGGACGCTGCGGCCCCGTCCGGCGACGCCACCGGCCCGGACGACCCGGACGACGGCGGCGCGGACGACGGCTCCCCGGACGGCGACGGGGCGGACGGCGACGGCGCGGATCCGGACATCCCCGCAGCGCTGAACTTCCGCACGAGCACGGTGGACGGCGGGTCGTTCGAGGGCGCCTCGCTGGCCGGGGAGAGTGCGGTGCTGTGGTTCTGGGCGTACAACTGCCCGGTGTGCCAGGCGGAGGCCCCGGGCATCAAGGCCGCGCACGAGCAGTGGGGCGAGGAGGTGACGTTCGTCGGTGTCCCGGGCAACGGCAGCCCGGAGCAGGACGGCGACTTCGTCAACGACTACGGCCTCGACGGCTTCACCCACGCCCGCGACGAGGACGGTGCGCTGTGGACCTCGTTCGGCGTGCCCGCACAGCCGGCCTTCGCGTTCGTCGACCCGGACGGGAACGTGGACATCGAGCTCGGCACGATGAACGAGGGCGACCTCGACGAGCGCCTCGCCGAACTCGCCGGCGCCGCAGCGTCCGGCCGGTGAGCGGCGGCCGACGGTGAACGAACTTCCCCTCGCGCTGGCCGTGACGGCCGGCATGCTGGCGGCTGTCAACCCGTGCGGCTTCGCCCTGCTGCCCGCCTACCTGGCACTGTTCGTCAGCGGTGGGCCGGACAGCGGGGGTCCGGACAGCGGACCGGCCGGGCGGCAGGCCGGCGGCCGGCTCGGCCCGCTGCGGCGGGCGGCGGTGGCCACCGGCGCGATGACCACCGGGTTCGTGGTCGTCTTCGGCACCTTCGGGCTGCTCGTCTCCCCGCTGGCACTGACGGTGGACAGCTGGCTGCCGCGCATCACCATGGTGGTCGGCCTGATCCTGGTCGGCACCGGCGGCTGGCTGCTGGCCGGGCGGGAGTTGCGGGTGCCGTTGCCCAAGGCGGGCCCGAGCGGCCGCAATCCGGCGGGCTCGGCCCGCGGCATGGCGCTCTTCGGCATCTCCTACGCCGTGGCCTCGCTGTCCTGCACCGTCGGTCCGTTCCTGGCCCTCACCGGCACGGCGTTCCGCGGCGGCAGCGTACCGGGCGTCCTCACCGTGTTCCTGGCCTACGCCGGGGGGATGGGCGCGGTGGTGGGAGTGCTGACCCTGGCCGTGGCGCTGTCCCGGCAGGCCCTGGTCGCCCGCATCCGCCGTGCCCTGCCGTACGTCACCCGGGCCTCGGGAGCGCTGTTGCTGCTCGCCGGGTTCTACGTCACGTACTACGGCTGGTGGGAGCTGTACGGTGGCGCCGGCGACCCGGTGGTCTCCCGCGCCACCGCGTTCCAGGGTGACGTGACCCGGTGGCTGAACGATCTGGGAGCCGGCCCGGTGGTGCTGGCTCTGGCGGTACTGGCCCTGGCGGCAGCGGGTGGCCGGGCGGCGGCAGTCGTCACCGCCCGGCGGCGCCGCCCGGCGGCCGGCCGCGGCGGGCCGGACCGGGCCGAAGGGTCCGGCGGGATCTGACCGGATGTCAGCGTCCGGGCGGCGACGCGGGTTCCGGCCGGGAGACGCCTCCGTGCGTGCGCGGCGCCCGGCTACGATCGGGCCGTGGACCCGGTCGGCAGGAGAAGCATCACCGGCACCCACGGGCACCACGGCACCCGGCCCCGGGCTCGGCCCGTCACTCCACAGCGAACCGGTCGCCCGAAAGGAGAAGACCCCATGCCCTTCCGCTCGGCGCCTCCGGTGACATGGACGGAGAAGGCCATGTCCGATCAGTCGGGACGGCTTGTCGTCGTGACGGGGGCCAACGGTGGCATCGGTTACGCCACCGCCCGCGAGCTCGCCCGCCGGGGCGCGCACGTGGTCATGGCCTGCCGCAACGCGGAACGCGGCCGGGCCGCACTGGGCCGGCTCAGGGCGGAGGTGCCGGACAGCCGGGCCGAGTTGCGTCCGCTCGACCTCTCCGTGCCGCAGTCCGTCCGGGAGTTCGCGGATGCCTGGGACCACGACCGGCTCGACGTGCTGATCAACAACGCAGGTGTCGTCATGGTCCCCGAGTCCACGACGGTGGCCGGCCACGAGTCGCACTTCGGCACCAACCACCTGGGCACGTTCATGCTCACCGGGCTGCTGCTTCCCCACCTGCTCGCCTCCGGTGACCCGCGGGTGGTCACGGTGTCCAGCGAGACCCACATCACCACCCGGTTTCCACTGGACAGGATCATCAACGGGGAGAACCGGGGCAGGTACTCGGCCACGGCCGCCTACGGGATCTCCAAGAAGGCCAACGTGTACTTCGCCATGCATCTGCACCGCCTGGCGGTCACGGCGGGCGTGAGCCTGCGCAGCATGATCGCCATTCCGGGGATGACCGACACGCACGGGATGGCCCGCCAGAACCGCGAGCGCCGGAACCGGCTGTGGGAAGCCGTCGTGCCCGGGGTCATCAGCATGCTGGCCAAGCCGGTGATCCAGGGAGCATGGCCCACGCTGTACGCCGCGACCGTTCCCGGTCTGCCCGGCGGGAGTTACATCGCCCCCCGTGGGCCGCTGCAGCAGCGCGGCGGTCCGGCTCCCCGGAACGGCTTCCGGGCCGTCCGCGACACCCGAACAGCCGCACGGCTCTGGGAGTACTCCGAGAAACTCACCGGGGTCTCCTACGAGTTCCCGCCCCCCGTCCCACCGGGCACCAGCGCCTGACGCGCGGCGGCGCGTCAGGTCCCCCGGCAGCGCGTGTCAGCCGTTGGGAACACGCGTGCCACAAGTCAGTAGCGATCGGGGACCGATCCGGCGCGGAAACAGACCGGCGGGCCGCGGGATTCTAGAGTCTGCTGCATGAGCCCAGCAGACCAGCAGCCCGGGGACGCGGATTCCCCGCACCCCCAGGGACAGCCGCCGAACCCGTACCAGAGCCCCGGGTACCAACAGCCAAATCCCTATCAGCAGCCCGGCTACCAGCAGCCCGCGCCGCCGCCGGGCATGCCGCCCACGCCGCCGCCGGGAGTACCGGCCGCCCCTCCGCCCGGCATGCCGCCCGCGGGGTACCCGCAGCAGGGGTACCCGCCGAACCCGTACGAGCAGCCGACGGTCCAGTGGGACAAGGCGTCCGCGGTGCCGCCCGGCGGAGGGGGCGGCAAGCAGGGGAAGACCGCTCTCGCGGTCGTCGCCGCACTCGCCGTCGTCGCCGCACTCGGCGTCGGTGGGTACTTCGTCTTCACCGGCGGCCAGGACGACGACACCCCTCCGATCGCGGCCGAACCCACCGGCGACGAGGACGAGGACGAGGAAGAGCCGGAGGAGGAAGAGGAAGAGGAGGAGCCGGACGTCCCCGACGACCCGCGGCAGGGCGTCCGTTCCATCCCCGACCCGGTGATCGCCGACGACTGGCAGGTCGTGGTGAGCAGCAAGCGGTACCTCGCCTTCGACGTTCCGCCGGACTGGGAGGTCAGCACCGAAGGGATGATGATCTATTGGGAGGACACCATCGAGGGCGACGGCAGCCCGGTGATGAGCCTCTCCGCCCCGGCGACGTTCCAGGACAACTGGTGCGGCCACAGTTCTCGTCTCGTCACCGGCACCCGGGGCGCGCAAGGGGGGTCCGGGACCGACGAGGCCGCGGAGGGATCCGCCGGCAGCCTGGTGTGGGCCGCCTATGACCAGGCGAAGGAAGGCGAGCTGGACTACACCGAGGCGGAGCCGTTCTCGAGCGACCACGGCATCGAGGGGCACGTCTCCTACGGGGTGGCCAAGAACGTACCGCTCGACGAGGACGACGAGTGCGACGTCGGCGAGGGCAAGTCGATCTCCGTGTCCTACCTCGACGCCAACGCCGATCTCGCGGTCTGGGGTCTGGTGATGGACACCGGCTTCGAGGAGCAGCCGGACGACGAGACGCTGGAGCTGGTCATGTCCAGCCTCCGGCCGTACAACCACGACTGACTCCGCCAGGTGTGGAGGTCAGCGGCCCGTACCGGCCCGGGGCCGCGCCCCGGGCCGGGGTCAGCCGGTCACCTGCCCGCGGTGAAGGTGCGCGTGATCTCCGCCCAGCGCGCGGCCTGTTCGGGGCTCATCCGGCCGCGCAGTTCGGCGAGCTTCAGCAGGTTGGCCTCCGCGCCCCGGGTGAGCGTCTGCGCCTCGGCCAGGTAGTGGTCGTCGATCAGCGCTTCGGTCTCCTCGTCCGTCATCACCGGCACGATGCGTTCGGCGAGCCGGCAGGTGTTGCGGTAGGACCCCTGCAGCAGGAAGGGCGGTTCGGTGCGGTGTGCGTCGTCCGTGGTGGCCGAGGCGATGTAGGCGGCGTTGACCTTCAGGGTGGTGCGCTGGACGTGCAGCAGCTGGCGGAGCACGGACAGGATCTGCTCCAGGTCGGCGGCGCTGTACGGGTGCTGGAGCCGGTCCGGGGAGGCGGACTCGTCGCCCCGGGCCAGCCGGACCAGCAGGTCGGTGTCGGCGCGTTCGCGGGCGGCCAGCGGCGCCAGGACGGGGTTGGAGGTCAGCGCGTTCTCGATGTGGCTGAGCGCGAACAGCTCCTCGCGGCCGGACAGCACGTCTCCGAGGTTCCACACGTCGGCCCGGTTGGCGAGCATGTCCGGCACCCGGAAGCGGGTGCCGCCGCCGGTGAACGGGTTGCCGGCCATGCACACCGCGAACCGCTTGCCGCGCAGGTCGTACGTGGCGGGTTCGCCGTCGGCGACCCGGACCCCGTCGATCCGGCGCTGGGCGTCGCACAGCGGGATGAAGCGCTGCAGCAGCTCCGGTGAGGTGTGCTGGATGTCGTCCAGGTAGAGGAAGACGTTGTTGCCCATCTCCAGGCCGAAGTTGATTTTTTCGACCTCGCGGCGCGCCGCGGCGTCGGGTGCCGCGGCCGGGTCGAGCGAGGTGGTGCCGTAGCCCAGGGCCGGGCCGTCCACCTTGACGAAGACCAGCCCGAGCCGGGCGGCGACGTACTCCATCAGGGTGGTCTTGCCGTAGCCGGGCGGGGAAAGCAGGAGCAGCAGACCCTGACTGTCGGTGCGCCGTTCGCTGCCCGCGGCGCCCAGCTGCTTGGCGAGGTTGTCGCCGATCAGCGGGAGATACACCTCGTCGAGCAGACGGTTGCGGACGAACGCCGACATGACCTCGGCCCGGTAGGAGCTCAGTCTCAGCCGTTCGCGCTCCGCCTCCAGGAGGGCGTTGCGGAGCCGGACGTACCGGCGGTGAGCGGGCACCCGGGTGGTGCGGAATTCGGTGGTGCGGGCCAGGAACTCGTCGATGCGCACGGTGAGCTGCCCGCCGTCCAGGCGGGGGTGCGCGCCCAGCAGCCCACCGGTGCGGGAGACGAGCGGGGCGTCGGTGTCGCGGCGGCGCAGGGTGTCGCCGCACAGCTCTACCGCGGCGGCCTCCGGCAGGTCGGTGGTTTCCCGGCCGGTGGACTCCGCGAACGCGCCGAGCCAGGCGGTGACCAGCTGGTGCCGGGCAGCCAGGTCGCTGCCGAGGGCCTGCACATCCTGCGCGAACTCCTTGGCCCCGCCGCTCCCCAGGGCGCTCCGGAAGTCGTCGAGAAGCGACCGCGCAGCCGCGCTGGTCACGAACCCCTCGTTCTCGGAGGCCAGTTCCTCGAAGAGGTAGGCACCCACGTCGCCCTGGACGGACGGCCGGGGCAGTCCCGCGGTCTCCAGGAAGGTACCGGCCGCGTCCGCCAGCTCGGCGGACAGCTCGGTGACGGCGGCGCTGCCGCCGAACGCCGTCCTGGCCCGCGCGAGCGAGCGGGCTCGGGTGGTCCACGCCTCCCGGTCGGGCCCGGCCGTGCCGAAGGCCCAGAACAGCTGGGCGGCGCACCGCACGTCCGGGGTGAACCCCAGCAGGCCGGCGCCGCTGCGCAGCCGGAGCACTGCGGCGAGGATGCGGGCGGCGTCGTGGTCGTGCACTCCGCGGTCGTAGCCCTCGTCGTAGGCCGCTTCGGCGGCCCGGCGTACCAGCGGCAGCAGGTCGTCCTCGCGGGCCGCCGCGAGGAGCTGCTCGCTCTGGCCAGCCTCGTCGGCCTGCGCCAGCAGGCTCGCTGCCAGGTGTTCGGCGCGGTAGACCTCCGGGGACTCGGAGACCAGCGGGTGATCCCAGAACATGCGGGTCTCGTCGAAGGCGGGGTCGGTGACGGGCGCCCGGTAGTCGGTGCCGGTGACCGCGAAGGCCAGCGCGCCGTCCTGGGGCACCAGGGTCAGGTCGATCGGCTGGGTGTTGACGCCGAACCGGTGGCGGCCCAGCCGCACGGTACCGTCCGCGCCGTACAGGTCGGCCCGGTCGCGCAGGGCCCGGCCTGCCTCCTGCCGGGCGGCCTTGAGCCGGCCCTCGAGCTCCTCGGCTCGTACGGTCTCGCCGAGATCGCGCAGTTCGGCGGTGGCGGCGCTGACCCGGGCGACCAGCGGGTCGGTGGCGAAGTAGGCGTTGACCTCGTCGAGGGTCCCCAGTCCACCGGCCCGGCGGGACACGGTGGAGAGCACACGGCGGGCGGAGTCGGCCAGCCGCTCGGCGTGCCGGGCCCGTTCGTCCAGCTGCGCCTGCTTGCGGGCGGAGAAGGTCTCGTAGATCTCCTCGCGCTGCTCGGCCAGCTGGGTGAGGAAGTCGTCGAAGGTCCCGAAGCGGGACTCCAGGTTCTCCAGTTGCAGCAGCAGCCTGCCGAGCTGCTCGTCGCACTCCTCGGGGGTGCGGGAGGCGGCGAGTGCCCCGGAGACAGCCTGCCCGAGCAGGGCGTACTCGGCGGAGAACTCGGCGCGGCCCTCGGTCTCCAGCAGCTCGCGGCGTCGGCCGTCCAGGACTGCCCGGGCCCGGTTGACGGCGCCCATGACCTCACCGATGCGCTCCAGCAGCCCGGTACGGACGGTGGCGTCGGCGATGTCCAGGCCACCGATGACGTCGGTGACGATCCGCAGGCTGTCGGCCTGTTCGCCGATCTCGGCGGCCAGGGGATCCGCGAGGGCGACCCGCTCCACGCCGGCGGCGCGTTCGGTCAGTTCCTCCACGGCGGCCCGGCTGTCGTCGAAGGCGTCCTCGCGGGAGAGGAAGGCCACGGCCCGGCGGCCGGTGCCGGCCAGGGTCTCCGCGAGTTCCTCGCCGATCCGGTCCAGGGCTCCCAGGTCGACGTGCCGCATCTCGCGCAGCGACTGGGCGCGGCCCTGGGCCCGGCGGAGTTCGGTGAGCAGGGCGACCCACTGGGCGGCGCCCTTCGGGGCCTCGCCGCGGGCCCGGCGCACCAGGGTGGTGACCTCGGCGGCGGTGTTCCCGACCGCCTCGGCCGCCTGCCGGCGCAGCTCCAGCACCCGCTGGTACTCGTCGATGACCTGTTCGGCGGTGGCACGCAGCGTTTCCACGGGCTCGCCGAGGGACTCCAGGCCGTCCAGGCCCAGCCAGTGGTACTGGTCGGCGAAGCGCGAGCAGGCGGCCACCACTGCCTCGAACACGGCGGTGCCGGGCTCGAGTTCATCGGCCATCCGGGCCACGGTCAGCGCGTCGGAGATGCCGCGAACCAGCTCGGCGTTGCCGATGCGGGCCAGCGGGCCGTCACCCTGGGGCTCGCTCGCGGCGTGGGCGTCGGAGACGAAGGGGGTGCGCCACACCTGTATCGGGTGGACCCGGGTGGGCTCGGGTGAGTCCTCCCGGAAGACGGCCATCGTCCCGTCCTCGAACAGCGAGAAGCCGTGGCTGACGATCGGGTTGGCGACCTCTTTGCGGATGAGGTTGTAGGGCAGCAGCAGGGTGCGGCCCTCGGCGCGGGCGTGGAAGGCGTAGAGCACGTCCTCGCCGTTGGGCGAGCGGATCGCCGCCTTGTACTCGAGGTCGCGGGTGTCGGTGTCGAAGGTCTTCGCCGCGGACCCGGCGGGTGCGGCGGCCAGGTAGTAGCCGCCGGGGAAGATGATGCCCTGGTCCTCGGGGAGACTGCGGCAGGCCTGGCCGATGCCGTCGAGCCGCACGACTTCCCGGGTGCGGGTGTTGAACACCAGGTGCCGGTGGTCGCGCTCGTTGTACGGCAGGATCCGGAGCAGGATCAGCGGGCCGACCCGGGCCCAGGAGATGTCGGCGTCGGCCAGCGACTGCAGCGGCTCCTCGACGGGCTCGCGGTAGATGCCCTCGCCGGACTCGGTGTTGTCCTCGACCTTGAGGGTGAGGGAGCCGCCGACGGTGTCGACGAACAATTCGCCGCCGATGGTGACGTGCGGGTGCACCCCGGCGGTGTGGTCCTCCCGGCCGGTGGCGGTCCACTCGAAGTCGTGCGAGGCGGGGAAGACGTGGTCCCGTTCGCCCTTGGCGTCCACGTAGGCGGGGATGCCGTCGGGCCCGACGCGCCAGCGCAGCACGCGGATGTCGCTGATCCGTTCGCCGGTCCGGAAGACGGCCAGCAGCAGGGATCCGACACGGCGCAGCTGGAGCAGCTGGGCCTGGCTGTAGTAGCGGTAGAGGCTGGCGAAGTCCCGCTGGAACGCGGGGTCGTCGAGCAGTCCGGGGACGGCGTCCACCGGCGCCTCGGTGAAGTGCTGGCCCTCGGCACCGCCCCGGTAGTGGAAGAGGCCGAAGACGTCGTGGATCTCCGTGGTCTGCTTGAGGCCGAAGTGCACGTTGTAGCCGAACAGCAGCAGGCCGCCGACCTGGACGATGTCCCGGGGCACGCAGTTGTGCTCGGTGCGGATCCGGTCGGTGGCGGTGAGCTCGAGCTCCCGGCCGCCGAAGGTCTCGATGCGCCGGGTGTTGAGGGTCGCGGCACGTTCGGCGAGCCGGCCCGCCGCGGCCTTCATCCGGTCCCTGAGCACCTCGTAGGTGCCCGCGTCCATCTCGGTGCTCATGGGTCTCCTGCGTGCTGCGGCGCCTCGTCCGCGGACGCCGGAGTCGTCCGCGGACGGGCGGATGGGGATGTGCGGGGTGGTGCGGGCCGTCCCCGTCCCCGGCCGCGGCGGGCCGGAGGCGAGGACGGCACCGGCGCTACTGGGAGTGGTTGAGCTGCCGGGGCAGGGCCAGCTGGGACAGCTTGGTGTCGGCCAGCCCTTGGGCCGTGACGGTGTCCAGCAGGCTCCGCAGCGGGTCTGCCTGCTCGCCGCCGCCGGCGATCAGCTTGCCGAGCAGCCCGGCGAGGGTGAGGTCCCGCAGGCCGTCGGCGCCCAGGCCGGCGACCATGGCGCCGAGATCACCGGTGAAGGTGGAGTTCTCCTTGTCGAGCCAGGGGCCTGCCAGGGCCTGCACGCTGTCGGAGCTGTCCACCAGGCCGTCGATGCTCTTGCCGGCGGAGATGGAGTTGATGAGGCGGTCGAAGAACACCGACTCGCCGCCCACGATGTCGATCTTGGCGTTCTCCAGGCCGGTGGCGACGATGGTGGCCTGTGCCTCGGCGATCTGCCGGTGCACGTCGATCCGCGCGATGCGGACCTCCTTCTCGGCGTCCAGCCGCAGCCGGAACTCCTCGTGGTCCCGGCCCGCGGCGTCGAGCGCGGTCATGGCCTCGGCCTTCTCCTTGAGGCCGTCGGCCTCGGCCTGCATCTTCTCGCGCAGCCCCTCGGCCTCGGCGAGCCGCTTCTTCCGCTCCACGTCCGCCTCGGCGGTGCCGATCCGGGAGATCGCCTCGGCGCTGCGCTCCTGCACCTGGGCCTGGGCCAGTCCCTCGGCGGCGGCGTCCGCCTGCTTGCCCTCGGCCAGCCGCATCGCGGCCTGGGCGTCGAGCTCGGCCGACTTGCGCCGTGCCTCCGCCATGGTGAGTTCTTCCTTGGCGCGGTGTCCGGCGGCCTGCTCGGCGGCCTCCGCCGCCTTGATGTCCTTGACCAGCCGCTCCTGTGCCTCGGCCTCGGCGCGGATGATCAGTGCCGAGCGCTCGCGCTCGGCCTCCTCGACGGTGCGCAGCTTCTTGATCTCCTCCTCCTGCTGCGCGACGGTCTTCTCCACGGCTATCCGCTCGCGGATGACGTCGGCGATGTCGCGCCGCTCGCCCTCCAGCTCCTTGTCCTTGGAGATGCGCTGCAGTTCGGTCTCCCGCTCGCGCGCGATGACCTCGAGCATCCGGTCCTTCTCGATGCGCTCGTTCTCCACAGCGATGATCCGCTCGCGGTTGAGCTTGGCGACGGCGATCTCCCGCTCACGGTTCTCGCTCTGGACGGCGAGCTGCTCGTCGGTCCGGATGTGCGCGGCGTGCGAGCGCAGCCGCTCCTCGGCCTGGATGCGGGAGGTCTCGGCCTCCTCGCGGGCCCGGACGGTGTCGATCTCGCGCTGCTGCTTGATCTCGGCGTCGGCCTGGCGGCGCTCCAGCTCCAGGACGGCTTCCCGGGCGTCGACGTTCTGCCGGGTTATTTCCTTCTCTTCGTTGCGCTTGAACTCGTTGGTGTGGATGTTCTGCTGGGCGGTCAGCTCGGTGATCTTCCGGATGCCCTGGGCGTCGAGGATGTTGTCCTTGTCCAGCTGGTGCAGCGGGGTCTGCTCCAGGTAGTCGATCGCCACGTCCTCCAGGCGGTAGCCGTTGAGGTCACGGCCGATGACGTGAATGATCTGGTCGCGGAACTCCTCGCGCTGGGTGTAGAGGCCTTCGAACTCGAGCTGCTTGCCGACGGTCTTCAGCGCCTCGGAGAACTTCGCGTTGAACAGCTCCTGCAGGGTCGCCTGGTCGCTGGCCCGCTGGGTGCCGATCGCCTGAGCGACCCGGATGACGTCCTCGGCGGTCTTGTTGACCCGGACGAAGAAGGAGATCCGGATGTCGGCGCGGATGTTGTCCGCGCAGATGAGGCCGTCCTTCCCGGTCCGGCTGATCTCCATCGCACGGACCGAGATGTCCATGATCTCGGCCTTGTGCAGGACCGGGAGGACCACCATGCCGGTGAAGGTCACATCGACCTTGCGCATCTTGGAGACGATGAGCGCCTTGCCCTGCTCCACCTTCCGGAACAGCCTGGTGAGGGTGAGCATCATGACAATGATGATGAGCAGGACAGCGCCGGCGGTGATGCCGATACCCGTCCAGAGGGTGGAATCCATCCTTCGTCCTTAGGTCAGTTCGAAACGTCCAGAGCGGCGGATGTCCGGGCCGCAACGCGGTGCGGCGTCAGCCGAACGGGTCGGCGGTCACGCCCGCGGCGGTGACCCGGAAGAAGTCGCCCTCGACGTCGTAGTCGTAGATCAGCGCGCTGCTCCCCGAGGTGAGCACGCCCAGTTCGTCGGTGCGTATCTGCAGAAGCGCCGTGGAGCCGTCCGGCGCGGTCGCCTCGCCCTGCCCGAAGTCCGCGTCGACCCGGCCGGTGCGCACCAGGCAGATGCTGCCGACGAAGTCGGCGTTGCGCTGCGGGGCGCCGGTGTGCAGCAGCCGGCGCAGGGGCCTGGCCAGCAGCCAGGTGGTGTGCCAGGCGACGAACAGCGCCAGCACGAACCAGGCCCAGCGGATCAGCGGGTCGTCGAAGAGGACGACTCCCACCAGGCTGACGAACCAGGCGGTGAGGACCACCAGGGAGAAGACCAGGGTGACGGGGACGCCGCCGAGGCCGAGGAAACCGAGAAAGCCGGAGTGTCCGGCGGCACCCTCGTGGCCGGAGCCGGAGGAGGCGGGCGGATCGGAGGGGTCGGTGTCCACTCCGTCACCGGAGAGTCCGGTGAGGGCGACGAAGAGCCAGTAGCCGAGGACCACGAGCAGGGGGAACGTGAACACGACGGCCGGAAACTCCAGCGCTGCCGAAACGAAATCCCCCATGCCACATCCCCCTGTAGCGATTCTGGCCATATTTATACGCCACCGGCCCGCTGCCCGGACAGCCGGGGGACGCTCCGGAGCGGGCGGCGGGCGCAGACACCGCCCGGAACGGGGGACGCCCGGGCGGCCTCCCGCGGTTCCCGCCGCGGCCGGCGGTCATGGACGGTCACCGAGCGCTACGAACCTCCGGTGTGATGATTGTCACCGGGAAAGTTCCGGGCGTGCAGGAATGCGGCGAGTCCCGTCGGGCAATGACAGCCGGTGACCACAGCTGGGCATTTGTCCTCTTGCAGGTGATCACCCGGCTACCGGTACGGTATGAGCACAACATCGCGACTGATCGTTGGGTGCGCCGGGAAGTCTGGTCGGCAGTTCGTTCGTACCCGTCCCTGTACTCGCCCTCGGAGGCCCTCCCCCCATGACGCCCCCGTCCGCACCCCATTCCCCCCTGCCCGGCAACTACGCCGAGCGTGACCGCCGTTCCCTGGCCGAATTCTTTCGCCTGGAGGTCTCCGGCGGTCTGATGCTGCTGCTGGCCTCCACGCTGGCGCTCGTACTGGCGAACTCCCCCCTGAGTGAGGGCTACGAGTCCGTCCGGGACCACTACATCGGCCCCGACGCGCTGGGGCTGCGGATGTCGATCGGACACTGGGCGGCCGACGGGCTGCTCGCGGTGTTCTTCTTCATCGTCGGCATCGAGCTGAAACGGGAGATGGTCCTCGGCGAGCTGCGCAACCCGGCCGCCGCCGTACTTCCGGTGGTCGCCGCCATCGGCGGCATGGTGATGCCCGCGCTGGTGTACGTCACCATCGTCGGCTCGCAGGGCGGTGATCTGAACGGCTGGGCCGTTCCGATGGCCACCGACATCGCCTTCGCGCTCGGCGTGCTCGCCGTCGTCGGGCGAAGGCTCCCTTCCGCGCTCCGGGTGTTCCTGCTGACCCTGGCGATCGTCGACGACCTGATCGCCATCACCATCATCGCGGTCTTCTACTCCGCCGACCTCAGCCTGCTGGCACTGGGCGGGTCACTGGCCGGCCTGGTGGTCTTCTACGTCCTGCACAACAAGGGCATCCGCGGCTGGTACATCTACGTGCCGCTCGCCGTCGTCATCTGGGCGCTGATGGTCAACAGCGGCGTGCACGCCACGATCGCCGGCGTGGCGATGGGCATGCTGCTGCGCACCACGACCAACGAAGGCGAGAAGCACTCCCCCGCCGAGACCATCGAGCACCTCGTGCACCCGTACTCGGCCGGTCTGGCGGTGCCGGTGTTCGCCCTGTTCGCCGCCGGCGTCGGGGTCTCGGTCGGCACCGTGACCACCCTCCACCAGCAGCCGGAGGCCCTGGGTGTGATCCTCGGCCTGTTCGCCGGAAAGCTGCTCGGGATCTTCGGTGCGACCTGGCTCGTCGCCAGGTTCACCCGCGCCAAGCTCAATCCGGATCTGAGCTGGCCGGACGTGGCCGGGGCGGCGATGCTGGCCGGTATCGGCTTCACCGTCTCCCTGTTGATCACCGAGCTGGGCTTCTCGGTGGGCGGGGTCATCAGCGCGACGGGTGAGGAAGTGAAGGCCGCCGTGCTCATCGGCTCGGTCCTCTCCGCCACCGGTGCCGCGGTCCTGCTGAGCGCGCGGAACCGCAAGTACGCCGTTTTGGAGGCGGCTCAGGAGAGCGACGGCAGCGCGCCCGCCGAGGTCCCCGCCTCCCGCGACTCCTGACTGCCCGGCCCGTCGCCGCGCGGGCCCGCACCGTTCCGGCCGGACGGCCCGCCTCTCCCGGGAGGCGGGCCGTTCCGCGTCCGTCCCCCGCACCGTCCCGGGCCGGTCACCGCTGTCACCGTTGTGGCCCGCTCCCGTCACAGGTGATCAACAGCCCCTGCCCGGACCGGGACACGGTCGTTGTCCGGCATGCAGGCCCCCGGCCTGCCGTCCGCCGCATCGCGGCTCCCCCGACGGCTGCCGCGCCCCCACCACGCGGCAGAGGAAGGAGCGCAGAGATGACCGACCCCGGGATCTGGTCCTACAAGGAGATCGCCGCGCACATCCGGGTCCAGCCGGCCACCGTCCGCGCCTACCGCAAGCACGGACTGCTCCCGTCCCCGGACCTCGTCCGGGCCGGCAGACCCCTGTGGTACGCCGAGACCATCCGGCAGTGGGTGACCCGGCGGCCCTCCCAGCGGCGCAGACACCGGTGAGCACTCCCCGCCCTGCGCACCGGCCACCGGAAGGGGTCTCGGGTCCTCCTGAAAGCCCGGTACGGCGTCCGGCCGGCCCTCGGGCGGCCCCGGGCCCCTCGGGTGCTCTCCAGGCTCACTGCGGCTCTTCGGCTCCGCCCGGCGAGGCATCGCCGGGCGGAGCCGAAGAGCCGGGACCACTTGAATGATACCCCCGAGGGGTATAGGCTCCGGAGGAGGAAGCCCCGAGAGGAACAAGGAGACCGTCATGAGCAGCACCGCCACGTACAAGATCAGCGGCATGACCTGTGGACACTGCGAAGGGGCCGTCTCCTCGGAAGTGGCGGCACTGCCCGGCGTCACCGAGGCCAAGGCGGAGGCCGCCACCGGCCTTCTCACCGTGACATCGGAGAGCCCGCTGACCGAGGAAGCGCTCCGGGGCGCCGTCGACGAGGCCGGCTACGAGCTGGTCGGCCAGGCCTGAGCCCTCCCCCCCTTCCGGCCCTCAGCACGCAACAGGGCAGACGCCACGGAGAAGCAGAAGTGCCCCGTGCCAGGTCCCCCCACAGGGCCCGGCTCGGGGCACTTCCTTGCCATCGGCCAAGAGCGTCCCCCCACGGGACCCCTGCCTGACAGCTGCCGGCGTGGATCCAGCCGAATCCGCGCTGACACGACCATTAGACCGAACAACCCGGCGAATGGTTGTAAGAAAAACAATGTGACCTGCATCACATCACCTCGGGTGATGCCTCACCCGCCCACAGCAGCCACTGCGGCCTCCCCCGCTCCAAGCCGGCCAGCCGGCTCTGCCCGGCACCCCCGACGGCCCGGTCGGGCACGGCGAAGGCCCGGCCGCACCGTACGGGTGCACCGGGCCCTGCACGGGGACATCACACCCGGTACGAGCGCTTACTAGCGCTGTTCGACCGGAATGTAGTCGCGCTGGACCACTCCGGTGTAAATCTGCCGCGGACGGCCGATACGGGAGCCCGGCTCCGTGATCATCTCGCCCCACTGGGCGATCCATCCCGGCAACCTGCCCATCGCGAACAGCACGGTGAACATGCTGCTCGGGAAGCCCATGGCGCGGTAGATCAGCCCTGTGTAGAAGTCGACGTTGGGGTACAGGTTGCGGGAGACGAAGTAGTCATCGCTGAGCGCGCGCTCCTCCAGCTTGAGCGCGATGTCCAGCAGCGCGTCGGACTTGCCGAGCGCGGACAGGACGTCGTGCGCCGCGTTCTTGATGATCTTCGCGCGCGGGTCGAAGCTCTTGTAGACCCGGTGCCCGAAGCCCATGAGCCGGACGCCGTCCTCCTTGTTCTTCACCTTGCGGATGAACGAGTCGACGTCGCCGCCGCTGGCGTGGATGCTCTCCAGCATCTCCAGCACGGACTGGTTCGCCCCGCCGTGCAGGGGCCCCCACAGAGCGTTGATGCCCGCCGAGATGGAGGCGAAGAGGTTGGCCTGCGAGGAACCGACGAGACGCACCGTCGAGGTCGAGCAGTTCTGCTCGTGGTCGGCGTGCAGGATGAGCAGCTTGTCGAGCGCGCTGACCACGACCGGGTCCAGCTCGTAGGCCTCCGCCGGTACGGAGAAGGTCATGCGGAGGAAGTTCTCCACGTACCCGAGGTCGTTGCTCGGGTAGACCACCGGGTGACCGATCGACTTCTTGTAGGCGTAGGCCGCGATCGTCGGCAGCTTCGCCAGCAGCCTGATGGTCGAGAGGTAACGCTGCTCGTCGTCGAACGGGTTGTGGCTGTCCTGGTAGAACGTCGACAGCGCGCTGACCACCGAGGAAAGCATCGCCATCGGATGGGCGTCCCGCGGGAAACCGTCGTAGAACCGTTTGACGTCCTCGTGGAGCATGGTGTGCTGCGTGATCTTGTGGCGGAACCCGGACAGCTCGTCCACCGAGGGCAGCTCGCCGTAGATCAGCAGGTAGGCCGTCTCCAGGAAGGTGCCGTGCTCGGCCAGCTGCTCGATCGGGTATCCGCGGTAGCGGAGGATGCCCTGCTCACCGTCGAGGTAGGTGATCGCAGACCGGTACGCGGCGGTGTTGCCGTAACCGGAGTCCAGGGTCACCAGACCGGTCTCGGCACGCAGCTTGCCGATGTCGACGCCACGGTCCCCGACCGTGCTGTCGACCAGCGGATAGCGATACTCGCCGTCCGCGTACCGGAGTACTACTGCGCTGTCACTTTCGCGGTGTTCGCTCACGTCATCCCTCACCGACGTAGTGCCTCTGCTTCGAGGTGCCCTGACTGCCTCCACTGTCCCCCATCTGACGCCGCAGCGTGCACTCGGGGTCTGCCAATGGGCTGGATTCTGGCACGCCGTGCCGCCCAACCCGGTACATCACGGGCATAGCCGCCCCGCCAGCCGGGCGTCCAGGGCGGTGCACCGCCGCCCCGCGGAGACACTGCGCACCGCCTGCCCCAGCGCCCGCCGGGACCCCACGAGCACGACCAGGTGCTTCGCCCGGGTGACAGCCGTGTACAGGAGGTTCCGCTGGAGCATCATCCAGGCGCTCGTCGTCACCGGGATCACCACGCAGGGGTACTCGCTGCCCTGCGAGCGGTGGATGGTGACGGCGTAGGCGTGCGCCAGCTCGTCCAGCTCCGAGAACTCGTAGGCCACCTCCTCGTCCTCGTCGGTGAGCACCGTCAGGCGCTGTTCGTCCGGGTCCAGACCGGTCACGACTCCGACCGTGCCGTTGAAGACTCCGTTCGCGCCCTTCTCATAATTGTTCCGGATCTGCGTGACCTTGTCACCGACCCGGAAGACACGGCCGCCGAAACGCTTCTCGGGAAGGCCGGGACGCGCCGGCGTCACCGACTGCTGCAACAGCCCGTTCAGCACCCCCGCCCCCGCCGGACCGCGGTGCATGGGGGTGAGCACCTGGACATCGCGCCGCGGATCGAGGCCGAATTTCGCCGGAATCCGGCGGGCCGCGACGTCGACGGTGAGCCGTCCCGCCTCCTCCGTGTCGTCCTCCACGAAGAGAAAGAAGTCCGGCAGGCCCTGGGTCAGCGGCGGAAGGCCCTCGTTGATCCGGTGGGCGTTGGTCACCACCCCGGACTGCTGGGCCTGCCGGAAGATCTGAGTGAGCCGGACAGCCGGTACCGGGCTGCCCTCCGCGAGCAGGTCGCGAAGCACCTCCCCGGCGCCGACCGACGGCAGTTGGTCCACGTCTCCCACCAGCAGCAGGTGGGCCCCCGGCGCCACCGCCTTGACCAGCTTGTTCGCCAGCAGGAGATCGAGCATCGAGGCTTCGTCGACCACCACCAGATCGGCGTCCAGCGGCCGGTCCCGGTCGAAGGCGGCGTCCCCGCCCGGCTTCAGCTCCAGCAGCCGGTGCACCGTGGACGCCTCCGCGCCGGTCAGCTCGGCGAGCCGCTTGGCCGCCCGCCCCGTCGGGGCGGCGAGGACCACCGTCGCACCCTTCGCCCGGGCCAGCTCCACGACGGAACGCACAGTGAAGGACTTCCCGCAGCCCGGCCCGCCGGTGAGCACCGCGACCTTCTCCGTCAGCGCCAGCCGCACCGCCTCCCGCTGTCCGGGCGCGAGGTCCGCGCCCGTACGGCCCGCCAGCCAGCTCAGGGCCCGCTCCCAGTCGACGTCCCGGAAGGACGGCAACCGGTCCGCTTCAGCGTGCAGCAGCCGGCGGAGCTGCCCCGCCAGGGACAGCTCCGCCCGGTGGAACGGCACCAGGTAGACGGCGGTACGGGTGCCTTCCGGGTCGTCGGGGTCGGGCACCGCCTCCCGCACCACCCCCTCGTCCTCACCCGCCAGCTCGCCCAGGCAGTCGATGACCAGGCCGGTGTCCACCTGCAGCAGCTTCACCGCATCCGCGATCAGGCGCTCCTCGGGGAGGTAGCAGTGCCCCTGGTCGGCGGACTGGGACAACGCGTACTGCAGGCCCGCCTTCACCCGCTCCGGGCTGTCGTGCGGAATGCCGACGGCCTGCGCGATGCGGTCGGCGGTGAGGAACCCGATGCCCCACACCTCCGCGGCGAGCCGGTACGGCTGGTTCTTCACCACGGAGATCGAGGCGTCCCCGTACTTCTTGTAGATCCGCACCGCGATGGAGGTGGACACCTCGACGCCCTGAAGAAAGACCATGACCTCCTTGATGGCCTTCTGCTCCTCCCACGCCGCGGCGATCAGCGCGGTGCGCTTGGGGCCGAGCCCGGGAACGGCGATGAGCTGCTTGGCGTCGGCCTCGATGACGTCCAGCGTCCCGGTCCCGAAATGCTCGACGATCCGGTCCGCAGTCACCGGCCCGATGCCCTTGATCAGCCCGGAGCCCAGGTAGCGGCGGATGCCCTGCACCGTGGCGGGGAGCACGGTGGTGTAGTTCTCCACGGTGAACTGCCGCCCGTACTGCGGGTGGGAACTCCAGCGGCCCTCCATCCGCAGCGACTCACCGACCTGAGCCCCCAGCAGCGCACCGACGACCGTCAGCAGTTCACCGCCCCTGCCCGCGTCGACCCGGGCCACGGTGTAGCCGTTGTCCTCGTTGGCGTAGGTGATGCGCTCGAGGACGCCCTCGAGTACGGCGCTCTGCGACATGGCACGACGGTAACGGAGGCAGCGGACAACGGGGGCGCCCGGCCACGGGTGACGGGACGGCAGCCGCCCCGGAGCGGCCGGGGGACCCAGCTCCGGGCTGGGCCCTCCGGCTCCCCTCCTGCTCCCCCGTGTTCCCCCCGGTACGACCCACGGCCATCCGGAAGGGTTGCCCAACGGACCGTGTGGTTCAGGCCGTTTCCGGCGCGATCCGGTGACCCCGCAACCGGACGGTCCACCGGGCCGCCGGCCACGGCTCTCTCCCGCACCCCCGCGGCCGAGGCGCCACCGGGATACGGGATTCTTGACTTGTCCCGTTCAGCTGTCAGGCACGGGACGCTGCCGTGCGTCCCTCCAGGACGTGACGCAAGGGGGAGGGGACACACATGATCACGACCGGCGGCCCCGGAGAGATACTCCGGCTGGACGATCCACGAGCCCGGAACACCGAGCTGACCGGTGGCAAGGCCACGCACCTGGCCCGCGCGGCGGCGGCCGGGCTCAGGGTTCTGCCGGGCTTCGTCGTCCTCGCACCCGGGGCACCCGGGTGCGCCCCTCCGTCCCCGGCCGTCCGGTCCGCCTGGCAGGAGCTCAGCGCGGACAGCACCCTGCCCCTGGTGGTGCGCTCCTCCTCCGCCCATGAGGACACCGCGGAGTCCTCCATGGCCGGCCAGTTCGCCTCCGTACTGGACGTCCGCGGCTGGGACGCCTTCCTCGCCGCGCTGGCCACCGTCCGCGCCTCCGCCGGACCGGACGGCGCACCGATGCCGGTGCTCGTCCAGCCGATGCTGCGCTCCCGCGTCGGAGGGGTGCTGTTCAGCGCCGACCCCGTCACCGGACGCACCGACCGGATCCTCGTCAGCGCGGTGCGCGGCGGCCCGGACAGCCTGGTCAGCGGGGAGCTCCCGGGCACCAGCCTCCACCTCACCCGGCTCGGCCGGCTGTTGCGCGCCGAACCCTCCGAGCCGTCCGTCCCGCTCGGCCGGAGCGAGCTGCTCCGCCTCGCCGCCCTCGCCCGGCGGGCCGAACGGGTCTTCGGCAGCCCGCAGGACATCGAATTCGGCTTCGACGCATGGGACGGCCGGCTGTGGCTGTTCCAGAGCCGGCCGATCACCGCGATGGCCCCCCGGCCCGCCCGCCGGGCCCGGCTGCTCGGTGCGGGACCCATCGCCGAAACCCTGCCGGGCGTGCTCCAGCCGCTCGAGGAGGACCTGTGGGTGGTGCCGATGGCCCACGGTCTGGCCACCGCGCTGCACCTCGGCGGCACCGCCGCCCGGCGCACCCTGCGCACAGTGCCGGCCGTCACCACCGTGGAGGGCCGGGCCGTGGCGGACCTGGGACTGCTCGGCGTCACCGGGGAACGCCGCCGGTTCCGCAGCCGCCTCAACCCGCTGCCCGGATTCCGCAAGCTGGCCGCCTCCTGGCGCGTCGGACGGCTGCGCGTCACCCTTCCGCAGCTGGCCGCCGCGCTGCTCGCGGACGTCGACCGGGAGCTCACCGGGACGGCGCCGCCCCCCGCCCTCACTCCGGACGACCTGCTCGGCGCCCTGCGGTGGAGCCGTGCCGTTCTGGTGGCGCTGCACGCCCAGGAGGCGCTGGCCGGCGGGCTGCTCCCGGCGGCGGAGGGCACCGCCGCGGCCTGCGCGCTGGCCGCTCTCGAGGACGGCCGGGAACGCGGGGTGTCCGGCACCCGGCTCATCGCCGACCGCCCCGAGGTGCTCACTCTCGTCCCGCCCAGCCTCACCGAACCGCCCGTGCTGCCCGTGCTGCCCGCACCGGCCGGATCGCCGGCCCGGCCCCGGCGCGCCACCGGGAGCGGGCAGGCCGGCCGCGCACCGGAGGTCGCCACGCTGCCGGTACGGGAGGGCCTGCGGCTGCGGATCCGCTGGGTGCACGAGTTCCAGACCAGGCTCGTGCACGAGGCGGCAGCCCGGCTGCCGGAGCCCGTCCCCTGCCGGGGGGCGCTCCTGCACTGGGCCGAACTGGAGCGCGCCGTGCTGGACGGAGAGCTGCCGGACGGTTTCCGCGGCCGGGTCCCGCGCACCGCAGCCGCCCCACTGCCGGACCGGTTCCGGCTGGCGGACGGCGGACATGTCGTTCCCGAGCACCACCGGGGCCAGGGCGAGGGCGCGGGCCAGGGAGTCTCCGGCGGCCGGATCACCGGCACCGCCTGGGACGGCACGGGACCGGCGCCCGCCGACGCGGTGCTCGTCGTCCGGACCCTGGACCCGGCGCTGGCGCCGCTCCTTCCCCGCCTCGCCGGGCTGGTCGCCCAGACCGGCAGTCCGCTGTCCCACCTCGCGGTACTCGCACGGGAGCTACGGCTGCCCGCCGTCACCGGGGTGCCGGACGCGGTACTCCGCTTCCCGCCGGGCTCCCCGGTCCTCGTGGACGGCGTGACCGGCGAAGTCACCGGCACGGAACCCGTCGGCACCCCGGTGCCGGCCGCATACCCGGCCCGGGAGGAAACGCCGCGGAGAGCGGCCCCGCGCACCCCGGCCGGCGCACCCGGGCCGGCCCCCGGAGCCCGGGTGCCGGCCCAGGCCGGGAAGAACGACGCAGTCCGGAGAGCCGGGGCCCGCCCATGACGAACCTCAGGCCCCTCACACTCCTCGTCCAGCTGGGCGCCGGGTCCGCCGCGGTGGGCGCTGCCGCCTACCTGGTGATCTACCTGTACCGCTGGCAATGGCAGCGGGCCGTCCTCTCCGGCGTCCTGCTGCTGATCGTCCTGGTGCTGACGCTCGGGTTCGTCCTGCTGGACCGGCTGACCCGTCTGGAGAAGCGCATCGAAGCCGGGGACCGGCGGCAGCAGGACATCCTGGCCCAGCTCCGGGAGGCCGACCGCACAGCCCGCACGGAGCACCCCGACCGCGGCAGGCGCTTCCCCTGGCTCGAGGACCCGGCCGACCCGGCCCGCCACCACACCCACGTGTTCGTGCCCATCCTGATGGCCGCAGGTGTCGCGATGTCCGGGCTGGCCTGGGTCGTGGAACGCCTCGCCCGCCACACCGTCCGGCCCGCCGCACAGCAGCGCCTGAGCGGCCGGCTCGCGCCGCTGGCCGCGCCGACCGGAGGCACCGGTGGCCGGCACGCGAACCTGCCGGAGGTTCCCGGTCTCCCCGGCGGACCCCCGCGCCGGCCGCTGCTGACCGCCCTCGGCACCCTGCTGGCCGCCGGGGCGGTCACCGGCCTCGTCGTCGGTCTGGCGGCGCTCACGCAGACAGCACCACCGGAACGCGGCGCCGGAGCGGCGACCTCGGTGGTGTTCAGCGTCGACCGGAACGAGGTGACGGAGCTCCGCGGCGACCTGGCCGCCCGGCAGACCTGGGAACGCTGCCGGGACGCCACCTCCGTACCACTGCACGGCGCCGGACTGGTCCCGCTGGGCGAAGGCGACTACGCCGGCACCGTCCGGCCGGCCCTGACCGGCCACGACGAGCAGCGGCTCAAGGGCTGCCTGGAGGATCTGCGCGTCGACCGGGTGCTGGTCACGGTCAGCGGCATCGGCCGGATCGACGGCGACGGCTGACCGCACCGGGCCGGCCGGCCGTCCCCGGCGGTCAGCCGGTGCTCCGGAATCGTTCGGCGGTCTCCCTCAGCACCTCCAGGCCGTCGCGCGCCCACATCGCCTCGTTGAAGATCTCCACCTCGACGGGGCCGTCGAAGCCCGTGGCGTCCACCTGCTCACGGAACCAGGGCAGATCGATGCAGCCGTCGCCGAGCTGGCCCCGGCCGGTCAGCACTCCCTCGGGGAGCGGGGTCGTCCAGTCGGCCAGCTGGAAGCTGTGGATGCGGCCGGCCGCCCCCGCGCGGCTGATCTGCTGCGCCACGGTGTCGTCCCACCACAGGTGATAGGTGTCGACGACCACCCCGACCTGCCCGGCCGGGAACGGCTCCGCCAGGTCAAGGGCCTGGGCGAGCGTGGAGACGACGCAGCGGTCCGCGGCGTACATCGGGTGCAGCGGCTCGATGGCGAGCCGTACCCCGCGCTCGGCCGCGTAGGGCGCCAGGGTGGCCAGCGCCTCGCTGATCAGCTGCCGGGCGGCGGCCAGGTCCCGGCTGCCGGGCGGCAGCCCGCCGGAGACCAGCACCAGAGTGCCGGTGCCCAGCGCAGCCGCCTCGTCGATGGCGGCGCGGTTGTCGTCCAGGCTCGTGGCGGTGGTGAAGAAGCCGCCGCGGCACAGCGAGGTGACGGCCAGCCCGGCGTCCCGCACCAGCCGGTGCGCGGCGTCCACACCGTAGGCCTGCACCGGTTCGCGCCACAGCCCCACGCCCGGGATGCCCAGCTCCGTGCAGCCCGCGACCAGCTCGGGCAGGGACAGCTGTTTCACCGTCATCTGGTTGACCGAGAGACGGCTCAGCCCGTTCACCTGACCACCCCGTACAGTGCGAGGAGCTGCCGCATCCGGGCCTCGGCCAGCACCGGGTCGGGGAACAGTCCGATTCCGTCCGCCAGTTCGTAGGCGCGGGCGAAGTGCGGGAGTGAACGGGCCGACTGCAGGCCGCCGACCATGGCGAAGTGCTCCTGGTGCCCGGCCAGCCAGGCGAGGAAGACCACCCCCGTCTTGTAGTAACGGGTGGGCGGCTGGAACAGATGGCGGGAGAGTCCGACCGTGGGGTCGAGCAGTTCCCGGAAGCCCTCCGTGTCACCGGTGTCCAGCACCCGGACCGCCTCCGCGGCCAGGGGGCCCAGCGGGTCGAAGATGCCCAGCAGAGCGTGGCTGAAGCCGCGTTCGTCGCCCGCGATCAACTCGGGGTAGTGGAAGTCGTCACCGGTGTAGCAGCGCACCCCGTCCGGCAGCCGGCGGCGCAGCTCCACCTCCCGCCGGGCGTCCAGCAGGGATACCTTGACGCCCTCCACCTTGTCGGCGTGCGCTGCGATGAGGTCCAGGAAGGTGTCGGTGGCGGCATCGAGGTCGGTGCTGCCCCAGTAGCCGGTCAGGGCGGGATCGAACATCGGGCCGAGCCAGTGCAGGATGACCGGCTCCGTCGCCTGGCGCAGCAGCCGGCCGTAGATGCCGGCGTAGTCCTCGGGGCCGGAGGCACAGGCGGCCAGCGCCCGGGAGGCCATCAGGACGGCACGGGCGCCGGTGCTCTCCACGAGCTCCAGCTGCTCCTCGTACGCGGCCCGGACCTCGGCGAGCCCGGCCGGCCCGGTGAGCTGATCGGTCCCCGCGCCGCAGGCGATCAGACCGCCGGTGGCCCGGGCCTCAGCGGCGGACCGGCGGATCAGCTCGGCGGCCTGCGGCCAGCCCAGGCCCATGCCGCGCTGCGCGGTGTCCATGGCTTCGGCCACTCCGAGACCGTGCGACCAGAGGTGGCGGCGGAAGGCGAGGGTGGCGTCCCAGTCGACGGCGGCCGGCCCGTCCGGGGTGCTGTCGGCAAAGGGGTCCGCGACGACGTGCGCCGCGGAGTACACGGTCCGGGACGCCGGGGGAGCACCGCCGGCCGGGCGGGCAGCGGGCTGGGCACGGGGGGTGTACGGGCGCAACGTCCCGTCGGGTGCGGGCAGATGAAGGGTCATGGTCGTCTCTCGTCTCTTCGGGTCCCGGCCACGTTCACAGCTTCAGCTCCGGGACGGCCATCCGGCGCCCCTCGGCGGAGGACTTCAGGCCCAGCTCGGCCAGCTGCACGCCCCGGGCGCCCGCCAGGAGGTCCCAGGTGTAGGGCTCGTCCAGCACCACGTGGCGCAGGAACAGCTCCCACTGAGTCTTGAAGCCGTTGTCGAACACCGTGTTGTCCGGCACGTCCTGCCACTGGTCGCGGAAGACCTCGGTGGCCGGGAGGTCCGGGTTCCACACCGGCTTCGGGGTGGTGGAGCGGTGCTGCACCCGGCAGTTGCGCAGCCCGGCAACGGCGGAGCCCTCCGTGCCGTCCACCTGGAACTCCACCAGCTCATCCCGGTTGACCCGCACCGACCAGGAGGAGTTGATCTGCGCGATGACGCCGCCGGCCAGCTCGAAGATGCCGTAGGCCGCGTCGTCGGCGGTGGCCGGGTAGGCGTTGCCGCTCTCGTCCCAGCGCTGCCGGATGTGGGTGGTGGTCAGTGCCTGCACGGACTCGACCCGGCCGAACAGCTCGTCCAGGACGTAGTCCCAGTGCGGGAACATGTCGACGACGATGCCGCCGCCGTCCTCGGACCGGTAGTTCCACGAGGGACGCTGGGCGTCCTGCCAGTCGCCCTCGAACACCCAGTAGCCGAACTCGCCGCGCACTGACAGGATCTCGCCGAAGAAGCCGCCGTCGATGAGCCGCTTGAGCTTCAGCAGGCCCGGAAGGAACAGCTTGTCCTGCACGACGCCGTGCTTGATTCCGGCGTCCTGGGCCAGCCGGGCCAGCTCCAGGGCGCCGTCGAGCCCGGTCGCGGTGGGCTTCTCGGTGTAGATGTGCTTTCCGGCGGCGATCGCCTTCCGGATGGCGGCCTCACGGGCGAGCGTCACCTGGGCGTCGAAGTAGAGGTCGACTCCGTCGTCGGCGAGCACGGCGTCCAGGTCGGTGGAGACCGCGTCGGGTTCGAGCCCGTGCCGTTCGGCGAGCGCGCGCAGTGCGTGCTCCCGGCGGCCGACGAGCACCGGCTCGGGCCAGATGACCGTGCCGTCGCCCAGGTCGACGCCGCCCTGCTCCCGGATGGCGAGGATCGAACGGACCAGGTGCTGGCGGTATCCCATCCGCCCGGTGACGCCGTTCATGGCGATCCGGACGATTCTGCGCTCCGCGGCCGAGTGGGCCATGGCCGGACTCCTTTGTGTTGTTCGGGTAGTAAGCGCTTTCTATCAGGAGAGAAGTTAACCTGCCCCCAGCGCCCTCGACAAGACGTGCGCGGGCGGCACCGGGGAGGAACGAAGTCATGACAGTGACGCTGGCCGACGTGGCGGCCCGGGCCGGGGTCTCGGCTGCGACGGTCTCCCGGGTACTCAACGGCAACTACCCGGTCGCCGGCGACACCCGCACCCGCGTCCTGCGCGCCGTGGAGGAGCTGGAGTACGTGGTGAACGGCCCGGCCAGCTCGCTGGCCGCCGCCACCTCCGACCTGATCGGCATCCTGGTCAACGACATCGCGGACCCCTTCTTCGGGGTGCTGGCGAGCGCCGTTCAGTCCCAGATCAGCCCACTGGGCTCCGGCCGGGTGCAGAAGCTGGCCGTGATCTGCAACACCGGAGGCTCACCCGAGCGTGAGCTCACCTACCTCACCCTCCTCCAGCGCCAGCGGGCCGCCGCCGTGGTGCTCACGGGCGGCGCCGTGGAGGACCCCGCGCACACCCGCGCACTGGCCGCCCGGCTCCGTCGGCTGGAGGCGGCGGGCGCCCGCGTCATCCTGTGCGGCCGCCCCCCGCTGGCCCTTCCGGACACCCTCCCGGACCCCTCCGCCGGCACGGACGGAACGGGCGGCACAGCAGATGAGGGCGGCGAGCCCGGCACCATCGGGCGGTGCACCCTGACCTTCGACAACCGCGGCGGGGCCCGCCGCCTCACCGAGCACCTGCTCTCCCTCGGCCACCGCACCGTCGGCTACCTCGCCGGCCCGGCCGCCCGCACCACCACCCGGCACCGCCTGGAGGGCCACCGTGCCGCCCTGGCCGCCGCCGGGCTCGGGGCGGACCGCGAACGACTCACCGTCCACGGCGCGTTCACCCGCTCTTCCGGCTACGAGGGGGCACAGGAGCTGCTGCGCCGGGAACCCGGACTGACCGCCGTCCTCGCCGCCAACGACACCGTGGCCCTCGGCGCCACCGCCGCCCTGCGCGAGCAAGGGCTGCGCATCCCTGAGGACATTTCCGTCACCGGCTTCGACGACCTGCCGTTCGCCGCCGACGCGGCCCCGGCCCTCACCACCGTCCGGATCCCGCTCCACGAGGCGGGGGTCCGCGCCGGACGTCTGGCCATGGGACTGGAGACCCCGCCGGAGGGCGGTCCGGCCACCGTCCCCGCCGACCTGATGATCCGCGCCTCCACCGCCCCGCCCCGCCCCTGACCCCGCAGGACCGCTGCCCGTGCCGGCTCAGCGAACCAGTGCGGAGGCAGCGGAGACGAACTCTTCGATGGCTTGTTTCGCCCGGGCGTCCCGTACGTCCCGGTCCGCCCCGTCCTCGGCAATCGACACCTCCCGGGTGCACCGATACGCCTGCTCGGCCGTGCGTGTCACTTCTCCGTCCTCGGTGAGCAGCCTGACCCGGTAGAGCGCTTGCCGCGCCCTGGTCCGGAGGAGGTGTGCCTCGTCCCGTGCCGCCCGGTAGGCCTTCCCGTCCGGGTCCTCCTGCCCGCTGTACCAGCGCTTGGCCTGGCCGTGACGGTAGTCCTCCACTGCTCCGGCGAACGTGCTGTACGCGGTGATGCGTTCCTGCCGCAGCGCCTCGGAGCGCGTGAACAGCTCGGTGCGTTTGGCCGCGAGGCGCTGGAAGGTGTGCGTGACCACGGACCCCAGCAAGGTCCCCGCCACCGCTACGGCACTTGTCCAGATAATCTCCACCGCACCAGTCGATCACAGGCACCCGACGCCGCGGGCGGACATGGCCGCACTTCCGCCCTGGTGGGCGGCCTTGCCGGATCGGCTCCGGCCCGGTGGACGGGGCTGTCCGGAGACCGGGGTGACACCGTAGGGTCGGCGCCATGACGGGATCTTCTGCCGTGCCGCTGGCCACCGGTCCGCTGGGGATGAAACTGCTGGCCTTCGAACGGGTGCCGGAAGAGACCCGGTTCACCGACTTCGAGCTGACCTACGTGCTGGTCGCACTCTGGTACGGGGATCTGCTGCTGCTGGTACGAGTGCGCGGACGGGACTGCTGGGAGCTGCCGGGCGGCGGCATCGACGCGGGTGAGACACCCCGGGAGGCAGCGGTGCGGGAGCTGCTGGAGGAGTCCGGGCAGGTTGTCGCGCCGGAGGCGTTGCGCTTCGCGGGGTTCGCCCGGACCGCGCTGCCCAACCGCCGGATCCGCTACGGCGGGCTCTTCACGGCCCGGGTCACCGGGCGGACGGAGTTCGCACCGAGCGACGAGATCAGCGCGATCAGCTGGTGGGACCAGCGAGCGGAGCTGCCCGGCGGGCAGCTCCAGACGGTCGACAGCTATCTCGCGCGCCTGACCCGGGACTGACCCGTCCGGTTCGGGCACCACCGGCGGACGGCGGGCCCGGCGGTGGCCCCGGCCGCGCGGCGGCGATATCCGGCTGCGGCGGGCCGGTCCGCGGCGTAGCGTCCCGCTCATGGGCACGGCACACGGATTCCGGTTCGAGGAGCACGCCGACGGCAGCGTGCGCATCACCCACCACGGCCGGCCGGCTGCCGTCCTCCGCGGCTCCCGGGCCGGGGAGTTCCGGGCCGAGGTCACCGCGGGCGATCCGCAGCAGGTGATGGCCCGCTGGACGGGCAACTACCGCCGGGGCAACGAACGGACCGCCCGCGACCACCCGCGGAACCGCCGCCGGCGGTGACGGACACCGACAGGCGGCCCGGCCCCGGTCAGCGGACGGGGGCGGGCTCGCCCGCGTAGGTCCGCCACAGCGCGGCGTACCGGCCGTTCCGGGCGAGCAGGTCCGCGTGCCGGCCGTCCTCGACGACCCGGCCGTGGTCCAGCACCACCACCCGGTCGGCGCGGGCCGCGGTGGTCAGCCGGTGGGCCACCACCAGCGTGGTGCGCCGCACGGCGAGGCGGTCCGTCGCCTGGTTGACCAGCGCCTCGGTGGCCAGGTCCAGGGCGGCGGTGGCCTCGTCCAGCAGCAGGATGTCGGGTTCGACGAGTTCCGCCCGGGCCAGGGCGATCAGCTGCCGCTGGCCCGAGGAGAGATTACGGCCGCGCTCGGCGACCTGGTGCAGGTAACCCTCGGAGAGGGTGGCGATCATGGCGTGCGCGCCGACCGCCCGGGCGGCCGCCTCCACCTCGGCGTCGGTGGCTTCCGGGCGGCCGTAGGCGATCGCGTCGCGGACCGTGCCCTCGAAGAGGTACGGCTCCTGCGGAACGACCCCCAGACGGTGCCGGTACCCGGCGAGGTCCAGCTCCCGCAGGTCGGTGCCGTCGACGCGGACCGTGCCCGACGTCGGGTCGTAGAACCGGGCCACGAGCTTGACCAGGGTGGACTTGCCGGCCCCGGTCTCCCCCACGAAGGCGACGGTCTGCCCGGCGGGAACGCGCAGGTCGATGCCGGACAGGGCCTCCTCCGAGGTCCCCTCCTCCGTGGTGTAGCGGAAGTGCACCTGGTCGAACTCGATCTCGCCACGGAGCTGCCCCACCGGTTGCGGCCGCTCGGGCAGCGGGGTGGTGGTGGGCTCGCGCAGCAGCTCCTGGATGCGGCGCAGCGCGACGACGGCCTGCTGGTAGCCGTCGAAGACCTGGGACAGCTGCTGCACGGGGGCGAAGAACAGCTCGATGTACAGGAGGTACGCCACCAGCGCACCGGCGGTGAGGGTCCCCGCGCCGACCCGCTGGGAACCGACGATCAGCACTCCGGCGGTGGCGAGGGTGGCGAGCAGTTGCACGAAGGGGAAGTACACCGAGATGAGGAGCTGTCCGCGGACCCGGGCCTGCCGGTAGCCGTCGGAGCGGGTCCAGAACCGCCGGTAGCTGTCCTCCTCGCGGCCGAAGGCCTGGATCATCCGCATCCCGGAGACGGACTCCTGCAGGTCGGCGTTGACACCGCTGACGCGTTCCCGGGCGAGCTCGTAGGCCTTCACGCTGGCCCGGCGGAAGAAGTAGGTGCCGATGATCAGCGGCAGCAGGGTGACCAGCACGATCAGCGCGAGTTCGGAGTCGAGGGTGAAGAGCACCCCGAGAATGCCGAAGAAGGTCATGACGGAGACGAGCGCCTGCACCAGCCCGGTCTGCAGGAAGGTGGTGAGAGAGTCCACGTCGGTCGTCATGCGGGTCATGACCCGGCCGGCCTGCTCGCGCTCGTAGTAGGCCAGGCCGAGCCGCTGGAGGTGCGAGAAGATCTTGATCCGCAGGGCGTACAGGGCGCGTTCGCCGGTGCGTCCGACGGCGCGGATGGCACCGTACTGGGTGATCCACTGGCCGAGGACAACGAGCAGTGCCAGGCCGGCCGCGAGCCAGACGGCGCCGAGCGCGGCCTGCTGGACGCCCTCGTCGATGCCGTGCCGGATGAGGATGGGCAGCAGCAGGGACGCCCCGGCGTCGGCGACGACCAGCAGCAGGGCCCCCAGCAGCGGCAGGCCCAGCCCCTGGAGCAGCCGGCGCAGCCCGTAGCTGCGCTCCCCCTCCAGGGCGCGGGCCTCGTCCACGTCGGGGGTCTCGTCGGCGGGCGGCAGGGCGGCGACCTGTGCGAGCAGCTCGGGGGTGGCGGTCGCCCCGGCCGTCGCGGCGCCGAAGCCGGCTCCGGCGGCGGGCTGCGGGGCGGGGACTCCGGCGGTGCCGAGGGCGGGGGCGGTCTCCTTGTCCCGGACCCAGAGCTCAGGAGTGACCCCCGCTCCGCTGTCTGTCCGGGCGTCCTCGGCGCCGGCCTCGGAGGCGTGGCCGGCGGGGTCGGTGGCGGGACGGGCGTGGCCGGCCGGGTCGTGGGCGACGCCGCCCAGCTCGCCCGGGTCGCTGAGCAGCTTGCGGTACAGCTCGCAGCGCTCGGTCAGCTCCTCGTGGGTTCCGGTGTCCACCAGCCGGCCGGCGTCCAGGATCGCGATCCGGTCGGCGAGCTGGAGAGTCGAGCGGCGGTGGGCGATGAGCAGGGTGGTGCGGCCGGCCATCACGCCGCGCAGCGCGTCATGGATCTCGTGCTCCACGCGGGCGTCGACGGCGGAGGTGGCGTCGTCGAGGATGAGCAGACGGGGGTCGGCGAGCACGGCGCGGGCCAGGGAGATGCGCTGGCGCTGGCCACCGGACAGGGTGAGGCCCTGCTCCCCGATGACGGTGTCGTAGCCGTCGGGCAGCTGGGAGATGAAGCCGTCCGCCTGGGCGGCGCGGGCCGCGGCGCGGATCTGGTCCTCGGTGGCCTCCGGGTTGCCGTAGGCGAGGTTGGCGCGCAGCGTGTCGGAGAAGAGGAAGCTGTCCTCGGGCACGAGACCGATCGCGGACCGCAGCGAGCGGTGGGTGAGCTCCCGCACGTCGTGGCCGCCGACCCGGACGGTTCCGCTGTCGGGGTCGTAGAAGCGGGGCAGCAGCAGAGAGACGGTGGACTTGCCACTGCCGGAGGTGCCGATGACGGCGAGCGTCTCACCCTGGTGGATGCGCAGTGACAGCCCGTCGAGGACGGGGTGGTCCCCGTAGCCGAAGGTGACGTCCTCGAACTCGACGGTGGCGGGGGCATCAGCCGGCAGCGCGCGGGCGTCGGGGCTCTCCCTGATCCCGGGTTCGGTGTCGATGAGCTCCAGGACCCGCTCCACACCGGCCCGGGCCTGCTGGCCCATGGTGAGGATGACGGTGAGCATCCGCACCGGGCCGACGAGCATGGCGAGGTAGGTGGAGAAGGCGACGAAGGTACCGAGGGTGATCTCGCCACGGGTGGCCATCCAGCCGCCGAAGGCGAGCATCGCCACCTGTCCGAGGGACGGCACGACCTGCAGCGCGGGGGTGTAGACGGAGTTCAGCCGGACCGTGCGCATCCGGGCCGCGAACAGCCGGCGGCCGGCGGCGCGCAGCTTGCCGGTCTCCTGTTCCTCCTGGCCGAAGCCCTTGACGACCCGCACGCCGGTGACCGCCCCGTCCACGACTCCCGCGACGGCGCCGGCCTGGCCCTGGGCGTACCAGGTGGCGGGGAAGAGCCGGAGGCGGCTGCGCCGGGCGATGAACCACAGGGCGGGCGCCACCGCCATCGCGACCAGGGTCAGCAGCGGCGAGAGCGCCAGCATGACGACCAGTGAGACGGCGAACAGCATGAGGTTGCCGATGGTCATCGGCAACATGAAGAGCAGGCCCTGGATGAGCTGGAGGTCGCTGGTGGCGCGGCCGACGACCTGACCGGTGCTCAGCTGGTCCTGACGGCGTCCGTCGAGACCGGTCAGGGTGCGGAACATGCCGGTGCGCAGATCGTGCTGCACGTCGAGGCCGAGCCGTCCGCCGTAGAAGCGGCGCACGAAGGTCAGGCCGTAGACGACGACGGCCGCGGTGAGCAGGAGCACGATCCACTGGCCCAGGCCGTCGCCCCCGCCGACGACGATGTCGTCGATGATCACCTTGATGATCAGCGGCATGAGGGCCATCACGGCCATGCCCGCGAGCGAGGATCCCAGCGCGAGCAGGACCGTGCGCCGGTACCGCCAGCAGTAGCCGCTCAGCCGCCGGACCCAGCCGGGCCGGCGTTCGGCATCCACCGGATCACTCACCGTCACTTGCCGGCCTCCCACCGTGAGGGTCATCCCGATCACTCCACCGGGGACTCAACGCCGGTGAGCGGGATTTTCATTCCGCCCGGTCCGGCTGCGTCAGCCGTGGTCCGGCCGGTGCAGCGGAAGCCGGGAGACGGGCAGCGCGTGCACAGTGCGGCCGTGCACGCCGGTGGTCGTGGTGGCGGCGAACAGTGCGTTGAGCACCGATTCCTCGACCGTGTCGAGGACGGCCTCGAACAGCGGGTCCAGAGCGGCGTCGGGAACGGGCCGGGGGCCGGGGCGGACGGAGAACGCCAGCCCGTAGTCGCCGCTCCCGTGTCCGTAGGCGGCACCCACCCGGGCCAGCCCGAACACGGCACGGCGGGCGAGCCGGGTGAGCTGTCTGGCGTCCAGCGGCGCGTCGGTGGCGACGACGATCACGCAGGAGCCGGCCTCCGCCTGCCGAGGCTGCGGATCCGGCGGGACCCCCAGCGACGCAGGGGTGACCGTGGTGCCGAGCAGCCGCAGGGTGCCGCCGAAGTTCGCCTGCACCAGCGCTCCGGCGGTCACCGGCGTGCCGGCCACCTCGAGGACCCGGGAGGCGGTGCCGATGCCGCCTTTGAAGCCCAGGGCTCCCAGCCCCGTCCCTCCGCCGGCGCAGCCCTCCTCCACCGGCCCGCCACGGGCGCCGTCGAGCGCGGCCAGCACGTGCTCCTCCCGGACCGGCCGGCTCCGGATGTCCGACAGCAGGCCGTCGTTGCACTCGCCGACGACGGGGTTGACGCTCTGCACCTCCTCGCAGCCGGGCCGGGACAGCGTCCAGGTCACCAGGGCGTCCGCGGCCCGGAACGCCGACAGGGTGGAGGTGAGGACGACCGGGGTCTCGATCACGCCCAGCTCGGCGAGCTGCGTCGTCCCGACGAGCTTGCCGAAGCCGTTCCCGGTGAACACTCCCGCGGGCAGCGCGGCGCCGGGAGCCACGTTTCCGGGGACGACGGCCGTCACCCCGCTGTGCACCGCCGGCGGACGACGGAGGGTGGTGTGCCCGACCCGTACCTCCGGCACGTCCGTGAGGGCGTTGTGTGTCCCCGGGGAGAAGCCGCCGATGACGATTCCCGCGTCCCGGGCCCGCTGACGCACCTTCATTTCTCCTCCTGTCGGTTTCTGCCGGGTACCGGCACGGTGTCCGCCGCGGCGGGCCGGGCACCCCTGCCGGAGCGCCGTCCGAGCGCCCTCTCACCACCGCACACAGAGCTGACGGTGTTTACGCCAGTCCTCACCGAGCAAGGCACAGGCACACACCTTTACCGGAATGAGACATTGTTCGAGCGAGAGGCACGGCCATGACGGAGCGGAACACGGACGAAGCGCTCAACGCACTTCACGAGACGGGCCGGATCGTCGCCGAAGCACTGGCCGCGGTGCGGCGCGAGGCAGAGGTGGGGGTGCCCCTCCACGAACTGGACGACGTGGCGCGGAAGATCCTCACCGAAGCGGGGGCCGAGTCGGCGCTGCTGGGCAACTCCCTCACCGCGAGAGGGCTGCCGTACCCCGCGACCCTCAGCACCTCGGTCAACGACGCCATCGTGTACGGCATCCCCGACGACTACCGGCTCGCCGAGGGAGACCTGCTGAGCGTCGACTGCGGCGCGATACTCGACGGCTGGGCGGCGGCCTCCGCCTTCAGCATGATCGTCGGCGTCCCCGGTCTGGAGGATCAGAAGCTGCTGGAGGTCACCCGGACCGCCCTGGAGGAAGGCATCTCGGCAGCCGCCCCCGGAGGACGCCTCGGTGACATCTCGCACGCCATCGCGGAGACCGGCCGTTCCTCCGGGTACGCGATTCCGGAGGGAATCGGCGGGCACGCGACCGGCCGCGCGCTGCGCGACGGACCACCCGTGCCCAACAACGGCCTGCCCGGCAGCGGCCCGGATCTGACACCCGGCATGGTCTTCGTCATCTCGCCGGTGTTCCTGGCCGGCGGACAGGGCACCCATGTCAGCACGGAGAACGCCTGGACCAGGCGTTCGGAGGACGGCAGCAGGTCCGCGCACTTCTCCCACACCGTGGCCGTCACCGAGGACGGCCCCCGGGTGCTGACCGCGCCCTGAGCTCCCGGCCCTTCCCGGCCGCCGCTCGCTCCCGGGTGAGCGCGCCGGCCGGGCGGGCCGCTACTGCTCGCTCTGCAGGGTGTCGGCCCTGGCCTGGAGAGCGCGGAGCACGGCTTCGGGATCGCCGTCCGGGGCGACCGCGGCCGCGAGCTGTGTCCTGATCTCGGAGCGGACCTCCAGCCAGCTGTGACGGCTCATCGGCTGGAGGCGGGCGATGGGCATCTGCTCGATGAAGGGCCACAGCGCGCGGTAGTCCTCCGTTTCCAGCAGCGACTCACCGCCGGAGACGGTGGACGGGATGGACCCGTAGTCGCCGGTGCCGCTGGCGACGTTCTCCTTGCGGTAGAGGAAGTCCAGGAATGTCCCCATCTGCTTCGCGTTCCCCGAGCCACGGAAGCCGAGCAGCCAGTCGGAGTGGCCCGTCGGGGCGGCCGGGCCGCCCTCCAGGGACGGGAAGGGCGCGTGCTTGGCCGGCGTCCCGGCCGCGGCGATGGCGCCGAGCAGCGAGGGGTGGGCGAGCAGCATCCCGACCTCTCCGGTCAGGAAGCCGCGGTAGGCGGCCCCGCGGCCCAGGGCCGGGTCCGGGCCCACCAGGTCCGCGCCGACCAGATTGTCCTTGAGCCAGGTGATCGCCTCGATGTTCTCCGGCCGGTCGAGGACGTAGGCGTCCGTGATGTTGGTGTAGCTGCCGCCCGCGCCGAGGATCCAGGCCATGGCCTCCTCGTGGATGCTGTCCGCCCCGAACTGCAGGGCGTACGGGGTGGCGACCCCGGCGTCGCTCAGCGCCTGGGCGGCCGTCTGCAGCTCGTCCCAGGAGTCCGGCGGCCCGTCGATGCCGGCCTGCTCGAACAACGCGTCGTTGTAGAAGAGCTGCGGGGTGCTGCTGATGAACGGCATGCCGTACTGCTTGTAGACCACCTCGCCGGCCGAGGCCAGGGTGGGAACGAAGTCGGAGATCACCGGCATGGACAGCATGTCGCCGGCCGGGTGGAGGGCGTCTTCCGCGACGTACTCCGCGTAGGAGCCGGCCTGGGCTATGTCCGGCGGGTTGCCTGCCTCGTACCGCTGGGCGAGCGTGACATCGAGCTCCTCCCACGGGACCAGCTCGACCTCGACCTCGATGCCCGGGTTCTCCTCGGTGAACCGGGCGGTGAGGTCGTCCCAGTACTCCGAGATGGGGATGGCGGTGCGTTCCCCGTAGTCGGCGGCGAGAACCGAGACGGTGGAGCCGCTGTCTCCCGGGCCGCTGGAGCACCCGGCCAGGGTCAGTGAGAGCACGGTGGCACCCGCAACGGCGGTCTTCCAGGCACGTCCATGGGCACGAATACTCATCGCTGCGCGATCCCTTCCGCATCAGTGCCGCCGATCGGTGACGGCCGCGCCTACCGGTGGCAGGTTTGGAACCTACCACCATGAGTGACCGCTTGCTTAGCCTGTACGGGGGGATTTCTTTGTTACAGCTGCACAACGCTCCGGGCACTCGCGGCGGCCCGGCGCCGGGGAGCGGGCAGCGGCGACAGCCGGGACCGGCCTTCCGCCCGCGACGGGGCGTGCGCGGCGGACAAGCCCGCTCAGGGTGCTTGCAATAGCTAATTCATTGCGGGAGCCCTTACTTGGGACGGCACGCAGCCCGTGGCGGCATCGCCGTGCGGTGGCGGGCCGCCGCCGCACGGCGATCCCTCGCCGGCCCGGGCGGGGCCGGAACGGAGCCTCCGGCCCCGCCCGGCGGCGACAGTCAGCCGTCCGCGCGGACACCGGCGATCTGCCGGGCCATGAGGGTGGTGAGCTCGTAGGCGGTGTGGGAGGCGGCGACCGAGGTGATCTCGGCGTGGTCGTAGGCCGGGGCCACCTCCACCAGATCGGCGGAGACCAGGTGGCAGCCGGCCAGACCGCGGAGAATCTCCAGCAGTTCCCGGGAGGTCAGCCCGCCCGCCTCCGGCGTTCCGGTGCCCGGCGCGTGCGCCGGGTCCAGGACGTCGATGTCGACGGAGATGTACAGCGGCCGGTCCCCGATGCGCTCCCGCAGCTGCTGGGCGACCTCGTCCACCCCGCGGCGCATCACATCGGCGGAGGTCACGATGCCGAAGCCCATCTTCTCGTCGTCGTCGAGGTCCTTACGGCCGTAGAGCGGTCCGCGGATGCCGACGTGGGAGAGCGCCGAGGTGTCGAGGATGCCCTCCTCCACCGCCCGGCGGAACGGGGTGCCGTGGGTGTACTCGGCGCCGAAGTAGGTGTCCCAGGTGTCCAGGTGCGCGTCGAAGTGCAGCAGCGCGACCGGGCCGTGCTTCCGGGCGACCGACCGCAGCAGCGGCAGGGCAATGGTGTGGTCGCCACCGAGGGTCATCAGCCGGGAACCGGAGTCCAGGAGCTCGTCGGCGGCGGCCTGCACGGTCTCCACGGCCTCGTCGATGCTGAACGGGTTGGCAGCGATGTCCCCGGCGTCTGCCACCTGGGCCAGCGCGAAGGGGGAGGCGTCCTGTGCGGGGTTGTACGGGCGGAGCAGCCGGGACGCCTCGCGGATGGCGTTGCCGCCGAACCGGGCACCGGGCCGGTAGGAGACCCCGGTGTCGAAGGGGACACCGACGACGGCGACGTCCGCGGTGCCGCCCACCTCGTCCAGCCGGGGCAGCCGGGCAAAGGTCGCCGGACCTGCGTACCGGGGGATGCGGGAGGAATCGACAGGGCCTCGGGGCGGTTCTGTACTGCGCATGCGTTCGAGAGTAGTGGCGGCCCCGGGTGCGCGCGGGTGGACGTTTCGCACGGTGGGGCGTCACGGTTTGGACACTCCGTACGAGCGCTCCTCGATACGGGTCACAATGTCCGTATGCCGACGCTGACTGCCGTGCCCTCCCGCTCCGAGCTTCTCGAGCACCTGCTCCGCAGCCGGATCGCCGGCCGGGTCGCCACACCTCGGGAGAACAACCTCTCGCACTACCGTGAGCTGGCGAACGGCAACCGGCACTTCTGGCTCGGCCTGGAGCTGGGGGACCGCTGGACGGACGAGCAGGACGTCCTCGCGGTCATGGCGGAGCGCTGCGGGGTGGACGAGGACCCGGAGCACCGCCAGGGACAGGACACCATCGACCCCGTGCTCACCCTCGCGGCGCTCGACCGGACGGCCGCCCTGCTCCGCAAGGCGGCGGCGGACCGGCGGCCGGTGCTGACCGCCACCGGGCACCCGGGCGGCCTGCTCGATGTGCACGCCCAGGTGGCCGCCGCACTGCGGGCGGCCGGCTGCGAGCTGGTCCGGGTGCCGCTCGGCCTGACGGCCGACGGCGGCGTGGTGACGCAGGTGGCCGGGGTGGCGGTGCACGAGCGCGGCGCGACGCTGTGGCACACCCACTCCCCCGCGCCGATGGCCGAGATCCTGCGCGCGCTGCCGCGGGAGGGTCAGGAGCTGCCCGGCCTGGTGATCGCGGACCACGGCTGGGCGGGCTGCGCGGCGCAGGCCGGTATCGAGGCGGTGGGTTTCGCCGACAGCAACGACCCGGCACTCTTCCTCGGCGAGGCGGAAGGCACCCTGAGCGTCTGCGTGCCGCTGGACGACCACGTGGTCAACCCGCGCTCCTACGAGCCGATGACGGCCTACCTGCTGGACGCGGCGGGCCTGGCCTGAACCGTGTACCGCCGGAGCACCTCCGCGCGACCGGGAGGACGCCCGGCCGGAACCGGGCCCACTCGGTCAGCTCAGGGCCCGCGGGACGCGCACCACGCCCTCCTGGATGACGGAGACCGCGAGCTTTCCGTCCTGGGTGAAGATCCGGCCCCGGGCCAGGCCCCGGCCGCTCTGGGAGGTGGGTGAGTCCGTGTCGTAGAGCAGCCACTCGTCGGCGCGGAACGGGCGGTGGAACCACATCGCGTGGTCCAGGCTCGCCCCGACCACGTCCCCGACCGTCCAGCCGCCGCGCCCGTGCGCCAGGAGCACCGAGTCCAGCAGTGTCATGTCGGACACGTAGGTGGCCAGGCACATGTGCAGCATCGGGCTGTCGTGGACGCCCTCCAGCTTCCCGTTGGTGCGGAACCACACCTGGGAGACCGGATCGCGCGGGGCACCGGCGGTGGCGAACGGCGGCTCCGCCACGTACCGCAGGTCGACCGCCCGCCGGGCCTCCAGCATGAGCTCGACCACGCTCTCGTGCAGGAAGTGACCGGCGTACTTCGGCAGCATCTCGTCAGCGGTGAGCAGCGTCTCCGGGGCCGGGGCGGCCGGCATCGGCTCCTGGTGCTCGAGCCCTTCCTCGTGGACCTGGAAGGAGGCCGAGAGGTGAAAGATCGGCTGGCCGTGCTGGATCGCGACGACCCGCCGGGTGGTGAAGGACCGGCCGTCACGGATCCGGTCCACGTCGTACACGATCGGGGCCCCGGGATCCCCGCCGCGCAGGAAGTACGAGTGCAGGCTGTGCGGCAGCCGGTCCTCGTCGACGGTGCGGCAGGCGGCCACCAGTGCTTGCGCGGCCACCTGCCCTCCGAAGACCCGGGGGATCACGGAGGCGTGACTCTTCCCCCGGAAGATGTCCTGCTCGATCCGCTCCAGGTCGAGCACTTCGAGCAGGTACTGCAAGGTCTTGTTCATAGAACCAGTTCTACCTGACGGCCGGGGTCAGAGTCCCATTGCCTTGGCGATGATGGACCGCATGACCTCGCTGGTTCCCCCGTAGATCCGCGTCACGCGGGTGTCCGCGTACAGCCGGGAGATCGGGTACTCCCGCATGTAACCGTAACCACCGTGCAGTTGCAGACACTTGTCGATGACCTGGGCGGCCCGCTCGGTGGTGAACAGCTTGGTGGACGCCGCGTCCGCCGCGGTGAGCTCACCGGCGTCCAGTGCCTCGAGCGCCCGGTCCACGACGGCCTGCATGGCGTCCACGTCCGCCCGGCAGTCGGCGAGGACGAACTTGGTGTTCTGGAAGGAGGCGACCTCCCGGCCGAAGACCGTGCGCTCCTTGACGTAGGCCTGGGCGAAGCCGATGGCCGCGGAAGCCTGCGCGTAGGCGGCGAAGGCGATGCCGAGCCGCTCCTGCGGCAGGTTGTGCGTGAGGTAGCCGAACGCCTTGCCCTCCTCACCGAGGCGGTCCTCCACCGGAACCTTCACGTCGGTGAAGGAGAGCTCGGCGGTGTCGGAGGAGAGCAGCCCGAGTTTCTGGAGCTTGCGGCCGACCGCGTAGCCCTCGCTCGTGGTGTCCACGGCCAGCAGGGTGATTCCGGCCCGCCGGTCCTCCGGCCCGGCCGGTGCGGTACGGGCGCACACCAGCACCCGGTCGGCCTGCACGCCACCGGTGATGAAGGTCTTCGCGCCGTTGAGTACGTAGTGGGTGCCGTCCGCCGAGAGCTTCGCCGTGGTCTGCATGCCGGCCAGGTCGGATCCGGTACCGGGCTCGGTCATGGCGATGGCGGTCATCATGTCGCCGGAGACGAAGGGCGGAAGCCAGCGCTGCTTCTGCTCCTCGGTGGCGTATTCGAGCAGGTAGGGCAGGCACAGTGCGGTGTGCACCCCGGAGCCGCCGAAGCTCACTCCGGCCCGTGCGCACTCCTCGGTGATCACGGCCTGGAACTTGAAGCTGTTCTCCCCCGCGCCGCCGTACTCCTCCGGCACCTCGATCCCGAAGACACCCAGCTCGCCGAGCTTCTTGTAGAAGTCACGCGGAGCGTGTCCCTGCTCCTCCCATGAGGGATAGACCGGCACGACCTCGGCAGCGATGAAATCGCGCATGGTCTGCCGAAACGCCTCATGGTCCTCGTTGAACACCGTACGGCGCACTGGGTACCTCCCTGACTGTCTAAGCGCTTGCTCAGCGGAGGCTACTCGGTGGCCGGGCACAGCACAAGGGCCCGGATCTTCGAGAAGATCCGGGCCCTTGTCTTCAGTAGCGGGGACAGGATTTGAACCTGCGACCTCTGGGTTATGAGCCCAGCGAGCTACCGAGCTGCTCCACCCCGCGTCGTTGTGCCTTCACTCTAGCCCCGCGACGTGGGCCGATGCAAATCGCGACCGCTCAGCCGACGCCGGCACCCGCACAGGCAGGACAGCGGCCGTAGTAGGTGACGGACACCTCCGAGACGCTGAAGCCGAAGCGCTCCCCCTCCGGAAGCGCCCCCATCGGGTCACCGGACAGGTGAACATCCCGGATCACCCCGCACCCCGAACACACCAGATGCTGATGCGGCTGGTGCGCGTTCGGGTCGTACCGCTTGGCCCGGCCGTCCGTGGTGACCTCGACCACCTCGCCGATCGAGACCAGCTCACCGAGCGTGTTGTAGACAGAGGCACGGGAGATCTCCGGCAGTCGCTCGACCGCCCGGGCGTGCACCTCGTCAGCGGTGAAGTGAACATGCTCCCCCTCCAGCACCTCGGCGATGACCCTCCGCTGCGCGGTGAGCCGCCAGCCGCGGTCACGGAGTCGTTGTAGCAAGTCACTCATGCTTCCACCCTAACGCGAGCCGTTACAGGACTCGAAGAGGTACGACTTCGGGCTACGTCTTGACTTGGACAAAGTCCAATATAGGATCGGGTACGGCAAAGGCCAAGAGCCCGCGCACACTCATCATCCGAAGACCTGAAGGGCGTGACAGGTAGATGACCGACCAGACCGTAACGGGACCGCTCACCACCGAGGCCGGAGCACCGGTCGCGGACAACCAGAACAGCCAGAGCGCCGGTGCGGGCGGCCCCGTACTGGTCCAGGACCAGCTCCTGCTGGAGAAGCTGGCGCACTTCAACCGGGAGCGGATTCCGGAGCGCATCGTGCACGCCCGTGGCGCGGGTGCCTACGGCACCTTCACCGTGACCGCCGATGTCTCCCGGTACACCCGTGCCGCGTTCCTCTCCGAGGTCGGCAAGCAGACCGAGGTCTTCACGCGCTTCTCCACCGTGGCGGGGAACCTGGGCGCGGCGGACGCGGTGCGTGACCCGCGCGGCTTCGCGGTCAAGTTCTACACCGAGGAAGGCAACTACGACCTCGTCGGGAACAACACCCCGGTGTTCTTCATCAAGGACGCCATCAAGTTCCCCGACTTCATCCACACGCAGAAGCGCGACCCGTACACGGGCTCTCAGGAGGCGGACAACGTCTGGGACTTCTGGGGCCTCTCGCCGGAGTCCACCCACCAGGTGACCTGGCTGTTCGGTGACCGTGGCATCCCCGCCTCCTACCGGCACATGCACGGCTTCGGCTCGCACACCTTCCAGTGGAGCAACGAGGCCGGCGAGGTCTTCTGGGTCAAGTACCACTTCAAGACCGACCAGGGCATCAAGTCCCTGCTCCAGGACGAGGCCGACGTGCTCGCCGGCAAGGACCCGGACAGCCACCAGCGCGACCTGCGCGAGTCCATCGAGCGCGGCGACTTCCCCTCCTGGACCGTGTACGTCCAGGTCATGCCGGCGGACGAGGCGCCCACCTACCGCTTCAACCCGTTCGACCTGACCAAGGTCTGGCCGCACGCGGACTACCCGCTCATGGAGATCGGGAAGATGGAGCTCAACCGCAACCCGGAGAACATCTTCGCCGAGGTCGAGCAGTCCATCTTCTCCCCGCACCACTTCGTGCCGGGCATCGGGCCGTCCCCCGACAAGATGCTGCAGGGGCGTCTCTTCGCCTACGGCGACGCGCACCGCTACCGGGTGGGCATCAACGCCGACCATCTCCCGGTCAACCGCCCGCACGCCACCGAGGCCCGTTCGCACGGCCGTGACGGCGCGCTCTACGACGGCCGGCACGGCCGGACGAAGAACTACGAGCCGAACAGCTTCGGCGGCCCGGTCCAGACGGACCGCCCGCTGTGGGAGCCGGTCGACACCACCGGCGCGACCGTCGAGGCCACGGCCCCCGCGCACGCGGAGGACAACGACTTCGTCCAGGCCGGCAACCTCTACCGGCTGATGTCCGCGGACGAGCAGCAGCGGCTGATCGACAACCTCGCGGGCTTCATCTCCCAGGTCTCGCGCGACGACATCGCCGAGCGGGCCATCGCCAACTTCCGCAAGGCGGACGAGGACTACGGCAAGCGGCTGGAGGCCGCGGTCCAGGCCCTCCGCGCCTGAGGCCGCTTGCCGTCCCACTCCGGAGCGGCCGGACGCCCAAGGCTCCGGCCGCTCCGGACCTGCCCGGCTCCGGTACCCGGTGTGGCACGTCGGTGCACGCTCACGCGTGTCCCCGCGTGTCACCGCACACTGAGTACCGGAGCCCAGCAGCTGATGATGTCCCGTACCGAGACGATGCCGACGGGCTCCCGGTCGTCCAGCACGATGAGGTGCCGGAAACCGCCCTGGGTCATCGCGGTGGCGGCGTCGACCAGGGTCCAGGCCGGTGCCGCGAACACCACGTCGGTGGTGGTGTGCGCGCCGGCCCGCTCCCGGTCCGGGTCCTCTCCCGCTCCCACCGAGCGCAGCACGTCCCGTTCGGTGAGGATGCCGATTCCGCAGGTGTCGCCGTCGAGCACGACCGCCGCGCCCACTTTCCGCTCGGACATCAGCGCGGCCGCCTGTCTCAGGGTGTGATCCGGGCCAATGGTGAGGACAACGGTACTCATGGCGTCGCGTACGAGCATGGAGTGAGCCACCTCCTGGGTGAGGCCGCCCCGGCCGCTTTCGGGGCCAGTGAAGGCTTTCACAAAGTCACAAGCGCAGACATGCTCAGCATCACATAAGGTCACGCGCCCAACAAGGGGTGCGACGTTGCGTATGCGGGCGGTTGTCGTGCCGCGAGGTCGCCCGGGCCGCCCGCCGCCCCGGCGCACGGGGCGTGAACCGGCGACCGGGCCCTGGCGGCCACCGGGGGACCGCGCTCAGTCGCCCAGGTAGGCCAGCAGATCACCGTGCAGGAGCCCGTTGGAGGCCGCGGCGTTCCCGCCGTGCACCCCGTCCACCCCGTCCAGGCCGGTGAAGCGGCCCCCCGCCTCCGTCACCACGATCGCGGGGGCCGCCATGTCCCACATGGACAGCTCCGGCTCGGCACAGAGATCGACCGAACCCTCGGCGACCATCATGTAAGTCCAGAAGTCCCCGTAGGCCCGGGTGCGCCAGCAGTCCCGGGACAGCTCCAGAAAGCCGTCGAGCTTGCCCCGCTCCTCCCAGCCGGTCAGCGAGGAGTACGCGAACGAAGCGTGCTCCAGACCCTTCACCCGTGAGACATGCATCCGGGAGGCCGAGGTCAGGCTGCGACCGGTGAACGCCCCCCGGTCCAGCGCGGCCCACCAGCGGCGTTGCAGCGCCGGTGCGGACACCACCCCGACCACCGGCCGGTCGCCGTTCTCGTCCTCCTCCATCAGCGCGATCAGGGTCGCCCAGACCGGCACTCCGCGCACATAATTCTTGGTACCGTCGATCGGGTCGATGATCCAGCGTCGCGTTCCGTGCCCCTCGCTGCCGTACTCCTCACCCAGCACCGCGTCGCGCGGCCGGGCCCGGCGGAGGGCGGAACGGATCAGCTCCTCGGCACCCCGGTCCGCCTCGGTGACCGGAGTCATGTCCGGCTTTGTCTCCACTTCGAGGTCGAGAGCCTTGAACCGCTCCATCGTCGTGGCGTCGGCGGCGTCGGCCAGCACGTGGGCGAGGCGCAGATCATCGTGGTAGTCGGGCATGCCCGAAACAGTATCCGGCCGGGCTCGGAAGGGGCACACCGGCGGGGCCGCACCCGCGCGCCGGGCGACACAACGATCCGCCGGGTGGAGTACCCTGGCGCCCCGTCTCCCGCTGGCCCCGCCGGTGCCTCACTCCCCCTCGCGGCGCTCCCGGGTGGCCAGCAGCCGGCGCAGTGAGTCGAGCCTGGCCGGCTCTGCATGGCCCCCGGCCACCCAGGCGTCCAGCGCGCAGTCCGGCTCGGTGTGACTGCACGAGCGGGGACACTCGGCGGTACCGGGCTGCAGATCGGGAAAGGCATTGATCACCCGGGACGGGTCCACGTGATGCAGCCCGAAGGACCGCACCCCCGGGGTGTCGATCGCCCACCCCCGCGTGCCGGGCAACGGCAGCGCGAGGACGGATGTCGTGGTGTGCCGCCCCCGCCCGGTGACCGCGTTGACCACCCCGGTGGCCCGCTGCCGCTCCGGAACCAGCGCGTTGACCAGCGTGGTCTTACCGACACCGCTGTGGCCGAAGAACACCGTGACCCGGTCGTACAGCAGTTCCCGGACCCGCTCCGCACCTCCGGCAGCGAGCTCATCGGCGCTGGTCACCACGTACCGGATGCCGAGCGGCCGGTAGGCGTCCAGCAGGTCGTCCGGTGCGGCGAGGTCGGACTTGGTCAGGATGAGCAGCGGGTCGAGCCCGGCGTCGTAGGCCCCGACCAGGCAGCGGTCGATCATCCGGGGACGCGGCTCGGGGTCGGCGAGCGCCGTGACGATCGCCAGCTGGTCGGCGTTGGCGACGACGACCCGCTCGTAGGGGTCATCGTCATCGGCTGTCCGGCGCAGCACCGAGGTGCGCTTCTCCACCCGCACGATGCGGGCCAGAGTGTCCTTCTTGCCCGTCAGGTCACCGACCACCGCGACCCGGTCGCCGACCACCACTCCCTTACGGCCCAGCTCGCGGGCCTTCATCGCGGTCACCGACCGGTCACCGACCAGGCAGGTGTAGCGGCCACGATCCACCGTCAGGACGAAGCCCTCGGCGGCGTCCTCGTGCTTGGGACGGATCCGGGTCCGCGGCCTGCTCCCATGGGTGCCGGGACGGAACCGGATGTCGTCCTCGTCGGTGTTCTTGCCGTAACGGCGCATGCTCCCGGCCGCGCCTTCAGGCCTTCGGCCCGGAGGAGGCGAGCATGCCGTGCCAGAGCTCCGGGAAGTCCGGCATGGTCTTGGCGGTGGTCGCGATGTCCTCCACCTCGACACCCTTGACGACCAGGCCCAGCAGGGCGCCCGCGGTGGCGAGCCGGTGGTCCTCGTAGGTGTGGAACACGCCGCCGTGCAGCGGGCGCGGGCGGATGCGCAGCCCGTCCGCGGTCTCGGTGACCTCACCGCCGAGGCCGTTGATCTCCCGGGTGAGCGCGGCCAGCCGGTCCGTCTCGTGCAGCCGCAGGTGCGCCACGCCGCGGAGCACCGACTCCCCCTCCGCGAGTGCGGCGACCGCGGCGATGCCCGGAGTGAGCTCACCGACCTCGCTCAGGTCGGCGTCGAGGCCCAGGATCCGCCCGGTGCCCCGGAAGGTGAGGCCACGCCCGTCGAGACGGCACTCGCCGCCCATCCGGGTGAAGAGCTCCCGCAGGGCGTCACCGGGCTGCGTGGTGTGCTCGGGCCAGTCGGGAATGGTGACCGTTCCGCCGGTGACCAGGGCGGCCGCCAGGAACGGCTGGGCGTTGGACAGATCCGGCTCGACCACCAGGTCACGGCCGAGCAGCGCGCCCGGCGTCACCCGCCAGACATCGGGCTCACCGCCGGACTCCGGGGCGGTCACCTGGGCCCCGGCGGCCCGGAGCATGTCCACCGTCATCCGGATGTGCGGCATCGACGGCAGCGGCCCGCCGACGTGGCGCACCTCGACCCCCTGGTTGAAGCGGGGGCCGGAGAGCAGCAATGCGCTGACGAACTGCGAGGACGAGGAGGCATCGATCTCGACGGGCCCGCCCTCGATCATGCCCGTGCCGTGCACGGTGAGGGGCAGGGCGCCCCGGCCCTCGTCCTCGATCCGGGCGCCGAGCACGCGCAGCGCGTTGATGACGCCGTGCAGCGGGCGCTCGTGCGACCGCGGGTCGCCGTCGAAACGGACCGGGCCCTCGGCGAGTGCCGCGAGCGGCGGCAGGAAGCGCATGACGGTGCCCGCGTTGCCGACGTGCACGGTGGCCGGGCCCTGCGGAGCCGCCGGGATGACCCGCCACGCCTCGCCGCGGCCCTCGGGGACGCCGGAGACCGAGGAGCTGGAGGAGACCGTCTCCTCGATGCCGATCCCCAGCGAGCGGAGGCCCTCCACCATCAGCAGGGTGTCCCGCGAACGCAGCGGACGGCGCAGCCAGCCCGGGTCGGCGGCGTGCGCCGCCAGGATCAGCGCGCGGTTCGTGACCGACTTGGAGCCGGGCACGGTGACGGTCGCGTCGACACTGCCGGGAGCGAGCGGCGCGGGCCACAGTGAGGTGCCGGAAGGGTGCTCGGGCGACAGGTGTACGGTCATGGGTTTCACTTTAGTGCGTCACCCAGTGCCACCACGCTGCTCAGACATTCAGCAGCCGGCTTCCGGCACCGAAGAGGCACGCCAGGGTGACGGCGTGGAAGACCAGGAGCCAGACCAGCGGCGGCATCCGGGTGAGCCGGGCCAGCTGGTCGGCGTCCGAGTCACCCGCCGCACCGCGCCTCCGCTTGCGCTGGAGTTCGAACACCGGCCGCACTCCGCCGAACAGGAGGAACCAGACCACCACGTAGGCGAAGGCCGCCTGCACCTCCGGGTCCGTCAGGAAGGAGACCAGCAGGAAGGCGGCTCCGGTGAGGACCACGGTGAGGATGCCGTACAGGTTGCGGATCATCACCAGCATGGCGAGCAGCAGCGCCGTGGCACCCCAGAGCAGCAGGGTGACGTAGCCACCGGTGAGCAGCAAGGCCCCACCGAGCCCGAGCAGGGAGGGCGCGACGTATCCGGCGGCAGCGGTGAGGATCATGCCGAATCCGGTCGGCTTGCCGCGGGAGACGGTGAGGCCGGAGGTGTCGGAGTGCAGCCGGATGCCCTGCAGCGTCCGTCCGGTCAGGAGCGCGACCAGTCCGTGCCCGCCCTCATGGGCGATCGTGATGCTGTTCCGGGTGATCCGCCAGACCTGCCAGGGCCCGACGAGCAGCAGCGCCACGCCCGCGGTCGCGAGCACCAGCCACAGCTCGGGGTGCGCCTGGGTCCCGCTGACCGTGTCCCAGAAACCGGCCGGGCTCGCCTCCGCCCGCAGCTCCGGTATGGCCGCAGCATCCATGAGTCCGTCACGCCTCTCCGGAGAAGGATCGATGGCAGCCCTGCGCGCGAGGGGCGGACAGGGGCTGTGATCCTAACGAGGACGGGCCGTGGCGCCGCACAGCAGGTCCGCTCCCCGGACCCGCACCCATGCCCCCGGAAACGCCTCATGGGTCCGACCCGTTTCGCAGGTCGGACCCATGAGGCCGTGGGGTGAGTGACGGGACTTGAACCCGCGGCCACCTGGACCACAACCAGGTGCTCTACCAGCTGAGCTACACCCACCATGACCGGCTGCGGAAGGTTACTGCGCTCTCTGCACCGGCCGGTAATGAGTGTACAGGCTTCGTGCGGGTGCTCGCGCCAGGGTTTCGTCTACCGATGGACGTGCCGGGCCGCGAGGCGTTTGGCGGTGTCGGAATCCGGACCGGGCGGGGGTACGAAGACGGCCTCGCGGTAGTAGCGCAACTCCGCGATCGACTCCTGGATGTCCGCCAGCGCCCGGTGGCTGCCGCCCTTTTCCGGGCTGTTGTAGTAGGCCCGGGGATACCAGCGGCGGGCGAGCTCCTTGACCGAGGAGACGTCGACGATCCGGTAGTGCAGGTGGGAAACGAGCTGCGGCATGTCCCGGGCGAGGAAACCCCGGTCGGTCCCGACGGAGTTGCCGCACAGCGGGGCCCGGCCGGCCTCCGGGGCGAACTCGCGGAGGTAGTCGAGGACCTGCTTCTCGGCGTCGGCCAGCGAGGTACCGGCCTCCAACTCGTCCAGCAGGCCGGAGGCGGTGTGCATCGCCCGCACCACCTCCGGCATGGACTCCAGCGCACCGTCCGGCGGGCGGATCACGACGTCCACGCCCTCGCCGAGCACATTGAGCTCCGAGTCGGTGACCAGGGCGGCCACCTCGATGAGCGCGTCGTCGGCCAGCGAGAGTCCGGTCATCTCGCAGTCGATCCACACCATGCGATCGTTCATGCGATCACCTTACGCTTCGGCCGCACGGCGGTGAGCACTGCCCGGTAGCGGGTACTGCTCACTGGACGGGGCGTCCCCGCTGGCCCGGCACCCGGGACGGCTGGCCGTCGAGGACGGGCCTCCCGCCGCGGGCGGCCGCATCCCCGGATGCCTGCTGCCGGGCCCGGTAGGCAGCCCGGTAGGCAGCCGGGGAGGCGCCCAGCTGCCGCCGGAAGTGCCCGCGCAGCGCGACCGGCGAGCGGAAGCCGCAGCGCCCGGCCACCTCGTCGACGGAGTAGTCCGAGACCTCCAGCAGCCGCTGGGCCTGCAGCACGCGCTGCGTGATCAGCCACTGCAGCGGCGCACTGCCGGTCAGCGACCGGAACCGCCGGTCGAAGGTGCGGCGGCTCATGTAGGCGCGCGCGGCCAGCGTCTCGACATCGAACTGTTCGTGCAGGTGTTCCAGGGCCCAGGCGACGACCTCGGCGAGCGGGTCGGCCCCGATGTCCTCAGGTAAAGACCTGTCCAGATGCCGGTGGTGTCCGGACTCGGCGTTGTTGCCGCGGCGGGGCGGCAGGACCAGCCGGCGGGCCAGCGCGTTGGCCGCTTCGGCACCGTGATCGGTGCGCACGATGTGCAGGCACAGGTCGATACCGGCGGCCGTGCCGGCCGAGGTGAGGATGTCACCGTCGTCGACGAACAACTCGCGGGGATCCACGTGCACCGAGGGATACCGCTTAGCGAGAGTCGGGGCGTACATCCAGTGGGTGGTGGCCGGGCGGCCGTCCAGAAGCCCGGCCGCACCGAGTGCGAAGGCACCGGTGCACAGCCCCACCACCCTGGCGCCCTCGTTGTGCGCACGCCGCAGCGCACTCAACGCAGCGCTGGGCGGCGGCCCCGTGATGGACCGCCAGGCCGGGACTATGACCGTGCCGGCGCGTGCCAGGGCACCCAGTCCGTAGGGCGCCCGCAACTCGAGGCCGCCGGTGGTGCGCAGCGGCCCGTCCTCCCCCGCACAGGCCAGCAGCCGGTAGCGGGGCACTCCGGCGTCCTGTCGGTCGACACCGAACACGGAGAGCGGGATGGAACTCTCGAACATGGGGCTGCCGCTGAACAGCAGCACCGCGACGATCTCGCGGCGGCGCCGGGCAGCGAGCTTGACGGCTGGTTCGGGGCCGTGCGTTGGGTCCTGGCTCATGCTCCTCAGTTCCCTCGGTCGTCGCATCCTCTCGGTCCTGCACGTTTCCCCCGACGTGATTGCCAAGATCGAATCTACTGCGTCGGACGAGGTCGGCGGGACAAGTTCACCACTCGGCGCTATATCGACATGACAACGTGGCGCGAAGCATTCGATCAGGAAGCGTTCCACGTAACTGCGGTCGGGGGAAGTACGCCTCCCCGTCCGGGTCGTTCCCCGCGTTGACCGAGCGCCGCCTCTCCCCGTGCGCACTGGTGTACAAGAGGTGATCGCAGAACGATTCGTCACCCCGTATGGTGCGAGGCGAAGTTGGCTGAAAATAAAAGCTGTCAGCGGCCCACGGCCGGCATCCGAAGTACCGGAACACCCTTCCACCCGCCCTCCCGGGCCTTCGCCGGAGGGCAGATGCGCAGCTCAGACGGGCCGTCCGCAGCGGACCGCACCCCTGCCCCCGGTCTCCGCCCGGACCGCGGCGGATCGGCCCCGCACCGGCTCCGGGAGGACGCCTGGCCGACCCTTGCCGTGACTCCGGGAAGGGCTGCCCGGGCCGGGCCCCCCAGCACCGCGCAGCCAGGACACCCCTTGCGAAATGCTCCCCCCACGACTCCCTGCGCCCCCTCTGCGACCCCCTGCACCGTCCGCCACTCCGGCACCTTTTTACTCCCTGCGCGCGCTCGCGTGTCCTCCGTCACGTGAAACGCGGAGCATCATTGCGTCGGCCCGACCGCTGCGCGATGCTGCCCGGCAGGGCCACAGAGGTTGTCGGCACTCACTCTGGGCAGGACATGACCCACGACGTATTCTGGAGGTGGAACCTGTGGAAGAGGCGGTCTCTCTCCGCTCGTCCCGCTTCGCGCTCCCCACGTCCGCACGAGGTTTCCTCGCTGACACCCGCCGAGACACCCATGGCTGGATACGAGCTTCCCGAGCCGTCCGACCGCAAGCGAGTCGTTGATTCCACGACTCCAGCCGAGTCGGCGGCTGACTCCTGCACTTCACAGGATCCCGCGTTCCAGCACGGTGTGGTGGTCGGCTTCGACGGCTCCACCGCGAGTGAGCGGGCCCTGGCCTACGCCGTGGGCATGGCCTTCCGGGCAGGTTCAGGGCTGATCATCGTGCACGTGGCCAACCGGCTGCCGACGACGGTGTGGGCCGGCTGCGAACCGCCCGCGCTGGTGGACGTCCCGGACCACCGCACCGAGGTTCTGGGGATGGAACTGGCCTGCGCCGACCACCTGGCCGAAGTCCCTTGGGTGCTGCTGGAACGCGGCGGTGACATCTGCCACGAACTGGAGGAGGTCGGCCGCGAGTACGCGGCGGACGCCATCGTGGTCGGGTCCACCCACGGCTTCCTCGGCCGGGTCTTCGGGTCCGTCTCCGGGCGGCTCGCCCGGCGCGCCAGCCGCCCCGTGATCGTCATCCCCTGACCACGCGTCAGGCGGGGAGACCCCCGCCGCCTGAGCGACGATCCGTGGGTCCGTCCTCGGACGCAGCATCAAATTTTCCCGCCCACCAGGTGGATTGTGCGCTTGTGATGGGCATAACGGGTGCATCACCACTTGGCCGCTGACGGGAGGTGACGGACCCCGGCGGCGGCCTTCCGCCGGCGTAATGGGCGACGCCGGCGCCAGTTGGCGGCCCCCGTGGAGGGTGCCCGGTGGCACATTCTCCACGGGGCCGCCACCTGCTCGTTCCTACTCCACGGTCACGGACTTCGCGAGGTTTCGCGGCTTGTCGATGTCCCGGCCCAGGCTGAGCGCCGTGTGGTAAGCGAGCAACTGCAGCGGGATACCCATCAGGACCGGGTCGAGCTCGGGCTCGTTCTGCGGGACGATGATCGTGTCGTCGGCCTTGGCCTGCTCCTGGTGGGCAACAGCGAGGATCCGGCCGCTGCGCGCCTTGATCTCCTCCAGCGTGGCCCGGTTCTTCTCCAGCAGATCGTCGTTCGGGACGATCGCCACCGTCGGGACCGCGGGCTCGATGAGGGCGAGCGGGCCGTGCTTCAGCTCGGAGGCGGGGTAGGCCTCGGCGTGGATGTAGGAGACCTCCTTCAGCTTCAGCGAGGCCTCCTTGGCCACCGGGAAGCCGCGCACCCGGCCGACGAACATCATGCTCTTGGCGTCCGCGAAGTCGGCGGCGAGCTTCGCGATCCGGTCCTCATCGGCCATGATCCGGGAAATCTGGTCGGGCAGCTTCCGCAGCCCCGCAATGATCCGCTTGCCGTCGGCGACCGACAGATCCCGGATGCGGCCGAGGTGCAGGGCCAGGAGCGCGAAGGCGACAGCGGTGTTGGTGAAGCACTTGGTCGACACCACGCAGACCTCCGGACCGGCGTGCACGTAGACGCCCCCGTCCGTCTCCCGGGCGATGGCCGAGCCGACCACATTCACCACTCCGAGCACCCTGGCACCCTTGCGCTTCAGCTCCTGCACCGCGGCCAGGGTGTCGTACGTCTCCCCCGACTGGCTGACCGCGATGTAGAGCGTGTCGGGGTCGACCACCGCATTGCGGTAGCGGAACTCGCTGGCCGGCTCCGCGTCGGCGGGGATACGGGCCAGCTCCTCGATCATCTGGGCGCCGATCTGGCCGGCGTGGTAGGCGGAGCCGCAGCCGAGAATCTTCACCCGGCGCATGGTGCGTGCCTCCCGGGCGTCCAGGTTGAGGCCACCGAGCCGGACCGTGGCGAACCGGTCGTCGATCCGGCCCCGCAGGACCCGGTCCACGGCCTCCGCCTGCTCGGCGATCTCCTTGTGCATGTAGGTGTCGTGGCCGCCCATGTCGTAGCTCTCCGCTTCCCACTCCACCGTGGTGGGCGATGCGGAGGTGCGGCTGCCGTCCGTGGTGTAGGTGCGGTAGTCGTCGGCCTTGATGGTGGCCATCTCACCGTCGTCCAGCGTGATGACCTGACGGGTGTGGCTGATCAGGGCGGCCACGTCGGAGGCGACCAGCATTTCCTTCTCACCGATGCCCAGCACCACGGGCGAACCGTTACGGGCCGCCACGATGCGGTCGGGGAAGTCGGCGTGCAGTACGGCGATGCCGTAGGTGCCCTCGATGTGGCGCAGCGCCTCGCGGACCTTGTCCTCCAGAGTGTCCGCCTGCGACCGGCCGACCAGGTGGGCGACCACCTCGGTGTCGGTTTCGGAGGTGAACTCGACCCCGTCGGCTACGAGTTTGGCGCGCAGCTCGGTGAAGTTGTCGATGATGCCGTTGTGGACGACCGCGACCTTGCCCTCGCTGTCCTGGTGCGGGTGGGAGTTCACATCATTGGGGGCACCGTGGGTGGCCCAGCGGGTGTGCGCGATGCCGCAGGTGCCGGCGAAGCGGGCGGGCACCTTCTCCTCCAGCTCACGGACCCGGCCCTTGTTCTTGACCGTTTTCAGGCCGCCGCCCTTGCCACTGCTGTGGATGGCGATCCCCGCCGAGTCGTAGCCCCGGTACTCCAACCGCTGCAGCCCTTCCAGGAGGAGAGGGGCGACGTCGCGCCTGCCGATGTATCCGACGATTCCGCACATGGTGGTTCCTCCTGGTGCTTGCTTCTGCTCTTCGGTTCCCGAGAGGCTCGCCCGGCCGCTGACCGCCCGCGTGCGGTGGCCGGCGCTGTGCCCTGGAGCTGCCCGCAGAGCGGAGCGGCGCCCGTCGCACCGGGGCGCTCTGCGGCGCCTCAGCCGTATACGATCCTGCGCAGCTGCCGCTGGGACAGCTCCGGCGGGGCCACCGCCCGGTGCGGCAGCTCCTCCGCGATCCGCAGAAAGATGCCGGTGTTGGTCAGCCCTCCGGACTGCAGCTCGCGGTGTCTCCTGCGGACGAATTCCTCGGTCGTCTCGTCGAAGTACGCCAGCACGTCGAGTACCACCCGAGCAGCCTCCCCGCGTCCCAGCGAGGTGCTGCGCACCAGATGGTCCACGAGGTCCTCGTGGGGCGTACGACGTTCGAACACCCCTAGATACTGCGGGTGCAAGACCCTTTTCGCAACAATCCTGCCCGATATCGGGCAGCAACGTGTCGGACATCCGGCGTCTCCACCCCACCTGCCCGGCACTCCACGTCACGGTGACCCGCCCGCGCAGTGGCGCTGCGGGCCGCCGTGACGTGTCGGGTCAGGGCTGGAAGGGCATCGTCCAGCAGTTGGAGGTGGCCGCCTTGCCCGCGAGGCGGTCGGTGAGCCAGGAGATCGCCGCACCCTGGTCGGCGAGGAGCGGCACGAGGTGGTTGGTCAGGAGCTTGTCCCCGAGATTCGGCAGCAGGACGGGGGCGTAGGTGATATTGCCGCCCTTGCGGCACCAGTCCACGGCCAGCTGACGCGACTGGCGGTGGGGAACGATGTCGTCCTGAACACCGGTGGCCAGGCGCACCGGGCCGGCCGGCTCGAGCGTGCCGATACGCTGCTTGTCCAGAGCAGCCTGTGCGCGGGGGTCGGCCGCGATGATCTCGCCAATGGACTGGCCACCGGTGGTCCACCGGGAGCTCTTCGTGAAGCCGTAGCCGAAGAGCGCCTCACCGACGCACATGGTCGAGGTGTCCTCCAGCGCGGCCCTGCCGGTGGCGTTGAGGTGGGCCTCGACAACCGCCCGCAGGTCGGGGTCGGCCTGGGCGAAACCGTTGATGGACCAGCCCAGCGCGCCGGCCAGGGCGCTGCCGTCGATGCCCTTCATGACCGCGGTCAGGTCGGCGGGCGGCGCACCGGCATAGGTGCCGGCCAGCTCGATCTCGGGTGCGTAGGAGGGCTGGAGTTCGGCGGCTGCCGCTCCGGCACCACCGCCCTGGCTGTAGCCGTACAGACCGATGCGCGAGTCGCCGGTGACCGATGCCCCGGGCACGGAACGTGCCGCGCGGACCGCGTCCAGCAGGGCGTGCCCCTGGTCGAGGCGGTTGACGTAGGTGTGGAGCCGGTCCGTGGTGCCGAGACCGACGTAGTCCGTGACGACGACCGCCGCCCCGGTGGACAGCAGCCGGTACATCGCGAGGAGTTCGTAGCCGACCGAGACGGTCTCCCCCGTGAGGGTCAGCGGATACTGCAGCGTCATCGACGGTGCGCACTGGTCACCCTGACCCATGGTGCCCGAGGCCAGCGCCACCAAGGGGCGGGGTCCTCCGCCCTGCCAGGCCGCCGAAGGTTCGAGGTAGGCGCCGGTCACCGCGACAGGCAGGCCGTTGGAGTCGGTGGACTTGTACATCAGCCGGGTTGCCGTACCCGGCATCACCCGGCCGTCCAGGCCCGGAAGGCTCAGGCCGAGGGGCAGCGGTTCGGTGCGGATGACCGCGCCGTTGGCGGCGGGCAGCTCGGCAGGCGGATGGTAGAAGGCGGGGATGGTCACGCCCCGGGACTCCCCGGGTTCCGGGGGAGCGGCGGCGGAGGCCGGCGTGACCGACAGCCCCACGCAGACTGCCGTGGCCACCGCGGTGAACAGCCGTCGCAGGCGCTGCCGCCTCCACCCTCGGCCGGGAACAGCGGACCGGCCCGGAACAGGCCCGGCCCCGGGCGGGACGAAGGAACGTGAACGGGCGATCTGGTGACCCACGGCTCACTCCTCATTCTGCTCCGTAGCAGGTGAGCGCAAGCTAGCAGCGTCACAGCAGGTTATATAACCCGTCAGTAAGTTACGTGATGGTAACTCTCTTCCTCGTGACGGGTTTCCGGACCCGGTCCGCGCCTCCGCCCCCCGGGGACGGCAGTCGGCCGCCGTCCCCGGGGGGGGTCAGTTCGAGTCAGGCTGAGGGGACGCCGAGTTCGCGGGCAATGAGCATGCGCTGGACCTCGCTGGTACCCTCGCCGATTTCCAGGATCTTGGAGTCGCGCCACATCCGGGCGACCGGGTATTCGTTCATGAAGCCGTAGCCGCCGTGGATCTGGGTGGCTTCCCGGGCGTTGGTGACCGCGATCTCCGAGGAATACAGCTTGGCGATGGCGGCCTCCTTCTTGAACGGCTCCCCGGCCGTCAGCCGGGACGCGGCGTCGCGCCAGGCCAGGCGGGCGGTGTGGGCGCGCATCTCCATGTCGGCCAGCTTGAACTGGATCGCCTGGTTGGCGCCGATCGGCCTGCCGAACGCCTCCCGGGCACCGGCGTAGGACACCGACTCGTCCACACAGCCCTGGGCCAGGCCGGTGGCGAGCGCGGCGATGGCGATCCGGCCCTCGTCGAGGATGCGCAGGAACTGGGCATAACCGCGGCCCTCCTCCCCCAGCAGGTTGGCCACCGGGACCCGGACGTCGGCGAACGACAGCTCCCGGGTGTCGGAGGCGTTCCAGCCCACCTTGGAATACGGGGCGGCGACGGTGAAGCCGGGGGTGCCGGAGGGGACGATGATCGTGGAGATCCGGGGCGCACCGTCCGGCTTGCGGCCGGTGACGGCGGTGACGGTGACCAGACCGGTGATGTCGGTGCCTGAGTTGGTGATGAAGCTCTTGCTGCCGTTGATCACCCACTCGTCACCGTCCCGGACCGCGGTGGTGCGAGTGCCGCCCGCATCCGATCCGCACTCCGGCTCGGTGAGGCCGAAGGCACCCAGCATGTCGCCGGAGCACAGGCGCGGAAGCCACTGACGCTTCTGTTCCTCGGTACCGAAGCGGTACAGCGGCATGGCGCCGAGGGAGACGCCTGCCTCGAGGGTGATGGCGACGGAGGAGTCGACACGGGCGAGTTCCTCCAGGGCGATGCACAGCGCGAGGTAGTCACCACCCATGCCGCCGTACTCCTCGGGGAAGGGCAGTCCGAAGAGACCCATCCGGCCCATCTCGCGGACGATCCCGTAGGGGAACTCGTGCCGCTCGTAATGGTCACCGATCTTCGGGGCGATCACGTCGTGGGCGAACGCCTCGACAGTGCGGCGGAGTTCCTCGTGCTCGGAGGCGAGCCGGTGGTCCAGGGGCATGGTCAGGACTCCTTGTGGGAGAGCGCGCGTACAGTGCGGGACGGGCTCGGCCGTCCCAGCTGCCCGGCCATCCAGTCGCTGGTGGCGACCAGAGCGCCCAGGTCGACCCCGGTATCGATGCCGAGGCCGTGCAGCATCCAGAGCAGATCCTCGGTGGCGAGGTTGCCCGTCGCGCTCCTGGCATAAGGGCAGCCGCCGAGGCCGCCCGCGGAGGCATCGACCGTGGTGATGCCGTGCTGGAGCGCGGTCAGTGTGTTGGACAGTGCCTGGCCGTAGGTGTCGTGGAAGTGCACGGCCAGGCGGTCGGTGGCGATTCCGGCGGTGCCGAGGGCGGTGAGCAGCGCGGTGACGTGGCCGGGGGTGGCGACGCCGATGGTGTCGCCGAGGCTGATCTCGTCACAGCCGAGGTCGCTCAGCCGACGGCAGACGTGCACCACCTGCTCCGTCTCCACCGGGCCCTCCCAGGGGTCCCCGAAGCACATCGAGACGTAGCCCCGGACACTCAGCCCGGCTTCCTTCGCGCGGGTGACGACCGGCGCGAACATGGCCAGGGATTCCTCGACCGTGCGGTTCAGGTTGGCCCGGGCGAAGGACTCGGTGGCGCTGGCGAAGACCGCGATGTCGCGCATCCCGTGGGCCAGGGCCCGGTCGAGGCCACGCTCGTTGGGCACCAGCACGGGCAGCCGGACGCGGCCGGCGAGGTCGCCGAGTTCGGGCATCAGCTGTTCGGCGTCGGCGAGCTGCGGCACCCACCGGGGGTGCACGAAGCTGCCGGCCTCGACGGTGGTGAGCCCGGTGTCGGCGAGCCGGTGGATGAAACCGGACTTCACCTCCAGCGGGACGACCGCCTGTTCGTTCTGCAGGCCGTCCCGGGGACCGACTTCGTGGATCCGCACCCGGGCCGGGAGCCCGTCGGCGCGGACCTGCGCGGGCAGCCCGAGATCCAGGGTTCCGGTCATGGTGCTTCCTCCTGCCGGGCGGCGTGCTCCGGTTCTCCGGAGGTGCTCTCGAGCGGGTCGTGCGGGCTGACGACGGCGAGGACCTGGTCCATGGCGACCGTGCTGCCCGCGATGACCTCGAGCTCGGCGACGGTGCCGGCGTGCGGGGCGGCGATCACGTGCTCCATCTTCATTGCCTCGACGATCAGCAGGGCCTGGCCCGCGGTCACCTCGTCACCGACGGCCGCCTTGACCACGGTGACCGTGCCGGGCATGGGCGCGGTGAGTGCGTCGGCGCCCAGCGCCCCGTGGGCCCCGGCGGGGGCCACCGGATCGTGGTCCTGGACCTGCCAGGTGTCCCCGTCGCGGCCCAGCCAGTCCCCCGCGTACCGGAAGTGGTGGAGCAGCCCGTCCACCGGGACGCTCAGCCGGTCGCCGGTCACCTCCCCCTCCACCGGACCGGCCACCTCGACCGGATCCTGGCCGGGGACGCGCAGGTGGTGGACGACGGGAACGGGGGTGCCGTCCACCCGCCAGCCGGAGGGGACGGAGAACGGGTCGGTCCAGCCGTGCGCGTCCGGGACCGGGGCCATCCGGTGCTGCCGGAGCAGCGCCGCGGCCCGGTGGACCTCGGGCGGCACCCCGGCGGGCACCAGCCGGTCGGCGTCGCGCTCCACCAGCCCGGTGTCCAGCTCGCCGGCCCGGACGTCGGGATGGTCCAGCAGGCGGCGCAGGAAGCCGGTGTTGGTCTGCACGCCGAGGATCACGGTGTCGCCCAGCGCGCGGCGGAGCGTGCGCAGGGCGCTCGCCCGGTCCGGGCCATGGGCGATGACCTTCGCCAGCATGGGGTCGTAGTCACTGCCCACGGCACCGCCGGCCAGCAGCCCGGAGTCGGTGCGCACTCCGCCGCCCTGCGGTTCGGCCAGTGCCAGGACGGTCCCGCCCGTCGGCAGGAAGCCGCGGGCCGGGTCCTCGGCGCAGATCCGGGCCTCGATCGCGTGGCCGGTGAGCCGGATGTGCTCCTGCCGGTGGGTGAGCGGCTCGCCCGCGGCGATCCGCAGCTGGCAGGCGACGAGGTCGAGGCCGGTGACCAGCTCGGTGACCGGGTGCTCGACCTGGAGGCGGGTGTTCATCTCCATGAAGAAGTACGCGTCCGGGTCGCTGCCCGGAACGATGAACTCCACCGTGCCCGCGCCGCGGTAGCCGCAGGAACGCGCGGCGTTGACGGCGGCCTCGCCCATCGCGGCGCGGGTCCGCTCGTCGAGCAGCGGGCTGGGGGCCTCTTCGATGATCTTCTGGTGCCGGCGCTGCAGCGAGCACTCCCGCTCACCGAGGTGGATGACGTTGCCGTGTTCGTCGGCGAGCACCTGGATCTCGATGTGCCGGGGCCGGTCGATCCAGCGCTCCACCAGCAGAGTGCCGTCCCCGAAGGAGCTGCGGGCCTCCCGGCGGGCGGCGGCGATCTCCTCGGCCAGCAGCTCCGGGTCGCGGACCAGCCGCATGCCCTTGCCGCCGCCGCCCGCCGAGGGCTTGAGCAGCACCGGCAGGCCGACTTCCCGGGCGGCGGTGGCCAGCGCCGCGTCGTCCAGCCCGGAACCGGAGGAGCCGGGCACGACGGGGACGCCGGCCGCCTTGACGGTTTCCTTGGCCCGGATCTTGTCACCCATGAGCTCGATGGCCTCGGCCGTGGGGCCGATGAAGACCAGACCGGCACCGGTGACGGCGCGGGCGAAGGCGGCGTTCTCTGCCAGGAAGCCGTAGCCGGGGTGGACGGCCTGAACGCCGGTGCGGGCCGCCGCATCGAGCAGCCGGTCGGCCGACAGGTAGCTCTCGGCCGCTGCCGCGGGGCCGATCCGGACGGCGGTGTCGGCCTCCCGGACATGGCGGGCCCCGGCGTCCGCGTCGCTGTGCACGGCGACGGAGCGGATGCCCAGCTGCCGCAGGGTGCGGATGACGCGGACGGCGATCTCACCGCGGTTGGCGACAAGTACGGTGTCGAACATCCTCATGGTGACGTGGTTCCCCTTACATCCGGAAGATGCCGTAGCCGGGCTCGCCGAGCGGTGCGTTCCCGCAGGCGGTGAGGGCGAGCCCGAGCACCGTGCGGGTGTCCATCGGGTCGATCACGCCGTCGTCCCACAGCCGCGCGGTGGCGTAGTAGGCGTTGCCCTGGGTCTCGTACTGTTCGCGCACCGGGGCCTTGAAGGCGTCCTCGTCCTCGGCGGTCCACTCCTCGCCGCGGGCCTCGATCTGGTCCCGCTTGACCGTGGCCAGCACGGAGGCCGCCTGCTCGCCGCCCATCACGGAGATCTTGGCGTTGGGCCACATCCACAGGAAGCGCGGGGAGTAGGCCCGCCCGCACATGGAGTAGTTGCCCGCCCCGTAGGAGCCGCCTATCACGACGGTCAGTTTCGGCACCCGGGTACAGGCCACGGCCGTCACCATCTTGGCGCCGTGCTTGGCGATCCCGCCGGCCTCGTACGACCTGCCGACCATGAAGCCGGAGATGTTCTGCAGGAAGACCAGCGGGATGCCGCGCTGGTCGCACAGCTCGATGAAGTGCGCGCCCTTCTGGGCGGACTCGGCGAACAGAATGCCGTTGTTGGCGACGATGCCGACCGGGTGCCCCTGGATCCGGGCGAAGCCGGCGACCAGGGTGGTGCCGTACTCGGACTTGAACTCCTGGAAACGGGAGCCGTCCACCAGCCGGGCGATGACCTCCCGGACGTCGTAGGGGGTGCGGGAGTCGACCGGGACCACCCCGTAGAGGCCGGCCGGGTCCACCCGCGGCTCCTCCGCGGGCTCCACCGTCCACGGCAGCGGGCCGCGGCCCGGCAGGGTGGAGACGATGTTGCGAACGGTGCGCAGGGCGTGCGCGTCATCCTCGGCGAGGTGGTCGGTGACACCGGACACCTTCGCGTGCACCTCGCCTCCGCCGAGCTCCTCGGCGGTGACGACCTCACCGGTCGCCGCCTTCACCAGCGGCGGGCCGCCCAGGAAGATCGTGCCCTGGTTGCGGACGATCACGGCCTCGTCGCTCATCGCCGGAACGTAGGCGCCGCCCGCGGTGCACGACCCGAGGACAGCGGCGATCTGCGGGATGCCCGCGCCGGACATCCGGGCCTGGTTGTAGAAGATCCGCCCGAAGTGCTCCCGGTCGGGGAACACCTCGTCCTGCATCGGAAGGAAGGCGCCTCCGGAGTCCACCAGGTACAGACAGGGCAGCCGGTTCTCCAGCGCCACCTCCTGGGCCCGCAGGTGCTTCTTCACCGTCATCGGGTAGTAGGTGCCGCCCTTGACCGTGGCGTCGTTGGCCACGATCACGGCCTCCCGGCCGCTGACCCGGCCGATGCCGGCGATCACTCCGGCCGCCGGGGCCTGACCGCCGTACATGCCGTCGGCAGCGAGCGGGGCGAGTTCCAGGAAGGGGGAGCCGGGGTCGAGCAGGGCGTCCACCCGGTCGCGGGGCAGCAGCTTGCCGCGGGCGGTGTGCCGGGCCCGGGCCCGCTCGCCGCCGCCGAGCCGGGCCGCGGCGAGCTTCTCCCGGAGCCGGCCCACCAGGGTGCGGTGCGCGCTGTCGTTGGCCCGGTGTGCCCCGGACCCCGGATCGACGGTGCTGCTCAGCACCGGTGCCTGCCGCATGGCCCTCCAGCCCCTCGTGGTCGGTGACGGATCACGTCAGTGACGGCAGACGTCGGAGACGGGTCGCGTCGATGACGTGCTGCCGGCGGTGGTGTTAATCAACGTTAACGTGTCCGCCCGGACAGCGAGGTTAACGCTCACTAACCGCCCTGTCTAGAATGGCCCCATGACTGGCCCCACGACCACCCGAGCCGCTCGCGGACGCCGCCCGTCCGACCGCCGCGAGCAGATTCTCCGGGAGGCTTCCCGGCTCTTCGCGGAGCGCGGCTTCCACGGGGTCGGCGTGGACGAGATAGGCGCCGCCGTCGGCGTCAGCGGGCCCGCCCTCTACCGCCACTTCCCCGGCAAGGACGCGATGCTGACCGAGCTCCTGGTGGGCATCAGCAGCAGGCTGCGGGACGGCGGCCTGGAGCGCGTCCGGACAGCCGCGGAGCAGGCCCTTCCGCCGGTCGCCACGCTGGATGCCCTCATCGCGGGCCACATCGATTTCGCGCTCGAGGACCGTCCGCTCATCACTCTGCACGACCGGGAGCTGGACCAGCTTCCGGAGGCGGACCGCAAGCAGGTCAGGCAGCTCCAGCGGCAGTATGTGGAGCTGTGGGTCACGGTGATCCGGGCGGTCCACCCCCGCCTGCCGGAGCAACAGGCACGCGCCACGGTGCACGCCGTGTTCGGGCTGCTGAACTCCACCCCGCACTTCGCCCGCCCCGGCGCGCTGCCGGCCCGGGCGGACACCGCGGCGCTCCTGCACCGACTGGCACGTGGGGCGTTCGACGCCGCCCTGGACCCCGCCGCCTGAACACGGCCGCCGTCAGCCCGGTCCCCGCCGTGGACCGGGCTGACGGCCTCAGGCCGTGAGTTCCTGCCGCAGCGCGTTGCGCAGCTTGGCGGCCCGCTCGGCGACCTCCGCGGGTCCCAGGTCCATGGCCCGGGTGCACCAGTGGCCGCCCTCCTCCAGGTCGCCCCGGCGGGACGCGAGCAGCGCGAGCTGGAGTGCCGCCCGCCCGTGCCCGGCCTCGGCGGCCCGGGTCCACCACAGCGCGGCCTCCGGCTCGCTACCCTCCCGGGCCAGCAGCAGCCCGAGGTTGAAGGCACCGTTGCGGCTGCCCGCCTCGGCGGCCACCCGGTACCAGCGGGCCGCCTCCACCACGTCGCCCCGGGCAGCAGCGCACATCCCCAGCCGGACCTGGGCGCGCCGGTGCCCGCGGCCGGCGGCGTGGGCGTACCAGTGCTCGTGCTCCGGTGTCCCGCCGTCCTTCTCCTCGGTGCCGAGCGACCCGGACGATCCCGCCGCCGCCTTCGCCGACCGGCGCTCCAGCAGCACAGCGAGCCGGAAGGCACCCTCCAGGCTGCCGCCCTCGGCGGCCCGGCGCAGCTGCTCCTCCGCGGCCTGCCGGTCTTCCTGGCTCCCCGCGTCCCTCATCCGTTCGATGGCGATCTGCAGAGCCGCCTCGGCATGCCCGGCCACCGCGGCCTGCTCGTACCAGCGGCGCGCCAGGGCTGTTTCGCCGCGCCCGGCGTGCAGGATGCCGAGGTTGAACGCCGCGTCCACGCTGCCCGCCTCGGCCGCCTTGGAGAACCAGGGCTCGGCGCCGTCCGCGTCGCCGCGCTGCAGCAGCAGGACGGCCAGCGCGTTGGCGGCCTCCCGGTGACCCGCGTAGGCCGCCCGCCGGTACCACTGCTCGGCCTGGCCCATCCGTCCCTGACCGGCGCAGAGCAGCGCGAGGTTGTACGCGCCGTTGATGTCGCCCGCCTCCAGGGCGACGCGGTACCAGCGTTCGGCCTCCTGCCGCTCCCCGCGCTCGGCGTGCAGCGCGCCCAGGGCGTTGGCGGCATTGCCGTTGCCGTCCCGGGCGGCCCGCCGCCACCAGCCCTCCGCACTCTCCGCCTCGCCCGCGTCGCGCAACAAGAAGGCGAGGGCGCAGGCCGCCCGGCTCTCTCCCGCCTCCGCCGCCTGCAGGTACCACCGTGCTGCCTCGCTGGTCGCGCCCTGCTCCTCCATGTGCACTCCGAGCCGGAGCGCGGCCCGCCGGTGGCCGCGCGCGGCAGCGAACCGGAACCAGGTCACCGGGTCGTCGGCCAGGCAGCCGTACCGGTAGGCCCCCTCGCGGTGGCCGCGCTCCGCCGCGGTGCGGAACCACTCCGCGGCGCCCGGGTCGCCCCGGTGGTCGAGCAGGTCGGCCAGCGCGTAGGCGGCCGAGTCGTGCCCGGACTCCGCGGCCTGCCGCAGCCAGTACTCGGCGGCGACCTCGTCGCCGCGCTCCCGGTGGTAGCGGCCCAGCGAGTGCGCGGCCGGAGCGGAGCCGGCCACAGCGGCGATCCGCCACCAGTCGGCCGCTTCCTCGCCGCGCCCCGACTGGTGCAGCAGGAATCCCAAGTTGTTGGCGGCGGAGCGGTCCCCGTCCGCCGCGGCAGCGCGCAGCGGTGCTTCCGCGCTGTCCAGCTCTCCGTGTCGCAGTAGCCTCGCACCCTCCCGCGCCGCTACGGCACTGTTCTCGAACCTCGCCTTGTCCCCCATAAGGTCCATCGTCGCACCACCTGAAACCTGCGTACACCGGGTTAGCGCAGCCAGTGAAGTCACTACGTAGGTTTGTCGACTTCCCGATATGGCAACACCCAAACGCGGAACCGGTTGGGGAGTTGACCTGCTGACGGAGTGAAGTATGTCGGTACCCACTGACACCGCAGGTCAGCTCCTTCCCCTCGGAAAAGCCGAACTCATGCCCAGGAGTGCACTTCGGGAGCCGACCGGTGACCGGCTCCGTGCCGGACTGCCGAGTAGCCCGGAAACGGACCCTTGACACCTCCCGGGCGGCTCTGTCACATGCGGCTCCGTCACATGCGGCTCCGCACGGCGGACGGGGAGGGGGACACTCGGCGAGGCCCGGCGAGCCCGCCACGCGGTGCGGAGGCGCAGAGGCGCGCGCCGCGAGGGGACGCCATGCCGAAGGGCCCGGAGTCTGATGACTCCGGGCCCTTCCTTGGTAGCGGGGACAGGATTTGAACCTGCGACCTCTGGGTTATGAGCCCAGCGAGCTACCGAGCTGCTCCACCCCGCGGCGGGTCTCCCTCTCGGGCGACAGACAAGACCTTACCACGGTCCTGACGACCCGTTCCGCGGGGTGTGCGCAGGTCACTCGTCGTCCGGCTCGTCCTCCTCGGCCTCGTCCTCGGCGTCCTCCTGGCGGGCGGCCTCGTCCAGCTCGGAGATGCTGTCCAGAGCGGCGTTGAGCCGCTCCTGGGCCTCACCGAACGCGGACCAGTCGCCCTCCGCGAGAGCTGCCTCGGCATCCTCCCGGGCCTCGAACGCGTCGCTCAGGAGGTCGGCGAGGCTTGCCTCCCCTGCCTCCTCGGGCTCCTCGCCCGGCTCTGCGGGCTCGGCCGGCTCGACGTCCTCACCGGACTCGGTGATCCCGAACAGCACGTCGAGCGCGTCATCGAGACTGTCCTCGTAGGCAGTCTGCTCGCCGTACGAAGCCAGCACCTTCTGCATGCGCGGATACTCGGCACCGGCACCCCGGACATAGACCGGCTCCACGTACAGCAGGTCGTCGCCGAGCGGCAGGGTCAGCAGGTTGCCGTACTGCACCTCGGAGTCGCCCCGCTGGATGATGTTGATCGACTCGGCGATGACCGGGTCCGCGTTCCACTGGCTCTGCACCTGCTGCGGTCCCGGTGTCGAGGTGTTGCTCGGCAACTGGAGGACCCGCATCGTGCCGTAGTCCTCGCTGCGGGCGTCCGCCTCCACCGCCATGTAGGCGGCCAGCGTCTCGCGGTCCCGCGGGTTGTACGTCGTGGTCAGCGAGAAGGACCGCTCGTCGGTCCCCGGCATCCTGATGCTCAGGTAGTAGGCCGGCACCGGGTTGTTCGGGGACGTCGGGTCGTTCGGGACCTCCCAGCGCTCACCGCCGGTGTAGAACAGGCTGGCCGAGTCGACGTGGTACCGCTGCAGCAGGTCCCGCTGGACGTTGAAGAGATCCTGCGGGTACCGGAGGTGCGCCATCAGCTCCTCGCTGATTTCACTCCTGGGGGTGACGGTGCCGGGGAATGCCTTCTTCCAGGTCTCCAGGACCGGCTCGCCCTCCTCCCACTCGTAGAGCACCACTTCGCCGGAGTACGCGTCCACCGTCGCCTTCACGGAGTTGCGCATGTAGTTGATCTGGTTCTGCTGGGCGAGCACCTGCCGCTGCGCGTCGGTCAGCGCGGTCTCGGTGGCCTCGTCCAGGATCGTCCGGGAGGAATACGGGAACCCGTTGCTGGTGGTGTACGTGTCCACGATCCACTGGACGCGGCCGTCCACCACCGCGGGGTACGGGTCACCGTCGATCGTCAGCCACGGCGCGACCGCCTCGACCCGCTCCTGCGGGGTCCGGCGGTACATGATCTGCGAACCCTCGCCGATCGCTCCGGAGTAGAGGATCTGCGGCTCGCCCATGGTGAGGGCGTAGGCGGCCCGGTTGAAGTAGTTGCCCAGGCTGATACCGCCCGGACCGGTGTAGCTGTAGTCGACCTCACGGCTCGGGTCGGCAGGCTCCTCTTCCGGTGCCTCCTCCTCGGCCGGTGCCTCCTCCTCCGCCGGGGCCTCCTCCTCGGCGGGGGGCTCCTCACCCTCCTCCAGCGGCGGCACCTCCTCGGCGTCCGGGCTCTGCTCGCCCCGGATGTAGTCGAGCTCGGGCTGCGGACCGCCGACGATGGACCAGTTCGTGGTCGACTCGCCGAAGTAGATGCGCGGCTCGTACTCACCGAGCTCACCCTGCGGAGGCAGCTCCGCCTCGGTGAAGACCGGGGTGCCGTTGCCGGCGATGTCGTCACCGCGGGCCGCGACAACACCGAAGCCGTGGGTGTAGCGGAAGTGGTCGTTGATCCAGTTCCGGTCCGGCAGTCGCTCGATGTCGATCTCACGGACACCGATCACGGTGTCCTGCTCGCCGTTCTCCGTCGGGTACCGGTCGACGTCCAGCGTGCTGGCGAAACGGTAGTAACCGCGAATCTGCTGCAGCTGCTGGAAGGCCGGAGAGATGACGTTCGGGTCGGCCAGACGGATGCTGGCGGCCTGGTTGACGTCGTCCCGCAGTTCGGCGCGGTTCTCGTCGGTGATCGCCACCGGTTCCTGCCCGCCGAAACTCTCCATCTCGATGTCCGCGACCCCGTACGCCTCCTTGGTGGAGTCCAGGTGCTTCTGGATGTACGGCCGCTCCATGGCCGCCTCGTTCGGGCGGACCTGGAACTGCTGCACCAGGGCGGGGTACACGCCGCCGATCAGCACCGCGGAAAGCACCATCAGGCCGAGGCCGATGACCGGGAGCTGCCACACCCGGCGCCACAGGGTGGCGAAGAAGAGCACCGCGCAGATGGCCGCGATGATCGTCAGGATGGTCTTCGCCGGCAGATAGGCGTTGGCGTCCACATACCGCAGCCCGGTCCAGCCCTCGGCGTCCCGGAAGTCGCTGCTCTTCAGCGCGAGACCGTACCGGTCGAACCAGTAGGCCACCGCCTTCAGCGCCACGAAGAGGCCGAGCAGCACGGAGAGGTGGCTGGTGGCCGCAGGGGTGATCCGGTTGCCCGGCGTGGTGATCCGCAGCCCGCCGTACAGGTAGTGCACCAGCGCGGCGGCGATCAGCGAGAGCACGACGATCGCGAAACCGAAACCGAGCAGGAAACGGTAGAACGGCAGGTCGAAGGCGAAGAACGACACATCGCGTCCGAACTGCGGGTCGGTGATCCCGAACGTGGTCCCGTTCACCCACTCCAGCCAGGTGCGCCATTGTCCGGAGGCGGATCCGCCCGCGATGAGCCCGATCAGCAGCGAGACGCCGAGCAGCACCCACTTCTTGTAGGGCGCGATGCTCATCCGGTAACGGTCGAGGTTCTGCTGCTCCATGGACATCGCGCTCAGTGGCGGCCGGAGCCGGTGCGCGAGCCAGATGTTGAAGCCGACCGCCAGCGCCATCAGCAGGGCGAAGACAGCGAAGAGGACGATCCGCGTGAGGAGTTGCGTGGTGAAGACGCTGGTGTAGTCGACCGACTGATACCAGAGCCAATCCGTCCAGAACCCCGCGAACATCGCGAACAAGATGGCGAGGCCGGCGAGGATGGCCGCAGTGATCAGCAGTGTCTTGGCGCCGCCCGAGGGTCGGCCCATACTGATTCGCGGCATGCCGGGCCCGCCGGGCCCCTGGGGACCTCTTGGACCTCTGGGGCCGTTAGGACCGTTGGGGCGGCCCGAGCCCCGGTCCGGCATCTGGAAAGCCAAGGTGCGCACCTCAAAGATTCGCAGTGGATGGAGGGCCCAGGACATGAGGGGCCCACTCGACTAACTTACTGAAGCTTTACTCGGTTCCCGTTTCCGGGGTCGGGGACGGCACGATATAGGCATGAACAACATCCCTCTCGACAGTCCCCGACCTGCCCAGGCGGCCGTGAACCCGCTCACCCGGGCCGTACTGGAGATCGACACCTACGCCGCCGGGCTCGGCTGGGACCGTCCCGCGCGCCTGTTCGCCCTCGTCGACACCACCCGCCTCCGCTCCCAGGAACCGGAACTGGCCGACCGGCTCGGGCTGGACGACGACGCCCCCGCACCGCCCGGGGGCTCACTGACCCCGGTGGAGCAGGACGAACTGCCGGCCGGTGCCCCCCTGGACGAGTTCCTGGCCACCATCGGCTGGCCGGACGCGGTGGCGGGCTGCGCACTGACCGTGGAGCGGCTGATGCTGCCGCCGTCCGCCGAGGAGTCCGTGCCGGCGGACCTGCGGGGCGAGGAGAACGCGGCAGCGCTGGCCCAGTGGGTCGCTGCCCACCCCGACCGGCAGGAAGTGCGGATGACCGTGGGTGTGCTGCGCGACGGGAAGCGGGAATCGGCCATCCGTCTGCGGGAGAAGGACTCCGACACCGAGGTGCTCACCGGCCCGGATCTGGTGCCCGGGCTCGCCGAGGCGCTGACCGCCACCTTCGAGGGCTGAGCCGGACGCGGCCCGCCGGCGGGCGCCCCCGGCGGGCCGGTCAGCGGGCCGCGCAGGTCTCCACGCTCCCGGTGTCCCCGTCCCGGATCGAGGCCAGCGCGTCCAGAGCGTCGTCCATCGTGGTGACTTTCACCAGGGTCAGCCCGTCCGGGGAGTCCGCGGCCGCGGCCGCGCAGTTCTCCTCCGGGGTCAGGAAGAAGTCGGCGCCCCGCTCGCGGGCCGCGAGGGTCTTCATGCTCACCCCGCCGATGGGCCCGACGTTGCCCTCGAGGTCGATGGTGCCGGTGCCGGCCACGAAGGACCCGCCGGTGAGGTCGTCCGGGGTGAGCTTGTCGATCAGCCCGAGGGCGAACATCAGCCCGGCGCTGGGCCCGCCGATGTCGGCGAGCTCGATCTCGATGTCGAACGGCAGGACGTGACCCGTTCCGGCCTGGATTCCCACGATCGCGCGGCCGTCGTCCGGCGCGGCGGCCGTGGTCACGGTGACGTCCTCGGTGACCTCGGGCTCCTCGCCGGCAGGCTCCCCCTCCTCCGCTTCCTCCGCACGCACGACGGTGAAGACCACGTCCTCGCCGGCCTCGTGGCGGGTGACCAGCTCGGCGACCTCCGCCGGTTCCCCGACCTCCGTGCCGTCCACCGCCAGGATCACGTCCCCGGCGTGCAGCACACCTTCCGACGGGCTGTCCTTGATCACGGAGGAGACGATGGTGCGGGTGGGGATCTCGTAACCCAGCTCGGTCAGCGCGGCGACCTTGGCGCTCTCCTGCGACCGGCTGAACTCCTCGGCGTTCTCCGCGTCGACCTCCTCGGCCGTGCGGTCGTCCGGATAGAGCGTCCCGTGCGGCACCACCGCGCTGTCCGGGGAGAGCCAGCCCCGGACCGCCTCGAGCATGTTCATCCGGTAACCCACGCCCGTGACCCGGACGGTCGTCATGTTCAGGTGACCGCTGGTCTCGTACGTCTCGGCGTCCGCGATGGCGAGCACCGGATCGTCGTCCGCCTCGCAGGCGGCCTCGAGGTCCTCCCGGCCGCCTTTTCCGCAGCCCAGGGTGTTGAAGGTGGGGCCGGGGGACATCTCCGCGTAATCCACCCTGACCAGCACGGCGACGGACAACATGGCTATGAGAAGCAGAGCTGACGTCACCAGGGTCGCGGTACGGCGAGGCATGTCCCGACAGTACGTGACGCCGCCGGCGAGCGTCCGCCGGGGCCGTCCGGGATCCTGGTCACCCACCCTGGCCCGCGCCGGAGACGCCCCCGGGTCCGGGGTCCCGCCCGGTCCGCTCCATGGCTGCCCGGAAGGCGAGGTGCCGGCTGACCCCCGAGGAGTCGTGCACAGCGCCCGATCCGGTGCCCCGGCGGACGGCCAGAGCGCTCCAGACTCCCGCCCCCAGCGCCCCCGCCGCCGGTATCAGCCACCACAACAGCACGTCCATGAGCGAACCTCCCGCGTCAGCACATCACCCGGCCGGACGTTCCCCGGACGGGGTCCGCGGGACGCCGGCAGCTCCCGGGAACAACGCTGGGCCGTACGTGCGGGTGGCGCAACCGGAGCAGTCGGCGGGGCAACCGGAGCAATACCGCGCCGGACGGGGCGAGGGGACCCGCTCAGCAGGCTCCGACCCACTCCTGGGTGCCGTCCGCAAAGGTCTGGTGCTTCCAGATCGGCACGGAGTGCTTGAGGTCGTCGATCAGCCTCCGGGAGGCCTCGAACGCCTCGCCCCGGTGCGGACAGGACACCGCCACCACCACGGCGAGGTCGCCGATGGCCAGCTCCCCCACCCGGTGCACGGCGGCCAGTGCCAGGACGGGGAAGTCCGCCACCACCCGCTCGGCCACCCGGCGCAGTTCGCCCTCCGCCGTCGGATGTGCGGAATAGGCCAGGGAGGTGACGGACGCCCCCTCCGCGTGGCCGTCGTGGTCCCGGACCGTGCCGGCGAACAGCGCGGTGCCGCCCGCGGCGTCGTCGCCCACGGCGGAGAAGACCTCGTCCACGGAGAGCGGGGTGTCCCGGATCGCCAGCAGGCGGATCGGACCGGTCGGATCGGTGTTCTGCATGTCGCCATGCTGCCCCATCACCCGCGCGGCCCGGCGGCCGGCCATCAGCGCCGCCTGCGACGGGCCCGGCGGACCAGGGCGGCCGTGCCGACCAGGGCCACGGTCGCCCCCGCGGCACCGAGCGTGGTGGCGGCGTCCTTGCGCCCCAGCCGGCGGCCCGCCACGGTGTGCCGGCCGGCGACCTCCTCCAGCAGCTGGGCCAGCACCTCCTCGTTCGTCCACCGCGGGCGCCAGCCCGCCTCGTGCAGCCGGCTGCCGCTCACCACCCAGGGGTGCATCGTGTACGCCAGGTCCCCCGCCGGGGAGGGGGTGAGGCCGAGCCGGTGCAGCCGGGCGGCGGCGCCCAGGGCCACCGTCGAGGGAAGCTCCATGCGCCGCATCCCGGACAGCTCCTCCACCTCCTCCTGCTCCAGCCAGCCGTCACAGGCCACCGCGACCTGGCCCTCGACCTTCTCCAGCGCCGCGTATTCCAGGGCACTGACCAGATCCTCGACATGGCAGAACTGCCAGCGCGGGCGCGAACCGGCGACCACCAGCAGCCGCGGCGACTCGAAGTAGCGGGTCAGTGCGGTGTCCGTCCCGCCGACGAGCACCGCGGGACGCATCACCGTGACGTTCAGCCCGGGATGGGCCCGCGGGGCCCGTTCGGCCAGCCGCTCGATCTCCAGCAGGTCACCGACCCCGGTGGCCTCCGCGGTCGCCCGCAGCTCGGCGTCCTCGGAGAGCGGCACCTCGTTGTCCGGCAGCGCTCCATAGACCATCGCCGAGGTGCACAGCACGACACGCCGGACGCCCGCGGCAGCCGCCGCGGTGAGCACGGTCTGGGTACCGCGGACGTTGTAGGCGCTGCGGGCGGCAGGGTCCGCCTCCAGATCGAGGTCCACGGCAAGGTGCACCACCACATCCACCGGACTGCCGTCCCCGCGCAGCCGCTCGGCGATCAGCGGATCCCGGACATCCAGGGTGTGCCACTCGATGCCGGCGGTCGCTTCGCCGGCGGGCGTGGCTCCGGCGGCCTGGGCCCCGCCGGTGGCGTGGATCCCGTGGAAGTCACCCAGCCGCTCGTCCAGGGCGAGCACCCGCTTGACTCCCTCGGCGCCCGCCAGACGCCTGGTGAGCAGGGCGCCCACGCCGCCCGCGGCGCCGGTGACCGCGACGGTCAGCCCGGCCGCGGGGGCTTTTCGCGCTGCGCGAACGGTCGGTTCCGGGGAACTCACAAGACGTCTCCAACGGTTGTTTCGGTACGACGTGCGCGCCCCCCATCCTGCCTGAGACACCTCTAGGCTGGGGGGACAGACCACCGGATCGTGCGCGTTTCCTGACCGGCCGGCCGGCCGGACCGTCCGATTCCCCGTCCGACGACACAAGAGCCGAGGATTTCCGTGAGCGACAACCCATTCGGATTCGGCCTCCCGCCGGAGGAGCCGGAGGACGGCGAGTCCAGGAAGAAGCGGGGCGGGGGCCCCGACCCCGCCGACAATCCGCTGGCCGCGATGTTCGGCTCGCTGGGAGCCGGAGGGATGCAGCCGCAGGATCTGGGCGCGGCCTTCCAGCAGCTCGGTCAGATGCTGTCCTACGAGGGCGGCCCGGTGAACTGGGACCTGGCGAGGAATGTGGCCCGGCAGTCGGTGACCCAGGGCAGCCCGGACGGGTCCAAGGACGCCGCCGTCGGACCGCGGGAGCACGCACAGGTCGAGGAGTCGCTACGGCTTGCGGACCTCTGGCTGGACGCGGTCACCTCCCTGCCCTCGGGCGCCCACTCGACGGTGGCCTGGAGCCGCGCCGAGTGGGTCGAGGCGACACTGCCGGTGTGGAAGGAACTGGTGGACCCGGTCGCGGAGCGGGTCGGCACCGCGATGGGCGAGGTGCTCCCTCAGGAGATGCAGGCCATGGCCGGCCCGCTGCTCGGGATGATGCGGTCCATGGGCGGCGCGATGTTCGGCACGCAGATCGGGCAGGCCGTCGGGGTGCTCGCCGGTGAGGTGGTCGGTTCCAGCGACATCGGGCTGCCGCTCGGCCCCGCGGGCAAGGCGGCCCTGCTGCCCCGGAACATCACCCTGTTCGGAGAAGGTCTGGGCGTGGCCCAGGACGAGGTGCGGCTCTACCTCGCGCTGCGGGAAGCCGCCCACCAGCGGCTCTTCGAGCACGTGCCGTGGCTCCGGTCGCACCTCTTCGGCGCGGTGGAGGGCTACGCGCGCGGCATCGAGGTGGACACCGCCAAACTGGAGGACATGGTCGGGCAGCTCGATCCGAGCCGTCCCGAGGAGCTGCAGGAGAAGCTGCAGCAGGGGCTCTTCCAGCCGGAGGACACCCCCGGCCAGAAGGCCGCGCTGGCCCGGCTGGAGACCGCACTGGCACTGGTCGAGGGCTGGGTGGACGCCGTCGTGCACGCCGCGGCCGAACCGCACCTGCCGTCGGCCTCCGCGCTGCGGGAGACGCTGCGCCGCCGCCGCGCCTCCGGGGGCCCGGCGGAGCAGACGTTCGCCACCCTGATCGGGCTGGAACTGCGGCCGCGCCGCCTGCGCGACGCCGCCCGGCTGTGGGCCTCACTGACCGACGCCCGGGGCTCCGAGGGGCGCGACGCGCTCTGGGCGCACCCCGACATGCTGCCGACCGCCGGTGACCTCGACGACCCCGACGGCTTCGTGCACCGTGAGCAGCCCGACTTCTCCGAGCTGGACCGGATGCTGGGGGATGCGGCCGAGGACGAGCCGGCGTCCGGCACGGCCGGCGAGGGTCCGGATGCGGCGGACGGCAAGGACCGCGGCGGCAGCGGCACCGAGGGCGATGCGCCGGAGGGCGGTCGCGCCGGGTGAGGCTGCACGAGGACGCTGTCCGGGTGCTGAGCGGCTGGGCGGCCCCCGATCCGGAGCAGGGCCGGCTGGCCCGGGAGTACCGTTCCCACCTGGCCGCTCACCGGGACGGCATGTGGAAGTCCTGCGGCGAAGGCCACCTCACCGCAAGCGCGCTGGTGGTGGACCCGCCGCGGCAGCGGGTGCTGCTGACCCTGCACCGCAAGCTGCGGCGCTGGCTGCAGACCGGCGGGCACTGTGAGCCCCAGGATGTGACGCTGGCCGGTGCCGCGTTGCGGGAGGCCACCGAGGAGTCGGGGCTGCCGGGGCTGCGGCTGCTGCCCGGGCCGGTGCGGCTGGACCGGCACCGCACCCCGTGCGCCTGGCATCTGGACGTGCAGTACGCGGTGGTGGCCCCGGACGGGAAGCCGCCGGCGATCAGTGACGAATCGCTGGAGCTGCGCTGGTTCGGGTACGACGAGGTCGCCGGCGCGGCCGACGACTCGGTGGTCCGGCTGATGCGGCGCACCCGGATGCTGCTCTGATCCGGGCGGTGTCCGAACGGCCTGCCCGGACCCGCCGGCTCCGGCGTCCGGCCGCGTCGAGTACCGCCGTCACCCCCCGGGCGGCCGGCAGGGGGGCAAGGCGTGCGGCAACCGCTCGGCCGCGACCACTCCCTCCAGGTAACCGCGGGCCCGTTCGGTGCGCGGGTAGGAGTCGAGAAGCCGCCAGAAACCGGGCCCGTGCCCGGGCACGAGCAGGTGGGCGAGCTCGTGCAGGAGGACGTAGTCGAGCACGTACTCCGGCATCCCCTGCAGCCGGTGGGAGAGCCGGATGCTGCCGAGCGCGGGAGTGCAGGAGCCCCAGCGGGCGTTCTGGTTCGTGACCCAGCGCACGCTGCGCGGACGGGCGCGCCCGCCGAGATAGCGCTCGGAGAGCTCGGAGGCCCGGGCCTGCAGATCATCGCCGTCCAGGATGCGCCGGTGCTCCTGGGCCGCCAGCTTGTCGAGCATGACGGACACCCAGCGCCGCTCCTCTTCCGCGGTCATCCGCGCGGGGATGAGCACCACGGTGCGATCGCCCTCGCGATAGGCCGAGACGGTGCGGCGGCGGCGCGAACTGCGCCGCACTTCCACCGGCCCGGCCGGCCTCCCGTCCACCCGGGCAGGACCCGCCGCGGTCGGGCGCGGCGGCGGACCGGTGCGGTTCAGCGGATCGGCGGGCACACGATGACGTTACCCGCTGACAGCCGGAAATGTCCTGCTCCCTTCGCAACCGGTCCGGCCGGCGGTCAACGCGCGTCCAGCTTGTGCGACAACCGCCACGGCCTGTGGACAACCCGGCACCGTGGACGGCCCGACGGCCGCATGCTGGGCCCCTGTCGCACTCCACGAGCGTGAGGGGCCGTTGTGCATCCGATGATCAAACCTTCGCTGCGCCGCGGCTGGCGGGACCGGCAGACCGTGCGCTACGGCGTGACCCCGGCGCACTCCGTGCTGTTCGGCCCGTTGGACAGTGCGACGGAGAGCTTCCTCAGCCTCCTCGACGGCACCCGGGGCCTTCCGGCCCTGCGGGACGCGGCCGCGGCGCTGGGGCTCGGCCGCGGAGCGGCGGACCGGCTGGCCCGGCAGCTCGCGCAGGTGGGTGTGCTGGACGACGCCACGGCCGACCGCAGCGGGGCGGCTCAGGTGACGGAAGCGCTGCGGCCGGATCTCGCCTCGTTGTCGCTGCTCCATCCCGACCCGGGCGCCGGCCTGCGCACGCTCCTGGCCCGCCGTCACGCCTGGGTGCAGATCCGGGGGGCGGGCCGGGTCGGGGCAGCCACCGCGGTGACCCTGGCTCAGGCCGGGGTCGGCCGGGTGGAGGTCGTCGACGGCGGGGAGGTCGCCCCGGGTGACGTCTCCCCCGGCGGGGTGCGCGCGGAACAGGCGGGACGGCGGCGCGACGCGGCGGCCCGCGCCGCCGTGCACGCCGCGGTTCCCTGGTCCCGGGCACCGCGCGCGGACCGGCAGGAGGGGGCCCGGCTGGTCGTGGTCGCCCCCCGGGACGGGCTCGCGGCCTACGCGCCCGATCCCGCGGCCGTCCGCCCGGTGCTGGAGTCCGGCACGCCGCATCTGTACGCGGGCGTGGTGGAGGGGACCGGCTTCGCCGGACCGTTGGTGCTGCCGGGGGTGACCGGCTGCGCGGAGTGCCTGCTGCGCGGGCGGACCCAGCGGGAGCCGGGCTGGCCGCTGTTGGTGGGTCAGTGGCGGAACGCCAGACGGGGCGGGGTGCCCGCCTGCGACGCCGCCCTGGCTGCGCTCGTGGCCGGGTTCACGGCTTCACTCGCGCTGAGCCATCTCGACGGGACGCCGGGGTCTCCGCCCGGGATCCGGACGGAGGTGGTGCTCCCGGAGCTGTCCGTGAGCCGGATCCCCGTGGATCCGCACCCGGAGTGCGCGTGCGGTGCGGCGGGAGCCGGGACGTCCGGGGTTTCCCCGGCCGGCCCGGCTCCCGGGGGCGGTCAGCAGGGCCGCTCCCGTACCGCGGTTACTGCATGACGGCCCTCGCCAGGGCACGCCGGGCGCGCTGGGAGGCAGCCTCGGCCCGCCGGTGCAGCCGACGGGAGCGGCGCTCCAGGCGCCCCGCGGTGGCCAACCGTTGGGCCAGCCGTTGGGATTCCGCCTCGCGGATGCGTTCGTGGATCTGCGAGCGGGCCATGGCTTCCGAGATGAGTTGCATGTGGCGGGTCCTGTTCCGGGTCTGACGGGCGTCGCCCGCAGGCGGTTCGGTGCTGTGGGGTGTGTGGTCGTTGTTCATGTCCGCTGCCTGTCCGGGGCCGTGAGCTGTCGGCTGTCCGATCGTTCCTGTCCTCATGTCCGGTCCGCCTCGCTGCCGTTCCGCGAGAGGGAGGCTCCGGACACCACTGCGGTGCTCATGAGAGGACCGGGTTCTTGCGGGGCCGGCCTCGGGGCCGCTTGCGCGGGACGACGACGCCCTGCACGAACAGCTCGCCGCCCCAGACTCCCCAGGGCTCACGGCGGTCCTTGGCGCCCGAGAGGCAGGCGTCGCGCAGCGGGCAGGCCCGGCACAGGGACTTCGCGTACTCGACATCCGAGGGTGACTCGGCGAAGAAGACCTCCGGGTCGTAGGTGCGGCAGGGCACGTCGGTGTCGAGTTGCTCGATGGCCTCGTCGAGCTCGTTGAGGGTGAACTGCGGGAACACAGAATTCTCCGGATCAGGTGGTGAGTCCAGGTCGGGCGATGACGGGGCGGTGGTTGCGAGTCGCACGGTGGTGTGTCCTCGTCTCGTCGGTTGTCGGTCTGTTCCGGCTGGTAGCCGGGCGCCGGGGCAAACAGAAGGGCCGCGGATCCCGGTGTGGGTTCCGCGGCCCTGGAAAGGTGCCGACCTGATCTCGCCGATCAGGTGGGGTCACTCCAGGGATCGAGCCCGCGGAGGGCCCACATCGTGCAAAGCTGCGTCTTCTGGTGTCCAAAAAGCTGATTGCCGGCACCATGGGCTGCATCGCTGCAGTCGACTGCCGCCGCTGCTACCTCAGGCGCCTGGATCGGTCGCGCGCTGCTGCGCTCCCGGATACGGGAAGCCGCCGGACGCACTGCCGCACCGGTGCCGGGCAGGCCGGACTCGAGCGGGCAGGAGGCGACGGCCTCGCGGCCGACCAGTTTGGTGATCGTCTTCATGGTCATGGGGATCGCCTCCTCTCTGCGTCGGGAGTCTCAGGGCCGGTGTGCGCCGGCCGGGTCGTTCAGTACAGCACGGCTCAGGGGGGAGCGGCAGGCTCCTCCTTGGCCGTGTGAACACGCTATGCGGATCGCTCGGGCGAGCGCAAACTATTTTTCCGAAGAGAGTGTGCCGGTTTCCGGGAGAGTTTCCGGAAGGGGGTCCTCCGCTTCGGCGAGCGGTTCCTCCCCTGCGCAGAGCGCCAGCACCTCGGTGCCGAACTGCCGGAGTTTCCGGGCTCCCACACCGGAAACCGAGGACAATTCGGACTCGGTGGCCGGCACCGCCTCGGCGATCGCGGTCAGCGTGACATCGGTGAACACGGCGAACGCCGGACGGCCGAGCTCCGCGGCCCGGCCCCGGCGCCACTCATGGAGACGCTCGAACAGCGCCTCGTCGCGCTGCGCGGGGCAGTCCACACAGCGGCGCAGCTTGAGCTCGGGTGCGTCGGTCAGCGTGCGCCCGCACACCCGGCACCGCACCGGGCCGCGCGGTGTGCGCCGCCGCGGGGCGGCGGCACCCCGCTCGATGCCCCCGCCACCGCCCGTGGAACGCCCGGCGCCGGCCGTCCCGGGACGCAGACCGTCCAGGAAGCGGCTGGGTTGCCGGTTGGCGCGGCCCCCCGGCGAGCGGGCCAGGGACCAGGACAGAGCGAGATGCAGCCGGGCCCGGGTGATGCCGACGTACAGCAGGCGCCGCTCCTCCTCGATCTGCTCAGGCGTCCGGGCGTAGGTGAGGGGCAGCATGCCGTCGGTGAGCCCGACCAGGAAGACGGCGTCCCACTCCAGGCCCTTGGCCGCGTGCAAGGAGGCCAGGGTGACTCCCTCGACGGCCGGCGCGTGCTGCGCGGCCGCCCGTTCCTCGAGCTCCCTGACGAAGTCGGCCAGCGAAGCCCCTGGCCGCGCGGCGCCGAAGTCCTCGGCCAGCCGGACCAGCGAGCGCAGCGACTCCCAGCGGTCCCGCACGGCGCCGGACCCGGCGGGGGGCTCAGGGGTCCACCCGGTGCTGCCCAGCACGGCGCCGACCTGCTCGGCGAGGCCCACGGCGTCGGCCAGCGCACTGTCGTTGGAGCCGGCCCGCGCCGCTCCCCGCAGGGCAAGCCCGGCCTGGCGCACCTCCGGTCGCTCGAAGAAGCGCTCGGCGCCCTTCAGCTGATAGGGGACACCGGCATCCGCCAGGGCCTGCTCGTAGATCTCGGACTGGGCGTTGATCCGGAAGAGCACGGCGATCTCGCCGGCCGACACCCCGCCGTTGATGAGCTCCTGGATCCGCCGGGCGGTGGCCGCCGCCTCGGCGGGCTCGTCCGGGTACTCGCTCCAGGAGGGCTCGGGGCCCGCGGACCGCTGGGAGACCAGCTCGAGGCGGTGCTCGGCCGCCCGGCCGCGCGCCCGGCCGAGGAGCCCGTTGGCCAGATGCACCACCTGAGGGGTGGAGCGGTAGTCCCGGACCAGCCGCACCACGGTTGCGTCCGGGTGCCGGGACCGGAAGGTGAGCAGATGGTCGGGGGTCGCCCCGGTGAAGGAGTAGATCGTCTGGCTGGCGTCACCGACCACGCACAAACTGTTCCGGTCCCCCAGCCACAGCTGCAGCAGACGCTGCTGGAGCGGGCTGACGTCCTGGTACTCGTCGACGACGAAGTGCTGGTACTGGCGCCGGACCACCTCGGCGATGTCGGGACGGTCCTGCAGGACGCCGACGGTGAGCAGCAGCACGTCCTCGAAATCGATCACCGAGCGCTCCTGTTTGAGCTGCTCGTACATCGCGTAGATCCGGGCGGTCTCCGCAGGATCGCGCGGCGCCTCACGGTCCGCGGCGGTCACCGCCGCCGGGTAGTCCTCGGGGGTGGTCTGAGTGACCTTGGCCCACTCGATCTCCGCCGTCACATCCCGCAGTTCCGCCCGCTCCAGCCGTACCCGCCGGCGCGCCGCCGCCTCGGCCACCAACTGGACCTTGCGTTCCAGCAGCCGCGGCAGCTCCCCGCCGACCGCCTTCGGCCAGAAGTACTGCAGCTGACGCAGCGCCGCGGAGTGGAACGTCCGGGCCTGCACTCCGGCCACCCCGAGCTCCCGCAGCCGCCCGCGCATCTCCCCCGCGGCCCGGTGGGTGAAGGTGACGGCCAGCACCGCGGCGGGCGGCAGCACTCCGGCCCGCACCCCGTAGGCGATGCGATGGGTGATCGCCCGGGTCTTGCCGGTGCCGGCCCCGGCCAGCACGCACACCGGGCCCTGCAGCGCCGTCGCCACCTCGCGCTGCTCGGGGTCGAGCCCTTCGAGCACCGCGTCGGCGTCCGCCGGCGGTACGGGGAAGTTCGACGGTGCCGGGACCTGCGGGAAAGGAGTGGCCTGTGCTGCTGTCACCCACCCCATGCTGCCAGGTCCACCCGGCGGTACCGGCTGCTTGTCCACAGGCCGCGGTCCTTCCCTCATACCGGGAATGGACGACGGGCCGGTGGATGTTCCCCGCTGGGCAGCTCAGCGGGACCGGGGCCACGGGCGCCGGCCGGGCGGGGCGCCCGAGCTGACCGGATCACCCATCACGCGCAACCGAAGCGAAGGAGTGCGGAGTCCATGCCGGGAACCGTGACGATGTACAGCACCACCTGGTGCGGCTACTGCCGTCGGCTGAAGGGCCAGATGGAACGCGAGGGGATCGCCTACACCGAGGTCAACATCGAGCACGACCCGGCGGCAGCAGAACTCGTGGAGCGGGCGAACGACGGTAATCAGACGGTGCCGACCCTCCTCTTCGAGGACGGCTCGACCCTGACCAACCCCTCGCTGGCCCAGGTGAAGCAGAAGATGGCCGCCGGGTGACGGTTGTCCGGTGACCCGTGAGCCCGAGCCCCGGCACCCCGCGTGCCGGGGCTCGGGCTCACGGCCGGGGCAGTGGCTTCCCGTACCAGAGCTCGACCAGGCGGGCCGCGATCGAGATGCCTGCCGGGGGCAGTATCTCTCCCGATTCGATGGCGCTCCGCAGGTCGTCCCGGGAGAACCAGCGCGCCTCCTCGATCTCCTCGCCGTCGACCCGCACCTCGCCCCCGACGGCACGGGCCACGAAACCGAGCATCAGGGCCGACGGGAACGGCCACGGCTGGCTGGCGATGTACTCGACCTCGCCCACCGTGACACCGACCTCCTCCGCGACCTCCCGGACCACTGCCTGCTCGATGGACTCCCCCGGCTCCACGAAACCCGCCAGGGTGGAGAAGCGGCCCTCGGGCCAGTGCACCTGCCGGCCGAGCAGCGCCCGGTCCTCGGCGTCCGTGACCAGCATGATCACCGCCGGGTCGGTGCGCGGATAGTGCTCGGCGCCACAGGCCGGGCAGCGGCGGACGTGCCCGGACGCCGCGATCACGGTGTGCTCCCCGCACCGCGAGCAGAACCGGTGCATCCGCTGCCAGTTCTCCAGGGCCACAGCGTGCACCAGCAGCTCGCTGTCCCGCTCGCTCAGCAGCCCGGCGGCCTCGCGGAGCCCGGCAGGGCGGGCCGCCGCGTCCATCCGGCCCGGGAGGCTGTCCTTCTGCAGGGCGAAGTACCGGACGCCGCTCTCGTCCGTCCCCAGGAAGTACCGGTGCTGCTCGGTCACCGGCGCGTCGAAGGACGGCATCAGCACCAGCTCGGTCCGCCCGTCCGGGGCGTCCTCCACCAGAGCCTGGCCTCCGGACACCACGAACACGCGGGTGGTCGGATGGCTCCAGGCGGCTGCGAGCCAAGCCTCATCCAGGCGATGACCGGAGGCCCGGTCGATGCCTCCGGTACCTGCGAGCGTGACCGACTGGACGGCGTTGTCCGGTGTGATACGCATGGGCAGAGCCTATCCGGGAGAGCGCGGGTTCAGCGGTCCTGTCCCATGAGCAGCCGCTCGAGCCCCGCCCGGTCCGGAAGACCGGCCGGCCGGACCAGCGCACCGCTGCGGACGTGGAGGAAGGCGGCGCCGACCCGATCCACCGGCAGACCGTGACGCTCCGCCCAGGCCAGCCGGTAGACGGCCAGCTGCAGCGGATCGGCGTCCTGGCCGCGCCCCGTCTTCCAGTCGATGATCTCGAATCCGTCGCCGTCCCGGTACACGGCGTCGATCCGGCCGCGGATCACCCGTCCCGCCAGGCTCAGCTGGAACGGGGCCTCGATCCGGTACGGGGTCCGGTGGGCGTAGGGCGTGCGTCCGAAAGCCTCCTTGAGCACCGCCAGTTCCCGCTCGTCCCGGATCTCGGTGTCCTCGTCGGGGTCTCCGCCGGGCAGTTCGTCGGGGCCGAGCATCGGCAGCGCCAGGGTTTCGAAGCGGGACTCCACCCAGGCGTGGAAGCGCGTGCCGCGCCGGGCGGCCGGCTGAGGCGGGCGGGGCATCGGACGGGCCAGTTCGCGGGCGAACCCCTCCGGGTCCTCGGCCAGCCGCTGCAGCTGGGAAGTGGTCAGGGAGTACGGCAGCGACACCTCACGGACCCCCTGCCGGGCCCGGCGCAGCTCGGTGGAGAGCGACTCCAGGTCCCGGTCCCAGGAGGCGGCGGTCCGCTGCTCCTCCGGGGTGAGCCCGTCGTCCCCGGCGGCGGCGGGCCCGGGGGCCGGCGCACCGGGCCCGCCGTCCACGTGGGCAGGGTCCGCGGGGACCTCCGGACCGCCGGGCCCACCGGTCACGCCGCGCAGCAGGGCCAGTACCTCTCCGGCGGCGACGCGGCGACGGCCGGCGGACCCGGCGTCCAGTGGCAGCGGCCACGCGTGCTCCTCCGCCGCGGCGTCCAGTGTGGGGTTCTCCGCCCCTTCCTCGGGCGGCTCGGCCCAGGCATCGACCTCGCCGTGCCCCGGCCCGGCCTCGCAGTGGCGGCGCAGTGCCAGCAGGAACTCCGACGGTTCCCGGGGCGTGCGCAGGCCCGGGCTCCAGCGGTGCGCCGAGCCGAGCAGCAGGGACCGCGGGCGGGTGAAGGTGACGTAGCCGAGCCGCAGCTCCTCCAGCCCGCGGTGTTCGCGGACCTCCGCCTGGTAGTCGCGGTAGGCGGCGGCGGTCCATTCCCCGACGGCCGGCAGGGTCGGCGCGTCGCCGCGCAGCGGGTGCGGGAGGGTGTGCGCGTGCCGCAGCCAGGAGTCCTGTGCCCGTTCCTTGGGGAAGCCCTTCCGGTGCAGCCCGGGGACGGCCACCACATCCCACTCCAGGCCTTTCGCCTTGTGCGCGGTGAGCACCTTGAGGGTGTTCTCGGCGCTGGGCAGTGAGCTGTCGAGCCCTCTGTCGTGTTCCGTGGCGGCCCGCAGGAACGCGAGGAAGGCGGGCAGGGTGGCCTCCCGGTCCAGCGCGGTGCTCTGCCGGCCGGAGGCGAAGCCGGCTGCGACGTCCAGGAAGGCGTCCAGGGTTTCCCGGCGGCGGGCGGCCAGGGCCTGCGGGGACGCGGAGAGCTCGACCTCGAGTCCGGTGACCGCCAGCACGCGGTGCAGCACGTCCATCAGCGGGTCACCGACCGAGCGCCGCAGCTCACGGATCTCGGCGGCGAGGTGCGCGAACCGGACTCTGGCTTCCGCGGAGAACGGCAGCCCGTCCTCCGGCTCCTGCGGGGAGCGTCCCGCGAAGGTGTCGAGTGCGTCGGCGAGCGAGGTGAGCTCGGCCGGGTCGGTGCCCTCCACGGCAGCGGTGAGCGCGTCCTCGCCGGGCCGGCCGCCGGGCCGCCGCACGAGCAGCCGGGCCCGGCGGCCGAGCAGCGCCAGGTCGCGCGGTCCGATGCGCCAGCGCGGTCCGGTGAGCAGCCGCACCAGGGCGGCGTTCGCCGTCGGGTCGGCGAGCACCTGGCAGACGGCGAGGAGGTCCGCGATCTCGGGCAGGTGCAGCAGGCCGGAGAGGCCGACGACCTCGACCGGCAGCTCGCGGTCGACCAGCGCCCGCTGGATCTCGGCGAAGTCACCCGCGGTGCGGCACAGCACGGCGATCTCTCCGGGTGGCGTGCCGGTGTGCACCAGGTGGGCGAGGGAGTCGGCGAGCCAGTCCAGCTCCTCGGCCTGGGTGGACAACAGGGCGCAGCGCACCCCGCCCTCGTGTTCGGCGCCGGGGGCTGCCCGCAGCGCGTCGACTCCGGGGTGGCGGGCGCGCAGCGGGGCGGCGAGCGCGTTGGCCAGGGTGAGCAGCCGGCCGCCGCTGCGTCGGTTCTCGTGCAGGGCGAAGCGGCGCGCGGGGCTGCCGTCACGGTGCGGGAAGTGGTCCGGGAACTCGTCGAGGTTGGCCACCGAGGCGCCGCGCCATCCGTAGATGGCCTGGCAGGGGTCGCCGACGGCGGTGACGGCGTGACCGGTGCCGGCGCCGAAGAGTCCGGAGAGCAGGATCCGCTGGGCGACGGAGGTGTCCTGGTACTCGTCGAGCAGCACCACGGCGTACCGTTCGCGCAGCACCCGGCCCACTTCGGGAACGTCGCGGGCGAGGACCGCGGACAGGGCGATCTGGTCGCCGAAGTCGATGAGATCCCGCTCCCGCTTGCGCCTGCGGTACTCCTCCACGACGGTCAGCAGCTGCTGCCGGCCCCGGGCCGCTTCCGGTATCCGGCGCAGGTCGGCGTTGGTGAGCCGCACCCCGGCCAGCTCGTCGAGCAGCGCCCGGTCGGCGGCACGCAGCCGCTCCGGGGAGACCAGGTGTTCCGACAGCTCGCCGTCGAGGGCGATGAGGTCCTCGATCAGGGAGCCGAGCCGCCGGGGGGTGGAGGTGGAGGCGGCGGTGGGTGCCTCGAACTCGGCCGGAGCGGCGCGCAGCACCTCGGCGGCCAGCTGGAACCGGGAGGCGTCGGCAAGCAGCCGGGAGGCGGGCTCGAGGCCCAGCCGCAGCCCGTGCTCCTTGAGCAGCCGGCCGGCGAAAGCGTGGTAGGTGGAGATCTCGGGCTCGCCCGCGATGCCGTCCGGCGGCTCGGCCGGGCCGGTGGAGCCGGACGGGCCGGAGAGTTCTGCGGGGACGAGCACCCCGGCCCGGTGCAGCGCCCGGTGCACGCGTTCGGCGAGCTCTCCGGCGGCCTTGTTGGTGAAGGTCAGGCCGAGGACCTGCTCGGGGGCGACCTGCCCGGTGCCGACGAGCCAGACGACGCGGGCCGCCATCACCGTGGTCTTGCCGGAGCCCGCACCTGCCACGATGACCTGCGGGGCGGGCGGCGCGGTGATGCAGGCGGTCTGTTCCGGGGTGAAGGGAATCCCGAGGAGCTGCGCGAGCTCCCCGGGGTCCCTGAGTCTGGCGGGCACGGGACAAGAGGCTAGTGCCTCGCCACCGGGCCCGGCGCCGTCACGGTACGGGAGAGCGCGGTGCCGTCTCCGCGGCGGCCGGTGCTCGCGGGGCCGCCGCAGGGCCGCTCCCGTCCGGTGCCGGTGCGGTCAGCTGAAGACCTCTTCGAGGGAGACGGTGTCGCTCTCGTCGGGAACGTCCACCTCCACCTTCTGGTTGTAGTCGGAGTAGGTCACGCTGCCCTCGTCCTCGGTGCCCTCGACCGTCATCTTCATGATGTAGGCCTCACCGGAGTCGGCGATGTAGGTGGTGCGGACCTCTTCCCCCTCCTGCTTCTGCAGGCCGACCGTGGGCGTGCCGTCGACGTCCTCACCGTCGATCCGCTCCAGGTCCTCGCCGAGGTCCTCGGACTCCAGCTCGGCGACCATCTGGTCCATGTCACAGGCAGAGCCCACCGGGGATCCGCCCTGGCCGTCGGGGAAGGCGAGCCAGCGGCCCGCTATCTTCTCGTTCAGCTCGGTGCCGTCGGTGCCGGTCATGTCCCAGAACTCGTCAGCGGCCTTGATGTACATGGTCCCGTCGACGGAGCGGAACTCGGTCTCCCCCTGCTCGGTCATCGTCATGGTGCCGGTGCACTGGCCCGCACGGGAGATCGATGCCTGGAGCTGCATCTCGCCGTCGGGGGTCTCGAAGGTACCGTCCACGGAGAGGGACTCGACCTCGTTCATCGCTTCCACCGTCCGCTCGGCGACCTCGGTTGCGCTGAGGCCGTCCAACTCACCACCGTCGCTGCCGCATCCCGCGGTGCCCAGCGCCAGGGCGGTCACCGCCGCCGCGGCCAGGATGCTCTGCTTCGTCGTCACTGGTTGCTCCTCAAGTCTGTGGACCGCCATCGGACCACAGGCCGCGGGACGGTGGCGAACCGGGCTGCGCCCGGGCTCGTCTCCGGGGCCGGCGCGGCGTCAGTCCACCACGTGACGGCCCTCGGGCCGGGCGCTGCACGCGCTGTGGAAACTGCAGTTGCCGCAGTGCCGGCCGGGGGCCGGGGTGAAGCGTTCGTCCAGCACCCGCCCGGCTGCCTCGGCCAGCAGCTCCCCGACCCATCCCCCGGCGGCCCCGGCGGGGGACGGGTCCGTGCCGGGGTCACCGGACAGCGGCGGCTGTCGGCGGACCGCCGGGCGGAGTTCGCCGCCTTCCTTGCGGGAGGCGGCCTGGCGCAGGTACACGAGCTCGGCACCGCCGAGCCGCGCGGCGCTGTCCTCGGTGGCACCGTTGTGCCGCAGCGCCAGCTGATAGACCGCCAGCTGGGGGTCGGACGCGGTCTCGGCGGGGCTCAGCGCCCGGGCACCGGTCTTGAAGTCCACGACGTAAGCGCGGCCCTCGGTGTCCCGCTCCACGCGGTCCAGCACCCCGCGGATCCGGACCTCGTGCTCCCCGGCCCGCAGGGTGACGTCGAACGGCTCCTCGGTGGCGACGGGTGTCCGCCCGGTGTCGCGCTGCTGGACATGCCAGTTCAGGAAGCGTTCCAGTGCGGCCCGCGCCTCCTCCTTCTCTTTCCTGGACTGCCAGGGGGCGTCGAAGGCGAGGGAGTCCCAGACGGTCTCCAGCCGTTCCATGAGCACCGCCAGGTCCGCCGGGGTACTGCCGGACGCCACCTCGTCGGCCAGCACGTGCAGCACGTTCCCGAAGCCCTGGGCGGCAGTGGCCGGTGAGGCGGCGTGCACCTCGCGGTCCAGGAACCACTGCAGCGAGCAGGTGTTCAGCAGCTGCCCCAGGGCGCTGCCGGACAGGGCGACGGGCCGCTCCGGGTCACGCACCGGAACGTCGTTGACGGTCTGCTCGCGCAGCCCCCACCAGCGCTGCGGGTGGGCGGCGGGCACCAGGGCGTGCCCCTCGTCGTCCCGCAGTACCGCGAGGCGGGCGAGCCGTTCCGCGGCGGCCTTCCGCAGCGCGGGGGAGGCGGCGGGGTCCACTGTGGTGGCGCGCAGTTCGGCGACGAGCGCGGCAACGGACAGCGGCCGCCGCGGCCGGCTGCTCACGTTCTCCGGCTCCACCCCCAGCTCGGTGAGGAACCGGGACGGCTGGTCGCCGTCGTCCGCGCCGCGCACCGCGGTCACCACCAGCCGGTCCCGGGCCCGGGTGGCGGCCACGTAGAACAGCCGGCGTTCCTCGGAGAGCAGCGCGGCCGGGCTCAGCGGCTCCGCCAGGCCCTGCCGGCCGATCCGGTCGGCCTCCAGCAGCGAGCCGCGGCGTCGCAAGTCGGGCCAGAGACCTTCCTGTACTCCGGCGACCACCACCAGGGACCACTCCAGCCCCTTGGCCCGGTGCGCGGTCAGCAGCCGCACGGCCTCCGGCCGCACCGCGCCCGGGGCTCGGGTGTCGGCCGCGATGTCGTGGGCATCGAGCTCCGCCAGGAAGTTGAGGGCACCGCGGCCCCCGGTGCGCTCCTCGGCACGGGCGGCGGCGTCGAACAGCGCGCACACGGCGTCCAGGTCCCGGTCGGCGTTGCGGCCGCCGGCACCACCCCGCCGGGCCGCCCGTTCCAGCCGCTGCGGCCAGGCCGTGCCGTCCCACAGGTCCCACAGCGCCTCCTCCGCGCTGCCGCCTCCGGTCAGCCGCTCCCGCGCCTTGCGGAGCAGCAGACCGAGCCGCTGGGCGGCCGCGGCACAGGCGGGGTCGTGGGCGACGAGCCGCTCCGGCTCGGCGAGGGCGCGGGCGAGGAGCTCGTCGGAGGGCGCGGGGACCGCGGTGCCCGCCTCCCGCTCCTCCTGGCGCAGTGCCCGGCCGAGCCGGCGCAGCTCGGCGGCGTCCATGCCGCCGAGCGGAGAGGTCAGGAGCGTCAGAGCGGTCGCGGTGTCGAGCGCCTGTGGTGCGGCCACCGCACGCAGCGCCGTCAGCAGGGGGGAGACCGCCGGTTCGTGCCGCAGCGGGAGATCGTCACCGTCGACCTCCAGGGGGACGCCGGCCGAGGTCAGTGCCCGGCGCACGCCCGGGATGGACCGGCTGCCGGCCCGCACCAGGACCGCCATCTCCCGCCAGGGCAGGCCCTCCTCCAAGTGGGCGCGGCGCAGCAGGTCGGCGATGTTGGCGAGCTCGGCACCCGGGGTGGGGTAGGTGAAGACCTGCACCCTGCCGCCGGCCCGGGAGGCGGACAGTTCACGGTGCTCGCGCACCTTGCCTGCGGGCAGCCGGGCGAGCGGCATCCGCCGGGTGAGCTGCCTGGTGGCGGCGAGCAGCCGTGCTCCGCTGCGGCGGCCGGCCCGCAGCACCGATACGGGGGCGGGCTGCCCGGCGGTGGTGCGGAAGGTGCCCGGGAAGTCGAGGATGCCGTTCACGTCCGCGCCCCGGAAAGCGTAGATCGACTGGTCGGGGTCCCCGAAGACCATCAGGTCCCGGCCGCCGTCCGTGAACGCCCGCAGCAGCCGGACCTGGGAGGGGTCGGTGTCCTGGTACTCGTCGACGAACACCGCGTCGTAGGCCCCGCGCACCCGCCGGGTGTTCTCCTCGCGCTCGGCGACCGTCACGGCCCGGTGCACCAGCTCGGCGTAGTCCAGCACCCCCTGGGACTCGATGACGTCCAGGTACTCGGCGAGGAAGCGGGCCGCCGCCTCCCAGTCGGGGCGGCCGGTGCGCCGGGCGAACGCCGCGAGGGTGTGGGGTCCGAGGCCGAGCTCCCGGCTCCGGGCGAGCACGGCCCGCAGCTCGTCGGCGAACCCGCGGGTGGTCAGGCACTCCCGCAGCTCCGCGGGCCAGCGGATGCCGCGCCCGGTGCGTTCCAGGTCCACTTGCCCCGCGAGCAACTCGCGCAGGTACAGGTCCTGTTCCGGGCCGGAGAGCAGCCGCAGCGGCTCGGCGAACAGCTCGCGGTCCTGGTGGGCACGGACCAGACCGTAGGCGAAGGAGTGGAAGGTGGTGGCCTGGGGGGACCGGCCCGCGAGGCGGGCCGTCATCCGGTCGCGCAGCTCGGCGGCTGCCTTCCGGCTGAAGGTCAGCACCAGGATGCGTTCGGGGTCGGTACCGCGCCGCACCCGCTCGGCCACGGACTCCGTCAGGGTGGTCGTCTTGCCGGTGCCGGGGCCGGCCAGCACCAGCAGCGGCCCGCCGGGGTGCTCAACCACGGCCCGCTGACTTGCGTCCACGACAGGGAACCCCGCGGGCGCCGACGGCGTCCGTACCAGCCGGTATGTGCCGGGGTCGGCGGACCCGGGTCCGCCCGGGCCCCCGGGGGGCTGATCGGTGAAGGGTTCGGGGAACGGATCGGAGAGGCTCACGTGCATCGCAGGTTCTCGCGGGAGCTCCCCTCCACGGCAACAGGGAGAAGAGCGATCGTGCCGACGGTACGCCAGTCGGCGGCGGGGCCGCGGCCCCGGGTCCGGCTCTCCGTCGGGGCGGCGACTTCCCCGCGGCGCTGCCGGATGACGGAAGCTGGGAGGTGTGAGCTGTGCACGCATGTTCCCCTCGCAGCCCGCCGGCCCGGCCCGGGCGGCGGGTTCACGGGGTGCCGTCCCACCGGGCGCGCCGCATGTCGAGCCGCGGCGGATCGCCGTCCCGCAACGGCGTGCCCTCCGCTCGGTAGTGCGCCAGGGCGCGCTGCTCGTGGCCGGGGAGCAGCCGGCCGTCCGCCCGTACCACGCGCCACCACGGGACCGCGCCGCCGTACCGGGACAGCACCCCGCCCACCTGCCGCGGCCCGCCCTCCGCGAGCCCGGCGGCGATGTCCCCGTAGGTCAGCACCCGCCCCGGCGGTATCCGCTCGGCGGCGGAGAGCACCCGGTCGGTGTAGTCGCTCACACGCGTCGGTCCGGCCATGCGGGCCATGGTGCCGTATTCGGGGGACACTGCGCGGCGGGCGCCGGACCGTGCAACGATCGTTCCGGCGGTGACACGTGATACGGGGCGAAGAAGAGACGGAGCAGCAGGACGGACGGGCCGGGGAAACGACCCGGCCGACGTCCGGCGCTGCGCCGCGCGCGGGAGCGGGATCCGCGGCGCACGGAGCGGAGCGTACGCCCAGCGGGGCGCATGCGGTGGGGCCGGCCGCGACGGCCCCCGAGGAGGAGCCGGAGCGGCCCGGTGAGGAACGACTGGACGGGGACGAGCCGATCCTCGCCGCCCGGGTGCACCGGCCCGCCGACCTGGTGCGCATCCTGCTGGGCCTGCTCGGCATCAGCCTGGTCCTGGCGGTCGCGACCTTTGCGATCGGCACCACCGAAGGCCTGGAACGGGACATCGGTGACGCCGCCGGGCAGGCCCCGCCGGTTCTGATCAGCTTCGCCGGCTTCGCGGCCAGCATCGCCGTCCTCATCGTTCCGGTGGCCTTCGCGGTCGAGCGGCTGATCAAACGGGACGGGCTGCGGATCGCCGACGGAGTGCTGGCCGCCGTGCTGGCCCACGGCGTCGCGCTCTCCTTCAGCCTGTGGGTCGCCCGGATGGCGCCGCAGGAGGTGCGCAACGCCCTCACCACCACCATTCCCGGCGGCGGAGGCATGACCGAGCCGGTGCACGGCTACCTGGCTCCGGTCATCGCCTACATGACCGCCGTGGGCATGGCCCACCGGCCGCGCTGGCGGATCCTCATGTGGGGCGTGCTGGTACTGGACGCCCTCGCGGTCCTGATCGGCGGCCACACCACCCCGTTCTCCATCCTGGTGACGGTGCTCATCGGCTGGACAGTGGCCTACGGCACGCTGTACGCGGTCGGCCAGCCCAACGTCCGGCCCACCGGGCAGCAGCTGCTCACCGGCCTGCGCCGGCTCGGCTTCCGTGCGGTGGGCGCGGTCCGCGCGGACGAGCCCGGCGACGCCGGGCGGGAGGAGCGCGGCAGCAGTGACGAGATCAGCCGCCGCTATCTGGTGACCCTGGAGTCCGGCCCGCCCCTGGACGTCACCGTGGTCGACCGGGAGCAGCAGGCCCAGGGGTTCTTCTACCGGGCCTGGCGCCGAGTGGTGGTGCGGGGCATCACCCAGCGGCGCAGCCTGCAGTCGCTGCGGCAGGCATTGGAGCAGGAGGCCCTGCTCGCCTACGCCGCGCACGCCTCGGGTGCCAACGCACCCGAGCTGATCGCCACCTCCGAGTTGGGTCCCGACGCGGTGATGCTGGTCTACCAGCACATCGACGCCAGAGATCTCGACTCCGTTCCGGAGGAGGAGATCTCCGGCGCGCTGATGGAGAACGCCTGGCGGCAGGTCGCCGCACTGCAGTCGCGGCAGATCGCCCACCGCGGGCTGGTCGGCCGGTCACTGCTCGTGGGCCGCGACGGCGAGGTCTACGTGACCGACCTGCGCGGGGGAGAGATCGCGGCCGGGGATCTGCTGCTGCGGATGGATATCGCCCAGCTGCTCACCACCTTCGGGCTCCGGGTCGGCGCAGAGCGGTCGGTGGCGGCGGCGGTGCGGGTGCTGGGCTCCGACGCGGTCGCCAACAGCCTGCCGCTGCTCCAGCCGATCGCCCTGAGCCGCGGCACCCGGCAGCAGCTGCGACAGCTCGGCCGGGAACGCTCCCAGCGGGAGCGGGAAGCGGTCCTGACCGCCTCCCGCGCCTACCGGGAGGCGGTCGGTGACCTGCCCGCCACCGGCCGGAAGGCGGTGCGGGCCGCCAGGCAGGCCGAGAAGCAGGTGATGGACGAGGCTCTGGAGAACGCCAAGGAGCCGGATCTGCTGTCCGAGATCCGGCAGCAGATGCTGCTGATCAGGCCCCGGGCCCCGCTGGAGCCCGCCCGGCTGGAACGCATCAGACCCCGCACCCTGGTGACCCTGATCGCCGGTGCGTTCGCCGCCTACTTCCTGATCACGCAGCTCATCCACATCGACTTCCACCGGGTCGTGGAGGATGCCAACTGGGCCTGGGTGATCGCCGCCGCGGCGTTCTCCGTGCTGTCCTACTTCGCGGCGGCGGTGAGCCTGCTGGGCTTCGTCCCGGAGAAGGTCCCGTATCTGCGGACCGTGCTGGCTCAGGTGGCGGGCTCGTTCGTGAAGCTGGTGGCACCCGCGGCCATCGGCGGCGTCGCGCTCAACACCCGCTACCTGCAGCGCTCCGGTGTACGGCCCGGCCATGCGGCGGCGAGTGTCGGGGCGAATCAGCTGTTCGGTCTGGGCAGCCATGTCACTCTGCTGCTGGTCTTCGCCTACCTCACCGGTACCCAGCAGACCCCGACGCTCTCCCCCTCCCGCACGGTGATCGCCGGCCTGCTGACGGCGGCGGTGCTGACGCTGATCGTCACCGCCGTGCCGGGGGTGCGCAGGTTCCTCTCCGAGCGCCTGCGGTCTCTGTTCGCCGGTGTGGTGCCCCGGATGCTCGACGTGGTCCAGCGTCCGCGGAAGCTGCTCAGCGGCATCGGCGGCATGGTGCTGATGACACTGGCGTTCTCCCTCTGCCTGGATGCCTCGGTACGTGCCTTCGGCGGGGACGTCAACTTCACCACGGTGGCTCTGATCTTCCTGGCCGGCAACGCGCTGGGCTCGGCCGCGCCCACCCCGGGCGGCCTGGGCGCGGTGGAGGCCGCGCTCTTCACCGGACTGACGGCGTTCGCCGGCATGCCGGCCGACAGCGCCATGCCGGCGACGCTGCTGTTCCGGCTGATGACCTTCTGGCTGCCGGTGCTGCCCGGCTGGCTGGCGTTCACCCACCTCACCCGCAAAGAGGCGCTCTGACCACCCCGGGCCCGCCGGAGACGGCCCCGGGCCCGCACCCCCTGTGCCGGCGGATCCCGTAACCTGCCCTGAGCGAAAACCGATCGAACTGGGGACTCGGGGGGTCCGATGGCCGGTGCCGGGCGGCACGGAATACGCACGGTCGCCGCACTGCTCGGTGCCCTGCTGGCGGTCACCGCCTGTGTGAGCAGCAAGGCCGGAATCCCCGCCCCGCACGGGAAACCGGAGGTCGCCGACACGTTCCCTCCGGACGGGGACGACGGAACACCGGGCGGCCCCGGCTCTCCCCCGGCCGTGTTCACCGAGCAGACACTGGACTGGGCGGAGTGCGGGGCGCCCACCCCCCTGCAGGGCAGCGGACCGGCACCCGGCGGGCCCTGGCGGTGTGCCGAGCTGACCGTACCGCTGGACCACTCCCGGCCGGAGGGCGAGACCCTCGGCATCGCACTGATCCGGGCCGAGGCCACCGGCAGCCGGAGCCGCGTCGGCTCACTGGTGTTCAACTTCGGCGGCCCCGGGGGCTCCGGAGTGGCCGCGCTGCCCCGGATGGGCGAGCGGTTCGACCGGCTGCGCGAGGCCTACGACCTTGTCAGCTTCGACCCGCGCGGGGTCGGGGAGAGCGCGGGCGTGATCTGCCTCGACGACGAGGAACTCGACGCCGCCACCCAGGACTCCGACCGCAGCCACCCCCGTACACCCGCCCAGGAGGCGGCCTTTCTCGACCGGAAGCAGGAGTACGCCGCGGCCTGCCGGGCGAACGCCGGAGACCTGCTGCCGCACCTCACCACCGTGGCCACCGCCCGGGACCTGGACCTGCTGCGCCACGTGCTGGGCGACAGCAAGCTGCACTACTACGGAGCCTCGTACGGCACCAAGCTGGGCGGCGTGTACGCGGGCTTGTTCCCCGAACGGGTGGGCCGCACGGTCTTCGACTCCGTCGTGGACCCGACCAGCGACCTGGTGGGGCGCTCCCTCGCCCACACCGCGGGCTTCCAGCTGGCACTGGACAACTACTTCACCGACTGCGCCGAGCGGTACGGGCCCGACTGCCCCACCGGCAGCGGACCCGCGCAGGGCAATGAGATCCTCGCCGGCCTGCTGGCCGGTCTGGACCGGGAGCCACTGCCCACCGGCAGCGGGCGCGAGCTCACCCAGAGCCTGGCCGTGACCGGCGTGCTCGCCTCGCTGTACTCCGAGAACTTGTGGCCGGTCCTGACCGAGGCCCTGCGGCAAGCCCTGGACAGGCGGGACGGCGGGCAGCTGCTGGCCGCCGCCGACCGGTACAACGGCCGCGACCAGCTGGGCCGGTACCGGAATCTGCACTCCGCGAACACCGCGATCAACTGTGCCGACTTCGCCTCCCGGCCCGGCATCGAGGACGTCCACCGGCACCGCCCCGAGTTCGCGGAGATCTCGCCGGTCTTCGGTGAGTACCTGGTGTGGAACCTGCTGAGCTGCACCGCATGGCCGGTGACCGGAGAACGGGACCAGCCGCATGTCCGCGCCCCGGGCGCCCGTCCCATCCTGCTGATCGCGACGACCGGCGACCCCGCCACGCCCTACGCGGGCGCCGAGCGCATGCAGCAGGAGCTCGGCGAGGACGTCGGCGTCCTGCTGACCTACGACGGGGACGGCCACGGCGCCTTCAGCAGCGGCAACGCCTGCGTCCGTACCGCCGTCCATGCACATCTGCTGTCCGGCGCCACGCCGGAGGACGGCATGATCTGTACGTGATCGTCAACCAGGGGAAGTCCATGCCCAGAAACCCACGACCGCACCGCCGCGCCGCCGCCGCGGCTCTGGCCGCTGCCCTGCTGGCCGCCGGGTGCAGCGGCAGCACATCGGCCGACGACCGGGAACGGGACGGCTCCGGTGCCACGGACCGGTCCACCCCCGCCGCCCAGGCGTATCCGGGGGTGCCGGACGACCTGGCCCAGCAGCGGCTGGAATGGGAGAGCTGCGGGGCACCGACCGAGCTGCAGGGCGAGGGGCAGCCCCCCGGTGAGCTGGACGACGGCACCCCCTGGCAGTGCGCCGAGCTCACCGTTCCGCTGGACTGGAGCGAACCCGGCGGCGACACCATTGACCTTGCACTGATCCGGGCGGAGAGCTCCTCCCGGGACGGGAACCGGGTCGGCTCCCTGGTCTTCAACTTCGGCGGCCCCGGCGCGTCCGGGGTCTTCACCATGCCGCTCGTGTCGGAGGACTACGCCTCCCTGCGCACCGGCTTCGACCTGGTCAGCTTCGACCCGCGGGGGGTCGGCGAGAGCGCGGGCGTGGTCTGTTTCGACGGCGAGCAGCAGGACGCCGTGGACCAGGAACACGGCAGCCTCCCGCAGACACCGGAGGACGAGGCGGCCCTGGAGAAGCTGGACGAGCAGTACATCGCCGCCTGCGAGGAGAATTCGGGAGACGTGCTGCCGCACGTCACCACCACCAACACCGCACGGGATCTGGATCTGCTGCGGCACGTCCTCGGCGACACCAAGCTGCACTACTTCGGCATCTCCTACGGCACCGAGCTGGGCGGGGTGTACGCCAACCTGTTCCCGGAACGGGTGGGGCGGGCGGTGCTGGACGCCGTCGTGGACCCGACGGGCAACCTCCTGGAGCAGTCGCTGCAGCAGGCCGAGGGGTTCCAGCTGGCGCTGGAGAACTACATGGCCGACTGCGCCGGGCAGGACCCGGAAGGGTGCCCCACCGGCAGCGGCCCGGAGGAGGGCAACGAGATCCTCGCCGGCCTGCTGGCCGGGCTCGCCGAGGAACCGCTGCCCACGGAGGACGACCGCGACCTCACCCAGACGCTGGCCGTCACCGGCATCGCCGCCGCGCTGTACTCCGAGGAAACCTGGCCCTACCTGACCACCGCCCTGGAGCTGGCGCTGGAGGGCCGCGGCGACGTGCTGCTGCTGTTCGCGGACGCCTACAACGGCCGGGGCGACGACGGCACCTACTCCAACCAGAACGCGGCCCACGTCGCGATCCGCTGCGCCGACTCCTCGGCCGGCCTGGACCGCACTGCCGTCGACGAACACCGGGACGAATTCCTGGCCGCCTCTCCGGTGTTCGGAGAGTTCCTGGTGTGGAGCCTGACCGGGTGCGACGGCTGGCCGGTCGAGGGGGAGAGCGACAACCCCGAGGTGAGCGCCGAGGGCTCCTCCGAGATCCTGCTGATCGCGACGACCGGTGACCCGGCCACCCCGTACGCGGGCGCCGAGCGCATGCAGCAGGAGCTGGGCGAGGGCGTCGGCATCCTGCTGACCTACGACGGTGAGGGGCACGGCGCGTACAACGGCACGGACCCCTGCATCACCGAGGCGGTGGACGAGTACCTGCTCGCCGGCATGGTCCCGAAGGACGGCCTCGTCTGCGGCTGACCGAGGGCATTGTTTCCGGCCCCGGTACGCGGAAGGGGCCACCGGTCATCCGGCGGCCCCTTCCGTCGGGGTCCCTGTCGGGCCCTTCCGGATCCTGGTCAGTAGACCGGCTTGTCGGGCTCGATCTGGTTCACCCAGCCGATGACTCCCCCGCCGACGTGCACCGCGTCGGAGAAGCCCGCGTTCTTCAGCACGGCAAGGACCTCCGCGGAGCGGACACCCGTCTTGCAGTGCAGGACGATCCGCTTGTCCTGCGGCATGCTCCCCAGGGCATCGCCCATCAGGAACTCGTTCTTCGGGATCAGCCGGGCTCCGGGGATCGAGACGATCTCGTACTCGTTCGGCTCCCGCACATCGATGATGTCGATCTTCTCGTCCGCGTCGATCCATTCCTTGAGCTGCTTCGCGGTGATCGTCGACTCCATGGCCGCCGCCTGGGCCTCCTCGGAGACGACGCCGCAGAACGCCTCGTAGTCGATCAGCTCGGTGACGGTCGGGTTCTCCCCGCACACCGCGCAGTCCGGATCCTTGCGGATCTTGACCTGGCGGTACGTCATCTCCAGGGCGTCGTAGATCATCAGCCGGCCGAGCAGCGGCTCACCGATTCCGGCGAGCAGTTTGATGGCCTCGTTGACCTGGATGGATCCCACCGACGCGCACAGCACGCCCAGGACACCGCCCTCGGCGCAGGAGGGGACCATGCCGGGGGGCGGGGGCTCCGGGTAGAGGCAGCGGTAGCAGGGACCGTGCTCGGACCAGAAGACCGACGCCTGGCCGTCGAAGCGGTAGATCGAACCCCAGACGTACGGCTTGTTCAGCAGCACGCAGGCGTCGTTGACCAGGTACCGGGTGGCGAAGTTGTCCGTACCGTCCACGATCAGGTCGTACTGCTCGAAGATCTCCATCACGTTGGAGGAGTCGAGCCGCTCATTGTGCAGATTGACGGTGACGTACGGGTTGATCCCGAGCACCGTGTCCTTGGCGGACTCCGCCTTGGGGCGGCCGATGTCGGCCTGGCTGTGAATGATCTGCCGCTGCAGATTCGATTCGTCGACCTCGTCGAACTCCACGATGCCGAGGGTGCCGACGCCTGCGGCAGCCAGGTACATCAGGGCCGGGGAGCCGAGCCCGCCGGCGCCCACACAGAGCACCTTGGCGTTCTTCAGGCGCTTCTGCCCGGCCATCCCGACGTCCGGGATGATCAGGTGGCGGGAGTACCTGCGGACCTCGTCGACGGTGAGCTCGGCAGCCGGCTCGACCAGGGGGGGCAGCGACACGGGGGCTCCGATGATCTGAGGGAACAGTCGTACGTCCGACAACAGTGACACGCCCTGTCTCATTCCGAGACCGCCGTCCCGAGACGCGAGATACCCGTGTCCCAGAGGCCGGGCAGCGGCTCCCCGTCCCGGACGGCCCGGTCAGGGACGGACCGGCCCCGGAACACTGTCAGGGCCGGGGGGCCCGGGCTCCCGGTCCCCGGAGGGTCACATGCGGCACGCCGCTTCCATCCAGATGTCCCCCAGCGACTCCTCCAGACTGATCCTGGCCCGCCACCCCAGCCGGTCACGGGCGGTGCGGACGTCGGCCTGCTGCCAGGCACCGCACCCGTCCGGGTAGGGGGCGTGCGGGACGGCGGCCGGGACGGCCTGATCGGCACTGCGCTGAGCCGGCGGGCCGGCCGGTGGGGCGTCCAGCTCGTGCAGCGAGCCGGTGTATCCCGAGATCCGGGCGAGCGAGACCGCGGCCTCCCGGAGCCGGACGGCCTGACCGGTACCGATGTTGACCACGCCCTGAGCCGCGGAGAGCGTCGCGGCGTGCACCGCCCGGGCGATGTCCCGGACGTCCACGAAGTCCCGGCGCACGGCCAGCCCGCCGAGCTTCAGCTCACTCTCCCCGTGCTGCATCGCGCGCCGCAGGGAGTCGGCCAGCCGCCCGAGCGGAGAACCGGCCGGGGTCCCCGGGCCGGCCGGGGAGAACACCCGCAGGATGATCGCGTCCAGACCGGAACCGAGCACCAGCTCACTCGCGGCCAGCTTGCTGACTCCGTAGGGGCCACCCGGCCGGGGGGTGGCGTCCTCGGCAAGCGAGGAACCGAGTGCGGACGGCCCGTACTCGGCTGCGCAACCCAGGTGCACCAGCCGCGCGCCGCAGCCGCTGCGCCGCAGAGATTCGCACAGCGTGGCGGTGGCCACGGTGTTGTGCCGGGTCAGCTCACTGGCGGTCCCGCGGATCGCCCCCGCGCAGTTGACGACGACCCCCGGCTGCACGGCGTCCAGGAACCGGGTCAGCGCTCCGGGACTTCCGGTGGACAGGTCGAACCGGACGTCGGCGTCGTCACCGCGGCCCAGCGCGGTGAGCTGAACAGCGGGGTCGGCAAGCAGCCGGTCGGCCACGAATCGTCCGAGGTACCCACCTGCACCGAGCAGCAGCACTCTCATCGTTCTCTCCTTGTTCCGTGGGGGGGTTCCGGCGCGGCCGGAACGGTCGGTTCGGCGGGCATGCCCTGGACAGGAGCGCTCCGGCCGGAACAGCCGGCCTCAGGGCTTCGGTCGTCGTGTGTCACGGCGCCGCCCGGCGCCGGACGGCGCGGCGACGCCTGCGAAAGGACGGTATGTCCGCAAGGCCGTGGCGTGACGGACAGTTACCCGAGGAACCACCGGAAGGGGTGAAGAAACGTAACTACTGGCGAAGTGGGGCGTTACGGCGCGGTAGAGGAGCTCCGCGCGCCGTCGGCCGCGCCCTCAACCCTGTGCGGCGCGACGCACGCACCCGGAGCCGGAACCCGTGCCGGGCCCCGGGCTGCTCCGCAGGATCGCCGGGACGGGCAGGCTGCCGACTCCTGTGCGCGGCACCATCGTCCGGCTCGGTGCGACACTCGGCATCTCCCTGCCCGAACTCGCCGCCCGAACTCGCCCACGTCCGGCGCGCCGGTTCGGGGCCGAGTCCACCGGCTCGCCGGCGGGTCCGGCTAGTTGTCCGGGTGCGGCCAGGGATTCTTCTCGCAGGTGAGGCCGTTTATGGTCAGGAACTTGGTCTGCTGCATCATCACCGGCGCGGGCTCCCCCTCGCCGGGACACACCACGTGACCGTAGCCGAGCCGGTGCCCCACCTCATGGTTGATGAGCATCTGCCGGTAGCCGCGGATGTCGCCGTCGTACGTCTCGGCTCCCTGCGCCCAGCGCCAGCCGTTGATCATGACCCGCTCGGTGGAGGCGGAGTCGCAGGAGACGTTTTCCACCGTCACGTTCAGGCCGGACTTCGCGCACCACTCGGCAGTGGTGCCCGGGGTCGCCAGGGTGACGACGAAGTCGTACTGGCCGGACGAAACCCGGGCAAAGCTGCGCTCGCCGTTGTTGCCCCAGCTGCGCGGGTCGCTCAGTGTCCGGTGCACGATCTCCGCGAACACCCCGGCGTCCCAGTCGGTCTCGGGCTCCACATCCACCCGGTAGCGCAGCAGCGTGGTGGCGTCCGGGTCCGCGGGCGGATCGCTGCCGGGCACCGGGACCAGCTCCCCCGAGCCGGCCAGCTCCGGATCCAGGTCGGACACCGAGTCCAGGTGCTCTTCGTAGGCCGGCTCCTGACCGTCCCGCCTCCCGGCCTCCACACCGCCCCCGCCGGCCGACTTGGGATCCGCGGAGGTGTCGCCCCGCTCGGCAGGGCCGGTGGCAGCCTCCTGTTCGGCATCCCCCACCTGCCCGGTGACGGTGACGGCCAGCACCGTCACCACGGCCGCCGCGGTCACCCCGGTCAGGGACCGGCCCCAGCCGCCGGGCCGGTCCCCCGGCTCCCGCCGGGCAGCCGCCCGCCGGGAGCCGCCGGCGTGCCTGCGCGGGCCCGGCACGGCCGGGTCGGGCTCGGACGAGGAGGGAGGGGGTGCGCCGTAGTGCTGCTCGTCGAAGGCATCGACGTAATCCTGTCGTGGCCCCTGCCGGGGGCCGGCTGTCCGCGGGGTCGTCACCCGGTCCGGGTCCGCTGTCCCGGCCGGGTGCTCGCGCCTCTCCATGAGCGGCCTCAGCTCCCAGGTGCTTCGGCGGCGGGCCGGGTTCCCTGACCCGGGAGACGCGGGGACGGAGCGGGCTCCGCACCGGTGTCCGCCAGCAGTTCCCGGAAGGCGTCGGCGACGGCTTCCGGGTACTCCATCATCGCCATGTGACCGGCGTCCGGAAGGGCCAGCAGCCGGGACCGGCCGAAGGCCGCAGCGGCCCGGTCCGCCATCCGGTACGACACCACGCGGTCCCGGCCCCCGTACACCAGCAGGGTCGGGGCGAGGACCCGCTCGGCCTGCCGCCAGAGCGAGTACTGGCCGCCCAGCGTGTAGCTGTTCACGATCCCCCGCGCGGAACGGCTCAGCGAGTCCCAGAAGTACGGGAGGGACTGCCGCCGCTCGAGTTCCTCGATCGCCGCCCTGAGCTCCTCGGGTGCGATGCGCGCCGGATCCCCGTAACACAGCTGCAGTATTCCGCGAGCACGTTGCTCCAGGGAGGACTCCCGGGTCATCCGCCGGACCAGCCCGGCCACACCCGGCGCGGCCAGCAGCGCGGTGGGGAGCACGGCGCGCTGCGGCCTGCGCTCCGGCAGTGCGGGCGAGATGAGGGTGAGCGTCCGGATCAGATCGGGGCGGAGCGCGGCGACCCGGGTGGCCACGGCGCCGCCCAGGGAGTTGCCGAGCAGGTGCACGGGCCCGCGGTCGCTGGCCGCCAGGTAGCGCAGGACGGCTCTGGTGTGTCCGGCCACCGAGTAGTCACCGTCGTCCGGGGGCGGCGACGCCCCGAACCCGGGCAGGTCCAGCGCCTCGCACTCGACGGTTCCGGCCAGCCGCTCCATCAGCGCGGACCAGTTCCGCGAGCTGCCGCCGAGACCGTGCACGAGGAGGGCCGGTTCCAGCTCGTCCCGCTCGGCAGCCCGGCGGCGCACCGCCAGGGCCGATCCCGGCAGGTCCAGACACCGGATCGTCTCGGCTTCCCGTACTCCCGGCCAGCCCTCCGCGGCGGCCAGCGCTGCCTCGGCACGCTGCTCTTGGGTCGGTGACATGACGCAATACTACGAAGCGGGGCGGCCCGCATCCGCCTTGGCGGCGACGCCACGCCGTTCGCGTGTTGTTCCGGGGGCTCCTAGGCTGGAGCCACGCGCGTCCATACGGAGGTAGTGACCATGCCGATCGACCCCACCGAACCGGACAGTCTCGAAGAGTTCCCCCACGAGGAGGAGAACTTGGACAACGAGGCATCGGAGGCCGACGCCGCGGAGCAGCGGGCCGAGCTGCTCGAGCACCGGGATGTCCCTCTCACCGGTCCGGTACCGGCCGAGGCGAACGCCGCGGATCTGGCGGAGCAGGCCCGCGTGGTGGAACTGGACGACGAGGACTACCGGTGAACGACGGGCCGGCCCGGGCCTCGCGGCGACCCGTTCGCTTGTCCACGGAGTGAAATGCTCGTCTCGCGATGCACGGAGGAGGGTTACCCGACCGTACGATTGCGGCCGGAGCGCATGACCCCAGCACCCGCAGCGCACTGAACCGAAATGGGAGGCGGCGTGACAGCCATCGATCACACCGAGGCACGCCCCCGCGGCACCCGATTGCCGCGCCGAGCCCGACGTAACCAGCTCCTGGGCGCGGCCCAGGAGGTGTTCGTCGCCCAGGGCTACCACGCCGCAGCGATGGACGACATCGCCGACCGGGCCGGTGTCAGCAAGCCGGTGCTCTATCAGCACTTCCCCGGCAAGCTCGAGCTCTACCTGGCTCTGCTCGGCCAGCACTGCGACGCGCTGGTCGCCACCGTGCGGCACGCGCTCGTGTCCACCAGCGACAACAAACAGCGCATTGCCGCGACCATGGACGCCTACTTCGACTACGTCGAGCAGGAGGGCGGCGCGTTCCGGCTGGTCTTCGAGTCCGACCTGACGAACGAGCCCGCGGTGCGGGAACGCGTCGACAAGGTCTCACTGGACTGCGCGGAGCTGGTCAGCCCGCTGATCGCGGAGGACACCGACCTGCCGGAGGACGAGTCGATGCTGCTGGCGGTGAGCCTGTGCGGACTGGCCCAGATCACCGCCCGCTACTGGCTGGGCTCCGGCCGCCGGATCCCCCGGGACACGGCGAAGAGCCTGACCGCCTCCCTGGCCTGGCGCGGCATCGCCGGCTTCCCCATGCAGCACGACTGAGGGGTGTTCGCTCTCGGCGTGGCCGACCCGGCAGGGTCGTCGGCCCCGCGCGGCTACGCTGGGCGGGTACGGCGCGGGCCACCGCGCACGTCACGAAGCATGCGGAGGGACAAGCCGTGGAGATCAAGATCGGCGTTCAGCACACGCCGCGCGAGATCGTTCTCGAGAGCGGACAGTCTGGCGAGGAGGTGGAGCGCGCGGTGAACGAGGCGCTCTCCGGCGGCAGCAATCTGCTCAGCCTCACCGACGAGCGCGGTCGCAAGGTGCTGGTCCCCGCGGACCGGGTGGCCTACGTGGAGATCGGCGAGCAGGTGTCGCGCAAGGTGGGCTTCGGCGCGCTCTGAGCCGGACGGCGTTCGCGCCCCGGCGCGGATTGGCGAGACGGCGGCCGGAGGATTCCTCCGGCCGCCGTTTCGCGGACCGGCTCCCAGGGGTAGGACGCAGGCGTCCGAACTGCCCCCTACGGGAGGTCTCATGGTCTGGGAAACGCTCGGCTCGATCGTCCTCGGACTCGCCGTGGCGTTCGCCGCCACCCACTGGCGCCCCACACGTTTCCCGCATCACACCCTCGCCCTGGCCACCGGAGCGGGAGCCGCGCTGTTCGGGGGCGTGCTCGCCCGTGCCGTGCTCGGTCCCGGCCACGCGGCAGCCACCATGACCATCGCCCTGGCAGTGAGCGTCGCCCTGGTGTCGCTGCTGGTCCGCCCGCGGCCCACCGGGCGCAACCAGTACGTCACCTCCCGGCCGGCCCGCGGCTGAGGGGCCGTCCGGGCCGAGCGTGCACCGGCCCCCGCGGCCCCGTAGGCTCACCGCCGTGGATGTGCGAGGGCCGGTCGAGGAACAGCTGACGTCTGCGCTGGGCGAGCCGGAGGCGCGGGCCTCCGTGACCTTCCTGGGCACCGACCGGATCGAGGTGCTCCGCTGGATCACCGCCGGGACGGGCCCCGAGCCACCCGTCGTGCGGTACGCCACCCTCGGGATGTCCGCGGCTCCGATGGCCGATCCCACGGCGGGCGTCGCCGATCCGGACCGCGGGCCGCGCGCCGAGCTGCTGCTCACGCTGCGGGCCGGCCGGGCCGGGACGGACCAGGTGCTGCGTCCGCTCGCGGTGCTCGCCGCCGCCCCCCAGGTGGAGGGTGTGGTGGTCGCCCCGGGCGCGTCGCTGGACGTCGGCTCACCTCTGTGGCCCGGGGCCCCGTACACCTCCGTGCTGGTCGGCGCGTCCGGCGGTCTCGTCCCCGATCTGGTCCTGCCCACGCCGCTGGACCCGGTCCGGTTCTTTCCCCTGCTGCCCATGACCCCCAATGAGGCAGCATGGAAGCGCGTGCACGGAAGCGAGGCGCTGGAGGAGCGATGGCTGACGCATGGCACGGATCTGCGCGACCCCGGCCGGATTTCGGTTCCACTGACCGGGTGACTGTCCTTGACGCGGGGCCGGTCCGCGAGGAGCGTGGGTGCCCATGAGGGGCGAACCGAGTTGCCCGAAGTGCGGTGGCCGGGTACGGGCACCCGGCCTCTTCTCCGATTACTGGCAGTGCTCGGTGCACGGTGCCGTGCACCCGCTCCAGCCGGTCATGCCACCCAGCGTGGAAGCGCTCGGTGTGGTCGTGAACCGCACCCACGTGCCGGTGTGGATGCCCTGGCCACTGCCGGTGGGCTGGCTGTTCACCGGCGTCGCGTCGGCCGGCGACGACCGCAGCGGTGGGCGGGCGACCGCCGTCGCCTGCTCGGGGCCGGCACCGCTGGGCGGCCCCGGTGAGCTGCTGCTGATCGCCGAGGAGCTGGGCGTCGGCCTCGGGGCGCGGCACGCCGGCATTACCGGCCCCGATCCCGCTCCGTACATCCGGGTCGACCAGCCCCCGCATGCCAAGGTGCTGGCGGCCGGCCGCCTCACCCCGCTGTGGAACGTCAGCGGCGCCCCGCCCGACCGGGCCGTGTTCGCGGGCGAGGCCCGCGGGCTCTGGCTGTGGGCCGTCGTCTGGCCGGAGCAGTCCGGGCTGCTCATGTACGACGAGCTGGTACTGACCGACCTGCGCGAGGCGGGGGCCGAGTCGGAGCTCATCCCGTGCGGGGCGATCTCCCCCCAGCTGCTCGCCTGACGGTCCGGGGCGGCGCACCGATACCCTGGGGTCGACCTGTCCGTGCCGCCCCTGGGAGAGCCGCGCCGTGCGCATCGATCTGCACACCCACTCCACGGCTTCCGACGGCACCGACTCCCCCGCCGAGCTGGTCCGTGCCGCGGCGGCGGCCGGCCTGGACGTAGTGGCTCTGACCGACCACGACACGGTGGCCGGCCTGGAGGAAGCAGCCGCCGCGCTGCCTGCCGGGCTCACTCTGGTCCCCGGCTGCGAGCTGTCCTGCCGGCTCGGCCCGGTCAGCCTGCACATGCTCGGCTACCTCTTCGACCCGACGGAGCCCCGGCTGGCCCGGGAGCGGGAACTGTTGCACGACGACCGGGTACCGCGGGCCCGCGCCATGGTGGCCAAGCTGCGCGAGCTCGGCGCCCCGGTCACCTGGGAACGCGTCCGTGCCCTGGCGGACGGCGCGGTGGGCCGCCCGCACATCGCCACGGCGATGGTGGAGGCGGGCGTGATCGGCAGTGTCTCCGAGGCCTTCACCCAGGAGTGGATCGCCGACGGGGGGCGAGCGCACGTGGACAAGCACGAGCTGGACGCACTCACCGCGGTGCGTCTCATCCGTGAGGCCGGCGGGGTCGCGGTCTTCGCCCACCCCTTCGCGGTCAAGCGGGGCAGGACCGTCCCGGAGAGCGCCCTGGCCGAACTCGCCGCCGCCGGACTCGACGGCCTCGAGGTCGACCACATGGACCATGACGCGGCGGCCCGCGCCCGGCTGCGCGGCCTGGCCGCCGATCTCGGCCTGCTGACGACCGGCTCCAGCGACTACCACGGCAGCCGCAAGACCTGTCTGCCGGGCGAGCACACCACGGCTCCCGACGTGTACGCCGAGATCGCAGCCCGCGGCTCCGGGGCACGGCCGGTCACGGCCTGACCCGCTTCCGCCCTCACCTTCCACCGCTTCCGAGGCTCCACGTGTTCGACTTCGCCCTGTTCGGCTCCGTCTTCGTCACCCTGTTCGTCATCATGGACCCACCGGGGACCACCCCGATCTTCCTCGCCCTGACCTCCGGCCGTCCCGTCAAAGTACAGCGCCGGATGGCTTGGCAGGCGTCCCTGGTGGCGCTCGGCGTGATCACCGTCTTCGGCCTCGCGGGCCACCAGATCCTGGACTACCTCGGGGTGTCGCTGCCCGCCCTGATGATCGCCGGTGGTCTGCTGCTGCTGCTGGTGGCGCTCGATCTGCTGACCGGCAAGACCGATGAGCCCACCCAGACCAAGGACGTCAACGTGGCCCTTGTTCCGCTGGGCATGCCCTTGCTCGCCGGGCCCGGCGCGATCGTCACGGTGATCCTCGCGGTGCAGAACGCCGACAGCGCCTGGGACCACAGTGCGGTCTGGGCCGCCATCGCCGTCATGCACCTCGTCCTCTGGCTGACGATGCGCTACTCGCTCCTCATCGTCCGGGTGATCAAGGACGGCGGCGTGGTGCTGGTGACCCGGCTGTCGGGCATGCTGCTGTCGGCGATCGCGGTCCAGCAGATAGCCAACGGGGTGATCGGCTTCCTCGAGGCGGGCACCGGCTGAGCTGCGGGCCAGGTCAGGAACGCGCCCCCACGCCCGCCCAGAAGTCGAGCATCGCGGTCGCCGTGGCCACCGGCCGGTCGACATTCGGGGAGTGTTCGGCTCCCTTGATCACCGAACGGTGCGCGTTCAGGCGCTGCGCCATCTCGTCCATCGCCGGCACCGGCCAGGCCTCGTCGCGCTCCCCGGAGAGCACGTGCACGGGGAGGCCCGCGGCGGCCAGCCGGTCGACCCGGTCCGGCTCACGGCGCAGCGTACGGCCGGTGGTGCGCAACTGGGCCGGCCTTCCTGCCAGCCAGCGCTGCCGCAGAAAATCTGTGACCTCGTTCTCCTCGGCGACCGGGTTCCACACCCGCCACACCCCGCTCGGCCCGAGGACCGGGAGCCCTCCGCACAGCATCCGCACCTTCCACCTCTGCCGACGGGTGATCCGGCCCGGCCCGGAGCTCATCAGCGTGAGCGAGGCGAACGGCATCGTCCGGCCGTGCGCCGCCGCCCGGAGGACGGCTCCGCGGGAGATCAGCCCTCCCAGGGAGTGCCCGACCAGGTGTACCGGCCCGTGCTCACGGAGCTCGGCCGCCTGTGCGAGCACGTCCTCGGCCAGCGCCCCGAGCCGGTAGGCCGCCCGTTCCGCCGGACCGGGGGTCTCGAACTGTCCCCGGCCGTCAACGGCGACCGCCCGGTAGCCGGCGGCTGCCAGCGGGCCGAGAAGCGCGATGAAGTCTTCCTTGCTGCCGGTGTAGCCGGGTACCAACAGGGCGGTGCCCGACGGGTCGGCCCCGGGACCGGCGTCCAGCACGGCGAACTCCCCGCGCCGGGTGGGGAGCCGACGGGCGCGCACCCCGCCGGGCGGCTGGATGAAGGGGGGTCTGCTCACCCCACGACTCTATCCGGAGAGCCTTCCGGCGCGGGGCGGGCACCGTGCCGGTCCCCCCGCATTCCGCCACACCCGGGGAGCATCGTCACGGAACATGCGGGTACGTCCGTGGGGCGAGGGTTTCCGCACCTGGCACGGTTCACGCGGGTGCCGCGAGCCCGGGTGCTGTCAGTGCCGCTCACTACGCTCGCGCATACGACCGACCGGGAAGGGCAGGACCGATGAGACCGCTGGATCACGACCGTTACTGCACCGAAGTGGTCACGCAAACAAGGCAGTTCGCAGCACAGCTGAGCACAGCGCAGCTGTCGCTCCCCGTCCCGGCCTGTCCGGGGTGGACTCTGGCCGACCTGGGGCGGCATGTCGGGGGCAATCTGCGGACGGTCGGGACGGCGGTGCTCACCGGCCGCCCGGTGGACGACACCGGCAGCCAGGTGCCCGGCGCCTCCGGGCCGGCCGACAACGATCCGGTGGCGATGGAGGCCTGGCTCCTCACGGAGGCGGACCGGTTCGCGTCCGCAATGCTGGCCGCGGGCCCGGCGGCCGAAGTGCAGGTGTGGGGCATCGAGGGCACCACGGCCTTCTGGGCCCGCCGGGCGGCACACGACGTGGTGGTGCACCGGGCGGATGTGGCCGCCGCACTCGGCTCCGCCTACCACGTCGCCCCGGACATGGCCGCCGACGCGATCGACGAGCTCCTCGAGCTGTTCGAGGGGGAGGATGTGGAGCTGGGGCCGGCCGGCCGGAGCATCCACCTGCATGCGACGGACACCGGGGGCACCGAGGAGCGGGCAGCCGAGTGGTTCATCGAACTGGACGACGAGGGCTTCGGCTGGCGACGGGCGCACGGCCGGGCCACGGTGACGCTGCGCGGACCGCTCAGTGACCTGCTGCGGGTGTTCCACCGGCGGCTGCCGCCCCGCAGCGAAGGTCTCGAGGTACTGGGTGAGACCGCGCTGCTGGACCGCTGGCTGCAGCAGGTCGCGCTCCGCTGAGCCGCGCCCCGGGACGGGAGGTGCGGTCCCGGGGGAGGGTTGTGCCCGAGGTCAGCCCTCGGAGGGTGCGGCCGGGGTGCCGCTTCCGCCCCGGGTGCGACGACGGCGCGACGGGGCGGGGGCGTCCGGGGTGACCTCTCCGGACGAGCCCGAAGGGCCGGCGGACGTCTCCTGCTGCTGGGGAGGAGCGGTCGCGGCCCCGGCCCGGGTACGACGGCGGCGGCGCGGGCGGCGCGGACCGGCCGCACCCTCCGCGGCCTCGGCGGGGGCGGCGTCCGGACCGGCGCCGGTGCTCGGGCCGGCCGTCGCCTCGGCCGGAGAGCCCCCGCGGGTGCGGCGGCGCTGACGGGGGGCCCGGGTGCTCTTCGGTGCCTCCTCGGCTGCGCCGCGGTCGCTGTCCCGGCCGCCCCGGCGGCGGTCGGTCCCGCCGAGGTCCTCGAGCTCCTCCGCGCCCAGCCCGGCACGGGTCCGTTCGGCACGCGGCAGCACGCCCTTGATGCCCTCGGGGATGCTCAACGCCTCACGCAGGTGCGGAGAGGTGGAGTAGGTCTCCGGCGGGTCGGGGAGCCCCAGGTCCAGCGCCTTGTTGATCAGCTGCCAGCGGGGGATGTCGTCCCAGTCCACCAGGGTGACCGCGATGCCCTTCGCTCCCGCCCGGCCGGTGCGGCCGATGCGGTGCAGATAGGTCTTCTCGTCCTCCGGCGACTGGTAGTTGACCACATGGGTGACGCCGTCCACATCGATGCCCCGCGCGGCGACATCCGTGCAGACCAGGACATCGACCTTGCCGTTGCGGAAAGCCCGCAGCGCCTGCTCCCGGGCACCCTGCCCGAGATCGCCGTGCACGGCGCCGGCGGCGAAGCCACGGCGGCTCAGCTGGTCGGCGACATCGGCGGCGGTGCGCTTGGTGCGGCAGAAGACCATGACAAGCCCGCGCCCGTCGGCCTGCAGAATGCGCGAGAGCATCTCCACCTTGTCCATGGAGTGCGCGCGGAAGGCGTGCTGCTTGGTGTTGGCGACGGTCTGGCCCTCACCTTCCGGGGAGGTGGCCCGGATGTGGGTGGGACGCGTCATGTAGCGGCGGGCCAGCGAAATGACCTGCCCCGGCATGGTGGCCGAGAACAGCATGGTCTGGCGCTTCGCGGGCAACAGCTTGATGATCTTCTCGACGTCGGGCAGGAAGCCCAGGTCGAGCATCTCGTCGGCCTCGTCCAGGACGAGCGCCCGCACCGCCGACAGGTCGAGCTTCTTCTGGCCGGCCAGGTCGAGAAGCCGGCCAGGGGTGCCGACGACCACGTCGACGCCCTTCCGCAGCGCCTCGACCTGCGGCTCGTAGGCCCGGCCGCCGTAAATGGCCAGCACGCGGACGTTGCGGGCCTTGCCGGCGGTCTGCAGGTCATTGGTGACCTGCTGGCACAGTTCACGGGTGGGCACGACAATGAGCGCCTGCGGGGCTTCCGTCAGCTGCTCGGGGCGGGCCCGGCCGGCTTCGACGTCGGCGGGAACGGTGACGGTTTCCAGGACGGGCAGCCCGAATCCGAGAGTCTTCCCCGTGCCGGTCTTGGCCTGGCCGATGACGTCGGAGCCGGCCAGGGCGACGGGAAGGGTGAGCTCCTGGATGGGGAACGGCGTGACGATGCCGACGGCCTCCAGGGCCTCGGCCGTCTCTGCCAGAATTCCGAGGTCTCGAAATGTGGTGGACAGGATGCTTGCCTCTTCTGTGTGACGCGAAACACGGCGGCGAGGCGGGTCTGTGTCACCGTGCCGTTGGGCGACGGCCCAGGGAGGCCGTCCGGCGCGGGACCCGGTCATCTCGCTCAAGCGCATGCACCGCGCGAGCGGGGTCCTTCACACGGACTCACATCCGCGTGGGGGCGGTCGGGTCGGAGCCGATCGGGCCACCGACCGGGCATCCGCGGGAGCCCTGGTCGTTCCCAGGGGCTCCGGATAGGAATGTGACCCACCGTCGACCGGGGGCCTATATCACTGTACCCCGGATCCGCGCATATGTGTCAGGTGTGATCGGCCGGGGCCCGGTGAGGGCTATTCTGCGGACCATGGAGACGCCCGAGAATCCAGCTGCCGGATCCGACACGTCAGGGGAGATCGCCGCCCAGGACTGGGCTCAGGCATCCGCAGATCCACGGTACCGCGCAGCCGTCGTCGACCTGCTGGGCGCCCTGGCCTACGGCGAGCTCGCGGCCTTCGAGCGGCTCGCGGAGGACGCGAAGCTCGCCCCGTCCCTCGACGACAAAGCCGCGCTGGCGCGGATGGCCGCGGCCGAGTTCCACCATTTCGAGCGGCTCACCGAGCGGCTGACCGCGATCGACGAGAAGCCGACGGCGGCCATGGAGCCGTTCGCCGCTGCCCTGGACGAGTTCCACCGGCTCACCGCACCCTCCGACTGGCTGGAGGGCCTGGTCAAGGCCCACGTGGGGGACGCGATCGCGGCCGACTTCTACCGGGAGGTCGCCGCCCGGCTGGACACCGACACCCGGTCACTGATGCTGCGTGTGCTCGACGACACCGGCTACGCCGCGTTCGCGGTGGACAAAGTGCGGGCGGCCATCGAAGCCGACCCCCGGCTCGGGGGCCGGCTCGCGCTGTGGGCCCGGCGGCTGATGGGCGAAGCGCTCTCCCAGGCGCAGCGCGTGGTCGCCGACCGGGACGCGCTGTCCACCATGCTGGTGGGCGGCGTCGCGGACGGCTTCGACCTGGCGGAGATCGGCCGGATGTTCTCCCGCATCACCGAGGCCCACACCCGCCGGATGGCGGCCCTGGGCCTGGCCTCGTGATTCCGGTCACGGCCGTGGCGGCGGGGGCCGGGCACCCGGCCCGGCCGGACCCCCTCGTGGACCGGCGCCCGCTCTCGTAGGCTCTCGCCATGGACGTGACACCGCTGGATCGGGCCCTGATCGAGGAATCCGCCAAGAAGTCCGGGCTGGTCTGGGTCCGGGGCCCGCAGGGGCCCGCCCGGGCGCTGTGGCACCTCTGGCACGACGGGGCGGTCTGCCTGGTCGGCGGTCCCGGTGAGCAGCCGCTGGACGGGCTGGGCCTGGCCGACGGCGGCCCCGCCACGGTCAGTGTCCGCAGCAAGGACAAGGGCGGCCGGCTGGTGGTCTGGCCGGCGGTGGTGCGCGAGCCGGTGCCGGACGGGGAGCTCTGGCGGGCGACCGCCGAGGAGCTCCGGGGCAAGCGGCTGAACGCTCCGGACACGGAACAGCTGACCGAGCGCTGGGCACGGGAGTGCCGGCTGCTCCGTCTCGAGCCGTCCGGGCCGCCCTCGCAGCGGCCCGGGCAGCTGCCGCAGGACTCCGGAGCAGCTCCTCCGTTGCCCACCCCCAACACCACCCGGGGTCCGCTGCCCACCGGCCTTCCGGTCCGGCGCCGCGCCACCCGCTGAACGCCTCCGCGGGCCGCACAGCCGTGGGTGTTCCGTGCCTGCGGAGCCGGCGCGAAGGCCTGCGCGGTCAGTCCTCGGGACCGGCCTTGAGGATCTGGTCCCCGTAGTCGACGACCTGGTCCTCCTTGGGGGCCCGCAGGGTGAACTCCTTGTTCCAGTCGGCCATCCTCAGTTCACCGGCCTCCCCGCCGCGGGCCAGGCGCATCGGATAGGGGGTGCCGATGAGTGAGATTTCCATCACTCCGCCGGCTCCCTCGCTCGCCACCACCTGGATGGTCTGCACCCCGCCGAGCTCACCGCGCTCCCCGGTCCGGCGCTCGCCCTCCAGGGTGAGCAGCCCCTCCAGCATCACGCTCTTGTCCGTGAAGCCGCTCAGCTGCTCGTATGCCGGATCTTCCGGGGCAACCTTCACGTACTTGCCGACCAGCTTGTCGGCAGGGCTGCTGTCGAGGCCGGCCTCCTCCTCGGAGTCCACCTGCTGGTGCTCCCAGAACGCGGCATCGGCCTTGATGAACAGCTCCTCGCCGACCCGCAGCAGTTCGAAGGTGGTCCCCTGGGTGGAGACCTCGCCGATGCCGCCCTCCGGCCCCAGCCTCATGTCGAGGCGGAAGGAGCCGCCCTCGGTCACGACGCTGCCGGACAGCCGCAGCGCCTCCGCGTCCCCGGCCGCCTCCCGGGCGCGGTCCTCTATGGTCTCCGCCGGCAACTGGGCGAGCCCATTGGTGCCCTCGTCCGGATCCGGGGAACCGCATCCGATGAGCACGGCGGCCAGTCCGGCGCACAGTGCGCCCCCCACGCCGGAGCGCCACCTGCGGGCTCGTACGGTCACGTCGCCTGCCACTCCCTCGAGTTCACCTGGGTCGGGAGCCGCAGCGTACCCGGCGTCCCGGGCAACGCCCAGGGCCGGTCCCGTATGGAGTGGGCGGGCCGTACCATCGGGTACATGGCTACCGACACCCCCGTTGCGACTGACGCCGTGCCGACCGAGGAAGCGGTCCGCGCCGCCCTCGCCACGGTGAACGACCCGGAGATCCACCGCCCCATCACCGACCTCGGCATGGTGAAGTCGGTCGAGGTGGCGGCGGACGGCTCCGTCGCGGTGGGGGTCTACCTGACCGTCTCCGGCTGCCCCATGCGGGAGACCATCACCTCGAACGTGTCCACGGCCGTGCGCGGGGTCGCGGGGGTCACCGGGGTCGAGGTCGAGCTCGACGTGATGAGTGACGAGCAGCGCAAGGAGCTGGCCTCCATGCTGCGCGGCGGCAAGACCGAGCGGGAGGTCCCGTTCGCCCAGCCGGGGTCCCTCACCCGGGTGTACTGCGTGGCCTCCGGCAAGGGCGGGGTCGGCAAGTCCTCGGTGACGGTCAACATCGCCGCGGCGATGGCGGCGGACGGGCTGAAGGTCGGCGTCGTGGACGCCGACATCTACGGCCACTCGGTGCCCCGGATGCTCGGCACCGACGCGCGGCCCACCCAGGTGGAAGACATGATCATGCCGCCGTCCGCGCACGGCGTGAAGGTCATCTCCATCGGCATGTTCACCCCCGGCAACGCACCGGTGGTGTGGCGCGGCCCGATGCTGCACCGGGCGCTCCAGCAGTTCCTCGCCGACGTCTTCTGGGGTGACCTCGACGTGCTGCTGCTGGACCTTCCTCCGGGGACCGGTGACATCGCCATCTCGGTTGCCCAGCTCATTCCGAATGCCGAGATCCTCGTGGTGACCACCCCGCAGCAGGCCGCCGCCGAGGTTGCCGAGCGCGCCGGTTCCATCGCGGTGCAGACCCACCAGAAGATCGTGGGTGTCGTGGAGAACATGTCCGGCCTGCCGTGCCCGCACTGCGACGAGATGGTCGACATCTTCGGCACGGGCGGCGGCCGTCAGGTGGCCGAGGGCCTCACCCGCACCACCGGCACCGACGTCCCGGTCCTCGGCTCGATCCCGATCGACGTCCGGCTGCGGGAGGGTGGGGACGAGGGGAAGCCCGTCGTCCTGACCGACCCCGACTCGGCCGCGGGCACCGCCATCCGCAACGTGGCCTCCGCCCTGGGGAGCCGGAAGCGCGGGCTGGCCGGGATGTCGCTGGGTGTGACCCCGCGCAACAAGTTCTGATCGGCTCCGCGCGGGACAGGCATCGCGGGACCGGCATCCGCACCGGTTGACTTCGAGGTGCACCGCCCGCTCAGCGCGCGGTGCCTTCCGCGCCGCTCCGTCAGGCGTAGGCCCCGAGGTCGCCGATCACCGCGAACCCCAACCCGTAGGCGCTCATCCCCCGGCCGTACGCCCCGAGGTGGGTACCGTCGGGGGCGGCCCCGGCCAGGACCCAGCCGTAGGTCGACTCGCGGTAGTGGAAGTCGGTCGGTGTGCCGTCCACCGGCAGCGACAGGGCCGTCCAGTCCCCGCCTTCCAGGTTGTCGGCCAGGTCCCACGCCAGGACGGTCTGCTGCTCCAGCCAGTCCTCGCGGAGGATGCGCTCCATCTGGGTCGGCCACGTGCACGCCAGGAGTCCGGACCCTGCCAGCCAGGCGGCAGAGCCGACCGAGGTGGCGTCCAGCACCCCTGTGCCGTCCGGACTGGGGCGGACGGGGCGGTTCGCCACCGTGATCACCACCGCGAAGTGCTGCTCGCCCGGCTCACCGCGCAGCGAGGGCTCCTCCCCGTGTCCGGTGGAGCCGTACTCCACGGACCCGTCGGCGGCCTTCCCCACCCGCAGCAGCCACCGCGGACCGGAGAACGCTTCGTCGAGGCCGTACCAGGGGAAGCCTGCCGCCCGGTAGCCGTCCGCTGCGGGGCGCGCTCCGGACAGCCTCCGGGCAGTGTGCGGCTCAAGCCGGCTCGTCGTCTCCATGCGCGGACGCCTCCTCCTCACGGGGTGTCCGGACGGGAACCTCCCGGACACACGTGAGGATAGTCATTCAGGCGCGGCGGGTCGGGCATGCCCACCGCACAGAAGCGGCAAACACCCGGGAAACCGCCCGAATCCCCCATCAGGTGGCGTCGGCGTCGAATGGCGGGGCCTCGGATTTCGGCGTGGCGGACGGCCCCGCGGCCGGGGCCTCGTCCTTGGTGAGCCGCACCCCACCGGCCCCGTCACCCGGCTTCGGTGCGGGCGCCCGCCCGTTCACGGCGTCGGACACCTCGGTCAGCTCCTTGCGGACGTCCAGGCCGCTGCGGAGCTCCTTGAGTCCGAGCTGGTCGTTGTCCAGCAGGTGCTTCTTCGCGAACCGCTTCGGGTTGAGGTCATCGAACTCGAAGTCCTTGAACTCAGGCCCCAACTCGGCTCGGATGTCCCGCTTCGCGGTGTCGGAGAAGTCCCGCACCTTCCGCACGAAGCGCGCCGCGTCCTGGATCATCTTCGGCAGCTTGTCCGGCCCGAAGACCAGGATGGCCAGAATGATGAGCGCGATGAACTCCAGCGACCCAATATCGAAGAACACCTGACAGCTCCCTCATCGCAGGCACGGACCCGGCAGCACTAGCCGAGGGCAACGGTACTCGCCCCGGACGGCCGGCGGGAGCCTCCCGGCGGCCGGGAGCCGGGGCGGAAGCCGAAGCACCAGGTCAGTCGTCGCTCGCCTCGCCCAGAGTCACCGACAGGAACTCCTCCCGCCCGTCCCGCTCGAGCGTCAGCCGCAGCTCATCACCCGGGTGGTATCCGCGGACCCGTACGATGAGCTCCTCGCCACTGCGCACCCGGTCACCGTTCACCGCGGTGATGACGTCCCCCTCCCTGACTCCGGCGGCAGCGGCGGGCCCTCCGGGCACGACCGCCGGCCCTCCGGTGCCCCCGGCCACCCGGGCTCCCTCACCGGCGTAGCCCATGTCCAGCTTCACTCCGATGACCGGATGGGTGGCGCGACCGGTGTTGATCAACTGCTCGGCGACCCGCTTGCCCTGGTTGACCGGAATCGCGAACCCGAGCCCGACGCTGCCGGCCCGGGCGTCGTCGGGGTTCTCCGGGCCCTGGTCGAGTTCGGGGGTGCGGATCGCACTGTTGATTCCGACGACCCGGCCGTCCGCGTCCACCAGCGGCCCACCGGAATTGCCGGGGTTGATCGGGGCATCGGTCTGCAGCGCGTTCACGTAGGAGACGTCCCCGCCGTCCCGTGCTCCGCCCGCGGTGATCGGCCGGTCGGTGGCGCTGATGATGCCCGCGGTGACGGTTCCGTCGAGGTCGAAGGGGGCCCCGAAAGCAACCACCGGGTCACCGACCCGCACCATGTCGGAGTCGCCCAGCGGCAACGGGCTGAGCCCGGAGACACCGGTGACCTTCACCACAGCAAGGTCGTACCCGCTGTCCTGGCCGATGATCTCCGCACGGACGGTGTCCCCGCTGCTGAAGGTCACCTGTATCCGGCCGCCCGAGCCGGCCGGGCGCACCACGTGCGCATTGGTGAGGATGTGGCCCTGATCGTCGAGGACGAAGCCGGTACCGGTGCCGCCGGAACCACCTCCCCGCACATGCAGCGTGACCACTCCCGGCAGCACCGCCTCAGCGATGCCCGCGACGGTGCCGGGGGCCGCGTCCCGGTCCTCCACCGCGGTCTGCTCCAGCCTGACCTCGCTGAAGGCCCCGTTGCGCTCCAGCTGGACGCCGACCGCCCCGCCCACCGTACCGGCGGCCAGCGCGACGATCAGCGCCCCGGTCAGCAGCCTGGCACGACCGGGTTTCCCGGGCGGCACGGCGTCGAGGCGAGGCGTGTCCCCACCTCCCGGGCCGCCGGGTGCCGGCCCTCCGCCCGGGAACACGGAACCGGTGCTGACGGGCGCCCAGGGGTCGTAGCGGCGCAGCGGCACACCGGGCGGAACGGGCCCCGGAGGGGCCGGCTCCTGGGCCCGGCCGGGCGGCGGAGGTGCGGCCGTCGCGCCCGGCGGCAGCGGCGTGCCCCCGGGCGGAGTCGGGAGGGGGCGCTGCACCGGCGGCGCCGGGGCCCACGGCCCCGGCCGGCCGTACGGCGGGGTTCCGTAGGGGTCCGGCCCGTGCAGAGGTCCGGAGCCCTCCGGCCGGTCCGGGAAATCTCCCCCGGAGTTGCTCTGCCCCTCATCCATGGCTGTCCCCATCGTGTCCGCCTGCCCTGTTCCCGGCTCTGGATTCAACCAGGTCCGGGAAGCGACTTCAGCGCGGACTCACTGCGTCGAGCACGCCGGGCACGCTCGCACTCGGCCGGGGTACGGGCGGTGGAGTGGCCGGCGCGGGCTCGGACGCCCCCGGAGCGGGCAGCGGGCCGGCCACCGGTCCCGGAACCGGTGAGTGCGGAGGACTCTGCGGGGTCACCAGCAGGGCCGGCAGCTGCGGGCCGATGACGGGCTGCGGCATGACCACCGCGGGCCAGGGGTTCGTCTCCCCCAGCGGCCCGCTGTCGCCCAGCAGCACCGCGTCCGCCTGCTCACTCGACCGGTCGGCCGCGCGGCCCGGCGGGCGGGATGCCGCGGGCGGGGGTGTCTGGCCACTGGCGACCGTCACGGGCGGGCCGTCACTGCCCGGCCCTGCCGTCGGCGTCGCTCCTCCGCCGGTGGTCAGCGCACCACCGATCGCGATCGCGGCCAGGGAGAAGGCACCGGCCGCGGCGAAGGCGAAGCGATGGCCGCGGAGTCCCCGCGAAGCACCGGTGTCGTGGATCCGGAATCCGGCCCCCGTCGCCAGCCGGGACGGGCCGAAGAGCGCGTCCTCCGGCCTGCCGGAGCCGGGCAGCAGGTCGAAACCGGCGCCCGAAGGACTGCCGTCGAAGGGCGAGGGCCGGCTGTCCCCGGCGGCGGGCAGTCCTTGCAGCCGGGCCATGAGCCGCTCCGAGGGAGGCGGCAGCGCGCTGTCCGCGAACACGCTCTTCAGCCTTCGCTGGGCATCGGCCTCGGCCTTGCAGCCGGTGCAGGTCGCGAGATGCGCCAGCACCCGCTCCCGGCTGTCGTCGCACAGCTCTCCGTCGATCAGGGCGGCCAGGCTGTCCCCCAGGTGGTGCTCCGCGGAGCCGCCCGCTGCGGCACGGGTCACGCGGATCCGCCTTCCCCGGTGTGCGCCGCGGTCAGCACCGGAGAGGGCTGCTCCGGCTGCGCCGACGCCCCCTGCGGCGACCGGTGGTGCAGCGCCTTGCGGAGGTGCGAACGGCCACGGTGAATACGGCTGCGCACCGTGCCCAGCTTCACCCCGAGCGTGGTGGCGATCTCCTCATAGCTCAGGCCCTCGATGTCACAGAGCACCACCGCGGCCCGGAAATCCGGGGCAAGGGTGTCCAGGGCGAGCTGGACGTCGGCGTCGAAGTGGGTGTCGTTGAAGTGCTGCTGCGGCGAGGGCTCACGGCTGGGAAGCCGCTCGGCCGCGTCGTCACCGAGCGCGTCGAACCGGATGCGCTGCTTGCGGCGGACCGTGTCGAGAAAGAGGTTGGTGGTGATGCGATGCAACCAGCCCTCGAACGTGCCGGGTGTGTAGGTCGACAGCGAGCGGAACACCCGGACGAAAACCTCCTGGGTGAGGTCCTCCGCGTCATGCTGATTACCGGTCAGCCGGTAGGCGAGCCGGTAGACCCGAGCGCTGTGGGTGCTGACGATCTCCTCCCAGCTGGGTGGAGTCCACGCCTGACCATCGGCGCCCGTACCGAATGTCGCGGTGGCGGTGGTGCCGTCAGCGGTGGCGGTGGCGGCCTTGGCACGGTCAGCGGTGTCAGTCACGGAATGTGGTCCGCCGGCAGACCTCCGGAAGCGCATGCGCACTCCCCGGCCCACGGACGCGACCGCACCTCCCCTGTCGGATCTGGTGGTGTCCGGTGGAGTCCTTACCATAGCCACCTCGCCCGTTAGCTCCGGATAAGCATTGTTGACCGGCCCGCGGTCCGCGCCGTGCGGACTCCGCTGTGGGATGAACGCCCGGTCCCCGCGTCCGGTTCCCCCCGGGAGTCGATACAGTCAAAGCGCGTGGCAGACGGGGACAGGAGAGGGCCATTACCGGCAATCGGCTGACGAGCTGGGCGTTCGCCGAGGCGTACGGCGCACCGGACGCCGATTCCGCCGAGGGGGCGGCCCTGAGCTGGGCTCGTGAGCGCGCCCAGGAGGCCGGGCTCCGCACCGTCTCGCCCGGTACCGGGGACGTTCTGCGGATGCTCGCCGCGAGCACCGGCGCCAAGGCCGTGGTGGAGATCGGCACCGGCACCGGGATATCCGGCCTCTACCTGCTCCAGGGCATGCGCGCCGACGGCGTCCTGACCACCGTCGACATGGAGCCCGAGCGGCAGCAGTTCGCCCGGCAGGCGTTCCGCGCGGCCGGCTTCGCAGCCAACCGCGCCCGGTTCATCCCCGGCCATGCCTCCGACGTCCTGCCCCGGCTCGCCGACGGCGGCTACGACCTGGTGTTCTGCGACGGTGACCGCGACGGGTACGGGTACTGCCTGGAGGAGTCGATGCGCCTGCTGCGCCCGGGCGGCGTCGTCTGTTTCGCCGGCGTCTTCGCGGACGGGCGCACCGTCGACTCCGCTGCGCAGCCCGCGGAGGTGCTCGGACTGCGGGAGCTGCTGTGGACGATCCGGGAGAGCGAGGAGCTGGTACCCGCGCTGCTCCCCGTCGGTGACGGCCTGCTGTGCGCGGTCAGGAAGTGAGCGGTGGTCCGCGATGATGTCCGGCCCCGCGACCGCGGCCCGGGTGCGCGCACCGCGCTGCCCCGGGCGCAGGGAAAACGCTCCGGGGCAGCTCAGCAGGATTCAGGCCGGTGGGCGGGGGTCAGCCGCACACCTTCTTCAGTTCCTCATCGAGTGCGACCGCTTCGTCCGGGGTCAGCTCGACGACGAGCCGCCCGCCGCCTTCGAGCGGAACGCGCATGATGATGCCCCGCCCCTCCTTGTTCACCTCGAGCGGGCCATCGCCCGTCCGCGGCTTCATGGCCGCCATGCTCGTTCCCCTTCCTGAAACCAGCTCGTCGCAGCCGACAACCCAGACGTCACCGGCATCGAACAGATTGCTTCTTCACCATTATCCCGCATGGAATGACCCGATGACCAACATCGGTGAGTATCCCTTCGGCAACACGTACCCGCAAAACGCCGCAATCCGGGGAAGGAGCCGCATTGCCGCACCGATCTCCCCGGCGCCTCGCCGACGGAGAATGGCGTACGTCACTCTTTCACCTCCCACGGCCACCGGCGCCGGGTGAGGGCCGGGGCACCACCTGCCGGTGATCCGGACATGCGTCATGCTGTGGCGCATGGCTGACACCGACACCGTGCGCTACGACGTGACCGACCAGCTGGCCACCATCACGCTGGACCGCCCCGGGGCGATGAACGCTCTCGACATCGCCACGAAAGAAGCGCTTCGCGCCGCCCTGCACCGGGCCGCGGAGGACCCGGAGGTACGGGCCGTTCTTCTGACCGGCTCAGGGCGAGCCTTCTGCGTGGGGCAGGACCTGAAAGAGCACATCGGGGAGCTGTCACAGGGCGGCGGCTCGGCGCTGAACACCGTGGCGGTCCACTACAACCCGATCGTCAACGCCATCGCGGAGATGCGGAAGCCGGTGGTGGCAGGCGTCAACGGAGTCGCGGCGGGCGCCGGGATGGGCTTCGCGCTGGCCGCCGACTACCGAGTGGTCGCGGAGAGCGCCACCTTCACCACGGCCTTCGCCGGCATCGCTCTGACGGCGGACTCCGGGCTGTCCTGGACGCTTCCCCGGCTGATCGGCGCAGGCCGGGCGGCCGACCTGCTGCTCTTCCCCCGCAAGATCGACGCCCGGGAGGCGGAGCGGCTGGGAATCGCCCAGCAGGTGGTCGCCGACGAGGAGCTCGCAGCGGTGTCCACCGAGGTCGCCCGCCGGCTGGCCGCAGGCCCGACGGTCGCCTACGCGGCGATCAAGGAATCGCTCGCCCACGCGGCGGGGCACACCCTGGCGGAGTCCCTCGAACGCGAAGGGGAACTGCAGGTCCGGGCCGGTGACTCCGAGGACCACCACGCGGCGGTGGCGGCGTTCGTGGCCAAGGAAAAGCCGGTCTTCCGCGGCAGGTGAGCCGGGTTCCCCGGTCAGCGACTCCAAGGTCGGCGCTCCCGCAGGCCGGCGCTCCCGCAGGTCAGTGCGGTTCCTGCGGACCGGCCGGGCCGGACGGGGCTCCCGTGGACGGAAGGCCCGGTGCCTCCCCGGAGGCCGGTACCGCCGGTGGCCGGTCGCCGGACAGTGCGGTCTCGAGCTCGGTGATCCGGGCCTCGCGTTCGGCCAGTTCGGCGGCGAGCCGGTCCAGCACATCGTCGACCTCCGCCATGCGGTAGCCGCGCGCCGCGACAGGAAGCCGGACCGCTACCACGTCGGCCGGTCCGACCGGACGGTCCCGCGGCAGCGGGTCGTCCGGCCGGTCCGGCTCCGCGTCCGGCAGACCGCCGGTCGTGGGCCCGCCCGAGCCGTCGCCGCTGCCCAGCACCGCCAGCGTGACGCCGGCCACCACCACGACCATCACCGCCATCAAGAACCAGAACACGGCCGTCTCCCCTTGCCCTCACTCGGCTGCTGTTGCCGTCGATCGTCCCACGCCGCGGAGACGGCCGTCCGCGGACGGTCCGGGCCCCGCCGTATCCTCGCTGCATGCTGCGACTGGGAACCCGCGAGTTTGCGACCGACGAACCGGTGATCATGGCCATCGTCAACCGCACCCCGGACTCGTTCTACGACCAGGGCGCGACCTTCCTCGACGAGCCGGCGCTGGACCGGGTCGGACAGGCGGTCGACGAGGGTGCCGCGATCGTGGACATCGGAGGGGTGAAGGCCGGACCCGGTGCGGCGGTGGACGCCGCCGAGGAGATCCGGCGCACGGTGGGCTTCGTCGGCGAGGTCCGCCGGCGGCACCCGGACGTGGTGATCAGCGTGGACACCTGGCGGCACGAGGTCGGGGAAGCCGTCTGCGCAGCCGGAGCCGACCTGCTGAACGACGCCTGGGGCGGGGTCGATCCGAAGCTCGCCGAGGTCGCCGCCCGGCACGGGGCCGGCCTGGTGTGCACGCACACCGGCGGGGCGCAGCCCCGTACCCGGCCGCACCGGGTGGCGTACCGGGACGTGATGGCCGACATCCTGGAGGTCACCGCGGGACTGGCCGAGCGTGCCGTGCGGCTCGGCGTACGCCGTGACGCGATCCTCATCGACCCCGGTCACGACTTCGGCAAGTCCACCCGGCACTCCCTGGAGGCCACCCGCCGGCTCGACGAGATGACGGCCACCGGCTGGCCGGTGCTGGTATCGCTGTCCAACAAGGACTTCGTCGGTGAGACGCTGGATGTCCCGCTGAAGGAACGGCTGGTCGGGACGCTGGCCACCACCGCGGTCTCCGCCTGGCTGGGTGCCCGGGTCTACCGGGTGCACGAGGTGGCCGAGACCCGCCAGGTGCTCGAGATGGTGGCGGCCATCGCCGGTCACCGGCCCCCACGGGTGGCCCGCCGCGGCCTCGCCTGACGGGGCCGGGCGGGCTCGGGGCTCACGGCTTGGTCACCAGAGCCACGGCCTCGTCGACATCGTCGGTGAGGTGGAAGAGGTTCTCGTCCTTGGCGCTCGCCTTGCCCTCGCTGATGACCTTGCTCCGGATCCAGTCGACCAGGCCCTGCCAGTAGTCCGTGCCGAGGAGCACGATCGGAAAGTGGGTCACCTTCTGGGTCTGCACCAGGGTCATCGCCTCGAACAGCTCGTCCAGCGTGCCGAACCCGCCCGGCAGGACGACGAAGCCCCGCGCGTATTTCACGAACATCGTCTTCCGGACGAAGAAATAGCGGAAGTTCACCCCGATATCGACGTGCGAGTTCAACCCTTGCTCGAAGGGCAGCTCGATCCCCAGACCGACCGAGACCCCGCCGCCCTCACGGGCCCCCCGGTTCGCCCCCTCCATCGCACCCGGCCCACCGCCGGTGATCACCGCGAAGCCGGCGTCCACCAGCCCGCGGCCGACCCGGACCGCCAGGTCGTACTCCACGGTGCCCGGAGGCGTGCGCGCCGAACCGAAGACGCTCACCGCCGGACCGAGCTCGGCCAGCGCCCCGAAGCCTTCGACGAACTCGGCCTGGATGCGCAGCACCCGCCACGGATCACCGTGCACCCAGTCCGACGGGCCGGTGCTGTCCAGCAGCCGCTGATCGGTGGTGCCGGGCACCACCTGGCCCCGACGTCGCACGACCGGGCCGAGGCGCTGCTCCCCCCGGTGCTCGGAAGGCTGTTCCCCGATGCTCATTCCGTACTCCTTAGCGCCTGGTCTTCCCCCTGCAGGTTACGTCCCGGGAGTGAAGTGCGGCGGGCCGCCGGACGAACGGGCAGCCGTTCGGGGCGGAACATCTCAGTCACCGAGCCAGGCCCGCAGTCGCTCCTCGCAGTGCAGGATGAGCGCGGTGTCCACGTGCTCGTCCCGCTTGTGCGCCAGGTTCGGGTCGCCGGGGCCGTAGTTGACCGCGGGCACGCCGAGGGCGCTGAACCGGGACACGTCGGTCCAGCCGTACTTCGGCCGGGCCCGGCCGCCCACCGCCGCCATGAAGTCCCGGGCCGCGGGGTGTCCCAGCCCCGGCAGAGCGCCCGGTGAATGGTCGTCGACGGTGTACTCCGCGACGCCGCAGCCCTCGAACACCTCCATGACGTGCGCCACCGCCTCCTCCTCGCTGCGGTCCGGTGCGTAGCGGTAGTTGACCGTCACGGTGCAGGCGTCCGGGATGACATTGCCTGCCACCCCGCCCTCGATCCGCACGGCGTTCAGGCCCTCGCGGTACTCCAGGCCGTCGATCACCGGGCGCCGGGGCCGGTACCCGGCCAGCCGGCCGAGCACCGGGGCGGCGGCGTGGACGGCGTTCTCCCCCAACCAGCTCCGGGCCGAGTGGGCCCGCTGCCCGGACAGCAGCAGCAGCATCCGCAGGGTGCCCTGGCAGCCGCCCTCGACCTCCCCGCCGGACGGCTCGAGGAGCACCGCGAAGTCGGCGGCCAGCCACTCCGGATGTGCTGCGGCGAGGTGCCCCAGACCGTTCCGCTCGGCCTCGACCTCCTCGTTGTCGTAGAACACGAAGGTCAGGTCGCGGTTCGGCTCGGACAGCGTCGCGGCGATGCGCAGCTGCACCGCGACGCCTGCCTTCATGTCGCTGGTGCCGCAGCCCCACAGCAGCCCGTCCGCATCGAGCCGGGACGGCAGGTTCCCGGCGACCGGCACCGTGTCGAGGTGCCCCGCGAGCACCACCCGCTCCGCGCGGCCCAGTTCGGTACGGGCCACGACGTTGTTGCCGAACCGGTCCACCCTCAGGTGGGGCAGCGCGCGCAGGGCCGTCTCCACGGCGTCGGCGAGCGGCTCCTCGGAACCGCTGACCGAGGGGATGTCGACGAGCTGCGCGGTGAGCGCGGCCGCGTCCGGACCGAGGTCGAGTACGGGTCGCTGCATGGAGGCGAGGGTACCCGCGGCGCAGTACGGGCCCGCACCGGTTACCTTATGTCGCGTGCCTCCCCCGACTGCCGCTCCCCCGCGTCCCCCGCGCCCGGACACTCCCGGGCCGCCGCCCCGCCGCAGGCTGTTCCGCGCCGGCTCGGCGGCGGCGGTACTTCTCGGCCTGGTGGCTTACGCGGTGGTGCACTACGAGTCGGGCGGCGCCCGGGCACCGCACTGCACGGTGGCCGGACGGGAGGACGGCGAGCCCTACACGCTGCAGCCGCAGCAGGCGGCCAACGCCGCCACCATCGAGGCGGTGGGTTCGGCCCGGGAACTGCCGGAAAGGGCGGTGACCATAGCCATCGCCACCGCGATGCAGGAGTCCAGCCTGCGCAACATCGACTACGGCGACCGGGATTCCCTCGGGCTCTTCCAGCAACGGCCCTCCATGGGCTGGGGCTCCGAGGAGGAGATCATGGATCCTGTCTACGCCTCGGGCAAGTTCTACGATCACCTGGTGCTCGTCCCGGACTACCTGGACATGCCGCTGACCGAGGCTGCCCAGGAGGTCCAGCGCAGCGCCTTCCCGGACGAGTACGCCAAGCACGAGCCGGACGCCGCCGCTCTGGCCGCGGCGCTGACCGGACGTTCGGCGGCGGCGCTCAACTGCCATCCCGGCACTCCCCCTGCGGCCGGCGACCCGGAGGAGATCACCAGCAGGCTGAGCCGGGAGTTCGGGGAGGCGGTGGCTCCGCTCGGCGGGCCCGCCGAGGTCGTCGTGCCGGTTGCCCCGGGCAATGAGCGGCAGGGCTGGGAACTGGCGCACTGGGCGGTGGCGCACTCCGCTGAGCTGGGCATAGCGCGCATCGACCACGCGGGGATGACCTGGGAGGCGCGCCGGTCCTCGCGCGGCTGGCAGGAGACGGGCGGGGCGGATGCGGGTGATGCCCGCGGGACCTCGGCGGAACTGCGACTGACCGTCGCCCTCGCGGAGTGACGCACCGGGCCGCCGGTGGGCCGCCCCGGGCCGGGCCGGTGCCCTCCACGGACGGCACCGGGAGCCGCTACAACGGCCCAGGACATTCGTGCGGCATTTCACCCGACCGAGTGGATCCTCGGTGCTCCGGACTCCCGGGAAGTCGGTGGCCCGGCCCTCTGCGTCTCCGGGAATTCCCTGCCGGCACGGCGATGTGACGTTTCTTCAGAAGTCCTCGGAAAGCGTCGGTGAACCAGGACAACAGAAGCCGATAATGCGACGCGTTACCAAGCCTTTACCTGGCCCGGCCGCAACCTGAAGGGGCTCCACGGCGATAGGCACTGCGTCCGGACGGTCTTCCCGGCCGGACAGCACCGCATCATCCGAGTTGAGTATCTCTCCGCCGAAGGAGCAACATGTCCCACCCCCTGAAGCGCCGCATGGCCAAGGCCGCCCTCGTGCTCGCCGCCGGCGCGGCCCCCGTCGTCGGTGCTGCCGGCGCCGCCAGCGCCGCGGCACTGCCGCAGGCCACGGACCTGGGCGGGCTGAGCAACGTCGACGGCGCCCTGGTCGGCGACGTCACCGACTCCACCACCGAACTGGCGGGGGAGGCCGGAGGCGAAGCCGTCAGGACCGCCGTACCGGCGGCCGGCCGGACCGTCGGTGTCGCGGGCCGCAGCGCCACCCCGGTGGCCCAGGACACCGCCGGGAGCGCCGCGGGCGACGCCGGCACCATCCTCGGCGAAACCGCCTCGTCGGCCATGGGCAGCGGGCTGCCGAACACCGGGTCGCTGGGCGGTCTCCCCCTCGGGAGCCTGGGAATCTGAATCATCCCGGCCGGACGGGGCCCGGGAGCGTTCCCGGGCCCCGTCCGGCGGCCGGTCCGTCCGGCTCATCGCAGTCGGCGGACCGCCTCGGCGACGCGTTCGTCCGTCGCCGTGAGAGCCACCCGCACGAACCGGTCACCGGCAGGTCCGTAAAAGTCGCCGGGAGCGACCAGCACACCGTGCCGGCTCAGCTCGTCCACCGTCTCCCAGCAAGGCTCGTCCCGGGTCGCCCAGAGATAGAGCGATGCCTCGCTGTGCTCGATCCGGAAGCCCCGCGCCAGCAGCATGTCGCGCAGCGCCGTCCGGCGGGCGGCGTACCGCTCGCGCTGCTCCGCGACGTGCGTGTCGTCGCGGAGAGCCGCCACCGTGGCTGCCTGCACCGGGGCGGGCACCATCATGCCGCCGTGTTTGCGGATGTGCAGCAGCTCGCCCAGCACCGCCGCGTCACCGGCGAGGAACGCCGCCCGGTAGCCCGCCAGGTTCGACCGCTTGGACAGCGAGTGCACGGACACCAGGCCCTCGGTGCTGCCGTCACACACGTCCGGGTGCAGCACGGAGACCGGCTCCGCCTCCCAGCCCAGCTCCAGATAGCACTCGTCGCTGAACACCAGCACACGATGCTCCCTGGCCCACTCCACCGCCGCACGCAGCTCCGCCACGGAGAGCACCCGGCCGGTGGGGTTGGAGGGTGAGTTCAGCCAGAGCAGCTTCAGCCCGGCCGGGTCGAGTGCGGTGACGTCGTCGTACGTCACCGCCTCCGCCCCCGCCAGTCTCGCCCCGACCTCGTACGTCGGATAGGCCAGCCGGGGGAACGCCACCCGGTCTCCCGGGCCGAGTCCCAACTGCGTCGGCAGCCAGGCCACCAGCTCTTTGGAACCGATCACCGGCAGCACCTGGCGATGGTCCAGCCGTCCGGCTCCCAGACGTCGCCCGCACCAAGCGACCAAGGCGTCCCGCAGCTCCTCGGTGCCCCACACGGTGGGATAGCCCGGACGGTCGCTCGCTCCGGCGAGCGCCCGTTGAACGAGCGCCGGAACGGGGTCCACCGGCGTACCGACGGACAGGTCCACCATCCCCCGGGGGTGCGCCGCCGCGGCGGCCTTGTACGGCTCGAGCCGGTCCCAGGGGAAGGCCGGCAGGCGTGAGGAGACGGATGACACGTGCTGCTTCTTTCTGAGCGGTGCCGGGCCCGGGGTGGTTCGCTGAGGCCGGTCGGGGCGGGAGGGCGAACACCTGGCCCCGCACGGACACGCCGTGCGGGGCCAGGGGACGGGATGCGAGGGGCCTCAGCGGCCGGTGCTCACTCCTCGTGGCTCTGCGGGGGAAGCGCGGCCACAAGGGGGTGGTCACGCTCGATCAGCCCGAGCTTGCTGGCACCGCCGGGCGAGCCGAGCTCATCGAAGAACTCGACGTTCGCCTTGTAGTAGTCCTTCCACTCCTCCGGGGTGTCATCTTCATAGAAGATGGCCTCGACAGGGCAGACCGGCTCGCACGCTCCGCAGTCCACGCATTCGTCGGGGTGGATGTAGAGCATCCGCTCGCCCTCGTAGATGCAGTCGACGGGGCACTCCTCGATGCAGGCCTTGTCCTTAAGGTCGACACAAGGCTCCGCGATGACGTAGGTCACGCTGTCGTTCCTCCTCGTTAGGGGCGGCGGGGTTCTCCGCAGCTCCGCCGCCAGGCGCGCGGGAGCGCGGCGTCGTCGATGCTCAGGCCTAGTATCGCGGGTGCGGCACTCAGGACGCACACGAGGGGCGGATCAATACAGTGGAGTTCACCACGGGCGTACGGGCAGAAATCCGCATCAGCGCCGCTGACGTGGGTAAACGCGTGTCCGTCCGCAGTGAGACGGGCCCGGGGGCAGAACCGGCAAGATTCACCGACACAGTGGGGGTTCTCACGTCGTGGACGGACGGCGTGCTGCGGGTCACCCGGCGGAACGGCGAAGTGGTACGGCTGGCCGAGGGTGCCCTGTTCGCAGCCAAAGTGGTGCCCGCAGCTCCGGCGAGGCGGCGGGGAATTCCGGCCGGTGACGTGCGGGAACTGACCGAGGTGGCCGCACGGGGCTGGCCCGCCCCGGAGCAGGAGAGGATCGGGGACTGGATCTGCCGGGCGGCCGACGGCTGGACCCGTCGGGCCAACTCGGCCGTCCCCAGCGGCCCGGGCGAGCCGGACATCCACCGGATCACCTCCTGGTACGCGGCCCGCGGGCTCCCTGCTCAGCTGCACCTGCCGACCGGCTCCGCGGCCGGCCGGGAGCTGCTGGCCGCCGAACTGGACCGGCAGGGGTGGACGGCGACGGGTCACGCGGTGCTGCTGGTCGCCGGGCTGGCGGCGCTCGCCGACCGGGAACCGGACCACCGGGTCGTCGTGGAGCACGAACCGACCGGCACCTGGCTGCGCGGGTACCCCCGCGCGGCGGACCACCCGGAGGCCGCCCTGCGGGTGCTCCCTGCCGGACCGGATGTCTTCTTCGCCACAGTGCCGGGCCGGGGCGCCGACCCGGCGGCGGTGGGTCGCTGTGTGGTGGACGGCCGCTGGGCGGGGTTCGCCGCGATCGAGGTGGCTCCGGCGCACCGGAGGGAAGGGCTGGCCACCGCGGTCATGGCCGAACTGGCACGGGACGCGCTCGCCCGGGGCGCGTCCGCGGCCTACCTGCAGGTGGAACGGGACAACGAAGCCGCACACCGGCTGTACGAGCGGCTGGGGTTCGCGGTGCACCACCACTATCACTACCGGCATCGTCAGCGGACCGGGCCGGTCCGCTGACGATGGCGCCGGCCCGTCAGTTCGGTTCCAGGTCGATGATCCCGACCCTCTTCTCCGGCTCCGTCTCCCGGAGCGCCAGCCGCAGGGCACCGGCGACATCCTCCGGACCGACCGGCGTGCGACTGCCGTCTCCCCGGGTGACCAGCACATTGGCGAACTGGGAACCGTACAGGCTCTGCAGGACCTCCAGGTCGTAACTGTCCACCAGCTTGCCGTCCACCGGCTCCATGGACACGAACTGCTGCAGCGAGAACTCCGGGCTGAAGTCGATGGCGGCCACCCCACCCGCGGACACGGTGACGAGGCCCGACATCGCGGGTTCAGCGAACTCCTCCATCGCCCGCTCCACCTCGGCCCGGCCGATCTCCGGCTCCTGAGTGGTCACCGGAACCTCGACCAGCGGATTCTCACCGCTCTCGGCCCGCTGCCGGTAGGCGTCCTCGACGGCCTGCGCAGCGGCCTCGGCATCGACGGTGGTGCCCTCCTCGCCGTAGAAGGGGGTGGGCACCCCGCCCTCGAAGGAGATCGAGCCGTTCCTCGGCCCGGCACCGCTGTCCTCGTCCATGGCGAGGTCGGTCAGGGCCGCGCCGAGTTTCTCGCCGTCGACTGCGAACTCGGGGGCGACCTGCCGCTCCGCACCGAACAGCGACCCGATGACCGTGAGCGGGTTGTAGTCCTGCCCGCTCGCGGCCCGCACGGTTGCCTCGGTGTCGATCGTCAGGCCCGCGACGGCGGGCTTGAGCTCCAGCTCGTCGTTGCCCACGAGCAGCACGAGGGGAGCGTTGGCGGACTGGTCCAGCGCGGCGTCCAGCCTGTTGACGGCCTCCTGCACGGAAGCGCCACCGATCTCGTGGCCGAGCACCGTGGTGCCCTTGGGCACGTCGTCCTGATTGAGCACCAGGCCGGCACCGTAGGCCACCACGAACACGCCGACGACTCCGGCGCCGGCCAGCTTCAGCAAGGAGCGGCCCCGGCGCTTGACCGGGCGTTCCTCGGGGGCCGGCGGGGGCGGCGGAGCGGACTCGGCGAACGGGGGGAACGGGTCCGGCGCTCCGCCCTGCGGGGGCAGCACCGATCCGGGAACGTGCGGGACACCCCCCGTTGCGTAGGGGTCGGAGAGTGCGGGCATGGCCGCGGTCTCCTCCGGATCGGAATCCTGTCCGTACCAGGGAGGTGCGGACTCCGCGCCCGGCCCCGGCTCCGGGGAGGCGCCGGGGCCGGCGAAGTGCCCTGGCTCCGGGGAGGGAACGGCGTCCTGCATCGGAGCGCCCAGGCCCAAAGCCTGTCCGGCGAACGGGGCGGCGGGCGGGCCCGCGGGCTCCTCCTCACGGAGCGGCCGGGACGGGGGGGCGGGCGGACCGGACGCGCCGGGGGGCGGCGGGAGCAGCGGCGTCTCGCCGGTGCCCGGGCCCGTGGTGGGGCCGCTGGGCTGCCGCACGGGCAGCGGAGGCAGTCCGCCACCGGGTGGGGGTTCCTCCGCCGCGGGCCCGGCACCCGGCGGGACGTCGCCGCGGGGCGTGCCGGCCGGCGGGGTGTCACCGCCACCGGCCGGTGGCTTGCGGGGCTCGAACCAGGAGCTGATGGGCTTCTTGCCGGGTCCGCCGGACCCGGGCCCGCCGGACCCGGGCCGGGCTGCCCCGGGCCCCGAGGGGGCCTCTCCGGCCCCGGGGCCGCCCTCGGCCCGGGGCGGCGGCACGTCCGCCTTCCGGTCGGCCGGGGGCGTCGGCGAGCCTTGGACGGTCTCCCGCATGACGACCGGCGGGATGGGCCGAGAGCCCGGGATGTTGATCCGGATCCGCGTGGTCAGCGTGGTCTCGGTCTTCTTCTCCTCGGGCACCGCGGAGGTGTCCGGTCCGTCGGCGGCACCCGGAACGGTGGGCTTGCCGTACGGCTCCCACCCCCCGGCTCCGGGGGACGAACTGTCAGTTTCACGACTCAAGGCACGTTCTCCCGATTTGGCTTCACCACAGCCGGCCGGCTCACGACCGGGACCGGGCGGCGCCCCCACCATACTGGGGCCCGCCCGGTCCTCCACCTCGCCCAGGGGGATTACGGAGTCTGTTCGGCACGCCTGTGCGAGCGGGCGGCGGCTCCGTCAGCGGGACACGCCGGCCCCGGAAGGGGGTACGGCGAACATCGGCCGCTCGGTGGGGGCCAGCGTCGCACAGAGGACAGCGGTCGTCATGCCGCCGAGGAGAAAGAGGTAACTCCCTGCCCCTGCGGCGAAGATGAAGTCACCCTGCGGCCGGGAGGCGGTCAGCACGAGCACCGTCAGGGCCCAGCCGGCGGCCGGAACCGCCGCCCCCGCACGCGTGCGGGCCAGCAGGGCGCCTCCCCAGAACAGTCCGGCAGCCCCGGCGAGCGCCAGGAGCAGACCGAGCGGGAACCAGCCCGCCTGCACCAGCGAACCCGCCGCGCCGACCATGATTCCCAGCACACCCAGCGCGGCGTAACCGGCGAGCCGCCCGGCGGTCATCGGGTCCGCCCCCCGCCGGTGGACTCGGCCGTACCGGAGGTTCCCGCCCTGCCGGTGGCACCGGGAAGGCCCGCGAAGACATCGTCCGCCCCGGGAGGGAAGGGTTCCCCTGCGGCGAGTTGGTAGTACTCGGTGGACCACAGGGGCTGGACCAGGGCGTTGGACAGGGCGAACGCCGGCTCCCCCGCCCGGTCCTCCACGTCGATCTGCGTCGCATGGGCACGCATCGCGGCCGCCTTGGCAGCCAGTTCCCGGGGTTTGCCCGTCACAGCGAGAGCAACCTGACCGTCCGGCCCGACCCCGGACAGGTCCCCGATGCCGGCCACTCCCGCGAACCTCCCCGGCCCCACGGCCCGCAGCCGCTCGAGCGCGGCCCCGGCCGCGGAGCGGGGCAGGCAGTTCCACAGGATGCGGGTGACACGGTGGGCTTCGGGGCCGGGGCCGGCCGCGATCTCGGCCGCCCGCATCGCCACCCGGTGCGCCTGGATGTGGTCCGGGTGACCGTAACCGCCGTCCGGGCCGTAAGTGATCATCACCTGGGGCGTCGTCTCCCGGATGATCCCGGCCAGCAGACCGGCCGCCTCGTCGACGTCCGCCTGCCAGAAGGCCTCCGGCCGGTCGTTGCCGCCGGCCCCCATCATCCCGGAATCCCGCCACCGGCCCCGGCCGCCGAGAAACCGGTGGTCCCGGACGCCCAGCGCCCTCATCGCGGCGGCCAGCTCACCGGCACGGTGCGGACCGAGCCGGTCGTCCCGGTCCGGGGCGAGGGACGCCAACTCCCGGGGGATGACCTCGCCCTCCTCACCCAGCGTGCAGGTGACCAGCGTCACGTGGTCGCCCGCGGCCGCGGAACGGGCCATGGTGACGCCGTTGCCGATCGATTCGTCATCGGGGTGCGCGTGCACCAGCAGGAGACTTCGGACCGCTGATCTCATGCGTGCGAGCCTACGCCGGTGCCCGGAGGACGCCGCTCAGAGGCTCAGGTTGCTGATCATGCCTGCCACGCTGGAGGTCACATCGCTGATCGTCGGCGCCAGGTTCGAGCTGGCCAGGTAGAAACCGAGCAGGACACAGACGAGCGCGTGCACAGCCTTCAGCCCGGACTTCTTGACCAGCAAGAAGACAACGATCGCCAGCAGCAGCACCGCGGATACGGAGAGGGCCACGGCGGTTTACCTCCAGGGGCACGTGCGGATGAGGGTGGGGTCGGCGGCGGATGCGTCCGAGAACTACCGGTGTCATACCCACCACGCGTCACGGATCATAACCACCCAGGCCACAGCATGTGTCGGTGCATCGATGCAGATGCGGGGCGCACGCCCGCGGCGCACCGCGGAAGCCGCGCTCAGCCATGTGTCACGTGCGGTTTCTCCTCGGCGAAGTGGCAGGCCGAGGGGTGTTTCACCGGCCCCGTCGCGTACCTGAAGGTCTCCGGGACGAGCAGCGGCGGCTCCTCCCGGGCACACTTGTCCTGCGCCTTCCAGCAGCGGGTCCGGAAGGGACAGCCGGACGGGGGATCGGCCGGGGAGGGCACGTCGCCGGTCAGGATGATGCGCTCGCGCTTTTCCCGGCTCTCCGGATCGGGCACCGGCACCGCGGACAGCAGTGCCTGGGTGTAGGGATGGGTCGGATGGTCGTAGATCTCGGTGTCCGTGCCGATCTCCATGATCTTTCCGAGATACATGACCGCCACCCGGTCGGAGATGTGCCGCACCACGGACAGGTCGTGGGCGATGAAGACATAGGACAGCCCGAACTCGTCCTGAAGCCGCTCCATCAGGTTGATGACCTGGGCCTGCACCGAGACGTCGAGCGCGGAGACCGGCTCGTCGGCCACGATGATCTCGGGCTGGAGTGCCAAGCCGCGGGCGATGCCGATGCGCTGACGCTGGCCGCCGGAGAACTGGTGCGGATACCGGTTGATGTACTCGGGGTTGAGCCCCACCACGTCCAGCAGCTCCCGTACCCGGCGGCGCCGGTCACCTTTGGGAACCGCCTCGGGGTGGATCTCGTACGGCTCACCGATGATGTCACCCACCGTCATCCGGGGGTTCAGCGAGGTGTACGGGTCCTGGAACACCATCTGGATGTTTCGGCGCACCGCCTTCAGCGCCCTCCCCGACAACCGGGTGAGGTCCTCCCCCTTGTGGAGGACCGCCCCGGAGGTCGGCTGCTCCAGGTTCATCAGCAGCTTGGCCACGGTCGACTTTCCGCAGCCGGACTCACCGACGATGCCCAGCGTCTCGCCCCGGTACAGCCGGAAGGAGACCCCGTCGACCGCCCGCACGCTGCCGACCTGCCGCCGGAACACCACACCCCGGGTGAGCGGAAAGTGCTTCACCAGCTTCCTGACGTCGAGCAGTACCGCGCCGTCCCCGGCCGGCCCGGCACCCGCAGGTGTGTGCGGCTCACCCATCGAGCGTCTCCCTCCAGAAATGGCAGGCGCTGGTCCGGCCCTCCCCGGCCCCGTAGCGCGGCGGACGGTCGGTGACACAGATGTCCTGGGCCCTCGGACAGCGCGGGTGAAAGGGACAGCCGGGCGGAATGCTGAGGAGATTGGGCGGGAGTCCCTTGATGGCGTAGAGCTCCTTGCCCTTGTCGTCCAGCCGCGGAATCGACTCCAGCAGCCCTTTCGTGTAGGGATGCGCCGGCCGTTTGTACAACTCGTGCACCGGGGCTGTCTCCACAATGCGCCCCGCGTACATCACCGCGATCCTGTCCGCCACATCCGCCACCACCCCCAGGTCATGCGTGATCAGGATCAGACCCATGCGGTATTCCCGCTGCAATTCCGCCAGCAGCTCCATCACCTGCGCCTGCACCGTCACATCCAGCGCCGTCGTCGGCTCGTCCGCAATGATGAGATCCGGTTCCAGCGCCAGCGCCATCGCAATCATGATCCGCTGCCGCATACCCCCCGAGAACTGATGCGGATAGTCATTCACCCGCGCCCGCGCAGCCGGAATCCGCACCCGCTCCATCAACTCCACCGCCCGCGCCTTCGCCTCCTTCCGCGACGCACCCCGATGCACCCGGAACATTTCCCCCAGCTGAAATCCCACCGACAGCACCGGGTTCAACGCCGACAAGGCGTCCTGGAAAATCATCGCCATCCGTTCCCCACGGACGGCCCGCCGCTGTTCCCGGCCGAGGGTCAGCAGATCCCTGCCACGGAACAGGACCTCTCCCCGGGGAATGTGGCCGGGGGGCGTGTCGAGGATGCCCATGATGGCCTGAGCGGCCACCGACTTGCCCGATCCCGACTCCCCCAGCACGGCCAGCGTCTCGCCCGCGTCCACCGTGCAGTCCACACCGTTGACGGCGCTCACGACGCCGTCCCGGGTGCGGAAGGTGACGTGCAGGCCCCGCACGTCCAGCAGCGGACCGTCCCAGGTGCCGGTCCGGGGAGTTCTGATCGCCTCGGTCATGTGCGGCTCCCTCAGCGCAGCTTGGGATCGAGGGCGTCGCGGACCGCGTCGCCGAGCATGATGAAGGCCAGCACGCAGATGCTCAGTGCGGCGGCCGGGTAGAGCAGGATGTGTGGGGCGTTGCGGAACTGCATGCCGTCGGAGGCCGTCGAGATGTCCACGCCCCAGGAGACGGTCGGCGGCTGGAGCCCGACGCCCAGGAAGCTCAGGGTGGCCTCCAGCGCGATGAAGGTGCCGAGCATGATGGTGGCCATGACGATGACCGGCGCGATGGCGTTGGGCAGGATGTGCCGCAGCAGCAGCCGGGCGTTGCCCGCGCCCAGCGCGCGGGCGGCCTCCACGTAGTCGTGCCGCTTGGCCGTGATCACCGCGCCGCGGGCGATGCGGGCGATCTGTGGCCAGCCGAGCACCGCGATCACCAGGACCACCGGCCAGATGCCGGAGAGGGTGATCATGCTCAGGAAGACGATCGCCCCGAGGATCAGCGGGATGGCGAAGAAGATGTCGGTGGCCCGGGAGAGCAGCGAATCCCAGAACCCGCCGAAGAATCCGGCCAGGCCGCCCACCACGGTGCCCAGCAGGGCGACTCCCAGAGTCGCGCAGACCCCGACCGCGATCGAGGCGCGGGCCCCGTGCACGGTGCGCGCGTAGACGTCGCAGCCCTGGGTGTCGAAGCCGAACCAGTGACCGGAGGACGGCCCGTCGAGCGACCGGCCGAGCCGGCAGGTGAGCGGGTCCTGGGCCGTGATCAGCCCGGGCCACAACGCGATGAGAATCAGGAAGAGGATCAGGACGGAGGAGACGAGGAAGACCGGGTTGCGCCGCAGGTCGTGCCAGGCGTCCGAGGTGAGGCTGCGGGCCGCCCCGGGGTCGGGGGCGGAGTCGCCGCCGGCGGCGGCCCGGGCAGCCGCGTCCTCCTGGGCTTCCAGGGGCGGGTCCCGGTGCGGGTCAGGCATAGCGGATCCTCGGGTCGAGCACGGCGTAGAGAAGATCGACGAGCAGATTGGCCAACAGGAAGATCAGCACCAGGACCGTGACGAATCCGACCACCGTGGGCGAGTTCTGCCGCAGGATGCCCTGGTAGAGCTGGTAACCGACCCCCTGGATGTTGAAGATCCGTTCGGTGACGATGGCGCCGGCCATCAGAATGCCGATGTCGGCTCCCAGGTAGGTGACCACCGGGATCAGGGAATTGCGCAGCAGGTGGCGCGTGGTCACCCGGGAACGGGAGAGTCCTTTGGCCACCGCGGTACGGATGTAGTCGGCGCGGGCGTTCTCCGCGATCGAGGTCCGGGTGAGCCGGGTGACGTAGGCCAGCGAGACCAGGGCCAGGATCAGGCCCGGCACGATCAGCTCGGAGAAGCGGGCCTCGGGGCTCACCGCGGGGTTCATCCAGCCCAGCTCGACGCCGAGGAAGAACTGCGCAGTGGTGCCGAGGACGAACGTGGGGATCGCGATCACGATCAGTGTCATCAGCAGCACCGAGGTGTCGATGCTTTTCCCGCGGCGGAGTCCGGAGACGACGCCGAGCACCAGTCCGAAGGCCATCTCGAAGGCGAGTGCGATCAACATGAGCCGGAAGCTGATCGGGAACGCCGCGCCCATCAGCTCGATGACGGGCCGGCCGTCGAAGGCGGTGCCGAAGTCACCGGTGAAGATGTTGCCCAGGTACAGCAGGTACTGCTGCCACACCGGCCGGTCGAGATGGAACTGCTCACGCAGTACCCGGGCGGTGGCCGGGTCCGGTGCCCGGTCGCCGAACAGCCCGGCGACCGGGTCGCCGAGGGCGTACACCATGACGAAGATCAGAAAAGTCGCCCCGAGGAAGACCGGGATCATCTGGAGCAGGCGCCTGGCGACGTAACGCCCCACGGGGCCTCCTTGCGGATGCGAGGGTCGGTCACCGGGGCCGCCACCGCCCACCGGTGCGCGGTGGCGGCCCCGGACGGGAGGCCGGTCAGTCGACCGTGATCTCCGTGTAGACCGGCACGGAGAAGGGGTTGAGCTGCACGTTGCTGACGTTCTCCGAGTAGCCCGCGGTGCCGTTCTGGTACCAGAGCGGAATGGACGGCATGTCCCGGATCAGGACCTCCTGCGCCTCCTGGAACGTGTCGATGGCCTCGTCCGGATCCTCCGCCGCGTTCGCCTCGTTGACGAGCCGGTCGAACTCCTCGCTGGTGTACTCGGAGTCGTTGGAGGAGGCATCGGTGTAGTAGAGGGGCTGCAGGAAGTTCTGGATGAGCGGGTAGTCCATCTGCCAGCCGGTACGGAACATCCCGGTCATCTCACGGTCGGTGATCTGGTTGCGGTAGTCCGCGAAGGTGGGGACGGGGTTGACGGTGCAGGCTCCGGTGTCCCCCAGCACGTTGTTGATGCTGTTGCAGGCCGCGTCCATCCACTGCCGGTGGGAGCCGGTGTCGACGTTGGAGCTGAGAGTGACCTCGCCGCCGGGCAGGCCGCCGCCCTCTTCGATGAGCTCCCGGGCCCGGTCCGGGTCGTACTCGCAGAACTCCCCGCACAGCCCCTCCTGGTAGCCGCCGGCTTCCTGCAGCACGGGGGAGGTGTAGTCGGTCGCGGGCGTGCGGGTGCCGAAGAAGATCCGTTCGGTGATCTCCTCCCGGTTGATGGCCATCGACAGACCCTGTCTGACCCGGGCCATGTCCTCCCCCTGCCAGGCCTCGTCGTACAGCGGGAAGGAGATGGTCTGGATGATGCCTGCCGGCTCATTGATGTAGCGGTCGCCGAGATCGTCCTCGGCGTTGATGAGCTGGGAGGCGGGAATGTCGTCGACGATGTCCAGGTTGCCGGCCTGCAGGTCGGTGTAGGCGGTGTTGTTGTCGGTGTACACCCGCAGCTCGACGCCGTCGTTCTGCGCCTCGTCGTCGCCCGCGTAGTCCTCGTACCTGACGAGGTTCATGCTCTGGCTCCTGGAATAGGAGTCGATCATGTAGGGGCCGTTGCCGATCGGCTGCTCCAGCCAGGCGTCGTGGTCGTCGAAGAACGCCTGGGGCAGAGGGGCGTAGGCGTTGTAGCCGAGGGTCTCCGGCCACAACGAGAAGGGCTCACTCAGGGTGACGTCGAAGGTGCGGTCGTCGATGATCTCCAGACCGGACATGGAGTCCGCGGTCGGGCTGTCGCCCTCATCACCGGGGTGGACATTCTCGTAGCCCTCGATGAACTGGAAGAAGTAGCTGTTGACCTGTGTGTTCTCGATGTTGGCGCCGTAGTTCCAGGCGTCCACGAAGGAGTGCGAGGTGACGGGGGTGCCGTCCTGGAAGGTCCATCCCTCCTCGATGGTCACGGTGAACGTCTGCTGGTCCTCGGTCTCGATCGACTCGGCGACGGCATCCTCGGCCTCACCGGTGTCCGGGTTGTACCGCTTCAGCCCCCGGAAGATCATGTCCAGGACCTTGCCGCCCTGCACTTCGTTGGTGTTCGCCGGCTCCAGCGGATTCTGCGGATCACCCCACGAGGCGCGGACGATCTCGTTGCCGTCGGCGGCCGTAGCGGCCCCGACGCCTCCCGTGTCGTCGTCTCCCCCTCCGCAGGCGGTGGCGGCCAGGGCGATGGCCGTCGCGGTGGCGACGACCCGGGTCAGGCGCGTGCCTGCACGCATCAGATCCTCCTCGGCTCCGATAAGTCAGCTACCGGACCCATAAGAGAGGTTTTGTCACCTCTCACACCCCGAATCGCCCACCTGGCACACCAACTGTTACCGAGAACCCCTCGGATGCCGGAGCGCTCTACCGGCGGACAGGACTGCCGGGCTACCGTCTTCCTCATGTCCAGGCGAGTGAGAACCGGTGCCTTGACCTGGGGCGGTGCGCTGCTCCTGGCCGTCGCGCCCCTGACCGGCTGCACCACGGACGGGGCGCCCCGGGAGACCGGCCCCACGACCGCGACGGCCGATCCCCACGCCGTCGAGCCCCCGCGCATCCCCTCGGCACAGGGCTTGCCGGGGGAAGTCCAGCGGCTGCTCCTCGCCGACGAGCGCCATGGCTTCGCTCAGCTCCTGGCCTGTTCCGAGGCTCCGGAGGAAGGCTGCCGCTCGCACCTCCTTGCCCTGGAGGACGGGGCGGACTGGGAGCTGCGGGACCTTCCACCGGAGCTCGCCGGGGAGGACACCGGCGTCACCCGGCTGCTCGTCGCCGGCCCCGGCCGGGCCCGGCTGGAGACCGATGCCGGGTACCTCGGCGCGCACGAGGGGGAGGAGGAACTCACCGCTTGGAAGACGTTCGACGGCGCCCGCAGCTGGGAGCCGGCCGGCACCGGAACGCCCGGCACCCTCGAGGAGATCCCCGCCGCCGCCCCGCTGCACACGCTGAGCGTCCCCGGCACCACCGCTCCCGGGGGCGGTGACGGCACCGGAGAGGCCGAGGAGCCGGAACGGCTCGCCGCGCTCGATCCGGAGACCGGTGAGTTCGGCGTGCTGGCCGAGCAGCCGCCGCTGCGGAACATGACCCCCGTGGCCGGAACGCTGCCGGACGGCTCACACGCGGTCAGCGGGCTCGATCCGGAGACCGCACAGCCCGCGGTCGCCGTCAGTGCGGACCGGGGCCGCAACTGGCGGACGAGCAGGCTGCCCGGCCCGCAACCGGGTGATCCGGAGTACGCCCCCGTCTTCCACGCGCTGACGGTCGGCCCCGATGTGCTGTACGCGACCGTGACCGGTGGCCCCGACGCACACGGGACGGTCCTCGGGATCCACCGCAGCACGGACCTCGGAGACACCTGGGAGCGCACCTGGGACCCGTCGTCCGGGCCCGGTCCGGCCACTGTCCTCGGCCAGCCGGTGGCGGCCGGGGACGGCAGCCTCACGGTGCACGCCCAGGACGGCATTCACCGGAGCGAGGACGGCGGCCGCACCTTCACCGAGGTCCGGGAGGGCCCGCCCCCCGAATTCGTCGTCCGCACCCCGGCCGGCCATCTGGCGCAGAGCCTGGAGCACCAGGGTCACTACCGCATCTCGGCCGACGGATACACCTGGCACACCATCATCCTGACGGGCGAGTGAGGCCCCGAAAAGCCGCACGGCTGAGCGCGCGAAGAGGCCCGCCCCGCGGCAGTGCGGAACGGGCCTCTTTCCCGCCCCCGGCGGCTCCCGGCCGGGGAACGGGTCAGCTGTGCTTGGCGCGGGAGGCCGCGCGGCCACGCTGCTTCTGGTCCAGCACGACCTTGCGGATGCGGACATCGGTCGGGGTGACCTCGACGCACTCGTCCTCGCGGCAGAACTCCAGCGACTGCTCGAGGGAGAGCTTGCGCGGCGGCACCAGATTCTCGGTGGTGTCCGAGGAGGCCGCCCGCATGTTGGTGAGCTTCTTCTCCTTGGTGATGTTCACATCCATGTCGTCGGAGCGGGAATTCTCTCCGATGATCATGCCTTCGTAGACCTCCTGGCCGGGCTCGACGAAGATCGTGCCACGCTCCTGGAGGTTCATCATCGCGAACGGGGTGGCGGTTCCGGCCCGGTCCGCGACCAGGGATCCGCTGTTGCGGGTGCGCAGCTCACCGGCCCACGGCTCGTGGCCCTCGAAGATGCTGTGCGCGATGCCCGTTCCGCGGGTGTCTGTCAGGAACTCGGTCCGGAAGCCGATCAGCCCGCGCGAGGGCACCAGGAACTCCATGCGGACCCAGCCGGATCCGTGATTGGTCATCGTCTCCATCCGGCCCTTGCGGCCGGCCATGAGCTGGGTGATCGCTCCCAGGTGCTCCTCGGGGGCGTCGATGGTCATCCGCTCGATCGGCTCGTGCACCTTGCCGTCGATCTCCCGGGTGACGACCTCGGGCTTGCCCACGGTCAGCTCGAAGCCCTCCCTGCGCATCTGCTCCACCAGGATGGCCAGCGCCAGCTCCCCCCGGCCCTGCACCTCCCAGGCGTCGGGGCGCTCGGTCGGCAGCACCCGCAGCGAGACGTTGCCGACCAGTTCGCGCTCCAGCCGGTCCTTCACCAGCCGGGCGGTGACCTTGTTGCCCTTGGCGCCGCGGCCGACGAGCGGCGAGGTGTTGGCCCCGATGGTCATCGAGATGGCCGGCTCGTCCACCTGGATGAGCGGGAGCGCGACGGGGTTCTCCGGATCGGCGAGGGTCTCACCGATCATGATGTCCGGGATGCCGGCGACCGCGCAGATGTCACCCGGCCCCGCCACCTCGGCGGGCTTGCGGGTCAGCGCGTCCGTCATCATCAGCTCGCTGACCCGTACGTTCTGCACGGTGCCGTCCCGGCGCATCCAGGTGACGGACTGGCCCTTCCGGAGGTGGCCGTTCTTGATCCGGCAGAGCGCGATGCGGCCGAGGAAGTTGTCCGCGTCGAGGTTCGTCACGTGCGCCTGGAGCGGCGCGCCGTCCTCGTACACCGGCGCCGGCACCGTCTCGAGCAGCGTGGTGAAGAAGGGCTCCAGGCTGTCGCTGTCGGCAGGTACCGTGCCGTCCTCGGGCGCGGTCAGCGAGGCGACGCCGTCCCGGGCGCAGGCGTAGACGATCGGGAACTCGATCTGCTCCTCGTCCGCGTCGAGATCGAGGAAGAGGTCGTAGGTCTCGTCGACGACCGCGGCGATCCGGGAGTCGGACCGGTCGGTCTTGTTGATGCACAGGATGACGGGCAGCCGGGCCATCAGAGCCTTGCGGAGGACGAAGCGGGTCTGCGGCAGCGGGCCCTCGGAGGCGTCGACGAGAAGGACCACGGCGTCGACCATGGACAGCCCGCGTTCGACCTCGCCACCGAAGTCGGCGTGCCCCGGGGTGTCGATGATGTTGATGACGACCGAGTCGGCGCTGCCCTTGGGGTGGTACTTGACAGCGGTGTTCTTCGCGAGAATGGTGATGCCCTTCTCGCGCTCGAGGTCGCCGGTGTCCATGACCCGGTCATCGACGTGCTGATGGGCTGCGAAGGCCCCTGCCTGCTTGAGCATGGCGTCGACCAGCGTCGTCTTGCCGTGGTCGACATGGGCGACGATAGCGACATTACGAATGTCGTGGCGCGTGGGCATGCGGCGGTGCTTCTCCCGGATAAATGGACGAGTGGCCCGGCAGACTCATGCACCGGCCTCGTACAACATCGTACGGGGCCGGTGCCGCCGCAGGGTAAACCGCGTGGTAGCAGCCACCGCGCCCGAAGGGCAGGCCCCCTGTTCCACGCTCCCGAGCCCCTTTGCGGCGGTGCTGCCGCGAGGGAGTGAGTGACATACCTCACCGGCGAGCCTGAGGAATTCCACGGACCGTGCCCCGTCCACGCCGCTCGCGGGCTTCGCTCCCGGGGGGCGTCACGCCTACGGGGGAATTCCATGGAGATGTCGCTCGATCCCTTCCCAACACGGTGTGGTTCACGTCACACTCGATGCGTCCGGTGATCCACGGCCACCGAAGGCGGGAGTCCATGTCTCTGCAGGATGAACTGCGTTCCGCCCAACGCTGTCTCGACGACCTGAGCCGCTGTGTCACGCGGCTGGAGCAGGAGGCGGGCAGCTGCCTGGAGATGCGCCGGGTCCGGAGCGACGCCGACCATCTACGGGAAAGCCTGTCGCTGCTGTCCGCCGCCGCGCCTCCGTCCCGTTCCGGAGCCGGGCCGGAGATGATCACGGTCTCGGACACGCCGTACGACAGCAGGCTGTGGGCCGATGCCGACGACGAGGGCCTGGGAGTCTGCGACCGCCACGCGCCCTAGGCGTCGCCGGTGTGCACACCGCCCGCAGGCCCTCGCTCAGCTCACCCACCGGAGAGACATCCTTGGCCACCGAAACCGCATCCGGCCCGACGCCGCCACCCGGTGGCGGCATCACCGGCCCCGGCCGGGCGGCGATCACGGCGAAGCACCTGCGCGTCGACCGCTGGTGGCTCGCGCCCACCGTCACGGTCCTGGTGCTGGCCGCCTTCATCGTCTACGCCACCTGGCGGGCTTTCAGCAACGCCCACTACTACGCGGCACCGTACGTGTCGCCGTTCTACTCCCCCTGCCTCGCGTCCAGCTGCCCGGACATGCAGGCCGGGCCGAACTATCCGCTTTTCGGCGACTGGTGGACGCTGTCCCCCGCGCTCATCTTCCTGGCCCTGCCGCTCGGGTTCCGAGTGACCTGCTACTACTACCGCAAGGCCTACTACCGCGCCTTCTGGGCCTCGCCGCCGTCCTGCGCGGTCGCCGAACCGCACCGCACCTACACGGGTGAGAGCCGCTTCCCGCTCATCTTCCAGAACATCCACCGGTACTTCTTCTATCCCGCCTTCGCCATCGCGGTGATCCTCACCTACGACGCCGTGCTCGGCTTCCGCAACGCGGACTACGAGTGGGGCCACATGGGCCTGGGGACGTTCATCATGCTGGCGAACATCCTGCTCGTCTGGGGCTACACCCTCTCCTGCCATTCGTGCCGGCACATCATGGGCGGCCGGCTGAAGAGCTTCTCCCGCCATCCCGTGCGGTACCGGCTGTGGAGCTGGATCAGCAGGCTGAACGGCCGGCACATGGAGCTGGCCTGGGCCTCGCTGATCAGCCTGGCGGTCGCGGATCTGTACGTCTATCTGCTGGCGACCGGCGCGTTCACCGACCCGATGCTGTTCTGACCTTCCGGCCGCCGGAGAAGGAGAAGCGCAAGCGATGAGCACAGTGGAGCGACAGCAGTGGGACGTGGTGATCGTGGGGGCCGGCGGCGCTGGGCTGCGGGCCGCGATCGAGGCCCGGGAGCAGGGCAGCCGGGTCGCGGTGATCTGCAAGTCGCTGTTCGGCAAGGCCCACACGGTGATGGCCGAGGGCGGCATCGCGGCCAGCATGGGCAACGCGAACGAGAAGGACCGCTGGCAGGTGCACTTCCGCGACACCATGCGGGGCGGGAAGTTCCTCAACCAGTGGCGGATGGCCGAGCTGCACGCCCAGGAGGCGCCCGACCGGGTGTGGGAGCTCGAGACCTGGGGCGCGCTGTTCGACCGCACGCCCGACGGCCGGATCTCCCAGCGGAACTTCGGCGGACACGAGTACCCACGGCTCGCGCACGTGGGGGACCGCACCGGTCTGGAGCTCATCCGCACCCTCCAGCAGAAGACCGTCGCCCTCCAGCAGCAGGATCAGCGCGAGCTGGGCGACCCCGAGGCCGGCCTCAAGATCTTTCAGGAATGCACGGTCACCCGTGTCCTGCAGGACGAGCAGGGCCGGGTGGCGGGCGTCTTCGCCTATGAGCGTGAGGCCGGGCGGTTCTTCGTCCTCGAGGCCCCCGCCGTGGTGCTGGCCACCGGCGGGGTCGGCAAGTCCTTCAAGGTGACCTCGAACTCCTGGGAGTACACCGGGGACGGCCACGCCCTGGCGCTGCTGGCGGGGGCCCCGCTGGTGAACATGGAGTTCGTGCAGTTCCATCCGACCGGCATGGTCTGGCCCCCCTCGGTGAAGGGCATTCTGGTCACCGAGTCGGTGCGCGGTGACGGCGGGGTCCTCCTCAACAGCGAGGGCCGACGCTTCATGTTCGACTACATTCCCGAGGTCTTCCGGACGCAGTACGCCGAGAACGAGGCGGAGGCCGACGGCTGGTACGAGGACCCGGCCGGGCACCGCAGGCCGCCGGAGCTACTGCCCCGGGACGAGGTGGCGCGGGCCATCAACTCCGAGGTGAAGGCAGGCCGCGGCACCGCCAACGGCGGGGTGTTCCTCGACGTGTCCAAGAGGCTCCCCGCCGAAGACATCAGACGCAAACTCCCCTCCATGTACCACCAGTTCAAGGAGCTGGCGGACGTGGACATCACCGCTGAGGCCATGGAGGTGGGACCGACCTGCCATTACGTGATGGGCGGGGTCGATGTCGACCCGGACACCGCGGCGGCCACCGGCGTCCCCGGCCTCTTCGCCGCGGGCGAGGTGGCCGGCGGCATGCACGGCTCCAACCGCCTGGGCGGGAACTCCCTCTCCGACCTGCTGGTCTTCGGCCGGCGGGCCGGGCTCCACGCCTCCCGGTACGCGAGGTCACCTGACGGCGGCCCACGGCCCGCAATCGGGGACACCGACATCGCGGAGGCCGCCGCCGAGGCTGTGCGGCCCTTCTCCGGCAGCGGAGGGTCCGGCGCCACCGAGAACCCGTACACGGTGCACCAGGAGCTCCAGCAGGCCATGAACGACCTGGTCGGGATCATCCGCCGGGAGCCGGAGATGCAACAGGCGCTGGAGCGGCTCGCGGAGCTCACGGTCCGGGCGGCGGAAGCCGGAGTGGAGGGCCACCGCCAGTACAACCCCGGCTGGCACCTGGCCCTCGACCTGCGCAACATGCTGCTCGTCAGCGAGTGCATCGCACGGGCCGCCCTGGAGCGCACCGAGTCGCGCGGCGGTCACACCCGGGAGGACCACCCCGCGATGGACCGCGCCTGGCGGCGTGTCAATCTGCTCTGCTCGCTGCGCGAGGACGGCGCGGACGGCGGCAGGATCGCGCTGGTCCGCCGGGAGCTGCCGGCCATGCGGCCCGACCTGCTGGAGCTGTTCGAAAAGGACGAGCTGGCAAAGTACCTGACCGATGAGGAGCTGACGACGGAGTGAGCGACGCAGCCGAGACCGCCGGGCCGCAGACCGACGCGCCGACGGACGACACCACGCCCGGCGCCGCCGGCTACGAGGGCCGCTTCCGGGTCTGGCGCGGCGACCACACGTCCGGCGGCCTGGAGGACTTCCGGGTGCCGGTCAACGAGGGCGAGGTCGTCCTCGACATCATTCACCGGCTGCAGGCGACGCAGGCCCAGGACCTCGCGGTGCGCTGGAACTGCAAGGCCGGCAAGTGCGGCTCCTGCAGCGCGGAGATCAATGGACGCCCCCGGCTGCTGTGCATGACCCGGATGTCGCAGTTCACCCCCGGGGAGACCATCACGGTCACTCCGCTGCGGGCGTTCTCCGTGATCAAGGACCTGGTCACAGACGTCAGCTACAACTACACCAAGGCCCGGGAGGTGGCGCCCTTCACTCCGCCGAAGGACCTCGGCCCCGGCGAGTACCGGATGCAGCAGCAGGACGTGGAGCGGTCACAGGAGTTCCGCAAGTGCATCGAGTGCTTCCTGTGCCAGGACGTCTGCCACGTGATCCGGGACCACGAGGAGAACAAGGAGGCCTTCTCCGGCCCGCGCTTCCTGATGCGGGTGGCGGAGCTGGACATGCACCCGCTGGACGCTGCGGAGGAGCAGGGGGTGGACCGCAAACAGGCCGCCCAGCGCGACCACGGCCTCGGGTACTGCAACATCACCAAGTGCTGTACCGAGGTGTGCCCGGAGAACATCAGGATCACTGACAACGCGCTGATCCCGATGAAGGAGCGGGTGGTGGACCGCCGCTACGACCCGCTGGTCTGGCTGGGCAACAAGATCCGGCGGCGCGGAGCGGAGTGAGTGCGGCCGGGCACCGGCCTGCGCGGCGCCCGCAACGCCGGAGAGCCGAACGGCCGGAAAGCCCCCCTTCCGGTAGCCCTGCGTCACACCCGATCGCCACAGACACGTGCGCTGCCCGGGGTGCTGCGTTACAGTCCGGCATATGCGGACCGGGGGGTGAGTAATGAAGGACAGCAGCCTGCTGCCCTGGCAGGTGATCCGGCAGGACGAGAACGGCGGTCGTTACCGGATAGGCCACTGCGCCACCCGCGCTGAGGCCCAGCGCCTCATCCGGCGGCTCGAGATGGGCGCCGGCGCACGCCCCGCGGGTTCGCGGTGGCGCTATCTGGTGGAGCGTGTCGGGCAAGGAGAAAGCGCTCGCCGCTGACCCCAGGCACAATCGGGTACATGGGCAATTCGCCCACTTCGCCGGAAATCACCGGTCGGGGACCCGAGCAGGGACGTGGTCAGCGTGAGTGCGAGTGCGCCGGAGCAGCAGGGCTCTCCAGGGCTGCCCCCCGCGGACCGGCATGCTGGGCGCACCCTCCTCGACGAGCTGCGGGTCGGCATCGTCATGCTCGACAGCCGGGGGCGCATCATCCTGTGGAGCCCCATGACCGAGGAGATCCTCGGCTGGCCGGACCGGCTCGCCGTCGGCCGGCACCTCGCTGACTTCCTCCCGGTCCGCAGCGAGGTCACCCCCGGCACCGGCGTCTACCGGACGCTGCTGCGGGAATCGAGCTGGCGAGGAGTGCTCCCGCTGCGCCATCTCGACGGCCACACCATCGAGCTGGACGGCCGCGCCACCCTGCTGCGGGACGCGGACGGCACCCGGTTCATTCTCGCCAATCTGGTCGAGATGGACCGGCTCCGCACGATCGAGCAGGATCTGGCGGCTCTCGACGCCCTCTTCTCCTCCTCGCCCCTCGGTATCGCCATCTACGACACCGACGGACGCTTCGTCCGGGTGAACGACTCCTTCTGCCAGCTCTACGGGGGGCGCCCGGACATGCTGCTCGGCAGAAGAATCCGTGAGGTGATGCCCGACCACCTCGCCCGTGAACTCGATGAACTGCACCGGGAGGTCCTCACCTCCGGCCGCTCCGTGATCGACCTGGTGACCCTGTCCCCCGACGGGAAGGGCGCCCATTCCCTGTCGTTCGGCCGGCTCAGCGACGGATCGGGACAGACACTCGGAATCAGCTGCACGGTGATGGACATCACCGAGCGCCGCGAGGCATTGGAGAAGATCGAACGCGCCCGGCAGCGGCTCGCCCTTCTCGACGACGTCGGCATCGCGCTGGGCGAACGGCTCGATGTCCGGCGCATCGCTGAAGCCCTCGCCAACGCCCTCGTCCCCCGGTTCGCCGACTACGCGACGGTGCTGCTGCTCGCCGGGGTGGCACAGGGCGGTGATCTCCCCGAGGCATCCGGTCCCGCCGGGGCCTCCCTGCTCCAGCTCGGTGTCGCGGCCAAACAGCACAACGCCACCGTGGACCGGATGATGCAGCTCAACCAGGACATCACCTTCGATACGGAGTCCGTCTTCGGTCGCGTTCTTGCCACCGGCGCTCCGCATCTCGTCCGCTCCCGGAACGAGCTGCTGGGCACCACCTATGCCGGGGATCCCAAGACACAGGCGGCCCTCGATCTCGGCATCCACTCGCTGATGACTCTTCCCATCCGGGCCCGCGGCACCGTCCTCGGGCTCCTGGTGATCAGCCGGGCCGACCGCCGGGCCGCGTTCGAGCACGAGGATCTGGTGCTGGCCGGTGAGATCGCGGCCCGGGCAGGCGTCTCGCTGGACAATGGCCGGCTCTACGTCCGCGAACGGGAGGGGGCCCTGATGCTGCAGCGAAGTCTGCTGCCGCAGCACGTGCCTTCCCTCCCCGGGGTCCAGATCGCCTTCCGCTACGTTCCGGGCAGCAGCGGAACGGAAGTCGGCGGTGACTGGTTCGACGTGATCCCGCTGACCGGTGGCCGGGTGGCCATGGTCGTCGGCGATGTCATGGGGCACGGGCTGCGGGCCGCCGCCACGATGGGCCGGCTGCGCACCGCTGTCCGCACCCTCGCCGGGCTGGATCTGCCTCCCGCCGAACTTCTGCACCGCGTGAACGAGCTCAGCGACGACCTGTCACCGGGTCCGCAGGAACCCTTGATGGCCACCTGCGTGTATGCCGTCTACGACCCCGCGACCAGCAGCTGCACGGTGGCCAAGGCGGGGCATGTGCCGCCGGTGCTGGCCACCCGCGACGCCCGCACCGGGCTGTGGCGGGCCGGGCTGCTGGAGGTACCGGCCGGGCCGCCACTGGGGGTGGGCGACCTCACGTTCGAGGAACGGCACTGCACCGTCCCTGAGGGGTCCGTCCTGGTCCTCTACACCGACGGACTGATCGAGAAGCGCGACGAGGACATCACCGAAGGGCTGGACAGGCTGTGCGCAGCACTGGGCCGGACGAAGGGCCCGCACCCCTCCCTGGAGGACGTCTGCGACCACATCATCCAGAGCCTCGGGCCGGGCACGGCCCCGGCCGGGCGCGGCCTCACCGACGACATCGCGCTGCTCACCGCCCAGCTCGGCGGCATCCCCGACGGCGGGGCCGCCTCCTGGACGTTCCCCGCGGAGAGCTCCGCCCCGGGCCGGGCCCGCACCGTCGTCCGGCGCACCCTGCTCCTGTGGGGCCTGGAGGAGGTCACCGACCTGACGGTGCTGCTCGTCAGCGAGCTGGTCACCAACTCGCTGCGGCACGCCCACGGCCCCATCGGGGTGCGCCTGGTGCGCGGGGAGTCACTGCTGCTGGAGGTTTCCGACCCGCTGCCGGACCCGCCCCGGGAACGGCCCGCCGACCCCGAGGCGGAAAGCGGCCGCGGCCTGCATCTGCTGGCCCGTGAGTCGCGCCGGTGGGGCACGCGCCGAGGGCCACTGGGCAAGACCGTCTGGTGCGAACTCCCGCTCCCGGGCACGCAGGAGCCCTGAGCGAAGGGCTGGGGCCCGAAGACCGGCGGAGCCGGCCGTGGAGGCCCGGGCTGCTCCGGTGGGGACCCGGGCTGCTCCGTCAGCGCAGGTAGAGCCGCATCACGACCCGGGGATGACCGGAGAGCACCGAGGTGGTGTCGGCGGCGTGGGTGAACCCGGCGCGTTCGAAGTTCTTCCGGATCCCGGGATACGCCATCGTCATGTCGACCCTGGCGCCCCCGCTGTCGAGCGGGTACGCCTCGATCGCCGGTGCGCCGTGAGCGCGGGCGAATTCGACCGCGCCGGCGATGAGGGCGTGCGAGACACCCCTCTTGCGATGACCGGGGCGTACGCGGATGCACCACAGCGACCAGACCGGCAGGTCGTCAACGTGCGGGATCGTACGGCTGCGCGCGAAGGCCGTGTCCGAGCGCGGTGCCACAGCGGCCCAGCCGACCGGATCGTCACCGTCGTAGGCAAGCACCCCTGGCGGAGGTTCCGCCCGGCACAGCCCGGCCACGTAATCGCCGCGGGCCGGCCCACGGAGCTCGTTGTTGAGCTTGGACGGGATCCGGTGGCTCAGGCACCAGCAGACGTTGGCTTCCGGCGACTTCGGACCGACCAGGGCACGGACGTCCTCGAAGACCGAAGCCGGGCGAACTGAGACGGTCATGTCACCACGATGTCACGGCGCACACGGTGGCAAACCTCAGGGCGGCACCGCACCACCGCGTCCGGCGGCAGACGACCCCGCCAGAAGGACCAACCTCCCTGGACAGTGCGGCTAGCGGACCGGAAGGTGGTACGCCGCCCGGTAGCGGTCGGCGGGCAGCACCACATCGGCCGTCTCCACCGGCAGGCTGCCCGCGTGGAACGTGCGCGCGATCACCAGGACCGGACGTCCCGGCTGCCCGCCCAGCACCTGCGCTTCCGGGGCAAGCGCGGGCCGGGCCCCCACCTCCTCGGTGACGTTGTCCACCATGATGTCGATGGCCGCCATCCGCTCCACCACCCCGCACCCCGCCAGCGGGCCCTGCTCGGGGAGCATCACGGGAGTGCGCCCGGTCAGCCGGAGGGGCTCCCACGAGGTGGACAGCATCTCCGGCTCCCCTCCGGTGCGGAAGACGTACCGGGTGCACATCACCGCCGCGCCCGGCTCGGTCCGCAGCCGCTCCGCCACCGTGCGGGTCGCCTCCTGGCGCTCGCTGTGCGCCTCCCAGGTGCCGCGTTGCCGCTCGTCGGCCTGCTCCTGACGGAACGGGCCGGCCTCCCCCAGCGTGCGGTAGCCGCTGCGGAACAACCTGCGGGGCACCGGCTGGACCCGCACGTAGGTGCCGGAACCCGAACGCCCTTCGACCAGCCCTTCGGCCATGAGCACCCTGCGCGCCTGCAGGGCGACGGTGTCGGAAACTCCGTACTCGCGGCGGAGGTCTGCCTGCGAGGGAAGCCGGGCCTGGGGCGGAAGCCGGCCGTCGGCGATCTGCTGCCGCAGGTCCTCGGCGACTCGGAGATACGCGGGCTGCTCACCGAACGGCACATGACCCCCCAGGGACTCCCGCCCGAGTTGACGATCAGCAACAGCTTGGCAACCGAGGGTGGTCACGGACAAGCAATGCCCGTCCTTTCACCCGAAGTGATGAGTCGCCGTCACCACTCAGGCGGCCCCCTTCAGGGGGAAGCCCCCACGGCCGGGGGGGCGTGGCCCGCGGCCGTGGGGGCGGGAACCGTACCGGTGGACGGTTCCGCAGCACTGCGGTGACTCAGAACTGCAGCGACCAGGAGTTGATGTGCCCCTCGTCCCGGGTGGCGCCGTCGTGCACGCGCAGGGTCCAGTCACCCTTGGCCTTGTCGAGGACGGTGGCGTCCACGGTGTAGGTCTCCCGCACGTCGTCGCCGCTGTCGAAGGGGCTGGCCGCCTTCAGGTTCCACTCGGTCCCGTCGGGAGCGATCAGGTCGATCGTCAGGTCACCGCGCCAGGTGTGCGTGATGTCGACGTCGACCTCCAGGTTGGCGGGGATCACGCCCTTGCCCACGCCCTTGACCGCGATCACGGACTCAGCCGTCTGGTGGTCCAGGACCGGCACCTCGGTGTCGTTGGTGAACCGCTTGCCGTTCGGCGGGTCGAGCGGCTCGGGCTCACCGCCGTCACCTTCACCGATGTGGAGCAGCTTGTTCGGGGAACCGTTACCGGGGTTGGTCACCTTCCCGTGCACCGCGGAGGCGCTGAGCGCCTGCCAGACCTCCGCCGGGCTGTCCGCCGGGCTGCCGGCCAGGTGCAGCGCCGCGGCGCCCGCCACGTGCGGTGCGGCCATCGAGGTGCCCGAGATGGTGTTGGTCGCCGTGTCGCTGGTGTGCCAGGCCGAGGTGATGGCCGAGCCGGGTGCGAAAATCTGCACCGAGGTGCCGATGTTGGAAAAGCCCGAACGCAGGTCGGCGCGGTCGGTGGAGGCCACGGTGATGGCCTCGGCCACCCGGGCGGGAGAGCTGCTGCCCGCGTCGGCCCCGTAGTCGTTGCCCGCGGCGACCGCATAGGTGATGCCGGAGGCGACCGACGCGGCGACGGCCTCGTCCAGCACGGCATTGGCGTTGCCGCCCAGGCTCATGTTGGCCACGGCCGGCCCGTCGGCGTCGGCGGTGGCCCAGTCGATGCCGCCGACCACTGACTCGATGGTGCCGGAGCCGTTGTCGTTCAGGACCTTCACCGACACCAGGTCGGCCTGCTTGGCCACGCCGTGCGCGGCCCCGCCGACCGTGCCGGCGACATGCGTGCCGTGGCCCTGGCCGTCGCTGCCGTCCCCGCCGAAGGCGTCGAAGCCGAAGCGCGCACGGCCCTCGAAGTCCTCGTGGCTGTAGTGGACACCGGTGTCCATGATGTAGACGGTGACGCCCTCCCCGCCGTGCGCGGGATAGGTGTAGCTGTCGTCGGCCGGGAGGTCCACCTGGTCGATCCGGTCCAGGCCCCAGGACGGCGGGTTGGTCTGGGTCTCGGTGAAGAGCTCCACCGTCTCGTTCTGGACAACCTTCGCCACCGCCGGGTCGGCGGCCAGCTCCAGGGCCCGCTCCTCGGAGGTCTTGATGGCGAAGCCGTTGAGGGCGTGCTCGAAGACGCTGGTGATCTCCGCGTCGTAGGCGGCGGCCAGGGAAGCGCTCTCCGCGGAGGACGCCGAGAAGCCGTCGTCGGCGAGCACGACGACGTAGCTGCCCTCGATGGTGTCGTTCGCACCGGCGTTCTCGATGGTTCCGGTCGGAGTGTCGTCGGCGGCCACGGCCGGGACGGCGGCGCCGAGCCCGAGAGCAAGGAGCGAGGCCGTGGCCACTGCTGTTCTGGCTCTCCAGCGGCGGGAGTTGCGCTTGACTGCCATCGTGGGGGAGTCCTCTCGTCGGTACATGGGGTGCGACGGACGCAGACATGACAAAGCAGCACGGGAGGAAGCAGGTATGTGCGACCCACTGCACCGCCAGGCGAAAGGTTTGTTGATACACAGGAAGGCGACAAGAGATTCTGCAGGTACTGGCGGGTAATGCATGGTGACGTCGAGTCGACTGAGGTCGTCGACGACTTACCGTCACTCTGCCCATCACGCGAGCTGACGACACGTCAGGCAGTATCCGGAACCGCAGGTCAGGCAACCGGCCCCGCCACCGGCGGGCCCTGCGGCCGACAAGGTCCTCCGTCCGGCGTAGTTGACGCACAACCGTTCGACATCGAGAGCTGCCCGGCGGGCCGTGCGCTACTCCGTGGGGAGACGGAGCGCGCGCCGCACCTCGACGGTCCGCTCGCTCGCCGCCTGAAGCCCGGAGGTGTCAAGCGTGTCGAACGCTGCTGCGTGCGACGCGTCCCGCGCCCGCTCCCAGTGCAGCCGGGCCTCCTCCAGCTCCAGGATCAGCGCCCCGACGGGAGCCGATGCTTCGTCGGGCCACGCGTGCTCCCCCAGCTGTCGGGCCTGGTCCCCGAGAGCCTCGGCCATCAGACCCGCCCACTTCTGGTTCGCTTCCAGGTCCTCGTACGCGTACTCGGCCGGCTCGGCTTCCCAGGCCGCGTGGAACACGTGGGTGGCGGTGAGGTAGACCAACTGGTGCTCGTCCAAAGCACCGCTGTCCTGACGCACGGAACCACGGAGCCCTTCCTGCGGCCCCCGGAAAACGCAGAGCAGATCCCGGTCCCCCTGCTCCCAGGACTCGGGAGTGGGGTGCAGAAAGAAGGAGGCCACTCCGTCCGGCAGCGCCCACGTGTCGGGGGCGTAAGCGTGCTGGGCCGGCCCGCACTCCCTGCGGGCGGTGACCTCGATCGCGAGCCCGCCGGGATACGCACCCCGGGGCAACTCGGCAACGGCGAACAGCTCCGCCTCGTGCACCTCCTCGCACGGGACCTGCTGCACCTCGTCCACGTGGCCGGCCGAACCCCATGCGGTGGCGGAGAAGTCGAAACAGTCGCCGGGTCGCAGGGCGAAGACGGAAGCGTCCCGGGCGGCAGCCTCCTCCAGGGTCTCCGCGGCGTTCTCCGCCTCCCCGTGGCCGAGGAGCACCAGCACCGCGATCAGCCCGTGGAACAGCAGAGCGGCCGAGGACAGCGCCATGCCGGCGAACGCCAGCCTCCTGCCCCGGCCTCCGCGCTTGCGGATCAGCACCAGGGCGACGACGCCCAGCAGCAGCCCGGCACCGAGAAGGTACCGGCCGAACGCTCCGAAGCTGAGCACTCCGGCCACCAGCGAGAGAATCGCCCAACCGTTCCATGCGCCCAGGTCCCATCGCGGAACGGCCGTCGACTCCTGGGACCTGTCCACCCGTGAACCACCTGCTTCTGTCGGAACGAGCCCTGCATGCAGGCATCTTGCGCTACGGCGACAGGAGCGGACCCCCCGGGGGCCCGGAGGCGGCCGCCCGGCCGGGCAGCGCGTCAGCCCGCTCCGAAGCCGATGCGGATTCGGAGCGGGCTGACCGTGGGGCGGGGGTGCCTGCTCAGGAGACGACGGCGCGCACCGCGTTGATGACCCCGGTGTTCGAGATCATCCCGATGTGCCCGAGGCAGGCGGTCGTACGGTTGTCGGCGCCGGCGAGGACCGTGCTGTTGACCGGGTTGATGACGAGGTCGCAGGGCGAGCGGAACGTCGTGTAGTTGACGTTGCCGGGAGTCGGGTCACCCGCGTTGAGGTTTCCCAGGAAGCTCGACCCGGCGCGCATCTCCTGGCAGGAGGTGATGAGGAAGCTGCAGAAGCCGGCAATCGCGGTCCCGTTGTTCGGTCCGCCGATCGACACCCAGTCGTCGACCCGGTTGGCGCCGCCGAGGTGCTTGATGTAGTGGCGCGAGGAGAGACCGCCCATGGAGTGGGTGACGATGTCGACCTTGCTCGCGCCCGTCTGCCTGAGGACGTTGTCGATGTAGTCGGACAGCTGGCGCGCGGTGGTGGTGTTGGACTGGAACGAGTTGTATCCGAAGACGTGCAGCTGGTCGGCGGAGTAGCCGTTCGCCCTGAAGTTCGCGGTCATCGTGGAGAACTGGCCGCTCTTGCCGGAGAAGCCGTGCACGAAGACGACGGGCTCCGAGGTGTTGGCCTGGGCGGTGGTCGAGGTGAGGGGTACGACCAGCACGGCGGCCAACAGGGCGCCGAGGAAAGTGCGGACATGACGCAGGCGCATCTGAACTCCTGTCAGGCAAGCAGTGGCTACTGCTGTTGAGGGGGGTTTCAGGGAGCGCGCGCCCACCACCAGAAGCAGGCCAGTGCTTCTGTGAATGTCAGATTACTCACAAGTAGCCTGCGGTTGACATCACGGCAACATCACGGTGTGTGATCTTGGTCAGTGCCCGGATCGACTGCCCCCGGAGAGGTGACGCCGCCGATCCGGCACCGGGCTGAGGGACCGTGCAGCCGGCAGCCCGCTGCCACACTGGTCCGCGTGATGGAACTGAACGGCCAACCCGCCGGAGCCGAGTCCCTGAAGGCCCTGGCACTGACCAACTACGGGCACTTCACCTCGATGCGCGTGGACAACCAGCGCGTACGCGGTCTCGCCCTGCACATGGAACGGCTCGAACGGGACTGCCGGACGGTGTTCGACGCCCGGCTCGACACCGACCGGGTACGGCAGTACGTGCGTCGCGCCATAAGTGGGCAGGGCGGCTCGCTCGTGGTCCGGGTGAGCGTGTTCGACCCGGCGCTGGACATCGGGCACCCCTCCTCGCCGGCGACCCCCCACATCCTGGTGACCACCCGCCCCACCGGACCCATGCCGCTGCCGCCGTTGCGCGTGAGAACCATCCCGTACGTACGCGACCTGCCCGGCGTCAAGCACCTCGGCCTGTTCGGCGCCCTGCACGCCCGGCGCACCGCCCAGCTGTCCGGATTCGACGACGCCCTGTTCGTCGGCCCCGATGACCTCGTGTCCGAAGGCGGTACCTGGAACGTCGGCTTCATCGACCCCGGCGGCGCCCTCGTCTGGCCCGAGGGCGCCGTCTTGCCCGGCGTGACCATGGCCCTGATCCAGCAGCACCACGCCCACACCACCGCGCCGGTGACGGCCGAAGCGGCACGCGGGATGCGGGCCGCCTTCGTCACCAGCACCAGCATCGGCGTCCGGACGATCTCAGCCATCGACGACACCGCGCTGCCGACGGAACATCCGATACTCGCCTCGATGCGTGACACCTACCTGAGCCTGCCGGGCGACCCTGTCCAGGAGCCTGGCCCTGGGGCAATGCGCTGAACAGAACGAGAAACCAGACGGCTACGGACTGATCGCGCTCCCCCACTCCCGTGCCTCGTCCTGCCTCCGCCGCTCGCAGCGGCCAGGCGGTCAGCACATCGCCGGGACCGCAGGTGGCATCAAGCCCCCGGACAGTCGAACCCAGGGGAATCCCCGCACCATCCCGGCACGGGAAGGCGCGAGGGGCCCGACTCCGACGAGTCGGGCCCCTCCGGCGCAAAGCCAGAGTTATTGATCGATCACACGTTGAAGCGGAACTCGACGACGTCGCCGTCCTGCATGACGTAGTCCTTGCCCTCCATGCGGGCCTTGCCCTTGGCCCGGGCGTCGGCGACGGAACCGGCCTCGACCAGGTCGTCGAAGGAGATGACCTCCGCCTTGATGAAGCCCTTCTGGAAGTCGGTGTGGATCACACCGGCGGCCTCGGGTGCCGTGGCGCCCTGCTTGATCGTCCAGGCCCGGGTCTCCTTGGGCCCGGCGGTCAGGTAGGTCTGCAGGCCGAGGGTGGCGAAGCCGGCCCGGGCCAGGGTGGCCAGGCCGGGCTCCTCCTGCCCGACGGACTGCAGCAGCTCCAGCGCTTCCTCGTCGTCGAGCTCGCTGAGGTCGGACTCCAGCTTGGCGTTGAGGAAGACGGCTTCGGCCGGGGCGACCAGGGCACGCTGCTCGGCCTGGAACGCCTCGTCCGTCAGCTCGTCCTCGTCCACGTTGAAGACGTACAGGAAGGGCTTGACCGTCAGCAGGTGCAGCTCGTGGAGCGCCTCCGCCCGCTCCGTGCCCTGGGCGATACCGGCGGAGAAGAGCGTGCGGCCGTCCTCGAGGATGGCCTGCGCCTCCTCGATGGCTTTGATGACCGGCTGCTTGTCCTTCTTGACCCGGGCTTCCTTCTGCAGACGAGGCAGGGCCTTCTCGATGGACTGCAGGTCGGCGAGGATGAGCTCGGTGTCGATCGTCTCGATGTCGCTCTTGGGCGAGATCCGGCCGTCCACGTGCACGACGTTCTCGTCCTTGAAGGCCCGGATCACCTGGCAGATCGCGTGGGACTCACGGATGTTGGCGAGGAACTTGTTGCCGAGCCCTTCCCCCTCGCTCGCTCCCCGCACGATCCCCGCGATGTCCACGAAGTCGACGGTGGCGGGCATCAGCCGCTGGGACCCGAAGATTTCGGCGAGCACGCCGAGCCGGGGATCGGGCACCCCCACGACGCCGATGTTGGGCTCGATCGTGGCGAACGGGTAGTTGGCCGCCAGCACGTCGTTCTTGGTCAGGGCATTGAACAGGGTCGACTTGCCGACATTCGGCAGGCCGACGATTCCGATCGTGAGCGACACGTGGGGTTCCCGGGTGCGTGAGGGGATGACAGGGCCAGCTGTCCATACTAGGCGCCTCCGTCCAGGTGGCCGGGGACACCCTGCGCGGCTCCGGATGGAGCAACCTGCCGCGCGGGGGCGCGGAAAAGGTGTGTTGATCACCCTGTCGGCCCGCGGAGCCGTCCTACCGTGAGCGCGTGGAGCACAGTACGCGCACAACCCGGCACTCCCGGCAACGAACCGCCCCGGAACGGCCGCGTCTGCCGCGGCCGGCGGGGCCCGCAGGGCCCGGCCCGGGCGCCCGGGCCCCGGCCGGGCCGGGCGGTGCGGCCCGGTCCGGTGAAGCGGCCGGGCACCCGCCCCGCCCACCGGGCCGCCGGCCGTCGCCGGTGGTCGTGGCGCTCTCGCGGCTGCCGCGTCCGCGGCTGACCGGTTTCGGCTGCGGCGTGCTGGCCACCGTCGTGATGGCGGCGGCCGGGTGGCTCAGCGGACAGCTGGGCGGCGCGCCGGTTCTCTACGGAGTGCTGTTCCTGCTGGCCTGCGCCGCCGCCGCGGTGTGGGTGCGGCCGGCCGACCTGATCTGCGCGCCCATCGCCGCCCCGATCGCCTTCGCGGTGGGGCTGCTCCCCTCCGCGAAGGCCCTGACCGTGGTGACCGAACTGGCCATGGGCGCGCCCTGGCTGTTCGCCGGGACCTTCCTTGCCACCGTGATCGTGCTGGTCCGCGGCGCGCTCCAGCTGTTGCGCAGGCGGCGCCGGGCGGGACGTGCGGCCCGGCGCTGATCAGCTCTGCAGCTTGGCGGCGGCCTCGGCCCGCAGGTCGCGCCGGAGCTCCTTGGGGAGCGAGAACTGAATGTGCTCGTCCATGGGCTGCACCACTTCGACATCGGCCCAGCCGCGCTCGGCCAGCCACTCCAGCACGCCGTCCACCAGGACGTCCGGCACCGAGGCCCCGGAGGAGAGCCCGACCGTGGTGACGCCCTCCAGCCACGCCTCGTCCATCTCCGAGGCGTTGTCGACCAGGTAGCCCGCCTGCGCCCCGGCACCGAGGGCGACCTCGACCATCCGGGCGGAGTTGGAGGAGTTCTGCGATCCCACGACGATGACCAGGTCGGACCCGGCCGCCACCTGCTTGATGGCCGTCTGGCGGTTCTGGGTGGCGTAACAGATGTCGTCGCTGGGCGGGCTGATCATCTTCGGGAAACGCTGCTGCAGGGCGTCCACGGTCTCCATGGTCTCGTCCACCGAGAGCGTGGTCTGGGAGAGCCACACGACCCGTTCCGGGTCCTTGACCCGGACGTTCGCCACGCCCTCGGGGCCGTCGACCAGGGTGATGTGGTCCGGGGCCTCGCCGCTGGTGCCGATGACCTCCTCGTGACCTTCGTGGCCGATGAGCAGGATGTCGTAGTCGTCCTTCGCGAAGCGGACGGCTTCCTTGTGCACCTTGGTGACCAGCGGGCAGGTGGCGTCGATGGTGGCGAGCTTGCCGCGCTCGGCCTCCTCGTGGACCGCCGGAGCGACCCCGTGCGCCGAGAAGATCACGATGGCGCCCTCCGGCACCTCCTGGGTCTCCTCCACGAAGACGGCGCCCTTCTTCTCCAGCATCCGCACGACGTACTTGTTGTGCACGATCTCGTGCCGTACGTAGATCGGTGCGCCGTACTGCTCCAGAGCCTGCTCCACAGCGATCACGGCGCGGTCCACACCCGCGCAGTAGCCACGGGGGGCGGCGAGCAGGACCCGGCGGTGGGCGGTCGCGGGAGTCTTCGCAGTCATGCGGTCCATCGTACGGGGGCGGTCCCCACTGTCGCCGGGCACGGTTAGCGTGGCCCCATGGCCACTCAGACGTCTCCCGGTACCCCGCTCCCCGTCGCCGAGGTGTCACGGCTCATCGGGGGGTGGATCGGCCGGCTGGGCGCAGTCTGGGTGGAGGGCCAGATCACTCAGCTGTCCCGGCGCCCCGGCGCAGGCGTGGTCTTCCTCACGCTGCGCGACACCTCGCACGAGGTGTCGCTGACCGTCACCTGCTTCCGCGCGGTGTTCGACAAGGTCGCGGACATCGTCGGGGAGGGTTCCCGGGTGGTGGTGCACGGCAAGCCGGAGTGGTACGCGCCGCGCGGCCAGTTGTCGCTGCGGGTCGCCGAGATCCGCCCGGTCGGGATGGGTGAGCTGCTGGCGCGGCTCGAGCAGCTGAAGCGCACGCTGGCCGCCGAAGGGCTGTTCGCGGCCGACCGCAAGCGGCGGCTGCCGTTTCTGCCGCAGCGGATCGGTCTGGTGACCGGCCGTGCCTCGGCCGCGGAGCGGGACGTGCTGGAGAACGCCCGGCACCGCTGGCCCGCCGTCCGATTCGCGGTGCGCAACGTGGCCGTGCAGGGCGTGCACGCCGTGCCGCAGGTGATCGAGGCGGTCCAGGGGCTGGACGCGGATCCGGCGGTGGACGTCATCATCGTGGCCCGGGGCGGCGGCAGCGTGGAGGACCTGCTCCCTTTCTCGGACGAGCGGCTGGTCCGCACGGTGGCCGCCTGCACCACCCCGGTGGTCTCCGCGATCGGTCACGAGCCGGACTCCCCGCTGCTCGATCTGGTCGCCGATGTGCGGGCCTCGACGCCGACCGACGCGGCCAAGCGGACGGTGCCCGATGTGGGCGAGGAGCTGGTCCGGGTGGCGCAGCTGCGCGACCGGGCCCGCCGGGTCCTGGAGGGCTTCGTGGACCGGGAGGAACGCGGTCTCACGGCGGCACGCAGCCGGCCGTGCATGGCGGAGCCGCAGCTGATGGTGGAGGTCCGGGCGGAGCAGCTGCGCGGGCTGCTGGAGCGGAGCCGGCGCACGCTGGGGCATCTTCTGGACCGCGCGGAGAGCGATCTGGGCCATACCCGGGCGCGGGTGCTCGCGCTGTCCCCGGCCGCCACGCTGCAGCGCGGCTACGCGGTGCTGCAGCGGGAGGACGGCGCGGTGGTGCGTGCGCCGGAGGAGGTGTCCGAGGGGGAGAAGCTGCGTGCCCGGGTGGCCGGCGGCGAGCTGCCGGTGGTCGCCCGGCCGTCCGCACCTGTCGGCGGGCAGCCCTAAGCTGGCCCGCATGACGGACCCGGGGACGACGGACACGGACGCGCGCGCCGCGCTCAGCTACGAGCAGGCGCGGGACGAGCTGGTCGATGTGGTGCGCAGGCTGGAGACCGGCGGCTCCACCCTGGAGGAGTCGCTCGAGCTGTGGGAGCGCGGGGAGGAGCTGGCAAGGATCTGCGGCCGGTGGCTGGAGGGAGCGCGTGCCCGGCTGGACGCGGCCCTGGCCGAGGAGGAGGACGGGGGCACGTCCGGGGCTGACGGACCGGCGTCGGAGGCGGCCGGGGAACACTGACCCCGGGCGGCGCGCCGGGGCTCACCGGCGGGCCGTGTGCCGCGTCATGGTGTGAGGCGGGTCACGCGGTGGTGTCGGCCCGGGTCTCCAGTGCGGCAGCGAGCTGCTCCAACCGGTCGACCGGGGCGGTTCCCAGGACCAGCGTGGTCACCTCCGGTTCGGCCAGCACCAGCGCGTCGTACTTGGCACCTTCGTAGCGGGTCCACTCCCGGCCGTCGATCCGGAGGGTCTCGCCGGTGTCCTCGGCGCCGTGGGTCAGCGCGTCGACGAACGGACCGGGAGCCCCGTCGGCCTGGGCCAGAGCCGCGTACTCGTTCTCGGGATCCATGAAGCCGAGCCGCCAGGTGGCGCCGTGCTCACCCTGCGGCTGGTAGCGCACCGAGGTGGCACGCCACTCCGGCGGCAGCCCTTCGGGAGCCAGCAGCCCGTAGGGGGCGGCCCGGGCCGCCAGGTTTGCCTCCACCTGGTACTCGACCGGCTTGACCGGGTCCTGCGACGCATCGTGCGGCAGGTAGAAGTACAGGCCGAAGGCGACAGCGCTGACCACCGCAAGGGACAGCAGCATGTCCCTGACGGTCTTGAGCCTGGGCTTCTCGTCGGGCTTCCCGTCCTGCTTCTCGGCGGGCGCGTCCGATGCGGGCGCCGTACGTGTCTCGCTCACCACTCCCCCATCGTCCCGCATGGACTCCGGGGCTCCGCAGGCGGCCCCCCGGAGCCACCGCCCGACTCTCCGCTCATTCGTGGGCCAATAGGCTCAGATGTACAGTCGCCGGATAGAGTCGAGAGCACCCTCAGAACCACGGCACCGCCGTGCAGAAAGGTGCGTCCCGATGTCCGAGAACCATCTCCCGCCCCCGCTAGAGGTCAGTCCCGAAGCCCCCGACCGCAACCTCGCCCTGGAGCTGGTGCGGGTCACCGAAGCGGGTGCGATGGCCTCCGGCCGCTGGGTGGGCCGGGGCGACAAGCTCGGTGCGGACGGCGCCGCCGTGCGCGCCATGCGCACCCTCGTCTCCACTGTGTCGATGAACGGTGTGGTCGTCATCGGGGAGGGCGAGAAGGACGAAGCACCGATGCTTTTCAACGGTGAGCGAGTGGGAGACGGCACCGGCGCGGAGTGCGACGTCGCCGTCGACCCGGTGGAAGGCACCACGCTGACCGCCAAGGGCATGGCGAACGCCATTTCGGTGCTGGCGGTGGCCGACCGCGGGGCCATGTTCGACCCGAGCGCGGTGTTCTACATGGACAAGCTGGCCACCGGGCCGGAGGCCGCCGAGTTCGTCGACATCGACGCGCCGCCGGCGGTGAACATCCGCAGGGTGGCGAAGGCCAAGGGCAAGGCGCCCGAGGATGTCACGGTGGTGATCCTGGACCGGCCGCGCCACCACGACATCGTGAAGGAAGTCCGGGAGTCCGGCGCCCGCATCAAGTTCATCCAGGACGGCGACGTGGCCGGCGCCATCATGAGCACCCGGGAGGGCACCGGCGTCGATCTGCTGCTCGGTATCGGCGGCACCCCCGAGGGCATCATCTCCGCCTGTGCGATCAAGTGTCTGGGCGGCAGCCTGCAGGGCAAGCTCTGGCCCAAGGACGAGGCCGAACGGCGCGCGGCCCTCGACGCGGGCCACGATCTGGACCGGGTGCTGCACGCGGACGACCTGGTCAGCGGCGACAATGTGTTCCTCGCCGCCACCGGCATCACCGACGGCGATCTGCTCCGCGGGGTGCGCTACAGCGCGGAGACCGCGACCACCCAGTCCCTGGTGATGCGCTCCCGCTCGGGGACGATCCGTCAGATCGACTCCACGCACCGGCTGTCCAAGCTCCGGGCCTACAGTGCGGTGGACTTCGACCGCGCCCGCTGAGGGCGGATACGCCGTCGGCGCCCCGCGGTGTCCGCGGGGCGCCGACGGCGGGCTCAGGCGATGCGGCCGATGCCGTGGGAGGGCGCCGGCTCGGCGGCTCCCCGTCGCCGGCGGCGGGTCAGCACCACGCGACGCTCGGCGGCTGTGAGGCCGCCCCACACCCCGTAGGGCTCGGGGAGCAGCAGGGCGTGCTCCCGGCACTCCAGCAGCACGGGGCATCGGGCGCACACCGCCTTGGCGGCCTGCTCGCGGGAGAGCCGGGACGCCGTGGGCTCATGGGACGGGGCGAAGAACAGCCCCGCCTCATCCCGCCGGCAAGCGGCCTCCGAGTGCCAGGGGCCCGCCACATTCCGCGCAGCGCGCGGGTCGGGCACGGCGGGGGACCACGGGGAATCCTGCGGCGGTTGCAGCACGGTCAACTCCTGAAGGCGGCTACGGGGGGTCGCTCCTGGCCGGTGGGCCCTCACCCGTCCTTGGTGACGAGCCGCAGCCCCCCGGCTCACCCTGCGGCCATGTGGGTGACGGTCCAGGGTGCCCTACCCGCTGTGCGCACTCTTATGCACGGAGCGACGACACGCGCGGCCGTCCCCACTGCCGGCGCGAGTCAGCTCTCCCTGCCGCCGCGCAGATTGCGCAGCTGCTTGCCGCGCACCTGACGGACCTCCACACCCCCGCACAGCGCCACTCCCTGCACCACGATGACCGGTGCCTGCGGGTCCAGGGCCTCGCTCTCCTCGACCTCGAACGCACCGAGAATGCCGCTGCCGGACTGCCGGACCGTGACGTTCTCCGGCAACTTGATCTCGATGCCGCCGCAGATCGCCGTGGCGTTCACGGTCACCACCTGCTGCTCGAAGAGCGCCTCGGTCAGGTCGAGTTCGACCCCGCCGCAGATCGCCACGGCGTTGACCTGTGTACCGACCCGCCAGCGGCCCTGCCGGGAAGCTCCGCTGAGGATGGCCACCACGTTCCTGGCACTCCGGGTGGCCGGCCCTCTGCCGGGTACGGCGGCGGGCCGCGCGGGGTGCGGTGGGAGTGCGGGGTCGGGGCGGCTCCCGTGCTGGCCGGCCGGCAGGTCGCGGATCAACGGCTCCAGCTCGACGACGGTCTTGGCCCGGTAGACGGCGTCGATCCGCTCGGCATGCTCTTCGCTGTCCAGACGCCCTTCGGCGAGGGCTTCGCGCAGAATGTCGGCGATCCGGTCGCGGTCGGCGTCCGAGGCCCGGACAGCCGCGGGCTCGTTCCGCTTTCCCAAGGGCACGGCAGGAGGATTCTCAGCACTCACCGCTCCAGCCTACCGAACGCGATACATCGCGACCAGTCATCTGCCGCCCCGTTCCCACGCGTTCGGCCGGGACCGGACCACGGGCCGGTGTCCGGCTCCGTTGCTCACCCCCGGTGACACGCGCCCTGTGCGACCTGGCCGCCTGCGTCGGCGGACGGCAACGGCTCGGACGTGACCGGTCAGGGGCCGTGACGGGTCAGGGCCGCGGCTGATCGGGCCCGGCCGACATCGCGACTTCGAACCAGACCAGCTTCCCGGTGCTGAGCCGGGTGGCGCCCCAATTGCGGGCCAGCCGCTGCACCAGGTACAGGCCGCGACCGCCCTCGTCCGCCGGCCCCGCCTGCCGCAGCCGGGGCAGCTGCGGGACATCGTCGCCCACCTCGCAGCGCAGCACGTCGGTGCGCAGCAACCGCAGCGTCACCGGCCGCTCCGCGTAGCGCACGGCGTTGGTGACGACCTCGCTCACCAGCAGCTCGACCGAGTCCAGCAGCTCCTCCAGGTGCCACCGCTGCAGGCTCTCCCGCACCAGCTTCCGGGCCTCCCGGACCGACTCGGCCTTCGGGTCCAGGCGGCGGAAGGACACGTTGTCCGGCGCGATGCCCACGAAACGTGCGGCGAGCAGTGCGATGTCGTCGTCCCGGTCGCCCGGGCCCACGATGTCCAGGACCTCGTCGCACAGCGGCTCCAGCGGGGGCGCCGCATCCGGGCGGGTCAGCCGCACCGTCTCGGTCAGCTTCTCCCGCAGCTGCTCCACCCCCGTCCACACGTCGCGGGTGCGGGACTCCACCAGGCCGTCGGTGTAGAGCACCAGCGTCGACCCCGCCGGGGCGTCCAGCTCGACGGCCTCGAAGTCGACACCGCCGACGCCGATGGGGGCGTTGGGCGGCAGCAGGACCAGATCGGTACTGCTGTCCGGATGCAGCAGCACCGGAGGCGGATGGCCGGCGTTGGCTGCGGTGATCTTGTGGGCCACCGGGTCGTACACCGCGTACAGGCAGGTGGCCATCCGGTCCTGGCCGAGCCGTTGTGCCTGCTCGTCGAGGTGGTGCAGCACCTCCTGCGGCGGCAGGTCGAGCCCGGCCAGGGTCTGCACGGTGGTGCGCAGCTGGCCCATGATCGCGGCCGAGGTTGTGGAGTGGCCCATCACGTCCCCGACCACCAGGGCCACCCGGCTGCCGGGCAGCGGGATGGCGTCGTACCAGTCACCGCCGACCCGGGCGGACTGGGCGGCGGGCAGGTAGCGGCTGGCGAGGCGGACGCCGGTGGGCTGCGGCAGGTCATCGGGGAGCATGGTGCGCTGGAGTTCGTCGGCGATGGACGCCTCTCGGCCGTACAGCACCGCCTTGTCGACCCCGAGCGCAGAGTGAGTGGCGAGCTGCGCGGCGACCTGCAGATCGTCGTGCTCGAAGGCCGCCCGGTCCGGACGGCGGAGAAACACCGTCGCCCCGATGACGCGGCGCCGTCCCCGCAGTGGGGCGAGGATCGCGCGTTGCCCCTCGGGGAGGTGGGCACTGCCGGTCAGCTCGCGCAGCGCGGAGCGCGGCACATCGGACAGCGCGAAGACCGGCCGGACTCCGCGCATCACCTCGGCGAGCGGCCCGTTGGCCCGTACCTCGAGCCGGGAGGCGGCAGCGGTGAGCAGCGGCAGGGCCGGAGCGCCGAGGCCCGCGCCGTTGACGGCGGCCAGGGCACCGCCGCCGGGCAGCGACTCGGGGATCCGGTCGGTGCGGCGCAGCCGCAGCACCATGGGGTTGACCGGCTGCTCGTCGCCGACGGGCAGCGGGTCGCGGAGGTAGACGAGGATCGCGTCGGAGAAGGTCGGCACGGTGGCGCGGCAGAGGCCGAGGACGGTCTCGTCGAGGTCGATGCCCCGGGCGATGCGGCGGGTCGCGGCTCCCACGAAGCTCAGGCGTTCGGATTCACGCGCTTTTCCGCCGGCAGCGGGCTCTCTGACGGCCGGCGGCTCCTGGGCGGCCGGGGTTCCGGGCCGGCCGGGCCGTACGGACTCCTGGGCCTCGGTGGCGTGCTCGGGCCGGGCACGCGGGATCGCCGAGTTCTCGGCACGGGGAGGTGCGTCCGCCGTGCGAGCCGCGGGCTGCGGTGGAGTCGGGTCCGTCACGAGGGGATGTCCATCCGTCCAGGTGGGAACTGGCGTGCGGGGTAACGCTCTTGATCTGTGGTCGTGGGGGTCGATCCTACGGGCGGCGCCGGGGGGCATATCAAGAGGCCTTCGGGTGCTGCGGCTGTCCGTTCATTCCCCCCGCGGGACCGGAGGGGCGGCCGGGCCGGTCCCAGTCGTGCGGCAGGTCCGGGGTGCTCCAGCGCGGATCGGGGCGCCAGATCTGCCAGTCGTCGGAAAAGGGCCGTTGCCAGGAGTGGATGAGCTCGGTGGCGGCCCGGCCGGCCTCCCGGACCCGCTCCGCCTGCTCGGCGTCCAGCAGACCCGCCTGTTGGGCCTGGGCGAACTCGTCCTCATCACGCCACTCCCAGCTCCGGTCGGGATACACCGCGATGTCGAGAAAGTGATCCTCCGAGTCGACCCCGCCCGACCAGCGGTGCAGCGGCTCCTCCAGGTTGACGTACCAGTTCTTGAAGCGCCACCCCCGGTCCCAGAAAAGCCACACCGACCATGGATCCCCCGGGCGGGCGAGCTTCAGCACACCGGGTCCCGTCCAGTACGACCGTACGGTGGTGCGCGGCTTGGTGTAGCGGGTGGGGAGAGGTTCCCGGTGCACCGGGGTGCCGTCGGCGAGTTGCGGCCGGATGCACGCCGTGCCGGGAGGAATCCAGACGGCGAGAATCTCGGGGGTGTCTCGGACGACCGTCACGGGGCGGCAGATGTGGACTTCCGCCGCCCCGTTCGCCCGGTACCGCCACAGGATGTGGTCGCCGGTCTCCCACCTCTCCGGAGTCCGGGGATCGCGCGCGGATGGTGTCGTCATAACCGGAGTTTAGGGGTGATCCCGCCCGGAGGGGTGACCGTTCCCAATGATGCCGTTGCTGTGGGTAGCACGGACCGGCCTGCCCGGCCGGTCAGCACGGGTCTCCGCCGGCACCGGACGGGGCGGGTCAGGGCCGGGTCATCCCGAGGACGTCCAGGGCGGTGTCCAGCTGCTCCCGGGTGAGCACGCCCCGGTCCACGTATCCTCCGGCGAGAACCGCCTCCCGGATGGTGATGCGGTCGGCGAGTGCCCGTTTGGCCACCTTGGCGGCTTCCTCGTACCCCAGGTAGCGGTTGAGCGGTGTCACCACCGAGGGCGAGGACTCCGCGTACTCGCGGCAGCGTTCGGCGTCGGCGGTGATGCCGTCCACGGTGCGGTCGGCGAGGAGCACGGCCGCGTTGCCGAGCAGCCGGACCGACTCCAGCAGGTTCTTGCCCATCACGGGGAGCATGACGTTCAGCTCGAAGCTTCCGGTGGCACCGGCCGCGGCGACCGCGGCGTCATTCCCGGTGACCTGTACCGCGACCATCAGCACGGCCTCGGGAATCACCGGATTCACCTTGCCCGGCATGATCGAGGAGCCGGGCTGGAGGTCGGGGAGCGTGATCTCGGCGAGCCCGGTGCGCGGACCGGAGGCCATCCAGCGCAGGTCGTTGCAGATCTTGGTCAGGGACACCGCGACGGTGCGCAGCTGGCCGGAGGTCTCCACCAGGGCGTCCCTGGCGCCCTGTGCCTCGAAGTGGTCACGGGCCTCGGTGAGCGGCAGTCCGGTGGTGCGAGCCACCTCGGCGATGACCGCGGGAGCGAAACCGGGCGGGGTGTTGATCCCGGTGCCCACCGCGGTGCCGCCCAGCGGCAGTTCAGCGAGCCGGGGCAGTGCGGTACGCAGCCGCTCCACTCCGTACCTCATCTGGGCGGCGTACCCGCGGAATTCCTGACCGAGCGTGACCGGGGTGGCGTCCATGAGATGGGTCCGCCCTGATTTCACCACCTCGGCGAATTCCCGCCCCTTGCGTTCCAGCGCCTCGGCAAGGTGGTCGAGGGCCGGGATCAGGTCCCGGGTGACGGCTGCGGTGGCCGCGATGTGGATCGAGGACGGGAACACGTCGTTCGACGACTGGCTGGCGTTGACGTGGTCGTTGGGGTGCACAGCTCGCCCGAGGCGCTCGGACGCCAGCGTCGCCACGACCTCGTTCATGTTCATGTTCGACGAGGTGCCGGAGCCGGTCTGGAACACGTCGACCGGGAAGTGCGCGTCCCAGTCACCGTCGGCCACCTCTCCGGCAGCCGCCGCGATGGCTGTGGACATCTCGGCCTCCAGGACGCCCAGCTCGGCATTGACCACGGCTGCGGCAGCCTTGATGCGCGCGAGCGCCTCGATGTGCGCGCGTTCCAGCCGCACGCCGGACACGGGGAAGTTCTGCACGGCACGCTGGGTCTGTGCCCGCCACTTGGCATGCGCGGGTACGGCCACCTCTCCCATCGAGTCGTGCTCGATGCGGTGGTCCGCCCGGCTCTGGGGTTCTCTCCTCGCACTCATACCAGGAATCTACGTCCCGGGTCCCGGCGCGGCCGGTCCGCGCGCCGGGGGCGGGCGGATCCGACCGGTGCGCCGGGAAGCACTGCAGGCGCCTCCGCCTGGTCCGCTACGGGGTTCGGCGCACCGGGATGGAGGGGACGAACGTCCGGCCGGGATCCTCGGGTGCGAAGAAGTCGTTGCCCTTGTCGTCCACGACAACGAACGCCGGGAAGTCCTCGACCTCGATCCGCCAGACCGCCTCCATGCCGAGCTCCTCGTACTCCAGCACCTCGACCTTGCGGATGCAGTCCTGGGCCAGCCGGGCGGCCGGACCGCCGATGGAGCCCAGGTAGAAGCCGCCGTGCGCGGCACAGGCGTCGGTGACCTGCTGGGAGCGGTTGCCCTTGGCGAGCATCACGAGTGACCCGCCGGCAGCCTGGAACCGGTCGACGTAGGCGTCCATCCGGCCGGCCGTGGTGGGACCGAAGGAGCCGGAGGCATAGCCCTCGGGGGTCTTGGCCGGGCCCGCGTAGTACACCGCGTGGTCTCTCAGGTAGGACGGCATCTCCTCGCCCGCGTCCAGCCGCTCCTTGATCTTCGCGTGTGCGATGTCACGGGCGACGACCAGCGGGCCGGTGAGCGAGAGCCGGGTCTTCACGGGGTGCCGCGTCAGCTCGGCCCGGATCTCGTCCATCGGGCGGTTCAGATCGATCCGCACCACGTCGTCGGCGAGGTGCTCCTCGGTGGTCTCGGGGAGGAAGCGCGCCGGGTCGGTCTCGAGCTGCTCCAGGAATACCCCCTCGGCGGTGATCTTCGCCTTGGCCTGCCGGTCGGCCGAGCAGGACACCGCCAGGGCCACCGGGCAGGAGGCGCCGTGCCGGGGCAGCCGCACCACGCGCACGTCGTGGCAAAAGTACTTGCCCCCGAACTGGGCGCCGATGCCGATCCGCTGCGTCAGGTCGAAGACCTTCTCCTCCAGCTCCCGGTCCCGGAAGCCGTGGCCGGCCGGCGAACCCTCGGCCGGCAGTTCGTCGAGGTAGTGCGCGGAGGCGTACTTCGCGGTTTTCAGGGCGTACTCGGCGGAGGTCCCGCCGACCACCACGGCCAGGTGGTACGGCGGGCAGGCGGCGGTGCCCAGGGAGCGGATCTTCTCCTCCAGGAACCTCATCATCGACGTCTCGTTGAGGACCGCTTTCGTCTCCTGGTAGAGGAAGGACTTGTTGGCCGAGCCGCCGCCCTTCGCCATGAACAGGAAACGGTAGGCGTCACCGTCCTCGGCGTACAGCTCGATCTGGGCCGGCAGGTTGGAACCGGTGTTCTTCTCGTCCCACATGGTCAGCGGGGCCAGCTGCGAGTACCGCAGGTTGAGCCGGGTGTACGCGTCGTGGATGCCGCGGGACAGCGCCTCGGCGTCACGCCCCTCGGTGAGCACCTGCTGGCCCCGCTTGCCCATCACGATCGCGGTGCCGGTGTCCTGGCACATCGGCAGGACACCGGCGGCCGCGATGTTGGCGTTCTTCAGCAGGTCGAGGGCGACGAACCGGTCGTTGGGCGAGGCCTCGGGGTCGTCCAGGATCCTCCGCAGCTGCGTCAGGTGCTCCGGCCGCAGGTAGTGGGAGATGTCGTGCATCGCCTCCGCGGCCAGCAGCCGCAGCGCCTCCGGCTCCACCTTCAGGAACGTCCGGCCCGCGGCCTCGAAGGTGCTCACCCCCTCCGCCGTGACCAGTCGGTAGGGGGTGTCGTCCGCGCCGACGGGCAGCAGGTCGGTGTAGGTGAATTCCGGAGGGGCGGGGCGGGGGGTGGCTGGCATCTGGGTCATCTCCATCGGCAGACCGGGAAAGCCCCACCAGAGTAGAACCGCTCGCCCCGCGCTCCGGCGCGGGGTCACTCCGAACGCAGACCGTCCGCCCGCATCATGCGCCACAGGGCGGGCATGCCGAGCAGTGTGGTCAGCATGATCACCGCCCCGCCGAGGCCGGCCAGCAGCGCCACCGCGGACCAGTTGGCCGTGAACGGCTGGGAGACCATGGACAGCAGCACGGCGCCCAGGACCAGCCCGCCGGCCACCGCCATCGTCATGCCCAGGAGCACCGGTATCGCGGTCTGCCACAGCACCGACCGGACGAGGACCGCCCGCGGGGTGCCGAAGGCCACCAGCACGGACAGCAGCCGTCGACGCTCCCGCAACTGCTCGAGCAGGGCGACCAGCATGCCCGCGCCGATCAGCAGCAGCACCGCCATGGCGCCGACGTGCAGTGAGCGCTCGATCGAGGCGTACTGCCGGTCGACGGAGGTGCTCTTCAGCTGGTACACCTTCACCAAGGGGCCGAATCCGTGCACCGTGTTCCGGAGGTGCTCGACGATGTCCGGGTCCCCGGACCCGCCGCGCACCAGCACGCTCGTCCTGCCGTCGTCCGGCAGGCCGGTGCCGAGTGCACCCGGGGTGGCGTACACACCGTGCACCTCGTATCCCATCGGACTGACGAATGAGGGCACGGTGCGCGCGTCGGTGGGCACCGTCCAGGTCACACGCCCGGACGCCGGTACTTCGGGCCCCTCTTCGCTGTCCGTCCACGCCAGGTCGAACTCCTCTCCCGCCGGGTCCAGCGGCAGGCTTTCACCGGAAGCCAGGAAGACATCGCCGTCGGCGCAGTCGTGGAGATCGGCGAGGGCCGAGAGAGCCGCGCAGTCGGCCACCGTGAGCGAAAGGTAGAAGACGGGCTCCCCCGGCAGGGCGCCCAGGCCGTGCATGGCTGTCCGCTCCCTCCACGGGAGCGTCCGCTCCACCCCCTCCACCGCGTTGAGCGCGTCCTGCAGTTCCCCGGTATCGGGACCGCCCGGGCGCTCTGTCTCCACCAGGTACTCACCACGGCCGGTGTCGTATCCGGTGCCCTGGGAGTACTCCCCGGAGGCCGGGCTGAACAGCATCTGGGCGGCGATGGCGCCCGCCACGGCCACCGTGATGCCACTGACCGCGCGGGCGGCCGGGCCACTGTCCAGCTGCAGCCGGCGGACGGCCAGCTGCCACGGCAGCGGGCCACCGCGCAGCCTCCCCACCACGGTTTCCACCAGCCAGGGAAGGACCGTCGTCACGCCCACGAGCAGGAGGACGATCCCCACGGCAGCCTGCTCGACAGCGAGGGACTCACCGCCGACGCCGACCGCCCCGGACATCGGCAGCAGCAGGGCGAGCCCCACCGCGGCCGGCAGCAGCCGCCACCACAGTCTCCGGGTGCGCACCCCGGCGCCGCGGACCACACCGAGCGGCTCGATGGAGATGCGGCGCATCGCCTGCAGGGTGACCACGACGGCGGCTGAGGGCACCGCGCACAGGATCAGTACGGTGATCAAAGGGTGGGGCACGGCGTCGGTGGGGAACACACTCAGGCCGAGGACCTCGACACCGGCCAGCATCCGGCGGCCCACGAAGAAGATCAGGATCCCCAGCAGCAGCCCGAGGAGGGCACCGGCCAGTGCCTCGCCGGCCGCCATCCGATGGGTCATCCGGATATCGGCGCCGACCAGACGCAGTGCGGCCAGCCGCCGGTCGCGGCGCTCACCGCCGAGACGTACCGCGGTGGCGATGAAGGCGCCGACCGGTAGCAGCAGCACCACACACGTGACCACGACGAGCAGCAGCAGGAAGGCGTCCAGGGGTCTGCTCGCGGGCGCCTCCCCGAAGCTGTCGATGCGGTGGAGCTCCCAGCTCGGCTGGACGGTGTGGAGCGTGTCGGAGCCCGCGTAATAGACGAGCTCGGTCGGTGATACCAGCCCGGCGTCGCCTATCGTGCCGGTGACCTCGTGGGGCAGCCGGGCGCGCAGCAGCGCGCCGTCGTCGGACTCCAGGACCTCCCGCAACGCCGGCGAGACCACCATCTGACCGGGCCCCGGGATCTCCGCGACGCCCGGCGGCAGGGGCGGCCGGTCACCGTCGGGCTCGAGCTCGCGGCCCCGGACGGCGCGGTCCCGGAAGGTGGTGTCGGTCTTGGCGTACAGCATCGTCCCCGGGCCCGGCTCCATCAGCTCGCCCGACCAGCCGGAGCCACGGGCAGCTTCCCGGTCCACACGTGCCCCGAGCAGGCTGGGCACCGCGGCGGCCAGCAGCAGCACGGCCACCCCGATCCCGACCCCCACGCCGGTGAGCACCGTCCTCGTCCAGCCCTCACGGCCGCCGGCCAGGGCGAAGCGCAGGCCCAGCGCGAGGTCGGCCGCCCAGCGCCGGAAGCCGGCCGGGGGGCCCGGCGGCTCCGGTGGAGCGGGTGCCGCCGGGGCACGGCCGGGCGCGAGAGCGGGGCCGGTCATGCGGCACCTGCCAGGTCGCGGGCCCTGCCGTCACGGACGACGACCTCGCGGTCGGAGTACGCCGCGACCCGGGACTCGTGGGTGACCAGGACCACCGCGGTGCCGGATTCCCTGGCGGCCTCGGTGAGCAGGTGCATGACGCGCTCGCCGTTCAGGGAGTCCAGTGCGCCGGTGGGCTCGTCCGCGAAAATCACCCGAGGGCTGTTCACCAGGGCACGGGCGACAGCGACCCGCTGGCCCTGGCCGCCGGAGACCTGTCCGGGGCGGTGGTGACGGACATCGCCGACCTCCAGCCGCTCCAGCCAGCGCGCGGCACGGGCCTCGGCCTCCTTGCGGCCGGTGCCGGTCAGCCGCATCGGCAGGGCGGCGTTCTCCAGACAGGTCAGCTCGGGGACGAGCTGCCCGAACTGGAAGACGAAACCGAACGCTGAGCGCCGCAGGGCGCTGCGCCGGGCATCGGACAGCCCGGACAGCTCGCTGCCGTCGAAGTGGACGGTGCCCGCGTCCGGCGGGACGATGCCGGCCAGGCAGTGCAGCAGGGTGGACTTGCCCGAGCCGGACGGACCCATGACGGCCACGATCTCCCCGGCGGAGATGCGGAAGTCCGCGCCGGCCAGGGCCGGCGTGGAGCCGTAGGCCTTGTGCAGGTTCTCCGCGCACAGCAGGGCGTCCGGAGGCGGGTGCGGGAAGCTGTTCACGAGCGGACCTCCGTGGCGAGCCGGTCCAGCCGGGCCGCCGTCAGTTCGAGCCAACGCAGGTCGGCCTCGAGGTGGAACAGCGCATGGTCACAGATGAGCTGGTCGGCGAGATCGCCCCCGGTCTTGCGGCGGGTGAGCTCCCGCATGAGCCGCAGGTGCTCGGCGCGCTGGCTGTCGAGCAGCGCGTCGGCGTCCCTGCCGGTGAGCAGGGCCAGTACGACCTTGGTGTAGAGGGTGCTCTGCAGGTAGGGCTCGGGCTTCTCCGGGCGGGTGAGCCAGTTCTCGACATCGGTGATACCGGCATCGGTGATGGCGTAGCGCTTGCGCTCGGGGCCTTCCCCCGCCTCTATTCCGTCGACCTCCACCAGGCCGTTCTTCAAGAGGCGGGACATGGTCGAGTAGACCTGACCGTAGTGCAACGGCTTGTCGTGACCGAAGCGGTCATCGAAGGTCCGTTTGAGGTCATAACCGTGGCGAGGACCGGACTCCAGGAGCCCGAGCAGTGTTTGGCTGATGGACATGCGAGCACTATACACACCATGTATAACCGCCGTGTATACACGGAGAGAGCAAACCGCTGCGAACATCCCGGGTCACCGTTCCGCCCCCGCGGCCAATACGCCCACCCCGGGCCCGGGGCAACGCTACGCTGGGTGCCTGCGTCCGTCCCCTCAGCGCGAGGACGGAGCACTCACGCACGGGAACGGGGTCGGGGGCCGGGGCATGTTGCACACCGCCGGGGGCGAGGCCCCCGTACCCCGCCGCGGCCTGCCGACGGCCACCGCCGCCCTGCACGCCGCGGTCCGGCGCACCGGAGAGCACGGAGCGGCCTTCCTGCGCGCGCCGTACTGGGAACGCCCGGACTCCACCTGGGTGGTCCGGCGCTGGCCCGACCTCGCCGCCTGCCTGCTCGCCGTCTTCTTCTTCTGGCTCTCCCTGACCCCTTCCCTGGTCCCCCGTCCGTGGTATCTGCAAGGCGCCATCGGAGGAATCACGGCAGCCATCGGCTACGGCCTCGGCGCGCTGCTCAGCTGGCTGTACCGGCTGCTCTTCCGCTGGCGTCCCAGCCGGACCGCCAGGGCCCGATGCTGGCTGACGTTCTATCTGCTCACTCCGCCGCTGGTCATCTTCCTGCTGTCGCAGAGCGCCGAGATGCAGCGTGAACTGCGCCGGCTGCAAGGGCTGCCGCCCACCCTGACCTGGCACTCCCTGATGATCACCTTGATCTCGCTGGGGGTGTGCGGGCTCCTGCTGTTCCTCGCCAGGGTCATCCGGCTCGGCACCCGCAGGCTCACGGAGCTGCTGCACCGCTTCGTGCCCTGGCCGGCCGCTGTGGCGCTGGCGCTGGCACTCAGCAGCGCCCTTGTGATCTTCGGCACCCGGGATGTGGTCTTCGAGCGCGGGGTACTGCACCTCGCCGACCGGGTCGCGGCGGCCAAGGACCGCAGCACCGATCCGGGCATCCTGCGTCCGTACTCCCCTCGCGTCTCGGGAAGCCCGGACTCGCTGATCCACTGGGACGACCTGGGGAACAAGGGCCGGACCTTCACCGGGACGGTCCTCTCCACCGACGAGATCGAGAGCTTCACCGGCCGGGAGGCCGTCCAGCCGATCCGGGTCTACGCCGGCCGCGCCGCCTACGACAGCTACCCGGAGGGCGCCGCGCTCGCGGTGCGGGAGCTGGAGCGGACCGACGCGTTCGACCGTTCGGTGCTGGCCATCGGCGGCACCACGGGCACCGGCTGGATCAACCCCACCACGGTGGAGGCTCTGGAGTACATGCACGGCGGGGACACCGCCGTCGTCACCATGCAGTACTCCTACCTGCCGAGCTGGGCCTCATTCACCGTGGACCGCGAGGAGGCGGGCGCCGCCACCCGGGAGCTGGTGGAAGCCGTGCACGCCCGCTGGGCACAGGAACCTCCCGAGACACGTCCGAAGCTGGTCGTGTTCGGGGAGAGCCTGGCGGTCACCGCCATCGAGGCCTCCTTCGACAGCGTGGACGACCTGATCGACCGGACCGACGGGGCACTGCTCATCGGCCCGCCCGACTCCAGCCCGATCCACGCCGCCCTGACCGAGCACCGGGATCCGGGCAGCCCGGTCTGGCGCCCGCTGTACCGGGGCGGGGAGCATGTGCGCTTCGCGCAATTCCCGGAACGGGACCTGAACCGGCCGGACATCCCCTGGCAGGAGCCGCGCGTCGTCTACCTGCAGAACGCCTCGGACCCTGTGGTGTGGTGGTCCCCGAATCTGCTGTTCCAGCGGCCCGAGTGGCTGCGCCCGCCGCTGGGCCCGGACGTGACAACGGCGATCGACTGGTTCCCCTTCGTCACCTTCTGGCAGACGACCGTGGACATGGCGGTCTCCTACGGTGCCCCCGCGCCGCACGGCCACCGGTACGGTTCGAACCCCGTGGACGCCTGGGCCGCGATCGTCCCGCCCGCCGCCTGGAGCCCGCAGGAGACCACCGAGCTGAAACACCTGCTCGAGGCCCGTCACCCGCCCCGCTCCGGCCTGACCGGCACGCCGGAGTGAGCCCTGACCGACCCGGCACCGGTGCCGGGTCGGTCAGGGGTTTCCGCGACGGGGCAGAACCCGGCCGATGCGACGCTAAGCCCGGTGGTCGCCGGGGTCGTCCTTCCGGTCCGGTGGCTCCCCCGGACGATGCTCCGGCTCTTCCGGCCGCCCGGCCCCGGGCTCCGGCCCGCCCCCGGTGACCACCGACGGCGCCGTCGGCGCGAGCGAGGCGATCGTCGCACCACTGCGACGCGGATCCGCCCGCATCTCGGCCTCGTTCTGATAGGCCCTCAGATAGACCACCACGGTGTTGAGCACCGCCACCAGCGGTACCGCCACCACCGCTCCGGGAATGCCCGCCAGCAGCGTGCCACCGGTCACCGCGAGCACCACGGCCAGGGGGTGCACCCGCACCAGCCGGCCCAGGATGAACGGCTGCAGGATCTGACTCTCCACCTGCTGGACCAGGAGCACCACGCCGAGGACCAGCACGGCAGTGAGCGGCCCTTCGGTCACGAAGGCCACCACGACGGCCAACGCGCCCGACACAATGGCACCGAGAATCGGCACGAACGCCGACACGAACACGATGACCGCCAGCGGCACGGCCATCGGCACCTGCAGGATGTACAGCCCGATGCCGATACCGAGCGCGTCGATGAGTGCCACCAGCACGGTGCCCCGCACATATCCGGTGAGCGTGATCCAGGCCCGCGGCCCCGCCCCGGCAATGCCCGGCCGCGCGGGGGCGGGGAAGAACTTGAGGAACCAGTACCAGATGTTGCGGCCGTCGTAGAGCAGGAACAGCACGACGAAGAGCGCCACACCGGCGCCGGTGAAGAACCGCACCAGATAGTTGACGCCCTCGAGACCTGCGGTGGTGAGCTCCGCGCTGTGCTCACTGAGCCACCGGTTGACGTTGTCCACGAGCTCGTTGAAGTCGTCGTCGTCGACTCCGAGCGGGCTGTCCAGCAGCCAGTCCCGCAACTCGTTGATGCCCTCGGTCACGCTGTCGACAAGATCGTCGACGCTCTCCATGACCTGCCAGACCACGAACCAGCCGATCAGACCGATGGCTGCGAAGCCGCCGACCGAGGTGACCGCGGTGGCCGGTCCACGTCCCAGACCCATCCGCTTCAGCCTGCCGGTGAGCGGCTGGAGGAGCGCGGTGATCAGCAGGCCCGCGGCGAACGCGATCACCAGCAGGCTGATGGCTTCCACTACTTGGAGGAGCACCCAGACCGCCGCCGCCAGCACCAGCAGCCGCCAGCCGGCCTCGGCCGCGACCCGCAGCCCCCACGGGATCGCGACGGCGGGCTCCGGCCGGGGAGGGCCCTGCGGAGGCAAGGGAGAGCCCTGGGGCTCGCCGCCGCTGCCGCCCGCGCCCCCCTCACCACCGGACGCCACCGGCTCGCCGGCCCGCCCGGAAGCAACCTCCGCTGTCCCGAGCTGCACCGGGCTCACCGGCAGCACCGGCTCAACCGGCCCGACGACCCGCTCCGCGGCCTCGCGCTCCCGGCGCTCCGCCTCCCGCTCCGCGGCTTCCCGGTAGGCGGAAACCCGCGAACCGAAGCGCGCCAAACCGGTTCTCAACCGGTCCAGTCGTGACATCCCGTTTTCCCTCCGCCCCCGGCCCTGCTCAGTGCGACCCGAGAGTACCTTGCGCCCCCGCGCCCAGAACCACAGCAGCCCCCCGCACCGGATGAGTACGAAGGGCTGCGTGAAGCTCGGAACGTGGCCGGATCATCGGCCACCGCCGGAGGACTAGTACCAGTGGTTCGCCTGCCAGAATTCCCAGGCGCCGCACGGACTGCCGTACCGCTCGTTCATGTAGTTCAGGCCCCAGCGGATCTGGGTGGCCGGGTTGGTCCGCCAGTCACTGCCCGCCGACGCCATCTTGGATGCAGGGTAGGACTGCACCAGACCGTACGCACCTGACGAAGGGTTGGTAGCGGTGTGGTTCCAGCCGCTCTCCCGCTCCACGATGTTCGAGAAGCACTGATACTGGCCGGCGCCCACGATTTCCTGGGCCATCGCCTGGATCTGGGCCTTGGTGTAGGAAGCCTGGACCGGAGCGCTCGCGGTGCTCACGTCCGTGCGCTCGGCGCTGCGACTGGCGGCGGCCTCCCGGGCCTGCTGCTCCCGCTCCTTCTCGGCGGCTTCGCGCTCGGCCTTTTCCTTCGCGGCCTGCTCGGCTGCTGCCTTCTTGGCCGCGGCCTGCTCGGCGGCCTTCTTGCGGGCGGTCTCCTCAGCAGCCTTCCTGGTCGCCGCGTCGGCGGCGGTGGACTGCGTCTCTGCCTGCCTGGTCAGCGACGCAGTGTGAAGCTGGGCATTCCCGCCAACGGGTATCTCGACAAGTAGCGAAGCATCGGCTGCCACGACCTCGAGGTCGTCCGTGCCACTCTGTCCATCTCCCGAGGCAACACCGACGGCAGCACCGACGGTTGTCACCGCGGTAGCAGACGCCACTGCGAATCCCCGGACCGAAATCCGGCTCACACGGTTTCCTTCCAACATCGCCCGCTCGGGTGACCACGCGGGCGCAATCGTGCCCCTGGCACGGTCCTCCACTGGTCACGGGAGGCGCGGGCCCGGTGAGGGTGACTGTGCAACTCTGCACAGCACCCGCATGGTACTTCGGGCGGCATGCGGCGAACGGCTGTTCAGTTGTATGGCTACTGTGCCAACCGTCCCTGTAGGGACGGCAATGCCGCATGCGGGGCCTGACAGAGGCACACACTGCCGGAGGCGGCGAGCGGAAGCAATTCACCGGAGTGTGGGAAAGGTCACATGGCGTTTGTGCTTGTCATCTTCCGGAAAGACTGCATCGGCTCATCTCTCAGGCACTACGCTTCGCCCGCCCTCCGTCCCGGACGCCCCCTTTGTCCAGAGCATCCGGCGTCCCCGGGTGGCGCTGCGCCGCCCCTTGCCGGTCCGTCCGGCCTGCCGTTCCGCGAACGGACCGGACAGTACCGCGCACCGGCGGCACCTGCACGCAGCAGCCGGCCTGCCCGCTCGAGGAGCGGGCAGGCCGCCCGACAGCCCGGCACACCCGCCGGGGCGACACCTTCCTACTGGCGGCCCTCCTCCAGCATCTCGGTGACCAGCGCGGCGATCGGGGACCGCTCCGACCGGGTCAGCGTCACATGCGAGAAGAGCGGATGCCCCTTCAGCCTCTCGACCACCGCGACCACCCCGTCGTACCGGCCCACCCGGAGATTGTCCCGCTGCGCGACATCATGGGTCAGCACCACCCGTGATCCCTGCCCGATCCGGGACAGCACCGTCAGCAGCACGTTCCGCTCCAGCGACTGCGCCTCGTCCACGATGACGAAGGCATCGTGGAGCGACCGGCCCCGGATGTGCGTCAGCGGCAGGACCTCCAGCATCCCGCGGGCCACCACCTCCTCGATGACCTCACGGGACGTCACTGCGGACAGCGTGTCGAAGACCGCCTGCGCCCACGGGTGCATCTTCTCTGCCTCGGAGCCGGGCAGGTACCCCAGGTCCTGACCGCCCACGGCGTACAGCGGACGGAAGACCATCACCTTGCGGTGCTGCCGGCGCTCCAGCACCGCCTCCAGCCCGGCGCACAGCGCCAGCGCTGACTTCCCCGTGCCCGCCCGGCCGCCCATCGAGACGATGCCGATGTCCGGGTCGAGCAGCAGGTCGAGCGCGATGCGCTGCTCGGCGCTCCGGCCGTGGATACCGAACGCCTCCCGGTCGCCCCGCACCAGCCGGATCCGGCCGTCCGGTGTCACCCGGCCCAGCGCCCGGCCCTTTTCCGAAGCGATGACGAGCCCGGTGTGCACCGGGAGTTCCGCGATCTCCGGGGGGCCGCCGGTCTCCTCGGCGGCGAAGAGCTCATCCACAGCCTCCCCACTGAGCGTGACCTCCGCCATCCCGGTCCAGCCGGACTCGGTGATGGCCAGCTCGGCGCGGTATTCCTCGGCCTGCAGGCCGACCGACGAGGCCTTGATCCGCAGCGGCAGGTCCTTGGACACGACCGTGACGTCGTACCCCTCCGCCTGCAGGTTCCGGGCCACCGCCAGGATGCGGGTGTCGTTGTCCCCCATCCTGCCCCGGTCGTTGAGCATCGCGGGCGGCAGGATCGCCGGATCGGAATGGTTCAGCTCGACCCGCAGAGTCCCGCCCAGATCACCGATCGGCAGCGGCGTGTCGAGACGCCCGAACCGGACCCGGTAGTCATCGAGCCGGCGCAACACCTGCCGGGCGAAGTAGCCGAGCTCCGGATGATGGCGTTTCGCCTCCAACTCGGAGATCACCACCACCGGCAGGACCACTTCGTGCTCGTCGAAGCGGGTCAGGGCAGAAGGATCGGCGAGCAGGACACTCGTGTCGAGAACGTACATGCGCCGGTCCTGCGGGCGCTTCTGGCTGTTGACCACGTGTGGACGAACCCCCTCGGATGAGGTTGGTGAGTCGAGGCGCGTGGAGCGCCGGGGGTCTGGCCGGTCGCTGCCCGTGCCGCACGGGCCGGCGGACCGGTCCTCTGCTGAGTCCGTGATGCGCAAGCGGGCCTCCCGGCGGACCGGTGACGACGCACCGGCCCGCCACAGATATGCCCGGTGACCGGCCCTGTCATGCCTGATGCCACTTCAGTGCCCACGGACGACCGACGCGGTAGCGCCCGCGGAGCAGGCAGGCGCACCCCCTCACCACGCGGTACCGCACGGTGCGGCGGGGCGCGCGGGCATGGCCGCCCCGCCTCACCCGACGGGCGAAGCGGGGCGGACGGGGCCCGGAGACCGGCCGGGTGAGTACGACGTCCGTGCTCGGTCAGCGCGCTCGGTCAGTGCGCTCGGTCAGCGCGCCCCGTCAGTACGCTGTCAGTGACCGAAGCGGCGGTGACGTGCGGCGTAGTCCCGGAGTGCGCGCAAGAAGTCGACCTTGCGGAACGCGGGCCAGTAGACCTCGCAGAAGTAGTACTCCGAATGTGCGCTCTGCCAGAGCATGAAGCCCGACAGCCGCTGCTCCCCACTGGTGCGGATCACCAGGTCCGGGTCGGGCTGCCCACGGGTGTACAGGTGCTCGGAGATGTCCTCGACGCCCAGCTGCTCCGCCACCTGCTCGAGTGAAGCCCCTTCCGCGGCCCGCTTCGCCAGCAGTGACCGGACCGCATCGGTGATCTCCTGACGGCCTCCGTAGCCGACCGCGACGTTGACGAGTATGCCGTCCCGCTCACCGGCCAGCTCCTCGGCTTCGCTCAGCACCTTCTGCGTCCGTTCGGGCAGCACGTCCAGGGCACCCACATGGTGCACCCGCCAACGGCCGTCCTCGGCGAGATCCCGCACCGCACCCTCGACGATCGTCAGCAGCGGACCCAGCTCCTCCTCGGGCCGGTCCAGGTTCTCCGTCGACAGTAGCCACAGGGTGACCACCTCGACATCGGTCTCGGCACACCAGCCGAGAAGCTCCTGGATCTTCGCCGCGCCGGCCTGGTGACCCTGCTTGGTGGTACCGCCGGCGGCCCGGGCCCAGCGGCGGTTTCCGTCGAGGATCACTCCGATGTGCTTGGGTGCCCGGTCGGTGTCGAGACGACCTTCCACCCGCCGCGCGTACAGCTTGACAGCCAGCCGCCGCAGCTTGCTCTTCATCGTGTGTCTGCCCCTCCGTGCGGTACCGCGTCAGGTTACACCTGGGCTCATGGGCCGGTTCACGGAGTGGACAGCCGGCATCCCATGACGCTGGGGGCGCACAAGGGGCGCAGAAAAAGCGGGCCGGTCCGTGGGGGGGGTTACGGACCGGCCCGAGGGGGGGCTTCCACCGTAACGCATGTCGGTCCCCGACGGGTGCAACCGGCGCGGATTCACCCCGCGAGTCCGCTGAGCAGCACGGCGGCCAGCGCGCCGAGCAGCATGAAGGGGCCCAGGGGGATCTCCGTCCGCCGGCTCGCCCGCCGCGCCACGACGAGGAGCAGGCCGTACCCGGCCGCCAGCAGGAAACCGGCGAACGTACCGAGGAAGACAGCGTCCCAGCCGTACCACCCCAGGACGGTGCCGACCGGAATCGCCAGCTTGACGTCACCGAAGCCCATGCCACGCGGGTGGATCAGGAACAGCAGAAAATAGCCGACGCCCAGTCCCGCACCCCCCAGCAGCGCCCCGGACCAGCTGCCTCCGGCCTCCGGGAGCAGCGAGGCGAGCCCCAGCCCACCGGCTGCCAGCACCCCCAGCGGAAGGGTGAGAACGTCCGGCAGCCGCTGCACGGCTCGGTCCACCACACCGAGCAGCACCATGCCGGGGATCAGGAGCAGCCACACCATCAGCTCCGGGCGGATCCCGGCGGCGGCAGCCACGGCCGCACAGCAGCCCCCGGTCACCAGGGCCAGCGGGATCTTCCGCGGGCCGTGCGCCGCAGCCTGCGGGCAGCCGACGGACGAGGCACAGCCGGTGGTCCCGAGCCAGCCGCGCGGACCGCGGGGAACCGCGTGTCCGTGCGGGCAGACGGAGCGCCAGGGCTGCCCCGGCTCCACGGAGAGCCGGTAGCCGGGTCGCGCGAGAAGCGGTCCGGTGACGGCGCCGTATCCGGCTGCGAGAACGATCAGAAACTGATGCACGGCCCGAGCGTAGCGACGCCGGAAGCGGGGGCGGGGGGAAAGCCGGGCGGTCGGTGCTGAGTCCGCGACGCGCCCCGCTGACAGAGAGGTATGTGGGCCGGCCTGCCCAAGTGGGGGGAGAGGGCAGACCGGCCCATGGTGCGGGCTCGACCGGAGCCGGGGGGGTTGGCTCACGGTCCACCCTGCCAGCCGTCGCCGGGGTGGGAGTGGCGACGCTGGCCGTCAGCGGGTGCCACCCTGGGGCGGCACGCCCGAACGATACCGCACCGGGCAGGGCCGTGGGACCCCTTGCCACGCACTCTTCCGCATGACTCGTGCACCCCTCGACCAGCGCCCTGGCCAGCCTCGATCTCTCGGGGGGACCGGCCGCCCGGGAGTCCCGGCGCAGAAAGCTACCGACCGGTCACCCCCCGCTGGCGCCGAGGGTCCGAGCGTTGCTTCAGTGGGCCCGGGCCAGCCGCTTCAGTGCCCGTCCACAGTGGTGGGCATACGCCCGCTGCCCCCACCGGGCGAACGGTCCCGCGGCTCTCGTCCACCAGACGGCGGGACGGCTGAACGCGGTGACCGTCAGCCAGACCGAGTCGTCAGGCAGCCGCTCGACGAGGAACGCCTCCTCGCCGCTCTCCGGATGCCCCGGCAGTGTCCCGTAGCCCCAGCCGGTGCGGTCTGCCTCCCGGAGCGTCCACACCACCCGGCAGGGGGCGCGCAACCGGAGCCGCCCCACCCCGATGCCGACGATGACCCCCACCCCGGGCGCTGCCTCCCGCGCCTCCGGTTCGAGCGTCACGCCCAGGACCGCCCGGTGCATGCGCCAGTTGAGCACGGCGCTGCCGGCCACCCGCTGTACGGCGCCACCGGTGCCGAGCCGGGTCCGGACCCGGAGGGTGTGGTAGCCGGCGGGAAGCGGCCGGTCCATGTCCCGGGTGGCCCCCACCTCCTGATAGGTGAAACCCGCTGTGCCCATCGCCGCTCCGCTCCCTTCCGTCCCGCTCGTCGGGAGGGGGACGCCTACCGCACCATGGGGCAGGATGTCGGCGAGGCCAAGCCTGTCATGGGGAGGTGGGGATGACACGGACACGGGCCGCCCGACGCTGGCCGTGGTCCCACAGTGGGGTGACGCTGCTGCTGGTCGCCGTCGTGTGGTGGGCGTTCCACTGGCAGTTGTCGGCCCTGCAGTGGCTGGGGCTCCTGCTGATCGCCATCGTGCTGTGGCACGCGCTGCAGAGCCGCCGCCCCATGGCCCCCGCCGGACGATGGGGCGCCGTGAGCGTCGTACTCCTCGCCTTCGCCGCCACCCTGCCGCTGGACCGGCCGTGGACCGCTCCCTGGTGGCCGGGCAGCGGCCTTGCCGGGGACCTGCCGGAACCCTGCGCATCGGGTACGGAGCAGGTGGCGGCTCTTGTTCCCGACGCGGCGGCGGCCGGCTCCGGTTACGCGGATCTGCGTACCGAACGCCGTTCCTGCCGCTGGGAGAACGAGGACCGGCTGCTGCACCTGGAGTTCCGTCTGCATCCCTGGCAGGGCACCGGTGATGACGCGGTCGGTGAGGCCCGAGGAGTCTTCGCGGAGCGGCGCGAGCACGCCGATGCAGAGGAGTTGCACTTCGGTGACGAAAGCTACCGCGATCCGCTCGGCGACGTCCGAGTCACCGTCGAAGCACGCCGGGCCAACGTCCTCGTCAGCCTCAACTACTACGCGGCCGAGGAGAGTCCGCCGCTGACCGAGGAGGAAAAGGCGGCCCTGGAGCAGCTGGCCGCGCGAGCCGTCAAGGCTGTCGACGTCGACTGACGGAGCGCCCGCGCGGACATGCCCACCCCTTCGGCTGCCCTCTGCACCCTTGCCCGACAGGCGCCCCGAGCCGCCGGAAGCGCTTCCCTGTGACGATATTACGATGCGTGGGTTCGGAGTTACCGGCCATATGGGGGGACCATGACACCGCATGACGCATCGTCACCATTCCGGCCGCTGGGGCCGGGGGACCCACGCGAGGTCGCCGGATACGGAATCCGTGCCCGGATCGGTTCGGGAGGCATGGGCAGCGTCTACCTCTCGTACACCCGGGGCGGACAACCCATCGCGCTGAAGGTGATCCGTGCGGAGTTCGCCGAGGACCCGGACTTCCGCCGCCGCTTCGAGGCTGAGGTACGGGCCGCTCGCAGGGTGCAAGGGCTCTTCACCGTCCCCGTACTGGACAGCAACACCGAGGGCGACGCCCCCTGGCTGGCCACCGCGTACGTCCCCGGTCTTACGCTCGCCGATGTCCTGCGCGCCCATGGCCCACTGCCGCTGGACACCGTGCTGCTCCTGATCGCCGGGGTCGCCGAGGCTCTGCAGTCGATCCACACCGCCGGAGTCGTCCACCGAGATCTCAAGCCGGGAAACATCCTGCTGGCCGGCGACGGCCCCAAGGTCATCGACTTCGGCATCGCCCGCGCCGCGGACGCCACGCCGCTCACGGGATCCGACGTCCGCGTCGGCACTCCCGGATACATGGCACCCGAGCAGGTCACCGGACAATCCGCCACACCGGCCACCGACATCTTCTCCCTGGGCATCATCGCCCAGCACGCGGCGACCGGAGGCCACCCGTTCGGCGACGGTTCGGCGCACGGCGTCATGTACCGCATCGTCCAGGAGCAGCCGGACCTGCACAGCGCCCCGGAGCCGCTCCGCGACCTCATCGGCGCCTGCCTGGCGAAGGATCCGGCCCACCGTCCGAGCCCGGGCGACATCATCGAGACCTGCCGCGCCCTCTCCCCTGGCCGCACCCTGCAACGCCAGGAGAACTGGCTCCCCGCGCCGGTCGCCACCCAGGTCACCCACCGCCTGCACGCCACGCCCCCGGACCAGGCCCTCATCTCTCCCGCCACAGCTCCGCAGAAGCCGGCGTCCCCGCCCTCCATGACTGCTCGCCCGACCGGCGGCCGGCGCCGGACAGTCGCCCTTGCTGCGGCAGCAGCAGCGGTCGGAGCGCTGATCAGCGGCACTGCCGTCTGGCAGCTGACGAGCACCGACCGTTCCCACTCCGACACCCACGAGGCCGGCAGCGGAGATACTCCGAACGGTCCTGGCAAAGATATGACGGCCCCATCGGGGGATACCGGCGAGGAAGGCGACGACGAGGAGACGGAGGCCGCCCGGACCGGGGGGTCGGACTCCGCTTACTGGCCCCCCGAAGACAAGACCGAGATTGCCTTGCGAGCACCGCTCTTCCGCGAGGATGTAACAGTCTCCTCCGGCCGCTGCTACGGCGCCAACCTGACAGAGGTTTACCTGGACGAACTCACCATCACAACCGGCGTGAAGTATGGATCGATGCAGCACCTGGACGAGGAAGCTGATTTTCACTACTTGCACTGCGGGCAGGGCGGAATCCCGGACGACGGCATCGCCTTTCATCCCGAGATCTATGCAGGCACCATCGATGCCCCCGACCCTTCCCCGGAGGAATGCCGCAAAGCAGCACACGCCCCCACGCTTCCCAACCCGATCACAGCAGAGCAGATACTGCGGGATACCGTGCTGGACGAAGGTATGGGGATTTGCTTCGAAACCAGACAGAATAACCTGGTACTATTGTGGATTGATCAGGTTAGCGAAGACCCGTTCAACGAAAATCTCCGCAGTTATACGCTCAGCGCCACGCAGTGGATGACCCGAGAGTAGTCCACGGTATATCAGGCGCCACTGGGCCAGGAAATCTCCACTCGCCGGTTCTTCTGCCGGCCCTCTTCCGTGTCGTTGTCGTACAACGGATAGTCCTCGCTGTAGCCACGGACATTGAATCTGATACCAGAGGCATCGTCCAAGAGGTCGAGAAGAGCAGCATGGGTATTCTTAGCTCGATTTTCGGACAACGGGATACCATGCTCGTACGGTCCGAGGTTGTCGGTGAACCCAAAAATATTGACGCGCTCCGGCCGATGCTCGTCGAGGGCCTCTGCTACCACTTTCAGAGCCTTTCGGGTCTCCTCGGAGACCTCGTCACTGTCCTTCCCGAAGAGTACGTCGGTCTGCAGCGTGAACTTCCGTAGATCACCCGTCCTTTCCTCTCGGTGCTGCTCCCCTGCACCTCCGTCGCCCTCACCTTCTTCGCTGTCTTCGGCCTCCTCTTCATCTGCCGGCTCTTCGGCACCACCGGCCCCGACCTCCAGGGAATCCTCCTCGACCGCATCGTCGCCGGTGGTACTGCCGTCGTCCGACTGGACCGGCTCGCCGATGTCCTCAGTGATGAACTTGATGTCGAGCACCCGGGGCTCTGCGAGCGTTGCCCCATCCCCCAGTTTCAATCCGGACGCCCGCATGTCGATCTCGGGAAGCGGCGGCGCCTCGTAACCGGGGGGCTGCTCAAAGTCATCTACCTCGTTCGCCCATGCAGGAGTGGAAAGAGCGAGCATGGCCGTTCCGGCCACCGTGACCACGGTGACCCGTACTGCGTGATCCCTGCGATACCCCATGACAGTCGCCCCTCAACGAATCTCGATCGTGGCCGGTGGCATTTGACCAATGTGGAACTCAACTTCGGTGGTCCCGGCATCCGGTTCCGGGAACTGCGCGAACCAGTGCACGGTATCGCCCGCGCCGACGCCGCTACCGAATCCAGTGCACAGACAACGACCGGTGGTGTCACGGAGGATCAGGTACCGCCTCCCCTCACTCTTGGCGGTCAATGTCGAGCCAGCCATGGAGAATCCGTTCTCCTGCAACTCTCGCTCAGTGCCGTACCAAGCACTGTCGAACCATGTTCGACTACCTCCGTTATGAAGCGTTCCCTCCACTGTGAGGAAGCCACCGTCTTCCCGAACAGCCCGTGTGAAGGTCAGCGTGAGGCTGTCCTCTCCCGAGACAGTGGCCAGAATTTCCTCGGCCGCTTCTCCACCCGAATCGCCACCCGAGTCACCTCCTTCCTCCCCGGCACCGTTATCCGATTCAGCACCCTCCGCGACGTCTCGTTCGGCTGTGCTCTGAGCACTTCCGTCATCCCCGCCTCCTCCGCAACTGGCTACGGCTATCACCAGTGCAGCACCCAACCCGACAACGATCAGGATGAGGCGGGACTTGCTGTCACGGAGATTCATCGGGTGCGTGTCCTTTGCGCTCAACTCGTCGACGTTCAGTCTTCAAGATAGATGTGGAACAGATCACGAGGCTCAGGAAGGGCTTCCTCGTCATCCGGGTCGAAGTCCCAGTTCTGCTCGTCGCAGGTCAGCTCGACCCTGTCGTCAGCCTCTTCGCTGACTTCACAGAGCCCCAGAATGACAGCAGTCGCTTGAGCGCGTGACCTCTGGTCCTCTGTACCAGGTATCACGGATTCCCCCACGGACCTTCGCGTCTCGATATCGATGGTGTATCCGACCCGCTCGGGCTCCGGAAGACACGACACCACATTCGCGTCATTGCGCTCCGCCAACCGGGAGGCCTCAACACAGGCGCCATCGGTCTCGAAACCCTCGCCGTCCAGCAGCTCCTCGAGGTCCTCACCTCCGCCGGCAGCTTCAAGAAAGAGCTCGTGCAGATGATCACGTGATTCCCGCGCAGCGGCGAGAGCGGCAGCATCCGCAGCTGATTGACCTCCACTCCTCGTGAAGGCTGCTTGAGCGAACACAAAGAAGATGAAGGCGATGAGCAGTAATCCGCTCACCATCCATATATACAACGGGAAGGCGGAACCCTTGTCGTCTCTGGCCCTGGCGGGAAGCCTCAGTTGCCAAGAATGTCGTTCACAGCGTTCTGCACAGCATTTGAGACCTGTGCAGGCAGCCCGAGACCGATCACCAGCACCACCACGCCGGCTATCAGGAGCAGTAGTCCCGCGTACTCCACGAAACCGGCACCACGGTCGGCGTACCGGCCACGCAGGCGCTCGGAGACGCGCAGTCTCCAGTGCAGCAACATGCTCTTCATGTCGTCCCTCCCTTTCGGCCGGCCCGCGTCCAGCCGTCCACTCGCTACCTGTACCCAGCCGATCCGTGACGCACTGCGGATCTGGGCTGCTGGATACCGGATGCAGGGGGCAGCGTTGTTCGACGGGCGCCCACCCGGAAGCGGGATGTGCCATGCCCGACCCCCTCCCCGCGGGCCAACCCGTACACCTACCGCCACTGACTGTGCCACATGACACGCGGATTGGCACCTGACCCGTCGTATCCAAGCCTGTACCCAGCGGGCAAGTCGGTTGCCCGGCAGGGCTGGTGAGTGCTCCGAACTTTATTGTGCAGTGGTCGGCGGAGCGCCGCCACCGGACCCTCGGCTGACAGTGCATCACCGGCCTGGCCGCGTCGGGCAGCACCGGCAGGGCCACGCGGGTCAGTCGCCCAGGACGCCCATCAGGTCGGTGCCGGAGCCCAGGATCATGCCCGTCACGATAATGATCATTGTGGCCGGCACCATGAAGACGAGGGTGGCCAGCGTGGCCTTCGGGATGGCCTTCGCCGCCCGGCGACGGGCGTTCTGAGCATCCGTCCGGCGCATGTCGTCGGCGATCTGGATCAGCGTGTCGGCGATGGGGGCACCCAGCTCCTCACCTTGCTGCAGGGCAGTGACGAACTGGTTGACCGCCTCCGAGTCGTTCCTCCGGCGCAGTTCGTCGAAGGCCTGTCTGCGGGGCACTCCCATGTCCATCTGGCGCAGTGTGATGCGGATTTCGTCCGCCCATGGGCCCTCATACCTGGCTGAAACGCGGTCCAGGGCCTGCCGGAATCCGAGGCCGGCGGAGACCACCACGGCCAGGACGTCGAGGAAGTCCGGCAGTGTGCGCTCGATGACGTCCTTGCGGGCCCGGATGCCCTGCCAGATCGTGGCATCCGCCGCGAGCAGTCCGAAGGCGAGGGCGAAGAGGCCGAGCATCGGCCATCCCGCGGAGAAGAAGATCAGCGTCATCAGTACGCCGAAGATGCCGTAGACGGCACGGCGGGCGGCGTACCGGTCGAGGGTCAGGCCGTCGGGGTTGCCGGCCTGGTCGATCCGGCGCCGCTTCCGGTCCACGGCCTTGGGCCCCATCAGCCGCAGCACGGTGGGGGCGAAACGCATCCCCAGCCGGTCCACCGCGGAACCACCGGCTGTCACCCGGGTGGAACCCATCTCCAGGGCGAGCACCAGGTCGGGCGGCAGCGGGGCACCGGCCCGCAGGGTCCGGATGCCTGCGAGGGCACCGAACACGGCGAGGCCCATGGCGAGCGCCACCAGTACTGCTGTCACGGCAATCTCCTCAGACGTCGATCCGGCCGAACCGGCGCACCACGGCGAAGCCGACGGCGTACATGCTGAGCGCCACGACCATGGCGATCTGCCCGGCGGTGCTGGCGGTGACCCGGGCGAGTGCCCCCGGCGCCATCGTGTTGATCATCAGAAGTGCTCCGAGGCCCAGCAGCGGCACGGTCACGGCGGTGGCGTTGATCTCGGCGAGCATCGTGCGGACCTCACGGCGGGTTTCCTTGCGCTGCTCCAGCGTGCTGGTCAGGTTGCGCAGCGAGGCAACGATGGTGCCGCCGGCCCGGTTGGCGAGGATGAGGGTGGTGACCAGGACGTTCAGCTCCCGGGACGGCAGCCGCTCCCCGAGTTCGCCGAGGGTGTCCTCCAGGGAACGGCCGACGGCCAGCTGGTCCGCGACGGTGGCCAGTTCGGCGCCCGCGGGGTCGTCCATCTCCTCGGCGGCCATGGCCAGGGCGGTACGCAGGGCCAGACCGGCGGCGGTGCCGTTGGCGATGAGCCGGGACAGTTCGGGGAGCTGGCTGATGAACTGTTCGGTGCGCTTGTTCCGCTGCCAGGCGAGGAAGGCGTTGCCGCCCCACAGCCCGACCAGGGCGAAGACCGGGCCGAAGAAGGGCGCCAGGACGGCGGAGCCGATCAGCCAGAGGGCGGCAACCGCGCCGAGGGTGTACGCGACGTACTCCCCCGCGGTCCAGTCAAGGCCGGTGGCACGGAGCCGGAGAGTGAGCCGGCGGCCGGCCTCGGTTTTCCGCAGCCGCCGGTCCACCGCGTCGAAGCGGCGTCGGGGGGTGTGCGGCGCCTGCTTGGTGAGGTCGGCGGGGGAACCCGGCGCCCCCGGTTCGGGGCCGGCGAGGCGCTGGAGCAGCCGGCGGCGGCGGGCCCGGCCGGAGGCCCAGAGCTGGATGCCGGCTACTGCGGTCACCGCTGCCAGCAGGGCCAGGCCGGCGGTGAGCTGGGAGAGGCTGTTCATCGGCTACCCGGCCTCCCGGGTGGTGATCAGGCTGTCGTCGAGGTGGACGCCGAAGGCCTGCGGGATCTGTTCTCCGGCGAGGTAGAGCCGGTCCGCGACGGCACGCGGCACCGGGTGGTGGCGGAAGTGCCCGTGCACGGCGCCGTCCCGGGTCATGGGGTCGGCCCGGAACTGGGCGACGGTGGCGATCCGGAAGGTTTCCCGGCCGTGCGAGGCGAGGACGGCGACCTCGGCGACGCGCCGGGAGCCGTCCGGGTTCCGGACCAGCTGGACCAGGACGTCGACGGCGCTGTTGATCTGGTCGCGCAGGGCCTCGAACGGCACTTGAAGCTCGGACATGGACGCCAGGGTCTGCAGCCGGAGCAGCGCGTCCTCGGCGCTGTTGGCGTGCACGGTGGCCAGGGAGCCGTCATGGCCGGTGGACATGGCCTGGAGCATGTCCAGCGTCTCCCCGCCACGCACCTCTCCGACGATGATCCGGTCGGGGCGCATGCGCAGCGAGTTGCGGACCAGGTGCCGGATGGTGATCTCGCCCCTGCCCTCCACGTTGGGCGGCCGGGATTCCAGCCGGATGACGTGGTTCTGCTGGAGCTGCAGCTCGGCGGCGTCCTCGATGGTGACGACCCGTTCGCCGTCCGGGATGAGGCCGGACAGGGCGTTGAGCAGGGTGGTCTTCCCCGAGCCGGTCCCGCCGGAGACGATGATGTTGAACTTCGCGCGTACCAGGCCGGAGAGCAGGAGCAGCAGCTGCTCGTCGAGCGTGCCGAAGTCGATGAGCTCGGCCAGGGTGTACGCCCGCGGGAAGCGCCGGATGGTCAGCGTCGCCCCGGTGAGGGACAGCGGCGGGATGATGACGTTGACCCGCTCGCCGGTGGGGAGCCTGGCGTCGACCATCGGGTTCGACTCGTCGACCCGCCGGTTCACGGTGGAGACGATGCGTTCGATGGTCTGCATCAGCTGTTCCTCGGAGGCGAAGCGCAACGGCAGCTGTTCCACCCGGCCGGAGCGCTCGACGAAAATCTGGTCGGGGCCGTTGACCATGATCTCGGTGATCGAGGCGTCCTCCAGGAGCGGTTCGAGAATGCCGAGCCCCAGCGCCTCGTCCACCACCCGGCGGATGAGCAGGGCGCGCGCCTGAGTGGACAGCACCGGCCCCTCCCGGCTGAGGATGTGGCCGAGCACTCGCTCCAGCCGCTCCCTCCGCTCGGGCAGGAGCAGGGTGGACATTTCCGCGAGGTCGATCTCCTCCAGCAGCTTGGCGCGGTATGTCGCCACCAGCCGGGGGTCGCTCTGGCCTACGGCGGTCGGCTCCTCCTGGCTGGTGAGCCGGGACCTCAGACCCATGGGTGCTCCTCATTCGCCTCGGTCTCGTCGCGTACGTCAGTCGCATGGCATCGTCACGGTCCGGCTGGCCCGGCCGAAGCCGGAGACGAACGGGAGGACCGACGGCACCTCGACGCTCGCGGTCACGGTGGCCACGTCTCCGCAGCTCTCGTCGAGGCTGAGGGAGCCGTCGAGCCAGCTGCTCATCGCCGACTGTCCCGCGGTGCCGTACTGGTCTGCGATGTCCTCCTGGGCGGCGACCCGGGCGGCGGCCCGGGCGGCCGAACCGGCCTGCTGGGCCGCGTGACCGACGAAGCCCAGCTGGAGGGCGGCGAGCGCGACCAGGACCAGCAGCGGCAGCCAGCCCGCGAACTCCACGGCGGTGACGCCGCGGTCGTGCGAGGGCCCGGTCATGGACCGGCCCGCCCTTCCTCCGCCGCGCCGGCGGTGCCGGTGACCGTCATCGGCAGGTGGAACGCTCCGGGAAAGATCGCCGGGACGCGCAGCCGCACCTCGGCCTTCCGTACGGTGCCCTCCACCGGGCAGGTGACGGTCTCCGCCTCCCAGGAGCCAGGCAGGTGCCGCATGGCCGCGGCGGTGCAGGCGGCCGGCGCACCGGTGCGCGCCCCCGCCCCCGCGCGGGCGCCTTCGTCCGCGGCGTTCGCCGCCAGCGAGAAGGTGTAGCCGATCAGGATGCACTGCCAGATCACCGCCATCATCAGCAGGATGAGTGGGAACATCCCGGCGAACTCGACGGTGGCCGCACCGCGGTCCCGGCGCCGGACCGCGGCCGGGTCGCCGCGGGAGGGAGGGCTCATGAACGCCTGCCTCTCAGTCGCAGACCGCCGGCCGGAGCGGCGGGCTTGCCGGTGGACAGTCCGAGCTCGGCGGCCAGGGCCCACATGGCGCGGCGCACCGGGCCGCGTGGGTCGAGGTCCTGGATCCGGCCCGCGTCCTGGGCTTCCTGGAGCTCCTTGTGGTTCGCCGGGACGATGCTCCGGGCGACGGGGGTGCCGGTGATCCGGGAGATCAGCTGGGGCTGTATGTGGCTGGTGCGGCCCAGCCGGTTGACGACGGTGAGGGTCTGTTCCGTCTTGCGGATCTGCAACCGGTCCCACATCCGCGTCATACGGTTCACGGCCCGTACGGAGATCACGTCCGGGGTGGTGACGAGGAGGGCGGTGTCGGCCATTTCCACGGCGGCGGCGGTGGCGCTGTTCATCTGGGAGCCGCAGTCGACGATCACGACGTCGTACCGGGTACGGAAGGCGGTGAGCAACTGGCGGGTGGTGGGCTCGGTGACGTCCTCGCCGCGTTCGCCCTCCGCGGGGGCGAGGAGCAGCGCCAGTCCGGTCTCATGCACGAAGACCGCTTCGGTCAGCACCTGCGCCGAGAGGTCGATCATCCCCGCGAGGTCGGCGATCGACCGGCGGAACTGGACGTCGAAGTAGGAGCCGACGTCGCCGCACAGCAGGTCGAGGTCGACCAGGACGACGGAGCGTGGCTCGGCCTCTCCGCCCCGGGACGCGAGGGCGAGCTGGGTGGCCAGCAGGGTGGCTCCGACGCCGCCCTTGGCACCGGAGACGGTGACGATCCGTCCTCCGGGGCCGGCCGGGAGGTGGTCCCCGGCACCGAGGTGACGGCGTACTCCGAGGGACCACTGGGCGGCGGCGCCGACGCGGGCGGACAGCTCCTCGTAGGTCGGCGGCAGCCCTGCGAGTCCGCGGGCGCCGGCGTCCATCGCCGCCGAGTACAGGCCGGCCGTGGGGTCGGTGGACATCAGGACGACGCCCACGGCGGGGAAGCGCAGCGCGATCTCGCGGATGAGTTCGAGTGCGGGGAGTGGTCCGATGCCTTCGTGGACGAGTACCACTTCGGGCAGGTCGGCCAGGGACTCCTGGGTGAGGGCGGCCAGGGTGTCGAGCAGGGTGCCGGAGTCGGGCACCGCCCGCAGCGGCTCGGTGTCGGGCAGTTGGCTCAGCAGGGTGACCATGGCGCGGGCGGTATCCGGGTCACCCACCGCGGGAAGAATGCGCGTCGTCATCAGATCTGTCTGCTTCAGTTCTCGAGAAGGCGGGAGAGATCGACGTGCGGGTCGCCGATGATGTCGCCGATGATCGTGTAGGTCCGTTCGTCCTCGGGGATGTCCTGCTCCTCCCCGGGGGCGACCAGCGCCAATCGGATCTGTTCGGCGAAGGCTTCGGCGAAGGTCACCCGCTGGGCGTCGGTGTGGTCCAGCGCGAAGGTGATCGGCACCGCGTCGGTGCGGCTGCGTTCGGCCTCGATCTCGGTGAGGTCGCCGACCTCGATCACCCGGGCGTTGTTGACCATGAGGCGGACGATCTCGAACTCCTCGTCGTCCTCCCCGGTGCGGCTTTCGACCCGGTAGGCGGCGTACATGTTGATCGTCGCGCCGGGGTGGATCTTGCCGGCCACTCCGGTGGAGGCGTCGATCATGATGGCGATTTCCTGCTGCCCCGGGGAAAGTTCGGGCTCCTCGGCCATCATGTCGGCCTGCAGGAGTGACCCTTCGCGCAGTGGGTTGACGGCGACCCGGCCCTGGATCTCGGCGAGGTCGGTGACCGCCGAGTCGGGTACGTACCGCTCCGGCACGCTGATCTCACGGAACTGCTCGGGGCGCAGCTCCTCGTAGGGTGCTATGTCCTCGCTCAGCTCGTACGCGGTGATCTTTGGGCCCACCTGTGATTCCACGTCCCTGATGAGTGCGAGCACGGCGGCGAAGGCACCGAGGGCGAGCAGGACCGAGACGAGCAGCAGGATGGTGCCGCGGCGCTGGCGGGCGTTCATGTGGCGAGTTCTCCCTCTGCCGGCTCTGGACGGGTGACGCGGCGATACGTGTCGCGGTGGGCGGACCCTTGCGTGCGGGGACGCTGCGCCGGATGGTCGGGGCGCTGGTGCGCTGGGTGGTGTCGCCGGCTGTTCATGCGGGTCAGGTCAGGGCCCGGCGTGCGGTGGCGGCGGGTATGGCGTGCAGTCTGCGTTCCGAGGCCGGGATGACGGTGGCGGAGCAGAAGGCGCAGCGGTCGCCGATGAGCGCGAGGCTGCACCAGTGGCAGCGTTCCTGCCGCACCGAGCTCACCATCTGGTGGAGCAGGGAGACATCGGGGATGGCGGCGGCGAACTCCACGAGCCGCGAGGTGCCCCACCAGTCGGTGGACTCGGCGGGCAGCGGCACCGCGTCCGTGCCCTGGACCTGCCATTGCCGGGCGAGCCGGCCGGTGACCCAGTGGTGGGAGAGGCCGCCGCTCTGGGCGTAGGTGAGCAGGGTGCCGAACTGCGGCCCGGTGAGCGTCCCCTCGCCGGCGGTTCTGATGAGCTGCGGGGTGGGTCCGGCGAGTACGGCGCACTGGCCGCTGGGCGGTCGCGCCCCGTGGCCGGGCGGGAGAGGCACGGGGGTGCGGGCGGCCGCGCGGCCGGAGGCCAGCAGGGCACCGGTGTAGATGTAGTGGGTCAGGAGCCGGGCGGCGGAGCCGAGCACTCCTGGGCCGAAGTCGCAGCTGGAGAGCTGTCGGAGCTGACGGATCAGCAGGGCGGTGCCGAGCGGGGGAAGTGAGCTGGGCAGCAGGGCGATCCGGTCCGATTCGAGGAGGGCGCGGACGGCGTGCAGGCGTTGCACGTACGGGAGGGGGGTGGTGGAGGGGTAGACCACCAGGTAGGAGCCGAACCGGTCCAGCAGTTGCCGGGCTTCGTTCAGGGCGGAGGGGAAGTCCTGCTGCCTCGGCGAGGTCAGCACGTGTGCGCCCGGTGTGTGCCGGTCGGTGGCGGGCAGCACCAGATCGGCGCTGGTGACCGCGATAGCCATGACCATGCCGCTCCCCCCGGGCCGAACTGCCCGTGCTGTGTAGGCGAGTCTGCCAGTTGGGCAGCTTATCGACACGCTTACCCGGGGAACCAGCGCCGATGCGGTACGGAGACGCTCGTTCGGGCCGGAAAGTGCCGAGGGGCCGTCAGCGGAGGCTGCTGCCGGGGGTATTGACAGAACAATTGGTCTGGACCAGTCTGCTCGCCAAGCGGTGGCCACCCGCATCCCTCTCCGCACCCCCCTTTCCTTCAGGCACGGAGGCAGCAACGTGGAACGCACCCGTACACCGCGCGGACGGCGCACCGGACGGCACAGCCGTTCGGTGCGCACCGCGGCTGTGGCAATGGCCGGAGCACTGGCACTGGGCGGTTGGGCCGCCACGGCCACCGCCTCGGAGACCGGCGGCAGCGCCGGCAACCTGATCACCAACCCCGGCTTCGAGCAGGGACTCAGCGGGTGGAGCTGCAGCGGCGGCACCGGTGCCGTCACCGGCGACCCCGTCCGCAGCGGTACCTCGGCCCTGGTCGCCACCCCCTCCGGGCACGACCATGCCCGCTGCGAGCAGCGGGTGAGCGTGCAGCCGGACGAGGAGTACGAGCTGAGCACCTGGGTCCGCGGCGGCTACACGTTCGTGGGCGCCGCAGGATCCGGAATGCAGGAGACCTCGACCTGGACATCCGGCAGCGGCGACTGGCAGCAGCTGAAGGTCGGCTTCCGCACCGGGAGCGGCACCACGGAGGTGACGGTCCATCTGCACGGCTGGTACGGCTCCGCCGCCTATCACGCCGACGACGTGGCGCTGACCGGTCCCGGCGGCGAGGGCGGCGGCCCGACCGAGCCGCCGGAAGCTCCGCCGTCCGTCCCGGGCGGGCTCACCGTGGGAACCAGCACCAGCACCAGCGTTGCGCTGAGCTGGGACGCGGTCAGCGATGCCGAGCGGTACCACGTCTATGTCGACGGCTCCCGGACGGTCAGCACCTCCGCCACCTCGGCCACCGTCAGCGGTCTCGAGCCGCAGACCGCGTACTCCTTCCGGGTGCGGTCCGAGAACGCCGCCGGGGAATCGGCCCGCTCGGCACCGGTGACGGCCACCACCCGGCCGCGACCGGGTGGTGGTGGCGGTGGCGTGCCCCGCCACGCGCTGACCGGCTACTGGCACAACTTCGACAACGGCTCGGCCCTCATGAAGCTCCGCGAGGTGCAGGACGAGTACGACATCATCGCCGTCGCCTTCGCCGACGCCACCGCCCGGCCCGGTGAGATCGAGTTCAACCTGGACCCGGTTCTCGGCTACGGCTCCGAGCAGGAGTTCATCCAGGACATCGCCGCCAAGCAGTCGGAGGGCAAGTCCGTGATCATCTCGGTCGGTGGCGAGGTGGGGAACGTCATCGTCAACGACGCGGCCTCCGCGCAGCGCTTCGCGACGAGCACACTGGCGCTGATGGACGAGTACGGTTTCGACGGCGTCGACATCGACCTGGAGCACGGCATCAACGCCAGGTACCTCACCGAGGCCATGGAGGCGATACACGCGGCTGCCGGCGACAGCCTGGTGTACACGATGGCGCCGCAGACCATCGACATGCAGCACACCGGCTCGGAGTACTTCAAGCTGGCGCTCGGCACGAAGGACTTTCTGACGGTCGTCAACATGCAGTACTACAACAGTGGCTCGATGATGGGCTGCGACAACAAGGTGTACTCCGCCGGCAGTGTCGACTTCCTGACCGCGCTGGCCTGCATCCAGTTGGAGAGCGGGCTGGACGCCTCCCAGGTGGGCATCGGGGTGCCCGCCTCCCCCCGAGGCGCCGGCAGCGGCTACGTCAGCCCGGAGACGGTCACCGCCGCACTGGACTGCCTGACCCGGGGCACCCGGTGCGGCAGCTTCGTGCCGGAGCGGACCTACCCGGATCTGCGCGGGGCGATGACCTGGTCGGTGAACTGGGACCGGCACGCGGGCGACGCCTGGTCCCGTGTCGTCGGACCGCACGTGCACGGCCTGCCCTGACCCCGGCCCTCACTCCCCGGCCCTCACTCCCCGGCCCGCTGTCCCGTGCCCGCACTGCGAGCACGGGACGGCGGGCCGGAGCGGCGTGCGGCCGCTCGGCGCGAAACGCCCATATATGTGCTGTTGAGTCGCCTTTCGGCGGTGACCCTGGTCATAGTGGAAGCACGCGGGTGCCGCACCGGGGCTCCGCGGGGCCGGGCAAGGGCTCCCGCTTCCCACGGCGGCACCGGGTATGCCCCGCTGAGGAGAGACGATGGACCAGGCGATCACGGCCGAAGGGCTGGTCAAGCGCTTCGGCACGACCACCGCGCTGGACGGGGTGGACCTGTCGGTCCGGCAGGGCTCCGTGGTCGGGCTTCTGGGGCCCAACGGCGCGGGCAAGACCACCGTGGTGCGGGTGCTGGCCACCCTCCTGGAGCCGGACAGCGGCACCGCCACCGTCGGCGGCTACGACGTGCGGTCCGACGGCCATCGGGTGCGGCAGCTGATCGGCCTCACCGGGCAGTACGCCTCGGTCGACGAACTGCTGACCGGGGCGGAGAACCTGCTGCTGATCGGGCGGCTGCTCGGCATCCCCCGGGCCCGGGCCAAGAAGCGGGCCCGGGAACTGCTGGAGCAGTTCTCCCTGGCCGAGGCGGGGCACCGGGCAGTCTCGACGTACTCCGGCGGCATGCGGCGGCGCCTGGACCTGGCGGCAAGCCTGGTGGGCCGGCCGCCCCTGCTGTTCCTGGACGAACCCACCACCGGCCTCGACCCGCGGGCGCGCAGCGAGCTGTGGGACCTGATCCGGCAGCTGACCGCCGAAGGGGTGACGGTGCTGCTCACCACGCAGTACATGGAGGAGGCCGACGCACTGGCCGACCGGATCGTCGTGGTGGACCTCGGGCGGGTGATCGCCGCCGGCACACCGGAGGAGCTGAAGGCGAGGATCGGTGCGCAGACCCTCGCGGTGCGTCCGGCGAAGGAGGCGGACCTCGCTGTCGTGCGCGACGTGGTCGCGGAGGTGTCCGGCAACCCGCCGGACGTGAAGGGACAGCTGGTCACCGCCCCGGTCTCGGACCCGGCGCTGCTGTCCGTCCTGCTGCGGCGGCTGGACGAGGCGGGTGTGGTGGTCACCGAGCTGGCGCTGCGCGGATCGAGCCTCAACGACGTCTTCCTCTCCCTCACCGGAGGGCCCCCTCGGACGCCGGGGGGTTCCGGCAGCGTGGCGGCGGGCGGAGGACCCGGAACCGAAGGGACGTCCTCATGAGCGGACCGCCTGCCCCCGGGACGGCGGTGCCCGGAACGCCCGCGTCCGCGCCCGGGGAGCTCGCTGCCCGGGTCGGCCTCGCCACCGGCATCCGGCAGAGCATGACGCTGGCCTGGCGGACCGTCGTCCAGGTCCGGCACAACCCCTGGGAGCTCAGCGACTTCAGCATCCAGCCGATCATGTTCGTGCTGCTGTTCACCTACGTGTTCGGCGGCGCGATCATGGGCTCGGTCAATGACTACCTGACGTTCATGCTGCCCGGCATGCTCGTGATGAACATGCTGTTCGTGACGCTGTACGTGGGACAGGGTCTCAACACCGATCTCACCAAAGGGGTGTTCGACCGGCTGCGCTCGCTGCCGATCGCCCGCTGGGCGCCCCTGGCCGGGCGCATCGCCGCGGACCAGGTCAAGCAGCTGTGGTCGATCGTGCTGGTGCTGGGCGTCGGCATGATTCTCGGCTTCCGGATCGGCACCGACCTGCTGGGGCTGCTGGCGGCCTTCGCCCTGCTGCTGGTGTTCGCGCTGGCCTTCTCCTGGGTGGCGGTGCTGGTCGGGGTGCTCGCCAAGGATGCCGAGCGGGTGCAGATCTTCGGCTTCACCGCCCTCTTCCCGGTCACCTTCGTCAGCAATGTCTTCGTGCCCGCCGAGACCATGCCCGGCTGGCTGGAGGCGTTCGTGGACGTCAACCCGGTCAGTCTCCTCGCCGATGCCTGCCGAGGGCTGATGCTCGGCGGCCCGGTGGCCGCACCGGTGATCCAGTCGCTGCTGTGGGCGGGCGCGATCGCGGCGGTCTTCGCACCGCTGTCGGTGCGGGCCTTCAAGCGCAAGGTGTGACACCGCGGTCGCCGCCCCCGGAAGCGGCCCGGCTGACCCGGGTCAGAACAGGGTGCGGATGTAGTCCGTCACCGTGCCGTCCCCCGCGACCAGCGGAATCAGCTGCCACTTGTCGAAGATGGTGCAGGGGTGCGACATGCCGAGCCCCACCCAGTCACCGACCTCGGGCAGGCTGCCACCACCGGTATCGACGACGAACGCGTGCTGGTCGGCAAGGCGGGTCACGGCCAGCCCGTCGCCGCCGCGGACGACGCCGGCCACGTCCCGGATCACCTGGATCTCCGGCAGATCCAGGTCGTGGGCGATGTCCCGCTTGCCGGCGTTGATCAGCACCAGGCCCGGCTCCGGACGGGACACGACCTGCGCCCACAGCCGGAACGCCGGGAGCAGCGAGCCTTCCTCCGGGACCCGGTTGAACGGGGTGACCGACCGGTAGCGCCCGTCGTCGTGACTGACGTACGCGCCGGAGCGCAGCAGCCTGCACACGGGCCGGGACAGCGCCGGCAGCTCCGCGAAAGCCTCCGCCACCGCGTCGAACCAGGCGCTGCCGCCGGCGCTGACCACGATCTCCGCGGTCCCGGAGTACCTTCCGGCCCGGTCGAAGGCCACGGCCAGCCCGGTGAGCCGGCGCAGCCAGGCACGCACGGACTCACCGTCGGCGTCCGGCACCTCCCCCTCGTATCCGGCGACCCCCACCAGCCGCAGCGTCGGCACCGCCGCCACGGCATCGGCGACCGCCGCCGCCTCACCCTCGTCGCGCACTCCGGTGCGCCCGCCGGCCGCCCCCAGCTCCACCACGACCTCCAGGGGACGGACCGCGCCGGCCCGCCGGAGGGCCGCATCCATCAGGGCCACCCCCCGCTCGGAGTCCACGTAGGTGACACAGCGGAAGTCGGGGTCGGCGTCCAGCTCTCCGGACAGCCACGCCAGGGCGGCGGCGTCCACCAGCTGGTTGGCGAGGAAGATCCGCTGCACCCCGAAGGCCCGGGCGACCCGCACCTGATGCGGGACGGCCAGCGTGATGCCCCAGGCTCCGTGATCGAGCTGTTGCTGGAAGAGCTGCGGGGCCATCGACGTCTTGCCGTGCGGGGCGAGCTCCAGACCGTGGCGGGTGGCGAAGCGGTCCAGCGAGAGCAGGTTGTGCTCCACGGCCTCCGCGGAGAGCGTCAGGACCGGGGTGGTGAAGCCGCCGCGGTGGAGGCTGCGGCGCTCCGCGGCAAGCTCCCCGACGGTCAGGCCGGCCGCGTCGGGAGGCAGGCCCTTGAAGCGGTGGTCGACGACCTCGTCGGCGAGCCGGTCGAGTGCGGTGCGCATGAACGTCTCCGAGTGCTGGGAGTGTCGAGGAGGAAGGAAGCACGCAACATGCCCACCGGGTATGTTGCACAGGGCGCAACAACCATTGCGTGTACCGCGAAGCCCTGTCTAACATCCGCCGCAGACCTGGTCAACGAACGGACGGAGCCGGCCCGATGCCCGACGTGGTGTGTGTGGGCGAGTCCCTGTTCGTGCTCCGGCCCTCCGCCGCCGGGCAGAGCCTCGCCGACGCCCCGCACTTCACGCGCGGGGTCGGTGGCGCCGAGTCCAACGTCGCCTGCTCACTGGCCGCCTCCGGGCACCCGGTCCGCTGGGTCAGCCGCCTGGGCACCGACGGATTCGGCGACCACCTGCTGCGCACGATCGCCGCCACCGGGGTCGATGTCTCCGCCGTCCACCGCGACCCCGGGCGGCCCACCGGCCTCTACTTCCGTACCGACGGCGGGACGGGGGACGCGGAGGCCGCAGGCCGCAGGGCCGAGGCCGTCCACTACCGGCAGGGGTCCGCCGCCGCCGCGATGGCTCCGGGCTCCCCGCCTCACAGTGCCTGGGCGGACACCCGGATCCTGCACCTGTCGGGTGTCACCGCGGCGCTGTCGGACAGCTGCCTGCGCCTGCTGCGCGAGCTGACCGCCCGTACCCCCGGGCGTCCCCTGGTGTCCTTCGACGTCAACCACCGCCCCGCGCTGTGGGCCCGGCACGAGAGCCGGGCGGACGGCGGCACCGTCCTGCTCGAACTGGCGCGCGGCAGCGACCTGGTGTTCGTGGGAGAGGACGAGGCGGAAGCCGCCTTCGGCATCACCGGGGGTCCCGCCGCCATCCGGGCCGCGCTGCCGGAACCCGCCGCAGTGGTCGTCAAACAGGACGCACGGGGCGCCACCCTGCTGCCGGCGTCCGGCTCGGTGCACGAGCCCGCGCCACAGGTGGACGTGGTCGCCCCGGTCGGCGCCGGGGACGCCTTCGCAGCCGGCTACCTCTCCGCCCTGCTGCGGGGCCTGCCGCCCGCGGCCCGGCTGCGGCACGGCCACCTGACGGCCGCGGCCGCGCTCACCGAGCCCGGCGACATGGCGGTGCCGCCGTCCCGGGAGCTGGCCGACCGCCTGGCGGCGCTGCCGCCCGCCGAGTGGGCGGCGCTGCGGCTGCGCCAGGGCTGGACACGGCAGGAGAGTCCCGCATGAGCCAGACCCTCGACCGCGCCCTGCGCATCCTCCCCCTGCTGGCCCGTGGGCCCGCGAACCTGGAGGAGACCGCCCGCCACATCGACGCCCACAAGTCCACCGCGCTGCGGCTGCTGCGCACCCTGCACGAGCACGGGCTGGTCCACCGGCAGGCCGACCAGCGTTACCGGCTGGGCGCACAGCTGTTCGCGCTCGCTCAGGAGGCGGTCGAGCAGCTGGACGTCCGGGAGATCGCCCACCCGCACCTGGCAGCGCTGAACGAGCGCACCGGGCACACCGTGCACCTCGCCGTCCGGGAGGACGATCAGGTGCTGTACATCGACAAAGTGGAGAGCCGGTACCCGGTACGGATGTACTCCAGGATCGGCAAACCGGTCGCGCTCACCGTCGCCGCCGTGGCGAAACTGCTGCTGGCGGACCTGCCGGAGGCCGAGCGCCGGCAAGTCGCCCAGCGGCTCACCTACCCGAGATACACCTCCCGTTCGACGACCGGGCCGGCGGCGTTTCTCACCGAGCTCGCCCGGGTCCGTGAGCAGGGCTGGGCCGCCGACCTGGGCGGCCACGAGGAGTCCATCAACTGCGTCGCCGCGCCGGTCCGGGGCCCGGACGGGCGTGTCGTCGCGGCGCTGTCCGTCTCGGCCCCGAGTGTGGTGGCGAGCGAGAGCGACCTCACCGCCCTGCTCCCCCACGTCCGCCGGACCGCGGACACCGTCAGCGCCGACTACTCCGGGCGCCCTCTCCCGAAAGGCACCACCGCATGACCGAACAGACCGGGCCGGCCACCAAGCGCGCCCTCACCCCCGCCACTCACACCACCCCGCCGGCGCGCTTCTCGCACGGGGTGCGCAAGGGAAACATCCTGCAGGTCGCCGGACAGGTCGGCTTCGGCCCGGCCGTGCCCGGGCAAGCCCCCGCACCGGTCGGCCCCGGACTGCGGGAGCAGTCCCTGCGGACACTGGAGAACGTCCGGGCGGTGCTGGAGGAGGGCGGCGCGAGCTGGGAGGACGCCATGATGGTGCGCGTCTACCTGACCGACACCGCACACTTCGCGGAGTTCAACGAGCTCTGGAACGAGTACTTCGCCGACCTGCGGGCCGCGCCGGCCGCCCGGACCACGGTGTACGTCGGTCTCCCGGCAGGACTGCTGGTGGAGATCGACGCCCTGGCCGTGCTGGACTGAGGCGCCGTGGACACCGTCTTCCGGGGCGCCACCGTCATCGACGGCTCCGGCGCCCCGGCGTACACCGCCGACGTCGGGGTCTCCGGGCCGCGGATCGCCGCGATCACGGCCGGAGGCAGGCGGCTCGGCGGGCGGGACGTCATCGACGCCGCGGGGCTGGTGCTGGCCCCCGGCTTCATCGACATGCACGCGCACAGCGACCTGGCGCTGCTCCGCGACCCCGACCACTCCGCCAAGCTCGCCCAGGGCGTCACGCTGGAGGTCCTCGGCCAGGACGGCCTCTCCTACGCCCCTGTCGACGACCGCAGCCTCCCCGGGATCCGGGCGGCCATCGCCGGCTGGAACGGTGACGACGGTGACGCCGAGCCCGACTGGCGCGGCGTGGGCGAGTACCTGGACCGGCTCGACCGGGGTGTCGCGCTCAACGCCGCCTACCTCGTGCCGCAGGGCACTGTCCGCGCCCTGGTGATGGGCTGGGAGGACCGGCCTCCCACCGACCGGGAGCTCACCGGAATGCGGGAGCACGTCGCCCGGGGACTCGCGGAAGGCGCCGTCGGCATGTCCTCCGGGCTGACCTACACCCCCGGGATGTACGCCACCGGGGCCGAGCTCACCGAACTGTGCCGGGTGGTCGCCGGGTACGGCGGTTACTACTGCCCCCACCACCGGTCCTACGGAGCCGGAGCCCTGGCGGCCTACGCGGAGATGGCCCGGCTGTGCCAGGAGTCGGGCTGCGCACTCCACCTGGCCCACGCCACCATGAACTTCGAGGTGAACGCCGGCCGCGCGGGCGAGCTGCTGGAGCTGCTCGACACGGCGCGGGCCGGAGGTCTGGACGTCAGCCTGGACACCTACCCCTACCTCGCCGGCTGCACCACGCTCGCCGCGCTGCTGCCCAGCTGGGCGCACGAGGGCGGCCCCGGGGAGCTGCTGGCGCGGCTGCGGGACGACGCGGTGGCGGAGCGGATCCGCCACGACCTGGAGGTGGGCGGCTCCGACGGCTGCCACGGCGTCCCGGTGGACTGGCACACCGTCGAGATCTCCGGAGTACGGGACCCGGCGCTCGCGGCCGAACACATCGGCCGGCGGGTGAGCGGCTTCGCTCAGGCCCGGCACCTGCTGCTGGCGGACCGGCTCGGCACGACGATCCTGCAGCACGTCGGGCACGAGGACAATGTGCGGGCCATCATGCGCCACCCGGCTCACACCGGCGGCAGCGACGGCATCCTGTGCGGCGAGAAGCCGCACCCCCGGGCCTACGGGACCTTCCCCCGGTACCTCGGGCACTACTCCCGCGACCTCGGCATCCTGCCGCTGACGGAGTGCGTGGCGCACCTGACGTCCCGCCCGGCCCGCCGGCTGCGGCTCCCCGATCGCGGCCTGGTGCGCGAGGGTTACCGGGCCGACCTGGTGCTCTTCGACCCGCTGACGGTCGCCGAGGGCGCCACCTACGCCGCGCCCCGGGTCCTGCCCACCGGAATCCCGCACGTCCTGGTGAACGGTGCGTTCGCCCTCCGCGACGGCCGCCGCACCGACGCGCTGGCCGGCCGTTCGGTGCGCCGCACACCGACGGCCACGGAGGGCGGCCCGCCCGGCCCGGCGTGACCCCGTGGGACCGGGCACCCGCGACAAGGGGGGACGGGACGGTCCGTGCGGGACCCACGTGGCCCAAAACACGGGGCGCTCCCGCGCGCGGGCTCGTAGAGTGGCGGACATGCAGGTGATCCAGTCGACGAAGCTCGCCAATGTCTGTTACGAGATCCGGGGTCCGGTACTCGAGGAGGCGGAGCGTCTCGAAGCGGCGGGGCAGCGCATCCTGAAGCTGAACACCGGCAACCCGGCAGCGTTCGGCTTCGACTGCCCGCAGGAGATCCTGGAGGACATCCTCCGCAACGTCGGCAACGCCCACGGCTACGGCGATGCCAAAGGACTGCTTGCCGCCAGGCGGGCGGTGCAGCAGCACTACCAGACAAAGGGCATCCTGCTCGGGGTCGACGACATCTACCTCGGCAACGGCGTCTCCGAGCTCATTCAGATGTCCATGCAGGCGCTGCTGGACGACGGGGACGAGGTGCTCGTCCCGGCGCCGGACTATCCGCTGTGGACCGCCTCGGTGTCCCTGGCCGGCGGCACGGCGGTGCACTACCGCTGCGACGAGCAGGCCGACTGGTCGCCGGACCTCGCCGACATCGAGCGCAAGATCACCGACCGCACCAAGGCCCTGGTGATCATCAACCCGAACAACCCCACCGGCGCCGTGTACAGCGAGGAGGTCCTGCGCGAGCTGACCGAGATCGCCCGCAGGCACCGGCTGGTGGTGTGTTCGGACGAGATCTACGACCGGATCCTGTACGACGGCGCCACGCACACCCCCACCTCGGCGATCGCCCCCGACCTGCTGACACTGACCTTCAACGGCCTGTCCAAGAACTACCGGGTCGCCGGGTACCGCTGCGGCTGGATGGCGGTGTGCGGGCCGAAGGAGCACGCCACCAACTACATCGAGGGCCTGACGATCCTGGCGAACATGCGGCTGTGCGCCAACATGCCCGCCCAGCACACGGTTGCCGCCGCCCTCGGCGGACGGCAGTCGATCGAGGACCTGCTGCTGCCCGGAGGACGCATTCTGGAGCAGCGGAACGCGGCCTACGAGCTGCTCACCCAGATCCCCGGGGTCAGCTGTGTGAAGCCGAAGGGCGCGCTGTACGTCTTCCCGCGGCTCGACCCGAAGGTGTTCAAGATCAAGGATGACCGGCAGATGGTCCTTGACCTGCTGCGGGCGGAACAGATCATGATCGTGCACGGCACGGGCTTCAACTGGCCGGAGCCCGATCACTTCCGCATCGTCACGCTGCCGTCGGTGGAGCAGCTCACCGACGCGATCACCCGCATCGGGAACTTCCTCGGCGGCTACAGCCAGTACTGACCGCCCGGGCGGTCAGTACTGGCTGCCGGACGCTCGTGGCCGGTCAGGTGGTGTACTCCGAGTTGATGCGGACGTACCCCTCGGTCAGGTCGCAGCCGTAGACGGTGAACTCGCCGGTGCCGATGGCCAGATCGATGCCGATGAGGACCTCCTCGCCCCGCATGTGCCCGGCGACGGCCTCCCGTACCTCCGCGTCGGTCCGTTCACCACCGCCGAGGGGGTACACCTCCGTGTCACCGAACCGGATACGCGCCTTCTCCTGGTCGATGTCCGTGTCGTCGGAGCACTTGCCGATCGCCATGGCCACCCGGCCCCAGTTGGGGTCGGCGCCGCGCACGGCGGTCTTCACCAGCGGTGAGTTGACCACGGTCTTGCCGACGCGCTTGGCCTGCGCGTCGTCCCGGGCGCCGGTGACCCGGACCTCGATGACCCGGCTCGCGCCCTCGCCGTCCCCGGCGATGGCCTTGACCAGCTGGAGCGCACAGCTGTACAGGGCCTGCTCGAACTCCTCCGGCACGACGTCCCCCGCGAGCCCGTTGGCGAAGAGCACGGCGGTGTCACTGGTGGACGTGTCGGTGTCGATGCTGACGGCGTTGAACGTGCGGTCCATCACCCGCCGGAAGATCCGGTCCTGTTCGGCCGGGTCGAGCCGGGCGTCGGTGGCGAAGAAGGTGAGGAGGGTGGCCATGTCGGGTTCGATCATCCCGACGCCCTTGGCGATTCCGGTGAGCGTGGCGTCACCGCACCGGACCCGCACCTCCTTGGGCCGGGTGTCGGTGGTCATGATGGCCCGCGCCGCCCGGCCGAACCCGCCCTCGGGCAGCGGCGTGGTGATCCCCTTGAGATGCGGGCGGATCCGCTCCATGGGGTACTGCAGGCCGATGACCCCGGTGGAGGCGATGAGCAGCTCGCCGGCGTCGACGCCCAGCGAGGCGGCGACCGTGTCGCGTACCTCCCGGGCGTTCCGCAGTCCCTCCGGCCCGGTGGCCACGTTCGCGTTCCGGGCGAGCACGACGACTCCCCGGGCCTGCCCGTCGCGTGCCGCCTCCCGGCTCAGCTCGACGCTGGCCCCCACGAAGCGCGAACGGGTGAACACCGCACTGACGGTGGCGGGCTCGGTGGAGAACAGCACGGTGAAGTCGTCCCGCCCGTCGTCGGCCAGACCCACCGGTGCGGTGTGCACCGCGAAGCCCTTCGGTTCCGGCGTCACGTCGTTCATCGTCGCGGTTCCCTCACTGTCGTCGTCGGCCGCACGTCCGGCCGCTCAGCCGGCGCCCTTTGCTATTTCGGTCGGACTATAGTCCCCCCTTCCTTGCTGCCGAACGCCTTTTCACCGCCGTCGGGAATGCAGCGACCGGCCATGATCGGTACGGCTCCGGCGAGCCGGGCCCGCAACACCGGAACCCACCCGGCGCCGGGGCGCGGGTGGGTTCCGGTCGGTACGGGACGCGCGTGCCGCGCGCCCGGTCAGCCGAGGCGCTCGACCAGGGCGCGGTACTCGTCCCACAGTTCCTTCGGGGTGTGGTCGCCGAAGGTGTTGAGGTGTTCGGGGATGAGGGCGGCTTCCTGGCGCCAGACCTCCGGGTCGACCTCCAACAGGAAGTCGAGCTCCTCCTGCGACAGGTCGAGACCCTCGGTGTCCAGGGCGTTGGGGGCGGGGAGCGTGCCGATGGCGGTCTCGACACCCTCGGCCTCACCGTTGAGGCGCTCCACGATCCACTTCAGCACCCGGCTGTTCTCTCCGAAGCCGGGCCAGACGAACCGGCCCTGTCCGTCCTTCTTGAACCAGTTGACGTAGTAGATCTTCGGGAGCTTGGCGGCGTCCGCCCGCGCACCGACCTTCAGCCAGTGGCCGAAGTAGTCGCCCATGTGGTAGCCGCAGAACGGCAGCATGGCGAACGGGTCGCGGCGCAGCTCACCGACGGTGCCCTCGGCGGCGGCGGTCTTCTCGGAGGCGACGTTGGCCCCGAGGAACACTCCGTGCTGCCAGTCGAAGGACTCGGTGACCAGCGGGACGGCGGTGGCGCGACGGCCGCCGAAGAGGATGGCGGAGATCGGCACGCCCTTCGGGTCCTCCCACTCGGGCGCGATGATCGGGCACTGCGACGCGGGCACGGTGAACCGGGCGTTGGGGTGCGCGGCGGGGGTGCCGGACTCCGGGGTCCAGTCGTTGCCCCGCCAGTCCGTGAGGTGGGCGGGCGGCTCCTCGGTCATGCCCTCCCACCAGACGTCGCCGTCGTCGGTCAGACCGACGTTGGTGAAGACGGAGTTGCCCCACAGGGTGCGCATGGCGTTGGCGTTGGTGTCCTCGCCGGTGCCGGGGGCGACGCCGAAGAATCCGGCCTCGGGGTTGATGGCGTGGAGCCGGCCGTCCTCGCCGAAGCGCATCCAGGCGATGTCGTCACCGATCGTCTCGACCTTCCAGCCGGGGATGGTCGGCTCCAGCATGGCCAGGTTCGTCTTGCCGCAGGCGGACGGGAAGGCGGCGGCGATGTAGCGGGCCTCGCCCTGCGGCGGGGTCAGCTTCAGGATGAGCATGTGCTCGGCCAGCCAGCCCTCGTCACGCGCCATGACGGACGCGATGCGCAGCGCGTAGCACTTCTTGCCGAGCAGGGCGTTGCCGCCGTACCCGGAGCCGAAGGACCAGATCTCCCGGGACTCGGGGAAGTGCGAGATGTACTTGGTGGAGTTGCACGGCCACGGCACGTCCCGCTCGTCCTCGGCGAGCGGGGCGCCGACCGAGTGCACGGCCTTGACGAAGAAGCCGTCGTCCCCCAGCTCGTCGAGGACGGCCTGCCCCATGCGGGTCATGGTGCGCATGGCGGTGGCCACGTAGGCGGAGTCGGTGAGCTCCACTCCGAGGGCCGAGAGCGGTGAACCGAGCGGCCCCATGCAGAACGGCACGACGTACATCGTCCGGCCGCGCATCGAGCCGCGGAAGATGCCCTGCTCACCGGAGAAGAGCTCCCGCATCTCCGCGGGGGCCCTCCAGTGGTTGGTCGGGCCGGCGTCCTGCTGCCTTTCGGAGCAGATGAAGGTGCGGTCCTCGACCCGGGCGACGTCACTGGGGTCGGAGGCGGCGTAGTAGGAGTGGGGGCGCTTGGCCGGGTTGAGCTTCCGGTAGGTCCCCTTGGCGACGAGCTCCTCGCAGAGGCGCTCGTACTCGGCCTCGGAGCCGTCGCACCACACGACGCGGTCGGGCTGGGTGAGGGCAGCGATCTCGTCGACCCAGGCGAGGAGCTCCTGGTGCTTGGTGGGTGCCTGGATGGTGGAAGCCGTGGTGGAGGGCGCCACTGTTCGCTCCTGAGGTTGAGGGTGCTCGCCGAACGTCTGCACGGACGTCCGGACAACAGGCTGATCACACGAATGCGGCCCCGTGGGGGCTGCGATCCGGACGCCGCCACTGATCGCTCATCCGGTATCGACCACGCTCATCTGATCCTCCTCCTTGTACTCGTCTGTGTCCAGTACGGCTCAGGTGAGCATCACCACTTCCCGGGCCGAGTGTGGCCAACCCCACCCTGGACACGAGGGCTTGCACCCCCGCAGAACCTACGGTCCCGTAGGTAGCATCAGTGCTATGACGGACACCCTGGCGAGCACCGCGGAAAGCCCTCCGCTCCTCAAGCCGCGACTCCGCGGCTGGCTGCATGCCGGCATGTTTCCCGCAGTGCTGGTTGCGGGCGTGTTCCTCACCGCGCTGGCCGGCAGCACCGAGGCCCGGATCGCCTGCGCCGTCTTCACCCTGACCGCCTGCCTGCTGTTCGGCGTCAGTGCCCTCTACCACCGCGGGACCTGGGGGCCGAAGGCCTCCGCGGTGCTGCGCAGGCTCGATCACGCCAACATCTTCCTGATCATCGCCGGCACCTACACCCCGCTGACCATCCTGCTGCTCGACGGCGGACGCAGCCGGGCCCTGCTCTGGGGCATCTGGGCGGCGGCCGTGGCCGGCATCGCCTTCCGGGTCTTCTGGGTGGGCGCCCCACGCTGGCTCTACACCCCGTGCTATCTCGCGATGGGCTGGGCCGCGGTGTTCTTCCTGCCCGACTTCCTGCGGGCCGGCGGCATCACCGTGCTGGTGCTGGTCATCACCGGCGGGGTGCTCTACAGCGCGGGCGGCGTCATCTACGGCCTGAAGCGCCCGAACCCCTCACCGCGCTGGTTCGGTTTCCACGAGGTGTTCCACTCCCTCACCCTCGCCGCCTTCGCCGTGCACTACGTCGGCATCTCACTGGTCGCCTACCAGCACACCTGAGCGGCGGCCCGGGCCTCGGCCGGCGCGAAGCGAAAGCCCGCGCCTCAGGCCGGCGCTCCGCCCAGCTGGGCCGCCAGCGCCTCCGGGTCCGACGTGGGTGCGTCACAGGTGAAGTGCCGGCACACGTACGCCGTGGGGCTTCCGTCCCGCAGCGGCCGGTCCCGCAGCAGCGGCGGCAGACCGCCGCCGTCCTGCACGGCGGGATCCCCCAGCGCCACCACCGCCCCGGGCGCCGTCGACCGCAGTGCCGTGCGGTGCAGCTCGACGGTGCGCGGATCCCCGGCCGGGCCGACCACGGCCACTTCCCGCGGACCGTCCAGCGCGGCCTCCGCCACGGCCAGGCCCCAGCCGATGAAGCGCGGCGCCTTGCCGCTCAGCGCCCGGACGATGCCCAGGGCCCGCTCCGCGGCCTCCCGGTGCCGGCTGCTGCCGGTGTAGGCCGCGTACGACAGCAGCGCTCCGGCCGAGGCCGTCCAGCCGGACGGGGTGGCGCCGTCCGTCGGGTCCTGAGGGCGGCGGATCAGCTCCTCCGCGTCGTCCGCCGTGTCGTAGAACGCGCCCTGCTCGCCGGTGAAGCGGTGCAGCACGGTGTCGAGCAGCGAGCCGGCGAGATCCAGCCAGCGGGTCACCGCGGTCACCGCATACAGCGCCAGAAGGCCCTCCGCCACGTCCGCGTAGTCCTCCAGCACCCCGGCACTGGACCCCGCGGTGCCCTCCCGGGAGGTGCGGACCAGCCTGCCCGCCTCGTCCAGGTGGAGGCCGGCCAGCAGCTCCGCGGCCCCCTCGGCCGCGGCCACCAGGTCCGGCCGGTCGAAGCAGGCCCCGGTCTCCGCCAGCGCGGCGATCGCCAGGCCGTTCCAGGCCGCGATGACCTTGTCGTCCCGGCCGGGGCGGGGCCGCTGCTCGCGGGCGGTCAGCAGCCGCTCCCGCAGCTCCCCGGGGGCCGCGTCCCCCGGCAGCTGGAGCACGGACGCTCCCTCTTCGAAGGTGCCTGCCTCGGTCACCGCGTGGAGCGCGGCGGCCAGCCGCCCGTCGTCCTCGCCCAGCACCTCCCGCAGCTGTCCGGGGGTCCAGACGTAGTAGGCGCCTTCGACGTGCCGTCCGGTGCCGTCGTCGCTGTCGGCGTCGAGCGCGGAAGCGAAACCGCCCTCGGCGGTGCGCAGCTCGCGGACCATGAAGTCCGCGGTCTCCAGCGCGACCCGCCGGGCGAGCTCCGAGCCGGTGGCCCGCCACAGATGGGTGTACACCCGGCACAGCAGGGCGTTGTCGTACAGCATCTTCTCGAAGTGCGGCACCACCCAGGAGGCGTCCACCGAGTAGCGCGCGAATCCGCCGCCGAGCTGGTCGTGAATACCGCCGCGGGCCATCGCCTCGCAGGTGCGCTCCACCATCTCCAGCGCGCCCCGGGCTCCGGTACGGGCGTGGTGCCGCAGCAGGAACTCCAGCGCCATGGACGGCGGGAACTTCGGGGCCCCGCCGAAACCGCCGCGGGCCGCGTCGAAGTCCCGGGTCAGCCCCAGCAGCGCGTTCGCCAGATCCGCCTCGTCCGGGGGCCGGGGCGCGTCGTAGGCCAGGTCCCTGGCCGCCAGGTCGCGGGTGATGCGCGCGGCGGCCTCGCCCACCTCGTCCCGGCGCTCCTGCCAGGCCGTCCGTACCCCCTCCAGTACCTGCGGGAAGGAGGGCATGCCGTGCCGCGGCTCGGGCGGGAAGTAGGTGCCGAAATAGAACGGCTCACCGTCCGCGGTCATGAAGACCGTCATCGGCCAGCCGCCCTGGCCGGTGGCTGCCTGCACCGCCTCCATGTAGACGGAATCCACGTCGGGCCGCTCCTCGCGGTCCACCTTGACGGCGACGAAGTGCTCGTTCAGATAAGCGGCCGTCTGCGAGTCCTCGAAACTCTCGTGCGCCATGACATGACACCAGTGACACGCGGAGTAGCCGACCGACAGCAGAACAGGTACATCGCGCCGCCGCGCTTCCCCGAAAGCCTCCGGCCCCCAGGGCCACCAGTCCACCGGGTTGGAGGCGTGCTGGAGCAGATAGGGGGACTGCGAGTCGGCCAGGCGATTCATACCGGCATCGTCGCACGACCGGGACCCTGAAGCCTTCCGTGCGAGGCCGGAGCCCTGGAGCAACTACCGGATCAGCCCGAAGCACATCACCGGAGTGCGGCAGGCAGCAAAGTACTCCTCGCTGTCAGCCGTGGACGGTCGTTACTCGCCGCGGCGCGGATCGGAAAGACTCACCGGCGGTCGGCCCGCCCCTCCCGATGCGCCACCGGCCTGCTCCTGCAACTTCTCCAGGATCTCTTCAGCCGCCAGCTTTTCCAGGATCTGTTCAGCCGCGCTGTCGAGGGTGGCCAGTACCCACTGCTCAAGTTCGACCCCGGACTCTGCCGCCGCCTTGTGCCACCACTGGAGCCGGCTGTCCGGCACGGCGAGCTGCCGCGTCGCGGCTGCCTGCCCGACCTCGCGCGCCTCGTCCCCGCGCTCCAGACGCATGGCCCTGCGCAACTGCTTGGTGCTCCACCCCTGCTGCTCGGCCTGGTCGAGCCAACGCTCCTGCTCCTCGACCGGACGGGAAGCGAGCTCGGCGTGGTGCTGGAAGCTCAGCGCTCCCCGGCGCCGGTTGATGGCGAACCGGCGGGACACCCACGCGTAATTCCGCAGCGTCTGGTACTGGAGACCGGCAGCACGAACTCCACGCTCGTACCGGTCACTGTAGTGGTCTTTCCCGTACACCAGCCAGTCACCGAGCCACCAGGAAGTAGAATTCACGATTCCGGAGAGCTGACGACCGGCCGACTCCCAATTCTCGAAAGTCAGTCCGGCCGGAAACTGCAGGCCGACTTTTGTCGTGAGCACCTGATTGGACTGCCGCTCTTCGCTGACACCTCTACTCTTCCGCGGAACTGCTTCTGCTCTTCGCCGGAACAGAACAGACTGTGCTGGGTCCAATTTTGACACGACCGAATACCCCCGTTCTGCGATGCACCCCTCGAACTGGTCTCCGAGTAAAACTCAAGGGGGAGTCGAGATCAAGCCACTTGCCTCGCCCGGTTCAGACTTATCGAAGTTCGCACAGTGCAGGCCTCTCCGGCTCTTCTGCACCGGTCCGGGGATTCAAGTTCCGGCAGGTTTAGTTCCGACAGGTTTAGGACCGTGGAGCGCTCCACATCCCTATGAACTCCCACCAAACGGACAGTCCCCTCGTGGCGGTGCACGCCTTAACCTGCGCGTTCATTTGGGAGCGCGCCCACATCATTGCCGGAAAAACGAAAGTGCCTTGTGAGCTGCAACGATGCGGCTTGTCCAAGGTCCCATCCGTACAGCGAAAGCACTTTCTGCGGCACAGCACCCGGTGCCGCCCCAAGCTCGTCGTCAGCGCCGACGGATACGGGGTGGTCAACCACTACCGGGGCCTGGTCCTGGACCTCGACGCCACCCCGGTCACCGGCCACTCCGAGACGGAACAGGCCGCTGCCACCTGCAAGCGCGGCTCAGCTACCACCCGATGCTCTGCTTCCTGGCCAACACCGGCGAAGCCCTCGCCGGCATCCTGCGACCGGGCAACTCCGGGGCGACACCACAGCCGAGCACATCCCCGTCCTCGACCAAGCCCTCGCGCGAACCCCCGGCCCGTAACACGCCAACGCGGTACGCCCTGTTCGCCGCCGCTGACTCTCCGTCACTCCGCGCGGCGCACCCGCCGTTCGATGCCCCGGTGGCGTGAGGCCCGCGGTCGGAGGGCACGAGGGTGCGCCACCCGGCGGGTGCGCCTGAGCGCCGGTGACGGCAGGCCTTGCCCGCCCGTGCGCGGGGGAGAGGATCACTTGCAACTCCCCGTCCGGGACCAGCGGCAACGTCGTATCGTTGTTCCCAACCCGCAGCCCGTGTAATCAAGTTGGGTGAGCAATGCGAACTCTCCGGCCGCGGGTCTCTCGCCACCGGGGAGCACCGAACGGCAGGTGAACTACGCGCAGTGACCGATGATCAGCCGCGGCACACGGACGTACCGCTCAGGATCGAAGACCCGCTCTTGCACCGGTCCGAGGCAGGGGGGAAGGCACCTTTGAACATGACCGGACCCGGCGCGGCCACCGGCGGGGGCTCGCTCGTGGCCGACGGCAGTACCACCCTGGCTGCCTTCTCCGACACCATCTTCAGCGACATCAGGCGGGCCGACCAACGGAGGTGGGCTCAGGCCTACCTGTCGGGGCTGCTGATCACGCCGGGGAACAAGTCCGTACGCCGCCTGGCGGGGCACGTTTCCACCTCCCGGACCGCCGCCCAGTCACTTCGCCAGTTCGTGTCCAGCAGCCCTTGGGACTGTGACCCGGTCATGCGCAAGCTCACCCGCTGGGTGGAGGCGTGCAAGCCCGCCTCCGCCTGGACGCTCCATCGCGTCGTCACACCCAAGTCCGGTGACCGGTCGGTGGGCGTGCACCGGTACTTCGACCCGTCGGCGAATCGCACCCTCAACTGCCAGCTGAGCATCGGCGCGTTCCTCTCCATCGGCCCGGTGCAGGTGCCCGTCGACTGGCGGCTGCACCTGCCCGCTCCATGGACGAAGGATGCGCAACTGCGTCGACGCGCACGCATCCCGGACACCGTGCAGCACCGGCCGTTGAGCAGGCAGATGCTCGATCTCGTCGACGCGCTCGCCAGCCGCGCGGCGCACGGCTCCGTCCCGGTCGTGACCGACGTCAGCGACACCTCCGCCTGCGAGACCCTGGTGCGCGGGCTCAGCCGGCGGGGACACGACTTCGTCGTCGCACTCCACCCGCGCCTGTGGGTCTGTCCCACCGGGGAGGGTGCCCCGCACAGCCGCGGACTCGTCGGCGCCGGGGAGTGCCTGGCCGCCGGCGCCGTCGACACCGCCCTGGTCACCACCGAGTCCGGCCGGCAGTGGCACACGCAGGTCCGGTCCGCCCTGGTGCACCTGCCCGGAGCCCGAGGCACCGCTGCTCCCGACGGCCCCTTTCGGCTCCTCACCGAAGTGACCCAGGATGATCGCCCCGGGCCCGTGTGGATCACCAACCTCACCCACCGCCCCTTCGACGACATCATGTCGTTGACCACGCGGCAAGCGAGCGCCGCCGCCGCCGTCGACGCCCTGAAGCGTGACTTCGGCCTCGGTGACTTCGAGGGCCGTTCCTTTCCCGGCTGGTACCACCACGCGACCCTCGTTTCCTCCGCGTACGCGTATCAACACCTTGCCGCTACCGCTTAGCACCTCGGCGAGGGTGCCGCCCCGCCCGCCAACGGGGTGAACGGGTCTCCAGGGCCACGGCACGAGCCCCCGGGTACTCGGTCCCGGGTACGCCTGCACCCCGCGGCTACAGGACGTGGACCGGAAGGCGCCCGCGCGGAGACAAGCGCGCCGGCCACAGGTGTCCGGTCAACGGGACAGTCGGACGCGGCGGCCGCGGTGGACCGTCAACTCGGCTTGGTCCGCAGCTCGAGCGTGCAGCACTTGACGCTGCCGCCGGCCTTCAGGAGCTCAGCCAGGTCGGCTCCCACGGGTGTGTAGCCGCGCTCGCGCAACTGTGCCGCGAGGCCGACCGCCTGCCGCGGCAGGATCACGTTCCGGCCGTCCGACAGCGCGTTGAGGCCGAATGCCGCAGCGTCCTCCTCGCCGGCCAGGATCGCGTCGGGGAAGCGCTCGGCCAGGATCGCCTGGCTCTCCGGAGAGAACGCCGCCCGGTGGTACATGATCTCCCCGTCCCCGAGCACGGAGAGCGCCGTGTCGAGGTGGTAGAAGCGGGGGTCGACCAGCGTCAGGCTCACCACGGGGCGGCCGAAGAACTCACGGACCTCGTCGTGCGCCCGGACGTCGGAGCGGAAGCCGCTGCCGGCCAGGATCTCCCCGCCCGCGCAGAGGAAGTCACCCTCTCCCTCGTTGATGTACTCGGCCTGCCGGACCTCGGACCAGTCACCGCGGCCGAACCACTCGAGGTACGCGGCGGATTCTTCGTCGCGCTGCGCGTGCCGGAAGCGGGCGACAAGGACCTTGCTGTCCACGACGATGGCGCCGTTCGCGGCGAACACCATGTCGGGCAGCCCCGGCACGGGCTCAATGAGTTGCACGTCGTGCCCCAACTCCACGAACGTGTCGTGCAGCCGCTTCCACTGGGACAGACCGACCTCGGCCGATGTGGCTATGCTCGGGTCCATCCACGGATTGATTGAATACGTGACGCCGAAGTACGTGGGACGGCACATCAGATATCGCCGGGGCACCGCCGCACGGGCATTGTTCATAAACTTTTCCTCAGGCATGTGCGACCCCTTGGTCCCTTCGTGTCCACGGCCATTTCCGGAACATTGAAGCAGTGCTGCCACGGAATCGCGAGCATGGCCGCACACAAGGGCGGCGACGCCGAAGCGACCCACCCGTACTCGCCGCTGTGTTCTTGCGTCATGCCACAGGGGCACACCTGCGCTGCCTCCGGACACATCCGCCCCCTGCATTGCACTCCCTTATGATGATCCGACGCCTGCGCGCTGCCACGGATTCAGCGAGAGCTGCTGCCCTCCTGCCGCCCCCCGGGAAATCAGGCGATTCCGCTCAGCGCCGTTCCACACTCCTCTCCGCCGAGTCCGGAGGTGAGACCTCTCCGGGCTCCCCGACCACGCACCTCCGGGACCGGGCCTCGGTGAGATCCGGTCCCGGCATCGAGGCCGGCGCCGCACCCGGCCATCGGTGACACGAGGAGTGACCACCCCTGTTCGGGTGCCGCTATGGTGCCACTATGGCACCAGTGGAGGAGGGAAGCTCCCGGGGCCGGCGGCGAACCCCCGCGACGAAGCGTGGAACTGCGTCGTTCGGGCTGTCGTCCGCGTCGGACCGGCAGCCACAGAGACCCCGGAGGCGGGCCCCATGCTGACGTTCGACACGCCCTCACCGGTGCTGGTGGTGCTCGACCTGGCGTTCGGCCAGGTCCGGATCGTCGCCAGTGACAGCACCGAGACGACGGTCGAGGTGTATCCGCGCGACAGCGACGACCAGGACGACGTGCGGACCGCCGAGCATCTGCGCGTCGACCACGTCCACGGCCGGCTGCTCGTGAGCGTTGCGGAGCAGGACGGAAGCGGTGGTGCCATCATCGTGGCGATCGCCGTGCCGACCGGATCGAGCCTGCACGGCCGGGGTGTGGCTGCGGACTTCCTCGGAGCGGGGGAGCTGGGAGAGTGCCGGCTCAGCACGGGCCTGGGGCACATCAAACTGCACCGCACCGGCAGTCTGCGGCTGGCAGCCGCCCTGGGTGACATCACGGTCGACCATGCGGTAGGCGCCGTCGAGGTCACGGCGGACCATGGCGACGTGCGCCTCGGGCTGATCGAGGGCAGGACCACGATCCGCGCGAAGGGCGAGGGCGACGCCACCATGGGAGAGGCACGCGGCGCCGCCTGCCTGAACCTCGAGAAGGGTGCCATCAGGATCAGCCGGGCACACGCCAATGTGGAGGCCCGAACGACCCACGGCGACATCGACGTGGCCGAGGTGATGCAAGGGTCCGTGGTCGCTGTCACCACGTTCGGCAACATCCGGGTCGGCGTGGCCGAGACCAGCGGCGCTCACCTGTCCCTCGACTCCGCCACCGGCACCGCCTACACCTCCCTCTCGCTCCTGGATACGCGCGAGCAGGAGGTTGTGTGCGTCGAGGCCCGGACCGTGATCGGCGACGTCGTGGTGGAGCGTTCCGGCGTGCAATGAAGCCGATCGCTGCCGCCTGGGCAGTCCCCGCGGAAGCGGCTTGGCGCAAGCCGCTGCTCAGCGGCCGGGTGCCGAGGCCCGCACGAGGACCGGCGCGGTGGAGGACGACCTCCGGCAAGACGTGCAGAGGGCGTGCATCATGGGGCGGCGTTCGCACGGTCCTTGATGCGTCCGAGTACGTCGCTGATGTCCGCCAGCAGCGCGGCCTGCTCGGTCTTGAGGTAGAAATGGCCACCGGGCAGCACCCGCAGCCGGAAGGCGTCGTGGGTCATGTCCGCCCAGCCGCGCATCTGCTCCGGAGTCACTTCGGGATCGTGATCACCGGAGTAGCCGTACACCGGGCAGTGCAGCGGAGTCCGGCGGCCACCGGCATAGTCGTCCACCAACCGGTAGTCCGCGCGGACGGAAGGGAGCACGAACGCCCGCAGGTCCGGGTCCGCGAAGACAGCGGCGCTGCTCTCGTCGAAGCGCACGACATCCGCGATGATCTCCTCGTCCGTGCCGGACAACCGACGCTGGCCCTCCATCGCATGCGGCGGACGTCTGCCGGACACGCACAGGGCGGCCGGCGGACTTCCCCGTTCCTGGAGGCGCACGGCCACCTCATGTGCCACCGATGCCCCCATGCTGTGACCGAACAGCACCAGCCGATGCCGCGTCAGCTCCCGGAGCGCGTCGGTGATGTCGTCCGCGAGGGCCTCCAGTCCGGAAGGGAAAGCATCGGCGAACCGATCCTCCCGGCCCGGGTATCGGACGGCGAGCACACCGATGTCCGACGGCAGCCCCGAAGGCCAGGTGCGGAATGCGCTCGCCCACCCGCCCGCATGGGCGAAGCAGATGAGCTTCGTCCCGCACCCGTCGTCATCACGGAAGCGGCGTATCCACCGCTCTTCCGCCGGACTTCTCATCCAAGGTCTCCTTCCGCACGCCCGAGCCACGTAGTGATCGGCGCGATCGGTGAAATACCGCGATGTACCAGGGCGCTTCCCGGCCCACCCGGATTCCACCGCGGGCGGGACCAGGCGTCGCAGACGCGGAACTGGTCCCGCCGTTCATGCTGCGGCGTTCAGCGGACATCTCCTCCGGCCCTGGCGGGAATCGCGCGCTCGGCGTTCTGCCCGGCACGCCGGGAGATGATGGACTCGGCTATCTCACCGCTACGAACAGCGAGGTTCGACAGCAGCGAGGAGGTGAGTCCGTGGGTGTGTTCGGTGCCGCCCTGAAGATAGATGCCGCACCGCATTTCCGGGGCGGTGACAACGCGGTAGTCCCGCTCCATCCGGTATCTGCCCGACTCGTCGCGCAGACAGTGACGGTCGAGATCGCCAAGCAGTTTGGTTGGCTCCATCGCGTTGTAGCCGGTCGCGCAGACGAATGCGTCGAAGTCGAGTTCGCGCACCTCGGCGTCGGGGCCCACCTGGAGGGTGACGCGGGTCTCGGAACCCACACGCTTCACACCGGTGACCCTCGTCAGGTTGAGGAACTGCAGGCGGCTGACACCTTGTACGACGTCGTCGTAGGACCTGCGGTACAGAGCCCGGATCACTTCGTCGTCGACGACCGAGTAGTTCGTGTTGCGGTGGTACCGCCAGAACGCCTCCCGCGTCTGGTCAGTACCGAAGTAGTAGTCGTCGACGGCCGCGGGATCGAAGACCTGATTGGCGAAGGGCGTGTCGTCCGCGACGGAGTAGCCGTAGGACGGGATGACCGCCACCACCTCGGCGTGCGGAAGCTCGTCGTACAGGAACCTGGTGATCTCGGCGGCGCTCTGGCCCGCCCCCACCACCGCCACCCGGCGCAGCTCCGCGGGGTTCATCCGGCGGTACTTCTCCAAGAACTCGGAGCTGTGCCACACCCGTTCGTCCTGCACGGCCCCCTCGGGCATGCTGGGGACCAGTCCCGTCGAGACGATCACGTTCCGCGCCTCGACCACGCGGCCGACCTGGCCGGCGGCATCCGTCACCTCCAGTCGCAGACGGTCCGCCAGCTCCGGTTCGGTGCCCGGCGGCAACCGGATCGAGGTCACTGACGAGCCGTACACGACACGATCGGCGAACCGTGCCTGCGCCCACTCGAGGTACTGGTGGAACTCCTGGCGCGTGGGGAAGAAGTCCTGGTTGTTGACGAACTGCGGGAGCCGCCCCGACTCGTACAGGAACGCGACGAAGCTGTAAGCCGACGTCGGATTACGCAGGGTGGCCAGGTCCTTGAGGAAGGATATCTGCATGGTCGCCGACGGCAACAACATGTTGCGGTGCCAGCCGAAAGAGGGCTGACGCTCGAAAAAAAGCGTGCTGACCTCATTCTCCAGAACACTCGCCCGGGACTCTTCCAGGGCGATGGCGAGCGACAGGTTGGACGGACCGAACCCAATACCGACCACGTCGTAGATCTCATGTTCACGATCACTCATAGAGAATTCTCCCGCTGGCATGGCAGTGCGATGCGTTGTTCGCATCTTCGACCGGTAATCTCCCGCTCTCAGAAGGACACTCGTCCGGGCGGGTTCGAATTTCCATCGGTTGTGCCGCCAACGTAGACCGGCACGATGAGCCATTCAAGTATGCCGGACACAGCCGATGCGCATCGATGAATCTGCTCTGCCGTGCGGGCCACGCATTCGTGTCCCGCCGACGGGACACGAATGCACGCGCTTGGCCTTCCCCGTACCGCCCACCGGCTGGTGGGTGCACCGGTGGTGCGGGGCACAGATCCTCAGAGCACTTCGCCGTCCTTCGTCCTCTTGCGCAAGGCCGGCCTGCTCGACCGGTTGAGGTCCCCCCACATGTCCGACAAACCGGCGATGGTTCGCGCAGCGAACAACGCGCGGATGGACACCTCCTGGTTCAGCTCCGCCCGGATCAGGCCGACCAGCCTGATCGCCCGCATCGAGTTTCCGCCGACGTCGAAGAAGTCCTCGTCGATGCCCACCCGGTCCACCTCGAGCACGTCGGCGAACGCCTCAGCGAGAACACGCTCGGTGCGGTTGCGCGGTGCCCGGTACCGCTCGTCCTCGAACACGGCCTCCGGCAGCGACGCCCGGTCGATTCCCCCATCCACCGTCACCGGCAGGCGTTCCATCACCACGAACACCGACGGCACCATGGACTCCGGCAACCGCCCCGCGGCGTACCGGCGCAGTTCCTCATCGGAGAGGCCGGCCCCTGGGGCGATCGGCACCGCATAGGCGACCAGCCGCTGCTGCCCGGAGTTGTCCCCCCTGACGACCACCGCCGACTGGGCGAGGCCCGGGTGCTCGGACAGCACCGCCTCGACCTCGGCCGGCTCGACCGGGACACCGCCTATCCGCGCCTGGTCCTCGATCCGGCCCAGGTACTCGAGGCCGTCGGCTCCCCACCGCACCCGGTCTCCGGTCCGGTGCATGACCCCGCCTGCCGGACCGAACGGACAGGGCACGAACCGCTCCGCGGTCCGCCCGGGGCGGCCGGAATACCCCCTCGCCACGCCGGGACCGGCCACGTACAGCTCTCCGGCCACGCCGGCGGGCACCGGCGCGAGTCCCGGCCCCAGCACGTACAGCGCGGTGTTGTCCATGGGGTGGCCGACCGCGCCGGGGTGACGCTCCGGTGCGTCCGCTGCCGGACGGTGGCACGCGGCGAACACCGTCGTCTCCGTCCGGCCGTGACCGCGGGCGATGGTCAGCTCGGGGCAGGCCTCCCGCACCCGTCGCACCACGGCCGCGGACACACGGTCACCACCGGTCCACACCTCGCGCACCCCGGCAAGGCTCTCTGGGCGCTCCGCCGCGACCGCCGAGAACAGACCGGCGGGCAGCCACACCGTGGAGATGTCATGTGTCGCTCGGACCTCGGCCAGCGCAGCGGCGTCCAGCACTCCCGGAGGAGCCACGACCACCCGGCCACCGTTCAGGAGAGGCATCCACACTTCGAGGGCGAGCACGTCGGACGTGTGCGGCGTGTGCCACAGCACAGCGCTGTGGCCGCCGTCCCGCCAGCGGCGGTCCATGGCGAACCGCTCCAGGTTCCGGTGCGTCACGGCGACTCCGCAGGACGGACCGGTGGGTCCGGAGCCGGGCAACACGGCCAGCAGGTGGTCCTGATGCGCCGGGACCGGAGCTTCCGGCGCGCCCTCACTGTCCTCATCGGCGCTGTCCGCGCTGAGGGCGTCGAACAGGTATACCGGAACGTCCGGCTGAGTGGCGAGCAGGTCGGCTGCCGCCGCATCGGTGAGCAGTGCGCGCACCGAGGAGTCGCTCTGCACTGGCCCGACCCGGTCCGCCGGGTCGATCGGCAGGTAGGCTCCACCCGCTCGCACCACGCCGAGCAAGGCGACGACCAGGTCCACCGACCGGGGCAGTGCCACCGCCACGACCGTCTCGGGACCGACCCCCCGGTGTCGCAGCGCCACGGCCAGACGGCTCGACCGCTCGTCCAGTTCCCGGTACGAGACCGACGAGTCGCCGGACACCACCGCGACGGCCTCGGGGGTCAGCTCCGCCTGGCGGGTGAACAGCTCCGCTACCGTCAGCCCCGGTACCGGCACAGCCGTGTCGTTCGGTGACGTGAGGCATCTGTGCCGCTCGGCGCCGCTCACCACGTCCAGCCGGCCGACCGGCTGCGCAGCGGCAGCCACCACGGCACGGATGTACTCGATCAGCTCCGCGCCGATGAAGCGGAGCTCCGCGCGGGAGTACAGGCCCGCGGGGGCGTCGAGCCGTACGAACAAGTCGCTGTCGGCGCTGCCGTCAGTGCAGACGCCGATCGACAGTTCGTCGAAGGCCCCTGTCGTCGCACCGAGGAGGCGCGCCGAAGCGTCGGCGAACCGGAGTTCCTCCGCGAACTCGACCACGTTCATGACGGCACCGAAACTGCCGCGACCGCTCAGTACGGTTCCGCTCGCGCGCTGGATGTCCGAGTAGTGGCACGCGGTGTGATCGAAGAGTTCGTACGTCTCGTCGACCACCGCGTCGGCGATCTCGCTGAAGGTCGCGTTGAGCGGAACCGCCACGCGCACCGGCACCACGTTCACCGTCAGACCGGGCGTCCTGGCCGCCACGCCGACCCGATTGGCCACGGCCAGTGAGAGGAGGAACTCCGGTTGATCGCAGCGGTGCCGGAAGTACGCTGCCGCCGCCGCGGTCAGCATCGACGACATCCACACGCCCATGGACTTCGCGGCCTCGGTCCACGTGTCCGCCTCGGCCCGCGGAACGGTCAGCGTCCGGCTCACCATGCCGATGCAGCCGGCCAGCTGCCCCCAGCGGTCGGCGCTGCTCATCGGTTCGTCGAGCGCGGACCGCATCGCGTCGGACAGGGCGACGCGCGGTACCTGCGCGGGCGCGGGCGCATCCTTCAGGTAGTCGCGCCAGAACTCCGTGTCTTCGGTGAACTTCCGGGAGGCGAGATAGTCCGTCGCCTCGACCGCGAACGACTCGGCGTCCCACGGGTGCGGCAGCTCCGGTATCTCCGCCCCCCGCACCAGGGCCGTGTACACCTCCGCGAGGCGCCGCGAGAGCAGGCCACCCGCGCCGTACCCGTCCGATATGAGGTGGTGGTAGGCGATCACCACGAGGGAACGGGTTGCCGCGAGTTTCACCACACCCAGCCGGAACAGCAGATCCCGCTCCAGGTCGAACGGCTGCCGCACCGTGTCGGCCAGCGCTTCGCGCGCCGCCTGCTCAGGATCGGCCTCAGCGCTGAGATCCAGGAAGAACGGCTGCCAGTCCCCCAATGCGCGTGGCACCAGGCGGAGGCCGCTGCTGTCGTCGACGAAATTGACGCGCAGCACCTCCGCCTCGCCCATCACGTGCAGAAACGCGGATTCCATGACCGTCGTGTCCAGCTCACCGTCCACATCCCACATGGTCAGCGCATGGTTCAGCGTGTCGGGAGCCATTTTCTGCGCCAGCCACAACCCTTTATGTGCAGACGACGCACCGAACGAACGCACACAGATCAGTCCCTCACAAACAGGCCCGCAAACCGGAGGAATTCAGAAATCGCCTCTACTTTTACAGGCGCGGATACATCGGTCAACACAACGAGTGCCGGGCGGGACATACGCTGTGGAACGTGCGGTGTCCCGCCGGCGGGATGGTCCTACCGGACGGAAAGGCGCCCGGAACACAGTCAGTTCACTGTGGATCACGGTCGGGCATCGAGGACATGATGTGCCCGGCGATCCGTCTCGGTGACGGATGCCGGAGCACCAGATTCGCCCGCAGCTTGAGGCCGGTCGACGCGGCCAGGCGTTTGCTCAGCTCGACCGAGAGCAGCGAGTCGAATCCGATGTCCTTGAACTCCTGGTCGGGGTCGATGGTTTCGGCGGATCTGTGTCCGAGGACGACGGCGACCTTCTCGAGGACGTGGTCCAGCACAAGTGCCTTCGCATCATCGCCGGAGAGGGCGGAGAGCCGGTCCGGCAGAGGAACGAGGTCATCGCCGCCTGCGGGCAGCTCCGTCGGGGGCATGTCCGCCGAGACCGCCGTCGGCGAAGAGTTCAGCCAGTACCGTTCCCGCTGGAACGCGTACGTCGGCAGATCCACCCGCCGACGTGCCCCGAACACCGCGTCCCAGTCCACCGCCCCGCCCCGGACGTGCAGTTGCGCCAGAGAGCCGACGAGAGCCTCCACCTCGCTCTGATCCCGCCGTGACGACGACAGGACCAGAGCGTCGTCCACTTCCTCGACCATCTCGTGCACCGGGACAGTGAGAACAGGGTGCGGGCTCATCTCGATGAACACCCGGAACCCGTCGTCGTCCAGCCGCTGCACGCACGATGCGAAGAGTACCTTTTCGCGCAGATTGCTGTACCAGTACTCACCGTTCAGCTTTGTGGTGTCCATGACTTTGCCGTACAGGGTCGAATAGAAGGGAAGCGTCGACGCCTTCGGGCTCACGTGGGACAGCGGTCCGATCACCTGGTCGCGGACCCGGGCCACCTGGGGAGAATGGGAGGCGTAATCAACCGATATCCTCCGGGCCTGAGCACCTTCGGCCTTCATCTTCTCGACGAATTCGTCGAGTGCGTCCGGTTCCCCGGACACCACCACCGAGCGGGGTCCATTGACGACGGCGATGCTCACCCGGTCGTTCCACGGAGCGATACGTTCCGCCACGATGTCCGCGGACTCCGCGACTGACGCCATCCCGCCATGCCCGATCAGATCCACCAGGGCCTTGCTGCGGAGCGCCACGACTCCGGCGGCGTCCCTCAGAGACAACGCACCGCACACGTGGGCGGCGGCTATCTCACCCTGGCTGTGGCCCACCACCGCGGCCGGTTCCACGCCCCAGGACCGCCACAGAGCGGCCATGGACACCATCACGGAGAACAGCGCGGGCTGAACGACATCCACCCGGTCCAGCGTGGGCGCCCCCTCCACGCCACGCACCACATCGAGCAGTGACCAGTCGACCCAATCGGCCATCGCGGCCGCACACTCGTCGAGGCTGCGCGCGAAAACCGGGAAGGTGTCGTACAGCTGTCGGCCCATGCCGACCCACTGCGACCCCTGCCCGGGGAACATGAACACCGTGCCACCGAGGTCCCCGGCGACACCACGCACCACCCCGGCGGAGTCCGCGCCGCCGGCGAGCGACGACAAACCGCTCAGCAACTCTTCCCGACCGCGACCCAGCACCACCGCTCGGTGCTCGAACCGCGACCGGCTCGACACCAGTGACCAGCCGATGTCGGCGATGTCAGCAACCGGATCGGCGGCGGCGAACTCACGCAGCCTCGCTGCCTGCCGCTGCAGGGCCGCCGCGTTCCTGCCCGACAGCACCCACGGCGTCAGCCCGCCGGCGACCGCCGGGCCCGGACCGGGCCCGTCCGTCCGCTCCAGCGGCGGCTCCTCCTCCAGGATCACGTGCGCGTTGGTGCCGCTGACTCCGAACGACGACACCCCGGCCCGGCGCGGACCGGGCGCCCGGGCCCACTCCCGTCCCTCGACCAGCAGCTCAACCGCGCCGGAGGACCAGTCCACGTGCCGTGAAGGTGTGTCCACGTGCAAGGTCTTCGGGAGGTAGCCGTGGCGCATGGCCATCACCATCTTGATGACGCCGGCGACCCCGGCCGCCGCCTGGGCATGGCCGATGTTCGACTTCATGGACCCCAGCCAGAGCGGCCTGTCCTCGGCCCGGTCCTGCCCGTAGGTCGCCATCAGCGCACCTGCTTCGATGGGGTCCCCCAGCACGGTTCCGGTGCCGTGGGCTTCGACCGCGTCCACCTCGGAGGCCGCGACCCCCGAGTTCGCCAGTGCCTGCCGGATCACCTTCTCCTGGGCGCGGCCGTTGGGAGCGGTCAGCCCGTTGCTGGCCCCGTCCTGGTTCACCGCGGTGCCGCGAATGACGGCAAGCACCGGATGGCCGTTGCGGCGGGCGTCCGACAACCGCTCAAGGAGCAGCACCCCCACCCCCTCCGCCCAGCCGGTCCCGTCGGCACCGTCCGCGAAGGACTTGCACCGGCCGTCAGCCGACAGACCGCGCTGCCGCGAGAACTCCACGAAGATCGCCGGTGTCGACATCACCAGCGCCCCGCTCGCCAACGCGAGCGAGCACTCCCCCGCACGCAGGGACTGCACCGCCAGGTGCAGGGCCACCAGCGATGACGAGCACGCCGTGTCCACCGACAGCGTCGGCCCGGTCAGCCCCAACTCGTACGCCACCCGGCCGGACGCGACGCTCAGCGCGCTCCCGTGCATCAGGTAGCCCTCCAGCTCGCTGCTGCTCCCCTCCAGGAAGCGCCAGCCGTACTCCGTCGAGCTCACCCCGGTGAAGACACCGACATCGGTTCCGCGGACACTGGCGGGGACGATGCCTGCCCGTTCGAAGGCCTCCCACGAGGTCTGCAGCAACAGGCGCTGCTGCGGGTCGATCGCCAACGCCTCCCGCGGGCTGATGCCGAAGAACTCCGCGTCGAAGTCGGCGACGTCCGTCAGAAATCCTCCGTGACGCACGTACGAGCTGCCGACCGTGTCGGGATCCGGGTCGTACACATCCCGCCAGCCGCGGTCCGCCGGGAAGTCCTCCATGGCGTCGACGCCGTCGCGGACCATGTCCCACAGGTCCTCGGGCGACGACACACCTCCCGGGTAGCGACACGCCATGGCCACCAGGGCGATCGGCTCCCCACGGCCGGCCTTCAGAGCGTCGTTCTCCTGCCGGAGGCGGTCCCGCTCCTCCAGCAGCATGCGCAGTGCCCGCTGGACCCGGTCACCGCCGTCCGCTGTGCGATCCGCGGCGTCGTCCATGTCACTTGCCCCTCTCGTCCAGAGCCAGGTCGACCAGTGCTTCCAGGTCCATTGCCGCCAGTTGATCCGAGCCGGTGTCCGCGTCCGGCGCCTGCCCGTCGGTGTCCGGCCGGGCCGGGTCGGCACAGGCCAGAATCGGCTCAAGGAGGCCCGCGGCCCGCAGTCTGTCGATCGGGATGCTGCGCAGCACTTCCCGGGTCGCCGCTTCCTCGTCCGAGCTCGTGCGGGGCGACGGTTCCGGGCGGAGCAGGCCGAATATGTGGGCGCCCAGCTCCCGTGTCGTCGGGTAGCTGAAGACGAGGGTGGACGGCAGGCGCAGGCCGGTCGAGGAAGCGAGCCGGTTGCACAGTTCGACCGAGGTCAGCGAGTCGAGTCCGAGGTGGGTGAACGCCTGGTCGGGGTCGACAGCCGCGCTGGACGGGTGTCCGAGCACGATGGCTGCCTGCTCGCGGACCCAGTCGAGCACGGCTGCCTCCGCCTCGTCCTCCGGCAGGACGGCCAGCCTGGCGGTCAGGCCGAGGGGGCCGCTGTCCCTGCCCGGACTCGTCCGGTTCCGGCGGGGGCGACCGGCGTCGACGAGGTCGCGCAGGAGGAGCGGCAGCTCGTCACCGGGCTTGTTCCGCAGCACGGCCGGGTTCACCCGGGCCGGGATGAGCACGGGCTTGTTGATTGCGTACGCCGAGTCGAACAGGGCCAGTGCCTCGGGTGTCGGCATCGCGGTGATGCCCAGGCGCCGGATCCGTGAGAAGTCGGCCCGGTCCAGGTCCTCGGTCATGCCGCTGCGCTGCTCCCACCAGCCCCAGCACAGCGACGTGCCGACCAGGCCGGATGCCCGGCGCCGAGCCGCGAGACCGTCCAGGAACGTGTTCGCCGCCGCGTAGTTCGCCTGCCCTCCGGTGCCGAGTGTGCCCGCAAGCGCGGAGAACAGGACGAAGGCCGACAGATTGTGATGTCGGGTCAGCTCGTGCAGATTGACCGCACCGCCAACCTTGGCGTGCAGCACGCGGTCGAGGCTCTCCGCGGTCAGCGACTCGACCGTGCCGTCCGCAAGGCCGCCCGCAGCGTGTATGACCGCCGTCAGCGGATACGCCGGCGGCATGTCCGCGAGCAGGTCCGCCATCGCGTCGCGGTCCGCGACGTCGCACTCCACTACCTTGACCAGCGCGCCTGCCGCTTCCAGGTCCGAGACCAACTCGGGTACCCCGTCGGCAGCCGGGCCCCGACGGCTCGACAGGACCAGACTCCGCACACCGTGTTCGGCGACGAGGTGCCGCGCCACCAGCGACCCCACTCCCCCGGTACCGCCTGTGATCAGCACAGTCCCGCCGCCGAGGCCGTCGCCCAGCTCAAGCACGATCTTTCCGATGTGCTGGCCTCGGCTCATCTCGCGGAACGCCTTCCGGGCGTCGCGGACGTTCCGGACGGTGATCGGATTCAGGTGCAACCGCCCGTCGGCGAACAGCTTCATGACGGCGCGGAACATTTCGTGGATCATGTCCGGACCCGCCTCGTAGAGGTCGAAGGCCTCGTACGTCACCCCGGGGTGGTCGGCTGCCACCTGCCGGGGATCGCGGATGTCCGTTTTCCCCATCTCGACGAAGTTGCCGCCCTCGGGGAGCAGCGTCAGCGAGGCATCGACGAACTTGTGTGCGAGGGCGTTCAGAACGACGTCCACACCGTGACCGCCTGTGGAGTCCAGGAACGTCTCCGCGAACGCCAGATCCCGGGACGACGCCAGGTGCGCGTCGTCCAGCCCCAGCTCACGCAGGGTGGGCCACTTGGCAGGGCTCGCGGTTCCGTAGATTTCGGCACCGATGTGTTGCGCCAGCTGCACGGCGGCCATTCCCACTCCGCCTGCCGCGGCGTGGATGAGGATCCGTTGCCCCTTCTTGAGGTTCGTCACGTGGAAGAGGGCGTAGTAGGCGGTGAGAAAGACACCCGGCACGGACGCCGCCTCAGCGTAACTCCACCCGTCGGGGATGGGCATGAGCATGCGGCGATCCGCCACGGTCACCTTGCCGAAGGCGCCGGTGAAGATGCCCATCACCCGGTCACCGGGGGCGAGACCGGTGACGTCGTCCGCCACCTCCAGCACGGTTCCGGCGCCCTCGCTGCCGAGCCCCGTGTCGATGGCCGTCCTCTCCACCAGGCCCAGGGCGATCGTGACGTCCCGGAAGTTCAGTCCTGCTGCGTGCACGGCAATGCGTACCTGGCCGCTCGTCAGGGGTGCCGCCACCTCAGGGCAGGGGATCCACGTCAGATTCTCCAGCGTCCCCCTGGTCGGTACACCCAGCCGGTGAGCGCCGGCCGCCGGTGGCCCGATCTGGTTGATCGCGGGTGACGCCGCCGTCATGCGGGGCACGAGGTACGCGCCGCCGCGCAGCGCGAGCTGGTCCTCGCCGAGGGCGAGCGCATCCCGGAGGTGTGCCCAGGACGACTCCTCGTCGTCGACGTCCACCAGCCGGAATCTGCCGGGGTGTTCTGTCTGGGCGGACCGGACCAGGCCCCACACGGACGCACCGGGGAGGCTTTCGACGCTCTCCCCTCCACCGGTGTCGAGGGCCAGGCGGGTGAGCACCACCAGGGTGGATCCGGCGAGCGGCTCCTCCATGAGGAAGCGCTGGACCAGACCCAGCACCTGGGTGTCCGTGCTTGCGACCGTGGCGAGCAGATCGGTGCCGGTGTCGGTGAAGTCGTCCAGGCAGAGGACGATGTGCGGGGGCGCCTCTGCGGAAAGGACAGCGTCCAAGGACTCATGGAGCACGGCTTTCCCGTCAGCTGCCCCGCAGACCCGGGAGGCCAGACCGTCCTTCGCGCCGAGTACGGCCCACGGCGCGCGGTGTGATGTCCGTTCGCTCTGCGGGACCGGTCGCCATTCCAGTTCGAACAGCGACTGCTGGTGCCCGCCGCGCACCGAGCGCAGCTGCTCGGCGCTCACCGGCCGGAACGTCAGCGCCCCGATGCGAGCGATCTCGCGACCGTGCTCATCGGCAATCGTCACGGACACGACACCGTCGCCGACCGGGGAGACGCGGATCCGCACGGTCGAGCCGCACTCCCCGACGAGGTCCACCCCGGACCACGAAAAGGGCATCCACCCCTGGTCGCCGCTGACCTCGATGACACCGCCGGCCACCACCGCGTGCAGCACGGAGTCGATCAACGCCGGATGCAGGGCGAACTCTCCGCCGGCCGGCACGTCGGCGGTGGTCGGCAGCGTGGCCGTCGCGAAGAGGTCAGCACCGCGCTGCCACACTTCGCGCAGCCCTCGGAACGCCGGACCGTAATCGAAACCCGCGTCCGCGAAGGTGTCGTACAGAGCTTCGATGCCGAGCTGCTCCGCCCCGGCGGGTGGCCACACGGCGAGTGAGCGCGCGTCGTCGCTCCGCCCGGCCGTCGACGCTGTGCCCGGTGCCAGATTCCCGGTCGCGTGACGGGTCCAGCCGCCGACCGTGCGGTCGTCCCCGCCGGGACGCGAGTACACGTCCAGGGGGCGGTGTCCCGTCTCGTCCGGCGCACCGACGGCGATCCGCACGTGCACGTCGCCCGTGCCAGGGAGGGTCAGGGGAACTTCCAGGGAGAGTTCCCCGATCGCCGCACACCCGACGAAGTCGCCCACCCACAGCGCCAGGTCCAGGTAGGCCGTCGCCGGTACGACGGCCGCACCGTGCACGGAGTGGTCGGCCAGACAAGCGTGGGTCCGCAGGGACCACAGACCGGTGAACACCACCTCGTCGTTGCCGGGGTGGTCCACCGCGGCGCCGAGCAGCGGGTGCCGCGGAGCTGTGAGACCGGCAGAGGCCACGTCCGTCGTACCCATCTCGGCCAGGAAGTCGAGCCAGTACCGGCGCTTCTGGAACGCGTAGGTCGGGAGATCGACGGGCCGACGCTCCCCGACGAGCGCACCCCAGTCCACGGCCCCGCCCCGGACATGGAACCGGGCCAGCGCGCCGACCAGCGTCTCCACCGCACCGCGGTTCCGCCGCGACGCCGACAACACCAACGCGTCGTCCACGCCCGCACTGGCGAATGCCTCCCCGGTGATGCTTGTGAGGGTCGACCCCGGCCCCACCTCGAGGAAGACACTCGCACCGGCCGTCCGTGCGCACTCCACCGCCCCGAAGAAGCGAACGGGCTCGCGGACGTGGCGAACCCAGTGGGTGACGGACGTCAGCTCTTCGAGCGTGGCCTCACGGCCCAATCTGGTCGAGACGACGGGAACCGACATGTGGCCCGCGGGGAGCTCGCCGATCGATCCCGCGAAGTCGTCCAGGATCCGGTCCATGAGCGGCGAGTGGAAGGCGTGGTCCACGTCGAGCAGCTTCGCCGGTGTTCTGTCGGCGACGAGCTGGTCCCGCAGTTCGTGGATCCGGTCGCGGTCGCCCGACACCACCACCGATTCCGGGCCGTTGACGGCGGCGATGCCGATGCCCTCGCACGGACGGAGCAGTGCGCTCACCTCGGCTTCCGAGGCCCGCACCGACAGCATGGCCCCCCGCTCGGTGACCGTCTGCATGACCCGCCCGCGGGCGGCCACGAGCCTGGCCGCACCCTCCAGGTCGATGGCGCCGGACACGTGGGCGGCGGCTATCTCACCGACCGAGTGACCGATCAGGTGGTTCGGCTTCCCGCAGTAACGCTCCAGGAGCCGGTACTGACTGACCTGCAGGGCGAACAGCGCGGGCTGTGCGATGTCGGTCCGCCGGACGTGGGCTTCATCGGGCGTGTCGGCGAGGAGCAGGGGCTTCAGGGCGTACGGCAGATGTGCGTCGAGATGTGCACAGACCTCGTCGAGGCTCTGCGCGAACGCGGGGAAGGCGTCGTACAACGGCCGGGCCACTCCGACCCACTGCGACCCCTGTCCCGGGAACATGAAGACCGTTCCTCCGAGGTCCCCGGCGACACCGCACACCACCCCGGCGGACTCCGCACCGTCGCGCACCGACGCCAGACCGCTCAGCAACTCCTCCCGATTGCGGCCCAGCACCACCGCGCGGTGCTCGAACAGCGCCCGGCCCGACACCAGCGACCACCCGATGTCGGCGACATCCGCGCCCGCGTCGGCGGTGGCGAAAGCACGCAGCTTCTCCGCCTGCGCCCGCAGCGCCCCCGCAGACCGTGCCGAGACGACCCACGGCACCAGCCCGGCAGCTCCACCGGGCATGTGCTGGGTGCCACCGGGCGCCTTCTCTTCCTGGGGCGCCTCCTCCAGAATCAGGTGTGCGTTGGTACCGCTGGCCCCGAAAGCGGACACACCCGCCCGCCGAGGCCGTCCCGGGGCGCTCGGCCACTGCATGGCACCGGTCAGCAGTTCCACCGCCCCGGCCGACCAGTCCACATGCGTCGAGGGGAGGTCCACGTGCAGCGTCTTGGGCATCGTCCTGTGGCGTATCGCCATAATCATCTTGATGATCCCGCCGACGCCTGCGGCCGCCTGTGCGTGGCCGATGTTCGACTTCAACGACCCGAGCCACAGGGGCCGGTGGGGGTCCCGGTCCTGCCCGTAGGTGGCCAGCAGCGCCTGTGCCTCGATCGGATCGCCCAGCCTCGTGCCGGTCCCGTGGGCCTCGACCACGTCCACATCGGCCGCCTGTATCCGGGCATTCGCCAACGCCGCCCGGATGACGCGCTGCTGTGCCGGCCCGTTCGGCGCGGTCAGCCCGTTGGACGCGCCGTCCTGGTTGACCGCCGAGCCGCGGATCAACGCCCAGATCCGACGCCCGTTGCGCCGCGCGTCCGACAGCCGCTCGAGCACCAGGACCCCGACTCCCTCGGAGAAGCCGGCGCCGTCGGCCGCGTCGGCGAACGCCTTGCACCGGCCGTCCGCCGCCAGGCCCCGCTGCCGTGACATCTCCCGGAGCACCTGCGTCGTCGCCATGACGGTGACACCCCCGGCCAGCGCCAGCCCGCACTCGCCCTGCCGCAGCGACTGCACCGCTTGGTGCACCGCCACCAGCGACGAGGAGCACGCGGTCTCGGTCGACACCGCCGGGCCCTCCAGGCCCAGCACGTACGCCACACGCCCGGACGCCACGCTCAGCAGGGAACCGGTCTGCCCGTAGCCCGAGATACTCTCGGGGGTGGCGAAGTGGTTGCCGTAACCGAAGTACGCAAGACCGGCGAAGACCCCCGTCTCGCTGCCGCGCAGGGTCCGCGGATCAATACCGGCTCGTTCCAGGGACTCCCACGAGGACTCGAGGAGCAACCGCTGCTGCGGGTCGGCAGCCAGCGCCTCGCGCGGGTTCATCCCGAAGAACTCGGCGTCGAAGTCACCCGCGTCACGCAGGAACCCGCCCGAGCGCGTGTAACAGGTGTTGGGCCTGTCCGGATCCGGGTCATACAGACCCTCCAGGTCCCAGTTGCGGTCCCCGGGGAAGCCCGACACCGCGTCCCGGCCTGCCTTGACCAGGTCCCACAGCGCCTCCGGGGAAGCCACCCCGCCCGGGTAGCGGCAGGCGACGCCCACGACCGCGATGGGCTCGGCAGCGGCCTCCGTCAGCTCCTCCAAGCGGTGACGCGTTTCGATCAGCTCGATCGATGTCCGCTTCAGGTACTCCAGGACATCGGCGTTGTTGTCGTCTGTCATCGCTCTCCCCTAGCCGAGCTCTTTGTCCAGCAGGGAGAGAAGCTCTCCAGCTGACGCCGAACTGATCCGGTCGACGATGCCGACCGGTGATCCCTCGCCCACCATCGAACGGACTCGCCCCTGCAACTCGCCGAGCAGCGTGGCAATGGTGGCCTTTTCCCCGTCCGCGAGACCGAGGAACGCGTCCTCGAGCCGAGCGCCCAGTCCTTCGATCTCCTTGGTCAGCCGATCGGCCGGAGATTCCGCGTCACCGCCGCCGGGGTCGATGCCTCCGATCAGGAATCGCGCCAAGGCGCTCGGGTTCGGGTAATCGAACGCGAGTGTGGCGGACAGCTTCAAGCCGGTCACCGCCGACATCTTGTTCCGGAGCTCCAGGGCCGTGAGCGAATCGATCCCCAGATCGCTGAACGCCACCGTGGGGCTGACCCGCCCGGCATCGGCGTGGCCGAGGACCATCGCGGTATGCTCCCGGACCGCATCGAGCAGCACCGCCTCCGCGTCGGCCCGCGGCAGCGATCTGATCCGCTGCGCGAGTTTGATGTCGGTGGACTCCCTGGTCTCCGGGGCGCCAGGTACGGGGGGCGTCCCGAGCAGACCGCGCAGGAGCGGTGAACCCGTTCGGCCGGCCTGCGACGCCTTCAGCGCCGGGAGGTTCAGCCGCGCCGGCACCAGCACCGGCTCGTGCCGCGAGATCGCCGCGTCGAACAGCGCGAGCCCTTCGTGCGACGCCATCGGCTGCACGCCCTGCCGTTGCAGGCGCACGATGTCCACCTCACTGAGGTCGGCGCCCAGCTCGCTGCGTTCCGCCCAGTAACCCCAGCACAGGGAATCGGCAGGCAGCCCTTCGGCCCGGCGGGCTTCCGCGAGACCGTTGAGGAACGCGTTGGCCGCCGCGTAGCTGGCCTGCCCCGCCGTCCCGAGCACGCTCGCGATCGAGGAGAACAGCACGAACGCGGACAGGTCCAGATGCCTTGTCAGCTCGTGCAGGTGCCAGGCGCCGTGCGCCTTCGGCGCGAGCACCGAGTCCACACGGTCCTCGGTCAACGCCGGCACGATCCCGTCGTCCAGCGCGGCCGCGCAGTGAATCACCGCCGTCAGCGGGTGCTCGTCCGGTACCGCGGCGATCAGCTCGGCGAGGGACGCACGGTCCGTCACATCGCACGCCACGACCTCGACCTGCGCTCCCGTCGCGGCCAACTCCTCCCGCAGCCCTGCCGCCGCCGGCGCCGCCGGCCCCCGCCTACTGGTCAGCACCAGCCGGCGCACCCCGTACCGGGCCACGAGGTGCCGGGCCAGCATCGCCCCCAGGCCGCCGGTACCACCGGTGATCAGCACCGTCCCGTTTCCGAGGGCGGAACCGTCCGCCGCCCCGTCGAGGGACCCGCCGCCGGCGGACGCACCGGAGGCGTGAGCCAGTTGTGGGGTGGTCACGAGGCCGGCCCGAATCTTGAGCTGGGGTTCTCCGCTTGCGGCCACCACCGGGATGCCCGCCCACGAAGCGGGCTGGTCGTCCGTGTCCACGAGCATGAACCGGCCCGGGTTCTCGGTCTGCGCGCTGCGCACGAATCCCCAGACCGCGGCGGCCGCGGGGTCGGTGCCGGTGCCGGGGACCTGGTCGTCGTGGAGCGCCTTCCGCGTCACGATGACCAGGCGTGAGTCGGAGAACCGGTCGTCGGAAAGCCAGCCCTGGGTCCACCGCAGCACCCGGTGGAGGTTCCGCTCGACGACGGCCGGGGTGTCACCGGCAGCCGCGTCCGCCCGGTCGAAGGCGGCGATCACGACCGGGGGTATCTCCCCACCGGAGGCGGCGAGTTCGTCGAGGTCGGCGAAGACCTTCCCGCCCTGCGCCGAGGACGCGGTGATCGTGGCGGACGCACCCAGCACCGCGTGCCGGCCCGGGGCTTCCCCGGCCGGTACCGGGAAGGGGACCCAGTCCACCTGGAACAGCGAGTCCCGGTGGTCGAAGCTCAGCTCGGTCAGCTCCTCGACGTCCACAGAGCGCAGGGTCAGCGACTCGACGCCGCCGACAGGTACTCCGTCCTGATCCGCGATGGTCACGGACAGTGCGTTCTCCCTCGCGGGCGCGAGACGGACGCGCAGCGCTGTCGGCTCGGCGGACCTCAGGCGGACGCCCGTCCAGCGGTACGGCAGCCGGCCTTCGGCCCGGGGATCGTCGACGCCCTGCCGCAGGCCGACCGGGAGAAGCGCGGCGTGCAGCAAAGCCGGGTGGACCCGGAACCTGCCCGGATCCACGCTGCCGTGCGCGGGCAGCTCCACCTCCGCGAAAAGCGCGCCGTCGCGGCGCCATACCTCCTTCAGGCCGCGGAGCAGGGGCCCGTGGTCGAACCCGAGGGCGGACAATCCGGCGTACTCGCCTTCGACGGGCACGGCGACCGCACCCGTGGGGGGCCACACGGCGAGGTCCTCCTCCCGAGGGGTTCCTCCGGAGCCGGAGCCGACGACGCCGACGGCGTTCCGCGTCCACCCGGGGTCGCCCTCGCCCCGGGAGTGCACGCTGATCACGCGTTTGCCGTCGACCACGACCCGGATCTCGCGATCGGCTGTTCGGGACAGCACCAGCGGCGCTTCCAGGGTGAGTTCGTCGACGACGTCACAGCGCGCCTTGCCCGCCGCCCACACCGCCATCTCCACCAGGACCGCTCCGGGCACCACGACGGCGCCGTGCACCACATGGTCGGCGAGCCACGGGTGGCGCCGCAGCGACAAGCGCCCGCTGCCCACCACCCCACCGCTCTCCCCGTCATCGGGCAGGTCGATCACGGCATCGAGCAGCGGATGGTCCGACGTGCTCTCCGTGGTGGCCTCGCGGGGTGTGTCCAGCCAGTAGCGCTGCCGCTGGAAGGCGTACGTGGGCAGATCGACCCACCGGCCTTCCTCGCCCGGGTACGCCGCTTCCCACGACACCGGGACCCCCGCCACGAAGGCCTCGGCCGCCGACCGGTACAACCGCGCGAGGCCGCCGTTGCCGCGGCGCAGCGAACCCACCACCACCCCGTCGGCGCCGGGGGTGTCGAGCATCTCCTGAATGTTGACCGTGAGCAGTGGGTGCGGGCTGACCTCGACGAACGCGCCGTGTCCCCGTTCGAAGAGGTGCTTCATGGTGGCCTCGAACTGGACGGGTTCCCGCATGTTCCGGAACCAGTAGGCCGCGTCCAGCTCCGCGGTGTCGATCAGTCCACCAGTCACCGTCGAGTAGAACGCCACCGGTGCGGTCACGGGGGTGATCCGGCCCAGTTCGTCCAGAAGCCGGTCCTTGAACCGGTCCATCAGCGGCGAGTGCCCGGGGACGCTCGCCGGGATCCACCGGGCGCGGACTCCCTGGGAATCGCAGTGTGCGACCAGTTCCCTGACCGCTTCTGTCTCACCCGAGACCGTCGTCGAGTACGGTCCGTTGACCGCGGCGATCGCGACCCGGGACTCCCACGGCCCCAGCAGCTCCCGCACCCGGTCCACGGTTGCCACAATCCCGGCCATGCCGCCGTCCTGCGTCGCCGTGGCAAGGAGTCGGGACCGGGCGACCACGATTTTGACCGCGTCCGGCAGGGTCAGGGCGCCCGCGGCGCAGGCCGCGGCGATCTCGCCCTGGGAATGGCCGAGCACCGCGTCCGGAGTCACCCCCAGGGAACGCCACACCCGCGCCAGCGACACCATCACCGAGAACAGCACCGGCTGGACGACGTCGATGCGGTCCAGGTCCGCCGCCTCCGGCCCCCCGCACACGGTGTCGATCAACGACCAGGACACCCATGGCTCCAGCGCTTCCGCGCACGCGAGCAGCTGCTCGGCGAAGACAGGGCTCGACTCCCACAGCTCGCGTCCCATGCCGACCCACTGGCAGCCCTGGCCCGGGAACACGAACACCGTCCGGCCCACCGGTTTCGCGACGCCGGAGACCACACCGGCGGGAGGCCTGGCCCCCTCGACCACGGCGGTCAGACCGGCGAGCAGCTGCTCCCGGTCCGCGCCGATCACCACCTGGCGGTGCTCGAACAGCGATCGGGTGGCCACCAGCGAGTACCCCACCCCCGCGAGCGGCAGGTCCGCGTCCGCGTCGACCCTGTCCCTCAGCCGCAGCACTTGCTCCCTCAACGCCTCGTCGGACCGTCCCGACAGCACCCACGGCACCGCTCCGGGGCCACCGGTGGACGTCCGGCCGGCGGCGGGGTCCGCGGCCGGACCCGTAGCGGCCTCCTCCGCCCCGGTTGCCTGCTCGGCGGCCCCGGGGGCTTCCTCGATGATGAGGTGCGCGTTGGTGCCGCTGACCCCGAAGGACGACACGCCCGCGCGCCGGGGCCGTCGCGGTGCGCTGGGCCACTCCCGGGCCTCGGTCAGCAGCGCCACCGTTCCGGCCGACCAGTCGACGTGCGGGCTCGGGCGGTCCACGTGCAACGTCCTGGGCAGCACGCCGTGGCGCATCGCCATGATCATCTTGATCACCCCGCCGACGCCCGCGGCGGCCTGCGTGTGACCGATGTTCGACTTCAGCGAGCCCAGCCACAACGGCCGGCCGGGGGCCCGGTCCTGCCCGTAGGTGGCCAGCAGCGCCTCCGCCTCGATGGGGTCACCCAGTTTCGTGCCGGTCCCGTGCGCCTCCACCGCGTCCACCTCGCCGAGCGCCAGCCCGGCATCGGCCAGGGCCGCCCGGATGACACGCTGCTGCGCAAGTTCGCTCGGCGCCGTCAGACCGTTGGACGCCCCGTCCTGGTTGATCGCCGAACCCCGGATCACCGCAAGGATCCGGCGCCCGTTGCGCCGCGCGTCCGACAGCCGCTCAAGCACCAGCACGCCCGCGCCCTCGCCCCAGCCGGTTCCGTCGGCCGCCTCCGCGAACGACTTGCACCGCCCGTCGGCGGAAAGACCCCGCTGCCGGGACACCTCCACGAACAGCCCCGGACTCGGCAGCACCGACGCCCCGCCGGCCAACGCCAACCCGCACTCCCCGGAACGCAGGGACCGCACGGCCTGGTGAACCGCGACCAAGGACGACGAGCAGGCCGTGTCCGTCGACACCGCCGGGCCCTCCAGACCCAGCACGTACGCCACCCGGCCCGAGGCCACGCTCGTGTACGTCCCCGTGAGGCCGAAACCCTCCACCTGGGCGGCTGCCCCGCCGCCCATCCGGGGGCCGTAGTCGACCCCGTAGATCCCCGTGAACACCCCGGTCGCCGAACCCCGCAATGCGGCGGGATCGATCCCCGCACGTTCCAGCGCTTCCCACGACGTCTCCAGCAGCAACCGCTGCTGCGGGTCCATCGCCAGCGCCTCTCGCGGGCTGATGCCGAAGAACGGCGCGTCGAATTCGGCGAGATCAGGCAGGAATCCACCGGACCGCGTGTACGTCTTCCCTCGCGCCTCCGGATCGGGGTCGTACAGCCCTTCAACGTCCCACCCCCGGTCCTGCGGGAAATCCCCCATCGCGTCCACACCACCGGACACCACGCCCCACAGCGCTTCGGGGGACGTCACCCCGCCCGGGAAGCGGCACCCCGCGCCCACGACCGCGATGGGCTCACGAGCGGACTCCTCCAGCTCACGCACCCGCTCACGCAGTTCCTGCGCATCGCCGACGGCGCGACGCAAGTAGGACCGGAGCTTGTCGACATCCTCCACCAGGGCCTCCCTCAACGGTTGCTAAGAAGAACGGGGTTGCTACACGTATCCGCGGTCGATCAATGCGTACAGATCCTCGTCACTGCGGCTTGCGGGCCTCGTCTCCTCCATCGCTGGGCCGGGTTCGGGCGCCTCCGGCTCAAGGAGGGAGAAGAGGTGGCGACCGAGCGTCCGCGGAGTGGGATAGGTGAACGCGACGGTGGCCGACAGCCGCACACCCACCGCCGCGGTGAGCCGGTTGCGGAGCCGCACGGCCATCGAGGAGTCGAAGCCCAGGTCCTTGAAGGTCTCGGTCGACCTAGCCGCAAGATCGGCGCCCGTCAGACCGGCGTCCTTCGCGCTCAGCAGGGCTGCCGCTTCGGCGCACACAAGGCTGAGCACCGATGACTCCGAGTCCGGTGCCGCCGCCTCCATGCCGACGGCGGCAGGCGGGTGCGGGCCCGGACCGGTCGCATGCGCGGCTGAGCCCGAGTTCGCGGTGCCGGTGTCGCCGGGCGCCGTCAGCCAGTACCGCTGCCGCTGGAACGGGTAGGCCGGCAGGCCGATCCGGCGCGGCCGGTCGGCGGCGAACACCGCCTCCCAGTTCACCGGCACACCGCGCACGTGCAGTTCGGCCAGCGACGCCAGAATTCTGCTCGTGCTCCCGTCGTCCTTGTGCAGGGTGCCCGCCACCACCGGCGAGGCCTCCAGCGCGTCGGCGGTCTCCTCCATCGCCACCTCGAGCACCGGATGCGGACCGACTTCCAGGAACACCCCACCGCGGTCGCGCATCAGGTGCTCGACCACCTCGCCGAACCGCACCGTGGAACGCAGGTTGTCGTACCAGTACGCGCCGTCGAGCCCGTGGGTGTCGAGCGGTCCCCCGGTGACCGTGGAGTGGAACTCCACCGCCGATGCCTTCAGCGAGAGACCAGCGGTGGCCGCGAGCAGGCGGTCCCGGATGCGTTCGACTTGGTGGGAGTGCGACGCGTAGTCCACTTTGACCCGGCGCACCCGGACACCTTCGTCGGCCGCCATCGCGGCGAACCGGTCGAGCGCTTCGTCGTCCCCGGAGACCACCACCGACGCAGGCCCGTTGACCGCTGCCGTGGAGAGCCGACCGGACCACCGCCGCAGCCGGTCCCGAACCCATGCGGGGGACGCAGCCACCGCACTCATCCCACCCGAGCCGGCGAGCTCGGTCAGTGCCCGGCTGCGCACGGCGACGACCCGCGCCGCGTCCTCGAGTGAGAGCGCGCCGGACACGCACGCCGCGGCGATCTCACCCTGCGAGTGCCCCACCACCGCGTCGGGGACCACTCCCAGTGACCGCCACACCCGTGCCAGCGACACCATCATCGCGAACAGCACCGGCTGGACCACGTCCACCCGGTCAAGTGAGGCGGCCGAGTCCGCACCGGTCACCACGTCCACCGGGGACCAGTCCACCCACGGCGCCAGAGCCCGCGCGCACTCATCGATGCTGCGCGCGAAGACCTCCGACTCCTGGTACAACTGCCTGCCCATGCCCGGCCACTGGGACCCCTGGCCGGGGAACACGAAGACGACCGGCCCCACCGGCCCGGTGGCCACCCCTCGAAGCACCCGCTCCGAAGCACCGCCCGCCGCCACCAGGTCGAGACCGGCCAGTGACTCCTCACGGTCACCGCTCAGCACCACCGCCCGGTACTCGAACAGCGACCGCGTCGACACCAGCGAGTACCCCGCGTCGGCCGCCGGCAGGGACGGGTCCGCGGCCACGAGCTCCCGCAGCCGCGCCGCCTGCTCGCGCAGCGCCGGTTCCGACCGCGCCGACAGCACCCACGGCAGCACCCCGGACACGCCCGTGGGGGTCACGTCCCCCTCTCCGGCCCGGGGCTCCGTCCGCTTCCCGGGACCCTGTTCGAGAATGACGTGCGCATGGGTGCCGCCCATGCCGAACGCCGACACCCCGGCCCGCCGCGGCCGCCCGGGTGCGCTCGGCCAGGGCCGCGCGGCCCGGAGTACCTCGAAGTCCTCGTGGAAATCGGGGACCGCAGGGTTCGGGGACCGGAAGTTCAGACTCGGAACCAGGTGCGCGCGGTCCACACAGAGCACCGCCTTCACGAACCCGACGATTCCCGCTGCCGGCTCCAGGTGCCCGACGTTCGTCTTCACCGAGCCGATCACCAGGGGGCGGCTCCGGCCGGTTTCCCGGAACACCTCACGCAGACCGGACATCTCAGCCGGGTCACCGAGACGCGTGCCGGTGCCGTGGGCCTCGACGTAGTCGACACCCTCGAACGGAACAGCCGCGCGTTCCAGAGCGGAGAGCACGACTGCCGCCTGCGCGCCGGGGCTGGGATCCGGCATCCGGGTGGACGCGCCGCTGTTGCCGACGCCCCAGCCGCGCACCACCGCGTAGATGTGATCACCGTCGGCGACAGCGAGGTCGAGCCGTTTGAGCAGGACGAACGCCCCACCCTCTCCCCGGGCGAAACCGCTGGCGCGTTCGTCGAAGGCGAAGCAGCGGCCGTCCGGCGACAGGACGCCCAGATTCGCCAGGCCGAGTCCCCCTTCCGGATCGACGATCAGGTGCACGCCGCCCGCGAGTGCCATGTCGACCGCGCCACTCCGTATCCGTTCGCATGTCAGCGCCAGCGCCACGAGTGAGGAGGACTGGCCCGAGTCGGCACAGAAACTCCAGCCACGGACGTCGAACAGGCTCGAGATCCGGTTCGCGATGAGTGCACCGCTCGACCCGAGCGCGGCGTAGTGGTCGTCCTGGTCGCTGCCGGACAGCTTGCGCAGCTGTTCGTACCCCGAGGGCGCAGTGCCGACCACCACATCGATGTCGCGGCCCGCGAGCGCGGTCGCCGGAAGACGGGCGTCTTCGACGGCCTCCCAGGCAAGCTCCAGTCCCAGGCGCTGCACGGGGTCCATGGCGGCCGCCTCCGCTGCACCCGTGCCGAAGAACTCCGCGTCGTAGCCGTCGACGGAGTCGAAGAACGAACCCGAGTGCAGAGTGGCGGCGTCCGGGTGGGACGAGGGGTTCGATCCGCCCGCCCGCTGCTCGGGAAACCGCCCGACGGTCGACTTCCCGTCCCGCAGCAAGCGCCAGAACTCAGCCGGGTTGTGCACGCCGGGGAAGCGGCACGACATCCCGATGACGGCAATATCGGTGGCTGCGCCACTCATACGTGTCCCTTCCGGTTTCCTGGGCGTCCGGCTCTCACGGGCTGCACCGCTTTCACCGCCAAGAGGTCAACAACTTCCGCAGCTCGTCCGGCGCGTTCATGAAGTCGTAGTGGCCGCCGTCGACCACCCGGACGTCGACCGAGTCCGAGTACTGACGCCACCCCTGGAGCTGGTCGAGGCTCACCTCGGGGTCGTCCCGCCAGTGCAGTACGACGATGGGGCACGGCACCGGGACCGGCTCCACCCGCCGGTACGCACGCGCGGCGGCGTGATCACGGAGCAGCACGGCCATCCCCATATCGATCATGTCCGGCCGTGGCTCGAGCCCCCGGCCGCGGAGGAAGGACTCCAACTCGGCGCGCAGCTCGGGCTCGGTCATGGTGAGCATCGGATCGCTCGAGGCGTCGTGCGGTGCCGGCTGGCCCGACACGAAGAAGCAGTCCGGACGGGGCAGGCCCCGTTCGGCGAGCCGTACCACGGTCTCGTACGCGGGCAGCGCACCCGCACAGTGCCCGAAGAACGCGAACGGCCGGTCCAGTAGTGGCGCGAGCGGTTCGACCAGGCCGACGGCGAGGTCCTCGTAGGTGCCGTAGTGGGGGTGGGCCATCCGGTTCTCACGTCCGGGGAACTGCACCGGGCAGACCTCGACGTCGTCGACAGCGGCCGGCCAGGCGCTGAAGGCCGAGGCCCCGGACCCGGAGAAGGGGAAGCAGAAGAGCCGGGCGGGGTGACCGGTGGACTGCGGCCGGACGAACCACGGTGACGTGGCGGTGCTGGAGCCGGATGTCATGGCGTCTTTCGTTTCTGGGCGACGATGGGGAGGTGGGTCATCCCGGCGATGAAGTACGACCGCAGATGCTGGGGTTCGCCGTCGAGTTCGATCGACCCGAACCGCTGGAGCAGTTCCTCGAAGAAGATGCGCAGGGTCAGCCGCGCCAGCGGTGCCCCGATGCAGAAGTGCGGCCCGAACCCGAACGCCACCTGGCGCTTCGCGTTGCTCCTCGTGATGTCGAACTCGTGCGGATCGGTGAACAGGGACTCGTCCCGGTTGGCCGACCCGATCCACGCGACGACCGCGCCACGGGCCGGGACGGTGCCCCCACCGATCCGGGTGTCGTTCACCGCGTACCGCATGAAGTTGCACGCGGCCGATGTCCAGCGCAGTCCTTCCTCGACCAGGTTCGGGATCAGCGAAGGGTCGGCCTGCGCCTTCGCGAACTGCTCGGGCCGCTCGATGAGCGCGTGCACCGTGCCCGAAACGGTGTGCGGCGTCGTCACGTTGGCGCCCAGGAGGATGCTGTAGCCGTCGAGGGCGATTTCCTCGTCGGTCAGCGGCGCACCTCCCGCGCGGACGCTCATGAGGTGGTCGAGCAGGCTGTCGTCCTCGCCTCCGGTCCTCCGTCGCCGCTTGACCCACTCGGTGACGTAGGTGACCAGCTCGTGGTGGGAGATGGCCAGGGTCGCTGCTTCGCTGCCCTGCTGAAAGTGCGGATCCGAGGGGGCCGTCACCATCGCGGTCAGCTGCACCAGTTCTTCCCAGTCCCGCTCCGGGATCCCCAGGAGCGGGCCCGTGACGATCGCGGGGAGGAGCAGTGCCCGCTCGGCCAGGTCGAAGGTGCCGCCGTCGAGCGCCGGTTGGAGGAAGCGCACGATCGACCGCCGGATGCGGTCCTCCCAGGACTTCACCGCCCGTGCGGTGAGCTTGGCACCGAGCGGCCTGCGGACCTCGGTGTGCCGTGGCGGGTCGGTGGACGTCAGCAGCTTGCCGGCCGCGACGTCGTCCTGGCCCAGGTGCGTGACCACCGTGCCGCGTTCCGAGGTGAACTCCTGGTGGTCGCCGAGCACACGGCAGACGTCGTCGTAGCGGGTCACCGACCAGAATTCCCGGCCGTCCGGCAGGGTCTGGTGGTGCAAGGGGACCTTCGCCCGCATCACGTCCCAGATCGGGTGCGGATCACCCGAGGTGTAGAGATCCAGGTCGAACAGGTCGACGCAGTCGAGGTCGATGCCGGCCCCAGCACCCGGCGTCAACCTCACCGCCGCGTCCTCCCCTGCTCGATCAGCTCGGCGACCCGGGCCGGCGTCTGCGCCAGGTAGAAGTCGCGCACGGACAGTGCGACGCCGTAGTCCTGGGTCACCCTGTCGATGATCTTGATGCCGATCAGCGAATTCCCACCGAGCGCGAAGAAGTCGTCGTCCGCCCCGACTTTGCAGCCGGTGAGGTACTCCCCCCACAGTGCCGAGATTTCCTGCACGAGCGACGCCGGCGCGCCCGGGGGCGCCGCTTGTGGTTCCTGCGCCTCGTCCTGCCCACCTCGCTGGTGGCCCCGCGGCCTCGATTCCATTGCCAGCCTTTCCTTTCTCCGCCGAACGGGAATGCGCACACGCCATTGCCGGCCCAGCCATGTGAAAACCGGACGAGTGTCTCGTGATCTGTGGCCGCGTCCCACCCGGACCCGAGGCGGGAGACCGACCACTCCAGGTGATGAGGGAAATCCTGCCTGCCCGAGGGGACAACCGGTGTTCTCGGCGTTCACCGGCCGGCGCCGTGCAGGTACGAGACGAAGCTAGGGCTCGGCCACGGATTACGGAAGGTGGCCAGGCTCCTTCTCCTGGCACCTCCGGTTGACGTCTCCCGGCATTGGCGGCGTATTCAACGGGGCGCCCCCAGGAGGCCATGATGAGGCCAAGGTAAGTAGCCGGGGAAACCGCGCGCAAGAGATGACAGCGCAAACCGCTGCCGGCATCCGCTGTCCCGCCGACAGGACAGCAGCGGCCGCCGATCCTTCGGCGATCGGGTACCGCGGCTGCGGTCGGCTGTGCCGTGCCAGGGCTGAGTCCCCCGGCCGCCCCCGCTCACACATCATGACCGCGGCCGGGGAGCGGGCCGGCCCGATCCGGATCACCGGACCGGTGCACGCCACCACCGGTATCCCCCGTCCTCACCCGAGGATCGGCGATGCTCAATGCGGACGGCTGCACGCCCTGGCCATAATCCGCAATGTGTGCACACGGCCCCGTGCACAACCACGCCATTGCCATCACATCACCGAAAAGTTAGGTTGACCACCGGGAGAATCGCCCAGCGGCTTCCGGGTACGCCAAACAAACATGCATTGAAGGTGGTTTCCTTGCTTAAGTCACAGCGGCTTGCGGTGCTGCCCATCGACTCGTACGACCTGGACTCCGAGTTGTCCATCGTGGACCGCCACGAGTACGGCGGCGAATATGACACCTTCACCTTCGGGTCGTGGTCGTCCCATGTGCTGGCCAACGGCAGCGGCGCCGATTCCGACACCGCCTTCCGCCCCCACGTCGGGAGTCTGGCCCTCACCGGACTGGGCAAGCAACTGCAGGGCATCATGTCCCTCGTCACCAGTCATTTCCCTCTGGACCGGCTGCAGTGGGTGCGCATCTTCAGCCTCCGTGACGGAATCATCTCCCCGCACGTGGACTTTCTCGAATGGGCCGAGCCGGGGACCAGGTTGCAGATTCCGCTGCGTACCAGTGAAGAATCCCTCCATTCCGAGAACGACACCGTCTATCACATCCGGCGCGGTGAGGTGTGGAAGATTCACACGACTGACCCCCATTCTGCACGCAGTACCTCCGGGACGGCCCGGCTCTCCCTTTGTCTGGATTTCGCGGGCGCCGAGGAGCCCATTGCCATCCGCGACGACATTCCCGCGGCCGAGCCGATCCGCATCATGGAACGGCCCGAGCCGACCGACGCGGAAATCGAAGAACTCATCGAGTCCGGCAGGAACTTGACCCCAGCGACCATGCGGCCGGAATTCCGTCGCTTCGCTGAGCTGCACTTCGAGCGGCGCGCGCATGCCACTGCGGCGTTCGACTGGTACATAGAGGCCGTGCGGCGTACCGGGAATGCCGAGATGGTCGCGAAGGCCCAGGCCTTCCGCACGTACTGCATCGAGAAGCGGAGCGACGGGGAGGCATTCCACTGGTGAGGGTCACGGCCGGGTGCGGGGGCCCACCCCTCACGCACCGGCGCATCGGCACCCGGTAGGGCGGCGAGTTCGGCCGGCAGCCCTCGTCGCGGCTCGTGGCCGGACGACGGTTCCCGTCAGCGCCGCGTGCGGCTCCGTCGCGCCGGCGGCCCGCTCCGCCCCGAACACCGCCGCCTCTTTCACTCCGGGGTCCTGGACGCGCAGGGCTTCAGGTTCGCGGGGCTCCGCCCCGCTGCCACGTGCAGCCTCGGTGGAACACCCGCCTCGGCGATGCGCGGGCCGCCCAGGATGCGCGCCCGGCGGGAAGGCCGCACCCCGTCCGGCGCGCTCTCCCGTCTCGCGAACCAGGCGCTGAGCACCATGCGCCGCCGCGCCCTGACATGGCGCCGGGTCGCGCCAACCGGTGCCACCCGGCGCCAAGCCCTCCCTTGCCATCAGCGTGCCGACCCGCCCGCGCCACCCTCACTCAGGCCACTCCGTCGCGGTTCTCCCAGGTCAGAGCCGTCGCTTTTCTTCGCGACACGCACAGCGCCATGCGCCATTGCGCATGGCGCCACACTGGTGCCATAATGGCTTTATGGACCTGACGCCGTATGTCGACGCCCTCCACCGCGAACTCGCGGTGGCCGCCGCAGCCGGCGGCGACGAAGCCCGTGAGCTGGCCGCGAGGCTCACCGCTCCCCTCGAGTCGGCGACCCGGATGACCATGCTCAACGTGCTCTCCGCCGCGATGGACGAGGTCACCCGCGAGCTCGCCCCCGGCTCGGTGGACGTACGGCTGCGCGGACTCGACCCGGACTTCGTGGTGACGCCGCCTCCCACCAGCGGTGCCACCACCGAGCCGACCGAACCTGTCGCACCGGTCAGGCCCCTCAGCCCGGCCGACGGTGAAGAGGGCGGCACCGCCCGCGTCAACCTGCGGCTGCCGGCCCACCTCAAGGCCCGCGCCGAGGAGGCCGCGGCCCGTGAAGGCCTGTCGGTCAACGCATGGCTGGTGCGCACCGTGTCCGCCTCGGTCGACAGCAGTACCCGGCCGCGCACGACGGAGAAGACCCGGACCATGGGACAGAGCTTTTCGGGCTGGGTGCGCTGACCGCGCCCCCGGCCGCACCACCCCACCCACACCACGTCCCAGCAGCGGGACGTCCTGAAGACCCAAGAGGACGGGACAGCCATGCCTACTTTCGACACCACCGAACCGATCTCGGTCACCGCTTACGTGTACGACGGTTCCATCCGGTTCACCGCGGACGACCGCCTCGACACCGCAGTCGAGGTGCGGCCCCGCGACCCGAAGAAGGACCTGGACGTACGGACAGCCGACCAGACCGAGGTCACCTACGCGAGCGGCGTCCTGACCGTCACCACACCCAAGGCCAATCTGCTCGGGCGCGGGGGCTCCGTCGACGTAACGGTCGAACTGCCCGCGGGCTCGCGCATCGATGTGACCGGCGACGGGGCCCAGGTGCTCGGCGAGGGCCGGCTCGGCGAAGTCCGCGTCAAGACGTCATCCGGCGATGTCCGCCTCGACACCACCGGCCCGCTGCAGCTGACGGCGTCGCACGGCTTGAGCAGCGTTGACCGGGTCGAGGGCATGGCCGAGATCACCAGCAGTACCGGCAACGTGCGCGTCGGCCTCGTCGACGGCCCCGCCGTCCTGAAGAACTCGCACGGCACCACGACCGTCGGCGCCGTGACCGGCGAGCTGCGGGTGAGCGGCGCCAACGGTGGTATCGACATCGCGCGCGCCGAGGCGTCGGTCACCGGCACCACCACCAACGGCCATCTTCGCGTCGCCGAAGTCGTATCCGGCAACGTGCAGTTGGAGACGTCAAACGGCTCCATCGAAGTCGGTGTCCGCGAAGGCACCGCCGCCTGGCTCGACGTCCGCTCCAACCGCGGGCAGGTACGCAACACGCTGGCCGAGTCCGAAGCCCCGGAGCAGGCCGAGGACTCCGTCAGGGTCCGCGCGCGGACCAACTGGGGCAACATCGACATCCGCCGGGCCAAGGCCTGACCCCGGAAGACCCCGCCTCACCTCGCTCGCTCAACTCCCCCAGCCACTTCAGCCTTCGAACGGGAGGGCCCTATGCCTTCTTCTGTCATGCCCACATCCCCCCACGGAGACGGCCACGCGTCACCGGCCGCCGTCTCCGCCGTAGGTCTCTGCAAGTCCTACGGCGAGCAGACCGTCCTCGACGGCATCGACTTCACCATCCCGGCCGGGTCCGTGTTCGCCCTGCTCGGACCCAACGGCTCCGGTAAGACCACCGTCGTGAAGATCCTCTCCACCCTCATCCACGCCGACAGCGGGCAGGCCCGGATCGCAAGCCACGATCTCGCCACCGACCCGCAGGCCGTGCGTGCCGCGATCGGCGTCACCGGGCAGTTCTCCGCCGTCGACAACCTGATCACGGGCGAGGAGAACATGCTCCTCATGGCGGACCTGCACCACCTGTCCAAGGAGGAAGGCCGCCGCGTCGCCACCGAACTGCTGGAGCGCTTCGACCTCACGGACGCCGCGAAGAAAGCCGCCTCCACCTACTCCGGTGGCATGAAGCGCCGCCTCGACCTCGCCATGACGCTGGTCGGCAACCCGAGGATCATCTTCCTCGACGAGCCGACCACCGGCCTCGACCCACGCTCCCGGCACAACATGTGGCAGATCATCCGCGAGCTGGTCATGGGTGGCGTCACCGTCTTCCTCACCACCCAGTACCTGGAGGAGGCGGACGAGCTCGCCGACCGTATCGCCGTGCTCCACGACGGCAAGATCGCCGCCCAGGGCACCGCCGAGGAACTGAAGCGGATGATCCCCGGCGGGCACGTCCGGCTCCGCTTCACCGACCCGGCCGCCTACCAGAGCGCGGCCCTCGCGCTGCGCGAGGTAACCCGCGACGACGAGGCACTGACACTGCAGATCCCCAGCGACGGCACCCAGCGCGAGCTGCGCTCGCTCCTCGATTGGCTGGACTCGGCCGGCGTCGAGGCGGACGAACTGACCGTGCACACACCCGACCTCGATGACGTGTTCTTCGCCCTGACCGGCGGCGGCAGCCGGCACGTCCCCCACCAGCCCAAGGAGACCGACCGATGAGCTCCCTCTCCCTCGCCGCGCGCGACGCCTCCACGATGCTGCGCCGCAACCTCCTGCACGCGCGGCGCTATCCGTCGCTCACCCTGAACCTGCTGCTCACCCCGATCATGTTGCTGTTGCTGTTCGTCTACATCTTCGGCGACACCATGAGCGCGGGCATCGGTGAAGGTGGCGCGGACCGGTCCGCATACCTCGCCTACATCCTCCCCGGCATCCTGATGCTCACCATCGGCGGCACCACCATCGGCAGCGCGGTGTCCGTCTCCACAGACATGACCGAAGGCATCATCGCCCGCTTCCGCACCATGGCGATCCACCGCGGATCGGTGCTCATCGGGCACGTCATCGGCAGCGTGCTGCAGTGCGTGCTGAGCGTGCTCCTCGTCGCAGCTGTGGCCGTGGCCATCGGATTCCGATCCATCGACGCCACCGCCGTGGATTGGGTCCTGGCGCTCGGGCTGCTGACACTCGTCTCCCTGGCGCTCACCTGGATCGCGGTCGGGATGGGCCTGTCCAGCCCGAACGTCGAGGCAGCCAGCAACAACGCCATGCCGCTGATGGTCCTGCCGCTCATCTCCAGCGCCTTCGTCCCGGTCGACGCGATGCCGGGCTGGTTCCAGCCGATCGCCGAGTACCAGCCCTTCACGCCCGCCATCGAGACCCTCCGCGGCCTCCTGCTGGGCACCGAGATCGGCCACAACGGGTGGCTGGCCGTGGCCTGGTGCGTGGCACTGACCGTGCTCGGCTACCTCTGGTCCAAGTCGCTGTTCAACCGCGACCCGAAATAACGGGACCGAATCCGGCATGATGTCCGCCGGTCGATGGCCCGCCGCACAGGAGCGGCGTGCCATCGACCGGTGCGGCAGCGGTCAGCTCTTCACCGTGCCGTCGCGCAGACGGTCGATCATGTGCCGAGTCGTCTCGATCGGGCTCTCCTCGGAGAGCTCCCGCGAACGCGCCGGCAGCGCCTCGTTGAGTGCGGCCACCTTGTCGTTCCACTCGTCCTGGCCGGCGAAGGGGATCGTCTCACCCACCTGGTGGGCGGGGAACGGGCGGTAGCTGTTCAGGCCATCGCCGTCGGATCCCCGTACGAGCAGCGGGTCGAGGTAGACCCCTTCACTGTGGATCCGCGTGGTCGTCGAGATGTAGCCGATGTCGAGACCGCACCGTCGCTTGGGGGACGTGTTCGCCTCCGAGCAGTGCAGCAGATGGGGATGGTGGATCGAAACATCGCCCGGCTGGAGTTCGATCTCCACAATGCCGCGCTTCTCCGCCCACTCCCGCACGAGCGTCTCGTCCGAGGCGGAGAACAGCATGTTCGGCTCGTCCGTGCGGATCGACGGCTTGTGCAGCGGCAGGGTGTGACTGCCCGGAATCATCCGCAGGCAGCCGTTCTCCGTGGTGCTCTCGTCGACGGCCAGCCACACCGTCAGCGCCTCCATCGGACTCAGCGACCAGTACGCGCCGTCCTGGTGCCACAGCACGGGTTGTCCGTCGTACGGGGGCTTGCATATGTAGTGGGCGGTGAAGCAGGCCACATCCGGGCCGAGGAAGAACTCCGCGATGTCCACCAGGCGGGGGTCCGAGACCAGACGTGCCCAGAACGCGTCATTGCGGATAAGGGGGTGGTGGAAGTGCTCAGGACGCAGATCCGGATACTTGTTGGTGAGCCAGTCGACGTGAGCGCGTGCCTCACTCAGGATCTCTGGTGGCACGACATTGCGGATGATGGAGAAGCCCTGTTCGGCGTATTCCGCCGCAGCCTTCTCCAGAACGCTATCGCCGAGTTTGTTCATGCGTCAGCTCCTTCTCAGGGGTGCCAGATACTGCTTGCCGTGCGGAACGAGTACGTGGATCCGCCACTCTCTCCCGACGCCGGCTCCTGGAATACAGCTCTGGAAACGTAGAGGTGATGCGAAGCAGGGTGTCGACGCGACACCAAAACTGATGCGCAGTCACTGTCGGCCGACAGGGCGTTCCTGCGAACGGCTCTGCTACCGGTGGAAAACGATTCCAGTGGCTCGTCTGCGTGCACAGAGATCGAGGCTCACACCCCATGACGATCCGCCGGTCCGGGTCACGCCGGGACAGTCGTGGGAGCACGCCCCGTGCCTTCTCGCCGTTTCCCAGCAGTCCTGTTTTCTGTCCGCCGACAGTCCCATACTCTGTCCGCCGCGCAAGAGGGTGTCAACGTCCCAAGGGCCTGAAAGCTCTCCGCCGGGACATCACACGTCAAGCATTCCCACAGGCCCCCGCAGCGCCGGGGACATCCCCCGTCGTGATCGCCCCTGGTGTGCCCGAGGCAGGCCGCAACGCCGTCCGGCGCCCCTGCCCAGAAGCAGCGAAGTCCGTAATTGTGAAAGGCGAGCGCGGAGCGCAACAACGAACACGCATTCCCCTTTCCGGCCGGCGGGGGGCCGGTCCGACGGCAACCCGCCCTGTCCCGCCGACGAGACACCGCGAGGCCGCCGGCCACCCCTGCCGGGCGCTGAGCGGAGCGTCGGCGAAGCGGAGCAGCTCACCCTCTTGCGGAGCCGCGGGGCCGCGGAGCCGCACGACCCGGCGCCCGCGGTGCGTGCACGCCAGCGAAAGGAATGGGGGCCGTCCGACGAGTCGGTCACGTTCGCCCTTCAGCCGGCCTGGCCGGTCACCTCGGCTGATCGCCGGTGGGGCCGGCTCGGCACTCGCGTGAGGAGCAATCAGAGTTTCCACTCGCAAAGACTGTGCAGTGTTGAAGGCCCGCCGAAGGCCCATGGCAGTATCAGCGAGTGCAGATCGGAATGCTGGGTCCATTCGAGGTTCACGCAGGCGACGGCAGCTTGGTCGACGTGCCGGGCGCGCGGCTGCGCGGACTGTTGATCGCCCTCGCGCTGCAGCCGGGTCACGTGGTCCCGAAGGCGTCGCTCGTCGATTGGATCTGGGGTGAGCACCCGCCCTCCGACTCCGCGAACGCCCTGCAGCGCTTGGTTTCCCGGCTGCGGAAGGTGCTGCCGGACGGTTCGGTCGAGGGGCAGACGGACGGCTATCGGTTGACGGTGGAGCCCGACTGCGTCGACGTCGTGCGGTTCGAACGCCTCGTCATCGCGGGCCAGGCCCGCAACGAGGACAGTCCCCGTCGGGTACGGCTGCTGCGTGAGGCCCTCGGACTGTGGCGCGGTGCGGCCATGCAGGACGTCGGTCTGCAGGACAGCGCCGCCTTCGACGCCGCGGTGGTCCGGCTCGAGCGGCTGCGCCTGACCGCCACCGAGGAGCGGGTCGACGCGGAAGTCGCCCTCGGGCGCGGTGCTGAGGTGATTGCGGAGCTCACCGACCTGGTGGCCGTGCACCCGGTGCGGGAGCGGCTCGTCGCCGCACTGATGCGCGCCCTCGTCGCGGCCGGACGCAACAACGAGGCGCTGCAGGCGTACCAGCGGGCGAGGGAGGCTCTGGCCGACTCACTTGGCGTCGACCCCTCACCGGAACTGGCCGCGTTGCACGTCGGGCTGCTGCGGGGGGAGCTGGGGTGTCGGGAGGAGCCCCGCAGGACCAACCTGCGTGCCGAGCTGACCACCTTCGTCGGCAGGGGCACCGACGTGGCCGCGGTCCGCGACCTCGTCGCCGAGTACCGGCTCACCACTGTGATCGGGTCGGCCGGCGCAGGGAAGACCAGGCTGGCCACGGAGACCGGGCGCACACTGCTCGATGACCTGCCGGACGGGGTCTGGGTTGTGGAGCTCGCCGCCATCGGCACGGACGGCGACGTGGCGCAGTCCACGCTCGCTGCCCTCGGCCTGCGGGACGCCCTGCTCGGCGGGGCCCCGAACGCGGAGCCGACGGACCGGCTCATCGCCGCGATACGTGAGCGGGAAGCACTGCTGATCCTGGACAACTGCGAGCACGTGATCGAGTCCGCGGCGGTGTTCGCCCACCGGGTACTCGGGGAGTGCCGGCGGTTGCGGATCCTGGCGACGAGCCGGGAACCGCTCGGCATCACCGGCGAGGCACTGTGGCTGGTCGAGCCGCTGGCGGTGCCGGACGGGGACGCGGACCCGTCCGAGATCGCGTCCTCACCCGCCGTCCAGTTGCTGCGGGAAAGGGCCAGGGCGGTGCGCCGGGATCTCACGGAAGACGCCCACACGCTGACGATGACGGCCCGCGTCTGCCGGGCGCTTGACGGGGTGCCGCTGGCGATCGAACTGGCCGCGGCCAGGCTGCGCACCATGTCCCTCGAACAGCTCGCCAACCGGCTCGACGACCGGTTCCACCTGCTGACCAGCGGCAGCCGGACCGCGCTGCCACGGCACAGGACACTGCGCGCGGCCGTCGACTGGAGCTGGGAGCTGCTCTCGGCCGCCGAGCGGACGGTGCTGCGCAGGCTCTCGGTGTTCTCCGGTGGGGCGAGCCTGGAAGCTGCGGAACGGGTCTGTGCCGGCGGCACGGTCGAGCCGGAGCAGGTACTCGAGCTGCTCACCTCGCTCACCGAGAAGTCGCTGCTGCTCGCCGAGGGGGACAGGGCACCGCGCCACCGCATGATCGGCACGATCAGGGAGTACGCCGGGTACCGGCTCGCGGAGGCCGGGGAATCGGAATTGGCGCGCCGCGCGCACCTGGCGTTTTTCACCGAACTCACCGAGACCGCGGAGCCGCACCTGCGCCGCGCCGAACAGCTGGAGTGGCTGGCCGTGCTCGGGGCCGAGCACGACAACATCAGTTCCGCGATGCGCGGCGCGCTCGCGGACGGCAAGGCGCAGGCGGCGATGCGGCTCGCGGCGGGGAGCGGCTGGTACTGGTGGCTCAGCGGACACCGGGCCGAGGGCATGGAGCTGATCACCGCAGCCGCCAGGAAGCCCGGGGAGGTGACCGAGGAGATCCGGGCGACGGTGTACGCCCTCATCGTGCTGTTCTTGAACTCGGGTCCGGGCGACGAGCACCTGGCCGCTGAGTGGATCCACAAGGCGTACCGGTCCAGCCGGCGCAGCCGGTGCAGCCACCCGCTGATCGGGTTCGTGGCCCCGCTGGAACGCATGCTGCAGGCGCCTGACGCGTTCCTGCCCGCGTTCGAACCACTGCTGGAGGACGAGGATCCCTGGGCGCGCGCGCTGGCCCGGCTGCAACTGGGCAAGATGCGCATCGTCCTCGGCAGTGCCGGACAGGACGGCAGGGACGCGGACGCGTACCTGGAGACGGCGCTCGCCGAGTTCCGGGTGATCGGCGAGCGGTTCGGGATTTCGTTCGCCCTGACCGAGCTGGCGGACCGGATAGCCGTGCGCGGCCGCTTCGCCGACGCGTGCCGGTACTACGATCAGGCGATCGCGGTCGTCACCGAGGCCGGGGCCACCGAGGACGTCATTCACATGCGGTCACGGCAGGCGCAGCTGCATTGGCTCCTCGGCGACAAGGACGCCAGTGCGGCCGCCATCACCGAGGCAGAGCGGTACGCGCAGCGCGTCACCTGGCCGGGCGCGCTGTCCGTGCTGGCCCTGTCGAAGGCGGAACTCGCCCGGTGGAGCGGCGACGCCGAGGAGGCGCACAAGCAACTCGGTGTCGCGACGGCCCTGCTGGGCCACGAAGCGGAGCAGGCACACATTCGCGCGGTGTCACACGACCTCCTCGGCTACCTCGTCGACGACCTCGGCGAAGCACGGGAGCACCGCGCGGCGGCCTGCGCAGCGGCGTCGGAGGCGGGACACGCGCCGCTGATCGCGCAGGTGCTCGTCGGTGTAGCAGATCTGGCACTGCGCCGCGACGAGCACGCGCAGGCCGCGCGGCTGCTCGCGGCGAGCGCGGGTGTGCGCGGGCTGCAGGACCGCTCCCACCCGGACGCGGCCCGGATCGAGAGGAACGTGCGACGCCGCCTCGGCGAGGGAGGGTACGCCGAGGCGGCTCGGGAGGGGACGCGGGCCAACTGGTCTCAGCTGGCCGCGATCACGCTCGCTTCTTGAAGGTGGAGACCGCCCAGACGTAGCCGAGGACGGCGATCCCGACGCACCAGGCGAGAGCCACGATGGCGTCGCCGCTCGACGGGTTGCCCTCGAAGAGACCCCGCAGCGTCTCGATGATCGGGGTGAAGGGCTGGTACTCCACGAACTGCCGCACGCCGGTTCCCATGGTGTCCGCGGGCACGAACGCGGTGCTGAGGAACGGCAGCATGATCAGCGGCACGGTGGCCATGCCGGCCGACTCGACGGTCTTCGCGGCCAGCCCCAGGGCGACGGTGAGCCAGCTGACCGCAAAGCTCAGCAGGAGGACGAGACCGATGACGCCGAGCCAGTCGAGGGCGTTCGCGGCGGGGCGGAATCCCATCGCGAAGGCCACCCCGATGATGGCCGTGCAGGCCACCAGGCAGCGCAGCATGGTGACGACGACATGTCCGGTCAGCACGGCCCCTCGGGAGACGTCCATGACCTTCAGCCGGTTGATGATGCCCTTGGTCATGTCGTCGTTCACGGCCGTCGCGGTGGCCCCGAGTCCATACTTGATGGCCATCACGAGCAGACCGGGTGTCGCGTAGTCGATGTAGTTCACGCCGACGTCGAACCCGCCGCCGAGCACCTTGACGAACATGAACATCATCACTATGGGGAACAGGACCGCGTTGAACACCGTGGTCGGGTTCCGCAGGGTGTGCTTCAGGTTGCGGCGCAGCATGATCGCCGAATCGCCCAGCGACGTCGAGACAGTGCTCACTGCGCGCTCACCTCCGTGCTCTTGTTTCCGGTCAGGGCGAGGAAGACGTCGTCGAGGTCGGGAGTGTGCACGGAGAACTCCTGGGCATTGAGCATGTTCTCGTCGAGCCGGTCGAGCAGGGCCCGCAACGAACTGGACTCACCGTCGCTGGGCACCCGCAGGGTCAGCTCCTGGTCGTCGCGCGTGGACCCGGCCAGGACCCGCGCCGCCGTGTCGAGGTCGTCGAGGTCGGCGAACCGGAGCCGGACATGGGAACCGGGAACCTGGCGCTTGAGCTCCTCAGGAGTGCCCTGGGCGACGAGGCGGCCCTGGTCGAGCACCGCGATCCGGTCGGCGAGCTGGTCGGCTTCCTCGAGGTACTGGGTGGTGAGGAAGACAGTGGTGCCGTCGGCCACCAACTCGCGGACGATCTCCCACATCGCGCGCCGGCTGCGGGGGTCGAGCCCCGTCGTCGGCTCGTCCAGGAAGATGATCTTCGGGTTGCCGACCAGCGTCATCGCCAGGTCCAGCTTCCGACGCATACCGCCGGAGTAGGCCGACGCCATCTTGTCCGCCGACTCCGCCAGGTCGAACCGCTCAAGGAGGCGGGAGACCAGCTGCTCACCGGACTCCACGCGCTTCAGGTCCGCCATCATCTGCAGGTTCTCCCGGCCCGACAGCAGCTCGTCCACCGCGGCGAACTGACCGGTCACACCGATGGCCGCGCGCACCTGCTTGGTCGCGGTGGCCACGTCGTGCCCGGCGACGTGGACCGTCCCGGCGTCAGCCTTCAGCAACGTCGCCAGGACGTTCACCGTGGTGGTCTTGCCCGCCCCGTTCGGGCCGAGCATGGAGAAAACCGATCCCGCGGCGACTTCGAAGTCAATGCCGTCGAGCACGACTTTGTCGCCGTATGCCTTGCGCAGCCCGGAAACTGCGATCGCCAGACTTTTCATGCCGCTACCGTCCCTGCCAGATCTGACACCGACCTGTCACGCCCCTGACGCGCCCCTGACGCGCCGGCCGGCTCCGTGATGGACCACACCGTCCCTGCTCGGAGCGTGCGCACAGCCGGCGCGTGACCGCCCCAGCCGGTTCAGGCCGAGGGGGCAGCGCCGAACGCGGGGGACCCGCCCGCGCCAGAGCGAGAAGGGCATCCGCCACTGAGACGGATGCCCTTCTCGAAACAGCGGCCGGAACAACCCGGCGACGCTGCGCGGTGACAGCCCCTAACGACCGCCGGAGGATCTCCTCTCGATCACGTCCAGTACCTCCCGGCCGCGGTCGACCAGGTACATGTGATCGCCCGGTAGCTCCACATAGCTGAAGTCGCTCCTGGTCGCGTCCCGCCACTGCTGAGCCTGGTCCGCGGTGACCAGGCCGTCGGCGCTGCCCCGCAGCGAGCAGATCGGCACCGACACCGGTTCGTCGGTGCTCGGAACGTAGTTCTCGTGCATTTCGCAGTCCGCCTGCAGCACGGGGAGAATCAGATCACGCATTTCCGGGTGGTCCAGAGCCTCGTGCCGGAACCCCGCGAACTCCTCGACCCGGGCGAGGAACTCCTCATCCGGAAGCCCTGTCGCCCGCTTCTCCCGCTGGGTCCACGGGCCCGGCGAACCACTGACGACCAGCCGCTCGACGCGCACACCGCGCGTGCTCAGCAGATGTACCAGCTCGTACGCGAGCACCGCGCCCAGGCTGTGCCCGAACAGCACGGTCCGCGTCCCTTCCCCGAGGTCCGCGACAATGTCGTCGACCGAGTTCTTGGCCGCTTCGACGACGTTCCGGTACGGAGTCTCCAGAATCCGCCGCTCCCTGCCGGGCAGCTCGACCGGGACCACTCGCCACCGGTCGGCGGCCAGCGCCCGCCACGGGTGGAAGAACGCAGTTCCCGCCCCAGCGAACGGCACGCACAGCAGCGCGGTACGGTCCCGGTCCTCACCGGACATGCCGGGTTCTCTCACCCCGACCAACCCCAATCATCCTTGTGGTAACGAGGAAGCCGGCCCATCACTGCGCCAGCTTGCGTGCGATGATCTCCATGATGCGGCCTGCGGGCTTGGGCATGTGCAGGTCGTGGTGCGTGGCGTCCACCCCGTACTCCTCGATGGAACCGAGGACGTAAGGTCGCCAGTCGGGCCCCCACGACGACACCTCCTCGGTCTTGTCCAATTTGGCGTTGAAGTACAGCAGGTCTCCGCGGTAGACCGGTGATTCGAAGTCACCCATCTTGTTGAGGTTGTTGGCTCCCACCTTCGACATGTTGCTCAGAAAGCTGTCCATGTTCTCGGTGCTCATGAACTGGCCGAAGATTTCCTCGACGTCGGCCCGGTAAAGGTCCGGCGTCCTGCCGGAGACTTGCTTGAACCCGCTTTCCGGATGGGAGGTCGCCGGTTGGGCGTCGAGGACGGCCACGAGGGCGACCTCGTGCCCACGCCGGTCCAGTACCTCCGCGGCGGCGTGCGCCAGCGGGCCGCCGTAGGACCAGCCGACCAGGTGGAAGGGCCCTTCCGGCTGGGTCTCCAGGATCTGATCGACGTAGTCGTCGATCATCTCCTGCACCGACCCCATCAGCGGGTCCGTGCCGTTGGAGCCGCGGGACTGCAAGGCGTAGGCCGGCCGGTCCGGCACGTACGGAACGAAGGTGAAGTACGCCCAGCCGAGGCCACCCCCTCCGTGGAAGAACCACACCGGTGGTTTTCCCGTACCGGGATCCCTGTTCAACGGCAGCACGACCTCGAACGAACCGGCTTCTTCACCGGGTACGCCGCCGATGAGCACCAGCGCGGCCAACTCGGCCACCGTGGGGTACTGGATGATCGTCTTCAGGGGCATGTCGACGCCGAACTGCTTGCGGATGCGGGCGCTGAGCCGGGTGGCCAGGAGCGAGTGCCCGCCGAGGACGAAGAAGTTGTCGTCGATGCCGACCCGCTCCAGGCCGAGCAGATCGCAGAAGAAGGCACACAGCTTCTCTTCGTGGGAGTTGCGCGGCTCTCCGCTGCTCACGATGGTCGCGTGCTCCGACGGCAGCGCTCCCCGGTCGAGCTTGCCGGCCGGATTCAGCGGAATCTCCGAGAGCGGCACCACCGCGGCCGGGACCATGTAGTCCGGGAGGCTCTTGCGCAGGTACTCGGGCAGCTCGGCCAGCAGCGGACCGATTGCCTTGGCGAGAGCGGGGGCGTTCGCCCAGGTCCTCTCGTCCGCACCGCCGGGAACGAATCCTCCGGAGACGGACCGCCCCTCGGGCAGCAGCACCGCGTCGAAGCTGTGAACGGCCCGGCCCGACCAGGTGAGGACCACGTCCCGGCCCTGCTGCCGCGCCCATGCGGCGAGGTCCTCCGGATCGACCGGTCTGCCGACGGGGGCGTCCGCGCTCAGGACACCGGCGGAGACAGCCGCGGCGGCCTCGTCCACCAGCCGCGCGTTGGGTATCCCGCTCACCCGCACGGGGCCGCCCGCCCGCTCCGCGCAGCTGCCCAGGCCGGCCAGGTCGGACACCTCCCGGCCCCACGGCACCGTGGGCACACCGGTCAGGTCGAGCACGTCGGCCGGCTCCTTGTGCAGCACGACCTCGTAGCGGTGCCGGGTCAGCTCGTTGTGCGCCTGGCCCGGCTTCAGCCGGATGTCGACTCCGACGGAACGGTCCGCCGCCCACTGAGCGAACCATTCCGGGGCGACCACGAGCTCCCGCTCGGCAAGGAGCGCCTGCTCCACCAGTGCCCGCACCTCCTCGTGCGAGGCGTGGGGCTGCGCCGTCCGCTTCGCCGCGGTCGTCAGAAGACGGAGCGTAGCGGCGTTGCGGACGTCACCGACGATCAGCCGGCCCCCCGGCGCGAGGAGTTCCATGAGTCCGTGCAGCACCCGGTCCAGGTACTCGACGCTCGGGAAGTACTGCGCCACCGAGTTGATGACCACGGTGTCGAACCCGCCCTTGGGCAGCCCGGAGATGTCGTCGGCCGCCTGGGCGCTGAGCCGGACCCGGTCGCCATGGCCTGCCTGCTCGGCCTGGGCCCGGACGCGGTCCACGACCGTGGGCGAGATGTCAGTGCCCCAGTACGCGTCGACATCGCCGATGATCTTGGCGAGGAGCAGGCCGGAACCCGCGCCGATCTCCAGCACCCGCCGGGGTGCGAAGCGCAGCACCTGTGCCACCGCCGCGTCCCGCCACTCCCGCATCTGCTCAAGCGGAATCGGCCGACCGTCGTACACCGAGTTCCACAGCCCGAAGTCCTCGCCCCAGGCCGCGTCGCCGGAGTCGGCATAGCTCTCGTCGTAGACGTGACGCCACTCATCCACCTGTGCGTCGGCATCGGTCACCGCGGCGTCCGGGTCAGGTACGACGTATGCCACGAGGCGCTGCTCGCCCTTCTGGTCCTTGCGGGCCACCACAGCCGCCTGTGCTACACCGGGATGTCCGGTCAGCACATGCTCGATGTCACCCAGTTCGATGCGGAATCCGCGGATCTTGACTTGGAAGTCGGTCCGGCCGAGGTACTCGATCTGGCCGTCCCTGGCCCATCGCACCAGGTCCCCGGTGCGGTACATCCGAGACCCCGGAGCACCGTACGGGCAGGCCACGAACCGTTCCGCGGTCAGCCCGGCCTGCCCCAGGTAGCCCCGCGCCAGACCCACCCCGGCCAGATACAACTCACCAGCGACCCCGGGCGCGACCGGACGCAGCGCCGCGTCCAGCACATACACCTGCGTGTTCCAGATCGGCGTGCCGATCGGCAGCCGATCCGCCCCCGGCACGTACTGCGCCGCCGTCACCTCCACCGACGCCTCGGTGGGCCCGTACAGGTTGTGCACCTCACACCCGGGCAGCACATCCGTGACCCTGCCGGCCAACGCCGCCGGGAACGCCTCACCCGCGACCTCGATCCAGCGCAGACTCACACACTCCTTCGCAGCCGGCTCAGCAATGAACGCCTCCAGCAAAGAAGGCACAAAGTCCGCACCGGTCACCCGCTCCCGCCGTATCAACCCCGCCAAATACGCCGGATCCCGCCGCCCGTCCGGACGCGCCACCACCACACCCGCACCCACCTGCAACGGAGCGAACAACTCAGGCACCGACACATCGAAACTCGCCGACGTACTCAGCAACACCCGGTCCTGCGCACCCACCCGGAAATGCTCCAGACCCCACCGCAACCGATTCATGATCGACCGGTGCGCCACCGGCACACCCTTCGGCCCACCAGTAGAACCCGACGTGAAAATCACATACGCCGCATTGTCCGGCGACAGCGAACGCTCCGGATTCGTCTCCGGATACCCGGACACCTCCGGAAGCACCCCATCCAGCACCAGCAACGGCTCCGCACACTCCAGCACATGCCGCACCCGGTCCTCAGGCAGCTCGGTATCCAACGGCACATACGCCGCACCCGCCTTCACCACCGCATAAACCGCCACCAGCAACTCAACCGACCGCGGCACACGCACCGCGACAAGCCGCTCAGGACCCGCACCCCGCTCGACCAGCCAATGCGCCAACCGGTTCGCACGCCGGTTCAACTCCCCGTACGACAGACTCTCCCGCTCACCCACCACCGCAACACACTCAGGCGTCCGCTCCACCTGAGCCTCGAACACACCCGGCAACGTCCCCCCACCCACCGGACACGCCGTCTCATTCACCCCCCGCACCAACCACTCCCACTCATCCTCCGCCAACACCTCCACCCCACCAACCGCCACCAACGGATCAGCGACCACCTGTTCCAGAACACGCGCGAACTGACGGGCGATCGCCTCAGCCGTCTCACGGTCGAACAGCTGGGTCGCGTACATGAGGTCGCCCCGCAGTGCGCCGGAGTCGTCCATGGCAATGCTCAAGAACAGATCGGCCAGCGAAGTCTGTGTGAGGAACTGCTCGAACTCCACTTTCAGCCCGGGTAGTTCGAAGTTCTGCTTCTCGAAGTTCTGCCAGGCGAACATCACCTGGAACAGCGGCTGGTACGCCGTGGAGCGTTCGGGGTTGATCAACTCGACCAGCATCTCGAACGGCACGTCCTGGTGCTCGTAGGCTGCCAGCGCCTTGTCCCGCACCCGGGCGAGCAGGTCCACGAACGACGGGTTGCCGGAGAGCTCGACCCGCAGTACCTGGGTGTTGACGAAGAACCCGACCATATCGGCCAGCGCCTCGTCGGTCCGCCCGGCGATCGGAGTGCCGATCGTCACATCGTCCCCGCCGCCCAGCTTGCGGAGAAGCACCCCCAGCGCGGCTTGCAGGACCATCGACATGGTCATTCCGCGCTCGTCGGCCAGCTTCTGCAGCCCGGCCGCCACCTCCGGTTCCACGACAACGTCGACCGAGTCGCCCTGCGAACTTCTCTCCGGTGGCCGCGGGCGGTCCAGCGGAAGGTTCAACGGCTGCGGTACCCCGGCCAGCTCCGCGCGCCAGTAGTCGGCCTGTGCCGCGGCCAGGCTGCCAGGATCGGCCACGTCGCCGAGCAACTCGCGCTGCCACATCGCGTAGTCCTTGTACTGCACGGGCAACGGCGCCCAGGCCGGTGCCGCACCGTTCCGCCGGGCGGTGTAAGCGGCGGTCAGGTCCCGGGCCAGCGGCCCTCCCGAGACGCCGTCCGCGGCGATGTGGTGGATGAGCAGGACCAGGACGTGTTCCTCGGGCGCACAGCGGAACAGGCGCGCCCGGATCGGAATGCCGGCCGCCAGGTCGAACCGGTGCGCGATGAACTCGTCGACCGCGCCGGAGAGGTCCTCGGGCGCCACGTCGACCACCGGCACCTGCAGCACCACCTCCGCCGACGGCAGGATCCGCTGGTGCGGCTCGTCGTCGTCGTCCGTCACGTACGCGGTGCGCAAGATCTCGTGCCGGTCGACCAGGTCGCGGATCGCCGCGACGAGGGCGGCCCGGTCCAGTGGCCCTGTCAGTCGGAACGCCGGGGAAATGTTGTAGGTCTCTGCCCCGTCCTCCAGTTGGTGCGTGAGCCACATACGGCGTTGTGCGAACGAGAGCGGAAGCACTGGCGTTACTCCTCTACGATCATCTTGCGGAGACTGGGCCGAAGGGGAACTGCGGATTCCTCCGACCACGCGGCGAGCGCGGCCACCGTCGGCAGGTCGAAGAGCTTGCGGATGGGAATCTCTGTCCGCATCTCTGCGCGGGCCCGGGTGATCAGCCGGGTGGCGAGCAGAGAGTGCCCTCCGAGCTCGAAGAAGCCGTCGTCGATGCCGACCCTCTCCAGGCCGAGCACCTCGGCGAACAGCTTTGCCAGGGCCTTCTCGCGAGCGGTGCGGGGCGCCCGGAAGGGCGTTCTGGTGGTGAGGTCAGGGGCAGGCAGGGCCTTGAGGTCGAGCTTGCCGTTGGGGGACAGGGGCAGCCGGTCGACCGGTACGCAGGCGGCGGGGACCATGTAGTCGGGCAGCCGCTCGCTCAGGTACTCGTGCAGAGCAGCCGGGTCCGGGACGGGGTCGCCGGGGGCAGGGACGAAGTAGGCGGCCAGGCAGGGGGTGGTGTCGCCGGTTCGGCGGGTCACCACGGCGGCCTGCGCGATGTGGGGATGGGCCGTCAGGGCGGCTTCGACTTCGCCGGGTTCGACGCGGTAGCCACGGATCTTGACCTGGGTGTCGATGCGGCCCAGGTGGTGCAGCTCACCGTCGGGAGTGATGCGGGCGAGGTCGCCGGTGCGGTACATCCGGGAGCCGGGAGGCCCGTAGGGGTCAGGGACGAAGCGGTCGGCGGTCATGCCGGGCTGACGGTGGTAGCCGCGTCCGGCGCCGGCCAGGTAGAGCTCGCCCGGTGTGTCCGGGGGCAGCAGCGCCAGGCCGGGGCTGAGGACGTAGGCGCGTACGCCGGGAAAGGGGCGGCCGATGGGCACCCCGGTGGCGTAGGGGTCGTCGGGGTCCAGGAGGTGGCCGGTGGCGTAGAAGGTCTCGCTGGGGCCGTAGCTGTTGATGACACGGGCTTCGGGCCAGCGCGTGCGCACCCGCTCCGCCAGGACCGGGGTCAGCACCTCGCCGGAGATGTTCAGCGCCGTGGGCCTGATGCGGCCGGCGAGCTGGTCGACGAGCTCGGCGAAGGCCGACGGCACCGAGCAGATGACGTCGACGTCCCAGGTGTCGCGTTCGGCCAGCTCCAGCACGTCGCGCACGATTTCGGCGGTGCCACCCGTGGTGAGCGCGGCGAACGTCTCGAAGGTGGCGACGTCGAAGCCGAACGAGGCGGCGACCAGCACCCGCCGGCCCGATTCCATTCCCGCATGCGCGACCAGGGCGTCCACAGCGTTGACGACGGTGGCCTGGGTGACGCCCACGCCCTTGGGCACGCCGGTGGAACCGGAGGTGTAGAGGACGTAGGCGAGGTTCCCGGGGCGGGCCGTCGGACGTGACGCGGTTTCCGCGGCGCCCGTGGCGACCCGAGCCGTGGTCTGGAGATCGATGTCGTCGAGGAGAAGAACGGGGATGTCCGTGGCGGGGACGAGCGTGCGGGTGTCGGCGTCGGCGAGGAGCAGATGGGGCCGGGCCCCGGGGAGGACCTGCGGAAGGCGGGAAGCGGCGTAGGCGGGGTCGACGGGCAGATAGGCCCCGCCCGCCTTGAGCACAGCCAGGATGGCCACCACCATGTTCACGGTGCGTGGCAGGAGCAGACACACCACTGTCTCCGGGCCGACCCCGTGCCCCGCCAGCTCGGCCGCGAGCCGATCGGCGCGGGCGTTCAGCTGGGCGTACGTGAGTGACTCGCCCCCGGCGACCACGGCGACCGCGTCGGGGGTCCGCACCACCTGTGCCTCGACGAGCTCGGTGATCGTGACGTCCCGGGCCGCGCCGACCGTCTCGTCCAACCGGGCCAGCAGCTCGCGTTCGGCCGGCTCCAGGGAGTCGGCCTGCGCGACCTTGAGCTCGGGGGTGACCGCCAGTTGCTTCAGGAAGCGGACAAGGCGGGCCGCGTACGTCACCACCGTGTCCCGGTCGAAGACACCCGGCGCGTACTGAATGGCGAGTTGGAGGTGCGGGTCGGCCGCCGCCGTCAGACACAGTGCGTAGTGGTTGCCCGCGAACGGGCGGAGGCCGGTGAAAGCGATTCCGTCCGCGGCATCGCTGGCCGCGCCCAGACCCTTCCGGTCGACCGGGTACGACTCGAAGACGACCAGCGTGTCGAAGAGAGACCGCACACCGACGGCCTGTTGGATCTCCGCGAGCCCGTAGTAGTGGTGCTCCACCAGGCCGGCCTGCCGGCTCTGAAGCCGGGTCAGAACCTCGGCGAGGGTGTCACCGGGCGCGTACGCAACGCGTACGGGAAGGGTGTTGATGAACATGCCCACCATCGACTCGACCCCCGTCACCGCAGGCGGGCGGCCCGAGACGGTGGTGCCGAACACCACGTCCTGGCGACCGGTCAGCTGGCCGAGCAGCAGCGCCCAGGCGCCTTGGACCAGGGAGTTGACGGTGACGCCCAGTTCGGACGCCCGCCGGACGAGTTCGCGCGCCTCGTCGAGCGGGAGCGCGATGTCGACCTGGTCGCGGCCACCGTCGTCCGCGCTCGCTGAGTCGGGTGCGAGCAGGGTCGGTTCCTCGACCCCTTCGAGTTCGGCCGCCCACGCACGTGCCGCCTCGTCCTGGTCCTGCCGGCTGAGCCAGGAGAGGAAGTCGCCGTAGTCACGGGGGCCGGGCAGACCGGCCGGGTCGCCGTCGGAGGCGTAGAGCAGAAGCAGGTCCTGCATGAGCAGGGGCGTGGACCAGCCGTCGTAGAGCGCATGGTGGGCGGTCAGCACGAGCTCGGTCCGGTCGGGTCCGAGAACGGCGAGTGCCAGCCGCATCAGTGGCGGGGCGTCCGCGTCGAAGTAGGTCGTCCGGTCCTGCTGAAGGAAGCGCTCGAACGTCGCTTCCGCCTCGCCGGTGGCGGTCAGGTCGAGGTACTGCCACGGCAGGGTCAGCGCCTCCGGCACGACCTGCACGAGATCACCGTCCGCCCGGTCGACGAACGCGGCGCGGAGGCTGGGGTAACGGTCGAGGAGCGCCTGCCCGGCCCGGGACATCCGTTTCGGGTCGACCTCGCCGGACAGGTGGAACACCAGCTGTATGTGGTAGGGGTCGAACGACGCCCCGGCAAGCATCGCTTGGAAGAGGATCCCGGACTGCGCAGGGGTGGTCGGCCATACCTCGGCCAGCTTGCCGAAGCGGGCCTCCCATGCATCGATCTCCTCCTGGTCCACGTCGACCAGGGGCGCGTCGCCGGGAGTCAGCCCGCCGGCGTCAGGGCCGGTGGTGTGCCGGGCCAGGGCGGTCAGCGCGTCGACCCACAGTCCGGCCAGCTCGGTCACCTCCTCCCGGGAGAGGACGCCGGTGGGAAAGCCGAAGTAGGCGGTCAGCTCCTCCCCGTCGGCCGTACGGGTGGCCACCGCGTTGATCTCCAGAGCCGACAGCACCGGCATGTCCTGATCCGGCGCGGCGACCAGGTCCCGGTGCGTGGTGTCCGGTGCCCAGCCCAGCCCCCGCAGTTCCTCGGGGATGTCGGCGCCGGAGGACTTGCCGAGGTAGTTGAACCCGATCTGCGGTTCCCGCTGCCCGGTCAGGGCTGCGGAGGTCTGCGGGTTGAGGTGGCGCAGCAGGCCATAACCCATGCCCTCGTCGGGGACTGCCCGCAGCTGCTCCTTGACGGCCTTGATCGCCTTCCCGGCGGCCTTGCCGCCGGCGAACGCGTCCGCCACGTCGATGCCCGATACGTCCAAGCGCACCGGGTACATCGCGGTGAGCCACCCGACCGTGCCGGACAGGTCCGCGCCGGGCACCAGGTGCTCTTCGCGGCCATGTCCTTCACGCCGGATGAGAGTGGAGGGGGCGATGTCGCCCCGCTTCTCGCGCCAGCGTGCCAGCGCCAGCGCGAGCCCGGCCAGCAGCCCGTCGTCGCCCCCTCCACGGAACACGGCGGGCACCGTGTTCAGCAGCGTTTCCGTGACGTCCGCCGGCACCTGGACGCGGACCGTGTCAACGGTGGCCGCGACATCACACGTCAGGTCCAGCTCCCGCGCCCCGAGCACCGGCTCGTCCCCGGCCAGGATCTCCTGCCACACGGGGAGTTCCGCCACCCGCTCGGGAGTGGCCGCCTCGTCGGCGAGGGCATGCGCCCACCGCCGCAACGACGTGCCCGTCCTCGCCGGTTGCGGGCTGCGGCTGCCGCCTCTGACCCGCTGCCAGGCGGACACCAGGTCCGGGACCAGGATCCGCCACGACACTCCGTCGACGACCAGGTGGTGCAACACGATCAGCAACCGGTCCCCCTCCGCGGGGGAGGTCAGCCACACGAACTGCGCCATCACGCCCGCGTCCGGATCCAGGCGGTCCGCAGCCGCATCCAGCTCGGCCTGCACATCGGCTTCACCGTAGGCGGCTTCGCGCACCAGCGTGTCGGCGTCCACGCTGCCCACCGGCCCCACCCGCAGGCCCGGATGAGCCCGGTCGAGCCGGGCACGCAGCACGTCGTGCCTGTCAAGCAGCGTCTGCAGCGTCGCGACCAGACCCGCACGGTCGATGTCCCGGGGCAGGGTCAGCATCCCGGACATGCAGAACCGGCCGATGCCGCCCCCCAGGGCGAGCACGTGCGCGGCGGTCGGCGTCAGTGGCGCCCAGCCGACGCCGCCTCCCGGCAGCTCGGCCAGGGACACCCGCTCCTTCTCGGCCCGGCCCTCGACCAGCTCCGCGAGCCGGGCGACCGTACGGTGCTCGAAGACCTCCCGCGTCGTGACCGCGACACCGCGCGACTTGGCCCGCGCGACCACTTGGATCGACCGAATGCTGTCCCCGCCACTGGCGAAGAAGTCGTCGTCGATGCCCGCCTGCTGGGTGTCGAGCACATCGGCGTACACCTCGGCCAGCACCCGCTCCGCCTCGCTGCGCGGCGCGCGGTACGCGGCATCGGTGAACTCCGGCTCCGGCAGCGCGGCCCGGTCCAGCTTCCCGTTCGCGGTCAACGGCAGCCGGTCAAGCACCACGAGCTGGGCGGGCACCATGTAGTCCGGCAACCGCTCGGCCACGAAGCGCCGGAGATCCGGCACCGGGACACTGGCATCGCCTTCTCCGGTACGGCCGTCCACAGGCACCACATGGCCCACGAGCCGTGGCCTGCCGGCCTGATCCTCGCAGAGCGTGACCACCGCCTGGCTGACCGCGGGATGCTGGGCGACGACCGCCTCGATCTCGGTCGGGTCGATACGGATGCCGTTGACCTTCACCTGGGAGTCGGCACGTCCCGTGTACCTCAGTTGCCCGTTCTCGTCCCAATGCGCCAGGTCACCGGTGCGGTACATCCGCGCACCGGCGGGACCGAAGGGGCAGGCGACAAATCGCTCCGCGGTAGCGCCACCGCTCCGGTGATAGCCGCGGGCCAGCAGACCGGCGACGTACAGTTCACCGACCACACCCGGCGCCACCGGCGTCAGCTCCGGCCCGAGGATGTAGGCGCGCATGTTCGCCAGCGGCCTTCCGACCGGTATCGCCCCGCCTTCGGCCCACTGCTGCGGCAGGGTGAACGTGGAAGCGTAGAAGCTCTCCGTCTGCCCATAGGCGTTGATGACGCGAACCCCGGGCAAGGCGTCACGAACCTTGCGGACCAGATCGGCCGAGAGTGCCTCACCGGCGAAGATCACGGTCTCCACATCGAGCTCGAGGCTGCCCGCGTCCTCGGTGACGATCTGGTCCAGCAGCGCGGAGAACACCGTCGGCACAGCACTGATCGTGGTACCCGACCAGCTGCGGCGTTCGGCGAGTTCCAGCACGTCACGAACGATCTCGACACTCGCCCCGGCAGCGAGCGCGGTGAATATCTCGAATACGGAGACATCGAAGTTCACCGAGGTCGCGGCGAGCATCCGGGATCCCGCATCGACACGCGCTGCCCGGCTCAGGTCCCGCACGCCGTTGACCACGCTGGCGTGGGTGATGGCCACACCCTTGGGAGTGCCGGTCGATCCGGAAGTGAACATCACATAGGCCAGATTGTCCGGACCGACTCCGGTATCCGGGGCGTCGAGAACGGGGCCGTCGAGGTCCAGGTCGCCCAGGTGAAGCACCGGCTGCCGGCACAGTGCCGCTGTCCCCGCCGTTTCGTGATCGATCAGTACCAGTGCCGGATCGGCGGTACGGAGCAGGAGGCCGACTCGCGCGGACGGGTAGTCGGGATCGATCGGCAGGTAGGCGCCGTCGGCCTTGAGTACGGCCAGGAGTGCGATCACCAAGTCCGCCGATCGCGGCAGAGCCACCGCCACCAGTACGTCCGGACCGACCCCGTGTTCGCGCAACACCGCGGCCAGCCGGTCGGACCGGGCGTCCAGCTCTGCGTAGGACAAGGTGGTTTGCCCGCACGTCACCGCTGTCGCATCCGGCGTCCGCGTCACCTGGGCGGCGACCAGCTCCGGCACCGTCGCGGCCCGTACCGGGACCGTCGTCTCGTTCAGCTCTGCCAGCCGGTCCCGCTCCGAAACGGTGAGCACGTCCACCCCACCGAGCCGTACCCCGGGATCGGCCACCACCTGCCGCAGCAGCCGCACGAAGCGGTCGACGAGACTCTCGGCCGTGGCGTGCTCGAACAGCTCCGTCGCGTACTCAAGCCTCCCGTAGGCATGCCCGGACGGGTCGGGGACGATGTTGAAGAACAGGTCGAACTTCGCGGTACCGGTGCCCGCCGGGACAAAGGAGACCCGCAGACCCGGTATCTCGATCTCCGACCACGCGAACTGCCAGGCCAGCATCACCTGGAACAGCGGCTGGTAGGAGGTGGTGCGGTCCGGTCCGAGCAGCTCCACCAATCGCTCGAACGGAACATCCTGATTGTCGTAAGCGGCAAGAGCCCTCTCGCGCACCCGCTCCAGCAGGTCGCCGAACGACGGGTTTCCCGACAGGTCGGCGCGCAGCACCCAGGTGTTGGCGAAGAACCCGACCAGGTCCTCGAGCTGCTCATCGGCGCGCCCCTCGATCGGGCTCCCGATCGTCAGGTCGTTGCCGGCGCCGAGGTGGTGCAGGAGCGCGGCGAGCGCGGCCTGCGCGACCATCGGCGCTGTGGCACCGTGGTCTGCGGCCAGCTTGCCGATTCCGGCGAGCAGTTCCCGGTCCAGCTCGAAGTCGACATGGCCGCCGCGGTGGCCGGCCGCCGTGGGCCGTGGCCGGTCGAGCGGCAACTGCACCGGCTGCGGCACTCCGGCCAGCTCCTTGCGCCAGTAGTCCAGTTGCTCCGCAACGATGCTCTCCGGGTCCTCCTCGTCACCCAGCAGCTGCCGCTGCCACACCGTGTAGTCCTTGTACTGCACCGCCAGGGGCGTCCACTCAGGCGCACGCCCCTGGTGGCGAGCCACGTACGCCGTCAGCAGATCCCGCATGAACGGCGCCATCGACGCACCGTCCGCCGCGATGTGATGGAACACGAACACCAGCACGTGCTCCTGTGGGGAGACGCGGAACACGGTGGTCCGCAAGGGGAGCTCGGCTTCCAGGTCGAACCCCTCGCACACCACCTCGCCCAGTGCGGCATCCACCGCGTCCGCGGCGACGTCGACCACCCCGAAGGGGAGGGCCGCGTCCTCCGGCGGCAGGACCTGCTGCTCCGGCGTACCGTCCGCGTTCTCGACCACCAGGGTGCGCAGGCTCTCGTGCCGGGTGACGACATCCGTCACCGCCGCGGACAGAGCACCTGTGTCCAGCGGCCCCTCCAGACGCAGCACGAACGGAATGTTGTACGTCGCGGACGGGCCTTCCAGACGGTGGAGGAACCACAGCCGACGCTGGGCGAAGGACAACGGGATCATCGTTGCTACTCCTAAACGTTCATCTGTCGCAGCTGGGGGCGGCTCGACTTGGTGGCCAGCTTCTCGATCCGGGCCGCCAACTGCGCGACGGTCGGATTGCGGAACACGGTCGTGACCTTCACGTCGACGTTGAGCTCATTGCGTATGCGGCCGATCAGTCGGGTGGCCAGCAGCGAATGCCCACCGTGCTCGAAGAAGTCGATGTCGATTCCGGGTTCCTCCACCCCGAGCAGCTCGGCGAACATCCGGCAGAGGACCTGCTCGTTGTGGTCGCGCGGCCCTCGTCCGGTGGCGGCTTCGGTGTGGTCCGGTGCGGGGAGCGCATTGCGGTCGAGCTTCCCGCTCGGTGTCGCGGGGAGCTCGGCGAGAGGCACGATCGCCGAGGGGACCATGTACTCCGGCAGATGCGCCCGGGCCAGATCCGTCAGGGCCTTGAGGTCCGGCTCGGTCGCCTCCGCCTTGCCGTTGCCCGGCACGACGTACGCGACCAGCCGCTGGTCACCGGCGCGGTCCTCGCGGACCACGACCACCGCGCTGTCGACATCCGGATGCGCGGTCAGCACCGACTCCACCTCGGCCAGTTCGATGCGGAATCCGCGGATCTTGACTTGGAAGTCGGTCCGGCCGAGGTACTCGATCTGGCCGTCCCTGGCCCATCGCACCAGGTCCCCGGTGCGGTACATCCGAGACCCCGGAGCACCGTACGGGCAGGCCACGAACCGTTCCGCGGTCAGCCCGGCCTGCCCCAGGTAGCCCCGCGCCAGACCCACCCCGGCCAGATACAACTCACCGGCGACCCCGGGCGCGACCGGACGCAGCGCCGCGTCCAGCACATACACCTGCGTGTTCCAGATCGGCGTGCCGATCGGCAGCCGATCCGCCCCCGGCACGTACTGCGCCGCCGTCACCTCCACCGACGCCTCGGTGGGCCCGTACAGGTTGTGCACCTCACACCCGGGCAGCACATCGGTGACCCTGCCGGCCAACGCCGCCGGGAACGCCTCACCCGCGACCTCGATCCAGCGCAGACTCACACACTCCTTCGCAGCCGGCTCAGCAATGAACGCCTCCAGCAAAGAAGGCACAAAGTCCGCACCGGTCACCCGCTCCCGCCGTATCAACCCCGCCAAATACGCCGGATCCCGCCGCCCGTCCGGACGCGCCACCACCACACCCGCACCCACCTGCAACGGAGCGAACAACTCAGGCACCGACACATCGAAACTCGCCGACGTACTCAGCAACACCCGGTCCTGCGCACCCACCCGGAAATGCTCCAGACCCCACCGCAACCGATTCATGATCGACCGGTGCGCCACCGGCACACCCTTCGGCCCACCAGTAGAACCCGACGTGAAAATCACATACGCCGCATTGTCCGGCGACAGCGAACGCTCCGGATTCGTCTCCGGATACCCGGACACCTCCGGAAGCACCCCATCCAGCACCAGCAACGGCTCCGCACACTCCAGCACATGCCGCACCCGGTCCTCAGGCAGCTCGGTATCCAACGGCACATACGCCGCACCCGCCTTCACCACCGCATAAACCGCCACCAGCAACTCAACCGACCGCGGCACACGCACCGCGACAAGCCGCTCAGGACCCGCACCCCGCTCGACCAGCCAATGCGCCAACCGGTTCGCACGCCGGTTCAACTCCCCGTACGACAGACTCTCCCGCTCACCCACCACCGCAACACACTCAGGCGTCCGCTCCACCTGAGCCTCGAACACACCCGGCAACGTCCCCCCACCCACCGGACACGCCGTCTCATTCACCCCCCGCACCAACCACTCCCACTCATCCTCCGCCAACACCTCCACCCCACCAACCGCCACCAACGGATCAGCGAGCAGCTGCTCGAGCACCCGGACGAGCCGGGCGGCGATCGCCTCAGCCGTCTCACGGTCGTAGAGGTTGTTCTGGTAGTCGAGAGAGAGCCGCAAGTAGGGGTCGGAGGCGTTGAGGGTGAGCGGGTAGTGCGAGCCCGCGTACGGCCGGATGGCGTCAATGGTGAACCCGGCGGAGGTGTTCGCGTCGACCATGCCCTCGCGGTCGATCGGGTAGTTCTCGAACACGACGATCGTGTCGAACAGGGCGGGCAGCCCGACGCCGCGCTGGATGTCGGCAAGCCCGTAGTAGTGGTGGTCGAGCAGCGCGGTCTGCCGCTCCTGCAGCGTGGTGATGACGTCGGCCATGCTGTGCTCGGGTCGGCAGAGAGCCCTGGTCGGCAGGGTGTTGATGAACAGACCGACCATCTCGTCGGAACCGGCCACGTCCGCCGGGCGACCGTTGACGACGGCGCCGAACACCACGTCCTGCCGGCCGGTCAGCTTCGAGAGCAGGATCGCCCACGCGCCCTGCAGGAGCGTGTTCAGGGTGACCCCGAGTTCCGCGGCGCGCCGGGCGAGCTCACGTCCCTTGTCGATCGACAGCGGTACCTCGACCCGCCCGAGGGCGGACGCCGCCTCCTGGACCGGAGCGTCCGGTGCCACCAGGGTCGGCTGGTCGAATCCGGCGAGTTCAGCTTTCCAGCGAGCGGCCGACACCTCCCGGTCCTGCGTGGCCAGCCAGGCCAGATAGTCACCGTAGCTTCGGGCCGGGGAGAGCTCGCAGGTCCCGGAGTACAGTCGCACCAGGTCCGTGATCACCAGCGGCGACGACCAGCCGTCGAACAGCGTGTGATGCGCCGTGAAGATGAGTTTCGCCCGCTGCGTACCGCAGGTGAGGAGCGCCAGGCGGAGCAACGGCGGCCGGGTGGGATCGAGCTGGTCGGCCCGGTCCTCGGCAAGTGCCTTGTCGAGCGCCGCGTCCTGCTCGGCCTCGTCCCGGCCGGTCAGGTCGATGTGCCGCCAGGGGACGGTGACGTGTTCCGCCACCACCTGCACCGGCTCACCGCCTGCACCGGTGAGGAACGCGGAGCGCAGGTTCGGGTAACGGTCGAGGAGCGCCTGCCCGGCCGACCGCATGCGCTCCGGGTCCACCTCCCCGGACAGATGCAGCACGAACTGCATGTGGTAGACGTCGAAGGAGCCATCGGCGAGCGCCGCCTGGAACTGAATGCCGGACTGCCCCGGGGCCTGCGGCCACACCTCGGTCAGCCGGCCGTAGCGCGCCTCCCATGCCTCGATCTCGTCCTGCCGCACCGCGACCAGCGGGGCGTCCGAGGGCGTGAGCCCGCCGGTCTGCGGGCGTGCGGCGTGCGCGGCCATGCCGTGCAGCACCTCGACCCACAGCTCGGCCAGCTCGGAGGTCCGCTCGCGGGACAGCACCCCGGTGGGGAACATGAAAGCCGTCTGCAGCCGGGTGCCGTCGGCGGTGTCCGTGGCGACCGAGTTCACCTCGAGCGCGGACAGCGCGGGGAGGTCCGGATCGGGCGCCGGGATCAGCTCGGTGGCCCAGGAAGCCGGCCCCCAACCGTCCGCGCGCAGGTGCTCCGGCACGTCGGTGTCAGAGATCCGGCCGAGGTAGTTGAACCCGATCTGCGGCACCGGGAGCCCGGCGAGCTGCCCGGCGGTCTCCGGGTTCAGGTGGCGCAGCAGCCCGTACCCCAGGCCCTTGTCCGGGACCCCGCGCAGCTGCTCCTTGACCAGCTTGATCGCCCTCCCTGCCGCGGGGCGGCCTGCCAGCACGTCAGCCAGGTCCACCCCGCTCACGTCGACCAGGGCCGGGTACATGCTGGTGAACCATCCGACGGTCCGGGAGAGGTCGGCACCGGGGACGACGTCCTCCTCACGGCCGTGCCCCTCCAACCGGACCAGGGTCGGGCGGTCCGCACCGTGCCACCGGTTCACCGCCAGGGCGAGCGCGGCGAGCAGCACGTCGGTTCCGGTGCCCTTGAAAGCCGCGGGAAGCTTGGTCAGCACCGCCTCGGTGACTTCGGCGGGCAGCTCCACCCGCACGGTGTCGAGCGTGGACATCACATCGACCGCCGGGTCGAACGCCCGCCTGCCCACCGGGGGGTTCGGCGCCTCGAGCGTGTCGCGCCAGTAGGCCAGTTCCGCTTCCCGTTCCGGGGACAGCGCCTCGGCCTGCAGCGCCGACGCCCAGCGGCGGGCCGATGTCCCGACCGCGGGCAGCTCGGGCGTCTTGCCGGACCGGACCTGCTGCCACGCCTCGGCGAAGTCCGACATGAGGATGCGCCAGGAGACACCGTCCACCACCAGGTGGTGCAGCACCACGAGCAGCCTGCCCGCCCCCGACTCCGCTGCGAACCAGACGCAGTCCACCATGGTCCCGGCTTCCGGGGCGAGTCGCCCGACCGCGTCGTCCAGCTCCGCCTTCGCCGCTTCCAGCGAGGACGGCTCGTCCCACCGGCCGTCGCAGGAAACCCGGCGGATCAGGTCCGCCGCCCGTACGGCGCCCGCCGGACGGACGACGAGGGAGAGCTCCTCGCCGCGCACCAGCTGAGCGCGCAGCAGGTCGTGCCTGTCGAGCACGGCGTCCAGCGTCGCGGCGAGTCCGTCGGCATCGATGCCCGCAGGGAGCTCCAGTGCCATCGCCATCGCGAACCGGTCCGTCCCGCCACCGTGCTCGAACACGTGCCGGGCCACCGGCTGCAACGGCATCGGGCCGACACCACCGCTGTCGTCCTCGGCGAGAGCCGGCACCCGGTCCTGGCGGGCGGAGGCCGCCTCGGCGAGGCGGGCGGCCGTGCGGCCCTCGAAGATCTCCCGCGTGGTGAGCTTCAGGCCCCGGGCCCGGGCCCGCGCGACCACCTGGATCGACCGCAGGCTGTCCCCGCCCACCGCGAAGAAGTCGTCGTCGACACCGACCCGCTCCACGCCGAGCACGTCGGCGTACGCCGCGGTGATGATCGTCTCGGCCTCGGTACGCGGCTCCCGGTAGGCCTCGCCCACGAACTCCGGCTCGGGCAGCGCTGAGCGGTCCAGCTTGCCGGTCGGTCCGAGCGGCAGCCGGCCGAGGGCGACGAAGGCCGACGGCACCATGTAGTCGGGCAGCCGGGCCGCGACGAACTTGCGCAGTTCGGCGGCCGAGGCTCCGGCCAGCACGTCCACATCGCCGATACCGCCGAGGCCGTCGTCGCCGACGGCTCCGTCACCGGTGTGCACCACGTACGCGACGAGCCGCCGCCCGCCCGAGGGCATCTCCCGGCTGATCACCACCGCCTGGCTGATCCCGGGGTGTTGCGTGCACGCTGCTTCGACCTCCGCGGTTTCGATGCGGAAGCCGCGCACTTTCACCTGGCCGTCGGCCCTGCCGACGCACTCCAGTTCGCCACGCGCGTTCCAGCGGGCCAGGTCACCGGTGCGGTACATCCGCTCGCCCGCGGGGCCGAACGGGTTGGCCACGTAGCGCTCGGCGGTCATGCCCGGGCGGCCGTGGTAGCCACGGCCCAGGCAGGTACCGACCACGTACAGCTCACCGACCACGCCCTGCGGCACCGGGGCGAGTCCCGGACCAAGGACGTAGGCACGCATGTTCCCCAGCGGGGTACCGATGGGCGAGACGTCGCTCTCCGCCCATTCCTCGAACGGTTCGAGGGAGAAGGTGGTGGCGTAGAAGCTCTCGCTCTGCCCGTAGGAGTTCACGACCTGCACACCGGGCAGGGCTTCGCGCACCTGCCGCACCAGTCGGGCGGGGAGCACATCGCCCGCGAGCACGACGGTGCGCAGGTTCGTCGTCCTGTCCAGGTGGCCCACCAGTTCCCCGAGCACGGACGGAACCGCGCTGATCACGTGACCGTCCCAGCCGTCCCGCTCGGCGAGGGCCAGTGCGCTCGGCACCACCTCGGCGATGCCGCCGGTGGACAGTGTGGTCAGCAGCTCGAATACCGAGACGTCGAAGTTCACCGAGGTACCGGCCAGCATCCGCCACCCGGGGGGCGCGTCGAGCACACGCACCAGTTCCTGCACCCCGTTGACGACGTTGCGGTGGGTGATCGCCGCCCCCTTCGGCTTGCCCGTGGAACCGGAGGTGTACATCACGTACGCCAGGTTGTCCGGCCTGGGCGGCGCGATCCGGCCCGCGGCGGCCGGCGCCCCCTTGACCGGCTCCCATTCCGCGTGGTGGTCGAGGTTGATGCTCGACATGTCGTTCTGCGGAAGGTCCTTCCGCGTCGCGGTGTCGGTGACCACGAAGCGCGGGCGTGCTTCGGACAGCACACTCTGAGCCCGTCCGCCGAGATACTGCGGGTCCATCGGCAGGTACCCGGCACCGGACTTGAGGATCCCGAGCAGCCCGGCCACCAGGCCCTCGGTGCGCGGCAGCGCGAGGACCACCAGATCTTCCGGCCCGGCACCACGCCGGACCAGCTCCCACGCGACGCTGTTCGCCCGGTCGTCGAGCTCCCGGTACGTCAGCGTCCGGTCCTCGCACACCACCGCCGGCGCGTCCGGCGTCCTGGCGGCCTGGCGTTCGAACAGTTCCGGAACGGTCAGCTCGGACAGCGCTGTGGCAGTGTCGTTGAACTGGGTCAGCACCCGGTCCCGTTCGGCCGCGTCGAGCACGTCGATGCTGCCGATGCCGCGTCCGGAGTCAGCCACGAGACGCTTCAGCACGCGGACGAACCGGTCCGCGATGCCCTCCGCCGTGTCCCTGTCGAACAGGTAAGTGGCGTATTCCAGGCGGCATTGAGCACCGCCTGAGCCGTCCGGCAGCAGGTCGAAGAAGAGGTCGAACTTGGCTGTCCCGGTTTCGAGCCTCTCCGCCCGGACGTCGAGGCCGGGGAGGTCCAGACCCGGTACGGGCGGCTGCCAGGAGAGCATCACCTGGAAGAACGGGTGGTAGGCGGTGGAGCGGTCCGGGTTCAGCAGCTCCACCAGCCGCTCGAACGGCATGTCCTGGTTGTCGTACGCGGCGAGGGAACGGTCCCGCACCCGCTGGAGCAGCTGGCGGAAGGTCGGGTTTCCGGAAAGGTCGACGCGCAGCACCCAGGTGTTGACGAAGAACCCGACGAGGTCCCGCAGCTCCTCGTCGGTGCGGTCCGTGATCGGCGCGCCGATCGGCACATCGTCACCGCACCCGAGGTGGTGCAGGAGCACCGCCAGCGCCGAGTGCATGACCATCGACACCGTGGTGTCCTGTTCTGCGGCCAGCTTCTCCACGGCACCGAGCAGGTCCGGGGCGATCGAGAACTGGACCCGGTCGCCGTCCTGGCTCATCGCCCTCGGGCGCGGGCGATCCGTCGGCATGGCCAGCGGCTGCGGGAGGTCGGCCAAGGCCTCGCGCCAGTACTCCAGCTGCCTGGCTGACACGCTGTCCGGATCGGACTCGTCACCGAGCACGTCCCGCTGCCACAGCGTGTAGTCCGCGTACTGCACCGGGAGCGGCTCCCAGGCCGGGGCTCTGCCCTCGGTGCGGGCCGCGTAGGCCCTGGTGAGATCGCGGAACAGCGGCCCGAAGGACTCCCCGTCCACAGCGATATGGTGCGCCACAACGACGAGGGTGTGCTCGCGCGGTCCGCACCGCACCAGCCTGGAGCGGATCGGCACGTCGGCGGCCAGGTCGAAAGCCCCGGTGGCCACCTCGTCGATTGCCGCCGCCCGCTCCTCCTCCTCCGTGACCTCGACGACCGACAGGACGAACGGATGCTCCGCCGAGGGCAGCACTCGCTGATGCGGGACGCCCTCGTCGTCCTCGACGATCACCGTGCGAAGGACCTCGTGCCTGCGGATGACGTCGCGGAACGCCGACTCCAGCGCGCGCACGTTCAGTTCACCGGTCAGCCGCAGGGCGAATGCGCCGTTGTAGGTCGGTGAAGGGCCTTCGAACTGGTCCACGAACCACAGCCGGCGCTGCGCGAACGACAACGGAATCATTGTTTCTCCAAAATCGGCAGAACCACGGGGCGGGCCGCCACTCAGCTCTGGTCGAGCAGCGTCAGGAGTTCGGCGTTGTAGAAGTCGTCGATGGAGCACGCACCCGAGAGCGTCGAGAAGTACCGGTCGATCAGCTCCTGATTCCCGACCAATTTCTGCAGGAGATCGGTCCGCCCCTCGGGTTTGAGCTCGGCCACGTTGAGCGCGGCCTGGTAGAAGCTGAAGTGGTTCTCCTCCAGGTCGTCCTCGTAGCACTCCAGCGCCGCGTCGAGCGCCGCGTCGTCGTGCAATTGCGCTCCGATGTGCTCGGTGAGGGTCCGGGCCTGGATGAAAGCGTCGCTGATTCCGCGTGCGGTGATGGAGTCCTTGTGGTTCACCGCGTCACCGACGAGTGCCCAGCCGGGTCCGAATGCCTTGCGGAAGTAATTCTCCTGGTGCCCCGTGCCGTACAGCTGCTCCACACGCTCGCCCGCCTGCATCCGCTCGTACAGCTGGGGCGCCGTCGTGCGGAAGGCGTCGAGGTAGCCGGGTTCCACTGCGGTGCGGACGCCGGAGAACTCGTCCTGCGGAAAGTAGGCCATGAGCAGCGTGAGGTCGTCGTTGGTGGGGATGACACCGATCCAGCGCCCCGGCCGCTCGTACAGCTCGAAGTGCGCGGGAACCCCGGACCAGTAGCTGTAGTAGGTGCAGGTCATCCGCGGGTGCTCGATGACGTTCTGCGCGCCGACCTTGCGGGCCACCAGGGACCGCATGCCGTCCGCGCCGACCACGAGCCGCGCCCGGTCCGTCGCCTGGGCACCACCGGCCGTCGTGTACCGCACCCCGACGACCCGGTCGTCCTCGAACATCAGGTCGGTGACGGCGCAGGAATCCCGGAACTCCACACCGGCCGCAACGGCACCGTCCGCGAGGATCGGGTCGAGCACGTAACGCCTCGGAGCGTACGTGGTCCGCTGGCCGTCGACCGGCAGGGAGAAGCCGTCAAGGCGGACACCGAGAGCCTCGTAGCTCTGGTGGCTGATGGGCCGGCAACCCGCGTCGCGGAGTTTGTCGAGCAGCCCCCACTGATGGAGCAGTGCCACGCCCGGCTGGTGGATGTAGTGCGAGGACAGCGTGTCCTGCGGGAACCGCGCTTTCTCCAGGAGCAGGACGCGATAGCCCTGCCGCGCGAACAGCATGGCCGTCGGCGAACCCGCACAACGGGCACCTATGACAATGACGTCGTACATGGCGCCTCTCCTACTCATGGTTTCTTGGATCCTCCGCGACCACGGCCGGACACTGCGGGAACCGCGTCCGACGCTATGGGGCCACCGAATCCAGGGATGCAATGTATGCAGAGATCGACGCCACCGTCGGGTTACGGAACATCTGATCCATGGGGACCTCGACGCCCAACTCTTCGATATAGGCGGATTGAATCCTGGCCATGATCACGGACTGGCCCCCGAGGGCGAAGAAGTCATCGTCCATCGCTATGTCTTCGCGCTGGAGTTCCCGGCACCAGATGCTTTGCACGCTGTCGGTGATCATCACAGTCCTCTCGATTGTCATCAAGCTCCCTCGGCTACGCCGCCGTGCCACTGCCGGTGAACTGGCTGCGGCATACGTCGGCCAGCGCCGCGCGGTCCACTTTCCCGTGCGGGCTCAATGGAATTCGCGGAATGCTCAGGAACCTGGCCGGCACCATGTTCCGCGGCAGCGTCTCCGAGAGGCGCGTGCGCAGGTCGTCCCCGGCGGGACCGTCCCCCTCAGGGACGGTGAACGCGGTCAGCTCTGCCTCTCCGGAGTCGGCGTACGTCACGACCACGGCGGCCTCCCGGACCCCGGCCAGCCTGCCGAGCGCGCGCTCGATGTCCGTGGGATCGATGCGCATGCCCCGCACCTTCACCTGGGCGTCGATCCGGCCGAGGACGACGAGGTCCCCGGTCTCGGTCACGTAGCCGCGGTCTCCCGTGCGGTACAGCCTGCGGGGCGCACCGTCGACCAGGACTGTCGTGAACTTCTCGGATTCAGGGCCTGCGCCGTTGAGGTAGCCGGCGCCGACGCCGGCCCCGGAGATGCAGATCTCGCCTTCCTCCCCCGCCCCGACACCGCGCAACTGCTCGTCAAGGAGGTGGATCCCGGTGTTGTACGCCGGCCTGCCGACCGGTGCGATGTCCTCATCGCCGGGCCGGTGCCCGGCGAGGTCGTACGACGTCGCGACATCCGTGCACTCGGCGACGCCGTACTGGTGCAGGAGAGTGCATGTGTTGCCCTCGCGCCGCGCCCAGTCCGCGATCCGTTCGGCCTTCAGCGGCTCACCGCCGAACAGCAGGTAGTCGAGCCGGGTGAGCGCGTCACCGCCCCGTGCGGTCTCCCAGTCCACCAGCAGGTACAGCGTGCTCGATGCACAGTGCACGACGCGTACCTCGTGCTCGTTCAGCATGCGGTAGGCCATCATGGCGTCGAAGCTCCGGCTCGCCATCAGGTACTGGGTGGCGCCGCAGAACAGCGGTGTCATCAAAGCGCGTTGGGACAAGTCGAACCCGAAGGCGCTGACGACCAGATGGTGCGACCCGCGGTGCAGGCCGTACTCGAGCGTCAGCCAGTTCATCAGGTTGAACCAGCCCTCGTGCCGCACCGCGGTCAGTTTCGGCGTACCGGTCGACCCGGACGTGAAGACCGCGTAGCACACGTCGTCCCCTGTGACCGGCACGTCGGGTCCGGCGGCCGACGGAAGACCGGCCGGCTGATCGGGCAGCCGCTCGATATCGATGACCTCTGCGGCCGCCGGCCCGACCAGCCCGGCTGTCGCCCGGGAGGCCACGATCAGAGCGAGACCGGGGATCTGGCCCAACAGCAGTTCGAGCCTCGCCGCGGGGTAGGCCGGATCGAGCGGCACGTAGGCCGCGCCTGCCTTCAGTGTGCCGAGGATGGCGACGAGCATGTCGATCGAGTAGTCGAGACAGATGCCGACCTTCGCACCCCGGCCATGTCCGCGCCGGGCGAGGAAGTGCGCGAACCTGTTCGCCTTCCCGTCCAGCTCCGCATACGTCACCCGCTGTCCGGCCCAGAACACGGCGACGGCGTCGGGGGTGGCTGCCACGTGCCCCTCGAACTGCTTGTGGACGACGGGTGCCGAGGGCAGCGCGACCTGCTTACCCTGAAGGATCATCAACTGACTCCGATACAGATGGTGTCCGGTCGGCCGGGCCGCCGACGTGACTGCGGGAAGCGGGGCTGCCCGGCATCACTTGGCGGTGTGCTTCTCGGCGGTCCGCCGGTCATCGGCGGCGTCGAGCACCTGGGCCACCCACTTGTCGACGGGCAGACCGTGCGCGGCGGCCACTTTCGCGTAGTGGTCGAGTTGGCCGGCGGACAACTCGATGGTGAGTGTGGTGCCTTTCCGCATTCGCTTGTCGGTGGCCTCCGTCCCGGCCGGATCGGCTACCTCGTGCTTCGCGTCACCGGTGCCCGGGAAGACCGCGGTCGTCGCGCGCTGCTCGGCCAGGCTGGCGCGCACCGTCCTGCGGAGTTCGTTGCGCGACCACTTCTGCTGTTCGGCCTTGCGCAGCCAGTAGTCCTGCTCCGGTGGTGACAAGCGGGTCACCTCGGCGTGGTGGGCGAAGCTGAGGCTGTCCCGCCTGCGGCGGTGCTCGAACCGCCGAGCCACCCACGCGTAGTTGCGCAGGGTCTGGTAGTCGAGCCCGGTCCTCTCGATCGCCTCGCGGTAACGCCGCAGCCCGTAGGTGGTCTCCCCGAAGATCAACCAGTCGGCGAGCCACCATGCCGAGGACTTCGTGAGCTCGCGCAGGCTGGCCCCGATCTGCTCCCAGGACCGTTCCGGCAGGTTCTGCGGGAAGATCATCCCCGACTTCTGCACCTGTGCCTGATTCCCGACGAAGGACAGCACCACATCGCGCTGCACGGGCTCACCACCGGTCCCCGCCGACCCCGCGTGGAATCTGCTCACGGTTCTCACAGGACGCCCCTCGCACCCGTCGTATGCCCACCGGAGCGTTCGCCAGGGCGTGTGCCGATCGCCCGGCCGGGCCCCGGGGCGGCGATCACTGCCGCTTCACTTCCGTCAGCCTGTTCATGTACTCCGCGGTCTCCCGCTGCCTGCCGGATTCCCCCTGGGTGAAGTGGCTGCATACCTGGTCCCGCACCTCGCTGCTCTGCTCCTGGCTGAGCTTGAACATCGCCCTGGCGTGGGTGACCGTGAACCGGAAGGCCCCCACCGCGGGCAGGATCTTGCGGAAGTAGTCGATCGACCCGGACATGTCCCAGCCGCATCCGAAATCGGACTCGAGGACCGAAACGGTGGACCGCACAACGGACAGCGTCTCCTCGGCGGACTCCACCTTGTCGACCACCCCGCGCACCTGCACGGCCGTGAAGTTCCAGGTCGGTGCCGCGGGGGTGAACCCGTAGACCTCCGGCGAGACGTAGGCATGCGGGCCGGTGAAGCTGAGCACCGCGGGCATCGCGGGCCCCAGCGCCGACCACTGGGGATTGCCCCGGTTCATGTGGCCGAGCAGCGTCGCCCCGGTCAGGTCCGCGAGCCCGTCGACGGGTCGCTGCGGATCCGGGATGACAGGCAGGTGCGTGCCGTACGGCCCTTCCGCGTCGTCGCCGTTGGTCATGAACAGAGCCAACGGGTTCCGCCGCATCAATTCGACGATCCACTGCGTATCGGGCTCACGGTACATGCCAGGTACGAACATTCGTATTCCACTCCTCCGGAGAATCCGACCGGCGTTCAGTCCGTTGCCATGGCCTCCCGCAGGCTCTTCGGGCGCATATCCGTCCAGCTCCGCTCGACATATGCCAGGCACTCGGCCTTGGGTGCCTCGCCGAAAACCACCCGCCAGCCTGCGGGCACCTCGGCGAAAGCCGGCCACAGGGAGTGCTGCTCCTCGCCGTTCACCACGACGCAGAAACGGCCGTCCTCGTCATCGAAGGGGTTCGTGCTCACTGGCACCGTCCTTAAATCGTCACGATGTAACTCGGGATGAGAAAGCCCAGGACCAAACAACCCGGGTCAGCGCGGGGCAACTCAGCATGGCAATTCGCCGGGGTCCGGTCGACCCCTGACCATCTCTGGGCAACAACTCGGGATTGCAATGAGCGCGGACCGGGCACGAGTTCGCCGTTCGGCGTCGTCCTGTCGACAGGACACCCGGCGTCCTCGGTCGCCCTGGAATGCTGACGCCACGCTAGGGAACCGACCGCCTTTGCCACAAGGGCGACGGGCACCGGGCTCCCGCTCGTCCGGCCGCACCTGTATACCTGTACCCCTCCCGGGTCCTGTGCCACGATGGCCGAGCATTGGCCCGTGGGCGGGCCTGCTCGAATTCGGGTTCAGCCGACCTCCTCCCCGCCGAGGCGATCGAGAGCGCGCAGTCAATCACGGACCCGCGCGGCCGGCCCTCCAGGACCCCGGTCTCCCGGGTGGAGAAAGACCGGAAAATGCCCCACCCAGCCGAACACCGTCGCGCAGCGGCGACTGCACTTTGCGTCACGACGAGGGCAAAGGAATTTCTGATGGACGCATGGGCCGAAGCCGTACCGCTCGCATCGGGCCGGCCGGGCGCCGACGTGAGTCCTGCCTACGACGGCAGGGCCTCGGGGTGTTTCGTGCGACACGACGACAGAAAGCTCATCGACGAACTTACGACTGGTGATCGGTCTTGAAGTCAGAATCCGAGTACGCGACAGATCCAGACGACGACACGCGACGGTTGCTGTTGCGCCACATGCTGGTGGCCAGAGGCGTCGATGAGGAGGCCCGTCAGCTCCAGAGACAGGGCGCGCTCGACCTCTGGCTGTCCTGCCAGGGGCAGGAAGCAGCGCAGGTGGGCTCCGCGCTCGCCGTCGGCCCGTCCCCGACGGTCTTTCCCAGTTACCGCGAGCACGCGGTCGCCCTTCTGCGGGGTGTGACACCGGGCGAGCTGGTCGCACAGTGGGCCGGCCGCACGTTCTGTGGATGGGACCCGCGCCGGCTGCGGTTCTTCCCCTACACGCTGGTTCTGGCCGCACAGACGCTGCACGGCGTCGGCTACTCGATCGGACAGCGGTTGCAGGGGCGGGAGGACTTCACCGTCGTGTACGTGGGCGACGGCGCCACCAGCGAGGGCGACATGTCGGAGGCCATGAACCTCGCAGCCGTCGAGTCGGCATCCGTGCTGTTCGTCTGCCAGAACAACGGCTGGGCCATCTCGAAACCGGCCGGGGAGCAGATGCGCACCTCACTGGCCGAGCGAGCCCGGGGTTTCGGGATCGAGTCCGCACGGGTGCGGGGTCAGGACCCGGAGACCGTCTTCTCGGCTTGCTCCACGGCCGCCGCCCACGTCCGAAGGGAGCGGGCGCCCTACCTCGTCGAGCTACAGGTGGGGCGCATCCACGGTCACTCGACCTCCGACGCCCATGAGGAGTACCGCAGCGGCGAGGACATCGCAGAGGCCAAGGCCGCGGACCCGGTGCCCGCGTACGTGGCCCGGCTGAGCGGCCTGGGCCTGGTGGACACCGCGTGGCTCGACTCTGTCGACGCGGAAGTACGTGAGCTGCGCGAGCGGTTGATGAAGGAGTACGCGTGAGGAGCACCGTTTCGTCCGTCCGCCTGGCGGAGTCGATCAACACAACCCTCGCCGACCTGCTCGAGCAGGACCCGAAACTGCTGCTGCTCGGCGAGGACATCGGACGCCTGGGGGGCGTCTTCCGGGTGACCCGGGGCCTCAGGGAGCGGTTCGGCAACGACCGGGTGCGCGACTCGCTCCTTGCCGAGTCCACCATCGTCGGCCAGGCCATCGGCATGGCGATGAGCGGGCTCGTGCCGGTCTGTGAGATCCAGTTCGACGGGTTCACCTATCCCGCGGTGAATCAGCTGGTGACCCAGGCGGCCCGGATCGGGGACCGGTGGAACGGACAGGTCAGCCCGAGCCTCGTCGTGCGGATCCCGACCGGCGGCGGGGTCCGGGGCGTCGAGCACCACAGCGAGTCCAACGAGGCGCTCTTCGCCCGCGTCCCGGGAATCTCGGTGGCGTGTCCCTCCACGGGCGAGGACGCCGACCAGATCCTGCGGTACGCGGTGACGCTCGGTTCGCCCGTGGTGGTGTACGAGCCGATCCGCCTGTACTGGCGGCGGAGCACACCCGCCCGGGTCCCCGAGCCGGCGAGGACGCCGACCGCGGCCCGGGTCGTGAGGCGTGGCACGGACCTGACGATCGCGACATTCGGCGCAGTCACCCACGAGGTCCTGGAAGCGGTGCACGCACTCAGCCCGGATGTGGACGTCGAGGTGGTGGACCTGCGCTGGGTGGCCCCGCTCGACCTGGACACGGTCATGGAGTCCGTTGCCCGCACCGGGCGGCTGCTGATCGTGCACGAGGGGTCGAAGGACTTCGGCATCGGTGCGGAAATCGCCGCGTCAGTGGCCGATCGCGGCTTCCACACCCTCCGGGGCCCGGTCCGCCGGCTGGCGCCCGACCGCCGGGCCTATCCCCCGGCGGATTTCGAGAAGGACTACCTGATCGGTGTGCAGGAGATCAAGGACGAGGTGCTGGTGATGACGAAGTGAGCGACTCCTCCCTGGACATGCACGTTCCCAGCTTTGGGCACGGCCTCGGCGAGGCCCTGCTGGTCGAGTGGATCGCCGCTGTCGGCGACCGGGTCGAGCGGGGTGATGTCATCGCCGTCGTGGAGACCGACAAGGCCAGCACGGAGATCGTGGCGGAGCGGAGCGGGCAGGTCACCGCCCACTCCACGTCGACCGGCACGATCATCGAGTCCGGGCAGGTGCTGTACCGGCTGGCGGCCGACCAGCCCTCCCCACGCCCCGAGACCCCAGAGTCCAGTCACCTGAACGGAGAAGGAACATGAGCGACATTGAGAGCCGCATCGCGGACACCATGCTGGCCAAACTGCGCGAGCGGGACGCGTCATTGGGTCCCGAAGACCTCACCCGGCCGGTCGCCGACCTCGACCTCGACTCCCTCGACCTGGTCGAGCTGCACCAACAACTGGAGCGCGAACTCCAGGTCAAAGGCGATCTGCAGGAAACTGCGGGCTTCGCCTTTCTGGACGACTTCAGCACCTATTTCGTGAAACTGGCGAGCGGGGAATGAGTGCGGGCATCGTCGACATCGCCACCGCGAAGCCCGGCCGGACGATCCACAACGACCACTTCGCATCGATCGGTCTCACGGACGAATGGATCCGGCGCCGCAGCGGCATCGCGTCCCGCTCCTGGCTACCGGACGAGACACCGCTGACGGAGGTGGCGGCGGAGGCCTGCGCGCCGATCGTGACGAGGGCGGGCGATCCCTCCTCGATCGGCGCCCTGGTCGTCGTCAGCACCTCGGTGCGGCAGCGCGTCCCGGGTGTCGCGCAGAAGGTGGCCCAGCTTGCCGGTCTCGGCCCCTCCGTGCTGGCCTTCGACATGAACGCGGCCTGCTGCGGATTCGTCTACGGGCTGATCACCGGGCTCTCGCTCTGCGACGCCGGACAGGCACGGTCGGTCCTGGTGTGCTCGGTCGAGGCCATGTCCCGGCTGGTGGACCGCACGGACCGGCAGACGGCGTGCATCTTCGCCGACGGCTCCGCCGCCGTCCTGCTCGAGGAGCGCGCGGAGTTCGCGGACTTCCGCCAGATCGCCGGCTGCGACGGCTCCCGCGAAGCGCTCATGCGGGAGACCGACGCGGGCGGCATCCATCTCGACGGGACGCAGGTGTACGACCGCGCCGTACGCCGCATGTCGGAGTCGGCGCAGTACCTCTTCGACCACGGCCCCGCGCCGACCGTCCTGGTCGGCCACCAGGCGAACGGCCGCATCCTGGAGCAGGTCCGCAGCTTCTCCACCCATCTCGGCGTGCCTTTCGTGAACCGGATCGAGAACTCCGGGAACACGTCGTCCGCCTCGATCCCGATGGCGTTCGCCGAGGAGCTGGACGCCGGTTCTCTGCCCGCCGTGGGACGGCTCGGCGCCGTGGCCTACGGCGCCGGTGAGGCGTGGGGCGGTGTCTCGGTCGACTACCGAGTGCCCACCGTCACGGCTCCCTGACCGGGCCGGGAAATCGGGAACGTACTCGATCACAGGAGGTTGTCATCTACTCGCCAGAAGCCTGGGTCCTGCGCTCCGGTGCACTGACCGGCCCTCACAACAGCAGCGGCGGCGCGCTGCAACGCGATCGGTTCACCTTCGGCCCGCTGGATGAGGGTGAGGCGCTTGTGGAGCCGATCCTCGGCTCCTGGGAGGCCAACGTCGACCACGCGCTCGCCCGTTCACCGATCGACGTGTGCAGCAGCCGCGGCGAGGACACGGTGGTCGTCGGCAACATGGGCGTGGTGCGCGTGCTCAAGGTCAACTCGGGGAGCCGGGACGTGCGGGTCCGCGAAGGTGACCTGTGTCTGCTCATGCCGTTCGGCAAGCTCGACCGCTTCGGATACGCCGAACTCGCCTACGCCTACGACGCCCCCAACACCATCGGCCTGCTCGCCAAGCAGGCGAAGATGGACGTAAAGGTGCTTCTGCCCATCCCGGACGGCACGGCGTACTCGCTGCCCCAGTGGGCCACGTACGGGCGGTACTTCACCGCCTGGGACAACTGGCACAAGGCGTACGGGTGCTGGCGTACACAGATCGCCGAGGACGACCCGCAGAACCACCTGGTGTTCGGGTGGGGCGGCGGCGTGGCCTTCGCTGAGTTGATGCTGGCCAAGCGGGCCGGGTTCCGGGTGGCGATGACGGCGGGCTCGGACGAGCGCGTCGCCTTCCTGCGGGAGAACGGCATCACTGCGGTGGACCGCCGCCGGTTCCCCGACCTCTCGTTGCCCACGCGCGAGGAACGGACGGACCGGGACCGGCACCAGCGGCGCCGGGCGTCGGTCAAGGAGTTCCTGGGCCTCATCAACGAACTCAGCGACGGCCACGGTGTCGCGATCTTCGTGGACAACATCGGCGCCCCCCTGTACGACATCACCCTGACGGCCCTGGCCCGCCAAGGGGTCGTCACCACCTGCGGCTGGAAGGCGGGCATGCGCCTGTCGCATCTGCGGGGGGCTGAGTCCATCAGCCGGCACATCCATGTGAACACCCATGTGTGGCGACTCCAGGACTCACCGGGCATCCGGGACTTCCAGGAGGCCGAGGGCTGGATGGCACCGAAGGGGTCGGACGTGATCTACGACTTCGACCAGGTGCCCGAGCTCGCGGACGACTACGCGAACGGCCTTATCGGGTCGTACTTCCCGATGTACCAGGTGAACCCGCTCTGACTCACCCGAACCGGGAAGAGGATCGCCCCGATGGCCCGAGCGGGCCATCGGGGCCGGCCGGCCCACGCCCGCCTGTCCTGTCTGTCCCGTCTGCCCTGCCGACCGGACACCTCCCTTGAAGCGTCACACTCCGGAAGACATCACTGTTCCGACGTTCTTCGTCGGCCGGGATGTCCACCATTGCGAAGGGCCGCCATGTCAGCAGAACTGCTCAAGCGAGTACGCGATTTCACCGCGGTCGAACTGATCGGGAAGGAAGATCACTTCGACGGCCCGCCGGAACAACCCACCGCTGAGGCGTCCCGGCTGGTTGCCGCCGGCCTTGCCAACTGGTGGGTACCGCAGCATTACGGAGGCATGGGCCTGTCTTTGCAGGACAGCGTCGACGTGGTGTCCGAACTTGCCTACGGTGACGCGGGTTTCGCATTCGGCGCTTTCCTGCCCGTCCTGGGCTCCCTCATGCTCCAGCACTTCGGCGACGAGGAACTGGCGCGCCCAGCACTCGAATCGCTGGCGGCCGAGGGCAGCCGGATCGCCCTGCTCGCCAGCGAGGAAGAGGCCGGCAGTGAGCTGGTCAGGACCGCCACGACCTTCCGTGCGGAAGGCGACGGGCTGGTCCTGACGGGCGAGAAGTACTTCGCCACCAACACGGACGCAGCCGACATGCTGCTGGTGCTCGCCCGGTCGTCCGACGACGACACGGACTTCGCCGTCATCGCGGTCCCCCGCGATACGCCTGGGGTCGAGATCGTCAAGCGCTGGGATCTGCTCGGGGTCCGGGGCACCGGCACGTACCGGGTGCGGCTCAACGATTGTGCCGTTCCTGCCGCCAACCGCCTGCGCGGCAGCGGACTGCGCATACTCGAGGCGAGCCTGAACGCAAGCCGCATCCTGATCGCGGCCTGCGCGGTGGGCATCTCCCGCCGGATCAGGGACCTGTCGATGGACTACGCGGCGGCGAAAAGGATCAGGAGCGCCCCGCTCACCGAGAACGCGGTGTTCGCCGGGAAGCTCGGGCAGATGGAAATGCAGATCGACGTCATGCGCAACCAGTGCCGGGCGGCCGCGGCCGAATTCGACGGCCACCTGGCCGCGGCCGCCAATGGCGGACCCGGTCTCCTCCGGGTCGGCACGCTGCGCTCCGCACTGGCCGCCAAGCTCTTCTGCGGCCAGACAGGCTGGCACGTGGCATCGGCCGGCTCCGAACTGTTCGGCGGCCTCGGTTACACACAGGACCACCCGATCGGAAAATTGGTACGCGACATGCGTTTTGTCGCGATCATCGAAGGGGGCGAGGACATCATGCGCGACATGCTCTACGCCCGCTACGTGCTGTCCGCCCGTAAACGGCGGTGAGGACCGCGCAGGGAGGTTCGTCCCCAGTGGCCGGACCTCCCTCCGCGCCGAAGGTGCATACCTGCGGGAAGACCCCTTACCTGCCTCCGCACTCGTGAAGCGGCTGTCTCCGGCGGTGTGTCACCCCTGCCGGGCCGGGCCGAACCAGGTGGCGAGGGCAGTGCGGAGCGCGGAGGTGCCCGGCCCGCCGCCGACGTCGGCTGCCCAGGCGACATGGCCGTCGGGGCGGATGAGGAGCGCGGCCGGAGCGGGGACATCGCCGAGGACCGGGACAGGCCAGTGATCGTCCTCGCTCCGCGCCTCGACGAGGTCGACGCGATCGGCCCACCCCTTGGCGGCCACCGCCACTTCCGCGCTGCCGCGCAGGTCCAGCAGGACAGGACGGGCGGCATGCAGCAGCTCGTGGACGCGGGTGGCGCCGTCAGGTGTCTTGAGGTCGGCGTCGGGGACCCGGCGGCCCGCCAGCACATGGTCACCGTCCACCGCGTACCGGATGTCCAGTGCCGTGAGCATGCCGCGCAGATGCCGGTTGACGTCGTCAAACACGATGAGCGAGCCGAACACGTCGCGCAGCGCGTCCGTCTGAGCACCGGGGCGGGCCAGCGCGGACTGCGCCCGGGTGTTGTGCAGAACGCGCTCGGCGACCGGGTGGCGCTCAGCGTGGTAGCTGTCCAGCAGGCACACCGGCGCCTGGCCGCGCACCACCGAGGCAAGCTTCCAGCCGAGGTTGACCGCGTCCTGCACCCCCATGTTCAGCCCTTGCCCGCCGGCCGGAAAGTGGGTGTGCGCCGCGTCGCCCGCGAGCAGCACCCGGCCCGACCGGTACTGGACGGCCTGCCGTGCGGCGTCGTTGAACCGGGAGACCCACCTGGGGCTGTGCATACCGAAGTCCGTGCCCGCGAGCTTGATCAGCGAGTCCCGGAGCTGCTCGAACGTCACGGGGTCGTCACGGTCCGCGACATGATCGTAATCGGAGGTGATCACCCGGTACCAGCCCGGCTCGAAGGCGATCGCCGAGTAGTCGCCGCCCGGACAGCGCCGCGCCCAGACGTAGTCCTCAGGCAGGTCGGGAAGTTCGACGTCGCCGATCAGCGCGGTCATCGTCGCCTCAGTGCCGGGGAAGTCGATGCCCGTCAGCTTGCGCACCGTGCTGCGCCCGCCGTCGCAGCCCACGAGGTATCTGGCGCGCAGCGTCGCAGGTGCCGCCTCCCCCGTCGTCAGCTCGACCGTCACACCGGCCTCGTCCTGGCGGATCCCGCTCAGCTCTGCCGACCTGCGCACCCGCACCCCGAGCTCGGCGCCCCACTCCTCCAGCAGCCGCTCGATGGCGGACTGCAGGATCATCAGTGGGTAAGGGTGCCTGGACTCGTACTCGTCGAAGTCCAGGTAGAGGCCGGAGAAGTGGCCCACCGGCTGCAGTTCGCCCTCCGCGAGGAAACGGTCCAGGACTCCGCGCTGGTCCAGCACCTCCAGGGTGCGGGAGTGCATCCCGCCGGCTCGCGACTCGCCCGTCCGCTCCGCGAGCCGCTCGACCACCACGACATCGACACCCGCCAGCCGCAGCTCGCAGGCGAGCATCAAGCCGGTCGGCCCAGCGCCCGTGATCACCACATCCGTGTCCATGCCGCCGTCTCCCACGCCGATTCCCTCTCGTCCCGCTACGCGTCCGACCTCGCCGGATCACCTCCACGTTCACGGAAGTGGATCAGCCGGTCAAGACAGTGCCCGGGGTGGGCGGGTGATGCAGGAGCCCCTGTCCCGCCGGCGGGACGGCGTTGCGGAACCATCGCAACGGCCCTATGCACACCAGGGAGCCGGGGGTTCTCGGTGCTGCGGCTGCCGAACACCGTGGTTCCCCCGGGCCGGACGGCCCGGGGGAACCACTTGCGCTCCGGAGCCGGGGCGCGGCTCGCGGGGAGGCAGGGCTCAGGCCTGGTAGGGCTTGGCCTTCAGCACCTTCACCCGGGCGGTGTTTCCGTTCGGAAGCTCGTACTCCGCTTCCTCCCCGACCTTCTTGCCGTTCAATCCGACGCCCAGGGGGGACTGCGGTGAGTAGGTCTCGATGTCCGAGGTCGCGAACTCGCGGGAGGCCATCAGGAAGGTCATCGTGTCGTCCTCGTCGCCGTCGAAGGCGACCGTGACCACCATGCCCGGCTCCACGATGCCGTCGTCCGCGGGGGCTTCGCCGACCTTCGCGGTCTCCAGGAGCTGAGCCAGCTGGCGCACGCGCGCCTCCTGCTTGCCCTGCTCCTCCTTGGCCGCGTGATAACCGGCGTTCTCCTTCAGGTCACCCTCTTCGCGGGCCGCCTCGATCTTCTTGGCGATGTCGACGCGCGCGGGACCCGACAGGTGATCATACTCGGCCTTGAGCTGATCGTACGCCTCCTGGGTCAGCCAGGTGACAGTGCCGCTGGTCTGGGTCACAGGTGCTCCTCGAGTGCGCGTAGAAATGAACACATAAAAACAGAGCCCGCCCCTGGGTTGGTCGTGCCTACCTGGGGGTGGGCTAAACGTCGAGCATAACAAGGCGGGGTCGAGTTGCCCGGAAAATTACCCCTAGCCGCAGGTCATAAACCTGAGGTCACCGAGGTTCGGGGTCCGCCGCGCAGCCGATGAGCTCCGCCGACGTGGCCCGCTGCGTGGTCCGCAGGACGACTGCACGGTGGATGCGGTCCGTGTCGTCGTCGAAGCGGAAGTCGGCCCGCCCCACCTCGAGGCCGTCGGGCGCCTGGGACCGCACGGTGCACACCCCCGCGACGTCCGCCGGCTTGCGCACCGCGATGCGTGCCTCCACCTCGGTGTCCGACAGCACCTGGAAGCCGGTCAGCTCGCCGGAGACCGGCTGCCCCGCGATGTACACGGCGCCGGCCCAGCCCAGGGCACCCACCAGGACGGCGCCCAGCACCCCGCCGATGATCTTCAGACGCCGGTCGGTACGGGCGTCGTCCCCGGCCGATCGGCCGTAACGCCCCCGGGGCAGCCCTGCCCGGGCGGTCGGCTCCGTCACTTCGCCACTTTCCCCTCGCGCTCCCGCCCGCTCCACGACGCCCTCGGACGGGAATACCGGGCGCCGGTTCATCAGTCACTATAGGAGGCGTTTCCCGGACCTAGACGACGAGGATCGAGCCTTGACTGAGCAGCTGCGGCTCATGGCTGTGCACGCGCACCCCGACGACGAGTCGAGCAAAGGCGCGGCCACCATGGCGAAGTACGTGTCCGAAGGGGTCGATGTACTCGTCGCGACCTGCACGGGGGGCGAGCGCGGCTCGATCCTCAACCCCAAGCTGCAGGGCGACGCGTACATCGAGAAGAACATCCACGCGGTGCGGGCCAGGGAGATGGACGAGGCGCGGGAGATCCTGGGGGTCCGGCAGGAGTGGCTGGGCTTCGTGGACTCCGGGCTGCCGGAGGGCAACCCGCTCCCGCCGCTGCCGGACGGCTGCTTCGCGCTCCAGGACGTCGAGGAGGCAGCGGAGCCGCTGGTGCGGCTGATCCGGTCGTTCCGGCCGCAGGTGATCACCACCTACGACGAGAACGGCGGCTACCCGCACCCGGACCACATCATGACCTACAAGATCTCCGTGGTGGCGTTCGACGCCGCCGGCGACCCGGACCGCTATCCGGAGGCCGGCGAGCCGTGGCAGCCGCTGAAGCTCTACTACAACCAGGGCTTCAACCGCCCCCGGACCCTGGCTCTGCACGAGGCTCTGCTGGAGCGCGGCATGGAGTCCCCGTACGGCGAGTGGCTCAAGCGCTGGGCGGAATTCCAGCGCAAGGACCGGGACCTCACGACGTACGTGCCCTGCGCCGAGTTCTTCCCCGTGCGGGACAAGGCACTGATCGCCCACGCCACCCAGATCGACCCGGACGGCGGCTGGTTCAAGGTGCCGATGGAGATCCAGCAGGAGGTCTGGCCGACCGAGGAGTACGAGCTGGCGAAGTCGCACGTCGCCACCACCCTCCCCGAGTCCGACCTCTTCGCCGGCATCCGGCAGGATTGACGCCATGACTCCTCTCCTCGGCCCAGAGCTCCTCTTTCTCGCGGATGTCCAGCGGGAACGGGAGCTGGATGAGTTCGCCGTCACCCCGGGCGTGCTCGGCTTCGTCGTGTTCGCGGTGCTGGGCGTCGCCGTGTGGATCCTGCTGAAATCGATGAACACGCGGCTACACAAGGTGAACTTCCAGGAGCAGCCGCGCTCCGACGCCTGACGCACCCTTCCGGCACCGCGCCCGTCTCCCGGTGCGCGCCCCCTCCGGCCTGCCCGCCCCGGCGCGCCCGCTGCCCCGTCCGGCCCGCGAGGCGGCAGCGGACGCGCCCCTCAGGTCGCCACGCCCACCAGGTCGCGGGCCCCCCGGCGCGGCACCATGCCCATCCGCCAGCCCGGCCAGCCCGAGTCCGGGCCCTGTCCGCGCTCGAGCAGCAGGGTGTAGGTGTCCGCGACATCCGCCAGCCGCGGATCCCGCAGCGGGTGGTCCGCCCGCACCAGCCCGGCCAGCTCCTCCTGGGCCACCGCCTGCCCCACCTCCGAGCCGCCCGGTGAGGCCAGCGGCAGCAGCGTGCAGCGCAGGAACTGCGCCCAGTCCGCTCCCCGGGCGTCCGGGCGTCCCTCGCCGTATCCTTCGGTGAACAGCCGCAGCGCCTCGTCCGCCAGCTCCAGGGCCTGTGCGGGCCGCTCGTTGCCCGCGTCGATGACCGCCAGCTCCAGGCAGGACCACGCCTCGCCGTGCACCACTCCGGCCCGCTGGAAGTCCCGCCGGGCGTCGGTCAGCAGCTGCCGTGCGAAGCCGCTGTTCCGCAGCGAACCGGTGCTGGCCGCCCGCATGTCCCGGGTCACCCTGGCCGAGTGGTGCCGGGCGCAGGCCAGCCCGTAGATGTCCCGCATCCGGCTGAACATGGTGCGGGACTGCTCCAGGGTGCGCACCGCACCCGAGGCGTCCCCGGCGTCCTCCAGCGCCTGGCCCAGGTGGTACAGCGTCCACGCCTCACCCCGGGCGTCCTCGTTCTCCCGGTGCCGGGCCAGGGCCGCGGTCAGCTGCTCGGTACCCGCAGTCGGATCCGAGACGCAGACCCGGGCCCGCCCCAGCTCGGTCAGCGCCCAGGCCTGACCCCGCGGGTCACGCGAGCGTTCGTAGAGCGCCATCGCGGACCGCAGCTCGCTCTCGGCCGCCGGTACCGCCCCGCGCCGCAGCAGGGTCTGTCCCAGCTGGAACCGGGTCCACGCCTCGCCGTGCACGCTGCCGCTGCCCTGATGCAGCCGCAGCGCCTCGGCCAGCAGCTCGGCGGCGGTCACCACGCGGCCGCACTCCCGCTCCACCGTGGCCAGGGCGTGCAGGGTCCAGGCCCGGTCGCCGGCGAACTCCTCGCCGGTCTGCATCGCCAGCGCCTCACGCAGCTTCTCCCCGGCCTCCGGCAGCCGGCCCTGGTGCTGGAGCGTGATACCGAGATCGCGCAGCGCCCGGGCCGCGCCGGCCGGGTGCTGGGCCTCCTCGTACAGGCTGACCACCGAGGACAGGGTGCTGCGTGCCCGGTCGAGGTCGCCGACCTGCCTGGCGGCCACGCCCGTGCGCCACTTCACGGACCGGGTGAGCAACCCCTGGTCGACCGCCTGGGTGAGTTCGTTCAGCTCACCCAGGCGGTACAGGTCACCGCGCAGCAGGCAGTAGTCGCACAGCGCCCCCAGCAGGTGCTGGGCGACGCTGGGGTCCACCCCCTCGTCGGCGTGCCGCAGAGTGGACGTGATGAAGCTCGTCTCGTCGTCGAACCAGCGCAGGGCGGCCTCCAGGGACGGGAAGCCGTGGCCGCCCGCCGCCCCGGGAAGCAGGTCGGCGCGGGTGGAGGTGTTTCCGTCCAGCAGCCGGATCACGGTGTCGGCCAGTTCGGCGTAGCTGCGGATGAGCCGCTCCTGGGCGGCAGCCCGGTCCGCGGCCGTTTCCTCCTGCCAGAGCTGGGCGCGGGCGAAGCGGCGGACCAGGTCGTGCAGCCGGTACCGGTCCCCCCGCACGTGCCGGATCAGGCCGGCCCGGGCCAGCTCCTGCAGCCGCCGCCCGGCGACCGGCCGGCCGACGTCGAGCAGGGCCGCGGCGGCACCGGCACCGAGGCTGGCCCGGCCGGCGAGCGCCAGCCGGCGCAGCAGCGTGCGGCACTCCTCGGGCTGGTCCGCGTAGCGCAGCCGCAGCACCCGCTCGGCGGGATCCGGGATTCCGCCCGTCGGCCGGTGGGCCTCCAGCTGGTCGGCGAGTGCCGCGGGCGTGCGCTCCTCCAGGGCGGAGCCGGCCAGCCGCAGCAGCAGCGGGCGGCCGTCGCACAGCTCGATGAGGCGGCTCCAGTCCTCCTCGCCGGAGGGCACCGCCAGTGTCTCCGGCCGCTCCACGGAGGCGCGCAGCAGCTCCTGCGCGCTGTCGCGGTCCAGCGCTTCGAGCGGCAGCTGGTGCACGGAGGCCGGCAGGTCCGCGTCGAGGGTCAGCGGCTCGGCGGCGGTGACCAGGACCAGGGAATCCGAGCCGTGCGGGACGAGGGCCTGCACCTGGGCGGCGTCGGTCGCGTCGTCCAGGATGATCACCACGGGAGTGCCAGTGAGGTGCTGGTGGTAGCGCTCGATGAGGCGGCGCAGCTGGGTGACGTCGCCGCTCGGGTCCCGCCCGGCGGCATCCCGGAAGAGCAGCTGGTCGCGGGGGGCGCCGAGCCGGTTCATCAGATGGAGGACGGCGTCCCGGGTGGGCAGCGGGTCCTGGCTCTGGCCCCGCAGGTCCACCAGGCAGGCGCCGCGGAACAGCTCGCGCATCTCGTGGGCGGCCCAGCGGGCCAGCGTCGTCCGTCCGGAGCCGGACGGGCCGTGCAGGACGACCACGGTGGGGCGGGTGTCGGTCCGGGCCCGGTCCCGGTTGACCCACTGGGTGACCTGCGTGAGCTGGCTGCTGCGGCCGATGAACGGGTGCCCGCGGTCCGGGAGCTGGTCGAAGGACTTCGCCAGGACGCTGCGCGTGCGGGCGGCGGCGCTGCGGTCCGTGGGGCGGGGCCGGGAGCGGGGGGCCGCCGGCCGGCCGGTGGTGGCCCGGTTCTGCCGTCGGGCGGTCACGGCCCGCTGCTGGTCGAGGTAGGGACGGATGCCCCGCACTTCGACGGCGGTCAGCCAGGCGAGCCGCAGCTGCTCCACGCCGCCCGGCTGGTTCCGGCTGCCGGCGTCCGATTCGGTGCTCCACAGGTGCGCGACGGCCGCGTGCACGGTGAAGCCGAGAACGGCGGCCAGGGCGACGGCGGTGGCGCCCAGTAACGCCGCGGTGGTCTCGCCGTCCCTGGCGAGCAGGAGCAGGGCCGCCAGGGAGGCCGCCGCGGTGGCGACGGCCGGGCCGCCGAGCAGCGCGGGGGCGAACCGGTCGAGGAGCCGCCGGGGAGCCCCGGCCGCCTCGGCCTGCCGGAAGTCCTCGTACTCGTCGCGGGCCGGGTGGACGATGTCGGCCAGCGCACCGCGGGCCCGCTCCAGCAGCTGCCGGCCGTCGACAGCGCCCGCCGACCGGCGCACCTCTTCCTCCACGGCCCGCGACAGCAGCCGCTCGACCTCCCCCCGGTGCTGCTGCGTGAGTCCTGGCTGTCCCGGCATCCGCTCCCCCTCCCGTGACGCCGGCCGCGCGGCCGGCCAGGGGCTGTCGGCCCTGCGACAGCCCCTGGCCGAGGTATACCCGGTGAGCGGGGGCTCACCTGTGCTCCGGCCGGCCGGTCCCGGGCCCACGTCGGCCTCCGACGCCGGAACCGGCCCTCAGCGCGTGACGCGCTTGTACTTGCGCACCGCGAGCGTGCGGAAGACCGCGATGATGGCCAGCGGCCACAGCACGGCCGCCAGCACCGGGTACTGCAGGGTCAGGGCATTGGTCGCGGGCTCACCCGCGGGGTTGCCGAAAAGCTCGCGCACGGCGAACACGGTGGCACTGAACGGGTTCCATTCGGCGATCGGCTGGAGCCAGCCCGGCATGTTCTCCGAGGAGACGAAGGCCACCGAGACGAAGGTCAGCGGGAAGAGCCAGACCAGCCCTCCCGAAGTGGCCGCTTCCGGGGTGCGGACCGACAGGCCGATGAGCGCGCCGATCCAGGTGAACGAGTAGCCGAGCAGCAGGAGCAGGGCGAAGGCGCCGAGCGCCTTGGGGATGCCTTCGTGGAACCGCCAGCCGACCATGAAGGCCACGACGGACAGCACGACCAGGATCAGGGCGGTCTGCACCAGGTCCGCGAAGGTGCGGCCGGTGAGTACCGCGCCACGGGACATCGGCAGCGACCGGAACCGGTCGATGATGCCCTTCTGCATGTCCTCCGCGATGCCGGCGCTCGCTCCGGCGGTGGCGAAGGTGACGGTCTGGGCGAAGATGCCGCCCATGAGGAACTCGCGGTATGCCGCGGCGTCCAGACCTGCCCCGGGGACGTTGATCGCTCCGCCGAAGACGTAGGAGAACAGCACCACGAACATGATGGGCTGGATCAGGCCGAAGACGACGACCTCGGGGATGCGCAGCATGCGCAGCAGGTTGCGTTTGGCCACGACCAGGGAGTCCCGGAAGCCCTGGACGAAGGCGGGCCTGCCGTTGGTCGCGGGTACGGGTGCGCGGGAGGGTTTCTCCATGGCGGTGGTCACGATGCTTCCTCGGTGGCCGCGGCGGTCTTGTCGGTGGTGGCAGCCTTCCGGCTGCGCGCGGAGGTCTCCTCTTCCTCCTCGGCGGCGTGGCCGGTCAGGGAGAGGAACACGTCGTCCAGGGTCGGCCGGCGCAGGCCGATGTCGTCGATCTCGACACCCTCGGCATCCAGCTCGCGGATGACCTCGGCCAGCAGCTTGGCGCCGCCGGCCACGGGAACGGTGAGCTTGCGGCTGTGGCCCTGGAGCTTGGCCTCGCCGTCGCCGAGGCGCTGGAGCACCTCCGTGGCGACCGGGATCCGGTCGCGCTCGTGCACCACGACCTCGACGACATCGCCGCCGGCCCGGGTCTTGAGCTCGTCGGAGGTGCCGCGGGCGATGATCCGGCCGTGGTCCACCACCGCGATGCCGTCGGCGAGGTGGTCGGCCTCCTCCAGGTACTGCGTGGTCAGCAGCAGCGTGGTACCACCGGCGACGAGCTCCTGGATGATCTCCCAGAGCCCCTGCCGGTTGCGGGGGTCCAGGCCGGTGGTGGGCTCGTCCATGAACATCACGGGCGGGCTGACGACCAGGGCCGCGGCCAGGTCGAGGCGGCGGCGCATGCCACCGGAGTAGGTTTTCGCGGTGCGGTTCCCGGCCTCCGCCAGGTTGAACCGCTCCAGCAGTTCGCCGGCCCGCTTCCGGGCGGCCTTCGCGGACAGCTGGTAGAGCTGTCCGACCATCTGGAGGTTCTCCCGGCCGGTCAGGTATTCGTCGACGGCGGCGAACTGACCGGAGAGCCCGATGGACCGGCGGACCGCGTTGGGGTCTTTCAGGACGTCGATACCCGCGACTTCGGCTCGGCCGCTGTCGGGGGTGAGGAGCGTGGTGAGGACGCGTACCGCGGTGGTCTTGCCCGCGCCGTTCGGTCCGAGCAGACCGAAGACGGTGCCTTCCGGTACGTCGATGTCCACGCCGTCCAGTGCCCTGACATCGCCGAAGGTCTTGACCAGACCTTCGGCGTAGATGGCGCCTGGCATGGTGTTCTCCGAAATCTGTGAGTGATCGCTGTTCAGGTACGGCCCCGGTCCGTGCGCGCGCAGGGGTCACGCCGCCGACCGCGCCCGGGGAACGCGGTGCGGCGACCGGGCTCAGCATATCGCGATACATCGCGTCCATGGGACGGAACACAACTCCTCCGGGAGCCCGCTCCGGAGCCTTCCGGCTCAGCTCAGCACGGTGTAGCCCGTCTCCCGCAGCGCGGCGGCCACCTCGATGCAGTGCTGCGGCCCCTGCGTCTCCAGTTGCAGCTCCACCTCCGCCTCGTCCACCCCCAGTCTCGGATCGGTCCGGACGTGGTTCACCGTCAGCACGTTAGCGTCGGCCACTGACAACTCCCCGAGCAGTCCGGCCAGCACCCCCGGCCGGTCGGGCAGCCGCAGCCGCAGGGACAGGTAACGCCCGGCGGCCGCCATGCCGTGCCGCAGCGTCCGCTGCATGACCAGCGGGTCGACGTTCCCTCCGGAGAGCACCGCCACCACCGGACCGGTGAAGGACTCGGGCTCGGAGAGCAGCGCGGCCACCGGGCTCGCGCCCGCCGGCTCCACCACCAGCTTCGCCCGCTCCAGACACAGCAGCAGCGCCCGGGAGAGAGCGTCCTCACTGACGGTACGCACCTCGTCGATGTATTCGCCAATGATTTTGAACGGCACGTCCCCCGGCCGGCCCACCTTCATGCCGTCCGCCATGGTCGCCACCGAGTCCAGCGCCACCGGATGCCCGGCCGCCAGCGAGGGCGGGTAGGCCGCCGCACCCTCCGCCTGCACTCCGATGATCCGCACATCGGGCCGCAGCGACTTCACCGCCAGCGCCACCCCGGCTGCCAGACCACCGCCTCCGATTCCGACGACGATCGTGCCGACCTCCGGGCACTGCTCAAGGATCTCCAGGCCCACCGTGCCCTGTCCGGCCACCACGTCGGGGTGGTCAAAGGGGTGGATGAACACCGCTCCGGTCTCGCGCGCGTAGCTCTGCGCCGCGTGCAGGGTCTCGTCCACCACCTGGCCATGGGTGCGCACCAGCGCCCCGTAGTCCCGGGTCGCCGCCACCTTGGGCAGCGGAGCCCCCGCCGGCATGAACACCGTCGACCGCACTCCCAGCAGCGAGGCCGCGAGGGCCACCCCCTGCGCGTGGTTTCCCGCGCTCGCGGCCACCACTCCGCTCGCCCGCTCCTCAGCGGACAGCGCGGCGATCCGGGTGTACGCGCCGCGCACCTTGAACGAACCGGTGCGCTGGAGGTTTTCGCACTTCAGCAGTACCGGAGCACCCACGAGCTGGGACAGATACCGGCTGCCCTCCATCGCGGTCACCCGGGAGACACCCGCCAGCACCTTCTGGGCGCCGAGAACATCGTCGATACTGGGCCTGTGGGGGAGGGCGGGGGTGGTGCCCTCGGACCGGTTGACAACCATGACGCCAGTCTCGCAGCCGCCCGCGTCCCCGGCCCGGGCAGCATGCCCGCCCCGTCGGCCGGCCCGGACCGGCCGGGCCGCGTCACAGGTTCATGCAGCGGCGTCACAGGTTCATGCAGCGGCGTCACAGGTTCATGCAGCGGCGTCACAGCTTCGCACGGAGCGGACGCCGGGAGGGCACGGGGCGCGTACCCTGTGCGAACGCTTCACGCAACCCCCTGTATCCGCCACCCACTCTATTTCAGATAATCGGACATGAGCCCTGAATCCACCGCGCACCACACCGACCAGCAACTCGACGCGCTCCAGCACGAGGTGGCCACGTTCGCCCGCCGAGCCGAACAGACCCGCCTCGCCGGGGTCGGCCCTGCCCGCAACTCCATGGACCGGGCCGCCTACCTGCTGCTCAGCCGGCTCGACCAGGACGGCCCGGCCGGCGTCAAAGCCCTCGCGGCCGGGATGGGCATCGACTCCTCCACCGTGACCCGGCAGGTCGCTCCGCTCGTCGAATCCGGACTCGTCCACCGGACTGCCGACCCCGACGACGGCCGGGCCGTGGTCCTGCAGCTCTCCCCGCGCGGCACCGCCCGCCTCGAAGAGGTGCGCGCCTCACGGTGCACCCTCATGGCTCTGTTGACGGAGGACTGGAGCGAGGAGGAGCGCGAGTCTTTCCGCACGCTCCTCACCCGCTTCAACACCTCCGTCGCCGACTGGCTGAACGGCTCACTACCGGAGTGAGCCGCCCGCCGGGCGTCTCCCGGAACGGTCAGCCCAGCGCCTGGGCCAGGTCCGCCAGCAGATCATCCACCGACTCGATCCCGACCGACAGGCGCACCAGGTCCGCCGGCACCTCCAGCGCGGATCCCGCCACCGAGGCATGCGTCATCCGCCCCGGGTGCTCAATGAGCGACTCCACCCCGCCCAGCGACTCACCGAGCGTGAAGAGCTGGGCGCGGTTGCACACCTGGACCGCCGCCTCCTCGCCCTCCGTGACGCGGAAGGACACCATTCCGCCGAAGTCCCGCATCTGCTTGGCGGCGACCTCGTGGCCGGGGTGCGACTCCAGGCCCGGGTAGTACACCTGCGACACCCGGGGGTGCGACACCAGCATCTCGACGATCCGGGCGGCGTTCGCACTGTGCCGGTCCATCCGCACGGCCAGCGTCTTCGCGCCCCTCAGCACCAGCCAGGCGTCGAACGGCCCGGCGATCGCCCCCATGGCGTTCTGGTGATAGGCCAGCTCCTCCCCCAGCCCGGCGTCCCGGGCGACCAGCGCCCCGCCGACCACATCGGAATGCCCGCCCATGTACTTGGTGGTCGAGTGCACCACCACGTCCGCCCCCAGAGCCAGCGGCTGCTGGAGGTACGGGCTGGCGAAGGTGTTGTCCACGACCAGCAGGACGCCGGCGGACCGGGTGATGTCCGCGATCTGCGCGATGTCCGTGATGCCGAGCAACGGATTGGACGGCGTCTCCACCCACACGGCCTTGGTCTCGGGCCGCAGCGCGGCCCTGACCGCCTCCGGGTCGGAGCTGTGGACCACCGACCACGTCACCCCCCACCGCTCCACGACCTTCGCGATCAGCCGGAAGGTGCCACCGTAGGCGTCATCCGGGATCACCAGATGGTCACCCGGTTTCAGCACCGTACGCAGCAGGCAGTCCTCGGCCGCCAGGCCGGAGGCGAACGCCAGCCCGCGCCGGCCGCCCTCCAGTGCGGCGAGGTTCTCCTCCAGCGCGGTGCGGGTCGGATTGGCCGAACGGCTGTACTCATAGCCGCCGCGCAGCCCGCCCACCCCGTCCTGCTTGTAGGTGGAGACTTGGTGGATCGGGGGGACAACGGCGCCCGTGACCTCATCGGGCTCCTGCCCGGCATGGATGGCCAGGGTCTCGAAGTGCTGCTCGCTCATGGCTCCACCGTAATGGGCCGTACCGTGGAAGCATCCCAGGACCGCCCGGTCATAGGGTGTCAGCACGCCGATGTCACCGTCCGCACCGCCTGTCAACGGAGCCGCACCGCATGGAAGCCCTGCTGTTGATGATCGCCCTGACCGTCATCTTCGGGGTCCTCGTGATGCCCGCGCTGCGCCGGCGCAAGGAACGGATGGAGTTCCAGCAGGCCGCGGAGAACGCCGAGAGCCGGACCCGGCGGCCATGGGACGCCGGACCCGACGATCAGCAGGGCATCTCCCTGCGCAAGGAGGGCGAGCCGCAGGCCACCTCCCCCGGCTCGGTGACACCCCAGGGACTCGTCCCGGTCGAGGAGCTGGACCTGCGGCTGCCCGGCCCGGACGACGCACTGGTCGCCACCCTGGAGGAAGTCCAGCGCACCCAGAACTGGCGCCCCGCCGGCCAGCTCCTCGCCCTGACCGACGACCACGAGCTGCGCTGGCAGCGTGTGCAGTCCCTCGCGGGTGCCGCAGCCATGGAGCTGGCGCAGTGGCAGACCGCCACCGGCCCGCCCGAGGACACGCCGGCCGGCGACGCCGGCCCCCTCGACTCCGTCTCCCTCGCCAAGGACGAGCAGCAGCGGGACGCGCGCTGGCTGCGCACCTGGCGCATGGACGAGCCGAACGACCCGGGCGGCGCCGAGGTCTACGCCCAGTTCCTGGTGTGGCAGGCGATGTCGGACACCGGCTCCGCCGACCACCGCATCATCCTCGAAGAGGCCCGCTCGGTGGCCGCCGAAGCCGCCCGCCTCGCACCGCAGGACCCCGTCCCGCACATCACCGAGCTGTTCGTCGCCCGCGGCCTGGACTACCGCAAGCCGGACTTCGAGGCCGTCTGGGCGGAGGTCACCCGCCGCAGCCGGGACCACATGGGCGCGCACCTCGCGGCACTGACCTACTGGTCGGAGAAGTGGAGCGGCTCGAAGGACGAGGCGTACGGCTTCGCGCAGAGCGCCGCCGGCAGCGCCCCGCCGCACAGCCTGCTGCCCGCCCTCCCGCTGTTCGCCGTCTACGACCACCTGCCCGACGTCCAGCTCTCCCCCAGGATGTACCAGGGTGCGGTGATCGCGGACGCCATCGAGGCGGCCCAGTACGCGCTCGGCCAGGTACGCCCCGAGCACTCCATGGAAGCCCACGTGCGGCACCTGCTGCTGTACTTCCTGGTACGTGCCGAGCGCTACGCCGAGGCCGCGGAACAGGTGCGGGCCATCGACGGTTATGTAGGGGCGGTGCCCTGGGTCAACAGCGAGAACCCCCGCAGCGAGTACGCCGGGTACCGCGCCATGGCCATCGGCCGCCAGTAGGGACAGGAGAACGCGATGTTGTTCGGCTTCAAGAACCGGCTGCCCACCGCCGAGGAGGCCCTGCCGGGCCGCGACGCGCCGGCCTTCGAGGTGCCGGAGCGCCACACCGTCCTCAGCAACCCGCTCCTCGGCCCGTATCCGGAGCACCTGGAGATCGCGGATTTCGCCATGGGCTGCTTCTGGGGCGCGGAACGCGTCTTCTGGCAGATTCCCGGGGTGTGGACCACCCTCGTCGGCTACCAGGGCGGCACCACCCCCCACCCCTCGTACGAGGAGGTGTGCAGCGGCATGACCGGGCACACCGAGGCAGTGCGCGTCGTCTTCGACCCCCGGCAGGTCAGCTACGAGAAGCTGCTCAGCGTCTTCTGGGAGTCCCACGACCCCACCCAGGGCTTCCGCCAGGGCAACGACCGCGGCACCCAGTACCGGTCCGCCGTCCACACCCACTCGGTGGAGCAGCAGCGCGCCGCCGAGTCCTCCCGCACGGCCTACCAGCAGGTCCTGCGCGCCGCCGGCCACGGCGAGATCACCACCGAACTGCTCCCGGCGAAGAACCGCCCCTTCCACCCCGCCGAGCCGTACCACCAGCAGTACCTGGACAAGAACCCCGGCGGCTACTGCGGCATCGGCGGCACGGGCGTCTCCTGCCCCGTGGGCGTCGCACGCACCGACGGCTGACCTGCCCGCACCGCTCGCCCCGCTCATGCGCGGCAGGGCTCGCCGCAGGGCGCGTTTCCCCGTCGAATCGGCCGTCCCCGACGCGGAAACGCGCCCCCGACCACCGGGCACGGCGGCCCGCCTGGAGGGGCAACGTGGTCACCCGGGGGTGAACTCGTACTCGAGTTCGTACAGGTGGCCGGCATGGGCCATGGCGGTGACCTCGAGCCGCTCGTGGAGCGATCCCCGGTCGATCGCGCCTGCTTCCTCGTTGGACACGGTCAGTCAACCTTCAGCTCGTAGCGCAGCCGCTGACGGGACGCGGGCATCGTCATGGCATCCACCTGAAGGGACCGGCTGTCGGCGTCCAGAGTGACCCGGATCAGGTGGAGAACCGGCTCTCCCGATTCCATCTCCAGCACGTCGGCCTCCTCCTCGCTGGGCATGCGTGCGCTCACGTCCTCGCGCACGGTTCGACCGGTATGACCGAGCCGGGCGAGCAGGGCGACCGCTCCGCCGGGGATCTTCCGCGTCTCGGCGAGCGCGGTACCCCCCGCGATATCGGCCGGGTAGTACGTGTCGACCAGCTCGGTGGGACGGCCGTCCAGCAGCATCACACGGCGGCGCACGATCACCGGGACTCCTTCCGGCACGCCCAGCAGATGCGCCACCACAGCCGGTGCGGGGGCCTCCCCCGCCTGCACGACCCGCTGAGTCCCCCGCCTTCCCCGGTTCGCCGTCTCCGCGCTCCAGGCGTCGGATTCCCCCTCACCCGGTGGTCGGAGGTAGGGCATTGACGTGCTGACCCACTCGCCTGTGCTCATACGTGTCCTCCCCTTGCGCCGGCGCCCTGAGCGGTTGTTCGTCCCCCGGGGTCGAGCGTATGCGCGGACTCCTCACCCAACTGGTGGATGGGGCAGGGACACAAGCACATGGGGGAAGGGGGGCGGCCGGGCACCGTGCAGTGCTCCCCCGCGCCCCCGCGCCCGCCTCTGCGCCTCCCCCGGCCTGCCGGGCGACGGGTCAGGAGCGCTTCTGCGGGGCCAGGAGCTCCTGGCGCAGGACGGGGGCGAGGGCGGCGGGGTCGACGTTGTGGTCCTGGCCGGGAAGGACACGGTGGACGGCGTTCGGCAGGAGGTCGGCGAGGGCCTGGGTGCCCCGGTGCATGAAGGGCTCACTGCGCTCCCCGGCGATCACCGTGGTGGGGACCGTGACGGAGGACCATTCCGCGGGCAGCGGCTTGCCGGACATGGTGTCCCCCATGACCCGGCCGTCGTAGGCGAGGGTGTGCGCCACCGCCTCCATTCCGGGCCACATGGGGCTCTCCCGGAGCGGGCCGAGAAATTCCTCGGGGACGCCGACGGCCATCGTCATGAAGTAGGTGACGGCCTCTCCGCGTTGCCCGGCCGCGATGAGCTCGTCGAGCCGCTGGACGTAGTCGTCGGGCAGCGGGGGGCGGCTGTCATCGGTGAGGAAGGGCGGCTCGTAGAGCGTCAGCTGCGTGACGGGGAGGCCGGCTGCCGCTGCCCGGAGAGCGAGGACCGCGCCCGACGACATGCCGTGGAGGAAGGCGGAGCCGCCCGCGTCCTCGATGACCGCCGCGAGGTCCTCGATCTCGCGGCCGACCGCGTAGGGCGGGTTGTCGCCGCTGTCGTTGCGGCCCCGGCGGTCGTAGGAGTACACGGTGAAGTGCGGTTCCAGGGCGGGCACCAGCGGCTCCGGAAAGAGCCGGCTGCCCAGCGCGCCGGAGACCAGGACCAGTGCCGGTCCGGCGCCGGACCGGTCGACGGCGATGCGGGTGCCGTCCGCGGAGGTGACGGTGTGCACGGTACTCACTCCCCGTTCCCGGCCAGGTGGCCGGCCAGCTTGTCGAAGGACTGGCTCCAGCCGGTCCTTGCCTGATCGGCGACCCCCTCCGTGGTGACGCCCACGGTGTGGAAGGTCATCTCGGTCCGGCCGTCACCGAGGTCCGCGAAGGTGACGGTCGCCACCCACTCGCCGACTCCCCGCTCCGGCTTGCTCCAGGTGGTGACCACCAGCCGCTCGGGGGCGCGCACCTCCCGGAAGACACCGAACACCGGGTACTCCGCGCCATCGGCCTCGTGGACCATGGTGAGCGCGAACTCCCCGCCTTCCCGGGCGTCCGAGGTGATGGTGGCCGGCGGCGTACGGAAGCCCTGCGGACCCCACCACCCGGCGAGCTGATCAGGATCCGTCCAGGCCCGGAACACCAGCTCCCGCGGCGCGTCGAAGACCCGCGTGAGGGTGAACTCGGCGCTTACGCCGCGCTCCGGCTCCGGCGGCCCGCCTACTTCTTCGGGTGTTCTGTCAGTCATTTTGCTGCCCCTTCTTGATCTGTTCCAGGTGCTTTTCCAGGCGGTCGAACCGGTCCTCCCAGAACGCCCGGTAGGACTCGAGCCAGGCCGTGGCGTCTCCCAGCGGGGCCGCCTCCAGGCGGCAGGGCCGCCACTGGGCGTTACGGCCCCGGGTGATCAGCCCGGCGCGCTCCAGCACCTTCAGGTGCTTGGAGACCGCGGGAAGGCTCATTTCGAACGGCTCCGCCAGCTCGTTCACCGTCGCCTCGCCCAGTGCGAGGCGGGCGAGTATCGCGCGCCGCGTCGGATCGGCCAGGGCCGCGAACGTGCTGCTCAGCCGGTCCACCGCGGTCACCGCCTCTCCTTGCTCAACCAATCGGTTAATTAACCGATAGGTTGAATATAGGCCGAGGCAGGGAAGGAGTCAAGGGCACCCGGGAGGAGGCGGGGCAGCTGCGGGAGCGAGGCCGACCGGCAATCGGAGAGGACTCACCGGGCCCCGCCTCCGGACCGCTCGCCACCCGGGCCGGCCTCGGGTCCGGCGTCGTCCGGGGCGAAGTCGTCCGGGGTGAAGTCGTCCGGGGCGGCGCCATCGGGGGCGGCGTCGTCCCAGCTCTCGTCGGCCCAGTCCTCGTCGACCCAGTCGGCCGCCTCCGGGTCGTACACCGCGGGCTCACTGCTCCAGGAAGCCTGGGTCAGCTCGACCCCCGGCAGGCCGGTCACCAGGTCGACCGGATCGACCAGATAGGCCACGGCCTCCGCCGGGCTGCGGGAAACCGCCTGGTCGGCGATCGCACGCTGCTCCTCCGGCATGAGCTCATCGCTCGCGATGCGCACCCGGGCGGCTCTGATCAGGCCTTCGGCCTCGGCAATCTCCAGCACAAGGTCAACCTGGAGTCGCACATATCCGTATTCGTCCCATGTCATGCCAGGGAGAGTAAGCGCGTTCCCCGTCCGCACTTCCCTGCGACCCGCACGGAGCCGTAACATCGCTGCGCACACCGCCGTTCGCAGCAACACCCGGGAGCCCTTGTGGCCGATCACCGTCGCACGGTCGACCGACGCCCACTCATCACGGGGGTAGTGGCCGCCGGCGTTCTGTGCGGAGTCTGGCTGATGCCGTCCGCTCATGCGGGGGACGACCGGCCCGGCACTCCGCAGGGTGAGCAGTCACCCACCGAGGACACCGCCACGGAGAACGACTCCCCGGTGGAGTGACGCGCCGGGGCACGCCTTCGGTTGCGCCGCACACCCCGGCCGCGGCAAGCGGCGCGGGGTGCACTGCCGGAAGCGGCCGGGACGGCCGGGGTCAGGCCAGCGGTCCGGTGGCCGTCTCCGCGGCCCGCACCAGCGCGCCGTCCCGGACGAACTCCGCCGCCGCGGCCAGGTCCGGGGCCAGGAACCGGTCCTCGCCGGGCCCCGGCACGCCTGCCGCGCGCAGCGCCGCGGTCACCGCCCGGGCCGCCGGGCCGGGCTCGCGGCCTTCGGCAAGCAGCCCGTCCCGCAGTTCCAGGGCCCTGGTGGCGGCGTAGAGCTCGACGGCGAGCACCCGGGTGAGGTGGTCGACGGAGGTGCGCAGCTTGCGCGCCGCCGACCAGCCCATGGAGACGTGGTCCTCCTGCATGGCCGAGGACGGGATCGAGTCGGTGGAGGCGGGCACCGCCAGCCGCTTCATCTCGCTGACCAGTGCGGCCTGGGTGTACTGGGCGATCATCAGACCCGAGTCGACGCCGGCGTCCGCGGCCAGGAACGGCGGCAGGCCGTGGGAACGGTTCCGGTCGAGCATCCGGTCGGTGCGGCGCTCGGCGATCGAGGCCAGGTCGGCGGCGACGATGGCGAGGAAGTCCAGGACGTAGGCGACGGGGGCGCCGTGGAAGTTGCCGTTGGACTCCACTCGGCCGGTGCCGTCGGGACCGGCGAGCACGACCGGGTTGTCGACGGCTGCGGCCAGCTCCCGCTCGGCGACGGTGCGGGCGTGCGCCAGGGTGTCGCGGCCGGCTCCGGCGACCTGCGGGGCGCAGCGCACGGAGTAGGCGTCCTGGACTCGCGGGGCGTCGTCCTGATGGTGGCCGGTGAGGCCGGAGCCGGCGAGCACCCGGAGCATGTTGGCGGCACTGGCCGCCTGGCCGGGGTGCGGGCGCAGGGCGTGGAGTTCGGGGGCGAGCACCCGGTCGGTGCCGAGCAGCGCCTCCAGGGTCAGCGCGGCGGTGATGTCGGCGGAGGTGAGCAGCAGGGAGAGGTCAGCGCAGGCCATCGCGAGCATGCCGAGCATGCCGTCGGTGCCGTTGAGGAGGGCCAGACCCTCCTTCTCGCGCAGTTCGACGGGGGTGATGCCGTGCTCGGTGAGCAGCTCCGCGGCGGGGCGCACGGTGCCGTCCGGGCCCTCGGCGTCACCTTCGCCCATCAGGGTCAGCGCGCAGTGCGAGAGCGGGGCGAGGTCTCCGGAGCAGCCGAGCGAACCGTACTCGTGGACGACGGGGGTGATGCCGGCGTTGAGCACGTCGGCCATCGTCTGCGCCACCTCGGGGCGCACGCCGGTGTGGCCGGAGGCTACGGTCTTCAGGCGGAGGAACAGCAGCGCACGGACCACCTCACGTTCGACGGGCGGGCCCATGCCGGCGGCGTGCGAGCGGACGATGTTGCGCTGCAGCCGGGCCCGCAGGTCCGGGCTGATGTGGCGGACGGCCAGGGCGCCGAAGCCCGTGGACACCCCGTAGACCGGGTCGGACCCGGCTGCCAGATCGTCGATGATCCGCCGGGAGACGGCGAGGGCGTGGCGGGTTTCCTCCGCCAGCTCGACCCGGGCCGCCCCACGGGCGACGGCGATGACGTCTTCGAGTGACGTGCCGGAGGTTCCCAGCACCAGGGTGTGCATAGCCATATTCAGGAGAGTACGGCGTGAATCAACGATCGTCACGACGGGGTCCCGGTGCTCCTCGCGCGGACACCGGCGCGGGGCCCGGACGGCCCCGGAAGGTGCGGCGGTCGCTTCCTTCGGGCACCGTGTCGGCCAGCCGGACGACCACGTCCTCGGGACCGGCCCGGCCGGCGACGACCGGCTCCGCGGAACGGGCCGCTTTGGCACGGTACTGCGCCGCGTCCGCGAGCCGGAACAGCCTGCGGGCGGACCTGACCGGGCCGATTGCCTCCCCCGTGGACGCCACCCCGCAGGCGACGCCGTCCCCGAGCTCCAGCTCGGCCGCCCGCCGGCACACCTCGCGTGCGGCCCCGAGGACCTCCTCGGCCGTGGGACCGACCGCTATCAGGCAGAACTCGTCGCCGCCGAGCCGGGCGGCCAGCGTGCCCGGGAGCGCGGCGCCACAGAGGGACAGCGCCGAGCCGAACCGTTCCAGCAAGCGGTCGCCCATGGTGTGACCGTGCGTGTCATTGACCCGCTTGAGGCCGTTGAGGTCGCAGACGACCAGGCTGATCACGGTTCCGCTGCGGCGATGCTCCTCCACCGCGTGGTCCAGCCTGGCGTCGACGGCCCTCCGGTTCGCCAGCCCGGTCAGCGGGTCGGTGAAGGCCAGCCGGCGCACCTCCTCCAGCCGCTCGTGCTGCACCACCCCGGCGGCCGTGACGGCCGCCAGCACCGCGGCGAAGCCGGTGTCGTCCCGGTCGAACACCGGGGCGCGTGGGCCGCGTGCCACGTACAGCTCTCCCCAGGCCCTGCCGTGCAGCACGATCGGTGCGACCACGCAGCAGCCGCGGCCCCGGCGGCGCAGCGCGGCGGCGCGGCCGCCGAAGATCTGCGCCGGGCCGGGCCCGCCCCGGCCGGAGGGCCCGGTACGACGGCCGTCCGCGGTCTCCAGCCAGGCCTGCGGCTCCCCTCCCCGGCTCCAGCGCTCGTGCAGGAACTCCGTGACTTCGGGGAAGTCATGGATGGGGTAGGACTCGTCGGCGGGGAACCGCACCTCCCCGGGGGCCAGCTCACCGGTGTTGACCAGGACGCGCAGCCGGCCGCGCTCCCGTTCCCACGCCGACACCGCGGCGAACGAGCCCGCCATGGCGGCCCGGGATCTCTCCGCCGCCGCGTGCGCCACGTCCGGCAGGCTGGTCGCCGCGGCCATCGCCTGCGCCAGCTCCACCACAGCCCGCAGCCGAGTGTCGTCGCCCATGCGCCAAGGCTATGGTGCCGAACGCCGGTTCGCGGCTCGTATGTCCGTTCTGCTACGTCCGTTCTGCTCGGCCGCCGCGACTGCGCCCGGTCACTCCCCCGGCCAGCGCGGGGTGCGCTTCTCATTGAACGCGGCCACCCCTTCGGCCCGGTCACCGGAGAAGGCCACGGTCCGCCAGGCCGCGTCCTCGACCTCCAGACCGGCCGTGAGGTCCATCCCCCAGCCGGTGCGCAGCGCACGCTTCGCCGCCCGCAGCCCGACGGGCGAGTGGGAGGCGATCCGCGCGGCCAGCGCCAGGGCCTCCGTGCGGTCCTCGCCCTCGGGCACCAGCCGGTCGACGAGCCCCAGCCCGGCCGCCTCGGCGGCCTCCACCCGGCGGGCGGTGAAGATCAGCTCCGCCGCACGGGCCGCCCCCACCCGGCGGGGCAGCAGCTGGGTGCCGCCGCCGCCGGGAATGACGCCGACCGACACCTCCGGCAGGCCGACGACCGCCGTGGGGTCGGCGACGATCAGATCGCAGCTCAGCGCCAGCTCGAAGCCCCCGCCCAGGGCGTAGCCGTGCACGGCGGCGATGGTGGGCATCGGCAGCCGCAGCACTCCGCCGTAGGCGGCCCGGGCGTGCGGGCGCTGCCGGCCGAGCTCGGCGTCGGTGAAGGAGTTGCGTTCCTTGAGGTCCGCACCCACACAGAAGGCCCGGGGATGGGTGGAGCTGAGCACCACCGCACTCACCGCGCGGTCCCCGGCGAGGGCCTCACAGGCGGCTCCGAGGGACCGGGCCAACTCGGTGGAGACGGCGTTCATGGCCTTGGGCCGGTCCAGGACCAGCTCCGCCACGGGGCCGTCCCGGCGGACCGCCACCCACTCGCCGTACCGCTCCTCGCCGCGCACGTCCTGCGTCATGCCCGCTCCTTGTTAACGCTCGCTCACTCGGTCGGAGCATCATCGCACGCAGGGCCGGGGGGCGACGGGCCCCGGGGTGGCCGGGCCGACGAGGCCTCAGGAGCGGCGGGTGAGGAGCCAGGGCTCGATGATGCCCAGGCCACGGACCGGGCGCTGGTAGAGAGGCTGGAGCGCGAAGCGGAAGCCCGCGTGCGCGGCGTCCGCGGCGTCGACCTCCTTCTCGGAGCGCGGAGCGTCGCCCCCGGCCGTCAGCTCCTCCCGGAGCGCGCCGTCCACCAGCACCATGTCCTTCGGCGCTATGGAGGTGAGCCGGCTCGCCAGGTTGACCGTGTTGCCGAACACATCACCCATCCGGGTGGTCACCGTGCCGAAAGCGATACCGACCCGCAGCTCGGGCATCGTCGGGTTCTCCCCGAGCGTCTCCACCAGCCGCAGACCGATGTCGGCGGCCGTCCCCGCGTCGTCCGCGGCGAAGAGCACCTCGTCGCCGAGCGTCTTGATGAGCCGGCCCCCGTGCGCGGCCACCTGATCGGCGGCAGTGGTCTCGAACGCCTCCACCAGCTCGCCCAGCTCCTCCTCCTCCAGGCGGCGGGTGAGCCGGGTGAAGCCCACCAGGTCGGCGAAGCCGACGGCCAGCCGGCGGTCGACCATCTCCGCGTCGTCCTGAGCCTGGACCACCCGGCCGGTGGCGGCGGCCAACTGCCGGCGCCACACATAGATGAGGAACTCCTCCAGCTCCGGCAGCAACAGCTCGACCAGCGGATACGTGACCTCGGACCGCGTCATGCCGGGCTCCGGCGGCTCGGTCAGACCTTCCAGGAAGGAGTCGATCTGCCAGTCCGCCAGCCGGGCCGTGGTCTGTCCGGTGGAACGGGCCACCTGGATCGCCATCGGCTCGCTCAGCAGCCCGGCCTCGACCAGACCGGCCAGCCGGCGAAGCGCCAGCACATCCGCCTCCGTCAGCGCCTTGGCCTGGCCGATGTCGGGAAAACCCATGGCCCGCCAGAAACGGGACGCCAGCTCCATGGGGACACCCGCGGCCCGGGCGGCCTGGAACGGGGTGTACTGCCGGTCGGCCCCGATGATGAGCTGCTCGAGCCGCAGCGCGATGGTGTCGTCCCCGTCCTCGGGGGGCGGGGCACCGCTCCTCCCGCCGGGCGCACCGGTGTCATCCACGGCCACTGCCCGCCCTCAGAGTGAAGATCCCTCTGCTGCGCACTGCCCTACCGTTCCGCTTCCGCCGCGTCCGTCCCGCGGTGACACCGCCCCACCTTACGGCAGGTGTGGAGTAAGTCACCCCTGCTCAGCGGAGCGTACGTGCACAATGTCCGCCGCGGAGACCGGGAGCTGCACACCTTCCCCGGTCGCGATCACCAGGCGGCCGTCGTCGTCCAGCGCGACGGCCTCGCCGCGCAGCTCGGTGCCGTCCGGAAGCTGGGCACGGACGGTGCGGCCCAGGGTCGCGCACACGGCGGAGCAGGCTTCACGCAGCCCGGAGGCGTCCGGGGCGCCGGAGGCGGCCGTCCAGCGGGTGTACCAGGTGTCCAGGGAGCGCAGGACGGCCCGGAGGAGCGGGTCCCGGTCGGTGTTCTCCGCCTCGGCCAGCAGCAGCGAGCCCGCCGTCTCCACCGGCAGTTCGTCGGCACGCAGCGACACGTTGATGCCGATGCCGAGCACCACGGCCGGAGGGCCGCCCTGCTCCCCGGTGCTCTCGGAGAGGATGCCGCCGCACTTGCGTTCCTCACCTCCGACCTCCAGCAGCAGGTCGTTGGGCCACTTCAGGGTGACCCCCACCCCCGCGACGCGAGTCAGCCCGGCGACGGTGGCCACCCCCGCGAGCAGCGGCAGCCAGCCCCAGCGTTCCCGGGGGACCTCCGGTCGCAGCAGTACGGAGACGAACAGCCCCGAGCGGGCCGGCGCGCTCCACTGCCGGTCCAGCCGGCCGCGGCCGTGCGTCTGCTCCTCGGCGATCAGCACGGTCCCCGGTGCGGCGGTGCCGCGACGCGCCCGCTCGGCCAGATCGGCGTTGGTGGAGCCGGTGACCTCGGTCACCTCCAGCGAGGTCCAGAGTGCTTCCGGCGTGACGAGGGCGCCACGCAGTGCGGTGGCGTTGAGCGGCGGGCGCTCGAGGTCGGACCATCGGCCGGGCGGCCGGTCGGCAGGTGTCATGCCGCCAGAGTAGGGCCGCCGGGCGGGCGGGTGTGGTCAACGACGCAGTGTGCGAACGCTCCGGCGCCGTTAACCTACGGATCGGTAGCCACCCGAGGACGAGTAGGAGCCGCAGCCCGTGTCCGAGCAGGAGAACCGGCCCGACATGCACACCACCGCGGGCAAGATCGCGGACTTCCGACAGCGGGCCCACGAGGCCACGCACGCGGGCTCGGCTCGTGCGGTGGAGAAGCAGCACGCCAAGGGCAAGCTGACCGCCCGCGAACGGGTCGAGCTGCTGCTCGACGAGGGCTCCTTCACCGAGCTGGACGAGTTCGCCCGGCACCGGTCGACGAACTTCGGCATCGAGAAGAACCGCCCCTACGGGGACGGGGTGGTCACCGGTTACGGCACGGTGGACGGCCGCCCGGTGTGCGTCTACTCACAGGACTTCACGATCTTCGGCGGCTCACTGGGCGAGGTGTACGGCGAGAAAATCGTGAAGGTGATGGACTTCGCCCTGAAGACCGGCTGTCCCGTCGTCGGCATCAACGACGGCGGCGGCGCCCGGATCCAGGAGGGGGTGGCGGCGCTCGGGCTGTTCGCCGAGATTTTCCGGCGCAACGTGCACGCCTCCGGGGTCATCCCCCAGATCTCCCTGATCATGGGCCCCTGCGCGGGCGGCGCCGTGTACTCCCCGGCGATCACCGACTTCACCGTGATGGTGGATCAGACCTCCCACATGTTCATCACCGGACCGGACGTCATCAAGACGGTGACGGGGGAGAGCGTCGGCTTCGAGGAGCTGGGCGGTGCCCGCACCCACAACGCCACCTCCGGGGTCGCCCACCACATGGCGGGTGACGAGAAGGACGCCATCGACTACGTCAAGGCGCTGCTGTCCTACCTGCCGTCGAACAACCTGTCCGAGCCGCCCGAGTACCCCGAGGACGCGGATCTCGAGACCTCCGACGTCGACCGGGAGCTGGACACCCTGGTCCCTGACTCGGCGAACCAGCCCTACGACATGCGCCAGGTCATCGAGCACGTGGTCGACGAGGGCGAGTTCCTGGAGACGCAGTCGCTGTTCGCGCCCAACATCCTCACCGGATTCGGCCGGGTCGAGGGACGCTCGGTGGGCGTGGTGGCCAACCAGCCGATGCAGTTCGCCGGCTGCCTGGACATCGACGCCTCGGAGAAGGCCGCACGCTTCGTGCGGACCTGCGACGCCTACAACGTCCCGGTGCTGACCTTCGTCGACGTGCCGGGCTTCCTGCCGGGCACCGACCAGGAGTACAACGGCATCATCCGCCGCGGCGCGAAGCTGATCTACGCGTACGCGGAGGCGACAGTGCCGCTGATCACCGTGATCACCCGTAAGGCGTTCGGCGGCGCGTACGACGTGATGGGGTCCAAGCACCTGGGCGCCGACCTGAACCTGGCCTGGCCGACCGCCCAGGTGGCGGTGATGGGCGCACAGGGAGCGGTGAACATCCTGCACCGCCGGAAGCTGGTCGCGGAGGAGGACCCGGACGCGCGCGAGGCGCTGCGGGCACAGCTCACCCTGGAGTACGAGGAGGCACTGCTCAACCCGTACGTCGCCGCCGAGCGCGGATACGTCGACGCGGTGATCCTGCCGGCCGAGACCCGCCGGCACATCGTGCGCGGCCTGCGCACGCTCCGGTCCAAGCGGGAGCAGCTGCCCCCGAAGAAGCACGGCAACATCCCGCTGTGAGGGGAAGGTTCGCATCATGATCAGAGTCGTCCGGGGGAATCCGACCCCCGAGGAGATCGCCGCGGCCGTGGCCGTGGTCCAGGCCCGGGTCGCGGTGGCGGCGTCCGCCGGGTCCCCCGGTGGCCCGCGGGCCGCGTCGGAGTGGTCCGACCCGGCCCGCCTCGTCCCGCGGCGGGTGCCGGTGCCCGGCCCGCACGCCTGGCTCACCAGCAGCTGGCCCGGCTGACCCGCTCCCCGGGTGGTGAGTGGTCACTGCGGGGGGCAGCGGCCCCTCACTTCCCGTTCGCACCTTCTGCCGCACCGGGCCACACCTTCTCCTCCTTCTGCACGGCCGAAACCGGCGCTGACGCCGGCTCATCGGCCGGCCCGCGGGGTCCCGCCCTCCTGACCGCGCATCTGAGTACCCGTACTCATGCGGGCCACCGGTCCGGGCGGACAGGATCAACGGCATGCTGTGGACCGATCTGCGCCGCGAGTCCCCGGACGACAGCCGGGCGGCGAGCACCATGCTGCGCCGGGCCGGGTGGGTCATCGCCGTGGCCATGATGATCGCCGCTGTGCTGCTTCTGCGGCCGGCCTGACAGCGCGGGCACAACTCGCTCTCGCTACCCCCACGTTCTGTCCTGTCACCCAGCGCCAGGGATGTGCCCATACTCGGCATGTTGCGGAGCAGCCGGAGGGCGGCCCAGTCCTCCGGTCCGAGTGAATCCATCTCTCCAGGGGACAGATTGCACACCCATCCGAGGAAGAAGAGCAGCACCATCGCAGCAGCGGTGGCCCTGTCCGTAACACTGACCGCGGGGCTCGCGGCCGCATCGGCCGCTCCGCAGGGAGGCCCGCCGGCGCACACCGCCGAGCCCGTCGCGGCGGACGGGGAGAGCCGCCTGGTCACCCTGATCACCGGGGACCGGGTCGCGGTCGACTCCGCGGGCCGGGCGACCGGCCTGTTACCCGCCGAAGGCCGGGAGCACATCCCCGTCAAGGTTTTCACCGGTGAGGAGTCCACGCTGGTCCTGCCGCTGGACGCGTTCGGTCCGGTCCGTGACGGGAGCGTGGACCGGCGGCTGTTCGACGTGACCGAGCTCAGCCGGGAGCAGTACGACGGGATCGACGGCGTCCCGGTCATCGTCACCTACGGCGAGGAGGCCGGGCCGGAGGCCCGGAACACCCTGCATCAGGCGGCCGAACCGGAGGTCCGTGCCGAGCTGGAGACCATCAACGGCCAGGCCCTCACCCTCGCTCCCGGGGTCGCGCCGGCGGCCTGGGCTGCGCTCACCGAACAGGCCGGCGAGCAGACACTCGTCACGACACCCGGCATCGCCGGGGTCTCGCTGGACGCGGTGCACCAGGCTTCCCTCGACGGCAGCGCGGGACAGATCGGTGCCCCGGATGCCTGGGAGGCCGGGTTCGACGGGACGGGCGTCACCGTCGCCGTCCTGGACACCGGCATCGACGACACCCACCAGGACCTGGCCGGCCAGGTGGTGGCCGCCGAGAACTTCACCGACTCCCCGGACACCCACGACCGGCAGGGCCACGGCACGCACGTGGCGTCCACCGCGGCCGGCACCGGTGCCCTGTCCGGCGGGAAGTACCGCGGCGTCGCCCCGGGCGCACAACTGCTCAACGCGAAGGTGCTGGACGACGAGGGCTCCGGCTTCGAATCCGGGATCATCGAAGGCATGGAGTGGGCCGTCGAGCAGGGTGCCCAGGTCATCAACATGAGCCTCGGCGGCAGTACCGGCTCCGCCATCGAGCCGATGGAGGAGGCCGTCAACCGGCTCTCCGAGGAGAGCGGGGCGCTGTTCGTCATCGCCGCCGGCAACTCCGGACCCGGCGCCGGTTCCCTCGGCACGCCGGGCACCGCGGACGCCGCACTCACCCTCGGCGCGGTCAGCAGGAGCGACGTGCTGGCCGGCTTCTCCTCCGTGGGCCCGCGGACCCGGGACGGTGCACTCAAGCCCGACGCCACCGCCCCCGGGGTCGGCATCGCGGCCGCCGCGGCCGAGGGCAGCGTGATCGGGGAGAACGGCGAGGCCGTCGCCGACGGATACGTGGCGATCTCCGGCACCTCCATGGCCGCCCCGCACGCCGCCGGAGCCGCCGCGCTCCTCGCCCAGCAGCACCCCGACTGGTCCGGCGACCGCATCAAGGCCGCGCTCCTCGCCTCCGCCCGGGGAGCCGACGGCCACACCGCCTACCAGCAGGGATCCGGACGTATCGATCTCACCCGGGCTGTCCGGCAGACCGTCATCACCGAACCGGCCTCCCTCAGTTTCGGCACAGTCGCTCACCCCCACGACGCCGCCGAACCCGTCACCCGTGAGCTCACCTACCGGAACCTCGGGGACTCCGACCTCGCCCTGGACCTGGAGATGACCGTCCTGGCCCCGGACGGCACCCCCGGCCCCGAGGACATGTTCACCCTCGACGCCGACCGGGTCACTCTCCCCGCCCGGAGCACCGCCACCGTCCGGGCCACCGCCCACACCCGCCACGGCGGTGATGTTCACGGCGGCTACAGCATGTTCCTCACCGCCACCGGTGAGGAACACACCGTCCGCACCGCGGGCGCCGTCGACCGCGAACCCGAGATGTTCCACCTCACCCTCGACGCCACCGACCGTTCCGGAGCTCCCGCCACCGAGGGATGGGAGGCCGTGGTGATCGACCCGCAGACCTTCACGTCCCACTTCCTGAGCCCGTCGGCCTCGGGCAGCGCCACCGTGCGGCTCCCCGAGGGCGACTATCTGGTCGAGGCGACGGTCCTCGGCGCGGCGGACGAGGAGTCCGAAATTCCTGTCGCCGACTGGATGCTGCACCCGCAGGTGCGGCTCACCGAGGACACCTCGGTCTCCTTCGCCGCGGCCGGGGCCCGGCCGATGGTGATGAGCGTGCCGGACGACGACGTGCGGCAGGCCTCCCTGACCGCCGGGTACACCCTGACGGGTGAGGAATTCCACCTGAGTTCGGCGTTCGTGTCCGCCGCCCCCGGGGCCGAGGGCTTCGGCACCGCCCAGACGGGGCCCGCCCCGCAGGGGTGGCAGCTGTCCGCCGGTGCGGGCGGCTCCTGGGTGAGCCCCGAAGGCGAGCGGGAGTACCACGGACACCATATTCAGGAGGACGGCTTCTACACCGGTCTGACCGATCACATCGACGCGTCCGAACTGGCCAGGATCACCACCGGCCAGGGCGCGTCGGCCCCCGGCAAGCGGGGGGCGCTGTTCACGTCCTCCCCCGCAGTACTGATCGCCACCGCAACCAGGCAGCAACTGCCGTGGACCACCGAGGTGTACGTCCGGGCCGAAGGCACCCGGTGGTCCCAGGAGCTGTGGCAGCTCGGTGCGGACGACTGGTGGGACGAGGCCTCCTACCGCACTCCCGCCCGGGCCCACAGCGCGGGGGAACACCACAGCCTGATGCTCAACACCGGTGTGTACGGTCCGCTGTTCGAGGGAGGTGGCGGCCTCGTCCGGGCCGGCGACACTCTCAAGGGCTGGCTCACGCCCTTCGCGGACGGCTCAGGGCACCGCGGCGGCAGCGTGTACGACAGTGCGGAAACCGTCCTGTACCGGAACGGTGAGGTTCACGCGACCTCCGCCGAGGTGCTCGACTTCGTCGAGTTCGAGGTGCCCGAGGACGCCGCCGACTACCGGCTGGAGACCACGATCAGCCGGGCCGGCTCCGGCACCGCAACGGTGACCAGCGAGGTGACCGCCTCCTACTCCTTCCGGTCGGAGTCCGTCACCGGCACCGAACCGCTGCCCGCTGCGGCCGTCCGGTACGCCCCGGAGCTGGACCTGGCCAGCACCTCCCCCGCGCTGACCCGGGTCGACATCCCGGTCACGGTCGAGCAGCCGGCGACGGAGGACGAGCCGGCCGAGCTCAGGGTGGAGGTCTCCTACGACAGCGGGGCGAGCTGGCAGCCGGCCGAGCTCACCGACGGCCTACTGGTGGTCGACAACCCCGCCGCGGGCGGCAGCGTCTCCTTGCGCGCCGAGGTCGAGGACAGCCTGGGCAACCTCACCGTCCAGACCATCATCGACGCGTACCGCACCCGCTGAACTCGGCAGCACCACTCCCCGCGGGCCCTGCCGGAGCACCTCGCTCCGGCAGGGCCCGCCGCGCTGCGGCACCCCCCGGGCGCGCACAGCACCCGCCTCCGGGGCTTTCCGCCCCCGGCCCCTGCCGGGCCCGGCAGCCGCTACCGTGACGGCCATGAACACTGCATCCCCGCCTGCCCGCCGCCTGGTGCTCGCCTCCAAGTCCCCCGCCCGGCTCGGGCTGCTGCGGCAGGCCGGTTTCGCCCCCGAGGTGATGGTCAGCGGAGTGGACGAGGACGCCCTGGCCGTGACGTCTCCTCAGGAGCTGGCCCGGGTACTGGCCGAGGCCAAGGCGGAGGCGGTCGCGGGCCGGCCGGAGGCCGCCGGGGCGCTGGTCGTCGGCTGCGACTCGGTGCTGGAGATGGACGGGCGGCGGCTGGGCAAGCCGGCCGGGGCGCAGGAGGCCACCGCCCGGTGGACGGTGATGCGCGGCCGGTCCGGCCTGCTGGAGACGGGCCACTGTGTGATCGACACCGTGAACGGCCGGCGCACCTCCGCCGTCGCGGTGACGACCGTGCGCTTCGGGGAGCCGAGCGACGCGGAGATCGCCGCCTACGTGGCCACCGGCGAACCCCTGCACGTGGCGGGCGCGTTCACCCTGGACGGGCTCGCCGCACCGTTCATCGACGGCATCGACGGCGACCCGGGCAACGTGATCGGGCTTTCGCTTCCCCTGCTGCGGCGGATGCTGGCGGAGCTCGGCGTGCCGATCACCGGCCTCTGGGCATCCCGCTGACGGCAGAGCGGGGCCCACCGCCCCGCCTCGCGGTGCCTCGGGAAAAAGATTCGCGCCCCGAATTATGGGGTTCCCACAAGGTCCGCTGCACGGACCTGCATCCGTTCGGCCGAGATGTTGACCACAGCCCGGCCCTTGAGGCAAACCCGAGAAGGGCGCGTACCTTGGGAACACCAGCTTGTGCGGACAGAAGCAACCACCGGCTCACTTTCCGTGTGGGCAAGCTCACCCCGGAGTCCGCCTCACCCCGGGGTGTCGGCTGTACCTAAACTCACCTTGTTCCAAGGAGGGAGCCATCGTGCGCAAGGTGCTCATCGCCAATCGCGGCGAAATCGCCGTTCGCGTCGCCCGGGCCTGCCGGGATGCCGGCATCGCGAGCGTCGCCGTCTACGCCGAGCCGGACCGGGACGCGCTGCACGTCCGGACCGCCGACGAGGCCTTCGCCCTGGGCGGTGACACCCCGGCGGCCAGTTACCTGGACGTCGGCAAGGTCCTGCGGGCCGCCGCCGACTCAGGAGCGGACGCCATCCACCCGGGGTACGGCTTTCTGTCGGAGAACGCCGAGTTCGCCCAGGCCGTCATGGACGCCGGGCTCATCTGGATCGGCCCGCCCCCGCAGGCGATCCGCGACCTCGGTGACAAGGTCGCGGCGCGGCACATCGCGCAGCGCGCCGGCGCACCGCTGGTGGCCGGCACCAAGGACCCGGTCAGTGGCTCGGACGAGGTGGTGACCTTCGCGGAGGAGCACGGCCTGCCGATCGCCATCAAAGCCGCCTTCGGTGGTGGCGGCCGGGGTCTGAAGGTCGCCCGCACGCTGGAGGAGGTCCCCGAGCTGTACGACTCGGCGGTCCGCGAGGCGGTCTCCGCCTTCGGCCGCGGGGAGTGCTTCGTGGAGCGCTACCTGGACCGGCCCCGGCACGTGGAGACGCAGTGCCTGGCCGACACGCACGGCAACGTGGTGGTCGTCTCCACCCGGGACTGCTCGCTCCAGCGCCGCCACCAGAAGCTGGTGGAGGAGGCCCCCGCACCCTTCCTGACGGAGGAGCAGAACGCCGAGCTGTACCGCGCCTCCAAGGCCATCCTGAAGGAGGCCGGTTACGTCGGTGCGGGCACCGTGGAGTTCCTGGTCGGCCAGGACGGCACGATCTCCTTCCTGGAGGTCAACACCCGCCTGCAGGTCGAGCACCCGGTGACCGAGGAAGTCACCGGCATCGACCTGGTGCGGGAGATGTTCCGGATCGCCGACGGCGAGGTGCTGGGTTACGACGACCCGCCCCTGCGCGGTCACTCGATCGAGTTCCGGATCAACGGAGAGGACCCGGGCCGCAACTTCCTCCCGGCGCCCGGAACCGTCACCCGCTTCGACCCTCCCGCGGGCCCGGGTGTGCGGCTCGACGCGGGCGTCGAAGCCGGTTCCGTCATCGGACCTGCCTGGGATTCCCTGCTGGCCAAGCTGATCATCACCGGAGCCGACCGGGAGCAGGCGCTGCGGCGCGCGGCACGGGCGCTGAACGAGTTCCGCCTGGACGGCATGGCCACGGCCATCCCGTTCCACCGGGCGGTGGTCGCCGACCCGGCCTTCGCACCCGAGCTGCACGGCCGGGCCGGTGAGCGGTTCACCGTCCACACCCGGTGGATCGAGACGGAGTTCGCCAACACGATCGAGCCCTTCGTGGGCGCGGGCACCGAGAGCACCGAGGACGACGACAGCGTCCCGCGCGAAACAGTGGTCGTCGAGGTCGGCGGAAAGCGGCTGGAGGTCTCCCTCCCGGCCGCGCTGAGCATGCCCCTGGCCCGCGCGGCGGTGGCGGGCGGCGCCAAGCCCGCACGCCGGAAGGCGGGCCGGAAGACGGCCTCCGCCGTCTCGGGGGACGCGCTCGCCTCCCCGATGCAGGGGACCATCGTCAAGGTCGCCGTGGAGGAGGGCCAGACGGTCGCTGAGGGTGACCTGGTGGTCGTCCTGGAGGCGATGAAGATGGAGCAGCCCCTCAACGCCCACCGCGCGGGCACCGTCAAGGATCTCACTGCCGAGATCGGCGCCTCCCTGTCGGCCGGCGCGGTGATCTGCGAGATCAAGGACTGACCGCGTCGTCAGAGGGCCGGGCCTCCGTCGTGTGACGGGACCCGGCCCTCCGGCGTGCGGGCGGATCGGCCTCCGGCCGGGCTGCCGCCGGTCAGCCTCGGCGCAGAGCCGGGGATCCGGGGGCGGCGCCGCGTGGAGCGGGGAGCGGGAGGCGGCGGGCGGTGCGCGGCTCCGGGGAGTCCTCCGCGCAGGAGGCGAGGGAGATCCGGACCCCCTGGTCGGCCAGGGCCTCCAGCTCCAGCACCGCGCGGCCGTTGTCCGGCGGCGGCTGGTCGGCCACCACCTGAGTGATCATCTCGGTCGGCACCGTCTGGAACATGGTGTCCGCGCCCAGCTTGCGATGGTCGGCGAGGACCACCACTTCGGCCGCGGCCTGTGCCATGGCACGGTCCACGCTCGCCGACAGCATGTTGGAGGTGGACAGGCCACGCTCAGCGGTCAGCCCTGAGCCGGAGAGAAACGCCCGGCTGACCCGCAGGCCCTGGAGGGACTCCTCGGCACCACTGCCCACGAGCGCGTGATCGGTGCCGCGCAGGGTACCGCCCGTCATGACCACCTCCACCCGGTTGGCGTGCGCGAGGGCCTGGGCCACGAGCAGCGAGTTCGTGACCACGGTCAGCCCCGGCACCCGCGCGAGCCGGCGTGCCAGCTCCTGGGTGGTGGTCCCGGCGCCGACCACGAGGGCCTCCCCCTCCCGGACCAGACCGGCCGCGAGCTCCGCGAGGGCCACCTGCTCCCGGGTCGCCACGGGCGACCGTTGCGGGAAGCCGGACTCACCCCCCAGGCCGCCCGGCAGGACGGCACCGCCGTGCCTGCGGTCCAGCAGCCCTTCTTCCTCCAGGGCGCGGACGTCGCGACGCACGGTCACTTCCGAGGTCTGGACGACGCGGGCGAGCTCCCGGAGAGACACGGCTCCGTTGGCGCGCACCATTTCAAGAATCAACTGGCGACGTTCTGCAGCGAACACGGAACCGACAGTAACGCCAAAGTCCGGCTGTTTTCAGCGGCTTGCGGAAATTTCCCGAACATGCCTCAAAGATGCCTGGTTCGTGCTATATACCACCCGCCCGTCCCTCGGCCGGGACTCCGACCAGCGGCTACGAGCCCTCATCGTGCTTGCGTGCCTGCAGCTGACGGGCGGCCTCGGCGATCGAGCCCGACAGGGACGGGTACACGGTGAACGCTTTTGCGACCTGCTCCACCGTCAGATTGTTGTCCACCGCGAGCGCGATGGGGTGGATCAGCTCGCTCGCCCGCGGCGCGACCACCACTCCGCCGACCACGATGCCGGTGCCGGGGCGGGCGAAGAGCTTCACGAAGCCGTCCCGGATACCCTGCATCTTGGCGCGCGCGTTCCGCAGCAGTGGCAGCTTCACCACCCGGGCATCGATCCGGCCCTCGTCCACATCGGCCTGGGTGTAGCCGACGGTGGCGATCTCCGGGTCGGTGAAGATGTTCGCCGAGACCGTCTTGAGGTCCAGCGGCGCGACCGCGTGCCCCAGGAAGTGGTACATCGCGATCCGGCCCTGCATCGCGGCCACCGACGCCAGCGCCAGCACTCCGGTGCAGTCACCGGCCGCGTAGACCGCGGGTGCGCTCGTCCGCGAGACCCGGTCCGTCCAGATGTGCCCGGAGTCCCGCAGGGTGACGCCGGCCTCCTCCAGACCCATGTCCTCGGTGTTCGGCACCGCGCCGACCGCCATCAGGCAGTGGGTGCCCGAGATGGTGCGGCCGTCGGTGAGCGTGACCTCGACCCGGTCCCCGGCCTCGGTCCGCCGGACCGCCGCCGCCCGGGAGCGGGCCATCACGTTCATCCCGCGGCGCCGGAAGACGTCCTCCAGCACGGCAGCGGCGTCCGGGTCCTCGCCGGGCAGCACCCGGTCCCGGGAGGAGACCAGGGTGACGCGCGAGCCCAGCGCCTGGTAGGCCCCGGCGAACTCCGCGCCGGTGACACCGGAGCCCACCACGATGAGCTCCTCGGGGAGCTCCTTCAGGTCGTAGACCTGCGTCCAGTTCAGGATCCGCTCACCGTCCGGCAGCGCGTCCGGGATCTCCCGCGGATGACCGCCGGTGCAGATGAGCACACCGTCCGCGACCAGCTCCCTCGCGGTCCCCTCGGCATCGGTGACGGTGACCCGGCGCGAACCGTCCGGCGCCTGATCCCGCTCCAGCTTCCCGTGTGCGCGCAGCACCCGGACGCCCGCCCGGGTGACGGAGGCGGTGATGTCGTGCGACTGCGCGAGCGCGAGCCGCTTCACGCGCCGGTTGACCTTTCCCAGATCCACACCGATCAGCCGTCCCCGCTCCCCCGGGTGATCCGCCCCGTCGATGGCGATGCCCAGCTCCTCGTGGGAGGCATCGAACCCGGTCATCACCTCCGCGGTGGCGATCAGGGTCTTGGAGGGCACGCAGTCGGTGAGCACGGACGCGCCACCGAGACCGTCGCGGTCGATGACGGTCACCTCCGCTCCCAGCTGCGCTGCCACCAGCGCCGCCTCGTATCCGCCAGGTCCGCCGCCGATGATCACGATGCGAGTCACGTACCCCAGTGTCCCGCATGGCACAGGGGATCTTCCGCTCGCCCCCTGTTCCCGGCAAGCCGTTCCGCTCAGCCGCGCACGGGCGGCGCTCCCGTACCCTCAATGCCATGTCGCTCTACGCCGCGTACGCCGGTAACCTCGACGCCCGGCTGATGTCCCGCCGCGCGCCGCACTCGCCCCTCCGGGAGACCGGCTGGATCAGCGGCTGGCGGCTGACCTTCGGCGGGGAGCACATGGGCTGGGAGGGCGCGCTCGCCACGGTCGTGGAAGCCCCGCGGTCCGAGGTGTTCGTGGCCCTCTACGACATCGCCCCCATGGACGAGGACTCCCTGGACCGCTGGGAAGGCGTCGGCCTGGACATCTACCGCCGCATGCGGGTCCGCGTGCACACCCTGGAGGGCGATCAGCCCGCCTGGCTCTACGTGCTGAACGGCTACGAGGGCGGTCTTCCGTCCGCCCGCTACCTGGGCGAGATCGCGGAGGCCGCCGAATCCGCGGGTGCCCCGCACGACTACATCACGGAGCTGCGCAAGCGCCCCTGCTGAGGCCCTGCACACCGGCCGTCCTCCGGCCACCGACGAGCCGTGCTGCCTCCTCCCGGCCCGTTCCGGACCGCTGGGCGAGACGGTCTACGCGCGTAGGCGAAAACCGGTTAGGCTCGCCCCCGTGAACGCTTCTGAGATTGTGGATCTGGCCGATGCCGCCGCCGCCCGGGTGCGGGAGCTGACCGGCGCGGCGACTCACGACGTCGCGCTCGTGATGGGCTCGGGGTGGGCACCCGCCGCCGACGCCCTCGGGGAGCGCCCGGACCACGAGTTCCCCGTCACCGAGCTTCCCGGCTTCCCGCCGCCCGCCGTCGCGGGGCATGTCGGCAACGTCCGCTCCTACCGCGTCGGCGACAAGCGCGCGCTGGTCTTCCTGGGCCGCACCCACTTCTACGAGAACCGTGACGTCAACGCTGTCGCGCACGGGGTGCGGACCGCCGTCGCCGCGGGCTGCAAGACCCTCGTCCTCACCAACGGCTGCGGCGGCCTGCGCGAGGGAATGCGCCCGGGGCAGCCGGTGCTGATCAGCGACCACATCAACCTGACGGCGGCCTCGCCCGTCCTGGGCGCCAACTTCATCGACCTCACCGATCTCTACTCCCCCCGGCTGCGCGCCCTGTGCAAGGAGATCGACCCCAGCCTGGAGGAGGGGGTTTACGTCCAGGTCCCGGGGCCGCACTACGAGACTCCGGCCGAGATCACCATGGTCCGGGCCATCGGCGGGGACCTGGTCGGCATGTCCACCGTGCTGGAGGCCATCGCGGCCCGGGAGGCCGGCGCCGAGGTGCTCGGGCTGTCCTTGGTGACGAACCTGGCCGCGGGCATCACCGGAGAGCCGCTGAACCACGAAGAAGTGCTCCGGGCGGGCCGGGACTCAGCCGTCCGGATGGGGGCCCTGCTCTCCCAGCTCCTGAGGCGCGTCTGATGGCGGCCGGGGAGCTGTACGCACGGGCCCGCGCCTGGCTGGCCGACGACCCCGACCCCGCCACCCGTGCAGAGCTGCGGGCACTGATCGAGGCGGGCGACACCTCCGTTCTGGCCGAACGCTTCGCCGGCACCCTGCGCTTCGGCACCGCCGGGCTGCGCGGTGAGCTCGGCGCGGGGCCGATGCGGATGAACCGCGCCGTCGTGATCCGGGCAGCCGCCGGGCTGGCCGCCCACCTGCGCCGCCACGAGCCCGGCGACGGAGCGCCCGGGCTCGTGGTCATCGGCTGGGACGCCCGGTACCGCAGCGCCGACTTCGCCCGCGACACCGCGGCCGTCGTGACCGGCGCCGGGCTGCGCGCCGCACTGCTGCCGCGCCCGCTCCCGACCCCCGTGCTGGCCTTCGCCGTCCGGGAGCTCGGTGCGGTCGCGGGAGTCATGGTCACCGCGAGCCACAATCCCCCGCAGGACAACGGGTACAAGGTCTACCTCGGGGACGGCACCCAGATCGTGCCGCCGGACGACGCCCTGATCGCCGCCGAGATCGACGCGGTCGGCCCCGTCACCGGTGTTCCCCGCGCGGAGAGCGGGTGGGAGGTACTGGGGGAGGAGATCGTCACCGCCTACCTCGCGCGCACCGACGCGCCCCTCACCCCGGGCTCCCCACGCACCACCACCACCGTCTACACACCGCTGCACGGCGTCGGCCGGCCCGTTCTCCTGGACGCCTTCGCCCGCGCCGGCTTCCCTCCCCCCGCCGACGTGCCGCAGCAGGCCGAACCCGACCCGGTTTTCCCCACCGTCGCGTTCCCGAACCCGGAGGAGCCCGGGGCGATGGACCTGGCGTTCGCCACCGCCCGGACGGTGCGGCCCGACCTGGTCCTGGCCCACGACCCCGACGCGGACCGCTGCGCCGTCGCCGTCCCCGCGCCGGACCGGCCCGAGGGCTGGCGGATGCTGCGCGGGGACGAGGTCGGGGCGCTGCTGGCCGCGCACCTCGCGGCCAAGGGCGTGCGCGGCACCTTCGCGGCCTCGATCGTCTCCTCCTCGCTGGTCGGCCGGATCGCCGCGGCGGCCGGGCTGCCCTACGAGGAGACCCTCACCGGCTTCAAGTGGCTGGCCCGCGTCGACGGTCTGGCCTTCGGCTACGAGGAGGCTCTGGGGTACTGCGTGGACCCCGCCGGCGTCCGCGACAAGGACGGCGTCACCGCCGCCCTGCTGGTGGCGGAGCTGGCGGCCGGGCTGGCCGAGCAGGGGCGCACACTCACCGACCTGCTGGACGACCTGGCACTGACCCACGGGCTGCACGCCACGGACCAGCTGTCGGTGCGGGTGGCGGACCTGTCCCTGATCGCGACCGCGATGCGGACCCTGCGCACGGCCCCGCCCCGCGAGCTCGCGGGCCTGCCGATCACCTCGGCCGAGGACCTGAGCGAGGGCACCGCCCTGCTGCCTCCGACGGACGGACTGCGCTACACCCTGGCGGGCGGTGCCACCGGGCCCGGGGGCACCGCGGCCCGGGTGATCGTGCGCCCGAGCGGCACCGAGCCGAAGCTCAAGTGCTACCTCGAAGTGGTGCGGCCGGTCGCCGGCCGGGCGGACCTCCCGGCGGCGAGGGAAGCGGCGGCCCGGATCCTCGGCGGGCTGAAGAAGGACCTGGCTGCCGCCGCCGGCATCTGAGCACTCCCGGCCTGCCGCCGGGCCCCGGCCACAACGCGGCGGGACGCGGCGGCGGTCGGGCGGCCAGGCGGTCGGGCGGTCAGGCGGTCAGCCAGAGGAGGAACAGCGCCACCGCCCCGAGCGCGGCCGGGGCCAGGATCTCGTAGGCCCACCTGATCGTCACGGGTCCCTGCGCGGCCTCCTCGTCACGGTGCCGCGCGGACAGCTCCCGCAGCTCGTGCACGGCCGCGTCGGAGGGGGCCGTGCGCTCGTGCGCGTCCTCCGGAGCTGCTCCGCCCATCCCGAACGGGCCACTGCGCGGTGACTCCCCGCCCGCGATCCGCCGGTTGTGCCGGTTGACCTTGTTGCGGGCGCGCAACGAGACGGGGATGGCCCACAGCTGGTATTTCCTGCCGTCCGCCACCAGCTCGCAGGAATACCCGGCCCGGATGCTCTCCACCGTGGCCCAGGGAGCCTCGATGGTCCGGAACGGGTTCCGCACCCGCATCCGCCCGCCCCCCGCGAAGACCGCGGGACGAACGGAGAACGCCACGATGAGGGGCACCGCGAAGAGCAGCGCGGCCACGGCGACGAGCGGCGTGCGCCCCTCACCGCGCAGCATCGCGTCGCCGCCCAGCCAGGCCGCGATCCCGAGGATCAGCACCCCTCCCGCCACGGCGGAGCCGGATCGGTAACTGCGGTCGGCGAACTCCTGCGGGTCACTGGTCATGGCCTGATTGTGCCGGACCGCTCCCGGCCCCGGTGCGGGCGGGGCCACGGTGGGGATGACAAGTGGCTACGCGCGTAGATATGCTCCCCTGGTGACCATGCCACCCTCTGCCTCCGCGCTGCCGGACGTGACCGCCTCCCCCGCGGCGCTGCGCCGCTTCCTGCACGGTCTGCCCGGGGTCGACGCGGTGGGGCTCGAAGCCCGCGCGGCGGTCCTCGGTACCCGTTCGGTCAAGACCACGGCCAAGCGGTACGCGATCGACCTGGCCCTGTCGATGATCGACCTGACGACCCTGGAGGGTGCCGACACCCCGGGCAAGGTCCGGGCGCTGTGCGCCAAGGGCAGGGCCCCGGACCCCGGCGACCGGGACGTTCCGCAGGTCGCCGCGATCTGCGTCTATCCGGACATGGTGTCCACCGCCAAGGAGGCCCTGACGGGCAGCGGCATCGCCGTCGCCTCGGTCGCCACCGCCTTCCCGTCGGGCCGGTCCTCCCGCCAGGTGAAGCTGACGGACACCCGGGACGCGGTCGCCGCCGGCGCGGACGAGATCGACATGGTGATCGACCGCGGGGCGTTCCTCTGCGGGCGCTACGCGGACGTCTTCGAGGAGATCCGCGCCGTGCGGGAGGCATGTGCCCGCCCCGACGGTTCCTCGGCCCACCTGAAGGTGATCTTCGAGAACGGCGAGCTGGCCACCTACGACAACATCCGCCGGGCCTCCTGGCTGGCGATGCTGGCCGGCGCCGACTTCATCAAGACCTCCACCGGCAAGGTCGCGGTGAACGCCACGCTCCCGAACACCCTGCTGATGCTGGAGGCGGTGCGGGACTTCCGGGCGGCCACCGGCCGGCAGGTCGGGGTCAAGCCCGCGGGCGGCATCCGTACCTCCAAGGACGCCATCAAGTACCTCGTCATGGTCAACGAGACACTCGGGGACGACTGGCTGAGCCCCACGTGGTTCCGGTTCGGCGCCTCCAGCCTGCTCAACGACCTGCTGATGCAGCGCCAGAAGCTGAGCAGCGGGCGCTACTCCGGACCCGACTACGTAACGGTGGACTGACCTGATGACATTCGAGTACGCCCCGGCGCCGGAGTCCCGGGCCGTCGTCGATCTTGCCCCCAGCTACGGCCTGTTCATCGACGGCGAGTTCACCGAGGGGGCGGCCGGGGAGCTCCGCAAGACCGTCTCCCCGGCCACCGAGGAGGTGCTGGCCGAGTACACGCAGGCCGACGCCACCGACGTCGACCGGGCGGTGCGGGCCGCCCGCACGGCGTTCCCCGGCTGGGCGGCACTGCCCGGCGCGGAGCGCGCCAAGTACCTCTTCCGGATCGCCCGGATCATCCAGGAGCGCGCACGCGAACTGGCCGTCCTGGAATCGCTGGACAACGGCAAGCCCATCCGGGAGTCGCGCGACGCCGACCTGCCGCTGGTCGCCGCGCACTTCTTCTACTACGCGGGCTGGGCGGACAAGCTCGGCCACGCCGGCTTCGGACCGGCACCGAAGCCGCTGGGGGTGGCGGGCCAGGTCATCCCGTGGAACTTCCCGCTGATGATGCTGGCGTGGAAGATCGCGCCGGCGCTGGCCACCGGCAACACCGTGGTGCTGAAGCCCGCGGAGACGACCCCGCTGAGCGCGCTGTTCTTCGCCGACATCTGCCACCGGGCCGGGCTGCCGCGCGGCGTCGTGAACATTGTCACCGGGGACGGCACGACCGGTGCCGAGCTGGTGGCGCACCCCGGCGTGGACAAGGTGGCGTTCACCGGCTCCACGGGCGTCGGCAAGGCCATCGCCCGCAGCGTCGCCGGAACGGACAAGCGACTCACCCTGGAGCTGGGCGGCAAGGCGGCGAACATCGTCTTCGACGACGCCCCCGTGGACCAGGCCGTCGAGGGCATCGTCAACGGCATCTTCTTCAACCAGGGGCACGTCTGCTGCGCGGGCTCCCGGCTGCTGGTGCAGGAGTCGGTGCAGGACGAGGTGATCGACGCGCTCAAGCGCCGGATGCGGTCCCTGCGGGTCGGCGACCCGCTGGACAAGAACACCGATATCGGGGCGATCAACTCCGCCGAACAGCTGGCCCGGATCCGTGCCCTGGCCGACGAGGGCGACACGGAGGGCGCGCAGCGCTGGTCCCCGCCCTGCGAGCTGCCGTCCCAGGGCTACTGGTTCGCGCCGACCCTGTTCACCGGGGTCACCCAGGCACACCGGATCGCCCAGCAGGAGGTCTTCGGCCCGGTGCTGTCGGTGCTGACCTTCCGCACCCCGGACGAGGCCGTGGCCAAGGCCAACAACACGCCCTACGGGCTCTCGGCAGGCATCTGGACGGAGAAGGGGTCGCGCATCCTGTGGATGGCCGACCGGCTCCGGGCCGGAGTCGTCTGGGCGAACACGTTCAACAAGTTCGACCCGGCCTCGCCGTTCGGCGGCTACAAGGAGTCGGGCTTCGGCCGCGAGGGCGGCCGGCAGGGTCTGGAGGCGTACCTCGATGTCCGATAAGTCATCCACGTCCGGCGCGGCGCGCAAGAGCGGCAAGAACTCCGCCGGCGCGGCGGGCGGTGCACCGGACGCGGCGTCCGGGCGGGCCGGCGCCCGGCTCAATGTGCTCAAGACGTACAAGCTGTTCATCGGGGGCAAGTTCCCCCGGTCCGAGAGCGGGCGGGTGCACGAGGTGACCGACACGCAGGGGCGGTGGGCGGCCAACGCACCGCTGGCCTCGCGCAAGGACGCACGGGACGCGGTGGCCGCCGCCCGCAAGGCGTTCGGCGGCTGGTCGGGGGCGACCGCCTACAACCGCGGTCAGGTCCTCTACCGGGTCGCGGAGCTGCTGGAGGGCCGCCGCGAGCAGTTCCTCACCGAGGTCGCGGCCGCCGAAGGGCTGTCGCGGACGAAGGCGGCGGCCACCGTGGACGCGGCGATCGACCGGTGGGTCTGGTACGCGGGCTGGTCCGACAAGGTGAGCCAGATCGCCGGCTCGACCAACCCGGTCGCCGGCCCCTTCCTCAACCTCTCCAGCCCGGAGCCGACCGGCGTGGTGGCGCTGCTCGCCCCGCAGGACTCCTCGCTGCTCGGGCTGGTGTCGGTGCTTGCCCCTGCCCTGGTGACCGGCAACACCACGGTGGTGGTGACCTCCCAGCGCTCACCGCTTCCCGCGCTGACCCTGGCCGAGGTGCTGGCCACCTCCGATGTGCCCGGCGGAGTCGTCAACATCCTGTCCGGCCGGACGGACGAGCTGGGGAAGCCGCTCGCCGACCACAGCGACGTCAACGCCATCGACCTCACCGGAGCCGGCAGCGAACTCGCGAAGGAGCTGGAGACGGCCGCGGCGGAGAACCTCAAGCGGGTCCGGCGCCCCGCATCCGAGGACTGGACCGCCGACCCCGGCACCGGCCGGATGCTGGCCTTCCTGGAGCTCAAGACCGTCTGGCACCCCGTCGGCACCTGACGCCCCGTCCCCCGGTCCCGCCCGTCGCGCGCGCCCGGGCGGGCCCGGCGGTGTCCCTCCATCGGGCCGCGGAGCGGGATACGCAAGGATGGTGTCCCATGACCGACGCCTCCCCCGCCGCCCGGGTGATCCTGCTGACCGGGCCCTCCGGCTCCGGCAAGTCGTCCCTGGCCGCCCGCACCGGGCTGCCCGTACTGCACCTGGACGACTTCTACAAGGAGGCCGGGGACCCGACGCTGCCCCCGCTCCCGGACGGCAGCGGCGTCGACTGGGACGCCCCGGAGTCCTGGGACGCGGAGGCCGCGCTGGCAGTCGTACGGACGCTGTGCACGGAAGGGCGGGCGGTGACACCGCTCTACGACATCTCCGCCAGCGCCCGCACCGGGGAGCGGAAGCTCGACCTCGACGGGGGGCGGCTGTTCGTCGCGGAGGGAATTTTCGCCGCGGAGATCGCCGGACGCTGCACGGCGTCCGGGCTGATGGCCGACACCCTGTGCCTGCGGGGCCGCCCCCTCACGACCTTCCGCCGGAGACTGATCCGGGACGTGCGGGAGGCCCGGAAACCACTGCCCGTCCTGCTCCGGCGCGGCTGGACGCTGCTGCGCACCGAGCGCGCTCTGGTCGAACGGCATGTGGCTCTCGGGGCTCATCCGTGCGGCGGCGCGGAGGCCCTGCGCCGGATCGACGGCCTGCCGGCCTGACTTAGCGGTCGTGTGGCCTGCACAACGCGCAAGCCGTGGTGCGCGCCTCCCCCGCGGGCGCGCACCACGGCTTGCGGTATCCGGCCGCCCCCCCCACCGGCCGGATACCGCCCCCGTTCCCCCCGTTCCCCCGCCGGTCCCCGGTCCCCCTCCCCCGGGTCCCGCGCTCCTCCCCCGTCAGGCCACCAGCTCGCCGAAGGACTCCCCCCGGTCCCCGCCGAAACTGAGTACCCGGTCCTCACGCAGCCGGCGCAGAGTGCGCCAGATACTGCTCTTCACCGTGCCGACACTGATGTTCAGAGTGTCGGCTATCTCCGGGTCGGTACGACCCTCGTAGTAGCGGAGCACCAGCATGGTGCGCTGCTGCTCGGGCAGCCGGGCCAGTGCCTGCCACAGCACGGCCCGCAGCTCGGTGCCCCGCATCGTGTCCTGCTCGGCGGGCGCCTCGGGCAGGTCCTCCGTGGGGTACTCGCTGAGCTTCCGGCGCCGCCAGGCACTGATGTGCAGGTTCGTCATCGTGCGGCGGAGGTAACCGCCGACCGCGGCCTTGTCGGCTATCCGGTCCCAGGACCGGTAGGTGGACAGCAGCGCGCTCTGCAGCAGGTCCTCCGCCTCGTGCCGGTCGCCGGTCAGGTGGTAGGCGGTGGCGTACAGAGAGGCCCGGCGCTCCCGCACGTAGGCGGTGAACTCCGCCTCCGTGGCCCCCTCGCGCCGGGGTCCCCCGGCCTCTCTGTACGGTCCCCCCTTCGGGTCCACCGCGGTGAGCCGCGGCGGACGCGCACGCCCGGTGGCGCGATGGCCCCCACACCGGTTCACGGCACCGGACCTTTCCTCGCGCCGGACGGGAACCACGGAGGCGTGCGGGAGCGTCGTGCCGACTGCCGTGGTGCTGATGCTCTGCAGTGCGCTCATCCCGCTCCCCCTCATGGAGTCAGTCGTTCCTGTCCGACGGGCAACACACTGCACGGCCAGTTTCATGACCCGGTCCGCCGACTGTCACAGCGGTGTCACAGGGCCCCGGGCCCGGATCCGGCATCCTTCCCGGAACGCACTGGCGAAGCAGGCGGGCCCATGGGCCAGAATGACCCCGTGGCTTTCCTGTTGCTGATCGAGGACGACGAGGCAGTCCGCACGGCCCTGGAGATGGGACTGACCCGCCAGGGGCACCGTGTGGTCACCGCCGCGACCGGTGAGGACGGACTCAAGCTGCTGCGTGAGCAGCGGCCCGACCTCATCGTTCTGGACGTCATGCTGCCCGGCATCGACGGCTTCGAGGTGTGCCGCCGTATCCGGCGCACCGACCAGCTGCCGATCATCCTGCTCACCGCCCGCAGCGACGACATCGACGTGGTGGTGGGTCTGGAGTCGGGGGCCGACGACTACGTGGTCAAGCCCGTGCAGGGCCGCGTGCTGGACGCGCGGATCCGTGCGGTGATGCGGCGCGGTGAGCGGGAGTCCCACGACGCGGCCACATTCGGCTCGATCGTCATCGACCGGGCCGCGATGACCGTCACCCGGAACGGCGAGGACCTTCAGCTCACGCCGACCGAACTGCGGCTGCTGCTCGAGCTGAGCCGCCGCCCCGGGCAGGCGCTCTCCCGTCAGCAGCTGCTCCGGCTGGTGTGGGAGCACGACTACCTGGGGGACTCCCGGCTGGTGGACGCCTGTGTGCAGCGGTTGCGCGCGAAGGTCGAGGACGTGCCGTCCTCCCCGAAGCTGATCCGGACGGTCCGCGGGGTGGGCTACCGCCTGGACGCCCCCTCGTGACCGGTCGCTGCGGAACTGCCGCGGGCCGGAGCCGTCGGCCGGAAAGTCCGCGGTGAGCGGCGGAAGACGCCTGATCGGCCGGGTGCGGGGCGCGCTGCGCGTGACCAGCCTGCGGCTGCGGCTGGTCACCGTGTTCGCGCTGGTCGCGCTCACCGCCGCGGTCTCGGTCTCCGGGATCGCCTACTGGCTCAACCGGGACGCCGTCCTCACCCGGGCGCAGAACGCCGCCCTCGACGACTTCCACAAATCGCTGGGGGACAGCACCGGCGCCCTGCCCGCCGCACCGACCTGCGCCCTGCTGCGCGGCGCCGCGGGCGAGATGACCGGCAGCACCCAGAACTATCAGGTCGTGCTGGTCTCCGAGGACGGCGAGTGCACCGCGGAGTCCGACCCCGGTGTCTTCACCGCAGAAATGATCCCGCCCTCGCTGGTGGAAGCGGTGCACACCGTCCGCACGGGCGAGGACGACGCGGCGCCATACCACCTGTACTGGCAGCGGATCGTGCGGGACGACGACCCGTACCTGATCGGCGGCGCGCGGGTCATGGGGGACGGCGGCCCGACCGGGTACATGCTGGCGTCCCTCGCGCCGGAGCGGGACGACCTGCAGTCGCTTACCTGGTCCCTCGGCATCGCCACCGCACTGGCGCTCGTCGGCTCGGTGCTCCTGGCCCAGGCCGCCGCGAGCACGGTGCTGCGCCCGGTGCAGCGGCTCAGTGACGCGGCCCAGCGGCTGGGCGAGGGGAAGCTGAGCACCCGGCTCGAGGTGCAGGGTGCCGACGAACTCGCGGAGCTGTCACGGACGTTCAACCGCACGGCCGAGGCTCTGGAGGAACGGGTCGCGGATCTGCGGGCAAGGGAGGAGTCCAGCCGCCGGTTCGTCGCCGACATGTCGCACGAGCTCCGGACCCCGATGACCGCGATCACCGCGGTCACCGAGGTGCTGGAGGAGGAGGTCGACAATCTGGACCCGATGATAGCGCCGGCCGTGTCCCTCGTGGTCAGCGAGACCAGACGGCTGAACGACCTGGTGGAGAACCTGATGGAGGTCACCCGCTTCGACGCCGGAACCGCCCGGATGGTGCTCGACGATGTGGACGTCGCCGACCAGGTCACCGCCTGCATCGACGCGCGGGCCTGGCTGGACGCCGTGGAGCTGGACGCCGACCGGGGCATCATGGTCCGGCTCGACCCCCGGCGGCTCGACGTCATCCTGGCGAACCTCATCGGCAACGCCCTCAAACACGGCGGCTCACCGGTGCGGGTGTCGGTGCGTCAGGAGCGTGTCCCCGCGAGACCGGCGGCCGACGGCCCCGGGGCCCTGGTCATCGAGGTCGCCGACCGGGGGCCCGGCATTCCGGAGGAGGTCCTGCCGCACGTCTTCGACCGGTTCTACAAGGCGAGCGCTTCCCGGCCGCGTTCGGAGGGGAGTGGGCTCGGCCTCTCGATCGCGCTGGAGAACGCGCACCTGCACGGCGGTGAGATCAGTGCCCGGAACGCGCCGGAGGGGGGTGCGGTCTTCACCCTGAGACTGCCCCGGGACGGCGGAGCGGACGGGGACCGGGACCGGGACCGGGACCGGGCCGCGGGAACCGGCCCGGACACGGACCAGGACCAGGACCAGGACCAGGACGAGGGGAGGAACGGGTGAGTATGCGTATGACCGGCCGGCGGGGAGGACCGCGAAGCAGAGGCCGTTCCTCCGTCACGCCGGGCCGGCGCCGCCCGTCCCGGATATCCGGGGCCGCACGACGGGTGCTGCGGCGGACCGCCCGGCCGGCCGTGGCGGTGCTTCTCGTGGCGGCGAGCGCGGCGTGCGGGGTCCGGTCGGTGGAGGTGCCGGTCGACGCCGGGCCCGCGCCGTCCCGTGCCTCCTGCACCCCGCCGGCAGCCGAGGACGGCACCGAGGTGTACCTGGTGTGCGGCTCACGGGTGGAACCCGTGGCCCGCTCCATCGAACTGCCCGGTATGCAGAGCAGCGCCGCAGGTTCCGGGCAGGAGGAGCCCGAGGACACCCCGAGGGCGGAGCGGGAGGGCGCCCGGGACCGGGTCGCTCTCGCAGCAGCACTGCTCTCCGAGCTGCAGTCCGATCCGGAGCACGAGGAGCAGGCGGCCGGGTTCACCAGCACGGTGCCCGCCGACCTGCGGGTCAGCGGGCCGGCCGGGGACGATCCCGACCGGCTGCTGCGGCTGAGCAGCCGGCCGGATGATCTCCCGGCGTTCGCGCTCGTCCAGATCATCTGCACCTTCGCGCACACCCAGCCCGTCGGGGACGGCCATTCGGTGCTGCTCGCGGGACCGGCCGAGACCGCCGCCGACCAGGACGCGCGCGGCTACACCTGCGGAGCGACCCTGCGCAATCGACCCGACACCGCCCGCACAGCAGCCGAGTCCCCTTAGAAGGGCCCCGAGCTCCTGCGCGCTCCCGGTTCCGGAGAGCTCGTCCAGCGCACGGGCACCCACTGCGGGGAACCGCAACGGCAGCGGCAGGCGTCCTGAAGTCCGTGCACGGTCATGAGAAGACTTCCCGGGACGGATCCCGCGGCGGTGGGGTGGCACCGCGCGTGCGGCTGGCGGCCTTCGTCACCGTTACCGTCTATCTGGGATTCGTCGCCTGGCTGACCCTGCGTCCGGTGACCGCCGTGTGGGTGTCCCCTCCCAATGTCGAACTGTTCGCCACCATCCGGTCGGATCTCGCCCGCGGACCGGGAGAGGCCGCCCGCTCCCTCGGAGCCGGCCTCGCGCTGCTCGCGCCGCTCGGGGTGCTGCTGCCGGTGCTGGGCAAGCGCCTGGGCGGCTCCCGGTTCGCCTCCGCCGCCCGGACGGTCTTCGCCGGCGCGATGATCTCACTGGTCATCGAACTGCTGCAGTCCTCGGTACCGGGCCGGGTCGCGAACATCGACGCGCTTCTGCTCAGCACTCTCGGGGTCGGGCTGGTGCACCTGCTCGCCTATGCGCCGTTGCGGTCCCTGCTCCTGCGGCCGCGGCGGCCGTCCGTGCCCCGCCCGGTCCCCCGTCCGCAAGCCATCTCTCCGGGTCCGACCCCGAGAGCTTCCGGGGTGAGCCTCGCACCTCGGGCCGATGCGCGGGCCGGCAGACTTTCCGTACGGTGAGAGGACGGCCAGGCACACAGGTGCAGATCACGCCCGGCCGCCCTTGCCGCACCACGGCATCCGGCCGACGGCCGAGCCGACGACCTGAGGAGAGCCCCACGATGGCCACCTTGTCCCGTCCCCGTGAGGGCCGCTGGATCGGCGGAGTGTGCGCCGGTCTGGGCCGCCGCTTCGGCGTCTCGGCAGGCACCGTGCGAGTGATCGCCGTGGTGTCCTGCCTGCTGCCGGGCCCGCAGTTCCTGCTCTACCTGCTGTTGTGGTTCCTGCTGCCGAACGACGGGGAGCGCCGCGGCTGGTGAACCGCCACGCACCGGGCGTGCGGGAGGGCCGGGCGCCCGGGGACTCCGGGGCCCGGCCCTCCCGCCGCCGGTCTCCCGGCGGCCGTCCGCACACGGCGGACGGGCGGTCCGCGCCTTCGGGGAGGCCGGGCGGCGCGGAGCCGCCGTCAGACGGGCAGGCCACCCAGCAGGGGGGCGGCACCACGGGTCGCCCCGGCTTCCGCGGCGGGGGCCGCCGACGGGCCCGACTTCATGAGGCTCACCGTCGGCAGCCCGGCACCGCGCATCGCGTAACTGCCCGCGGCGAGGGCCTCGGTACTGCCGGCGGGCAGGGCATCCGCGGGCACGGACCGCAGCACGTCGGAGACGGGCTGCGTGACCGGGGCGGGAGCGGCGGAAGCGGTACCGGCGGCCACGACGGCGACTGCGGCACCGAGCGCGAGGGAACCGAGAGACTTCACGGTGGTCTGGTTCATCAGAAACGACGTCCTCAAGTGGGGGGTTCGTGCAGCGGCCCGCAGCGTAGCCGGGGGTGAAGACGACCGGCAAAGCGGAAGAAACTGGCGCATTACCCGTAACTCTTCGGACCGCCGACGGCGGGGCAGCCGCCCCGGCTGCCCCGCACCGCCTCCTTGCCGCAGGTCAGCCCGGCTCCGGAGCCTCCACCCGGAACAGCCATTCCGACCGCAGGGCGGCGTATCCGGGCTTGATGACTTCGTTGATCATCGTCAGACGTTCATCGAAAGGAATGAACGCGGACTTCATGGCATTGACGGTGAACCACTGGAGATCATCGAGACCGTAACCGAACGCGTCCACCAGATGGCCGAATTCGCGGCTCATGCTGGTCCCGCTCATGAGGCGGTTGTCCGTGTTCACCGTGACCCGGAACCGCAGCTCACGGAGCAGGCCGATGGGATGCTCCGCGTAGGAGACCGCGGCCCCCGTCTGGAGGTTGGAGCTGGGGCACATCTCCAGCGGCACGCGCTTGTCCCGGACGTACGCGGCCAGCCGGCCGAGCCGCACCCGGCCGTCCTCCGACACCTCGATGTCGTCGATGATCCGCACGCCGTGCCCCAGCCGGTCGGCACCGCACCACTGGAGGGCCTGCCAGATCGACGGCAGGCCGAACGCCTCACCGGCGTGGATGGTGAAGTGGTTGTTCTCCCGCTTCAGGTACTCGAAGGCGTCCAGATGCCGGGTGGGCGGATAGCCCGCCTCGGCGCCGGCGATGTCGAAGCCGGCCACCGACTCGTTCCGGTAGCGGTTGGCGAGCTCGGCGATCTCCAGGGCCCGGGCCGCATGCCGCATGGCGGTGAGCAGGGACACGACCCGGATCCGCCGGCCGTCCGCGGCGGCCCGCCGTTCACCCTCCCGGAACCCTTCGGTCACCGCCTCGACCACCTCTTCGAGAGTCAGCCCTGCCGTCAGGTGCTGCTCGGGGGCATAGCGGATCTCCGCGTACACCACGCCGTCGGCGGCCAGGTCCTGCACGCACTCGGCCGCGACCCGGACGAGCGCCTCCCGGGTCTGCATGACGGCGGTGGTGTGCGCGAAGGTCTCCAGGTAGCGCTCCAGGGAGCCGGAGTCCGCCGCTTCCCGGAACCAGCTGCCGAGCTTCTCCGGGTCGGTCTCCGGCAGCCGGCCGTACCCCTGCTGCCGGGCGAGATCGACGACGGTCTCCGGTCGCAGGCCACCGTCGAGGTGGTCGTGCAGCAGCACCTTGGGCGCGCGCAGGATCTGGTCCGGGGTGAGGGCGGGGGGCGTCGGACGCCGGCTCTGGCTCATGCCCCGACTGTAACGCCTACGCGCGTAGATCCGGGCGTGGGGCAGGCTGCGGGCACCCCGGTCGTGCGTGCCGGCCCATCGGTCACGCCCCGCGCTCAGCGCTCGTCGGCCAGCAGCCTTCCGCGGCGCCCCAGCAGGAACCGCTTGAATTCCGCCACCGGCCGGGGGTCGGGACGGCCCGCCATCCAGACCACACCGATCTCCCGGACGGCCCGGGGCGCGATGACCGTGAGCTCACGCACCCCCGGCCGCGGCACGGTGGGCGGGGGAAGCAGCGACACCCCCAGCCCGGCCGCGACCAGGCCGCGCAGCGACTCCGTCTCGTCGCCCTCGAACGCGACCTTCGGGGCGAAGCCGGCCCGCCGGCACAACTCCTCGGTCAGCCGCCGCATGCCGTAGCCCGGCTCCAGCGTGACGAACGCCTCGTCGGCGGCCTCCGCGAGCCGCACCCGCTTGCGGGCAGCCAGCCGGTGGTCCTGCGGTACGACGAGATACAGCCGCTGTTCGTCGAGCCGTCGGGCGACGAGGTCCGGGGCCTCGGGGATCGGCGAGATCAGACACAGGTCGAGCTCGCCCCGGCGCAGCCGCTCGACCATGTGTTCCCCGTAGCCCTGCACCAGGGAGAAGCGCACCCGGGGATGGTCCGCGCGGAACTCCCGGATCAGCCCGGGTACGGTTTCCGGACCCATGGTGCGCAGGAAGCCGAACGCGACCCGGCCCGCGGCCGGATCGGTGTCCGCCAGGACCGCTTCGGCGGCCCGCTCGACCTCACCGAGCGCCTGCTCCACCGACCGGGCGAAGGTACGGCCGGCCGGGGTCAGGGAGACCGCCCGGCCGTGCCGGGCGAGCAGCGCCACGCCGAGATCGGCCTCCAGCCGGGCCATGGCCCGGCTCAGCGTGGACTGCGGAACCCCCAGCTCCCGGGCGGCCCGGGTGATGTGCTCGTGCCGGGCGACGGCGGCGAACTGGGCGAGCCGCGGCGTCAGCAGCCCGGCCCAGGATCCCGGGTCCAGCTCCGGGGAGGCCGGGGAGGCCGCACCGGTAGGGCCTCCGGATGTGACAGAGATGTCTTTTGCGTTGTGTGCGGAGGACACCGCCCACCTGACCTTCCTTTATGCGCTGCTGGAACGATCTTTCCAGATTCATGCATTGGACGGATCAGACCGGCCCTCTTACGTTCGTTGCATGCCCTACGCAGCTACCGGGACCCCCCTCGCGCCGGGGACCCCCGCCCCGCCCGCACCCGCCGCTCCCCCCTCTCTCCGGAGCGGCACCCCGAGCTCGCCCCGGCCCCCGGTCCTGCGCATCAACCTCGCCCTGTTCGCCCTGGGCGTGGCCACCTTCGCCCTGCTGTTCTCCACCCAGGCCCTGCTGCCCGACCTCGCGGCGGCCTTCACCGTCCGCCCGGACCAGGCGAGCTGGACCATCTCCGCGGCCACCGTCGCACTGGCCGTGGCGGTGCTCCCGCTGAGTGTGCTGTCCGAGCGCTTCGGCCGGCGGCAGGTGATGACCGGCTCCCTCGCGGTGGCCGTCACGCTCGCCCTGCTGATTCCGTTCGCCCCCGGGCTGGGCACCCTGATCGCGCTGCGCGCCGCCCAGGGGGCGGCGCTGGCCGGCATCCCGGCCTCCGCGGTGGCGTACCTCTCCGAGGAGCTGGACAAGCGGGCCATGGTCGGCGCCGTGGGCCTGTTCATCGCGGGCAACAGCGTGGGCGGCATGAGCGGGCGGCTGCTGACCGGGTGGGTCGCCGAGGGCTGGGGCTGGCGAGCGGCGCTCGCAGCCGTCGCCGTCCTGTCGGTGGCCGGCGCGGTCGCGTACCGGCTGCTGCTGCCGCAGCCCAGAAACTTCGTACCCGGCACGCTCCGGCCCCGGGCGGCGCTGCGCTCGGTGGGCGGCCACCTGTCGAATCCGCTGCTGCGGCGGCTCTGCGTCATCGGACTGCTGCTGATGGCCGCCTTCAGCGCGGTGTACACAGCGATCGGCTTCCGGCTGGTGGAGGACCCCTTCAACCTCTCCGCCGGGCTGATCGGCTCCGTTTTCGTCATCTATCTGGTCGGCACCGGCTCCTCCTCGATGACGGGCCCACTGGTGGAACGCCTCGGCCGGCGCGGTGCCCTCCACCTCGGCATCGGCGCGGTCACCGGCGGGCTGCTGCTGAGCCTCGCCGACCATCTCGCCGTGATCCTGCTCGGACTGGTGCTCATCACCGCCGGCTTCTTCTTCGGTCACGCCGTCGCCTCCTCGGCGGTCGGGCGTGCCGCCACCACGGACCGGGCCCAGGCCTCCGCGCTGTACCAGGTCACGTACTACCTGGGCGCGAGCGTGGGCGGCACCCTGGGCGCCCTGGTCTACCACCGCGCGCAGTGGGAGGGCACCGTCGCTCTGGCGCTGAGCGCCCTCGCCACGGCCGCCGGGATCACCCTCTACGCCACCCGCAAAGCCTTCATCGAGCGGCGCCTCGGGTCCGTCTGAGGGTCGGACACCCGCCCGGGGCTCCTCAGATGCCGAGGACGATCTTGGCGGTGCTGAAGTAGATGATCAGACCGGTGGCGTCCACCAGGGTGGTGACCATCGGCGCGGAGACCACGGCCGGGTCGATCTTCAGCTTCTTGGCCAGCAGCGGCATCGTGCCACCGACCGTGGCCGCCCAGGCGCAGATCAGCACCAGCGTGACGGCGACCACCACAGCGATGTCCAGACCGACGAAGGCCGATCCGACCAGCAGCCCGACCAGCGCGAGCATGCAGCCGAGCAACAGCCCGGTCCGGCACTCCCGCCAGATCACCCGGAGCAGATCGGACGTCCGCACCTCGCCGACCGCCAGCGCACGCACCGCCGCGGTGGCCGCCTGGGCGCCCGCGTTGCCCCCGGTCCCGATGAGCAGCGGGATGAACAGCGCCAGTTGCGTCACCGTCTCCAGCTCGTCCTCGAAGGCCTGCGTGACACTGACGGTGAGGGTCGCGGCGACCAGCAGCAGCATCAGCCACAGCACCCGCGCGCGGGAGAGCTGGAAGACGCTGGCCGACATGTAGTGCCGCTCCAGCGGCTCGGCGCCGGACTGCCGGGCGACGTCCTCGGTGTCGGCCGCCTCGATGACCTCCACCGCGTCGTCGATGGTCAGCAGGCCGACCAGCCGGTCCTCGCTGTCGACGACGGGGAGGTTCAGGACGTTCGTCTCGCGCATCAGCCGCGCCGCGCCCTCGGCCGGGTCGGTGGCCCGCGCCCGCGGGGTCTCCGTTATGACCAGCTCGGCCACCATGATGTCGGGCTCGCTGAGCACCAGCTCCCGCAGCTCCACCACCCCGGTCAGCCGGCGTCCGGTGTCCACCACGGGGAGGGTGTAGATGGTCTCCGCCTGGGCTCCACGCAGCCGTACGACCTCCAGCGCCTGGGCAACCGTCAGATGCTGCTGCAGGGCGACGGTTTCCGGCGTCATGTAGCGCCCGACGGACCCCTCGGGGTAGCCCAGCAACGCGGCCGTCATCTGCCGCTCGTGGGCGCTCAGCCCGGCCAGCACCCGCTTGGCGACCTTGGCCGGCGCCTCCTTGAGCATCCTGGCGCGGTCGTCCGGGTCCATCCCTTCGACCAGCTCACGGAACGCCAGGTCGCGCAGTCCTTCGAGGATCTGCTGCTGGTCGACGGGATCGAGCTCCTCGAAGACCTCGATCGCCCGGTCCTTGTCGAGCAGGCGGAAGGAGACGACGGCGTTGACGGCGTCCATCCGCGCGATCTCGTCGGCGATGGAGTACGGGGGCTGGGTCTCCAGCCATTCCAGGGCGCCTGCGAGGTCGTGCTCCTCGAGCAGGCCGGGAAGGTGGGTCATGACGGAACTACCCCCACGAGCAGAGTCAGATCACGGACAGGGACATCTGCGCGCACGCGTGTCCCTCCGCCGGGCCGCCCTGGTCAGGTACGGCCCGCCCCGGGATCCTCCGCGCGGCGCCACAGATGACTGGGAGGCTCGCTGCGCATCGCAGCACCACCTCCCGCCGTGTCGTTCCGCCGAAACCGTTCTTCAGGCTACACGGCTCCAGGAAAGATCAGTTCAACGGATCCACTGCACAGGATGCCCGAGAAGTGACCTTCGTGCGACGTGCCCCGCCGGTCGCCGCCGGACCGGCGTCAGGAGACGCGGCCCAGCACCAGAGGAGCGACCGGGACCGCTTCGCCGGCCGGGCCGATCCGCACCGCGTCGCCCTCCAGCGCGGCCAGCGCACCGGCGAACCGCTCCGGGGTGTCGGTGTGCAGCGTCAGCAGTGGAGCACCTGCCGTGACCGGGTCACCGGGCTTGGCGTGCAGCTCGACCCCGGCCCCCGCCTGCACCGGGTCCTCCTTGCGGGCCCGGCCCGCGCCGAGCCGCCAGGCGGCGAGCCCGACCGCGTAGGCGTCCAGGTCGCTGAGCACCCCGGACGCCGGGGCCGGCACCACATGCCGCTCGCGGGCCACCGGGAGGGCCGCGTCCGGGTCGCCGCCCTGCGCGGTGATCATGCGCCGCCAGTGGTCCATGGCGGTACCGTCCGCCAGGGCCCGCTCGGGATCGGCGTCGCGCAGGCCGGCTGCGTCCAGCATCTCCCGGGCCAGCGCCAGAGTCAGCTCGACGACATCATCCGGCCCTCCCCCGGCCAGCACCTCCACGGATTCCCGGACTTCCAGGGCGTTGCCGGCCGTGCGGCCGAGCGGGGTGGACATGCCGGTGAGCAGTGCCACGGTCCGCACCCCGTGGTCGGCGCCCAGGCCCACCATGGTGGCTGCCAGCTCCCGGGCGTCCGTCAGGTTCTTCATGAAGGCGCCGGAGCCGACCTTGACGTCCAGCACCAGTGCCCCGGTGCCCTCGGCGATCTTCTTGCTCATGATGGAGCTGGCGATCAGCGGGATGGACTCCACGGTGCCGGTGACGTCCCGCAGGGCGTACAGCTTGCGGTCGGCCGGGGCCAGCCCGTCGCCGGCGGCGCAGATGACGGCTCCCGCGTCGTCGAGAACGGCCAGCATTTCCTCGCGCGAGAGCCGGGCCCGCCAGCCGGGGACGGACTCCAGCTTGTCGAGGGTGCCGCCGGTGTGACCCAGCCCGCGGCCGGAGAGCTGCGGCACGGCCGCGCCACAGGCCGCGACGAGCGGGGCGAGCGGCAGCGTGATCTTGTCGCCGACGCCGCCCGTCGAATGCTTGTCCGTCGTCGGGCGCCGCAGCGCGGAGAAGTCCATCCGCTCACCGGAGGCGATCATGGCTGCGGTCCAGCGGGCGATCTCGGCCCGGTCCATGCCGTTGAGCAGGATGGCCATGGCCAGTGCCGACATCTGCTCGTCGGCGACCTCACCCCGGGTGTAGGCGTCGATCACCCAGTCGATCTGCTCCGGCCCGAGCCGCCCCCGGTCGCGCTTGGTACGGATGACGGAGATGACGTCCATGGGTGTGGTCCTCAGTTCGGGTGCCGCGGGCCGCCGTGGGCCCCGAACGCCTGCGGAAGCAGCTCGGCCAGGGTGCGGATGCCTTCGGGGGTGTCGAGCAGCAGCTGTGGTCCTCCGTGCTCGAGGAGGAGCTGGCGGCAGCGGCCGCACGGGGTGATGGTCTCGCCCTGCCCGTCGCAGCAGGTGAAGTGGGTGAGCCGGCCGCCGCCGCCGGCGTGCAGCGCGGACACCAGGCCGCACTCCGCGCACAGCCCCAGCCCGTAGGAGGCGTTCTCCACGTTGCAGCCGGTGACCAGCCGCCCGTCGTCCACCCGGGCGGCGGCGCCCACCGGGTAACGCGAGTAGGGGGCGTACGCCCGCGACATGACCTCCCGGGCCGCCGTCCGCAGGGCCTCCCAGTCCGGTTCGGGGGCCGTCATGTTCCCTGCCCTCTCCGATACGGCTTCCCGATCGCTCTCGGCACCCGCAATCGCTGGGAGAACAGCGCGAGCACAACCAGCGTGGTGATGTACGGGCTGGCGGTGACGAGCTCCAGCGGCATCGTGTCGGTGGAGGCGTACCAGAGGTAGAGCAGGACCGCGAGCGAGCCGTTGATGACGGCCGCCGCCCGCTTGGCCCGGACGAACTGCCACACCGCGACCGCCGCCAGGGCGACGGCGAAGAGCAGCAGCATGGCGTGCACCGTCGGGCCGCCGCCGCGGATCTGCAGGGCGTCCATGAAGCCGAACAGCCCGGCGCCCAGTGCGACCCCGCCGGGCCGCCAGTTGCCGAAGATCATGGTGGCCAGGCCCAGGTAGCCGCGGCCGCCGGTCTGGCCGTCCTGGTACATCCGGATGAAGACGGCGAGGTAGGCCCCGCCGAGCCCGGCCAGGCCGCCCGAGATCGCCAGTGCCAGGTACTTGTAGAGGTAGACGTTGACGCCGAGCGACTCGGTGGCCGTCGGGTTCTCGCCGCAGGACCTCAGCCGCAGCCCGAAGGGCGTGCGCCACAGCACGAAGTAGGTGCCGACGAACAGCAGCACCGCCAGCAGCGTCAGCCAGGACACATTGGTCACCGCCGCACCGGCGATGCCCGCGGCGTCCGAGACCAGGAACCAGTCCTGGGCGGAGAGGGTGGCGAGCCAGTCGGACAGCAGGGGCACCGAGAAGTTGTCCATCGCGTCCATCCGCGGGGACTGCTTGTCGTTGCCGCCGGCCGCGGACGCCGGGCCCTCGGCGAACCACTGCTTGGCGAGGAACTGCACCACGCCGAGCGCCAGGATGTTGATGGCGACACCGGAGACGATGTGGTCCACCCCGAAGGTGACGGTGGCCACCGCGTGCACCAGCCCGCCGAGAACGCCGCCCACTATCCCGGCGACCACCGCAGCCCAGGGACCGTACTGCCAGCCGGCCCAGCCGGCGGCGAACAGCCCGAGCATCATCATGCCCTCGAGGCCGATGTTGATGACCCCGGCCCGCTCCGCCCAGAGGCCACCGAGGCCCGCGAGGCCGATCGGCACCGCGAGGCCCAGGGCGCTGGCCCACTGCCGGGTTTCGGTGAGGCTCCCGGTGTCGGTGATCATCCGGACCACGGACAGCAGCACCAGGCCTGCCGCGACCAGCAGCAGGATCGCCGGCAGACCGAGCTTCCGGCGGCCCTTGCCGTTCTTCCGCTCCTCGGGCCGCAGGCGCTGGGCGAGGGTGGTAAGAGTCGTGGTCACGAGGCCACCTCCGCGGTCTTGTTGCTGCGGGCGGCAGCGGCGAGCTGCGCTCCGACCATGTGCTGCTGGCGCCGCATGCCCCAGCGGCGCACCAGTTCGTAGGCGATCACCACGGAGAGCACGATGATGCCCTGCATGACACCCACGATCTCCTGGTTGTAGCCCTCGAAGTTCAGCCGGCCGCCGGTGCGCTCCAGGAAGCCCCAGAGCAGGGCGGCGAAGGCCATGCCCACCGCGTTGTTGCGGCCGAGCAGCGCGATGGCGATCCCCATGAAGCCGATGCCCGCGGGGAAGTTGTTGCCGAAGTTGCCCGAGTCGTTGAGCAGGGTCGGCATGCCGACGAGCCCGGCCACCGCTCCGGACAGCAGCATGGCGGTGATCACCGTGCGCTTGACGCTGACGCCGCTGGCCTGGGCCGCGGTGTCGGACTGCCCGACGGCCCGCAGGTCGTAGCCGAAGCGGGTGCGGTTGAGGAAGAACCAGTAGGCGATGCCGGCCGCGATCGCGAGCGTGATCGTGCCGTAGATCGTGCCGGCCTCCGTGGGTATCCGGAAGAACATGCCGGAGTCCGGGATGTGCGGCGTGTGCACGATGTTCTGGGTGCGCTCGGCGAGCCGGCCCTCGTGCAGGAAGTAGCCGATGAGGGCGCCGCCGATGGCGTTCAGCATGATCGTGGTGATCACCTCGCTGACCCCGCGGCTGGCTTTCAGGTAGCCCGCGATGCCCGCCCACAGCGCGCCGACCACCATGCCGGTCAGCAGGATCAGCGGTATCTGCACCAGACCGGTCAGGGTCATGGCGCCGCCCACCACCGCGGCGAAGAACGCGGCGACCTGGTACTGCCCGTCCACACCGATGTTGAAGAGGTTCATCCGGAAGCCGATGGCGACGGCAACCGCGGACAGGTAGTAGGGGATCGCCTTGTTGATGATCCAGACCTGGCTGTCGCTCTTGATGCCGTAGTCGAACATCACCGCGAAGGCGTGGAACGGGTTCTGCCCGGTCGTCAGCATGACGAGCGAGATGATCACGAAGGAGGTCGCGAGGGCCAGCGCCGGAGCGGCGAGCCCCAGGACCAGCTTCTCCTTGTCGAGCTTCACGCGGCGTCACCCTTCTGCCCGCCGGTCGCACCGGTCATCGCGGTACCCAACTCCTCCGGTGTGACGGTGGCGGGATCGGCGTCGGTGACGAGCCGGCCCCGGTACATGACGCGCAGGCTGTCGGAGAGTCCGATCAGTTCGTCCAGGTCCGCCGAGATCAGCAGCACCGCGAGCCCTTCCCGGCGGGCGTGGCGGATCTGGTCCCAGATCTGGGCCTGGGCGCCGACATCCACCCCTCGGGTGGGGTGGGCGGCGACCAGCACCTTGGGGTGGTGGCTCATCTCCCGGCCGACGATCAGTTTCTGCTGGTTGCCGCCGGACAGGCTGGCGGCGGTGACGTCGATCCCGGGGGTCCGGACGTCGTACTCGCTGACTATCCGCTCGGTGTCCCGGCGGGCGTCCTTCGCGGTCAGCCACGGCCCGCGGCTGTTGGGCCGCTGCGTGATGTGGCCGAGCATGCGGTTCTCCCACAGCGGTGCGGTCAGCAGCAGCCCGTGCCGGTGCCGGTCCTCCGGGATGTACCCGATGCCGCTCTCCCGGCGCCGGCGGGTGGGGGCCCGGGAAATGTCGGTGCCGTCCAGCTCGATCCGGCCTTCGTCCGGCGTCCGCATCCCCATGATCGCTTCGACCAGCTCGGACTGGCCGTTGCCCTCGACCCCGGCGATGCCCAGCACCTCGCCCTTGTGGATCGTGAAGTCGATGTCGGCCAGCACCTCGCGGACGACCCCCTCGGCGTCCGTACCGGACAGGCAGAGCCCGGCGACCGTCAGCAGTGGGACGTCCGTGACCGTGGACTCGCGGGTCTCGGGCACCGGCAGCTCGCTGCCGACCATGAGCTCGGCGAGCTGCCTGGGCGTGGTGTTCCCCGGGACCACCGAGGCCACCGTCGTGCCCCGCCGGATGACGGTGATCTCGTCCGCGACGGACAGCACCTCGCCCAGCTTGTGCGAGATGAAGAGGACGGTCAGCCCTTCGGCCTTCAGCTCCCGCAGGTTCGCGAAGAGCGCGTCCACCTCGTGCGGCACCAGCACGGCCGTCGGCTCGTCCAGGATGAGCGTGTGCGCCCCCCGGTAGAGGACCTTGAGGATCTCCACCCGCTGCCGGTCGGCGACGCCGATCTCCTCGACCAGCACGTCCGGCCGCGCGTTCAGGCCGTACGCGTCGGAGATCCGCATGATCTCCCGGCGGGCCGCTGCCCCGATGCCGTGGAGCTTCTCCGCGCCCAGGACGATGTTCTCCTGGACCGTGAGGTTGTCGGCCAGCATGAAGTGCTGATGCACCATGCCGATGCCGCGGGCGATGGCATCGGCGGGCGAACCGAAGACCACGGAGTCGCCGTCCACCGTGATCGTCCCCTCGTCCGGCTTCTGCATGCCGTAGAGGATCTTCATCAGGGTGGACTTGCCGGCGCCGTTCTCACCGATGAGTGCGTGCACGGTGCCGCGGCGCACGGTGATGTCGATGTCGTGGTTCGCCACGACGCCGGGGAAACGCTTGGTGATGCCGCGCAGCTCGACGGCCGGCAGGCCGCCGTCCGCGGGGCTTTCTGGGGCTGCGATGACGCACTCTCCTCGGGGCATAAGGAGCACGGCCGATGGGGACAGCTGACGGTATCGCGCAGGGACCGTACTACGCGCGTAGCGTTCTGCTGCCGGGCCCGGTGAGGAGCGTGCTCCTCACCGGGCCCGGGTGGTGCGAGGCGATCAGGGGCTGTCGCGGACCTCGGTCTCACCGTCCGCGATGCGCTGCCTGGCCTCGTCGATCTGCTCCTGGATGTCGTCGATGAAGCCACCCGAGGTGGCCAGCGACACACCGTCGTCCGCGAGCGAGTACTCGCCCAGACCGCTCAGCGGCTCCCCCTCGTGCACGCTCTTGATCAGGTCGAAGACGGCCACGTCCACGCCCTTGACCACCGAGGTGAGGATGGAGTCCTGGTACTCGGCCAGACCGTCCTGCTGGTGCTGGTCGGAGTCCACACCGATCGCCCAGGCGTTGCCGTGTGCGGCAACCTCCTCGATGGAGCCGTTGCCCGCGAGGCCGGCCGCCGTGTAGATCACGTCGATGTCGCGGCCGAGCATGCCGTTGGCCTGCTCCTTGGCCTTGGCGACATCGGTGAAACCACGGTCGTCGTCGGCGTACAGGTACTGCACGTCGACCGACACATCGGCGTCGGTGTCGTTGACACCCTGGGTGAAGCCCGCCTCGAACTTCTGGATCAGGGGGATGTTCACGCCACCGATGAAGCCGACCTTGCCGGTCTCGGACTTCAGGGCCGCGGCGACGCCGGCGAGGTAGGACCCCTCGTGCTCGGCGAAGATCATGCTGTAGACGTTGTCGCCGTCGGAGACCGAGTCGACCACGCCGAAGGTGGTGTCCGGGTAATCGGCGGCGACCCGCTCGACAGCGTTGCCGTACAGGAAGCCGACTCCGATGACCGGGTTGTAGCCCTCCTGGGCGAGCTCGGAGAGCCGCTGCTCACGGTCGGCGTCGGTCTCGTCGTTCCGCGCCGTCTGGAAGTCGCGCTCGACCCCGAGCTCCTCCAGTGCCCGGTCGGCGCCCCGGGCGGCGGCCTCGTTGAAGGACTGGTCGTCCCGCCCGCCGACGTCAAAGGCGATGCCTGCGCCCTTGTCCCCGTCACCGGAGCCGGCCTCCGTCGAGCTCTCACCGCACGCACTCGCGGTCAGAGCGAAGGCCGCCGTGGCGGCGACCGTTGCTACAAGTTTGGATACGCGCCGCACGAGGACGGTCCCTTCGCTCGAAGCGCCTGAGAGGCGCTGGTTTCGCGAAGATAGTAACGCGCGTAGATGTCTGAAAACGTGGCTGTTATCAGATCGTCGTTCAGGTAATCCCTCCGCAACACCCACTCCCGGAACCCGCTGCGCGGGGGCGGCGGACCGGTGGGCGGACGAGCCCGCGCGACGCTCCGCCCGCGGGCCGGACAAAGGCCGGAACCGCGAGCGGAGACCCTCGTTCAGACCGTGGACACCCGCGACGCCGGGTCCGCCAGCGCGGCTGCCGTGAACAGCTCCGCGCCCACCCTGATGGCGCGCTCGTCCACGTCGAAGTCGCCCTGGTGGATGTCGCGCGGTGCGGCGGAGGCATCCCCCGGGGGCCGGACCCCCAGCCGGGCCATCGCCCCGGGCACCCGCTCCAGGTACCAGGAGAAGTCCTCACCGCCCAGGCTCTGCTCGGTGTCCTCGACGGAGTCCGCCCCGCGGCGCGAGACCATCGCGTCGGCGAGCAGCGCCGTGGACTCCGGCTCGTTGACGACCGGGGGCACCCCGCGGATGTACCGGATCTCCGACTTGGCCCGGAACATCGTGGCCACCTCGTCGACGGCCGCGTGCACGAGGTCCGGGGCGGTGCGCCAGGCATCGAGATCGAGACAGCGCATGGTGCCCGACAGGTGGGCGACCTGCGGGATGACGTTCGGCGCGTGGCCGGTCTCCAGGCGTCCCCAGGTCACCGCGAGCCCTGACCGGGTGTCGACGCGCCGGGCCAGGAGCGCGGGGACCTCGGTGACCAGCCGCGCCGCGGCGGTGACGAGGTCGGTGGTGAGGTGAGGGCGGGCAGTGTGCCCCCCGGGGCCGGCCAGGGTGACTTCGAGGCGGTCGCAGGCCGAGGTGATGGGGCCGAGGCGCAGCCCGATCCGCCCCGTCTCGACCTTGGGGTCGCAGTGCACGGCGAGAATGCGGCCGACGCCCTCGAGCGCACCGGAGGCGATCGCGTCGGTGGCGCCGCCCGGCAGCACTTCCTCGGCGGGCTGGAAGATCAGCCGCACCGGCCGGGGCAGCCGGCCCTCCCGGGCCAGCCGGGCCAGAACGATGCCGGCGCCGAGAACGACAGCGGTGTGCACGTCGTGACCGCAGGCGTGGGCCCGGCCCGGCACGGTGGACCGGTAGGGGACGGTCTTGGTGTCCGGGATCGGCAGCGCGTCGATGTCCGCCCGCAGCGCGAGCATGGCGCCTCCGCTGCTCCGGTCACCGGACGGCAGCACGTCGCAGACCAGCCCGGTGCCGGTGTCGAGCACGCGCGGGGCGAGCCCTTCCCGCTCCAGCCGATCCTTGATCGCCGCGGTCGTCCGGAATTCCTGTCCGCCCAGCTCAGGGTGCATGTGGAGGTCCCGGCGGAAGGCGATGAGCTCGCCCAGCAGGGCGTCCGGCACCCCTCCGGGCAGCTCGGGGGCTTCGGCGACGGAGGCGGCATCGGGCGACAGCAGGTGGCTCACGTGACCGAGGGTAACTTCCTTCGGATCCCAGTTATCCGTGATCACGTCAAGTTCACCCGCCCGGGTGACAAAAAATCTTGGGCGACTCGCATACCTCTCAAGATTAGGGGGTATTACTCTCGGCTCACTCGAACGGTCCACGGAATGAGATCTTGCTCACCTCCGCGTGTACCGCACGTCACTGCGGGTCCGGCGGCGACCTCAGCACGTGCGCGCCGCGGGCCGTGCTGCTGACGGCGGCGAGGAAGCCGCCGGCCCGGGGGGAGGCCCGGTCCGTGAACCAGTCCTCGGGGATGTCACACACCGCGATCACCGCCGGGGTGTCGCCCAGGACCAGCGGCAGTGTGTGCACCACCGTCGACGGAAAGCTCAGCAGGCGGGCCGCGACCGGGCCGCGGCGGGCCACCAGCTCCAGCGGCAGCTCCGGCCGGACGACCTCCAGGCCCGCCTCCTCCGCGATCCTGCGCAGCTTGGCCGCCCCCTCCCTGCGGTGGGCGAAGTAGCGGGTGGCACCGTCACGCCGGGCCAGTTCGGTGACGGCCGCCAGGTACCGGTCCTCTCGGATCACCCCGGTCTCCACCAGTGAGGTGCCCACCAGGTCGGCGCCGGCCGACAGCCGGGGCGGGCCGAAGCGGGCCCGTGTCCAGCCGAAGGCGTTCGCGGTGACGCGCATCCCGGCCGGGCCTTCCACGGGCATCGCGGTGAACACCTCCACGCTCCGGCCCGCGGACGGGCTGAGCCGGCGCACCGCCCGCCGCGCCACCGGGGCGAACAGGGCAGCCCGTGGACCGCGCGGAGCGGCCCGGTGCCAGCGCACCAGGGGAGCTCCGCGTCCGACGCGGCCGAGGAACTCCATGGTGGCCGTGCCGTCGTCGACCACCACCACCCGCCGCGGCCCGGCGGTGGCCAGCAGCAGTTGGAGGCAGCGGGAGAACGGGTCCCCGATGACCAGGCGGTGGGCCCGGCGCAGCCGGCGGGCGAGCCGGGCGGTGGTACGGGCCGCGGCCACCGCACCGCGGGCCTCGCGCCAGAGCACCTCGTGTCCCTCCGCGCGGGCGAGCCGCGTCATGCGCTGGAGCTGCCCGCGGGAGGCGGGGTCCCGGGGCGGCAGCACCACGACGGTGACGGCTCCGGTGTCCCCGGGCTCGGGCACGGCCGGCTGCGTGTGGGCCCATTCCAGGACGTTCAGCAGCTGGACCGGGCTCTCCACGAGCGCGAGCGTGCCGGCCGTGCCGCGAACCTGCCGCCGCCGGGCGCCGCTGGTCACCGCCCGTACCCCCGTCAGACCGTCACGGGTGCGCGGCCGGCGACCTGCTCCGCAACGACCCCCGGGACCCGGCGCAGCTTCTTCATCGGGGCCAGCTCGCTGTCGTAGACCCTCTTCACGCCGTCCCCGAGGGACTCCTCGATGGTGCGGATGTCACGGACCAGCCGGGACAGGCCCTGCGGTTCGACCGAGGCGGCCTGGTCGGATCCCCACAGTGCACGGTCGAGAGTGATGTGCCGCTCGACGAAGACCGCGCCGAGGGCGACCGCGGCCAGGGTGGTCTGCAGGCCGGTCTCGTGGCCGGAGTAGCCGATGGGCACGTTGGGGTACTCCGCCTGCAAGGTGTGGATCATGCGCAGGTTGAGCTCCTCCGCCTTGGCGGGGTAGGTGCTGGTGGCGTGGCAGAGCAGGATGTTCTCACTGCCCAGGACCTCCACGGCGTGCCGGATCTGCTGCGGGGTGGACATGCCGGTGGACAGGATGACAGTGCGGCCGGTGGCCCGCAGGGCACGCAGCAGCTCGTCGTCGGTGAGGGAGGCGGAGGCCACTTTGTGGGCGGGCACGTCGAACTTCTCCAGGAAGGCGACAGCCTCGGTGTCCCACGGGGAGGCGAACCAGTCGATGCCGCGCTTCGCGCAGTAGGCGTCGATGGCGCGGTAGCCCTCCTCGTCGAACTCCACGCGGTGGCGGTAGTCGATGTAGGTCATCCGCCCCCAGGGGGTGTCGCGCTCGATGTCCCACTGGTCGCGCGGGGTGCAGATTTCGGGTGTGCGCTTCTGGAACTTCACCGCGTCGCAGCCGGCTTCGACGGCGGCGTCGATGAGCGCGAAGGCGTTCTCGAGGTCCCCGTTGTGGTTGATGCCGATCTCGCCGGTGATGTAGACCGGACGGCCGGGGCCGGCGGTGCGGTCGCCGAGCCGGCGGAGGCGGGTGGAGGCCGTGTCGGCAGATGCGGTCATGGTGAGGTCAGTTCCTTTCCGAGAATCCACGAGGCGATCTCGCGGATCGCGCCGGCTCCTCCGGGTACGGAGGTGACGGCACACGCGGCGGCCTGTACGACGTCGTGCGCGTTCGCGACCGCGACGGGCCAGCCGACGAGGTCGAAGCACGGGAGGTCGTTGACGTCGTTGCCCGCGTACAGGACGCGTTCCGGCGCGATGCTGTGCTCCTCGCACCACTGCTTGAGTGCGAGGTCCTTCCGGTCGATGCCGTGCAGAACCGGGATGCGCAGCTTGCGCGCCCGGGCGGCGACCACCGGGTTCTCCTCCGTGGACAGGATCAGCAGGGGCAGGCCGGCGCGGCGCAGCGCGGCGATCCCGAGCCCGTCGCCGCGGTGCACGGCGACGAGTTCCCGTCCGGTGGAGTCGACGAGCACCCGGTCATCGGTCTGGGTGCCGTCGAAGTCGAGTACGACCGCGTCGATGTCGCCGCGGGCCGGCCGGCGCCCGGGGGGCGGCGGCGCGGTGGCGCCGGGCGGCGCGGGGTCGAGCAGCGGGGCGAGCGCGCGGGCCCGTGCGAGATCGTGCGGATCGTCGACCTCCAGGACCCGGGCGGGGTCGGTGCGCACCAGTTCGGTGCGGCCGAAGAAGCGGTGCCGGGCGGTCCGGAAGCCGTCGGCCCGCATGGCGTAGGCGGCACCGGTCTCCAGCAGGTCCTCGGGGCGGTCCTGGCGCCGCGGCCGGTGCGCCCGCTCGTGGTTGACGCCCTCAGCTCCGGTGTCCGGGGTCTCCCGCCAGAGGAAGCCGTGGAACGGCGCGGCGGTGAGGGCGGTGTCGGCGCCTCCGAGGACCGCGGCTGCCACGCCGTCGATCTCCTCGCGGGTGAGGAAGGGGCTGGTGCACTGCACGAGCAGCACGACATCGGCGCGGCCGGTCCGGTCGCGATGCCCGTTGTCGTATGCGTCGAGGGCGTGCAGCACCGCGCTCTCGCTGGTGGCGGTGTCGCCCGAGAGCGTGCCGGGCCGTGCGACGACGGCGGCTCCGGCGGCCCGGGCGGCGACTGCGATGCCGGGGTCGTCGGTGGAGACGACCACGTCGGTGACCAGCCGGGCGGCCAGGCATTCCCGGACGGCCCGGACGACCAGGGGGAGGTCGCCGACCGGCGCGAGGTTCTTGCCGGGCACCCCCTTGGAGCCGCCGCGGGCGGGGATCACGGCCAGTACGGTGCTCATCGGTGGTTCCTCGTTCTCGGAGCGGTCCTCGGCGGCGGTCCCGGCGGAGGACCCGGCGGCGCGGGTCACAGCTGCCCCCAGCGGCGGATCGGCGGGGCCACCCGCTGGACGGCGGTGCGGTAGGCACCGCGGGCCGCGCGGCGGACGAGACGGCGGACGGCTGCGCGGAGCCGCGGAGCCGCTCCCCGGCCGGTGCCCGCGGTCAGCGGCTCGCCCTTGCTGTCCAGGCCGTGGCGGGCCAGGACGCCGGGGAGATAGCCGGGGGCGGTGCGGGGAGAGTAGAAGGGGGCGAGGGGCGGCAACCCGGTGGTGGCGGCCCGGTCCAGCAGGGCGGCGAGCCGTTCACCTGCGGCGGCGAACGCCCGGTCCCCGGCGGTGCTGACCCCGTGGTCGGTGAGCCACCGGGGGTCCGGGACGGGCAGGTGGCCGGCGTCCAGCTGGTCCCAGGAGGCGAAGCAGCCGGAGCCGAGGAAGTAGTGGTTCCCCAGGGGCTCACGGATGCCGAGGTCGGTCAGGACCGCGGTGGGGACGGAGCGGTGCAGCGCTTCCAGGGCAGCGGTGGAGCTGACCGTCACCAGCAGATCGGTACCGTCCAGGATCTCCCCCATGTTGCCGTAGGAGAGACGGAAGTTGGCGGGCCGGTCACCCTTGGTCCTGGCGACGAGGCGCTGATAGGGCAGCTCCTCGACGTGCGTGGTGTGCTCGCCGGGCCGGCTGCGCAGCTTGAGCACGACCTCGCGGTCCGGGTGCCGCCGGGCGTGCGCCAGGACGCGGTCCAGCAGGTACTCGCGCTCCGCCCGGCTGCCGGGAACGGAGGGCTGGACCGCGAAGACGACGCGGAACGGGCGCTCACCGCGGGCCACCGCGCCGGGGTCGTGGGCAACGGATGCGCTGTCCAGGAACGGCAGCGCGCATTCAGCGACTGCGGCGCTGTCCGTGCCGGCTCCGGCGTAGACCGTCCGGAAGCGTTCCGCGTCGTGGCGGCTGTTGGCCAGGACGAGGTCGGCGCCGTGCCTCAGGAGCAGTCCGTCGGTGAGCTTTTCGTAGACCACGCCGACGTAGCCGGTCACGATGACGGGGCGCCGGCCGGTGGCCGGCCAGGTGCGGCCGAGGCGGTGGAGCAGTGCCTGGATGGTGCCGCCCACGCAGGCCAGCACGACCACGTCGAAGGCCGGCCGGCCGGTGCCGTCCGAGCCCGGCTCCCCCGGTGCCTCCGGCCCGGACGGCCGGTCCGCCAGGCCGGCCGTGAACCCGGCCAGCGTGGTCTCGCGGAGGACGTCGGGAGCGGCCCCGGTCTCCGCGAGCTGGCGGGCGGTGGGGGTGGCGCGGCCCCGCAGCAGGAAGCCGTGGACGACCGAGCCGGGGGCGATCCGGCGCGCGGTGAGCGCGCCCCATTTCCACCGGGTGTCGGAGTCGGCGATCACGGCCACGCGCAGCGGACCTGTCGGGGTTTCGGGCACGGAGCCGATACTGGGCAGCCCGGTGAAGGACCGGACCAACGCGATACCAACAAACCGTGAACAGGACCGCACCGAACGGCCAACCAGCCTGCTGAGAAGCGGAGTTCACCTGTCGTTCAGGCTCGCTTCACCGCCTGGGCCCGAGGCCGACAGGCGGCGGAGCGTTTCCGGGCCGCCCCGGCGGACGGGAGGCACGAGCCCTGCGGCTGCCCCCGCGGCCCGCGGCGGCGGAGGCAGCGGAGCTCAGCTCCGGTCAGAAGTTCTCCGAGGGGACGTAGGCGCCCCACACCTCGCGCAGGAGGTTGCAGACCTCACCGACGGTGGCGCGGGCCTTCAGCGCCTTGCGCATCGGGTACAGGACGTTCTCGCTGTCGCCCTGAGCGGCGGTGCGCAGCTCGGCCAGGGCCGCGTCCACGGCTGCCTGGTCCCGGCCCGCGCGCAGCTTCGCCAGCCGCTCGGCCTGCTGGGCCTCGATGGCCGGGTCCACCCGCATCGGCTCGTACGGCTCCTCCTCCTCGAGCTGATAGCGGTTGACACCCACCACGACCCGGTCGCCGGACTCGGTCTCCTGGGTGACCCGGTAGGCGCTGCGCTCGATCTCGGTCTTCTGGAAGCCCTGCTCGATCGCTTCGACGGCGCCACCGCGGTCCTCGATCTGCCGCATCAGGTCGAGCGCCTGCGCCTCCACGTCGTCGGTGAGGGACTCCACCACGTACGAGCCGGCGAACGGGTCGACGGTGGCGGTGATGTCCGTCTCGTAGGCCAGCACCTGCTGGGTCCGCAGCGCCAGCCGCGCGGACTTGTCGGTGGGCAGCGCGATGGCCTCGTCGTAGGAGTTGGTGTGCAGCGACTGGGTGCCGCCGAGCACCGCGCCCAGTCCCTGTACGGCCACCCGCACCAGGTTCACCTCGGGCTGCTGGGCGGTGAGCTGGACGCCGGCGGTCTGGGTGTGGAAGCGCAGCATCAGCGACTTGGGGTTCTTCGCGCCGAATTCCTCCTTCATCACCCGGGCCCAGATCCGGCGGGCCGCACGGAACTTGGCGACCTCCTCCAGAATCGTGGTGCGGGCGACGAAGAAGAACGACAGCCGCGGGGCGAAGTCGTCGACCTCCATGCCGGCGGCCACCGCGGTCCGGACGTACTCGATCCCGTCGGCCAGAGTGAACGCGATCTCCTGCGCGGGCGTCGCGCCGGCCTCGGCCATGTGGTAGCCGGAGATCGAGATGGTGTTCCACTTCGGGATCTCGGCCCGGCAGTACTGGAAGATGTCCGCGATCAGCCGGAGCGAGGGCTTGGGCGGAAAGATGTACGTGCCCCGGGCGATGTACTCCTTGAGCACGTCGTTCTGGATGGTGCCGGTCAGCTTCTGCGGGGAGACACCCTGCTCCTCACCCACGATCTGGTAGAGCAGCAGCAGCAGCGCGGCCGGGGCGTTGATGGTCATCGAGGTGGACACCTGATCCAGCGGGATGCCGTCGAACAACACCTGCATGTCGTCGACGGAGTCGATGGCGACCCCGACCTTTCCGACCTCGCCGTGGGCGATCTCGGCATCCGAGTCGTGACCCATCTGCGTCGGCAGGTCGAACGCGACGGACAGGCCCATCGTGCCGTTGGCGATCAGCTGCTTGTAACGGGCGTTGGACTCCGCGGCGGTGCCGAAGCCCGCGTACTGCCGCATCGTCCAGGGCCGGCCGGTGTACATCGACGGGTACACGCCGCGGGTGTAGGGGTAGGCGCCCGGCTCCCCCAGCTTTTCGGCCGGATCCCACCCCTGGAGAGCACCGGGGCCGTACACCGGCTCGATCGGCTTACCGGATTCGGACTCGCGCGCCATGCTTGTGCCTCCCACGTGGATGCCGCCTTAGCCACGGACTGTAGCGACCACTTTCCGTCACGTGGGAGAGGCCAGGGCTGGGAGATGGCTCACAGCACCCGGTGGGCGGCATCGCGGCCCCGGCGGTGAGTGGCACGGACAGGGCCAGGGGGACGGGCCCCGCCCGTGCCGGTGGGCGCCCCGCCGGTACGGGGGGACCTCGGGCGCCCGGCGGCCGATGACCAGTCGGCCTGCTTCGTACAGCGTCCCCCGCGGCGATTCCGTTACCGTCAGGTCACGCTCGGCTCCGGGGTCCGCAGCGCGGATGCGCTGAGGCAGCCCGCGAGGCCGCCCGGCTCCGGCTGGTCCTCCAGCATCCGCGCGAGCCGGCGCAGCCCGCGGTGCGTCGCGGTGCGGACCGCGCCCGGACGGCAGCCGAGCACCAGTGCCGCGCGCCGGGCGTCGAGGCCGAGCAGCGTGCGCAGCATCACGGCGTCGGCCTGTTCGGCCGGGAGCATGGAGACCAGTGCGACGGCCCTGGCCGTGCCGACCGCGGCGATGGCCTCCTCGGCGGTGTCCCGCGTGTCGGCCACCAGCTCCAGGAGGGTGCTGTCCCCGGTCAGCTCCACCGGGCGGCGGCTGCGCGCCCGCACGTGGTCGAGCGCCCGGTTGCGGGCGATCCTGGTGGTCCAGCCCCGGAACCGGTCGGCGTCCCCGTGGAATCCGTCCAGGTCCCGCGCTATGTGGAGCCAGGTTTCCGCCGCCACGTCCTCGGCGTCCGGATCGGCGACGATCGACCGCACGTAGCGCAGCAGCCCGGGATGCAATCTCCGGAACAGCAGGACGAACGCCGCTTCCTCCCCCTTCTGTGCCGCTCTTACGGCTGCAGTGAGCTCGCTGTCCGCTCCCTGCAGCCCTAACCCGCCCCTTTTCGCGGCCATGGCCGCACCCCTTAACACAGAGCTGGTAACTGTGAGTCTCTGGTGCCTGCACGCTACGCGACACGAGCGGCCGAGTCCACGCCACCCCCGCGCCACGGGCGGCCGGTAACAGAAATCCAGTCCCGTACGCAGTAGTGGTCGAGGACCGGATCTCCGCGGAGTCCGTTCCTGCGACAGCCGGGGTCTCTCCTGTGGGGGGTGGTGGCCCCGGCTGCTCGCATACCCGGGGTTCCGGCCGGAGCGACGCCGCTCCTGACCTCCAGCCCTTCCAGCCCTTCCGGACTTTCCAGCCCTTCCGAGGAGACCATGCGCCCCCTCCAGCGCGGTACCCCGGCACCACTGGACCACCTCAACGACATGGCGGCCCCGGTGGCCGAGGCCGTTTTCCTGACCTGTTGCGGCAGCCGCCGCTGGGCCTCCCGGATGACCGCGCAGCGGCCGTACCGGGACGTCGCGGACCTGCTCACGGCGGGTGACGCGGCCTGCCACGACATGTCGGAATCCGACCTCGACGAGGCCCTGACCGCCGAGGCCCGGGGCCCCCGCCCCCCGCTGCCGGACAGATCACCGCCGCGCCCGGGGGCGCAGGCCGCGCACACCGCGCTGCGCGCGGGCCATGCGGACTACGAGAACCGCTTCGGCCATCCCTTCGTGCTGTGTCTGGACGGACTGCCCGCGCAGGAGCGGCTGGACTGCACGCTGACGGCGATCCACCGGCGGCTGGGCCACGACCGGCACACCGAGCGTGGCTGCGCGGCGGAGGAGCTCCGGCTGCTGGCCCGGGGCAGGCTCGCCCGGCTGGCCGGCTCGGTTCCCGGCCGGGTGCCCGGCCTCCGTCCCCGTTTCGCTCCGTACGACCCGCCTTCCCCCCGGGCGGTGCCGGCCCCCGGGGGCTGACCGAGTGAGGGACCCGCTGCTTTCCGGTGCCTCCCCGGCACCGGACCGGATGGCCCGGAGGGCGGCGGGCCGCACGGGCATCACCGGACAGAACGGGGTGTTCCCGGCGCCGTCTAGCCCGTCCGTGCCTCTTTGCTCACACCTGAGCCCCCCGGCGGCAGGAACCAGCCATCCGCCGATACGATGACCCCGGCCGGTGGACCGTACCCGGCCGGGCCCGTCGGCCAGGCTGAGCGCAGGAGCTGTCCGGGGGCCCCAATCCGCTCCCGGAGGGTTTTTCCGTGCCGGCAGGAACGCTGTACCGCGGCCGGGAAGGCATGTGGTCATGGGTGGCTCATCGCGTCACCGGTGTCCTCGTTTTTTTCTTCCTGTTCGTCCATGTACTCGACACCGCACTTGTGCGTGTCTCGCCCGAGGCGTACGACGACACCATCGCGGTGTACAAGACGCCGATCGTCGCCTTCATGGAGTACGGCCTGGTCGCCGCCGTCCTCTTCCATGCTCTGAACGGACTGCGTGTCATCGCGGTCGACTTCTGGAGCAAGGGGGCCCGCTACCAGAAGCAGATGCTGTGGACGGTGATGGCTCTGTGGGGTCTGCTGATGGCCGGAGCCGCGTACCCAGTCCTGGGGCACGCCTTCCACGAGCTGTTCGGGAGCTGATGACCGATGTCTGACACCACCAGGACCACCGGAGCGACCGACACCGCACCCGTCTTCGACGTGGACAACCCGGCTCCGTTGATCGAGCCGCCGCGGGCCCGCACCAGCCGGACCCCCAAGGCCGGCCGCACCAACTTCGAGATGTACGGCTGGCTGTTCATGCGGCTGTCCGGGATCCTGCTCGTGGTGCTGGTCCTCGGCCACCTGCTGATCCAGCTCGTCCTCGACGGCGGCGTCCAGAAGATCAGCTTCGCCTTCGTGGCCGGCCGCTGGGCCTCGCCGTTCTGGCAGGCATGGGACCTCATCATGCTGTGGCTCGCCATGCTGCACGGTGGCAACGGTCTGCGGACGATCATCAACGACTACGCCGAGCGGGACCGTACCCGCTTCTGGCTGAAGATGCTCCTGTACACCGCGACGGTGTTCACCATCCTGCTGGGCACGCTGGTGATCTTCACCTTCGACCCGAACATCCGCTGACGCTCCGGGGCTGACGAGACATGCAGATCCATAAGTACGACACCGTCATCGTCGGTGCCGGCGGCGCCGGGATGCGCGCGGCCATCGAGGCCACCAAGCGCAGCCGCACCGCCGTTCTGACGAAGCTGTATCCGACCCGCTCCCACACCGGCGCCGCCCAGGGCGGCATGGCCGCCGCCCTCGCGAATGTCGAGGACGACAACTGGGAGTGGCACACCTTCGACACGGTCAAGGGCGGCGACTTCCTGGTCGACCAGGACGCGGCCGAGATCCTGGCGAAGGAGGCCATCGACTCCGTTCTGGACCTGGAGAAGATGGGCCTGCCCTTCAACCGGACCCCGGACGGGACCATCGACCAGCGCCGCTTCGGCGGCCACACCCGCAACCACGGCGAGGCACCGGTGCGCCGGTCCTGTTACGCCGCCGACCGCACAGGTCACATGATCCTCCAGACCCTCTACCAGAACTGCGTCAAGGAGGGTGTGGAGTTCTACAACGAGTTCTACGTCCTGGACGTGCTGCTGAACGAGGTCGACGGGGTCCGGAAGGCCGCGGGCGTCGTCGCCCTGGAGCTGGCCTCCGGGGAACTGCACGTCTTCCAGGCCAAGGCCGTGGTCTTCGCCTCCGGCGGTAACGGCAAGTTCTACAAGGTGTCCTCCAACGCGCACACCCTCACCGGTGACGGCCAGGCCGCCGCGTTCCGGCGGGGCATCCCGCTGGAGGACATGGAGTTCTTCCAGTTCCATCCGACCGGTATCTGGAAGATGGGCATCCTCCTCACCGAGGGCGCGCGCGGCGAGGGCGGCATCCTCCGCAACAAGGACGGCGAGCGCTTCATGGAGCGTTACGCGCCGACCATCAAGGACCTCGCGCCGCGCGACATGGTCTCCCGCTCGATCTACACCGAGATCCGGGAGGGCCGCGGCTGCGGACCCGACGCCGACCACGTCTACCTGGACCTCACCCACCTGCCGCCGGAGCAGCTGGACGCCAAGCTGCCGGACATCACCGAGTTCGCCCGTACCTACCTGGGCATCGAGCCCTACACGGACCCGATCCCGATCCAGCCCACCGCGCACTACGCGATGGGCGGCATCCCGACCAACGTCCGGGGCGAGGTTCTCGCCAACAACACGGACGTCATCCCCGGCCTGTACGCGGCGGGTGAGGTGGCGTGCGTGTCCGTGCACGGGGCGAACCGGCTCGGCACCAACTCGCTGCTGGACATCAACGTGTTCGGCCGCCGGGCGGGCATTGCCGCCGCGGAGTACGCGGCGACCGCCGACTTCGTGGACCTCCCGGAGGAGCCGGAGAGCTTCGTGGTGACGGAGGTCGAGCGGATGCGGAGCTCCACCGGCACCGAGCGGGTCACCGACATCCGCCGGGCGCTGCAGGAGACCATGGACCGCAACGCCATGGTGTTCCGCACCGAGCAGACCCTGAAGGAAGCCGTCGAGGAGATCGGCGACCTCCGCCGGCGCTACCTCAACGTCTCGGTCCAGGACAAGGGAAAGCGGTTCAACACCGACCTGCTGGAGGCCCTGGAGCTGGGCAACCTGCTGGACCTCGCCGAGGTGCTGGCGGTGTCGGCGCTGGCCCGCAAGGAGTCCCGCGGCGGTCACTACCGCGAGGACCACCCCGAGCGCGACGACGTCAACTTCATGCGCCACACCATGGCGTACCGCGAGGTGGACGCCGACGGCAACCAGTCGATCCGGCTGGACTACAAGCCGGTCGTGCAGACCCGCTACCAGCCGATGGAGCGTAAGTACTGATGGCTACCGCAACCGCGCCGGCGGACAGCGCCGGCACCGGAACGCAGACCGACCACCGGATCCGGACCACCTTCCGGATCCGCCGGTTCAACCCGGAGATCTCCGACGAGGTCACCTGGCAGGACTTCGAGATCTCCATCGACCCCAAGGAGCGGGTGCTCGACGCCCTCCACCAGATCAAGTGGGAGGAGGACGGGACGCTGACCTTCCGGCGCTCCTGTGCCCACGGAATCTGCGGGTCCGACGCGATGCGCATCAACGGCCGCAACCGGCTGGCGTGCAAGACGCTCATCAAGGACCTGAGCCCGGAGAAGCCGATCCTGGTCGAGCCCATCAAGGGCCTGACGGTGCTCAAGGACCTCGTGGTCGACATGGAGCCCTTCTTCCAGGCGTACCGCGACGTGATGCCGTTCCTCATCACCTCCGGCAACGAGCCGACCCGCGAGCGGCGGCAGAGCGCCGAGGACCGGGAGCGGTTCGACGACACGACCAAGTGCATCCTGTGCGCCGCGTGCACCTCCTCCTGCCCGGTGTTCTGGAACGACGGCCAGTACTTCGGCCCGGCGGCCATCGTCAACGCGCACCGGTTCATCTTCGACTCACGGGACGAGGGCGGCGAGCAGCGGCTCGAGATCCTCAACGACCGGGACGGGGTGTGGCGCTGCCGCACCACGTTCAACTGCACGGACGCCTGCCCGCGCGGCATCGAGGTCACCAAGGCGATCCAGGAGGTCAAGCAGGCGCTGATCCGGCGCCGGTTCTGATCCGCTGAGCCTGTACAGGGCCCCGCTTCCCGTCGTCCGGGAGCGGGGCCCTGTGCCGTTTCTCAGCGGACCGCCGGCGGCGCCGGTCGCAGGGCGACGGTGACGAATCCGACCGTCCCCCGGGTGCTCCGCAACCACTGGGAGCGGTGCTCGGCGGCGAGTTCAGCAGCTTCGGCGCTGTCCGGGTGCTCGGGGTGCTCCAGCGCCCAGCGGGACAGCGACCCGGTCCAGGACCACTCGTACTCGTCCCACTCCTCCAGCGTGCTGGTGTGGCCGTGCACCGGGACCCAGCCGTCGGCGATGATCCGGTCCACGGTGTCCGCGAGCCCCGTCCACTCGTCCCCTCCGACGCCCAGGACGTCCAGCACCGCGGGATCCGGCTCCCGCTCCCAGAAGCAGTCGCCGAGCAGGAGCGTGCCACCGGGTGCCAGGTGGGAGCGGGCGGCGGCGAGCGTGGGCAGCAGTCCGCCGAAGGCGTGGGTGGCGCCGATCGAGAGCACCACGTCGAACGGCTGCTCGGAGCGGTACTCGCGGGCGTCCATGCGGAGCAGCTCCAGGCGCTCGCGGGCGCCGTGCCGATCGGCCTCCTCCTCCGCCCGGGTGAGATTCTCCTCGGACAGGTCGACGCCCACCGCGCGCAGCTCCGGCTCTGCGGCCATGGCCCGCAGCAGCCAGGCCGCCTCCCCGCAGCCGAGGTCCAGGATGCTCTCCGCCTGGCCGGTCACCACGCGGTCGAGGAGATTCCGGACGGAGTCCTCGCTCAGCGGGGCGGCGATCGGGTGGTCGGCGTGGGTGATGAGCTGGCGGGAGTAGCTGTCCATTCCGGCAGCGTCACATACCGGGGAAGGACGTCGCCATGGGAAATCGCCGGAAGAGGTGACAAGCTCTTCCCATGAGCACTCTTGTTGCCCGGCTGCAGGCAGGGCTGCCGGCCGACGCCGTCCTGACCGACCCGGACATCACCACCTCCTACGCCCACGACATGGCGAGCTTCTGCCCGGCCGGCGTGCCTGCCGCGGTGGTGCTGCCGAGCACCGTGGAGCAGGTCCAGCACGTGCTGCGGACGGCCACGGAGCTGCGCGTGCCGGTGGTTCCGCAGGGCGCGCGGACCGGGTTGTCCGGCGGGGCGAACGCCGTCGACGGCTGCATCGTGCTGTCCCTCCTCCGGATGGACCGCATCCTGGAGATCGATCCGGTGAACCGCATTGCCGTGGTGGAGCCCGGGGTGGTCAACGCGGATCTGAGCAAGGCGGTGCTGGCCCACGGGCTGAGTTACCCGCCCGACCCCTCCAGCTGGGAGGAGTGCACGATCGGCGGGAACATCGGCACGGCCTCGGGCGGGCTGTGCTGCGTCAAGTACGGCGTGACCGCCGAGTACGTGCTGGAGCTGGAGGTCGTGCTCGCCGACGGGCAGCTGCTGCGCACCGGCCGCCGCACCGCCAAGGGGGTGGCGGGTTACGACCTGACCCGGCTGTTCGTCGGCTCCGAGGGCACCCTGGGCATCGTGGTGAAGGCGGTGCTGGCGCTGCGCCCCACCCCTCCCCCGCAGCTGGTGCTGGCGGCCGAATTCGGCTCCGCGGCGGCGGCCGGGGACGCGGTGTGCCGCATCATGGCGGCCGGGCACACCCCCGCGCTGCTGGAGCTGATGGACCGGACAACGATCGCCGCGGTCAACGAGCTGACGCGGATGGGCCTGCCGGAGAGCACCGAGGCACTGCTGCTGGCCGCCTTCGACACCGCGGATCCGGCGGCCGACCTGGCAGCGGTCGGGGAGCTGTGCGCCGCGGCGGGCGCCACCGAGGTGGTGCCCGCGGAGGACGCCGCCGAGTCGGAGCTGCTGCTGGCCGCGCGCCGGTCGGCTCTCGTCGCGCTGGAGGCGGTGAAGGGCACCACCATGATCGACGACGTGTGCGTGCCCCGCAGCAGGCTGGCCGAGCTGCTGGACGGCGTCGCCGCCATCGCCGGGCAGCACGGGCTGACGATCGGGGTCTGCGCGCACGCCGGGGACGGCAACACCCATCCGACGGTGTGCTTCGACGCCTCCGACCCGGACGAGGCCCGCCGGGCGAAGCTCTCCTTCGACGCGATCATGGCGCTCGGGCTGGAACTCGGCGGAACGATCAGCGGTGAGCACGGGGTCGGGGTGCTGAAGAAGGAGTGGCTGGCCCGGGAGCTGGGTCCGCTCGGCCTGGAGTTGCAGCGCGGCATCAAGCGCACCTTCGACCCGCTGAATCTGCTGAACCCCGGCAAGGTGCTCTGAACGGCTCGCCGCACGACGGAGCCGCCCGCCGCGGTGCGGTGGGCGGCTCCGTCGTGCTCCTGCCGGTGCGGATCAGAGGCGGGCGAGCTCCCAGAGACGGAAGATGCCGCCGGCGTCACGCAGGTACGGCAGGCCGGTGATCTCCCGGTCGCTGACCATGATGTTGCGGTTCTGCCAGAGCGGGATGACCACGGCGGCGTCCGCGGCGATCTCGTGGATCTCCCGGAAGTCGTCCATCGTGCTGCCCCGCTGCACCTGGCTCCGGGTCTCCGAGATGAGGCGGTCGATCCGGGGGTCGCTGAAGCCGTGTGCCAGCACCGAATCCTCGGTGAGCAGTGGTGCCGTGTAGGTGTCCGCGTCCGAGAAGTCCGGCCGCCAGCCCACGAAGAAGGAGTCGAGCGTGCCCTCGGCGCTGGCGGCCAGTGCCCCGCCGACGCCCGGGAACTCCTGGAGCTCGATCTCGAACAGGCCGTCCGCCTCGAGCATCTCCTTCACGAAGGCCGCCTCTTCGGCGTTGCCGCCGCCGACGCCGTAACCGACGCGCAGTTCCACCGGTACCGCATGTCCCGCCTCGGTGAGCTCGCTCCGCACCTCATCGGGGTCCACGCCGGCGTAGCGGTCGTAGTAGGGCGTGCCATGGCCGGTGAACCCGACCGGGATGAGTGAGTAGGCGGGCTCCACGGTGTGCCGGTGCACCTGCCGGGCCAGCGCCGAGCGGTCCAGGAGCGCCGCAATGGACTGGCGCACGGTCTCGTCGGAGGCCGGGGAAGGGCTGGGACCGCTGTTCACCAGCATGCGGATGGTGGAGCCGGTCGTCTCGGAGTACCGCAGGGCCGGGTCGTGGGGGTTGATCGCGGACAGCTCGGCCGGGGCCATCTGACCGCCGTTCACCTCGATCTCCCCGCTCTCCCAGGCTTCCTGCAGAGCCTCGGGACCCGGGTAGTACCGGAGAGTGATCGGGTAGTCGGACACCTGCACCGCACCCTGATACTCGGGGTTCGGCTCCAGCTCGGCGTAGCCCGGGGTGTCCTCGTCGGGGAACGCGAAGTCGGTCAGCAGGTACGGCCCCGAACCGACCACCTCGCCGTCCTCGCGCGGCTCGAGCAGTTCGTACACCTCCCGGTCCACAATGGACCCGGCACCACCGGCGAGGACGAACGGGAACGTGACGTCCGGTTCGCTGAGCTCGAAGATGATGTCCTTGCCCTCGACCCGCACCGCCTCCAGGGAGGCCAGCAGGCTGACCGGGCCGCTGTAGGTGAACTTCTCGTCCTCCGGGATGGAGTCGTCCTCGGCCTCGTCCGCGGCGCGCTGCGCCATCGCCTGGGTGCGTTCCAGGGAGAACTGCACGTCCTCCGGTGTGACCGGCCGGCCGGAACTGAACGTCAGCCCTTCCCGCAGCGTGCAGCGGTAGACCTGCTGGGCGTTGTCGGTGAACTCACAGACCTCGGCGGCGTCCAGCACCGGCTGGTCGGAGGCGTTCGACAGCGTCAGCAGGCCCTGGTAGACGTTGCTGTAAAGATCCCAGGAGCCCGCGACGTAGCTGTACGCCGGGTCCAGAGCGTCCGGGGTGTCGGTGACGCCCACCACGATCGCTTGTTTCTCGTCTCCGCCGGACCGGAGCACCATCCAGCTTCCGATCACACCGATGGCCAGCACTATGGCCAACCCGATGCCTATGGCCCCTTTGGCCCCGATCCCTCGCACTCCCGCCGCGCCTTTCGTCATACAGACCCAACCGCGGGGCTCAGCCAATCACAGCCGGATAAGCAGCGCAGCAGCAGGGAGACAACGGACCGGCCACAACACGAGCCGTATTCAGTCGGCTACCGCGCCCGGCACGGTGATCCGGAATTCCACCTCCACCGGGCGTCCGTCCAGCGTCACGTCCACGCTCTGGCTTCCGAGCTGCGGAGAGAAGGCCGCGAGCTGGTAATCCCCGGAGTCGGGTGCGGTCACCTCGAACCCTCCGTCCAGTGCGCTGCGCGTCCTGTCGTACTGCCGGCCTCCGTCCCCGGCCAGGGTCACCACCGCCCGCGGCAGTGCCACGCCGAGAGAGTCCCGGACGATGCCGCGGATGATCAACGGCTCCACGCCGGCGTCCCCGGCAACCGGACCTCCGGGGGGAACCTCGTCGTCCGTACTGCGTGCGAGCGAGTCGGCCATGCCTCACACTCCCCTTCCCGTGAAATGCGGCGCGGTCACCCTGCCGGACGTTGCCTGCTCGTTATGCAGGACACCAGCCTGACCGGAATAGTTGACCGCGAGAAGAGCGCAACGCGAAATCTCCGGGATTCACTCGTCAGGCCCGGCCGGAGGCAAGCTCAACCACGGTGATGTCCGGATCGGCACCGACCCGCACCGGCGGCCCCCAGGCTCCCGCTCCGCGGGTGACGTACAGCTGGGTGTCCCCGTACTTCTCCAGTCCTTCCAGTGTCGGGTTGGCCAGGCCGGCAAGGTAGTTGACGGGCCACAGCTGGCCTCCGTGCGTGTGCCCGGACAACTGCAGGTCCACACCGTGGTCCACCGCGTCGTGGATCAGCACCGGCTGATGCGCCATCAGCACGGAGGTCCGCTGCGGGTCCCGGTCTCCCAGCGCCGCCTCGAAGTCCGGGCCGGCTCCGTAGTCCTCGCCCGCCACATCGTTGACCCCGGCGAGATCGAAAAAGCTCAGCTCCCGGCGGGCGTTCTCCAGCGGCTCCATGCCCAGCTCGCGGACGTGGGCTGTCCACTGGTCGGCGCCGACGTAGTACTCGTGGTTCCCGGTGACGAAGAACGTGCCCTCCCGGGCGGACAGCTCCGCGAGCGGGGCCGCCGCGGCCCGCAGGTCGTCCACATCCGCGTCCACCAGGTCACCGACGACCGTGATCAGGTCGGGCTGGGTGCGGTTCACCGCGTCCACCACCCGCCGGCAGTGCGCCTGTCCCAGGACCGGCCCCAGGTGGATGTCGGCGACGACGGCGATCCGGTAGCCGTGCGCGGACCTCGGCAGGTGGGCCAGTGGGACGGTGACGTGCCGGGTGGTGAGGTTGCGGGCCCTGTAGGTGCCGTAGCCCAGCACCCCGGTTGCTGCCGTGGTCGCGCCGATGGCCACCGTGCGGGCGACGAACAGGCGCCGGCTGTGCCCCGACGGCTCCGGGCCGGCAGCCGCCGACCCGTCCGCCCGGTCCGCTTCCGGCGCGGCCTGCCGGTCCGGTCCGGGGCCGGCCGGCGGGCCGCCCGGCCGGGCCACCCGGCCGACGGAAGCGGTCTCCTTGACGGCGGCCGGCTCGGCCGGCTGATCCGGGGACGGCTGCGCCCGGCGACGCCGCAGCCACAGCAGGCGGACGGGTTCCCCGGCCAGCAGGGCCAGGGTCAGGTACAGCAGCGCCACCGCCCAGTAGAACCCCGGCCAGGCAAGGACCTGCTGGAGGGAGAACGGGACACCGGCCACGCCGGAGACCTGCGCGGCCACCATCAGCGCCGGGAGCAGGAACGCGAGCACCGTGCCGATGCGGCGGAAGGTGCTCCCGGGCGCGGAGACGTCCCGTACCAGCCGCCGCCAGAGATACCAGTGAGCGGTGGTCAGGACGGTGATGACCACACCTATGAACAGGATGAGGGCGCTCATGCCGGGCTCCTTGAGTGATCCGATTCCCGGTGGAGGACGCGCAGGCTGCGCAGACCGATGAGGCCGATCACGGTGCCGAGCAGAATCGACGTCACAGCCAGGGACAGATGCACCCAGAAGTAGGCCGTCGGATCCCCGGCCCCGTCAAAGGCGAGGCCACTGGCGTCCCGGGCGAGGTTGCGGATGAAGGTGATCCAGATCACCCAGCTCCACACCCCGAACCCGAGCAGGAACCAGGAGGAAACCGGGCCGAGCCTCATGAACGGACCCCGAACGTGAACGATGCCATGGTGTCCAGTATTCGACACGTCCGGGCAGACCCGCGCGGCGGGAGGCCGTTGCGGCTCCTGGTGACCGGAATGCGGCCCGCCGGGCAAGACTTTCCGCCGTCCCCGTTCGCCCCTCTCCGCCAACCCGCGCCCGGGCAGGTAGGTTCACGGCGTGGCGAGTCACCAGCGGTCAGTTCCCCGCACCCCCGGCCGGTCCCGCGGCGCTCTGCTGAGCCTGGCCGGCGCCGTGCTGTGGGCCGCGCTCGGCCCTGTTCCCGGCGCCGCCGCGCAGGAGAGCAAGCCGGAGGAGCGGCCTCCGGCAGAGATGTCGACCCTCGGCGGGGACCTGCTGGGCAGGCCCGGGCCGCAGATGCTGCCGCGCACGGGGGCACCGGAGCCGCCGGCTCTGCCGGAGCTCTCCGCACGGGCGTGGATCGTGGCGGACGCCGAGACCGGTGAGGTGCTGGCGGCCCACCACGCGCACTGGCCGCTGGCTCCCGCCAGCACCCTGAAGATGCTGTTCGCCGACCTCCTGCTGCCGAAGTTCGATCCGGACGACGTGTACGAGGCGGATCCGGCGCACTTCAGCGAGATGGGCCGGGGCAGCAGCGCGGTCGGCATCAAGGACCACCAGACGTACACGGTGGACGACCTCTGGTACGGCGCCTTTCTGGCCTCCGGGAACGACGCGGTGCACGCGCTGACGGCGATGAACGGCGGCCGGGAAAAGACCGTGCGGGAGATGAACGACCGGGCGCGGGAGCTGCAGGCGTACAACACCCTGGTGGTCAACCCGGACGGCTACGACGGTGCCGGCCAGCGCTCCTCGGCCTACGACCTGACCCTGATCGCCCGCTCCGGCATGCAGAACCCGGACTTCCGCCGCTACGCCGCCACCGCCCGCTACTCCTTTCCCGGCGCCGGGGAGGGCAAGAAGCGGCCGAGGTTCGAGATTCAGTCCACCAACCGGCTGCTGACCGGCGCCCGCGGACTGGCTCCCTACCCGGGCCTCGCCGGGATCAAGAACGGCTACACCTCCCAGGCCGGCTACACCTTCACCGGAATCGCCGAGCGCGACGGCCGTAAGCTGCTGGTCACCTGCATGAACCCGGACGGTGACGGACTCCAGGTGTACCGCGAGACCGCCGCACTGTTCGACTGGGGATTCGAGGCGGCCGGGTCGGTCGAGCCGGTGGGCGAACTCGTGCCGTCGCTGAGCGAGGTCGCGGAAGCCGAGGCGGCTCTCGGGCCCCAGCCCTCGCAGGGCGGGGAGGCCGAGGAGACCGCGACGGACCGGGCGGTCGTCCACAGCCGCCCGGAGCTGCCCGGCGTCCCCGTGCTCACGGTCGCTGCGGCCGGGATGGCTCTGCTCGCGGTGGTGATGTGGGTGTTCCACCGCCGCCATCCCCTTCCGGGGCGTCCCCCGGGGGGCGCGCCTCGGCGCTGACGGCCGTCGCGGTCCAGGCGCAGCAGAACAGCAGCAGCTTCGCGATCAGATTGATCCAGACGAGCAGGGCGATCGGGACCCCGAACGCGCCGTACAGGCTGCGCGCCGCGATCTCCGTCAGGTACCCGCTGAGCAGCACCTTCAGCAGTTCGAACCCGACCGCACCCATCAGGCAGGCGGCGATCACCGCGGTCCTGGGCGGCCGGACGCCCGGCAGCCACACCAGCAGGTACAGCAGCAGCAGGAAAGTGACCGCGACCGCCAGCACATGGACGGCCACCTGCAGGAGCGGGCCGGCCGGCCCGCCGCCCCGGTCCACCCGGTCGGCAGCCAGCCGGACCATGCTGACCGCCAGTGCCGACGCGGCGAGGGAGAGCAGCGCCACACCGCCCAGCCCGGCCAGCACCCCCACGTCCTTGGCCTTGCGGAGGACCGCGTTCTCCTCCGGTTCCGGAAGGTCCCAGACCGTGCGGAGGCAGCCGCGCAGCGAGTCGATCCAGCTGGCGCCGGTGGGCAGCAGCAACAGGAGAGCGACCGTGCCGATGGCCCCGGCGTTGTCGAAGAGGGTCTGGAGATCGAGCTGGTCGGAAATGCCGGGCACCTGGTCGGCCAGCCACTCCTCGACATCGGCGAGCTGCACCTCGGTGAGCAGGGCGGCACCGATGGCGGCGCCCAGGGCCAGCACCGGGAACAGCGCCAGGAAGCTGGTGAAGGTGATGGCGGCGGCCAGTCTGGTCCACTGCCGCGCGTCGAGGTGCTCGTACACCCGCCAGAGCCGGCTGCGGAAGAACCACGCCGCGGCCGGCCCGGCCAGCGGAAGCCGCGACAGCTTCGCTTTCAGCTTCTCGTCCACGGGTACACCTCAGCTCCCCCGGTCATCCCCGGCGAGCCGCCACGCCGGACTGCTCACCGGCCGGTGCCCGGCGCCCGTGCGGCCCCGCCTACGCGGCCTGGCCCCCCAGGGTCGCGTGCTGCCGTGACAGGGCGGCCGAGGGAAAGCGGAACTCCCGCTGGAGCCGCCACTGCGCGTCCGGCCCCTGCTCGTACAGCGCGAACCCCCGGGCCGTCCAGGAGGCCTCGTACTCGGCGAGGGTCTTCTCCGCGAGGTCCATGGCGTCCTCGGTGATGCCGTGCGCGACGGTGACATGCGGGTGGTAGGGGAAGTGCAGCTCCCGGGGCAGTGGCCCGGCGGTGTCGCGCACCCTCTCCTGCAGCCAGCCGCAGGCCGAGCCACCCTCGACGACCTGCACGAAGACCACCGGCGACAGCGGGCGGAAGGTGCCCGTGCCGTAGAGCCGCATCGGGAACGGACGCCCCGCGGCGGCAACGCCCGCCAGGTGCTCCTCGATGGCCGGGCGTTGCCCCGCGTCGACCACCGTGGGCGGCAGCAGGGTGACGTGCGTGGGAATTCCGGCGGCTGCGGCGTCCCCGAATCCGACGCGGCACTCCTGCAACAGGCTGCCGTGCGGCTCCGGGACCGCGAGCGACACGCCGAGCGTGACGGTCCCCACACCCTCTCCTTCCGACTGTCCCGCTGCACCGTCCCGTGCCAGTGTGCCGGTTCCGCGCAGCTGATGCGAGCGACTCCCGGCCCCCTTGAGGGGGACGGAAGACCCTTGTTCCGCCGGTCGTGGTCAGCTGCGCGGCGGCAGGAACCCGACCTTGTCGTAGACCGTGGCCAGGGTCGGCGCCGCGACCTCGCGGGCCTTCTCCGCTCCCTTCGCCAGGAGCCGGTCCAGCTCCGCCGGATCGGCCAGGTATCCCAGGGTCCGGTCCCGGAACGGCGCCGCCCAGTCGGCGACCACACCGGCCAGCTCGGTCTTCAGCGCGCCGTACAGCAGGCCGGCGAACTTGTCCTCCAGCTCAGTGATGCCGGTGCCGGTCAGCGCGGAATGGATGGTGAGCAGGTTGCTGACCCCCGGCTTCTTCTCCGGGTCGAAGCGGATCACCGTGTCGGTGTCGGTCACCGCGCTCCGGACCTTCTTCGCGGAGACCTTGGGCTCGTCCAGCAGGCTGATGGTGCCCTTGGGCGAGGCCGCCGACTTGCTCATCTTGGCCGTCGGGTCCTGGAGGTCGTAGATCTTCGCGGTCTCCTTGAAGATGGAGGCCGCGGGCACGGTGAAGGTGTCGCCGAAGCGCGAGTTGAACCGCAGGGCGACGTCCCGCGTCAGCTCGATGTGCTGCCGCTGGTCCTCTCCGACGGGCACCCGGTCGGCGTGGTAGAGGAGGATGTCGGCGACCTGGAGGACCGGGTAGGTGAAGAGGCCGACGGTGGTGCCCTCGGCGCCCTGCCGGGCGGACTTGTCCTTGAACTGGGTCATCCGGCCGGCCTCGCCGAACCCGGTGAGGCAGTTCATGACCCAGGCCAGCTGGGTGTGCTCCGGGACGTGGCTCTGCACGAACAGGGTGCAGCGCTCGGGGTCGAGCCCGGCGGCGAGCAGCTGGGCGGCGGCGAGCCGGGTGGACTCCCGCAGCTCGGCGGGGTCCTGCGGGACGGTGATCGCGTGCAGGTCGACGATCCCGTAGAAGGCGTCATGGCTGTCCTGCAGCGCCACCCACTGGCGCACCGCGCCGAGGTAGTTGCCCAGGTGGAACGAGCCGGCGGTGGGCTGGATGCCGGAGAACACACGGAGACGATCAGTGGCCATGGCGTCATTCTCTCAGGTGCGTGCGGTGCCCGGACCGAAGGTGCACGGCCCAGCGTGGGCACCACGGGGGCGCGAGGCAGCAGAGCCCGTCGCACACGCCCGGACCCCGGCACGCCGTCCGGCCAGCGAACGTCCCCCGCCGGGTTTCTTCCCATAGCGGACAGCCGACGATAGAAAGGGGCGGCACCCCCGCCCGTTTCGCCCGGAAGAATGGAGGGCTCCGCATGAAGGCTTCGAGCAAGTCGTCCGCAGAGCTGATCGCCGCCGCCGAGGCCCGCAGCGCACACAATTACCATCCCCTGCCGGTGGTGATCGCCTCCGCCCGGGGAGCCTGGATGACGGACGTCGAGGGCCGCCGCTACCTGGACTTCCTCGCCGGGTACTCGGCCCTGAACTTCGGGCACGGTCACCCTCGGCTGATCGCCGAGGCGCGGGCCCAGCTCAGCCGGCTCACCCTCACCTCCCGGGCCTTTCACCACGAGCACTTCGCCGCGTTCTGCACCGAGCTGGCGGAGCTGTGCGGCATGGAGATGGTGCTGCCCATGAACACCGGCGCGGAGGCCGTGGAGACCGCGGTCAAGACGGCCCGCAAGTGGGGCTACCGGGTGAAGGGGGTACCCCGGGACCGGGCGAAGATCATCGTCGCCGGCGACAACTTCCACGGCCGGACCACCACGATCATCAGCTTCTCCACGGACGAGGACGCCCGGCGCGATCACGGACCGTACACCCCGGGCTTCGAGATCGTTCCCTACGGCGACCTCGCCGCACTGGAGGCAGCCGTCGACGAGCACACGGTCGCCGTCCTGCTGGAGCCCATCCAGGGCGAGGCCGGTGTCCTCGTCCCTCCCGCCGGCTATCTTCCGGGCGTGCGGGAACTGACCCGGGCCCGGAACGTCCTCTTCATGGCGGACGAGATCCAGTCCGGTCTGGGCCGCACCGGCCGGACGTTCGCCTGCGAGCACGAGGACGTGGTCCCGGACGTGTACATCCTGGGCAAGGCGCTCGGCGGCGGCGTGGTCCCGGTCTCCGCGGTGGTCTCCTCCGCCGAGGTGCTCGGGGTCCACCGGCCCGGCGAGCACGGTTCCACCTTCGGCGGCAACCCGCTGGCCTGTGCGGTCGGGCTCGAGGTGATCGCGATGCTGCGGGAGGGCGAGTACCAGCAGCGCGCGGCCGAGCTCGGCGAGCACCTGCACAGCTCACTCGCCGTGCTCACCGGCGGCGGAGCGGTGACGGGGGTCCGCGGCCGCGGGCTGTGGGCGGGCGTCGACATCGACCCCTCGCACGGTACCGGGGCGGACCTCTCCCGGGAGCTGATGAAGCGGGGCGTCCTGGTGAAGGACACCCACGGCTCGACGATCCGCATCGCCCCGCCGCTGGTGATCAGCAAGGAGGACCTGGACTGGGGCCTGGAGCAGTTCCGCGCGGTCCTCGCCGGCTGAGCCGCCGGAAGCCGCGGGCCGTCCGGCCGGGCCCCGCACCGGACCGGACGGCCGGCGCCCGCCTGCCCTGCTGAAGCCCGCCCGGAGTGACCCGACCGGCGCGCGGTCCGGTCAGCGCCGCATCCACGACCAGAACTGCGAGCCGGGGACCTCGTCGCCCACGGAACGGGAACCGCCGGACTCCCCTGCCGTGCGCGGCACCCGGGAGAGGGCCGCAACCGCACCGCCGCACCGTGCGGCGGCTGCCCCCGGGAACCGGGGGTGGTGACGCGGACGCGGCGGCCCGCCGCCGTGCGGACGGTGAACGGGCCGCCGGGCCCGCGCGGCCGTCGATCCCGACGGCACCGGATGGTCGGATGTGTACATGGGACTCCCCGTTCTCGGACGTGCGCCACCGTCGTGAGCCGACGCGCCGTCCGAGCGCGGCCCCACGGTGGAGGGACACGGCACAGCCTGCGTCAACCGGGTGGGATCGGCCACTCTTTCGCGCCCGGTGAGGGTTCCCCGGGACGTCCCGGGCTCCGACCAGCTGGGACGCAGGGCACCGTGCCGTCTCAGCGAGCCGCTGTGAGACGCTGTGACACGGAGTCAGAACCCGGTCGCCCGCAGCGGAACGGTACTTGGGGAAGGGAACGACACGGTCATGGCGTCATGGAAGGAACTCCCCGGCGCGCTCGGCCCTCAGGAACGCCGACTTGTCGTGCAGCTCAGGACCCTGAAGGATCACAGCGGGCTCAGCCTGGCGGCACTGGGCCGGCGCACCGGCTACAGCAGCTCCTCCTGGGAACGGTATCTGAACGGCAAGAAGCTCGCGCCCGCCCCGGCCGTGCGGGAGCTGGCGGCGCTCGGCGGGGTCGACCCGGAGCGACTGCTGGCTCTCCAGGCGCTGGCAGCCGCCGGGCGGACGCAGGCGCCGGACGGCACCCCGGCGGCGGAGGCAGCCCCGGCGGAGGGGGAGGCACACCGGGTCCGGACGGAGCAGCCCGGTGAGCCGGAGGAGCCGGCCGGGGACCTCTCTCCCCGGGCAGCCGTGGCGGAGTCCGCACCCTCCGGGCCGGGCCCGCGGTTCCGGCGTACCGCTCCGCTGCTCGGCGCCCTGCTGGCGCTCACCGGCGGGGTGGCGGCCCTGCTGCTCTGGACCGGCCGGGACAGCACGGAGGGTGACAGCTTCGTTCTCGAAGCGGGCCGCACGTACGGCTGCTCGGTGCACAGCCAGGCCGGGCAGCGGTACGCCGGGCACAGCGAGACGCAGGACGCAGTGCTGTATCAGGTCGTCACCGGCTGGGAGGTGGTGGAGGCCCAGTGCCTGCTGGAGCACCACGGCTTCACGGTGGGAACCGTCGACGGGGTCTACGACGCGCTGACCGAACGGGCGGTCAAGCGGTTTCAGGAAGCGGACGGGGGCCTGGTGATCGACGGAATCATCGGCCCGCACACCTGGGAGGTGCTGCGCCGATGACCGGACGACCGCCGCTGGAACACGTGCAGTTCACCGAGCGGCTGGGGGAACTGCGGGAGCGCACCGGCCTGAGCCTGAAGTCGCTGGCCGAGCGCACCACGGCCAGCAAGTCCTCCTGGCACCGCTACCTCAACGGCAGTGCGCTGCCGCCGCGCGAACTGGTGCTGGAGCTCTGCGCGCTGGCCGGGGAGCCGCCCGGCCGGCTGCTGGCGCTGTGGGAGCTGGCCGAGGCCGCCCGCAGCGGACGCGGCGGCGGGCCGGGAGCCGCACCGGCCGGCCGGGAGCTGCCGGCACAGGCCGGGCAGACCGGGAAGCGGACCGCCCGGTGGCGGGCCCTGCCCGGTCAGCGGTGGGCGTGGCCTGCGGCCGCCGTGCTGGTGGTGGGCGCGGTGCTGCTGGCCGTGTCCGCCCTGTCCGGCGCGGGCGCACCAGGGGACGACACGGCGGTGACCGGCTGCCGCGGAGCCGAGTGCACCGGAAAGGACCCGGAGTCGCAGGGCTGCACCACGGCCGGCAGCGAGTTCAGCACTGTCACCCAGCACGCGTTCCCGGCCGGCGCGCGGATGGAGATCCGGTACAGCGCGGACTGCGGGGCATCCTGGACCCGGGTCTGGCTCGCACGGATCGGTGACCGGATCGAGATCCGGTCCGCGGCGCACGGCAGCCAGGAAGCGGTGATCCGGGACCGCTACGACGCCGAGGGCTACGTCTACACCCCGATGGTGGCGGGCGGGCCGGAAACCATTGAGGCGTGCCTCATCCCCGGGGTCACCGGGGAGCCCGAGTGCTTCGGCATCTGACCGCCGCGGCGCACGGACCGCACCGGGGGTGCGGTCGGCCGGGGCCCGTCCGCTAGTCTGACCACGGGTCTCTTGACGTAGAGAGAACTCGGACCGTTCGGCACACGCGAGGGACCTGGCCGCCACCGTCTGACTTCCGGAGACCCCGTATGACTCGCACCCCCGTCACCGTCACTGTCACCGGCGCCGCCGGCCAGATCGGCTACGCGCTGCTGTTCCGGATCGCCTCCGGTCACCTGCTGGGCCCGGACGTACCGGTCAAGCTGCGGCTGCTGGAGATCGCCCCCGCGCTGCAGGCCGCCGAGGGCACCGCCATGGAGCTCGACGACTGCGCCTTCCCGCTGCTGCGCGGCATCGACATCACCGATGACCCCACCGTCGCCTTCGACGGCACCAGTGTGGCCCTGCTCGTCGGCGCCCGCCCCCGTGCCAAGGGCATGGAACGCGGTGACCTCCTCGAGGCGAACGGCGGAATCTTCAAGCCGCAGGGCAAGGCCATCAACGACCACGCCTCGGATGACGTCAAGGTGCTGGTGGTGGGCAACCCCGCCAACACCAACGCGCTGATCGCCCAGGCCGCCGCCCCCGACGTGCCGGCCGAGCGGTTCACCGCGATGACCCGCCTCGACCACAACCGGGCGCTGTCGCAGCTGGCGAAGAAGACCGGCGCGCAGGTGTCCGACATCACGAAGCTCACCATCTGGGGCAACCACTCCGCCACCCAGTACCCGGACATCTTCCACGCCGAGATCGGGGGGAAGAACGCCGCGGAGACGGTCAACGACGAGAAGTGGCTGGCCGAGGAGTTCATCCCGACCGTCGCCAAGCGCGGGGCCGCCATCATCGAGGCGCGCGGGGCCTCCTCCGCGGCCTCCGCGGCCAACGCCGCCCTCGACCACGTCCACACCTGGGTCAACGGCACCCCGGCCGACGACTGGACCTCGATGGGCATCCCCTCCGACGGCTCCTACGGGGTCCCCGAGGGCCTCATCTCCTCCTTCCCCGTCACCTGCTCCGGCGGCCGTTACGAGATCGTCCAGGGCCTGGAGGTCAACGACTTCTCCCGGACCCGGATCGACGCCTCGGTGCGGGAGCTCACCGAGGAGCGCGAGGCGGTCCGCGGGCTCGGCCTGATCTGACCTCCGCCGCGGCCCCGCGGCCGCGCACCCGCACGGCGATGGCCCCCGATCTCCCCTTGGGTTCCAGGGGTCGGGGGCCACCGCCGTACCCCCCGCACCACCGGACCCATCACCCTGCGTCCGTGACGAAGGCCACTTCTTCCGAAGGGAAGACATAGGTTTCCGTCCCAAGGGCAGGGCTCGACGGTACCGGAGCATTGCCGGTGACTTTCGGCCACGTTCAGCGATGGCCGGCCACGAACAGCCATCAGCGGCCCCGCCCGGCAGGGACGGCTCCTGCCACCGCTCGCGGAGGTCCGGGGCCGGGCGAGGGCGGCGGGGCGCAGCAAGGAAAGGCAGAACACGCGTGCCGGTCATCGAGAGCCTCTTCATATCCGGGCAGTGGCGTCCCGCAGCGACAGGAGGCACCCGGGAGGTCCTCGACCCCGCCGACGCCCGGCCGTTCGCCGTGGTCGCCGAGGCGGACACCGCCGACGCCGATGCGGCGGTCGCGGCTGCCCGCCGTGCCTTCGACCACGGCCCGTGGCCCGGTACCCCCGTCGCCGAGCGCGCGGCGTTGCTGCACCGGGTGGGCGACCTGCTGCAGCGCGACCGGGAGCGGATCGCGCTGCTGGAGTCCCGGGACACCGGCAAGACCGTGGCGGAGGGCCGGATCGATGTCGACGACGTCACCGCGGCCTTCCGGTACTTCGCCGGCCTGGTGACCGGGGAAGCCGGCGGCCGCACCGTCGACACGGGCAGCGCGGACGTCCGCAGCACGGTGGTCCACGAGCCGGTCGGCGTGTGCGCCATGATCACCCCCTGGAACTACCCCCTGCTCCAGGCGAGCTGGAAGGTTGCCCCGGCACTCGCCGCGGGCAACACCTTCGTGCTCAAGCCCAGCGAGATCACCCCGCTGTCCACGATCGAGCTCCTGCGGCTGCTGGACGAGGCGGGCCTGCCGGCCGGGGCCGGAAACCTGGTGACCGGGGCCGGCGACCCGGTCGGGGCCCGGCTCGCCGAGCACCCCGGGGTGGACCTGGTCTCCTTCACCGGCGGGCTGCTCAGCGGCACCCGGGTCGCTGCCGCGGCGGCGCCCACCGTCAAGAAGGTGGCCCTGGAGCTCGGCGGCAAGAACCCGAATGTAGTGTTCGCGGACGCCTGCTCCACCGCGGAGAGCTTCGACACCGCCGTCGACCAGGCTCTCAACGCCGCCTTCGCGCACAGCGGCCAGGTCTGCTCGGCCGGCAGCAGGCTCCTCATCGAGGATGCCGTCCGTGACCGCTTCGTCACCGAGCTCGCCGCCCGCGCCGCGCGCATCCGCCTGGGCCGGGGCACCGAGCCGGGTGTCGAGTGCGGCCCGCTCGTCTCCCAGCGGCAGCTCGACCGCACCGAGGAATTCGTCGCCTCCGCCCTCGCCGAGGGTGCCACGCTCCGCTGCGGTGGGAGCCGCCCGGCGCCGGACCCGGTACGGCCCGCCGGTGGGTACTTCTACTCCCCCACCGTGCTCGACCACTGCCACCGCGGCATGCGCGTCATCCGCGAGGAGCTGTTCGCTCCGCTGCTGACGGTGGAGACCTTCCGCACCGAGGACGAGGCCGTCGAGCTCGCCAACGACACCGAGTACGGCTTGGCCGGCGCGGTGTTCACCGCCGATCCGGAGCGGGCCCGCCGGGTGGCCGGCCGGCTGCGGCACGGCACGGTGTGGATCAACGACTACCATCCCTATCTTCCGCAGGCCGAGTGGGGCGGTTTCGGGAAATCGGGGATCGGCCGCGAGCTGGGCCCCGCCGGGCTCGACGAGTACCGCGAGCCCAAGCACATCTACGAGAACCTGCGCCCCGCCGCTGTGCGGTGGTTCACCGGCTGACCGCCCGTCCCGCGCCCGTACCCGGCCCCCGGGACGACGCGCGGGCCAGCCACCGGCCCCCAGGCTCCAGGTCCGCGAGGAGACAACCCGATGCACACCGACCCCTCACCCACGTACGACTACGTCGTGATCGGCGGCGGCACCGCCGGCTCGGTCGTGGCCGCCCGGCTCGCCGAGGACCCCGACGTCACCGTCGCCCTCATCGAGGGCGGCCCCTCCGACATGGACCGGCCCGAGGTGCTGACCCTGCGCCGCTGGCTCGGTCTGCTCGGCGGCGAACTCGACTACGACTACCCCGTCACCGAGCAGCCGCGCGGCAACTCCCACATCCGGCACAGCCGCGCCCGGGTGCTCGGCGGCTGCTCCTCGCACAACACGCTGATCTCCTTCAAGCCGCTCCCCGCCGACTGGGACGAGTGGGAGGAGGCCGGTGCCGCGGGCTGGAACGCCACCGCGATGGACCCCTACTTCGACAGGCTGCGGAACCACATCGTGCCGGTCGCCGAGCAGGACCGGAACGCCATCGCCCGCGACTTCGTCGACGCGGCCCGCGAAGCCCTGGACGTCCCGCACATCGAAGGGTTCAACCGGGCGCCGTTCACCGAGGGGGCAGGCTTCTTCGACCTCGCCTACCACCCGGAGACCAACACGCGCTCCTCCGCCTCGGTGGCCTACCTGCACCCGCACCTGGAGGCCGGCGACCGCCCCAACCTGCACCTCATGCTGGAAACCTGGGCGTTCCGCCTGGTGCTCGACGGCACCCGGGTCACCGGGGTACAGGTGCGCACCGCCGAGGGTGAGGAGCTGCTGGTCCGGGCGGGCCGGGAGGTACTGGTGTGCGCCGGTGCCGTGGACACTCCCCGGCTGCTGCTGCACTCCGGCATCGGGCCCCGGGCGGACCTGGAGGAGCTGGGCATCCCCGTCACGCACGAGCTGCCCGGCGTGGGTGAGAACCTGCTGGACCATCCCGAATCGGTGATCGTCTGGGAGACCGACGGGCCGATACCCGAGAACTCCGCGATGGACTCCGACGCCGGCCTGTTCGTCCGCCGGGACCCCTCCTCGCCCGTCCCGGACCTGATGTTCCACTTCTACCAGATCCCGTTCACCGACAACCCGGAGCGGCTGGGCTACGAGAAGCCCGCGCACGGAGTGTCGATGACTCCGAACATCCCCAAGCCCCGCAGCCGCGGCCGGCTCCACCTCACCAGCGCCGACCCCGAAGTCAAACCCGCGCTGGACTTCCGGTACTTCACCGATGAGGAGGACTACGACGCCCGGACCCTGGTGGACGGCATCCGGGTGGCCCGGAAGGTCGCCGCCGCCGAACCGCTGGCGAAGTGGCTCGGCCGGGAGGTCTGCCCGGGTCCTTCGATCACCGGCGACGAGGAGCTCAGCGAGTACGCCCGGAAGGCCGCGCACACCGTCTACCACCCGGCCGGAACCTGCCGCATGGGGGCCGCCGACGACGCGCTCGCCGTTGTCGACCCCGAGCTGCGGGTCCGCGGCCTCGACGGCATCCGCATCGCCGACGCCTCCGTCTTCCCGACCATGCCGGCCGTCAATCCCATGGTCGGCGTGCTGATGGTCGGCGAGAAGGCCGCCGAGCTGGTCCGCCGCGCGCGGACCGAGCCGGATCCGGCGGCCGTCTTCTCCGTCCGCAACCTGTGGAAGGTCTTCGGTCCCCGGGCCGGCCGGATCCCCGGCGACCCCGCGCTGGCCGGACTCAGCGCCACCGAGATCCGGGACCGCACCGGCTGCACGCCCGCCGTCCGGGATGTGTCCTTCGACGTCCGCCCCGGCGAGTGCTTCGTGGTCATGGGCCTGTCGGGGTCCGGGAAGTCCACCCTGGTGCGCTGCCTCACCCGGCTGATCGAACCCACGGCCGGCGTCCTGCACATGGACGGCGAGGACGTCCGCGCCATGAACAAGGACCGGCTGCGGGAGCTGCGCCGCAAGCGTGCCTCCATGGTTTTCCAGCACTTCGGCCTGCTCCCGCACCGCACCGTGCTGGACAACATCGCCTACGGCCTGCAGATCCAGGGCATCTCCCGGACCGAACGCCGGGCCCGCGCCAGGGAGATGGCCGCGAAGGTCGGCCTGGCCGGCCTGGAGGACCGGCACCCCCGGCAGCTCTCCGGTGGCCAGCAGCAGCGCGTCGGGCTGGCCCGGGCGCTCGCCGCCGACCCGGAGGTGCTGCTCTTCGACGAGCCGTTCAGCGCCCTGGACCCGCTGATCCGGCGGGACATGCAGGAAGAAGTGATCCGGCTGCAGCGCGAGGAGGGCTGCACCATGGTCTTCATCACCCATGACCTCTCCGAGGCGCTGCGGGTGGGCGACCGCATCGCGCTGATGCGGGACGGCGAGATCGTGCAGCTCGGCACCCCCGAGCAGATCGTCGCCTCCCCCGCCGACGACTACGTCAAGGACTTCGTCCGGGACGTGCCCCGCGAGCAGGTCATCCCGGTGCGGAGCGCGATCCGCCCGGCCGCTCCCGGCGAGGCCGCGTCGGGGGCCGAACTGGCCCCCGACACCCTGGTCGCCCAGGCCATCGAGATCGTCGCGCGGACCGGCCGGCCCGCGCGCGTCATGGACGGCGGGCGCTGCCTGGGGGTGGTCGACCACACCACGCTGCTCGCGGTCGTGGCAGGGGTCCCGGTGACGGAGGCCGCCCCGGTGAGCACCGAGGCGGCCCCGGCATGAGCGCCCCGGCCACGGCCACGGCCGGCCCTGCGGCCGGCCCGCCGCAGAAGCCGCCGGCCACCGGAACCCCGATTGCCCGGACGGGCGGTCCGCGCCGTCCCCGGTGGTCGCCCGCCCCGGCCGCGAACCGGCTGTACCTGGTAGCCGCGGCGCTGCTCACCGCGGTGATCAGCGGGCTGCTGGTGTCCTCGGCCGGCTGGCCGGAAGCCTGGGCCGTCGACGCCAAGAGCCCGCTGGACGAGCTGAACCGCTGGCTGATCCTCAACCGGGACTCGCACCCGCTGTTCCTCTACTTCCTGCTCCACCTGAGCAACCACGTGAACAGCGCGGTGGACACCGTCTTCGCCCTGCTCGACGGCCTGGGCTGGACGGGTGTCACCTCCGGGGCGGTGCTGGGCGCCTGGGCGGCTGCCGGAGGCGGTACCGGACGGCGGGCCGTCCGGGTCGCCGGGACGGCGCTGGGCACGTTCGCCGTCATCGGCCTGCTCGGCATGTGGCAGCCGGCGATGCTCACCCTCGCGCTCATGGTGGTCGCGGTGGGCATCGCGGCGGTCGCCGGGCTGCTGCTGGGGCTGGCCGCCGGGCTGTCCGACCGGGCGGAGCGGATCCTGCGGCCGGTGTTCGACACCATGCAGGTGCTGCCCGCCTTCGCCTACCTGCTGCCGTTCGTCCTCTTCTTCGGCATCGGGACGGCGCCCGCGCTGTTCGCGACCATCATCTACGCCACCCCGCCGATGGCCCGGCTGACCGCGCTCGGTCTGCGCGGTGCCGACCCCGGCGCGCTGGAGGCGTCCGCCTCGCTGGGGGCGAGCCCGTGGCAGCGGCTGGTCACCGCACGGCTCCCGCTGGCACGCCGGCAGATGCTGCTGGGGCTGAACCAGACCATCATGATGGCGCTGTCGATGGTCGTCATCGCCTCCATCATCGGGGCGGGCGGCCTGGGCGACCGGGTGTTCCGGGCGCTCACCACCCAGAACATCGGCAACGCCCTGACCGCGGGCATCGGCATCGTGCTCATCGCGGTCTGGCTCGACCGCACCACCTCGGCGGCCGGTGACCGGCTGGAGAGCCCCGGCGAGGGCCGCGGTCCGGCCTGGTCGCGGGGGGCGGGCGCGGTGGCCGGGGCCGCCGGTGTCACCCTGGCCGCCTGGCTGCTGGGCCGCTTCGCCCTCGGCGGGCAGGGCTGGCCGGAGAGCTGGAGCGTGTCGATCGCCCAGCCCGTGAACAACTTCGTCGACTGGCTGGTCGACACCGTGGGCTCCGGGGTGCCGGTGCTCGGCGGCACCCTGATCTGGGCGGAGAACTTCACCCGCTGGGTGCTCAACCCCATGCGGGACGGCCTGCAGGCCACCCCGTGGTGGGCGCTGCTGCTGATCACCGGCGTGCTGGCCTATCTCGCGGGCCGCTGGCGCAGTGCGCTGACCGCCGTGCTCTCGCTGGCCGTGATCGGCCTGCTGGGCCTGTGGGACGCCTCGCTGAACACCCTGTCGCAGGTCCTCGCCGCCCTGCTGGTGACGCTCCTGCTGGGCCTGGTGACCGGCATCCTGGCGGCCCGCAAGGAGTGGGCGGAACGGGCGCTCCGGCCATTCCTGGACGTCATGCAGACCATGCCGCAGTTCATCTACCTCATTCCGGTCGTCGCGCTGTTCGGCATCGGCCGCATCGCGGCGATCATGGCGGCCGTGATCTACGCCCTGCCGGCGGTCATCCGCATCACCACGCAGGGCGTCCGGCAGGTCGACGCGACCGTGCTCGAAGCCTCCCGCTCGCTGGGGGCGAGCACCTGGCAGCAGCTCCGCCAGGTGCAGCTGCCGCTGGCCCGGCCGCAACTGCTGCTGGCCGTCAACCAGGGCGTGGTCCTGGTGCTCGCCGTGGTGGTGGTCGGCGGGCTCGTCGGCGGCGGCGCGCTCGGCTTCGACGTGGTGTACGGACTCCAGCGCGGCGACCTCGGCGTCGGGCTGCCCGCGGGGGTTGCCATCGTCTGCCTCGGCCTGATGCTCGACCGGATGACCCAGCCCGCCGCCGTCCGCACCCCCTGACCCGAACCACCCGACACCCGACCCCGACACCCACCCCCGACACCCGAGTACTTCCCCTCCCGGCGGTTATCGCCGGCCCTTCCAGCAAGAAAGAGCTCACCATGAGAAGAACCCTGCGGATACGTCACTCCCTGGTCGCCGGCGCCGGCGTCCTGGGCCTGTTCACCCTCAGCGCCTGCGGCGCGGCCGACACCGGCAGCTCCTCGGACGGCGGAGCGGACGGATCCGGATACGACCAGGTCACCATCGCGCAGCCGAACTGGGTCGGCGCCGCGGCCAACGTGGCGGTCGCCGCCTACGTCCTGGAGCACGAGCTGGACATCGACGTCACGGTGCAGCAGATCGACGAGACGCTCGCCTGGGACGGCCTGGACGACGGCTCGGTGCACGCCATCCTGGAGGACTGGGGCGGCGCGCCGGAGAAGGAAGAGCTGTACATCGAGGAGAAGGGTTCCGTCGTCCCGGGCGGCGAACTCGGGGTCGTCGGCCACATCGGCTGGTTCGTGCCCAAGGCGTACGCCGACGAGAACCCGGAGGTTCTCGACTGGGAGAACCTGAACGACTTCGCCGCCGACTTCTCCACCGCCGAGTCCGGCAGCAAGGGTCAGCTCCTCAACGGCGACCCGGGCTTCACCAGCTACGACAAGGCGATCGTGGAGGAGCTGGGGCTGGACTTCGAGGTCGTCGAGGGCGGGAGCGAGGACGCCCAGATCACCGCGATCCAGCGAGCGCACCGGGACGGTACGCCGCTGCTGACCTACTGGTGGGAGCCGCACTGGCTGAACGCCGAGGTCGAGCTCGTCGAGGTGCAGCTCCCGCCGTACAGCGAGGAGTGCTACGAGGACCTGTCGAAGGTCGCCTGCGCCTACCCGGACGTCGACCTGCCGAAGTTCCTCAACGCCGACTTCGCCGAGAACGGCGGAGTGGCCGCAGAGTTCCTGAAGAACTTCTCCTGGGACACCGAGGACCAGAACGAGGTCGCGGCACTGATCCAGGGCGAGGGCATGGACCAGGAGGACGCGGCCGAGCAGTGGGTCAACGCGAACCCCGAGAAGGTTGCCGCCTGGCTGCCCGAGCAGGGCTGACCCCGCCGCCCGGGAGACACCGCACCCGGACCGCACCCGGACCGCACCCTGGAGCGGTCCCCCGGAACGGGGCACAGGAAACCCGCAGGGCCCCGGAGAGCGACCGCTTTCCGGGGCCCTTCCGGGTGACTACTGTGGTGATCGGAACGCCGATGCCGTGAGTGGGGGAACGCCTCGATGGAGCTGAGCAACCCGGGCCGGGCGCTGCTGATGGCCGCGGTCGGTGCCCTGGGTGCTGCCGCCCTCGGCGCCTGCAGCTCCGACGACACCGGCGGGCAGTACGACACCGTGGTGATCGTGCAGCCCGGCTGGACGGGAGGACAGGCCAACGCGGCGGTGGCCGCCCACATCCTGGAGCACGAGCTCAACGTTCCGGTGCGGCTGTGGCAGCTGAAGCAGCCGATGGCCTGGGACGCGCTCGCCGACGGCTCGGCGCACGCCGTGCTCGAGGACTGGGGCGGGGTGCCCGACAAGGAGGAGCTGTACGTCGGGAAGTACGGGGCCGTCGTCGCGGCCGGGGAGCTGGGGGTGGTCGGCCATATCGGCTGGTTCGTGCCCCGGCACTTCGCCGAGCGGAACCCCGAGGTACTGCACTGGGAGAACCTCAATGACTTCGCCGAGGATTTCCGGACCCCGGAGAGCGGGGACCGGGGCCGGCTGCTGCTCGGCCACCCGGATGACACCACCCACGACGAGGCACTCATCGACCAGCTGGGGCTGGACTACCGGGCCGTCCCGGCAGGGAGCGAGGACGCCCTGATCGAGGCCGTCCGGGAGGCCGACCGGCAGGGCACACCCCTGCTCACCTACTGGTGGCAGCCGCACTGGCTGAACGCGGAGACCGATCTGGTGGAGGTGCAACTGCCGCCGCACACCAAGGGCTGCCAGGACGATCCGGAACAGGTCGCCTGCGGCTACCCGGACATTCCGCTGCAGAAGTATCTGAACGCCGGGTTCGCCCGGGACGGCGGCGTGGCCGCGGAGTTCCTCACGAAGTTCCGGTGGACGACCGAGGAGCAGAACGAGGTCGCCCGGCTCATCGCCGCGGAACGAATGACCCCCGCGGGGGCGGCCGAGCAGTGGGTGCACGAGAACCCGGACCGGCTGGCCGACTGGCTCCCCGACGGAGGGGGCCGGGGCTGACGGGCGGGCCGGGACACCCCGCCCGTCAGCGGCCCGGCACTCAGGGGTGCGGCCGGCCGGTGTCCGCGGCCCCTCCTTCCTCGTTGCCCGTCCCGGAGCCGGTGCCGTTCTGCGACTCCTCGAAGGCCGCGACGGCATAGCCGACCAGCTCGTCCTCCTGGCGCTGCGCCAGCGCCGCGAGATGGGCGGCGCGTTCCTCCCGGAACTGCTTCAGGGTGGCGAAGCACATGGCGATCATGACCAGGGTGAACGGCAGGGCGATGATGATCGCGGTGGTCCGCAAGGTGCCCAGGGCGTCCGTCCCGGTGACTGCCACCAGGAGCGCGATGGCCACCGCGCCCTCCACCGAGGCCCAGAACGCCCGGCTCCAGCTCGGCGGGTCCGGGTCGCCGCCCGAGGCGAGCATGTCCACCACGTAGGAGCCGGAGTCCGAGGACGTCACGAAGAACAGCACGACGAGCAGCACCGCGACCGCGGCGACGAAGGTGCCCGCTGGGAGCAGGTCCAGCAGTTGGAACAACGCCCGGTCGGTGTCGACCGCCGCCACCTCCGGGTCGGTCAGCCCTTCGGGGTTGACCAGGTCGCCGCTCTCCGGGTCGCCGCGGACCTCGCTGATGGCCGCGCCGCCCAGCACGGAGAACCACACGAAAGTCACCGTGACCGGCACCAGCAGGACCCCGGCGACGAACTGACGGACCGTGCGGCCCTTGGAGATGCGGGCGATGAAGATACCGACGAACGGTGCCCAGGAAATCCACCAGCCCCAGTAGAAGACCGTCCAGCCGTCGACCCAGCTGCGGCCCTCGGACCCCTGCGAGGCTCCGGTGTCGAAGCTCATCCCTGCCAGGTTCTGCAGATAGAAGCCGATGTTGTCGACGAAGCCGGTGAGGAGGACGAGCGTCGGACCCGCCACGAGCACGAACAGCAGCAGCCCGCCGGCCAGGCCCATGTTCACGTTGGAGAGCCACTTGATGCCCCGGGCGAGACCGGTCAGCACCGACACCAGAGCCAGCAGCGTGATCCCGATGATCAGCGCCACCTGCACCGCGGTGCCCGGGTCGTCGACCCAGCCGAGAGCGTCCATGCCGGCGGAGATCTGCAGCACCCCGAAGCCCAGTGAGGTCGCCACCCCGAACACCGTGCCGATGAGGGCGATCACGTCGATGACATCGCCGACCGCTCCCTTGACGCGGTCGCCGAAGAGGGGCTCGAGCGCCCAGCGGATGGAGACCGGACGGCCCCTGCGGTGCACCGCGTAAGCGATGGCCAGGCCGACCACCACGTAGATGGCCCAGGGGTGGAGCCCCCAGTGCATGAAGGTGTGGGACATCGCGAAGTCGGATCGCTCGGCGGCGAACTCCCCCAGCTCGGCATCGGCCGGCAGCGTCCCCGGTTTCGGCTCGGCGTAGAAGCTCAGCGGCTCGGCCACGCCCCAGAACATGAGCCCGATGCCCATGCCCGCGGCGAACAGCATCGCCAGCCAGGAGTGGGTGCTGAAGTCGGGGGTGTCGTGCGCCTTGCCGAGCTTGATGTCGCCGAACCGGCTCACGCCCAGCCAGATCACGAAGATGACGAAGAGTGACACCGTGATCATGTAGAACCAGCCGAGCCCGCCGATGATTTCGGCGTCCACCCGTTCGACGACGTTCGCCGCCTCCTCCGGCCAGGCGACGGCCCACACCACGAACACCAGGATCAGCAGCGCGGAGGGCCAGAAGACCCGCGGCGCGATCGAGGAGAACCGGGGCTGGGGTCGCGGCAGGGTCTGCTGCTGCGCGCCGCCCGGCGTGGCCGGCTGTCTGTCGGGTGCCATACGCGATTCCCCTTCGCTGCTGGGTGAGCCCGGCCTGCGGGTCCGGACGCGGACGCGCCTGCCCGGACGGCCGGTCCCTCATGCCTCTTCTTGCGGCTTCCTGCACGTTGCCACGGGAGAAGCGATCGGGACGGGGGGGCGCGGCCGTCGGTTCACCCGCCGGAAGCGGTCTCCTCCGGGGTGCAGCCCTTCGGGGGTACGGCCCGCCGGGCGGGGCGTCACCGGACGGGCGTCACCACCCACCGGCGGGGGGCCGGCCTCGGGGTCACCCGGCGGAGAAGCGCAGCAGGTCACTCATCCAGGGGAGGGACAGCCACGGCCGGGGCTGCGCCATCAGTGCAAGCAGCACGATGAGGGTGCCCAGCAGTCCGTAGGTCAGCACGTCGGTGAACCTCGACCGGACGGCCAGCATGCCGACAGCCGGCAACCAGACCCGCAGCGCCGCCCCGAGCAGCAGCGCCCCGCCGAAGAGGAGCAGTCCGATCCGGAAATCCCCGAGGATGACCATCAGGCCGGCGAAGGCAAGGGCCAGCACCGCCAGCAGCGGCCACTGCCGGATCGGCGCCGGCGTACTGCCGTCGGTCACCCGGCGCCCGCCCTCGGGGCGGGCGGTGTCCCGGGTGATCTCGGGGAAGCGTCGTGATTTCCGCTCAGTCACGGCCGGCGCCCGCGGCCCGCTCGGCTGCCTCCACCACGTTCCGCAGCAGCATCGCGCGGGTCATCGGCCCGACCCCGCCGGGGTTGGGGGACAGCCAGCCGGCCACCTCGGCGACTCCCGGGTGGACATCGCCCTGGATCTTCCCGTGCTCGTCCCGGCTGACGCCGACGTCGAGCACGGCGGCGCCCGGCTTGACGTCCTCCGCCTTGATCAGGTGCGGTACCCCGGCGGCGGCCACCACGATGTCGGCCCGGCGCAGGTGGTCGGCGAGCCCGCGGGTGCCGGTGTGGCACTGGGTCACCGTGGCGTTCTCACTGCGGCGGGTCAGCAGCAGGGGCAGTGTGCGCCCGACCGTGGTGCCGCGGCCGACCACCACGACGTGCGCCCCGTTGATCTCCACCCCGTGGCGGCGCAGCAGATGGATGATCCCGAAGGGGGTGCAGGGCAACGGTCCGGCCTCGTTGAGCACCAGCCGGCCCAGGCTCACCGGGTGCAGCCCGTCGGCGTCCTTCTCCGGGTCCATCAGCTCCAGTACCCGGTTGGTGTGGATGCCCTTGGGCAGCGGCAGTTGCACGATGTACCCGGTGCAGGCCGGGTCCTCGTTCAGCTCCCGCACCACCGCCTCGACCTCCTCCTGGCTCGCGGTAGCGGGAAGCTCCCGGCGGAGGGAAGCGATGCCGACCGCGGCGCAGTCGCGGTGTTTTCCGGCCACGTACTTCTGGCTGCCTGCGTCGTCCCCCACCAGCACCGTGCCCAGGCCCGGGGTGATGCCACGGGCCCGGAGGTCCTCGGTGCGGGACGTGAGGTCGGACTTGATCGCGGCAGCGGCCGCCTTGCCGTCGAGAATCTGGGCGCTCATGGGGCCATCTTCGCGGATGGCCGCGGCTCTCCACCAATCCGGCCGGGAATCATGTTGCATCTTCGCCACAGTCACCGAATCCGGCTGGACAGGCGACTCGGGCAGGCGATCAAATGACCAGCGAGCCGCACGGGGGGAACCAGAGGTTCATGTCGCTCTCTCCGCTGCCTCAGTTTCCGCACCATCCTCGCAGTTGAGAAGGACTCGCACATGAGCTATCCCCCTCCGCCCGGCCCGGACCAGACGCCTCAGGGCCAGCAGCCTTACGGCCAGCAGCCCGGCTACGGCCAGCAGGCGCCCTACGGTCAGCCGGGCGGCCCGCCGCCGTTCCCCGGTCAGATACCCGGGCAGGGCTACGGCAACTACGGGCAGGGCCAGGCGGCCGTCCCGCACGCGTACGCCGGCTGGGGCGGGCGGTTCGTGGCTCGCATCATCGACTTTCTGATCTTCTACTCCGTGCCGGTCATCCTGATGATCATCGACTCGGCCGGCCTGGAGCCGGGCGAGGCCCCCGGCGGGCTGTACTACGTCGGCTCGCTGATCATGCTGGCCGCCTGGGTGTTCCTCGGCTACTTGGTGGGCACGACCGGGCAGACCCCGGGCCGGAAGGCGGTCGGCATCCAGGTTCTGAAGGAGACCACCGGCAAGCCGCTCGGATTCGGCATGGCCCTCGTCCGGATGCTGCTGGACGTCGTCAACTCCCTGCCGTGCCTCCTCGGCTACCTGTGGCCGCTGTGGGACGCCAAGAAGCAGACCTTCGCCGACAAGATCGTCGGTAGTGTCGTGGTAAGGAAGAACTGACGCACCCGCGAGGGCGGGTCCGTCCGACCCGTCCCACCCGTCCGGTACGTCTGGAGACACCGTGGCCGATCCGCATCCGCCCAAGGACCGGCAGCCCTTGCCGGGGAAAGTCGCTCTGGCGCGCTCGCTGCTGTTCGCCGGCGGCGGAGTGGTGGGCCTGCTGGGCCTGCTGACGCTGATCAGTGTGATCGGGGATCCCGACTCGGCCGCCGAGATCGCGGGGGTTCCCGCGTCCACGGTGGGCGCTGTCGCCACGCTGTACACGGTGTTCGGCGCGGTCGGCATCGTCCTGGCGGCCCGCTTCCGTACCGGCGGGAAGGTCTACCGGCTGGGCGGCATCGCCTGGTCCGGGCTGGGGATCCTCGTCGGAATCCTCACCTTCCCGCTCGGACTGCTGGTGACACTGGCGGCGGTGGTCGCGCTCTTCCTGCTGAGCGGGTCCGAGGCAGGTGACTGGTTCACGCGGGCCGGCGACCGGTAGTCCGGCGGCATTGTCCCCACCGGACACATGTGCCACAGCCCTGCACGAGGGCCGCTCCCCCCGGGAGCGGCCCTCGTGGCGTGTTCATGTCCAGGATGTTAATCAACTCGCGTAGAACTTGACATGAACGCGTTACTTTGGCCGTCAACAATCCGTCAGGTAACCCCCACACCCTTCCGGGAGGTACCTGATGTTCCGCCCGTCCTTCCTGCCCCGCGGCCGACGCCTCAGCGTCCTGGTCACCGCGCTCGCCGCGGCCCTGCTGTTCGCACTGCTCGGCCCACCCGCGTCCGCCGCACCTCCGCGCATCCCCTCGGCCGCGGTCGCCCAGACCGAACTCAACTCCCTGCGGGTGGCCGCCGAGACCTCCATGGCCGGCTACTCCCGCTCCCTCTTCCCGCACTGGCGCACCATCAACGGCTGCTCCGCCCGGCAGACCGTCCTGAAGCGGGACGGTCGCAACGTCGTGGTCGACGGCAACTGCCAGCCGACGTCCGGCACCTGGTTCAGCCAGTTCGACGGCGTCACCCTCACCAGCGCGTCCCAGGTCGACATCGACCACCACGTGCCGCTCGCCGAGGCCTGGCGCTCCGGGGCCAGCTCCTGGTCCACCGACCGCCGCCGGGAATTCGCCAACGACCTGTACTGGCCGCAGCTGATAGCGGTGAGCGCGAGCTCGAACCGCTCCAAGGGCGACCAGGACCCGGCCGACTGGAAACCGCGCGCGGCCTTCCACTGCACCTACAGCCGGATGTGGATACGGGCGAAGTACCAGTGGAACCTGGCGGTCGACCCGGCGGAGAAGTCGGCGCTTCAAACCATGCTCAATACGTGCTGAGATGTCCGGCATGAGTAATGCCAGCGACATCAGTGAACGCAACACCGTCTTCCGCCCGCCCCGCGGCGGCGTGATGACCAAAGAGGTCGGTGTGGTCACCGGCGAGCTCGAGCTCCACACCCGCGCCGAGGAGGACGGCACCCTGGTACTGCGGATCCGCTACGCGGGAGCCGACGAGTGGTACACCCCGGAAGGCGGCCCCTACCGCCTGTACGACCCCCGGGACCACGAGGTGCTGCACGACGTGCTCGTCACCCTCCTGCACCGCCCTCAGCCCTGACCCCGGCCCGGGCGCTCGGCCACCCCGGCCGGGGCGCCCGGGCGCTCGGGGACCGCGGACCCCGCCGGCACTGCCTTTCGTCGAGGCCGAGTGCACCGACCCGGCGTCTCCGCTCTTCAGCGTTCCGGAAGCCGCCCTGCTCGCCGAGTTCCCGGCACCCGACCAGGCGCGCCGGGTACTGGAGGCTGTCGGCAGCGGAGAACGCACGCACGCCAACATTGCCGCTGCGGCGGGGAGCCGCAGCGGAGCGATGCCGTCCGGGGCGCTTTCGCCACTGTTGCGGCGCCTCACCGAGGAGAAGCGGGTACTGGCGGTGGACACACCGCTGTCGACCAGGCCGGGCAAGCCCGCGCGCTACCGAGTGGCGGACAGCAACCTGCGCCTCTACCTCGCGGCCCTGCGCTCCGCGCAGGAACTCACGCGACGCGGCCGTCCCGAAGCCGCCTTCCATCTGGTGCAGAGGCGCTGGACCACGTGGCGTGGCCGGGCCGTCGAGCCGCTGGTCCGGGAGTCCCTGGAAATCTCCGCACTGGCCGGAGCACTGCCGTGGCCGGAGGCCGAGGCTGTGGGCGGCTGGTGGAACCGGCAGTTCAGCCCGGAGATCGACCTGATCGGCGCGGACTGCTCCCCGGTTGCTCACCGTCTGTTCGTCGCCGGATCGATCAAGTGGCTCGCGTCCCCGTTCGACCAGCATGACCTGTCCGCCCTCCGGCACAGCACCACACCGTTGCCCGGCTACGACCCGGGAGCGACAGGTCTGATCGTGGCTTCCCTGTCCGGCACCGACGCACACCTCGACGCCACGGCCATCAGCCTGATCTGGGGGCCGACGGACATCGTCGCCGCCTGGCAGACATAAGGTCGGCGGTTCTTCGCAGCTTCGTAGAACAGGACGGGCCCGGTTCCCCAGCGACGGGACGCTTCCGCGCCGGTCGACGACCGCGAGTCTGCTGACCGCCGCGCTCGGCACAGCGGGGATGGGCCGGGTCACGTCAGGTGCTGGGGCGGATGTTGGCGTTGTGGTGGAAGAGGTTGCCGGGGTCGTGGGCGGCCTTGACGGCGGCGAGACGTTCGAGGTTGGGGCCGTAGCCCTCGTGCAGGAGTCGCTCGCCCTCCTCCAGGAAGCCGGGGAAGTTGAGGTACACGCCACCGGAGGAGTAGGAGCTGAGGTCGGAGAAGGTGTCACGGACCCAGGCCACGTTCGCGGCCGTGTCGTTCTCCTCGTCCCAGTTTCCCTCGATGCCGAACAGATACGGCATCCCGCGGTTGGCGAAGGCGGTGTCCTGCTCCCCGACGCGGGCCATCGCGTCGCCCTGGAACCAGACGTCGATGGTGGAGTCGGGGGACGGGGAGGCGGCGGCGCGGACCACCAGGTGCTCGATCAGCTCGTCGCCGAGCTCCGGTGCGTTGACCGACTTCCAGTAGTAGCGGCGGCCGTTCGGGAAGTCCTCGTCCAGGACCTGCTGGGCATCCGTGTAGGGCATGGTGCCGCTGAGGTCGGCGAAGGGCTCGGCGACCTCGCGGAGCGGGCGCAGGGCCCGTTCGCCTTCCTCCGGATCGCCGGGAAACAGGGCGAGCACCGCGACGAAGAGCTGTCCGTGTGTTTCCGGCGGGAAGTCCCCGACCGCCGGAATCCGGCCGAGCACGCCGATGGGAGCGGCCTGGCCAGGCATCTCGGCCACATGGCGCTCGCAGGCCCTCAGCACGTCCCGGGCCCGGTCCGCGGGGTAGTAGACGTGGCAGAAGTGGACCTGCGGGCCCACGGGGTGCAGGCGGTACTCCAGCACGGTGGCGACGCCGAAGTTGCCGCCACCGCCCCGGACGGCCCAGAACAGATCCGCGTGCGTGTCCTCATCGACGGCGATCAGCCGGCCTTCGGCGGTGACCATCTGCACGGACACCAGGTTGTCGCAGCTCAGTCCGTACTTCCGCCGGAGCCAGCCGATTCCGCCGGACAAGGTCAGGCCGGCGATCCCGGTGGCGGACACGACGCCCAGCGGGGTCGCGAGCCCGTGCCGCTGGGTCTCCCGGTCGACGTCACCCAGGGTGCAGCCGCCCTGCGCCCGCACGGTGAGCCCTTCGGGGTCCACTTCCACCCTGGTCATCTCCGAGAGGTCGGCGACCAGACCGCCGTCGCACAGTGCCTGGCCCGCGACGCCGTGCCCGCCGCCGCGGACGGCCAGCGGCAGTCCGTGGTCGCGGGCGAAGTGCACCGCGGCCACGACGTCCGCGTCCCCGTGGCACCGCGCCACCAGGGCCGGATGCCTGTCGATCATGCCGTTCCAGAGTTCCCGGGCGGGGTCGTACCCGGCGTCACCGGGTCGCAGAAGCTCTCCCCGCAGGACGGCGGCGAAGGCGTCGAGGAGCTCAGCGGCGATGTCCGGCTCCTGCGGTCTCCGTCCACCGTTCCCGCTCATCGGTGTGCCGCCGCCGGCGCTGCGCGATCCACTCATGGTGGCCACCTCCAGGCTTCCAGCGTCCTGCCGTCCGGGCCATCGCGCCATCCGGGGTCATCGCAATGATCCACCGGGACCCCCGTGGCCCGGGTGCACGGTCAGAGGTCTTCGTAGAGGGCGAGCAGGGACTCCTCGTCGGGGTCGGTGGGACGGCTGAGGGCGGGGCCGGTGCGCAGGGGCTGCTCGGCCCAGACCGTCTTGCCCTGCTCGGTGTACCGGGTGCCCCAGGCCCGGGAGTACTGGGCGACGAGGAACAGTCCCCGGCCGCCCTCCTCGGTGGTGCCGGCCCGCCGGATGCGGGGCGAGGAGTTGCTGTGGTCGGAGACTTCGCAGATCAGGGACCTGTCCCGGATCAGGCGGAGGTGGACGCGGTCGCCGCCGCCGTAGCGGACGGCGTTGGTGACCAGCTCGCTGACCAGGAGTTCGGTACCGCACGCCAGCTCGGAGAGGTCCCACTTGTGCAGTTGCCTCCCCGTCAGTTCGCGGGCCTGACGCACCGCCTCCGGTCGGCAGGGCAGGTACCACTCGGTGATGCTGTCGTCCGGCAGGGCCCGGGTGCGGGCGAGCAGCAGCGCCATGTCGTCGTGGGGGCGGTCGAAAGCCTCGGTGAACAGCGTGCTGGTGATCTTGTCGCAGAGGTGTTCCAGCGTCGGGCCGGTGCTCCCGAGGTGATCCAGGAGCACGTCGAGACGGTCCTCGTCCGCCGGCGTCGCCTGTCCACGGTGGGCGGTCAGCCCATCGGAGTAGAGGGCCAGGGTGCTGCCCTCCGGTATGCGGAATTCGGCTGCCGCATAGGGCAGGAGGCCGCCGAGGCCCAGCGGCAGCCCCACGGGAAGGTCGAGCAGCCGGACCGTTCCGTCGGGCTCGGCCAGCGCGGGCGGCGGGTGGCCGGCCCGCGCCGCTGTGCAGATCCGCGACACCGGGTCGTAGACCGCGTAAAGGCAGGTCGCCCCGCAGGCCGGGTCTTCGCAGTCATCCCCGGACGAGGAACGGTTGACCAGGTCGTCCAGGTGGGCGAGCACCTCCTCGGGCGGCAGATCGAGGTCGGCGAGGGTGTGCACGGCGGTGCGCAGCCGGCCCATGGCGGCGGCAGCGTGCATGCCGTGGCCGACCACGTCTCCGACGACGAGCGCCACGCGGGAACCGGAAAGCGGGATGACGTCGTACCAGTCGCCGCCGACGTCGGTCCCCTCGTCCGCCGGGAAGTAGCGGGAGGCGACCTCGACCGCGGAGAGCTCGGGCAGTTCGCGGGGCAGCAGGCTGTGCTGGAGGGTGAGGGAGGCGTTGCGTTCGCGGGCGTAGCGCCGGGCGTTGTCCAGGCAGGTCGCGGTCCGCACGGCCAGTTCTTCGGCGAGGAGCAGATCGTCCTCCTCGAAGGGGTCGGCCCGCCCCGACCGGTAGAAGCCGACCACTCCCATGAGGGAGCCCCGGGAACGCAACGGCACGGTCATGAGGGAGTGCTCTCCCTCACCGAGGCTGGGGGCGGGCTCGGGCCAGGGGGCCTCACCGGGGAGGAGCTTCGCGCCGGCGCCGGCGCCGACCACCGGCTCGCGGATGGACCGGTCGTGGTGCATGGCCCGGGCGTGGGCGGTCTCGGGCGGGCAGCGGAACACCTCGCCGGCCTCGCCCGTGGCCTGCCCGGGGAGACCGGGGCGGGCCGTCAGCGCCTGGCGTTCGAGGGTGGGGGCAGCCGGCACGGGGCCCGGCCGCGGCTCCTCTCCTCCGGCCACCTCGCTCAGCAGTTCAACGACCGCGAGGTCGGCGAGTCGTGGCACAGCGACCTCGGTGAGCTCCTGCGCGGTGCGCCGGACATCGAGGGTGGTGCCGATACGGGCACCGGCCTCGTTGAGCAGGGACAGCCGCTCGCGGGCGGCGACGGCGAGCCTGCCCACCCCGGGTTCCCCGACCATCAGCAACCACTGATCGACGCTGCTCGCGTGCTCGTCCGGACGGTCCACGGAGGCGGAGGGGGCGGGCCGGGCCGCCGGAACGGCTCCGCCGGCGTGCTCACGGTGCCGGGGCGGGCGGGCGGTGACGAGCGCGGATCCGCCGTCGGTACGCAGGCTGACCTCGACCGCCGCTCCGTCGGCTTCCCCGTCCCGCACGGGACGGCGGTGCAGCAGCGCGCTCTTCCCGTGGCTGAGGGGCACCTCCTGCCAGGTGGTGCCCTCCGAGGCGATCATCCGGCTGGCCTCGTGGAGGAGCATGCGCTGCTCCTCCGACGAGACCTCGTCCAACAGCGCTTCAGCAGCGCGGCCGGGGCCGGCCCGGGCGTCCGTCGGGTGCAGCAGCACGCTGCCGGCCCGGTCACGTGAGGCAAGGAACGCTGCCGCCAGCGCCTTCTCCCGGGAGGTGGTCAGCTCCAGCAGCCGGTCCTCGATGCGGCGGACGGCGCGGTACACCAGTGCGGCCATGCGGGGGTGGGCGGCCTCACGCATCATGGACAGGTTGACCACTCCCTGCACGGTGCCGCTCACCGGATCGTGCACGGGCGCGCCTATACAGGCAAGTACCTGCAGCCGGTGGAAGAAGTGCTCCTCCCCGATGACCACGAACGGGGCCCGGGTGCCGAGACACATGCTGATGCTGTTGGTTCCGAGGTGGCGTTCGGCGCAGCTCGCTCCGACCACCAGGGGTTCCAGCTCCTTCGCCGCGAGGTTTCCCGCCGAGTCGCACGGGCCGTCGCGCCGGTCGACGATACGGGCCTCGGCATCGGTCAGCAGCACCGTCACCGGAGCGTCGCCCAGCTCGTGCCGCAGTTGCTCCAGTGCGGGCCCGGCCGCCCGCAGCAACCGGAGACCCGGGTCCAGGTCGGAGCTGGCGGGGACCACCAGCCGCTTCTGGTTCACCCCCAGGCTCGCGGAACGGAGCCACGAGGCACGGATCGCGCTGCGCACCTCCGCCTCGGTCGGCTCGTGGCCGGTCCGGACGAACCGGTCGTGCGCCCGGACCTGTATCCGGGCATCGCCGTTCCAGGGGTCGCTCATGGGGCACCTGTGTTCTGACCGCGGCGCGCGTTTACACGCCATTCACCCCACTGTAATCCCATAGGCATACTTTTCGGCCATCTTCACACCGGCAGGCACTCCGCCCCGCTTCCGGACGGGACGCAGGCGGCTCCCCCGGGTCCTCCCGCAGCTCTCCCGGCCGGCAGCGGGGGGTCAGTCCATCTCGGAGGGGGTGAGAAGGACGAAGTCCGCGCCCGCGGGGTCGACGCAGACGGCGAGCCGGCCGACTCCCTCCGCGTCCTCCGGTCCCATCTGCACAGTGCCGCCGTGCTCGGTGACCGCGGCGACAGAAGCGTCACAGTCCGTGACGGCAAACACCGGGTGCCAGTACGGGCGGCCACCTGCCTGGGCGAGATGCTCGGCCGGGAGCTGCATGATGCCTCCGTGCATACGCTCCTGTCCCGCGCCGGCGGGGGTGACCAGGGAGTACGTTCCCGCATCGCCCGGGAGTGGCATCTCTTCCGTCTCCCAGCCGAGGAGCGAGCCGTAGAACTTCTTCGCGGCGTCCGCGTCGGTGGTGTAGAGCTCGGTCCAGCACAGACTGCCGGGCTGGTCCACCGCCTCCAGTCCTTCCCCCGTGGGCAGCTCGAAGACGGCGAACTGCCCGCCCTGCGGATCGGTGAGCTGCGCCATCCGCCCCCACTCATCCATGTCGGTGGCACCGACCCGCACGGTGCCGCCCGCCCGCTCCGCCTGCTGGGCCGTCGCCTCGGCATCCGGAGTCCGGAAATAGAGCATCCATGCCGAACGGGCTCCCTCCTCGGTCAGCGGACCGACCGCACCGACGGTCTTACCGTCCAGCCGGAACACCCCGAAGCCGCCGGCCTCGGGACCGAAGGACTCGAACTCCCAGCCGAGGACCGCGCCGTAGAACGCGGTCGCGGCATCGATGTCGGGGGCGCCCAGGTCGAGCCAGCACGGAGAGCCGGGCAGAAAATCAGTGGTGATCACTACGAGTCCCTTCACAGATCGCTGAGGTACTCAGCGTCACACTCGGCACTGACACCCGCACGCTCGGTACTCCGCCGGAGTGACCGGCCACGCCGACCGGCGCGGCGATAGGGTCACCGCATGCGATTCATTGATGCCGGTGGCTTCACCGCCGACCGGCCCTGGGGAGCCCTGGACCTCACGGAGATCGACAGCGCGACCGTCCGGCTGCACTGGACCGACCAGCCCTACATCTGGCACGTCAATGACGGCCCCGAAGTGTTCGTCGTCCTCGATGGCGCAGTGGACATGCACTACCGGCAGGACGGCGAGGAGCGCGTCGAACGGCTCACCCCGGGCCGGATCTGCCACGCCGAGGCAGGGGACGAGCACGTCGCCCGGCCCGCCCCGGAGGCGCGGATCCTGGTGGTGGAGCGCAAGGGCAGCGTGTAGGAGCGCCGCTCAGCAGGGGTCGGGGCCGGGCACCGCGCGAAGAGGGGGAGGGCTGTAGAACTCCCGCTGCCAGAGCGTCTCGCAGATCCGCTCGATCCCCCGGGTGAGGTGACGTCGGTAGGTGCTGAACGGGATGCCCAGACGTTCAGCGGCGGCCCACTGGGTGGCGGAGCCCTGCAGGAAGGCCGCGGCGAGAGCCCGGTACAGCTTCACCCCGCGCGGCTCGTTCCGCAGGTCGTCAATCGCCCGGGTCAGCACCTCCCGCAGGGCCGCGGCCGGATCGGCGGGCCGGTCGGCGACCAGTCGGCTCCGGGTGAGCGGACTCGCCGACAGCCGTTCGGCGCTGCGCAAGGAGAGCAGTGCCTGGCGCACCGCGGTGTCGAACTCGGCCCTGGACAGCACGGCACGCGCGACCGTCCGGGGCGCGGCAGCCGGGTCGGCCTCTTTCCAGGAGAACAGCAGGGCGTCCGCCCGGTCCAGCCAGGAGTCCACCGGTGCCGCCCGCCAGTCGTGGGCGAACAGCGCACAGTCCTCGTCCGGTTCCTGTCCGGCGAACTCCACGTGCTCCATGCCCCGATGCCGCATCCGGCGGCCCCAGAAGTCCGAGCCGCTGGTGACCACGTAGGACCAGGCGAGCCGGTCGGAACGGTAGATGTCGGCCATGGCCCGCCAGTGGAAGAGGTCCAGGGCGGGCGACGCGTCGGGGTGCGGGGCCGCGGGCACCCAGAAGCGGGCGACTCCGAGATGCTCGCCCGCCCGCAGCGGAGCGACGGAACGGCTGTGTTCCCAGACGGCTGCCACCACCGGATCGGCCGCCAGTTCCTCCGGTGCCGGCTCGGTCAGCCGCAGCCAGCCCGACAGCGCCACCGACTCACCGGTGTCGGTCCGGCGGAACATCCGGAACGCCTCCGGCTGCCGGTCGATCCAGAAGCCGACCTTTGCCGCCGCGTCCTCGCCCATCACCTCGGTGGTCAGCCGCACCGCTGCTGCCGTGTCGGCGGGGCGGAGGGCCTCCTCGTGGATGTCCCCGAGCCCGTGCCAGGCCAGGTCGGACATGACCCGGTCCTCGCGGTACAGGTACATGAGGGCACCCATCGCACAGCGCACCTGCGGCCCGGCGACGTCCCGGATCCGCTCCGCCAGATGGGCGCGGAGCCGGCGGTGCATCGCCGCGAAGCCCTGGGGATCCCGCCACTTCAGGTCCGCTTCAAGGGCCTCGCGCACCACGTCGTGGGGGTGGACCCCGTACCGTCCGGACTCCACGAACGGCAGCCGGCGGAGCCAGCCGAACAGCGGGCCCACGTCACCGGGCAGGACCGCCCGCAGCAGCTCCTCACTGGTCATGTGCGCGTGCGCACAGACCTCCAGGGCATGCCGGTGCGCCGTGGACGGCACCTCCCCGAGGACCTGGGCCAGCAGCGTCTCGACCACGTCCCTGGGCGGGGTCCACGAGGTGGCCACCTCCTGCTCCCGCACGGCGACCGCTGCCGCCAGTGAGAGCGCCAGTGGGTGGCCGCCCGCGAACTGCCGCACCGGCTCGTGGAATTCCGGCCGCACCCCACGGGCCTCCAGCAGCGCGGCCGCGTCCGTCGGGGCCAGATCCCGCAGAGCGACCACCCGCAGGGCCTGGGACCACCCGGGGTCGGAGATCAAAGCGGCGTCCGGAGCCCACCGTCCGGCGATGACCACCAGCACGCCTGCCGGCAGCCGCGGCAGAAAAGACTCCCACAGCCAGGTCTCCAGCCCTTGGCACTGATCGAAGGTATCGATCAGCAGCACCGCCGACTCCTCGGTCAGAGCCCGCTGAGCCTCCCGCTCGAACACGGTCGGGGACGGGGAAGGGGTCGGAGCGAGAATCCGTCCGTCGACCTCGACCACCGGGCGGCCGGCGGCACGTGCTTCGTCGGAGAATCGCCGCAGCAACATGGACTTGCCGATCCCACCGGGACCGTGAAAGTAATGCACGGCGAAGCAATTCGTGGCGTCGTGCAGCGCCTCCCGGAACGCGGCCAGTTCTTCGGCCCGACCGACGAACGCCCGACCCCGGGCAGCATTCAGCCGTTCTCCCAGACGTAACTCGGGCAACTCGGAAACGCCGTGCAGCCGGCTGGTTCCGGCCCGGATCTCCGGGTTCACCAGGGTCGCCCGTCGGGGTTATTGCAGCCCGAGCGGGCCGTGTTACCCGGGTCGAAGTACTGCTGTTCGGCAACACATCGCATGTCCCCACCATAAGGCAGGCGGGAGGTGCGGAAGGCCGCCCGGCCCGTGCCTCTTTTCTCACAGAACCACCGCCCGGGACACACAGCCGCCGGCCTGCGGGGTCCGGCCGCGGCGGGAAGCGGGCATCAAGCGGGCGCCGCCGGCGGGAAGCGCCACAAGGTCCACGGGGCTCAGCAGAAAGCGCATGCACACCTGCCCGGCCGCGGCTGCGGCGGAGCTCTCGGCGGGCGTCGGTCGCCCCTGACGGCCGCCGGGAAGCGGCGCCCACCCGCCATGCATCCGCCCCGCCCGGCAGCGCATTGAGCACTATTGAGCACCGAATGATCTGGCAAGTGAGCAGAACGGGATACCAGGCTGATACACAGCCAGCTCCCATAAATGATGAAGACCAGAGGTATTCGTATGCGGTTCCTCCGCGCCCGCCAGATTGACGATGCCACCGGATGAACACCGCCCCCATGACCCGTGAGACGGCAGCCGATGCCGCGGCAATTCCCGGTCAGCGCCGGCCCGGCCACTGCGTCCCTTTGCGCACACCGGGTGAAGATTTTATGAACGCTCTCTATCAGCAGCACCGGGGTGCCTTGCTCCGCTTCGCGCTGCAACTGCTCAACGGCGACTGGCACCGGGCCGAGGACGTCCTGCAGGAGGTGGCCCTGCGCGCCTGGCGGCACTCCGAGGCGCTGGACCCGAGTGCGGAGTCCCTGCGGCCGTGGCTGTTCACCGTGCTGCGCAATGTGGTGATCGACGGCCACCGGGCCCGCCGTGCCCGCCCGCCGGAGATCAGTGACCCCAGCTCGGTGGAACCGATCGTCCCGGACACGGTGGAGCGCACGCTCACCGCCCGGGTGGTGGCCGAGGCGATGGAGGACCTCACACCGCCCCACCGCGAAGTCCTGGTCCACGTGTACTACCTGGGGCACAGCGTGGCCCAGACGGCCGAGACGCTGGGGGTCGCCGAGGGGACGGTCAAGTCGCGCACTCATTACGCCATGCGGGCGCTGCGTGCCGCGCTGCGGGCGCGCGGCACGGTCAGCTGACCGGTGCCGCGGGCCGGGGCCGCGGCCTGCACCGCGGCCACCGCCCCGGGCCCCGGGCCCCGGACGGATCGGCCGGTCAGAAGTCGTGGTACTCCAGCGGCAGGATCGGAATCTCGGTGCCGTCCACCGTGAGGGTGCCGTCCTCGACATCGAACCCCGGTGCCGGAAAGGGCCGTCCATCGACCTGTGCGACACCGGTCTGGCTCTCGTCCGGGAGCACGACCCAGCCGGCCCGGACCTCCGGGCCCTGGTCGGAAAGCGCCAGGTAGAGCCCTGCGGGCTCCTCGACGACCGGAGCGGTGAACGTCCAGACGTGCTTTCCGTCGTTGCTGACGACGCCTTGCAGAGCACCGTCCTCGTACCAGCCCTCCAGCTGGATGGTCTCGTCCCTGTCGGTGAGCAGAATATCCTCCTCCTCCTCGACGACGACGCCGGTCAGCCAGGTCTCGAACGCCAGGCCGTCACACAGATAGGCCACCGCCCAGTCGTCCCACACGACGATGGCGATCACGGTCTCGCTCTCATCGGTACGGGCCGCGTAGCGGACGGACCCGTCCGGGTGTTCCGCGTACTCCGCGACCTCTTCCGTCGGTTGCGGGTCCTCCGGCTCGTCCTCGTCCTCCTCCTCGTCCGCAACAGCGGGCTCCTCCCCCGTGGCCGGAGCCGCTTCGCCGGTCGGCGCGCCGTCCTCCGGGGCCGCCTCGGACCCGGAACCGCCCACCGTCCCGGTGGCCAGGTTGACGAGCACCAGAGCCAGCGCGAGGGCCAGTCCGGCGATCAGAGCGATGAGCGGTCTCCTGCGCACGAGTTTCTCCCTGCGAAGCTGAAGGCGGGCATGTGACGCGGTAGACGGACGCCGGGCCTGATCGGTTCACCTCCCGTCCGGCCGGGCTGAACCGACGGCGCCGGCCGCTCGTTACTGCGGGCAGTGGGCCGGGGGGCAGAACCGCGCGGGAGACGACCGTGGATTGTCAGCAGGCACGTAGCGACCTCGCCGTGCACGCCCTCGGCGCGCTCGGCGCGGAGGACCGGGATCAGGTGGAACGGCATCTGCTGCGGTGCGGCGCCTGCCGCGCGGCGCGGGCGGAGTTCGGGGAGCTCGCGGGAATGCTGAGCACCCTCCGTTCGGGTCCGCTCCGCACCGGAGCGGCCACCTTCCGTGCCTGGGCCGCCGTCACCGGAGCGCCCCCGGGCACCGGCGCGATGGTGACCGCTCACCGGACGGGCTGGGGCTGCGCCCTGGTGCTGGAACTGCGCGGGTTGACCGGCCCGCAGACCGGACGGCTGCGCGTGCTCGGCGACAACGGAGTCCGCGAGACGGCCGCCGGGTGGTCGGTACCGGCGGACGGCCCCGGCCCTTCCCGCTCCCCGGAAGGGCTGCGAGTGCACGGGGGCAGCTCGGTCCGCCTCGAACGCATCATGGCTTTCGAGGTGGAAACCGCCGGGGGCCGACGGCTGCTCCGGGTCCCCGGCCCCGCCCGGGGCGGCGGCCCTCCGCCGTGACCGCTCAGGGGGGCGGGGGCGCCCGCGCCGCCGGGTCAGTGACGGGCGGGAGGGCGGGCCGCATGCGCCTCGACCGCCAGGCCCAGTGCGCCGGTGTCCAGCGAGCCGTCGGACCGGACGTCGAAGCGCCACGCGGCGTCGGTCAGGTCACCGATCACCAGGAGGGCACCGGCCGGGCCCCGGCCCGGTGCGGGGAGGCCCGGGGACGCCTTCTCCTCGTGGTACTGCTCGGCGTCGACAACGAACAGACCGGGCACCCCCGGGCTGCCGTCCGCCGCTGCGCGGCCCTGGATCATCTGGAAGACCTGCGTGCCGGGCGACTCGTCCCCGGACGCGACCATCGCGTCATCGGACCCGCGGGCCACCGCCTCCCGCAGGGTCGCGGCCGTGTGCAGCCTCGGTGACCGCACCCCGATGGCGTTCCGGACCTCGGTGGAGGCGGCGGAGCCCACCAGCGTCACCTCGGCCTCACGCCCGACGGGGCCGGTGAGGAGCTCGGTGACGAACGCCGCCGTCAGCTTACGGACGTCGGCGGTTCCGCCGGTCACGGCGATCGGCGCACCGGCCCGTGCCAGATCGATCAGTATCCGGTCGCCTCCGCCCAGTCCGGCGGTGACGGTCAGCGGATACGGTGACGCCTCGTCCAGGACCGTCCCGGGCCGCATGTCCACCTTGGCCAGTGACCACTCCTCTCCCTGCTCGTCCGCCATCCACGGCCGTGGGGCCTCGGTGTCGGGCGTGGCCAGCCGCAGGGTGAGGTGCGTCTCGGAACAGGTGACGGCATAGATGTCCGGCAGGTCACGACCGGTGCGGACGCATTCGGCCGCAAGCGCGCGCAGCCCTGCGTCCACCGTCTTCAGCGCCTCCGGGCCGGTGACGGCACTGGTCACCACCGGGCGGCGGCGCTCCGGAGCGGCGGCGCGCCGCTCGCTCACGATGAGCGCGGCCACCGCGGCGGCCAGCGCCAGCGCAAGGACGACAGCCAGGACAACGGACACGATCATGCGGCCACCTCGGGACATCGCGGGGGCCCGGCGGCCGCCCGCAGAGGACGGGTGACACCCGCGGAGGACGGGCGTCACCGGCTGTACGGAAGCCAGGGCTGGACGGTTCACCCATTCGCCGCGGCAGTGAACCGGAACGCACCCCGGTACGTACCCCGGGTGTCCACCACCCGGGCGGTGTCCGGCAGTCCGCCCGCCCAGATCCGCCACCGGGAGAACCCTCGTGCGACTGATATTCACCGTGGTCGACCGCGTCGGAGACGCGCTCGACGTGCACATGGAAGCCGAACCGGACACCCCGGTCGGCACCATCGGCCGGGCTCTCGCAGAGCTGGGGGGCAGCGGCGCCCCGGAGACCCGCGCCGACGACACCCTCCACGTGCACGGCAGCCCTGTGGACCCCGCCCTGACCCTGCGGGAGTCCCCGCTGCGGGAGGCCGCCCTGGTCGGTCTCGGCCGTCCCGTGGACCGGCCGGCGGTCGAGCCCGGCGGTCTCATCGAGGTCCGGGTGGTCGGCGGGCCAGGAGCCGGCGCGGTGCACCGGCTGGACCTCGGGGACCACCACATCGCCCTGGGCCCCGACGGTACCGCCCGAATCGGCCGTGGCTCGCCCGACGGCCCCGGGGCCGCTCTCCGCATCCTCCCCGGAGGCCGCTGCACCGTCCGCCCCCAGGGCATCGGGTCCCCCCTGCACCTGGACCGCGAGGAGATCACCGACGAGCAGCCGTGGCCCCTTTCCGCCCAGCTGTCCGTCGGCGGCTCCCTGTTCGAACTGGTCCGCCCGGAGCAGCCGGACGCTGCCGTGCAGCCCTCGGAGGACGGCAACGGCCTGGACTACAACCGTCCACCGCGGCTGCTCCCGCCCAAGCCGGAGACCCGGTTCTCCCTGCCGGCCCCGCCCCAGGAACCGGAGAAGAGGCCACTGCCGTACATCGCCGCCATCCTGCCGCTGGTGATGGCCGCCGCCGGCGTCCTGATCTTCGGCCGGCTCACCTTCCTGCTGTTCGGGCTGCTCTCCCCGGTGGCCGTGATCGGCAACTATGTGATGAACCGCAAATTCGGCCGGGTCTCCTACGCCACGAAGCTCGCCAAGCACAAGGAGAAGAAGGAACGCATCGAGGCGGACGCGGAGCAGGCGCTGGTCGCGGAACGCACTGCCCGCCGGGCCGGTTTCCCCGACCCGGCGACCGTTCTGCTGACGGCTGTCGGGCCGCGCCGCAGGCTCTGGGAACGCCGCACCTCCGACGCCGACTTCCTCGAACTGCGGGTGGGAAGCGCGGACCAGCCGTCCGACGTGGTGCTCATCGACCCCACCGAGGACGAGCACAAGCGCCAGATCCCCCGGGACGCCTACGACGTCCCGGTCACCGTCAACCTGCGCACGCACAAGGTGCTGGGCATCGCAGGCCGCGGGCCGGCCGCCCGGTCCGTGGCCCGCTGGACCGTCGCCCAGGCCGCCGTGCTGCACAGCCCGAAGGACCTGAGCATCCACGTCCTGACCGGCCCCGGCGAGGAGAAGGAGTGGGCCTGGGTCCGCTGGCTCCCGCACCTCCGGCCCCGGGCCGGACAGGACACGGTGCTGTCGGTGGGCACCGACGCGGAAACCGCGGCCCGCCGGGTGGCCGAGCTCACAGCCCTCATCGCCGCACGCGACCCCGCCGCCCGCACCCGGCAGGCCGGCCAGGAGCCCGACGTGCTGGTCGTGCTGGACGGTGCCCGGCGGCTGCGTTCACTGCCCGGCGTGGTGCAGATCCTCAGGGACGGGCCCGCGGTGGGCGTGCACGCCGTGTGCCTGGACGCCGAGGAACGGCTGCTGCCCGAGGAGTGCCTGGCCGTCGTCGCCGAGGAACCGGGCGGCGTCCTGCGGGTCGCCCGGTCCCGCTCGGCGACGCTCAGCGGAGTGCGCCCCGATGCCGTGTCCACCGGCTGGTGCCGCTCCGTGGCCCGGGCCCTCGGGCCCCTGCGGGACACCGGCGGCGCCGAGGAAGAGGCATCGGTGCTCCCGCCCGCCGCCCGGCTGCTCGACGTGCTCGCTCTCGATCCGCCGACCGCGGAGGCCGTGGCCGCCCGCTGGCAGGCCGGCGGTCGCACCACCTCCGCGGTCCTCGGCGTCTCGCTGGACGGCCCGTTCGCCGTCGACCTGACCCGCGACGGCCCGCACGGCCTGGTCGCCGGCACCACCGGCTCGGGCAAGTCCGAGCTGCTCCAGACGCTGGTGGCCGCACTGGCGGTGGGCAACCGGCCGGACGCCATGACCTTCGTCCTGGTGGACTACAAGGGCGGCTCGGCCTTCAAGGACTGCGTGCAACTGCCGCACACCGTCGGCATGGTCACCGACCTCGACGCCCACCTCGTCGAACGGGCCCTCACCTCGCTGACCGCGGAGCTCAAGCGACGCGAACACATCCTCGCCGGGGCCGGGGCCAAGGACATCGAGGACTACGTCGACCTTCTCCACCGCGAGCCGCACCGCACCCCGATGCCCCGCCTGCTCATCGTGATCGACGAGTTCGCCTCGATGGTCCGCGACCTGCCGGACTTCGTCAAAGGCCTCGTCAACATCGCCCAGCGCGGGCGCTCCCTCGGCATCCACCTGATCCTGGCCACCCAGCGCCCCGGAGGCGTCGTCTCGCCCGAGATCCGCGCCAACACCAACCTGCGGATCGCCCTGCGGGTGACCGACCGGACCGAGAGCCAGGACGTACTGACCTCGCCCGAGGCGGCGGCGATCTCCAAGAACACCCCGGGGCGCGCCTACGTGCGGCTGGGCCAGACCTCCCTGATCCCGTTCCAGGCCGGACGGGTAGGAGGACGCCGGCCTGGGGCCACCGCCTCCGGCGCCCCGGCCCCGCGGATCCTCCCGCTCAACTGGCAGCAGCTCGGCCGCCCACTGCCGCAGCCTCCCCGCTCGGTGTCCCGCGAGCCCGAGGACACCGTCACCGACCTCGCCGACCTCGTGCAGGCGGTCCGCGGGGCCGAACAGCGGCTGGCCATCGCCCCCCAGCACAGCCCCTGGCTCCCCGCCCTGCCCACCGCCCTGGCCCTGGACTCCGTGCCCGCCGGACCGGCCGGCGACGGCTACGATCTGCCGCCCGTCCCCATCGGGCTGGCAGACCTTCCCGCCGAGCAGGCCCAGCACCCGCTCACCCTGGACCTGGCCACCCTCGGCCACCTGCACATCGCGGGCTCCCCCAGGGCCGGGCGGTCCCAGACCCTGCGCACCATCGCCGGCGCGCTGGCCCGGGCCCACTCCAGCGCCGATCTGCACCTGTACGGCATCGACTGCGGCAACGGCGCCCTGCTGGCGCTCACCGCCCTGCCGCACTGCGGCGCGGTGGTCCAGCGCACCCAGCCCGACCGGCTGGCCCGGCTGCTCTCCCGGCTCACCGCGGAGCTGAGCCGACGGCAGGAGCTGCTGGCCGCCCGCGGGTACGCGGACCTGCCGGAGCTGCGCTCCGCCCTGCCGCCGCAGGAACGGCCGGCCCACCTGATGGTCCTCCTCGACCGCTGGGAGACCTTCGAGAAGACCCTGTCCGACTACGACGGCGGTGCGCTGCTCACCGGTCTGCTGACGCTGCTCCGCGAAGGGGCGAGCGTCGGCATTCACGTCGTGCTGGCCGGCGACCGCTCGGTGTTCTCCACCCGGATCAGCTCCACCACGGAGAACAAGCTCGTGCTGCGGATGAACGAGAAGTCCGAGTACTCCATGATCGGTGTGCCCCAACGCTCCGTGCCCGACAACATCCCTTCCGGGCGGGCGCTGCGGGCCGTCGACAAGGCCGAGGTGCAGATCGCCCTGCTGGCCCGGGACGCCACCGGACAGGCACAGGCGGCGGCGCTGCAGTCCATCGCCTCCCGCCGGACGGAGCAGGACGCCGGGATTCCGCCGTCGGCGCGACCGTTCCGGGTGGATCTTCTTCCCGACCGGCTCAGCCCGGAGGAGGCCGCGGCCCACCTGCCGCTGACCCGCCCCGGACCGCTGTGGGCCATGGTGGGCGTCGGAGGTGACGAACTCGCCGCGGTGGGCGTCGACCTGGCGATGACGCCTTCGTTCGTTGTCGGCGGCCCGCCCCGGTCGGGGCGCAGCACGGTGCTGCTCACCATGGCTCTGTCGCTGCTCGGTGCCGGCACCCCACTGGTGGTCGCGGCCCCGCGCCGTTCGCCGCTGCGCGGCCTGGCGGGACGGCCCGGTGTTCTGGCGCTCTTCGGGGAAGCCGACATCCCCCGGGAGGAGCTGGAGGAGGTGCTCCAGGAAGAGGCGGGTCCGGTGGTGGTCGTGGTTGACGACGCGGACATGCTGCAGCAGACCAAGGCGGAGCCGGTGCTCAGCGGCATCATCCGCACGGGTGCGGAGCACGGCCGCGGGCTGCTGCTGGCCGGTCAGACCGAACGGCTGTCCGCCGGATTCTCCGGCTGGTTCGCGGAGATGCGGCGCAACCGCCAGGGAGCACTGCTCAGCCCGCAGGCGGTCGGGGACGGTGAGCTCATCGGCGGGAAGATCCCCCGGAGCCGGCTGGGTGCCGGGCGCCCGGGCCGGGCGTTCTTCCACGCGGGTGACGGCCCGCTGCGCATGGTCCAGGTACCGGAGACCGTGCTGGCCTGACACCCGCGGAGCCCGGCGCGCCGTTGTGCGTGGAGGTGCGACGGGGCGGAGGCCGGGCCGTGGCGCCCCACTGGTGGGGTGCGACGGCCCGGTCTTCGGTGCGGCTGCCGCAGGGTGTGTCAGTTGCCGGTCTTGTCCGCCTTGATGGCCGCGTCCAGACCGGGCGCGCCCACGCCGACGGCCGAGACACCGACACCGATGGCCAGGAAGTCGTTCACCGTACCGAGCCGGTCGGCCCGGAAATGAGTCAGCAGGCTGCCCGGTCCGGGTCCCGGCGCCGGGCTCGGGGGCGCGGGGCTCGACGGCGCGGGGCTCGACGGCGCCGGGCTCGACGGCGCCGGCTCCGGCGTCACCGGACGCGACGTCACCGGCCCCGGCGGATCCGAAACCGGACTCGGCGGACGACTCGACGGCACCGAACCCGACGGCGCAGGACTCGACGGCGCGGTCTCGTACACCGACGGACGGGGACTCGACGGCGGGGTCTCGTACACCGACGGACGCGGACTCGACGGCGCGGGACTCACCGGCCCCGGCTCCGGCGTCACCGGACGCGACGTCACCGGCCCCGGCGGCTCAGGAAGCGAACCCGGCGGACGGCCCGACGGCGTCGGGCTCGACGGACGCGGGCTCGACGGCGGGGTCTCGTACACCGACGGACGCGGACTCGACGGCGCGGGACTCGGCGGGCCCGAACTCCCCGGCACCGGCGTCGCCGGCGGGGTGGACGGCTGCGGGGTGGACGGCTGCGGGGCAGGGCTGGGCGGACGCGACACCGGCGTGGGGCTCCCCGGCGGGGGCGTGCCCGGCTTCGCCGGCGGCACCTTGGAAAGCTTTCCGGCCTTGCTGAGCTTGCCTGCGAGCGCTCCCAGCTTGGCGAATCCGCTGATCCCGTGGATGAGGCCGAAACCGCCGAGTGCCAGGCCGACAGCGCCCAGCACCACACCGACGATGTCCATGTCCCCGGAGACAAGTCCCTGTTTGATCGTGATGCCCAGGGCCACCGCCCCCAGCGCGAAACTGGCGATGGCCAGCGGGACGGCCAGGAACTGCAGGCCGGGGATGAACATGACGACGAAGGCCGCGATGCCCGCGAGGGCGCTGGCCAGACCCATGACGAAGCCGAGGATGGTGGCCCCCAGCTTCTCCCAGAAGCTTTTCTCCTTCACCGCCTCACCCGCCGCGGTGTCGATCTCGTGGGCCGTGCTGCCCGCGTCGGTCCTCCGCAACTGCTCAGCGTCGGCGGCCAGTCGCTGCGCCACGCTGAGGTCGTTCTGGGCGGCGTCCACCTGGCTCTGCACGGTGCTGAGCCGCATGTCGGCACGGGCTACCGCCGCGCGTGCGGCGGCCCGTGCGTCCTCGTCGCCGGGTGGCGGCGGATCGGCGTTGCCCAGGGCCGCCACCTCCGCTTCGGCGTGCACCAGCGCCGCCAGCCCCGGGTTCAGTTGCCCCCGGGCCTCCCGGCCGAGCGCCAGGGCCCGGTCCGCCTGGTCCTGGTGGTTCTCCAGCAGCGGAACGTACCTTTCGAGCGCCTCTGCCGCCCTGCTGTAGGAATCGCGCAACTGTCCTATCTGTTTCGGCAGCTCGTCCAGGATTTCCCGGAGCTTGTCCATCGTCCTGCCTTCACCCAGGTCCTCCGACTGGATTCTGGAGATGACCGAGGAGGTGGATTCGGCGTCGTCCGCGATGCTCCGGTATTCGGCGGCGAGCGTGCGCAGCACCTCGGGCTCCCCCGGAGCCGGGTCCTCGGAGAGGTCCAGAACCGCCCATTCGTCACCTGCGGGCCGCACCATGGGAAGAACCTCGCTTTCTCATGCCGCGAACCGGAAGGTGCGGGCGATGGCGTCGAACACCTCGAAGAAGGGCTCCATGAGGCCGACGTTGGGGGTCTGGCTGGCGATGACCAGCACGGTGTCGCTGTCCGGGACCGGAATGAGGGTCTGCAGGAGAGCCGTCCGGATCGTCGCCTGCCCGTAGTAGTCGACGTCCTCGAGCGAGGTGACCCGTCCGACCGCGCCCACCTGCGGATGTTCGACGATCTCCGCCCGGCTGCCGGGCATGTCGCGCAGCAGCGGGTTCCGGCTGTTCCGCATGGCGACGGGCAGCAGCAGACTCGCCAGGTCGGAGCTCTCCCCTTCCGGCAGAGGCACCCGGAGGACCATGGTGGTGGCGGTCAGGGTCGAGTCGTTGTCCAGCACCTCGAACACGCCCGCGAGCTGGAGGGCCCCGCGGTCATGCGCCTCCCGGGCGGACCGGCGGGCCATCCGGATGAGGGTGTCCAGCCGCTCCGGGTCCGTGTCCGGCCCGGCGAGGCCCTCCTCGAGCCTGCGGCGGATCGAGGCGTCCCTGGTGTTCGGGTCGAGGTCGAGGTGCCACCAGGTGTCCGGGAACCGCAGACCGTAGCGGGTCGGGGCGGCACCCGGTTCGGCGTGCTCCGTTCGGCTGGTCATGACGCGGAGTCCTCCTTTCCGCCGGAGGAACTCTCCTCGAGTGCCTGGCTCGTCGCGATGTCCGTTTCCTCGAACGCGTCGAGAATTCCCTGCACGGCTTCGTGGAAGGTGTCCACGTTCTCCTGCACTCGTTTGTGGCCTTTTCCCCAGGCCCCGTCGAATCCGTGCACCGCGTCGAGGAGCCGGCGGTCCCCCACGTCCTCGTCGGACCCTGCGGACGACAGGCTCGCGGTCTTCTCGATCCGGTCCCGTATCTGCTGGAGTCTCACCAGCACATCCGCGAGTTCCTCTCCCGGAATGCGGATACGTGTCATCGGCACACCCTTTCCCGATCCGTTCTGCCCGCAGCTGCCAGGTGTCCGGACGGGGGCCCGGGGCGGCACCGGCCCCCCGGCCCCCGTCCGTTGACCGGGCGGTCTCAGCCGATGGCGCCGGAAGTCTGGTCGTCGGTGCTGACGAAGGCCTCGGAGACCTGCCGCAGGAACTCACTGACGCCTTCCAGGCCCTCGATCGCCGACCGGGTGCTGGTGTGGTACTCCTCCCAGAAGGGCCGGAACTTGGTCTCGGAGCCCGGAGTGCTGTAGGCGGCAGCGACCACATCGCTCATCTTCTGGTCGGCCTCCAGCAGGCTCTGTTGCATCATTTCCTTCTGGTTCCGCAGCCAGGTGGCGGCCTCTTCCATCGCCGCGGGGTCGATATTGATCTGGCCAGCAGCCATTTCGTGTCCTTCCGGTTGTCCTCCGGCGAACTGTCGGCCCGCCGCGACCGGATCTACGGGCGAAGGCCGCGGACGGTTCAACCGCGCCGGAGCAGTCCGCCCCGGCTGGCCGAAACCTCACCGCGTGGCGCGCTCACTCTCCGGGAACTGATAGTGCTGGGTGAGTAGTTGTCACCCCAGCCCGCCCGGAACCTGCCGGACGGGCCGTTCCCGGCCCGGGGTGGTACCACGGGCGGGGGGCACCCCCAGACACAGTGCGAAGGAGTGAACGCCGGCATGGTGTTCAAGAAGCTGCTCGGTTCTCTCGGAGTGGGCGGTCCCACGGTGGACACGATCCTGGAGAGTGGCGCCGTGCATCCGGGCGGGATGGTGCGCGGGCAGGTCCATCTGCAGGGCGGGAAAGCCGCTTTCGATATCGAGCACATCGTGCTGGAGCTGGTGGCACAGCCCGGGTCGCAGCCCGGGGGCGGCGGCAGTGAGAAGGACGTGGTGCCGTTCGCCCAGCACATGGTCGGCGGCGGCTTCCCGCTCGGCGAGGGCGAGAAGCGGGCTCTGCCGTTCGCCTTCCCGCTGCCCTGGGAAGCCCCGGTCACCGAGGCCAACGGGCACCCGCTGGGCATCAGCGTCGGGGTCCGCACCGCGCTGGTGATCGCCTCGGCGAAGGACAGCGGGGACATGGACCCGCTCGCGGTGGCGCCGCTGCCGGCCCAGGACGTCGTCCTCCAGGCGCTGGGACAGCTGGGCTTCGGTTTTCAGCCCACCGTCCTCGTTCCCGGTCCGGTGCCCGGCACCGCCCAGCAGCTGCCCTTCCACCAGGAGTTCCTGTTCGCCCCCTCACCGCAGTACGCACAGGTGATGGGCGTACTCGAGGTGTCCTTCGCCCCGGCGCCGGACGGCCTGCACATCCTGCTGGAGAGCGACAAGCACACCGGGATGGCGGTGCCGGGGCTGGAGGTGCGCGAGACGATCACCCAGGAGGACCTCGACGCCGGGGAGCGGGACTGGCAGGCCGAGGTCGAGTCCTGGGTGGCTCAGCTCGCTGAGGGCCGCCAGCAGGCATTCCAGGCCGCCCAGGCGATGCAGGGCATGCAGCCCGGCATGCAGCCCGGCATGCAGCCCGGCATGATGCAGCAGGGTCAGCAGAGCCGTGGCGGCGGCATGGGCGGCGCGGTCGCCGCCGGCGCCGCGGGAGTCGCCGGCGGTCTGGTCGGCGGCATGCTGCTCAACCAGGCCATGGGCGGCTTCGGGGACGACGACGAGGACGGCGGGGACGACGGCGCCGACGACGGCGGCGGGGACTTCGACTTCGAGTAACCGCCGCGCGGCCGGGGCAAGCGGCAGCGGCCGGCCGAGGAGCCCTTCCCGGAGGTCCGGGGAGGGCTCCTGCCGTGCGGCGGCACACCGGTTTTGGGGTGCGGGCCGGGGGAACGCGGACGGTGAGAGGCGCCGTCCGGGCTCCCGGCCACTGCCGTGTCCGCAAGGGAGGTCCGTGAGCGGAGCCGCGCGAGCCGATCAGCACAGGCAGGAGGTCCGATGAGCACGTCAGCCCGGCCCCGTCCCGGCCCGGTCTGCTCCTCCGCGACCCGTCCTCCGGGCCCGGAGGACCCGCCGAACCCGGAGCCCAGCCCCATCCCCCCGACCCCGAAGCCCCCGCCGATCCCGCCCACCCCCGGTCCCGAACCGCTCCCCGACCCGCCAGGAAGGTAGGTGTCATGCCCGCACGCGAGGAACTTCCGTCCACCCTGGAGCGCTCGTCCGAGGACGCACAGCGCACCTGGATCAAGGCGCACGACTCCGCCGTCGAGCAGTACGGGGAGGGTGAGCGCTCGCACCGGGTGGCCTACGGAGCGCTCAAGCACTCGTACGAGAAGGTCGGCGATCACTGGGAGCGCAAGGAGGGCGGGCGCAGAGGCCCCTCGGACTCCCGCTCGGAGAGTCCTCGGGGCCGGGGCGGACGCAGCGGCGAGGGGGTCGACGAGCAGGCGACCAAACAGCACCTCTACGACCTGGCGAAGCGGCTGGGCGTCGAGGGACGGTCCAGGATGACGAAGACAGAGCTGCTGGACGCCGTCCGCAAGGAGAACGCGCGCGCCACCCGCGAAGCCAGAGAGTCCTGAGGCACGGCAGGCTGCTCCGGCGGGCCGCGCCCACCGGAGCAACGGGCGAGGTCAGCTTGGACGCCGATGCGGTACCGGGAGTGGGGAACGGGGTGAGCGCGGCACGGGAGTATTCCGTACCGGCGGCGGGAGCGGTGAGGGTGAATAACGGCACGCGAGCGGGAGACCCGCAACAGGAAGCAGCACGAATACCGCCGTCGGAAGGACGTGAGCGCAGTGAAGGTCGCCTTTCTCGCAGCCCCGGAAGGTGTGGAGCAGGTCGAGCTGACCAGCCCTTGGCAGGCGGTGACGGGCAAGGGCTGGAGTGCCCGGCTGGTCTCCACCGAGAGCGGGGAGATCCAGGGCTTCCATCACCTCGACAAGGCCGACACCTTCCCGGTCGACGACACCCTCCAGGACGTGTCGCCCGGTGACTACGACGCCCTGGTACTGCCCGGCGGAGTGGCCAACCCGGACTTCCTGCGGATGAACGCCCGGGCGGTCGCCTTCGCCAGGGGCTTCTTCGAAGCAGGGAAGCCGGTCGCGGCGATCTGCCACGCACCGTGGCTGCTCGTGGAGGCGGACGTGGTCCGGGGCCGTACTCTCACCTCGTTCCCCAGTCTGCGGACCGACATCCGGAACGCGGGCGGCACCTGGGTGGACGAGCAGGTGCACGTGTGCGAAGCAGGCTCGAACACCCTGGTCACCAGCCGTAAGCCGGACGACCTCGACGCCTTCGACGAAGCACTCCTCGAGGCGTTCGCGCGGGTCAGCGTCTGACGCCGGTAAGACCGCTCCCGTAGCGATTGCGGGTGCGAAGACTCGCCGTTTCTGGGGAGCGGGTCCGGGGCCTGCCCCGGACCCGTTCCCCTCAGGGTCCCGGGAGCCCGCCGGATGCGGGACAATGGCCGCACGGCCCCGGGGCGGACGGTCGGCGGCCCGAGTGCCGCCACCCCAGCCCCCGGCTGTTCACGGCTTCCGGAGACTTCCACCCCGGGGCCGGCTCCGCGCGCAGACCGGTACCGAAAGCGGTGCCGGGCCGGCGCGTGCCACGCACGGGCGTTTCGAACGAGAACACGGTGAAACAGGGTGAGCGAAACCGCCGGACGGCGCGGGGCGGACTGGCGCGCGGCGCTGCGGCGGACGCCGGTCGCGGTGTGGAACGACGATGTCAGCGACTGGGCCGCCGCCCTCACCTACTACACGGTGCTCGCGCTCTTCCCCGCGCTGCTCGTCGCCGTGTCCGTGACCGGTCTGACCTACCCCGGCGGCGCCCAGGAGTTCATTTACCACGTCACAGCCATGGCGCCGGCCGATTCCCGGGCCGTGCTGCGGTCGGCGCTGGAGGACATGGCGAGCCGGCCGGCCGCCGCCTGGCTGCTCATCGTGCTCGGCACCCTGGGTTCCCTGGTGTCCTCGGTGAGCTACCTGAGCATCTTCCGGCGCGTGCAGCACGCCATGCACGGCGTGGAGGACCGGCACTCGCTGATGCGCAAGCTTCCCAGGACGATCCTGTCGGCCCTGCTGCTGCTGTCGCTGCTGCTGTCCAGTGCGCTCGTGGTGATACTGACCGGGGACGTGATGCGCACGCTCGGCCGGGCCCTGGGCACCGACGGAATGGCCGTCGCGCTGTGGGACGCCGCGAAGTGGCCGCTGCTGCTCTGCCTGGCCGCGGTACTGGTCCTCATCCTGTTCCGCACCGGGCCCGCTGAAGCGCGTGCGGTACGGCACGGGCTGCTGGGCGGAGTGCTCGCGGTGGGGCTGTGGCTGGTCGCGTCGGCCGGCTTCGCCTTCTACGCCACGCAGGTGGGCACGTACAACCGGCTGTACGGGCCGCTGGCAGGGTTCATCGTCTTCCTGGTCTGGATCTGGGTCACCAACCTCGCGCTGCTCACCGGGGCCCAGTTCAACGCGGAGCTGACCCGGAGCGCCGCGGACCGGCAGCGCGGAGAGGCACCGGAGGAACCGGAGGAACCGGAGAAGGACAGGCCGGCTCCCGGGCCGGAGGAGGTCTGACGGCCGCTCGCCTCAACCGGGTGTTCGCGGCAGTGAACCGGACAGGTGTCCGTCCCCGGCGGGGAACGGGGCGGTGGTGCGGCAGCCGCGAACCAGCCGTTCCAGGTGCGGCGGCAGTCCGGGCACCTGACCGTCGTGACCCGCATGGTGGAGAAGTGGCCGTACCCCGTCAAGGTCGGCGCCCGCACCCCGGCCGCGCCTTCTGCTTCCCCTCCGCCCTCTGCGCCCTCTGCGCCTCTGCGCCCTCGTGTGCTCCGATTCGTTCCGCCATCCGGCCGGTCCGGCACCGGGCGGCACCCGTACCATCACGTCGGGACAGCATGTCGATCAGGACGGGCCGGGCAGGTCACGGCAGGTCAGAGCGGGAATGAGGGGCGGGCCATGAGGCGTCAGCAGTTGTGCGGTGCGGTACTGGCCGTGGTCATCGGCGGCACACTCGTCGGTTGCACGGACGAGATCGACGATCTTCTCGACTCGGTGGACGACGCCGCGACGCAGGAGCAGCCGGGCGGAACGGACAGCAGCCAGGGCGCTGAGCAGGGATCCATATCGGACAGCGTCCTGCCGGGGCTGCCGTCGCCGGAGGAGGCCCGTACCCAACTGGCCTCGCTCACGGTTGCCGAGCCGGGCTCGATGGCCGGGTACGGACGGGAGCGGTTCTCGCACTGGAGCACCGTGGACGGCTGCTCGGCCCGCCAGATCGTTCTGCAACGGGACGGCACGAACGTGGTCGTCGACGACAGCTGCCAGCCGGAGTCCGGCGAGTGGTACAGCCCGTTCGACGACGTCACTCTGACCGATGCCTCGGATGTGGACATCGACCACATCGTTCCGCTCGCCGAGGCCTGGCGCTCCGGGGCGGACGCCTGGGACGACGAGCGGCGCAAGGAGTTCGCCAATGACCTGACCAACCCCCAGCTCATCGCCGTCAGCGCGAGTTCCAACCGGTCCAAGGGTGACCAGCACCCCGGGGACTGGCAGCCCATCGAGGCCTACTGGTGCGAGTACGGCCTGGCCTGGACCGGCACCAAGCATGCCTACGACCTGACGGTCACCGAGGACGAGCACGAGCAGCTGGTCGAGATGCTGGACACCTGCCCGGCACCGTGACGGCCGCATGCTGCCGGGAGATCCCCGGCGCCGGAGAACGGCCGTCCTGCGGCACCTCCGGCCGCCGGGGCTCACTTGCCTGCTGCTACTGCCGGGGGCGGTAGTTCTCCGCCTTGTCGAGGATCGCCGTGAAGCGTTTCCACTGTTCCGCCGCCTCCGCGGTCGGACCCACCGTGAAGTCCTCGGGGTCGAGGAAGTCCAGCCGTTCCCGCGTGGCCGGGTCGAGATCCCGCCACGCCGCTTCATCCTGCGGTGACCGCGCCACAGTCGTTGCACACCCAGTTGCCGTTGTTCAGCCTTCGCCCCACGCCCGAACCGCAGGCAGGACACTCCACAGGTGCCGTCCCCTCATGCCGTTCCGGCTGCCGAGAGTGTGAACTGTAGCGCGCGGGGAGCCACCACGGCAGACCTCGGCACCGGGTGGGCGGAGTGCGACGGAGCCCCGCCGCACCCGCCGCACGCTCCCCGGCAGCCGTCCTCAGCCGACCCGCAGCAGCCGGGCCGTGAAGGCGGGCTCGGACAGGTCGTCCCGCAGCTTGACGGGGACCTCGATCCCGGCAGCTCCGTCGGCCCGTCCTCCGTCACCGACCGTCAGGCTGCCCACCACGGAACCCGCTTCGGCCGTTCCCGGCACCGCTTCGCCGTCCTCGGTCAACCGGATCTGCACCTCCAGGCCGGCCCAGCCGACGGCGTGCACGTCCTCCGCGACCACCACCGCCGTGCGTCCGCCCAGACCGTCGTCCACATGGCCGACCACCTCGCCCGCGCTGAGCACCGCCGTGGCCTCGAGCTCCCCCTGAGCAAAGTTGATCAGCGCTTCCCCCGCCTTGAGCGCTCCGGTGAGGATGGAGTTGTCGGAGGGATGCGGCGGCTGGCTCAGCACGGCACCGATGATCAGCTGGTCGGAGCCGTCGGCCTCTCCCCGGGCCGCGAACAACAGGTTGCCCCCCGCGACGCCCCGGCTGCCGGTCTTGATCCCGACGACCCCGCCCACCGGCACCAGGTGATTACGGTTCGAGTAGACGTTCCCGTACTGGTCGGTGTAGCCGGAGAGCTGCACCACCTCCCGGAACAGCGGGTCCTCCATCGCCGCTCTGCCGAGCTTCACCTGGTCGACCGCCGTGCTCACCGTGCTCTCGTCGAACCCGCTGGGGTCGGTGTAGGTGGTGTTCTCCATGCCGAGCTCCTCGGCCGCCTCGTTCATCTTGTCGACGAAGGCGTCCACCGTCCCGGCGTCCCAGCGGGCCACCAGCCAGGCCACGTTGTTGCCCGAGGCCAGCATGATCGCCTGGAGGGCCTCACGCTGAGTGAGGGTGTCCCCGGCCCGGACGTCCACCACGGAGTCACCCCGGGTCTCGCTCAGCTTGAAGTCGTCCTGCGCCTGCTGGTCGACGGTGATGTCCGCACCGTCCTCCCCCGCCGCCACCGGGTGGTCGCGCAGGAGGATGTAGGCGGTCATGGTCTTGGCCACGCTGGCGATCGGCACGGGCACCTCGTCGCCCGAGGTCCCGAAGGTGCCGATGCCGTCGACGTCCAGCGCCGCCTGCCCCGTGGCGGGCCACGGGGCGGCTGGAGTCTCCCCCTCGAAGGTGAACGTCTCCGCGGTGGTGATGCTGAGTTCCGGTGCCGGCAGGGGACGCAGCGCCTGCGCCACCACCACCATGATCAGGAACAGCACCACGAGCGGCGACCAGATCTTGACCCGCCGCAGCAGGCTGCGCAGTGGGGTGGGCGGTGGGGGTGGCCGGTTGGTCAGGGCGGCGAGCAGCTCCAGCGGAGGCCGGTCCGCGTCCGGGACGGGCGGCGGCCCCTCGGGAGCAGGGGGTGCCAGGGTCGCAGCACGCGCCGTTCCGCCGGCCGGTTCACAGGCCGGGCCCTCCGCCGGCTCCGGGGCGGGGGCCGGTGACACCGGCGGCTTCGGTGGCTTCGGTGGCTTCGGCGGGGGGGACGGGGCTTTCGACGGCAGGGCGGGCAGCGCCGGTTCCTCGGCGGACCGCAGGGGCACGTAAGTGCTGGCCTGCCGCGGGTCCGGCCGGGACGTCCGTCCGTCGGTTCCGGGCTTCTTCTCCGCGGCAGGCTTCCGGTCCCCCTGCGGCGCGACCTCCCGGCCGGATTCCGGCTTCGGCTCCCGCTGCCCCTCCGGCTCCGGCTCCATGGCCGATACCGGCTTCCCCTCCGGCTCCGGCTCCGTGGCCGATACCGGCTTCCCCTCCGGCTCCGGCTCAGCAGCGGGTTCCGGCCCTGCTTCGTTCTCGGGCCCGGGCTCCGCCCCGCCGGACTCGGGCCCGGGCTCCGCCCCGGGCTCGCCGGCCGTGGCGTCGGGCTCGTCAGGTCCGGGACCGGGGTCGTCCTCGTCGGGGCCGGACGTTCCGGCCGTGGGGCCCGCCTCGGGCCTCACCCTCGCAGGCGCTCCGCCTGCCGCCTCTTCCCGCTCTTCCCTCTCCGGCCCCTCACCGTGCCCTTCCCGGGCCCTCTCAGGGGCCTCAGAGCCCTCCGGCAGCCGCAGCACGGCTGTCGCACGGTCCCCGGAAGCCGCCGCGGCTTCCGTGAGGTCCGAGCGCCTGAGAGCCGTGGTCGGCTGATCGACCCGCCCGGCCGCCGCCGCGGGGGCCGGGCGGACCGCCGGCTCCTCCGGCGGTTCCGCCTCCCCCCTCCCCGATCCGGCACCGTCCGCGTCGTCCGCGTCGTCGTCAGAGCCCTCGCCGGCGGCACTCCCGCCCGCCTCGTCCCCGGGAACCGCGACACCCTCAGGAACCATTTCCGGCTCCCCCGGCGTCCCTTCCGATGACTCCTCCCGCACCCGTTCCCGTTCCGAAATGTCCGGGGACTTGCCCGCCACCCCTGCCTCCTTCAACCACTGTCCAGCGGCTCACCGCCGCCTTATCAGTTTGCCTGGTCCTGTGCACCGCGGCGCCGCACCTCCAATGTGGCGGAAACGCACCGTCCACTCACGAGGACGATAACGACATATCTACGGGTTGCATCACAAATCCACCACGCACCCTCGACAGAACATTGTGAGAGGCGTCACCCTGTCTTTCATCCACGCGGGGAGGCCTGGATGAGCAGGAGTCGTAGAACCATTCCGGAGGAGCTACTGCTGCTCGCTTTGGACCCGGCAACGGGCACCACAGCACAGCCGCAGTCGCTCGACCTCGGCCTGGCCGGGGCCCAGCTCGTCGAGCTGGCTCTTGCAGGACGGATAGCCCCTGACGGGGACCGCATCGCCGTGGTGCTGCCACGGCCGACCGGAGATCCAACGCTGGACTGCGCCCTGGAGCTGCTGCGAAGGCGCGGCAGTCCGGTGCGCGCCGTGCACTGGATCGGCGGACCCCGGCTGGGGCTCCGCCAGACCTATCTCTCGCATCTGGAACGCTGCGGCATGGTCCATGCCGTGGAGAGCCAGATGTGCGGGGTGCTGCCCACGACCCGGTATCAGGCAATGGACACCGCGGTCAGCAGGCAGATCAAGGCCCGGCTCGACACCGCGATACGCACCGGCACACCGCCGGACGCCCGTACCGCGGCGCTCGCTGCCCTGGCCCATGCGGTCGGTCTCGGAAAGCATCTCTATCCCGGGAACGAGGGGCGGTCCTCCCGCTCCCGTCTCCGGGATCTGATCAGGCACGACCCGATGGGCGGCCTGGTGGCGCACGCTGTGCTGGACGTGCAGAACGGCGCGGGTGCCCAGCGGCGCCCGGCCACCAGCCCCCGGGGCCGCAAGGCGGCCCAGGCGGGCGGAACGGCGCAGCAGGTTCCCGAGCAGCGGCTGCACAGGGAGGTGGTCCACGCCGGCGCCCGGCCGTCCATGTCGCATTAGCCGCACCGGACGTTCCGGCACGCTGTCCCCTCTGCGGGCCGGTGGCCCTGCCGACCCCCGGCAGGGCCACACCCCGTGCATGTGTGCGGACACCCTCTGTTGTCATTTCCCAGCGCGGGGACCGCGCGGGATGGCAGGCTGCTGACCGGTAGTCATATTGGTCAGTCCGATCAAGGGAGGTGCACTGTCCGTGGCGGGCAACGTCAATCCCACCGTCCGGCGCCGCAGGCTCGGTCAGGAGCTGCGCCGGCTCCGTGAGGACCGGGGCATGACGGCCGAAGAGGTGGCGGACCGTCTCCTGGTGTCCCAGTCGAAGATCAGCAGGCTGGAGAACGGGCGCCGGAGCATAAGCCCGCGCGATGTACGCGATCTGTGCGAGGTCTACGACGTCGACGACAAGAAGCTCGTCGAGTCCCTGATGCAGATGGCCCGGGAGTCCCGACAGCAGGGCTGGTGGCATGCCTTCGCCGAGCTGTCCCCCACCTACAGCGTCTACATCGGCCTGGAGATGGACGCCTCTTCGCTGCGGGTCTACGAGCCCCAGGTGGTGCCGGGGCTGCTGCAGACGCCTGCCTACGCCTCCGCGGTCATCCGCGGCGCGCTGCCCGAGGTGACCGTCGAGGATGTCGACCGGCGGGTCCAGGTGCGACTGCGCCGGCAGCAGCGGATCCTGGAGTCCCGCCGTCCGCTGCGGCTGTGGGCAGTGGTGGATGAGGCCGCGCTGCGGCGTGCCGTCGGTGCTCCGGCCACCATGGCGGAGCAGTTGAAGCATCTCGTGGAGGTGTCCCGGCTGCCGCACGTCACCCTTCAGGTGATGCCCTTCTCCTCGGGCGCGCATCCGGGGGTGAACGGGCAGTACGCGATCCTGGAGTTCCCCGAGACCACCGATTCCTCGGTGATCTACCTGGAGGGTGTCACCAGTGATCTGTACCTGGAGAAGCCGCACGACGTGCAGAACTACAGCGTGATGTACGAGCACCTGCGGGCCCAGGCCCTGAGCCCCGAGCAGACGCGGGAGTTCATCGACGGCATCACCGCCGGATACTCGGGCGGTTAGCACGACGCGGGCGAGTCCGCGGTGGGTGCCGCGCCGGCGAGTCGCGAGGCGCCCGTTCCGGATCGCCGGAGGGGCGCCTCGAAGCCGAGGTGTCCGGCCGCCCCCGAGCGGCGCAGACCGGTCAGAATTCCCGGCCCGGGCAACATACACCTGCTGCACGGCGCGCATGGGCAAGTAACGGATAAGTCATCCGTTCGGGTGGAAGCTCACCTCTTGTGCCGATCCAGGCTAGTACGGTCGCTGCGACGCGCCGCAAGCGTCGGCGCTCCCTCACCTACCCGGAAAGAGCCGCAGCAGCCATGGCAATTCAGCAAGGTACGACCCACACCTGGATCAAGTCCTCCTACTCCACGGGGAACGGGGCCTGCGTGGAGGTGAAGTCGCCCGGGCCGGACGCCCTCGCGGTCCGTGACTCCAAGGTCCGGGCCGGCAGCCGGCTGGGCTTCACCGGCGTCTCGTGGTCGGCCTTCGTGACCGCGGTGCACCACGGCGCGTTCGACCGCGGCTGAGGGCTCCTGACGGCACCCCGCAGGGCGGTCGGCCACCCTCGCCGGACGGTCGACGAGACGCTCCGGGGTGCCGCGGGGAAGGGCGAGGGGATTGCCCGTCGCGGATCCGCCGGCGGATCTGTCAATGCCGGGGGTAGCGTTCCAGCCAGATGTCGCTGGCGTTGCCGGGGGCGTGCAGCGTGGGTCCCTGCGTCATCTCCAGAGCGAAGTCGTCGGCCAGCTCCAGGATCGTGGCCCGGCCCTCCAGGCCGGCCAGCCAGTCCGGGGGAAGCGCGGTCTCCCCGTGCAGGGCGCCCAGCAGGTTGCCGCAGACGGAGCCGGTGGAGTCCGAGTCGCCACCGTGGTTCACCGCCAGCAACAGCCCGTGCCGCATGTCCTCGGCGACCAGCGCGCAGTACACGCCGATCGCCAGCGCCTCGTCCGCCGTCCAGCCGGCCCCGAGCGATTCCACCAGTTCCGCGCTCGGCAGGCCCTGCCGGACCATGCCCAGCGCTCGCCGCAGCGCCTCGGTGGTCTCGTCATGGCCGGGCAGGTTCGCGATCTGCACCAGGGCCTTCTGCACCGCGGCGTCCAGGCCGTCCCCGCGGACCAGCGCGTGCACGATCGCCGCGAAGGCGCCGGCGGCCAGCTGGCCGGTGCGGTGCCCGTGCGTCTGTGCCGCGCATTCGACACTGAGCTGCACCACGAGCTGCGGGTCCCAGCCGACCAGCAGCCCGAAGGGCGCCGACCGCATGACCGTGCCGCAGCCCTTGGAATCGGGATTCTTCGGCTTCTCCACCGTGCCCAGCACCGCGTCGGCGAGCCCGGTGAGGCAGGCCCGGCCGGGAGCCCGCTGGGCGTACAGCCATTCCTGCGCCCCCAGCCAGCCGTTCTCCGGGCGGCGCTCGTCCGGCCCCCACTCCTTCTGTGTGCGGTACCAACGACGGTAGGCGGCGTGCACGTCGGACGGTGGATGCCAGGCGCCGATGTCCCGCCGGACGTGGGCCCGGATCAGCCCGTCCACGGTGAACAGGGTCATCTGGGTGTCGTCGGTGACCGCCCCCAGCCGCCCGTAGGCCGGCACGTAGTCCGTTACGCCCTTGGGGCCGTGACGCTCGCGTATGGCGGCCAGCGAGTCGAACTCGATGCCCGCGCCGAGGGCGTCCCCGATCGCCCCACCGAGCAGGCAACCGCGCACCCGGCTGCGGAAATCCTGCTGCTCCACCCGCCCCCAGACGGCTCCGGAACCGGTCGGCGCGGTCACCGCACCCCTCCGATCATCGAGTCGGGGGCGGGGTGCCGGACGGCCCGCACTCCCACCCATCGGCCTGAGGGCACTGTAATGGACGCCCGCGCTCCGGGACCGTGACCGGACCCGGAGAACGCCCGGTCCGCGGCCGGATCCGGACGGCCCGGTCAGCCGGGCGCGTCCGCTCCCACCACGGGCAGCAGCCGGGGCAGCTGCCCGTCCGCCGCCAGGGCGGTGTCCCGGCGCTCGGCGGGCACCTGACCGTAGGTGGTGGTCCGCAGCCGGAACGGCCGGCCCGCCGCCTCGGCGATGGCGCGCAGCTCCGCCACCGAACGGTGGGAACCGTAGGAGGAGCCGGCCATCCGGGAGATCGTCTCCTCCATCAGGGTGCCGCCCAGGTCATTGGCGCCCGAGCGCAGCATCTCCGCGGCCCCTTCGGCGCCCAGCTTGACCCAGCTGGTCTGGATGTTGGTGATGTGCGGGTGGAGAAGCAACCGTGCCATCGCCGTCACCGCCCGGTTGTCCCGGGCGGTGGGGCCGGGACGGGCGATGCCGGCGAGGTAGACGGGGGCGTTGGTGTGGATGAACGGCAGGGTGACGAACTCGGTGAAGCCCGGGACGCCGCGCTCCGCATTGCCCTGCTGGATCCGGGCGAGCGTCCGCAGGTGCCCGAGCCAGTGCCGGGGCTGGTCCACATGCCCGTACATCATGGTGGAGGAGGACCGCAGGCCCAGCTCGTGCGCGGTCGTGACGACCTCGATCCAGGTGGCGGCGGGCAGCTTGCCCTTGGTCAGCACCCAGCGCACCTCGTCGTCCAGGATCTCCGCCGCCGTACCGGGGATCGAGTCGAGACCCGCCTCCTTCGCGGTGGCCAGCCACTCCCGGAGGGACAGCCCGGTCCGGGAGGCACCGTTCACGACCTCCATGGGGGAGAACGCGTGCACATGCATGCCGGGGACGCGCTCGGTGACCGCACGGGCGATGTCGAAGTAGGCCGTGCCGGGCAGGTCCGGGTGGATGCCGCCCTGCATGCACACCTCGACGGCCCCGACGTCCCACGCCTGGGCGGCGCGGTCGGCCACCTGGTCCAGCGAGAGGGTGTAGGCATCGGCGTCGGTGCGGCGCTGGGCGAACGCACAGAACCGGCAGCCGGTGTAGCAGACGTTGGTGAAGTTGATGTTGCGGGTGACGATGCCGGTGACCTCGTCCCCGGCCACCTCCTTCCGCAGCGCGTCGGCGGTCGCGCACAGGGCGTCCAGCGCCGGACCGTCGGCGTGCAGCAGCGCGAGGGCCTGTGCGTCGGTGAGCCGGGTCGGGTCGGAGGCCGCGACCGAGAGCGCCGCGCGGACGTCCGCGTCGATGCGTTCCGGCGCCATTCCGGCGGCGGCCTGTTCGCGCAGCGCGGCCCAGTCGCCGTACACCTCGTCGAAGTCGTCCCGCCGGTCGGAGGTCCGGCCGACGGTGTCGATGGACCGGTGCAGGTCGGTGCGCCCCGTCGCGGTGAGCGGCTCGTCGGGCTCCTGCCACGGCAGGCCCTGCGGGCGCGCGTCCTCCCGGGCCAGGCCGGTGTCGGGGTCGGCCAGTGCCCGCACGTGCGGCAGCACCCGGGGGTCCAGCCAGGGCTCGCCGCGGCGGATGAACTCCGGGTACACGGTCAGCCGCTCCCGCAGGGCGAACCCCGCCTCCGCGGTGCGTTCCGCGAGCCGCCCGATCTCCGGCCAGGGGCGCTCCGGGTTGACGTGGTCCGGAGTGAGCGGCGACACCCCGCCCCAGTCGTCGATGCCGGCCCGGATCAGCAGCGCGTACTCACTGTCCACCAGGTTCGGCGGGGCCTGGATGCGGGCGGCCGGACCGAGCAGCAGACGGGCGACCGCCACGGTGGCGGCGAGCTCCGCGAGTTCCGCGTCCGGCATACCGCGCATCGCGGTGTCCGGCTTGGCCCGGAAGTTCTGCACGATCACTTCCTGGATTCCGTGGTAGGACCGGGCGATCCGGCGCAGTGCGAAGAGAGCGTCCGCCCGCTCCGCCGTGTTCTCGCCGATACCGATGAGGACGCCGGTGGTGAAGGGAACGTTGGACCGGCCGGCGTCCTCCAGCACCCGCAGCCGCACCGCGGGCTCCTTGTCCGGGGAGCCGTGGTGCGGGCCGCCGGGCTCGGACCAGAGCCGGGTGGCGGTGGTCTCCAGCATCATGCCCATCGACGGGGCGACCGGCTTGAGCCGCTGGAAGTCCGTCCAGGACAGCACGCCCGGGTTCAGGTGCGGGAGCAGACCGGTCTCCTCCAGCACCCGCACGGACATCGCGCGCACATAGGCGAGGGTGTCGTCGTAGCCGTGCGCGTCCAGCCACTCGCGGGCCTCGGGCCACCGCTCCTCGGGCCGGTCCCCCAGGGTGAACAGCGCTTCCTTGCACCCCAGGGCCGCGCCCTGCCGGGCGATGTCCAGAACCTCGTCGGGGGACAGGTACATCCCGTGACCGTCCCGTCGCAGCTTGCCGGGGACGGTGACGAACGTGCAGTAGTGGCACTTGTCCCGGCACAGCCGGGTCAGCGGGATGAACACTTTCTTGGAGTAGGTGATGACCCCCGGGCGTCCCGCCGCTTCGAGCCCGGCGTCACGGACCCGGGAGGCGGCCGCGGTCAGCTGCTCGAGATCCGCGCCCCGGGCGCGCAGCAGCACCTCCGCCTCGGCCGCGTCCAGCGCCACTCCGTCGCGGGCCCGGCGCAGTGCACGCCGCATCGCGTTGGCCGTCGGTCCCTGCTTGCTCGTCGTCATGGGTCGAGCATAGGAGCGAGGTCCCGGCCGGAACCCGGCCGGAGGCCGGAAGAGGGTAGTGCCGTGGACGGGGAACCGTCCCGGCGCCGGACATGAGACATTGGGCAGGCCGGTACCGGAGGTCCTCTCCCACTTGAGGTGTACAGGAGGCACACTGTCCGGAGCGCGAGTGCGTGGAACCAGGAGTGCGGCGCAGAAGCAGGGGAGTTCATGGCCGTTGGTGAGGGGTCCTCGGAACGAGGAGAGAGCCCGCGCACATCCGCCCTGCGGTTCACGGTGCTGGGTCCGGTGCGGGCCTGGTGCGACGGTGAGCTGCTGCCGGGCGGTTCCCCGCAGCAGAGAGCGCTGCTGGCGGAGCTGCTTCTGCGGAACGGCAGGACGGTCACCGCGCAGGAACTGGTCGACGCGCTGTGGGGGGAGGAGCCCCCGCAGCAGGCGGTGCCGACCCTGCGCACGTACGCCTTCCGGCTGCGCAAGGCGCTGGGGCCGCGCGCCGAGGTGCTGGCCAGCGAATCCGGCGGGTACGCGCTGCGGCTCGGGCCCGGCGACGCGCTGGACCTGAACCGCCTGGCGGAGCTGACGGCCGGCGCGGAGCAGAGCGCGGCGGCCGGCGAGTTCTCCCGGGCCCACGAGCTGTACAGCGCCGCGCTGGAGCTCTGGGACGGGGAGGCGCTCGCCGGCGTGCCCGGCCCCGCCGCCGAACAGCACCGCACCCGGCTGGCCGAGGAGCGCCTGCACCTGCGGGAACAGCGTCTGGAGGTGGGGCTGAAGATCGGCCTGCACGCCGAGTCGGTCTCGGAGCTGACCTCGCTGACGACCACTCACCCGCTGCGGGAGCGACTGCCGGAGCTGCTGATGCTCGCGCTTTACCGCAGCGGGCGGCAGGCGGAGGCGCTCGCCGTCTACATGGACACCCGGCAGCGCCTGGACGAGGAGCTGGGAGTCGAGCCGCGGGCCGAACTCTCCGGTCTGCACCAGCGGATCCTGAACGCCGACGAGTCGCTGGCCGTCACCGGGGAGCAGGCGGCCGGCACCGCGCCCGCCCCCCGGATACGTCCCGCGCAACTTCCCGCGGCGGTTTCCGACTTCACCGGCCGGAAGGCATTTGTGGCGGAGCTGAGCGGGCAGCTCGCGCAGGCGGGCGGTTCGGTGATGGCCGTTTCCGCGGTGGCCGGCATCGGTGGCGTGGGCAAGACGACGCTGGCCGTCCAGGTCGCGCACGCCGCCCGCGAGCACTTCCCGGACGGCCAGCTGTACGTCGATCTCCAGGGCGCGGGGGCGGACCCGGCCGAGCCGACCGCCGTCCTCGGCACCTTTCTCCGGGCCCTGGGCACCCCGGACTCCGCGATACCGGAGAGCCTCACGGAGCGCTCCGGCCTCTACCGCTCGCTGCTGGACGGCCGCCGGTTACTCGCTCTGCTGGACAACGCCCGGGACGCCGCACAGATCCGCCCCCTGCTCCCGGGCAACCCCGGCTGTGCCGCGCTGGTCACCAGCCGCACCAGGATGGTCGACCTGGCCGGTGCGCACCTGGTGGACCTCGATGTGATGAGCCCGGAGGAGGCCCTCACGCTCTTCACCCGGATCGTCGGGGCCGAGCGGGTCAACTCCGAGCGGAAAGCGGCCATGGACGTGGTCGCCGCCTGCGGCTTCCTGCCTCTGGCCATCCGCATCGCCGCGGCCCGCCTGGCCGCCCGGCGCACCTGGACGGTCTCCGTTCTGGCCCGCAAGCTCAGCGACGAGCGTCGCCGGCTGGACGAGCTCCAGGCGGGTGACCAGGCGGTCAAGGCCACCTTCGAGCTGGGGTACGGGCAGTTGGAGGCCGGCCAGGCCCGTGCCTTCCGGCTGCTGGGCCTGGCCGAAGGGCCGGACATCTCCCTGCACGCCGCCGCCGCGCTGCTCGACCGGGATCCGGAGACGGCCGAGGACATCCTGGAGTCGCTGGTCGACACCAGCCTGCTGGAGTCCGCCGCGCCGGGACGCTACCGCCTCCACGACCTGGTCCGGCTGTTCGCCCGGGCCTGTGCCGAGCGGGACGAACAGCCCCCGGAGGAGTGCGATGCCGCGCTCTCCCGCCTGCTGGACTTCTACCTGGCCACCACCGCGGGCGTGTACGCCCGGGAACGCCCCGGTGACCGCACGCTCGCCCACCTCGCCCGCACCCGTCGGACCGGACTGGACCCGGCCGGCCGCGAGGCGGCTCTGGACTGGCTGTACTCGGAAGCCGAGTGTCTGCTCGCCTGCGTGCGGCAGACGGCCCGTGGGGACACGCTGCCGCTCGCGGCCGACATCCTCATCGCGGGCAAGGACCTGGCCGAGTCCGGAGCGTTCTCCCGGCAGTACGAGCAGACCGCACTGGTGGTGCTGGCCGCCGCTCAGCAGGCCGGCGATGCCCGTGCCGAGGGCCGGGCACGTGTCATGCTGACGCACGGTCACAGTGTCTCCGGACGCTTCGTGGAGGCGGATGAGGAAGCCCGGCAGGCCATGCTGCTGGGAGCCGTCACCGAGGACCCGATCGCCTGCGGTTACGCCCCGAACGACCGGGCCATCATCGCGCTGTACCAGAAGCGGTACAGCGAGGCGGAGGCGTATCTGGAGCGGGCGATCGCGGTGTTCCGGGCGGACGGCAACCAGCCCGCCGAGGCCAGCTCGCTCTGCAACCTGTCGCGGGTGCACCTCAGTACGGGACGCACCGCGTCCGCGGTCGAGCTGGCGCTCCAGGCCCACGCCAGCTACGAGCGGATGGGCATCACGCTGCGTCTGGCGAACGCCAAGTACGCGCTGGGGCTGGCGCTGACCGAGGCGGGCCGGCACACCGCCGCCCTCCAGCGGCTGGGCGAGGCCCTGGCCATCTTCCGGGAGAACCGCCAGCGGCTGTGGGAGGGCATGACCCTGTTCAGGCTGGCCGAGGCACACCTGGCCATGGGGCGTGCCCCGGAGGCCGCCGTCCTTGCCGAACAGGCTCTCGGTCAGTTGCGCGACATCGGCGGTGCCTGGCGCCGGGCCAATGTGCTCACGGTCCTCGGTCATGCCCTGAACCGCACCTCGCAGCAGGTCCGGGCCCAGGCGTGCTGGCAGCAGGCGCTCACCACCTTCGAGGAGCTGGGAAGCCCGGAGGCGGCGGAGCTGCGCGCCCTGCTGGAATCGGCCAGCGTCTGATTCCGTACGGCGTTTATCGGTCATTCATCAACCTCTGTCAGGCTGCTCCCGCATGACCGACCGGCCGGGAGGCCGGGGGTTGTGCCGGCGCGGACACGAGGGGTGCCTCCCCGTCCGGTCCGCTCCGCCGTCACCTGTCCCTGCTGAACCAGGAGTCGAAGATGACTGACATCAAGCCGCAGGAGTCCACCGGAGTTCCCGTCCCGCCCAGCGAGCCCGTTGCTCCGGTCACGCCGCTGAAGGACAAGGACGGCACGGGGGCCCCGTCCGACCCGGACGAGCACCACGCCACGGGCGGCGGCGCGGAATAGCGGACCGGGAACGGGTCGCTCGCTCCACGGAAACGGCCGGTACCGGCCGCGGACGCTCCTTGCAGCGCTTCGCGGCCGGTTCTCGCTGTCCGGGCCGGGGCAGGCTGACGGAAGCAGGCCAAGCTTCCGCGCTATCCGGCCACTCCTACCCCGGAGTCCCACCGGATGCGACAGCGGGCGTCCTTCCCCACTGACACTCGTTCGTCTGACACCAAGGAGTCTGCATGGCGCACACCACCCGCATCCTCATCGTCGGCACCTTCCTCGTGGCCGTGACCGGTCTCGGCTCCGCCGCCGCGGTGGCGGACCACCACGCCACGGGCGGTCCCCAGGACCACCACGCCACGGGCAAGCCGCAGGACCACCACGCCACGGGCGGTCCCCAGGATCACCACGCCACGTCCGAGCCGCAGGACCACCACGCCACCGGCACCGGCGTTCGGTAGCGGCCGACGGAAGCGGAGGGCGGGCCCGCCGGGGTCCGCCCTCCGCTGCTGCGCGGGCGGCTGCGCCGGCCGAGGCGCGGCTCCGCCGGAGCCGACCGGGTTGTCCCACCGTTTATTGAACGTTTACGGCGCTCTGTCATTGTCTTTCCGAGGCCGCTCCTTCGGGGGACGGAGCGGCCTCGGGGGACGGGCCGCCCCGGCGGGGGATGGGCGGCTTGCTCGGGGGAAGGCCTGTTCGGCGGCCGTGGGGGAGTCGCCGAGCAGGCCCCGGCCGGGTGGCGTGGAGGGGGCGCCACCGGGCCGGCTTCGCTCTTCCGGTGCGGGAGGCACCGCCGCGAGCGACAGCGCCGCTGCCGACGGGGGCGTCCTCAGCCGACCTGGACGGTCACGGTCAGCGGGCGGTGGTCCGAGGCGTCGGAGTCCAGGAACCGGAACCGCTGGAAATCCACCTCCTCGGCGCCGAAAATCCAGTCGATGCGCACGCCCGGGTCGGGCTGGAACGCGGAGGGCTCCTCCGGGTCACCGGCCTCGTCCTGGGCGCTGCGGAAGCCGGCGTCCAGCAGGGTGTCGATCTCCGGATCACCGGGTTCCGCGTTGAAGTCACCGGTGAGCACGTCGAACGGGGTTCGGCGGTCGCCGCGCAGCAGGGCCTCGATCTGCTGCAGACGGGTGGCCTCGGCATCGGCGTGCTGCAGGTGGGTGGTGGCGACCCGGGTGGTCCGGCCGCTCTCCAGCTCCACCGTCGCCGCGGCGTAGGAGCGTTTCATCGTGCCGCCCGCCTGCGGAAGGACGACGGACTCGGGGTCCGTGAGCGGCAGACTGCTGAGGATCAGGTTGCCGAACTGCCGGTCGGCGGCCGGGGCCCAGACCGCCTCGACATCGAGCCGCTGTTCCAGCCACGTCTTCAGGTCGGTGCCACCGCTGATCGGCCAGCCCCGCGGCACCTCCTGGAGGACGACGACATGTGCCCCGGAGGCTTTGATGACGGCCAGGATGTCGTCAGGAACCACCTCGGCGCGGTGATCGACGCCGTAGTGCACGTTCCAGGAGAGCAGCTGGAAGGTGTCCCCCGGGGTGGCCGTGGGCAGCGGGGCCGGGGTGCCGCGGAGGGCGTCGGTGAGCGGCGGCACGGCGAGCAGGACGGCCGCCGCAAGCACCGGGAGCAGCGGCCGGGCCGGGCGGGACGGCTGCCGGGCCGGCCAGGCGGCCCAGGCCAGCAGGGCCGCACCGGCCAGCGGGAAGTAGACATTGGGGACCGGCATCGGCATCTCGTAGTGCGCCTGGTACGGCAGCACGACCAGGACGTATCCGAGGCCGCAGCCCGCCCCCGCCGCGCTCAGGGCCGTCAGCGGACCGCGCCCGGCACCGGACCGCTCGCCGGCGGCCCGCGGTGCCAGCGCCGCCGCCAGCACGGCCGGCAGTGCTGCCAGCGCGAGGAGCGTCGCGGGGGCCGAGACGCCGGGCACCGCAAGGATCAGGGCGAGCGCGACCACCAGCACGCCGGCCGCGGCCCGGTGTGCTCCCGGCGGGGAGGGCAGCACCGGCAGGGCGAGGCCCAGGACGACACCGGACGCGATCCACAGCCCGGCCGCGGCGGTGGACAGCCCGCTCTGCGAGGCGAGGAACGCCGGCGAGGCGAGGAACACCGTGAGCAGGGCCAGCGCCGGGCCGAGGACGGCCAGCCGGCGTCCGGGTGCCGCGGCCACCGGGCCGGCGCCGCTGTTCTGACGGTACGTCACCCAGGCCAGGAATCCGAGGAGTACGGCCAGGACCGTGGCCACGGTCCAGCCCACCGGTCCCCCGCGCCAGACCGGGTCCCACAGGTCAAGAGGCAGGCGCAGAGCCACATCGGCGCCGACCCCCAGGGCGACGGCCCGCGCGGCGCGCACCGGACCGTCCCCGGTGGCCGCGACGGTCCGACGGACCACCAGCAGCAGCGCGGTCAGTGCCACCGCGGCGGCCAGGCCGACCGTCAGCACCGCGCGGCCGGCGGGAAGCTGAACAATCAGCCGGAGCAGCGCGAGGGCGGCCACGGCCGCGGGTACGGCCTGCCCCATGCCGAACCGGTGGACGAGCGGCCCGGCCATCGCTGCGGCCCCGTAGGCCAGCACGGCGGTCAGGGCCGCCATCGGCACCCCCTGCCGGACGGCGACGGCGTCCAGCACCGGACCGGAGAGCCGCAGCAACTCCAGGGTGACCAGGGTGGTGAGCGCGGTGAGCAGGCTGAGCCGCGGGGTGAAGGGCATGGGCGCTGAGGCTAGTACCGCCGGGCGGCGGCGGGCCAGCGGTCGGCACCGGGAACCCGCGCGGGCGTGCGGTACAGCACCCGACTCGACACCCCGATAAGGGCACATGCGCCCCATGTCCGACATGCGGCTCCGGTCCGCCGGACGTAGCGTCGGCAGCAGGACCCCTCGCGGAGGAGCCCCTGATGATACGCAACCTGCTCGGCTCCCTGGCAGCCCTCGCCGGGGCCGTGACCGCCGTGCTCAGCCCGTTCCGGCCCTGGTACGACGGCCGCCCGGGCCGCGAGATCGCGTTCCGGGAGCTGCTCTCCGACGACGGCCTCACCGGCACGGAGGCTGATCTGTTCGGGGGACTGTTCCTGATCACGCTGGGAGCCGGGATTCTGGCACTGCTGGCCGTACTGTCCCGCTCCCGGCTGCTCGCGGCCCTGGCCGGGTGCGTGGTGCTCGGAGTGAGCGGGCTGTGGATGGCCCGGCAGTACCAGCTCGCGGACCAGCTGGTGGTCGGCCGCGGCGGCCTGGAGGCCGGGGCACTGAGCGCGGTGGGCGGCGGGCTGCTGTTGTGGTGCGGGGCGTGGCTGATGACGGGGCGGCGGGCGGCGGAGCCGTCGAGCACCCCCACCCCGGAGGCCGCGGGCGGCTCGGTGATCGAGGGGCGGTGGCCGGCCGCCGGGCCGGTCGGGGAGGGCTCGCCCCCGGGGTTCCGCCGGGACGCGGCCTGAGCCGCGCCCCACCGCGCTCCCCCGCCGCGGCGCGCGGTGCCGCCCCGGGCGGCACCGTCCCATCGGCCCCCGGGCGCCTGCTGTGGCGCCCGCTTCTTTCTCCTCGGACAGGGGTTGACAGGTGTTTCCGCCCTCAGTACGTTTCCGCGAAACCAATCAATCGATCGATTGATTGGTGACGGAGCGAGGAGGACTCGACCATGCGGAGACCCATGACACGACGCGCGGTGACAGCACTGGCGGGCTGCCTGACAGCGGCTCTCGCCGCCACCGCGTGCGGCGGCTCACCGGAGGCGGCGGAAGCCGCGGACGACGACGCGGCGGGCTACCCGCTGGTCGAGGACGGGAAGCTGACCTTCGCGATGAGCGGCCAGTACCGGCCGTTCAACTACTTCGACGAGTCCGGCGAAATCGCCGGCTTCGACGTGGACCTCGGCGCGGAAATCGCCGAGCGGCTCGGGCTCGAGCCCAACCCGGTCACCGGCCCCTTCAACTCCCTCGTCGCCGGACTCAAGTCCGAGCGGTACGACCTGATCATCGGCTCGATGTCACCGACCGAGGAACGGAAGAAGGAAGTCGACTTCACCGACGAGTACTACGTCGCCGGTGCGCAGCTGTTCGTCTCGGACGACTCGTCCGTCACCTCGGTGGACGAACTCGAGAACGCCTCGGTCGGCGTGGTCCTCGGCACCACCTTCGAGGAGTTCGCCGACGAACAGGCCGGAATCTCGGACGTCACCACCTACACCAGCGACAACGAGGCGCTGCGGGACCTGGCCAACGGCCGGACCGACGCGGCCATCACCACCAACCTCCTGGGGCTCTACCAGATCAAGGAGACCGGGCTCACCATCAAGCCGGTGGGCGAGGTGCTGTTCCCGGACCCCGCCGCGATCGCGAGCCAGCAGAAGAACACCGCACTCACCGCCGAGGTGAACGAGATCCTGGCCGCCCTCAGGAGCGACGGCACCTACACGGAGCTCAGCGAGAAGTGGTTCGGCGTGGACATCAGCGCGAACGACGCGTCCTGACCGGAACCCCAGGCCACCGACCCGGCTGTTGAGGAGACCCCGCCCCCATGTCCTTTCTGGAGAGCTTCAGAAGTTCCGCCCCGCTCATGCTCGAAGGGCTGCTCATCACCCTCCAGCTGGCAGTGCTGGCAGTGGTGTTCGCCCTGGCGGTCGGGCTGGTGGTGGCCTGGATGAGGATGAGCCGATTCCGGGTCCTGCGGTGGCTGGCGCAGAGCTACCTCGCCGTCATCCGCGGGACCCCGATGGTGACGCAGCTGTTCGTCATCTACTACGGCCTCGTCACCATCGTCAACATCTCCGCCTTCTGGTCGGCGGTGATCGGGCTCACCGTGCACAACGCGGCCTACATGGCGGAAATCTTCCGGTCCGGGGTGGAATCGGTGCCCAAGGGCCAGACCGAGTCGGCGCGCTCCGTCGGCATGAGCCGCTTCCAGGCCCTGCGGATCGTGGTCGCCCCGCAGGCGTTCCGGGCGATTCTGCCCGCACTGGGCAACCAGTTCATCATCGCGCTGAAGGACACCGCCGTCGCCTCCTTCATCACGGTCCCCGACCTCTTCATGCAGGCGCAGAAACTCGCGGCGTCGACTTACGCACCTCTGACGTACTACCTGATCTCCGCCGTCTACTACCTGATCCTGGTGCTGCTCCTGACGGCCCTGCTGCGACGGCTGGAACGCCGGCACACCCGTTACGCGATCTGAGAGGCGTCCCCCCATGTCACATCCCCGTCCGGCCCCGGCCCCCGCGCCGCTGGTCAGCATGCGGCGGATCCGGAAGACGTTCGGCGACCACGTCGTGCTCCACGGAGTGGACCTGACCGTGCACACCGGCGAGGTCGTCGTCCTGATCGGGCCTTCCGGCGCCGGGAAGAGCACCCTCCTGCGTTGCGTCAACGGGCTCGAACGCATCGACAGCGGTGAGATCGTCGTCGACGGCCGCACGCTGCACTACGAGGAGAAGGCGCTCAACCGGATGCGCCAGCAGGTCGGCATGGTCTTCCAGCACTTCAATCTCTGGCCGCACATGTCGGTCCTGGACAACGTGCGGACCGCCCCCGTCCGGGTGAGCCGCCGGAGCAAGGACGAGGCCAGGGCCTCCGCACTGGACCTGCTGGAGCAAGTGGGGCTCGCGCAGTTCGCCGACCGCTACCCGATGAGTCTCTCCGGCGGGCAGCGGCAGCGGGTGGCCATCGCCCGGGCACTCGCCATGCGGCCCAAGGTGATGCTCTTCGACGAACCGACGAGCGCGCTGGACCCCGAACTCGTCGGCGAGGTGCTCGCGGTGATGCGGGACCTGGCGGCTACCGGGATGACCATGATGGTGGTGACGCACGAGATGCGGTTCGCCCGCAGTGTCGCCGACCGGGTGGTGCTCATGGCGGACGGGGGGATCGCCGAGGAAGGACCGCCGGCCGCGGTGCTGGACCACCCGTCCAGCGAACGGGGCAGGGCGTTCCTCCACCAGGTGGAGGAAGCCTGAGCGGGTCACCGGGCACACGGGCGGGCGAAAGCAGAGGCAGGACGAGGAAACGGATGCGGACAGCATGGTGACAGTGACGGAGACGGGGCACACCGGCCAGGACCTGGTGCGGTACGAGACGCTCGGCCCGGTGGCGGTGATCGAACTGCACCGCCCGGACCGTCTCAACGCGGTCACCGACGCGGTGAACCGTCAGCTGGTCGCGGCTCTGCGACGGGCCGTGGAGGAGGATGCGCGGGTCATCGTGCTCACCGGGGCGGGCCGGGCGTTCTGCAGCGGCCACGACCTCAAGGAACCCACCGCGACGGAGGGCCCGCTGGCCGCCCGGGAGCGGCTGGAACGCCTGCAGGACGTCACCCGGACGATCAAGCGCAGCCCGGTGCCGGTGATCGCGGCGGTCCACGGCTGGGCCGTCGGCGCGGGCTGCGAATGGACCCTGGCCTGCGACCTGGTCGTGGCTGCCGAGTACACCCGGTTCTCCTTCCCCGAGGTGGAGGTCGGGCTCACCGTCACCAACGGGGTGTCCCAGCTGCTCGCCGCGGTCCTCGGACCGCAGCGCGCCAAGTACCTGCTGATGACCGGCACCGTCTTCACCGCCGAGGAGGCCCGCGAATGGGGGCTGGTGAACGAGGTCGTACCGGCCGGGGAACAGCGGCAACGGGCGCTCGCGCTGGCCGGGAAACTGCTGGAGAAGCCTCCGGTGTCCCTCGCCCTCGCCAAGGAGTCCCTCGACCGCGGTCTGGGCGCCGGGCTGGAGGAGGCACTCGCCATGGAGGTGGATCTGTCCATGCGGGTCGTCGGGACCGGCACCCCCGGCCCCGGTGCGGTGCCGCGTCACGGACGGAGGACCACGTGACGGGCGGCCCGCCGGTGCCCGCCGCCCCGCCGACCCTCGGCGCCCTGCTCTCCCGGGCGGCCCGGGACCACGGCGACCGGGTGGCCTGGGTGTTCCCGCACGCCGCCCGGCAGACCTGGACGTTCACCGCGATCGACGCGGCGGTCGACCGGGTCGCCGCCCGGCTCCGCGGCCTCACCTCCCCGGGTGACCGGGTGGCGGTCATGCTGCCCAACGTGCCCGAGTGGCCGCTGGTGTGGCTGGCCGCGGCCCGGTCGGGGCGGGTCGTCGTCCCGGTCAACACCCAGACCAGGAGCGCCGACGCCGCCCACCTGCTGAGGGACGCGGAACCGCGGCTGGCCGTCACCACCGCCGCGCACGCGGACCTGCTCGGGGCCGCCGCCACCGAGGCGGCCGTCCCGCTCACCATCCTGCTCGCCGACGACCTGACGGCCGGCGCGCCCGCGGAGGACGGTGCGGCCGGCGCGGCCCCGCCCGAACCGGCCGAGCACGACGTTGCGGCGCCGGACGACCTGGTGAACCTGCAGTACACCTCCGGCACGACCGGGCTGCCCAAGGGGTGCATGCTGAGCCACCGGTACTGGCTCACCCTCGCGCACGCCCTGCGGGTCAACTTTCCCCGCCTGGACGCCACGGATGTGCTCTACACCGCCCAGCCGTTCAGCTACCTGGACCCGCAGTGGAACGTCGCCGCCGCGCTGCACGCGGGCGCCCGGCTGGTCGTGGCCGACCGGTTCAGCGCAAGCCGGATGTGGTCCGACCTCCGCGCACACGAGGTGACGGTCTTCTACTGCCTGGGCATGATGCCCGCCGCCCTGCTGGCCCGGCCCGCAGACGCCCGGGACCGGGACCACCGGGTGCGGGCGGTGCTGGCCTCCGGCATCCCCACCGACCGGCACCGGGCGCTGGAGGAACGCTGGGGGGTGCCCTGGTACGAGGCGTTCGGCATGACCGAGACCGGCGCCGATCTCATCGTCACCCCGCAGGACCACGACGACACCGTCGGCACCGGATGCATCGGACGGCCGCAGCCCGGCAAGCGGGCCGAGGTCCTGGACTCCACCGGCCGGCCCGTGCCCCCGGGCGAGCCGGGTGAACTGGTGATCTCCGGGACCGGGCTGATGCACGGTTACTGGCGGCAGCCCGAGGCCACCGCGCAGGTCCTGCGTTCCGGACGTCTGCACAGCGGGGACCGGGTGCGGGCGGACGCCTCCGGCCGGATCTTCTACCTCGGCCGGGCCAAGGACATGGTGCGCCGGTCCGGGGAGAACGTGTCCGCGCGGGAGGTCGAGGCCGTCCTCGAAACCCACCCGGGGGTGCGCCTCGCCGCGGTGGTGCCCGAACCGGACCCGGTCCGCGGCGAGGAGGTGAAGGTCTTCCTCGTGCCCGCGGGCTCCGGGCCCCCGGAGCCCACCGCCCTGCTGGACTTCTGCCGGGCCCGGCTGGCTCCGTTCAAGGTTCCCCGCTACTGGTGTGTGCGGGACGGACTGCCCACCACCCCGTCCGAACGGGTGGCCAAGGGCGAGTTGCGGGCCGACCGCGGCCCGTGCTGGGACGCGACGACCGGCACCACGACGTCCTCCGGGACCACGACGCCCGGGGCCACGACGCCCGGGGAAGGAGGACAGCGGTGACCCCCGACGACCGCCGCACCGACCGCCCGGAGAGCCTGCCCGGCTGCTTCCGGACCACCACCGGTGTCGCCTGGGACGAGCTCGACGCGCTCGGCGTGCTGCACCACTCCCGGTTTCTCGTGCACGCCGAGCGTGCCTTCAGCGCGCTGCTGGACTCCCTGGGATACGGCTACGACCCCGATCCCGGGATCCGCCCGGAGCGCCACCACGTGGTGGCCGGCGTGCGGGTCACCTTCAGCCGCCCGCTGGACCGGCCCGGTCCGCTGACGATCGAACAGCAGGTGGAGAGCCTGGGACGGACGAGCCTGACCCTGAGGTTCACCGTCACCGGCGGCGCGGGCGGGCAGGTGCTCGCCGAAGGGGTCCGCACCGTGGTGCACATCGACCGGGCGACGCGCCGTCCCCGGCCCTGGAGTACGGAGTTCCGCGAGCGGCTGCGCGCCGGGCTCGCCGCACTCCCGGCCGGAACGGACCCAGCCGGGTCCGCCGGAGAGGCCGCCCGGTGAGGGCCGACGTCGTCTACCGCAACGCCGTCGTGCTGACCATGGATCCCGGACGCCCCCGTGCCACCGCGTTCGCGACCCTGGGCGACCGGCTGGTGGCGGTCGGCGGGGACGAGGTCGCCGGTCTGGCCGCGGCCCGCACAGTCGACCTCGGCGGCCGGTGCGTGCTGCCCGGCTTCCACGACGCCCACAACCACATGGCCTGGTACGGCATGAACCGGACCGAGCTCGATCTCGGCCCGGGCCGGGTGCGCGATGTCGGCGACGTCTACGCGCAAGTGGCCCGGGAGGCGGCCCGGCGGCGGCCCGGCGAGTGGATCATCGGTGCCGGGTACGACCAGAACCGGATGGCCGGCGGGCATCCCACCGCGGCCCGGCTGGACCGTGCGGCGCCGCACCACCCGGTGTGGCTCAAGCACACCAGCGGGCACATGTGCGTGGTCAACTCCCGGGTTCTCGACCTCTCCGGGGCCACCGCCGCCCCGGACCCGGCCGGGGGACGCATCGTGCGCGACGCCTCCGGCGCACCCACCGGTCTGCTCCAGGAACGCGCCCAGGAGCTGGTGCGCGGCCTGCTCTTCCCGTTCGCTGCCGGCCAACTGGTCCGCGCTCTCGGTGCCGCCGCCCGGGACTACGCCGCCGAGGGGATCACCTCGGTGCAGGAGGCAGGCATCGGCGGCGGCTGGATCGGGCACAGCGGCGTCGAAGTCGCCGCGTACCAGCAGGCCGGGGACGAGGACCTGCTGCTCCAGCGGGTCACCCTCATGGTGGCCTCCGATGTGCTGCACCCGCTCGACGCGCACCGTGACGATCCGTACCGGTCCGGCATCGACCTGGGCATCCGCACCGGCTTCGGCGACGACCGGCTCCGGCTCGGCGCGGTCAAGGTGTTCTCCGACGGCTCCCTCCTCGGCCGCACGTCCGCGATGTGCTGCGACTTCGCCGACGACCCCGGCAACCGCGGCTTCCTGCAGGACGACGAGGACCGGCTCACCGAGACGATCATCGCCGCGCACCGGGCAGGCTGGCAGGTGGCCACGCACGCCATCGGCGACCGGGCCGTGGACGTGGTGCTGGCCGCATACGCCGAAGCGCAGCGGCGGCACCCCCGGTCCGACCCGCGGCACCGGATCGAGCACTGCGCGGTCACCTCTCCGGAGCAGGTCGAGCGCATCGTCCGGCTCGGGGTGATCCCGGTGCCGCAGGGTTCGCTGGTGCGGGAGGCCGGGGACGGCATGGCCGACGCCCTCGGGCCGGAGCGCACCGGCTGGTGCTACCGGGTGCGCAGCTTCACCGACCGCGGTGTGGAGGTCCCCGGCAGCTCCGACCGTCCGGTGGTCACCGGCGCCCCGCTGGCGAACGTGCACACCCTGGTGACCCGGCGCACCCTCGGCGGCCGGGTGCTGGCCCCGGAGGAACGCGTCGATGTGGAGACGGCCCTGCGCGGCTACACCTACGGATCGGCCCGCGCCGCGCACGCGGAACGGTCCCGGGGGATGCTCGGCGAGGGATATCTGGCGGACTTCACCGTGCTCGAACGGGACCCCACGCGGGTACCCCTCGACGACCTTCCGCACCTCACCGTCCTGGCGACCGTGGTGGGCGGCCGCGCCGTTCATGACCTCGGCATACTGACTTAGGGTGGGCTCATGTCCTCGTACGCGCGTCTTCGGTCCAGCGCCCTGGAGCTGTTCGCCACCCGCGGCTTCCAGGCGACCGGCATCCGGGATCTCGCCGCCGGGGCGGGGGTCTCCCTGGCCACCATCTACCACTACATGGACCGCAAGGAAGATCTGCTGGTCCGGCTCATGCGGGAGTCGCTGGAGCGGCTGAACGCCGACGCCCGCACCGTCCTCGCCCAGGTCCACACGCCGGTCGAGAGGCTGGCCGCGCTGACCCTCATGCATGTGCTCGCGCACGGCCTGCGCCGGACCGAAACCGTCGTCGTGGACCGGGAATTGCGCTCTCTCGGTCCGGAGAACCGGGAGTCGGTGGTGTCGCTCCGGGACGAGTACGAGGAGATGTGGGGCCGCCAGCTCGTGGAGGGGGCGGCCTCGGACACCATGTCGGTGCCCGATGTCCGGGTCACCCGGCTCGCGCTGCTCGCGATGTGCACGGGGGTCGCCTACTGGTACTCCGACAAGGGGCAGCTGAGCCAGGAGCAGGTGGCGGCGCTGCACACCGACCTGGTGCTCGCCCAGACGGACGCCCGGCAGGACGGCCACCGGGTCCGTCTCGCGGACCTGAACCTTCCGCCGATCGCCTGGTTCCGTGACCTGGTCGTCCGGGAAGACGGCTGAGCCGGCACTTAGGCCGCTGAGCCTGCCCGCGCCCTCGGCGCAGCCGGCCCGGTGGTCGACGGCGACGGGACGGCCGGGCCGGTTCGCCCGGTGGCGCGCCGCTACTGGCGGGTGCCCCGGGCGGCGTCGAGTGCGTAGACGCAGCGGTCCTTGCTGCTGGCGAAGATCATGCCGTCGGCGGCAGCCGGGGTTCCGGTGATCGCTCCGCCTGTCTCCAGCTTCCAGCTGAGCCGGCCGCCGACGGCGCCCACCGTGTAGAGGCAGTGGTCCTCGGAGCCGAAGTGCACCCGGCCTCCGGTGACGACCGGGGAGCCCACGATGGTGTCCTGCGCACCGAACCGCCACCGCGGGGTGCCGCTGACCGCGTCCAGCGTGTACATGGCGCTGCCGCTCCCCAGATGCACCAGACCGTCGGCCACCACGACCGGCTCGGCGGACTGCCGGGCCTCGGTGGCGATCCGCCACCGGTGGTCCCCGGTGCCCGGGTCGAGGGCGTAGACGGTGCCGAGATAGTCGGCGAAGAAGAGGCCCGCGGGGCCGCCTGCGCGCCCCACGGCGTAGGTCGGCGGGCAGAGCACGGCCGCCGGGGCGTCGAAGCGCCAGCGCTCCGCGCCGGTGCGCAGGTCCAGGGCGAGCACCCGGGAACCGGCACTCACGTACACCACGCCGTTCTGCGCGGGCAGCACGCGCACGGGCACCCCGCCGGTCGTCGCGGCGTCACCCACCGTATGGCGCCACTGCTCGGCACCGGTGCGCGCCTCCAGGGCGTACAGCTCGCCGTCCCCCCAGGTGTAGACGGTGCCGTCGTGGATGACGGGGCCGGTGTCGGGCGCCTCGAAGTCGGTCTGGGCGCCGGACAGCTCCCACAGCTGCTCGCCGTTGCCTGCCTCCCACGCCTGCACCCCGCCTCCCCGGCTTCCGGTGACGACGGTGCCGCGCTCCGCCCGCAGCGAGTAGATCCAGGAGTCGGTGGCCAGCCGCCAGCGGTCCGATCCGTCGGTGGAGTCCAGCGCGTAGAGGCTCGGGCCGTCGGAGGCGAGCACCCGCCCACCGCTCACCGCCATCGACCAGGCAACCTCCCGCGTCTTGAACTGCCGCCGCCCGCTGACCACGTCGAGGACGTGTACTTCGAACGAGGTGACGTACAGCAGACCGTCACGGACCACCGGGGTGCCCCACAGGTCGTTCGCCATCCGGAACCGCCACGGCCGCCAGCGGGACGGAGCGGCGGGCGTCGCCACGCACGGGACGACGGCACCGCCGGGCGGGCGCGACCAGCTCGGCGTCGCGGGAGGGTCCGGCGACTCGCCGCGGGACAGGACGGGACCGGCCGGCTCCCCGGCACCGATCAGCCGCACCGTGCCGTCCCGATCGTCCGGCGGAGGCGCGGTCAGCGGCGCACCCGGCGCGGAACGGACACCGGTCAGCGCCGCGCGCTCCGGGTGCTGCACCGGCGAGGCGGGCGGGGGAGGCGGCGGGGACGCGGAATCCGGGGCGGGCGGGGCGGGATACCTCGACCGGCCTCCCCGGCGGCGCTCGATCAGGGCGACGGCCCCTGGCGGCAGCCAGGCGGAGGCCGTCCCGCTGTCGTCCCCCGAGGCGAACAGGTGCGGAGCGAGCAGGGCCTGCAGATCGGCCGGTGACGGCCGGTCCTCCGGTGACGGCCGCATGCAGGCGTCGATGAGCGAACGCAGCTCGTCAGGCAGGCCCTCCAGGTCCGGGCCGTCGCGCAGCAGCATGAAAACGGTCTCCACCGGATTCGCCCCGTGGAAGGGCGCGTGCCCGGTGGCGGCGTAGACCAGCGTGGAGGCGAGCGAGAAGATGTCGCTGGCCCCGGTGACCCCGCGGGAGTCCCTGGCCTGCTCGGGCGACATGTAGGCCGGGGTTCCCACGGCGACGTTGGTCATGGTGAGCCGGGTGTTGGACACCCCGGAGGCGATACCGAAGTCGATGACGCGCGGGCCGTCCTCGACCACCAGCACGTTCGACGGCTTCAGGTCGCGGTGCACCAGACCGGCACCGTGAATGGACTGCAGGGCTTCCGCGATGCCGGCCGCCAGCCAGCGCACGGCCTGCGGCGGCACCGGGCCGCACTCGCTGACGATCTCCTCCAGGGAGGGGGCGGGCACATAGGCGGTCGCGAGCCACGGCACGGCGGCGCGCGGGTCGGCGTCGACGACCGCGGCGGTGTAGAAGCCGCTGACCGCCCGCGCGGCCTCCACCTCACGGGTGAACCGGACCCGGAACAGCTGATCCTCGGCCAGCTCGGTGCGCACGGTCTTGATCGCCACGCGGCGGCCGGAGGCCGAACGGGCCAGGTAGACCAGCCCCATGCCTCCGGAGCCGAGCCGGCCGAGCACCTCGAACGGCCCGATCCGTCGCGGATCGTGCTGCGTCAGCTGCTCCACCACGTGTTCTGCCACCTCCCCGTCAGGGTGCTCCGCATGCCACCCCCGTGCAGCATCTCATTGCCGACGGGCCCCTGCGGTCCTCGAGGGCCGATTCTTCCTGGCAGGGGCGACAGTTGCGAATCCAGGGGCACCGGAAGCGGCGTGTCGCAGCAGACGCGCGCCCGCGCGGGCATCCTCACCCGGACGGCGGCGGGCGCCGGGTGTTCACCTCGCCGACGCCGGGTGCCACCGCCTTACGGACGTGTCCCGGGGCCGTCGGAGCGGGGGTCACCCCCGTTCGGATGCGGACAAATCGCGCGGTGATCATCGGTCGATAAGCTGACGGCATGACAGGACATGTGACGACTGTCGACGGCCGGGTGGCCGGCCGTCGAGGTCAGGCAACGCGGCAGAAGCTGCTCGACTGCCTAGGGAAAATGCTCGGCTCGTCCCCCTACCGCGAGGTCAAGGTCATCGACATCGCCCGCAAGGCGGGCACCTCACCGGCGACCTTCTACCAGTACTTCCCCGACGTGGAAGCCGCTGTTCTGGAGATCGCGGAGGATGCCGTCACGGAGAGCGCCGAGCTCTCCGAGCTGGTCGCCGGACGCTCCTGGGCCGGGCGGGCAGGGCGGCAGACCGCGGAGGAGCTCGTCGACGGCTTCCTCAGCTTCTGGCGCAAGCACGACGCGATCCTGCGGGTCATCGACCTCGGCGCGGCGGAGGGGGACCGGCGGTTCGTCAAACTGCGGTCGAAAATCCAGGGCGCCGTGGCCAAACCGCTGACGGAGTCGGTGGACGACCTGCGGAACCGGGGGCGGGTGGACAAGGACACCAGCCCGGCGGCGGTGGCCGGCACCGTGACCGCCATGCTCTCCGGGGTGGCCGCGCAGCCCAAGACCCTGCAGATGCTCGGCGCCAAGCAAACCGACCTCAAGACCACCCTGGCGCTGTTCGTCCACCTCGGCGTCACCGGCAGGAAGCCCGCGAAGTGACGGGCCGGGCGGCCGCCACCCGGCTCCTGTCACCGGAGTGCGGCCCGCCCGGTGCCCCACCTGTCCGTTCCGCTGACCTCGCCCGGCCGGCGCCCCGGCGCCGGGGCCCGCAGCCCGGCCCCGGTACAGCCGGCTTCCTGGGCCCCTCACCGCACCCGGACCGAACGGTGCGATCGTCGCCGCAGCTCCGCATGGGCCCGCTCCCCCACCGGGGAGCGGGCCCATGCGTATGCTCATGAGCATGCCCATTTCCGACACGCCCGCCCCCGTCCACGTCATCGGAGCAGGGCCCGGTGGGCTCGCCACCGCGGCCGCCCTGACCGAGCGGGGTGTCCGCACGATCGTCGTGGAGAAGGGCAGCGGGGCCGGCGCCGCCTGGCGCGACCGCTACGACCGGCTCCGCCTGCACACCACCCGCCGATGGTCGGCACTGCCCGGGCTGCCCATCCCCCGCTCCGCGGGCCGCTGGGTGAGCCGGGACGACTACGTCCACTACCTGCGGAGCTACGCCAGGTACTACCGGATCGAGCTGGCCACCGGAGTGGAGGTGTCCCGCATCGAAGCTGCCGGGGGGACGGGCCGCTGGCTGCTGCGGGCGAACGGAGGCCGGGAGCTGCGGGCCTCGGCCGTGGTGGTGGCCACCGGCTACAGCCACACCCCGCACCTGCCGGACTGGCCCGGCCGGGAGACCTGGACCGGCGAGCTGCTGCACGCCCGGGACTACCGCAACGCCGGCCCTTTCGCCGGGAAGGACGTGCTCGTCGTCGGCGCCGGCAACACCGGTGCCGAGATCGCCGCCGAGCTGGCCGCCGAGGGCGCGGGCCGGGTGCGGCTGGCGGTCCGCACACCGCCGCACATCGTGCGCCGCTCCACGCTCGGCTGGCCCGCGCAGGCCACCGGGATTCTCTGCCGACGGCTGCCCGTCCGGGTGGTGGACCGGGCAGCCCGCCCACTGGCCCGCCTGCTCCCCGACCTGACGGACCGCGGGCTTCCCCGGCCGGACACCGGCCTCTACTCGCGGGCACGGGAGGGCGCCATCCCGGTGCAGGACACCGGCCTGGTACGGGCCGTGCGGCGCGGGCTCGTCGAACCGGTGCACGCGGTGGAGGCCTTCGACGGCGACAAGGTACTCCTCGCCGGTGGGGAGACCCTCAGCCCCGAGGTGGTGATCGCCGCCACGGGCTACCGGCGCGGACTGGAGCCGCTGGTCGGGCACCTGGGAGTGCTGGACGGCCGGGGTCTGCCGCTGGTGCACGGCGGGGACACCCATCCGGCCGCCCCCGCGCTGCACTTCACCGGCTACACCAACCCCCTCAGCGGGATGCTGCGCGAACTCGGCCGGGACGCCGCGAGGATCGCCGAGGAGATCCGCCGGACGGCCGGCCACGGCCCCGCCACCACGGCGTCCGGGGAGGCCGACGGCGGCGCGCAGCCCGGCAAGGACCTCCCGGTCGCGTGACACCGCGCCGCCGGGCGGGCGGGGACTCCCGCGGGCTCCGGTGATCAGAAAACGGCCGGGGACGGATGCCGGCTCCGCCGGCCACCGCCCGCCGGCCAGTCGATCTCGCACCACACCCGTTTGCCGGACCCTTCCCGGTGCCAGCCCCAGCGGTCGGCGAGCAGCTCCACGAGCTCGAGCCCGCGTCCGCCCGTGTCGTCACCGCCCGCGGAGCGTCGTTGCGGCGGCCGGCTGCTGCCGTCGACCACCTCCAGCCGCATCGTCCCGGCGGCTCCCGGCTCGGGCAGCCCCAGCCCCAGGCGCAGCACGGCCGGGCGCCCGGTGTGCACCACCGCGTTGGTCACCAGCTCGGAGACGAGCAGCACCAGGGTCTCGGCCCGGCGTCCGTCCGGCACGGGAAACACCGCGTCGAGCTGCGCCCTCACCCACTTCCGGGCCCTGCCGACCTCGATGGGCTCCGGCCCGACCTCCAACTGTGTGTGCAGCAACTGCACCGTTCACACCATCCGAACCGGCGGAAACTTCGCCTCTCACCAGGGCTCGCCCGGGTACGACACCGCTGTCCCGCGGTGCGGCCAGCATGGACGACCCGGAAGCCGGGCAACAAGCACTTCAGGCATATTCCGGCGCAAAGGAGTACGCGTGCTGCCGCTGTACGAGAGCCGGCACGCTCAGTCGAACACCCGGCATCCCGGGCGGGCCGGACGGCGGTCAAGCAGGCAGCGGCTGGGCCGCGGTGTCCACCGCGGCCTCCACGTCGGGGAAGCAGTCGAAGAGCCGGCGCACCCCGAGCGCGGCCAGCACCCGGTTGACGTGCGAGCCGTCCTCGGCTCCCTGCGCGGGGAGGATGAGACGCAGCTGCCCGGCGCAGGAGCGCATCAGCCGCCGCGCCGCGATCAGCACCCCGACCCCGCTGGAGTCGCAGAACATCACGTCCGAAAGGTCGAGGACCAGGTTCCGGTCCCCGTCGGCCACCGCGGCGTGGACGCGCTGGCGCACCGATGGCGAGGTGACCAGGTCGAGCTCTCCGCTGACCCGCAGCACCGCCCATTCACCCCGGTGCTCCGCCAGAACTTTCAACGACACGTAAGCGCAGCCCCTTACCCTCTCGGTCATACCGGACCGGCACGGCCCACCGACTCCACTCTATGCCGGGCCCTCCTTCCGGCCCTCCTCCCGGCCTGCCCACTTTCCGGCCCGGCACGCCTGCCCCGGCCGTCCCGTGCACCCTGTGGCACGCGGACCGGGAGCTGCGCGAAGGCCGGGAAGCACCCCGGGAACGCCCCTCCGGGACCCCGCGGCGCACTACATTTGGCTCATGCCGGGGAGCACGGAAAAGGCGAGAGCCGCCATGGCGCACGAGACGCCGCGCCACTGGGACCGCACCCTGCGGGAGCGGCTGCGGGCCGGCGAGGCCGCGGCGCTCGCCGAGCTCTACGACCGGTTCAGCACCCTCGCCCACAGCATCGCGCAGCGGATTCTGGAGGACGAGACCCTCACCGAGCACACCGTCCAGGAGCTCTTCTGCTCCCTGTGGGAGTCCCCGGAACGCTACGACCCGGCCGAGGGGCCGCTGCGGTCGTGGGTGGCCACCGAGGCCCACCGGAGGGCGCTGGAGTGTCTGCGCGGGAGGGACGGGGCGAGGGGTGCACCGGAGCGGCTGGCCCGGCAGTTGCGCGCCGCCTCCACCGCCGCCCGGGCCGACTACATCGTGACCTCGATGCCCGCACCGCTCCGCGACGCTCTGGAGCTGGCCCGGTTCCAGCAGCGGGACTGCCACCAGGTGGCCGAGGAGCTCGGCATCACCGCGGCGGAGGCCAGGTCGCGGCTGCGGCTCGGTCTGCAGCTGCTCTCGACCGCAGGGGACTACCCGGCCGGCCCCGCAGCGGAGGGCGAGCCGTGACAGCGCACGGGGTCGCCCCCGAGCAGGGGAGCGGCGAAGGGCCGCCCGCCGGGGACGCACCATGCCCACCGGAGCTGCGGGCACTGCTGGGTGCCTGGGCGCTGGCCGCGTGCACCAGGGAGGAGGCGGGCGCCGTTGACCGGCACCTGGCCGGCTGCCCGCCGTGCGCGGCGGAAGGCCGCCGGCTGCGGGAGGCCGCCGATCTGCTGGAGCCGCGCCGCAGCCTCGACATCGCCCCGGGGCTGCGGTCACGGGTGCTGCGGAGCTGCCTGTCACGCCGGTCCGCCCGGGTGCCGGTGCCCTTCTGGGCCGAGCCCTACGACGCGGAGACCGCCCGCCTGGACGCGTTGCTGGACGACATGGCGGAGGCGGAGTGGCGGGCACCGGTGCGGTTGCGCTGGTACATCGCGGACACCGCGACGGAGCGGTGGACCACCGTCGAGGGGGTGCTGGACCACCTGCTCGCGGTGGACGGCCTGCCGGCCCGGGCGCTGGAGCTGCCGGATCCGCTCGGGGCCGGCGCGCCGCGTGCGGCGGTGGCCCGCACCGAGGCCCGCTGGGCCGCCGCCCGGCCGGACATTGCCCGGAGCAGCGGGGCCGGCACGGACGGCGGGCCGCGGGAGTCCCGGCGGATCTGGCGGGCCCAGTCCTGGAGCCTGGTGCGGGCGGCTGCCGAGGCCGGTGGCCGGACCCGGCTCACGGTGCCGTACGACGGGCAGCCCTGCCCGTTGTCCGACGCGTTCGTCGGCCGGGCGCTCGCCTGCTGGGTGCATGCCGGCGACATCGCGGAGGCGGTGGACTACCCCTACGAACCGCCGGCCGGCCGCCATCTGCGGCTGTTCGTCGACCTCACCGCGCGACGGCTGTCCGGTGCGCTGGCCGAGCAGCGCCGGGCCGGCCGGGCGGATTCCCCGGGGCGGCTGATCCCCGCCGGGGACTGCGGCCGCACCGTGCATGTGGAGGTGGAGGGCCGGGGCGGCGGCGACTGGTACATCCCGCTGGACTCCCCGGCCGCGGCCGTCACCCGCACCGCGGCCCGGAACGCGGTGGCCCGCGTGGCGCTGGAGGACACCGATTTCTGCCGGCTCGCCGCCGGCCGGATATCCCCGGAGGACGCCGCGGCCGGCCAGGAGGGTGATCACCGGGTCGTCCGGGACGTCCTGCGGGCGACCGCCGCCCTGTCCCGCCTGTAGCCGGGCCCGGGGTGCCGCCGGCTGCCCGCTCCGTCAGCGGGCAGGCCGGCTGCCGTCAGGAGAAGACCACGGTGCGGTGCCCGTTCAGCAGCACCCGGCGCTCGCTGTGCCACTTCACCGCGCGGGCCAGTGCCTGGCATTCGACGTCCCGGCCGACGGCGACCAGCTGCTGCGGGGAGAGCTCGTGACCGACCCGCTCGATCTCCTGCTCAATGATCGGCCCTTCGTCGAGCTCGGCCGTGACGTAGTGCGCGGTGGCACCGATCAGCTTCACGCCACGGGCGTGCGCCTGGTGGTAGGGCTTGGCACCCTTGAAGCTCGGCAGGAACGAGTGGTGGATGTTGATGATCTGCCCGGACAGCTGCTTGCACAGGTCGTCGGAGATCACCTGCATGTAGCGGGCCAGGACCACCAGCTCGACGCTCTCCTGCCGGACGATCCGCAGCAGCTCGGCCTCGGCCGCCGCCTTGGTGTCCGGCGTCACCGGTACGTGGTGGAAGGGGATCCCGAAGGAGGCGGCGAGCTCGGCGAAGTCGGTGTGGTTGGAGACCACGGCGGCGATGTCGACCGGCAGCGCGCCGCTCCGGGCCCGGAACAGCAGGTCGTTGAGGCAGTGACCGAACTTGCTGACCAGCAGGACGATGCGCATCCGCTCGTCCGCCGGGTGCAGCTGCCAGTCCATCCGGAAGGAGTCGCCGACCGCCGCGAAGCCGTCCCGCAGCCGTTTGACGTCGGCCGGGGTTCTCGAGGTGAACCGCACCCGCATGAAGAACAGCCCGGTGTCGTGGTCGCTGAACTGCTTGCTCTCCTCGATGTTGCAGCCCGTCGTGACCAGGTAGCTGGAGACGGCGTGCACGATGCCCAGCCGGTCCGGGCAGGAGAGGGTGAGGATGAACGAGTCGGACGGTGCGTTACCCATGACGCCATAGCGTGGCACATCCGCGGGTCCGGACGGCTGCCCGTCCGGCTGCCGGTCAGCGGGTTCCCGCCCGGGCGCCGCCGCTCAGACGGAGCGCAGCAGCACCGCCAGCTCGTCCAGGGAACGCGGGGGGACATCGGGGTCCTCACCGTCGTTGACCGCGAGCTGCACGTGCGCGTCCCGGGCGGCCTGCACCGCTTCCGGCCAGGCCTCGTGCCGGAGGTAGGCGCTGACGGGCGCGTCGGCACCTACCTGATGCATGATCCGCAGCATCCGCAGCACCGCGGCGTCGATCAGCGCGGCCTCCCGGGCGTCCCGGAAGATGGTGCCGAGGTACTTCTCGGCGGACCAGTTGTCGAGCCAGGTGTCCTCTACCAGGCGGTAGACGGCGTCGGTGATGTCGCCGTAGCCGGGCACCCCGGCGGCCCAGCAGTCCCGCTGGAACACCGGGTCGGAGAGCATGTGCAGGGCCGAGCGCACCTGGGCGCGCCATCGCCACCAGGGCATGTCGTTGTGCGGCATGCCGCCCATGGTGGTGGACCGACGGCCGCGACGGGAAGAGCTGTCCGGAGCTTGCACGGAAGCGATCGTACGTTCCCCGCCGGCGGCCGGTGCCACGCCCCGGATGTTTGCGCCGGTATCTCCCGGTTGTCCGCCGGTGCCCCGGAGCGGAACCGTCCGGGCGCTCTCCTCCGGGGTCACAGCTCGACCGGCTGCCGTTCCGGCAGCCCGTGCTCACGTGCGACCGGATTCCACAGCGCGGCGGCCCGCTCCTTGGCCGCCGTCGCCTCACCGCTGGCCAGGTAGGCCCGGCCCGTGCTGTCCGTGGCCCGGGCAGTGCCGCGGCGGCAGACCTTCTTCCGGTCCCGGGCCTCCTCACCCCACACGGCAAAGTGCTCGTCGGCCTCCGCCGACGCTTCCCAGGCCTCGGTCAGGGCCTCGGCCAGCTCCGCGTGGCCGGGCAGCGCCCCCACATCGAGCGCGTTGAGGCGGGTGACCAGCCCTTCGCGCTGTCCGGCGGCCTCCCGCAGATCCTCGATGGCCTGGTCGAGGTTCCGGCATTCCTGGACGTCGCCCACCGCGCGGATCACCGTCTCCCGGCTGCCACTGCTGTCCGCCAGCAGCTCCGACAGCTGTTCGGCCTGTTCCCGGACGGCGGCCTCGCCGTCGTTCTCGTCCGTACCGGCCCCCGTCTCGCCGTTTCCGGGGCCCGCACCGTCCAGGGAGCGCCCCTCGATCTCCTCGGTGGTCCCCTCCTCGGTCTCCTCCGCCGCGGCGCCATCACCTCCGCTGAGGGCGGCCCCGGCGGCCAGTCCGACCACCGCGCAGGCCGTGACCACGAGCACCCCGATCACCACGGGCGACGGCCGGCGACGCTGCCGCTGAGCAGCTGCCCGGCGCGCGGCGGCACGCCCCCCGGACGGCCGCCCCTGACCGGGCGGGCCCGCCACCGGAGCCGGCTGCCGGTCGTACAGGTTGTCGAACCCCGGCACCACCGGCATGGCCGCAGTGGCCTCCAGGGACGTCTCCCGGGTGCCGTACGGGCCCGGCGGGCCGTCCACCACCGGCGGGATCACCTCCGTGGCATCGGCGTCCCTCTGAGGCCACGCACCGTGCCCGTGGTGGGGGAACGGCTGCGGCGGAGAGCCCGTG
>NZ_JAQKPV010000020.1 GCF_028200735.1 Streptomyces sp. ACA25
AGAGCCCACCCAGCAGCCAGTTGGGCGACGCTACCCCCAAGCCCGGTCCTTCAGGGCCGGGTCAAGTTGACGCAAGCATCATCGGTGACCGGCAGACCCCTGATGCCCGCGATGTGAGCCGCTGCCAAGGCAGCGCGCACGGGTACATGACCGCCTCCGGCGGTGCGGCGTCCGGTGTGCTGTCGCGAGGTTGCGGGCACACTCTCCGGAACAGAACCGTAAGGGCCGTTCTCGCCTGCTTTTCGATGCTTGCACGAGGTCAGCGATGCTGCCCCCTCTCTGTCCCGAGCACAGAGAGGAAGCCGTTCACTCAACGGACCAGTTCAGTCCGCTGTCCGCGTCAGCTCTCTCACCCCGGCATCGAAGCTGATCGGCGGTTCGAACGTCAGGTCGCGGCGGGCGGCCTCGAGACAGAACCAGTGCGGGTGCAGGAGCTCAGCGACCAGGAAGCGGCTGAGGGCATGGGTGCGGGCGGCCCGGGCCAGGCTGAGGGCGACCTCGCTGGCGGCCGCCGTGGCGTAGGAGAGGCGGGGCGGCAGGGTGTGCCAGCGAGCGCGTACGCGGGCGGCTCGGAGGAAATGGGAAGTGATCTCACGAAGAGGGCGGGGGTCGTCCTGCGCGATGAAGTAGACGCGCCCGCCTATGGATGGGCACCGATGAAGACGATCAAGGGCAAGGAGGTGGGCGTGGGCGGCGGTACGGAGATGGGTGGTGTCGATGAGGTTGGTGCCGTCACCGGGCATCAGGAGGCGGCCTCCGCGGGTGGCCCGGACCAGAGCAGGCACGAAGTGCGGATCACCGGGACCCCAGATGATGTGCGGGCGCAGGGAGACAGTGGCCAGCGCAGGGCTGTTGGCGGCCAGGACGAGGGCTTCAGCCTGGGCTTTGGTCCAGGGGTAGGCGGCCAGATGGCGGTCGGGATACGGCAGATGCTCGTCAACACCCTCCAGGCCGCCGGGGCGGAAGACGACGCTGGCGGTCGAGGTGTGGATCAGGGTGCGCACTTTGTGGGCGCGGCACTGAGCGATGACGTTGCGGGTGCCGTCGACGTTGGTGATCCGGTAGGGGCGTAGAGGGCCGCTGACGCCGGCCAGGGCTGCGCTGTGCACCACGGCGTCGCAGCCGGTGACGGCGCGGGAGACGGCGGTAGGGTCGGCGATGTCGCCCCGGTACTGGTGGACCCCGAGCCGGGCCAGGGCAGGGCTGGGGCGGCGGCTGAGAGAACAGGTGGTGATGGCGCGGGCGACGAGTTGGCGGCAGATCTCGCGGCCGAGGAATCCGCTGCCTCCGGTGACCAGGACCTTCACCGTTCGATCCTCCGTAGACGCCTGGCGGCCCATGCCGAGAGCCGGATGCGGTCGATTTTCGAGTTGTGACGGTGGTCGGTGGGAAACCGGGGATGCACCACTATGTGCTGCACGCGATGGCCTTGAGGGTGGTGGTCAAGGGCGGCGCGCGCGGACGCCACGGTGATGTCAGGTCCGGTGTGGGACCGGGTTTCGACGCAGAGCACAGGCTGCTGCCGTCCGGCAGGGCCGATGCCGACCAGTGCGGTGCGCCGGACGCCGGGGGCGGCGTCGGCAGCCTTTTCGACGTCCTCCGTGGTCAGGCTGAAGCCGTCGCCGGTCACGAGGTCGGCCTTGCGGCCGAGATACCACAGGCGGCCTTGGCCGTCGAGGCGGCCGAGGTCGCCCGTGCGGTGCAGTAGTCCGCAGTCCGCGAAGGACTTGGCAGCTGCGTTGCTGTCCGGGCGGGCATGGTAGGCAGGGCTGACGACGGGGCCGGCGACGGCGATCTCACCCAGTCCGGTGGGGTCGGCGTCCAGGATGCGTGCCCTGAGCCCGGCCAGGGGACGGCCCAGGCAGGTGCCGGCGTGGCCGGCGGGCGGAAGGGCCCGCAGGTCACGTGCGCTGATGACGGAGACGGGCAGGCATTCGGTGGCGCCGTAGACGCTGAGAATCTCGGCGTTGGGCTGCAGCACGTCGGCCAGGGCGTCGGCGAGACCGGGGCGCAGGGGTGCGCCGAAGGACAGGACGCGGTTGACGGAGGGCAGAGTCAGGCGGTGGCGGGCACAGTGGCGGGTGATGACTGCCAGAACGGCGGGTGAGGCGAGGATCGCGGTGGCCTGGTGTTGTTGTACGGGTGTGACAAGGTGCTCGGGTGGTGTGCGGGCCGGGGCGAGGTGGTTGATGGCCGGGGCGATGGTGGTCAGGCCGAGGAGAGGGCCGATAAGGGTGATAGGCAGGAATCCGGACAGCAGGATGTCGCCCGGCTGGGGTTTCAGGACGGTGGCCAGGGCGGTGAGTTGCCCGGCCAGGGTGGAGTAGCGGTACTCCACACCCTTGGGCCGCCCGGTGGAGCCGGAGGTAAAGGCGATCATCGCTAGGTCACCGGGCGCGGGCTCCTTGATGTCCGGGGGCGGGCCGCTTCCGTCCGGAACCGGCAGGGCCAGGCCCCGTCCGAGGAGGAGGCCTCGGCCGGGGAAGGCACGGCCGGTGACCAGGGGGACGCGGACGTGGCCGCGACCCCAGCCCAGAATGCGGCGCCCCAGGTGGGCCAAGGGCTCGCCGATGAACACCTCGGGGGCGACCTCGTCCAAGCAGCGCCGCACGTCGGCGCGCGGCTCGCTGAGGACGGGGACGGCTCCCAGGGTATGCAGGGCGTACACGGCGGCGACGAACTCGTAGGGATCACGGGTCATGACCACGGCCTTGTGACCGCGGCGCACGCCGGCGTCGTGCAGAGCCTCTGCAGTGCGGCGACAGCCGTCCAGCAGCTGGGCGGCGCTGACGGCCTGTGCGGAAGAGCCGCTGCAGGGGATGAGGACGGTCGCGGTGGGCTGCTGGACCAGCCGGGCGGAGATATTGAGGGAGGTCATCGTGAGCCTCGCAGGAAGTCCCGGATGTGGACGGCGAGCTCGGGGGCGGCGTCCTCCATCACGAAATGGCCGGAGCCCGGGTAACGCCGAATGCGGGCGTGGGGGTATCGACGGTCCCACTCGGACAGCACGAGTGGGGTGAAGACCGGATCACGCATACCCCACCCGATGAACATTGGCAGGTTCCTCGGGTCGGGGGCGTCCTGCGAGGGCTCGAGCAGCTGCCACGCCTCGTCGGTTGCGTGCCGGGGAATGGCGCGGACGAACTCCGTGACCGCGCGACGGCCGTTCCGATGGGCGGAGGGCCACAGATGGGCGCGCCGCTCCGCGGCGCTGAGCGGGGTTGTGACTCCGGCACGCACCACGGCCCGGGCGAAGATGTTGGTGGCCTGGACGGTGGCAGCCACGGGCCGGTAGTCCCTGATCCAGCGCAGGTAGAACGGCAGCCGGTAGCCCTGGGGCCAGGGGAAGGCGATGGTGTTGAGGATGACCAGCCGCGCTACGACGCCCGGGTTGCGCAGGGCCCAGGCAATACCGAGCGGGCCGCCCCAGTCGTGCACCACGAGGGTCCAGCCACGGGCGGGAACCTGCTCCTCGTGGACGAGATGACGGTGGAGCGCCTCCAGATGGTCCAGCTGCATCTGGTAGCGGGCCGCGGGGTCGGGCGGCAGCACCTCGGGGCCCGGGGACATGCCGAGGCCGGGCAGGTCCGGGGCCAGGCATCGGACCTGCGGGGCCAGCACGGGCAGCACCTTGCGCCAGGCATAGCTCCACGAGGGGTTGCCGTGCAGGAACAACACCGGATCGCCGGCACCGAGGTCGAGGTAGTGCTGGCCGGTGGCCGGGACGCGCCGCCAGTGCTCGGTGCCGGGATAGCCGGGCAGCAGGTGGTCCAGAAGCCGGGACCGTTGAGTGAAGGACTCGGGGGGCGTGGGTTCGCTCATGGCAGTCACCACCGGATCAGAGCAAGGCCGAAACTCATGCCGCTGGCCACGCCGAGCATCGCCACGGTGTCCCCGGGCTCGATGCGGTCAGCCGCCTGAGCCTTGACCAGTTGCAGGGGGAGGGAGGCGGCGGCGCAGTTGCCGTGCTCGGCCACGGCGGGCATGCACCGGTCCGCAGGCAGCATGAGCTTGTCGAGCATCTCGTGGTACTGCGGCATCGCGATCTGATGGAAGGCGATGAAGGCGCTGGTGCGGACCCTTTCCAGCTCACCTCCGGCCGCCTTCAGGATGAACGGCAGGCTGTCGACCGCAGTGGTTCGCAACAGGTCACCGTTCAGGCGCAGCGTGCACAGCTCGTCGTCGAGGGAGTGCGGGTTCATGGCCCCGCCACCGGCCACCGTGCACGCGTCCCAGGAGGTGGAGTCGGCGGCGAACCGCAGAGTCAGCACCCCCGGATCGCTGTCTCCGGCGGGACCGGTGGTGAGCACCATGGCGGCGCCGGCGTCGGAAACGGTGTAGCCGGGCATGGCCCGCATCAGGGCCTCCTGATCGGGGACACGCCAGCGGGTGACCAGGGACCCCACTTCTCCGCAGGCGATCAGCACGGTGCGGTAGCGACGGGTGGCGATGAACGAACAGGCCACCTCCAGGGCGTTGAGGACACTGTTGCAGGCGTTCTTGACGTCGAATGCCGGACAGTCGGCCCCGATCTTGGCGGCCACGATGTGCGAGGTGGAAGGTTCGAGCATGTCCTGGGTGGTTGCGGCGAACAGCAGCAGATCCACGTCGTCGATGCCGATGCCGGCACGGTCCAGGGCTTTGCGTGAGGCTGCCACAGCGAGGTCGGAAGCACACGTGCCCTCCTCGCGCACATGGACGCCGCGCACGCCGGTCAGGTCCTCCAGTAGCCCGGGTGGCGGTGCGTAGGCCCCCCCGGAAGAGACGATCCTGTCCCTGATGTCGGACATGGTCCGATACCGGGGCGGGAGGTGGACGGCGGTGGCTATCAGACGAGCACGCGGAGTCTCAAGCACCGAGCCACCGTAGCGACCTGACAACCGACCATCGCACGGTATGACCGAATCATCATCCTAATGAGTGAACTACCCGGAGGTCACCTTGTGGATTTCCCCTTCGGTTCGCCTGAATGGAGCAATCCGGTGTGCTCTGAGGGGGAGTGGTGGACATGGGGCAGTTCCAGCAGTCGGTAGCGGTGGTGGGCGTCGGTTGCCGGCTACCGGGCGGAATCACGGACCTGGACGGGCTGTGGACGGCGCTGCAGGGCGGGCGCGACCTGGTCGGCGAGATGCCGCCCGACCGCTTCCTCAAGGACCGGTTCGTCGACCCCCATGGGCCGCGTCCCGGGCGCAGCTACACCGCCGCGGGGGGCTTCCTGACAGACGTGGCGTCCTTTGACGCCGCCTACTTCGGGATCTCGCCCAAGGAGGCCAAACACCTGGATCCGCAGCAACGACTGCTGCTGGAAATGACGGCCGAGGCGCTGGACGACGCGGCCATCCCGGCCGAGGAGCTGGCGGGGTCGAACACATGCGTGTACGTGGGTGTGTCCGATCCCTCCTACGGCGTCATCCTGGCGACGATGGAGAACCACACCAGCCCCTACACCATGCCCGGCTCCACCTTGTCCATCGGGGCGAACCGGCTGTCCTACGCCTTCGACCTGCGCGGGCCCAGCATGGTGATCGACACAGCCTGCTCATCCGCGCTCGTGGCCCTCGACCGCGCCTGCCGCACCCTGCAGGAGGGCACCAGCCGCGTCGCGCTGGCCGGCGGTGTCAACGTGCTCATCAACGCGTACTCCTTCGCCGGATTCTCCTACGCGGGGATGCTGTCGCGGCGCGGGCGGTGCGCGGCGTTCTCCGCCGACGCCGACGGCTTCGTGCGGGCCGAGGGCGGGGCGGTCCTCGTCCTCAAACGTCTGACGGACGCAGTGGCCGACGGTGACCGGGTCCACGCCGTGCTCGCAGCCACGGGCAGCAACACCGACGGCCGCACCACCGGGATGACGCTGCCCAGCTCCGAGGCACAGGAGGCCCTGCTGCGCACCATCTACCAGGAGGCCGGAATCGGCCCCGACGAGCTGGTGTACTTTGAGGCCCACGGCACCGGCACCCCGGTGGGGGACCCTGCCGAGGCCCACGCCATCGGCCGGGCCCTGGGCCAGCGCCGCAGCAGCCCGCTGCCGATCGGTTCGGTGAAATCCAACCTGGGTCACCTTGAGCCCGCCTCGGGCATGGCCGGCCTGCTCAAGGCCATCCTCGTGCTGCGCCACCGCATCGCACCGGCGTCCCTGCACGCCCTGCCCCTCAATCCGGCCATCGACTTCGACGGGCTCGGCCTGGCACCCACCGTCGAACCGGTCCAACTGCCCTCCCGCGGCCCGGCCGCGGTAGGGGTGAACTCATTCGGCTTCGGCGGGGCCAACGCCCACACCATCGTCATCCCGCCACCCACCCCCAGCCGGCCGCAGCCGAAGACGGCACCGGAACAAGGTGACGGAGCGATGCCGGTGGTGGTCTCCGCCCGGTCTCCCCGGGCCCTGAAGCAACTGGCCGGACGCATGGCGAACCGGCTGCGCGAAGCCGACCCCCGCGAGTACTACGACCTGGCCTACACCAGCACCGTGCGCCGCAGCGCCCACCCGCACCGCGCCGCGGTGCTGGCCACCGATCCCCAGCAGGCGGCCGAGGAACTGGACCGGTTGTTCGCGGGCGAACCCGCCCGCGGCGCAGTCACGCACAAGAACGAGCGGGGCGCGGTGGCGTTCGTCTACTCCGGCAACGGTTCCCAGTGGCCCGGAATGGCCGCCGACCTCCTCGCGAGCGAGCCGGTCTTCCACAGCGCGGTCGAGGCCGCCGACGCGGCGCTGACCCCGCTCCTGGGCTGGTCGGTGGCCATGGAGCTCGAGCAGCCCGCCCCGGAGCGGTGGCGGCGTGCCGAAACCGCCCAACCGGCCCTGTTCACCGTGCAGGTGGGCCTGACCGCGTTATTGGCCTCTCACGGGCTGCGTCCCAGAACGGTGCTGGGGCACAGCGTCGGCGAGGTCGCCGCCGCACACGCGGCCGGTGCACTGACCCTGGAGCAGGCGGCGCTGGTGATCGCCGAACGCAGCCGCACCCAGGAAGTCACCGCAGGCCAGGGCCGCATGGCAGCGGTCGGACTGCCCGAACAGGACGCCCGCCAAGCACTGCTCCGCTACAAGGGCGCGCTGGAGATCGCCGGGATCAACAGCGACCGGGACGTGACCGTGGCCGGGGCCGCGGACGCGCTGACCGCCCTGGGCGCCGAACTGGAATCCCGAGGAGTCTTCTTTCGCGAACTGGACCTGGACTACGCTTTTCACAGCCGCGCCATGAACATCGTCCAGGAACCCCTGCGCGCCGCGCTCGCCGGCCTGCGCCCCACCGCGGGGCGGTTGCCGTTCGTCTCCACCGTCACCGGCGCCCCGCTGATCGGTGAGAAACTCGACGCCGACTACTGGTGGCGCAACGTGCGCGAACCGGTCCGCTTCGCCCAAGCCCTTGGCCATATGGCAGCCAAGGGCGTCGACATTCTGGTAGAAATCGGACCCCACCCCGTACTGCGCCCCTACTTGCGCCGTACGGAGGCCACCTGCATTCCCACCCTGCACCGGAACGGGGACGGTCCCCGGGAAGCGGCGACCGCGGTTGCGTCCCTGCTCGCCGCGTGCGCCGAGAGAAACGAGCAGGCTCACTTTCCCCGTCCGGGCCGTGTCGTGGACCTACCCGCCTACCCCTGGCAGCACGAGCGGCACTGGCACGGCACCCCGCAGGACCTGGTCATGCGCACCAGTGGCAGCGGCCTGGTGGAGCACCCCCTGCTGGGCGAGCGACTGCCCGCCCCTCACCCGCTGTGGCACGGGGCGGTCGAACCCCAACTGGTGCCGTGGCTGGGCGACCACCGCATCGGCGGGAGCGTGTTGATGCCCGCAGCCGCCTACGTGGACATGGCCCTGGCCGCAGGCAAGAGCGCACTGGACCGCCCGGTGGAAGTCCGGTATCTGGAAATCTCCCGTGCCCTCGCCCTGCCCTGGCCCGACCCCGGCCCCATCGCGCTGCAGACCGCCGTCACCCCGGCCGACGGCGCGCTGACCATCAGCACCCGCGAAGAGCACGGCGGCGACTGCCTGCCGGTCGTACGCGCCCAGCTCCGCACCCTGCTCGGAAGCGCCCCCGCCCCGCTGGACACCACCGCGATCAGCGCGCGCTGCTCGCACACCGTCAGCGGTCCGGACTACTACCAGCAATGCCACCGCCTCGGCCTCGAATGCGGCCCGGCCTTCCAGCTCCTGCACACCCTGCATGTGGGCGAGGGCGAGCTGCTGGCCACCTACCGGCTCCAGCACCCCGCCGACGACCACACGGTCCACCCGGTACTCCTGGACGCACCACTGCAGGCCACCATCGCGCTGGCCGACGAGCAGACCCCCCGTGAAGCAGCCGGTTACCTGCCGTCCGTGTTCGGCTCCGTACGCGTGTGGCGCACCCCCGCGCCCAGCGGCGTGGTGTACCTGCGCCGCCGCAGCCGCAGCACGAACGAGATCTGCTGGGACATCACCTACGCGGACACCGACGGCACCGTCACCGCCGAGATCGACGGCTGCCGTACCCGGCGCGCCCACCTGTCCGACCGCCCCCCACTGACCGTCCAGCGCACCGTCCTGCGCGCCGCTCCACATCCCGCCCTCCCGCCCCCGCCCTCCCCACTGCCCGCTCCCGCCGAGGTGACGGCCGCCGCACAGGCCACACTCGCCGCCGCACGCTCGGCCCTGGACGGCTGCGGCCACGACCGGTTCACCGCCGCTGCCGAAGCAGCCGTCGCCCACTGCTGGGCCGCAGCGTTGCGCAGCCTGCTCGCAGCCCCCGCCACCCCCTTCCGTACCGCCGACCTGGAGGCTGGTGGCCTCCAGCCCAAACACCGAAGGCTGGTGCGCCTGATGCTGCCCCTGCTGGTCCGGCACAGCCTGATCAGGGCCGCTGGGGACCGGTGGCAGCTGACCGACACCGCGCTGCTCCCCGACGCGCTGCTGCGGAGCCTGGTGGAAGACCATCCAGCCTTCGGCCCCGACACGCTCCTGCTCAACCGGCACCTGCGGCACCTTCCCGAGATGCTGCGCGGCACCACCGACCCGCGCGACCTGCTGCTTGCCGGGGAGAGCTTCGCCGAACAGCGCCAGGAGACCGCCCCGGCCCACCGCTTCACCCAGCGCGCGGTGCAGGCCCTGCTCGCCCGGATCGTGCACTGCTGGCCTTCCGACCGCCCCCTGCGCGTCCTGGAGGTGGGCGCGACCACCACGGCCCTGACAGCCGCCGTCCTGCCGCTGCTGCCGGCCGACCGCACCCGCTACACGTGTACGGCCGCTTCCCAAGCAGCCTTCGCCCGAGCCCGACACCGCTTCGCGTTGCTCGACTTCGTCGACTACCGCCCCCTGGACCTGGATGCGGACCCGGCCGCACAAGGCCTGCCGGAAGCCTGCTTCGACCTGATCGTGGCCGGTGACGCCCTGCACGCCGTCACCGACCTGGCCGCTGCCCTGGGCCGTCTGCGCGCCCTGCTGGTCCCCGGCGGCCACCTACTGGCCACCGAGCCGCACAACGCCCCGGTGGAAGGACTGCTGCGGGGTGGTTTGGAGTCCTTCTGGGAGCGCAGCGACCGTACGCTGCGGCCCGCCACCCGTCTGCTGCCCGCAGACCGGTGGAAGCCGCTACTGGAGCGGTACGGCTTCACCGGCACCGTGCAGATCGGCCCCCGGGAACGATCGGTGCTGTTGACCTCCGCCGACCGCCGCCCGGTGGACGAGCCCGCCTTGCCGGCACCGCCTGCCGACACCACCTGGCTCATCGCCACCGAAGCCGCCACCGAGACATCGACCGCACAGGCACTGTCGGCCCTGCTGGGTCCGTGCACGGTCATGCTCGCGCCCACCGACACCGCCACCTGGGCCGCCGCCCTGCCCGACCATGGTGAGGTGCGGATCGTCCTGCTGCTGGCCGAAACCCGCCCGCCCCAGGTCGGCACTCGAACCATCCGTCGCGCCGCAGTGCTACGGGCCCTGGCCACCGCCAGTGAGGCGCTCCGGGCAGGCATCCGCCCGCAGGTGTGGCTGGTCACCCGTCCCACCGGCCTGTTCCCCGCTCCCGAGCGCCCCGCACACCCCGAGGACGCGGCCATCTGGGCCGCTGCCCGTACTCTGTCCAACGAGCGGCCCGACCTGTGCGTGCGGCGCGTCTCCTTCGACCGCACCGGTGACGTTGCCGCCGACGCCTGGCGACTGGCCGCCGAACTGCTCGCTCCGGCGAACACCACGGAGCACGGCGGAGAAAGGGGGAAAGAGGACGAGATCGTACTCACCCGCCGAGGGCGCTTCGTGCCCCGTCAGGTCCAGTACCCGGCGGACGAGGCCCCCACCGCCCCCGCCACCACGCCCTTCATCCTGGAGGCCCGCGACCCCGGGCTGGCCCGGCGCCTGGTTTGGCGGCAGATGAGCACCCCGCAGCCCGGACCGGGCGAAGTGGCAGTCGAGATGCGGGCCGTGGCGCTGAACTACCGCGACGCGATGCGCGCCAACGGCCTGCTGCCTCCCGAAGCCGTGGAGGACAGCCCGCTCAGCCGAGGACTGGGCAACGACGGCGCCGGCGTCGTCCGCGCGGTCGGGCCGGGGGTGAGGGACATCGCAATCGGCGACCGGGTCCACGGCGTCGTACCGGCAGCTCTCGCCTCCCACGCCGTCATCCCCGCCGACGGCGCGATGAGAATCCCCGACACGATGAGCTTCGAAGAGGCCGCAACATTCCCGGTCGTTTTTCTCACGGTCCACCACACGCTGCTCACACAAGCCCATGTGGACGCCGGGGAGACAGTTCTCGTGCATGGCGGCGCCGGCGCCGTGGGCCTGGCCGTCCTGCAGTGCGCCCGCGCCCGGGGAGCCCGTGTGATCGCCACCGCAGGCACCGAGACCAAGCGAGACCTGCTGCGCACTCTGGGCGCTGAGCACGTACTGGACTCACGCACCCTGCATTTTGCTGCGCAGGTACGCGAGCTGACCGGAGGGCATGGGGTCGACATCGTGGTCAACTCGCTCAGCGGCGAGGCCATGACCCAGAGCCTGGACCTGTTGCGGCCCAACGGCCGCTTCATCGAACTGGGCAAGCGCGACATCTTCCTCAACAATCCGTTACCGCTGCGTGCCTTCGACCGCAGCCTGGCCTTCATCGGCTTCAACCTCGACAGCGTGGTGCTCGACCGGACCCGTGGAGCGCGCCTGGCCGCTGATCTCACCGAGCAGGTCGACCGCGGCGGCTACCGGCCCCTGCCCCACACGGTCTATCCAGCGGCACGCGTGGAGGAGGCATTCCAGCTCCTGCAGCACTCCCGGCACACGGGTAAGGTCGTCGTCTCCTTCGATCCACTGGACGAGCCCGTTCTCGTCGAACCCGCACCCGCCACCACCGTCCTGGACGGCACGGCCACCTACCTGGTGACCGGCGGGCTGACCGGGCTCGGCGCCGCAACCGCCCATTGGCTCGCCGACCACGGTGCCCGCCACCTGGCCCTGGTCTCCCGCCGCGGCCCGGCCGCTCCCGAAGCGGCAGCGCTCCTCACAAGCCTGACCGGGCGCGGCGTACACGCCACCGCTTACGCCGCCGACGTCGCCGATGAGGCCGACCTGCACCAGGTGCTCGGCGCCGTCGACGCCTCCGGGCAGCGGCTGCGCGGCGTCGTCCACGCCGCGACGCACATGGACGACGCTCCCCTGGCCGAGCTCACCGATGACCGGTTCGCCGCTGTCCTGGCCCCCAAAGCGACGGGTGCCGCCCTGCTGGACCGCGCCACCGCAGGACGCGACCTGGACATGTTCCTCACCTATTCCTCGGTCGCCGCCGGCATCGGCAATCTCGGCCAGGCCGCGTACGCGGCGGCCAACGCCTACCTGGAAGCCCTGACCCGTGCCCGCCGGGCGGCGGGTCGGCCCGCAACCACCCTGGCCTATGGCCCGATCGGCGATACCGGGTACGCCGCCCGCCACCATATGGGTGCCGCCATGGCCGAACGCGGCTTCGAACCTCTCACCACCGCCGAGGCCCTGGCCGTCGCCGGTCGTTCGCTGGGCCTGGAAACTGATGTCGCCGGCATCGGCCGCTACCGTTGGGGCCACGCTCGCCGGTTGCTGTCAATCCTGTCCACTCCCCGCTTCGCCCACCTGGTGCCCGCCGGGGCGTCATCCTCCCCCCAAACCCGTGACGACCTGCTGCGCGAGCTGGCAGCCATGGCTCCCGACGAGGCCATGAGCGTGATCACTCAGACACTCGCCCGCTTTCTGGCAGCCGTCCTGCACACCGACGCCGCCGAACTGGACCCCGCCCGCCCCGTAACCGACTACGGCCTTGACTCCCTACTGAGCACCGAATTCCTGGTGCGTGCCCGAGAACACTTCGACATCCGCATCACACCTCCCGAGCTCATGGCCGGCGGCCGCACGCTGACCCATTTCGCCCGCCTGGTCCACAGCCGGCTCGGTATCGACTCCGCCTCCGACACCTGAACCCGCCCTGCAACTCGCTCTTCGTCCACGCCGGGCAGGTGCCCGAAGATCCGCTGGTCTGGGTCGGCCGGACAGATCACGGCCGAGGGCGCATTGAGCGGTTTGACTGCCCGCCACTGTTCGATGTTGGTGTCTTCACACTCGTCCACGATCACAACGGATAGATGCTGCTACAGGTTGCGCACCGCGGCGCTGACTTCCGGAAGGGAATCCGAGGTGTCGGCCAGCAGGTCGAAGACGTACGCGCCTTCCTCGCTACGCCCAGGCGATGGCGGAGTCCGGTTGGTCCCCTACCGCCTGGCCGGCGGACAGCAACGGCGGCGCTGCGGACCATACTGGACAACATTCGCCGACACCTCGCCACGTTCACGAGCACGCCCAGCGATCGGTAAGCCCACCCGAGAAGCTATGGGGTTCTTCTTGACGCGTGAAGGAGGGCCGCCGGGACACCACCCGAAGGCGGTGACGGCATCCACCGGCCCTTGACCCCTCACCAGCCCAGAGGGCCGAGATGCCCCTCAGAATACCGCCCGGAGGCCCGTCACCATGACCTCACGCCCCGACCCGGAGGAACTGCTGACCGTCCACCAGGCCGCTGCCATCCTCGGCATCACCCCCTCGACGCATCACCGAACGCACGGCGCAGCGGCTGCTCTCGCGTGCGTGAATGCGATGACGGCGTCCTACTCTGGTACACGGTTCCCCGCTGGCAGACGAGGTGAGTTCGGCGATCCTCAACTTCGCTCCGGTGTAACACAATCCCCACCGGGCCGACACGAGGCGTGGACTTGCGAAGCCGTAGGTCAGTTGGGCGTGGGCAAGAGCATGGATCGTCACACCATCAGCTCAGCTGTTTGGAATCGGCGTGAGAGTCAGTGGGTCCACTCGGTGCACCGGTGCCGCTGCGCGTCCTCGTTCTCGGCGAACGGGCCCGGCAGCAGCCGGACAAACGACCACCGGGCCTTAACGGAGGGTCATAGGGGCACTCCTCCTGCAGCAGGCGCCAGAGTGCGTCCCCGATGTCGAGTGGAACCTCGCGAACCTCGTGGTTGACGCGGTTCAGCACCAACCGTTGACGGGACCGTTCACCCCCGTCCACAGGTAGGCGTCACTGACCCAGGTGCCGTCGGTCAGCCGGTTCCACTGCGCGGTCGAGCCGTAACGCCCGGTGTGGGTTGTGCCGTTCTGTGAGCACGAGATGCTGACCGTCGCCCCGTCGGCCACCGATCCAAGAACTGCGTAGCCGGTGCCCGGCCCGGCACGCTTGGTCAGCGCCCCGCCGCCGTTGGCGTCGACCACCCCCTGGGTGAAGCCCAGCGCGCCGTAGTTGTACAGGGTGCCTCCGGCGTACACCTGGCGGCTGCCATGCAGAGCGGACCCCTGGTAGGCGGCGGCACCGTTCTGAAAAGTCCACTTACCCAGGTTGTGACCGGCCAGCGCGACGTACTGGTTGTTCTGACGCAGGCCGAAGTGCACGTGCCGGCCGTAGGCGGCACCGCCGCAGGTGACGTCGGTGCCCGTATAGCCGAGGTAGGCACCCATTTGCACCGCGCCGCCGTTGGTGTCGATGTTGTTCCACAGGTGGTAGTAGTCCGTGGCGTACCCGCGGTCGTGGATTACCCGAATCCAGCCCCTGCACATGGTGTAGGCCGTACCTCCGCGCGCCGCGCGCACCACTTCGTCGCCGCCCGCCATGTCGATCGAGCTCCACGGATGGGCGGTGCCTCCCCAGCCATGCGGACCACTGGTCAGGGTCATGCTGCTGCCCTGCGTCGACGGCAGCATCATGCCGGTGCGGAAGTCACCTCCAGCCGCCTCGGCCGCGATCTCGCCGTCCGCGTCCTCGGCCTTGCCGGGTTCCGGCTGCCGGCCGTCCTGCTCGGCGAAGAGAGGCTTCTCCGCCGGCTTGACGACTGGAGAGTGCTCTGCGAGGGCGGCGAACTCGTCCTCACCCTCGAAAGCGACCTGCCAGTCCGAGCCCCGCCGCTCGGCGAGGAACAGCCAGCCCTGAGGCATGCGTTCCGATCCCGGATCAGTGGCCAGAACCGCGGTACCGAATGCCCAGTTGCCCGACTTCCGGGCGATGGTGACCTGGGGCTCGTCAGTGGCTGCCGCCGGCCCTACGGCGCTGCGGCCGTGCTCCAGGAGGCGTTCGGTCACCGCCTCCGATGGACTGGAGGCAGGTGCCTTCTCACTGGCGGTCGCCGGCGCGGCCACGGTCAGTGCCCCCGCCAGCATCAGCAGGGCGCTCACCGTTCCGACCCAGCGCGTGCCGGATCTCCTTCGAGCGGACAAGTAGGCCTCCTACGTCAGGGTTCGCAGGCTCGCAACGACACCCGATTTTGATGGTGTACCGTCAAATTACGGAACAGTAGCTTCCGCAGCAAGAGGGCCTTGTTCCCACCGGGGGTGAGCTTGCCATGCCGGTATTCGGCTACCCGCCGCGGACGGCAGCCTGGTCACCTTCGTAGAGGTGCCGCGCCGACCCGAGGCGGTGGACGAGCTCTGGGAGCACGCCCGGCAGCGGCTGCCACGCTCGGTGGTGCACGGCCGCACTCAGGCCGACGGGGGCACCACCGGCTCAGCTCTTGTTGCGCCTGCATCCCCGGCGAGAACAGGCCAGGTGCCGGGCGTCTTTTTTCGCCACGGCGAGGTTCGCCCCCAGCAGCAGGACCGCGCAGTAGTCGTCCCCGTCCCGCACACCCCAGCCCATGTCCTGCCCGATCCGCTGGACCTGCTTGGCCATGCGGACAGTGCTGTCAGCGCGACGGCTTCAGTCGCTCCACCGTCCTGCGGCCGGGGAATCCCGTGTCGAGGATCAGCAGAGAGTACGCGTCCGGGGAAGTTGACGCCGTCGAACCTGTTGACCAGCACCGCTAGGTGGTACGCCGACGGCCCCCGCAGTGCGGCGCAGGTGGCGAACCTCAGACAGGCTGGCGCGGCAGGGAGGCCCGTTGCTGCCTCGTGGTCCCCACCGCTGCCTCGAAACACGTGACGTGATCCTGCTCGACGCGCACGTTGAGAAGATCGCTGCTGTCAGAGGTGAGGGTCAGCCAGACCGGCCGGTCCAGTTCCAGGTAGCGGTGGAAGCGCGTGGTCATGCTGGTGACGATGGTGCACCCGGCTGGATGGCTGGTGATGGCGGCCTGACGGGCGGCCTCCAAGAGCAGCATGCCCGGAACGTGGTCGACCGGGTGGTCGAAGAGAATCGGGTGGTCGAGGTCCACACGCAGCTGCCATGTTCGGAGGTGTCGGGTGGGGGACAGCACCACGTCCCCAGGCAGGTGGCGCGCCACCTTTTCGGGCGGAACCCCCTCGGCCGGAGGGAGCGCGTTCGCTCGAGCCGCTGCCGTGTCGTGGCGTCCGGCGCGTAGACGCCGGTAGACGCCGGGGCTATGCGCGGAGTACCGGGTGTGGGCATGGCCCAGCGCACTGCCGTCCGCCCATGCGGTCATGCGCATGCACGCTGCGGCGAGCATCCCGCGCCTGCGGACGGCCTCAACGCACGTGACGACGAGGCGCACCTCCAACGGCTGGGGGCCGACTCGCAGCGCGTCGGGCAGCACATGGAAGGACAAGTCCTTCCATACCAGCTGATGGTCGAGCGGAACGTCGAAGGCTTCGTGGGAAAGCAAGGACAGAGCCTGCCGCACCGTCTCGGCAAAGAGCAGGGGATCGTGGAACCCGCGACGAGGGTGGTAGAAGCCGTGGCCGCGCGGCCACTGGGCGGTCACGATGAAGGTGTCGTCGACCGCCAACCATCCGGTGAGGAGAACCTCGGCATGTGCGCTCTTGTGCACCAAGTGCCTGGAAACGGCCATGCCAGGCCCGGGGGATAACGCATACATGGGACTCCCTGCGTCACTGTAGCGCGAGAGTTGGGGGGTAGACGACGGTTGAGATGGGGTAGAATAAATTATATTCTTTTTTTCGTCAAAGTGGGGTAGGACTTGCCTGATCCGAAGCAGGATCGAGCGGTACAAAGTCGGCAACGCCTGCTGGTGGCGGCAGCCGAACTGTTCGATCAGTACGGCTACCAGGGGGCGAACGTCAGCGACATCGCACAGCGGGCGGGCATGACGCTGGGGGCGCTGTACTTCCACTACGGCAGCAAGCAGGGTGTGGCCGAGGCGGTGATGAACGCGCAACCTCAGGTCATCGAGCCGCTGTTGGAGTCCGACGGGCTGCAGCGCGTCATTGACATCACCCTGGTCTGGGCTGACCGCTTGCAGGTCGATCCGCTGTTGCGGGCCGGTGTCCGGCTCGCGGTCGAACAGCGGGGCCACGGTCTGAGCGACCCCAGCTCGTTCGACGGCTGGGCTGCGATCTTGACTGGGCACCTGCAGGTTGCGCACGACCGAGGGGATCTGCGCCCGGACGTTCCTCCCACGGCGGTGGCCCAGTTCATCGTCGGGGCCTGCACCGGTGTACAGCTGTATTCCCAGCTGGTCACCGATCGGGCCGACCTCATGGATCGGACCTGCCAGATGTGGCGACTGCTCCTCCCCGGAATCGCCACCGACGAAGCCCGCGCGGTCACCACCATCGATCCCGGACGAGGACGGACCGCGTAGATGCCTGCTGCTCCTGATGCCACGGCCCGGCACCGATTACGCCGTGGCCGCCTCCGCATCGTCGTCACCGGGGCCACCGGTACCGTCGGGCGCCGCGTCGCGGCCCTGCTGGCGGCCGAGACCTGTCAGAGTGTTCTGGTCAGCCGCGACCCGTCGAGTGCTGGGCTCGCCGGGCATGTAGAGCGGGCCGATCACGGGGACGTAGCGCGGTTGAGCGAGGTACTCGCGGACGCTGACGCCGTGCTGATCATCACTACTGACCCCCTCCGGCCCGAGCACGACGCCAACATCGTCACCGCGGCAGTCGCCGCAGGTGTCGGCCACCTCGTCAAGCTTTCCGCGCTGGCGGTGGCCGACCCCGGCGCCCAGGACCTCATCACCACGTGGCAACGCTCCGCCGAGGACCGGGTCCGGCAGTCCGGCATTCCTTGGACGATCCTGCGGTCCCGAGCCTTCATGACTCACGCGCTGGCGTGGGCGCCGGACATACGCCGGGACGCCACCGTCCGCGGGCTGTACACCGACTCCCGTAACGCCTGTGTCGCGCCTGAAGACATCGCGCACGTCGCGCGGCGCGTCCTGCTCGAGGACGGCCACCGCGGCCGCACCTACTCCCTCACCGGACCCGAGGCGCTGTCGGTCCGGGACCAGGTCGCACAGCTCGGCGCCACGCTCCGACGGCCGCTGTCGTGTGCGGAACTGACTTCCGCTCAGGCCCAGGAGCGCTGGCGCCTACGGTACCCCGAAGAGCTCGTGCGGGCCCTCGCGGCTAGTGCGGAGCGCCAGCGACTCGGAGCTAAGGAGGCGACCACCCACGACGTCGAGGAGTTGCTGGGGCGACCCTCCACGCCCTTCACATCCTGGGCCGCCGAGCATGCACACCTGTTCGATACCCTTACCTGACTGGAGACCCGCATGGCGAACGAACGTCTTCTGCACGGCAAGAGCGTCATGATCACCGGCGCGTCGAGCGGCATCGGTGCCGCGGCCGCACGCCTCTTTGCAGCGGAAGGCGCAGCCGTCGTGCTGACCGCACGCCGGGTCGACCGCTTACGCCAACTTGCTGATGAGATCCGAGCGGCCGGAGGGCGGGCGGTCGCAGCCCCCGGAGACGTGGTCAGCGCTCAAGACATGCGCGACGCGGTCGCGACAGCTGTCGATACCTTCGGACGGCTGGACGCGGCCTTCAACAACGCCGGATGGACCTCCGTGGGCACGGCTTTCCACGAGATCGATGACGAGGAGTACGACCGGATCGTCGACGTGAACCAGCGGGGCGTGTGGAACGCGATGCGGGCGCAGCTCACGGTGATGCTGAGTCGAGGCGCCGGCGGAGCCATCGTCAATACCGCCAGTGTCGCCGGCGTCCGGGCCACCGGCGTCGCTGCGCCGTACATCGCGGCCAAGCACGCGGTCATCGGCCTGACCAGAGCTGCAGCCGACGAGTACGGGGACCACGGCATCCGTGTCAACGCCCTCGTCGTAGGTAGCACCGAGACGGAGCTGATGCAGGAGGCGCTAGCCCGCACCCCCAGCCTCTTCCTGCCCTTCACTCAGCGGGCGATCCAGCGTCGTCTCGCCGCACCTCAGGAGGTGGCACAGGCAGCGGCATGGCTCTGCTCCGACCGCTCGTCCTTCGTCACTGCGTCAGCAATCCCCGTGGATGGGGGCTGGACGGCCCGCTGACCCGCAGCTCCCTGCCCCCGCACGGCCCGGATCAGCCAGGAACGGCGTGACAGTCCGACGACTTGTCGTCGGACTGTCACGGAGGCTTAGGTCGGCTAGTCGGTGTCCATTCGCCCACCGGGCATGGCCTGCTGCCAGGCCGCGCCGAGACGGCTCAAGGCGGTGCGGTGGTCGGCGCCGGCATGGAAGGTCCACATTTCGAAACCCTCCAGCAGGCAGTGAACGAGAAAGCCGAGGGTTTCACTCGAGCAACGTACGGGGGTGAGAGGGCTCTCACACCCCCGTACCGCCAGCCGGGCCACCTGGCCGCTCCATGCCTCGCGCCACGCGAAGTGACCCGTCAGGTCGTCGCGGCTGAGTCGGCTGCATGCGAGCACTGTCAGATCCTCATCGTCGACGAGCAGCGAGGCGAGACGTTGAGTGAGGTCGGCTAGGTTCTGCAAGGGCTCGGCGCCCTCCACTACCTCGGCTTCCACAGCCTCGCAGGTGCGCTTCATGCCATCCTGGAAGACTTCCTCGACAAGGGCCTGTTTCGTCGCGAAGTGGAAGGTAACCGCACCCATCGTCACGTGTGCCCGTGCCGCCACCTGGGCCAGTGTGGTGCCGTGGTACCCGGACCGCACTATCTCGCCCGCCGCGGCCCTCAGGATCCTCTCGCGTGTGCACACTGCTCTTCTCTGCGTCACTTCACCCTCTTGTCATTTATTGCGCAGATCGGTATGGCAGAGCGGCGCGGGCGCGAGGCACCCGGGGGCCTCGCGCACCGGGCAGGCGGCCTGACCGCGCCGAAGATCACATGGGACATACCTCTTGCCTTACAGCACCGAACACATAATGATAAAAAAAATCATATTTTTGTGACTCGTACGGCTCGGCGGGAGGGCGGCTGTGGATGGTCGGTGCGGCCCACAGGGCGTCACTCCGGGGTCCTGCGGAGAGGCTCGGCCGGGCGCGCCGGTGGCTGCTCGCGCCGGGGCCAAACCTCTGATCTGCCGTTGTGATGTGCGGTACGGCGCTCAGGGAGCACGGGAGCCGACTCCAGCCTGTACCACCGCGTGTAGCCCGAGCACTGCCTGCCGGATGTGCGATCCGGAAATCCCGAGGAGCTGTCCGGTACCGAGCTCCGCCGAAGCCTGTGCGGACACGATGTCTCGATCACGGTGACACGAAGTCCGTTCGGCATTCGGCGGCGCGTTCCCCCCGCCCGCACGTGTCCACTCTCGGAGGTCACTGATGAGCATGGAATCCTCGGTCACGCGCACACCGGTCGCCTTCCCCGCGCATCACTCGCTCGGACAGGTCCAGGAGAGACAGGTGCCAAAGTGGCCGGATGCTCCGCTCTCCGAGGTGCAGGAGGTCCCCATCGATCTGCTCGCCCCGGCCGACTCACCTCGCAACAAGGGTGTCGACACGCGGCACGCGCGCCTGCTCGCCGCGTCGGACGCCGTTCTACCGCCCATCGTCGTTCATCGCGGCACGATGCGGATCATCGACGGGATGCACAGACACCAGGCAGCCGCGCTGAGGGGCGAGAGGCATGTGGCGGTCCGGTACTTCGAGGGGAGCGAGCAGGACGCCTTCGTGCTGGCGGTCAGGGAGAACACCACACACGGCCTGCCACTTTCCGCCGAGGAGAGGTCCGCGGCGGCCCAGCGCCTCCTTGAGTCCCACTCGCAGTGGTCCGATCGGGCGATCGCCGCGATCGCCGGCGTCTCCACCAAGACGGTTCGCTCGCTTCGCCGGGACACCGAGTCGGCGCGTGCGGTCTCCCGAGTCGGCCGCGACGGGCGCGCGCGGCCCGTCAGCACCGCCGACGGGCGACTGCGGGCAAGCGAGTTACTGGAGAAGGACCCCGAGGCGTCCTTACGCACCGTGGCCCAGAAGGTCGGCTTGTCCCCCTCGACGGTACGCGACGTCCGTGAACGTCTGCGCCGGGGGAAAGACGTCGTTCCGCAGAGACAGCGCACGCACAGCACACATCGGTTAGGGCCGCCGTCCGCGTCCGTGTCCGCGACCCCTCCCGGTCAACCGGGCGGGACGGTGCTGAACCTGACGAGGGACCCCTCCCTGCGCTTCACCGAGGACGGCCGTCTTCTGCTCCGCCTGCTGGTGATGCACCAGTTGCCGACCCAGCGCCGCGAGAAGCTCATCGCCAGTGTGCCGCCACATGCCGCGACGGCGGTGTCAGCGGCCGCCCGCGAGTGCGCACGTGCGTGGAGCGCCTTCGCCGACCAGCTGGCGGCCAGTCAGGGGGGAGTTGCTTCCGGAGAGAGACGGACCACAGCTCCCTGACTGTGCGACTGAGGTCCGGCTACAGTTGCACAGGGGAGCACGTTGTCCGGCCTTCCGGAACGCTCCGCGGTGCAGGACGAGAGGTGCCAGTTCCGCCCAGGCCGCTGCCGTCAGTGCTGCGCCGGTGATGGCAACCTGCTTCTCGGAAGACCTTGACGCTCCTCGTACACGGAAATTACTCGCCCAGCCGTCCGTTGTGGGAAAGGCTGTGCTGGTGCAGCGCTCAGCGGCTTCTCTCTTGACAGGATTTCGCGGAACCTGAACGATGATTGTGTTCGGCAAAAATGTTCTTGACCGATCACCGATGCCGTTCGTCAGTAATACGGGAACGTCGAGCAGTCTTCAGAATGCCCGAGTCATCGGATGGCTTACCGCCTGCCGGGACTTCCATGACGAAGCCGTGCGGCTGGCCTTGAGATCACGTGGCTCGATTTCGCGCATCGCTCGGGAGTTCGACGTGAACCCCGAAATACTCAGCTCATGGGTCCGTCGGTATGAGCGGATTCGAGGGCTCAGGAGCCGGATGGAAAACTCGTTCCCTGGAAAAAGCCGCTGCGTACTTCGCGAAGGATCCCCGGTAGCGAGCAGGGATTTTATCGGAACGATGCGGCTCGATACTGCGGAGAACGCGTATCTCGTCGGGTTTGTATGCAGCAGGCTCGGCGTTTTCAGATCCGGCTACGAAGGCGACAGCGGCCAGATTCAGCAACGGCACGACGCTGTGAGGAATAAAAGCTGTTGGTCCAGAAGGTCTTCACCATGTCACACGGCACCTACGGGCACTGGCGAGTCCGCGTCCAGCTCCTGCGCTGGGGACGCGCCGCGGGACAGGAGCTCGCCCGCTGTCTCATGCGTGACTGGGCTTGTGCCGTGCCAGCCCTGGCCGAAGCGGTGCTCCCTGACCCGACCACGGCCGGCTCCGTACCGGACCTGGTGCAACGCGACTTCATCGCCGAGGCCCCGGAAATAAACTTGTCGGCGAAATCACCTATATACCTGCCGGAGAGAGATGGCTCTACCTTGCGACCGTGATCGACTGCTGTACCAGAGAAGTTATCGGATACGCCATGGACGACCACCATTACACATCCCTGATATCATGCGCTATACGTAGCGCTGCCCGCAAGGGGAAGCTGGCAAAGAGGGTGGCTGAATCGTTCTTCGGCGCGTTGAAGAACGAGACAGAGTCACGCGCGACATATTCCACTCGAGACGTTATCAGATGCATCGAAATTTGGTACAACCTCAAGCGTCTTCATACGGCAGTGGGGCACCGACCCCCGCGAGAGGTCCACACTGAGTTCGGAGTACTTCTCCTCGTAGTATGAATGGACCGATCATACCGCTGTCCGGAAAAGCGAGGCCAACCTCAGATCACGTGTATCCCTGATCGCCGGATCGGACAAGGGTGCTCTCGGACAGGTGTAGAGAGGGCCAGGCCTGTCCGCGTCAGCGGACATGTTGACGCCTCATCATTCGGTGGCTTAGCGTCACATTCTGGCTACGGTTTGCGCCCGATCGGGCGTCGCTCATCCCTCGAAAGGATCGCGATCGCATGGTGCAGCCACGTGACACGCAGGGCCGGTGGGTGGCCCGATCGAGCGCCGGTCGTCCGAGGCCGGTGTCTCCACCGGACGTCACGGTCATGACGAGACCCGGCCTTCGTCGGCAAGGCAGTTGACACCTCCGTACCTCGCACGGCTCCGTATCTCTGCACCGCGCACTGACCCGCAGCCGCTTCCCTCGGCTCTGCTTTCCTGCCACCCCCACAGGTAGTTCCCGCACGCCCCTGTGTGGTCGCGCGCAGCTCTGTCATGCCCGCGGCAACGGAGGCGTCCCACCGTTCCTGTCATGGATGACCGGCATCCCTGGAGGCATTGATGTCCGCAGTATCGGATCGAGGACAGTCGTCGACCTTCGACATCGACATACGCACTCTGCTGCCAGCAGATTCACCACGCTTCGCGCTTGACCAGGCTCACGTACGGGCACTCGCGGAGAGCGAGGAGGAGTTTCCGCCGATCCTGGTGCACCGGGCGACCCTGCGCGTTGTCGACGGCATGCACCGCCTGAGGGCCACAGAGCTGCGCAACCGGCACAGCATCGGCGCGCGCTGGTTCGAGGGGGACGAGGGCGCGGCCTTCCTGCTCGCCGTGGAGTCCAACACGCGGCACGGACTTCCGCTCTCGAGTGACGAGCGTAAGCAGGCTGCGTTGCGGATATTACGCACGTACCCCCACTGGTCCGACCGCAGCATTGCCGAGAGGACCGGCTGGAACGCCACCGGCGTGGGCGCGCTGCGTCGGGACATCGCTGACCCGGACGCGCGACCGGACGCGCGTGTCGGCCTTGACGGCCGGGTCCGTCCGTCCACCACGGCGGACGGACGCCGGTTGGCCGCCGAGGTGATCAGGCAGAACCCGGCAGCCTCGCTGCGGGAGATCGCCAGGCGAGCCGGGATCTCCGTGGGGACCGCCCGTGACGTGCGATACCGGCTGGCCCAGGGGTGGCCGGCGGTTCTTGACAGCTGCCGGTCCGACGGTCCCGCGGCCACAGCCGATTCCACCGCCACCACGCCGCCCGCGCCGGACGAGGGCCGTGCGGGTCGTGGAGCCGCGCCCGATCTCGCTCGCCGCGTCACCCTCTTCGACGGGCTCCGCAACGATCCCTCGCTGCGGCTCAGCCAGAGCGGACGGCTAGTCCTGCACCGACTGCACGCGCAGCTGCGGACGGCTGAGGAATGGAAGCGTCTCGCCCCCACCATCCCCTTGCACAGACGGAGCGCGGTGGCCGACATCCTGTCCGCCTGCGCCGACGACCTCAAGGGAATGGCTCAGGACCTGCGTTTTGTCGAGGACTCCCTGACCGGTTAGCGCCAGCCGTACGCGGTGGTGGAGCCGGGACCCATGGGCGGAGGTCGGGTCCTATGGGCAGAGGCCGTGAGCCTGTGGACGACGGCGGTGACGATGAGCCGGCGGCTGACCCGCCACCGCCCGTGAAGGGTGTGGAGCGGGCGTCCCTCGTCGTCGTGTCCGGTCCGAAGGAGACGGGCGCGGAAGGTCTGCCGGTACGGGTCGAGGGCCAGCTCAGCCTCGCGGAAGTCCAGCCACGTCCCGGTCAGGGGAAACCACGCTTTGTACACGGACTCTTTCGCGCTGAAGAACAGCCGGTCCCAGTGGAACGCGGGACGGGTGTGGCGCAGCGCCGCCAGGCGGTCCCGCTCGGACGGTGACGCGATCCGGCGGAGAAGGCCAGACGGCAGCGGCGCGTGGGGCTCGGCGTCGATGCCCAAGGCGGCGACGTCGAGCCTCAGGGACACGGCGGCGGCACGGTAGCCGTCGCAGTGGGTCATCGAACCCACCACGCCTTCTGGCCAGGTTGGCGCACCCCTATCGCCCGGCACCATCGGTCCGGCCGGACGCCCGAGAGAGGTCAGGGCGAGCCGCGCGCAGTGCCGCACGGTGGCGAACTCCCGGCGTCGACGGTCCACGGCTTGGCTCAGCACGGCCGCCTCTTCCGGGAAGATCCATGCGTTCGGGACGTCGCCGAACTTCTCGGCGGTCAGGACCGCTGTCGGCACCAGCCCGGTCAGGAGCGTGGTCGTCATCGCTTCGCCTCCGACGGCTTCCCGCCTGCGGCCGGAACAGAACCGGCGCGCCGTGCCGCCGCCTCCCACTCTGCGGCCAGCTCCCGCAGATCCGCGTCGACCATCTGGCGCGGGTAGGCCCAGCGCAGCAGGGGCGCGGTCATGGCGGTGGTGACGAGGGCCATGACCACCATGAGCGAGTACAGGTCCGAGTCGAGCAGCCCCAGTTGCAGTCCCATGCCGAGGATGATGAGTTCGGTGAGACCGCGGGTGTTCATGAGAATGCCCAGCGACGTCGCCGACCGCCCGGATAGGCCCGTGGCCCGCGCTCCGAGGTAGGCGCCGCCGAACTTGCCGCCTATCGCGACGAGGAGGATCAGGCCCAGCTCGCCGAGTCCGTCCCTGTCCACCGTGCTCAGGTCCACGTTCAGTCCGGCTACCGTGAAGTACGCTGGCAGCAGCATCCAGGTGATGGTTTTGAACCGGTCGACGACCGCCGCGCGCACCTGTTTCGTGCCGTGGTGCGGCACGATCACGCCGGCGAGGAACGCGCCGATGATGAAGTGCATCCCGAACCACTCGCTCAGCGCTCCGGACACGAGCAGGAGCACTGTCAGCACAGCGAGCGGCGCGGCACCCGGGGCTCGCTCGCTGGCACCCGTTCCGCGCGGCTCCCGGGTGATCAAGAACCTGCCGAGGAGAGGCCGTACCACCGCGACCATTCCCACTGCATACGGCAGGATCAACAGCACCTGCCAGGTGCTCTGGTTCCCAGCGAAGGTGAGGACGGCTGCGAGCAGCAGCCAGGCGACGATGTCCCCAGCAGCCGCGCTCGTCATCGCCAGAGCGCCAACTCTGGTGTGCTGCATGCCCCGGTCGGTCAGGATGCGAGCCAGGACCGGGAATGCCGTGATGGACATGGCCGCGCCGATGAACAACACGAAGCCGAGCCGGTTGTCGACTGTGTGGTGGTTCCACAACCACACAGCCAGCGCTGCGCCGAGTCCGAAAGAAAAGACGATCGACCCCACGGACACCCCGACCGCAGCACGCTTGTTCCCGCGCAGCAGCCGGTGGTCGAGCTCGAGCCCGACCAGGAACATGAACAGCGCGACGCCGAGGTTGCCGAGCGTGCTGAGCATTGGCCGGACGTCTAACGGGAAGACCGCGTCCGAGAGGGTGCCGTGGAACAGTGTCGGACCGAGCAGGACGCCGGCGAGGATCTCACCGAGGACGGCCGGCTGGCCGCACCGCCGTGCGAGGCGTCCGAGCACGTGTGCGAGCGTGAGGATCAACGCCAGACCGACCATGATGATGGCCGTTTCGTGGGAGGTCATGAACGCTCCTTCTCTGCGGGGCGACGGGGCCCGCGGCGGTGATGCCGTACCGGGTCAGGGGACAGCGGAAGGTCCGGTACGTCGGAAGTGTGAATGCGTTAGACACTGGGATCGGGGAGTTGCTAGGTTGAGGGCTATGGCGAGCCCTGAGGCGGAGAGAAGCGAGCCACCGGTGATCCGGTGGCTGATCGCGTAACACTCTGACGACCTACTTCCTCCGGCCCCGTTGCCGAGTAATGGGTCGCGCATCCGCCACGGATCAACCGCATCGCGGGATCACGCCCGGAGCTCTCTCCGGCGCTTCTCCCACGCCAACGCATGACCTTCCGTCCATGCGTCGCGTTTCCCCCTTCTGCGATGTAGTTGGAGCTTCTTCATGCCATTCGCCATCTACGTTCTTGGGCTGGCCGTATTTGCCCAGGGAACGTCGGAATTCATGCTGTCCGGGCTGTTGGAGGACATGGCCGCCGACTTGGGCGTGTCCCTTCCGGCTGTCGGCTCGCTCACCTCGGCCTTTGCCGTCGGCATGGTCGTCGGCGCACCGTCGGTCGCGATGCTGAGCCTGCGATGGCCGCGCCGACGGGCGCTGCTCGCCTTCCTCATCACCTTCCTTCTCGCCCACGTCGTGGGCGCCCTCACCCACAGCTTCGAGATCCTTTTCATCACGCGGGTGATCGCAGCCCTTTCCTACGCGGGCTTCCTCGCCGTCGGCCTCGCGACCGCGGCGAGCATGGCCGGACCCCAAGCCAAGGGCCGGGCAACCTCGGTTCTCCTGAGTGGACTCACGCTTGCCTGTATCGCGGGGGTCCCCCTCGGAGCCCTGGTGAGCGAAATCTGGGGCTGGCGCGCGGCTTTCTGGGGTGTCGCGATCATCTCCACCCCCGCAGTCTTCGCGGTGCTGCGGTCCGTGCCGTCGACACCCGTAGACCCCGCGGCTCCGAGTGTCCGCTGCGAACTGGGGGCACTCCGCACCCCTCGGCTGATCATGACCCTCGTGCTCGGAGCGCTGATCAACGGAGCGACATTCTGCTCGTTCACGTACCTTGCGCCTGTCATCACCAATGTGACGGAGCTGAGCTCCGGGTGGGTGCCCATCACGCTGGCGCTGTTCGGCATCGGGTCCTTCGTCGGGGTCAACGTGGGCGGCCGACTGGCGGACCGCCGTCCCGGCCAGGTGCTGGCATTCGGCGGTATCGCGCTGCTGGCGGGCTGGCTGATCTTCGCCCTCACGGCCGCGAACCCGGTGGTGGCCCTGATCCTCATCTTCTTCCTGGGAGCATTGTCGTTCGGCGTGGGCTCCACGCTGATCGCGCAGGCCCTCTACACGGCCTCGGACGCCCCCACACTGGCCGGCGGCTTCGCCACCGGCGCCCTGAACGTCGGCGCTGCTGCCGGACCCGCCCTGGGCGGTCTCGCACTGGGAGCTGAGCTCGGCTACCGCTCGCCGCTGATGGTGAGCGCCGTACTCGTCGCCGCCGCCCTCGTCGTGGCAGGCGTGGCCCGGGCAATCGGCATTACCGGCGGCAAGGACGACACCCGCGCCACGCAGAACCGTCCGGCCGAGCGTTCGGTCGAGGCCCGTTCCTGACCGCCGCTCTCTGCGTCCGATGGCCCGTTCCCTTCGTGGGGACGGGCCACCAGCCGTGCGCGCGGAGCGCATGGGACCCCCGTCAGAGCAGGGAGAGGAAATGGGAGACCATCTCCGCCGACTGCTCGGGGTTCAGACGCGGGTCGCACGTGGACCGGTAGTCAGTAAACCGCGGCGGCTCGTCTTGCTCCGACACGCACTCGGTGACTGGGTCGGGGGTCAACTCCAGGTGGAGACCCGCGGGCCACTGCCTGTGCGTCCTCAATGCCCGAGTGAAGGACGCGATCTCGGCACGCATCGGCTCGATCAACCGGGTCTTGTGGCCGGACAGCTTCAGCCCGTTACCATGCATGGGGTCACAGAGCCAGACGACCGGTGCGCCGTGGCGGGCGACCGCTTCGACGACCGGCGGCAGGAGCCGGTCCGCCTCCTTCGCGCCGAAGCGCATGATGAACGTCAGCCGCCCCGGAACGCCATCCGGGTTCAGCGACCGGCTCAGGGCGACCGCGTCCTCCGGCGACACTGCCGGCCCCAGCTTGACGCCGATCGGATTGTGCACGGCCTGGGCGAGGGCGACGTGGGCGCCGTCCTCCCGACGTGTTCGCTCGCCGATCCACCCGAAGTGGGCGGAACCGCTGTACGTACCGTGCGAGCCCCTCCTCGCAAGCGCCCGTTCGTACGGCAGGAGAAGCAGCTCGTGGGAGGCATAGACCCGTTCCAATACGGGCCGCCCCGACCAGGAGTGCCGGATCTCGTCGAGGACGAGCCGCGAGCACGTGTACGCGGTGAGGAGCCGCCTGGGCTCCGGGGTCCTGGCCACAGGCTCGAACTCGGGCTTGTTCACGGCGTCGCCGCAGTAGCTGGGCATCTGCCGTCCCGAGCCCGAGTCCTCCGTCTCGAACGGCGACGAGCGCGGCTTTCCGTACTGCCCGGCGATACGGCCGACGGCCACCGTGGGCAGCCCGCTGCCGGCCCGCATGATCGCAGCGAGACCTTGGAGATTGTCCACCTTCTGCCGGACCAGCTCTGGAAGGGCCTCGTGGAAGCGTTCGGCGCAGTCGCCGCCCTGGACGAGGAGTGCCGAGCCACAGGCAACCAGGTCCATTCCGCTCATCAGGTCGACGACCTCGTTCTCGGTGGTGAGGACGGGCAGCCCGGCCAGCTCTCGTTCCACTTCTGCGAGGGCCCTTGGGTCCGGCCAGTAGGGCTGTTGCGCTGCCGTCCGCCCGGTCAGGGACGCGAGCGTCGTTGTCGCGTGCATCGTGGTCTCCTCCGCCCCGCACGGAAAGATGCCGTCAGGGCTGTAACGGGTGTCGTACGTGTGGTCCGAAATGTCGGGCTTAACGCCGGTCCTCGGGCGTCAGAGCCCTCCGGCTGATCACCAGGTCCTCGACGCGGCACATCTCAGTGATGATCGTGTCGTAGAGGCTCACCAGGAACGTCTCGTCGAGGCCGTGGTCGGCCGCGTAGCGGATCGCTCTCGCCTTGACCAGGTTGACCCGGCCGGGTTGCATCATCGGGACATCGTGCTGGGACTTGTACCGCGCGATGCGGACGCCGCAGTCGATGCGGCGGCGCAGCGTGTCCAGTAGCGTTCCGTCGAGAGTGTCGAGTTCCGTGCGCAGTCGGTGCAGCTCGTCCTGCTCGGTCATCGGTCCGTCTCGCCTTCGTCGTCGGTGCGGTGAATGGTGCGGAACAGCTCCCGGCAGCGGTCCTGTTGCGCCGTGAGCTCGGGTCCCATGAGCCGACGGAGCTCGTCGAAGACGCTGTCCAGGCCTTCGGTTTCCCGGTGGCCGTCACCGTCGCTGTCCTTGTTGTGGAGGTCGGGGTCGTCGCCGACGAGCGAGGCGAAGGAGTGCAGCGCGTCGGCGAGCGCCCTACGGGCGGACGCGGCCCGGGGGTTGGACCACTGGATCTCCCCGTACACCTTGGGGCTGCCGCCGAGTACGCGGGCCAGCAGGGCGAGTAGAACCTGATGGGGTGGTGGCGCAGTCTCCGTCAACGTGCGGACGTCCACGCCCAGCCGGGCGAGCGCGATCCCGAAGGAGACGATCACCGCGTGCGTCAGGGCTTGGGTGGCCGCGGTCGTCCGGTCGTGCTCCTCCGCCGAGAGCCGTACGGGTCGCCCGCCGCCGCGCTCGACGAGCCGCAGCAGGGCGGCTACGCCGGGCCCGTCCCTCGTGATCACGACGGCCATGGGCCGACCAGCCATGCCGACGACCGGGTGGAACATCGGGTTGAGTCCGACGTGCTCGACACCGGGGGCATGGGCCGTGAGTTCCGCAGCCATGCCCGTCCTGACGGAAAGCGTGTCGGCGAGCAGCGCGCCTGATCGCATGAGCCGGGTCACGGGGGCCACGGCCTTGAGGGCCACAGCCTCGTGGACGGCGAGCAGGACGAGGTCCGCGCGGCCGAGGGCGGCCGCCAGCTCGGGCCCCGGCGCGGTGATGTCGGCCACCAGACAGGTGTCCCGCTCCTCCGGAGGCGGTGCGACGTCGACGACGAGCGTCCGACTGCCAGCCTCCCGCAGCAGCCTGGTGAACATGCCGCCCACCGCTCCGCTACCGCCGACGACGACACTGCGGGCGAAGCCGCTCATCGCGTGCCCGCCACGGCGGTGCTGTCGAGGGCGGAGACCATGGCACGTGCCTTCACCACGGTTTCGGTCAGTTCCTCCTCCTGGTCGGATAGGGACACGATCGCCCCGCCGACGCCGAACTCCGCCCGGTCGGCGGCCAGCACGATGGTACGGATGACGATGCTGAGATCGGCGGCGCCGCTCAGGGAGAACCAGCCGAGCGCGCCGGAATAGACGCCCCGGGGGCCTTCTTCCAGCCGGTCGATGATCTCCATGGTGCGCTTCTTGGGCGCACCGGTCATGGAGCCACCAGGGAAGGCCGCGCGTACACAGGCAGCGGTGCTCGTGCCGGGCCGCAGCCGCCCCCGGATTGTCGACACCAACTGGTGCACGGGCGCATAGGTCTCCACCTCGAAGAGCCGGGGCACGTGGACGGAGCCGATCGCGCAAACGCTGTTGAGGTCGTTGCGGACGAGGTCGACAATCATCAGGTTCTCGGCCCGGTCCTTCTCCCGACTGGCCAGGTCGGTGCGGAGCCGTTCGTCCTCCTCGGTCGTGTCCCCTCGGGGACGGGTCCCCTTGATGGGCTTGGACTCGACGCCGCCGTCCGCGTCGATCGTGAGGAACCGCTCGGGCGAGGCGCTGAGCACCGACAGCTCCGGGAACTCGAGCAGGGCGCCGTACGGGACCGGGCTGATCGCGCGTAGCGCGGAGTAGAGCGGCATGACCGTCGCCTCCGTCGGCACCGTAACCATGTTGGTCAGACAGATCTCGTACGACTCGCCGTTGCGGATCTCCTTGAGGCATTCGTCGATGCGCTTGAGGTACGCGTCCTTGTCATGGCGTGCCCGAGCCAGGGGGCCGAAGCCCGCCGCCGCCTCGGGAGCGCCGAAGGCCATGGCGGGGGTTCGATCCGCCGGGGCGCGGACGGCCAGACCGGTGAGGGTCTCGGTCGTCTCCCGTAGCCAGGCCCGTGCCCCGTTGTCCTGACCGCGGCGGTCGAGTGCCAGCAGGTAGCAGCAGCCGTCCTGGTGGTCGAGAGCGATCGCGCGGTCGGCGAAGAGGAAGGCGGCATCGGGGTGCGGGGACCGGTGCGCGGGTTCGCCGCTCGTCTCGGCCTTCAGCTCGTAGCCGAGATAGCCGACGTAGCCGAGGTTGAACTCGAAGGGCAGCCCAGAAGCGGCGGGTACGCGCCGACGGTCGAGTTGCTCCTCCAGGTACGTGAAGAATTGCTGCGGTGTCTGCGTCGTCCTGCCGTCGGAGCTGCGGACGGAGACGACACCTTCTGCAACCCGGTAGGTGACGTACTCGGCGAGCGGGCCGCGGTCGTCGCCGAGGAAGGAGAAGCGCGAGGCGCCTTCAAGGACGGCGCTGCTGTCCAGCCAGAACGTGGCGCCTTCGCCGGACAGGCAGGTGCCGCGCACCTCCTCGGCGTCCGGAAGCACGTCGACGCGGCGCACGTGGATCTCGTACGGGGAGTCCGCAGCGCGTGGTCGCGCCCGGTGGTGGGCGAGAGCGAGGTCGCGGAAGTTGGACATGATCTCCCGGCCGAAGTCACTGCCGATCGACTCCGGATGGAACTGGACGCCCCACAGGGGCCTCTCATGGTGCCGTAGACCCATGACGACGCCATCGTCGCTCCAGGCGAGGGGCTCCAGCTCGTCAGGGAGGTCGGTGGCGGCCAGGGAGTGGTAGCGCACGGCGGTGAACGGCGAGGGGAGACCTCTGAAGACGTCCACGCCGGTGTGCCGCACCTCGGAGACCCGGCCGTGCATCGGCTCCGGGGCGAGGCCGACGGTTCCGCCGAAGAGCTGGGCGATGCCCTGGTGGCCGAGGCAGACGCCGAGGACGGGCAGACCGCTCTCGGTGATCGCTTTTCGGCTGTTCCCGAAATCCCTCGCCCGGTCCGGACTGCCGGGCCCCGGTGACACGACGATCGCGTCAAAGTCCTCGATGGGCAGCCGCGACCAGTCTGCGTCGTTGGGTACGACCACAGGGGACTGACCGGTCGCCTCACCGATGCACTGGAACAAGTTGTAGGTGAACGAGTCGTAGTTGTCGATCAGGAGCGTGCGCATCATGAGGCACCTTGTCTCGAAGGGCTCGCCGAAGGTCGCGTGGGGCGGCGCTTCGCGGGGCCGAGGGATGGGGCCGCGAAGAGGGGAAGGCCGGAGGGAGAGGGGCCAGACACGGGGAGCGGGGCCTGCGTGCCGAGACCCGCGAGCGTCGCTCAGAGGCGCAGCGTCCGTCGGAGGTGCAGCCGCTCGGCGGTCCCACCCTTGTCCTGGACGTGCCGCACCAACAGGTCGCTGTCCACGATGGCGGGATGGCTCTCGTCGTAGTCGATGGCCATCACGATGCCCATCCAGGGTTCGAGGCCCATCGCGTACACGTAGACCGCCTCGGGCTCCAGCGCGTCGACGATCTCCCTCGCCTGCGGGAAGTTGGAGCCGTTAAGCCGTCGGCTCTGGTCGGTCTTGCGGTCCAGCGGCTCACCGTAAAGCGGACCGTAGATCCAACTGGCCGCCGCGCCGATGCTTTCCATGCCGATGAAGACGGTGTCCACCGACCCGATCACCTCGGCCACCTTCGTGTACATCGTCGGCGAGATGTTCGTGGAATCGGCGGCGAACAGCATGGAACGCTCTCCGAACCGGAGCAGCCAGCCCGTCTTGCTGCGGATCCGCAGATCCCCGTGTTCCCCCAGGAAGGGCAGGGCGACGACCTCTGCGGAGCCGCAGGACAGTGTCTCTAGGTCGTCGACCTCGACGACGTCGGTGAAGCCCAGCTGGCGCAGTATGCCGCCGAGTCCGGGGTCCACCAGACTGGCGTTGGTGGACTTGGGTACCAGAACCCTGCCGACCCGGTGCCGGATCCGCAGCAGGGTCTCGAACAGCATGTGGTCCTGGTGGTTGTGGGTAATAAGCAGGTGATCGATCCGCTCCGGCAGATCGGCGAAGGTGAATCGGTTTTCCGCCCCGCCGGGGTAGCCGCCGTAGCTAAGAACCGGGTCCACCAGGAATGTTGTGCCCCGGTAGCGGGCGAACACGCAGGCATGGCCCACGTATTCGAGGACGTCGTCGCCGGCCGCGGGAGCGGCGGGTTCCGCGGCGGGCGGCGAGATGGGTTCGAAGTACGAGGCGAACTGAGCGGCCCGCTCGCCCTGCAGACTGAACCTCGTCGCCAGGTCGCTGAGTTCTGCTTCGGTCAGACCGCCGCGGAAGACCCTGTCGAGTAGCGGAGAGTTCAGGGGGACGTCGACCAGCAGCTGTTCCGGGCCGTACTCCAGCATTGGCGTCGTAAGGGCAAAGTCGCGCGCGTCCTCCGTGACGGGGCGGAAACGCACCTGCTGCCAAGACGCGTCGTAGTACTCCGACGCGTACATCAGAGGTTCGATGAATCGGTAGTCGGCCGTGCGGTTGTCTCTGCTGTAGAACACCTCCACCCGTCCGGCCAGTGCCTGCGGCAGCTCCTGGTAGACGGGATCGAGGCATTCGCCGCGGTAGCGGGGCAGGATGTCCTCCTCCAGCTGCCGGATCGCCTCGAAGAGCTCGTTCAGCCGAGCCCGCAGTGGAGCCGTATCCCGGTACCAGGCCTCGATGGCGTCGCGGTGCTCGTGGGCGTGGATCCAGGGGCCGCCGTGCATCCGGCGCTGCCGGACGGCCGCTGCGTGGACCTGCGGGTCGTCGAGGTAACTCTCGACGATGCGGGTGAACCGGTTGTGGATGAAGCGGGCGAGGGTCTGCGGCGGTAGCAGATACGACCAGCCGTACCAGCCGGCGATGGCCGGCTCGACCGCGATGTCCTGACGTAACGAGTAGTGCATGTCGGCTACGGCTTCCTTCCTGCTAGCGCGGCGACGACGCCTGCGCGGCGCTGTTCTGGGCATCTGTGATGGCCCCGGTCCTCGTCCCGTTCCCGGTCCCCGCTCCGCCCCCAGTCCGAGCGTCCGGCATCGTGCCGAGTAGACGGCCGAGGATGTCGTGGTCAACTGCGCAATGAGAGGAGGGCCAGCCCGGGCCGCTCAGTGCCGCCTGCATGGCGGCCAGGAGCGGCGGGTCGACTTCTCCGCCGTCCCGCACCCGCTCGAACCACTCGGCAGGCGCCAATACGTCCGACTCCGTGAGCCCGGTGTGGTGCAGCAGCTCCTCGAGCGCGTACGTGCGGTGGACCACGACCGCAGACCGGGAGTCCGAGCCCTGGGAATCGCCGTCGGCTGTGCCCGGGCTCGCGCCGAGGCCTCCGAGAATGGTCTTGGCCAGGGTACCGACGTCGCAGACCGGCACGTAGCCGCTGAGACGGGGCATCGCGCGCATCCGGCGCGCGGTCTCGATCAGGCCGGTGAACCAGTCGTTCTTCAGATAGCCGTGGTCCTCGGGCCGGTGCCCGTAGACTAGACCGGCCCGGTAGTGGGAGACAGCGCACCCCAGGACGGCGAGGGTGTTCACGTACTCCTCGCTGATCAGCTTCGACCGCGAGTAGGGGTCACCCACGGTCGTGAGGGTCGCGGCCGACAGGGGCAGAAAGTCGGCTCCGGCTGAGGCGGCCGAGAGGAAGGCGAAGGAGCGGGCGCCCAGGGCCGCCGCACCGCGGACGACGAGTGCCGTGTTGCGTACGCTGCTGTTCATGTGTGTGTCGAGCGGCAGCAGGTGGTTGACCTGGTAGCCGCAGTGCACCACCGCGTCGAGGACGGGTCCGCACCGCTGGTCAACCCACTGTTCCAGTTCCTCATAGGAGATCGCCCGCACCTGAGCGTAGTCGGCGACCTCCCGCCCGAACCGCGTGCGGTGCCCGTTCAGGCCCTGGTCGGGGTCGCCGGTGCTAACGACGAGGGTAGGGCGACCGACGGAGAGTAGCCGGTCGAGGACGTGCCCTCCTATGAAGCCGGACGCGCCGGTGAGTAGCACGGTCCGGTCGCCTGGCCCGGCCCAGGGCACCGGCCTGTGCCGGGTGTCACGACGGAGCACCGGCAGTTCGGCCCGCAGAGCGTCGCGCTCGCTCTCTACCCGGCGCAGCAACGTCTCGACGGCGGGCTCCGCCGGGGCGACGGCCTCTCCGCGCAAGTGACGCAGGAAGGCGGCCGGGGCGAAGTCATAGTCCATCGCGGAGAACGCGGCCTCGACGGCCTCCTCGCCGTGCGTTTCGGAAAGTTTGACCTGGATCTGGATCATGGCGAGGGAGCTGCCGCCCGCGTCGAAGATCGACGTGTCCGGACCGATCTCCTGGCCCAGAACGGCGGTCACGACGTCGAGTACCCGCCGCAGTTCCGCCGCATCCCCATCCGGGGCGCCGCCCGGGGACGTGAGCTGCTCCCGCAGAGCGCTCCGGTCCACCTTCCCGCCGGAAGTCAGCGGGAGTGCGTCGACCAGCACGACCTCGTCGGGCGCCTCCCAGGCCGGCACCAAGCCCCTGATCCGGGCCATCAGCGACTCCTTCGTGGTGCCGCCGTCCGCAGCCGTGACCAGCAGGATCGTGGCGTCCTGCCGTACCAGTGCCACCTCCCGGTCCAGGTGGTGGGAGAGCGTGGACTCGACGTGAGCGACGTTCACCCGGTGTCCGAGGCGCTTGATCTGCTCGTCGATCCGTCCGTCGTAGGCAAGTCGGCCGTCTTCGGAGATGGTTACGATGTCTCCAGTGGCGTACGCGGCGGAGCCGTCGACCGTTCCGAAAACCTTGTTCTCAGCCACGTTCCCGCCGGCGTAGCCGAGTGCCACGCCCTCGCCCACGATGGTGAGTTCGCCCGTGCCTGCCGTGGCGTGGTCACCGGTGTCGGGGTCGCGGACGAAGGCCCGGAAGCCGTCGATGGGGGTGCCAATGGTCGGCGTGAACTCCGTCATCTCGGCGAGGGAGAAGCAGACGGTGGCCTCCGTCGGGCCGTAGGCGTTGAACACCCGGCTGTACCGGGCAGCCTTGAGGTACTCGCTCTCGCCCAGGGCCTCGCCGCAGAACTGCACCTTTCGGATGCGGCGGCGCGCTGCCTCGTCGAGCCGCGCGTAGACGGATGGCGACAGCATGGCTAGGTCGCAGCCGTGGGTGGCGAGGTGCCGCGAGACGGACCCCAGCCACGAAGCTTGGTCCCGCACCGGGACGACGAGGGTCGCTCCGGCGTACAGGGTGCCGAGGATCTCACTGACGGAGGCATCGAACGAGAGCGACGCGAAGTGCAGGACCTCGTCGCCCGCCGTGATGTCGAGCAGGCGCCGAAGGGAGCGGCAGAGGTTGAGCAGACCGCCGTGCCCCACATCGACGAGCTTGGGGTTGCCGGTCGAGCCCGAGGTGAAAATGGAGTACGCGATGCGGGAACGGGTCGGCTCCTCGGGCGCGCCACCTGCCGGCACCGGGTCGTTGGGCCAGCCCACGTCACCGGTGTGCAGGGAGCGGACGCCGGCCTTCTCGGCTCGCACTAGCGCCTCGCGGTCGAAGCAGATGAGGAGCGCCGCGTCCGCGACACGGACGAACTCCTCGAACCGGTCGGTGGGAAGGCCGGGGTTCATCGGGGTGTGGACGGCGTGGCTGCGCATCGCCGCGAGGGCCCAGACCACGGCTTCCGCCGTGTGCTCCCCGCAGACCAGGACGCGGCGGCCCGCGGGGCACTCGCGGTCGATCCGGCCGGCGAGCGCGCTCGTGGTCCGGTCGAGCTCCTCGTACGTCCAGGTCCGTCCGGCGGTCCGCAGCGCGGTCCGTCCGCGATGGCGCCGGAAGAGGTCAGTCAACAGGTCCGAGAGTTCCACCACTTGCTCCAAGTCGCTGCTTGATTCGGTCGAGGACGTCGGCCGCGGTCCTGGGGGAGAGGAATCCGCGCTTGTACTGCATCCGCAACAGCGGCGGGCCCGGCCACGACCGGTCGGCGAGGAACTTGAGGTCCTCGAAGACCCGCGCGCTGCGTACCGGGACCCAGCGCCATCGGCCCGGCTCCGGACGCATGAACGTGGTGTCGGAGACGACGATGCGGGGCATCCGGCCGCTGGTGAACGCCCGTGCGAAGGCGTCGAGGTCGGACATCGTGAACCGGCCTAGTGACTCCTGGGCCTGCCGGGTCTCCGCGAAGTACTCGGGGGTGTACGTCGCGGAGGACCCGGCCTGCACGACGAGCGGCTTGATCTCGACGTAGTAACCGCCCTTCGTCGCAAACTTCCAGCGAGAGAAGGGGTACTGCAGCACCAGGCCGCCGCCGAGGGTCGGGAGCAGGGCGGTGGTGACGGCGCTGAGCAGCTCGTCGAAGGTGATGCCCTCGCGGAGCGGTAGCCAGCTCTCTGCTGACGCAGAGATCGTCGGGATCCCCTTGCGGCCCGGTGCGGGCAGGTCGCCGAGGGCCCGGGTGACCTCCGCAGGGTCAGCAGCCGGCAGGGCGGCGTACTGCTCCATGGTCCGCTCGTGGTGGCGGTAGCGGGAGCCGATCCGGCCCGGCAGGGCCTCGCCGCGCAGATAGGCCCTGATGTGCCGAAGCAGGTCGACCACGTCTGTCAGGTCGACTACGAGATGACTGAACTTGACAAAGACGACGTACTCGCCATTCGTGTGTGGCCAGTATGCGAGGTGCGCCGTCTCGTCGAGTCGTAGCGGGTGGCTGTTGTGATATGCGGTGACCAAATCCGCCAGAGTGTCGAGGCCGCCCTCGATCGGTCCCGGCTGCGGGGCGAGGGTGACGATCACATCCTCTTCCGTCACGTCGACCAGGTTCGCGAGCGCCCGGGTCAGCCCGAGCCGTTCGACGAACTCCCGCCACGCGCCGGGATCCTCGACCCGCCCGGGCTCGATGGTGCCGACGAAGGCCGTGCACGGGTTGACGTCGCAGTCCATGCCTAGGTTGGCGAGGAAGCTGTAGATATCGCGCACGGCGACCGCGGCGGGGCGCAGGCCGGTACGGGCCGCCGTCCCGTGGGTGCCGGCCGTCACCGGGTCACCGTCGTGCCCCAGCCGAACTCGACCTGGTCGAGGAGGTCCATCTCCGTCAGGAGGGTGTGGATCCCCGAGTGGTCTTGCACGAGGTGGGTGCCGCCCTGGGCCTCGCGTACCTCGGCGGCGGCTTTCTCCCAGCCCGGGACGCCTTCGAACTCGACGATCGTCTCCCAGGTCGTGAAGTCGGGGGCGATGAAGGCCTCCAGACCCGCCACGACCTTTTCCAGGAGGAAACGGCGCTGGTTGGCCGGGAGCGCCTCATACACCTGCTTCATCATCTCGCCGGAGATCGATGCATGGCAGTGCTCGTCGCGGTTGTGCAGCTTCACCGTGGTGGAGTTGACGACCTGAATCTGCTGGTCGTCGGCAAGAAGGTCGAGGTACGCGTTGATGGAGATTTCAGCGACCGTCGCGAAGCTCAGCGTGGTGAGGCTCCGCTGCCAAGACTCCTCGCACCGGTCCAAGTGCGCCTGGTAGATCGTGGTGATGTGCGAGTCTGGCAGCACGCGGTCAGAGAAGTCGCTCCGGCGCATCCGTCGCGTGATCGCACTGCCGTTGATGTGCATGAGCGTGTGGTACTGCTCGTCCACCATGGCCTGTGCGACGGCGAGCTCCAACTGTTGGCCGCCAAGACCCGGGTACGTGCCGCCGATGACCAGTTCGAAGGCCGGGTTGGCGATCCGCTGCTCGATCAACACCGTGTTCCGGTTGTAGGCCACCCAGCCCCAGCTCAGCAGACGGGAGCGGGTCTCTTCAGAGAGACGCTCCCAGATCGGGTGGGCCTGGAAGGGGACCATGTCCTCCCGGAAGTCCGGGCGACCGGGATCGAACAGGGCGTAGACGTCCGGTTCCTCGCGCTTCACGGCCGCGCGCCGGTGCCAGTTCCCGACGAGCCGGTTGATGACCGCATTCTCGGCGGGATCGTCCGCGTCGAATGCCGGTAGTCCGCCGATCCGGACGTGCCCGTCGTGCCCGGCTGCGCCGGATTTCTCGTCCGTGTGGTCGCGCATGGCCCACCCCTTCCTTTTCCCCTTTGCAGGATCAGTACTTCCCGGGTCCGGCGTATTCGAAGTCTGTGGGCACCGATCGCAGCCCGCAAGAGCGTGCAGATCACCACCCTGTGCAACTGTAGGGGTGGGACAGTTGCACACCCGTCGGTGCCGGCACTTCGTTCGGACCCACGCGATCCGCACGGCCTGAACGACCTTGCGTGAGCCAGAGGCCTATGACATAAAAATTGAGGCGTTGGCCCGGAGCATCAGTGGGCCGCCGACGTGATCTTTCTGTATTTTGTACTGGACGGAGGCATAGAGGTGACGGAGCAAATCCAGAGTGCCGTCGTGTCGGCGCTCGACGAGATCAATCTGACGCGTGCCGAAGCGATTCCCACCGATAATGTGCTCGACTTATGTCTCTACGGTGATTCCGGTGTCTTCGAGTCGATGTACTTGGTGGCCTTCCTCTCACTGGTCGAGGAGAACATCGAGGACGAGTTCGGCACCGAAATCTCACTCACCTCCGAGAAGGCGGTGTCCCGTCGGGTGAGTCCCTTCAGCAGCGTCCGCAGGCTGATCTGCTTCATCGAGGAGGAGCTCGAACTCGTCGGTGTGCGCGGTTAGCAAAGGTCGCTGCTCTCATGATTCTTTTGATCACCGGAACTCGGACCGGTATTGGCAGGGCCCTCGCGGACCACTTCCTGGAGGCCGGGCACGATGTCGTCGGGTGCAGCAGAAGACCCGCGACCATCGACCACTCGCGCTACCGGCATCACGAGGTAGATCTCGAGGACCTCAATCAGACGAAAAGAATGTTCCGAAGCATCCGGCAGGAGTACGGAAAGCTCGACGCACTAGTGAACAATGCCGGTACCTCGTCGATGAATCACTTCATGACGACCCCCGACGAGGTTTCCCGGAAGATATTCGACGTCAATTTCTTCGCCGTGTTGAACTGCTGTAGAGAAGCGGTCAAACTGCTGCGGAAGTCGACAGAACAGAGCTCCGCAATTCTGAATGTATCCACGGTCGCGGTGCCCTGGGCCATCGAAGGACAGCTCGCATATTCGGCCAGCAAGAGCGCGGTCGAACAACTCGTCCGCGTCATGAGCAAGGAGCTGTCCGCGTTCGGTATCAGGGTGAACGGGATCGGGCTTCCGCCCATCCACACCGTACTGACGAGGACCGTGCCCCGACCCAAGATCGAGACCCTGATCGCGCGCCAGGCGATATCCCGCCAGTGCACGACGGCCGACATCGTCGGACCGGTGGAGTTCCTGATCGGTCGGCAATCGGAGTTCATTACAGGCGAGACGCTCTTCCTTGGGGGTGTGCACTGAATGCGCGAAGAACTGGTACGAAGGTTCGAGGACTTCGGCACGCGGACGGCGCTTTTCGACCGCGGGGCCGCCGTCACGTACGCGGAGCTCCTGAAGCGGATCCGCGACACGCGGGAACGGCTGGTGCTCCACGAGGTGAAGCCGCGGGAGACCGTGGTCGTCCACGGCGACTATTCACTGAACTCGGTCGCGACCCTGTTCGCGCTCTTCCTGAGCAGGAACGTCGTCGTGCCGGTGGTGAGGCTCACCGACTCGACGCTCGACACCCTCGTGGAGCATTGCCGGCCGGGTCATCTGGTCAGGACGACCGAGGCCGGTGTTGAGATCCAGGACCTTGTGGAGCCGACGGACGTCTCCACCGGCCCGGTCGGCGGGGCCGATCCGGCCGCTGCCACCGGCCCGGGCGCCGCTGAGGGGTCCGGCACCGTCCACGGCCGGCTCGGTGACCCGGACGCCGCCGGACTTGTCCTGCTCAGCAGCGGCAGCACCGGCGCACCGAAGGTCATCCTTCACAGTCTCGATGTCCTCGTCGGTGAGAAGCTCGAGAAGCGACCGCGCCGCCGGCCGAACGCCCTCAACATTCTCATGGTGCTGATGTTCGATCACATCGGGGGCATCAACTCGCTGCTCAGCACCCTTCTCGTCGGGGGCACCGCGGTCCTTCCCCGCCACCGCACCCCAGACGAGGTCTGCGCGCTGATCGAACGCCACCGGATCCTTATCCTCCCCACGAGCCCGACCTACCTCAACCTGATCATGGTCGGCAACTACCATCGCAGGTACGACCTCAGCAGCCTGCGCCTGATCACGTACGGCACCGAGCCGATGTCCGACGAACTCCTCCAGAGGGTCCACCGGACATTCCCGGGGGTGCGGCTGCTCCAGACCTTCGGGACGAGCGAGACCGGTATCGCCACCACCACGAGCGAATCGTCGAGCAGTACGTACTTCAAGATTTCTGATGCCGGTGTGGAGTACCGGATCGTCGACGGCGAACTCCAGCTCAGGAGCCGGACTCAGTTCCTGGGCTATCTGAACTACGACGACGATTCGCTGACCGAGGACCGCTGGTTCAGGACCGGAGACCTGGTCGAGGAGGCAGCCGACGGCTATCTCCGGATCAAGGGTCGGGCCAAGGAGGTCATCAACGTTGGCGGAGAGAAACTCCTCCCGCTCGAACTCGAATCGGTCCTTTTGGGCAGCCCCCTCGTCGAGGACTGCGTTGTGTATGGGAGGCCGAACGCGATCACCGGCCAGTCCGTGTGCGTGGACATCAAGCCCAGGGGCGAACTCACCCGCGCTGCCCTCCGGAAGCACGTGACCGAGTTTCTCGTCGGCCGGGTCGAGCCGTTCAAGGTGCCCTCGAAGATCAACCTGGTCGACACGCTTGCGATGTCGGACCGCCTGAAGAAGCTGCGGTCCCGGCCGGGCGCGGACGAGCAGTGAAGGTCTTCCTCCCGCCCGCGCGGGTACGCCGGACCCGTCCGGCCAAGCCCCCACGCCAAGCTCGCTCCGTGCCGCACCGGTGCGGAGTCCCGTCCCTGTCCAAAGGAGTACGTGATGGCACGATCGAAGGTGGCGATCATCGGCGGAGGACCAGCCGGTAGTGTCGCGGGCCTCACCCTGCACAAGCTCGGCCACGACGTCACGATCTACGAGCGGTCCGCTTTTCCTCGGTACCGCATCGGTGAGTCCCTGCTGCCCGGCACGATGTCGATCCTCAACCGCCTCGGTCTCCAGGAGAAGATCGACGCTCAGAACTACGTCAAGAAACCCTCGGCAACCTTTCTTTGGGGCCAGGACCAGGCCCCCTGGACCTTCTCCTTCGCGGCCCCCAAGGTTACGCCCTGGGTCTTCGACCACGCTGTCCAAGTGAAGCGCGACGACTTCGACAAGCTCCTCCTCGACGAGGCTCGGAGCCGGGGGATAGCCGTCCACGAGGAGACTCCAGTCACCGACGTGGACCTGTCCGACTCGGACAGCGTGGTCCTGACCGTGCGCCAGCAAGGCGAGAGCGTCACTGTCGCGAGTGACTTCGTCATCGACGCGGGAGGCTCCGGCAGCCCCCTTGCCCGCAAGCTCGGCGTGCGGCAGTACGACGAGTTCTACCGGAACTTCGCGGTCTGGTCGTACTTCCGGCTGAAGGACCCCTTCCAGGGGGACCTGAAGGGCACCACGTACTCGATCACCTTCGAGGACGGCTGGGTATGGATGATCCCCCTGAAGGGCGACCTGTACAGCGTCGGACTGGTCGTGGACCGTTCGAAGGCGGCCGAGGTGCGCGAACAGGGTGCTGACGCCTTCTACTCGAGCACCCTCGCGAAGTGCGTCAAGGCCGTGGACATTCTCGACGGGGCGGAGCAGGTCGACGAGGTCCGGATCGTGCAGGACTGGTCTTACGACACCGAGGTGTTCTCCGCTGACCGTTTCTTCCTCTGCGGCGACGCTGCCTGCTTCACCGACCCGCTGTTCTCTCAGGGCGTACACCTGGCTTCGCAGTCGGCGGTCTCCGCGGCTGCGGCCATCGACCGCATTACCCGCCACGGGGACGAGAAGGACGCGGTGCACGCCTGGTACAACCGGACCTACCGCGAGGCCTACGAGCAATATCACCAGTTCCTCGCCTCCTTCTACACTTTCGCTTCCTTCACCGAGCCCGACTCCGAGTTCTGGCGGAAGCGGCGCATCACCGAGTCCGACGATGACCGCCTGACGAGGAAAAAGTGGTTCGAGAGTCTGGTGGGCAACGGCCCGGAGGACTCCGGCGGGACCGTGGCGTCCTTCCGTGACCGGGCATCCACGATGATCTCCATCGGCCGCCATCAGCGTCCCGAGCTCAGCGACGACTTCAGCGAGGCCGAGCTGAACGCGGCGCGGATCCGATGGATTAGCGACCTCACCAAGCGGCTGAACAGCATCAGTCGCTTCCACTGGACCGGTGGCAAGGCAGTGCTCGAGCCACATTACCGTGTCGAGCCGATCGGCTTCCGGCTGGAGCCACGGGAGGTCCTGGCCAACGGGGACGGGCTCGACATGACCCAGTACCCGATGGACGAGGACACCCGGCAGATCTTCCAGGACCTCGCCGAAAGGGAGTTCGGCTACAAGACGCTCGTCAAACGCCTCGGCGCTGTCGGCAGGCAGGAGCTGAGCACCCAGATCGTCGTCCGGCTAATGGAGGCGGGCCTCCTCACGGGCTACGACGAGCAGGGCACCAAGGTACTCGTCCAGGGCCGGCTCCACTTCGGCGGCGTCGGCGTCGAGTACGAGGTCTGACAGCTACCGCACAGCCGCCGGGCAGCATCGTCTCCTCCGCCTCCTTCCACAGAGCGGACGGGGACGTGCCCCGGCGGCACCCACACCCACCCTCGCGCCCAAAGGAGGCGGTCCGATGAGACACACCAAGCTGCGGGACCTGGAGGTCTCCCGGATCGGCCTGGGGACCATGGGCATGTCCTTTGGCTACACGGGATCAGGCACGGACGACCCGGAGTCCGTTCGCGCCATACACCGCGCCCTCGACCTCGGTGCGACTTTCCTCGACACCGCTGAGATCTACGGGCCCTACACCAACGAGCGGCTTGTCGGCCGGGCGATTGGCGGCCGTCGCGACCAGGTGGTGCTCGCCACGAAGTTCGGGCTGGTCTCCCACTCGGGAGGCGGGTTGGGAAGGCTCGACAGCAGCCCGGCGAACGTCCGTATTGCAGTGGAGGGTTCGCTGCGGCGCCTCGGGACCGACCACATCGATCTCTGTTATCAGCACCGCGTCGACCCGGCGACCCCCATCGAGGACACCGTCGGCGCCCTCGCCGACTTGGTCGTCGAGGGCAAGGTCCGCCACATTGGCCTCTCCGAGGCGGGACCCAACACGATCCGCCGCGCGAACGCCGTCCACCCGATCGCCGCGGTTCAGTCTGAGTATTCCCTGTGGACCCGCGACCCGGAGGAGGTCGTGCTGCCGGTCCTGCGGGAACTGGGCATCGGATTCGTAGCGTACTCGCCGCTCGGTCACGGCTTCCTCACTGGCACGGTCCGTTCGGCGAATAGTTTCGATGCCTCTGACCTCCGGGCGGACAATCCACGCTTCACTGCGGAGAACCTTCCGCGGAACCTGCGCATCGCCGACGAGATCGAGATCGTTGCAGCCGAGAGCGGTGCCACCCCGGCACAGGTCGCCCTCGCATGGCTGCTCTCCCGGGGGGGCGATATCGTGCCGATCCCGGGCAGCCGACGGGCCGGCCGCGTCGAGGAGAACACGGTGGCCACCGAGGTCCGGCTGAGCCCCGAGCAACTCGCCCGGCTCGACGCCCTCCCGCCCGCTGCGGGCGAGCACCACACGGAGGAGCAGATGCGGATGATCGATCGCCCGTAGTGCTCGACGTGGTCTGTCCTTCGACGGACCTCTTCCAACCGAACCTCCTGTCGGAGTTCGACGTGTGACGCTCGGAGGGACGATCTGGACGAGGTTCGTGTGGTCATCCTTGATGACCGTGACCGTGACCGTGACCGTGACCGTGACCGTGACCGTGACCGTGACCGTGGCCCCGGCTTCCGTAGCCAGCGAGCAGGAGGTACACCATGGGTGAGATCCAGGACAGCGTCGAGGCCGCTCTGCAGACCACCGTCACCCGGCCGATCCCCAAGAGCTCTGGTGCCCCAGATGCGGGCCCTGCACCGTGCCGCGCGCGGCTCCACCAAGGCGCTGGCCGCCCGGCTGGGAGTCGCACCGCGCTCCGTGCAGCGCGCTACTCTCCGGCCAGGTCAATGGCCCACCCCACGCCTGGCCGCCCGCTCTGGAGCGGGAGGTGCGGCGAGCGTGGCAGCTCCCCGAGTCCGTCAGCGCGCCATCAAGCAGGCCGCTCAGCGGGGGATCACGGTGGATACCCGCGCCGGTTCGGATTCGCCGCACCTGCCGGGTCCACTGACGACCGTATGCGTCGTGTCACCGAGCGGCTCGACCGTGCCCGGATGGGCGGGTGCGGCTCTGGCAGTCGTGGCACTCCGGCCTTTGAGCGCATCATCAGGATCCCGGCCCGTGAGGCAGGTCCTGACGAAGCTCTGCCTCCACCGGCCCAACCGCCTCCGGTGACAGCGCCTGCAACACCCCCAACACGTGCTCCCAACCTCCCCTACGCAGCACAGTCACGGCTACAACCGCCGCCCTCACCTCATTGGAGCTCGCAAGATGGGCCGCAGCAATCGCCGAGTCCGCCGGGATCAGCTGATCGGGATCGGTGATGGAGGTGGCGATGTGCTGTGCCTGGGTGAGAAGCCCTCTGGCGCGGTCGGTGCCCCCGGCCTCGGCGGCTGTTCGGGCGATGCCCGCCAGCGCGTAGGCCTGCTGGTGGGGGTGGCTGAGGGTGGTGGCGATGCGTTCGGCGTCGGTGAGGAATCCGGCCTGGGCGGTTGCCTGGGCGATGTCCGCCAGTGCGTCGGCGCGATGGTCGGGGTTGGTGATGGTGCGGGTGGTGTGCTGTGCTTGGCTGAGGAGCCGCTGGGCGCGGCCGGTCTCCCCGGCCTCAGCGGCTGCCCGGGCGATGTCCGCCAGCGCGTAGGTGTGCTCGTAGGGGTAAGTGATGGTCGTGGTGATGTGCTGTGCCTGGGTGAGGAGTTGCTTGGCGCGGTCGGTCTCCCCTGCGTGAGCTGCTGCCTGGGCAATGGCCACCAGCGCCTGCACCCGCTCGTAGGGGTCGTTAATGGAGGTGGTGGTGAGGTGCTGTGCCTGGGTGAGGAGCTGTCGAGCTCGGTCGGTCTGTCCCGCCTGAGCCGCTGCCTGGGCAATGCCCGCCAGTGCGGAGGCGTGCCACAGAGGATCGGTGATGGTGGCAGCGATGTGCTGTGCGTCGGTGTGAGACCCGATTTGGGTGGTTGCCCGGGCAATGCCTGCCAGCGCGTAGGCGTGGTCGTGGGGCTCGGTGATGGTGGTGGTGGTGAGGTGCTGTGCCTGGGTGAGGAGCTGTCGAGCTCGGTCGGTCTGTCCCGCCTGAGCCGCCGTCTGAGCGATGACAGCCAGCGCCTCGACCTGCAGTTCGGGCTCGGTGATGGTGGCAGCGGTGTGCTGAGCGTCGGTGAGGAACCCGGCCTGAGCCGTCGCCTGGGCGATGCTCGCCAGCGCCTCAGCGTGCTGGTAGGGGTCGGTGATGGTGGTGGTGAGGTGCTGTGCTTCGGTGAGGAGCTCCCGGGCGCGGCATACCTCTCCTGCCTGGGCTGCCGCCTGGGCGATGTCCGTCAGCGCGTCGGCCTGCTCGTAGGGGTCGGCCAGTGAGTGGGCGAGATTGATGGCGCGTGTTCGGTGTCCGAGCTGATACCACAGGGCCGGAACCCCGTCGGGGGTGTAGCTGTGCCGCTGGCGGATGCGGTCGAGGTGGTAGGAGAGCACGCTCAGTGCGGTCAGGTCGAGGCGTGTGGTCCGCCCGGTGTGTGCGGGTGTTGTGTCGTGGAGGGTTTGTGCGTGGCGGATGTCGGCGAGAGCGGTGGTGTCGCCGCCGGTGGCCTCCCGCAGACGGTCCTGACGCCGCCGGTCGGTGGCCAGATGAGTGAGGCGGTCGGTGTTGTGGAGGGTGTGGAGGAGCTGGTTGTAGCGGTGGAGGAGGTACCCGGGGGTCTCCGCGGGCCAGCCGCTCCCTGACCAGTCCCCGGCCCAGGCATGGATCCGGTCGCGGTAGGCGGCCAGGGTGGTACCGAACGCCTCCAGGGCGGTGTCGTTGAGGGTGTCGTGGCCGAAGATGTAGCCGGCCGGGCCGGTATCGGTGTCGCGGACGGGGGTGAAGACCCGCCCGGTGGTGGAGTGGACGATCCCCTCGACCTGGAAGGGGGCGGTGCCGGTCAGGTGCGCGAGGTCGGGGATGGTCAGTCCGCCGCCGGATCCGGTGATCAGCCCCAGAACGTCGCGCCCCAGGCCGGTGTCGTTGAGGAGGCCGTGCAGTGACCGCATCGCTTCGTCACGCAGGACCTCAGCGTGCGGTGAGTTGGCCAGGGTGCGGGTGATGGCGTCGGAGCGCAGCGGGTGACCGGCGGGGACGTCGCCGGGCACCGGTGGGTTGAGCCGGCCCGCGGTGATGACCCGCATTCCTGCTGGTGGGCGGGGTGGGAGCAGGGCGGCGATGCTGTGGCCGTTGCCGGTGATACCGGCGTCTTCGTCGATGCCGTCGACGAGGAGGACCAGGCGCCGGTGTCTCCTGGCGGAGGCTTCGGCGGCGTCGCGGTAGAGGCTGAACAGCTGTCGCCGTTGACCGTTCTCACCGGTGTTCAGGTCGTAGTCGGTGCCGGCGATGTCGGCGAGTTGGGGTATGAGGGCTTCCTGGAAGGTCTGGCGGGTGTTCTGCCCGGCGTGGCGGGCGGTGATGAAGAACGGCACCAGATCCACACCCTGAGGGGGGTGGGTGGCGAACCAGGCCATCAGCGCGGACTTCCCCGCCCACGCGTCTGCCCGCCACCACCGATAACACCCCGCCGCACCCGACCCCAGCACGGAGTCCGCGGAGCGTGGGGTGTCGGTGGTGTCCGGGCGGGTGAACGCGGTCAGCTCAGCCAGCTCCTCCTCCCGGTCCACCAACTCCTCGGGTACCAGGTGGCTGATCTGGTCCAGGTAGCCGGTACGGACCATCGCCTGAGGCCGCTCCCCGACGACGTTGTAGTAGTCACGGCCTGCGGTGTTCCCGCTCCCGTGGCCGACCACCCCGGCCGCCCCGCTCTGCGCGCGGGCGGCGTCGATCTGCCGGAGGCATTCCACAAGGGCCGCACCGAACTGGGCGTCGTCCTCGGCGGCATCCTCGAGTGCCAGCGCGACCCGCTGCCGGGTCCGGTCCGACAACCCCGAACCCTCCCCACCACCCACCGGCTCCTCGACATCCACCGGATCCCCGCCGACGGCCGCCGTGCGGGCTTCCTCCTCCAGCCGTGCCGCCGCACTCTCCCCGGACAGCCGCTGACACACCAAAGCCTCCAGGCGCTCCAACGCCTGTTCCAGCACCCGGTCGACCGCACGGTCCGCCGCCCCCGCCGCGACCCGCGCCTTCCGCACCGCCCACGTGAACATCCACCCCGCGGCGACCGCCGCAGCACCGGACTCCAACACCATGCCTGTCTCCCCTCCCCAAAGGCCCTTGCCAGCGCCTTAACCACCCGGACCCCACCCTGCCCAGTGCCGTACGGGGAAGCCGACGCCTGAACAGTATCGCCGCACATACCCCCGCACACTCGCCCAGGCGTTGGCCGCCCCCAGCAGAGGCCCTCGATGACCCTCGTGTGCGCCGTATCACCGAGCGGCTCGACCCGGCCGTCGCCGCGCGACTGCTGACCGCCTACCAGGTGAGGGCGGATGAGCAGCAGCTCGCGCTCGCGCACCGGGAGCGCACCACCGGCCGCGCCGCCCAGCGCATCAGGGGGTGTACGGCGTTTGGTAGTGCGGCTGGTTCTCGTGCTTTGGGGCCTCGGTATCGGCCGCATGTTCCGATGGCCAGGGCGGTGGGTGTCTGTGCCCGGCAACGATGAAGCAGACATCACCGACCGACAGAGGTGGACTCATGGGTAAACAGACCAAGTGCGGATCGACCCAGGGCAAGACTGGGGCACCCTGCGCGAGGCCCGCGATGATCGGCTACTCGCGCTGCCAGCTCCACCGGGGCGAGTGGAACGCGCCGCAGAAGAGGAAGACGAAGAAACGCTGACCCCAGCCGCACCCCGTGTGTGCGGCCGGCAAGTCCGGCCACCCCCGTTCTCCGCCGCCCGGTTTCCGCCCCCCCGGACTCCCGCCCGGCCGGTCTCTGAGGGCTCTGGTACTGACCGTCACCGTGGTCTGCCTCATCCACTGAAGCCGCGGAGCCAGGGCCACCGCCACCGCCGAACACGGGGCCGCCTTGGCGTGGTGCGCGCACCGGTTGGCGCGCCGGTCACCAGCTGGTGCGCGCACCGTCCCTCTTCTGGCCGCCGACTGCGTCAGCAGTGCACCACCGGCCGCACCGTCACCGCACCCTTCGTCTCCGGCGGCAGGAACCACTGGAAGGCAGTCGTTGCCCACCCGGGCGGACCCCAGGGAAGGGTTACGCGGTGGGGAAGTGCGCCCTCACCACGGTGCGCAGGTTCTCCCGGATTTCCTCCAGCCGCTGTTCGTCCGAGCCCGGCTCAAGAGGCAGAGCATCGAGTTCCTGTAGGCATTGGCGCAAAGCGCCCGGACTCCCTGTGACGGTCTCCAGGGTTCGGAGCTCTGCTGTCGCCTTCTGCCACTCGGACAGGGCGCAGTACACCAGCACCACCCCGCATCGCCAGTGCGCCTCATCCTCCCCGGCTGCTTCCGCTGCCGTGACGAGTTTGCCCAGCGCCTGCTTCCACCATCGCCGGGCCTCCTGCTCCTGCCCCATCATCCGATACGTGACGGCCACATCGTGACACCGATCCCCGTCCTCGGGCTCGAGTTCGGTGGCGCGGTGGAAGTCGGTCAGGGCGGCGGTGTGGTCGCCCAGAGTGCGGTGGGTTCGACCACGGCCGACATGGGCCCGGGCT
>NZ_JAQKPV010000021.1 GCF_028200735.1 Streptomyces sp. ACA25
CTCGCCGCATCCTGCGGCGGCGCACCCCTGGCGGTCATCAAGGAATACATCGAAAACCAGAAACGTCCCGGCTGAGGACAACAGTGCGGACCCGTGCCCCAGCACAGGTCACCCCCATCCTGAGAAGCGCTTCCTCCCAGGCGTGAACACCCAGGGTTCCACGCTAGATCACACTGAACGGCTTCTCCCTCGACCTCGCGGAACAGTGGCGAGTGTCATGAACCAGGCCATGTCTCACTGCCGGTGGTGACGGAAAGTGCTGTTACCCGAAGAGGATGCGGTGGCGCAGGAAGGTGCAACCTGTTCGTCGGTGCATTTGGCGCGCGATCAGCTTGGTCTTGATGTTGACGCCCTCGGTGGACCCGTTGCTGCACGGCAGGGTGAGCGCGGCGGTCACGGCGTCGCGGCCTCAGTCCAGGCCGCTGGCGAAGGCGTGCAGGTCGGCTGCTCGGACGAGGGCGATTTCGCGCATGAGTGTGTCGGCGTTTTCGGCGTGCCGCGCAAGGAGCGGGGCAGTCCCCAACAGCTGAGGTCAGTCCCGACGGAAGCCGCACCCAACGCCTTCGACATCACCTTCGGCGGCCGGCTCTCCGCCGCCCGCCGATAGAAACCGACAACCGAGTTACACCACTCGCTGACACACCCGCGCCGAGGAAGAACACGCTGCCCACCGCGTCACCGGCGTCAGCAAGCCAAGCGCGTCGCCTTCGCCCGGTCGTTGACCGGTCAGGGGTCGCCCGTGAGAGTGAAATCCGGCCGGACGTGCTCGACGCGGTGCGGCCGGGTCCCTCTTCGGGGGCTCCGGGCCGCCCTCCGCCACAACTCCATTGTCCGAACGCGTGGTTGGCACCGTCGTCCGGTGAAGACGTGGTGCCTGGGCAAGGTGCGGTGGCCGTGTGCGGGGTCCGGTCCTGACAGGCCGCCTGACCAGCGATTATCCGGGATGGGTCGTAGCTTTGAAGGGCTCCGGGCCCTCGACCCTCGCGGGCCGGTCAGCCACCGGGTGTGGCATAGCCTCCTGGATCCGACCGTCCGGCGTGCCGCGCGCACCACTGTGCCGCGCGCAACCGCCTGGCCCGTGCGGCCCCATCCGACCGGACCTCTAGGAGTAGCGCGTATGCAGCGCAAGCCCGCCCACATCGCCATGTTCACCGTGCCGGCAGCCGGGCACATCCATCCCGGGCTGGAGATCATGCGGGAGCTCGTGGCGCGTGGACACCGCGTGACGTACGCCGTCACCGAGGAGTTCGCCGCCGCCGTCGAGGCGGTCGGCGCCGAATCGGTGCTGTACCACACGACCATGCCGTCCGAGGAGCGCGGCGAGAAGTACCCGGAGGAGGACATCTCTGCGGTCACCATATTCCTCGACGAGGCGGTCCACGTCCTGCCGCAGATGACCGCCGCGTACGAGGACGACCGGCCGGACCTCGTCCTGTACGACATCGGAGGCTGGGCGGGGCTTGTCCTCGCCGGGCGCTGGGGCCTCCCGGCCGTGCAGATCTCACCGACCTTTGTCGCCTGGAAGGGGTACGAGGAGCTGATGGCTCCGGTCGTCGAGGCGCGGATGCAGGATCCACGCGGCGTCGAGTACTACGCACGGTTCTCGTCGTGGCTCGCGGAGAACGGCGTGGAGTCCCCGCCGGACCGGTTCGTGGCCCTCCCCGAGCGGGCGGTGGTCACCATCCCCAAGGCTCTCCAGCCGCACGCCGAACTGGTCGACGAGTCCGTCTACACCTTTGTCGGTCCATGCCTCGGTGACCGCTCCCACCAGGGCGACTGGCGGCGGCCGGCCGGAGCAGCCAAGGTCCTCCTCATCTCGCTGGGTTCCGCGTACACCAACGAGCCGCAGTTCTACCGCGCGTGCTTCGAGGCGTTCGGCGGCCTCGACGGCTGGCATGTGGTGCTCAACGTCGGACGCCACGTCGCCCCGGACTCACTCGGACCCTCACCCGGCAACTTCGACGTGCGCCCGTGGGTCCCGCAACTGGCGATCCTGCGACAGGCGGACGCGTTCCTCACTCATGCCGGCATGGGCGGCACGATGGAGGCCCTGGCCTGTGGGGTACCCATGGTCGCGGTGCCCCAGGCGGTGGACCAGTTCACCAACGCGGAGGCCATTGCGGGACTCGGCGTCGGCCGGCACGTGCCGAAACAGGAGGCGACCGCCGCTGTACTGCGGGAGGCGGTGCTGAGTCTGTCGGAGCCCGCTGTGGCGCGGCGGTCGCGGGAGCTGCGGGAGGAACTACGCGCTGCCGGTGGTGCTCCGCGAGCCGTCTCGGTGATCGGGTCGTACCTGCCTTGAGTCTTGTCCTGCGGTGCCCCGGCTCCAGCCTGCCCCGGCCGGACGCCGGGGCAGGTCCGGGCGCATGCCGGACCTGCCCCGGACGGCTCAGCCGCGGTGCGCAGTGGTGGGGTTCCGCGGACGCCGGTGCCCGGTCCGGCGGCTGTCAGGACGGGCGGGCGAGGTCAGGTGCCACAGGGACGCCCATTGCTGGGCCGTGAGCTCCTTCGGGAGAACGTGCGGTGACAGCCGGTGGGTTCCCAGCCAGTCCCGCAACTCGTTGCGGTTGATCCGCCCCGTCCGGTGGAGGATCTCGCGCAGCCCGTGCCCCTTCCCGGTGAAGACCAGTCTTACGAAGTCCTGGTATCCCCTGCGGTCCTCGGCCAGCGGAGTGGCGCGGCGGGTCATCGTCAGGAGGCCCCCGTCGACGGCGGGAACGGGCCGGAAGGAGCGAGCGGGAACTCGTGAGTGCAGTTCGAAGTCGTACCACGGCCACCAGCTCGCAGTCAGCATGCTCGCGCCTCCGACGCCGGCCCGCCGCCGGGCGACCTCCCACTGGACCAGCAGCACCGCCGTGTGCCACTGGTCCGAGGCGAGGAGGCTTCTCAGGATGGAGGTCGTCATATGGAAGGGGACGTTTCCCACGACCACGTGGGGGTGGCGGGGGAACCGGAAGCGCAGGATGTCCGCGCAGACCACGCTCACGTGCCCCGGGGTCTGCTGGTCCAGGCGCCGCGCACGCCGGGAGTCGATCTCGACGGCGGTCAACCTTCTGCCCAGCCGCATCAGAGGCAGGGTCAGGGCGCCGTCACCGGCGCCGATCTCCACGATCGGCCCAGTGGTCCTCGCGACAAGCTCTTCTATCTCGGCGATCACCGCACGGTCGACCAGGAAGTTCTGGCCGAGCTCGTGGCGTCCGCCGTGCTGGGGATAAGGCATGTGTGTGCTCCGTGAATAATCGTCGGAGCCAGGCAGCCGAGAGTGCCGCACTGGCAGTGACCCGAGGTGCGGCGGAGCTTGGTCGAGAGGTGAGGACAGCCCGCCGCTAGGCGCGGCGGAGCCTCATGAAGCACACATATCCCATGCCGGAAACCCTACCTGACGGCCTGACGGCCGCCAGGTTGAGTACCAATCAGGTACGGGGCGGCCCCCCGGCGGGCCGCCCCGGTCACCGGAGAAAGCCGCGCCGCTCCCCCCAGCCGTCGGCGACGTCGGCCTCGAGCTGGTTGAGCCGCGCCGTAACCACTTGGTCGAATCCGTCCATGAAGTATTCGTCGCCCTCCACGGGGGCCACGGATTCGCCGCCGGTCACGAACGTCTCCACCACCTGGAAGAGCGTGGTGCCCGGCCGTACGGTGCCGATGCGGTAGCGGTCCGCCCCGCGTAGTCCGGGGAAGGCCGCCTCCCGGTACAGGTATACGTCCCCCAACAGGTCCACCTGCACCGACACCTGGGGATGCGCGGTGGAGCGCATGGTCTCGGGCCTGATCCGGACGAGTTCGGCGTCGACTCCTGTCATGAGGCTGTTCAACGCGTACCCGTAGTCGATGTTCAGAGTGGGGGTCAGAGCGGCAGCCTTCTCAGCGAAGTGGTGCAGCTCGGCGTGGAGTTCGGTCCGTTCGTCCTGGGACAGCTTCCCGTCCGGCCTGCCGCTGTAGTCCTCGCGCAGGGTCACGAAGTCAAGCGGCCGGTCCGGCGCTGCATCGTTGAGCTCGGCGACGAAGTCGACGAGGTCACTCAACCGCGAGGCCCGTCCCGGAAGGACGATGTAGCTGAGGCCGAGCCTCACCGGCTCGGACCGCTCGGAGCGCAGCCGCTGGAAGCGCTTGAGATTGTCGCGCACGCGGGTGAAGGAACCCTTTTTACCGGTGGTCGTGGCGTATTCGGTGTCGTTCAGCCCGTAGAGCGAGGTGCGCACCGCGTGCAGGTTCCACAGGCCTTGGTCGGTGCGCAGCTTCTGTTCGGTGAGGGCGAAGGAGTTCGTGTAGAGGGTGAGTTCGAATCCGCGCCGCGCGGCCCTGTTCACGAGTGTGCCCAGCGCGGGGTTGGTGAGCGGCTCCAGGCCGCCGGAGATGTACATGGCGTCGCGGTGGTGCGCCGGAACCTCGTCGATGACGGAGGCAAACATCGCGTTGCCGTCGGCCAGTGCCGAGGCCTCATAGCGGGCCCCGGTGACCCGTACACAGAAGTGGCAGCGGAACATGCACGTCGGCCCCGGATACAGCCCCACGAGACGGGGGAAGGCGGGCTTGCGGTCCAGGACCGTGCTGAACACACCCTCCTTTTCCAGGCCGAGTACGGTCTGGCTCCAGTAGCGCCCGGACGGACCGTTCTCGACTGCGGCCCGCAGCGAGGGAACGCGTCCGAAGATCTCCAGTAGCCGATCGAACGCGGCGCGGTCGGCCCCCAGTTCGAGGCGGACCTTTTCCAGCGGGAGGAACGGCGCGTTCCCGTAAATCCTGGCCAGGGCGACCAAGTGGCGAGCGACTGTGCTCGTCTCCGTGGCCGGGACGAGGCCGGCGCCGATCAGTTCGTAGTGCAGCGCCGCCGCCGCGGCGGCCGGGTCGCTGTCGGGAATCGCGCACTTCGTCACGAGGCTTGTTGCGGAATCCTGCACGGTCATGGGCCCTCCCACATGTCGATACGGAGCCGTTCGTTCAGCCGGATGACACCAAGCCCTGATCACCGGACCGGGACTGCTCCCACCGGGCGGTCAGTTCGGACCCTCTGGAGGCCGCCAGCCGCACGATGTTGCACACCCGGCGGATGTCTTCACGGGAGATGGTGGATCCCGTCGGCAGCGCCAGCACGCGCGCCGAGAGCTCTTCGGTGTGGGGCAGGTGTGCGTCCTGCCGGGACCTGTAGGGCTCCATCCGGTGACAGGGCGGTGAGAAGTAGCGCTGTGCCACAACGTTCTCCGCTCGGAGCAGAGCTAGGAGCAGGTCGCGGGGCAGGCCGGTGATCTCTTCGTCGACCTCGATGATCACGTACTGGTAGTTGTTCAGTTCTTCATGGTCGAAGTCGATCACGCTGACGCCCGGCAGGCCGGAAAGTTCCGCGCGGTACTGTTCGTAGTTGCTCCGGTTCTGCCGCACCACGTCGTCGAAGGCGTCGAGCGAGGTGAGTCCCATAGCTGCGGACGCCTCACTCATCTTGGCGTTGGTGCCCCCGGCGTCGTTGGCGCTCTTGAGACCGAATCCGAAGTTGGCCAGGGAACGGATGTGATGGGCGAGGTCGTCGTTGTCCGTGACGACGGCCCCTCCCTCGAAGGCGTTGACGACCTTCGTCGCGTGGAAGCTGAACACCTCGGCCTCGCCGAACCCTCCGACGGGTCTTCCCTGCGAGGTGCAGCCGATCGCGTGGGCGGCGTCGAAGAACAGCCGGACACTCGTGTCAGCGGCCACCTTCTCCAGCGCGTCCACATCACAGGGTCTGCCCCAAAGATGTACGCCGAAGATCGCCGAAGTGCGGGGGGTGATGGCGGCGGCCACCTTTTCGGGGTCGAGGCAGCCTGTGCCCGGATCGATGTCACAGAAGACCGGCTCCATCCCGAGCCACCGCACCGCGTGCGCGGTCGCGGCGAAGGTCAGCGAGGGCATGATCACTTCACCGGTCAGCTCTGCCGCGTGCACGAGGAGCTGGAGTGCCGAGGTCGCGTTGCAGATCGCGACGCAGTTGCGGACCCCCGCGAGGTCGGCAACCCGCTCCTCGAACTCCCTCGCCAGCGGGCCGTTGTTGGTCAGCCACTGATTGTCCAGTGCCCAGGACAGTCGGTCGAACAGTCGCGCACGGTCGATTCCGTTGGGGCGTCCGACGTGAATCTGCTGAATGAAACTGGCATGTCCTCCGAAGAGCGCCAGATCGCCGAGATCTCGCTTCATCGTCCTGCCTCCTTACCGCGGTCGACGGATCTTTCGCCCGCCGTTTTGTGCCGTTCCGGGGCTTCTACCGTCCAGGCCGCCGCCGGCCCCGCCCCGGCGGGGAGCGGCGCGGGCCGAGCCGCTCGTACGCCAGGAACAGGGCGGCCCAGTGCCGCGCGTCGAGGTCCTTCACCCGGGTGCCCGGTGTCACCTCGGCACGGTGCAGCCAGGCGGCCGACCGGTCGCGCAGGATCTGTTGCCCCGCCGCCCCGACCGTCAGGTGACCGGTGGTGAACACCAGTCGGACGAACTCCTGGTAGGCGGCCCGGCTCTGCCACGGCACGAGCGGACGGGAGTCCGGCTCGACCAGCAGGGTCATGGTGTCGGTCCTGGGGACGGGCGTGAACTCCCGGCGGGCGAACTCCAGGCCGCCCCGGAACGAGAACCAGGGCTCCCACTGCGCGTTGAACAACGTGCCGCCCCAGTGGCCGACCCTCTTGAGCGCGTACTCGCGCTGCATCAGCAGGACGCCTTGCCGGGCACGGTCGGGCCCCAGTTCGAGGCAGCGGCGCAGAATGTCGGTACCCGACCCGAAGGGCAGGTTGCCTATCAGGTGTAAGGGGCCCTCCGGCGGGCTCCAGCCGAGGAAGTCCTGATTCACGACCGTGACGTACGGCGGCATCAGCGTGCCGAGCCGCTCTGCCCAGTGCGGGTCGATCTCCACGGCCACCAGCGGTCGGCCCGCCTTGGCGAGAGCCTTGGTCACCGCTCCGGCACCGGGCCCGATCTCGACGGTCAGCGCCGAGCCGGAGGTGTCGAGCTGGGCGGCGAAGCGACGTGCCGACGCGGCCGACCGAAAGAAGTTCTGGCCCCACACTCGCCGGCGGTCTCCCGCGCCGGCGGGGACTCCCGTGGCAGCGGCGCGCGGAGAGACCGGCCGCTTCCGCTCGTCTCGCCGCGCGCCCCGCGCGTCGGCCTGTCCGGTCCGCCGCGCCTGTCCCGTGGACATATCCGAAACCTCTCCCGTGTCTGGTGGACGACACCGCCGTCCAGGTTCTTGCCGACCGCCACTCGGTGTGCCGGCTCAGGTCCTCGCGTACGCGCCGAGGTCGGCAGCGAGGTCGGCAGCCACCCGGGCCCTCAGCGCGGTGCCGTCGGCGGTGTGTTCCTCGGCCAGCACCTCGCCATGGGTGTGGACCCGGGCAACGAGGCTGCCCGCGGTGTACGGGATCAGGACGTCGACCAAGACCTCCGGGTGCGGCAACTCGGCCTCCAGTAGGGCGAGAAGCCCGTCAAGACCCAGCCCGGTGCGCGCTGAGACGACGACGTGACGGGGTTCGGCCGCCGCCAGGGCGGCCAGTACCTCCGTCGAGGCGGCGTCGGCCTTGTTGATCACGACGATCTCCTGCACGTCCGCAGCACCGACCTCTCGGATGACCTCGCGCACGGATGCCAGTTGCTCCATCGGTGCGGGATGTGAGCCGTCGACCACGTGCAGGAGCAGGTCGGCGTCGGCCACTTCCTCCAGCGTGGAGCGGAATGCCTCCACAAGGTGGTGCGGCAGGTGGCGGACGAACCCCACGGTGTCCGTGATCGTGTATCCACGGCCCCCCGGCGTGGTGGCCCGCCGTACAGTCGGGTCGAGGGTGGCGAACAGGGCGTTCTCCACCAGCACTCCGGCGCCCGTGAGCCGGTTGAGCAACGACGACTTGCCGGCGTTGGTGTAGCCGGCGATCGCGACCGAGGGCACTTGGTTGCGGCGCCGCTCCTGGCGTTTGAGGTCACGTGCGGTCTTCATCTCCGCGATCTCCCTGCGGAGTCTGGCCGTCTTCTCGCGGATGCGCCGCCGGTCGGTCTCGATCTTCGTCTCACCGGGGCCGCGGGTGGCCATGCCACCGCCGGACGATCCCGAGCCGCCGCCCATCTGGCGGGAGAGCGATTGGCCCCAGCCGCGCAGGCGCGGCAGCATGTACTGCATCTGGGCCAGCTCCACCTGGGCCTTGCCCTCGCGTGACGTGGCGTGCTGCGCGAAGATGTCGAGGATCAGCGCGGTGCGGTCCACCACCTTCGCGTCCACGACGTTCTCCAGGCGCACGAGTTGGGCGGGGCTCAGCTCGCCGTCGCACACCACGGTGTCGGCGGCGGTCTCCCGGATGATGTCCCGCAGTTCCTGTGCCTTGCCGGAACCGATGTACGTCGCGGCGTCGGGCTTGCTGCGACGCTGGATCACCCCGTCGAGGACCAGAGCGCCCGCGGTCTCGGCGAGCGCGGCGAGTTCGGCCAGCGACCGCTCGGCGTCCTCGGCGGTGCCGCCGGTCCAGACTCCGACCAGGACCACCCGCTCCAGGCGCAGTTGCCGGTACTCAACCTCGGTGACATCGGCCAGCTCGGTCGACAGGCTGGGGACGCGCCGCAGGGCCGCCCGGTCCGTACGGTCGTACTGCTCGCCGTCGACGTCCTCGGCACCGGTCCGGGCGACGGCATCGTCCATCAGGGCGTCGGCCCTCACGGGATCCCGGGGGTGCGGCGATGCGGAGGTCACGTGAGTCCTTACGTGGTCGGTGCGGCGATTTCCGGTCACAGGCGGGCCGGAGACCCGGGATACCGGGGCGGGATCCTTCCCGTGCGTGTCAGCGGCGTGGCACGGTCACCGTCGTCCGCAGGTGTGGACCGGCCGGGGTGGCGCCGACCTGGAGGGCGCGTTCGCCGGTCCCGGGCCGCCAGCCGTGGCTCTCGCTGTTCCAGTACATGAGTTGCTGCCGGTCGACGGCGAGGGTGACCCGCTTCTCCTGGCCCGCCCTGAGCGCGACCTTCGTGTATCCGACGAGCTTCCTGTCGGCCTGCGGAGCGGTCACGTCAGGGCTGGGACCGAGGTAGACCTGCACCACTTCCTGCCCGTCGCGGGTGCCGGTGTTGCGTACGGTCAGACGGACCCGGAGGCCGTCCGCGACCGGTACGGCCTCCAGGTCGTCATAGGCGAACGAGGTGTAGGACAGGCCGTGCCCGAAGGGGAAGAGCGGGCGAATGCCGTTGCGGTCGTACCAGCGGTAGCCGGTGAGGATGCCCTCCGAGTACGCCACCTCGCCGCCGGTGCCCGGATAGCGCTGCGGGTCGCCCGCCACGGGGTGCTGGTCCTCGCTCGCCGGGAAGGTCTGGGTGAGTCGGCCGCTGGGGTTCGCGTCCCCGAACAGCAGCGCGGCCGTGGCTTCGGCGCCTTCCTGCCCCGGATACCACATGTTCAGTACGGCGGCGGTGTCCCGAAGCCAGGGCATGAGGACGGACGAGCCGGTGTTGAGGACGACCACCGTGCGCGGATTGGCCTTCGCGACCGCGGCTATCAGCTGGTCCTGGCGGCCCGGGAGGGACAGGGAGGTGCGGTCGACGCCTTCGCTTCCCTCGTCCTGGACAAAGACGACGGCCGTGCGGGCCCCCGCCGCGGCGGCGACCGCGCGGTCGAAGTCCGCCGCTGCCGCTTCCGGGGTGACCCAGGAGAGATCCACCGACAGCGGGCTGTCCTGCCAGGCCCAGCCGCTCATCTCGACCTGATGTGTACCTCGGGTGAGGGGGAGGACCACACTGGTCCGGTCGCCGTAGACCGCCGCGGCCACGATGGGGTCCTGACCGGCGATCTGGAGTGTCACCATTCCGCCGAGGGCGCCCAGGGCGATGCGGTAGTCACCGTCGGCCGGGACGGTGAGGGCGCCCCGGTAGAAGGTCGCCCTGCCGCCCTGTTCAAGTTGCCTGCCGTTGTGGAAGGCGGGGGTGAGCGCATGGTCCGGCAGCGGCACGCCCACCAGGTCCTCGCCCGCCTCGTAGGTCACCGTGGCGCTGTCGCCCGCGCGGTCGCGAAGGGCGTCCAGCGGCGCGGTCGCGCGGTCGGGGACGACATAGGCGCTGCCGAGACCGGAGACTTTCGGGCGCTTGGCACCGTCCCCGATCACGGCGATGTCGGCCCCGGGGCCGCCGGCCAACGGCAGGGTGCGGTGCTCGTTGCGCAGCAGCACCGCACCATTCTCGGCGATCGTACGGGCGGCGTCCCGGCCCGCTTGCGGGTCGCGGTCGGGGCGCGCCGGAGGCTTCTTGGCGAGCAGGCCGAAGCGCTCCATCTGCCCCACGATGCGGATCACGGAGCGGTCGAGCAGGGCTTCGGGGACGGTGCCGCTCTGGATGGCGGCCTTGAGCCGGGCGCCGAAGTACCTGGCGTCGGGTATCTCCTCGCCTGGGGCGGGCTCGTGGTCGAGGTCGAGGCCCAGTTCCTGGTCGAGGCCCTTGGTGATGTCGGAGGTGTCGCGAGCGGCCAGCCAGTCGGACATGACCCAGCCGGTGAACCGCCACTGTTCGCGCAGCACGTTCTGGAGCAGTTCGGCGTTGCTGCACGAGGGACTGCCGTTGACGCCGTTGTAGGCGCACATGACGGAGGCGGCGCCGGCCTCGACGGCTCCACGGAATCCCGGCAGCTCGAGCTCGTTGAGGGTCTGCTCGTCGACCGTCACGTTGACGCCGTCGCGGTTGTCCTCCTGGTTGTTGGCGGCGTAGTGCTTGACCGTGGCCATCAGCCCCTGCCCCTGAATGCCCCGGACCTGGGCGGCGGCCATCCGTGCGGATACCAGCGGGTCTTCGCTGAACGTCTCGAAATTCCGGCCGCCGTACGGGACGCGGATGTTGTTGACCATCGGGGCGAGGACGACGTCCTGTCCGAACGCCCTGCCTTCGCGGCCCAGGACCTTCCCGTACTCCGTGGCGAGGCCGTCGTCGAAGCTCGCGGCGAGGGCCACAGGGCTGGGCATGGCGGTGGCGCGGCCTCCGTTCAGCCGGATGCCGACCGGTCCGTCGGACGCCTGCATGGGAGGTATGCCGAGGCGCGGGACGCCCGGCAGGTAACCGACGCCCTTGACCGGCGGGGCCCCCTCAGGACCGGTGGTCCAGTGGAGGAAGGTGAGTTTCTCGTCCAGCGTCATCCGGCCGACCAGGTCCCGTACATGCCCGGAGGCCTCCTTCCCGGCGTCCGGGTCGGCCGCCGCGACGCCAGGGCTGAGCAGTCCGCCCAGGCAGGTGAGGACGACGGCCTGTCCCAGCAAGCGCGTGGACCGGCGCGCCCGGGCACGCCTGCCGGTGCGGGGGCCCACCCCACCGGCTTCCGGAGACAGTGTCGCCCCGGCACGCTTACGGAACGGCATGTCCCTCCCCTTCGTCGGCTCCCGCTGATCCCGTGGCAAGGCTTCCGGAGAGCGGGGCGCGAAACGAGGTTCGCCGGTCACACACTTCGCCCCCGCAGCAGTGACCGGTCCATCAGGGTGGGCGGTACGGGCCTGGGAACAGGGCACCGCGCAGCGGCCGAGGATCCAGGGGTGTGAAAGGGCTGCCGGGTGCGGGGCCGCACCCGGCGGCCGGACGGCGTACGGACCGGCGGCAGTGGGCGCGGAACCGTCGTGGTCCCCAAGTGTGTGTCCTGCACACCTCACCCGGCCGGGCCCGTCCGGGTGAAGGTGGTCGGGGCCGGGTCCGGCCGTGATCAGCACATTGTTCTGTCTGTACCCGAAGGAGAGTGATGCGGCCGATGCCCGAGGTCCGAAGGAAAGGGGAACCGGGAGAGCCTGACCTGGCCTCGGTGTCCGAGGCATGCGCCGCGCTGCTGGCCTCCCTGCCGCGTGTCGACCAACGCAGGAAGGGCGAGCTGTACGTACACGGGCTGCTGACGGCGCCGGGCCGCAAGACCATGCGCAATCTTGCCGCCCTCACCGACGAGCGAGCGGCTGAGCAGAGCTTGCACCACTTCATCAGCTGCTCGACATGGGACTGGACGGCGGTGCGCGCCACGCTCGCCCGCCTTCTCGACCGGGTGCTGTCTCCGCGCGCCTGGGTGGTGCGGTCGATGGTGGTGCCGAAGACCGGCAGACACTCGGTCGGCGTGGAACGCCGGTTCGTACCCGCTCTGGGCGAGACCGTCAACAGCCAGCACAGCTACGGCCTCTGGCTCGTCTCGGAGGCGGCCGCCGTACCGGTCAACTGGCAGCTGTCGATCGGCAAGGGCCGGCCGCAGGCCAACCGCGGGCCGGAGCGCGCGGCGGTCGAGGACGCACCGACCGGCGACAGCGCGGCGGTGCAGGCAGTACAGGCGGTGCAGGCGGTGCTGAAAGCCTCTGCCTGGGGCATCGAGCCGCGGCCGGTGGTGATGGATGCCCGGGACTCCGCGCTGTCGCCGCTGGTCGAAGCCTTCTCCGCGGCGGGTCTGCCCTTCCTCCTGCGGATCAGCGGCGGCTCCACACTGCTCGCTCCCGAGCTCTCCCGAGGAGAGAACAGGGTCGCCGCGGCGTCCGCGGAGCACCTGCTCGGACGGGCCAGGTCCCAGCGAAGGCCGGTGGAGTGGATCGACCCGGCCAGCCCCGGGGCCCGGCACACCAGCCTCATGGCGCCGCTCCAGGTCATCTGGCCCGGACTTCACGATCCCCTGCCACCGCGACCCTACGCCCTGGCCGCGCCGGGGGCTCCGTCCCGGACCGCTCCCGGCGGGCTCCCGCTGACGCTGCTCGGCAAGTGGAAGGCGCACGAGCGCGATGTGCAGGAGGTGTGGCTCACCAACATGACCGACGCGGGATACGGTCCTCTGCTCCGCCTGAGCAAACTCACCCGGCGAGTGAACGCCGACTTCGCCCGCGTCAGCACCGAGGTCGGCATCCAGGACTTCGAGGGCCGTTCGTACCAGGGCTGGCACCGGCACATCACACTCGTGTGCGTGGCACACGCTCTGCGGCTGCTGGGCACCGGCGAGCTGCGGGCAGGGTGGACCGAGCCCGCTGCTACAGCTGCGTACCGGGCCGGTGACCGCCGCGGCCCGGTCGCAGTGACTCACGGACCCGCTGGAGGCGCAGGGCGAGCTGTACCTCCAGGGCTTGGTCCGGTCGCTGCCATTCCCGGTCGAGCAGCTGGGTGATGCGGTCCAGGCGCCGGGACACGGTGTTGGGGTGGACGTGCAGCACCTGAGCGGCCCGGATACGGCTGCCCGCCGAGTCGAAGTACGTTTCCAGCGTCGCCACGAGGCTGGTGCGCCGGCGGGCGTCGTAACTCAGCACCGGCCCGACGACACTCTCGATGAACCCGGGGACGTCGTGGCTGTCGGCGAGCAGCATTCCCAGGAAACCCAGGTCCTGCGAGCAGGCTGCCTGTCCCTTCCCGTCCAGCGCGACCAGGGCGTCGACGCAGCGCACCGCTTCCTGGTAGGTGCGGCCGACCGCTTCGGCGGTGTGTGCCGGTCCGGCGCCTCCGGCGGTGACGGGCCGGCCGAGCAGGGCACTTAGTTGGCGGGAGACCTCGCGGGCTCCCGCTCCCGGATCGTCCCCGGGGAGCAACAGCACGGCTTGGCCGTCCCGCACGGCCTTCATGCCTCCCAGGCTGTGGGCGACAGAGATCGCCCACTCGACCCGGGGCTGCTCGGCCCCCTCGGGGCGGGCGACGACGACCACATGCGGACAGTCCAGCTCGACAGGTGGCAAGCGGGCGCGCACCCGGTCACGCTCGGAGACCGGCGGGGGGGTTATCAAGTCGTCCAGGAGGCCGTCGTCCACCCGCCCCTGGGAGGGGGTGGTGCTCCGCGTCATCAGCAGCGTCGCGACGCTCTGGGCGATGGCGGGCAGCATCTCCAGGTGAGTGGAGTCGAACGTCTCGCCGGGATGGTACAGCAGCCAGCCGAGATCGTCGGAGCGAGCGGCCAGAGGCATCACCCAGGAGCCGGTGGACAGGCGGAGGGGGCGGCCGGCGGCCAGGGCCTGGACATGCGCCCTGCCCAGCTCACCTTCGTCCGGCGGCGGAAGGCCCCCCACCGCCGCCAGTCGGCCGCCGGCGCGATCGCGGACGTGCAGAGCGCCACCGACCTCCCGTACCGAGCGGACCAGGAGTTCGTGCAGCCCATCGCCGTCCAGGACCAGCTGTGAGAGGTCGGCCCGGAGTTCGCCCGCCTTCCGTGCGGCGTTCAGCTCCGCTCGGGCGCGGGACGCGTCCTGCCGGGCCTCTTCCAGTTCGGTGCGGGCGTCATCCAGTAACGTGCCGCGGTCGACCGCGTTCGCCGCGAGGTCGGCGAGCGAGCGGAGCAGCGCCACCTCGTCCGGAGTGAAGAAGTGGACATCGCGGTGGCCGACGTGCAGATCGCCGATGTACCGGCCGTCGAAGCGCAGAGGCACCGACAGAACGGCGTGCAGACCTTCGGCGCGGACCATGCCGTCGGTGACACTGTCATGCGCAACCCGCTCATCGGCGAGGTAGTCCGCACTCCAGCACACAGGTTCACGCGCGTCGACGGGGACCACCAGCCCGCCTCCTCCGGGAATCCGGAAACCGGGGGTCAGGGCCGTGGCGGCGCCGACGGCCGAGGCTACACAGGAGTCGCCGTTCACCTCGTCGAGGAGACTGACGAACGCCACGTCCATGGCGAGCAGCAGCCGGGCGCGCCCCACGATCAGCCGTAGGGCCGCCTGCAGCCCGGGTGAGCGGGCCAGGTCTCGGGCGGTGTCGACAAGCACAGCCAGCTCCGCCCCTCGTCGGTGTCTTCGTCCGAAAAGGTCACGGACTTCCAGGGCCAGACGTTTGGCGATCATCAGCCGGTCCAGCGTGGCCTGCCCCACACCGTCCCTGCTCGCCTGGTGAACCAGCTCGTCGTACCGCGTCACAGGAGCCTCCCGGGCCAGGAGTTCGAAAAAGCCGAGCCCGTGGTCCTGCAAAGCTGAATCAGTACCAGTCATACGCCCACCTGTCACACATGATCACATCGGTCAAGAAATCGAAAACTAAAGGTCAGCACCTCGCAAGTCCAGATTGTGGTACGCGATCCAGCCACCCCCATCGCTGCCTGCAGGTCCCCCTCACCCCGGGCCCGGATGGCGGACACCGCCCGCTCACTCAGGCGTACGGAAACGGTTGATCGCGGAAAGATGGCGTTCCCGCATCTCCGCGTCACGCACACCCAGCCCCGGATGGGGAGCGAGGGCGAGCACACCGACCTTCCCCTGATGGAGGTTGTGGTGGACGTCATGTACCGCCTGTCCGGTGTCCTCCAAGGGGTAGCACCGGGAGAGGGCCGGGTGGATCTTCCCCTTGGCCACGAGGCGGTTGGCCTCCCACGCCTCGCGGTAGTTGGCAAAGTGCGAGCCGATGATCCGGTTCAACGACATCCACAAGTACCGGTTGTCGTAGGTGTGCATGAAGCCGGTCGTCGAGGCGCAGGTGACCACGGTGCCGCCCTTGCGGGTGACATAGACCGAGGCGCCGAACGTCTCACGGCCGGGGTGCTCGAACACGATGTCGACGTCCTCGCCGCCGGTCAGTTCACGGATGCGGCTGCCGAACCGTTTCCATTCCCGTGGGTTCTGGGTGTTCTCGTCGGACCAGAACCGATAGTCCTCGGCAGCCCGGTCGATGACGGCCTCGGCGCCCATGCGGCGGCAGATCTCGGCCTTCTGCGGGCTGGAGACGACGCAGACGGGGGTGGCGCCGCCGGCCAGGGCAAGCTGGGTGGCGTACGCGCCAAGGCCCCCGGTGGCGCCCCAGATGAGGACGTTGTCGCCCTGCTTCATGCCGGCACCGTTGCGGGAAACCAGCTGGCGGTAGGCGGTGGAGTTGACCAGCCCGGACGCGGCGGCTTCCTCCCAGGTCAGATGGGCGGGCTTGGGCATCAGCTGGTTCGACTTGACCAGCGCGATCTCGGCGAGACCACCGAAGTTGGTCTCGAAGCCCCAGATCCGCTGCTCGGGGTCGAGCATGGTGTCACCGTGGCCGTCAGCGGACTCCAGCTCCACGGACAGGCAGTGGGCGACCACTTCGTCGCCGGGGTGCCAGAGGTTGACACCGGGTCCGGTGCGTAACACGACACCGGCCAGGTCGGAGCCGAGGACGTGGTACGGGAGGTCGTGCCGCCGGGTGAGATCGGAGAGCCGTCCGTAGCGCTCCAGGAACCCGAAGGTCGGCATCGGTTCAAAAATCGAGGACCAGACCGTGTTGTAGTTGACCGAGCTGGCCATGACCGCGACGAGAGCTTCTCCGGGGCCGAGTTCGGGGACGGGGACCTCTTCCACATGGAGTGACTTGCGTGGGTCCTTCTCGTGGGTGGCGAGGCCGGCGAACATCTCCGTCTCGTCCTTGTGGACCGTCACGGCCCGGTACGAGGCAGGCAGCGGCAGGGCAGCGAATGCTCCCGGCTCCGTCCCGGAGGCGGTGATCGCTTCGAGTATGCGGGTCAGGTCGGTGGCGTCTGACACCTGTTGCTCCAGGGGGTCGCGTCGTACAGGTCGGAATCGGGACACGTGCGGGCCGAGCAGGCGGCGGACGGCCGGACCGCGGTGCCGGGCCGGACGGATGAGGGGTCAGCCACGAACCCCGACGAACAGGCCACGGCCGGAGGGGCCCGGTGTCAGGTACTCCACGGTGAACCCCGCCCGTTCGAAGGCGCGCTCGTAGTCGGCACGTTCGAACAGGCTGATCAGGTGGCTCTCGTCGAAGTGCCGGATACCGGTGTCGGGGCCGGCAACGAGGTAGTGGACCTCGATGCGGGTCGCGCCCCCCTCACGTACGGAGTGGGAGACGCGCGAGATGGTGCGGCCGTCGACTTCCACGATGCTGGCGCCCACGTATCCGGGGGTGAAGGTTTCCGGAAACCACCAGGGTTCGACGACCGCCACCCCGCCGGGGGTGAGGTGGGCGGCGAACCTGTGCATCGTCGATTCCAGTTCGCCCGGCGTCGACAGATGGCCGACCGAACTGAACATGCAGGTGATGACGTCGTACCGGTGCCCCAGGTCGAAGTCCCGCATGTCGCCCAGGTGCAGCGCCGCGCCCGGGTTGCGCTGCCGGGCGATGCTCAGCATGTCCGGGGCAAGCTCCACGCCCCCCACATCGTCGAAGAGGCCGGCCAGGTGCCGCAGGTGCAGCCCCGTGCCGCACGCCACATCGAGCAGTGTCCGCGCGTCGGGCCGGCGGGACTTGGCCAGCGAGGCCAGTTCCTCGGCCTCCACCTCGTAGTCCTTGCCCCTGCCCTGGTACACCAGGTCGTAGACCTCGGCTATGGAATCCGCATACATCATGGTTCTGTCAGCCCTTCTGCGGGTGATCGGTGACGGATCCGGCAGGCCGGCCGGATCCGTGGTGTGCGGTGAGCCGCTCCATGATGCGCACGACCTCGGCCGGGGACGGCGCGGTGAGCATCTCGTCGCGCAGGCGCCGGGCGGCCGCCGTGATCGACGGATCGCCGAGGACCCGGACGACGGCGTCGCGCAGCGAGCCGGCGTCGAGCGAGTCCGGCGGGATCGAGATGCCCGAGCCGAGGCGTTGCGCCTGCTGCGCCTTGAGCGGCGCGTCCCACAGTCCCGCGATCATGATCTGCGGTACGCCGTGCAGCATGGCCGTGGACCAGGTGCCCGCACCACCGTGGTGGATGATCGCCGCGCAGCTGGGGAGCAGGACGTCCAGCGGTACGAAGTCGCAGACGCGGACGTTGTCCGGCAGACTGTCGAAGTCTTCGAGCTGGGTGCTGCTGAGCGTGGCGATCACCTCGATGTCCAGGTCTCCCAGGGCGCCGAGCAGGTCCTGGAACGAGGTGACGTCCTTGCCGTACGTCTCGCGGGCGGACACTCCGAGGGTCACGCAGACCCGGGTCCGTTCGGCCTTGCTCACCCAGTCGGGGACCACGGACGGGCCGTTGTACGGCACATAGCGCATGGGCACCGTGTGTCCCGACGTCGGCAGTCGGGTGCTTCCGGCTCCGGGATCGATGGTCCACTCGCCGGTGATCAGGGTCTCCACCTCGTCGTCGCCGACGAGGCAGCCGTACCGCTGGAGCGTCCACCGCAGCCACTCGGCCATCGGGTCCTCGCGCTGGTCGACCGAGCGCCGCGCCAGGCTGTCAGTGAACAGCCGCCTGGAGTGCCCGATGACGTCCGGCCCCCACAGCAGGCGTGCGTGCGCCGCCCCGACGGCTCGTGCCGCGACCGGCCCCGCGTAGGTGAACGGCTCCCAGATCACGAGGTCCGGCTGCCAGTCGCGGGCCAGGGCAACCATGTCGTCCATCGTGGAGTCGCCGTTGAGCGGCGCGAAGCACAGTGCGGCCAGCATGGTCTGTCTGCCGAGCAGGTATTCCCAGGTGAGCGATTCGGGGCGGGCTTCGGTGAACTCCAGGCCCCGTTGGTACGGCGTCAGATCGCCGCCGATCTCGGTGAGCAGCTCGCGGATCGCCTCGTCGTCACCGACCGGGACAGCGGTCAGGCCGGAACCGGTGATGGTCTCGGTGAGTGAGGGCTGGCTGGCCACCCGTACCTCGTGGCCGGCCGCACGCAGCGCCCAGGCCATCGGCACCAGGCTGTAGTAGTGCGTGTTGTGCGCGAAGGATGTCATCAGGACACGCATCAAATGGCCTCTTCTGTCAGCGGGCGGTCGTCGTGGGGCATCTCGCCGCCCGCCGCACGGGTGACCGGGAGGCGGGCATGGCTGTGGAGGACGGGCGAGCGTCGCCGGCGGATGGCTTCGCCCGCCGGCCGCAGCGTGGGTGCCGTCTCGGCGAGGGTGTGCAGGGCGGTTCCGGCGATGAGCCGGATCAGCGGCGCCGACTCGGCGAAGTGCGGGTCGTGCTGGAGGCCCAGGGCGGGGTCCGTGGCCGCGGCAAGGTCCCGGTGGGCCGCGGCGATCAGGATGACCAGGTGGCTTTCCGCGGGGAGGAGGTGTCCGGCCAGGGTGACGTCCTCGTGCGCGACGCGGCTCTCGAGTCGTACCGGCGGGAACAGGCGCAGAATCTCGTCGATCGCGGCGGGTGCCAGGCCGGGGTCGGCGGCCAGCGCGGCCCACTGCCGGGGCTGCTGCATGAGCGCCTGAACGGCGTTGCAGAGCAGGGTCGTCGCAGGTTCTGCGGTGCCGACCGCCAGGGCGAGTGCGGCGGTGACCTGGTCGTCGGTGGACGGGGCGAGCGCGGGGTCGAGTGCAGGGGCGGCTGAGGAGGCGGGGTCGGAGAGGGAGCCACCACCGGCGGATACGGCGGGGCGGGCGGCATGTACCTCGCCCAGCACGGTGGTCAGTTCACCGGTCGCGGCGGCAGTGGCGAGGGCATGGTCCAGCGTCTGCGGACACAGCCGGCTGTCGAACGTACGGCCGGTGGCGGTGAGTGCGTCCTCGAACCGGGCTTGGTGTCCGGCGGGTATCCCGAGCAGGTCGGCCAGCGTCAACGCGACCAGCCGCCGGGCGAAGACGGCGAGGTCGAACCGGTCATCGAGCCCGTCGAGCAGCGTTCGGGCGGTCTTCTCGACGCCGAGGCGCACCCCGTCCTCATCGGTACGCAGGACCGGTCCGCCGAACGCGGTCAGCACACCGAGCCGCCGCCGGACGTCCTGGTCGTGGTCCAGGGCCGTGCCGGCGAGGGGCAGCAGCCGCTCCCCCGGCCGCTGACCGGACCGAGTCAGCCGGCCGAACCGGTTGTCGGCCAGGACCTCTTGGGCCACCGACCCGTTCGCGGTCACCCAGGTGTCCAGCTGGACGCTGTAGAAGAGCGGTCCGTGGGCGCCCACTTGTTTCTCGTACGGCGTCGGGTCGTCCGCCTCCGCACGCAGGATGAGCGCGTACGGGTCGCCCTGGTTGCCTGCGAACCACTGTACAGCGCGGGTCAGTTGCAGCCTGCGGGCCCAGCTTGCCGGATCGCCGCCGGTCGGTGTTGTGGTCACGCGCTTTCTCCTGCCGTCGTCGTCGCGTCCGCCCGGCCGGGCGGACGCGCGGTCTCCATGGGTGTCGCGGTATGCCGGGCGGGACACACCTCATCGAGCCAGGTGTGGACGGTCCGTGCGGTGGCCGCCGCGTGCTCGGTCATCATCGTGAAGTGGCTGCCGGGTACTTCGGCGCTGGTGTGCGCGCCGTCCCAGCGTGAACGCCAGTCCTGCCGCGTGTCCGTCCACGCGCCCATCGGCTCAGCGGCGCGCAGGTGCAGGACGGGCGCTCGCACCGGCCGTGGAGTCCAGTTCAGCAGCATCCGGTGATAGGCGCCCATGGCGGTCAGCCGCGTGTCGTCGACGGGGACGACAGTCCGCTCCGCGGCCCACGCGAGCATCTCCTCGCGCCACGCGCCCATCGGACCGGGGGCTCCCGGGGTGTAGATGTCCATCAGCACCAGCGCGGCGGGGCCCGCGTCCCGGGCCTCCAGACGGAGGGCGAGCGCGTGCGCCATGTTGGCACCGGCGGAGTGGCCGAGGAGGACGAAGGGCGCCCCGCCGGTGTGCTCCTGGACAGTGGCCGACTGCGCGTCGAGCAGGACGTCCAGCCCGGCGGGCAGCGGCTCACCCACCAGAAATCCGGTCTGGGGAAGGGCTGCGACGTCACGCAGGCCCGCCAGCGCTGCGGCGAACGCCGTGAATTCCCGGGGACCGGACACAGCGGCCGTGCCCGTGCAGCAGATCAGCGGAAGGCCGCCCACGCCGGTGCCGAGCGGGGTGAGTGACGGGCGCCGCTCCCCCAGCTCCTCCGCGGTCGCGAACGTGGGGCGGAACGCGGAGACGGCGGCGAGCACCTCCACCGCTTCCCCGGCCCGGCCTCCCCCCACCGCCTGCCGGTACATCCCGACCAGCGCGCTCTCAGCCGTCGGCGCCGGGGCGTCCCCCCCGGCGGCCCCGAGCAGGTCCGAGAGACGGCCGGCGAGCGCGTCGGGGGCGGCGTGGTCGAAGACGACGGAGGCCGGGAGTTCGAGGCCGGTGGCCGCGGCCAGCCGGCGGCGCAGCTGGACGGCCGCGAGGGAGTCGAAACCCAGGGAGGTGAACTCCGCGTCGGCCGGTACGTCGTCGGCACCGTCGTGTCCCAGCACCTCGGCCGCTTCGGCGCGGACGAGGGCGAGCAGCTCGGCGCGGTCCGGGGGCCGGTCCCCCGGGGTGGGACGCCACGCCGGGGGCGCCTGGTGCCGGTCCGCGGCGGAGCCCGGCGGGGTGATCGGTGAGCCTGCCGCCGGGCCGGTCCCGGCCAGGTCCGCCAGGAGCGGGCCCGGGCGCGCGGCGGTGAAGCCGGGGATGAACAGTTCCCAGTCCGTGTCGCAGACCGTCACCCCGCTCTCGTCGGCGTCCAGGATGCGCTGGAGGGCGGTGAGGGCGGTGTGCGGGGGCATGGCCCGTACGCCCCGGCGGCTGAGGTACTCCTCCCCCGGTCCCTCCCCCATGCCGGGTCCGCCCCAGACCCCCCAGGAGACGGAGGTGGCGGGCAGTCCCGCGGCGCGGCGCCGCTCGGCGAGCGCGTCGAGGGCCGCGTTGGCCGCCGCGTACGCGCACTGCCCGCCACTGCCCCATACACCCGCGGCGGAGGCGAAGGTGACGAAGGCGTGGAGGTCGTGATCGCGCGTCAGTTCGTCGAGGTTCCGTGCGCCGGCGACCTTGCCGACGCAGACCTCGGCGAACGCCTCCGGGCCGGTCTCCATCAGCGGGGACATCTGCGGGACGCCCGCGGTGTGGAAGACCGCGGCGAGCGGGGCGTCGGGGGAGATCTCGGAGAGCAGCTCCGCGAGGGCGGCGCGGTCGGCCACGTCGCAGGCGGCCATGGTCACCCTGACGCCGAGTGCGAGGAGTTCCGCCCTCAGCGCGTCGGCGCCCGGGGCCTCGCCGCCGCGGCGGCTGGTGAGGACGAGGTGGGCGGCACCGTTCCGTGCCAGCCATCGGGCCGTGTGGGCGCCGAGCGCGCCCGTCCCGCCTGTCACCAGGACCGTGCCGCGTGGCCGCCAGGTTCGGCCTGCCGGAGGCCTGGGGGCGGGAACGAGCCGGCGAGCGTACGAGCCTGTCGCACGGACCGCGACCTGGTCCTCGTGACCGGTGAGCGCGCGGAGGAGCCGGTCCCAGGCCCGGTCGTCGGGGGCGGAGGGAAGATCCACCAGACCGCCCCACACATGGGGCAGTTCGAGGGCGGCCACGCGTCCGAGGCCCCACAGCTGCGCTCCGGCGACGGACGGGCGCTCGCCGGGTACCACGACGGTCGCGCCACGCGTCACGCACCACAGCCGCGCGGACATCCGCCGGTCGGCCATGGCCTGGGCCAGCAGCAGGGTCGTCAGGACGCCCACGGGCACCGACGTGAACCGCGGGTGCTCCCGGTCGTCGGCATCCAGCAGTGAGAGGACACCGTCCGGCGGGCGCCGTGCCCCGCTCACCGCGCCTCCGTCGCCGTGCGCGTCGCCGGCCAGCAGGGCGGCGAGGGTGTCCCGTTCGGCATCGGCGGCGTCCAGGGTCAGCCGGGTCACCGTGGCCCCGGCACGGGCCAGGGCGTGTTCGGCAGCGTCGGCGAGGGAGGCGGCGGAGCCGTGCCGGGGGACCACGAGGAGCCAGTGCCCTGCCGGCAGCCCCGGCTCGGCTCCGACGGCGATCCCGGACTCGGGAGCGCCGGCCGTCCCGTGTTCCAGCGCCTTCCAGGTGATCCGGTAGCGCCAGGGGTCGGCGCGGGGCGACGGCGGTGCGGCGGGCTCCACCCAGTAGCGCCGGTGCTGGAAGGCGTAGGAAGGCAGCTCGGCCGGGTGCGCGCCGGTCCCGGCGAACAGCCTGGACCAGTTCACGTCCGTTCCGTGCGCGTAGGCGGTGGCCAGGGCGGTCATGAGCGTGGCGCACTCCGGCCGTCCGCCGCGCAGAACCGGCAGCAGCAGGGTGTCCTTCGCGGTGTCGTCGCCGCTCAGGCACTCCTCGGCCATCGCGCACAGCACGCCGTCCGGGCCCAGCTCGACGAAGGTGGTGACACCCTCGCGGCGGGCGGCCCGGACCCCGTCGAGGAAGCGGACGGGCCGGCGGACGTGCCGGACCCAGTAGTCGGGGTCGCGGAGTTCGTCGGCGGTGGCCGGCCGGCCCGTCACGTTCGAGATGACCGGGATGTCCGGGGCGTGATAGGTCAGGCCCCGGGTGACTCGCCGGAAGGCTTCCAGCATCGTGTCCATGCGGGGGGAGTGGAAGGCGTGGCTGACGTCGAGGCGCTTGGTGCGGTGGCCGAGGGCGGCGCACCGCTCGGCGACGGCAAGCACGATCTTCTCGTCCCCGGAGACGACCACGGAGCGCGGGCCGTTGACCGCCGCCACCGCGGCCCGGTCCTCGTATCCGATGAGAAGGTCCCCGACCTCCTTCTCGGTGGCGCGGACCGACACCATCGCGCCGCCGTCCGGCAGTTCCCCCATCAGCCGGCCCCTGGCGGCGACCAGCGCGCAGGCGTCGTCCACGCCGAGTACGCCGGCGGCGTGCGCGGCGGCCAGCTCTCCGACGGAGTGGCCGAGCAGCAGGTCGGGCCGGGTGCCCCAGCTGTGGACGAGCCGGAACAGCGCCACCTCGACGGCGAACAGCGCGGCCTGCGCGTACCGCGTGTCGCTCAAGTGCCGCGCCTCGTCGGATCCGGGGGCGGCGAACAGGACCTGCAGCAGCGGGCGTTCGAGGTGCGGGTCCAGCCGGGCGGCGAGCCCGTCCAAGGCTTCGGTGAAGGCGGGGAAGGCGCCGTACAGCTCGCGCGCCATTCCGGTGCGCTGACTGCCCTGACCGGTGAAGAGGAACGCGGTCCCGCCGTCGCGCCGTACGGTGCCCCGGACCACGGCGGGTGCTCGCTCGCCGTCGGCCACCGCGTCGAGGGCGGCGGTCAGGCCGTCGCGCCCGGGCGCCAGCAGCACCGCGCGGTGCTCGAAGGCGGTGCGGGTGGCGGCCAGGGAGAGGCCGGTGTCCAACGGGTCCGCCTCCTGGCGTGCCGCCAGGTGCGCACGCAGCCGCGCGGCCTGGTCGCGCAGCGCCGTGCCGGACCGGGCGGAGAGGACCCACGGCACCAGGGGCAGCGTCGTGGTGGGGGTGTGGCGCTCGCGCGGGGCCTGGGGCGGCTGCTCGACGATCACATGCGCGTTGGTTCCGCTGACACCGAAGGCGGAGACAGCGGCCCGCCGGGGCGTTCCCGGCGCCGCCGGCCAGGGCACCGGCTCCGTCAGCAGCCGGACGCCGCCGGCGGACCAGTCGACGAGCGGTGTCGGAACATCCGCGTGCAAGGTGGGCGGGAGTGTGCCCTCGCGCATCGCCATGACTGTCTTGATCACACCGCCGACGCCCGCCGCGGCCTGGGTGTGTCCGATGTTGGACTTCAACGAGCCGAGCCACAGAGGCCGTTCGCGGGGGTGCGAGGCACCGTAGGTGGCAATCAGCGCCTGAGCCTCGATGGGGTCGCCGAGGCGGGTTCCCGTGCCGTGCGCCTCCACGACGTCGATCTGGTCGGCACCGAGCCGGGCGTCGGCCAGGGCCTGGCGGACAACTCGCTGCTGGGCCGGTCCGCTGGGGGCCGTGAGGCCGTTGCTGGCGCCGTCCTGGTTGACGGCGGAGCCGCGTACCACGGCCAGGACCCTTCGGCCGTCGCTGACCGCGTCGGACAGCCGTTGCAGGACGAGGACGCCGACACCCTCCGCCCAGCCGGTACCGTCCGCGTCCACGCCGAACGCCTTGCAGCGGCCGTCCGGCGCGAGGCCGCGCTGCCGGGAGAATTCCACGAACGCCGCCGGGTCCGGCATCACGGCGACCCCGCCGGCCAGCGCGAGCCCGCACTCGCCCAGCCGCAGGGCCTGGACCGCGAGGTGCACGGCCACCAGCGAGGACGAACAGGCCGTGGCCACGGTCAGCGCCGGACCCTCCAGCCCGAGGACGTAGGAGATCCGCCCCGACAGGACGGCGTCCGCGCTGCCGGTCAGCCGGAAACCCTCCGAGCCTTCTGGCACCTGTCCAGGGTCGGCCGCGTACCCCTGGTGGGCGGCGCCCACGTAGACACCGGTGCGTGAGCCTCGCAGGCTTCGCGGGTCCGTCCCGGAAGCCTCCAGGGCTTCCCAGGAGACCTCCAGGAGCAGCCGCTGCTGCGGGTCCATGACGGCGGCCTCGTGCGGCGAGATGCCGAAGAACGCGGCATCGAAGTCGCCCGCCCCGGCCAGGAATCCGCCCTGCCGGCAGTACGTGGTGTTCTTGGATCCGGGATCCGGGTCGTACACGGCGTCCACGTCCCAGCCGCGGTCGGCGGGGAAGTCGCCGATCGCGTCCGTCCCCGTCGCGACCAGCTCCCACAGGTCCTCGGGCGAGGCCACCCCGCCCGGGTAGCGGCAGGCCATGCCCACGATGGCGACGGGCTCGCGGGAAGCCGCGAGGAGCTCACGGTTCTGCCTGCGCAGCCGCTCGGATTCCTTGAGGGACGTGCGCAGCGCCTTGAGCACGTCGTCGGGGGCCATGGTCATGGTGCGGGCTCCTTGGTGGGAAGGGGCGGCGGGTCAGGAGTCGGTGCCGTCCAGTGCCATGCGCACCAGCGCCTCGGGACTGAGCTCGTCGATCAGGTCACCGTCCTCCTCCTGCGGCGGGACGCCCGCGGTGGTGCCGTCGTGCAGACCGGCCAGGGTGAGCAGGCCGTCCAGCAGACCCGCGTCCCGCAGCCGGGCCAGCGGAAGGGTGGCCAGCGCCCGCCTGATCCCGGCCTCGCTCGGGTCGCCGCCGGTCGGGGGATCGAGCAGCCCGGCCAGGTGCGCGGCGGCGGCGTTCGCTGTCGGGTGATCGAAGACGAAGGTGGCCGGCAGCGGGACGCCGAGGACTCCTTTGAGCCGGGTGGCCAGTCCGACGGCGGTCAGGGAGTCGAATCCGAGGTCCTTGAAGGGCGCGTCGGGGCCGACCTCTTCGGGCCCGGGGTGCCCGAGGACGGCGGCGGCGTGCCGGCGAACCAGGTCGAGGAGGATCCGGCGGCGTTCGTCCTGCCCGGCCACCGCGAGCCGGGCGGCCAGGTCCGAGCGGCCGGGACCGGGGTCGTCCCGCCGGGAGGCGGCGAGGGCCGCGCGTACCTCGGGGAGGTCGCCGATCAAAGGGCTGGGGCGGAAGGCTGTGAAGCCGGTCGTGAAGGGTTCCCAGTCCACGTCGGCGACCGCGACGAAGGTCTCGTCCCGGTCCAGGGCCGCTTGGAGGGCGTCGACACCCCGTTCGGGCGGCATGGGCCGCAGGCCGCGGCGGCTGAGGTACTCCTCGGCAGCGCCCTCGCCCATGCCGCCGGAGCCCCACAGTCCCCAGGCGACCGAGGTGGCGGGCAGCCCTTCGGCGCGGCGCCGCTCGGCGAGCGCGTCGAGGGCCGCGTTGGCCGCTCCGTAGGCGCACTGACCGCTGCTGCCCCACACGCCCGCGTTGGAGGAGTACAGGACGAACGCGTCCAGATCGTGCCCGCGGGTCAGTTCGTCGAGGTGGCGGGCGCCGACGAGCTTTCCGGAGAACACCTCGGCGAAGTCGGTGAGGCCGATGTCGTCGAGCGGCACCGAGTGGCCGACGCCCGCCGTATGGAAGACGGCGGTCAGCGGGGAGTCGGCGGGCAGTCGGTCGAGGAGGGCCGCGAGGGCGGTGCGGTCGGCGACATCGCAGGCGGCAAAGGTCACCTCGGCGCCCAGCGCACGGATTTCCTCCGCCAGTTCCGCCGCACCGGGGGCGTCGGCGCCGCGCCGGCCGACGAGGACGACGTGCCCGGCTCCTTCCGTTGCCAACCTGCGGGCGGCGTGGGCGCCGAGGGCGCCCGTGCCGCCGGTCACCAGCACTGTTCCCCTGGGACGGTAGACGCGCTTCGCGGGGGGTGCGGGCGCGTGGCGGAGCCTGCGGCCGTACGCTCCGGAGCCGCGCAGCGCGACCTGGTCCTCCTCCCCTGTCAGCGTGTCCGCGAGCGCGTCCCAGACCCGGACGTCCGCCTCGGCCGGCAGGTCGACCAGCCCGCCCCACAGCCGCGGCAGTTCGAGTGCGGCAACGCGTCCGAACCCCCAGATCTGTGCCTGGGTCTCGTCGGCTGTCTCGGTGGGACGGACGGACACCGCGCCCCGGGTCACGGCCCACAGCCGGGCGGTGGATTCGGCGTCGGAAGCGGCCTGCGTGAGGAGCAGCGTCGCGGCGGTCCCGGTGGACAGACCGGGGTGGCCGGGGTGCGGGCGGCAGTCGGTGCCGAGCAGGGACAGCACACCGGCGGGTGGTTCCGCCTCCCGGCCCGCTTCGCCGAGGAGAGCCGCGAGCGTGCCCCGGTCGGCCGTCATGGGGTCGATCTCCAGGCACCGCACCTCGGCGCCGCGCTCGGTGAGGGCCCGCCGTGCCGCTTCGACGAGGCCGGCCTCCTGGTCCGCGGTGCCGATCAGCAGCCATCGGCCCGTCAGTGCGCCGCCGTTGGGCCTCAGCCGCTTCCATCCGACGCGGTAGCGCCAGAGGTCCTCGGTGCGTACGGGGGCGGGCGCCGTCGGCTCCAGCCAATAGCGCCGCCGCTGGAAGGCGTAGGTCGGCAGGTCCACGGGGTGCGTGGAAGTCCCGGCGAAGGGCCGGGCCCAGTCGACGGCCACGCCCTGGGTGAACGCCTCCGCCGCTGAGGCCAGGAACCGGTCCAGGCTGCCCTCTTCGCGGCGCAGCGACCCCACAGCCACGACGCGGACGCCGGCCTCGTCCGCCGTCTGCTGGATACCGGGGACGAGAACGGCGTGCGCGCCGGTTTCCACGAAGGCCCGGTGCCCGGAGCCGAGCAGCAGGCGGACGGTGTCCTCGAAACGGACGGTGCGGCGGAGATTTCGGTACCAGTAGGCGGCGTCAAGGCCCGTGGTGTCGAGGCGGTCGGCGTCGACGGTGGAGTAGAAGGGCACGGTCGATGCGCGGGGGGCAAGGGGTTCGAGGGCGGTGAGGAGTTCGTCACGCAGGCGTTCCACGTGCGGGGAGTGGGAGGCGTAGTCCACGGGGATCCGCCGGACCCTGACGTCTTCCGCCTCGTACTTCTCGACGAGCGCGGTGACCGCGTCGGCGTCTCCGGAGACGACGGTGGAGAGCGGACCGTTGACCGCCGCGACACCGAGACAGCCGTCCCAGGAGGCCAGGCTCCGCGCGACCTCCTCGGCGGGCAGCGGTACGGAGGCCATGCCGCCGTCCCCGGACAGTTCACGGCCGATGATCCGGGCGCGCAGCGCGACGACCCGGGCGGCTTCCTCCAGCGTCAGCGCGCCGGACACGACCGCGGCGGCGATCTCGCCCTGGGAGTGGCCGATCACGGCGTCCGGCTCGACCCCGAGAGAGCGCCACAGCTCGGCCAGCGACACCATCACGGCCCAGGACACCGGCTGGAGCACATCGACGCGTTCCAGCGGCGGTGTGTTGTCCTTGGCACGGATCACGTCCGTGAGTTTCCAGTCGGCGCACGCCGACAGGGCCTGCTCGCAGCGTCGCATCGATTCTGCGAACACCGGTGCGGTGTCGAGGAGTTCGGCGCCCATGCCGGCCCAGTGCGTCCCCTGACCGGGGAACACGAAGACCGTGCGTCCGGTGGGTGCGGCCGTGCCGGTCGCGAGGGAGGGTGCCGGTGCGCCCCCGGCCAGCAGAGCGAGCGCGTCGAGCGCCTGCTGCCGGCCGGTGACCGTCACAACGGCCCGGTGGTCGAACACGGAGCGGGTGGTGGCCAGTGCGAGGGCCGTGCCGGCGAGGTCCGGGGCCGGGTCGTTCGCCAGGAACGCGCGCAGCCGCCGTGCCTGCCCGCTCAGCGCGGCCTCCGACTTCCCGGACAGCACCAGGGGGACGACCGGCGGCGGTGCGTCGCCGCCGGGACGGGCGGCGGGGGGTGCCTGTTCCAGCACCACGTGGGCGTTGGTACCGCTCACACCGAAGGAGGACACACCGGCCCGGCGTGGGCGTCCCGCAGCCGGCCAGTCGGTCTTCCGTTGCAGCAGTGCGACCTGGCCCGCGGACCAGTCCACCTCGCTGGTGGGTGTGTCCGCGTGCAGGGTCGACGGGAGGACGCCGTGGCGCATCGCCATCACCGTCTTGATGACGCCTCCGACACCGGCCGCGGCCTGGGTGTGGCCGAGGTTGGACTTCAGCGAGCCCAGCCAGAGCGGGCGTTCGGCGGGCCGCCCGGCTCCGTAGGTGCTCATCAAAGCCCGGACCTCGATCGGGTCACCGAGCCGGGTCCCGGTGCCGTGCGCCTCGACGGCGTCGATGTCCGCGGCCGTCACCCGGGCGTCGAGGAGCGCTTGGCGCAGGACGCGTTCCTGGGCCGGGCCGCTGGGTGCTGTGAGGCCGTTGCTCGCGCCGTCCTGGTTGACCGCCGTGCCCGTGACCAGTGCCAGCACACGGTGCCCATGGCGTACGGCGTCCGACAGCCGCTCCACGGCCAGGACGCCGACACCCTCGGCCGGTCCGAAGCCGTCGGCCGACTCGGCGAACGCTTTGCAGCGGCCGTCCGGGGCCACCCCGCGTTGCCGGGAGAACTGCACGAACACGGCCGGGCTGGCCATGACGGTGGCCCCGCCGGCCAGGGCGAGGTCGCACTCCCGCTGACGCAGCGACCTGACCGCCAGATGGAGGGCCACCAGCGAGGACGAGCAGGCGGTGTCCACCGTGAGGGCGGGGCCCTCCAGGCCCAGCGCGTACGAGACGCGCCCGGAGGTGAAGCTGACGACGCCACCGGTCAGCAGGTCGCCTTCGAGGTCGGCGGACGGCTGGGCGACGCTGTCGGTGTAGCCGCCGTTCCAGGCGCCGACGAAGACCCCGGTACGACTGCCGCGCAGTGATCCGGGTGCGATGCCGCCGCGTTCGAGTGCTTCCCAGGAGGTCTCCAGCAGCAGCCGCTGCTGCGGGTCCATGGCCAGCGCCTCGCGGGGGGAGATGCCGAAGAAGGCGGCGTCGAAGTCTCCGGCAGCGTCCAGGAAGCCCCCTTCACGGCAGTAGGTGCGCCCCGCCGCGGCCGGGTCCGGGTCGTACAGCGCGTCCCCGTCCCAGCCGTGGTCGTCGGGGAACGGGGAGACCGCGTCCGTGCCCGAGACGACCAGCTCCCACAGGTCCTCGGGCGAGGTGACCCCGCCGGGGTAGCGGCAGGCCATGCCGACGATCGCCACCGGTTCGTGCTCGCGTTCCTCCGCCTCGCGCAGCCGCTCGCTGACCCTGGTGAGTTCGGTGGTGGTCCGCTTGAGGTACTCGCGGAGCTTCTGCTCGTTCGCCATGATGATCATCCGTCCGTTCCATCGGTTCCCGCCTGCCCCGTCCCGTCCCGGTCCCGTGGTCAGGAGGTGCCGAACCTCTCGTCGATGAACGCGAAGAGGCTGTCGTCGTCAGCGGATTCCAGTACGTCCGCCGCGGCGCCGTCCGCCGCCGATCCGTCCCGGGCTGCGCCCCACCGGGCGGCCAGCGCCGCGATACGGGCGCCGATCTCCCTGTGCGCGGTGTCGTCCAGCGTGTCGAGGGCGGCTGGGTCCGTGGTGGCCATGGCCGTTTCCAGCCGGTCCAGTTCGTCCAGCAGCGGTACGCCGGCCGACGCCGGCCCGGGAGCGAGTCCGGCCAGCAAGTGCTTCGCGAGTGCGTCCGGCGTGGGATGGTCGAAGACCAGCGTCGCCGGGAGGCGCAGGCCTGAGGCGGCGGACAGCCTGTTGCGCAGTTCGACGGCCGTCAGGGAGTCGAAGCCCAGTTCCCTGAAGGCGCGCACGGCGTCGACGGCCTGCGGGTCTGCGTGTCCGAGGACGGCAGCCGCGTGTCCGCGCACGCTCTCCAGCATCAGGTCGTGCTGCTCGGCGGCGCCCAGGCCGGTGAGCCGCTCGGCAAGCGTCCGGTCCTCGGTGTCCCTTACGGCGCCGCCCGTGGCGCCCTCCGCTGCCGTCGGCACCAGGTCGCCGAGGAGCGCGGGAACGTTCCCGGCCGCCTGCAACGCGCTGATCCGGAGGCGGATCGGGACCTGGAGCGCCTCGTCCGCTCGCTGCGCCGCGTCGAACAGGGCCAAGCCCTGTCCGGCGGTCAGCGGAAGCACACCGCTGCGGGCCATCCGGCGGCGCATTCCCTCCTGGTCGAGGTGTCCGGCCATCCGGCTGCTGTCGGCCCACAGGCCCCAGGCGAGGGACACCGCGGGCAGGCCCTGGTCGCGCCGGTACTGGGCGAAGGCGTCGAGGAACCCGTTGGCCGCCGCGTAGTTGGCCTGCCCAGGGCTGCCGAGGAGAGCCGCCGCGGAGGAGAACAGCACGAAGGCGGACAGATCGAGGTCGCGGGTCAGTTCGTGCAGGTTGAGCACCGCGTCGACCTTGGGCCGCAGCACGGCGTCCACCTGCCCGGGGGTGAGCGCGGCGATCGTGCCGTCGTCGAGGACGCCCGCCGTGTGCACGACGGCGGTGAGCGGATGCTCGGCCGGGATGTCGTCGAGCAGGCGGCGGAGTGCGGTCCGGTCGGCGACGTCGCAGGCGACGACGGTGACCGACACGCCCGACGCGGTCAGCTCTTCGACGAGTGCGGACGCACCGTCGGCCTCGATGCCGCCGCGCCCGGCCAGTACCAGATGCCGTACGCCGTGCGTGGCGGCCAGGTGCCGGGCGACGGCGCTGCCGAGCGTGCCGGTGCCGCCGACGACGAGGACGGTGCCGTGCGCGTCGAACGCAGGCGGCATCGTCAGCACCACCTTGCCGATGTGCTTGGCCTGGCTGATGAGGCGGAAAGCGTCGCGGGCCCGCCGTACGTCGCGCACGGTCAGCGGGAGGGGGGTCAGTACCCCGTCGGCGAACAGCTCCATCAGCTCGCCGAGCATCTCTCCGACCAGCTCCGGACCTGCCTGGACGAGGTCGAAGGCCCGGTAGTCGACGCCCGGCCGCTCGGAGGCGATCTGCCGGGGGTCCCGGACGTCGGTCTTGCCCAGCTCCAGGAAGTGGCCGCCGCGCGGCAGCAGCCGCAGGGAAGCGTCCACGAACTCCCCCGCGAGGGAATTGAGCACGACGTCAACACCGTGCCCGCCGGTGGCGTCCATGAACTGCCGGGTGAAGCCGAGGGCGCGGGAGTCCGCGATGTGCGCGTCGTCGAGGCCGAGTCCGCGCAGGGTGTCCCACTTGCCGTGGCTCGCGGTGGCGTAGACCTCCACGCCGAGATGGCGGGCGAGGCGTACGGTCGCCATGCCCACGCCGCCGGCCGCCGCGTGCACCAGCAGCGTCTGCCCCGGGCGGACCCGGGCGAGGCGGGTGAGCGCGTAGTGGGCGGTGAGGAACGCGGCGGGCACGGACGCGGCCTCGGCGAACGACCACGCCGGCGGGACAGGGGCGACCATCCGGGCGTCGGCGGTCGCGACCGGTCCGAACCCGCCGGTCCACATGCCCAGTACGCGGTCCCCGGGGGCGAGTCCCGTCACGTCGGGCCCGACCTCGGTGACCACACCGGCGCCCTCGGCGCCGAGCACCCCCTCACCCGGATACATGCCCAACGCGATCAGGGTGTCGCGGAAGTTGACACCCGCGGCGCGCACCGCGACCCGGATCTGCCCGGGCCGCAGCGGCGCGTCGGCGTCCGGCGCGGGAACCAGTCCCAGGCTTTCAAGCGTGCCCGACCCGTCGGCGGCCAGCCGCCAGGCGGTGTCTGCGGGCGGCAGCAGGGGGCCGCCAGGTCGGAGGCCGTCCCGGGTGAGCCGGGGAACGTGCACCGTCCCGGCGCGTACCGCGAACTGCGGTTCTCCGTCGGCCAGTGCGGCGGGAAGGACATGCGCCGTGGCCGGGTCACTGTCCGCGTCGACGAGCACGAAGCGGTCCGGCTCCTCGGACTGGGCGGACCGTATCAGCCCCCACACGGTGGCGGACACCGGGTCCACGGTGTCCTCGCCCTCGCGGACCGCCACCGCTCCCGTGGTGAGGAACGCCAGCCTGGCTGTGCCGAGTGGGCCGTCGACCGCGAGCCACGACCGCGTCAGTTCCAGGGCGCGGTGGACAGCGGCGCGTACCGCGTCGGCGTCGGTCGCCGGACCGGGCGGGAGCGGGACCGCGACGACGTCCGGCACAGCCGCTCCCCCGGCCACGGCCGAGACCAGGGCAGCGAGGTCGGGGTAGGGGTCGCAGGCGGTGCCCGCCCGGCGCAGGACGGTGGTCAGCGCGGAGCCGTCCGTGCCGAGGGCAGCCCAGCGCTGGGCAGGGGCGGGAGCCGGGGCGGGCCTGGCGGGCCAGGCGACGTGGTGGAGTACGCCGTCACCGGCGCCCGCTGTGCCCGAGGTGAGCTTCTCCACCGGGACGGGGCGCACCACGAGCGAGTCGATCCGTACGACCGGGCGCCCCCGCTCGTCGGTGCAGACGATCCGCACCTCCTCCTCGCCCGCCGGACGGACGGTGACGCGCAGCCGTTGGGCCCCGGTCCCGTACAGCGACACGCCGCGCAGCGCGAACGGCATCCGCACCTGCCCGTCCTCGGGGAAGAACTCACCGAGGCTCATCGTCTGGAGCACCGCGTCCAGCAGCGCCGGGTGGACGCCGAAGCGCCGGGCTCCCGTCGGCGGTGCGGCCAGGGACACTTCGGCATACACCGTGTCACCCGCCCGCCAGCCGGCCCGTACGCCCTGGAACAGCGGCCCGTACTGGTAGCCGCGTTCGGAGAAGCGCTCGTAGAACCCCGCGGTCCCGACGGGCTCGGCAGCGGCGGGCGGCCAGGCGGCGTCCCCTCCCCCGGCCGAGAGGTCGTCGGTGTCCTCGATACCCGGGTCGGTTCCCGCCGGCGCGAGTGTGCCCTGGGCGTGCCGGGTCCAGGGGGCCGTCGCCTCCGCGCCGTCCTCCCGCGAGTGAACGGTCAGACGGCGCCGCCCCTCCGCGTCCGCCGCACCCACCACGAGCCGCAGCTGTACAGCCCCGCTGTCCGCCACCACCAGCGGCACGTCCAGCGTCAGCTCCTCGACCCGGCCGGCCCCGCTCCGGTGCCCTGCCCAGAGGGCGAGTTCGGCGAACGCTGCGCCGGGGAGGATCACCGTTCCCAGGAGGGCGTGCTCGGTGAGCCACGGATGGGAGCCGGAGCTGAGCCGGGCGGTGTACACCTGCCCGCCGGATTCCGGCAGTTCGACGGCGCCGCCGAGCAGCGGGTGGTCGGTGCCGCTGAGCCCGACGGAGGCCGCGTCGCCGCCCCCGGCGGGCGCGTGGTACCAGTACCGCTCGCGCTGGAACGGATAGGTCGGCAGTTCGACCCGGCGCGCCTCGGGGCCGAAGAGCGCGCCGGCGTCGATCTCGACGCCGTGGGCGTGGGCGAGGCCGAGCGCCACACCGAACCCGCGGGCGCCGCCCTTGCCACGCCGCAGCGTTCCCAGCACGGCCGCCGCGGTGTCCGTGTCCGCCACGGTCTCCTGGAGGGACACCGCGAGCATCGGGTGCGGGCTTGGCTCCAGGAAGGCCTCGTGCCCGTCGGCGAGCATCGCGCGGGTGGCCCGCTCGAACTCGACGGGTTCGCGCATGTTGCGGTACCAGTAAGAGGCGTCGAGCTCCACGGTGTCCAGCAGCCCGCCGGTGACGGTCGAGAAGAAGGGGATCGGCGAACTGCGGGGTGCCACGGGGGCGAGGGCTTCTCTCAATTCGTCCCTCAGGGCGTCCACCTGCGCGGAGTGCCCGGCCGTGTCCACGCCGGGGATCGCCTTGGCGTGCACCCCCTCGGCCGTCAGTTCGTCGATGAGGGCGGCGAGGGCGTCGGGGTAGCCGGCGACCGCGGTCGTCCCCGGGCTGTTCACAGCCGCGACCGACAGCCGGTCACCGAACCGCTCCAGGCGGGCGCGGACCTGGTCGGCGGGAAGCGATACCGCCGCCATTGCGCCCTGTCCGGCCAGCCGCAGCCACGCCTGGCTGCGCAGCGCGACGATCCGCGCCGCGTCGTCCAGCGAAAGCCCGCCCGCGACATGCGCCGCGGCGATCTCGCCCTGGGAGTGACCGACGACAGCGGACGGGTGCACGCCCAGGGACCGCCAGGCCGCCGTCAGCGACACCATCATCGTGAACAGCACCGGCTGGACCACGTCCACCCGGCTGAGCGAGGGCGCCCCCGGTTCCCGGCGCAGCACGTCCAGCACGGACCAGTCCAGGTACGTACTGAGCGCGGCGTCGCAGGCGTGCGCGCTCTCGCGGAATGCCGGAGAGCGGTCGAGCAGTCCGTCGGCCATCTCGGCCCACTGCGAGCCCTGCCCGGGGAAGACGAACGCGACACGGTCACCGGCGCCGGCCCTACCGCGCAGCAGTGACGGGTGTTCTTCGCCCCGGGCCAGGGCCTCGAGCGCGTCGAGCGCTTCCGTGCGGCTCTCACCGATGACGACGGCCCGATGCTCGAAGTGGGACCGGGCGGTGGCCAGGGTGTATCCGGCGTCGGCCAGGTCCAGGCCGGGTTCCCCGGTCAGCCTCGCTCGCAGCCGTACGGCTTGTGCGGACAACGCGGCGGCGCCTCGGGCCGACAGGAACAGCGGCACCGTGGTCTCCTCCTCCACCTCCTCGGTCCCGGCGGTGTCGGCGGCCGGCGCCTGCTCGACGATCACGTGGGCGTTGGTGCCGCTGATCCCGAAGGAGGAGACCGCCGCCCGGCGCGGCTCCTCTCGCTCCGGCCAGCGCACCGGCCCGGTCAGCAGCGACACCGCCCCCGATGCCCAGTCCACGCGGGGCGAGGGCCGGTCGACGTGCAGGGTCCTGGGCAGCGTCCCGTGGCGCAGGGCAAGGACCATCTTCATCACTCCGGCGATGCCGGCGGCAGCCTGGGTGTGACCCATGTTGGACTTCAGGGACCCGAGCCAGAGCGGCTGTCCGGCCGGCCGCTCGCCGCCGTACGTGGCGAGCAACGCCTGCGCCTCGATGGGGTCACCGAGGGGCGTGCCGGTGCCGTGTGCCTCGACGGCGTCCACCTGGTCCGGGCGCAGACCGGCGTCGGTGAGCGCCTGGCGAATTACGCGCTGCTGGGAGATGCCGTTCGGGGCGGTGAGACCGTTGCTGGCACCGTCCTGGTTCACGGCCGAGCCGCGGATGACGGCGAGGACCGGGTGCCCCGCGCGCTCCGCGTCGGAGAGCCGCTCGACCAGCAGGACCGCGGCGCCCTCGCTGAGTGCCACGCCGTCGGCCGCGGCTGCGAACGCCTTGGACCGGCCGTCGGGCGACATTGCGCGCTGCCGGGAGAACTCCACCAGCATGTCCGGCGTCGACATCACCGTGGCGCCGCCGGCCAGGGCGAGGCCGCACTCCCCCCGGCGCAGCGCCTGGACGGCGAGGTGCAGCGCCACGAGGGAGGCCGAGCAGGCGGTGTCAACGGTCAGCGACGGGCCTTCCAGCCCGAACACGTAGGAAAGGCGGCCGGACATGACACTGGCCGAGTTGCCGGTGCCGAGATAGCCGTCGAAGCTGTCCTCCCCGTTCTGCAGGAGCGGCATGTAGTGCTGCCCGTTGGTCCCGACGAACACACCGGTCCGGCTGCCGCGCAGCGCCGACGGATCAAGTCCGGCGTGTTCGAAGGACTCCCAGGCGGTCTCCAGCAGCAGGCGCTGCTGCGGGTCCATGGCGAGCGCCTCGCGGGGGGAGATCCCGAAGAACGCGGCGTCGAAATCGGCCGCCCCGTGCAGGAAACCGCCCTCGCGGACGTAGGTACGGCCGTGCGCGTCCGGGTCGGCGTCGTACAGTCCCTCGACGTCCCAGCCCCGGTCGGAGGGGAACGCCGAGATGGCGTCACCGCCCTTGTCCAGCAGGTCCCACAGCTCCTCGGGAGTGCTGATCCCGCCGGGGAACCGGCAGGCCATGCCGATCACGGCGATCGGTTCCCCGTCGCTCGTGGCGATTGCGGCGGACGGCCGGGCACCGGGTGTTTCCGCGGTGGCGACCGAGGTGTCCTCGCCGAGGAGCTCGGAGCGCAGGTGGCCGGCCAGCGCCCGGGAGTTCGGGTGGTCGAAGACGACGGACATCGGCAGGACGAGACCGGTGGCCGCGTTGAGCCGGTTGCGCAGCTCCACCGCTGTCACCGAGTTGAAGCCCAGCTCCCTGAACGCCCGGTTCGGCTCGGCCTCCTCGGACCCGTCGTGGCCGAGGACAGCCGCGACCTGCGAACGGACGAGCCGCAGAAGCGCCTTGTGCTGGTCGGCCTCCGGCTTGCCCCGCAGTGTGCGGACGAGCTCGGAGTCGCCCGGCACATCCTCGGCCTGTGTGCGCTCCGCCCGGCGGATCCGGCGGATCTCGGGCAGCTCGTCGAAGAGTGCGCTGGGCCGGGCGGCCGTGTACGAGGCGGTGAACCGCTCCCAGTCGACGTCGGCCACGGTGACACATCCTTCGCCGCGTTCCAGCGCCCGGTACAGCGCGTCGAGCGCGGCCTCCGGATCCAGCGGAGTGAGACCGCGCCGGCGCAGCAGGTCGAGGTCGGGACCCTCGGTGGGAGCCGGGCCGTCGGAGGGGCGCGGGCCGTCGGGAAGGTCCGCGCCCGCCCACGGCGTCCAGGCGATCGACGTCGCGGGCAGGCCGCGGGCCCGGCGCGCCTCGGCCAGCGCGTCGAGGTGGGCGGCCGCGGCCGCGTAGCCGCCATGGCCGGTGCCGCCCCACGTACCGGAGACGGAGGAGAAGACGACGAACGCGTCCAGCGGCGCCGCCTCCAGCAGGTTGTCGAGATGCACGGCTGCGGCGGTCTTCGCGGTCACTGAGGCGGCGAAACCTTCCGCGGTGGTCTCGGTCAGTGCGGTGAGCGGCACGGCGGGAGGGGCCACGACGACCGTGGAGGGCGGATACGCGGCGAGGAGCGCGGCGACAGCGTCGCTGTCGTCGTGGTCGCAGTCCACGAGGGTCACGCGGCCGGCCTCCGGGGTGACCCCGGCGGTGGACACGGCGGCCGGACCGGCGAGCACGACGTGCGCCGCCCCGCCGTCGAGGAGTCGGCGGACCAGGGGCGCGGCGACCGGACCGGTGTCGCCGACGAGGAGCACGGTGCCCCGGGACCCCCACGGACGTGAGCCGGCTTCCGGGGAGGACCGCACGAGGCGGCGGCCCCATACGCCGGAGAGCCGTACGGCGATCTGGTCCTCGTCGCCGGACGCGGCCACCGCGGCGGCGAGGTGCTGGAAGGCACGGGTACCGGGTGATTCCGGCAGGTCGATCAGTCCGCCCCAGCAGCCGGGGAGTTCGAGAGCCGCGACCCGTCCGAGCCCCCAGACCTGTGCCTGTCCGGCATCCGGAGCCTCGCCGGGTGACACGCCGACGGCACCCCGGGTGACGGCCCACAGACGCGTGGATGCCCCCGCGTCGGCCACTGCCTGGATCAGGGCGAGGGAAGCGGCGGGCCCGAGGGGCACGGCCGGGTGGAGGGGGTCCGCGCCTTCGGCGAGCGCCAGCAGGGAGACGATGCCCTCCAGCCCGTCCGCTTCGCCCTCTTCCCGGCCGGGGCGGAGAGCGGAGGTCAGGTATGCGGCGAGGCGCTCACGGTCCGTGGCGGGGTCCACGGTCAGCAGGTCCACGGAAGCACCGCGCGCGAGCAGCGCTCGCCGGATGCCCTCGGCCGTGTCCGATTCGGCCATCGCTTCGGGCAGAAC
>NZ_JAQKPV010000022.1 GCF_028200735.1 Streptomyces sp. ACA25
GACGGACTCCAGCTCGGCCATGCTGTGCTCGACCAGTTCGGCCCGGGCGCCCGCGGCCTCGATCACGCCGGTCTCGCCGCGGTCGTTCGTCGCGACGACCAGTTCCGAGGTCTCGCCCTCCGTCCAGGCTCCGGCCCAGCTGCTGCCCAGCTGGTCCCGCAGCATCGGCTCCAGCTGCCCGGCCCGGTACTCATTGGCCACTCGGGCCTCGGCCTGTTCCTGGCTCAGTCCGAGATCGCGCTGCAGAGCGTGCAGCATCCCGGCGGGCAACTCCTGTGCTGCCTGCTCCGGCGCGGGAAGTGACGTGGGGGAAGGTCCGGCCGCTGCGGGAGCGGCGGTGAGGGTGAGAGCGGCGATCGCCACGGTTCCGGCGAATACCGCCCCGCGTCTGCGGTGCATGAGGGGTCTCCTCAATCTGTTGGGGGTTGCCGGGAACCGTAGCCACCCCCGTCAGCGCGGGGCAGCTGTCAAAGAGGTCATGCCGTCGCGTTATGACGGGCCGTCCGGTGCCGCCGCGCCGAACTCCGGGTGCCGCGGGAGCCAGCCGGCATACCCGGAGCTGCGCGACACCGCGTCCCCGTAGGCGCCCCGGGCCTGGCCGAGGGCCGCGGCGGCCACCGGCGCGGCAGCGGAGTCCGGGTGCCAGCCCAGCAGGTGCCGCCACCGGAGCGGGCTGCCGGCGAGGGGCCGGGTGACGAGCCGGGGGGTGGGCGGGAACGTCGCCCGGCACAGCCCGACGGTCCGCCGCACCTGCACCAGGTGGACACAGGAAGACACGTCCGACTCGTAGAGGGACGCCGGGGCGAAGCCGGCCCGTGCGCAGGCGCCGGCGAAGCATTCCGCGAAACACCCCTCGCCCGGCACCCCACCCCACCGCTCACCGGCCAGCTCGGCCAGCTCGAGTTCCGTGCGCGCTTCGCGGCGGGCCAGCGGGTGGTCCTCGGCGAGCATCACGAACACCGGGTCCGTTCCGAGCGTCCGCCAGGTCAGCAGGCCGTCCGCGGGAGGCGGACTCTGCCCGCAGCTGCCGATGAGGGCGAAGTCGAGGCGGCCCTCCAGAGCCAGTCCGGCGATCTCGGAGACATGCCAGGAGGTGTGCACGCTGACCGGGACGCCGGGGAAGGCACGGGTGAGCCGGTCGACCAGCCCACCGAGCAGGGGACCGTGCGTGCCGCCGATCCGGAAGCGCCGGATGCTTCGCGAGGCGTTGCGGAACCGCACTGCTTCCTCGCGCAGTCCTTGCAGCGCGGGCAGCACCACTCGGGCCCGCTCCAGGACCAGTTCACCGAGGGGGGTCAGCCGCGCCCCCGTACGGTCCCGTTCGAAGAGCGGCCCGCCAAGGGTGCGTTCCATGCGCTGGAGCTGGGTGCTCAGCGCGGGCTGGGCAAGCCCCAGCTGGTGAGCGGCCCGGGTCAGGCTCCCGGTCTCCGCGATCGCCCGGACGGTTCTGAGATGCCGCAGCTCCAGGTCCATACGGGGAACGTAGGGTTCACCCCCGCGTCCGGCAATAGGTATGGACCAATAGTCCGGGTGTGGTCGCGAGGGAGGGGCGAGAAGCATCGCCGCCCGGTGCCCGGCAGCCGGCCTGCCCGGTGTCCGGTCAGCCGAGGCCGCGGGCCCGTTCGAAGCGGGCCCGGCCGGCGCCCAGGTCCACCAGCGGATCGGGGTAACCGAGCGCGGCGCGCTCCGGGCCGGGAAGCAGCCACGGCCGGTGCACCCGGGGCCCGGGCACTGCCGCCAGCTCCGGGATCCAGCGCCGCACGTAGTCGCCGTGCGGATCGAAACGCGTGGCCTGGGTGAGCGGGTTGAGGACCCGGTTCGGCCGGGTGTCCGTGCCGGTGCCGGCCACCCACTGCCAGTTGAGCTGGTTGTTCGCCACATCCCCGTCCACCAGGTGATCGAGGAAGTGCCGGGCACCGGTCCGCCAGTCCAGGTACAGCGTCTTGGTGAGGAAGCTCGCCACCAGCAGCCGGCCGCGGTTGTGCATCCAGCCCTCGTACCGCAGCTGCCGCATGGCCGCGTCCACCACCGGATACCCGGTGCGGCCCTCCCGCCAGGCATTCTCCGCCGCCTCGTCGGTGCGCCAGCGGTCGTCCCGGGGCCGGTAGTCCCGGAACGAGGCGTCCGGCCGGGCGGCGAGGACCTGGTGGTGGAAGTCCCGCCAGGCCAGCTGGCGGACGAAGGCCCGCGCTCCCTCCCCGTCCCGCTCCCGGGCGCGGCGGACCAGCTCCGCCGGGGACAGGCAGCCGAAGTGCAGATAGGGGGAGAGCCGCGAGGTGCCGTCACCCGCCAGGTCGTCATGGAGCTCGTGGTAGGCGTCGATGCTGCTCCGCAGCCAGGCGGTGCACCGTGCCCGGCCGGCATGTTCGCCACCGTTCAGGCCCCCCGGGGAGACCCCCGCAGACCGGCTCCGTTCCGGAAGGGCGGCCCCGGTGATCGCGTCGGGCACCGGGACCGATCGGGGTGCTCCGGTCACCTCGCGTGGCCCCGCCGCTTCCCACCTGCGGAAGTACGGCGTGAAAACTGCGAAGTGGTCGCGTCCGGCCGGGGTGACGTCTCCGGGCGGGAGCACGGTGATCACCGCCTCGTGCACCCGCAGCGCACACCGGAGCGGTGCCAGAGCCGTCCGCAGTCGCTCCTCACGGCGCACGGCGTACCGGCTCACCCCGGCCGCCACATGGACGACGCGGGCTCCGGCCTCGGACACCACCCGGGCGGTCTCCTCCGCCACCTCGCCCTCCCGGACCACCAGCCGTCCGCCACGCGCCCGCAGGCCCGCGTCCAGGTCGGCCAGACAGCCGGCGAGAAAGGCCCGGCGGACAGGGGCGTCGAAGCCTGCCGCCCGCACTTGGCTGTCAAGGACGAACAGCGGGACGACGTGCCCTGCCCCGGCCAGCGCGGCCCGCAGCACCGGCTGGTCATGCAGCCGCAGGTCGGAGGTGAACAGGGCCACCGAGACGCCCTCCCGGTACCGCTCAGGCATCCGGGGCCTCCGTTGCGGCCGGCTGCACGGAGACCGGCTCGGGCGAGCCGCCGGCGGGCTCGACGGCGATGCCCGTGCCCGGGGAGTCCGGGGCGGGGCGGCTCGGTCGGGCAGGGCGCATCGGGTCCTCCGGGGGCAGTGCGGGCACGGGACCGCACCGTCGGGCGGGAGGCCGTGCGCGGAACGGGTCCTGCCCCTTCATTGGTAGCCGAAGCACCGGGGGATTGCCCGGGACGCGGAAAGGTGACACGCGGAGTTGTGCGGAGGGGGACCCGGATGCACGTACGGACGCAACGCGCGGACGGCCGCCCCAGCTCCTGGGGCGGCCGTCCGCGCGGTGCCGGGGCGGTCAGCGGACGGCGAGCTCGTCCGGGTCCGCGCCGAGCCGGGTGCCGGTGTCGAGACCGGCGATCACCTGGAGGTCCTCGGCGTCGAGCTCGAAGTCGAACACCTCGATGTTCTCCCGGATCCGGGACGGCGTCACCGACTTCGGGATGACCACGTTGCCGGTCTGCAGGTGCCAGCGGAGCACCACCTGGGCGGGGGTCCGGCCGTGCTTCTCGGCGAGCTTGCCCAGCCGGGGGTCCTCCAGCAGACCCTTGCCCTGGCCGATCGGCGACCAGGCCTCGGTGACGATGCCGTGCGCGGCGTGGAAGGCGCGGGCTTCGTCCTGCGGGAAGTTCGGATGCAGCTCGATCTGGTTGACCGCCGGGGTCACACTGGTCTCGTCGAAGAGCCGCTGCAGGTGGGCCGGCTTGAAGTTGGAGGTGCCGATCGCCTTGACCCGGCCTTCGGTGTACAGCTTCTCCAGGGCCTTCCACGTCTCGACATACGTGTCGTACATCGGGGTGGGCCAGTGGATCAGGTAGAGGTCCACGTAGTCCAGGCCGAGCTTGTCGAGCGAGGTGTCGAAGGCCCGGAGAGCGGAGTCGTAGCCCTGATCGCCGTTCCAGAGTTTCGTTGTCAGGAACAGTTCTTCACGGGGGATTCCCGAATCGTTGACCGCCTTCCCGGTCCCCTTCTCGTTGCGGTAGACCGCGGCGGTGTCGATGCTGCGGTACCCCGCCTCCAGGGCCCGGCCGACAGCGGCGGCGGCCTCGTCGTCGGGGATCTGCCACACGCCGAAGCCCAGCCGGGGCATCTCGACGCCGTTGTTGAGGGTCACGTTGGGGACACTGCTCACGTGAGGATCGGTCCTTACCTGCTCGGGATTCGTTGCCTCCCATCGTGAACGGTCCAGCCCGCCGACGCATTCCCGGAGGGCAGGGGAGACAATGACCGGCGTGCGAAAACTCGTCCAAGCGATCGACCCCTACCTTCTGCTGCTGCTGGGGACGGTCGGCCTGGCCGCCCTGCTGCCGGCCACCGGGGCCGCTGCCACCGCCGTGGACGGCACGGCCACCGGTGCCATCGCGCTGCTCTTCTTCCTCTACGGGGCCCGGCTCTCCACGGGAGAGGCGCTCGCCGGTATCCGGCACTGGCGGCTGCACCTCACCATCCTGACCAGTACCTTCGTCGTCTTCCCGCTGCTCGGCCTGGCCGCCTGGGCGCTCGTTCCCTGGTTGCTCACCGAGGAGCTCCACACCGGGCTGCTCTTCCTCTGCCTGGTGCCCTCCACCGTGCAGTCCTCGATCGCCTTCACCTCACTGGCCCGTGGGAACGTGGCCGGCGCGATCGCGGCGGGCTCCTTCTCCAGCCTCCTCGGCATCCTGCTCACCCCGCTCCTCGCCGCGCTGCTCATCGGCACCAGCGGGGGATTCACCGCCGACTCCCTGGTACGCATCGCCGCCCAGCTGCTGCTGCCGTTTCTCGCCGGCCAGCTGTCGCGCCGCTGGATCCGGGGCTTCCTCACCCGGCACCGGCCGGTGCTCGGCATGGTGGACCGGGCGGCCATTCTGGTCGTCGTCTACGCGGCCTTCAGCCAGGGCGTGAACGAGGGTATCTGGAGTGAGGTCAGCTGGCGGCGCCTGCTGGCCCTCGGCGCGGTGCTGGCGGTGCTGCTGGCCGTGCTGCTCGGGCTCACCGCCTGGGGGGCGAAAAGGCTCGGCTTCGTCCGGGAGGACCGGATCACGATCATTCTGGCCGGCTCGCAGAAGTCCCTGGCCGCCGGTCTTCCCATGGCAGGCGTGATCTTCGGCGCCCAGGCCGCGATGGCTGTGCTGCCGCTGATGCTCTTCCACCAGATGCAGCTGATCGTCTGTGCCGTTCTGGCCCGCCGCTGGGCCAAGGACCCAGAGGGACCGGATCAGCTGCCGCCCGTGGACGGCAGCGACAGCCGCTGAGCCCCGGCGTACACGTTCATCGACGTGCCGCGCAGGAAGCCCACCAGGGTCAGCCCTGCCTCCTCCGCCAGGCCCACGGCCAGGGACGACGGGGCGGACACCGCCGCCAGCACGGAGATGCCGGCCATCACGGCCTTCTGCACCAGCTCGAACGAGGCTCTGCCGGATACCACCAGCACCGTGTCGTTCAGCGGCAGCAGGCCGTCCCGCAGTGCCCGCCCGACGACCTTGTCCACCGCGTTGTGGCGGCCCACGTCCTCCCGGACGTCGAGGAGTCGACCGTCCGCGGCGAACAGCCCGGCCGCGTGCAGCCCGCCGGTGCGGTCGAAGATCCGCTGCGCCGCACGCAGCCGGTCCGGCAAGGCGCCCAGCACCTCGGTGGAGAGCCGCGGCCCGGGCGCGGCGGGCCAGCGCGCCGTGGTGCGCACGGCGTCCAGGCTCGCTTTTCCGCACAGGCCGCAGGAGGAGGTGGTGTACACGTGCCTCCGCAGAGCGGCTTCCGGGTCCGGGACTCCTTCGGCGAGCCGCACATCGACGATGTTGTAGCTGTTGGCCGCCCCCGGGGTGCCGTCCGCTCCCGCGCAGTAGGCGATGCGGGACACCTCGTCGGACCGGCCCAGCACGCCCTCGCTGACCAGGAAGCCCGAGGCCAGGGCGAAGTCGTCCCCGGGGGTCCGCATGGTGATGGCCAGGGACGTGCCGTTCACCCGGATCTCCATCGGCTCCTCACCCACCAGGGTGTCCGCTCGCTCGCTGACGACGCCGTCCCGGATTCTGACCACGCGGCGCCGCTCGGTGACCCGTCCCATCTCTCGAGCCTATCCCGCGCCGGTATTCCCCCTGCGGTCTCAGCCGCCCGGCAGTCCGAATTCCTCCCGCCGGTCACCGGGCACAAGATCCAGGTACTCCGGGTTCTCGCCGAGCCATCGCTGCACGTACGGGCAGGACGGCAGGACCGCCATCCGCTCCTCGCGGGCCCGCTCCAGCGCCCGGCGGACCAGCTCCCCGGCGACCCCCTGACCGCGGAAGCGCTCGTTGACCTCGGTGTGGGTGAGCTCGATGTGGTCGGTACCGCGGCGGTACTCGGCGTAGCCGCCCAGTTCCTCGCCGAGGTAGATCTCGTAGCGGGACTGCTCAGTGTTCACGAAGCGCGGTTCCATACAGCGAGTGTCGGCACGTGCCGCCGGGCATCGCAAGCGGTGTCGCCCGGCCGGCGGTGCGGGCGGCCCTGCCGGTGGTGAGGACCGCCCCCTCCCGCTTCGCACGGCCGGGAGCGGTACCGGCGCGTCTACGGCTTGCGCCCGACGCCCCCGTGGGCGGCGCCGGAGGCCGGAGCGAAAGGGCTGGGTTCGGGCCGCCACCGGCCGATCGGTACCACGCCGGGCTCCACCAGCTCCAGGCCGTCGAAGAAAGCGATGATCTCCTGGGGGGTCCGCAGGTGGTACGGGAGCGCGCCGCTGTTGTTGTACTGCTCCTGAGCCTTGACGGCCTCGTCGGTGCTCACGGTGCCGTCGTTGAGAGAGAGGTAGCTGCCGGAGGACAGCGCTCCGGTCACTCCGGAAATGATGGCCCGGACCTCGTCGGACTCCGCGACGTGGCCGAGCACACCGCTGAAGATGAGGCCCACCGGCCGGGACAGGTCAAGGGTCTTCTCCGCGGCCTCCAGGATCCGGCCGGGATCGTGCAGATCGCCGTCCACGAAGTCGACGGCCCCTTCCGCGGTGCCGGTGAGCAGTGCGTGGGCGTGGGCCAGCACCAGCGGGTCGTTGTCCACGTAGACGATCCGGGACTCCGGGGCGGCCCGCTGCGCGATCTCGTGCGTGTTGTCCACCGTGGGTAAGCCCGCGCCGATGTCCAGGAACTGCCGGACCCCCGCCTCCACGGCCAGGTAGCGGACGGTGCGGGCGAGGAAGTGCCGGGAGGTGCGCGCGAGATCCGCCACTTCCGGGAATATCTCCCGGAACTGCTCACCGGCGACCCGGTCGACCTCGTAGTTGTCCTTTCCTCCCAGCCAGTAGTTCCATATCCGGGCCGAATGCGGCACCGTGGTGTCGATTTTCGCGGACTGTTCCTGAGCGGGCTCGTGCGGGGCGTTCGTCACAGCGCTCTCCTGGTGGGGGAGGGGACCTTGCAGGGGACCAGGGTGCCCGGAGCAGCCCTCGGTCGCAGGGACAAACGGAAGTCGGTGGCAGGTAGTTGACGCCTCAACATCCGGTTGCTCAGCCTACTGCGGGCCTCGGCATCCACCAAGAGTGCCCCGGCCCCCTCCTGGAGGAACGAAGCAGCCTCCGGTTTCCCTGCGGCTCACTCACTCGTCCGTGCGGAGGCGCGTGACGCCCAGGGTCACTTCGGCATTGCCGATCATGCGTGTGATCTCGATCGGGAGATTCTGAAACTCTTCCATGACGACGTCGTAGGGATCGACCCGGTGTGTGCTCCCGTCCTGTCCGCGGGCTTGCAGCACATAGCGGTACCCGCGAGCCGTCGTGCTGTCCTGGACAACATTCCACTCCGCACCCCTGCGACGGATCAAGATATCCGCGAGACAGGAGGCCAGGTCGGAGTGGAGCGTGTACCAGTCGGACTGCTCGAATTCGTTCAGAGGGAGGCTCGAAACGTAATTCTGGAGTGCGGCCAGCAGGGACAGCGGATCGGCGGCGTAGGCTTCCTGCGGAACTCCCAGCATGTCGGCGATGCCGGCTGCGTTCTGTTGGCTCTTCTCGCTCCATTCGTTGAGAGCAGCTCGCCCTGCGCCGGGGTCCTGTCCCTGCATTTCTGTTTCCTCACCCTTGGCTGTGCCGACCGACCTACCCGGTCGGTCGGCCGTACTCGACGAAAATGATTCTTGCTTCCACCAGGTAGGCGCGGAGTTCTGCGGACGGGGGAGCTTGGACAAACACCCACCGGGGATCGTACTGTGGGTCCTGCGCCCGCAATGCCACGTCCTTGTGTATCTGCTCCTTAATGTGCTTGCTGAGCGGTACCTCGCCCTGGACCACCTGATTGGTTCCGTCGGCGAGCTTCACCGTCCGGTATTCCTGGTACGTCTTCACTTCGACAGCCACCGTTCTGCCATCCGGCAGGTCCACCGGGGCGTCGACCTTGCGTCCGCCGCTTGACGTGACCGGGTACGAGGGATCCTGGTTGGGCGCGACTGGGTAGTGGCGTTCCGGCCCGGCGCCGTAAAGGTCCCGCACGTATTCTTCTCCGGCCTGCCACCGCTCCCGGCTGTCACGCAGCGCTCTGACCTCCGCGAGCGTCCGCTGGGTTTCCCCGGCAGGCAGCGCCGGGTGCTGGGTGCCGGGGTCGCCGAAGTCCGGCGTACCGTTTCCCTGCGCTTCGTGCGCCTGGGTGCCCGGGGGGTCTTCGCCTCCCGCCGCCGGCTGCGGACCGTTGTCGGGATGGTCACCGGTGGTCTCGGATTCCCCGCCGCCGTCCCTCCCCTCACGGCTTCCCTCGCTCGCAGGGCGGGAAGGCTGGTCGCCGCTGCTGGGCGCGGAGTCGTCAGCCATGCGGGCCGCACCGCTCTCCCGGGTCCCGGGGGAGGCCTCATTCCGGGGAGTGCCCTCCCGAGGCGGGCCCGCCCCGCCGGAAAGGTCACCGCTTCCCCCAGCACCCGGTGACCCCGTGCCGGTGCGGGGATCCCCCGGTACTTCGCGCGCTGGGCCGCCGGGCGGGCCTTCGGGTATCTGAGTGGTCGGGCCGCCGGAAAGATCACGCGCGGGGCTGGCGGGAACGCCGTCCCCCACCTGCGCGGTGACGCTGCCCGGCTGGTGGGCGCCGGTGAGCGCGGGTTCAGGGGTGAGGTGGGTGGGGTCGTTCGTGTTGAGGAGTGCGCGGTCGGTGGCGGAGAGTTCGGCGGGGATCTGGTCGGGGGTTTGTGCGGTGTGGCCGTCGAGGGCTTGGAGTCGGCCGTCGGGGTGGAGGGTGGTGCCGTCGGGAAGGCGGACGCTGCCGTCGGGCAGTTCGACGGCGTTGCTGCCCGGAGGGAGGTCGGGGAGGGCTGCGCCGGGTGGGACGGTGGTGCCGTCGGGGAGCCGGAGGGTGCCGTCAGGGAGTTCGAATCCCTTCACGGTGGTGAGGTTCTTCAGACCGGCGGTGACGTCGGTGAGTTTGGGGAGGGCGCTCAGGCCGGTGCCGAGGCCGCGGCCGATGTAGGTCATGGGGTCGATGGCGAGGCCGATGCGGCCGGCGACGTTGGCGACCTTGGCGGCGTTGCCGGCGGCGCTGGTGGTCTTGATGGCTGTGCCGACGCCCAGGGTGGCGACGGTGGTCAGGACGTTGAAGGTGACCAGGCCGGCGGCGCGGGCGGGGTTTTCGCTCCATTCGTCCCAGGCGAGGAGCGATTTTCCGACTTCTTTGGTGGTGTGGAGGCTGTCGTCCATCCAGTCCTTGACCGGACCGTCTGGCATCAGCTGGTGGGTGACCAGAGCGAGGGGCGTGCTGATGAGGACCAGGCCGGTGGCCAGCTGTCCGAGTCCTTTCCAGGACTCCTTGAAGACTTCGAAGCCCTGGAGGCCGACCAGTCCGCCCAGGCCGGTGAGGGTGCCCCAGATTCCGTCGACGATGAGGCCGTCCCACACGAAGCTCTTCACGTGCTGGTGGACGGCGTACCAGCGGTGTTTCTTCTCGACTGCCTGTCCCCAGGGGGTTTCTCCGGCCTGGGCCATCTCCTCGGTGCTCAGGCCGTACATGTTCGCCGCGCCCGATCCGTCGTCGACGGCCCACTGGGTGCCGCCCCACAGGGCGATGATGGTGTTGGCCGCGGTGCGTTCCGCGGCCCAGAACTCCGCGACGGTGGTCGAGATCTCCCGGACCAGTTCGTTGTTGCGGTCGACTTTGGAGCCGTCGTAGCGCCAGTCGTCGTCGTCCGCGATCGAGTTCACGAACGTCCGGGCCTCGGTCTTGAGCCGGGCGAGCTTGGCCACCAGCGGGCGGATTTCGGCCGTGTAGGTCTTCAGTGCCCCGCTGACCGTTTCCAGATCACCGGCGAAATCGTCGGCCCGGTCCCTCACCGGCCTGGTGGTCGCGAACAGTTGCTCCGCTTCCGGTGCCTGGTAGAACGCGGAGAGCCCCTGGAAACGGGTGTGCACCGAGGAACCGATCCCCCGGATAGTGCCCGCGTCCGACTTCAGGCTCGCGTGATCACTCTCCAACTGCTCCACATCACCGGTGAACTCCGGAATCCCCGAAGGATCCACCCGCTCCACGGCCTCCCCCATGACTAGACGGGACCTCCGGGCTGGTGGGGCCCGGGACCGGGGTTTCCCAGATCGATCTCGGGAGCCTTCAAGGCCTCCCGCTGGGCCTCCTCGGCCATGGTGAGGTCGCCCACCAGATAGGCCGTGGTCGCATCCGCGGCACCCTGCAGCGACTTCCCCGCCCGGGCGGCGATGAACATCAGATCGTCCTGGGTGCGCTCGGCGAACTCCGCGAGCGCGGCACCGACCAGCCCCGCCTCCGGCCGGTCACCGTCCCCGAAGAACAACGTCCCCGCAGAGGAGGCGGCACTCTCCAGATGAGTGCCGTAGTCCTTGCCCCAGCCCTCGAACCGCTCGGCCGCCTCGACGGTTCTGCTCAGCACCCCGTCGACACCCGCCGCGGCGATATCCCATCCCGACACCCGCTGTACCCCCTGTTCTTACCGGTGTGGAGCCACCGACGTGGCTCAGCCGATCTGCGTCACCGCCGCCTTGGCCCGCTGCAGGGTCGACTGCGCCGTCTCATCGTTCTTCTCCAGCGTCGACTTCAGCAGGCTGATGATCGCCCGCACTTCGCTCGCCGCGGTGTTCCAGCGCTGCTCCACGCCGTGGTACTCCTCGGAGACTCCGTCGGCCTGGAAGTCCGCCATCGCGGCCTTCACCTGCCGGTCCCGCTCGGCGATCACCTGCTCGAGCTGTCCGATCACACCCTGGATGTTCGACTGCGCCTCACCCGAGGCCGCCGTGTCGTAGCTGCGCCGGTCCGCACCCGTTGCCATGTCCTGTTCCCTCCCTGGGCCCGTCAGTGCTGTGCCGTCAGCGGCCGGAGAAACGGGCCGCGTCGAAGTTGGCGGCGCCCATCTGCTGCCGGGCGTTGTCCGCTGACTCCTGCTCACCCGAACCGAAAGCCTGGTCCATTCCCGACTGACCGCCGAGGATCGCCCGAAGCGCGCTGTTCAGTGAGTGCGAGATCTCGTCCGAGCTGTTCTTGAACTGGTCGAAGGCCGCCTTGCCCGCCCCGTTGAACTTCCCCTCCAGCGGCTGTGCCGCGGAGATCAACTGCTTGATGAGCGTGTCCAGATCCGCATTGGACACCTGTGACTGCTTCATCAGCGAAGACAGTGCCTGGTTACCCATATCGAACTTCATGCCCACCGGGTCACTCCCTCTCGGTCATCCTGAACGCTTCCGCTCCGGGCATCAACTCCGTCACCCGCCATGCCTAGCAGCGTCTCCGCACGCTCGCAACGGACATCCGGACATCGAAATCGGTTCCTCACCCCACCTCGACGCGGAAGAACGCAGAACGGTTCCGAGGAACGTGGCACGGCCCCTCCGGAGCGCACCGCTCCGGACCGGGTGGAGCCCGGTGGAACCGCCGGCGGAGGACCGGCGTCCCAGGCGGGCAGAGCCGGAAGCCGTAGCGCCCTGCTGCGCGGGCGCCGGAGACCATAAGGTGTTGCCGCGCACAGCGAACGGGAGGGGAGCTGATGGCTCGGGACTACGACAGCCAGTTGCTGGAGTCGGTGGCGGTGCGCCGCCGGCGGCTGCGGGACGCGCTGTTGTTCGGGCCGCAGCGGATCCGCCGGACTCTGGACGAGAACCTGGGCAAGGTGTTCGGGGGGATCGCCCTCGCCGCGGTGCTGTGCGCCGGCTGCGTGGGATGGTCGTTCATCTCGGACCGGATGGCCGACGGCGGGGGCTTCTCGGGGCCACGTGCCGACGGCGGGGCAGGAGAGTCGACGTCATGGTGAACGCAGCCGATCAGCGCACCGGCCTGAGCCGGGTGACCCTCGTGGGGGACCGGCGGCGGGTCGACATGGTGCTCCCGTCCGAGGAGCCGATCGGCGAACTGCTCCCGGATGTCCTGAGGCTGCTCGGGGAGCGCCCCGGCCGGTCCCCGATGCTCCGCAGACTGATGACCGCGGACGGAGAGGTCCTGGCTCAGGACGACACCCTCGCTTCCGTTCGGGTGGCTGACGGGGCGGTGCTCCGGCTGGTCCGGGAGCAGGAGACGCCGGCCGCCCCGGTCGTGCACGACGTCACCGACGAGGTGGCCGACGACCTCGACGTGCGGGCCTGGCGCTGGCAGGAGCGGACCCGGGTGTGGACCGCCGGGGCGGCCACCCTCCTGCTCGCCCTGGTCACCGCCCAGCTGGCGCTGGAGCGGGTCGGCGCGGACGCCCTCGGCGGCTGGCTGGTGGCCGCCGCACTGGTGAGCGCCGTCTCCGGCGTGCCGGCCGCCCGGCTGGGCAACCGGGAGCTGGCAACAGCCCTCATTCTGCTGGGCGGTGCACTGGGGGTCTTCGGGGCGTGGACGCTGACCGGCCCGTCCGGGGCCGAACGGCTCGCCGCGGTCGGGGCGGCCGTCGTCGCCACGCTCGTGCTGCTCGGCCTGTGCACAGTGGTCGGGCGGGGCGGACTGGTGGGCGCCGCCGCGCTCGCCCTGCTCATCGGCGGCTGGGAGCTGGGCGCGTTCCTTGTCGGTGGCCACCGGACCGGGGTGGTGCTGGGAGTGGTGTCCGTGCTGGCGCTGGGACTCCTGCCCCGATTCGCGCTCATGGCGGCCGGGCTCACCCGGCTCGACGACCAGCGTTCCGGCGGCGCCTCGGTGAGCCGGCACCGGGTGGACACCGCGCTGGCCGCGACCCACCGGGGTCTGGCGCTGGCCACCGTGGCCACCGCCGCCTCGGCCGCGGTCGCCGGGTGGCTGGCGGTCGGCGAGGTCACCGTCTGGACCGTGGTGCTCACGGTGCTGCTCAGCATCGTCCTCTTCTCCCGGGCCCGTGCCTACCCGCTGGCGGTCGAAGTGGTGGCGCTGGTTGCCGCGGGCGCCGTGCTCCTGGTGCGGCTGGTCGTGCTGTGGGCCGATCAGCCCGGCCAGTCGGCGGCTGTGCCACTCGCGGTGCTCTGCGTCATCGCGGTGCTGCCGCTGGGGTTGCTCGTCGTCCGGCCGCCCGACCACGTACGGGTCCGGCTGCGGCGGATCATGAACCTGATCGAGTCGATCAGCGTGGTGCTGCTGATCCCGGTCGCCATCGGTGCGTTCGGCGTCTACGGCCGACTGCTGAACACGTTCTGAAGGGCTGAGACAGACGATGTCCGCACAGGAGGACTGGCAGCAAGAGGTGTTCCGCGAGATGAGCGGGGCGGTGGAGACGGCCGCGCCGGCCCCGGAGCCGGCTGCCGGAGGGCCACCCGGGCCCGCCACCGCGCAGCGGCCGCTGCCGGGACCCCGCACCGGACCCGCCCCGCCCACCCCGGTGTCCGTGCCGGTCGGTGTGCCCGAGCTGGACGGGGCCCAGGGCCGCCCCCGGCACGGGGACCCCTTCGTCCGGCGCGCCGGACGGGCGGTCCGCCGCGTGCTGGCCTCATCGGCGGCGCGCGAGACCGAGACCGCCACCCGGACCGCCCAGGCCATCCAGCAGCCGATCACCACCGGCCGGCAGGTCGCCGTGACCAGCATCCGCGGCGGGGCCGGCAAGTCCACCGTCGCCGCGCTGCTCGCCCTGACCTTCGGCCACTACCGGGCCGACCCGGTGCTCACCGTGGAGGCGGACCCCGCGCTGGGCACCCTTCCCCAGCGACTGGGTGCGGCAGAGGTGCGCTGGTCCTGCGGCGATCTGGCCCGCATCGTCGACCCCTCGATGAAAATCACCGACATCACCGGGTACCTCGTGCCGTTCGCCGGGGGCTGGCTGCTGCCCGGCAGCCAGGGAGCGGTGGGTGCCCAGCTGGACGTCGACACGTACCGGATCGTCATCACCTCGCTGCGCCGGTACTTCGGCACCACGGTGATCGACTGCGAGACCCTCCCGGCCGAGGTGGCCCGTACCGCCCTCACCACCACGCAGGCCCGGATCCTGGTGGCCCCCGCCACCCCTGAGGGGGCGGCTGCCACCCGCACCGTGCTGGACTGGGTGGGTGGGCTGCACCGCAGCATGCTGCCCACGACCGTCGTCGTGCTGGCCCACACCTCCCCGGACATGGCACTCGATGAGCGGAAGGCCGCCGCGTACCTGGAAGCCGGCGGCGCCGCGGTCGTCTCCCTGCCGTACGATCGCCACCTCGCGGCCGGCGGGGAAATACGCACCGCACTGCTCAGCAGGGCCACCCGCGACGCCGCGGCCCGGCTCGCCGCCGAGACGATGGACCGTGCCATGTCGCGGGGGCGCAACGGCGCGCGCGGCGGGGGCCCCGGAACCGGGCCAGGAGTCCGCCCGTGAGCACGCGGCAGATCCACCGCCCGGCACGCACCACCCGGCCCCTGCCCGGCCCGCAGGAGCGGGCCATCGAACCGCCGCCCAACCTGCCCGAGGGCAAGGCGGGCTCGGCCGCCACCTCGCTCCTGCCGATGGTCGGGGTGATGGGCTCGGTCGTCATGATGACCGTGATGCGCAGCAGCCAGTTCGCCGCCATCGGAGCCCTGGTGCTGGTGGTCGCGGTGCTCGGCGGGGCAGCCATGCTGTTCTCCCAGCGCGGGCGCGCCCAGCGCACCCGCCGCACGCAGCGGGAACGGTACCTGGAGTACCTCGAGGAGCTCCGCGAGGAACTGAGCGCGGAGGACCGGGAACACCGGGCCGCCATGCGGGTGCTGGCCCCGGCACCCGAAGCGCTGTACGACCTGGTCGGCGATCCGGCGCGACTGTGGGAGCGCCGGCGCACCGACCGGGACTTCCTCCGGGTCCGGATCGCCACCGGACAGGTGCCGGTGCGGACCCTCACCCTGGAGCGCAAGGGCAGTTCCGTCCTCACACCGCCGGACCGCTTCATGCTCAACGAGGCGGCCGGACTGCGGGAGCGCTTCGGGTCCGTCCCCGAGATGCCGCTGACCGTACCGCTGGACCGGGCCGGTGACGTCAGCGTGATCGGGGAGCGCGCGGACGTGCTCCGGGTGGTGCGCACCCTGGCACTCCAGGCGGCCGTCTCGCACGCCCCCGACGACCTCGACTTCGCGCTCGCCTGCCCGGAGAGCCGGCTCGAGGACTGGGGATGGGCGAAGTGGCTGCCGCACATCCTGGACGCCCAGGAGTGGGACGGCCCGGTCCATGCCCGCCGGATCGCCGACGGCAGCCGGCAGCTCGGCCGGGGACTCGCCGCCGAGCTGCGGCAGCGCGCCGCCTACGCGGCCGAGGTCCGGCGCGGACTCGCCGGCCGGGAGGCCCTCGGACTGGCCAAGCGCCTGCTGGTGATCAGCGACGGCTACGGCGAAACGGCTCAGGAGCTGCCCCGGCCCGACGAGGCAGTGCCGCTGCGGGACATGGGCATCACCGTGCTTCACCTGCTCTCCGCACGTATCGAGGAGCCGGGACAGGTGTCGGTCCGCATCACCGTGGGCGGTGCGGACGGCCGCACCGTCACCGTGGAGGACCTGCGCGGCGACGAGCCCGTCACCCTCGAGGGCACCCTGGACGAGGTCACCGCCGCGGGAGCGGCCGGCCTGGCCCGGATGCTGGCCCCGCTGCGGCTGTCTCCGGAGTCCGCAGCGTCCGGGGCTCCGCTGTCCGGGCCGGTGGACTTCGGTGACCAGATGGGCATCGAGGACCCGGCTGCCCTGAACCTCGAGCGGCTCTGGGCGCCCCGCCGCGGTGACCAGGCGTTCCTGCGGGTGCCGATCGGCATGGGCGACGGCCATGAGCCGGTCCTGCTCGACCTCAAGGAGTCCGCGGAACTCGGCATGGGACCGCACGGGCTGTGCGTCGGCGCGACCGGATCGGGGAAGAGCGAGCTGCTGCGCACCCTGGTGCTCGCCCTGGTCGCCACCCACCCGCCGGACGACCTGGCCATCGTGCTGGTCGACTACAAGGGAGGTGCCACCTTCGCTCCCTTCGCCCCGCTGCCGCACGTCGCGGGGATCATCACCAACCTGGAGAACAAGGCCGGACTGGTGGAGCGGGTGCACTCCAGCCTGGCCGGTGAGGTCAAGCGCCGCCAGCAGGTACTCAAGGACGCGGGCAACATCGCGGACATCTCCACCTACGCCGCCGCCCGCGCCGATCGCCCCGAACTCGACCCGCTTCCGCACCTGTTCGTCGTCATCGACGAGTTCGGTGAACTCCTGTCGGCCAAACCCGACTTCATCGACCTCTTCCTCTCCATCGGACGGATCGGCCGCTCCATCGGGGTGCATCTGCTGCTGTCCAGCCAGCGGATCGAGGGCGGCAAGCTCAAGGGTCTGGACACATACCTCTCCTACCGGCTGGGGCTGCGCACCTTCTCCCCGGAGGAGTCCCGCACCGTGCTGGACACCCCCGATGCCTTCCACCTGCCGCCCATCCCCGGCTTCGGTTACCTCAAGGTCGACACCAGCGCCTACGAGCGGTTCAAGGCCAGCTACGTCTCCGGGCCGTACCGTGGCCCGGTGCGCCGGCAGGTCACCGAGGAGCAGGGGCCGACCGCGTGGCCGTACCCCGCGTACAACACCCTCGCCGAGACCGGAGCGGAGGAGACCGCGGAGGCCGCTCCGGCCCCCGCCCGCCGCACCGTCGGCCCCACCCTCCTGTCCACGGTCGTCGAGCAGGTCACCGCCGCCGCAGCACCCGTCCCGCAGATCTGGCTGCCGCCGCTTCCGGCGGCGCTCCCGCTGGACACCGTGGCGGGACCGCTGGAGACCGGTGAACGCGGCATGCAGTTCTCCCGGCGGGTCACCGGGCGTCCCGGTGACCCGGCCGGCCGCACCGGGCGGGCGTTGCGGGTACCGCTCGGCCTGCTGGACGACCCCGGCAAGCAGTGGCAGGGCCAGTGGATCCTGGACCTGACGCGAGCGGGCGGCCACGCGGCCGTCATCGGCGGCCCGCAGGCCGGAAAGACAACTCTGCTGCGCACCCTCATGCTCTCCCTCGCCCTCAGCCACACCCCGCAGGAGGTCGGTGTCTACGGCCTCGACCTGGTCGGCGGCGGGCTCCAGACCATGGCCGGACTGCCGCATGTGGGCGGGGTCGCGGGCCGCGCGGACCGGGAGCGGGCCGCGCGCACCGTCGAGGAGATCCGTACCATGCTCTCCGCCCGTGAGGAGATTTTCCGCGAGCACGGCATCGACTCCGTCGACCACCTGCGGAGGCTCCGGACCGGGGGCGGGCTGCCGGAGATCGGATCGACCGACATCGTGCTCGTCATCGATGGTTTCGGAGAGCTCCGCGACGACTTCGAGGAATTGGACGACGCGGTCGGTGAACTCCTCAAGCGCGGAGGGGGGTACGGCATCCACGTGGTGGCGGGCATGCTGCGCTGGAACGATGTGCGCATCGCCGTCCAGTCGGCTTTCGGTACCCGGATGGAACTGCGGCTCAACGACCCCGGCGACAGCAGCGTGGACCGGCGGCTCGCCGAGACCCTCGCCCCCGACGAGCCGGGGCGGGTCCTGACCGACGGGAAGCTCTTCGCCCATACCGCCCTTCCACGGATCGACTCGCGGAGTTCCGGCGAGGAACTCGGCGCCGCCGCCGAACACGCCGTCCGTGCGGTGCGCTCGGCCTGGTCGGGCCCCACCGCCCCGCCGGTGCGGGTCCTGCCGGCCAGGCTGACCGGCGGGAAGCTGCCCGGCCCGGCGACCGAGCCGAAAAAGGTCCCCCTCGGCCTGGACCAGAGCGGGCTGCGGCCGGTGCTGCTCGACCTGTTCCGGCACGACCAGCATCTGGTGGTCTTCGGTGACAGTGAATGCGGCAAGACGAACCTGCTGCGGCTGATCGCCCGCGGGCTGATCGAACGTTACGGGGACGAGGACCTCGTCTTCGCGGTCATGGACCCCCGGCGCGGCCTGCACAGCCTCGTGCCCGAGCCCTACCGCGGCGGCTACGCGCACAACGCCAAGCTGGCGGCGGCGCTCTCGGCAGGGATCGCGGGGGAACTGGAGAAGCGGATGCCGGACGACGCGCTGCCCCCGGAGGTCCTGGCCGCGGGCGGGGCCGCACCGACCGGTCCGCGGATCGTCGTGCTCGTCGACGACTACGACATCCTCACCACCGCCCGGCAGCAACCGCTCGACCCCTTCCTGCCCTACCTCCAGTCGGCGCAGGACATCGGCCTGCACTTCGTCCTCACCCGCCGGGTCGCCGGGGCCTCCCGGGCGCTCTACGAGCCGTTCCTGATGACGCTCCGGGAGAGCGGCACCTCCGCGCTGGTGATGTCCGGTGACCGCTCCGAGGGCCAGCTCTTCCCCGGTGTCCACGCCGCCCACCGGCCGGCCGGCCGGGGGACCTTCATCCGCCGTGGTGAGCCGAACAGGCTGATCCAGACCGCTCTCGCACAAGAGGACGACGAGGTATGACCACCGACGTGATCGCGCTCACCGAGCGGATGCCCGACGCCTGGAGTCTGGTGGCCGGACTGATGGCGGGCGGCCCGGACATGGGCGTGGCCACCGTGGGGGAAGGGGCGGTGATCCAGCTCTGCGACGACCAGGGCCGTCCGCTGGCGTCCATCGAGGCACCCATGCTGGTCCGGACCCCGGGGGAGGTCGCCCGGCTGCTCGGCCCCGGAGCCGCCGGCGTCACCGAGCCGGTGTGGTGGACAGAAGTACGGGCGTCCACCGCGGCCCGGAACTCCGCGGCGCTCGCCGGCGCCCTCGCCACCCGCCTCGTCACTCAGCTCGGCGGAGCGGTGTGGCCGCCGGAGGCCGCTGCCGCGGACGGCGGCGCGGCCCCGGTGGCGGACGTGGTCACCGCCTCCGCTCCGGCCGCGGCCCAGCCCGCCGTGGACGTGCTCACGGACAGCGTGGCTGCCGTCATCCAGGACCGCCCCGTGGTGGCCATGACGGCCTGGCTCTCCGACGCGTTGCGCGCCGCTCTGGAGAGCGAGCGCGGCCTGCAGATCGTGACTCCGCGCACCTCCCGGCTCTCCCTGCCCACCCGCTCGCTGCTGTCCGGCCTGCCCAACCGCTGGGTGGTGCAGGACGGCGAGGGGGGCTACTTCGACGGCCAGTCGGGCTCAGGTCTGGTGTGGAAGAACGGTGCCTTCACCGCGACCGGGACCCCCGCCCCTGCTTTCGTGGCCGCCACCGCCGAGGCGGCGGACACCGGGGAGCAGCAGCTCCTTCTCACCGGCGTCACGTGCCGCCCGGCCGATCGGGGACTCCAGCTCGGCGGCGCGCTGGAGACGTTGTGGCAGCGCCTGACCGGCGCGCCGCCGGCCGGCTGGGGGACCGCCGAGCCGGCTAACCTCTCCTGGTCACGGCAGGAACTGACGGAGCTCGCCCGGCGCCGGGCGCCCGACCCCAGCCTGTTCATGGTGGTGGGTGACCCGTCCCGTCCTGCGGTGTCCACGATGCGGGTGGGGCGCACCACGGGAGGCGTGGAGGAGGACCTCACCCTCGCGCTCGGCTACCGGGAGGGGGCGGAGCCCCCGCTCGACACTCTGCCTGACCTGGCCGCGGAGCTGGTGGCCGGGCACGGCCTGGTGTCCCTGCTCATCCAGCGCAGACGCGGCCGGGCGGATCTGACCGTGCCCGCTCATCTGGAAGCGGCACCGGCCCCCGTCGCTTTTGTCCTGGGTGCGGAGGCGGTCCGGGACCTCGGGCTGGCCCGGGCCCGGCGCGTCCCGCTGCCGGACGGGCCGGTGCAGCTCGGGCCGGCCTCCGGCGCCGGGCTGTACTACCCCGTGCCGGACGGGAGCTGGGACGCGTTTCAGGCGCTCATGGGGTATCTGCACAGCCTGGGTAAGGAGCGGGACGCCGACCGGTGACCGGACGGGGAGCCGGGGACGCCCCGACGTCCGGAGTACCGGCGTGGGTAACTGTTTCGGGTGAATGTCCCGGTGCGGGAGGTTAATTCCGGTGGCTGTGGGCGGCGACACGGGCCGGGTGACTGGCACAGAGCCACGCGGGTGGATATGTTGCACGGGCGAGGTGCCACGATGCGGCACCTGACCGAGGTAGTGGTACGGGGTGGAGGTACGGCTGTGCTGATGACAGGCAGAATTCTGCGGTTCGACGAGGTCCGCGGTTACGGTTTCATTGTCCCCAGCGGAGGTGGCGAGGACGTCTTCATGCATGCGCGGGATCTGCTGGATGAGGAACATCTCTACCAGGCGGGCCGCGATGTCGAGTTCTTCATGGAGATGGGGGACAAGGGCCCCAAGGCGTCGGAGATCCGCCTCGTCCATCAGGACTCCTCCCACCGGCTCACGGGCGAGTCCGGGCCGAACGGCAGCCGGCGCGCCGAGCCGGCCGCGGCCGGTCCGGTATCCGTGCCTGCCCCGCGGCAGGTGCCGGAGGTCCGGGAGGCCGAGGACGAGCTCTGCGAGGTGCTGTCCGCCGGTGAGCTTCGGAGCGAGCTGACCGAGGCGCTGATCGAGGCGGACGGCACTTTGACGGCCGATCAGATCAAGCGGGCGCGGGCACGCCTCATCGAGCTGGCGCACGCGCACGGCTGGGTGGCTTCCTGACCGGCAGCGTTCCCGACTGATCCGCTGCCGGGCACCGGCAGCGGATCGGTCAGGTCAACTGCTTGCAGAAGAAGCTGCAGCCCTGGAGGGTTCCGTCCGGGTCGGCGACTTCGGATTCCAAGCGCCTCATACACCCTCTGCCCGGCCCGCATGGAGCACCGAGCCGATCACGCCGCACCCGCGCAGGAGCAAGTCGCCCGCTCCGCGGGCTGGACACGCTTCGGCGTCGTCCCGGGGTACGCCGCCGTTCACGAGCGCGGGCGAGCTTCGGGTCACGGGGCCGCCACGCATCGGTACGTGCGGCTACCGAGTCGCCGTGAGGGCTCCGTGATCGGCTCGCACGCCCGGCCCACGGCGTGCGCCGCCGCCTCAGTCGCCGACCCGTGTCAGTGTTTCCAGCGCCAGCACCTCATAGAAGGGCTCACGCAACTCGCGAGCCACAACCAGTGACTGGCTGCAGTAGAGCCTGCCGAGCCGCTGATTGCCCTGGTACGACTCCGCCAGCCCCAGCATGCGCAGGTTGAGCAGCTCGGCGAGCCGGTCGCCGGCCTTGCGACTGAGGGACAGTCCCTGCTCCGCGTGCCGTTTCATCTCACCGAATCGCGACTGCTTTTCCGCGCACAGGCTCCGCAGGCTGTGCCCCCGGGCCATCGATCCCTGGTCACCTACCTGCTCGAGGACCCTCATGGACTGTTCGAGCAGGGTCAACGTCGAGCCGATGGGGTGCTGGTCCCCCACGACGGCCGCCAGCTGCAGCTGGGAACGGGCGGCGACCACCGTTTCCCCATCACGCGTCGCCGCTTCGATGACGGCATGCCAGAGCCGGGTTGCGTCGTCGAGACGGCCGTGGTGATAGTGAAACGCCGCCTGGTAGGACGCCAGCCGGGCCGCAGACGCGTGCTGGCCTGCAGCGCTGAGGCGCTGGGCCGCCCAGAACAGTCCGGCTTGCTCCGCCTGGAACCAGGCAACCGGATTCGAGACCACGAGCCGGGCGATCTGCGGGGGGAGCACGGTGGGGTGTCCGCCATGGTCCAGAAGCGGGCCGAACGGGGACCGGGTGAGCTGGCGGTCAGCCAGCTCGGCGAGCTCCAGCCAGCCAGTGAGCAGCCGCCGATGCGCCTTCCGCCTCACCTGTTCCGGCGGCTGGGGGCCGAAGTCGCGCAGTTGTCGGCGCAGCGCTCCGTGTAACTGGTATCGGAGGTCGCCGGTGTCCGCGGCGCCGGCTCGTGACAGCAGGCCGACGTCAGCCAGGTTCTCCAGAACTGCGGCGTTGCCGCGGATGCCCAGCAGGGCATGAATCATCCAGGGCGTGATGTCGAGCGGTCCTGCCTGGGCGAGAAGGGAAACCACGTCCCGCGCGTGCTCGTCGAGAATCCGCCAGACCGCGGCGAGGCTCGCCCGCAGAGCGGGGGCCGGAGCGTCGGTGAGCTCAGCCCGGTCGCGATACCGGCGCACCCACCGCGCGGCCTCGGTGACTGTCGGGGCCGTCGGAGCGCTGAGGAGTCCGCCGACCATTCGCACCGCCAGCGGTGTCCGACCGCAGGCCAACAGCAGCTTGTCGGCCGGTGGTTTGCCGGTGATCACTGCTGGCTCTCTGGTCGTTCTGGCCAGCAGACGCTCCGCCTCGTCGCCCGACAGCCCTCCGATGGACAGCCGTCCTGAGCCTTTGAAGGCCGGTGGCTGGCGACTGGTGACGATAACGGCAGCCCCCGGCGAATCCGGAAGCAGCTCCTCGACCCAGTCCGAGGGCTCGGGGTCGTCGACAATCACCAGCAGGCGTCGCCCGTTCAGTTTTTGCCGCAACGCGCGGATGCTCGTCGTCAGCGACGGCAGCGTGCCGTCCTGCAGTCTTCCCAGTGCGGAGAGTGCCTCGTCGAGAATGTAGCGCGGGTCGGGCGGTTCCTCGGACGAGCCGGCCATCGGCAGGAACAGGCAGCCATCTGTGAAGTGCTGCTCGAGTGTGTGAGCGCTGCGCACGGCCAGTGCCGTCTTCCCTGATCCAGGGGGGCCCTCGATGAAGGCGACCGGCACGGTGCCGTCCTGGGCTGTCAGGAGCGTGGTGAGTTCGGCGATCTCGTTCTCTCTGCCGACCAGGCCGGGAAGGTCGGCGGGTATCGCCACTCGGGGCAGTGTCTGGTCCGCGGGCGCTGCCGCCAGGGCGCCCAGCGGTTCCGCGCCCGCGCCCGCGCCCGGACTCGCCCCCGGCCCCGGATCCGGGCCCGCGAAGGGGGCGACGGCTGCGGTCAGCAGCCGTGACGTCCGGTACCGGGTCGGTTCCCCATTGAGGATGCGGGCGTGCAGCTCCCGCAGTTCCTCCCCGGGCTGCAAGCCGAACTCGGAGGCAAGCAGATTACGGACTCGGTTGTAGGCGTCCAGCGCGTCGATACGGCGTCCGCCCAGGTACAGGGCGGTCATCAGTTGCGCCCACATGTGCTCGTTCAGCTGGTCCGTGGCGAGCTGCGCACTCAGCCAGCCGGCCAGACCGGCGTGGTCACCCTGGGCCAGTCGCGCGTCGACCCACGCCGCCTGGACGCTGCGGCGTTCGTCGGTGAGCCGGTCGGCCACGACCTGCATGTACGCGGTCTGCGGAAGGTCGCTCAGCGGGGGGTCGCGCCACAGGTCCAGCGCGTCACGCAGCAGCGGGACGGCCCTGGCGTGAGCACCTTGCTGGAAGAGTTCGCTTCCGCGTGCTGCTGAACGCTCGAAATCGTCGACGTCGAGCTCGCCCGGTTCGAGACGGAACAGGTATCCGCGGGAATGCGTTTCCAGCCGTGGAATCATCAGCAGCAAGCGTCGGATGGAGGACAGATGTGATCGGAGTGTGACCGGAGCCGAGCGCGACGGCCGGTTCCCCCACAACGCGCTGATGAGCCGGTCGGCTGACAACGGCTGATTGGCGCACAGCAGCAGAATCGAGAGCAGTTCGCGCTGCCGGGCCTGTGGCAGGTCGATCGCCACTCCCGCACTGGTGTGAATCTCCAGCGGGCCGAGCACTCGGAATCTCGCCACTCTTCCTCCTCCGCCAGCGGCTGATACTTCAGCCGGACTTCGGTATGTGTGCTGGCCAGCGGCAGTGGGCGTCGGGGGTCGTAGCCGGGTCTCACACAAGCGTGCGAAGACTCTTGAGGAGGCGGCCCAGGCACGGAAGGCCAACTCCGTTGCTGCTTGACATCATAAGATTACTGGCGGTGTCGCAAAGCTGGCAATGAGGCCCAGCACGACCGGCGTCAGTCCCAGTCGAGGGCGAGGCCGGACCCATGCGACAGGAGGCGTGCGCGACATGAGGCGTGCGCGACGTTTCGGTCCAGGACGTAACAGTTGGCTTCGGCTCGCCTGTTGGGAATGCTGGTGCCATGGCAGACACACCAGAGGGGCGCAGAACCACGTACCGTGAGGTACTCGGTGAGCCGAAGTTCCGCGTGCTCTTCGCCAGCCGATCGCTGACCATCGGGGCGGACACCCTGCGCACGGTCGCGCTATCCACGTTGATCTTCCAGGCCACCGGGTCCGCCGCACTCGCCGCACTGGTCTTCGGAATCTCCTTTCTTCCGCAGCTCGTCGGCGGGGTTTTCCTCGGCGCCCTGGCCGACCGGTACTCACCCCGGATGATCATCGTCGCCTCCTACCTGCTGTGGACCGTGGTCACCGCCACGCTGGGGCTTGCCCAGCTGTCCACCGCCGCCTGCCTTGCCCTGGTCGGCATCGTCGCCTGCGGGACGCCGATTCAGGCGGGCGCTTCCAGCAAGCTCGTGGCCGAGACGCTGAAAGGTGACGCTTATGTGGTGGGCAGGTCGCTGTGGACCGTGGCGGGGTCCGTCGCGCAACTGCTGGGTATGGCAGGCGGCGGCATCGCGGTCGCCGTGGTGAGCCCACGCGGCGCTCTGTTGTTCACCGCGGTCTGCTACACGGTTGCCGCACTGATGGTGTGGATCGGGCTTCGTGATCTGCCGAAGAGCCCGAAGCCCGAGGCCGCGAGTGCCTCGGTGATGAGCCAGAGCTGGCGGGGCAACCGAGAATTACTCAAGAACCGGGAGGTGCGGGTGCTGCTGCTGGCGCAGTGTCTGCCCCCGGCGTTCGTGACCGGGGCGACCAGTCTGCTCATCCCCTACGCGGCCATGCGGGACTTCCCGGCCGGATCCGCGGGCTTCCTGCTCGCCTGCGTACCGGCCGGAATGCTGCTCGGGAACCTCATCGTCGGCCGACTGCTGCGGCCCGCTCATCGTGAGCGACTCACCGTCCACCTGATGCTGGCCTGTGGTGTGCCGCTGCTTCCTCTCGCACTCGACCTCCCCCTCGTCGCCATCGGCGCGCTGCTGCTCGTCGTCGGCTTCGGTTTCGCCTACGGCCTCGGCATCCAGCGGCAGTTCCTCACCGCGACACCCGTGCCCCTGCGCGGCCAGGCATTCGGGCTGCTGCAGACCGTAGTGATGACCTTGCAGGGGCTCGGTCCGGTGGTCCTTGGAGCGCTGACCCTGCTGTTCTCCACCGGGCTCTCCATGGCCGTCGCCGGTGCCCTGACCTGCTTGACCGCACTGCTGTACCAGGTGGTCCGACTCCGTGGCATGGACAGCAGTCGGCCGGAGGCGAATCCGGGTGATCATGTTACGGCTTGAGGTAGACGCCAGTGACATCCTGCTGAGCCGCTTCGCCGTCTCGCCGTTGTTCGAACTGAACTCCCTGATCCGGGCTCTCTCCGGCATATCAGGACAGGTGCTGCCGGCTTCCTGGGCCACCCGGCTGCGGCCGGTCTTCCGCCATCTACGCCAGGAGAAGGAGTTGGACCTGGTGCTGAATCTGCACCAGCGGTCGTATCAGCCCGACTTTCTGTCGCCGCCGCCCAGCGGGCTGTTCCAGAGCTGGGAGGACGACCTGGCTGCCCTACGCCGGACGCCGCTGGAGGCCGCGCGCCGTGAGATCTCCTCGGGTGGACCGGTACCACCCGGCGAGGACTTGGTGGAGCGGGTTGCCGCGGCGTTGTCCGCTGCTTGGGACCGCCTGCTCGCAGCGGACTGGTCGCGCCTGCATGCGATCTGCGAGCGCGATGTCACTTACCGGAGCAGCGAACTGGTACGGGCGGGCTGGGCAGCGGCGCTGGACGGTCTGGACCCGCGGCTGCGCTGGCGAGCAGGCGGCGTGGAGATCCTGCGACACAGCGAGAACCGGACCGTCGTGTCCGGCGGGCATGGTCTGCTGCTCGTTCCGTCAGTCTTCCTCGGGCCACGGGTGGCCGTGCAGCTCGAAGGTCCGTGGCCACGGACCTTGATCTATCCCGCCCGGGGCGTGGCGGCCTTGTGGGAGCCGCCCGCGGCCACCGGTAGCGACGCCCTGGGGAGCCTGCTCGGAAGCACCCGGGCGCTGCTTCTGCAGACACTGGCCAGACCAGCGAGCACCACCCAGCTCGCTCGTGCTCTGGGCCGGTCGACGGGAGCGGTCGGCGATCATCTGGCCGTGCTGCGGCGCGCGGGTCTGCTCAACCGGGCGCGTTCGGGCCGGGCCGTCCTCTACCGCAGGACTCCGCTGGGCGATGCGCTGGCTTCCAGCGCCCAACCGGACACGCATGCTGCCGAACCGGCCGCCGACGACAGGTCATGAAAGGTGCCGTCGGCGGCTTACCGGCGCGGGACCGGCAGCTCACCGGCCCTGGGCTCGATCCGGCCGGTCAGCCCATCTCCATGAGGGCCGCCTTCTCACGGGTGAATGACAGCAACGTATCGTTGCCGTAGCCGCTGTTCTTGCGGCCCTCGAAGGGGAACACTCCGTTGCGGTAGGTGTTGACCCACACCATGCCGGTCCGCAAACCGTGGAACATCCGCCGTGCTCTCGCCATGTCACGCGTCCAGACACCGGCCGCCAGGCCGTAGCTGGAGTCGTTTGCGAGGGCCAGGGCCTCGTCCTCAGTGTCGAAGGGGAGAACCACGGCTACCGGGCCGAAGATCTCCTCTTGGCAGATGCGCAGGGCTGGGTCACGCGTCGCGAAGAGCGTCGGCTCGACCCAGAACCCTGTCGCGCAGGGCCCTTGGACGAGATCGGGGCCGTGCCGGCCACCGAAGACGAGCTCCGCACCTTCCTTGAGACCGACCTCCAGGTAGGACACCACCCGGTCGTACTGTGCACGAGAGGCGATCGGGCCCATCGTTGTCTCGCCGGACCGGGGGTCACCCAGTCGGATACCGGCGGCGATGTCACCGATACGGGAGAGCATCTCGTCGTAGACGGGGCGTTGAATCAGGATGCGTGACCCCGCGTAGCAGACCTGTCCGGCGTTGGCGGTGAAGATGCCCTGTAAGGACACGCCGCGCGCGGCGGCATCCAGGTCAGCATCGGCGAAGACGACATTCGGCGACTTGCCGCCGAGCTCCAGGGCCAGCGGTTTCGGCGCGTCGGCCGACGCCGCGGTGACCAGCCTGGCGGTCTCGACCGACCCTGTGAGGCTCACCATGCCGATGTCCCCGCTGCGCACCAATGGGTCACCGGCCTGCGGGCCGGTGCCCGAGACGATGTTCAGCACACCGGGCGGAAGAACCTCTCTGGTCAGCTCGCCCAGCCGCAGCACGGAGACGGACGCCTGCTCAGCCGGCTTGACGATCACCGTGTTGCCGGCACCGAGCGCGAGCGCCGCCTTGGCCGAGAATGCAAGCAGCGGAGAGTTCCAGGCAAGGATCCCGAGCACTACCCCATGTGGTTCGCGCCGGGTCAAAGCCATGGTGCCGGAGCCCAGTTCGGCGTGCCTGCCCTCCGCCAGGGTGGCACCCTCGGAGGCGGCGTTCCGCCATATCTGAGCCGAGACCGGCAGATCACGCGTGGTCGTTTCACTGAGGAGCCGTCCGTTGCCGCGGGTCTCCAGCTCTGCCAGCTCCGTCGCGTGCCGGGAGATTACGGCGGCGACCTCCTCCAACGGGCCAGCGCGCTCGGCCGCCGACAGTGCGCTCCAGCTGGGAAAGGCTGCCCGCGCCGCATCCAGCGCGCGCTGCGCGTCTGCCGCCGCGCTGCACGGAATCAGGGCCCAGGCACCACCGGTGGACGGATCCACCGAAGCGAGCACCTCGCCGCTGTCCGCCGGGTACATGCTGCCATCGATCAGGTTCCGGTAGAGGGGTAGTTCGGTCATCCGGTCGTTCCCCCCGCACCCGACATGGCCACCAGAATGCGGCGGGGACCGCTGAAGGGGCGCCGTCCATGTCCGACCAGCACATTGTCGATGACCATCAGGTCACCCTGGCACCAGTCCACATCGACGGCCTCAGCCAGCCCTCGGTCGCGGATCTGGGTGATGTGCCCGTCTGGTATAGGGGTCCCGTCGGCGAAAGTCACTGACTGGGGTATTTCGTTCTCCGGCAGGATCTCCCGCATCGCCCTCGCCGTATCGCCGTCCAGTGCTGACAGGTGCCACTGGTCGGCCTGGTTGAACCAGACCTCTTCCCCCGTGACCGGGTGCCGGGCCGTGGAGGGCCGCAACTGGGTGACCCGCAGGCCGCCATCGCTCTTCCACTCCACCTGGGACGCGCCGGTGCTGAGGATACGCTCGACCTCGGCCGGGTCGGAGGTCTCGAAGGTGTCCTGCCAGCTCCGGCCGAAACCGAAGCCGCCGTGCAGATTCTGCGTGTAGCGCACGCCCTGCGCGAACGCCTCGCGGACTTCGCGGTCAAGGGCCGCCAGCCACCGGCCGCCGTCGACGACCGGTGTGGCCCCACCGCTGTCCGGTGGCTGCTGGCAGTAGAAGAGCAGCCGTTCCGGCCACTGGGAAGCGTAGGACAGCTCGTTGTGCATGGAGATCGTCAATTCCGCAGGGTACTCCGTCGAGGTATAAACATTGTCGCCCACCTTGGTGCGGGGCGAGTTCCCGTGCACATAGGCGAGCCGGTTCGGTAGCAGCGCGTGCATCAACGGTTCAAGCTCCTCGGGCCCGATACCGAAGCCGCGGAACACCAGGGCCTTCCGCTCGACCAGCAGGGCATTCACGGCGGCGGTGTCCGACAGAACTTCCATCAGGCCCCTCGCGTCGGCGGGCACGCCACAACCGAGCGGGGTCAGTTCACTGGGGCTCCACATGATGTCTCGTGCCTCATTTCAGTAGATGGTCGAGGTAGAGCTGGATCGTGGCAGTATCCACGTCACCTGTGAGCATCCGGTCGAAACCCGCGTGCGGGGCGACGGCCACGCCGTCCGGCAGTTCGGGTGCACGGAAGATGAGCCGGTACAGCGCGTGCTCCTCCGGCTTCCGCGTGGCGAGCAGCGCCAGCCACTCCTCCACCGGAACGGTCTCGACCGTCCGGCCGCGTTCCCGCAACAGTTCGACGATGTGCCCGAACTTCATCTGGTTCCGCGCGCTCAACAGGATCTTCTGACCGTCGGGAGCTGAGACCGCCAGCGCCGCCAGCGCTGATGCTGCCAGGTCGACCGGGATCCAGTCCTCCGCCACGTCCAGATCGGGGGCCTTCCCCAGGGCCACGATGATGCGCAGCAGCCGGAATACGATGTCCCGATCGTTTCCATGTCCGGTACGCACATTTCCGGTCATTCGCGGAAGCCGGCACACGGATACTGCGAGACCCCGCTCACCGGCCGCCGTGACGAGCTGTTCGGCATGCCACTTGCTCTGCGCGTAGCCGGAAGCCACCATGCCGAGCGCGGCCGGGGCCGCGGACACCGTCGATACCAAGTGGAAGGGCTTGCTCCGCCCGGTCGCCGCAAGGCGCAGAAGTTCACCGGTACCGCCGACATTGGCGTCCACCAGACGCTCGTACGGCAGAAGAGCGTCGACGTGCGCCCCGTTGTGGAACACCGCGTCAACGGTGTCGGCGAGAGTGTCGTAATCCGCTTCGGACAAGCCGAGTCCCGGCTGGGCGAGGTCACCGGGGATGATGTGCAGGCGATCCGCGAACGCGTCGTCCCACAGCTGCTGAGCCCGCAGAACTTCCCTGACGCGAGCCAGCCCTGTGGCTTGGTCCCGCGCCCGGACCAAGCAGTGGACGGACAGGCCCGCACGGCTCAGCAGGTGGTGCACCAGATGTCCTCCCACAAACCCGGTGGCCCCCGTCAGCAGGATTCGGGCCGGTGGGACGAAGGCGGACGGTGACAGGGGTTCGGGGATGAGCTCAGCGGCCAGCGCCGCCGGGGCGAACCGCTGCACGGCGAAATCCGGGTCCCCACCGGTAGGTGTGTCGCCCAGCAAGGCCTCCACGGCGGCCGACAGGCTCCTTACCGTCGGCTCGGTGAAGACCCGTTGCAGCGGAAGGTTCACCCCGAACTCCTCCCGGATCAGAAGCAGCAGCCGGGCCGCGAGCAGCGAGTGGCCGCCGATGGTGAAGAAGTCCTCGTCCTGCCCGATGTGCTCGGTGTGCAGCAGGTCGGACCAGATCCGGGCCATCGCCGCTTCCGTGGGTGTAGTCGCGGGCTGGGGCCGCGTCGGTGCGTGTGTGGGGTCCGGAAGCCTCGCAACGTCCAGCTTGCCGTGGTGTGTCAGCGGCAGGTCGTCCAGGAGAACGAGGAGGTCCGGCACCATGTACCCGGGTAGCTCGTTCGCTATGTGGCCACGCAAAGACTCCTCGTTCAGCGCGGCCGGTGTCACATAGGCCGCCAGCTGCTGGTTCCCGGTGGCCACCACCTTGGCACGAGCGACGCCCGGATACCGGGCGAGGACGGCTTCGATCTCGGCCGGTTCGATCCGGAAGCCCCGCACCTTCACCTGGTTGTCGGCGCGGCCCACGAATTCGAGGTTCCCGTCCGGCCGGTAGCGTGCCAGGTCACCCGAGCGGTACATCCGTGCGCCCGGTGGACCGAACGGGTCGGCAACGAACCGCTCAGCCGTGAGCGCCTGCTGATTGAGATAGCCACGGGCCAGTCCGGCACCCGCCAAGTAGAGCTCGCCCGTGACTCCGGGCGGTAGGGGGAGCAGTTCTGCGTCAAGCACATACAGCCGGGCGTTGCTCTGAGGACGGCCGATCGGTACCGGTCCGGCGGGAACCGGCGCGCCCGGCGGGATGCGGTACTCCGCGCAGTTCACGGTGGACTCGGTCGGGCCGTACACATTGAGCACCGTCGCGCCGGGATGGCGGCGGCGCCATTCGCTGAGGGCCGAGCCGATCAGCGCCTCGCCACCGAGCAGCAGCTCCCCGCTGGGCGAGAACCGGCCCGGAAGGGCGTTCAGCAACGGCAGGTGGCTGGGGGTCGCCTTGAGGAAGGTGCAGGGCCGGCTGGGTGGCAGGTCCTTCTCCGCCCGCTCTTCGAGGCCCGCCAGAATCACGCATCCGCCCTTGACCAAGGGCGTGTACAGCGCGGTGACAGTAAGGTCGAAGGAGATCGGCGAGTGCAGCAAGGTCGTGCCATCGGCGCTGTCGTAGGCGGAGCCGGTCCATGTCAGGTAGTCCGTGAGAGCACGATGCTCGATCGTCACGCCCTTGGGGCGACCTGTCGAGCCCGAGGTGTAGATCACGTAGGCCGCGTCGGCGGGACGTGGCCGGTGAGCGGGCCGATGATCGATTGAACCCTCCGGGGAGGACCACCGGGCGACGACTTCAGTGTCGTCGAAGACGTGCTTCGGCCGGGAGTCGCGTCGCATGAAGTTGATCCGTTGGGCGGGAAGCTCCGGGGCGATCGGCACATAGGCCGCACCGGCCTTCATGATCCCGAGCAGCGCGACCACCAGATCCGCGCAGTGCGGCAGGATGACCGCGACCATGTCCCCTGCGCCGACGCCCGTCTGTCGGAGGCGGTGGGCGAGCCGGTTCGACCGCGTGTCGAGTTCAGCGTAAGACATCTCCTGGCCTGCCCAGATCAGGGCGGCTCGACCGGGCGTGCGGGCGGCCTGGGCCTCGAAGAGCTCGGGCAACGACGTGTCCGGCACTGGATCGCTCGGCCCGGTCAACAGCGTCCGCTTCTCCTCCGCAGAGAGAATGTCCACGGTGCAGACAGGAATGTCGGGGTCGTCCGCGATCGCCGTAAGGAGCCGTTCCAGCCGGCCCACCAGCGTAGAAACCGTGTGTTCATCGAAGAGGTCGCTGCTGTACAGCACCGCGCACTCGATGCCCCCACCAGACTGCTCGCGGCAGATGAACTCCAGGTCGTACTTGGCCCGCGCCGCGCCGAGACCCGCTGTCAGCTCCTCGACCTCCAGGCCGTGCAGGCGGAAGTCGTGGGCCTCGGCGTTCTGGAAGCCGAGCATGACCTGGAACAGCGGATGTCGTGCGGCGGTCCGGACCGGGTTGAGCACTTCGACCAGCCGGTCGAAGGGCAGGTCCTGGTGACCGTACGCTTCGAGGTCGGTCTTCCGTACCTGGGCAAGAAGCTCACGGAAGGTGGGGCGCCCGGAGAGGTCCGTCCGCAGCACGAGGGTGTTGACGAAAAACCCCACCAGGTCTTCAAGCCCTTCCTCGGTACGGCCCGCCACGCTGGTGCCGATGGGGATGTCGTGCTGGCCGCTCAGCCGGCTCAGCAGCGCGGCCAGAGCGGCACGCAGCACCATGTAGAGGCTGACGGAGTTCGTCCTGGCCAGCTCCGTCAGCTTGTTCCGCAGTCCGGAGTCGAACGTGCGGATGGCGAAGCCTCCCTCGTAACTGGTGGACTCCGGT
>NZ_JAQKPV010000023.1 GCF_028200735.1 Streptomyces sp. ACA25
GTCGATGCCCGTCAGTGCGGCCAGCAGGTCGGCGGCGGGGTCGGTGTCCGCGTCGAGCAGCACGAAACGGTCCGGGTGCTCCGACTGCGCGGAGCGCACCAGACCGCCGAGTGCCGCGCCAGGCAGGTCGGTGACATCGTCGCCGGGAGCGGCGGCCACGGCCCCCCGGGTGACCAGTATCAGACGGGACGCGGTGAACCTTTCGTCAGCCAGCCAGCTCTGCAGGCCGTCGAGGACGGTGGCGACGACGTTCTCGGTGTCCCACAGCCCGCCCGGAGCAATCTGCCAGGCCACAGCGTCGGGGGCCGCGCCGGAGAAGCCGGCCAGGAACTCGGGGAGGCTGCCGGCAGCCGTGATGACGGTGCCCCGGGAGCCGGGGACGGGCACGGTCGTCCAGTCGAGCGTGAACAGGGAGTCGTCGTGCCGTGCGCCGACAGCCGTCGGCGTGCGCAGGCTCAGGGAGTCGACGGTGGCGACGGGTGCGCCCGACGGGTCGGTGACCCGCACCGTGTAGGTGTCTGTTCCGGTGGCCTTGAGGTGGACCCGCAACCGGGTGGCGCCCACGGCGTGGAGGGTGGCACCTGCCCAGACGAAGGGCAGCCCGGCCCGGTCCGCGTCGATACCGGTGGCGTGCAGCGCGGCGTCGAGCAGCGCGGGGTGCAGCCCGCAGCGGGCGGCGTCGCCGTGTGCGGCTTCGGGGAGTTCCACCTCTGCGTACAGGTCATCGTCCGCGCGCCACGCGGCGTTAAGTCCTCGGAAGACCGGGCCGTAGCGAAAACCGGCGTCGGCTGCCCGGGCGTAGAAGTCGGTGAGGTCCACCGGATCGGCCTCGGGCGGCCAGGCCAGCGCCCGGTCGGACGTCGTCGCACCGGCGCTCAGTATGCCCACGGCGTTACCGGTCCACTCCTCGTCACCTTCGAGGCGGGAGTGGATCTCCAGTCGGCGGGTGGCGTCGTCACCCTCGGGTCCGACGCTCACCTGGATCTGGACAGCGCCACGTGCGGGCAGCACGAGCGGCACAGCCAGGGTGAGGTCCTCAATGGTGCCGCAGCCGACGTGTTCGCCCGCGTTCCAGGCCAGTTCGACGAACACGGTGCCGGGCACCAGGACGTTGTTGCTGATCTCGTGGTCGGCGAGCCAGCCGTGGGTGGCGGCGGACAGCCGGCCGGTGAGCAGCACGCCGCCCCCGGCGGCCAGCGACACGGCGGCACCCAGCAGCGGGTGGTCGGCGACGCCGAGTCCGGCGGTGGTGAGGTCCCCGGCGGTCAGCCGTCCGGAGGGCCAGTAGGCGCGGCGCTCGAACGGGTAGGTGGGCAGGTCGACCCGGCGGCCTCCGCCGATCACCGCGGACCAGTCGACGGCAACGCCGTGGGCGTGGGCGGCGGCTGTGGCGTGCAGGAGGGACTCGGTGGCCGCACGCCCCGGGCGCAGTGCGGGCACCGCCAGGGCGTCGTCGACGATGCCCTGGGCCAGGGCGGACAGCACACCGTCCGGGCCCAGTTCAAGGAACCGCGTGATGCCACGCTCCTCCGCTCCGCGGACCGCGTCGGCGAAGCGGACGGGCTCGCGGACTTGGCGCACCCAGTAGTCGGGGGTGTCGGGCCGGCCCGGCGCCGTGGTGAGCAGCGGAATCGCCGGGGTCCGGTAGGTGAGGGATTCCGCGACAGTGGTGAACTCGGCGAGCATCGGCTCCATGAGGTGTGAATGGAACGCGTGCGACACCGTGAGCCGCTTCACCTTCCGGCCTTCGCCCCGCAACCGCGCCTCCAGCGCGGCGATCGCCTCCCCGTCACCGGAGACCGTCACCGAGGCGGGCCCGTTCACCGCTGCCAGATCCACCCCCTCGGGAAGCTCCAGCTCCTCCTCCGTCGCCTCCACCGCGAGCATCGCACCGCCGTCAGGCAACGCCTCCATCAGACGGCCACGCGCCGACACCAAGGCGCACGCGTCATCCAGCGAGAGCACCCCCGCCGCATGAGCGGCCGCCACCTCGCCCACCGAATGCCCGATAAGGCGGTGGGGACGCACCCCCCAGGATTCCACCAGCCTGAACAGCGCCACCTCGAGCGCGAACAGACCCGCCTGCGTGTACCCGGTCCGGTCCAGCGCCTCGCCGTCCTCGAACACGACATCGCGCAGTGGCCGGTCCAGTTCCACCCGCACGCACACCGCGTCGAACGCCTCGGCGAACACCGGGAATGCCTGGTACAGACCGTGTCCCATGCCCGCGTACTGCGACCCCTGTCCGGAGAACAGGAACGCGAGCCTGCCCGGGGTCGCCATGCCCGACTGTGCCTCGGGCGGCACAGTTCCGTGGGCCAGTTCGGCGAGGGCGCGCAGCGCGGCTTCACGGTCTGCGGCGAGCACGACGGATCGTGCGGCCAGTACCGCCCTGGTCGTCGCCAGGGAGAACCCGACATCGGACAGGCGGGCCGTCGGCCGGTCGGTCAGGAAAGCGGCCAGGTTCGCAGCTTGCTCCCGCAGCGCCTGCGCGGTGCGGCCCGACAGCGGCAGAGGAACGAGTGGGGGCCCGGCAGCCGCCGGCTCCTCCTCCACGCGGGTGTCGTCGGCGAGGGCGGGGGCCTGCTCCAGGACGGTGTGGGCGTTGGTCCCGCTCACTCCGAACGAGGACACCGCTGCGCGGCGCGGCCGGCCTGCGGCAGGCCACGGCCGGTTCTCGGTGAGCAGGGCGACCTTCCCTGCCTTCCAGTCCACCTGCGGGGTGGGCTCATCGGCGTGCAAGGTGCGGGGCAGTACACCGTGGCGCATCGCCATGACCATCTTGATGACGCCCGCGACGCCCGCAGCGGCCTGCGTGTGACCGATGTTCGACTTCACCGAGCCGAGCCACAGCGGCTCCGCACGGTCCCGGCCCTGCCCGTAGGTGGCCAGCAGTGCCTGGGCCTCTATCGGGTCACCCAGCCGGGTTCCCGTCCCGTGCGCCTCCACCGCGTCCACCTCGGACGGCTCCAGGCCGGCGGATGCCAGCGCGTCCTGGATCACCCGCTGCTGCGACGGACCGTTCGGCGCCGTCAAACCGTTCGACGCCCCGTCCTGGTTCACCGCGGATCCACGCACCACCGCGAGCACCTCGTGGCCGTTGGCGAGCGCGTCGGAGAGCCGCTCCACCAGTACCAGGCCCACGCCTTCGCCCCAGCCGGTGCCGTCGGCCTCCGCGCCGAAGGCCTTGCACCGGCCGTCGGCGGCCAGGGCCTGCTGGCGGCTGAACTCGACGAACGCCGCAGGCGTTGTCATGACGGTCGTGCCCCCGGCCAGGGCCATGGTGCATTCGCCGTTGCGCAGAGACTGGACGGCCAGGTGCAGCGCGACCAGTGACGCCGAACACGCGGTGTCAACGGTGATCGCCGGGCCCTCCAGGCCGAAGGCGTAGGAAATGCGGCCGGACAGGACGCTGGCGACCGTTCCGGTGGCGAGGTAGCCCTCCGCTGCCTGCGGGTCCGCGGCGAGCACGGAAGCATAGTCCTGACCGTTGGTGGCGGCGAACACTCCCACCCGGCTGCCGCGCACCGACTTCGGGTCGATACCGGCCCGCTCGAACGCTTCCCACGAGGTCTGCAGGAGCAGCCGCTGCTGCGGGTCCATCGCCACGGCTTCGCGCGGGGAGATCTCGAACAGGCCTGCGTCGAACTCGGCGGCATCGTAGAGGAAGCCGCCCTCGTGCCCGTAGCTCGTGCCCGGCTTGTCCTGGTCGGGGTCGAGCAGGGTGCCGAGGTCCCAGCCACGGTCGGCGGGGAAGGCGTCGACAGCGTCACCGCCGTCGGCGATGAGGGCCCACAGCTGTTCCGGGCTGCGGACACCGCCGGGGAACCGGCAAGCCATGGAGACGATGGCGATGGGTTCGTTGTCGCCCTCCTCCTTTTCCTGCAGTCGGCGGCGCGCCTGCCGAAGCTCACCTGTAACGAACTTCAGGTGATCGAGCAGCTTCTCTTCGTTCGCCATCAGAGTGACTCCCCGCGGGCAGGATCGTGCGTGTACATCAGGACTTGCCAAACTCTTTGTGGATCAGGTCGAACAGGTCGTCGGCGCTGGCCGAGGACAGGTCGTCCTCGGAGTCGGGTGCGGCAGCGATCTCCGCCGCGGCCCGGTCGTGGTCGAGGCGGTCGGCCAGCGCGCGCAGCCTGGTGAGCAGCGTCACGGCCTCCTCGCCCTCGGGGGACGTTTCCGCGAGCGCGGCCTCCAGCTTTTCCAGTTCGGTGACGGCGGCGGACCGGTCTGCCGCCGGCGGGGCCGGAGCGAGCAGCTCGCGCAGATGTGCGGCGAGCGCCGCGGGGGTCGGGTGGTCGAAGACCAGGGTGGCGGGGAGGGCCCGGCCGGTGGCTGTGTCCAGCAGGTTGCGCAGCTCAACGGCCGTGAGCGAGGTGGTGCCCAGGTCGCGGAAGGGCCGGTCGGGGGCGATGGCAGCCGGTGTCCGGTGGCCGAGCGCGACGGCGGTGCGCGAGATCACCAGGTCGAGCAGCATCTGCTCCTGTTCGGCCTCCGGCGCGTCGGCGAGCCGCTCCGCCAGGCTCGGGCCCTGGTCGGGTTCGGCCGTGACGGGCCGGCGGGCCTCGGGCAGCAGGGCCAGCAGGCTGCCGCACCGCCCGGCGTCGAGCACCGGGCCGAAACGGCTCCAGTCGATGTCGGCGACGCAGAGCGTCGTCACGTCGTGGCCGACCGCGTCTGCCATGGCGGTGATGGCCTGCTCGGGCGGCAGGGGCGTGACCCCCGTGCGGTGCTGCTGGTCGGCGGCGGCAGCGGCCGTCCCCATGCCCGCGCCGGCCCACGGCCCCCAGGCAAGGGCGGTGGCGACCCGGCCGAGTGCGCGCCTGCGTTCGGCGAGCGCGTCGAGAGAGGCGTTGGCGGCGGCGTAGGCGGCCTGCCCACGGTTACCGACGACGCCCGCGAACGAGGAGAACAGCACAAAGGCGTCGAGGTCACGGTCGGCGGTCAGGTCGTCCAGGTGGTGGGCGGCGCGGACCCTGGCGCGGAACGCCGACTCCATCCGGCCGGGAGTGAGCGAGCCGATCACCCCGTCGTCCACGATGCCCGCCGCGTGCACGACCGCGGTGAGCGGCAGGTTCTCGGGGAGACCGTCGAGCAGAACCCTGAGGGCGCCGCGGTCGCTGACGTCACAGGCGGCGACGGTGACACGGCTGCCGAGGGCGGTCAGCTCGGTGACGAGTTCCCGGGCGCCGGGCGCGCCGGGGCCGCGCCGCCCGGCGAGCACCAGGTGCGGGGCGCCCTGGTGCGCGAGCCGGCGTGCCACGTGGGCGCCGAGCGCGCCGGTGCCGCCGGTGATCAGCACGGTGCCCCTGGGCGTCCACCCGGCGGCGGACCGGGACCGGCCGTCGAGCTGATGTCGGGTGAGCCGTCTTCCGAGGACGCCCTCACGGCGCACGGCCACTTGGTCCTCGGCTCCGGCGCCGAGCAACCCGGCGAGGCGCGCCCCGGCACGGTCGTCGAGCTCGGAGGGCAGGTCCACGAGACCACCCCAGGTCCGGGGCAGTTCCAGGGCCGCCACCCGGCCGAAACCCCACACCGCGGCCTGATCCGGGTCGGGGGCGGGGTCACCCGCGCCGGCCGACACCGCGCCCCGCGTGGCGCACCAGAGCGGGGCGGTGACGCCCGCGTCCTCGAGTGCCTGGGTGAGCGCGACCACAGCGGGCAGGCAGGCGGGGCCCTCGCCCGGCATGGCCAGCACGCCGACGATGCCGGTGCGGTCAACGGCGGTACGGACCCGCGCGGCGACTTCGGCCCGGTCGACGCCGCCCGTGACGACGAGGGTGTCCGCCCCCGCGCAGCGCAGTGCGGCGGTCACGTCGTGGATGCCGGACTCCTCGCCGGAGACGGCGCGGTTGTCGTCGTCCGGGGCAGGGGGCGTGACCAGCAGCCAGGTCCCCGTGAGAGGCACAGGGGTCTCGGTCACCGGCACCCACGTAATCCGGTATCGCCAGGAGTCAGCGGTGCTGTCGCCTCGGCGCTCGCGGTGCCAGGACGACAGCGCGGGCAGGAGGTCGCCGAGAGTGTGGTCGTCCGACACGCCGAGTGTGTCGGCGACGGCTGCCAAGTCGCCCGCGTCCACAGCCGCCCAGAAGCCGGCCTCGGCGGGATCGGGCTCCGTCCGCTCGGCGGCAGGGCTGGGGTCCGGCCAGAAGCGGACGTGCTGGAACGGGTACGGGGGCAGGGTGGCGGGCGGCGCAGCGGGGAACAGCGTGGCGAAATCCACCTGCGCACCGCGCGTCCAGCCGTGCGCGACAGCGGCGAGCAAGGTGTCGGCCTCAGGGCGGTCACGCCGGAGACCGGGCACGGCGCCGGGGAGGAGCGCGGAAAGCACCCCGTCGGGACCGAGTTCGAGGCAGCTCACGTTCTCGGGCAACCGGGTGACGGCGTCGGCGAAGCGGACGGGTTCGCGGACCTGGCGGACCCAGTACTCCGGGGTGGCCGGGTCACCCGAGGCCGTCACCACCATCGGCACCGACGGCGCCCGGTAGGTGAGGGACTGCGCCACGGTGGTGAACTCGGCGAGCATCGGCTCCATCAGATGCGAATGGAACGCGTGCGACACCGCCAGCCGCTTCACCTTCCGCCCCTCACCCCGCAACCGCCCCTCCAAAGCGGCAACCGCCTCCTCATCTCCGGAAACCGTCACCGAGGTGGGCCCGTTGACCGCCGCCAGATCCACCCCCGCAGGAAGGTCCAGCTCCTCCTCCGACGCCTCCACCGCCAGCATCGCCCCACCCCCGGGCAGCGCCTGCATCAAACGCCCACGCGCCGACACCAAAGCACAGGCATCATCCAGCGACAGAACCCCCGCCACATGAGCGGCCGCCACCTCACCCACCGAATGCCCCACCACCACATCCGGCACCACACCCCAGGACTCCACCAACCGGAACAACGCCACCTCCAGCGCAAACAACCCCGCCTGCGCAAACACCGTCCGACCCAGCGCCTCACCGTCCTCGAACACCACCTCCGCCAACGGACGCTCCAACTCCGCGTCCACCCGCGCACACACCGCGTCAAAGGCCTCCGCGAACACCGGGAACGCCTCGTACAACCCACGCCCCATACCCACACGCTGCGACCCCTGCCCCGCAAACAGCAGGGTCAGGGGCCGGTCCTCCTGGGCTCGCCCGACGACGGCACCGCCGCTGAGGTCGGAGAGGGCGGCATCAGCTGTGTCGCGGTCGGCGGCGAGCACCACGGCACGGTGTTCCAGGGCTCCCCGCGTCGTCGCCAGCGAGTAGGCGAGGTCGACGAGGTCGTGCTCGGCGACAGCCTGCCGCAACCGCTCCGCCTGGGCGGGCAGGGCGTCGGCGCTGCGGGCCGACAGCAGGAGTGGCAGGACGGCGGGAGAGCTGCCCCGCGGCTGGTCGGGTACCGGGGAGGACACCGCCTCGAGGACGACGTGGGCGTTGGTGCCGCTGACACCGAAGGATGACACGCCGGCCCGGAGCGGGTGCCCGGTCTCCGGCCAGGGCCGGGCCTCGGTCAGCAGCTCCACGGCTCCGGCGGACCAGTCGACCTCCGGGCTCGGAGCGTCGACGTGGAGCGTCCGGGGCAGGGTCCCGTGCCGCATCGACTCGACCATCTTGATCACGCCGGCGACACCCGCCGCGGCCTGCGTGTGCCCGATGTTGGCCTTGACCGAGCCCAGCCGCAGGGGTTCCTCGCGGTCCTGTCCGTAGGTGGCCAGGACCGCCTGTGCCTCGATCGGATCGCCCAGCCGCGTGCCGGTGCCGTGCGCCTCGACGGCGTCCACCTCGGAGGGGGAGAGCCCGGCATCTGCCAGAGCGCGTTCGATGACCCGGCGCTGGGCGGGTCCGCTCGGTGCTGTCAGGCCGTTGGACGCACCGTCCTGGTTGACCGCTGAACCGCGTACCACCGCGAGCACCCGGTGGCCGTTGGCGACCGCGTCGGACAGCCGCTCGACGAGCAGTACGCCGACGCCCTCGCCCCACCCCGTGCCGTCGGCGGCAGCGGCGAAGGACTTGCACCGGCCGTCGGGGGCCAGACCGAGCTGTCTGCTGAACTCGACGAACGCCGTCGGCGTCGACATCACCGTGACTCCGCCCGCCAACGCGAGGGAACACTCTCCCTGTCGCAGCGCCCGCACCGCCAGGTGCAGCGCCACCAGGGAGGAGGAGCACGCCGTGTCGACGGTGAGGGTCGGTCCCTCGAAACCGAAGGTGTAGGCGATCCGGCCGGACAGCACGGCTGCCGCGTTGCCGGCGCCCTGGTGTCCCTCACTGGCCTCCGGTGCCCCGGCGAGCAGCACGGGGTAGTCCTGGCCGTTGGTGCCCGCGAACACGGCGGTGTCGGTGCCGCGCAGTGTCGCAGCGTCGATTCCCGCGTGTTCGAGGGCCTCCCAGGCGACGTGCAGCATGAGCCGCTGCTGGGGGTCCATCGCCAACGCCTCGCGCGGAGAGATACCGAAGAAGCGGGAATCGAACTCGGCGACGTCGCGCAGGAATCCCCCCTCGCGCACGTAGGAAGTGCCGTCTCCGCCGTCCGGGTCGTAAAGCCGAGTGGTGTCCCAGCCCCGGTCGTCGGGGAAGTCCGAGATGCCGTCACGGCCTTCGGAGACCAGCCGCCACAGGTCGTGCGGGGAGGCGACGCCGCCCGGGTAGCGGCAGGCCATTCCGACGATCGCTATGGGGTCGTCGGTGGCGACACCCGTCACCGAGTGGCGGCTCCCGGCCGTGCCGAGTGCGAGCTCACGCAGGTGCTCCGCCAGGGCGGCCGGGGTGGGGTGGTCGAAGATCACGGTTGCCGGCAGGGCGAGACCGACAGCGGCGGTGAGGCGGTCGCGCAGCTCCACGGCGGTCAACGAGTCGAAGCCCAGGTCGGTGAAGGCCTTGCGGGTGTCCACGGCATCGGAGTCACGGTGGTTGAGGACGACGGCGACGTGACCGCGGACGAGCTCCACCAGCTCGCGCCGTTGCTCCTTCTCTTCGAGGCCGGCGAGACGGGTCACGGTCGCCGTCGGTCCGGCAGCCCCGCCCGCGCCCTCCGGGTCCGCCTGCGGGCCGTCGGCGAGCAGAGCGTCGAACAGCCGCTGCGGGCGGGCGACGGTGAACGCGGGCACGAAGCGCCCCCAATCGATGTCGGCCACCGCGACGGTGACGTCCCGCCGGCCGACCGCTGCGCCCAGGGCGGTGAGGGCGTCGGCGGGTGCCATGGGCCGCAGACCGCGTCTGCGCAGGTGGTCGATCGTGGACTCGTCGCCCGCCATCCCGCCGCCCTGCCACGGGCCCCAGGCCACGGAGGTGGCGGGCAGTCCTGTGGCGGCACGGCGCGCGGCGAGCGCGTCGAGGGCGGCGTTGGCCGCAGCGTAGGCGGCTTGGCCGCCGCTGCCCCACGTACCGGAGACCGACGAGAACAGCACGAACGCGTCGAGGTCGGCGTCCTGGAGAGCGTCGTCGAGATGGAGCGCCCCGGTGACTTTCGCGGCAAGTACGGCGGCGACACCGGCCGGGGTCGCCTCGGCGAGGGCACCGTAGTCACCGCTCCCCGCGGCATGCACCACCGCGCTGGGCGGGTGCTCGGCGAGCAGTGCGTCGAGAGCGGCACGGTCGGTCACGTCGCAGGTGACGGCGGTTACCCGGGTTCCCTTGGCGGCGAGCTCGGCGGTGAGCTCCGGCATGCCGGGGGCGTCGGCGCCACGCCGGCCGGCGAGCACGAGATGTGGTGCGCCGCGGCCCGCGAGCCACCGTGCGACGTGCGCGCCCAGCGCCCCGGTACCACCGGTGATCAGTGTCGTGCCCCGCGGCAGCCACTCGCCGGCCGGGTGCACGGGTGCGGGTACGGGTGCGGGTATCAGTCTCCGGCCGAAAGCGCCGCCTTCCCGGAGTGCCACCTGGTCCTCGTCCGCTCCGGCGAGGACAGCCGCCAGGCGTCGCGCGGCGCCCTGGTCGAGCCGTGCGGGCAGGTCCATCGTGCCGCCCCACCGGTGCGGCGCCTCCAGCGCGGCGACGCGGCCCATCCCCCACAGCTGGGCGGCCCCGGGGTCGGCGGGTTCCTCAGCGGTGACGGACACGGCTCCCCTGGTGAGGATCCACAGCGGCGCGGTGGCCTCGCGCAACGTGTCCAGGGCGTCGGCCATTCCCAGGGTGAGCTCGGGATGCCCGGGGTGGGGCCGGGGGTCGTGCGGAAGGAGCAGTCCGTCGGCGGGCCCCGGAGTCCGGCTGACAACGACGGTGGCGCCGTGCGCGCGCATGGCGTCGGCGCACCAGGCGGCGACCTCGTCGGCGGGGTCGGCGAGCACCTGCCAGGTGCCGGACAGCACCGGCTGTTCCACCTCGGGCAGGGGCTGCCAGGTGATCCGGTAACGCCATTCGTCGGGGCCGCCGCTCCCGGTGCCGCTCCCGGCGGCGGGAACGGCACCGGACGCGGCGACGGGCCAGAAGTGCTCCTGCTGGAAGGGGTAGGTGGGCAGGTCGATGACCCGGCCACCCCACCCGGCCGTGACCGCAGTCCAGTCCACCGGAACACCCGCCACATGCACCGCCGCGACACCCCGCCACCAACTCTCCACCACATCCCGCCCCGCACGCTGCATCGCCACCACCGCCACCCCCGCGTCCTCACCCACACACCCCCGCACAGCCGCCGCCAGCACCCCATCAGGACCCAACTCCACAAACCGCCCCACACCCCTCTCCCGCAACACCCCCACACCCTCACCAAAACGCACCGCCTCACGCACCTGCCGCACCCAATACCCCGCAGACCCCACCTCACCACCCGCCGCCGCCACCACCGGAACCGACGGCACCCGATACGTCAACGACCCCGCAACCTCCCCGAACTCCGCCAACATCGGCTCCATCAAATGCGAATGAAACGCATGCGACACCGCCAACCGCTTCACCCGCCGCCCCCGGCCCTCCCACCGCACCGCCAACGCCTCCACCGCCCCCACATCACCCGACACCACCACCGACCGCGGACCATTCACCGCCGCCAGACACACCCCCGACCCCACCGACAACTCACCCGCCAACTCACCCTCCCCCGCCTCCACCGCAACCATCGCCCCACCCTCCGGCAACCCCTCCATCAACCGCGCCCGCGCCGACACCAACACCCCCGCATCCTCCAACGACAACACCCCCGCCACATGAGCCGCCGCCACCTCCCCCACCGAATGCCCCAACACAAAATCCGGACTCACACCCCACGACTCCACCAACCGGAACAACCCCACCTCCAACGCAAACAACGCACGCTGCGCACACCCCGTCCGCCCCAACGCACCCCCATCCGAAAACACCCCCACATCCAGCCCCACCACCCCACACGCCTCATCAAACGCCGAAGCAAACACCGGGAACACCCGAAGCCCCAACCCCATCCCCACCCACTGCGACCCCTGCCCCGAAAACAGAAAGGCCAGCTTGCCGGGGCGGACCTCACCGAGCACGGTGCCCGGGCGGGGCTCATCGCGTGCGAGGGAGTCCAGGCCGGCGAGAAGCTCCTCGCGGCCTTCGGCCAGCACCACGGCGCGGTGCTCGAACGCGGCGCGCGTGGTCGCCAGGGACACGGCGAGGTCGGCGGCGTCCGGGCCGGGACGTCCGGCGACGAAGTCGCGCAGCCGCTCGGCCTGGGCGCTCAGCGCCCGGGCGTCCCGGCCGCTGAGGACGTAGGGGACCAGAGCGGGCGGGGTACCGGGAGTTCCGGACTCGCCGGAGGGGCTTTCCCCGGCGGGGGCCTGTTCGAGGATGACGTGGGCGTTGGTTCCACTGACCCCGAAGGACGACACGCCCGCTCTCAGCGGGTGCCCGGTCTCCGGCCAGGGCCGGGCCTCGGTCAGCAGCTCCACCGCACCCGCCGACCAGTTGACGTGCGGGCTGGGCACGTCGACGTGCAGGGTCCGGGGCAGCACGCCGTGCCGCATCGCCTCGACCATCTTGATCACACCGGCCACACCCGCCGCGGACTGGGTGTGCCCGATGTTCGACTTCACCGAACCGAGCCACAGCGGCTCCGCACGCTCCCGCCCGTACGTCGCCAGCAGCGCCTGCGCCTCGATCGGATCCCCCAGCCGCGTACCCGTACCGTGCGCCTCCACCGCGTCCACCTCGGCAGCGGACAGCCGTGCGGCGGCCAGCGCGTCGAGGATCACCCGTCGCTGGGCGGGGCCGTTGGGCGCGGTGAGCCCGTTGGACGCTCCGTCCGAGTTCACGGCGGAGCCCCGCAGCAGCGCCAGCACCCGGTGACCCTTGCGCCGCGCCTCGGAGAGCCGCTCGACGAGGAGCACGCCCGCGCCCTCGGACCAGCCGGTGCCGTCCGCGTCCGCCGAGAACGACTTGCAGCGTCCGTCGGCAGCCAGGCCGCGCTGCCTGCTGAACTCGATGAACGCCGCCGGGGTGGCGATCACGGTCACCCCGCCCGCCAGCGCCATCGAACACTCCCCCGCCCGCAGCGCCCGCGCGGCCAGGTGCAGCGCGACCAGGGACGAGGAGCAGGCCGTGTCCACGGTGACCGCGGGCCCTCGCAGCCCGAAGGAGTAGGCGACCCGCCCGGACAGCACACTCGTCGCCGTGCCGGTCAGCGCGTAGCCCTCCGCACCCGCCGGCACCGGAACGCCTGTGCCGTAGCCGGAGGTGGTGGCCCCGATGAACACGCCGACCCGGCTGCCCTTGGCGGTGGAGGGGTCGATGCCTGCCCTTTCGAACGCCTCCCAGGAGGTTTCCAGCACCAGGCGTTGCTGGGGATCCATCGCCGCGGCCTCACGGGGCGAGATGCCGAAGAAGGCGGGATCGAACATACCCGCGTCACGGACGAATCCGCCCTCCCGCGAGTAGGACGTTCCCGCCCGGCCGGAGTCAGGATCGTAAAGGGCACCGAGGTCCCAGCCACGGTCGGAGGGGAACTCGCTGATGCCGTCGCCGCCTTCGGCCACCAGGTCCCACAGCGACTCGGGCGAGTCGATCCCGCCGGGCAGCCTGCACGCCATTCCGACGATGGCGATCGGCTCGTGCTCCGCACCGGTCAGCTCCCGGTTGCGCGCCTTGAGCCGCTCGTTCTCCTTGACCGCCGTGCGCAGGGCCTCGACGTACCGGTCGACGGACGCAGCCATGATCAGATCTCCCCGTCGGTCGCGGAGACGAGTCGCAACAGGGCCTCGCCGTCCATCTCGTCCAGTTCCTCCACGGCCGGCCCGGCCGCCGTGTCCGTGTTCTCCCCCACCAGCCGCAGCAAGGGCTCGAGCAGTCCGGCCTCCTGAAGCCGGGCCAGGGGGACAGTGGCCAGCGCGGCACGGATCCGGTCCTCACCGACGCTGTCGTCCCCGGCGGCACCGGGACCGGCGCCGCACTCCTCGAGGAGGTGCTCGGCGAGGGCGCTGGGGGTCGGGTGGTCGAACACCACCGTGGCCGTCAGCGGCAAACCGCTGACGGCGTGGAGCCGGTTGCGCATCTCCACAGCCGTGAGCGAGTCGAAGCCCAGGTCGCGGAACGCCCGGTCCGGCTCGATGTCGCTGCCGACCGCGTGTCCGAGCACCATCGCCGTCTGTGTCCGTACCAGATTCAGCACCGCGTCCGGCCGCTCGTACGGCGGCAGCGCGAGCAGCTTCTCGCGGAGGCTCCCGGCAGCGCCGTCCTCATCCGCTCCGGAGGGATCCGCCGGTGCTCCGACGAAGTCGGCGAGCAGCGGACTGGGCCGGGCCACGGTGAAGGCCTCGGCGAACCGGGGCCAGTCGACGCCGGCAACGGTCACCACGGGGGCCTCGTCGGCCACCGCCTCGGAAAGGGCCGCGATCGCGACGTCCGGATCCATCGCCCGTACGCCGAACCGGGCCAGCTGGGCGTCCGCGCCCCCCGCCATGCCCTCACCGGCCCAGGCGCCCCACGAGATCGCGGTGGCGGGGGCCCCCCGGGCGGTCCGCCTTCTCGCCAGAGCATCGAGCTGGGCGTTGGCAGCGGCGTAGGCTCCCTGGTTCGCGCCGCCCCAGACCGCTGCGACGGAGCCGAAGAGCACGAACGCCTCGACGTCGCCGCACAGCTCGTCGAGGTGCACGGCGCCGGCGACCTTGCCCGCCAGGGCAGCGGTCAGGTCGTTCTCGGTCAGCTCGGACAGCCGGCCGAGGCCACCGACGCCCGCGGCGTGCAGGACCGCGGTCGGCGGATGGTTGTGCAGCAGGGCGGCGACGGCGTCCCGGTCGGCGAGGTCGCAGGCGACCGCGAGGACCTCTGCACCGAGGCCGGTCAGTTCCGCGACCAGCTCCGCTGCGCCGGGGGCGTCGGCGCCCCGCCGGCTGACCAGGACGAGCCGTTCCGCGCCGCACCGGGCCGCCCATCGGGCGACGTGTCCTCCGAGGGCCCCGGTTCCGCCGGTGATGAGTACCGTGCCGCGGGGGTGCCAGGGCGCGGCGGTGCCGGCCGGGGCGCGGACGATTCTGCGGGCGAGGACCGTGCCGCGGAGAGCGGCCTGGTCCTCGCCGGAGGCGCCGCTGAGGACGGCCGCCAGCAGGGAGCCGGCGGCCTCGTCCACCGTTTCGGGCAGGTCGATCAGCCCGCCCCACAGGCGGGGGAACTCCAGAGCGGCCACGCGGCCCAGGGCCCACAGGGCCTGGCCTGACGCACCGGGCACTTCCTCGTCGGAGGCGGCCACGCCGCCGCGGGTGGCACACCACAGGCGGGTGTCGGCGCCGGCCAGTGCCTGGACGAGGGCGAGGCCCGTGGTCACCGCGGTGTCCTCGGCCAGACCGAGCAGGGACAGCACGCCCGCCGGTGTCCGGTCGGGGGTCAGGTCGGAGAGCTCGGCCAGCCCGTCGGTCCCGTCGACGACGGTGACGTGCGGCAGTCCGCCGCTCCGGCGGATCGCCTCGGCGCAGGCGGTGGCGGTGGCCGTGTGCTCGGCGTGCGTCAGCACCAGCCAGGTGCCCGCGAGCACGGGTTCACCGGGCACGGCGGCGGGCCGCCACTCCACCCGGTACCGGAGGTCCCGGGACCGCGCACGGTCGTGCCACTGCGCCAGGGCGGGCAGGAGCCCTCCGATACGGTCCGTGTCCTCGGGGGAGTCCACGCCGAGGAGCCCGGCCAGGGCATCGGTGTCCCCACCGCGCACCAGGGACCAGAACGGTTCGTCCGCACCGGTGAGCGGCTCACCCGGCGGGGACGCGGGCTGCGGCAGCGGCCAGTACCTGACGTGCTGGAAGGGGTAGGTGGGCAGGTCGATGACCCGGCCACCCCACCCGGCCGTGACCGCAGTCCAGTCCACCGGAACACCCGCCACATGCACCGCCGCGACACCCCGCCACCAACTCTCCACCACATCCCGCCCCGCACGCTGCATCGCCACCACCGCCACCCCCGCGTCCTCACCCACACACCCCCGCACAGCCGCCGCCAGCACCCCATCAGGACCCAACTCCACAAACCGCCCCACACCCCTCTCCCGCAACACCCCCACACCCTCACCAAAACGCACCGCCTCACGCACCTGCCGCACCCAATACCCCGCAGACCCCACCTCACCACCCGCCGCCGCCACCACCGGAACCGACGGCACCCGATACGTCAACGACCCCGCAACCTCCCCGAACTCCGCCAACATCGGCTCCATCAAATGCGAATGAAACGCATGCGACACCGCCAACCGCTTCACCCGCCGCCCCCGGCCCTCCCACCGCACCGCCAACGCCTCCACCGCCCCCACATCACCCGACACCACCACCGACCGCGGACCATTCACCGCCGCCAGACACACCCCCGACCCCACCGACAACTCACCCGCCAACTCACCCTCCCCCGCCTCCACCGCAACCATCGCCCCACCCTCCGGCAACCCCTCCATCAACCGCGCCCGCGCCGACACCAACACCCCCGCATCCTCCAACGACAACACCCCCGCCACATGAGCCGCCGCCACCTCCCCCACCGAATGCCCCAACACAAAATCCGGACTCACACCCCACGACTCCACCAACCGGAACAACCCCACCTCCAACGCAAACAACGCACGCTGCGCACACCCCGTCCGCCCCAACGCACCCCCATCCGAAAACACCCCCACATCCAGCCCCACCACCCCACACGCCTCATCAAACGCCGAAGCAAACACCGGGAACACCCGAAGCCCCAACCCCATCCCCACCCACTGCGACCCCTGCCCCGAAAACAGAAAAGCGGTACGCCCGCCCCGGACGCTGCCGGTGACCAGGTTGGCAGCGGGCTCCCCGGCGGCCAGTGCCCGCAGGCCGGCGAGAAGCTCCTCGTGGCCTTCGGCCAGCACCACCGCGCGGTGGTCCAGGGCGGTCCGGGTGGTGGCGAGGGAGAGCGCCAGGTCGACAGGCTCGTCGCCGTTGGCCGGGCCGAGCAGCCGGGCCGCCTGTGAACGGAGCGCGGCAGCTGACCGGCCGGACACCGGGAAGGGGAACGGCCCGCTCCGGGCCTCCTGGACCGGCTTCCGGGCAGGCTCGTCGGCGGGGGCCTGTTCGAGGATGACGTGGGCGTTGGTTCCACTGACCCCGAAGGACGACACGCCCGCGCGCCGGGGCCGTCCGGTCCGGGGCCACGGCCGGTTCTCGGTCAGCAGCTCGACCGCGCCCGCCGACCAGTCCACCCGGGAAGTCGGCGCATCGACGTGCAGCGTCCTGGGCAGGACGCCGTGGCGGATCGCCTCGACCATCTTGATCACACCGGCCACACCCGCCGCGGCCTGGGTGTGCCCGATGTTCGACTTCACCGAACCGAGCCACAGCGGCTCCCCACGCTCCCGCCCGTACGTCGCCAGCAGCGCCTGCGCCTCGATCGGATCCCCCAGCCGCGTACCCGTACCGTGCGCCTCCGCCGCGTCCACCTCGGCGGGGCTGAGGGCCGCGCTGTCCAGGGCCTGTCGGATGACGCGCTGCTGGGCGGGACCGTTCGGCGCGGTGAACCCGCTGGACGCACCATCGGAATTGACCGCGGAGCCCCGCAGCAACGCCAGTACCCGGTGACCGTTGCGGCGTGCCGTCGACAGCTTCTCCAGCAGCAGGACTCCGACGCCCTCACCCCAGCCCGTCCCGTCGGCGGCAGCAGCGAACGGCTTGCACCGGCCGTCCGCGGCGATGCCCTCGTCGAGTCCGAAGCCGGTGAACATCATCGGCCCGGCCATCACCGTCACCCCGCCCGCCAGGGCCATCTCGCACTCATCGTTGCGCAGGGCCTGGGCCGCCAGGTGCAGCGTGACGAGGGACGAGGAACAGGCCGTGTCCACGGTGACCGCGGGCCCCCGCAGCCCGAAGGAGTAGGCGACCCGCCCGGACAGCACACTGCCCGCGTTGGCGGTGCCCTGATAGCCCTCCAGCGCTTCCGGGGCGACGACCGCCGGATAGTCGTGGTACATCACGCCGGCGAACACACCGGTGCGCCCGCCTCGCAGGGTGGCGACATCGATGCCCGCGCGTTCCACCGCCTCCCAGGAGGCCTCCAGCAGCAGCCGCTGCTGAGGGTCCGTCGCGGCGGCCTCGCGGGGCGACATGCCGAACAGTCCGGCGTCGAAGTCGCCCGCTTCGTGGACGAATCCGCCCCGCGGCGCGGCGGACACCATCGCCGGGTCCCAACCGCGATCGGCGGGCAGCGGGCCGAGGGCGTCCGTGCCGGAGGCGACCAGGTCCCACAGGTCCTCCGGTGAGCGGACCCCGCCGGGGTAGCGGCAGGCCATGCCGATCACGGCGATCGGCTCGCTCGCCAGGTCCTCCAGTTCACGGATGCGCCGGTTGGCGTCACGCAGTTGCGCCGTGGCGCGCTTGAGGTAGGAGAGCAGCTTCTGCTCGTCGGCCTGGTTCGCGTCGGTCATGATGTTCTGCTCGCGTCCTCTCACGACGTCTCGAACTCGTTGTCGAGCAGATCGAAGATCTCCTCCGCCGAGGCGGACTCCAGGTCCTGCCCCTCCTCGGCCTGTTCGCCGGTCCAGCGGCCCGCCAGGGACCGCAGCCGGGCGGCGAGCCGGTCCCGTCCGGCCGCGTCGGCATCGAGCTGCGCGAGCCCGGACTCCAGCCTGGTCAGTTCCGCGAGCAGCGCGTCGACCGGCGAGACGGGTTCGGGTGCCAGTTCGGTGCGCAGGTACCGGACCACGTCCGCGATCGTCGGATGGTCGAACACGAGCGTCGCCGGCAGGCGCAGCCCGGTCGAACCGGCCAGCCGGTTGCGCAGTTCGACTCCGGTCAGGGAGTCCAGTCCGAGCTCGAGGAAACCCCGGTCGGTGTCGACCGCTCCGGGCGAAGCGAAGCCGAGGACAGCGGCCACCTCGCCGCGGACCAGGTCGAGCAGCATCCGCCGCTGCCCGGACTCCGGCAGACCCGTGAGCCGGGCCCGCAGAGCGGCCGGGTCGTGCGGGTGGGGGCCACCAATCCGCTGTTCCTGCCGGGGCACCAGGGCACGCAGGAGCGGCTGCACGGCTTCACCCCCGCGCAGGAGCGCGGGGGTGAACGCCGCCGGCACCACGAGCGCCTGCCCGGCGGCGCAGGCCACCGAGAAGGCGGCCATGCCGTCCTCCGTGGCCAGGACCCCCAGTCCGGAGCGTGCCACCCGGCGCACGTCGGCCTCGGACAGATCGCCGGTGAGTCCGGTGCGTTCGGCCCACGGCCCCCAGGCCAGCGACACGCCGGGCAGGCCGAGGGACCGGCGGTGGGCGGCGAAGGCGTCGAGGAACACGTTTGCCGCGGCGTAGTTGCCCTGCCCCGCGCCGCCGAGTACTCCGGCGGCGGAGGAGAACAGGGCGAACGCGCGGAGGTCCGCGTCCTTGGTGAGTTCGTGCAGGTTGACCGCTCCGCGCACCTTCGGTGCGAGCACCCTGGCGACGCCGGCGGCCGTCATGCCGGTGAGCACGCCGTCGTCGAGGACGGCCGCGGTGTGGATCACCGCGGTGAGCGGGTGGGCGGCGGGGATGTCCGCCAGGGTCCGGGCGAGGGCGGCCCGGTCGGCGACGTCGCAGGCGACGACGGCGGCCTGCGCTCCCAGCCCGGCGAGCTCGGCGACGAGGTCGTCGGCGCCGGGGGCGGCCGGGCCGCTGCGGCTGGTCAGCAGCAGATGCCGCACCCCGTGCCGCTCGACGAGGTGCCGGGAGAGGGCGCGGCCGAGGGTGCCCGTGGCGCCGGTGACAAGCACCGTGCCCTCGGTGTCGAGGCCGGCGTCGGCACCCGGTGGGACGGGCAGGCGGACGAGGCGGGGGGCGAGGACGCGTCCGCGACGCACCGCGACCTCCGTCTCCCCTGCGGCAAGCGCGGCAGCAACCACCGCACCCAGGCCGACGGGGCCCGCCTCCGGGTCCGGGTCCGGGTCGAGGTCGACGAGCAGGAACCGGCCGGGGTGCTCGGCCTGGGCGGAGCGCACCAGACCACGCACGGGGGCGTTGACCAAGTCCACGAGGTCGCCCTCAGCGTCGTCCCCGGTGGTCACGGCACCCCGGGTGACCACCACGAGCGGCAGGTCCTCGCACTGTTCGTCGGTGACCCATCGGCGCACCAGTCCGAGCGCCCGGTTGACCGCCTCCTCCACGGCCGTCGCCGGATCACTGCCGCCCGCCCCGGCGGCGGCGGCGAAGGGGGCGACGACGGCATCGGCGGACGCCGGGTCCACGGTCAGCTCATCGGTACCGGTGAGCTCGGCGGCGGTGACGCAGGCTCCGGACGGGTCCCCTTCCGGGCCGACTCCGTCCGGTCCGAGCAGGGCGAGCCGGGCGGGCACGGCGGCGGGTGCCGTCACCGGGTTCCCCCAGTCGACACGGAACAGCGAGTCGGCCACGGAGTGACGGGCAGCGGCCAGTTCTGTGCCCACGGCCCGGGCCACCAGCGTCCCGACCCCGCCGAGCGGGGCACCCGCGTCATCGGCAAGGTCGACCCCGACGCCCTCGGCGGACTCGGTCAGCCGTACGCGCAGCGCTGTGGCTCCCCTCCCGCGCAGCCGTACCCCGCGCCAGGCGAACGGCAGCTCCGCGGACCGGGACGGCCGGTCGGGCCCGTCCCGCAGGAGGCGCAGCAGACCGATGCCGTGCAGGGCGGCGTCGAACAGTGCCGGGTGGACGGCGAAGCCGTCGCCTGACAGATCCGTGGGCAGCCGTACTTCGGCGAACAGCTCGCCGTCCCGGTGCCAGACGCCGGCCAGCGCCCGGAAGGCCGGGCCATAGCTGTAGCCGGCTTCGGCGATGCCCTCGTAGAACCCGGTGAGGTCCACCGGCTCGGCTCCCGGGGGTGGCCAGGCAGCGAGGTCGGGGGCGGGCCGGTCCTCGGTGGAGGGCCGTGGGCCGGCGGGGGCGAGAGTGCCGGAGGCGTGCTTCGTCCAGGGTGCGTCCGCGTTGTCGGCGGGCCTGGAGTGCACGGTCACCTCGCGGCGGCCGGCGTCGTCCGGCCCGCTCACGGCGAGCTGGAGGGCGGCGCTGTCGCGGGCGCCCAGGACCAGGGGCGTGCCCAGTGCCAGTTCCTCGATCTGCGGGGTACCCACCCTTGCGCCGGCGTTCAGCGCCATCTCGACGAACGCGGTACCGGGCAGCAGAACGGTGCCGAGCACGGCGTGGTCGGCCAGCCAGGGATGGGTGCGCGTCGACAGCCGCCCGGTGAGGACGGTGCCCTCACCGCCCGCGAGCGGCACGGCGGCCGGCAGCAGAGGATGCCCGGTGAGCCCTTGGCCGACCGCGCCGGCGTCGCCCGTGCCCGGGCCGCCCTGTGCGGCGTCCAGCCAGTACGGCTCCCGCTGGAATGCGTACGTCGGCAGGGGCACCGCGCGTACCGGCAGGCCGGCGAGGGAAGCGGTGAGATTCGCCGGGCCGCCGTGCACGTGCAGTTCGCCGAGCGAGTGCAGGAAGCGCTCCGGCCCGCCGTCGTCACGGCGGAGTGAGCCGAGCACCACCGCGTCGCCCGGTTCGAGGCCGTCGATGTCCTCGGTGATCTCTCCGATGGCGCCTGCGAGGACGGTGTGCGGACTGATCTCGACGAAGAACCGGGCACCATGTTCCACCAGCCCTCTGATCCCGCGGTCGAGGTCGACCGGGCTGACCAGGTTCCGCTCCCAGTACCGGCCGTCGAGGGAAGTGGTGTCCAGTCGTTCTCCGGTGACGGTGGAGTGGAACGGGACGGTGCCCGTCGCGGGCTCGATACCGGCGAGCAGTCCGGCCAGTTCCCGGGCGGCCGGCTCCACCTGTGCGCAGTGCGAGCTGAAGTCCACCCGGATGCGTTTGGCCCGGACGCCGTCCGCCTCGCAGACCTCGAGGAATTCGTCCAGCGCGTCGTTCCCGCCCGAGACGATGGTGGACGCCGGGCTGTTGATCCCGGCCACGGAAAGCCGGTCGCCCCATGGCTGGAGCAGCTTGCGCAACTCGTCCGCGGGGAGGGCCACCGAGACCATGCCCCCGAGCCCGGTCAGGGGGAGGAGGAGTCTGCCGCGCAGGACGACCGTCCGGACAGCATCGGCGAGTGACAGCGCGCCGGAAACGTAGGCGGCTGCTATCTCGCCCTGCGAGTGGCCCAGCACCATGTCGGGCTCGACTCCGTTCGCCCGCCAGAGGGCGGCGAGCGACACCATGACGGCGAACAGGGCGGGTTGCGTGACGTCGACCCGCTCCAGCGGTGGAGTGTCCCCGGTACCGCGCAGGACATCGATCAGCGACCAGTCGACATGGTGGGCCAGCTCTTCGGCGCAGGCGTACAGCTCGGCGGCGAAGACCTCCGAGGAGTCCATCAGTTCGAGCGCCATTCCCGCCCACTGTCCCCCCTGCCCGGGAAAGACGAACGCCACCCGGCCCCGGCGGGCCGCGCCCCTCACCAGGTGGGGGGCGGTCTCGCCCCGGGCGAGCGCTGCCAGCGCCGCCCGGCGGTTCGTGTCGTCAGCGGCGACCACCACGGCCCGGTGTTCGAAGGCGGCGCGTGTGGTGACCAGCGAGTGAGCGATGTCCGCCGGATGCTGACCCGGGTGCTCGGCCAGGTGGTCGAGGAGCCGTTCGGCCTGCTGGCGCAGCGCCTCGGGGGTGCGGCCGGACAGGGCCCACGGCACCACCGTGCCGGCGAGCTCGGGCCGCGGCCCGCTGTCGGGGCCTGCGGCCGGCTCCGGTGCGAACTCCTCCAGCACCAGGTGGGCGTTGGTGCCGCTGCCGCCGAACGAGGAGACGCCCGCGCGCCGGGGACGGCCGTCGGTCTGCGCCCAGGGAACGGCCTCGGTCAGCAGTTCCACGGAGCCGCTCGCCCAGTCCACGTGCGGAGTCGGCTCGTCGATGTGCAGGGTTTTCGGCAGCACGCCGTGGCGCAGCGCCATCACTGTCTTGATGAGGCCCGCCACGCCGGAGGCGGACTGGGTGTGCCCGATGTTGGATTTCACCGAGCCCAGCCACAGGGGCCGGCCGCCGGGGCGGTCCTGACCGTAGGTGGCGAGCACCGACTGCGCCTCGATGGGGTCGCCGAGTGCCGTGCCCGTGCCGTGCGCCTCGACAGCGTCCACCTCGGAGGGCTCCAGGCCTGAGTTGGCCAGTGCCTGCCGGATCACCTTCTGCTGGGCGGGACCGCTGGGCGCCGTCAGACCGTTGGAGGCACCGTCCTGGTTGATGGCGGTTCCGCGGACGAGCGCGAGGACCGGGTGACCGTGGCGAAGGGCGTCCGAGAGCCGCTCCACCAGGATCATGCCGACGCCCTCGCCCCAGCCCGTCCCGTCGGCGGCAGCAGCGAACGGCTTGCACCGGCCGTCCGCGGCCAGGCCGCGCTGGCGGCTGAACTCGGTGAAGGAGGTGGGGGTGGCGAGGACGGCGACGCCGCCTGCGACAGCCATGTCGCACTCGTTCTGCCGCAGGGCCTGGCAGGCGAGGTGAATGGCCACCGCGGAGGAGGAGCATGCGGTGTCCACTGTGGCCGCCGGCCCCTCCAGACCGAAGGTGTAGGAGATCCGTCCGGAGGCACTCGCGGTGCCGGTGCCGGCCAGGAAGAAGCCCTCCGTCCCGTCGCCCGGCTGCGGAACGCCGAGGCCGTAGCCGACGAACGAGGTGCCGACGAACACGCCGGTGGCGCTGCCGCGCGCGGTCGAGGGGTCGATCCCGGCGCGTTCGAACGACTCCCAGGTGGCTTCCAGGAGCAGCCGCTGCTGAGGGTCCGTCGCCAGCGCCTCACGGGGGGAGATACCGAAGAACCCCGGGTCGAAGTGGGAGGCGTCGCGGACGAACCCGCCCTCGCGGACGTAGGAGGTGCCGGGGTTGTCCGGGTCGGGGTGGTAGAGGGCGTCGAGATCCCAGCCCCGGTCGTCGGGGAAGGGCCCCATCGCGTCGGTGCCCGCCATGACCAGCTGCCAGAGGTCCTCGGGCGAGTCCACTCCGCCCGCGTACCGGCAGCTCATGCCGATGATGGCGAGCGGTTCGTCATGGACGGGCGCGGCGGCGCGGACGCCCGCCGCGCCCGCCTCCCCGGCCTGCTCACCGAGCACCTCGGCGAGCAGGTGGTCGGCCAGGGCCGCGGGCGTCGGATGGTCGTACACCAGCGTGGCGGGCAGCCGCCTTCCGGTGGCGGCGAACAGCCGGTTGCGCACCTCCACGGCCATGAGTGAGTCGAAGCCGAGGTCGCGGAACGCACGGCCGGGCTCGATCGCGGAGGCGTCGGCGTAGCCGAGGGCCGCGGCGGCCTGTTCCCGCACCAGATCCAGCACGTTGCCGACGCGCTGGGACTGCGGCAGCGCGAGCAGTGCCGTCCGCAGTTCGTCCTCGCCACCAGGCTCGTCGGCCGGGGAAACCGGCTCGGCGAGCGCAGCCTCGGCCTCGGGGATGTCCATGATGAGCGGGCGCGGGCGCGCGGCGGTGTAGCCGGGAGCGAAGCGTGCCCAGTCGATGTCGGCGACGGTCAGGCACGTCTCGTCCGCGTCGAGTGCCTGGCGCAGCGCGCCGATGGCCAGCCGGGGGTCCATGGCGTGCAGACCGCGCCTGCCCAGCTGCGCGGCGGCGTCACCGTCCGCCATGCCGCCGTCGGCCCAGCCTCCCCACGCCACCGCGGTGGCGTGCAGACCGCGGGCGCGCCGGTCCTGGGCCAGTGCGTCGAGCACGGCGTTGCCCGCGGCGTACGCGACCTGGCCCGCCCCGCCCCAGACACCGGCCCCGGAGGAGAACAGCACGAACGCGTCGACGTCGCCGACCAGTTCGTCAAGGTGCCGGGCGCCCTCGACCTTGGCGGTGAGAACGGCGGCGAGCTCCGTCTCCTCGCAATCGGTGAGTGCCGTGGCCTGCGGCACACCGGCCGCGTGGATCACCGCGTCGACGGGGTGCTCGGTGAGCAACGCCGCGACCGCGTCCCGGTCGGACACATCACACGCGGCGAGCACCACGTCGACGCCCCGGGCCTGCAGTTCCGCGGCGAGGGCTGCGGCGCCGGGGGCGTCCGGGCCGCGGCGGCCCGCGAGAACGAGCCTGCTCGCGCCCTCGTAGGCCAGCCAGCGGGCGAGATGCGTGCCGACCCCGCCGGTTCCGCCGGTGATGAGCACCGTGCCACGGGGACGCCACGACCGCACCGCCGCGGCCTCGTCCGCGCGGACCATCCGGCGGGCGAACACCCCTGACGGCCGGATCGCGAGCTGGTCCTCGTCACCTCCGAGCAGGCCGAGTGCGCGGCTGAGTGCCCGGTCGTCGGGGTCCTCCGGCAGGTCGACGAGCCCTCCCCACTGGTCGGGCCGTTCCAGCCCGGCCACCAGGCCCAGGCCCCAGGTGCTCGCCTGGGTGACGTCGCGCATCCGGTCGGCGCGGCCGACCGCGACAGCGCCACTGGTCAGCAGGTACACCGGCGTGGCGGCCTCGCTCGCGACGACGGTGCGCAGCAGGCCGAGGTTCTCCGCGAGGCCGACGGGTACGCCGGGGTGTTCGGGGTGCGGTCGGGTGTCCAGGGCGAGCAGCGACAGCACACCGGCCAGGAGGACGTCAGTGGGCAGCTCTCCCGGGCCGACCACGCGCACGTCCGCGCCCGCTGCTTCGACGAGTGCGGCCAGGCGGCCGGCGAGGGCCGCGTGCGCGGACCCGGTGACGATCGCCCAGGAGCCGCTCAGGGCGGGCCGTCCGCGGTCGGCCGCCGTGGACCGCCACGTCACCCGGTACCGCCAGCCGCCGACGGTGGACCGGTCGCGGGACTGCCGCCGCCACTCGGCCAGCGCGGGCAGGGCGGGGGTGAGAAGGCCGTGGTCCGCTCCGAGTGAGTCGGCCAGAGCGGCGACGTCGCCGCTCTCCACCGCCGCCCAGAACCGGCCCTCCTCGGCGCTGACCGCGCCGTCTTCGGCGGCGGGCGGCTCTTCCGTCTCCCACCAGTAGCGGCTCCGCTGGAAGGGGTAGGTGGGCAGGGGGACGGCGGTGCCGCTCAGTGGCCAGGTGGGTTCGACGCCGCGGGCGAGCGCCTCCGCGAGCGAGACGGCGAACCGTTCGGTGCCGCCTTCCTCCCTGCGCAGTGACGTGAGGGTCACCGGGTCGGGGGCGCCTTCGTCCTCTGCGGTCTCCTGGATGCTGCCGCCGAGCACGGGGTGCGGGCTGTTCTCGACGAAGACCCCGTAGCCGTCCGCGAGGAGCGCTCGGGTGGCCGGCGCGAACTGCACGGTCCGGCGCATGTTGCGGAACCAGTACTCGGCATCCAGCCCCGTGGTGTCCAGAGCGCCGCCGGTGACCGTCGAGTAGAACGGAATGCGCGAAGCGTGCGACCGGACCGGTGCCAGCACCGTGAGCGCCTCGTCACGCACCTCGTCGACGGGGGGCGAGTGGCCGGCGCCCCTGACGCGGACCTTGCGGACCCGCACCCCCTCGGCCTCCAGTTCCGCGAGCAGTGCGTCGAGGTCTGTCTCGTCCCCCGCGACCGTGGCCGAGCGCACCCCGTTGACGGCGGCCACGTTCAGCGTGCCCTTCCGTGCTTCCAGCCGGACCTCGATCTCGTCAGGAGGCAACGACACCGAGGCCATCGCGCCCCGGCCGGCCAGGCGGGACAGCAGTCTGCTGCGCTGGGTGACGATGCGGGCGGCGTCCTCGAGCGACAGGGCGCCTGCGACGTAAGCGGCGGCGATCTCTCCTTGCGAGTGGCCGACGACCGCCTCGGGCTCGATGCCGTGGTCACGCCAGAGTCCGGCGAGCGACACCATCGTCGCGAAGAGCACGGGCTGGATGACGTCGACCCGGTCGAGGCCGGCGGCACCGGGGAGCCGGCGGACCGCGTCCTGCACGGACCAGTCGAGGTACGCCTCGAGGGCATCGGCACACTCACGGAAGGTGCGGCGGAAGTGCTCGGAGCTGTCGAGGAGTCCGTCGGCCATGCCGGGCCACTGCGAGCCCTGTCCGGGGAAGACGAAGGCGACGCGGCCGGCCCGCTCCGCGACTCCGCGCACGATGCCGGGGGCGGGAAGGTCGGCGGCGAGCGCGGCAAGCTGTTCGCGGCGGGCGGGGCCGAGCAGCACCGCGCGGTGTTCGAACCGGGAGCGGGTCATGGCCAGCGAGTGGGCCACGTCCTGATCAGCGAGGCCGGGCCGGGCATCGAGATGCTCACTCAGCCGCTGCGCCTGCTCGCGCAGCGCGCCGGGGGTGCGGGCCGACAGGAGCCACGGCAGCTCCGTGGCCGTGGCCGGACCGTCGTCCGGCGCAGGCCGGTGTCCGGCGGGGGTCTTTTCGGGGACGTACTCGAGGATGGTGTGGGCGTTGGTGCCGCTCATGCCGAACGAGGACACGGCGGCACGGCGCGGGCGGCCGGTGTCCGGCCAGGTGACCCGGTCGGTGAGCAGCCGCACGCCGCTCCCGTCCCAGTCGACGTGCGGGGTGGGCTCGGAAATGTGCAGTGACCGCGGCAGCGCGCCGTGCTGCATGGCCAGCACCGTCTTGATCACCCCGGCGACGCCCGCCGCCGACTGGGTGTGCCCGAGGTTCGCTTTGACCGAACCGAGCCAGAGGGGCTGCCGGACGTCCCGTTCCCGGCCGTAGGTGGCCATGAGGGCCTGTGCCTCGATGGGGTCGCCGAGTTCGGTGCCGGTCCCGTGGGCCTCCACGGCGTCGACGTCGCCGGGGCCCAGGCCCGCGTCGGCGAGCGCGGCCCGGATCACCCGCTGCTGCGACGGCCCGTTGGGGGCGGTGAGGCCGTTCGACGCACCGTCGGAGTTCACCGCCGATCCACGCACGACTGCCAGCACCCGGTGTCCGTTACGGCGCGCGTCGGACAAGCGTTCGACGAGCAGCATGCCGACGCCCTCGCCCCAGCCGGTGCCCTCCGCGTCGGCGGAGAACGCCCGGCACCGGCCGCGCGGCGCGAGGGCCCCGCCCTGGCTGGCGTCCACGAACATGCTCGGTGTGATCATGACGGTTGCTCCGCCCGCCAGCGCCATGGAGCACTCGCCGCTGCGCAGCGCCTGCGCCGCCAGGTGCAGGGCCACCAAGGAGGAGGAGCAGGCCGTGTCGACGGTGACCGCCGGGCCCTCCAGGCCGAAGGCGTACGCCAGCCTGCCGGAGATGACGCTGGTCGCCGTTCCGGTGAGCATGTGCGGCCGTGAGCCGGCCGGCACGTCGATGCGGCCCAGCCCGTACCCGGAGGTGGCGGTCCCGACGTAGACGCCGGTGGAACTGCCGCGCAGCAGTGCCGGGTCGACGCCCGCCCGTTCGAACGCTTCCCAGGAGGTCTCCAGCAGCAGCCGCTGCTGCGGGTCCATCGCCAGCGCCTCGCGCGGGGAGATACCGAAGAACGCCGGGTCGAACTGGCTCGCGTCGTAGAGGAAGCCGCCCTCGTAGGTGTCCCTGCCGCCGGAGTCCGCGTCCCCGTAGAGGTTGTCGATGTCCCAGCCCCGGTCGGAGGGGAACCCGGCGACGGCGTCGATCTCCTCGTGGACGAGCTTCCACAGCGCCTCGGGGGTATCGGCTCCGCCGGGGAAACGGCAGGCCATGCCGACGATGGCGATCGGCTCGTTGACGTCTGTGGTGGTACGGGCCTGACCGGGAGGGACGGACTCATCCAGTTCCTGGAGAAGTTCCCGCACCAGGTGCGCGGCGAGCGTCCCGGGGGTCGGATGGTCGAACACCAGGGTTGCCGGGAGCCTGCGGTGCACTGCCGAACCGAGCCGGTTCCGCAGTTCCACGGAGGTGAGCGAGTCGAAACCGAGATCCTTGAACGGACGGGTCGGCTCGACCGCCTCTGCGGTTCCGAAGCCGAGAACGGCGGCGGCGTGGCCTCGCACCAGCTCCAGGACGGTCCGGTCCCGGTCGCCCGCGGAGAGGCCGCGAAGCTGTTCGACGAGCCCGCCGGGGGCGGCGGACCGGTCGGCCATGCGGCGGGCGGGACGGACAAGGGTGTGCAGCAGCGGCGGCAGCGGCGTGGGTGACGCGGTGAGGGCCGCGGTGTCCAGCCGCAGGGGCAGAAGGGCCGGGCCGGGCAGCGAAAGCGCCGTGTCGAGCAGGTCGAGGCCGTGTTCGGCGCTGAGCAGCGGAAAGCCGGAACGACTGATGCGCGCTGCCTCGGCATCGGCCAGGCCGTCCGCCATGCCACCGGGCGCCGCCCAGGGGCCCCACGCCAGCGACAGCGCGGGCAGCCCTTCGGCCTGTCTCCGGTGCGCGAGTGCGTCGAGGAAGGCATTGGCCGCGGCGTAGTTGCCCTGTCCGGCGCTGCCGAAGGTGCCCGACATGGATGAGTACAGGACGAAGGCCGCCAGGTCGGCACCTGCGGTCAGCTCGTGCAGTGTGACCGCCGCCGCCTTGGGTGCGAAGACGGTGCGCAGCCGGTCCGGGGTCAGCGATTCGACAAGTCCGTCGTCGAGAACGCCCGCCGCGTGGACGACGGCGGTGAGCGGGTGCTGCGCGGGCACGGCGGCAAGCAGGGCGGCAAGCGCGTCGCGGTCGGTGAGGTCGCAGGCCACCACGGTCGCCTCGGCCCCGAGACCGGCGAGTTCGGCGACGAGGCCGGCGGCGTTCTCGGCGTCCGGACCCCGTCTGCTGGTGAGCAGCAGCCTGCGCACGCCGTGGCCGGTGACCAGGCGTCGGGCGATCAGCCCGCCGAGCGCACCGGTGCCACCGGTGACAAGCACGGTGCCCTCGGGGTCGAGTGCTCGCGGCATGGTGAGGACGACCTTGCCGATGTGCTCGGCCCCTCCGACGAAGCGGAAGGCCTCGACGGCCCGGCGCACGTCGAAGGCA
>NZ_JAQKPV010000024.1 GCF_028200735.1 Streptomyces sp. ACA25
CTGTCCGGGCCGCTCCCGCCCGGCGACCTGGGGTCCCCCGGGAGGAAAACCCGCCGCCCCGGGACCCTAAGATCTGGGAATGGTGAGTGTTCGCGACGTCCGGCTGCTGCCGAAAGCCCATCTCCATCTGCATTTCACCGGATCCATGCGTTCCGGCACCCTCCTGGAGCTGGCCGACAAGTACGGGGTTCATCTGCCCGAGGCGCTGCGCGGCGGTGAACCCCCGCAACTGCGCGCCACCGACGAGCGCGGCTGGTTCCGGTTCCAGCGGCTGTACGACATGGCACGGTCCTGCCTGCGCGAGCCGGAGGACATCCAGCGGCTGGTCCGTGAGGCTGCGGAGGAGGACCTCAAGGACGGCTCGCGCTGGCTGGAGATCCAGGTCGACCCGACCTCCTACGCGCCCCGGCTGGGCGGGCTGATCCCGGCTCTGGAGGTCATTCTCGACGCGGTGGACACCACCGCCCGGGAGACCGGCCTGGACATGCGGGTGCTGGTCGCCGCGAACCGTATGAAGCATCCGCTGGACGCCCGCACCCTGGCCCGGCTGGCCGTCCGTTACGCGGACCGGGGCGTCGTCGGCTTCGGGCTGTCCAACGACGAACGGCGCGGCTTCGCCAGGGACTTCGACCGGGCTTTCGCGATCGCCAGGGACGGTGGGCTGCTGGCCGCGCCGCACGGCGGCGAGCTGGCGGGACCGTCCAGCATCCGGGACTGCCTGGACGATCTCCGGGCCCACCGGGTGGGCCACGGGGTGCGGGCCGCCGAGGATCCCGGGCTGCTGCGGCAGCTCGCGGAGTCGGGGGTGACCTGTGAGGTCTGCCCGGCGTCGAACGTCGCTCTCGGCGTCTACGAGCGGCTGGAGGACGTGCCGTTGCGCACGCTCTTCGACGCCGGGGTGCCGATGGCGCTGGGTGCCGACGACCCGCTGCTGTTCGGCTCCCGGCTTGCCGAGCAGTACGAGATCGCGCGCCGGTACCACGCCTTCACCGACGAGGAACTGGCCGAGCTGGCCCGGCAGTCGGTCCGGGCGACCGCGGCGCCCCCGGACGTGCGGGAGAAACTGCTGGCCGGGATCGAGGAGTGGCTCTCCCTGTGAGAACCGCCGTGGCCCCCGGGCGCCGGGGCGGGCGCTCCGGGAACCCCCGGTGGCAGAAGGCCTCGGTGGTCAGAGCCGGGTGCCGACGAGCACCGGCTCGTTCACCAGCGTGACCCCGAAGGCGGCCTGTACTCCGGCCCGCACCTCGCGGGCCAGGCTGAGCAGGTCCTCGGTCCGGGCGTTGCCGCGGTTGGTGAGCGCGAGGGTGTGCTTGCCGGAGATGCGGGCCGCCCCGGAGCCGTACCCCTTCGGGTAGCCGGCACGGTCGATGAGCCAGGCCGCGGAGGTCTTGGTGCGGCCCTCCCCCGCCGGGTACGAGGGCGGGGTGAGGTCCGGTCCGAACCGTTCCGCGGCCCGGACCAGGAATGCCGCGTACGCCGCTTCGCCGAGCACCGGGTTGGTGAAGAAGGAGCCCGCCGACCAGGTGTCGTGGTCCTCCGGGTCCAGCACCATGCCCTTGCCGGCCCGCAGCTTCAGGACAGCGTTGCGGACGTCAGCCACGGGGGCGCGCTCGCCGGGCTGCACGCCGAGCATCCGCGCCGTCTCGGCGTAGCCGAGGGGAGCGGACAAGCCGTCGGCGTCCTCCAGCGCGAAGCTCACCCGGAGCACCACGAAGCGCTCGGGGTCGGCCTTGAACCGGCTGTTCCGGTAGGCGAAGCCGCAGTCGGCGCCGGACAGGGTGACCGTCCGCCCCTCCCTGCGGTCGTAGGCCACCACCTCGGTGATGACCGAGGAGACCTCCTGACCGTACGCACCGACGTTCTGGATCGGTGTGGCACCGGCCGAGCCCGGGATCCCGGCCAGGCACTCGATGCCGGCCAGGCCTTCCTCGACCGTGCGGGCCACGGCTCCGGACCAGTTCTCACCGGCGGCGAGCTCCAGGCGGGTGCCGTCGAGACGGATACCGGAGGTGGCGATGCGCAGGGCCGTACCGTCGAAGCCCTCGTCGGCAATGACGAGGTTGCTGCCGCCGCCGATGATCAGCAGGGGGGTCTCTGTGGCGTCGGCCTCCCGGACCACGGCGATCACGTCGTCGTCGGTGGTGGCGGTGACGAGGCGCGTGGCAGGGCCACCGAGCCGAAGCGTGGTGAGCGGAGCCAGGGGCGCGTGGTGTTGTAGCTGCACAGGCCAAGAATACGGCGCCTGCGGCAGGGGTGGCGCAGCGTGGCGGGCACCAGGGACCGCGCCGGCCCCGGGGCGGGGGCGCCAGGGCCGCAGAACGGCGTTCTCGCCCCGGCGCTTCCCCACTTCACCGCCCTGCCAAACGTACGCGGCAATGTGTCCGATACCACAGCCGCGCGACCGGCTCACCACCCCGGCGGGCTCGCGGGGACACCGGCCCGGACCGTTGCCGATCGCGCGGGCCCGGCAGGGGCGGGCGGAGGCGGCGATGGGCTCAGGCCAGCTTCACGACGGCGCGGGCCATGCCGAGCACCTTCAGCCCGGCGTTCATGGCGGTGAGATCGACACGCACCGTGCGCGCCTCGTCGTCGAGCTTGGCGGACACCTTCGCGGAGACCTCGATGGTGGTGCCCGCGTCGGTGTCCGGGACCGGCACCGGCTTGGTGAACCGCACGCCGTACTCCACCACCGCGGCCGGGTCGCCCGTCCAGTCGGTGACCACCCGGATCGCCTCGGCCATGGTGAACATGCCGTGCGCGATGACGTTCGGCAGCCCGACGTCCTTGGCGAAGCGCTCGCTCCAGTGGATCGGGTTGAAGTCCCCGGAGGCACCCGCGTAACGCACCAGGGCGTCGCGGGTCACCGGGAAGACCTGGGCCGGCAGCTCGGTGCCGGCCTCGACGTCGGCGTACGCGATCCGGGCGGTCATGCCGCTGCCTCTTCCCCGGCCGCACGGGCCACCAGCTTGGTGTGGGCGGTGACCACGTGGGCGCCGGAGGCGTCGTGCACCTCGCCCCGGATGTCCAGGATGTCGTTGCCGCTCATCGACCTGATGGCGTCGATCGTGGAGGTCACCGACAGCTGGTCCCCCGCCCGGACCGGCCGGGAGTACACAAACTTCTGGTCCCCGTGCACGACCCGGCTGTAGTCCAGGCCCAGCAGCGGGTCCTGTACCACCTGGGCGGCGGCCTGGTAGGTCAGCGTGAAGATGAAGGTGGGCGGAGCGATCACGTCCGGGTGGCCCAGTGCCTCGGCCGCAGCCCGGTCCGTGTACGCGGGGTTGTCGTCCCGCACGGCCTGGGCGAACTCGCGGATCTTCTCCCGGCCCACCTCGTAGGGCTCGGTGGGCGGATAGCTCCGCCCGACGAACGACTGGTCGAGCGCCATGGACTGGTTACCTCCGGGAGACAGGTATGAGGCCGCCCCCTCTCGGGGACGGCCTCATCCGGTGATTCTGTGGTCAGCGCGTCTCGCGGTGCGCGGTGTGGCTGTTGCAGCGCGGACAGTGCTTCTTCATCTCGAGCCGGTCGGGGTTGTTGCGCCGGTTCTTGTTGGTGATGTAGTTCCGCTCCTTGCACTCCACGCAGGCCAGCGTGATCTTCGGGCGGACGTCTGTGGCAGCCACGTGAGTGCTCCTTGACGGATGGACGGATTCAACACAGCGACAGTAGCCGATCGAAGGTCCGACCCCGCAATCGGCTACTGAGAGTAAAGTAGCGGCGACCGGACTTGAACCGGTGACACAACGATTATGAGCCGTTTGCTCTACCGACTGAGCTACGCCGCCATGGATGCCAAGCTTCCCACACTTCATGGGAGGCCTTACACCTCAGAGCCCCAAAACGGAATCGAACCGTTGACCTTCTCCTTACCATGGAGACGCTCTGCCGACTGAGCTATTGGGGCGAGCGATGGAAAGGTTACACGCTCCCGCGCGGAAGGAGAAATCCTTACCGGGCCGGTCGGCGGGCCCCGTCGACACCCCTCCGTTCCGGTCGTTCCGGCAGCCGACCGGGCCGCACGGGCGTACGGTCGAAGGCATGCGCACAGTTATCGCTGGAGGTCACGGCCGGATCGCCCTGCGGCTCGAGCAACTGCTCAGCAGTCGCGGTGACCAGGTCGCAGGCCTCATCCGAAAACCCGAACAGGCCGGGGCGTTGCTGGCGGCCGGGGCCGAGCCCGTCATCTGCGACCTGGAGAGCGCGGCGGTGGCGGACGTCTCACGGCACCTTGCGGACGCCGACGCCGTCGTCTTCGCAGCCGGCGCCGGACCGGGCAGCGGCGAGGCGCGGAAGGACTCCATGGACCGGGCGGGAGCCGAACTCTTCACCGAGGCGGCCGAGCGGGTCGGGGTGCGCCGCTACCTGATGCTGTCCTCCATGGGGGCGGATCGCGAGCCGCCGCCGGAGACCGACCCGGTTTTCGCTGCCTACCTGCGGGCCAAGGCAGCCGCGGACGCCGACCTGAGGGCCCGCGACCGGCTGGAATGGACGATTCTTCGGCCGGGCCGGCTGACCGACGACCCGGGCACCGGCCTGGTCCGGCTCGCTCCCCGGACGGGCCGCTCGGAGATCCCCCGGGACGACGTGGCGGCCGTGCTGCTCGCCCTCCTGGACGAACCACGCACCGCGGGCCTGACCCTGGAATTGGTGAGCGGCGACACACCGGTCACCGAGGCCGTCTCAGCGGCGGCGGCCTGACCCCTGCGGAGGGGAGCGGCGTGCGGAATCGGGCGCGTTTCCCCGTGCACGGAGGCGGTTTCCACGTGGAAACGCGCCGTGCGCGCCACGAGTCGGCAAAGAGGGGCCCCTGACCTGCTTTCAGCAGGTCAGGGGCCCCTCTTACTCCTGTGGCGGCGCCAGGATTCGAACCTGGGAAGGCTGAGCCGGCAGATTTACAGTCTGCTCCCTTTGGCCGCTCGGGCACACCGCCTGGGATCGCTGCCGGGGGAGCCGCTCGCGGGCTTCCCTGGCAACGCCGTAAACCTTACCCGATCCCCGGGGGTGGTCCGCCACCCGGTTCGCGGGGAGGTGCTCGCGGTGCGGGGTGGCTAGGCTGGCTCGCCGTAGATCCGTACTCATGTGACGCACGAGGAGCCCGACCATGGCCGACTCCAGTTTCGACATCGTCTCGAAGGTCGACCGGCAGGAGGTCGACAACGCCCTGAACCAGGCTGCCAAGGAAGTCTCGCAGCGCTACGACTTCAAGGGCGTCGACGCGTCCATCTCCTGGTCCGGGGAGCAGATCGAGATCCGCGCCAACTCCGACGAGCGGGCGAAGGCCGTCCTGGACATCTTCCAGACCAAGCTGGTCAAGCGCGGTATCTCGCTGAAGGCGCTGGACTCCGGCGAACCGCAGGCGTCCGGTAAGGAGTTCAAGCTTTTCTCCACACTCAAGGAGGGCATCTCGACCGACGACGCCAAGAAGGTCGCCAAGCTCATCCGCGACGAGGGTCCCAAGGGCGTGAAGGCCCAGGTGCAGGGCGAGGAGCTGCGGGTCAGCTCCAAGAGCCGTGACGCCCTGCAGCAGGTGCAGCAGCTGGTCAAGGAGAAGGACTTCGACTTCCCGGTGCAGTTCGTCAACTACCGGTAGCCGGTGCGGCGGCCGGTGACCGTCCGCAACGGTGCAGGAGGACAGCGGCGGCCAGGAGGGCGAGCGCCCCGGCCGCCGCGGTCGCGGCCACTGCGCCACCGGGGGCAGTGAGCCGGTGGGCGGAGGCCGCCCGTCCGCCGCCCGCCGCCATGAGTGCCGAGGCCCAGGCGTGGGCGGGCAGCCGACGCCCGGTCCCGGGCCGGGACCGAGTAGCCCTGGCACGACAGACCTCCCCGATATGTCCTGCCTTGGGAGCTTATCGGGCGATGGCGGGGTAACGTCCGCAGCACGACTCATCTGGCTGGCGGGAGAGGCCCTGGATGTCCGCGGACGTCATCGGATTCGCGCTGTTGCTGCTCGGCGGGGTCATGCTGCTCGCCAAGATCATCCGAGTGAAGTGGCGGCTGGCCCAGAAGCTGTTCGTGCCCAGCTCGATCATCGGCGGAGGGCTCGCACTGCTGTGCGGACCCGACGTCCTCGGACAGCTCGCGAGCGCGCTGGGCACCGACCGGTTCGCCGAGGCGGGCCTCTTCACCCCGGAAATCCTGGAGGTCTGGTCCACCCTGCCGGGGCTGCTGATCTCGGTGGTGTTCGCCGGGCTCTTCCTCGGCCACCGGCTGCCGGGCCTGCGCGAGGCCGGCCGGGTCGCCGGACCGCAGATCGCCTTCGGTATGGCGCTGAGCAGCGGTCAGTACGTGCTGGGCATCCTGCTGGCGCTGATCGTCCTCGGCCCGGTCTTCGGGCTGCCGCCGTTCACCGGCGCCCTGATCGAGATCGGCTTCGAGGGGGGACACGGCACGGCCGCCGGGCTGGGGGACACCTTCGCCGAGTTCGGGTTCCCCGAGGGGCAGGATCTCGCCCTGGGGCTGGCGACGATCGGCCTGCTGTCCGGCATCATCATCGGCATCGGCCTCATCAACTGGGGGGTGCGCACCGGCCGGACCGTGGAGCTGCAACAGCACGCGAGCCCGTCCGTCTCCGAACAGGCCGGACTGGTGGAGAAGCAGCGGCGGCGCTCGGCGGGCACCCTGACGGTGCAGCCGGCCTCCATCGAGCCGCTCACGCTGCACTTCGGGCTGCTCGCCCTCTCGGTGATCGTCGGCTGGCTGCTGCTGTCGCTGCTGCAGTGGATCGAAGCGGTCTTCTGGGCGGAGAACGTGGAGCTCTTCGCCTACGTCCCGCTGTTCCCCCTGGCGATGATCGGCGGCATCCTGGTGCAGCTCGCCATCCAGGTCTTCGACCGGCACGACGTGGTGGACCGGCAGCTGGTGGAGCGTCTCCAGGGCTTCTCCCTGGACATGCTGATCATTGCCGCGCTCGGCACCCTGTCCCTGCAGGTCATCGCGGAGAACATGGGGGCGTTCGCGCTGCTGGCGGCGGTGGGCCTGCTGTGGTCGGTGCTCGCCTTCGTGTTCCTGGCACCGCGGATGATGCCGGACTACTGGTTCGAGCGGGGCATCGCCGACATGGGTCAGTCGCTGGGCGTCACCGCCACCGGGCTGATCCTGCTGCGCATCGCCGACCCGGAGCTGCGCACCCCCGCCTATCCGGCGTTCGGTTACAAGCAGCTCGCCCTGGAGCCCTTCTTCGGGGGCGGTCTCATCACCGCGGCGGCGATCCCCCTGATCGTCAACTTCGGCACCGGCTGGATGCTCGGCGGCATGCTGGTGCTGCTGATCGCCTCGCTGTCGGTCGGCCTGTTCCACTTCGGGCGGCAGCGCCGCGGTCCCGCCGGCAGCCACGTGCCGGCGGGGTGAGCTGGGTTCAGCGCCCTCCGGGCGGCCGGGGGAAGACGCAGTCGCCGCACACGCCACCGGAGGGTATCCGGTAGTACAGGCAGCAGCTGGTACGGCGGAACGCGGTGCCGTTGAGGCTGCCGGTGCCGCGCAGCGCCGGGTGGTGGAACAGTGCGGCGGTGAGGTGCCGGGCGCGATGCGCCCGGTCCTCCCGGCCGTGCCGCAGGCACCACTGGCCGAGTTGCCGCAGTGCGCCCGCGAGGGCGGAGGCGGCGTTGCCGCGCAGCAGCCCGGCGGCGACCGGGCACACCCGGCGGACGGCCGTCTCCAGCGGGAGGAGGTGGTCGGCCAGGATGCTGTCGGCCAGCAGCCGGGGCAGGTCGGAGGGAACCGGGCGCGGACGCGGGGCGGGCAGCCACAGGTCGTCGGGCGCCTGGCCGTCCGGGTCCCAGTGCAGGCGGTCGGGAGCCAGGTCGGGGACCGTGCCGTGCAGCACGGCGGCGCCCAGCCCGACCGACCAGAGCCGGGAGGCGAGCGAGAGCTGGGCGAGCGACGCGGCGACCCGGGGCTCCGGGTGTCCGAGCCGCTCCCCCACGGCCGCGATCCGGCGGTGGAGCTGCACGTCCCCGCCCGCGTACACCTGCGCCAGCGGCACGGTGCGGCCGGACGGCGGGGGGTCGGTGCGCAGGGCGAAGAATCCCCCGAGGGCGTCGAGCGCGTCCAGGTTCATCGGCCGGGCCTCCGGGCCGCAGCGGGGGCTACCACCGGTAGGAGGGGTAGGCGCTGTCGGTGGGCACGATCTCGCGGCCCAGGGGCATGAGGGAGACCGGGATCATCTTGAGGTGGGCGATGCCGAAGGGGATGCCGATGATGGTGAGGAAGAAGCCGACGGCCGCCACGACGTGGGCGAGGGAGATCCAGATCCCGGCGACCAGCAGCCAGATGATGTTGCCGATGCCGGAGGGGAGCCCCGATCCGGAACGCTGCACCACGCGGTAGCCGAAGGGCCAGAGGGCGTAGGCGGCTATCCGGAAACACGCCAGACCCCAGGGGATGGTGATGATGAGGACCAGGCAGATGAGGCCGGCGACGGCATAGCCGATCGCCATCCACAGGCCGGAGAAGATCAGCCAGATGACGTTGAGGACGGTCTTCACGGTGCGGTCGCTTCCTGTGGCGGGCGGGCTCGGCGGCGGTCTGTGTCAGTACTGCCCGCCCGCCATCCGCTCCAGTCGGGAGATCCGGTCCCCCATCGGCGGGTGGCTGGCGAACATGCGTGCCATGCCCTCACCGCGGCGGAAGGGGTTGGCGATCATCATGTGGCTGGCCGCCTCGATCTTGGGCTCGGGCGGGAGCGGCAGCGCCTGAGTGCCGGCCTCCAGCTTGCGCAGGGCGCTGGCCAGGGCGAGCGGGTCCCCGGTGAGGCGGGCTCCGGAGGCGTCGGCCTCGTATTCGCGGGACCGGCTGACTGCCATCCGGATGAGCGAGGCGGCGAGCGGTCCGAGCAGCCCGATCAGGAGCAGGCCGACGATGCCCGGCCCCCGGCCGGAGCGGCCCGGCAGCAGCCAGGCGAACTGCACCAGGAACATGATCACCGAGGCCATGGCCCCGGCCACCGAGGCGATCAGGATGTCGCGGTTGTAGACGTGGCTGAGCTCGTGGCCGAGGACGCCGCGGAGCTCGCGCTCGTCGAGGAGGCGCAGGATGCCTTCGGTGCAGCAGACCGCGGCGTTACGGGGGTTGCGGCCGGTGGCGAAGGCGTTGGGCGCGTCGGTGGGCGAGATGTACAGCCGGGGCATGGGCTGCCGTGCGGCTCCGGCCAGCTCCCGGACCATGCGGTAGAGCTCGGGCGCCTCGAACTCGCTGACCGGCCGGGCCCGCATGGAGCGCAGGGCGAGCTTGTCGCTGTTCCAGTAGGCGTAGCCGTTGGTGGCCAGCGCGACGAGGAGGGCGATGAGGAGTCCGCCACGGCCGAAGAGGCTCCCGATGACCAGGATCAGGGCGGACATCCCGCCGAGCAGGGCCGCGGTCTTCAGTCCGTTGTGGTGGCGGTGCACGGGGTGCCCTCCGAGTCGTGCTGTGGGGGGTCGCGATGTCCGGGTTCAGGGGATGCGATCCACGCACAGCGGACACTCCCGAACGGACAACGGCAGAGCCTCCCGAACCGTTCCCCCCCCCTTGTGCCGCCCTGCGCCGCGCACGCGCCGTAGCGGTGGCGGCGCCGCGGTGCTCAGAGCAGGGCTTCGGAGGCGAAGCGGAGGATGAGCTGCGGGGCCCCGGAGAGGAGGATGCCGAGCCCGGCCGTGAGGGCGACGGCAGCCGCCAGCGGAGCGGCGAGCGGCCGTACGGGGAGGGCGGCGGCGGTGTCCGTGGTGACGGCCGCGGCCGGGCTGTCCGGGGTGGCGGGACCGGTGCCCACGGCAGTCCCCGCGGTCGGGGCCTCCGGGGTTTCCGCGGCGGCGGGCCGGGGAGCGGCGTCCTCGGGCACAGCCTCCGGGGCCCGGAAGAGGATCGCGGTCCACTGGAGGTAGTAGTAGAGCGCGACGACGACGTTCAGCGCCATGACGACGGCCAGCACCCCGAGCCCGGCGTCGACGGCCGACCGGAAGACGACGATCTTGGCGAACAGGCCGACGAGCCCGGGCGGCAGTCCGGCCAGGCAGAGCAGGAAGAAGCCGAGGGCCAGCGCGAGCAGCGGGTGTTCGGCGTACAGGCCCCGGTAATCGGCGATGCGGTGGCCGGGGTGGTGCCGGGCGACGTGCACGGCGATGGCGAAGACGCCCAGGTTCACCACGGCGTACATCAGTGCGTAGGCCACCGTGGCGCCGACGGCCACCGTGACGTCGGCGGCGTGGGCCGCCGCGGCGATCGGCACCAGCAGGTAGCCCGCCTGGCCGACGGAGGACCAGGCGAGGAGTCTGATGGCGCTGTGCGGGGCGTCGGGGCGGGTGCGCAGGGCCGCGACGTTGCCCGCGGTCATGGTGAGTCCGGCGAGCACGGCGACGACCGGTCCCCAGAGGCTGCCGAAGGCCGGGAAAGCGAGGGTGATCACCAGGATGAGGCCGGCCAGCCCGGCGGTCTTGCCGACGACCGAGAGGTAGCCGGCCACCGGCAACGGGGCGCCGAGGTAGGTGTCGGGCACCCAGAAGTGGAACGGCACGGCCGCGGTCTTGAAGGCGAAGCCGACGAGGGTGAGGGCGACCCCGGCCTCGGCGAGGGTGGCCAGCTGCGGGTCGGCCCCGGGCAGCGCGGTGCCGATCTCGGTGAGGTGCAGGCTGCCGGCCCCGGCGTACACGAAGCTGATGCCGAGCAGGGTGACCGCGGTGGCGGTGACGGAGGTCAGGAAGAACTTCAGGGCCGCCTCGGGACCGTTCCGGCTGCCGCGGCGCAGGCCGACCAGGGCGTAGGCCGGGAGGGTGGCGACCTCCAGGGCGATGATCAGGGTGGCCAGGTCGCGGGCGGCGGGCAGCAGCGCGGCGCCGGCGGCGGAGGCCAGCAGCAGGAACCAGAACTCGCCGCGGGGCAGGGACCCGGGCTCCTCCGGCCCGGGACGCAGGTCCGGCAGGGACATCAGTGCGGCGACGAAGGCCCCGCCGAGTACGAGGAGCTGGATGATCAGCGTGAACGGGTCGGCGACGTAGGAGCAGAGCCCGGGGTCCTGGGTGAGGCAGAACGTGGTGCGGTCGCCGGCGCGCAGCGGCAGCAGGGACAGGGCGGCGAGGGCCAGCCCGCCGAGGGCCAGGGGGCCGAGCAGCCGCTTGCGGTTCTCCGGCAGGAACAGGTCGGCGAGCACGACGGCGAGCGCGGTGGCCGCGGCGATCACGGGGGGCGCGAGGGCCGTCCAGTCGACGGTCTGGATGAGGTTCATCGGGCGACTCCCGGCAGGAGGTTCTGCACGGCCGGATCGGTGAGGTGCAGGAGGACCGCGGGCCAGAGTCCGGCGAGGAGCGTGAGGGCGACGAGCGGGCTCCAGGCGGCGAACTCGTGGCCCCGCAGGTCGGGCAGTACGGCCGGGGCGGGCCGGTCCTGCCCTCCGGTGGCCGGCACCGGGGTGTCGCCCATGCAGACGCGCCGGACGATCAGCAGCAGGTAGGCGGCGGTGAGCAGGGTGCCGAGCCCGGCGAGGGCGAGGAAGGTGAGATACAACGGACGGTGCAGCCCGTCGGCCGGGTGGTAGGCGCCGAGCATGGCGAGCATCTCGCCCCAGAACCCGGCCAGCCCGGGAAGCCCCAGGGAGGCCACGGCGGCGAAGGCGATCAGTGCGCCGATGCGCGGCGTGCGGCCGTAGAGGGCGGCCCCGCCGGCCCCGGCCAGCCGGTCGAGGTCGGTGCTGCCGACCCGTTCCTTGAGGGCTCCGACGAGGAAGAACAGCAGGCCGGTGATGAGCCCGTGGGCGACGTTGGCGAACAGCGCGCCGTTGACGCCGGTGGCGGTGAGCGTGGAGATGCCGAGCAGCACGAAGCCCATGTGGCCGACGGAGGAGTAGGCGATGAGCCGTTTGAGGTCTCCGCCGGCGCCCTGGCGCACCAGGGCGAGACAGGCCAGCGAGCCGTAGAGGATGCCCACCACGGCGAAGGCGCCGAGGTAGGGCGCCAGGGTGTGCATGCCGTCGGGCGTCACCGGCAGGGCGATGCGGACCAGACCGTAGGTGCCCATCTTGAGGAGCACTCCGGCCAGCAGGACGGAGCCGGCCGTGGGTGCGGCGGTGTGGGCGTCGGGGAGCCAGCTGTGCAGCGGCCACATCGGGGTCTTCACCGCGAAGCCGAGACCGATGGCGAGGACCGCGAGGAACTGGGTGGAGTGGCTCAGCCCTGCGCCGTGCGCCTCGGCGAGCGCGACCATGTCGAAGGTGCCGGCCCGCAGGCCGATGAGCAGGAACCCCAGCAGCATCAGGACGGAGCCGAGGAGGGTGTAGAGGATGAACTTCCAGGCGGCCGGCCCGCGGCCGGCGCCTCCCCAGCGGGCGATGAGGAAGTACATCGGGATGAGCACCATCTCGAACGCCAGGAAGAACAGCACCAGGTCGAGCGCCGCGAAGGTGGCCAGGGTGCCGGTCTCCAGGACCAGCAGGAAGGCCACGAAGCCCTTGGCGCCCGGGCCCGGCGGCATCCGGAAGTAGCTGTACACGGCGCACAGGAAGGTCAGCAGCGCGGTGAGCACGAACAGCGGGAGGGAGATGCCGTCGAGGCCGACGTGCAGCCGGACACCGAGCGCGGGGATCCAGCTGATGTCGCTGGTGGCCTGCATCCGGGCCGGGTCGCCGTGGTCGAACGCGGCGGCCAGGACCAGTGTGCCGAGCAGGACGGCGCCGGTGACGGTGACCCCGTGCCGCAGGACGGCCTGGTCCGGGTCACGGCCCCGCAGGCCGGGTGGCACGGGCAGCAGCGCGGCGCCGGCGCCGAGCAGCGGCAGGACGATGAGGGCGGCGAGCAGCAGCTGCATCGTGAATTCACTGAGGCTGATCACTGCGGTTCACCTCGGGACGTCGTGTCCGGCCGGGGGGTCGGGGGTCGGCCCCCGGGAGCATGCAGCACGGCGTCACCCTCCGGAGGCCACGAGGACGGCGGTGAGCGCGAGTACCAGGGCACCGACGGTCAGCACGCTGAGGTAGGTCTGGACGTTGCCGGTCTGGGCGCGGCGGGTGAGGGCGCCCAGCAGCCCGGGGGCGGCGGCGGCGCCGCGCACGTAGGTGTCGACGACGGCCGTGTCGAGGAAGCGCACCAGGCGGGCGGCGGCCACGGTGGGCCGCACGAGCACGGTCCCGTAGGCGGTGTCGGCGTGGAAGCCGGCCGCGGCGTGCCGGTGGAGGCGGCCCAGCAGGGCGGGTCCGGGGTCGACCGGCCGGTCCGACTCGTAGGCGCGGCGCCAGGCGATGTAGGTGACGACGCCTCCGGCGAGGGCGGCACCGGTGGCCACCAGGGAGGTGGACAGGACCGGTGCGAGGGACCCTCCGCCGAGCCAGTCGGCCAGCGGGCCGTAGGTCAGGCCCAGAGCGAGGGAAGGCAGGGCGAGCAGCCACAGCACCAGGGTCATGACCGGGGAGGCGGCCTCACGGACCGGGACGGCCTCGGTCCTGGCGCCGACCGGGTCGTGGAAGGCGAGCAGCCACAGCCGGGCCGCGTAGGCGGCGGTGAGGACGGCCGTGAGCAGGGCGGCGACCAGCACGATCCAGCCGGCGGCGGCGGGCAGGCCGGGGGCCGGATCCAGGGCGCCGTGCTCGGCGGCGGCGATGACTGCCTCCTTGGAGTAGAACCCGGCGAACGGGGGGATCGCGGCGAGCGCGAGCAGCCCGATGGTCATCGTCCAGTAGGCGTCCGGGGCACGGCGCTTGAGGTCGCGCATCCGGGACAGCACGGTCAGCGAGCCGGTTCCCGCCGTCTGGATGAGGACCCCGGCCGCGAGGAAGAGCAGGGCCTTGAACGCGCCGTGGGTCAGCAGGTGGAAGACGGCGGCCTCGCGGTCGGCGACGGCGAGGGCGCCGGTCATCAGGCCGAGCTGGCCGATGGTGGAGTACGCCAGCACCCGTTTGATGTCGTCCTGGGCGAGCGCGGCCAGCGCCGAGCCGACCATGGTGAGGGCGGCCAGGACGGCGAGCACGATCAGCGCGGCGGCGGAGGCGGTGAAGACCGGGAGCAGCCGGGCGATGAAATAGACGCCCGCGGTGACCATGGTCGCCGCGTGGATGAGCGCGGAGACCGGGGTGGGGCCGGCCATGGCGTCGGGCAGCCAGGTGTGCAGCGGGACCTGGGCGGACTTTCCGGCGACTCCGAGGAGCAGCAGCAGCGCGATGAGCGTGGGATGGCCGAGCGCAAGGGGGTCCATGCCGGTGAGCCGGTTGACGATGAAGCTGATCCGGAAGGTGCCGGCCTCGGAGGCGAGGGCGAGGATGCCGATGAGGAAAGGCACGTCGCCGAGCTTGGTGACCAGGAAGGCCTTGAGGGAGGCGGCGCGGGCGGCGGCGGTCTCCCAGTAGTGGCCGACCAGGAAGTAGGAGCAGATGCCCATGACTTCCCAGCCGACGAGCAGCACGATGAGGTCGTCGGTGTAGACGACGAGCAGCATCGCGGCGGTGAAGAGGGAGACCAGGGCGGAGTACGAGGCGTAGCGGGCGTCGCCTCGCAGGTAGCCGGTGGAGTACAGCTGCACGCAGCCGGCGACGACGGTGACGAGCACCGCGACCAGGACCGCGAAGCCGTCCAGGTGCAGGGCGAGGTCGATGGGGAGCGCGTCGTTGCCGGTGGGGGTGAGTTGGGTGGCGGCGCCGATCGGCTCACCGCCGCCCTGGCGCAGGGCGACGAACACGGCGAGGGCGGCGGCGGCCAGGGTGGGCAGCACGGCCAGCGGGCGCACGAAGCCGGGGGCGCGGCGGCCGGTGAGCAGGATCAGCGCGGCGGCTGCGAAGGGCAGCAGCGGGACCAGGACGGCAGCGGTGGTGGTGCTCACTGGGCGGCCTCCCGTTCGGTGGGCGCGTTCCCGGTGTGCTCCCGGTCGTTGAGCTCACGCAGCCGGTCGACGGCGGAGTCTCCGCGGGTGCGGTGGACGAGCAGCACGAGGGCGAGACCGATGCCGATTTCGGCGGCGGCGACCGCGATGAGGAAGAGGGTGAAGATCTGACCGGAGTGCAGGGCGTCCTTGAGCCAGACGTCGAAGGCGACGAGGTTGAGGCTGACGGCGGCGAGCATCAGCTCCACCGACATGAGCACCAGGATGGCGTTGCGCCGGGCCAGGACGCCGTAGAGGCCGACGCAGAACAGCAGGGCGGCGAGGACGGCCGGGTAGGCGAGGTGCATCAGCGCTGCTCCTCCTTCGCGGAGCCGCCGGGCTCCGGGCCGTCGCCGGGGGCGGGGGTGCCGGGCCGGGCCGGGCCGGTCGTCCTGCGGGACACGACGATGGCTCCGATGAGGGCGGCCAGCAGGAGCACCGAGAGGGCTTCGAACGGCAGGACCCAGTGCCGGAACAGGCTTTCGCCGAGGGCGCCGGTGCTGCCGTGCGGGGTGTCGAGGTCGATCCAGGTGGTGCGGAAGGCGTCGACGACGAGGGCGACGAGCGTGGCGGCGGCCGCGAGGGCGACCGCGAGGGCGACGGGCCGGTTGCGCGAGTCGGCGTCCGGGGAGGGGCCGATGGGCGCCTTGGTGAGCATCAGTCCGAAGAGCAGCAGCACCACCACCGAGCCGAGGTAGATGAGCACCTGGACCCAGGCGATGAACTCGGCGGTGAGCAGCAGGTACTGGACGGCGAGCCCGCCGAGCGCGACCACCAGGTAGAGCGCGGCGTGCACCAGCTGCCTGCTGGTCACGCAGAGCACCGCGGCGCCCAGGACGATGACGCCGACGAGGAGGAAGACGATCCCGACCCCGGAGGGTGAGAGGAAGCCGGGGGATTCGGTGGCGAGGAGGTTCACGCGTCGTCCTCCGGCCGCCGGCCGGGCTGCTCCGCCTGCTGTTCCGCGTGCTGGGCGGCGAGCTTGTCGGCGGTTTTGCGGGCCGCGGCCAGTTCCTTGGGCTCCTCGGCGGCCTCGTCCAGCGGGGGCGGTTCGGGCACGGTCCACATCCAGTCGCGCAGCTTGTCCCGCTCGTGGGTGAGTTCGCGGATGTCGGTCTCCGCGTATTCGAACTCGGGCGACCAGAACAGGGCGTCGAACGGGCAGACCTCGATACAGATCCCGCAGTACATGCAGAGCGCGAAGTCGATGGCGAACCGGTCGAGGACGTTCCGGCTGCGTTCGCGCCCGCCCGGGGCGGCGGCCGGCAGGCTCTCCTTGTGGGAGTCGATGTAGATGCACCAGTCGGGGCACTCCCGGGCGCACAGCATGCAGACGGTGCAGTTCTCCTCGAACAGTGCGATGACGCCGCGGCTGCGCGGCGGCAGTGCGGGCTGGACCTCCGGATACTGCTGGGTCACGGCACGGCGCGTCATCGCGCGAAAGGTGACGGCGAGGCCCTTGGCGAGACCGGTTCCGAAGCTCATGAGATCACCACCTTGACGATGCCGGTGAGCGCGATCTGCGCCAGGGCGAGGGGCACCAGGACGGTCCAGGCGAACTTCTGGATCTGGTCGGTGCGCAACCGCGGCCAGGCGACCCGGGCCCAGATCACCAGGAAGCACAGCGCGCCGGTCTTGAGCAGCATCCACAGCCAGCCGAGCTGGTCGGGGAAGGGGCCGTGCCAGCCGCCGAGGAAGAGGACGGCGGTGAGCGCGGAGACGATGACGATTCCGGCGTACTCGGCGAGGAGGAAGAGCGCGAAGCGCAGCCCGGAGTACTCGGTGAAGGCGCCGAAGATGATCTCCTCGGGTGCGATCGGGGCGTCGAACGGCGGCCGGTGCAGCTCGGCGATCCCGGCGGTGAAGAAGATCGCGCCGCCGACCAGCTGCCAGGGGATCCACCACCACTGGAAGGCGTCGAGGATGCCGGTGAGGCTGAGGGTTCCGGCAGCCATCACCACGGAGGCTGCGGCCAGCAGCAGCGGCAGCTCGTAGGCCATCAGCTGCGCCGCGGTGCGCAGACCGCCCAGCATCGAGTACTTGTTCGCGGAGGCCCACCCGCCGACGAGCTGCCCCAGCACCCCCAGTCCCAGGACGGCGAGCACGAAGAAGATGCCGGCGTCGATGACCTGCCCGACCATGCCGCCGGGACCGATCGGGATGGCGATGAGGACGACGAAGTAGGGGATGAGGGCGAGGGCGGGTGCCAGCTGGAACAGCCGCCGGTCGGCCCCGGCCGGGACGGTGTCCTCCTTCTGGGCGAACTTCACCCCGTCGGCGGCGAGCTGGGCCCAGCCGTGGAAGCCGCCGGCGTGCATGGGGCCGACCCGGCCCTGCATGTGGGCCATGACCTTGTGCTCGGCCTGGCCGACGAGCAGCGGGAGCAGCAGGAAGGCGGCCAGGACGGCCGCCAGTCGCAGCAGGACGTCGAGCAGGTCCATCAGCTGTCCCCCTCCCGGTCGCCGTCCGCGGATCCCTCGCCGGGCGCGGGCTTTTCGCCGGGCGCGGGCGGCGGGTCCGCCGGGCGCTCCGCGGGACGCCCGGTCTCCTCCCCGGCAGGGCGCGGGTCGTGCCAGGGCGCGTCGGGGCTCCGCGGTGCCGGCTTCCGGGCGTCCGGGGGCTCCGTCGGCTCCGCCGGAGCCGGGGACTCCGCCGAGGCCGGCTGCCGTTCGGGCCGGGCGGCATCGGCTGCCGCCGGCCGCCTCGCCGGCCCTTCTCCTGCCGTACGCGCCCGCCGCGCCGGGCGCTCCCCGGGCGCGGCGCCGCCCCGGCCGCGTGCCGGGCGGGCCGGGGCGTCGGGGAACGTCCCCTTGAGCGGGCCCCATTCGTTGGGGTCGGGGACGCCGGGCGGCAGCATCTGCCGGCGCTTGGGGCCGCCGTGCGCGGACTCTCCCGGTTCCTTCGCCCCGGGCCATGCCTTGACGACCCGGGCTGCCAGCACGAAGTCCTTGCGCAGCGGGTGGCCTTCGAACGTCTCCGGCAGCAGCAGGGGCTCCGGGTGCGGATGGCCGGGGAAGCCGATGCCGAACATTTCCCGGGTCTCCCGCTCGTGCCAGGCAGCTCCGGCGTACACGCCGGTGGCGGTCGGCAGGGCCGGCTCGTCGTGCGGGACGGTGGTGCGCAGCAGCAGCCGCCGGGGCGGGGTGCCCAGCGCGACGAGGTGCGCGCACACCTGGAAACCGTCCGCCTGCTCGTCCACGGCGCTCAGCCAGTCGAAGAAGGTGCAGCCGAGCGTGTCGCGGGCGGTCTCCAGAGCGGGCACCCAGGCTGCGGCGGGCACCTCGACGGTGAGCAGGCCGTAGGCGTCGGACGCGCTCGCGCCCTCCCCGAAGAGCTCCTCGGGGCTGTTCGGCAACCAGCTCACCGGCTGTCCTTCCCGGGTGGCGGTGGCGGGGCCACCGGGTCGCTGGTCAAGGCCGCCACAGGGGCCGGTGCGGCGTAGCGGTCGGCGGTGGACTCCGCGGCGATCCGGTCCTGGAGGGTGAGGATGCCCTGGAGCAGGGCCTCGGGGCGCGGCGGGCAGCCCGGCACGTACACGTCGACCGGGATGATCTGGTCGACTCCCTTGGTCACCGAGTAGGAATCCCAGTACGGGCCGCCGCAGTTGGAGCAGGCGCCGAAGGAGATCACGTACTTCGGCTCGGGCATCTGCTCGTAGAGGCGTTTCACGGCGGGGGCCATCTTGTCGGTGACCGTGCCGGACACCACCATGAGGTCGGCCTGCCGGGGCCCGGGGGCGAACGGGATGACGCCGAGCCGGATGAAGTCGTGCCGGGACATCGATGCGGCGATGAACTCGATGGCGCAGCAGGCGAGTCCGAAGTTGAAGACCCAGAGGCTGTAGCGGCGGCCCCAGTTGAGGATGACCTTCATCGGCTCGGGCGCGAGCCGGGAGAGCACCCCCAGGGTGGGCGGGGTGGGCTTCACGTCCATGTGAGAACGCCCTTCTTCCAGGCGTAGAGCAGTCCGACGGCGAGGAAGCCGAGGAAGATGAACATTTCCACGAGGGTGACACCGCCGAAGCCGGGCGCGGCGAACACCGTGCCCCAGGGGAAGAGGAAGATCGCGTCGACGGCGAAGATCACGTAGAGGAAGGCGTACAGGTAGTAGCGGACTTGGGTGTGAGCCCAGCCCTCGCCGACCGGGTCGACTCCGCACTCGTAGGTGAGCAGCTTCTCCGGTGTCGGCACCGCCGGGCGCAGGAGCCGTCCGGCGGTGAACGCCACGGCCACGAACAGCACACCGACGACCGCGACCAGCCCGACGACCGTGTAGCCGTGGAAGTAGTCCGGCACCTGAGCGGCCTCTCCGTGAGGTGTCCCGATCTGCCGCGACCGTGCCCGCGAGCGGGCGGCGTCGGCGATCCGTACCCACGGGAGTGTAGGCGGTGCACTGTTGCTTGTGACCGGGGCGTCCGCAGGTGACTGCTCACCTCCGGTATCCGCGGGCGTCCCGGTCCGGTTTCCCGGGGGGTGGGGACAGCCCCACCCCGGCCCACCTATCCGCCCCATGGCGGCCGCCCGCCGCCGCCGGGCAGTCTGGGGTCATGACCAGCAGACCTCCGAACGCGGTGCACCCGGGTGACGACGCCCCGGCCGCTTGTGACGCACCACTGCCGCCGCCCCGGGCGGCCCTTGGAGCGGCCACCTGGCGCGAACTGGGGTATCTGCTGACGAGCTGGCCGGTGGACGTGGCCGTGTTCACCGCCGTGCTGAGCTGGCTGGCCACCGGGGCAGTGCTCGCGGTCACGGTCGTCGGGCTGCCGGTGCTCGCCCTGGGACTGGCCGGCTGCCGGGAGCTCGCCCGCTACGAGCGGTGGCGGGCACGCGTCCTGCTGGGGCTGCGGGTCGAGGAGCCGAGCCCGCTGCCGCGGCCCCGCGGCAGCGGCGCCGTCACCTGGGTGTGGTCCGGGCTGAAGGATCCGGTGGGCTGGCGGACCGTGCTGTTCTGCCTGGTCCGTCCGGCGTGGTCGCTGGCGGCCTTCGTCCTGACCGTGGTGGCGCTGTTCGTCGCCTGGCCGCTCCTGCCGTGGCTGGCCCGCGGGCTGTCGCACGTGGACCGCGCTCTGGTCCGGGCGCTGCTGTCGCCGTCGGACGGGCTGGAGCGCAGGATCGCCGAGCTGGAGTCGGACCGGTCGGTGGTGCTGGACACCTCGGCAGCCGACCTGCGCCGCATCGAACGCGACCTGCACGACGGCGCACAGGCCCGGCTCGTCGCCCTCGCCATGGACCTCGGCCTCGCCAAGGAAAAACTCACCCAGGACCCCCGAGCCGCCGCCCGCCTCGTCGACGAAGCACACGGCGAGGCCAAACTCGTCCTCCAGGAACTCCGCGACCTCGCCCGCGGCATCCACCCCGCCATCCTCACCGACCGCGGCCTCGGCCCCGCCCTCTCCGCGACCGCCGCCCGCTGCACCGTCCCCGTGCAGGTCACCGTCGACCTCCCCACCCGGCCCGCCCCCGCCATCGAAGGCATCACCTACTTCACCGCCTCCGAACTCCTCCAGAACATCAGCAAACACAGCGGCGCCACCACCGCCACCCTCGACATCTGGCACACCGACGACCGCCTCCTCCTCCAGATCACCGACAACGGCCACGGCGGCGCCGACCCCACCAACGGCACCGGCCTCACCGGCCTCACCGAACGACTCGCCGCCGTCGACGGCCTCCTCTCCCTCACCTCCCCACCCGGCGGACCCACCACCCTCACCGCAGCACTCCCCTGGCACCCCCGCACCGGCTCTCCGGAAAGGCAGCCATGACCACCCTGCAGTCCCCCGCGGACACGGCCGGCGCCGCCCCCTCCCGCCGCGGGTGGCCGGAGACCCTGCTCCGGGTGGCCTTCGGCGCCCGGACGTGGCGGGAAGGCCTTCACCTGCTGCTGAACTTCCCCGTCGCGGTGGCCGCGTTCACCTTCACGGTGGTCGGGCTGGCGGTGAGCGGGGGCCTGCTCATCACGTTCGTGGGGCTGCCCCTGCTGGGTCTCACGCTGCTGGCCCTGCGCGGTTACGCCTTCGCCGAGCGGGCCCGGGCCCGCGGGCTGCTCGGGCTCCGGATCGGCGATCCGGAGCCGCTGCGGCCCGCCGAGGGCCGCCACGGCCCGCTGGCCACGATGGGAGCGGTACTGCGCAGCGGCGAGTGCTGGCGCAGCGCGGCGTACGCGCTGGTGCACTTTCCGTGGGCGGTGTTCACGTTCTCCGTGGTGCTGACGATGTGGGTCTGGGGGTGGGCGACCCTGCTGTACCCGGTGTACTTCTGGGTGCTGGACCCGGTCTACCGGCCCGGCGTGAACCTGGACGGTCAGGGGGGCGGATGGGTCTGGGACGGTCCCCTGGAGCTGGCGCTGGCGCCCCTGGTCGGGCTGACGGTGCTCTTCACCGCCGGATGGGTGATCCGGGCGCTCGCCGCGGTGGACCGGCTGCTGGTGACCGGGCTGCTGGGTCCCTCCGCGGCGGAGACGCGGGTCCGGCAGCTGGAGTCGGACCGGTCGGTGGTGCTGGACACCTCGGCAGCCGACCTGCGCCGCATCGAACGCGACCTGCACGACGGCGCACAGGCCCGGCTCGTCGCCCTCGCCATGGACCTCGGCCTCGCCAAGGAAAAACTCACCCAGGACCCCCGAGCCGCCGCCCGCCTCGTCGACGAAGCACACGGCGAGGCCAAACTCGTCCTCCAGGAACTCCGCGACCTCGCCCGCAGTATCCACCCCGCCATCCTCACCGACCGCGGCCTCGGCCCCGCCCTCTCCGCGACCGCCGCCCGCTGCACCGTCCCCGTGCAGGTCACCGTCGACCTCCCCACCCGGCCCGCCCCCGCCATCGAAGGCATCACCTACTTCACCGCCTCCGAACTCCTCCAGAACATCAGCAAACACAGCGGCGCCACCACCGCCACCCTCGACATCTGGCACACCGACGACCGCCTCCTCCTCCAGATCACCGACAACGGCCACGGCGGCGCCGACCCCACCAACGGCACCGGCCTCACCGGCCTCACCGAACGACTCGCCGCCGTCGACGGCCTCCTCTCCCTCACCTCCCCACCCGGCGGACCCACCACCCTCACCGCAGCACTCCCCTGGCACCCCCGGGAGTGACCGGCCGCCGCCCGGCCGCGACCGGTTCTCGACCGGTTTCCGTGCCGGGGGCGGACGGCCGGGTGAGATGCTGCCGCGGGTGTTGCCGGTCCAGTGAGGGGAAGCAGAGCGTGCGGGTGGTCATCGCCGAGGATTCGGTGCTGCTGCGGGAAGGGCTGACCCGGTTGCTCACCGACCGCGGTCTGGAGGTGGTCGCCGGGGTGGGGGACGCGGAGGCCCTGGTGCGGGCCGTACGGGAGCTGGCCGGCGCCGGTGCGCTGCCGGATGTGGTGGTGGCGGACGTGCGGATGCCTCCCAGCCACACCGACGAGGGGATACGGGCCGCGGTGGAGCTGCGCCGCGCGTATCCCGGCCTCGGGGTGCTGGTGCTGTCCCAGTACGTCGAGGAGCAGTACGCCACGGAGCTGATCGCGGGGTCCAGTCACGGGGTCGGGTACCTGCTGAAGGACCGGGTCGCCGACGTCCGTGAGTTCGTCGAGGCGGTGACCCGGGTGGCCCGGGGCGGTACCGCTCTGGACCCGGAGGTGGTTGCCCAGCTGCTGGGGCGCAGCCGCAGGCAGGACGTGCTGGCCGGGCTCACCCCGCGGGAGCGGGAGGTGCTGGGGCTGATGGCGGAGGGCCGGACGAACTCCGCGGTCGCGAAGCAGCTGGTGGTCAGCCACGGCGCGGTCGAGAAGCACATCAGCAACATCTTCATGAAGCTCGGGCTGACACAGAGTGACACAGATCACCGGCGGGTTCTGGCGGTCCTGACCTATCTCAACTCCTAGCGGACTGACAGGCTGTTGCAGGACGTATGGCGTGGCGAGTTGCCTGCGGTCAGGGTGAAGGAGGGGAGAAGTCAGGGGTCAGGGCATTGAGTGACATAGCGGACAACTTGCCGTCTCATTTAGGCGTCCACCATGTGATCGCCCCCGGGAAGGCGACCCTTACCCACGTACGATGGCCGTCAAGAGCCGCCTCGAGGGAGGGCTACAGCAGTGACCAGCCAGGTCGAACAGACCAGTCCGGACGCCCGAACCACCAGCAAGGAAGTCAAGCGTCTGGACCGGGTGATCATCCGCTTCGCGGGCGACTCCGGAGACGGGATGCAGCTCACCGGCGACCGCTTCACGTCCGAGACGGCGTCCTTCGGTAACGATCTCTCCACCCTGCCGAACTTCCCCGCCGAGATCCGGGCCCCTGCCGGGACCCTGCCGGGCGTCTCCTCGTTCCAGCTGCACTTCGCGGATCATGACATCGTCACCCCGGGTGACGCGCCGAACGTGCTGGTCGCGATGAACCCGGCCGCCCTGAAGGCGAACCTCGCCGACGTGCCGCGCGGCGCGGAGATCATCGTGAACACCGACGAGTTCTCCAAGCGCGCCATGGCGAAGGTCGGCTACGCGACCGACCCGCTGGAGGACGGCTCCCTCTCCGGGTACCACGTCCATCCGGTACCGCTGACCACGCTGACCGTGGAGGCCCTGAAGGGCTACGACCTGACCCGCAAGGAAGCCGGCCGGTCCAAGAACATGTTCGCGCTCGGCCTGCTGTCGTGGATGTACCACCGGCCGACCGAGGGCACCGAGAGGTTCCTGCGCACCAAGTTCGCGAAGCAGCCGGAGATCGCGGAGGCCAACCTCACCGCCTTCCGGGCAGGCTGGAACTTCGGCGAGACCACCGAGGACTTCGCCACCTCCTACGAGGTGGCCCCGGCCACCAGTGCCTTCCCCACCGGCACCTACCGGAACATCTCGGGAAACCTGGCACTGTCTTACGGGCTGATCGCCGCGTCTCAGCAGGCGGACCTTCCGCTGTTCCTCGGCTCGTACCCGATCACTCCCGCCTCCGACGTGCTGCACGAGCTGTCCAAGCACAAGAACTTCGGCATCCGCACCTTCCAGGCCGAGGACGAGATCGCCGGCATCGGTGCCGCGCTCGGCGCGGCCTTCGGCGGCAGCCTCGGCGTGACGACCACCTCCGGCCCCGGAGTGGCCCTCAAGTCCGAGACGATCGGCCTGGCCGTCTCCCTGGAACTCCCGCTCCTCGTCATCGACGTCCAGCGCGGCGGCCCGTCCACCGGGCTGCCGACAAAGACCGAGCAGGCGGACCTGCTGCAGGCCATGTACGGCCGGAACGGTGAGGCACCGGTGCCGATCGTGGCCCCGGCCACCCCGGGCGAGTGCTTCACCGCCGCCCTGGAGGCCACCCGGATCGCGCTCACCTACCGGACGCCGGTGTTCCTGCTGTCGGACGGCTACCTCGCCAACGGCTCGGAGCCCTGGCGGGTCCCCGAGGTGGACGAGCTCCCCGACCTGCGCGTGCAGTTCACCACCTCGCCGAACCACACCCTGGACGACGGCACCGAGGTGTTCTGGCCCTACAAGCGTGACCCGGAGACCCTGGCCCGCCCCTGGGCCGTCCCCGGCACACCGGGCCTGGAGCACCGCATCGGCGGCATCGAGAAGCAGGACGGCTCGGGCAACATCTCCTACGACCCCGCCAACCACGACCACATGGTCCGCACCCGGCAGGCCAAGGTCGAAGGCATCGAGGTCCCGGATCTCGAGGTCGACGACGCCGACGGCCGGGCCAAGGTGCTGGTCCTGGGCTGGGGATCGACGTACGGCCCGATCACCGCCGCCGTACGCCGGATCCGCCGGGCCGGGGGCAGCATCGCCCAGGCACACCTGCGCCACCTCTTCCCGTTCCCCGGAAACCTCGGGGAGGTCCTGGCCGCCTACGACAAGGTCGTGCTCCCGGAGATGAACCTCGGGCAGCTCGCCGGCCTGCTGCGGGCGAAGTACCTGATCGACATCGAGTCCCTCACCCAGGTCACCGGCCTGCCGTTCAAGGCCGAGCAGCTCGCTACCGCTCTCAAGGAGGCTGTCGATGCCCACTGAGGCCCTCTCCCTGGTCCCCAAGGCCGAAGCCAAGCAGACCATGAAGGACTTCAAGTCCGACCAGGAAGTCCGCTGGTGCCCGGGCTGCGGCGACTACGCGGTGCTCGCGGCCGTGCAGGGCTTCCTGCCCGAGCTCGGCCTGGCCAAGGAGAACATCACCTTCGTCTCCGGCATCGGCTGCTCCAGCCGCTTCCCGTACTACATGAACACCTACGGGATGCACTCGATCCACGGCCGCGCCCCGGCCATCGCCAGCGGCCTGGCCGCCAGCCGCCGGGACCTCTCGGTATGGGTCGTGACCGGCGACGGAGACGCGCTGTCCATCGGGGGCAACCACCTGATCCACGCGCTGCGGCGCAACGTGAACCTGAAGATCCTGCTCTTCAACAACCGGATCTACGGGCTCACCAAGGGGCAGTACTCCCCCACCTCCGAGGTCGGGAAGATCACCAAGTCCACCCCGATGGGCTCCCTGGAAGCACCGTTCAACCCGATCTCCCTGGCACTGGGGGCAGAGGCCGGCTTCGTCGCGCGCACCGTCGACTCCGACCGCAAGCACCTGACCTCGGTACTCCGCGAGGCCGCCGCCCACCCGGGCTCCGCGCTGGTGGAGATCTACCAGAACTGCAACATCTTCAACGACGGCGCCTTCGAGGCGCTGAAGGACAAGCAGCAGGCCCTGGAAGCCGTGATCCGGCTGGAGCACGGCGAACCGATCCGCTTCGGCGCACCGCTGCTCCCGGAGGACGGCGGCGACGGCCTCGGGTCGAAGGGCGTCGTCCGGGACCCCGCGACGGGCGACCTGAAGGTCATCGACGTCGCGGCCGAGGGCACCGAGGGCATCCTCGTGCACAACGCGCACGCCGACTCCCCGACGAACGCCTTCGCCCTGTCCCGGCTGGCCGACGCGGACACCCTGCACCACACGCCCATCGGCGTGCTGCGCAGCGTCCGCCGCCCGGTCTACGACGAGCAGATGGCCGAGCAGCTGGAGCAGGCAGTCGAGCGCCACGGCAAGGGCGACCTCGGTGCCCTGCTGACCGGCAAGGACACCTGGACCGTCGCCGGCTGACCGGCGCCGCCACGCAC
>NZ_JAQKPV010000025.1 GCF_028200735.1 Streptomyces sp. ACA25
CGCGGCCGTGGCCGCACTGGAGCAGGCTGTCGAGCACGATCTCGGCTGTGTCACCGTCGCCGACATCGACTGGGGCCGCTTCGCTCCCGCGTTCACCGTGGGACGTCCCAGCAGACTGTTCGACGAAGTGCCCGAGTTCACCGACGCGCAGAGCCCGGCCGAGGACACCGACGAAGCACTTCCGTTGCGCCGTCGTCTCTCCGGCATCGGCAGCCGTGAACGCGAGCGGACACTGCTGTCCCTGGTACGTACCGCCGCCGCCACCGCCCTTGGCCACGCCGACACCGACGCGGTCGCCCCGCTGCGCGCCTTCACGGATCTGGGATTCGATTCCCTGACGGCGGTGGAGTTGCGAGACCGCCTGGCCTCGGCCACCGGGCTGGTCCTGCCCGCCACCCTGGTGTTCGACCACCCGACCGCCCAGGCCCTGACCGGCCACCTCACCGAGTTGCTCGCCGTGGAACTGCCGGTCGGCACGGCCCCGGCCGCAGTTCCCCCTGCCGTGCCGACCCCTGCCGCGCCCGCGGAGGCCGCAGACCAGGACGAGCCACTCGCGATCATCGGGATGAGCTGCCGCTTTCCCGGCGGTGTCCGCTCGCCGGAGGACCTGTGGGACCTCGTGGCCGAGGGCGTGGACGCCATCGGCGACGTTCCCGCGAACCGCGGCTGGCACCTCTACCGGAGCACCGAGCCGGACGGCTCATCCCCCTCCGGGACGCTGCGGGGCGGTTTCCTGGACGACATCGCCGAGTTCGACGCAGGACTGTTCGGGATCTCGCCGCGTGAGGCGGTGGCGATGGATCCGCAGCAGCGACTGCTGCTCGAGGCGTCCTGGGAAGCCTTCGAACGGGCCGGGGTCGATCCCCTGTCTCTGCGGGGTTCACGTACCGGGGTGTTCGCGGGCGCCAACAACCACGACTACACGTCTCTGCCCGCCGCGGCTCCCGAAGGCAGCGAGGGCTACCTGGCCACCGGCAGTTCCGCCAGTGTCCTTTCCGGCCGGGTTTCCTACGCCTTCGGTCTGGAAGGGCCGGCCGTCACTGTCGACACGGCCTGCTCCTCCGGCCTGGTCGCTCTGCACCTCGCCGGGCAGGCGCTGCGGAACGGCGAGTGCTCCCTCGCCCTGGCCGGCGGAGTCGTGGCCATGGCCACACCAGGCATCTACGCCGAGTTCGGCAAGCAGGACGCGATGGCCGCCGACGGCCGCTGCAAGGCCTTCGCCGACGCCGCTGACGGCACCGGCTGGGCGGAGGGCGTCGGTCTGCTGCTCGTCGAGCGGCTCTCCGAGGCGCGCCGCCACGGTCACCGGGTGCTTGCCGTGGTCCGTGGGTCGGCGGTCAACCAGGACGGCGCTTCCAACGGGCTGACCGCCCCGAACGGCCCTTCGCAGCAGCGCGTGATCCGCGCCGCGCTCGCCGTCGCCGGGCTGGAGCCGTCGGAAGTGGACGCCGTGGAGGCGCACGGCACCGGAACCAAGCTGGGTGACCCGATCGAGGCACAGGCAGTGCTGGCCACCTACGGCCAGGACCGTGACGAGCCGCTGTGGCTCGGATCGATCAAGTCCAACATCGGACACGCCCAGGCGGCAGCCGGCATCGCGGGTGTCATCAAGATGGTGATGGCGATGAGGGCAGGCCGGCTGCCGCGCACTCTCTTTGCCGGGAACCCCACCACCAAGGTCGACTGGACCACAGGCAACGTCCGGCTCCTCACCGAGACCCGGGAGTGGAGCGATACCGGCCGTCCGCGCCGCGCCGGCGTGTCCTCCTTCGGCATGAGCGGTACCAACGCGCACGTAGTCCTGGAGGCGGCGGCGCCCGCCGAGGACACCGCCGCACCCGCACCCGCACCGCGTCTCGCGGCGGTGCCCTGGGTGCTCTCCGCCGAGTCTGCCGAGGGGGTGCGTGACCAGGCGCGGCGCCTCGGGTCGGTGGACCTCACCTCCCACGACCCGCTGGACGTGGCCTGGACCCTGGCGACCGCCCGTGCCACGCTCCGGGAACGCGCCGTCGTGTTCGGGGCCGACGCCCTGGCCGCCCTCGCTCAGGGCGGTGAGGCTGCGGGCGGGCTGCGGCGCGGCACCGCGCGCCTGGACGGTGCCCCGGTGTTCGTGTTCCCCGGCCAGGGTTCGCAGTGGGCCGGCATGGCCGCGGGCCTGGTCGACTCCGAGCCGGTGTTCCGCGCGCGACTGGAGGAGTGCGAGCGGGCGCTCGCGCCGTACGTGGACTTCTCACCGATCGCGGTGATCCGCGGGGAGGACGCCGGGGGAGCGGACCTGGACCGGGCCGATGTGGTGCAGCCCGTGCTGTGGGCCGTGATGGTGTCGCTGGCGGAGCTGTGGAGGTCGGTGGGCGTGGTACCTGCCGCAGTCATCGGCCACTCCCAGGGAGAACTCGCGGCCGCAGTCGTGGCCGGGGCACTGGACCTCGAGGACGCAGCCCGTCTCGTGGCGCTGCGCAGCCGGGCAATCGCCGAGCAGCTGTCCGGCCATGGCGGCCTGGTGTCACTGGTCCTGTCCCCGGAGGAGACGGAAGAACTGGTCGCCGCGTGGCCGACCGTCGCCGTCGCCGTCGTCAACGGGCCCCGCTCCACGGTGGTCGGCGGTGCGGCAGGGGAGCTCGAAGAGCTGCTCGCGCACTGCGAAGGAGCAGGCGTGCGTGCCCGGCGGATGCCGGTGGACTACGCCTCGCACACGCCCTTCGTCGAGCCGCTTCGTCCGCTGCTCCAGGAGCTGTCACCCGGACGGGCCCGCACCGGCGAGGTGCCGTTCTACTCGACGGTGACCGGAGAACTGCTGGACACCGCGGACCTGACCGGCGACTACTGGTACCGCAACCTCAGGGAGCGGGTGCGGTTCGCCCAAGCGGCCGGAGCCGCGCTCGACGACGGCCACTCGGTGTTCCTGGAGGTCAGCCCGCACCCGGTGCTTACCGTGGGCGTGCAGGAAATTCTCGACGCAGCCGAGTCCCCCGGCACGGTGCTCGGCACACTGCGCCGCGACGAGGGCGACGCGCACCGCTGGCTGCTCGCGCTCGCGGAGGCCCACGTCGCCGGCGTGCCGGTCAACTGGGCCGGCGTCCTCGGCGGGCCGGCCGGCCGGCACATCGTCGACCTGCCCACCTACCCGTTCCAGCACCGCCGGTACTGGCCCGAGACCCGCCCCGGAACGGCCGACGTCACGGGAGCCGGTCTGACCGACGCGCGGCATCCGCTGCTGGGCGCCGCAATCCCGCTCGCGGACGGCGACAGCGCGCTGTGGACCGGGAGGCTCTCCCTCGCCACGCACCCCTGGCTCGCCGATCACGCGGTCGGGGGCACCGTGCTCCTGCCCGGCACGGCGTTCGTCGAGCTTGCCCTGCACGCCGGTTCCGCCGGGGTGGACGAGCTGACGCTGGGAACCCCGCTCGTCGTGCCCGAGACCGACGGCGTGCAGGTGCAGTTGCTCGTCGGCGGGCCCGAGGCCGACGGTCGCAGGCCCGTCACCGTCTCCTCCCGGCCCGAGGGCTCCGAAACGGGTTGGACCACGCACGCCACCGGCTTCCTCGCCGGCCGCGTGACCGATCCCGAACCGCCCGCCGGACTGCGCACCTGGCCGCCCGCCGGCGCAGAACCGCTCGACGTCGACGGCTGCTACGAGGCCCTCGCCGGGAGTGGCTACGCCTACGGCCCGGTGTTCCAGGGGCTGCGTGCCGCCTGGCGGGCCGGTGACGAGGTGTTCGCCGAGGTCGCGCTGCCGGCCTCGGCACGCGGTGAGGCCGGCCGATTCGGGCTCCACCCGGCCCTGTTCGACGCCGCTCTGCATGCGGCCGGACTCGGTGGGCTGCTCGGATCGCCGGGGCTGCTGCCGTTCGCCTGGGAGGGCGTCTCCCTGTATGCGACCGGTGCCGACACTCTCCGGGTCAGGCTGTCCTCCGCCGGCCCGGACACCGTGTCGCTGTTCGCCGCCGACACCGCGGGCACAGCAGTGGCGGCTGTGGAGTCGCTCACCCTGCGGCCCGTCAGTGCAGGCGCCCTGCGCCGTGCGGCGCAGGGCGATGTCCTGGACGCGCTGTACCGGCTCGACTGGACGCCCGCTGCGGCAGCACGTCCCGCGCCGGTCGTCCTTGTCGGCCCGGTCCCCGGGGCCCTCGTCCCCGAGGCGCGGTACGACGGTGTTGTGGAGCTTGCCGCCGCGCTCGAGCCCGGGCAGCCCGCCCCCGAGGTGGTGCTGTGGACGAGCGCGCGGCAGGCCGGTGAGACGGCTGAGGAGATCCGTGCGGCCGTCCACGAGGCAGCCGATCTCGCCCGGACGTGGCTGTCCGAGGAGCGGTTCGCCGGTACGCGTCTCGCGGTGCTGACCCGGCGAGCGGTCGCGGTCGGTGCGGGGGAGGGAGTGCTCGATCTCGCGGGTGCGGCGGTCCACGGCATGCTGCGGTCGGCGCAGAGTGAGAACCCCGGCCGCTTCACCCTGATCGACCTCGACGGTCACCCCGACTCCGTCACCGCGCTGCCCGCGGCCCTCGGTTCCGATGAGCCGCAGGTCGCGGTGCGTGCGGGAGCCCTGCTGGCGCCACGCCTGTCCCGTGCGACCACCGGGACACGGCTGGCCGGACCCGCTCCGGGCACCCGACTGGACATTGTCGGCGAAGGCACCCTCGAGAACCTGGCGTTCGTGCCCGCGCCCGAGGCCGAAGCCGACCTGGAGCCCACACAGGTGCGGGTGGCGGTCCGTGCCGCCGGCGTCAATTTCCGCGACGTGGTGATGGCGCTGGGCATGGTGCCGGGCCAGAGCGGAATGGGCACCGAGGCAGCCGGCGTGGTCGTCGAGGTGGGCGCTGACATCACCGACCTGGTCCCGGGCGACCGGGTGTTCGGGCTGTTCGCAGGGGCCTTCGGCCCGCTGGCGGTCACCGACCGCCGTGCACTCGCCCCGATGCGGCCCGAATGGACTTTCGCCCAGGCGGCCTCCGTACCGACGCCCTTCCTCACCGCCTACTACGGCCTGGTGGACGTCGCAGGCGCAGCCACGGGCGAGTCGGTGCTCGTCCACGCTGCGGCCGGCGGCGTCGGCATGGCCGCCGTGCAACTCGCCCGGCACTTCGGGCTGGAGGTCCACGGCACGGCCGGTCCGGGGAAGTGGGCCGCCACCGGTCTGCCCGCCGAACGGCTCGCCTCCTCGCGTTCGCTGGACTTCGAAGCGCGGCTGCGTGCGGCCACCGGCGGGCGGGGCGTGGACGTGGTGCTCAACTCGCTGGACGGCGAGTTCATCGACGCCTCGCTGCGGCTGCTCGCCCCCGGCGGCCGGTTCGTCGAGATGGGCAAGACCGACATACGCAACCCCGAGGTGGTCGCCAAGGCCCATCCCGGCACGAGCTACCAGGTGTTCGACCTCATGCGTACCGACCGCGACCGGATCGCGGAGATCTTCACCGAGATCATCGCCCTCTTCGACCGGGGCGCGCTGGAATTGCTGCCGGTCACCGCCTGGGACCTGAGGGACGCGCCGGAGGCGTTCCGGTTCATGGGCCGGGGACGCCACATCGGCAAGAACGTCCTGACTCTGCCGGCCGCCCCCGACCCGGAGGGCACGGTGCTCGTCACCGGTGGCACCGGGGTGCTGGCAAGTCTGCTCGCCCGGCACCTGGTGGCCGAGCACGGCGTCCGGCACCTGGTGCTGATCAGCCGCAGTGGGCCCGCCGCGCCGGGCGCCACCGAACTCGCGGCCGAACTCACCGAGGCGGGGGCCACCGTACGGGTCGAAGCGTGTGACGCTGCCGACCGGCACGCCCTGGCCGCGCTGCTGGCCGGTCTGGACCGCCCGCTGACGGGCGTGGTGCACGCCGCGGGCGTGCTGGACGACGGTGTCCTCGGCTCGCTCACACCTGAACGGTTCGACGCGGTGCTGCGTCCGAAGGTCGACGCGGCGCTGAACCTCGACGAGCTGACGGCCGGCTCCGAGCTGTCCATGTTCATGCTCTTCTCCTCGGTGGCCACCACGTTCGGTTCACCGGGCCAGGCCAACTACGCGGCCGCCAACGCCGTCCTGGACGCGGTGGCACACCGCCGCCGGGTACAGGGACTGGCGGGCCAGTCCCTGTCGTGGGGCCTGTGGGAGCCCGCGGGCGCCATGACCGGTCACCTGGACCGGCGGGAACGCGACCGTGCTGCGATGGCGGGTGCGATCGGTGCGGAACAGGGAATGGCGCTCTTCGACGCCGCCCGCGACCTGGCACACACGCATCTGGTTCCGGTCAACCTGGACCTGCGCGGGCTGCGCGAACAGGCGAAGGAGACGCCTGTACCCCCGCTCCTGCGCAGCCTGGTCCGGGCGCCCGCCACCCGTGCGAGGGCCGCGGCGGAGGTGCCCCGCGACCTCGCAGCGGACCTCGCACCGCTGCCCGAGTCCGAGCAGCGGCGCACCGTGCTCGATCTGGTGCGTGCGCACGCGGCGACCGTTCTGGGATACGACGGTCCCGAGTCGGTGGCCACGGATCTGGCGTTCACCAAACTCGGCTTCGACTCGCTGACCTCGGTCGAATTGCGCAACCGGCTCACTGCGGTCACGAAGCTGCGGCTGGGCGCCACCCTCGTCTTCGACCATCCGACACCCGCCACGCTGGCAGAGCACCTGTGGTCCGAACTCGTCGGGCCGGCCGGCCCGGCAGCGGACGGCGCTGGCGCGGTGCTGGCCGAACTGGACCGGCTGGAAGCCACGATCGGCCGGTTCGCCGGCACGTCGGCCGACGGCACAGCCGTCGCCGACCGACTGCGCGCACTGCTGACCAGGGTGACCGGCGGAGAGAAGAACGGGGCCGACAGCGGAGGTGTCGCCGTCGCCGAGCGCCTGGAAGAAGCCTCCGCCTCCGACGTCTTCGACTTCATCGACAAGGAGCTGGGCCTGTCGTGAACTCCCGAACGGCGGCTGCTCATACGGACGGACCTGGTGAAGGGGCGGGCATGGCGAACGAAGAGAAGCTCCTGCAGTACCTCAAGCGGGTCACGGCTGATCTGGCCGAGGCCCGGCAGCGACTGCACGAGGCGGAGGAACGGGAGCCCGAGCCGCTCGCCATCATCGGCACCGCCTGCCGCTACCCCGGCGGTGTGCACGACCCCGAGGCGCTGTGGCAACTGGTCCACGAAGGCCGGGACGCCATCGGTGAGCTGCCCGCCGAACGGGGCTGGGGTATTCCGCCCGGCCAGGAGGGGGCCTGGTCCCTGCGCGGCGGCTTCCTCGACGATGCCGACCGATTCGACGCGGCGCTGTTCGGGATCAGCCCGCGTGAGGCGCTGACGATGGACCCTCAGCAGCGTCTGCTGCTGGAGACGGTGTGGGAGGCGTTCGAACGGGCGGACATCCCGCCGCTGTCCCTGCGTGGCAGCCGCACCGGTGTGTTCGTCGGGGCAGGTTCCTCGAACTACGGGGTGGGCGCCGAACTGCCGGAAGGGTCGCAGGGGCACCTCATGACCGGCGTCGCGGGCAGCGTCGTCTCCGGCCGCATCGCCTATACCTTCGGGCTCGAAGGGCCTGTCCTCACCGTCGACACGGCCTGCTCGTCGTCCTTGGTCGCCCTGCACCAGGCCGCACGGGCACTGAGCGGTGGTGAGTGCGACCTCGCGGTGGCGGCAGGCGTCACCGTGATGGCGGGCCTCGGTATGTTCAGCGAGTTCGGCAAGCACGGAGGTCTCGCCGCCGACGGCAGGTGCAAGGCGTTCGGTGCGGGGGCCGACGGCACCGGCTGGGCCGAGGGCTCGGGGGTGCTCGTGCTGGAACGGCTCTCCGACGCGCGTGCCCGCGGCCACCGGGTGCTCGCCGTGGTCAGCGGGTCGGCGGTCAATTCCGACGGCGCGTCCAACGGTCTCACCGCTCCCAGCGGGCGCGCTCAGCGAGCCGTGATCCGCGCGGCGCTCACCGCGGCGCGGATCCTCCCGTCCGAGGTGGATGCTGTCGAGGCACACGGCACGGGAACCCGGTTGGGTGACCCCATCGAGGCGCAGGCGCTGATGGCCGCCTACGGCACGAGCCGTGAGGAGCCACTGTGGCTCGGATCGGTCAAGTCCAACATCGGCCACGCCCAGGCCGCAGCCGGTATGGCGGGTGTGATCAAGATGGTGGAGGCGCTCCGTCACGGCGTGCTGCCCCGGACACTGCATGCCGAGCAGCCGTCCCCGCACATCGACTGGTCGGCGGGCACCGTCCGGCTGCTGGCCGAGGAACGCCCGTGGCTGCGTGACGGCCGGCCGCGCCGCGTCGGTGTGTCGTCGTTCGGTATGAGCGGTACCAACGCCCACGTCATCCTCAGCGAGGCACCCGAGGCGGGTCCGTCCCAGCCGCCCCCGGCCGGTCCCGCGGCCGTGCCGCAGGTGGTGCCGTGTCTCGTGTCCGCGCGTACCGCCGACGCGCTCGCCGGTCAGGCGGAGCGGCTGCGGCGGCACATCGAGGCACGGCCGGACCTCAACCCGCTGGACATCGCCCGCACCCTGGCGACCACGAGGTCCGCGCTGGAGCACCGCGCGGCCGTGCTCGCGAGCGACCGCGACGACCTGATCGCGGGTCTGAGCGCGCTCGCCGCCCACCGGGCACCGGCGGGGGTGGTGCGAGGCGAGGTGAGCGACGCCCGCCTGGCCGTGCTGTTTGCGGGGCAGGGGTCGCAGCGTGTGGGTATGGGGCGTGGGTTGTACGAGGCGTTCCCGGTGTTCGCGGAGGCCTTTGACGCGGTGTGTGCGCGGGTGGACGCGGAGTTGGGGCGTCCGTTGGCGGAGGTGGTGTTCGGTGATGGTGAGGCGTTGGGGCGGACGGTGTTTGCGCAGGCGGGGTTGTTTGCGCTGGAGGTGGCGTTGTTCCGGTTGGTGGAGTCCTGGGGTGTGGTGCCGGATGTGGTGGTGGGGCATTCGGTGGGTGAGGTGGCGGCCGCTCATGTGGCGGGGGTTCTGTCGCTGGATGATGCCTGTGCTTTGGTGTCGGCGCGTGGGCGTTTGATGCAGGCGCTGCCCGGGGGTGGGGCGATGCTGGCGGTAGAGGTGTCGGAGGAGGAGCTGGATCTTCCTGCGGGGGTGGATCTGGCGGCGGTCAACGGGCCCACCTCGGTGACGGTTTCCGGTGACGGGGAGGCGGTTGCCGCTTTGGAGGTGCGGTTGCGGGGTGAGGGGCGGAAGGTGAAGCGGCTGGCGGTGTCGCACGCGTTCCATTCGCGTCTGATGGAGCCGATGCTCGCCGAGTTCACCACCGTGGCGCAGTCGTTGACCTACCACGCGCCGTCCATCCCCGTCATATCGACGCTGACGGGCGGTCCGGCCGACCCGGCGTTGCTGTGCGCGCCGGAGTACTGGGTGCGGCAGGTCCGCGAACCCGTCCGCTTCGCCGACGCGGTGGCCTCGCTGTACGGGGACCGGGTCGGAATTCTTCTCGAACTCGGCCCCGACGGGACCCTCGCCGCCGCTGTCCGCGGCTGCCTGCCCGGCTCCGCAGTCACCGTGGCAGCCGCGACACGCCGGGACCGTCCTGAACCCCGGACGCTGCTCACCGCGCTCTCCGCCGTACACACCGCGGGCGTTGCCGTGAACTGGAACGCGGTGTTCGCCACCTGGGGCGGGCAGCTGGTCCCCCTGCCCACCTACGCCTTTCAGCGCGACCGCTACTGGGTGGAGCCGGGCACCCCTGCGCCGTCCGGTGCGGGCGGAGCGCTCGCAGACCCCGCCGAGGCCCGGTTCTGGGAGGCCGTCGAACACGCCGACGCCGACACGCTCGCGGACACCCTGGGTCTGCCGGACCCCGGCCTGATCGACCCTGTGCTGCCCGCGATCGCCCAGTGGCGGCGGGACCGCCGCGACGAGAACCTCGTCGACTCCTGGCGGTACCGCACCGCCTGGCGGCCCCTGTCCGGCCTCACGCCCGCGACAGAGCCGGGCACCTGGCTCGCCGTGCTGCCTGCCGCCCGCGCCGAGGACCCGCTCGTCAGCGCCACGCTGCGGGCTCTGCGCGAGAGCGGAGCCCACGTACGGGAGGTGACCGTCGCGCCCACGGAGACCGGGCGCTGGACGCTTGCCGAACTGCTCGGAGACATTGCCGACGAGATCCGCCCGATCGCCGGGGTGGTGTCGCTCCTCGGCCTCGACGACACCCCCGACTCCGGGCATCCGGTGCTGTCCACAGGCATGGCCGCCACTCTTCTCCTGACCCAGGCCGTCGACGACGCTGAGGTCGACGCGCCCCTGTGGACGATCACGAACGGTGCCGTCGCGGCAGGAGGCACCGACCGGGTGACCCGCCCCGAACAGGCCCAGCTGTGGGGGATGGGCCGGGTCGCCGCGCTGGAGGCGCCGGCCCGCTGGGGCGGCATGGTCGATGTCCCGGACCGCCTCGACGACCGCTCAGCCGCGGTTCTGGCCGCGGTGCTGACCGGCAGCGCGGGAGAGGACCAGGTCGCTGTCCGGGAATCCGGTGCCTTCGTCCGGCGCATCGTCCGCGCCACGCCGGCTGCGCCCGGCGGGACCTGGCGGCCGGAGGGCACCGTGCTCATCACCGGTGGCACCGGAGCGCTCGGTGCGGAGGTCGCGCGCTGGCTGTCCCGCCGCGGGGCCGGGCACCTGGTTCTGGTCGGCAGACGGGGAGCCGACGCGCCCGGCACAGCCGCCTTGGTGGCTGAGCTGGCCCCCGTCACCCGGGTCACCGTGGTTGCCGGCGACGTCACCGACCGCGCGGCGATGGCGGCGCTCCTTGCCGAGCACGCCGTACGCTCCGTGGTCCACGCCGCGGGCGTGACGGACACGGCGGCGCTGGCCGGGACCGACCTCTCCGAGTTCGCCGACGTCCTGGACGCGAAGGTCCGCGGCGCAGCCGTGCTCGACGCCTTGCTCTCCGAAGCCGGGCACGTCGACCGCTTCATCCTCTTCTCCTCGATCGCCGGCGTATGGGGCAGCGCGGGCCAGGCCGCCTACGCCGCTGCCAACGCCTACCTCGACGCGCTGGCGGAACGCCGTCGCGGCCAGGGCCTGCCCGCCACCTCCGTGGCCTGGGGCCCGTGGGACGGAGCGGGCATGGCTCAGCTCCCCGGTGTCCGTGACCACCTGTCCCGTCGCGGTCTCACCGCCATGGCGCCCGGTCTCGCGACGACGGCGCTGGCCGCTGCCCTCGACCAGAACGAGACCGTCTCGGTGGTCGCCGACGTCGACTGGGGGCGGTTCGCCCCCGCCTACCGGTTCGCCCGGGACAGCCGGCTGTTCGACGAACTGACGGAGGCCGCCGACCCGGCCGGGACCACCCGTGCCGCGGTCCCGGAGACGCTCCGCGCCGACTGGATCCGCAGGCTTGCGGCCCTGCCGGCGGACGATCGTCCCGGTCCGCTGGTCGACCTGGTGCGCGAGGAGACCGCCGCGGCGCTCGGCCATGCCTCCGCGGAGGCGATCGGCGTGCGGACGGCGTTCCGCGACCTCGGTGTCGACTCGCTCACCGCGGTCGAGCTGCGCGACAGGCTGGCCCTCCGCACCGGCCTCGACCTGCCGGTCGGCCTGCTGTTCGACCACCCCAGGCCCGCCGCACTGGGTGACCACCTCGCTGCCCAACTGGCTCCCTCCGCCTCCGTGCCCGGCCCGCAGACCGGGGAGCGTCCGGCCGCGTCGGCGGCCACCCCCGACGAGCCCATCGCGATCATCGGTATCGGCTGCCGCTTCCCCGGGGGCGTCCGCACTCCGGAGGACCTGTGGCGGCTGCTGGCCGAAGGCGGCGACGCCGTCTCGGCCTTCCCCACCGACCGGGACTGGAACCTCGACACGCTGTTCGACGAGGCCGACAGCGGGACCTCCTCGGTGCGCCGCGGCGGCTTCCTCCACGACGCCGCCCACTTCGACGCGGCGATGTTCAACATCCCGCCCCGAGAGGCCACGGCGACCGATCCGCAGCAGCGGCTGCTGCTGGAGACCTCGTGGGAGGCCATGGAACGCGCGGGCGTGATCCCGGCTTCCCTGCGTGGCAGCGACACCGGCGTCTTCGTCGGCAGCAACGGCCAGGACTACGGCTACGTACTGCTCGGCTCGGACGAGAGCGTGGAGGGGCACCTGACGGCCGGAGCCACCGCAAGCGTTCTGTCCGGCCGCATCTCCTACACCTTCGGCCTGGAGGGCCCGGCGGTCACTGTCGACACCGCGTGCTCCTCAGCGCTGGTCGCCACCCACCTCGCCGTCAAGGCACTGCGCGGCGGCGAGTGCTCACTGGCCCTGGCCGGCGGCGTGTCGGTGATGTCGACACCCGGCCCGTTCGTCGAGTTCAGCCGGCTCAGCGGCCTGGCGGCCGACGGCCGCTGCAAGGCGTTCGCCGACAGCGCCGACGGCACCGGCTGGGGAGAGGGCGTGGGCGTCCTGCTGCTGGAACGCCTCTCCGACGCGCGGCGCAACGGACACCGTGTCCTCGCGGTACTGAGCGGCAGCGCCGTCAACCAGGACGGCGCGTCCAACGGACTCACCGCGCCCAGCGGTCACGCGCAGCAGCGAGTGATCCGCGCCGCGCTCGCCGACGCGGGATGCACCACCTCGGAGGTGGACGCCGTGGAGGCGCACGGCACCGGCACGACCCTGGGTGACCCGATCGAGGCGGAAGCCCTGCTGGCCACCTACGGTCAGGACCGCGACGAGCCGTTGTGGACGGGCTCGGTGAAATCCAACATCAGCCACACCCAGGCGGCGTCCGGCATGGCCGGGGTGATCAAGATGGTGCTGGCGATGCGGCACGGGATACTCCCCAAGACCCTGCACATCGACAAACCGACCACCAAGGCCGACTGGGCCGCAGGTCACGTCGCCCTCCTCACCGAGGCCCGCCCCTGGCCCGAGACCGGCAGACCACGCCGTGCGGGCGTGTCCTCCTTCGGCGCCAGCGGCACCAACACGCACGTCATCCTGGAGGCCCCCGACCCGGACGACGCGGGACCCGCCGCCGAACCGACCCCCGACCCTGACGTCGCGGTCCCCCTCGTGCTGTCGGCCCGCGGTGAGAAGGCCCTGCGGGCCCAGGCGGAAACCCTGCGCTCCCACCTGGACACCGGCTCGGTGACCGGGCTCGCGGATGCCGCGCTCACGCTGACCACCGCCCGCGCCACGTTCGAGCACCGCGCCGTTGTTGTCGGCGCCGACCGGGACCGCCTGCTCGGTGCGCTCGGCTCCCTGGCCGGTGGCGCACCGCACAGCGCCGTCGTCACCGGGCGGGACAGCGCTCCGAAAGTGGCCTTCGTGTTTCCAGGTCAGGGCGCCCAGTGGGCGGGCATGGCGGTGGAGCTGCTCGACACCACCGCGGCCTTCCGGACCCGTTTCGACGAGTGCGCGCACGCACTCGCGCCGCACGTCGACTTCGTGCCCGAGGACGTGCTGCGGGAGAGGCACGGCGCGCCTTCCCTCGAACGGGTGGACGTCGTACAGCCGCTGCTGTGGGCGGTGATGGTGGCGCTGGCCGAAGTGTGGCGCTCCCACGGCGTGACGCCCTCGGCCGTCGTCGGCCACAGCCAGGGTGAGATCGCCGCCGCGTGCGTCGCCGGTGCGCTGACCCTCGCCGACGGCGCGGCCGTGGTGGCGCTGCGCGCCAGGGCGCTGACCGAGGTGGCGGGACGCGGCGGCATGGTGTCGGTCGCGCTGCCGCTCGCCCGGGTCGAGGAGCGGCTGGCGGCGGGCCCGTACCAGGAGATCTCGGTGGCGGCGGTCAACGGACCCGCATCGGTGGTCGTCTCCGGGGAAGCCGCGGCGCTGGACGGCCTGATGGCCGAACTCGCCGCCGAGGAGGTCCGCGTCCGGAGGCTCCCCGTCGACTACGCCTCGCACTCCGCGCAGATGGAGGCGATCCGTGACACGGTCCCGGCCGCACTGAACGAGGCAGGCGTCACCCCCCGCACCGCCGAGGTGCCGTTCTACTCAGCGGTCACCGGCGGGGTGCTCGACACCGCGGGCGCCGACGCAGGCTACTGGTACACGAATCTGCGGGAGACCGTCAGGTTCGACCGGGCCACCGCCGCGCTGCTCCGTGACGGCCACACCATGCTGATCGAGATCAGCCCGCATCCGGTGCTCACCGCGGCGGTCGAGGAGACCGCCACGGAGGAGGGCCGTCCCGTGCACGCGGTCGGCACCCTGCGCCGTGACGAGGGCGGTCGCGAACGACTGCTGACAAGCCTGGCCGAGGCGTACGTGCGCGGCGCACCGGTCGACTGGCGGCCCGCCCTGGCTGCCCTGCCCGACGCCCACCTCGCCGATCTGCCCACCTACGCCTTCCAGCGCGAGAGGTACTGGCCGAAGCCCGCGCGGGCCGGGCACGCGGAGCCCGCCGTCTCCGCCTCGCCGACCGAGTCCCGGTTCTGGGCGGCGGTCGACGAGCAGGATGCCGAGGCGCTGGGAGGGGTCACCGACATCGCCCCGGCAGCCCTGGAACCGCTGCTCCCCGGCCTGTCGTCCTGGCACCGCGAGGCCCGTGAACAGGAGGCCGTCGACGCCTGGCGCTACCAGGTCGCCTGGTCGGAGCTGGCGGCTCGGCCTGCGGCGACGCTGCCGGGACGGTGGCTGCTGGTGCTGCCTTCCTCGCTCGCCGAGGGAACGGTGGCCGCCATGTGCCGGTCCGTGCTCGCCGAGCGGCACGCCGAGGTCGACGTACTCGTCATCGACCCGGGCGACACCTGCGGCGCCGACCTGGCCGACCTGCTCCGGGACCACGCGCAGCCGGGTGAACGGCTCGGAGGCATCCTGTCGCTGCTGTCCCTGGACGACCTGCCGCACCCGGCCCATCCTGTTCTCACCGCAGGGCTGGCCGGCACGCTGTCGCTGCTGCACGCCGTGACCGAACTTGACCTCGGCCCGTTGTGGAACCTCACCTCGGGTGCCGTCGGAGCCGGCGAAGCGGAGGTGCCCGCCCGTCCGGAGCAGGCTCAGGTCTGGGGCCTGGGCCGGGTCGCGGCTCTGGAACACCCCAGGCACTGGGGCGGGCTGATCGACCTGCCGGCCGACGGCGGCGGTGACGACCCGAACCTGCCCGCCCGTCTCGCGGGCGTACTGGCGCGCACCGACGGCGAGGACCAGGTGGCGGTCCGCGCCGGCGGAGTGTTCGGGCGCCGGCTGCGGCATGCCGGCGCCCGGGATGTGGGTCCGCCGGCCGGAGAAGGCTGGCGGCCCGCGGGTGCGGTCCTGGTCACCGGCGGTACCGGCACCATCGGGGGGCATGTGTCCCGCTGGCTTGCGGCCGAGGGTGCCGAGCACCTGGTGCTCACCAGCAGAAGCGGGCCCGCGGCGCCCGGGGCGCAGGAACTGGCCGAGGAACTGACCGCCCTGGGCAGCCGGGTAACGGTGGTCTCCTGCGACCTGGAGGACCGTGAGGACGTCGTCCGGCTGATCGACGGTCTCACGAAGGACGGAACAACCCTCCGCGCGGTCATGCACACCGCGGGCATGGGCACCCTTGCCCCGCTGGCCGATACCGGTGTCGCCGACCTGGCGAGGCTGATCGGCGGCAAGGTCGCGGGAGCCCGCCACCTCGACGAACTGCTCGACCCCGCCGGGCTCGACGCGGTGGTCTACTTCTCGTCCATTTCCGCCGTGTGGGGAGTCGGCAGGCACGGCGGTTACGCCGCGGGCAACGCCTACCTCGACGCGCTGGCCGAGAACCGCGGCCGTGACGGCGCACCGGTGACCTCGGTGGCCTGGGGGCCGTGGGACGGCGGAGGCATGGTCGAGCTGGCGGCGGTGGAGCCGATGCTGCGCCGCGGCGTCCCGCTGATCTCCCCCCGGCCCGCGATGATCGCTCTGCGTCAGGCGCTCGACCACCGGGACACGTTCATCGCCGCGGCCGAGGTCGACTGGGAGCGCTTCGTTCCCGCCTTCACCTCCTTGCGTCCGAGCCCGCTTCTCGCCGAGCTGCCCGAAGTGCGCGCCCTGCGGCCGGCCGGGAACACCCTCGAGGAGCCCGAGGAGGCCACTGCTGAGGACGGCTTCCCCGCCGTTCTCCGGGGCCTGGCGACCGGGGAACGCGAGCGAGCCGTGCTGGACCTGATCCGCACGCACGCCGCTGTGGTCCTCGGGCACGCCGGTCCGGAGGACGTCGAAGCGGACCGGGCGTTCCGCGACGTCGGGTTCGACTCGCTCGCCGCGGTGTCCCTGCGCAACCGGCTCGCCGCAGCGACCGGGCTGACGCTGCCGGCCACGCTCGTGTTCGACCAGCCCACACCCGTGGTGCTGGCCGGGCACCTGCTGTCGGTGCTGCTGCCCGAGGACGCCACCGACGCTCTCCCGTCGATGGATGAACTGGACCGCCTCGAGGCCGCGCTCGCCCGGCGTGCCGACGACGACCTCGATCGGGTCCGGATCGTCATGAGGCTGGAATCGCTGCTCGCCGGCCGGCGGGACCCGGACCGCACAGCAGGGAAGGACCACCTGGCCGACCGCCTCGAATCCGCCACGGACGACGAACTGTTCGACCTGGTGGACAGGGATCTGGGACTGAAGTGACTGCCGCGTGGACCCGTCGGAGAACATCATGACCGCCGAAGTGAGCAAGAGCCCGACCGAGCGAAAGCTCCGCGACTACCTGGGCCGGGTGATCGCCGAACTGCACGACACCCGCCGACAGCTGCGCGAGGCCGAGTCCGCCGAGCAGGAACCGATGGCCATCGTGGCGATGGCCTGCACGCTGCCGGGCGGTATCCGCTCACCCGAGGACCTCTGGCGGCTGCTCCTCGACGGCGGAGACGCGATCACCCCGTTTCCCGCCGACCGCGGCTGGAGTGACGGAGGACTGGCCGGCCCGGACGGTGGAGAGTCCCTCGATGCGGCGCAGGGCGGCTTCCTGCACGAGGCCGGCCTGTTCGACCCCGCCTTCTTCGGCATCAACCCGCGCGAGGCGCTGGCCATGGATCCGCAGCAGCGGCTGATCCTGGAGACGGCGTGGGAGGCGATGGAGCGGGCGGGTATCCACCCCAGGACTCTGCGCGGCTCCCGGACCGGGGCGTTCATCGGCACCAACGGGCAGGGTTACGGCGCCGGCATGCAGCAGGGCATGGCGGGCTCCGAGGGGTACCAGCTGACCGGTGGTGCCACCTCCGTGGTGTCCGGTCGTCTCGCGTACACCCTCGGACTGGAGGGCCCTGCGGTCAGCGTCGACACGGCGTGCTCCTCCTCGCTGACCGCACTGCACCTGGCCGCACAGGCCATCCACAACGGTGACTGCTCGATGGCCTTCGTCGGCGGCGTCACCGTGATGCCGCACCCCGTCGGGTTCCACGAATTCAACCGCCAGCGCGGACTGGCCTCCGACGGGCGGTGCAAAGCGTTCTCCGCGGACGCCGACGGCATGGGCATGGCCGAAGGCGCCGTCATGATCCTGGTGGAGCGGCTGTCCGACGCCCGCCGGGAGGGGCACCCCGTCCTCGCCGTCATGCGGGGCAGCGCCGTCAACCAGGACGGTGCCTCCAACGGTCTCACCGCCCCCAGCGGACCGTCCCAGCAGCGGGTCATCCGGGCCGCGCTGGCGGCGGCGCGTCTGTCGCCCGATCAGATCGATGTCATCGAGGCACACGGCACCGGAACCTCTCTCGGCGATCCGATCGAGGCGCAAGCCCTGCTGGCCACCTACAGCCGGAACCGGGACCGGCCGCTGTGGCTCGGCTCACTGAAGTCGAACATCGGTCACACCCAGTCCGCTTCCGGCGTCGCGGGCGTCATCAAGATGGTGCTCTCGATGCGCCACGACGTGCTGCCCAGGACGCTGCACGCCGACGAGCCGACCCCGCACGTCGACTGGGCGTCGGGCCGGATCGAGCTGCTCACCAGGGAAAGGTCCTGGGAGCGTGGCGAGCAGCCCCGGCGCGCCGCGGTGTCCTCGTTCGGCATCAGCGGTACCAACGCTCACGTCATCCTCGAGGAAGCACCCCCCTCCGAACAGGAGGAGGCGCCCGCCCCACGCGCGCTCACGCCCGCGCTGGTCCCGCTGCCCGTGTCCGGCCGGTCCGCCCCGGCCCTGAGCGCGCAGGCGGACCGCCTGCGGACGTTCCTCGGAGCCGAGACCGCCCCGGCGAACCTGGTGGACCTCGGGTTCTCCCTCGCCACGACCCGGCAGTCCCACGAACAGCGTGCCGTGGTCCTCGCCGCCGACCGGGCGGACGCACTGGCCGGCCTGGACGCGGTCGAGGCCGGCGGTGCCGGGCCGCACGTGCTGCTCGGTTCGACGCGGCCCGGCCTGACGGCCTTTCTGTTCACCGGCCAGGGTGCCCAGTACGCGGGCATGGGCCGGGAGCTCCACCGGACCTACCCTGTGTTCGCCGAGGCATTCGACGCGGCCTGCCGGCGCCTCGACGCGGATTCCGGCCGGCCGCTGCGCGAGGTGGTGTTCGGTGACGAGGAGGCGTTGCACCGCACCGAGTTCGCGCAGGCGGGCCTGTTCGCGTTCGAGGTGGCGTTGTTCCGCCTGCTCGAGTCGTGGGGTGTGATTCCGGACGCGGTGGTCGGGCACTCGGTGGGCGAGGTGGCTGCCGCGCATGTGGCGGGCATTCTGTCGCTGGATGACGCCTGTGCCCTGGTGTCGGCGCGTGGCCGTCTCATGCAGGCGCTGCCCGAGGGCGGCGCGATGCTGGCGGTGGAGGCGGCCGAGGAAGAACTGGAGCTTCCCGACGGGGCGGACCTGGCGGCCGTCAACAGCCCCACCTCGCTCACGGTCTCCGGACCGGAGGAGGTGATCGCCGGCCTGGAGGAGCGGCTGCGGGCCGAAGGCCGGAAGGTCAAGCGGCTCACCGTGTCGCACGCGTTCCATTCGCACCTCATGGAGCCGATGCTCGCCGAGTTCGCCACCCTCACCGCGTCCCTCACGCACCGGCCACCGGTGATCCCGGTGGTCTCCACGGTGGCCCCCGACAGCGACCTCGCGACCCCGGAACACTGGGTCCGGCAGGTACGCGCGACGGTGCGGTTCGCCGACGCGGCGGCGGAGCTGCAGCGCCGTGGCGTCACCCGGCACGTCGAGCTCGGTCCCGAGGGCGTGCTCTCCGCTCTGGTCGCCGAAACCGCCCTCGCCGTACCCGTGCAGCGCGCGGACCGCGACCAGGTGGAGACCTTGCTGCGGGCCGTGGCCCAGCTGCACGTCACCGGACTCGACCCGGACTGGGCAGCCGTTTTCGCGCCGTGGTGCCCGCAGCGGCTCGACCTGCCCACCTACGCCTTCCAGCGGGAACGGTACTGGCCCGCCCCCGCCGGTTCCGCCGACGTCACCTCCGCCGGGCTGCGCGGTGCCGAGCACCCGATGCTGGGCGCGGCCGTCACCCTCGTCGGGGGAGACGGGCTGGTGCTCACCGGCAGGCTCTCCTCCGCCACCCACGCCTGGCTTGCGGACCACGAGGTGGGCGGCGTGGTGCTCGTCCCGGGTACGGCCTTCGTCGAGCTGGCGCTGCACGCGGGCGACCAGGTCGGCTGCGGCGCCCTGGAGGAGCTCACTCTGGAGACCCCGCTGGTGCTGCCCGAGCGCAGCGGGGTGCGGGTGCAACTGGAGGTGAGCGCCCCCCTGGCCGACGGAAGCCGTCCGATCGCTGTGTACTCGCGGCTCGAGGACGCCCGGGACGGGGACGCGGACGGCACGTGGACCCGGCATGCCGCAGGCATCCTGCGGGCGGCCGGCCAGGCCGTGGACGAACCGTCCACCTCGTGGCCGCCATCCGGCTCCACGGAGGTCGCGGTCGATGACTTCTACGGCGCTGCGGCAGCCGCGGGCCTCCGCTACGGACCGTTGTTCCAGGGCCTGCGCGCCGCCTGGCACGGCGCGGAAGGCGAGGTGTTCGCCGAGGTCGCGCTCCCCGACAACCCGGCGGGGGCGGGCCGGCCGGACGCCACCGGGTTCGGTCTCCACCCGGCACTGTTCGACGCGGCGCTGCACGGGGTGGCCCTCGGCGATCTCCTCGGCGGTGAAGCCGCGGTCCGGCTGCCGTTCAGCTGGTCCGGAGTCACGCTGCACGCCTCGGGCGCCACCGCCCTCCGGGTACGCCTGGCACCTGCGGGTCCGGACGCGGTGTCGGTGACGCTCGCCGATCCGGCGGGACGGCCCGTCGCGTCCGTCGCGTCGCTGGTGCTGCGCCCGGTCACGCCCGCTGACCGCTCCGTGCCTTCCGACGCACTGTTCCGCGTGGACTGGGCCGCCCTGCCCGTCACGGGAGAGGCGGTGGCCCGAACGGTCGTCAGGGAGCCCACCGAACTGGCCGGCCTGGCCGAAGCGGCCGAACCTCCCGCTCTTGTCGCGGTCCGCCCCGCCCCGGGGCCGACGGACTCCGACGAGCCGTCCGCGGTCCGTGCCGCGGCCCACCACGCCCTCGGCTGGGTACAGGCGTGGCTCGACCAGGAGCGCTTCGCCGGCTCCCGGCTCGTCGTGCTCACCCGTGCCGCCGTGCCCGCCGGGGGCACGACGGTGGACCCGGCTGCTGCCGCGGTATGGGGCCTGGTCCGCTCCGCGCAGACCGAGCACCCGGGGCGGTTCGTCCTCCTCGACCTGGACCCGGCCGCCGAGCCGGACACCGAAGCCGCGCTCTCCGCTGTTCCCACGGCAGCCCTGAACTCCGACGAGCCGCAACTCGCCCTGCGGGGAGGCCGGGTGTTCGCGCCGCGGCTCGCCCGCGCTCTCCCGGCGGCTGCAGCACCCCCGCAGCTCGCCACCGGCACCGTGCTGATCACCGGCGGAACCGGTGTGCTCGGAGGCCTCGTGGCCCGCCATCTGGTGACCGGCCACGGTGTCCGTCACCTGCTGCTGGTGAGCAGACGAGGCCCGGCCGCGCCCGGCGCCCGGGAACTGATCGCCGAACTGGCCGCACTCGGAGCCTCGGCGGAGGCCGTCGCCTGCGACGTGGCCGACCGGGAGGCGCTGGCCGCGGTGCTCGATGCCGTTCCCGCCGGCCGGCCGCTCGCCGGCGTCGTGCACGCCGCCGGGCTCGTCGACGACGGCGTGGTCACCGCGCTCACCCCGGACCGGCTCGACACCGTGCTCGACGCCAAGGCGGCCTCGGCGCTGCACCTGGACGCCCTGGTCGGCGAGGTCGGACTGTTCGTGCTGTTCTCCTCGGCGTCGGCGACCTTCGGCTCGGCGGGCCAGGCGAACTACGCGGCCGCGAACGCGGTCCTGGACGCCGTGGCCCACCGCCGGCCCGGTGCCGTCTCCGTCGGCTGGGGGCTGTGGGCCCAGGCCAGCGGCATCACCGAAGGGCTGGGCGAGTCGGAGCGGGCCAGGCTCACCCGTACGGGTGCGGCGCTGGTCACCCCCGAGGCGCTGGCGATCCTCGATGCCGCGTGCACGGGCGAGGCCGCGCATCTGGTGGCGCTGCGGCTGGAACTTCCGAAGCTGCGGGAGCTGCTTGAGCGCGACCCCGCCACGGTGGTGCCCCCGCTGCTGCGCGGACTGGTCACGCGCCGTCCGGGAAGTGGGAAGGCCCGGGCCGCGCTCCCCGAAGAGGCGGCCGCTTCCCCGCTGGGCGCCCGCCTCGCCGCGCTGGGTGAGGACGAGCGCGTTGCCGCGCTCACCTCTCTGGTCCGGGCCGAAATCGCAGCCGTGCTCGGTCACCGGGCGGTCGACCTGGTCGAGGAGCACCGGCCGTTCAAGGACCTCGGCTTCGACTCGCTGACCGCCGTGGAACTGCGCAACCGGCTCGGCGCGGTCACCGGGCTGCGTCTGCCCGCCACACTGATCTTCGATCACCCGTCGCCGCGCGACGTCGTGACCCACCTGCTGCCCCGGCTGGCCGGCGAGGACACTGCCGCCCCCGTAGCGGCCGCCCGTGCTGTCGGTACCGACGAGCCGATCGCCATCGTCGGCATGTCCTGCCGGTTGCCCGGCAACGTGAACAGCCCGGAGGATCTGTGGCGGCTCGTCATGTCGGGCACCGATGCGATCACTCCCTTCCCGGGCAACCGCGGCTGGGACACCGAGGCCCTCTACGACCCCGACCCCGATTCGACGGGCAAGTCCTACGTGCTCGAAGGCGGCTTCGTCCATGACGCCGACCGGTTCGACCCGGGGCTCTTCGGCATCTCACCGCGTGAGGCACTGGCGATGGACCCCCAGCAGCGGATGATGCTGGAGGCCTCGTGGGAGGCGTTCGAACGCGCGGGCCTGGACCCTACGTCGCTCCGCGGGTCCCGCACCGGCGTCTTCGCCGGGCTGATGTACCACGATTACGCCGCCACCATGACCGTGCTCCCCGACGGGGTGGAGGGCTATCTCGGTACCGGAACCTCCGGCAGCGTGCTGGCGGGGCGGGTGTCCTACACCTTCGGGCTGGAGGGTCCCGCCATGACGGTGGACACGGCCTGCTCGTCCTCGCTGGTGGCCCTGCACCTGGCGGCGCAGGCGCTGCGCAACGGTGAGTGCGACCTGGCGCTGGCGGGCGGCGTCACCGTGCTGTCCACCCCGGCGGTGTTTGTCGACTTCAGCAGGCAGCGAGGGCTGGCGTCCGACGGGCGGTGCAAGTCGTTCTCGGCGGGCGCGGACGGCACCGGCTGGTCCGAGGGCATCGGGCTCGTCGTCGTCGAGCGGCTCTCCGACGCGGTGGCCCGCGGGCATGAGGTGCTGGCGGTGGTGCGCGGGTCGGCGGTGAACCAGGACGGCGCGTCCAACGGCCTGACGGCGCCGAACGGCCCTTCGCAGCAGCGGGTGATCAGCGCGGCGCTGGCGGCGGCGGACGTCAGACCGTCCGGCGTCGATGTGGTGGAGGCGCACGGCACGGGAACGAAGCTGGGTGACCCGATCGAGGCGCAGGCACTGCTGGCCGCCTACGGGCAGGACCGCGAGGAGCCGCTGAGGCTCGGCTCGCTGAAGTCGAAC
>NZ_JAQKPV010000026.1 GCF_028200735.1 Streptomyces sp. ACA25
GGATGTGCTCAGGCGGATTTCTTGCGACTGTCGCGCGGGTGCACTGCGATGTTCATGGCGCCGGAACGCAGGACTGCCAGCCGCTCGGCCAGCACCTCCTCGAGCTCCTCACGTGTGCGGCGCTCCATGAGCATGTCCCAGTGCGTGCGCGCGGGCTTGCCCTTCTTCTCCTCAGGGCCGTCGCCGTCCACCAGCAGTGCCTGGGAGCCGCACACCTTGCACTCCCACTCCGGCGGGATCTCGGCCTCGACCGAGAAAGGCATCTCGAACCGATGCCCCCGTTGGCATGCATACTCGACCGCCTGGCGGGGTGCCAGGTCGATACCGCGGTCCGTCTCGTAGCTGGTCACCACGAGTCGCGTGCCACGCAGAGCTCGCTCACTCATGAATCGTGCCTCCCGGGCTGGTAGCCCACAGGACAGGTGTCGCTGTCGTCATCATCCGGTCAACGTCCGGCCGGCGGCGAAGATTCCCGTAGCCGGGACTTGCCTCGCCTGTCGTAGCCGCCCCCTTGTCCGTACCCATCGGTGCCCGGTTTGTCACATCCGACATGAGATGTCACCCAGCATCCGCACAGGGGTGGCGTGCGGTAGCGGTTCATCCGATGAGGTCGAAGGGGTACCCTACCGGTCCGGAGCCACTTGTTCTAAATCCCGCCCGCCGCGGCACCGCCGGCGCCCCGCCCGGCAGGGGCGTCGGCGCGGACCGGAAGGCCGGGTGGCACCGGGCCGGGGGAGGCACCGGGTACCTCGAACACCCGCAGGAAGACCTGCGCCAGGGGCCCGATGGTCAGTGCGTAGAGCACCGTGCCCAGGCCGGCCGTTCCGCCCAGCAGAAAGCCTGCCGCGAGCACCGTCAGCTCGATCACCGTGCGCACCACCCGCACGGACCGGCCGGTGACCCGGTGCAGGCCCGTCATCAGCCCGTCCCGGGGGCCGGGACCGAACCGGGCTGAAATGTACATGCCCGTCGCGGCGCCGTTGAGTACCACCGCGCAGACCAGCAGGGCGGTCTGTGCCACCGGCTGCCGGACGTCGGGCAGGACTGCCAGGGCGGCGTCCATGGCCAGGCCGATGACCACCACGTTCGACACCGTGCCCAGCCCGGGTCGCTGCCGCAGGGGGATCCAGGCCAGCAGCACCAGCGCCCCCACCATGATGGTCACCGTGCCGATCGCCAGCCCGGTGTGCTCGGAGATGCCCTGGTGGAGGACGTCCCACGGGCCGAGGCCGAGGCCGGCGCGCACCATCATGGCCGTGCTCACGCCGTACAGCACCAGCCCGGCGCAGAGCTGCACAAGGCGCCGCGGCAGCCGCGCCCCGCCGTCCCGCCCCCGTCTTTCCCGCAGAACTCGCAGAACCCGCATCACCGCGTACCCCCCGTTCCAGAAGTGGACTGCACTGTCGCACCCTGTGGCATGCTTGGTGGGACCGGCCATGGCCAATCCTGAGCAGGTGGACCCAGAAGATGAGTCAGTGGACGTCGACGGTGGGAGCGGCTCAGCTCGCCCGGCTGCTCGGTTCCCAGTACAGGGCCGGCGGCCCCCGGGGCCCCGCCTATCGGGCGCTCGCCGACGGTGTCCGGCTGCTCGTCATGGAGGGTCGCCTTCCCGTCGCGGCCAGGCTTCCCGCCGAACGGGAGCTGGCCACCGCCCTGTCGGTCAGCCGGACCACCGTGTCCGCCGCATTCGAGGCTCTGCGCGCCGACGGTTTCCTGCAGTCCCGCCGGGGATCCGGCAGCTGGACGGCGGCCCCTGCCGGGCGGCCCCTCCCCACGCGCGGTCTGGACCCGCTGCCGCCCGACGCCGCAGGCACCATGATCGATCTCGGTTACGCCGCACTGCCCGCCCCGGAGCCGCTGCTCACCCGCGCCTTCCGGGCGGCGCTGGACGACCTGGCGCCTTCCGCCCACACGCACGGCGACTTCCCCGCCGGTCTGCCGGCACTCCGCCAGGCGCTCGCCGACCGTTACACCGCCCGGGGTATGGCCACCATGCCCGAACAGATCATGATCACCACCGGAGCGATGGGGGCCGTCGCGGCCATCAGCCGGCTCTTCGCCCCGCACGGCGAACGTGTCGCCGTGGAGCACCCCTCCTACGCGAACGTCCTGCAGCTGCTGCGCGAGGCGGGGGCCAGGCTGGTGCCCGTCGCGATGTCCGAAGGGCTGGGCGGCTGGGACCTGCCGGCCTGGCGCCAGGTACTGCGTGACACCGCCCCCCGGATGGCCTACGTCGTCGCGGACTTCCACAACCCCACCGGCGCCCTGGCCACGGACGGCCAGCGCCGCGCCCTGGTGACCGCAGCCCGGGCCGCCGGCACCGTGCTCGTGGTCGACGAGACGATGTCCGACCTCTTCCTCGACCGCAGGCCCGGGGAGCCGGTGCCCAGCCCGGTGGCGTCCTTCGACCCCGGGGGGGCCACCGTGGTCACGGTGGGCTCCGCCAGCAAGGTCTTCTGGGCCGGCATGCGCATCGGCTGGGTCCGGGCGGCTCCCGACGTGATCCGCCGGCTCACCGCCGCCCGCGCCTACGCCGACCTCGGCAGCCCGGTCCTGGAACAGCTGGCCGTCGCCTGGCTCATGACGGGCGGGGGGTGGGAGGAGGCCGTCGCCCTGCGGCGCGAGCAGGTGCGGGGCAACCGGGACGCACTCGCAGGGGCGCTCCGGGAGCACTTGCCCGATTGGGAGTTCGCCGTTCCCCGTGGCGGGCTCACCCTCTGGGCACGCACCGGTGGGCTCTCCGGATCGCGGATCGCGGAGCGGGGGGAGGGGCTCGGTGTCCGTGTACCGTCCGGCCCGCGGTTCGGGGTGGACGGCGCCTTCGAAGGCTACGTACGGCTCCCGTTCACCGTTGCGGGACCGGTCGCCGACGAGGCGGTCCGGCGGCTCGCCGCAGCCACCCGTGCCGTCGGGGCGGGCACGGCCGCACGCGCGGACATCCCGCGCGGCTACATCACCTGATCCGTCGCCCCGGACCCTGAAGCGTCCGCACCGGACCGGGAGGCGGTCCGCCTCTCCAGCGGCAGCACGGGTCCGGGAAGCAGGGCGAGGACGGCCTCCCGCTCCCGCCCATCGGCGCTGTCGTCCCCGGGATCCGGCGTCGCAGGGGCCTGCAGCCGGAGCACCGGGCCCGGGCCGAGCCGGCAGTACCCGCGGCCCGGCGGCATCTCCGGAGCCGGAGTACTGTCCGGCAGTTCACCGAGGACGGCCCGTAGCCGCGGAGCCGGGGCCGTGCCCAGGACGATCCGCGCGTGGGCGTACTCACGCACGGTTCCGCTCAGCGTGTCCAGCGCTTCGAAGTGCTCGGCGAGCACCACCCGCACGCCGCCGGCGCGCCCCAGCCGCAGTACCACCCCGAGCAACTCCTGGACTGCGGCGAGCCTTTCCTTCCCGGCCGGCCGGATCAGCTGGGAGGGCCGGTCCAGCACCAGCCACAGCGGCCGGGCGCCGGCCCCCGTGACACCGGTCCGACGGGCCCGGGCGACGGCCGCCAGCCGTCTTTCCGTCTCGTGCGCCGCCCACTCCAGCACCGCCAGAGCCCCGGACGGTGCCGATTCCGTGGCCAGCACCCCCTGCCGGCCGGCGAAGCAGGCGAACTCACCCGCTCCGCTACCGTCGATCAGTACGGCCTCTCCGTGCTGCAGCCCTTGCAGGACGACGGACCGCAGCAGTGAGGTCGTCCCGGCTCCGGGCCGGCCGACCACCAGCAAGTGGGGCTGTGCGGATCGTGCTCCGGTCCGCCAGACGACCGGCGCGGCCTCCGAGGTGACCGCACCGGTGCCGGTCTCCCTCACCGGCACGGTGCGGTCCACCGAGTCCGCGTCGGTGAACCCCAGCAGTACTTCGCCGGGCGCGGTGACGAACCGTTGCGCGCAGATGCCCGTCGGCAGGGGAGCGAGCGCCCGCATGTCGACCTGGTTGCACTCCTGGTCCCACCGGAATCGGAACTCCCGGTCCCGCCCCGCCTTGGCGGCCAGCACGTCCTGCACCCCGGCCCGGGCGGCGGCGTCACTGTCCGGGAAGTGGGCGGGATAGTGCAGCCGCAGCCGTGCGATCCGGCCGTCCGCGGTGAAGGCGTGCTTCACGACGGTGCGCTGCCAGTCGTCGCCGCAGGCGGGGAGCGGGTCGAGGGTGGGCGCACCGGGCCGGGAGAAGTGCGGCACCAGCGCCTCATGCACCGTCTGCAGCCGCCGGGTCCGGGCCTCCTCGGCCCTCCGTAGCTGCGCCTTCCGTTCGGCTCGCGTGGGTGCCGCGGCCTCACGCCCCCGCACCGCGGCGGCAGCCAGCAGTGCCAGCGCGGCGAGCGGCACCCCGTGGGGCGCCATCCCCACCAGCGCGGATCCGGTCACCAGAAGCAGGGCGGCCGGCCCGCGCCGTTCGTGGGGAACCCGGGACCAGGCCTCCCGGCCCGCCCTGCCCAGCCGTAGCAGCCCGCGGCAGACAACGGCGAGCGGCAGCACCAGCACGAGTGCTGCCGGGACGGCGCTCCCGGCGCCCGGCAGGCGGGCCAGGGCGGGTGACAGGCGGGTCACCGCATCCTCCTCGCTCCGGTGGGCCGGGGCATCAGGGGGCGATACCGCCCAGCAGGCTCGCGAGACTGGCTCCCCCTGCCTGGATGCCGGGTGCGAGTGCGGTGCCGGCCAGGTAGAAGCCGAACAGCGCGCACACCGCAGCATGGGACAGCTTCAGTCCGTCCTTGCGCCAGAAGAGGAACATGACGACGCCGAGAAGGACCACGCCGGAGATGGACAGGACCATGCGTACTCCAGGGACGGGATGGAGCGGACAACGCTACGTAAGAAAAGCTTACAAAGAGTATGCAAGGGGCGTCAGAGGGCAAACAGGTGATTAATGGGAAAAGCGGCTGAGTTGTGCTGCGAGGAGCCTCCCCCGGGCCTCGCGGAAGCCCCTTGCCCCGGGCGCGGTTCGGCTGCGGCTCCGGACGTGGATAGGCTGGCCCCGACCCAGGGGCAAGGAGGACCGGAAGCGATGACAGAGAGCACGGAGCCGCTGTCGCCGCGCGCCAGGCTGGCCGTGACGGCAGGCCGGGCAGCAGCGGCGGTCTCACGAGTCGCGGGGCGCGGCAGTGGATCGGTGATCGGGGGGCGCGTCGCCCTGAAGCTCGATCCCGACCTGCTGGGCAGGCTGGCAGGGCATCTGGATGTCGTTCTGGTCTCCGCCACCAACGGCAAGACGACGACCACCCGCCTGATCGCTGAAGCACTGCGGGCCGGGGGTGAGGTCGTCTCCAACGCGCTGGGCGCCAACATGCCCGCCGGGATCACGTCCGCGCTCTCCCGGGGATCCGGTGCCCAGTACGGGGTGATCGAAGTCGACGAGAAGTACCTCGCCGGCGTCGCCGAGGCCGTCTCACCCAAGGTCATCGCGCTGCTCAACCTCTCGCGCGATCAACTCGACCGCGCCGGCGAGACCCGCATGCTGGCCGAGCACTGGCGTCAAGGGCTCGAGGGCTCTCCCGCCGTCGTCATCGCCAACGCCGACGACCCGCTGGTGGTCTGGGCGGCCTCCTCCAGCACCAATGTCGTGTGGGTCGCCGCCGGGCAGGAGTGGAAGGACGACGCCTGGTCGTGCCCGGCCTGCGGCGGCGTCCTTCAGCGTCCGGACGACAACTGGAAATGCGGTGAGTGCGGTTTCGGCCGCCCGACACCCACCTGGGCGCTCGCCGGCGACGACGTGCTCGACCCGCACGGCACTGCATGGCCCATCAGCCTTCAGCTGCCCGGGAGGGCGAACAAGGCGAACGCCACCGTCTCCGCCGCTGTCGCGGCGGCCTTCGGGATTTCCCCGCAGGTGGCGCTGGAGCGCATGTACGCGGTGACCGCGGTCGCCGGCCGCTACGACGTCGTCACCTACCAGGAGCGCGACATCCGGCTGCTGCTGGCGAAGAACCCGGCCGGCTGGCTGGAGACGTTCTCCCTCATCGACCCGCCCCCGGCCCCGGTGATCCTGTCGGTCAACGCCCGGGGGGCGGACGGCACCGACACCTCGTGGCTGTGGGATGTGGATTACACCCGTCTCGCCGGGCACCCCATCGCGGTCATCGGCGACCGGCGTCTCGACCTCGCGGTACGCCTCGAAGTCGCCGGGCTGGACTTCCGGGTCTGCGAGTCCCTCCAGGAAGCCCTGCAGCAGTCGCCGCCCGGACGCATCGAAGCCATCGCGAACTACACCGCGTTCCAGGACCTGCGCCGCATCGTCGGCAATTGACCTCCCGTGAAGGACGGCAAGCATGAGTGAATCCAGCCTCCGCGTGGTCTGGGTCTACCCCGATCTGCTGAGCACTTACGGAGACCAGGGCAATGTGCTCGTGGTGGAGCGGCGTGCCCGCCGGCGCGGCCTCACCGTTGACCGCGTCGACGTGCGCTCCGACGAGCGGGTCCCGACCTCCGGTGACATTTATCTCATCGGTGGGGGCGAGGACCGCCCGCAGCGTCTGGCGACCGAACGGCTCCGCAGGGACGGCGGTCTGGAACGGGCCGCGGGCAATGGCGCCATCATCTTCACCGTCTGTGCCGGCTACCAGATCGTCGGCAACGAGTTCATCAACGACCTCGGTGAGCGTGAGCCCGGGCTCGGCCTCCTCGACGTCGCCAGCACACGGGGCACCGAGGACCGTTGTGTGGGTGACGTCATCGCCGACATCGACGAGCGGCTGGGGCTTCCGCAGCTGACCGGCTTCGAGAACCACCAGGGCATCACTCACCTCGGCCCCGGTGTGCGGCCGCTCGCCCGCCTGCGGATGGGGCGGGGCAACGGCACCGGCGACGGCACGGAAGGCGCCTGGCAGGAAACCGTCTTCGGCACCTACATGCACGGCCCGGTCCTGGCCCGCAACCCGCAGCTCGCCGACCTGCTGCTGAAGCTGGCGCTGGATGTCAACGCGCTGCCGCCGATCGACGACCGCTGGTACGAGGCGCTGCGCGCCGAACGGATGGCGGCGGCCGTCCAGCCGGGCTGACACCGCCCGCGCACAGGCGCGGCACCCGCCCCTGTTGCGGACCCCTGCCCGGGGGCCGCAACAGGGGCGACTTTATTCTGGTCCCGGCCCATCCGCGGCTCAGCGGTGCGAAACGGAGAAGGCGAAATGGATCACGACGGGCACGGTGGGACGGCGGAGCTTCCGCCCTTCACCTGGGCGCGCGGCCTGCAATTCGACGCCGAGCCGTTCTTTCTGTTTTCCTGCCTGATCGCGCTGGGTCTGTACTGCTGGGGAGTCGTCCGCCTCCGGCGCCGGGGGGATTACTGGCAACCGGGACGCACCGCCGGGTTCGTTCTCGGCGTGCTGTCCGTGCTCCTGGTCACGTGCACCGCGCTCAACGCCTACGGCATGGTGCTGTTCAGCGTGCACATGACGCAGCACATGGTGATCAGCATGCTCTCCCCCATACTCCTGCTGCTGGGGGCACCGGTGACGCTGCTGCTCCGCGCACTCCCCTCCGCGGGCCGGGGCCGCAAGGGGCCGAGGGAGATTCTTGTCGCTCTGCTGCACAGCCGCTATGTACGGGTGGTCACCAGCCCGCTCTTCACCATCCCGGCCTTCATCGCCAGCCTCTACGGCCTGTACTTCACACCGGTTTTCGATTTTCTGATGGAAAGCCGCGTCGGGCACAACGGCATGATGGTGCATTTTCTCGCGGTCGGGCTGGTCTTTTTCTGGCCGATCATGGGACTGGACCCGGGTCCGCACCGCCCCGGACATCTCATGCGCATGATGGAGCTCTTCGCGACCATGCCGTTCCACGCCTTCTTCGGCATCGCGGTGATGATGGCGTCAGAACCGGTGGTGGGTGCCTTCGCCGACCCGCCCGCCTCGCTGGGAGCCGACGTGCTGGCCGACCAGTCGGCAGCCGGCGGCATCGCCTGGGCGTTCAGCGAGATTCCCACGGTCGTCGTTCTCATCGCCCTGACCATGCAGTGGTACCTGTCCGAACAGCGCACGGCACGCCGCAAGGACCGGACGGCGGACCGGGACGGGGACCGGGAACTCGCCGCCTACAACGACTACCTCGCCGCCCTGCGCGCTCGCGGCTGACCCTGTCCGGCCGCAGCGCCGGAGGTTCCGTTGCTCCGGTAGGCGTCGAGGCAAGCGGACGGTACGGGCCGCCTGTCCCGCAGGCCCGTGGCCGCCGGGGAGAAGTGTGTCGCCCCGTCCCGCTCCGCCTCCACCGGACGGGTGGTACCGCTCGGCCGGTCGGACCACGGGAATACGCCACCCGGAGACACCAGGCCGGGACAGGGCGGTTTCGTACCGGTATGAGGGGTACATGTGAGGGCCGGAAGCGGGCGGAGCGAACAGGAGCCAGCACCATGACGGACGTATCGGGCAAAGGCCCGGCCCAGGGCGACGAGCGGCCGATCCTCACCAACCGGCAAGGCCACCCGGTCTACGACAACCAGAACCAGCGGACCGTCGGAGCCCGTGGCCCGGCCACGCTGGAGAACTACCAGTTCCTCGAGAAGATCAGCCACTTCGACCGCGAGCGCATCCCTGAGCGGGTGGTGCACGCCCGGGGCGTGACCAGCTACGGGTACTTCGAGGCCTACGGCACGTGGGGGGATGAGCCGATCAGCCGGTACACGCGCGCCAAACTGTTCCAGGAGCGGGGGAAGCGCACCGAGGTCGCGGTGCGGTTCTCCACCGTCATCGGCGGCCGGGACTCCTCCGAAGCCGCACGTGACCCCCGCGGCTTCGCGGTGAAGTTCTACACCGAGGACGGCAACTGGGACCTGGTCGGCAACAACCTCGGAGTGTTCTTCATCCGGGACGCGATCAAGTTCCCCGACGTCATCCACGCACTCAAGCCCGACCCCGTCTCCCACGAGCAGAAGCCCGCACGGATCTTCGACTTCATGTCGCAGACCCCGGAGAGCATGCACATGCTCGTCAACCTCTTCAGCCCACGGGGCATCCCCGCCGACTTCCGGCACATGCAGGGTTTCGGGGTGAACACGTACAAGTGGGTCGATGCCGAAGGCGGCACCGTGCTCGTGAAGTACCACTGGATGCCCAAGCAGGGGGTGCGCTCCATGACCGAGGAGGACGCAGCCGCCATCCAGGCCGACGAGCTCGGGCACGCGACCAAGGACCTGTACGGAGCCATCCGGCGCGGGGACTACCCGGAGTGGGAGCTCCTCGTGCAGATGATGGACGACCACGAGCACCAGGAACTGGACTTCGATCCGCTGGACGACACCAAGACCTGGCCCGAGCAGGACTTCCCGCCCAAGCCGGTCGGCCGCATGGTCCTGGACCGCACGGTGGACAACTACTTCGCCGAGAACGAGCAGATCGCCTTCGGTACCGGAGTACTCGTGGACGGGCTGGACTTCTCCGAGGACAAAATGCTGGTGGGCCGCACTTTCTCCTACAGCGACACCCAGCGCTACCGGGTCGGACCCAACTACCTCCAGCTTCCCGTCAACCAGCCCAAGAACGCTCCGGTGCGCACCAACCAGCGCGACGGCCTGATGGCCTACCAGGCCGAGGTCACCGGGGAGAACCCCGAAGTCAACTACGAGCCCTCGATCACCGGCGGGCTGCGCGAAGCCCATTACCCCACCGTGGACGAGGAGGGCCCTGTCATCGAGGGGCGGCTGACCCGCAAGCGCATCCCGCGCACCAACGACTACCTGCAGGCCGGGCAGCGCTATCTCCTCATGGAGGACTGGGAGCGCGACGACCTGGTGAGGAACTTCACCGACCAGTTGGCCCAGTGCGACCGGGCCGTCCAGGAACGCATGGTCTGGCACTTCCTGCTGGCCGAGAACGACCTCGGGCTGCGGGTCGGTGAGGGACTCGGCATCCGACCCGAGGACATCACCCATCTGAAGCCGCTGGAATCCCAGGACCTGACGGAGGAGGACCGCGGGCGCCTGTCTGACCTCGGCAAGAACCCGCCCCGCGATGTCTCGGGTCTGACCATGACGCACTGCGTCCCCAACGAGCGGCACGTCGTGACCCGCTGACCGGGCCGCACACCCTCTGCCGCACCGCCGCGCTCCTGCCCGGCATCGCACGGGCGGGAGCGCGGCGGTGCGGCAGGCCGACGGCACGGTGTCAGGACCCCGCTCGGGGAGGAGGTTCCCCCGCGGAACCGGCACGCCCCTGCCGGGCACCCCGATCAGCATCCGAGGAGAGCGATGGAACCGGGACTGGGAGAGCGGGAAGCTGAAGCGCACGTGGGAGGCATCTGCTTCAAGACCGGCCCTCCGCAACGCACCGGGGTCGAACTGGAATGGCTGGTGCGTGACCGTGCCGACCCTCAGGCCTTCGTCCCGGCCCGGCGGCTGGACGCGGCACTCGCGCCGCTGGAACGGCCCGGCGGGCTGCCCGGCGGGAGCGCCCTCACCCGGGAACCAGGCGGTCAGGTCGAGCTGAGCACCCGGCCCGCTGCCTCTCTCCCGGAGTGCGTCCGCGCCGCCGCCACCGACTTCACGTGTCTGCGGCAGGCCCTCGCCGCCGCCGGTCTGGAACCGGCCGGCCTGGGGCTCGACCCCCACCGCAGCCCGCCCCGGATCGTGGACCACCCGCGTTACCGGGCGATGGAAGCGTACTTCGACCGCATCGGCCCCTGGGGCCGGGTCATGATGCGCGCCACGGCCGCCCTCCAGATCAGCCTGGACGCCGGGGACGACACGGACGGGGTCACCGGATACCGGTACCGCTGGCGCCTGGCGCACCGCCTGGGACCGGTCCTGGTCGCGGCGTTCGCCAACTCCCCGCTGTGGCGGGGCCGCCCCACCGGATGGGTGTCCACCCGGCAGGCACTGTGGGCACGGCTCGACCCGCAGCGGACCCGGCCACCGGAGGGCAGCGCCGATCCCCGGACGGCCTGGACCCGGCACGCGCTGGACGCGCCGCTGCTGTGCGTCCGCCGTACCCCGCCGGCAGCCTGGACAGCCCCCAGCGGACTCACCTTCCGCGCGTGGCTGTGCGCCGCACACTCAGGACCACCACCGCGCCTGGCCGACCTCGACTACCACCTGGGCACCCTCTTCCCGCCGGTGCGGCCGCGCGGCTGGATGGAACTGCGCATGATCGACGCCCAGCAGGGCGACCAGTGGGTTGTGCCGCTCGCCGTCACCGCCACCCTGCTGGACGATCCGCTCGCCGCCGTCACCGCCTACGAGGCAACCGAACACCTGACCAGGGGAAGCCACTTTCCCGGTCCGGACGTCTGGCTGCGGGCCGCCCGTTCCGGCCCTGCCGACCCGGAGCTCGGAAAGGCCTCCCGTGCCTGCCTCACCGCCGCCGTGACCGCCCTCGCCCGCTACCCCGCTTCCCGGGACCTCGCCCGCGCCGTGGCCGGCTTCGCGGACCGCTACTCCGAGCGCGGCCGGTGCCCCGCCGATGACCAGCTGGCCGTACTGCGGGACGGCGCGCCGAGCACGTACCGGGAAGGAACCTGGCCATGAACGAACCCGGCCGCCGTCACGGCGGTACCCTCGCCACCGAGCACACCGCTCCCGGAAGCGGGAGAGCCACCGCCGGACAGGCAGCGGCCGCCCTCGCCCGCGCCCGCAGCCGGACGCTCGCCCTGACCGACTGCCTCCCGGACGCCGAACTGACCTCCCAGCACTCCCCGCTGATGTCTCCTCTGGTGTGGGACCTCGCGCACATCGGCAACCAGGAGGACATCTGGCTGCTGCGCCAAGCCGGCGGCCGCCCGGCCGTACGGCCCGATCTCGACACCCTCTACGACGCCTTCCGGCATCCACGGCCGGACCGGCCCTCGCTGCCCCTGCTGGACCCCGCCCAGGCCCGGAACTACCTTGCCGAAGTCCGCGGCCGCGTTCTCGACGTGCTCTCGGCCGCGCCCCTGGACGGAAACCCGCTGCTGGCCGACGCCTTCGTCTTCGGCATGACCGCCCAGCACGAGCAGCAGCACGACGAGACCATGCTCGCCACCCACCAGCTGCGCCGGGGCCAGGCCGTACTCGACGACCCCGCCCCGCTGCCCGCACCGGCGGACCGCGCGGAGCTGCCCCGCGAAGTCCTGGTACCGGGCGGCCCTTTCACGATGGGTACCGGCACCGAACCATGGGCTCTGGACAACGAACGCCCCGCACACACCGTCGGGGTCGCCGCCTTCCTGCTCGACACCGTTCCCGTCACCGTGTCCGCGTACACCGCGTTCATCGACGACGGAGGCTACCGTGACCCGCGCTGGTGGCATCCGGCCGGCTGGGAGCACCGCCAACGGCACGATATCGAAGCCCCCCTGTTCTGGCGGCGCGAGGGCGCCGGCTGGGTGCGGCGCCGCTTCGGACGCACCGAACACCTCCCGCCCGGCGAACCGGTGATGCACGTCTGCTGGTACGAAGCCGACGCCTACGCCCGGTGGGCGGGGCGACGCCTGCCCACCGAGGCGGAGTGGGAGAAGGCCGCCCGCCACGAGCCCGCCACCGGTCGCTCCCGGCGTCACCCCTGGGGCGACACCGCCCCCGGTCCTGAGCACGCCAACCTCGGCCAGCGCCACCTCCGGCCCGCACCGGCCGGATCATTCCCCGCCGGAGCCGCGCCCTGCGGCGCCCGGCAGCTCCTCGGCGACGTGTGGGAATGGACGGCGTCGGACTTCCGGCCGTACCCCGGCTTCTCGGCGTTCCCCTACCGCGAGTACTCCGAGGTCTTCTTCGGCCCCGACCACAAGGTGCTGCGCGGCGGTTCCTTCGCCACCGACCCGGTCGCCTGCCGCGGCACCTTCCGCAACTGGGATTACCCCGTCCGCAGGCAGATCTTTGCCGGCTTCCGCACCTGCCGCACCGCCGAAGGAGAGGGCCGTTGACCACCTCCACCACGCCGTCCCGGGCCCGCCGGAGGTCCTGATGTGCCGTCACCTGGCCTACCTGGGCCCTCCCCGGACCCTCGCCGAGCTGCTCACCGCACCGCCGCACAGTCTCTACCAGCAGTCCTGGGCCCCGCTGCGGCAACGCCATGGCACGGTCAACGCCGACGGGTTCGGCATCGGCTGGTATCCGCCCGAGGACGGCACAGAACCCGCCCGTTACCGGCGCGCGGTCCCGATCTGGGCCGACCCCAATCTCCCCGACCTGACCCGCACCATCCGCAGCGCGGCCGTCCTGGCCGCCGTCCGCTCCGCCACCGCGGGCACCAGTCAGGACGAAGCCGCGGCTGCCCCGTACCGCACCGGCCGCTGGCTGTTCAGCCACAACGGAGCCATCGACGACTGGACCGGCCTGCCCGCCGATGCCGGACTCCGGCTGGACGCCGCCGAACTCCTCGCCATGGAGGCATCCTGCGACTCCGCGCTGCTGTGGGTCATGGTCAGCCGCCGGCTGCGGGCCGGGGACACGCCCGGGGACGCGCTGGCCGCCGTCGTCCGGCAGACCCGCGCCGCCCGGCCGGGTGCCCGGCTCAACCTGCTGCTGACCGACGGCCGCAGCATCGCGGCGACCCGCCACGGCGACACCCTCTGGTACCGAGCTGCGGCCGACCGGGTGACCGTCGCCTCCGAGCCGTCCCCCACCCCGGACGGCTGGCGGGAAGCCCCCGATCAGTCGCTGCTCCTCGCCACCCGGCACACCGTCCGGATCCTGCGCCTGTCCGGCACCCCGGCCGGCGCTCCCGCTGTCCCCGTAGCAGAGAGGACCCGTACGTGATGACGAGCCGTTTCTCCCTCGACCACCGGCTCCCGTCGGACCATCTCGCCCGCACGCTGCGCCACGACGTCCGTACCGGGCTGCAGGGACCGCACAAGAGTCTCCCGCCCAAGTGGTTCTACGATGCCCGGGGCAGCAAGCTCTTCGAACAGATCACCCGGTTGCCCGAGTACTACCCCACCCGGGCGGAACGCCGGATCCTGGAGGTCCACGCCGGCGAGATCGCCCGCCTGACCCGGGCACACACCCTTGTCGAGCTCGGCTCGGGGTCCTCCGGGAAGACCCGGCTGCTCCTCGACGCGCTCACCGCGGAAACCTCCCTGGAGCGGTACGCGCCCCTCGACGTCAGCCCTTCCGCGCTCCGGGCGGCCGGTGAAGCGATCTGCCGCGAGTACCCCTCCCTGCGGGTGGCCGCCACCGTTGCCGACTTCGAAGCAGAACTTCCCGTGCCGCCGGCCGGTGGCCCGCGGCTGATCGCCTTCCTCGGCAGCACCCTCGGCAACCTCGATCTCCCGCAGCGCACCGCCTTCTGCGCCGCGCTCCGCGCCTCACTGACCGACGGCGACGCGCTGCTGCTGGGGGTCGACCTGGTCAAGGAACCGGACGTGCTGGTGGCCGCCTACGACGACGCGGCAGGAGTGACCGCCGACTTCAACAGGAACGTCCTGCACGTGCTGAACCGTGAGCTGGGTGCCGACTTCGACCCGGAGGCATTCGACCACCGCGCCGTGTGGAACACCGAGGAGGAACGCATCGAAATGCGCCTGCGGTCCCGCTCGGCCCAGACCGTACGCATCCCGGCCCTCGGCCTGACCGCGGGTTTCGGACTCCATGAGGAACTGCGCACCGAGATCTCCGTCAAGTTCCGCCGCACCCGGCTGGTGAGGGAGCTCGCCCGCAGCGGCTTCGCCGTCCGTCACTGGTGGACCGACCGGAAACAGCGTTTCGCCCTGCTCCTGGCCGTTCCGGTGTGAGCCCGCCGGCCAGGCCCTGCAGCAGGGCCTGGCCGGCCAGGACCACAAGCACCGGCTCAGGGGCTGCTGCACGCCATGCGGGCTGCTCCGGGAGCCCCGGTGGCCGTGAACCCGAACGTGGCAGCGCCATCGGGGGCCAGTCGGCTGTTCCAGGCGGTGCCGGACACGGTGACGGCGGAGCCCGTCCCGGCCAGGACCCCGTTCCACAGACTGGTGATGTCCGTGCCGGCCGGCAGCGTCCAGTCCACCTGCCAGCCGTCGAGCACCGCACCGGTGGAGTTCCGCACCGACACCTCCCCCTGGAACCCGCCGTTCCACTCATGGGCGACCCGTAGTTCGGCGGTGCACGGCGTGACTCCGGGTTCCCCGGGTTCCCCGGGTTCCCCGGGTTCCTCCGGATCCGTTTCCGGGTAAGTGAGCCCGTGGCCGAAGGCGAAGAGGGGATCCTGGCCGTCACCCTCATTGAGGGGCAGCTGGTCCACGGACCTCATCCAGGTCACCGGGAGTTCACCGGTGGGGGCGTAGCCGCCGTACAGGACATCCGCCACCCCGTCGCCCTCGGTTCCCGGAAGCCAGGCGGCCGGCAGCGCGTCCCACTCACCGAGGTGGGCACTGATGTCCAGCGGCCGGCCGGTGACGAGCACGACAACGACCGGGACCCCGGACGCCCGCAGACGGGACAGCGTGGCAAGGTCCTCCCGGTCCAGGCCCATCGCGGCCGGCCGGTCACCGTGTCCTTCGGCATACGGAGTCTCACCGATGACGGCGACGGCCACGTCGTAGGAGCTGTCGACGCCGTGCCCGTCCCGGTCGTGGTCAACGGTGGACGGGTCACGGGCCAGGGAGCGCATGCCCTCCAGGATGGTTGTCCCCGGAGTGATCGCTCCGCTGGAGCCTTGCCAGGTGATGGTCCAGCCGCCGCTCTGGTTGCCGATGTCGTCCGCAGACTTCCCGGCCACGAAGACCTTCGCCGAGGGATCCAGCGGCAGTACTCCGCCGGAGTTCTTCAGCAGCACCTGGGACTTGCGCACCGCCTCGCGGGCCAGTGCGCGATGCTCGGCCGAACCGATGGACGAGAGATGGGAACGGTCGGCGTAGGGCTCCTCGAAGAGGCCCAGCTCGAACTTCTTGGTGAGGATCCGGCGGTTGGCGTCGTCGATGCGCTCCATCGGGACGCCACCGGAGTTGACCTCCTCGCGCAGCAGCGCGACGAACGTCCGGTAGTCGTAGGGGACCATGACCATGTCGATCCCCGCGTTCACCGCGGTCCGTACCTCCTCGGCGGTGAAACCGTCCCGGCCGTCGATCTGGTCGATCCCCGCCCAGTCCGAGACCACGAAGCCGTCGAAACCGAGCTCCGTCTTGAGCACGTCGGTGATGAGGTAGCGATGCCCGTGCAGCTTGGTGCCGTTCCAGCTGCTGTAGGAGATCATCACCGAGCCGACGCCCGCCTCCACCGCCTCCTGGAAGGGCGGCAGGTGGATGGCGCGCAGTTCCGCTTCGGAAAGAGCCGTGTCCCCCTGGTCGACACCTTCGGTGGTGCCGCCGTCGCCGAGATAGTGCTTGGCGGTCGCCAGAACGGTGCCGGAGTCGCTCAGGGCATCTCCCTGGAGTCCGGTGATCATGGTGGTCATCGCCCCGGGCAGCTCCGGCACCTCACCGAAGGACTCGTAGGTGCGGCCCCACCGGTCGTTGCGGGCCACGCACAGGCATGGAGCGAAGTTCCAGTCCGGGCCGGTCCCGGCCACCTCCTTGGCGGTGGCCGCTCCGATCGCCCGTACCAGCTCCGGGTCGCGAGTGGCACCGAGGCCGATGTTGTGCGGGAAGACCGTGGCACCGCGGACATTGTTGTGGCCGTGCACCGCGTCCACTCCGTAGATCAGGGGAATGCCCAGGGGAGTGGACAGGGCCGTCCGCTGGAACGAGTCGTACATGTCCGCCCAGGCCTGCGGAGTGTTGGGGGTCGGGGTGGAACCGCCGCCGGAGAGCAGCGAGCCGATCCGGTACTCGGCCAGGTCAGACTGAGGGTCGAGAGCGCTCCGTTCGGCCTGCGTCATCTGGCCGATCTTGTCGTCCAGCGTCATCCGGCCCAGCAGGTCCTCCACTCTTTCGGCCACCGGTGCTTCCGCGTCCCGGTAGAGCAGTACCTCGGTGGACGCGGCCGTCGGCGTCCCGCTCAGCAGACCTGCGGTCAGGAGCGCGGCGACCGCCCCCGCCGCACGTCGCCGCATTCTTCCTCGTTCACTCACGGTTCTCGTCCTTCCGGTAGAGCGGAGACGGGCCGGGCGACGTGCGTGGGAGCGCTCCCAAATTGTGCCGGGCGGACCCGGAAAGCCGGTGGGGGAGGCGTGGCGCCGCGCGGAACGCGGTGCCCGCCCGAGCAGCTGCCCGACCAGTGCTCCGGGTGCTCCGGGTGGCGTCGGGGTGCGTCGGCCCCCTGACATGACGCCACGAACGCAGAGCACTGTCAACGGCACCGGAGGAGAACGACGCGACGGTTGCGTCCACGGGGCGGCGCCGGACATGGCGCACCGAAGCGCGGTCGCAGGGACACCCGCTGCCCCTGCGACCGCCGGGGTGTCGTCGGGTCAGGGAAGGGGCTCTATGCGGATGCCGGGGTAGAGCTTCCGCAGCCGCTCGGGAGCCGCGGTGATGACGGGCCACTGACGGGCCGCCGCCAGGTAGGCGACGTGCCCTTCGGTGGTGCCGGCCGGGGAGTGGGCGGACCGGAGAATGCCGGAGCCCACCGCCTGCGTCTCGTCCAGTACCGCGAATGTCACCAGCGGGAACTGCAGGATGGCGTGGAGTGCGTCCCGGCCGTGCGGATGGAGCTCGGCTGCCGCGTCGGCCGCGGCGGTGGCCGGTGCCAGCAGGGGGATCACATGCTCGTGAGCAGCGTCCAGAAGTGCCTGCATGTGGAGATCACCCCGGGCGGCGGCGGTCAGCGCCGTGGTGTCCAGAATGCGGCCGCCGATCTCGCCGGGGCTCACGCGGCGTGCTCAGTGGCCTCTTCGGTGATTCCGAGGGCGCGGCCGGCCCAGGCCCGGTGGTCGGCGCCGGGCTTCCGGTCACCGAAGAGCCGGTCGAGGGTGGCCCGTACGTCCGCTGCCTCCTGCTCCCGCTGGATGAGCGTCTGGATATGGCCGGAGACGCTGCCCTTGCCGGCCTCCTCGGCAGCCCGGAGGTACTCCAGTTGCTCCGGGGGCAGACTGATGGCGATCTTGGCTGCACGCTTCCTCGTGGTCATACCTCAGTTATACCGCGGATCTGCCGGCGGGGGAACAGTGCGCACCCCGGTGCTGCCGCTCCTACGGTGCCCGAGGCGCGGGGAAGCGACCGGGCGGTGTCGGCATACGGAAAACGACGTCGAGTAACTTTCTTGCGGAGCTGGGGGCATGAGCATGGTGACAGCAGCGGGCCGGGCGGCCGGTCCGGCGGAGGGGAACGAGGCCGGCCGGCCCGGCCGGCGGGCGGTGGTCATCGGCGGCAGCATCGCCGGCCTGCTGGCGGCCCGTGTGCTGGCCGACCACTGTGCACACGTGACGGTACTGGAGCGGGACCGCCTGCCGGAGGGGGCGGAGCACCGTCCGGGCGTCCCCCACAGCCGCCACACCCACGTGCTGCTGGCGGGCGGGCAGCGGGCGCTGGAGGAGCTGCTCCCCGGAGTGGTCACCGAGCTGCGGCAGGCCGGCGCTCCCCGGGTCGGCATGCCTCGCGACATGGTGCAGTGGCAGGCGGGGTCCTGGTACCGGCGGACGGCTCCCACCGCGCACCTTCTCACTCCGTCGAGGCCCCTGCTGGAGCACATGGTGCGGCTCCGGGTGCTCAGCGATCCACGCATCGAGGTGGTGCAGGGCGCAGAGGCGGTGGGTCTGGCCGGTGACGCCGCGCGCATCACCGGTGTGGTGGTGCGCGAGCGCGGCGGCGCCCCGGCCGCCGGCCGGGTGCGGGAGGCGGACCTGGTCGTGGACGCCTCGGGACGCGGCTCGAAGGCCGCCGGCTGGCTGGCCGGCGTGGGGGCCGAGCCACCGCTCGAGGAGCGTCTGGACACGGGCCTGGCCTACACCACCCGCCTCTACCGGGCACGGCCGCTGGGCTCCGCGGACTGCCTCGGGTACTACGTGGTTCCCGGTCCCGGTCAGGTGTACGGCGCCGTGGTCCTCCCGGTGGAGGGTGACCGCATCCTGGTGACGCTCTCCGGCCTGCGGGGAGGTGAGCCGCCCACCGACGGCGAGGGCTTCACGCGGTTCGCCGGACGACTGCCCCATCCGTTCGTCCACGACTGGCTGGCCGGTGCGGAACCGCTGTCCCCTCCCCACGGGTTCCGCCGCACTGCCGACGTCCGCCGTCGTTTCGAGGCGCCGGGTCGCCGCCCGGCCGGCTTCCTGGTCACCGGTGACGCGTTGTGCACGGTCAACCCGATCTACGGGCAGGGCATGACGGTCGCCGCGCTGAACGCGCTGGCCCTGCGTGACGCGTTGGCCGACCGGCACCGCACGCCGACGACCCGGCGGGTCCAGCGGGCGTTGCTGCGTGCCGCGCAGCAGGCATGGGACATCTCGGCCGGCGCGGACAAGAAGATGCCGGGAGCCATGGGCAGCGCTGCAGCGATCCGTGCAGTCGACCGACCGGCGAACTGGTACCTGGAACGCGTGGACCGCCGGGCCGGCGGTGATCCGGTGGTAGGGGCGGCCTTCCGGTCCGCCCTGAGCCTGTCGGCTCCACTCACCGCGCTGTTCGCTCCGCGTGTCCTGCGCGCGGTGCTGCTCGGGCCGGATCCGGCGGGGCCGGCCGACCCTCCATGGCAGCACGAGCCGGAGTGAGGACCCGGGCGGCCGGTGTGGCCTGGGTCATAGGCGTCCGGTCGGCGGGTGGCCACTATGGGGGAGCAGCCCCGGCCGGGGGCATTCCCTTGAGGCGAGTGGTCCTATGAGTCAGCACGTGCATGTCCGTCTCAGCCGAGGGGTGGCCGTCTCGGAAGACGGTCTGCTGCTGGAGCAGTTCGGTTGCCGGTGCGGGGCCTCCTGGACCCGGACGTACCGCGCCGCCGGTTCCGATCCGAGGTGACCGCCGCGCGGCTCCCGGCGGTCGAAGCCGCCGACGGGCCGCGGCACGCACGGTCCC
>NZ_JAQKPV010000027.1 GCF_028200735.1 Streptomyces sp. ACA25
GTGTGTTGTCCGCGCTGGCCGATGGTGCCGTGCCCCTGCTGCGCAAGGGCAGGCCGGAAGCGTTCACGCTGGTCGAAGGGCTCGCCCGGTCCGGCGTGGCCGTCGACTGGGCGGAATTCTTCGCCGCCACCGGGGCGCGCCAGGTCGACTTGCCGACCTACCCGTTCCAGCGCACCCGGTTCTGGCCGGAGATCCCCGAGCGGCCGTCGGCCGACCCCGTCGCGTCGTGGCGCTACCGCGTGCGGTGGGAGCCGGTCAGCGGCACACCCGACAAGGCTCTGATCGGTCGCTGGGCCGTCGTCGTCCCGGCCGCCCGTGCGGACGATCCGCTCGTACAGGCATGCCTGCGGGGTCTCACCGACCGAGGCGTGGACGCCGTCGAGCTGATCGTGCCCGACGCCCCCGACCGCGATCGGCTCGCTGAACAGGTCACGGACCCGGTGGACGGCGTACTGTCGCTGCTCGCTCTCGGCCCGGACGGCACCGCGGCCACGCTCGTGCTGGCGCAGGCGCTGGGTGACGCGGGCACGTCCGCGCCGCTGTGGTGCGTGACCAGCGGTGCGATGGGCGTGGCCGAAGGCGATGTGGCCGACCCGGCGCAGGCGCAGGTCTGGGGTCTCGGCCGGGTGCTGTGCCTGGAGGCGCCGCACCGCTGGGGGGGCCTGGTCGACGTGCCCGCCGACCTTGACGGTCACGCGGTCGCCCTGCTCTGCGACGTGCTCGCCGGGCTGGAAAGCGAGGACCAGGTGGCCGTTCGCGCCACGGGCGTCCTCGGCCGCAGGCTCGTCCGCGCGGCCACCCCCGCACCGGAGGGATGGCGCCCCACCGGAACCGTCCTGGTCACCGGCGGCACCGGCGCGCTGGGCGGGCACCTGGCCCGATGGGCGGCCCGCTCGGGCGCCGACCGCGTGGTGCTGGTGAGCAGGCGCGGTCCGGCCGCCGAAGGCGCGGCGGACTTGGTTGCGGAGCTGACCGCGCTCGGTACGCAAGCCGTGGTCGAGGCGTGCGATGCCGCCGACCGCACCGCGCTCGGCGCGCTGCTCGACCGGATCGCCGCCGAAGGGCCGCCGCTGACGGCGGTCGTGCACACGGCGGGCGTCCTGGACGACGGCGTGCACGACTCGCTGACTCCGTACCGGCTGGCCACTGTGCTGCGCGCCAAGGCCGACGCCGCGACGGCCCTGCACGAGCTGACGGCGCATCTGCCCCTGGACGCGTTCGTGCTGTTCGGCGCGCTCGGGGGTGTCGTCGGCGGCGCGGGCCAGGCGAACTACGCCGCGGCCAACGCCCACCTCGATGCCCTCGCCGAGCGACGCCGGGCCGCGGGCTTGCCCGCCACCGCGGTGGCGTGGGGCGCGTGGGCGGGCGGCGGCATGGCTGACGCGGACGAGGTGCGCAGGCGCCTGGACCGCGACGGCCTGCGCTCCATGGACCCCGAGCGGGCGATCGACGCACTCAGCCGGGAGGTCGCGGGCGGCGACCCGGCCGTGGTGCTCGCGGACGTGGACTGGACGCGGCTCGCGCCTGCCCTGCACGCCGTACGGCCCAACCCGCTGATCTCGGGTATCCCCGAGGCCCGGCGGGCCATCGAACCAGGTGCCGGCGCGGCCTCCGCCGAGGCGGACCTGCGGCAACGTGTCACGGGTCTGTCCGCCGACGAGCGCGGGCGTGAACTGCTCGATCTGGTCCGTACCTCGGTTGCGGCCGTGCTCGGGCACAGGGACCCGGCGGCGGTCGACACCGCGCGCGGGTTCCTCGACCTCGGGTTCGACTCGCTTACCGCGGTGGAGTTGCGCAACCGGCTCACCCGGGTCACCGGGCTCACGCTGCCGCTCACGCTGGTGTTCGACCACCCGACGGGAGACGCACTGGCCGCGCACCTCGCGGCCGGGCTGGCGCCCGCCGCGACGGCGCCGTCGGTGGCCGACCTCGACCGGTTCGCCGGGCTCGACCCGGCCGGGTCGGACGAGTCGACCCGCGCGAAGGTGACCGCCGAGCTGCGCCGCCTGCTCACCGAGTGGACGCCGGTGGCGGCTGGTTCCGCGCCCGCGGCCGACCAGCTGAGCACGGCGTCCGCCGACGAGATCTTCGATTTCATCCAAAACGAGCTCGGGAAGTCCTGAACGTGGAGAACGAGACCAAGCTCCTCGACCACCTGCGGTGGGTCACGGGCGAGCTGACCCAGGCGCGGCAGACGCTGCGCGAGACGGCCGAGCGCGCCGCCGAACCCGTCGCGGTGGTCGGTGCGGGCTGCCGCTTTCCCGGTGGCGTCGCGTCCCCCGAGGACTTGTGGCGACTGCTGGCCGATGGCCGCGACGCCGTCGCCGCGTTCCCGGGAGACCGCGGCTGGGACACGGAGCGGCTGTACCACCCGGACCCGGACCACGCGGGCACCACCTACGTCAGCGAGGGCGGATTCCTCGACGGCGGGGCGGATTTCGACGCGGGCTTCTTCGGCATCTCGCCGCGCGAAGCACTGGCGATGGACCCGCAGCAGCGCCTGGCGCTGGAGACGGCGTGGGAGGCCGTCGAGCGCGCGGGAATCGACCCCAAGTCGCTGCGAGGCAGGGACGTCGGCGTCTTCCTCGGCACCAACGGCCAGGACTACATATCTGCCGCGCGGCCCGTGCTGGACCGTGTGGAGGGCTACGCGGGCACCGGAAACGCGGCCAGCGTCCTGTCCGGACGCCTCGCGTACGTACTCGGTCTCCAGGGCCCTGCGGCCACCGTCGACACGGCCTGTTCGGCGTCGCTGGTGGCGCTGCACTGGGCGATGCGGTCCCTGCGGTCGGGGGAGTGCGCGATGGCGCTCGCGGGCGGCGTGACGGTCATGTCGTCGCCCGCCACGTTCGTGGAGTTCTCCCGCCAGCGGGGTCTGGCGCCCGACGGCCGCTGCAAGCCGTTCGCCGCCGCGGCCGACGGCACCGGCTGGGGCGAAGGGGCGGGCGTGCTGCTGCTGGAGCGGCTGTCCGACGCCCAGCGGCTCGGCCACCCGGTGCTGGCTGTACTGCGCGGCTCGGCGGTCAACCAGGACGGCGCCAGCAGCGGCCTCACCGCGCCGAACGGCCCGGCACAGCAGCGGGTCATCAAGGCAGCACTCGCCGACGCCCGGCTCACGCCTTCCGACGTGGACCTCGTCGAGGCGCACGGTACGGGCACGGTCCTCGGTGACCCCATCGAGGCGCAGGCGCTGCTCGCCACGTACGGCACCGACCGGGCCGAGCCGGTGTGGCTGGGCTCGGTGAAGTCGAACCTCGGCCACACACAGGCGGCGGCGGGCGTCGCGGGCGTACTCAAGGCCGTGCTCGCGCTGCGCCACGGCGTGCTGCCGAAAACCCTGCACGTGGACGCCCCCACGCCAAAGGTCGACTGGTCTGCGGGCGCCGTACGGCTGCTCGCGGAGGCCCGGGCCTGGCCCGCGGGCGACCGGCCGCGCCGGGCCGGTGTGTCCGCGTTCGGCGTCAGCGGTACCAACGCGCACGTCATCGTGGAAGAGGCGCCCGCGGCCGAGGCCGAGCCGGAGCGCCCGGCCGCATCCGGCCCGGTGCCGTGGGTGCTGTCCGGTCGCACCGAGGACGCCCTCCGCGGCCAGGCCGCCGCGCTCGTCGCGCACCTGGCCGAGCGGCCCGCCGTCGAGCCGCGCGACATCGCCCTCGCCCTGACCGCCACCCGGTCCTCGTTCGAGCACCGCGCCGTCGTCATCGGCGCGGACCGGGCAGACCTGCTGCGGGGTACCGAAGCCGTGGCCGGGGGGAAGCCCGCCGCGGGCGTCGTCCGTGGCGTCGCCGGTGCCCCCGGCCGGGTAGCGTTCATCTTCCCCGGGCAGGGGCCGCAGTGGGTGGGCATGGCCACCGAGCTGGCCGTCGCCTCGCCCGAGTTCTCCAGGCGCCTGGACGAGTGCGCCACCGCGCTCGCCCCTCACGTGGACTGGTCGCTGCGTGAGGTCCTCGCCGACCCGGCCGCGCTGGAGGACGTCGAGGTCGTCCAGCCGGCCCTGTGGGCGGTGATGGTTTCACTCGCCGCGCTCTGGCGCGCACACGGTGTGGAGCCGTCGGCCGTGGTCGGGCACTCGCAGGGGGAGATCGCCGCCGCGTGCGTCGCGGGCGCGCTGTCCCTCCAGGACGCCGCCCTGCTGGTCACCGCCCGCGCGCGGGCGCTGCGGGCGGTCGCGGGCCGGGGCGGCATGGTGGTGCTGCCGCTGGCGCAGGCCGCCGTGCGCGAACTGCTGCAGCCGTGGGGCGAGCGGCTGTCGGTGGCCGCTGTGAACGGCCCCGCCACCACGGTCGTGTCCGGCGACACGGCGGCGCTGGACGAGCTGCTGACCTGGGCCGAGCGCGAAGGCCTGAGGGCCAGGCGGGTTCCCGTCGACTACGCGTCGCACTCCGCGCAGGTCGATGCCGTACGCGCCGAGGTGCTGGCCACCGTTGCCGCGATCAAGCCGCGCGCCGCCGACGTCGCGTTCGTGTCGTCGGTGACCGGCGGGTTCCTCGACACGACCAGCCTCGACGCCGAGTACTGGTTCCGCAACCTGCGTGAGCCCGTCCGTTTCGACACCGCCACCCGCACGCTGCTCGACGCGGGCTTCGGCGCGTTCGTCGAGGTCAGCCCGCACCCCGTGCTCACCGTGGCCGTGCAGGAGACCGACGACGCGGTCCTCGCCGTCGGTTCCCTGCGCCGTGACGACGGTGGCTCCGCCTCGTTCCTCGCCTCGCTCGCCGAGGCCGCGGTCCGGGGTGTGCCGGTCGACTGGACCCTCGCGCTGCCCGACGCGCGCCCGGTACCGCTGCCGACCTATGCCTTCCAGCGCGAGCGCTACTGGCTCGACGTCCCCACCCCGGACCAGGGCGGAGACGCGGAGTTCTGGGCCGCGGTGGGCTGCTCGGCCGACCACCTCGCCGCCGCGCTCGGCGCGGGCGCGACCGATCGGGAGCCACTCGCCGCCGTCCACCCGCTCCTCGCCCGATGGCATGAACGGCAGGCCGATGAGGCCGCCGTCGACTCGTGGCGCTACCGCGTCGACTGGGCGCCACTGACCGTCTCCGGCGCACCGTCCGGCCGGTGGCTGGCTGTGGTGCCCGACGGTGACGCCTGGGCCGATGCAGTGGCCACCGCCTTGGCCGAGCGGGTGGACCTCGCGCGTACGACAGTGAACGACCTGGGCGCTCCGGACGGCTCCGCCGGCCTCGATGGCTTCGCGGGCGTCGTGGCCCTGCTCGCGCCCGGCACCCCCGACCCGCTCCCCGGCGTCCTCGCACTGGTCCAGGCCCTCGGCAGCGTCCCGCTGTGGTGCGTGACCAACGGCGCGGTGGCTGTCGGCCCGGCGGACGAACCGGCTGACCCGGCAACGGCACAGGTCTGGGGCCTGGGCCGAGTGGCGGCGCTGGAGCGCCCCCGGGCATGGGGCGGCCTGGTCGACCTGCCCGCCGAGGTCGACGGACGTGTGGCCGACCGGCTCGCGGCCGTGCTGGCGGGCGACGAGGACCAGACGGCCGTACGCGCGTCCGGCGTGTTCGGCAGGAGGCTGCGCCGCGCCCCGGGCGGCCCCGTCGGCGCGGAGTGGCACCCCGAGGGGACGGTCCTGGTCACGGGCGGCACCGGCGGTCTCGGCACGCACGTCGCCCGCTGGCTGGCCGGCGCGGGCGCCGAGCGGCTGGTGCTCACGAACAGGCGCGGCCCCGACGCGCCCGGCGCACGGGACCTCGTCGCCGAGCTGACGGCGCTGGGCGCGGAGGCCGAGGTGGTCGCCTGCGACGCCGCCGACCGCGACGCCGTGGCCCGGCTGCTCGCCGAGCACCCCGTCACCGCCGTGTTCCACCTCGCGGGCATCGAGCGGTACCAGCCGCTCGCCGACCTGGCCCCGGCCGACCTCGCCGCGGTCGCAGCCGCCAAGGTCGCGGGCGCGCGCCACCTGGACGAGCTGACCCGCGACCGGGAGCTGTCGGCCTTTGTGCTGTTCACCTCGGGCGCGGGCGTGTGGGGCAGCAGCGGCCAGGCCGCTTACGCCGCGGCCAACGCCCACCTCGACGCGCTCGCGCTGCGGCGCCGCGCCGAAGGGCTGCCCGCCACCGCCGTGGCCTGGGGCCACTGGGGCGGCGCGGGCATGTCCGAAGGGCCCGCCCGTGCGCAGATGGCACGCTGGGGCCTGCCCGCCATGGCGCCCGAGCGCGCGGTCGCGGCCCTGCGCGGCGCGCTCGACCGGGACGAGGCCGCGCTGACCGTCGCGGACCTCGACTGGCCGGTGTTCGCATCGACGTTCACCGTGGCCCGGCGCAGCCCACTCTTCGCCGACCTGCCGGAGGCTGCCGAGCCGGCCGTGCCCGATTCGGCCGAGGACCGCCCCGTCCGACTCGACCGAGCGGCGCTGCTGGAGCTGGTGCTCGCCGAGACCGGGGCCGTACTGGGCCATGAGTCCGTGGCGACACTGCCCACGGGCCGCGCGTTCCAGGAGCTGGGATTCGACTCGCTGACCGCCGTTGAGCTTCGCAACCGCCTGCGCGACGCGACCGGCCTGAAACTGCCCGCCACGCTCGTCTTCGACCACCCCACGCCCGAGGCGCTGGCCGGCCATCTGCTCCACCAGATGCCCGGCGCCGTTGCCGCCGACGCGGCCGACCCGGCCGCGCGGACCGTGGCGGAGGACGACCCGGTCGTCATCGCCGGCATGGCCTGCCGGTTCCCCGGCGGCGTCCACTCGCCCGAGCGGCTGTGGGAGTTGGTGCTCGACGGCCGCGACGCGATGGGCGGCTTCCCCGTCGACCGAGGCTGGGACGTCACCGACGCGGGCTACGCGAAGGTCGGCGGGTTCCTCGATTCCGCGGGTGCTTTCGACACCGGGTTCTTCGGGATCAGCCCCCGCGAGGCCGTGGGCATGGACCCGCAGCAACGGCTGCTGCTGGAAACCGCGTGGGAGGTGCTGGAGAACGCGGGCATTGACCCCCGGTCGGTGCGCGGCAGCCGGACCGGTGTGTTCGTCGGCTACGGCGGCCAGGACTACCTGACCAGCCTCTACGGCACGCCCGACGAACTGCAGGGCCATCTGCTCACCGGCACGTCCGGCAGCGTGGTCTCCGGCCGCCTCGCCTATGTACTCGGCCTGGAGGGCCCTGCGGTCACACTGGACACCGCGTGCTCGTCGTCGCTGGTGGCGCTGCACCTGGCGGCCGCCGCGCTGCGGTCGGGCGAGTGCGACATGGCCCTGGCGGGCGGCGTCACGGTGATGGCCACCCCCGGCGTGTTCGTCGAGTTCGGGCGGCAGGGCGGCCTCGCCGCTGACGGGCGCTGCAAGGCGTTCGCCGATGCTGCCGACGGCACCGGCTGGGGCGAGGGCGTGGGCCTGCTGCTGGTCGAGCGGCTCTCCGACGCGCGCCGCCGCGGCCACGAGGTGCTGGCTGTGCTGCGCGGCTCCGCCGTGAACTCCGACGGCGCGTCCAACGGGCTGACCGCGCCCAATGGCCCGTCGCAACAGCGCGTCATCCGTGCCGCACTGACGGGCGCCGGTCTCGTGTCGTCCGAGGTGGACGCCGTGGAGGCCCACGGCACCGGCACCGCGTTGGGCGATCCCATAGAGGCCCAGGCTCTGCAGGCGGCGTACGGGCAGGACAGGGACCGCCCTCTGCTGATCGGCTCGGTGAAGTCGAACCTCGGGCACACGCAGGCCGCGTCCGGTGCCGCGGGCGTGATCAAGACGGTGCTCGCGCTGCGGCACGGCACACTGCCCGCCACCTTGCACGTCGACCGGCCCTCCACGGACGTCGACTGGACCCGGGGAGCCGTCTCCGTACTCACAGAGGCGACGCCGTGGCCCGAGACAGGCGCGCCACGCCGCGCGGGTGTGTCGTCGTTCGGTGTCAGCGGCACCAACGCGCACGTCATCCTCGAACAGGCCCCGCCCGCCGAGGACACCACGCCCGCAGCGCCCGCCGGGGACGGCGGGGTCGTGCCGTGGGTGCTGTCCGGCCGGTCGCCCGAAGCGGCGCGTGCCCAGGTCGAGCGGCTGCGCGCGCACATCGCCGCGCACCCGGACCAGGACCCGGTGGCCGTGGCCCGGTCCCTCGCCACCACCCGTACCCCCTTCGAGTACCGCGTCGCAGCCGCCGGTTCCGACACCGACGGCCTGCTCGCCGGTCTCACCGATGCCAGGCCCGTCGCCGCCCGACAGGGGCGTACGGCTTTCCTCTGCACCGGCCAGGGCGCGCAGCACGTGGGCATGGGCGCCGACCTGCACGCCGCCCACCCCGCTTACGCCGAGGCGTTCGACGCGGTGTGCGCGGAGTTCGACCGCCTGCTCGACCGCCCGCTGCGCGACCTGGTCCTGACCGGCCCGGTCGAGGTGCTCGACCACACGGAGTACGCGCAGCCCGCGCTGTTCGCGGTCGAGGTCGCTCTCGCCGCGCTGCTGCGCTCCTGGGGCGTGGTTCCCGACCTGCTCGCCGGCCACTCGCTCGGCGAGATCACCGCCGCGAGTATCGCGAGCGTCCTGTCGCTGCCGGACGCCGCTGCGCTGGTGGCCGCGCGTGGGAAGCTGATGGGGGCGCTGTCCGAGGGCGGCGCGATGATCGCCGTAGAGGCAACCGAGGAGAGGGTACGGCCGCTGCTGGGCGACGAGGTCGCCCTCGCCGCTGTCAACGGGCCGCGGTCGCTCGTGCTGTCCGGTGCCGGGCAGGCCGTCAGCGACGCCGCCGCGCTGCTGGCCGCCGAGGGCTGCCGGACCAGGCGTCTGCGCGTGTCGCACGCGTTCCACTCGCCGCTGATGGAGCCGATGCTGGCCGAGTTCCGGTCGGTCGTGGCGGGGCTGGAGTTCCGCGCGCCTTCGGTGCCGGTGATATCGGCGCTGACCGGTCGACCGCTGACAGCCGCCGACGTCTGCTCGCCCGACCACTGGGCGCGGCACGTGCGCGAGACCGTTCGCTTCCACGACGCGGTGCTGGGGCTGCGTGCGGCGGGAGCCGTCCGCTACCTGGAGATCGGCCCGGACGGGGTACTCACCGCGATGGCGCAGGGCACCTTGGCCCACGCCGACGCCGATGGTGACGGCGACGAGCGCGAGCCGCTGGCAGTGCCGCTGCTGCGCGCCGACCGGTCGGACAAGGCCGTGCTCACCGACGCGCTGGCCCGTGCCCATGCTGACGGTCTCTCGGTCGACTGGGCCGAGTACTTCGCCGGCCGCGGCGGCGCGCGTGTCGCCCTGCCCACGTACGCCTTCCAGCGCGAGCACTACTGGCTGCCCGCCGCTCCCACCGCCGACCTCCGGGGCGCGGGCCTCTCCGCGGCCGGGCACCCGCTGCTCGCCGCCGCAGTCGATCTGCCGGACGGCGGCATCGTACTCACCGGGCGGTTGTCACCGTCGGCGCGGCCGTGGCTGGCCGAGCACATTGTGCGCCGCACGGTGCTGCTGCCCGGCACGGCCCTGCTGGAGCTTGCGCTCGCCGCCGCCGACCGGATCGGCGCGAGCGGCGTGGAGGAGCTGACGCTCGAAGCGCCGCTCGCCCTGCCTGTGGACGGCGCGGTCGAGGTGCGCGTCACCGTCGGCGCCGCTGAGGACGACGGCCGCCGCGCGGTCGCCCTGCACGCGCGTACCGACGGTGACTGGACCCGCCACGCCGCGGGCGTACTGGGCGATGTGCCCGACGCCGGCCCGGTGGCGGGGGAGTTTCCGCCCGCCGGTGCCGAGCCCGCCGACGTCGCCGCAGTGTACGCGGATCTTGCGGACGCGGGCTTCGGCTACGGCCCCGCGTTCCAGGGCCTGCAGGCGGCGTGGCGACGCGGCGAAGGACCGGCGGCCGAGGTGTTCGCCGAGGTCGAGCTGCCCGCCGGGGTCACCGACGCGGACCGCTGCGCCGTGCACCCGGCCCTGCTCGACGCCGCCCTGCACGCCATCGGCGTCGGCGGTCTGATCACCGAGCCGGCGCACGGCGGTCTGCCCTTCGCGTGGGCCCGAGTCCGGGTCTTCGCCCGTGGCACCAGGGCCGTCCGCGCCCGCATTTCCCGGGTCGGCGAGGCAGGAGCCCTCGCCGTGGAACTGTCCGACGCCGACGGCCTGCCGGTGGCCGTGATCGGTTCGCTGCGCCTGCGGCCCGCCGCGGCGCCCGCCGTACCCGACGCGCTCTTCGAGACCGAGTGGGTGCCCGTCGAGCCTTCCGGCGCCCCGGCTCGTCGCTTCGCCCTGACGGGCGCCGCGTCGCCCGACGCCACCGCGCTCGCGGACGGCCTGCGGGCCACGGGTGCCGAGGTCGGCGCCGAAGCGCCCGACACCGTGATCCTCCCGGTCACGACGGACCCGGGTGCCGACCCTGTGGCCGAGGTTCACCGGGTGACGGCCGCGGTCCTGGCGGCCCTGCAGGACTTCCTGGCCGACGACGGATCCGCTGTCCGGCTCACCGTGGTCACGCGCGGTGCCGTCGCCGTATCCTCCGACGAGTCGCCCGACGTCGCCGCGCGCGCCGCGTGGGGCTTGGTGCGATCCGCCCAGGCGGAGCACCCCGACCGGCTCGTCCTGGTCGACCTCGACGGCACCGCCGAGTCGGCGCGCGCGCTGGCGGCTGCGCCGGCCTGCGGGGAACCCCAGGTCGCCGTCCGGGCTGGCGCGGTCACCGCGCCACGGCTCGTGCGCGCCGGCTCGGACGCGATCGTCCCGCCCGCGGGCGCGTGGCGGCTTGAGCCCGGCACGTCCGGCACGGTCGAGGGCCTGACCGCCGCCGGCTGCCCCGAACCGCCGCTCGCGGCGGGCGAGGTACGGGTCACCGTACGGGCCACCGGTGTGACCTTCCGCGACGTGCTCACCGTGCTCGGCCTGTACCCGGGCGACCCCCAGCCGCTCGGCATCGAGGCAGCGGGAGTGGTGACCGAGGTCGGGCCCGGAGTGGACGGCCTGGTACCGGGCGACCGCGTGTTCGGCCTGCTGCCCGGGTCGATGGGCTCCTCCTGCGTCGCCGACCGGCGACTCATGGTGCTCGTCCCGGCCGGGTGGGGCTACGCCGAGGCGGCCGCCGTGCCGTCGGCGTTCCTCACCGCCTGGTTCGGCCTGCGCGACGTGGCCGACGTACAGCCCGGCGACCGGGTGCTCATACACGCCGCCGCAGGCGGTGTGGGCATGGCCGCCACCCAGCTCGCCAAGTTGTGGGGTGCCGAGGTGTTCGGCACTGCGAGCCCCGGCAAGCACGACGTGCTGCGCGCCGCCGGTCTGGCGCACGACCACATCGCGTCCTCGCGTACGACGGACTTCGCCGGGGAGTTCAAGGCGGCGACCGCCGGGCACGGGGTGGACGTCGTTCTCAACTCACTCGCGGGCGAGTTCGTGGACGCGTCCCTGGGCCTGCTCGCGCCGGGCGGCCGGTTCGCGGAACTGGGCAAGACCGACATCCGTACCGGCCTCGACGTGTCCTACCGTGCCTTCGACCTGGTGGACGCGGGCCCCGACCGCATTCAGGAGATCCTCGTCGAGGTCGTCGACTTGTTCGCGGCGGGCGCCCTGACGCGGCTGCCGGTCCGTACGGTGCCCATCGGCCGCGCACGGGAGGCGTTCCGGCTGATGGCGCAGGCCCGCCACGTCGGCAAGGTGGTCCTCACCACCGCTCCGTACGGCGACGGCACCGCCCTGATCACGGGCGGCACCGGAACCCTCGGCGGTCTCGTGGCGCGCCATCTGGTGGCCGAACACGGCGTGCGGAACCTCGTACTGACCAGCAGACAGGGCGCGGCCGCCCCCGGCGCCGCCGACCTGGTGGCCGACCTGACCGCCATGGGCGCCGACATACGGGTCGCGGCCTGCGACGTGGCCGACAGGGACGCGCTGGCCGCCCTGCTGGCGGGCATCGAGCCGCCGCTGACCGCTGTGGTGCACGCGGCGGGCGTCCTCGACGACGGCGTGGTGGGGTTGCTCACCCCCGCGCGGCTGGCCGCCGTGCTGCGGCCGAAGGCGGACGCCGCGTGGCATCTGCACGAGCTGACCCGTGGGGCGGATCTGGCCGCGTTCGTGCTGTTCTCCTCGGCCGCCGGCACGTTCGGCGGTCCCGGCCAGGGCAACTACGCCGCCGCCAATACCGCCCTCGACGCGCTCGCCGAGTACCGCAGGGCCGGCGGACTGCCCGCCGTGTCCCTCGCGTGGGGGCCGTGGGCGGCCGAGAGCACCATGACCGGCGGCCTCGGCGGCGGCGACCGTGCGCGGATGACCCGCCGCGGTGTCCGGCCGCTGGCGTCGGACGAGGCACTGGCGCTGCTCGACGCAGCCTGCCGCACCGGGTCCGGCGCGCTCGTGGCGCTCCGCCTCGACACCGCGGCGCTGGTCCGGCAGGCGGCCCCGCTGCACGCCCTGCTGGGCGGCCTGGTCCGGCCGCCTGCCCGGGCGCCGCGCACCGACGCCGCGGCGCTACCCGCGCGGCTGGCCGGACTCGGCGAGGATCAGCGAAGGCGCGTGGTGCTCGATGTCGTCCGAGGGCACGCCGCGGCAGTGCTCGGCCATGCGCGCGCCTCGGCCGTGGACAGCACGCGCGGCTTCCTCGACGCGGGCTTCGACTCGCTCACCGCCGTCGAGCTGCGCAACCGGCTCAGGGACGCCACCGGCCTGCGGCTGGCCGCGACGGTGGTCTTCGACCACCCGACCCCGGACGCCATGGCCCGGCACGTCCTGGAGGGGCTTGCGGTGCCCTCAACGGCGCCGTCGCAGGCGCCGGCCGGTGAACGGGACGGCGACCCGGACGGCGAGTTGCGCCGCGCCATCGCGGCCATCCCGCTCGACCGGCTCCGCGCGGCCGGACTGCTCGACGACCTGTCCCGTCTCGCGGGAGTCGCGGTGCCGGCCCCCACCCGCACGACGGACTCGAACGGGGCCCAGGCCGGCCCCCCCGCGCTCCTGGACTCGCTGGAGTCCATGGGCATTGACGACCTGCTCAAGATCGCGAACGACGACCAGCTCCGCAGGGATTGAGGGACAGCACCATGGGTAGCACCAACGAGGATCTCGTCGCTGCGCTGCGCGGTTCCCTCCGCGAGGCCGAGCGGCTGCGGCAGCGCAACCGCGGACTCGTGGACGCGGCGGCCGAGCCGATCGCGATCGTCGGTACCGCGTGCCGTTTCCCCGGCGGTATCAGCTCCCCCGAGCAGCTGTGGGACGCGGTCGCGACCGGCACGGACCTGGTGTCCGGCTTCCCCGAGGACCGCGGCTGGGATCTCGGGGTGCACGACCCCGACCCCGAGCGGTCCGGCCGCAGCTACACGGACCAGGGCGGGTTCCTGACCGGTGCGGCCGACTTCGACCCGGCCTTCTTCGGTATCTCCCCGCGCGAGGCGCACGCGATGGACCCCCAGCAGCGGCTGCTGCTGGAGACCTCGTGGGAGGCGTACGAGCGGGCGGGCATCGACCCGCACACCCAGCGCGGCAGCCGCACCGGCGTCTTCGCCGGCACCTGGGGTCAGGGCTACGGCCTCGGCGCCCGCGCGCCCGAGGACGCGGAGGGCTACCTGGTGACCGGCGCCGCGACCGCCGTCGTCTCCGGCCGGGTCGCCTATGCCCTGGGCCTGGAGGGCCCGGCGGTCACGGTCGACACCGCGTGCTCCTCGTCGCTGGTGGCGCTGCACTGGGCGGTACGGTCCCTGCGGGCGGGCGAGTGCACGATGGCGCTGGCGGGCGGTGTGACCGTCATGGCCACGCCCGGCGTCTTCGTCGAGTTCTCCCGGCAGCGCGGTCTCGCGACCGACGGCCGGTGCAAGGCGTACTCGGCGGACGCGGACGGCACCGGCTGGGGCGAGGGCGTCGGCGTACTGCTGCTGGAACGGCTCTCCGACGCCCGCCGCAACGGCCACCGCGTGCTGGCCGTCGTACGCGGCTCCGCGGTGAACTCCGACGGCGCGAGCAGCGGGCTGACCGCGCCGAACGGCCCCTCGCAGCAGCGGGTCATCCGGCAGGCGCTGGCCGACGCCAAGCTCTCGCCGTCCGAAGTGGACATCGTGGAGGGGCATGGCACCGGCACCCGCCTCGGTGACCCGATCGAGGCCCAGGCGCTGCTGGCGGCCTACGGGCAGGACCGGGAGCGGCCGCTGCTGCTCGGGTCGGTCAAGTCGAACCTCGGGCACACGCAGGCCGCTGCGGGCGTCGCGGGCGTGATCAAGATGGTCGAGGCCATGCGGCGCGGCGTGGCACCCAAGACCCTGCACGTGACGGGGCCGACGCCACAGGTGGACTGGTCGGCGGGATCGGTCGAGCTGCTGACCGAGGGCCGCGACTGGCCCGTGACCGGGGCGCCCCGCCGCTCTGCGGTGTCCGCGTTCGGCGTGAGCGGCACCAACGCGCACGTGGTGCTGGAGCAGGCTCCCGAGCCGAAGGGCGCCCCTGGGCTCGAAGGCGCTCCCGTGCCCGGACGGGTCGAGCACGCGGTCGTGCCGTGGCTGCTCTCCGCCCACACCCCGGCCGCGCTGCGCGCGCAGGCCGAGCGGCTGGCGGCAGGCCTGCCTGACGACGCCGAGCTCCTGGACATCGCCTCGGCGCTGGCCACGGAGCGGGCCGCGCTGCCCTTCCGCGCGGCCGTCGTTGGCGCCGACCGGGAGCGGCTGCGCGCTGGGCTGGCCGCGCTCGCGGGCGGCGCGCCCGCCGCCGTCGCGGGCGAGGCACGGCCCGACCGCACCGTGGCGTTCCTCTTCACCGGCCAGGGGTCGCAGCGTGCGGGCATGGGCGAGGAACTGGCCGCCGCGTACCCCGCGTTCGCCGATGCCTGGGCCGAGGTGTGCGCGGAGTTCGACACCGTGCTGCCGCGTCCGCTGCGCGAGGTGGTGGCCGAGGGCGGCGACGACCTCGACCGGACGGTGTACGCGCAGGCCGCGGTGTTCGCCTTCGAGGTCGCGCTGGCCGCGCTGCTGGACTCGTGGGGCGTCCGTCCCGACCTCGTCCTCGGCCACTCCGTCGGCGAGCTGGCCGCCGCCCACGTGGCGGGTGTGCTGTCGCTGCGGCACGCGGTGGTCGTGGTCGCCGCGCGCGGCAGGCTCATGCAGGCCCTGCCCGAGGGCGGGGCGATGGTCGCCGTTGAGGCGAGCGAGGCGGAGGTCGCAGGCGACCTCGACCCTGCGGTGGCGCTGGCCGCCGTGAACGGGCCCGCGTCGGTCGTGCTCTCCGGCGACGAGGGCGCCGTGCTCGCCGCCGCCGAGCGGTTCGCCGGGCTCGGCCGCAAGACGCGGCGGCTGCGGGTCAGCCACGCGTTCCACTCGCACCGGATGGACCCGGTGCTGGACCGCTTCCGGCAGGTGTTGGGAGCGGTGACGTTCACCCCGCCCCGCGTGCCGTTCGTCTCCGCGGTGACCGGCGTACCCGTGGGCGAGGAGCTGTGCGACCCCGAGTACTGGGTACGGAACGTCCGCGACACGGTCTGCTTCGCCGACGGCGTCCGCGCCCTGGCCGACGACGGGGCGGACACGTTCGTCGAGGTGGGCCCGGATGCCGTGCTCACCGCCCTGGTCGCCGATGCCCTGCCGGAGGACCCCGACCGGCCCGAGGTGCTCGCCGTGGCGGCCGCCCGCGCCGACCGGCCCGCGGCCGAGACCCTGGTGACGGCGCTCGCCCGCGTGCACGCCCATGGCGCGCGGGTGGACTGGGCCGCCTTCTTCGGCACCGGTGCGCTCCCCGTCGAGCTGCCCACGTACGCCTTCCAGCACCAGCGGTACTGGCTGGCCGCCGAACCCGCCGATGACCTCGTCACCGCCGGCATCGGCGCCGTCGGCCACCCGCTGCTGCGTGCCGCGGTGGAGCTGCCCGCGGAGAACTCCTCCGACCAGCCCGACGCCCCCGGCGCCGTGGTGTTCACCGGCACGTTCTCGGTACGCACCCACCCGTGGCTGGCCGATCACGCCGTCCTCGGCACGCCCCTGGTGCCCGGCACCGCGTTCGCCGAGCTGGCCGCCGCCGCGGGCGACCGGATCGGCTGGGGCACGGTCGCCGAACTGGTGCTGACCGCCCCGCTGGCGTTCCACGGCTCCGGCGCCGTCCGGCTGCGGGTACGCGTCGACTCACCGGACCGCGACGGCCTCCGCGCCGTCACGATTCACTCCCGACCCGACGACGGCACAGGCTGGACCCGCCACGCCACCGGCACGCTCGCCCCCGCGGACCCCGAGCCCGCCGCCGACCTGGCGACGTGGCCGCCCGCAGGCGCACAGCCGGTTGCTGTCGACGACCTCTACGACGACCTCGCGGCCGCCGGTTTCGGCTACGGCCCGGCCTTCCGAGGCGTGCGGGCCGCCTGGCGGCACGACGGTGCGGTGTTCGCCGAAGTAGCTCTGCCCGAGGGCACCGACGAGGCGGGATTCGGCCTGCACCCGGCCCTGTTCGATGCGGCCCTGCATGCCCTCGGCCTGGGCGGCGTGGTGGAGCGCGGCGGGCTGCCCTTCACCTGGACCGGTGTGCGTCTGCACGCGGTCGGCGCGCGGTCCCTGCGGGTACGGCTGACGCCGACAGGACCTGACGCCGTCGCGCTCACCATGGCCGACGCCGACGGCGGGCCGGTCGCCACCGTGGCCGACCTGCGGCTGCGGCCGGCCGTCGAGGTCGGCGGCAGCACGAGCTCCGATGCCCTGCACCGAGTGGTCTGGGAGCTGCGCCCGGCCGGGCAGCCGACCGCCGCGCATTGGACCGTCCTCGGCGCCGACCCGGACGGCATCGCCGCGGCGCTGACCCACGCGGCTGCCCAGGTCACCAGCGTGGACCTCGCCACCCCCGACGCCCTCGCCACCCTCGACCCGACCGGCACCGACGCCGTCGTGGTCGCCATCCCCACGGCCGGGCCCGTCCCCGACGCGGTTCGGACCGCCACGCACGAGGCCCTCGCTCTCGTACGCACCTGGCTGGCGGACGACCGGACGGGTGGCCCGCTCGTCGTCGTGACACACGGTTCAGTCGCCGCCGAACAGGGCGACACCGTGCCCGACTTGGCCGGCGCCGCTGTGTGGGGCCTGCTGCGCAGCGTCCAGTCCGAGCACCCCGGCCGGGTCGTACTGATCGACCTGGACACCCCCGGAGCCGCTGCGGCCCTCCCCTCCGCGCTCGCCACCGAGGAACCCCAGGTCGCGGTCCGGGGCGGAGCTCTGCGCGTTCCCAGGCTCGCCAGGGCTGCCTTGGCGGAGGGGACCACCGACTTCAACGGCACCGTACTCATCACCGGCGGTACCGGTGCGTTGGGCCGCCTCGTCGCCCGGCACCTGGTGGAACACCAGGGCGTGCGCGGTCTCCTGCTGCTCGGCAGGCACGGCGCCGACGCGCCCGGCGCCACCGAGCTGGTGGCCGACCTCGCGGCGCTCGGCGCCACCGTCGAGGTCGTCGCCTGCGACGTGGCGGACCGTGACGCGCTCGCGGAGGTTCTCGCGGGCATCCCGGCCGACCGTCCGCTCACCGCCGTCGTGCACGCGGCGGGCGTGCTGGACGACGCCACCGTGGAGTCGCTTACGCCCGACCGGCTCGACACCGTGTTGCGGCCGAAGGCCGACGCCGCCTGGCACCTGCACGAGCTGACCGCAGGGCTCGACCTGCAGGCGTTCGTGCTGTTCTCCTCGCTGGCCGCCACTGTCGGCAGCCCCGGCCAGGGCAACTACGCCGCGGCCAACGCCTTCCTCGACGCCCTCGCCGCCCACCGGCGCGCCCTCGGCCTGCCCGGTACCTCGATCGCCTGGGGCCCGTGGTCCGACGGCATGGCCGGCGGGCTGGACCGCGTGGACACCGCCCGCCTCGCCCGTGGCGGCGTCGCCCCACTGCCGCCCGCCGACGGCCTCGCTCTCTTCGATGCGGCCTGCGCCGCCCCTGACTCCCTGACCGTCGCCGCGCGCCTTGACCTGCCCGTCCTGCGCGCGCAGGACGGGCTGCTGCCGTCCATCCTGCGCGGCCTCGTCCCGGCACCCGCCCGCCGCACCGCAGCGGCGGCACGGACCGGCGACTTCGCCGACCGGGTGGCCGCGCTCCCCGATGCCGACCGGCGCCGCGCGGCGGTGGAACTCGTCCGCGAGAGCGCGGCGGCCGTGCTCGGCCACGACAGTTCCGACGCGGTCGCCGCCGACCGGGCGTTCCAGCAATTGGGCTTCGACTCGCTGACCGCCGTCGAGCTGCGCAACCGGCTCGGCGTTGCGACCGGCCTACGGCTGGCGGCAACCGTCACGTTCGACCACCCCACCCCCGCTGCCCTGGCGGCCCACCTGCTGGCCGAGGCGCTCGGGACGGGCCGTCCGGTGCTGCCGGTGACCACCACCGCGCCGGTCGACGAGCCCATCGCGATCGTCGGCATGGCCTGCCGCTACCCCGGCGGCGTAGCGTCGCCGGAGGACCTGTGGCGGCTGGTGCGCGACGGCATCGACGCGGTCACCGGCTTCCCCGAGGACCGCGGCTGGGACATCGAGGGCGTCTACGACCCGGACCAGTCCCGTTCGGGCACCAGCTACACCCGCGAGGGTGGCTTCCTGCTGGATGCCGCCGAGTTCGACGCGTCTTTCTTCGGCATATCGCCGCGGGAGGCGCTGGCGATGGACCCGCAGCAGCGCCTGCTGCTTGAGACCGCCTGGGAAGCGATTGAGCGCGCGGGCCTGGACCCCGAGACCCTGCGCGGCAGCGCCACGGGCGTCTTCGCGGGTCTGATGTACCACGACTACGGCAGCGGCGCGGGCGCGCTGCCCGAGGGTGTCGAGGGCTACCTCGGTCTTGGCACCGCGGGGAGCGTGCTGTCCGGCCGCGTCGCCTACACCCTGGGCCTCGAAGGCCCGGCGGTCACGGTCGACACGGCCTGCTCCTCGTCCCTGGTCGCGCTGCACTGGGCGATCCAGGCACTGCGGTCCGGCGAGTGCTCGATGGCACTGGCGGGCGGCGTCACGGTGATGGCCACCCCCGGCACGTTCGTGGAGTTCTCGCGCCAGCGCGGCCTCTCCCCGGACGGCCGGTGCAAGTCGTTCGCGGCGTCGGCCGACGGCGTCGGCTGGGCCGAGGGCGCGGGCGTGCTGCTCGTCGAGCGGCTGTCGGACGCGCGCCGCAACGGCCACCGGGTGCTGGCGCTGGTACGCGGCAGTGCGGTCAATCAGGACGGTGCTTCCAATGGTCTGACGGCTCCGAGTGGACCGTCCCAGCAGCGGGTTATCGGTCGTGCGTTGGCTGACGCC
>NZ_JAQKPV010000028.1 GCF_028200735.1 Streptomyces sp. ACA25
CCGAACCACGCACCACCGCCAGGACGCGCTGGCCGTCCGCCACCGCGTCGGAGAGCCGTCGCAGGGCCAGCACCCCCACGCCCTCCGACCAGCCGGTACCGTCCGCGCCCGCACCGAATGCCTTGCAGCGGCCGTCGGGAGCCAGCCCGCCCTGCCGGGCGAACTCGGTGATGATGCCTGGGGTGGCCATGACGGTGACCCCGCCCGCCAGTGCTGTCGAGCACTCCCCCGCCCGCAGGGACTGTGCCGCCAGGTGTACGGCGACCAGCGAGGAGGAACATGCCGTGTCCACGGTCACGGCGGGCCCCTCCAAGCCGAAGGTGTAGGCGATCCTGCCGGAGGCCACGCTGGCGGTGCCACCGGTGAGCAGGTATCCCTCGGAGCCCTCCGAGGGCTCGTGCATCCGGGGACCGTAGTCCTGCGCGGTCGCGCCGATGAACACACCGGTCCGGCTCCCGCGCAGGGTCGCCGGGCCGACGCCGAGACGCTCAACGGCTTCCCATGCCACTTCGAGCAGCAGCCGCTGCTGGGGGTCCATGGCGAGGGCCTCGCGCGGCGAGATGCCGAACAGGTCGGCGTCGAAGCCCGCGACGTCTTCCAGGAATCCGCCTCTGTCGGGCAGGCTGCCCGTGGCGAATGCGGCCGGGTCCCAGTTCCAGCCCCGGTCCGAGGGGAGCTCCGAGAGCACCTCGCGGCCCTCGGACAGCACGCGCCACAGCGCGGCGGGCGAGTCGATCCCGCCGGGGAACCGGCAGGCCATCGCCACGATGGCGATCGGTTCGTCAGCCGCGGCACGGGTTGCGGGGCCGGTCCTGTCGTCGGTTTTCCCGCCCAGCAGGGCGTCGCGCAGGTACCGGGCGGCCTCGGTCGGGGTCGGCCGGTCGAACAGCAGGGTGGGCGGCAGGCGCAGACCGGTGGCGGTGGCCAGCCGGTCCCGGAGTTCCACGAGGGTCAACGAGGCGAAACCGAGAGCCTTGAACGTGTGCTGCGGCTCCACCGCCTCCGCTGACGCGAACCCGCCGACGACCGCGGCGTGCGCCCGCACCAGATCGAGCACAAGGGTGTGGCCGGCCCGCGGTGAGGCGGTGCGCACCCGGCCGCGCAGCGAGTCGTCCCGGGCCGCTGCGGCCCCGGCCGCAGAGGTGTCCGCACCGGGCCGCCAGTGGCGCTCACGCTGGAAGGCGTAGGTGGGCAGGTCGATGGCGGTGGCCGCGCGCGGCGTGGGGAGATCGAGGCTGACGCCGTGGGCGAGCAGCTCCGCCGCCGAGGCCAGCAACCGGGAGCGGCTGCCTTCGTTCCGTCGCAGCGAGCCGACAGCGACGGCATCGGGCATGTCGAGAGCGGCGAGAGTGTCGCGCACCGCGGGGACCAGTACCGGATGGGGGGTGCACTCGACGAGGAAGCGGAAGCCTTCCTCGGCCAGCCGACGGGTGGCGGAGGCGAATTCGACGGTGCCGCGCAGGTTCCGGTACCAGTACGCGGCGTCAAGACTTGCCGTGTCGGTCCATTCGCCGGTGACGGTGGACAGGAACGGCACGGTTCCGGTCCTCGGTTCGATACCGGCCAGTACCGTCGCGAGTTCGTCGCGGAGCGACTCGACCTGGACCGAGTGCGACGCGTAGTCCACGGGGATGCGTTTCGCCTCGACGCCGCGCGCCGCGCACGCGGCAGTGAAGTCGTCGAGTGCGGAGGGCTCACCGGCGATCACCACGGAGGCCGGGCCGTTGACGGCCGCCACGGACAGCGAGGGCATCGTGCTCACCCACTGCCGGACGTGCTCGACCGGAGCCGGCACGGACAGCATGCCACCGCGGCCCGCCAGGGTGCCGACGGCTCGGCTGCGCAGGGCCACGACCTTCGCGGCGTCCTCCAGCGACAGCGCACCCGCGACATAGGCGGCGGCTATCTCCCCCTGGGAGTGGCCGGTGACAGCATCGGGACGGACGCCCAGGGAGCCCCACACCTCGGCCAGCGCGACCATCACCGCGAACAGCGCGGGCTGGACCACATCGACACGGTCCAGGGTCGGCGCGCCTTCGGTGCCGCGCAGCACCTCCACCAGTGAGTAGTCCACGTGGGGCGCCAGGGCCTCCGCGCAGGCGCTGATGGTGTCGGCGAAGACCTGGTCCGTATCGAGCAGTTCGGCGGCCATGGCGGGCCACTGGGAGCCCTGCCCGGAGAAGACCAGGGCAAGTCGTCCGGAGCGCGCGACGCCCTCGGTGACCCCCGGAGCGGGCAACCCGCCGGCAACCGCGTCCAGGGCGGCGTGCAGGGCGCCGCGGTCCTCGGCCTGGATGACGGCGCGTCGGTCGAAAGTGGTGCGCGTGGTGGCGAGCGAGTGCGCGACGTCGGCGACGGAGGCATCCGAGTCGTCCACGGCCTCGCGCAGGCGGGCGGCCTGCGCGCGCAGCGCCGCCTCGGTGCGGCCTGACACCAGCACGAGGGCCGGTGCCCGGGGCACGTCCCGGGCAGCGCCGGGTCCGGCACCTGCGGTGGCCGTGGGAGCCGGACCGAGTACCAGGTGGCAGTTGGTGCCGCCCATGCCGAATGAGCTGACCCCGACGACACCCGGTCCGCCCAGCGGAGCGGGCTCGGTCTGCATCCGGAGGTTCAGCCGCTCCAGGGGAATGTCCGGGTGGGCGGAGCGGAAGTTGAGGGTCGGCGGGACAACGCCCTTCTCGACGGTGAGGGCGGCCTTGATCAGGCCGGCGATGCCGGCGGCGCCTTCCAGGTGACCGATGTTGGTCTTCACCGAGCCGACGGGCAGCGGTTCGGCCCGGACTGCGCCGAGTGCGGCACCGAGCGCGGCGGCCTCGACCGGGTCTCCCACCGGTGTTCCCGTGCCGTGCAGCTCCACGTAGCCGAGTGCCGCAGGCGGCACCCCCGCACGGGCGTATGCGGCGTGCAGGACGGCCTCCTGCGCGGCGGCACTCGGTGCGGTGAGGCTCGCTCCTCCGCCGTCGTTGTTGACGGCGCTCCCCAGGATCACCGCGTGCACCCGGTCGCCGTCGGCGACCGCCCGGGACAGGGGCTTGAGCACGACGAGCGCACCGCCCTCGCCGCGCACGAACCCGTTGGCGCGTGCGTCGAAGGTGAAGCAGCGGCCGTCCGGGGAGAGCCCGCCGAACCGGAGGGCGCTGACCGTGCTGTCCGGGGCCAGGACGAGATTCACCCCTCCGGCGAGTGCCAGGTCGGACTCGTCGCGCCGCAGACTCTCGCAGGCCAGGTGCACGGACACGAGGGAGGAGGACTGCCCGGCGTCCACGGTGAGGCTCGGTCCGCGCAGGCCGAGTGCGTAGGAGATGCGGTTGGCTATGACACCGCGCTGCAGGCCGGGCATGGTGTGCTGGTCGACCGTCGCATCGCCCTCACGGTGCAGCAAGGCGGCGTAGTCGTCCCAGATCGCGCCGACGAAGACGCCGGCCCGCCCACCGCGTACCCGGGCGGGGACGTGACGGGCGTCCTCCAGTGCTTCCCAGGCGAGCTCCAGCGCGAGGCGCTGCTGCGGGTCCATCGCCGCCGCCTCGCGCGGGGAGATCCCGAAGAACCCGGCGTCGAAGTCGGCCACCCCGGTGAGGAAGCCTCCGCGGGTGACCCCCGGCGCGGAGGGCCGGCCGGCAGGGACCTCGGCGACCGCTTCGGCGCCCGTGGAGAGCAGTTCCCAGAATTGTTCCGGGACCGCCGCTCCGGGAAGTCTGCATGAGTACCCGATTATCGCGATTGCTTCGGGTTCACCTGCGTGCACTTCCGACATGGATGCCTCAAAATCACTCGAAATCGCGAGTTCCGCCGAACCCGGATCTCTGCCGACGAAGTGTGCGGGTGACAACGCCTGAATGTGTGGTTCCGGCCTTTCTCCGACTGGGCCAATTCGGACAGTAGCCAAGGCCCCCGCAGGCGGCCAACCCCTAACCTCCGCGTTCCCGCCCCCTAACGTCGGAACCCGGCCGTCCGAGACCGACAGCCCTGGCGCAGGACGGGAGACGGGGCGTGTCTCCTCGCGACACGCCCCGTCGGGGGAACCGGTGAGCGGACCTGGTTCAGACCCTGGTGCTCCGGTCCTCCTCGAGGTTCTCCTCCGCCTTTTCCGCCCGCTCCTCACGGGCCCTCAGCTCCGCCCGCGCCTTCTCCTTCGCCTTCCGGGTCTCGGCGCGGTACACCGCCAGCATGCTGTTGAAGCCGGCCAGACCGAGCACGATCATGCCCGCGATCACCGGCCACTGCCACGCGTCCGGCATGTACAGCGCGAGAAACCACACCCGGTCGGTGGAACCGCTCACCTTGATGGCCAGCGGCACCAGTCCCTGCGGGAACAGCCCGAGGACGCCGATGGCCATGCTGCCCCAGAGGAGAATCTGGCTCTTGACCCCCATCGTCTCGAACGCGGACGGCACCTCCGTCTCCGGGTCATCAACCGCGGTCCGCTTCCCCGACCGCATCAACTGCAGCAGGTCGGGGCCCTTTTCACGCAGCCGCCGCGCGGCCAGGTCACCGAACCACACGTAGCAGACGATGCCGGTCAACAGACCGACCGGCACGCTCACCCACATGAGCAGCGGCCAGTCGCGCAGATGCCCCACGAGGGTCAGGCCGAGCGCGGGAGCAGCGGCAAGCGCGGTGAGGAAGAACATCAGGAACGATTGCCCGGTGACATCTCCGTGGTCCAGCGGTGAGTTCTTGCTCTTGTGGGGGTCGGGCCCCGGCACCAGACCCACCACGCTGATCCAGATGAGCAGGCCGACGCCGCCGCCGAGGACAGCGAGGTTGGCGGTCAGCGCCCACGGCATCAGAGAGAGGTCCCCGTGCAGGACGGAGCCCGCAACTGTCAGCACGAGCGTCAGCGGGCCGAACACCGTGAGCCAGGCGAGTTGCCGGGCCCGTACATCGGCCTTCTCCTTGCCGGGCAGCAACAGCGTCATCCACAACGCGGTGCCGTCCTGCCCGTACAGATTGGCGCACGTCGCGGCGGCCATCAGCGCGGTGGCCGCGCCGACGAACGGGAAGAACCCGGTGAAGTCGAGCATGAGGGGGAACAGCGCGGAGATGACCGAGAACGCGAGGGGCAGCACGATGTTCTGGGTGCGCAGCGGATCACGCCACCACGTGCGCATCTCCTTCAGGTAGAAGACCCCCAGATCGCTGCGCGCGGCCCAGCCCTTCGGCGCCGCCCGTTCCGCGGTGGACCCGCGCACCACCGCACGGGCGAGCAGCCCCGGTCCGAGCAGCCTCGTCCAGACGAGGAAGAGGAGTACGACAAGGGCGAGAAGAGCCGCCAGCGGCCCGACGGCTCCCTCCCAGTCACTGCGGCCGGCAGCTTCCACGGACAGCAGGCCCCAGCTGGAGGGCAGCCACTGCAGGACCGTGGAGAGCCGGGACGGGAAGCCGTATTCGAGCAGCACGTACACACCGATGAAGATGACCCAGGAGAACGAGGCCACCGCGATCATCGCCCCGGTCACCGTCGCGGTGATGACGCCCCCGAGACGGGACCTGGCCAGCGCGCCGAACAGCAGCGAGACCACCCGGGACAGGAGCACCACCAGCAGCAGCATCAGGATCACCGCGGGGAGCGAGACCACCACTGCCCACAGGCTCAGCCTGGCGGCGAAAACGATCAGTGCCGTGAAGGCGAGGAACGTGACCGCCGTGGTGATGGCCACCATGGCGGAGGCGAGCAGACCCGTGGCCAGTGTGCCGCGCGATATCGGCTGCCGGTGGAAGTGCTGCCCGTTGAGCGGGGGCTCGCCGATGAATGCCGGGCCGACCATCCAGCCCAGGGCCCACAGCGCGAAGGTCACCGCGAGCAGGTCCACCATCATCCGCGGCTGCGAGAAGTCGAAGAACGCCAGGACGATGTTGGCGACGGCCAGGCAGAGACCGACAGTCCCGCCGACCGCGGCCCACGCCAGCTTTCCCTCGGTCGCCGTGTTCCGCAGCACGGCGAGCTTCATACCGATCAGGACGCCAACCACGACAGTCCTTCCTCGCCACCGACTGCGGCTCCGGCCAGATCGACGAAGGCCTCCTCGAGCGTACGGTTGCCGCGCACCTCGTCCAGCGGGCCTTCGGCCACGACCTGGCCCTTGATCAGCACCCCGACCGTGTCGCAGAGCTGCTCGACCAGCGCCATGACGTGACTGGAGATCAGCACCGAGTTGCCGCCCGCGACGAACCGTTTGAGGATGTGCTTGATCGTGGCCGCGGAGACCGGGTCGACCGCCTCGAAGGGCTCGTCGAGTACCAGCAGCTTCGGCCCGTGCAGCAACGCGGTGGCCAGACCGACCTTCTTGCGCATGCCCGTGGAGTAGTCGACGACCAGGGTGCGCTCCGCCGAACCGTCGAGCTCCATGACGGCAAGCAGTTCATCGGTGCGCTGCGCCACCTCGGCGGCGCTCAGACCGTGCAGGTGACCGAGGAAAGTGAGCAGTTCCCGTCCTGTGAGCCGCTCCGGCATCGCCAGGCCGTCGGGCAGCACGCCCATGAGCTTCCGGGCCCGCAGCGGTTCTTTCCACACATCGATGCCGTGGACCAGGGCGTAACCCTCGTCCGGCCGCTGCAGGCCGACCGCCATGGACAGCGCCGTCGTCTTCCCCGCGCCGTTCGGCCCGACCAGCCCGTAGAAGGACCCCGGAGCCACGGTGAGGGAGGCGTGATCCACCGCGGTGTGTTCACCGAACGTCTTGTGCAGCCCGACAAGGCGAAAGGCGGCCGTCTCGCCCTCGTCGGACGGGGGCGTGGCCCCGTCATTCCCGGTTGGCCGCACGTTTCCTGAATGCACGCTGGTTATCTCATTTCCTCGGTTGTGGGGGTGATCCTAGTGGCACAGTCAGTGCCCGGAATCCCGAGCTTCTTGCTGTGAATGGGGGCAGGGTGCCGTGGCACTCCGTCACAGGGGAATGTTGCCGTGTTTCTTCGCCGGTCGTGACTGACGTTTGTTCCGCAGGGCCATCAGTGCCCGGGAAACCTCCACCCGGGTGCGCGCGGGCTGGACGACCATGTCGACGTACCCGTGGGAAGCGGCGACGTAAGGGTTGCCGAACCGCCGTCGGTAGTCGTCGGTGAGCCTGTCCTTGACCTCGGCCCGTTCCTCCGGCGGCGCGGCGGCGAGTTCGCGGCCGTGCAGAATGCGCACCGCGCTCTCCGCGCCCATCACGGCGATCTCGGCGGTGGGCCAGGCGATGACGCAGTCGGCCCCGACGTGCCGGGAGCCCATGACCGCGTACCCGCCGCCGTACGCCTTGCGGGTGATGACGGTGACCTTCGGCACCGTCGACTCCGCGTAAGCGTAGAACAGTTTGATGCCGCGCCGGATGATGCCGTTGTGCTCCTGACCGACTCCGGGCAGATATCCGGGCACGTCCATGAACGTCAGGAGAGGTATGTGGAAGGCATCACAGAAGCGGACGAACCGTGCCGCTTTCTCCGACGCGTCGATGTCGAGCACCCCCGCAAGAAAGCCTGGCTGGTTCGCCACCACTCCCACCGAATGCCCATCCACCCGGCCCAGCGCACAGATCATGTTGCGGGCGAAGTCCGGGTGGATCTCCAGATAGTCACCGTCGTCGAGGACCGTGGAGATCACCTCGGCCATGTCGTAGGACTGGCTGTCCCCGTCGGGGACGATCGAGTCGAGTGCGAGGTCCCGCTCCGTGGTGCCGGTGCCGGCCGTGTGCTCATAAACCGGGGCACGGTCGAGGTTGTTCCCCGGCAGGTACCCGCACAGGGTCTGCACCCAGGAGATGGCATCCCGTTCGTCCTCGGCCACGTAGTGCGCGTTGCCGGAGACCTGCCCGTTGACCGCCGGACCGCCGAGTTCCTCACCGGTCACCTGTTCCCCGGTGACCGCGGTGACCACGTCCGGTCCGGTGACGAACATGTACGAGATGTCCTTGACCATGACCGTGAAGTCGGTGAGGGCCGGTGAGTACACCGATCCGCCCGCGCAGGGGCCCATGATGAGCGAGATCTGCGGGATGACGCCGGAAGCGTGGACATTGCGCGCTCCCAGCTCCGCGTAGTAAGCGAGGGAGACCACGCCTTCCTGAATGCGGGCGCCGCCGGAGTCGTTGATGCCGATGACCGGACAGCCGATGCTCATGGCGAGATCGTAGACCTTGATCACCTTGCTGCCGAAGGCCTCTCCCATACTGCCACCGAGGATGGTGAAGTCGTGCGAGAACACACACACCTGGCGACCGTCGATGGTCCCGTGCCCGGTCACCACACCGTCCCCGTACGGGCGGGGGATGTCGAAGTCGGTGCTGCGGTGGCGGACGAACTCGTCCAGCTCGACGAAGGAGCCCGCGTCCAGGAGCAGCTCGATGCGTTCGCGGGCAGTGAGCTTCCCCTTGGCATGCTGCCGGTCCGTGGCCCGCTTCTCCGCGAGGTGCGCGACCTCCTCGTGACGGGTGGCCAGGTCGGCGATGCGGTCCGCAGTGGTCGTCAGTGGCCGCTCCACGGGGGAGAGGGGCTCGTGTGACGGCATGCCAAGTCCTTTCGAGAGAAGAGGCCTGCCCCCGCATGGTCACCGGCCGGGACCGCAGGCATCACCCCTACTGCCCCCTACCGGCGCCTGCGCGGAAGGCCGGACCGGGCACCGCACCGGTCATCGCGCGCGGACACCTCCGCCGAGGACGCCGGGCGGTCCGGAGGTCCGCGGTCAGGAGCTGTCCAGTTCGCTGTCGATGAGGGCGAAGATGTCCTCCTCGGTCGCCGCGTCGAGGTCCTCATCGGTCGCTTCCTCGGCAGCCGGGTCCGTCCACTTCGCGAGCAGTGCGCTCATCCGCACGTGCAGGCGGGTCCGGTCCGCGTCGGACAGCTCCGGAAGCACGGCATCCAGATTGTCCAGCTCGGCCAACAGCACCGCCGCCGGGCCGGGGCCCGCCGGCACCAGCTCGGCGAGGAGCCGCTCGGCCAGCGCGGCCGGGGAAGGATGGTCGAACACCAGCGTGGCCGGCAGCCGGACACCCGTCACCGCACCGAGCCGGTTGCGCAGTTCCACTGCCGTGAGCGAGTCGATCCCGAGGTCCTTGAACGCCCGGTCCGGTTCGACGGCCGCCGCACCCGCGAATCCGAGGACAGTGGCGGCCTCCGCCCGCACCCGGTCGAGCAGCACCCGCAGCCGCTCCGCCGCAGGCAGACCACGCAGCCGGTCGGTCAGGCCGGTGTCCGCCCCGGCCGGAGCCGCAGTGCGTCTGGTCCCCCGGATCAGGCCACGGAGCAGGTGCGGCAGATCGGTACGGCCCGCGAGCGCGGCGGTGTGCAGCCCGGCGAGGACCACGGCGGGGTCGCCACCGTCCAGTGCCGCGCGGAGCAGCTCCAGTCCCTCCTCCTCGGTGATCGCCGGGAAGCCGGACCGTGCGGCCCGTTCCCGGTCCGCGTCGGTGAGAGTGCCGAGCATGCCGCCGGGGACGTCCCACGGTCCCCAGGCCAGGGCCCGGGCCGGCAGTCCCCTCGCCTGCCGGTGCACGGCAAGGCCGTCCAGGTAGGCGTTGGCTGCTGCGTAGGACGCCTGACCAGGGCTGCCCAGGGTGGCTGCCAACGAGGAGAACAGCACGAACTCCTCGGCTTCGGGGGCCAGCCGGTGCAGGTGCCGGGCCGCGGTGACCTTCGCCGCCAGCACCGGTGCGACCCTGTCGGGTGTCAGGGCAGTGGCCACGCCGTCATCGAGCACACCGGCCGCGTGGAAGACCGACCCGATCCGCCTGCCGCGCAGCACCGAGGCCAGTGCGTCGGGATCAGCGGCGTCACAGGCCACCACCTCGGTCTCGGCTCCACGCGCCCTCAGGTCCGCTGCCAGCTCGGCGGCACCGGGAGCGGCAGGCCCGCTTCTGCTCAACAGCAACAGGCGGCGGCGCCCGTGGTCCGCGAGGTGCCGGGCGATCAGCCCGCCGAGCGCACCGGTGCCACCGGTGACAAGGACCGTCGCCTCGGGATCCGGGGCGGCAGGCAGGGTGAGCACCACCTTGCCGATGTGCCGGGCCTGACTCATGAACCGGAAGGCTTCCGGCGCCTGCCGCAGATCCCAGGTG
>NZ_JAQKPV010000029.1 GCF_028200735.1 Streptomyces sp. ACA25
CCGGCGTGATGATGAGCGTCGTGATGACCGGCCGCGTGGGCCCCGCCCTTACGGGCGGGATGACCGGGACCGTGGTGAGCACCGTGGCCACCGGGATCGTGAGCAGGTGCGTCGGCTGCCCATCCCGGAGGACGTCACCGGCATGGAAATCGACCGCGATGTCCGCCAGGAGCTGATGAGCCTGCCGAAGACGCTGGCGGACGATGTGGCGATGAACCTCGTCATGGTGGCCCGGCTGCTGGACGAGGACCCGGAGCAGGCGTACGCCTACGCCAAGGTGGCTCTGCGTCTCGCCTCCCGGGTGGCGGCGGTGCGTGAGGCGGCAGGCTTCGCCGCGTACGGGGTCGGGAAGTACGCGGAGGCGCTCGCTGAGTTCCGTGCCGCTCGCCGGATGACCGGGGCGTCGCACCTCTGGCCCGTCATGGCTGACTGCGAGCGTGGTCTCCGCCGGCCCGAGCGAGCTCTGGCGATGGCGGGGGAGGACGAGGTGCGCAAGCTCGACAAGGCCGGTCAGGTCGAGATGCGGCTTGTCGCCGCCGGAGCCCGTCGTGACATGGGCCAGGCCGAGGCCGCCGTGGTGACGCTGCAGAGCCCGGAGTTGGCGTCCAGTTCCTCGCAGCCCTGGACCGCACGGCTGCGCTATGCCTACGCCGACGCGCTCCTGGAGGTCGGTCGTGAGAGCGAGGCGAGGGAGTGGTTCGCCAAGGCCCTGGAGGCTGACCAGAGCGGCGCGACGGATGCGTCCGACCGCCTGGCGAAGCTGGACGGCGTGGAGTTCATCGATGCGCTGGACCCCGAAGCTGAGGACCTTGCTGAGGAACCGGAGCAGAAGCCAGGTGACTCGGCCGGAGGATGAAGCCGGTGCGCCCGTGCCGGAGGCCCGCAGCGGCAGTTTTCGCTAAGGGCTCTGCTCCAGGGCGCCGGGCAGTCCGTCACCAGGGCTGGGCGCTGCGAGACTGCGCAGTACCAGCCCGGTGGCCGGCTTCGGTCCGAAGGACGTGGACTTGCGGGGCATGGTGACGCCCTGCTCGGCGAGTTCGCGGACGGTGTCCTCCCGTACGGGGCGCATGAGTACCGCCGTACCGCCCAGGCGCTCCGCCTGGGCGACGGCGGACTCCGCGTCGTGCAGGTAGCCGATGTCCGCCGGGTGATCGGGGACGCGCCAGACGCAGTCCAGCAGAGCGGAGTGCAGGACGGTTGCGTCCAGCCGGCGCCAGGTCTCCGGAAGGTCCGGGCGGACCGCCCGCTTGAGCAGCCCGGGGTCCGGGCGGTCGAGCAGATGGAAGGCCCCGGCGCCGGCCACGACGAAAGCATTCCCTTCGGCGCGCTCCAGCGTCCGGAGGGCCGTGGGCAGCGGGCCGTCGATCGGCCGCGCACGGAATGTGCCGTTGAGGCGTGCCAGGGCGTCGGCGACCGGCAGCCGGCCGAGGACCCGGTGGATCGCCCGCACCCGAAGGGGATATCGGGCGGTGTCGACCAGGAGGACCAGTCCGTGGTCCCACGGAGGCCGCCCGCCGTGCTCGCGGTCCAGCCTGAGATAGGTGGCCCAGCGGTGGTGACCGTCACTGATCAGCGCCCGTCGCCGCTTCAGATCGCGGTCGATCTCCGTGTGGTCGCTCGTGTCGGTCACGGTCCAGAGCCGGTGTGCGAATCCGTCCTCGGTCGTGGTGGCGAGCAGCGGTGAGCGGTGGACCGTGCGTTCGATCACGGCGGTCGCGCCGGTGGCCGTGCCGTCGCCGCGGTAGGACAGCAGCAGCGGTTCCAGGTTGGCCGCGGTCTCCCGCATCAGCGCAGCCCGGTCCGCGACCACCTCCGGCATGACATCCTCGTGCGGCAGGACAACGCCCTCGTCGGGTGGGGTGAGCTGGAGGGCACCGATAAGACCGCGCTGCAGCAGGTCGCCCTTACGCTGCTCGTACACGTAGAGGGCCGGGAGCGGGTCCCGGGCCAGGACGCCGTCGGCCTGCCAGCGCCGGAGCGTCTCGGCAGCGTTGCGGTGGGCGGTGGCCGGATCGGCGGCCTGCGGAAGAATGAGCCGCACGATGTTGTACGGGTCGGCCGTCTCCAGTGCGTGGACACCGTCCGGCCGCACCACCACGTCATAGGGCGGTGAGGTGACGGCAGCCAGGCTGCTGATTCGGTCCGGTACGTAGCGCAGGGCGTGGAACGGGGCGAGCCGGAGGCCGTCAGCATGCATCTCCGCATCGTATGCGGCCGTTTCCGGCGCCTTGTGGCGGACCGGGTGGGAGGCGGGCCGGCAGGGTGGGGGATGATCGTGGGGCTATGGCTGAAGCTGACTCGACCCAAGACGCGTACCGCGTCGCGTATCTCCCCCGGGGCGCGGCGGATTCGTTGAGCACGTGCTACGACACGGCGCTGCTCGACCTGGACGGGGTGGTTTACACGGGTGGTGAGGCGGTGCCGTTTGCGGTGGAGTCGCTGCGGGCCGCACGGGCGGAGGGCATGCGGCTGGCGTATGTGACGAACAACGCCGCCCGTACCCCGCAGACAGTGGCGGACCACCTGACCCGGCTGGGTGTTCCGGCCGCTGCGGAAGAGGTGGTGACCTCCGCGCAGGCCGTCTCCCGGCTGATCTCCGAACAGGTGCCCGCGGGGGCGCGGGTGCTGTGTGTGGGGGGCGAGGGCCTGCGGGTGGCGCTGCGGGAGCGGGGCCTGCGGCCGGTGGAGTCGGCGGACGAGGACCCGGCCGCTGTGGTCCAGGGGTACGGGGGGCCCGACCTGCCGTGGGGGCGGCTCGGTGAGGCCGCACTTGCGGTGAACCGCGGGGTGCCGTGGTTCGCGTCCAACACGGATCTGACGATCCCCGGTCCGCGGGGCATCATGCCGGGGAACGGGGCAGCCGTGGAGGTGGTGCGGATTGCGACCCGGCACACCAGAACTCCGCAGGTGGCGGGCAAACCGCTGCCGCCGATGCACAGGGAGACCGTGCTGCGTACCGGGGCGCGGCGGCCGTTGGTCGTCGGGGACCGGCTCGACACGGACATCGAGGGTGCGCACAACGGGAAGGTCGATTCGCTGCTCGTGCTGACCGGGGTGACGGACGCGGCTCAGTTGCTGGCCGCACCGCCCGAGCACCGTCCGACGTATGTGTCGGCCGACCTCCGTGGTCTTCTGGTCCCTCAGCCGGCTGTGCAGGTCGACGGCTCCGGTCACCGGTGTGCGGGCTGGCTGGCGACGGCCGGCGCCGAAGGACTGGAGCTGACGGGCGGGGGCGAGGCGGTGGACGGTCTGCGAGCGCTGTGCGGGGCGGCCTGGTCGGTGGTGACGGGGTCGCCGGTCTCCGGGCCGGCCACCGACCGGGCGCTGGCCCGGATCGGTCTCTGAGCGCCACCCCTGGCAGGGACGGGCGCCGGTGCCCGTGGACATCGCCCACCAGAACGAGATCACCGCAGACCTGGTCGAGGAGGACTTCCGTCTCCCCTGTCGGGTGATCGCCGGCCCGGAGACCGGCACGCCGCTGGTGGTGCCCTCGGGACGGCGCCGTACCCGGACGGTCACCGGGTAGCGTCGGGTCCATGAACGAGCCCGAGCCCTCCGCGGACGGCAGTTCCGCGGCACACACCCCTCGTCCCGGAACGGTGTCCGGGACCCCGGCCGGCCCCGGACCGGCCGCCGGATCCCCCGCCGGACCGGCTCCCGGGCCGGCCGCGGACCAGGCACCCGCCCGGACCCCGGGGCCAGCAGGGGAGCCGGACCTGGACGCGCCCGGCGAGACGGAGCCGGACGTCGCGGCGGCTCCGGAAACCGCCGAGGTTCCTGGGCTGCCCGACGAGGGACCGCAGCCGCTGGGTGTCGCCCTCCTGCCGACCGGTCACGGCGAAGTGGATGCCCGGCTCAGCCGGCTCACCGAAGCCGACCACCTTGCTGTTCCGGCCCACTTGGAGGTGTACGAGGATGTACACAGCGGCCTGCGTGAGACGCTGGCCGCCCTTGACCAGCGGCCCGGCCCGCCGCCCGCCGCCCCGCCAGAACCCAGGAGCTGAACCGACCGTGGCAGCAGCGACCCGCCGCCGACTCAGCCGGCTCGACGCGGAGCTCGTCCGCCGCAAGCTGGCCCGCTCCCGTGAGCACGCCAGAACGCTCATCGAGGCAGGCCGGGTGACCGTCGACGGGACGACCGCCGGCAAGCCCGCCACCCAGGTGGCCACCGCCGCCGCGCTGGTCGTCCGCGAGGACGGCAGCGGTCCGGACTACGTCTCCCGCGGCGGTCACAAGCTGGCCGGGGCTCTTGATGTCTTCGTGCCGCGCGGCCTACGGGTCAAAGGCCGCCGCGCCCTGGACGCCGGAGCCTCCACCGGCGGCTTCACCGATGTACTGCTGCGGGCCGGGGCCGAACATGTCGTCGCCGTGGATGTCGGCTACGGCCAGCTCGCCTGGCCGCTCCGATCCGACGGCCGGGTGACCGTGAAGGACCGCACCAACGTCCGCGAACTCACCCCGGCCGATCTCGACGGGCCTCGCGTGGATCTCGTGGTCGGGGATCTGTCGTTCATCCCGCTCGGCCTGGTCCTGCCCGCGCTCGTGCGGTGCGCGATGCCCGACGCCGACCTGCTGCTGATGGTGAAGCCGCAGTTCGAGGTCGGCAGGGAACGGCTCGGCAGCGGCGGCGTCGTCCGCAGCTCCCGGCTGCGTGCCGAGTCGGTACGGACCGTCGCCGGACATGCGGCGGCCCAGGGCCTCGGGGTGCTCGGCGTCACGGCGAGCCCGCTTCCGGGACCCTCCGGGAACGTCGAGTACTTTCTCTGGATGCGGGCCGGGGCGCCGGAACTCGACCCGGCCGTGGTGGACCGGGCAGTGACGGAGGGGCCGCAGTGACCAGCACCGCAGACGTACGCACCGTTTTTCTGCTCGCGCACACCGGGCGCCCGGCGGCCGTCAGAAGCGCCGAACTCGTCGTCCAGGGACTGCTCCGGCACGGCATCGGCGTACGCGTTCTCGCCGAGGAGGCGGACGACCTTCCGTTGCCCGCCAGCGTCGAGCGCGTGGAGGTCACCACCGGAGTGGCGAACGGCTGCGAACTCCTCGTCGTACTGGGCGGCGACGGCACCCTGCTGCGCGGGGCCGAATTCGCCCGCGCCTCGGGGGTGCCGATGCTGGGTGTCAACCTCGGCCGGGTCGGGTTCCTCGCCGAGGCAGAGCGGGACGATCTCGACCAGGTCGTGGACCGTGTCGTCACCCGGGACTACGAGGTCGAGGAACGGATGACCCTCGATGTCACGGTCACCGGAAACGGCGACCGGGTGTACACGGACTGGGCGCTGAACGAGGCCTCGGTGGAGAAGGCGGCCCGGGAGCGCATGCTGGAAGTCGTCATCGAGGTCGACGGCCGCCCGGTGTCCGGTTTCGGCGGCGACGGTGTGGTCTGTGCCACGCCCACCGGCTCCACCGCCTACGCTTTCTCGGCGGGCGGGCCGGTCGTCTGGCCGGAGGTCGAGGCGCTGCTGATGGTGCCGATCAGCGCGCATGCGCTCTTCGCCAAACCCCTCGTCACCGCGCCCGGTTCGGTCCTCGCCGTGGAAGTGCAGCCGCGCACCCCGCACGGCGTGCTCTGGTGCGACGGGCGGCGCAGTGTCGAACTGCCCGCCGGCGCCCGCATCGAGGTGCGCCGGGGCGTCGTACCCGTCCGGCTGGCCCGGCTTCACCGGGCGCCGTTCACCGACCGGCTGGTGGCCAAGTTCGCCCTGCCGGTGTCCGGATGGCGCGGCGCGCCCCGATAGCGACAGGGCCGTTGCGGGGGTATCCGTCGCCGAGGAGCCTCCGGACCTCGTATGGTCGTATGCGTGCTGGAGGAGATGCGGATCAAGGACCTGGGCGTGATCGACGATGCTGTCGTCGAGCTGTCCACCGGATTCACCGCGGTGACGGGAGAGACAGGCGCGGGCAAGACCATGGTGGTCACCAGCCTCGGACTGCTGCTCGGCGGACGCGGAGACGCCACGCTGGTGCGAAACGGGGCGGGAAGCGCCGTCGTGGAGGGGCGGATCAGCGTTCCACCTGGCGCGCCGGCGGCCGAGCGGGCGGTGGAGGCCGGGGCGGAGCTGGACGACGGGGCCCTGCTCATCAGCCGCAGCATTTCCGCTGAGGGCCGCTCCCGGGCGCACATCGGCGGACGCTCGGTGCCGCTGGGGCTGCTGGCCGAGATCGGCGCCGATCTCGTCGCGGTGCACGGTCAGACCGACCAGCAGGGGCTGCTGCGCCCCGCCCGGCAGCGGCAGGCCCTCGACCGGTACGCCGGTGAGGCGGTGGCCGTTCCGCTCGCCGCCTACCAGGATGCCTACCGGCGGCTGCGGGCGCTGTCCGGCGAGCTGACCGAGTTGACCGCGCTGGCCCGGGAGCGGGCCCGGGAAGCCGACGCGCTGCGCTTCGGCCTGGACGAGATCGAAGCTGCGGAGCCACGGCCCGGAGAGGACACCGAGCTGACGTCCGAGGCCGAGCGGCTGGGCCACGCCGACGCCCTGGCCAACGCCGCGACCCAGGCTCACGGCGCGCTGGTCGGGGACCCGGCCGACCTCGAGGACGTCGATGCCGCGACCCTGGTCGCCGGGGCGCACCGCGCGCTGGAAGCGGTGCGGGCCCACGACGCGGCGCTGGCCGGCCTCGCCGACCGGATCGGCGAGATCGGCATCCTGCTGTCCGACGTGGCGGGGGAACTGGCCGGGTACGCGGACGACCTGGACGCCGACCCGCTGCGGCTGGCCGCCGTCGAGGAGCGGCGCGCCGTCCTCGCCCATCTCACCCGCAAGTACGGTCCGGACATCGACGCCGTGCTGGCCTGGGCCGAGCAGGGCACCGCCCGTCTCACCGAGCTCGACAGCGACGACGACCGGATCGCGCGACTCACCGCCGAACGCGATGCCCTGCACACCGAACTCGCCGGCCTCGCCCGCACCCTGACCGGGGCGCGCACCGAGGCGGCGAAGCGATTCGCCGAAGCGGTGACGGAGGAGCTCGCACATCTCGCCATGCCGCACGCCCGGGTGCACGTGGACCTGCGGCACACCGACGCGGCCGACGGGGAGGACGGAGTCGACATCGGTGGCCGGACCGTCGCGGTCGGCCCGCACGGAGCCGACGAGGTCGAGCTGCTGCTCGCGCCCCATCCCGGCTCCCAGCCGCGTCCGGTGTCCAAGGGGGCCTCCGGGGGCGAGCTCTCCCGGGTCATGCTCGCCATCGAAGTCGTCTTCGCCGGTGCCGCGCCCGTTCCCACGTACCTCTTCGACGAGGTCGACGCGGGGGTCGGTGGGAAGGCAGCGGTCGAGGTCGGCCGCCGGCTGGCCCGGCTCGCCGATTCCGCTCAGGTCGTCGTCGTCACCCACCTGCCGCAGGTGGCGGCCTTCGCCGACCGCCACCTGGTGGTGGAGAAGACGGACGACGGATCGGTGACACGCAGCGGTGTGCAGTCCGTGCACGGGGAAGGCCGGGTCCGCGAACTGTCCCGGATGCTGGCGGGGCAGGAGGACTCCCGGCTGGCCCGGGCCCATGCCGAGGAACTGCTGGCCACGGCAGCCCGCCTCGGTTCCCCGGCCGCCGCCCGGACGGAAACCGCCGGGTGACCACCGCGGGACCACCGGGCCGGTAGGACACCTGGCCGGGTGGTTCGGAGGGATGAGCTGACCGGGCGCACGGTGTCCGGGGACGCCGCCTGTCGGGTGATGCCACGCCCGGCCGGCCTCGCCCCTTCGAGGTTTCGCAACCACCCGTGGGAACAAAGGATTTGAGGGGCGAGGACACGGTGACGGCGAGGCGGCCCCGGGACATCTCCGGGCCGGCTGGGTGGCGGTCGGTACCGTGCCGCCGGGTGCTGCTGGCATTCTTGACGGCACCTCTCCCTCCCGGACCAGGAGCGCGAACCGCTGTGAGCACCACTCCTCTGTCGCCCCGTGCCCGTGGGCCCCTGCATGTCGTGCAGTTGGTGGGCGCGGGCAGCGCTGGCACCGGCGAGCACGTGCGCTCCCTGGCCGCCGGGCTGGTGGCACGCGGCGTTCTGGTCACCGTGTGCGCCCGGCCCGGGGTGGCGGAGCGCTACGGGTACTCCGGCACGGGCGCCCGGCTGGCCGTCCTGCCGTTCCATGTCCTCTCGAGGGCGATCACGCGGGTACGGGCAGTTTCCGCCGACGCCGACCTGGTGCACGCCCACGGGATGCGCGCAGGTCTGCTGGCCGCGCTGGCGCTGCGGCGCCGTGGCCTGCCGCTCGTCGTCACCTGGCACACCCGGTCCGCTGTCGGCGGGGCCCGGTCCCGGCTGGGACGGTTCGGTGAGCGCCGGGTCGCCCGCGCCGCATCGGTGGTGCTGGGGGCGACGTCGGATCTGGTGGAGCGGGCCCGCCGGAGGGGCGCCCGGGACGCCCGGCTGGCGCCGGTGGCCCTGCCCGGTCCGTGGGAGTCCGCCGAGGGGGGCGAGGGGGAGCCGGACCCGCACAAGATCCGGGCGGCCCTGGGGGCGGCCGGCCATCCGCTGATCGTCACCGCGGGCCCGCTCACCGCCGACCAGGGCCACCATGTGCTCCTGACCGCGCTGCGCGGGCTTGGCCCGCAGCCTCCGTTGCTCCTCATCGTGGGGGAGGGGCCTGAGCGTGCCGTCCTGCAGCGCCGGATCGACCGGGAGCGGCTGCCGGTGAGGCTGCTGGGTGACCGGGAGGACCTGCCGCAGCTGCTGGCCGCGGCCGATGTGATGGTGCTGGCGTCCCGCTGGGAAGCTCGCTCCGCCCCGGCCCAGGAGGCCCTGCGCCGGGGTGTTCCGTTGGTGGCCACCGAGGTCGGCGGCACGCCGGAGCTGGTCGGCGGGGCCGCCGTGCTGGTGCCCTTCGGAGACCCCGAGGCCCTCGGGGCGGCGGTCGCCGGGCTGCTGGCCGATCCTGCGCGCCGCAGGGCGCTGGCTGAAGCGGGACGGCGCAGGGCCGCTCGCTGGCCGACCGAGCACAGCACGGTGGCACAGGTGCTCAGCATCTACGACGAGCTGACCGCCCC
>NZ_JAQKPV010000003.1 GCF_028200735.1 Streptomyces sp. ACA25
TGCGATTCCTGTATTCAGGCAAGCCCAAAACAGACCCTCGCGGGTAGTTTCTCGTAGTGGGTGCCACTCCAGGTGGCTGAGGTGCCTCCGCAGATCCGAGCCCAGAACAACGAGCCGGACTGTGGCAGCTCGGACAACACTAGTGCCGGAGGGGACGCATGTCAACCTCCCTGGCGCAAGTGGTGCGGGCCGGTTGAGTCACGCCGCCACCGGCGCCTCGACCGGCCGGTCCTCCTCCGCCACGTCCCCCGTCTCGCCGGCCAGGTAGGCGCGGCGTCCCACCACGAAGACATAGACCAGGAAGCCCGCCCAGGCCACCACCCCCAGGGTGATACGCGCCCAGGTCGGCAGCCCGGAGGGCGTCACGAAGCCCTCGATCACCCCGGACACGAACAACACCGCCGCCAGGCCGATGGCCATGCCGATGGCTGCCCGGCCCTCCTGGGCGAGCGCCGACCGGCGGCTGCGTCCACCGGGGTCGATCACCGTCCAGCCCAGCCGGAGCCCCACCCCCGCGGCGACGAAGACCGCCGTGAGCTCGAGAAGGCCGTGCGGCAGGATCAGGCCGAGGAAGATGTCGAGGCGGCCGGCGGCGGCCATCAGACCCAGTCCGGTACCGACATTGACGGCGTTCAGCAGCAGCACCAGGATCACCGGGATGCCGAGCAGGGCTCCGAACGCCAGCGAGACCGCGGCGACCTGGGCGTTGTTCGTCCAGACCTGGGCGGAGAAGGCCGCGGCCGGGCTTTCCGTGTAGTAGGTCTCGTAGGCACCGCCCGGCCGGGTCATCTCGCGCAGCTCCTCGGGCGCGGCGATGGCGGCCTGCACTTCGGGGTTCGCGGCGATCCACCAGCCGATGGCCACCACCAGCAGGGTGAACACGACGCCGGTCGGCACCCACCAGTAGCGGGTCCGGTAACAGGCAGCCGGGAATCCGGCCGTGAAGTAGTGGACGGCGTCCCGCCAGGTCGACCGGCGTGCACCGACCACCGTGCTCCGGGCCCGGGCCACCAGGGTGGTGAGCCGGTTGACCAGCTGCGGGTCGGGGGTGGAGGACTGAACACGGGAGAGCTGGGCGGCGGTGCGCTGATAGAGGGTGACGAGTTCGTCCGCCTCCGCACCGGTGAGCCGCCGGCGTCGGCGCAGCAGCGCCTCCAGCCGGTCCCACTCGTGCCGGTGTGCGGCTATGAACACGTCGAGGTCCATACGGAAACCCTCTCAGATCAGGAACTACCGGGGCGGAGCCGTTCCGGTGCCGTGATCACGGCAGACTGGGCAGCAGTCAGGCGGCGACAGCCATCGTACGAACCGGAGGGGGACGAACGGATGAGCCATCTCGTCACAGGCGATGCCGTGGTGCTCGGCATCCAGCCTGCCAAGCTTCCGAGCAGAGCGCTGGCCATCGCGATGGATCTCGTGGTGTACGTCGGTGGCTATCTGCTGCTGTCGCTCACCATGCTGGGGGCGGTGCTCGACCTCGGTTCGGCCACTGCCGCTGCCGTGCAGGTGGCGTTGTTCCTTCTGCTGCTGGTGGGCGTGCCCGTCGCGGTGGAGACGCTCAGCCAGGGCCGCTCGCTGGGCAAGCTCGCCTGTGGACTGCGGGTGGTACGGGACGACGGGGGTCCGATCCGCTTCCGGCATGCCTTGGTGCGCTGGCTGATCGGGCTGGTCGAAATTCTGATGACCTTCGGCTTCCTCGCCTGCGTGGCCTCTCTGGTGTCGGAACGCGGACGGCGGCTGGGGGATGTCTTCGCGGGCGCCCTCGTGGTGCGGGAACGTCTGCCCACGGGCACGTCCACTCCGCTGCCGCCTCCACCGCCGCAGCTGGCCGGCCGGTTCGCGGCGCTGGATCTCTCGCGCGTCCCGGACGGTCTGTGGCTCGCGGTCCGGCAGTACCTGACCCGGGCCGGGCAGCTGGACCAGCAGGTGAGCTGGTCGATGGCGGTGCGGCTGGCGGACGACATGGTGGAGCACACCGGTGCCCCGGCCCCCGCCGGCATCCACCCGGCGGCGTATCTCTCCCTGGTGGTCGGCGAGCGCCAGCGCCGGGATGCGGAGCGGACGTTCGGCTCCCCGGCGAACGGCCCGGCACCGGGGTGGTACCCCGGGCAGCCGGCCCCGCCCGGCTTCCCGGCCCGGCCCGACACCGGGACACCGCACGCTCAGCAGCCCCCTCCTCCGCCGTCCTCCCCGCCTCCGCACCGGCCCGCACCGGCCGGGCCGGACAGCACGGAGACCTCCGGAGCGGAGAAGCCGCACGACGGCGGGTTCACTCCGCCGTCCTGAAGTCGGACGGCGGGGACTCCAGGTCCTCCAGCTCCACCCCGGGGGCTGCCAGGACGACGTCCCCTGCGAGGTGAACGCTGTGCTGTTCACCGGTCTCCAGATCGCCGACCCGGTAGGTGTCCACGGTGAGCGGTCCACCGCCGGAGTCGTGCACCTCGCTGCCGACCAGTGCCCATGACCGGTCGACGGTGCGGGGCGCGAGCACCGGATCGGAGAACTCCACCAGCCGCACCCGGCGCGCGGGGTCTCCGGGGGTCAGGCGCAGCAGCCGGGCGGTGGCGATGAGGAACGCCGGGGAAGCACCGGTGAAGGAGTGCGCGGGCACGTTGCCCTCCTGGGCATGGGTGCCGGCGGGATCGGTACGGACCCACGTCACCCCGTCCAGCGCCGCGCCGCGAACCTGCCAGTCCCCGGCCCGCACGGCGAGCCGGACCGGTCGGCCCAGGTCGTCCAGGGCCAGGTCGAGGGAGCCGTGCTCCGCGCCGGCGGGGGTGAGCCGCCGGGCGACGTACCGCCAGCCGGTGGGGCCGGGAGCACACTGGAAGTGTTCCTCCCCGAGCGGGCTGTGGTCGTGGAGATCGTGGAGCGCATATCGGCCGCGGGGCATGCGGGCACACTACGTTTCCGAGAGCGGCAGTGCCCCGCCGGCCTCCGGCTGGGCCGGGACGGTCGGCGGGGCACGTCACGTGGAGACCTCGGGTATCACGCGCCGCGGAAACCCGAGGTGCCGCTCAGTAGCGGTAGTGGTCGGGCTTGTACGGGCCTTCGACGGGAACACCGATGTAGGCCGCCTGGTCCGGGCGCAGGGTGGTCAGCCGGGCACCGAGGGCGTCGAGGTGGAGCCGGGCGACCTTCTCGTCCAGGTGCTTGGGCAGCACATGCACACCGATCGGGTACTCCTGGTTCTTGCTGAACAGCTCGATCTGCGCGATCGTCTGGTTCGCGAAACTGTTCGACATCACGAACGACGGATGACCGGTGGCATTGCCCAGATTCAGCAGCCGCCCCTCCGACAGCACAATGATCTTCTTCCCGCCGGGGAACGTCCACGTGTGGACCTGCGGCTTCACCTGATCCCGCACCACCCCGTCAATCGCCGCCAGACCCGCCATATCGATCTCATTGTCGAAATGACCGATGTTCCCCACGATCGCCTGATGCTTCATCCGCCGCATGTCCGCGGCCATGATGATGTCCTTGTTCCCCGTGGTGGTGATGAAGATGTCCCCGCTCTCCACCACATCATCCAGCGTCGCCACCTGGAACCCGTCCATCGCCGCCTGCAACGCACAGATCGGATCGATCTCCGTGACGATCACCCGCGCGCCCTGCCCCCGCAGCGACTCCGCACACCCCTTCCCCACATCCCCGTAACCGCACACCACCGCGACCTTCCCACCGATCAGCACATCAGTGGCCCGGTTGATCCCATCGATCAACGAATGCCGGCACCCGTACTTGTTGTCGAACTTCGACTTCGTCACCGCGTCATTGACATTGATCGCCGGAAACAGCAACGTCCCGTCCCGGAACATCTCATACAGCCGATGCACCCCCGTCGTCGTCTCCTCCGTCACCCCACGGATCTCCGACGACAACTCCGTCCACTTCCCCGGCGCCTCCCGCACCGTCCGGCCCAGCAGCTCCAGCACCACCCGGTGCTCATCATTCTCCGCCGACTCCGGATCCGGCACCGCACCCGCCTTCTCGAACTGCACCCCCTGATGCACCAGAAGCGTCGCGTCACCCCCATCATCCAAAATCATGTTCGGACCACCACTGGAGCTCCCCGGCCACGTCAGCGCCTGCTCCGTGCACCACCAGTACTCCTCCAGCGTCTCCCCCTTCCACGCGAACACCGGCACCCCCCGCGGGTCCTCCGGCGTCCCCTCCGGACCCACCGCCACCGCCGCAGCCGCATGATCCTGCGTCGAGAAGATGTTGCACGACGCCCACCGCACCTGCGCACCGAGCGCCACCAGCGTCTCGATCAGCACCGCCGTCTGCACCGTCATGTGCAACGACCCCATGATCCGCGCACCCGCCAACGGACGCACCCCGGCGAACTCCCGCCGAATCGCCATCAGACCCGGCATCTCATGCTCGGCCAGATCAATTTCCTTACGGCCGAACCCGGCCAGCGACAGATCCGCGACCTTGAAATCAGCGGCAACAGTACTGCTCATGAATAGTGCTCCTCATAGCTGGGAGGGACGGAGATGGACAGAGCGGGCACCGGGCACCGCGCTGGGCGGTGGCCGGAGCTTCGCAGTCCGTCGGAGGCCTTCTTTCCCTCTGCCGGGCCGGTCCCGCGGACCACCCGACTGCCATCAGCAGCGACGTCTGACTTCATCTCCGAATGTACAACGGACGGGCCGGGTCACCCCAGCCCGGCTGTGGCCGGACCGCGGGTCCGGCCAGGAATCGGTGCCGCCGGGCCGGTTCGGCGTCGTTGACAGGCGGACGGGTTGCCCTGCCGCCCGGCAGTCCTGATCCGGTTGGTCAGACCTGCGTGGTGGCACGGAAGAGGGTGCCGGGCCCGGTCACCTGCACCGCGGTGCCGGCGGCAACGAAGGCGGACTGCCCGCGCCCCAGCTCCAGGGAGTCCGGCCCCGCAGGGCCCGCCTCGGCCGCCAGCCGCACCGCGCCGTCCGTGCAGAGCAGGATCTGCGGACGGCCCGGCGCCAGCGACGCGGGTTCCGCCCCCGGTGCCAGCACGTAGCGGGAGAGGCGGAACTCCTCGACGGGGGTGAGATAGACCTCCTCCCCGTCCGGGGCGGCCTCGGGCCGCAGGATGCCGGGGTCCTCGCCGGCGAACCGCACGATGCGGAGCAGCTCGGGAACGTCCACGTGCTTGGGGGTGAGCCCGCAGCGCAGCACGTTGTCGGAGTTGGCCATGATCTCCACGCCCAGCCCACGGAGGTAGGCATGGGGAACACCGGCGTCGAGGTGAAGGGCCTCGCCGGGCTGGAGGCGGACGTGGCGGAGCAGCATCGCCGCCACGACCCCGGGGTCGCCGGGGTACTCGCGGGCGATCCCGGCGTGGACGGCGTACGAGGCGGCGTGCGGGCCGCCCTGTCCGGCGAGCCGCTGTGCGGATGCCGCCGCTCGCTGGACGGTGCCGTGCATCGCCGCCCGGTCGGCCGTCAGCACGGCGGTCAGGACCTCGCGCAGGGCGTCGCTCTCCGGGCTGGCGCGCAGGATGTCCACGTAGGGCTTGAGCTCGTCGACCCCGAGCCCTTCGAGGAGCTCAGCTGCCTCCGGCGCGGGGCGGAAGCCGCAGAGCCCGTCGAAGGTGCTGAGCGCGCAGAGGAGTTCGGGCTTGTGACCGGCGTCCTTGTAGGTCCGGTGCGGGGCGTCCAGCGGGACCCCGCGGGCCTCCTCGTCCGCGAAGCCCGCCCGGGCCTGTGCGGCGTCGGGATGCACCTGGAGAGAGAGCGGTGCGGCGGCGGCCAGGATCTTGAGCAGGAAGGGCAGCCGGGGGCCGAAGGCGCTGACCGAGGCGGCACCGAGCTCACCTTCCGGGTCCGCGGCGATGATCTCCGGGAGGGGGACCGAACCGGCCCCGCGGTCGATCAGGGAGGGGGCGGCGGGGTGGGCTCCCATCCAGAGCTCGGCCTGCGGCTCCCCGGTCGGCTCGGTGCCGAGAAGTTCGGGGATGGCGGTGGGGGAACCCCATGCGTAGGGGCGAACGGTGTTGACGAGGCGGTCCATCGGGCTGTTCCAGACGTTCTCGGGTGATGGGGCAGGAGTCGGGTGCCCGCGTGGGCACGAGGAGGGACGGCCCGCCGGAACCGGTGCTCCGGCATGCCTGCTACGGGCGCGGCAGCTGCGTGATGGTCAGGTACACGGCCGTGAAGTCGAGCTGCGCGAGGAACTCCGCGGCGGCTTCCAGGGCGGTGGCTCCTTCTGTTGCGGCGAGCTCGGTCACGGCGGTCCCCTGTTCCTCGGCGAGGTGCCGGGCCGCCGGGAGGGCGCTGCGGCCCGCCGGGCCGCCGTTCTCCGCCAGCGGGTCACCGAGCAGCACGACACGGGCGTGCAGGGCCGGGGTCTCGTCCACGCGGTCGCGGAAGAAGTCGTCGGGGTCGTTGTCCCCGGCCGGGGCGAGGTTGCCGGTGAGGAGTGGCCCGTGGGCCGTGAGCGCTTCGGGCAGCTCTGCGGTGAGCGCGGGGACGCCCGGCAGGGCGGTGAGCGTGGCGGCCCCGTGCCGGGCGGCTGCCCGGGCCAGCGGACCTTCGCTCCAGAGCAGCGGGAGGGAGCCGGTGAACTCGATGGCCATGGTCTTGGCCGGGTTGCCGAGCAACGCCTCGGCCGGGCCGCAGCGTTCCGCGACGCGGTCGAGCCGGTCGGCCAGGGCGTGCAGGGCGTCGGTGCCCGCCTCCCACAGGCCGAGCCGGTCGCCGAGGAACAGCAGAGGGGTCAGCAGCGCCCACTGCGGGCCGGGGGCCGCGGGGTGTTCCGGGAGCTGCTCGTGCGGGACACGGGTGAGCGGCACTGTGAGGCAGTTGCGGCGGGCACTGCTCTCGGCCAGGGGCGTACCGGCGGGGGCGACGCTCACGACGCTGCAGCCGCGGCGGTAGGCCCGTTCGAGGAGGTCGGTGAGGCCGGCCTCGCCGCCTTCGGTGCTGGTGAGCAGCAGCAGGTCCAGGGGGCCCGCCCAGCGGGGCAGCGGCCAGCGCAGTGCTCCGGGGTCGGCGAGTGGCCCTTCGGGAACAATCCGGGTGACCCGCACTGCTCCGCCGGTGAGGCCGTCGAGCAGGTCGGCGGCCAGTGGCACCTCGGGGCCCGGCCCGGCGACCAGGACGGTGCCGGGGCGGCCCTCGGGCCGGAGCTCGGCGATACCCGACTCGGCGGCTCCACGGGCCGCGGTGCGCACCTGGGCGCCCGATGCGGCGACGGACCGCAGCAGCCCCCGCAGGTCCACCCGGGCGAGGCCGTCCGGGGCATCGAGCAAGGATTCGTCGATCATGAGGACTCCGATCGCCCGGCGGGGTGAGGTGTTCAGGCAGGCGTGCGGGCCTCGTCCACCAGGAGAACGGGGATGCCGTCGCGCACCGGGTACGCCAGTCCGCAGGCCGGGCCGGTGCAGATCAGCTCCTGGGCCGCGTCGTCCTCGCGGAGGACTGCGTGACACGCGGGGCAGACGAGGATCTCCAGGAGTCCGGCTTCAACGAGCGGCATGGTGTCCCTCCGGGAGACGTGACCGGGTGCGTCGGGCGGCGCTGCCTGCCGTAGCCGGCTGCGGCGTGGTGAGCCGGGACGGCGGGGCGGGCGCGCCGCACGGGGCCGCGGGGTGCGGCCCTGCCGGTCAGCCTACCGGGCCCGCCGCGCCCGGTGCGCTCCCGACAAGGGGTGCACCCGGGGCGTCGGGGGCAGGGGCAGGGGCAGGCTCAGGCGCGGATGAGGGACAGGACTTCGTCGCGGACCTTCTCCATGGTGCCGGCGTCGCGGGCCTCGACATTGAGCCGGAGCAGGGGTTCGGTGTTGGAGGCCCGGAGGTTGAACCACCAGTCGGCCGCGGTGACGGTGAGGCCGTCCAGCTCGTCCACCTCGGCACGGCGGTCGGCCCATGCGGACTTGACCGCTGCCAGCCGGCCGGTCTGGTCCTCGACGGTGCTGTTGATCTCGCCCGAGGCCACGTACCGGTCGTACTCGGCGACCAGTTGCGAGAGGGTGCCCTGCTGACTGCCGAGAGCGGAGAGGACGTGCAGTGCGGCAAGCATTCCGGTGTCGGCGTTCCAGAAGTCGCGGAAGTAGTAGTGGGCGGAGTGTTCACCGCCGAAGACAGCGCCGTGCCGGGCCATTTCCTCCTTGATGAAGGAGTGGCCGACCCGGGTGCGCACCGGGGTGCCGCCGTGCTCCCGGACGACCTCCGGCACCGACCAGGAGGTGATCAGGTTGTGGATGACGACCGAACCGGGATGCTTGGCCAGCTCACGCGCGGCGACCAGCGCGGTGATCGCTGACGGGGACACCGGCTCACCGCGCTCGTCGACGACGAAGCAGCGGTCGGCATCGCCGTCGAAGGCCAGTCCGAGGTCGGCGCCGGTCTCCCGGACCCGGGCCTGGAGGTCCACGATGTTGGCCGGGTCCAGTGGGTTCGCCTCGTGGTTCGGGAAGGTGCCGTCGAGCTCGAAGTACAGCGCGTCGAGCTCGACCGGCAGGCCGGCCAGCACGGTGGGCACGGTGTGGCCGCCCATGCCGTTGCCGGCGTCCACAACCGCTTTCAGCGGGCGCATCCCGGCCAGCGGCACGAGGCCGCGCAGGTGGTCCGCGTAGCCCCGCAGGGTGTCCTGCTGGGAGAGCCTGCCGAACGTCGTGGCCGTCTCCGGCACCCCCTCTTCGGTCCACCGCTCGACCAGGGCCCGTATGTCGGCCAGGCCACTGTCCTGGCCGACGGGCGCAGCCCCGGCCCGGCACATCTTGATGCCGTTGTACTGGGCGGGGTTGTGGCTGGCCGTGAACATGGCGCCGGGCAGTGTCATGGCGCCGCTGGCGTAGTACAGCTGGTCGGTGGAGCACAGGCCGATCTCGACGACGTCGGCGCCGCGGCTCGCCACTCCCCGGGCGAAGGCCCGGGCCAGGCCCGGCGAGGAGGGCCGCATGTCGTGTCCGACGACCGCTCCGGCGGCCTCGGTGACGTCGGCGAAGGCAGCGCCGAAGAGCTCCGCCAGTGGTTCGTCGAGCTGGTCCGGGACCACACCCCGTACGTCGTAAGCCTTCACGATCTGTGACAGATCAGGCACTGCCCACCCCTTGTCCGTGAGTTCGCTGGAATCCGGTCCGATCGGGAGCGTGTTCCAATCTACCGGGCCGCCTCAGGAGTCGGGCGAGCGCAGGATCCGCAGGTGCCCGCGGCGGGCGACCTCCATGGGGTCGATGCCCTCCGTGGTGGGCTTGGCCGGCTTCGGCGGCGGGCCTTCGGAAGCCGGGGGCCTCGCGGCCTCCCGGACCGCGTCGGCCAGTGCCTCGAGATCGTCGCCGCTGTGCCGGGGGGTGGTGCGGTCGACGGCGAGCCGGACGACCTCCCAGCCACGCGGGGCGGTCAGCCGTTCGGAGTGCTCGGCGCACAGGTCGTAGCAATGGGGCTCGGCGTAGGTGGCGAGCGGGCCGAGCACGGCCGTGGAGTCCGCGTAGACATACGTCAGCGTCGCCACGGCGGGACGGCCGCACGCGGTGCGCGAACAGCGACGTACGGGGCTCACGATGTTGGACCGTACCGCACTCCTGAGCGGGCCGCGACGACTCACCCCGGGCTCACCCGCCCGTGTCGCTTCCAAAGCGGGCGAGACGTGCGCTTTCGTCCGGATCATGGCTGCCCGGTCCGCGGGTTCCTCTATGGTCAGAGACGATGAACGACCGTGACAGCGCTTCCCCCACTCCCCCGGGTCCGCGGCACCGGCACCGGGACCGGCACGGCCGCGGGATGCGCGGGCCTCTCGCCCCGCCGCAGGTGCCGCTCGCGGTCACCCGCGCGGACTCCTTCGACGCCCTGGTGCACGATTCGGCGGAGCGGCTGAGACGCCGGCTGCCGCAGCTCGCCGGGGTGGTCTTCGGAGTGCAGGAAGTGCCCCGTCTCCCTGCCCGCGAGAAGGCGCCGGCCGGGGAGGCGGTACCGCTCGGCGGAGTGGTGCGCTCCCGCACGGGGCACCCGGATGTGATCGTGGTCTACCGGCGCCCGGTCGAGCTGCGCAGCCGGGACCGTGAGGAGCGGGCGCTGCTGGTGCACGAGGTGGTGGTGGAGCAGGCCGCCGAACTGCTGGGGCTCACGCCGGAGGCGGTCGACCCCCGGTACGGACAGGACTGACGGTGCCGGGTACGCCCCGGTCACGGGCGACCGGGACCGGGGCGTACGGCCGAGCGGCGGTCAGCGGACCAGGAGCGAGAAGTCCTGGCCGGTCTCCGGGACGGTGACGGCCGAACGGTCGTCGGGCAGCGTCTGGATGGTGAACATCGGGACGTCGTCCCGGGTACGCGACAGCATGCGGGCGGCATGGAGCACACCGCCACCGGTCCGCTCGACCGTCAGGGCGTACAGGCCCTCGGTGTCGTCGTCGAGCTCGGGGGAGAGAGCCAGGGTGGTGCGGGCCTCCACGGTGTACGTCCCGGTGACCTCCTGCCCGCCTTCGGTGCCCGCGGACACGGTGACCCGCACCTCTGCCGCTTCGTCAGGGGCGGTCAGGAACAGCTCGGTGCCCTTGACGGTGTTGCCGGTGACGCCGGCCCGTTCCTCGACGGGCGCGGTGGCGGGGATGAACGCCATCTCCTGCTCGTCCCCCTGGCCCCGGGTGACCCGCAGACCGGCCACCAGCGGCACCGGCCCCGCGTCCACGGGAGGGGTGAGGACCAGGGATCCGGCCTCGCCCAGGGTGAGGTCCCCGAGGTCGACGGAGTGCAGGATGCCGGCCTGCAGGTACAGGGACTCGTTGCCCGCGGGGGTGATGGTTCCGCCGGGTCCGGCGAGGCCGATCGCCAGGTTGACGTCCTCATCGCCCGGGGCGAGGGCGACGAGCCGGACGGTCTCCGCGTCAGCGGGGATGCCCGGCAGCACCAGCGGGCCCTCGTGGGCGGACGGCGCTGCTGCCGGGTCCAGCCAGTCGGTGCCGAGCTGTTCGTCGGTGGCCTCCACCTGTGCCCCGATCCGGCCGGTGCGGGCCATCACGCGGACCGCGAGGTTGGTCTCCGGCTCCTCGGTGAGGGTGGAGAGCCGGACCGGGACGGTCGACTCACCGGGCAGCGTGATGCCCTCCCCGTCGTTCAGCGACTCCAGCCGGCCCTCGGGGCCGTACAGCTCGATGTCGACGACGGTCGCCGCGTCGTCGGGGTTGGTCAGGTGGAGGTAGTCGTGACGGCTGTCGACCGTGCTGGCACCCGCGAACCAGAATTCGCTGTCCGGGGCGGTGCAACCGGTGCCGAGAAGACCCCGGCCGTCGCCGCGTGGCACGAGGGTGGTCTGCTGCACGTTCCAGCCGGGTGCGAAGCGGTGCTCGGCCGTGCCGGCCAGGGCGGGAGCGCCGGTGTCCTTCGTGCTGACGGAGACGGGGCTGCCCAGTTCCTCCAGGGGGACCACGTGGTCCGGGTCCTCCTCCTGCCCCTCCTCGGTGTCCTCCTCGTCCTCGGTGTCCTCCTCCTCGGTGTCCTCCTCGTCGGTGTCCTGGTCCTCCGGGTCCTCCGATTCCTCGTCGTCCTCACGGGCGCTGCCCGGCGTGTGCTCGGCCACCGGCCGCAGGGCCGCGCTGCCGGGCAGCCGGTCACCGGCCGCGCCCTCGGCGGGGGGCGTGAAGGCGGTGTACACGGTGGTCGCCGAGGTGGCGCCGAAAGCTGCGGGCGGACACACCAGGGAGCTGCGCTCCACCGGTGCGGAGGCGGTCCGGCCGGCCGCGGCGGAGCCGTCGGCGCCGCTGCCGAGGGAGGCGATGCCGGTCACCACCGCGAGGGCCGCGCCGGCTGCCAGCAGGGACATCGTGGGCCGGTTCATCGCTGGTTGCTCCCGTCACCGTAATCGCTCGGATACTCGTACGGCGCGGTGTAGCTCTGGCCGTCCCAGTCACCGTAGTTCTGCTGCGGGACCCCCTGGCCGTCGCTGTAATAGGGCTCCTGCGGGTAGGTCTCCTGCGGATATCCGGTGTCCCCGTACCCATAGCCCTGGTCCTGGCCCTCCTGGTACGGGTAGGACTCCTGCTGCTGCTCCGGCAGCCGGGGCTGCCCGTCCGGCGGGGCGGGCTGCCCGCGGTGCGCGGGGCCGGGGTCCGTTCCGTGGTGGGCCTCCTCGGTCCACCCCTGCTGCGCGGGCACCGGCACCGGGGCCGCCGTTTCGGCCGCCGGACCGGCAGGCGGTGGCGGGGCCGGACGGTCGCCGGCCCGGCGGCGTCCGCCGGTACCGGCCGCGACGGTCTCCGGCTCCGGCAGGTCGTCGTCGAGCTCCCTTCGGCGTCCCGGAAGTGCCAGCACCGTGAGGACCAGCAGCAGGAAGCCCTGGACCCACACCCACAGCGTGTGACTGCCCGCGGAGTCGTGGCCGACCTCGAGCTGTCCGCCCCCGGCGGGGAGCTGGAAGCCCTGGGCCCAGCCGCTGACGGTGACGGGCGTGAGCGGCCGGCCGTCGAGCGTCGCCCACCAGCCGGGCGCCGCGGTGTCGGCAAGGCGGAGGGTGCGCCCTTCCGGTCCGTCGGGCAGCTCGGTCCGCACCTCGACCGGCCCTGCCGGGAGCGGCTGCGGCGCAGCGGACGCGTCATCCTCCGCGGGGAGGAGCATGACCCGGGCAAGGTCCCGCTCCACGCGCCAGAGCGCGCTGCCGTCCTCCTGGCTGAGCCGCTTGAGGCCGGGGGTGGTGTCCAGCACGCGGTGCAGCTCCTCGGGGGTGCCGTCCTGGACGATGACGTAGCGCACGGCGTAGTCGGCCAGGATCGTCGTCTGGTCGGCTCCGGAGCCGGCGGCCAGCTCGGCGACCGCGGTGCGCAGGGAGGAGTCCTCCGGCATCTGCCGGGCGAGGTCCCCGTCCCCGAGACGGGCGCCGGAGCCGCGGACCAGGGTGTAGGAGAGCCGGGTGGGCGCGCCGTCTCCGGCAGCGGGTGCCCGGCCGGACAGGATGAGCGTACGGGCCTGGTCCTGCGAGGAGCTCTCCTCTGCCACGAAGGCCGGCACCTGTACGGGGTTGCGCCTCTCCAGGGGGTCGCCCGCTCCGCTCAGCAGCCAGCCGGCGGCGGCGAGCAGCGGGCCGATCGCGGCCGCGGCGGCGATACCGACGGCGACCGGCTGGCGCCAGCCGAAGTTCTGGGTGGCCACCCGGTGCCGGGCGCCGTCGGCACCCAGCGCCGCGGCCGACAGCAGCGCGAGGCCGTAGACCAGCGTGGCCGGGCCTGCCCAGTGCGAGGCGTTCGCCCAGACGGCGAAGAGCAGGGCGACAAGCGCGACGCCCCAGGCGGTGATCACGGCCTGCCGCCGGTCCGGGCGCAGCAGCGCGGCGAGGGCGGCGAGCAGCAGCCCGGTCAGCAGCCAGGCACCGAGCGCCCCGGGCCCTCCAGGGCTGAAGGTGAGCAGTTGCGAGGCGGTGGCCGGAGCGGTGTCGAAGATCAGGCCGGCTTCGGTGAGGAAGGCCGAAGGGCTGGTGAGCACCGACCACGACCAGGGACTGAGCAGCACCGCAGGGGTGAGGAGCAGCACGGCGAGCCGTCCGGCCCTGGCCTTGCGCAGTTCGAGGTCCTGGCGCGGCGGAAGGGCCACGGCACCGAGGGCCAGGGTGAGAGCCAGGGGCCAGAGCACCGGGGTGAACGCAGTGATGACGGTGAGCAGCAGAGCCCCTGCCCAGGCGGCGCGCCACGGCCCTCTGCCGCCGTTGGGCAGGCCGGCGGCGACGACCGCGCAGCGGGCGAGCAGGGGAAGCAGTACGGCCAGCACGACGGTGCCGATGCGGCCGGAGGCCAGCGCTCCGGTGACGGCGGGCAGGAAGGCGTAGGCGGCGCTGCCCCAGGCGCGCAGCAGCTTGGAGGGGACGAGCGGCTTGGAGGCGAAGTAGGCGCTGAGGCCGGCGAGCGGCACGGCGCACACGAAGAGCAGGGTCAGGGCGAGCCCGGTGCTGCCGAGCAGTCCGGTGGACAGCAGGGCGAGCAGGGCCAGGTAGGGCGGGGCGCTCTCGGTGCCGCCGGTGCCGAGTGGCTGCCAGGTCTCCAGGTACCGGGACCACAGGGCAGCGGCGTCGGCGGGAGCCGGCAGCAGTGCGCCGCCGGTCAGCGCCCCGCCGCCGATCAGTTCCCGGGAGGCGAGGAAGGCGAGGAGCAGCAGCAGCACGAAGAGCACGGGGCCGGGCTTGCGGGCCAGCCGCTTGATCCGGACGAACTGCTCGACCTCGAAGTCCTCGGCGTCGTCGTCGGCGGGCCCGGACTCCACCGCGCCGTGCCGTCCGCCGGACGAGGAGGCGGGTTCCGACCGCCCTGAGAGGTTGCTGACCACCTGTTCGACGGTGGCTTTGACGGTGGCTCCGCGGGGCGGGAAGAGCGGCCGGAGGTCTGCCGGGTCCACGGAGGGGTCGGCGGTGCGCCGCCGGCTCCGGCGGGCGCTCAGGATACGGCCGGGGCGCAGCAGAGTGGCGAGCAGCCCGGCGGCTTCGTCGAGGGCCCGGCCGGGCATCTTGCCGACGAGGTAGGCGAGGACGCGCAGCAGGGTGCCGAGGATGAGCCGCGGCATGATCCACAGCAGGTTCCGGGCCCGGGCGTTGACGAGCAGGGTGTAGGCGGCTGCGGCCTTGTCCACGCGGTGCGGGCTTGCGCCGAGGCGGCCCGCGCAGTCGATGGTGCGGCGTTCCCGGGCGGATGCCTCGGCGTGCCGCAGCACGGCGCCCGGAGCGACGACGACCCGGTGGCCGGCTGCGTGGGCACGCCAGCACAGGTCGACGTCGTCCCGCATGAGGGGCAGCCGACGGTCGAATCCGCCCAGTTGTTCGAAAACATCACGGCGGATGAGCATGCCCGCGGTCGAGACCGCCAGCACGGCGCGTACGTGGTCGTGCTGTCCCTGGTCCTGCTCGCGGCGGTCGAGGGCGGTCCAGCGGCGTCCGCTGTTGGCGAGCGAGACGCCGACCTCGAGGAGTTGCCGGCGGTCGTACCAGCCGCGCAGCTTTGCGCCGATGATCGCGGCGGAGGGGTCGTGGGAGGCATGCCGGAGCAGCTCGGCGAGCGCGTCCGGCTCGGGGGCGGAGTCGTCGTGCAGCAGCCAGAGCCAGTGCACGGGCTCGCCGTGCGGCAGTTCGGGCAGGTCGTAGGTGCTGGTGTCCCAGGTCCGGGTTTCCGGGTCCCAGGCCTCGGGGCGCCGCAGGTAAGGCAGCTCTTCGGGGGTCAGCACCGGTGCGGTGCGCGCGGCCTCGGCCACCGCGGTGCCGAAGCCGGAGCGGCGGGCAAGGTGCAGTACCCGCTCGGCCCCGAGGGCCTCGGTCATCAGGGCGGCGGAGTTGTCGGCACTGCCGGTGTCGGCGGCCACGACGTCCTGGACCGGGCGGTCCTGGCCGACGAGTCCGGCCAGGACGTCGGGGAGCCAGCGTGCGCCGTCGTGCGAGACGAGCACGGCGGTGACCACGTGCTGCGGAAAGTCAGGGTGGGCGGACATCGAGGTGCGGGCCCCGGTTCGGTGGACGGCGTCGGACAGCGGCCCACACTAATCCAGAAGCAGCCCCCCGAGTGTCTCCGCTCAGACAGCGGCCTTCTTCAGCCGGCGGCGCTCGCGCTCGGACAGGCCGCCCCAGATGCCGAAGCGCTCGTCGTTGGCCAGGGCGTATTCGAGGCACTCGGAGCGCACCTCGCATGCGAGGCAGACCTTCTTGGCCTCGCGGGTCGACCCTCCCTTTTCGGGGAAGAACGACTCAGGATCGGTCTGGGCGCACAGTGCGCGCTCCTGCCAGCCGAGCTCTTCGTCCGCTTCCTCGACCAGCAGTTGTTGGAACAGCTCGGTCATGTCGCGCCCCTCGCCTTCTTTGCTTCCCCGTGATGCTGCCGTTACCGGTTCCGGTCGAACGACACGTGTGAAATTACAAGTACGTGATCCGGGCCAGTCAAGCCGCGATCTGCTATTGCCCTGGTGATTCACCCTGCGGCACCACAGGCGCACCGATAGTGTTCAAATCATGACAACGCTTGCGCCCCTTGCTGCTTCGCCCCTCGTCGCACCTCTTTCCTCCGTTCTCCTCGGCCTCCACCAGAGGAGACGCGCCGCACACCGGCGGCGTTCCGCACACGCACCGGAGGGCGACATGGATCACAGTGGGATCACGGAACCGCAACGGCGTTTGATGGTGTGGTTGATGCGCCACTTGTCCGCTGGGTGAGCGCACAAACCTTTCGCCAAGCAGCGCAACCGGATGTGGTGAAACAATGCGGCCGAACGCATCATTCGGTTGACAGCCGACCTGCCCACCCGATCCCCTGGCTCCCCGGCCCCCTCCTCTCAAGGCGCAACTCCTTCATGTCTCTCATGTCGCACGACAACGAAATCGCCGGTGATCCGCTGGCTTTGCCGCACCTGCTGCGGCCTGCCCCCGAGCACCCGTCCACCCTCGCCCAGTTCGCCGGGCTCGCCACTGCGCTAGCGAGCGACCGTGCGGCCTGGGCGCCACACATCCGGTACGACGCGGCCAGTCGCTGGTACCACCGGCTGCGGACCGGCCCGGGATACGAGGCCTGGCTCCTGAGCTGGGTCCCCGGACAGGGCAGCGGCCGGCATGACCACGGTCCGTCCAGCGGAGTGTTCACCGTCCTTGACGGCGAGTTGACGGAGTACCCGGGGATCGCGAGTCCACACCCCCGGATTCTCGCCCCCGGATCAGTAGAGGTGCGTCCGCCCGGATATGTCCACGAAGTCGTCAACTCGGCACTGGCACCCGCAGTCAGCCTGCACATCTACTTCCCGGGCCTGACCGAGATGCCACAGCACGCACGGGTGTTCGAAGAGCGAGGCGGGGGTCTGGCCGAGCCCTGCGACCGGAGCGCCGCCTCCTGCTGACAGACTGAGCACATGCAGCGCATCGTGGTTCTGGCCGGCGGTACCGGCGGCGCCCGTTTCCTGCGCGGTCTGCAACAGGCCGCGCCGGAGGCGGACGTCACCGTCATCGGCAACACCGGCGACGACATCCATCTCTTCGGCCTGAAGGTCTGTCCCGACCTCGACACAGTGATGTACACACTGGGCGGCGGCATCCACGAGCAACAGGGCTGGGGCCGAGCGGACGAAACCTTCGCGGTCAAGGAGGAGCTGGCCGCCTACGGGGTGGGCCCGGAGTGGTTCGGCCTCGGCGACCGGGACTTCGCCACCCACATCGTCCGCACCCAGATGATCAGCGCGGGCTACCCGCTCAGCGCGGTCACCGAGGCGCTGTGCCGGCGCTGGCAGCCCGGCGTGCGGCTGCTGCCGATGACCGACGACCGGGTCGAGACCCACGTCCTCATCGACACCGAGGAGGACGGCCGCCGCGCCGTGCACTTCCAGGAGTACTGGGTGCGGCTGCGGGCCGGCGTCCCGGCACACGCCGTGGTCCCCGTCGGCGCCGACAAGGCCACTCCGGCCCCCGGCGTCCTGGAGGCCATCGCCGAAGCCGACGTCATCCTCTTCCCGCCGTCGAACCCGGTCGTCAGCATCGGCACCATTCTCGCCGTGCCCGGCATCAGGGAGGCCATCGCCGAGGCCGGCGTACCCGTGGTGGGCCTCTCGCCGCTCATCGGCGGCGGCCCGGTGCACGGAATGGCCGACAAGGTCCTGGCCGCGATCGGGGTGGAGTCCACCGCGGCAGCCGTCGCCCAGCACTACGGCTCCGGACTGCTCGACGGCTGGCTCGTCGACACGGTCGACGCCGACGCCGTCGGCGCGGTCGAGGCGGACGGCATCCGCTGCCGCGCCGTCCCTCTGCTCATGACCGGCCCGGGCACCACCGCGGCCATGGCCCGGGAAGCCCTCACGCTCGCCGGGGAGGTCCGGGCCGCATGAGCCGTTCCGCCGCCTACCGGGTGTGGGCCCTGCCGGGCATCCCCGAGGTCAGGCCCGGGGACGAGCCGGCCGGCCTGATAGCCGAAGCCGCCCGGTCCGCGGGCACCGGACCCGAAGGCTCTCCCGCCACGGGCCGGACCGCCGGGGACACCGAAGAGCCCGGACCCGGCCTCGCCGACGGCGACATCCTCGTCGTCACCTCGAAGATCATCAGCAAGGCGGAGGGCCGCATCCTCCGGGCCGCCGACCGCGAGGCCGCGATCGAGGCGGAGACCGTGCGCGTGGTCGCCCGCCGCGGCCCGGCCCGCATCGTGGAGTCCCGGCACGGCTTCGTCATGGCGGCGGCGGGTGTCGACGCCTCCAACACTCCGCCCGGCACCGTGCTGCTCCTGCCGGAGGACCCCGACGCCTCGGCCCGTCGCATCCGGGAGCGGCTGCGCGAGCTGCTCTCCATCGACGTCGGTGTCATCATCACCGACACCTTCGGCCGGCCCTGGCGCGAAGGACAGACCGACGTCGCCATCGGCGCCGCCGGAGTGCGGGTCCTGGACGACCTGCGCGGCGGCCTCGACCCGCACGGCAACCCGCTCGGCGTCACCGTCACCGCCGTCGCGGACGAACTGGCGGGCGCGGGGGAGCTGGTCAAGGGCAAGACCGACGGCCGCCCCGTCGCGGTGATCCGCGGCCTTTCCCGGCACGTCGGCGAGCCGGGCGACGCCCGCCTGCTGGTCCGTGACGCCGCCCAGGACATGTTCCGGCTCGGCACCTCCGAAGCGCTGCGGGAGGCCGTCACCCAGCGCCGCACCGTCCGGGAGTTCACCCCGGAGCCGGTCGACCCGGAAGCGGTCCGCCGCGCCGTGGCCGCCGCCGTCACCGCCCCCGCACCGCACCACACCACGCCGTGGCGTTTCGTCCTGCTGGAGTCTCCCGAGTCCCGCGTCAAGCTGCTGGACGCCATGCGGGACGCCTGGATCGCCGACCTGCGCGCGGACGGCAAGCCCGAGGAGAGCATCGCCAAGCGGGTCCGGCGCGGCGACGTGCTGCGCAACGCCCCCTGCCTGGTGATCCCCTGCCTGGTCGCTGACGGCGCGCACGACTACCCGGACGCCCGCCGCTCCAGCGCCGAGCGCGAGATGTTCGTGGTCGCCACCGGCGCCGGCGTACAGAACTTCCTGGTCGCCCTGGCCGGCGAACAGCTGGGCTCGGCCTGGGTCTCCTCCACCATGTTCTGCCGCGATGTGGTCCGCGAGACGCTGGACCTGCCCGACACCTGGGACCCGATGGGCGCCGTCGCCGTGGGCCACCCCGCCGCCCCGGCGAAAGCCCGCCCGCCACGCGACCCGGCCGCCTTCCTCACAGTCCGCTGACCCGCCCGGCCCCAGCAGGCGGGGTCAGGCGCAGGTGATCTGATCGCCGGTGGCGGCGGCGTAACCGCCGCCCTCCCATTCCTCGGCACGCATCGGGCGGGCGGCGTCGCGGACCCGCTGGACCTGCCCGAAGTCCTGGCCCACCGAGAGCAGCAGCTCCGGCCCGTGGCCCTCCGCTTCCCGCAGCTGCGCGCCGGGGACCGCCGTGCGCAGCGCGGCGGCCGAGGCCTTGCGGTCCGGGCCGTGGGTGATGGTGCTGCGGCTCTGGGCCGTGTCGTCGGCATCGCGCGGGGCACCGGTGGTGGCGAACCCGGACGCCCGCAGCGCGGCGTCGACCTCGGCGCCGAGCCCTTCCCGGCCGGCGGCGTTCTCCACCTGGACCCGGATCTCCTCCGGCGGGACGTCCACCGGTACCGCCCGGTGCTGCGGCTCGCCCTGCGGGCCGTCCGTCCCCGCTTCCGCGCCGTCGGCCGGCGGTACCGGCCGGGGGACCAGCGGCCGGTCCTCGCGGAGGGCGGTGAACAGCCGGCCGGCAGCCGCTTCGTCCCAGGTGACGGCGGAGCCACCGTCGGGCAGGGGCCGGCCGATGGTGTCGATCGGCACCGAGGTGAACTCCACGGAAGAGGGGGAGATGCCGTTCAGTGCTCCGGCGAGCTCGATGAGTTCCGCGGTGCCGAAGCCGGGGTCGGCGCGGACGGAGTCGAGCAGGGCCTCGGCGGTCCGGTTGAGCCGGGCCGGGCTGAGGAGCACGTCGCCGCCGGTGACCTTGTCGATGAACGAGGCGAGGAACCGCTGCTGGCGCTGCATCCGGCCGAAGTCGGCCGTGCCGTCCAAGGAGCGTGCGCGGACGTACTGGAGAGCCTGACCGCCGTTCAGGGTGCTGATGCCGGGCGGCAGGTCCAGCCCGCTCCTGTCGTCCTTGAGCGGCTTCACGGTGCAGACGTCGACGCCGCCGACCTCGTCGACGCCGCGCATGAAGCTGACGAAGTTCACCTCGAGGTAGTGGTCGATGCGTACCCCGGTCATCTCCTCGACCGTGCCGACCAGCTGCTGCGGGCCGCCCCGGGACAGCACGGTGTTCAGCTTGGCCGGGGCACCGGCGGGCTCGGTGTAGGTGTCCCGGGGCAGGCTCACGACGGCGGCCCGGTCCCGGGCCTCGGACAGGTGCACGAGCATGAGGGTGTCGGCGCAGTTGCAGGGGGAACCGCCCAGGTGGAACGCGCGCCGCTCCTCCTCGGTGATCCCGTCCCGGGTGTCGTCCCCGATGAGCAGGAGGTTCAGCCCCCGGCCGGGGTCCGGCCGGCTGTCGAGGCCGTCGAAGGCATCCACGCGCTGCACCCCGTCGTCGAGCGTGGTGACCACGGCGTGGCCCACGCCGCTGACCCCCAGGACGAGGGCGGCGGTGGCAGCGGCGATCCGCAGCCCCCACCGGGGGTGACGGGAGAGCGACGGGCTGGCCGGTGGGCGCACGGCGACACCTCTGCTGCATGGAGACAATCGGACAACGGGGTTTCACGCTAGGCATACCGGAACGTGCCGGTGCCACGACCCGCCGTGGCCCCTTCGGGACCACCCGCGCGCGCGGGGCCCTCCCCCGTTCGCGGTACCGTGAGGCGGTGAGCAGCGACCCCACTCCCGCCGTGTCCGTGATCATGCCGGTGCTCAACGAGGAGCGGCACCTGCGTGAGGCGGTGCGCCACATCCTCCAGCAGGACCACCCCGGTGAGCTGGAGGTGGTGATCGCCCTGGGCCCGTCCGAGGACCGCACGGACGAGATTGCCGCCGAACTGGTCTCCGAGGACCCGCGGGTACGCACCGTGCCGAACCCGACGGGCCGTACCCCCGCCGGGCTCAACGCCGCGATCCGTGCCTCCCGGCACCCGGTGGTGGTGCGGGTGGACGGCCACGGGATGCTCTCTCCCGGCTACATCCGCACCGCGGTGCGGCTGTTGGCGGAGACCGGTGCTGCCAACGTCGGCGGCATCATGCACGCCGAGGGGGAGAACGCCTGGGAGCAGGCGGTGGCCGCCGCCATGACGTCCCGGATCGGGGTGGGCAACGCGGCGTTCCACACCGGCGGCGAGGCCGGTGCCGCGGACACCGTCTACCTGGGAGTCTTCCGGCGTGAGGTCCTGGAGCAGCAGGGCGGTTACAACGAGGAGTTCATCCGGGCGCAGGACTGGGAGCTGAACTTCCGCATCCGGCAGGCCGGCGGGCTGATCTGGTTCTCGCCCGAGCTGCTGGTGTCCTACCGGCCGCGGCCGAGCGTCCGGGCCCTGGCCAAGCAGTACCGCAACTACGGCCGTTGGCGGCATGTGGTGGCGCGCTACCACTCCGGGTCGATCAACCCGCGCTATCTGGCGCCGCCCGCCGCGCTGCTCGCCATCGCGGCGGGGACCGTGGTGGGTGCGTTGCTCACGCCGTGGGGCTTCGTGGTCCCGGCCGGTTATCTGGCGGCGATCACCTCGGGGTCCGTCCCCGCGGGCCGAGGCCTGCCGCTCTCCGCGCGGCTGCGCATCCCGGTGGCGCTGGCCACCATGCACATGGCCTGGGGCTGGGGCTTTCTGACCAGCCCGCGGAAGCTCGCGGAGCAGGTCCGGGCCAGCCGCCGGGAGGCGGTCCCCTCCTGAGCGGCTGAGCGGCTGCGGCTTCCGGGGCCGCCGCCGGAGCGGTCACCACCGGAGATTCACCAGGTGTAGCGCGGGTTCACCGACATGCAGGCCGCGCGGTCCTTGCCGGTGACTGCCTCGGTGCTGTCCAGGATGGCATCCTCCGCGGCGTCGTCGTCCCCGCCTGGGGGCGCCGGGTAGCGGGTGCCCTCCCGCCAGTCGTCACCGATCACCAGCAGCAGCTGGGAAACCTCCGGGGTGACCCGCAGGGCCGTTTCGGGGAGGCTGAGTTCCCCGGCCAGCAGTTGTGCGTCGGCTCGGTGTTCCTCATCGGGCATGCTCAGCGTGGTGTCCGCCTGCGAGCCGGAAACGCCGTCGGTGTCCGACCCGGTCCAGCCGAGGTCCTGCAGGGCCTCGCTGATGTCGGCCGCCCGGTCGGTGACCGGGGGCCCGGCCGAGGCGCCGGTGCCGTTGCGGACCAGCACGGGTATCTGCTCCCGGGGGGAGGCCCCGGCCTCGACGGCCGCGGCTTCTTCCGCCTCCTCGGCCTCCGCCTGCGCGGCGGCGTCGTCCAGCGGCACGTCGTTGCGGATCGCGGAGAATATTCGCTCCGCGGCTCGCTCGTCGGGCACGACGTGGGCGCGGGGATTTCTCGGGTCGGGTACCCAGGGCATGGTGACCATGGTGATGCTCTCGCTCGGCACCTGCCGGATCTCCTCGCCGAGGTCGAAAAGCTTGTTGACGGTGCCCAGCCCGGGGTCCACGGTGAGCGCCTTGGTCGCGGCCTCGGCCAGCCTGGTCAGCTGTGCCGGGTCGCTGAGACCACTGCCGTCCTGCAACTGCCGGAACATGGAGGTGAAGTAGAGCTGATGAGCCTTGGCACGTCCCACGTCGCTGCCGTCGCCGAATCCGTAGCGGGTGCGCAGCCAGGCCAGCGCGTCGGTGCCCTGGACGGTGGTGGTGCCCGCGGGCAGCCTCAGCCCCGAGCGGTGGTCGTCGATGTTCTCGTCCACGCAGACGGGAACGCCCCCGACCGCGTCCGCCATGCTCACCACGCCGGCGAAGTCGACCAGCATGAAGTGGTCCACCGGAATACCGGTCAGCCGCTCCCACACCGCGACGGTGCAGCCCGGTCCGCCGTTCTGCAGCGAGCGGTTGATGGTCGCGCTCTCGGTCTCGGGATACACCGAGCCGTCGCTGGGATCGGTGCACTGCGGGGTACTGACGCGGGTGTCCCGCGGGATGCTGACCGCGGTGATGTGACTGCGGTCGGCGGCCACGTGCAGCAGCATCTGCGAGTCGGCCAACGGCTTGCGGCCGGCATCCGCCCGGGACCCGCCGAGCCGCAGGTTCTCCTCGGAGTCACGGGCGTCGGATCCGAGGAGGAGGATGTTCAGCGGCGTCTGCCCCGCGGCGTTGGGCAAGGGTTTGTCGAGCGGGCGGTCGCTGAGGTTGAGATCCGCCTTGGTGAGGTTGTTGTTGAGGTGCCGCACGTACAGAGCCCCGGCCGCACCCGCGACCAGGATCGTCAGGGACAGGACGCCGGCGGTGATCCGCAGCGCACGTACCCAGCCCGGCCGCTTCGTCTTCCCTTCCTCCGGCTCCTCCGGCTCCTCCGTCCCCGGCGGCTCCGCCTCTTCCGGCTCTCCCCCGGTCCCGGGCGGCTCCCCCGGGCCGTCACCGCCCGGACCGGACCCGTCGCGCATGTCGGCGCCCTCGGACCCGCCGAGGTCGTGGGGCCCGGAAGCGGCTGACGGTGCTTCGTCGCGCAGGCTGTCGTCCCGGCCACGATCCTCAGCGGTGACCGAGCCGCCCGCGTCCTCGTCACGTATGCCGTTCCGGCGCACGCGCACTCCCTGTTCGTCGCTTTCAGTGGTGACCGCCCGCGCCGGACGGGTGTCAGGAGGCGCAGACGTCCTCGTCGTCCGCCGTCACGGCCTGGAGATCCTGCGGCTTCTCCGCCGGGATCTCGATGGGTTTGCCCGCGGCCCGGAAGTCGTCGCCGAGAACAAGCTTCATCGGAGTTTCCCCGGCATCGAATGCCTGCTCCTGGAGCGCGTTGTCCGGCAGGCCCATCAGCTTCTTCAGCGTAGCCGCCTGTCCGGACTGGTCAGCACCGAACTCCAGCACGGTAGTTGCCTGACTTTCCGCCGCGTTGCCGGCGTTGCTGGCCAGGTGCATGCCATGGCTGGTCTGAAGCCAGGTGAGGGTTTCCTGAGCCGCACCGATCTTGGTGCCGCCGTTGTACACATCGACCCGCACCTCGGCTGCGGGGGCGGGTTCCGGCTTCTTGCCGCCGTTCTTCCCGTCGTCGGTGTCGGCAGCCTGCTCGGCCCCCGGCCCGGTGAGCGACTTGCCCTCCTGGAGCATCCGGAACAACGGCAGAGCGTTGGCCTCGTCCAGCACGACGGTGGCCCTGACCGTCTCGTCCGGGTTGTCCAGCACGGGCAGCATCACGAAGCTGATGTCCGGGACGGGGACCTGGGACAGGTCCCGGGCGAGATCGCTCAGCTTGCGGATGTCCCCTATCCCGGTGTCCACCGTCAGCGCGTTGGTGGCGGCCTCGGCCAGATCCCACAGCTTCGTCGGACTGGTGAGCGTGTCCCCGGACTTCAGCGAGCGGGCCATCGAGCCGAGGAACTGCTGCTGCAGCTCGATGCGGCTGAGGTCGCTGCCGTGCCCGACGGAGTCCCGGGTCCGGACGAACGCGAGTGCCTGCTCCCCCTCGATGACGTGCCGGCCCGCCGCCAGCTGCAGGTGGGACTTCCGGTCGTCGATGTCCTTGGCCACACAGACCTCCACACCGCCGACAGCGGTGGACAGGTCCTTGACCGCGTTGAAGTCGGCCAGCATGAAGTGGTTGATCTCCAGCCCGGTGAGCTGCTCCACCGTGCTCCATGTGCAGCCCGGGTCGCGTCCGTTGACTCCGTAGCTCTCGTTGAACCGTACGCCGGTGGCGCCGGGGACGGTCAGAACCGAGCCGTCCTTCTGCTGCGTCTCGCAGTCCGGGATGTCCACGATCAGGTCGCGCGGGATGCTCAGCGCGGTGGCGTGGCTGCGGTCCGCGGAGAAGTGCAGGAGCACCGTGGTGTCGGCGTGCCCCGCGCTCTCCGCGTCCCCGTAACCCTCGTTGCCCGCGCCCAGCCGCTGATCGGTACCGATGAAGAGGAGGTTGACCGGCGCACCGCTGGTGGCGGGGTTGTCGTAAGGGACGGCCACCTTGTCGAGGTTGCCGTTCAGCCGGTCCAGGGCGTACCAGGCCGTGGCGCCGATGAGCAGCAGGACGAGCGCGAAGCTGCCGCCGGTCCACAGCAGCACCTTCCTCCGGCGCGCGGCCCGTTCCTTCTGCTTGCGGCGGCTGCCCGCCCTGCGGTCGCGCTGCCCGGGGACCTCCCGGTGCCCGGCCCTTGTACCGGAACCGCGGCGGGCGGCCCGGCCGGGGCCTGCCGCGGGATCCAGGGGGCGAGCCTCCGCGGGGGCTCGGCGGGCGGGGCCGCTCTGCACGCGGCCGGGACGCGGCGGTACGGTACGGGTGGCAGAACCCGCAGCGGAATCAGGTTTCGGGTATCCGCCGGCAGGGGCATGCTGCACACCGGGAACCCGCAGTTCATAACTGCCGGTCCCCGGGTTGTAAACCCATTGATCCGCGGGATCGACCTCTCCCGCGTTCCCTCGCCCCTGCGCGTCCACGTGACCGTGCGCCCTCCGTGTGCTTACGAGGATCGGACGGCACACATTAGCCCGGCGGTTCCGTCAAAGGCGATGGCGGTGGCGTAAAACACCGGTTACCGGCACCCCCGTAGCGATGATAGCTCCGGCTTCCTCCCGGTTTGCTCGCGAGAGGATCAGCCGCGGGTGTCGCCGACGACGTCCGTACCCCGGAGCGGGGACACCCGGTGCGCGGAGGACGACCGGAAGGCGGGTCCGGACGGGCCGTCATCCCTCCTGCCGCCGCCGTCCCCGGCGGCGGTCTCCGCCGGGGGCAGGGTGACGGGCAGGTCCCGTCGCAGTTGCTCGAACAGCTCGTCGGCCTGCGGCTGGGCCAGGACATCGCGCTGGGCATCGGGGGCATGGGCCTCCCGGGGGACGGTCAGGAAGAGCGTCCGGCCTTCCGGGACGGTGCGCACCTCCCGGATCAGGTCGTACAGCCGGGTGAGCGAGCCGAGGCCGGCGTCGACGGTGATCGACGAAGTCGCGGTGTCCAGCACCGGGTACAGCCGGGTCGGATTGAGCAGCACACCGGTACTGTGCAGCTTCCTCGTCAACGCGCTGAGGAACTCCTGCTGCCGCGCGATGCGCCCGGTGTCGCTGCCGTCCCCCATCTCCTTGCGGGCCCGCACATACGCCAGGGCGTCGGCGCCGTTGAGGTTGTGGGTGCCCGCCGGCAGGTCGAGCCGGGCGGCACGGTCCCGCACGGGGGCCGGGAAGCGCATCTCCACTCCCCCGACGGCATCGACGAGGTCCTCGAAACCCGCGAAGTCGATGATCAGATGGTGGTCGATGCGGATCGCGGTGAGCCGCTCCAGTGTGCGAATGGTGCAGCCGGCACCACCGAACCCGTAGGCCCAGTTGAGCTGGGCGTTCTGCGCCTCGGACACCCTGCCGTCGGTGCCGGTGCAGCGCGGGATGTCCACCAGCAGGTCCCGGGGGAAGCTCACCGCCGCCGCGCTGCGGCGGTCACCGGCCAGGTGCAGAAGGATCACGGTGTCGGAGTGCGCGGGGCCGTCGGCGTTCGCGTCGGACCCGATGATCAGGACGTTCCTCGCCCGGCCGGGCCCGGGCGGCGGGCGCTCCGCCTCGTACCGTTCCAGCTCCTCGACGGCGCTCAGGTCCGTGGAGATGTTCCCGTCGAGCTTGCGGTAGAGACCCCAGCCCGCCGCTCCGGTGACCAGAAGCAGCCCCGTGAGCCCGAGGGCCACCAGGCGCAGCCGGCGCCGCCTCCCCGCTTCCGCTTCTGGTTCGGCGCGCGCGCCGAACCAGAAGCGGAAGCGGCCCGGAGCGGACGGGTCCGGAGGATCTGCCGATGTCATGCCACCGATCCTGCGGCCTGCGCATCGCTCCGGCCACCGTCATTCGGCGGTGTGGGTGATGCGTTCACTCTCCAGGCGTGCGGTGAGCCGGGCCTCGTCCAGGCCGTCTGCGGGGCGGCTGAGCACGACGGAGGCACCGGCGGCCAACGGAGCGAACAGCCCCGCCGACAGACCTGCCCAACCGGAGTAGTCGAGGCGGGACATCAGCCGGTCACCGGGCTCCAGGCGGCGGGTCCGGGCATCGGCCCGGGCCGCCTCGACGATCCGGCCGGCGGAGTACTCCGCACCGTCGACCACGAGTGCCGGGTCGTCAGGCCCGGGTGGCGCGTAGGCCGTGAACGTATCGTCCTGGCCAGGGACGGCCACGGCGTAGTCGGTGAAGCCTTCGGGCGGCTGGGGAAAGCGGGCACCCATCGGGCGGAGGCTCAGGGCGATTCGCTCCCCCGGGCAGGCACGCGCCCCCGTCAGCCCTCCCGGGCCGGTGACCACCAGGTCGGCGGCGGCCGGGTCACCATCGACCTCGGCCACCACCCCGGTGGAGGCACAGGCCAGCAGCCAGACCGCGGTCTGCCAGTGGGCGGGCAGCAACAGGGCCAGCCGGTCACCGGGCTCGGCGTTCAGCTCGTCCTGGAGCAGATTGGCGGTCTTCGCCACCCAGTTGGCGAAGGTGGCGACGGAGAGTTCCACCCGCTCCCCGGTGGAATCGTCGTAGTAGGTCACCAGGGGACGTGCCCCGTCGGCGCGGAGGGCGGAACGCAGCAGGTCGGCAGGGGTGCGGTCAGTGGAGTTCATCGGCGCCAGGGTACGCCGCCGGGCCCTTCCGCGCAGCGCCGCACGGCGGGTTCCGGGGGGAGACACGCCACGACGCGGCTCACGGTCCCTCAGATGCCGAATGGACAGGTTCATATGCATATGTTCATGATCATTGGCATGCGTGTACTCGTTCGTGCCCTCGTCACTTCCACGATCGGCGCGGCCTGTTCGGCCCTCCTCGTCATTCCGACGAGCCTGCCGGCCGGAACGGCCCATGCGCTTGGTCCCGTCGCCGGAGCGCCGCCCGCACCCGTGCCCGGCACCACGGCCGTCCCGGCCGGCGGTACGCAGTCCCTCCCGCTGAAGGCCGGCCTCACGCCATGGGCAGGGGGCCGCGGCGACTCCGGCGTCCCCCTCGAACTCCCGGACCAGGACCTCACCCCCTTCTCCCTTCTGGGCATCGTCTGGACGAACCCTTCGGACGAGCTGCCGGGCACTGCGCAGGTCCGGACCCGGAGAGCCGGCGGTGAGGAGTGGACCGGGTGGCTGGACCTCGATGACCACGGCGAGCACGGGCCCGACCGGCAATCGGCCGAGTACCTGGGAGGGGAGGTCCGCGGCGGCACCGCCCCCGTGTGGGTCGGACCCTCGGAAGGTGTCGAGGTCCGCTTGAGACCCTGGTCGCCCCCCGGCCCGGAGGAGCGCGTGGAGCTGCCCGACGGACTGCGGCTGGAACTGATCGACCCCGGTGACTCCCCCGACCCCGGTGACTCCCCCGAAAGCGGCGATTCGCCCGGGCAGGCGCGGAACGAGGAGACCGCGAACGGTACGGCAGTGGACCGTGCGGAGGAGGACCGTGCGGCGCGGACAGGTACGGCGGCGGCGGACCAGGTCCCCGCAGACCGGCCGTTCGTCGAGCTGCGTGATTTCCTGCGGCCCGCGACACCCGCTGCGCACCGCACCGCACCGGACGCGGAGACCCCTGACGACGAGGCACCGGGGGCCATGCGTTCCGCTCAGGAGGGCAGCGCCCCCCGTCCGGCCATCACCACCCGCTCCGGCTGGGGCGCCGACGAGAGCCGGACCCGGCCCGATGCCCCCTATGGCGACAGCGTGAAGACGGTCTTCGTGCACCACACCGCCATGAGCAATCAGTACAGCTGCGAAGAGGCGCCCTCGATCATCCGGGGCATCCACCGGTATCACGTGGACAGCCAGGGCTGGCGTGACATCGGCTACAACTTCCTCATCGACCGCTGCGGCACCGTCTACGAGGGCAGGGCCGGCGGCACCGACCGGCCCGTCACGGGCGCCCACACCCTCGGTTTCAACCACAACAGCGCCGGCGTGGCCCTCCTCGGCAGCTTCGGCGGTGCGGAGCCGACCGGTGCATCGGTGCGCGCCCTCGCCGAGTTGAGCGCTTGGAAACTCGGCCTGGACGGCCGCGACGCGAAGGGCACCTGGAAGCGGGCCTCCACCGGGGGCAAGTACCCCAAGGGCACCGTCGTGGACCTGCACAACATCTCCGGGCACCGGGACGGCTTCTCCACCGAGTGCCCCGGCGCACACCTCTACCGGCAGCTGCCCGCCGTCCGCGACCAGGCCGCCCGGCTCCAGAACAGCTGATCCCCCCGGAGGGTCGGTAGCCTGGGCCGGGCCATGGCCGAACAGGACCGCAGCTGGACGCCTCCGGAACCCTACGACCTTCCCCGCAGCCTCGGCGTGCTGGGACGGGGGCCGCACGACCCCGCCTACCGCCGGGACGCCGACGGGACGGTCTGGCGCGCCACCCGGACTCCCTGCGGGCCGGCCACCCTGCGCCTCGTTCCCGGTTCCCGCATCCGGGCCACCGCCTGGGGTCCCGGGGCCGCCTGGGTCCTGGACCGGCTCCCCGAACTGCTCGGGGCCACCGACGACCCCGACGCGTTCGTCCCCCGCCACCGCCTCCTCGCCGAGGTCCGGCGACGACACCGCGGACTGCGGCTGGTCCGCACCGGCCTCGTCCTGGAATCGCTGATACCCACCGTGCTGGAACAGAAGGTCACCGCGCAGGAGGCCCACCGGGCCTGGCGGATGCTGCTCCGGCGGCACGGCGACCCGGCCCCCGGACCGGTTGCCGGCCTGTTCGTCATGCCCGAACCGCGCGGCTGGTGCCGGATACCGTCCTGGGAATGGCACCGGGCGGGAGTGGACAGCAAACGCTCCACAGCCGTCCTGCGCGCCGCCCGGGTCGCCGGCCGGCTCGAGGAAGCGGCACGGATGCCGCTCCCCGAGGCCACTGCCCGGCTCCGGCTCATCCCCGGCGTCGGTCCCTGGACCGCGGCCGAGACCCTGCAGCGCAGCAATGGCGCGGCCGACGCCGTCACGGTCGGCGACCTCCACCTGCCCGGCATCGTCGGCTACGCGCTGACCGGGCTGCGCGGCGCCGACGACACTCGCATGCTGGAGCTGCTGGAGCCCTACGCGGGCCAGCGGTACCGCGCCACCCGCCTCATCCTGCTGTCCGGCCGTATCCCGGCCCGTCGCACCCCCGGCATGCCCCGCTGGGACATCGCCCGCCTGTGAGTCGCCACCCGCCACGCCCCGCCCCGCCACGCGGGGGCGCCGGGACGCGGCCCTGCGTCAGTCGCTCATGCCCTCGGCCGAGCGCTGCTCGCGCAGCTCCTTGATCGCGCGACGGCGGGCCAGCCGGTGGGTCCGGCGGATCTGCGCCTCCTGGTGGCGGCGCCGGTCCCGCTCGTTCTCCGCGATCACCGGCGGCACCGGCCGGATCCTGCCGTCCCCGTCCACCGCCGCGAACACCAGGTATGCCGTACCCACCTGGGTCGGCGGCTCCGACTTGTTCCACCGCTCGGCAAGCACCCGCACCCCGACCTCCATCGAGGACCGGCCCGTCCAGTTCACCTGCGCCCGCACATGCACCAGGTCCCCCACCCGCACCGGCTCGAGGAAGACCATCTCGTCCATCGAGGCCGTCACCGCAGGACCCTCGGAGTGCCGCCCGGCCACAGCACCCGCCGCGTCGTCCACCAGCTTCATGATCACGCCACCGTGCACGGTCCCCAGCAGGTTGGTGTCACTGTGCGTCATGATGTGCGACAGAGTGGTGCGAGAAGCGGAGGTGGGCTTGCCGGGAAGCCCACTCCCCGGAGGGACGGTGACGGATTCGGTCATGCGTCCACCTTAAGCGGGCCCGGAGCAGGCGTTTCCCGAGGCGAAATGCATCAGCTCTGCCACAGTCACCGGGGGAGGGCCACCCGCCCCTGTTGCCACAGCGGGTGACCGGGCACACTTCTCGGTTATGAACAACTGGCCGCAGGGATGGACCGATGACGCGCAGGACGGTTACGGGCGTGGCGCCCCGCACCCGGAAGGCGCCCAGGTCATGCCGCACCTGCGCCGCCCGGCCCCGCCGCAGCAGCGCGGCGGCCCCGCCCCGTACGTCCCCGGCCAGGCCGACCCGTACGCCGACCGCCACCACCGCCAGGGGCCGCCCCCGCCCGGCCACGGTCACCACCAGGGGCCGCCTCCGGATGCCTACCCCGGCGACTACGGCCACGAGCGCCCCGGCTTCGGCCGCCGGCTCAAGACCCTCCTGATCGCCCTGGTGCTCGTGCTGCTCGTCACCGGGGTGGGCACCTACTTCTGGGCCGACTCCAAGCTGCGCCGCGAGGTGGACCTGAGCCAGGTCGAGGAACGGCCGACCGGCAACGCGGGCACCACCTACCTCATCGTCGGCACCGACAGCCGGGAAGGGCTGACCGCGGAGGAACGGCGCGACATGCGCACCGGCACCGCCTCCGGCGCCCGCGCCGACACGATCATGCTGCTCAACGTCAGCGACAACGGGAACGCCCTGATCAGCCTGCCGCGTGACTCCTGGGTGACCATCCCCGAGTTCACCGGCTCCGAGTCGGGCAACCGCATCGGGGAGCAGCAGAACAAGCTCAACGCGGCCTATGCGATGGAGGGCCCGGAGCTCCTGACCCGCACCGTGGAGCACAACACCGGCTTGCGCATCGACCACTACGCCGAGATCGGCTTCGGCGGATTCGCCGGCGTGGTGGATGCCCTGGGCGGGGTCGAGATGTGCTTCGACGAGCCGGTCAAGGACAAGAATTCCGGGGCCGACTTCGCGGCCGGCTGCCAGGACCTCGACGGTCCCGACTCTCTCGCCTTCGTCCGGCAGCGCTACCAGGAGGCCATGGGCGACCTGGGGCGCACGAAGAACCAGCAGAAGTTCCTCGGCGCACTCGGCGACCAGGTGGCCAAGCCCACCACGCTGCTGAACCCGTTCCGTCTGTACCCCACGATGGGCGCCAGCCTCGACTCCCTCATTGTTGACGAGGACATGAGCGTGTGGCAGTTGGGCCGGATGTTCCTGGCGCTGCGCGGCGTCCAGGGTGAGAACGGTACCCAGATGAACGTCCCCGTCGCCAACCCCGGTTTCTCCACCGACAAGGGCTCCGCCGTGCTGTGGGACGAGGAGGCCGCCGCCACGCTGATGAAGCAGCTCAAGGACGGCGACAAGATCACCGCCGCCGACTGACCAGCCGGTACCCGCCTTCCCCGTGGCCCGCGGCCCATCTCGGCCACCCACCGGGTGAGCGGAAACCCACTCCTGCGCCGAATCTCGCGTCAGTGGCCCCGCGATCGACGGATCGGCGGGGCCACCGGCACGTCCGGCGGCCGCCGCATCCGCAGCTTCCTGAGGTGTCGTCCCCCTCGCACGCGTGGGAGGGGCCCCGCGTTCCGGCCGGGAACAGGTCAGCCGACACAGAGGCAGAAGGGGTGGCCTGCGGGGTCGGCGTAGACATGGAACAGCTCGTGCGAGTCGTCGAGAAGTCGGGCGCCGAGGGCCAGGGTGGGTTCGCGGGACGCCTCGAGGTCGGCGACGTCGAAGTCGAGGTGGAGCTGCTGCGGGGCGTCGGGGCTGGGCCACTGCGGCGGGACATGGTCCGGGGCCTCCTGGAACGCCAGCTTGGCGCCGCCCTCAGTGGTCAAGGTGTACCAGCCCGCCTCGCCGTCCACCGTGCCGCCGAGCACTCCTGCGTAGAACTCGGCGAGCGCCTTGGGGTCCGGGCAGTCCAGGACGGTGACGTTCATGGTGGCGATGGCCATGTTCTCTCCCTCTCCTACGGTTACCACTTAAAGGCTTCAACAGGTAACAGTTACTTCATGATGGTCCATTGCCGGTAACGTCACAAGCGTGGGAGACGAAGAAGAACCGCCGTCGGGTCTTGCTCTGGTGCGGGACCTGGTGAACACGCTGGACGTCGAGTCCGGCCACGACGCTCTGGCCGGGCCGGACGGACCGGCCGAGTTCTCCCGGACGCACGGCCTGAAACTCGGACCGGCGGACGTGGCGGAGGTGCGGGAGCTGCGCGAGGCGCTGCGTGCGGTGTGCCTGGCACACGCCGGGGCCACGCTGCCCGAGGAACGGGCCGGTGAGCTGGAGCGGCTGTTCGGTACAGCAGCGCTGGTGGTGTCCTTCGACGACGCGGGACGGGCCTCCCTGCGCCCGGCCGTCGAGGCGACGGGCGTGCGGGGACTCCTGGGACGGGTCGCGGTGGCGGTCGCGGTGGCCGAGGCCGAGGGCACCTGGCAGCGGCTCAAGGCGTGCGAGACGCACGACTGCCTGTGGGCGTACTACGACCGCAGCCCGGCCGGCCGGCGCCGTTGGTGTTCGATGCAGGTCTGCGGCAGCCGGGCCAAGATGCGGACCTACCGCCGGAAGAAGCAGCAGCAGTAACCCACGGACCGCACCTTGGGTGGCCTGGTGGGACCGGGCGCTTCTCCACGTCAGAAGGGCCGCTCGGCACGTGGGAACGTGCCCGCCGGGCGCGAGGGAGACCGGCCCGCGCCGCGGGTCAGGCGTTGGGGCGGCCGAGGGCCCGGTAGGTCCAGCCGGCCTTGCGCCAGAGCTGGGGGTCGAGGGTGTTGCGGCCGTCCAGGATGCGCCGGTGAGTGACGGTCTCGGCCAGCTGGGCGGGGTCGAGCTCACCGAACTCGCGCCATTCCGTGAGGTGCAGCACGACGTCCGCGCCGCGCACCGCCTCCTGCGCGGTGGGTGCGTAACTGAGAGTGGGGAACAGGGCGCGGGCGTTCTCCATGCCCTTGGGGTCGTAGACGGTGACCTGGCCGCCCTGGAGGTGGATCTGCCCGGCGATGTTGAGGGCGGGCGAGTCGCGGACGTCGTCGGAGTCCGGCTTGAAGGTCGCGCCGAGCACCGCGACCCGGGCGCCGAGGAAACTGCCGCCGACGGCTTCCCGGGTCAGCTCGACCATGTGGACGCGGCGGCGCATGTTGATCGAGTCGATCTCGCGCAGGAAGGAGAGTGCCTCGGCGGCGCCCAGCTCACCCGCCCGGGCCATGAAGGCGCGGATGTCCTTGGGCAGGCAGCCGCCGCCGAAGCCGATGCCGGCACGCAGGAATTTCTTGCCGATCCGGTCGTCGTGACCGATGGCCTCCGCCAGCTTCACCACGTCACCGTCCGCGGCTTCGCAGACCTCCGCCATCGCGTTGATGAAGGAGATCTTGGTGGAGAGGAAGGCGTTGGCCGCGGTCTTGACCAGCTCCGCGGTCGGCAGGTCGGTGACCAGGAACGGAGTGCCCTCGGCGACCGGCGTGGCGTACACCTCGCGGAGCAGCTCCTCCGCCCACTCGCTGGTGACGCCCACGACGATGCGGTCGGGGTGCATGGTGTCCTGGACGGCGAAGCCCTCGCGGAGGAATTCGGGGTTCCAGGCCAGCTGGGCCTCGTCACCGGCCGGGGCCAGCTCGGCGATCCTGGCTGCCAGGCGGGCGGCGCTGCCGACAGGGACCGTGGACTTGCCGACGACCAGGGCAGGGCGGGTCAGGTGCGGGGCGAGGGACTCGACGGCGCTGTCCACGTAGCTCATGTCGCAGGCGTACTCGCCGTGCCGCTGGGGGGTGTTGACGCACAGGAAGTGGACGTCACCGAATTCCGCGGCCTCGGCGTAGGAGGTGGTGAAGCGCAGCCGCCCGCTGGAGCCCTCGAACCCCGCCACGTTCCGGCGCAGCACCTCTTCGAGGCCGGGCTCGAACATCGGGACGCGGCCCTGGGAGAGCATGTCAATCTTCTCCTGGACCACATCGAGACCCAGCACCTCGAAACCGAGGTCCGCCATGGCCGCGGCGTGGGTGGCACCGAGGTAGCCGGTGCCGATGACGGTGACCTTGGGGGCCATGCGGGCTCCTGTGAGTGCGGGCGGCAGTGCGGTGTTCGAGCATATCCGGAGAGCTGTCGGCAACCTCACGTATCCCTGAGGGCCCCCGCGCTCCTAGAATCAAGTTACTTAACAGTCATTAGCAGAATTCCGTACTGACAGACACCGACAGACACTGACTGTTCTCAGGGAGTGAGACACGTGGCAGGAGCCGCAGACTTCGACCTGTACCGGCCGGCCGAGGAGCACGACATGCTCCGCGATTCGGTCCGCGCGCTCGCTGAGGCGAAGATCGCCCCGCATGCCGCCGAGGTGGACGAGGACGCACGTTTTCCTCAGGAGGCCCACGACGCGCTGGTGGCCAACGACCTGCACGCCGTTCATGTGCCGGAGGAGTTCGGGGGCGCCGGTGCCGACGCGCTGGCCAGCGTCATCGTGATCGAGGAGGTGGCCCGGGTCTGTGCCTCCTCCTCCCTCATCCCGGCGGTGAACAAGCTGGGTTCGCTCCCGGTGATGCTCTCCGGCTCCCCGGAGCTCCAGGCCAGGTACCTGGCGCCACTGGCCAGGGGTGAGGCGATGTTCTCCTACTGCCTCTCCGAGCCGGACGCGGGCTCCGACGCGGGCGGCATGAAGACCCGGGCGGTGCGGGACGGCGATACGTACGTTCTCAACGGGGTGAAGCGCTGGATCACCAACGCGGGCGTCTCCGATTACTACACCGTGATGGCCGTCACCGACCCGGAGAAACGCACCAGGGGCATCTCCGCCTTCGTCGTGGAGAAGAACGACCCGGGGGTCTCGTTCGGCGCTCCGGAGAAGAAGCTCGGCATCAAGGGCTCCCCGACCCGGGAGGTCTACCTGGACAACGTGCGGATCCCGGCCGACCGGATGATCGGCGCGGAGGGCACCGGCTTCGCCACCGCGATGCAGACCCTGGACCACACCCGCATCACGATCGCCGCGCAGGCGATCGGGATCGCCCAGGGCGCACTGGACTACGCCAAGGGCTACGTGCAGGAGCGCAAGCAGTTCGGCAAGCCGATCGGCGAGTTCCAGGGCGTGCAGTTCATGCTGGCCGACATGGCCATGAAGCTGGAGGCGGCCCGCCAGCTGACCTACGCGGCTGCCGCGAAGTCGCAGCGCGTGGACAGCGACCTGACGTTCTTCGGCGCCGCGGCGAAGTGCTACGCCTCGGACGCCGCCATGGACATCACCACGGACGCGGTGCAGCTGCTCGGCGGCTACGGCTACACCCGGGACTACCCGGTGGAGCGGATGATGCGGGACGCCAAGATCACCCAGATCTACGAGGGCACCAACCAGGTGCAGCGGATCGTCATGGCGCGCAACCTGCCGTAGCACCGTTCAGGACTGACGCGCGTCGGGCCGGCTGCCGGGCCGGTGAGCCGGGCCGGCTGCCGGGCATGCGGGAGGGAGGGCCCCGCCAGTGGCGGGGCCCTCCCTCGGTGCGGACAGTCAGCTGGTGGCTACCATCGGTACCAGCGGCTGCGGCCTCCGCCCGCGTCTGCGGCACGGAATACGAAACCCAGTGCCCAGACCACCAGGACGGCGATCGCGACCCACCAAAGGACCTCGACGGCGAAACCAACTCCGAAGAGAATCAGAGCCAGCAGTAGTACGAGCAACAATGGACCCATTGTTTCCACCTCCTGGACGCCGAGTGCCCAGCTTCGGTGGACTAACCCTTTCTCCATGGTCATTTTCTTCGGAGACTGACCTCGACGGCTTCGCAAGTCACCCTCTTCCAGGGCATTTTGCCCAGGTGGCCGCACAGAGCGACGCGCGGTGACCGCACGCAACTGACCCGTATGCCGCCTTTGTTCGCTCTGTCGCGCCGGTGTCCGTCAGCTGCGGTCCCAGCTGCCCCGGCACGGGATCACACCAACCCCGCCCAGTGACCCACGCATCACGCTCCGCTCCGCCCAAGTGGGCGCCACGGAGGAAGACATCAGGGGCACTCCAGCTACGCGCCGGGCGGGGTGAACGTCCGACGGGCCGGACAGGACGGGGCCCTGCCCGGTCAACACCCGTCCCGGAGCCCGCCTCTCGGGAACGTCCCGCGCTTCACTGCCGCTCCGCCGGGCACCGGCCGGAGCCTGAGCGGACAACAGCACTCGGGCACCGAGGACTTCAGCGCCGGCGGTTGTGGATGAGGGCTTCAACTCCGTCGAGCAGAAAGGCCAGGCCGTGCTCGAAGTCGTCGTCGGGGTCCGCCGCGGCACTGTCGAAGACACCTGCGCGCACCAGGCGTGACAGGGCGGGGTAACGGCCGTCGGAGACGATCCGGGCCAGCAGCGTGCCGTAGGCCGGGCCCCACTCCTCGTAGCCGAGGCCGGTGCGCGGCGCGGCGCGGGCGATGGACAGCTCCTGCCGTGCCTCGTTGTGGGCATAGCCGCTGAGGAGGGTGAGCACGCCCATCTTGTCGTCCTCGCTCAGTCCGGTTCCGGCCATGGCGGCCAGCGCCGCCTCCATCCAGGCGAGATTGTTCGGGCCCATCGGGGGGCCGCTGATGGGGATGTCCAGCATCCAGGGCCGTGCACGGAGACGGTCCCGGAAGCTTCGGGCGAAGGCCTCGAGCCGGGGCCGCCAGGGTTCCGGCCACTTCTCGGTGTCGGGCAGCCCGCCGGCCGCCTCGAACATCAGGTCCAGGAGGTCGTCCTTGCCGGGGACGTGCCGGTAGAGCGCCATGGTCGTGACGCCCAGGCGCTCGGCCACCCGGCGCATCGAGACCCCCGCGATGCCGTCTGCGTCGGCGATGTCGACGGCGGCCGTGACGATGCGGTCGACGCTGAGGGTGCCGCGCGGCCCTCGGCTCCCCGGCTGTCCGGTGCGCCAGAGGAGAGCGAGCATCTCCTCCATGTCGCGCCGCCCGGATCGCTCGGCTGCCATACCGCTCCTCTGCTCGTCCGGTGGGCCCTCCGGCCCTGACCACGGACATCCTAGAACCGTGTATGGTGTACACGTAAGTTTACGGCGTACACTTGAGGGGGGATGAGCCATGCCGGGCACACCGCACGCGATCGAGGCCGAAGGGCTGCGCAAGTGGTACGGGGGCACCCTGGCGCTCGACGGGCTCGGGCTACGGGTCCGGGCCGGCACCGTGCACGGCCTGCTGGGACCGAACGGGTCGGGGAAGACCACCGCGGTCCGCGCGCTGGCGACCCTGCTCCGGTACGACGAGGGCCGGGCCACGGTGTGCGGGGCGGACGTGGCCCGCGAGCCGGCCCGGGTGCGCGACATGATCGGGCTGACCGGCCAGAACGCGGCCGTCGACGAGATCCTCAGCGGACGGCAGAACCTCGTCCTGTTCGGACGGCTGTTCCAGCTGAGCCGCCGGGCCGCCCGGCGGCGGGCGGACGAACTGCTCACGCAGTTCAGCCTGACCGACGCGGCCAACAGATCGCCGGAGCACTACTCGGGTGGCATGCGCCGCCGTCTGGACCTGGCGGCCGGCCTGATCCTCACTCCCCGGGTGCTGTTCCTGGACGAACCGACCACCGGCCTCGACCCGCGCAGCCGCAACCAGGTCTGGGAAGCAGTGCGCTCCCTGGTCGCGGGCGGCACCACAGTGCTCCTCACCACCCAGTATCTGGAGGAGGCCGACCAGCTCGCCGACACCGTTTCCGTGCTGGACGACGGACGGGTGGTGGCCGAGGGCACTCCGGACGAACTCAAGGCGAGGACCGGTGGCTACCGGATCGAGGTGGTCGTCCGGTATGCGGCCGAACTGGGCACGGTGGCCGAGATCCTCCGGGGGGCGGGCACGGGCCCTCCGGAGACCGACCCGGACACCCGCCGGGCCAGCGCCCCGGTCACCGACCCGGTGACCGCGCTGAGCGAGGTCGCGCGGGCTCTGCACTCCGCGGGGGTCGCGGTGGAGGATCTCGGCACCCGGCGCCCCACCCTCGAAGAAGTGTTCCTCCAGCTCACCGGTCGCCGCACGGAACAGGAGATCCCGGCATGAGCAGCAACCTCACCTCCGGCAGCGACGCGGCGTCCCGGGTGTCCCGGGTGTCCCGGGCAGTTTCCGACGGCTGGACGATGACCGGGCGCAACATGGCGCACGTGATCCGCGCGCCGGAGCAGATCGTCCTCTATTTCACGCTGCCGATCGTGTTCGTCCTGGTTTTCGGCTACATCTTCGGCAACGCGATGGCCGTGCCCGGCGACGGTGCCTACCGGGAGTTCCTGCTTCCGGGCGTGTTCGCCATGACGATGCTCTACGGGATGGGGGCCACCGGCACGGCCGTGGCGACGGATGTGGCGCGGGGCGTGGTGGACCGTTTCCGGACCATGCCGGTGGCGCGCTCCGCACTGCTGACCGGACGCAGCACCGCCGACCTCCTTCGCGCACTGCTGGAGATGGCGGTACTGGTCGGCTGCGGGCTTCTAGTGGGCTGGCAGTGGCATCGCGGCATCGGGTACGCGCTGCTGGCGCTGGCGCTGGTGCTGATGCTGCGGGTGGCGGTCACCTGGGTGGCGATCTGGCTGGCGCTGGTGGTGCGGAACGCGGACACGGTCAGCCTCCTCGTGTTCCCGCTGGCCTTCCCGTTGACGGCGGTGTCCAGTGTCTTCGTGGCGCCGGAGCTCATGCCGGGCCCGGTGGGAACGGTGGCCGAGTGGAATCCCTTGTCGGCGACGGTGGCGGCGAGCCGTGAGCTGTTCGGCAATCCCGGGTTGGGGAGCGGCTCCTGGGTCACGGAGAACGCGGTTCTCATGGCGGTGGTGTGGCCGGTGCTGATCACTGCCGTGTTCGCCCCGCTGGCGGTGCGGCGGTACCAGCGGCTCGGCAACTGAGCGGTGCGCGGCCGGACCCTCCTGTCCGGGGCGTCCCCCCACCGGGCGGCGGGCCGCACCGGGGGGTCAGTCGTCCAGGAGGGTGAGTCCGTCCTCGGCGGCGCCCCGCCGCAGGACGATCTCGGTGGTGCGGTCCATGGCCGTCTGCAGGGCGTCCGGTGCCGCGGAGGCGGCTTCACCACCGGCCAGTGCCCCGGGGACGTTCACCACCCGGACCGGCGGGTCGTCCGTCTGAAGCAGCGGAAGGTACTCGGCGCCGGTGGTGGTGAAGGTGTCCTGCGCGGGGTCCTCGGTGATGGTGAAGCGCATCAGGAGGCCCTCCTGCCGCGGCTGGCCCGGGGTGCGGTGGGCGGCCATCAGGTTGCCCAGCCCGTAGACGACCCACTGGCCGTCGATCCGCTCCACCGGCTGGACGACGTGGGCGTGGTGGCCGAGCAGCAGGTCGATGTCGGGGGAGGCGAGCAGCCGGGGGGCGCCTTCGAGCTGCTGGGCGTTCGGCTCGTGGGCGTATTCGTCTCCCCAGTGCATGGCCACGACGACGAACTCGGCACCGGCCTCGCGGGCGGCGGCGGCCTCCGCCAGGATGCGGTCCTCGTCGATCTCGTTGCCGCGCCAGGTGTCGCCGCCGGGGTGGGGGATGCCGTTGAAGCCGTAGGTGTAGGAGAGCAGGCCGACCCTGACGGCGCCCTCGTCGGTGTCGACGTCGATGAGGGTGGGGGTCTCGGCCTCCTCCTTGCTGCGGGCCGAACCGGCATGGGCGAGGCCGGCCTCGTCGAGCCGGTCGAGCGTGCGGTCGACGCCGTCGGCTCCGGCGTCGAAGGTGTGGTTGGAGGCGGTGGTGCAGGCGTCGTAACCCGTCCGGGCCAGTGCGGGGACGATGGTGGGCGGGCTGGAGAACGCCGGGTAGCCGCGGTACGGGCCGCCCTCGGGTGCCAGTGGCGTCTCCAGATGACAGATCGCCAGTCCCGCGCCGGAGACCACGGGGGCGATGCTCTCGAGTTGCGGGGCGAAGTCCTCGGGGCCCTCGCCGGTGCGCGAGGCGTCCTGGCGGGCCTGGTTCCACAGACGCTCGTGGAGCAGGATGTCGCCGGTGGCGACGAGGGTGAACTCGCGCGGCTGTGCGTCCTGCGCGGCGGAGTGCCGGGAGAGGCTTTCGGAGCCGGGTCCGGAGCCCCGGTCCGTACCGCTGCCGCAGCCGGCCAGCAGTGACACCGTGACAGCCAGGGACAGTGAAACGAGACGTGCCTTTTGCGCTGGAATCTTCATATTAGTAGCACAACTTAACGGTTCGTGATCGGCAACTCACGGCACGCCAAAAGGGCCCTGTCCCCGGGAGCGGTGCTCCCGGGGACAGGGCCCTGTGCTGATGAGCAGCCTGGGTCAGAGGCTGACGCCGTTGGCCCGCAGGTAGGCCAGGGGGTCGATGTCCGAGCCGTAGCCGGGACCGGTGCGCACCTCGAAGTGCAGGTGCGGGCCGGTGCTGTTGCCGGTGGACCCGACCAGGCCTATCTGCTGGCCGGCCTGGACCGACTGACCGGAGCTCACCGAGAGCGCCGACAGATGGGCGTACTGGCTGTAGCGCCCGTCGCTGTGCCGGATGACGACCTCGTTGCCGTAGGCGCCCGCCCAGCCGGCGGAGACGACCGTGCCGGTGGAGACGGCCATCACCTTGGTGCCGGTGGAGGCGGCGAAGTCGGCCCCGGTGTGGTAGCCGCTGGACCACAGGTTGCCCGCCATGCCGTACCGGGTGCTCGGGGCAGCGTGGACCGGGACACTGAAGCCGGAAGCGGCCGGAGCGGCAGCCTGGGCCGCCGGCGCGGCCTTCTTCTCGGCGGGCTTCTCGGCCCGGGGAGCGGCCTTCGGCTCGGCCTTCTTCTCCGCCTTGGGTGCGGCGTGCTTGCCGGAGGACTTCTCGGCCTTCGGCTCGGCCTTCGGAGCAGCCGGCTGTTCGGTCTTCGGTGCCTTGGGCGCAGCCTGCTTCTCCGCCGGAGCGGGGGCCTGGGCCGCCTGACCCGAGCTCAGCGACAGCTTCTGACCGGGGAAGATCAGGTTGGGGTTGCTGCCGACGACCTCACGGTTGCGCTCGTACAGCCCTTCCCAACCGCCCTGCACCTCGTGCGCGGTGGCGATCCGGGACAGGGTGTCACCGCTGACGACGGTGTGGGCGGCCTCCTGGTCCCCCGAGGTGGCCCGGGAGCTCTTGGCGGCCTTGCTCTTGCCGCTGTGCGAGGCGGGCGCCCCGGTCTGGACGACGCCCTGCGACACGCCGAGAGCCGGTGCGGAAAGGGTGGTGGCTCCCGCCGGGGTGACGGCGGTGCTCTGCACCGGTGCCGGTGCGGCCTGGGCACTGCCGGCGACCATGAACGGCATGGCCACACCTGCACTGCCGGCGGTGAGCATCAGGGAAAAGCGAGAGATCCGGCTCTTGGCCGGGCGACGGTGGCGTCCGCGTGCGGACATAGGGGTGCTCCTCTCCGACGCCTGCGAGGTCAGCTGTCGGGTTCGGGCCGGAAGGTTGCCCGGCCGCGAGCGAGTTCAGTTTCAAGCCCTGAACTCGGCAAGCGGCTTCACCCCAAGCCGGTGGGTGGCCGGCAAAAAGTGGGTCCCCCGCTCCTGTCATGCGGATGTGCTGCTCGAGCCTCCGTCGGTGACAGGATTCGGCGTTCCGACGGTGGCACGCCACGGGATGCGGCGCGGCCAGAACGGTAAACCTGTTAAATCGACCAACACAAGAAACGGGGGACGTCCGGTTCATGATCAGGAGCAACCGGACACCTCTCCCACCACCGGGCGCGGCCGTCGGTCACCGTAGGTGAGGCACCGCCTACCCGAAGATGTCGCCAACTACCTCACCGGGGTGCGCATTTGAAATAGAGGCAGCTGCCGCGCGAAGAAGTGGATCAGACAGCTGGGTCACAAAGTGATGTCGGTCACGTAACACCGCGACTATGCGCCATCATGACAAGTCTTGTGCCTAATGTCCGCTTTGAGACGCGGGGTGGCGGACCCTCAGCTCTTCAGCTCGCTGAGGGGCGGGGACGACCGCCGCGGCATCGCCCGGCACCCGCCCCGCGCGCGGCTGTCAGCTGCCGCCGAACCCGAAGCCCGAACCCGATACCTTCCCCCGCAGCCGCCGGCCCTTCTCCGTCGCCTGTTCGTTCAGCCGCTCCTGGAAGTCACGCATGGCCTCCGCCAGCGCCGGGTCGTGGGCGGCGAGGATGCGGACGGCCAGCAGCCCGGCGTTGCGCGCCCCTGCGACCGAGACCGTGGCGACCGGCACGCCGGCCGGCATCTGCACGATGGAGAGCAGGGAGTCCATGCCGTCCAGGTGCTTCAGCGGCACGGGCACCCCGATCACCGGCAGTTCGGTCACCGAGGCCAGCATGCCGGGCAGGTGAGCGGCACCGCCCGCTCCGGCGATGATCACCTTCAGCCCGCGTCCGGCCGCCTGCTCGCCGTAGGCGATCATCTCGCGCGGCATCCGGTGGGCGGACACGACGTCGACCTCGTGCGGAACCTCGAACTCGCTGAGGGCCTTCGCCGCGGCCTCCATCACCGGCCAGTCGCTGTCGGAGCCCATGACAATGCCGACGGAGGGAGTGGGGCTGTTCATCGGGTGATCGTTCCTCGCAGATAGTCGGCGGCGTGCCGGGCGCGCTCCCGCACCTCGGCCAGGTCCGTTCCGTAGGTGTTGACGTGCCCGACCTTGCGGCCGTGCTTCACGTCCTTGCCGTACATGTGGATCTTCAGCTCGGGGTCACGGGCCATGCAGTGCAGGAAGGCCGAGTACATGTCGGGGTAGTCCCCGCCGAGCACGTTCGCCATCACGGTCCACGGCGCCCGCGGCCGGGGATCGCCCAGCGGAAGGTCGAGGACGGCTCGCACATGATTGGCGAACTGCGAGGTGATGGCGCCGTCCTGGGTCCAGTGCCCGGAGTTGTGCGGGCGCATCGCCAGCTCATTGACGAGGATCCGGCCGTCGGTGGCCTCGAAGAGCTCCACCGCGAGATGGCCGACGACCCCGAGCTCCCGGGCAATGGTCAACGCCAGTTCCTGAGCCTGCAGGGCCCGTTCGGCAGGCAGCCCGGGAGCAGGAGCGATCACCGTGTCGCAGACCCCGCCGACCTGGATCGACTCCACGACCGGATAGGCCACCGCCTGACCGTGCGGGGAGCGCACCACGTTGGCGGCCAGCTCCCGGACATAGTCGACCTTCTCCTCGGCAAGCACCGGCACACCGGCCAGGAAGGGCTCGGCGGCCTCGGCCTCCGAGTGCACCACCCACACCCCCTTGCCGTCGTAGCCGCCGCGGACGGTCTTCAGGACGACCGGGAAGCCGCTGCCCGGCTCCCCCGCGCCGGGTGCCTCCTCGGCGAAGCGGCGGACATCGGCCGGGCTGCCGACGATGCGGTGCCGGGGGCAGGGCACCCCCAGCGTGTCCAGCCGGGCGCGCATCACCCCCTTGTCCTGGGCGTGCACCAGGGCGTCCGCCCCGGGGCGCACCAGCACCCCCTCGTCCTCCAGTGCGCGCAGGTGCTCGGTGGGCACATGCTCGTGGTCGAAGGTGAGCACGTCGCACCGCCTGGCGAACGCGCGGAGGGTCGCGAGATCACGGTGGTCGCCCACGACGACGTCGGCGACCACCCGGGCCGCGGAGTCCTGTGGGGTGCCGCTGAGGAGCTTGAAGCTGATGCCGAGCGGGATGGCCGCCTCGTGGGTCATGCGGGCGAGCTGACCGCCGCCGACCATGCCGACTACGGGAAATGTCACTCGGCCAGGATATCGGTCCGGGGGGCCGCGAACGCCGCCGCATCGGCCCCGGGCGCCGTGCGGCCCGGCTTCGCGAACCCGGGCCGCACGGCGCCCGGGCCTCGTTAACATGGCGGAGGACCATCCCTGCACGGAAGGGAACCGGAAGGCGACCATGAGCGATCGGCCCACTCTGCGGGTCCGGCTGCGCCGGCTCGTCCGGGAGGCCGCCAAGTTCGGCACCGTGGGCGCCTTCGGCGTCCTGGTGAACGTGATCGTCTTCAACGTGTGCACCCAGGGCTTCGGGCTCGCACCGGTCCGCTCCGGAGTGATCGCCACCTCGACGGCCATCTGCACCAACTACCTGGGCAACCGGTACTGGACCTACCTGCACGCGGACAAGACCCGCAGGCGCCGGGAGGCGAGCCTGTTCCTGCTGTTCTCGGGGGTCGGCATGGTCATCGAGAACGGGGCGCTCGCCATCTCCCACTACGGTCTGGATCTCACCTCCCCCCTCGCCGACAACATCGCGAAGAACGTCATCGGCCTGGGCGCCGCCTCGCTGTTCCGCTTCTGGTCCTATCGCACCTGGGTCTTCCGCGGCGCCCGCTCCACGGGCGCACCCGCTCCCCCGGGCGGAGGCGCACCCCCGTCCCGTACCGTGCCCCCGAGCCGGCCGGACGGCGCACGCGCCCCGAAACACCTCCGCCACTGAGCCCGCCAGGAGGCACCGCACCGAACATCGCGGCGTGCCCGGCACGTCACGTCCGGACCGGCACGGCCCTAGTCGGCTTCGCGGCTGAGGAAGAGGGCGAAGACCGGGGGGACCAGCTGGAGCAGTTCGAGCCGGCCGCCGTCGGCCTCGGCCAGGTCCCGGGCCACGGCCAGGCCGAGGCCGGTGGAGTTCCGGCCGCTGACCGCCCGTTCGAAAACCCGGGAGCCGAGCTCCGGCGGTACGCCCTTCCCGCCGTCGGTGACCTCCACCACCACCTGGTTTCCCGCGGTGCGGGTGCGCAGGGCGACCGCGCCGTCGCCGTGCATGAGGGAGTTCTCGACCAGGGTCGCCAGCACTTGGGCGACCGCTCCCGGCGTGCCGACGGCGCGCAGCCCGGGCTTGCCGGAGTGCACGAGGGGCCGGCCCTCCGCCCGGTAGGCCGGTCGCCACTCCTCCATCTGCTGGAGAACGACCTCGTCCAGGTCGAAGCCGACGGCCGAGCCGAGAAACGGGTCACGGGAGTTGGTGAGCAGCCGCTGCACCACGTCGGTGAGGCGTTCCACCTGGGCCAGCGCGATCGCCGCCTCCTCCTTGACGGTCTCCGGATCCTCCGTCTCGATGATCTCCTCGAGCCGCATGGACAGCGCGGTCAGCGGGGTGCGCAGCTGGTGCGAGGCGTCCGCCGCCAGTCGGCGCTCCGCGGTGATCATCCGGGCGATGCGCTCGGCGCTGGACTCCAGCACGTCGGCCACCCGGTCGAGCTCCGCCACGCCGTAGCGCCGGTTCCGGGGCCGGGGGTCGCCGCGGCCGAGCCGCTCGGCGGTCTCGGCCAGGTCGGTGAGCGGGGCGGAGACCCGGCGGGCCTGGCGCACGGCGAGCAGGACAGCGGCGGCGATGGCCAGCAGCGCGACGGCGGTGATGATCGCGAGGGTCCGGCTGACCTCGTCCCACAGTGCGCTGCGGGCCTGCTGGACGGTGACGGTCTCGCCGTGGCCTCCGGTCTCGGTCGCCGCCACGACATCGCCCTCGGGCTCATTGCCGAGCGTGAAGAGGTCCTCCCCCGCCAGCTGGATGAGCACGTACCGCTCGCCGGGCACCGAGGTGCGCATCGTCTCGGCGGTGACCGACTCCCCGGCGACGAGCCGGCTCTCCACCACGGCCACCAGCCGGGCTGCCTCGGACTGCAGCCGGTCCTGGGCGGTGGCCTCGATGGAACGGGTCTCGACGACGACGAGGGACAGGCCGAAGACGGCGATGACGACGAGCACCACGGCGAGCGTGGAGTTGATCAGGCGGCGGCGCACAAGGCCCTCCGGGCAGCAGTACAGGTGGGGACGGAGCGGACCGGCCGCCGCGGCACGCGGGCCGCGGAGCGGCCCCGCCCCGCGCCCGGGGGTCTCAGCTTCTCTCGAAGCGGAAGCCCACCCCGCGCACGGTCGCGATGTAGCGGGGGTTCCCGGCGTCGTCGCCGAGTTTCTTCCGGAGCCAGGAGATGTGCATGTCGAGGGTCTTGGTGGAGGACCACCAGGTGGTGTCCCAGACCTCACGCATCAGCTGCTCGCGGGTGACGACACGGCCCGCGTCCCGCACCAGGACGCGCAGCAGATCGAACTCCTTGGCCGTCAGGTGGAGCTCCTCCTCGCCCATCCAGGCACGGTGGGACTCGATGTCGATCCGGATGCCGTGCACGACCGGGGCGGGAACGGGCTCCGCGGTGCCGCGCCGGAGCAGGGCCCGGACCCGGGCCAGCAGCTCGGCGAGGCGGAAGGGTTTGGTGACGTAGTCGTCCGCGCCGGCGTCGAGGCCGACCACGGTGTCCACCTCGTCGGCCCGGGCGGTGAGGACCAGCACCGGCAGGCTCAGCCCTTCGGTGCGCAGCCGGCGGCACACTTCCAGGCCGTCCATCCCGGGAAGCCCGAGGTCGAGGACGACCACGTCGATGTCGCCGGCCAGCCCGGCACGCAGCGCCCCCGGGCCGTCCTCACAGACCTCCACCTCGTATCCCTCGCGTCGCAGCGCTCGGGCCAGCGGCTCCGAGATGGACGCATCGTCCTCGGCGAGCAGTACTCGGGTCATGCGCCGATCGTAGACCTCCGGGCGTGCGGGGTCCGGCTGTCCCGGTGTTCCGCCGGGAGGGCAGCCGGCCGGGGGTGGAGGGCACGGAGCCGGGGCCGGGCGAGGGTCCCGGGGCGGGGCCCGTGGCAGAGGGCTCAGGGCAGGGCGGGCGGTGCGGCGAGCTCGGCCCAGACGGTCTTGCCGTTGCTGTCCGGGTCATGGGCCACGCCCCAGTCCAGGCTCAGCCGCTGGACGATGAACATGCCGTGACCGCCGGGACGGCCGGGGCGGCGGGTGGCCCGGGGGGCGGGCGAGCCACCGCCGGGGTCGACAACCTCTATGCGCAGCAGCTTGGGGCCGCAGCCGATGCGCAGCTCCTCGGGGCCTTCGGCGTGCAGGCAGGCGTTGGTCACCAGCTCGGAGACGACCAGCAGGGCGTCCTCCGCCGCGGCCTGCTGTTCCGCGGTGGCCGCGGGCAGCCAGCCCCAGTCATGGAGCGCCCGCCGGGTGAACTCGCGTGCCCGGCCTACGGTCCCGCTGATCCCGACCAGCCGGAGTCTTCGTACCTGCCGCACCTGCTCCGCCCCGGTCACCGGGCCGTGCGCCTCGGGTCCGCAGTCTCCTGCCGGATACGGCCGGGCCGTTGCCATGCACCGCCTCCCTCACCGCAATCACCACGCCGCTGGCATGTTCTGGTAGACGCCGGATCCGTCCCTGCGCTCTTCCGGCGTGACAGATCTCCTGCCCTGCCGCGCGCCGGGAACACCCACCGTTCCCCGTCAATAGTGTGACCCGTGCTACGCCGCTCCGTACAGGACGGGTGCCCTCAGTCGACGGGCAGCGAGGCCAGGGCGGTCTTCAGGTCGTCGTGCACGGTGAAGACGGCCCCTGCCCCGGTGATCTCGAAGACCCGGGCGACCATCGGCGGCAGCGCGGCGAGCTGAACCTCTCCGCCGGCCTGCGAGGCCTCGATCCGGGCGGCGAGGAGAACGTTGAGACCCATCGAGTCACAGAACGTCAGACCCGAACAATCGATAACGATCCGGGCACATCCCTCTGCGACGCACTCGGTGAGTGCGGCACCCAGCTTTTCCGCGCTGTGATGATCGAGCTCGCCCTGTGGCGCCACCACCGCACTCGCGCCGAGACGACGCACCTCCACCGTGAACTGACGCCGGTGAGCACTGCCCGGCCTGCGGCGGTCCATGCAGACCCCTTCAGATTGGGAAGGCTTCCTGGCTAGGTTCGACCCTAGCCGCTGGACGGTCCGCCGGGACACCCGAACCGGACGGATAATCACCCCGAAGCGGACATAGTGGAACTTGCCATGTCGGCCGGGCGACCGGTAGGCGTAGGAGGGACAACCGCATCACGCCGGCTTTGGAGGCGCCGCACTACGGCAGTGCACGTCACGGCTTCGGCAGCCATACGCCGAGAAACCAACGGAGGACACCATGTCACCGGCCCCTCGCACCGACGATCCGCATGCCGCGCAGAACGCCCCGGCCGGGGAGGCACCGGCCGCCGTGCCGGAGCTCCAGGACGCGCAGCCCGGAGCAGAGCCCGCCGAAGCCGGGCCGCTCGCGCTCGACGCCCCGATCGGGCTGCTGCCGACGGTCCCGCCCTTCGACGAGATGGGGCCGCTGGACGCACGGGCCCTGTCCAAGAGCCTCTTCGAACGCATGCGGATCCTGGACGAGGGCACCCACGAGTTCGCCTACGTGCGCAACACCCTGGTCGAGCTCAATCTCGCGCTGGTGAGGTTCGCGGCCGCCCGGTTCCGTTCCCGCAGCGAACCGATGGAGGACATCGTCCAGGTCGGCACGATCGGGCTGATCAAGGCGATCGACCGGTTCGAGCCCGGTCGCGGTGTGGAGTTCCCCACCTTTGCGATGCCGACCATCGTCGGCGAGATAAAGCGGTTCTTCCGGGACACCTCCTGGTCCGTGCGGGTGCCCCGCCGGCTGCAGGAGCTGCGGCTGGACCTGGCGAAGGCGGGTGACGAGCTGGCCCAGCGCCTGGACCGGGCCCCGACCGTCGCGGAGCTCGCCGAGCGGCTGGACCTGAGCCCGGAGGAGGTCGTGGAGGGCATGGCCGCGTCCAACGCCTACACGGCCAGCTCGCTGGACGCCCAGCCGGAGGAGGACGACACCGAGGGCGCCCTCGCGGACCGCATCGGTTACGAGGACCACGGGCTGGAGGGCATCGAGTACGTGGAGTCCCTCAAGCCGCTGATCGCAGAGCTCTCACCGCGCGACCGCCGGATACTCTCGCTCCGCTTCGTCGCGAACATGACGCAGTCGGAGATCGGCGAGGAGCTCGGCATCTCCCAGATGCACGTGTCGCGGCTGCTGGCCCGGACGCTGAGCAAGCTCCGCCGGGGGCTGATGGTCGACGAGTGAGGGGGACGCGCCGCCGAGGACGTCGCGTCCGGCTGAGGGGCTGCCCACGCAACCGGGCGGCCCCTCAGCCGTGCGCGCCGTCGGACCGGAGGTCCCGGGCCGGGCGGAAATGGGGGCGCCGTGGCATCACCCGGGCGGTTAAGGTGCCGCACATGTCTTCTGCGAAGGTGCTGTCCGTGAACCTCGCCCGCCCGCGCGTGGAACCGGAGTACACCAAGTCCGCGGGCTTCCGGACCGGCATCGACAAGCGCCCGGCCGCCGGCCCGGTGCGGGTCGCCGCCCCGGGCCCGAAGGGCACCGCGGACAGCGGGCTCGAGGGGGACTTCATCGGTGACAAGGTCCATCACGGCGGTGACGACCAGGCCGTCTACGCCTTCGCCCGGGAGGACCTGGACCGCTGGGCGGAGGTGCTCGGCCGGGAGCTGCCGGCCGGCGCGTTCGGCGAGAACCTGACCACCGCGGGTGTCGACGTCAACGACGCCCGGATCGGGGAGCGCTGGCGGATCGGGCCGGACCTGGTGATCGAGGCCACCTCACCGCGCATCCCGTGCCGGACGTTCGCCGGATGGCTCGGTGAGCGGGGCTGGGTCAGGCGGTTCACCCAGGACGCGGCCCCCGGAGCGTACTTCCGGGTGCTCACGCCGGGCCGGATCGCCGCCGGTGACGCACTGGAGGTGGTGCACCGCCCGGACCACGAGGTGTCGGTGGCGTTCTTCTTCCGAGCTGTCACCACCGCGCCGGAGCTGCGGCCCAGGGTCGGCGCGGCGGGCTCGGCACTGCACGTGGAGGCGCGGGAACAGGCCCGGAAGTGGGCAGCCGAGGGTTCCTGACCCCGTGCCCGGCAGACGGCCGCCGGTCCTGCGGCACGAGCCCTCCGGGCGGCGGGCACTGCGGCGGGGTGACCCGGCGGACCCGCCGGGTCACTGCGGCATGCGGCCGGCCGGGGCGGGGTGCGCGGTTCCCGGGCCCGCGCTCCCCACCACATGCCGGCCGCGCTGCCAGACATCCGTGACGAGCGGCACGCCGGGCCGGTAGGCGAGGTGGACGGGCGAGGGCGCGTCGAGCAGCACCAGGTCGGCGCGGGCGCCGGGGGCGATACGGCCGAGGTCCGGGCGGCGCAGGGCCGCGGCGGCCCCGGCGGTGGCGGACCACAGGGCTTCTCCGGGGGTCATGCCCATCTCGCGGACCGCCACGGCGATGCAGAACGGCAGGGAGCTGGTGTAGGACGAGCCGGGGTTGCAGTCCGTGGACAGCGCGACGGTGACACCGGCGTCCAGCAGCCGGCGGGCATCGGGGTACGGGGACCGCGTGGAGAACTCGCATCCCGGCAGCAGGGTGGCGACCGTGGTCCCGGCGGACTGGGCGAGGGCGTCCACGTCGGCGTCGGTGAGATGCGTGCAGTGGTCGGCGGAGGCAGCGCCGAGTTCGACGGCCAGCCGCACACCGGGGCCGGGGCCGAGCTGGTTGGCGTGCACGCGGGCGGTGAGGCCGCGGGCCTGCCCGGCGGTCAGCACCGCCCGGGCCTGGTCGCCGTCGAAGGCACCGCGCTCGCAGAAGACGTCGATCCAGCGGGCGTGGGGGGCGCACGCGTCCAGCATCGGGCCGGTGACCAGGTCCACGTAGCCGGCGGGGTCGGCGGCGTACTCGGGGGCGACGATGTGCGCCCCCAGGTAGGTGACCTCCTCGGTCTGCGCGGCGGCCACCCGCAGGGCCCGGGCCTCGTCCCGGACGGTCAGGCCGTAGCCGGACTTGGTCTCCACGGTGGTGGTGCCCTGCCGGAGCATCTCCCGCAGGTGGGCGGCGAGGCCGGCGGCCAGCTGCTCGTCGGTGGCCGCGCGGGTGGCCGAGACGGTGGTCCGGATGCCGCCCGCGGTGTAGGGCCGGCCGGACATCCGGGCGCTGAACTCCTCGGTGCGGTCCCCGGCGAACAGCAGGTGGGAGTGCGGGTCGACGAAGCCGGGGATGACGGCCCGGCCCGCCGCGTCCTGATGCCGGTCGGCGGCGGGCGCGTCCCGTGCGGGGCCGGTCCAGGCGACGCGGTCACCGTCGAGGACCACCGCGGCGTTCCGCAGCACGCCGAGCGGGCCCGCACCGAGGGACGGATCGTTGGTGACCAGGTGCCCGATGTCGGTGAGGAGGGTGGTGGTGGCGGGAGGTGTGGCGGTGGGCGGCGTCGTCACGGGGTGTTCTCCTTGCCCGGCCGGGATTCCGGCCGGGCGGTCAGGGGCCGCCGGTGGCGGCGATGGTCTCGGCCAGGGCGCGCGGTACGTCGGGGATCAGCCGGTGGGTGCCGTCGCGGACGAGGTGCCGGCCGCCGACCACGGTGTGCCGGACGTCCGCGCCGGTCGCCGCGAACACCGCCGCCTCGACGGCCAGCCGGGGCGGCGGGCCCGCGGTGCGCACGGAGTCCAGGGCGACGGTGGTGAAGTCGGCGAGCAGCCCGGCCTCCAGCCGCCCGGCATCGGGCCGGCCCAGCGCCGCGTGGCCGGTCTCGGTGGCGGCGCGCAGCAGCTGGGAGCCGGTCCAGTGGCCGCGGCTGCGGGTGCGCAGCCGCTCGTTCAGCTCCAGTGCCCGGGCCTCCTCGAACAGGTCGATGACGGCGTGGCTGTCGCTGCCCAGGGAGAGCGGGCTGCCCGCCTGCTGCACGCGGGCGGCGGGGCCGATGCCGTCGGCCAGGTCCCGTTCGGTGGTGGGGCACATGCAGACGCCGGTGGCGGCGCCGCCGAGCAGCCGGACGTCCTCCGCGGTGAGGTGGGTGGCGTGCACGGCGGTGGTGCCGGGGCCGAGCACCCCGTGGTCGGCGAGCAGCCGGGTGGGCGTGCGGCCGTGGGCGGCCCGGCAGGCGTCGTTCTCGGCCGGCTGCTCGGACAGGTGGACGTGCAGTGGCGCCTGTCGTTCCCGGGCCCACCGGGCGACGGTGGCCAGCGCGTCCGCGGGCACCGCGCGCACCGAGTGGACGGCGGCGCCGATGCGCACCCCGGGGCCCTCCCGCAGGGCGCCCGCGCGTTCCGCCCAGGCGTCGGCGGTGCCGTCGCTGAAGCGCCGCTGGGGCGGGGTGGGGGGATCCCCGAAGCCGGCGGACAGGTAGCAGGTGTCCAGCAGGGTGATCCGGATGCCGGCTTCGGCGGCGGCGGCGAGGAGCGCGTGGCCCATGGCGTTGGGGTCGTCGTAGCGGGTGCCGCCGGGGCCGTGGTGCAGGTAGTGGAACTCCCCGACGGCGGTGATTCCGGCCAGGGCCATCTCGGCGTAGACGGCGCGGGCGAGCGCGAAGTACGTGTCGGGGGTGAGCTTGGACGCCACCCGGTACATCAGCTCGCGCCAGGTCCAGAAGGTGCCGCCGCCGACCTGGACGGCACCGCGCAGCGCGCGGTGGAAGGCGTGCGAGTGGGTGTTGGCCAGGCCGGGCACGGTCAGTCCGCGCAGCGTGACGCTGCCGGCGGGCGGAGCGGGCACGCCGGTGCGGACGGCGGAGAGCCGGCCGTCCGCCGTCTCCAGGGCCACTCCGGCCTCGACGATGCCGTCGATCCAGGCGTACTCGGCCCAGTAGGCGGGGCCGACCGGGCCGCCGGTCACGGGCGGCACGCCAGGTCCTCCAGGACGTCGGCGAGTGCGCTCACTCCGGCCACGCAGTCGTCCTCCTCGGCGAACTCGGCGGGCGAGTGGGAAACGCCGGTGGGGTTGCGCACGTAGAGCATGGCGGTGGGCACCGAGGCGGACAGGATCCCGGCGTCGTGCCCCGCGCCGGTGGGCAGCAGCGGCACGTCCCCGAGAAGGCCGCCGATCCGGTCGCGCAGGGCGTGCGCGAACTCCACGACGGGGGTGAAGGACTCCCGCTCCACGGCCACCCGCACGCCGTCGCGGGCGCCGCGCTCGGCGGCGGCCCGCTCGATCTCGGCAACCACGCTGTCCAGGGTCTCCTGGTCGGCGGCGCGGGAGTCGAGCCAGCCCTGTACCAGGGAGGGCACGGCGTTGACGCCGTTCGGCTCGACGGCCACCTTCCCGAAGGTGGCGAGCGCCCCGGCGAGCCGGGCTTTCTTGCGGGCGGCGAGCACCGTGTTGGCGTAGGTCAGCATCGGGTCCCGGCGGTCCTCCAGCGCGGTGGTGCCCGCGTGGTTGGCCTCGCCGCGGAAGTCGAAGCGCCAGCGGCCGTGCGGCCAGATCACCGAGGCCACGCCGACCGGGTGGGCGGTGCCGGCCAGCGCGCGCCCCTGCTCGATGTGCAGCTCCACGAAGGCTTTGATTCCGGCCAGCCGCGCGGGGTCGGGGCCGAGTGCCGCGGGGTCGTGGCCGGCCAGCTCCATGGCGCGGGCCAGCGTGACGCCGTCGGCGTCCCGCAGGGCGCGCGCGTGCGCGGGGGTGAGCCGGCCGGCGGTGAGCCGGGACCCGACGCAGGCCAGTCCGAACCGGGCTCCCTCCTCGTCGACGAAGTTGACGACCGCGAGCGGCCGGACGGGCCGGGCGCCGCGGGCCAGCAGCTCGTCCAGCGCGGCGAAGGCGGAGACCACCCCGAGCGGCCCGTCGAACGCGCCGCCGTCCGGCACCGAGTCCAGGTGGGAGCCGGTGACCACGGCGTCTCCGGCGTCCGGGTCGCCGAGCCAGGCCCACTGGTTGCCATTGCGGTCCACCTCGTGGGTGAGACCGCGGGCGGCGGCCTGCTCCCGGAACCAGTCCCGGCACTCGGCATCAGCCGGGGTCCAGGCGAATCTCCGGCAGCCGCCGCCGGAGGTGCGGCCGACCGGGCTCAGCTCCCGCCACATTTCCTGGAAGGAGGCGGGCGGGCGGGCGGCGGTCACTCCCGCGCTCCCGAGGCGCCGCCGGCTCCGCGGACCGGGTCGGCCCCGTCGGCTCCGGACGCTGCGGCGGCATCCTCCCGCATGGGGATCCGCACGCCGTGCTCGGTGGCGACCTCCTCCGCCCGCTCGTATCCCGCGTCCACGTGCCGGATGACGCCCGTGCCGGGGTCGTTGGTCAGCACCCGGTGGAGCTTCTGCCCGGCGAGCGCGGTGCCGTCCGCCACGGACACCTGCCCGGCGTGCAGGGAGCGGCCCATGCCGACCCCTCCCCCGTGATGGAGGGACACCCAGGAGGCGCCGGAGGCCACATTGACCATGGCGTTGAGCAGCGGCCAGTCGGCGATGGCGTCCGACCCGTCCCGCATGCCCTCGGTCTCCCGGTAGGGCGAGGCGACCGAGCCGCAGTCCAGGTGGTCGCGGCCGATGGCCAGCGGGGCGGCGAGCTCACCGCTCGCCACCAGGTCGTTGAACCGCTCGCCCGCCACGGCCCGTTCGCCCTGGCCGAGCCAGCAGATCCGGGCGGGCAGGCCCTGGAATCGCACCCGCTCGCCGGCCAGCGCGATCCAGCGGGCCAGCGACTCGTTCTCCGGGAAGAGCTTCCGGATCTCCCGGTCGGTGGTGGCGATGTCGCGTGGGTCCCCGCTGAGTGCCGCCCAGCGGAACGGGCCCTTGCCCTCGCAGAACAGCGGCCGGATGTAGGCGGGCACGAAGCCGGGGAAGTCGAAGGCCCGTCCGTACCCGGCCAGCTGTGCCTCGCCGCGGATCGAGTTGCCGTAGTCGAAGACTTCCGCTCCGGCGTCCTGGAAGCCGACCATGGCCTCGACGTGCCGGGCCATCGACTCGCGGGCCCGCAGGGTGAAGCCGGCGGGGTCCTTCGTCGCGAAGGCGGCCATGTCGGCGAAGTCGACGCCCAGGGGGAGGTAGGCCAGGGGGTCGTGGGCGCTGGTCTGGTCGGTGACGATGTCGACGGGGGCGTTCTGTTCCAGCAGGCGGGGCACCAGGTCGGCCGCGTTGCCCAGCACGCCGATGGAGAGCGGCCGGCGCTGCTGCCGGGCCTCGGCGGCCAGCCGCAGCGCGTGCTCCGGCGAGTCGGCCCGCACGTCCAGGTAGCCGTGGGCGATGCGGCGCTCGATGGCCCGCGGGTCGCAGTCGATGCACAGGGCCACGCCGCCGTTCATCGTGACGGCCAGCGGCTGGGCGCCGCCCATGCCGCCGAGCCCGGCGGTCAGCGTGACGGTTCCGGCCAGGGAGCCGCCGAACCGCTTCTCGGCCACCGCGGCGAAGGTCTCGTAGGTGCCCTGCAGGATGCCCTGGGTGCCGATGTAGATCCAGGAGCCGGCCGTCATCTGCCCGTACATGGTCAGACCCAGCTGCTCCAGGCGCCGGAACTCCTCCCAGTTGGCCCAGTCACCGACCAGGTGGGAGTTGGCGATCAGCACCCGCGGCGCCCACTCGTGGGTGGTCATGACGCCGACCGGGCGGCCGGACTGGACGAGCATCGTCTCGTCGCCACGGAGCGTCCGCAGGGTGCGCACCATCGCGTCGAAGGACTGCCAGTCGCGGGCCGCCTTGCCGGTGCCGCCGTAGACCACCAGCTGGTCGGGGTGCTCGGCGACCTCCGGGTCGAGGTTGTTCTGCAGCATCCGCAGCGCCGCTTCCTGCGGCCATCCCTGGGCGCTGAGCTCGCTGCCGCGCGGCGCGCGCACGGGGCGGGGTCCTGACATGGCCGCTGCCTTCCACTCTGAACGACTCGGTACGACGGATCTGTACGACGGCCCGGGCACCGCGCGACGGAGGCGCCGCACGAGGACCGGCTGACCGGACTGACCGGCTCGTATTCACTCACTGTACGGACTGAATATCTTCAGTCAACAAGCCGCCGCCGCGGGCCGGGCGCCTCGGCCGGGAGTTTCGCCCGGTGCCGGACGGCTACCCCACCGAGGTGGACCTGACGACCAAGCTCGGACGTGGCCTCGCCGGCGCGCGGGAGGAGCGGGACACCCCTCAGCTGTGGCCACTCGCCGCGGTCTCCGTGGTCGTGGTGCTGCTCGCGCTCGCCGGGGCCCTGCCCCAGTGGCCGGGGCTGCCGCACTTCGTGGCGCTGCCCCCCGCCGACCTCCATGCAGACCTGCGGGTCCTGCTGACCCGCGCGCCGTCGGTCCCCGCCTTCGTCGCCCTGCTGGCCGTGGTGCTGGCCGTCCGGGTGGTGGTGCTCTGCCTTCTGCTCGGCGGCCTCACCTGGCGCCGGGCCCGGTTCGCCGCGCTGTTCTACGCGGTCGCCGCACTGCCGCTGCTGCTCGCGGCCCAGCTGGAGTTCATGGCCAGCGCCCTGCTGTACTCCCGGCTGTTCTGGGCAGCCATGACACTGCTGGCCCTCACCTGGTTCCTCACCGCCCCGATGCCCTGGCAGCGTGAGGAGCGGCTGCGCACCGCGTTCACGCGCAGCTGGCGGCACGGACTGCGGGTGGAGGTGCTGATCCCCTACGCCCTGGTGCTGATCCTCCTTGGGGTCCTCGCCGACAACTTCCCCGTGCTGACCATCCCGCTGATCCCGGTCTCGGCACTGGCCACCGGGGTGGCGATCACCTTCCTGGCGCGCCCGGCCCCTCACCGTCCGCTGCGCCGGCTGGCCGCGGCGGCCCTCGCCCTCGCCGTGGCCGGCACCGTCTTCACCGTGACCCGCGGGGCGGTGGACGACGGGCCGGTGCCCGAGCCGCGGGAAGGCTCGGTACTGCTGATGTCCGGCATCAATTCCGCTTCCGGCCGGGGCGCGATCTTCGAGACGGACATCGAGACGCTGGGCTACACCTGCGAGCAGACCTTCTACTTCTCCTACTCCGGTCCCGGGGACGGCCAGCCACGCGGGGTCGCCACCTGCCCGATCACCACCGGGGCCCCTTACACGCCGGAGGACACCCAGCGGCCGCTGGCGGAGCAGGTGGAGATCTTCGCCGAACAGATCGCCGACCTGCCGCGCCCCCTGGTGGTGGCCGGGCACTCGCAGGCCGTCTGGGTGGTCTGGCAGGCACTGGCGAGCGGGGTGGCTCCCGAAGTCGACGCCGCCCTGTTCGTGGGGCCCTTCCCGCAGAGCCCGGTGGGGTACCCGGCGGCGGACGATGACGGTGAGGGCCGGGTGGCCGGCGACCTGCTGCGGCTGCTCATTCCCCTCGCCGACCTCGTCGACTTCGACTTCGATCCGGACGCGCCCCTGGCCCAGGAGATCCTGGCCACCCCGGACGCGGCCTCCTCGATCATCGCCGAGCCGCTGCCCGATGATGTCCGTTCGCTGTCCATGACCTCGGCGACGGACCTGCCGCTCATGCCCGACGGCTGGCACCTGCCGGTGGACCGCAACGCCTGCCCGATGCGGGTGGCGCATCCGTACCTGCCGATCCGAGCGGTGTTCCACCAGGAGGTCAACCGCTTTCTGGACGGCCGTCCCGCGCTGGACTGCCCGGCCTGGCGGGACTGGGGAGCCCCGGTCTCCCGGCCGTTCGGCACCCCGCCGCAGGACCCGTGAGCCGCTCCGCGGGCCCGGTGAGCGGGCCCCGGGCGGCTCCGCTCGCCCTCAGTCCAGGAACAGCCCGCGGGCGGCGGCCCGGGTGTCGAATTCCTCAAGCCGGGCCTGCGCGCCGGGGAGGCCGTCGCACATCGCCTCCAGCAGCACGCGGCCCAGCACCATGGGGGCGCAGGCGGTGTCGAAGGACAGCCCGGTCCCGACCGCGGCGGGCAGCAGCAGGTCTCCGGGGGCGGCGACCGGGGTGAAGGCGCTGTCCGTCACGGTGACGATGCGCAGCCCGGCCGCGCGGGCGAGTCCGAGCGCCTCCCCCACCTCGCGCGGGTGCCGGGGCAGCGCGAAGCACAGCAGCGCGCTCGCTCCGGCTGCGGCGGCTGCCTCGATGCGGTCGGCGAGCATCGTGCCGCCCTCGTCGAGCAGCCGGATGTCCGGGTGCACCTTGACCGCGAAGAAGGCGAAGCCGCGGGCCTGCGCGGCGGCTGCCCGCAGGCCGAGCACCGGCAGGGGCCGCGAGGCGGCGAGGAGCCGCCCTGCCTGTTCCACCGGGGCGGGGTCGGCGAGCGAGGCGGCCAGCTGCCGCAGATTGTCGATCTCGGCGTGAATGGCCTGCTGATAGGCGTTGGGCGCCTCCGCGGCCGGCTCACCGCCCTCCCCGCCGGTGCCGTCCGGGCCCGCCTCGCGGAGCTGCCGCAGATTCTCCCGGAGCTGCTTGCGCAGCGCCGGGTAGCCGTCGAAACCGAGGGCCACCGCGAAGCGGGTCACCGAGGGCTGGCTGACGCCCGCCAGGTCCGCGAGCTCCACGCTGGAGAGGAACGGCGCCTCCCCGGCCCGGCGGACCATGCACTGCGCGATGCGCCGCTGGGTGGGGGTCAGCCGGTGCCCCTCGAACAGTTTCAGCAGCTGTGCACTCGCCTCACTCATCTGCATAATTCTATGCAGTCGGTCGGCGGGCCGCGGCCCCTGGGGAGCGGGAGACAAGAGTGGGGTCAGCCCCCGTGCGGTGCGGCCCCGTTCCGTCTAACGTGCGGGCCATGACAAGCCGTGACCCTGAGCTGAAGAAGGACCTCGACGCCGCCGTGCAGACCCGCAAGGAGCTCGGGGACACTTACGAATCGGAAGTGGTCGACTCGTTCCTGGAGAAGGTCGGGCAGCGCATCGACAGCACCGTGGACCAGCGGGTCCGGCGGCAGCTGGCCGAACAGCAACTGGTCCTCGGCAGACGGGGCCCGGGCGGGCCGCCCGCCGGGGAGAGCCGGGGCCCCGGCCCGGCCTTCGGGCTCGCGGCGCTCTCCCTGGTGCTCGCCGTGCCGCTGTCGGCTGTCGCCGCGACCCAGGCCGGCCTTCCGGGGCTGCTGGTCTGCTGGGCAGGGATCGTGGGGGTCAACGTCTGCTACGCGCACGCCGGTGAGTTCCGCCGGCTGCGCAGGAGGAGCGGCGAAGGCAGCGACTGGGAGTAGGCGGCGCGGGGCACCCGGCCGGCTCCCCGGCCGCCCTGATCCGGCCGGGGAGCCGGGGTGCGCACACTCCGCCGTGGCGGCCGGGAACCGCACGGCGGACACGAGGGGGCGGGGACCGCCGCACCCTGGTGCGAGCACCGGGGGTGGGACGACGGCGGTCCCCGCACACGACGCCGGCCGGCTCACGACCGGCGTCCTGGCGACCTTGGAGATCCGGGAGCCGCTCCGGAAGTTTCTGGTCGCCGACATCCGTCAGTCTGCCGGGCCGTCGTTAAGCGGGCGTTGCCACGCCATGACAGCCCGGGATCAGTTTCCCGCCGCGAGGAAGGCGAGCAGGTCCTGACGGCTGACCACGCCCGTCGGTTTCCCCTCGATCAGGACGACCGCCGCGTCCGCGTCCTGCAGCACGGCCATCAGGTCGGCGATCGGCTCGCCGGACCCGACGTGCGGCAGCGGGGCGCTCATGTGCTGCTCCAGTGGATCGTCCAGGGTGGCGCGCTTGGCGAACAGCGCGTCGAGCAGCTCGCGCTCGACCACCGATCCGGTGACCTCGGCCGCCATCACGTCCGGGTGCCCGGCCCCGGGCTTGACGATCGGCATCTGCGACACGCCGTACTCGCGCAGCACCTCGATGGCCTCGCCGACCGTCTCCTCGGGGTGCATGTGGACGAGCGAGGGCAGGCCGCCGTCCTTGCGGCGCAGCACGTCGCCGACGCGGGTCTCGGGCTCGCCGCCGTCCAGGAAGCCGTAGTCGGCCATCCACTCGTCGCTGAAGATCTTGCTGAGGTACCCGCGTCCGCCGTCCGGGAGCAGCACCACGACGACGTCCTCGGGACCGAGCCGCCGCGCGACCTCCAGCGCCCCGACCACCGCCATCCCGCAGGAGCCGCCGACCAGCAGTCCCTCCTCGCGGGCGAGCCGCCGGGTCATCCGGAACGAGTCCTTGTCGGAGACGGCGACGATCTCGTCGGCGATCTCCCGGTCGTAGGCGTCCGGCCAGAAGTCCTCGCCGACCCCCTCCACCAGGTAGGGGCGTCCGGAGCCACCGGAGTAGACCGAGCCCTCCGGGTCCGCACCGATGACCGAGACCCGGCCCTCGCTGGCCTCCTTGAGGTAGCGGCCGGTGCCGCTGATCGTGCCGCCGGTGCCGACGCCTGCCACGAAGTGGGTGATCCGGCCGTCGGTCTGCTTCCACAGCTCGGGGCCGGTGGTCTCGTAGTGCGACCGGGGGTTGGCCGGGTTGCTGTACTGGTCCGGCTTCCAGGCGCCGGGGGTCTCCCGCACCAGCCGGTCCGACACGTTGTAGTAGGAGTCGGGGTGGTCGGGGTCCACCGCCGTCGGGCAGACCACCACCTCCGCCCCGTAGGCCCTGAGGACGTTGATCTTGTCCGTGGAAACCTTGTCCGGGCAGACGAAAAGACAGCGGTAGCCCTTCTGCTGCGCGACGATCGCCAGGCCGACACCGGTGTTGCCGGAGGTCGGCTCGACGATCACCCCGCCCGGCTGCAATGCGCCCGAGGCCTCGGCGGCCTCGATCATCCGCAGGGCGATCCGGTCCTTCACCGACCCCCCGGGGTTGAAGTACTCCACCTTCGCCAGAACGGTGGCCTGGATCCCCTCCGTCACGCTGGTCAGCTTGAGCAGCGGGGTGTTGCCGACAAGGTCGATCATCGACTCGTGATACTGCACTGTGGTCTCCGCACATCCCGGGGCAGTTGCTGTCCGCCCACCGGACAGCACTCTATTGCCCTCGAGTGTGCACATGGACGCGCGTTGCGCGGTGCATCACGGGGGGCACGAACGGGGTAGGACGGGACAGGGACAAACGAGCGGGAGGCGGACGGGGCATGTCGACGGCGAGGGTGGCCCGGCGGATCGCGACCGCCGCGGCCTACGGGGGCGGCAGCGTCAGCCTGCTGGGCGGTATGGCACTGGGGCTGCTGCTGACGGAGGCACGGCTTGCCAGACGGTCGATCGGGGTCAATGACGACGAGCCGCCGGTGGCCGACGGGCTCTACGGCCTGGCGTTCGCCGCGCAGCCCCGGCCGCCGTGGCGGCTCGGTGTCCTCGGCGACTCCATCGCGGCCGGGCTCGGGGTGCAGCGGGCCGGCCGCACCCCGGCCGCGCTGCTCGCCTCGGGGCTGGCCGCGGTCTCCGAGCGCACGGTGGAGCTGTCGAACGTGGCGCTCTCCGGGGCGCAGTCCGAGGATCTGGAGCGGCAGGTGTCACTGCTGCTGACCGACCCGGGGCGGGCGCCCGCGCCGGACGTCTGCGTGATCATCATCGGCGCCAACGACATCACCGGGAGGGTGTCGCTCTCCGAGTCGGTGCGGCACCTGTCGGAAGCCGTGGCGCGGTTGCGCACCGCCGGCTGCCAGGTGGTCGTCGGGACCTGCCCGGACATCGGCTCGGTGGAGCCGGTGGCGCAGCCGCTGCGCTGGTTCGCCCGCCGGATGTGCCGGCAGCTGGCCGCCGCGCAGACCATCGCGGTGGTGGAGCTGGGCGGCCGGACGGTCTCGCTGGGTGACCTGCTGGGGCCTGAGTTCGCGGCGAATCCGCGGGAGCTGTTCGGGCCGGACCGGTATCACCCGTCGGCGGAGGGGTACGCGACCACAGCCATGGCCATGCTGCCGACGCTGTGCGCGTCGCTGGAGGTCTGGCCGGAGGACGAGGAAGTCGACGCGGCCCGCCGGGAGAGCATCCTGCCGGTCGAGCGCGCGGCGGTCGCGGCGGTCGCGGAGAGCGGCACGGAGGTCACCGCGGCGGACTCCCGGCGCCGCGCGCCCTGGGCGCTGCTGAAGCACCGCAGGAGGCGGCAGCTCAGCGAAGAGGCGCGGGACGGAGCCGAAGAGACTGAGCAAGCGCTTAGAAAAGAGGCTGGAATCACATACGGTGAATCGTGACCTGAGCTCTGCGCGGGGGTAGCTTCCGGCGCACGGCCCTCCGCGGGGAGGGCCGTCGGCTCGCTCGCACCGACTCACCCACCCTCACCGAAAGAGATCATCCGATGCCCGAAGCAGTGATCGTCTCCGCCACCCGTTCCCCGATCGGAAGGGCGTTCAAGGGTTCCCTCAAGGACATCCGTCCGGACGACCTGACCGCCGACATCATCAGGGCCGCGCTCGCCAAGGTGCCGCAGCTCGACCCCCGCGACATCGACGACCTGATGCTGGGCTGCGGGCTGCCCGGCGGCGAGCAGGGCCACAACCTGGGCCGGGTCGTCGCGGTCCAGCTGGGCATGGATCACCTGCCGGGCTGCACCGTCACCCGGTACTGCTCCTCCTCCCTGCAGACCAGCCGGATGGCGATGCACGCCATCCGCGCCGGTGAGGGCGACGTCTTCATCTCGGCCGGTGTCGAGATGGTCTCCCGCAGCGTCAACGGCACGTCGGACGGCATGCCCGGCACCCACAACCCGCTGTTCGCGGACGCCGAGGCCCGCACCACCGAGCGCGCGGAACAGGGCGGCGACACCTGGCGCGACCCCCGCGAGGACGGCGCCCTCCCGGACGTCTACATCTCGATGGGCCAGACCGCTGAGAACCTGGCCCGGCTCAAGGACGTGTCCCGCCAGGAGATGGACGAATTCGGCGTCCGCTCGCAGAACCTCGCCGAACAGGCCATCGCGGACGGCTTCTGGGAGCGGGAGATCACCCCGGTGACACGGCCCGACGGCACGGTGGTCTCCACCGACGACGGCCCGCGGGCCGGCACCACACTGGAGGGCGTCCAAGGCCTCAAGCCGGTTTTCCGCCCCGACGGCCGAATCACCGCCGGCAACGCCTGCCCGCTCAATGACGGCGCCGCAGCCCTGGTGATCATGTCCGACACCAAGGCCCGTGAGCTCGGCATCACCCCCCTGGCCCGGATCGTCTCCACCGGCGTCTCCGGCCTGTCCCCGGAGATCATGGGCTACGGGCCGGTCGAGGCATCCCGCCAGGCGCTCTCCCGCGCCGGGCTGTCCATCGGCGACATCGACCTGGTCGAGATCAACGAGGCGTTCGCCGCCCAGGTCATCCCGTCCTACCGGGACCTGGGCATCGATCTGGACAGGCTGAACGTGCACGGCGGCGCCATCGCCGTCGGGCACCCCTTCGGCATGACCGGCGCCCGGATCGCCGGCACCCTGATCAACGGCCTCCGCACCCGCGACAAGCAGTTCGGGCTGGAGACGATGTGCGTCGGCGGCGGTCAGGGCATGGCCATGGTGCTGGAACGCCTGAGCTGACAGTGACCGGACTCACATCCCGGGGCAGGTATATGACAGCGATACCGAAGCGGCCCCGGGATGTGACCCGCACCGATACGATCTCCATCACCGCAGGTCAGCGAAGCGGGGTCCGACGGCCAGGGACGATGTACCCGTCCCATTCATGACGTTGTGCACTGCTCCCCGTGGCGGGACTGCGGAAACCTGGGATAGGAATTCAGGGGACCGTACGCACCTGGGAGTCGTCCGTGAGCGTCATATCCGTCATCCTGCTGCTCGTCGCAGGGCTTGCCGTGGCCCTGGCTGCGTCCGCCGTGCGCGCCCTCCATGGGCTGCGCGAGGAGGTCGCCGCACTCCGCCACACGTTCGCCGGCCCGCCCGCCGACCGGCTCGTGAACCCTCGACCGGTACCGGACGAGGAGATCATCCGGGCCGCCGTGACGGACGCCCTCGCCGACGAACGGGAGCGGGAGCTGGCCGAGGCCCGCGCCTTCTGGGCGGAGCAGGAGGCCCGGCACGCCGGACACACCGGTCCGCTGCTGGCCGGCCGCGGCCTGGAGTACCGGGTGTCCGGCGGCGACGAGCCCGACGATACGGACGAGCTGCTGCTCGAAGCCCTGCTGGAGGGCTGCGCCCTCGGCGACCTGCCCGGCACCACGCACAGCGGCAATGACGCCGAGGACCACTGGCAGCGCCCCGGCGACAGCGTGGCCTTCGTTCCCCGGCAGGCTTCCCCGGACCGGGCCCCCGCGCCGGAGCTGAGCGAGGAGGGCGAGTCGGCCGAGCTGTCCGCCGCCCGCCGACGGCACCCCTCCCACCCCGGCTACACGCTGGCCGGCGAGCCGGTGGAGCAGAACCGGCCCCGGAGCGCCGACGCGGCGTCCGCCACCGACGGCGCCACCGGCCGGTCCGGCTCCGACGCGGAGGCGGACGGCGAGGAGACAGCCGAGGAACGGCTGCACACCCGTCAGCAGCTGGCCCAGCTCGCCGAGTCCCGCACCCCGCTCGCCGACGTCCGGCCGGGTCCGCTCGGCACCCTCGACATCTACCTCTTCGAGGACGGCACCACGCTGTGCATGTCCCCCGGCCACCAGGAGATCGCCCTGCGGCTGGCGGCGGCGGTCCGCGAGGGCAGCGCCCCTGTCCTGATGGGCGGTTCGGGGATCTCCGGCGCCTACGCGCTGACCTTCTCCTGCGGTGACGACAGTGTCTACCTGCTCGCCGACCGGGTGGTCACCGCCTGATCCGGCTCCCTCCGCCCCCTCCGGCGATGGCCCGGCCCGTGTCCCCGTGCTCCGGGGCCGGTCCGGGCTTCTGTGCGTCCGGGGCCGCGCCGGTGCCGTGACCGTGGCAGGGTCACCCCGCGCCCCTGATCAGCTCCAGAACCCCGGTCAGTTCCCCGCGGGACACCGCGGGGTTCGCCCGCAACGCCTGCGCCAGGTCATGGCCCGCGACCGCCACCTGGTCGCCCACCGCGAACACCCCCGCCTCCGGCAGCTCCCGCGGCTCCTCCGCAGGCCGCTCAAGGCGCTGTGCGCGCCGCGCAAGCTCCCGTGCGACCGCCAGGCCGTCCGCGGCCGCGCCACGCCGCAGAGCGCTCTCCGGCAGCCTCCGCAGCCGGTCGGCCAGGACATCGACGGCGGCGTCCAGCGCCTCGGGGTCGACAGCGGGGCGGGGCAGGGCGGGATCGGGCATGGGAGCGAGCATACGAGCGCGGAGCGCGCCATGAGGAAGGGGCCGGCCCGGTGGTCACCGGGCCGGCCCCTTCTCCGTGGTATCCGGCAGCGGGCTGCCGGAGTGTGCGTCAGTCGCCTTGCAGAATGGCGATGAGGCGCAGGAACTCCAGGTAGATCCAGATCAGGGTCATGGTCAGACCGAACGCGGCCAGCCAGGACTCCTTCTCCGGGGCACCGTAAGCGACACCGTCCTCGACCATCTTGAAGTCGAGCGCGAGGAAACAGGCACCCAGGATGATGCCCAGGACACCGAACAGGATGCCCAGACCACCGCTGCGCAGGCCGAGACCGTCGCCGCCGCCGATGAAGGCGACGATCATGTTGACCGCCATCAGCAGCATGAAGCCGACAGCCGCGGCCATCACGAACTTCGTGAACCGGGCGTTCACCCGGATGATGCGCTGCTTGTACATGAACAGCACACCGGCGAAGACCGCCATCGTGCCGATCACAGCCTGCATGGCCGCGCCGGGCACCCACTGGTTGACGTAGTTGCTGATCACGCCGAGGAAGACACCCTGGACGGCCGCGTAGGCCAGGATCAGCGGGGGCGACGGCTCGCTCTTGAACGCCTGCCACAGCCCGAGCCCCATACCCACCAGGGCGCAGAGGATGCCGATACCGATCGGCAGGTCCATGATCCAGGCAACCGTCGCGGTGGCGACCACGGTGCCCAGGGTGATCGCGGTGCGCGAGACGACACTGTCGATCGTCATCACGCCCGGGCGCGTCCCCGCGCCCTGCTGCATCATCCCGTCAGGACCGGCCTGCGGCTGCGCATACGGATTGCCGGGCTGTGCGTACGGATTGTTCGGGCTGCCCGCATACGGAGTCCCGGTCTGCGGCTGTCCGGCGTTGAAGCCGGCGTAGCCACTCTCCCGACTGAACCCCCGACGCGTGAAGACCGGGTTGCTGCTCCTCATCTCACTCCTCCATGGCCGAACGGCACGGCCTTGCGTCCAGAGTAATGCTTTAGCAAAGACCGCACGGTAGTGCACTCCAACCAACGCTGGAAAGGGTGGTGATTGTTCCGTTACGCAAGGTTCCCGCCATCGGAGGACCCGCGGCAACCGGCAACCGGGTGACGCGCCGTCACTGACCGGGCCCCGGAGACGACTCAAGCCGGCGCTGCCCCTCTCAGCGGGGGTGATACCGGATTCTACGCGGTGCGGGCCCGCAGGTGGACTCCGCGCGGTCCACCCGGGGCGACGGAAGAACGAAGAGCCTCACCGGGATGCCTGGCGGTGGCCGACAGTGCCCCGGAGGGCACTCCGCCCAGTCATGCGGTTGCGCTCGTGGGGCCGGTGGCTCTGGGGTACCCGGAGCCGGACTTGAACCGGCACGGCCCGAAAGCCAGCGAGTTTTAAGCTCGCCGTGTCTGCCATTCCACCATCCGGGCACAGCCCCCCAAGGCCGTACCGGGCGCGGTCACGCCACGGGTACGTCACGTAGCTTATCTGTGACTTTCCCCCGAACAGCCCTGCCCCAGAACGATGTTGTCTGATTTTATGAGGTCTTGACGGGGTGTCAACACGTCCGTGCACGTGGTGAGCTCGCGAGCTCACCGCCTGGGCGCTCCCGGAATGACGCAAAGCTGTCCTCTGCGTGACCTGCCCCTCAGGGCGGGTGTCATCCCTGAGGATGAGGGGTACCTGCGTCGGGTAGCTCTCAGGACCACACCGGAACCAGCAGCGGGGCCGATCCGGGCCGGGCCCCTCCGGCCCATGATGGGAACCCGAAGACCGCGCACCGACGTCCGACAGGAGACCCAGCCGTGTCCACCAGCGTCGCCGACACACCCAGCACGTCCCGCGGGGCGGTGGCCGCCCGGGCCACGGATCTCACCAAGATCTACGGTGCGGGAGAGACCCGGGTACTCGCTCTCGACCATGTCTCCGTGGAGTTCCGGCAGGCCGAGTACACCGCCATCATGGGCCCCTCGGGTTCGGGAAAGTCCACCCTGATGCACTGCATGGCCGGGCTGGACTCCGTCTCCGGCGGCTCCACCCGCATCGGGGACACCGAACTCACGGGGCTGAAGGACACCAAGCTCACCCAGCTCCGCCGGGACCGGATCGGTTTCATCTTCCAGGCGTTCAACCTGCTGCCCACGCTCAACGCCCTCGAGAACATCACGCTCCCGATGGACATCGCCGGCCGGAAGCCGGACCCGGAGTGGCTGGACAAGGTGATCACCACCCTCGCGCTCGGCGACCGCCTCAGGCACCGGCCCGCCGAGCTGTCCGGCGGCCAGCAGCAGCGCGTCGCCGTGGCGCGTGCTCTCGCGTCGAAGCCCGACATCATTTTCGGCGACGAGCCCACCGGCAATCTCGACTCCCGCTCCGGCAGCGAGGTCCTCGGCTTTCTCCGCAATTCCGTGCGGGAACTGGGCCAGACCGTGGTGATGGTCACTCACGACCCGCTGGCCGCCGCGTACGCCGAACGGATCATCTTTCTCGCCGACGGCCGCGTCGTCGAGGAGATGACCGACCCCACCACCGAGCGCATCCTCGAGTACATGAAGCGGTACGAGAACCAGGGCGGCTCCGCCTAGACACGGTCGCCTGCCGTCCCCGCGCCGCGCGCTCACGGTGCGCGCACCGGCGGAACGCCGCACGAGCCGCGGCCCTGTCCTGACCGGCCCTTCGGCCGGTCAGGACAGGGCCGCGGCTCGTGCGGACCGGGGGCACGTTCAGCCCGCGGTGGCCCGGTGCCGCTCCTCCGTCTTGCGGCCGGCCGGAGCAGCCGGGCCCTGACCGGCCCCGGACACGGCGGCGGAGACCGGACGGGCGGCCTCGTAGAACTCCTCGCGGGGGTTCTGCACGGCGCCGAGGGAGACGACCTCGCGCTTGAGGAACATCCCCAGGGTCCAGTCGGCGAAGACCCGGATCTTGCGGTTCCAGGTCGGGACGGCCATACCGTGGTAGCCGCGGTGCATGTACCAGGCGAGCCGGCCCTTGAGCTTGATCGTCAGCTTGCCGAACCGCATCATCGCGACGCCCTTGTGGAGCCCGAGGCCGGCCACCGCGCCCTTGTTGGCGTGCTTGTAGTCGACCTGCGGGAAGCCGCGCAGGGCGGCGATGACGTTGTCACCGAGGTGCTTGGCCTGGCGCAGGGCGTGCTGGGCGTTGGGCGGGCACCAGTCGCCTTCTCCCGCCACCAGGTTCGGTACCTGCGCGTTGTCGCCGGCCGCCCATACCGTGGCGGTTCCCTTGACCTGGAGGGTCGGCTCGACCTCGACATGGCCGCGGGGGCCCAGCGGCAGGCCGAAGCGGGCCAGCGCCGGGTTGGGCTTCACACCGGCCGTCCAGACCACGGTGTTCGAGTCCGCCACGACGCCGTTGCTGAGCACCACGTGGCCGTCCACGCAGGACTCGACCGAGGTCTTCAGGTGGAACTCGACACCGCGCTTCTTCAGGTGCTCCAGGCCCCACTCGCCGAGCTTGGGGCCGACCTCGGGCAGGATCCGGTCGGCGACGTCCACCAGGACGAAGCGCATGTCCTCGCGCCTGATGCCCGGGTAGTACGTGGCGGCGTCGCGGGCCATGTCCTCGACCTCGCCGACGGTCTCCGCACCGGCGAAGCCACCGCCGACGAACACGAAGGTCAGCGCCTTGCGGCGGACCTCTTCGTCGGTCGTGGAGTCGGCCTTGTCGAGCTGCTCCAGCACATGGTTGCGCAGGCCGATGGCCTCCTCCACGCCCTTCATGCCGATGCCCACCTCGGCGAGGCCGGGGATCGGGAAGGTGCGGGAGACCGCGCCCAGCGCCACGATCAGGTAGTCGAAGGGCACCTCGTACGCCTCGCCGACCAGCGGCGCGACAGTGGCGACCCGACGGTCCTGGTCGATTCCGGTGACCCGGCCGGTGAGCACCTCGGCCTGAGGCAGGACGCGGCGCAGCGGCACCACCACGTGGCGCGGCGAGATGCTCCCGGCCGCCGCCTCGGGCAGGAAGGGCTGGTACGTCATGTACGAACGCGGGTCGACGACGGTGACCGTTGCCTCGCTGTAGCGCATCTTCTTCAGGATGCGACGCGCGGCATACAGGCCGACGTACCCGCCACCCACGACGAGGATTCGAGGACGCTCCGTGGTGCTCATGACTTGAGTATCCACCCCGCGCGAGGCGGTGCTCGTGAGGGGGTTCACAAGGTCGGCGGACACCTCTGCTAAACTCCGCCGGCCCGCCTCGGACGAGCGTCGCGGAAACCCCTCACGGCCTCTGGAAAACCGGCGCTGAACTGGGACGATGCCGAGCAGAGCGCCGGCTCCGCAGGGTCGCTCCGGAGCACCCGTGTCCGCGTCACCGGGCTCGCGGAGACGCCCGCGCGGTGCCTGCACCACGCGCATCTCACCGAGCGGGCACTCCGGAGCAATTTCTCATGTGAACATCTTCACGAAGTCTCCGGGACGGCACTCCAGGCGATGCCGTCGAGGATGTCGTGCTCGCTGACGAGGACCTCGCCGATGCCGGTGCGCTCCATGACCGTGCGCAGCACCAGTGCCCCGGCCGCGATCACGTCCACCCGTCCCGGGTGCATCACCGGGATCGCGGCGCGCTCGGCGTGGGTCGACGTCAGCAGCCGCTGGGTGACCTCCTGGACCTGGTCGATTCCGAGCCGGCTGTGGTGGATGGCCGCGGAGTCGTAGTGGCCGAGTCCGAGCGCGATCCCGGCGACCGTGGTCACGGATCCGGCCAGCCCGATCAGGGTCCGGGCCCCGGTCACCGGCACGCTCCGCCCGGCGGCCTCGATCGCCGTCCCGATGTCGGCGGTCATCGCGGCGATCTCACCGGGCGACGGCGGGTCGGAGATTCTCCCGTCCCGCAGCAAGTGTCGTTCGGTGAGCCGCACGCAGCCGATGTCCACGCTGCCGGCCGCCGTCACCCGGGATGCGCCGAGCACGAACTCGGTGGAGCCGCCGCCGATGTCCAGCACCAGGTACGGGGCGGCGATCCCGGCCTGGCCGGCGAGCTCCCGGGTCGCGCCGGTGAAGGACAGCCGGGCCTCCTCGTCCCCGCTGATCACCTCCGGGGTCACTGCCAGGATCTCCCGCACGCCGCGCACGAAGTCGGCGCGGTTCTCGGCGTCCCGCGAGGCGGAGGTCGCCACGAACCGGACCCGGCCGGGCGGGATCCCGTATCCGCTGATCATCTCGGCATAGGTGCGGCAGACGGTGAGCGTCCGCTCCAGCGCGAGGGGGTCGAGCCGCCCGGTGCGGTCCACCCCCTGGCCCAGCCGGACGATCTCCATCCGCCGCTCGAGATCCGTGAGCCGGCCGGAGGCGGGGTCGAGGTCGGCGACGAGCAGCCGGATGGAATTCGTCCCGCAGTCGACCGCGGCGACCCTGGTCATGCGTCGCCCCTCTCGCGGTGACCTTCCCGCGGCTCCGGCTTGTGATCTGGTTCACTATCTGGCGGGCCGCCCGTCCCGCTGCCCTCTCCGGCTCCCTCCGGGGTCACGCAGGGCCCCTTGCGCCACCACTCGGACAGCATGCCCAGCGCCTCGTCGCCCAGCGGGTTCACGCCGGGTCCGGCGACGAGCGAGTGCGCGACCAGGACGTGCAGGCATTTCACCCGGTCCGGCATGCCTCCCGCGCTGGGGAACCCGGCCAGCACCTCGATGGCGTCCCGGCGCGCCAGGTAGTCCTCGTGCGCGGCCCGGTACCGGGAGGCGAGCTCCGGCTCCGCGGCGAGCCGTGCGGTCATCTCCCGCATCACGCCGTTCGCTTCCAGCGTGCCGATGGCGGAGGCGGCCCGCGGGCAGGTGAGGTAGTACGTCGTCGGGAACGGGGTGCCGTCCTCCAGCCGCGGGGCGGTCTCGACCACGTCCGGGTTGCCGCACGGGCAGCGGTGCGCGATGACCCGCAACCCGCGTGGCGGCCGGCCCAGCTGACGGCGGAACGCGTCGATGTCGGCCGCGGTGGGCGGGGCGGGGTCGGTCCGGGGAGGCGGGGTTTCCATCGGCAGCTCCTTCACAGGGGACCACCGGCAACGGCCGGCGGCGGGGCGCGGTTCTCCGGGCCGGCGGACGCGGCACGCAGGGTCCGCCGGCGGGCCGTCAGCGCGGCCGGTCGGCCCGGTCCACACCGTCCCAGAGGTTGTCATACCAGGGCCGCTGGGCCGCAGCCCCCCGGTGGCGGTCCCGGCGCTCCTCGTCCGCGGTATCCGGTTCGCCGGGATCCCGCGGCAGGAGGAACCCGGTCTCCCCGGGCCGCACGAAGTGCAGATGACGGCGGGCCTGCTGCTCGACGTAGGCGGGGTCCTGCCACCGTGCCTTCTCGTCGCGCAGCTCTTCCACCCGTTGACGTGCCTCCTCCGCCTGCCGCCGTTGGTCGCCGATCTCCGCGCGCTGCCCGATGTACTGCCGCAGCGGGTAGGCGAGCGCCACGATCAGGGCGCAGACGACCAGCGCCAGCAGCGCTGCCCGGCCGGTGAGCCGGCTGCGGCGGGGCGTCCGGCGCAACCGGCGGTTCTGGGCCCGGTAGACCCGGGCCGCCGCCTGCTCGCCGAGGACCTTGATCCTGGTCGTGGTGGAGAACCGGTTCCGGCCCGGGGTCACATCGCCTCCCTGGAGTCACCCGCTGTGGCCGGCTTCCGTACTGGCGCCGCGCGGGGAGCCGGCAGGTCCCGGGCGGGCAGCGGACGCAAAGCCGTCCCCGGCCACCGTACGTGACGGTGACCGGGGACCGGTGGTGACGGGCAGGCAGCGGGCGCGTGCCCGGGCCCGCGCCGGACGGCTCCGCCGCTCAGCCGGTGAAGCGGGGGAAGGCGCCGCGGCCGGCGTAGACCGCGGCGTCGTCGAGGTTCTCCTCGATGCGCAGCAGCTGGTTGTACTTGGCGACCCGCTCGGAACGGGCCGGGGCGCCGGTCTTGATCTGCCCGCAGTTGGTGGCCACGGCCAGGTCCGCGATGGTGACGTCCTCGGTCTCGCCGGAGCGGTGGGACATCATGCAGGTGAAGCCGTTGCGCTGGGCCAGCTCCACGGCGTCCAGGGTCTCGGTCAGTGAACCGATCTGGTTGACCTTGACCAGCAGGGAGTTGGCGGACTTCTCGGCGATGCCGCGGCCCAGGCGCTCGGGGTTGGTGACGAAGAGGTCGTCGCCGACGATCTGGATCTTGTCACCCAGCTCGGCGGTCAGGCTCTGCCAGCCGGACCAGTCGTCCTCGAACAGCGGGTCCTCGATGGAGACCAGCGGGTAGGCGGCGACCAGCTCGGCGTAGTAGGCGGTCATCTGCTCGGCGGACCGGGTCTCGCCCTCGAAGTGGTAGGAGCCGTCCTTGTAGAACTCGGAGGCGGCGACGTCCAGTGCGAGCGCGATGTCCTGGCCGGGGGTGTAGCCGGCGGCCTTGACGGCCTCCAGGATGAGGTCGAGTGCCTCCCGGTTGGACCCCAGGTTCGGGGCGAAGCCGCCCTCGTCACCCAGGCCGGTGCCCAGGCCGCGCTCCTTCAGCACGGACTTGAGCTTGTGGTAGACCTCGGCACCCCAGCGCAGGGCCTCGGAGAAGGACTCTGCGCCGATCGGCGCGATCATGAACTCCTGGATGTCCACGTTGGAGTCGGCGTGCGAGCCGCCGTTGAGGATGTTCATCATCGGAACGGGCAGCACGTGCGCGTTCGGTCCGCCGAGGTAGCGGAAGAGCGGCAGGTCGGAGGACTCGGAGGCGGCGTGCGCCACGGCCAGGGAAACCCCGAGGATCGCGTTGGCGCCGAGCGAGGACTTGTCCGCGGTGGCGTCCAGGTCGAACATCGCCTGGTCGATCAGGCGCTGTTCGGTCGCGTCGTACCCGACGAGCTCCGGGCCGATCTGCTCGATGACGGCGAGGACGGCACGCTCCACGCCCTTCCCGTTGTAGCGGCTCTGGTCGCCGTCACGCAGCTCCAGTGCTTCGAAGGCTCCGGTGGAGGCACCGGAGGGCACCGCGGCCCGGCCGGTACTGCCGTCGTCGAGGCCGACCTCGACCTCGACGGTGGGGTTGCCTCGTGAGTCGAGGATCTCCCGGGCTACGACGACGTCGATGGACGGCACGAGGTTCTCCTTCGTGTGGGTCGGTCTTCAGCGCTCCGAGCCTAACCGTCTCCCGGTGCCTGTTGGTTCGCCCGCCCGTCGGATGGGTCGCGCGTCCCGGCAAAAGCCCAGCTCACAGGCGGGCGCATCTTTTTGTTTATGTGGTGAAGAAAACCCGGGTGCGGGGCGGGACGGACTGTGTCCGCCACCCCCCGCACCCGGGCACCCACCCCGCGCACGGGGCGGACCGGATCAGAGAGCGAGCTTCTGCCCGGGGTGGATCAGGTTCGGGTCACCGCCGATGACGGACTCGTTGGCCGCGTACAGCTCTTCCCAGGAGGTGCCCTGGGACTGGGCGATCAGGGAGAGCGTGTCACCGGCCTGGACCGTGTGGATCTCACCGGACGCCGCGCTCGCGGCCGGAGCCTGCTGCTGCGGGGCGCTCTGCTTCGGCGCGGACTGCTTGGGTGCGCTCTGCTTCGGCGCGGACTGCTCCGGGGCGGACTGCTTCGGGGCGGACTGCTTCGGGGCGGACTGCTCCGGAGCTGCCACGGCCTTGCCACCGCCGGTGTTGACGCTCGGGGCCGGACCGTTGGAGGACAGACCGGCCTTCGGACCGCAGTTCGGCCAGGCACCGGGGCCCTGCATGGACAGCAGCACCTCGGCGGCGGCAATCTGCTGGCCCTTGGTGGCCAGGTCGGCACGCGGGGCGTACTTGGTGCCGCCGGCCGCTTCCCAGCTGGACTGCTGGAACTGCAGGCCGCCGTAGAAGCCGTTGCCGGTGTTGATCGACCAGTTGCCGGTGGACTCGCACTGAGCGACGGCGTCCCAGGTCTCGACGGAGGCTGCCTGGGCACTGCCGGCCCCCAGGACGGGGAGCGCTACGGCGACACCGGTGACACCGGCGGCCGCGATGATACGGGTGGGCTTGGAGGGACGACGGTGACGGCCCTTACCGGAAAACAGCATGGTGGTCCTTCTCACCGACGCCTACGAGGTGAGCTGTCGGGTTCGGGCTAGTGAGGTTGCCCGGCCGGGGCGGATCTCTCCGCTTCCGGCTTCACCCCAAGCCGTTCCGGACCGCGGTCCGGGGACGGCACTTACCTGGGTCCCCCGCTCCTGCCTTCGGTGGTGCGCTGGTGCGTTCTCCGGGGCGGCGGCAGGATTCGGCGTGCGACCCGGAGAGCCCGACTGGACGAGCGATGGCGACACTAGGCACAGAGCGGTCACGATTCAAGAACGATGAAGATCACGGGCGCGCCTGGACTTGACGGCCGAAGTGGTTCGTCTTCGCAGGTCAAGCCACACGCGGACCTATCGCACAAACAGAACACTCCCGGCGTAAGCCGAGATGATGGTCACACCGACAAGGCGTCGATATCGCTCTGACCGCTGGGAATCTAACGCGCCGTAATGTCCAGGTTGAGCGATTGACCCGGCAATATGTGATCCGGATTGTCCCCAATGACCGATTCATTCGCCTGGTACAGAGCGGGCCAGCCACCGGCCAGAGCACGCTCGGCCGCGATGTCCGAGAGCGAATCACCCGGCAGAACCTCGTAGGCACCGGTCTCCTCCTCGACACCGGGTTCCGCCACCCCGGGCTTCCGCTCCTCCCCGCGATCCGCGTGACGGGCCTCACCGGACTCCTCCGCCCGGCCGGACTCCTCCTCGGCCGGAGTCCCCCGGTGCTTCCCGCCCGCGCGTTCCCCGGACGGGTCACCGTCCTGCGCGGCGGAGGCCTCCCCCGCGCCCCCGTCGACGTCCTCCTCCGGCTCCCCGGCCGCGTCACGGGCCGGCCCGGCCCCCTCGGCGGCCCCGGCCGCGCCGGGCTCCTCCGCCGGCTTCCGGTCCCCGGCACCCGGCAGCACCTCGCCGTCCCGGCTCTGCGCCTCCTGGGTGCCGCGTTCCCCGTCCGTGCCGCCGGGCGCCGCTTCGGCACCGGTCGTGCCGTCCGTCCCGCCGGAACCACCCGGCTCCACTCCGGCAGCGGACTCCTCCGCGTGCTCCTCCACGGTGCCCGCCCGCGCCGCGCGGTGCTCCTGCGACAGGCCGGTGCCCAGCGAGCAGCTGGGGAAGGCACGCAGGCCCTGCTCGGCGAGAATCCGCTCGGCCACCTCGATCTGCTGACTACGGCTGGCCAGGTCGGGGCGGTCGGCGAACTCCTTGCCGCCGAACTCCTCCCACAGGCTCAGCGGCAGCTGAAGCCCGCCGTAGTACCCGTTGCCGGTGTCCGCGCTCCATGCCCCGTCACTTTCACAGGTGGCGACGGCGTCCCAAGTCTCCCCGGTGGCGGCTTGGGCAGCACCCGCTCCCAGCAATGGCAGCGCGAGCCCGGCACTCGTCACCCCCGCGGTGACGAGAAAAGCAGGAGCCTGGCGAGGGCGACGATGACGGCCGGTCCCGGAGAGCATCTGGGGCCTCTCATGTGTGCAGAGTTACGGTCGAGGGCTGAACCTAGCCCGGTCACAGGGTGGATCACAACCCGGTCCCGCGAGTATCACGTACAGATCACACTGCTGACTTACCGTCACTTCTCCTTCGTGAACTCCACCGGCAGTGACCGCAGTCCGCGCATGATGAGTCCCCCGCGCCATTGCAACTGCTCAGGATCCACCGCGAGTCGCATGTCGGGCAGCCTGCCCAGCAGCCGCGTCAGCGCCGTGCGGGCCTCCAGCCGGGCCAGCGGAGCACCGAGACAGTAGTGACTCCCGTGCCCGTACCCCAGATGCGGGTTGTCCCGCCTCCCCAGGTCCAACCGGTCGGGCTCACCGAAGCGTTCGGGGTCCCGATCCGCGGCCGCCAGTACGACCAGCACGGGCTCCCCCCGCTCCACCCGCTGCCCGCCCAGCAGCAACGGCTCCGTGGCGAACCGCCACGTCGCGAGCTCCACCGGCCCGTCGAACCGCAGCAGCTCCTCGACCGCCGTGTCCACCAGCCGGTCGTCCCCCTCCGCCACCGCCCGCTGGAAACGCTCCCGTTCCGCCGGCGCCCGCAGCAGCGCGCAGGTCCCGTTGCCGATGAGGTTGACGGTGGTCTCGAACCCGGCGAACAGCAGAATGAAAGCCATCGCCGCCGCCTCCTCCTCGGACAACTGCTCCCCGCGGTCGGACGCCCGGACCAGCCCGGACAGCAGATCGTCCCCCGGTTCCCCGCGCTTGCGGTGGATCAGCTCGGTCAGATAGGCGCGGATCTTCTTCACGGCCCGCCCCACTCCGCCGCGCCGTCCCGAGGTGTGCAGCATCATCCCCGCCCACTCCCGGAAGTCCTCCTGGTCCTCGGCGGGCACCCCCAGCAGGTCACAGATCGCATAGATCGGCAGCGGAAACGCCAGATCATGCAGCAGATCCGCCTCACCCCGGCCCGCGAACCGGTCGATCAGGGCATCAGTCAGCTCCCGCACCCGCGGCTCGAACTCCGCCACCCGGCGCGGCGTGAACGCCCGCGAAACCAGCCGCCGAAGCCGGGTGTGGTCCGGGGGATCGATGTTCAGCAGGTGCGTCATCACATTGGCGCTGCGCTCCCCCGGGATGCCCACCCGGCCCTGACCGTGCGCCGCCGCGCTGTGCCGCGCCGGATCCTTGCTCAGCCGTGGGTCCGCCAACGCCTGCCGCGCGTCCGGGTACCGGGTCACCAGCCAGGCCGAGACCCCGCTGGGCAACACCGCCCGGTGCACCGGCGCGTGCTCGCGCAGCCAGGCGTACGCCGGGTAGGGGTCGGCGCCGAACTCCCGGGTGAAGAGCGCGGGCATCGCAGGGACAGGACAACCGGAGGACGGCGCACCGGGCACCGCCGAAGAGGGATCACGCACGGTGCGAAACTAACCGGCGACCGGCTCCGGCCGCCCGTCCGGGATCACCGCGGACACCCGGAAACCCCCCGCCTCCGTCGGTCCCGACACGAAACCGCCCCCCAGCGCCGACACCCGCTCCCGCATGCCCAGCAGACCGTTGCCCCCGCTCGGCAGCCCCATCCCGGCCTCGCTGCCCGGCTCCGCCCCCGCGGGCGCCTCGTTCTGCACCAGCACCGCCACCTCACCCGCCCGGTGCGCCACCCGCACCCGGACCTCCGCCCCCGACGCGTGCTTGTGCACGTTCGTCAGCGCCTCCTGCACCAGCCGGAACGCCGTCCGTTCCACATGCGCCCCGTACAGGCGCGGTTCGCCCTCCACCGCCAGCTCCACCACCATCCCGGCATCCCGGGACTGCTCCACCAGCGCCGCCAGCTCCCCCAGAGACGGCCCCTCGACGCGGTCCGTCACCGGCGGTCCCGCCACCTGCCGCTCCACCTGACGCGGGACGCCGGGCACCCCGGCGCCGGAGTCCTCGCCCGGCCCGGCCGGCCCGGTACGCACCGGCTTGCGGTCCTCGGTCCGCAGCACACCGAGCATCGTGCGCAGCTCCGTCAGCGCCTGTCTGCCCATGTCCCCGACCAGTTCGGCGTTTTTCGACGCCTGCTGCGGGTCCCGCAGCGCCACCGCCTGGAGCGCCGCCGCGTGCACCACCATCAACGACACCCGGTGCGCCACCACATCGTGCATCTCCCGGGCAATACGGGTCCGCTCCTCGCGCCGCGCCCACTCGGCCCGCTCCTCCGCCCGCTCGGCCAGCAGCGCCAGCTCCCGCTCCAGGCCGTCGGCACGCTCCCGCAGCGACTCCACCAGCCGCCGCCGCGCCCGCACATACATCCCGAGGAGCACCGGCGGCACCACGGAGACGATGGCGAACAGCGAGGCCACCAGGAGCGTGAACCACAGCGGCGCCGCGTGGGGGGCGTCCGCCCCGTGGTACATCGCCAGATACATGATGATCATGACGCCTGCGCCGACCATCCCCGCGAGGGCAGCGATGATGCGCCGGGGCGCCTCGGTGGTGGCCAGGGTGTACAGGCCGATCATCGCCAGGGTGCTGCCCATCTGGGCGGGCACCACCGCGATCGCTACGAGTATCACGGCTACCGGCCACTGGCGCCGCACGATGAGCGAGCCCCCGGCCAGCGCCCCCAGACCGACCACCAACGGCACCGGCAGGCCGGTGCGCTGGGCGAAACTGAGGCCCTGCAAGGCACACTCCAGCGCCGATACCGTGGCCAGCCCCGCATCCAGCACCGCACTCCGGCGCCGGGGCCACCACCCCCACCCCGCCTGCCGCTCCGTCCTGTCCGCCCCCGTGTCCGTCATGACGACCAGACTACGGCCGGGGTCCACCCGTTTTCACAGCGGTGCGGGGCATTCCGGCGCTGTCGGAACAGCTCGCGGGAGCCGGTCACCCGGGTCGGTGAACCGCTCACGGAGAGCTCCGGGAAACGTCGCCGGAACCAGGAAGCAACCGTCGTGGTGCGTGGGGTGCGCGATCCCTCCGGCGGCACCGTGAGGTCCATGCCGGTCGTCTCGAGGGCAGGTGGGCTGGCATAGTGTGGGGTGCCGGGGCGGCGACCGGGTTCATGCTCGGTCGAGTCGGCCTCGATCCGCCGTGGTGTAATGGCAGCACGAGGGACTTTGACTCCCTTTGTCCAGGTTCGAGTCCTGGCGGCGGAGCTTCTTTCCCGCGTGCGGAGTGGCCTCTTCCCGCCACTCGCTCCTTTGTTTCTCGCCCCTTGTGGCGCTTGCGTCCCGGCCCGGCCGGTCAGGTGAGGCGGCCGAGCTGCCGCAGGCAGAGCTGCTCGTCGGCCCACAGCTGGGCCACCACCGAGTCGTACGGCCCTCGCTCGCGCGTGAACTCCTGCGCCAGACGCTGGATTTCAGGGAGCGCGCGGGCGTACCGGCCGGTGTCCAGCAGGGTGGCCGCGTAGTGCTTGCGCAGGGTGCGGACCACCGTGGATGCTTCGCCGTACTGCGCCACGGCCAGGGGCAGCGCCCGGCTGAGGAGATCGGCGACCTGGTCGTACTCCCCGTCCGCCAGCAGGCCCTTCACCCGGCCGACGAGTGTGCTGAGGTCGGGTGCATGCGGGTGGCGACGGGCGGGCCACGGAGCCATCGGGTGGCGGAAGGGCCTCGTGGGGTCCATCGGCCGGTCGGGGGCCGAGCGGGGGTCCGGGCCGGGGAGCATGGGCATGAGCGCGGCGTGCACCTCGTACGCGTCGGCGGGCCGTTCTTCCGGGGTCCTGGCCATCATCCGGTGTACGAGGCCCGCCAGCTGCTCGGGAACCTCGGGACGCAGCCGGAGGAGGGGAACCGGCTCCTCGTGGAGCTTCTTGTAGAGGAGACCTGCCGCGTTCGGGGCGGTGTAGGGGTGCCGGCCGGTGAGCAGCTCGAAGCCGATGGTGCCCAGTGCGTAGAGATCGGCCGCAGGGCCGACCGGCGGGCCGCCGAGGGCCTGTTCGGGGGCCATGTAGACGGGTGTGCCGAGGAGGCTGCCGGTGCGGGTGAGCCGGGTGTCCTCGAGGTCACCGCGGACGGCGGCGATCCCCAGGTCGAGGACGGTGACCCGGCCGTCGGGGCGGACCATGACGTTGCCGGGCTTCAGGTCGCGGTGGATGACCCCGACCGCGTGCACGGCGACAAGGGCCGAGCTGAGCTGGGCGAGGACCGCGACGGCCCAGGCCCAGGGGTAGGGGTCGTTCTCGGCGAGGTGGTCCCCGAGGTCGCTGCCCTCGATGAGCTGCATGACGAGGAAGAGCTCATCGCCGTCGCGTCCGGCGTCATGGACGGCGACGAGCCCGGGGTGGTCGATGCGGGCGGTGGCCCGGCTCTCCCGGAGGAAGCGGCGGCGCAGCTCTTCGGGGTCGGTGGTCCCGGACAGGGAGGCCATCCGGTCGGCGTGCAGCAGCTTGACGGCGATGCGCCGGCCGCCGAGCGCGGTGTCGCGCCCGGCCCACACCTCTCCCATGCCGCCCTTGCCGAGGGGTTCGGCGAGCTCGTAGCGGCCGCCGATCACGCGGGGCGCGCTCACCGTCTGCCGTCCTGGTCGCGCAGGAGGTTGTCGAGCTCGTCCAGCTCGGCGGCGACCTGCCGCATGCGGGGCGAGGCGGGCGGAGGTGCGGGGTGCGCGGGCGGGGGTGCCGGAGCCCGGACCGGCGGGGGACGCTCCACGGTGGTGGGGACCGGTGCCGACGGACCGGGGTGGGCGGGCGGCGCCGGGTACGGGACGGCGCTCCCGGGCGGCGGGCTCCAGGCCATGGTCTCCGCGGTCGGGGACGGTGCCGGTCCGTACGGCCAGGGGCTGGTGCGGGGCGGTGGGGTCCAGGCGGATCCGGCGGGCGGGAGGGAGCCGGGCCACGCTTTCGGCCGGTGCGGGCGGACGAACCGGTCACCGAGGACGGCGTGCACGGTGGTGGCGAGGAGGAAACCGAGGACGTACAGCGCGGCGCCGTCACTGATCTCCGCGTCCGGGCCCTCCGGGACGGACACCATGACGGCGATGTAGACCGCGGTCAGCACCCCGGCCAGGACCGCCACGGCCCAGTCGGCGGCACGCCGGCGGATGACCGCGAAGCGCAGGGCGGGCACCCAGGCGAGGAGCCCGAGGGAAGCGAGGGGGAAGGCGGCGAAGAACACCCGCACGGCGATCCGTCTGACTGCCGGGCCGTTCATCGGCTCCCCCTCCGCCTGGAACTGTCCGGCCCTTCCCGCGGGGAACCGCCCGGTGCTGCGCGGCTATGAGGATAGCCGTTCAGCCCGGTGGCAGGGTGCCTTCGGTGTATCCGTCGACCACGCCCTGGACAAGTCTGTGGCCGAGCTCCGCCGCCTGCCGCAGAGCGTCCTCGAACGCGGCCAGTTCCCGGAAGCGCCGTCCGTACTGCTGCTGGGCCTCCAGGGGCAGGCGGGGCACCTTGAGGCGCCGGATGTCGATGCGGGTGGCGCTGGAGGCGTAGCTGCCTGCCTGCCGGGTGTTTCCGGTGCCACGCAGGAACCCGGCCAGGAACCAGGCGTCGAGCAAATCCGGGTCGGGGCGCAGCAGGCAGACGTGTCGGCCGAGCGGTGCCCCGTCGGGACCGGCGCCGGTGAGGACCCGGGCCGGGTCTCCGGGGAGGAGGGGAACGACGACGTCTCCGGGGCGGGGTTCGGGTTCGGGGCCGCCGCCCGGCTGGTGGAGTTCGAGTGCGCCGGTGCGGGCCAGTTCGCCGATGGTGAGGCTGGACCAGCGCGGTCCGGGTGCGGGGGTGTCCGTGCCCGGCACCTCGGGGGCGAGGTCGTGGGTGCTGCGGAGGGTGGCTCGCAGCTCGTGCTGGACGCGGGTGAGTGCCTCGCCGCCGGTGAGGTCCGCGGACGGGGGCAGGTGCCGGGCGGGGGCGAGGTCCACCTCGTCGTCCAGGAGGTCCATGACGGGAAGGGCGCGCCGCAGGCCGGTGAGGGCGGTGAATTCACCCGGGCCGGTGAAGGCGCTCCAGGCGTCGAGGAGGGCCGCGGAGAGCGCGGGCCGGTCGAGAGGGTTGCCGCCGGTGGACCGGTGGGCGGTGGCGGTGTCGACGACGAGCAGGCGGGGCTCCGGGGCGGGGGCGCCGCCGGGTTTGACAAGGATCCAGAGGTGGAGGGGGAGGCTGTGGGGCGGGGCTGCGCCGGCCGGCAGGGCGAGCACCGCGCGCAGGGCCCCGCGGCGCAGCAGGGTGGCGCGGATACGGCGGCCGGTGCGGCGGGAGGCGGCGGCGGGGGGCATGAGGAGCACGGCGGTTCCGCCGGGGCGGAGCCGGGCGAGGGCGTGCTGGACCCAGGCGAGTTCGGATTCGGCGCGGGCGGGGAGCCCGTATTCCCAGCGGTCGTCGTAGACGAGTTCGTCGTGGCCCCAGTGGCGTTCGTTGAAGGGCGGGTGGCACAGGACCGTGCCGACGGCGGCCCCGGGGAAGGCGTCGGCGAGGAGGCTGTCGCCGGTGCGGATCCGGACGTCCGCGGGATCGCGGAGAGCGAGGCGCAGGCCGCAGAGGCGGGCGAGGACGGGGTCGCTGTCCTGACCGTGGAGTGCGGCGGGCCGGGTGGCGTCGCCGTGTCCTCGGGCGGCGGCGAGGAGGGCGCCGGAGCCGCAGGCGGGGTCGAGCACGGAGTCGGTGGGGCCGGCCAGGGCTGCCATGAGTTCCGCGGTGGGGCGGGGGGTGAGGGTGAACTGCCGGGAGTGGGTGTCCAGATAGCGCTCGAGGAGGAAGGCGAAGGCGTCGGCGGGGCTGCTCTCCGCGGCGAGGGCCGCGACGGCGTCGGCCAGGGGGCCGGCCCCGGCCGGCCGGTCACCGTGGAGCAGCTGTTCACCGAGGCAGCAGAGGGTTTCGGCGGGCCCTGCCGGGTCGGCCGCGAGGAGTTGCCAGGCGCGCTCGTTCAGCGGGACCTCGATGAGTTTGCCGTGGTCGCGGAGCCATTGTTCGACCTCTGCCAGGGCGAAGGTGGGGCTGCTGTCGGTGCCTCCGACGGGACGGGGGAAGTGCGGGTGGCGGCGGCGCCAGTTGCTGACGGCGGCGCGTCCGACGCCGGCCAGGCGGGCGATGCCCGCGGCGGTGACCTCGGCTTGTGGTGCCGTCACGTGGACTCACTTCCCGGGCATCGGTGGGCTTCTCACGGCGGGCGGGCTGTCGCCGCGTCTCCGTGACCCTACCGATACACGGGAGGGCACCAACACCCCGTGGATCACTTGTTGACTCGGTTCACAGCTTATGTTGTAGTTAACGCGCCGACCCGGAGGGGGTCGGAGTCGTTCCGGGAGGGGAAGCACCGCCATGACCGCCGAGCAGCACACCACCGCCATCTCAGAGATCACCGAGGCGACCGCGGGCCGGCCGGTACCGCGCCGGTTCGCCCGCAAGCGGATGCTGGCGCTCGCCGGCCTCGCCACCGCCGCCCTCGCCATCGGCGGGCTCACCGCCTGCGAGGCCGACGAGCCCAAGAAGGACGGGAGCAGCTCCCAGGAGAAGACCACGGACGAGGGGGCGGACGACGGCGGCGAAGAGGGTGACGACGAAGGCGGTGGCGACGACCGCACACTGGCCGGCGGAGAGACCGCGGCCTGGGACAGCGGGCTCAAGGTCACCGTGTCGGAGCCGGAGGCGTTCACCCCGGACGAGTGGGCGGCCGGACACACCGAGGGCAATGACTCCTACACCTTCGGCGTCACCATCGAGAACACCGGGAACGAGGACGTCGACGCCGACTGGCTGATCTTCACGGCCCGGGCCGGGGACGACGGGGTGAGCGCCGAGCAGATCCACGACAGCGCGAGCGGCATCGGCGCCGACATGCTCGGCACCGTGCGGCCGGGACAGAAGGCGACCACCACCATCGCCTTCGACGTGCCGGCCGACGCGGGCTCCCTCAGCCTGGAAATCGAGCCCGGCCTGGACTGGGACGCCAAACCCGCCTTCTGGGACTTCTCGTTCTGAGCGGTCCGTTCCGGCCCACCGGCTGGTCGGCGGAGACGGGCGCTCCGCCGACCACCCGTGCGCACCGGAGGGGCCGGTCATTCCGCCGGCCCCTCCGGTGCGCCGCCTGCCGGCCCGGCCGGCAGCCGGACCGGCCCCGGGCGCGGGTCAGGAGCCGGGGATCGTGGTGAGGAACTCCCCGGTCCAGGACAGCAGGTCGCGGCCCACCAGCGGCTTGCCGCCGACCCGGGCCGTGGTGGGCCGGGGCACCAGCACCTGCCCGGTGTTCGCCCGGATCACGGAGCCCGGGTAGACCCGCTTCAGGCGCAGCTCCTGCGACTCCCGCAGCTCCACCGGCGAGAACCGGATCTTGTTGCCCTGCAAGGTGATGTCACCGACCCCGCACGACCGCGCCAGCATCCGCAGCCCCGCGACCAGCAGCAGGTTCTCCACCGGCTCGGGCAGCGGACCGTAGCGGTCGGTCAGCTCCTCGCGGACCGCCCGGATGTCCTCCTCGGTGCTCGCCGCGGCGATCGACCGGTAGGCCTGCAGTCGCAGCCGCTCCCCCGGTGCGTAGTCGTGCGGCACGTGGGCGTCCACCGGCAGCTCGATCTTCACCTCGAGAAGCGACTCCTCCGGCTCCCCCGGCTCCATCGAGGACCGGAAGTCCGCGACCGCCTCACCGACCATCCGGACGTACAGGTCGAAGCCGACCCCGGCGATGTGCCCGGACTGCTCACCGCCGAGCAGGTTTCCCGCCCCGCGGATCTCCAGGTCCTTCATCGCCACGTACATACCCGCCCCCATCTCGGTGTGCTGCGCGATGGTGGCCAGCCGCTCGTGCGCGGTCTCCGTCAGCGGGCGCTCCGGCGGGTACAGGAAGTAGGCGTAGCCGCGGTCCCGGCCCCGTCCGACCCGCCCGCGGAGCTGATGCAGCTGCGAGAGCCCGAAGTTGTCGCCCCGCTCCACGATCAGGGTGTTGGCGTTGGAGATGTCGATGCCGGACTCCACAATCGTGGTCGACACCAGCACGTCGAACTTCTTCTCCCAGAAGTCGACGACGACCCGCTCCAGCGCCGCCTCCCCCATCTGGCCGTGCGCGATCGCGATCCGCGCCTCCGGCACGATGCCGCGCAGCCGGGCGGCGGCCCGGTCGATCGACTCCACCCGGTTGTGGATGTAGAAGACCTGACCCTCGCGCAGCAGCTCGCGGCGGACCGCCGCCCCGATCTGCCGCTCGTCGTAAGGGCCGACGAAGGTGAGCACCGGGTGCCGCTCCTCCGGCGGGGTGGTGATCGTCGACATCTCCCGGATGCCGGTGACCGCCATCTCCAGGGTCCGCGGGATCGGGGTCGCCGACATCGTCAGCACGTCCACATTGGCCCGCAGCTTCTTCAGCTGCTCCTTGTGCTCGACGCCGAAGCGCTGCTCCTCGTCGACGACGACCAGGCCCAGGTTCTTGAACTGCGTCTCCGCGGAGAACAGCCGGTGGGTGCCGATGACCAGGTCCACGCTCCCGTCGCGCAGCCCTTCCAGGGTGGCCTTGGAGTCGCTTTCGGACTGGAAGCGGGACAGCGCCCGCACCCGGACCGGGAACTGTGCGTAGCGCTCCGTGAAGGTGCCGAAGTGCTGCTGCACCAGCAGGGTGGTGGGCACCAGCACCGCGACCTGCTTGCCGTCCTGCACGGCTTTGAAGGCGGCGCGGACCGCGATCTCGGTCTTGCCGTAGCCGACGTCCCCGCAGATCAGCCGGTCCATCGGGACGGACTTCTCCATGTCCTCCTTGACCTCGGCGATGGTGCTGAGCTGGTCGGGGGTCTCCACGTAGGGGAAGGCGTCCTCCAGCTCCCGCTGCCACGGGGTGTCCGGCCCGAACGTGTGGCCGGGCGCGGCCATCCGCGCCGAGTAGAGCTTGATCAGGTCGGCGGCGATCTCCTTGACCGCCTTCTTCGCCCGGGCCTTGGTCTTGGTCCAGTCGGCGCCGCCCAGCCGGTGCAGCGAGGGTGCCTCACCGCCGACGTACTTGGTCACCTGCTCCAGCTGGTCGGTCGGGACGAACAGCCGGTCGCCGGGCTGGCCGCGCTTGGCGGGGGCGTATTCGACGAGCAGGTACTCGCGGGTCGCGCCCTGCACGGTGCGCTGCACCATCTCCACGTAGCGGCCCACGCCGTGCTGCTCGTGGACGATGTAGTCGCCGGGCTCCAGGGTGAGCGGGTCGAGGGTCTTGCGGCGCCGGGCGGGCATCCGGGTGCCGTCCCGGCCGGCGGCCTTCTGGCCGGTCAGGTCGGTCTCGGTGAGGACGGCGAGCCGCAGGCCGGGCGCGAGGAAGCCGTGTTCCAGGGAGCCGCAGGCCACGTGCACCACGGACGGGGTGAGGGTGCCGTCGAGGCTGTTGTCCATGCGGGCCGCGATGCCCTCACCGCCGAGCACCTCCGCGGTGCGGGCGGCGGGGCCGTGCGCCTCGGTCAGGTAGACGACGCGCCAGCCGTCGGCCAGCCAGCCCTTGGTGTCGGCGAGTGCGCGGGCGGTGTCCCCCCGGTAGCTCTCCGGGGCTTTCAGGCCCAGCCGCACGGTGTCCGCGTCCGGTTCCGCGTCGGCGGCGAAGGGGCTGACCGACCACCACAGCAGGCCCAGCTCACGGGCCCGCTCACGGATCTCCGCGATGCCCCGCAACGAGGCCGCGCCCACGTCGATGGGGGCCTCGCCGCCTCCGGCGGTCGCCGCCCAGGACGCCTCCAGGAACTCCTGGCTGGTGGCCACCAGGTCGGCGGCCCGGGTCCGGACCCGTTCCGGGTCGCAGACCACGGCCATGCTGCCGGCCGGGAGCACGTCGAGGAGCAGTTCCATCTCGTCCACGAGCACGGGGGCGAGCGACTCCATGCCCTCCACCGCGATCCCCTCGGCGATCTTGTCCAGCATCTCGCCCAGCTCGGGATGGCGCTCGGCCAGCTCGGCGGCGCGCCGGCGGACGTCGGGGGTCAGCAGCAGCTCACGGCAGGGCGGGGCCCACAGTCCGTGTTCGGCGACCTCCAGGGACCGCTGGTCGGCGACCTTGAAGTAGCGGACCTCCTCGATGTCGTCGCCCCAGAACTCGATCCGGAGCGGATGCTCCTCGGTGGCGGGGAAGACGTCGAGGATGCCGCCGCGCACGGCGAACTCGCCGCGCCGCTCCACCAGCTCCACCCGGGTGTACGCGGCGGCGGCCAGTTCCTCGGTGACGTGCCCGAGGTCGGCCGTCTCTCCGGTGCGCAGCGTCACCGGCCGCAGCTCGCCCAGCCCTTTGACCTGCGGCTGGAGTACCGAGCGGATGGGTGCGACGACGACGGACACCGGCCCGGCGCCGGGGTCGTCCGCGCGGGGGTGGGCCAGTCGGCGCAGTACGGCGAGGCGCCGGCCGACGGTGTCGGAGCGCGGGGACAGCCGCTCGTGCGGCAGGGTCTCCCAGGACGGGAAGTCCACCACGCCCGCTTCGGGCAGCAGGGAGCGCAGGGCGGCGGCCAGGTCCTCGGCCTCCCGGCCGGTGGCGGTGACCGCGAGCACGGTCCGTCCGGAGGAGCGGGCCAGCGCGGCCACGGCCAGCGGCCGGGAGGCGGGCGGGCCCACCAGGTCGATGTGGTGACGGTTGCCGTCGGCGGCGGCGGTGACGGTTTCCGCGAGCGCCGGGTCCAGCGCGGCGGCGTCGAGCAGGCCGGTGAGTGACATCAGATGAGCGTCCGTCCGGGGATGTGGGGCAACGCGAAGGGCCCGACACGCGCGCGGGCCGGGGTGTTTCCAGCGTACGCCGACCTCCGGCCGCCCGCGCCTCCCGGTCGGCGCCGCCCCCGCCGTACGGGCTCCTCGCGGTCGGCAGCGGTGCAACCGGCGGCGGGCGGGGTGCGTCGGTGACGTCGAGGGGGTGGCTGTGAGCCGGAGCGCACGGGTGGCGATCACCTCGGTGCTGGTCGTTCTCGGGGTCGTGCTCGCCGGGCTGGGCTGGGCCGGGGTGACGGCGTACCGGGTACTGGACAGTGGCGGGCCGGACTGGCGGGCGGCGGACTGCGGGGAGGTGTACGAACGGGTCGGTTTCGCACCGCCCGGTCCGGCGGAATCCGTGCGCTGCGCGCGCGACGTGTTCGGCCGGGACAGCCCGTTCGCCGGCACGTTCACGGTGCCCCGGGTGGAGTTCCACCGCTGGCTGCGCGAGGCGCACGGGCTGGACGGTCTCTCCCGGCCGTACGAGGTCGCCTTCTTCCACGCGGCGCCGGGCACCGGCCCGGTCCCGGACGGGGTGCTGGACCGGCCGCCGCCGGCGCACGCCCGCCTGGTGACCTCCGGCCCCCTGCAGGCGCACGAGATGCCGGACGGGCACCGCCTCATCACGCTGACCGTGACCGCGGAGGTCACCGACCCGGCGCGCGCCACCGTCCACTGGTGGGGCTGGCAGTGACCCGGGACCGGGGCGCCGGTAGCCGGGCGGTCCTTCGGCACCGAGAAGGACGGTGGTGCCGGGCCCGAAGCGCAGGGTGAAGTCCACCAGAACCGGACTGTTCCTGCGGTAGGAGCACGAGCAGTCGCCGATCTCGACGGGCACGAGGCTTCCTTGGCCGAGAGCGGTGAACAACGGGAAAGCCTGGCCGCAGCGGGCTGCGGCCAGGCAGGCCGGCCTCAGGCCGGGTCGTCGTCGTCCGGCTCTCGCCCCGGGTTTCCGGAGTCGTCCGTCCGTCGCGGCGGGCGGCCCCGGCGAGCGGGCGGGCGGACTGCCCGGGGCAGCCTCCCCGCCTCGCCGAGCGCGCGCCGCAGCACGTAGTCGATCTGCGCGTTCGTGCTGCGCAGCTCGTCCGACGCCCACCGCGCGAGCGCGTCGTGGACGGCCGGGTCGAGCCGCAGCAGCACCTGCTTGCGGCGGGCGGCGCGGCGGGCGGGGTCCTCGGTCACTGGTAAAGGGACCCCGAGTTCAGCACGGGCTGTGGGGCGCGGTCCCCGCAGAGGACGACCAGCAGGTTGGAGACCATGGCGGCCTTGCGCTCCTCGTCCAGCTCGACGAAGCCCTGGGCGGTGATCCGGGCGATGGCCGACTCCACCATGCCGCAGGCGCCGTCGACGATCTCCCGGCGGGCCGCGATGACCGCTCCGGCCTGCTGCCGCTGGAGCATCGACGCGGCGATCTCCGGTGCGTAGGCGAGGTGGGTGAAGCGGGATTCGACGACCTTCACGCCGGCCGCCCCGACCCGCACATCGACCTCGGTGGAGAGCTGGTCGGTGATGCTCTCGGCGTTGTCCCGCAGGGACAGATCGCCGTCCGACTCGTAGGGGAAGCTGGTGGCGATGTGACGCAGCGCGGTTTCGGTCTGGGTGATGACGAACTCCTCGTAGTCATCGACCGCGAACGTGGCCTGCGCGGTGTCCTCCACCTGCCAGACGATGACCGCGGCTATCTCGATCGGGCTGCCGCCCGCGTCGTTGACCTTCAGGACAGCCGTCTCGTGGTTGCGGATCCGGGTGGAGATCTTGGTGCTGCTGGTCAGCGGGTTGACCCAGCGCAGCCCGTCGGTGCGCAGGGTGCCGACGTAGCGGCCGAAGAGCTGGATGACCCTGGCTTCGCCGGGCGCGACCATCTTCACGCCGTTCCAGGCGAAGAGGGAGGTCACGGTCAGCAGCGCGCCGACGATGATCATCGGCACCCCGGCGGCGGGCCGGTCCCCGGGGTCGAACCCGACCGCCACTCCGCCGAGCAGCAGTCCGAGGCCGAGCAGCGGCCCGAGCACGGCGATGAGCAGGCCCAGCCCGCCGCCGATGTTGTTCGCCGGCTTCTCGGCCACCGGCGCCTTGGGCATCTCCGGGGCGTCGAGCCGGAGGCCCGGGCCGGTGGTGGTGTCTTGCGTGTCGTGGGTGTCGGGCTGTGCGGGCATGGTCTCCCCCGTGCGTGATCTAGCAAAGTGATATCACTTTATACGTCACGGGGGCCGGTGACCAGACCGAAGGCGCCGCAACCGGGGCCGTCGGTGGAGATGACCGCCCGCCCGGGGATCGACAGGCGGTCACGCCGGCCTGGTACCACGCCTGAGGGGGTCCGCCGGGTGGTGACGGTCACCCGGAACGCGGACCGCCGCCCGGCCCCTGGCGGGGCGGGCGGCGGTCCGTGGTGCGGAGGGACGGTCGTCACTCGGTCGCGATGGCCTTGAGGATGTTCATCCTCCCGGCGCGGAACGCGGGGATCAAGGCGGCCAGCAGGCCGACGAGGGCGGCGCCGATGAACACCGTGACGATGGTGGCCCACGGGATCTCCAGCACCCGGAAGCCCTCCAGCGCGAGAATTTGCTGGGCCGCTGCGCCCCAGGCCAGGCCGAGGGCGATGCCGAGCAGGGCACCGAACAGGGCGATGACCACGGACTCCAGGCGGATCATCCGGCGCAGCTGGCGGCGGGACAGGCCGATGGCCCGCATCAAGCCGATTTCCCGGGTCCGTTCGATGACGGAGAGAGCCAGGGTGTTCACCACCCCGAGGATGGCCACAATGATCGCCAGGGCCAGCAGCCCGTAAACCATGTTGAGCATCACCCCGACCTCGTTCTCGACCATCTCCTTGTAATCGGCCTGGTCGCGGACCTCCATCTGCGGGTGTCCTGCGAGCGCCTCTTCCAGCGACGCCCGGGCGGCGTCCTGCTGGCCCTCCTCGGCCATGACGAAGAGGACGAGCGGTAGCGGCATGGCCTCCGCGGACACGTGCTCCTCGAGGGTGGCCATGCCCATCAGGGCGGCGTCACCATCCATGCTGTCGGCCAGCGACAGGACCGCCCGGAGCTCGAGGACCGGGTTGGCCTCGCCGTCGAGGTCGACGGCCAGTTCGTCGCCGACGCTGAGGCCGTAGGTCTCGACCGTTCCGGCGTCGAGGGCGAGACCGCCCGGGGCGAGGGCCTGTTCGAGGTCGCCCTCCTCGACCGTGCTGGCGACGTCCTCGGTGTAGGTCGGATTGACGGCACCAAGGTTCCGGGAGAACGTCTCCCCGTTCGGAGCGGTGAGTTCGCTGTCCATACCCCGGTACTCGGTGACGTGCCGGAGGTTGTCAGCGGAGCGGATGGCCTCGGTGGCGGCCGGCAGGATCGGCATCCAGTTGCTGGTCTGGATGACGTAGTCCGCGCCGATGGACTCGTCGATCTGCTTCGAGGCGGAGGCCACCATGGAGGAGCCGACCACCGAGAGTCCCGAGACGAGGGCGAGTCCGATCATCAGCGCGGAGGCTGTGGCGCCGGTGCGCCGGGGGTTGCGCAGGGCGTTGCGTTCGGCAAGCCGTCCGACCGAGCCGAAACCGCGCAGCAGCACCGCACTGAGGGCGCTCACCACCCAGCCGACCAGGGCCGGGCCGACGAGCACCATGCCGATGAGGCTCAGCGGGATACCGACCGCAAGGAGCAGGCTTCCGGTGGCTGCCTCGTCCACCCCAGCGGTACCGGCCAGGGTGGCGAGACCGGCTACGGTGAGCAGGGCGCCGACGAGGCTACGGGTCCGCCCGGCCTTCGCGTCCCCAGGGGTCCCGGCGTCGCGCAGGGCCGCCATCGGGGTGATCCGGCCGGCCCGGCGGGCCGGGATGTAGGCGGCGATGAGCGTGACGGTGACGCCGAGAATGATCCCGATGACCGGCACGGACCAGCCGATGGTCAGGTCATCCGTGCTGAGGTTCATCCCCAGGGCGCTCATCAGTGTCATCAGGCCGACGGCGATGCCGAGGCCGACGGCGAAACCGAGCAGGGAGCCGACGACGCCGAGCAGCAGGGCTTCGACGAGCACCGAGCGGTTGATCTGCTTGCGGCTTGCGCCGATGGCCCGCATCAGGCCGATCTCGCGGGTGCGCTGGGCCACCAGCATGGTGAAGGTGTTCACGATGAGGAAGATGCCGACCAGCAGAGCGATCCCGGCGAAGCCGAGGAGCACGTACTGGATGATGCTGAACACCTCACCGAGCGCGTCCTGATTGTCCGCGACGTACTCTTCGGAGGTGCGGATGAAGAAGGTGTCCTCCCCGAGCAGCGCGGTGATCCGCTCCTTCAGCTGCTCCTCGCTGACCGCTCCGGTGCCGTCGACGTACACCTCGGTGAAGGCGTCGGTGTCACCCAGCAGGACCTCTTGGGCGGTCGGGGTGTCGAAGTAGACGAGGGTCGCACCGGGGTTGGTGATCTGGAACTCGACGATGCCGCTGATGGTCGCGGGGTGGTCGCCGGTGACGGAGATCAGCCGCAGCTCGTCACCGACGGACAGGTCCGCGTTGTCGGCGCTCTGGGAGTCCAGGAGCACTTCGCCGGGCCCGTCGGGGAGGCTGCCTTCGGTGAGCTCCATCGAGCGCAGCTCGATGTCCGTCCAGTTCAGCGCGATGGTGGGGGCGCCGGTGGTGGGGCCGATGCTCTCGTTGTCGCTGTCCACCACCACGACGCTCTCGGACATGGCGACGCCGGTGGCCTCCTCCACCCCGTCGACCTGGCGCACCTCGTCGACGACGGAAGCGGGCAGGGTGGCGGGGCGGCCGGTCATGCTGGCACTGTCGAAGCTGCCCCCCTCCGTGTCCTCCGGCGCGATGATCACGTCGGAGGCAGTCTCGGCGAACAGCTTGTCGAAGGTCGTCTGCATGGTGGCGGTGAAGACGAGGGTGCCGCAGACGAACGCGACGGACAGCAGGACGGCGGTGCCGGAGAGGATCATCCGGCCCTTGTGGGCGTAGAAGTTGCGCAGGGATGTCTTCACCACGGTCATGAGGTGCGCCCCCGGGAGTCGAAGCCGCGCATGCGGTCCAGGACACGGTCCGCGGTGGGGTCGGTCATCTCGTCGACGACCCGGCCGTCGGCGAGGAAGATGATCCGGTCGGCGTAGGCGGCGGCGACCGGGTCATGGGTGACCATGACGATGGTCTGGCCCAGGTCGTCGACGGAGCTGCGGAGGAAGCCCAGGACCTCGGCGCCCGCCCGGGAGTCGAGGTTTCCGGTGGGCTCGTCCCCGAAGATGATGTCGGGCCTGGCGGCGAGGGCGCGGGCGACGGCGACGCGCTGCTGCTGGCCGCCGGACAGCTCCGACGGCCGGTGCTTGAGGCGGTCGGCGAGGCCGACGGTGGTGAGCACCTTGTCGAGCCACTCCGGGTCCGGCTTCCGCCCGGCGATGTCCATCGGCAGGGTGATGTTCTCCAGGGCGCTCAGCGTGGGCAGCAGGTTGAACGCCTGGAAGATGAAGCCGATCCGGTCCCGGCGGAGCTTGGTCAGCTTGCGGTCCTTCAGACCGGTGATCTCGGTGTCACCGACCCAGATGCGCCCCGAGGTCACGGTGTCCAGGCCCGCCAGGCAGTGCATGAGCGTGGACTTCCCGGACCCCGACGGTCCCATGATGGCGGTGAACGCTCCCTCCGCCACGTCCACGCTGACACCGTCGAGCGCGAGCACCTGGGTCTCGTTCTCTCCGTAAGCCTTGATGATGCCCTCGGCGCGTGCGGCCACGGCAGTGTGCCCTCCGCCGCCCCCGGTAGCCGGATTCGCTACAGCCGTTGCCACGATTATCTCCTCTGTCTTCACATCATTCTTATTGCTCTGAGCTTAGGGACCGGTAGTGACGCGCTCGTCCTGCCGCAGGACGAGCCTGAGGTAGGAGAAAAGTCGCACGATCCCTTAAGGGTCGGTCCGCCGCACTGCCCTGTGAGGTAGGGGGAGGCGCTGCCGGGGCACCGGGAAGGGGCCGTCGCCGGCCGGTCTCCCGCTGTTCACGCACCGTCCGGCCGGGGTGCATCCGGGCGCCGCGGCACGCCGCTAGCCTCCGCGGCGAGTGGCCGGTAGCGGTGAGGACCGCCGGAGGAAGCAGGGGAACCGAGTGCGGGGTGCAGGGGCCTGGCGACGTCGGGGAGTCTTCGCGCAGCGCAGGAGCCGTGACCCGCACTGGGACAACATCCGGTACTTCTCGGGGACCCTGGTGGTCGTGGGGCACGCCATGGACCAGCTGAAGGATCTCGACGGTCTGCGCTGGCTCTACGTGGCGACCTGGGCGATGCGGGTGCCGGTCTTCGTGATGGTGGCCGGCTACTTCAGCAGCGCCGCCGCCGTCACCCCCCGGGAGGCCCGTCGGCTCATCGAGTCGATCATGGTGCCGTACCTGCTGATCGGCTTCCTGCACACGCTCCAGATGCGCTACTGGAGCGAAACGGGCGAGTGGACGTTCTTCACCGTCAACCCTGCCTGGGGTCTGTGGTTTCTGCTGTCCCTGATGTTCTGGCGGGTGCTGCTGCCGTACCTGGACCGGCTCCGCCACCCCTTCACCACCTCGGTGATCGTCGCCCTGGCCTCCGGCTACGTCCAGCAGATCGACGTCACGTTCTCCTTCGCCCGCACCCTGACCTACCTGCCGTTCTTCCTGCTGGGCTGGCGGCTGGGCCAAGGGCTGTTCTCCGACCTGCTGCGGGCGGCGTGGAGCCGGTACGCCGCGATGGGCGTGCTCGTCGTCTGCGGCACGGCGTCCTGGTTCCTCAAGGGCAGTGTGCAGCTGTCCTGGCTGGGCATGCGGAACCCGTACGGCGAGGGCGCCTTCTGGGAGGCGCCGTTCGCCTGGCTGATCCGGGCGGGTCTGATCCTGGGCGGCGCGGTCGTCGCACTCAGCTTCGTCCGGCTCGTGCCGCGCCGCCGGCTGCCCGTCATCACCTCGCTGGGCGCCGCCGGCCTGTACATCTACCTGCTGCACCCCCTGGTGCTGCGCTGGTACCTGAACACCTGGGGGACGGACTGGGTGGGGCCGTGGCCGTCCCAGGCGGCGCTGGTCCTGCTGGCGGTGCTGATCGCCTCGCTGCTCGCCCTCCCGCCGGTGCGCCTGCTGACCCGGCCGGTGGTGCAGCCCCGGCTCCCCTGGCTGTTCCGCCCGGATCAGCCCGAGCGCCCGGAACGCCCGGGTGGCCCGGACGTGGCGGACCGCACGGACGTGACGGATCACACCGGTGGCCGGGACAGCACCGGCGCGGCCGGCACGGAGACCTCCGGGACGAGCCGCCCGCCCGGCGGCACCGGGCACGTCGGTGGGGCTCCCGGGGCCGCGCGGCCGGCCCCGGCCGTGCCCCGCCAGCGGCGCTGAACCGCACCGCGTCACCTCCCGTTCACCGCACGGCAAGTCGCCGGTCGTGCGCGGCAGGTACTCATGGACCGCGCAACCCACGGGAGGCATCCCGCACCCAGCACAACCCGGGACGCGAGGTCCCAGCGAAGGGAACACAGACGATGGGAAGCGCCGGGCCCCGTGCCGTCGTGCTCGCCGACTCGGACAGCCGCTGGAAATGGGCGGCGTCCGTCGCCCGCCGGGTGGCACCGGACCACGCGCTCGACGCGTATTTCGTGCGCACCCGGACCACACCCACGCCGCGGCAGATCGCCGAGGTGGGCATCGAGCCGGACCACAGCCGGTTCATCGACTGCCACGAGCTGGTGGACGACCCCCGGCCCGCGGACGCCGATGTGCTGATCTTCGGGGTCGCCGCCGGCACCACGCTCTCCCTCCTGCACAGCCTGGGGATCGCCTGGCGTGGCCGGCGGCACCGGCCGGTCACGGTCAGCGGCTACTACGGCGTGGTCTACGAGAAGATGGTCGACGGCCTGCTGCTGCGCGCGGGCTGCGACCTGGTCATCGCCAACAGCGCCTTCGACGCCGAACGGTTCCGGGACATCTACGCCGGCATCGGGGCGGACCCCGACTCGGTGGTGGAGGCCGGGCTGCCGTTCCTCGGAGGCGCCCGGTACGACCCCTCCCCGGTCGGCCGGGAACGGCCGTTCACCGTCTGCTTCGCCGTCCAGCCGACGGTGCCCGCCGGGGAGACGGCCCGCTCCGGCCTGCTCCAACGGCTCGACCGGCACGCACGGCGGTACCCGGACCGCGAGGTGCTCCTCAAGCTGCGGAACCAGCCGGGCGAAGCCGTCACCCACATCGAACGTCATTCCTACCAGGCCCTGTACGACGCGATGCCGGCTCCCGCGCCGAACCTGCGCCTGGTCCACGGGGACATGGGGTCCGTGCTGGACCGCACCGATCTGCTGGTCACGGTCAGCTCGACCGCCGCCATGGAGGCCCTGCACCGCGGAATCCCCACCGCGATCCTCAGCGACTACGGCGTCCGCGAAGCGCTCGGCAACCACTACTTCCTCCAGTCCGGCTGCCTGGCCTCCTGGGCCGACCTGGACGCCGGGACGGTCCCCACCGCGGACCCCGGCTGGGCGGCGCTGCACGGGGTGGGCCGGGACCACACCTTCGGCGCGGTCCGCGAGCGGCTGGCCGCGCTGCGGGCCGCCGGACCGCTGCCGCCGCTGCGCCCCTACTACACCCCGGAGCGCGGCGGGAGCTACCTGGAACAGCTGCTCGCCCCGCGCGGGCTCGGCCTGGACGGGCGCCCGGCTGCCGTGCGGCCCCCCGCGCATCTGCGGCCGGTGCGCCGCATGGTGCAGCGGGGCGCGGGCGGGCTCTACCGGGTGGGACGCCACCGGGTCGCCCCGGTGATCCGGCGGCTGGCCCAGGGCTGACAGTGAGGAGGTGACGTGGTGACGCGGCCACGGGCCGGTGACCGAATCGCGGAGGGGGCGGTAGTCACAGCTACCGTGGCTGCTTAAGATCGATCGTCGCACCTATTCCACCGCCGGGAGAATTTCAGTGAAGCGCCGATCGTCCGCACTGTCCGTCTCCGCCGCCGCGCTGCTCGTGGCCGCTCCGCTGCTCACCGGCTGCACCACCGACGCCCACCCGGGCGCGGCTGCCGTGGTCGGCGACCAGGAGATCTCCGTCTCGCAGGTCCAGGCCCGGGTCGAGGCCGTCCGGACCGCTCAGCGCGCCCAGGAGAACGCCGAGGAGCTCCTCGCGGGTTCCGCGGGCATCACCCGCTTCGCCGTCGACTACCTGATCTTCGAGCAGCTCGTCGAGCACGCCGCGGAGCAACAGGGAGTGACGGTCACACCGCGCGAGGTCCAGCAGGCCCGGGCCATGACCGAGCAGAGCGCCGGCGGGGCGGAGGAGCTCGAGCAGCGGGCCCTGGCGGGCGAAGGGCTGCCCGCCACCGGGGAGCAGATCGACGAGGTGCTGCGCGTCAACCTGCTGTACCAGGGCCTGGCCGCCACGGTCGACGGTGCCTCCGAGCAGGAGGTCGGCGAGCGGCTCGCCCAGCTGCTGACCGACACCGCCGAGGACCTGGGGGTCGAGGTGAACCCCCGGTACGGCGAGTGGGACGCGGAGCAGGTGACGCTGGTCGACGCCGATGTCCCCTGGCTGCGGACCGACCTCGGCGAGGGTCCCGATACGCTCGAAGGGTGACCGTCTTCTCCTCTGCCGCCTCCCCTTCCTCCCCTCCCCAGGACTCTTCCGGGGCGGCCGGCCCCGGTCGGCTCGTCCTGCTGACCACCACCCACCGGGTGGCGCCCGGGCTGCTGTCCTGGCCCGCGTGGGAGGTGCTGCGCGCGGCCGGCCGGGTGGTGTGCCGCGACCCCGGGCACCCTCAGCTGCCCTACCTGCGCGAGGCGGGTATCACCGTGGAGAGCGCCGAGGGGGACGGGGTCCCGGCCGGGGAACTGCTGGAGCAGTGCCGGGGCGGGAACACGGTCGTGGTGCTGGCGTCCGCCGAGGGTGAGCAGCCGCTGACCGACGCGCTGGCCCGGCTCGCCGGGTCAGGCCGCCGGACCATGCCCGCGCTCGAACTGCTGCCCGGCTCCTACGACCTGCCGGGGGCCCGGCTGCTGGACCTCGTGCACGTCATGGACCGGCTGCGGGCCCAGTGCCCGTGGACGTCCGCCCGCACCCACACCGAGCTCGTCAAGTACGGGCTGGAAGAGGCCTACGAGCTGGTCGAGGCCATCGAGGCCGGGGACCGGGAGGAGATCCGCGAGGAGCTGGGCGACGTGCTGCTGCAGGTCGTCTTCCACGCCCGGATCGCGGAGGACCACGCCGAGGAGCCGTTCTCCATCGACGACGTCGCGGGAACACTCGTCACCAAGCTGATCCACCGGCACCCGCACGTTTTCGGCGAGGAGACCGCGGAGACCGCCGAGGACGTCAAGGCGCACTGGCTGCGCACCAAGGCGGTGGAGAAGCAGCGGGACTCGGTCACCGACGGGGTGCCGCTGGGACAGCCGGGCCTGGCACTGGCGGCGAAGCTCGTCGGGCGGGTCCGGACGGCAGGGCTGGACGTGCCGCTGCCGACCGGGGACGCGGTCGGTTACCGTCTGCTCGCGCTGGCCGCGGAGGCCCAGGCGGTGGGCATCGACCCGGAGACGGCGCTGCGCACCGCCGCCCGTACCTACCGGGACGCGATCCGGGCGGCGGAAGGCCCGGCCTGACCCGGCACTGACCCGGCCGGCGCACCCGCCGTGCCGTACGCCTCCGGCTCGTTCCGGGCTCCGGCCTCCGGGGCCGGCCCGGCGGACAGCTCCGGGGGAACGAGCCGGACGGGACGGCTGCCGGTGAGCAGGGTGGCGAGACCGGTCCGGACGTCCGGGCCGAGGTACCAGTCGCCGGTGTGGTCCAGGCAGTAGGAGCGGCCCTCCCGGTCGACGGCGAGCAGGGCCGTGCCGACACCGTTGCCGTCCGGGCTGAGGTGGCCGGTCTCACCGAGCGGGCTGAGCTCGGTGTCCAGGGCGCGGGCGAGGTCCCCCAGGGTGCGGGCCCAGTGCAGGCCGCGCAGCGGGTCGATACGGACCGGGCTCGCGGCGCACTCCGCGCCGGGGCGCACCGGATCCAGCTGGAGACCGCCGAACTCCTCCCAGGCGGCTTCGGCGGCGGGAAAGACGAAGTGCGGGTGCCCTCCCGGTGACAGGTGGCTGCGCAGCACCCCCGCCCAGTGCCCGGCCTGCGCGCTCTCCCGCCGGCCGGGCTCCCAGCCCGCTTTCCGCAGCGCGGTACCGACGAGGGCGTCCGCGGCCTCGGCCGGCTCGGGGTCCTTGCGCCCGGAGCCGCGGCGGCCGGGCAGCCGCAGCGCCGTGGTGGCCTCCGAGGTGGGGCTGACACTGCGGACGCCGAAGTGGGCCAGCAGAGCGGTGCAGGAGTGACAGTGCGGGGCGTACTCGCCGTGCTGCGGGTCCCCCTCCTCCCGGATGTGCCGGGTGGTCACGCGGGCGTTCTTCAGCGCACGCTTGGCCTTGCCGGGGCGCTCGACGCCGACCGCGGTGAGGTGCCGTGAGATCAGCGCGGCTTCCGGGCACCGGGTGCCGTGCCGCTCGCGCTGCTCGCTGCCGAGGCCGTCCACCACCGCCTGGACCAGCGGGTGCAGTGCGGGGTCCGGACCGGAGCGGGCCGCGGTGCCGGTGAGGGGTCCGTCGCTGCCGGGCAGTGACAGTGCCGCGGCGACGGTCGGCAGGATGCCGTCGCGGCGATGCCGCAGGACGGGCGTGCCGGGCAGGGCCCAGCCGAGCCGGGGGTCTCCCGGCACAGGACTGTCTGAAATATCCGGTTCAGTAGGCATGGTGGCGCTTTCTCCCCCGAGGCGAGTTGCTCTCTCGCAGCCGCCCAGCTTGCCACACGGTGCCCCCCGGACCGCGGAACCCATAGGCTGTGTCGGAACAGCGAGTGACAGCAGGGGGCAGACGCCATGACGACAGGTCGGCTCGGCACCGCGCCACCGAACCGGGCTTATGCCGGGCAGGTCGTGCAGTTCCCGGACCCGGTCCGGGCCGCGCGCTTCCCGCAGGGGATCCGGGTGGACGACGACGGTTTCCCGGACTTCGCACCGTATGCCCGGGCCGCCGCGGAGATCGCCGAACCCCCGGAGGGCTTCGGCGTGGACGAGCTGCGCCTGACGGACTACGTGTCCGCCAACGCCGCGCTGCACGCCGAGGGGCACGAGCTGTGGGCGGACCTGTCACCGGTGGCCACTCCGCACGGCTGGACCTGGCACCATGTGGCCGGCACCCGCCGGCTGGAACTGGTGCCGGTGGAGGTCAAGGCGCTGCTGCGGCACCACGGCGGCCTGGCCACGACCGCGGTGGACCAGAACAAGCGGGGCACCCGGCCGCTGGCCGACACCAGGCCCGTACACCTGTCCGTTCCGCACTCGGCCGCCGTGGAGGAGGAGCGGGTGCTGGCCGCGGAAACGAAGCTGGGGTACCGGCTGCCCGAGGCCTACCGCTCCTTCCTGAAGGCGGCGGGCGGCTGCGCGCCCAAGGGAGTGGCGCTCGACGCCGAGCTGGGTCTCCTCCTCGACCAGCCCTTCTTCACCCTCCGCGAGGAAGCCGCGGTCAACGACCTCGTCTACATCAACAAGTGCCTGCGCGACCACCTCACCAAGGACTACCTGGGGGTGGCGTTCGTGCACGGCGGGATCCTCGCGGTGAAGGTCCGGGGGGACAACTCCGGCACGGTCTGGCTGTGCGCCTACGACGACGCACGCGACCGGGACGGCCTCGGGGTGGAGGAGCGGGTCGCCCAACTGCTGCTGCCCTGCGGCGGTGACTTCGACGAATTCCTGCTGCGCCTGGCCGGTAACCCTCCGGAGCTGGAGACAGTGGCCAATCTGATGGTGGACGGCGGCTTCGCCCGTTCCGTCCCGGTGGGAGGGTGACGCGCGATGGTGACGTTCGCACAGGCTCAGGAGCGCGCGGAACGCTGGGTCAACGGCTCGGTCCCCGACAAGCTGCACCGGGAGGTCCGGGTCCGGGAGTTCGATCTCGGTTTCGTCGCCTGGGCGGAGAGCCGGCCGGACGCCCCGGCGAGCGGCGGGAAGCTCGTGATCGCCAGAGACAGTGGCGACACCACTCTGTGGCCCGCCCTGCCGGTCGGTGAAGTGATCCGGCAGTACGAGGAGGAGTACGGCTCTCCGCAACAAGCGGCCCCGGCCTCGGAGCCCGCCCAGCGCGTCGATCTGGAAGCCACCTCCTTCCTGCTGACCCCTCCGCAGTGGCTTCAGGACGCGGCGGACCGGGCGGGGGTGCCCGATCACCGGCCCGGCGCCCGCAACACCCCCGGCACTCCCCCGCCCGCACCCGCACCGGCCGGCTCCGCCGCAGCCGGGACGTCCGGTCCGGTGCCGGTACCGGCGCAGCAGACCACCGGCCCCGAAGGCCGGGACGCCGCAGCAGACCCGCCCGTCGCCCCGGCTGCGGCCGAGAGCTCTCCCTGGGACTCCGCGGACACCTCGGACAGCGCCTCCGACGATGCCTCGGTGGCTCCCCCCGCGACCGTGTTCTCACCGCCCCTGGCGGAGCCCGGGCCGGGCACCCCGCCACCGGGCGAACAGTCGTCCGAGGCAAGGACCGCCTTGCTCCCGCAGGGAAGTGTTCTGCCCAGGACCGCGGTGCACCCCGCCGTTCCCGACCCGTCGGTGACGCCGGGTTCCCCCGGGCCGCGCGGAGCCGCGGATCTCGCCGATGCCGACACCGCCAAGGCATTCGGCCTCACCCCGCCGAAGGCACCCGGCGCACCGGCCGCCACCCCGTCCGCTCCGGGCTCCCGGGGTCCGACGGTGCCGCCCCCGCCGGGCGCCCCCGGTGCCCCGGGCGCCAAGCCCTCCCCGGCCCGGGACGGCTCGGGCTCCGACGCGAGCGGGTACGTGCCGACCCAGATGGTCTCCGCGAGCGAGCTGAAGTCGCAGCTGCCGCAAGCGGGAAGCGGCGCGGGCCGGGGCCCCGGCACCCCGCCGCCCCCACCGGCGCCCGAGTCCCCGTCCGCCGGTCCGCGGACGCCGCCTCCGCCGGGCGCGCAGGGCGGCGGCGTGCACCAGGCGGCCACCATGCTGGCCCAGCCCGGAGTCACCCTGCCGCCGACCGCGCCACCCCCGGGCACCGCGACGCCCCCGCCGGGACCGGCCGCACCTGCGCCCGGCGCAGCCACTCCCCCGCCCCCGGGCGCCTACGGCTACCCGCAGCAGCCGGACCGGCCGACGGTCGGCTCCGGATACATGGCGGTGCTCCGCTTCCGCGCCCCGGACGGGTCGGAGCAGCGGCTCATCCGCCGGTCCGCGCCCGGGCTGCCGCACCCGGAGTGGCAGCTCCTGCACGAGCTGCACGGAATGGGGGTCCCGCCGCAGCAGGTGCTGGAGCTGCACACCGAACTGCAGTCCTGCGAGCTGCCGGGTGGCTACTGCGCCCGGATGGTCCGCGAGACCTGGCCGCAGGTCCGGATCACCCACACGGCCGCCTACGGCCAGGAGCTCGCCGGCCGGCAGGCCGGGGTCCGGCACCTGGTGGAGCACCAGGACGAGCTGGAGCAGTTCGCGGACGGCCCGCCGCGCGCGGCACCGGTGCGGGCGCCGCTGCCGCAGCAGCAGCCGGCCCCGGCCGTCGGCCTCGACGTGATCGGTCAGGAGCTGGCGCAGGCGTACGGGCCGCAGGGCGTGTTCCGTTACGACCAGCAGGCGGTGTCCCGGCAGGGCGTTCCCGAGATCGTCGCCCACACCCTGGTGTGGGCGGGTGTGCCGCTGGAGATCGGGCCGTTCTTCTGGGCCCAGGCCCAGCCGGGCCGTCCGGTGCCCACCCTGGCGGAGCTGGCGGTGGAACGCGGGATCCAGCCCGCTCCGGATGCCGGCTCGTACCTGGCCCTGGGCAACGACTTCGGCCGTCAGCTGTGCGTCCAGTACGGCACCGCCTGCATCGTCGCGGTGCCGTTGGAAGCAGGTCCCGGCGGCCAGGTCGTGCCGCCGCAGTTCGTCAACGCCTCGCTGCCGCAGTTCGTGCGCTGCATGGCTCTGCTCGGCCGGATGTGGCGGCTGCGGTACGGCCTGAACCAGGAGCAGGCGGGCCGCTGGACCACCGACTTCCAGGCGCAGTTGGCGTCTCTGGACCCGCAGGCTCTCGCCGATCCGGAGAGCTGGTGGTCCGTCCTGCTGGAACAGATGTGGGACGGATTGCTGTAGTTGACGCATTTCCTCCGCAACAGGCCGCCCGGTCATCACGGTCCGGGCGGCTTTTTGCTGCATGCTGGTGGGCGAAGTGTCGCACTCGTGCGGATTCGCCCGCATAAGCCCATGCAAAGGAGCCTGCACATGACTTCCGCCACCTCACCGCACGGATTTCTGCGGGTCCGACGGGGCCGCGGCTACCGTCCCGAGCAGGCGGACGCCCACCTGGCCGCGCTGGGCGAGGAGCGCGACCGGGCCCTGGAGCGGCTCGCCCGGCTCACCGTGCTGGCCAAGGAGATGTCGCAGAAGGCCGAGCAGTTGTCGAAGGAAGCGGCCTCCCTGCCGCCGGCGAGATTCGAGTCGCTGGGGCCCCGGGCCCAGTTGCTGCTCACCGAATCCGTGGCCGAGGCAGGGGCGATCCGCGAGGCGGGCGAGGCCGTGGCCCAGGAGATCCAGGAACGTGCCGGAGCGGAGGTGCGGGAACTGCGCGAAGCGGCCCGGCTGGAGGCGGACCGGCGGATCGCGGCGGCCCGGGCCGCCGCGGACAGCGTGCTGGACGCCGCCCGGGCCAGGGCCGAGGCGCTGCGGACGGAGGCCCAGGAGTACGCCCGGGCCCAGCGCGCGGAGGCCGAGCAGGCGCTGGCCGAGGTGACACGGCGCTGCGGGTCGGTGGACATCGGCTGGACCGAGGAGCAGACCGCCGCCTTCAAGTCGCTGGAGGAGGAGATCACCCGCGGGGAGGCGGCCGCCGAGGAGCGGATCGCCGAGCTGGAACACCACGCGGACACCGTGCTCGCCGAGGCCGAGCAGAAGCTCGCGGATGCCCAGGAGATCCACCGGAATCAGGAGGAGGACACCGAGGCCCGGGCGCACGAGCTGCTGCTGCAGGCCCGGGTGCGGGAACAGCAGGTGGAGCGGGAGACCGAGCGCATCGTCCGGGAGCACGCCGAGCGGGCCGAGGAGATCCGGGAGCACATGGCCCATGTACGCAGCAGCCTGTCCGCGCTGACCGGCCGCACGCTGCCCAGCCAGTCGACCGGCCCGGAATCCGACCGGGAGTGAGCCCGACCGCAGGCCCGGCGAGCGGCGGCAGGGCCGGGACGGGCAGGCGGAGACAGGCGGGGAGGGGCGGGACCTGCCGGTAGGGTTTCTGGTACCCCAGACCGGCCCCCCGCACTCGAAGGGCACATCTCGTGAGTTCTGTTCCCCCCGCAGCCGTCGTTGTTCTCGCAGCGGGTGAGGGGACCCGCATGAAGTCGGCCACCCCGAAGGTGCTGCACGACATCTGCGGCCGGTCCCTGGTCGGCCATGTGGCCGCCGCCTCCCGCGCGCTCTCCCCCGGGCACCTCGTGGTCGTCGTCGGCCACGCCCGGGAACAGGTCACCGCGCACCTCACCGCGCTCGACCCGGATCTCGTCACCGCTGTCCAGCACGAGCAGAACGGCACCGGGCACGCCGTGCGGATGGGGCTGGAGGCACTGACCGGGCTGGGTGCCGACCTGGCCGGCACGGTGCTGGTGACCTGTGGTGACACGCCGCTGCTGACCTCCGCGACGCTCCAGGCGCTGGCGGACACGCACGCCGGCGACGGCAACGCCGTCACCGTGCTGACGGCCGAGGTGCCGGACGCCACCGGATACGGCCGGATCATGCGGGGCGCGGACGGTGCCGTCACCGAGATCGTCGAGCACAAGGACGCCGACGCGGTGCAGCGTGCCGTTCAGGAGATCAACTCCGGGGTCTTCGCCTTCGACGGCCGGCTGCTGGCGGAGGCGCTGGGCAAGGTCCGCACGGACAACAGCCAGGGTGAGGAGTACCTCACGGACGTGCTGAGCATCCTGCGTGGAGAGGGACACCGGGTGGGGGCCTCCCGGGCCGCGGATCACCGGGAGATCCTCGGCATCAACAACCGGGTGCAGCTCGCCGAGGCCCGCCGGATCCTGAACGAACGGCTGCTGGAGCAGGCGATGCTCGCCGGCGTCACCGTCATCGACCCGGGGTCCACCTGGGTGGACGCGTCGGTCACTTTCGAGCCGGACGCCCTGGTCCACCCCGGCACGCAACTGCTGGGACGCACCCACCTCGCCGCGCACGCCGAGGTCGGGCCGCACACCCGCCTGACCGACACCCTCGTCGGTGCGGGCGCGGTCGTCCGCAACACCGTCGCGGACGGCGCCGAGATCGGTGCGCAGGCTTCCGTGGGACCCTTCGCCTATCTGCGGCCGGGCACGCGGCTGGGCGCCAAATCCAAGGCGGGCACCTACGTCGAGATGAAGAACGCCACGCTGGGTGAGGGCACCAAGGTGCCGCATCTCACCTATGTGGGGGACGCCACGATCGGTGACCACTCGAACATCGGTGCTGCCAGCGTCTTCGTCAACTACGACGGGGAGACCAAGCACCACACCACGATCGGCTCGCACTGCCGGACCGGTTCGGACAACATGTTTGTGGCGCCCGTCACCATCGGCGACGGCTGCTACACCGCCGCCGGCTCTGTGATCACCAAGGACGTCCCGCCCGGCTCACTGGCCGTCGCCCGTGGCCAGCAGCGGAACATCGAGGGCTGGGTGGCCCGCAAGCGTCCCGGCAGCGCCGCCGCGCAGGCCGCCGAGCGGGCGGCCGGAGGAGGGCCGGAAGAGGACGGGAACGGCTGACCGGTGCAAGGCTCCGACCAGCGGGGCGTAACGTAGGGGTGCCCCTCCCAGGTGGCCGGAATGTGACATCCGGGGGTCGCCGCAGCAATGGGACCCGCTGATCCGTCCACCCGTACTTATGGACTGCCAAGGAGACTTGCTGTGACCGGGATCAAGACGACCGGCGAGAAGAAGCTGATGCTCTTTTCCGGCCGCGCCTTCCCCGCCCTCGCGGAAGAGGTCGCACACGAGCTGGGCGTGGGGCTGGTCCCGACGACGGCCTACGACTTCGCCAACGGCGAGATCTACGTGCGCTACCAGGAGTCGGTGCGCGGTGCGGACTGCTTCCTCATCCAGAGCCACACCACACCGATCAACAAGTGGATCATGGAACAGCTGATCATGATCGACACGATGAAGCGCGCCTCGGCTCGCAGTGTCTCCGTGATCATCCCGTTCTACGGCTACGGCCGGCAGGACAAGAAGCACCGGGGCCGGGAGCCGATCTCCGCCCGGCTGATGGCCGACCTCATGAAGACCGCGGGCGCCGACCGCATCCTGAGTGTGGACCTCCACGCCGACCAGGTGCAGGGCTACTTCGACGGCCCCGTGGACCACCTCTTCGCGCTGCCGCTGCTCACCAAGTACATCGGGAGCCGGGTGGACCGCGACAAACTCACGGTGGTCTCCCCGGACGCCGGGCGGGTACGCGTCGCCGACCGCTGGTGCGACAAGCTGGGCGCTCCGCTGGCCATCGTGCACAAGCGGCGTGACCCCGACGTGGCCAACCAGGTGTCGGTGCACGAGGTGGTCGGTGATGTCCGGGGCCGGGTCTGCGTCCTCGTCGACGACATGGTCGACACCGGCGGAACGATCTGCGCCGCCGCTGACGCGCTGTTCGCGAACGGCGCGGAGGACGTCATCGTGGCGGCCACCCACGGGATCCTGTCGGACCCGGCGGCGGAGCGGCTGAAGAACTCCCGGGTGAGCGAGTTCATCTTCACCAACTCGCTGCCGACCCCCGATGAGCTGAACCTCGACAAGATCACGGTGCTGTCGCTGGCTCCGACCATCGGGCGGGCGGTCCGTGAGGTGTTCGAGGACGGTTCGGTGACCTCGCTGTTCGAGGGCGACGCGTAACCGCTGCCGCTGCCGGGTCACCCCGTCCGCCGCCGCGCCGTGGCCGGTGGCGGACGGGTCGACCGATTTCCGTGCGGGTCCGGCCTCCCGGTAGACTCGCAGGGTTGCTCGGCGAGGGAGGCCCCACGGCGCTCCGTTATCGACGCGCTCTTCGCAGCAGGTCCGATCGGGCCGGGTGACTGTCCCGTTCGCAGCTCTACGAGGAGTGCAGTCATGGCCGACGTCAAGATCACCGCCGAGGTCCGCAAGGAGTTCGGCAAGGGCGCCTCGCGCCGTATCCGCCAGGCCGAGAAGGTCCCCGCCGTCATCTACGGCCACGGCACCGACCCCGTGCACGTGACGCTGCCGGGCTACGACCTGATGATGGCGCTCAAGAAGTCCAACGTGCTGATCACCCTGGACATCGAGGGCCGCAAGGAGCTCGTCATCCCCAAGGCCATTCAGCGTGAGGCCATCCGCGGCTTCCTCGTCCACCTCGACCTGCTGGTCGTCAAGAAGGGCGAGAAGGTCAACGTGGACGTGCCGATCCACACCGAGGGCGAGCTGGGCATCGGCCAGAACCTGCTCGAGTACGTGATCAACGCGCTGCCGGTCGAGGCCGAGGCCACGCACATCCCGGAGTCGGTCACCGTCTCGATCCAGGGCCTGGTCTCCGGCGACCAGGTGCTGGCCAAGGACGTCCCGCTGCCCGACGGGACCACCCTGGCCATCGACGGCGAAGAGCCGGTGCTGCAGGTCCTCTCCGCACAGGCCGAGGAGCCGGGCGCGGAGGCCGACGCCGAAGAGACCACCGCAGTCTGAATTTCCCGCGCAGACGGACCGATTCCTGCGCAGCCGGCGACGGGGCCCCGCGGATGCGGGGCCCCGTCGCCGTGCCCAGTACGCTCAGGAGGCTGAGGACAGAGGAGGAGACTGGACGTGACGGACGAAGCGCAGCCCTGGCTGATCGCCGGCCTGGGAAACCCCGGACCGCAGTACGCCGCCAACCGGCACAACGCCGGCTTCATGGTGGCGGACCTGCTCGCCGCCCGGATGGGCAGCCGGTTCAAGGCGCACAAGTCCCGCGCCCTGGTCTGCGAGGGACGCCTCGGCACCCCGGGCACCGGAAGCCACCGGATCGTGCTCGCCAAGCCGATGTCCTTCATGAATGTCTCCGGCGGGCCCGTGGGAGCGCTGAGCAGCTACCACAAGATTCCGGTGTCCCGCCTGATCGTCATCCACGACGAGCTGGACATCGACTTCGGCACCCTCCGGCTGAAGCTCGGTGGGGGCGACAACGGTCACAACGGGCTGAAGTCCCTCACCAGCACCCTGGGGCGGGACTACTACCGGGTCCGGTTCGGCGTGGGGCGTCCGCCCGGACGGATGGACGTGGCGGATTACGTGCTGAAGGACTTCTCCAGCGCTGAACGCAAGGAGCTCGACTTCCTGGTCGACCGCGCGGCCGACGCCGTCGAAACCCTGATCACCCAGGGTCTGGAACGCGCCCAGAACGCCTACCACAGCTGATCCGCTTGACCGGCGGCAATGGGTGGCTGAAACTCTGCGCATGCCTGCCACCCGTCAGTCCAAGCCCAGCCGGAGCCGACGGATCGGGCAAAGCGCCTTCGGCGCGCTGCTGCTGATGCGCCTGGTGCTGCTGCTCGCCGTGGTCGCGCTGCTGGTGGCGGCCGGCGGCTGGTCCTCGTGGGGTGACGTGCGGAACGCGCTGGAGCCCGACGGCCGCGAACGGGGCACGCTGTCCCTCCAGGAGTGTGACCGGGAGGAGTGCACCGGCTCCTTCACGCCGGACAGTGACGGCGGCGAGACACAAGAATCGGCCACTTTGGAGCAGCCCATCGGCCGCGAAGCGGGTGACACGCTCAGCGTCGCATTGCGCCCCGGAACCACGGAGGCGGTGCGCACCGGCCTGGGCGGGGCGCTCTACGGGGCGCTTCCGCTGGCAGGTGCGCTGATCCTGGCCGGCATCGTGATCGCCGGTGGTTTGCGGTGGTTCCGCACGGCATGGATCACTGCTGGAGTCGGAATTGTGATGATGGCGTCCACAATTTTGCTTTGGTGAGTACAACCAAACGAGGAGATACGGAATCGTTACACGGGCCGCGTGGAGCAAGAGCCGCAGATCAGACCTTCCTGACATCGCGCCCTTGCCAAGAATGGCTGAAAACTAAAGGCTGAGCCAGCTCCCCACACGTTTCTGTCCCCCTGGATATGGATGGCACCATGCGTTTGACTCTCTCGAGTGTCGCTGTCGCCTCAGCGACTGCCGCGCTCATGCTGACCGCTGCCGCCGCGCCGGCCGCAGCCACCAGCTGGTACAAGGCTGACCTGCACCAGGAGACGCCGATCACCGCGGATGATCCTGAGTTCGCGAACGGTGAGGAGTGCCCGCCCATCGGTCCGGGGCAGGACGGGTGGCACTTCGTCACCAGGGGTCAGGCCAACTTCTACAAGCTCACGGCCACCTTCGAGGTGGACGGCGTGGAGGAGACCTTCGTCCTGCGTTACGGGGACTTCGGCCCGCCGAGCGGCAAGCACGCGTACATCGGCACCGAGGTCGGTGCGGTGCTGGTGCACGCCGAGGCGAAGCTGAAGGGCGGCGACCGGGACCGGGCCGTCTTCAATCTCTCGCACACCTGCCCGGGTGAGGGCGAGGAGGAGACCGTCGGCGGCGGCGACGAGGGCACCACCGGCGACGAGACCACCGGTGGCGGCGACGAGGGCACGACCGGGGAGGAGACCACCGGCGGCGACGAGGGCACCACCGGCGACGAAGCCACCACCGGCGACGAGGCGACCACCGGGGACGAGACCACCGGCGGCGACGAGGGCACCGACGGCAAGACGCCCGACGGTGACAAGGGCGACGACGGCATCGGTGGCGGCGACGACACCGAGCTGGCCGAGACCGGCTCCAGCACCCCGACCGGCGCGCTGATCGGTGGCGCCGCGGTGCTGCTGGCGGCCGGCGGCTACCTGGCGCTCCGTCGCCGGAACGCCTCCGCGCAGGCCTGACTCACACGGTAGTACTGGCAATACGGCGGCCCTGCTCCTCGGAGCGGGGCCGCCGTATTGCCATGACCATGAGGGCTGCCAGCGCGCAGAGCACCCCGGCGGACATCCACGCGAGGTCGTAGGAGCCGGTGACGTCCCGGATCGCTCCGGCGCCCGAGGCGACCAGCGCGGCTCCGAGCTGGTGGGAGGCGAGTACCCAGCCGAAGACGACCGCGCCGTCGGCACCGAAGTGCTCCCGGCAGAGGGCGATGGTCGGCGGCACGGTGGCCACCCAGTCCAGGCCGTAGAAGATCACGAAGAACAGCATGGGCGGCTGCAGGCTCTCCGCGAACAGCATGGGGAGCAGCAGGAGCGACAGGCCGCGCAGCGCGTAGTAGACGGCGAGCAGCAGGCGCGGGTCGTACCGGTCGGTCAGCCAGCCAGAGAAGACGGTGCCGACCAGATCGAACACGCCGATCAGCGCGAGGAGCGAGGCGGCGACCGGTATCGCCATGCCGTGATCGTGGGCACCGGGAACGAAGTGGGTGCCGATGAGGCCGTTGGTGGAGGCACCGCAGATCGCGAAGGTGCCGGCGAGCAGCCAGAAGACCCGGGTCCGGGCCGCGGCGGCGAGGGAGCTGAGTGCTCGCTTGGCGGCGTTCACCGCCGGCGGTGGCGGGGTGACGTAGTCCTCGCCGGCACCGTAGGGCCGCGTCCCGAGATCCTCGGGCCGGTCGCGCAGGAACCACAGGACCAGGGGGACGACGGCCAGCGCGGTCAGGGAGACCGCCAGGGCGGCGGCCCGCCAGCCGGGCCCCTCGACCAGCAGCGCCACCAGCGGGAGGAACACCAGGTTTCCGGCCGCGCCGCCGGCGGTGAGGATGCCGGTGACCAGGCCGCGCCGGGCGACGAACCACCGGTTGGCCACAGTGGCGGCGAAGGCCAGGGCCATCGAGCCCGCGCCGAGACCGACCAGGAAGCCCCAGCACAGGACGAGTTGCCACTGGCTGGTCATGAAGACGGTGAGGCCGCTGCCCGCGGAGATGAGGACAAGGGCGCAGGCGACGACGCGGCGGATGCCGTAACGGTCCATCAGGGCGGCGGCGAACGGCGCGGTCAGGCCGTAGAGCAGCAGGTTCACCGAGATGGCGAACGAGATGCCGCCGCGCGACCAGCCGAACTCGTCGTGCAGCGGCTCGATGAACACCCCCGGGGTGGCCCGGAAACCGGCGGCACCGATGAGGACGACGAAGGAGACGGCGGCCACCCACCAGGCGGGGTGAATCCGGTGAGCCGTGCGGGGGCGGGGAGCGAGGGTCTGGGTCACCCGTCGATCCTGCGGTGGGCGCACCCGCGCAACGAGTGGCCCGAGGGCCATGGTTCGTCAGGATCAGGCCATGCGGTGTTACAGCTCGTCGATGGTGGTGAGGTCGATGTCCATGCCGTAGGGGACGCTCAGCTTGAGGCGGTCACGGTGGATGGCCGTGGGGGTGTACCGGCGGGTGAGCACGTCCAGCTCGTAGACGTGGACCACGGGGTGGTCGGCGGGGCCGCCCATCTCCACCAGCCAGAAGTGCGGGATGCCGGCGGCGGCGTACTTGCGCGGCTTGGTGTCCCGGTCCCTCGACTCGGAGTCGGGTGAGACCACCTCCACCGCCAGGACCACGTCAGCGGCGCGGTAGCGGACCTGACGCCGGCCGGTGACCGCCTCGGCGCGGACGACGAGCACGTCGGGCTCGGGTGCGTTGCGCCGGTCCAGCTCGACCGTCATCTCCCGGCGCACCCGCAGGTCCCGGGGGACGGTGCTGCGCAGACCCGCTTCCAGCATGTACATCACCACGCTGTGGAAATCCCGCTGCGGGCTCACGAAGACCAGGCTCCCGTCGATCAGCTCTGTGTGCGGCGGGAGGTCGGGCAACGTCAGTAGGTCGTCCACGGTGTAGCCGTCCGGCGGCGGCACCGGCCACTGGTGCTGCGGCTGAGCGGTCATGACTGCTCCCATGGACGAAATGATGCCTGAGAGTTCACAGTAACGGGCGGGCGGAGCCGAGACACCACCTGTAGGAGTGAAAGCCGGGTAAGGGCTTGACCCGCCGAGGGCTGTGCCCTGGCCCCTCCGGGTCGACGGCGGTGACCAGGTGCCTGGGCAACAGCCGGTCCAGGAAGCCGGTAACCATGCGAGGCGGGCAGGCAGGGTGAGATGCTCGATGATCACCACCGCCGCGGCACTCCAAGGATGGTGGTTGTCTGCTCTCTCACCTCGGAAGGACCCGCATGCGCCCTCTCACCTACTACGTCGGGATCTCCCTGGACGGCTTCATCGCCGGCCCGGAGGGTGAGATCGACTTCTACCCGGTCTCCGACGACCACGTCGCGCACATGACCGCGCACCACCCGGAGGTCCTGCCGACGCATGTCCGCCGGCAGCTGGGCATCGACGACACGGAGAACCAGCGGTTCGACACCCTCGTCATGGGGCGCGGCACCTACCAGCCCGCCCTGGACGTCGGCATCACCAGCCCGTACGCCCATCTGCGGCAGTACGTGTTCTCCCGCAGCCTGACGGAGCAGCCCGACCCGGCGGTCGAGATCGTGGCCGGTGACCCGCTCGCGAAGGTGCGGGAGCTGAAGCAGGAGGACAGCCCGCTGGGCATCTGGCTGTGCGGCGGCGGGCAGCTGGCCGGACAGCTGCTGCCGGAGATCGACCGGCTGGTCATCAAGAAGTACCCGGTGGTCACGGGGTCCGGGATACCGGCCTTCGTGACCGGCTTCCACCCGCACCAGTTCACGCTGACCGACTGCCTCACCTTCGGCAGCGGCTGCGCGGTGCTGTCCTACGACCGGAAGCCCTCCCCTGGCTTGGACTGATGGCGAGGCCGGTCCTCGGGGTGTTGGGCGAGCCACTTCCCGGCGATCTCGGACAGCTCGGCATCGCGCCCGGGCACCTAGGTGACCTCACCCAGCTCATCACTGCTCACGGCCGGCGTCAGAACATGGAGGATGGCGCGGCGGTTCGCGCCGTGCGCTGCGGTACGACCTGGCCGCAACGAGCAGCCGCTGTTGCGCTTATTTCGTCTGTTGCGGATAATGCATCTACAGAATGCGGAGACGACCTTGCCGGCGCACGAAGGGACGGTCACCTCATGAGCGCCTCGACTGCTCGACCCACCCCCCCGCCCGGGGCGAATGCCGATTTTGCGGCGCGGGCCCTGGCACCTGTGAAGAAGTCCCTCGCCCGCTCCTCCGACGCCGAACGGATCCACGTCCGGATCGAGGAGGGTGATGCCGATCTTGAGCTGCCGCGCGAGGCTGTGGAACTTCTGGCGACGGTGCTGAGCCACATGGCGGCCGGTCGCGCCGTCTCCATCGTTCCCGAGCATGCGGAGCTGACCACACAGCAGGCAGCCGACATGCTGAACGTGTCCCGGCCGTTCTTGATCGGGCTTCTGGAGGCCGGCGAAATCGACTACCGGAAGGTCGGCACTCACCGCAGAATCAAGGCACAGTCACTACTCGAGTACCAGCGGCACGACGACCGGAAGCGCCGGGAAGCGGCAGACGAGCTCACTGCCGTCAACCAGGAGATGGGACTGATCTGAGCCCGTGGCGTTCACTGTCATCTATGACGCCTGCGTCCTGTACCCGAGCACGCTCCGCGATCTGCTCATCCGCATAGCCCAGGCGGGGCTCGTGCAAGCGAAATGGACAGATCGGATCCTTGACGAGGTCTTCACGAACCTCCAGGCGAACCGTCCGGAGCTCAATCCGGCGAAGCTGGCCCGCACGCGCGAGTTGATGATGCGTGCCGTGCGGGACTGCCTCGTCAAGGACTACGAACCCCTGGAGTCCGCACTCCAGCTCCCCGACGTGAAGGACCACCACGTCCTCGCTGCCGCGATCAAATCTCGGGCTCAGCTCATCGTGACCAACAACCTCAGGGATTTCCCGGAGGAGACGCTGGCGCCGTGGAACATCGAAGCTGTCTCCGCAGATGACTTCACTCTCGCCCAGATCGATCTCGACCGCCAACGTGTCTTCGCAGCCGTGCAACAGATTGCCGACTCCTGGCGATACCCACCCGGCACCACGGCAGACGTGCTCGGTCGCCTGGAGCGAGACGGCCTTGTGGAGTCCACCGCCGCCCTCCGCGCCGGCCAGTAGCCGACGATCAGGCTGCGCTCATCCTCCCGCAGGGTCGAGGAGAGCGCGTTGTCCAGGGCGTGAGCTAGCGGCGAGGCCGGTCCTCGGGGTGTTGGGCGAGCCACTTCCCGGCGATCTCGGACAGCTCGGCATCGCGCCCGGCGAGCATCATGCGGATCATCTCCGCGTCGCCGCGCAGCGACCACGCCGGATGGCCGAAGGTCGCCGGGTTGTTGCCCTCGATCAGGTAGTGCGCCGTCCAGGCGGACGCGTAGCCGACGAGCGGCAGCGCGGGAAGCAGCCTCCGGCGACCGCTGAGGACCCCGTAGGCGGACAGGGCAAGCCCGGTCAGCGTTCCGGCGCAGTGCACCCAGCGGGTGGCGGGCTTGGAGTGCATGGCCACGTAGTACGGCCAGAACTCCTCGTAGGACGAGAACGCGTGCGCTGTCATACCTGCCACGCTAACCACCGTTGCGGCCCCTGTCACCGGCCCGTGGAGCTGATCCGCTGCCCGGCCCTCACGGGCAACAGCCGTCCTTCACGGCGGCGAGCAACGCCCGGAGCCGGGCCGACGTGCTGAGGAGCACCACCTCCGGCTCCGCACTCTCCCGCAACCGCACTCCCCCCTCGGCCGCCGTGGCGGCAGCCTGGAGGCAGGCGTTTCCCTCACCGCAGTAGGAGGATTGCTGCCACACGTGAGTGAACATGGACGCCCTTTCACTCTTCACGGAGGAGGCGGCGGATGAAGTCCCGAGACTTTTCAGGCGCGAGAGCTGCCGCTTCCATGTGCTCAAAAAGCATACGGTACTTATCAAGTTGAGCCCTGGCGTGCAGGAACACCGGACCGTGTGACTGATCGAGCTGGACCGTGTCGAGCTCGGGGACAGGTCCGCGCGCGTAGCAGACCGACTGACCGGAACCCGGGTACGCTCCCGCGCTGAAGGGGATCACCCGCACGGTCACGTGCTCGTGACCGCTCATCTCCAGTAGATGCTGCAGTTGCCTGCGCATGCCCTGGGCGCCGCCCCATTGCACCCGCAGAGCAGCTTCGTGGACGATCGAGTCGTAGGGCGTGGGTGGACTCCGGTACAACACTTCCTGCCTCTTGACCCGGTGGGACACCCGGTGTTCCACCTCCGGAGGACTCAGCGGGGGCACCACCTGGCGAAACACTTCGCGGGCGTGTTCGGCGGTTTGCAGAAGTCCCGGCACATGCGCTGTGTAGGCCGATCGCAAGTGAACCGCGTGATACTCGAGTTCTGCCAGGTCGAGCAGACCCGAGGGGAGGATCTCGCGGTACTGATCCCACCAGCCGGTCTTTCCTTCAGTGGCCATCTCCACCAGTGCCTCAATGAGTCGCTGGTCGGTGCAGGAGTAGTTGCGGGCGAGGGTGCGCACCCGCTCGGCGCTCACCCCGTACCTGCTCGACTCCATATTGCTGATCTGAGCCTGGACAGTGCCGAGCATTCGAGCAGCCTCCGTGACGCTCATCCCCGCCCGCTCGCGGAGTTTGCGCAGCTCTGTTCCGAGCCGGACGCGGCGTGCCGAAGGGGCACCTCTTACTGCCATCAGCACACTCCTTCGAAGTCGCGAGCCAGGCTCCCCCACACGAGTGAAGCACATGAACTATTTGCACATCCACATGAAACTTCATGCCAAGCTTCTCCCGGCAACATTCCGCACCCCGCGTCATCAGGAGGTCTCATGACCGCCGTATCTTCACAAGGCTCACCTCCCCCCACCCCCGAGGGATTCGAGGAGGAGGTGCACGGACTGGTCAACGACACGGCGCCCAAGACGTTCGCCGTCGTGGAGGAGTTCACCACCGAGGAGGGTGAGTGGGATGCGCGGGTGGTCGCGTGGGGGTGGGAGCACGAGGACGGAACGGCTCAGCTGACCTGCGTGGACGGGCGCCGGCGGATGAGCCTCCGGTCGGCGGACCGGGCGACGTGGTGGATGGCCCGCCTCACCGGCGGTGCCGTCAGGCTGGTGTGGGTGGCCCGCCGGGAGAACGTCGCGTAGCGGCTCCGCTCCGGCGGCGTGCGGTGGACGCACGGCGAGCGCGCAGCGTCCGGCGAGCGCGCGGCGTCCGGCGAGGGCGCGAGGGCCAGCCGGCCGGCCGGAACGAAGCGGCGAGGACGGCGGGCGAGGTGACCGGCCACCGAGCTGAGCCGCGGTCTGCGACCCGGTGGCCGGTACCGGCGCCCGTCAGTCATCGCCGCATCGGGCATGCGCCTTCCGGCTGACCGGCGGACGCTGTTCTCGGGAGGCCGTGGAACGGCCGTGGCCGCTGCCGCCCGGGGTCAGGGAGGAAGCGTCAGCGCACCGTCACCTCCGGCGGCTCGTCCTGGTCCGGGCACTCCTTCCAGGCGAGCTGGTAGGTGGTCTTGACGTCACCGTCCGTGGAGTCCATCGCCATGAAGCTGGTGGTCTCCGTCGGGTCGGAGGTGCCGGCGTTCACCCGCAGCTCGGTGTTGATGTTGAAGTTGCGCAGTTCACCACAGGGCGCCCAGGCCACGGAGCCGGCCTCCACCGAGTCGGTGGCTTGCCAGTTGTCGTCGTAGGGGCCCTCGAAGGCGTGGACGGACGCCGCGGTCTGCGGGGAGCCCTGGAAGTAGTAGTTGGCCTGCTGAGTGGCAGTGGCACCGTCCTCCAGGTAGGCGTATCCGCGGTAGTCGACGCCGACCACGGCGTAGGTGAAGCCCTGCGGCACCCGCACGGCGAGGTTGAGCTGGCAGTTCTTCCGGAAGTCGGTGGGCCGGGCTCCCACGCCCACCTGCGCGAGGTACTCGCTGTAGGTCACGGTGAAGGCGGTGTTGTCGGCGGAGACGGCCACCGCGGCCGTCCCGTCCGGGCATCCCGAACCGTTGACGGTGATCAGCTCGATCACCATCTGGTCTTCCGGGGCGTCCAGGAAGTAGGGAGGATTGGCGAGTTGGTTGGGCATCGTCGACGCGAATAACGCCGCCAGTGCACCTCCCACGGCAAGAGCACCGTACATTGTTCTCCAATCGATGGTCTTTGTACGCGGGCCGTCCGGGGGCACGACTGGATGCTGTTCCACTGGCACAACCCGGGCGTGGCCCGCACTGAGCGAATTCGGGCAGGCCGGACTTTCCCTTCGGCCGGTCGGATCGCAAGCGTCGGGAACGCCATGGACCGGGAGAATTGTCCGGGAGGCATGGCGCCGGGGTCCGGGTGGGAAAGGTGGATCCCCGGCTCAGCTGTGCAGCCGGGGCCGGGGATCAAAGGACGCCGGTCCGGACACCTGTGGGCACGGCCATCGCCGTGTCACGGGCGCATTCCGGTCCGGCAGGAGCACCGGAAACCACCCGCGGTGAAGGTGACTCCGCTCAGGAGTCGCATTCCTTCCAGGCGACGTGGTACACGGTGCTGACCGCGCCGTCCGTGGAGTCCATGGTCATGAAGCTGGTGGAATTGCGGTCGGAACTGCCGACGCTGACCCGCAGTTCGGTGTTGACGTTGAAGTTCCGCTCGACACCGCAGGGCGCCCAGTTGAGCTCCGCGACCTCCGTGGAATCGGTGGCCTGCCAGTTGTCGCTCAGCGGGCCGGCGAACTCGGTGGTCGAGGCCACCGTGTCGGACTCACCCTGGTGGTAGTAGCTCGCTCTCTGCAGAGCGGTCGCCCCGTCCTGGAGGTGGGCGTACCCGCGGTAGTCGACGCTGGCGATCGCGTAGGTGAAGCCACCGGGAATCTGCACACGCAGGCTGAGCTGGCAGTTCTTGCGGGAGTCCGTCGGTACGGCACCCACGCCGACCTGGGCGAGGTAGTCGCTGTAGGTGACGGTGAAGGCGGTGTTGTCGGGCGAGACCGCCACCGCGGCCGTCCCGTCCGGGCATCCCGAACCGTTGATCGTCTCGATGCCGACCCGGATTTTCTCGGTGGGCACATCAGAGACCGGCTGGGCATTCTGAGTGGGCGCGAGAGCCGAGGCGAATAACACCGCGACCGCTCCGCCCGCGGCGAGAGCTCCGTACATGTTTCTCCAATCGGTGACCGGAGGGCGGCAGCACGGAGAAACCCCGGTGCTGCTCCCCCTGTCGAGGGGTGGGGTGACCTGCTGGAACAGGCCTCAGAGAAATGGTGTGTGCGCAGAACTGACCCGACTCGCGGCACACTGCCCGCGGGAAGGGGCTCTTGCAGGATCGCTCGGATCAACGGCTCAGCCGGCGAGGGATACTGTGCCCGCACCTTCCCGCCCGTGGCTGCGCAGCCGAAACCGGCTTCATCCGGAAAGGACCGCGTTATCCGCACAGGGGGTGCGAGGGAGCTGGAAATGCGCCCGATCAGGTGCGAAGCAACCGGCACAGTACAGGTTGTGCACTGAGAGAACCGGTTTCCTGATGTCCTGTGGGGGTGGAGTGGGAGCGCTCCCAGCGTAAAGGCCGCGCGCCGGACGGGTAAAGAGTGACTGCCCGGTAGGAAAAGGGTGGCCGAAAAACGGTCCCCAGGTCCGGACCGGAGGGGGAATACGTCCGCCGGACCGAGGACTGCGGAATCTCCCTGCGCCGCTGACGTGCACGGAAGTCCGGCCGGGGCGGGCGGGGCGGGTCAACTCGGCGACGGGATCCGGACGACCGGACAGTAAGCGGTTTCCCCCGGGGTTCCGTAAGGGACGCGCCCGGCCCGGCCCCGAGGGCCGGGGGCCGGGCCGGGCCGGGCGCGTCGGGCGGACGGCGGTGTCAGCCGGTGTTGCGCAGGCCGGCGGCCACACCGTTGACCGTCAGCAGCAGGGCGCGGGACAGGAGCTGGCCGGGGTCCTCACCGCGGTCCCTGGCCTGACGCTGGCGGTCCAGGAGGGCGACCTGGAGGTAGGAGATCGGGTCCAGGTAGGCGTCCCGGATCTGCAGGGTCTGCCGGAGTGCCGGGTTGGCGTCCAGCAGCTTCTCCTCGCCGGTGATGCGCAGTACTTCGGCGACCGTCAGCTCGTGCTCGGCGCGGATGGTCTCGAAGACGTGCCGCAGCTCCAGCGGAACGAGGGTGTCCACGTAGTGCTGGGCGATCCGCAGGTCCGTCTTGGCGAGGGTCATCTCCACGTTGGAGAGGAAGTTCCGGAAGAAGTGCCAGTGTTCGAAGGCTTCTTCGAGGACGCCGTCGAGACCGGCGTCGCGCGCCGCCTTCAGCCCGGAGCCGACCCCGAACCAGCCGGGGACGATCTGCCGGGACTGGGTCCAGCCGAAGACCCAGGGGATGGCACGCAGCCCGTCCAGGCCGGCGCCGGTGTCCGGACGGCGGGAGGGACGGGAACCCAGGTGGAGTTCCGCAAGCTGGTCCACGGGCGTGGAGGCGAAGAAGTAGGCCGGCAGGTCCGGGTCCTCGACCAGCCGCCGGTACGCGTCGTGAGCGGCATCCGAGACCGTGTCCATCGCGGAGTCCCAGCGGGCCAGGGCCTCGCCCGACTGCCGGGGCGCGGTGTGCAGCGCGGAGGCCTGCAGGGTGGCGGCCACGGTCAGCTCGAGGTTCTCGCGGGCCAGCGACGGCACCAGGTACTTGTCCGAGATCACCTCGCCCTGCTCGGTCACCTTGATCTCACCCTCCAGCGTGCCCCAGGGCTGGGCGAGGATCGCGGTGTGGGTGGGGCCGCCGCCGCGGCCGACGGTGCCGCCGCGGCCGTGGAAGAGGCGCAGCCGCACACCGTGGCGGTGGGCGACGTCACGCAGGCGCCGCTGCGCCCGGTGGATCTCCCACTGGGAGGTGGTGATGCCGCCGAACTTGGACGAGTCGCTGTAGCCGAGCATGACCTCCTGGAGATCACCGCGCAGCGAGACCAGCCGCCGGTAGGAGGGGTCGGAGAGCATCGCGTCGAGCAGTTCGTCGGCGATCTTCAGCTCGTCGGTGGTCTCCAGCAGCGGGACGATGCCGATGCGGGCCCAGCCGGCGTGCAGGTCGACGAGGCCTGCCTCCCGGGCGAGCACGGCGACGGCGAGAACGTCGTCGGCGCCCTGGCACATGGAGATGATGTACGACTCGATGACGGAGGGGCCGAAGGTGTCCAGGGCCCTGCGGACGGTCTCGAAGACGCCGAGGGTCTTGGCCCCCGCCTCGTCCAGCGGCGCGGGGGCCGGGGCGAGCGGACGGCGGGAGCGGAGCTCCTTCGCCAGCAGCCGGGTGCGGTAGTCCCGCGGCATGTCCGCATACCGCCAGGACTCCTCACCGAGCCGGTCGAAGAGCTGCCCGAGCGCGTAGTGGTGCGCGTCGGCGTGCTCCCGGACGTCCATGGTGGCGAGCTGCAGGCCGAAGGCGGCCAGGGTCCGGATCAGGCGCTCCAGGTGCCCGTCGGCGATCAGTTCGCCGCGGTGCTCGCGCAAGGAGGACTGCACCAGCATCAAGTCGTCGAGGAGCTGGCCGGTGCCGAGGTAGTCCCGGCCGGGCTGGTGCGGGTTGTCACTGCCCAGCCGGTCACGGGTGTTGAGCAGCTTCTGCCGGATGCAGGTGACCTTCAGCCGGTAGGGCTCTTCGGCGTTGAGACGCTTGTAGCGCGGGCTGATCTCGGGCAGCAGCTCCAGGTCCCGCTGGAGGGAGTCGAGGAGCTCCTGGGTGGCGCCGCTGTTCCTGATGGAGCTGGAGAGCGCGCCGCGCAGCTCGTCGATGTGTTCCAGGGCGTCGTTGATGCCGTGCTCGTGCTGGAGCAGCAGCACCTCCCAGGTGACGGCCGGGGTGACGTTGGGGTTGCCGTCCCGGTCCCCGCCGATCCAGGTGCCGAAGGTCAGCGGGCGGCTGCCGGCCGGCAGCGGGGCACCGGCCCGTTCGAGCTCGGCGGCCAGGTCCTCCAGCACGTCCCCGACGGCACCGCGGTGCAGCTCGTCCAGGTAGTAGACGGCGTTGCGGGCCTCGTCGGCGGGCTCGGGACGGACGACGCGGAGCTCGTCGGTCTGCCAGATGAGATCGATGTTCTCGGCGAGCCGGAGGTCGGTGCGCCGGCGGTCGCCGCCGGGCTCGGCCTCGGTGCGGTCGAGCAGCTCGGCGATCTTGCGGATCTTGGTGAGGACGGAGCGGCGGGCGGCCTCGGTGGGGTGTGCGGTGAACACCGGCCGCACCCCGAGGTTGGCTGCGGTCTGCCGCAGGTGCGCGGGGTCGGCGTCCTTGAGCAGATCGGCGGTGCGGGTGAGCAGCCCGCCTTCGGCCGCGCGCCGGGCGCGCAGCTCCCGGCCCCGGTGGACCTGTTCGGTGACGTTGGCCAGGTGGAAGTAGGTCGAGAAGGCGCGCACCAGCTTGGCCGCGGTCTCCAGGTCGGTGTCGCCCAGCAGCTCTGCGGCGGCCTCGCCGTCGGTGCGGGTCAGCCTGCGGACCCGCTCGACGAGGTCCAGCAGTTCGGGGCCGTCCTGGCGGACCAGGGTCTCGCCGAGCAGGTCGCCGAGGCGCCGGATGTCGGCACGCAGGGCGGTCGTGCTCTCCGGGGTGTCCCCCGAGCTCTCCGGTACGGGTGGGCTCCCCGGGTCTGCCTGGACAGGTGGCTTGTCGGCACTGCTCACGGGTGCGGCTCCTCGCAGCTCTTGATACGGCAGGTCACGGACCGCGCTGTCCGGCGGCACCAGGATATGCACTCGGACAACGAGGCGGTCACGTCCTGGCTGCCGGGGCGCCCGAGGTCTTGTGCCGCATTCCGGCCCTGCCCATACTTACGGCGCCGTAGGTTACGGTTGCACGGGTGGTGCTTTCGCCCCACTCCGGCCCCATTGAGGTATCCCATGACCATCAGTCCTGATCTCGTTCCCCCGCAGACGGCCGCGACTTCTCCGCCGTCGGACGACAGTTCCCGCGCCACTCTCGGCGGCGAGGAAAAGCGTTCCCTGGAGCAGATCACCCTGCTCCTCTTCATCGTCGTGCCCTTCCTCGCGGTGCTGGCGGCCGTGCCGCTGGCCTGGGGAGGGTGGGTGAGCTGGCTGGACCTGGGGCTGCTGGCCGGCTTCTACTTCCTCGGCTGCCACGGCATCACGGTCGGCTTCCACCGGTACTTCACGCACGGCGCGTTCAAGGCCAAGCGGCCGCTCCGGATCGCCCTGGCGATCATGGGGTCGATGGCGGTCGAGGGGCCGGTGGTGCGGTGGGTGGCCGATCACCGCAAGCACCACCGGCACTCCGACGCGGAGGGTGACCCGCATTCGCCGTGGCGGTACGGGGAGACCGTGCCGGCCCTCATGAAGGGCCTGTGGTGGGCTCACCTGGGCTGGATGTTCGACCGCGAGCAGACCTCGCAGGAGAAGTACGCGCCCGACCTGATCCAGGACCGGGACGTCCGGCGGATCTCCCGCCACTTCCTGCTGTGGGCCCTCGTCTCGCTGGCGCTGCCGCCGCTGATCGGCGGGCTCGTCACCATGTCCTGGCAGGGTGCGCTGACCGCCTTCTTCTGGGGTTCGCTGGTACGGGTGGCGCTGCTGCACCACGTGACCTGGTCGATCAACTCGATCTGTCACGCGACGGGCAAGCGGCCGTTCAAGTCCCGGGACCGCTCCGGCAATGTGTGGTGGCTGGCGGTGCTGTCGTGCGGTGAGTCGTGGCACAACCTGCATCACGCGGATCCGACCTGTGCCCGGCACGGGGTGGACCGCGGGCAGGTGGACTCCAGTGCCCGGCTGATCCGCTGGTTCGAGAAGGCCGGCTGGGCGTACGACGTGCGCTGGCCCAAGCAGTCGCGGCTCGACGCCCGTCGCAGCGCCCCGGATCAGAACCGGAGTGACGCTGCCGCTGTCGAGGCGTCATAGTGGAAACCGTGGCAACCGAGGACAGCAGCACACAGAAGGCGGCCCGCCCCGCGCGCCGGGGCCGCCGCCGGATGACCGGCACCGAGCGCCGGGAGCAACTGCTGGAAATCGGCCGCACGCTCTTCGCCGAGCGCGGCTTCGAGGGCACGTCGGTGGAGGAGATCGCCTCGAAGGCCGGGGTGTCCAAGCCGGTGGTCTATGAGCACTTCGGCGGCAAGGAAGGGCTCTACGCGGTCGTGGTCGACCGGGAGATGAGCCGGCTGCTGAACATGGTGACGAGCGCGCTGACCGCCGGGCATCCGCGGGAGCTGCTGGAACAGGCGGCGTTCGCGCTGCTGGACTACATCGAGAAGCACACCGACGGTTTTCACATCCTGGTCCGGGACTCCCCGGTGTCCCAGTCGACGGGAACGTTCGCGTCGTTGATCGGTGACATCGCGACGCAGGTCGAGGACATCCTCGGGCACAAGTTCAAGGCCCGCGGGTTCGATCCCAAGCTGGCGCCGATGTACGCCCATGCCCTGGTGGGCATGGTGGCGCTGACGGGCCAGTGGTGGCTGAACGTCCGCAAGCCGAAGAAGGCGGAGGTCGCCGCCCACCTGGTGAATCTGGCGTGGCGCGGCCTGGAGGGCATGGAGCATCACCCCCGCCTGGTGGGCAACCGCCGCAGCTGACGGCTGTCCCCCGGCACGCCGCCGCCCGGTCCCCGCCTCTCCTCCCGCGGTTCAGGAGGGGGCGGGGAGCTTCTGCGCCACGGCGAAGATGCGGCGGAACGGGAAGACGGTGCCGTGCGGTCCCGGCGGGTAGGCGGCGCGGAGCCGGCCCCGGTACTCGGCGAGGAAGGCGTCCCGGGCCTCGGGGTCGTCCGCCAGCCGGGTGAGCACCGGGCGCAGCGCGGTGCCTTTCGTCCAGTCCAGGACCGGGTCGGGGCCGGCGAGCAGGTGGAGGTAGGTGGTCTCCCACACATCGGCGGCGCAGCCGAGCGAGGTGAGCAGGCCGAGGTAGTCGGCGGGTGCCTGGACGGGCTCCTCGTTGCGGAGCACGTCGCCCAGCCGGGCACGCCAGCGCGGGCTGTGGACCTGTTCGCGCAGCAGCAGGTGGCTGGGGGCGGTGAAGTTTCCCGGCACCTGGAAGGCGAACACCCCGCCGGGGTGCAGGCTTTCGGTCCAGGCCGGGAAGGACGCGGTGTGTCCGGGCACCCACTGGAGGGCGGCGTTGGAGAGGATCAGGTCGTACGGGCCGTCCGGGCGCCAGTCGGTGAGGTCCGCGTGGGCGAAGTCCAGCGTCCCGCCTCCCGGGGTCGGTCCGGCGTGGTCGCGGGCAGCCTCGAGCATGGCCGGGGAGTTGTCGTATCCGGTGATGCGGGCGGTGGGCCAGCGGGCGGCGGGCACGGTGGTGGGGCCGCCCGGCCCGCAGCCGAGGTCGGCGATCCGCGGGTGTGCGTGCGGCAGGGCGGGCACCCGGGCGAGCAGATCGTGCAGCGGGCGGGCCCGTGGGCCGGCGTGGCGCAGGTACTGGCCGGGGTCCCAGGAGGTGGCGCGCGGCGCGGGAGGGTCGGGGGCGTCCATGACCGCAGACTCTCCGAATTTTACCTTGACGTCAAGAAGGTTGCTATCAAGAGACTTCACATCGACAGAACTACTACACTGGACCCCATGGAGGACGAGGTCGATCGACTGGTGGCAGCGTGGCGTCGCGAACGCCCCGATCTCGACGTCGAGCCGCTCGAGGTGCTCAGCCGGGTGAGCCGGCTGGCACGGCACCTGGACCGGGCGCGGAGGCTGGCCTTCGCCGAGCTCAACCTGGAGCCCTGGGAGTTCGACGTGCTCACGGCGCTGCGCCGGGCCGGCGATCCTTATCAACTGTCACCCGGGCAGCTACTCACCCAGACCCTGGTGACGTCCGGCACCATGACCAATCGCATCGACCGACTGGCGAAGAAGGGCCTGGTCGAGCGGCTGCCCGATCCCAGCGACCGGCGGGGGGTGCTGGTGCGGCTCACCCGGGACGGCCAGGACCACGCCGACCGGGCGCTCGCCGGGCTGCTCCGGCAGGAGCGTGCGATCCTCAGCGAGCTGACCGCCGCCCAGCGGCGCGTCCTGGCCTCCCTGCTGCGGGAGCTCACGGCCCCCTTCGACAACGTCCCGGCACACTGACCGGGCCGCCACACCGGCTTCCCGGAACGGTGACGGCCCGCCGCCCCGCCCGTCCGTCGCCCCTCGCGGGCCGGGGCGTCCCACCCGCGCACAGCACCGGCGTCCGCCGGAAGCGCCTGATCCCATGGTCAGCCCGTCAGGAAAGCGCCCACCCGCCGTGGTCACGGTGGCTGGGAGCAGCCCTGGGACTCGCGTCCGGACGCTGCCCGGACCGGCTCGGCGGGCTGGAGCCCGGCCCGGCGGGCGAGGGCGACCGCGGCCAGGGTGGAGTGCACCCCGAGCTTGCCCAGCAGATTCTGGATGTGGGTGCGGACGGTGTGCGGGGACAGGTAGAGCCGCTCGGCCACCTCTTTGCGGCCCAGGCCGGCCAGCATGCAGCGCAGCACCTCCAGTTCGCGCGGCGTGAGCACCTCCACCAGGCGCTGCTGCTCCGAGCGGTGCCGGCCGGCCCGGTGAAGCTCCCGCAGCACCCCGGTCAGCAGCCCGGGAGCCACGTGCGTCTCGTTCCGCAGCACTCCGCGGAGCACCTGCACCAGCCGGGCCAGTGAGCTGTCCTTGGCCACCCATCCGCAGGCACCGGCGGACAGCATCCGGGCGGCGGTCCGCGGATCGTCCCGCGTCGCCAGTATCACCGGCCGCAGCCCCGGAAACCGTTCCCGTGCGTCCGCCACCAGCGTGGCGGTGGGGGGCACGGCCGGCTGCCCGGCCGCGCTCCCGTCGGCCAGGGCTCCGAGGTCGGCGTCCACCAGCAGCACATGGCAGGGCTCGCCCTGGGACTGCCCCCGGTCCAGCAGCTGCAGGGTCGCGGAGACGCTGCCCGCCGCCATCGCTTCCACGTCCGGTTCGGCGGTCAGAGCGGTGGCCAGCGACTCGGCGAAGACCCGGTGCTCATCCACCACCAGTACCCGGATACGGTCCACAACGGCCCCCTGTTGGCCCCCTGGTGTGCAGTTGGTCGGCAGCGGATCGGACGTCGGCGTCGGAGGGGCCGGAGCACGTGACATCCCCGCACGGCCACCGCCGGCCACCCCCGGGACAGAACCGGGCCACGGGGTCTTCTGCCGTCACCGGCCCCCGCGGTGCTGCCCTCAAGACTACGGCGGCGGCCCGGCCCGGGAAGCGGTTTGCCGGAACTGCGCCCGGCACCGGACCGCTCGGCGGACCGCCGGGGCCGGCCGCGGCGGTCCGGTCCGGTCAGCCGGGGACACCGGCATCGAGCCTCCGGGCTCCGGCCGAGGCCACGGCCTCGAAGACCCGGGGAGTCCGGTATCCGGCCGCGGCGAAGGCCCCCGTCACCGCCCGGCCGACCGTCTCCGCGGAGGCGGCCTCCACCAGGGCGAGTGCCGAGCCACCGAATCCGCCCCCGGTCATCCGGGCCCCTAGCGCGCCGGCCGCCCTGGCGGCGCCGGTGGCCAGGTCCAGCTCCGGGCAGGACACCCGGAAGTCGTCGCGCAGCGAGACGTGCCCGGCATCGAGCACCGGTCCGATGTCCCGGGGGCGGCCCGCGTCAAGCAGCTCGACGACGCGCTCCACCCGCCGGTTCTCGGTCACCACGTGCCGTGCCGCACGCCGCAGCCGGGCGTCCGGGAGCCGGCCCAGGGCGTCCGCCAAACCCTCGTGCGGGATCTCGCGCAGTGACCCGGCGCCCAGGGCCGCGGCGGCCTCGGTGCAGGCGGCCCGGCGCTCGGCGTACCCGCCGTCGGCCAGGTCGTGGGTGACCCGGGTGTCGATCACCAGCAGCCGCAGCCCGGCTGCCGCCAGGTCGAACGGGACCTGACGCCTGATCAGGTCACGGGTGTCCAGGTGCAGTACATGCCCGGCGGTGCAGCAGGCCGAGGCCATCTGATCCATGATCCCGGAGGGCACACCGACGTAGGCGTTCTCCGCCCGGCGGCACAGTGTGGCCAGCTCCTCGCGGGTCAGACCGAGCGCGTACAGGTCGTTCAGAGCCAGTGCGGTGGCGACCTCCAGGGCCGCCGAGGAGGACAGGCCGGCCCCGGCCGGGACCGTGGAGGTGACGGACACGCACGCCCCGCCGACCGTGTGCCCGGCCTCCCGCAGCGCCCAGACAACACCGGCCGGGTACGCCGTCCAGTCCGGGCGGACGCCGGGGGCGAGCGTGTCGGTGCGCAGCTCGGCCGGGCCGCCCGGCATCCCGTCGGAGGCCAGGGCCAGCACCCCGTCGTCGCGCCGGGAGACGGCCGCGACGGTGGCGTGCGGCAACGCCAGGGGCATGACGAAGCCGGCGTTGTAGTCGGTGTGCTCGCCGATCAGATTGACCCGGCCGGGCGCGGCCCAGACCCCCTGCGGGGGTGCGCCGAAGACCTGCTCGAAGGTGCCTGCCGCACTGCTGCTGTCCGGGTTCATGGGGTGGTGCTCCCCTCGCTCCGGTGCTGCCGGCGGGCGAAGGTCCAGGCATCGGCGATGATGTCGGCCAGTGCCGGCCGGGTGGGCTGCCAGCCGAGCCGCTGCCGGGCCCGCTCGGCGGAGGCGACCAGGACGGCCGGGTCCCCTGCCCGGCGCTCCGCCACCACCTCGGGGATGGGGCGGCCGGTCACCTCACGGGCTGTCCCGATGACCTCGCGGACCGAGAAGCCGTTGCCGTTGCCGAGGTTGCAGACCAGGTGCTCGCCCGCGGCGGCGGCGCCGAGGGCTAGCAAGTGCGCGTCGGCCAGGTCGTCGACGTGGATGTAGTCCCGCACACAGGTCCCGTCCGGGGTGGGGTAGTCCTCGCCGAAGACCGAGAGGTGCGCACGCTCGCCGAGCGCGGTGCGCAGTACCAGCGGAATGAGGTGGGTCTCGGGGTCGTGCCGTTCGCCCTGAGCCCCGTGCGCGCCCGCCACGTTGAAGTACCGCAGGGACACCGCGGCCAGGCCGTGGGCGGCGCACTCCCCGGCGATCATGTGGTCGACGGCAAGCTTGGAGGCCCCGTAGGGGTTGGTGGGGGCGGTGGGCGCGTCCTCGGTGATCGGGGTGACGGCCGGCTCGCCGTAGACGGCCGCGGTGGAGGAGAACACCAGGGTGCGCACCCCCGCCTGCCGCATCGCCCGCAGCAGCTCGACGCTGCCCCCGACGTTGTTGCGCCAGTACTTCTCGGGGTCGGCCACCGACTCCCCGACCTGGGAGAAGGCGGCGAAGTGCAGTACCGCGTCGAAGGACCGGTCCAGCCACTTCGCGGCGTCCTGCACCCGCCCTTCGATGAACTCGGCACCGGCGGGCACGCCTTCGCGGAATCCGGTGGACAGGTCGTCGAGGACCGTCACCGCGTGCCCGGCGGCCAGCAGGCGGGCCGCCACCACCCCGCCGACGTAGCCCGCGCCGCCCGTCACCAGGTAGGTGCCCGTGCTGTTGCTCATGTCGCCACCTCTCGGAGTCGCTCGGCCGCCGCTTCCGGCAGCACGTCGCTGACGAACGCTCGCATGCCGGATTCCGAACCCGCCAGGTGTTTGAGCTTGTCCGGCCCCCGCCGGATCGTGAACAGCTCCAGGTGCAGGGCGAACTCCTCGCGCGGGACGGCGAGTCCGGTGCCGAAGGGGGCCTGATGCCAGCCGGAGATGTAGGGGACGGGCGGCGTGTCGGGGCCGAAGATCCGGTCGAAGCGGCGCAGCAACTCCAAGTGCACGCCCGGGAGTTCGCCACGCGCCGGGCCGTCCAGGGCGAGCAGGTCGGGAACCCGCGCCCGGGGGTACAGGTGGATCTCGTAGGGCCAGCGGGCGGCGTGCGGGACGAAGGCGGTCCAGTGCTCCGTCTCGAGCACCACCCTGCGGCCGTCGGCGCGTTCGGCCGTCAGCACCTCGTCGAAGAGGTTGCCTCCGGCCCGCTCGCGGTGACGCGCCAGCGCGTCCAGGACCCGTGCGGTGTGCGGGGTCAGGTACGGGTAGCCGTAGATCTGGCCGTGCGGGTGGGCGAGGGTGACACCGATCTCCCGGCCGCGGTTCTCGAAGCAGTAGACCTGCCGGACGCCCGGGAGCCGGGACAGCTCACGGGTGCGGTCGGTCCACGCCTCGAGGACGAGGGCGGCCTGCTCCTCGGTGAGGGAGGCGAAGGACGCCTCGTGGTCGGAGGTGAAGCAGACCACCTCGCAGCGGCCGGTCTCCCCGTCGAAGGAGGGGAAGCGGTTCTCGAAGACGGCGACCTCGTAGGCGTCCTCGGGGATCTCGGTCAGCCGGTCCCCGCGGGTCGGGCACAGCGGGCACTGGTCCGCGGGTGGGTGGTAGGTGCGGCCCTGGCGGTGCGCGGCGTACCCGACGGGCTCCCCGAGCAGCGGGTCGGTACGTATCTCGGTGACGGAGGTGGCAGGGGTGAGCGGGCGCCGGTCAGGCCTCCCGCGCACCACGTCGTCCCGGGAGTCGTAGTACATGAGCTCCCGGCCGTCGGCCAGCCGCGTCGTGGTCTTCTTCATCGCCCTCACAGCCGACCCAGTATTCCAACAGAATCAAACACAATGAAGCATACTGCGACAGCAGCGTCAAGAGGGGAGCAGCCTCCGGCCGGGCGAGGGCGGGCCGGGGGCGCGCCCGGGCCGGGGGCGCAGCCGTCAGAGCGGGGAGGCCGGAGGCCGGGGAAGGTGATCGAGCAGGCCGGTGCGGACGGCGAGCGCCGACGCCTCCAGCCGTGAGGCGGTGCCGAGCTTCCGCAGCAGCCGCTGGATGTGGGTGCGGGCAGTGCTGGGAGCGACACCGAGCCCGGCGGCCATCAGCCGGGTGTCCTGGCCCTCCACGATCCGCAGCAGCACCGCCGCCTCGCGCTCCGTGAGCAGGGCGGCCAGCCGGGCACCCTCGGCACCGGGCGCGGCCCGCGGATGCAACAGCTCGGCGAAGGCTTCGCGCAGCAGGGCCGGGGCCACGGCGGCGTCCCCGGCCCTGGCCTTCGCCATGGCCCGCTCGACACCCTCGATGCGTTCGTCGTTGCGCACGTACCCCCGGGCGCCGGCGGCGAAGGCCGCGGCCACCCCGTGCGGCCGGGGCACCGGCCCCAGCACCACCACCGCGACCCGGGGGCACTCCCGGGCGATCCGCACCAGCGGCTCCAGCACCCCCTCCGCCTCCGGGGCCGCAGAGCCCAGCAGACACACCTCGGGCTGCTTGTTCAGCACCAGGTCCGCGGCGCGGGCGGCGGGTGCGCCGGCGCCCAGCACCCGGTGCCCACGCACCCGCAGTGCCGAGGCCAGCGCCTCCGCCACCAGCCGTCTGTCATCGGCGACCACGACCGTCACGTTCCGCACGTCTCCCCCCTCGTGGCCGTCACCGGGTCACGGCGTCACTCGTAGACCAGGATCGCGGGATCACCGTCCTCGGCACGGTGCTGGTAGAAGGACCACTGCACCAGAAGGAACCGGTCCTCGTGCCAGACCGGGTGCTGGTAGAGATCGTCGACCCGCGACATGAGGGACCGCTCCAGCTCCAGGGCATCGTGATCCAGCGCCATCACCGGGGTGGCCTGCTCGGTCTCCGGATCGATGGCGACCACCAGGCCGGCCTTCTCGTACCCGGCCGGCTGGTAGGCCAGGATCTTGCCGTCCACCACGGACACCGGCATGATCTGGCCGCCGTTGACCGGAGCGGCCTCCCACAGGGCGTTGCCGGACGACAGCTCGAAGGCGACCACCGCGTTGTCCTCGGTGTAGCTGCCGCGGCTCGACAGGTACAGCATGCCGTCGTGCACCACCGAGCGGAAGCAGTCGGCCAGCGGACGGAAGTCGCACGGCCGCACGTGCCGCTCCTCGTCGAACTCCAGCTCGTTCTCGATCTTCTCGTAGGACTCGTCGACGGTGAAGATCCGCCATTCCTGCTCCAGGATGGAATCCCCGAGCGACGCCAGCACGACCAGCGGTTCCGCGGAGATCAGGGCCCGGAATTCGAACTTCTCGTCGTCGTACTCCCGCGGGGCCTCCCACGCCCACAGCTCGTCACCGTCCTCGGTGGTGGCGCGCAGCGTGGTGGTCGCATCACCGTAGGGGCCGCAGCTCACCTCCTCGATGAAGTTGTCGTCGACAACCGCGTAGGCCCGCACCTGGCACGACTCATTCCCGCGCGGCTCCCAGACCTTCTCCTCGGCGCCGATCCGGAAGCCGTAGCCCCCGCCGAACGAGCCGACCGCCACCACATCACCCAGGATGGCCGGGACGTCGTTCCGGTCCGGGCCCACGGAGTTGGGCGGGTCGATCGCCAGGGTCCACACCTCCTCGCCGGTCGTGACGTCGACGACGGTGAGGTGCTCGCAGTCCCGTCCCTGGAGCAGCGCGATGCGCCCCTCCGAAACCGTCCGGGAGGCGGAGCAGTTGCCCTCGTTGGTGCTGACCGGCAGCGTCCACTCGACCTCACCGTCGTCCAGCCGGTAGGCCACCACCTCGTCGATCATCAGCCGGACCAGGGTGTCCCCGACGATCCAGTGACCGGAGGAGTAGAAGATGTTGTCGTCCTCGGTCATCTCCGGGCCCATCACCTGCCAGCTGAGCTCGGCATCGATGGGGGTGTCGGGGAGGCCCTCCCCGGCGCCTTCGGCATCCTCGCCGCCCTCGTCGCCCCCGTCGCCCTCATCACCGTCGCCGTCACCGTCGTCGTCGCCGCCCTTGGCGGACGAGGAGCTGTCGTCACCGAGGCCGAGGAAGTACCAGGCCGCCCCGGCGCCGCCCGCGACGAGCGCGAGCACGACCGCGACCACCAGGACGATCTGCAGGCCCTTGCCGCCCCCGGACGAGGGCGGCTTGGCCATGTCCACCCCGCCCGGCGGCGGGGTCCACCCCTGGTGCGGCATGGGAGCGGTGGGAGCTCCGGCGTACGGGCCGGGGGCGCCGTAACCGGGCTGCTCCGGGTAGCCGTAACCGGGCGGGCCGGGAGGCTGCTGGGGGTAGCCGTAACCGGGCTGCGGGTACCCGTAACCCGGTTGCGGCTGACCGCCGGGAGGAGTGGCGGGCGGCGGACCGAACCCGCCCGGGGGCGGGCTCTGCGGCGGACCGAAGCCGCCGGCCGGCGGAGGCACGGGAGACGGTGCACCGTAACCGCCCGGGGCCGGCGGGGCCGCCGGAGCGCCCGGCGCGGGCTGCTGGGGCGGGGCCGTCCCGCCGTCCGGCCCGGCCGGCGGGGTCTCCCCTCCGCCGGTCCCGGACGCCGGCGGAGCGGCCTGCTCCGGCTGCCCGGACGGGGGGTTCCGGCCGTCGTCGTGCGCGGTGTCCTTCCCCTCCGGCCCGGCCTGCGCGGGCTTCGGCGGGGTGTCCTGGGGCTCCGGCTCGGGCTGCCCGGATTCCGGCTCTTCGGAGGGTGAACCCGGAGGCGGGCCGGGCGGTGGCGGTGGCTGAGACATGTGTCCCCCTGGCCGGTGCGCCGCGGGGCGTCCGGCCTCTGGTCGGTGGTGAGGCGCTCGGCGCTGAACGGGCTCGGCACGGGAGCGGGGCCGTTCGGCAGAGCTCTTTCTACCACCGGACCCGCACACGGCAAGGTCCGGTTCCCCGCCCCGCCAGGCCGTGACCCGCTCGCAACAAGCGGACCGTCACCCTCCGTTGCCGGCCCGTCCGGCCCCGGACCTACTCGCCCTCGGACAGCTCCAGCCAGCGGGTCTCCAAGTCGTCCCGCTGATCCGCGAGTTCACGAAGCCGTTGGTCCAGCCCGGCAACCCGGCCGAAGTCGGTGGCGTGCTCGGCCATCTCGGCGTGCAGCGCCGACTCCTGCGACGCGATCCGGTCCAGTTGCCTTTCGATCTTCTGGATCTCCTTCTGTGCCACCCGGGAGAGCTGGGCGGACCTGCCGGCGGCGACCGGCACCGCCGGCGCGGCCGGGCCGGCCGGCTGCCGGAGCTCCGCGTCCCGCACCACCGCGCGCCGCTCCAGGTACTCGTCCACGCCCCGCGGCAGCATCCGCAGGGTGCCGTCCCCCAGGAGTCCGAACGCCCGGTCGGTGGTGCGCTCGATGAAGTACCGGTCGTGACTGATGACCACCAGCGAGCCGGGCCAGCCGTCCAGCAGGTCCTCGAGCTGGGTGAGGGTCTCGATGTCCAGGTCGTTGGTCGGCTCGTCCAGGAACAGCACGTTGGGTTCGTCCATCAGCAGCCGCAGGATCTGCAGCCGCCGCCGCTCACCGCCGGAAAGATCACCGACGGGCGTCCACTGCTTGTCCTTGCCGAAGCCGAACTTCTCGCACAGCTGACCGGCGGTCAGCTCCCGTCCGCCACCGAGGTCGACACGCGAACGCACCTCCTCGACCGCCTGCAGCACCCGCCAGGCGGGGTCGAGTTCGGCGACCTCCTGGGAGAGGTAGGCCAGCCGGACGGTCCGCCCGACCTTGATCTTTCCCGTGGTCACCAGGTCCGAAGGCTTCCGGTCGGGGTGCTGGGCGGTCTCGGCGAGGGCGCGCAGCAGCGAAGTCTTGCCCGCGCCGTTGACGCCGAGCAGACCCACCCGGTCGCCCGGCCCCAGCTGCCAGGTCAGGCCGCGCAGCAGCAGCTTGCCCCCCTCGCCGTCCTCACCGCCGACCCGCAGGGTGACGTTCTCCAGGTCGAAGACGGTCCTGCCGAGCCGGGCGTTGGCGAACCGGGTCAGCTCGGCGGTGTCCCGGGGCGGCGGGACGTCGGAGATCAGCGCGTTGGCCGCCTCGATCCGGAACTTCGGCTTGCTGGTACGGGCCGGGGCGCCGCGCCGCAGCCAGGCGAGTTCCTTGCGCATCAGGTTCTGCCGCTTGACCTCCTCGGTGGCGGCGATCCGCTCCCGCTCCGCGCGGGCGAAGACGTAGTCGCTGTAGCCGCCCTCGTAGGCGTGCACCGCACCGCCCTGCACGTCCCACATCCGGGTGCAGACCTGATCGAGGAACCAGCGGTCGTGCGTCACGCAGACGAGTGCGGACCGGCGGGCCCGCAGGTGAGCGGCGAGCCAGGCGATGCCCTCCACGTCGAGGTGGTTGGTCGGCTCGTCGAGCACGATGAGGTCCTGCTCGGCGATCAGCAACTGGGCCAGCGCGATGCGCCGCCGCTCGCCGCCGGACAGCGGGCCGATGACGGTGTCCAGACCGTCGGAGAAGCCGGGCAGGTCCAGGCCGCCGAACAGCCCGGTGAGCACGTCCCGGATCTTCGCGTCCCCGGCCCACTCGTGGTCGGCACGGTTCCCGATGACCTCCTGGCGCACGGTGGCCGCCGGGTCGAGCGCGTCGTGCTGGCTGAGCACGCCCAACCGCAGATGCCCGGCGTGCGTGACCCGGCCGTCGTCCGGCTCCTCCCGTTTGGACAGGATGCGGATGAGCGTCGTCTTGCCGTCGCCGTTCCGTCCGACGACACCGATCCGGTCCCCCTCGGACACTCCGAGGGACACGGAGTCCAGGAGTGTGCGGGTGCCGTACGTCTTGCGGACGGTCTCCAGATTGGTGAGGTTCTTCGGCGGCGTGGCCATGGGGCTCCTGCGTTCGGGGAAGTTCAGCCGTTGAGCCTGGTGGTGCTGTCCGTGACAGAAGGCCCTCACGTCCACCGTAATGCACCACCGGGACTCCCCCGACGCCCGCCCGGGATCCGGGCCCACCCCAGCCCCGGGCCCGTTTCCCCGTCGTGCGGGCCGGTGTTGACGTGGGAACGGGCCCGCTGCCGAAGGGCCGCCGGTGCCGGGCCGCTACGGGGTGGTGACCGTGGCGCCGGGAGCGGGGGACGTGGTGGGACGGGCGGTGCGGCAGGTACCGGACGCGGCCAGAGTCCCGGCGATCCGGGCCGCGGCGTCGGCGTCGGATGCCAGAAAGGCGCAGCTGGGCCCGGAGCCGGAGACCAGGCCGGCCAGCGCCCCGGCGTCGGCCCCGGCAGTGAGGGTCTGTGCCAGGGAGGGCCGCAACGACACGGCGGCCGGCTGGAGGTCGTTGAAGAGCGCCGCGGCCAGGTCGTGGGCGTCGCCGGTGCGCAGCGCGGCGAGAAGGGCGGCGTCCGCCTCCGGGGCTGCGGGATCGGCGAGGTCGAACGCGGGGTCGGTACCGGCGGCGAGGTCGCGGAGCCGGTCGCACTCGCGGTAGACCTCGGGGGTGGACAGGCCGCCGTCGGCGAGGGCGAACACCCAGTGGAAGGTGCCCTTGACCTCCAGCGGCGTCAGCTGCTCACCCCGGCCGCGGCCGAGGGCCGCTCCGCCGACCAGGCTGAAGGGGACATCGGAGCCGAGTTCGGCGCACAGCTCGAGCAGCTCCTCGCGCGGGGTGCGGGTGTCCCACAGGGTGTCGCAGGCGAGCAGGGCACCGGCTGCGTCGGCGCTGCCGCCGGCCATCCCGCCCGCGACCGGGATGTCCTTGGCGATGTGCACGTGCACGTCCGGGGTACGGCCGTGGTGGGCCGCCAGCAGCTCGGCCGCGCGGGCGGCGAGGTTGCCGCCGTCCAGCGGCACCTGGTCGGAACCGGGACCGGTGCAGGTGACGCGGAGGGCGTCGGCGGGTGTGACGGTGACCTCGTCGTACAGCCCCACCGCGAGAAAGACGTTCGCCAGATCGTGGTACCCGTCCGGGCGCACGGCACCGACGGCGAGCTGAACGTTGACCTTCGCGGGGACGCGGACGGTGACGGCTGCGGTGCGGGGCATGAGGGGGGACTCCGGTGCTCTGTTCGGGCCGGCGCCGGCTCCGCCGGGGCGGACGGCCGGGCCGGGAGGCTGCGGGGTGGTGGTCACTGCGGCCGGTGTTCGGCGATGGCCGCGAAGTCCTCGACGGTGAGCGCTTCGCCACGGGCCTGCGGGGAGACGCCGGCGGCGGTGAGCGCGGCCTCGGCCGCGGCGGCGGAACCGGCCCAGCCGGACAGCGCGGAACGCAGCGTCTTGCGGCGCTGCGCGAAGGCGGCGTCGACCACGGCGAAGACCTCCTCGCGGCTCGCGGTGGTGACGGGCGGGTCGCGGCGCACCAGGGACACCAGGCCGGAGTCGACGTTCGGCGCGGGCCAGAAGACGGTCCGGCCGATCGCCCCGGCACGCTTCGTGGTGGCGTACCAGGCGGCCTTCACCGAGGGCACGCCGTACACGCGGGAGCCGGGCGGCGCCGCCAGCCGGTCGGCGACCTCGGACTGCACCATGACGAGGGACCGCTCGATGCCGGGAAAGGTCGCGAGCATGTGCAGCAGCACCGGAACGGCGACGTTGTACGGCAGGTTGGCGACCAGCGCGGTGGGCGGCGGGCCGGGCAGGCCGGTGACCCGCATGGCGTCCGCGTGGACCAGGGAGAAAGAGCCGGCCCGCTCCGGCGCGCGGGCGGCGATGGTGGCGGGCAGCGCGGCGGCCAGCACGTCGTCGATCTCGACGGCGGTGACATGCCCGGCGGCGCGCAGCAGCGCCAGAGTCAGGGAGCCGAGGCCGGGGCCGATCTCCACCACGGTGTCGCCGGGGTGGAGATCGGCGGTGCGCACGATGCGGCGCACCGTATTGGCGTCGATCACGAAATTCTGGCCCCGCTGCTTGGTGGGGCGTACGCCGAGCGCGGCGGCCAGCTCACGGATGTCGGCGGGGCCCAGCAGCCCATCCGTTTCGGAGGTCACCGGTGCAGTCTACGGTCGCGCTCAGGCACCGAATGCCCGCAGGGTGTTCGCCGCGACGTGCGCGGACAGCTCGTCCTCGGGCAGTCCCAGCACCTCGGCCATGGCCCGCAGGGTGACCGGGAGGAGGTAGGGCGCGTGCGGGCGTCCGCGGTAGGGCACGGGAGTCAGGAACGGGGCGTCCGTCTCGACCAGCACCAGCTCCGGCGGGGCGGCGGCCAGGGCGTCCCGGAGCGGCTGGGCATTCTTGAAGGTGACGTTGCCCGCGAAGGACATGAAGTAGCCGCGCTCCGCGCAGACCCGCGCCATGCCGGGGCCGCCGGAGAAGCAGTGGAAGACGGTGCGCTCCGGGGCGCCCTCCTCCTCAAGGAGGCGCAGCACGTCCTCGTGGGCGTCCCGGTCGTGGATGACCAGGGTGCGGTCCAGTTCCTTGGCGAGCGCGATGTGACGGCGGAACGAGCGCTGCTGAGCGGCGATGCCGTCCTCGCCGGTGCGGAAGTAGTCCAGGCCGGTCTCCCCCACCGCTTTCACCTCGGGCCGGGCGGCAAGCTCGGCGATCTCCGCCAGGGCCGCGTCCAGCACGCCGGGGCCGCCCTCGCGCTCCAGCCGGGGGGCCTCGTTGGGGTGCAGGGCGACGGCCGCCCACACACTGTCGTGCTCCGCGGCCACGCGCACCGCCCACCGGGCGCGCTCCACGTCGCAGCCGATCTGCACCACCCGGGTGACACCGACCGCGGCGGCCTTGGCGAGCGTCTCGGCCACAGTGCCGTCCTGCATGTCCAGGTGGGTGTGCGAGTCGGTCACTGCCACCGCGAGCGGCTGGGGCGGCGGGGGCAGGGCGGAGGAGGTCTTCGCGGACGTGGACATACCGTTGATCCTACGACCGGCGGCGGGCGCGGCTGCCGCGCCTCAGGTCACCGGGCGGTCGGTGCGTACCGGCTGCGCCCGGGCGACGGCGTCGACCAGCCCGGCCCGCATCACGCGGACCCGGTGCCCCTCGCAGCTGTCGCAGACCGGCTCGGCCAACGGGGAGTGCACCGGACGGCCGTCCGTGTAGTGCTGCACGAAGGGGCGGCCCCGCTCATCGAGGTGGTGCTCCACCAGGTAGGACTGCTCCCAGCCGTACCCGCAGCTCAGGCAGACGAAGGCGTAGGCTTCCTCGGCGGTCTTCCGGATCGGGTCCTTCATCGCTGCTCCCCGGGTCGCCGTGAGACGGCAGCAGCGGCCGGACGGCCGTCGGAGTACGCCGGAACCTCCAGGAGATGCACCGGCTGCCCGGGCCTCCGCCACTCCCGCTACCTCTACTCGTTCGTACTAGTATGCCCGGATTTCTTCTCCGAGACCACTGCGTCGAACACCTCACGCCGGGGCACTCCGGCTTCCTTGGCGACCTCCACGATCGCCTCCTTCCGGCGCTGTCCGGCCGCTTCCCGCTCCCGCACCCGCCGCACGAGCTCCGGGGCGCCGAGCACTCCAGGGCCGGCCGGCTGCGCGCCCTGGACCACCACCGTGATCTCCCCGCGCACCCCCTGCCCGGCCCAGTCCGCCAGCTCCCGCAGCGGACCCCGCCGGACCTCCTCGTACGTCTTGGTGAGCTCCCGGCACACCGCGGCCGGACGGTCGCCGCCGAAGCGCTCCGCCATCGCCGTCAGTGTCGCGGCCAGCCGGTGCGGCGCCTCGAAGTAGACGAGCGTGCGCCGCTCGTCCGCCACCTCCGCCAGCCGGGCGGAGCGCTCCCCCGCCTTGCGCGGCAGGAAGCCCTCGAAGCAGAAGCGGTCCACCGGCAGCCCGGACAGCGCGAGCGCGGTCAGCACGGCGGACGGCCCCGGCACCGCGGTGACCCGCACGTCCCGTTCCACCGCGGCGGCCACCAGCCGGTAGCCGGGGTCGGAGACGGACGGCATCCCGGCGTCGGTGACGAGCAGCACCCGGGCGCCCCCCGCCAGCTCCCCGGCCAGCTCCTCGGTGCGGGCGGCCTCGTTGCCCTCGAAGTAGGACACCACCCGGCCGGTTGTGCGCACCCCCAGCGCCTGGGTGAGCCGTCGCAGCCGCCGGGTGTCCTCCGCGGCCACGATGTCGGCGCCCGCCAGCTCCTCGGCCAGGCGGGGCGGGGCGTCGGCGGGGTCACCGATGGGGGTGCCGGCGAGCACCAGAACGCCGGCCGCAGCAGCTGTCGTCGAACCTGTCACACCGGCCATCCTCGCAGGCGCCGGCCGCACGGATGCCAAGATGGCCCGCGTGAGGAGCAGCCATACCGCGCCGGAAGCCCCGGCGCACGACGATGTCCCGCAGCCGCAGAGCTGGGAGCAGAGACTGCGCGGGTTCGGGTGGGCGCCCCGGCCCCGGGCAGGTGTGCGGGACCGGCTGGTGCCGCCGTTTCCCGAGCCCGGCACCCAGCTCTGGCAGTTCTTCGGCGTCGCCCGGCCAGCGGCCCACCGGCTCGCCCGCTGGGTCGGCTGGGGAGGGCCGCTGCTGGTCGCCCTGGTCGCGGGGGTGCTGCGGTTCCTGCGGCTCGACCAGCCGCACGCGGTGATATTCGACGAGACGTACTACGCCAAGGACGCCTGGTCCCTGCTCCAGCACGGCTACGAGACCTCCTGGCCGGAGGACGCCAACGAGAAGATCCTCGCCGGCACCGTCCCGCTGACCGACACCGCCGCGTACGTGGTGCACCCGCCGGTCGGCAAGTGGACCATCGCGCTGGGTGAATGGGCGTTCGGGATGACCCCGTTCGGCTGGCGGTTCATGATGGCGGTGCTCGGCACGCTTTCCGTCCTGATGCTGTGCCGCATCGGCCGCCGGCTGTTCCGGTCCACCGCGCTGGGCTGCCTGGCCGGGCTGCTGATGGCCGTCGACGGGCTGCACCTCGTGATGAGCCGCACGGCGCTGCTCGACCTCGTGGTGATGTTCTGGATCCTCGCCGCCTTCGGCTGCCTGCTGGTGGACCGCGACCGGACCCGGGCGCGGCTGGCCGCCGCGCTGCCCACCTCTCCGGACGGGCTCCTGCGCCCCGACGCGCGGACCGGTGCCCGGCTGCGCCTGGGGCTGCGGCCCTGGCGGGTCCTCGCCGGAATCAGCCTGGGCCTGGCCTTCGCGACCAAGTGGAACGCGCTGTACGTACTGGCCGCGTTCGGCCTGCTCCTCGTGCTCTGGGACGTCGCCGCCCGGCGCACCGCGGGCGCCCCCCGCCCCGTACGGTCCGTGCTGCGACGGGACGCCCTGCCGGCCTTCACCTCGCTGGTCCCGGTGGCGCTGGTGGTCTACGTCGCCTCCTGGGTGGGCTGGCTCACCACCTCGGGCGGCTACTACCGCGACTGGGCCGCCACCAGCGGGGCGGACAGCGGCCACACCTGGATCCCGGAAGCGCTGCGGAGCCTGTGGCACTACAGCAGCGAGGTCTACCGCTTCCACGTCGGCCTGACCTCGGAGCACACCTACGAGTCGCATCCGTGGAGCTGGCTGGTCGTCGGCCGCCCCGTCTCCTACTTCTACGAGTCCTCCGAGCAGGGCGAGGACGGCTGCGCGCACGCGAGCGGCTGCGCCACCGAGGTCCTCGCGCTGGGCACCCCGGTGCTGTGGTGGGCCGCCTGTTTCGCCCTCGGGTACGCGCTGTACCGCTGGCTGTTCCGCCGGGACTGGCGGGCCGGGGCGGTGCTGTGCGGCGTGGCCGCCGGCTACCTGCCGTGGTTCCTGTACCAGGAGCGCACGATCTTCTCGTTCTACGCCGTGGTGCTGGTGCCGTTCCTGTGCCTGGCGGTGGCGATGATGGCCGGCGCGCTCCTCGGCCCACCGGGCTGCCGGGAACGCCGCCGCGCCGCCGGGATCGTCGTCAGCGGACTGCTGGTGCTGGCCGTCGCCTGGAACTTCGTCTACTTCTACCCCCTGTACACCGGCATGGAGCTCCCGCTGGACAGCTGGCGCACCCGCATGTGGCTCCGCACCTGGATCTGAAGGGCTCGGGCATCCGTTCAGGAACCTTGGCGCCGGTGACCGTGGGGTGCGGGGCGGAGCCTCCTCCTGCACGGATGACGGAATGGCGGATGCCGGCGGGCTCGCGGGAGTCGGCACCACCTCGCTGCTCGCGGTGCCGACCAGATCCTCACGAAGATCAATAGCGAACAGACGTCACGCGCGTGACGCTAGCCGCGGCCGACTCGGTTCAATGCCGCCTGCTTGGCCTGTTCGTACTGCTTCAGCTCCGCCCTTGACCTCTTGACAAGTTCCCGGCTCGCTTCGGACTGTGCTGTCTGTACCTTTTCGTGCAGACCGGTCTCCAGCTGGCAGTCCAGATCCAGCCCAGCCAGTTCCAGCTCCCGCTCGCCGCTCGACTGCACGGAGGACTCGTCCTCGAGTGCCTCGCGGATCTCCTGCCGGGGGTCGTCCAGCGCACGGTAGGAGAGGCCGTACCCCTGCATGCACCGAGCCCACGCGTCCTCTGCCCGTGTGAATGCGGCGGACGTCTGGGTGGCCAGGATGATCTCATTGCTCAGCTGCTCCACCGTGTAGTACAAGTCGGGCCAGTCTTCACCGTAGAGCTCGGCCTGTGCACGGCTGACACAGGAGTCGGGGTCGTAACTGATCACCAGCCCCTCGGACAGCTCGATCTCCCGGTGGTTGTCCTCCTTGCCGAGCAGCGCCAGCCGCCAGCGCTCCTCCTCCTTCGCGGGGAGGCCGGCCAGACGGTCCGCGTTGGGGTCGGGCGGCCTCCCGGCCAGCTGCTCGACCGTCAGGCCGTAGCCGTCGCTCCTCGCCCAGTCGGGCCGCAGCAGCGCGAAGGGGCTTGCAGCCGCTTCGCGTCGGTGGTCGGGCTTCTCGACCACCGTGTACACGTGCCCGCGTTCGCGCATACATGCCCGGACTTCCGCTTCCTCCGCCTTCCACAACGCCGCATCGTCCTCCGCGGAGAAGTCGAGGACAGCGTCCAGCGGTCGGGGGTCCGGCGGAGGCGGGCCGGCCTCGTGGCCGGATGTCTGGCATCCGGCCACGAGGAATACCGCCACGACCGTGGACAGCAACGTGGCGCGCACAGGTGTCAGCACCACCTATTGGAACCGATCCCGTTGCGGAAGAGGCCACCCACGGCTTCCGGGGCCCGCGTGTCGATGAGCCTGCTGCCCCGCTGGAGCCGGTAGCTGCCGTTGCCCCCCTGATTGGTGCCCGGCCAGATCGTCACATGGCACTGGGTCCCATTGTTGAAGACGGACTTGGCGCGGGCGAACTTGTCGTAGATACGCAGGTTGCTGTTGTTCCCGTACACCTTGCCCGGCGTGCCACCACCGCTGGTGTACAGGTAGGCGCACAGCGCACCCGGGGGGCAGTCCGACCAGGCCGCGTGGGCCGGGGTGGCGGTCGCTCCCAGCCCGAGACCGGCCAGCAGTGTGGCCCCCATGGTGATGCCGATCTTCGCGCGCAGTGCTTTGACACGGCTCATCGTGTTCTCTTTTCGCCGACTCTTATCCGTCACCTGCAGCCGCTGCCGCAGGACGGAAGAAGGCTCACAGGCGGCAGGAGGGTGCTCAACGCACAGCGGTGTCCCAGGGACGACAGGATCTCGGCCTGCGCGTGACCTGCGCGTTCCCACCGCTGTGGGACGGCTGGTGCGAGAGGGGTGGGACGGCCGGTGCGCCGGCGGGGGCGTCACGCCGAGCCCGTCGTCCTCCGGCCGGGCCGCGCCGGCCGCTGTTCCCGTCCACGGGTGTGCCGTCGCCGGCCGGGATAGGGTCTGGCGCGGTGGTCATCCGCGCTGCCGGCTCCCCGGGGCCCGTGCGGGGCGGACGGCTCCACGACCGAACCCGCCCGAACCCGCTGCCCGGCGGCACTGCCGCCGGTGGCGGAGCACGCCGCAGAAAGCGCCCGCTTGTGCTGACCGGATATCTGCTGCCCGTCCAGACGGCGCTCTGGGTGTTCCCCTTCGTCGCCCTGCTGTTCGTTCTCCCCGCCGCCATCATGGGTTACCGCCGACGCGGCCGGGCCGGTGGCTGGTCCGCCCTGCTCTTCTACAGTTTCGTGTTCTACCTGCTGGCGGCACTGCTGCAGACGATGATGCCGCTGCCGACGGACATCGACGCGCACTGCACGGTCGCGAACTACTCCTCCGGCGGGCCGCAACTGGAGCCGCTGCACTTCGCCCGCACCGTCTCGCAGGGCACCGCCGGTGACTGGTCCCCGCAGAACCTGGTCTCGCTCACCTCCACTTGGACCAGCTTGTTCAACCTGCTCCTGCTGCTGCCGCTCGGCGTGTACCTCCGCTACTACATGCGGCAGGGGCTGCTCGGCACCACGGCCGTCGCCCTGGGCACCTCACTGTTCTTCGAGACCACCCAGCTCACCGGCCTGTGGTTCGTCTACACCTGTCCCTACCGGCAGTTCAACGTGGACGACCTGCTGCTGAACACCCTGGGCGCGGTGCTGGGGTGGCTGGTCGCGGGCCGGCTCGGGCACCGGCTCCCCGCCATCGCACCGGACCGCGAACGCGCGCGGTACGGCAGCCGGGTGACCCTTCCCCGGCGGTTCCTGGCCTACCTCACCGACCTGCTGGGCTGGCTGGTCGGCTGGACGCTGGTCACCGGCCTGGTGGTCGCGGCCACGGACACGACCACGGGCCGGGAATTCGGAATGCAGGCCGGGACGGTACTCGGCCTGGCCTGGTTCTGGCTGGTGCCGGCGGCCTTCGGGACCACCCCGGGGAAACGCGTGGTGCGGCTGCGGATCATGCGGCCCGACGGCAGCCGGCCCGGCCCGTTCCGGACCACCGTCCGCTGCGCGCTGCTGCACGCCCCGCTCGCGCTGGGCTGGCTGCTGCTCGCCGAGAGGACCGGCATGGTGGCCCTCCCGGACCGGGCCGAGTGGCTGCTCCTGGCCGCGCTGCTGCCCGCCTTCGTCCTGGTGTGGGTGTGGTCCCCGTTGGCCGCCCTGCTCCGCGGGGACGGGCGCGCCCCCTACGAACGCGCCTCCGGCACCGTCAACCGGGCCGTCCTCAGCCGCCGGGAGCGGGGCACTGCCACCTCGGAGGAGCCGTCGGCCGACGGAGTTCCCAAGCAGCTCTCCCACGAGGACACCGCTTCCGGGAGCCGCCCTGCCCCCGGCCCGTAGCTCCCAGCCGGGACGGTGCGGGAGTCGAGGGTGCGGGGCGAACCGTACCGGCGGGGGGACAGGGGTGCTTCCCCACGGCAGGAGAACGCGGGCGTTCGGGTGCGGTGCGGCCCGGACCCGGTTGGGCTGCGGCGCCCCGGGCCACTCGGGGGAAGGAACTGGCGGTGCGGGACGCCGCCGGACGGCCGGTAGGCTGCCCGGACGGCACGGGCGAGGGGCAGGAAAAGACGATGCGGGACGGGCAGCGGGTCGCGGTCATCTCGGGGGCGTGCGCGGTGGTGGTGGCCGTCGCCGGAGTCGGGGCCTACGCCCTGCTCGGTGGCGAGGACGATGCCTCCGCCCTCACCGGTTCGTCCGCCGGCGCGGAGCAGACCGAGGCGCCCACCGACGCCGAGGTCGCGGAGGTGTCGGCCGCGTTCCTGGCCGCCTGGGCCGGTGAGGACGCCACCGCCGCCGCCGCCCTCACCGACGACAGCCGGGCCGCGGAAACCGCCCTCACCCGCTTCGCCGAGGACACCCTGGTCTCCGAACTCACGCTCACCGGGGACAGCCCTACGGGGGCCTCCGTCCCGTTCACGGTGGACGCCCGGGTGGTCTTCGAGGAAGAGCCGGCCGACTGGAGCTACGCGTCCGAGCTGACGGTCGTGCGGGACGCGGCAACAGGGGACGCGGTCGTGGACTGGCGCCCGGAGGTGCTGCACCCGCAGCTCGGCGAGGACCACCGCATCGAGACCGGGCCGGTCGGCGACTTCCCTCCGCTGCGGGCGCTGGACCTGCACGGCGACGAGCTGTCGGCGGAGGACTTCCCCTCGCTGTCCCCGGTGCTGGCCGAGCTCGCGGAACGGTACGCCGACCAGGCGGGCGGCAGCCGCGGGGCCGAGATCCGGATCGTGGACGCCGAAGGGGAACGCACCGCGCAGCTCATGGAGCTGACCGACCCCGTACCGGGTGAAGTGCCCACCACCATCGACCCGGCGGTCCAGCGGGCCGCCGAGGCCGCGGTGCAGGACCAGAAGCACGCGGCGGTGGTGGCCGTCCAGCCCAGCACGGGCGCGATACTCGCGGTCGCCGACGTCCCTTCGGGCAGCGCCGGGATCGCGCTCAACGGCAGCTACGCCCCCGGCTCCACCTGGAAGGTGGTGTCCGGCGGGCTGCTGCTCGGCGCAGGGCTCGCCGCACCGGACGCGCCGCACCCCTGCCCGCAGTTCTTCGAGCACGGGGGCTGGGAGTTCCAGAACCTCGACGAGTTCGAGATCGAGAACGGGACCTTCGCGACGAGCTTCGCCCGGTCCTGCAACACCGCCTTCATCAGCCGGGCGCCGGAGCTGTCGGACGAGCAGCTCGGCACCTACGCCCGGGACGCCTTCGGGATAGGGCTGGACTGGCAGGTGGGTGTGCCCTCGCACAACGGCACAGTGCCCGTGGAGTCCCAGGCCCAGATGGCGGCGCAGCTGATCGGCCAGGCCGGGGTGCGGGCCAATCCGATGGTGATGGCCTCGGTGTCGGCCACCGTCAAGTCCGGGGTGTTCCGGCAGCCGTACCTGGTGCCACCGTCCTTCGACGGCCGGGACCTGGCCCGGGCGCCCGGCCCTTCCGCGGAGACGGCGCAGCAGTTGCGCGGGCTGCTGAACTTCACGGCCACCAGTGGTACCGCCGCGGAGGCGATGGCCGGGCTGGACGGTGAGATCGGCGGCAAGACCGGCTCGGCCGAGGTGATGGACCAGGACAAGCCGAACGCGTGGTTCACCGCCTACCGCAACGACCTCGCGGTGGCGGCGATGGTGTCCGAGATCGGGCACGGCGGCACCTACGCCGGCCCGATCGTGGCCCAGGTCCTGCGCGTGGGGTCCTGACCGGGCGGCCCGGCAGCCGGCTCCGGCCGTACGGTCCGGCCCGTTCAGCGGCCTTCAGCGGGGCAGGGCGGCAGGGTCGAAGCCGTAGGGGAGCTCCAGGCGGTGCCGGTGCAGCAGCGCCGTGTCGGCGAGGAGATCCCGGGTGGGGCCGTCGGCGACGACGGTGCCCTCGCTGAGGATGACCGAGCGGGGGCACAGCTCCAGGGCGTAGGGCAGGTCGTGGGTCACCATCAGGACGGTCAGGTCCAGCGAGCGGAGGATCGCGGCCAGTTCGCGGCGGGCGGCCGGGTCGAGGTTGGCCGAGGGCTCGTCGAGGACCAGGATTTCGGGGTCCATGGCCAGCACGGTGGCCACCGCGACCCGGCGGCGCTGGCCGAACGAGAGGTGGTGCGGCGGCCGGTCGGCGTACTCCTCCATGCCGACCCGGGCGAGCGCCCGGCCGACCCGGGCCTCCAGCTCGCCGCCGCGCAGCCCCGCCGTGGCCGGGCCGAAGGCGACGTCCTCCCGGACCGTGGGCATGAACAGCTGGTCGTCGGGGTCCTGGAAGACGATGCCGACGCGGCGGCGGATTTCGGCGAAGTGCTCCTTGACCACCGGCAGCCCGGCCACCCGCACCTGACCGGTGACCGGCGGGAGGATGCCGTTGAGGTGCAGCACCAGGGTGGTCTTGCCGGCCCCGTTGGGGCCGAGCAGGGCCACCCGCTCACCGCGCGGCACCGTCAGATCGACGCCGTGCAGGGCCCGGTGGCCGTCGGGGTACGCGTAGGCGAGGCCGGAGACCTCCAGGGAGGGGGGCTCAGTCATGGTTCCCGGCTCTCGTGCGGCTGTCGTGTTCGGTCATGGGGCTCCCGCCCGGAGGGGGTTCGCCGAGGTCGCCGGGTGCGCCGCTCATCCGCTGCCCGTGGTCCATGCTCCCAGGCAGACCAGCAGAGCCGGAGCGGGGAGGGCCGCCGCGTGCACCCACTGGACGGGGCGGGCGGTCACCCGGTCGATCACCGGCATGCTGCCCCGGTAGCCGCGGCTGAGCATCGCCAGGTGGACCCGCTCACCGCGCTCGTACGCCCGGATGAAGAGCGCACCCGCGGTCGTGGCGAGCACCCCCCAGTGCCGGATGCCGCTCGCCTGGAAGCCGCGGGACTCCCGGGCGATCCGCATCCGGCGCAGCTCCCCGGCGATGACCTCGAGGTAACGGATCATGAAGGCTGCGATCTGCACCAGCATCGGCGGCAGCCGCAGCCGCTCCAGGCCCAGGAGCAGCTGGCGGATCTCGGTGGTGGCGGCCAGCAGCACGGAGGCGGCGACGCCGAGGGTGCCCTTGGCGAGAATGTTCCAGGCCCCCCACAGGCCGGACTCGCTGAGGGAGAGCCCGAGCCAGGTGAGGTGCGGGCCCTCGGCGACGAAGGGGAGCAGCAGGGCGAAGGCGACGAACGGCACCTCCACGAGCATCCGGGTCAGCAGGAACCCGGCCGGCACCCGGGCGGTGACGGCGACGGCGGCGAGCAGCAGGGCGTAGAGGCCGAAGGCCCACATCACCTCGCGCGGGGTGGCCACCACGACGAGGACGAAGCCGAACACGGCGACGATCTTGGTGTGCGCGGGCAGCAGGTGGACGGGGGACCGGCCGGGCAGGTGCAGACCGGCGGTGTGCGCCGCTCCCATGTCAGACGCTCTCGGGCGAGCGCTGCTGCTCGGCGGGCTGCGCCTCGGAGTCCTGCGGGGTGTCGGTGCGGCGGCGGCGCAGGACGACGAACGCGGCGGTGCCCGCGGCCAGGGTGGCGGAGACGCCGATGAGCCCGGCGAGGCCGACGGACAGCGTCTCGTTGTCCAGGCCGCTGACTCCGTAGTCCTCCAGCGGGGAGCCCGCCAGGTCGTGTTCCCGTTCGCGTTCGTCGATGCCGTGGTCCTCGGCCACCCGCTCCAGACCGTCCGGCTGGTCGGAGGCGTAGGCGCTGACCAGGCCCGCACACACGGCGGTGGCGGCGAGCCCGGCGATCCACACCGGGCGGACGGACCGTTGCCCGGGCCGGGCGGTGCGCATGCCGTGCACCAGGTCGGGCCGGACGGCGAGCACGGCGCCGACGGTCATCGCGGTGATGACGCCCTCGCCGACTCCGATGGCGGTGTGCACGCCGACCATGGCGGCGAACACCCGGCCGATCGCTATGTCGGCGGTGCCGCCGAGCGCGTAGAGGCCGGTGAAGACGGCGGCGGCGGCGGGCACCGAGAGGAAGGCGGCGGTGAAGGCGGCGGCGGTGACGCTGCGCCTGCTGTCCGGGAGTACCCGCAGCAGGCCGCGGAAGACGATCCAGGCGACCAGCACGGCCACGACGCCGAGCAGGGTGATGTTGATGCCGAGGGCGGTGAGGCCGCCGTCTGCGAAGAGCAGGGCCTGGATCAGGAGGACGACGGCCAGGACCAGCACGCCGGTGAAGGGGCCGACGAGTATCGCCGCCAGTGCGCCTCCCATGAGGTGCCCGCTGGTGCCGGCCCCCACCGGGAAGGTCAGCATCTGCACGGCGAAGACGAAGGCGGCGACCAGTCCGGCGAGCGGGGCGGTGCGCTCGTCGAGCTCGCGGCGCGCGCCGCGCAGGGAGACCGCGACGGCCGTGACGGCCACGGCGCCGGCCGCCACGGACACGGGTGCGTCGAAGAACCCGTCGGGAACATGCATAGCGGGACTCGTCTCTCGGGCAGGGAGCTGGGAGCGTGCGGAACGGCTCGGGCCGGGCAGCTCGGGCGGCGGTGCGGCACGGCGGTCGACAGGAAGGCTTCGCACTGATAATAAAGCGCTCCTGCGAACAATGTGCAAGAGCGCCTGGGTGGCCGCGGCCGCGATGACCGCGTGTGGCGAGGGAGCCGGCCGTGATCACGGCTCCTGCGCCGGACGGGCCGACGCGGTCACTCCGTCGTGCAAGGATCCGGACCATGATTTCCGTCGAGCAAGTGATCGACCGCGCTGGTGAGGAAGGCGTGATGCCGTTGCTCACGCTGGACGAGTTCTTCGACGGCAACGGCGAGGAGGAGTGCCTCGCCCCGAACCAGTGGGGCTACGGACGGCCCGCTCTCGCCGTGCTGGCCGGGCGTCTGCGCGCCCTCGAGCGGCACGACAACGTTTTCTGGGTCCGGGTGCAGCTGCACCCGGAGACGCTGGAGTCGGAGGAACTCGTCGGCGAAGCCGTCGCCCTCTGCACCACGGCGGACGAGGAGGTCTGTGCGGGGTGGATCGAGGGGTTCGAGGCAAGCGGGGTGATCCCCGAACTGGTGGAGGAGTACCGGGACGTTCCGGAGGTGCCGCCCGGCGCCGCCGTGTGGTCGGTGGTGTGGGACTGACCGGGGAAGACGTGCTGGTCGCAGCCGCTCGTTGCGGACTGCGACCAGCACGTCACCGGGTGGCGGAGGTCGATCCGCCGGTGGCCTAGCCGACGGGGGCGGGCTCGCGTGCGGCCTTGACGGCCTCCCTGCCCTGGCCGTTGGCCCGCAGGTACCGCTCCAGCGTCTCGCCCTCGACATCGACGTTGGGCAGGATGCGGTCCAGCCATGCCGGCAGCCACCAGGCGCGCTCGCCGAGGAGGCCGAGCACCGCCGGGACGATCGTCATCCGGACGACGAACGCGTCGATGAGGATCGCCATGGCCAGGCCGAAGCCCATCATCTTGACCATCGACTCACCTGCGGTGATGAAGCCGGAGAAGACGCTGATCATGATGATGGCGGCGGCGGTGACCACGCGGGCGTTCAGCTGGAAGCCGGTGACCACTGCCTGGTGCGAGTCCTCGCCGTGGACGTGCGCCTCGCGCATGCGGGTGACGAGGAACACCTCGTAGTCCATCGCGAGGCCGAAGATCACACCGATCATGAAGATCGGCATCATGCTCATGATCGGCCCGGCCTCGGCGCTGAAGAGTCCGGCCATCCAGCCCCACTGGAACACCGCGACCACGGCTCCGAGCGCGGCCAGCACCGAGAGCAGGAATCCCAGCGCGGCCTTCAGCGGCACCAGGATCGAGCGGAAGACCAGCATCAGCAGCACGAACGCCAGCCCGACGACGAGTGCCAGGTAGGGGACCAGGGCGTCGGACAGCACCTCGGAGAAGTCGCTGTTCGCGGCGGTCTGGCCGGAGACCAGCAGCGAGACCCCGGTGTCGGAGTCGACCGCGGGTGCCACGTCCTCCCGCAGCTGAGCGACGAGTTCGGTGGTCTCGGTGCTCGCCGGCCCCGAAGTGGGGAAGGCGACCATGGTGGCCACGTCACCGGACTCGTTGAAGAACGGCGGCGCCGTGGCGACGATGCCGTCGAGCTCCTCGACCTGAGTACCGATGAGGTCGGCGGCACCCTGCGGGTCGGCGGCGTCCCGGCCGTCCAGGACCAGCACCAGCGGGCCGTTGAACCCGGCGCCGAAGCCCTCGGACAGCATGTCGTACGCCTGCCGCTGAGTCGTCTCCTCCGGCTGGGTGCTGTCGTCCGGCAGGCCGAGTTCCAGATCGGCGACCGGCAGCGCCAGGGCACCGAGGGCGGCGACGGAAGCGACCAGGACGACGACCGGGCGGCGCAGCACGCCCTTGGCCCAGCGGGTACCGAAGTTGTCGCCGCCGCTCTTGCTGAAGGTGGGTGGGAGTGTGCTGGGGACCCCGGTGACGGGGTTCGCCGCCCGGATCTTGCGGCCGAAGATCCGCTTGCCGACGAAGCCGAGCATGGCCGGCACCAGGGTGAGGGCGACCAGCACGGCGATGGCCACGGTGGCGGCTGCCGCCAGACCCATCTTGGTGAGCGGCGGGATGTTGACGACCCACAGGCCGGCCAGCGCGATGATCACCGTCAGACCGGCGAAGACGACGGCCGAGCCCGCCGTGCCCACGGCCCGTCCGACAGCTTCCTCCCGGCTGTGGCCGGCCACCAGCTCGGAGCGGTACCGCGCGGCGATGAACAGCGCGTAGTCGATGCCGACGGCGAGACCGATCATCATCGCCAGAATGCCGGTCATCTCGGTGAGGCCGAGCAGGACGCTCAGCGCGCCGATGCCGGACATGCCGATGCCGACCCCGATCAGCGCGGTGATCAGCGGCAGTCCGGCCGCGATGAGCGAGCCGAAGGTGATGATCAGGACCATGGCGGCGACGCCGATGCCGATGATCTCGCCGTGGCCGAAGTCGGCCTCTCCGTAAGCGACCTCACCGCTGGCCTCGACGACGAGACCGACGTCCCGGCCCTCGTCCAAGGCGTCGAAGAGCTCGGAGCGCATGGTCTCGGTGATGTCGGCCCAGGAGGCGGAGTAGTCCACCGTGGCGTACGCGGTGGTCTCGTCCTGGCTCACCGCGTTGCTCTCGAACGGGTCGGCGATGCCGACGATCTGCTCACCGCCCTCCAGGCGGGCGAGCACCCCCTCGATCACCGCCGTGTTCTCCGGGGAGGTGACGACCTCCCCCTCGGGAGCCTGGAAGACGATGCGGGAGCTGATCGCATCGGCGTTGGACCCGGGGAACTGCTCCTCCATCAGGTCGAACGCCTGCTGGGACTCCGTCCCGGGCAGGGCGAAGTCCTCCTCGACGTCTCCGTTGGTGAGAGCCGCCGCAGTGCCGACGGCCAGGAGTACGGCCACCCATATCAGGGCAACCCAGCGCCGGCCGCGGAAGCTCAGCCGGCCGAGTTTGTACAAGAACGTAGCCACGGGGTGGTCTCTCCTGGGCGAAGTGTGGGCTGTCAGGGCGTCGGAGCGGGACCGCTCATGAGTCAGGACGCCGGGCCACTTCCCCGAGGGTGCCCGTCGCACTGATGTGTGATGCGCCTCACAGAGCGCGCCTCTTTGCGGAACACCCGATGGTGTGAGCGACACGGAGGCCGCCCGCTCGTCCCGGAATCATCGCACCCGGGCCCGCACGTGCGCGGACTGCCCCCGACCTCACCCCCGTACCCGGTCCGCTGCTTCGCTCCACCCGCACGACTCGAACGACCGCTCACCTCCTCACTCGTGCGGGGGTACCGCGGGGGAACAGTTGCCGGAAGCGCGACGGGGGCCAAGCATGAGAAGGATGAGCGAGGAACGGGAAGTCTCCGGCAGCAGCAGCAGCGACGCGGCCCACGGCTATCTGCGGTTCCCCCACCTGCACGGGGAGCTGCTCTGCTTCGTGACCGAGGACGATCTCTGGCTGGCCCCGCTGGCGGCCGGGGGCGGGGAGCCCGGGCGGGCCTGGCGGCTGACCGTGGACCGCACCCGGCTGGGCAAGCCCCGCTTCTCCCCCGACGGTCGCTCCCTCGCGTTCACCAGCTGGCGCACCCTGGCCCCCGAGGTCCATCTCGTGCCGGTGTCCGGCGGGCCGGCCCGGCAGCTCACCCACTGGGGAGCCACCGACACCGAGGTCTGCGGATGGGCGGGCGACCGGGTGCTGGCCGTCGGCTCGCACGGCCAGCCGTTCCCCCACTTCACCTGGTCCCACCACGTACCCACCGACGGAGGACCGGCCGAACAGCTGCCCTGGGGGCCGGTGAGCGACCTCGCGGTCAGCGGCCGGGGCGGCGAGCGCCGCACTCTCCTGCTCACCGGCAAGGCCCCGCACGAGCCGGCCTCCTGGAAGCGGTACCGGGGCGGCGCCACCGGACGGCTCTGGCTGCACGGGCGCCGGATCCTCCCGGAGCTGGCCGGGCACCTGGACTGCCCGATGTTCGTCGGCGACCGGATCGCCTTCCTGTCCGACCACGAAGGGGTCGGCAACCTCTACTCCTGCCGCCCCGACGGCTCGCAGCTGCTCCGGCACACCGACCACGACGCCTTCTACGCCCGGCACGCCGCCACCGACGGCAGCCGGGTGGTCTACCAGTGCGGCGGCGAGCTCTGGCTGGTGGACGAGCTCGGCGCCGGCAGCCGGCCGCGGCGGCTCGACGTCCGGCTCGGCGGGCCGCGGCCCGGCCGCCGCCGCCATCCGGTGCCGACCACGCGCAATGTGCGCGCGCTGGCGGTGGACACCACCGGCCGGGCCAGCGCCGTGGCCGTGCGCGGCAGCCTGTACTGGCTCACCCACCGGGACGGCCCCTCCCGGGTCGTCGCACACGCCCCGGGCGTCCGGGTGCGGCTGCCGGAGATGCTCGGGGACACCGGGCGCGTCGCCTACATCACCGACGCCGGCGGCGAGGACGCGATCGAGATCGCCCACCTCCCCCGGGCCACCGGCGGCCACGCCCCCCGGCCACTGCCCGCCGGGGATCTTGGCCGGGTGCGGGAGCTGGTGGCCGCCCCGGACGGCCGGTCGGTCGCCGTCGCGGCGCACGACGGCCGGCTGCTCCTGGTGTCCGTGCCCGAGGAGCCCGCGGCCGAGGAGCCCGGTACCGCGGAACCCGGGGAGGGCGAACCGGCGGCCGGGGAGGCCTGCGAGGTGACGGAGCTGGTCCGCTCCGTCAACGGCCCCGTGCGGGACCTGGCGTTCTCTCCCGACTCCGGCTGGCTGGCCTGGGCCCATCCGGGCATCGGCCGGTCCCTGAGCCAGATCAGGATCGCCCGGCTCGGCGCGCAGCACCGCACCCTGCTCGATGTCACGGACGGCCGCTTCGAGGACGAGGAGCCGGTCTTCACCCGGGACGGACGGTACCTGGCGTTCCTCTCCTGGCGCGGCTTCGACCCGGTCTACGACGTGCACACCGGCGACCTGTCGTTCCCGCTGGGCTGCCGGCCGTACCTGGTGCCCCTGTCCTCCGCGACCCCCTCCCCCTTCGCCCTCACACCCGAGGGGCGCCCGGCGGCAGGCGGCCTCGACCCGGCCGACACCGGCGGCGAGGACAGCCCGGTGATGGTGGAGGCCGAAGGCCTGGACAGCCGGGTCACCCCGTTCCCGGTGCCCGCCTCGAAGTACTCCGCGCTGCATCCGGTGAGCGGCGGCGGGCTGGTCTGGCTGCGCTGGCCGATCTCCGGTGCGCTCGGGGAGACCTTCGCCAACCCCGCGGACACCTCGGGCGGCCCGACCCTGGTGCACTTCGACCCCGCGAAGGGCAAGAGCACCGACCTCACCCGCGAGGTCGACTGGTTCGCTGCCAGCGGGGACGGCACCCGGCTGGTGGTCTCCGAGGACGACGAGCTGCGCGCCGTCCCGGCCACGGAGCTGCCCGACGTGGAGTCCACGGTCCACGTGGACCTGCGGCGGATCGTGCATCACGTGGACCCCGGCGCCGAGTGGCGGCAGTCCTTCGAGGAGGCGGGCCGACTCATCCGGGACTACTTCTGGGAGCCGGGCATGGGCGGCATCGACTGGCCGGAGGTGCTCGCCCAGTACCGTCCGCTGCTCGCCCGGGTCGCCACCCCGGACGAGTTCGCCGACCTGCTCCGGGAAACCCTCGGCGAGCTGGGCACCTCGCACGCCTACGTCCAGGCGTCCCGCCGTAACGAAGGACCGCCGCACTACCAGCGGGCCCAGGGCCTGCTGGGCGCCGACTTCCTGCACGACCGCGACGCCGGCTGGCGGCTGGCCCGGATTCTGCCGGGCGACTCCTCCGACTCCCGGGCCCGTTCCCCACTGGCCGGTTCCGGCGTCCGGGAGGGCGCGATCCTCACCCATATCGACGGGCGCCCGGTGGACGCGCACAGCGGTCCGTGGCCACTGCTGGCCGCGACCGGCGGCACCTCCGTGGAACTGCGCTTCCTGGAGGACGGCGAGCGGCCCCGGCGGGTGGCGATCACCACGCTGACGGACGAACGGCCGCTGCGCTACCAGGACTGGGTGGCCCGGCGCCGCGAGGCGGTCCGCAAGCTCAGCGACGGTGTCTGCGGCTACGTGCACATCCCCGACATGGGCGGCTCGGGCTGGGCGCAGTTCAACCGGGACCTGCGGCGGGAGTTCTCCCGGCCCGCACTGATCGTGGACGTCCGGGGCAACGCGGGCGGCCACATCAGCGAGCTGGTGGTGGAGAAGCTGACCCGCCGGATCCTCGGCTGGGACCTCACCCGGAACGCCCAGCCGGTGAGCTACGCCTCGGACGCGCCGCGCGGCCCGGTGGTGGCCCTGGCCGACGAGGCCACCTCCTCCGACGGCGACATGATCACCGCGGCGTTCCGGCTGCTGCGCCTCGGGCCGGTGGTCGGCTGCCGCACCTGGGGCGGGGTGGTCGGGATGACGGGCCGGCACCGCCTGGGCGACGGCACCGTCATCACGGTGCCGATGAACGCCGCCTGGTTCGACGCCTACGGCTGGGACGTGGAGAACCACGGAGTGGAGCCCGACATCGAGGCCCTCCGCACCCCACTGGACTGGGCGGAGGGCCGCTACCGGGTCCTGGCCACCGCCGTGCGCACCGCGCTGGAGCTGCTGGAACGCCACCCGGCGGCCGCCCCGCCCGACTACTCGGGAGTGCCGGACCGGCGGCGGCCCCCGTTGCCGCCGCGCCCGCCGGCCTGACCCGAGTGGCCTGCCGGGCCGGTCACGGCCCGCGCCCGCCGGCTCCGGAGTCCCGCCGGCTCAGCCGTCGGCCGCCGGGGTGCGGGTCCGCTCGTCGGCCGCGCCGCCCGCTCCGACCAGGCCCCGCCGGGTGCCGTCGGCGAGGCGGGGCGCGAACCGCCGCATCTCGCGGGCGCCGAACGTCCCGATGATCGAGGGCAGATGACCGCGGACCGGCTGCATCCCGCGCAGCCACCACTGTCCGTAGACGTGGGCGGAGCGCCGCTCGATCCCGGCGACGAGGCGGTCGACGGCGGGCTCCAGCGGGTAGGTGCGGTTCGTCGGCCACGGCAGGGTCCGGCGCATCTCCCGCATGACGTCGTCCTCGTCCGCGCCGCGCACCATGTCGGTGTCGGTCCAGCTGAGGTAGCCGACCCCGACCCGCACCCCGCGGTACCCGAGCTCGGCGCGCAGGCTGTGGGCGAAGGCCTCGACGCCGGACTTCGACGCGCAGTAGGCCGTCATCAGCGGGGCCGGAGTGAGCGCGGCGAGGGAAGCGATCTGCAGGAAGTAGCCCTTGCTCGCCAGCAGCGCGGGCAGGAACGCCCGGCAGGTGACGGTGGAGCCGATGAGGTTGACCTCGATGACCCGGCGCCAGGTCGCGTCGTCGGACTCCGCGAAGGGGCCGCCCGCGGCGACGCCGGCGTTGGCCACCACGACGTCCACCGCGCCGAAGCACTCCACGACCTCGCGCGCGGTCCGCTCCATCACCGCCGTGTCGGTCACGTCGGCGTGCCAGCAGGCCGACTCCCCGGGGAGCGAGTCGGCGACCTCCCGCAGTTGCTCCGGCTCCAGGCCGAGCAGCGCGACCCTGGCGCCGCGGGCGGAGAGTTTCCTGGCCAGCAGCTCACCCACGCCGCGGGCCGCACCGGTGACCACAGCCACCTGGCCGGTGAGGTCGCGGCGCGACCCGAGAATGCTCATGCGGTCTCCTGTGCGGGTTGCGGGTCGGTCCCCTGCGCGGGCGCCTGGTCGGTCTCCGGGGCTGCCTCCGGGGCAGCGGCCCGGCCTGCCGGGCCCAGCTCCCGCAGCACCTGCGCGACCACGGCGGGGTCCTCCAGCGGGGTCATATGGCCGAGGCCGGGCAGCATGTGCAGCTCGGTGAGGGCCGGCAACCCCTGCACCATGCGGTGGGCGAGCACGGGCGGGGTCAGCCGGTCGGCGTCCCCGTGCACCACCGCCGTGGGGACGGTCAGATCCGCCAGACGGTCGGCGAGCGCGAGCGTGCTGAGCACCCCGGCCCATTCCGCGCGCACCTTGCGGGGGCAGGCGTGCACCATCTCGGCCACCTGGGTGCGCAGTGCGGCCGAGGCTCCCGCTCCCAGCGTGCTGTGGGCGAGCACCCGCTTGCCCAGCGGTGTGACCGGGCCCAGCGGGAGGGCGGCGGTGAAGACCAGCTTCTGAACCCGGTACCGCAGCTTCACCGAACGGATGGGTGCCACCCGTGCCTCGTGCAGCAGCCGCTCCATGCCGGTGCTGCACAGCATCGCCGCGGAGACCCGTTCCCGGAACACCTGCCGCCGGGCGGCGGCCACCAGGGTCATGGCCCCCATCGAGTGCCCTCCGGCCACCACCTTTTCGCCGGGCTCGGTGGTGGCTTCCAGCACCGCGCAGAGGTCGTCGGCCAGCGCCTCGGTGTCACAGCTCCCGGGGGTGGCCGGGGAACGGCCGTGGCCGCGCTGGTCGTAGAGCACCACCCGGTGGGTGCCGGCCAGCTGCCGAATCACCGGCTCCCAGAAGGTGGTGTTGCAGGTCCACCCGTGCGCCAGCAGCACGGTGGGGCCGTCCACGCGGCCGTGTATCTCGGTGTGCAACCGGGCGCCGCCGGTCGACTCGACCGTCAGCTCCCGCACGTCACCCTGCCCGTCCTCGGCCGTCCTCGCAGCTCCCACTGGGTCCCCTCGCTTTCCGGTTGTCCTGTCCCTGCTGTCCGTCATGTCTTCCGGTTCCCCGCTCATACCGTCGCCTCTTTCCGGTTCCGCAGCACCTCGTACTCCTCCAGGTCGACCGTCCTGGTGATCCGGCGGAACTCGCCGGTGGTGCCGGGCCAGACCGTAGTGTTGCGGCCGTTGGCGTCCAGATACCAGCTGTCGCAGCCGCCGGTGGTCCACACCGTGCGCCGCATCCGTTCCTGCAGCCGGTCGTTGTAGGCGCGCACCGCCTCCGGCCTGGGGGTGAGCGCCGCCCTGCCGCCGAGTGCGGAGAGCTTGGCCAGGAAGTCGGCCAGGTAGTTCAGCTGGGACTCGATCATGAGGATCATCGAGCTGTTTCCCAGGCCGGTGTTGGGCCCGATGACGGTCATGAAGTTGGGGAACGCCGCCGCGGTGCTGCCGCGCAGGGCGGCCATCCCGTCCTTCCACTCCTCCGCCAGGGTGGTGCCGTTGGCGCCCGTGATGCGCTGGGCGATCGGCATGTCGGTGACCTGGAAACCGGTGCCGAAGACAATGACGTCCGCCTCCGCCTCGGTGCCGTCGGCGGCGATCAGTGTGCTGCCGCGGACCTCCCGCAGGGCGGAGGACACCACCTCCACGTGAGGTTTGGTGAGCGCCGGGTACCAGGTGTTGGACAGCAGGATGCGCTTGCAGCCGATCCGGTAGCCGGGGGTGAGCCGGCGCCGCAGCTCCGGGTCCCGGACCGCCTTCCGCAGGTGCAGCAGGGCCACCCGCTCCACCGTCCGCAATTGGTCCGGGTGCTTGGCGAAGGCACCGACCTGGAGTTCCCGAATGCCCCAGAGCAGCTTCCGGCGGAGCGCCCGGGTGACGGGAAGCCTGGCGTGCAGGGCGCGTTCCAGGCCGCTGATCCGCCGGTCCGCCCGGGGCAGCACCCAGGGGGCGGTGCGCTGGAAGACGGTGAGCCGCCGCACCTGCCGCTCGATCGCCGGCACGATCTGGACCGCCGAGGCCCCGGTGCCGATCATGGCGACCCGCTTGCCGCGCAGCGAGTGGCCGTGGTCCCAGCGAGCGGAGTGGAAGACCTTGCCGGGGAAGCCGTCGAGCCCGGGCACGTCCGGAAGTTTCGGGTCGGAGAGCGGTCCGGTGGCGGACACCACCATGTCCGCGGTGAGCGTGCCGCGGGAGGTGTCGATGACCCAGTGCAGCTGGTCGTGGTCCCAGCGCAGGTGCTCCACCTCGGTGTGGAGACGGAGATGGGAACGGAGCCCGAAGGTGTCGGTGACCCATTCCAGGTAGGCCCGGATGTGTTCCTGTCCGGAGAAGTTGCGCGGCCACTCGGGGTTGGGCGCGAAGGAGAAGGAGTACAGGTGGGAGGGGACGTCACAGGCGCAGCCGGGGTAGGTGTTGTCCCGCCAGGTGCCGCCGACGGCACCGGCCCGCTCCAGGATCGTGAAGTCCGTGATCCCCTCGCGGCGCAGCCGCACCGCGGCACCGAGACCACCGAATCCGGATCCGATCACCGCCACTCGCACATGATCGCGTTCGTCCATGCCACCTCCTCGACCTTTACGCCAGTAATCGCTGGCATGGTCGGAGGGTAGAGCAGGAACTTACCGACCGGTAGGGGGTGCGGGGCATCGGGTGCTCCGCCGCGGATCCGGGCAGGGATCCCGCGCTCACCGCTGGACCGCCGCCGCCCGGTGCCGGCCCCGGGCGGAACACACCGCACCGCGGCGCTTCCCTTCCGGGCCGCGCCGCGGTCTCGCGGACTCAGCGGTGCAGGGTGCCGGACTCAGCGGTGGAGGTCGTTCAGGGTCCGGTCGAAGTCCTCCCCGTTCCCCGCCCGGCGATTGTGGGGCAGCCGGGCCAGGAGCGCGGCCATCCCGCAGGTGCCGGAGACGGCGGAGAAGGCGAGCCCGGCACCGACGCCGGCGGCCAGCCACTGGGCGGGGGCCCATACCTGGGCCACTCCCACTCCCAGCAGGACGAGCCCACCGGCGGCGAGGCGGACCTGGCGCTCCATCGGCCAGACCGCCCGGCCGCCCTCGGGGCGCTTCAGGTCGTGCCCCTCCGCGGCCCAGGCGGTGGTGCCGCCGGTCATCGTGGCGACGGCGGTGATCCCGGCAGCGGTCAGTGCCTCGCAGGCGCGCCCGGAGCGCGCCCCGGAGGCGCAGACCACGAGCAGCGGGCCACGGGCGGCGGCGGCCTCCAGGGCGGGCATGGCCTCCTCGAGGCGGTCCAGCGGGACGTTCCGGGCTCCGGGGACGTGGCCGCTCGCGAACTCACCGGGGGTGCGAACATCGATGACGGTCATGTCCTCCAGCCGCGGGGCGGCCTGGGCGGGGACGAGGGCTCTGGGTGTGGTGCTCACGCGTGGTCTTCCTTTCGATGGAGGGACGGATCCCACTGTTATGATACCCCTTGGGGTATCGAAGAGGAGAAGGCAATGGAACTGCAGATGGCTGCCGACGAGCTGAAGTCGGTTCTCAATCGGCTGCGGCGGGCGCAGGGGCAGATCGCCGGCATCATCAAGATGATCGAGGAGGGGCGGGACTGCGAGGACGTCGTCACGCAACTGGCCGCCGTCTCCCGGGCGCTGGACCGAGCGGGGTTCGCCATCATCGCGACCGGGCTCCAGCACTGCATGGCGGACGGCACCTCGGAGGTGGCGGACCGCGACCAGATGCGGGCCAAGCTGGAGAAGCTTTTTCTTTCACTGGCCTGACCGCCGGAGCCCGGCCGAGGGGGCGGCCGGCCACCCGCCCTCCCGGGCCGGCCCCCTCCGGCCCGGGAGCGGGCGCGTCACGTGCGGTCGGCGCCGGCGAGAGCCAGCCCGGCCTCGCCCGCGGCGTCGAAGGCGTCGTCGACGGCCACCACCTCACGGCCGGTCGCGGCCAGCATGGAGGCGGCGATCGCCGCCCGCATGCCGCCCGCGCAGTGGACCCAGACGGTCCGGCCGGCGGGCACCTCGCCGATTCGGGAGTGCAGGCGGTGGATCGGAATGTGCAGCGAACCCTCGACATGGCCGTCCGCCCGCTCGGAGTCCCGCCGCACGTCCAGAACCACCGGCTCCCCTCCGGTCCTGCGGGCATCGGCCAGCCCGGCGAACGTCGACCGCGGGAAGGACTGCAGCTCGTCGCCTTCGCGCACCCACTCCACCGGGTTCCCGACGGCAGCGGCGGCCGGACGGTCGATGCCGACCTGTACCAGTTCCCGCTGGGCCTCCGCGAGCTGCTCAGGGCTCTCCGCGAGCAGTGTGACCGGCTTGCCCCACGGGATCAGCCAGGCCAGGTAGGTCCCCGGCTTCCCGTCCGCCTCGAAGTTGAAGGACCCCGCGACATGCCCTTCGGCGAATGCCATGCGGCTGCGCAGGTCCACCACCCACTCGCCGCCCGCCAGCCGCTCCGCGATCTCCCCGGCGTCGGCCGGCTGCGGCGGGGTCAGGTCCACCGGGTCGGGCCCGGCCGCGTTCCTCGGCCCCATGTGCGCGTAGTAGGCGGGGATGTCGTCCAGGCCGGCGAGCATGTCCGCGACGAAGCTGTCCACGTCCATGGTCAGGGCGCTGTTGCTCTTGCGCTCGTGTCCGATCGTGGTGCTGTCCCCTTCGGCTTGTGCGGAGGAGCAGAAGCTGCCGAAGCCGTGGGTCGGGAGCACCGGCACCGTGTCGTCGAGCTCGTCCGCCAGCCGGTGCGCCGAGGCGTGCTGCGCACGCGCAAGCCACTCGGTGAGGCGCGGCTCGACCAGGTCGGGCCGTCCCACGCTGCCGATCAGCAGTGAGCCGCCGGTGAACGCCGCCACCCCGTGGCCGTCCTCCTGGAGCACGTAGGAGGTGTGGTGGGGGGTGTGTCCGGGGGTGGCCACGGCCCGCAGGGTGAGTCCCTCCTCGATCTCCACCGTGTCCCCGTCGGCGACCGGGGTGCGCGTGAAACGCACCCGTGCGTCGGCGGGCACCAGGTACCGCGCACCGGTGACCCGGGCGAGCTCCAGGCCTCCGCTGACGTAGTCGTTGTGCACGTGCGTCTCCAGCACGTGCGTGATGCGCACGCCGCGCCGGGCCGCCACGGTGATGAGCCGGTCGATGTCACGCGGCGGGTCCACCACGAAGGCGGTGGCTCCCCCTCCCGCCAGGTAACTGCGGTTGCCCAGACCCTCGGTCTCCACGGTGTCGATGAAGAACACGTCGCGCTCCCTTCTCGGGGTTTACCCCCTGGGGTATTTGGTGCCACCGTAACACGCATACGGGTGGGGGTATTCCAGCCGCCCCTGCCGGAAGCCTGGATCCCCCGCAAACCGGGACAGGTGGAGCATCATCGGAGGACGGGTACCCGTGCCGCCCGCACTCACCAGGAGGAACCCATGCGCTACGACCGCAGCGTCCGCGTACGGACGGATTTCGCCACCACCGTGACCGCCGTCCGGGAAGCCCTGGCCGCGCAGGGCTTCGGTGTCCTCACGGAGATCGACGTCTCCGCCACCCTCAAGGCCAAACTCGACCTGGACCTGGAGGACTACCTGATCCTCGGCGCCTGCAACCCCGCCCTGGCGCACCGGGCGCTGGAGGAGGACCGCTCCATCGGACTGCTCCTCCCCTGCAATGTCGTCGTCCGACGGGAGGGCGACACCACCCTCGTCCAGGCCCTGGACCCGGCCACCATGGTCACGCTCACCGAGAGCCCCGCCATCGAACCGGTGGCCGCCGAGGCCAGGGGACGGCTCGACGCGGCCCTCGCCTCCCTGGCCTGAACCGCCCGGCGCTCCGGCCCCCGCCTTGACGGGCCCCCGCGGGGGCCGTCCCGTCACCGGCCCGGAACCCCCGGCTGGTGCGGCACTAGGCTGCTGGGCATGGAGCAGCAGGAACGCGGACCGCGCGAGTACCGCACGGCCGAGCTGGCCGAGGCCGCCGGGATCACCGTGCGGACGCTGCGTTTCTACCGCGAGCGCCGGCTGCTCCCTCCCCCGCGCAAGGAGGGCCGGGTCGCCTGGTACGACGAGGAGCACCTGGCCCGGCTGCGCACCATCACCGCCCTGCTGGAACGCGGCCACACGCTGGGCGGCATCGCCGAGCTGATCAGCGCCTTCAACAGCGGCCGGGACGCCGACGGCACCGCGGAGCTCCTCGGCCTGACCGAACGCTACCCGTGGGCGGAGGAGGACAGGGTGCGGCTGTCCCCGGAGGCACTGGCCGAGTACTACGACGGCAGGTTCTCCGCGGACGACCTGGCCGCCGCCCTGGAGATCGGCTACCTCGCGGTGGACGGCGCGGAGCTGGTGCACGACAGCCGCGCCCTGCTGGAGGCCTCCTCCCAGCTGGTCCGCGGCGGCATCCCCCTGGGGGCCGTGCTGGACGCGGGCCGCCAGGTCCGCGAGCACGCGGACGACCTCGCGCGCCTCTTCACCGCGCTGGTCCGCACCCACGTGCTGCCCGAGATCCTCAGCCGGGCCGCGCACGGCCCGCTGTCCGAGGAGGAGGTCACCCGCCTGACGGAGGCGCTGGAGCATCTGCGGCCGCTCGCGAAACAGGTGGTGCACGCCGAGGTGTCCCTGGCGGTGGACCGGCGGCTGCGCGAGGAACTGGAGCAGCGGACGGCCGACCCCGGCTCACGGTGAGGCTCGCATTCCCTGACCGCACCTTCGGCCACCGGCACCACCCCTCACAAGCCGCGGGCCCCCGCATCGAAAAGTGTGGTTTCCCCCCGGTCCGCCCCGGTTGATGCCGCGTACGTCAGAGGTGTGCCGGCCCTCAGAGCGCCTTGGCGTAGCAGCGGCTCTCCGGCTCGCAGCGGTAGACGCCGAACTTCCGGTCGGCGGGCGCGTAGCCACTGGAGACGTACAGGGCGATCGCCTCGGGCTGCTTGGTGCCGGTCTCCAGCACCATCCGGGTCCGGCCGGCCGCCCGGGCACTCTCCTCCAGCCGGGCGAGCATCGCCCTGGCCAGGCCCTGACCGCGCGCCTCGTCGACCACGAACATCCGCTTGATCTCGGCGTCCCCGTCGGCGTAGCCCTCCTCGCCCGCCTCCTGGGACCGCCAGCCACCGGTCCCCATCGGCCGGCCGGCGCCGTTGTAGATCATCAGGAACAGCCCGCGCGGCGGTTCGAACATCTCCGGGTCCAGCGGCGTCAGGTCACCCTCGCTGCCGTACCGCTCCGCGTACAGCGCCTGAACCTGATCATTGAGCTTGCGGGCATCAGGGTGGTCGAAGCGCGCGGTCACGATCTGCATGCCTCACATCGTACGAGAGCCCTCCCGTGCCCGGGACCTGCGCCGTTCGCCGCCCCGAGGACCACCGACGGGGCAGGGACGCCTCCGGGGGGGGCGGGTATTCTGCCGCAATGCTCACCGTGACGACCGTGAACGTGAACGGCCTGCGGGCCGCGGCCCGCAAGGGCTACCCGGAGTGGCTGGCGGCCACCGAAGCGCAGGTGGTCTGCCTGCAGGAGGTGCGGGCCGAGGAGAGCCAGCTGCCCGAGGAGATCCGGGAGCCCGCCGGGTGGCACCCGTATTACGCCCCGGCGGCGGCGAAGGGCCGGGCCGGTGTCGCCCTGCTGCTCCGGCAGAAGCCGGAGAGCGTGCGGGTCGGTTTCGGGGTGCCGGAGTTCGCCGACTCGGGACGCTATCTCGAGGCCGACCTCCCCGGTCTCACGGTCGCCAGCCTGTATCTCCCCTCCGGTGAGGTCGGCACCGAGCGCCAGGAGGAGAAGGAACGCTTCATGGCGGCTTTTCTGCCGTACCTGCGGGAGCTGCGGGAGAAGGCCGCGGCCAACGGGCGCGAGGTCCTGGTCTGCGGCGACTGGAACATCGCCCACCGGGAGGCCGACCTCAAGAACTGGCGGGCCAACCGCACGAAGGCAGGCTTCCTGCCCGAGGAACGTGACTGGCTGAGCAGGGTCCTCGGGCCGGAGGGCGGCTACACCGACGTGGTGCGCGCCCTGCATCCGGACCAGGACGGCCCCTACTCCTGGTGGTCGTACCGGGGCCGGGCCTTCGACAACGACGCCGGCTGGCGCATCGACTACCAGATCGCCACCGCCGGCCTGGCCCGGCGCTGCCTGCGGGCCTCGGTGGAACGCGCCGCCACCCACGCCGAACGGTGGTCCGACCACGCCCCGGTCACCGCCGTCTACGACTCCTGAGGCACGGCTGCCGGAGCCTGCCCCGCCGCGGCCGGGCAGGCTGCGCTCACCGGACGGCGTCCGGCATCCGGTAGGCATCGGCCAGCAGCTCGTAGCTGCGCAGCCGGGCCCGGGGGCCGTGGACGTTGGTGGTGACCATCAGCTCATCGGCGCCGGTCCTGGCGACCAGCGCGTCCAGACCCTCCCGGACGGCGTCCGGGGTGCCGTGCACCACCTGGGCCAGCCAGGCGTCGGTGAACTCCCGCTCCCGGGCGGTGAACGGATACGCCGCCGCCGCCTCGGGCGAGGGCACCGGCCCGGGCCGGCCGCTGCGCAGCCGCAGCATGGCAAGCGCCCCGGTCAGCACCTGCCGGTGCGCCTCCTGCTCCCTGTCCGCGGCCAGTGCGGAGACCGCGATCAGCGCGTAGGGCCGGTCCAGCACATCCGAGGGCCGGAAGCTCTCCCGGTACAGCTGAAGGGCGGGCACGGTGTGGGCCGCCGAGAAGTGATGGGCGAAGGCGAACGGCAGCCCCAGCCGGCCGGCCAGCTCCGCGCTGAAGCCGGAGGAGCCGAGCAGCCACACCGGGGGCCGTCCGGGGTTGCCCTGTGCCGGGCCCGGCACGGCGTGGATCCGCGCGTACGGGTGCCCGTCGGGGAAGTCGTCGTCCAGGAACCGGACCAGTTCGGCCAGTTGCTGGGGGAACTCCTCGGCGCCGTCGGTGCGTCCGCGGCGCAGGGCGGCGGCGGTCGCACCGTCCGTTCCCGGGGCCCGGCCCAGCCCCAGGTCGATGCGGCCCGGCGCCAGCGCCTCCAGGGTCCCGAACTGCTCGGCGATCACCAGCGGCGCGTGGTTGGGCAGCATCACTCCACCGGAGCCCAGCCGGATGCGTGCGGTGCGGGCGGCGAGGTGGGCGAGCAGCACGGCGGGCGAGGAGCTGGCCACCCCGGTCAGGGAATGGTGCTCGGCCACCCAGAGCCGGTGGTAGCCGCGGGCTTCGGCGAGCCGGGCCACGTCGGTGGAGGTGCGCAGCGCCTCGGTCGCGGTCAGCCCGCTGCCCACGGTGGCCAGGTCGAGCACCGACAGCGGTACCGGGGCGGTGCCGGAGCGGCTGCCCCGGATGGGATCGGGGGACTCTTCCACCACGTCCGGACCTCTTTCTGGTTCGCGCGCACTCGTCGTGCGCCTTCTGCCGGCACCGCACACCGGTACGACAACCCGGCAACCGGACCGGCACCCGTTTCATTCCAGCCGGTCCGCCGGACCCCTCCGGGTTGGCCAGGAACCAGTGAGAACCTGTACCCCCAATGCGTTGAGCGCAGGCGGTAGTTCAACGTGCAAGACAATGTCACTGCAGATGCGATTGCCCCCGTGGGGACGCCTGCACACGGCTTCGCACTAGTGACGTCAATCATAGGTGTACCAATGCTCACAGCTGCCGCAGTGCTCGGCCGTGAATGCCCTGGACTGTATTCGCAGTATTGCGAAAACTGAATGCCGTACTACACCTTCCCAAAACATCCCCAAGTTGATGGTACTGGACAACTGAACCTCCGATACAAGGAGGCTGATCGCCCCAGCGAGAACCCGCGACGCTCACGTCAGGACCCAGCAGGCGTGAGGCCGGCCACCCATTCTGCATACTCAACCGTAATCGGCATGTCAGACTGCAGCTCAGCTTGAATGCCTCCGTCAGTACGGGAAGACTGGTACTCAGGATCCGAGACAAGCAACCTGAGTCCACTGAGATCATGCTTCATGGCAACAGTTGCAATGAATTCCAACTCTTCATTACCGTTGACCAAGGCGAGGATCCTGTGGGCTTCTTCATCCATTTCCAGCCAGCTATGAGGAGCATCATGGACTCTCACGCCAAAGCCCTCGCGCACCTGCTTCACAGCCTCTCGTAGCGCGCCCGGAATCTCGCCCTTCCAGTAGACGTCTATCCGCCCTTCATTGAAGTTTGGATTGATGGCTGCGAGTCCGTCCCTCCCCGTCGCAAGGGCTGCCTCTTCGAGCACTGATCGTGCCTCGATGAGCGGCGACTGATTCCTGGCCTCATCTGTCAGAAACTCCCCCCCCCGTCCGGACCCTGCTCAAACCCCGCCAGGCCTCCCGATGCCGTAATAGCAGGTACAACACTCGAACCACCTGATTGTCTTTCATGCTCGCCGACCTCTCCCGAGGACAGGTTCACCGCCGCCTCACGTGCCGTGAACGATAAGACCAAGAGGCCCGCAACGAGAATCGATCCGGCTCGAAAGCTCCACTTGAACGCGCCAGCGTGACGCATGCACACAACCTTCTCCTGAGCACTACCTTGGACGCCTGGAGGCTAACGCAAAAGAGCCTCACAATAAGGCGCAATGGTGAGTTCTTCGCGATGCGAGCCCATCCAACCCGATTGCACAGCCGTGTTGTGAAATGTCAGAAGTCCACGTCACAGTGCTTTGGTGGCTCCAGGAGCGGCGGTCGCCTGGACGAGCAGTGTGCCGATGTGACCCGGCTGCGGCGCTGGGATCACCTCGGCCCGCACGTCCACGAAGCCGTGACTCAGGAGAATGCCGGTCCACAGTTCGGGTGTGTAGCAGTGCCGCCGGAGGAACGTGGCCTTGCCCGTGAACCCTCCCCTGTACATGCCCTGCGGGCCGTAGCAGCCGTCGATCGCCGGAGGATGGGAGAAGGCCAGCAAGCCGCCCGGCACCAACCGCTGCCGCACCACCGGGAGGAGTTCGCGAGGGCTGGTGAACCACACAGCTCCGAACACCGAGTACATGGCGTCGTACGACGTGGACGTCCCGGTGAGGTAGCTGACCGCCTCGGCGCCGATGAACCGGGAACGGGACACGTCAGGCCACCGCTCGGCGGCCAGCCTGCACTGCACCGGCGACAGGTCCACCCCCGACGCATCGAATCCCTTGCGTACCAGGGCAACCACGTTCTCCCCGCTGCCGCACCCGAGCTCCAGAACTGACCGGGGCCGGCCAAGGACTTCCTCCTCCGGCCCGTGACCTTCGTACTGTGTCCACCGGAAAACGGGCTCCGCCACGTCACCACGCGCAGCGGTCTTCTCCGCGAAGGCGTCCCAGTGTTCCTGCTCCGTCATCTTCATCGGCTGCTGCTTTCGGGCTGTGCCGCGCTGATGCGGGCCTGCCAGGCGTCACCCTCGCGGACGAGGCCGGCCGGCAACTCATGCGTCCTGGGGGCGCCCGCCCGCTGCCAGCTCGCGATGCGCCCGCGGAGGTCTTCGAGTGCCGGGGATTCCGGGTGATCGGCGAGGAGGCGGCCGTCGGTCACGAGGGCGGCGTGGGCAGTGCCGTCCGACGAGAGGTGCCCGATGCCGGTACCGGTCCCGTGGTCGAGGCTCGCTTCGAGCAAGCCGTCGGGGACGGTGGCGATGAGCCAGTTCTTCAGATGGAAGTAGTCGCTGCCCGGTCCCGGTGCGGGCTCCGCGAAGCGGGCAGGCCTGCAGCAAGCTTGCCAGGGCGAGCGCAGCGACTGTACGGGCCCGGGCTCGCCGGGAGGGGTCGGCCGCGTCGGCCAGTGCGGTGGTCGCGTTGCGCCGGGTGGGGCGGGCCCGGGCGCGCCCGGGGTGCGGAGCGGCCGGACTGCGGGATCGTGGGCGGCGCATATCGGGCGGGTGCCCGGGTACCCGGACCGACCGCGAAACGACGAGGAGTGATTCTTCATGGCCGAGTGCGAGGTATGCGGCAACGACTACGAGATGGCCTTCGAGGTACGGGCCGCCGGGGCCACGCACGTGTTCGACAGCTTCGAGTGCGCGGCGCAGAAGATGGCACCGGTCTGTGAGAACTGCGGGTGCCGCATCCTGGGGCACGGGCTGCAGGCGGACGGTCACTTCTTCTGCTGCGCCCACTGCGCCCGGGTCAAGGGTCAGAGCCAGCTCGTCGACCACGCCTGAAGCCCGGCGCACACGCGCGAATGGGTCCCACCGGTGCCCTCCGGCGGACCCTCACGCGACCGGCCCCGGGCCGCACGCCCGGGGCCGGCCACGTTCACCTCGCGTCGGGCTCACCTCCCGTCGAGGGTGGCGGGGTCGGCGCCGCCGAGCACGGCCGCGCGGGCGGCCTCCAGGCGGGCGACCGGCACCCGGAAGGGGGAGCAGGACACGTAGTCCAGGCCCGCCTCGTGGAAGAAGTGGACGGACTCCGGGTCGCCGCCGTGTTCGCCGCAGACCCCGGTGGAGAGCCCGGGCCGGGCGGCCCGGCCCTCGGTGACGGCCAGCTCCACCAGCCGTCCCACCCCCTCGCGGTCGATGGTCTCGAACGGCGAGTTCTCGAAGATGCCCTGCTCCAGGTAGGCGGAGAAGAACGACGCCTCCACGTCGTCCCGGGAGAACCCCCAGGTCGTCTGGGTGAGGTCGTTGGTGCCGAAGGAGAAGAAGTCGGCCTCCCGGGCGATCCGGCCGGCGGTGAGGGCCGCCCGCGGCAGCTCGATCATGGTGCCCACCGGGCAGCTCACCCGTACGCCGGTGGCCGCGGACACCTCGTCCAGGACCCGCTCGGCCTCCGCCCGCACCAGGCGCAGCTCCTTGGCCGTGTCGACCAGCGGAACCATGATCTCGGCCTGCGGGTCGCCGCCCGCACGGAGCCGCTCCCCCACCGCTTCGCCGATGGCCCGCACCTGCATGGCGACCAGTCCCGGCACCAGCAGCCCGAGGCGTACGCCGCGCAGCCCCAGCATCGGGTTCTGCTCGTGCATGCGCTCCACGGCCTCCAGCAGCTCGATGTCGTGGGGGTCCGGGGCGCCGCCGACGGCCCGCACGGAGGCGAGGCTCACCGCGAGTTCGGTGCGGTCGGGCAGGAACTCGTGCAGCGGCGGGTCGAGGAGGCGGATGGTGACGGGCCGGCCGTCCATGGCCGCCAGGAGCTCGGTGAAGTCGGCGCGCTGCAAAGGCAGCAGGGCGGCCAGGGCCTGTTCCCGGTCCGTGTCGGTCCGGGCCAGGATCATTTTCTCGACGAGCCGGCGGCGCTCCCCGAGGAACATGTGCTCGGTGCGGCACAGCCCGATGCCGTGGGCACCGAAGCGGCGGGCCCGTTCCGCGTCCTCGGCGGTGTCGGCGTTGGCCCGGACGCCCAGGCGGCGTGCCCGGTCCGCTTCGGTCAGCAGCCGGGCGACCGCGTCGACCAGCGAGCCCTCGCGCTCACCGGTCTCGAAGTAGCGCATCACCGCGGACTCCACCGTCGGGAGCGAGCCGAGGTGGACGGTGCCGGTGGAGCCGTCGACGGAGACGACGGTGCCCTCGGTGACCACCGTGCCCGCGGCGGTGGTGAACTGCCGGGCCTCCGGGTCGACCGTGAGGGACTCCGCCCCGCACACGCAGACCTTCCCCATGCCGCGGGCCACCACGGCAGCATGGCTGGTCTTGCCGCCGCGGCTGGTCAGGACGGCCTGTGCGGCGACCATGCCGGGCAGGTCGTCCGGGGTGGTCTCGCGGCGCACGAGGACGACCTGTTCCCCGGCAGCCGCGCGGCGGACCGCAGCGGCGGAGTCGAACACCACCGCGCCGACGGCCGCGCCGGGAGAGGCCGCGATGCCGTGGGCGAGCGCCGCGCCGGCCCCGCCCGCGTCGAACCGGGGGAACATCAGCCGGGCGAGCTGCTCGCCCGTGACCCGGCCCAGGGCCTCCGCCGGGGTCAGGACGCCGTCGTCCACCAGTTGGACGGCGATCCGGAACGCGGCCTCGGCGGTTCGCTTGCCGACCCGGGTCTGCAGCATCCACAGCCGGCCGCGCTCGATGGTGAACTCGATGTCGCACAGGTCCCGGTAGTGGCTCTCCAGGGTCCGAAGGTAGCCGGTGAGCCGTTCGTAGGAGTCGGGGTCGAGGTGTTCCAGCTCCTGCAGCGGCAGTGCGTTGCGGATACCGGCCACCACGTCCTCACCCTGGGCGTCCGGCAGGTAGTCGCCGTAGACGCCGACCCGGCCGGTCGCCGGGTCGCGGGTGAAGGCGACGCCGCTCCCGGAGTCGGCGCCCAGGTTGCCGAACACCATCACCTGGACGTTGACCGCGGTGCCGAGGTCGTCGGAGATGTGCTCCCGGCGGCGGTAGATCCGGGCGCGCTCGCCGTTCCAGGACTCGAAGACGGCCAGCACCGAGCGGTGCAGCTGCTCCCGCGGGTCCTGGGGGAAGTCCTCGCCGGTCTCGGCGCGGACGATGCGCTGGAACTCCTCGACGACCTGCGGCAGGTTGTCCGGGCCGGGGAGGCGGGCCAGCGCGGCGGCGAAGAGCTCGCCGTCGATGCCCAGGACCGTCGCGCCGTACATCTGGATCAGGCGCCGGTAGGAGTCCCAGGCGAAGTGCTCCCGGCCCGACACCTTGGCGAGGCCCTGCACCGACTCGTCGTTCAGCCCGATGTCGAGGATGGTCTCCATCATGCCGGGCATGGAGAAGCGCGCGCCCGAGCGGACCGAGAGCAGCAGCGGGTCGTCGCGGTCGCCCAGCCGGCGGCCGGCCATCGCCTCCAGGGCGGCCAGCCGGTCGGTGATCTCCTGCTCGAGTCCCTCCGGCGGGCCGCCGTTGCGGAAAAAGGACCGGCACGCCTGCGTGGTGACGGTGAAGCCGGGCGGCACGGGCAGGCCCATCCTGGTCATCTCGGCCAGGTTGGCGCCCTTGCCGCCGAGCAGGTCGGCCATGTCGCGGCCGCCTTCGGTGAAGTCGTACACGAACTTCGGCATGACGGTCCCTCCCTCACATCTCGAAAACGATGCGGGCGGTGATCTGCCCGCGCAGTACCTCGTCCATCGACTCGTTGACCGAGTCGAGCGCGCGGACCTGGCGGATGACGCGGGTGCGGCCGGCCGCGTGCAGCCGGTACACCTCGTCCAGGTCCTGCCGGGTGCCGACGATGGAGCCGATGACGGACGTGCCGTTCAGCACGGTGTTGAAGATCGGGAGCTGCATCGTGCCGTGTGCCGGGAGGCCCACGAGCACCAGCTTCCCGCCTCGTCGCAGACCGCCGTAGGCGGCGGCGAACGCCTCGTCGTGCACCGCGAGGGCGATCGCCGCGTGGGCGCCGCCGTGCTCCTGGAGGACCGCGGCCGGGTCCTCCTTGCGGGCGTCGATGAGGATGTCGGCGCCGAGTTCGGCGGCGAGCTCGAGCTTGTCGTCGGTGACGTCGATGGCGGCGACGGTGGCCCCGGCGATCTTGGCGTACTGCACGGCGAGGTGGCCGAGCCCTCCGATACCGGAGATGGCGACCAGCTGGCCGGTCCGCACGCCGGCGACCTTCAGCGCCTTGTAGGTGGTGACGCCGGCGCAGGTCAGCGGCGCGGCGTCGAGCGGGTCGATGCCGTCCGGCACGGGCTGCGCGAAGTCCGCCTCCGCCAGCATCTTCTCGGCGTAGCCGCCGTCGCAGCCGTAGCCGGTGTTCTGCTGCTTGACGCACAGCGTCTCCCAGCCGGTGAGGCAGTGCTCGCAGCGTCCGCAGGCGCTGCCGAGCCAGGGCGCGGCGACCCGCTGCCCGACCGTCAGGTGGGTCACGCCGTCGCCGAGGGCCTCGACGATGCCGACGCCCTCGTGGCCGGGGACGAAGGGCGGGCTTGGCTTGACGGGCCAGTCGCCGTGCGCGGCGTGGATGTCGGTGTGGCACAGGCCCGAAGCCTCGACGCGGATCAGGACCTGGCCGGGGCCGGGCTCGGGGTCGGGGCGGTCCTCGATCACGAGCGGCTCACCCAGGGTTCGGACGACTGCTGCTCTCATGACGTTCTCCTTGCACGGGGTGGGGCGGTGGGTGAGGAGGCGGGGGCTCAGTCGTGCGGGACGACTGCGACGGGGGCGTAGGCGTGGTGCAGCACGGCGTGGGTGACGGGACCGATGTGGGTACCGAACGGCGCCCGGCGGATCCGGCGGCCGACCACCACCAGTCCGGCCTCGGTCGCGGCCTCGACCAGGTGCTGGGCGGGCCGGCCGATCACGGCCTGCTCGGTGACGGGGACATCGGGGAACTTGCTGCGCCAGGGACGCAGCACATCGGTCAGCGCCCTGGCCTCCTGGGCCTCGAGCTCGGCCTGCTGGGCGGGATCGGCGGCCTGGAGGTTGTAGCCGTAGAAGACCGGCAGGCTCCAGCCGTGGATGACCCGCAGAGTGGCCGCACGCCGGGAGGCGGCGTCGAAGGCGAACTCGAGCAGCTCCTCGCACGGGCGGCTCAGGTCCAGCCCGAGCACCACATCACGGGCCGGGGTGGTGGTGGACGGGAGCCCGTCCTCGTCCGGCAGGTGGTCGTCCGCGGCGTCGGCACCGGCCCGTACCAGCACGACGGGCCGCTCGGCGCGGGCCACGGTGGCCAGGGCGACGGATCCGAGGAGGAAACCGGCGACGCTGCCGAGCCCGCGGGAGCCCAGCACCAGCAGCTCGGCGTCCTTCGCCGCGCGCGGCAGTATGTCGACGGGCTGTCCGGCGATCCGTTCGGTGACGGTCTCCAGGGCCGGGTGACGGCGCCGCAGATCTGCCACCGCCTCGGCCGACAGGTATTCCTCCCGTGGCGGACGGAAGGCCGGTACGCCCAGGGGCGGACGGGTGTAGGGCTGCCACTCCCAGACGTGCACGAGCTTCAGCGGCAGGTTGCGGAGCAGCGCCTCCCGGGCGGCCCAGCCGGCGGCGGCCAGGCTCTCGGCCGATCCGTCCAGGCCGGCGGTGATGGTGCGAGTCATGGTCCTGTCCTCCAGCTCGGTCTCGGGGCCGGACGCGCCGGTCGATATCTTCAGCGTGCTGCCCCGCGGCCCGGGAGCGGAGGGGCCGCAGGTCCCGTGCGGGGACCTGTCGGCCCTCCTGCCCGGGGCCAAGGGGTGCCGTCCGTTCAGAGGAGCCACCGGTTGCGGCGGACGAACTCGAGCCGGGCCCAGGTCCGGCCGAGGCCCCAGGTGTTGCCGGCGTACGCCACTGCCAGGGCGATGATCAGCAGCGCGTAGAGGACGTGGTAGTTCACCAGCGGGTTGGTCGACATGGTCAGCGATCCGTCGGCCATGTGCTGCGCGGGCGGCCACTCGGCGGCCCACATCATCGCCATCATCAGGGTGCCCGCGGCGGCGGTGAGCCTCAGCGCCACCCCGCTGAGCAGCCCGATGCCGACGCCCAGCAGGCCCAGCATGAACAGCAGGTTGACCCAGCCGTCCCCGGCCATGCTGTGGAACATGGACTGGAAGGGCCCGGCGGACACGTTGCTGAGGAAGCCGTAGGTGGGCGAGCCGCCGTCGATCCAGCCGTTGCCGGCCTGGGTGGCGTAGCCCCAGCCGAACGCCTTGTCGAGGAAGGCCCAGAGGAAGAGGAAGCCGGCGGCGATGCGGGCGACCGCGAACACCTTGGCGGACGTCGGGGTCATGACAGCCCCGTGCTCGGGTGCGGTTTCCGAGGCGCGCCGGGTGTCGGTCTGCATGTCACCGGTGGCCGGGCGGACGGTCGGGTTCTCCTGTACGGCCATGACGGCCTCCTCTTCCGTGAGTGTTGCGTGTGTGTTGCGCGAGTGCTGCGGGTGGAACGGGTGCGCCGGCGAGTGCCTTGTGGGTGCTGAGCGCCGCCCTCTGTTGTTGCGTCTTCAATGTCTCGCGGCACGGCACGGTGCGCCGGGGGGCGGGTGGGCCAGGCCGGGGGCCGAACGGGCCCATTTCCCGGGCCCGTTCAGTACGGCTCTCCGGGCGGGGCCCTCCCTCTCCTCGGCCACCGGCTGACCTCGCCGGAGGGCTGGGCGTCGGCCGACAGCAGCCACGGCCTGGTCCGGGGCGGCCGGGACCGCGCCCGTGCCGCCCGGGCGAGACCTCACGCCCGCGATGAGCGATCCGGCCGATCCGAGGCGTGAGGCCGCCATCGCGCGGCTCTTCGAGCTACACTGTCCGCCGGTGCTGCCCCTCGCCGTGCTACTCGGCGCCGATGATCCGGAGAACGTGGTGGCCGAGGCACATGACCAGTTCTGCTCCAAGTGGCGACCGCTTCGGAGCGCGCGGGGACTCGCCGCCCCGAGCCAGGCGATGGAGGCCCGGCGATGAACAACACCAGTCTGGACCGCACGGAGCGGGAATTGCGCGAGGCCTTGTCCACGCTCGCCGACGGTGTGCAGGTGGCGCCCGACGCCTATCGCACGGCGCGCGGCGAGTGGCTGCGCCGGGAACGCCGCCGCCGGCTCATCCTCGCCGTCCTCATCACGGTCGTGTTCGCCCTGGCCACCCTGATCGGGCTGTGGGTCCTCAACCAGGCCCCGGCGCATTCCGGAGTGATCTTCTCCAGCACCGGGTCGCCGACGGCAGTGTCATCCGCCCAGCCCCATCCATGACCGGCCCGCCCGGCCTCGGCGGGGCCCGTCCTTTCCGGACGCGGCGACACCTCCTGCGGGCAGCGGCGGCAGCCGAGGGAGCCGAGCATGAGCGGCGTGGCAGCGCCGTGGCAGGTCAACAGCCGGGTGGCCGCGAGCGCCGTGGGTCCTCGCGGCGCAGCAGCAGATGGGCGAGGAACAGCAGAGCGCTGGTGGCCGGTACCCAGGCGAACTGGTACCAGTAGAAGAACGGGAACCCCAGCAGCTCCGGCCCCTCACGCGCGTACGAGGGGACCCAGAGCAGGGCGACAGCCGGCGCCAGCAGGCATACGCCGGCCACGGTCCGCCGGAGCCCGCTGCTCCCGCGCCCGCGAGCGCGCTGGGGTCCGTCCTGTGGCACGGCGCCCTCCTGCCGATCGCTGCGTCTGCCGGTGGTGGGCCGGTCGCCCGCCGGCCCGCGCAGTGGTTCCTCGTCCACGCTATGCGGTTCCCAGAAGATTTCCCGCCGTTCTCCACTGGATTTCCTGTCCTACGATCGGCATGGTTGTGCGACTCGTGAGTGACAAGACCTACCCACACCCGCCGGGACGGTGATCGATGACCGAAGGTCCCATGCTCGTCACCTTCGCGCTGGTCATCGGCTCCGCGTCGCTCCTGGCGCTGACTGCGCGACGGTTCCGGCAGCGCGACACGCTGCCCTCGCTGGAGGGGTGGGCCCTGGCCGACCGCAGCCTGGGGACGGTGTGGACCTGGTTGCTGCTGGGGGGCACGGTTTTCACCGCCTATACCTTCGCCGCGGTACCGGGCCTGGTGTACAGCCAGGGCGCCTACGGTTTCTTCGCGCTGCCCTACACGGTGATCGTCTGGCCGCTGGCCTTCCTGCTGCTTCCCAAGCTGTGGTCGGTGGCCCGGCTCCACGGCTATGTGACGGTGGCCGACTTCGTCCGGGGACGCTACGGCTCTCCGCCGCTGGCACTCGTCGTCGCCCTCACGGGGATCCTGGCGACCATGCCCTACCTGGCGCTCCAGCTACTGGGCATCCGTGCCCTGCTGGCAGCCGGCGGAATGTATCCACGCGGAGCAGCCGGGGACCTGCTGATGGTCGCGCTGTTCGCCGGGCTGGCCGTGGCGACCTACCGCCACGGGCTGCGGGCTCCGACCGTGATCTCGGCGATGAAAGGCGTGGCGATCTTCGGTTCGGTCTTCGCCGCCGTGGCGCTGGTGCTGTCACGGCAGGGTGGGCCCAGCGCCCTGTTCGAGACCGCGGCACGGGAGCTGGCCGCACGCGGGGCTGCCGACGCCTCCCTGGCCCTCGCCGCCGATCAGCAGGTCGCGTACGCCACCCTGGCCTTGGGGTCGGCGCTGGCGCTGCTGATGTACCCGCATGTACTCACTGCGAGCTTCGCCGCCTCCGGACCGGACACCCTGCGCCGGGTGACCATTGCGCTGCCCGCCTGGACCGGCGTGCTCGGCCTGTTCGGGATGCTCGGCATCGCGGCGCTCGCCGCGGGTGTCGACACTCCCCGGGGCGCCGCCGAGAGCGCTGTCGGCATGCTGGTGAACGACCTCATGCCCGCCGCGCTGGCCGGACTGGTCTTCGGGGCGATCACCGTGGGAGCGCTGGTGCCGGCGGCGGTGATGTCGATCGCGGCGGCGACCTCCTTCGTCCGGAACGTCTACGTCGAGTACTTCCATCCGACCGCCACTCCCAAGCGCCAGGTGCGCATCGCCCGAGTGGTGTCGCTGACCGCCAAGGTGGGCGCAGTCGCCTTCGTGTTCGGGCTGCGCGACCAGGACGCGATCAATCTCCAACTCCTGGGCGGGGTCTGGATCCTGCAGATCTTCCCCGCCGTCGCCATCGGGCTGTACACCCGCCGGCTGCACCACCGTGCCCTCCTGGCAGGCTGGGCCGCAGGGATGGCCGCCGGTACCTACCTGGTCGTGCACGAAGGCTTCTCCCCCGTCGTCCCGTTCAGCGTGGGTGGACACGCACTGGCGGTCTACGCCGGTCTGGCCGCTCTCCTGCTCAACCTCGCGGTCGCCGTGACCGTCACCGCGGTCCTGGACCGCATCGGCGCCCCCCGTGGTGCGGACACCACGGCGCTGCCGTCCCGCCTGACCCTCAGAAACCGGCCCAAAGGGGGAGCGAGCAGCTCATGAAACGGACCAGACCCAACGCCCGCCCCACTCCAGCGCCGTCGTGGCCGTCCGCACCGACCGCGCACGCCGGGGCGGGCGCTCCCACGGACCTCACGGACCGGGACGTCACGGACCGGGACGTCGCGGACGGGGGCCTCGCGGACGGGGGCCTCGCGGGTGGGGCTCAGCCCTTGACCGCCCCCGCGGACCTGGACCGGGAAGTCGCTGTCGCACAGCTGTTCGATCTGCACTATGCCTCGATGCTCCGTCTGGCCACACTGCTCGGCGCCGACGACCCGGAGAACATCGTGGCCGAGGCCTACTACCAGATATACCGCAAATGGCGCAAAGTGCGCGCCGCCGACTCCGCCGAGGCCTACTTGCGCTCGGTCGTCTGCAATCTGACCCGCATGCGGATCCGGCATCTGCAGGTGGCGCGCAGACACGTCGAGGAGCCGGTCGGCTCGGTGGCGTCCGCGGAGACGTCGGCGCTCCTCCATGACGACCAGCAGGCGCTGGTCTCCGCGTTGCAGCAGCTTCCCGCACGGCAGCGCGAGGCGCTGGTGCTGCGCCACTGGCTCGGCCTCAAGATCGGGGAGATAGCGCAGACCATGGGCATCTCACCCGGTTCGGTCAAGACGCACACCGCCCGCGGCACGGCTGCGCTCACCCAGGCACTGGAGGCCCGGCGGTGAGCACCCCCCGCCCGTCCCCCGCCTGTCACTGAGCCGACTCCAGGGCTCACTCGAAAACCTGCGCCGAGGGCGTACGGCCCGCACCCGGCGCCTCCCGTCGGGCGGCACACGGCGGCCGGCGGGGCCGACACGGGAAACGACGCCGCCGCCCCGTCCTCACCGCGCCGACCACCACAGTCGTCACCGTCCGCGCGCGACCGTATCCGGGAGCAGTCCCGCACGGGTCGGCCATCCCACCGGTCCATGACGCACGGCAGAGACCGGTGGCCAAAACTTAACCAAGTCTTCTGTCAACCAAAGCGGGCCCCTCGACAACTCTTCAGCAGACGACCGGGCGGACAGCGGACAAAGAGGCATTTTCGCCCGATTCTCCGCACCGGCCGTCGGCCTCCCTCTGCCGAGGAGGGCCACACCCCGTCAAGGAGGCCCACCCACCGTCCCCGTTGCCTGTCCGCCTGCCAGTTCCCTCCCCCCTGCCGGACGGCGGCTCCACCTCTCACAACCCAGCACCCTGAACCCAGAAAGCATGTCGTATGAATGCGCTTCCGCTGCTCTTGATCGGCCTTGCGACGTTCGCGGGCGGATACGTTCTCTACTCGAAGTTCCTGGGCAACCGGGTATACAAACTTGACGCGGCCTTCAAGACGCCCGCGCACGAGCTGCGGGACGGCGTGGACTACGTCCCGACCAACAAGTTCGTGCTGTGGGGTCACCACTTCACCTCGGTCGCGGGCGCAGCACCGATCGTCGGCCCCGCCGTCGCGGTGATCTGGGGCTGGCTGCCCGCGTTCCTGTGGGTCACCATCGGCACGGTCTTCTTCGCAGGCATGCACGACCTCGGTGCCCTGTGGGCCTCGGCACGCAACAAGGGCCGCTCGATGGGCTCGCTCTCCGACCGCTACATCGGCCGCCGGGGCGCGAACCTGTTCCTCGTCGTGATCTTCCTGCTGCTCCTGATGGTGATCGCGGCCTTCGCGGTGGTCATCAAGAACCTGCTGATCTCCACCCCCTCAGCGGTGATCCCCGCCTGGGGCGCCGTCCTGGTGGCGCTCCTGGTCGGCCAGGCGGTCTACCGCTACCGGATCGGGCTCGGCCTGGTCACCGTGCTCGGCGTCGCGGCGCTCTACGGCCTGATTCTCCTCGGGAACGCCGTCCCGGTGGAGCTGCCCGACCCGATCCTCGGCATGTCCCCGGCGACCTTCTGGATCGTCGCCCTCTTCGCCTACGCCGGCATAGCCTCCATGCTGCCCGTGTGGGTACTGCTCCAGCCGCGTGACTACATCAACGGCGTCCAGCTCTTCGTCGGACTCGGCATCCTGTTCCTGTCGGTGCTGCTGAGCGCCCCGACGATCGTCGCCCCGGCCATCAACAACGCCGTGCCCGCGGGCACCCCGGACCTCGTGCCGCTGCTCTTCGTCACCATCGCGTGCGGCGCGATCTCCGGCTTCCACGGCATGGTCTCCTCGGGCACCACCTCGAAGCAGCTGGACAAGGAGACCGACGCCCGCTTCGTCGGCTACTTCGGCGCGATCGGCGAGGGCATGCTCGCGCTCGGCGCGATCATCGCCGTCACCGCGGGCTACCGCACCCTGGCCGACTGGGAAGCCGTCTACAGTGCCTTCGGCGAGGGCGGCGTCGGGGCGTTCGTCGAAGGCGGCGGTGCGCTCATCAACGGCGGCCTGGGCCTGTCGGCCTCGCTGAGCTCGACGGTCCTGGCCACCATGGCGATTCTGTTCGCCGCCACCACCATGGACACCGGCGTACGCCTCCTGCGCTTCGTCGTCCAGGAGGCCGGGGACGTCGCACGAGTGCGGATCAACACCGGCGTCGGCACCCTCATCGCGGTCGCCGCCGGTATGGCACTCACCTTCAGCCAGGGCGCCGATGGCGCCGGCGGCCTCCGTATCTGGCCGCTGTTCGGCACCAGCAACCAACTGCTGGCCTCCCTGACCCTGTCCATCGTCGCGGTCATACTGATCCGCAAGCGGCGCAACCCGGCGCCTGCACTGGTGCCGCTCGTGATCGTGTTCACGATGGCGTTCTGGGCCGCGATCGTGCAGCTCGGCAACCTCTACGACGCCCGGGACTGGCTGCTGCTGGTCATCGACGTGGTCATCATCGTCGCCGCGGTCTGGGTCGCCGTCGAGGCGGTCATCGCGATGCGGCGGGCGGCCCAGGAGCCGCCGGAGGTCTCCGACGCCGACGTGACGGAGGAGAAAGCCGAGCTGAAGGAGTGACATCCCGCTGGCACGCGTTCCGGGCCGGGCTGGAGGAGTTCTACGCTGGTCCCTACCGGCGTACCTTCGCCCGCGCCCGGCGCGAAGAGGACGACCTCTTCCGGATGGTCGTCCTCGCGGAGGCACTGGGTGTGCCCGACCCGGCGGCGTACTACACCGCCGAGCTGATGCCCGCCCTCTACGAGGACTTCCACGCCTGGCACCGCCGGATGGGTATGGACCGCTCGCCACTGGAGCATGTCGGATGCTGCTAGACCTCATCGCCACGCGCAGGGTCGTCTTCGTCGGTGGCAAAGGCGGGGTCGGCAAGACGTCCATCGCCGCGGCGCTCGCCCTCGGCCGCGCCGCGGCGGGCGCCCGCGTGCTGCTGGTTTCCACCGATCCCGCCCACAACCTCGGCCACCTCTGGGACCGCCCGGTGGGCGACGAGCCCGTGCGCCTCGCCGCCCCCGGGGACATGACCCCCCGGGCAGGGGCCGGGACGGCGGGTTACGTCGACGGGCTGGAGATCGACCCGGAGCGCACGGTCGAGCAGCACCTGTCCGCGGTCGCCGCGACGATGCGTCGGCTGCTCCCCGAGCGGATGCACGCACCGGCCGACCAGCACCTGCAGCTGGCCCGGCAGGCGCCCGGCACCCACGAGTCGGCGGTGCTGGAGCGGATCGCCGAAGCAGTGGAGCTCGGGACGGAAGCGTACGACCTGGTCGTCTTCGACACCGCCCCGTCCGGCCACACGCTGCGGCTGCTCGCGCTGCCCGGGCAGCTCACCTCCTGGACGGACACCCTGCTCACCAACCGTGACCGGTCCGAGCGGTTCGGCGCAGCGATGCGCGGCCTCGGCGGCGGCGGAGAGACCGACCGCGACGCCGAGCTGCGCCGGATCCTGCTGCGTCGGCGCGACCGCTTCTCCCGGTTGCGCGAAGTGGTGACGGACCCGGCCCGGACGGGGTTCGTCATCGTGCTGACCGCCGAGCTGCTGCCGATCGCGGAGACCATGGAGGTGTACGAGAAGCTCACCGGCCTCGGCGTCGACGTGACCGCCCTCGTCGCCAACCGCCGTTCCCCGTCGGACGCCGGTGAGCTGCTTGCCCGGCGCCGTGGTCAGGAGGACGCGCACCTCGTCCGGCTGCGCAGGCAGGTCCCGGACGTACCGTTGCTCGACGTGCCGCTGCTGCCGGGGGATCTGGTGGGCACGGAGGCGCTTGCCGCGCTCGCCGACCGGCTCTGATCCACCGGACCCCTGACCTCGATGCGTCAGCGGCCGTGACTGTCCGGCCCGGCCGCCGGTTCGCCGTCTTGTCCCGCGTGCTCGCGTGGGGGGCCTTCGCGTGTCGCTGCGGCTGCGCCGGCGCCGCCCTCGTTCTTGCGTCGTCAATGTCCCGCTGGTCCGGCCCGGTGCGCCGGAGGGCGGTAGGCCAGGCAGGGGGCCGAACGGACCCCGTTCCCGGGCCCGTTCAATACGGCCCCCGGGGTCGGGCCGGTCGGCCCTCCCCTCGGTCCCGGCCAGCCCTTGGGATCCGGCCCCGCTTCGTCGGACTCTGGAACCGAAGCCGCAGGACAGGCACGAAGGAAAAGGGACCGCGATGACGGACACCGCACAGCGAGCGCCGGCCGCACACGCGCTGCTGACCGACGGCAGGACCGTGGAAATCCGGCCCGCCCGCCCCGAGGACCGGGAGAACGTCCTCCGCTTCTACGAGGAAATGTCGGCGGAGAACCTGCGCCGGCGGTTCTTCGGCGTGGGCAGCAGCCTGGGCCGCCGGGCCGCCGACCGGGCCTGCGACAGCGCCCGCCCCGGGCACCTGGCCCTGCTCGCCTGTCACGAGGGCCGGATCATCGGCCTCGCCGAATACGAGCACGGCCCCGCGCCCGCCTCGGCCGAGGTCGCCCTGGCCGTCGCCGACGACCTCCACCACTGCGGCGCGGGCACCCTGTTGCTGGAGCACCTGGTGCACGCCGCCCGAAACGAGGGCATCAAGGTCTTCACGGCCGACGCTCTCGCCGACAACCACGCCATGCTCAACGTCTTCGCCGACCTCGGCCTGGAGTCCTCCCCCCGCTACGACGGCGGAGAAGTCCGCTGCCGGATAGTGCTGGAGCCCGACGAGCAGTACCGCTCCGCGGTCGACGAGCGGGGCCGGACCGCCGACGCCGCCAGTCTCCAGCCACTGCTGCGCCCCCGTTCGCTGGTCGTCGTCGGTGCCGGCCGCTCCCCCGGCTCGGTGGGCCGGGCCGTGCTGAAGAACCTGCGCCGCGCCGGCTTCCCCGGCAGCCTGCTCGCCGTCAACCCGCACGCGCGCACCGTCGAGGGCACCCCCTGCCACCCCTCCGTGCTCGACCTCCCGCACCCGCCCGAGCTGGCCGTCCTGGCCATCCCCGCCCGGGCCGTGCCGGAGACCGCGGAGCAGTGCGGGCGCAGCGGCGTCCGCGCCCTGGTCGTTCTCAGCTCCGGGCTCGACGCCGTCCAGGCCGCGGCCCTGCTGGCCCTGTGCCGCCGGTACGGCATGCGGCTGGTCGGCCCGAACTGCCTGGGCATCGCGAACACCGAGGACACCGTGCAACTGGACGCCACATTCGCCGCGCACCGGCCGCTGGCGGGTACCGCCGGGGTGGCCGTGCAGTCCGGCGGAGTCGGCATCGCCCTGCTGGGCGGCCTCTCCCGGCTCGGCATCGGAGTGTCGAGCTTCGTCTCGCTCGGCGACAAGTACGACGTCAGCGGCAACGACCTGCTCCAGTGGTGGGAGAGCGACGACCGGACCGACCTGGCGCTGCTGCACCTGGAGTCCTTCGGCAACCCACGCGCCTTCTCCCGCACCGCCCGCCGGGTGGCCCGCAAAATGCCGGTCCTCACCGTCGACGCCGGACGCTCCGACGCCGGCCGCCGTGCCGCCGCCTCGCACACCGCGGCCGCCGCGACACCGACGATGACCCGGCAGGCGCTGTTCACGCAGGCCGGCATCATCGCCACCCGCACGATCGGTGAACTGCTGGACACCGCCGCGCTGCTGCACAGCCAGCCGCTGCCCGCCGGATCCAGGGTGGCTGTGCTGTCGAACGCGGGCGGCGCGGGCGTCCTCGCCGCCGACGCGTGCGCCGAGGCCGGCCTGGCCGTCCCCGAACTTCCCGGCGAGCTGATCACCGAACTCCTCGGCCTGCTCCCGGCCGGCGCCAGCGCCGGCAACCCCATCGACACCACCGCCGCGGTCTCCGGACCAGCCCTTCGCGCCTGCCTGGACCGGCTGGCCGGACACCGCTCTGTGGACGCCGTCCTGGTGGCCCTGGCACCCACCGCGCTCGCCGCGGCGACCGGCGACGACCCGCTCCGCGCACTCACCCACGCCGGCCCGGACGGACGCCCGCACCCGGTCGCCGCGGTCCTCCTCGACCAGGCCGAGCAGGTCCGCCTGCTGCCCACCACCTCCGGCGGGCCGCTGCCCGCCTACGCCGACCCGCAGTCCGCAGCCCGGGCCCTGGCCCACGCGGCGGCCCGGACCACGTGGCTGGCCCGGCCGGCCGGCACCGTGCCCCGACTGACCGGAACCGACCCCGAGGGCGCCCGCGCCCTGGTCGACACCTTCCTCACCGACCACCCGGAAGGAGGCTGGCTGGACCCGATGGCCTGCACGGACCTGCTCGGCCACTACGGCATCCGGCAACAGCCCGCCGCCTGGGCGCGCAGCGAGCAGGCCGCCGTCGACGCGGCCGCACGTCTCGCCGGCCCGGACGGCCGGGTCGCCCTCAAGGCCCACGGCCCCAGGCTGCTGCACAAGACCGACCGGGGCGCCGTCCTGCTGGACCTGGACGGCGAGGACCGGGTACGTGCCGCCCACCGTGACCTCACCACCCGGCTCGGCGCGGAGATGACCGGCGTACTCGTCCAGCCGATGGCACGCCGGGGCACCGAGCTGGTCGCCGGCGTCGTCCAGGACGAGGTGTTCGGCCCACTGGTCCTGTTCGGCCTCGGCGGCACCGCCACCGAACTGCTGGCCGACCACGCGGCCCGCCTCGCCCCGCTCACCGACCGGGACGTCGACGACCTGATCGGAGCACCGCGCTGCGCACCACTGCTCTTCGGCCACCGCGGCGGACCGCCCGTCGACCTGCCCGGACTGGAACAGCTGCTGCTGCGGCTGTCCGCGATGGCCTGCGACCTGCCGCAACTCGCCGAAGCCGACCTCAACCCGGTGGTCGCCCGGGCCGACGGCGTCACCGCGCTCGACGTCCGGATCCGGATCCTGCCACGCACCGCCCACGACCCCTACCTGCGCCGACTGCGCTGACCCCGCCGGCCCGCCCCCCGACCACCACCGCACCCGCGAGGAGCACACCATGAAGCACCAGAAGATCGGGCACGCCATGACCAGCGAGGTCGTCAGCGTCACCCAGGAAACCCCGTTCAAAGAGATCGCCAAGCTGCTCACCACCCACCGCATCAGCGGACTTCCGGTCATCGACGACGACGAGAAGGTCCTCGGCGTCATCTCCCAGACCGACCTGGTGCTGCGCCAGGCCGACCGCGCGGAGCTGGCGGCGCTCGGCGCCTCCCGGCTCCCCCCGATGCTCCCCGGGGCCCGCAAGTCGGCCGCCCGGGCCTCCGCCACCACCGCCGGGGAGCTCATGACCAGTCCGGCGATCACCGTGCGCGCCGAGGAGTCCATCGCCTTCGGCGCCCGCACGATGGCGAAGGAGGGCGTCGAGCGGCTGCCCGTGGTGGACGAGGAGGACCGCCTGGTCGGCATCGTCACCCGCCGCGACCTGCTCCAGGTCTTCCTCAGGCCGGACGAGGACATCCACGACGAGGTGGTCGACGAGGTGCTGATCCGCTCCCTGTGGCTGGCCCCGAACACGGTCAAGGTGACCGTGGACGACGGCGTCGTCACCCTGGCCGGCGTACTGGAGCGCAGCAGCGAGGTCCCCATCGCCGCCCGGATGACGTCCCAGGTGGACGGTGTGGTGTCGGTGGTGAACCAGCTCACCCACCGCCTCGACGACTCGCACCTGCGCCCGGAGATGCCCCCGATGCCCATCGGTGGCTCCCAGGGCTGGCTGCGTCATCTCTGAACCACGCGGGACGGCCGGCGGCCCTCGCGGGCCGCTCGGCCCCTCGCGGGCCACCGGCCGGCACCGCACCCTGTACAGGACAGCCGGTCACGGACCAGTTGCATCCATCCATCCACCGGGGCGCCGGCCGCTGACCGCGGGAGCGCCGCCCGGGAACGGAGGACCGTCATGATCACGACCACGACCAGTCTGCTGGGCGAGCTGCCGCCGGAGGGGCGCGAGCGGCTGATGGCGACCGCCCGCGACGTTTCCTTCCCCGCGGGCACCCGCATCTTCGAGGAGGGGCACCGCGCCGACCGCTTCTGGATCATCCGGACCGGCTCGGTCACCCTGGACCTGCACGTGCCCGGCCGCCGTGCCGCCGCCGTGGAGACCCTGGGCCCCGGTGACCTCCTGGGATGGTCCTGGCTCTTCCCGCCGTTCTCCTGGCACCTGGGAGCCGAGGCGCTGAGCCCCGTCCGGGCCGTGGAGTTCGACGCCCGGGTGGTACGCGAGCTCTGCGACACCGACCCGGTCCTCGGGCGGGCCGTCGCCCGCCGCGTCGCCGAGATCGTCGCGCACCGGCTCCAGTCGGCACGCACCCGGCTGCTGGACCTGTACGGGCCCTACGGCAGCGGGGCCTCCGCCCGGTAGCCCCCACAGCCCACCGGCCGCCTCCGCACACGGCTGCCGGAACCCCGGTACGCCGACGGTCTCCCGCCACCGAGTCGCCGAACCCGGTACCGTTCGGCCCTGGCGCCGCGCCCGCCTACGATTCAGGATCACAAGGACGGCCGGGCGACCACAGGCGAAGGACGAACATGACCGAGGCACGGGACAGCGCACCGCAGGCACCGATCCGGGTGTTCCTGCTCGACGACCACGAGGTGGTCCGGCGCGGAGTGCACGATCTGCTGGACGCGGAGCCCGACATCGACGTTGTCGGCGAGGCGGGGACCATCGAACAGGCGCTCGTCCGCGGCCCCGCGCTGCGCCCGGACGTCGCCGTCCTGGACGTGCGGCTGCCGGACGGGGACGGGATCACCGTCTGCCGTGAGCTCCGGTCCCGGATGCCCGAGCTGGCCTGCCTGATGCTCACCTCCTTCGACGACGACGACGCGCTGCTGGACGCGATCATGGCCGGGGCGTCCGGGTACGTGCTGAAGCAGATCAAGGGCTCCGACCTGGTTGCCGCCGTGCGCACCGTCGCCTCCGGGCAGTCGATGCTCGACCCGTCCACCACCGCCCGGCTGATGAGCAGCCTGCGGGGTGAGGACGCCCCGGCCGAGCCGCAGGACGAAGCGCTGGCCGGCCTGTCACCGCGGGAGCGCGAGATCCTCGTGCTCATCGGCGAGGGAATGACCAACCGCCAGATCGGCAAGCAGCTCTTCCTCTCCGAGAAGACGGTGAAGAACAACATCTCCCGGCTGCTCGCCAAGCTCGGGGTGGAGCGCCGGATCCAGGCCGCTGTTCTGGCCACCCAGGCGACCCCGCCCGCCGCCGCCCCGGAGAGCCGCAGCCGCTGACCCCGGACGGGAGCCACCCGGCAGGCTCTGGCCCACCCGGGCCAGGCCGCCGGGACCAACGGCCCCTCCCCGCGTCCCCGCCCGAGCCGCAGGCTGTGGGTACAGGTCCGCGGCCGGGAGGAGCACCACATGCGACGCACACTCATCGACGCGGCTGTACTGGAGAAGCTCCTGTCCGCAGCGCTGGCAGCACCCTCCATCCACAACACCCAGCCGTGGCGCTGCCGGCTGGACCCGGAGACCGCCACCCTGGAGATCCACGCGGCCACCGACCGCGGCCTGCGGCACACCGACCCGATGGCGCGGGCGCTGCACATCTCCGTGGGAGCCGCCGTGTTCAACCTGCGCGTGGCCGTCGCTCACTTCGGCTGGGAGCCGGTCGTCCGGCTGCTGCCCCGCCCGGACGACCCGCAGGTCCTGGCCTCGGTCCGGCTGGGGGGCACCTCGGGAGGAGGCGTCCGGAAGTACCAGGACCTCTATGACGTGCTGTGGCAGCGTCACAGCAGCCGGTTCCCGTTCTCCCCGCAGCCCCTGCCGCCCCAGGTGCGGGCCGAGCTGACCGAGGCGGCGCACGCGGAGGGCGCCCGGCTGACCCTGCCCGGCCACGCCGAACGCACCAGGCTGCTGCAACTGACCGCCGCGGCGGAGCAGCGCAACTCGCACGACCCGGGTAAGCGCGCGGAGCACCAGGCCTGGGTCCGGGACAACGGAACCGACGGCATCCCCCGGGCGGCTCTCGGCCCCCGGGACGCCAGTGGCCGTCTTCCCACCCGCGACTTCACCGGCCTGCGGGCCGCGGGCCGGGACCAGCTGGCCGTGTTCGAGAGCGACCCGGTCATCGCCGTGCTCGCCACCGGCCACGACACCCGCGCCGACTGGCTGCGGGCCGGGCAGGCACTGGAACACGTCCTGCTGGCGGCCACCGCACACTCGGTGCGGGCCTCATTGCTCTTCCAGGCCACCGAGTGGACCGACCTCCGGCCCGCTCTGGCGGGCTCCGGCGAGACCTCGCGGCACGTGCACACCCTGATCCGGCTCGGGTACGGACCGGTGGGGCCCGCCACCCCGCGCCGCTCGGCCGGGGACGTGCTGACGGACGGCACCGCGCACACCGAGTTCGCCGCGAAGCAAGAGGTGCGGGAGCTGCGGGCGGCCCGGAACCGCGGCTGATCAGGCGGCGCTCAGCTGCACCTTCCACACCAGCCTGGTGCCGCCCGCCGACGGCCGCTCGATCGTCAGACTGCCGCCGAGCTTCTCCGCCCGTTCCTCCAGGTTGCGCAGCCCGCTGCGCCGGCCGCCCTCCGGGATGCCCACCCCGTCGTCGGTGACGGTCAGGGTGAGGGTGCCCGACGCGACCACGAGTGCGACCTCGGCCGTACGTGCCTGGGCGTGCCGGGCGGTGTTCGACAGGGCCTCGCCCAGAACCGCGACGACGTGGTCCGCGACCGTGGCCGGCACATCCGTGTCGATGAGCCCTTCCATCCGCAGGACGGGGGTGAAACCGAGCGAGCGCATGGCCTGCTCGATGGCCTTGAAGGTACGGACCCGCAGTCCCTGGGTGGCCGGACCGGCGTCATGGGCGCGCAGCCCGAAGATCGTCGACCGGATGATCTTGATGGTCTCGTCGAGGTCGTCCACGGCCCGCACCAGGCGCTCGCTCGCCTGCGGATGCTGGACGAAGCGCACTGTGCTCTGCAGCGTCATGCCCGTGGCGAACAGCCGCTGGATGGCCAGGTCGTGCAGGTCACGGGCAATGCGGTCCCGGTCCTCCAGCAACGCCATCTGCTCAGCGGCGCGCCGCCGCTCGGCGACCTCCAGGGCGAGCGCGGCCTGACCGGCGAAGGCCAACAGGGCTGCCGTCTCCAGCTCGGTGAAGGGCGCGCCTTCCGCGCGGGCCAGGAGCAGCACGCCGCGGACCCCGTCGCTGGTTCCCATCGGCACCGCGACCGCCGGCCCCATGCCCGCCCAGCGCGGCGGTCCGTCGGCGACCCGCGGGTCGTTCGCGATGTTCGTGCTGGTCAGGGGTTCACCGGCGGCGGCGGCGGCGCCGGCGAACGAGCCCTCCCGGGTCAGCACCAGCCCTCGGTGCAGCTCCGCGTCCGTGCCGGTGGCGAGCACCACCTGCAGGTTGTCCGACCCCTCTGCGGGCAGCGCCAGGACCGCCAGGTCCGCGGCCAGGATGCGCTGGGGGTGCTCGACGATCTGCTCCAGAACCCGTAGCTCGTCGGCCCCGGACAGCAGGCTGCTGGTGATCTCCGCGTTCGCCTCCAGCCAGTGCTGCCGCAGGCGGGTCTCCTCGTAGAGCCGGGCGTTCTCGATCGCCACGCCGGCCGCCACCGCGAGGGTGGACAGCACGCTCTCGTCCTCGCCGTCGAACTCCTGACCGCCACGCTTCTCGGTCAGGTAGATGTTGCCGAACACCTCGTCGCGCACCCGGATGGGCACACCCAGGAACGACTCCATCGGCGGGTGGTTCACCGGCACGCCCGAGGACGCCGGATGCTCCGAAATCTTGGCCAGGCGCAGCGCCTGCGGGCGCCGGATCAGCTCACCCAGCAGGCCGTGGCCGGTCGGCAGCGACCCGATGGTGGCGCTCTGCTCGTCGGAGATACCCACCGTGATGAACTGGGAGAGGCCGTTGTCGTCGCCGATCACGCCCAGGGCGCCGTACTCGGCGTCCACGAGCGCCACCGCGGCTTCCACGATCCGCTTCAGCACCTGCGACAGGTCCAGCTCCTGGCCGACCGACAGCACCGCTTCCAGCAGGCTGTGCACCCGGTCCCGGGTGCCGCGGGCGGCGTCGATCCGTACCTGCAACTCGTCCAGCAACTGGTCCAGTTCAAGTCTCGGCCTGTGGTCCCCGCCGTTGCCAGCCGCCATACCCACCGGTCCCTCCGTCGCCCGCCGACCCGCTCGGTCCCCCCGATCGTAGCCCTCACCCTTCCGGCCGCACCCGCCCCGTCCCCGGGAAGCCCCGGCTCGCCCGGCGGGGCCGCCTCACCGGCGGGCCCCGGCCACCCTCTGTGAAGTGGCGTCTTCTTCCGGCGAGCACCGGAGCCCGCTTCCCGGGCCGCCCGGCGCCCCCTTCCGGGCGGCCCGCCGCGTCACTGCCGGGCGTCCTGCCGCGTCATTGCCCGGCGGGCTCGGCGAACGCGTCGACGCCGGTGAGCTCGGCGGAGAGCGTCCACAGCCGTGCCGCCTCCCCGGGGTCGGTGGCGTACTTCCGCACCCGGACCCACTGGTCCTCGTCCGTGGCGAACTCGGCTATCTCGCAGTCCTCGCAGTAAACGCCGCCCCCGCCCGCCAGCTGCGGGGAGGTCGCCGCCCACACCTGGGTCGACGCGCCCTCCTGCGGGCTCTTGAAGTCCGGGTTCACCACGTTGCCCGCCTCATCGATCCAGCCCGCGTCGACCATCTCCTCGGTCGTCAGGTGGCGCACGAGGGGCGTCTTGATGCCTCCGGGATGCACGGAGAACGCGCGCACTCCGGCCTCCCGCCCGAGAGCGTCGAGCTGGACGGCGAACAGGATGTTGGCCGTCTTGGCCTGCCCGTAGGCCAGCCACTTGTCGTAGTTCTCCTCGAAGTGCACGTCGTCCCAGCGGATCGCCGAGTGGTGATGCCCGGTGGAGGACACCGCCACGACGCGCGCCCCGCCCCGCGCGATCGCCGGCCAGAGCCGGTTCACCAGGGCGAAGTGGCCCAGGTGATTGACCGCGAACTGCGCCTCCCACCCCGGTCCGACCCGCGTCTCCGGGCAGGCCATGATGCCGGCGTTGTTGATGACCAGGTCCAGGTCACGGCCGGTGGCCAGGAAGCGCTCGGCGAAGCCGCGCACGCTCTCCAGATCGGCGAGGTCCAGCTCGTCCACCTCCACGCCCCCGATGCCTGCCAGGGCCTTTCGGGCGACGTCCGGCCGCCGGGCGGGAACGACGACCCGGGCACCGGCACCGGCCAGCGCACGCGTCGTCTCCAGGCCCAGACCCGAGTACCCGCCGGTGACCAGGGCCAGCTTCCCCGAGAGATCGATCCCGCGCAGTACCTCCTCCGCGGTGGTCCGCGCCCCGAATCCTGATCCGATTTTCTGCTGAGTGGTCGTCATGCCCCGGAGGCTACGAATTGGAGCGCACTTCAAGGCAAGCCCTGATCCGTCTTCCACGGATCCGCGGCGGTCCTTGCCCAACCTGGGGGTGAGCGTGCCTGGCAGCGCACCGAGAACGTCGGGGCACTGGACCTCGTCCTGCCCGAGGACGCAGCCCGGTAGCTGGACGCCGCCCCCGGGCATGAAGGGCCACGACCGCCCGGGCCCCCGTCGCGGGGCCTTCCCCAGGCACCGGCCACCGCGTTGTCTCCCTCTTCTTGGGCAGGAAGTGGCGGAATCCGTGCCGTGCGGGCGCGGGCCGGGAAACCGTGGCCAAGGCCACTGCCAGGAACGCAGAAGGTTCGTGGGTGCAGGCGGCGGGCGGGTGGTTCGGTGACCGGCAGCTCTTATCGGTCAAAACTCTCCGCAAGCTCAGCCGACCCCCTCAGAAGGGGTAGCTTCTCCGCGCACTGCGTTGAGGCGATCAGGTCCACCGACACCGTCATCACGCCCGCACATCGTGCCGAAGCCGCCTCGACGCACATCGACGCACATCGACGCACATCGAGGATCAGTGCGGTCAGGCACCGCTCTGCGACTGAATGGGGAAACACGTGCGACCGAAGGCTTTGTCCAGGACACTCGTCAGTTTCACCGCCCTCACTGCGATCGTGGCCGGAAGCCTCACGACGGCGAGCGTCAGCTTCGCGGCGCCCGCGGCCTCGAAGCCTGCGGCGAGCGCTGAGAAGGTCGTCCCGCTCGCGGTGGTCAACCTGGGCCTGAGCACTACGCAGGCCAGGCACGTTCAGTGCTGGCTGAAGGCGAACTGGCGCTACACCGGCGCGCTCGACGGGCAGCTGGGCACCAACAGCTGGAAGGCCTTCCAACGAAACCTCAAAGAGCACTGGGGCTACACCGGAGCGATCGACGGCATCGTGGGGAGCGGAACGGTGAAGGCGCTGCAACGCCTGCTCAAGAAGAGCTGGGGTTACACCGGCGCCATCGACGGAATCGCCGGACCGGGTACCCAGGCCGCCTTCAAGCGATTCTCCAGCGGGTGCAGCCCTTGGTGCTGAGGAACTGGAGCAGCAGGCGCGCCACCTGTGCACCGCGGGGAGCCGGTGCGTCCCGGGCAGCCCTCGGTACCGTTGGTGGCTGTGGCGAGGCCTACGTCCTGAGACCCCTGCGGGATCTCGGCTTGCGGATCCTCCCCGTGCATCCCCGGGCTCCCTCTGACCCGGGGTCAGCGTGCACCGGGTGGGTACGACCGGCGAACACGGATGGGTCACGGCCATCGAGAGCCTGCACCCGAGCATCACCTGGCAAGCCGGCGGTATCGAGATCGGCCACTTCTCCCACGTCGAACCAGTCCGCCTCGCCGGCGACGGACTCCTGCTGATCCCTTCGGTCTTCGTCGCGAACATCGCCGCCCACCTGGCAGACCCCTGGCCCTGGCCCAGGACCTTGGTCTATCGTGCCCGCGGCACCGCCGCCCTGTGGGGCGACCAGGAGACCGTCCCCCGACCGGACACGCTGACCGCTCTGATCGGCCGGTCCCGAGCCCGGCTGCTGTTGGCGCTGGACGCCCCGGCCAGTACCAGCCACCTCGCCCGAAGCCTCGCCATGACACCCGGCGCGGTAGGAGACCACCTCGCCATCCTGCGAGACGCGGGACTGCTCGTCCGCGCCCGGTCGGGACGGTCCGTGCTCTACCGCCGCACCCCGCTCGGCGAGGCACTCGCCGCCGGTACGGGCTGAGGGATCGGATCAGCACTGAGCGACTCTGTCAGCTGGGAGGCGGGTGACGACTTCCCTTCGAGCCCCCAGCTGCGGCAGTACCCGGACAGGGTTCCGGTCGTCATCGATCCGGGATTCGGACACGGGCTGCCTGTCATCGCGGCCAACCGGGTTCCGGTAAGACCGGTGGCCGATCACTGGGAAGCCGGCGAGAGCATCGAGGACATCGTCTACGAGTACGACATCAACAGGCACCGTCGTTCTCCTGTCGCCGCACGGAAAGCATGCCGGTTGCCCCGCCCGGGCCTCGTTCCGGGGGCACCTGGGCGCCGCGCAGTCAGCGGTCCTCGTCCGAGGGTTCCGGGCCGGCCATGTCGGGGCGGTAGTCGGGCAGCGCTGAGCGGGCGCTGGCCTCGCGGTGCATGCGCAGGAACTCCAGGTGGCGTTCGTACTGGTCGAGGATGTCGCCGATGAGCTGCTCCTTCGTGTAGCCCATCACGTCGTAACTCTGGCTGCCCTCGGCGAGGTGGACCTCGTACCGCACGTACGTGTCCCTGCGGGTGACCGGCCGTCTGGTGAATGTGGGGGCGGGGCGCACCACCGGCCAGACCCGGTAGAGGAATTCTTCCTTCTCCCCCATCGGCACCCGCAGGCCCAGGTAGGGGAGTCCGGCTTCCTCGTCGTGGCCTTCGGTGACGGACGCCTCCCCGCCGTGTGCCCGCAGTTCCTCGGCGACCTCCTGGAGGGCCGGGCGGCACACGTCGTCGACGAACGGGACGGCCGCGTCCTGGCTGGGGAAGCTCATGGCCCGGGCGAGCCGCTGCCGCCAGTGCCGCTCCCCCGCCGGGCCGCGGTGCGTACGCCCGGACAGTGACAGCGGCAGGGTGGCCGTCGAGGCGGCCACCCGGATCTGCTCGCTTCGCAACGCCTTGTAGAGGCCGCCGATGATGAGGAACATGACGAACGAGAACGGCAGGCCCATGATGATGGTCGCGTTGGTCAGCGCGTCCACACCGCCGACGATGAGCATGGCGAGGGTGAGCAGCCCGGTCACGGACACCCAGAAGATGCGCAGCCAGGGGGCGGCGTCGGTGAGCGGGGTGCGCAGGTGCGAGGACAGGTTGCCCATCACCAGCGCACCGGAGTCGGCGGAGGTGACATACAGCAGGAGTCCGACGACGGTGGCCAGCCCGGCGCTGAAGGTGACTCCGGGATACTGGGCGAGCAGCCCGTAGAAGCCCTGTTCGGGGTTGTCCATGGCGGTCTCGCCGAACGCGGTGTCGCCGTCCCGCACGACTGCCAGGGCGCTGTTGCCCAGTACGGAGAGGAAGGTGAGGGTGAAGAGGAACGGGATGATCAGGGTCGCCGACACGAACTGCCGGATGGTGCGGCCGCGGGAGATCCTGGCCAGGAAGAGCCCGACGAACGGCGCCCAGGCGATCCACCAGGCCCAGAAGAACAGGGTCCAGGCGTTGAGCCATTCGGGCTGCTGGTCGTAGGCGAAGGTGTTCAGCGTCATGCCGGGGAACCGGCTGGCGTAGTCGCCGATGTTGAGGACGAGGCTGTTGAGCAGCCGGACCGGCCCCTCGGCGAGCATGACGTACAGCATGAGGATGATTGCGAGCACGATGTTGAGCTCGGACATCCGCCGGATGCCCCGGTCGATCCCGGCCACGGCGGACACCGTGGCCAGGGTGACGGCGACCAGGATGAGGCCGATCTGGGCGGCGAGTCCTTCCTCGATACCGAAGAGGAAGTTGAGGCCGTAGTTCAGCTGCACGACGCCGATGCCGAGGGATACGGAAATGCCGAACACCGTGCCGATGATGGCCGCGAGGTCGACGGCGTCGCCGATCCGGCCGTGGATGCGGCGGCCGATGATCGGGTAGAGCGCTGAGCGGATGGCCAGCGGGAGACGGTAGCGGAAGGCGAAGAAGCCCAGCACCATCCCCATCAGCGCGTACATCGCCCAGCCGGTGATGCCGTAGTGAAAGAGTGTCCAGACCACGCCCTGCCGGGCTGCCTCCACGGTCTGCGCCTCGCCCTCGGGCGGCATGAAGTAGTGGCTGACGGGCCCGGCGACGGAGAAGAACATCAGGTCGATGCCGATGCCCGCCGCGAACAGCATGGCTCCCCAGGCGAACAGCCCGTAGTCGGGGGTGGAGTGCTGCGGGCCCAGCTTGATGGTTCCGTACCGGGACACCGCCACGAAGAGCACGAACAGCAGATACAGGGTGGCGGCCAGGAAGTAGTACCAGCCGAAGCCCTCGGAGATCCATCCGACGACCACACCGATGGTGTTCTCGGCGCCTCCCGGCGTGATGATCGCCCAGATCGAGAGGGCGAGGATCAGCGCTGACGAGCCGGCGAAGACGACGGGCTTGAGCCGGCTGTCCCCGGACGGTGCGCCCTCCGCTGCCGGTGCGGTCTCCGCTGTCACTGCGTCACGTTCACGGTCGCTGGACACGGTCCTGCGTCTCCTGTGTGCGGTGTCGGTAGAAGGCGGCGGTGGACGGCGCCGGCGGGGTGTTGCCGAGGATGAGGTCGGCGGCCTTCTCGGCGAGCATCATCACGGGCGCGTAGATGTTGGCGTTGGTGATGCGGGGCATCGCGGAGGCGTCGACCACCCGCAGCCCGTCCACGCCGTGCACGCGCAGGGACGTGGGGTCCAGCACGGACATGTCGTCGACGCCCATCCGGGCGGTGCAGGACGGGTGGTACGCGGTCTCGGCGTCGCGGGCGACCCAGTCGAGGATCTCGTCGTCCGTGGTGACCTCGGCGCCGGGCGACAGTTCGCCCGCGTCGTACTCGTCGAGGGCGGGCCGGGAGAGGATGTCCCGCGCGGTGCGGACCGCCTCCACCCACTCCTTGCGGTCGTTGGGCGTCGACAGGTAGTTGAAGCGCAGCTCCGGGTGGACCCGGGGGTCCTTGGACGTGATCTTGACGGTCCCGCGGACGTCGGAGTACATGGGCCCGACGTGCACCTGGTAGCCGTGCTCGGCGTCCACCGGGGTGCCGTCGTAGCGCACCGCGATGGGCAGGAAGTGGAACATCAGGTTCGGGTGGTCGACCTCGTCGTTGCCGCGCACAAATCCGCCGGCCTCGAAGTGGTTGGTCGCCGCGGTTCCGGTGCGGAACAGCATCCACTCCAGGCCGATGGGGATCCGTTTGCGCGCCTTGACCGCCGGGGTGTGGGTGACCGGCTGCTTGCAGGCGTGCTGCACGTATACCTCGAGGTGGTCCTGGAGGTTTTCCCCGACCCCGGGCAGAGCCTGCACCGTGCGGATGCCCAGCGGCCTGAGCTCGTCAGGGTTGCCGATACCGGACAGCTGGAGCAGCTGCGGCGTGTTGATCGCCCCTCCGCAGAGGATCACCTCGCCGCCGAAGGCCCGCCGGTAGGCCTTGCCGAAGCGCCGGTAGATCACCCCGGTGGCCCGCTTCCCTTCGAAGATCACCCGGTCCACCGGGGAGAAGCACCGCACGGTGAGGTTGGGGCGGTCGCGGACCGGGTCCAGGTAGCCGCGGGAGGCCGACCACCGCCGGCCCTTCCGGATGTTGCGGTCGAAGGGCGCGAAGCCTTCCTGCCGGTATCCGTTGACGTCGGGGGTCAGCGTGTGTCCGGCCTGCTGTGCCGCTTCCAGGAAGGCGGGGAACAGCGGGTTGGTCGCCGGCCCGCGTTCCAGCCACAGCGGGCCGCCCTGACCGCGCCACTCGTCGGCACCGGCGACGCAGTGCTCCATCCGCTTGAAGTACGGCAGGCAGTGCGCGTAGTCCCAGGTCTCCATGCCGGGCTCAGCGGCCCAGCGCTCCAGATCGAGCGGGTTGCCGCGCTGGAAGATCATTCCGTTGATGGAGCTCGATCCGCCCAGCAGCCTGCCGCGGCCGTGGCTGATGCGTCTGCCGCCCATGAACGGCTCCGGCTCGGAGGCGTAGCGCCAGTCGTACAGGGGGTTGCCGATGACCATGGTCAGCGCGGCCGGCATGTGCGTGAGGATGTCCCAGCGGTAGTCCGGCCGGCCCGCCTCCAGCATGAGCACGCGGTTGCCCGGGTCCGCGCTCAGCCGGTTGGCCAGCACGCAGCCTGCCGAGCCTCCCCCGACGATGATGTAGTCGTACTCCGCTTGGCCCATGCCGTTCTCCTCGGCTTGCGCGTGCATTCGACACTGCGCAGTATCTACCCTTAAGAGGCAAATGTCTGGATCGCAGCACGGTGCGGTCGCGTCCGGCTCACAGGGGACGGCAGCGCACACGGGAGAGGACCTGTCACGTCCAGTCTGTTCATCGACGGGCAGTGGGTGGCCTCGTCGAGCGGCGACACCCGCGACATCGTCAATCCCTACGACCAGTCCGTGGTCCGGACCGTCGACGAGGGCAACGAGGCCGATGCCCGGGCGGCCGTCGCCGCGGCACGCACCGCCTTCGACGAGGGCGAGTGGTCCGCCTGGACCCCCCGGGAACGCTCCGAACTGCTGCACCGGGTGGCGGAACACCTGCAGCGGGACCGGGACATGATCGCCCGGCTGGAAACCCTGGACACCGGCAAGACGCTCGTCGAGGGCGGGATCGACGTCGACGACGTGACCGCGGTGTTCCACTACTACGCAGACCTGGCGGGGACGGAGTCGGGCCGGACGGTCGAGACCGGGGACCCCCGGGTCCGCAGCCGGGTGGTCCACGAACCGGTCGGCGTCTGCACGATGATCACTCCGTGGAACTATCCGCTGCTCCAGGCCTCCTGGAAGGTGGCGCCGGCGCTGGCCGCGGGCAACACCATGGTGCTCAAACCCAGCGAGCTCACCCCGCTGAGCGCCCTCCGGATGGTCGAGCTGATCGAGGAGGCCGGCGTGCCCGAGGGGGTGGTCAACCTGGTGCTCGGCGCGGGGGCGACAGCGGGAGCGCCACTGGTGGACAGCCCGGACGTGGACCTGGTGTCCTTCACCGGCGGGCTGGAAACGGGCAGGTCCCTCATGCGCACGGCGGCCGGCACGGTGAAGAACATCGCCCTGGAGCTGGGCGGCAAGAACCCCAACATCGTGTTCGCCGACGCCGACCTCGATGCCGCGGTCGACTACGCCCTGATGGCCGCTTTCCTGCACGCCGGACAGGTGTGCTCAGCGGGCACCCGCCTGATCGTGGAGGACACGGTGCACGACGAGTTCGTCGGCGAGCTGGTCGCGCGCACCGAACGGATCAGGCTCGGCAACGGGCTGGACCCGGACACCGAGAGCGGCCCACTCGTCTCCGCCGAGCACCTGGCCAAGGTCGAGTCCTACGTGCGGCTCGGGAGCGAGGAGGGCGCGACACTCGTCGCCGGCGGCAGACGCCCGGACGACCCGGCACTGCGCGACGGCTTCTTCTACCGGCCGACCGTGTTCGACGACTGCACGGGGGACATGCGCCTCGTCCAGGAGGAGACGTTCGGGCCGATCCTGACCGTGGAGCGCTTCTCCGACGAGGACCGCGCGGTCGAGATCGGCAACGACACCGAGTACGGACTCGCCGGTGCCGTGTGGACCAGGGACACCGCCCGCGCCGAGCGGGTGGCGCGACGGCTGCGGCACGGCACGGTGTGGATCAACGACTTCGGCACCTATCTGCCGCAGGCCGAATGGGGCGGCTTCAAACGTTCCGGAATCGGCCGGGAACTCGGCCACGACGGCCTGGCCGAGTACCGGCAGACCAAGCACATCTACGAGAACACCGCCCCCGTTCCCCAGCGCTGGTTCGCCCGCTGAACCACCCCCGGTCCGGCGCGACCTGCCGTGCGGCAGATGTCAGCTGCCTCGGCAGCCCGGTCAGCCGACGCATGAACTGTACGTACCGCCGATCCGGCGGATCTCCTCCAGCGGGTACGGGGTCTGCCGGCTCCGTTGCTGGAGAGCACGGTTGAACTCCGACATCACGGCGGCGATCGGGGCGTGACGGGTAAGGATCGCCGCGGCCTGCTCCGGAATGCCCGTGGGTCGTTTGCCCTGAGCGTAGGCGCGCACCAGCGCGCAGCGGCCCTCCCGGTCCTCCCTCCGGTATCCGTACAGAGCGGTGACCAGCCAGTTGACCAGACAGGTGACGGTGTAACAGCGGTCGTAGGTCTGATGCCGGTCGAAGAAGTCGGCGTGCTCCTGCGACAGCTCGAAGCGGGAGGAGGTGGCGAGGCCGTAATCCGCGAAGTAGAGGCGCCGGCCGTCGGTGAGGATGTTCTCGAAGTGCGCGTCGAAGTGCAGAAGCCCGCGGGCGTTCATGAACAAGGTTCCGGCTTCCAGGTCCTTCTCCACCATGGCGCAGGCCCGGTTGGTGGTCTCCTCGCCTGCCTCGACCTGGGTGCCCAGCCACTGGTGCAGGTTCTGCGGGATGTACTCCATGAACAGCGCCACGCTCGCCGAGGACTGCTGGAGCCCCTGGATCCGGCGGCGCACCTGCGCTCCGCCGCCCCAGTAGGCGACGGCCCGTTCGATGTCGGACAGTTCCTCGGGCAGGGGCGTCGAGTCCGGCAGCACCCGCCAGTGATACATCAGGGGGAAACCCTGGTGGTCCCCCGCGAGCACCCAGTTCGTCGTCATGGTGTGCACGGCGAGCTCTCTCCAGGCCCCGAAGCCCGGCCCGCCGATGCCGTACTGGCAGAAGACGGGCAGCTCGAAGAGGTTCGCCGTGGACCGGAGGTGCTCGGGTTGCCTCTCCAGATCGGTGAGGGGCACCCGTTTCACGAAGACCGGGGTTCCGGCGACCTCCATCAGGGCCGACTTCCCACCGATGCCGGCCCCGGTCGGGGTCGCCGTCTCCACGAGTGCGTGCAGGGCGCGATCACTGCGCAAGGCCAGGGACGTGGAGACGGCACCATGGGCGGTGAGGCGCGCACGGCGCGACATGTCAGGGAGCTTCACTGCTGCCTCCGGAACGGGGGCGGGCCTCCACGAAAAGGTTTGGGGAGAGAAGCGACCCGCCCGTTCACCGCGCTCCCCGCTCACCGCACTGTATGGGGGGAATGAAGTACGGGGCCGGGGAACCGGATTGCCGTCAGCCCGCCTCAGCTGCGCGACCCCGAGCCCTCGACGCCCGAGCCCCGGACGTCCCGCCCGCCGCAGACGGCTGCGGGCGGGCGGGACGCGCCCACGGGCGGGTTGTCAGCCCTTACGGGCTTCCTTCAGGGTGGACTGCAGGGCGAAGAAGGCGGGCTTGCGGACGAAGTCGTCCGTCATGACCGTGGCGGCCCCCTCTCCCTCGAAGGTCACCGGGACCCAGGAGTACTTGTCGGTGAAGCCCCAGATCGTGAAGGAGTTGCACTCCGACACGGCCAGACAGGCCGACAGCGCGCGCTGGTAGTACTCGGCTTGCTGCTTCAGCTGCGCCTTGGTGGGCTTGCCGCTCTCCGGCAGGTCCATGCGCACGTCGATCTCGGTGATGGCTGTCTCCAGCCCGAGCTCGTCGAAGCGGGTCAGGTTCTGTTCCAGGTCGCCCGGGAAGCCGTAGCGAATGCTCAGATGACCCTGTGCGGCGAAGCCGTGCACCGGCACGTCCTGCGCGAGGAGGTCCTGTGCGAGCTCGTAGTACGCGTCACTCTTGGCGTTGATGCCCTCCACGTTGTAGTCGTTGAGGAAGAGCTTCGCCTCCGGGTCGGCCTCGTGCGCCCAGCGGAAAGCGTCGGCGACGATCTCCGGGCCGAGCTCACGGATCCAGATGTTCTCCTCGGTGCGCAGCTCCCCCTGCTCGTTGAAGATCTCGTTCGCCACGTCCCACTGCTGGATCCGGCCGGCGTAGCGGCCGACCACGGTGTCGATGTGGTCCTTCAGGATGGCGCGCAGCTCCTCCTCGGTGAAGTCACCCTCCTCCACCCATTCGGGGTTCTGGCTGTGCCACAGGAGCGTGTGCCCGCGCACGACCTGGCCGTGGCGTTCGGCGAAGTCGGCGATGGCGTCGGCTTCCTCGAAGCGGTACTCGCCCTGCTCGGGGTGGATGAAGTCCCACTTCATCTGGTTCTCGGCGGAGACCGAGTTGAACTGACGCCCCAGGATCTTCCGGTACTTCTTGTCGGAGGTGAACGGGTCCGGGTAGTCCTGGGAGAGGTGGTGACCGCCGCCGGCCACCGCGGTGCCCACGTAGAACCCCTCGGGGGCGGCCCAGCGCAGGCGGTCGAACTTGGCGTTGGAGTGCGGCGCGGCCTGGTGGTCGGCCGGCGGCTCGGCCGTGGCCGTGGACATTGCCAGCGGAACGGCCAGCGCGGCGGCGGCAATTGCGACGGTGATGGTACGGACGGATCTCATCGGAGGTCCCTCATGTTGATCGATCGACTGTCCCGAAACTTTCGGGCGACTCCCGAAACGTTAGGAACGGACGTTAAGGGCTGGGAGGCAGGTCGTCAACGGGTCGCGCGGAGATAAGTGGAGCGCCCCCCTCCGGTCGCCCGGAGACGAGCGTCCACCTTCCCGAGGAGCTGGAAGTGCGGCTGGACGCCGAGGCCGCGACTACCGGCGTCAGCAAGGCGGAGCTCATCCGGCGGGGCATCACCATGCCGCTTGAGCACTCGACGCGTCCTCGGCGTGGCCGCGCACTGCCCGTCTTCGACGGCGGCCGAGCACTGACCGCCGAAGCGATGGATGAGCGCTCCACGAGCACATCAAGGAACGGTCGGCGCGCCGTTGATCATCGTTGCCGACACGTCCGCCCTTTCGCCGCTTTCGACGCCGCGCAGCGTGAGCATCGTGACGCCCTGGACATCGTTGACCGGGAAGTTCTTGTCCTCTCCCCCGGCCATCACCGAACTCGACCACCTCGTGCACCTGCGGCTCGACCTGGGGGCGCGGCGTCGTACTCGCGGACCGGTACAAGACGGACCGCATCCTCACACTTGATCAACGCGACTACCGCGCGATCACCCGGCTGCCCCCGGACTCACCGCATTCCGCATGCTCCCCGCCGATCACTGACTCACCCCCACCACCCGCGCCCAGGCCTCCCGTCGAGCCCGGAAACGACGAGATCCCGCCCGGTCGTCATGACCGGGCGGGATCTCATGAACTGTCCTGAACTGACTCAGGAGAGCCGTGCGGTGGACCTGAGGGGATTCGAACCCCTGACCCCCTCGTTGCGAACGAGGTGCGCTACCAACTGCGCTACAGGCCCTTGCACCGAGGAAACTCTAGCACCCGGGGACCGGCGGACCGAAATCCCTATCCGCCGGTCATCGGGCGTGGCAGCTACTCCCCCGCCGCGCGGGGGCGGTCGTCCTCGGCGAACTGGTCGAACAGCGGAGTGCGCTGCGGACCGCGGGCGGACGGGTCCTGCGAGGACTGCTGCTGCGCGGGGACCGGGGACTGCGGGGTGCCCGCCGGGGTGGAACGGGCGGCGCTCCAGGCGTCCGGGCCGTCCAGGTCGACGCCGCGGCTGCTGCGCGGTGCCACCGGGGCGGTGACGTAGGTGGGCAGCGGGACGGGGGCGGGGTCCCAGCCCTCCGGGCCCTCGCCGGGCGGGGCGGTCCGGCGGCGCTGCTGGTCGACCCATTCGGCGTGGTCGGTCTGCTCCACCAGAGCCTTCCGGTCCTCGGTCGGGGTCGGGACCGGCTCCGCCGCGACGACGACAGCCCCCCGGTCCGGCCCGGTGTCCCGGTCCGGCCCGGCCCAGGCGTCCCGGTCGCCGCTCCCCGCCCACTCCTCGCGCCCGGTGCCTTCGGCCCACTCGCCCACCGGGGTGTGCTGGGTACGTTCCCGCAGCCGGCGGGCGGCCTCCTCGGCCCGCCGCCGGTCCATGGTGACGGCGTACCGGCGGCGCTCCTGCTTGCGCAGATGCATGATGTAGGCGCTCAGCAGGACCGCGGGGACGGCCGGGACCCACAGGAAGGACGGGCCGGCGGCGGCGGTGAAGATCCCGCCGGACGCGAAGGCGAGGAACAGCACCATGGTGGTACGGCGCCGGCGGGCCAGCACCTTGGCCCGCTTGTTCCGCCCTGCCGCGGTGCTGGACTCCATGGGTGGACGGCGGGGGGTGGCCTCGGTCACGGGCTCGGCAAAGGACCGGACGTCCGCGACGTCCGGCTCGCCGTCATCGACCGTCAGGACGGTCGCGGTGTCCAGGGTTTCCCTGTCGCCCGCGGCCTCCTCGGCGCGCTTCGCCCGGCGCTCCGCGTCCTTGGCATACCGGCGTTCCATCGCCGCGCGTCCGGACAACAGCCGGATGGCGGTGCTGAAGCGTTCGGTCGGACGGGCGTCGTTCAGCTCGTCCTGCCTGCGGAGCCACATCGGCACGAGGTACGCCGCCCAGGCCCCGACGATCATTGCGAAAATGAGGCCACTGCTGCTCACGCTCACACGGTAGAGGGGTTTGCGCGGCTGCATCTGCCAAATTGCTCGGTGTGTCGCGCGTTCGGGCCAGCTGTCCGGATATTTCTTCGGATTGTTATGGTGCCGACTCCGAATATTCGAACATTCATTTTATTTCTGGGCTGTACCGCTGCCCGGCGGCTCGGCGCTCGTGCCAGCGGCCCAGCAGTCCGTGCGGCACTTCCTCCGCGGTCAGCGCGAACACCAGGTGGTCGCGCCAGTCCCCGTCGATATGCAGATACCGGGGGCGCAGACCTTCCTCGCGGTACCCCAGCTTCTCCACCACCCGGCGGCTCGGACCGTTCTCCGGCCGGATGCAGATTTCCAGCCGGTGCAGGCCGACGGTGCGGAAGCAGTGGTCGGTGACCAGGGCGACGGCGGTGGGGATGACCCCGCGGCCGGCGACGGCGCGGTCCACCCAGTACCCGATGTGGGCCGAGCGCAAGGAACCCCAGCTGATGCCCGCGACGGTCAGCTGGCCGGCGAGCCGGCCCCGGTAGGTGACGACGAACGGCAGCGCCCGGCCGGCCTCGGCCTCGTGCCGCAGGTGCCGGACCATCTGCCGGTAGGTGGGCCGCCGCCCCAGGACGTGACCTGGCGGCGGGGGCGGAACCGTCGCCTCCCAGGGGCGCAGCCACTCACGGTTGCGCTGGTTGACCTCGCGCCAGGTGCGGTGGTCGCGCTGCCTTATGGGGCGGAGGGCGATGTCGCCGTCCGCCAGCTCCACTGGCCAGTGCTGGTTCATCAGGGTTTTCGGGATGTGCGGTCCGCTGCGGTACCGCTGCCGGTCGGGGCGCTCCCCGGGGAGTCCTCGCGCGGGTGGTCGCCGCCCCGGATCTGGTCGACGGCGTGCCGCAACAGGGGCTCCAGCACAGCGAGGCCGTCGCGCACCCCACCCGCGGAGCCGGGAAGGTTCACGATCAGCGTACCGCTCGCGACGCCGGCAAGCCCTCGGGAAAGCGCGGCGGTGGGGACCTTCGCCATCCCCGCCGCCCTGATCGCCTCGGGGATGCCGGGCACCTCCCGGTCGAGGACCCGGCGGGTCATCTCCGGGGTCAGGTCGGTCGGGGAGAGCCCGGTCCCGCCGGTGGTGAGCACGACGTCGTAGCCGGCCGCGACCGCCGCGCGCAGCGCCGCCTCCACGGGCTCACCGTCGGGCACCACTTCGGGGCCCTCCGCCGTGAACCCGAGCTTCCGCAGGGCCGCCACGAGCAGCGGGCCGCCGGTGTCCTGGTAGACACCGGCGGAGGCCCGGTTGGAGGCGGTGACGGCCAGTGCGCGGTATCCGCCGGCCGGGGCACGGCCGGAGCCAGGGTGAGGGGAGGAGGACGCCTGCGGGTGGGGCGGCTCGGTCATGGCTCACGGCTCCAGTCGCCGGACTTGCCGCCGGTCTTCTCGGTCACGCGGATGTCGCTGATGACGGCGCCTTTGTCGACCGCTTTGATCATGTCGACGACGGTGAGGGCCGCGACCGTGACGGCGGTGAGGGCTTCCATCTCGACGCCGGTCCGGTCGGTGGTGCGGACGGCGGCGGCGATCTCCACCGCCTCGTCGGTGACCGACAGGTCCAGCTGCACGCCGGAGAGCGCGAGAGGGTGGCACAGCGGGATCAGGTCAGGGGTCCGCTTGGCACCCATGATGCCCGCGATCCGGGCCACAGCCAGCGCGTCTCCCTTCGGCATCCCGTCGCCGCGCAGCAGTTCGACCACGCGGGGGGCCACCAGCACCCGTCCGGTGGCGCGAGCGGTGCGTGCGGTGACGGCTTTGGCGGACACGTCGACCATCCGGGCGGCCCCGGAATCGTCGAGATGGGTCAGATGCGGGCTGCTCATGGGGGACTACGGTACCGGGAGCCGTCCCCGGAACGCGCCGCCCCGCGGACGAGCGGACGGTGCGGCGGGGCGAAGGGGGCGGACGGGGCGGGCTGTACCGGCCGCGTGGGCGGTCAGCGTGCGTGGTGGAGCAGGACGACCTCCAGTTCGGTGCCGGGCTCGACCTCCGTGACCTCTTCCGGGACGACGATCAGGGAGTCGGCCTGGGCGAGTGCCGCGATCAGGTGGGAGGAGGCGCCGCCGACCGGGCGCACCGTGCCGTTGCGGTGGCTGCCGCGCAGGAACTGCCGCTTCCCCGGCGGTGAGGTCAGCGGGGTGTCCGCGACCAGGCGGGCCCGGACGCGGGGGCGGTGCAGCTCGGCGTGCCCGGCCATGGCGCGCAGCGCGGGCCGCGCGAACATCTCGAAGGAGACGTAGGAGCTGACGGGGTTGCCGGGGAGCGCGAGCAGCGGAATCCGGTCGGGGCCGATCAGCCCGAAGCCCTGTGGCTTGCCGGGCTGCATGGCGAGCCGGCGGAACTCCACCCCTCCGGGAAGGTCGTCGATGTCGCTGAGGGCTTCCTTGACGACGTCGTAGGCGCCGACGCTGACGCCTCCGCTGGTGATGAGGAGGTCCGCCCGGATCAGCTGGTCCTCGAGGATGGCCCGCAGGGTGGCGGCGTCGTCGGCGACCGCGGAGACCCGGAAAGCGACGGCTCCGGCCTCGCGGGCGGCGGCGGTGAGGGTGTAGCCGTTGGAGTCGTAAATCTGTCCGGGGCCGAGCTTCGTGCCGGGCTCGGCGAGCTCGCTGCCGGTGGAGACGACCACGACGCGCGGCCGGGGCCGGACCAGCACGGTGGCCCTGCCGACCGCGGCGAGCAGCCCGATCTGCGGCGCGCCGAGGAGGGTGCCGGCGGTGAGCGCGACGGTGCCGGCCGGGATGTCGCTGCCGCGGGTCCGGATGTGGGCTCCGGCCACGGCCGGGCGGTGCACCCGGACCTCGGTGCCGCCGGGGGCGGTGCTGTGCGCGGTCATCGACTCGGCGGGACCGCCGCCGGTGCCGCCGTCGGTCCACTCGACGGGAACGACCGCCTCGGCCCCGGGCGGCAGCGGGGCTCCCGTCATGATGCGGGCCGCCTCCCCGGGGCCGACGGCCGGCAGGCTGCCGCTGCCGGCCGCGATGTCTCCGACGACCGTCAGCGCGGCGGGAAACTCCTCGGAGGAGCCCTCCACGTCGGCGGTGCGGACGGCGTAGCCGTCCATCGAGCTGTTGTCGAAGGGCGGCATCGCGACGGGGACGCTGACGTCCTCGGCGAGGACGCAGCCCTGGGCGTCGAAGAGCTGGAGTTCCAGGTGGTCGAGCGGGCGGACGGCCCGCAGGATGTCGTCCAGGTGTTCGTCGACGGACCAGATGTCAGTCAAGGGTCCGCATCTCCTCGTTCACGTATGTGCTGAGCCAGGCCCGGAAGTCGGGGCCGAGGTCTTCACGCTCGCACGCCAGCCGGACGATCGTGCGCAGGTAGTCGCCCCGGTCGCCCGTGTCGTACCGGCGACCGCGGAAGATCACGCCGTGCACCGGGCCGCCGATGCCGGGGTCCTCGGCCATGCTCTGCAGGGCGTCGGTCAGCTGGATCTCGCCACCGCGGCCGGGACCGGTGCGGCGCAGCACGCCGAAGACGGCCGGGTCCAGGACGTACCGGCCGATGACGGCGAAGTTACTGGGGGCCTCGCCCGGCTCGGGCTTCTCCACCAGGCCGGTCACCCGCACCACACCGTCCTCCCCGGTGGGCTCCACGGCGGCGCAGCCGTAGAGGTGCACCTGCTCCGGGTCGACCTCGAGCAGGGCGACGACGCTGCCGCCGTGCTGCTCCTGCACGGCGGTCATGCGGGTGAGCAGCGGGTCCCGGGGGTCGATGAGGTCGTCACCGAGGAGCACGGCGAAGGGCTGCTCGCCGACGTGCGGGGCCGCGCACAGCACGGCGTGGCCCAGGCCCTTGGGGTCGCCCTGCCGGACGTAGTGCATGGTGGCGAGCTCACTGGACTGCTGGACGCGGGAGAGGCGGCTCTCGTCGCCCTTGCGCCGCAGCGTCTCCTCGAGCTCGTAGTTCCGGTCGAAGTGGTCTTCCAGCGGCCGCTTGTTACGTCCGGTGATCATCAGCACATCGGTGAGCCCGGCGCTGGTCGCCTCTTCCACCACATACTGGATCGCAGGCTGGTCGACGACCGGCAGCATCTCCTTGGGCGTGGCCTTCGTCGCGGGCAGAAAGCGCGTGCCGAGCCCGGCAGCGGGAATGACAGCCTTGCTGATCCGGGAGCGTGGTGACGTCATGGCGGTCACCTTATCCGCCTGGTATCCCGGGGCGATGTACTTTCCGCACGTACAGCAGGGTATGGGCGAGGTTGAGGCGAAGGGAGCCGGCGGCAGCTGTGGACGAGATCGGAACACGGAAACAGGAGGTCCGCCGGGATCTTCTGGCGGTGCGGGCTGCGATGGCCGACGACGAGGTGACGCAGGCGGCGGAGGAGCTGTCCCGGCACGTGCTGGAGCTGCCGGAGCTGGCAGGGGCGGCCACGGTCGCGGCCTACGTCTCGGTGGGGCGCGAGCCCGGTACCGAGCCGCTGCTGGCGGCGCTGCGCGAGCGGGGTGTCCGGGTGCTGCTGCCGGTGCTGCTGCCGGACGACGACCTCGACTGGGCCGCGTACGAGGGGGCGGACCGGCTGGTGGAGGCCGACCACGGGCGGATCCGGCTGTTCCAGCCGGCCGGGGAGCGGCTGGGCGTGGAGGCGGTGACGCAGGCGCAGGCGGTGGTGCTGCCGGGGCTCGCGGTGGACCGGCGCGGGGTCCGGATGGGCCGCGGCGGCGGGTCCTACGACCGGGCGCTGGCCCGGCTGGCCGCCTCGGGCGCGAACCCCGCCCTGATCGCCCTGCTGTACGCGCACGAGGTGGTCGGGGAGCTCCCGGAGGAGCCGCACGACTGCCCGGTGCACGCCGCGGTCACCCCGCAGGGCACCCACCGCTTCCCGCAGTGAACCCCGGGCACCGGCATCGGGCCAGGGCCCGGTACCGGTGCCGGGGCCCTGCTGCCGGTGCCGGGCCGTGATGCCGGTGCCCGGGTGCGGACGCTCCGGCGCGGGCCGGGTCAGTCCCCGGGGTTCAGGACCAGGGTGTCGGCGGTGTTCTCCTCGACGGCCTCCGGGCTGTAGGCCCAGGGCAGGAACTCGCCCTTGGCCCACAGCTCCGTCTGGTCGGTGTAGTTGCGGTGGTGGGCGTGTCCGGAGGCGCCGGCCAGGTTGATCCACTGCGACTCGTCGAAGTCGTCCAGGCTGACGATCATCCGCATGGACGGGACCCAGGTGACCTCGTAGCCGCCCGCGGCGTTCCACCCGGAGGCGTCGACGGCGTCCTTGCCGCCGGCGAGGTTCCACGGGCCGCGGTTGAGGAGCCACCGCACGGCGCCGGGCCCCTCGGTGCCGAGTGTCTGGTTCTCCAGGGTGAGCTGGTGCATCCGGCCCCAGCTCCAGGTGCCGATGTCCTTGCCCAGCAAAGCGGTGAGCTCCCAGCGGGCGTCCTTCATGGCCTTGGCGAGCAGCTCGTCGCGGTTGTCCGAGCTGGGGCTGGTGCGGTTGCCGGAGCTCTTCCACCAGTCGCTCTCCGGCTCCTCCAGCAGGCCGCGGACCACCTCGAACCAGCGGTCACCGCCGTCGGGCTGGGCGGAACCCGCGGAACGCTGGCCGCACTCACGGACCAGGCGGGCCCGGCCGTGGGCGTCCTCCAGCGGGCCGGCGTCGTCGGCGGGGCGGACCCGCAGGCACTGCCCCTCCACGCGGACCTCCTTGGGCAGCTTGTGGCCGAAGGAGAGCTTCAGGACATGCCGCCAGACGGCGTTGTAGTAGGCGGCTGCGGCGGAGTCGGCGTCCTGGGTGTAGTCCCAGCCCTCCAGGAGCTCCTGCGCCTCGCGGATGTAGGGGTCCGCGATGTCGATGTCCCGGAGGTAGGGCACCAGGATCTTGGCCATCTCGTTGCTGTTGTCCAGCTGTATGGAGCGCATGTCCCCCATGGAGATCTTGCCGCCCTCCTTCAGCAGCCCCTGGATCAGGTCGTCTATCCGCTGGCTGCGGGCGCCGTAGCTCCAGTCGTCGGTCAGCAGGTACGGGTAGGCCTCCGGGTCGATCACGGACTGGTTGGCGGTGACGATGTAGCCGCGCTCCGGGTTGTACTCCCAGGGCAGCTCCTCCTGCGGGATCCAGCCCGTCCAGTCGTACGCGGAGTCCCAGCCGGGGGCCGGGTACCGGCCGTCGCCCGCCCCGCGGACCGGGATCCGGCCGGGGGCCTGGTAGCCGATGTTGCCCTGGGTGTCGGCGTAGATGAGGTTCTGCGAGGGCACCGCGAAGTCCTGGGCAGCGGTGCGGAACTCCTCGAAGTCCGAGGCCGTGTTGATGCCGAAGACGGCGTCCATCGTGCGGGACGGGTCGAGCGCGGTCCAGCGCAGGGAGACGGCGTAACCGGAACCACGGTCGGGGGCGCCGTCCTCCACCGGCGCCAGCCCGCCGACATCGCCGAGCTCGTCACTGCGGTCGGAGACGATGGGGCCGTTCGCGGTGGAGCGGACGGTGATCTCGCGGGCCTCCCCGCCGGCCACCTCGATGGTCTCCTTGCGGGTCTCGTACGGCACCTGCTCGCCGTCGCGGAGGTAGTTGCCCTCGTTGAGGCGCTCCAGGTACAGGTCGCTGACGTCGGCGCCCAGGTTGGTGAAGCCCCAGGCGATGTCCTCGTTGTGGCCGATGACAATGCCGGGCATGCCGGAGAAGGAGAAGCCGGAGACGGCGAACGGGCAGGCCTCGGTGACCTCGTTGCAGTGCAGGCCCATCTGGTACCAGATGGACGGCAGCATCGGCGCGAGGTGCGGGTCGTTGGCCAGCAGCGGTTTCCCGGTGGTGGTGTACTCGCCGGAGATCACCCAGGAGTTCGAGCCGATGCCGCTGCCGCTGGGGCCCAGCAGCGCGGGGATGTCGTCGAGGGTCCGGGTGAGGGCGGCGAGCTGGGTGGAGGCACCCTCGATCGCCTCGTCGATCTCGTCGCCGTCCTGGACCGCGCCGTCCGCCCCCGCAGCACCGTCCGGGTCCTCGCCGGCGGTGTCCTCGTCGGCGGTGTCCTCCTCGCCGACGGGGTCCTCCTCGCCGGCTCGGCCGGTACCGCCGTCACCGGGGACGCCCTCGGCGAAGGTGCCGTCACCGGCCCCCTCCTCGGTGACGATGGGCCGGTTCCGGTCGTACGGGTAGGCCGGGTAGAGCTCGTCGATCTGTTCCTGGCTGAGCCGGCCGGCGAGCAGCGACCGGTCGATCTCCTGCTGCATGTTGCCGCGCAGGTCCCAGGCCATGGCCTTGAGCCAGGCCACGGAATCGACCGGGCCCCACTCGTCCGGCTCGTAGTCGGAGACGAAGCCGAGCGCGGCGTACTCCACCGAGAGGCCGGCCCCGTCCCGGTCGGCCAGGTAGGCGTTGACCCCGTCGGCGTAGGCCTGCAGGTAGGTCTTCGTGTCCTCGGCGAGCTCCTCGTCGTACTCCTGCTGCGCCGTCTGGCGCCAGCCGAGGGTGCGGAGGAAGGCGTCGGTCTCCACCTGGTCCTCGCCGAACATCTCGGAGAGCCGGCCGGCGGTCAGGTGCCGCCGCACGTCCATCTCCCAGAAGCGGTCCTGGGCGTGCACGAAGCCCTGGGCCCGGAAGAGGTCCTCCGCACTGTCGGCGTACAGCTGCGGGATCCCGTTGCCGTCCCGGCGGACGGTGACCTCACCGGACAGACCGTCGAGAGTGATCTCCCCGGTGGTCTGCGGGAACGAGGCGCGCACGGTGCTGACGCTCCAGAACGTGCTGTAGCCGAGCCCGGCCACAAGCAGCACGGCGACAGCGATCGCGAGCAGACGGAGGCGTCGCAAGGACTTCTTGGCGGGCATCGCTGTCCTTCACAGGCCAGGTGGGCGGACTTGAGCAACCATAGACACACCTCCACCCGGGTGATGCCACGGGGAGCGCTGTCCCCCGGCGGCGTGATCAACGGGATGGTAAATTTCCTGCAAAGAAGCCGTCCCGAATATAACTGTATTGTGCAGGTGTCTTGATTCGGCAGCGCCGCCAGGAGGCCACCACACATCACCGTGAGGAGACCAGCCCCTGACTGTCGACCGCCTCAATGAACTCCTGCTCGCCTGCACCCTCGTCCTTCTGGTCGCCGTCGCCGCCGTGCGGCTGACATCCCGGATCGGACTGCCCACCCTGCTGCTCTACCTGGGCATCGGCATGATCATCGGCCAGGACGGACTGGGGGTGGACTTCCAGGACGCAGAGCTGACCCAGGTGTTCGGCTACGCCGCTCTGGTCGTCATCCTCGCAGAGGGCGGTCTCAGTACGCGCTGGAGACTGATCAAACCCGCCCTCCCGGCCGCCGCAGTGCTCGCCACCGTCGGCGTCGGCGTCAGCGTCGGCGTCACCGCTGCGGCGGCACATTACCTGGTCGGGCTCGAATGGCAGACCGCTCTGGTCATGGGCGCGGTGGTGTCCTCCACCGACGCCGCAGCGGTCTTCTCCGTACTCCGCAAGGTGCCGCTGCCCAGCCGGCTGAGCGGCGCGCTGGAGGCGGAGTCCGGCTTCAATGACGCCCCGGTGGTCATCCTGGTCGTCGCGTTCTCCACCCTGGACGCCCTGGACCAGCCCGCCCAGCACTGGCTCCTGCTGCCGGGCGCGATGCTGCTCCAACTGGCCATCGGGCTGGCGATCGGGCTCGCCGTCGGCAGGCTCGGTGCCTTCGGGCTGCGCCACGTGGCGCTGCCCGCCTCCGGCCTCTACCCCATCGCCGTGCTCGCCCTGACCGTGCTGGCCTACGCCGCGGCCGCGATGGTGAACGGCAGCGGCTTCCTCGCCGTCTACGTCGCCGCCCTGGTGCTGGGCAATGCCCGGCTGCCGCACCGGCCCGCCACCCGCGGCTTCGCCGACGCCATGGCCTGGGTCGCCCAGATGGGGCTGTTCATCCTGCTCGGACTGCTGGTGAACCCCAGCGAACTGCTCGACGACTTCTGGCCGGCGATCGCCATCGGTCTGGGGCTGACGCTGGTGGCCCGCCCCCTGTCGGTCGCCCTGTCCCTGCTGCCTTTCCGCAGACCCTGGCAGGAACACGTGCTGATGTCCTGGGCCGGGCTGCGGGGAGCGGTGCCCATCGTGCTGGCCACCATCCCCGTGGTGAACGGCGTCGCGGAGAGCGACCGGGTCTTCAACATCGTGTTTCTGCTGGTGGTGGTCTTCACCCTGCTCCAGGGACCCACCCTGCCCTGGGTGGCCCGGCGGCTGCACCTCGGGCAGGACGAACGCACGGTGGACGTGGACATCGAGTCCGCGCCGCTGGAACGGCTGCGCGGGCATCTGCTCTCGGTGACGATCCCGAGGGACTCCCGGATGCACGGCGTGGAGGTCGCCGAGCTGCGGCTGCCACGGGCGGCCGCCGTCACGCTCGTTGTCCGTGACGGCACCAGCTTCGTGCCCGACCCGACCACCGTGCTGATGCGCGGTGACGAGCTGCTGGTGGTCGCGACCGACCCGGTCCGGGACGAGGTGGAACAGCGCCTGCACGCGGTCGCCGAAGGCGGCAAGCTGGCCCGCTGGCTGCGGGAGACGGGCGCCACCGGCATCCGCCGGAACCGGCGGCCCGGCGAGTGAACGGAACGCCCCCTCCCCCGGGCACTCGGGAAAGCCCGGGGGAGGGAGGCGTGCGTCACCGGCAGTGGACTATGCGCCGGGAATGTTGCACGATGGACCGTCGTTAGCACTCACCGGAGAAGAGTGCCAGGAGGATCACGTGCCGACTTACCAGTACCAGTGCACCGCTTGCGAGGAGGGCCTCGAAGTGGTGCAGAAGTTCACCGACGACGCGCTCACCGACTGCCCGAGCTGCCAGGGCCGGCTGAAGAAGGTGTTCTCGGCGGTCGGCATCGTCTTCAAGGGCTCCGGCTTCTACCGCAACGACAGCCGCAGCACCAGCACCAGCACCAGCACCTCCCCCGCGGCGAAGCCGGCGGAGAAGGACAGCACCAAGAAGACCGAGACCAAGAGCGCCGACGCCTCCACCGCCTCGTCCTCCTCGTCCTCGGCCGGCAAGAGCGCCACCGCCTCACCCGCGGCATGACCGCGGCCCAGTCGGCGGCCCCCCGGGCCGAGATCGGCGTGATCGGCGGCTCCGGGTTCTACTCCTTCCTGGACGATGTGACCGAGATCACCGTCGAGACTCCCTACGGCCCACCGAGCGACTCGCTGTTCCTCGGTGACATCGCGGGACGGCGGGTCGCCTTTCTCCCCCGCCACGGCCGCACCCACTCCGTACCGCCGCACCGCATCAACTACCGCGCCAACCTGTGGGCGCTGCGCTCGCTCGGCGTGCGCCAGGTGCTCGGCCCGTGCGCGGTCGGCGGTCTGCAGCCCGAGTACGGCCCCGGCACCCTGCTGATTCCCGACCAACTGGTGGACCGCACCAAGAGCCGGGTGCAGACCTACTACGACGGGCAGCGGCTGCCCGACGGTGTGGTGCCGAACGTCGCGCACGCCACCTTCGCCGACCCGTACTGCCCGGCCGGCCGGGCCGCGGCCCTGACCACCGCCCGCGAGCAGGGGTGGGACGCGGTGGACGGCGGCACCATGTGCGTCATCGAAGGGCCGCGCTTCTCCACCCGCGCCGAGTCCCGCTGGCATGCCGCGCAGGGCTGGTCGGTGGTCGGCATGACCGGTCACCCCGAGGCGATCCTCGCCCGTGAACTGGCACTCTGCTACACCTCCCTGGCGCTGGTCACCGACCTGGACGCGGGCGCGGAAACCGGGGACGGCGTCTCGCACACCGAGGTGCTCAAGGTGTTCGCGGCCAACGTCGACCGACTGCGCGGAGTGCTGTTCGACGTGGTGGCCGCGCTGCCCGGAGGCACCGACCGCGACTGCCTGTGCACCGCGGCGCTGCAGGGCCAGGACACCGGCCTCCCGCTGCCCTGAGTCAGTCGGCCCGGCCGGTCTCCGGCCGGGCCACCGGTTTCTCCGCCTGCCGTCTCCTCCCGCAGCTCCGTCCCAACTGTCTCCTCCGGCAGCTCCGGCAGCTCCGGCAGCTCCGGCAGGGGACGGTGTTGTCCCCAGGCCCCGGGTTCTCCACAGGCCCCGGCGGAATCCCGTCGGGGCTGTCACGGTGAGGGCATGAGCCCCCCGGACCATCGCCTGCCACCTCCCCCGCCCCCGCTGTCCCGTCCCGCGCCCTGCCCGGTTCCGGAGTTCGACCCCGTACGCCCCCGGGGCGCCCGGCACCGGCTGCGCCGTGCGGTGCGCCGGCGCAGGCGGGTGATCGCCGTGACGCTCGCGGTCCTCGCCGCCACCCTGGCGGTGGCCGTGGACCGGGAGGCGGCCCCCGCCCACCCGCCCGGGGGCACCGCGACCGGGGAGCCGCAGCAGCGGACCGGTGGGCCGCCGGAAACGAAGCCCTCGCCGGAGGCGCTCGTCTCTGCTCCGGTGCGGATCGCGGACGCCGCTGCAGCCGGGCTGCTGGAGCCCGGCGACCTGGTGGACGTGCTGGCCGCCGGGCCGGTGGCGCCCGGGGATCCCCCGCCGGAGGCCCGAGTGGTGGCACACCGGGTCCAGGTGATCGACGTGCCCCCGGCCGTGGACCATGCTGCCGGGGGCGGGGACGACGGCGCGCTCGTGGTACTTCTGGTCCCGCGGCCTGCCGCGGCCGAGCTCGCCGGAGCGGCCTGGGGGTCGCACCTCACGGTGACCCGCTGGTGAGGCTCTGGGCGTTGCTGCAGGCAGTACGGCGGCGGACACCGCATCGGACCGAGAGAAATGAGCAGTTCGTTGAGCGAGGGCAAGCAGGGCGTGCTGGCGGGATTCAAAGCATTCCTGATGCGCGGGAACGTGGTCGAGCTGGCCGTCGCGGTGGTGATCGGGGCCGCCTTCACCAAGGTCGTGAACGCGGTGGTGGAAGGGGTGATCAATCCGCTGGTGGGGGCCTTCGGCACCCAGGACCTGGAGGCCTATCAGTCCTGCCTCAAAGGCCCGTGCCAGACCGACGCGGCCGGGGAAATCGTGTCCGGGATCCCGATCGGCTGGGGCACCGTGCTGAGCGCCGCACTCACCTTCGTCCTCACCGCGGCCGTCGTGTACTTCGTGATGGTTGTGCCCATCAACCGGTACAAGGCCCGGCTGGAGGCGCGGAAGCCGAAGGAGGACGCCCCCCTCGCCAAAACGGAGCTGGACCTGCTCACCGAGATCCGCGACGAGCTGATCGCCGCCCGGCGCCCGGCCGGCGAACCCGTGAGCCTGGCCGCCCAGCGTGCCGCCACCGAGGTCACCGAGCGAGGCGAGGAGCCCCGCTGACCCCGGCGGCCGGACCGCCGGGCCACGAACCCCGGGCGCGGCCCCACCGGGCACCGGAAGCCCCAGGGGTCAGAGGTGGTGGGGCGGCTTGTCGTCCAGGAAGCGGCGAAGGTCGGCGGCGCTCCCGCCGAGCTCAGCCGGCTGCTCGCCCCAGCCCTCGTCGCTGTCGTCGGCCGAGGGGCCCGTGAGCGGATCGTCGAAGATCAGGGACGGCGGCTTCTGCTGTCGCCGGGGAGGCGGCGTGGTGCTGCTCATCCCCTCAGCGTACGGCCGGCCGACCGGCGGCTCGGTCGCCAGCGCCTCGTGCCACCAGTGGTCACGGCCGGGTGACCAGGGCACCGGCCCGGCCACCTGAGGGACGACCAGAACTCCGCGCACCCCGGGGCAGTCCCGCAGCGCCCGGTCCAGGCGGGCCTTGACGGGCACGACGCCGTCCTCCTCCCGGCAGTTGTCCGCGGTGATCACCAGCCGGACGCCGGAGGACTGAAGACGCTCCCGGAGGACGTGCACCGGATCCCCCGCCGCCAGCGTGAGCCGCCGCGCGTCCAGGGAGCCGCAGGCCAGCGTGGCGACAACCGACTCGAGGCCGATCGGCAACAGCACCGCCACCGCGTCCCCCTCCCCGATCCCCCTCCGGGCGAGCGCCCCTGCCGCCCGCCGGCCCTGGTCCAGCAGTTGGGCATGGTCCAGTATCTCGGCCGGACGGATGCCCCCGACGCCCGGTACCCCGGTCAGTTCTGCGGTCATGCAGGCAGTGTCGCGAGCGCCGATCAACAGCTGATGAACGTCCACTGCACGTGATACGCAGGAGCCATGCGTGACTCACTGACGGATGTTTCGGGGCTGCGGGTGGGCCACGCCCAGCGCGCCGGGGACGGCTGGCTGACCGGTGTGACGGTGGTACTGCCACCCGAGGGCGGGGCGGTGGCCGGCGTGGACGTCCGGGGCGGCGGGCCCGGCACCCGGGAGACGGACGTGCTCGACCCGCGGAACCTCGTGGAGCGGATCGACGCGGTGGTGCTGGCCGGTGGCAGTGCCTTCGGGCTGGCCGCGGCCACCGGGGTGATGGACTGGCTGGAGGAGAACGGCCGCGGTTTCCGGGTCGGCCCGGACCCGGCCCAGGTGGTGCCCGTGGTACCCGCGGCCGTGCTGTTCGACCTCGGCCGGGGCGGCGACTGGCGCGCCCGCCCGGATGCCGCGCTCGGCCGGGCGGCGGCGGAGGCCGCCGGCCAAGTGGTCACCGAGGGCAACGCCGGGGCGGGCACCGGGGCGTTGGCCGGAGGGATGAAGGGCGGGATCGGCACGGCGAGCACCCGGCTTCCGTCGGGGGCCGTCGTCGCGGCCCTCACCGCGGTGAACGCGGCCGGGTCCCCCCTCGACCCCGACACCGGAGCCCTCCACGGCGACCCGCGTCACATCCCGCCGCCCGCTCAGCACGCGGAGGCGCGCCGGCGGCTGGCCGCCGCACAGCAGGAGTCCGGCCGCCGGATGGCGACGTCCCTGGGCCCGCCGCTGAACACCACGCTGGCCGTGGTGGCCACCGATGCCACGCTCACCCCGGCGCAGGCGCAGAAGCTGGCGGGCACCGCGCACGACGGGCTGGCCCGGGCGGTCCGGCCGGTGCACCTGATGACGGACGGCGATACCGTCTTCGCGTTGTCCACCGCGGAACGGCCGCTGCCGGAGTCCGAGTTCCCGGGCGCCGCCCTGAACGAGATCCTGGCGGCGGGGGCGGACGTGCTGCGGCGGGCCGTCGTCCGGGCAGTGCTGGCCGCGGAGACCACGGACACCCCCGGCGGGCTCTTCCCCTCGTACCGGGACCTCTATCCGCCGGCGGAGGCTCCCGCCGGGCGTGAGTGAGGCGGACGGGGGCGAGCCGGGCAGGGGTGAGCCCCGGCGTCGGGGGAGGCACCGGGGCTCAGCAGGTGGGCGACGGGCCGGTCAGGCCGCCGCATCGAAGCCGCTGGCGTCAGCCATCCGCTTCAGCTCCATCAGGGCGTGCTTCTCGATCTGCCGGATCCGCTCCCTGGTCAGGCCGTGCTGCCTGCCGACCTCGGTCAGCGTCCGTTCCCGGCCGTCCTCGATGCCGTACCGCGCGCGGATGATGGCGGCGGTGCGCTCGTCGAGCCGTCCGATGAGGTCTTCCAGACCCTCCCGACGCAGCATCACCAGCACCGACTGCTCGGGGGAATCGGCGGAGGTGTCCTCCAGGAGGTCCCCGAACTGGGTCTCCCCCTCGTCGTCGACCGACATGTTCAGGCTGACCGGGTCGCGCGCCCAGTCCAGGACATCCTGCACCCGCTCGGGGGTGGATCCCAGCTCGGCGGCGACCTCGCCGGGCTCCGGGTCCCGGCCGTGCTCGCGGTTGAACTCCCGCTGCACCCGCCGGATTCTGCCCAGCTCCTCCACGAGGTGGACGGGCAGCCGGATGGTGCGCGACTGGTCCGCTATCGAGCGGGTGATGGCCTGCCGGATCCACCAGGTGGCGTAGGTGGAGAACTTGAATCCCTTGGTGTAGTCGAACTTCTCCACCGCGCGGACCAGACCTGCGTTGCCCTCCTGGATCAGGTCGAGCAGGGGGAGCCCGCTGCGCGGGTACCGCCGTGCGACGGCAACCACCAGCCGGAGGTTGGAACGGATGAAGGTGTCCTTGGCCCGTTCGCCTTCGACCGCCAGAGCCTCCAGCTCCTTACGGCGGGCGCGGGCGGCGGGCGAGCCGGAAGCCGGCTCCTCCTCACCGTCGAGAATGCGCTGGGCGTAGAGCCCCGCCTCTATGGCGAGGGACAGATCCACTTCCTTCGCCGCGTCCAGCAGCGGAGTACGGGCGATCTCGTCGAGGTACATGCCCACCAGGTCGCGCTCCGTGGCATCCCCACTTGCGCTTGGCCGGGCACGGCTCGCCGGTTCGGCGTCCTTCACGGTGCCGGTGGCGGCGTCCTGGCGGCGGGCGACGGCACGGGTTGCCATACGTGCTCCCTTGCGAGTGATCAGAATGATGCACTGGTCTGTGGATGACCGGAACGCCCCCTTGCATCCCGCATCCATAACAAATCAACGAGGGGAATCCGGACAGAATTCCCAAGCAGCGCATCTTTTTTTCTGTGATGCAGTACCCTGCACGGCTCGCACACCCGACCTGCCCGGGTTCGGGGCCTCTGGCCCCACCCCCTCCTCCTGAGGACGAACGGCGCCGCCCGATGGTTGCCGAGCGCCCCCGCCTGTCCCCGGGAAGCGCACTGCCTTCCGGGACGGACCCTTCCGGCAGTGCCGAGCGGCCGGTCCGGCGGCGGTCCGGTTCCCCGGACCGCGACCATCTGGCACAGACGGTGCGCGAACGCCCCGCTCCACCACATGGGTGATAGCCGCTGTCATGGGCGGGTTCCCGATCCCGGGACCGCAAACCCTCTTCCCGGCACCCGCCGCCCTCACCCACCGCCCCACCACCCCACCGCCCCACCGCCCCTCACCCGGCTGCCGCGCCCGGCAGGCGCCCCCGGGCGGCCCGGAACAGAGTGGATCCCATCCCCGCACGGGGCCTCCCGCAGTCACCCCCGGTGACTGCGGGAGGTCGCGGGAGGTCGCGGGAGACCGAGGAAGACCGAGGGAGACCGCCTTCGAAGGGGCCGCAGCCGATGCCGGAGATACCCAGCCGACGTGCCGTACTCGCCGCCGCCGGGTCCCTGGCCCTCCTGTTCAGCACCACCCCCGGCACCGTCGACGCCCTGCCGGACCTCTCCCCGGGCGGCTGGCCGGCGGCAGCGGCTCCGGGTCCCGCGCAGGTGACGGCCTGCGCGCCGCCCGGCGGAGGCGGGCTGAACGCGGGCATACCGACGGCCTCCCGCTTCGCCCGGTCCCACGGAACGGTCACCGCGCTCACCCTGTTCATCGACTTTCCCGGCTCAGAGGCCCGGGTCAGCACGGAAGAACGGTTCGCCGAGTTCTTCCCCGCCACCCGGCAGTACTTCGCCACCAGCAGTCACGGCCGCCTGGACTACCGGCCCGAGCCCGTGCACCGGTGGCTGCGGATGTCCCAGCCCTTCGAGAGTTACGGCATAGACCGCGGGGTCGGCTGGCACCCCGCCGACCCCGACGGCTACAACCGGCTGGTGCGCGAGATAGCCGAGGCCGTGCGCGACGAGGTGGACTTCTCCGCCCACGACCTGGTGAACGTGCTGGCCGCCCCGCACGCCGGCCCCTCCGCGGTCGAAAAGGTGCTGTCGGTGTCCTTTCCGGGACGCCCTCTCCTGCACACCCCCACCGGTCCGGTGCAGAACATCAGCTTCATCTGGAGCCGGCAGCCCGGCGACAGCCCGCACCGGGTCCTCGTCCACGAGAACGGCCACGCCTTCGGGCTGCCCGACCTGTACTGGACCGCCCCCGGCGAAGCACCCCTGCTCGCCGGCCACTGGGATGTCATGGAACAGGACTGGGGACCCAGCAACGACTTCCTGGCCTGGCACAAATGGAAGATGGAATGGCTCACCCCCGATCAGGTCGACTGCGTCGCCGGCCCCGGCGTCACCGAGCACCTGCTCTCCCCCGGCGGGGAACCGGGCGGCACCAAACTGGTGGCCATCCGCACCGGCCGGCACGAGGTGCTCACCGCGGAAGTCCGTGCCCGCAGCGAACTGGACCGCATGGTGTGCCGTCCCGGAGTGCTCCTGACCCGCGTGAACACCGCCGTGTCCACCGGGGAGGGCCCGGCCCGGGTGATCGACTCCACCCCGGACAGCGGCGGCTGCCAGTCGCTCCCCGACCCCCAGGTGACCGCCGAGCTGACCGACGCCCCGTTCCTTCCGGGAGAAACCTTCCGGGACCGCGAGGCCGGCGTCCGGGTCGATGTCCTGGAAGCGAAGGACGACGGCAGCCACCGGGTCCGGATCACCCACGACTGACCCCGCTCCCCGGCTCCGGGCGTCCGAGTGCCCGTGAGCTTGTTAGATTTCGCTACGGCGCCAGGAGCCGGGGGCGCCGATCGGACCGGGGGCGAAACGGGGCAGGGACGCGTGTGAAAACGAGCACGAAGACGGAGATCCAGAGCTGGATCGCGCACCGTCGCAACACCGAACTGCTGCTGGTGGTGTTCGCGGTCATCATCGTGATCTTCGGGCACGCCGCCGTCGGCTTCGCGCTCCACGACGCGATGCCCTCCGGTCTCCCCGTCTACGGGCTGGGGCTGGGAGCCGTCGCCCTGGCCGCCCACCTCGCGGTGCGCCGGTTCGCCCGGTACGCCGACCCGCTGATCCTGCCCGTCACCGTGCTGCTGTGCGGGCTCGGCCTCATTCTCATGGACCGGCTCGACCACGCCTACGCGGACCGCGCAGCCGGCACCTACCAGGCCGCCCCGGTGGCCCCCGGCCAGGCGATCTGGACGGTCATAGGCGCGGCACTGATGATCGCGGTCGTCATCCTCCTCAAGCACCACCGGCTGCTCCAGCGCTACACCTACCTCGGCATGGCCGCGGCGATGATCCTGCTGGTGCTGCCCGCCTTCTTCGGCGCCGACCAGTTCGGCGCCAAACGCTGGATCAGCATCGGACCGCTGTCGGTCCAGCCCGGCGAATTCGTCAAGGTCATGATCGTGGTGTTCTTCGCCAGCTACCTCATGGCCAACCGGGACGCCCTGGCCCTCGTCGGGCGCCGCTTCCTGGGACTGGCCCTGCCCCGCGGGCGCAACGCCGGACCGGTGCTGCTGGTGTGGGCGGTCAGCCTCGTCGTCCTCTTCTACCAGCGCGACCTCGGCACCTCACTGATCTTCTTCGGCGCCTTCATCGTCATGCTGTACATTGCCACCGAGCGCACCAGCTGGGTGGTCCTCGGCGGGATCATGGCCATCGGCGGGGCTGCCGTCGTCTCCGCCACCCAGCACCACGTCAAGGGCCGCGTGCAGGCGTGGCTGGACCCGATGGCGATCTTCCTTCCCGAGGCCGAGCGGCCGGCGGGCCTGATCTCCGACCAGTCCGCGCAAGCGTTGTTCGCCTTCGGGGCCGGTGATCTCACCGGCACCGGGCTGGGCGAAGGGCACTCCTACCTCATCGGCTTCGCCGGGCGCAGCGACTTCATCCTCGCCACCGTCGGCGAAGAGCTCGGGCTGGTCGGTGTCACCCTGGTGATCTTCCTGTACGTGCTGCTCATCCAGCGTGGCCTGAGCACCGCGATGAAGGCCACCGACCCGTTCGGCAAGCTGCTGGCCGCCGGGCTGTCGTCCGTGCTGGCCCTGCAGGTCTTCGTCGTCGCCGGCGGCGTGACCGGCCTCATCCCGCTGACCGGCAAGGCGCTGCCCTTCCTCGCCCAGGGCGGTTCCTCGACCGTCGCCAACTGGCTGCTCATCGCCCTGCTCATCAAAGTCAGCGACAGCGCCGGGAGAGCCTCCACCGAACCGGAGGGCAACGCTACGATCCTGACTCCAGTGGTCCAGGATCCCGGCACCCGACCACCGGGCGGCTGACCGCCGCACCACCAGCCGGACTCCCACAAGGAGCGCCATGAATCTGCGTGACGACGCGCGTGCCCTGTCCCCCGACCTCACCCGCCTGCGCCACACCCTGCACCGCATCCCCGAAGTGGGCCTCGACCTGCCCCGCACCCAGGAAGCGGTCCTCACGGCGCTGGACGGGCTGCCGCTGGAGGTGTCCACCGGCGCCGGCCTCAGCTCCGTCACCGCGGTGCTGCGCGGAGCCCGGCCCGGCCCGACCGTGCTGCTGCGCGGGGACATGGACGCGCTGCCGGTCACCGAGCGCACCGGCCTGGACATCGCCGCCGAGGGTGACCGGATGCATGCCTGCGGGCACGACCTGCACACCACGATGCTGGCCGGTGCGGCGCGGCTGCTGTCCGCACACCGCGACCGGCTCGCCGGGAACGTGCTGTTCATGTTCCAGCCCGGGGAGGAAGGCTTCAACGGTGCCGGGCACATGCTCGACGAGGGCGTCCTGGACGCCACCGGCGACCGGCCGGTGGCCGCCTACGCCCTCCACGTCACGTCCGGCAACTGGCCCGCCGGCACCTTCGCGACCAGGACCGGGCCGATCATGGCGTCCTCGAACGTACTGAAGGTGACCGTGCACGGCGCGGGAGGGCACGGCTCGGCCCCGCACCAGGCGAAGGACCCGGTGCCGGTGGCCTGCGAGATGGTGACGGCCCTGCAGACCTGGGTCACCCGCAACATCGATGTCTTCGACCCGGTCGTGGTGACCGTCGGCGCCTTCCACGCGGGCACCCAGGCCAACATCATCCCGGACACCGCGGAGTTCACCGCGACACTTCGCAGCTTCTCCCCGGAGAACCTGGAGAAGCTGCGCGAGGGCACCGTCGCCGTCTGCGAGGGCCTCGCGGCTGCCCACGGGCTGCGGGCCGACGCGCACTTCATCGACCAGTACCCGGTCACCGTCAACGACCGGGCGGAGTCCGCGTTCGCCGCCGACACCGTGCGTGAGGTGCACGGCGAGGAGCACTTCGCGCCGATGGACCACCCGATCCTGGGCGCCGAGGACTTCTCCCGGGTCATCGCCGAGGTACCCGGGGCCATGGTGTTCCTCGGGGCCACCCTGCCGGACCGCGACCCGGAAACCGCGCCGAGCAACCACTCACCGCTCGCCGCCTTCGACGACGCGGTGCTGGCGGACGGCACGGCGCTCTACGCCGAGCTGGCCGCCCGCCGGCTGGCCGTGGCCGCCGGGAGCTGACCCGCCGCGGCGGCGTCCCGGCCGCGCGACTCGGACGGGGAAGGGCCGGGCGGATCGTCCGGCCGGCCCATCCGGCCCTGCCCGCCCGCCCGGGCCCTGCATACCCTGAAGCCTGAGCAGGCGCCCGGATGCGGCCGGGCACCCGCGTCGGCACGGGCGGAGGCACCGGGGTGACGGCGGATCTGGCGGATCATGGCTCCGGCGGCCCGGCAGGGCTGTCCACGCGGGAGGCCGCCCGGCTGCTCGTCTCGCACGGACCCAACACGATCGCCGCCGAGCGCCGCGTCCCGTTGTGGCACCGGGTGCTCCAGCAGCTGCGCGACCCCCTGATCCTCGTGCTGCTGGCGGCCGCCACCCTGACGATCGCCACCAACGATCTTGCCGACACCTCGATCATCATGCTCGTCGTCATCGTCAACACCGTGGTGGGAGTGGCACAGGAGATCAAGGCCGAGCGGGCCGTCGCCGCCCTGCGGGCGCTCAGCGCACCCGTCGCCCGGGTGGTCCGGGACTCCCAGGAGCGGTATGTGCCCTCGGCCGAGGTGGTGCCCGGCGACCTGCTGCTCCTGGCCGAGGGGGACATCGTGCCCGCCGACGGCGTCGTCCTGGAAGCGGCCCGGCTGCTGATCGACGAGTCCTCGGTGACGGGCGAGTCGGAGCCGGTGGAGAAGACGGCGGTGGCGGGGCAGGCGCCGACGCGGACGACGCCGGTGCCCGTCCCGGAGGGTGACGGGCCCCCGGCGAGCGCCCCGGACGGCCCGCGGCCGGCGGAACCGTCCCCCGCGGGCACCGTGTCGGCGGGCACCGTGTCGGCGGGCACCGTCGTGGTCCGGGGCCGCGGGCGCGTCTCGGTGACCGCGACCGGGGCGGACAGCGCCACCGGACGCATCGCCGCACTCCTGCGAACCGGACCGGGCCTGACGCCGCTGCAGCGCAGACTGGCCGCGTTCGGCAGGGTTCTCGCCGCCGCGGTCGTGGTGCTGTGCGCCCTGGTCCTGCTCCTCGGCCTGCTGCGGGGGCAACCCTGGGACGTGATGGTGGTGACCGCCCTGAGCCTGGCCGTCGCCGCGGTACCCGAGTCACTCCCTGCCGTCGTCACCCTGTCCCTGGCCCTGGGCGCCCGCCGGATGGTGGCCCGCCGGGCCATCGTCCGGCGCCTGCCCGCGGTGGAGACGCTCGGCTCGGTGACCGTGCTCGCCACCGACAAGACCGGCACCCTGACCGAAGGCCGGATGGCCGCCGAAGCGCTGTGGACACCGGAGACCACGGCCGTGGTCACGGGCACCGGGTACGCCCCGGAGGGCCGCGTGCTGCGCGACGGCCGGACCGTCACGGCGGAGGAGGCGCCGGACCTCGCCGCGCTCCTCGAAGCGGCGGTGCTGTGCAACGACGCGGGCCTGCAGCCTCCAGGGGATGACGACCGTCCGTCGTGGCTGGCGCTCGGTGACCCCACCGAGGCGGCCCTGCTCACCGCCGGTGCCCGGCTGGGACTGCACCGAACCGTGCTGGAGCGAGCGTGGCCCCGGGTGGACGAGGTCCCGTTCGACAGCTCCCGCAAGCGCATGACCACCGTGCACCGCGGTCCCGACGGCAGTGCACGGGTGATCAGCAAGGGGGCACCGGAGGTCATGCTCACCGCGCACGTGCTGACCGGCTCCCCGGAGGAGCTCGCGCGGGCCGTCACCCATGCCGACCGGCTGGCGGCCGACGGATACCGCGTACTCGCCGTCGCCGCGGACACCCTGCCGGGCGACGTCGCCGGAACCGGCGCGGCGGTCACCGGGCCGGCGGGAGCGGACACGCCGGGACCCCCCACGGCCGGGACGGAACCCGGTCCGGTGGACGGCTGGGAGTCCGGCCGCCTCGGGCTGCTCGGGCTCGTCGGGATCCTGGACCCGCCCCGGGCCGCCGCGGCGGCCACCCTGGAAGCCTGCACCCGCGCAGGCATCATCCCCGTCCTCATCACCGGGGACCACCCCTTGACCGCCCGGGCGGTGGTCCGGCGGCTGGGCATCGCGGACGGCGACCGGGTCGTCACCGGGGAGCAGATCCGCAGCGGAGAAGCCGGCGACCTGACCGAGGCCCGGATCTTCGCCCGCACCAGCCCGGAGCAGAAACTGGACATCGTGCAGGCCTGGCGGGCGGCCGGCCATGTGGTGGCCATGACCGGCGACGGCGTCAACGACGGCCCGGCGCTGCGCAGGGCCGACATCGGGGTCGCCATGGGCCGGCGCGGTACCGAGGTGGCGCGCCAGTCCGCCGACCTGGTCCTCGCCGACGACGACCTGGGCACCGTGGTGGCGGCCGTGGAGGAGGGACGCCGGGTCTACTCGAACGTGCGGCGGTTCCTGCTGTACGGGATCTCCGGGGGCGCGGCGGAGGTCGCGGTCATGCTCATCGGCCCGTTCCTGGGCATGCCGCTGCCGCTGCTGCCCGCGCAGATCCTCTGGATCAACCTCCTCACCCACGGGCTGCCGGGGGTGGCGCTGGGCGCGGAGCCCGGCGGCCGGGACGTAATGCGGGACCCGCCCCGGCCGCCCGGGGAGAGCGTGCTGGGCGCCGGACTGTGGCCCCGCGTCCTGCTCATGGGGACGGTGATCGCCGCCGTCACCCTGGCCGCCGGTGTCTGGGCGCACCAGACGGACCGGCCCTGGCAGACCATGGTGTTCCTGGTCCTGGGAGCCACTCAGCTGGGCGTCGCACTGGGGTCCCGGGCCCGTCCCGGAACCTGGTCCAACCCGTTCCTGCTGGTGGCCGTCGCCACGGCGCTGGCGCTGCAGATCGCCGGGGTGTACTTCCCGCCCCTGCGGGCTCTGCTGGGCACCGAGCCACTCGCCCTCACCGAACTGCTGATCGCCTGCGCGCTGTCCGTGGTCGGCTACGCCGCCATGCGTCTGCAGCGATGGCTGCTGCCGGAGCACACCGCCGGCCGGCGCCCCGGCAGCCCTTCCGGCCCGGCGGACGCACCGGGTTCGGTGGCGGTCGCGGCTCCGGTGGCGCCGCAGCCGAACCCGGCGGACCGCGACGGCGGGCACCGCTAGCGCGTCACGGCCTCCGGCCGGTCCCGCGGCGTGGCCGCCCCTTCCGGTCCGTAGCCGATCCGCACCAGCGTCTGCGGGGTCCCCCGGCCGTGCAGCGGATCGCGGAGCAGCCACCGCAGGTCCGTCCACTCCGTCGCCTGATGCAGGAGAGAGGCCCGCAGGCCGTGCGCGGTGAGGAGGAGCAGGACGTACTCCAGCCCTTGACCCGTCTTCAGCCAGTCGATCGAGCCGTCACCGCGAGTGGACAGCAGGAGCAGCCGGGGGTTCGGCTCGAAGGGGGTGGCGGGCTTCTCCCGCTGCGCGCCGGTGAACTCCCGCACCGGCAGCCGGGCGGAGGCGTCCAGCGGCCCCAGCGCGGTGGCGGGGATGCCGTAGCGGCTCTTGCCGGGGTCGACGACCCAGGCGTCGGCCTCCTTCCGGCGGCCGGGCTCCTGCAGGTTGTACCGCTCGGCGTCGGCGGTGAGCTCGAGGAGCCGGGCGGTCTCCGCCTCGTCCGGGAGGAGGATCCCCACGTCCTCCCGGTGTGCCGCCTCGACGAGCTCGTCGAGGACCTCCTGCGGCACCGGGCGGCCGGTGAACGGCTTGCGGCTGCTGTGCCGCTGCCAGAGGGGCTCGTAGAGGTCCGGCAGCGCGGCCGGTGTTCCCGCCGCGGCGGCGGCCTCCGGGCCGTCCGGGGCCTGCTCCCCCGCCGCCCCGTTCGCCGCCGTCACGCCATTCCCGGCTGCCGCACCGTTCCCGGCCGGGTCGGCACTTCCGGCCACCGGGGCAGCGGATTCCGGGCCGGCCAGCAGCACGGTCGCCAGCAGGTCGGGGTCCTCGCCGCCCGGCACCAGCCGGGCGGACGGGGTGAAGCCCAGCCGGGCGGCGGCGACCCGCAGGTTGAAGACGGCGGCGCCGATCGAGATGTGCAGGGCCCGGCCCTGCGGGTCGGTCTCGGGGAGCGCCCGTTCCCACACGGCGAAGATGTCGACGCTGCGTTCCCGGGAGTTGAAGCGGAAACGCCAGGGCTGGGTGTTGTGCACCGAGGGCGCGGCGGCCGCGGCGGCGAGCAGCGTCTCCTGCGCTTCGGTATCCAGGGTTGGTACCGGCATGGGAGAGACCTCTTCCGGATGTCAGAACAACGCGTCGGGGACGGAAATCTACCTCCCAGCATCGCGCGATCCACCGGAGGCTGCCAGCACCCACGCTCCCGGTGCCGCCATGGATCAGGTACGCCGCCCGCACGTGGCCCACCGCACGCCCCGGCGCCACCCCGGCAGGGCTTCCCCGGCTCCCGCCGGGGTGGTCTAAGGTGAGTCCGAGGGACGCCGGGAACGCGTGGAGCAGCGGTGATGCCGCATCCGCCCGGATCAGGGTCCGCAGGCAGCGGGCAGTCCTTCTTGGCCACTTGCACGTGCGGCGCAGACCCGGCACGCGGCGCACTCCCCACCCAGGAGGTGCTGAATGACCGCGAGCCGCGTCCTCGAGGCCCTGCCGGCCGACGCTCGGGCCCGGTTGCTGGAGCTGGCCCACGAGACCGTGTTCCCTTCCGGCACCCGTCTGTTCGAGGAGGGTGACGCGGCGGACCGCTTCTGGATCATCCGCTCGGGTGCCGTGGCGCTGGACCTGCACGTCCCCGGGGTCCGGGCGCCGGTGCTGGAAACGGTGGGTGCGGGCGAACTGCTGGGCTGGTCCTGGCTGGTACCGCCGCACCAGTGGCGGTTCGGGGCACAGGCCAAGGGGGCCGTGGAGGCACACGAGTTCGACGCCGCCGCGGTACGGGACCTGACCGAGCAGGACCCGGCCTTCGCTGCCGCGCTGCTGCGGCAGGTCACCGAGGCGCTGGCCCACCGGCTGGCGGGGGCCCGCGAACGGGTCCTGTCGCTGTACGGGACCGGGCCACGGCTGGTACGGCCGACCTCCCGGCCCGGGGGCGGCGAACCGGGCGCGGCCGACGGCTCCGTCCCCCGGCACTCCGGCCCGTTCACCGTGGGCGACGTCATGACCTCGGAAGTCGTCGCGGTGGACGGGACCGCGCCGTTCCTCGTCATCGCGGAGGCCCTCCGCCGCTGGAAGGTCAGCGCCCTGCCGGTGATCGAACGGAGCGGCCAGGTGGTCGGGATGGTGTCCGAGGCCGACCTGATGCGCAAGCAGGAGTTCCGCGACCGCCGCCCGCTCCTGATGGACGAACTTCGGGGCCCGGGAGATCTGAACAAGGCCCGTGGCCTGACCGCGGAACAGCTCATGTCCTCGCCCGTGGTGACGATCCGTACCGGCGCCACCGTCGCGGAAGCGGCCCGGCTCATGGCGCGCCACCGGGTCAAGCGGCTGCCCGTCACGGATGAGGCGGGACGGCTCAACGGCATCGTCAGCCGCGGTGACCTGCTGGTGGTGTTCACCCGGGGCGACGAGGAGGTCACGGCGGAGGTGCGCACGCGCCTCGCGGACCTGCAGTGCTTCGCCGAGGTGCCGGACGTGCGGGTGGCGGACGGCGTGGTGACGGTGCGGGGGGTGCTCACCGACACCTCGCGCATCGGCCTGGTGGTGCAGGTGGCGCGTTCGGTGGAGGGCGTGGTCGACGTGGTTCCGGAGCTGACCGGCCGGCGGGCGCCGGCCGCCCCGCCCCCGGCGGACTGAACACCGGCGAGGGCCGGCCGGCCGCCGGGGCGTCCTGCCGTCCCGCCGTCCCGCTGTCCTGCTGTCAGACGTCGGTCGGACCGACGACCTCCCGGCTCCCCTCCGGTTCGGCGTTGAGGATCACCTTGAGCGCCGCGGTGGTGGCCGGGCTGGAGAAGACCCGGTAGGCCTCCTCCACCTGGTCGAGCCCGAAGCGGTGGGTCAGCAGGTCCCCGGCCGGCAGCCGGCCGGCCGCCAGGAGTTGCAGCAGCCGGGGCGTGGAGTACGAGTCGACCAGACCGGTCGTGATCGTCACGTTCTTGCCCCACAGGTCTTGGAGATTCAGCGTCGCCGGCTTGCCGTGCACGCCGATGTTGGCCACCCGGCCGCCCGGGCGGACCAGCCGGGTGCACAGCTCGAAGGTCTCCGGCAGCCCCACCGCCTCGATGACGGTGTCGGCGCCCAGCCCTCCGGTGAGGTCGCCGACCAGCGCCTCCGGATCCTCCGCCGGGTCACCGATCACGTCGGCCCCGAACCGCTTCGCCGCCTCCAGACGCGGGGCGGCCGGGTCCAGGACGATCACGCGGCCCGGCGAGAACAGCATGGCCGAGGCGACAGCGGTGAGACCGATCGGCCCGGCCCCGACCACCACCACGGTGTCCCCCGGCCGCACAGCGCCGTTCAGCGCTCCGACCTCGTAGGACGTGGGGAAGATGTCCGAGAGCAGCACCGCCTCCTCGCTGGAGACGGTGCCGGGCAGCAGGTGGGTGGACATGTCGGCGAACGGCACCCGCACGTACTCGGCCTGGGTGCCGTCGATCAGGTGCCCCAGGATCCAGCCGCCGCCCCCGAGGCACTGCCCGTAGGCCGACTCCCGGCAGAACCGGCACCGCCCGCAGGCCGACACGCAGGACATCAGAACCCGGTCACCGGGCCGGACCGAGCGTACGGCGGAGCCGGTCTCCATGACCTCGCCGACCGCCTCGTGCCCCAGCACCGTGCCCGGCTGCACCTCGGGCACATCACCGCCCAGGATGTGCAGGTCGGTGCCGCAGATCGTGGTCGTCCCGACCCGGACGATCGCGTCGGTCGGCTCCTGGAGCGCGGGGTCCGGGCGGTCTTCCCAAGCTGACCGCCCGGCCCCGTGATAGACGAGCGCTTTCACTGACAGCCCCTCTCCTCGGCATACCCGAAATCCACCTTATGGGAGAAATCAGACCATCGCGCGCCTGGGCTGCCGCCACCTGCTCAGGGGTGCGGGACGGCCACCACCGGGCAGGGGGAATGGTGCAGCAAGGCATGCACAACCGGCCCCACCAGCGGACCCACCCCGGCCGCCCGGCCCCCGCGCCCGACAACGACCAGGTCCGCGTCCACCGCCGCCTCGACCAGCACCTGCGCGGCGCTGCCCGGCACCGGCTCCTCGATCACCTCCACCTCCGGATAGCGCTCCCGCCACGGCCGGAGCGTGTCGGTGAGCGCGTCGGCCAGCAGCCGGGCCATCTGGTCCGTGGCCTCCGGAGCGTTGTCCGGCAGCACCACATAGGCCGTGGGGATCGACGCGTAGGAAGGCACCGGAGGCGTCCACGCGTACACCACCCGCAGCGGCTTCCCGCGTGTCCGGGCCGCCGCGAAGGCATACCCCAGCACCTCCTCGTCCGGGTGCTCCGTCCGCTTCAGGCCGAGCACCACTTCCCGGCCCCGGGGCCGGTCGGTGTCCCCGGCCCGCACCATGGTCACCGGGCACCGCGCCCGCGCCAGCACGGGCAGGCTGACCGAGCCGAGCAGGAACCCGGTAAACGCACCCAAGCCACGCGTGCCCAGAACCAGCAGCCCGGCCGTCTCCGACGCCGCCAGCAACGCCTGCACGGGCCCCTCGGCGACCGCCTCCGTGGAGACGGTCAGACCGGGGTACCGGACCGCCAGATCCGCCGCCGCCTCCTCCAGCACCTGATCGGCCTGCCGCTGCTGCGCGGTGGAGTCGGCCAGCATCGGATCACGCGGGGACATCCGCCCCCAGGCGTGCACCAGGCGCAGCAGCCGTCCACTGCTCAACGCCTCCTGTGCGGCCCACTCGACAGCGGCGCGGCCCTCTTCCTGGCCCTCCACGCCGACCGTGACACTTCCGTCCACCGGTACCTCCCTCGTCACCTCCGGCGTACCCGGAAACCGCGCGGGGTACCGCGGTGCCGCCGGGGTGCGGAGGACATCGTGTACGGCCACTGTGGTCGACCCTGCCCTGCCCGGGGACGCTGCCCGCGCGTGGGCCGTGCCGAGCCGGCGCGCGAGGGTGGGACGCCCCGCCGGGCGGTGCACGCGGTCAGCGGTCCCGCGCTGGCTTCTGTTCGCGGGTGCCCTCGACGGTGACACCGTTCCAGAAGGCCACATGATCCTTGATGCGGCGAGCGAGCGGGCTGGGACGCGGGTAGTACCAGGCCGCGTCCGGGACTGTGACCCCGTCAACGGTCACCGTGCGGTAGCGGGCGACGCCCTTCCAGAAGCACAGGGACTTCGTCGTGCTCTCGGTGAAGTATTCGCGCTTCAAGGATTCGGGCGGGAAGTAGTCATTGCCCTCCACCCGCTCAGTGCGCGGCGTTTCGGCAATCACTGCACCATTGAAGACCGCTCGCATCACGGCGGACCCACCTTCCCTCACTCGACGGCAGTGCCGGCCGGACACCGACCGGTCAGTCCGGTCCGGGCCACGAGGACCCCACCGGCCTGCAACCAGGGAACCCGGCAACCCTGCCCGGACATTCCACGACGGCACAACCCGCTGAGCAGCGCCCCCGACCCGGCTCCTGCGCCCGACGACGCCCTGCCGCCGCCCGACGCACCGGACTCCCCGCGCGCACCTCAGCACCCGGCGTGCACCCCGCCCCTGCTACATCCGCTACCCTGTCCGGGACCGTTCTCCGGAACGGCGCCAGGCCTTGTCCGAGCAGGCGTGTACGTCAGGGCCACATGCCCAACACGACCGTCCACACCGCACGCAAGGCCCGGCCTCCGTAGCTCAGGGGATAGAGCACCGCTCTCCTAAAGCGGGTGTCGCAGGTTCGAATCCTGCCGGGGGCACAGACCGAAGGGCCAGCTCAGGAGGCATTTCCTCCCAGACTGGCCCTTCGTCGTGTCGGGGGTCGTGCCACACGCGTGCCACTACGTCCGCTCGGCGTCCTCTCCGGTGGAGCCGGAAGCCACTCCCCCGCCGCTCCGGATCATGGCCCCAAGCCGGTCGGCGATGGCCCGGTCCCGGTCGCTGGTCATGTGCTGGTAGATCAGCGCGGCCCGGGAGCTGCTGTGCCCCATCCGCGTCATCAGCTCCCGCGTACTGGCCCCGGCCGTCGAGGCCAGCGTGTTGCCGGTGTGCCGCAGATCGTGGAAGTGCAGCTCGGCCGTGACCCCCGCAGCCTTCCGGGCCTCGATCCAGTCGTCCCGGAAGTTGCTCCGCCGCAGCTGTCCACCCTGCGGTCCGACGAAGACGTGCCCGTCACGGCCGGGAGCTGCGAAGTGCTCCAGGTGGTGCTTGAGCGCTTCGAGCAGTTCGGCAGGGAAGGAGACAGAGCGCACCCCGGCCGCGGACTTCGGTGCCTTGTCGAAGAGTCGGCCGTCCTGCAACTCTGCCTGGGCACGGCGAACCGTGAGAGTCGGCCCGTCGAGGTCGATGTCCCGGCGTCGCAGGGCGGCCAGCTCGCCGAAACGCAGGGTGGTGAAAGCCGCCAGGAGCACGAGCAGCCGATAGCGCGGCGCGATGGAGTCGGCGACGGCGAAGACCTCAGCCACCGTGAGAACCGGCCGTTCCGGCACGTCGTAGCGGTCCGCACCCTTGACGCGGCACGGGTTGCGCCGGATCAGTTCGTCATCCACGGCCGTGTTCATCAGGGCGCGCAGCAGTTGGTACGCCTTGACCACCGTCGGTTCCCCGACATCGGCCGCCAGGAGTTTGCCACGCCAGCCGCGCACCCGGGCCGTCGTCACGTCCGCCACGCTCCCGGCCCCGAAGGTGGGCAGGATGTGCAACCGCATGACCGACTCGTTGCGCTCCCGGGTGCGGTCGGCGAGCTTGCGATCCCGCAGCCACGCGGCGGCGTACTCACCGAAGTTCACCGCCCCGGCGTCCGGGTCGGACCACTGTCCGCGCGTGATATCCGACTCGATGTGTGTCAAGGCGAGCTGGGCATCGGTCTTGGTGGCGTACGTCTTCTCGGCCGGACGCAGTTGTCCTGTTTCCGGGTCCCGGTAACGGACCTGCCAGCGACCGGACGGAAGCCGCCGGACCGAACCGAAGCTCCGCCGCTTCCCCTTCCCGTTGGCCATCAGGCAGCCCTCCGCAGAGAGTCGCGCCGGTGGCCGATCGGCCGCACCGTGTTGGCGTCGATGAAAGCGTTCAGCGCGCTCTGAGGGATACGGACGTGTCGGCCGACCTTGACGAACACGATCCGCCGCTCGGCGATCAGGCGCCGGGGAAAGCGGGCCGTTGTGCCCAGCAGTTCGGCCACTTGGTCAACGGTGAGATAGCGGTCGCTCATCGGGAGGACTCTCCTTTCGGAGCCGGTGTTAGGGAGTCGGCGAGCCATTCCTCACCGGGGGTGAGGCCGGTTCCGGCGTAGATCCAGTGGCCGAGGACCAGGTTGGTTTCCTCGGTCGGTTCGGGGGCGGGTTCGGTGTCGGTGGGGGCGTCGCCGTGTGCGAGGGCGGCTTGGAGTCGGCGCCATTCGGCACGGGCGGTGCGCAGGGCGCCGAGGGTGGTGGAGTAGGCGCGGGACTTGGTGGAGAAGTGGCCCCGGAAGCCGAGCATGTGGGCCCAGGCCCGTAGGCGGAGGTCTTCCAGTTCCTTGCGGGCGCCGAGGGTCCAGGTGGTCCGGATCAGGCGTCGGGCGTGGTCGGGGAGGTCGAGGCCCACCAGTTCGGCGAGGAAACGCAAGGGGCGGTCGAGAGTGCCGGTGGCCGCTTCGGCGCCCTTGGTGGCGTACTTGGCGATGTAGCCCGCCACGGCCTGTTCGTTCAGTTCGGTGCCAGCATCGAGGTCGGGGCCGTGGATGGGGCGGATGTCGAGTTGTCGGCCGAAGGCGAAGGTGTGTGCGCGGCCGTCGAGGACGGGGCCGGGGATGCTCGCCCGGGTGACGGCGGCTTCGATGGCGTCGGTCAGCAGCTCGACCGTGGCCCAGGGCGGGGGCGGGGTCTGGCCGCCTCGGGGTCCGTCGAGGCGGATGACGGCGTGGAAGTGGACCGCGCCGCGTCGTTGATATTCGGCGACCTTGGCGAAGGAGATCCGGGCGTGGTCGGCGAGGGCGCGTTGGGGCAGTCCGGCGCGGTGGGCGATCTCGCGGCGCAGGTGGATGGTGAAGCGTCGCCACAGTGCTCCGGCGTGTGCGTTCCACAGCACGGCTGCTTGGTAGTCGTAGCGGTCGGGGTTGATGGGTGTGCCGAGGGCCGGGTCGTCGGGGGCGTGGCGGAGGCCGCAGCGGCACGGGCGGACGAGTCGGCCGGGTCGGTTGTGGACGGCGCCGAAGCCGGGGGCGGTGAGGGTGGCGAAGACGCGAGGGTGCGAGGCGACGGTTTCGGGGGTGCCCTTCCCACCGCGCAGTCCGGCGGTGATGAGTTGGTAGGTGTCGCGGCGGTAGGTCTCCGCGCAGGAGGGGCAGCGGGTGGCGCGGCGGTTGTTGCAGCGCATCAGGAGGTGTCCGGCGGGCAGGTCGGTGGAGTCGAGCCGTCGCAGGGCGGGGCCGATTTCACCGGTGGTGGTGTTGAGGGTGTGGTCGGTGCGGTGGCCTTCCAGGCGTATGGGTTGGCGGCAGCCGCCGAGGGAGGTGAGCTGTCGGGCGAGGGCGGGCAGGTCGCCCAGGGAGGCGAGGAATCGCAGTGCGGGCAGCGGCGGGGGTGCGGTGCGGGGGAAGATGGTCGTGCTCCTTCGCGGCGTGTGTCGTGAGGGGGTGTGCTCCCGGGGCGGCGGATGCTTGGCGGTATCGAGGCCGCCCCGGGATGCCAGCTCAGTGACCTACTCGTCTAGTCATGCGAGGGCGAGAAGATTTCGACACCGGAGCGGGTGCCGGAGTCGATTGCGGGGGCAAGGAAGGTGTCGGCGAGATAGAAGCCGAACAGGGCCAGGGCGAGGGCGACCCACAGGCGGACGCCGAGGAACTTGATCACGCCCCAGGCGATGACGCCCAGGACCAGGACGAGGGGCAGAGTGAGGGTCACGGCGGGATCTCTCCTGTCGGGTCAGAAGGCGGAACAGCGGTGCGTGCGGGCCGCGAGTTCGGCGGCGGACCGGGTGTCGTACTCGGCGGAGAAGCCGCAGCGCGGCGCAGTGCACGCGGCGGTGTGCTTCTCGCGGCCCCGGTTGTCGGTGGCGGTGCCGACGCGGACCGGGCCGTAGCGGCCCACCTGGCGGAAGCGGCGGCAGAGGGTCACGGCGGTTGTCCTCTCGATCAGTGGAGTCGGGCGAGGAGGGCATCGGCGATCGGCACGGGAACGCCGAGCCGGGCCCGCAGGGTGGACGCGTCGATGGGATGGCCGGTGCGGTTCAGGTGGTCACCGGCGACCTTCCGGGCGTGCTCGACCAGGGCGGCCGGCACGGGCACCGGGGCCGGAGCGGTTGGGGCGGGAAGGGCCTGGGGCGGAGGTTCGGGGGCCGGTTCGGGCTGGACGACGGGAGGAGCGTCCGCCGCCGGTTCGCGGTCGGCGGGTGCGGGAGCGGGTTCGGCGGCGGGGGTCCGGGGTGCGTGGGCCAGGAGCGTGCCGCCGAGGAAGGCGACGGCGGGCCAGCCGGCGACGAGGATGCGCAGCCAGACGGGAACGTCGTCCAGGTCCAGGAGCCCGGCGGTGGCGACGTTGGCGCCCAGGGAGGCCGTGAGGGCGATGAGGAACCAGCACCATCCGGCCGCCCTGGCGGTGTCCGAGCGCAGTCGGTGCCAGGCGGCGACCAACAGCAGGTCGACACTGACCGGGTAGGCCCACGCCTTCCAGCCGTCCTGTCCGGCGGCTACCGCGAGGTCGTGGATGTGGGCGAAGGACAGCGCGGCGGCGATCACCGCTTGGATCAAGACCGCGTCGATCCGGAGCCTGCGAGCGCGCACGGGAGAACGCTCCTTTCCGGGGAGTCGGGGGAAGGGCGGGTGCGGGTCAGTCCGTCGCCTTGGCGAGGGACACCGGGGCGGGGGAAGGGCCGACGAGGGGCCGGAAGGAGGCGAGGGCCGGGAGCTGCGGCACGAGGCCGGTGTTCTCCCGGCACCGGGCGGCGGCGTCGTCGAGGGAGAGGTACGGCGTGCGGATGCGGGACCAGCCGCCGGAGGTGTCGCCGACCACGGCCAGCCCGGGCCGCTCGGGTGGGATCGAGCAGGCGGCGGCGACCGCTTCCGGGGCGATATCGCCCAGCGCCATCTTCGCGGACGCCTCATCGTTGACCCGGTGGCAGACCCGGCCGGTCAACTGCGCGCGGAGCATGGTGGCACCCTTGCCGAGTTCAGCGCCGAACCTCTGCCCGCAGACCTCCAGGAAGATGCCTGCGGCGCGGCCGAGTTGGGCCAGGCGGATGAGGTGGGTGACCATCTCATCCCGGCGTTCCTCGTCCTTGCGGGTAGCGGTGAGGAAGAGTTCGGCCACCTCGTCCACGAACAGCACGATGGGCACCGGGCGTTCGGCGGCGGGCAGGCCCCACACATCCGAGGTGAGGGTGTGCTCGGGGGTGTCGGGCGGGAGGCCCTGTCGGGCGCGGATCAGGTCGTAGCGCTCCTCCATGATCCGCACCAGGACCGGCAGCAGTCGGGCCGCCTGTTCCGGGTCGGTGGCCAGCGCGGAGAGCCGGGACGCGAACGGCGCCAACTCCACGCACTGCTTGCAGTCGATGCCCACCAGCGCGACGGGTCGCCCGGACAGGCCGGCGACCAGATGCCGCAGGTACATCGACTTCCCCGACAGAGTCGCGCCGAGCGTCAGTTGATGAGGAACGGCCCGGTAGTCCCGCAGGAGAACGGTGCTGTCCTCCCGCAGCGCCACGGGGACCCGCAGGAAGGACCCGTAGCAGCGACGCGGCATCCGCACATCGCGCAGCACATCGAAGCCGACCAGACGCAGTTCCACGCGACCGGGGCGCAGCTCGGCGACGTGGACGGCGTGCACGCCCCAGGCATGGCGGAGTCTTTCACCGGCAGCCGCTACATCCGCTGATTCCTGCCCCGGTGCCAGCCGCAGCCGGACCCGCAGACCGGTGGGGGTGGGCCGCAGCATCCCCCGGCGGGGCGGGACCGGCCTCACCTCCCGCCGGGTGGTGGCCAGGATGAGACCGGCCCGCCAACGGGAGGGCGGAACGGTCAGCCCGCACGCCTCCATCACCGAGCCGTAGGAAGCCAGCAGGCGGAAGGTGGAGAACGGCAGACCGACCAGGGCCCAGAAGACCGAGGGATGCCGGCGGCGTACCGGCCCAACCAGCAGCACGGGCACCGCGACCAGGAGGAGCAACAGCAGGGACAGGGGATCAGTCATCGCTCAGGCCCCTATCCCGGCAGGGAAGGCGGCGGGGGTGACGGCGGCGGCCCGGAAGGCGATGCCGTGCCGCTCCCGGCCGTTGAAGACCGACTCCCACGGACGGGCGACCAGGCCGGGAAGGGCGACCGGAGAGCCGGGCACCAGGCCCTCTGAGACACCGCTCTCCGGCACGGTGACGTGGAAGAGGGAGGATTCCCCCTCCTCGATGTAGACGACGCCGATCTTCATCAGCGCTTCACCGCTGGTGGCGTCCTTGGCGATCTCGCCCGTCTGGCGGTCGCGAACCTTGGGGGTGGGCGCCTCGGTGAGCAGGATCGTCGCGGACGAGGTCTCGACACGGATGGAACGCACGGAACGTCTCCTCGAAGGAAGCGACACCACCTCTCCGCCTAGTCGTCTAGACAAGATGCGGCGAGGTGATGCCTTCGAACTGTTGGCGCGTCTACTGTGCCACACCACTCCCCCACTCGTCTATACGAGTGGCTGTGTAGTGGTGTACGAGTCCGCAGGGGCGGACCGTCGGGGACTCCGTTCAGGTGGCGGGGAGTTGGTAGGCCAGCACGTAGGCGTCGGCCGCCATCACGGTGTCGCAGACCTCCACCGCGCGCCCCTCGGTGTCGTAGGCGGTGCGGATCAGGTGGATCACCGGCACACCGGCCGCCAGGCGCAACGTCTTCACCTCGGCGGGGGCGGGCATCCGGGCGCGCACCTCTTCCTCGAAGCGCTCCAGGCGGTGCCCCAGCTCCTCCAGGCGGGCGTAGATGCCGCCGGGCCCGGGGTTGGGCTGCGCGATGGGGGTGTTGCGCGCCAGGTCCAACGGCAGGTAGGAGGAGGCGAACTCCACCGGCCGGCCGTCCAGCAGGTAGCGGCGACGGCGGACCAGGACCTTGCGGGCACCGCCCAGCCGCGCGGCGATGTCCTGACTCGGCCGCTCCTCGCGCACCTCCAGTTGATCGACCTCCGGGCGACTCCCCGCGGCTTCGGCCTCCACGGTGAACGCGGACTTCCCCTGCTCGCGGTGGCGGCGGGCGAAACGGTCGGAGGCCAGGCGCCGCACCGGCGGCCGGGGGCGGACGTAGACGCCTTTCCCGTGCTCGGAGTGCACCAGCCCTTCACCCTGAAGGATGGAGAGAGCGTTGCGCACCGTCATCCGAGACACCCCGAAGTGCTCCACCAGCTCCGATTCCGAGGGCAGCTTTGCCCCCTCGGTGAACCGGCCCTTGTCAATGGCCTCCCTCAGATGGTCGGCGATCTGCCGGAACACCGCTCGATCACTTGTCGGGTCCAGTGCGCCGAGCAGGCCGGATGATAGAGCCGCCATGAGTACTCCTTTAGATATCTAGACGAGAAGCCGTGTGGTGTTGCTACGGTGGGCAGCCTAGCCACCGGAAGGGATTCCACGCACCGTGAGCACCATCGAGCGCCCCCATTCCGTGAGCGTCGCCGGAGTCATCATCGATGACGCCGGACGCGCCCTGCTGATCAAGCGGCGCGACAACGGGCACTGGGAGCCGCCCGGCGGCGTGGTCGAGCCCGGCGAGACGATCACCGACGCCCTGGCGCGCGAAGTGCTGGAGGAGACCGGGATCAAAATCTCCCCCGGCTCCGCACTCACCGGCATCTACAAGAACATGACCGGACTGATCGTCTCGATGGTCTTCCGGTGCGAGGCGATGGACGGCGTTCCGACCACCGGCGAGGAGACCCGAGCCTTGCGCTGGGTCACCCGCGAGGAAGTGAGCGGGATCGCCGACGAGGCGTACGCAATCCGCGTACTCGACGCCATGGACCACCGCACCCCACCCGCCGTGCGCGCCCACGACGGCGTGCGACTCGTCTAGCACTTCGTTTCGGCACACACCGCCCACCAGCGTAAAGGAACTTGTATGCACGAGTATACGAGCAGAGTTCGCGTCTGGGAACTCCTCTGCCCCGGACTTCTCGAAGAGGTCAGCCGCGCCCGCCGCTTCACCCGCGATGTGCTCACCGAGGACCCCCGACGCGACGACGCAGCGTTGATCGTCACGGAACTGGCCGCCAATGCCGTCCGCCACACCGACAGCGCCCATCTCGGCTTCCGACTGGCCATCAGCCGCACCCGGGAACTGTTGACGATCGCGGTCACCGACGCCGGCGGAACGGACCGGGTACCCATGCCGCGTGAGGTCGCCGACGAGGACACTGGCGGTCGGGGCTTGGCCCTGGTCCAAGGCTGCGCCCACCGCCTGCACATTCACCGGGGCCGGCCCGGCCACACCATCACCGCCGAACTCACCACCGAGAACACCCCATGCTGAACCACCGACCATCACCGGAGGTGCCAAGGACAGGTCACTACTGGTGCGAGGTATCCGCCCACACCACCGAAGACCACCGCGAACACCACTTGGGCACCTACCACGCACCCACACCCCGCCTGGCGATGAAGTGGCTGCACGGCCGCGCCGGACACATCGCCGCCCAACTCGACCCCGGCCCCAAAGCCCCGGTCCGCGCCTGGCTCAACGACACCAGTGAACACGAGTACGCCTTGACCACCCTGGCCGCCGGAGGCACCTACACCCACACCATCCGCGACGGCACCACCCGCTACCAGCTCACAGCACTCCCCACCGCACGTCTCTTCATCCACCACACCCGAACCACCCCATGAGCCACCGACGAAGACGAGGCCGCGAACGATCGAGCGGCGGAGACCGAACTGCGACGGCACGAGATCACCGCAACCATCAACCACCTCGCGCGCGTTTGTCGAGAAGTGGCCACTCACGGACCGCACGGTGTCTGGACCCACACCAGTCCGGCCGCCTATCCCAACAACACCGAACTGATCACAGCCGCCCGTCGAGACCTCCTCAACCCACTCACCCGAGCCATCGCAGCAGCCCAAGCCACCATCCGAGCCGTCGAAGCCCAGCAACGAGACGACGCGTAACAACTTTCTCCACGTCATCAAGGCCCGCGCACGGCGCGGGCGCGCGCCGCCTCTGCGGCGCGGCCTGCCTCCTGTCTTCGCCCCGGCTGGCCGCGCCCGGCGGCGCGCTCGGCGGCTGCGGGCATGAAGTGGGGAGAACCCCTCTATGGCTGGGGCGGCCGGCTCCACGGCTTTAGGCAGCCACCATGGGGCGAGCCTCTAAGATCATGGCCCCAACGTCGTGCTTAAACGGGCAGGTCCACAGACTACCCGACTCGCCATCAGCTTACGGGGCCATGATCACTCGCCCCATGGCAGCTCCCGCCCGCAGCCGTTCCGCCGACCGCGCTGCCAGGCTGCACCATGTGGGACTTTCTGTTAATCGATGCCCCTCCTAGGTGTATGAGGCCATGAGGTTGGTGACGCCTGTGTGGAGTCGGGACGCTGGTGGCTGGTTCCCGGCGGCAGTGTGGGGTCGATGGTAGTTGTAGTGGATGTTCCAGATGGCCAGGGCGTGTGTTCGGTGGCTTTCGGAGGTCCAGGTGCGGGCGTAGAGGAACTCTTCGGCCAGGATGCGCTGGTAGCGCTCGACTTTGCCGTTGTGGCGTGGTGTGTAGGGCGTGATCCGCTGGTGGCGGGAGCCGAGAAGGGCGCGGGTGAAGTCGTTGGCGCGGTAACAGGCTCCGTTGTCGGTGACGATCCGCTGGATGTGGGTGATTCCGTGGGCGGCGTAGAAGGCTCGGGCGCGGTGGAGGAAGGCGATCGCTGTGGCGGCCTTCTCGTCGGGCAGTGCTTCGGTATAGGCGAGGCGGGAGAAGCCGTCGACGGCTGAGTGGAGGTAGACGTAGCCGGGCCGGTTGCCGCGGGTCTTGGTGCGGGCGACGCGCTTGGCCTGGTCGCTGCCGCGCCCGTCGACGCGCCATCCGCCGCCGTCGGGTATCCGTCCGGTCTTCTTCACATCGAGGTGGATCATGTGTCCTGGCCAGCGGGCGGTGATGGTCCGGCCGGTGCGGTTGGTGCCACCGTCGGGGTCGATGAAACGGCGGCGGTTGAGCCCGAGCTGGTGCAGGTGGCGTGTGACCGTGCGGCGGCTGATGGTGATGCCGTCGGCACGGAGCTCGAAGGCGATGCGTGCGGCCGGCCACTTGCGCTCCCGGCGCATCCACTCGATGCGGGCCACGGTCTGGCCCGGTGTGCGGGTGGGCTGGTGGTGCGGGGTGCTGGGCCGGTCGAGCAGTCCGAGCTCACCGTGGAGGCGGTGCCGGTTGACCCACTTGGTTGCGCAGGCTCGTGAGATGCCCATCTGGGCGGCTACGTGGGCGATGGGGCGGTCCTGGCACCGCTGGACCAGGCGACGGCGCCCTTCGACGGACAGCGGGGCATTACGGTGGGACACCGGGCGGGTCCTTTACGACGGCGGACGAGTGACTTGGCGGTTCTCATCCTGCCGCTGAAGGGCCCGCCCTCTACGCACCGGCCCAAGCGCCTACAACGTCATGACCCGCAACACCGGTGCTGGTACGTAGGATGCCGCTATGGCAGAACGCAGGGACGTTGAGTTGTACCGTCGGGACTGGGAGATAAGGCCAGATCAGAAGGATCTTGATCTGGCGCTAGGATTCATGGTCCGGCAAGCAGCGATGTTGGAGTTCTTCCTGCACCAGACGATTCGCCGCCTGGTAGGCGGGCGGTACGCGATCCTCGTTACGGTCGGCATGCAGGCGTCTGCCGTGCTTGATGCCGTCAAGCGCATCATCGACGCAGGGGCTGTCTCGGACGAAGCGGCCCAGGAGATAGGCGACATCTCTGGCAAGTGCCGCACTGCGTTCAGGGAGCGGAACAAGTACGTCCATGGCCTCCGGGTGACAGGAACGGAGAGCAGCGAGCTGTGGACGAACAATCGCAAGAACGGAGGGGTAGATCAGCAACCGCTGGAGGCAGACAGGCTTATGGCACTAGGGGCGGACTTCGCCCGGCTGAGCTCGCAAGTGACTGAATGGTACCGACACCATCTTGAAGGCCACCCGAGGCGGCGCAGCCGACCGTCAGCGCCGCAAGAAGAAGCACCGGAGTGAGCATGGAGCCAGCCTGTCAAGGCGACATGTGGCGGTTGACATCGACGGCCGACATCAACAGGCGCGGACGCTGGCGGCCAACGCCGAACCTCGCCAGACGATCAGCCGAGGACGCCCACGGGCTGACCGGAGTCGCCGAGTCCCCGTGATCGACCTGATAAGGACGAGGCCACGGGTTCAAATCCTGTCAGCTGACGTTGCTGAGGTCGTTGGCCGACGGGGACACCAGCCTTGGCACCTACCGCCCGCTCCTGACTGTCACTGGCCCCCGCCCCGTACCCTTCCGCCATGCGCAAAGGTGCGATCACACGAGATGCCGTGCTCAAGGCCATAGCCGAGTACGACGAGCTAGGCCGGATCGAGTTCCTGGCCAAGTATCGCTTCAACGAATCCCGCTCATATCTCCTCCTGCACGAGGGGCGGGAGTACGACTCGAAGGCCATCGCCGGGGTGGCGCACAAGTGGGACCACGGCCATGCGCTGCTGCCGGAGGAGTTCAGCGGCGGAAAGGACCACGCTGCGGCCTGGCTCAAGCGAATCGGCTTCAAGGTCAAGTCAGTGAAGAACCCCGACTGGGCGCGCGATGAGATCATCCTGGCCTGTCACCTTGTGATGACCAACGGGTGGAAGGGCCTGGACGCCAACGACCCTCGCGTCATCGAGCTGTCCGGCCTCCTGCAGCTCATGCCGATCCATGCTGAGGCCGACCGCAACGAAAAGTTCCGAAACCCCAACGGCGTGGCCCGCAAGACGTTCGACATCGCCACGCGCCACCCGGACTACCGGGGCAAGCCCACCAACGGCGGTGCTCTCGACATCGAGGTACTGAACGAGTTCCTGGCCCGGTCAGCCCAGATGACCAAGGTGGCCCAGCTCATCCGGCAGGGCATCACCGCGGGGGGCCTCCAGACGCCGCCGCTGGACGATGACGAGGACCTGGACGACTACAGCGACTACAGCGCACCCGAAGGCCGGTTGCTGATGAGCCGGCACAAGCGCCGGGAGCGGAACAAGGGCCTGCGGAGGAAGAAGATCGCCACGGTCCTCAAGCAAGGCCGAGCGATGGCCTGCGAGGCGTGCGGCTTCGACTTCGAAGCGGTCTACGGCGACCGCGGCAGCGGCTACATCGAGTGCCACCACGTCGTACCCCTGCACGAGGCAGGCGAAGGCCGGACCAAGCTCAGCGACCTCGCACTCATCTGCGCGAACTGCCACCGTATGATCCACCGCTCTGCGCCCTGGCCGACTCCGAAGGAACTGCGGCGTCTCATCCAGACTCGCCGGAGCACAGTGCCGCGCATCCCCGACCAGCAGAGCCCGGAGGCCACCCACCCTGCCACGGACGGGGGATGAACGCTTAGCCGTGTACAGCAACGGGCCCTTGAAGCGCCCAACACGGGCTCCAGATAGTCGGTTCAGCTTCTGTCATTTTCCACCACACGACGTCACAAGGCGCCTACACTAAGTTCGTTCAGCTCACAGCCTGACTGAGAATCCGACGCAGGGAAGATATTGGGTCAGCATGGGCCGAAACGAAGGTCGAGTCTGCAGAGAGGGAACTAAGAATTAGCGATGAATCCTCCAAGCAGTAGCACAGATCAACACTTCGCTAATGAACTCCGCGATGCGATTGGACAGTCAGATCCAGTCGAGAATGCACTGACCACGAACGACCGTGTCATTGCCCGCGTAACGGATGGAATCTATCGCCAACCTGGATCCGCAGTCAGGGAACTGATCGCAAACGCGTACGACGCGGATGCGACCTGGGTCTCAGTTAAAACTGACGCACCGAAATTCAGTCGCATGACGGTTGAAGATAACGGCACTGGCATGACTCCCGAAGCAGTCATTCACTTGCTTCACAACATTGGCGGTAGCGCCAAACGAACGCAACAAGGGCAAAAACTCGGAATTACCTCGTCAGGGGACTCCAATATCAGCCCTAAAGGTCGCAAGCTGATTGGCAAGTTGGGCATCGGAATCTTTTCCGTATCCCAGCTTACTCATAGCTTCCAGATCATCACCAAGACGGCGGGTGACCCACGCCGGACGATTGTTCTAGTGAATTTGCGGCAATTCGCTGACGGCCCGACTGGGAACGAAGGAAGTACATTCAAAGCAGGCAGTTACCAGGCATGGCGAGAACCGACTAACGACGTCGACGCACACGGCACAACGATTGTGCTCACCGCTATTCGACCTCAAACACGGGACAGTCTTCGCAGCGAGCAGCTATGGGGTGCAATTACGCATTCTCTAAGTGACGAATCCGAGGCGAAGGCTCGTTCTTCCATGCCGACATACCATATTGGTCACCTTGATGCGCACGGGCTCCACATCAAGGACCCGAAGAATCAAGAGCGTAGCCTTCCGTGGAATGAGAGAGATAGCGCTGCTACGGCGTTCCCTAAAATGGTGAAAAGCGTCTGGGAATCCGCGCAAGGACGCACAACTGTGAAGCTCGTGGAGATGTTTGATACCTATCTCCAGATGCTTTGGAACCTTGCTCTCGCGCTCCCCCTCCCATACGTGGAAAGGAGCGCTCTAGACGAAAGCGTTTCGGATAAATGGGCTTATTTTTACAAGCTCGCCAACGATTCTAGAGGTTCAGCGCAGGAACTCGTCAGCAACGACCCCGAAGTCACTGTCCGAGAGCTCGCGGAACTTCCCCTCCCTGAGAACTCTCACAGCGACTTCAAGGTCACCATCGACGGCGTCCAACTCAGCCGGCCGATCAAGTTCCGTGGTCTACCAACAACACAGCACGTGTTGAAGAAACCTATGGTCTTCGTCGGATCGCTTCGACAAGAATTCAAGGGCCTCGACCGAGATATTAGTGCTGGTCCTCTCGAGTTCGAAGGGTATCTCGTTTGGACACCTAGAGTTGCCCCCACCGAGCATCAAGGGGTTCTCGTTCGCATCCACGGAGCAAGCGGAACCCTATTTGACTCGACCTTTTTCAACTACCAAGTCGCAGAGCTGACTCGCCTGCGGCAGATCACGTGCGAAATTTTCGTAAAGCAGGGACTAGAAGCTGCACTGAACATCGACCGTGAGAGCTTCAATACAGCTCACCCGCACACAGTGATCCTTACACGCTGGCTGCACAATGCTTTGCGGCAACTCGCAACAGCACAGAAACGCAAAGCCCAACAACTACGTCGGGAGGCCCGGGGGTCAGCAACGCGTGACGCAGAAGACCGCATCGACCGTATCGTAAGCTCTGCAAACTCTGTGCGGACCGACGGCGAGGGAGTGGTTCCGGAGATTCACTTCCAGCGCCCCAAGCGGCACGCGCAGCACGCGGTAACAAGCAGCGGAAGTGTCACTCAAACATTTGACCTCGACCGCATCGTTAGCGAAATCCCGGACAAGCCCCTTACTGACGTGGGACCCAAGAGCCTCCGCAAGCTGGAAGCTATTACCAAGGTGCTGTCCGTATACGGGGTTCTCGAGCAGCTAACCCCGAAGGAGCAAGACAACCTGCTTGGATCCATCCTTGGCATCATGGAAGCTGAGAACCTTGGCTGAAGAAGTGACAAGCTCCGAAGAAGATGACCTCCGCGCTCTACTTGGCGAAGGCCCGGTCCCCTTTCCCGCGAAGGTGGAGCGCGGTTTCAAGCCGTGGCACCGCCCCCGCAAGCAGTACGTACGCGACGCCCAATGGTCCCGGGAGATCGGTATTCTGGCACGCGATCTCAAGCTTAGCGGCAATGAGTTTCGGTATCTGACTTTGCCGGGAAACGATCTACTCGACATTCGCCATATAGCCGAGACCGTCTGCTCGCCGCGCAAAGTTAAGCTGCGATACCTAGGGTTTAATTCTGCTGTCACCTCGCAAGATGCTCAGCAACCCGAGCTGAAGTCCGCTGAATTCTCCGTCATCAGAATGGACTGCATCCATTCGGATTCTGAAGTGTTCTCAGCCGATTTCCGCGCAGTCGGCCAGAGTCGTTCACCTGAGTGGCACCGCGTCAAGCGAGACGCACCCTTCCATGCCATCAACATTGACCTCTGCGGTGGATTCGCAGGGGTAGAGAAGTCCAGCAGTGTGCCCAATTACTTCGCGGCCTTGCAAGCGATACTTCAGCATCAGATGCATTCCGATGAAGATTTTCTTCTCTTCATCACGACCCGCATGGATGACGACAGCATAGACGACACAGCGAAAAAGTCTCTGATCCAGCTAGCCCAGCAGATCCACGACACCTGTAAGGCATACGCGTCAGATTTCGCTGCGGCCTGGGGCCTGCAGGACAGTTCGTCACCCATACGTGTAGCCGACCTCGTAGACACTAGCGAAGCCTTCATGCTGGGCTTGACTCAATGGATTATCTCGCGTGGTGTGCAGCTTGGGCTCAAAGCTTCCGTGCGTAGCTTCGTGACATATCGCACAGGGCACGGTGCCGGCGATGACGACATCGTCTCCCTTGCGATTCGCTTCAAGCCCGACCCGGTAATTCAGCCAGATCCGCACGGCCTAGTTAGAGTAGTTAATCCGCCTCCAGCTCCCGCTGACAAAATCTGCGCTCAATCGAGTACGGTACCCCGGCGGGTAAACAATCGTGTCAGAGTGGACGAGTTGCTTCGCTATCAAGCCGAAAATTTTGAAAAATGCATCCAAGCGTCGTCCAAACTTCTTAGTGCTGCTGGGTATGATGCAAGCCGCTATCGGGATTGGGTCATGCAGGAGTACGACGAGAGCAAAGCTGCTCAGTAAGCGATTCCTGGAAGGTAGCCCGACGAGCGACGTCACTCGTCGGGCTATCCCTAATCGGCTATCAGCTCTCGTACACCAGGTGCACTGACAACAGCCCTTGCCTTGGCAGCTCGGCCCATCGAACGTCCCTACTGCACAGCGGCTAAGACCACAGAGTCTCAAGGCTGTGGACCGGCTGTGGACGGGTCGCTTACGGCGAGGCGGCTGCGCACTGCTGACCAGTAAGAACGCGACCAGACCAAGCGGCCTCCGGAGCCGTGTGCCACTCCGCTCGCTGCGGAAGGACTGGCCGGCAACGCTCGGCAGCGTGGCTGAGGCTGGTGGGGGTGCAGCGAGGCATACGCGCACCTGACCGGTCGGCGCACCCGCCGTCGTGGCTGACTGTCGTCGGCTGAGGTTCATGCCATAACCGTGCCAGATGCAGGGGTCAGCAACGGTCAACATCGGTGCCTCGTGGGCGAGTACCGCCCGTTACCTCTACCGATGAAGCCGCAGCTCACCCCGGAGATCCCCCCGCCTCTCTCCTAAAGCGGGTGTCGCAGGTTCGAATCCTGCCGGGGGCACAGACCGAAGGGCCAGCTCAGGAGGAGTTTCCTCCCAGGCTGGCCCTTCGTCGCGAAGCACCACCATGACCGGCGCCACCGCACCTCCCCGCACCGCTGGCGTCAGCCGTCGTGACACACCTTTGGACAGTTGACCGGTACGACGGTGAGGAGATCGTCCAGCCCTTTGAAGTCATCGGGATTGGTGGTGAAGAGAGGAAGGTCCGCAGCCACGGCGATGGCAGCGATCATCAGGTCGGCCACCCGGCGGCGCGGCTTCCGGCCCGCGCTGATCACCGCAGCACATATGCGGCCGTAGATGCGGGCCACCTCGGCGTCGAAGGGGATGGGGTCGAACTCATTCTCGGCGCGTTGCAGGACATCGAGCCTGCGGGCGCGCTCGGCGTGTTCGTCGTAGCCGCTCTGTTCGTCGTTGCGACGGACCTCGTGCGGGCCGGCGGACAACTCAGCCAGGGTGACGGCGGTGATCGCCATCTCCTCCGGCAGTTCCTCGGAGGCCACCCACCGCCTCTAAATCATGATGTTGGTGTCGAGAAGTCCCTGCTCGTAGGTCGAGCGGTCAGCGGGCACAGAGATCGTCCAGGTAGGTGTCGGCCGTGGCGTCCTGGTCGGCGCGGAACATGTCAGGGTCGATGTCGGGGGCAGTTCTGGACATCGCGGCAAACTCCTGGCGGGAGACGAACCTGCGGCGACGGCGCAGTGGGACAAGCTGGCCGATCGGGTGCCCGTCACGGGTGACGGTGAACGACTGGCCGCCCTGTACAGCGTCCATGATCTCGCGGGAGCGGTTACGCAGATCCCGCTGGGTGATTTCCGGCTGCACGCTCATAGCAACCACGGTGGCACCTGGTGCTACCAGGTAGCACACGCCGAAATCTTGCGCAGTCGAGCCGTCGCCGTCCGAAAGCCGCGGATCGCGTGCAACTGAGCGTTGGGCCGGCGGCCCCGGAGTTCGGAGGGCTTGAGCAGCGTGGTGAGTTCTGTGTCTCACCGCGCCGGGCCGGTCTCTTGTCTTGCGGCGCGGGCGTAGCGGGCGGCGAGGTCCCCGAACGCGGTGGTCAGTTGGGGTGGGCCGATAACTTCGATGTCGGTGTCGAAGCGGCCGATGGCGGCGGCGAGCCCGGTCCAGGACCAGGAGCCGAGCATGAGCCGGCAGTGCCGGGAGCCGAGTTCCTCAACGATTCCGTCCTGGGCGAAGGGCGCGACCTCGGCAGCCGGGAGGTGGAGGATGACTTCGCCTTGGCAGGGCCAGTCGGTGGTGGTGCCGTCGTTGCCGCGGAATCGGCTGGTGAGGAAGGTGGAGACGGTGCCGCTGGGGAGGTCACGAGGGGTGAAGCGGGGGCCGGTGGGTGTGCGGGGGCGGATGCGGTCGACGCGGAAGGTACGCCAGTCCTCGCGGTGGAGGTCCAAGGCCACGAGGTACCAGCGATGACGCCAGGTGACCAGGTGGTGCGGTTGTACGCGGCGAACGTCATCGGCCGAGGTGCTTGGACCCGGGGCATAGTCGAAGCGCAGTTCCTCGCGGGCGTGGATGGCGCGGCTCAGGTCCGTCAGAACCTGAGCGTCGATTTGAGGGGTGTCGCCGACCGCCGCGGGCGGTTGAACGGCGGTGATGTGCAACAGGTCGATGCGGTGGCGCAGGCGGGGTGGCATGACCTGGCGGAGGGTGGCCAGCGCGCGGGTAGCGTCTTCGGCGACGGTGGTGCCGGCGGCCGCGGTCTGCAGCGCGACGGCCAGAGCGACGGCCTGGTTGTCGTCGAACAGCATGGGCGGCAGGTGAGTGCCGGCCTGCAGGCGGTAGCCGCCGGCCGGTCCTTTGAGGGTCTTGATCGGGTAGTCGAGTTCGCGCAGGCGGTCGATGTCACGGCGCACCGTGCGCGACGTGATGCCGAGACGCTCGGCGAGATCGTTGCCGGTCCAGTCACGGGGCGTCTGCAGGAGCGAGAGCAGCGCGAGCAGCCGGGCAGATGTCTTATGCATGGCACCCATGCTCTCCGGAGTAGCGGACACTCCCTGTCCTCTACCTTTGCCATCGTGTCATACGAGCCGCCCAGGGGGCATCGCTCCTGGTCACGGCAGCCGCCGCTGGAGCTGGGACGGTCGGCGGTGTATGCATCACATCGAGCAAGGAGCAGATCATGTCCGTCACGACCACCACTCACCTGAACTTCCGGGGCACCGCACGTGAGGCGCTGGACTTCTACCAGTCCGTCTTCGGCGGACGTACTGTCGCGGTCACCTACAAGGACGCGGGCGCCGTGCAGGATGAGAGCGAGGCGGACTGGGTGATGTGGGGCGAGGTGGCCGGCGACAACGGCTTCCACGTCATGGCCTACGACGTGCCCTCGCAGCTGCCCTGGAACCAGGGCGAGAACCCGTTCTTCGTCTCCGTGCGTGGCGACGACGCCGAGGAGATCAGCGCCCTGTGGGGCAAGCTCACCGAGGGCTCGACCCTCGTGCGTCCGCTGGAGCCCGCGCAATGGGCACCGCTGTACGGCATGCTCACCGACCGCTTCGGCATCACCTGGGTCCTGGACGTCACCGCTCCGTACAACGGCTGAACCAACCGACCGACCTGACATGCCTGCGCTGTCCGGGCCGCCGCAGCAGTACGGGCCGCCCGGACGGCGCAGGCACCGAACACGTACGGCAGCGGAAGGAAACGGGGCACCGCGAGGATGCGGAAGCTGGGACGGACCGGCATCAAGTCCGTGCCCTGCGTGGGCACGACGATGTTCGGCAGAAATGGACACTCCTGATCACGGCGTCCGCGTGCGCCTCCTATTCCGGCGGCTTGGCGTAGTAGTGGGTCAGCATTTCGGTGGGCCAGGCCGGTTGCCGGACTTCGCCGCGTGGTCCCATTTCGGCGAACCAGGGCTTGATGTCGAGGACGGGAGTGCCGTCCACGGCGTCGAGTTCTTCGACGTGGAGGTCCAGGCCGTCCACCTTGACGAGGCGGCAGCGGGAGACTCCGAGCCAGTTCACGCGGCGCATGTTGCGGTGGGCGAAGATGCCGCCTGCCGGCCAGGCAGGGTTGTTTCTGGGGTGGCGGGGTTCGGCGTGCAGGTCGGTGGGGTCGGTGAGGTGGAACCGGAAGACGACTTCGAGGTGGGAGAAGTCCTCCAGGCCGACCACGGAGCCCTCTCCGAATCGCTCGTGGTCGATGCGGATGATGGCGCGGGCGCCGCCCCAGTAATCGTCGGTCGGGTCCTCGCGCCCGCCGACGACGTGGGCGACTGGCACGACCGTGAACTCTTCTGCCATGGGCTGGTCTGCTCGTGCCACTACGGCATTCCCCCAACTGATGGGCTGCCAATCAGTACGCTGCAAGGGTCAGTTCTGGCTTGCCTGGAGGTCTCGTGGACGCTACTGCTCTCCTCACCCCTGACCGGCTGTGGTCGGCGCAGGAGGTCCTGGCGCGTCCGAGCCCTGTCCCACCGGTCGCGGGCATCTGCGGATGGCACTTCCGGAGCGCGCCCCATCCGGAGTTGCAAGCCGGGCGTCTCCTCTACGTCGGTATAGCCCCGCGTCACATGACCAACCGAACCAGCACCCAGAACCTGCGGACGCGGGTGCGGTACCACTACCGGGGCAACGCAGCCGGCTCGACGCTTCGGTTCAGCCTCGGTTGCCTACTCGGGCTTGAGCTCCGCCGGGTGGGCAGCGGAGAGCGACTGACCTTCGGCAAGGCTGGGGAAGCCACACTGAGTGAGTGGATGGCGGACAACGCCGGGGTGTGCTGGATCGAGCACGAGGAGCCGTGGATCCTGAAATCGAGTTTCATCCCACAATGCGACCTGCCGCTGAACCTCGACCAGAACGACCACAACACCTTTTGCGACCGCCTGAAGCAATTGCGAGCCCAAGCGCGCGACCGAGCACGAGAATTGCCTGTCACCGAGTAGGACATCCGGTCACGTAGACAGTTTGACGCTCGGCACAGCCCTCAGCCGCCACGGGCAGAGCTCGGACGGAGCCAGGCCCTCGACCGCATCGGCCTTGCCGAGTGCCACACGGTGGGCAGCGCCGCGTCACCTGCGGTGCGGGAGGTGCGGGAGCGTATGCGAACAGTACTGGCACACAGGTAGGGAGCAGCGGGTGACGACGATCGCGGTGACCGGGCACATGGACTTGACCTCGGAATCCGTTCCGCTGGTGCGTGCGGAGCTGGCGCGGTTGCTCGGCACATACTCTCCGGCGGACCTGATCGGTATCTCCTGTATCGCCAAGGGCTCGGACAGTCTTTTCGCGCAGGCCGTTCTCGACGCCGGGGGCCGCCTCATCGTCGTTGTCCCCTCGCGGGACTACCGGGCCAAGAAGGTCAAGCCGGAACACGCGGACCTTTTCGACCGGCTCACCACGGCGGCCGGCGAAGTCCTGGTCATGCCGCACGAGGCGGCCACCCGGGAAGCTTACGAGGCGGCCAACGCCGAATTGTTGCAGCGGGCCGACCGCTTGATTGCCGTCTGGGACGGCAACGCCCCAACGGGCAAGGGCGGGACCGCGGACTTCGTCAGCCACGCTCGCGCCGCGGGCCTACCGGTCGATGTGGTCTGGCCCGAGGGCGCGAGCCGCGAGGGCTGACGGCGCCGGCCCGTGCGCCGACGCGGTCAGGAGGACCAGGCCGCGAGAAGGTCCGCCGGGCCGTACGCGGCGTCAAGGCCTGTGCAGTCGGTCCCGCCGCGCGAGGCAGCGATCACGGGCACGGGGTCGGGTGTGAGCGCGGCGCGGTGCCGGTGCAGCGCCGCGAGGTCGTGCCGGTCGAACGGGGAGTTCTCCAGCCACTTCACTGAGCCGACGAACAACAGCTTCTTGGCGATCGGCGCGCGGTCCGCTCCCACAATGTCGACCTCCACATCGTTGGAACGGGTCCAGTAGCCGCCGATGGCGGGGGCGGCGGGGAGCTTCGCCTCGGGCAGCAACCGTGCCAGCGCCTCGCGTACCAGAGGTTCAACGGCCCTGCCCCGCCATCTGGTCCAGCTCTCCTGGATGCGTCGCAGCGTGAGGTCGCCCCGGCCCCGCTCGATCTCCTGCATCGCCGGTCCCAGGAACTTCAGCCAGAAGCGGAGGTAGGGATCCGCGACCCGGTAGCGGCGGTCCTTCGAGGGCCGTGTGGACACGGGAAGCTCAGCCGCGATCACCCGCTTGTCGGCGAGGATCCCCAGCGACCGCTGGAGCGGGGTCGCTCCGATCCCCCCGGCGGCGCGGGCAATGTTGGAGAACGTCCGCTCGCCGCTCCCGATCGCGGAGAGGACGGCGCGGGCCTGTACCTGCTGGGGGAACTCCGCCGCGAGCGAGCGTTCCGCCGACACGAGCAAGGCCGAGAGCGGATCGTTGAGCGCCGTCTGCAGGAACCGCAGCATCCCGGCACCGGGCGTCCACTCCGCACAGATCAAGGGCAGTCCCCCGGTGATCAAGGCTGCGTCGAAGGCCGAGGCCGGTTCCAGGTCGAGCATCTCGCCCACCTCCGCCGGGTTGAGCGGACCCAGCATCATTTCCCGTCCGCGCTGATGGAACGGGCGCCCATAGCTGTTCAGCGCCTCCATCATCGACAGGTCGGAGCCGATGAGGATCAGCAGAACAGGCTTCGTCTCCAGTACGCGGTCCCAGGCTCGCTGCAGCATGCCCTCGAAAGCGCCCTCCGCATCCATGAGATAAGGCACTTCGTCCATGACCACCACGCTCGGCCGGTCGTGCGGCAGTGCCGCCGCCAGTACATCGAAAGCGGCATCCCAGCTCGCCGGGCGTGCTGCGGACAGCAGATTCGCCAACGGAAGGCTTGAGGACTGCGCGTCCTGGCTGAGCCGTTCCAGGTCCGCGCTCGGCGACGCCCCGGTGGCGGCGTAGAAGAGGAAGGGCGCGCCGGACCTCTCGGCGAACCGCTCCACCAACCGCGACTTACCCACCCGGCGGCGCCCCCGAAGCATCACGCACCGTCCTGGCCGCTCCCCGCTGACCCCGGTCGCCACCTTGCCCAGCTCGCGATCCAACGTCTCGAGCTCATGCCGCCTGCCCACGAAATTCGCCATGTGGCCGCCCTCCGAAGTGTTGCCCACCAGGTCGCAAGACTAACATCAATGTTAGTAACATCGATGTTAGTAACAAGAGAGTGTGTACGAAATGCCCCAGGGCCCGGCCCCGCGCGGGGTGCGCGGGGGGCCGGGCCCTGGGGATGCTCCGAGCGGGTCAGGGGCAGGGGGTCAGTGGAAGAAGTGCCGGGCGCCGGTGAGGTACATGGTGACGCCGGCCGCCTTGGCGGCCTCGATGACCTCGTTGTCGCGCACCGAGCCGCCGGGCTGGACGACGGCCTTGATGCCCGCGTCGAGGAGGACCTGGAGGCCGTCCGGGAACGGGAAGAAGGCGTCGGACGCGGCGTACGCGCCGGCGGTACGCTCCGCGCCCGCGCGCTGGACGGCCAGCTTCGCCGAGTCGACGCGGTTGACCTGGCCCATGCCGACGCCGACGGTGGCGCCGTCGCGGGCCAGCAGGATGGCGTTGGACTTCACCGCGCGGCAGGCCCGCCAGGCGAAGGCCAGGTCGGCGAGGTCCGCTTCGCCGAGGGCCTCGCCGGTGGCCAGGGTCCAGGCGGACGGGTCGTCGCCCGCGGCCTGGAACGCGTCCCGGTCCTGGACGAGCATGCCGCCCTCGACGGGGCGGATCTCCCGGCGCTGTTCCGGGGCTTCGGCGCAGCGCAGCACGCGGATGTTCTTCTTCCGGGTGAGCACCTCCACGGCGCCGTCCTCGTAGGCGGGGGCGACGATGACCTCGGTGAAGATTTCCGCGACCTGCTCGGCCATGGTGACCGACACCGGCCGGTTGACGGCGATCACTCCGCCGAACGCGGACAGCGGGTCGCAGGCGTGCGCCTTGCGGTGGGCTTCGGCGATGTCCGTGCCGGTGGCGATGCCGCAGGGGTTGGCGTGCTTGATGATGGCCACGCACGGGGCGTCGTGGTCGTGTGCGGCGCGCCGGGCGGCGTCGGTGTCCGCGTAGTTGTTGTAGGACATCTCCTTGCCGTGCAGCTGTTCGGCTTCCGCGAGGCCGCCGCTGCCGTCGGTGTAGAGGGCGGCGGGCTGGTGCGGGTTCTCGCCGTAGCGCAGGACGTTCGCGCGCTGGTACGTGGCGCCGAGGAAGTCGGGGAAGCCGCTGTCGTCGGCCGCCGCGTACTCGTCGGCGAACCAGGAGGCCACCGCCACGTCGTAGGCGGCGGTGTGCCGGAACGCCTCGGCCGCGAGGCGCTTGCGCTGGGCCAGGGGGAAGCCGCCGTCCGCGACGGCGGTGAGCACCTCGGTGTAGTGCCCGGGGTTGACGACCACGGCGACGGAGGGGTGGTTCTTCGCCGCTGCCCGGACCATCGACGGGCCGCCGATGTCGATCTGTTCGACGCACTCGTCGGGCGTGGCGCCCGAGGCGACGGTCTCCCGGAAGGGGTAGAGGTTGACGACGACCAGGTCGAAGGGGCGCACGTCCAGGTCGGCGAGCTGCCGCCGGTGGTCCTCGAGCCGCTGGTCGGCGAGGATGCCGGCGTGCACGCGGGGGTGCAGGGTCTTGACGCGGCCGTCCAGGCACTCGGGGAAGCCGGTGAGCTCCTCGACCCCGGTGACCGGGACACCGGCCGCGTGGATCCGGGCGGCGGTGGAGCCGGTGGAGACGAGCTCCACGCCTGCCGCGTCCAGTCCGCGGGCCAGGTCCTCCAGGCCGGTCTTGTCGTACACGCTGACCAGCGCGCGCCGGATGGGCCGCTTGGTGCTTTCGGCGGTCACGGGATGTACACCTTTCGTCCCTCGATGCGGTAGCCGTTGCGGGCCAGGCGCCCCACGGCGTCCACGAGCAGTTCTCGCTCGACTTCCTTGATCCGCTCGTGCAGTGCGGATTCGTCGTCCTTCTCCCGGACCGGGACCACGCCCTGGGCGATGATCGGACCGGTGTCGACGCCTTCGTCGATGAAGTGCACGGTGCATCCGGTGACTTTCACGCCGTGCGCGAACGCGTCGCGCACCCCGTGGGCACCGGGAAAGCTGGGCAGCAGAGCGGGGTGGGTGTTGATGATGCGCCCGCCGAACGCGGCGAGGAACTCCGCCCCGACGACCTTCATGAAGCCTGCCGACACCACCAGGTCCGGCCGGTGCGCGGCCACGTCCCGGGTCAGGGCACGGTCCCAGGAGGCCCGGTCGGGGTGGTCGCGCAGACGGCGGACGAAGGTGGGCAGTCCGGCGCGCTCGGCGCGCTCCAGCCCGGTGATGCCGTCGCGGTCCGCGCCCACGGCGACCACCTCGGCGCCGTAGGCCGCCGGGCCCTGCGCCGCCTGGGCGTCGAGCAGGGCCTGCAGATTGGTGCCGGAGCCCGAGACGAGCACGACCAGGCGGGCCGGAAGGGATTCCTGGGGGGCAGATGCCACGGGGGTGCTTTCTCAAGGGGGCGGGCGCGGGGCCGGGCCCCGGGAGGTCCGCGCGGGCGTCGGCCACCGGCAACGATACCGGCACACCCTCGTCCCCCGGTGCCACGGGGCCGTCCGCGCCCGGTACGGTCGGGGTCACCGGCACCGTTGGCCTCCTTGGATCAGCGGCGACACGAGAGGGATACGACGACCAGATGACCGACCGACGCCGCGCCTCCGAATCGCAGGAACGGCCCAGCGAGGAGCCCAACCCTTTCGCCCCGCCGCCCGAGGGTTCCCCCGAGCGGCCCTGGCAGCCGCGTCAGCAGGAGAAGCCCGACTCCGACAGTGACGAGGAGTCGGAGGAGAAGCGGCCGCGCTGGGGCAGCCAGTGGAGCAAGCGGCAGCCCGGCAAGGAGAAGGGCGGCTTCGGGGACGGGCCCGGTGACGGGAAGGGTTTGGGCAAGCGCCGCTGGGACCCGTCCAACCCCCACCAGAGGCACGCCCGCTACGCCATGCTCGCCGGTATGTGGGGCATCTTCGCCGTGCTGCTGACCTGGGAGTGGCTCGGGCTGTTCCTCGGCGCCTTCGCCCTGTACTGGGGCATCGACGGACTGCGCGGCAGGAGGTCCGGGGCCGGGAAGCCCGCGGAGGACACCACCGGGGCAGCGGAGGAGAAGCCGGCTCCCGAAAAGCCCGGCGGCAAGCCGGGCGGCGGGCGCCCGCAGACGGCGTCGGCCATCGCCGGCATCGTGCTGGGCTCGGTGGCACTGTCGCTGGTCGCGGCCTCCTACACGGCGCAGATCGTCTACAAGGACTACTTCGACTGCGTGGAGGACGCCCTGACGGTGCCGTCCCGGCAGGCCTGCGAGGAGTTGCTGCCGGAGTGGCTGGAGCCGATCTACGGCGAGGAAGAGCGGCGGAACGGCTGACCGCCTGACCGGCTGACGGGCGGACGGCCGGGGTCCCCTGAATCGGGGTCCCCTGAGTCGGGGTCCCCTGAATCGGGGCTCCCGGATTCAGGGCCCACTGAGTCAGGGCCCACTGAGTCAGGGCTCCCGGGTTCGGGGCAGCCGGGTTCGGGGTCCCCGGCTCCGGCGTCCGCGGGGGCGCTGCCGGTGGGCCAGTCCTGGTGGAGCAGGCCGGACTGCCAGTCGTCGTGCGGGTCCGCCTCACCTGCGCCGGTGCCGGCCGGAGCGGACCCGCGCGCCTCCGCGGCAGGCGCGGGACGGTCGTCGCGCCCCCCGTGCGGGGGCAGCGTGGGAACCAGCCGGCCGGACGATTGCCGCAGCGCCGCCCAGCGCACCCGGCGGGCACCGGTGGTGTGCCACAGGTCGTCCGGAGCGGCGGTCCGGCGGCCGGGACGCGGCCGGGACGCCCTGCGGTCCTGCGCCCCGGCTGCGGGAGGCACCCCGCGCAGCCGCCACAGGCGCAGCAGCAGGGCGGCCGGGGTACCGAGGACGGCGGCCCAGACCGCGGTGGCCAGGCCGGTCCGCCACGCGCTCGGCCCGAACTCGGCGAGCTCGCCGGTTCCCAGCGGCCCGCCGGCCGGCACGGTCAGCAGCGCCATGGCGATCCCCATGCCGCCCGCGGTGAGCAGCGCCGCCTGTGCGGTGGCGGCCCATCCGGTGGCGGTGACCCGGTCGGCGCGCACGGGTACGGCGGTGTGGGCGACGCACCAGGCCGCGGCGAGCACCCCGGCGAGGGGCGCCATGGCGGCCACCGCCCAGAGCTCGGGGGCCTGCGGTCCGCCGCCCGCGGCCGGGGCGAGCAGCGGGAGGGCGGACAGCGGGGGTTCCCCGCCGAGGGCCGGCGGGGCGATCGGGGTGCCGGCGCCGAGTATGAAGCCGGGGCCGAGGCCGTAGGAGGCCGCCCAGACCGCGGCGTTGGGGACCAGCGCGCCGGCGAGGAGCAGCACCGAGATCCGCCCCGACCAGTCGCCGGTGAGCCTGCCGAGGGTGAGCTGTGCGGCGTCGGCGTGGAGGGCGAGCGCCCCGGCTGCGAGCAGCGCGCCGGCCCCGCACAGTGCGGCGGTGCCTGCTGCCGCCGCGCGCAGCGCCCCGGTTTCCTGGAGCCACAGGGCGCTCTCCCGCAGCCGCCGGAACCGGTCCATGGCCGGGGGGCCGCAGACCCGCCACACTCCGATCGCGGTGGCGGCGAGGGTGAAGAGCGGCAACTGGAGGGCCGCACTCAGTGGTTCGGGCCGCAGGGGGGCGTCCGCGGTGTGCACGACCACGGCGGCGGCGAGGAGGTATCCCAGGCTGATCCCCAGTGCGGCGCCGGGACCTTCGCGCGGGTCGGCGGTGTGCACGCCCGGCTCACGGCCGTGGGTGAGGGAGACGCGGACCGCGCGGACGAGCAGCCAGCCGGGCAGCAGGACGAGCAGCAGGGGTGTCAGGCCGATCGGAGCGGGTACTCCGCTGAGCGTCTCGGTGCGCAGCAGGTGCACTCCGTGGGCGAGCAGCCACAGATCGGCGGCGGTCCGTACGGCTCCGCCCGGACCGCTGTCCGGGTGAGGGGAGATGGTCCACAACAGAAGCACCGTCATGGCGAGCACGCTGAGCCCCAGGGCTGCGGCGAGCAGTCCCTGGCACAGGTGGAGAGCTGCTGACCAGGGGGGACGGCGGCCGGTGGGGTGCGGATGTGCCGAGGCCTCGGAACGGACGGGGCTCACGTCGGCCATGGTGCCAGTGACGCCCGGCATGGCGTGGTAACGAGCATTTTCCCGTTGTGTCGATCATGATGGGGTTATGCACCTTTTCACACAAGCTACGCGAGGCTGGCCAGGCCGCGTGGGAAGGCGCCGATGAACCCTCAACCACACCTGGAACTACGGCGGAAGCGGGCACCGAAGGACCGGCCGCCGGACCGGCGCGGCGGGCGGGCGGACTCCGGTGCTTCCGCGCCTGACGGCTCTCGGACCCGGCGCTCCGGCAAGCCGTCGGCGGAACGCATATCCGGGCCCGCAGCGGTGTCAGTGGAGAACCTCACAACAGCCGACGGGGACATACCCCGCACGAGGAACCGGACGGGCATGGAAACCCTTACGACGACGGCACCGGAGCGTGCCGAGCCAGACATCCGGGAGACGCCCCCCGCACCATCGCCGGAGCGGTCCGGCGGTGCGGGGGAGTCCGCATCCGCCGGCGCGGCGGCGTCCGGCGGGCGCCCCGCCGGGCGGACCGCCGCCGCCACCAAGGCCACGGAGGCCGTCCGGGCCGGGAAGCCACGGGCGGGCGGGGTGACCCCCGAGGAGGCGTTCGACCGGCTCTACCAGCGGCACGCGGCAACGCTCATCCGGCAGTGCGCGCTGCTCTGCGGCCACCGCGGGCTCGCGGAGCGCGCGGTGACACGGGCCTTCGAGCTGGCCTGGCAGCGCTGGCCCGAGGTCGCGGTCGACCGGGACCCCGCGGGCTGGGTGCGGGCCGCCGCGCACGACGTCGCGCTCTCCCCCTGGCATCGGATGCGGCCGGGACTGGGCCGGGCGCAGGTGCACCCCGGACCTCCCGAGGACCGGGAGCTGCTGGAGGCCCTGACCGCGCTGCACCCGTGTTACCGCCGCAGCGTGCTGCTGTACGACGGGCTGGGGCTGGGGCTTCCGGAGACCGCCGCCGAGATGGAGGCGAGCACCCGGGCCACCGCGCACCGGATCACCGGGGCCCGGCATGAACTGGCCGAGCGGGTGCCGCGGCTGGGCAGGCTTCCGGTGGAACAGCGGGACCGCGCGCTGGGCGTGCTGCTGCGGGACCTCGCCGCGGCCCAGCCGGTGCGCCTCGCACCGGTGAAGACGGTACGGATGGGCAGTGAGCGCGCGACCCGCCGCTGGGTGTGGTCGGTGACGACGCTGATGCTGGTGCTGCTGTCGATGGTCACGGTGACGGCCGTTACCGGGAGCGGCCTCGCGTGACGGACGCGGGGGAGCTTCGCCGGCGTGCCGGCGAAGCTCCCCCGTGAGTGGTCGTCGCGGTGGTGGTCGCGGCGATCAGCCGCCCAGGATCTCCCGGGCGAGCCGCGCGGTCTCGGAGGGGGTCTTGCCCACCTTCACGCCCGCGGCCTCCAGTGCCTCCTGCTTGGCCTGCGCGGTGCCGGAGGAGCCCGACACGATCGCGCCCGCGTGGCCCATCGTCTTGCCCTCGGGCGCGGTGAAACCGGCCACGTAGCCGACGACGGGCTTGCTGACGTTGGCCTTGATGAAGTCGGCCGCCCGCTCCTCGGCGTCGCCGCCGATCTCCCCGATCATGACGATCAGGTCGGTGTCGGGGTCTGCCTCGAAGGCCCGCAGCGCATCGATGTGGGTGGTGCCGATGATCGGGTCACCGCCGATGCCGACGCAGGTCGAGAAGCCGAGGTCCCTCAGCTCGTACATCATCTGGTACGTCAGCGTGCCGGACTTCGAGACCAGCCCGATACGGCCCGGCTTGGTGATGTCGGCCGGGATGATGCCGGCGTTCGACTGGCCGGGGGTGATGAGCCCGGGGCAGTTCGGGCCGATGATGCGGGTCTTGTTGCCCTTGTTGCCGGCGTGCGCCCAGAAGGCGGCGGAGTCGTGCACCGCGATGCCCTCGGTGATCACCACGGCGAGGCCGATCTCGGCGTCGATCGCCTCGATGACCGCGCTCTTGGTGAACTTCTCCGGCACGAAGATGACGGTCACGTCCGCGCCGGTGGCCTCCATGGCCTCCTTGACGCTGCCGAATACCGGGATCTCGGTCCCGTCGAAGTCAACGGTGGTGCCCGCCTTGCGCGGGTTCACCCCGCCGACGATGTTGGTGCCGGAGGCCAGCATGCGCCGGGTGTGCTTCTGGCCCTCGGAGCCGGTCATCCCCTGGACGATGACCTTGCTTTCCTTGGTGAGGAAAATAGCCATGGTGTGTCGGTGTCCTCTTGTCCCTCTGTCGTGTCGAAGACGCGCCGACGATTACAGCGCGGCTGCCAGCTCGGCGGCGCGGTCGGCCGCACCGTCCATGGTGTCCACCTGCTGCACGAGCGGGTGGTCGGCGTCGTTGAGGATCTTGCGACCCAGCTCCGCGTTGTTGCCGTCGAGGCGCACGACCAGCGGCTTGCTGACGTCCTCGCCCTTGCTCTTGAGGAGTTCCAGGGCCTGCACGATGCCGTTGGCCACCGCGTCGCAGGCGGTGATCCCGCCGAAGACGTTGACGAACACCGACCGGACGTCGGGGTCGCCCAGGATGATCTCCAGGCCGTTCGCCATCACCTCGGCGGACGCGCCGCCGCCGATGTCGAGGAAGTTCGCCGGCTTGGCACCGTTGTGCGCCTCGCCCGCGTAGGCGACGACGTCGAGCGTGCTCATGACGAGCCCCGCGCCGTTGCCGATGATGCCGACGTTGCCGTTCTCCAGCTTGACGTAGTTGAGGCCCTTGGCCTTGGCCGCGGCCTCCAGCAGGTTGGTGGAGGCGACGTCCTCCAGGGCCGCGTGGTCCGGCTGGCGGAATTCCGCGTTGGCGTCCAGGGACACCTTGCCGTCCAGTGCGATGATCGTGCCGTCGGCCGTCTTGACCAGCGGGTTGACCTCGACGAGCAGGGCGTCTTCCTTGATGAAGACGTCCCACAGCTTCACCAGCGCCACGACCACCTGGTCGATCACGTCGGCCGGGAACTTCGCAGCCTCGGCGATCTCGCGGGCCTTGGCCTCGTCGACACCCGCGATGGAGTCGACCGGGATCTTGGCGAGCGCCTCCGGGTTGTTGGCGGCGACCTCCTCGATCTCCACGCCGCCCTCGACCGAGGCCATGGCCAGGAAGGTCCGGTTGGTGCGGTCCAGCAGGAAGGAGACGTAGTACTCCTCCACGATCTCCGCGGTCTGGGCCAGCATCACCTTGTGAACCGTGTGGCCCTTGATGTCCATGCCCAGAATGGCGGTGGCCTTCTCCACCGCGTCCGCGGGGTCGGCGGCCAGCTTGACGCCGCCCGCCTTGCCCCGGCCGCCGGTCTTGACCTGCGCCTTGACGACCACGCGACCGCCGAGTCGCTCGGCCACCTCGCGCGCCGCCTCCGGGGTGTCGATGACTTCACCGGCAAGCACCGGTACGTCATGCTTGGCGAAGAGGTCCCTCGCCTGGTACTCGAACAGGTCCACGCGTGTCCGTCCTCAGTCTGTATGTCGCGGTCGTTGGTCAGCGTGGGCGTGCCGCGTGGCCGCGCTCCGAAGCACGCGGCAGGTCCGCTGCGCAGCGTAGCGGGATGCCCCGTAACCCACATAAAGCCCACGTCACACCTGAGTGGTGACAACGGTCACACCGCGTCCCGCGCGGCTCCGTGGGACGACCCGGGCGGATCGCCCCGGCGCATCCGCCGCCACCTTCGTCCGCACTCCGGAATGCCGCGGCACATCCGGTTCCGGAGCCGGCACGGAGCGCGGCGGCACGGCGGCAGCCGGGTCAGGCCGCGCGGACGTGCGCGCGCACCCACTCCACGACCTGACCGGTCGCCGCGCCGGGCGTGAAGATTTCCGCCACCCCCTGGTCCTTCAGCGGAGCGATGTCGCCCTCGGGAATGATGCCGCCGCCGAACACCTTGATGTCCGCCGCGTCACGGTCCTTCAGCAGCTCGATGACCTTGACGAACAGGGTGTTGTGGGCGCCGGAGAGGATGGACAGGCCGATCGCGTCGGCGTCCTCCTGGATCGCGGTGTCCACGATCTGCTCGGGCGTCTGGTGCAGCCCGGTGTAGATGACCTCCATGCCCGCGTCGCGCAACGCCCTGGCGATCACCTTGGCCCCGCGGTCATGACCGTCGAGTCCCGGCTTGGCGACCACGACACGGATCGGACCCGACACACCCATTTCTGCCTCCCATTGCCCCGGCCGACGGACCGGAGTGAACGAACGTTAGCCACAGCATCCCGCATTCGGGCCATTCAAGCGATGACAAGCCACGACCAGAGGGCGAAATCACACGAGCCGCTCCCTCCGCTCACCCCCGGTCGACCTCGCACCCCCTCCGCATTCGAACGTAAATCGAATGTGTCGTGGAGTCCTCATGGGGTCCTCGCCGAAAGGCGGCCCGATGCCCGTTTCCTGCGCCAGCGAAACCCGCGAAAGATTGTGGCCACTGCACAGTGACGGGTACAGTCGCCGCACTGCAGCCGCCGGGCTCCCGCCCCGCTCCTGTTGTCTAGCCGAAAGGCACTGTCGGTGAACGATCGTCACCCGTCGGGGCTCACTTACCCGACAGGCCCCGCTGACGGCGTCCAGTATTCGTCGTACGGAACGCCCTCGTACGCAGCGGACGTCCCCTCGCACGCCGACCACGGCGGATACGGGTACGACCCGTACGGCCAGGCCGCCGCTTATGACAGCGGCCGTTACGAAACCACGAGTTGGGACAGCACTCCGGCCCACGGCATTCCCCGGTACGACCCTTCCCAGAACGCCGGGCAGCAGCCTCACGGCTGGGACAGCGGCACCTGGGAATCCGGTGACCGGTCCGTCGGCGGCATTCCCGAGCAGACCGCCTCCGAAGGCTGGGACACCGGCGGCTACAGCACCGGCCCGCACGGCGGGACCTCCTACGACACCACTCAATACGCCGACACCGCCTACGACACCACCCCTTCGTACGGCGACACCGCATACGACACCGCTGCCTACGACACCGCTCTGTACAGCGACGCGACACAGTACGGAACCGGGCAGTACAGCCCGGGCACCTACGACAACGGGCAGTACGCGGAAGGGCAGTTCGACCCCACCGGGCAGCCCTCGCCGGAGTCCGACACGCCCAACGCCGCACAGCAGTCGGAGCCCGGCCCGGAGTACGCCGCCGAGTTCGCGCCGGAGCACGGCAGCACGCCGGAAGACGGGTTCACCACGGAGCCCACCACCGAGCGGCTGCGCGAGTTCGTGCCCTCCGGCGGAGATGTGCTGCCACCCAGGCCCCCGCAGGGACGCGGACGCCGCCGCTCCCCGAAGCCCCGGCGCTCCGCCCTGCTCACCGTCGCGGCCCCCTCGCTGTGCGTCCTCGGCGTCACCGCCGTCGCCGCAGCCGCAACCGTGTCCGGCAACGGCACCGACACGGCCGGGGACGATGTGCCGCTGGCCGCCCCGGATCCGGACAGCCCGCCGGAACCGGTCGCCGCGAACAAGGAGTTCGACACCCAGCTGGCGAGCCTCACGGCCGCCGCCGACGACTATGCCGACCGGGCCAGCCGTACCCAGGGCCGCATCGACCTCGAGGAGAAGAAGGCCGAGGAGAAGCGGAAGGCCGAGGAGAAGGCCGCCAAGGAAGCGGCAGAGCGGGAAGCGGAGGCCGCCCGGGCCGAGGAGCTGCGACCCAAGTTCGTTCTTCCCGTGGAGCGACGCGGACTGAGCGCCTATTACGGACAGTCCGGGATCAACTGGATGTCGCAGCACACCGGTATCGACTTCCCGGTCCGTTACGGCACCCCGGTCATGGCCGCAACCGACGGCAATGTGCGCACCCAGTGGCACTCCTCCTACGGCAACATGGCCATCGTGACCGCCGCCGACGGCACCGAGACCTGGTACTCGCACCTCAGCAGCACGGCGTACCAGTCGGGCTGGGTCAAGGCGGGCACGGTCATCGCCTACTCCGGCAACTCCGGCAACTCCACCGGCCCGCACCTGCACTTCGAGGTCCGGCCGGGCGGCGGCTCGGCGATCGACCCGCTGGCCTGGTTCCGCTCCAAGGGCCTGGAGCCCACCTGATCCCACCCGGGCCGCGGACGCCGCCCGGCACGAAGGCCCTGGGGGCCGGCCCGAGTTCCGGGCCCGCCCCCAGGGCCTTCGCCGTGCGTCAGACCTGCGCCTTCCGGGCAACGGACCGGCAGAATCCCAGCGCGACCGCCGGAGCGAGGAACAGCCACACGTAGTTCTCGGGCCCGGAGATCTCCCGCCAGATATCGACCAGTTCGGCGAAGTCCTGGAAGAAAATCTCGTGCGTGGTGAGCACCCCGGCGGTGTAGTGGTCGCTGTAGACCATCGCCATGCCGTACAGCTCACCGAGCCACACCGCCGCCAGGCTCAGGACCGCGCCCAGGATGTAGACCGCCCAGTTGCGCTTGGCGAAGAAGGCCGGTCCGAGCCCCACCAGGACGCCGACCAGCGCCCCGGCGTATCCGACCACCCGGAACTCTTCCTTGCTCTCGTCGAAGAGCGCATGCAGCAGGACGCCGTAGAGAAATGCCGCGAGCACCGCGCACAGCAGGGCCACGCCGATCGCCAGAAAGACGTTCTGCGGCGGGCCGGAGCCCGGTGCGGGCGGCGGGAAACCACCGGGCGACTGCGGCTGCCCGTACGGGCCGGGGGGCGCCGCGCCGTACGGCGGCGGGGGCATCATCGGGCCGGGCGGGTGCGGACCGGGGCCGCCCTGCGACGGAGGCGGCCCGAAGCCGCCCGGTGGCTGCTGGGGCGGCGGACCGAAGCCACCCTGCGCCGGGGCCGGCGGGAAGCCGTACCCGGGCTGAGGCGGCGGAGCCTGCTGAGCGGGAGCCTGCTGAGCGGCCGGGGGCTGCTGCGGAGGCGGAGGCTGCTGCTGCGGCGGTTGCCGCGGCGGTGCCGGGGGCTGCTGCGGCGGTGCCTTGGGCTGCCGGCCGTAGCCACCTTCCGGGTGCGGCTGCCATGGCTGGGTCATCGGTTCCCCCTGCGTCAAGAGACCGTGCCGTACTCGGGAACGGCGGAAGACCGGCAGGAGTACGCACGTGTGTGTACGGTCAGCCAATCCCGGACGGCCGGGCACGACAAGGTTTTCGCCCGCCCTGTGACACGACGGGGACACTCCCGGGGACGGCCGGCCCGCCCGGGCGGCGGCCGGCCGGTCTCAGAGCTTCTCCACCGGGGCGTAGCGCAGCAGCAGCCGCTTCGGCTTCTCGTCCCCGAAGTCGATCGTCGCCTGCGCCCCCTCCCCGCTGCCCTGCACCTCGAGCACACGGCCGAGGCCGAAGCTGTCGTGCGTGACCCGGTCGCCCGGCTCCAGTGAGACCAGCGGGCGGTCCTTCACCCGGCGGGTGGCGAAGCCGGACGGACCGCGGGAACGGGAGCCCGGCAGCGCCCCGGACGAGGAGGGCCCGGACGAGGAGGACGGTGCGCCCGCCGTGGCCGTGCCCGCGGTACGCCGCCACTCCAGGTGCTGCTCCGGAACCTCCTCGAGGAACCGGGAGGGCGGGTTGTACTGCGGCTGCCCCCAGGCGCTGCGCAGAGTGGAGCGGGTGACGTACAGCCGCTGCCGGGCGCGGGTGATGCCGACGTAGGCCAGGCGCCGTTCCTCTTCGAGCTCCTTGGTCTTGCCCAGCGAGCGCATGTGCGGGAAGACGCCGTCCTCCATACCGGTGAGGAAGACCGTGGGGAACTCCAGGCCCTTCGCGGTGTGCAGCGTCATCAGCGTGATGACGCCGGTGTCCTCGGCGCTCTCCCCGTCGTCGGCACCGTCGGTGCCGGGGCCGTCGGGGATCTGGTCGGCGTCGGCGACCAGCGCCACGGTTTCGAGGAACTCGGAGAGGGTGCCCGCCCCGGCCCCGGCCCCGGCCCCGGCGCCGTCCTCGGACTCCGCGGCGGCAGCCGCCCGGTCCTGCTCGAACTCCAGCGCGACAGCGGCGAGTTCCTGAAGGTTCTCGACGCGGGTCTCGTCCTGCGGGTCGGTGGACGCCTGGAGTTCCGCCAGGTAGCCGGTCCGTTCCAGTACCGCCTCCAGGACCGTGGCGGGCCCGGCCCCGGACTCGGCGACCGTGCGCAGCTCCTCCAGCAGGGAGTTGAAGCGCTTGACGGCGTTCACCGAGCGGGAGGCCATGCCGTAGGCCTCGTCCACGCGGCGCAGCGCCTGGGCGAAGGTGGTCTTCTCGCGCAGCGCGAGGGCCTCGATCATGGCTTCGGCCCGGTCACCGATCCCGCGCTTGGGGACGTTGAGGATGCGCCGCAGCGGCACGGTGTCCTCGGGGTTGGCGAGCACGCGCAGGTAGGCGAGGATGTCCCGGACCTCGCGGCGTTCGTAGAAGCGGACCCCGCCGACCACCTTGTAGGGCAGCCCGACCCGGATGAAGACCTCTTCGAAGACCCGGGACTGGGCGTTGGTGCGGTAGAAGATGGCGACGTCGCCGTGGCGGGTCTCCCCGGCGTCGGCCAGCCGGTCGATCTCGTCGGCCACGAACTGCGCCTCGCCGTGCTCGGTGTCGGCGACATAGCCGACGATCCGGGCGCCGCTGCCCTCCTCGGTCCACAGGTTCTTCGGGCGGCGGCTCTCGTTGCGCTCGATGACGGCGTTGGCCGCGCTGAGGATGGTCTGCGTCGAGCGGTAGTTCTGCTCCAGCAGCAGCGTGGTGGCCTGCGGGTAGTCCTGCTCGAACTGCAGGATGTTCCGGATGGTGGCTCCGCGGAAGGCGTAGATCGACTGGTCGGCGTCGCCCACCACGCAGAGCTCGGCCGGCTCCACCGGCGCTTGGGGCTCCTCCTCCCCGCCCGCGCCGGCGACGGGCCGGCCGCCGGGCGCTCCGACGAGTTCCCGGATCAGCGTGTACTGGGCGTGGTTGGTGTCCTGGTACTCGTCGACGAGTACGTGCCGGAACCGCCGCCGGTAGTGTTCCGCGACGTCGGGGAACGCCTGGAGCAGGTGCACGGTGGTCATGATGATGTCGTCGAAGTCGAGGGCGTTGGCCTCCCGGAGCCGCCCCTGGTACAGCGTGTAGGCCTCGGCGAGGGTCTTCTGGAAGCCGTCCTGCGCGCGGGCCGCGAAGTCCTCCGGGTCGATCAGCTCGTTCTTCAGGTTCGACACCTGGGCCTGGAAGGACTTCGGCGGGAAGCGCTTGGGGTCCAGGTCGAGATCCCGGCAGACCAGCGCCATCAGCCGCTTGGAGTCCGCGGCGTCGTAGATCGAGAAGCTGGAGGTGAAGCCGAGCCGCTTGGACTCCCGGCGCAGGATCCGCACGCAGGCGCTGTGGAAGGTCATCACCCACATGGCGTTGGCCCGCGGGCCGACGAGGTCCGCCACGCGTTCCTTCATCTCGCCTGCGGCCTTGTTGGTGAAGGTGATCGCGAGGATCTGTCCGGGGTGCGCGCCCCGGGCGGCCAGCAGGTGGGCGATCCGGTGGGTCAGCACCCGGGTCTTGCCGGACCCGGCCCCGGCCACGATGAGCAGCGGGGCGCCGCTGTGCGTCACGGCGGCGCGCTGGTTCTCGTTGAGCCCTTCGAGCAGCGCGGCGGGGTCGGTGGACGGCATCGGGGCACCGTTGCGGTAGTAGGAGGGGGCTGCCGGCGCGCCGCCCGTGAAGGTTCCGGCGAACAGGTCGTCCGGCAGCGCCTCCCGTTCGTGCTCGGGCGGAGGCGGCGGCTCCTCGGCCTGCGGGGGCTCGAGGTCCGCCAGGACCCGGTCAATGCTGTCATCGAAGAGGCTGCTCATCGTTCACCGAGTCTAAGCCGCGGGTCCTGGCGCGTCGGCGGCCGGCGGCTTGTCGCCGCTCGGGGCCGGTCCGGGGCCGGTCCGGGGGCGGTCAGTCGGCGAGGAAGCTCAGCAGGGCGTCGTTGACCTCGTCGGCGTGGGTCCACAGCAGGCCGTGCGGCGCGCCCTCGATCTCCACGTAGGTGGCGCTGGGGAGCCGCTTGCGGAACTCGCGGGCGGTGGCGTCGATGGGGAGGATGTTGTCGGCCGTTCCGTGCAGGATCAGGCTGGGCACGTCGATCTTCGGGATGTCCTCCCGGAAGTCGGTGATCCAGGTGGGGACGGCGGCGCTGGAGGCGAACCACGAGGCGCCGGAGGCGACGTTCCAGCTGTGGCGCAGCGCTTCCTCCGACAGCCGGCTGCCGAGGGTGTCGTCGGTGTTGTAGAAGTTGCGGTAGAAGTCGGTGAACCAGGCGTAGCGGTCGGCGGTGACGGCCTCGATGATGCCGTCGAAGACGTCCTGCGGGACGCCGGTGGGGTTGTCGTCGGTCTGGAGCAGGAAGGGCTCCAGCGAGGCGAGGAAGGCTGCCTTGGCGATGCGGCGCGATCCGTAGGTGCCCAGGTAGCGGCCGACCTCGCCGGACCCCATCGAGAACCCGACCAGGGTGACGTCGGTGAGGTCAAGGGTGTCCAGGACGGTGTTCAGGTCCGCCGCGAAGGTGTCGTAGTCGTAGCCGGTGGTGGGCCGGCTGGACCGGCCGAATCCGCGGCGGTCGTAGGTGATGACGCGGTAGCCGGCCTTCAGCAGTGCCGCCGACTGCTTCTCCCAGGAGTTCCCGTCGAGGGGGTATCCGTGGATCAGGACGACGGGCCGGCCCTGGCCGTGGTCCTCGTAGTAGAGGTCGATGCTGGTGCTGTTCTCGGTTCCGACGGTGACGTACGGCATGTGCGCACTCCGATCACTCAGCAGGAGAACGATCGTTCTCCCAGATTGTGCAGTACCCTAGAGAACCAGCGTTCTCACGTCAAGTCTGTGTGGCGTCGTCGGCACGATACTGTTGCTGACCTGGGAAGATGGGGAGGCAGACCGATGGCGGGCGGTAAGCGTGGATCCACCGCAGGAGGCGGGACAGTGGCGGCGGGCGTCCGGCCCGACGACGAAACAGCGCGCGCTCAGGCCCTGGAGGCCGCCACCCGGCTCTACTACCTCCGCGGCGTCCAGGCTGTGGGCATGGACGCGCTGCGCGCGGAGTCCGGGCTCTCCCTCAAACGCCTCTACCAGCTGTTCCCCTCCAAGGAGGCGATCGTGGAGCGGGTGCTCCAGCAGCAGCACGAGAGGTGGGTGGAGGGTCTGACGTCAGCCACGGCCGCCGCGTCGACTCCGCGCGCGCGACTGCTCGCCCTCTACGACTTCCTCGACAGCTGGTTCTCCGACGACGGCTTCCGCGGCTGCGTGTTCATCAACTCCTTCGGTGAGCTGGCCGGTACCTGGCCGCGCGTCGCCGAGATCGTCCGTGCGCACAAGGCCGACTTCCAGAAGTTCGTCGCCGAGCTGGTCGTCGACGCCGGCGGCCCCGAGACGCTGGCCCACCAGCTGTCGATCCTGGCGGAGGGTGCCACCACGACGGCGGCCATCGCCGGCACGAAGGACGCCGCCGGCCATGCGCGGGACGCGGCGGAGACACTGATCGACGCCGCGCTGCGGAACGGCCGCTGACCCTGCCGTGGCAGATGGGACGGCCGGCCGCGCGTCAGCGGCACACCGGCCGTGGGGCGCCGGGAGCGGATCAAGGTCACTCCGGGGCCGGCTGGACAGGCTCCTAGAATCAGGACCATGACACCTGCCTCTCCGTTCCCGGAACAGCCACCCGAGAACAGCCCGGAGCCCCGGCCCCGGACCGAACTGCGTGCCTCCGACGCGGACCGCGAGGCGGTGGCGGAACGACTGCGGGAGGCGGCCGGGGACGGCCGGATCGACCTGGACGAGCTCGCGGAGCGGCTCGACCGCACCTTCGCCGCGAAAACCTACGGGGAGCTCGAGCCGGTCCTCTCCGATCTGCCGGGGGAGGACGGCGCCCGGCCCGCCGGGCCACCCTCGCGGCCGGTGCAGCAGCAGCCGGAGCAGCCCCTGGTCGTCCGGGGCGGCTGGGGCGGGATGGAGCAGGTCGGGCACTGGACGGCTCCGGGGCAGATCATTGCGCACGGCGGCGTGGGCAGCGTGACGCTGGACTTCACCGCGGCCGACCTCAGGTGGCGGGAGACCGACGTGCTGGTGCACGGCGACGTGGGCGGAATCAAGATCATCGTTCCCGAGGGCTGGGCGGTCGATGTGGCCGCGGTGGACCCCGGACTGGGCGGCGTCAAGAACAAGGTGACGCTGGCACCCGACCCCGGGGCGCCCCTCCTGCGGGTGACCGGCTCGGCCGGCATCGGCGGGCTGGTGGTGCGCTACCGGAACAGGTGGGAAAAACGGAAGCTGCGGCACAAACAACCGTAGGTCACAAAATGATTTCGGTCATTTGGCACACCGGCCTTCCCAAACCTCCCCCGGGGTGATTACCGTGCCCGCCAGGTGGCTCGCTCCACTGTCGTCGAACCCGGCGGCACGGGCCGCCGCCGCTGAGTCCGGCCCGCGCCGGAGCCGGGGAACCACCGAAGATTTGGGGCGAATCGGCCCGCACCCCAGACGGTGCCGGCCGTAGGGCAGTCTTCCGGAGCCCGAGCCCGTCAGCTCACCTGGTAAGCGGTCACGGAAGGAGATCCCGGTCTTGGGTTCACACCGGAAGCCGCGCACCAGATTGATCGACTCCCCTGCCGCCCGCCGCGGCGTCGTCGGGTTCGGGGCCGCCGCTCTCTCGGCGACCCTGCTCTCGCAGACCGCCCACGCCGATGACGACGCCACCGAGATCGAGCGCACACAGGAGAAGGCCGAAGGGGCCGCCGAGCGCGCCGCGGCGGTCAAGAAGCAGGTGGACCTCCTGCACCGGCAGGCAGGGACCGCCACCCAGCACTACAACGCGGCCAAGGAAGCGGCCGACGCCCAGCAGGAAGCGGTCGACGAGTTGCTGGAGCAGGCCGCCGTGGCGGCCGAGGGGGTCAACGAGGCGCGCCGCACCCTGGGTTCCTTCGCCGCCGCCCAGTACCGGAACGGCACGTTCTCCGACACCGCCGTCCTGCTGCTGGCGGACGACCCGCGATCCTTCTTCGACACCAGCTACACCCTGGGCCGTGCCACGGAGGAGCAGCAGCGGGCGGTCGACGAGTTCACCCGGCAGCGGGAGGCCGCCGCCGAGAAGCGGGCAGAAGCCACCGAGGCGCTGGAGGGCCTGGACGACAGCCAGGAGGAGCTCCAGCAGAAGAAGGAAACCGTCCAGGGCAAGCTGAGCACCGCGCGCACCCTGCTCGAAGAGCTCACCGAGGAGGAGCAGCAGCACCTCGAGAAGCTGGAGCAGCTGGAGCGGGAGGAGGCCGAGCGCAAGGCGGAGGAGCGGCGCGAGGCCGAGCGGCAGCGCGCAGCGGAGGAGGCTGCGGCAGCGGAGGCCGCGGCGGAGGCCCAGCGCGAGGAGGAGCGGCAGGCCGCCGCGGAGGCCGGGTCCGGGCAGGAGAGCGGCTCCGGGGAGGGCACGGGAGCCGGGGCCGGAGAGGATTCCGGCAGCTCGGGCGGCGGGTCCGAGCAGCCCGCGGAGCCGGACGCCGGCAAGGCCGCGCAGGTTCTCGCCTACGCGGAGGCGCAGCTGGGCAAGCCGTACGTGTGGGGAGCCGCCGGACCGAACTCCTTCGACTGCTCGGGGCTCACCCAGGGAGCGTGGCGCGCCGCCGGGGTGGAAATCCCGCGGGTGACCTACGACCAGGTGAACTTCGGCACCAAGGTGAGCAGGTCCGAGCTGCGCCCGGGCGATCTGGTGTTCTTCTACTCCGACATCAGCCACGTGGGCATCTACATCGGCGACGGCCAGATGATCCACGCGCCGAAGCCGGGTGAGAACGTGCGGGTCGAGTCCATCGACTACATGCCCTGGCACAGCGCCAACCGGCCCGCCTGAGCAGGCCCGCCGAGCACCGGACCGGGCTCAGCACCCGGCCCGGCAGCGGGTGACCGTCTCACCGGAAGGTGACATCTCACCCGCAGGCGACCGGTCTCACCAGAGGGTGGCGAGGAAGATGTTGACGGTGGTCAGCAGACCGATGGCGCCGAAGATCCCCGCCGGGACCCGCTCGTCGTTCCGCCTGAGGTAGGCGAAGGTGGTCAGGGTGGCGAGGATCCCCAGCTTCACCGTCACCTTGACGTGGTTGACCTCACCGTCCCCGGCCTCGTTGAGCCCGACCAGCGCGAGGCCGGTGACCAGCATGGTCAGCGCCCCGTGCAGCATGCCGGGCGATATCCGTGCCTGTCCGGCCTTCAGGAGCTTCGTCTGCGCGAGGAACCCGCCGAGCAGGGCGGCGATGCCGATGATGTGGAAGGCGAGGAAGAGGTTGATGAGGAAGTCCATGAGGCGGAGAGTACTGGGCCGGTTCCCGGCCCCCGCAGGCACGTATGCTGTTCGCGGGGGCCACCCCGCGCACGGCCGACCGCCGTCGCGGTGACGGACCGCCGCCGGGCCGGGGGAGCGCGTCGGACGTCACCAGTCCGGCCACCGGCGGATCACCCGTCCGGTGCACGCTCAGGAGTTGTTCGATGTTCACCCGCAAGAAGCAGTCGGCCACCGTGATCGTGCTGGTGGTCCTCGTCGTGGGCGCGATGCTGCTCAGCGGGCTCTCCATGATCGGCGGCAGCGGCGGGGGCGGATCCAGCAGCAACGACGACGGCGCACCGGCCCCGGAGGAGGGTGCCCTGGAGCCGCTCCCCGCGGACCACCCCGTGCACACCCTGGTGCGCCGCGACGCGGACGACCCGCTCGCCAAGGGGGACGTCGACGCCCCCATCGTCATGATCGAGTACTCCGACTTCCAGTGCCCGCTGTGCTCCCGGTACGCCCGCACCACCGCCCCCCAGCTCGTCGAGGAGTACGTCAACACCGGGCAGCTGCGCATCGAGTACCGGAACTTCCCGATCTTCGGTCCCGAGTCGGACAACGCCGCCCGCGGTTCCTGGGCCGCCGGCCGGCAGGGCCTGTTCTGGGAGTTCTACGAGGTGGCCTACGCCGAGGAGGTCCACCGCGACAGCGGCCGGTTCACCGAGGACGCCGTGCGGGGGCTGGCCGAGGAGGCCGGCGTGCCGGACCTGGAGCAGTTCACCGAGGACATGAACTCCGAGGAGGCCGGGGAGGCCGTCGGCCGGGACGCCGAGGAGGCGTACCAGCTGGGCGTCACCAGCACCCCCTCGTTCCTCATCAACGGTCACCCGCTGATCGGGGCCCAGCCCGCCGACACCTTCCGCGAGGCCATCGACCAGCTCCTCGCAGCCGAGCAGCGGAGCTGACCCGGGGCAGCGGGAGCACCGCGCTCCTCTCCCGGCGTGCCGGGCCCTCCGAGTAGGGCAGAATGCGCACCCAACAGCCCGCAACGACGGGTACGGGAGGGTGATCGGGGTGGCTGTGGACACGGCCCGGGACAGCGGTGGCGGCCGGACGCACACGAGCGGCTGCGACTGCGGAGGCTGCCCGCACGGTGCCCGGGAGGGACACCGTCGGGCCGTCGAGGCGTTCATCCGGCAGCGAGAGGCCTTCGCCACCGGGGCCGGTGTGCCGGAAGCGGTCGCCTACTCCCCCGAGGCCTCCCGGCAGTGGGTCTCGGACGAGCTGACCCATTCCGCTCTGGAGGTCGCCGAGCGCGGCCGGGAGGTGAGCGCGGCCTGGCTGTCGCGCCAGGCCCGGCGTTCGGCCGCCGCGATCTGGAGTGCCGTCGCACTGCTGCTCCTCGGCCAGCTGATCACCGCGCTGGGCGCCGGCTGGTCCACGGCACGCACCGCCGGGCTGCTCGCCGCCGCCGCCCTCGCCGGGCTCCTGACCCTGACGGCCTGGCTGCACCGGGCCCGCGGCGGGGTCCTGGCTCCCCTGATCGGCGCGGACAACCGGCTGTCCACCTCCCGCACGGTGGCCGCCGCCTGGCTGCTGTTCACCTGCTACGCCACGCTCGTCGCCGCCCTGACCCTGGCCGGCACGAGTGGCGGGGCGGAACGCGCGGAGCTGCTGTCCGGGCTGAGCCTGGCGGCCGGCGGCGGTCTGCTCACCGTGCTGGCGGTGAGCCTGGTGGCAGCGGGCTGGGTGCGGCACACCGTGGCCCGGCGGGTGCGCGGCTTCGCGATGCAGAAGGTGCGCGCCACCCGGCCGAGGGCCGCGGACGTCCTGACCGACGACGCGGGCCGGGCCGGGTTTCTCGATCTCCAGTACGTGCTGATCCACGGCGCCGTCCTGGTCCTCGCCGCTGTCCAGCTCGGCCGGGAGCCCGCCGGGCTGCCGCAGGTGCCGTGGGCCCCGGCGGCCCTCGCGGCGGTTTCGGCCCTCGCTTACCTGGCGGGCAAGTACACCGAGGGCGGGCGGCCGGTCATCCAGTCCGTGGTGCGGGTCCGGGAGCCAGGAGACCTGCCGGGGCCGATCCGGCCCGGCGACGACATCGAGATCCGTGGATCCGGCTTCGTTCCGGCCGGTGCGGAGGCGGCCGACCGGCTGGCCGAGACGGTGGTCGTGATCGGGGCGGTGCATGTCCCGGCTCCCCTGGTGCCGGTACCCGGCGGCTTCAGCAACCCCCGCGACCACCTGCTGACGGTGCCGGTCCCCGCAGAGATCGACAGCGGCCGGGTCGAGGTCCGGGTGATCACGGCAGCCGGTACCGAGTCCGGCCGCTACCCGATCACGGTGGCAGACTGAACGCACTCCCGCGCCAGGGTGGCCGGAAGTCCCACCCGCAGGGGCGGCGGACACCCGCGGGTCGGCAACGCGTTCGGGACGGTCCGCACGGAAAGGGCGCTGACATGTCGGTATCCGATCAGATCGGCGGTCCGGCCGCGCCGGGCCCGCTGCCCGGGACGGGCGTCCGGTTCGGCGGGCTGCGCCAGGGCGCGGCGCACTTCGCGCTGCTGCCGCTGCGGCTGTTCCTGGGCGTCACCTTTCTTTACGCGGGCGTCGACACATTCACCTCCTGGGGGCCTTTCAGCGACGCGATGAGCCATCAGTCCATGGAGGTCATGCTCGAGTTCAGCCGCTCCACCGCCGCCGCCCCCTGGCTCGTGGACCTGGCGCTCGACCACCCGGGCCTGTTCCTGAACGGGGTGGCAGCCGCCGAGATCACGGCCGGGCTGCTGGTGCTCGCCGGACTGCTGACCCGGCTCGGCGCGGCGGTCGGGGCGCTGCTGTCCCTGTCGTTCTGGCTCACCGTCACCTGGACCTCCGAGCCCTACTACTTCGGTCAGGACCTTCCCTACCTGGCCGGCTTCGTGACCCTCCTGCTCGCGGGCGGCGGCCCCCTGTCCCTGGACCGGCGCCTGGCCACCCGCCGTCACCGCACCGGCCGCCTCCTCTTCGGCCCGTGACGTGTCAGGGGGTCCGGGAGGGCCCGCCCCGTGGGCGGTCCTCCCTGCCACGACGCACCGCGTGGGTGACGACGGCGACCAGGGCGGTCAGCAGGAGAACCACCGGCAGGGCGGCCGTCAGCACGTACCAGGACACGTCCAGGGCCCCGGCGGACCTGGCCGCGTAGCCTGCCGCCAGCAGCAGCAGGCAGAGGCCGAGCAGCAGCCGGGCGGGGTCGAAACGGTGCCGGGGACGTGCCGCGGCGGGTCGGGGCTCGCTCACCGGTCCTCCTCCCCGTCCTGTTCGGTGCCGCCGTCCTGCCCGGTGCCGCCCGGGGGACGGGACCCGCCGGCGTCCTCGGCACCGTCCTCCGCCTCGTCCGCCTCGCTGTCCGGCGTCCCGTCCGGTGCCTGCGCCGGCGGGCCCCCCACGTCGGGAGGCGTGGTCCGCTCCAGGGACAGCTGCCCGATGCTCACTCCGGCCGTGATCTCAATGGTGCCCCCCGGCTCGGTGCCTTCCACGGGCGTGTAGGTGTGGGACCATTCCCAGTTGTAGCCCCCGGCGACGTCCACCGGCCGGTGGCCCTCGCCGTACCGGTCCTCCGAGTAGGCGATGCCGCCCACGCCGATCGTCGCCGTCACCCGGACCGTCACGTCGTGCGGCACGATGATCCTCAACTGGCCGGCCCCCATGTCCACCGTGGTCCGCACCGTCTCGTCCGCCGGCAGTTCCAGTCCGCTCAGATCCAGCTTCCCGCGGCCGGTGCCCACCTCGTACCTCTCCTCCACCGCGGCAACCGTGGTGGGGCGCCACAGCTCGTCCGACCAGTCGGTGCTGATGTTGTCCGGCAGCGCCGCCGCCGCCGCCAGCGCGAGCGAGGTGACGATCACCGCCGCGATGGTGCCGCCGCCCAGCCGTCCGGCGAAGGCACCTACCACCAGGCCCAGCGCGAAAACGGCCAGCGCGGCAGCGAGTCCGAAGACCAGCGCGGGGCCCAGCGGCTGGGTGTTCCAGGTGAGTCCGGTGACGACGACGGCGGCGGCGATCGCGGTCAGCAGCACCGGACCGCCGAGCCAGAAGCCCCGGGGCCGAGCGGGCCCGGGAGCAGGAGCCGGCCAGGACCCCGGCGGCGGGGCCCAGGGATTCTCCCCCTTGTCCATCCGTACCCCCGAAGCGGGCCGCGGCTGGTAGGCGGCCGGATCGGCGTCCGCCGGGCCCCAGAGGTAGCCGCCGGCGCGGTCGCTGGTCCCCCGCCACCAGGACGGCCCCGGCTGGGCGGGCGGCGGCTGCGCCTCGGGCGGCGCGGTGGCCACGGCCTCAGCCGTGGCGGCGTCGACCGGTGCCCCTTCCGCTTCGGCGGCCTGCGTCCTGCGGCGGTGCTGCGACCAGTAGGCGGCACCGATCAGGGTACCGAGCAGCATGACGGAGAACAGCTGCGACCGGGACCCCAGCGAGGCCAGCAGCAGGCCGAAGCCCACGACCGTGAACAGCAGCGCGGTCAGCCCGGCGCCCTCGACCCGCCCCGAGAGCATCCGGCGGGCCTCGTTCTCCTCCTCGCCGTCGTACGGCAGCACCAGCCAGGCGACCCCGTAGGCGATCAGGCCGAGGCCTCCGACGATCGACAGCACGGTCAGCGCCACCCGGAAGATCACCGGGTCCAGGTCGAAGTACCTGCCCAGTCCCCCGCACACCCCGCCGACCACCCGGTAGCGGCGGCTGCGGGCCATCCGGCGCCCGTCTCCACCGCCCCCCGGCGGAGGGCCGGGCGGAGGGCCGGGCGGGTAGGGACGCGAGGTGGCGCCCTGCGGCTCGTCGGTCATGGGCCCATCGTGCCCGGCCCGTACCGCGCCGCACATCCGGGGGCGTCCCGGACGTGTCCCTGAGGTACGGCTCAGGGGGCAACCCTGATGCCACCGGGTCCCCGCCCATGTGACGATCGGACGATGACGACCGCGACCGCCGCTCCGGGCCCCGACCTCGACGAGGTGCCGCTGCGCAGGCTCTACCGCAGCGCCGAGGGCCGCTGGCTGGGCGGCGTCGCCCAGGGACTCGCGGGCCACCTCGGGGTGCCGGTGTCCTGGGTGCGGGTCGCGTTCTTCGCGATGTTCCTCTCCAGCGGCCTCGGGGCACTGCTGTACGGCATCTTCTGGTTCGTGGTGCCGCTCGGCACCTCCCCCCAGGTGCAGAAGGTCTCCGCGAGCGCCCCGGGAGCGCGACGGCTCAGCGCCAAGAAGGGGCAGCTGTTCGCCCTGGTCATGCTGGCCATCGGGCTGGTGGCGTTCTGGCAGAACCTCCAGTTCCAGGTGGCGGGCGGCTACCTGTGGCCCCTGGTCCTGATCGGCATCGGCGCGGCCGTCGTGTGGCGGCAGGCCGACAACTCGCGGCGCGCCCACTGGGCGGAGGTGACCCGGAGCAGCCGGTGGCTGCCGCTGGCCCGCAGCGCGGCCGGCGGACTGCTGGTCTGTGTCGGGGTCGTCGGCTTCGTGGTGGCGCAGGGTGCGAGCAACGACCTGAGCCGGGTGCTCCAGGCATCCCTGGCCGTACTGGTCGGCATCGCCCTGCTGGCCGGACCGTTCCTGGTCCGTATGGTGCAGGATCTCTCCGACGAACGGACGCTGCGCATCCGGGCCCAGGAACGGGCCGAGGTCGCCGCACACGTCCACGACTCGGTGCTGCACACCCTGACGCTGATCCAGCGGAACGCCGAGAACCCGCGCGAGGTCGCCCGGCTGGCCCGCGCCCAGGAGCGGGACCTGCGGGCCTGGCTGTACAAGTCGTCCGAGCGCGGTGCCGGACAGGACGAGGGCCGGGCCGAGGAGGAGGAGACCCAGCGGGCCTTCGCCGAGTCGGTGCGGGCCACCGTCGCCGAGGTGGAGGACTACCACGGGGTGCCCATCGAGGTGGTGTGCGTGGGCAACTGCCCGATGGACGAACAACTTTCCGCACTGCTGCAGGCCGCTCGCGAGGCGATGGTCAATGCCGCCAAGTACGGTGGCGAGGGCGGCCCCGTGCGGGTCTTCGCCGAAGTCGAAGGGCGTACGGTCTTCGTGTCGGTGCGTGACCGCGGTCCCGGTTTCGACCTGGACGCGGTACCGGCGGACCGGATGGGCGTGCGCGAGTCCGTCATCGGCCGGATGCAGCGCCACGGCGGCACGGCCCGCGTCCGGTCCGCGCCGGGCGAGGGCACAGAGGTGGAACTGACGATGGAGCGGTCGGCATGACGGAGCACAGCGGCACCGAGAACAGTGCCACGAGCGAGCAGGCAGGACCCCGGGCACGGGTCGTGCTGGTGGACGACCACCGGATGTTCCGGGCCGGGGTGCGGGCGGAGATCGGCCGGACCGAGGCCACCGGCGTCGAAGTCGTCGGCGAGGCCGGGGACGTGGACGAGGCGGTCGCCGTCATCAAGGCGGCCCGCCCCGATGTGGTGCTACTCGACGTGCACCTCCCGGGCGGCGGCGGCGTGGAGGTGCTGCGCCGCAGCGCGCAGCTGATGAGCGACGCCACCCACCCCGTGCGCTTCCTGGCGTTGTCGGTCTCGGACGCCGCGGAGGACGTCATCGGTGTGATCCGTGGCGGCGCCCGCGGCTACGTCACCAAGACCATCACCGGCGTCGACCTGGTGGACGCCGTCTTCCAGGTCGCGGACGGCGACGCCGTCTTCTCACCCCGGCTGGCCGGCTTCGTGCTGGACGCCTTCGCGTCCTCCGACGCCGCCCCGGTCGACGAGGATCTGGACCGCCTCACCCAGCGGGAGCGCGAGGTGCTGCGCCTGATCGCGCGCGGCTACGCGTACAAGGAGGTCGGCAAGGAGCTCTTCATCTCGGTGAAGACCGTGGAGAGCCACGTCTCGGCCGTGCTCCGCAAACTCCAGCTCTCCAACCGCCACGAGCTGACCCGCTGGGCCACCGCCCGCCGGCTGATCTGACCCCGTCGGCCCGGCGCAGGTCCTGTCCAGCGCGCCGGGTGGGCCACGTGCGTGCTCGCCGCGCGGCGCCGGTGTCGGTGATGGTGAGCTGACGCCGGGTGGCTGAGACTGGCCGGATGGTGGGACTCATTGTCGTGGCCGCCCGCATGGCGGTCTCCGTCCGCCGGGCCTGGGCCGACCCGGCGTTCCGCGGCGCCGTGGTGACGCTGCTGACGCTCGTGATCACCGCGACCGCCTTCTACGCGCTGCACGAGGGCTGGTCGGTGATCGACAGCCTGTACTTCTCGGTGACCACCGGTCTGACCATCGGGTACGGCGACCTGGTGCCGACCACCACCGCGTCCAAGATCTTCACCATGCTCTACGCGGTGAGCGCCGTGGGGCTGTTCGTCGCCCTGGGCAGCCTGCTCGCCAGGGCGACGATGGCGGGCCACGACAAGCGGGCGAGCCGGCGGGCGCTGCGCCGGCAGCGGCGGACCGGGCCACCGGGAGCCGGGTGAGCCCGGGCCCCGGCCGCCGCGGGCGGTGGTTCCTCGGGAGAGGCCGCCCGGCCCCGCCGCCGCTCGGAGGCGTGGCGGCGGGGCCGGGCGGGTGACTCAGCCGGTCACTCCCACTCGATGGTGCCCGGCGGCTTGCTGGTGATGTCGAGGACGACCCGGTTGACGTCGGGGACCTCGTTGGTGATGCGGGTGGAGATCTTCGCCAGCGTGTCGTAGGGCAGCCGGGACCAGTCGGCGGTCATGGCGTCCTCGGAGGACACCGGGCGCAGCACGACGGGGTGGCCGTAGGTGCGGCCGTCGCCCTGGACCCCGACGCTGCGGACGCCGGCCAGCAGAACCACCGGGCACTGCCAGATCTCCCGGTCGTGCCCGGCCGCGGACAGCTCCTCACGGGCGATGGCATCGGCCTCGCGCAGCAGGTCGAGGCGTTCGCGGGTGATGTCCCCGACGATGCGGATCCCGAGGCCCGGGCCGGGGAACGGCTGGCGCTGCACGATCTCCTCGGGCAGGCCGAGTTCCTGGCCGACCATCCGGACCTCGTCCTTGAAGAGCTGGCGGAGCGGCTCGATGAGTTCGAACTCCAGGTCCTCGGGGAGGCCGCCCACGTTGTGGTGGGACTTGATGTTCGCGGTGCCGGTGCCGCCGCCGGACTCCACCACGTCCGGGTACAGGGTGCCCTGGACGAGGAAGGCGACGTCCTCACCGGCCTCGCCGGCCTCGGCGACGAGCTCGGCCTGCGCCTGCTCGAAGACCCGGATGAACTCCCGCCCGATGATCTTCCGCTTCTGTTCGGGGTCGCTGACCCCGGCCAGCGCGTTCAGGAAGCGGTCGGCGGCGTCCACCACCTTGAGCTGCACGCCGGTCGCGGCCACGAAGTCCTTCTCGACCTGCTCGGTCTCGCCCTTGCGCATCAGTCCGTGGTCCACGTAGACGCAGGTGAGCCGGGAACCGATGGCCTCGTTGACCAGGGCGGCGGCCACCGCCGAGTCGACGCCTCCGGAAAGTCCGCAGATGGCCCGCTTGCCGCCGACCTGCTGCCGGATCGCCGCGACCTGTTCCTCCACGATGCTGCCGGCGGTCCAGCTGGGGGTCAGGCGCGCACCGCGGTAGAGGAAATGCTCCAGGACCTGCTGCCCGTGGGTGGAGTGCATGACCTCGGGGTGGTACTGGACGCCGTAGAGCCTGCGCTCGTCGTCCTCGAAGGCGGCCACGGGCACGAGTCCGGTGGCGGCGGTGACCTGGAAGCCGGCGGGCGCGTCGGAGCAGGCGTCGCCGTGCGACATCCAGACCTGCTGCTCCGCCGGGGTGCCCTCGAAGAGCGTCGAGCCCTGCCGGAGAACGGTCAGGCCGGTGCGCCCGTACTCCCGGGCCCCGGTGTGGGCGACCGTCCCGCCGAGTGACTGGGCCATCAGCTGGAAGCCGTAGCACAGTCCGAGGACCGGCACCCCCGCCCGGAACAGGGCCGGGTCGATGCCGGGCGCGTCCTCGGCGTACACCGAGGAGGGGCCGCCGGAGAGGATGATCGCCGCGGGCTTCCTGGCGAGGATGTCGGCCACCGGCATGGTGGACGGCACGACCTCGCTGTAGATCCGGGCCTCCCGGACCCGGCGGGCGATGAGCTGTGCGTACTGGGCGCCGAAGTCGACAACGAGGACGGTGTCCGGTGCGGAGGTGGGTGCGGAGGTGGGCGCAGATGCCACGAAGCTTGGCCTTCCGGCGGTGGAGCGGGCGGTGGCCTCGATTCTACCGAGCCGTGGCGTCTCACCATCCGGCCGCTCACCGGCGGGCGCGGACCGTCCCTGGCATACTGGGCGCCATGTTCCGCGACGCGCGTTTCTTTACCTATGGCACCGGCCCGGCCGGCTGCCAGGAGAAGCGCTGCGTCACGCACTGACCAGCGACTTGTATGGCGCCCCGGGCCGATGGCCCGGGGCGTTTCCGCGTGCCGGGGCACAGAGGTCCGGGCTCTCACCCACCGGGAGACCCCTGATGAACACCCCGCACACCGGCCTTGCGACGGAGACCACCACAGCGGAGCGCACCGGAGCCCGCACCGAGGAGGCGGCCGAGGTGATCACCGGTGCCCGCGAGCGGATCGACGCACTCGACAGCCGGATCCTCGCGCTCGTCCGGGAGCGGATGGCCGTTTCCGGAGAGATCCAGCGGGCCCGGGTCGGCTCCGGGGGCCGCCGGGTGAACCTGGCACGTGAACTGGAGATCCTCGGCCACTACCGGGACGCCCTGGGGCGGCCGGGCACCCAGCTGGCGATGACGCTGCTCGAGCTGTGCCGTGGACGGGCCTGAGCAGCGTCACCCGTACGGCGCGTGACCTTCCGGGCAGGCCTTCGTTGAACCGGTTGTCTCCGGAGCGGTGAGACGTCGGCCCGTTCCGGTGTGGCGCGATCCGGCGTCGTGGGACCTCGCTCCGGTGCGGGTGGCCGGACGGCAGGGGACAGCAGGCCGGTCACGATTCCGGCGGTCGGCTCCCCGGGACGCCGGGGGCCGACCGCTTCGCCGTATGTGCCGGATATGTGGAGGGACTTGGGATGTTCGCGGCCGTCCTCCCCGGGGACGCATATCTCCCGGAGTGCCTGGGGAGAGCACCAGGTAACTGATCGGGCCCCGCTGCAGCTCAGCCGTGGTCCGGCCGCCCATGACAGCGGCCCCCGCCCCCGGGTGCCGCCGGTCGGCACCGGTGCCGCCCTGTCACCGGTGCCGACTCCGAAGGCCCCGGCCTCCGTCCTCCCGGGACGGCGGCCGGGGCCTTTCGGCTGCCCCTGACCGGGCCTCGCCCGCGAGGTCTTGACCTTTGCTTGACCCAACCGGGTACAACCATTCGACGCAACTGCGGGTCACTTCCTCGTCACCATTGCTGCGACTCGCACGTGTGCGGTCGCTCGGACAACAGAAGAGGCTTCATGAAGCTCCGTCGAGCTCTCGCGGCTGCCGCCGCCACCGCGGTCATCGCACCCGCCGCTCTCCTCTCCGCCGGAACCGCCTGGGCGGCGGACGGCTCCGAGACGGACACGCCGCTGAGCACGCAGGAAGAGCGCGACCAGATCGAGAACGACAAGAACGAGGACGGCGCCGGAGACGAGACCGAGACCGGCGCGAACGAGGACATCGACGACGAGGCAGAGGAGGAGGCGGAGGAGGACGAGGACGGCACCGGGGACGAGGACGCCGCCGGGGACGAGGACGGCAAGGACGTCGAGGAGGACGGCAAGGACGTCGAGGAGGGGCTGACCGAGGGCGGCAACCCGCCCGTCGAGACCCCCTGCGAGGACGACAACTCGCTGGAGACCGTCCTGAACGGCCTGCCGGAGGCCCTGGTCGCCGGGAGCGGCTGGCACCAGTTCTCACTGACGCTGACCAACCGCTCGGGCCAGGACCTGGACCGGGTCTACCCGTACGTCATCACCGAGGCGTTCAGCCTGGACATCGACGACGTCGAGGCCGACTGGGACGAGTCCTACCTGGGCCTGATCGAGATCCAGTACAAGGACAGGGGCGACTGGAAGTCGATACCGCACACCGAGGAGAACCTGAGCGGCTACTTCGGCTACCTGTCTCTCGCGGACGGGGCGGACGCCACCGTCGAGCTGCGCATGCAGATCGACGCCGGCTCCCCCGACGGCTGGGCCTGGACGCTCGGCCTGGGCGAGTACTGGACCGAGGAGGGCGTCAGCTGTGCCGGGGGCTGGGACGCCTACTGGATTCAGGTGCTCGCCGCCGAGAGCGAGGTGGAGCCCGGTGCCGCCGCTCCCCAGGGTGAGCGCAAGCCGGTCGACGTGAAGCCGAGCGGCGCGGAGGGCGCCCTGGCCGAGACCGGCGCCGGCTCCGCACTGCCGATGTTCGCACTCGCGGGCGCGGCTGCCGTGGCCCTCGGGGCGGGCGGCATGTTCGCCGTCCGCCGCCGGACCCACGGCGCTGACGGCGGCGCCACCGCCTGAGGCACTACCCGCGTGAGGCCGGTGCCGCGTCAGTGACGCGGCACCGGCCTCACGCTCAAGGGACCCGGCCCTTCGGGGCCGGGTCCCGTTGCCGTCCGCCGCCGGGCCGGGCCGGGCCGGGGAGAGTGGTACCGGCTCAGTCCGTCCGGTGCGGAGTGGGGGCGGCCTCGGGGACCCGGGGCACCGGCAGCACGGGCAGCCGGAGAACGGCGAACGCGTGATCCGGCACCGCGGGCTGCACGGGCGGCACCGCGGGCAGCCGCTGGTAGCCGGTGCCCGGTGCCGGACGGAGGTCCGGCTCTCCCTTGTTGGGCCACAGTGCCATCGCCCGTTCGGCCTGTGCGGTGATGGTCAGCGAGGGGTTCACCCCGAGGTTCGCCGAGACCGCGGCGCCGTCCACCACGGAGATCCCCGGGTGCCCGTACAGCCGGTGGTAGGGGTCGATGACCCCCGCCCGCTCGTCGGCACCGATCGGGCAGCCCCCGAGAAAGTGGGCGGTCAGCGGGGTGCCGAGCAGCTCACCGACGTTCGTACCGGCGAAGCCGTTGATCTCCTCGGCCAGCCGGCGGGCCGCCTCCGCGCCCTCGGGTATGTGCTCGGGGTTCGGCGCGCCGTGGCCCTGCCGTGCGGTGAGCAGACCCCGGCCGATGCCCTTGCGCTTGCGGAAGGTGGTCAGCGAGTTGTCGTGCGTCTGCATCACCAGCCCGATGATGGTGCGTTCGGACCACTTGTAATTGGACAGCGAGCGGGCGAACTTGACCGGGTGCCGGACCGAGTCCAGCAAGTAGGAGAGCACCCGCGGCAGGCCGCCCCGGGGGAACTGCTTGATGGACAGCGCGCCCATCGCGTTGGACCCCTTGCCGTAGCGGACCGGCTCAATGTGGGTGTGCCCGTTGGGGTGGATCGAGGAGGTGATCGCCACCCCCCGGGTGAAGTCGAGCTCCGCGTCCCTGCCGTGCTTCTCCCGGTAGCGCCGCGGAACGGTGCTGGCGCCCACCAGGGCTTCCGAGTTGGTGCGGGTGAGGGTCCCGAGCCGCTCGGAGATCCGGGGCAGTTCGCCGGCGTCCCGCATCCGGTGCAGGAGGGTCTGGGTGCCGTAGGTGCCCGCCGCGACGACGACGTGCCGGGCGCGCAGGACGCGCTGCCGGCTGCGGCGGCGTATCCCGGCTCCGGTCGGGGCGACGGTGACCTCGTACCCCTCGCCGTGCGGCTGTTCCCGGACGGCGGTGACCGTGGTGAGCGGGTGCACCTCGGCGCCCGCCTTCTCGGCCAGGTACAGGTAGTTCTCGTTCAGGGTGTTCTTCGCGCCGAGCCGGCAGCCCGTCATGCACTGCCCGCACTCGGTGCAGGCCCGGCGGGAGGGTCCGGCACCACCGAAGTAGGGGTCGGGGACCTCTCCGCCCGGTTCCGTGGCGGGTCCGCGGCCGGCGTCCTGCCCGTCCCCGAAGAAGACACCCACCGGGGCGAGGTGGTAGGTGTCGGCGACGCCCATGCGGGCGGCGGCCGCCTTCAGGTGCACATCGGAGGGGGTCGTGGTCGGGTTGAGCCTGACCCCCAGCATGCGTTGGGCCTGCTCGTAGTACGGGGACAGCTCCGCCTGCCAGTCCGTGATGTCCGCCCACTGCCGGTCCTGGAAGAAGGCCGGCGGGGGCACGTACAGGGTGTTGGCGTAGTTCAGCGATCCGCCGCCGACCCCGGCCCCGGCCAGGATCATGACCTTGTTCAGCAGATGGATGCGCTGGATGCCGTACAGGCGCAGCCGCGGTGCCCAGAGGTAGTTGCGCAGGTCCCAGGAGGACTTCGGCAGCTCGGAGCGGGAGAAGCGGCGGCCCGCCTCCAGAACGCCGACCCGGTACCCCTTCTCGGTCAGGCGCAGCGCGCTCACCGACCCCCCGAAACCGGAGCCGATCACGAGGACGTCGTAGTCGTCGGCACCGGCGGCGGGGGCACCGGCCGGGCCGGGGGTGCCCGGTGTGCCGGGTGCGCGGGAGGCATCCGAAGAGGACATGCGGTCTCCTGTACGGGGGAAGGGAGCGGGTGCGCGCCTACCGGAAACGCAGGGTCTTGAGTGCCTTCAGCGAGCGGGACATGAAGGCCGCGTACCGGCGGTCGTCCATCCCGAGCGAGGGGGCCATCGGCAGCAGGTGCTGCTGGGCGATGGTCTGCGCCTCGGTGTACTTGTGGATGCCCTCGGAACCGTGGCGCCGGCCGAGGCCGGAGTCGCCCATGCCGCCCATCGGGGCCTGGGCGCTGCCGTAGGCGGCGGCGTAGCCCTCGTTGATGTTGACGGTGCCGCTGTTCAGCTGCTGGGCGATCCGCCGGGCCCGGCGGCCGTTCCGCGACCAGACCGAGGCGTTGAGACCGTAGGGGGTGTCGTTGGCCCGGGTGACGGCGTCCTGGTCATCGGTGAAGCGGTAGACGGAGACCACCGGGCCGAAGGTCTCCTCCTCGCACACCGCCATCGAGGAGTTGACTCCTTCGAGGATGGTCGGCTCGTGGAAGTAAGGGCCGACGTCGGGGCGGGGCCGGCCGCCGGCGAGGACCGTCGCCCCCCGGTCCACCGCTTCCCGGACGTGCCGGATCACCGTGTCGAGCTGCCGCTGGGACACCAGCGAGCCCAGGTCGGTGCCGTAGTCGAGGGCGGTTCCGAGCCGCAGGGCCTCGGTCCGCTCGGTGAAGCGCCGCAGGAACGGCCCTGCCACCGCCTCGTGGACGTAGAGCCGCTCGACGGAGATGCACAGCTGTCCGGCGGACGAGAAGCAGGCCCGCACCGCACCGTCCGCGGCCTTGTCCAGGTCGGCGTCCTCCAGCACCAGCATCGCGTTCTTGCCGCCGAGCTCCAGGCTGGCACCCACCAGTCGGGCGGCGGCACCCTGGGCGACCTGACGGCCGGTGGTGGTGGACCCGGTGAAGGAGACGTAGTCGGCGTGGGCGACCACGGCCGGGCCGACGACGGGCCCCTCGCCCAGGACCACCTGCCAGACGTCCTCCGGAAGGCCGGCGGCGATCAGCTCCCGGCGGGCCCACAGCGCGGTCAGCGCGGTCTCGGTGTCCGGCTTCATGACCACGGCGTTGCCGGCGACGAAGGCGGGCAGGGCGTCCCCGACGGACAGTTCCAGGGGGTAGTTCCACGGTGCGATCTGCCCGATGACGCCGCGCGGTCGGCGCAGCTCGCGGACCTGGGTGAGCAGCGGGATGGCCCCGGTGTGCCGCTTGGGGCGCAGATAGGCCGGTGCCTTGCGGCCGTAGTGCCGGGCCGAGACGCACACCGCCTGGAGTTCCTCGTGGGCGTGCAGCCGGGCCTTGCCGGTCTCCAGCTGGATGAGGTCCAGGATCTCGCTCTGGCGGCTCAGCAGCCGGTCGTGGAAACGCAGCAGGACTGCCGCCCGCTCACGCACCGGCCGGGCCGCCCAGGCCCGCTGGGCGGGCCGGGCCCGCCGGTAGGCGTCGGCGACCTCCTCGACGGTGGCCTCGGGCAGCTCGGCGAGCTCCAGCCCGGTGAACGGAGTGTGGTTCACCGTACGGCCGCTCCCCGTCACCCCGCGGGTGAGCCGGGCCACCAGCTCCGGGGTGACGGGTCCGGCGGCCAGGGTCCGGGGGTCGTCCTGCGCAGTCGTCATAGGCGGAGAGTACGGCCGACGACGCCCGCTGCCTACCCGCCGGTAACCACTTTTCCGGAATCTCGCCAGTGATCACTGGCAGAAATCCGGTTCCCGGTGTCCGGACGGCCGGGTGCGCGGAGCGCCGCCGTGCCCCTCAGTCCCCCTCCCCGGGCTCCTGGGCGTCATCGAGGGCGAGGTGGGTGAGCACCTCCTCGTACAGCTCCTCGCCGTAAGCCTTGGCCGCGCCCTCCTCGCCGGGCATCACCACCTGCACCCGCCACATCCGGTCCGTCTCCTCGCGGGTGAGGAACAGCGCCCGGCGCTGCACGCGCGGCGCTCCCTCCTCCGACCGGTGCGGTACGGAGGTCAGCTCCATCTCGGCGGCGTCGTAGTCGTGGAAGTCACGCTCGTAGAAGCGGCCCGTCACGTCCTCCATGCCGGTGTCGCGGGCGTTGCTCTCCCGCAGATGGCTCAGCTGCCCGGCGGCCGCGGCGAGTGCGTCGCGTTCCTCCTCCTCGCGGTACCAGAGCTGGATCTCGTAGAGCGTGTCCGGTGAGGTGTACCGGATCCAGGAGCTGTCCTCCGCGGAGTCCCGGACGAATCCCTCGGGGACCGCCCAGGTGACCCCCGGCTCCTCCTCCTCTCGCAGCTCCCAGCCCTCCGGCAGCCCGCCCCGGCCGAACGGGTCGGCCACCAGCAACAGGAGGACCAGCACCAGGGCTCCGGCCGGCCCGCCGGCCAGAGTCAGCCGCGCTCCGCGCCCCGGGCGCCGGCCACGGCCCCCCTTGCCCGGGACGCCGTCACCGCCGTCACCGCTCTCACCCCCCTGGGCCGGGTAGCCCCGGGTGGCAACCGGCTCGGCGGGCGGCGGGGCCAGGATCCGGAGGAGCGTCTCCCGGACCTCGGCGACGGCCGGCCGGGCTGAAGGCTCCTTGCTGAGCAGCCGCAGCACGAGTGCGCCCAGCTCCCCGGACTCCCGGGCCGGCGGCTGGGCATCCGCGGTCAGCACGGCCTGGACGGTCGCCGGAACGGTGTAGCGCCGGAACGGCGAGAACCCCTCGAGGGCCGCGTACATCAGGACGCCCAAGGACCAGAGGTCCGACTCGGGTCCGGGCCTGCGGCCCAGCACCCGCTCCGGAGCGGTGAACTCCGGCGAGCCGACGAACGCTCCGGTGTCGGTCAGCCCTTGCTCGCCCTCCACCTGGGCGATGCCGAAGTCGGTGAGCACCACCCGGTCGTTCCGCCCCAGCAGCACGTTGGCCGGCTTGACGTCCCGGTGCAGGACTCCCGCCTCGTGGGCAGCGGCCAGCGCCCCGAGGACGGCGAGCCCGACCCGGGCCGTCTCGCGCACGCCGAGGGTCCCCGACTCCAGCACCTCGGCCAGCGACTCTCCGTGGACCAGCTCCATGACCAGCCACGGCCGGCCGTCCTCGATCACCACGTCGTACACCGTGACGACCGACGGATGACCGATCCGGGCCGCGGCCCGCGCCTCGCGCCGCATCCGGCGGTGGACGTTCTCCCGCTCGCTGTCGGTGATGCTGCCGGGGACCCGCGGCTCCTTCACCGCGACCTCGCGGCCCACCACCGCGTCCCGGGCCCGCCACACGGTGCCCATCCCCCCGTGCCCGAGACGACCGGTCAGCCGGTACCGGCCGCCGACGACCCGCTGCGGCGCCCCGTCCCCGTCCGGACGGTCCGGACCGTCCGCCGGACCGCCCGCCGCCGGATACCCCGCCGGCGCGGTGGCAGCCGGGTCCGCCCGCGGAGAGGCGGCCGCCGACCGCGCCGGACCCGCGGCCGGTCCGGCCGGCCCCGCGGCGGGCTGGAGACCGTAGCTGGTGGGATCGTCCGCCTGTCCCCGCTCGTCTGCCATGGTCCCTGCCTATCGCGTCGGCCGACCGCACCACCACAGAGTCCCCGGGCCTGATGCACGGTGGTGCGGGACTGTCACCCGGCTGTGACCCGGTAGCTCTCCGCCACCACCTCGAAGACCTCGTCCAGGGCATCCCGGCTGCTCTCCGGGCCCCGCATCAGCACCACGTGGTAGTGACCGCCCATCAGCGTGGCGCGGTTGTAGGCGACCTGCTCCCCGCCGTCCCGCCAGGTGAACACCCCCTCCGCGATCGACGCCTGACCGACCTCGGTCCGCCGCAGGTTCCCGGCCGAGGAGTAGGTGTCCTCGTAGTAGGGCCGGAGCTCGGCCAGCTCCCCCAGCTGATACTGCATGGGATCGTCGCCGAACTCCTCGGCACTGTCCCGTCCCGGGACGACCAGCAGCTCCAGCTCCCCGGCCGTGTAACGGACCTGTCCGTCCGCCGGCTCACCCTGGCGCTCCCAGCCGTCCGGCAGCGCCAGCCGGAAGCCGGCCGGGTCGTCCACCGGCGTGAAGCCCTCCGGCAGCGTCTCCTCCGAGGTCTCGGTGGGCTCCGGGTCCGCCGTGCCGGAAACCCCCTCGGTGGCGGTCGGGTCGGGTACCGGACCCTCCCCCGCGGGCTGTCCGCCCGGCTCGCCGCTCCCTTCCGAGCCGGACTCCGGCAGGAACAGCAGCGCGTAGGCCATCGCGGCCCCGACCCCGAGCAGCAGCAGGATCAGCAGCGTCCGGCCGAGCCACCGCGGGTCGCGGTCCCGGCGCCGGTTCCTGCGCTTGGACACCATCTCGCCCCGCCGGCGCACCACGGGAAGCCGGTGGGGGTCAGCGGGCCGGCCCGCTTCCAGCATCGCCGGAGCGGTCACCGTGCGGCGCCCCACCTCCGGCTCCGGGGCAGTACGGATGATCGAGCGCAGCCAGCCGCGCAGCTCTTCGGGGTCGGGGCGCTCGGTGGGGTCCCGGCGCAGCAGCGACTCGACCACCGGACGCAGCGCGCCGCACTCCTCGGCGAAGGCCGGCTGCTCTCCGCAGACCGCCTGCACCAGCTCGGCCGTGCTGTCCTCCGGGTACGGAGGGTGCCCCTGCACCGCGCGGAAGAGCAGCGCGCCCAGCGCCCAGAGGTCGGCGGCCGGGCCGACCGGGGGTGCCAGCTGCCAGTGGTTGTGGACCGGCCCGGCCTGCTCGGGCGCCCACCGCTCGGTGACCGCGCCGACTGTCGTCATGCGGGCCTGCCTGGCCCGCTCCGCGGCGAGCGCGGTGTCCGGGCCCCGGTACCGCGGGGACGCGGACGGGGGCCGCCGGCCGGCCGGGGTGGGCGCGGCTTCCGGTGCGGCGTTCCTGGCGGGGACCGGGATGTTCTCCCAGCCCGTGCGCACCGGGCTGCTGGGACGCCGCGCGCCGGGCAGCTCGGTGGGACCGGAGCCGCGGCCGGCCGGGCCGGGCAGCGGCCGGGCCCGGTCCTGCGGGGCAGGCGAGGCGGGCGGCCCGCTCTGATCGGCGGGCCGCAGATGACGGGCCGCGGCCGTGCTGCCTGAGGTGCTGTTCCCGGCGGCATCCGCGCCGGCCCGGGTGCCCGCCCGGTAGGCGGCTATGGCCCCGCTCCGCGCGGCGCGCTCGATGGCCGCCGGGGAGGGCCGGTGGCCGGCTCCCCGGTCGCCCTCGAAATCCCAGGCGGCGGGGAAGCCGCCGCTCCTGGGCTCCTCCGGGGTCTCCCGGTCCGGCAGACCGCCCTGCTGCCGGACCCGCGCGACGAGCTCCGCCGCTCCGCCCGAGGGCCGTTCCCCGGACGGTGCGTCCCCGTGGGGAGGGCCCGGCAGCCGGTACTCCTCCGCCGCCGGATGCTCCGTGGGGCGGTGCCGTTCGGCGGGAGGCAGTGCCTCGCGCTCATGCTGCCCGCCGGGACCGACGGCCTCGGCCGGCCCGGGGGACGCGTCGAGGGCCCGGCTTTGGTGGCCGCCGGGCTCGTGGTGGCCGGCGGGCTGGTGGTGGCCACGGGGGCCGGCGGGCTCGCGGTGGACGTGGTAGTCCTGGTGCCCGGCCCGGTCCTGGGGGTCCGCTTCCCCGGCAGCCGGCCCGCCGTCACCACCCGGCGGCAGGCCGTCGGAGGGCCGGGCGGAGTCCGCCGGGAACGGGTCGTACCCGCAGAGCACTTCCTCGGCCGCACCGGCGGCCAGCCCGGTCAGCAGTGCCCGGCCGTCGTCACACACCAGGACCGTGCGCGAGGTGAGGTTGCGGTGTGTCCAGCCGTGCGCGTGCACGACCCGGAGGGCCGCGAGCAGATCCGCCGCCACCTCGGCCGCCCGGTAAGGATTGAGCCGCTGCTCGGTGAGCAGGGACGCCAACGGACGGGCACTCACCAGCTCGCTGACGATCCACAGGCCGTCGCCCTGCACGAAGACGTCGAACACCTGGTCCAGACGGGGGTGATCGGGGATGCTCGCCGCGGCGGCAGCCGCCTCGACGGCCCGTCGCACCACGGGATCGTCAGGTGTGCGGGTGGCCGCGGACCCCGGCCCCCGGCTCCCGTGCGGCCCGCCCGGCCGATCCCCGTCCAGCAGCTCGGCGTCCACGACCTCCGGCAGCGGAACTTGCCGGACCCGGACCTCCTGGCCGCTCGCGGTGTCGAAAGCCCGCGTCTCGACCAGCTCGTACTCCTCGGACGGCGGCCGCGGAAGGCGGTACCGGTCGGCGAGCAGACGCCCCGCGTACGTGTCCACGACGCCTCCCCTCATCGCGTGCCGGTGGGCAACCGGTCTCTCACGATACGTGCCGCGGGCACACCGCGCCCACAGTCCGGCGCCCCGGGTTCATACTGCCTTCCGTGCCCGGTGTCCTGACGGCTCATTCCAACGGCTGAAAGGTGGCGAACGCCGTGTCACGCAGCGTTCGGCACTCCTGCCCGTCCCACTCCGCCGCCACACACGTGATCATGATGGCGTAGCCGCGGCCCGAGTCCACCCGGAACCCGCGGTTGAGCACCCGCACCCGCTCGCCGCCCTCGGTCCGCTCGAACTCCCAGTCGGCCACCGTGGGGTACTCCCGCCAGTCGACCACGGGGGCGATGCCGATGACGCGGTACTCCGAGCTTCCGTCCCGGACCGCCGGCTCGAGACTGCGCCAGGCGGACTCGGCGCTGTCCGTCGGAGCGTTGTTGAAGTCCACCTGCACCTTGGGTGGTCCGCCGCCCGGGGCGCCGTACACAGCCCCGGAGTTGCGCCCGGCGATGCGGATCAGCTCCCAGCCTTCGGGGAGCTCGATGCTGAACTGGAACTGCTGGTTGACGACCCGGTCGAAGCCCTCCGGGCTCTCCGGCGGGAACGTCCCGTCGGGGTCGTTCTCCGGAGCGGTGACGGGTGGTCCGGTGGTGTCCTCGTCGGAGTCGCCCGAGTCGGCGGAGCCGTCCTCGGCCTCCGGGTCCGCCCCGTCCTCCGGGTCCGCGCCGCCGTCCTCCTCGCCGTCCTCCTCGCGGTCCGCTGCGTCCCCCTTGCCGTCCTCGTCACCCCCGTCGTCCGCGCCGCCGGCCGCGCCCCCCGTGGAGCTGTCCGTGCTGCTCCCGCCGCCGGTCAGCGTGTTGGCCACCGCGGCGCTGAGGAGACCGAGCAGCACGATGGCAACCGCGGCGATCAGCAGCGAGCGCTGCCGCCGGAACCATCCCGGCCCGGAGGTGCCTCCTGCCGCTTGCGGGGTGGCGGGCGGGGTGGACTCCGAGCCGCCATGCTGCTCCGGGCCGGTGGCCGCGGTGCCGGCCGCGTCCGGGGTGCCGGTCTGCTTCCGGCGCGCGGCGGAGCCGGAGAGCGCCGTCGTCGCCGTCTCCTGCGGCGCGGCACCGGTGCGCAGGGCCTCTCTCAACAGCACCCGGGTGCGGACCAGATCGAGCCGCTCGTCCGGCTCCTTGGCCAGCAGTCCGGTGATGACCTCCGTCAGGATCCCGGCCGACCGCGGGGTCTGCACCGGCTCGTTCATCACCGCGGTGAGGGTCGCGATGGCTCCCCCCTTGTCGTACGGCGGGCGGCCCTCGACCGCGCAGTACAGCAGGGCGCCGAGCGACCACAGGTCGGCGGCCGGGCCCAGCGAGTCACCGCGGGCCCGCTCCGGCGAGATGTACGAGGGGGCACCGACCAGCATGCCGGTGGACGTGATGGAGGGGTCACCCTCGACCTTGGCGATACCGAAGTCGGTGAGCACGACCCGGCCGTCCTCGTCCGCGATGATCACGTTGGACGGCTTCACGTCCCGGTGCAGGATGCCCGCCTTGTGGGCCGCGTGCAGCACCTCGAGGATGGCCAGACCGGTCTCGGCCGCCTCCCGGGGGCGCATCGGGCCGTCCTCCCGGACGACCTCGGCCAGGGAACGGCCCTCGATGAGCTCCATCACGATCCACGGCCGCGCGCCCTCGTCGACCACGTCGTAGATGGTGACGACGCCCCGGCTGCGGATGGTGGCGATGGCCTTGGCCTCCCGCATGGTGCGGGTGACCAGCCGCTTCCGTTCGGAGTCGTCGATGCCCACCGGCAGCCGAAGCTCCTTCACCGCCACCCATCGGCCCAGCACTTCGTCCCTGGCCCGCCATACGGTGCCCATGCCGCCGCGGCCCACCACGGTGCCGAGGCGGTACCGGCCGGCCAGCAGCCGGGCAGCCGCGGTCGGCGCCTCGTCGCGGCCCGGTGCGGACGGCCGGTCCTGGCCCTCCTGCGGTGTGTCCTGCGGTGGTGCGGCGTCGTGCGGCGTGCTGTCCGGAGGCACCCGGTCCTGCGGCCCGTCCTCCCGCGGGTCGCCGACGTGCGCCTCGTTGTCCCCGTTGTCCTGGCCCATGCGTGGTGTCCCCTCCGGCTTCCCGCACATTGTCACCCATGGGCGTGGCCATCGAACCGCAGGGGCACGGCGCGTCCGGCGGCGGGTTGACGGCCCGACAGACGCGCATCACGACGGAACGGGGCGGAACGGCTCAGAGCGGCACGGTGTCCGGAGCCCCCAGCCTGGCTGCGTCTGCCGTCTGGTCGTCCGGCTGGAGCTGCGACTCGCGCTCGGCCTCCACCCGCTTCAGGTAGTGCTGCACCTCGCGTGCGATCTGCTCCTCGTCCCAGCCCAGGACCGCGGCCATGAGCTCGGCGCATTCCCGGGCGCTGCGGGTGCCGCGGTCGAAGGTCTCGAACGAGATCCGGGTGCGGCGGGTGAGCACGTCCTCCAGGTGGCGGGCGCCCTCGTGCGAAGCCGCGTAGGCGATCTCGGCCTTGAGGTAGTCGTCGGCTGCGGGCAGCGGCTCGCCGAGCTTCGGGTCGGCCTCGACCAGCTCCAGGACCTCGTCCATCAGCGAGCCGTAACGGTTGAGGAGATGCTCGATCCGGGCGACGTGCAGCCCCGTCCGGGCGGCGATCCGGGCCCGGGCGTTCCACAGCGCGTGGTAGCCCTCGGCTCCGGCCAGTGGAACGTCCTCGGTGCAGCATTCCGCCACGCGGTGGTCCAGCCCGTGCACCGCGGCGTCCACTGCGTCCTTGGCCATCACCCGGTACGTCGTGTACTTGCCGCCGGCGACCACCACCAGGCCCGGTACCGGATGGGCCACGGTGTGCTCGCGGGACAGCTGGCTGGTGGCCTCCGATTCCCCTGCGAGCAGCGGGCGCAGACCGGCGTACACCCCCTGGACGTCGTCCCGGCTCAGCGGCACGGCCAGCACCGAGTTGACGCGTTCCAGCAGATAGTCGATGTCCGCACTCGAGGCCGCCGGATGGGCCTTGTCCAGGTCCCAGGCGGTGTCCGTGGTGCCCACCACCCAGTGGCGGCCCCAGGGGATGACGAACAGCACGCTCTTCTCCGTGCGCAGGATCAGCCCGGTGGCGGAGTGGATACGGTCCTTGGGCACCACCAGATGGATGCCCTTCGAGGCGTTGACGTGGAACTGCCCCCGCTCGGCGATCATGCGCTGGGTGTCGTCCGTCCAGACGCCGGTGGCGTTCACGACCTGCTTGGCCCGGATCTCGTAGGTGCGGAAGCGGTCGGGGCCGCCGCTCTCCTCCAGGTCGGTCACGGTGACGCCCACCACCCGCTCGCCCTCCCGGAGGAAGCCGGTGACCCTGGCCCGGTTGGCGCAGTACGCGCCGTACGCCGCGGCGGTGCGCACCAGGGTGGCGACATGCCGGGCGTCGTCCACCCGGGCGTCGTAGTACTGGAGTGCGCCGACCAGGGCGTCCTTCTTCAGGGCCGGGGCGATCCGCAGCGCCCGCCGACGGGACAGATGACGGTGGACGGGCAGGCCGCGGCCCCGCCCGGAGGACAGCGCCATGGCGTCGTAGAGCGCCACACCGGACCCCGCGTAGAACCGTTCCCAGCCGCGGTGGCGCAGGGGATACAGGAACGGCACCGGCTTCACCAGGTGCGGGGCGATCCGATCCAGCATCAGACCGCGTTCCTTGAGGGCCTCCCGGACGAGACCGAAGTCGAGCATTTCCAGGTACCTCAGCCCGCCGTGGATCAGTTTGCTGGACCGGCTCGAGGTACCCGCCGCCCAGTCCCGTCCTTCGAGCAGGCCGGTGCTCAGCCCGCGGGTCGCGGCATCCAGGGCCGTGCCGGCGCCCACCACCCCACCCCCGACGACCAGCACGTCCAGCTCCCGGTCAGCCATTCGGGCCAGAGCTTCGGTTCGCTCCGCCGGTCCCAGTGTCGCTGTTCTCACCGTTGCCTCCCGCACTCGTCGTTGAAGCCTGCAAGCGATGCTCCCCCATTGCACGCTCTTTTTGCCGCCGCTGGAAGCACCCCCGGGGACAATCCACCATATCTGTCATATATCCGCTTAAGCTGACTCTTACGTTTTCTCCACCCGTCCGGGGAAGGGGCTCGCCGCTCATGCCCGCAGATCTCGCCGTCCTCGGCCTGGGGCACCTCGGCCTTCCCGGTGCCCAGGCAGCCGCCGCCATCGGCATGGACACCGTCGGCTACACCCGGGACCCGGCCGTCGCCGCCGGCCTCAACGCCGGCCGCCCGCCCGCCGACGGCTCCCTGACCGCGGCCGAGCTCCGCCGGATGCTGGCCGCCGGCTTCACCGCCACCAGCGACCCCGCCGAGCTGAACCGCGTACGCACCGCGCTGATCTGTGCTCCCACTCCGCTCGGCCCGGACCGGGCGCTCGACCTCACCGGAGTCCGGGAGGCTGCCCGCGACCTCGGCCCCCGGCTGCGGCCCCGCACCCTCGTGGTGCTGGAATCCGCCGTGTACCCCGGCACGACCGAAGGCATGCTGCGGGAGCTGTTGGAGGACGGCTCGGGACTTCGCGCCGGGCGGGACTTCCCACTCGCCTGTTCCCCGGGCCGCCTCGACCCCGGCAGCCGGGTCCACGGTTACGCGAACACCCCGCGCGTCATCGGCGGGCTCACCCCCGCCTGCACGGAAGCGGCGGCCGCCTTCTACGGACGGCTCACGGACAAGGTGGTACGGGCCCGGGGCCCGAAGGAAGCGGAGACGGCGAAGGTGCTGGAAACCAACTTCCGGCACGTCAACATCGCGCTGGTGAACGAAATGGCGGTGCTCTGCCACGACCTGGGTGTCGACCTGTGGGACGTGCTGCGCTGCGCGGAGACCAAACCGTACGGCTTCCAGTCCTTCCGGCCCGGCCCCGGGGTCGGCGGCCACGGGGTACCCGTCGACCCCGGCTGCCTGCCGCACTCCGGCCGCGGTCCCGGACACCCGCTGCGCATGGTGGAGCTGGCCCAGGACGTCAACGCACGCATGCCGCGCTACGTGACCCGGCGCGCGGCGGCGCTGCTCAACGAGCACGGCAAGTCCGCCCGCAACGCGCGCGTGCTGCTCCTCGGCGTCACCTACAAGCCCGACCTGCCCGACCAGGAAGGCGCCCCCGCCCGGGAGATCGCCACCCGGCTGCTCGAGCTCGGCGCCCGGCTCAGCTTCCACGATCCGTATGTCGCGCAGTGGCGGATCGCCGGCCGGCCGGTGCCGCGCGCCGACTCGCTCTACGAGGCAGCGGCCGCCGCGGACCTGACCGTGCTGCTGCAGAATCACCGGACCTACGACCTGCAGGGACTGGCCGCCAAGGCTCCGCTGTTTCTCGACAGCCGCGGTGCGACCCCGGCCGGGGCCGCGCACCGCCTGTGACCGCGGCGCCGCTCCGAACGCCCTCCGGCGCCACATCCGTGGACCGTCCGGCGCGCGTGACGCGCCGATCCGTTGCACGATGGAAGGGTCATCGCACTCGCCGGTGACGCTCCGCGCCGCCGGTGAGTGCCGTCCGTCTGCTGAGCGGACCCCCCGCGGTCGCGCAGGAGGTACAAGTAATGGCAGAGATCGAAGGCTCTCCGGAGCAGCGCGGCACCACCACGATCGCCGACTCCGTCGTCGCGAAGACGGCCGGAATGGCCGCCCGTGAGGTGCCCGGCGTGCACGCCATGGGCAGCGGAACCGCGCAGCGGATCGGCGCGATGCGCCAGGCGATGGGCGGCGGCACCGCGGCCACCAGCGGCGTGTCGGTCGAAGTGGGCACCACTGAGACCGCAGTCGACCTCGTCATCGTGGTCGACTACGGCGAGCGCATCCACAAAGTTGCGCAGAAGGTGCGGGAACACGTCATCACAGCGGTGGAGCGCACCACCGGCATGGACGTCGTCGAAGTGAACATCAGCGTCAACGACATCTACATCGAAGGCGACGACGACGAGGACAGCGACAACCGGCCGACCTCGCCGTCCGGCCGCTCCCTGGACTGACCCCGCCGTCGGGCCGCGATCCGCGCGTCAGCGGCCCGGCGGGGGTGGCCGGCACGCTGCCGGGCCCGTGCCCGGACCCGGGCAGGCCCGGGCGGGAACGTCTGCCCGCCCGGGGAGAGCGTCGAGGTCAGCGGGAAACCGTGACCTCGACCCGCTGGAACTCCTTGAGCTCCGAGTAGCCGGTGGTGGCCATGGCGCGGCGCAGCGCGCCGAAAAAATTCATCGACCCGTCAGGAGTGTGCGAGGGGCCGGCGAGGACCTCCTCCGTGGTGCCGACCGTGCCCAGGTTGACCTTCTTGCCGCGCGGCACGTCCTCGTGCACGGCCTCCATGCCCCAGTGATGGCCCCGGCCGGGCGCGTCACTCGCGCGGGCCAGCGGAGAGCCGATCATCACCGCGTCGGATCCGCAGGCGATGGCCTTGGGCAGGTCACCGGACCAGCCGACCCCGCCGTCCGCGATCACGTGCACGTAGCGACCGCCGGACTCGTCCAGGTAGTCCCGGCGGGCCGCCGCGACATCGGCCACCGCCGTGGCCATCGGCACGTGAATGCCCAGCACATTGCGGGTGGTGTGGGCGGCGCCGCCGCCGAAGCCCACCAGCACACCCGCCGCGCCGGTGCGCATCAGGTGCAGGGCCGCGGTGTACGTGGCGCAGCCCCCGACGATCACCGGCACGTCCAGCTCATAGATGAACTGCTTGAGGTTCAGCGGCTCGGCAGCGCTGGAGACATGCTCGGCCGAGACGGTGGTCCCGCGAATCACGAAGATGTCCACGCCCGCGTCCACGACGGCCTTCGAGAACTGCGCGGTGCGCTGCGGGGACAGCGCGGCCGCGGTCACCACCCCGGAGTCCCGCACCTCCTTGAGGCGCCGTCCGATCAGCTCCTCCTGGATGGGTGCGGAGTAGATCTCCTGAAGCCGGCGGTTCGCCGAGGACACCTCCAGCTCGGAAATCTCCTGGAGCAGCGGCTCCGGGTCCTCGTAACGGGTCCACAGCCCTTCGAGGTTCAGCACCCCGAGGCCGCCCAGCTCACCGATCCGGATCGCGGTCTTCGGGGAGACCACGGAATCCATGGGCGCGGCGAGGAACGGCAGGTCGAAGCGGTAGGCATCGATCTGCCAGGCGATCGAGACCTCTTTCGGATCACGGGTGCGACGGCTGGGCACCACGGCGATGTCGTCGAAGGCGTAGGCCCGCCGTCCGCGCTTGCCGCGTCCGATCTCGATCTCAGTCACGTGGGGAACCTTCCGGTAACGGTGCGGGACAGTCGGCGCGGGACGCCGGGCCGACGACCGCGCGGGCAGAACTGCCGGGGAGCGGGACACCGGGAAGCGGGACGCCGGAGACTGTCGGTACTCAGGTCAGCGCACATCATCTCAGTGCCGCGGCACCGTCCCCCGCTCGCCCCGCCCCGTGTGTCACCGCCGCGAGTAGTTGGGGGCCTCGGTCGTCATCTGGATGTCGTGCGGGTGGCTCTCCTTGAGACCGGCCGCGGTGATCCGCACGAACCTGCCGCGCTCCTTGATCTCCGGAATGGTCCGGCCGCCGAGGTAGTACATCGACTGGTGGAGCCCGCCCACGAGCTGGTGCACCACCGAGGCCAGGGGGCCACGGTAGGGGACCTGGCCCTCGATGCCCTCGGGGACCAGCTTCTCGTCGTCGCTGACGGTGTCCTGGAAGTAGCGGTCCTTGGAGTACGACCGGGACTCTCCCCGGGTCTGCATCGCCCCGATCGAGCCCATCCCCCGGTAGGACTTGAACTGCTTGCCGTTGATGAACATCAACTCGCCCGGGGACTCCTCGCAGCCGGCGAGCAGGCTGCCCAGCATGACCGTGTCCGCTCCGGCCACCAGGGCCTTGGCGATGTCACCGCTGTACTGCAGACCCCCGTCACCGATGACCGGGACGCCGGCGGCCCGGGCCGCCAGGGCGGCCTCGTAGATCGCGGTGATCTGCGGCACCCCGATGCCGGCGACCACCCGCGTGGTGCAGATGGAGCCGGGCCCCACGCCCACCTTGATGCCGTCCACCCCGGCGTCGACCAGTGACTGGGCACCGTCCCTGGTGGCGACGTTCCCCGCCACCACGTCCACCGAGTAGTTGGACTTGATCTTGGCAGCCATTTCGGGCACCAGTTTGGAGTGGCCGTGCGCGGTGTCCACCACGACGAAGTCCACGCCCGCCTCGATGAGGGCCTCGGCACGCTCGTAGGCGTCCCCCGCCACTCCGACCGCCGCGCCCACGATCAGCCGGCCGTCGGCATCCTTGGCAGCCCTCGGGTACTGCTCCGCCTTGACGAAGTCCTTGACGGTGATCAGGCCCTTGAGCTTGCCCTGCCGGTCGACGAGCGGCAGCTTCTCGATCTTGTGCCGGCGCAGCAGCCCGACGGCCTCCTCGGGGGAGATGCCGACCTGGCCGGTCACCAGCGGCATCGGTGTCATGATCTCGCGGACCTGGCGGCCGCGGTCCGTCTCGAAGGCCATGTCCCGGTTGGTCACGATGCCCAGGAGCTTGCCCCCGGCGTCGGTGACCGGGACGCCGCTGATCCGGAACCGGCCGCAGATCTCGTCCGCCTCCCGGAGCTCGGCGTCGGGGCGGACCGTGATCGGGTCCGTGACCATGCCGGACTCGGAGCGCTTGACCCGGTCCACCTGCGCGGCCTGGTCCTCGATGGACAGGTTGCGGTGCAGCACACCGGCGCCGCCCTGCCGGGCCATGGCGATGGCCATCCGCGCCTCGGTGACCTTGTCCATCGCGGCGGACAGCAGGGGGACGTTCACCCGCACATTCCGGGAGATCGCGGAGCCGGTGTCGATATCCCCGGGAGCCAGGTCCGCGGCGCCGGGAAGCAGCAGCACATCGTCGTAGGTGAGCCCGAGCGTGGCGAACTTCTCCGGTACTCCATCGGCGTAAAGCGTCATGACACCCTTCCTGCACTCTTGCCCGGCCCTGGCCTCCATGCTAGATGAGCGAACCGGTCTTCCGGTCCGCGGCGGACCGGCCGGCAATCCACTGCCGGGCGGCCCGGGAACAGCCGGTCCACCGCAGCGGCACGGCGGACCGGGCCCGCGGCGGTCAGCGGCTCGCCAGGTCCCGCAGCCGGCTCAGCGCCCGGTGCTGCGCCACCCGGACGGCCCCCGGGGACATGCCGAGCTTCCGCCCGGTCTCCTCCGCCGTCAGGCCGACGGCGACCCGCAGCAGGACCAGCCGGCGCAGATTGTCCGGGAGGTTGTCCAGCAACGTCCGGGCCCACTCGGCGTCACTGCTCAGCAGCGCCTGTTCCTCGGGCCCGAGGGAGTTGTCCGGCCGCTCCGGCATCTCGTCCGAGGGCACCGCGGTGCTTCCCGGGTGCCGCATGGCTGCCCGCTGGAGGTCCGCGATCTTGTGCTGGGCGATGGCGACGACGAACGCGTCGAACGGCTTGCCGGTGTCGCGGTACCGGGGCAGCCCGCAGAGCACGGCGAGGCAGACTTCCTGAGCCAGGTCGTCGACGAAGTGCCGCGCGTCGCCGGGCAGCCGGCTGAGCCGGGTGCGGCAGTAGCGCAGGGCGAGCGGGTGCACGTGAGCGAGCAGGTCGTGAGTGGCCTGGGCATCCCCTTGGGCCGCACGCTGGACGAGGGCGCGGATCGCCACTGCCTCTTCGTCGCGCATCGCTCCATGGTGCACTCCCGCGGATCGGTCCGGTCCACCGCGGGTGGAGTTGTGCACCGACTTGTTACCGGGCGGCTCCGCCGCCTTCCTGGCGGACGGATCACCTGGTGTTGACCACCGCCTGGATTCAGCCTCCACCGGCGTGCTGGGTGCCATGTCCCGCGCCCTCCCCTCACATGTGGCCGGCTCGTGCCGGAGCAGCGTCATGCTTCAAGGATGCGGCACCGGGGAGTATTCCGGCTCACGCTCACCGGCCGGGGTGGCTCAGGAGTTCTGCGCCACCCCGTCCGGCCCGGCCCGGTAAGGGAGTTCAGCGCACCAGGCCCCAGCGGAAGCCCAGCGCCACGGCATGTGCCCGGTCCGATGCGCCGAGCTTCTTGAACAGCCGGCGGGCGTGTGTCTTGACCGTGTCCTCGGAGAGGAAGAGCTCCCTCCCGATCTCGGCGTTGGACCGGCCGTGGCTCATGCCCTCCAGTACCTGGATCTCCCGGGCGGTGAGCGTGGGGGCGGCACCCATGTCGGAGGACCGCAGCCTCCGGGGGGCGAGCCGCCACGTCGGGTCGGCCAGCGCCTGGGTCACGGTGGCCCGCAGCTCGGCGCGTGAGGCGTCCTTGTGCAGATATCCCCGGGCCCCGGCTGCCACCGCGAGGGCCACGCCGTCCAGGTCCTCGGCCACCGTGAGCATGATGATCCGCGCCCCGGGGTCGGCCGACAGCAGGCGGCGGACGGTCTCCACGCCTCCGAGGCCGGGCATCCGGACGTCCATCAGGATGAGGTCCGAACGGTCGGCCCCCCAGCGGCGGAGCACCTCCTCACCGTTGGCCGCCGTCGTCACTCGCTCGACGCCGGGCACGGTCGCAACCGCGCGGCGGAGCGCTTCCCGGGCGAGCGGGGAGTCGTCGCAGACGAGAACGGAAGTCATGGCCGCCCTCCGCAGCTGATGAGCATCACCTTGAGCCTCCAGGCTGTTCTGAGTCGTCACCGGTACGGCCGACGCACCCGGACATCCGTCCGCGCGATGGTCTCCGTCAACCGCCTCGTCATCTCAACGACGGTCACCCGAAAGAGTTACGGCTTCTCCGTTGACCTTCGACTGGCCTCCGACGTGCAGACGGGCGGATCCGGGGTACCCCACGACCCCCACCCGACGCCTTCGACACTCTACGTGAGGACCCGATCACACGACGGCCAGTCACCACCCGACACGCCGGTCCCGCAATTTACGCAATTCGGACCCTCTTTCTCATTTCGGGGCATCTTTGACTATATTCGGCTGGTAGTCATATTTACATCTACTTCAGCCGTGGATGCGCCGAGGCCGCTCCGTGACGGCGGCACAGCACGTAACTCGAGGGGACACTCATGGCAGATTTCTCCCGGCTCCCGGGCCCCAACGCCGACCTCTGGGACTGGCAGCTGCTGGCCGCCTGCCGCGGAGTGGACAGCTCCCTGTTCTTCCACCCGGAAGGGGAGCGCGGCGCCGCCCGCACCACCCGCGAGGCCTCGGCAAAGGAGGTGTGCATGCGCTGCCCGGTCCGCGCCGAGTGCGCGGCCCACGCTCTGGCGGTCCGCGAACCCTACGGGGTCTGGGGCGGCCTCACGGAGGACGAACGCGAAGAACTCATGGGCCGGGCCCGGCGCGGCCTGGTACGCACCTCGACCGGACACTCCTCCTCCCGGGAGCCCGCGCCGCAGACGCGGCAGGGCACCCGGTGAGCTGACCGGACAGCCCTCCGTTCCGCTCCTGCGGTCACGCCACGCCTCCCTCCCTGTCGGCCGGGGGCAGCGGCCCGCTACCTTCATCGCATGACGACTGCATTGATCACCGGCGCGACGGCGGGCATCGGCGCGGCATTCGCGCGCCGGCTGGCGCGGGACGGTCACAACGTGGTGCTGGTCGCCCGGGACCGGGCGCGACTCGAACGGCAGGCTGCCGAACTGCACGACCAGCACGGAATCGAGGCCGCCCTGCTGGCCGCCGACCTGTCGACGGACGAGGGCATCGCCTCGGTCGAGGAACGGCTGACCGACCCCACCCACCCCATCGACCTGCTGATCAACAACGCGGGCTTCGGGCTCAAGGGGAGCTACCTCGACGTCCCCATGGCCGATGAACTGCGCATGCTGAAGGTGCACTGCGAGGCCGTGCTGCGGCTGACCTCGGCGGCGGCGGGCCCGATGCGCGAACGCGGCCGGGGCGGCGTGATCAATGTGGCCTCGGTCGCGGCCTTCGTCCCACGGGGGACGTACGGCGCCTCGAAGTCCTGGGTGGTGCAGTTCAGCCAGGGGGCGGCGCGTGACCTGGCAGGCACCGGAGTCCGCCTGATGGCGCTGTGCCCCGGCTTCGTGCGCACCGAGTTCCACGAGCGGGCCGGCATGGGTACCGGCAGCATCCCGGACTGGATGTGGCTGGACGCGGACCGCGTGGTGGACGCCGCACTCAAGGATTTCGGGCGCGGCAAGAACCTCTCGGTCCCGGACCCGCGGTACAAGGCCCTGCTCGGGGCGACCAAGCTGGTCCCGCGGGGAGCACTGGGCGGCCTGTCCACCCGGGCCGGCCGCAAGTACGGCCCCCGCCGCGAGAACGGCTAGCGGCAGGGTTCCGGCCGTACCCACGGAGCACCTGCGGGTCTAGAATTGGGACAAATGACCCCATACCTCCGTGAGGAGGATGTCATGACCTTCATGCAAGTCATCGACCTCAGAACAGACCGGGTCGATGACATGAGCAGGCTAATGGACCGCTGGGTGGAGCGGACCCACGGGAAACGCACCGCCACCCACTCGATCGTCGCCCAGGATCGCGCCGACGCGCAGCACGTGGTCGAGATCGTGGAGTTCCCCTCCTACGAGGAGGCGATGCGGAACTCCGCCCTCCCGGAGACCGACCGGATCTTCCAGGAGATGGTCGAGCTGTGCGAGGAGCCGCCGACGTTCACGGACCTGGACGTCGTCCGGGACGAACAGCTGCACAAGGCGATGGCGGAACGTTTCATCACGCGCGTGATGAACAGACGGGAGTACGAGGCCGCCGAAGAGCTGTGCACGGCCGGCTACCAGGAGCACGACCCCGCGAACGGGGTGGAGACCCTCGGACTGCAGGAGGCCATCGCCGACGCGGCACGGTACCTGGACGCCTTCCGGCCCGAGTTCACGGTGGAGAGCCAGATCGCCGAGGGGGACCTGGTGACGACCCGGTGGACCTCCCACGGCCGCCACACCGGCACCTTCGAGGATCTCGAGCCCACCGACCGGGAACTGACAGTGACCGGGCACACCACCTTCCGCTTCGAGGAGGGCAGGATCGCGGAGAGCTGGTGGAACTGGGACCTGCTGGGCATGCTGCGGCAACTCGGCGTGGTGGAGCTGCCGGGGCGCTGACCCGGAACGCGACGGGCCCCCCGGGACCGCCGGAGCAGTCTCGGGGGGCCCGTCGCGCGACGCGTGCGGGTCCGGGCGGCCTCAGTGGCTGTGGCCGTGCCCGTGGCCGGCGCCCTCGGGCTCCTCTTCCTTCTTCTCGACCACCAGAGTCTCGGTGGTGAGCAGCAGGGAGGCGATGGAGGCGGCGTTCTCCAGGGCGGAGCGGGTGACCTTGACCGGGTCGATGACGCCGGCCGCGATCAGGTCGCCGTACTCGCCGGTGGCGGCGTTGTAGCCCTCACCCTTGGCCAGCTCGGCGACCTTGGAGGTGATGACGTACCCCTCCTGGCCGGCGTTCTCGGCGATCCAGCGCAGCGGCTCGACGACAGCGCGGCGCACGACGGCGACGCCGGTGGCCTCGTCGCCCTCGCGGCCGAGGCCGCCCTCGAGCACCTTCGCGGCGTGCACCAGCGAGGCACCGCCACCGGGCACGATGCCCTCCTCGACCGCGGCGCGGGTCGCGGAGATGGCGTCCTCCAGGCGGTGCTTCTTCTCCTTCAGCTCCACCTCGGTGGCGGCACCGACGCGGATGACGCACACGCCGCCGGCCAGCTTGGCGAGCCGCTCCTGCAGCTTCTCGCGGTCCCAGTCCGAGTCGGTGTTCTCGATCTCGGCCCGGATCTGCGCGACGCGGCCGGTGACGTCCGCGGAGTTGCCCGCGCCGTCCACGATCGTGGTGTCGTCCTTGGTGACGGTGACGCGGCGGGCGCTGCCGAGCACGTCCGTACCGGCCTGCTCCAGCTTGAGCCCGACCTCCTCGGAGATGACGGTGGCACCGGTGAGGGTGGCCATGTCACCCAGCATCGCCTTGCGGCGGTCGCCGAATCCGGGGGCCTTGACGGCCACGGCCTGGAAGGTGCCGCGGATCTTGTTGACGACGAGGGTGGACAGGGCGTCGCCCTCCACGTCCTCGGCGATGATCAGCAGCGGCCGGGAGCCACCGCTCTGCATGATCTTCTCCAGCAGCGGCAGCAGGTCCGAGATGGAGGAGATCTTGCCCTGGTTGATCAGGATGTAGGGGTCGTCGAGGACGGCCTCCATGCGCTCCTGGTCGGTGACCATGTAAGGCGACAGGTAGCCCTTGTCGAAGGCCATGCCCTCGGTGAAGTCCAGCTCCAGGCCGAAGGTCTGGGACTCCTCGACGGTGATCACACCGTCCTTGCCGACCTTGTCCATCGCCTGCGCGATGAGCTCACCGACCTGCTTGTCCTGGGCGGACAGCCCGGCGACAGCGGCGATGTCCTCCTTGGAGTCGATCGGCCGCGCGCTGGCGAGCAGGTCCTCGGAGATGGCCTGGACGGCTGCGTCGATGCCCTTCTTCAGCGCGGACGGGGACGCGCCGGCGGCCACGTTGCGCAGTCCTTCGCGGACCAGGGCCTGGGCCAGGACGGTGGCCGTGGTGGTGCCGTCACCGGCGATGTCGTTGGTCTTGGTGGCCACCTCCTTCACCAGCTGGGTGCCCAGGTTCTCGTACGGGTCCTCGGCCTCGACCTCACGGGCGATGGTGACACCGTCGTTGGTGATGGTCGGGGCACCGAACTTCTTGTCGATGACCACGTTGCGGCCCTTGGGGCCGATGGTCACCTTGACGGCGTCGGCAAGCTGGTTGACGCCGCGCTCAAGGGCGCGACGGGCGTCCTCGTCGAACTTCAGGATCTTCGCCATGGCTTTGCGTGTCCCTCGTATTCCTTAACCGCAATGGAACCGCGCCCCGCCCCCAGCTGATGCAGACGGGTTCGGGGCGCGGATCAGAAAGCTGTGGTGACTTACTTCTCGATGATCGCGAGCACGTCGCGGGCCGAGAGAACGAGGTACTCCTCGCTGTTGTACTTCACCTCGGTGCCGCCGTACTTGCTGTAGAGCACGACGTCGCCGACCTTGACGTCGAGCGGAAGACGCTTGCCGTCCTCGAAGCGGCCCGGGCCCACAGCCAGGACAGTCCCCTCCTGGGGCTTCTCCTTGGCCGTGTCCGGAATGACCAGGCCCGAGGCCGTGGTCTGCTCGGCGTCGAGCGGCTGGACCACAATGCGGTCCTCGAGCGGCTTGATGGCAACCTTGCTGGCGGTCGTCACGATGCGACCTCCCCCTTCGGAGATCTCACGGGGTTTCACTGTCTGGGCGCGGCATGGTGGATCCGTCGTCGCGGGAGCCGGATCCGCCTGTCGCTGTTGGCACTCTCATAGGGAGAGTGCCAACACAGAGACTATGCCGCTGTTAGCACTCAGTCAACCAGAGTGCCAGCAAAGCCGTGCCGGCGACGCGCCCCGGGACCACGGTGTCTCAGATGTAGTCCTCCAGCCGGGCGAGGGCGAACCCCTGGGCCGCCGCGGTCTCCAGCACCAGTCGCACCATGTCGGGCATCGTTCCGTCCCACCGGTCCTCGCCGCGGAAGTGCGTGAGGATGATGTCCCCCGGATGCAGGACCCGGTCGGCGCGGCTCCACTCCATGCGGTCCGCGAACGCCTCCGCCGCCCAGAGCGGCACCGCCCGCACCCCGCACTCGGCTGCCGCGCGCAGCGTGTGCTGGTCGTACGCCCCGTACGGCGGCCGGAACAGTTCGGGCCGCGCACCGAACTCCCGCTCCATGATGTCCTGCTGGCCGCAGATCTCGTCGCGCTGTGCGGCGTGGCCGAGCCTGGTCATCTCGCGGTGGTGCACGGTGTGGTTGTGCAGGGCCACTCCGTCGTCGCGCATCCGCCGGAAGTAGTCGTAGTCGTCGCGCACGACGTAGTCCGCGAGAAAGCTGCTGTAGGGGATCCCCAGCTCCCGCGTCATGGCCAGCAGGTCGGGGTCCTTCTCGGCCCCGTCGTCGATGGTGAGGAAGACCACCCGGTCCTCGGTGGGGACGCGGCTGATGACCGGCGGCAGCCCTTCGCCCCGGAGGTGGCCCGGCTCGGTCGTCAGCACCGGCTTCTCCCTCGGGGGTGGGGGCGGGGGCGGGGGCATCCGGCGCACGCCCCAGCGCGAGAGCGCGGCGGCCCGGCGCAGCTCGGCCCGCTCCAGCCGGTCGGCGTACGCCTCGACCGCCGCCGCGGCCGACAGGGTCCGCGCGCGGGGCGGGCTGCCGGGAGCCGGGCCGGGCTCCGGCCCTCCCGGGGGAGCCGCGCCGGCGGCGGGCACCCGTCCGGAGCCGGGACGGTCCGCGGTCCCGGCCGGACCCTCGGAACCGCCCTGCCCCGTCAGCACCGAAGGACCGGCCACCACGGTCGCGCCGGCCAGCGCCAGGGCGGCCACGCCGGTCAGCACGACGGGGCGCCGAGAGGTGCGCCCTCCCCCCGCCTCCTGGCGGGCAGGCCTGCGCCAACCCTGCCGTCCCTGCCGTTCACACCTCGCTTGTCTTACTTGTCGTACTTGTCTGATGATCTTCATGGTGTGGGATGGTGCCACCCTCCCCCCGGCCCGCCCGGCACGCCGTTCCGCGGAAGCTGGGAGAATGACCCGGGTGGCCGCATCGCACTCCTCCGTCGAGACCTTCCGCACCCTGCTGACCGAGCCCGGCCGGCAGCTGCTCTCCGAACTGCGGGAGCACGATCCCGCCCAGGAGCTGACGCTGGCCACCCGGCTGCGCCGGGACCACCCGGCCGAGCTGGTGTCCGCCGCCCTCGGCCAGGCCCGGCTCCGGCAGCGGGCCGCGGCGAAGTTCGGCTCCCGCGCCGCCCGGATGTACTTCACGCCGGACGGGGTCGAGCAGGCCACCCGCCGCTCGGTGGCCGACCGGCGCGCCCGCCGCTTCGCCAAGCTGGGCGTCGGGCGGATCGCGGACCTGTGCTGCGGCATCGGCGGGGACGCCCTCGCCCTCGCCGAAGCCGGTATCGCCGTCCTCGCGGTCGACCGCTCCCCGCTGACCTGTGCGGTCGCCGAGGCCAACGCCGCAGCCTTCGGCCTGGCCGACCTCATCGAGGTGCGCTGTGCGGAGGTCGGCGACACCGACCTCTCCGGCCACGACGCGGTGTTCATCGACCCCGCCCGCCGGGGCGGCCGGGGCCGCGTCTTCGACCCGGAGGCCTACTCACCGCCGCTGTCCTGGGCCGTCGACGTCGCCGACCGAATGTCGCACGGCGCCGTCAAGATCGCTCCCGGGATACCCCACGAGGCGATCCCGGAGGAGGCCGAGGCCGAATGGATCTCCGACGCCGGGGACGTCAAGGAGGCGGTCCTGTGGTTCGGCACCGGCGCCGCCGGGCTGCGCCGCGCCACCCTCCTGCCCGGCGGCCACTCGCTCGCCGGAGCCGGACTTCCCGACCCGCCCGCCGGACCCGTCGGCCGCTGGCTGTACGAGCCGGACGGCGCCGTCATCCGGGCCCACCTGGTCGCCGACGTGGCGCAGCAGCTGGACGCCCGGCTGCTCGACCCGACGATCGCCTACCTGACGGCGGACGAGCTGCGGTCCACCCCCTACGCCACCGCCTACGAGATCACCGACGCGCTGCCCTTCGGGCTGAAGCGGCTCCGCGCCCTCCTGAGGGAGCGGGAGACCGGCACCGTCACCATCAAGAAGCGCGGCTTCGCCATGACCCCCGAGGAACTGCGCCGCAAACTCCGGCCCAGCGGGCCGAATTCGGCCACGGTCTTCCTCACCCGCATCGCCGGCAGCCCGGCCATGCTGCTGGGGCACCCGGCGCCGGCGGACGGCTGATCACACCTGCGTGAACCGCCAGCGGTGCACCGGACGGGCGACCAGAGCGGGGTCCGGATCGGGCAGCTCGGGCAGCTCCGCGCCGAAGTCCGCGTCCCACCAGGTGATGACCAGCACCCGGTCACCGGGCGCGGTGTACGCCTCGCGGCGCGGCGGCTCGGGGTCCAGCGGCAGGCTCCGGGCCCAGTCCAGCAGCCGCGCACCCTGCCCCGGCACCGCGCGGGCCTCCCACATCAGTGCGACCGTCACGGCGTGCCGCCCTTCTCTCCGTACAGGTTCCGGCGGCTCAGCTCATGCACATGATCGTGCGCGGTGCCGGTCCGGAACCCCGCCGGCTGCTCCCGGCCCCCGTGCTCCGGGCCGGCCGGCACATGCGGCCGGGTCACCGGGAGCGAGGAGTCGGCCGGCAGATCCAGCCCGGAGGCGGGCCGGCCCCGGGCCACCATCTCCGCGCCCAGGGCCGCGACCATCGCCCCGTTGTCGGTGCACAGCTTCGGCCGGGGCACCCGCAGGGTGATGCCGGCCGCCTCGCAGCGCTCCTGGGCCATCGCCCGGAGCCGGGTGTTGGCGGCCACGCCGCCCCCGATCATCAGGTGGTCCACGCCCTCGTCCCGGCAGGCCCGGACGGCCTTGCGGGTCAGCACATCGGTGACCGCCTCCTGGAAGGAAGCGGCCACATCGGCGACCGGGACCTCCTCGCCCGCGGCCCGACGGGCCTCGATCCAGCGGGCGACCGCCGTCTTCAGCCCGGAGAAGGAGAAGTCGTAGGGGGCGTCCCGCGGCCCGGTGAGGCCGCGCGGGAAACGGATGGCGTTCGGGTCACCCTCGCGCGCGTACGCGTCGATGACCGGTCCGCCGGGAAAGCCCAGCTGCAGCACGCGGGCGATCTTGTCGAACGCCTCCCCCGCCGCGTCGTCGATGGTCGCCCCCAGCGGGCGCACATCGGAGGTGATGTCCGTGGTGAGCAGCAACGAGGAGTGCCCGCCGGAGACCAGCAGCGCCATCGTCGGCTCCGGCAGCCGGCCGTGCTCCAGCTGGTCCACGCAGATGTGCGAGGCCAGGTGGTTGACGCCGTACAGCGGCTTGCCCAGGGCGTAGGCGTACGCCTTGGCGGCGGCGACACCGACGAGCAGCGCCCCGGACAGGCCGGGGCCGGCCGTGACCGCGATGCCGTCGAGGTCACCGGGGGCCACCCGGGCTTCCCGGAGCGCCCTGGTGAGAGTGGGGACCATCGCCTCCAGGTGCGCCCGGCTGGCGATCTCCGGAACCACACCGCCGTACCGGGCATGGGTGTCCACGCTGGACGCGATGGCGTCGGCGAGCAGCGTGCGGCCGCGGACAATGCCCACGCCGGTCTCGTCGCAGGACGTCTCGATGCCCAGCACGAGGGGTTCGTCAGCCATGATTCTCCGTCTCCTGTGCGGATGCCGGGCCGGCGGACGCCGGGCGGGTGTGGTCACGGCGCATCACCAGGGCGTCGTGGTTGCCCGGCTGGTAGTAGCCGCGGCGGACGCCCACCGGCTCGAAACCGAAGCGGGTGTAGAGCCGCTGCGCCCGCGCGTTGTCCACCCGCACCTCCAGGAAGACCTCGCGGCTCCCGAAGCCGGTGGCTGCGGAGAGCAGCTCGGTGAGCAGCCGGGTCCCGAGCCCGGTGCCCTCGTGCTCCGGGGCGACCGCGAGGGTCTGCACATCGGCGGCGTCCCCCGCGACGGCCAGCCCGGCGTATCCGGCGAGCGGGCTCCCGCCGGGCTCCGCCGGCCCGTCGGTACCGGTGGGGTCTGCCCGCCCGGCCTCCGCGCCTGCCCGCTCGGCGACCACGAAGTGCCGGGTACGGCCGGGCCCCCGGGCGTGCGCCAGCTCGGACCAGAACATCCCGGCCGACCAGGCGTCCTCCGGGAACAGCAGCCGTTCCAGGGCCAGGACCGGCTCGATGTCCCACCAGCGCATCCCGCGCAGCACCACCGTGGTCACCGCGGGGTGACCACCTTGTAGTTCGCCGGCACCCGGGCATCCGGACGGCGCAGGTACAGCGGCCGGGGCGGGCCGGGGACCAGGCCGGCCGCGAGCTGTTCGACGGCGAGCGAGGCCAGCGAGGCCGCTTGGACGTGCTCCGGGGCGTCGGGCAGCAGCCCGTCGAAGGTCTCGGCGTAGAGCCGGGCACCCGCACCGACTGCGGGCACCCCGGCGACCCGGGCCGCGATCTCGTCGGGACGGTCGACCGCGGGGTCACCGGCCCGGGTCCGGCAGTCCTCGTAGCGGGCCCAGTAGACCTCCTTGCGGCGGGCGTCGGTCGCCACCACGAACGGCTCGGTGCGGCCGGTGGCACGGGCGATCGCGTCCAGGGTGCACACCCCGTGCACCGGGATGTCCAGCGCCGCCCCGAACGCCTCCGCGGTCGCGAGCCCGACCCGCAGCCCGGTGTAGGGGCCGGGGCCGGTGCCCACGGCCACGGCCGTCAGGTCGGCCGGAGTGTGTCCGGCCTCGGCGAGCACCCGGTCCACGCCGGGCAGCAGAAGCTCTCCGTGCCGGCGGGCGTCCACCTGGTCGAAGACGGCGAGAACCCGCGTCCCGTCGTGCAGTGCCACAGTGACGGCGGGAGTGGCGGTGTCCAGAGCGAGCAGTAGCACGGCGCCAAGCCTACGGCGTGGGGGAACCGTCCGGTGCCGTACGTCCGCCGGGCACCGCTGCCCTGCTAACGTCGGATGCGAAGATCGCCGGCGGCAGAGGATCCGGCACCCCGGGAAGGCGGCAGCACACCGTGGCACGTGGCAGTTCAGGCTCCTCCTCCGGCGCCTTCGTCGCCGTGCTCACCGCGCTGGCCCTGGCCGTCGTGGGCTTCTTCACCTACCAGGCCGCGGCCGCCCCCGACCGCCCTGCCGCCGGCGCCTCCGCCGGCGCCGAGGACGACGCGACGGCGCAGCCGGACGCGGAAGACGAGCAGGCGGCGGATCTCGGCGCAGAGCCGGACGAACCGGAGGACCCCGAGGCTCTGCCCCCGGACTCCGGGCAGGGCAAGCGCGTCGTCTACTCGCTGGAGGCCCAGCGGGTGTGGCTGGTGGAGACCGCGGAGGACGGGGCCGGTGACGAGGTCGTCCACACCCACGTCGTGCACCCCAGCTCGGTACATCCGCTGCCCGGTGAGTACCTGGTGGACTCCCGTTCCGCGGAGATCACCGGCTCCGACGGCGTGCCGGTCCAGCATGTCGTCCGGTTCGCCACCGTGGGCGAGACGGTGGTCGGCTTCAGCAGCGCGCTGGACGGCTCGCTGCCCGACCCGGACACCGAGGGCACCGGCGGCATCCGCCAGGCCCCGGAGGACGGGGAGACCATGTGGCCGTTCGCCACGATCGGTGTGAAGGTCGTCGTCATCCCCTGACGCCCGGCGCCCGCCGCCGGGCGCCGGGGCGGACCCGGCCGGCGAGCGGCTTCACTCCGGCACCGGCAGCCGCAGGCCGTCCCAGCGGCGGCCCACCCCCCGCACGGTCACGATCCGCACATCCTCGTCCGCCACCGCCTCCGGGTCCGGCGGGCCGCCCGGGGCCCGCTCCAGCACCAGGTGCAGCCGGTCCTCCGAGAGCCGCTCGACCTTGTCGTCGCCCCACTCGACGACCACCACCGAGTCCGGCAGCGACACGTCGAGGTCCAGGTCCTCCATCTCCTCCAGCCCGCCGCCGAGCCGGTAGGCGTCCACGTGCACCAGGGCCGGCCGCCCGGCAGCGAGCGGCGGATGGACACGGGCGATGACGAAGGTCGGGGACGTGACCGCCCCTCGGACTCCGAGGCCCTCCCCGATGCCGCGGGTGAGCGTGGTCTTGCCCGCGCCCAGCTCACCGGTGAGCAGCAGCAGGTCGCCGGGGAGCAGCAGCGCGGCCAGTCGGCGGCCGAACTCCCGCATCTCCTCGGGGGTGGCGACGGTGATCCGGGTGCCGGCCGCAGGGCCGGTGTCCGTTTCGGCAGGAATCAGCTGACTCATGGTTCCGGATGCTACTGCGTCCGGCGGACGGCGGGCGCGGACGGCGCCTACGTCCAGCGTTCGTCCGTCCAGTGCTCGTCGACCGGCTGCTCGTCCGCCCCGTACCGCCCCGTACCGGCCCCGTCCGTCCAGCGGTCGCCGCACTCGGCGCTCTCCAGGAACTCGGGGGCCGCCGGCACCCCGGCCGGGCCGGGCGGACCGGCCGGCGTGACCTGTCCGGGCCCCACCACATCGGTGTGGACCCGCTCCACCCGGGGGCCGATCCGGGTGACGATCTCGTACCCGATGGTCCCCGCCGCGCGGGCCCAGTCCTCGGCGGTCGGCTCCCCACGGTCGCCGGGACCGAACAGCAGCACCTCGTCGCCGGGTTCGGCGGTGTCCCCGCCCAGGTCGACCACGAACTGATCCATCGCGACCCGTCCGACGATCGTCCGCAGCTTGCCGCCGACCAGCACCGGCCCGCTGCCGGAGGCGTGCCGGGGGATGCCGTCGGCGTAACCGGCGGGTACCAGCGCCAGGGTCGTGACGCCCGGCGTCAGATAGTGATGACCGTAGGAGACCCCGTGGCCACCGGGCACCTGCCGCACGTTCGCCAGAGCGGCGCGCAGGGTCATCGCCGGCCGCAGCCCGAAGTCCTCCGGTGTCCCGACCTCGGGCGAGGGGGACAGCCCGTAGACAGCCACCCCGGTGCGCACCAGGTCGTAGTGCGAGGCCGGGAGCGTCAGGGTGGCCGGCGAGTTGGCCAGGTGCCGCACTTCCGGGGCCAGACCGGCACGGGCCGCCGCGGTCAGGGCGTCCTGGAACGCGCTGAGCTGCAGGGCGATGGAGGGGTGCCCGGGTTCGTCGGCACAGGCGAAGTGCGACCACAGGCCGGTGACCAGCACCGTCCCCTCGGCCTCGGCGGCCCGGGCGGCGGCGACCAGAGCGGGCCAGTCGGCGGGCTGGCAGCCGTTGCGGCCCAGGCCGGTGTCGACCTTGAGGTGCACCCGGGCGGTGCGTCCGGCGGCCCGGGCGGCGGCGGTCACCTCGCGCAGCGCCCAGCTCCCGCTCACTGTCACGTCGATGTCCGCCTCGACGGCCTCCCGCCAGGGGCCGCCCGGGGTCCACAGCCAGCACAGCAGCCGCCCGGTGTCGCCGGCGGCCCGCAGCGCCAGGGCCTCCTGGGGGGTGGCCGTGCCCAGCCAGCTCGCGCCCCCCTGCCTGGCCGCCCGGGCGCACGGCAGCAGACCGTGCCCGTAGGCGTCCGCCTTCACCACCGCCATCAGCGCCGCACCACCGGTGAGCCGCTCCCGGAGCGCACGGACATTCGCCCGTACCGCGCCGAGGTCGATCTCGGCGCGCACGCGCGGAAGCGGGAGGGGGGGCGGTGCGCTCATCACCTCCAGTGTCTCAGGACGGCGCGGCGACCGGCACCGGGTGACCGCCCGGCCGGGCGGTCACCCGCCGGTGCGCAGCACCTCGTGCCACGCCTCGGGCAGCGCCGCCGCCACCTCCGAGGCGCTCGGCGGGACCGGGGCCAGCCGGGCGGCGAGGCCGTGCAGATACGCCCCGCAGGCTGCCGCCTCCCGGGACGGCAGCCCTGCCGCCAGCAGGGAGCCGGCCAGCCCGGACAGCACGTCTCCGCTGCCCGCGGTGGCCAGCCAGCCGGTCCCGGTCGGATTGACCAGCGCCGGGCCCTCGGCGTCGACGACCACCGTGGTGGACCCCTTCAGGAGCACGGTGGCGCCGTAGCGCCGGGCGAGTTCGCGCGCCGACGCGAGCCGGGCGCCCTCGACGACGCCCCGCTCCGTCCCCAGCAGGGCCGCCGCCTCGCCCGCGTGCGGGGTCAGCAGCAGCGGGGCGGTACGGCCGCCCGGCCGCAGCTCGGCGAGCAGCCGCAGCCCGTCGGCATCGACCAGCATCGGGACCTCGGCCTCGAACGCCCGGGCCATCCGCTCCCGGGCCCCGGCGTCGTCATCGAGGCCCGGACCGACCGCCCACGCCTGCACCCGGCCCGCGCCGAGCAGGGTCTCCGGAAACCGCCCGATCACCGCGTCCCCGTTCGGCCCCAGGTACCGGACGGCACCGGCCCCGCCGCGCAGCGCCCCGGCCACCACCAGGACGGCGGCCCCCGGGTAACGGTGGGAGCCGGCGGCGATGCCCACCACGCCGCGGCGGTACTTGTCACTGACCGCCCCGGGCCGCGGGAGCAGCGCGGCCACATCGGCGTGCTGATACGCCAGCGCCGCCGGGGTGCCCGCCGGTCCGAGGTCCAGGCCGATGTCCATCAGGCGCAGCACCCCGGCCCGGCTGCGGCCCGGATCGATGAGCAGCCCGGGTTTGTGGGCGCCGAAAGTCACTGTCACGTCGGCGGTCACGGCCGGCCCGGGAACCTCGCCGGTGTCGGCGTCCACGCCGCTGGGCAGGTCCACGGCGACCACCGGTGCACCGCTCTCCTCCACCGCCCGCACCAGCTCGGCGGCTGCCGGGCGCAGCGCGCCGGTACCGCCGATGCCGATGATCCCGTCGACCACGAGGTCGGCGCGGGCGGGCAGGCCGCCCACCCGTCCGCCGGCTGCCCGCAGGGCGGCCAGACCGCCGGGGTGCGCCCGCTCGGGAGACAGCAGCACGGCGGTGACGCCCGCCCCGCGCCGGGCCAGCCGTGCCCCGGCGTACAGGGCGTCCCCGCCGTTGTCCCCGCTGCCGACCAGCAGCGCCACCCGGGCCCCGTAGACCCGGCCCAGCATCTCCCCGCAGACGGCGGCCAGCCCGGCCGCGGCCCGCTGCATCAGCGCCCCTTCCGGCAGCCGTGCCATCAGCGCCTGCTCGGCGCGCCGTACGCTTTCCACGGAATAGGCGGTACGCATGCGGCAAGTCTCCCCGGAAAGCCGGGGGCGACGCGTCGCAACCCGCGGAACCGGCCGGGGTCAGCTCTCGGCGATGACGACCGCCGAGGCGATGCCGGCGTCGTGGCTCAGCGAGACATGCCAGGTGCGGACGCCCAGCTCCTGCGCCCGTTCCAGGACCGTGCCCCGGACCCGCAGCGAGGGGCGGCCGTTGCCCGCCGACACCACCTCGGCATCCGTCCAGCGCAGCCCGGTCGGCGCGCCCAGCGCCTTGGCCAGGGCCTCCTTCGCGGCGAAGCGGGCGGCGAGCGAGGCCACGCCGCGCCGCTCCCCGCTCGGCAGCGTCAGCTCGGCGGCCACGAAGAGCCGGTCCGCCAGCCGGGGTGTGCGCTCCAGTGACTGGGCGAAGCGGTCGATCTCCGCCACGTCGATACCCACCCCGATGATCACCGCCGGCCCCCCGGGAGGCCGGCGTCGGCGGGGAGCAGCTCGCAGCTCAGCTCGTCGTTCTCCCGGCGCAGGACGAGGACCTCGGTGTCCGCGGGCTCGACGACCTCCCAGGGGCCGTCGGCCAGGACCGCACGGTCGGAGGCCAGCAGGCACTCGCCGTCGCCCAGCCCGGCCAGCAGCGGGAGTCCGTTCCTGGCCCCCACCAGCGTGTCCGGGGCGTCCGCGTGCACCGCCGCCACCGCGTACGCCCCGTCCAGCCGGCCGCACACCTGGCGCATCGCCTCCGCCGGGTCGCCGCAGGCCGACACGGCTTCGGCGAGCAGGTGGGCCACGGCCTCGGTGTCGGTGCCCGAGGTCAGCTCGTGGCCCCGGTCCGCCAGCTCCGCGCGCAGCAGGTCCCCGTTGCCGAGGGTGCCGTTGTGGACCACCGCGATCCGCCCGGCGTTGTCGAGCTGCGGGTGGGCACTGCTCTCGGTGGCCGGGCCGCGGGTGCCCCGCCGGAGGTGACCGATGCCGGTGCTTCCGCTGGGCAGCGGGCTGCGCTCCAGCAGCCGGGTCAGGTCCGGGAGCCTGCCCGCCGTCCGGGCGGATGCCAGGCCCCCGTCCACGAGGACGGCGACGCCGGCCGCGTCGTAGGAGGGAGGTTCGAGTTTCCGCAATCCGCCGAGGACCACATCGAGAGCCGACTGTGCCCCCACGTAACCGACGATGCCGCACATGAGGGCAGACTAGCGGCATCTCCGGGACCTCCGGGAGGTTCCCCCGGGGGGCCGGAAGCGCGTGGTGCGGCGGCCCGGCGGAGAATGAGCTCCGTGTCCGCCTCCACGCAGCACCCTCCCCGCCCTGCCCGTACCGTCGCCGGCCCGTACGTCGACCTCAGCCGGGCGGAGTGGAGCGCGCTGCGCGAGCGCACTCCGCTGCCGCTGACCGCCGAGGAGGTGGAACGGCTGCGGGGCCTCGGCGATGTCATCGACCTGGACGAGGTGCGGGAGGTCTACCTCCCGCTGTCCCGGCTGCTGAACCTGTACGTCGGCGCGGTGCACGGGCTCCGCGACGCGCTGAACGCCTTCCTCGGCTCCGCGGGGAACGGCCATGGCGCGCAGCACGGCACCCCGTTCGTCATCGGGGTGGCGGGGAGCGTGGCGGTCGGCAAGTCCACCGTCTCCCGGCTGCTCCAGGCTCTGCTGGCGCGGTGGCCGGAACACCCGCGGGTGGAGCTGGTCACCACGGACGGCTTCCTGCTGCCCAACGCCGAGCTGGAGCGGCGCGGTCTGATGGGCCGCAAGGGCTTCCCCGAGTCCTACGACCGCAGGGCGCTGACCCGCTTCGTCGCCGACGTGAAGGCCGGGAAGGAGGAGGTGACCGCGCCCGTCTACTCGCACCTCAGCTACGACATCGTGCCGGACCGGCGGCTGGTGGTGCGCCGCCCGGATGTGCTGATCGTCGAAGGGCTGAACGTGCTGCAGCCCGCGCTGCCGGGCACCGACGGCCGTACCCGGGTCGCGCTCGCGGACTACTTCGACTTCTCGGTGTACGTCGACGCCCGGACCTCCGACATCGAGGCCTGGTACCTCGAGCGGTTCCGGAAGCTGCGGGACACGGCGTTCCTCAATTCCCGGTCGTACTTCCGGAAGTACACCGAGGTCTCGGAGGAGGAAGCGATGCGCTATGCGCGGAACACCTGGCGGACCATCAACGGCCCCAACCTGGTGCAGAACGTCGCCCCGACCCGTGGCCGGGCGACGCTCGTGCTGCGGAAGGGCCCGGACCACGCCGTGGAACGGCTGTCGTTGCGCAAGCTGTGACCCGTGGGTCCCCGCCCGCCGCGGGTGCCGGCCGGCGGGTCCGGCCGGCCCTCACCAGGTAGCGTCGGACAGCGGAGCGGCCGCAGCAGCCACGGCGAGCTCCGTGCGCACCACCTCGGCCAGTCCGGCGGCCACCGCCTGCGCCTGGCCGGCGTCGGCCGCCTCGACCATCACCCGGACCAGCGGCTCGGTCCCGGAAGGACGCAGCAGCACCCGGCCGGTGTCACCCAGCGTCCGCTCGGCCGCGGCCACCGCCTCGGCCAGTTCCGGGCAGCTCCCCACCCGGCTGCGGTCCACCCCGCGCACGTTGATCAGGACCTGCGGCAGGCGCCGCATCACGCCGGTCAGCTCGGTGAGCGGGCGGCCGGTGGCGGCGACCCGGGCCGCCAGCATCAGGCCCGTGAGGGTGCCGTCCCCGGTGGTGGCGTGGTCGAGCACGATGACGTGGCCGGACTGCTCCCCGCCCAGCGAGAATCCGCCGCGCTTCATCTCCTCGAGCACGTAACGGTCGCCCACGGCGGTCTGCCGCAGCCGCAGCCCTTCGCGCTCCATCGCCTGCGCGAAGCCGAGGTTCGACATCACGGTGGCGACGACGGTGTCCTGCCGGAGCGTGCCGGCCTCCCGCATCGCCACGGCGAGGACGGCGAGGATCTGATCACCATCCACCTCCGCACCGTCCGCGTCGGCGGCCAGGCAGCGGTCCGCGTCCCCGTCCACCGCGATGCCGAGGTGGGCACCGTGCCGGGCCACCGCGGCCCGCAGCGGCTCCAGGTGGGTGGAGCCGCAGCCGTCGTTGATGTTCAGCCCGTCGGGCTCCGCCCCGATGGTGATGACCTCGGCTCCGGCCCGGGCGAACGCCTCCGGCGCGACCCGGGCGGCGGCGCCGTGCGCCCCGTCGACGACGACCTTCAGCCCGTCGAGCCGGTTGGGCAGCACCCCGATGAGGTGGGCGACGTAGTTGTCGAAACCCTCGCCGTACTCGGTGACCCGGCCGACAGCCCCGCCCACCGGCCGGCTCCACGGCTTGCCCTCGACGGCCTCCTCGTACGCCGCCTCGATCCGGTCCTCCAGCTCGTCGGCGAGCTTGTGGCCGCCCCGGGCGAAGAACTTGATGCCGTTGTCCGGCATGGGATTGTGGCTGGCCGACAGCATCACGCCGAAGTCGGCGCCGAGGTGACCGGTCAGGTACGCCACGGCCGGGGTGGGCAGCACCCCCACCCGCAGCACGTCGACCCCCGTGCCGGCGAGCCCGGCGACCACGGCCGCCTCCAGGAATTCGCCCGAAGCCCGCGGGTCGCGCCCGACCACCGCAACCGGGCGGTGTCCGTCACCGCCCCCGGTCCCCGCATCGACGAGCACCCGTGCCGCCGCGGAGGACAGCCCGAGCGCGAGCTCCGCCGTGAGATCCACGTTGGCGACGCCGCGTACCCCGTCCGTACCGAAGAGTCGTCCCACTGATGTCCTCCGAGATATCCGCGGGCCACCCGGCTCCCTGACCCTGCCCGCTCTGTTCCACCATGCCTTGTTCAGGTCCTGCTGAAGGGCAACGCCCCGCCGGCACACAGGTGCCGACGGGGCGTTGCGCAGACAGCGGCGGCCGTGACCGCGCCGCGCCGGATCAGCGCTTGCTGTACTGCGTGCCCTTACGGGCCTTCTTCAGACCGGCCTTCTTCCGCTCCACCGCACGGGAGTCACGGGTGAGGAAGCCGGCCTTCTTCAGCGGGCCGCGGTTGTTGTCCACGTCCGCGTCGTTCAGCGCCCGCGCCACGCCGAGGCGCAGCGCTCCGGCCTGGCCGGAGACGCCGCCGCCCGTGATGCGGGCGAGGACGTCGTAGCGGTTGTCGAGCTCGAGCACCTTGAAGGGCTCGTTGACTTCCTGCTGGTGCACCTTGTTGGGGAAGTATCCCTCCAGGGTGCGGCCGTTGACCTTCCACTTGCCGCTGCCCGGCACGATGCGGACACGGGCGATCGCGTTCTTCCGGCGGCCGGTGCCGGCGGCCGGCTGCGGCTCACCGAACTGGGAAGCCAGCGACTCGCTGGTGTACTCCTCCACCGGAGCGCTCTCGGTGGTGTATTCCTCGACCTCGGGGATCTCGGTGTCGGGGATCTCAGTGCTGTTCTCGGCCACGATTCTCCTCAGATTCTCTCTCGTCTTGGGGGGTGGCCGGGACTACTGCGCGACCTGGGTGATCTCGAACGGCACAGGCTGCTGTGCCGCGTGCGGGTGCTCGGCACCCGCGTAGACCTTGAGCTTCGAGAGCATCTGGCGGCCCAGGGTGTTCTTGGGGATCATGCCCTTGACGGCCTTCTCGACGGCCTTCTCGGGGTTCTTCTCCAGGAGCTCTTCGTAGCGGACGGACCGGAGGCCGCCGGGGTAACCGGAGTGCCGGTAGGCCAGCTTCTGGGTCCGCTTGTTGCCGGAGAGGTGCACCTTCGCGGCGTTGACGATGATGACGAAGTCACCCATGTCAACGTGCGGCGCGTACACCGGCTTGTGCTTGCCCCGGAGGAGGGTGGCTGCCTGGGATGCCAGACGGCCCAGGACCACGTCCTGGGCGTCGATGACATGCCACTGGCGCTGGACGTCGCCGGGCTTGGGGCTGTACGTACGCACGGTCGTAGCCTTCGCTTCTTCGATGAGTGGATCCTTACAAGGTCGCCCGGACGATCACGTCAGACATGGCCACACGCCGGTGACGCAACCGGGTGCAGGCCGCTGACGATCATCCTGGTGAACCGGCGTAAGGCCACTCTCGTGAGATCGAGCAAGCCATTACGCATACCGACCAGGCAGAATACCGTCCCTTGCCCGGACGGGTCAAAACGGCCCGGCACCACCGGCCCGGCGGCCGTCCGGTGGCCTGCCGTGCCCGGGGCTGCGAGGCTGTTGGCAGGCACCCGGAGGTCACCATGAACCTGTACTCACGGCCCGACCCGGTACCGGTCCTCGTCGGGCAGGCGGTGCGCGCGCCGTCCTCGCACAACACCCAGCCCTGGATCTTCCGCCGGACCGACAGCGGCGTCACCCTGCACACCGACCGCTCGCGGGCTCTGCCGGTGAATGATCCGGCCGGACGCGAGCGCGTGATCAGCGCCGGAGCCGCCCTGCTGAACCTCCGGGTGGCGGCGCTCCGCCACGGCCTCGACGCCCTCGTCGAGGCGTTCCCCGATCCGGCCGACGACTCCCTCCTCGCCCGGGTGACACTCACCGAGCGCCGGGAGCCGGCTCCCGGGGACCCGGACCTGTACGAGGCCATCGCCCGCCGGCACACCTGCCGCCGCCCGTTCGCCGCCCGCCCGGTACCCGAGGCCGTGCTCCGGGCCGCCCGGGAGGCGGCGGAGCGGGAGGGGGCCCTGATGATGCCGGTGCCCCACGGGCAGCGTGCGCGGGTGGCCGCCCTGGTGGAGGAGGGCGACCGCCGCCAGTTCGCCACCCGGGCCTGGCGACGGGAGCTGGCGTTCTGGATGCGTCCCCGCCGCAGCGGGGACGGCCTTGCCGTACCGACCGCACTCGCGCCCCTTCTGCGCACGGCGTTCCGCTCCCTCGACCTCGGTGCCCGCACCGGGGCGTGCGACGCCGCCCTGGTGCGGGCGGCACCCGCCCTGCTCGTGATCACCACGGACACGGACACCCGCCCCGCGTGGCTGGCCACCGGCCAGGCACTGCAGCGGGCGCTCCTGGTGCTGGCCGCCGAGGGCGTGCTCGCCGGGTACGCCAACCAGCCCTGCCAGGTGGGGGACCCGCTGCGCGCCCGGCTGCGCGACGCCGTGTCCGGTCCGGACGGCGGCCATCCCCAGCTCCTCCTGTCCGCGGGCTACCCCCGGGGCAAGGTCAGCGGCTCGCCCCGCCGCCCGCTCGCCGACGTGCTGGACCCGTGAGCGCACGGCCCGGAGGGAGTGCCCGGCTCCTCAGCGGGCCCGCACCACCCGGGCCTCGTCCCAGACCGGGTCCGGGGTCTCCCGGAGCCGGCCGTCCGCACCGAATACCAGGAACCGGTCGAAGGAACGGGCGAACCAGCGGTCGTGCGTGACGGCCAGCACCGTCCCCTCGTACGCCTCCAGACCTGCCTGGAGCGCCTCGGCGCTCTCCAGGTCGAGGTTGTCCGTCGGCTCGTCCAGGAGCAGCGCCGTGCTGCCGGCCAGCTCCAGCAGCAGGATCTGGAAGCGGGCCTGCTGGCCGCCCGACAGCCGGCCGAAGCACTGTTCGGCCTGGCGGTCCAGCTCGTACCGGCGCAGCGCCGAGATCGCCGGACCCCGCTTCCTGGCATGTTCGGTCCACAGGATGTCGAGCAGCGTCCGGTCCTCCAGCTCCGGATGGGCGTGTGTCTGGGCGAAGTGTCCCGGTACCACGCGGGCACCCAGCTTCCAGGTGCCCGCGTGCGCGACGTCCCCGCCGGCCAGCAGCCGCAGAAAATGCGATTTCCCCGAACCGTTGGAGCCCAGCACGGCCACCCGTTCGCCGAAGTAGACCTCCAGGTCGAACGGGCGCATCAGACCGGTCAGCTCCAGCCCTGCGCAGGTCACCGCCCGGACTCCCGTCCGGCCGCCGCGCAGCCGCATCGTGATGTTCTGCTCACGCGGCGGTTCCTGCGGCGGCCCGGCCTCCTCGAACTTGCGCAGCCGGGTCTGCGCCGCCTGGTAGCGGGATGCCAGCCCGTCGTTGAAGGCGGCCTTGTTCTTGAGCGTGTTCACCAGCTGCTTCAGCTGGGCGTGCTTCTCGTCCCAGCGCCGCCGCAGCTCCTCGAAGCGGGCGAACCGCTCACGCCGTGCCGCGTGGTAGGTGCCGAAACCGCCGCCGTGCACCCAGACGTCCGAGCCGGCCGGGCCCGGCTCGACGCTGATGATCCGCTCTGCCGAGCGGGCCAGGAGCTCCCGGTCGTGGGAGACGAACAGCACCGTCTTACCGGTCTCCCGCAGCCGGTCCTCCAGCCACCGCTTCCCGGGCACGTCCAGATAGTTGTCGGGCTCGTCCAGCAGCAGGACCTCGTCACCGCCGCGCAGCAGCGCCTCCAGCACCACCCTTTTCTGCTCCCCGCCGGACAGGGTGCGCACCTGACGCCACTGCGCCTGCTCGTACGGGACGCCGAGCGCCGCCATCGTGCAGATGTCCCACCCGGTCTCGGCCTCGTACCCCCGGACCTCCGCCCAGTCCGCCAGCGCCTGCGCATAGCTCAGCTGAGCCGCCTCGTCGTCCCGCGTCATCACTGCGTGCTCGGCCTCGTCCACCGCCCGGGCGGCCTCCCGCAGGCGCGGCGGCGCCACCGAGACCAACAGGTCACGGACGGTGCTCTCGTCCCGCACACTCCCCACGAACTGCGGCATCACGCCCAGGCCACCGCTCACGGTGACGCTGCCGGCGTCCGGCTGCAACTCCCCGGCGATGATCCGCAGCAGGGTGCTCTTGCCCGCTCCGTTGGCGCCGACCAGCGCCACCACGGAGCCCTCTCCCGCCCGGAACGAGACATCGTCGAGCAGCACCCGCCCGTCCGGCAGGCAGTACTCCAGATGCGCGGTCTCCACATGTCCCATGCCAGGAGTCTGACGGCTCCCGGTCCTCGGTCCAACCCCGTTTTCCAGCTGGCCGGAAGGAACGTCAGTCCGCTCGCGCTGCCGGGCGGACGGACCGGAGCCCGGGCTGCCCGCGCCGGTTCGCAGGCCCGCCTGCCGAGCGCAGCCGGCCGCGCGCCATGGCAACCGCAAAGATCCCGCTGAGCGACAGGTCGGTCAGGAGGCAGACCGCCCGGCTCGCGACGGCGACCGCTCCCGCGGCGGTCAGCGGCATCACCTGGGACAGCGCGCCGATCAGGAACAGCTCCCGCACCAGCACGCCGTCCGGCAGCACCACGATCAGCGCGCTGACAGCGGTGACCAGGGCGAAGGCCCCCACGCTGATCAGCAGGGCCGGCCCCGCGGGCGCTCCCAGCGCCAGGGTGAGCAGCCACAGATGAAGCCCCGAGACGAGCCGGCAGGCAAGCTGCCATCCGAGGGCCGCCCGCGTGTGCGTTCCGGAGCCGGTCGACGTGAGTTCCCGCCGCAGCAGGCGGGCGGCGGCGGAGGCCGCCCGGCCGGTCAGGTCAGGTTTCGCGAGGACCAGGGCGAGCAGCCCGGCGGGAAGGAGGAGGAGCCAGCTCCAGTTGCCGAGGAGCATCGGCGCGGCGAGGCTTCCCACGACCAGTCCCGTCAGGAGCACGACCGGGATGTTGAGCAGCGACACCGCGACCGTCACCAGCCCGCTGACGCCCGCGCCGCGGGCCAGTTTCGCGTGCGTGAGCGCGACCCACAGGGCGCCGGGCACGTACTTGGCGCTCATTCCGACGAAATAGATCTGGGCCGCGGTGCGGCGGGGCAGCAGGTGACCGAGGTCTGCCATGATGCTGCGCCACGACAGCATGGCGAAGAACAGTGCCAGCACGTTGACCGCGCAGGAGGCGAGCACGTAGGGCAGGGCCTGCGAGGTCACCATGGGGCGGGCCTCGGACCAGTCCTGCCCGCGCATGGTCCAGATGAGCGCGGCGAGGATCACACCCGCCAGCACCCAGCCCGTCAGAGTGCGCCAGCGGCTGCGTGCCGCTCCGGTGCTCATCCGCTCCCCCCCGGCGCCCGCACGTCCGCGTAGAGGGAGAGGGTGGCGTTGACGGCGGCCGACCAGGGAAAGTTCTGCCGTGCGTGCTCCCGCCCCCGGGCGGCCAGCAGCTCCGCACCGGCCGGGTCGTCGAGGAGCCGGCAGACCGCGTCGGCGAGTTCGCGCGGGCTGTCGGTGGCGGTGCGCAGGGCGGCCTGCTCCGTCCCGTCCATGGCGATCAGTCCGGAGAAGCCGGGGCCGAGCACGACGGGTGTGCCCAGGGACATCGCCTCCACCGAGACAAGGCCGAACGGCTCGTAGAGCGAGGGGAAGACACCCACGTCGGCGGCCAGGTAGTGCTGGTGGAGTTCCTCCTGCGGCAGATAGCGGTGGTAGAGGTGCGTCCGGCGCTGAAGGCCGAGTTCGGCGACGAGCCGGTCCACGGCGGCGCCCTGGTCCGTTCCGGCCAGTCCCACACCGAGGACGAACAGGTGGACCCGCGGGTGCCGGCGGGCGATCTCCGGCAGGGCGCGCAGGAGCGTGTGGATGCCCTTCACCGGGCTCAGCCGGCCGGCGAAGACCAGGATCCGGGCGTCGGGACCGAGGCCGGACCCGGCGAGGAGTTCCTTTCTCGCCGCCGCGCGGGCCGCCTGCGTGGTGCCGTCCGGGCCCGTGCGGTCGGTGGGAGCGAGGGACTCGCACCCATGGGGTATGACGCTGACCCGGTGGGTCTGCCACCCGTGTGCGCCGACCAGCTGTTTCATTTCGGGGGTGGGGACGACGACGCGGGTCGCCAGCCGGCTCAGCAGCCGCTGGTTGAACTTGATGAGTCCGAACGGATCCGTCATGTCCGGCTCGGGAGTCATGGTCGCCTCGGTGTTGTGCACGTGGTATATCACCGGAAGTCGCAGGAGGGCGGCGGCAATGCCCGCGGGGGCGCTCTGCCAGTCGTGGACCGCGACCACGAGGCCCCGGCGGCGCACGCGCAGCAGCGCGAACAGAGTGGCCAGATTGAAGTGCAGCAGGGCAAGGGCAAAGGCGGCACGCCCTGCGGGCGCGAGGTGGTTTCTGGGGGACACGATCCGCGACGTGAGCCAACGCGGCATGCGTGGCCGCCTGATGGTCAGTCCGTCCGCCTGCTCCCGGGACGGGAGCCCGCCGGGACAGTTCATGGTGTGCAGGGTCAGGCGGACGTCCGGGTGCTCGCGGCGGGTGCGGTGCAGGAAGCGTTCGGCGTACTCGGCGAGCCCTCCGAGGGACCACGGCGGGTACTGGTGGCAGATGACGACGACGTGGCGGGGCGGGGGCGCGCCGCGGTGGGCTTTGCTCATGCGACGAGCTCGTCCCGGCGGTCGATCAGGGCCCGGAATGCCTCCTCGTGGTCGTTCAGGAAGGCGTCACCGCCGAAGAGCTCGACCGTCCTGCGCTGCCCTGCGCGGCGTTCCTCGTCCGTCATCCGGGACACTTCGAGAAGGGCGTTCCGCAGCGCCTGCGGGTCCCTCGCGGGGACGCGCCTGCCGAAACCCGTCATCTGGACGGGTATCCGGGACCCGGGCAGATCGGTGGTCACCGAGGGGACACCGGTCATCATTGCCTCGACCTGGACGATGCCGAACGACTCGGAGATCGAGGGCAGCGCGAACACGTCGAGGGAAGCGTAGAAGTCGCGGATGGCGTCCCCGCGCAGCAGTCCCAGGAACCGGATGCGCCGGTCGTCGCCCGCCTCGGTGCGGAGCTGTGCCATGTTGCTGCCGCCCGCGACCTGAAGGTGGTCCCCGGCGATGAGCAAGCGGGCCGCGGGGTCCTCGATCTGCCGGAAGGCCCGGATCAGGTACTCGATCCCCTTGTCCTCCGTGATCCGCCCCATGAAGCCCACGTGCAGTCCTCGGTCCTCCCTGAGGGCGGGGGTGCCGCCGTTGCGGTCCACGCAGGGTGAGGAGATCGCCCGCAGGGGACGCCGGCTGATGCTGGGCCAGATCCGGGAGCCGCGAGCCTGGTCCTCGCTGTTGACGATGACCAGGTCGGCTCGGCGGACAGCCGCGCGGGCGATCCGGTCGGCCAGCCGCATGCCGAGCCGGTTGACCGCGCCGTCGGGCAGGAACGCGTCGATGTGATAGGTCGTCACCAGTTTCGCCCGGGAGCGCAGGGCGGCGACGAACGCCGCCTCCGGCATCGGCTGGTGCAGGTGCAGCAGTGCGGATCTGGCGGCGAGCCGGGAGACCAACCAGGGCAGGGCCGGGGCGAGGAATCCGCGGCTGACACGGGCGAGCACCGGTGCGCGGAAGACGTGGACGCCGTTCATCTCCTCCCGGGCGGGCAGTGCCGGGTCATGCCTGGCGCATGCCACGGCCACTCTCCAGCCGCGTGCGGCGAGGCCTTCAGCGGTGAGGCGGGCGGCCTCGGTGAGGCCGCTGACGTAGGGGGCGTAGTAGTCCAGCACAACGGTGACGTCAAAGGTGTCGGTGTCGGTGGTGCGCAAGGCTGCTGTTCCTCTCGGCTGATGGGCTAGGGCTCGACGGAGATACGCAGTTCCATGGCGAGGTGGTCGGAGAGTCCCTCGGCGCCGACCAGGCGGTGGGAGGTCACCGACACGTCGGCGGTCGTGAACACCCAGTCCAGCCGCCACACGCGGGGCAGCCCGTACTTGGCCACCGGCCAGGTCAGCGGCGGCGCGAGTCCGGTGTCCGGGTCCTGGCGGTGCAGGCCGGGGCCCAGCCGCACCACGCCGTGCACCCACGGTGTGTTGAAGTCGCCTGCGACGAGTGCCGGATGGGGGTTGGCCGCCAGGTCCGCGCGCAGGGCTTCCAGTTCGGCCCGCCGCAGGGCGTGCTGGTCACGCATGAAGCGGTGGAAGTCCGCGGAGAACGGGGTGCGGTCGGCCCGGTAGGGCACCTGCATGTGCACGTTGTAGAGCGACAGGGTCTGCCCGCCGTACGCGATGTCGGTACGCTGCGCCTTCTTGCCCCGGGTGTACCAGTCCGTGCCCGACCCGCCGGTGGGGCGTGCGTGGGTGGCGACGACCGGCATCCGGGTCAGGGTGATCAGCTCCCCTTCGACGACGAGGCGGTAGCCGGGGAACTCGCGGCGCAGCCGCTCCGTGTCGTCGATGCGGACCGGTCCGTCGGCCTGCCAGTGGAGGTACTCCTGGAGCAGGTACACGTCCGCCCGCTGCGACCGCAGGTAGGCGTAGAAGTCGTCGGGGTCGTCGTCCGTGCCCCAGTAGTAGGTGTTCCAGACGAACACCTTCAGGTCCCCCGGTGACACCTGTCCGGTCGGCAGCGCCCCGCCTGTCAGGCCGGCCAGGGGGATGCCGGCCAGCAGGGCGAGGACCAGGACCGGAGCCAGCCGGCGGCGCACCGGGCGGGCGAGCGGCACCAGCGCCAGAAGAAGAAGCGGGACGAGGAGCAGGGTGAGCGGCGGCAGAGCCTCGGGGACCAGCCATGGCCACCATCTCCCGCTCAGCAGCACGTGGGCGGTCAGGAAGGCGATCCAGCCCACTGTCGCGCCCACCAGCAGCCGGGTGCCGAGACACCACCGCCCGGTGGGAGGAGGAACGGCGGATGGCGCTGCTTCCGTGCGGGGTCCGGAACCCGGGTCCGTCATGACCGGGCTCCGGGGAGGAAGTGGAGCAAACCCGGGAGGGACGAGGCCGCCGCGATCTTCGTCCAGGCCAGTACCACCGCGCAGAGCAGAGCGTCGATGGCCAGGAACCGGTCGCGGAGCAGCATCCTGACGGGGTCCGCTCCACCTCCCTTGACCGTGACGGCCCACAGGTACCGGAAGAGTCCCAGGAGGACCAGGGGGATGAGGAAGACGGCGGCCAGATGGAAGTCACGTCCCAGGTCCTGGCTGAGGAAGATGAGAAAGGTGACGGCCGCGAGTCCGGCGCTCAGCACGATCGCCTGGTCCAGGAAGGTGACGGTGTATCCGCGCAGGGCCGACCGGTGCCGCGGGCCGGCCTGGTCCAGCTCTCGGCGTCTCTTCCCGAGAACAAGGAGGAGGCACAGCGGGAACACGCACGCCAGGAGCCATCCCGGCGGGGCCAGCCCCACCGCGAGGTAGCCGGCCAGCACCCGCAGGTTGAAGCCGGCCGCGACGACGAAGACTTCCAGCACGGGCACGTTCTTCACCCCGCAGCTGTAGGCAGCGTTGAGGGCGAGGTAGGCGCCGACGGGCCAGGCCAGAGCGGGGGCGAGGAGTACGAGACAGACGGTCAGGACGACGGCCAGGAGGACGCCGTACACCACGGCCGCGGCGACCGGCAGCCGTCCCGCGGCCAGGGGCCGGTGCCGCTTCACCGGATGGTGCGTGTCACGATGCCGGTCGGCGATGTCGTTCCCGACGTAGACCAGGACGGACGCGACGGTGAAGACCAGCAGCGCGTGCGCCAGACTCGTCAGTCCGGTGCCGGTCCAGGCCGCTGAGTGCAGCAGGGGAGCGGGGACGACCAGCAGGTTCTTGGCCCACTGGTAGGGGCGGGAAAGGGCGATCAGGTCACGGGGGCGGGTGTGGCGCAGCAGTGGGGGCGCGGGTGCCCGGGAAGGGGACGTGGTCGGCGTCGTGAGGTCCAGCGCGGTCATGCGGTTCGGCTCCGTTCGGCTGGGCGGCAGCATCTCGGATGCCCACGCATCAGAAGAAGACCTTGGCCATGCCGAGCGCGCCCTGCTTCCAGGGCTCGTTGCTGGTGCGCTCGGCGCCCCGGGCGGTGCTCTCCCCGCGGTGGGCACGCCACCAGGCGTACGTCCGGAGAATCGCGTCCTGGTTGGACAGCTTCGGGGTGAATCCCAGCCGCTCGCGGGCCTTGTCGAGGGAGACGTACGAGTGGTTGCGCAGCTTGGACACGAGCCGCCCGTAGACCGGGGACAGCCGCGTCCGTTGCAGGGCGTGCAGCACGGCTACGGCAGGACCGGCCGGGACGGAGACGATGCGCCTGCCGTGCCCGGCGGCGTCCAGCACGCTCTGGAAATCCTCACGCAACGTTCCGAACTCGGCGGCGCCGATGTTGTAGGTGTCGTTCGCCACTTCAGCCGGTGCCCGCAGCACGGTGGCCACGGCGTCGACGAGGTCGTCCAGAGCGAGCATCTGGATGCGCACGTCGCCACGGCCGATGACGGGAAAGTGGCGGCCTTCCTCAGCCCACTGGAACAGCATGTCGAACAGGCCCAGGCGTCCGGGGCCGAGGAAGGTCTTGGGCCGGAGTACGGGCAGGCAGAGGCCGCTGTCCCGCCAGGAGGCGACGACTGTCTCCGCTTCCGCCTTGGCCGCGCTGTAGGTGTCGACCGGTTCATGGGGGTGGTCCTCAGGCGTGGGTACCTCGCGCGGCAGCCCGTAGACGGCCGTGGACGAGATGTGCACGACCCGGGATACCCCGGCAGCCCGGGCGGCGCGCAGTACGGTGGCGGTGCCGTCCACCACCACCGAGCGGATCTGCTGCTCCGGGTAGCTGGGGAGCGCGGAGGCGCAGTGGACCAGTGCCTCCGCACCGGTCACTGCCTCGGTGACGGCGTGGAGGTCCCGGATGTCTCCCGTGAACGGAGTCAGCCCGGGGCCGGCCTGCACCGGGCGGAGGTCCATCGCCTGCACCTCGCAGCCGGCGGCCCGCAGCCGGCCGGCCACATGGGAACCCAGCACGCCGGCCGCGCCGGTCACGGCCACCCGGCGGGGAAGGGGGTGGTTCACCACAGCGAGCTCACCCTCTCGCGGACGAATCTGGTCAGCAGCCGTGTCATCCCCTCGGCAAGGGTGGCGTCCAGGGCTTCGAGGAACCGTTCCACGTCGGCGAGTTCGGTGACCAGCGGCGGGCTGACGACCAGAGGGCTGCGCCCGTTGAGTGTGTAGTAGGCATAGATGCCGTGCTTGCGGTACAGCCGGTCGATGACCGCCGCCGTGACCACCTTCGTCCGTAGCAAGGGGTCCTTGGCAGGGCCGGATCCGGGCAGTTTGGCGAGGACGTCGAGGGCCGCTGGGCCACCTGTCAGGAAGACGCCGAAGAGCGCTCCGGCCCCGCGCACCTCGGCCACCTGATCCGGGTAGGTCTTGCGGATCCGGTCGAGGCCGGGGCGCAGGACGCGCTCGATGGCCCGGGCCCGCCCCGGATAGTCGTCCTCCACGGCTATCGCGACCGCCTCGAGAGCGGTGGCCGTCTCCTCGCCGAACCCGTAGTAGGTGGTGCTGGTGCTCTGCAGCAGCGCGTCGGTCATGTTGCCGTACGCCTTGTCGAACACGCGCTCACGGGCGACGAACGCGGAGATCGATGACTTTCCCCCGCCGAACGACTTTGAGGTGGTCACGATGTCCGGTATCAGGCCGGGGAGGCTCATGAAGGAGAACATCGAGCCTGTCTTGCCCCACCCGGTGTAGATCTCGTCGAAGACCAGCACGATGTCCTCGGCGGAGCACAGCTCTCTCAGCCCGCGCAGGAACTCCTCGGAGCACCGGTTCATCGTGGAGGCGCTGAACGGTTCGATGAGGAGGGCATACACGTCGCAGCGCCCGTCGGGGCGGCGGGCCGCGTCGACCGCCTCACGTACGGAATCGAGATCCCCGTACGTGAACGTGGAGATGCCCGGGATCGTGGGGAAGGGGAAGTGGCTCTGGGCGCCGCCGGTGAGCCCTCCCGAGCCCAGCAGCTTGCCGTGGAACCCGATGTCCGAACGCAGAATCCGCGTACGTCTGCCCCTGTGGTACTTGTGCGCGAGCTTCACCGCCCCTTCCACCGCCTCCGCCCCGGAGTTGGGCAGGAAGGACATGCGCAGGTCCCCTGGAAGCACCTGTGCCAGGTTGTGTCCGAGCGCCGCCAGGTAGGGGGAGAAGAAGGTCTTGTGCACCTCCATCCGGCCGGCCTCCTGGAACCGCTGCCGGGCGGCCAGGATCCGCGGATGGTTGTGCCCGTGATTGAGGACCCCGACGCCGCCGGTGAAGTCCAGGATCTTCCGGCCGTCCCGGGTGTGGATGTACGCGCCCTCTGCCCGGTCGGCGAGCTCGTGGCCGAACCCGAACGAGGTCATGAGCCGTACTTGACTTCTGCTCACGTACCGGCGGTACAGGTCATGGACCTCGCCGACCTCCAGCTTCTCGGCCTGGTCCAGGGTGATCAGGCTGTGCTCGTCCATCGCCACCTCCGATGCAACTGCTCGTGGCGAGGACACTACGTACGGCACATGCCCCCGGCATCCTGCGGGCGTGGGCACTTCTTCTCCGCGTGCGGTGGACGCCGAGGCGGTGACTCCAACTTCCGCAGTGGCACCACCTCCTACGAATGTTCGATTTCAGGGGGTCACCGGTGCGCTACTCTGCGCAGGGGAGACGGGCCTTGGGGCGTGAGGCCTGGTGTGCGCACTGTCACCGAGGAAGGGCCTCTTCATGCACCCCAGCACGTCAGTTGTGTCATCAGCCGCATCGGATCCCGGTTCGATCAAGGTGCTCGTCGTCGACGATCAGCACCTGGTGCGTGCCGGCGTCAGAGCACTGATCGAATCCACCCCCGGTATGCACGTCATCGGTGAAGCGTCCTTCGGCGAGGAGGGAGTGGCCCGGGCAGCCCGCCTCCGCCCCGATGTGGTGCTGATGGACATCCGCATGCCGGGCATGGACGGCATCACCGCCACCGAACGGATTCTGGCCCACCACACCTCCCCCTTACCTCGCGTGCTGATCCTCACCGGGTTCGACCTCGACCGGTACGTCCATGCCTCCCTGCGGGCCGGTGCCTCCGGCTTCCTGCTCAAGAACGGCGACCCGGAACGCCTCACGGCGGCGATCCAGGCGGTGGCTCACGGAGACATGTACTTCACCCCGAGCGTCTCCCAGCGCCTGGTCGACCACTACGTCGCGCAGGCGGACCTCACCTCGTGCCTCCCCGGCAAACTCGAGGCCCTCACCACGCGCGAACGCGAAATACTCCAGCTCACCGCCCGCGGGCTCTCCAACGCGGACATGGCCGAGCACTTGGTCATCAGCGAGACCACCGTGAAATCCCACCTCAACCGCGCCATGACCAAACTCGCCCTGAAGAGCCGTGCCCAAGCCGTGGTCTTCGCCTACGAGACCGGGCTCGTCATACCGCGCAGCATCCCGGAGCGCGTTCACGAGGTGCATTACCCCGCCGCCGTGGAGTGACCCGGAAGGAGACCCCGGGCTCATCGCGGAGGCAGGGTTGAGCTGCTGCCACGGCGTGCTCCTGCGGGCCGGCACCGCTGCCGTGCCGGTCGGGGGTACCCGCACCGAGGCAGGCCCTGGCTGACACGGCATTAGGATGCGACGCATGAGCTACGGGCAGGGGGGACTCCCGGGGGGTTCCGGGGGTTCGCAGTGGGATTCGCCGCAGACACCGGACTGGAGCGCGCTGGCCGCCGAGGCGGACCGCACGCGGGCCCGCCGGCGCCGCCTGGTGATCGGTGGTGGGGCCGTGGCCGCGCTCGCGGTGGGGACCCTGGTCGCGCTCGCCATCGTTCATCAGAGCGGTGGCGGGGACGACGGCGCCGCCGGCGGGCCGTCCGTCTCGGCGCCCGCGGAGACGGACGTGCCCACGGACGCCGCCGGGGCGGAGCCCACGTTCGCGGAGACCAGCCTGCCGCCGCTGCCCAAGCCGCACGAATTCGTGTCGGACGCCGACAAGGACACCGCCCCGTTCACCCCGGAGGAGTTCTTCGCCGGTGACACGATGACCGTGGACGGCCGGGAGTACACCAGAGTCACCACGCATGCCGCCGAGGACTGCTCTCTCGCGGTGACCGAGAACCTGGCCGCGGTTCTCGGTGAGCACGGCTGCGCCGCTTTCCTGCGCGCCACCTACGTGGCGGACGGGGTGGCCGTCACCGTCGGCGTGGGCCAGTTCGGCACCGTGGAGGACGCGGCGGCGGCCAAGGCAGCCGCCACCCCGCACGTCCGCCCCCTGACCGGCGAGGGTGTTCCGGCCTTCTGCGACCGCGGCGGCTGCCGGACCACCTCGAACCAGGCCGGCCGCTACGCCTACTTCACCCTCGCCGGGAACAGCGACAACACACCGGACAGCGGGGACGGCACTCCGGCCCAGCAGGCGGCCCGGGACGGCAACGACCACGCCTACGCCCGCATCGTGCAGCGTGGCGAGGCCCAGGCATCCGCCTCGGCGAGCGCGCTGGTGGAGGAACGCCGCGGCACCGACTGAGCGCTGCCAGGGGATCTCCCGGCCGGGCACGGCTCCCCGTGCCCGGTGTCCGGGGCCGCCGGGCGCGGCTCAGCAGCAGCCGGCCGGGGCGGGCAGTGTGCGCCGGTTGCGGGACGCCGCGTTCCTGGAGGCCAGCTGCTCGTCCGCCGGGTAGCCGACCTCTTCCAGGGTCAGGCCGTGCGGGCGCACCACGTGCACCGCGGAGTCCCGGACCCGGGCGGCCAGCACCTGGCCGGCCCACGCGGGCGGGCGGTGCCCGTCCCCCACGAAGAGCAGTGCGCCGACCAGCGCCCGCACCATGTTGTGGCAGAAGGCGTCGGCCTGCACCTCGGCCTCCAGCACACCGTCCCGGCGGCGCACCCAGCGCAGGGTCTGCAGGGTGCGGATGGTCGTCGCGCCGTCCCGCTTCTTGCAGAAGGCGGCGAAGTCGTGCTCGCCGAGCAGGCGCTCGGCTGCCGCGTTCATCGCGTCCACGTCCAGCGGCCAGTTGTGCCACAGCACGTGCCCGCGCTGCAGCGGGTCGACACCGCCGGGGTGATCACTGACCCGGTACGCGTAGCGGCGCCAGATCGCGGAGAACCGGGCGTCGAAATGCGGCGGCGCCTCGGCCGCCCGCCACACCCGGATGTCCTGCGGCAGCCGTCCGGCGAGCCGGCGCAGCAGCTTGTCGTGCTGTTGCGCCCACACCTCGGCCGGCAGGTCCACGTGCGCGACCTGTCCCCGGGCATGCACTCCCGCGTCGGTGCGGCCCGCGACGGTCAGCTCGGCGTGCTGTCCGGACCGGGTCACGATGCGCAGCGCCTCCTCCAGCTCCTGCTGGACGGTCCGCTGCCCGCCGCGCTGCTTTGCCCAGCCGGAGAACCCGGACCCGTCGTAGGAGAGGTCCAGCCGCACCCGGACGGGAGGGGGCGCCGCGGGGGCGGTCCCGGGCAGGGTGGTGTCCTGGAGAGGCTCGGTGGTCACCGGATGATCCTTTCGAACGCCGCCGGGCCTGCTCCCCGCACAGGGGAACAGGCCCGGCGTTGCGGACTCGGGGCACGCGTCACGGGGACACGTGTCAGGCGTCCTTCTTGCCCTCGTCCTCGGTCGTGCCCTCGGCCTCGTCGGCCTTGCCCTCGGAATCGGCCTTGCTCTCGGCCTTCTCCGCGGGAGCGGTGTCCTTGCTCACGTCAGCGTTGGCGACCGCGTCGGACGGAGCCGGCGCGGCGCTCTCCTTGACGGAGCGCTTCGTGGCGGCCTCGGCCTCGCCGACCGCCTCCTGCTGCACGGTGAGGGCCTCCACCAGCTCGATGACCGCCATCGGGGCGTTGTCGCCACGACGCGGGCCGATCTTGGTGATGCGGAGGTACCCGCCGGGACGGTTCGCGAACTGCGGACCGATCTCCGTGAACAGGGTGTGCACGACACTCTTGTCGCGGATGGTCTGCATGACCTGGCGACGGTTGTGCAGGTCGCCCTTCTTGGCCTTGGTGATCAGACGCTCGGCCACCGGGCGCAGGCGCCGGGCCTTGGCCTCGGTGGTGGTGATGCGGCCGTGCTCGAACAGCGCGGTGGCCAGGTTCGCCAGCATGAGTCGCTGGTGCGCCGGGCCTCCGCCGAGACGGCGGCCCTTCGTGGGCTGGGGCATCGGGGGTCTCTCCTCTTCTCTGCACCGGCCGTGTCAGGTACCGATGTCAGCATGCCGGCGGGCTGCTGCCCGCCGGAGATCCGGGGGCCCGGTGTGCGGGCCCCCGGACACGTGCGGTGCGGTGTGCGGGACCGTGCTCAGTACTGCTCGGTCTCCACGAACCCGGTGTCGCCCTCGTCGTCCGCGCCGAAGGCGTCCGCCGCGGTGGTCGGGTCGAATCCGGGAGGGCTGTCCTTCAGGGCCAGGCCCATGCCGGCCAGCTTGGCCTTGACCTCGTCGATCGACTTCGCACCGAAGTTGCGGATGTCGAGCAGATCGGCCTCGGAACGGGCGACGAGTTCACCCACCGAGTGGATGCCCTCACGCTTGAGGCAGTTGTAGGAGCGGACCGTGAGCTCCAGCTCCTCGATCGGCAGCGCGAGGTCGGCGGCGAGCGCGGCGTCGGTGGGCGAGGGGCCCATGTCGATGCCCTCGGCGTCGATGTTGAGCTCACGGGCCAGGCCGAACAGCTCGACCAGGGTCTTGCCGGCGGACGCCATGGAGTCGCGCGGCCGCATCGACTCCTTGGTCTCGACATCGACGATCAGCTTGTCGAAGTCGGTCCGCTGCTCGACTCGGGTCGCCTCGACCTTGTAGGTGACCTTCAGTACCGGGCTGTAGATGGAGTCGACCGGGATCCGGCCGATCTCCTGGCCCGCGGCCTTGTTCTGGACGGCGGAGACGTAGCCGCGACCGCGCTCGACGGTCAGCTCCATCTCCAGCTTGCCCTTGGCGTTGAGGGACGCCAGGACCAGGTCGGGGTTGTGCACCTCGACACCGGCCGGCGGGGCGATGTCAGCGGCGGTGACCAGGCCCGGGCCCTGCTTGCGCAGGTACATCACGACGGGCTCGTCGTGCTCCGAGGAGACGACCAGCTGCTTGATGTTGAGGATGAGGTCGGTGACGTCCTCCTTGACGCCCGGCACGGTGGTGAACTCGTGCAGCACTCCGTCGACCCGGATGCTGGTCACGGCCGCACCGGGGATCGAGGAGAGCAGCGTGCGCCGCAGGGAGTTTCCGAGGGTGTAGCCGAAACCCGGCTCCAGCGGCTCGATCACGAACCGGGAGCGGAACTCGTCGACGACCTCTTCGGTCAGGGAGGGACGCTGAGCGATCAGCATGTGAGTGACTCCAGTCTTCGGCACCCGCTATTTGATGCCAAACCAGACAACGTGTTTCAAGGATACGGGCGGAATCCCCGGCAACGCGAGATTCCGCCCGTACTGTCGGTCTCTGCCTACTTCGAGTAGAGCTCGACGATCAGCTGCTCCTGCACCTGGGTGTCGATCACCTGGCGCTCGGGCAGCGAGTGGACAAGGACCCGCAGCTTGGTGGGCACGGACTCCAGCCAGGCCGGAACCGTCTTGTCGCCGGCCTCCGCCTGAGCCACCTGGAAGGGGGTCAGGTTACGGGAGGACTCGCGGACCTCGATGATGTCACTGGGTGAGACGCGGGCCGACGGGATGTCGGTCTTGCGTCCGTTCACCGTGATGTGACCGTGCCGCACGAGCTGACGGGCGTGGTCGCGGGACTTGGCGAAGCCGGCCCGGTAGACCACGTTGTCCAGGCGGGACTCGAGGATCCGCAGCAGGTTCTCGCCGGTCTTGCCCTGCTGCCGGTTCGCCTCGTTGTAGTACCCACGGAACTGCTTCTCAAGGACACCGTAGATGCGGGCACACTTCTGCTTCTCACGCTTCTGCAGCAGGTACTCGCTGTCCTTGGTGCGCCCGCGACCGTGCTCACCCGGGGGGTAAGGACGGATCTCGATCGGGCACTTCGCGCTCTCGCACTTGCTCCCCTTGAGGAAGAGCTTCTGCTTCTCCCGACGGCATCGCTTGCAGTCGGCCCCGGTGTAACGCGCCATTATTTCTTGTCTCCTACTTCAGCTGAATCAGACGCGGCGGCGCTTGGGCGGGCGGCAGCCGTTGTGCGGGGTCGGCGTGACGTCCTGGATCGAGCCGACCTCCAGGCCGGTGGCCTGGAGCGAGCGGATCGCGGTCTCGCGGCCGGAGCCGGGACCCTTCACGAAGACGTCCACCTTGCGCATGCCGTGCTCCTGCGCACGACGGCCGGCACTCTCGGCGGCCATCTGGGCGGCGTAGGGGGTGGACTTGCGGGACCCCTTGAAGCCGACATGGCCGGCCGAGGCCCAAGAGATCACATTGCCGGTCGGGTCAGTGATCGAGACGATGGTGTTGTTGAACGTGCTCTTGATGTGAGCATGCCCGTGCGCAATGTTCTTCTTTTCCTTGCGGCGCACCTTCTTGGCGCCCGCCGTACGGCCCTTCGGAGGCATATGGGTTACTCCCGTGGAGGTGGTCGGTCCTGCAACGCGGACCGCTTGTCAGCGTCCGGTGCGGACTACTTCTTGCCCGGCTTCTTCTTGCCGGCGATCGCGCGACGCGGTCCCTTGCGGGTGCGGGCGTTGGTCTTGGTGCGCTGGCCGCGGACCGGGAGACCCCGGCGGTGGCGGATGCCGGCGTAGCTGCCGATCTCCACCTTGCGGCGGATGTCGGCCTGCACCTCGCGACGGAGGTCACCCTCGGTCTTGATGTGGTTCTCCACGTACTCACGGATCTTGACGAGGTCTTCCTCGGCGAGATCGCGGACGCGGGTGTCGGGGTGGACCCCAGTGGAACTGAGGGTCTCCTTGGCAAGGGTACGCCCGATGCCGAAGACGTAGGTGAGGGCGATCTCGATGCGCTTTTCGCGCGGGAGATCAACGCCTACGACGCGTGCCATGTACGGCTCCTGGTGGGTATTCGGAGGTCTTCTGCAGCACCGTTCCCGTAAGACTCCGCAGTGTTACGAGCCGGGTCCCCGGCCTCCGGCCGAGGGTGTCGTCCCCGCGCAGGGCGAGGGGTCGGGTGTCTGCATATTTCTTTGTGTACGTCGCGCGAAGTGGCTGCGGTAGTGCGTGGCGGTCTGCGGTCAGCCCTGGCGCTGCTTGTGGCGCAGGTTGTCGCAAATGACCATGACCCGGCCGTGACGCCGGATCACCTTGCACTTGTCGCAGATCTTCTTGACGCTCGGCTTGACCTTCATCAGACTGAGGTTCTCCGGGTCTCGATCTACTTGTACCGGTAGACGATCCGCCCACGGGTCAGGTCGTAGGGAGAGAGCTCCACCACGACCCGGTCGTCGGGGAGGATACGGATGTAGTGCATCCGCATCTTGCCACTGATGTGCGCGAGGACCTGGTGCCCGTTCTGGAGCTCCACCTTGAACATCGCGTTCGGGAGAGACTCGACGACGGTGCCCTCGATCTCGATGGCCCCTTGTTTTTTGGCCATGCTTGAGCGCTTCACCTTCCGAATCGGCTACCTGGACAGCCCTGACACAGGAGTGCACCAGGACCGACGCACCAGTCTACGGCACCCTCTCCGGAAAGACGAATCCGCTATACATGCCCCGCGGTGGAGATCCCTAATCGCCCCGGGGCCCACGAGCGCTTCCCCGCCCCCGGCCCCCGGTACCCGGCCCTGCGGCCCCCAGGGCCCTCAGGCCAACGGGTCGGGGGCCGCGGAGACACCCAGCTCGGCAAGCCTGGCCCGGCCACCGTCCGGCGCGGTCAGCACCAGCGGGCCGTCCTCGGTGAGCGCGACCGAGTGCTCCCAGTGCGCCGCCAGGGACCCGTCATCGGTCTTGACGGTCCACTCGTCGTCCAGCACGTGGGTCTTCGCGGTGCCCAGGGACACCATCGGCTCGATCGCCAGGCACATCCCCGGCACCAGCTTCGGATTGTGCCGGCCGACCAGCCGCCGGCGGTCCACGTAGTTCAGCAGGTGCGGGTCCATGTGCATCTCGCTGCCGATGCCGTGACCACCGTAGTCCTCGACGATGCCGTACTTTCCCCCGTCGAGCCGGCGCTGCCGCCGTAGGTACCCCTCGATCGCCCGGGAGATGTCCAGCAGCCGGTTGCCCTTGCGCATCGCGGCGATACCGGCCCAGAGGGAGGCCTCCGTCACCTTGCTGAGCTCCACGGACTCCGGGGCGTGCTGCTCCCCCACCAGGATGGTGAGCGCCGCGTCCCCGTGCCAGCCGTCGATGATGGCCCCCGCGTCCACCGAGAGCAGATCGCCCTCGCGGAGCACGGTCTCCCGGTCGGGGATGCCGTGCACCACGACGTCGTTCACCGAGGTGCAGATGTTGCCGGGAAAGCCGCCGTACCCGAGGAAATTCGGCGTCGCCCCGTGGTCGGAAAGCACCTTCGCGGCAACCTCGTCGAGGTCCTTGGTCGTGGCTCCGGGCACCGCGGCGGCGGCGCAGGCACGGTGCATCTCCGCGACGACAAGACCTGCCGCGCGCATGGTGGCAATCTGCTCGGGGGTCTTGATCTCGACCATGAGGATTCCTTCTCTGTACCGGGGACGCAGACAAGCGTACGGCCGTGGTGCCCGGGCGGACACCACGGCCGTACGTTGTTCCGCTGCCGGACCTCCGTCAGGCGCCACGCCGCGGCAGCGCCGCCAGCGCGCGCTGGGTGACCTCGGGGACCGCACCGAGAGCCGGGACCGACGCCACCAGGTCCTGCTTGCGGTAGTAGTCGATGATCGGCTCGGTCTCCTGGTGGTAGACCTCCAGGCGCTTGCGCACCGTCTCCTCGCGGTCGTCCTCCCGCTGGTACAGCTCCGCGCCGCAGTGGTCGCACCGACCGGGGTTCTTCGGCTTGCTGTACTCCGTGTGGAAGATGTGGCTGCTGTCCGCCCGGCACATCCGCCGTCCGGCGATGCGCTTCACCACCTCGTCCTCGGGGGCCTCCAGGTCGAGCACCACGTCCAGCTGCCGGGCCGTCTCCCGCAGCATGACGTCCAGGGCCTCCGCCTGGCCGATGTTGCGCGGGAAGCCGTCCAGCAGAAACCCGTCCTCGGCGTCCGGCTGCGCCATCCGGTCCGCGGCCATCCCGATGGTGATCTCGTCCGGTACCAGGCGGCCGTCGCGCATGTACTCCTGCGCTTTGCGGCCCAGCTCGGTGCCCTGGCCGATGTTGGCCCGGAACAGATCTCCGGTGGAGATGTGCGGAATACCCAGATTCTCGGCGAGCAGTGCGGCTTGTGTTCCCTTGCCCGCACCTGGCGGTCCGACGAGGACGATACGCATCAGCGGAGGAACCCTTCGTAGTTTCGCTGGTGGAGCTGGCTCTCAATCTGCCGAACTGTCTCCAGACCGACGCCCACGATGATGAGGATCGAGGTACCGCCGAAGGGGAACTCCCCCTGCGCGTTGAAGAGGATCAGAGCGACAGTGGGAACCAGGGCGATCAGACCCAGATAGATCGATCCCGGCCACGTGATGCGGTTCAGCACGTAGCTCAGGTACTCGACCGTGGGCCGACCTGCCCGGATGCCCGGAATGAAGCCACCATACTTCTTCATGTTTTCGGCCACGTCCTCGGGGTTGAACGTGATGGCCACATAGAAGAAGGCGAAGAAAACGATCAGCAGGAAGTAGCTGACGATGTAGGTCGGGCTGTCCATCTGCGTGAAGTTCCGCTGGACCCAGTCCGACCAGGCGCTGTCGGAGTTGCTGAACGTCACCAGCAGGGCGGGGATGTACAGCAGCGAGGACGCGAAGATGACCGGGATCACACCCGCCTGGTTGACCTTCAGCGGGATGTAGGTCGAGGTCCCGCCGTACGAGCGGCGTCCGATCATCCGCTTCGCGTACTGCACGGGGATACGGCGCTGGGCGAGCTCCACGAAGACGACCAGACCGACCATGGCGAGACCGCAGACGACGACCACGCCGAACTCGATCCAGCCGCCGGCCATGTCGCCCTGCTCCTGGATCCGCATCAGAGCGGTCGGGAAGCCGGCGGCGATGGAGACGAACATCAGCATGGACATACCGTTGCCGATACCGCGGTCGGTGATCAGCTCACCCAGCCACATGATCAGCGCGGTGGCCGAGGTCAGCGTGATGATCATGACCAGGGTGGGGAAGATCGAGTCATCGGGGATGATCGGCTCGGTGCACCCGGGGAAGAGGGTGCCACTGCGAGCGGTGGCGACCAGACCGGTGGCCTGCAGCACGGCCAGAGCGACCGTCAGGTAGCGGGTGTACTGGGTGATCTTCGCCTGCCCCGACTGCCCCTCCTTCTTGAGGGCCTCGAGCCGTGGGATCACCACGACCAGCAGCTGCAGAATGATGCTCGCCGTGATGTACGGCATGATCCCGAGCGCGAAGATGGTCAACTGCATCAGGGCGCCGCCACTGAACATGTCGACCAGACCGAAGAGACCGGCGTCGCGGTCCTGGATCTGTTCCATGCAGTACTGGACGTTCTGATAGCTCACACCCGGAGTCGGGACGTGCGCCCCGAACCGGAACAGCACCACGATGCCGAGCGTGAACAGCAGCTTCTTGCGCAGGTCGGGCGTCTGGAACGCTCGGGCGAACGCGGTGAGCACGATTCCTCCTGCGCCCCCCGCGTCGCACGCGAGAGGTGACGGTCTTGAGGTCAACGGATATGGAGCAAGTCAAGAACCGCGGCCGGATCGGTCGGCCGAGCAGCCGCGGAAGTCAACAACGCACGCCACCTTACCGGCGACAGTGCTCCACCGGAACGACTGACCGGGGACGCCTGTAAACAGACATCCCCGGTCAGTAACGCATTTTCCGGCTCAGAGGAGCTCGGTGACGGTGCCGCCGGCCGCGGTGATCTTCTCCTTGGCGGAGCCGGAGACGGCGTCGACCGTCACCTGCAGCGCCACGGTGATCTCACCGGAACCGAGCACCTTCACGAGCTCGTTCTTGCGCACGGCGCCCTTGGCGACCAGATCGGCCACCGTGACCTCGCCCCCGGACGGGTACAGCGCGGCCAGCTTCTCCAGGTTCACCACCTGGAACTGCTTGTGGGCGGGGTTCTTGAAGCCCTTGAGCTTGGGCAGCCGCATGTGCAGCGGCAGCTGACCACCCTCGAAGCCTGCGGGAACCTGGTACCGGGCCTTGGTGCCCTTGGTGCCGCGACCCGCGGTCTTACCCTTGGAACCCTCACCTCGGCCGACCCGGGTCTTGGCGGTCTTGGCGCCCGGGGCGGGCCGGAGGTTGTGGACCTTCAGCGGCTTGTTCTCCGCCATCTCAGTCGACCTCCTCGACCGACACGAGGTGCCGCACGGCGTTGGCCATGCCGCGGATCTCGGGGCGGTCCTCCTTGACGACCACATCGTTGACGCGCCGCAGCCCGAGCGAGCGCAGCGTGTCGCGGTGGTTCTGCTTGCTGCCGATGTAGGACTTGTTCTGCGTGATCTTCAGGCGGGCCATTACGCACCCACCCCGGCACGCGCCCGCAGCAGAGCGGCGGGAGCCACGTCCTCCAGCGGCAGGCCGCGGCGGGCCGCGATCTCCTCGGGGCGCTGAAGCCCCTGCAGAGCGGCCACCGTGGCGTGCACGATGTTGATCGGGTTGGACGAGCCGAGCGACTTGCTCAGCACGTCGTGGATACCGGCGCACTCCAGCACGGCGCGCACCGGACCACCGGCGATCACACCGGTACCGGGGGAAGCCGGCTTGAGCAGCACGACACCGGCTGCCTTCTCACCCTGGATGGGGTGCGGAATGGTGCCCTGGATCTTGGGGACCTTGAAGAAGTTCTTCTTGGCCTCCTCGACACCCTTGGCAATGGCGGCCGGAACTTCCTTGGCCTTGCCATATCCGACACCCACGGTGCCGTCACCGTCGCCCACCACGACCAGCGCGGTAAAGCTGAAGCGACGACCACCCTTCACAACCTTGGCGACACGGTTGATCGCGACGACTCGTTCGACGTACGCGGTCTTCTCGGCGGCGGCGCCGCCGTCCCGGCCCTTGCGGTCCCGGCGGTCGCCACCGGCGCCGCCACCGCGGCGCTGGGGTCCAGCCATTGGAATTACCTCTCTCGTTTACGTCCGCGCGTGCGGAACCGGCTCAGAACTTGAGCCCGGCCTCGCGGGCGGCGTCAGCCAGAGCGGCAATCCGCCCTGCGTATTTGTTACCGCCGCGGTCGAACACGACGGCTTCGATGCCGGCTGCCTTGGCACGCTCGGCGACCAGTGCGCCGACCTGCTTGGCCTGAGCGCTCTTGTCGCCCTCGGCACCGCGGATGGATGCGTCGAGCGACGAGGCGGAGGCCAGCGTGTGGCCCTGCACGTCATCGACGACCTGCGCCACCATGTGGCGGTTGGAGCGCGTCACGACCAGCCGCGGGCGCTCGGGGGTACCCGAGACCTTCTTGCGGATGCGGATGTGACGGCGCTTGGTGGCCGTCCGCTTGCGGGCGTCACCCTTGGCAATCTTCACACCGTATGCCATGGCTTACTTACCAGCCTTTCCGACCTTGCGGCGGATGACTTCGCCCGCGTACTTGACGCCCTTGGCCTTGTACGGGTCGGGCTTGCGCAGCTTGCGGATGTTGGCGGCAACCTCGCCGACCTTCTGCTTGTCGATACCCTCGACACTCAGCTTGGTCGGAGATTCGACCTTGAAGGAAATCCCCTCGGGGGCCTCCACCACGATCGAGTGGCTGTAGCCCAGCGAGAACTCGAGGTTCGAGCCCTTCGCCAGTACGCGGTAACCCACGCCGCTGATCTCGAGATTCTTGCGGTATCCCTCGGTCACGCCAGTGATCATGTTCGCCACCAGCGTGCGGGACAGGCCGTGCAGGGCCCTGTTCTGACGCTCGTCGTTCGGACGGGTGACGACGACCGCGCCGTCCTCACCCTTGGCGACCGCGATGGGCGTGGCGACAGTGTGCGCCAGGGACCCCTTGGGACCCTTCACCTCGACTGTCTGCCCATCGATGGTGACGTCCACACCGGCGGGAACCTGGATGGGGAGCTTGCCGATACGCGACATTGCTGTTCTCCTCCGTTCCCTTCCGTTACCAGACGTAGGCGAGGACTTCCCCACCCACACCCTTCTTGTTCGCCTGCTTGTCGGTGAGTAGACCGTAGGACGTGGAGATGATCGCCACGCCCAGGCCGCCGAGCACCTTCGGCAGGTTGGTGGACTTTGCGTAGACCCGAAGGCCCGGCTTCGAAATCCGCTTGATGCCGGCGATCGAGCGCTCACGGTTCGGGCCGAACTTCAGCTCGAGCACGAGATTGCTGCCCACCGCGGCGTCCTCGGTACGCCAGCCGGTGATGTAGCCCTCCTGCTGGAGAATCTCCGCGATGTGCGACTTGATCTTGCTGTGCGGCATCGCGACGGAGTCGTGATACGCCGAGTTCGCGTTTCGCAGACGAGTCAGCATGTCTGCGATCGGATCGGTCATGGTCATGTGATGGCCTTCGGCCTCTCTCGCCGGGGTTTCCTGTCTGCGCCATCCCTCTCCCCGCTGAAGAGCGGGACGGGTGCGGTGCGGGGACCTACGGCGTAGTAAGACGGTCATGGGCGGCGGGCGCCCAACCCTTCCACTCTAGGTGATCAGGTCGGGTCCGCCCGCCATCCATCTGCTTACCGAGAGCCCTGGGCAGCCTGTTGGGGCTGGTTACCAGGAGCTCTTGGTCACGCCCGGCAGCTCGCCGCGGTGGGCCATCTCACGAAGGCACACACGGCACAGGCCGAACTTGCGGTAGACGGAGTGGGGCCGGCCGCAACGCTGGCAGCGCGTGTAGCCACGCACCGCGAACTTGGGCTTGCGGTTGGCCTTGGCAATCAGGGACTTTTTCGCCACGGCTCACGCCTCCTTGAACGGGAATCCGAGGTGACGCAGCAGGGCGCGGCCTTCCTCGTCGTTGGTCGCCGTGGTCACCACGGTGATGTCCATGCCCCGGACCCGGTCGAGCTTGTCCTGGTCGATCTCGTGGAACATGACCTGCTCGGTCAGACCGAAGGTGTAGTTGCCCCGGCCGTCGAACTGCTTCGGCGACAGCCCGCGGAAGTCGCGGATGCGCGGCAGCGCGAGCGACAGCAGGCGGTCGAGGAACTCCCACATGCGGTCGCCCCGCAGGGTGACGTGGGCACCGATCGGCTGGCCCTCGCGCAGCTTGAACTGCGCGATCGACTTCCGGGCCTTGGTCACGGCGGGCTTCTGGCCGGTGATCGTGGCGAGGTCGCGGATGGCGCCCTCGATCAGCTTGGAGTCGCGGGCTGCGTCGCCCACGCCCATGTTGACCACGATCTTGGTGAGACCGGGGGTCTGCATGATGTTCTCGTACTGGAACTGGTCACGCAGCTTGCCCGCGATCTCCTCGCGGTAGCGCGTCTTCAGACGCGGCTGGGTCGGCGTAGCGGTCGTCATCAGATGTCCTCACCGGTTCGCTTGGCAACGCGGATCTTGTTGCCCTCTTCGTCGAAGCGGTAGCCGACACGGGTGGGGACCTTCTGGCCGTCCTTCTCCACGACGAGCGCGACATTGCTCACGTGGACCGGAGCCTCGGTCGTCACGATGCCACCGGTCTGCGAACCGCGAGCGGTCTGGCCGGCCTTGGTGTGCTTCTTGACCCGGTTGACGCCTTCGACCAGGACTCGGTCCTCGCGGGGGTAGGCCACAATGACCTTGCCCTGCTTGCCCCGGTCCTTGCCGGTGATGACCTGGACCAGGTCGCCCTTCTTGATCTTCATCGGTTACAGCACCTCCGGCGCGAGCGAGATGATCTTCATGAACTTCTTCTCGCGCAGTTCACGGCCCACCGGGCCGAAGATGCGGGTACCGCGGGGGTCGCCGTCGTTCTTGAGAATGACGGCGGCGTTCTCGTCGAAGCGGATGTAGGAACCGTCGGGACGACGGCGCTCCTTGACGGCACGCACGATGACGGCCTTGACGACGTCACCCTTCTTCACGTTGCCACCGGGGATCGCGTCCTTGACGGTGGCAACGATCACGTCGCCGATACCCGCGTAGCGGCGACCGGAGCCGCCGAGAACACGGATGCAAAGGATTTCCTTCGCACCAGTGTTGTCGGCGACACGCAGTCGCGACTCCTGCTGGATCACGTCTGTCTCCTGATCGTCTGCCGGTTCCCGGTGGGGTCCGGACCTGCTGGGGCCCTGCCCCACCGAGCCTGGCGGAACTGGTCCTGAGGGAACTCAGGAATTACTTGGCCTTCTCGAGGATCTCGACGATGCGCCAGCGCTTGGTCGCGGACAGGGGACGGGTCTCCATCAGGAGAACCCGGTCACCGATGCCCGCAGCGTTCTGCTCGTCGTGAGCCTTGAGCTTGTTGGTACGGCGGATGATCTTGCCGTAGAGGGCGTGCTTGACACGGTCCTCGACAGCGACGACGACGGTCTTGTCCATCTTGTCGCTGACGACGAGGCCCTCTCGGGTCTTGCGCCGGCCGCGCGCGGCAATGTCTTCAGTCGTCTCAGTCATCTTCTTCTCGCTCATCAGGAGCTTTCCACCGCCTCGATACCGAGCTCGCGCTCACGCATGAGGGTGTAGATGCGGGCGATGTCCTTACGGACGGCCTTCAGCCGGCTGTTGTTCTCCAGCTGTCCGGTCGCGGCCTGGAAACGGAGCCGAAACAGCTCCTCCTTGGCCTCACGCAGCTTCACCACGAGTTCCTCGTTGTTCAGCTCCCGCAGCTCGGTCACCTTGGTACCGACCGCCATCACGACTCACCTGCCTCGCGCCGAACGATCCGGCACTTCATCGGAAGCTTGTGAGCAGCGCGGATGAGCGCCTCACGAGCAATCTTCTCGTTGGGGTACGACAGCTCGAACATCACCCGTCCCGGCTTGACGTTCGCGACCCACCACTCGGGCGAGCCCTTACCGGAACCCATGCGGGTCTCGGCGGGCTTCTTGGTCAGCGGACGGTCCGGGTAGATGTTGATCCACACCTTGCCGCCACGCTTGATGTGACGGGTCATGGAGATACGAGCTGCCTCGATCTGCCGGTTCGTCACATAAGCCGCGGTGACGGCCTGGATACCGTACTCACCGAACGCAACCTCGGTGCCGCCCTTGGCCATGCCCTTGCGCTTCGGGTGGTGCTGCTTGCGGTGCTTGACCCTGCGCGGGATCAGCATGAGTCAGCCTTCCTTTCCAGCGTTACCCGAGGACGCCTCCGCCGGAGCGGACTCGGCCTTCGGAGCCTCGGCCTTGGCCTCGGCGGCCGGGGCCTGCTGCGGCTTGCGGCCACGGCCCCCGCGCTCGCCACGGCCGCGCGGGGCGCGGTCGCCACCGGCGCCGGCACCGCCACGCGACGGGCGGTTGCCCGCCCGGGCAGCGGCGTTCTCCGCGCGCACCTCGGAGATGTTCTTGACGTCGCCCTTGTAGATCCAGACCTTCACACCGATGCGGCCGAAGGTGGTCTTGGCCTCGAAGAAGCCGTAGTCCACGTTCGCGCGCAGGGTGTGCAGGGGAACCCGGCCCTCGCGGTAGAACTCGGAGCGGGACATCTCGGCACCGCCGAGACGGCCGCCGCACTGGATCTTGATGCCCTTGGCGCCGGCCTTCATGGTGCTCTGCATGCTCTTGCGCATCGCACGGCGGAAGGAGACGCGGGAGGACAGCTGCTCAGCGACGGCCTGGGCCACCAGCTGCGCGTCCAGCTCGGGGTTCTTGACCTCGAGGATGTTGAACTGGATCTGCTTCCCGGTCAGCTTCTCCAGGTTGCCCCGGAGCCGGTCGGCCTCCGCGCCGCGGCGGCCGATGACGATGCCCGGCCGGGCGGTGTGGACGTCGACGCGAACGCGGTCACGGGTGCGCTCGATCTCCACCTTGGAGATGCCGGCCCGCTCCATGCCCTGCGTGAGCATGCGGCGGATCGCGACGTCTTCCTTGACGTAGTCCTTGTACAGCTTGTCGGCGTACCAACGCGACTTGAAGTCGGTGGTGATGCCGAGCCGGAACCCGTGCGGGTTTACCTTCTGGCCCATTACCGGGTTCCTTCCTTGCTGCTGACGACCACGGTGATGTGGCTGGTCCGCTTGCGGATCCGGAAGGCACGCCCCTGGGCGCGCGGCCGGAACCGCTTGAGCGTCGGGCCCTCGTCGACGTATGCCTCGGAAATGACGAGACCGTCGATGTCGGTGTGGTCGTGGTTGTGCGCGGCGTTGGCAATGGCGCTGTCCAGCACCTTGCCCACCGGCACGCTGGCGGCCTGCGGGGCGAAGCGCAGGACCGCCTGAGCCTCCGTGGCGCTCATGCCACGGATGAGGTCCACCACCCGGCGGGCCTTCATGGGCGTGACGCGGATGTACCGCGCCTGGGCCCTGGCTTCCATGGTTGTCCCTTCGGTGTCAGTCATAGTCTTCACACCCGCCGGTCAGCGACGCCGCGATTTGCGGTCGTCCTTCACGTGGCCACGGAAGGTGCGGGTCGGCGCGAACTCGCCGAGCTTGTGGCCGACCATCGACTCGGTGACGAACACCGGGACGTGCTTCCGACCGTCATGCACCGCGATCGTGTGCCCGAGCATGTCCGGGACGATCATCGAGCGCCGGGACCAGGTCTTGATGACGTTCTTGGTGCCTGCCTCGTTCTGTACGTCCACCTTCTTGGTCAGGTGGTCGTCGACGAAGGGCCCCTTCTTGAGACTGCGCGGCATCTAACCCGCTCCTAGCGCTTCTTGTTCGTCTTGCGGCGGCGGACGATGTACTTGTTGCTGGCCTTCTTCGGCGAGCGCGTACGTCCTTCCTTCTTGCCCCAGGGCGAGACCGGGTGGCGACCACCGGAAGTCTTGCCCTCACCACCACCGTGGGGGTGGTCGACGGGGTTCATGACCACGCCGCGGACGGTCGGGCGGACGCCCTTCCAGCGCATCCGGCCGGCCTTGCCCCAGTTGATGTTCGACTGCTCGGCGTTGCCGACCTCGCCCACAGTGGCGCGGCAGCGGGAGTCGACCAGCCGGATCTCACCGGAGGGCATACGCAGGTGGGCCATCGTGCCCTCCCGCGCCAGCAGCTGCACGGAGGCACCCGCGGAGCGGGCGAACTTCGCGCCGCCACCGGGCCGCAGCTCGATGGCGTGGATGACCGTACCCACCGGGATGTGGCGGAGCGGAAGGTTGTTGCCCGGCTTGATGTCCGAGCCGGGGCCGTTCTCCACGCGGTCGCCCTGCTTCAGGCCGGCGGGAGCGATGATGTACCGCTTCTCACCGTCCACGTAGTGCAGGAGCGCGATGCGCGCGGTGCGGTTGGGGTCGTACTCGATGTGCGCGACCTTGGCCGGCACGCCGTCCTTGTCGTGTCGACGGAAGTCGATCACGCGGTAGGCGCGCTTGTGGCCACCACCCTGGTGTCGGGCGGTCACACGACCGGCGTTGTTACGGCCGCCCTTGCTGTGCAGCGGGCGGACCAGCGACTTCTCCGGCGTGGACCGCGTGATCTCGACGAAGTCGGCGACGCTGGAGCCACGACGGCCCGGGGTCGTCGGCTTGTACTTGCGGATTCCCATTTCTCAGTCCTCGTCCGATATCGGACGACTCGGCTCCGTCAGGAGACCGGGCCGCCGAAGATGTCGATGCTGTCGCCCTCGGCGAGGGTCACGATGGCGCGCTTGGTGTCTGCGCGCTTGCCGTAACCGGTGCGGGTCCGCTTGCGCTTGCCCTGCCGGTTGATGGTGTTGACCCCGGTGACCTTGACCGTGAAGATCGCCTCGACGGCCTGCTTGATCTGGGTCTTGTTGGCCCGCGGGTCGACGAGGAACGTGTACTTGTTCTCGTCGAGCAGCGCGTAGCTCTTCTCGGAGACCACCGGCTTGATCAGCACGTCACGGGGGTCCGTGAACGTCTTGCTGGTCACGCCCTCGACGGTGATCGGAGTTGCCTCGCTCATCAGGCGTCGCTCCCTTCGAGCTCGGACTCGGAGGCGACGGCCTTCCCGGCCGCGGCCGGACCGGCCACGAAGCTGTCGAAGGCGGTCTTCGTGAAGACCACGTCGTCGGAGACGAGTACGTCGTAGGTGTTCAGCTGTCCCGGGTCCAGGATGTGGACCTGGGGCAGGTTACGGGCGGAGAGCCACGCGGCCTCGTCGGACCGCTCGACGACCAGGAGCACGTTCTTGCGCTCGCTGATCCTGCCGAACAGGGTCTTGGCGACCTTGGTGGAGATCTCGCCCTCGACCACGCCGGTAACGACGTGGATGCGGTCGTGGCGCGCCCGGTCGGAGAGGGCACCGCGCAGGGCGGCGGCCTTCATCTTCTTGGGGGTCCGCTGCGAGTAGTCGCGCGGCACAGGGCCGTGCACGACGCCACCGCCGGCGAACTGCGGCGCGCGGGTCGAACCCTGACGGGCGCGGCCGGTGCCCTTCTGGCGGTACGGCTTGCGGCCACCGCCACGGACCTCGGCGCGGGTCTTGGTCTTGTGCGTGCCCTGACGGGCAGCGGCCAGCTGTGCGACAACGACCTGGTGGATCAGCGGAATGCTGACCTGCACGTCGAAGATCTCCGCGGGGAGCTCGACGGTCCCGGCCTTGTCGCCTGCCGGCGAAAGGATGTCAATGGTGCTCATCGTTACCTCAGGCCCCCTTGGCCGCGGTACGGACCAGGACGAGGCCGCCGTTCGGACCGGGGACTGCGCCCTTGATGAGCAGCAGGCCCTTCTCCGCGTCAACGGCATGGACGGTCAGGTTCTGGGTGGTGACCCGCTCGTTACCCATCCGGCCGGCCATCCGCATGCCCTTGAACACGCGGCCCGGAGTGGCGCAGCCACCGATGGAACCGGGCTTGCGGTGCACGCGGTGGGCGCCGTGGGAGGCCTTGCCACCGGCGAAACCATGGCGCTTCATGACACCGGCGGTGCCCTTGCCCTTGGTCTTGCCGGTCACGTCGACCTTGAGGCCGGACTCGAACACCTCGGCAGTGACTTCCTGACCGAGCGTGTACTCACCGGCGTCGTTGGTCCGCAGCTCCACCAGGTGGCGGCGCGGGGTGACGTCGGCCTTGGCGAAGTGGCCCTTGAGGGGCTTGTTCACCTTGCGCGGGTCGATCTCGCCGAAGGCGATCTGGACGGCGTCGTAGCCGTCCCTGTCATTGGTGCGCACCTGGGTCACGACACAGGGCCCGGCCTTGACGACGGTCACCGGGACGATGCGGTTGTTCTCGTCCCAGACCTGAGTCATGCCGAGCTTCTCGCCCAGGACTCCCTTGATCTGCTTAGCCATCTTGATCCCCGCGCCTCTCAGAGCTTGATCTCGATGTCAACGCCGGCCGGAAGGTCCAGGCGCATCAGCGAGTCAACGGTCTTGGGAGTCGGGTCGAGGATGTCGATCAGACGCTTGTGGGTACGCATCTCGAAGTGCTCGCGCGAGTCCTTGTACTTGTGCGGCGACTTGATGACGCAGTACACGTTCTTCTCAGTGGGCAGCGGCACCGGGCCCGCGACCGACGCACCAGTACGCGTCACCGTCTCGACGATCTTCTTCGCCGAGTTGTCGATGACCTCGTGGTCGTAGGCCTTGAGCCGGATGCGGATCTTCTGTCCCGCCATGGCTACTTCGTAGTCCTGTCTCTCGTCAACGCTCTGGAACCCGCTTCCGTCCGCCCCTGCTCCGACCCACGCGGTCGGGCGTGTCGCCTTCTGCCCCGGACTTCACCGCAGGGAAAACCTGACAGCGGACCAGCCGAGGCCAGTACGTTTCGGAACATTTTGAGGGGGGTGGACTTCCACCGGGTGCCTGGCTGACGCCCCGCCCACGCTTCCCGGAAGATCCCGGTACTTCCGCCCCTGCCCTCATGATCAGGGCGAACAGTGGGGCGACGAATACAGTGGGACTCGCTTCCGGTCCTCCCGGCGGGAGACGCGCAGCATCGACGCACAGCCGAGCAACCTGGACAGTGTGCCATACCGGACACAGCCGTCGCCAATCGAGCCTTGGCCTGTGATGCTACTCACCGCCACCGCCACCACCACCGCCGGTTCCGCGGCACATGTGCGGCACAGGCGCGCCGCGGCCGGCCGGGTTCACTGCGGCTGACCGGGCAGGTGCAGCCGCAGCACCGCCCGTTCGGCCCACTCCGGTGGCCTGCCCAGCAGCGAGACCCCCATCATGACCGCGAACGCCAGTGGCACGGTCCAGGCCGCGGGCTGGGCCAGCATCACCACGAGCCATCCGGTTCCCGGGTTCGCCACCACCGAGGCCAGGGCCGCCCCGGTAGCGGTGCACACGCCGGCCACCAGCCCGGCCGCCGCTCCGGTCACCGTCAGCCCTCGCCACCAGATGCCCAGCACGAGAAGAGGACAGAAGGTGGAGGCCGCGACCGCGAAGGCCCAGCCCACCAGCACATTGATGTCGACGCCTTCGGCCGGAAGGGACAGCAGCACCGCCACCAGCGCGCCGGCGGCCACCGCCAGCCGCAACCGGTTCACCCCCGAGGAGCCGGTGCGGGACAGGTCGTGCGAGAGCCCGCCCGCCAGGGCGAGCAGCAGCCCGGAGGACGTGGACAGGAACGCCGCGAAGGCCCCGGCCGCCACCAGCGCGGTCAGCACCGCACCCCAGGTTCCCGGCACGATCTGGCTCGGCAGCACCACGGCGACGGTGTCGGTGTCGCCGGTGTTCGCCAACTCCGGGGTGAACACCCGGCCCAGCAGGCCGTAGACGGCCGGGAACAGATAGAAGACGCCCAGCAGCACGATCACCCCGACCGCCACCCGCCGGGCCACCCGGGCCGTGGGGCTGGTGTGGAACCGCATGATCACGTGCGGCAGGCCGACCGCGCCCAGCGTGGTGGCCAGCAGCACCGACCAGGTGGCGAGCAGCGGCAGGCCGGAGCCGTCCAGGTCCAGCAGCGGGCGGCCCCAGTCGGTGACGTCCACCCGCAGCGCCTCGGTCCGGGCCCCCTCCCCGGCCCGGAGCAGCAGCACCACCGCGGGCACCGCGATGAACAGCAGTTTCACCAGGTAGTGGAAGGCCTGGACATAGGTGGCCGAGCGCATCCCGCCGGCCGCGATCGACACACTCACCACCAGGCCGGCCAGCACCACGCCCACCCAGTAGGGCGTCCCGCTGACCAGTTGCAGCACCACCCCGGCCCCCTTGAACTGCGGGACCAGATAGAGCCACATGATGACCAGCACGATGACGGCGCAGAGCTTGCGGATCGCCTGCGAGCCGAGCCGGTAGTCGGCGAAGTCCGGCACCGTGTAGGCGCCGGAGCGGCGCATCGGCCCGGCCACCAGCGCGGCCACCGCCACGTAGCCGGCGGTGAAGCCGACCGCGTACCACAGCGTGCCGATGCCGTTCTTGAGCATCAGCCCGGCCAGCCCGAGCACGGAGGCAGCCGAGATGTACTCGCCGGCGATGGCCATCGCGTTCCAGCCCGGCTTCACCCGGTGCGAGGCGATCAGGAAGTCAGGGGTGCTGCGGGCTGCCCGGACCCCGTACAGGCCGATGATCATGCTTGCGCAGAGCAGCAGGCCGATGGCGAGCAGCCCCGTCATCCCGGCCGCTCCGCGCCGTCCTCGATGCGCTCCGCCCGGCGTACGTGCAGCACGGCGATGACCAGCAGCATCGGGTAGCTGGCGGCCATCAGCAGCATCCAGGAGACCGGGACACCGCCGAGGGTGATCCGGCCCAGCGCCGGCGCGGCGGCGAGCAGCCCGCTGAGGCCGAACAGCAGCAGCCCGAGCTGCCCCAGGGTGTGCAGCGCGAGCCGGCGCTGCCGCGCGAAGACCGCCCGGCCTGCGACGGTGTCCGTGTCCTCACCCGGTTCGGGCAGCGGCAGCAGATGCTGCGCCGGGCGGTGCCTGCGGGACAGCGCGATCCGGGTCTGCGGACTGGTGACACGGACCCGGCGGCCGGAGGTCACGTGGTCATCTCGTTTCGTTCCGGACGGCGCTGAGCAGCCGCTCCTTCAGCGTGCGGGCGTGCCGCCGGCTGACCGGCACATCACCGGCGGGGGTACTGGCGAGCAGACCGGAGGAGCTGGTGACCCGCAGATCGCGGACCCAGCGGACGGCCACCAGGTACCCGCGGTGAGCCCGGACGAAGCCGGCCGGCCCCCACACCTCCTCCAGATGGGACAGCGGCAGCCGGATGAGATGGGCGTCGTCCGCGGTGTGCAGCCGGACGTAGTCACCGTGCGCCTCGGCGAACTGGATGTCGTCCCGGTGCACGAAGACGGTGTGCCGCCCGGTCTCGATCTGGACCACCGCGAGGTCGTCGACGGGCTGGGCCTCCGGCTCCGGCCCGGACCGGTGCAGGGAGCGGACCCGGCTGACGGCTTCGGCCAGCCGCTCGGGGCGGATGGGCTTGAGCAGGTAGTCGGCGGCCCCTATGCCGAACGCCTCGACGGCATGGCTCTCCGACGCCGTGACGAAGACTATGGCCGGCGGCGCGGACAGCATGCCCAGGATGCGGGCGACCTCCATGCCGTCGAGGCCGGGCATGGAGATGTCCAGGAAGACCGCGTCGTAGCTCTTGGTGCCCAGCAGCCGGACCGCGGACTCGCCGCTGTCCGCCGCGGTCACTTCGGTGATGCCGGGCAGTCCGGCCAGCATGTCGGCGAGCTCCTCGCGGGTGAACGTCTCGTCCTCCACCACCAGCACACGCATGCTTGCGCACCTCATTCGGCAACGACTCCTCGCATGAACCGGGGCACCCGGATGACCACCTTGGTACCGCTTCCTGGCGCTGTCTCGATGACCAGCCCGTACTCCGGGCCGTAGACGGTGCGCAGCCGCCGGTCGACGTTGGCGAGCCCCACCGACCCCGAGCTCCCGTCCGTGCGGGTGGCCCGGCCGGGTCCGCGCGACGGCCTGCCGGCGAGCAGGGCCCTGGCCAGCGCGGGGTCCATACCCACCCCGTCATCCTCCACCTCGATGACGCACAGCGGCCCCTCGCCGTAGCCGGAAACGGAGATGCTGCCCTTTCCCGGCTTCGGCTCCAGACCGTGCCGGACGGCGTTCTCCACGATCGGCTGCACCACCAGGAACGGCAGGGCGACCGGCAGGATCTCCGGGGCCATCCGCACGGTGAGCTCCATCCGGTCGTCGAACCGTGCCCGCTGCAGTTCGAGGTACGTCTGGATGGCCTGGAGCTCGGCCGCGACCGTCGCGTAGTCACCCTGCGTGGAAAAGCTGTAGCGCAGGTAGTCGGCGAAGTCGTTGAGCAGTGTCCGGGCCCGGTCCGGATCCACCCGGATGCGGGCGGCGATGACCGCCAGGGCATTGTGCAGAAAGTGCGGCGAGATCTGCGCCCGCAGGGTGCGGAGGTCGGCCTGTGCGATGCGGCTGCGGGCCCGCTGCAGCGCCGCGTGGTCCAGGGACAGGGCGACGTGCCGGCCCGTCACGGTCAGCTCCGCCTCCCCCGCACCGCGGGCGATCAGTGCCCCGGTGAGCTCTCCGGCGACGATCAGCGGCACCGCGGACCAGGGCGGACGGTGGGCGGGCGTGCCGTCCTCGTACGCCTGGGCCAGCAGCGTGGTCAGCTCGTCCTCGGCGGGCCTCGGCCCGGCCACCGCCACCGGACCGTCCAGGTCGGCGAGCACCACGGTGTCGCACCGGAGCAGCCGTCGCAGCCTGCGGGCGGCAGCCGCGGAGCCCGAGCCGTGCAGCCCGTCCCGCAGCGCGGCATCGACGTCCAGAGCAGCTGTCAGCACCGCGGCGGTTTCACCGGCGGACGGCGGACGGCGGTGCAGACGCTGCAGCATACTTCCGAGATTAAGCGCTGGCCGAGGGCACGGTCAGCTCTCGCGGACGACACGATTGCGCCGCGAAGGAGACACGGGCCTCGCCAGGGCTGCGCGATCTGCGCGCCCCGGGACGGGAGGGCCGGGGGCAGCGGGCGTGTGTCCCCGTGCACGGGGACCGTTCCGACGGGTATTGCGGCCAGGCGCATTCTTTCTCCCTCGGGTGTGCAGTCTCCGACCGTGCCTCCTTCCTCCGCCTCCTCCCCCGCGCCCGCACACCGGGACTCACCCGACGCCCCGGAGCACGGTGCCGGTCCGGAGGTCCCGCTCCGCAGACACCGCCCCTTCCTCCTGCTCTGTGCCGAACAGGCCACGAGTTCCGGGGGGCGGGCGGTGACCGCCCTGGCGCTGCCCCTGCTGGCGATCACCCGCCTCGACGCCGGCCCGCTGGGCGCCGCGTCCCTCATGGCCCTCACCTATCTGCCGGCGGTCCTGCTCAGCCCCTTCATCGGCGTGCTGGTGGACCGGGCCCGGCTGCGCAGGCTGCTCGCCGCCCTCACCGCGCTCCACGTCCTCGTCATCGGCAGTGTCCCGCTCACCGTGGCGGTCGGCGGCTTCGGCTGGCCGCAACTGTTCGCCGTGGCCGCCCTGTCCGGTGCCCTGACCGCCACCGTGACCGTCGCCCTGCAGTCGGCGCTGCCGCGGGTGGTCCGCCCGGGCCGGCTGATGCGGGCCAACTCCGTCCTGACCGGCACCAGGACCGCCGGGCTGATCGGCGGCCCCGCCCTGGGCGGTGTGCTCATCGGGGTGGCGGGGCCCGCCCCCGCGCTGCTCGTGGAGTGCGCCGCCTACGCCCTGGCAGTCCTGCTCTTCCTCGGGCTGCCCGCCCGGCTGAACACCCCGGCCGGGGGGACCGGCCCGTCCGCCCGGTCCCAGATGGACTCGCTGCGCGAGGGACTCGACGTGCTGCGGCACGAGACACTGCTGCGCCGGCAAGCCCTGGCCGCCGCGGGACTCAACCTGGGCGGGGGCGCGGCGGGCGCGCTGTTCGTCCTGTACGCCGGCCGCGACCTCGGGCTGCCCGCCTGGCAGCTCGGCGCCGTCTACGCGGCGTACGCGGTCGCCGCCGGAGTGGGCGTCCTGGTGGCCACCCCCGTCACCCGGGTCCTCGGCATGGGCCGGACCACACAGTTGTGCGCGGTCGGGGCGGGGGCATCGCTCTTCCTGCTTCCGGTTGCCTCGGTGGGGCCGGCCTTCGCCGTCCTGTTGCTCTACGAGCTGTGCTTCGGCCTGCTGGCCACCGTCTGGATGATCGCCATGATCACCGGACGGCAGCTCGTCACGCCCACCCGTCTGCTGGGGCGGGTCAACGCGTTTCTCCAAGCGGCGCTCACCGCGACCCTGCCGGTCGGTGCCCTGGCCGGCGGTGCGCTGGCGGCCAGGGTGGGCATCGTCCCGGTCCTGACCGGCGCGGCGGCCGTGGCGCTGGTGGGCGCGGCCGGCCTGTGGTTCCCCCGGGACCTGCACTCGGGCATCGACCGGGCGGCGCGGGCGGCCCGCGAGCAGGAGCCCGGACGGGCGGAAGCATGACCGCGGCGCGGCCTCCGGACTCCGGAACCGGCCCGGCACCGGCACCGGCCCGGTACCGGCGAAGGGTCCGCCGCCCGTCCGCCCGCTGGGCGGGCGGACGGGCGGCGGACCGAAGGGGCGGGCGGTGACGGCCCGTGGGTGGGTCAGTCGCCGACCGAGGCGTTGTACTCGTCGATCTTCTGCTGGACGGACCGGGTGGCCTCGCTCATCGCCTGTTCGGCGGGGGTGCTGGAGGTCAGTGCCTGCTCCCAGCCCTCCTCCGCGGCGACCCGGGCCTCGGCCATGACGCCCATCATGCAGCCGGCCGTGTTGACGTTGGTCTCGGAGTCGGCCAGCTGTGCGGCGGCGACCGAGAACTGCGGGTACTGCTCGGCGCGTTCCCTGGCCTCGTCGCCGTCGTAGCCCTCGGTGTTCACCGAGAGGTACCCGGTGCCGGCGTGCCACTTCGACTGCGACTCGGCGGTGAGCAGGAACTGCACGAACTCCCAGGAGGCGCGGACCTCCTGCTCGCTGTGGCCCTCGCCGTTGATCCAGAGGGAGGCGCCGCCGATGATCGAACCACCCGGGTCACCGGCGGCGATCAGCGGGAAATAGCCCGCGCCGACCTCGAAGTCGGACTGCTCCAGGAAGCCGCCGAGGCTTCCGGTGGACTGCAGGGTCATCGCGGCCCGGCCGGAGGTGAAGGCCGCCTGGCCGTCGTCGGTGCTGCGGCCGATCTGCACCGCGAGCTCGTCGTCGATCATGCCCTGCCACCACTCGACCATGTCGACGATCTTCCGGTCGTCGAAGAGCACCTCCCCGGCACGTCCCTCGCGGCCGTTCCCGTTGTCGCAGTAGGGCACCGCCGCGCGGGCCATGAACTGCTCGACGAACCAGCCGTAGACCGGCGCCCCGAAGCCGTACTGCTCGATCTGCCCGTCCGCGCCGCGGACGGTGAGGGCCTCGGCGTGCTCGCGGATCTCCGCGAGGTCCTTCGGCGGCTGGTCCGGGTCGAGGCCGGCCTCCTCGAAGGCGTCCCGGTTGATGTACATCAGCGGGGTGGAGTTGTTGAACGGGAAGGAACGCAGCTCGCTGTCGACGGTGAAGTAGTTCAGCAGGGCGTCCTCGAGCGGGTCCAGGTCGTAGTCGTCCCGGTCGACGAAGGACTGGGCGGGCACCGTCTGCGCGGAGTCGATCATGAACTGGGTGCCCAGGTCGTAGATCATGATCAGGTTGGCGGTGTCGCCCTGCTGGATCGCGGCCCGGTGCTGGGCGAGGGTGGTGTCGTAGTCGCCCTGGAACGAGCCGGTGACCTTGATCCGGTCCGGGTTGCCGGCGTTGAACTCGTCGATGAGCGAGTCGAGCACCTGGCCGTTGGTGCTGTCCATGCTGTGCCAGAACTCGACTTCCACGGCCGAGTCGAGATCATCGAGCACTTCGGGGCCGGGGGCGCTCAGGTCCTGGCCGCCCGCTCCGCCGGCGTCATCGCTGCCGCAGGCGCTGAGGGTGAGTGCCAGTGCCGAGACGCCGGCCACCAGGGCCGTGCGACCGGATGTCTTGGTTATCCGCATTGCGTGGTATCCCGTCCTTGTTGCTGAGGGTGCGTGGGGCGCAGGGGGTTCGCGGTGCTACTTGACCGCGCCCGCGGTGAGACCGCGGACGATGAAGCGCTGTCCGAAGAGGACCAGCGCGAGGGTGGGCAGCACCGACAGAGCTGCCCCGGCGAGCCAGAGTCCCGGGTTGGCGGACTCGGCGTTCTTGAGGCTGTTGAGGCCGATCTGCAGGGTCTGCATGTCGGTGGTGCGCGTCATGATCAGCGGCCAGAAGTACATGTTCCAGGAGCTGATGAAGACGTAGACCCCGACCGCGCTGAGCGCCGGCTTGTTCAGCGGCAGCAGGATGGTCCAGAGGAACCGAAGGTGTCCCATGCCGTCCATCCTTGCCGCGTCCCGCAGTTCGCCGGGGAACTGCCGGAAGCTCTGCCGGAGCAGGAAGGTGCCGAAGGCGTAGGCCAGGAAGGGGAGCACCAGTCCGCCGTAGGTGTTGTTCAGTCCCCAGTCGGACAGCGTCAGGTAGTTGGGGATGAAGGTGGCCTCGGCGGGGATCATCAGGGTCGACAGGAAGAGCGCGAAGATCACGGCGCTGCCCCGGAAGCGGAGGAAGACGAAGGCGTAGGCGGCCAGTACCGAGGTCGCCAGCTGAGCAGCCGTGATGATTCCGGCCATGACCAGCGAGTTGCCGTACATCCGCATCAGGGGGACCGCGTCCAGGACCCGCTGGATGTTGTCCAGGTGGAAGCCGGTGGGGACCAGCTGCGGTGGGAACGTGGACAGTTCGCGGGGCTGCATGAAGGTGCCCGCGAAGACGTAGTAGACCGGGAAGAGCACCGGGACGAGGGCCAGCAGCAGCACCCCGTAGACGATGACCCGGCTCAGGGCCGTCCTCATGAGTAATGCACCTTCCGCTCGATGACGCCGAACTGGAGCGCGGTGCAGAGGAGCACCATGAGCAGCAGGACCAGGGCCTGCGCGCTGGCGCGGCCGAAGTCGCTGGTGCCGTAGGCGAAGGCGTGCTGGTAGATCGAGTACACCAGGGTGGTGGTCGAGCCGACCGGGCCGCCCTGGGTGAGGATGTGGATCTGGCCGAAGCCCTGCAGCGCGTTGATCGTGGAGATGACGATCAGGAAGAACAGCTGGGGGCCGAGCAGCGGAACGGTGATGTACCAGGCCCGCCGGGGGCCGGTGGCACCGTCGAGCAGGGCGGCCTCGTTCACCTCCCGGGGGATCGCGCCGACGCCGGCCGCCAGCACCAGGACTCCGTAGCCCAGGTTCATCCAGACGGTGGTGAGGCAGATCGACAGCAGCGCCATCTCCTGGGAGGTGAGCCAGGCGACCTGGCTCATTCCCAGGTGGTGAAGGATGCCGTTGAGTACGCCGCTGGCCGGGTTGTAGAAGACCGCGAAGATGACCGAGGCGCTGGCCACCGAGAAGGCGAACGGCAGGGCGAAGGCGCTGCGGAAGAACCGCTGGGCTCGCACCTTCGACTCCAGCAGGAGCACCACGGCGAGGGCGCCGATCACTCCGGGCACCACCACTCCGACCGTGAACAGCGCGGTGGTGAGGAGCACTTTGCCGAAATCGGCGGACATCATCTCCTGAAAGTGGCTCAGCCCGACGAAGCGGGAAGGCCGTCCGATGATGTCGTTGCCGTGCATGGACAGATACACGGTTCTGCCGAGCGGATAGAGCAGGAAGAGAGCGAAGACGGTGACGGAGGGGGCGAGGAAGACCCAGGCGAGGAGATTGTCCCGGCGGGGTCCCGTCCGTCCGGGTCCGTCACGTCGTCGGCGGGAAACCGGCGGGACCGCGGGCCGGGGCCGGGCAGGCCTCCCGCCTCGGGTTTCGCCGTCGAGGGTGGTTGATGTGGGCACGCTCCGCAGCATGAACACGCCAGGTGAAGTCGTCAATCCCCACAGTGGAACGGGGTCCCAACGGAACCCACCGGCGAAGTGAAAGAAGTGAAAGGGGTGGAGAAGGTGTGGACACGGCGCGACCGCCCCGTGGGACCGGACTGCGGGACACGAGGGGTGTCCGGTCCCGGCGGGGCGGCCGGCGATCTGGGGTGGGGGGACGCTGGTGGTTCAGGCGGCCGGAGAGCTCCGGCCGCCGCGGACGGGGGTCAGTGGTTGCCGGCGCCCTCCGCGCCCGCGCCGGTGAGGGCACGGACCTGGAGCACCGCGAAGCGGTCCGGGTCGGACTCCTTGGAGACCAGGGTGCCGACGACGGCGCACACGAGGCCGAGGGGGATGGAGACCAGGCCGGGGTTCTCCAGCGGGAACCAGGCGAAGTCGACGCCCGCGGGGAACAGCGACAGGCTGTCGCCGTCGGCGTTCACCTTGCCGGACACGACCGGCGAGAAGAAGACCAGACCGACCGCGCCGGCCAGGCCGCCGTAGATGCCGGCGAGGGCCCCGGTGGTGTTGAACCGCTTCCAGAAGAGGCTGAGCAGGATGGTCGGAAGGTTGGCGGACGCGGCGATCGCGAACGCCAGGGCGACCAGGAAGGCGACGTTCAGGTTCTGCGCGAAGATCGCCAGGATGATCGCGATGACGCCGACCGCGAAGGCGGCCAGCTTGGCGACCCTGATTTCCTCCCGCTCGGTCGCCTTGCCCTTGCGGAGCACGTTGTTGTAGAAGTCGTGCGCCAGCGAGGACGAGGAGGCGATGGTCAGACCGGCGACGGTCGACAGGATCGCGGCGAAGGCGACCGCGGCGATCAGGGCGAGCATCACCGCGCCCATGAGATCTCCGCCCAACCGCATGCCGACTTCCTCGGCGAGCTGTGGTGCAGCGGTGTTGCCTGCCGCGTTCTGGGCGGTGATGGCGTCCCGTCCGACGAGGGCCGCGGCACCGAAGCCGAGGACCAGGGTCATCAGGTAGAAGGAGCCGATCAGGCCGATGCCCCAGTTGACGGACTTACGTGCCGCCTTGGAGTCCGGAACGGTGTAGAAGCGGATCAGGATGTGCGGCAGGCCGGCGGTGCCGAGCACCAGAGCGAGGCCGAGGCTGATCAGGTCCAGCTTGTTGATCATGCTCTGCCAGGCGTCCCCGGCGACGTCCACGCCGTAGCGCTGACCCGGTTCCAGGAAGGCGTTGCCGACCCCGCTGGCGTCTGCCGCGTCGCTCATCAGAGCACCGAGGTTGAAGCCGTAGATGGCCAGCACCATGATCGTGAGGATCGCGGCGCCGCCCATCAGCATCACGGCCTTGACGATCTGCACCCAGGTGGTGCCCTTCATGCCACCGAAGGTGACATAGACGATCATCAGGATGCCGACGACGATGATGCCGACGATCTTCGCCACCTCGGCGCTCATGCCGAGGTAGGTCTCCCCCGGCTGGATGCCCAGCAGAAGGGCGATCAGGGCACCGGCGCCGACCATCTGGGCCAGCAGGTAGAAGATCGAGACGGTGAGGGTGGAGACCGAGGCGGCGGTCCGCACCGGGCGCTGCCGCATCCGGTAGGACAGCACGTCCGCCATGGTGAACCGGCCGGAGTTCCGGAGCAGTTCGGCGACGAGCAGCAGGGCCACCAGCCAGGCCACCAGGAAGCCGATGGAGTACAGGAAGCCGTCGTAACCGAACAGGGCGATCATGCCGGCGATGCCGAGGAAGGAGGCCGCCGACATGTAGTCGCTGCCGATGGCGAAGCCGTTCTGCATACCGGAGAAGCCGCGGCCGCCGGAGTGGAAGTCGGTGGCCGACTTCACCTGCCGGCTGGCCCACACGGTGATGGCCAGGGTCGCGGCGACCATGGCGGTGAACATGATGACGGTGATCAGGCGACTCTGGGAGCTGGTCGCGGCGAGCAGAATGACGTCGTTCATGCGCCTGCCTCCGTGCGCTGCGAGCCACCGTTCTGGAGTTCCGCCCGCAGCTCGTCCGCGAGCGGGTCGAGCCGGCGGTTGGCGTATCTCGCGTACCAGACGGCGATGCCGAAGGTGGACGCGAACTGCAGAAGGCCGAAGACCAGCGCGAAGTTGAAGTTGCCCACGATCTGGAAGGCCATCACGTCGCGGGCATAAGCGGACATCAGGACGTAGAGCAGGTACCAGGCGAGGAAGCCGACGCTCATCGGAACCACGAAACGCAGCAGCCGGCTGCGAAGCTCGAGGAAACGTGCGTCCTCGTGCATGGTCACCGAGCGGGACCGCAGGTCACCGCCCGGTGGCTCGGTCGTTGTGGAGAAGGACGGGGTGTTGCTCATGCCGGCTCCTGGATCGTGGGATGTGTTTCGGCCGGGTGAACGGCGGGTGTTCGGGGAATGTAAGTACGGACGCTGCCCTGTGGCAGAGCCCACACCTTCCGAGTCGCCGAACGCGGTCTCCTCGCGCCGAACGGTCGACCGGATTCCGCCGAACGGTCGCCGGACGCGACGAACGGCACCCGGTTCACCACCGAGTGCCGTTCACTCACGGACAGTGAGGGCGACCGCCGTCCCGCCCCACGGAGCCGATGCCGGCGAGATGTCCGGAACCGGACCGCGGACGCCGTCCGGCTCAGACCACCGACCGCACCTTCAGGACCAGCGCTCCGCCCACCGCGCTGACGGCCGCGGTGAGGAGGTAGAGGCCGCCGTAGCCCGCCACCGCGAGCACCGGCACCGCCAGGGCCGGCGCCACGATCTGCGGCGCCGCCGCGGCGATGGCGAAGAAGCCGAGGTCCCGCCCCGCGTCCTCGGCCGAGGGAAGCACCGAGGCGATCACGGCGAGGTCCACCGCGAGGAAGGTGCCGAAGCCCAGGCCGACCACGACGGCGGCGAACAGGGCGACCGGCCACACGGGGAACAGCGCCATGGCCACCGCCCCCACGCCCATCAGCACCCCACCGCCGACCACGAACACCCGGCGGCGCCCGACCCGGTCGGACCAGCGGCCGGCGGTCATCGCGGCCGTCATGGCGCACAGGACGGTCACCCCGGTGATCGTCATGACCGCGCGCTGCGGGTCCGCGACCAGGAGCTCATCCGTCAGGTAGAACAGCAGGTACTGGCTGATCATGGCGAAGCCGAGGACGACGAGGAACCGGCTCACCCAGGTCCACAGCAGATCGGGCGACCGCGGGACCCGGGGCCGCCGGTCCGCGGCCGGCAGCCGCACGGCCGGTCCCGTTCGCGAGTCGGCCTCCCGGTGTCCCAGGAGGAACGGGAGCACGGCGCAGAGCACGAGGACCGCGCATGCCACGTATCCCCCGGCCAGCCCGGGCACCAGCTGGTTCACCACCAGGGTGCCCAGCAGCGCGCCGAGCATCTGTGTCATGCCCGCCCAGCCGGCCAGGGTGCCCAGCTGCGGGCGCGGCACCTGGTCGGGGATCGTCGCATAGAGCCCCGCCTGCACGGACGACAGGCCGATCTGGGCCACCAGCCAGCCGAGCAGCATGCCACCGACCCCGTCCGCCGTCGCCAGCAGCAGGAGACCGAGCGCGGCGAGGACGCTGCCGAAGGCCACCCACGGCCGGCGACGGCCGAACCGCGAACGCGTACGGTCGCTCAGCGCCCCGAACAACGGCACCATCGCGACGGTGACGGCGGCCCCGAGACCGGTCGCCAGCCCGAGCACGGCCTCCTTGCTCGCCGGAGCGAACAGCTCCGCCTGCCGGGCCAACTGGACCTGGATCGGAGTGAGAACGGCCAGCCACATGCCGGTGCTCGCACACGCGAAGCGCAGGGTCCAGGCCCGGCCGATGGGTGGTCGCTGCTCGTCGGGCACAGCCGGGCGGGCCGGTACGTGGGCTGTCACCTCATGGGTCATCGGATCTCCGCAGCACGTTCGAGGGGAGTGGCTCCCCCAGCGTCGCCCCCGCCGTCGGTGAAGAGATGAGGCGCCGCCTAGGCGCGGCTGAAGCCCCTGGCTGCTGCCGCCCCGCCCCGGGGCGCGGTACCGCTGCGGCACGGCACCGGCCCGAGGTCCGCGCCGACCCCCGCACGGCCGGTGGCCCTGCGGGGGCCGGGCCTCACCGGCGGTTGGCCGCGACGGCCGTGCGGCGCCGCGCCGCGCGCCTCCGGGCATCCGCGAGCAGCTGGTCCGCGGGCTGTTCCGCTCCCGCGTCACGGGCACCCTCGGCGGAGCGGACGGCCCCGGCGGAGGGGGCCCCGTTGCTGCCGAGGTGGGCCGCCAGCGCGCTGATCGAGGGGTGGGCGAAGAGATCCAGCACGGACAGGCTGTCGTCCAGCTCTGCTCGCAGCTCCCGGTGGGCGCGCACCAGGGTGAGGGAGGTCGCCCCGATCTCGAAGAAGGAGCGGAGCGGATCGAGGTCCGCCGGCTCGGCACCGAGCAGCCGGCCCAGTGTGGCGGCGATGCGCTGCTCCACCTCCGGGTCGCGCCGGACTCCGGCCGGGCCGGTCGTGACCGGACGAACTGACGGCAGCAGCTCCTCGTGCGGCGCGGCGGCCCGGCCGGTCTCCGCCAGGCCGCGCTCGGCGAGCCGGGCGGGATCGCCGTCCTCCCACGCCTGCGCGCTGTCCGCCAGCAGGGTCAGCAGCTCGGTGCAGGCGGTGAACAGGGCGTCCAGGTATCCCGGTGGGAACGCGGCCTCGACCGCGTCCCAGTTGATCCGCAGCTCGCCGTCCTGCTCGAAGACCTGGTGGTCCAGCACGACGTGCGGGGTCTGGCTGATGGCGTGCACCGTGCGGCCGAACCCGGCGAGCAGCTCGGAGGCGTCCGCGGGTCCGCCGGTGGACGCCGTGCTGCCGAGCCCGCTGGAGAAGACCGCGGGGAGGAGCACCTGCCGGCCCCGGCGGGCCGTCAGGTTCCGCAGGACCTCGTTCCCGTGCACGCCGGCCGGGCCGGAGGCGTGCTCCAGGTCCTGCAGCAGCCGGTCCTGGACGTCGCGCATCCGCCCCGCCGGAGTGGAGGCGCCGGTCTCGACGCCGAGCAGTACGGTCGACGTGTAGTCGCCGATCACTCCGGCATGCCGAGCCGGGCGGTCGAAGGCGGTGACGACGAGGGTGAACTGCTCGCTCCCGGTGGCGTGCCGGAGCACGTCGGCGAAGACGGTCAGCAGGACGGCCGTCGGGGTGACCCGGTGGCGGCGGGCCAGGAGGCGCAGAGCGTTCCAGCGGTCCGCGTCCAGGACGGCACGGCGGCGGGTGAACCGCACGCGTCCGGGCCCCGGGGGCCGGACCGGCAGGGCGGGCCCGTCGGGCAGGACGGCCGACCGGTCGTTCCAGTAGGCGGTGGCGGCTTCCCGCGCCGCGGTTCCGGCGGCGCGGGCGCGTTCGTGTATCCAGTCGGCGAACGCGGCGGCGGGCGGTGCGGGCAGGCTCCCGAGGTCCCGGTAGCCGGTGAGGAGTTCCCCGGCGAGCAGGACGGCGCTCTGGGCGTCGCAGAACAACAGGTCGAGTCCGAAGTGGAGGCGCCAGCGGTGCTCGTCGATCCGGGTGGCCGCCAGGTGGAGCATCGGGCACCGCGCCGGATCCAGGACCCGGTGCGAGCGCTCGCGCCGCAGCCGGTGCAGGGCCGCTTCCGCCGCTTCCGCGCTCAGTCCGCGCAGGTCCCGGACCTCGATCCGGGGCAGGGACGGCCGGTCGAGGACGGTCTGACGGGTGTCGTCGGTGACGGTGGCCCGCAGCATCGGGTGCCGCTGGACGATCCGGTGCAGGGCGGCCTCGAGCCGGTCGGTGTCGAGGTCCTCCAGGTCGACCTCGGTGTAGTAGTGCGGACCCACGGCGTCACCGAGCCAGGTGTCCGCCCGGCCGACGAGGTAGGCCAGCTGCATCTCCGACAGGGCGAACGGTCCGGAGGGTGCGGGGTCCGTGGGAGGAGGGGGTGCCACGGGAGGACTGGGGACCGCCGGAAGAACGGGCTCCGCGGGAGGAGCGGAGGCGCTCCGGGGCCCCGGTGGCGTCGGCACGGAGAGCGGACCGGCCGGCACGGGGGCAGGGTCCTGGACCACAGGGGCCTGGGCGGGAGCGGGGCCGGCCACGGAGAGCTCCAGCAGGGCGTCGCCCGAGGCGACGCGGACGTCGAAGAGCCGGTGTCCGCCGTCCTGTGCCCACTCGCGGAGGCCGCGCAGCCAGCGTGCCGCGGCCTCGAGCGCTTCCGCCGGGTCCTGGTTCTCGGCCGGGCGCAGGCGCACGGACGCGTCGAGCCCACCGGGGGCGGGCCAGCCGGCCCCGTCCCCCGGCGTCGGGGTACCGCCGGAGGCGTCGGCGGGCGGCACGGTGCGGACCGGGGCGGGCGGCTCCGTGCGGACGTGGGCGGGCGGCTCCGGAGCCGGTGGTGCGCAGGCGTCGAGCAGGGCGGTCACGGAGGGGAAGGCCACCAGGGCACGGAAGGACGGCCGGGTGCCGGTGCGGTCCTCGATGGCGTTGGCCAGCCGGACGATGTCGAGGGAGGTCGCTCCCTGAGCGAGCAGCCCCGCGGTGAGATCCGCGTCCGGCCCCAGTACCTCACGGGCCACCGCCTCCAGACCGGCGGGCCCGGCGGGCGGCTCCGCCGGGGAAGGGCGGGCCGGGGGCGGGGGGAGCGGGAGAGCGGGCGGGGGCGGAACGGCAGGGGCGGGCCCGGCCGGATCGGTCACCGGTTCCGCGGGCCGGGCGGCGGCGGGGCCCCGGGAGCGGAACGGGTTGGGCAGCGCCTTGTGGTCCACCTTGCCGTTGGCGGTCACGGGGAGCGCTTCCAGGTGCACGATGCGGGAGGGCAGCATGTACTCCGGCAGCCGTTCGGCGAGGGCCCCGGTCAGCTCCCGGTCCTGGAGGACGGCGCCCGACGCCGGGGCCACGTACACCACGAGCCGGGGGCGGCTGTCCGGACCGGGCACCGCTCCGGCGGCTGCCTGCCGGACGCCGGGCAGCCGGTCCAGGGCGGCTTCGATGTCGCCCAGTTCTATCCGGTGGCCGCGGACCTTGACCTGCCGGTCGGTGCGGCCCAGGAACTCGATCTGCCCGTCGCTGCGCCGCCGGCCGAGGTCGCCGGTGCGGTAGAGCCGTTCACCGAGCACGGGATGGCGGGCGAACCTGTCGGCGGTCTGGGCCTCGTCCCCGAGGTAGCCGCGGGCGAGACCGTCCCCCGCGATGAACAGCTCACCCACCTCGCCGACCGGGCACGGCCCGCCTGCCGAGTCGAGCACATGGAAGAACTGTCCGCGCAGCGGGCGGCCGTAGGGGATGCTCCGCCAGCCGGGATCGACCTCTTCCACCGGAAAGGTGATGGACCAGATCGATGCCTCGGTGGCGCCGCCGAGGCTCATCACCCGGGCTCCGGGGGCCAGCGCCCGCAGCCGGTCGGGCAGCGTCACCGGTATCCAGTCCCCGGAGAGCATCACCAGCCGGAGGGAGGCGAAGCGGCGGGACGCCAGGTCGGGGTCGGCCTCCGCGAACTCCACCAGCATCTCCAGCAGCGCCGGGGCGGTGTTCCACACGGTGACGCGGTGGCGCTCGAGGAGGGTGCACCAGTGCTCGGGGTCCCGCTGGTGCTCGGCGTCGGGGAGCACCAGGGCTCCGCCGGCCCCGAGCAGGCCGTAGATGTCGTAGACGGACAGGTCGAAGCTGAGTGCGGACAGGCCCAGGACACGGTCCCCGGCGGTGATGCCGAAGCGGTCGGTGATGTCGTCCACGGTGGTGCGGGCCGCCCGGTGTTCGACGGCCACCCCCTTGGGGGCACCGGTGGAGCCGGAGGTGAAGATGGCGTAGGCGAGTTCGTCCGGCCGCGCCGTCCGGGCGGCCCCCGGGGCCTCGTGGTGCGGCGGGACGGGAGCGTCGTCGGCCGCCCGGGCGTCCCGGTCCACCGCGAGCGCATGGACGCCGGCGGGCAGCGGAACGGCGGTTCCGTGCGGCACCAGGGCGAGCCGCACCTCCGCGCGGCTGCACACGGCTGCGATCCGGGACGCGGGCCAGGACGGGTCCACCGGAACGTATCCGGCGCCGGTGCGGCTGACCGCCAGGACAGCGGCGATCTGCGCCGGGCCCTTGGGGAGCGCCACCAGGACCATCCAGCCGGGTCCCGCCCCGCCAGCCGTCAGCCGGGCGGCCAGCCTCGCCGCCCGGGCGTCCAGCTCGCCGTGCGTCCACGCGAGGTCTCCCGACAGTACCGCCGGAGCGTCCGGACGCTCGCGCGCCGCCTGCCGGAGCGGGGCGTCGAGCAGCGGACCGCAGTCCCCGAACGGGGCGCAGTCCAGCGGTTCGGGCAGCCGGAAGGCCGGGTCCCAGCCCAGGTCGGTGCGGTTCCACGCGTCGTCGTCCTCGGCCAGCAGGCGGAGCAGCCGGTACTGGGCCTCGGCCAGGCCGTCGACGAACCCGGCGGGGAACGCCTCCTCGGCCACGTCCCACAGCAGGCGGAGGTCCCCGTCCTCCTGCCACACCAGGTGGTCCATGAGGACCTGGGGGGTCTGGGAGACCCCGAAGACCTCGGTACCGATTCCGCGGGCGGGCGGTGTGTCGTCGCCGATCCCCAGCCCGGAGGTGAACACCACGGGATGCCGGACCGTTTCCGCTGCCGGGTCCGGGCGGGCGGCAGGCTCGCGCAGTACTTCCACGCCGGAGAAGGAGCGGTGGTCGATGGCCTCCCACAGCGTGTGGTTCACCGCGCGGGCGTGCTCGGCGAAACCGTTCCAGGACAGCGGGTCGGGCGGGGTGACGGCGACCAGGGCGGTGGTGGTGAAGTCGCCGACGAGGTGCTCCACACCGGCGACGTCCTCGGGCCGGTCGTAGAGCGTGGTGTTGACCGCGAACGGTTCGGTGGCCCCCCATCGGGCCATCACCAGGCTGAAGGCCCCGAGGAGTACGGCGGTCGGCGAGATGCCGTGCCGGGCGGCCCGCTTCCCCAGCTCCTGCCAGGCGGCAGCGTCCAGTCGCCGGGAGTGCCGGGCGAAGCGGGTGCCGCTGAGCGTGGCCGGGTCGACGGCGTACGGAAGCCGTGGGCCGTCGGGCAGGGTGGCCAGCCGCTCCTGCCAGTGGGCGCGGTCCCTGCGGTGGCGGGCACGCTCAGCCGGGTCGGTCTCCCGGCGTCGGACAATCTCGGTGAACTCCCTGCTTGCAGAGGGAAGCCGCGTCCCCGGATGGGCCGCGAGCCGGCTCCACTGGCGCATGAGCAGCCGCCAGCTCGCGAAGTCGATGACGAGGACGTCGAAGCCGACCAGCAGCCGGGTGCGGCCGTCCGGGAGCAGTACGGCATGCAGGTCGAAGAGCGGCCACCGGTGCGGCGGGCGGACCTGGTGGGAGCGTTCCTCCCGGAGCTCCGCCAGGGTGGCCGCCACCTGTTCCGGGCCGGCGGCCCGCAGGTCCGTCCGGCCGAGGGTGTAGGGCGGGGGTGCGGGGAGGGTGCGCTGCCGGCCGTCCCGGCCGATCACGGTACGGAGCATGGCGTGGTGCCGGATCAGGCTGTTCCACGCCTCTTCCAGCCGCTCGAGATCGGCGAGGGCGTCGGACCCACGGCGGTCACCGGGGTGGCGGTCGTACTCGTGGTACCAGAAGGTGGCCACTCCGCCGAGCGGGAAGTCGTCACCGCGTCCCGCCCAGTAGGCCGCCTGCACGGCGGTGAGCGGGGCGCTGCCGTCCTCGTCGTCCGGCGGGGCGGGCAGCGGCGGGGCGGCGGGCTCCGGGGCGTGCGTCGTTCCCGGTTCCGCCAGCGCCCAGTCCGCGCACAGAGCGCCGACCGTGCGGTCGCCGAGAAACGCGGGGAGCGGCAGCTCCACGCCCGTGTGCCGGGCGACCGCCCGGCGCAGGCGGAGAGCGCCGAAGGAGTCCACGCCGAGATCGGCGAAGCGCTGACCGGGTCGCAGTTCCGTCGTGGCGCGGCCTGCGGCGTCGGCCACCTGGGCCAGCAGGGGCGCCGCCGCCGCGGGGAACTCCGGCGAGGCGTCCCCCGCAGGCTCGGGTCTGTCGTCAAGTGATGCGGTGGACCTGCTCATTGGTGGAAATCTCCCGTTCGCATGTGGCAGACCTGGCGCAGCTCGTGCCGGCCCTCGCCCGGAGCCCAGAGTTATCGACAACGAAAACGGTTGTCAATTAGGGTGGGAGGTGAAGTGCCCCGGGGACCTCCCGGTCCGCACCGTGCCGCCCCACCCTCCAGAGGTTCTTTCGTTGTGACCGACACCCGGTCGACCACCGCCGCCCCGGACCCCGCCGCGGGCGGCCCGGCCACCGTCCCGGCCCGGGAAGCCACCGTCCCCCCGGACAGCCCGGACACCCCGGAACGGGAAGGGGGCGGGCGGGAGAGCCGCGACACCTCCTGGGAACTGCTGCGCCTGGTGCGGCCCGTGTACGGCCGGCTCGCCCTCGCGGTGACCAGTCAGGCGCTCGCCACCGTGGCCGGCCTGGTGCCGTTCGTGGCAGTGGCCGAACTCGGCCGCGCCCTGTACCAGGGCGACTCCACGCGAGCCTGGCTGGCGGCGGGCGTCGGGGTCGCCGCCCTGCTGGTGCGGGCCGTCCTCCTGGCTCTGGCGACGATGCTCGCCCACCTCGCCGACAACGACCTGCAGCATCAGCTGCGGCGCCGCCTGGTGCACCACGCCGGGCGGCTGCCGCTCGGCCGCCTCGGGGGCGGTGGCGCCGGCGCCCTGAAGAAGGCGGTGTCCGACGACGTGTCGGCGCTGCACCACGTGATCGGGCACGCCCTGCTCGACCTGGTCGCCTCCGTCGTCGCACCGGTCGCGGCGCTGGTGTACCTGTTCACCGTCGACCCGGCGATGACCCTGATCACCCTGCTCCCGGTGACCGCCGGGCTGCTGCTGCACCGCAGGGCGCTGTCCCTCGCCACCGGCCGGATGACGGAGTATCACGCAGCCGTCGGGCAGCTGAACTCGGCCGGGGTGGAGTTCGTCCGCGGCATCGCCGTGGTCAAGACCTTCGGGCGGGCCGGGGAGGCCCACCACAGCTTCCGGGAGGCCGCCGCCCGCTACGCCGCGTTCGTCGCCGACTGGGCCCGCTCGGTGACCCGGTGCACGGCCGGGAGCCAGATCGCCCTCTCGCCCCCGGCCGTGCTGCTCACCGTGCTGCTGGGCGGCACCGCCCTCATCCAGTCCGGCCGCCTGGACCCACCGGACCTGCTGCCCTTCCTTCTGCTGGGGCTCGCGCTCACCGCGCCCGTCCTGGCCCTCGGTTACGCCACCCAGGACCTGCGCACCGCGCAGAGCGCCGCCGCCCGGCTCCGCGACATGTTCGCCGAACCGCCCCTGCCGGAGCCGTCCCGTCCACGCCTCCCCACCGGTGCCCGGGTGGAGTTCGACGGCGTGCGCTTCTCCTACGACGGCCGCACCGACGTCCTGCACGGGATCGACCTGACGCTCGAACCCGGAACCGTCACCGCCCTGGTCGGGTCCTCCGGTGCGGGCAAGTCCACACTGGCCACACTGCCCGCCCGGTTCCACGACGTGACCGCGGGCGCGGTACGGATCGGCGGGGCGGACGTCCGGGACATCCCGGTGGCGGAGTTGTACCGGCAGGTGGGGTTCGTCTTCCAGGACACCCGGCTGCGGCGCGGCAGCGTGCGCGACAACATCCGGCTCGGCCGCCCGGACGCGAGCGACGCCGAGATCGAGTCCGCCGCCCGGGCCGCCCGCATCCACGACCGGATCACCGCGCTTCCGCACGGCTACGACACCGTCCTCGGGGACGGCACCGCCCTGTCGGGCGGTGAGGCCCAGCGGGTGACGCTCGCCCGGGCCCTGCTGGCCGACCGGCCGGTCCTGGTGCTGGACGAGGCGACCGCCGCCACCGATCCCGAGTCGGAGGCCGCCATCCACGAGGCGCTGGCCACCCTCCTCACCGGCCGGACCGTGCTGGTCGTCGCGCACCGGCTGGCCACGATCGTGCACGCCGACCGGATCGTGGTGCTCGACCGCGGACGGCTGGTCGAAGCGGGCCGCCACACCGAACTCCTCGCGCGGAACGGCCGGTACGCGGCCCTCTGGCGGGCTCAGCGCGGCCGGGACACGGCCGTGCCCCTCCTCCCCGGGGAGGAGGTCCCCGGCACGGCGCCGGGCGACGACAGGAGGGAACCCCAGTGATACGCCGGCTGTCCGCCCTGCTGGAGCCCGGGGACCGGGCCCGGCTGCACCGGGTGCTGTGGGGCACCGCCCTGGCGTCGGTACTGCAGGGAGCGGCATTCGCCCTCCTGGTACCGGTGCTCCGCGAGCTCCTCGGCGACCGCCCGGAGCGGGCCTGGCCGTGGCTGGCCCTGCTCGCCGCCGTGACCCTGGCGTACGCGGCGGTCTCCTACCCCGCGGTGGTCGCCGCCCGCAACACCGGGTACGCGCTCTCCCACGCCCTGCACGACCGGATCGGGGACCGGCTGGTCCGGCTCCCGCTCGGATGGTTCACCGGCAGCCGGGTGGGCTCGGTGGGCCGGCTCGTCACCCACGACGTGATGAACGTGATGAGTGTCCCGGCACATCTCCTGGAGCCGCTGGTCAAGGCCCTGGTCACGCCCGCCGCCATGGTGCTGGTGATGTGCGCCGTCGACCTGCGCCTCGGACTGGCCGCGCTCGCCTGCGTGCCGGTGATCGTCCTCGCCTACCGCGTGACGGGCAGGCTGGTGCAGCGCGCCGAGCACGCCGCGGACACCGCCGCGGCGGAGGCGGGGGCCCGGGTCGTGGAATTCGCCCAGGAGCAGCCGGTGCTGCGCGCCCACGGCCGGACCGTCGAGGGGGTACGGGAGCTGGACGACGCGCTGGACGCACAGCGGCGGGCCGGGCGCCGGATGCTCCGGGTGGCCCTGCCCGGCCTCACCGGCTTCACCCTCGTGGTGCAGGCATCGTTCAGTCTGCTGCTCATGCTGGGCACCCTGCTGGCGGTGGACGGCACGGTCGACGCCCCGGCCGTGCTGGCCCTGCTGGTGCTGGCGGCCCGGTCCGCGGAGCCGCTGTCGTCCGCCGCGGAGCTGGGCGCCGCCCTGCGCATGGCCGGCAACTCGGTGCTCCGCATCCAGCAGGTGCTGGACACCGAGCCGCTCCCCGAACCGGCGGCCCCGGGGACGGTGCGGGACGCGTCCGTCGAGGTCGACCGGGTCAGCTTCGGCTACGGCGACGGGCCAGTGCTGCACGAGGTGTCCCTGCGGGTTCCGGCCGGGACCACCACCGCGCTGGTGGGGCCCTCGGGGTCGGGAAAAACCACCGTCACCCGGCTCATCGCCCGCTTCTTCGACGTGCACGACGGGGCGGTCAGAGTCGGCGGCACGGACGTCCGGCACCTGCCCCAGCGGCAGTTGATGGAGCAGCTGGCCCTGGTCTTCCAGGACGTCCACCTCTTCGACGGCACGCTCAAGGACAACGTCCGGCTGGGCCGCCCGGACGCCTCCGAGGCCGAGCTGCTCGCCGCGGCGCGCGGTGCCCGCGTCGACGAGATCGCCGCCCGGCTGCCCGGGGGCTGGGACACCCCGGTCGGCGAGGGCGGGGCGCAACTCTCCGGCGGGGAGCGGCAGCGGGTCTCGGTGGCCCGGGCGCTGCTGAAGGACGCACCGATCGTGCTGCTGGACGAGGCGACCGCCGCCCTGGACGCGGAGAACGAGGCCGCCGTCGTCGACGCCGTCGAGGCCCTGACCGCCGACCGCACCGTGCTGGTCATCGCGCACCGCCTGGAGACCGTGCAGCGGGCGGACCGGGTCGTCGTCCTGGACGGCGGACGGGTGGTGGAGGAGGGCCGGCACGCGGAACTGCTGGCCCGGGGCGGTGCCTACGCGGCGCTCTGGTCCGAGCGGGACCGCACCCGTGGCTGGCGAACGCTCGTTCCCTAGCGCACCAGCCACGCACGCACCAGCCACGCCGCACCCCTACAGAGGAGAGAAGCACTATGTACGACGTCCTGATCATCGGCGGGGGGCCCGCAGGCCTCGGGGCGGCACTGCCGCTCGGCCGGCAGCGCCGCCGGGTGCTCGTGGTGGACGGCGGGCGTCCGCGCAACGCACCCGCCGAGACCATGCACATGTTCCTCAGCCGCGACGGGCTGCCGCCATCGGAGCTGCGCCGCATCGCGCAGCAGGAGCTCGAGGACTACCCCACCGTGCAGATACGCGGAACCGAGGTGACCTCGCTCTCCGGTGAGCGGGACGACTTCACGGCGGTGCTCGCGGGAGGGGAGCAGGTGCGTGCCCGGCGGGTCCTCCTCGCGACCGGTCAGGTCGACCGGCTCCCGGACATCGAGGGATTCCCCGCGCTGTTCGGCCGGGGGATCTACCACTGCCCGTTCTGCCACGGGTACGAGACGCGGGACCAGCCGCTGGCAGTGCTCGGCGGGGACTGCTCGCACGCCATGCTCGCCGTCTACCTGAAGGACCGCTTCTCGGCCGATGTGGTGCTGTGCACGCTGGGCGGCCCGGCCCCCGAGGAGCAGCGGGAGCGGCTCGCCCGGCACGGCATCACGGTGCGGGAGGAGCCGGTGCGGAGGATCGAGCGGGCCGGCACGGCCGTCCGCGTGCACTTCGACGAGGGCCCGGCCCTGGACCGGGGCGCCTGCTACCACCGCCCGGCGCACGGCCAGCACTCCGCACTGGCGGAGAAGCTGGGCTGCGCGCTGCTCGACGACGGGGCGGTGAAGATCGACGAGCAGCAGCGCACCACGGTGCCCGGGGTCTTCGCGGCCGGCGACATGGCCCGGCTGGAGGCGCTGCCGGTGGCGCTCGCCTTCGTGATCACCGGGGCGGCCGACGGCACCCGGGCCGCCATCTGGATCGACCAGGAGCTGTTCCTGTCGGGCCTGGAGGACGGCGACCGGGAGACGGCCGGCTGACGGGAGCGCGGGGGGCTGCGGGGGGCTGCCGGCCCCGGCAGCCCCCCGCGGGCTCAGGCCGCTTCGAGGACGGCGGCGCTGAAGGTGAACCCGGCGCCCACCCCGATCAGGCAGATCCGGTCACCCGGCCGCAACTCCCCGCCGCGCACCAGGTGGTCCAGGCCCACCAGTTGGTCGGCGGAACCGAGATGGCCGACGCGCCGGCCGAACTCGTGCAGGGTGCGCCGGTGGTCGAGCCCGAGCACGTCGGCGTAGCCGGCCCGGAACACCGCCTGACCGACGAACGGGGTGACGACCCACCGCAGGTCGTCGACCGTGCTCCCGGCGTCCCGCAGCGCCGTGGTGACCACCCGGTGGACACCCTCGACATGGCGGTGAAGCACCGAGGCGGGGGTGTGCGGGCCGAGGCTGAAGAACTGCCGGGCCCGCTCGCGCACGACCAGCGGACGGGGGTCGGCGCCGGGCCGGTCGGACGGCGGGGTGGTGCCGCGCTGAAGTCCCTCCAGCCCGGGATCGCTCCAAGAGGCGCAGCTCAGCAGACGCAGCCGGGCACCTGCCGCCCCCGGTTCCACGGACCCCGGCCCGGTGCCCCTGGTCAGTACGGCGGCTCCGGCACCGTCGCCCAGCACCACCCCGGAGTCGAAGTTCCAGCGGTCGAGTCCGGCCGGGTGGAAGCGGTCGGCCGCGGTGACCAGCGCGGCCGGCACATCGGGGCGCCCGGCCAGCAGGCCGGCCGCCAGTTCGAGGCAGGCGAGTGACCCGTTGGACAGGGCGGACACCTGGACCGAGAGCCCCGGCAGCGGGGCCCCGCCGAGCACTTCGTCGGCCACCCGGCAGGCCGCCGACCACATGTCCAGCCCCTGGAACCAGCAGGCGCCGTGCAGGTGCAGCGCGATCCGGGGGGCAGCTTCGCCGGACGCGCGCAGGGCGGCCCGTCCAGCCCGGACGGCGAGCTCCGGCGCCGGCTCCTCGCAGTGCGACACCGACACCAGGCCGGCCTCCGCCGCGTCGGCGGGAGCGTACCGGCCGTCGGCCACCGCCTCGGCCACCGGCACCAGGTCCCCGAGCACACTGCCGGTGCCGGTGATCCACAGATCCTCGCAACGCATTACGCCTTCTCCTCCTCGAACCCGGTACGTCCGGGGAACGGTTGCCGGGCGGGGACGGCCGCGCCGGGGTACGGGGCCGGGCCGGGGATCCGGGCCGTGAACGTGCCGCCGTCCAGCACGTGCACCCGGTCGGCGCGGGCCGCGACCGCCACGTCGTGCGTCACCATCAGCACCGCGGTGCCCAGTGCGCGGCGCCGGTCGAGCGCGTCCAGCAGCGCGGCGGCCGTCGCCGCGTCCAGCGCGGAGGTCGGCTCGTCGGCGAGCAGCACCGCCGGTTCGGCGGCCAGCGACCGGGCGAGCGCCGCGCGCTGACGCTGCCCTCCGGAGCAGGCCCCCGGGCGGCGGCCCGTCACCGCGCTGTCCAGCCCCACCTCGGCCAGCAGCCCGGCCGCCACCTGCCGGGCCTCCTGCCGGGAAGCCCCGCGCAGCACGCGGACGGGCCGGGCGACCGCCCCGAGCAGCCGGTGAGCGGGGTTGAGCTCGGCGTCCGGGTCCTGCCCCAGCAGTTGCACGGCCGCCCGGGTCGCACGGTCCCGGGCGGCAGGCCTGCCGTCCGGGCCGGCCATGGCCAGTTCGGTGCCGTGCAGCAGGGCACGGCCGGCGGCCGGCGGGTGCAGCCCGGCCAGGGTCTTCAGCAGGGTGCTCTTGCCCGACCCGGAAGGGCCGAGGAGGGCCACCAGCTCCCCGCGCCGGAGGACGAGTCCGACCCCGGACAGCAACGGCTCCCCCGAACCGCCCGGCGGGCCGATGGTCAGGTCGTGGGTCCGCAGCACCGTGCCGTCCTCCCCGGGCGCGCCCGGGGGCGGCACCTCGACGGCCGGGTCGCCGACGGGTCCGGTCCGGGTCGGCCGGGGAGCGGCCGGCCGACGGGGCGGGGCCCCCGCCGCGCCGCCGGCGGTGCCCTGCGGCAGGGCCGTGGCGTTCCGGAGGACGGCTACGGGGTCCGCGCCGCCCCCGGGGGCGGCGCGCAGTTCCACGACCCGGTGCCCCAGCCCGGCCGCCCAGTCCCGGTCGTGACTGACCACCACCGCGACGCCGCCGCGCGCCAGATGGCGCCCGAGTTCCGCGGCCACCAGCCGGGCGCTGACCTCGTCGAGCCCACTGGTCGGCTCGTCCAGCAGGAGCAGGCGGGGCCGGCCGGCGACCGCGCGGGCCAGGGCCACCCGCTGGGCCTGGCCCCCGGACAGCTGGTGCGGCAGGCGGCGCGCCGCGTCCTCGGGCAGGCCCAGCCGGGTCAGCAGTTCGGCGCTGCGCCGGGCCCGGTCGCGGCGACGCGTGCCGGGCGGCAGCCCTTCGGCGACCGCGCGGCCGGCCCGGCGCAGCGGGTCGAGGGTTCCGGCGGGATCCTGGGCGAGGTAGCCGACGTGGCGGCTCCGCCAGCGCCGGGCCGCCCGGGTGCCGGCCGGGGGCAGCGGGGTGCCCTCCCACCGGACCGCGCCGGCCACGACCTCGACCCCCGCGCGCGGCTCCGCGAGCAGCAGGTGCAGAACGGTGGTCTTGCCGGCACCGGAGGGTCCGGCGAGCACCACCGCCTCCCCCGCCGCCAGCGTGAACCGGGGGCAGGGCAGCCGGGTGCCGCGCGGGGAGTCCCACAACTCGACGTCGTCGATCTCCAGCACGGGCGTCACCGGCCGGTCTCCGGGGACAGCCGCCGGGCCAGGAGGTCGAGGCCGACGGCGATCGTGGTGGCGAGCAGCGCGAGCGCCAGCGCGGGGGCCAGGGCCGCGGCGGGGTTGAGGGACACGGCGGGCAGGTTCTCCTTGATCATCAGAGCCCAGTCGGTGGCCGGCGGCTGCGGGCCGAGGCCGAGCACGCTGACCGCGGCGGTGAGTTGCAGTGCCCCCACGACCCGGAGGCCGGCGTCGGCCAGGACGGTGCCGCTGACCGCGGGCAGCAGTTCGCGCACCGCGATCGCCACCGGACCCTCACCCCGCACCACGGCTGCCTGGACGAAACCGGCCCGGGCCAGTGGGGCCGCGGTGGCGTACACCACCCGGGCGGACAGCGGGGTGCCGACGAGCAGCATCCCGGCGAGCACAGCGGTCCGCGCGTCGAAGGCGAGCGCGCACACCAGGACGACGAGGAGCCCGGGAACGGCGAGCAGCCCGGCCCCGCCGCGCAGCACCACCCGCGCGGTCCGTGCGTGCCGGGTGGCGGCCAGGCCGGCGGCGGTGCCCAGGGCGCTCGCGGCCAGCCCGGCGGGCAGCGCGACGGCCAGCAGGCCCGATCCGCCGGCCACCAGCCGGGAGAGCACGTCCCGCCCGAGCACATCGGTGCCCAGCCAGTGCCCGCCGTCCGGCGGGCTCCACGGCAGGCCCTGAGGTTGCGCGGGGTCCCCGGGTGCGAGCAGGGGTCCGGCGAGGACGGCGGCCAGCAGGAGCAGCAGGGCGGCCGCCTCACAAGACGTTGCCCACGGTGCGCGCCGGGGTTTGCGTGCGGCGGGGCGTGGCCGGGTTCCGGGCGGGCTCACCGGGCCGCCCCGGCCCGGCGGGCGGCGCGGGCGGCGAGCGCGTCGGCCCCGGTCACGGCGGTCAGCACGACGGCGGCGAGCAGCAGGGCCGTGCCCTGGACGACGGGCACGTCCCGGGCGGCGACCGACGTGGCGAGCTGCTGGCCCAGGCCCGGGTAGCCCAGCAGCGACTCCACCACCGCCGTCCCGGCCAGCAGCGCGCCGGCCAGCACCGCCGCGGCCTGTCCGAGCGGCGCCGCGAGATGGGGCAGGACATGGCGGCGGACGCAGCGCGCCGGGGGTACGCCCCGCAGCAGCGCGTCCCGGACGAACCTCCGCCGGAAGATGTCCGCGGCCGGCCCCATGAGCATGCGGGTGGTCCAGGCGGCGGCGGGCAGGGTCAGGGCGATCACGGGCAGCAGGAGGATCTCCGGCCGGTCCCAGCCCGAGCCGCCCACCGGCACGAGGGAAACGGCGGGAAGCCACCCCAGAGCCACCGAGAGCAGCATGACCAGCAGCACGACCAGGGCGGTGTCCGGTACGGCCGCCGCCGCCGCGGCGACCGCCGCGCCGGCCCGGCTCCGCCGTGCGGCGGGGGCCTGGGCGATCAGGACCGCCGCCGTGGTGCCGAGGAGCAGGGCGAGTACCCAGGAGGGCACGGCGATCAGCAGGGAAGCGGCGAGCCGGTCGCGCAGCAGGGCGCCCACCGGCCGGCCGTCCACCAGGGACTGGCCGAGGTCGCCGCGGGCCAGTCCGCCGAGCCAGTCGGCGAAGCGCTGCCAGGCCGGCCGGTCGAGACCCGCCTCGGCGCGGAGCCGGGCCAGCCGCTCGGGGTCCGCCTGCGCGCCCGCCACGGCGGTGGCCGCGTCCCCGGGCAGCAGCGACGTCACCGCGAAGACCACCACGCACACCACGAACAGCACGGCGGACCAGCGCAGACCGTGCGACACCAGCGCCCGGGGCAGCCGGTGCGCCCCCGTCGCCGGGCCCGGGGGGACGGCCTTGGCCACCCCACCGGGCCCGGTGCTGCCGGCCGGATCCTCCGGATCGCCGGGGATCCGGCCGCCCGTCACTGCTCCAGCCACACGCGGTCGAGCAGCATCCGGGCATAGCCGGTGCCGTCGGGCAGGCCGTGCACCCGGGCGTCGTGCACGTCGAGGCCGTCCCCCGCGCCCCAGGCCACCAGGCCGCCCTCGGTGGCGATCTCTTCCTGCAGGGCGGTGACCTGCTCGACCCGCCGGTCCTCGTCCTCCTCCGCCATGGCGGAGGCGAAGGCCTCGTCGAACGCCTCGTCACGCCGGCCCGTCTCGTTGTAGGCGGACGAGGACAGGGCGGTCTGCCGCGCCCAGGTCGGGAACCCGACCCCCGCGTACACCCCGGTGCACAGCGGCTCCTGCAGGTAGACCTCGCTCCAGTAGGTCTCCGGCGGGTGCTCGCGGACCGTGACGTGCAGGCCGGCTTCGCCGAGCTGCCGCTCGAGCAGGGCCGCCGCGGTGGACATCGCCGGGTAGGCGGTCGTGGTGTGCAGCTCCACGTCGAGGCCGTCGGGGTGCCCGGCCTCCGCCAGCAGGGCACGGGCGGCGTCCAGGTCCCGCTCCGGCGGCTGCAGGCTGTCGGGATACGACGGGTCGTCGGCGCACGGCGCGTCGTTGCCGGGGGTGCCGTAGCCGAGGAACACGGCGTCCACCAGGGCCTGCCGGTCGACGGCGAGCTTCACCGCCTGCCGGACCTTCTCCTGGTCGAACGGCGCCTGGTCCAGCCGCATCAGCAGCGGGTAGCCGTTGGCGGCGGAGCGGCTGAGCACGCCCAGCCGGTCGTCCTGGTCCGCGGTCCTGGCGGCGGCCGGCGCCACGTCGCTCGCCACGTCGATCTCCCCGGAGGTGACCGCCGCGGCGAGTGCCTGCGGGTCGGCGAAGCCGCGGATCTCCAGCCCGTCGAGGTGCGGGGGTTCGCCCCACCAGTCGTCGTTGCGGGCCAGCGTGGCGCTCTGCCCGCCGAGGGCGGTGAGGCGGAAGGGGCCCGAACCCACCGGCTCGTCGAAGTCCTCGGTGCCTTCCGGGACCACGAACACCACCCCGGCCAGGGTGCGGGGCAGCTCCGCGTCCGGCTCGCTGGTGGTGACCAGCAGCGTGTGGTCGTCCTCGGCCGCGCAGCCCTCGATGTCCACGGTGCCGAGCCGGTCGCCGTTCATCATGGACTGTTCGGCCATGCGCTTCATCGAGTGGAGCACGTCGGCCGCCCGCACCGGGCTGCCGTCGGTGAACCGGGCGTCGTCACGCAGCCGGAACCGCCAGCGGGTCGCGTTCTCCTCGGCCTCCCAGGACAGCGCCAGCCGCGGCTCCACCCCGCCCTTCCCGGCGGGCGCCACGAGCACGTCGTAGAGGGCGGCCAGCCGGATCCAGTCCGACTGGTTGAACAGGATGCCGTGCGGGTCGGTCGCCGCGGACCCGCCGCCGGCGGCGACGGTGCCGTACCGCAGGACACCACCGGGCGTCGGCTCCCCGGCCGGCGTGGCGGCCGGGCTCTTCTCCGGGCTGCCCGAGCCGTCCTGGCCGCAGGCGGTGAGGGCGGCGCCACCGGTGAGCGCGAGCGCGGACAGCAGGACCTGCCGGCGGTGCGGGAGATATCCGTTCACCGGGGGTCTCCCGGGGTGGGCGAGGCGGCGGGCTGGTGAGCGTTCATGTCGTTCTCTGCTTCCGTGCGGTGGTCGGTACGGGGGGCGGCTGCGGGAGCGCAGGCCGCCAGGGCGCGGTCGAGGTGGGCGGCGATGTCGGCCACGGCCGGGTCGCGGAGCATGGCGTAGTGGTGTCCGGCCACCGGATGGATGTCCAGGTGCCCGTGGACATGCGGACGCCAGCCCAGCGCCTCGTCGTCGAAGGCGTCGTCGACGCCCATGCCGATCCGGCCGTTGCGCGGCGAGGTGAGGGCGGCCCTGAGCAGCAGTACCGGCACGGTCCCGTCGAGCGGGCCGGCCCGGTGGGCGGCGAGGCCGCGCAGGTGCCGGGCGAAGACCTCGGTCCGTTCGCTCAAAGCCTCCCCGGGGCCGAGCAGGCGCTGGTCGCGCAACGCGCGCTCCAGCATGTCCGGGTCCCCGTCGGCGCCGTGGGCGCCGAGGTCGAGATCGAGGTAGGCCTCCAGCGAACGCAGGTAGCGCAGCCGTACCTCCCGGGTGGTGCGCTGCCGGTCGAGCCCCTCCAGGGCCGTGATCCGGTCCGGGCTGTTGGAGTCGATCATCACCAGCAGGGCGACCTGTTCCCCTTCCTCGCGGAGGAAGCGGGCGAGTTCGTGGGCGACGGTGCCGCCCATCGACCAACCGCCCAGCAGGTAGGGGCCGTGCGGCTGATGGTGACGCACGACCGCGGCGTACTGCCGGACCATGCCGGCGATGTCCTCCTGCCCCGGATACCCGGACAGACCGGGGTCGGCGAGCGCGATCAGCGGATGGGGAGCGGAGAGCCGCCGGGCCAGTTCCACGTAGCAGAGCACGTCCCCGCCGGACGGGTGGAGGAGGAAGAGGGGCGGCCCGCTGCCGTCACGGAGCGGTATCGCGATCTCCGACGGAGGGACCTCCTCCCGCGGCAGGGGCCCCGCGGACGGCGAGGGCTCCTCCCGCGCGGCCCGCTCCCCCGGCTCCGGCTCCGGCTCCGGCTCCGGCTCCGCGCGAGCGTCCGCAGCCACCAGCGCGGCGGCGAATCCGGCGACGCTCGGGTCCGCGAGGAACTCCCGCGGAGCGAGGGAGCCGCCCTGCTCCTTCGCCCACCGGGTGAGCATCCGCACGGCCAGCAGCGAGTCGCCGCCCAGGCTGAAGAAGTCGGCGGCGCGGTCGATCTCCTCCGCCGGGACGCCCAGGATCTCCGCCCAGCATCCGGCGACGCTCCGCTCGAGGCCGTCGCGCGGGGCACCGGGCTGGTGACCGGCCGGCCCGCCCGCGGCGGCGGTCAGCTGCGGGGCCGGGGCCGCCGGCACCGCGGACGGCAGGCCGGCCCGCTCCTGCCAGCCGGAACCGTCGGCCAGCCGCCCCGTGGTCCGCACCACCTCGTCGAACAGCCGGTCCAGGTCTCCCGGCCGGAACAGCTCGTCCACCGAGGCCAGCGCCAGTAGCAGCTCGCCCTGCACCTCGTAGAGCCGCAGTTCGAGCACCACCTGCGGGGTGCGGATCCGCTGGTGGTGATCGGCCTCGTCCACGGTGCCCAGCGGCCCCGCGACCGGGTCCAGGTCTCCGCCGAGGGCGGCCCCCAGACCCAGGGTGCTCTGGAACACCACGGGCGCCACCGGACGCCGGCTGCCGCTGCGGCGGGCCAGTTCCCGGGCCACCTCCACACCGGTGACCAGGCTGTGCGACAGCGAGCCGGTGATCTGCTCCTGCACCCGCCCGGCGAGCTCCGCGAACCCCGCGTCCCCCGTCAGGTCCACCGGGACCAGCGCCGTCGAGGAGAAGGCACCGATCATCCGGTCCACGTCCGGGTGCAGCGGATGACGGTTCGACTGGAGGGTGTTGAGGACGAACCGCGGCGTCTGCGACAGCCGCGCCACGGCGACCGCGTAGACGGCGGCGAGCACCGCGGACGGCGTCAGGCCGTGGGCGGCGCACTCCGCACGCAGCGCCTCCCAGCGCTCCGCGGGCAGCCGCGCCTCCCGGCCCGTCATCCCCGCGGCCGTGACCGCTCCCGGGTCGGCGAGCAGCGGCAGCGGCGGAGCGGCGGGCAGGGCGTCCAGCCGCTCCCACCACCAGTCCCGGTCCGCCTGCCAGGCCTCCGTCTCCCGGGCCTCCTCCATGGCCGCCACGTAGTCGCCGAAGTCAATGGTGAGCGGGGCGAGGACCGCGTTGGGGTCGGCGGCGTAGGAGAGCAGCCGGCGGGCGAAGAGCTGCGCCGACCAGCCGTCGGCCACCATGAGGCTGAAGGCGATGTGGAGCCGCCCCCGGCCCCCGGGAAGCAGGGTGAGCCGCACCGCGAAGCCCGGGCCGTGAACCGGGTCGGGGCCGGTGGCGCTGATGCGTTCCCGGACTCGTGCCAGCTCCGCCTCGGCCTCCGGCTCGGTGCGGTCCCGCAGGTCGGTGAGGTCGAGCGGAAGCTCCTGCGCGGCCGGGTCGTGCGCCGGCAGGATGCGCTGCCGCCCGTCGGGCAGCACCCGCGCCCGCAGCATGGGCTGCGCCGAGACGAGCCGCCGCAGTGCGTCGGTGAGCGCGGCGGGAGCGGTGTCCGCGTCCACTCCGTGCAGGCCGACGTCGGTGTAGTAGTGCACCGAGTCGTAGGACAGCTCCCAGCCGCCCTGCTGTCCGACGAAGTACGCCTGCTGCAGCGGCAGGAGCGCGAACGGCTCCTCCGGTGCACTCCGGCGCCCGACCCGGAGGGGCAGCGCCCGGGGGCCCGGCGCGCCCGTGCCGCGCCCACGGACAAGGCCGGTCAGATGGCTGAGCGTCAGGTCGGAGCGCACTTCCGGCAGGGCGAGCACGACGTCGAGCCGCTGCCGCACCAGCGCGGCCATCCGTACCGCGAGCAGCGAGTCACCGCCCAGGCTGAGGAAGGTGGCGTCGGCCGGGATCGCCGCGGGCTCCAGGTCGAGCAGCTCCGCCCAGACCGCGCGCAGGGTCTCCGGCACCGTGTCGTCCGGCTGCCCGTCGGTACCGGGGGCGGCGGCCGGCGACGCGGCCGGTTCCGTCCCGCCTTCCGCCCCGGCGGTGAGCCGCGGGCCGGCTCCGGGGGCCTCCCAGAGCTCGGGCCGCGCCGCGAGATCCTCCAGCCAGGCCGTGGAGGCGGCGAAAGCCGCGTCCGCTTCCTGCGGGTCGAGCACGTTCTCCGCGACGTCCCACTGCAGAACCAGGTCGCCCCGGTGCTCGTACGCCTGGTGGTCCAGCCATACCTGCGGGGTCTGGCTGACCCCGTGGACGACGGGGCCCAGCCACTCGTGGTCGTGCGGGCCCCCGTCCCCGCCGAAGCGGTCGAGGCCCAGCATGCCCGTGAACACCACCGGAACATTCCGCTGGACCCCGGTGCGGGACGCCTGCTCGGCCAGCATCTCCAGGCCGGAGAACTCGCGGTGGTCGAGGTCCTCGAACAGCTGCCGTTGCGCGGCCTGCACCCGCTCGGCGAAGGGGACGTCCGCCCGCCGGTCGACCTCGTGCAGCAGCAGGGAGGAGAACTCGCCGACCACCCGGTCGACGTCCGGGTGCACCGGGGGCCGGTCGAAGACGGTCAGGGTCAGCGCGAAGTGCCGGTCCGCGGACCAGGCGGCGAGCACGTCGGCGTAGACGGTGAGCAGCACGGCGGTCGGGGTGGCGCCGAGACCGGCGGCCCGCTCCCGCAGGGCCTGCCACCGGCCGGCGTCGAGCACGTGACGGCGCCGCCCGAACCGGGGGGCGTCCCGCTGTTCACGGACCGGCAGCGCGGGCGGCCCGGGAAGGGTGTCCGCCCGGCCGCGCCAGTAGGCGGCGGCCCGCTCGTACGCCGGGCCGTCCCGGCGTTCGGCGAGAGCATCCACGCAGTCGGCGAACGTGCAGCCGACGGGCGGCAGTTCCGCCTCCGGGTCCTCGTACAGGGCCCGGAGCTCCCGGTCGACCAGCAGGTAGCTGGCGGAGTCGCAGACCAGGACGTCGACCGAGAGCAGCACCCGCCACCCCTCCGGGAGCCGGACCGCGTGCACCTCGATCAGCGGCCACCGGTCGGGGACGGCGACCCGCCGGGAGAGCCTGTCCCGCAGTGCGGCGAGCTGCTCCTGCGCCTCGGCGGGGGTGCGGGCGGACAGGTCGGTGAAGGGAATGCGGTACGCGGGCACCTCGGGGAGAACGAGATTCGTCCCCTCCGGGGTGATCACCGCGCGGAGCATGCCGTGCCGCGCGATCACCGCGTTCCACGCCTGCTGGTACCGCGGCAGGTCCAGGTCGGAACAGTGGTGTTCGAGGTAGAAGTGGCAGCCCACCCCGCCGAGGTCCAGGGCGGTGGAGCGGCCGACCCGGTAGGCGTGCTGCACGCGGGTCAGCGGGAACGGGGCACCCTCCTCGGTCGCGGGACGGAGCGGTGCCCCGGCCGGGGAGGACCGCTCCCCGGCGGCGGTGCCGGTACCGGTGTCCTCCGGCAGCAGTTCCGCCAGCGCCCCGACGGTGGGACGGGAGAGAAGGTCGCGGAGGCGCAGCAGCACGCCGTGCTCGTCCCGCAGCCGGGCCAGGACGCGGGTGGCGAGCAGCGAGTGTCCGCCGAGCGCGAAGAAGTCGGCGTCCCGGCTGTTCACCGGGCGGCCGAGAACCTCGGCGTACACGGCGGCCACCAGCCGTTCTGCCCCGGTGGCGGGCGCGTCGCCGCCCACCTCCGCGGTCCGCACGCTGCGGGCGGCCAGCGCCAGGGAACGGGTGTTCAGCTCGGCGGGGGAAACCGCCAGGTGGCAGGGGGTGGCGGGGTCACGGGCCAGACCGGCTGTGCGGAGCAGCGCGTCCAGGGCGTCGGAGGCGTCCAGCGCGTTCCGCATGGTGATCTCCGCCGCGACGGCCCGCTCCTCGTCGGTACCGAACCGCCAGCGGTCCCAGTCGACAGCCATCCAGCGCGTGCCGTCGGGACGGTCCAGGGTGTGGGCGAGACCGCCCAGGTAGCGGCTGGCGGCGACGTACGCGCCGAGTCCGAATCCGCCGATGGTCGCCGCCGCGGAGGCCATCAGCAGCACGGTGCCGGGACGCGCGGAGGCGGGCAGCGCACTGACCGCCTCGTGCAGCGCGAGGGCGGCGGCGGTCTTCGGGGTGAGGACGGTGTCGGTGACCTGGGCATCGCTCTCGGCCAGTGCGGCGAGCTCCACCACGACCGGGGCGTGCACGACGAGGTCGACGCGGCCGTGGCTGCGGGCCGTGGCGTCCAGGATGCCCATGAGTTCCGCGCTGTCGGTGGCGTCCGCCACCTCGACCCGTACGTCATGACCCTCCTCCCGCAGCCGCCGTACCGTCTCGGCACGGTGCAGCAGCCGCGGCTCCGCGTCGGCGGCACCGGCCGCCGGCAGGCCGGTGCGGCCGATCAGGACCATCCGCGCGCCGTGTGCGCGGCACAGCCGCCCGGCGAGTGCGAGGCCGACGTTGCCCAGCCCGCCGGTGACCACGACGACGGGCCGCTCCGGGAGTGCCGGGGAACCGTCGGGCTGCCAGGGCTCCCACTGCCGCAGCCAGCGGTGCGCGCCGCGCAGGGCGAGCTCCCACGACGCCGTCCCGGACTGCTCCCCGGTGGCGCTCAGGTCCGCGGCCTCGGCGAGGATCCGGCCCACGAGCGCGGGATCCGCCGGCCCCGGCGGCAGGTCGAGCGAGCGCCAGCGCACGGCGGGGGCCTCCTGGCCCAGCACCCGCGGCAGGCCCCGCGCGGCGGTGGCCACCGGATCGACGTGCTCCGCGCCGGTCACCTGCTCCCCGCCGGCCGTCACGTACAGCAGGGGCAGCGAACGCTCGGCGAGATCGGCAGGCAGGGCGGCGGCCAGCCGTCCGTGCCGGAGGATCTCGTCGCGCACCGCGGCACTGTCCTGAGCGGGGGACCCGTCCCGGGCGGAGGCGCAGTACACCACCGCTGTGAGGTCCGCCCACCCGTCACCGGCGGGCGGCGTGTCCAGGGCGACGGCCCCCCGCTCGTGCAGCGCCGCACGCAGCGGCGCGGCGTACGGGCCGTCGCCGAGCACCAGCCAGCGGCCGGTTGCGGCTTCCGGCGCTCCGGCGGTGCCCGTCCGGCCCGGCAGGGGCGGCAGCCTGCGCCACACCGGCAGCTGCAACGGCTGCGTGGCGTCGGGTTCGGCGGGCGCCGGGCCCACCGAGGGGCCGCCCGCGCGCGGCGCGGGCTCGACCCAGAAGCGGCTGCGCTGGAAGGCGTACCCGGGCAGCGGCAGCCGCCGGCGCTCCGGCCGGTGGCCCGCGGCCGGGTCCACCGGAACCCCGGCGGCCCACAGCCGGCCGACCGCCGCCAGGAACGCGGCCCGGCCGTCCCCGCCCTCGTCGGCTCGCGGGAAGACGGTGACGGCTGCCGGAACGGTGGTGGAGCCCTTCCGGGCGGCCAGCGCCGCGAGCATGCCGCCGGGTCCCGCCTGGACCAGCACCGCGGGCCCGCCGTCGAGCGCGGTCTCCAGGGCGTCGGCGAACAGCACGGTGCCCCGCAGATGCCGCACCCAGTGCTCCGGGTCAGTGATCTCCTCCGCGGTCGCCACCTTTCCGGTGAGGGTGGTCACCAGCGGCACCCGGGGCGCGGCGGGCCGCAACCCCGCGCTCACCGACCGCAGCCCGGGCATCGCGGCCTCCACGAGCCGGGAGTGGGCGGCGACCTCGACCGCGACCGGCTCGGCGGTCACCCCTCGCGCGGTGAGCGCCTCGCGCAGCCGGCCGATGGCCTCCGCGGGCCCGGACACGGCGCAGGCGTCGGTGGCGTTGACCGCGGCCACGTCCAGGTCAGGATGGCCGGCGAGCAGGGTCCGCACGTCCCGCTCCCCCAGCGGGACGGCGAGCATGCCGCCGGGCGGCAGGTGCGCCATGCCGACGGAGCGTTCGGCCACCAGCCGGGCGGCGTCCGCGCGGCTCAGGACACCGGCGGCCACGGCCGCGGCGTACTCGCCGACGCTGTGCCCGAGCACCGCGTCGGGCACCAGCCCGTGCGCCGCCAGCAGCTCGGCGGTCGCCACGCTGGCGGTGAACAGGGCGGGAAGGCCCACGCCGGGGGTGCGGGCCAGCCGCTGCGCCCCGGCGTCACCGGGGTCGGCCAGCAGCACGTCCCGCACCTCCGCGCCGATGAGCGGCCGGAACAGCCCGGCCAGCTCGTCCACCACCTCGGCGAACGCCGGTTCCTCGCGGTAGAGGTCCGCTGCCATGCCGGCGTACTGGGCGCCGCCGCCGGGGAAGGCGAGCACCACCCGGGGCGGGGTTCCCGGGACGACCGCCGGTGCCGCGCGCCGTAGCGCTGCGGCGGCGTCCTCACCCGGCGCGACGGCGACAGCGGCCCGTGCGGGCAGCCCGGCGCGTCCGGTGGCCAGGGTGTACGCCGCGTCGGCCAGGCCGGAGCCGGGAGCGGAGGGCATCGCGTCGGCCAGCCGGCCGGCCGTGGCGCGGCACGCGGCGGCGGTGGCCGCGGAGACGACGAGCAGCTGGGCCCGGTCGTCCTGCGCGACGGGAGCGGTGACGGGCGCCTGCTCCAGCACCACGTGGCAGTTGGTGCCGCCGATACCGAACGAGCTGACCCCGGCCCGGCGCGGACCCGGGCTGTGCCAGTCCTCCGTGCGGCGGGCGATCCGGAAGGCGGATCCGTCCAGCCCCAGCTCCGGGTTGGGAGTGCCGGCGTGCAGGCTGGCCGGTACGGTGCCGTGCCGCAGCGTCAGGACGGCCTTGATGAACCCCGCGATGCCGGCGGCCGAGTCGGCGTGCCCGATGTTGCCCTTCACCGAGCCGAGCAGGCACCAGGGCTCCTGGGCGAGGCCGAACACCCGGCGCAGCGCCTGCACCTCGATGGGGTCGCCGAGCAGCGTGCCGGTGCCGTGGCCCTCGATGTATCCGATGTCCCGGGGGCCGAGGTCCGCGACGGCGAGCGCCTCGGCGATCGTCCGGGCCTGCCCCTGCGGGGAGGGCGCGGTGAACCCGGCCCGGTCCGCCCCGTCGTTGGCGACCGCGGAGCCGCGCACCACCGCGTGCACGGTGTCGCCGTCCGCCAGCGCGTCCTCGAGCCGGCGCAGCACCACTGCCCCGGCACCCTGGGTGAACACGGTGCCCCGGGCGTCCTGGGCGTACGGGCGGGTGCTTCCGTCCGCGGAGAACGGCCCGTCCGGGACGTGCAGGTAGCCGAGGCCCTGCGGTACGCGCAGCGACACCCCTCCGGCGAGGGCGGTGTCGCACTCCCCGGCCAGCAGGGCCTGCACCGCGGTGTGCACGGCGACGAGAGAGGTGGCACAGGTGGCGCCGACCGCCACCGCGGGGCCGGTCAGGCCGAGCCGGTGGGCGGTGCGCAGCGGGAGGTAGTCGGCGACGTTCCCGGTGTGCAGTTGCAGGCTCCCCACCGGGTCGGCGCCGCCCAGCGGGTCGAAGCGGTGGGCGAGGTGGGTGGCGAGGTACCCGGAGAGCGCGGCGCCTGCGTAGACGCCGACGGTGCCGGCCGCCCGTACGCCGCCGTGTCCCGCGTGCTCCAGCGCGTGCCAGGCGGTTTCCAGGAAGACGCGCTGCTGCGGGTCCATCAGCTCGGCCTCGACCTCGCCGATGCCGAAGGGGGCCGGGTCGAAGGACTCCTGGTCGGTCAGCAGCCCGCCGACCGGCACGTACGCCGGGTTGCGGCGCAGGGCCACGGGCACGCCCCGGGCTGCGAGCTCCGCGTCCGTGAAGCGGGTCAGGGCCTCGCGTTCCTCGGTCAGCAGGTCCCAGAAGGCGTCGGCGTCGGGTGCTCCCGGGAAGCGGCAGGCAAGGCCCACCACCGCGACGTGGCCGGTCATCCGGTCACCTCCGGCACGGCGTCGGCTGGGCGGGGCGGAAGGGAGGACGACATGCGGCTGCTCCTGCTGGGGTGGTGACAGGGAAACGAAGAAGGGGGGAGGTGGCGGTCAGGCCGGTGAGGGGGCGGCGCCGGTGACGGCTGGACCACCGGTCGGTGCGAAAGCCGCGTGGACGTGCTGGCCGAGCCGGGCCATCGGTTCCTCGGGAGTGGGCAGGGACACGGCCGACTCGAAGCCGGCGCCGGCGATCTCGCGGAGCCACTCCTCCCGGGTGAGGAAGATCCGGTCCTGTCCGCGCCGGAAGTCCTCGAAGTCCCGGTCCGGTTCCTGTGGTCCGGGCGACATGAGGAACTCCATCGAGGTCATGAGCTGGCAGTGCTCGCGGGAGGTCTCGATCACCACGAGCAGGCCGCCGGGCGTGAGCAGGCGCCGCAGCCCGGCCAGTACCTCCCCCACGTGCCGCGCGTTGTGCAGCACGTTGGCGCACACGACCACGTCGGCGGAGGCCGGGTCGTACCCCTGGGCGGCGGCGTCGCCGTTCATGTCGAACAGCCGGTACCGGATCCAGGGCAGGGCCGCCAGCCGTTCCCGGGCGGCGAGGAAGAAGAACCGCGACACATCGGTGAAGAGGTAATCGACACCCGGACCTGCGGCGTGCGGGGCGAGCGCGGCCACCAGGTCCGTGGTGGTGCCGCCGACCCCGGCACCGACCTCCAGCACCCGCAGCGGGGTCCGGGCGTCACGGCCGGCGGCGAAGTCCGCCAGCGCGGCGGCGGCCATCGCGTTCACGTACCGGCTGATGGTGTTCTCGCGGTAGGTGCTGTCCGCGGTGTCCATTCGGCCGTCGGGGAACAGCAGGGTCTGCAGGGCTATTTCGTCCCGCAGCAGCTGCGGGAGGTACCGGACGGCGTCCAGCAGGAAGCGCGTCATCTCGGGGCCGTGCCCGAGGGCAAGGCCCGCCTCGTGCATGCCCGCCGCGGCCCGGTCCAGATCCCCGGCGTCCACCGCGGCAAGCCCGGTGTACGAGCCGTCTGCCGATGCGGTGAGCATCTCCGCCCGGACCAGGGCGGCCAGCCACCGGCGGACCACCCGGCGGTGGCGGGACGCCACCCGCAGGGCGGACAGGATGTCGTCGGACCGGTGGGCGGCGCCGTCCCGGGTGAACAGCCCGTGGCCGCGCAGCGTCAGGGCCATGGAGAGCAGCGCGACCCGGTCGAGTTCATCGGCGAGCGCCGTCAGACGCTGCGGGTCGGCCCCGGAGAGAGCCGGGCCGGCCCCCTGTCGCATGGCGTTCTCGAGACGGTCCGCCGGGGCTGCCGGTCCTTGGGTGTACACGCGTGCTCCCTGGTCGCCGCGGAGTTCAGCGCAGCGGTAACGGGCTCAGCCACCGGGTCCGGCGCGAGCTGTGTCTCTGGGACAACAGCCCGAGCATATAATGACAACGGTTTTCGTTTGCAAGAGATCCGCCCACTGTTTCTGTTCCGCAACCGGGGCCTCCGGCCGGCCGGGCGGACCTCGCGGCAGCTGGACGTCACGCCGCGACCTCGGCCGGCACGGGTGCGCTCCCCCGGACCGGGGCGGGCGCCGGGGACAGCGGCTTGGTGCGTCCGGCGCGGACGCCGTTGCCGATGATGACGATCTCGGCGAGCTCGTGGACCGCGACGACGGCGGCAAGGCCGAGAACGCCGGCCAGGGCGAGCGGCATCAGGCCGATGATGACCGCGAGGGACAGGCCGAGGTTCTGCAGCATGATGCGCCGCGCCCGGCGGGCGTGCTCCAGGGCCTGCGGCAGGTGGCGCAGGTCCTCGCCCATCAGGGCGACGTCGGCCGTCTCGATGGCGACATCGGCGCCCAACGCGCCCATGGCGACGCCGAGGTCGGCGGTGGCCAGGGCGGGGGCGTCGTTGATGCCGTCGCCGACCATCGCGGTGAACTGCCGGCTGCGCAGTTCGCCGATGAGGCGCGCCTTGTCCTCGGGGCGCAGGTCCGCGTGGACAAGGTCGATGCCGGCCTCGCCCGCGAGGGCCTTGGCAGTGCGCTCGTTGTCGCCGGTGAGCATCACCACCGTCAACCCGCGGGCGTGAAGGCGGTCGATGACCTCACGGGCCTCCGGGCGCAGTTCGTCGCGCACCGCGAGGGCGCCGATCACGTGTCCGTCGTTCTCGACCAGGACGGCCGTCGCTCCCGCGTCCTGCATCGCGGTGATGTCCTCGGTCAGCGGGCCGGGCTCGATCCAGCCGGGCCGGCCGAGCCGGACCGGGCGGCCGTCCAGGCGTCCGGTGAGGCCGGCGCCGGTGACCGCTTCGACCTCCGTGGCGGCGGACACCTCGGGCGCGGCCGACAGGACGGCCTTGGCGAGGGGGTGTTCGCTGCGGGCCTCCAGAGCGGCGGCCACGGCGAGCACCTCGTCGCGGCTGTGTCCGTCCACAGTGGCGACCCTGACCACGGCGGGCCGGTTGCGGGTGAGCGTGCCGGTCTTGTCCAGCGCCACGGTACGTACGGCGCCGAGAGCTTCGAGGGCGGCTCCCCCCTTGACGAGGACGCCCATCCTGCCGGCCGCGCCGATCGCGGCGACCACGGTGACGGGCACGGAGATCGCCAGCGCACACGGGGAGGCGGCGACCAGGACGACCAGCGCCCGCTCGATCCAGGTGGACGGGTCCCCCAGCAGGGAGCCGACCAGGGCGATCAGGACGGCGACGGCCATGATGCCGGGCACCAGCGGTTTGGCGATCCTGTCGGCGAGCCGCTGGCCGGCGCCCTTGCGCGCCTGCTCGGCCTCCACGATTCTCACGATCCGGGCGAGGGAGTTGTCCTCGGCCGTGCTGGTGACCTCGACCTCCAGCACGCCCGTGCCGTTGATCGCGCCCGCGTACACCTCACTGCCCGGACCGGCCTCGACCGGCACGGACTCGCCGGTGATGGCGGAGACGTCCAACGCGGTGCGACCGGCGCGGATGGTGCCGTCGGTGGCGATCCGCTCACCGGGCCTGACCACCATGGTGTCGCCGATGCGCAGCCCGGCCGGGGCGACGGCCTGCTCGGTACCGTCGCGCACCACGGTCGCCTGCTCGGGGACCAGGTTCAGCAGAGCGCGCAGTCCCCGGCGGGTGCGGGCCAGGGAGTACTCCTCCAAGCCCTCGCTGATGGAGTAGAGGAAGGCCAGCATGGCGGCCTCGCCGACCTCGCCGAGGATGACCGCGCCGACGGCGGCGATCGTCATCAGCGTACCGACGCCGATCCTGCCCCTGGCCAGCCGGCGCAGCGTGACGGGAACGAAGGTCCAGGCACCCACCACGAGGGCGAGCCCGTTCAGCACCGTCACCACGGTGCCGGAGGCGCCGGTCCATCCCGCTGTCAGCGCGGCCAGCAGCAGGACGCCGGCCACCGCGGCGGCCCGCAGTTCACCGACCTCCCACAGCTTCTCCGGCGCGCGCCGCTCCGCACCCTCAACGGTCGGCTGCTCGTCGCCGCAGCCGCAGGCGTCGCTCATCGGTCGCCCCCCTCGACCTTCGGGGCCGCCGACGCCCCGTAGGCGGGGCACAGGTCAACCGCCTCGCCGGTCGCGGTGAGCAACTGTTCGGCCGAGGCCAGCAGGTCCAGCAGTTCCGGACGGGCCAGAAAGTACAAGGAGGCCCGGCCCTGCGGACGGGAGTCGACCAGGCCGCAGTCGCGCAGGCAGGACAGGTGCGCCGAGACCGTGGACTGCGCCAGGCCCACGCAGCCGACCAGGTCCACGACCCTGGCCTCGCCCCGGGCCAGGCGCAGCAGGATCGCGAGGCGGGCCGGGTCGCCGAGGGAGCGGAACAGGGCCACCGCCGCCGACGGCGCCCCGCACGAGGTGCCGGCCGGCGGCGCGCCCGCCGCCCTATTCATCGTCATGGAACGATGATAGCTATACGTAACGATGAGATGCCACCCGGAGCGGCGTGGCTCCGGAACGACGAGAGGGCCCGTACGGCCGCAGGATGCGGTCGTACGGGCCCTTCCGCACCGGCCGGGGCCGGCGGTGCTCCGGGGGAGCGGCGGATCAGGTCAGGATCTTGGTGACCTGGCCGGCGCCCACGGTCCGGCCACCCTCACGGATGGCGAACTTCAGGCCTTCCTCCATGGCGACGGGCTGGATCAGCTCGACGCGCATTTCGGTGTTGTCGCCCGGCATGACCATCTCGGTGCCCTCGGGGAGGTGCACGACGCCGGTCACGTCCGTGGTACGGAAGTAGAACTGCGGGCGGTAGTTGTTGAAGAAGGGGGTGTGACGGCCACCCTCGTCCTTCGACAGGATGTAGGCCTGAGCCTCGAACTCGGTGTGCGGGGTGACGGAGCCCGGCTTGATGATGACCTGGCCGCGCTCGACATCCTCGCGCTTGATGCCACGGAGGAGCAGACCGACGTTCTCACCGGCCTGGCCCTCGTCGAGCAGCTTGCGGAACATCTCGATACCGGTGACCGTGGTGGAGGTCTTGGTCTCCTTGATACCGATGATGTCGACGTTCTCGTTGACCTTGAGAACACCGCGCTCGATACGGCCGGTGACGACGGTGCCACGACCGGTGATCGTGAAGACGTCCTCGATGGGCATGAGGAACGGCTTCTCGACGTCGCGCTCCGGCTGCGGGATCGACTCGTCGACGGCCTTCATCAGGTCGAGGACGGTCTTGCCCCACTCCGCGTCACCCTCGAGCGCCTTGAGCGCCGAGACCTTCACGACCGGGAGCTCGTCGCCCGGGAACTCGTACTCGGAGAGGAGCTCACGGACCTCGAGCTCGACGAGCTCCATGATCTCCTCGTCGTCCACCATGTCGGCCTTGTTCAGCGCGACAACGATGTACGGCACGCCGACCTGGCGGGCCAGGAGCACGTGCTCCTTGGTCTGCGGCATCGGACCGTCGGTCGCGGCGACCACCAGGATCGCGCCGTCCATCTGGGCGGCACCGGTGATCATGTTCTTGATGTAGTCCGCGTGACCGGGGCAGTCGACATGCGCGTAGTGACGGCCCTCGGTCTGGTACTCAACATGCGCGATGGAGATCGTAATACCGCGCTGACGCTCTTCCGGGGCCTTGTCGATCTGGTCGAAGGCCGAAGCCTCGTTCAGGTCGGGGTACGCGTCGTGCAGCACCTTGGTGATCGCCGCGGTAAGAGTCGTCTTACCGTGGTCGATGTGACCGATGGTGCCGATGTTGACGTGCGGCTTAGTCCGCTCGAACTTCGCCTTCGCCACTGGGGTCCTCCTGTGGACTGGTGCTGTACGCCCTCCGCGGTGTGCGGAGGAGTTCAGGTGGTTGTAGAACCGGCCAGGACCCCTAGGGGACGCCCTTGACCGTTTCGCTTGGGGGCGGGCGACCGGGGCACCCCCGGCGAGTCGCCCGCATCACGTGCGGACGGCTCACCGGGGAGGAATGCCCCCGAACGCCTGGTGCTCCAGCTTAAGGGGTGATAGATCCCGGGATACCCGAGTTACTCGCCCTTGGCCTTCGCAATGATCTCTTCGGCGACGCTCTTGGGAACCTCGCCATAGGAATCGAACTGCATGCTGTAGCTCGCACGACCGGAGGTCTTGCTGCGCAGGTCACCCACGTAACCGAACATCTCCGACAGCGGGACCAGGGCCTTGACGACCTTGGCACCGCTCCGGTCCTCCATGGCCTGTACCTGGCCACGGCGGGAGTTGATGTCACCGATCACATCGCCCATGTAGTCCTCGGGCGTGGTGACCTCCACCGCCATCAGCGGTTCGAGGATGGCCGGGCTGGCCTTCCTCGCAGCCTCCTTGAACGCCATGGATCCGGCGATCTTGAAGGCCATCTCGGAGGAGTCGACGTCATGGTAGGCGCCGTCGAGCAGGGTCACCTTGACGCCGGTCAGCGGGTACCCGGCGAGCACGCCGAAGTCCATCGCTTCCTGGCATCCGGCGTCCACCGAAGGAATGTACTCCCTCGGGATACGGCCACCGGTGACCTTGTTGACGAACTCGTACCCGTCACCCTCGAGCGGCTCGATGGCGATCTGGACCTTCGCGAACTGTCCGGACCCACCGGTCTGCTTCTTGTGGGTGTAGTCGACCCGGTCGACGTTCCGGCGAAGCGTCTCACGGTAGGCGACCTGCGGCTTGCCGACGTTGGCCTCGACCTTGAACTCGCGCTTCATGCGGTCGACCAGCACATCGAGGTGCAGCTCGCCCATGCCCGAGATGATGGTCTGGCCGGTCTCCTCGTCGGACTTGACCTGGAAGGACGGGTCCTCCTCGGCCAGCCGCTGGATGGCGATGCCCAGCTTCTCCTGGTCGCCCTTCGACTTGGGCTCGATGGCGACCTCGATCACCGGAGCCGGGAACTCCATCGACTCCAGGATCACCTGACTGCCCGCGTCACAGAGGGTCTCGCCCGTGGTGGTCTGCTTCAGACCCATGACGGCGACGATGTCGCCGGCACCCACGCTCTCGATCTCCTCACGCTTGTTCGCGTGCATCCGGTAGATCTTGCCGATGCGCTCCTTCTTGCCCTTCACCGAGTTCATCACCTGGGTGCCGGTCTGCAGCAACCCGGAGTAGATCCGGATGAAGGTGAGCTTGCCCAGGTGCGGGTCGCTCATAATCTTGAAGGCGAGCGCGGACATCGGCTCGTCCGCCGACGGCTTGCGGATGATGACCTCGTCCGCGTCCTTCGGGGAGTGCCCCTCGATGGCCTCGACGTCCAGCGGCGACGGCAGGTACCGCACCACGGAGTCGAGCAGCGGCTGGACGCCCTTGTTCTTGAACGCGGTGCCGCAGAACACCGGGGTGACCGTGGTCGTGCCCTCGGCGCCCGTGGACGCCAGGGTGATCCGGCGGATCGCGGCACGCAGCTGCTCCTCGGCGGGCTCCTGGCCCTCGAGGTACAGCTCCATCATCTCCTCGTCGTTCTCCGCGACGGCCTCGAGCAGCTTGCCGCGCCACTCGTCGGCGTCGGCCCGCAGGTCCTCGGGGATCTCGACGGTGTCGTACATCTCACCGAGCTTGGTGTCCTCGGACCACACCAGGGCCTTCATCTGGACGAGGTCCACCACGCCCTTGAAGTCGGCTTCGGCGCCGATCGGGAGCTGCATGACCAGCGGGGTGGCGTTCAGCCGCCCGACGATCATGTCGACGCAGCGGAAGAAGTCCGCGCCCGTGCGGTCCAGCTTGTTGACGAAACAGATACGGGGTACGCCGTACCGGTCCGCCTGCCGCCACACCGTCTCGGACTGCGGCTCGACACCGGCGACGCCGTCGAAGACCGTCACCGCTCCGTCGAGCACCCGCAGCGAACGCTCCACCTCGACGGTGAAGTCGACGTGACCCGGGGTGTCGATGATGTTAATGGTGTGGTCGATGTCGTCCAGCGGCCAGTGGCAGGTCGTCGCGGCCGACGTGATCGTGATGCCGCGCTCCTGCTCCTGCGCCATCCAGTCCATGGTGGCTGCGCCGTCATGGACCTCACCGATCTTGTAGCTGACGCCCGTGTAGTACAGGATCCGCTCGGTGGTGGTCGTCTTGCCCGCGTCAATGTGGGCCATGATTCCGATGTTGCGGACCTTGGCCAGGTCAAGTGAAGTGGTAGCCATAAGGCTGTCAGTCTTCTCTCGGTCTCGAAGGTGTCGCGACTACCAGCGGTAGTGCGCGAACGCCTTGTTGGACTCGGCCATCTTGTGCGTGTCCTCACGCTTCTTGACGGAGGCGCCGAGGCCGTTGGAGGCGTCGAGCAGCTCGTTCATCAGGCGCTCGGTCATGGTCTTCTCGCGACGGGCGCGGGAGTAGCCCACCAGCCAGCGCAGCGCGAGGGTGGAGGAACGGCCGGGGCGGACCTCGACCGGAACCTGGTAGGTGGCGCCACCCACACGGCGGGAGCGGACCTCGAGGGTCGGCTTCACGTTCTCCAGCGCGCGCTTGAGGGTGATGACCGGGTCGTTGCCGGTCTTCTCCCGCAGGCCTTCCATGGCGCCGTAGACAATGCGCTCAGCGGTGGAGCGCTTGCCGTGCAGCAGGATCTTGTTGATCAACGAGGTGACAAGAGGAGAACCGTAGACCGGATCGATGTGGACCGGGCGCTTCGGGGCAGGACCCTTACGAGGCATGCTTACTTCTCCTTCTTGGCGCCGTAGCGGCTGCGAGCCTGCTTGCGGTTCTTGACGCCCTGCGTGTCGAGGGAACCACGGATGATCTTGTAGCGAACACCCGGAAGGTCCTTCACACGGCCGCCACGCACGAGCACGATGGAGTGCTCCTGCAGGTTGTGGCCCTCACCCGGAATGTAAGCAGTGACCTCGATCCCGCTGGTCAGACGCACACGCGCGACCTTACGCAGGGCCGAGTTCGGCTTCTTCGGGGTGGTCGTGAACACACGCGTGCAGACGCCACGGCGCTGGGGAGAACCCTCGAGCGCGGGCGTCTTGTTCTTCTCGACCTTGTCCTGGCGGCCCTTGCGGACCAGTTGCTGGATCGTTGGCACCGTTTCTCCGGTTTCTGTGTGCCGATCTCGATACATCTAACCTGAGCCACTCCACCGACCCACGCGGTCGGGTGTGTCGAAGGCTGCACACTCCCGCGCGAGGCGTGGAAGCGTATGCAGGTTCCGGAGTCCCGGCGAACGCGGATCACACCCGCGGAAGCGGGGTGTACGCGCGCAGGAGACACCCCAGGCACAAGGTCAGAGCGTACCCAGGCCAAGCGCCCCCGGTCAAAACGGCCGGGCGGGAGCACCGCCGGAGAAGAGGCCGGAGCCTGCGGGCAGAGGCGTCAATGCCTCAGCGGCGGGGGCGAGTCGGACGCGCCGGAAAAGGCCGGCGGGCCGAGCAGATACCTGCCCGGCCCGCCGGCCTTTCACACCGGAAAGTTCCGGAGTATCCGTGACTCAGCCCTGGTACGGGCCGTAATCGTAGTCCTCCAGCGGGACCGCCTGGCCGGAGCCGGTACCGAAGGGCGAGTAGTCGATGTCGTCGTATCCGACGGCCGAGTACATCGCGGCCTTCGCCTCCTCGGTGGGCTCCACCCGGATGTTCCGGTACCGGGACAGGCCCGTGCCGGCCGGGATGAGCTTACCGATGATGACGTTCTCCTTGAGGCCGATCAGGGAGTCCGACTTGGCGTTGATGGCCGCGTCGGTGAGGACCCTGGTGGTCTCCTGGAAGGACGCCGCCGACAGCCACGACTCGGTGGCCAGCGAGGCCTTGGTGATGCCCATGAGCTGCGGACGGCCGGAGGCCGGGTGACCGCTCTCCGCCACCACACGGCGGTTCTCGCTCTCGAACTTCGCCCGCTCGACCAGCTCGCCGGGCAGCAGCTCGGCATCCCCGGACTCGATGATCGTCACCCGGCGCAGCATCTGCCGGACGATGATCTCGATGTGCTTGTCGTGGATGGCCACACCCTGCGAGTTGTAGACCTTCTGCACCTCGTTGACCAGGTAGACCTGGACAGCGCGCTGGCCCAGAATGCGCAGCACGTCATGCGGGTTGGCGGCACCGACGGTGAGCGGCTGACCGACCGTGACGTGGTCGTTCTCCCCCACCAGGAGCCTGGACCGCTTGGAGACCGGGTAGGCGGTCTCCTCCGAGCCGTCGTCAGGGGTGACGACGAGCTTCTTGGTCTTCTCGGTCTCCTCGATCCGCACCCGGCCGGCCGACTCGGAGATCGGCGCGACACCCTTCGGCTGCCGGGCCTCGAAGAGCTCGACCACACGCGGCAGGCCCTGGGTGATGTCGTCGCCCGCCACACCACCGGTGTGGAAGGTCCGCATCGTCAGCTGGGTGCCGGGCTCACCGATGGACTGGGCGGCGATGATGCCGACCGCCTCGCCGATGTCCACGAGCTTGCCGGTGGCCAGCGAACGGCCGTAGCACTTGGCGCAGGCGCCGACCGCCGACTCACAGGTCAGCACCGAGCGGGTCTTGACCGTCTCGACACCGTGCCGGACCAGCTCGTCGATGAGTACGTCACCGAGGTCGGTACCGGCCGGGGCCAGCACCTTGCCCTCGAGGGTGATGTCCTCGGCGCAGCAACGGGCGTAGACACTGCTCTCGACGTTGTCCGCCTTGCGCAGCACTCCGTCCGCACCCTTGGCCGCGATGTCCAGCTTGAGACCGCGGTCGGTGCCGCAGTCCTCCTCGCGGATGATGACGTCCTGGGAGACGTCCACCAGACGGCGGGTGAGGTACCCGGAGTCGGCGGTGCGCAGGGCGGTGTCGGCCAGACCCTTACGGGCGCCATGCGTGGAGATGAAGTACTCCAGCACGGACAGACCCTCGCGGAAGGACGCCTTGATCGGCCGCGGGATGGTCTCGTTCTTCGCGTTGGACACCAGGCCACGCAGACCCGCGATCTGACGCATCTGCATCATGTTTCCGCGGGCCCCGGAGTCCACCATCATGAAGATGGAGTTGGTCTTCGGGAAGTTGGTGTTCATCACCTCGGCGACCTCGTTGGTCGCCTTGGTCCAGATCGCGATGAGCTCCTGGGTGCGCTCGTCCTTGGTGATCAGACCGCGCTCGTACTGCTTCTGGACCTTCTCGTCCTGAGCCTCGTACGAGGCGATGATCGCCTTCTTGGCCTCCGGCACCACGATGTCGGAGACGGCCACGGTGACCCCGGACCGGGTGGCCCAGAAGTAACCGGCGGACTTCAGGTTGTCCAGCGCCGCCGCGACCACGATCTTCGGGTAGCGCTCGGCCAGGTCGTTGACGATCTCCGAGATCTGCCGCTTGCCGACCGGCTGGTCGACGAACGGGTAGTCCTCGGGCAGCAGCTCGTTGAAGAGCGCGCGGCCCAGGGTGGTACGCATCCGGAAGCTGTCTCCGGGCTGCCAGTCGTCCGTGCCGTGGTCCCCGGCGTCGCCCGCCGGAGCCGGCGGGGTCCAGCCGCGGGGCGGCACCGTGCCGACGGGGAAGCGGATGTCGACCTTGGCCTGGATCGACAGCTCCCCGGCGTCGAACGCCATGATCGCTTCGGCGGTGGAGGCGAAGGACCGGCCCTCGCCCTTGACCACGCGCTCCTCCTCGTCGGTGGTGAGGAAGAACAGCCCGAGCACCATGTCCTGGGTGGGCATGGTGACCGGCCGGCCGTCGGCCGGCTTGAGGATGTTGTTCGAGGACAGCATGAGGATGCGGGCCTCGGCCTGCGCCTCCGCGGAGAGCGGCAGGTGCACGGCCATCTGGTCACCGTCGAAGTCCGCGTTGAACGCGGTGCAGACCAGCGGGTGAATCTGAATGGCCTTGCCCTCGACCAGCTGCGGCTCGAAGGCCTGGATGCCGAGGCGGTGCAGGGTCGGGGCGCGGTTCAGCAGCACCGGGTGCTCGGAGATGACCTCTTCGAGGACGTCGTACACCACGGTGCGCTGGCGCTCGACCATGCGCTTGGCCGACTTGATGTTCTGCGCGTGGTTGAGGTCCACCAGGCGCTTCATCACGAACGGCTTGAACAGTTCCAGCGCCATCGCCTTCGGCAGCCCGCACTGGTGCAGCTTGAGCTGCGGGCCGACGACGATCACCGAACGGGCCGAGTAGTCGACACGCTTGCCGAGCAGGTTCTGCCGGAAGCGGCCCTGCTTGCCCTTGAGCATGTCGGACAGCGACTTCAGCGGACGGTTGCCCGGACCGGTCACCGGCCGGCCGCGGCGCCCGTTGTCGAACAGCGCGTCAACGGCCTCCTGCAGCATCCGCTTCTCGTTGTTCACGATGATCTCGGGGGCGCCGAGATCCAGCAGCCGCTTGAGGCGGTTGTTCCGGTTGATGACCCGGCGGTACAGGTCGTTCAGGTCGGAGGTCGCGAAGCGGCCACCGTCCAGCTGCACCATCGGACGCAGGTCCGGCGGGATCACCGGGACGCAGTCCAGCACCATGCCGCGCGGGCTGTTGGAGGTCTGCAGGAACGCGGAGACGACCTTCAGCCGCTTGAGGGCACGGGTCTTCTTCTGGCCCTTGCCGGTGCGGATGATCTCGCGGAGGCGCTCGGCCTCCTCGTTCAGGTCGAAGGTCTCCAGCCGGCGCTGCAGCGCCGCGGCGCCCATCGAGCCGTCGAAGTAGGTCCCGAAGCGGTCGCGCAGCTCACGGTAGAGCAGCTCGTCGCCCTCGAGGTCCTGGACCTTCAGGCTCTTGAAACGGTTCCAGACGTCGTCCAGGCGGTCGATCTCGCGCTGGGCACGGTCCCGCAGCTGCTTCATCTCCCGCTCGGCACCTTCGCGCACCTTGCGGCGGACGTCCGCCTTGGCGCCCTCGGCCTCGAGGTCGGCGAGGTCGGACTCCTGCTTCTTGGCCCGGGCCTCGAGGTCGGCGTCCCGGCGCTGCTCGATCTGCTGACGCTCTACGGAGACGTGTGCCTCCAGCGACGGCAGGTCGCGCGTACGGCGGTCCTCGTCCACGTACGTGATCATGTACGCGGCGAAGTAGATGACCTTCTCGAGGTCCTTCGGGGCCAGGTCGAGCAGGTAGCCCAGGCGCGACGGGACGCCCTTGAAGTACCAGATGTGCGTGACGGGGGCGGCCAGTTCGATGTGGCCCATCCGCTCCCGGCGCACCTTCGCCCGGGTCACCTCGACGCCGCAGCGCTCACAGATGATGCCCTTGAAGCGGACACGCTTGTACTTTCCGCAATAGCACTCCCAGTCCCGGGTGGGACCGAAGATCTTCTCGCAGAAGAGCCCGTCCTTTTCCGGCTTGAGCGTGCGGTAGTTGATGGTCTCCGGCTTCTTGACCTCGCCGTGGGACCACTGACGGATGTCGTCAGCAGTGGCGAGGCCAATACGCAGTTCGTCGAAGAAGTTGACGTCGAGCACTCTCGTCAATCCCTCTCAGGTTGTGGCAGTCAATGGTCTGATCGGGGTCCCGGGGCGGCCGGGGGGCACTTCTGATGGGAAGTGCCCCCCGCCGGACCCGTCAGACCTCTTCGACGCTGCTCGGCTCGCGCCGGGACAGGTCGATGCCGAGCTCTTCCGCGGCGCGGAAGACGTCCTCGTCGGTGTCCCGCATCTCAATCGACATGCCGTCGCTGGACAGCACCTCCACATTGAGACACAGGGACTGCATTTCCTTGATGAGCACCTTGAAGGACTCCGGGATACCGGGTTCCGGGATGTTCTCACCCTTGACGATGGCCTCGTACACCTTCACGCGGCCAGTGACGTCGTCGGACTTGATCGTCAGCAGCTCCTGCAGGGCATAGGCGGCGCCGTACGCCTCCAGGGCCCAGACCTCCATCTCACCGAAGCGCTGGCCGCCGAACTGGGCCTTACCGCCGAGCGGCTGCTGGGTGATCATGGAGTACGGACCGGTCGACCGGGCGTGGAGCTTGTCGTCGACCAGGTGGTGGAGCTTCAGGATGTACATGTAGCCGACCGAGACCGGGTCCGGGAACGGCTCGCCGGAGCGGCCGTCGAACAGCCGCGCCTTGCCGGAGGGCATGACGAGTCGGTCGCCGTCGCGGTTCGGGACGGTGGCCTCGAAGAGCCCCGCCAGCTCGTCCTCGCGGGCGCCGTCGAACACCGGGGTGGCGACGTTGGTGCCGGGGGCGACCTCGTCGGCGGAGATGGCGGCCAGCCGCTGCTTCCAGTCGGCGTCCGGGCCCTCGACCTTCCATCCCTGGGAGGCGAGCCAGCCCAGGTGGATCTCCAGGACCTGGCCCGGGTTCATCCGGGACGGCACACCCAGCGGGTTGAGGATGACGTCGACCGGGGTGCCGTCCTCCATGAACGGCATGTCCTCGATCGGCAGCACCTTGGAGATGACGCCCTTGTTGCCGTGCCGGCCGGCGAGCTTGTCGCCGTCGGTGATCTTGCGCTTCTTGGCCACGTAGACGCGGACCAGCTGGTTCACGCCCGGAGGCAGCTCGTCACCCTCCTCACGGTCGAAGAGCCGGACGCCGATGACCTTGCCGGTCTCGCCGTGCGGCACCTTCAGCGAGGTGTCACGGACCTCACGGGCCTTCTCGCCGAAGATCGCGCGCAGCAGCCGCTCCTCCGGGGTCAGCTCGGTCTCACCCTTCGGGGTGACCTTGCCGACCAGGATGTCCCCGGCCTCGACCTCGGCACCGATCCGGATGATGCCGCGGTCGTCGAGGTCCGCGAGGACCTCCTCGGAGACGTTGGGGATGTCCCGGGTGATCTCCTCGGGACCGAGCTTGGTGTCCCGGGCGTCGACCTCGTGCTCCTCGATGTGGATCGAGGAGAGGACGTCGTCCTGCACGAGGCGCTGCGACAGGATGATCGCGTCCTCGTAGTTGTAGCCCTCCCACGGCATGAACGCGACGAGCAGGTTCTTGCCGAGGGCCATCTCGCCCTCGTCCGTGGAGGGACCGTCGGCGATGACCTGGTCGGCCTTCACCTCGTCGCCCTCGGAGACGAGCACCTTCTGGTTGAAGGAGGTGCCCTGGTTGGAGCGGCGGAACTTCGCCAGCCGGTAGGTGACGTGGGTGCCGTCGGCGTTCTGCGCCGAGATGTAGTCGGCGGAGACGTCGGTGATGACGGCGTCCTGCTCGGCCTTGATGACGTCACCGGCGTCGGTGGCGCAGCGGTACTCCATGCCGGTGCCCACCAGCGGCGCCTCGGCCTTGAGCAGCGGCACCGCCTGCCGCATCATGTTGGAGCCCATGAGCGCGCGGTTGGCGTCGTCGTGCTCCAGGAACGGGATCATGGCGGTGGCGACCGACACCATCTGGCGCGGCGACACGTCCATGTAGTCGACGTCCGTGCCGGTGACGTAGTCGACCTCGCCGCCACGCCGCCGGACCAGCACCCGGGCCTCGGCGAAGTGCATGTCCTCGGTCAGCTTGGCGTTGGCCTGCGCGATGACGTAGCGGTCCTCCTCGTCGGCGGTGAGGTAGTTCACCGCGTCGGTGACCACACCGTCGACGACCTTGCGGTACGGGGTCTCGACGAAGCCGAAGGCGTTGACCCGGCCGAACGCGGCCAGCGAACCGATCAGACCGATGTTCGGGCCCTCAGGGGTCTCGATCGGGCACATGCGGCCGTAGTGCGAGGGGTGCACATCGCGGACCTCGAGCCCGGCCCGCTCACGGCTCAGACCACCCGGACCGAGCGCCGAGAGCCGGCGCTTGTGGGTCAGACCCGACAGCGGGTTGGTCTGGTCCATGAACTGGGACAGCTGGCTGGTGCCGAAGAACTCCTTGATGGAGGCGACGACCGGCCGGATGTTGATCAGGGTCTGCGGCGTGATCGCCTCGACGTCCTGGGTGGTCATCCGCTCGCGGACGACCCGCTCCATCCGGGCCAGGCCGGTACGGACCTGGTTCTGGATGAGCTCGCCGACGTTGCGCAGGCGCCGGTTGCCGAAGTGGTCGATGTCGTCCGTCTCGACCACGAGGATCTGACCGTCGGAGGCAACCGTCTCGGTCTCACCGGCGTGCAGCTTGACCAGGTACTTGATGGTGGCCACGACGTCCTCGATGGTGAGTACGCCGGAGTCCAGCGGCTCGTCACCGCCGAGCTTCTTGTTGATCTTGTAACGGCCGACCTTGGCCAGGTCGTAGCGCTTGGAGTTGAAGTACAGGTTCTCCAGCAGCGTCTGGGCGGCCTCCCGGGTCGGAGGCTCACCCGGCCGGAGCTTGCGGTAGATGTCGAGCAGCGCGTCGTCCTGACCCTGGGTGTGGTCCTTCTCCAGGGTGGCGCGCATGGACTCGTACTGTCCGAACTCCTCGAGGATCTGCTCGGACGTCCACCCGAGCGCCTTGAGCAGCACGGTGACGGACTGCTTGCGCTTGCGGTCGATACGGACACCGACCATGTCGCGCTTGTCGATCTCCATCTCGAGCCAGGCACCCCGGGACGGGATGATCTTGGACGAGAAGAGGTCCTTGTCCGACGTCTTGTCGATGCTGCTGTCGAAGTAGACACCCGGGGAACGGACCAGCTGCGAGACGACCACGCGCTCGGTGCCGTTGATGCAGAACGTGCCCTTGTCGGTCATGAGCGGGAAGTCGCCCATGAAGACGGTCTGCGACTTGATCTCGCCGGTCTCGTTGTTGGTGAACTCGGCGGTGACGAAGAGCGGCGCCGCGTACGTGAAGTCGCGCTCCTTGCACTCGTCGATCGAGTTCTTGGGCGGCTCGAACCGGTGGTCGCGGAAGGTCAGTGACATCGACCCGGAGAAGTCCTCGATCGGGGAGATCTCCTCGAAGATCTCCTCCAGACCCGACTTCCTGGGGACGTCCTGCCCACTGTCCAGTGCAGCCTCGACGCGGGCCTTCCACGCGTCATTGCCGAGCAGCCAGTCAAAGCTCTCGGTTTGCAGCGCAAGGAGGTTCGGAACCTCGAGCGGTTCCTTGATTTTCGCAAAAGAGACACGCAGCGGTGCCGTGCCGTTGTTCATACTGTCCGTAGAGGCGTTGCGCGAGGCGGCCAAGAGGGGGTCCTTCCGAGGGCTCGGACTCTCTGCGCGCATACCGGTCCCCCTGGTGACGGGCAGGGAGAGGCTAATAGGCAGCGCAAAGGGTCAGTGTAGCCATAAGACCCACTGATGTCCAACTCCTGTATCCGGGGATCGTCACGGCCCCTCGATGTTCCGCGGATCGCTCCCGACCGCCTCGGTCGTCGGGCACGATTCCGCTTGCCGCATCACTTCCCGCATCGCCACCGATCCATGCCCCGGACCCCGAATCGATTGCGGATCGCGTCCCGAGAATTGCCTGCCGGCTGCCGTTCGTCAAGGCCCCGCCTTCAGGACACCGCCGCCCCGAGGGACACCGGACGGGACAGCCGGAGATCACCATACCTGCCGGGGCCGACACCGCAAGGAAGCCGCCGCCCGGACGCCGAAGGGCGATCACCCAACCGGGTGATCGCCCTTCGGTACCGCGGAGCCCGCTCACGGGCTCCGTCAGGTCACTTGACCTCGACGGAGGCGCCGGCGGCCTCGAGGGCCTCCTTCGCCTTGGTGGCGGCGGCCTTGTCGACCTTCTCGACGACGGGCTTCGGGGTGCCGTCGACCAGGTCCTTGGCTTCCTTCAGACCCAGCGAGGTCAGCTCACGCACGACCTTGATGACCTGGATCTTCTTGGCGCCGGCGCCGGTCAGGATGACGTCGAACTCGTCCTGCTCGGCCTCGGCCTCGGCCGCACCGGCGGCGGGGCCGGCGACGGCGATGGCGGCCGGGGCGGCAGCCTCGACGTCGAACTTCTCCTCGAATGCCTTCACGAACTCGGAGAGCTCGATGAGGGTCATCTCGCTGAACTGCTCGAGCAGGTCGTCCTGGCTGAGCTTCGCCATGGTGGCGGTCCTTCCACTAGTTCGGCTGGTGCCGGATGTACATGACGGCGGGCGTACGGGCCCGCTGAGCCGAGCGGGTTACTCGGCGTCGGCGGGAGCCGGCGTACCGGCACCGCCCTGCTCGACCTTGCCGCGAAGGGCGTCCGCGGTGCGGACGAACTTCGTGAGCGGTGCCTGGAACGTCGCCGCGGCCTTCGCCATCGACGCCTTCATGCCACCGGCCAGCTTGGCGAGCAGTACCTCGCGGGACTCGAGGTCCGCAAGCTTGTTGATCTCGTCGGCGGTGAGCGCCTTGCCGTCGAGGATGCCGCCCTTGATGACCAGGGCGGGGTTTTCTTTGGCGAAGTCGCGCAGACCCTTTGCCGCCTCGACCGGGTCACCGGTCACGAAGGCGACGGCCGTGGAGCCCTGGAAGAACTCGTCGAGCTGAGTGACCCCGGCCTCGTTGGCCGCGATCTTGGTCAGCGTGTTCTTCGCCACTCGGTAATGGGTGTGCTCACCGAGGGAACGGCGCAGATCCTTGAGCTGCGCCACGGTGAGACCGGTGTACGCGGTGACGACAGCAGCGTGGGAGTTCTCGAACTTTTCCTTGATCTCCGCGACGGCTGCGACCTTGTCTGGACTCGCCATGGACCTCGGCCCTCCTTCCGGGGATGACGGGACCGCACGGAAGGGGCCGGACAAAACAAACGCCCCGGCGCAGAGCGCACGGGGCGGGACTCGACCGGCACCCGCGGGGGGGCTGCCGGGAATCTTTCCTCGGACACCTGCGCGGGTCGTCCGCATTCAGCGGATCCTTCGGCTGCCGGGGACGGGCCCCATCAGCTACCAGCGGTCTTTGGCTACCGGCCAAGACTACGCGAGCGGCTTCCCGCAGGCAAATCCGGCGGGTGGGACAGCCGGGGCGGCCCGCGTGCCGGTGTCCCCTGTTTCCCGGCCGCCGGACGGGCGGGGAACAGGAGACACCACCGGGCTCAGGATCCGGGCCCCGGACTCAGTAGTCGTTCTCGTCCTGCTCCGCCAGCCAGGCGTCCCAGTCCTCGTCGTCCCAGTCCTCCATGCCCTCCAAGCCCTCCATGCCGGTGTCGCCGGCACCGGCGCCCGCGCCGCCACCCCACATGCCGGCACCGTCGAGCTCCCCGACATCGACCACCTCGGCGGCCGGCGGGTGCTCCACAGTCAGCGAGCTGCCGTAGTCGGAGTACCGGGTGGAGTACAGGATCTCCGCCTGGCCGGCGGCGCTCATCGCCATGTCGATCCGGACCGGGTAGTCCCGCTCGTCGACCCACACATCGACCTCGATCTCCTCGACGCCGGCTTCCGTCAGCCCGTCGATGAGCTCCTCGGCCTCCCTCCGCTCCTCCGGGGTCAGCAGCTCGAAGGAGTCCTCATCCAGCTCGTCCGTCGCCAGCACCCCCCGGTAGCGGTTGGTGGCGACACCGTCCAGCTCCTCCTCGCCCTTCCACTCCACATCGGGGGACTCCAGCATCATCGCCAGCTGCTCGGCGGGGCTCTGCGACATCTCGTCGACCCGGGACATCAGCTGGTCCAGCTCCGCGTCGTTCATCTCCTCCGCGGCGACCGCGAGGTCGAACTTGGCCCACTGCTTGCCGTCGAGCGGCTCCTCGAAGACCGAGCCGCCCATGTACATGACGTCGTCGACCCAGCGGACGTGCAGCTCGGACGGACCGCTCTCGCCCATGAGCGCCATCATGTCGCCCATGTCGAGGGTGACGTCCATGGCGACCGGGTCCCAGCTCAGGCCCCCGGCCATGGTGAAGGAAAAGCTCTCCGCATCCTCCGAGACCGTCATGGTCGTCTCGAACGACACCGAGGTGGCCTCCTTCGACTTGGTCGCCGAGGCGAGCAGCGCCTCGGCGACCGAGCTCTGCGAGCGCTCCTCGGCGGCTCCCCCGTCCGCCTTGTCTGCCGCCGCCGGCTTCGCGTCGGACGTGCCGCATGCCGTCGTGACGATCAGCAGCGCTGCCGTGCCCGCGCTCAGCGTGACGGTGCGTGCGAGACGCATGTCGCCCCCCAGGGTGAAGTGTGAATTCATGTTCGGATCACTCACGGTAGCCCAGCCCTGGCCGCGAAAAAGCGCCCGTCCCCGCTCTGTGACAGAACGGGGACGGGCGCTCTTCCCGACCGCGACCGGACGGGACCGTAAGGCGTCCGGAGCGAGGCTCAGACCGCCAGGTCCTCCACGAGGAGGTTGCGGGTGCGGTTGCCGTCGAGCGGAATGCCGGGGCCCATCGTGGTGGTGAGGGTGGCCTTCCGGACGTACCGGCCCTTGGCGGCCGACGGCTTCAGCCGCAGGATCTCGTCCAGGGCGGCGGCGTAGTTCTCGACGAGCTTCTCCTCGTCGAAGGACACCTTGCCGATGATGAAGTGAAGGTTGGCGTGCTTGTCGACCCGGAACTCGATCTTGCCGCCCTTGATCTCGGTCACGGCCTTGGCCACGTCCGGGGTGACGGTGCCGGTCTTCGGGTTCGGCATCAGGCCACGCGGACCGAGCACCCGGCCGAGCCGGCCGACCTTGCCCATGAGGTCCGGAGAGGCGACCACCGAGTCGAAGTCGAGGCGGCCCTTGGCCACCTCGTCGATCAGCTCGTCGGAGCCGACGATGTCGGCCCCCGCGGCTTCCGCCGCCGCAGCACGGTCACCGGTCGCGAAGACCAGGACCCGGGCGGTCTTGCCGGTGCCGTGCGGAAGGTTGACGGTGCCGCGGACCATCTGGTCGGCCTTGCGCGGGTCGACACCCAGACGCATGGCCACCTCGACGGTCGAGTCGAACTTGGAGACGGTGGTCTCCTTGGCCAGCCGGACGGCCTCGAGCGGGGCGTAGAGCCGCTCCCGGTCGATCTTGGCGTCCGCGCTGCGGAAGGACTTGCTGCGCTTCACTGCTGCTCCTGAAAGGGAATCGGAGTCGTGGTGCGGGCCGGCGCGGGCCCTCCCACGGGTACAGGGGGTACGGGGCTGCGTCAGCCTTCGACGGTGACACCCATGGAACGGGCGGTGCCGGCGATGATCTTCTCCGCGGCGTCCAGGTCGTTCGCGTTGAGGTCGGCCATCTTGTTGTTGGCGATCTCCCGGACCTGCTCGCGCGTGATCTTCGCGACCTTGGTCTTGTGGGGCTCGCCGGAGCCCTTCTCGACGCCCGCGGCCTTGAGAATCATCTTGGCGGCCGGCGGGGTCTTGGTGATGAAGGTGAACGAGCGGTCCTCGTAGACCGTGATCTCCACCGGCACGACCCAACCGCGCTGCGACTCGGTCGCGGCGTTGTAGGCCTTGCAGAACTCCATGATGTTGACGCCGTGCTGGCCCAGTGCGGGGCCGACCGGCGGAGCCGGGTTCGCGGCACCGGCCTGGATCTGGAGCTTGATGAGCCCCGTGACCTTCTTCTTCTTCTTGGGAGGCATGCTCTCTCCGGGTCCTAGTGAGAGGTTTCGAGCCTGCGGCAGGAGCAATTCGTCTGTCCGCAGGCATACCGCACAACGATAACGGCTAGCGCCGTGCCGCCAAAATCCGGGCAGGCCGGGGCTCCCGTCACGGGAGCCCCGGCCTGCCCGGCCGGTACGATCAGGTGTTCTTCTGGATCTGGTCGAAGCTGAGCTCGACCGGGGTCTCACGGCCGAAGATCTCCACGAGCCCCTTGACCTTCTTGGAGTCCGCGTTGATCTCGTTGATGGTCGCCTGCAGGGTGGCGAACGGGCCGTCCGTGACCGTGACGGAGTCACCGACCTCGAAGTCCAGGACCTGCACCTCGACCCGGCGGCCGGGTGCGGGCCGGCCGGACTCGGCGGCGGCCGCCGCTGCAGCCTTCTCCTCGGCCTCCGGCGCGAGCATCTTCACGATCTCGTCGAGCGTCAGCGGATACGGGTCGTAGGCGTTGCCCACGAAGCCGGTGACACCGGGGGTGTTCCGCACGACGCCCCAGGACTCGGGGGTCAGTTCCATCCGCACCAGCACGTAGCTGGGCAGCTTGTTCTGCCTGATGGTGCGACGGTCGCCGTTCTTGATCTGAACGACTTCCTCCTGCGGCACCTCGATCTGGAAGATGTAGTCCTCGACGTTCAGCGAGACGGCACGCTGCTCGAGGTTGCTCTTCACGCGGTTCTCGTAGCCCGCATAGGTGTGCACGACGTACCAGTACCCCGGCAGCGCGCGCAGCTCCTCCCGGAGCTGGGCGACCGGGTCCACAGGCTCGGGCTCCTGGGCGGGCTCTGCCTCGGGCTCTCCTTCGGCGGTCTCCGCCGCGGCCTCCTCGACGGCTCCGGCACCGGACTCACCGTCGGCAGTGTCCTCGTCGGGAGCGGATGGGGCCTCGCCGCCCTCGGCCCGCGATGCGGCTTCCCCGGCGGGCGGCTCCGTCGCGGCGTCGGCAGCTTCGGCCTGGTCGATGGTGTCCGCGGCCTCGAGGATGTCGCCCGGGGTGCCCTCGCCCTCTTCGGGGGGCCCGGCGTCGTTCGGGTTCGGGTTCGACACGGTAGCTGCTTCTTCCTGGCTTCAAAGGGGGGTGGAACTTCCGACAGGAGGCAGCGGACCCGCGCCCCGGGCGGAATGGTCAGCCGAAGACGTACTCGATGACTCGGCTGAACCCCCAGTCAAGCACAGTCAGGATGCCGATCATGACGAGCACGAAGATGATCACCGCGGTGGTGTAGGTCGTCAGTTGGTGCCGCGTCGGCCAGACGACCTTCCGGAGCTCCGCGACAATCTGACGGTAGAACAGGGCGAGCCTGCCCAGCGGTCCCCTCTTGCCACGCCTGCCTCGGCGGCCGGTGCCTTCCCCCTGGGGCTCCGGTGCCTCGACGGAGTCCGTGATCCCAGCCACTCGTCCTCACCCGATCCCGGTCATGGTTGTAGCCGCCCGGCCCAGCCGGGCGGCTGTGTGGTTGGCGCAGGAGCCCCAACCGCACGACTGTGCTTGGCGATGTGCAGTGCCGTACATGCGCATGCACGCACCTTACGGTGGCGTGTGTAGCAGGGCCGGAGGGACTTGAACCCCCAACCGCTGGTTTTGGAGACCAGTGCTCTACCAATTGAGCTACGACCCTTTGTGCTCCCCCAACCTACCGCATCCGTCCGTGACACCGTGGTGCCCCGTCGGTCACCGTGGTCCGGGGCCAACGAGGCACGAGTGTACGTGCTGGAAGCCCGGGCGTCGAACATTTCCCGGCGTCCGGGCCCACAGCGGGCCCCGCGCCACCGCGGGCCGCCGTCTGCGACGATGCCAGGTATGAGTGCCGCAACTCCCACTGCCAGGTCAGCAGGATCACCCACGCAGCGCCGCGTCTCGGCGCGCGTCGGGGCGATCTCCGAGTCCGCAACCCTCGCCGTCGACGCCAAGGCCAAGGCCCTCAAGGCCGCCGGGCGCCCGGTCATCGGCTTCGGTGCCGGCGAACCGGACTTCCCGACCCCCGACTACATCGTCGAAGCCGCGGCGGAGGCCTGCCACAACCCGAAGTACCACCGCTACACCCCCGCGGGCGGGCTGCCCGAGCTGAAGGCCGCCATCGTCGCCAAGACGCTGCGGGACTCCGGCTACCGGGTCGAGCCCTCCCAGGTGCTCGTCACCAACGGGGGCAAGCAGGCCATCTACGAAGCCTTCGCCACCCTGCTCGACCCGGGCGACGAGGTCATCGTGCCCGCCCCGTACTGGACCACCTACCCCGAGTCCATCCGGCTGGCGGGCGGCGTCCCGGTGGACGTCGTCGCCGACGAGACGACCGGCTACCGGGTCTCCGTGGAACAGCTCGAGGCCGCCCGGACCGACCGCACCAAGATGGTGCTGTTCGTCTCCCCGTCCAACCCGACGGGCGCGGTCTACTCCCGCGAGCAGGTCGAGGCCGTCGGCCGATGGGCTGCCGAGCACGGTCTGTGGGTCATGACGGACGAGATCTACGAGCACCTCGTCTACGGCGACGCCACCTTCTCCTCGCTGCCCGTGGTCGTCCCCGAGCTGGCCGACCGCTGCGTCGTCGTCAACGGCGTCGCCAAGACGTACGCCATGACCGGCTGGCGGGTGGGCTGGATCCTCGGCCCGCAGGACGTCATCAAGGCGGCGACCAACCTCCAGTCGCACGCCACCTCCAACGTCAGCAACGTCGCCCAGGTGGCCGCGCTGGCCGCCGTCTCCGGTGATCTGGAGGCCGTCTCGGCCATGCGGGAGGCGTTCGACCGCCGCCGCCGGACCATCGTGCGGATGCTCAACGAGATCGACGGTGTGGAGTGCCCCGAACCCGAGGGTGCCTTCTACGCCTATCCGTCGGTGAAGGCGTTGCTGGGCAAGGAGATCCCGCTGGCCGCCGGCGGCAGCCGCCGACCGGGGACCAGCGTGGAGCTGGCCGAGGTCATCCTTGAGGAGGCCGAGGTCGCCGTGGTGCCGGGAGAGGCGTTCGGAACCCCCGGCTACCTGCGGCTCTCGTACGCGCTGGGCGACGAGGACCTGGCCGAGGGAATCTCCCGGATCCAGAAGCTCCTGGCCCTGGCCCGCGACTGAGCACCGGGCGTGCGCGGGGTCCGGGGCCAGGAGC
>NZ_JAQKPV010000030.1 GCF_028200735.1 Streptomyces sp. ACA25
CAGGGCCAGAGAGGATCCACTGACTTCGCCGCGCGTGACTCCCGTCGCGGGTTGTCCTGCTCCGAGTGCCGCGAGCCCGGCCGCATAGCCCTCGGCGTCCTCTGCGAGCACGACCGCCCGGTGTTCGAGTCCGTCGCTGGTCCTGGCGAGCGCACGGCCGACGGCCACGGTGGATGTGCCGGGATCGGTCGCGAGTGCCCGAAGGCGGTCGGCCTTGGCACGCAGCGCCACCGCCGATCGTGCGGAAAAGGCCCAGGGCAGCACACTCAGCTGTGCGGGGGCAGCGGGCCTCGGGACGTCCGCCTGCTCAAGGACGACATGGGCGTTGGTCCCGCTGATCCCGAACGCGGAGACAGCGGCCCGGCGCGGCCGGTCCTTCCGCGCGGTCCAGGACGTGCGCTCCGTGATCAGGCGCACCGCGCCCGTCTCCCAGTCGACACCGGACGTGGGCTTGTCGACGTGCAGGGTGCGGGGCAGCTCAGCGTGCTGCATCGCCAGGACCATCTTGATGACGCCGGCGATGCCTGCCGCGGCCTGTGTGTGACCGATGTTGGACTTCACCGACCCCAGCCACAACGGCTCGTCCCGGTCCTGCCCGTAGGTGGCCAGCAGCGCCTGCGCCTCGATCGGGTCACCCAGCCGGGTTCCCGTGCCGTGCGCCTCCACCACGTCCACCCCGGAAGGCTCCACACCCGCCGCCGCCAGCGCCGCCCGGATCACCCGCTGCTGCGACGGACCATTCGGGGCCGTCAAACCATTCGACGCGCCATCCTGGTTGACCGCGGAGCCACGCACCACCGCCAGCACCTCGTGGCCGTTGGCAAGAGCGTCGGACAACCGCTCCAGCAGGATCAAGCCGACACCTTCGCCCCAGCCCGTGCCGTCCGCAGCCGCGGCGAAGGGTTTGCAGCGGCCATCCGCGGCGAGTCCACGCTGGTGGCCGAACTCGATGAAGGCGGTGGGGCCCGCCATGACGGTGACGCCGCCCGCCAGTGCCATCGAGCATTCGCCCGCCCGCAGCGACTGGGCAGCCAGGTGCAGCGCCACCAGCGACGAGGAGCACGCCGTGTCCACGGTGACGGCCGGGCCCTCGAGCCCAAAAGTGTAGGAGACACGGCCGGACATGACGCTGGCTGCACTGCCCGTGGCCACCTGTCCTTCCAGCCCGGTTCCGGACGAGGGGATCAGCTGCGCGTAGTCCTGTCCGTTGGTGCCCGCGAAGACGCCGATGCTGCTGCCACGCAGCGACATGGGGGCCAGACCTGCCCGCTCGAACACCTCCCAGGAGGTCTCCAGCAGCAGCCGCTGCTGCGGGTCCATGGCGAGCGCCTCGCGCGGCGAGATGCCGAACAGGTCGGCGTCGAAGCCGGCGGCGTCGGGGAGGAACGCTCCGCGGCGGGCGAAGTCAGGGGCGTTCCGCAGGTCCCAGCCCCGGTCCGCGGGGAAGTCGCCGACAGCGTCGACGCCCTGCTCGAGCAGCTCCCAGAACCGTTCGGGAGTGGATGCGCCGGGGAACCGGCAGCTCATCGCCACGATCGCCACCGGTTCCTCCGACACGGCAGCCGTCAGCGGTGCAGGCGCGGCCCGGCCGGCACTGCCGGTGAGCTCCGCCCTCAAATGGCGGGCCAGCGCGGCAGGCGTCGGGTAGTCGAACACCAGGCCGGCCGGGAGCCGCAGTCCCGTGGCCGCCCGGAGGCTGTTGCGCAGTTCCACGGCCGTGAGTGAGTCGAACCCCAGGTCGCGGAACGCCTTGCCGGGCTCGACGGCGCGTGCCGCTCCGTGGCCGAGCACGGCAGCGGTACGGGTGCGGACCAGTTCCTCGACGAGCCGCTGCGCCTCCCGCTCGCCGGCCACTGCGAGGCGGGCGGCGAAGTCGGGCAGCGCGTCCGGCGCGTCTCCGGCGCTGCCCCGTTCAGACTCGGGGGCAAGTTCAGAGAGCAGCGGGCTCGGCCTGGCCGCGGCGAATCCTGCTGCGAAGCGCGCCCAGTCGACGTCCGCGACGACCACGGCGGCGGTCTCCGTCCCGCGGGTGCCGAGCACCCGCCCGAGTGCGGTGACGGCCAGGTCGGATCGCAGAGGCGTCAGCCCGGAGCGGCGCAGCCGTTGCGTCAGCGTCTCGTCCTCGGCCATGCCCGTTTCCCAGGGGCCCCAGCCGATCGACGAACCGGGCAGCCCTTCGGCCCGGCGGCGTTCGGCGAGCGTGTCGAGGTGCGCGTTCGCAGCGGCGTAGTTCGCCTGACCCGCCGTGCCGATGGCACCGGTGAGGGAGGAGAACAGGACGAAGGCGTCGAGCCCGGTGTCACGGGTCAGCTCGTCGAGGTGAGTCGCTGCCAGTGCCTTCGCCCGGAGGACTCGTTCGAAGCGGTCCGGAGTGAGTGCGTCGAGCACTCCGTCGTCCACCGCCCCGGCGGCATGGATCACGGCGGTGAGGGGATACTCGGCCGGCACCGCCGCAAGCACGGCGGCGAGTGCGTCACGGTCGGCGGCGTCGCAGGCGACAACGGCCACCTGCGTGCCGGCCGCCGTCAGCTCGGCAACCAGGTCAGCGGCGCCCGGCGCTTCAGGGCCGCGCCTGCTGGTGAGCAACAACCGCGCGACCCCCTGCTCCGCAAGCCTACGGGCCACCTGGGCACCGAGGGCGCCGGTGCCACCGGTGACGAGCACAGTGCCCTCGGTACGAAGGGACGGAGCCGTTTCGGAACCGAGTGGTCCGGCGGCTGTGAGCCTGCGACCGAAAACCCCTTCGGTTCGGACCGCGACCTGATCCTCGGCGAGCGCGCCGCCTGCGAGGGGAGCGGCGAGCACGGAAACGAGCCGGTCACCCGCGCGGACGTCGAACGTGGCGGGCAGGTCGACGAGTCCCCCCCATCCGTGGGGGTTCTCGAGGGCGCAGACCCGGCCGAAGCCCCAGATCTGTGCCTGGGCCGGGTTCGGCGGGGCATCGGCACGGCTGACGGCGACCGCTCCCCGCGTGAGGCACCACATCCGGGTGTCAAGGTCGGCGTCGGCGACGGCTTGGGTGAGCAGCAGCGTGGCCGCGAGTCCTCGGCTCAGCGCCCCGCCGGGGCGGACTGGGCGTTCGTCGACACCCAGCAGCGCCACCACGCCCGCGACGCCGTCGAGCCCGCGCAGCCGGTCAGCGAGGGCAGCCCGGTCATCACCCGGGTCGGTCAGCGTGAGGACGGTGGCTCCGCCACGGCGCAGCGCGTCGGCGACATCCGCGGCCAGGGAGGCCACTAGCGCGTCGTCATCAGCGTGGACAATCAGCCAGTTGCCTTCCAGTACCGCGGGGGGCAGGGCGGCGGGGCGCCAGATGGTTCGGTACCACCAGGAATCGACGGCCGACTCTTCGCGTCGCCGGTCGCGCCACGAAGACAGGTAGGGCATCACTTCGGCCAGTCCGTCGCGGGCGGTACCCCCCGACAGGCCGAGTGTTTCCGCGAGTTCATCCATGTCGCTGCGTGCCACGGCTGTCCAGAACCGCGACTCGGCCGGGTCCGTCCTCGGCTCATCCCCTCCGGAGACGGCATCCATCCAGTACCGCTGGTGCTGGAAAGCGTAGGTCGGCAGGTCGATCGGGGTGCCGCCCCGGTTGTGGAACAGCCGTGACCAGGCGACGGGACAACCGTGCACGTAGAGCTCAGCCACGGCACTCAGTACCTCGGCGGGCTCCTCGCGGTTGGTGCGCAGCGTCGGAGCGATGACGGCGTCGTCGACCATGTCCTGGGCCAGGGCGGACAGTACGCCGTCGGGGCCGAGTTCCAGGAAGCGGGTGGCACCGTGCTCCTGCCGCGCGACGGTCACGGCGCCGGCGAAGCGGACGGGTTCACGGACCTGCCGGACCCAGTACTCCGGGGTGGCCGGGTCACCCGAGGCCGTCACCACCATCGGCACCGACGGCGCGTGATAGGTCAACGACTGTGCCACGGTGGTGAACTCGGCGAGCATCGGCTCCATCAGACGCGAATGGAACGCGTGCGACACCGCCAGCCGCTTCACCTTCCGCCCCTCACCCCGCAACCGCACCTCCAAAGCGGCAACCGCCTCCCCGTCACCGGAAACCGTCACCGAGGTGGGCCCGTTGACCGCCGCCAGATCCACCCCCGCAGGAAGGTCCAGCTCCTCCTCCGACACCTCCACCGCCAGCATCGCCCCACCCCCGGGCAGCGCCTGCATCAAACGCCCACGCGCCGACACCAAAGCACAGGCGTCATCCAGCGACAGAACCCCCGCCACATGAGCGGCAGCCACCTCACCCACCGAATGCCCCACCAGAACATCCGGGACCACACCCCAGGACTCCACCAACCGGAACAACGCCACCTCCAGCGCAAACAACCCCGCCTGCGCAAACACCGTCCGCCCCAACGCCTCACCATCACCGAACACCACCTCCGCCAACGGACGCTCCAACTCCGCGTCCACCCGCGCACACACCGCGTCAAAGGCCTCCGCGAACACCGGGAACGCCCCGTACAACCCACGCCCCATACCCACACGCTGCGACCCCTGCCCCGCAAACAGAAACGCGGTACGACCGGGGGTGACGGCTCCGCATGGCTGGGTACTCCGCCCGGTCGCCAGCTCGTCGAGACCACGCAGCAGTTCGGCGCGGTCCGTACCCAGGAGCACCGCACGGTGCTCCAGCGCAGCACGTCGGGTGGCCAGGGACAGGCCGACGTCGACCGGATCCGCCGTGACCACAGCGGCGCGCAGTCGAGCTGCCTGTGCGCGCAGTGCCTCGGGCGACGCGGCGGAGAGGACCCACGGCACCTCTGCCGCTCTCTCCGCAGTCGGCAAGGCCACCGGGCGGGCTCCGGCATGCGTCTCCGGCGCCTGCTCGAGTACGGTGTGCGCGTTGGTGCCGCTGATCCCGAACGACGACACCGCGGCGCGGCGCGGCCGGCCGGTAGCCGGCCAGGGCAGCTCCTCCGTCAGCAGAGCGACCGCGCCCGAGGACCAGTCCACGTGCGGCGAGGGCTCGTCCACATGCAGCGTCCGGGGCAGCACCCCGTGCCGCATCGCCAGGACCATCTTGATCACGCCCGCGACACCCGCCGCCGCCTGAGTGTGACCGACGTTGGACTTGAACGACCCCAGCCACAACGGCTCGTCACGGTCCCGCCCGTAGGTGGACAACAATGCCTGGGCCTCTATCGGGTCGCCCAGTGCGGTGCCGGTGCCGTGCGCCTCGACCGCCTGTATGTCGGACGGGAGCAGCGCAGCCTCGGCCAGGGCGGCCCGGATGACGCGTTCCTGGGACCGGCCGTTCGGTGCGGTCAGTCCGTTGGAGGCGCCGTCCTGGTTCACCGCCGACCCCCGCACCACGGCCAGGATCTCGTGCCCGCCGGCCAGCGCGTCCGAGAGACGTTCCACCAGCAGGACCCCCGCGCCCTCGGACCAGCCGGTGCCGTCGGCGGCTGCGGAGAAGGACTTGCAGCGGCCGTCCGGGGCCAGCCCTCGCTGCTTGGCGAAGTCGACGAACACACCGGGGGTGGACATCACGGTGACTCCGCCGACGACCGCCATCGAGCACTCGCCGGAGCGCAGCGACCGGGCGGCCCAGTGCAGGGCGACCAGCGACGACGAGCACGCCGTGTCCACCGTGACGGCCGGCCCTTCGAAGCCGAAGGTGTAGGCGATGCGGCCCGATGCCACGCTGCCGGCGCTGCCGGTAGCCCGGTAGCCCTCCACCTCGGCCGGGGCATCGGCGGCGACGGCGTAGTCGTGGTACATCAGGCCCGCGAACACCCCGGTGTCGCTGCCGCGCAAGGTGGTCGGGTCGATGCCGGCCCGTTCGAACGCCTCCCAGGACAGTTCCAGCAGCAGTCGCTGCTGAGGGTCCATGGCCAGCGCCTCGCGCGGCGAGATGCCGAACAATTCTGCGTCGAATTCGGCCGCGTCGTGCAGGAAGCCGCCGTGGCGCGCGTAGGTGGTGCCGGGGCGTGACTGGTCGGGATCGTGGAGACGGTCGAAGTCCCAGCCCCGGTCGGTGGGGAACTCGGACACGCCGTCCCGGCCTTCGCGGACCATCCGCCACAGATCCTCGGGGCTGTCAACGCCTCCTGGGTACCGGCAGCTCATCGCGACGATCGCGATCGGCTCCTCGGACGCGACGGTGGTCACGGCGGCTGCCGGAGCCTTCTCGGCTCCGCTCAGTTCGCTGCGCAGATGGTCTGCAAGGGCGGCGGGGGTGGGGTAGGAGAAGGCAAGGGTGGCGGACAGACGCAGTCCGGTGGCGGAGGCGAGCCGGTTGCGCAGTTCGACGCCGGTGAGCGAGTCGAACCCGAGATCCTTGAACGTGCGGCTCTCCTCCACGACGGCCGCGGAGGAATGGCCCAGCACCGCCGCTACGGCTGTGCGCACGAGCTCGTCGACCGCTCTGGTCCGCTCGGCCTCCGGCAGACCCGCCAATCCGGCGTCCGCCGCCGATGCCGCCGCTCGGCGGCGTTCCCGGCGGGTGAGGTTCCGCAACAGAGGGGATGCGGAGCCGGCCGGTGAGGGCTCGGCCGCGACGGCAAGGACATGGGCCCGGCCGGAAGCCGCAGCACGGTCGAGCAGCGCAACGCCCTGCTCGGGCGAGAGGGAGCCGCCCAGCGCGGCGAACCGGTTGCGGTCGGCGGCTCCGAGCGACGCCGCCATGCCTTCCGTGCCGTCCCACAGCCCCCAGCCCACCGAGACCGCGGGCAGGTCCTGGGCATGGCGGCGGGCGGCCAGCGCATCGAGGAAAGCGTTGGCGGCGGCGTAGGAGGCTTGCCCCGCGGTGCCGAACGCGGCGGACACCGAGGAGAACAGTACGAACGAGGTGAGATCCCGGTCGCGCGTCACCTCGTCGAGGTGGGCGGCCGCGTCGGCTTTGGCCCGCAGTACGGCCGCTGCGCGTTCCGGTGTCAGGGAGGCGAGCACGCCGTCGTCGACGACACCTGCCGTGTGGACCACGGAGGTGATGGGGTGCTCGGCGAAGACGGCGTCGAGCACGGCGCGATCGGCGGCGTCGCCGGCGACGACGGTCACGCCGACGCCTGCGGTGGTCAGTTCCTCGACCAGTTCGGCGGCGCCCGGGGCGTCAGGGCCGCGGCGGCTGAGCAGGACCAGGCCGGTCACCGCGTGCGCGGTCACGAGATGGCGGGCGACACGGGTGCCGAGGGCACCGGTGCCGCCGGTGATCAGTACGGTGTCCGCAGGCCCCCACGGTGCCCCGGCCGGAGCGCTCAGCCGGGTCACGCGCGGTACCAGGGGTGTGCCCGCCCGGAGCGCGAGCTGGGACTCATCCCGGCTGAGGGCCAGCAGTGCGGTGACGTCGGCCGGGGATGTGGTGCCGTCCAGGTCGACCAGGGCGAACCGGTCGGGGTGCTCGGTCTGCGCGGAGCGCAGCAGCCCCCACACCGCGGCGGCGGCGGGATCGACGGCGTCCTGCCCGGTCGCCGCCGTGGCACCCCGGGTGAGGAAGACGAGTCTGCTGGTGGCGTATCGGTCGTCGGCCAGCCAGTCGTGGACCAGGTCGAGTGCGGCACTGACGGTGTCGTGTGTCCGCCGGGCCAGATCGGCGCCGTTCGGCCGAACCCCGTCATCGGCGGTGGTGGCCACGCAGGCGAGCACGGTTTCCGGGACAGGACCGGCCGCATCGCGGAGCGCGGCGAGGTCCGGGTGAGCGACCGCGTCGAGCGGGCCGTCGGTGAGGGCGTCGAGCAGCGCGGTCGCTCCCACCGGCACGGCGGCCGGGCGGGTGGGGCGCGGTACCGGGGAGGCGGAGGCCTCGGGGGCGGTCGCGGTCCAGTCGATGCCGTAGAGCACTCCCTTCCGTGCGTCGTTGAGGCGGTCGGCTGTCACCGCGCGGAAAGCGAGGGACTCGACGGTCAGCACAGGGGCGCCGGCCGGGTCGGCGAGGTGGACGGCGTACTCGTCGGGGCCGAGGCGGGTGAGACGGGCGCGCAGCGCGACGGCACCGGTGGCATGGCGGGTCACCCCGGACCAGGCAAAGGGCAGCAGGGTTGCGCCGTCACGGATCAGACCTGCCGTGCCGAGGGCGTGCAGTGCGGCGTCGAAAACGGCGGCCTGCGGGCTGCCGGGCAGCTCCACCTCTGCGTGGACGGTGTCGCCGTCACGCCAGGCGGCACGCAGACCCCGGAACGCGGGCCCGTAGGCCAGGCCGGCCGCGGCGAGCTCCTCGTAGGGTCCGGGAATCGCGGGGGCGGTGGGCGGCCAGGCCTCGGAGGGGCCGGGAACGTGCGCGGCGGCGTCGGCGGTGAGCACGCCGACGGCGTGGGCGGTCCAGGCTGCCCCGCCATCACCGTCGGGACGGCTGTGGATCTCCACGGTTGTGCCGGTCACGCTGACCTGCAGTTGCACGGCTCCGCGCTCGGGCAGGACCAGAGGTTCGCGGAGGGTCAGGTCCGCCAGGACGGGCAGTCCGGCATGGTCGCCTGCGTGCAGAGCGAGATCCACCAGCGCCGTTCCAGGCAGCACGGTGCGGCCGTGCACCACGTGGTCGGCCAGCCACGGCTGGGCGTGGCGGGAGAGCAGGCCGGTCAGGACCGTCCGGTCATCGCCTGCGATCGGAAGGACGGCGCCGAGCAGTGGGTGACCGGCGGTGCGGAGACCGGCGGCGGTCACGCCGGTGGCGGCCGGTGTGGCGGCGGGCCAGTACCGGGTGTGCTGGAAGGCGTAGGTCGGCAGATCGACGGGCCCGGCCCGGCCCTGGTCACCGACGGCTTGCCAGTCGGGTCCGGCACCCCCGGTCCACAACACGGCGAGCGCGGCAACCGTCGTGGCGGACTCGTCGCGCTCCGGACGCAACATCGGTACGGCAACAACAGCATCGGCGGCGATACCCGGGGTGAGGGCGGACAGTGTGCCGTCGGGGCCGAGTTCCAGGAAGCGGGTGGCACCGTGCTCCTGCCGCGCGACGGTCACGGCACCGGCGAAGCGGACGGGTTCGCGGACCTG
>NZ_JAQKPV010000031.1 GCF_028200735.1 Streptomyces sp. ACA25
CGGTTCGGCATGGAGTGGGAGGACCATCCCATGCTCGGCGGCGCCTTGCCGGTCGGGGGGTCCGGGAGCCTGCTTCTCGCCGGACGTCTGTCGCTCGCCTCGCACGAGTGGCTGGCCGATCACGCCGTCTCCGGTTCCGTACTGCTCCCTGGCACAGCCTTCGTGGAGCTCGCCCTGCGAGCGGCCGAGGCGGCGGGGTGCGCCGCAGTTGAGGAACTGGGCCTGGAAACCCCCTTGGTGCTGCCGCCGCGGGGTGGTGTGCGGCTCCAGGTGGTGGTCGAGTCGGCCGATAAATCGGGCCGCCGGGCCGTGAGCGTCTTCTCCCGTGCGGAGTCCACACGGGAGGAAGCCTCCTGGACTCGGCATGCGGTGGGCGTTCTCTCCGCGGACGTTTCGCCGGCCGCCGCTGCACCATGGAGCACCGGCGTCTGGCCACCCCCGGACACCGAGCAGGTCGAGGTGGACGCCTTGTACGGGCAGTTCGCCGCCATGGGCTACGAGTACGGGGACATGTTCGCCGGGCTTCAGGGTGTGTGGCGAGGGGACGGCGAGGTATTCGCGGAAGTGCGGCTCCCCGCGCGGGCCACCGCGGAAGCCGTACGGTTCGGCCTGCACCCCGCTCTGCTCGACGCCGCCCTGCAACCGTGGCTGGCGGGCGGCCTTGTCGAAGCCCCGGAGGACAGCGTTCTGCTGCCCTTTGCCTGGCAGGGCATCACACTTCACGCGACCGGAGCCGACACACTGCGCGTCCGGTTGGCGCGGGCCGGGGACGGCTCGTTGTCGCTGCAGGCGGTGGACCTGGCCGGAGCGCCGGTCCTCTCGCTGGACACGCTGGTCCTGCGACCGCTCGCCCGCGAACGGTTCGCACGGCTGCTCGGTGCCTTCGATGACCGTCCGCTGTATCGCGTCGGCTGGCGGCGCCGTGAGCCGGTCTCGGTGGCGCCGCAGCTGCGGTGGGCCGTCGTGGGCGGGCAGGGCGACGCGGTCCGGGCCGCCACCCGGATGGCGGGTGGAGCCGTGTCCGTCCACGCCGACCTGGACGCCTTGGGTGCGGCCATGGACGAGGGCGGAGACGTACCAGCCGTCGTGCTCGCCGACTTCCGCGCGGACGCCGGCTCCCACACCTCCACCCGTACCGCGAGTGGTCTCGTTCCCGAAGCCGAGGCGGTGCGCGCGGCGACCCGGGCCGGTCTGGACTTCCTCCAGCGCTGGCTGGCCGACGAACGCCTCGCGGCCGTACGCCTCGCCGTCCTCACCGAACGGGCCGTCGCCGCCGGCGTCGACGAGGACGTCACGGACCTGGCCCACGCCGGGCTGTGGGGCCTGCTGCGGTCGGCCCAGTCCGAACATCCGGACCGTTTCTTGCTGGTGGACGTCGACGCGGATGACGCCTCACTCGCGGCACTGCCCTCGGCGCTCGCCCTGGACGTCCCCCAACTAGCTCTGCGCGCAGGGGAGATACGCGTCCCCGAGATCGAGTCGCTGCCGGCGGACGCCGAGCCGACGGGTCACGGAGCCGGCGCCGCGCCCGAAGCGGACGACTCGGTGCTCGGCCCGGACGGCACCGTGCTCATCACTGGCGCCACCGGCACACTCGGCAGCCTGCTCGCCCGGCATCTGGTGACCGGGCACGGCGTACGCCGTCTGCTCCTCCTCAGCCGCAGTGGGTCGGATGCCCTCGGCGCCACCGGGCTGGCGGCGGAACTGACCGAGCTCGGTGCCGCGGTCTCCCTCGTTGCCTGCGACGTCGCGGACCGAGCCGCCCTGGAACGTGTCCTGGCCGACATCCCCGCCGCACACCCGCTCACCGCCGTGGTCCACGCGGCCGGAGTCATCGACGACGGCGCGATCCAGGCACTCACCCCCGAGCGGGTCGACGCCGTGCTGCGGCCCAAGGTGGACGCCGCGCTGAACCTGCACGAACTCACCGCCCGAATGCCGCTCTCCGCGTTCGTGCTGTTCTCCGGGGCGGCGGGCATCCTCGGCCGCCCCGGACAGGCGAACTACGCGGCGGCGAACACCTTTGTGGACGCTCTCGCCCACCACCGCCGCGCACGGGGACTGCCCGGCGTCTCGCTGGCCTGGGGACTGTGGGGGGCGGCCAGCGACATGACGGGACACCTCGGCGAGAACGACCTCCGGCGCATGCGGCGTTCCGGCATCGCCTCGATGACCGGCGAAGAGGGCCTGTCATTGTTCGACCGGGCACTCGCCGTCCATGACGGGCCGTTGCTCCTCCCGGCACGTCTGGACCTCGCGGCGCTCCGCCGGGAGCAGGCGGCGGAGGGACCGGAGGCGGTTCCGGTTCTGCTGCGCGGACTCGTGCCGGCTGTGACCGTACGGCGCGTCGCGTCACCGAGTGCCGCGCGTGACACGCCGGCTCTCACCGGACCGCAGCAGGCCGACCAGCTGAGGCAGCGGCTGGCCGGCCGGAACCACGAAGCCCGGGTGCGTGAACTGCTCAGCCTCGTACGTGTACACGTGGCCGGGGTGCTCGCGCTCGCGGAGGGGGAGCAGGCCGTGGACGCGGCGCGGCCGTTGCGCGATGCCGGATTCGACTCGCTGACCGCCGTCGAACTGCGAAACCGGCTCGGCGCGGCAACCGGCCTGCGGCTGGCACCGTCGCTCGTCTTCGACCATCCGACCCCGCGGGCCGTCGCCGAACACCTGGACGGCCTGCTGTCCGCAGAAGGCATCGACGACGCGGGCGACGCGGCGCTGAACGGACTCGACGTACTGGCGTCCGCGGTGGGCGGGATGGAGACGGATGACATCAGGCGCGACATCGTCCGTCGGCGGCTGGAGGAAATGCTCGCGCTGGTCGGGGGCGCGCGGTCCGGCCCGGTCGGCGTCGGGCTCGCCGACAGCGCCGTTGCGGAGCAGCTGGACTCGGCGTCCGACGACGATCTCTTCACTTTCATCGAGGAGCAGTTGTGAGCGCCGTCAGCCGACAGGAACCACGCCGTCCCGAACCGCGACACGGACGAGGAGAGGTCCAGTAGATGGCCGCCGACGAGAACAGGATCCGCGACTACCTCAAACGCGTCACCGCCGAACTGCACGGCACACGGCAGCGGCTGCGTGAGCTGGAGGACGGTGCTCGGGAGCCCGTCGCCATTGTGGGGATGAGCTGTCGGCTGCCGGGCGGGGTGACCACGCCTGACGAGCTGTGGCGGCTGGTCGACTCCGGGACCGACGCGATCTCGGGCTTCCCGTCCGACCGTGGCTGGGACGTGGAGAGCCTGTACGACCCCCAGCCGGGGAAGCCCGGCACCAGCTACGCGCGTGAGGGCGGATTCCTCTACGACTGCGCCGAGTTCGATCCGGAATTTTTCGGCATCTCGCCGCGCGAGGCCCTCGCGATGGATCCGCAGCAGCGTCTGTTGCTGGAGACCGCGTGGGAGGCGTTCGAGCGGGCCGGGATCGCCCCGGGCTCGGCGCGCTCCACCCGCACCGGTGTCTACGCCGGGGTGATGTACGACGACTACGGTGCGCGGCTGCCCACGGCACCGGACGGTCTGGAGGGCTATCTCGTCAACGGCAGCGCGGGCAGTGTGGCCTCGGGCCGGGTCGCCTACACCCTGGGGCTCCACGGGCCGGCCGTCACGATCGACACCGCGTGCTCCTCTTCGCTGGTGGCGGTGCATCTGGCAGCGCAGGCGCTGCGGCTGGGCGAGTGCGAACTCGCCCTGGCGGGTGGGGCGACCGTGCTGTCCACCCCGACCATGTTCGTGGATTTCTCGCGGCAGCGCGGTCTCGCCGGGGACGGCCGCTGCAAGGCGTTCGCCGACGCGGCCGACGGCACGGGGTTCGGCGAGGGCGTCGCCATGCTGCTTCTGGAACGGCTCTCTGACGCGGTACGCAATGGTCGCCGCGTCCTCGCCGTCGTACGAGGTTCCGCAGTCAACCAGGACGGTGCGAGCAACGGTCTGACCGCTCCGAACGGTACGGCGCAGCAGCGGGTGATCCGGCAGGCGCTGGTGAACGCCGGACTGGCGGCCGACGAGGTGGACGCCGTGGAGGCCCACGGCACCGGCACCCGGCTCGGCGATCCCATCGAGGCGCAGGCGCTGCTGGCGACCTATGGGCAGGGCCGGCCCGCAGACCGGCCGTTGCTGCTCGGTTCGCTGAAGTCCAACATCGGTCACACCCAGGCCGCCGCCGGGGTCGCCGGCGTGATCAAGACGGTACTGGCGATGCGTCACGGGCGGCTTCCCCGGACCCTGCACGTCGATCGGCCCTCCACCCAGGTGGACTGGTCGTCGGGCTCGGTTCGGCTGCTGACCGAGAATCGGCCCTGGCCTGACCACGGCGACGGGCCGCGCAGGGCGGGCGTCTCGTCGTTCGGTGCGAGCGGCACCAACGCGCACGTCATCCTGGAAAGTGTCGCCGAGATCCCAACCGCCGAGACCCCCGTTGCCGAGGCCCCAGCCGCCACCCCGGGGGCGACGCCCGTCTGGATGCTGTCCGGCCGCGACGAGGCGGCCCTGCGGGAACAGGCGCGGCGGCTGCACACCCACCTCACCACCGGTTCCGAGACGCCGCCGGCCGACGACGTCGCCCGCACGCTGGCCCGGTCCCGTACCGCGTTCGTACACCGGGCCGCCGTCCTCGGCCGCGACGAGGCGGACCTTCTCGACGGTCTGAGGGCACTGGCGGAGGGCCGGAACGCCCGTGGACTGATCACCGGCCCGGCCGTCCCCGAGCGTCGCGTCGCGTTCCTCTTCACCGGTCAGGGCAGTCAGCGACCGGGCGCCGGCAAGGAGCTGTACGCCCGCCACCCCGCGTTCGCGCGGGCCCTCGACGACGTCACAGCCGAGCTCGACCAGCACCTGGAACAGCCTCTGCGTGAGATCATGTTCGCCCGGCCCGGTACTGGTGCGGCCGGGCTGCTGGACCGTACCGCGTACACCCAGCCCGCCCTCTTCGCCCTCGAAGTGGCGCTCTTCCGGCTGCTGACCGGCTGGGGTCTGCGTCCGGACGCCGTCATGGGGCACTCGATCGGGGAGATCACCGCCGCTCATGTGGCGGGCGTCCTGACGCTGCCGGACGCCGCCAGGCTCGTGGCGGCGCGCGGTCGGCTCATGGAGGAACTGCCCGCGGGCGGAGCGATGGCCGTGCTCCAGGCCGCCGAGTCCGAGGTCGTGCCGCTGATGGCGGGACGCGAGGCGGAGCTGTCCGTCGCAGCCGTCAACGGACCGACCGCGACCGTGATCGCGGGCGACGAGGGCGCTGTCCTGGAACAGATGCTGCTGTGGCGCGAGCGAGGCCGCAGGACGAAGCGGCTGAGAGTCAGCCATGCCTTTCACTCCCCGCGAATGGACGGGATGTTGGCGCGGTTCGAGGAGATTGCCCGCGGCATCGGCTACGGGGCGCCGACAATTCCCGTCATCTCGAATCTGACAGGAGACACCGCGGCCGGCGACGCCCTGCGCACCCCGGAGTACTGGGTACGGCACGCACGCGAGTCCGTGCGATTCCTCGACGGGATGCGCGGCCTGAGCGCCGAGGGTATCGACACGTTCGTCGAACTCGGACCGGACGGCGTGCTCTCCGCGATGGCGCGGGAGTGCCTGGGCGAGCACCCCGGAACCGAACGGTCCCTCGAGGGCGCCGAATCCGTGGATGCCGGACGCGCCCCGCTGGTCCTGCCCACTCTGCGGCGGGACCGCGACGAGACGGCGGCCCTCCAGGAGACCCTGGCACGCGCGCACGTCCACGGTGTCCCCCTCGACATCGCCGCGCCACTGGGCGACGGACCCCTTGCCACCGATCTGCCCACATATCCGTTCCAGCGGGCCCGCTACTGGCTCGAACCGCCCGCCCCCGCGCCCGGCCTCGCCGACGCCGGCCTGGCCACCGGCGGGCACCCGCTGCTCGCCGCCGCGGTCGAACTTCCCGACGGCGCCGGGACGGTGTGGAGCGGCCTGCTTTCCCTCCGTGCCCAGCCATGGCTCGCCGACCACAGCGTGTGGGGCCGTACGGTCGTGCCGGGCTCGGCCCTGCTGGACATTCTGACCCACGTCTGCGCCGAGGCCGGGTGCGACCGGGTGGCGGAGCTGACCTTCGAAGCGCCGCTGGTGATCCTGGTGGACGAGGGCACCCGGCTACGGGTCACCCTGAGCGGTCCTGACGCCGGCGGCGCCCGCCAGGTGCGGATTCACTCCGCACCAGTGGCGTCCGGCGCCACCGGCTGGATCCAGCACGCCTCCGGCATCATCGACGGCGCCGCCGGAGCCCCGCCCACCGGCCGTGCGGACGTCACCGGCCTCGGCGGTACTTGGCCCCCCGAAGGGGCGGAACCTGTCGAAATCCAAGGCGAATACGAGCGGTTCGCCGACGCGGGCATCGGGTACGGCCCCGCTTTTCAGGGACTGCGCGCCGCCTGGCGCCGAGGCGACGAGACGTTCGCCGAGGTGCGGATTCCTGAGGAGTACGCCGTGGAGGCCGCCCACTACGGTGTTCATCCCGCGCTGCTGGACGCGGCCCTGCACGCGATCGGTCTCGGTGACCGGTTCGCCGGTGGGGCGCACGGGCTCCTGCCGTTCTCCTGGACCAATGTGCGGCTGTTGGCCCCCGGCGCGGACCGCCTCCGTGCACGGATCGCTCCCGCCGGCCCCGACGCCGTGACCGTGACGGTGGCCGACGGGAACGGCGCACTCCTTCTCACCGCCGAGTCCCTGGCGCTGAGAAGGATCACCGCCGAGCAGATCACGGCCGCCCTGACCGGCCACGCCCCGCTGTACCGGCTGGAATGGACCGCCGTGCCACCCGCCCCGACGCCTGCCGAAGCGGGCTTCGCCCTCGTGGGCCCGCACGATCCGCTGCTGCGCGACACCGTGGGGACCGCGGTGCCCACGGAGACCTATCCGGACCTGGGCGCGCTCGCGGCCGACGACGACATACCCGTACCGAGTCATGTGCTGATGGACCTCGGGAGTCCGGGTGTTGACTCATTCGGCACCGGCACACCCGACGGCAACGTTCCTCGCGACTCCGCGCGCGGCGACGATTCGCTCGCCGACCGTGCCGGCGCCACGGCACGCGAGGCACTCGCCGCAGTACAGCGGTGGCTCGCCGACGACCGCTTCAACGGCTCGCGGCTGGTTCTGCTGACCCGCGGCGCCGTGGACACCGGAACGGGAGTCACGGCCCCGGCCGCCGCCGGGATCTGGGGTCTCCTGCGCGTCGCCCAGACCGAGCACCCCGACCGGTTCGTCGTCGTGGACGTCGACGGACACCCGCAGTCCCTCCGCGCCCTGCCGTGGGCCTTGACCTCGGCAGGACCGCAACTGGCCCTGCGTGCCGGGACGGTAAGCGTCCCGGGCATCGTGCGGGCACCGGCCGCCGACGCCTCGGCCATGCCCTGGAAGGCCGACGGAACAGTCCTCATCACCGGCGGCACCGGCACACTCGGCGGCGCTGTGGCGAAGCACCTGGTGGGCCGGCACGGCGTGCGGCACCTGACACTGCTCAGCCGGCGCGGACCGCACACAGCCGGAGCGGACGCTCTGGTCCGGGAACTCGAAGCGCTCGGCGCCTCCGTGCGCGTCGCCGCCTGTGACGCTGCCGACCGTGACGCGCTGGAGCGGCTGCTGAAGGACATCCCCGCCGCTCACCCGCTCACCGCCGTGGTGCACGCCGCCGGGGTGCTGGACGACGGCGTCGTCACCACGCAGACCGGCGAACGTCTCGACGCCGTACTCCGGTCCAAGGCGCACGCCGCCGTCAATCTCCACGAATTGACGCTGCACCTGAACCTCACCGCCTTCGTGTTGTTCTCGTCCGCCGCCGGCACGATCGGCAGCGCCGGACAGGCTCCGTATGCCGTCGCCAACGCGTTCCTCGACGCGCTCGCCTCCTGGCGGCTCGGTCAAGGGCTGCCCGCGACCTCCCTGGCATGGGGACCGTGGGACGGCGGAATGGCCGCGGAGCTGAACCTCACGGACGCGGCGCGACTGCGCAGGTCCGGGCTCGCCCCGCTCGCCGTGGAGGAGGCGCTCGCCCTCTTCGACGCGGCCTGCTCCCGGCCTGAGGCGGTGCTCTACCCTCTGCGGCTCGACCTGGCCGCGTTGCGGTCCCGCGGCGAACCCGGGAACACGGTGCCGGACGTGCTGCCCGGCCCTGCCCGCCCGCGCCCGCGTGCCGGCACAGCAGAGGTGGTTGCCGAGCCCGACCTCCTCGCGCGCCTGGCCGGGAAATCGCCGGCCGAACGAGCGGCCACCCTCACGGATCTGGTCCGGACCGAGGTCGCCGCCGTCCTCGGACACGGTCGCCCGGCCGCCCTGAGCATGAAGCGCTCCTTCAAGGAGGCGGGCTTCGACTCGCTCACCGCCGTGGACCTGCGCAACCGGCTCAGCACCGCCACAGGTCTCAAACTGACAGCCGCCATCGTCTTCGACCACCCGACCCCGGCCTCCCTCGCCGCCCACCTGGACAGCGAACTGGGGAGCCGACTGGAACACGAATCGTCCACCGAGCGGCAGCCCCCGACGGACGCCGCCGACGTCCTGAACCTGCTGGAACTGCTGCGACACGGGCTCGCGACAGCCGTCAAGGACGACACCGAACGCGCCCGCGCCGCAGGCCTGCTGCGCACCATTCTCACCGAACTCGGCGATCCGGACGGGCAGTCGGGCCATGCGCCCGAGGACCCCCCCGGGCCTGGACCCGAGGTCTCCGACCGGCTCAGAACCGCCTCCGACGACGAGTTGTTCGACCTCCTCGACAGCGACTTCCGTCTGTCCTGAAGCCGGCCGGGCAGCTCGCCCGGCCCGTGCCACCGACCCACACAGGGGGAGCACCGTGCCTGTCAACAACGAAGACAAGCTCCGCGCATACCTGCGCCGCGCCATGGCGGACCTTCACGAGGCCCGCGAGAGTATCCGGAAGTACGAGTCCGGCGAGCGGGACGAGCGGGAC
>NZ_JAQKPV010000032.1 GCF_028200735.1 Streptomyces sp. ACA25
AGCCGCGTCAAGGCCGGCCAGACCGGGCAGCAGCTCGTCGTGGTCGGCACCGACCACGACAGCGCGGTACGCGAAGCGGGACCGCGCGGTGGCCAGGGTCAGTCCGACGTCGGCCGGATGAACCTCGGGGTTGTCCGCCAGGAAGGCGTGCAGCCGTTCCGCCTGCGCACGCAGGGCGGTCTCGGTGCGCGCCGACAGCAGCCACGGCACCACGGCGTCGCGCCGCGACACGACGGGTGCGGCAGTGCCGGGTGCGACTGGCTCGGCCTCCTCGATCACGACGTGTGCGTTGGTCCCGCTCACGCCGAACGACGACACACCCGCGCGGCGCGGCCGCTGCCCAGCGGGCCAGGGCTGCGGCTCGGTGAGCAGTTGCACCGCACCGGCCGACCAGTCGACCTGCGGGGACGGTTCGGTGACGTGCAGCGTGCGCGGCAGCTCGCCGGCGTTCAGCGCCAGCACCATCTTGATGACGCCCGCGACGCCCGCGGCGGCCTGGGTGTGGCCCAGGTTCGACTTCACCGAGCCCAGCCACGCGGGCTCCGCGCGGTCCTGGCCGTAGGTGGCCAGCAGCGCCTGCGCCTCGATCGGGTCGCCCAGCATCGTGCCCGTGCCGTGCGCCTCGATGGCGTCCACATCGGACGGTTCGAGACCCGCGTTCGCCAGTGCCTGGCGGATGACCCGCTGTTGCGCGGGCCCATTGGGCGCGGTGAGGCCGTTGGACGCACCGTCCTGGTTGATCGCCGTGCCCCGCACGACCGCCAGGACTTGGTGCCCGAGCCTGCGCGCGTCCGACAGCCGCTCCACGAGCAACATGCCCGCGCCCTCGGACCAGCCCGTGCCGTCGGCGCTCCCGGAGAAGGCCTTGCACCGGCCGTCGGCGGCCAGGCCGCGCTGGCGCGAGAAGTCGACGAACACGTCCGGCGTCGCCATCACGGTCACGCCGCCCACGAGCGCCATCGCGCACTCACCCGTACGCAGCGACTGGACGGCCCAGTGCAACGCGACGAGCGACGACGAACACGCGGTGTCGACCGTGACGGCCGGGCCCTGAAGGCCGAGCACGTACGCGATCCGGCCGGAGAGCACGCTGGCCGAGTTGCCGATGCCGACGTAGCCCTCGGCGCTCTCGACGCCCGGCCGCAGCAACGACACGTAGTCCTGGCCGTTGGTGCCGAGGAAGACACCGACGTCCCTGCCGCGCAACGACATCGGGTCAACTCCTGACCGCTCCACGGCCTCCCACGCGGTCTCCAGCGCGAGCCGCTGCTGCGGGTCCATCGCCAGCGCCTCACGGGGCGAGATCCCGAAGAACGCCGCGTCGAAATCCGCCGCCCCGTCGAGGAACCCGCCCTCGCGCACATAGGAGGTGCCCGCGTGGTCCGGGTCCGGGTGGTACAGCCGCTCCGTGTCCCAGCCGCGGTCACCGGGGAACGGCGACAGGGCGTCGCGGCCCTCGGTGAGCAGGCTCCACAGGTCTTCCGGCGTCGCCACGCCGCCCGGGAGGCGGCAGGACATGCCGACGACGGCGATCGGGTCGTCGTCCGACCGGCCCACGGCGACAGCCGCGACGGGTGCGACCCGCTCGCCCAGCAGCTCACCGCGGAGGTGTTCGGCGAGCGCGCGCGGATTCGGGTGGTCGAACACCAGCGTCGCGGGCAGTCTCAGCCCGGTCGCGGCGGCCACGCGATTACGCAGTTCCACCGCGGTCAGCGAGTCGAAGCCCAACTCCTTGAACGCGCGGCCGGGTGGCACGGCATCGTCGCCCGCGTGGCCGAGGACCACGGAGGCGTAGCTGCGGACCAGGTCGAGCAGCACCCGGTCGCACTCGGCGGCACCGAGCCCGGCGAGCCGCTGAGCGAGCTTGTCCTGCCCGGCCTCGGCTTCGGCGGCGCGGCGCGCGGGGCCGCGGACCAGCCCCCGCAACAGCGCGGGCACGGGGGTGCCGCCCGTGGCGAACGACGTCAGGTCCAGATACGCGGGCACGAGGACGGGGTCGGTACCTGCGGCAGCGCGGTCGAACAGGGCCAGCGCGTCGGCCGTGGACAGCGGCACCACGCCGTCGCGGGCCGCACGGCGCAGGTCGGCGGCGCCGAGGTGGCCGGTCATTCCGCTGGCGTGCGCCCACAGGCCCCACACCTGGGACACGGCGGGCAGGCCAAGGGCGCGCCGGTGCTCGGCGAGCGCGTCCACGAACGCGTTGCCCGCCGCGTAGTTGCCCTGGCCGGGCGCTCCGAAGAGGCCCGAGGTGGAGGAGAACAGCACGAACGCGGCCAGGTCGTGGCCCAGGGTCAGCTGATGCAGGTGCCAGGCGGCGTCGACCTTGGGCCGCAGCACACGGTCCACCCGGTCCGGAGTCTGCGAGGCGATGACGCCGTCATCGAGGACGCCTGCGGCATGTACGACACCGGTCAGCGGCCGCTCTGCGGTGATCTCCTCGATGAGCGAAGCCAGCGCGGCCCGGTCGGCGGCGTCGCACGCTGCGACGGACACCTCGGCCCCCAGTCCGCGCAGTTCCTCGGCGAGCGCGACGGCCTCGGGCGCGACGGAGCCACGTCGGCCGGCGAGCACGAGCCTGCGCACACCGTGCTCGGCCACCAGGTGCCGGGCACACAGTGCGCCGAGCGTGCCGGTTCCGCCGGTGACGAGGACGACACCCTCGGGGTCCCAGACGGGCGCGGGCCCGTCGGTCACCGGTGCGCGGACCAGTCGCGGCACGGAGGCGTGCCCCGCACGGACCGCGATCTCCGGCTCGTCGACGGCGAGCGCGGCGGGCAGCTGCTGCAGGGCATCCGGGCTGTCCACGTCGACCAGCACGAGCCTGCCGGGGTGCTCGGCACGGGCCGAGCGGACCAGGCCCCACACGGGGGCGTGTGCCAGGTCGGTGACGTCCTCGTCCCCGACGGCGACCGCACCGTGGGTGAGCACCACCAGCCGGGTGGCGGCCAGCCGGTCCTCCGCGAGCCACTCCTGGAGCACGGCCAGCACCCGGCGGGTGGCCCTGTGCGCGGCGCCGACGACGTCGTCCGACTGCGGCGGCCTGCACGGCAGGACCAGCACGTCGGGGACGGTGTCCAGGGCGGCGACGGCGGCGACGTCCGGGTAGTCGCGGAAGCCGGGCAGCGGGAGATCGCCGAGCACCGCGATCCCGTCGGCCGTGGCCCCGGGCAGCGCCGCGGGCGTCCACGCGACGCGGTACAACTCGCGGTCCCTGGCGGACTCCGTGGCGCGCGGCTGCCGCAGCTCGACCGAGTCGACCGTCAGCACGGGCGCCCCGGTGACATCGGTGGCGTACAGGGCGAAGGAGTTCCCGCCCTTCGGTGACAGCCGTACGCGCAGCCGACTCGCGCCCACGGCGTGCAGGGTGACGCCGCGCCAGGCACCGGGCACCAGGCCGGGGCGGACCTCTGAGAGGGCAGCGTCGAGCAGGGCGGGGTGCACGCCCCAGTCGCCGGCGCCCTCGGCTGTCACCTCGGCGGACACGTCACCCTCGAGAGCCTGCTCCCTGGCGACGCCGGTCCCGATGACATCGGCGACCGCGACGAGCACGCCGGTCGCGTGGCGGGTCCAGGGCCGGTCGTCCGCCGCGTCCTCCGGCCGGGAGAACACTCCGACCGCGCATGCGCCGTCGGAGTCCTCGGCGCCCACGGTGACCTGCAGACGCACAGCGCCATCGGCCGCCGTCAGCGGCGCGTCCTCGACCAGCCCGCCCAGCGCCCGGCCGCCGCCCGCCCACAGCGCCAGCTCCACCGGCGTAGCAGCGGGCAGCGGGGTACCCGCCGCCACCCGGCCGGTGAACACCTGCCCGCCGGAGTCCGCGAGAGCGATGGCGGCGCCGAGCAGCGGGTGGCCCGCGTCGGCCAGGCCCAGGCCGGTCGCATCGGCTGCCGCGCCCGGTCCTTCCGGCCAGAAGCGGCTGCGCTGGAACGCGTAGGTGGGCAGCTCGACAGGGCGCCCGTCCGGGCAGAGCGCGGCCCAGTCGACCGGCACACCGTGCACGGCGGCCTCGGCCAGCGAGGTGAGGAAGCGGCGCGGGCCGTCCTCGTCGCGGCGCAGCGAACCGACCGCCAAGGCGGACACGCCCACGGCGTCCGCGGTCTCCTGCACAGCTGCGGTCAGCACCGGGTGCGGGCTGACCTCCACGAAAACAGTGCGCCCGTCGTCGAGCAGGGCGCGGACGACGGGCTCGAAGCGGACGGTCTCGCGCAGGTTCCGGTACCAGTAGCCCGCGTCGAGCGTGGTCGTGTCGAGCGGGCCACCAGTCAGCGTCGAGTGGAATGTGACGTCCGACGGGCGCGGCTTCACGTCGGCGAGCTCGACAAGCAGCTCGGCCTCGACGGACTCGACCTGCGCCGAGTGGGACGCGTAGTCGACGGGGATCCGCCGCGTACGCACATCGTCGGCCGCGCAGGCGGCGGCCAGCTCGTCCAGCGCGTCCGGGTCGCCGGACACGACGGTCGCGGCGGGTCCGTTGAGCGCGGCGACCGATATTCGACCGGCCCACGGTGCGATCCGGTCGGCCACGGCGTCGGCGGAGAGCGCGACGGACAGCATTCCGCCCTGTCCTGCCAGCTGCTCGGCGATCACCTTGGAGCGCAGGGCCACCACACGGGTGGCGTCGGTCAGCGAGAGGGCGCCCGCGACGCACGCGGCGGCTATCTCGCCCTGCGAGTGCCCGACCACGGCCGACGGCACCACACCTTGTGCGGCCCACAACTCGGCCAGCGACACCATCACCGCGAACAGCACCGGCTGCACCACGTCGACCCGGTCCAGGCCCGGGGCTCCTTCGGCACCACGCAGCACGTCCAGCAGCGACCAGTCGACCAGGGGCGACAGCGCGTCGGCGCACTCGCGCATCCGCGCGGCGAACACCGGGGAGGCGCCGAGCAGGTCCACGGCCATGCCCAGCCACTGCGCGCCCTGGCCGGGGAAGACGAACACCACGCCCACGTCGGCCGCGTCGGCAGTGCCGGCGACCACGGAGTCGGCGGGCTTCCCAGCCGCCAGCGCGGCGAGCCCGCGCAGCGCCTGCGCGCGGTCGGCGGCCACGACGACCGCACGGTGCGGCAGCGACGCGCGGGACGCGGCCAGCGACCAGCCCACGTCCACCGGGTCCAGCCCGGGTTCGGCCTCGACCCGCTCGGCGAGCCGGGCGGCCTGCTCGGACAGGGCCGCGTCCGACCGCGCCGACAGGACCCACGGCACCCAGCGCGGCTGGGCGGCGCGCTCGGGCGCTGCCGGTTCCTCGGGGGCCTCCTCCAGGACCAGGTGCGCGTTCGTGCCGCTGGCGCCGAAGGACGACACACCCGCGCGGCGCGGCCGGCCTGACCGGGGCCACGGCTCGGCCTCGGTCACCAGCTCGACGGACCCGGACGCCCAGTCGATGTGCGGGGAGGGCGCGTCCACATGCAGCGTCTTCGGCACCTCAGCCGCGCGCAGCGCGAGCACCATCTTGATGACGCCGGCCACTCCCGCCGCCGGGCCGGTGTGACCCAGGTTGGACTTGAGCGAGCCCAGCCGCAGCGGTCGGTCGCGGTCCTGTCCGTATGTGGCCAGCAGGGCGTTGGCCTCGATCGGGTCGCCCAGGGTAGTGCCGGTGCCGTGCGCCTCGATGACGTCCACATCGGACGGCACGAGGCCGGCGGCGGCCAGTGCGGTGCGGATGACCCGCTGCTGCGCGGGCCCGTTGGGCGCGGTGAGCCCGGAGGACGCACCGTCCTGGTTGATCGCCGAGCCGCGCACCACGGCCAGCACGGGGTGGCCGTTGCGGCGCGCGTCCGACAGCCGTTCCAGCAGCACGACGCCCGCGCCCTCGGACCAGCCGATGCCGTCCGCCGCGGCGGCGAACGCCTTGCACCGGCCGTCGGGTGCCAGGCCGCGCTGCCGCGAGAACTCCACGAACGCACGCGGGGTTGACATGACCATCACGCCACCCGCGAGCGCCAGCGAGCACTCGCCGCTGCGCAGCGACTGCCCCGCGAGGTGCAGCGCCACCAGCGACGAGGAGCACGCGGTGTCCACACTGATCGCCGGGCCTTCGAGCCCGAGGGTGTAGGACACCCGTCCGGACAGGATGCTGGCGTAGTTGCCCGTGCCGAGCAGTCCCTCGTCCACCCCGCTGCGCACCACGCCGTGCCGCGAGTCGTAGCGCTGGTCGGTGACGCCCGCGAACACGCCTGTGGCGGAGCCACGCAGGCCGAGCGGGTCGATGCCGGTGCGCTCGAACGCCTCCCACGCCATCTCGAGGAACAGACGCTGCTGCGGATCCATCGCCAGCGCCTCGCGCGGGCTGACGCCGAAGAACGCGGCGTCGAAGTCGGCGGCTGCGTCGAGGAAGCCGCCCTGGTTCAGATAGCTGCGGCCCGCCTTGTCAGGGTCGGGGTCGTAGAGGCTGTCGAGGTCCCAGCCGCGGTCGGCCGGGAAGTCGCCGATGACCTCGCCGCCCTCGCTCAGTACGCGCCACAGATCCTCGGGCCCGGCGACGCCGCCGGGGAAGCGGCAGGCCATGCCGACCACGGCCAGCGGCTCGTCCATGGCGGTGGTACGGACAGCGGTGCGGGCGACAGTACGGGGGGCAGGACGCACGGCGGCGGGCAGCGCGGCCGGGGCGCCGTCCAGCTCGGCGAGCAGGTACGCGGCGAGCGCGGCGGGGTCGGGGTGGTCGAAGACGACAGTGGTCGGCAGGCTCAGGCCGGTCGCCTCGTTCAGCGCGGTACGCAGGCGCAGCGCGGCCAGGGAGTCGAAGCCGAGGTCGGTGAACCCGCGCTGCGGCTCGACGTCCGCCGGCCCTGCGTGGCCGAGCACCGCGGCGGTCCTGGCCCTCACCAGCTCCAGCGCCTTGCGGCGACGGTCCGCGGCGGGCAGCGCGGTAAGGCGGTCGCGCCAGGTCGCGTCGCTGACCTCGGCGGGCAGCTCCACGGGGGCGGCCATGGGGAGCGGGCGCGCCATGCCCTCGACCGGCGGCCAGTAATGCTCGCGCTGGAAGGCGTACGTGGGCAGGTCGACCGCGCGCGCACCGGTGCCCGCGTAGAAGGCGGCCCAGTCGACACGCACACCGCCGACGTGGGCCTCGGCCAGGTTGGCGAGCAGGGTCGGCAGGCCGCCGTTGTCGCGCTGCAGGGAGCCGACGACCACGGCCGTGCAGTCCGCCGCCTCCACGGTCTCCTGTGTGCCGACGGCCAGCACGGGGTGCGGGGTGACCTCGACGAACCCCCGGTATCCCTGGGCGACAAGACCGGCCACGGCGTCGGCGT
>NZ_JAQKPV010000033.1 GCF_028200735.1 Streptomyces sp. ACA25
GCCTTTCAACGGCGCCGCTACTGGCTCGACACCGCGGAGACCGAGGCAGCTGCCGACCCCGCGCACGACTGGTTCTGGTCCGCCGTCGAGCAGGAGGACCTGCCCACGCTGCTGCACACGCTCGACGTGAGCGGCGAGACACCGCTCGGCGAGGCGCTGTCCGCCCTCTCCTCCTGGCACCGCCGCGACCGCGAGCGGGCCACAGTGGAGAACTGGCGCTACCGGCTTGCCTGGACCCCCGCCGAGCTGCCCGCCGCGCGGCTGAGCGGCCGCTGGGTGGTGGCCGCACACGCGGACCATGCCGGGGAAGCCGCCGATCAGCCCCTCATCTCCGCCACCCTCGCGGTGCTTGCCGAGGCGGGGGCAGAAGCCGACCTGGTCACCGTCACAGGTACCGACGACCGCACCACGATCGCCGAACGCCTGAGCGGAGCGGAGGGGGTGCTGTCTCTGCTCGCCCTCGCCGAGAACCGGGCCGACGGTCACCCTGCCGTGCCGGCCGGCTTCGCCGCGACCCTCACCCTGCTGCACGCGGTGCACGACGCCGGTGGGCAGGCCCGCGTCTGGTGCGCCACCGCCGGGGCCGTGGAAGCCGGTCCCGGTGACACGGTCAGCCGGCCGTTGGGCGCGCTGGTCTGGGGCCTGGGCCGCGTCGCCGCGCACGAGTACCCCCAGTGGGGCGGGCTGGTCGATCTGCCCACCGCTCCCGAACCCCGGGCGATGGCCCGGCTCGCGGGCGTACTTGCGGGTGCCGAGGAGGACCAGGTCGCGGTCCGCGCCACCGGCACATTTGTGCCCCGGCTGCGCCGAGGTGAGCCGGTTCCACCCCGCCGCGACTGGTCCCCGTCCGGCACGGCGCTCATCACCGGCGGCACGGGCGCGGTCGGTGCGCACGTGGCCCGCTGGCTCGCCTCGGCAGGTGTGGAGCACCTGCTGCTGATCAGCCGCCGCGGCCCAGCCGCCCCCGAGGTGCCGGAACTCGTGGCCGAACTGCGGGAGCTGGGCGCCCAGGTCACGGTCGTCGCGGTCGATGCGGCCGATCACGATGCCCTGGCGGACGTGCTGGCCGCCATCCCGGCCGAACAGCCGCTGACCGCCGTCTTCCACGCCGCGGGCGTCGTCGACTCGAGCATCATCGACTCACTCACCCTCGACCGCGTCGAGACCGCGCTGCGAGCCAAAGCCGAGATCGCGCTCAACCTGCACCGGCTCACCGCCGGTCTCGACCTGTCGGCGTTCGTCATGTTCTCCTCGCTGGCGGCCGTCTTCGGCTCGGCGGGGGAGGGCAACTACGGACCGGGGAACGCCTTCCTCGACGCCTTCGCCCAGTACCGTCGCGCCCAGGGACTGCCCGCCACTTCCATCGCCTGGGGATCGTGGGCGGGTGCGGGGATGGCGGACGGCGACTTCGGCGACGCGCTCGAGCGGCACGGCGTACCGCGCATGGACCCGGCGCTCGCCCTCTCCGCACTGCGGACCACCCTCGAGCGTGCGGAGACCACCCTCGCTGTCGCCGACATCCGCTGGGAGGTCTTCTCCTGGTTCTTCACCGCCACCCACCCCAGCCACCTGCTCGACGAACTGCCCGACATCCGCAGGCTCCGGCAGGCAACCGAGTCCGCGGCGGCCGGGCGACCCGCGGAGCCGGAGAGCGCCCTGCCGGCCCAGCGCCTGGCCGGGGCCTCCGAAGCAGAGCGCAACCGTGTGATGCTCGATCTGGTGCGCGACCAAGCCGCCCTGGTGCTGGGGTACGACTCGGGTGCCGAGGTGGAACCCGGCCGGGTGTTCGGCGACCTCGGCCTCGCCTCGGCGGGCGCCGTCGAGTTGCGCAACCGCCTGACCCTGACCACGGGTCTGCGGGTGTCCGCCACCGTGGTGTTCGACCACCCCAGCCCGGCAGCCCTCGCCCGTTTCCTCGCCTCGCAGATCACGGGTGGAACCACAGCCCCGGACATCAGCCCTTCGCCTCCCGCACTTGTTCCCGCCCCGGCGGCCACCGAGGATGACCCGGTCGTCATCGTCGGCATGAGCTGCCGCTTCCCCGGCGGCGTGCGTTCCCCGGAAGACCTGTGGGAACTGGTCTCCTCGGGCACCGACGCGATGACCCCGTTCCCCGCCGATCGAGGCTGGCACACCGAGGACCTGGGCGATGACTACACCCGGGAGGGCGGCTTCCTCCCCGACGCCGTCACCTTCGACTCGGCACTGTTCGGCATCTCACCGCGTGAGGCGCTGGCGATGGATCCCCAGCAGCGTTTGCTGCTGGAGGCGTCCTGGGAGGTGTTCGAACGGGCGGGCATCCACCCCCGCTCGCTCGCCGGCTCCCGCACAGCTGTGTACGCGGGAACCGGGGGGCAGGACTACCTGAGCCTGCTGGCACTCTCGGCAGAGGCGGGCGAGGGCTACCTGGTCACGGGTGGGTCACCCAGTGTGGTGTCCGGCCGCGTCGCCTACACCTTCGGCCTGGAGGGCCCGGCCGTCACCGTCGACACCGCCTGTTCGTCCGGCCTGGTGGCCCTGCACCTGGCGGTGCAGGCACTGCGCTTCAAGGAGTGCGATCTGGCGCTGGTCGGCGGTGTCAACGTGCTCTCCACTCCGTCCGTCTTCGCCGAGTTCAGCAAGCAGCGCGGTCAGTCGTCCACCGGGCGCTGCCGTTCCTTCGCGGCCTCGGCCGACGGGACCGGCTGGGGCGAGGGTGTGGGGGTGCTGCTCGTGGAGCGGTTGTCCGACGCGCGCCGTAACGGGCACGAGGTGCTCGCCGTGGTGCGGGGCAGCGCGGTGAACCAGGACGGTGCGTCCAACGGTCTGACCGCGCCGAACGGACCGTCCCAGCAGCGCGTCATCCGCGCGGCGCTCACCTCGGCCGGACTTCCCCCGGCGTCGGTGGACCTCGTCGAGGCGCACGGCACCGGCACCAGCCTGGGTGACCCCATAGAAGCCGAGGCGCTGCTGGCCACCTACGGCCAGAACCGCGAGGAGCCGCTGTGGCTCGGGTCGGTGAAGTCGAACATCGGGCACACCCAGGCGGTGGCCGGTATCGCGGGTGTCATCAAGACGGTGATGGCGCTGCGCCGGGGAGTCCTCCCCCCGACCCTGCACGTCGACGAGCCGACGCCGCACGTCGACTGGTCGGCCGGCCAAGTGGAGCTGCTCACCGAGGGGCGTCAGTGGCCCGCGGTGGACCGGCCGCGCCGCGCGGCGGTGTCCTCGTTCGGTATCAGCGGCACCAACGCCCACACCATCCTCGAACAGGCGCCCGATAGCCCGCAATCCGCACCGGAGGCCAAGAGCCCCGGCGCCCCCACGCGCTCGCACGGCATGCCCCTTCCTGCCCTGTTGTCCGCCGCCACCGCCCCGGCGCTGGCCCAGCAGGCCGCCCAACTCGCCGAGGCCGAGACAGAACCGGCCGACCTGGCGTTCTCCCTCGCCACCACCCGGGCAGATCTGGACCACCGGGCGGTCGTGCTCGGCAACCACCGGGCGGGCCTTGCCGCGCTCGCCCAGGGAACCGAGACCGCGGACGTGGTGCGTGGCCAGGTGGTGCACGGCGGCTTCGCCATGCTGTTCACCGGCCAGGGTTCGCAGTACGCGGGCATGGGCCGGGAACTCTACGACGCCTTCCCGGTGTTCGCGGACGCGTTCGACGCGGTGTGCGCGCGGGTGGATCTGGACCGCCCCTTGCGCGAGGTCGTCTTCGGGGACGGCGAAGCACTCGACCGGACGGTGCACACCCAGGCCGGGCTGTTCGCCCTGCAGGTCGCCCTGTACCGGCTCGTTGCCTCCTGGGACCTGACCCCCGACCGGCTTGTCGGCCACTCCATCGGTGAACTCGCAGCGGCGCACGTCGCGGGCGTGCTCTCGCTCGACGACGCGTGTGCCCTGGTCTCGGCGCGCGGCCGTCTGATGCAGGCGTTGCCCGCGGGCGGGGCGATGCTGGCGGTGGAGGCCGCCGAGAAGGAGATCACGCTGCCCGAGGGCGTGGACCTCGCAGCAGTCAACGGTCCCGCCTCGCTGACCGTTTCCGGCGACGAGGACGCGATCACCTCCCTGGAGACCCGGCTGCGGGCCGAGGGGCGGAAGGTGAAGCGGTTGACGACCTCGCACGCCTTCCACTCACACCGGATGGAGCCGATGCTGGCCGAGTTCGCCGGCGTCGTGGGCCGCCTGGCGTTCCGGGCACCCGAAATCCCGGTCGTCCCCACCTCCTCCGGCGCGATCGACACACCTGACTACTGGGTGCGGCAGGTGCGCGAGCCCGTCCGCTTCGCCGACGCCATCACACAGCTCACCGGTGTGCGGACCGCTCTGGAGCTGGGCCCCTCGGGCGTGCTCTCCGCTGCGGCCCAGCAGGTCGCCGACCTGGTGTCCGTGCCCGCCCTGCGCCAGGGACGGCCCGAGGCCGCGACGCTCATCGACGCTCTGGCACGCCTGCACACCCGCGGCGTTGCCGTGAACTGGCCCGCCTACCTCGCCCCGAGCGGCGGCACCCGCGTCGCCCTCCCCACCTACCCGTTCGAACGGCACCGCTACTGGCCCACGCTCACTGCCCGCCCGGAACCCTCCGGTGCACACCCGGCGGAGAAGCGCTTCTGGGCAGCGGTGGACCGGGCCGACGCCGACGCCGTCGCGGAGACCCTGCGCCTCGACACGGAACAGCGCGACGGCCTCGACACCGTGATGCCTGCGCTCGCCGCCTGGCGGGAACGCGGCCGGGCGGAGGCGACGACCAGCTCATGGCGGTACCGGGCCGCCTGGACCGCGCTGACGGGCGGCGAGACCCGGCTCACCGGCACCTGGCTCCTCGTCACCTCCCCGGCGCCGGACGCCCCCGAAGCGGCCGCGCAGGGCACCGGCCTGGCCGACGCGCTGCGCGACGCGGGCGCCGAGGTGATCGAGTGGACCGGCCCCGGTACGGACCGGGCGGAACTCACCGCCAAACTGGCCGCGCTCCTTCGTGACACCGCCCGGAGTGACCGGCCGGTCGAAGGTCTCCTTGCTTTCGTCGAGACCCCGGCCGAGCTGCTGCTCCTCCTCCAGGCCCAGGGGGACGCCGGCGTCACCGCGCCGCTGTGGTGCGCCACGGCCGGCGCGGTCGCGGCTGCCGCAGGCGAGGAGAGCGACCCGGTGGCCGCGCGGCTGTGGGGCCTCGGCCGGGTCGCCGCTCTGGAACACCCCGACCGGTGGGGCGGCCTGGTCGATCTTCCCGCGCGGCTCGACGCCCGGACGGCCGGGCTCCTGGCATGGGTGCTGTCCGGCGGTTCGGGCGAGGACCAGGCGGCTGTCCGTGCCTCCGGGGTCCACGGCCGTCGCCTGCGGCGCGCCCCGGCGGCGGACGCTGCCCCGGTCACCCCGTGGCGCCCGGCAGGTCCGGTACTGGTCACCGGCGGGACGGGTGCACTGGGCGGCCACGTCGCCCGCATGCTGGCCGAGCGTGGCGCGACGACAGTCGTCGTGGCGAGCAGACGCGGGCCGGACGCGCCCGGCGCGGCCGAGTTGATCGCCGACCTCGCGGAGCACGACTGTGCCTGTGTCGTCGTCGCCTGCGACCTGAGCGACCGGGCAGCAGTGACCGACCTGCTCGACCGGCACCCGGTGACGGCCGTGGTGCACGCGGCAGGCATCGTCGACGACGGCGTCCTTCACACCCTCACGCCCGACCGGCTCGACGCGGTGCTCACCGCGAAGGCGGTCTCCGCGGATCTGCTCGACGAGCTGACCGGTGAACTCACCGCCTTCGTCGTGTTCTCCTCCCTCGCCGGCGTGCTGGGCAGCACCGGGCAGGGGGCCTACGCCGCCGCCAACGCGCACCTCGACGCCCTGATCGAGCGCCGCCGGGCCCGCGGTCTCACGGGCACCGCCCTCGCCTGGGGGGCCTGGGGCGGCGCCGGCATGGCCGCCGACGACACGGCCGCGGCACGACTCGCCCGCGCCGGGCTTCCGGCGATGCCCGTGGACCGGGCGCTCGACGTCCTGGCCGAGGCGCTGGACCGCGACGCCGGTGCCCTTGTCGTCGCCGACATCGACTGGGAGCGCTTCGCACCGGGCTTCACCGCCGTGCGGCCCAGCAGACTGCTGGCCGAACTGGCGGAGGCAACGCCCGTCGTCCGCGAGGCCGAGTCCCTCGAGCCGGCCCTGCGGACCGCCCTGGCGGCCCTGTCCCCCGAGGAGCGGGCCAGGACCGTCGAGAACCTTGTGCTGGACGCCGTAGCGGCCGTACTCGGTCACGCCTCGGGGACCGCGGTGGATCGCGAACGCGCCTTCCGCGATCTGGGCTTCGACTCGCTCACCGCGTTGGAACTGCGGAACCTTCTCGGCTCCCGGACCGGCCTCGTCCTCCAGGCGGGTCTGGTGTTCGACTTCCCGACGCCCGCGGCGCTCACCGATCACCTCCTCGCCGAGCTGACCAGAGAAACGGCTGACTCCTCCGCCGCGGTCGCGCGGAGAGCCGTCGACGACGAGCCGATCGCGATCATCGGCATGTCCTGCCGCTTCCCCGGAGGCGTCGACTCACCCGAGGCCCTGTGGGACCTGGTGTCCTCGGGGACCGACGCCATGACCGGCTTTCCCGTGGACCGGGGCTGGGACCTGGAGGCTCTGCTCGGGCCGGAGAGTGGCTCGCGGAGCCGCTCCGGGGGGTTCCTCGACGATGTCGCCGCCTTCGACGCGGGGCTGTTCGGCATCTCGCCGAACGAGGCGCTGGCGATGGACCCGCAGCAGCGGTTGCTGCTGGAGGCGGCATGGGAGGCGTTCGAACGCGCGGGAATCGACCCGACGTCAGTGCGCGGCAGCGAGACCGGTGTGTTCGCGGGCACCAACGGGCAGGACTACGCGGCCCTGCTGCTCGGCTCGGCCGCCGCGACCGAGGGGCACCTGGGCACCGGCAACACCGCGAGTGTCCTCTCCGGCCGGATCTCCTACACCTTCGGCTTGCGCGGGCCCGCACTCAGCGTGGACACGGCCTGTTCCTCGTCGTTGGTGGCGCTGCACCTGGCGGCGCGGTCGCTGCGGTCGGGGGAGTGCTCGATGGCACTGGCCGGTGGTGTCACCGTCATGCCGCTGCCCAGTACGTTCATCGAGTTCAGCACCCAGGGCGCGCTGTCCGCCGACGGACGCTGCAAGGCGTTCGCCGCGGACGCGGACGGCACGGGCTGGGGTGAGGGTGTCGGCC
>NZ_JAQKPV010000034.1 GCF_028200735.1 Streptomyces sp. ACA25
GACCGGGCCTACTGGGACCTGCGCCGCCAGCGGGTCACCCCCCACCTCAAACGCCGCCTCGCGAACAACGGCCGGGGGACCCGGATCGAGATCGACCCCGTCGATCAGCGCAACGTCCAGCAGCCCCACCGCCGGGACCTGGCCGTGCGCCACATCAACGTCCGCCCCCGCATCTGGAACGCCGCCGTCGACGCCTGGCTGAACAACGACGACCAAGCGATGGAAGGCATCTGGGACGAGATCATCATGGACCTCGGCTCCGGCTACGACGCCTACACCAACGTCGCCTCCGTCGGGTGGGCCGCCTGATGGCGCACTGCGGAGGAACCGGCTGCCACGGGCGCCTGAGCCGAAGCACGGTGCTCAGTGCTGGCCAGTGAGGGTTTGCGGACAGGACCGGCGCTGTCACGAAGTGAAAGATTCCGGGTGGGCGTTGCTGTCGTGGAGGCTTCATAGCTTCTTGGCGGGGTCGTGCTGTCTCAGGTTCAAGAGTTCGCATGTGGCCGTGAGCCGGCTGGCGATCGTGACGTTCAGACCCACTCAGTAGGGTGGTGCGGACCACCTCACCCCTGAGCTCTACAGTGTTCGGTTGGCGCGTCCGGGAGATTCCTGGACGCTGGCCCATGGAGCGGTGTGACGTGGCTGGTCAGGCGTTGCGCCGCGTGCTTGTCCGGATACACCCGGCCCGCGCGGTGGTCATAGCGTTCGGTGTCACGGTGGTGATCGGCGCCACTCTGCTGGCCCTCCCGGTCTCCTCCGCCGACGGCACCACCACCGACCTGGTGACTTCCCTGTTCACCTCGACCTCGGCGGTCTGCGTCACCGGCCTGGTCGTGGTGGATACCGGCGAGCACTGGAGCGGCTTCGGCCAAGCGGTGATCCTGGGCCTCATCCAGGTCGGCGGCTTCGGCATCATGGCGCTGGCCTCGCTGCTGGCGTTGCTCATCGCCGGGAAGCTGCGGCTGCGGATGACGCTGACCGCGCAGGCGGAGACGAAGAGCCAGGGGATCGGGGAGGTCCGCCGAGTACTGAAGCGGATCGCGCTGGTGACGTTGGTGGTCGAGGCCGTCGTCGCCACCGCCCTCACCCTGCGTCTTCTCCTGGGCCATGGAAAGTCACTCACCTGGTCGGCCTACCACGGCGTCTTCCATTCCGTCTCGGCGTTCAACAACGCGGGCTTCAGCCTGAACGCCGACAGCCTGGAAGGGTACGCCGGCGACCCCTGGGTGACACTGCCAGTCGCGGTAGCGGTGATCCTGGGCGGTCTGGGCTTCCCCGTAATCATCGAGCTGTTGCGGCACCGGGCCCGGCAGCGCGCCACCGCCCGTACATCCTGGTCACTGCACCTCAAACTCACGCTGGCCACCACCGCCCTGCTGCTGACCGCCGGCACGCTGCTCACGCTGGTCCTGGAATGGTCCAACGGCGGCACGCTCGGCCCGCTGCACACCGGCGAGAAAGTCATCAACGCCTTCTTCCACTCCTCGATGAGCCGCACCGCCGGCTTCAACGCGGTGGACATCGGCGAGATGGAACAAGCCACCCTGCTGGGCACCTGTGTGCTGATGTTCATCGGCGGCGGCAGCGCGGGCACTGCCGGTGGCATCAAGGTCACCACCTTCGCCGTCCTCGGAGCAGCCATCCTGGCCGAGGTACGCGGCGAACCCAGCTCCGGCATCTTCCACCGACGCCTCGCCCCCCACGTGCTGCGGCAAGCCCTCACGGTAGCGCTGCTGGGCGTAGGCCTGGTGATGTGCTCCACGATCGCACTCCTCACGCTGGTGGAGGACCGCTTCGAAGCGGTCCTCTTCGAAGCGGTCTCCGCCTTCGGCACAGTAGGCCTGTCCACCGGACTGACCGGCGATCTACCGCCAGCCGGGGAGGCGATCATCATCGTGCTCATGTTCGTCGGACGGCTCGGGCCGATCACCCTGGCATCCTCACTCGCCCTGCGGGAACGCAGCCGCCGCTTTCAGCATCCCGAAGAACGACCGATCATCGGATAGCCGCGCCAAGCAGCACCACCAGATACAGACAGGTACGGACAACCATGAGTCTCCTCAAGACCCTGCGCGAACGCAGCACCCGACGCGCCCACCGCGCCCACGGAATACGGCCGGCCGGCGACCAACAGGTCGCGGTCATCGGCCTGGGACGCTTCGGCAGCTCGCTGGCCAACGAGCTGATGCGGCGCGGCTGGGACGTGCTCGGCCTGGACGAGAGCGAACGGCGCGTCCAACGCCACCGAGACCTGCTGACCCACGCCGTCGTCGCCGACGCCACCGACGACGAGGCGCTGCGCCAGCTCGGCGTCCACGAATTCACCAGCGCCGTGGTCGCCATAGGCAGCGATGTGGAGGCCAGCATCCTGGCCACCTCCAACCTGCTGGAGGCCGAAGTCAAAAACGTCTGGGCCAAGGCCATCAGCCGCCAGCACGGCCAGATCCTGGAACGCCTCGGCGCTCACCACGTAGTGCTTCCAGAACACGAGATGGGCGAACGCGTCGCGCACCTCGTCACCGGCCGGATGCTCGACTTCATCGAGTTCGACGACGACTACGCCCTCGTCAAGACGCTCACACCAAAAACTGCTATCGGAGTTCCGCTGGGCATCAGCGGCGTCCGCACCCGCTACGGTGTCACCGTCGTCGGCATCAAACGCACCGGCAAGGCATTCACCTACGCCACAGCCGAAACCGTCGTCGAGCCGGGCGACGTCCTCATCGTCACCGGCAAGACCCGGGCCGTGGAAGCCTTCGCCGAACTGGAATGAACAGCATCACCGGAACGGCACCCACGACGGCCACCTCAGACCACGGCACGACCCAGCGTTCCGCCCCCAAAAAAGCGCCACGGGCACACCGCCCGACGCCCCCTGGTCGCCCTCACCCGGCAGGAAACCGACCGCGCCCCTGCACGCCGAACGCCTGGCACGCCACACCCGCCGGGAAGCCGAACAGTGCACGGCCACCGCCCTGCTTGTCGGCGAGCACCTGACCGACGAGGGTGAGTTTCCCGCGGCCCGTTCTCCGCCTATCTACTGCGTGGAGGTCACGCCTGGCTCTCCTCAGCTGCACGTGCGGCGGCGATCTCGGCCTTCAGCCGCGTCCGGGCCGCGGTAAGACGTTCCTCGGTCCGGGCCCGGGCGGCCAGGGTGCGTCCCAGCGCGGCCCGCTGCTTCTCCTCGCGCCGGATGAGTTCGGCCAAGACGGCCTCGCAGCGCTGGACCTGGTCGGCGGCGATCTCGGCACCAGGCCGGGCCGGCCTTTTCGCTGACCGGTCAACGCCCCGCCTTTGCTGCGCCTGCGCGAAGGCGACCAGTTCCTCCCGCACGACGTACTTGGTGCGCTTGCGGGGCGACCCGGTCACCAGGGCGAGCTTGGGGAAGTCCTGGTGCCGTGCGGCCCACATCGAGACAGTGGAGCGAGAAACCCCGACCAGGTCGGCACCCTCGGACAGGGTGACCAGCTCCGCCTCCCTGCCCTGATACTCCGCCCGAAGCCAGGCCACCCCTACGGAACTCATCGTGTCCTCCCCGCCGCTCATCGCACCCACTCCAGCCCGAGGGCAGCGAGCTGGGCCCGCCGCTCCGGTTTGAGCCGGGCGCGCCGGCTCTTCTGGTTGGACAGGAAGACCCCGGGCCGTACGCCCACCGGGCCGCCGTCTTCGCCCGGCGCGGGGTGAAGGATCTCCTCGTGGGCCCGGGGCACGCTCAGGTGGCCTTCCCTGTCGAGATATTGCCGGCAGGCGGCGATGCCGCGGCCGAAGGTGTCCAGGCGGTGCAGCCCGGGCACGACCGGCCGCTCCCCGCCGGACTCGTCTGCGCGGCGGTTCTCTGCCGGCGGTTCTATGCCGAGCGCGGTCAGGAGTTCCCGCTGCTCTCCGGTGAGCTGTGCCCATCCGGCAGTTTGTCGCTGTGCCCAGGTGCCGACGTCGATGCCGTTCACCCTCACGCCGGGCGGCACGTCCGGCGTTCCTTCTTCTCCGCCCAGCAGGAGGGCGAGGGCGGTGTAGGAGCGCTGCCAGGCCAGTGGCCACGGCGGGTTCCACCACGGGTCGATGGCCTCCAGTATTTCCCGCCGGGAATCGGTGAGCGCTTTCGAGTTCCGCAGATTGTGGAGCCAGACCCCGAGAGCGAATCCATCCACTACCGCGTCACGCGGCGCGCACAGCGTCCCGAATTCTTCGTAGTAGGAATGCGCGGCGATGATTCCCTGCCGGAATCTCGCGTCATCGACGTTCCAGACCATGCCGAGTTCATCGAGCAGCTGGTAGCGGTGGGGGCGGAGGGTGCCGTCGCTGAGGAGCCATCGCTGCTGCGCCACCCACTTCCCCAGTGCATAGTCCGTGCCGTCCTCGTCCGTGCCGTCGTCCAAGCGGATGGTGGCGGTGACCGGGACCATCGCGTCGCCGTGCTCGTCCACCCAGCGCCGCAGCGCCTCATACCCCGTCAGCCACACCTCGGAGTCGGGTTGGAGGACCCGGGTGCGCAGGAACCGGGCGATCGCGGCGGGGTCGCGGGGCCGGGAGAACCGGAGCAGCGGCACCGCGGCCGGGCGCGGCCGGCCCGCGCCGTCACCGTTCGCCGCCTCCTGGTCCTCCTCGTCGTCTCCGGGCTCCTCCTCGTCGTGCTCCTGCCCGTCATACTCGTCCTGGTCCTGGTCCTGGTCCTGGTCGTCGTCGTCGGCCAGGTCCAGTTCGGCGTCGGCCGCGCCGCTGCGCTGGCGTGTGTCTGCGGGGGCCTGCGGGTCCAGCCGCACGACCTCGGTGGGTGTCCCGGAGGCGGTGGCGGCTGCCGCTGCGAGCCTCTGGAGGATCCGGTCGTCATGAGCACGCAGGCCTTGAAGGATTTGGACCAGTCCGCGGTAGGCCGGGGAGGTCATCATGGCGTCAGGGGACTCCCCGGGCGCCAGGTAGACCGGGACGATGATCCGGGCGACCTTGCCCTCGCCGGGTTCCTGCCGCAGTGCCCGGCCGAGGATCTGCACGATCTGCACCGGCGAACTGCGCGTGTCAGCGAACACCACGCCGTCGACACCGGCCCGCCCGCGGATGTCGGTCCCTTCCGCCAGGACCTGACAGGAGGCGAGGAACTGCGCGTCCGCAATGTATCCGTACTCGTCCACGCCGTCCGCGAACCGCCCCAGCACGGCCTGCCGGTGGTTGGGGGAGTGTTCCCCGGACAGCCATTCCGCCGACACCCGCTTCGGATACCGGGCCGGATCCTGCGCGTGGAGCTGGGCGGCTGTTTCCGGCAGCGCCCGCGCGAAGCTCATGGCGGCCAGCGTGGTGCCGTGGAAGGTCAGCAGCGACCGGGCGCCGGACTCGTCCAGGTGGGTCAGCAGCGCCGCCTGCAGCGCGGCCAGGCGCCGTCCCCGCACTTCCTCGCTGCTGCTGTCGTCGTCCGCGCCGGCGTCGGGGTCGGTGATCTCCAGGATGTCGATCTCCCACCACGCGAGGAGCCCTCGTTCCACACTTTCCATCAGCTCCAGCTCGTACGCCCGCTCGCCGTACAAGGGGCTGTCCATGCTCGCGACCTGCCGCGCGTCACCGCCCACCGGTGCCTCCCACAGCCTCGGTGTGGCCGTCATCGCCAGTCGTCGCGCTGCCGGCAGCCTCGACTGGTCCAGTGCCGCCGCCCACGCCTTCCCTGCATCCCCCGAAGTACGGTGTGCCTCGTCAATGATCATGAGGTCTACCGGTGGCAAACCGTCGTCCCGGAACGCCCGCTCCAGCACCCCGGCACGGGCCTTGGCGCCATTCTCCCGGCTTCTCTGGTCCACCAGGCTGGCGTACGTCGCCACCGCTGCCACGGGGCCGTCCTCGGCCATCCAGTGGGCCAGCTGCGCCGGGTCGGTGGTGCAGCGGGCGAAGTCCTCGAGTGTGCCGTCCCCGAGCGCGTCGAGCAGCTCGGTGTCGGCCGCCGAGCACACCGCGACCATCCGGCCGCGGTAGCCGGCCCGGCGCCACGCCTGGACCGTCTGGGACAGCAGCAGCACGGTCGGCACCAGAACCAGCACTCGCCCGTACGGGACCAGCCGGCGCGCGGCCACCGCCGCCATGAACGTCTTTCCCGTGCCGGTCGCCATCACCACATTCGCCCGCACATCCCCACCCCGGGCATCGGACAATGCGTGAACGATCGCCTCCACGCATTCCTTCTGGTGCGGGCGGAGTTCAAGCCCATCGTCCTCTGATGGTTCATCAAGAATCGAAATGGTCACCGGATTTCCCCCCTCTTCCACGAGTCGTGGAATTCAGAACTGAGTGACGCACTCACGGTCAAGCCCACTGCGCTGGGGTAGTGCCTGGTTTCGAGAAGCACCAACAGTGATGCATCACGATCAAACGCTCACTCTGGACAGTCCAGCCATCATACCGCACCCTCGGTCACTGTCACCCCTTCCTGCTCCGCACATCCGTTCCCGCCCAGCCCGTCAGAGTCCGCAGCTTCACCACCACAGCCCCCGACCCGTAGCCCGCAAGCTTGAACCTCAACACCCCGTGCCCCTACAGTCCCTGACACAACATCACCACCCCTGCCCGGAGGGCAGCTAATTGCGGAGCAATTAGCCCGTATGTCGCGGAGCGACATACGGCAATTCCCGAAGGGAATTGCCCCCGAATTGCGGAGCAATTCGGGTAACGCCG
>NZ_JAQKPV010000035.1 GCF_028200735.1 Streptomyces sp. ACA25
GCCGCCAGCCCGTCCTGCTTGGAGAACTCGGAGAAGACACCGGGGTTGGTCATGACCGTGACGCCACCCGCCACAGCCATCGCGCACTCGCCGTTGCGCAGCGACTGCGCCGCCAGGTGCAGGGCCACCAGGGACGACGAGCACGCCGTGTCGATCGTCATCGCCGGGCCCTCCAGCCCGAACGCGTACGCGATACGCCCCGACAGCACGCTGCTCGACATGCCGGTGAGGAAATGCCCTTCGGAACCGGAGTCGGTGGCGCCGATCCCGTATCCGGAGGGTGAGGCACCGACGAACACGCCGGTCCGGGTGCCGCGCACCGAACGCGGGTCCAGGCCGGCACTCTCGAACAGTTGCCAGGAGGTTTCCAGCAGCAGCCGCTGCTGCGGATCCATCGCCACCGCCTCACGCGGCGAGATACCGAACAGGTCGGCGTCGAAAGCAGTGGCGTCGCTGACGAAGCCGCCTTCCGGGGCAAAGCTGACGTCCGTGCCGCCCGCGTCCCAGCCGCGGTCGGCGGGGAACGCAGTGACGCCGTCGCCGCTCGCGGCCACCAGCTTCCACAGTTGGGCCGGCGAGTCGGCGTCACCCGGATAGCGGCATGCCATACCGACGATCGCGATCGGCTCGTCGGACAACGCAGCCGTCGTGACCACCGGCTGGGCCTCGTCACCGCCGAGCAGGGTGAGGAGGTGGCGGGCGGCTGCCGAAGGAGTGGGGTGGTCGAACACCAGAGTCGCGGGCAGACTCAGGCCGATGGCTTCGGCGACGCGGTTGCGGACCTCGACAGCGGTGAGAGAGTCCACGCCCAGGTCCTTGAAGGGGCGCTCTCCGTCGACCGGTTCGGAGTAGCCGAGGACCGCAGCGGTCTCCCGGCGCACCAGATCGAGCACGGCACGGTTCCGCTCCGGCTCGGAAAGGCCGGTGAACAAGGACTGTGCTGCCTGCACGCCCGAGTCGTCGGGAACCGTCCCGGCCAGTGCGGTCCGGACCTCCGGAAGCTCCAGGAGCAGAGGGCTGGCCCGGCGGCTGGTGAACGTGGGCGCGAAGCGGGTCCAGTCGACGTCAGCGACCGTCACGCAGCTGTCTCCCGTGTCGACCGCACCCGACAGTGCGGCGATGCACAGACCCGGCGGCATCGGCCTCAGTCCGCGTCGCCGGAGGTACTCGTCCGCACCCTCCCGAGCGGCCATGCCGCCTTCTGCCCACGCGCCCCAGGAGACCGCGGTGGCGACCCGTCCGGCAGCGCGCCGCGCACCGGCGATCGCGTCGAGGTGGGCGTTCGCCGCGGCGTATCCGGCCTGCCCCCCGCTGCCCCACACACCGGCGATCGACGAGAACAGGACGAACAGCTCCGCATCGGGCAGGAGTGCGTCCAGGTGGACGGCGCCGAGGGCCTTCGCACGCAGGCTCTCCGCGAAGCCGGGCACCGACGTCGCCTCCAAGGCCATCGCCGGGTCGACACCCGCGGCGTGCACGACGCCGGTCACCGGGTGCTCGGTCAGCAGTGCGGCGAGCGCCTCCCGGTCCGCCACGTCGCACGCGATGACGACCGCGGTGGCACCGAGCCCGGCGAGTTCGGCAACCAGGTCCCCCGCACCCGCGGCATCCGGTCCCCGCCGGCTGGTCAGCACCAGTTTCCCGACACCGCGACGCGCCAGCCAGCGGGCCGCTTCGGCTCCCAGCGCACCCGTGCCACCGGTGATCAGTACCGGACCGGTCAGCGGTGTCCCGTGGGCGGGTTCGGCCGCCGGAGCACGGACCAGCCGACGGACGAAGATTCCTGCCCCACGGACCGCGGCCTGGTCCTCGGGGCCTGCCAGAACTGCGGTGAATCGCTCCATCGCACGCGTGTCGGGCATGGCGGGCAGGTCGACCAGGCCGCCCCAGCGCTCCGGATGCTCCAGGGCCACGACGCGTCCCAGGCCCCAGAACCGGGAGGCCGCCGGGTCGGTGAGCCGGTCGGCCCGGCCTGTGGAGACGGCGCCCGTGGTCACGCACCACAGCGGAGCGGTGATCCCGGCATCCCCCAGGGCCTGGACAAGGGTCAGCGTGCCTCCGAGACCGGCCGAGACCGCGGCGTCCTCCGGGTGGTCCCGCGTGTCGTCGGCGAGCAACGACAGGACTCCCACGACGGTGTCGTCCGTCCCGGCGGCGTTGCTCAGCACTTCCGCGAGGTCTCCGCGGTTCAGCCGCGGGTCGGGCACGGCGACGTCGACCGGTGCGGCACCGGCACGCCGCAGAGCCTCGCTGCACCGGTCGGCATGGGCCGGACAGACGCCCTCGGTGCGCAGGACGAGCCAGGTCCCGTCGAGGGACGTGCCGGTACTCGGGGCGGCCGGCCGCCAGGCGACGCGATACCGCCAGGAGTCCACCGCCGAGCGTTCGGCGCGGGTCCGCCGCCAGACCGACAGGGCGGGCAGCACCGTTTCCAGGCCGTCGCCCGACTCCAGCCGCAAGGTCTCCGCGACCTGTTCGTGGTCCAGGCGGTCGACGGCGGCCCAGAAGTCGGACTCGGCGGGGTCCGCCGCTGCGGCATTCTGCGGAGGCTGCTCCTCCGGAGGGGCGGTCAGCCAGTAGTGGGTGTGCTGGAAAGCGTAGGTGGGCAGGGTGACCAGTTGGCCGTCGGGCAGCACCGCGGACCAGTCGACGGGCACGCCTGCGACGTGGGCCTCCGCCAGCGCGGTGAACCAGCGGCTCGGGCCGCCCTGGCCGCGACGCAGCGTGCCGAGCACGGCTCCCTCGCCGCCGGCGTCCTCCACCGTGCCGCTGATTCCCGGGAGCAGCACGGGGTGGGGGCTGACCTCCAGGAAGGCGGTGTGACCGTCCGCCATGGCGGCTCGTACGGCCCGGTCCAGCCGTACGGTGTCACGGAGGTTGCGGTACCAGTAGTCCGCGTCCAGCGTGCCGGTGTCCAGGGCCTGGCCGGTCACCGTGGAGTAGAACGGGACATCGCCCGTCCGGGTCGGCTGCGGGGGCAGCTCCTGGAAGACCGGTTCGAGCGGCTCGACGAGGGCGGTGTGCGAGGCGTAGTCGATCCCGACACGGCGTGCGTCCACACCGTGCCGCTCGCACGCCGCGGTGAGTTCTGCCAGCTCGGCGTTCCCGCCGCCGATCACGGTGGTCCGCGGACCGTTCACGGCAGAGATCCACAGCCGGCCCGCCCACGGTTCGAGGAAGGCCTCGGCCTCCGCCCCGGTCATCGGTAGGGAGACGAGGCCGCTCCTGCCCGACAGTTGTCCGGCGATCGCCCTGCTGCGCACCGCGACCACGAGCGCGGCGTCCGGCAGGCTCATCGCGCCCGCCACGACAGCGGCGGCCAACTCACCCTGCGACGCTCCGATCACGCCGGCCGGGACGACGCCGGCGGACCGCCACAGCTCAGCCAGGGACACCATCACCGCCCACAGCAAGGGCTGGACGGTGTCGGACCGCTCGGACGTGGCGCTTTCGTCGCGCAGCAGCGCCGAGAGCGGCCGGTCGAGGTACGGGGCCAGGGCGGTTTCGCACTCGGCGAACCGGTCTGCGAAGACCGGTGCGGTGTCGAGCAGTTCGACAGCCATGCCGGCCCATTGCGACCCCTGCCCGGGGAACACGAACACCGGGGCGACCCGGGTACGGGCCACGCCGCGGACCACGCCGGCGGGGGTCTCTCCCCGGGCCAGCCCGTCAAGACCGCGCCGGAGCTCCTCGGAGGTCGTGCCGAGCACCACCGCGCGGTGGTCGAGCGCCGCGCGGGCGGTGGCCAGAGTACGGGCGACATCGACCGGGTCGTGCTCCCGTACCCGAGCGAGGCGTTCGGCCTGGCCCCGCAGCGCCTCGGAGGTTCTGGCGGAGATCAGCCACGGCAGCACCGGGGAGAGGGGGCGTACCGGGCCTCCGGCAGGGCGGTCCGCCCCGGTCGCATCCCCGTCGGCGGTCCCGTCGGTGTCGTCCCCGGAGGGGCCGGCCGGCCCGTCCGCGCTCTCCAGAACGAGGTGTGCGTTGGTGCCGCTGATGCTGAACGACGAGATGCCCGCACGTCGGGGCCGCTCCGGATCGTGCGGCCACGGCACGGCCTCGGTCAGCAGTCCGACCTGACCGGCCGACCAGTCGACGTGCGGTGTTGCCTCGCCGACGTGCAGGGTGGGCGGCAGTTCCTCCTCGCGGAGGGCCATCACCATCTTGATGACGCCTGCGGCACCGGCGGCGGCCTGCGCGTGTCCGATGTTTGACTTCACCGAGCCGAGCAACAGGGGCGCGCGGCGGGTGCCCTGACCGTATGTGGCGAGCAGTGCCTGCGCCTCGATGGGGTCACCGAGGGTGGTGCCGGTGCCGTGGCCCTCGACCGCGTCGATGTCGGAGGTGGTGAGCCGGGCGTTGGCGAGCGCGGCAAGAATCACCCGCTCCTGCGACGGGCCGTTGGGGGCGGACAGTCCGTTGGAGGCACCGTCCTGGTTGACCGCGGAGCCGCGGATCACGGCGAGCACCCGGTCCCCGCGCTTGCGGGCATCGGCGAGGCGGCGCAGCAGGAGAACGCCCGCGCCCTCGGCCCAGCCGGTGCCGTCGGCGTCGGCGGAGAAGGGCTTGCAGCGCCCGTTCCCGGCCAGGCCCCGCTGCCTGCTGAACTCGGTGAAGATCCCCGGGCTGGTCATCACGGTGACGCCGCCCGCGACCGCCATGTCGCATTCACCGCCGCGCAGGGCCTGCGCAGCGAGGTGCATGGCGACCAGTGACGACGAACATGCCGTGTCCACGGTCACCGCGGGCCCTTCCAGGCCCAGCGTGTAGGCGACGCGGCCGGAGACGACGCTGGGCGCGCTGCCGGTCAGCAGGTGCCCCTCGGTCCCCGGTGGCAGCGTACGCAGCCCCGCGCCGTAGGCGGACGAGGAGGAGCCGATGAACACGCCCGTCCGGCTGCCGCGCAGGGACATCGGGTCGATGCCGGCCCGCTCCACGGATTCCCACACCGTCTCCAGCAGCAGCCGCTGCTGGGGGTCCATCGCCAGTGCCTCGCGCGGTGAGACGCCGAACAGTTCCGCGTCGAACCCGCCCGCGTCGTGGACGAATCCTCCCTCGCGGACGTACGTCGTCCCCGCGGCGTCGGGGTCGGCGTCGTACACGGCGTCGACATCCCAGCCCCGGTCGACGGGGAAGCCCGAGATTCCGTCACGTGCCTCGGATACCAGCGTCCAGAGGTCCTCGGGGGAGTGCACGGCGCCCGGGTAGCGGCAGCCCATGCCGATGATCGCGATGGGCTCGCTCCCGCGCGCCTCAGCGGCTCGCAGGCGGCGCCGGGTCTGCCGCAGATCCGCAGTGAGCCGCCTGAGGTAATCGAGATACTTCTGATCTTCGGCCACTCGATGTCACCTTCTCCGGACCGGCAGCACGCTTTTCGCGGAAGCTACTCGATGAAATCGCCGGGACCGCACCACAACGGAATCCCATATTCCCTCCGGCGAGAATACTGGGATCAGTATTTACGGCCGGTAACTCCCGCTGACCGTACGAGCCGTTCGGAGCCTGCGACAACCCCTAAAGCTACCCCTAGCCCGGCACGCACGCGCACCCCCTTACGTGGCCGGTCCCGGGCAGGAAAGGTGCGGAAGCTCCGCTCCGTGACGCACGAAGGAATTTCTTGAATACATCGGGCCGCTCACGATGTGTCATTCGCGCGCCGCCACACCGGATATGCCGCTCGGTGACATTCGCCGGACTGCACGTCAAAGGAACGTGAAGCGCGCTCACATTACGGCCCCACCGGGAACCCTGGCAAGGGCCTGCCTTCCCGGTAGGGGCCGCCGCGCCGGGACAGGGGTACCCCACCGGCGCGGCAGCCCGGTCACAGGCCCAGTTCCCGGTCGATGAGCGACAGCATTTCCTCGTCGGACGCGTCCTCGAGTTCCGACGGGTCGCCGGCCGCCGAGGGCCGCCCGTCGGCCCATCTGGACAGGAACGCCTGCAGCCGCACGGCCATCTTCGCCCTGGTCAGGCCGTCGGGCGGCGTCGCGCTGAACTCCGCTTCGAGTGCGTCCAGGCCGGCCAGGAACGACACGGTGCCCGATACCGGCCCCAGTTCGTCCCGAAGCCTGCGGACGAGGTCGGCCGGGGTGGGGTGGTCGAACACCACGGAGGCGGGCAGCCCAAGACCGGTCTCCGCCCCCAGCCGGTCCCGCAGCTCCACGGCCATCAGCGAGTCGAACCCGAGCTCGCTGAACGGGCGCCGGACGTCCACGGCACCGGCATCGGTGTGGCCGAGGACCACGGCGACCGCCTCGCTCACCACGGACGACAGCAGCGCGTCCTGTTCGGCGTCCGGCAGCCCGGCCAGCCGCTTGCGCAGACCGGACTGTGCCTCGGTGCCGCCCCCCGGGACGGCGGGCGGGGCCATGTCCGCTCCTTCGGCCGTGGCCGGGGAGGTGCGGACGAGGTCCGTCAGCAGCGGGCTGGGCCGGGCCGCGGTGAAGGCGGGCACGAACCGGTCCCAGTCGACATCGGCCACGGTGACGCAGATGTCTCCCCCGTCGACTGCGCGGGCGAGCGCGAGGAGTGCCTGATCCGGGTCGAGGGCGCGGATGCCCCGCTTGCGGAGGTACTCGGCAGCCTCGTCGCC
>NZ_JAQKPV010000036.1 GCF_028200735.1 Streptomyces sp. ACA25
TACGCAGGTGGGCGTCTTCGTCGGCGCCGCTGCCTCCGGATACGGCGTGGGCATGCGTCTGCCCGAGGATGTCGAAGGCCACTTCCTCACCGGAAGCGCCACCAGCGTTGCCTCCGGCCGCATCGCCTACACCTTCGGGCTGGAGGGTCCCGCGGTCACTGTCGACACGGCGTGCTCGTCCTCGCTGGTGGCCCTGCACCTGGCGGTGCAGGCGCTGCGCAACGGCGAATGCGACACGGCGCTGGCGGGTGGCGTCACCGTCATGGGTGCCCCCGACGTCTTCACCGAGTTCAGCAGGCAGAAGGGCCTCTCGGCCGATGGGCGGTGCAAATCGTTCTCGGCGGACGCGGACGGCACCGGCTGGTCCGAGGGCGTCGGCATGCTGCTCGTCGAACGGCTCTCCGACGCGCTCCGCAACGGTCACCGGGTACTGGCAGTGGTGCGTGGATCGGCGACCAACCAGGACGGGGCCTCCAACGGCCTGACCGCGCCCAGCGGGCCCGCCCAGCAGAGGGTCATCCGGGCCGCGCTGGCCACCGCAGGCATCAAGCCGTCCGAGGTGGACGCGGTGGAGGCACACGGTACGGGCACCCGCCTCGGTGACCCGATCGAGGCACAGGCGCTGCTCGCCGTCTACGGACAGGACCGGGAGGAGCCGCTGCGGCTCGGCTCACTGAAGTCCAACCTCGGCCACACCCAGTGCACAGCCGGCGTCGCCAGTGTCATCAAAATGGTCGAGGCGATGCGGCACGGGGTGCTGCCCCGGACCCTGCACATCGACGAGCCCACCCCGCAGGTCGACTGGTCGACGGGCGCCGTGGAACTGCTCACCGAACACCAGCCGTGGCCTCGGACCGGCCGCACCCGTCGCGCCGGCGTCTCCTCCTTCGGTATGAGCGGCACCAACGCTCACGTCATCCTCGAGCAGGCTCCGGAGCGCCCCGCCGTCCCGGTCCGCCGCGACACGGCTACCGGCCCTGTGCCGTGGCCGGTGTCCGCCCGGACCGCGGAGGGCCTGCGGGGCCAGGCAGCGCGGCTCCGGGACTTTGTGGCCGGACACCCCGGTCTGCAGCCCGAGGAGATCGCGAAGACCCTTACCACCGGCCGGGCCGCGCTGGAACACCGCGCTGTCGTGCTCGGCCGTGCCGAAAGCCTCCTCAAAGGGCTGGACGCCCTTGCCACTGGTACCTCCGCGGCTTCCGTCGTGCAGGGTTCGGTCGTCAACGGACGCACCGCGTTCATGTTCACGGGCCAGGGCTCGCAGTACGCGGGCATGGGCCGGGAGCTCTACACGGCATTCCCGGTGTTCGCCGAGGCATTCGACGCGGTCGCGGCCCGAGTGGACGTGGGGCTGCCGCTGAAAGAGATCGTCTTCGGCGACGGAGACGAGATGACCCGTATCGGCTATGCCATCGCGGGCATGTTCGCCGTGCAGGTCTCGCTGACCCGGTTGCTGGAGTCCCTGAACATCACACCCGACGTGGTGCTCGGTCACTCCACGGGCGAACTGGCCGCGGCGCACATCGCGGGGGTGCTGTCGCTGGACGACGCGTGCCGGCTGCTGTCTTCGCGGGCCAGGCTCATGCAGGCTCTGCCGGAGAGCGGTTCGATGCTGGCGGTTGAAGCCTCTCGGGAGGAGGTCGTGCCGCTGCCTGCAGGGGTCGACCTGGCGGCGGTGAACGGCCCCGCGTCGGTGACCGTCTCCGGGGACGAAGACGTGATCACCCGGCTGGAGGCCCGGTGGCGTGCCGAGGGCAGGCGGGTCAAGCGACTGATCGTCTCCCACGCCGCCCACTCGCACCACATGGACCCCATCCTCGAGGAGTTCGGAGCAGTCGCGGCCACCCTCACCCACCATGAACCCCTGATTCCGCTCGTGACCACCGGCCCCGGCCCGATCGACGGGCACGAGTACTGGGTGCGGCAGGCCCGGCAGCCGGTGATGTTCGCCGACGCCCTCGGACGGATGTCCGGAGTGCGGAGATTCGTCGAGCTGGGCCCGGACGGCGTGCTGTCGGCTCTGGCGCAACAAGTTCTGGACGATGCCGTGTTCGTGCCGGCCCTGCGGTCCGACCGCGACGAGGTGGAGACCTTCTTCCAGACCCTGGCCGGTCTGCACGTGGCCGGTGCCGCTGTCGACTGGCCCGGCCTGCCCGCCGTCGACGGCGCGGACCTGCCCACCTACGCCTTCCAGCACGAGCGGTACTGGGTAAGGCCCGAGCCCGGTTCGGGCGACGTCAGCGACGCAGGGCTGTCCGGTGCCGGCCACCCGTTGCTCGGTGCCGCGGTGGCTTCGGCCACCGACGACGGCATGGTGCTCACCGGGCGCCTGTCGACAGCGGCCTATCCATGGCTGGCGGACCACCGGGTGCAGGGCTCGACCGTGGTTCCCGGTACGGCGCTGCTCGAACTGGCCCTGCACGCCGGCGGCCTGGTCGGCAGGGCACACGTGCACGAGCTGACCTTGCACGCGCCCTTGGTCCTGCCGGAGCGCGGCGCGGTGCGCGTACAGGTGGTCGTCTCCGCAGGGGAAGGCGCCGAGCACGAGGTCGTGGTGTACGGCCGGCGCGAGTCGGACGAGGAGAGTTCGTGGACCCGGCATGCGGCGGGTGTGCTGGGTGAGGGCGAACAGGGAGAGCCCGCGGCGGAAGCGGTCTGGCCGCCGGAGGGCGCCGTCCCGGTGGATCTCAGCGGACACTACGAGACCATGGACGCGGCGGGGCTCGTCTACGGTCCGGCGTTCCGCGGGCTGCGGGCGTTGTGGACTGCGGGTGACACGGTGTGTGCGGAAGTGGCCTTGCCGGACCGGCGGGAGGCCGGAGCGTTCGGGATGCATCCGGCTTTGCTGGACGCGGCCTTGCAGGCGCTGGGTGCGACGGGCGAGGCAGGGGAGCCTGTGACGGCGCGGCTGCCGTTCTCCTGGTCGGGCGTGGCCTTGCATGCGGTGGGCGCGTCGGTGCTGCGGGTGCGGCTGACGCCGGCAGGTGTGGACGCGGTGGCGGTGGAGGCGTTCGACGAGGCGGGTCTGCCGGTTCTGTCGGTGGAGTCCCTGGCATTGCGGGCCGTGCCGGGACAGTTGACGGCGGCCCCGGGCGCGGACTCGCTGTTCGAGGTCGTGTGGACAGAGCTCGGTGAGGTGAGCGGGACCGATCCCGTTGCGCACGTGCTCGTGGACGATCCGGCCCGCGATGTGGCGGAGTGGTCCGAGGTGCCCGGGGTGGTGGTCTGGCGACCTGCTGCTGAGCCCGCGGCGGTACTGGCGGGAGTGCAGGCATGGCTGGCCGAGGAGCGGGCAGTGGCGTCCCGGCTGGTCGTGTGTACGCGCGGCGCGGTTGCCGCAGCAGACGGTGACGGCATGGCCGAGCCGATGGCGGCTGCGGCGTGGGGGCTGGTGCGGGCGGCTCAGGCCGAACATCCGGATCGCTTCGTCCTTCTCGATGAGGACACCCCCGGTACTCCGGGTACGGGCGAGCCCGGTGCGGACGAGTGCGAAACCCTCCCCTGGGGCCGGGCACTTGCCTCCGATGAGCCACAGATGGCGGTGCGTGCGGGCCGGGTGCTGGTGCCGAGGCTGGCGAGGGTCAGGCCGGCGGGGGACGAGACGGGGCAGAACCCCGGCCTTGGTTCGGTGGCGGGTGGGACGGTGTTGGTGACGGGTGGGACGGGTGTGTTGGGTGGGTTGGTGGCGCGGCATTTGGTGCGGTGTTATGGGGTGCGGCGTTTGGTGTTGGTGAGTAGGAGTGGTGGGGGTGCTTCGGGTGTGGAGGGGTTGGTGTCGGAGTTGGTGGGGTTGGGGGCTGAGGTGGAGGTGGTGGCGTGTGATGTGGCGGATCGTGGGGCGTTGGCGGGTGTGTTGGGTGGTATTCCTGCGGAGTTTCCGTTGACGGGTGTGGTGCATGCGGCGGGTGTGGTGGATGACGGGGTGGTGGAGGCGTTGACGCCGGAGCGGTTGGATGGGGTGTTGCGGGCGAAGGCTGATGCTGCGGTGAATTTGCATGAGTTGACGGCTGAGTGTGATCTGGGGATGTTCGTGATGTATTCCTCGGTGGCTGCGACGTTCGGTTCGCCGGGGCAGGGCAATTACGCGGCCGCCAATGCCTTCCTCGATGCGCTGGCTCACCGCCGGCGCTCCCAAGGGCTCCCGGCGACCGCGCTGGCCTGGGGCCTGTGGGACCGCGCGAGCGCTGTCAGCGGGAACCTCGACGCCACGGACCGGGCACGATTCGCCCAAGTGGGCGAGCCGTTGTCCGACGAGGAAGGTCTCGACCTGTTCGACACCACGGTGCTGACCCGCCCCGAGGCCCACCTGGTTCCGATGCGGCTCGACATCGCAGGGCTGCGGGCCCGCACAGCAGGCGCCCCGGTGCCCGCATTGCTCCGAGGGCTGGTGCGCGTCCCCGTACGCCGTGCCGCTACCGCCACCGACTCCTTTGCCGCCACCCTCCTCGCACTGAATCCGGCAGACCAGGAGCGCACCCTCGTCGATCTGGTGCGTTCCGAGGCCGCCGCTGTGCTCGGCCATGCCTCGGCGGCGGCGGTGGAACGGGGGCGGGCCTTCCGTGAGCTGGGATTCGACTCCTTGACGTCGGTCGAACTGCGCAACCGGGTCAACGCGGCCACCGGCCTGCGGCTCCCCGCCACCCTGGTGTTCGACCACCCGACGCCCGAAGCGCTGGCCGGGCACCTCAGTACCGAACTGCTGGACACCGAGACTGAAGCGCCCGGTAGCGCACCCGTCGCCATGCGTGTCGACGAGCCGATCGCCATCGTCGGCATGGCCTGCCGCTACCCCGGCGGAATATCCTCGCCTGAGGACCTGTGGCGCCTGGTGAGCGACGGCGTCGACGCGGTCGGGGGGTTCCCCACCGACCGCGACTGGCCGGTCGGCGGAGCTTCCCGGGACGTCGATGGTGATTACACCCGTGAGGGTGGCTTCGTTCATGACGCCGCGTCCTTCGACGCTGAGCTGTTCGGTATCTCGCCGCGTGAGGCGGGGGCGATGGATCCGCAGCAGCGACTGCTGCTGGAGGCGTCCTGGGAAGCCTTCGAGCGAGCGGGCCTTGACCCGCTCTCCCTCCGCGGTAGTCAAGCGGGCGTCTTCATGGGCGTGGCGCCCTCCTACTACGGGCTGGACAGCGAGGCGGCCGCAGGCCATGGCCTGACCGGCACTGCCATCAGTGTCGCTTCCGGCAGGCTGGCGTACTTCTTCGGGCTCGAAGGCCCGGCGCTCACCGTCGACACGGCCTGCTCGTCGTCGCTGGTTGCCCTGCACCTGGCGGCGCAGTCCCTGCGCAACGGCGAATGCGACCTGGCGCTGACCGGCGGTGCGACCGTCATGGCGACGCCGGGCATCTACACCGAGTTCAGCAAACAGCAGGGCTTGGCAGCGGACGGCCGCTGCAAGTCGTTCTCCGTGGCGGCGGATGGCACGGGTTGGTCCGAGGGTGTGGGCGTGCTGGTGGTGGAGCGGCTGTCGGATGCGCGGGCGAACGGTCACCGGGTGCTTGCGGTGATGCGTGGTTCGGCGGTGAATTCCGATGGTGCGTCGAATGGTTTGACGGCGCCGAACGGCCCGTCGCAGCAGCGGGTGATCCGGGCGGCC
>NZ_JAQKPV010000037.1 GCF_028200735.1 Streptomyces sp. ACA25
CGCCTGGAGGAGCCCGAGAGGGAGCCGAAAGAAGCGTCCGTACCTTGAGAACTCAACAGCGTGCCAAAAGTCAACGCCAAATGTTGATACCCCGTCATCGTGAAGATGGCGAGGTTCCTTTGTAGTAACACATAGCGAGGACGCAGTGCACGGGTGGCTATTTTCCGGCTGCCTGTGCCGCTCTCGTGGTGTTCGTCTTCGGGAGGCCTGTGGTCTTCCGGGGTTTGAAGCATTCACGGAGAGTTTGATCCTGGCTCAGGACGAACGCTGGCGGCGTGCTTAACACATGCAAGTCGAACGATGAAGCCGCTTCGGTGGTGGATTAGTGGCGAACGGGTGAGTAACACGTGGGTAATCTGCCCTGCACTCTGGGACAAGCCCGGGAAACTGGGTCTAATACCGGATATGACCACTTCGGGCATCCGATGGTGGTGGAAAGCTCCGGCGGTGCAGGATGAACCCGCGGCCTATCAGCTTGTTGGTGGGGTAATGGCCTACCAAGGCGACGACGGGTAGCCGGCCTGAGAGGGCGACCGGCCACACTGGGACTGAGACACGGCCCAGACTCCTACGGGAGGCAGCAGTGGGGAATATTGCACAATGGGCGAAAGCCTGATGCAGCGACGCCGCGTGAGGGATGACGGCCTTCGGGTTGTAAACCTCTTTCAGTAGGGAAGAAGCCTTCGGGTGACGGTACCTGCAAAAGAAGCACCGGCTAACTACGTGCCAGCAGCCGCGGTAATACGTAGGGTGCAAGCGTTGTCCGGAATTATTGGGCGTAAAGAGCTCGTAGGCGGTTTGTCGCGTCGATTGTGAAAGCCCGGGGCTTAACCCCGGGTCTGCAGTCGATACGGGCAGGCTAGAGTTCGGTAGGGGAGATCGGAATTCCTGGTGTAGCGGTGAAATGCGCAGATATCAGGAGGAACACCGGTGGCGAAGGCGGATCTCTGGGCCGATACTGACGCTGAGGAGCGAAAGCGTGGGGAGCGAACAGGATTAGATACCCTGGTAGTCCACGCCGTAAACGGTGGGCACTAGGTGTGGGCAACATTCCACGTTGTCCGCGCCGCAGCTAACGCATTAAGTGCCCCGCCTGGGGAGTACGGCCGCAAGGCTAAAACTCAAAGGAATTGACGGGGGCCCGCACAAGCGGCGGAGCATGTGGCTTAATTCGACGCAACGCGAAGAACCTTACCAAGGCTTGACATACACCGGAAAGCCGTAGAGATACGGCCCCCCTTGTGGTCGGTGTACAGGTGGTGCATGGCTGTCGTCAGCTCGTGTCGTGAGATGTTGGGTTAAGTCCCGCAACGAGCGCAACCCTTATCCTGTGTTGCCAGCGGAGCCTTCGGGCTGCCGGGGACTCACGGGAGACTGCCGGGGTCAACTCGGAGGAAGGTGGGGACGACGTCAAGTCATCATGCCCCTTATGTCTTGGGCTGCACACGTGCTACAATGGCCGGTACAATGAGCTGCGATACCGTGAGGTGGAGCGAATCTCAAAAAGCCGGTCTCAGTTCGGATTGGGGTCTGCAACTCGACCCCATGAAGTCGGAGTCGCTAGTAATCGCAGATCAGCATTGCTGCGGTGAATACGTTCCCGGGCCTTGTACACACCGCCCGTCACGTCACGAAAGTCGGTAACACCCGAAGCCGGTGGCCCAACCCCCTTGTGGGGAGGGAGCTGTCGAAGGTGGGACTGGCGATTGGGACGAAGTCGTAACAAGGTAGCCGTACCGGAAGGTGCGGCTGGATCACCTCCTTTCTAAGGAGCAATAGCCAGCTTCGGGCGAATGTCCCGGGGTGGTTGCTCATGGGTGGAACGTTGACTATTCGGCACATTCTGGCCTGTTCGGGTCTGTGAGTACTGTGGTCTGCCTTCGGGTGGGTGGCGTGGAAAGCGGGTTCGGGTGGTCGGGGTGTGGTGGGCGCGCTGTTGGGTGTCTGAGGGCACGGCCGCTGTTGTTTGGTGGTGGTGTTGCTCGGTGCCGGCCCCCGGTGGGTCCTGCTTCGGTGGGGTGTGTCTGGGTGACTGGTTGTTGTTTGAGAACTGCACAGTGGACGCGAGCATCTGTAGGGCAAGTTTTTAAGGGCGCACGGTGGATGCCTTGGCACCAGGAACCGATGAAGGACGTGGGAGGCCACGATAGGCCCCGGGGAGCTGTCAACCAAGCTGTGATCCGGGGGTGTCCGAATGGGGAAACCCGGCAGTCGTCATGGGCTGTCACCCGCACCTGAATGTATAGGGTGTGTGGAGGGAACGCGGGGAAGTGAAACATCTCAGTACCCGCAGGAAGAGAAAACAACCGTGATTCCGGGAGTAGTGGCGAGCGAAACTGGATCAGGCTAAACCGTATGTGTGTGATACCCGGCAGGGGTTGCGCATGCGGGGTTGTGGGAGTTCTTTTGGTCGTTCTGCCGGACGGCCGGTGAGTCAGAAACCGTATGGATAGGCGAAGGGCATGCGAAAGGCCCGGCGTAGAGGGTAAGACCCCCGTAGCTGAAATCTGTACGGCTCACTTGAGGACCACCCAAGTAGCACAGGGCCCGAGAAATCCTGTGTGAATCTGGCGGGACCACCCGTTAAGCCTAAATATTCCCTGGTGACCGATAGCGGATAGTACCGTGAGGGAATGGTGAAAAGTACCGCGGGAGCGGAGTGAAATAGTACCTGAAACCGTGTGCCTACAAGCCGTGGGAGCGTCGCACAGTGAGAGCTTGCTCTTGCTGTGTCGTGACTGCGTGCCTTTTGAAGAATGAGCCTGCGAGTTTGCGGTATGTTGCGAGGTTAACCCGTGTGGGGGAGCCGTAGCGAAAGCGAGTCCGAATAGGGCGTTTCAGTAGCATGCTCAAGACCCGAAGCGGAGTGATCTAGCCATGGGCAGGGTGAAGCGGAGGTAAGACTTCGTGGAGGCCCGAACCCACCAGAGTTGAAAATCTGGGGGATGACCTGTGGTTAGGGGTGAAAGGCCAATCAAACTCCGTGATAGCTGGTTCTCCCCGAAATGCATTTAGGTGCAGCGTTGCGTGTTTCTTGCCGGAGGTAGAGCACTGGATAGGCGATGGGCCTTACCGGGTTACTGACCTTAGCCAAACTCCGAATGCCGGCAAGTGAAGCGTGGCAGTGAGACTGTGGGGGATAAGCTCCATGGTCGAGAGGGAAACAGCCCAGAGCATCGACTAAGGCCCCTAAGCGTGTGCTAAGTGGGAAAGGATGTGGAGTCGCAGAGACAACCAGGAGGTTGGCTTAGAAGCAGCCATCCTTGAAAGAGTGCGTAATAGCTCACTGGTCAAGTGATTCCGCGCCGACAATGTAGCGGGGCTCAAGTACACCGCCGAAGTCGTGTCGTTTCAGCATGTGCCTTAACGGGTGCTGGGACGGGTAGGGGAGCGTCGTGTGCCGGGTGAAGCAGCACCGGAAGGTAGTTGTGGACGGTTCACGAGTGAGAATGCAGGCATGAGTAGCGATACACACGTGAGAAACGTGTGCGCCGATTGACTAAGGGTTCCTGGGTCAAGCTGATCTGCCCAGGGTAAGTCGGGTCCTAAGGCGAGGCCGACAGGCGTAGTCGATGGATAACCGGTTGATATTCCGGTACCCGTGATGGAGCGCCCACGCTGAATCAGGCGATGCTAAGCCCGTGAAGCCGCCTCCTGAGCCTTCGGGTGAGGGGGGAGTGGTGGAGCCGGTGAACCAGACTTGTAGTAGGTGAGTGATGGGGTGACGCAGGAAGGTAGTCCAGCCCGGGCGGTGGTTGTCCCGGGGTAAGGGTGTAGCCCGTTGTGCAGGGAAATCCGTGCAACATGGTGGGTGAGACCTGATGCCGAGCCGATTGTGGTGAAGTGGATGATCCTATGCTGTCGAGAAAAGCCTCTAGCGATGTTTCATTGCGGCCCGTACCCTAAACCGACTCAGGTAGTCAGGTAGAGAATACCGAGGCGTTCGGGTGAACTATGGTTAAGGAACTCGGCAAAATGCCCCCGTAACTTCGGGAGAAGGGGGGCCATGTCTGGTGATCACCCTTGCGGTGTGAGCTGGGTGTGGCCGCAGAGACCAGCGAGAAGCGACTGTTTACTAAAAACACAGGTCCGTGCGAAGCCGTAAGGCGATGTATACGGACTGACGCCTGCCCGGTGCTGGAACGTTAAGGGGACCGGTTAGTTGGCCTTCGGGTCAGCGAAGCTGAGAACTTAAGCGCCAGTAAACGGCGGTGGTAACTATAACCATCCTAAGGTAGCGAAATTCCTTGTCGGGTAAGTTCCGACCTGCACGAATGGCGTAACGACTTCTTGACTGTCTCAACCATAGGCCCGGTGAAATTGCACTACGAGTAAAGATGCTCGTTTCGCGCAGCAGGACGGAAAGACCCCGGGACCTTTACTATAGCTTGATATTGGTGTTCGGTTCGGCTTGTGTAGGATAGGTGGGAGACTGTGAAGTTGCCGCGCTAGCGGTGGTGGAGTCGTTGTTGAAATACCACTCTGGTCGTGCTGGATGTCTAACCTGGGTCCGTGATCCGGATCAGGGACAGTGTCTGGTGGGTAGTTTAACTGGGGCGGTTGCCTCCTAAAGAGTAACGGAGGCGCCCAAAGGTTCCCTCAGCCTGGTTGGTAATCAGGTGGTGAGTGTAAGTGCACAAGGGAGCTTGACTGTGAGACTGACGGGTCGAGCAGGGACGAAAGTCGGGACTAGTGATCCGGCGGTGGCTTGTGGAAGCGCCGTCGCTCAACGGATAAAAGGTACCCCGGGGATAACAGGCTGATCTTCCCCAAGAGTCCGTATCGACGGGATGGTTTGGCACCTCGATGTCGGCTCGTCGCATCCTGGGGCTGGAGTCGGTCCCAAGGGTTGGGCTGTTCGCCCATTAAAGCGGCACGCGAGCTGGGTTTAGAACGTCGTGAGACAGTTCGGTCCCTATCCGCTGCGCGCGCAGGAGTCTTGAGAAGGGCTGTCCCTAGTACGAGAGGACCGGGACGGACGAACCTCTGGTGTGCCAGTTGTCCTGCCAAGGGCATGGCTGGTTGGCTACGTTCGGGAGGGATAACCGCTGAAAGCATCTAAGCGGGAAGCCTGCTTCGAGATGAGGACTCCCACCCACTTGATGGGTTAAGGCCCCCTATAGACGATGGGGTTGATAGGCCAGATATGGAAGCCCTGTGAGGGGTGGAGTTGACTGGTACTAATAGGCCGAGGGCTTGTCCTCAGGTGCTCGCGTCCACTGTGT
>NZ_JAQKPV010000038.1 GCF_028200735.1 Streptomyces sp. ACA25
TCGCCGACGCCGTGCGAGGCCTGCTCGCCGACGGCCACCGGGCGTTCCTTGAGGTCACCCCGCATCCCGTGCTCACCGTCGGCGTGCAGGAGACCGCCGAGGCCGAGGGCGCCGCTGTCGTCGCGGTCGGTTCGCTGCACCGCGAGCGCGCGGGTGTGCGCGCTCTGGTCACCGGCCTGGCCGCCCTGCACGCGGCGGGCGTCACCGTCGACTGGCCGCGGTTCTTCGCGGGCGTCGCGGGCAACGTCGACCTGCCCACGTACGCCTTCCAGCGCGAGCGGTACTGGCTGGCGCCGACCGGCCCGGCCGCGGGCGACCTCGCGAGCGCCGGCCTGGCCGCCGCCGGGCACCCCCTGCTCGGCGCCGCTGTCGACCTCGCCGAGGACGGCGGACTCGTACTGACCGGGCGCCTCGCCCCGGGCGCACTCGCGTGGCTGGCCGATCACGTCGTCCTCGGTGCCGTGCTGCTGCCCGGCGCGGCACTGGCCGAGATCGTGCTCGCCGCAGGCGACCGGCTCGGCTGCGGAGTGCTCGACGAGCTGGTGATCGGTGCGCCGCTGGCGCTGCCCGAGCGCGCCGCCGTCCAGCTCCAGGTCCGGGTGGGCCCGGCCGAGGCCGACAGCCGCCGTGCCGTCAGCGTGCACTCGCGCCCCGCCGGCGGCGACGACCCTTGGACGCGGCATGCCACCGGCGTCCTCGCGCCGACGTCCACCGACACCGGTACGCCGCTGAGCGAGTGGCCGCCCGCGGGCACCGAGCCGGTGGACGTGTCGGCGCTCTACGCCGACCTGTCCGACCGCGGACTCGACTACGGCCCCGTCTTCCGGGGCGTGCGCGCCGCGTGGCGGCGCGGGACCGGACAGCGCGGCGAGGTGTTCGCCGAGGTCGAGCTGGAGTCCGAGGACCCGGCGGGCTTCCTGCTGCACCCGGCGCTGCTCGACGCGGCCTTGCACCCGATCGGCCTCGGCGGCCTGGTCAGCAAGGGCGGCCTGCCCTTCGCGTGGCAGGGCCTGCGCGTACACGCAGTCGGTGCCCGCGCGTTGCGGGTCCGGCTGGCCGCGCTGGGCGGTGACGCCGTGGCGGTCGACCTCGCCGACGGCACCGGCGCGCCCGTGGCGGGCGTCGAGGCGCTGCGCTTGCGTGCGGTCACGGCCGAGCAGGTCGCCACCGCTCGCGCCGCCGGCGACCCCGTTCTGCGCCTCGACTGGCTCCCGGTGTCCACGGCCGAAGCGACTGCCGAAGCGCCCGTCGCAGCAGATGCCGAGGTCGTGCTGCTGCGCCTCGACAAGGTCGACAGCTCCGGTGGGCCCGAAGACGTCCGCCGTGCCGTGCACGAGGTGCTCGCCGAGGTCCAGCGGTGGATAGCCGACGACCGGGCCGAGCGGCTGGTCGTCGTCACTCGCGGCGCGGACCTGGCGGGTGCCGCCGTCGGCGGTCTGCTGCGCGCGGCCCAGGCCGAACACCCCGGCCGGTTCGGTCATGTCGAGACCGACGAGCACGCCGACTCGCGGCGGGCAGTGCAGGCCGCCGCGGCCCTGGCCGACGAGCCGCGGGTCGCCGTGCGCGCGGGCGAGATGTTCGTCCCGCGTCTGGCCCGCACTCCGGCCGGCGACACGGGCACCGTCTCCTTCGGACCGGACGACACAGTGCTGGTCACCGGCGCGGGCGGCACGCTGGGCGGCCTCGTCGCCCGGCACCTGGTGACCGCGCACGGCGTGCGCGGTCTGGTGCTGGTCGGCAGGCGGGGCGCTGAGGCGCCCGGCGCCGCCGACCTCGTGGTCGACTTGACCGCGCTCGGCGCCCGGGTCGTCTTCGCCGCGTGCGATGTCGCGGACCGCGACGCGCTCGGCCAGGTGCTGGCCGCGCACCCCGTCACCGGTGTGGTGCACGCGGCGGGGGTGCTGGACGACGCTACCGTGGAGTCGCTGACTCCTGAGCGGGTGGATGCGGTGCTGCGGCCCAAGGCCGACGCCGCGTGGCACCTGCACGAGCTGACCGCGGGCCTCGACCTGCGCGCCTTCGTGCTCTTCTCGTCCCTCGCGGGTGTCCTTGGCGGGCCTGGCCAGGGCAACTACGCCGCCGCCAACGCCTACCTCGACGCGCTCGCTGAGCGCCGCCGCTCCCTCGGCCTGCCCGGCGTGTCGATCGCGTGGGGCCTCTGGGCGCCGGCCAGCGACATGACCGGCCGCGCCGACACCTCGCGCATGGCCCGCGGCGGCGTCCTGCCGCTGCCGACCGACCGCGGCCTGGCCCTGTTCGACATGGCCTGCGTGGGCAGCGGCCTGGCCGTCGCCGCCAGGCTCGACCCGGCCGCCCTGCGTGACCAGGGCGCCCGTCTGCCCGCAGCGCTGCGGGGCCTCGCGGGTGCGCCGCGCCGCCGAACGGCCCGCGACGGTGACGCGGGCGGGCTGCGCGACCGCCTCGCCGGGCAGCCCGCCGCCGAGCGCACGCGGACCGTGCTCGACCTGGTGCGCGGCCAGGCCGCCGCCGTGCTCGGACATGGCTCGGCCGACGCGGTAGCCGCCGACCGCCCCTTCCTCGAGTTCGGTTTCGACTCGCTGACGGCGATAGAACTGCGCAACCGACTCGGCGCGGCCACCGGCCTGCGGCTGCCTGCGACGACCGTGTTCGACCACCCGACGCCCGCCGCACTGGCCCGGCACATTCTCACCGAGGTGCTCGGGGCGGCGGCCGCAAAGCCTGCTGTCCCGAGCACCGTCGCCCGTGTGGACGAGCCGGTCGCCATCGTCGGCATGGCGTGCCGCTACCCCGGCGGCGTCGCGTCACCCGAGGACCTGTGGCGCGTTGTCGCCGAGGGCCGTGACGTCATCTCCCCCTTCCCCACCGACCGTGGCTGGGACCTCGAAGCGCTCTACCACGCCGACCCCGACCACGTGGGCACGAGCTACACCCGCGAGGGCGGCTTCCTGACCGACGCGGGTGAGTTCGACGCCGGATTCTTCGGTATCTCGCCGCGCGAGGCGCTGGCGATGGACCCGCAGCAGCGGCTCCTGCTGGAGACGGCGTGGGAGGCTGTGGAGCGGGCGGGCATCGACCCCACCGCGCTGCGCGGCAGCCAGACCGGCGTGTTCGCCGGGATGATGTACCACGACTACGCCGCACGGCTCGGCGCGACGCCCGAAGGGCTTGAGGGCTACCTCGGCATGGGCAACTCCGGCAGCGTCGCGTCCGGCCGCATCGCCTACACCCTCGGTCTGGAGGGCCCGGCCGTCACGGTCGACACCGCGTGCTCGTCCTCCCTGGTCGCCCTGCACTGGGCGGCCCGCGCGCTGCGCTCCGGCGAATGCGACCTCGCGCTCGCGGGCGGCGTCGCCGTGATGGCCACCCCCGGCACGTTTGTCGAGTTCTCCCGGCAGCGCGGCCTCGCGCCGGACGGCCGCTGCAAGTCCTTCGCGGGCACAGCGGACGGTGCGAGCTGGTCCGAGGGCGTGGGGATGCTGCTCGTCGAGCGGCTCTCCGACGCGCGGCGGCTGGGGCACCCGGTGCTGGCTGTCGTACGCGGCTCCGCGGTGAATCAGGACGGTGCGTCGAACGGCTTGACGGCGCCGAACGGTCCTTCGCAGCAGCGGGTCATCCGCAGCGCGCTGGCCGACGCCGGGCTCGTGACGTCCGACGTGGACCTGATCGAGGGCCACGGAACGGGCACGACGCTGGGCGACCCGATCGAGGCCCAGGCGATCATCGCCACCTACGGGCAGGACCGCGAGCGGCCGCTGTGGCTGGGCTCGGTGAAATCGAACTTGGGCCACACCCAGGCCGCCGCGGGCATGGCGGGCGTGATCAAGGCCGTCGAGGCGATGCGGCACGGCGTGCTGCCCAGGACCCTGCACGTGGACGAGCCGTCGTCGCACGTGGACTGGTCGGCCGGCGCGGTGGAGCTGCTGACCGAGGCCCGGGAGTGGCCCGAGACGGGCTCTCCGCGCCGGGCGGGTGTGTCGTCGTTCGGCGTCAGCGGGACCAACGCGCACGTCGTGCTGGAGGCCGCACCGGCCGCCGCCGAGGCCCCGGCGCCCGGGCGGGTGCCGGGTGCGGTGCCGTGGGTGCTTTCGGCCCGCACCGCGACCGGGCTGAGTGCCCAGGCCGCGCGGGTGCTGGACTGGCTGAAGGACGACACCGACGTTCTGGGCACCGGCTTCTCGCTGGCCACCGGCCGGGCCGCGCTGCCGCACCGTGCGGTCGTCATCGGCGCCGACCGGGGCGAGCTGGCCGATGGTCTGGCCGCGCTGGCGGCCGACCGGCCCGCCGCACACGTCGAGTCCGCGCGGGCCCGCGCGGACTCGGTCACCA
>NZ_JAQKPV010000039.1 GCF_028200735.1 Streptomyces sp. ACA25
CCCTTCCAGCGGGAGCGCTACTGGCCCGAGAGCTCGGCCGCCCCCGCCGATGTCTCCGCGGTGGGACTCGGCCGGGCCGATCACCCGCTGCTCGGAGCCGCTGTGCCCGTCGCGGGCACCGGCGGTCTCCTGCTCAGCGGCAGAATCTCGCAGGCCACCCACCCCTGGATCGCCGACCATGTCCTGCTCGGTACCGTGCTTCTGCCCGGCACCGCACTCGTCGAACTCGCCTCCAGGGCAGGCTCCGGAGTCGGCTGCCCGTCCCTGGAAGAGCTCACCCTGGAAGTGCCGCTCACCCTGCCCGAGGACGGGGCGGTCGTCCTCCAGGCCGTCGTCGGCGACGGGGCGGACGATCAGGGGACACGCGACGTGAGCGTGTACTCGCGTCCCGAGGGCGAGGACGGGCCCTGGACACGACACGCCACCGGAACCGTGCGCTCCGCTGAGCCCCTGGAACCGGTCCCCGACCTCTCCGCATGGCCGCCGCGGGACGCCCGGCCGGTCGACGTGAGCGGCTTCTACCCCGCCGTCTCCGACGGCGGCTACGACTACGGACCGGCCTTCCGGGGCCTGCGTGCCGTATGGCGGCGCGACGGCGAGGTGTTCGCCGAGGTGGCACCCGACCGAGAGGCCGGCGTGGACGCCGCCGGATTCACCGTGCACCCCGCGCTGCTCGACGCCGCCCTGCACGCGATCGGCGCGGGCGGCCTGCTCCCCGACACGGGCGAGGTGCGGGTGCCGTTCGCCTGGCGCGGCGTCACCCCGCACGCGGCGGGCGCCACGGAGCTGCGCGTCCGGCTGGCCCGCGTCGATGCCGAGGACGCGGCCACCGCCGCGGTGCGCGTGGACATCGCGGACGTCACCGGCGCTCCGGTCGCCCGTATCGACTCGCTGGCGCTGCGCCCGCTCTCCGCCGCCCAGCTCGCCTCGGCCCAGGGGACCCGCGACACCCTGTTCTCCGTCGACTGGACGCCCGCCGCACCCGGCCCCGTGCCCACATCGTGGGCCGTCGTCGGAGGCGACATACTCGGCGCGGCGGACCACCTCGCGGACGAGGTGCCCGCCGTCGCATGGCATGCCGGTAACGGAGCACTCCTGGAAGCCGTCGACGCGAGCACGACCGTGCCCGACGTCGTGGTGTTCTCCGGAGGGGCCCTTTCCGACGAAGAGGAAGCCGGTGCTGTCCACCGCCGGGTGGCCGAGGTGCTGACCTCGGCGCAGGCGCTCCTTGCCGACGACCGGTTCACCGACACCCGGATCGTGCTGCTCACCTGCGGGGCCACCGCAGCCCGGGACGGGGAGGACGTTCTCGACCTGCCCGGTGCCGCGGCCCGTGGTCTGCTCCGGTCGGCGAACTCCGAGCACCCGGGCCGGTTCGTGCTGATCGACACCGACGGTGACCTCACGGGTCTCCCGGGGGCGCTCGTGCCGGGCGAGCCCGAGACAGCTCTGCGCGGTGGCGCGCTGCTGGTGCCGCGCCTGGTCCGCGTCCCCGGCGGCAGCGGGCCGGCCGTGCCCCGGGGCACGGTACTGATCACCGGCGGCACCGGTGTACTCGGCGGCCTGGTGGCCCGGCACCTTGTCGAGGTCCACGGCGTCACCGAACTGCTGCTCCTCAGCCGGTCCGGCCCGAAGGCCGGCGGAGCCCGGGAACTCACCACGGAGCTGGCGGAGCTCGGGGCGCGCGCCGAGATCGTGGCCTGCGACGCCGCCGACCGGACCCGGCTCGCCGAGGTGCTGGCGGGCCGTCGGATCGCGGGCGTCGTCCACGCCGCAGGCGTCCTCGACGACGGGGTGTTCGAGGCGATGACTCCCGGACGGGTCTCGGCAGTGATGCGCCCCAAGACTGACGCGGCGTTGAACCTGCACGAGCTGGTGGGGGATGCGGAACTGTTCGTGCTGTTCTCCTCCGGAGCGGCGACGTTCGGAACCGCCGGCCAGGCGAACTACGCTGCGGCCAACGCGGTGCTGGACGCGCTGGCGGCCCGGCGACGGGCCAGGGGCCGGTCCGCGGTGTCCGTGGGCTGGGGCCTGTGGGCCCGGGCAACAGGAATGACCGCCCACCTGGCCGGTGCCGAACGGGCCCGCGCCACCGCCGCGGGCTCGGCGCTGTCCGATGAGGACGGCCTGGCGCTGTTCGACGCAGCCCTCACCTCGGTCCCCGCCCACGTGGTGGCGACGCGCCTGGAGCTGCCCGCACTGCGGGCGAGGGCGGGCACCGTGCCCGTGCCGCCACTGCTGCGCGCACTGGTGCCCCCGCCGGTCCGGCGGGCCGCCGCGGGGGACGGGCCGGACGCGGCGTCCTTCCCCGCACGGCTCGCGGCGCTCGCTGTGTCCGAGAGGAGCCAAGCAGTGCTCGACTTCGTGCGCGGGCACGCCGCGGCAGTCCTCGGGCACTCCTCGCCCGAGGACGTCGACCCGGAGCGGGGGTTCACCGAACTCGGGTTCAGTTCGCTGACCGCGGTGGAGATCCGCAACCGTCTTGCCGCTGCCACCGGACTGCGGCTGCCGACAACCTTGATCTTCGACTTCCCCACCACGGCCGGGCTGGCCGGTCACCTGCTGCAGCTGCTGGCGGCCGACAACCCCGACGCGGGGCAGGAGGCACTGCTGTCCGGTCTGGACCGGCTCGACGCAGAGCTGTCCGGGACCGAGCCGGGCGACGAGACGCGCTCACGGGTCCTCTCCCGCTTGCACGCGCTGCTCGCACGGTACGACACGGCGGACGACGCGGACTTGCTGGCCGCTGCCGAAGATCTCGACGCGGCGGACGATGAACAGATGTTCGCCTTTATCGACAAAGAGCTGGGAGCCTGAGGCGATGCCGGACAAGACCGTCGGCGCACGTGGCACGTCCACCGAGGACAAGCTGCGGGACTACCTGAAGCGGGTCACCACGGACCTCGCCGCGGTGCGGCAGCGGCTGCGCGCGGCCGAGACTGCCGAGGGGGAGCCGATCGCCATTGTCGGCATGGCCTGCCGCTACCCGGGAGGGGTCGACAGCCCCGAAGGGCTCTGGCGGCTGGTCGATGAGGGCATCGACGCGGTCTCGGGCTTTCCCGTGGATCGCGGCTGGGACATGACCCCTTTCGACGCGGGTGCCGCGGCGGGGATGGAGTTCACCAGGGAGGGCGGGTTTCTCGAGAACGTCGCCGACTTCGACCCGTCGCTGTTCAACATCTCGCCGAACGAGGCGCTGGCGATGGACCCCCAGCAGCGGCTCGTGCTGGAGACCTCGTGGGAAGCGGTGGAACGCGCGGGCATCGACCCGCTGTCGCTGCGGGGCAGCCGAACCGGTGTGTTCACCGGCGTGATGTACAACGAGTACGCCTCCCGTTCGCTGTCGGTGCCCGAGGGCGTCGCCGGCTACCTGGGCACGGGCAGCAGCGGCAGCATCGTCTCCGGCCGCGTCTCCTACACCCTGGGGCTGGAAGGGCCGGCCCTGACCGTGGACACGGCCTGTTCCTCGTCGTTGGTGGCGCTGCATCTGGCGGTGCGGTCGCTGCGGTCGGGGGAGTGCTCGATGGCACTGGCCGGCGGTGTCGCCGTGATGGTCACCCCCAACACCTTCATCGACTTCGGCATGTCCGGCGGTCTGGCACCGGACGGGCGCTGCAAATCGTTCTCCGCAGCGGCCGATGGCGCAGGCTGGTCCGAGGGCGTGGGTG
>NZ_JAQKPV010000004.1 GCF_028200735.1 Streptomyces sp. ACA25
TTCGCCGCATCCTGCGGCGGCGCACCGCTGGCGGTCATCAAGGAGTACATCGAGAACCAGAAACGTCCCGGCTGAGGTCAACAGTGCGGACCCGTGCCCCAGCACAGGTCACCCCCATCCTGAGAAGCGCTTCCTCCCGGGCGTGAACACCCGGGGTTCCGCGCTAGATCACGCTGAAGCTTCCGGGCGTTCGCCGCCACCGGCGGTCCTCCCCCGGGACCGGCCACTGGTTCACCCGAGTGGCCGAGGCCGCGCGGGGCCGCATACTGGAGCCCGTGAGCAGAAGAAGCGGGCGGCGCACCGGCGGCCGGGAACCGGTGAGCGAAACCGTCGGCGGCGGGCTCGCCCAGCTGCTTCCCGACCCCGACCGGCCGAACGGCTGGGAACTGCTGCTCGACGGCGCACCGCAGTCCCACGTCGACCTCGACGAACCCGCCCGGCTCGCCTTCGAGTACCAGCGCAGGCTCGGACACGTCGCCGACCTGGCAGCGCCGGCCGGCCGTCCGCTGTCCGCCCTGCACCTCGGTGGCGGAGGGCTCACGCTGGCCCGCTACCTCGCCGTCACCCGGCCGCGCTCCGTCCAGCAGGTCGCCGAGCCCGACACCCGGCTGACCGCGTTCGTCCGGCAGCGGCTCCCGCTGCCGGACGGCAGCCGCGTCCGGGTACGCGGCGCGGACGCCCGGGACGTGCTCGCCGGGCTGCCCGAGGGATGGGCGGACCTGGTTCTCGCGGACATATTCCACGGGGCCCGCACCCCCGCGCACTGCACCAGCGGAGAGTTCCTGGACGAGGTCCGCCGGGTGCTGCGCCCGGGCGGCTCCTACACCGCCAACCTCGCCGACGGCCCGCCGCTGCACCACCTGCGCGCCCAAGTGGCCACGGTACGCAGCAGGTTCCCCGAGGTGTGTCTGGTCGCCGACCCCGCGGTGCTCCGCGGCCGGCGCTTCGGCAACGCCATCCTGCTCGCCGCCGACGGGGAGCTGCCCACCGCTGAGCTCACCCGCCGGTGTGCGGGCGACCCGCACCCTGGACGGCTCCTCACCGGCCGCGAACTGGCAGGCTTCACCGGAGGCGCCTCGGTCGTCACCGACGCGACGGCCACCGACTCCCCTCAGCCGCCCCCCGGGGCCTTCCACTGAGCCGGTCCGCCCGGGCCCGGCTCCCGGTGGTTCATCCGGCCCCGTACCGCCCGCACTCCGCCGCCGCCGGCGTGCGGCGCGCGCGGTGCGGCGTAGCGTGGAGGGACGGGAGGTGAGGACGGTGATCGGACAGGTGTTGAGCGAGGTCAGCGCCGTGGTCGCGCCGGAGCGGGAGCCGGAGCTGGTGGCCGCCTACCGGGAGCTGGTGGCCCTGCCGCTGCCCGACGGGCTGATCCGGACCGAGCTGCTGCGCGGTGCGGAGGGCCGCTGGCGGGTGCAGTCGGTGTGGCGGAGCCGGGCAGCCCTGGAGGCCGTGCGGTCCTCGCCGAAGCTGCGGGCAGCACCCCATCTCTTCCGCGACGCCGGAGCCGAACCGGAGCTGGCCGTGTTCGACATCGCCGTCCGGCGGGTCGTCCCGGCCGAGGTGTGGGCCGGCTGACTCACTCCTCGTGGAAGTCGATCCTCGGCGGGTGGCCGTTCCAGGTGCAGAAGACCGAGAGTGCCCGGTCACCCGCGGAGAAGGTCACCCGGATCCAGGCGTCCTGCTCCCACACCTGCATCTCCCACCCTGCCTCCGGACTGGCCGACACCAGCTCCGCCGACTCCTCGGCGAGGGCGAACGCCACCCGGCCGCCGTCGGTGCGGACCGTCTCGACGCTGTCGCCCCGCTGCTCGGCCGGCGTGGTGGCCGGAACTGCGGGCGGGTCCTGGGCGACCGGGGAGGAGGGCTGCCCGGTGCCCGGTTCGGGACTCTCCCCGGAGGCCCGGCCGCCGTCCGGCTCCTCCTGCGCAGCGGGCGGTTCCGGCCGGGGGCGGTGTGTGGACGACGCGTCGGGGGCCGGGGTGTCCGTCTCCTGCGGGCCCGCCCACGAGGGGGCGTGGGACACCGGCAGCGCCCGGGGCGGGTCATGCACCGTGCCCTTGAGTACCGAGGTCACGCCGAACCACGACAGCGCCACGGCCGCGGCCGTCGCCGCCGCCCAGGTTCCGGCGTGCACCAGCTGTCGCAGCATCAGCATCACTCTAATGGCGTACCGTGCCGCGCATGGCGCATGTGCTCGTGGTGGAGGACGACCCGTTCGTCCGCTCGGCCCTGATCCGGCATCTCACCGATGCCGCCCACACCGTCCGCAGCGTGGGCACCGCTCTGGAAGCGCTGCGGGAAGTGGCGCAGCTGCGCTTCGACGCGGTGATCCTCGACCTCGGGCTGCCCGACCTCGACGGATCCGAGGCGCTGAAGATGATGCGCGGCATCACCGACGTCCCGGTGATCATCGCGACCGCCCGGGACGACGAGACGGAGATCGTCCGCCTGCTCAACGCCGGTGCTGACGACTACCTGGTCAAGCCGTTCTCCCCGGAGCATCTCTCCGCGCGGATGTCGGCGGTGCTGCGCCGGGCCGGATCCACCGGACCCGCCGTCCAGCGGGACCGTGTGCTGCGGGTCGGTGGCCTCGCGGTCGACCCGTTGCGACGACAGGCCCGGCTCGACGGCCACCCGCTCGACCTGACCCGCCGTGAGTTCGACCTGCTGGCTTACCTGGCAGAGCGCCCGGGCGTGGTGGTGGCCCGCAAGGAGCTGCTGACCGAGGTGTGGCAGCAGTCCTACGGCGACGACCAGACCATCGACGTGCACCTCTCCTGGCTGCGCCGCAAGCTCGGGGAGACCGCGGCCCGCCCGCGTTACCTGCACACGCTGCGCGGAGTGGGCGTCAAGCTGGAGGCTGTGGAGCCCTCCGCATGAGATGGGCCCTGGTCCGGATCTCCCTCGCGGTGACCTCCATGGTGGTGCTCGCCTTTGCCGTGCCGCTCGGGCTCGTCGTCAAGGAGATGGCCGGCGACCGGGCGCTGAGCAACGCGGAACGGCAGGCCGCCGCGCTCTCCCCCGCACTGGCCATCACCACCGATCTCGGGCAGTTGCAGCGGGCCGTGGCCAGTACCGAGGCCGGCGCGGACGGCCGGATCGCGGTGCACGTTCCGGCCGGGGGAGCGCGCGGCGCCCTCGACATCGGTGAACACCGGGCCGGTGCGGAGCAGATACGGGCGGCCGTCCGGATGGGCCGGGCGGCATTCCTGGATGTGCCTGGCGGTGTCGCGCTGCTCCAGCCCACGGCCATCGAGGGCGGCCGGATCGCGCTCGTCGAGGTGTACGTGCCGAACGCGGAGCTCACCACCGGCGTCACCACGGCCTGGCTGGTGCTCGCCGGGGTGGGCCTCACGCTGATCGTCGGCTCCGTCGCGGTCGCGGACCGGCTGGGCCGCCGCACCGTTCGTCCGGCCGAGCAACTGGCGTCGGCCGCCCACGCGCTGGGTGAGGGCCGGCTCGGGGTGCGGGTGCCCGAGCAAGGGCCGGCCGAGCTGCGGTCGGCCGCCGCCGCCTTCAACTCGATGGCCCGCCAGGTGGCCCGGCTGCTGGAGAACGAGCGGGAGCTGGCGGCGGACCTTTCGCACCGGCTGCGGACCCCGTTGACGGTGCTGCGCCTCAATGTGGCCTCGCTGGGGAGCGGCGACGCGGCGGAGCAGACCCGGCAGGCGGTCGCCCAGCTGGAGAACGAGGTGGACACCATCATCCGCACCGCCCGTGAGCAGCAGTCGGCGTTGTCCGGAGAGGGAACCGCCGCAGCACCCGTGGACACCGATGTCGCCGAGGTGGTGCGGGAGCGGATGGCCTTCTGGTCGGCCCTCGCCGAGGACCAGGGCCGTGAGGCCGGCACGGCCGGGGCGGAGCTGCCGGTACGGGTTCCGGTGGCGCGCGGCGAACTGGCGGCGGCGCTCGACGCCATGCTGGGCAATGTGTTCCGGCACACTCCGGAGGGCACCGCGTTCGCGGTCGATGTGCACCGCGGTGACGGCAGCGGCTCCGTCATCGTGCTGGTCTCGGACGCCGGGCCGGGAATCGCCGACCCGGAGACGGCCCTGCGCCGCGGCCTCGGGCACGGCGGGCCGGGCTCCACCGGGCTCGGTCTCGACATCGTGCGGCGGCTGGCGGAGGCCACCGGGGGCGACGTGGCGATCGGCCGTTCCGTGCTGGGCGGGGCGGAGATCCGGCTGTGGCTCCCGCTGGACGGGGTCAGGACGGCCCCGGCCCGGCGCCGCGGTGGGCGGCGCCGGGCCAGGGCCTGAAAGGGGTGGAGCGCCGCGAGCCCCCTCCGCTCGCGGCACCACGCGGGAAACCGCGGTCCGGAGGGTCAGACCTGCGCGGGCAGCTCCCCGTTCTTGATCACCCCGGAGTACCACTGGGCGCTGGACTTCGGGGTCCGCTGGAGCGAGTCGAAGTCCACGTGGACCATGCCGAACCGCTTGCTGTACCCGTAGGCCCACTCGAAGTTGTCCAGCAGCGACCACAGGAAGTAGCCGCGGACATCGGCGCCCTGCTCCATGGCCTGATGCACGGCGGCGAGGTGGCCGTGCACGTAGGAAATCCGGTCCGGGTCGTGCACCGCACCGTTGGCGTCCGGCTTGTCGTCGAACGCCGCACCGTTCTCGGTGATGTACAGAGGCAGCCCCGGTGCCTCCCGGTGGAAGCGCATGAGGAGCTCGGTGAGCCCGGTCGGGTCGATGGACCAGCCCATCTCGGTCAGCGGGCCTGGGTACTGGTGGAACTCGATGTCGTCGCAGGCCACCCACGGGGAGTGCGCGGACGCTCCGTGACCGTCGTTGCGGGTGGCGGCCTTGCCCGGGGCGGTCGCCGACACCAGGGTCGGGCAGTAGTAGTTGATGCCCAGCGAGTCCAGCGGCTGGTGGATGATCCGGGTGTCGCCGTCCTTGACGAACGACCAGTCGGAGACCCGCGCGGTGTCCTGCAACAGGTCCTCGGGGTAGGCCCCCTGCAGCAGCGGACCGGTGTAGATGCGGTTCTGCAGGGCGTCGATCCGGCGCGCGGCGTTGACGTCGGCCGCCGAGTCGCTCCGCGGACGGACAGCCGCCGGGTTGAGGGTGATGGAAACCTGGCCCCCGGCCGGCAGGACGCTCCGCAGCGCCTGGGTGGCCAGGCCGTGCCCGAGATTGAGGTGGTGCGCGGAGCGCAGCACCGACTCGGGCTCGGTACGGCCCGGGGCGTGCACCCCGGAGCCGTAGCCCAGCGAGGAGGAGCACCAGGGCTCGTTGAGCGTGGTCCACATCTGCACCCGGTCGCCCAGGGCCTCACCGACCAGGTGCGCGTAGTCGGCGAAGCGCAGCGCGGTCTCCCGCTCCGGCCAGCCGCCCGCGTCCTCCAGCTCCTGCGGCAGGTCCCAGTGGTACAGGGTGAGCACCGGCGTGATGCCGCGCTCCAGCAGACCGTCCGCGAGGTCCCGGTAGAAGTCGAGACCGCTCTGCACGGCGGGACCGCGCCCGGTGGGCTGCACCCGGGACCAGGACACGGAGAAGCGGTAGGCGTTCAGGCCGAGCCCGGCCATCAGGTCGAGGTCTTCCGTCACCCGGTGGTAGTGGTCGCAGGCCACGTCACCGGTGTCACCGGCGAGCACCTTGCCGGGGGTGTGGCTGAAGGTGTCCCAGATCGACGGGGTGCGGCCGCCCTCCCGGACGCCTCCCTCGATCTGGTAGGAGGCGGTGGCCGATCCCCATACGAAGTCCGGTGGAAAGGTGCGAGTATGACTCTCCGTCATGGAAGCGCTCCCATTTCTGGTCGTAGGAAGAGGAAGTGAGCCTCAGCTGGTGAGGCGGTGCCGAGCAGGACTCAGCCCTTCACCGCGCCCGTCATGATGCCTCCGACGATCTGCCTGCCGAAGAGCACGAAGGCGATGAGCAGGGGCAGCGTGCCCAGAAGAGCGCCGGCCATGATCACTCCCTGATCGGGCACATAACCGCGTCCCAGACCGGTGAGCGCGACCTGGACGGTCGGGTTCTGCTGGGTGAGCGCGATGATCGGCCAGAAGAACTCGTTCCAGGCGAGCACGAAGGTGAGCATGCCCAGCACGGCCATCGCGGGCCGCGCGATGGGGAAGACCACGTGCCACACGACCCGCAGGCTGTGCGCGCCGTCCACCCGGGCCGCCTCGATGAGCTCCGTCGGGAGCGCCTGCACGAGGTACTGGCGCATGAAGAACACCCCGAAGGCGCTCACCATCATCGGCAGAATGACGGCCTGCAGCCGGTCGGTCCACTGCAGTTCGGCGATGGCCATGAACAGCGGCACCACACTCAGTTGCGGCGGCACCATCATGGTGCCGATCACAAGGAGCAGCAGCATGTTCTTGGCCTTGAACTGGAGCTTGGCGAAGGCGTAACCGGCCAGCGTGGCGAAGAGCACCGTACTGACGGTGATCGTGCCCGCCACGAAGAGCGTGTTGAACAGCGCGGTGCCCATGTTGGCGGTGTTCCACGCCTGGTCCAGGTTGGTCCACAGATCCCCGCCGAACCAGAACGGGGGAGGGGTCTGTGCCAGCCGGGTGTTGCTGTGCGAGGCGGCGAACAGGGTCCACACCAGCGGAAACAGCGAGCCCACCGTGAAGATGATCAGAATCAGGTAGGTCAGCCAGCTGCCGTGCAGGTGTTTGCCGGCTTTGCCGCGCGGGCGGCGGTGCCGGCGGGTCTCGGGCGGCGGGGTGCCGGCCTGCCGGGTGTCAAGATCGGAGACGCTCATGCCTCACGCCCCCTTTCCTTGACTCTTGCCGATCCACTTGGCGAACGCCCAGTAGATGAGCCCGATGATGATGAGCAGGATGAACATCGTCCAGGCGATGGCGGAGGCCCGGCCGAGGTTGAAGTTCGACCAGCCCATCTCGTAGAGGTACAGGCCCAGCGTCTGGTACTGGTTCTGCGATCCGCCGGAGGGCGTCCCGCCGAAGAGCAGTGGCTCACCGAAGAGCTGTGTCGCACCGATCGTGGAGATCACCACGGTGAACAGGATCGTGGGACGCAGCGAGGGGATCGTCACGTGCAGGAACTGCTGCCAGCGCGACGCTCCGTCGATCGACGCCGACTCGTAGAGCTCGTTCGGCACCGCCTGCATGGCTGCCAGATAAATCAGTGTGTTGTATCCCGTCCACCGCCAGATGACGATGGTCGACACAGCTATCTGTGAACTCCAGGTGCCCGCCTCCCAGCTGATGTTGTCGACGCCGACCAGGCCGAGGGCCCAGTTGATCATTCCGTAGTCGCGCCCGTAGAGCATGGCGAAGACCAGCGTGGCGGCGGCCACCGAGGTGGCGTACGGGGTCAGCATCGCGACCCGGAACAGCATGCTGTTCCGGAGCTTGTAGTTCAGCAGGTGTGCGAGGCCCAGGGCCATCAGCAGCTGGGGCACCGTCGCGATGACCCCGATGGTGAAGGTGTTGCGCAGGGCGTTCCAGAAGAACTCGTCACCCAGCAGGCGGGTGAAGTTGTAGAAGCCCACCCATTCCATCTCGGTGGGGCGCTGCAGTGACACCCGGTGCAGGGAGGCCCACCCGGTGAAGATCAGCGGGAAGAGGCCGAAGGCTGCGAAGAAGACGAAGAAGGGGGTGATGAAGGCGTACGGACTCCATTTGGCGTCCCGCAGGTAACGGCGGGAGCGGCGCCGCAGCTTGCGCTCTTCCTTGGATTCCGGTGGTGGGCGGTGGTCCGGCGGGGCCGCGCCCCTCGAAGTGAGGGGCGCGGCGGCACGGTGATCAGTTGTCATCGCCTGTCCGGTCAGTCTGCCAGGGCGTTCTCGATCGAGCGGACCGTGTTGTCCCAGGCGTCGTCAGCCGACTCGCCCTGCTGCTCGATCTGGACGAGGCCGTCGGTCAGGGCCTCCCGGATGGTCTGGTCCCGGGCGCCGATGGTGCTCATCGGGATGCCCTGGGCCGCATCGGAGAAGATCTGGCCGATGGGCGCGGCGTTGAAGTACTCGTGCGTGGTGTCCGCGACCTCGGGCGACTCCTGCGCGGTGGCGGAGCTGGGGAAGTTGCCCTGCGTGGCGAAGAGCGCGGTCTGCTGCTCCGGAGCGGTCAGCCAGGCGGCGAGCTTGACGGCCTCTTCCTGGTGCTGCGAGGCCTCGGGCACCGCGAGGAAGGAGCCTCCCCAGTTCGAGGGGAGCGGGGCGGAGGTGACGTCCCAGTTGCCCTCGCCGTCGGCGCCGGACTTGTCCTGGATGTAGCCGAGCATCCAGGCGGGGCAGGAGACGGTGGCGAAGTCACCGTTGGCGAAGGAGCGGTTCCACTCCTCCGAGAACTGGTCCTGCTGGGCGCTCATCTCGGCCTCGGCGACCTGCACGCTGAGGTCCCACGCGGTCTGGACGGCCTCGCTGTCCTGGTAGATGACCTCGCCCTCGGCGTTGTACATCTTCTCGGAGTAGCCGTTGAGGACCGCGTTGAACATGCCGCCGGAGGAGTCCACGAAGGCGACGTCACCCGGAGTGCCGGCCATGAAGTCCTGGCCGACCTCGATGTACTCTTCCCAGCCGCCCTCCCACAGCGCGCCGACCTCGTCGCGGTCGGTGGGCAGCCCCGCCTCCTCGAAGCGGTCGGTGCGGTAGCAGATCGCCATCGGGCCGATGTCGGTGCCGAAGCCGATGGTGCGGCCGTCGGCGCTGGTGGCCTGGCCGACCTTCCAGTCCACGAAGTGGCTCAGGTCCGCGTCGGTCTCGTTGAGGTCCACCCAGAACTCACCGAGGTCGTTCGCCATCTCGTAGATGTTGTCGACTTCGAGCGCCTGGATGTCGTTGAGCCCGCTGCCGGTGGGCAGCCGGGTGATCAGCGCCTGGTAGTAGTCCCGGTTCTCCTGAATGGAGTTCTGCTCGATGGTGACGTGCGGGTTCTCGTCCATGTACTGGTCGTACAGCTCGGTGAAGTCCATCTGCCCGAAGACGCCGACCTTGAGGGTCACGTCGGACGGGCCGTCGCCGCCGTTGCTGTTGTTGCTGCCGCCGTCGTCGCTTCCGCAAGCGGCGAGCAGCCCGGCGCTGAGCGCGACCGCCGCACCCGTGGCGATCGCTCGGGTGGTACGGCCGCGCATTCTGCGCGGCCCGTTGGGTGTATGACGCATGTGGTCGTCCTCCTGGCGCACTGACGTTGCCTTCCCGGCCGTTCTGCGGCGCGTGGGGGTGTGAAACATCGCCCGGGCTCGGAACGTATCGGTTGTGTAGGGTTTAGGGCGGATGGGAGCGCTCCCAAACGTGATGGTCTGAAGATTCCCCGAGCGTTCGACGAGTGTCAAGCCGTAGGGCTGCACCTACGCACATCCGTGATGTAGTTGGATCCTGGGGCGACAACGGGAGGAACCCATGACAGTGCTGAGGCGCGGCGCCGGCCGCGACGGGAGACCTACACTCGAGCAGGTCGCGCACCGCGCCGGGGTGGGTCGCGGCACCGTGTCCCGGGTGATCAACGGCTCCCCCCGGGTCAGCGACCGGACCCGGGCCGCTGTCGAACAGGCAATCGCCGACCTCGGTTACGTACCGCACCGCGCCGCACGCGCCCTGGCAGCGAACCGGGCCGACGCCATCGCGCTCGTGGTCCCCGAGCCGGAGGCCCGGCTCTTCGCCGAGCCCTACTTCTCCGCCATCATCCGCGGGGTCAGCGCCGAGCTGGCCGATACCGACATCCAGCTGCTGCTCACCCTGAGCCGTACCCCGAAGGAGCGGCAGCGCTTCGCACAGTACGCGGCCAGCCACCGCGTGGACGGGGTGCTCCTGGTCTCCGTGCACGGCGAGGACCCGCTGCCGGACCAGCTCTCCGAACACGGCATTCCGGCAGTGATGAACGGCCGGCGGTCGGCCGACGAATCCTTTCCGCACGTGGACTGCGACAACCTCGGAGGCGCGCAGGTCGCCGTGGAGCACCTGCTGGGCCGGGGGCGCACCCTGGTGGCGACGATCACCGGCCCCCGTGACATGTACGCTGCGCGCTGCCGGCTCGACGGTTACCAGGAGGCGCTGCGGGCGGCCGGCCGGGACGGTGACGGAGACCTCGTCGTGCACGGTGACTTCACCGAGGAGAGCGGCTACGCCGCGATGCGTGAGCTGCTGCGGCGCAGGCCGGCGCTGGACGCGGTGTTCTGCGCCTCGGACCTGATGGCCGCAGGCGCCCGGCGCGCACTGCGCGAAGCCGGCCGTTCGGTTCCGGACGATGTGGCGCTCGTCGGATTCGACGACTCCGCCATCGCCCGCCACATGGAACCGGCGCTGACCAGCGTCCGGCAGCCGATGGAAGGCATGGGCCGGGCCATGACGCGGGCCCTGCTGGCTCAGCTCAACGGTGGGACGGCCGACCGGGTACAGCAGGTTCTGCCGACCGAGCTCATCCGGCGCGCCTCCTCCTGACCACGACCCCGCGGCCCTGTCCGGGCAGCGTGCGGACCTGAGGACGCTGCTCCGCCGGCGGCCCGCCCGCAGCACCGCCGGTGTTCCGCTCCGGTCGCCCGGACCGGCCCTGCGGGCGGGCATCCGCGCCGGGGCGCACCCACCGGTGCCCGGACGGGACGGCAGCCGGTGTCCGTTCCGGCAGCCGCGCGGCCGTGCGGGAAACGGCCGGTTACCGCCCCCGGTTGCCGCATCCTCCCCACAGCGCCGTTCCGTGCGTCTAGGGTCCTGGCATGGCTGTGCTACAACTCTGCGAACCTGGTGCTCTGGACATCCGCCGTCCGCTCCCGGGCCGGGCCGCCGTCCCGCAGCGGGTGCTGAGCGTCGCGGCCTCGCAGGAGCTCGGCCGCATCGCCGTCGCCACCTCAGCCCCGTGGTTCCCCGGTATGGGAGAGCTGCTGGTGCTCGAGCCGCGCACCGGCCGGCCTCCGCTGCGGCTGCCGCTTTCCCGGGGCACTTACGGCGCGGTGGTCCGGGACCTGGTGTTCAGCCAGGACGGGGCAACGCTCACCGCATCACTCGGCGGGGCCGACGAACAGCACGTGGCAAGTCTGGCGCACTGGTCCCTGGACGGGCCGGTCGAGCTGTGGCGCCGCTCCGCGAGCCGCTCGGGGTGCACGACCGACGGGGACGCGGGCCACGTCCGGCTCGCCGTCAGCCGGGACGGCGGCACGGTCGCGGGCTGCGACCAGAACAGCCACAACGTGATCGCGATCGCGGCGGCCAGCGGCCGGCAGCTGTTCAGCGGTGAGGAGGGGGCGCACGCGGCGGCCCCCATCGGAGGCACCGGCGCGATCACGGTGGACGCCGAGGGCGCCCGGCTGGCGTTCCGGCTCTCCCGCGACCGTGAGCCCGCTCCCGACGGCGGGGTGGCTGTCCTGGACCTCGCCGACGGCTCCCACACCACGTACCCCACCGGCATGGGCTGGTGCTGCGGGCTGGCCTTCTGCCCCGACGGAGGGGAGCTCGCGGTGATCGGCATGTCCGCGGGCACAGTCGTGGCCACGGTGCTCGATCTGGCCGAGGGCCCGGGCCGGCGCGGGCCGTGGACCGAGCTGGGCGAGTTGCCGTGGGAGGCCCGGCAGCAGTGCGTCCGCCCGGTGTGGAGCGCGAACGGGCCGCGGGTCGCTGTCCGCTCCGGTGACACCGTCACCGTCTGGGACCTCGCCGAGGCCCGGCCGCTGCACTCCGTGGCGGGCATGGGGCGGGACACCTCGTGGAACCTCACCCCCGACGGCAGGGCGCTGATCACCGCGAACCCCGAGGGACTGCAGGCGCACTTCCTGGGCTGACGCGCCACCGACCCGATGCTGGATCGATCCCGGATGGACGAGAACTGCTGCATGACTGACGTTCAGCGCCTTGCCGCTCTGCTGGACTCCCGGCCCAGCAGCGCTGCCTGGCAGGAAATCTGTCCGCTCCTCGAAGCCTGCGACCCCGGCCTGCTGGACACTCTTGCCCCGAAGGTGCTGAGCTGGCCCGCCGCACAGCGCGAGATGCCCGACAGCTGGTGGGCCCAGTGGGTCGCCGGCGACATCCGGCCCCATCACGCGCTCGCCGGGACACGCGGCCTCGGACGGCTGGACAGCGTGGAGACGGGCACCGTCGGACACCCGGTGGAGGACGACTGGGCGGAGGAGGTCTGCGAGGAGGACACCTGCGAGGAGGGCACCTGCGTGGATGACGGCTTCCCGAGCGACCCCTCAGGTGCCGGTGCCGCGGCGGGCTCCGGCCATGAGAACGGCGGCCCGGCTGCCCGTGAGGCAGCGGCGTCGTTCTACCACGGTGTCGTCTCGGTCGGAGCCCCCTCCGGCCTGCGCTGGCTCGCCCTGGGTGGCGGCGCTCCCTCCCCGCACCGCGGAGGTGACCTCGTCCGCTGGGAAACCACCCGGGACGCCCCGCTGGTCTGGTACGCACAGGGCAGCGAATGCCACGACGAGGCCCACGACCTGCAGATCAGCCCTGACGGCAGCGTGGTTGTCACCGCGATCGAAGGGAGTTGGCACGCCTGGTCCGCGGAGACCGGCGCTGAGCTCTGGCGGCTGAGCCCGCAGCAGACCGGAAGCGCAGACGCTGCCGGTGACGGCAGCCTGAGCCTGGACGACCTCGTTCATTTCGCCTTCTCCGCGGACAGCGGCCGCCTCGCCGTCGGCACCGGCAGTTCGGACGTCGTCGCGGTCGTCCAGACCCGCACCGGGGCGGTGCTGCTGCGCGTCCCTGCCGGGCAGGACGGGTTCGGCCCGGTGGCGCTGGACGCCGCCGGACAGCTCCTCGCCCATGCGGGTCCCACCGGACAGGTGGTGGTGCGCGACGTCGCCAGCGGTGCCCTGCTGGCCTCCGCCGACACCGGACTCACCTCGGTGGGCGCCCTTGCGATGGCCCCCGACGGCAGTGCCCTGTTCGTCGTCGGCGGCGCGGTCGGCGGTGTCCCCGAGGCGGCCGGGCTGGCCACCGCGGCCCGCCCCGCCGCCCGCCTGCTCACCTTCGACCCGGCGGCGGACCGTCCGGAGCTCACGGCGGGGGAGCTCATCCTGCCGGGAGAGGCACCGGACGGCGTCGACGCGGACTCGCAGCTCGCCGCAATGTCCACCCGCGCGGTGTGGACCGACGCGGGTCCGTACGCCTTTGTCGGCGCGGACTTCGGCTCCGTGCTGTTCAACGGCTGCGGCCAGGCCCTGTGGGCCGACCCGGCCGCGGCCGTCGCCGGGTTCACTCCGGACGGCCGGGCGCTCGTCGTGGCGCAGGAGGAGATCACCGTCTGGTTCCTCGCAGGACTGGCACCGCAAGGCGCTCGTGTCCCGCCGGCACCGCCGCCCGCACCCGGTGACGTGCTTCTCAGCGGCCTGCCCGCAGACCTGACGCCCGGTGGGCCGCCCCCGGGCACCGCCGAGCTGCCCTGCTCCTACTGGCCGACCCTGCTCGTCGCGGTGACCGACGGGGCCCGCGGTCTGGCCTTCTCGGCGAAGCTCGACCGGATCTCCACCGAGCGCCGCCAGGTGCTGTGCCGCTGGCCCGGAGCCGGAGCCGGACCCGGAGCCGGTCCGGGGAGCGGCGAGCCGTTGGTGACCCTGCTGCCGTCCGGTCCCGAGGAGGTCACCACCGAGCTCTCCGCTCTGGCTTTCGCCCCGCAGGGCGATGTGCTCGCCCGGGCGCTGGTGAGAGACGGCGCCCATCTGCTGCTCAACGACGTGGAGGACGGCACGGGCCGCTGGCACTACGTCCTCCCGCCCGCAGTGCCGCACGGCCCGGAGGGATTGCTGCTGAGCTTCAGCGCGGACGGGAGCCGGCTGGTCCTCGGTTCCCGTGCGACCGGCCGGGTGGCCGTGCTCGACACGGTGAGCGGCAAGCCCGTGCGCGAGTTCACCGTGCCGCTCAGGTCCGCCGGGCCCGGGCGGGACGGACACTCCCTCGACCGGGTGGCGCTCGACCCCGGCGGGGACCGGGTGGCGTACGGCACCCGGGACGGAGCCGGACAGGTGCGCGTGCGTGACGTGGTGAGCGGCAAGGTGTTGCTGGACGCCCGCCCCGCGCAGCTGCGGCAGATGACCGGCCTGGCCTTCGCCCCCGACGGTGGGCTCCTTGGCGTGGCGGGTTCCACCCACCATCAGGACGCGGCGCTGTGGACGATTCCGCTGACCGGGGCCGGGCCGGTGGTGACCGAGCCGCGGATCGCGGTGCACGACCTGCCGATGAACGACCAGCCGGAGGGCACGCTGGTGTGGGCGGAGGCGGGACCACTGGCCTACTTTCCCGGCAGCCACGGCGCCGGGGTGATCTGGGACGCGGTCGCCGGGCGGATCCTGGCGGACATCCCCTTCGGGGCGCTGTCCGGCGGGGTGGCGCTCTCCCCGGACGGCCGGACCCTGGTGACCCTCACCCAGTTCGGTGCCCGCCGCTGGGATCTGGCCCGGGCCGCCCGCTGAGGACGGCCGCCCGGCCGTCCCGCGCACCGCGGCTCCGGCCCCGCCGGCCGGCTGTCACCCGCGTCAGCACGGCCGGAGCCCCGGCCGCACAGGGCGGCCGGGGCTCCGGGTCGTACAGGTGACGCTGTCCTCAGATCACCGACCGGGAGGTCAGTTCACCGCGGGGTAGGCGTTCGCCAGCAGCTCCTGGAACTGCGAGGAGAACCAGTGGCCCGCGACCGGAGCGTCGGGCAGTGCGCCGGACATGCTCTCACCGTTGCGGGCGTTGCCCTCGTAGGTGGGGTCACACATCCGGTCGAAGCCCTTGCCCTCGTCGTTGTCGATCTCCTGGCTGGAGCCGTCGGACTCCCCCGGGGGCTTGATCCACACGTAGGCGTCGATACCCGTGGCAGGCGCCGCGGTGGGACGCTCACCGAGACCGGCACCGGCCTGGTTGCACCAGTTGCCCTTGTGGATGCGCTGTTCGATCCGGCTGGAATCGACGTACTCGTCCACGTTGGTCTGCGCACCCGGGCCGGAGGGACGGTTCGGGCCGCCCCAGCCGTTGCGGGAGGTGTCGATCAGCATGCCGAGACTGCTGTCGAAGCCGATGCTGACCAGTTCCTGGCGCAGCGCCTGGGCGAACGACTGCTCGTCCGCGTAGTTGTTCCAGTCGACCCAGGCCGACTCGCGGACCGTGACGCCGCCGATGGTGTCCGTGATGCTGAAGTACGGCTCCACGGTGGGGCTGTAGTTGGCGGTGTTGGTGATGAAGCCGTGGACGTCGTTGACCGTGGCGCCCTCGGCGTTGGCCGCCTCGTGGAAGATCTGCGCGGCCGGGCTGAAGTTGCTGTCCCAGCCGATCCAGCCGTGGTGCGCGGCGTCGATGTAGTTGTAGACGTTGGGAATGGCACCCAGGGTGGCCAGCGCGTGGCCGACACCCTTCACGTAGTTGCCGTTCGCCAGCATCGTGTCGCACATCTCGGTGGCACCGGGGTCGTCACCGACGTTGGTGACCAGGTTCGGCAGCGAGTCGATCTCGATCACGGTGACGATGCGCAGGTCCGCGTACTTGTCCTGGTCCAGGATGTCCGCGATCGGCGCGATGTACTCGTCCTTGTAGCGGTCGAGCTCGTCCGGGCCCAGCTCACCGTTGGAGGCGAGCGCGGCGCAGTCACGCCCGGGCAGGTTGTAGATGACGAGCTGGAAGACGAAGTTCTCGCTTCCCTGGGCCTGGTTGACCGCCTCGTCGAGGTGGTCCTCGAGACCCATGGTGCGGTTTCCGGCCTGGCCCGAACCCTCGATGGCCGCGATGCGGTCCATCCAGACGCCGGTGGGCAGGTGCGCGACAGCGTCGCCGCCCGGCTCCGCGGCGGCGTTCGCGGACCACTCCGGGTTCACGTAGACATCGGCACCGACGTAGGGGTTGTCGACCCGGTCGTGGGGACCTCCGGGGTCACCGGGGTCACCGGGGTCGCCGGGGTCGCCGGGGTCGCCGGGCTCACCGGTGCAGGACACACCGTTGACGGCGAACGAGGTCGGGGCCGCGTTGGTGCCCGAGTAGGTGAAGTTGGCGCCCGCGCTGACCGAGCCGCCGCCGGGGATGGTGGAGTTCCAGCCGATGTCGCGGACCGTGACGTTCTGGCCGGATTGCGACCACTGGGCGTTCCAGCCTTGAGAAAGCTGCTGGTTACCGCTGTAGGAGTAGGTGAGTTCCCAGCCATCGAGGGCGCTGGAACTCTCATTGGTGATCGAGATGTTTGCGGTGAAGCCGGAGCCCCAGTCGTTCGTGCTGTAGTCGACGGAACAGCCGACTTCAGCGGCGGACGCGGTGCTCTGCATCAGCCCGCCGGTACCGGCTGCGGCGGCCACCATGGCCCCGGTCGCCAATATCGCGGTGCGACGCCTCAAACGCCGGCGGGGTGGGGGGTTGGTGCGGCTCATTGCAGTCCTCTCAAAATGCCACGGTGCGCCGAACGAAAAGCGCCTGACGGGTGGAACCGCTCCCACTGGTTGAAGGGAAGGTAACGCCAAGAGTCGCCTCCCGCCAAGGGGTCGTTCGAGAATTGACGGCTGACCAGGCCTCGGAGCTGAGGTTGTGTCAAGACTATTGACGCACCCCGGGGTTGCCCTGATCCTTGGGAGCGCTCCCACTGGTTTCCGTGAACACGTCAGATGTAACACCCCCGCACCTCGGCTGCAAGGAGGACTCGCGCATGCGCATCCGCAGCGGAATGACCACCGGTGACCCCCCCTCCCCCAGGCGAAGGCGGCGCGGTGTCCGCCGTGCGCTGATCGCGGCGGCTGCCGCGCTCGCACTGCCGCTGACCCTGACGTCCGCACTGAGTGGTTCGGCGCAGGCGAACGAGGCCGACTGCAGCGTCGACTACAGCGTGAACGACTGGGGCTCCGGCTTCACGGCCGACCTCACGCTCCACAACGAGGGCTCCAGCCCGATCGACGGCTGGACCGTCTCCTATGAGTACGCCGGCAACCAGCAGCTCTCCCAGGGCTGGAACGCCGACTGGTCGCAGTCCGGCCGGACGGTCAGCCTGAGCAACCTCGCCTGGAACGCGGTCATCCCCGCGGGCGCTTCCGTCAGCGCCGGCGCGAACTTCACCTACAGCGGCAGCAACGCCGCCCCGGGCACGTTCAGCGTGAACGGCACGGTCTGCGGTGAGGACAGCCAGCCGGTCACCCCGACCGTGGTGGCCAGCCCGACGTCGCTGGGCGTGGCACCGGGCAGTACCGGCACCTTCCGCGTCAGCCTCTCCTCCCAGCCCGAGAGCACCGTCTCGGTGGGAGTGTCGCGCACCTCCGGCAACTCCGCGCTGACCGTCTCCGACGGCTCCTCGCTCAGCTTCACCCCGGCCAACTGGGACACCCCGCAGCAGGTGACGGTCTCCGCCGCCGCCGAGGGCAGCGGGTCCGCGGTGTTCACCGCGGCCGCTCCCGGTCACGAGGCCGCGACCGTGACGGTCACCCAGCTCGCCGGTGCGGACAGCGAGTACGAGGAGCGCTTCCTGGAGCTGTATCACCAGGTCATGGACCCGGCCAATGGGTACTTCTCGCCCGAGGGCATCCCGTACCACGCGGTGGAGACGCTGAACGTCGAGGCGCCCGACCACGGGCACGAGACGACCTCCGAGGCGTACAGCTACCTGATCTGGATGGAGGCGATGTACGGCAAGGTCACCCAGGACTGGGGGCCGTTCAACGACTCCTGGGAGCTCATGGAGCAGTACATGATCCCCGGGTCCGCCGACCAGCCGACGAACAGCTTCTACGACCCGTCCAGCCCGGCCACCTACGCCGCCGAGTACCCGACGGACTCCTCGTATCCCTCGGCGCTGAACAGTGACGTCCCGGTCGGCCAGGACCCGCTGGCCGCCGAGCTGTCCTCCACCTACGGCACCGACGAGATCTACGGCATGCACTGGCTGCAGGACGTGGACAACGTCTACGGCTTCGGCAACTCGCCCGGCGCTCCGTGTGCCGGCGGCCCGGAGACCGAGGGCCCGTCGTTCATCAACACCTTCCAGCGCGGCTCGCAGGAGTCCGTCTGGCGGACCGTGCCGCACCCCTCGTGCGAGGACTTCACCTGGGGCGGCGAGAACGGCTTCCTCGACCTCTACGTCGAGGACGAGGGGTACGCCGAGCAGTGGCGCTACACCGCTGCCCCGGACGCCGACGCCCGCGCGGTGCAGGCGGCCTTCTGGGCCAACCGCTGGGCCACCGAGCAGGGCAACCACGGCGAGATCGCCGGCACCCTGGCCAAGGCCGCGCAGATGGGCGACTACCTGCGCTACGCCATGTTCGACAAGTACTTCAAGCAGATCGGTGACTGCACCAGCCCGACCGGCTGTGCGGCCGGCACCGGGCGCGACAGCGCTCACTACCTGCTCTCCTGGTACTACGCCTGGGGCGGAGCGATGGACCCCGAGGCCGGCTGGGCCTGGCGCATCGGGGGCAGCCACTCGCACTTCGGCTACCAGAACCCGATGACCGCGCACGCGCTCCTCACCGACCCGGACCTGGCCCCGGCCTCGCCGACGGCCGCGGCCGACTGGGAGAACAGCCTCCAGCGCCAGCTGGAGCTGTACCAGTGGCTGCAGTCCGCGGACGGCGGCATCGCGGGTGGCGTCACCAACAGCTACGAGGGTGCGTACGGCAACCCGCCGGCCGGTACCGCGACGTTCTACGGCATGACCTACGACGAGGCCCCGGTCTACCGGGACCCGCCGTCGAACGAGTGGTTCGGCATGCAGGCCTGGTCCATGCAGCGGCTGGCCGAGTACTACTACGAGACCGGGGACTCCACGGTCGGTGACGTCCTCGACAAGTGGGCCGCCTGGGCCATGAGCGAGGTCACCATCGGGACCGACGGGGACTACCAGATTCCCGCCACGCTCTCCTGGTCCGGCCAGCCGGACAACTGGAACCCGTCCAACCCCGGTTCCAACTCGGGCCTGCGCGTCACGGTGACCGACCACAGCCAGGACGCCGGTGTGGCCGGCTCGCTCGCCAACACCCTCGCCTTCTACGCCGCGGCCAGCGGCAACGAAGAGGCGAAGGACATGGCGGCCGGTCTCCTGGACGCCATGTGGCACCACCGGGACGACATCGGCATCGCGGTGCCGGAGACCCGCGGGGACTACAGCCGCTTCAACGAGGAGATCTACATTCCCGCAGGCTGGAGCGGCACGATGCCCAACGGCGACGTGATCGAGCCGGGTGCGACCTTCGACTCGATCCGGTCCTTCTACCACGACGACCCGGACTGGGACAAGGTGCAGGCGCACCTCGACGGCGGCCCCGCGCCGACCTTCGAGTACCACCGCTTCTGGGCCCAGGCGGACATCGCCATGGCGCTCGGTACCTACGCGGACCTGTTCGGCGAGTGACCCCGCCGGTGCACCACGACCGGTGAGGAACCGGCACGACTGCGTGCCGGGGGCCCGGAAGCGCATGCTTCCGGGCCCCCTTGCGGGCCGGCCCCGGTGTCGTCCGCTGCCGTTCGGCCCGTTGTCGGTACCGGACCTTAGGCTGGACCCATGTGCGGACGTTATGCGGCGAGCCGGCGGCCGGAGGACCTCGCCGGGCTGTTCGGGATCGAGCGCTGGGACCGTGACGAGGCCCTGCCCCCCGACTGGAATGTGGCGCCCACCAAAGAGGTGTACGCCGTGCTCGACCGGCCGGTGAAGGGATCCGGTGACCCGCGCCCGGTCCGCCAGCTCCGCACCCTGCGCTGGGGACTGGTGCCGTCCTGGGCCAAGTCCCCCGACGTGGGCGTCAAGATGATCAACGCGCGCGCCGAGACGGTGCACGAGAAGGCGTCCTACCGGCGGCCCTTCGCCGCCCGCCGCTGTCTCCTGCCTGCCGACGGCTATTTCGAATGGGTCACCGGGAGGAGCGAGCGGCAGGAGGAGGAGAAGGGCAGGCGGAAGCGGCCCCGCAAGCAGCCGTACTTCGTCACTCCCCCCGACGGTTCGGTGATGGCGATGGCCGGGCTGTACGAGTTCTGGCGGGACCGCACTCTCCCGGACGAGCACCCGCGTGCCTGGTGGGCCACCTGCACGGTGATCACCACGGAAGCGGAGAGCTCACCGCTGCCCGGTGGGGGAGGGCCCCGGCCGCGCTCCCTCGCCGACATTCATCCCCGGATGCCGCTGGTGCTGACGGCGGACCACTGGGACGCGTGGCTCGACCCGGCCCGCACCGATCCTGAGGAGCTCCGCGGGCTGCTCGCCCCGCCCCCGCCGGGCAGCGTGCGGGCCTACCCCGTCAGTACTGACGTCAGCAATGTGCGCAACAACAGCCCTGAGTTGCTCAAGGAGATCGACGCCCCCGCCGAGGGCACGCTGTTCTGACCGGCCGGACAAGCGGCGCGCTGCCGCGGGAGAGCTGATGCACCACGAACCAGCGGGCGCCTCGCCCGCACCACAGGTCCAGCGTGTGGTCACCCCGGCGGGCGACGCCCGGATCACCTGGCACCGAGCTGCCCGGGCGCGTGCCGTGCTCGCGCTGGGACACGGCGCGGGCGGCGGGATCGAGGCCCCGGACCTGCAGGCCCTGGCCATGACGCTGCCCGGGCACGACGTGTCGGTCGCCCTCGTCGAGCAGCCCTGGCGGGTCGCCGGCCGCAAGGTCGCCCCCGCACCGAAGGCCCTGGACTCCGCCTGGTCCGCGCTCTGGCCGGAGCTGGCGTCCCCGGGGCTGCCGGTGGTCGCGGGGGGCCGCAGCGCCGGGGCGCGGGTTGCCTGCCGGACGGCCGCCGCCCTGGGCGCCCGGGCGGTGCTGGCGCTGGCCTTCCCGCTGCACCCGCCCGGCCGGCCGGAGAAGTCCCGGGCCGGAGAACTGTCCGAGGCGGGGGTGCCCACGTTCGTGGTGCAGGGCGCCCGGGACCCCTTCGGCCGGCCGGGTGAGTTCCCGGCCGGCACACATCTGGTCGAGGTGCCGTTCGCCGATCACGGATTCGCGGTGCCGAAGCGGGCGGACCTCACCCGGACGGCAGCACTCGGGCTGGTCACCGAGGCGGTCGCGCGCTGGCTGGACAAGCTTCCCGGGGAATGACCCGGGGCTCCGCGGTGTTACCCGGAGTATCACGGTGACGACCGCCGCTCTCCCTTGCCGGAGAGCTTTCCGCGCGAGAGGGAAGAGGACTCCATGGGATCGACCGCCTGCCCCGCCCGCCCCACGGATCAGGCCGCGCGGACGGCCGCCGATGTGGACTGGGCGACGCTGCGGCTCGCTGCCGGGCGTTCCTCCCGGGCGGCGGATGCCACCGGTCGTCGTCTATCCTCCGAAACGGGTGGGTCCTTCCCCGGGCTCACCATGCTGATGGAGGAGGTGGGTACGGTCACCACGACCGACGACGGCAGCGCCGAGGAGACCGCGGACGAGCGGAACGCGCGGTTCGAACGGGATGCGCTGGAGCACCTCGACCAGATGTACTCCGCCGCGCTGCGCATGACCCGCAACCCGGCGGACGCCGAGGACCTGGTGCAGGAGACGTATGCGAAGGCGTACGCCTCGTTCCACCAGTTCCGGCGCGGCACCAATCTCAAAGCGTGGATGTACCGCATTCTCACGAACACCTTTATCAACTCCTACCGCAAGAAGCAGCGGGAGCCGCAGCGCAGCGCGGCCGAGGAAGTCGAGGACTGGCAGCTCGCGCGTGCCGAGTCGCACATGTCCACGGGTCTGAAGTCCGCGGAGTCCCAGGCACTGGACCACCTGCCCGACTCGGATGTGAAAGAAGCGTTGCAGGAGATTCCCGAGGAGTTCCGGATCGCGGTGTATCTGGCGGACGTCGAGGGTTTTGCTTACAAGGAGATCGCCGAGATCATGGGGACTCCCATCGGCACGGTGATGTCCCGTCTGCACCGCGGGCGCCGTCAGTTGCGCGACATGCTGGGCGATTACGCACGGGAGCGCGGCCTGGTTCCGGCAGGCGCAGAGAGAGGCTCAGGATCATGAGTTGTGGAGAGCCGCACGAGACGGACTGCTCCGAGGTCCTGGACCACCTGTACGAATATCTGGACCGTGAGATGCCCGAGGGCGACCGGGAGAAGGTCCAGCAGCACATGGACGAGTGTTTTCCCTGCCTGGAGAAGTACGGTCTGGAGCAGTCGGTGAAGATGCTGGTGAAGCGCTGCTGCGGCCACGACGACGTCCCCGCCGGCCTGCGGGCCAAGGTAATGGACCGGATCGACCTCATCCGGGCCGGCGAGACGCTTCCGGAGACCCCCGACTGATACGGAACCGGCTGCACGGCCGTCCTCGGGTTTCACTCGAACAGCGGGCCCGGCCCGCGCTCCGGTGGCGGGCCGTACCGGCCGCCGGAACCCTCCTTCCGCCTCCCGCAACTCTCGCGCGGGCCACGGCAGATCGCCCCGTTGGCACCTGTTGTCCCCGCCGCGCGGCCCGGTGACTGCCGTGATGCTCTCGCGCCGGGCGTCCTGCTGGCCCATGCTGGGAGCAGGGACCTGCCCGCGCATGGTTGGATGCCGTCCAGGGCGGACAGGAGAACTCCTGAAGTGCACAATCCGAGGCGGGAATCAGGCAGGTCATGGTGAGGATCTTCAGCAGGGTCCGGCAGCGGCCGTCCACGGACTGGCGGCTGGCGACGAACCGCGCGTTCACCCTCATCGATGACGGCCGGTACGCGGACGCGGACGCCTTGCTGACGCGGGCGGCCGATCTGGAGCCGTGGCGGTCCGAGTCCTGGTTCAACCTGGCGCTGCTGCACAAGTTCCGGCACGACTGGGAGCAGGCGCGGGCAGCGGGGCTGCGGGCCGTCGCTCTGGTGGAGAAGGACACCGGTGCCCCTGACTGGTGGAACGTCGGGATCGCGGCGACCGCCCTGCAGGACTGGCCGCTGGCCAGGCGGGCGTGGCGGGCCTACGGTCTGCCGGTGTCCGGTGACGCCTCGGCGGTGGGCGAGCCGCTGGGCATGCAACTCGGCGGTGCCGCTGTACGGCTCTCCCCGGAGGGTGAGGCGGAGGTCGTCTGGGGGCGCCGGCTGGACCCGGCCCGGATCGAGGTGCAGAACATCCCGCTTCCCTCGTCGGGCCGGCGCTGGGGCGAGGTCGTCCTGCACGACGGAGTGCCGCACGGTGAGCGCACCACCACGGCCGGAGGCCGCACCTCGGTCTATCCGGTCTTCGACGAGATCGAATTGTGGGCGCCGTCCTCCGTGCCCACCTGGGTGGTGCTGCTGGAGGCGGCCACCGAGGACGACCGGGACGCCCTGGAGTTGCTGGCGGCCGACGCCGGCTACGCGGCGGAGGACTGGTCCTCGTCGGTCCGGCTGCTGTGCCGGGCCTGCTCCGAGAGCCGGATGCCCACCGGGGAGGGCGAAGGCGCCGCGCAACCGGACCCGCACGATCACAGTGTGCCGGGGCACCCGGGGCCGCTGGGGCACACGGTTCCCGACGGCCTGTGGTCCCCCGAGCGGGAGTGCGGTCTGGCCGCCCCGGCCTCGTTGGTGCGGGGGCTGCTCGACAGTTGGGTGGCGGACAGCCCGGACACCCGGGAGTGGCGGGACCTGGAAGAGGTGTGCTGACCCCGCCGTCCGCGACCGGGCCGTAAGCTGTACGGGTTACTCGAGCCCTTGAACCGGGGCCTCCGGGGGTGCGGGCGTGAGTGAGCGGCCGCCCGGAGACGGCAGCAGGAAGGCACACGGCGGACCATGGCGCAGCAGGACACCGACCAGCGGATCGACGGCGGGTTTCTCGTCGACACGGAGAACTGCGAGGAGCGCGAGCGGGCGCACCGGGAGCGCGGCACTGTGCGGCCGATCACCGTCGTGGGCAATCCGGTGCTGCACCGGGAGTGCCGGGACGTGACGGAGTTCGACGACCGGCTGGCGGCGCTGATCGATGACATGTTCGCCAGCCAGCGGGCCGCGGAGGGCGTGGGCCTCGCGGCCAACCAGATCGGGGTGGACCTCAAGGTCTTCGTCTACGACTGTCCGGACGACGAAGGTGTCCGGCACGTCGGCGCGGTCTGCAATCCGGTGCTGGCGGAGCTGCCCGCCGGGGACCGGGTGCTGGACGACAGCAACGAGGGCTGTCTGTCGGTTCCCACCGCCTATGCCGAGCTTCCGCGTCCCGACTACGCGGTGGTGCGCGGCCAGGACGCGCGGGGCAACCCGATCGTGGTGCAGGGCACCGGCTACTTCGCGCGCTGCCTGCAGCACGAGACGGACCACCTCTACGGCCGGCTGTACATCGACCGGCTTTCGAAGCGGGAGCGCAAGGAGGCCCTGCGGATGATGGAAGAGGGCACGCCGCGCTATGAAACGGTGCCCAACGGCTGAGCGGCCGGTCCCGGGCTGACCAGGTGCAGGATCCGGAACTTTGATTCCGCCAGTGGCGGGTCCTCTGGCAGACTCCGGAGATCGTTGACGCGGAGCCGTGGCCCGGGCCACTCTCTGTGCTCCGTTCCCTCACACCGGAGGCCCCATGTTGAGACGTACTGCCCGTCTCGTCCTCTCCTTTGTCATGATCTCTTCAGTCGGACTCGTCGGAGGTTTCCTCACCGCCGGCACCGCCACCGCGGCCCCTCACGCGGTCACCCAGAAAGCCGCCGTCGAGGACATCAGCACGCAGGACGCCTGTTACACCTGGAGCCGCACTCTCCGGCGCGGCATGTCCGGCGCCGATGTGACCCAGCTCCAGATCCGGCTGGCCGGGTATCCCGGCTACGGCTCGGTGCTCGCACTCGACGGTAGCTTCGGCCCGCACACCGAGCAGGCGCTCCGGCGCTTCCAGCAGGCGTACGGTCTGAGCGTCGACGGCGTTGCCGGGCCGCAGACCTTCAACCAAATCTACGCCCTGCAGAGCGCCGACTGTTCCACGGTGAACTTCACCTTCGCCGAGCTGAACAAGTGCAACTCCAACTACTCCGGCGGTGCGGTCAGTGCGGCCGTGGCGAGGGAGAACGCGCGCCGGGCCATGTGGAAGCTTCAGGCCATGCGCCGGGCGATGGGCAACGCGCCGATCAACATCAGCAGCGGCTTCCGTTCCTACACCTGCAACAGCCGGGTCGGCGGTGCCAGCAACAGCCGTCACCTGTACGGGGACGGTGTCGACCTCGTCGGAAGCCACTCGTTCTGCAACCTGGCCCGCCAGGCCCGGAACCACGGCTTCAACGGCATCCTCGGCCCGGGCTACCCCGGTCACCACAACCACACCCACGTGGACACCCGCTCCAGCCGGTTCTGGTCCGCGTCCAACTGCGGCATCTGAGGCCCTTTGCGCAACGCCACGGGGTGAACCGGAAGGCTCTCCCCACCGGGCCCGTGGCCCGCCCCCGGCCGGGGGCGGGCCACGGGCGCACCCCCACGTCAGCCCAGCATCAGGAGAACCGGTGCGTCACCACCACACCGCGGCGTCCGCCGCGCTCGCCCTCATCCTGCTCACCGCCTGTTCCTCCGCCGGGAGCACGGACGACGGCGCCGCCGAGGACGGCGCCGGGTCCGGTGCGGAGGTCACCACCTCGGCCGGCCTGACCGACGGTCTGGTCATGCCACTGGACACCTACCGGATCAGCGACGAGGACCAGCAGATACTCGAGCAGGCCCGGGAGGCCCTCGTCGCCGCGTGCATGCGCGAACTCGGGCAGGAGTACACCCCCGCCCGGCACCCGGAACCGGCCGGCCTCGCGCCGTACACCTACCTGTACGGAGTGGACGACCCGGTGCTGGCAGCCGAGCACGGCTACATGCACCCGATCGACCTCGACCCGAACACCTACGCGCCGGTGCACGAACAGGACCTCACCGAGGAGCAGGAACTCGCCCTGTACGGCGACCCGGACCTCGATCCCGTCGACACGCCCCTCACTCTCGAGGAGGCCGAGGCCATGGCGGGGCCGGAGCTCGACGGCAAGCCCGTGCCCATCACCGGATGTGCGGGGGACGCCACCCTGCGGATCAACAACCCGGATGCCGACTGGGTCGATCCCACCGTGCTCTTCCAGCTCGAGGACGACGCGGGCTCCCACGCCGACGAGGACGAGCGGGTGGCCGGGTACCTCGCCGAATGGTCGGAGTGCATGGCCGGGCACGGCTACGAGACGGACAGCCCGCTCACCGTGCAGGAAGACCTCGGCCTGACCGGTGACGTCTCCGGCGAGGCCGCGATCGAGGCAGCGCTGAAGGACATCGCCTGCAAGGAGGAGACCGATCTGGTGGCCCGCTGGGCGGCCGTGGACGCCGAGCACCAGGAGGAGGAGATCGAGGAGCACGCCGAGATGCTCAGCCTCTTCACCGAGCAGCACGCCGAGCGGATGGCCGCGGCGAGGGACCTGCTCGACTGAGTCCTGCGGGGCCGCCGCCCGGGAGGAACCGGCCGGCGGCCCCGGCGGAGGCGGCGGAGCCCAGAACTCGTCGTCGAAAGGAGACGCCGCCTCCACGGCCACCTGGTAGGCGGAGACCCGTCGTTCGAAGAAGGTCGTCAGCTTGTCAGCTCCGGCGGAGACTGCCGGAAGGGGATGGTGGACCGGGCAGCGGGAGGGTGAAGACCAGCAGGGACAACCCCGGCAACGGCTGCCAGTCACGCTCGGGTACCCGGCCGAAGCCCAGCCGCTCGTACAGGCGGTGAGCGCTGCGGTTGCCGTCCAGGACGGAGAGCGCGACGCGGTCCCTGCCGAGCGCGGCAGCCCGCCGGACGCACTCGCGTACCAGGGCCTCCCCGATGCCCCGGCCCCGGGCCCGGGGGAGGACCGCCAGCATCCGGAACTCCGCCTCCCCGGGCTGGGCGATCTCGGAGTACCTGCTGCCGGGCACGGCGACAAAGGTCACCGTGCCGAGCAGGTCGCCGTCTGCCGGGCCGGCCGCCACCAGCAGCTCGGCGTGCTGCGCCCGTGGCCGGGCATCGCGAAGCTGCGCCAGGTACGGGCTGTCGGCCGCTCCCGGTCCCAGCAGTCCGCCCTGCAGGTAGGCCTGCGCGGACAGCTCACCGGCCTCGTCCCATTCCTCCGGGCGGGCCGCCCTGATGTCGATGTCCATCCCGTCAGTGTCGCGCACCGGGCCGGCCGGTCAGCACCGGCGGCTCCGCCGCCGGTGCAGCGAGCGCGGCCGTCACGGAGGGCGCCCCAAGGTCGTCGGCGACGACATGGCCGGGCACCCCTCAGTCGCCACCTGCCGCATCCTCGCCGCATGCGTGCCTTCCGGGCTCGGTGTGCGACGTGAGCTACACGTTCCGTCCCGAGGGCCTTTCCAGGTTCGCCACGAACTTGTAGCGGTCCCCGCGGTAGACCGAACGGACCCACTCCACCGGCTCACCCCGGGTGTCGTGGGAGTGCCGGGAGAGCATCAGCATCGGCAGGCCGACGTCGGTGCCCAGCAGTCCGGCTTCGCGCGGGTTGGCCAGGGAGGTCTCGATGGTCTCCTCGGCGTGCGCGAGGTGCACGTCGTAGACCTCGGCCAGCGCGGTGTAGAGGGAGGTGTAGCGCACCAGGCTCCGGCGCAGGGCCGGGAAACGCTCCTGGGAGAGGTGGGTGGTCTCTATGGCCATCGGCTCCCCGCTGGCCAGCCGCAGCCGTTCAATGCGCAGGACCCGGCCACCGGTGCCGAGGTCGAGGAGCCGGCTCAGCCGTTCATCGGCGGTGATGTAGCCGATCTCCAGCAGCTGGGAGGTGGGCTCCAGGCCCTGGGCGCGCATGTCCTCCGTGTAGGAGGTGAGTTGCAGGGCCTGTGAGACCTTGGGTTTGGCGACGAACGTGCCCTTGCCCTGGATGCGCTCGAGGCGGCCTTCGACGACCAGCTCCTGCAGCGCCTGCCGCACGGTGGTGCGGGAGGTGTCGAACTGGGCGGCGAGGGAGCGCTCGGGTGGCACCGGGGTGCCGGGCGGCATGGTCTCCGTCATTTGCTGGAGGTGCCGCTTGAGCCGGTAGTACTTCGGCACCCGGGCGGTACGCGTGCGGTCGCTGTTGTCGCTGCCCGGGGCGGCACCGACCGCCGGGTTCCTGGCGCTCGTGGGCGCCCCCCCGTCCGTCATCGCACGCCTTCCAGGTGTGTCCCCTGCTGCCGTCACCGGCTCCTCCGAAATGTCGCAGCTCACATCGTGGCACGGTCTGGACCAGTGCGGTTCTCGTGGTAGATGTCGGTCCGGTAACGGGCGGAGCAACCGTCCCGTGGGGTCTTGACACCCCAAGTGGTCTAGTCCACGCTTCTCGAAACTGGTCTACACCTCTTGATTACAGCACTGAAGGCCGTCCCGTGACCAGCACAAGGGTCCGGCCCCCTTAAGGAGGGTGACGTGAAGCGCAAGCTTATTGCAGCCATCGGCGTGGCGGCGATGACCGCCGGAGTGGCCGCGTGCGGGTCCGGTGACGGTGGAGAAGGCGGCAGTTCCGAGGCGATCACGGTCTGGCTGATGCAGGGCTCCGCCCCCGATGCCTGGCTCGAGGAGCTGAACGAGGCGTTCACCGAGGAGCACGGCGTGGAGGTCGACGTCGAGATCCAGCAGTGGACAGGCATCCAGGAGACGATCACCACGGCACTCTCGGAGGACGGCACGGTGGACGTGCTGGAACTGGGCAACACCCAGACCCCCGCGTTCGCCAACACCGGCGGCCTCGCCGACCTCACCGACCTGCGGGACCGCCTCGGCTACGACGAGTGGTACGAGGGCACGCTGGCCAGCACCGAGTTCGAGGGCGGCCTCTACGCCGCCCCCTGGTACACCGCGAACCGCGCCGTGGTCTACGACATCGACATCTGGGAGGAGGCCGGCGCGGAGGTCCCGGAGACCCGCGCCGAGTGGATCGAGGCCCTGGAGGCGATCGAGCAGAACACCGACGCCGAGCCGATGTACCTGCCCGGCCAGATGTACGCTTTTCTCTCCGGGCTCATCTGGGACGAGGGCGGCGACTTCGCCGTCCAGGACGGCGAGGACTGGCGGGGTGCGCTCAACACCCCCGAGGCCGAGGCGGGCATGGCCTTCTACCAGGAGCTGCACGGCTTCTCCGAGTCGCCGACCGACAACGACGAGGCATCCCCGCAGCAGGCCACCGAGGTGATCCCGCAGAGCGAGATCGCCTCCTGGATCGGCCTGCCCTGGGAGCTCGACGGCGCCGTCGATGCCCTGGAGGAGGTCGGCCGGGACGCCAACCTCGGCGTGTTCCCGATTCCCGGCAAGACCGCGGACACCCCGGGATCCGTCTGGCTGGGCGGCTCCAACCTGGCCATCGCCGAGCGTGCCGGGAACCGGGAGATGGCCGAGGAGTGGCTCGAGATGGCCACCTCCGCCGAATGGATGCGGAAGTTCGCCGAGGAGACGCCCATGCTCCCGAACCGGGAGAGCGCCATGCCCGACTCGGAGCCCGGCTCCTTCATCGACGTCATGGACGCCGTCGCGGACCACGGCAACCTCCCGCCGCTGACCCCCGGCTGGGCCAACGTGGAGACCGTGCCCAACCCGGTCCGCGAAATGATGACCCAGGTACTGGAGGGCACGGACTACTCGACCGCCGCCGAGGAGGCGGACGCCGAGATCACCGCGCGCATCAACCGGGAGTGACGACGGCCGGCTGACGAGCGGGCCGGCGGCCACCAGCCGACGGCCCGCTCCCGGACCACCCACCAGCACGAGCACCAGAAGGACGAGAACTTGACCGTGGACGCCAAGGAGGCGGGGCCCGGTACGCGGCCCGCCGGCCGGGGGAGACGCCGGGTCCCCAGCGGCCTGATGCCCTACGCGCTGATCGCGCCGGCGCTGCTCTCTCTGCTTCTGGTGCTCGGCTGGTCGCTGTTCCGCAACGCGGTGATCTCCTTTCAGGAGTTCGGCAGGCGGCAGCTGATCTCCCGGACCACGGAATGGACGGGCTTCGACAACTATGTTCATGTCCTGAACGACCCCCGCTTCTGGTCCACCGTTGTCCGCACCTTCGTCTTCATGGCCGCCAACGTCCTGCTGATCATGGCTGTCGGCACGTTGCTCGGCCTGCTGCTCAACCGGCTGGGCCGGAAGATGCGGCTGGTGCTGTCGGTCTCCCTGGTACTGGCCTGGGCGATGCCGATCATCCCCAGCGTGACGGTGTTCCAGTGGATCTTCGACACCCAGTTCGGCCTGATGAACTGGTTCATGCGGACGCTGGGCTTCTCCGGCTACGAGCAGCACAACTGGTTCGGCTCCGGCACCTCCACCCTGGCCATCGCCACCGTGCTCATCGTCTGGATGTCGGTGCCCTTCGTGGCACTGAACCTCTACGCGGGCCTGACCACCATCAGCGGCGAGATCTACGAGGCCGCACGGATGGACGGCGCCTCCCCCTGGCGGATCTTCTGGTCCGTGGTCGTCCCGATCATGAAGCCGTTCTTCCTGATCACGACCTTCCTGGAGATCATCTGGGTGTTCAAGGCCTTTGCCCAGATCTACGCCCTCAACGGTGGCGGCCCCAACCGGGCCTCGGAGACCCTGCCGGTCATGGCCTACATCGAGGGCATGGGCCAGCAGCAGTTCGGCGTCGCCGCGGCGATCTCCGTGCTGACGCTCCTCATTCTGCTGGTCGCCATGTCCTTCTACTTCCGCCTGATCCTCCAGCAGGAGAAGGAGCAGTCATGAGCGGCGTCAACCGAATCAGCGAGATCAACGTCGCCGGACCGGCCGGAGCGCCGCCCGCCGCCGATCCTGTCCGGCAGACCGTCGCCGGGGGCCCGCCCCGGAGCCGCGACATCCGGGTCACGCGCGCCCTGCGCGCCAAGCGGTTCGGCAGGATCTGGCCGAACGTCGTGGCCCTGCTGGTTTCGGCCCTGTTCATCCTGCCCGTCTACTGGATGTTCGCCAGCTCCTTCAAACAGCGCACCGACATCCTGACCAGGGACCCCGTCTTCTTCTTCGTTCCCACGTTCGACAACTACGGCACCGCGGCCGGTGTCGACCTGTTCTGGACCCTGGTCCGCAACAGCTTCGTGGTGACCATAGGCGCCGTCACCCTGGCCCTGGCCGTCGCCATGCTGGCGAGTTTCGCGCTTGCCCGGATGCGGTTCCGCGGGCGGCGGGGCATGGTCCTGGTCGTGATGATGGCGCAGATGGCCCCGTGGGAGGTGCTGCTCATCGTCATGTACCTGAACGCCCGGGACCTGGAGATGCTCAACAGCCTCCTGACCCTGACACTCATCTACTTCGTGATGGCTCTGCCCTTCACCATCTGGACGCTGCGCGGATTCATCGCGGCCGTGCCGAAGGAGCTGGAGGAATCCGCCATGATCGACGGATGCACCCGCACCCAGGCGTTCTTCCGGGTGATCTTCCCCCTGCTCGCCCCGGGGCTCATGGCCACCTCGATCTTCGGATTCATCCTGGCGTGGAACGAGTTCGCCATGGTGCTGGTGCTCAACAAGTCACCGGAGGCCAAGACCCTGCCGTTGTGGCTGGCCTCGTTCCAGGAGCAGTTCGGGAACGACTGGGGTGCCACCATGGCGGCTTCCTCGCTGGTGACCATCCCGGTGCTCGTCCTCTTCCTCATTCTCCAGCGACGGGTCACCGGGGGCATGTCCGCCGGGGCCGTGAAGGGATAGCACGCACTCATGACCACCCCGGTACGCGACACCGACCCCCTCGCCCGGGACGCGCTGGCCGTCCTGCAACCGGCGTTCTCCGGCACGACCGCCCCGGACTGGCTGCTGCGGCGGCTGGAGCACGGCATGACAGGCGTCGGGATCTTCGGCCGGAACGTGGTGTCGGCCGGACAACTGGCCCACCTCACCGGACAGCTGCGCAAGGCCAACCCCGAGGTGCTGATCTCCACGGATGAGGAAGGCGGCGACGTCACCCGCCTGGAGGTGCATGGCGGCTCGTCCTTCCCCGGCAACCACGCGCTCGGCAGCGTCGACGATCCGGAGCTGACCAGGGCGGTGGCCGCGGAAATGGGCCGCCGGCTCGCCGCCTGCGGCGTCAACCTCAACTGGGCACCCTCGGCGGACGTCAACTCCAACCCCGACAACCCGGTGATCGGGGTCCGCTCGTTCGGGGACGACCCGCACCTCGTGGCCCGGCACACCGTGGCCTACGTCGAGGGCCTGCAGTCCGCCGGTGTAGCCGCCTGCGTCAAGCACTTCCCCGGGCACGGGGACACCAATGTCGACTCGCACCACGCCCTGCCCCGGATAGAAACCGACCTTGCCACCCTGCACGCCCGTGAGCTGGTGCCCTTCCGGGCCGCGGTGGCCGCCGGCACCCGTTGTGTGATGAGCGCGCACATCCTGCTGCCGGCCCTCGACCCCGGTCTGCCGGGCACCCTCAGCCCTGCGGTGCTCAACGGCCTGCTGCGCGCCCCGGCCGCCGAGGGCGGCCTGGGCTTCGACGGGCTCATCTTCACCGACGGCATGGAGATGGACGCCATCGCCGCGGCCCACGGCCTGGACCGCGGGTGCGTGCTGGCGATCGCCGCGGGGGCCGATGCCCTCTGCGTGGGCGGCAGCCCTTCCGACGAGGCGGAGGTGCTGCGGCTGCGGGACAGCCTGGTGCGCGCGGTGCACGGCGGGGAACTGGCCGAGGAGCGGCTGCACGACGCCGCCGAACGGGTCCGCGCCCTCGGCCGCTGGGCCGCCGGGGCCGGCCCCGCGGGCGCGCCCGGCGGCCTTCCCGGCGCGGACGGTGACATCGGCCTGGCCGCGGCCCGCCGCGCACTGCGGGTCACGGCCGCGGACGGCGCCGCCCCCTACCGGCCGCTGACAGACGCGCCCTACGTCGCCGCCCTCACCCCGGTGGCGAACATCGCGGTCGGTTCCGAGACCCCCTGGGGCGTCGCCGCGGAGCTTCGGACGCTGCTCCCCGGCACCCGGACCGGCAGCCACACCCGGGAGCAAACCGAGCGCGGGGGGGCCGCGGGCCTGGTCGCCGACGTGCTCGCGGCTGCCGACGGCCGCCGCATCGTCGCCGTGGTGCGCGACGTGCACCGGCACCCGTGGATGGCCGGCGTCCTGGACGCCCTGCTCGATGCCAGGCCGGAGACCGTCGTGGTCGAGATGGGAGTCCCGCAGGCGCCGCCCACCGGCCTGCTGCACATCGCGACCCACGGCGCCGCCCGGGTCTGCGGGCGGGCCGCCGCCGAAGTGATCGCCGGCAGCCGGCCGGTCTGAGTATCCGGCTCCCGCTCCGGCCCTACCGGGGGTGCCCGGGCCCGGCGTCCGCGTCGCCCGAGCACCCCCAAGAACCCCAGCTCCTGGAGGAACCAGCATGCCCGACACCGCAGCCGCCACCCCGGGCCGGATCATGGCCGGCGAAATGGCCGAACAGCCCGCGGTGCTGCGCCGCCTGCTCGACGAAGGCGCACCGAGGATCCGCGCGGTCGCCGACCGGATCGCCGCACGGAACCCGCGGTTCGTGCTTCTCACCGCGCGCGGCACGTCGGACAACGCGGCGCTGTACGCGAAGTACCTGCTGGAGATCCTGCTGGGCAAGCCCTGCGGGCTCACCTCGATGTCGACGACCACCGCGTACGGGGCCAAGCCGGACCTCACCGATGTCCTGGTCATCACGGTCAGCCAGTCGGGGGGCTCACCGGACCTCGTCGCCTCCGCCCGGGCCGCCCGCGCGGCCGGTGCGATCACCCTGGCGGTGACGAACAACCCCGGCTCCGCACTGGCCTCGGCCAGCGAGTTCCACATCGACATACTGGCCGGTCCGGAGAAGGCTCTGCCCGCCACCAAGACCTACACTGCCTCGCTGCTCGCCCTGTACCTGTTCGTCGAGGGGCTCCGGGGCCGGAACGGCGCCGAGGCGGCCCGGGAGCTCCCGGACCTGGCCGGGCAGATCCTTGCCCGGCAGGACGAAGTGCGCACCCTGGCGGGCCGGTACCGGTTTGCGGAGCGGATGGTCCTCACCTCGCGCGGCTACGGCTACCCGACAGCGAAGGAGGCCGCGCTGAAGCTCATGGAGACCAGCTACATCCCGGCTCTCTCCTACTCCGGTGCGGACCTGCTGCACGGGCCGCTGGCCATGGTGGACAACGTCTCCCCGGTGATCGCCGTCGTCACCGACGGCCGGGGTGGCAAGGCCCTGCAACCGGTGCTCGACCGGCTCCGGGACCGGGGCGCCGACCTTGTCGTGGTGGGGCCGCGCGCCCAGGTGGAGCAGGCCTCTGCGGGCTTCGTGCTTCCCGTGTCCGGCGTTCCCGAGGAGCTGCAGACGATCCTGGAGATCCTGCCGCTGCAGCTGCTGGCCTACGAGGTCACCATGGCCCGTGGTCAGGACCCGGACGCCCCGCGCTCCCTGGCGAAGGTCACCGAGACCCACTGACCTCCGAGCGGCACGGGTGGGACAGCGGGGCGGCGCCGTGGCGGGAGGGGCGGACACCCGCGGGCCGCGGCGCCGACGAGGGACCCTCAGCCCTGCCGGCACCGCAGCCCGGAGCGACCGCGGGCCCGAGGCTGCAGTCAGGGCAGAAAGCGTCTCGGGCCTCGTTCTGCCCTCCTGTGCGGGGAGAGCAGAAGAACTGAGATGACGCGTCCACCATTGTGAACCGGGGCACTCGCCCGTGTCCATGCTCTGAAGGCACTCACTGCGAAAAGTCCCGGAACGTGAGAACAGGCGTCGTTACTTGAGGGCGGCCGAGGTACCGCCCAGTACTCCGGGCCGGCCCGGAGCCGCCGGGCCGCAGGTCCGGCCGCGCCCCCCGGTGACCCGCGCCGGTAGGCTCGGCCCGTGCCCTCCATGAACGATCTCGTCCGCCAGCACACCGACCTCGGGGAGAACGACCTCGAGTGGCTCCACCTGCTGGTCTCGGAGTGGCAGCTGCTCTCGGACCTGTCCTTCGCCGACCTGGTTCTGTGGCTCCCCACCAGGGACGGCACGCGGTACGTCTCGGTCGCTCAGATGCGCCCCAACACCGGCCCGACCTCCTACCAGAACGACATGGTCGGCCATCTCGTCCCGCGAGGGCGGCGGCCCCTGCTCGACGCTGCGCTCGACGAGGGGCGGATCGTACGCGAGGGTGACCCGGAATGGCGCGAAGAGGTGCCGGTCCGGGTGGAGTCGATTCCGGTGCGGCACGAGGGCCGGGTGCTCGGCGTCATCGCCCGGAACACCAACCTGCTCACCGTGCGGACGCCGAGCCGGCTGGAGCTCACCTACCTGCAGAGCGCTTCGGATCTGGCCCAGATGATCGCCGCGGGATCCTTTCCCTACCCCGGCCAGCAGATCGGAACCGACCGTGCCCCGCGGGTCGGTGACGGCTTCATCCGGCTGGACGCCGAAGGGCTGGTGCAGTACGCGAGCCCCAACGCCCTCTCCGCGTACCACCGGCTGGGGCTCGCCACGGACCTGGTCGGGCTACCGCTCGGGCCGGCAACCGCCGAGCTGGCACCCACCCGCGGGCCCGTCGACGAGTCGCTGGTCAAGCTCGCCAGCGGCTGGGCGCCCCGGGAGGCCGAGATCGAGGGCAACGACTGCGTGGTCCAGTTGCGTGCCATTCCGCTCAAACCGAAGGGTGAGCGGATCGGTTCACTGATACTGCTGAGGGACGTCACCGAGCTGCGCCGCCGCGAGCGGGAACTGATGACGAAGGACGCCACCATCCGGGAGATTCATCACCGGGTGAAGAACAACCTGCAGACAGTGGCAGCACTGTTGCGGCTCCAGGCCCGTCGCATCGCGGCGGACGGACCGGGTGTGCCGGGCGGCGGCGGCAGCGCGAAGGCGGCCCTGGACGAGGCGGTCCGCCGGGTCGGGTCGATCGCGATCGTGCACGAGACGCTGTCTCAGAACCTGGACGAGCGGGTGCAGTTCGACGAGATCGCGGACCGGGTGCTGTCCATGGTCGCCGAGCTGTCCCCGGACGGCCGGGTGACGGCCCGTAGAACCGGGCGGTTCGGCATCCTGGAGGCGGAGACCGCCACCCCGCTGTCGATGGTGCTCAGCGAGATCCTGCAGAACGCCCTGGAGCACGCCTTCGGTCCCGGTGAGCACGGGACGGTCGAGGTGAGTGCGAGGACGGTCCGGGGCGAGCCGGGGGGCCGGCAGGACGGGCGGCTGCTGGTCACCGTGCGGGACGACGGACAAGGGCTGCCCGAGGGCTTCGACCCGCAGAAGGCCGGAAACCTCGGCCTGCAGATCGTGCGGACCCTCGTCGAGGGAGAGCTCGGAGGCACGTTCACCATGGTTCCCGCGGCCGGTCGCGGCACCTCGGTGGAGCTCGATCTCCCGCTCGGCCCGGCGAAGCGTTAGCCTCGCGGGCCGTGGCGCCGTGCACGCACAGCGCCGAGCCCCGGACCGCGTTGACGGAAGTCTGCGGGCCGGGGCTCGGCGTCTGCTGCGTATGACGGTGTCGCGTACGAATGTTCGTATGTGATGCGGGTGCTGCGTGCTGCGGCTCGGGGGCAACGAGCGGCGTGGGGCCGAGCGTGGTGTCAGGCGGTGGTCTTGCGGGCCCTGTTGCGGGCGGCACGGCGCTTCATCGCGCGGCGCTCGTCCTCGCTCATCCCACCCCAGACACCGGAGTCCTGGCCGGACTCCAGGGCCCACTGCAGGCACTGCTCCATGACGGGGCAGCGGCGGCAGACTGCCTTGGCTTCCTCGATCTGCAGCAGCGCAGGACCGGTGTTGCCGATGGGGAAGAAGAGCTCGGGGTCTTCCTCGCGGCAAACGGCGTTGTGACGCCAGTCCATGTCTGCTCCATCTCCTGCAGGTTGCAGTTGCGTTAGCTTGTGAATGTGAACGCTTTCACGAATCCCCCCACAAGACAAGAGTCGTCACTCGTGTACCGCGAAGAGGAAGACTGATTGTGGTCCCAGGAAAGGGAAGGGGGTTCGGGCTCTCCAGGGGGCCGTGCAACGGCCGTCCCGATCACCACCTAGAGACTCGCAAACCTCGGCTACGGATACAACCCCTTCCGTGAAGTTTTTTTTGATTCCTTGGTGTCGCCTAGCTCACAGCCGTCATTCCCGTGGGTAAGGACTGGCGTAAACGTTCGAGTGGAAGGAGTTTTGAACCTTCCACTCACACAATCACACGCAGTGCACGGCGAACGCCTGTGAAGTTCACGCTCGAACGCAGTCCAAGGTGGTCGCCATCCAGCTGAAACGGCAGCGGCACCTGGGAATGCAAGGTGAAGTGAGTCACGTCATGCAGGGCGGACACATGCTTGCCGTGCGGGCCGCGTTCCGGCGTGGAACGCAGGAGCTGCGTGCCGTACCGGGTGAGGGCGGCGGACGACAGCCGGGAGAGAGCGAGCACGTCAAGGGCGGTGTCGAAGCTCGCGCCGGGTGCCGCGTACACCGGCCGGCTCCCCAGGTAGGTCCACGGCGCGGTGTTGCACACTATCGACAGCACCAGATGTTCGACGGGCTCCTCGCCGGGACGTTCCAGGGTGATCGAGCCGTGTGTGCGGCGCGGGTCACGGACGAACTGCCGCAGTGCCTGCCGCAGATACAACGCGTGTGTGGAACGCTTCCCGCTCTCCCGCTGCTGCTCCACCAGGCCCACCACGCCCGCGTCGAAACCGAAACCGGCGCAGAAGGTGAACCACCGCCGGGGGACTTCGGCGTCGGCGGTGCCGGGGGTGCCGGCGGCCAGGCCCAGCCCGATGGTCCGGTCCCGGCGCAGGTGCAGGGCGTCCAGGAGGGCTCCGGTCGCCTCCACCGCGTCGTTCGGCAGCCCGAGGGCCCGGGCGAACACATTGGTGGAGCCGCCCGGCAGCACTGCCAGCCGGGGCAGCCGGTCCGGACCGGGCCCGTGGTGCAGCAGTCCGTTGACGACCTCGTTGACCGTGCCGTCACCACCGAGGGCGATCACCACCTCGACGGATCCCTGCTCCACCGCCTGCCGGGCGAGCTGCCGGGCATGGCCGCGGCACTCGGTGACCGCCACCTCCAGCTCGAGATCATTGGCCAGGGCGTGGGTCAGCACGTCACGGGTGCGCGCGCTCGTAGTGGTGGCGACCGGGTTGACCACGAGGAGTGCGCGCATGGTGTGCAGGTTACCCATGAGAGCGGCGGGCGAGCGCCGAGGGCCCGAACCTTGGGATATACCCTGACCGGGTGAGTGACAACCCCGCCCCCGATGACCGGCCGAGCGTAACCGTGCGGCCCCGGGGCGTTGCGGTGGCCGCCCTGCTGACCGGCCTGGAGGGTGTGGTGATCGCCGGTCTCGGGGTGGCCATGCTGGTGCTCCTGGCCGTCGGGGAGCCGGACGGTGTGCTGCAGGCCGCCACCGGCGCGGTCACGGTGCTCGTCCTGTCCGTGCTCCCCCTGCTTGCCGGTCACGGGCTGTGGCGCCTCCGCCGCTGGAGCCGCGGGCCCGCGGTGATCACTCAGGTCCTGGCTCTGCCGGCGAGCTGGCACATGTTCCAGATCGGTGGCCTGTGGACGGCCTCCGCGGTGGTCCTGGCGCTGCTGGCCGTAGTGGTGCTCGGCTGCCTGATGAACCCGGTGGCGGCCGCGGCACTCGGAGTCGTCCCCCCGCACCGCTGAGGCCGGCCCCGGGGCAGGAGACCGGCCCCGGGGACGCGTCACCCGGGGAGACCCCCGGGCGGCGCGTCACTCCTCCACGAGCAGACGGTCGCGCAGCTGGGCCAGCGTCCGCGCGAGAAGCCGGGAGACGTGCATCTGGGAGATGCCGACCTCCTGGGCGATCTGCGACTGGGTCATGTTCCCGAAGAACCGCAGCAGCAGGATTTTCTTCTCCCGCGGCGGCAGCTCCTCCAGGAGCGGTTTGAGCGATTCGCGGTACTCCACGCCCGCCAGGGCGTCGTCCTCGGCTCCGAGCGTGTCCGCGACCGCCGGGGACTCCTCGTCGGTGTCCGGGACGTCCAGGGAGAGGGTGCTGTAGGCGTTTGCCGACTCCAGCCCTTCCAGGACGTCCTCGTCGGAGATGCTCAGCCGTTCGGCCAGCTCGTGCACGGTCGGTGCCCGGCCGTGCTGCTGGGAGAGCTCGGCGGTCGCCGTGCTCAGCGACAGCCGCAGCTCCTGGAGCCGCCGGGGAACCCGCACCGCCCAGCCCTTGTCCCGGAAGTGACGTTTGATCTCACCGACCACGGTCGGTGTCGCGTAGGTGGAGAACTCCACTCCACGATCCGGGTCGAAGCGGTCCACGGACTTGATCAGCCCGATCGTGGCCACCTGGGTCAGGTCGTCCAGCGGCTCGCCCCGATTGCGGAACCGGCGGGCGAGGTGCTCCACCAGCGGCAGGTGCATCCGCACCAGGCTGTTGCGCAGCTCGGCCCGCTCCGGGCTGCCCTCGGGAAGCGTGCGCAGCTCGATGAAGAGCTCTCGTGCCGCGTTCCGGTCCCGGGGGTCGGGCGTCACCCGCGCGTGCGCGGCAGTTGACTGCTCCGGGACGGTGACGGCGGACACCTGCCCGGTGCCGGCAGGCACGACCCGCTCCACGTTGTTCACCTCGGCGTTCACATCGGCCCTCTTGTCCTCCGGCGGCCCGGGCGTGTCGTTCACAACGCTCCGGGTCCGGTGCCGCGCTTCTTGTGCAGGCTGATACTGACTGTCCGGTCCTCGCCCACGGTCGACTCGACTTCGCCGGCCAGCGCGGTCAGGACCGTCCAGGCGAAGGTGTCCCGCTCGGGGGCATTGCCTTCGGTGGTCGGAGCCGAGACCGTCACCCGCAGCGCGTCCTGGATCAGGGTGAACACGCAGTCGAGTGTGCTCCCCGGGATCGCCTGCTGGAGCAGGATCGCGCATGCCTCGTCGACCGCGATGCGCAGGTCCTCGATCTCGTCGAGAGTGAAGTCCAGCCGGGCCGCGAGCCCGGCGGTCGCTGTCCGCAGCACGGACAGATAAGCGCCAGCCGCGGGCAGCCGGACTTCCACGAAGTCCTGCGATCCTGCTTCACCTGGGATCACGGACACCCTCACCTCCACAGTGACTCACCCTGAATCAACGCTCATGGGTACCGCGGGATATTCCTGCATTCCCGCCCGGCGCACCCGCGGCGCTGTTCGTTCGCCCAGTGACGCTACCGCGATCCGGGGCCCACTGTCGCCCAATCACTCATGGTAGTGCATCCAATGCAGAACGTTGCGGGTGTGAAATCATCATCTTTGGCGGCTCACAGGGGAGTTGAGCAAAGGGTTGTTGACGGGGCCGGCCCGCTCAGCCGGTGATCACCGCGGCGAGCACCGTGCCCTCCTCGAATGTCCCGTGGCCGGCCAGCTCGGTGAGGGCGTACAGCATCTTGGCGACGTGCACGGTGTCCAGAACCGGCAGCCGGTGCCGGGCGGAGAAGTCCGCGGCGAACCCGGCGAGCGGGGCGGGCACCCGGGCGTACCCTCCGTGGTCGAAGCCCTCCGCCAGCCACCACTCGCCACGCGGGCCGCCGAAGGCGGCGCCCTGCAGCCTGCGGACCTCGTCCGCCAGGAAGCCGCCCCGGACGACGGGGACACCGAGGGCCGTCCGGCCGCTGCCGAGACCTGCCGCGAGGCCGGCCAGGGTGCCGCCGGTGCCGCAGGCCACGGCCACCACGTCCGGCCGCTCGGCCGCCTCGGCCAGCTCCCGGCCCAGCTCGGCGCAGCCCTGCACGGCCGCCGCGTTGCTGCCGCCCTCGGGCACGGTGAAGCAGTCCCCGAACCGGGTGCTCAGCTCCCCGGCCCGCTCGGGGTCCCGGTAGGCCCGGTAGTCCGCGCGCGTGACGAAGTGCAGCCGCATGCCGTCCGCGGCACAGCGGGCGAGGGAGGGGTTGAGCGGCCGGCCGGCGAGCTCCTCGCCCCGCACGATGCCCACGGTGCCCAGACCCAGCAGGCGCCCGGCCGCCGCTGTGGCGCGCAGGTGGTTGGAGTACGCCCCGCCGAATGTCAGCACCGTGCGGTGTCCGCTCTCCCACGCCACCCGCAGGTTCGGGGCGAGCTTGCGCCACTTGTTGCCGACGAGCTCCGGATGCAGCAGGTCGTCCCGCTTCAGCAGCAGCCGCAGACCGCGCCGGGCGAAGCGCGGATCGTTCACTTCCTGCAAGGGGGACGGCGGCCGCGGCGCGAGGGCTGCGGGACCGTCCGGGGCGGCGTCGGGAGGGACGGGGGCGCCGGGGATGAAGGGGGGCCGGGAGGGCTGCACACCGTTCATTGTGCGTCTCCGGGCGGCTGTTCCGCCGAGGGCCCCGGGCAGTGACCCGGAAGCCTGCCCGCACCTCCCGCACGGTCGCCTGCACGGTTTGCCGGGCGGTGAAAGTGCGGTGAAAGAGGCGGTGCGCAGGATGTGTTCATCGAGTCGGGCAGGGAGCCGCACGGGGGAGGGCTCACTGCCCGGCCGATGCCAGGCCGGCCGTTCCGGCCGCTCGGGGGGACCGGGGGGAAGTGGCCGGAACGGTGGCGGGGGAGTGCGGGCGTGCGTCGGTCCGTGCCTCGGGGGTGCCCAGCGCCCGGTGCAGGGCCAGGGCCGCGAGCCGGTGCTCGCGCGCCGTCGGCCCGTCACCGAGTGCGCTGTGGGCGGCACCGAGACCGGCGTGCGCCTGGGCCTCCTCGTACCGTTCCCCGGTGCCCCGGGCGGTCGCGAGAGCTTCCGCGTGGTGGCCCAGCGCCTGGTCGGGCCGTTCGCCCAGCAGCTGGAGCCGGCCCAGCGCGTTCAGCGCACTGGTCTGCGCCGGTTTGTCCCCGGATCCTCTCGCCACCCGGACACAGCGCCGGACACAGGCGAGCGCGTCCTCGGGCCGGCCCAGCTGCCACAGCACGTGCCCCAGCGGATGACAGCGGGCCTTGACGAGCCGGCTGCCGGTCTCCTCGGCGAGGGTGAGCGCGCCGGCGAGGCAGTGGTGCGCCTGCGGGTAGTCGCCGAGCCGCTCGTGGACCGCGCCGAGCCGCAGCCGGGCGAGGGCCTCCCGGGCCGGCAGGCCGAGCTGATGGGCGAGGGCGAGTGCCTCGCGGGCCAGGGCCAGCGCCTCCTCGTACTGCCCGAGGTGGATGTGGACCTGGCTGAGGTCGTTGAGGGCCCCCGCGCGGGTGGTCAGCTCGGACCCGGTGTTTCCGGGGCAGAGGGCGAGTGCCTGCTCGAAGTAGCCGATCGCCTCCGGGTAGCGGCCGAGCAGGGTGCACACGGCACCGAGGTTCTTCAGTTGCAGCGGTGCCCAGGAGTCGCCGCCGGAGTCCTGGTACTGCGTGTAGGCATGGTGCATGTGCTGGTGTGCCGGGCCGAGATGGCCCAGCCTGGCGTGCACCACGCCCAGGTGCCGGGCCGCGCCGGCCTCGGCCGTGCGGTCCTGCCGGAGCCGGGCGGCGCTCAGCGCATGGGTGTGCAGGGTGAGGGCGTCGTCGTAGTGCCCACGGTTGTCGAGGTAGCGGAAGAGCACGTCGGCCACATCGACGGTGACGTCCGGCCAGCCGTGGAAGCGGGCGTGCACGGCGCTGCTGACCAGGTTGCCCCGTTCGGTGTCCAGCCAGCTCAGCGCGTCCTCGTAGGCGGGGAACACCGGCGTCGGGACGGCAGGCGGTGGGGTACGGAGGGGGGCCCGGCCCTCGGGCGGCCACACCAGGTCCATCGCGGCCGCCGCGGTGTGCACATAGTGGCCGAAGAGCCTGGTCAGGGCGGCCCGCCGGTGTTCCTCGGGGTCCTCGGCGGCGGCGAGCTCGGCCGCATAGGCGCCCAGGAGATCGTGCATGTGCAGGTGGGTGTCGGGGGAGGCGTCGATGAGGCTGGCCCGTACCAGCTGGTCGAGGGCACGCCGGGTGCTGCCCGGGCCGGTGCCCGCCAGCGCGGCCAGGGCATGGGTGTCCATGTCCTGGCCGGGGTGCAGGCCGCACAGCCGGAACAGCCGGGCGCTGGCCTCGGGAAGCTGGTGGTAGGACCAGGAGAACACGGTGCGCACGGAGGCGTGCGGGTCGTCACCCGCGTCCAGCAGGTCCAGCCGCTCCTGCTCATCGGCGAGTTCCCGGACCAGGTCCCCTATCCGGCGGGCGGAGCGTTCCCGGATGAGTTCGGCCGCGATGCGCAGGGCGAGCGGCAGCCGCGCGCACCGCTGTATCAACTGGGCGGCGGCTCCCGGCTCGGCGTCCACTCTGCTGCCGAGCAGCTCACGCAGCAGGTCCTGTGCCTCGTGCACCGGGAGCCGGTCGAGGTCGACTCGGTAGGCGCCCTCCCGGGCGGTCAGCCCGGTCAGTGCCGACCGGCTGGTGATCAGCACGAAGCAGGAGGAGGTGCCCGGCAGCAACGGCCGGACCTGTTCGGCGGAGCAGGCGTTGTCGAGCACCACGAGCAGCCTGCGGCGGTCCACCAGGGTCCGGAACTGGGCCGCCCGCTCCGCCGGTGACTCCGGGACGGCGGTGCCCTCCACTCCGAGCGCGCGCAGGAACCCGTCCAGGGCGTCCTCCGGGGAGACCGGCCGGCCGGGGCTGTACCCGTGCAGGTCGACGTAGAGCTGGCCGTCGGGGAACTGTTCGCGGACGCGGTGGGCCCAGCGGACCGCGAGGGCGGTCTTGCCGACCCCGGCGGTGCCGGCGAGGATCGCGAGCGGGGCGGCGCTCCCGCCGTCCTCACCTTCGGTGAGCAGCCTGCTGAGGCCGGCGAGCTCCGCGGCCCGCCCGACGAAGCTGCGCGCCAGGTGCGGAAGCTGGGCCGGAACGGGGGGCTGTGAGCGGGGTGCGGCGAAGGTGACCGGCTCCCCGGCCAGTACCTGCGCTTCCACGGACCGCAGTTCGGGGCCCGGCTCCAGGCCCAGCTCCTTGACGAGGGTGCGGCGTGCGGACCGGTAGACGTCCAGTGCTTCGGCCTGCCTGCCGGCCCGGTGCAGTGCGGTCATCAGCAGGCTGTGCAGGCGTTCGCGGAGCGGATTCTCCCGCACCAGGCCGGTGAGTTCGGGTATGACCGCGGTATGTCGTCCGCAGACCAGCTCGGCGAAGTACAGCTCCTCGACGGCGGTCAGCCGGCGGTCCGCGAGCCGTCGCGCCTCGTCGGCGAGCTCCGGGATGTCCAGCCCTTCGTAGGGCCGGCCCTGCCACAGATCCAGTGCGGTGCGCAGCAGCCGGGCACATCGCAGAGGGTCCTGGGCGGACTGCTCCAGCGCCTCGTCGGTGAGCAGCTCGAAGCGGGCGGAGTCGAGCTCCTCGGGGAGCACCCGCAGCCGGTAGCCGCCCTGACCGAAGGACAGCCGGTCGGGGATGTCGAGGAGCCGGCGAAGCCGGTGCACATGCAACTGGAGCTTCGCGGCACTGCGGGCGTGTGCCTCGCCGTGCCACAGCGCCTCGGTGAGAGTGTCCACCGGGACCGGCCGGTTCGCGTGGATCAGCAGCATCGCCAGCAGCGTGCGCTGCAGGCGGCCGGACAGCGGCCCGGAGCCGTCCCGCAGCTCGACCGGACCGAAGACCTCGAACCTCATGCTCTCTCTCCCCGGGCTTCAGGAGCCGCGTACGGCCCCGGTCATCGTAAGTCCCGGCGGTGCGCGCGGGGTGGCGCGGGGAGAGCAGGGAGCACGGTGGTGCACGTGTCGGTCCGGTAACGGACGGGACCTATGGCCATCCGGCCCGTTGACGCGCTGAGAGGTCTAGGCCAAGCTTCGGAGCTCCTGGTCTAAACCACTAAAGGTCAGGTCCAGCCCAAGGCCCGTCATGCCGGAAGCATGCTGCGCGGTCCGGAGGGGAGTCCGCGCCGGTGGGCAGGGGCTTCTGGCATTTCCGAGGAGGACGAAATGAATCGCACACTCATAGCGGCCATCGGCGTCGTGGCCCTGTTGGGCGTCGCGGCCTGCGGATCGGACGACGGCGGCAGCGCCGCATCGGACGCGGCGCCCGAGGACCGCAACGAGACCCTCACCGTCTGGCTGATGGGCGAGGCGGACAGCACCTGGCCCGAGCTCGTCGAGCAGGTCAACGGGCAGTTCAACGAGACGTATCCGAACGTCGACGTCAACGTGCAGTACCAGCAGTGGGGTGACAAGACCACCAAGCTGGACGCGGCACTCGGCGGCTCCGAGTACCCGGACGTGGTGGAGCTCGGCAACACCGAGACCATGACGTACATCCTCAACGGGGCGCTGGCCGAGATCGACCCGGCGGACTACGACAACAGCGACACCTGGATCGGCGGCCTCGTCGACACCTGCACCGCCGAGGGCGCCATGTACTGCGTGCCGTACTACGCGGGCTCCCGCGTCGCGGTCTACAACGCCGACATGTTCGAAGAGGTGACCGGCTCCGCCGAGTTCCCCGCCACCGAGGACGAACTGCTGGACGCACTGGCCGCGCTGGACGAGGAGTACGGCCAGGACCAGGCGTACTCGCCCATGTACCTGGCGGGCCGCAACTGGCACGCCGCGATGTCCTACGTCGCCGGCTACGGCGGCCGGATCGCCGAATACAACGAGGACTCCGGGGAATGGGAGGCCACGCTCAGCACGCCCGAGGCGCAGGCCGGCATCGAGCACTACGTCGACCTGGTCAAGGAGTGGAACCGCGGCGACCAGACCAAGGACGAGGAGGACCACGCCCTCGCCATGGCCCAGGAGAAGTCCGCGCTGATCTACGGCAACGGCTGGGAGGCCGGCGTGGTCGTGCACGGCGAGGAAGGCAACGAGGACCTCGACGGCGTGATCCAGGTCGCCGGCATGCCCGGCCCCAACGGTGAGCCCCTGCCGTCCTTCATCGGCGGCTCCGACCTGGCGATCATCGAGAAGTCCGACGTCAAGGACCTCGCCGCCGAGTGGATCGCGATGTTCACCTCCGAGGAGTCCATGGAGGTACTGGCGAGCAAGGACACCCTGCCGAACAACACCAAGCAGCTCGAGCCGCTGAAGGACAACCCGGTCACCGCGCCGATGGCCCACGCCGTCCCGGACGCCTGGTTCACCCCCATCGCCCCCGGCTGGTCGATGATCGAGCAGCAGGGAGTTCTGCAGAACATGCTGCTCGACGTGCTCCGCGGCACCCCGGTCGAGGAGGCCACGGCCGAGGCCGACGAGCAGATCAACAAGCTGATCAACAGCGAGGTCTGATCCCGGCGGTGTCCTCCCCGGGGGACGGCGCGCGTATCCGCACCGCCCCCCGGGGGACCCCCGGATCCCGGGACGAACGAAGGGCTCGCACAGGTGAGTGCTCCCACCATGAACCGCCAGCCGGAGGCGGAGAGAGAACCGGCCGGCACCGGGGGGACCCCGCCCCCGGCCGGGCCGGACAACCCGCTGGCCTGGAAGCGCAACTCAGGCCACCGCGGCGGAATGCTGCCGTACCTGCTCATCCTGCCGGCGATGCTGGCCATCGCCGCCATCTACTTCTACCCCCTGTACCGCACGGTGGTGATGTCCTTCCAGGACTACCGCCGCAAGCACCTGTGGACCGGGGACGCCCCGGACTGGGTCGGCACCGAGCAGTTCACCAATGTGCTCTCCGACGCCCACTTCTGGACCGTCGCCGGCAAGACCGTGCTGTTCATGCTGTTCTGCGTGACCCTCACGATGGGCGGCGGCATTCTCGTCGCCCTGCTCATGCAGCGCATGTCGCTGTGGGTCCGGATGCTCGTCACGGTTGCCCTGATCATGGCCTGGGCCATGCCGATCGTCGTCGCCACCTCCATCTTCCGCTGGCTGTCCGACTCCGAGTACGGCCTGGTCAACATCATGCTGACCAAGGTTCCAGGGCTGGACTTCCGTGGTCACAACTGGTTCCTGGAGACCTGGCAGGGCTTCGCCGTGGTCGCGGTGGTGGTGATCTGGGGAGCCATTCCGTTCGTCGCCGTCACCCTCTACGCGGCGCTCACCCAGGTACCCCGTGAACTGGAGGAGGCCGCCCGGCTGGACGGCGCCGGGTCCCTCGGCGTCTTCACCCACGTGGTCTACCCGGTCATCAAGCCGGTGCTCCTGCTGGTGACCACCCTGTCGGTGATCTGGGACTTCAACGTCTTCCTGCAGATCTTCCTGATGCGTGGCAACAACGTCGAGCCGCAGTACGAGCTGCTCGGCATCTACTCCTACAACCTCGCCTTCCAGAGCGCGTCGTTCAGCCAGGGCACCGCCGTCGCGCTGATCACCGTGGTCATGCTGGCCGGGGTCGCCGTGTACTACCTGCGGCAGCTGATGAAGAGAGGAGACGTGGAGTGAGCGCCCCCGCCACCACGCCCGACGGCCGGCAGCAGCTGCGCCCGGACCGGAAGAAGCCCACGCTCTGGTACAACCTCGGCGGGCTCGGCGTCTTCGTGCTGATGGCCTTCCCGGTCTACTGGATGCTGGTCAGCGCCTTCCGCCCCGGCCGGGAGATCCGGTCCTACGATCAGAAGCTGTGGCCGACCTCCTTCACCCTGGAGGGCTTCCAGGCGGCCGTCAGCATGAACTTCTTCTGGACCTCGGTCCGCACCAGTCTCCTCGTCACCTCCGTCACGGTGGCAGCGGCCATGGTCCTCGGCCTGCTCGCTGCCTTCGCCATCGGCCGCTTCCGGTTCTACGGGCGCCGCCCGCTGATGATGGTGCTCATCCTGGTGCAGCTGCTGCCGCCGCTCGCCATGATCATCCCGCTCTATCTCATGATCAACCGGATGGGCGGACTCAACCAGTTCTGGGCGCTGATCGTCGTCTACACGGTCGCCGCGCTGCCGTTCAGCGTGTGGATGCTCCGCGGGTTCATCATCAACATCCCCAAGGAGCTCGAGGAGTCCGCCATGGTGGACGGCTGCACCCGGATGGGCGCCTTCTGGCGGGTGGTCTTCCCGCTGATCGGCCCCGGCGTCGCGGCCACCTCGGTGTTCGCCCTGGTCAACACCTGGAACGAATACCTGCTCGCGTACATCGTGATGCAGGACAACGAGCGCTGGACGCTCCCGGTATGGCTGATGAGCATGACCACCCAGCGCGGCACGAACTTCGGTTCGCTGATGGCGGCCTCGGTGCTCATCGCACTGCCCGTCGTCATCTTCTTCCTCATCGTGCAGAAGAAGATGGCCGCCGGTCTCACGTCCGGGGCGGTCAAGGGCTGACCGCGGACCGTCCGCCGGTGTGGCCCCTCCCGGGAGGGGCCACACCGGCGGACGCCGGCCTGCTCCCGCCGGGACCGCTCAGGACCAGCCGTGGAGGCTGACCGAGGCGGGGCCCGCCAGGGCGGCGGCCAGCATCCGGTCGGTGGAGAGCACCACGTCCTCCGGGATCTCGCCGGTGCCTACCCAGCACACCTCGGAGTGTTTCGCCGGCTCGGCGTTGACCAGTTCCCCCGACCACCTGTGGGTCACGAAGACGACGGTCAGGAACCCGTCCGGGGCCTCGGCCCCGTGCGCCGCGTGCACCAGATGCGCCAGCCGCAGGTCCTCCTGTGCGACGACCAGCCCGGTCTCCTCCCGCAGCTCCCGGACGGCGGTCAGGGTCACCGGCTCTCCCGGATCGTTCTTGCCCACCGGGAGATCCCACAGACCCCGGCCGAACCGGGCCTGCGGTCCTCGACGCAGCAGCACCACCCGGTCGGTGAAGAGATCGTGCACGACGACGGCGGCGACGAGCAGGGTCATCGCCCGCGGGGTGCTGCCCCGCTCAGGCTCTGCGGGACGGGACTCGGTGGCCGGCTCGTTCATGAAGCCCTTCCGGTGGCGGCAGCGCGGGGGCAGGGGGAACCGACCCTACGGACCGTTCCGGGCCCGCCGCTCACATTTTCTGCGGGCGGCGGAGCAGATAGCCGGCCGTCCCCACCACCACGCCGAAGACCGCACCGATGAAAACCGCCCCCACCACGGTGGTACCGGAGGTGAGGCCGCTCAGGTAGCCGATCAGCAGCCCGCCGGACACGCCGGTCGTCAGCGCCCGCCCGGTCCGCGGCATCAGCGGAAGCCTCCGTACCAGCAGCATCCCCACCGCGGCCACCACCGCACAGGTCACCAGACCGAGGACGAGCGTCCGGCCCGCAGAGGCGCCGCTGCCGCGGTCGAGCAGCGCCGCGTAGGCACCGACGAGGGCACCGACGGCAAGTGAGGTCACCGGATGGATGGACCTGTCACCGGGGACAGCCGCGTGCGCGCCCATGGCCGGTACTCCTCTCGCGCGTCCCCCTGGCCGGAGGACACCCGGGGCTGTTGGGGCAGCCCCGGGCCGGACCGGCCGCTGCGGGTACGGCCGGCCACCCGGGGTGCGCCGCTAGCGCACCCCGGGGAAGTCGCTCCCGATGGTCAGGGTCAGCACCCCGGGAGTCTCCGCCTCGGCCTGCTCGGTCGCGGCGCCGGGCACCCGCCCGGCCAGGACGTCGGCGTGCTGGCCGAGCCCGTCCGGGTAACTGATGACGGTGGTGCCGGTGAGACCGTACGCGTTACCCGTGGCGACCACCTGGAAACCTGCCGCGCGCAACTGCTCACTCACTTCTGCCGCCTGCCCCGGGACACCGGTACCGTTCAGCACCCGGACCCGGACCTCGCCGGGGGTGATGTCGGGCACCAGCGCGGCCGCCTCCTCCAGGCTCTCCTCGGTGACCTGCTCGTCCCGGCCCAGCGCGGTGAACAGCAGCTCGGCCTCGGGGTACTCCCACACCACGTTGGCGGTGTCGTCGGGGACGTCCAGCTCGCGCGGATAGTTCGGCACGGTGAGGAAGGTCAGCCGGTCCTTGGGGATGTCCTGGAGCTCGGCGGCGAGGTCGTGCAGCGGGCCCAGGCCGGCCAGCTCCGGGTCGGTGGTCAGCGACTTGGTGATCGCGTCCATGAAGTCGAAGAGCGCCTTCGGGCTGGTCAGCTTCGACTGGGCGCGATCGGCCAGTGCCTGCATGAACTCCTGCTGCCGTCCGATCCGGCCGAGGTCGCTGCCGTCCCCGACGCTGTACCGGACCCGGACGAACCCCAGCGCCTCCTCGCCGCTCAGCGACTGGCAGCCGGCCTCCAGGGAGACGTGCGCCTTCTTGTCATCGATCGGCTCGTCCAGGCACATCTCCACGCCCCCGAGGGCGTCGACCATGCCCTGGAAGCCGACGAAGTCCAGCGAGATGAAGTTGTCGATGCGCAGGCCGGTGTTGTGCTCCAGCGTCCAGATGGTGCAGGCGGCGGCACTGCCGATGTCACCGGTGAAGCCCCCGATGGCGTAGGCGGAGTTCACCTTGGCGTAGTGCGGCTGCGAGGTGCTGCCGTCACCGCGCTCGCAGGAAGGGATCTCCACCCAGGAGTCCCGGGGGATGGAGACCACGGTCGCCCACTCGCGGTTCTCCGCGACGTGCACGAGCATCATGGTGTCGGAGTTCATCTCGTCGGTACCGCCGTACTGGCCGCCCGACCCCTCCCGGGTGTCCGAACCGAGCACCAGGATGGTCCGGGCGCCGGTGAGCTTGTCCGGACGGTCCCCGCCGACCTTGTCGTCGAAATCCGCCGACTGGATGTTGCCGCTGAGGCGTTCGTACACCCAGACCGCGCCGCCCACGGCGAGCAGCAGGACCAGGGCCACCGAGCCGGTGACCCATATCAGGACCCGGCGGCGGCGGCCGTCCCGGGACCGGGGTCGCTCGGCCGCTCTCCGGCGTCGCCCGCCACCCACAGCCTGAGTCCGGTGTGCACCAGCCACGTTTGCCCCCGCTCCAGCCCCGTGATGTCCCGACGAGTCCGACGTCTCCGGGGGCGCCCCCAGTTCCGTGGTTGCGCAAACTCTAAATTACCGGGCGGGGCCCGTGGCCCCGCCCCCCTCCCGGGCAGTGGTGGAGCGTGCTGCCGCAGTCTCCGGCGGTCAGTCCGCGGGGGCCACGGTCACCGACTCGATGACCACGTCCTCGACCGGCTTGTCCGCACCGGTGGTCTCGGTGGCGGCGATGGCGTCGACGACCTCCTTGCTCGCGTCGTCGGCGACCTCACCGAAGATGGTGTGGAGCTCGTGCAGGTGCGGCGTGGGCGCGACAGTGATGAAGAACTGCGAGCCGTTGGTGCCCGGGCCGGAGTTGACCATCGCCAGCACGTAGGGCTCGTCGAAGTCCAGCTCCGGGTCGAACTCGTCCTCGAACTGGTAACCCGGGCCGCCCATGCCTGAGCCCAGCGGGTCGCCGCCCTGGATCATGAAGCCGTCGATGACCCGGTGGAAGATGACTCCGTCGTACAGCGGCTCACCGTCCTCCTGCCCTTCCCAGGCGAGCGAGCCGTCGGCCAGACCGACGAAGTTCGCCACGGTCAGCGGCGCCTGTTCGGGATACAGCGTGAGCTCGATGTCCCCGGCCGAGGTGTGCAGGGTCGCGGCGGTGTTCGTCGCTCCGGCTGTGGGCCCGGGGAGCCCGGAAGGGGACCCGTCGGCCGACGCCTGGTCCTCGGTCCCCGCGGTCTGCTCCACGTCGGGGGACGCGGAGGATTCGTCGGCCCCGGAATCGGAGCCGCACGCGGTCAGCAGCCCGAGACAGAGCAGAGCGGCAGCCAGGCGGTGGGGGGAGCGGATCACGGGAGAACCTCCATGCGGGACGCGAGCAGGGGGACAGCGGGGACACGAGCCGAAACATCATGCACGACCCGGGCGGGGGGGCAGGAGGGGCGGAAGCCCCACCGGCCCCGCACCGGGCGACGCTGACGGGAGAACGTGTCCGGCCCGCTCCGAGTGCCCGCCGCAGACAACCGCACCCGGCCCGCCGTCCCGCCTCGGACGGGCGGAACGGGGACCGGGTGCGGCCATGACACAGGCCGGCGGGCCGGGAGCCCGCGGACCGGAGGACCTGAAGGGCCGGGTCAGCCCTTCTTGGTCTCCCAGAAGATCTTGTCAATCTGGGCGATGTGGTCCAGCGCCTTCTGCCCGGTGGCCGGGTCGGTGGACCCCTTGGCCGCACTGAGGGCCTTGAGGGTCTCGTTCACCAACCGGTGCAGCTCCGGGTACTTCTCGAAGTGCGGAGGCTTGAAGTAGTCGCTCCAGAGCACCGAGACGTGGTGCTTGGCGAGCTCGGCGCGCTCCTCCTTGATGACGGTGGCGCGGGCCCGGAAGTGCGGGTCCTCGTTCGCCTGGTACTTCTCCTGGACGGCCTTGACCGACTCGGCCTCGATACGGGCCTGGGCCGGGTCGTACACACCGCAGGGGAGATCGCAGTGGGCACTGGCCTTCACCGTGGGGGCAAACAGGCGGGAGAGCATGCAGCTGTCCTTCCTCGTGATCGTCTTCTCCTGTGCGAGGTTACTCCGTGGGGCCGCCCATTTCCCGGCTGCCCTGCGCGCGTGGCCCGCTCACACCCCAAGGACCGGCCCGGGACCCCTGCCCCGGACGGACGGACGAGGAGAACGTGACCCATGACGATCGGGCTGGCCGTGGTCTACAACGACTCCATGCTTCCCACCCTGCGGCCCGGGGACCGGCTGCTGGTGCGGTACGGCGCCCGGGTGCGCCCCGGGTCGGTGGTGCTGCTCCGGCACCCCCTGCAACAGGATCTGCTGATCGTGAAGCGGGCGGTGGAACGGCGGCCGGAAGGCTGGTGGGTGCGCGGGGACAACCCGCGGATCCGGCACGACAGCCGGGAGTTCGGCGCGGTACCGGACGGCCTGGTGCTCGCGCGGGCGCTGCTCCGGCTCCGTCCGCCGCGCCGTACTCAGCCCTCGGTGGTCAGGTCGGTGCTGGGCTGGCCGGCGTCGGCGGTCCGGCTGCTCAGCTCGCGCTCCCGCCGCTTGCGGGCCCGGTAGGCGGCCACGTTCGCCCGCGTCGCGCACCGGTCCGAGCAGTACCGCTTCGAGCGGTTGGTGGAGGTGTCGATGAAGGCGTTGCGGCAGGGGAACGCCTCGCAGACGCCGAGCCGGTCCACGCCGAGGTCCGTGAGCTGAAAGGCCAGACCCATGCAGGCGATCGCGGCGTAACCGGCGGTGGCACTGGACGGGTGCTCGGCCAGGTGCAGATGCCAGCGGGGCTTCCCCTTCTCGTCCAGCTGGTCGTGGCCGGAGATCTGCGGGCTTACCGGGTACTCCAGCAGCAGCGCGTTCAGCAGGTCCACGGCGCCCGCCTCGTCACCGTCGGCGGCGGCGGTGAAGACCGCGCGGAGCCGGTTCCGGACGCCGCGCAGCCGGGTGACGTCCGCCTCCCCGGCCCGGCGCGCGCCGTGCCGGCCGGCACCGAACAGCTCCCGCACCGCCTCCACGGAGGTCAGGCGGTCCGCGCCACGTGCGGGTTCCTCGGTGTTCACCAGCCGCACGGCGAAATCCGAGTAATACGTCAACTCCACGGGCGATCCTCACGGCAGCGTTCCACGGTCCCGGTCCGCACTGTACTGAGTAAGGGTCGCATTGCCCATCGGCTCTTACGTTCGGTCTCGGGCCCGCCCCTTCGCTCCCGGCGTGCAGGGTCCGGAGCGCTGCCGCGCCGCACACAGCAGTGGCCGGACGGGGGGTAACCGCTCAGCGCCGCGCGACACCCTCCGCGCGGGCGGTCGCCGCCACGGCGGCGGCGACCGCCGGGGCCACCCGCTCGTCGAACGGCGACGGGATGACCCGCGAGGGGCTCAGCTCGTCCGCGACCACCGCGGCCAGTGCCTCGGCCGCCGCCAGCTTCATGCCCTCGGTGATCCGCGCGGCGCGGACCTGGAGCGCTCCCGCGAAGATCCCGGGGAAGGCGAGCACGTTGTTGATCTGGTTCGGGTAGTCACTGCGCCCGGTGGCGACCACCGAGGCGTACCGGCGGGCCACCTCGGGGTGGATCTCCGGGTCCGGGTTCGCCATGGCGAAGATGAACGAGCCCGGCGCCATCCGGGCCACCGCCGCCTCGGGCACCGTACCGCCGCTGACCCCGATGAAGACGTCCGCGCCGCTCAGGGCATCCGCCAGTGAACCGGTGAGCCCGGCCCTGTTGGTCAGCACGGCGAGTTCCCGCTTGACGTCCGTGAGGTCGCTCCGCTCCGCGGACACGACACCTTTGCGGTCACAGACCGCCACATCGCCGATCCCGGCGCCGAGCAGAATTCTGGCGATCGCCGCCCCGGCCGCGCCCGCCCCGGAGATGACGGCCCGCAGCTCGCCGAGCTCCCTTCCGGTGAGCCGGGCCGCGTTCCGCAGGGCCGCGAGCGTGACCACCGCGGTGCCGTGCTGGTCGTCGTGGAAGACCGGGATGTCCACCCGCTCCTGGAGCTTGCGCTCGATCTCGAAGCAGCGCGGGGCGGAGATGTCCTCCAGGTTGATCCCTCCGAAGGAGGGAGCCATCCGGGCGATCGTCGCGACCAGCTCGTCGGGGTCGCGGCAGTCCAGGGCGATCGGCACGGCGTCCACCCCGGCGAACTGCTTGAACAGGATCGCCTTGCCCTCCATCACCGGGAGCGATGCCTCGGGGCCGATGTCCCCCAGGCCCAGCACCGCGCTGCCATCGGTCACCACCGCGACCACCTGGGACCGCCAGGTGTAGTCGTGGACGAGCTCGGGCTGCGCGGCGATGGCGGCGCACACCTTGGCGACACCCGGGGTGTAGGCCAGGGACAGGTCGGCGTTGTCGCGCACCGGCACGGTGGCCCGGACGGCCATCTTGCCGCCCCGGTGCAGCGCGAATGCCGGGTCCAGCCCTGCTTCGCTCAGCTCTGTGTCTGGGTTGATGATCTCCGATGCCACTGGTGGACCCCTTTAATACGTCACTGTCTCGAGGGTGGCCGCTCCCCGGTCAGGAGCGGGCAGGCACCACGCCCGCTGCCTGCCCGGCGGATGGGCCGCCGTCCAGGGGGATGCGGACGCCGGACGCGCCGCACACGCGCCCAGGTCCCCGGGTGAGGGGTGTAGCCGTCCGTTTTACCCGATGGAACGGCCCGTGCACGAGGATTTTCCTCACACGGCCGCGACAGCGGGGTCACGGAACGCTCCTCCGCCGCTCATTGTCCGCCTCGCGCCTCGGTTCGGACCGGCAGATCAGGTCGTGTGCGACTCGCCTCCGGCAGGAGAACGGCGACAGGGCGTGATACATGTCTCAGGGGTGATCGTCAATGCTCCGCACCCACAAGTGACACACTTCCGCACACCGGTATGGAGTGTCCGTTATCCGATCTTGACGTCAGGGCCGGACTTGGCGCTGCGTGCGGATGGCAGGATGCCCCCATCATTGGACCGAGTCGTGGCGCCCGACGACGCGTGCCCGGCCACCAGCCCTCGCTCACGTCAGTTCGCAGGAGGACCCCGCACATGACTGCCCGCACCCCTCGCCGCTCCCGTCTGGCCACAGCCGGAGCCCTCGTCGCTGCTGGTGCGCTGCTGCTGAGCGCCTGCGGCACCGACGACGGCGGCAACGACAACGGCGGCGCCGCCGCCGACGCGGAAGCCCCGCTGTACGACCAGCTGCCCGAGGACATTCAGGAGGCCGGCCGGATCGTCGTCGGGTCGGACATCGACTACGCGCCGATCGAGTTCATCAACGAGGACAACGAGATCGACGGGATCGACCCGGACATCGCCGCCGCCATGGGCGAGGTACTGGGCGTCGAGTTCGAGTTCCAGAACGGCAGCTTCGACGACCTCATCGCCAACATGAACTCCGGCCGGGTGGACATCATCATGTCCGCCATGACGGACACCGCCGAGCGCCAGCAGGGTGCCACCGAGGACGCCGAGGGCGGTGCCGACTTCGTCAACTACTTCCAGGCCGGCTCCGCGATCCTGGTGCAGGACGGGAACCCCGAGGGCATCGAGTCGCTCGCCGACATGTGCGGCATGACCGTCGCCCTCCAGCGCGGCACCGCCAACGAGGCCCTCGCCGAGCAGCAGAACGAGGAGTGCGGCGGAGACCTGACCATCCTGGCCGGCGACCAGGACTCGCAGTCCCTGCGGGAGCTCCAGCAGGGCCGGGCCGCGGCCGTCATCACGGACTACCCGGTGGCGCTGTACAACGCCCTGACCGCCGGCGGCGGCGACGCCTTCGAGGTCGTCGGGGAGCAGATCGACGCGGCGCCCTACGGCATCGCGGTCCCCAAGGACAACAACGAGCTGCGGGACGCCCTCCAGCAGGCCGTCCAGCAGATCATCGACGACGGCTCCTACGCCGAGGTCCTGGAGAAGTGGGACGCGCAGACCGGAGCTGTCGAAGAGGCCACCGTCAACGCGGGCGAGTGACCCTTCCCGGACCCGTTCACCGTAGCCAGTAAAGGTCAATACCTCGTGTCCGAAGATCACGACAGGGCTCCCCGCCCGGCGTCGCTCGCCGCATCCGGCGAGGGCGCCGGGGGCGGAGCCGCCGGGGGCGGAGCACCCACCGCCGTCCCGCCGGAGGCCATCAGGGCCATCCCCGTACGGCACTACGGCCGCTGGATCAGCGCAGCCATCGTGCTCGGCCTGCTCGGCCTGTTGTTCAACGCCTTCGCCACCGCGAACATCCAGTGGCAGGTCGTCAACGACTACCTGACCTACGAGACGGTCCTGCGGGGCGCGGGCTGGACGCTCCTCATCACGGTGCTCGGGATGATCCTCGGGGTCACGCTGGGCACCCTGCTGGCCGTGATGCGGCTGTCGGCCAACCCGGTGATGCGCAGCGTCGCCTGGGGGTACATCTGGTTCTTCCGGGGCACGCCGATCCTGGTCCAGCTGCTGCTCTGGTACAACCTGGCCCTGATCATCCCGACGTTCAACATCGGCTTCTACCAGAACGACATGCACGCGGTGATGACGCCGTTCATGGCGGCGCTCCTCGGCCTCGGCCTCAACGAGGCCGCCTACATGGCCGAGATCAGCCGGGCCGGTATCCAGTCGGTGGACCGCGGGCAGACCGAGGCCGCCCAGGCGCTCGGCATGCGCAGCGGCAGGACCACGCGCCGTATCGTGCTGCCGCAGGCGATGCGGGTCATCATCCCGCCGACCGGCAACGAGTTCATCAACATGCTGAAGACCTCGTCCCTGGCCTATCTGGTCCAGTTCCCCGAGCTCATGCGGGCCGCGACGGACATCTCCTCGCGCACCCTGGCCTCGATGGAGCTGCTGATGGTGGCGACCTTCTGGTACCTGGTGCTCACCACCGTCTTCAGCGTCTTCCAGTACTACCTCGAGCGGAACTACAGCAAGGGCGACCTGCGCGAGCTGCCGCCGACACCGCTGCAGAAGATCCGGACGAACCTCGGCCAGCTCCGGGTGCCCAGCCGGGTGGGAGGCAAGACAGTATGACGACCGAAGCGTCCGGACCGGGCGACGCCGCCGGGCTGATGGTGAAGGCCGAGCAGGTCCACAAGTCCTTCGGCCTGGTCGAGGTGCTCAAGGGCATCAACCTGGAGGTCCGGCAGGGCGAGGTCTTCTGCCTGGTCGGCCCCTCGGGCTCGGGCAAGTCGACTTTCCTGCGCTGCATCAACCACCTGGAGAAGGTCAACGCCGGCCGGCTCTACGTCGACGGTCAGCTCGTCGGCTACCGGCAGAAGGGGGACAAGCTCTACGAGCTGAAGGAGCGCGAAGTCGCCCACCAACGCCGGGACATCGGCATGGTGTTCCAGCGCTTCAACCTTTTCCCGCACATGACGGCGGTCCAGAACGTCATGGAGGCGCCGGTCCAGGTCAAGGGTGTCCGCCCGGCAGACGCCCGGGCCCGGGCCGAGGTCCTGCTGGACCGGGTGGGTCTCGCCGACCGGATGGACAACTACCCGGCGCAGCTCTCCGGCGGTCAGCAGCAGCGGGTCGCCATCGCCCGGGCCCTGGCCATGGACCCCAAGCTGATGCTCTTCGACGAGCCCACCTCGGCGCTCGACCCGGAGCTGGTCGGCGAGGTCCTGGACGTCATGCGGGCACTGGCCGCCGACGGCATGACCATGATCGTGGTCACCCACGAGATGGGCTTCGCCCGCGAGGTCGGTGACTCCCTGGTCTTCATGGACGAGGGCGCTGTCGTTGAGGCCGGGAACCCCCGCGACGTCCTCACCAACCCGCAGCACCGGCGGACCCAGGCCTTCCTGTCCAAGGTGCTCTGACCGCGCCCCGGCTCCGTACCCAGGTGGCCGGCACCGCCCCGACCGGGGCCGGTGCCGGCCGTCCGGCTTTCCGCCTCCGCTCGGACCGTGGCCGGGCAGCCGTGCCGTCCGTTCGGGTGACGAAGGGGAACCGGGCCGCGCCGGGAGGAGTTGGACGTGGGACAGCACCGCTCACCCATCGGAGGTACGGCATGGCGGGATTTCTCGACCGGGCGAAGGACCAGGCGCAGCGCGGGCTCGAGCAGGGAAGGAAGAAGGTCGACGAGATCCAGGCGCAGCGTACGGGCAGTGAGCTGCTGCGGAAGCTGGGGACGGCCTACTACGAGCAGCAGCGCCGGGACGGATCCCCGGAGGCCGTCCAGCGTGCCCTGACGCAGCTGGAGCGGCACATCGAGGAGAACGGCGACGGGTTTCTCAAGGGGACGGCGGACTGAGGAGGCCCGGCAGCGGTGCGCTCGGGCCTCCGCACCGCTCGCCTCAGGGGGCCTGCCGGATCCAGGCCTCGAGCGGCGTCGCGTCGCTGCGCCGGTGCAGCTGCCCGGTCTTGGTCCAGCCCCAGGCCTGGAAAGCCGTGCGGGCCGGCACGTCTCCCGGCTCCAGGAGGGTGATCGCGACCGGGGCGCCGCTGCGCGACAGCACCTGGTCGTGGAGCTTCCCGCCGACGTGGTGCCGCCGTTCCTCGGGGAGCACCATCAGCTCAGCGAGGCAGAACACGTGCTGGGAAGCGGTCAGTTGCTCGATGTGTTCCGGGATGTCCTGGAAGCCGTCCCACCAGGTGCTGTCCCGGTCGACCCGGAATCCGTAGGAGCACCCGACCAGCGCGGGGTTGCTCGCGATGATCATCTCGAACTCGGGCTGCTGGACGTGGTCCGCGAAACGCCGCAGGAACTCGTCCCGGTCGTAGGTGGCCTCCTGGGGCGTGCCCCGGTAGGCCACGGACTGGAGGTCGGCGAAGTCGTCGCGCTGGTCTTCGGCCTGCCACCGGCTCAGCCGCCGCAGAAATACCTGGCTCATGGTGTGATCCTCCCACCCCGTTCCCGGCCGCAGCGTGGATGCTGCCGAATACGCCGGATTCACTGCCCATCGTCGCAGCTCGCGGGTGCTCCCGGAATCACCGGGGGTCATGAACGCGCCTACGTGCGCCGGGTGATGCGAGGCATCCGAATGAACGAGGGCGCGCGGGGTACCCGGCGGCGCACAGAGACGCGTGCAGGCGTACGAAGGCAGCCCCACCGAAGGGAGCAGGACCGTGTCCAGTCCCGGGCCGTACGAGCCCTCCGACCCGCGGGCCGCACAGACCGGCCCCGACCCCTACGCGGAACGGCGGGGGGCGGAGCCCGGAGCGGACCCGCACACCGCACCGCCGCCTCCGGACCGCCCCCGGCTGAACGCGGGCCGGTTGTGGGGCGGAGGCGTGATGACGGCGCTGGTCGCCGCGCTCGCCGCCGCGGTGGCGATGATGCTGGTCCACGGAGTGCTGGGAATCGAGGTCTTCGCGCCCGAGGAGGACGGCAGCCTGGTCCTCACCGACACCCTGCCGCTGGCGCTGGGCGCCGCGGCCGCCGCCCTGGTGGCCACCGCGCTGCTGCACGTGCTGATGCTGATCACCCCGGCACCGGACCGGTTCTTCGCCTGGATCGTCGCGCTGGCCACCGCCGCGATGGTGCTCCTGCCCTTCACCCGTGACACGGACTGGGAGTCCCGCTTCGCCACCGGCGGTGTCTACCTCGTCATCGGTCTGGTCATCGGTTCGCTGCTGTCCTCCGTCGGCCGCCGGGCTGTCCGCTGACCCGGGCGGCCGGTCCGGAGCCGGCCCGTCGGCGGTGCAGACGCCGACGGGCCGGTGATGTGTGTCGCTTCGCGGGGGTGGGGGCTGGCACGGCTCCGCCGGCGGGGCTAGCTTGAGGATCATGTTTGCTGCCTACGCCGCGCGTATCAACCCTGACCAGCCCCTCGAAGGACTCGAACTGGGGGAGCGACCGGAGCCGGAGGCTCCGCCGAACTGGGCCGTCATCGACGTCCGCGCGACCTCGCTGAACCACCACGATCTGTGGTCTTTGCGCGGGGTGGGAATCGGTCAGGAAGCGCTGCCGATGATCCTGGGCTGCGATGCCGCCGGCATCGACGCCGACGGCAACGAGGTCGTGCTGTATCCGGTGATCGGAGCCACCGGTCACGGCGTGGGGCCCCGTGAGCGGCCCTCGATCCTGACGGAGAAGTACCAGGGCACCTTCGCCGAACGGGTCGCCGTCCCGCAGTGGAACGTGCTCCCGAAGCCGAAGGAGCTGTCCTTCGAGGAGGCCGCGTGTCTGCCGACGGCGTGGCTGACGGCCTACCGGATGCTGTTCACCAACGCCGGGGTGCGGCCCGGGGACAGCGTGCTGGTGCAGGGCGCGGGCGGCGGCGTCGCCACCGCCGCGATCGTGCTGGGTGCGGCGGCCGGGCTGCGGGTGTTCGTGACGAGCCGGGACGCCACCAAGCGCAAGCGGGCCCTGGAGCTCGGCGCGGAGGGTGCGTTCGAAAGCGGGGCCCGGCTGCCGCACCGGGTGGACGCGGTACTGGAGACGGTCGGCGCGGCCACTTGGTCGCACTCGGTCAAGTCGCTGAGGCCCGGCGGCACCCTGGTCATCTCGGGTGCTACTTCGGGCCCCAACCCGCCCGCCGCTGAGCTGACCCGGGTCTTCTTCCTCGAGCTGAGAATCGTCGGGTCCACCATGGGCAGCAAGGAGGAGCTCGCCTCGCTGCTCAGCTTCTGCGCGACCAAGGGGGTCCGGCCGGTCATCGACTCGGTGCTGCCCGTGCAGGAGGCCCGCGACGGCTTCGCGAAGATGGCCGGGGGAGACCTCTTCGGCAAGGTGGTGCTCACGGTCTGAGCGGGGGGTCCGCCTGCTGGACGGCCTGCCCGGCCGGTACACCGGGGACGGTGCGCTCGCTTCCCATGTCCTGGTGGAGGTCCGGCCGCAGGGAGCCGAGGAGACCCCCGGGGACCTGTACCGCGAGATTGCCGAGGGACTGCGGATGCCCCGGTCCGCCGGGGCCTCAACTCCGGCACGACCGCCCTCGGCTGGGACGGCCTGCCCGTCGTGCGACACCTTCGGACCGGACTTCGACCGGTCCCACGTCTGGTCGCAGCTGAAGGCGGGCGAATTCAGCTGTCTCGGAGTGACCGGGCTGCTGACCTTCGAGGCCGGTGCCCAGGTGCCGCGGGACAAGCCCGTCCACATACTGCGGTCCGGTCCGGGGGATGATCTCCGGATCGCCCTGCGCTGCGGCCGGTTCGGGGAGGACGCGGGAGAGGTCCACGGGACGGTTGAGACGTGGGGTGATGAGGAGTATCCGTGCCCGCTGGACGGGTAGGCGGCCGGCCGGTGTCCGCGTGTCCGGCACGTTCCGGACACGCGGACACCGGGACGGGGCTCACCCGCGTGGCGGGCGCAGCAGCGCTCCCAGGTGGGCGGCGGCGGTGGACAGATGGCGGCGAGCCTCACGCAGCTGTTGCTGGCTCACGCCGTGGTCACGGGCGGCGTCCCGCACATCGTCACGAAAGCGGTCCAGCAGCCGCTCCAGTTCGCGGGCGGGGTCGGCGACGGTGTCGGTGTCGGTGTCGCCGGAGGTGGTGCCGGTTCCGGTGGCAGCCCCTTCCGGAGCGTCGTCGGGCTCGGAAGTGCTCGCGGGGCCGGTGTCGCCGGCTGTCCCGGAGGCTGTGGGCCGTCCGGGCCGCTCGGTGGGGTGGTCCAGCCGCCGGCTCCAGCTGTCGACCTCCCGGGTCAGGCTGTCCAGCCCTTCACGGACCGCGCCCTGCCAGTCCCCGACCGAGCTGTGTGTGCGTACCCGGTCCTGAATGCGGCGGGCCGCTTCCTCGAACTGGCCCCGAGCCGCTTCCCTGGCCTGTTCGGCGTCCCGCTTGGCGCGGCGGGTCTCCTCCTTGGCGCGTCGGGCCTCTTCCTTCCAGCCGGACCGGCCCGATGTGCCGGAGCTGCTCCTGCGGACCTGTTCGGCGGCCTGCCGCACCTCCTGGCGCAGGTCATGAGCGGAGCCGCTGACGTCCTCCCGGATGCCTGCGGCCAGGGCGGTCAGGGAGTCACCGATCTCGCGTTCGAGAGCGGAGAGTTCGCGCTGCCGGTCGGCCAGCTCACGGCGCCCTGCGGCAGTCAGCGAGTAGACCTTCCGGCCGCCCTCCTCGGCGTGGCTGATCAGGCCCTCGGCTTCGAGCTTCGCCAGCCGGGGATAGACGGTGCCGGCGGAGGGCGCGTACAGCCCCTGGAAGCGCTCCTCCAGCAGCCTGATCAATTCGTAACCGTGCCGGGGTGTCTCACCGAGCAGTTTCAGCAAGTAGAGGCGGAGCCGGCCGTGACCGAAGACGGGAGGCATGTCAGACGTCCTTCCGCAGGGAGGGAGAAGTGGGGGGCGGGGTGGAGAAGTCCTCCGGGGGATTGTCCGGACGGCGCAGCACGGCGATGGCACCGGAGACGCTGTTGATCCGCACGCTGCCGCCGCCGTTGCCCAGCGTGCCGCTGAGCCGACGGCTGCCCCAGCCGCCGCTCGTGCTGAGCTCGTCGAAGGCGCTGGAGACGGAGCCCCCGGCGGTACCGGCCTCCACCGCGGTGTCGGCGGGCTCGGGGAGCCGGACGGCGACGTCTCCGGACACGGTGTTCAGCCGGAGGTCGACCGGCTTGCCGCCGGGGGCGAAGTCCAGCACCGCACCTCCGCTGACCAGGTCGGCCCGGACGGACGGAGCGGCGCAGTCGATGAGGGTCAGGTCGCCGGACACCGAGTTGAACCGCAGAGGTCCTCCGAGCGCCTGCGCCTCCACCTTCCCGGTGACGGTGTCGGCACGGACCGGACCGGTCAGCCCGACCAGGGTGGTGTCCCCGCTGACGCCCTGGACGGCGGCTGGGCCGTCGATGCCGGACACGACGCAGGGGGCGCCGACCGAGGCGAGGGAGAGGCGGACGGCGGAGGGCACCGAGACCGAGACGACCACACGCCGGTTCCAGGCCTTGCGGTCCAGCCACTTGAGGAAGCCCTGCCAGGGCAGGTCGTCGTAGCCGACCTCCAGCCGGTTGCCGGTGTGCCGCACCCGCAGGGCGGGGCCGTCGAGGGCGGACACCTCGACGCGGGCCTGCGGCCCGTCGGTTCCCACCACGTTGACGGCCCCGTTCACCACCCTGATGTCGAGCTCGCCGATGGTCTGTGCGTCGAACTCCAGCGTCCGCGGTGCGGTGATCTGCCACTCGGATGTCTTCGCCACGTGCCCTCCCCGGTCCAGGTATGCGGGAGCCGCTTCCGCGCCGCTCCCCCTGAACACGATATATCGCGTCCAGGGGATGTCAAGATGTATCGCGACGGTGAGGGTGGTGGGCGCGGGATGTCTACTCGTCCTCGTCCTCGTCATCCAGGCGGGCCAGCCAGGTGGCGAGCCGCTCCACAGGCACCTCGAAGTCCGGGTTCAGATCGACGAAGACCCGCAGCTGCTCGGCCAGCCAGTCCAGGCGCACCTCCTCCTCGCCGCGCCGCTGCTCCAGTTCTTCGATTCCACGGTCGGTGAAGTACAACTCTCGCTCCGGTGGGGACAGGGATGGGACATGCCGACGGCCGTGGGGCCCCGCCGCGGTCAGCGGCGGGGCCCCACGGCCGGGAAACACCGCTCAGAGGTCGAAGACCTCGCCGACCAGCTGCTGCTGTTCGGCCTGGTGGCGCTTTGCGGACCCGACCGCCGGGGACGACGAGGACGGGCGCGAAACCCGCCGCAGCCGGTCGGCGTTCGGGACCGGTTCGGAGCCGATGACCAGGTCCAGGTGGTCGACCAGGTTGAGCGCGATGAAGGGCCACGCGCCCTGGTTGGCCGGCTCCTCCTGGGCCCACAGGAACTTCGAGGCCCGCTTGTACTTGGCCATCTCGGCCTGGACCTCTTCGCTGGGCAGCGGGTAGAGGCGCTCCAGGCGGATCAGGGCGGTGTCCGTGACGCCGCGCTTCTTCCGCTCCGCGTCCAGGTCGTAGTAGACCTTGCCGGAGCAGAACACGACCTTGCGGACCTCCGCCGGGTCCACCGTCTCGTCGCCGATCACCGGACGGAATCCGCCGGTGGTGAACTCCTCCGCCTTGGAGGCGGCCGCCTTGAGCCGGAGCATCGACTTCGGGGTGAAGACGACCAGCGGCTTGTGGTGCGGGTTGTGCACCTGCCAGCGCAGCAGGTGGAAGTAGTTCGACGGCAGCGACGGCATCGCGACGGTCATGCTGTTCTGGGCGCAGAGCAGCAGGAACCGCTCGATCCGGGCCGAGGAGTGGTCCGGGCCCTGGCCCTCGTAACCGTGCGGGAGCAGCAGGGTGACCCCGGAGGTCTGGGCCCACTTCTGTTCGGCCGAGGAGATGAACTCGTCGATCGTGATCTGCGCGCCGTTGCCGAAGTCGCCGAACTGCGCCTCCCACATGACCAGCGTGTCCGGCCGGGCCAGCGAGTAGCCGTACTCGAAGCCCATCGCCGCGTACTCGCTGAGCAGCGAGTCGTAGACGTTGAACCGCGCCTGGTCCTCCGAGAGGTACATCAGCGGGGTGTAGTCCTCGCCGGTGTCCCGGTCGATGAGCACCGCGTGCCGCTGGCCGAAGGTGCCGCGCCGGGAGTCCTGGCCCGCCAGGCGCACCGGGGTGCCCTCCATCAGCAGTGAGCCGATGGCGAGGGTCTCGCCCATCGCCCAGTCGATCGTGCCGTCCTCGATCATCGCCGCCCGGCGTTGGAGCTGCGGGAGCAGCCGCGGGTGGACGGTGATGCGGTCGGGGATGTTGACCTGCGACTCGGCGATCTGCTTGACGATCTCGTGACTGACCGCGGTCTCCACGGCAACCGGGAACTCCGGCTGCGGCGCGGGAGCCGGCGTCCGCCCGGGGGCGTCGGTCGCGGCGCGAACCTCCTTGAAGACCTTCTCCAGCTGGCCCTGGAAGTCCTGCAGCGCCTGCTCGGCCTCCTCCAGGGTGATGTCGCCCCGGCCGATCAGCGACTCGGTGTACAGCTTGCGCACCGACCGCTTCTTGTCGATCAGGTCGTACATCAGCGGCTGGGTGAAGGCCGGGTTGTCGCCCTCGTTGTGCCCGCGGCGGCGGTAGCACACCAGATCGATGACGACGTCCTTGTTAAACGCCTGCCGGTACTCGAAGGCGAGCCGGGCCACCCGGCACACGGCCTCCGGGTCGTCACCGTTGACGTGGAAGATCGGTGCCTCGATCATCCGCGCCACGTCGGTGCAGTACATCGAGGAGCGGGCCGCCTCGGGCGCCGCGGTGTAACCGACCTGGTTGTTGATGACGATGTGCACGGTGCCGCCGCAGCGGTAACCCCGCAGCTGCGACATGTTGAGGGTCTCGGCAACCACGCCCTGGCCCGCGAACGCGGCGTCACCGTGAACGAGGATGGGCAGCACGGTGAAGTCGGTGCCGCCCTTGCCGATGATGTCCTGCTTCGCCCGGGCCACACCCTCGACAACCGGGTTGACAGCCTCCAGGTGCGAGGGGTTGGCGGTCAGCGAGACCTTGATCTGCTCACCGTTGAGGCCGGTGAACGTCCCCTCGGTGCCCAGGTGGTACTTGACGTCGCCGGAGCCGTGCATCGACTTCGGGTCGAGGTTGCCCTCGAACTCCCGGAAGATCTGCGCGTAGGACTTGCCGACCACGTTCGCCAGCACGTTGAGCCGGCCGCGGTGTGCCATGCCGATGACGGCCTCGTCCAGCTCGGCCGCCGCCGCCTCGTCCAGCACGGAGTCCAGCAGCGGGATGACGGACTCGCCGCCCTCCAGCGAGAACCGCTTCTGCCCCACGTACTTCGTCTGCAGGAAGGTCTCGAACGCCTCCGAGGCGTTCAGCCGGCGCAGGATGCGCAGCTGCTCCTCGCGCTCGGGGGTGTGGTGCGGGCGCTCCACACGGTCCTGGATCCACTTGCGCTCCGTCGGATCCTGGATGTGCATGTATTCGATGCCGGTGGTGCGGCAGTAGGAGTCCCGCAGCACGCCGAGGATGTCGCGCAGCCTCAGCATGGACTTGCCCGCGAAGCCGCCGACGGCGAACTCGCGCTCCAGGTCCCACAGGGTCAGCCCGTGCTGGGTGATGTCCAGGTCCGGGTGCTTGCGCTGCTTGTACTCCAGCGGGTCGGTGTCGGCCATCACGTGGCCGCGCACCCGGTAGGAGTGGATCAGGTCGAAGACCCGGGCCGCCTTGGTGACCTCGTCGTCGTGGCTGACGTCGATGTCGCGGTTCCAGCGGACCGGCTCGTAGGGGATCCGCAGCGCCTCGAAGATGTCGTCGTAGAAGTTGTCCTCGCCGAGGAGCAGCCGGCTCATCAGCCGCAGGAACTCGCCGGACTCCGCGCCCTGGATCACCCGGTGGTCGTAGGTGCTGGTCAGCGTCATGACCTTGGAGATGCCGAGCTTGTTCAGGGTGTCCTGGGAGGTTCCCTGGTACTCCGCCGGGTACTCCATCGCGCCGACGCCCAGAATCAGGCCCTGACCGGGCATCAGCCGCGGCACGGAGTGCACGGTGCCGATGCCGCCGGGGTTGGTCAGCGAGGCGGTGACACCGGAGAAGTCGTCCATCGTCAGCTTGTTGGAGCGGGCACGGCGGACGATGTCCTCGTACGCCTGCCAGAACTCGAAGAAGCTGAGCTTCTCGGCCTTCTTGATCGCGGCGACGACGAGCTGCCGGTCCCCGTTCGGCTTCACCAGGTCGATGGCGAGGCCGAGGTTGATGTGCTGCGGTTTGACCAGCGTCGGCTTGCCGTCCTTCTCCGCGAACGAGTTGTTCATCGCGGGCATCGCCTTGATCGCCTGCACCATGGCGTAGCCGATCAGGTGGGTGAAGGAGACCTTCCCGCCACGGGCCCGCTTGAGGTGGTTGTTGATGACGATGCGGTTGTCGAACAGCAGCTTCACCGGGACCGCGCGCACGGAGGTGGCCGTGGGCAGGTCGCGGGAGGCGTTCATGTTCTTGGCGACCGCGGCGGCCGGTCCGCGGAGCTGCACGAGCTCAGGTCCCTGCGGCTGATCGGAGGGCTGCGGCGCCGCCTTCTCCGGCGCAGCCTTGCCGGCGGCAGGCTCGGCGGGGGGCGCCGGGTCCTGCCGGACGGGCTGCTTGGCCGGGGCCGGCCGGGCGGGGGCTTCCGGCGCCCGGCCCTCGGGGGAGCCGTCCGGGCCGCTCACACGCTGCTGCTGCGGCGCGTGGCCGGTTCCGGGGTCCGCGGCGGGCCGGTCCTTAGCGGCCTGCTGCTTCTTCGCGGCGTCGGCCGCACCGGGCTTGTAGTCGGCGAAAAAGTCCCACCAGGCCCGGTCGACGGAGTTCGGATCCTGGAGGTACTGCTGGTAGATCTCGTCGACCAGCCATTCGTTGGCACCGAAGCCGGCGGCAGGGTTCTTCCCTGACCCGGTCGGGCCTGCTCCTGTCTGTTCGGTGGAGACACTCGAGGTGTTCGGGGACTGTGGCGACACGGCGGCAACCGCCCTCTTCCGCTTCGCAAGGTGATGGGACAGCGGAAATCAAGGCTACGCCTACAAGGCCCTCCGGCGCAGTTCCCCGAGCCCAGTCGTCGCGTACGTCACATTCCCGAAGTAGTTTCGGGGGGTGACCAAGCGGGCATGACCGGAGGTTCGGCCCTGCCGCGCAACGCCGGGGCGCGGAATCTCCCGGCGGCCACCCGCAACCCGTGCGGCCTGCCCGGATGCCGCGCACGACGGATGCGGAGCGCTGCCGTCCGGTGCCCACGACCCTACGTCAACGGGATGCGGGCTGCTCCGCCGGGAGGGTGAGCAGCATGCGGCAGCCGCGCCGGGATTCGGCCACCTCGATCGTCCCGCCGTGCAGGGCCACCGCCCAGCGGGCGATCGCGAGGCCCAGACCGGTGCCCCCGTCGGGTGATCCGCCGTCGGCCCGGGTGCCGCGTCCGAAACGCTCGAAGACCACCTCGCGCTGCGACCGGGGGATGCCCGGGCCCTCGTCGAGGACTTCGAGCACGAGCCCGCCGGCCGGCTGCTGGCCCGCTCGCGCGCGGACCGTCACCCGGCCGTTCTGCGGGCTGTGCTTGACGGCGTTGTCCACCAGGTTCGTCACCACCTGGTCGAGGCGTTCGGGATCGGCGTGCGCCACCAGGTCGGGGGGCACGTCGAGGGCGAGCCGGACGTCGGTGCGCGCATGGCCCCGGCCGAGGGCCACTCCGGCGTCACCGAGCACCCCGGACAGGTAGGGCTCCACCAGGAACCGCCGCGGCTGGAGCGGCACCACGCCGTTCTCCAGCCGCGACAGGTCCAGCAGCTGCTCGACCAGCCGGCTCAGCCGCTCGGTCTGCCGCAGTGCGGTGGCCATGGTCTTCGGGTCGGCCTCGGAAACCCCGTCCACCACGTTCTCCAGCACTGCCCGGAGGCCCGCGATGGGGGTGCGCAGCTCGTGCGAGACGTTGGCGACCAGCTCCTTGCGGTGCCGGTCCACGGCCTGCAGGTCGGCCGCCATGCGGTTGAACGCCTGGGCGAGATCGCCCAGCTCGTCGCGCCGCGCCACCCGCACGCGGCGGCCGTAGTCGCCCCGGGCCATCGCTCGCGCGGCGGCCGTCATCTCCGTGACCGGAGTGGCCAGCCCGTGCGCCACGAACTGGGTGATCAGCAAGGAGGCGATCACCGCGATGATCGCGATCACCCGCAGCTCGATGGACGAGCGGTGGGCGAGCAGCGTCAGCACGGTGGTGATGCCCACCGAGAGCACCACCAGCCCGCAGAGCGCCGCCTTCACCGAGCGGAACGGATCGAGCGGCCGGGAGGCCGCCCAGATCCGTCGCAGCAGGGGAGCGGGGAAGACCTCGGACACCCTGCTCAGCCCTCGCCGTCCGCCGCTTGCCCGGAGGAGCCCGCGGAGGTCTCCAGCGCGTACCCGACGCCGTGCACGGTGCGGATGCGCTCCGCGCCGATCTTGCGCCGCAGGGCTTTGACGTGGCTGTCCACCGTCCGGGTTCCGGAGGCGTCCGCCCAGTCCCACACCTCGGTGAGCAGCTGTTCCCGGGTGAGGACCGCCCGGGGTGAGCGGGCCAGGCACATCAGCAGGTCGAACTCGGTCGGTGTGAGGTGGACGTCCTTGCCGGCCGCCCTGACCCGCCGCTGGGTGCGGTCGATCTCCAGGTCGCCGAGGCGTACGCTGCCCGGCCGCGGTGTGGTCGCCGCGACGGTGGCCCGTTCGATCCGGCGCAGCAGTACGTGGGCCCGCGCCACCAGCTCACGCATCGAGAAGGGCTTGGTCATGTAGTCGTCGGCCCCGACGCCCAGGCCGACGAGCATGTCCGTCTCGTCGTCGCGCGCGGTCAGCATGAGCACCGGCACGGGCCGCTGGACCTGTACCCGGCGGCACACCTCCAGGCCGTCGAAGCCCGGGAGCATGATGTCGAGGACGAGGAGGTCGGGGTGGAAGGTGGCGGCGGTTTCCACGGCGGCGGGTCCGTCGGCCGCGGTTTGCACGAGGAACCCCTCGGCGCGGAGTCTGGCGGCGATCGCGTCGGCGATGGTGGGGTCGTCCTCGACGACGAGGACCCGTCGCTGGACGCCGGGTGTGGCTGCCGTGCTGGGGTGGCTGTGGTCGGTCGGCCGGTCGTGGGGGTCGGCCTGCGGCGCTGCGTCCGGTGGCGGCTGCTGTTCCGGGTCCTCTCGGTCCGTCGGCTGATAACTGATCTCTGCGTGATTCATGTCCCGCCCCCGGGAGGGTGTCGTGCCAGTCGGCTGGATCTGGCCGTCCATGCTTTTGACGGACGTTGGCAGCAGCGTAGAGCCCTGAGTCGACGTCGGGCTATGCCACTTCCGTGGCGAGATGCACCACGTCGGGGACACCTCGGGCAACACCCACCTCTTCGGTTCGAATGCCGCAGAAGCCGGCATTTCGTAGAGCGGTCTCGAACGCCGCCGACGGCTGTGCCGACCAGACCGCGAGGACGCCCCCGGGGGTCAGGCAGCGCCGGCAGGCGGCGAGGCCCGTGGGGGAGTACAGTCCGGCGTTGCTCTCGGTGACCGTCCAGTCGGGGCCGTTGTCGATGTCCAGGCACAGGGCGTCGTACCGGCGGGCGGTGCCGGCCAGGTGCTCCAGCAGGTCGGTGTGCAGCAGTGCGGTGCGCTCGTCCGCCAGCGCCCCGGAGGTGAGTCCGGCGAGCGGGCCGGTGCGGTGCCAGTCGATCACTGCCTCCTCCCGTTCGGCGACCGTGATGTGCCCCCAGCGGGGCTCCGCCGCGGCCTCGGACAGCGAGAAGCCGACGCCGAGGCCGCCGATCAGCAGCCGGGGGGCGGGCCGGCCGTCCAGTGCGGTCAGCGCGGAGCGGACCAGCAGCCGTTCGGAGCGGCCGTCGGAGGTGTCCATCAGGAAACAGCCGTTGGCGATGATCTGCAGCAGCTCACCGTGCCGGCGCAGCACCACCTCGCCGTACGGGCCGTCCCGGCGGTCCAGGACGACCGGGCGGTCCTCCACGCCGGGCGGGCCGGGTGGGCGGGCCGGCCCTGGGGGATCTGCCGGTACCGGCGGAGCGGGCATGGGTACCTCCTCGCAGGCCCGGCCGTGCCCGGCCGGGCGGGCTTCACGGTCGGGCGAGAACCACCGTCGCGTCGTCATGGCACTTCCCGCGGGGAAATGCGGTGCCCGCCGGGTCCGCTGCCTCGGCGGCGCGCACCTCGCCGATCACCGCCTCCGGCCCCTCGCGGCTCAGCAGCCCGTAGAGGGCGGCCCAGTCCCCGAAACCGAAGACATCGACCCAGCGGCCGGCTCCGTCGGTCAGTGCCGCCAGGCCGGTCACCGCCTCCCGTGGCAGGGTGCCGGTCACCGCCCGGGACGCCACCGAGGGATCGGCCGCGGCGGTGAAGAAGCCGTCCTCGTGGTTGCGCAGGGACTCCAGGCGGGCCGCCCGTTCGCCGGCCGGCAGCCCGCGGTGGGCGGGCCGCAGGTCGTCCAGCCGGGTGTCGAGGACCGTCCGCACGGTGCCGTCGGACAGCCCGAGCAGCAGCACCGCGTCGCTCAGCACCAGGCACTCGACCGTTCCGGCGTCCCAGCGGGCCACGGCGACGGTGGCCTGCGGGGTGCGGGCGTGAGAAAGGTCACAGGTGTCCCGGTGGGCGTCGGCGGTGCGGAGGACCGCGGTCGCCAGGCACTCCCGCAGTGGCGGGCCGCCCTGTGCGGCGGCCAGCCCGAGCAGGCTCCCTCCGAGCCGGGCGGCGAACCACGGGACGCCGTGCAGGCAGCCGTAGTCGCCCTGGGGCGGGGTCACTCCGTCGAGGACCACGAGCGCTCCGCCCTGACCCGACGACCCCGCCGTGGTGGCGGCGAAGTCCTCGTTCGGGCGGCCGGCGGTGCCGGGTTCCGTGGCGGACAGGATGCGCATGGTAATAGTCTGCCCCAGGACGGTATTTCGGGGATTTCTCGGTGAAATGTCCGCGCGTGGGCGGCGTGATGCGCGGATCTTGCCAGGAGCCGGCCGGGAAAGCCAGTCCGGGTACCGTGCCGAAGCCGTCGGCCGAAGCCTCCGGCTTGTCCGTCAACTCCGGTTATTGTTCACTCCTTCGGGTGACCGGGTGGTGAGGTCCTCTCCTCGTCCCGCCGGCACTGGCACAGTCGGTGCAGGCGCGTGCGACCGACCCATGCCCGACCAGCTGGACCACCAGCCCGGCCGCCCCCCGGCCGGCCGGGACGAGAATGCGAGCACAGGTGCGGAAGAAAACACTGCACGATCCCGCCGATCCGCCCCCTTCCGCACCGGCCGGCGATCCGTCGGCCTCCCCCCGCGGCCCGCGGGCCCGGGTGCGCAACCGCCTGCTGGCCGGAGTCGCCCTCACCGCGGTCGCCGTGCTCGCCGCCGGAGCTCCCGTCGTACTCGGGGCGGCGCAGGACCTGAGCAGGTCCCAGCAGGCCGCGGAGGCGGCCGAGCTGAGCAGGCAGGCCGTTTCGCTCGCCCACACCCTGGCCGACGAGCGGGACGCCCTCGTCCTCGCGCAGATGACCGACACTCCCGAGGCCCGTGCGGAGGCGCTGACCGACTCCGCGCGCGCCCGCGCCGACCGGCGGGCGGAACAACTGCGCCCGGATGCCCCGCGCTCCGTGGCCGAGCGGTTGGACACCCTGGCCGAGACGCGTGAGCTGGCCGTCTCCGGCACCGGCACCCCCGCCGAGGTGCACACCGCGTACACCGCGGTGATCGAGGAGCTGGACGGACTGACCCGGGCTGCGAGTCTGGCCCGGCCCGACCGCGCGTCCGGCCCCGAAGCCGCCGCCCTTCCCGATCTGGTGAGGGCCGTCGACGCCTCCGCGGCCACCCGTACCCTGCTGGTCGCCGGGCTGCTCGGAGAGGGCCCGCAGCAGGAGCTCGCCGGCCTCGCGCAGCGCACGCACGCCCGGGAGGCCGCCGCACTCCAGGACTTCACCGGCACGGCCGGCAGCCAGGGGAGGGAGAGCTACCAGCGCACCGTGACCGGCCCCGAGGTCCAGGCGGCCGAGGAGCAGCTGAGTGAGCTCACCGCGCAGCCCTATCTCACCGACGAGGCCCGGGAGCTCGACCCCGCAGCGGTCTCCGCTCTGCTGTCGGCCCGCACCGAGCTCCAGCGCGGCGTGCTGTCCTCCTTGACCACCGCACAGGTGCACAGCGCCGAGCAGCTGAGGGACAGTGAGGTGACCGCCCTTCAGCTGCGCATCGCCCTGGTGGCCGCCGCGCTGCTGCTCGCGCTCGCGGTCAGCGTGCACACCGCCCGTTCCCTCACCCGGCCGCTCGCCGCGGTGCGGCTCGGCAGCCGCCGGGTGGCAGCCGACCCGGCCGGCCAGGAGCCGCTCCGCTACACCGGGCGCAACGACGAGTTCGCCGAGGTGGTGGCGGCCGTCAACGCGCTGCACGCCCGCGCCGTCAGCCTCCAGCAGGAGGCCACCGAGGCCAGCGAGGACCGGGGCGGGCTCCGTGAGGAGCACGGCAGGCTCGCCGCCGAACGCGACCGGCTGCGCAGCGAGCAGCAGGAGCTCAGCGAACGACTCGCCCTGCTGCACGGCGCCGTGCACGGCACGTTTGCCCACCACGCGCAGCGGATCCTCACCCTGGTGAGCGACCAGCTGGCCGTCATCGAGCGTCTTGAGGAGCAGGAGACCGACCCGGACCGGCTCTCCACCCTCTTCGCCCTCGACCACCTCGCCGCCCGCGTGCGGCGGCACAGCGAGAACCTCTTGCTGCTGGCCGGGGCCGAGCGGGCCGCGGAGCACCCGGAGCCGGTCCCGCTGGTCGATGTGCTGCGCGCCGCGGTGAGCGAGATAGAGCGCTACGACCTGGCCGAACTGGAGCCCCTGCCGCCACCGGTGCGGATCGCCGGCCACGCCGCGCGCGACATCACCCACCTGCTGTCCGAGCTGCTCGACAACGCCGCCGCTTTCTCCCCGGCCGACACCCGCGTGCGGATCACCGGTCACCTCGGCGAGGACCGGCTCACGCTCAGCGTCACCGACGACGGCATCGGCATGACCAACGGGCGCCTCACCGAGCTCAACGAGCGCCTCTCCGACCCCGGCGCGCTGCCGCCGCCCGGCGCGGACGGCGACCCGGGCGTCGGCATGGGCCTGTACACGGTGGCCCGGCTGGCCTCGCGGCACGGGCTGCGGACCGTGCTGCGGGCCCGTCCGGAGGGCGGTATCGCGGCGGAGGTGCAGCTGCCCCGGGCGCTCGTCCAGGCCGATCCCGAGCCCGTGGACCTCGCACCCCTACCCGGCTCGTCCGCCGCGGACCCGGCCGGTCCCGCGCCTGCGGCGTCCCCCGAGGGCGGTGCGGAGCACTCCCGGGCGGCGGACAGCGCAGCTGCTGCCGAGGCCGCCCCGCCGGCCCGCACGGACGGCGGGCTGCCCGTGCGCAGCCGGGCCGCCGCCCCGTCCTCCCCGGAGCTGCCCGCCGCCCGGTCCGCGAGTGCCGCGGTCGATCCCGAGGACCTGCGGCAGCGGCTCGGCGGCTTCCAGCGCGGATCCCGCGCGGGCCACCGCGACGCCGGCCGGCCTCCGGGGCCCGAAGCGGGGGAGGAGGTGCCGTCGTGAGCTCTCCGCTCCGCACCGGTTCTGCGAACGAGGCGTGCGCCGGCATCCGGGACCTGCGCTGGCTGCTGACCCGGCTGGTCGACGAGGCTCCCGGGATCCGTTCGGTGGCCGTGGTGTCCTCGGACGGCCTGCCGCTGCTCTCCTCCGTGGTCTCCGGCCCGGCCGGCCCGCCGTCACTGCCGGAGGAACTCCCCGCCGGCCCCGAGGGGGCGTCGGCGGATCTCTCCACCGTGGTCTCCGGCATCGCCGGCCTCACGACCGGGGCCGCGGCGCTGATGGACGCCGGCCGCGTCGAGCAGGTCCTGGTCGCGATGGAGACCGGCAGCCTGGTGGTGATGGCGATCAGCGACGGTTCCCTGCTCGGCGTGCACACCGCGCCGGTGGCCGATCTGGCCATCGTCACCTACCACATGGCCCGCTTCGTGGGCCGGGCCGGGCACCTGCTCACTCCCCAGCTGCGCGCGGCGCTTCAGCAGGACGGGCCGGAGGTCAGGGGGTAGCCGGCTCCTCACCCGGTGCCTGCCCGGGCTCTCCGAGCCGGACCTCCCCCGGGGACGCGGCGAGGGCCGCCCCGGGGCCGGGCAGCTCCGGTGCCCGGTACTCCGGCAGGGGGTCCCCGTCCGCGTCCGGGCGCACCGCCCCGAGGACCGGGGCCACCGCCAGCGGCGAGACCCGCACCTCACCGCCGGGCGGCGAGTGGACCACCATGCCCTGCCCGGCGTACAGCGCCAGGTGTGTCGCCCCGGAAAAATAGACCACCAGATCGCCCGGCCGCAGCCGGTCCGTGGGCACCCGCTCCAACTGCCCCCACTGCTGCCGGCCCGCCCGCGGCACCGTGCGCCCCGCCTGCTCCCAGGCCCAGTGGGTGAGCCCCGAGCCGTCGAAGGCGTCCGGGCCGTCCGCGCCCCACCGGTACGGCTTGCCCACCTGCGACAGCGCGAAATCCAGCGCCCGCGCTCCCTCTGCCGAGGGGTTCTGCCGGGTGCTCCGGAGCAGTTCCCCCGCCGCCGGCTCTCGCCGGGCCGGTCCGCTTCCGGTGGCCTCCTGAGCCGCCAGGGCGGCCAGCTCCTCCGCGGTCAGCGGGGCGAGCAGCTCCTCGACCTCCGCCAGCCGCCGGCGCACCGCCTCCTGATGCTGCTCCCGCTGCCGGGCGAGCGCTTCCCGGCTCTCCAGAGCCGCCCGGGCCTGCCCGGCCAGTTGCCCGGCCCGCTCGGTCTCCTGCGACAGCTCCTTCAGGAGGCCGGCCTGGTCCTCGGCCGCTCGGTCGAGGACTTCCTGCCGGCGCAGTTCGGCGGCCGGGTCGTTGCTGAGCAGCAGGCGCAGAGCGGAGGAGAGCGGCACTCCGCCGGTCCGGTACTCCTCGCGCGCCATCCGGCCGATCCGCTGCCTGCTCCCGGCCAGCTCCCCGCGGGTGCCGGCGAGCTCCGCGGTGAGCCGCTCCGCCCGGCCGCGCTGAGCCTGCGACTGCTCCTCGGCCGCCCGGTGGGCCTCGGAGGCGGCGCCGAGCTCCTGGTACAGCGCGCGCAGCTCCACCAGCAGCTCGCCGGCCCCGGTGGCGGACTCCGCCGTGGTGGGGCGGTCCGTGCCGGGCTCCGCCGCGGCCTGCGGCGGCGGAGCCGTGAGCGCCACGGCGGCCAGCGCCGTGGCACAGGCGGACCGGGCCCACCAGCGGCCGGCCATGGAATCACCTCCGAGGGGCGTCGCTTTGCCCGGGCAGCTGCCGGGTGCGGCGCTGAACGGTCCGGGGCGGGTAGGGCAGGCTGTCCCGGCGATCCTGCCCCCCGGCCGGTGTCCGCGCACGCCGGAGCGGGCGTACGGGTGACGGGCCGTCGACGTGACGTACGGTCAGCGTCGGCCCCGCGCAGGGACGGTGAAAGCAACAGGACGCAGGCCGGAAAGCGGACGGAGGGTCAGTGCCGGGGGCGTGACCAGGGCCAGCGGAGACCACCGGACGGGGTGCCTTCCGGGTCGTACACGTAGCGCCAGCCGCGCGGGAGGCCGAGCCGGCGGGTGTGCCCGGACGCCTCCAGCCGGTACACGTGGACCACGTCCGGCTCCTCGCCCGTGCCCGGGACCGGCACCTCGTAGGTCTTCGGCGGCTTTCCCGTCATCCCGAGCAGCACCGGCAGCGTCCGTCCGTCCAGGGGGCCGCCGACGAAGGGGGTTTGTTCGCTCCGCACCGGTGCCTCACCGCTCCACGGGTGCGGGTGCGGGTGCGGGTGCCAGCGCGGCGGTGCTCCGCCGGAGCAGCGCGTCGACCGGCCCGCCCGGGGGCTCCGTGGTCACCGCCTCGCGCAGCACGCGGGCCGTGGCCTCGTCATGCCCCGCGGTGACCACCAGCAGGGCGATGAACTGGTCGACCAGCCAGTCGCGCAGCTCCTCCAGCGGTGGCTCCTTGTCCTCGTCGAGCCAGATCAGTGAGGCGGCCTCCACCGTGGTGATCCAGGTGCGCACCGCCAACCGGAGCCGCAGCCCCGGCTCCGGTACGGCCAGATGCCGCAGCACGTGTCCGGCGGCGCTGCGGCGTACCTGGTCCACGATGGCGCAGGTGCGGGATGTCTCCACGACGCTGCCGCCCTTCAGGAGGGCGGTGAAGCCCTCGTCATTGCGGTCGACGAAGCCCAGGTACCGGTCCAGGGCCCCCGCCAGCCGGGTGGAGAGCGGGCCGGACGGCGGCACGACGAAGCAGCGCTGCAGGTCGTCCGCCGCGCTCCGCAGCGCGGCCTCGTACAGCTGCTGCTTCCCGCCGGGGAAGTAGCGGTACACCAGGGGCCGGGAGACGTCCGCCGCCCGGGCCACGTCGTCCAGCGAGACCTCCTCGGGCGGACGCTGGGCGAAGAGCCGCTGGGCGGTGGCGATCAGCTGACCACGGCGCTGTTCCACACTCAGCCTGCGGTACGCGGGGCCGGGCGGGGCGGGGCGGCTGCTCATGCCGGGTAGCGTAGCCGCCACCCGGGCCGGGACGCTCCTATCCCGCAGAGTGGTGACCAGGCACACGGAAAGGGGGCCCGGCGGGTTACGGCCGGCGCTCGGCGGTGGAGCGCAGGACGCAGAACTCGTTGCCCTCGGGGTCGGCCAGGACCGCCCAGCCGGTGCCGTCCGGTTCGCGGAAGTCCTCGACGAAGGCGGCGCCGAGGGTCAGCAGGCGCTCGACCTCCTGTTCGCGGGTGGTGTCCGGGCGCAGGCAGAGGTGGAGGCGGTTCTTGCCGGCCTTCTGTTCGGGGACCTGGTTGAAGTGGAGGACGGGACCGGTCGGGAGCAGCACCTGGCACTCGTGCTCGCCCGGCTTGTCCTCCGGGTGCAGCGGATGGCCGGTGACCGCGCTCCAGAAGCGGGCGAGTTCGTAGGCGTTGACGGCGTCGATCGCGACGTTCTGCAGGTGTGAGGTCATGCGCGCGAGGATGCCCCCTCAAGGGTCGCGGGGCCAGCGGTTTTTGTCAGTACCGGACGGGAGAATGGAAAGTGTTCGCATGGTTCGCCGACACCTCCAGGAGGCTGCCGATGGCCGTTGTCGCTCCACATTTCCCGCTCGCCGGATCACCACTGCAGAAGAAGCGGCTGCCCGCCGAGCAGCCGCGTGAATGGTATGAGTCCCACAACCGCCGCCTCAAGGCGCTTCGGCTGGCCACGGCTCTGCTCGACACCGGGGTCTTTCACCCGACCCAGGCCCACAATCGCCGGATACGCGCCATCGCACCGCTGATCGGAGTGCGTCCGCCCTCCGACATCACCTGCCGGATGGTCCGTTCGCTGATGCTGCACTGACGGACGGTCGGCGACGAGGACGTACGAGGGCCCGGCGGCACCGGGGGCGGCGCGCGCCGTGCGGTGCCGCCGGGCCCAGCCGTTCTCGCCGCCGCAGCGCGGGCGGGTCCCCCCAGGGCGGCTGGGCCGGTCCGGTCCGGCCGCCGCCGGGCAGCAGCAGCACGGTGGGGGAGGGTGCTTCCGGCCGCCGGTACACCTCCGGCTGTGCTCGTCGGTTCAGGCCAGAAGGCCGGATTGTTTCCACATCGCCCGGCCTGCACCCCGCAGCACCCCGATGTCGTCGAGGAAGTCCGTCAGTTTCCGGGCGCCGTTCTGCATCACCTCGCGGCGATGGGCGCTCGCCCGCACCTGAGCCACCGCCTCCCGGCGGTCCAGGCCGATGTTCGTGTACACCTGCGGGTTGACGAACGCGACGGAGAACACGCGGGCGAACTCCCCGCACGTCAGCCGGGTGAACTCGCGTTCCCAGCGGGGTGCCGTCAGCATCTGACGGCGCAGCTCCTCCCGGGCGTAGCGCACGTGCCGGGCCTCCTCCACGACATGAATCCGCGTCACCCCGCGGATCAGCGTCTGGACCCGCTCGTCGGGGAACGTGAGCCGCTGCATCCAGTCCAGCACCTCCTCGCCGAGCAGCGTGGCGGTGAAGGAACCGGGGGTGGTGGAGATGGTCTTGAAGAGCCGGCCGAGGTTCTGGTGCGCGCGGCTGACCGGGTAGGCGGGGGTGCCGCCCTTCTCGATGACCCGGGCGAACATCATCGAGTGCCGGCATTCGTCGGCGATCTCGGTGAGCGCGTACCGCACGTGGGCGCTGGTCGGGGGCTTGTCGTAAATGTGCCGGACCAGCAGCTGCATCAGGATGAGTTCGAACCAGATACCGAGGGAGGCGAGGGCCGCCGACTCGTGCCGGGAGAGCTCCAGGCGCTGCTCCTGCGACATCGAGTACCACAGCGGTGTGTCGTAGAGCGAGAGGAGCTCCGGCGGCCAGTGCCACTTGCCCTCTTCGAACGGGGCCTCCCAGTCGAGTTCCTGATCGGGGTCGAAGGAGTGCTTGGCGGAGGAGGCGAGCAGCCGTTCCGCCACCCGCTCACGGTCCTTGAGCACGCCCAGGGCATCCCGCAGGGACGTGAAGTCGGTATCCGGTGCCGTGGTCATCTGCGGTCTCCTCGGTGGGTCCGGCGGTCCACCTTATGAGACTACGTGTCAACAAGGGCGTCAATCCCTTGCGCGGCACTATTTGACCCGTCGGTAACCTGGTCTTCCCTGCTCGGAGTCCGCCGCCCGGAAGGCGGACGGGCTCCGAGCGGCCGTCCGGTGAGCGCCCCGGCCGCAGGTGCGGTCAGCAGCGCTCCGGGGTGCGGCCGGTGACACGCACGGCGGAAGCCGGGGCCCAGGCGTAGTAGCCGTTGTGCAGCAGGTACCAGACGCTGCTGCCCCGCACCCGCTGTCCGTGGGTGCGGCAGAGGATCTGCACCCGCTTCCCGTGCCGGACCGTGATCACGGTGGCGGAGCGGGTGGTCGGTGCCGCCCGCAGGCGCAGGTCGGGGTAGGCCGCGATGAGGCCGGACGGGCCCCGGTGGCCGCGGGGTTCCGTGGGTGCGGGGGAGCCGCTCCGCTCCACCGGGGCGGCGGGGGCGGCGGGGGCGGCGGGGGCGGCGGGGGCGGCGGGAGCCGCAGCGATCGTGGCGGCGAGGATGCCGCCCGCGGTGCACAGGGTGAGCCGGGTGAGGAAAGAACGGCGCATGGTGGCCTCCAGTGGCGTCCGGGTGCGTGTCACCCTTCTGCACTCGAAACAGGATAAGAGCACCCAAATAGCCCGGCAAATGGGCGAATAGACCCCGGGAAAGTGCGGCGCCTGCGCCTCCCGTTCCGGGTTTCCGGTCGCACCTGCCCGTCCTGGAGGGGGCCGCACCGGGAGGGGAACTTACTTCGGACACTTCACTTAGTCGCGGCAGAGTACTTGACATGCCATCAACAAGACTGGCCTGATGGGTCGTATGGGAGCGCTCCCAGACTCCCCCCCGCCGCTCGGTGTCTTTGCGAGTCGGATTCACCTGAGGAGAGAAGACCATGAAGAAGAGAACGCGCCTCGGCCTGGCGGTCGGCGCCGCGCTCGCCACCCTGTTCGGCCTGCTGGTCGCCGGGCCCGGGTCGGCGGTCGGCCAGCCGTCCACCACGCAGACGGGCCTGCACGTCAGTGACGGGCGGCTGGTGGAGAGCAACGGCAACGACTTCGTGATGCGGGGCGTCAACCACCCGCATGCCTGGTACCCCCAGGAGACGTCCTCCATCGCGAACATCAAGGGCCTCGGTGCCAACTCGATCCGGGTGGTCCTGAGCAGCGGGCACCGATGGGAGCGCAACAGCGCCCAGGACGTGGCGAGCGTCATCGCCGACTGCCGGGCGAACCGTGTCATCTGTGTGCTGGAGGTCCACGACACCACCGGCTACGGGGAACAGGACGGCGCCGCGACCCTGGACCAGGCGGCCGACTACTGGATCGGCATCAAGTCCGCCCTGGAGGGCCAGGAGGACTACGTCATCATCAACATCGGCAACGAGCCGCACGGCAACCAGGGGTACGAGCGGTGGGCGGCGGACACCCGCGGGGCCATCCAGAAGCTCCGCAACGCCGGATTCGACCACGCCCTGATGGTGGACGGCCCCAACTGGGGCCAGGACTGGACGAACACCATGCGGAACAACGCGCAGTCGGTCTTCGACGCCGATCCGCACGGCAACACGGTGTTCTCCATCCACATGTACGGGGTCTACGAGACCGAGTCCTCCATCCGCAGCTACCTCAGTGACTTCGTGAACGCGGGACTGCCGATCCTGGTCGGCGAGTTCGGCCACGACCACTCCGACGGAACCCCGGACGAGGACGCGATCCTGCGCCTGAGCGAGGAGTTCGGCACCGGCTACCTCGGCTGGTCGTGGAGCGGCAACGGCAGCCCGGTCGAGTACCTCGACATGGTCAACAACTTCAACCCCAACTCGCTGACCAGCTGGGGAGAGCGGCTTTTCAACGGGCCGAACGGCATCGCCGAGACCTCCCGTGAGGCCGCCGTCTTCGGCTCCGGGCAGGACGAGGACACCACCCCGCCGTCCCGCCCCGGAACCCCGGCCGCCTCGGCCGTGACCAGCAGCACGGTCAGCCTCACCTGGACCCCCTCCACCGACAACGTCGGCGTCACCGCGTACGACATCGTCCGGGTCAGCGGCTCCGACGAGACCCGGGTCGCCACGAGCGCCGCCCCCTCGATCACGGTCGGCGGGCTCGACGCCGACACGGAGTACGTCTTCGCCGTCTACGCCCGCGACGCCGCCGGCAACCGCTCCGACCGCTCCGGCACCGTATCCGTGACCACCTCCGCGGGCGGGGAGCCCCCGGCCGCCGACTGCGCCGTGGACTACCGGGTCCTCAACGACTGGGGCAGCGGCTTCCAGGCCGACGTCACCATCCGCAACACCGGTTCCACCGCGATCGACGACTGGACCCTGGGCTGGACGTTCACCGACGGTCAGACCATCTCCAACATGTGGGGCGGCACCGCCTCCCAGACCGGTTCGTCGGTCACCGTCCAGGCGGCGTCCTACACCTCGGCCATCCCGGCGGGCGGCTCGGTCTCGGTCGGCTTCACCGGCACCCACACCGGCAGCAACAGCGTCCCCGCTGCCTTCACCCTGAACAGCGCCGCCTGCACGGCGCGCTGACCCGTGGCGCCGGCTCCGGGAACCAGCCGGAGCCGGCGGCCGGTGCCCGGGCCGTCTCACCCGTTCCGGCCGCTGCGCCGCTCCTCGTCGACCGCGACCAGCCAGTTCACCGTCCGGCTCACATCCGACGGCGAGACGATGCCGACCGGCCGGCCCGCCTCCAGAACCAGCACCCGGTTCCGCGCCCCGGGCTCCAGTTGCGGCAGCAGATCCACCAGGGCGTCCTCCGGCGCGGCCTTCCGGACCTCGTCCAGCGGAATCAGCACCTCGCTGACCCGCGTCGTCGCCCGGACCTCGTCCGGCACCTGCTGGGCCTGCTCCAGAGTCAGCAGCCCGGCGGCGGCGCCGTCGTCCCCGACCACCGGGAACGCCGAATGCCGGTACCGGTAGCGGGCGTCGGACAGAAAGTCGGTGACCGACAGCCCGCCGGGAGCCGCGACGGGGTCCGGCGTCATCGCCTCCCGTACCCGGACCCCGGAGAGCACGTCCTGCAGGCGCGCCTGGCGGCCCTCCATGCTGGCCGCCGCGATCAGGAACCAGCCGATCAGCGCCAGCCACAGCCCGCCGAACGCGGCACCCCACAGAAACAGGTACAGCCCCAGTGCGATCAGCAGCCAGCCGAAGACCTGACCGGCCAGCGTCGCCCCCCGGGTGGCCCGCAACCGGTCCCCGGTGCGCCACCACAGGAACGCCCGCAGCAGCCGGCCACCGTCCAGCGGCGCGGCGGGAATCGTGTTGAACAGCGCCAGCAGGATGTTGATCGCCGCGAGCCAGACCACCGCTTCGAGCGCCAGGCCCGGCCCGTGCACCGCGTTGAGCAGCACCGCACCCATGCCGAAGCCGATGCCCAGCACCAGGCTGACCAGCGGTCCCACCCCGGAGATCCGCAGCTCGGCCCCCGGGTTCGGCGCCTCCGACTTCATCTTCGCCGCCCCACCGAGCAGCCACAGCACGATGTCCTCGACACCGACCCCGTTGCGCCGCGCCACAAGGGCGTGCGCCAGCTCGTGGGCCAGGAGCGACGCGAAGAAGACCAGGGCGGTGACCAGGCCGAGTGCCGCGTACACCGGTTCGGCACGGTCCGGGTAGGCCGCGGGAAACCGTCCGGCGGCGAGCCCCAGCCAGATCAGGCCGAAGATCACCACAACGCTCCAGTGCACGCCGATCTTGATCCCGGCGATCCGTCCCAGCATGAACGTCGCCCGCACGGTATGTCCCCTTCCTCAGCTGCTGACCCGGCAGCGCTGCGCTGCGGTACTCAGGGGGTACCCGCCCCTTGTCTGCCTAGTGCCGCGTCAGCCAGGGTTCGCCAACCCCGGCTGACGCGGCACTGGTGCCCGCGTCAGCCAGGGCTCGCCCTGTCGCGCGCCCGGCACGGCACCTCGCCCGGCACTAAACTCGGAGCATGGCCCGGTCCAACGACGAGGTCGCGGCGCTCCTCCAGGAGTACGCCGACCTTCTCGCGATCACCGGCGGAGACGCCTTCCGGGTGCGCGCCTACGAGCGGGCCGCCCGCGCGGTCCGCGGACACCAGGGAGAGGTCTCCGCCCTCGACGCCGGGGCGCTGCGGAGGATCCCGAACGTCGGGTCCTCCATCGCCGACAAGATCACCGAGTACCTGCGCACCGGCCAGGTGCCCGCCGTCGAGGAGGCCCGCTCCCGCATCCCCGCCGGCGTGCGGGAGCTGACCCGCGTCCCCGGCCTCGGCCCGAAGCGGGCGCTGATCCTCCACGAGGAGCTCGGCGTCACCTCCGTCGACGAGCTGGGCCGCGCCGTTCACGAGGGGCGGCTCCGTGACCTCAAGGGCTTCGGCGGCCGGACCGAGGAGAACCTGCTGCACGGCATCGCCCTGGTGCAGCAGGCCGGCGACCGCCTGCGGCTCGGCGCCGCCACCGACCTGGCCGAGAAGCTGGTAGCCGCCCTCTCCGCAGTTCCCGGGTGCGAGCGCTGCGCCTTCGCCGGATCACTGCGCCGCATGCGTGAGAGCATCGGTGACCTCGACATCCTCGCCGCCGCCGAGCACCCGGAACCCGTCATGGAGGCGTTCACCCGTCTGCCGCAGACCGGTGAGATCCTTGTCCACGGCCGGAAGAAGACCTCGGTGCGCACCACCGGCGGCGTCCAGGTCGACCTGCGGGTGCTGCCGCCGGATTCCTGGGGGGCCGGGCTGCAGTACTTCACCGGCTCCCGGGCCCACAACATCCGTCTCCGTGAGATCGCCGGCCGTAGAGGGCTGCGGCTCTCCGAGTACGGCCTGCACGACGCGGAGACCGGCGAGCGGGTCGTCTCCCTCCGCGAGGAGGAGGTCTACGACCGGCTCGGCCTCCCCTGGATCCCGCCGCCCCTGCGTGAGGACCGCGGCGAGATCCAGGCCGCGCTGCGGGGCGAGCTGCCCGAACCGGTCACCCTGAGCGACATCCGCGGCGATCTGCACACCCACACCGACCTCACCGACGGCCTCGCCCCGCTGGAGGCCATGGTCGCCGCCGCCGCCGACCGCGGCTACTCCTACTACGCGGTCACCGACCACGCCCCGGACCTCACCATGCAGCGGATGACCGACGAGAAGATCCTCGCCCAGCGCGAACGGGTCCGGGAGCTCGACGGCAAGCACCGCTCCATGCGGCTGCTGCACGGGACCGAGCTGAACATCGGCCCCGAGGGCGAGGTGGACTGGCCGGCCGGCTTCCTGGCCGGCTTCGACCTGTGCGTGGCCTCGGTCCACTCCCACTTCCGGCAGAGCCGCGAAGCCCTGACCCGCCGCCTGGTGCGCGCCTGCGAGAACCCGCACGTGCACATCATCGGGCATCCCACCACCCGGAAACTCGGCAGGCGCCCCGGGATCGACGCAGACTTCGACGCCGTGTTCGCCGCCTGCGCCCGGACCGGCACCGCCCTGGAGGTCAACGGCCACCCCGACCGCCTCGACCTGGGGGACGAGGACATCCGGCGCGCCCGGCGGCACGGCGTGAAGTTCGCCATCGACAGCGACTCCCACGCCGTCACCGATCTGGCCCACATGCGGTTCGGCGTCGGCACCGCCCAGCGCGCCGGACTGACCAAGGACGACGTCATCAACACCTGGCCGCCGGCCCGCCTGCGCCGCTTCCTCCGCAAGCACTGACGTCCGCCGTCTTCCGGCTGGGCGCGGCTTCCGGCTGCCTCCGGCCGCGGGCCGTCACGCGCCGTGCGGCGCGGCGGTCAGATACCGGGAGAACCAGTCGCGGGCCAGCCCGGCCACCTCGTCCAGCGCCCCCGGCTCCTCGAACAGGTGGGTGGCACCCTCCACCACGGCCAGCTCATTCGGCCCGTGCAGCGCCTCCTGTGCCCGGCGGTTCAGCTCCAGCACCAACTCGTCCTCCTCGCCGACGATCAGCAGCGCGGGCGTGATGACGTCCCGCAGCCGGTCGCCGGCCAGGTCCGGCCGGCCGCCCCGCGACACCACCGCCCCGATCCCGGCGGCCGGATCCGCCGCCGCCCACAGCGCCGCCGCCGCGCCCGTACTGGCACCGAAATAGCCCACCGGCAGCCCTTCCACCGCGGGCTCGGCCCGGAGGCCGCGGGTGACCTGCGCCAGCCGCTCGGCCAGCAGCGCGGTGTCGAAGACATTGGCGCGGTCCTGCGCCTCCTCCTCGGTCAGCAGGTCGAACAGCAGTGTGCCCAGCCCGGCCTCGTTCAGCAGCGCCGCCACGTACCGGTTGCGCGGACTGTGCCGGCTGCTCCCGCTGCCGTGCACGAACACCACCACCGCTGTCGCGTCCTCCGGAACGACCAGCTCACCGCCGAGCTCCACGCCACCCGCCGACACCTCCACCTCACCGTCCCCGGGCCCGGCGCCCGCGCCCTCCGTGCTGCCCGCCTGCTCCTCGCCTCCGGCCGCCAGGCAGGCAAGGACCTCCTCGTCGGTGGTCTGCGCGAAGTCCGTGTAGAACTGCCCGATCGCCATGAAGTCGGCCGGGGTCTCCACACTCACCAGCTCGTCGATGTCCTGCCGCAGCCGAAGCTCCGCGTCCCGTGGCGCCACCGGCACGGCGAGCACCACCCGGGCCGCTCCCCGGTCCCTGGCCGAGCGGCACGCGGCCCGGGCGGTGGAGCCGGTGGCGATGCCGTCGTCCACGACCACCACCGTGCGCCCCCGGACCTCCGGCCGTTGCCGGTCACCGCGGTAGGCCCGGGCCCGGCGCTCCAGCTCGGTGCGCTCCTGCTCCTCCACCCCGGCCAGCTGCTCATCGGAGACCCCGGCGCGCCGCACCACCTCGTCGTTGACGACCCGCACCCCGTCCTCGCCGATCGCCCCCATGCCCACCTCGGGCTGGAAGGGCACCCCGAGCTTGCGGACCACGGCGATGTCCAGCGGCTTGTGCAGCCTCCGCGCCACTTCGGCCGCCACCACCACCCCGCCGCGCGGCAGCCCCAGCACCACCGCGTCCTCGTCCCGCAGACTCCCGAGCCGTTCGCCGAGCCGCCGCCCGGCGTCCGTGCGGTTGTCGAAGACCATGACTGCCTCCCGTCATCTCCCGGACCCCCCGCGTACCCGGCTCACCGGCCCCTGCACCTGGGGGCCGGGCTCCCCGGCGGCCGTGCGGCGCCCGCCGCTCCCGGAGACAATCGGAACCGTGCAGACCTTCCTCCCGTACGGTGACTTCGCCCGGTCCGCCGGGGTGCTGGACGCGCGCCGGCTGGGGAAGCAGCGGGTGGAGGCGCTCCAGGTGCTGCGCGGTCTGACGGTCCCCGGGTACGGCTGGCGCAACCATCCGGCGGTCCGCATGTGGACCGGCTACGAGGAGGCCCTGGTGCGCTACGGCCTGGAGACCTGCCGGGTATGGACGGCCGCGGGCCGCCCGGACACCTGCGCGGCCTCGCTCCTCACCGACTACTCCGCCCGGTACGGCACCACCGCGGTCCGCGTCCAGGAGCAGCTGGCCGAGGCCGGTGAGCTGCCGCCCTGGCTCGGCGATCCGGCGTTCCACCGGAGCCACCGTTCGGCGCTGGTGCGCAAGGCCCCGGAGTTCTACGGTCCGCGGTTCCCCGGCGTACCCGACGACCTCCCCTACGTCTGGCCCGCCTCCGACCGCGACCCCCGGTCCCTCCCCGGCGCCTGACGTGGGACTACGCCGCCAGGCCTGCCCAGCCGGCCGGCGGCGCCTGCCCCACCGGCAGGTCCCGCAGACGGGTGAGGACCTGTGGATCCTGCACGTCCAGCCAGTCGCACAGCTGCCGGAAGGAGACGAAGCGCACGTCCTCGTAGGTCGCCATCTCCCGGAGCGAGTCCTCTACGGCGTCCATGTAGATGCCGCCGTTCCACTGCTCGAAGTGGTTGCCGATGAACAGCGGGGCCCGATTGGAGGCATACGCCCGCAGGAAGCCCTCGAAGAACGCGCCCCGCGCCTCCCGGTACCACTTCGGGTGCTGGGCGGGGTCGCCCTGCGTGACTCCGGACTGGTTGGCCATCAGGTTGTAGTCCATCGACAGCACCTCGAAGCTGCGGCCCGGAAAGGGCAGCGCCTGGAGCGGGAAGTCCCACACGCCTTCCACCCGGGCGGGCCAGCGCTGAAGGCCGCCGGGGGAGCTCGCGTCGTACCGCCAGTCCAGCGCGGCGGCGGTGGGCAGCAGGTTCTGCTGGCCGAGCAGGCAGGGCGTACGCCCGCCGGTCAGCTCCTCGCGGTAGTCGAAGGGCAACGGCTCCACATCGTCGAAACCGGTGTGCGTGCGCCACCGCGTCACGAACTCCACCGCCTGCGTGATCTCGTCCTCCCAGTCCGCGGGAGTCCAGTGCTCGACCGACCCCGGACCGGCGCAGAAGTGGCCGTTGAAGTGCGTCCCTATCTCGTGCCCCTCCAGCCATGCGGCCCGCAACTGTTCCAGGGTCTCCCGGATGCGGTCGTCACCGAGATAGCCGATGTCCGAGGCGCCCACCGGGTTGCCCGGGGGCCGGTAGCGCTGGCGCTGCGACTCGGGCAGCAGGTAGAGGCCGGACAGGAAGAACGTCATGGCGGCTCCGGTCTCCTTCGCGACCTCGCGGAACCGTGCGAAGAGGCCGTCGTCCAGCGAGGCCGCGCCGTCCCAGGAGAAGACCACGAACTGCGGCGGGCGCTCGCCCTTCTCCAGCCGGCGCGGCAGCGGCTGGTGGGGCTGGGGACCGGTGTCGGCGGTGGAGCCGTCCCCGATGAGCCGCGGCCGCTCCACGCTCGGTGCCGCATCGGTGCCCGGGTCCGCACCGCCTCCCGGCCGCCGGTCCGCCCCCGGCCCGGCGGGCAACTGCGACCCCGAGGCGCAGCCGGTGAGTGCGTACCCGCCCGCCCCCAGCAGCCCGGCGGCCCCGAGACCGAGCAGGCTCCTGCGGCGGGGCCCGCCGCCTGATCCGTCCCGCCGCTCCCGCTGTACGTTCATGAGACTGTCCCCCGTCTCCGCCGCACCGCACACACGGAATCTCCGCACGCGGTGTCCTGCCTCCTCACACATTGGACACGCAGGGGGTGGTGACGGCTGTCACGGTCGGGCAACAGATCCGTACCGGGCCGCACAGCCTTCCCCGTCCGCCCCTCCCGTGCCTGCTGCGCCGGGACCTGTTCGCGCCGCGCGGCGTGTACGCACGCTGCGGTGGCTGCTCGCGCCTAAGGTTCCGCTGTGGACAGCGCCGCCGCACAGACCCGTTCCCCGGTGGGCGCCGAGCGTCTCGCCGCGCTGTCGGACGGTGTCTTCGCCATTGCCCTGACCCTGCTGGTGCTCGATCTCTCCCTGCCTCCGGGGCTGGACAGTGCCGAGTTCCGTGCCGAACTGCACCGGACCCTGCCCAACCTGGGGGCCTACGCACTGAGCTTCGCGGTCATCGCCCAGTACTGGCGGGGCCACCGGCAGCTGCTGGCCGCACTGCCGAGCCTGGACGAGCGGGTGACCGCCCTCACCCTGCTGGGGCTCGCGCTGACCGCCCTGCTGCCCTTCCCCACCTCGCTGATCGCCGAGTACAGCGCGGAGCCCTTGGCGGTGGCCTGGTACGCCGGGAATGTCGCCGCCGCGACCGCCGTGCATCTCGCCCTGCTGCTGATCATCCATCGGGAGGGGCCGCTGCCGGGGGCCGCGCCGGTCCGGCGGCTGGATGTCGCCGATCTCGCCCTGAGTTTCGTGGTCTTTCTCCTCTCGGTGCCGCTGGCCTTCGTGTCACCGGGCGGCGCGCTGCTGTTCTGGCTGCTGCTCATCCCGCTCAAGGTCACCATCGGCCACTTCCAGCGCCGCGCCGCCCGCCCCGTACCCCCTGACCGGGGTACGCCTTGACGCTCCGGTGGTTCCTGCTGCCCGCTCTCCTCCGCTGTCCTTCGAAACTTTCCGAAGAACAGTCGCTCCGCTGTGTGGGCAATCGGGGTTTTCCGATGGTCTCCGGTTGTCTGCAGTGAGCTGAAGTGCCCTGGAAATCACAGCTCCCATGGGTTGGCGCGAGTACCGGCCCTCGCTGAAAGGTTCTCGGAAAAATTTCGGGCAGGGGTGATTGACGTGCTCTGGGTCACACCGCAGAATCCGCAGAAGAGCTCAGCTTTGATCTGCACCTGTCAGCCGCCCCTGTGAGGGAGTACACCGTCATGACCGGACGACGACGCCGGATCGAGCGCTCCCTGACCCAGCGCATAGCCCTGCTCGCCGTGCTCGTGATGGCCTGCGCCACGGCGGTCACGCTGACGCCCGAGCGGGCCGAGGCTGCTGACCTGCTCATCACCACGCAGGCCGAGACCATGACGAGCGGGGGAGGCTGCACCGGCATCGAGGACACGCACGTCGTCTACTACTGCAACGGTGACAGCACCTACACCACCTACTCGTTCAGCCAGGCGGGCCGCTACCGCGTCGACGTCCGGGGCGCCTCCACCGCCGCCAACCGGGCCGGCATCAGCGTGTACATCGCGGAGCAGCAGGTGGCCGCGCTCGGCTTCACCGGTACCGACTGGACCGAGCAGTCGGCGGTCTTCGACCTCGCCTCCGGCGGAGAGCGGGAGATCCGGTTCACGCTGGAGGACGACACCGGGCAGAACGACACGCTGATCGATCGGTACGAGCTGTGGTTCGAGGGGGAGACACCGCCCCCGCCCCCCGCGCCGAACCCCCCGGCGACCGGCGCCTTCACGAGCGGTGAGTACCGCAACCTGTTCCAGGAGTGGGACCCCTCCCTCACCGACGCGGCGATCACCGAAAAGCTCGACACCTACTGGGACGCGTTCTTCACCAGCACCGACGACACCGAGCGCCTCTACTACCCGTCCGGGTCCAACGCCAACGGACCCCTCGCCTACATCAAGGACACCGGCAACGACGACGTGCGGTCCGAGGGCATGAGCTACGGCATGATGATCGCCGTCCAGATGGACCGAAAGCCCGAGTTCGACGCCCTGTGGAACTGGGCGCAGACCCACATGCAGCACGACACGGGTCCCCGGGCCGGCTACTTCTGCTGGCAGGCGAGCGAGAGCGGCTCCTGCACGGACAACAACCCCGCCACCGACGGCGAGGAGTACTTCGCCACCGCCCTGTTCTTCGCGGGCCACCGCTGGGGCGACGGCACCGGCATCTACGAGTACACCCGGGAGGCCAACCACCTGCTCGACGTCATGCTGCACAAGGAGGACATGAACGGCGGCGTCGTCGAGAGCGTCACCAACATGTTCGACGCCACCCACAAGATGCCGGTGTTCGTGCCCTACGCCAGCGCGGCGCAGTTCTCCAACCCCTCCTACCACCTGCCGGCGTTCTACGAGCTGTGGGCCCGCTGGGCCGACGGATACGAAGGCAATCAGGCAGCCGACCGTCAGTTCTGGCGGGACGCGGCGAACGTCAGCCGGCAGTACTTCGTGCAGGCCACCCACCCCACCACGGGCCTCAACCCCGACTACGCGGAGTTCGACGGCCGTCCCAACCACACCGGCGACCATGGCGACTTCCGCTTCGACGCCTGGCGCACCTCGGTCAACTGGGCGGTGGACTACGCCTGGTGGGCAGCCGACGAAAGCTCCAAGACCCTCACCGACCGACTGCAGGCATTCTTCGACGCCGAAGGCATCAACGCCTACGCCAACCAGTACTCCCTGGCCGGCAACCCCCTGTCCTCGGACCGCTCTCCCGGACTCATCGCCTCGAACGGCGCGGCCTCGCTCTCCGCGACGCACGCCCGGTCCTGGAAGTTCGTCGAGGCGCTGTGGAATCTGGAACCGCCCACCGGCCGGTACCGCTACTACGACGGGCTGCTGAACTACCTGGGCCTCCTGCACGCCAGCGGCAACTTCCGGATCCATCAGCCCGGGGACAGCGGGCCGCCCGACACCGAAGCCCCCACCGCCCCCACCGGTCTCACCTCCACGGCCGCCTCGTCCAGCAGCGTGACGCTGGCCTGGAACGCGTCCACCGACAACGTGGGCGTGACCGGCTACACCGGCCACCTGGACGGCAGCCCCACCGGCGCGCCCGGCTGCGTCCACGTCACCACCACCGGCTGCACGGTCACCGGCCTGTCCCCGGAGACGTCCTACAGCTTCACCGTCCGGGCGCGGGACGCCGCGGGGAACGTCAGCGCACCCTCGAGCAGCCTCGCCGTCACCACAGCAGCCCCGTCCACCACCGCCCCGGCGGCCCCCTCCGGCCTCACCGCCACCGCGTCCGGGCCGACGGACATCACGCTCAGCTGGACCGACAACTCCGCCGACGAGACCGGCTTCCGGATCGAGCGCCGGACCGGGGCCGACGGCAGCTGGGCGCTGCTCACCACCACCGCACCCGACGTCACCACCCACACCGACACCGGGCTGACCGGCGGAACGTCCTACCGGTACCGGGTGCGGGCCACCAACGCGGCCGGCGACTCCGCCTTCTCCGACGAGGCGGAGGCCACCGCTCCTGGCGTCCCGGTCACCCGCAACGCCTACCAGCAGATCGCCGCCGACACCTACGACGCGGCCTCCGGGGTCACCACCCAGCAGGACGACGGCGGCACTGTCGTGCACCTGACCGGCTCCGGCAGCCGGCTGGTGCTGCGCGACGTGGAGTTCGGCCCGGAAGGGGCGCGGGGCGTCCGGCTGCGGGTCGCCGGCACCGTCCCGGGCGCCAACGTCCACCTCCGCCTCGACAGCGCCACCGCGTCACCGGCCTGCACCGTCTACCCGGACGGCAACGGCAGCTGGCACCTGAAGTCCAACACCTGCTGGCCCCGGCCCACCGGCACCCGGGACGTCCACGTCACCGTCACCGGGCCCGTGACCCTCCACCACCTGGTGTTCACGCGCTGATCGCCGGCCGGGCCGGGAGCCGCACCCGGGCCGGGCTCGGTCCGGCCACCACTGTCCTGCCCCGCCCGGCGCCCAACTCCATTGCGTACTACCGACTTTGAGTGCCCGATGAGAAGCTGATCAGCGACCCACGGGGCCGTCCGGCCGGTGGTCCGGTCGAGGAGGCAGCATGACATCGGTATCCCGCGATTCCTCCGACACGTCCAGGCGGCAGACCTGGGCGAGCGGAGACTACGCCAAGGTGGGCAACTCCTGGATCCTGGTGAGCGAGCTCCTCTGCGAATCCGTCGGCATCGTGCCCGGCCGGCGGGTCCTCGACGTGGCGACCGGCAGCGGCAACGCCGCCCTGGCCGCGGCCCGCCGGATGGGCGTCGCCACCGGCCTCGACTACGTTCCGGAGCTGGTGGAACAGGCCCGGGCCCGGGCCGCCGCCGACCGCCTGGACGTCACGTTCGAGACCGGTGACGCCCAGCAGCTGCCCTACCCGGACGCGTCCTTCGACCGGGTGCTGTCCGTCTTCGGCGTCATGTTCGTCCCCGACCAGCAGCGGGCAGCCGACGAGCTGGCCAGGGTGCTCCGTCCAGGAGGCCGTATCGGCCTGGCCAACTGGGCCCCGGACGGCTTCATGGGGCAGCTCTTCCAGCTCGTCCGTGCCTACGCACCCGAGCCGCCCGCCTCCCCGCACCCGGCCCTGTGGGGAGATCCGGGCCACGTCCGGGAGCTCCTCGGCGGACAGGTGAGCGCGCTCCGCACCGAGGAGCGCCACTGGACGTTCCGCTTCGCGTCGGCCGAGGCGTTCGTGACGTACTTCCGGACCAACTTCGGCCCCCTGAACCGCGCCTTCCACCTCCTGGACGAGGACGGGCAGCACGCCCTCGGCACCGACCTCGCCAAGCTCATCGAGAGCGCGAACACCGTCGGCGACGGCACCGCCACCGTACGCTCCCGCTACCTCGAGGTTCTCGCCGACAAGTGACACCGCGTCGGCCCCCGTACGGTTCCGGAACTGTCTCATTCGGATTTCTTCGCTAGCCTGCTGCTGTGGGCATCGTGGAGCGTCTCGTCCCGGACGCGTTGTGGGAGCTGTTCCAGCAGGTGGTGCCGCCGCCTCCCACCCGGAGGCAGGGCGGCGGCCGGCAGCGGTACGGCGACCGGGAAGTGCTGGCGGCCATCGTCTTCGTCGCGGTGTCCGGCTGCACGTGGCGCCAACTGCCGTCCGTTTTCGGGCCGTCGGGACCCACCGCACACCGGCGGTTCGCGGAGTGGAGCCGGGCCGCGGTGTGGGCCGAGCTGCACCGCAAGGTCCCCGGCGAGCTGGACTCGCCGGCTGACGCCCCGTGGTGCCGCTCCGCCGTCAACGCGGTGCGGATGCGGGCCCTCACCGGCACGAACTGACCCCCGCGTCTCCGCCGCGCCGTCCTTGCTCACCGGTACCTTCCCACCCGCGCCCTTCGGGCCCAGCGCCCCAAGTCCGCGGCACCGAGCCACGTGCCGCAAGTCCGGTGCCCCGCACGCAACCGGAACCAAATGAGACGGCCCTCACCTTGACGCCCTCCTCCCTCCGAACAAGTCTGAGAGCGCGTTCCCGGGACCGGAGGCCTCACCGTCTCCGGGCGCCGGGCGGAGCCGCCCGACAGGCGGCCCCGACGGCCGGGGGCGCAGCATCACCGGCCCACCCCCACAGGGCCGGGCAAAGCGACGCTCGTCACACCTCGCGTGCCCCCCACATGCGTTACTTCACGAGGAGGAACATTCGTGCGTGCCAAGAGAAAAGCTGTGCGTGCCAAGAAGAAGGTGCTGGCGGCCGTAGCCGGTGCCGCGGTCGTCGGCGCGGGCCTCACCACCGCCGGAGTGATGGCCACCGCGGGGGCCTCGCAGCCCGACACCATCCCCGTCACGCTGGAGAACAACTCCGAGCGCGGTGAGCAGATCTACGTCTACGTCATCGGCACCGACCTCGCGAGCGGCCAGAACGGCTGGGCCGACGAGAACGGCACCTTCCACCCCTGGCCCGAGGGCGACAGCCCGCCCGTCGAGGCCCCCGACGCCTCCATGCAGGGACCGGCCGCGGGCGAGTCGATCACCATCGACCTGCCCAAGTTCTCCGGCCGGGTCTACTACTCCTACGGTGAGAAGCTGACCTTCAAGCTCACCACCGGCGGACTCGTCCAGCCCGCGGTGCAGAACCCGGACGATCCCAACGCGGACGTCCTGTTCAACTGGACCGAATACACGCTCAACGACGCCGGGCTGTGGATGAACAGCACCCAGGTCGACATGTTCTCGGCCCCCTACTCGGTCGGTGTCGAGGGTTCCGACGGCACCGTCCAGACCACCGGCGAGCTCAAGCCCGGCGCGTACGGCGAGTTCTTCGACGCCCTGCGGAACCAGGACGGGTGGTCCGACCTGATCCAGACCCGGGAGGACGGCAGCGTGCTGCGCGCCCTCTCGCCCGGCCACGGCATCGGGGTCGGCGGCGTCGCCCCCGACGCGATGGACGACTACGTCAACCGCGTCTGGGACCACTACAGCAACGAGACGCTGACCGTCACCCCGTTCTCCTACGACCCGGACGTGACGTACTACGGCACGGTCTCGGGCGACGTCATGAACTTCACGGACGAGTCCGGCGCGGTCGTCACCAGCTTCGAGAAGCCCGACTCGGACAGCATCTTCGGCTGTCACAAGCAGCTCGACGCCCCGAACGACGAGGTCCGCGGCCCCCTCTCCCGCACACTGTGCGCGGGCTTCCACCGCACCACGCTGCTGACCAATGCCCACCAGCCCGACGAGAACGCGGACGGTTTCTATCAGGACGAGGTGACCAACCACTACGCCCGCCTGGTGCATGAGGCCATGGTCGACGGCAGGGCCTACGCCTTCGCCTTCGACGACGTCGGCGCCCACGAGTCGCTGGTCCACGACGGCGACCCGCAGCACGCCTTCATCACCCTCCAGCCCTTCGACTGAGCTCAGCGAAGCGGCACCGGAACCTTCACCCGGCTCCGGCTCCGGCCCCACGCGTGGCGCCGGAGCCGGAGCCGTCCGCGTTCCTGCGCGTTTCCCGGCGCTGCCGACGGGTGGGCGGCAGGCGGTAGGACGGGAGTCCGTGCCGCCGGATCAGCCACTCGGCGACGAGCATGTTCGGCAGCCACGCCAGGAACGGGACGGCGATCGACGCGGTCGCAGCGGCACAGCGCTGCGGTGCGATGGCCGCGGACCGGTCCGCGGTGGTGGCGGCCCGGTCGGTCTGGGCGACCGTGCACGGTCTGGCCACGTTGCACCCGAGCGGCGGGCCGGCCAAGCTCGGACTCGACGACACACCTGAGCGACTGGCGACCGAAACGCTCGGTACCCTGCTGCGCCTGCCCCCACCGGCGTCACCGGGCGACGTCACCGGCACCCCGGACCCGCACTGAGCGTCCAATCCGCCGTGCCACGCGTGGGCGGCGCTCGGCGGCGCATTTCCACGTCAGTCAGGGCCGTTTCGACGTGGAAATGCGCCACCCCCGGAGTGGGGGACAGGTCAGGGGCGGGTGGCGTAATCCACGAAGGTGGTCCACTGCGTGGTGCCGAACGACAGGGCGGGTCCTGTCAGGTCCTTGGAGTCGCGCACGTGCAGAGCGCGGGGAGAGGCGGCGACCTCGATGCAGGCACCTCCTTCGCTCCCGCTGTAGCTGCTCTTCCACCAGTTCAGTTGAGGGCTGCCGGCCGCAGAATCGGCGATGTTCATAGTCCTCCAAGTGACTTCTCAATGAACGCCAGCGACTCCCGGGGAGGGAGGGCCTGTGACCGGATGATTCCATACCGTGCGGCCATGGCGCGGACCTCGTCGCGATGCGTGATGAGGTTGCTGCGTCCCTGCGTTTCCAGATAAGCCACCTGCTCGCCGCCGTTCGGAGTGATCAGAACGAGCGGACCGTCCGCACCCGCGTGATCCTCTCGATCGGTGGGCATCACCTGGATCTCCACGTTCCGCTTCTGGCCGACGAGGAGCAACTGCTCCAACTGCTCCCTCAGTACTCGACGGCCTCCGAGCGGTCGCTGCAGCACCGCTTCCTCGATGACAAAGCTCATCAGGGGGGCAGGCTTCCGCGCGAAGATGTCCTGACGCGCCATGCGGGCCGCGACTCGTTCCTCGATCGTCTCCTCATCGAGCATGGGACGGCGCATGGAGAGAACTGCCCGGGCGTACTCCTCGGTCTGCAAGAGCCCATAGATCACCTGCGAGTCGTACGAGCACAGCTCGATCGCCAGGGCTTCCAGCTTCGCCGCGTCACGGAAGAACGCCGGGTACCGGGCCCGTGCCACCTCACCCTTCATCGCGCGCAGGATGCCGCCCGCGTCCAGTACCTCGTCCGCCTTGTCGATCAGCTCCGGCTTGGGGATGCGCTTGCCCTGTTCGACCGAACCGATGAGGTCCGGCCCGTACAGGAGCCGGGCGGCCAGCTCCGGCTGCGTCAGCCCGGCCCGTTCCCGGAACAGCTTCACCTGCCTGCCGAAGCTCTTGAGGAACGTCCCCGAGTCCTCGCCGTCCGGCAGTTGGGGCAGCCCTGTTCGTCCTGATCCAGCCATGCTCCGCCACCTCGTGTTCCTGGCTCCGGGTGGCGGGGCCCAATCGGTTCCACCACCGCACTTTTTGTACTCGCACGGTTACCTTCCGTGCGGTTCGGTGTGCCGGCCAGGCTAAGCACACGCCGTCAGGCTTGTCCGCGTGAAGACCGAAAAACCCCCACAAGGCTGACGGTGCCGCCGAGTCGTCGTCGCGCTGTCGGCCGGTCGGGAGTGCGGTCGGCGTCAGCCTGGTGCTCCTGTTGCGGTGGTGATGACCTTCCGCTATCGACGGGCGACGGGCGGGTGCGTGCGGCGCAACTGATGATCGCTGCTCCCCTCATGGGGTACGTGACTGGCCAGGGGAGTGGCTCACGGCAGCTTGGCGCGAAGCCTCACCCGCCCCTGTGTGCGCCCCACCTGCACCTTGCCGGCCCGGGGGTGGCCGAAACCGGGGGGTGGATCCGTAGTCGGTGCCATACTCTGCGCGCACATCGGGTTCGGGGTGCAGGGCGAGAACAGGAACTGGGTATGGCGAAAGCAGGGCCGCGGCCGGCCCGACCCGCACGGGGGATCTTCGACTGCGACGAGGCATACCGCACCCCGTTGCCCGCCGATTATGAACGGGTCCTCACCGGCGGCATGGTGGTCCTGGACGCGAACGTGCTGCTCAATCTCTACCGGTCGAACGAGCGGACCCGCCGTGACACCCTCGCCGTGCTCGGCAAGCTTCAGGACCGGCTGTGGATTCCGCACCAGGTGCTCTCGGAGTTCTGGCAGCTCCGGGAACTGCCCTCCGTCCGGCATCACCACCTCACCAAGGCGCACGAGGTCGGCGCTGCCCTGGACACGGTGCGGCACTCGGCGGAGGACGCGCTCGAACGCTGGGTGTCCGCGGTGCACCTCGGCAACGACGCGCAGGTCACGCGGCAGATCGACGACGCGCTGGAGAGTCTGGCGGCCACCCTGGACGGTCTCCGGGAGCTCATCGAGACCCAGGCCGGGAAGGACTCGCTGCCCGGAACGGCCGGGACGCACACCGATCCGGTCCTCGCGGAGCTGAACGCGCTGCTGATCGGGCGGATCGGGGAGCCGCTGCCGCCGGAGGTGCGGGACGCGGTGGAGCAGGAGGCGCTGAAGCGGGCGGAGAGCGAAATCCCGCCGGGTTATGAGGCTTTCAGGGACCAGCCGGCCGAACGGGCCGCCGGTGACTACGTGCTGTGGGTGCAGCTCATGGCAGAAGCCAAGGGGCGGGGGTGCGACGTCCTGCTGGTGACCGGAGAGGTGAAGAAGGACTGGTGGGCGATCCGTGACGGCGGTATCCCGGCGCGTCCCAGGCCCGAGCTCGTGGCCGAGATGCGGGACCGGGCCGGGGCAGGGCTGTACATGCTCACCCAGAGCGAACTGCTCAGCAAAGCGCAGGAGTTGCTCGGCCAGGAGGTCGATGAGGTGTCGGTGAGCGCTCTGGCGCAGCTGGGCGAAGGGGGCAAGGGCGCGGACCACCTCGAAGAAGGCTGGACCGAGCACTCCCTCCGGGTCTTCATGGACGAGCTCGGGTACCGCTACCCGATCCAGACCAGGGTGATCGTGGCCGCGGCGGCAGGTGAGGGGGTCGTCGACCGGGACACGGTGTACGAGCTCGCCGGCTACCCGGAAGGGCGAACGCTGAAGGGCTTCACCCGGCCGGTCGGCACGGTGGCCAGGGAGCTGGAGAGCCAGGGGGAGCTCACCGGGAACGAGCCGTTCATGCTGCGCACCCTCTACGACGACCCGTCGGCGGAGCGGGCGCCCGCGGCGGGCTTCGGCATCCCCGGGGAGACGATCCCGTTGCTGCGCGAGCTGTACTTCGGGAGCCCGTTGTGGCCCGCTCCTGTGGAGCCGTAGGCCCCGCGGATCGCGATGCCGAACTGCTCTCCTCGCTGCGCGGAGCCTCCGCGAGGACCCGCCGCGCAACGTCGAGAATGAGACAGTCCGACGAACCGCCGCAAACTCGGTGCTTCTGTCCGTCTCCCGGAGGGCCCGAAGCGCTGCCTCTCCCTGCCCGGAGCGCTTCTGACGTGCGGTGTCCGATCGATGCGCCGACGACTCGGGGTGTGGAGGCGCACCGGGACGGTGGGATCTCGCGGCCGGGGGATCCTCGCCGAAAATCGCCTTGGGGTCGAACGGCCCTCGCTCTACGTTGGTCTAGACATGCTGCGGCGTCGGGGCGGCCCGCTGGAGCACTGCCGGTACCGACTCCCTGTACCTGGTGGAGCAGCCAGGTGCGGGCAGAACAGGAGCCCCCCGCATGAGTCTGAGACGATTGCTCTCCACTTCCTTGGCCTTCGTGATGGCCATCCCGCTTGCCCTTGTCATGACCACGGCAACCACGGCCAGTGCGCACGGCTGGATCACCTCCCCGCCCAGCCGTCAGGACCACTGCGCCACCGGCCGCGTCACCGGATGCGGCGGCCTGCAGTACGAACCGCAGAGCGTCGAGGCGCCCAAGGGGTCGCGCCAGTGCAGCGGCGGCAGCGGCTTCACCGTGCTGGACGACGAGAGCAAGAACTGGCCGGTGACGCAGGTCGGCAACTCGGTCACCCTCCAGTGGCGGCTGACCGCCGCGCACAGCACCAGCACCTGGCAGTACTACGTCGACGGAGTCCTCTTCCGGACGTTCGACCAGGGCAACACCCGGCCGCCCTCGGACATCTCGCACACCCTGACCCACCTGCCCCAGGGCCGGCACACGATCCTCGCCGTGTGGAATATCGCCGACACCCCCATGGCGTTCTACGCCTGCGTCGATGTCAACGTCACCAGCGGCGGGGGCGGTGGCACCCCGCCGCCCCCGCCCCCGCCGGTTGCCCCGCCGGAGTGCGCCTCGTCCGACCCCTGGGACGCGACGCGCGCGTATCTGGGCGGCGACACGGTGACCTACAACGGGCACGCCTACCGGGCCGCCTGGTGGGTGCGCGGTGAACGTCCGGACACCTCCAGCGTCTGGAGAGACCTCGGACGCTGCTGAGCCCCGGCCGGGCCCGGTGCCGGTGCCTCCGCACCGCCACCGGGCCCGGCCTTTGCCCCGCACCCCCGCACCCCGCCCTTGCGGAGCCCTCACCACCGTCTGCGAGGAAGGTTTCGGGCGGTGACAGGCCGACCGGGCAGGTGTGCTGCGGCCTGAACTCCGAAGGGCCGCCTCCGCTGCACGCGGTCCACGGCGTCCGCCGGGCTCACCGGCGGCGCCCGCCCAGGTCCGTTGCGCGCCCACAGTGGGAGCGCTCCCAGCATCCGGACAGGAGGGGGTGCGGGCGGCATCCTGGGTACTAAGGTGCGGGGGTGTTGACTGTTACTCATGAGATGGAAGTAATGCTGCGGTTCGATCAGGCACCGGACCACCTGCGCGGCGCGGACGCCGGGAGCCGGCGATGAACGGCTGGGCCGTCACCGCGCTCACGCTGTACGTCGCGTCAGCCGTCGTCGCCTTCGGCGTGCGCTCCCTGACCCACCGGCGCCGCACCGGCGACAGCGGGTTCCGGGGAATCTCCGGAGGCCCCGGTTCGGTGGAATGGTGGGCAGGAGTGCTGTTCGTGCTCGCCCTGCTCGCGGGCGCCGCCGCTCCGATCGCCGCGATGGCCGGACTGTCCACGCTGCCGGGCCTCGGCGCCGACGCGCTGCGCTGGGTGGGGCTGGTGCTCGCCCTGGCCGGGACAGCCGCCACGCTGGCCGCCCAGACCAACATGGGCACCTCCTGGCGAGTGGGGGTGGACGAGCAGGAGCGAACCGAGCTCGTCACCGACGGGCTGTTCACCCATGTGCGCAACCCGGTGTTCACGGCCATGGGGCTGATGGCCGTCGGACTGGCGCTGATGGTGCCCAACCTGGTCGCCGTCCTGTTCCTGGTGGTTCTGGTGGCCGGGCTGCAGCTGCAGGTCCGCGTGGTGGAGGAGCCGTACCTGAAGCGCGTGCACGGCGGCGCCTACCTCGCGTACGGCTCCCGGGCCGGGAGGTTCCTCCCCGGCGTCGGCCGCCTGCGGTCCACCGCCGCGGACTGACCGCCGCCGTCGAGTGGACCCGGGGCGCGGAGTTCCGTACTACTCGACACATGCGCATCCCCCGGGCCTCCTCTCGCAGCGGCCGGGAGGCACCTCGGACCGGTATGGCGGGCCGGGAGTTCCGCCTCCTGCTCGCCGCCACGTTCAGCAGCTTCGCCGGCTTCGCCCCGCTGCTCTCCGTCGTCCCCCTGTGGGCGGCGGAAGGCGGCGCCGGGCACGCGGGGGTGGGTGCGGCCACCGGCGTGACCATGGGGGCCACGGTCGCCGTCCAGCTGTGCATGGGCAGGCTGCTCCGATGGCTTCCCCTGCGCCGCATGCTGCTCCTCGGCTCACTGCTGCTGGGCGTGCCGGTGTTCGCCTACGCGCTCTCCGCCGGCCTGGGATGGGTGCTGACGGTCTCCGCGGTTCGGGGGGCCGGCTTCGGGATGGTTGTGGTGGCGGGCAGCGCCCTGGTGGCGGATCTGGTGCCCGTCAGCCGGCGGGGGAGGGCCATCGGTCTCTACGGGATCGCGGTGGGACTGCCCTCGGTGATCTTTCTGCCGCTGGGGGTCTGGTGCGCCGAGCGCTTCGGGTTCTCCGTGGTGTTCGTGGCCGCCGGCGTGTTCGGTGCCCTGTCGTTGCCGCTGGTCGCCGCCATGTCGCGCCGGCGTTCCGCCCCCGGGGAGGCAGCGGGGCAGAGCGGACGGGGCGGCCCCGCCGGTGCCCCGCTTCCCGCAGCCGGGCACGCGGCTCCCGGGCCTCACAAACCCGCCGTCGGGTACCGGGCCCTGGCGGCACCGTGGCTCCTGATGATCACCGCCGCATGCGCGCTGGGCGGGGTGACCTCGTTCCTCCCGCTCGCTCTCGACGCACCGTCCGCCGCGCCGTGGGCCCTGTTCGTCCTGTCGTCCGGTGTCATCGCCGGGCGCTGGGCGGCCGGGGTCCGCAGCGACCGGATGGGCGTCGTCGGCGGTCTTCTGCCCGTCGCGGTCGCCGCCTGCGCGGCGGGCATGGCCGGGTTCGCCGTGGCCACCGAGGTGACCACAGGAGTCACGGCGCTGGCCGTGGCCGCCGCACTGGCCTACGGGGTGGGCTTCGGAGCCCTGCAGAACGACACCCTGGTGGTGATGTTCCACCGTGCCGGGCCGCAGGGCATCGGCCGGGCCAGCACCGCCTGGAACATGGCCTACGACGCAGGGACAGGGGCGGGCTCCTTCGCCATAGGGCTGCTCGCCCACGCCTTCGGCCTGCGCGGCGCCTTCCTGGTATCCGCTGTCGTCATAGCTCTCGCCCTGCCCCTGGCGTGGCGGGAGACCCCCCGGAAACAACGCGTGCGCCACGCCGGCCAGGAACCCCGGTCACCGGAAGAGGACTGAGAACCCCCGCGCTCCGGTCTCTTTGCACGATGCCGACAACGCCCACTGCCGGCGGAGCGCTCCTCACGGGCTGTGCCATTCACCTCGTGCGGAGGCCCGCCCGCGATCCGGCAGTGGGCGGCCCGCGAACCGGCAGTGCGGAAGACCGGTCCTGCCTAGACTGACCCAGGTTCCGGTGGCCTCCTCCAAAGCAGCGGTGAGAGGGCACGGGACGGAAGGCCGCAGGGCGAGGGGCCACAAGGGGGAGGCGCGGCACCGTGGAGCCACTGAGAGACGACGACCCGAAGGTGATCGGGGGCTTCGCGCTCGTGTGCCGGATCGGGGCCGTAGGTATGGGACAGGTGTATCTCGGCGAGTCCGCCACCAGGCCGCTGTGAAGGTGATCAAGCCTTCGGTCCTCGACGAGGACACCCGGGTCCGCTTCCTTTCCGAAGTGGACAGCCTGCGCACCGTGTACGGGCCGTTCGTCGCGGCCTTCGTGGGGGCGGACGCGGACGCTGATCAGCCGTGGCTGGCGGTGGAGTACGTCCCCGGGCCGGATCTGCGCACCCTGGTCACCGGGCACGGCCCGCTCCCGCTCGCCGAGACCGGCCAGCCTCGGTGCCCTGCTGGCGGAGGGTCTCGGCACGGTGCACGAGGCGGGGCTGCGGCACCGTGACCTGAAGCCGCGGAACATCCTGCTGGCCCCGTACGGTCCCAAGCTGATCGACTTCGGTCTCGCCGTGCTCGCGGAGCTCGTACCGCCCACCGAAAGTGCACGTACGCTGACGCAACGTACGCGGAGCATTGCTGGTGCCACGTCCCGGATTCCCCGCCGGATTGGCTTGCGCGTTGCCGCGACGGTGGTCATCCACTGCTTGGTGTGTATGGTCTGGCCAACGAGCGACAGGGGCGGACAAGCGGTTGGTTGGCGAGGGTGGAGCTACAGCCACCCTCGCCTCGTGGCGTTCACGCCGGCCTGGAATCTGCTGGAGGCGTCCAGCCTTCCCATCAGGGTCGACATCATCCGACGCACGGTCCGCAGGGAGACGCCGAGCTTGCGGCCGGCCGCCTCGTCCGTGTCTCCAGCGGCGACGAATCCCAGGAGGGCGCGCTCCATCGGCGTGCACTCGTGGTTGTCGGACTGTGGCCGTTCGCCGAAACAAGTCCCCTCGGACCAGGACTGCTCGAAGAATGCGCAGAGGGCGGCCAAAATGCCGGGGCTGTGGATCTCCAGGGCGCCGCTGCGGGGGTCGGCCGGGGAGAGGGGGAGAATCGCCACGCGACGGTCGATGACGATCATCTGGATGGGAATTGTTGGCAGCGTGCGCATCTGGCCGCCGTGTTCGGTGAGCCAACGGGCGTAGGCAAGGGTGTCTGGGTCGTTGCGGAAGCTCTCCCTGCACAACGCGCGAATGATGACACCTCGGCGTAGTGCCTCCTCGTTGAGCGGGGCGGCTGCGCTGCGGGCGTCGGGCCGGTGAGCTCCACCGGGGTTGAGAGACAGGCATTCGAACTCGGTGGCGTGCTGCAGCTCTTCGAGCCGGGCACGCACCGCGTCCAGGCCCTGGAGCCTGATGGCGTTGTCGGAGGACTGGGTACCGCGATGCTCGGCAGCGATGGCGGCGATCTCCGCGCGCGTCTTCTTCAGCTGTGCCTGACGTTCCGCGAGTGTGGCTTCCGCCGAAGCCAGAAGGGTGGCCAAGCCGACTTCCGGGCTGACCGGCCGGAGCCTTCCCCCGTACTGGTCGGAAGGCTTGACCAGTAACAGGGCGGCCAGTTCATCGAGGCAGTCGCGGATTTCCGACTCCGACAGGCCCGTGTCCTCGGCCAAGGCGAGCACACCGTGATCGGGTTGCTGCAGTGTCGCCCGATAGACGGCCTCCGCCTGAGCCGAGAGTCCGAGAAGCTGTAGCACCTGGTCCCCCTTGGTCCGAACTATAGGCAGTCAAGACTTACCCCGGGAAGGGTCCTGAACAAGCGTGGGAAGAGCCGACAAGGGCCGGGGTGGCGCCAAGTGGCCAGGCACCAAGGTGCTGGTCGTCTGCTGGTGACATCGCCTCATCTCTCGGACAGGCTTAACCCATCGAGCGCCACACATAGAGAACAAGGTGGACTCGAAAAACTACCGTCAAGTCCCCCGATTGAAGGGTGAAGTCTGCTATGGCTCGGATCGCCGCTCTGCTGCTCGCTTCCGCTGTTCTCGTCGCCGGCGCAATAACTACCAGCGCTGTCGCCCACAGTGTGTCGGAACCCCGAGGAGTGGCGGACGGCGACGGGTACGGATGGGGCACGCCCCCGGACGGAGCCGGCCTCCCTTGGCACGTCTGACATCCGGCGGGGGCCAAGTCGCTGACCGCCACCTGACACGATGCATATGATCACCATGCGGCTGATTGGTCCGAACCTACCACCCGCTGCCTCGGAAGATCTCAGGGAACTGATCTCCGCCCACTTCGCTCCCGCAGACCGCGTCGAGCATCTATGGGTACGAGCTCTTCCCGGCCAGATGGACCTCGTTCTCTTCATCCTCGCCGAATGCGAGGCCGAGGCGTTCCTCGCCGCTCACGCCGTCTGCCTGCGTGCTCTGCGGCGGAATCCCCGGCTCGTCGGCTGGCGCCTGCGGGACGCCTCCGGCGGCGAAGGCCACTCCTTTCCGTGACCAGAAGACGCGCCGGTTCCGTACCCGCGCGGCCTGGAATGAACGCCCACCCGTGGCCTGCGCGGCGGTCCACCACGCGAATGGCAACCGAGAGGAAACCACCATGCTCAAAACCGCTGACGCAGAGCCGGCCGCGGAGCTGGAACGCACCACCACCCGCCGCCACATCGGGACCTTCGAGGTCCCCGACGAGGTCACCTCCATGGAGTTCTCCCTGCCGGGGACGAGGCTGGAGACCACGAACGTGAGCGAAAGCGACGGCACGAACGGCGTCGTCCGGGTGACCCGCATCTCGAACGGACCGGGCATCACCGACTACGTCACTCACGAGAAGGACTTCGCCTACTCCGCCTACGGCATCCACGTAGGCCAGGACGACCGGCTCACCTTCTTCGGCGACGGCCAGCGCATCACCGTGCACCTGATCGACTGCCGCGAGGAATCGCCCCAGCTCGGCGACGAGATCACCATCGAGATGGCCGTCTCGCCCTACCGGGTTCTGATCATCCCCAAGGGCATCGCCCACACCCTCGACGGCCTGGGCGGAGTCGTCACCCGCGACGAACCGGTCTGGTACGCCGACCAGAACCCCGACTGGGAACCGGACAACGACCTCATCTCCTTCCTGCGCTCCTCGCAGCAGGCTCCCGTGGTGCGCACCAACCGCCACGAGCTGCCGACCGCCGCCCACCTGTTGCTGTCCCGGATGTCCCAGCAGACCAACGCGCAGGACCAGGGCGCCTACGCCGCCCGATACCGGGTCTCCATCGGCGGCAGCACCACCTACGCGACACTCAGGCCCACGTGGCGGGCCGCCGAGACAGGGGACGACGTCCACCCGTGGGCCTCCCGCAACAACTTCGTGCTGACGGGCCCGGAGTCCTTCACCGTCGTGCCCTCCACCGACAGCTGCACCTCGGATGTCCTCGAAGTGGACCTGGACGGCAGTCGGACCGAGGACGGCCCCGACGCCCGTGTCGCCGGCCGGTTCGTCCGCCACGAGTACTCCCGCCGCCGTCTCACCTGGCTGGCGGGCAGCACGGACGCGCAGATCGAGGTGGTGACCGCGGAGGGCGAACGCTCCGTGATCCGCCTCGGCGACCCCACCATCGGGGTCCGCGTCCCCCCTGGTACCTGGTACCGGCTGACCGGAACCGGCCGTGTCTGGCTTCGCTCCGAGATGGAACTCCTGGACCTCCAGCCCTGGGCCCTGGAACACCCTCTCGGCCGCGACGTCACCACCGCCGACCCGTTCGAAGCCGACGCCAGCAGGCTCGAGCAGGACAGCGACCGCTACCTGCCCGGACCGGCTCTCCACGCGCTGGCGCGCATGGAAGCCAAGGCAATATCGCTCACCCGCTGAAACCCGTTGCAGAACCCACGAAAGGAATTACCTCATGTCGATCACCAGTGTCGAGACCGCCGCCTGGAAGACCGAGCTCGCCGCCCTGTCCGGTGACGTCACGGACCCCGCCGCCCGCGCTGCCCTGGAGAGCCTGAGCTCCGCGCTGGAGCCCTACTTCGAGACCCCGGAGTACTTCCGCAGCATCCTCGGCAAGATCGCCTCGATGATGATCGACGCCGACACGGAGGAGCAGATCACCTCGCGCTCCTTCGGTGATCTGGCGGAGTTCAAGGCCGCCCTCCCGGAGGGCGTCGTCGTCACCACCGTCTGAACACCGCGGTAGTCGACGGGGGGCGGGTGCACCGGTCCGGTGCACCCGCCCCCGGCACCACCGACCCCTTCGGATCCCAGCACTGCTGAGAGAGGAACGCCGCCCATGTCCGCCCTCCCCAAGCCGCACCTGATCATGACCAAGACTCGCACGATGGGTGAGGACTCCGGCCTCCCGGGAGCGCGGCACATCCGGTCCTCCCGCAACGACCGGCCTTACCACTACATGGTGCACAGCCCGCACTTCGCGTATGAGGAGTACGCGGTGCACCTCGGTCAGTACGACCGGCTCTCCTTCTACGGCCCGGCGGGCGCCGAACCCGTCACCGTGCACATGTACGACTGCCGGGCGGACTCGCCGGAGTACGACCGGAAGCTGGAGATCGACGTCCCGGCCGACGGATCGTGCGTACTGGCCGTCCCGCCGGGTTACGCCCACTGGTTCGAGCGGCTCGGCACCGTGACCACCCGCAACGACTACTCCCTCCACGCGCCGCAGGACCCCGCCTCGCAGTGGTCCCCGCTCGACGACAACGCCACTTACTCCGTCGCCGACATGGACCGCGCGCGCCCCCGGACCGTCGCCAACGACGTCGAGCTGCCGACGGCGGCCCAGTTCCTGATCTCCAAGATGGTGTCCCGCAGCTGGCTCGGCGGTGCGACCGAGCAGGGCGTCATCGCCTCCGCCGATATCGGCGGCGAGCTCCACCGCTACTTCATCGACCGGGACCTCGCAGGGCAGCAGCCCGTCCTGCCCGCGTCGGAACTCGCCACCGTCACCGCCGCGGTCGGCTCCTACCAGTCCATCCGCGACGACTCGTACGGCATCGGCTCCAATGTCGAGAACGGGCTAGCCGACACCATGGTTCACGACGTTTCGGCATCCTGGCCGCAGTACTATAGCGCCCATCCCCATCTCACGCTGAAGCTGTCCCCGTTGCTGTACGACAATCCTGAGATGGAACTCGAACTCATCGACCGCCGCGCGGACTCTCCCACCTTCGGGGCCGGCCACATCCTCCCCTTCCCACAGGACTCGCGGGTCGTCCTGACGATCGAACCGGGTGTGCTGATGCGGGCCCGGGGCAGTGGGACGCTCCACTACCGGGTGGAGTACGAGGTCCACGACTCCCGCGGCGCGAGCCTGCCCGAACTCTTCGTCCCGGTGCCCGCCGACGGATCACTGCCGACCTTCGACGCGCCGGGTGCCGCTCTCGCGGGCAACGTCGTCCGAGAGCTGGCCTACCAGTGACGGCGACCACGCAGGAGCCGAGCACCGGCCGCCGCACCGCGCTCCTCACGGCCCCACGCTGGCTGATGCTGCTGCTCGCGGTCTTCGTGGTGCTCGTCATGTCCCGTTCCATGAGCGAGGGCATCTACGACATCGCGTTCGTCAACCTGGCCCTGGACCTCTCCGGCCTGGTCAGCACAGTCGGCCTGGTGTACTGCGTGGGCTACGGCGTGGAGGTCGTCGCCTCCGTCGTGGCCGGCCCCCTGCTGGACCGGGGCAATCCGAAGACCGTCCTGGTCGTGGCCTACCTCGTCAAGATCGGCCTTTTCGTCCTCATCGGTTTCGGTTCCACGTTCCTCTCGTCCCACCTGTGGGCGATCGTCGTCGCGGCGGCCACGGTGGACCTCGTCCATCACATCGGGGAGATGGCCCTGTTCGTGCTCCTGCCGCGGATCCTCGACGCCAAGACCCTCGTCCGGGTTCAGGGCATCGGGGCAAGCGTCCGCGCGGCCGCCGAAGTGCTCTCCCCGGTCGTCGCGGGCCTGGTCATCGTCCTGCTTCCCGGTTCTCGGGCCCTTCTCGTCGCCGCCGGCCTTCAGGTCCTCGCCCTGGCCGTCTTCGTCGGCTTCATCGCCGTCGTGGCCCGGCAGCCGGGATCCGCGCACCTGAAGACCGTCCACGAGCAGGGATCCGGTGCCACGAACGGCGAGGAGGAACCCGCCCCTCTCCCGTCCCGCCGCGCAGTGGCGAGGACTATCGTCTCCAGCCCGGCCTGGCGCCGCTTCCTCATCTTCCACGCCCTGACCGTGCTTGCCCTTTCGACGGTCATCCTCTCCCTTCTGCCCCTCATGAGGGCGACCTTCGACATGTCACCGGCCCACGCCGGCTCCTTCCTGGCGTTCTCCACCATCGGAGCCTTCATCGGCGGCCTCGTCGTCGCCAAGGCCGGCCCGGAGAGCATCTACTCAAGCCTGCGCTGGGCCACCGCTCTCGCGGGTGCCGGTACCCTGACGGCGGCACTGTTCGGTGGGACGCAGTGGATCCTCGCGACCGCCCTCGTCCTCTTCGGTCTCGGCTTCACCGTGTACCTCAGGTCAGCCGGACTCCTCGTCCAGCTCCGCGCCCCCGCCGCCCTGCTCGGCACCTGGCACGGGCTCCTCGACGCCGTCGTCCGCGTTGTCAGCGCCGGGGCAATCCTCGCCACCGGTTTCCTCTTCGACGGCTTCGGAGGACGGCCGGTCTACCTCGTCCTCGGCGCGCTCCTCCTGCTCACCGCGGCCCTCTGGTCCGCCTTCGGCACCCAGGACCAGCAGAACCTCGGCTCAACCCCCCTGCACCCCGCACCCGGCCCCGCCCCGTAAGGACCATCAACAGCAGCAAGGCGGTCGTCAGCTGTGCGGCGGCATCGGGGCGCCCGAGGGAGCGCGCCTGGCCTGCCATGTGGGTACGCCGTTCCGGGGAGGCGATGACCGGTTCCCGTGCGGCGCGGAGCCGTTCGGCTGTGGCGTTCTCCTTGACCAGGGCGAAGGCCGTGCCGGATCGTTCCAGGTGCTGGGCGTTGTGGGTCTGTTCGTTTCCGGCGGAGGAGGCGAGCGGAATGAGGATGGAGGGATTGCCCAGGGCGGTGAGTTCGGCGAGGGTGCCGGCGCCGCTGCGGGAGATGACGATGTCGGCAAGGGCAAGGGCAAGGGCGAGGACATCGGGGAGTTCGGGGCCGATGAAGTCGCTGACCCAGTACCGGGCGCGCAGTTCCGGGGAGAGGGTGTCTGCGTGCCGGCGGCCCTGTTCGAGGGAGGCCGCGCCGCACTGGTGGAGCACGTTGGCGCTCTGGAGGAGCCAGGGCACCTGATCCCATGTCAGGGACTTGAGGACGGTGGCGGGGACGTCCTTGACGGTGTCGATCAGCGCGTCGCATACGGCCTCGGCGCTCTTGCCGGCGGGCAAGGGGACGGGCAGGAAGAAGCGGCTGGTGCGCTCCACGAGGGTGCTTGAATTCCAGGGGTCCTTGCAACACCGCCGGATTCTTGGGTGGTGAGTAGATCACGGAGGCGGGCGCTTCCTACAAGGCCGACCGGTATCAGTGCCACCATCGCGAGTCAGCGCATATAACGCCCGCGTTCCGCCCATTGCCGGCAGGGTGTCGACGAGCCGCACGAGCTTTGCGGTCGGCGGAGCGCTCGCCACGACCCTGCGCCGCTGATCTTGCGGTCAGACTTTGATGACGGTGACCTGTCCTCCGCACAGCGTGGTGAGGTCGTCGGAGTCGGAAGTGAGGACTGTGACCGGGCCGGGCGCCGCCAGGGCCGTGACGGCGAGCATGGCGTCGATGGCGTGTCTGTGGCCGTGCAGGCCGGCGTCGGCGAGGAGAGCTGCGGCGTGCTGGGCGAGGTGTGCGGTGACGGGTTCGATGATGAGGCGGGAAAGGGTCCACTCCAGGGCAGCGTGGTTGATGCGGGGGTGCAACACCTCGACGAGGGTGGCGGCGCTGGTGATGACGCGCAGGTCATCGGCGCGGGCCAGGGCAAGCCAGGCGGTCACCTCGCGGTCGCGCAGGACGGCCTTGGACAGTCCTTCGCTGTCCAGGAGGAGGGTGCCGCCGGGGGTGGCGGTGGGGCGGGTCATGCGGCGCGGGCCCCAGCGGTGTTCTGTTGGGCGCGGGCGCGGTGGAGTTTGTCGCGCTTGGCCTGGCTGTCCCGTCAGCGCATGCGGCGTCTGTCAGTCCGTGTGCGGGGAGGCGGTGATCACCAGATTGGACCGGTAGGAGCGGGTGGACTTGTCCCATTCCGCGCAGGTCAGAATGGTCAGCCGCGGATCTGCCGTGAGCGCGTACACCTCCTCGGAAGGAAAGCCGTCGGCCGGCCACACCCGCACCGAGCGCACCGTGAAGTGGACGGATCTGCCGTCACGCCGGGTGATCTCGATGAGGTCGCCAGGCTCGACCGCGTGGAGGCGGTAGAAGGCGGCCGGGCCGACTGCGGAATCCACATGCCCGGCCAGAATGGCGTTCCCGTTGGCTCCAGGCGTGGGGGAATCGGCGTACCACGCGGCCTGGTCGGCGTCCCGGGGCATCGCGACCGACCCGTTCGGGGCGAGGCCGACGGCCTCGATCCGGGTGTCCAGCCCGATGGCCCTGATGCTGAGGCGGTCGGGTGGCGCGGCGGGCAGCCGCGGCGTTCCGGGGACGAATGGCGGCGCGGTCGTCGCGGCCGTGTCGCGTACCGGTGGCGGCAGCCCGCGCGGAGCATCTGTCGTGACGAGGCTGGACGCGAGAACCGCGCCGCCGGCGAACAGACCGGCGGTGGCCACCGCGGTACGCAAGCTTCCGCGGTGGCCACCGGGCCGGCTGGGCGGCACGAGGGGTTCAGCCCGTCACTGCTGGACGCTGCTGCGCCGACGCAGGTAGAAGGCACCGGCCAGCATGGCTAGCAGACCGGTGCCGATACCGGCCGCCGCCACACCATCGGTCTGCGTGCCGCCGAGGCCACCGGCCACCGAGCCCAGCGGAGCTGCCTTGAGCGCGCCGCACAGGGCGGGGTTGGTCGCCTCCGCGGGGAGGGAGGGGTCGAGCTCGCTCGCTCCCAGCACGTCGTCGTACACGCCGTTGCCGTTGTAGTCGATGCCGTGGACCACGACGACACCGGTACCGGCGCGCAGGCTCTTCTCGGCTTCCTTGCTGAGCTCCACGGTCCGGTGGTAGTTGATCTGAGAGCCCGAGGGGAACCGGTCGATGGCCAGCCCGGAGTCCGGGCTCGTGTCACCGCTGGTGGTCAGCGAGGTGCCGATGCCGCCGTAGAACGGTGCCCCGTCCAGGACGTTCATGAAGACGTTGCCGTTCCGCTCCTTGGCCGCGGACTCCGGCGGGCACTGGCCCTTGGCCGCGATGTGGAAGTGCATGGCGTGCGGAGCATCGACCAGCCCGCGGGCCTTGATGGTCACCTCCGCGTACCTGCCGTTGAGCTTCACGTGTGCCGTACCGGAACCGGTGACGCGGTTGGTCGGGACGGGGTCCAGGCTGGCCTGGAGGATGAGCTCCTCGGCTTTTTCCTTCTGGGTGTCCGCGGCGCTGGCGGCGGGTGCGAGGACGATGACGGGCGCGGTGGCTATCAGCGCCGCCAGGGCAGTCGTCAGGTTTTTGCCGAGCACATGCATGTCACGCTCCACAGTTGGAGTCAGGGCGCCGCTCGCTGCGGGCCTCGTGACGATCCTGCGCACTCTCCGGCGACGGCGCGCGTGGGGCGACGCGTTCAGGTGACGGCGCGACAGCGCAGCCCGCCGCGGGGTGCCTTTCGCGGGCTGCGTTGCCGGGGGTGCCCGTCAGGGCCGCGGCAGAACGACGGACAGGTCCGTGATGTCTTTCACTGAGGAACGCGCCGACCTGCTCGGCACCAGGCCGTCTACTGCGACGATGGCGGCATCGCTGCCATTGCCTGAGGCACGACCGGACGTGCACACGGTGGCGTTGGCCGTTGTCGTGTTGATGCACAGACAAGGCACTGGCCCGCGTTTCCGCGGTTCAGCGCCTGTTTTTCGCGTGTGTGCCCCCGGCAGGACTCGAACCTGCGCACACGGCTCCGGAGGCCGATGCTCTATCCGCTGAGCTACGGGGGCGTTGTCGCTGCGTGGCTGCGGCGACGGGAAGAACTTTACCAGCTGGGAAGAGGTGTCCCGTACCGGGTTCCGGGGCGGCGGTTACTGCCCGGTAGTCGGATCTGGTGAAGCACCGGACGCGGGGCGGGGGGCCCGCCTACCCTGGAGTACGTGTCAGGGACGTTGGGCCGGGTGCTCGTCGTGGACGACAGCCCGGCCATCCGGCAGCTGATCAGGGTCATCCTCGAGATGGACGGTTTCGAGGTCGTGACCGCTGCTGACGGTGCCGAGTGCCTGGAGGCCGTGCAGTGGTACCGGCCCGATGTGATCACCCTCGACCGGGCCATGCCGCGGCTGGACGGGCCGAGCACGGCCCGGCGGCTCCGCCGCGATCCGCTCACCCGAAACATTCCGCTGGTCCTGGTCAGCGCCGCTCCCGGGCAACCGGTCGGGGTGGACGCCGTGGTGCTCAAGCCCTTCGAGCCGGCAGAGCTCGTACGGCTGGTCGCCCGGCTGCGCCGGTCCGGCAGTCAGTACCCCGTCCGGCTGGCGAAACCACCGGCGGGCTGCCCGCCGCTCTCTCGTACGCTTGCTCCGTGACTCCTGCCCAGCTCTCCGAGGCCGTGCTGCACACCGTGCGGTGCGCTGTCCGCAGCGGTGAGCTCGAGGTGACCGTGCCGGACGGGGCGCAGCTGCGCCGTCCGCCGCACGGTGAGGGGCACTGGGCCACCGGGATCGCGCTGCGGCTGGCCGGCCCCGCCGGGCGTCCCGCCCGGGATGTGGCGGCGGTGCTGCGGAACCGGCTCCTCGGCACGGAGGGGGTCAGCGCGGTGGAGATCTCCGGGCCCGGCTTCCTCACCTTCCGGCTCGACGGGACGGCGGGCGCCGCCGTGGTCCGGGAGATCGCCCGGGGGCCCGAGCCGGCCTCTCGGCCCGAGGACCCGGCCCGGGACGCCGCGCGCTGGGCGGCGGCCGGCGGGCCCGGCGACGGTGGCGCTCTGCTCGTGCAGCGGGAGAGCAACCCGCTCTTCCGGGTGCGGTACGCCCACGCCAGGGGGCGCGCGCTGCTGCGCGGCGGCCGGGCGCTCGGGATACCGGCGGAGGCCGGGGAATCCGCGCGCTACGGACACGCCGCCGAGGAGGAGCTGCTGGGGCTGCTGGCCGAGCGGGAGCGGTACGCCGCCGGCCCGGCGGCCCGGGCGGCCCGCTATCTGGTGGCGGTCGCCGATGCCTTCACCGAGGTCCGGGAGGTGCGTCCCGCGCTGCCCAGCGGGGACGAGAAACCCGGGGCCGCGCACCGCGCGCGGCTGGCCCTTGCGCAGGCCACCACGACGGTGCTCGCCGGCGGCCTCCACCGCTTGGGCATCAGCGCCCCCGGCCATCTGTAGCGGGTCGCGGGCTGTGGTCCGGGACTTTCCGCCGCCCCGCGGCACGTTCCCGTACCGGGGCCCGCAGCGCCGGGGCCGGTGCGGGTGCGGTGCCGGCCCACCGTCGCGCCCCTGCCCCTGCACCTCCGAGTACGTCAGACGTTGCGTCAGCTTTTCCGGAAGAGAGCCACCAGATCATGAGCCGTTCCGCACACCCCGCCGGGCCCCGGCACGCCGATGTGCTGCCCGAGGGCCACTACACGGGCCCGCCCGCCGATCTCAACGCCCTGGACCCGCGGGTCTGGGCCCGTACCGTCTCCCGCGAGCCGGAGGGGGCGGTGACGGTGGGCGGGCTGGACGTCCGGGCGCTCGCCGAGGAGCACGGCACCCCTGCCTACATCCTGGACGAGGCCGACTTCCGGGCCCGCTGCCGTGCCTGGCAGGAGGCGTTCGGGGCGGAGGCGGACGTCTACTACGCGGGGAAGGCCTTCCTGTCGCGCGCCGTCGTGCGCTGGCTGGACGAGGAGGGGATGAACCTCGATGTGTGCTCCGGCGGTGAGCTCGCCACCGCGCTGAGCGCCGGGATGCCCGCCGAGCGCATCGCCCTGCACGGCAACAACAAGTCGCTCGCCGAGATCGAGCGGGCGGTGGAGACCGGCGTCGGGCGGATCGTCGTCGACTCCTTTCAGGAGATCGAGCGGGTCGCGGCGACCGCCCGGCGGCTGGGCCGCCGTCAGCGGGTGCAGATCCGGGTGACGGTCGGCGTCGAGGCGCACACCCACGAGTTCATCGCGACCGCGCACGAGGACCAGAAGTTCGGGCTCGCCCTGGCCGACGGGGTGGCCGCCGAGGCGGTGCGGCGGACGCTGCACCACGACAGCCTGGAGCTCACCGGGATCCACTCCCACATCGGTTCGCAGATTTTCGACATGGCGGGCTTCGAGGTCTCCGCCCGCCGGGTCGTCAAGCTGCTGACCGAGGTGTGGAAGGAGCACGGCATCGAGCTGCCGGAGATCGACCTCGGTGGCGGCCTCGGCATCGCCTACACCTCCGAGGACGACCCCCGGGAGCCGCACGAGATCGCCAAGGCCCTGGGCGACATCGTCGCCCGGGAGTGCGCGAGCGCGGGGATCGCGGCGCCCCGGCTGTCGGTGGAGCCCGGCCGGGCGATCGTGGGGCCCACCGCCTTCACGCTCTACGAGGTGGGCACCATCAAGTCGCTCGAAGGGCTGCGCACCTATGTGAGCGTGGACGGCGGGATGTCGGACAACATCCGCACCGCGCTCTACGACGCGGAGTACTCCGTGGCCCTGGTGTCCCGGTCCTCGCAGGCCCCTCCGATGCTCGCCCGGGTGGTCGGCAAGCACTGCGAGAGCGGGGACATCGTGGTGCGGGACGCCTACCTGCCCGCGGACGTGGCCCCCGGCGACCTGCTGGCGGTCCCGGCCACCGGCGCGTACTGCCGTTCCATGGCCAGCAACTACAACCATGTGCCGCGCCCGCCGGTGGTGGCGGTGAACAGCGGGACCTCCCGGGTGATCGTCCGCCGGGAGACCGAGGAGGACCTGCTGCGGCTCGACGTCGGCTGACGACGGCCGGGGTCCGGAAGCCGTAGCCTCGTCCTCACCGGGACGCTCCGGCCCCCGCGGGTCCGCGGACGGCCGGGGAATCTCGGATGCTGAACCGCACGGAGGGTTCTTCCGCCCGTGCGTGAGACTGGAGTTTCCGTGCAATCGAGAGGCGAGGTCGAATGGTGCGTACGCGGCCGTTGAAGGTGGCGCTGCTGGGCTGTGGAGTCGTCGGCACGCAGGTGACCCGCCTGATGACGGAGCACGCCGACGACCTCGCCGCCCGGATCGGTGCCCCGGTCGAGCTGGCCGGCATCGCCGTGCGGCGCCCGGACCGCCTGCGGGAGGGCGTCCCGGCCGGGCTGGTCACCACCGACGCCGCCGAGCTGGCCGGCCGCGGCGGCATCGACGTCGTGGTGGAGATGATCGGCGGCATCGAGCCCGCCCGCTCCCTGATCACCACCGCGTTCGAGAACGGCGCCAGCGTGGTGACCGCCAACAAGGCGCTGCTCGCCGAGGACGGTCCCGCGCTCCACGAGACGGCCGAGAAGTACGGCGCCGACCTGTACTACGAAGCGGCCGTCGCCGGGGCGATCCCGCTGCTCCGCCCGCTGCGGGAGTCGCTGGCGGGGGACCGGGTCGACCGGGTCCTCGGCATCGTCAACGGCACCACCAACTTCATCCTCGACCGGATGGAGGCGGGCAACGCCGGTTACGGCGAGGCGCTGGACGAGGCGACCGCCCTGGGATACGCCGAGGCCGACCCGACGGCCGACGTGGAGGGCTTCGACGCCGCCGCCAAGGCCGCGATCCTGGCCGGCATCGCCTTCCACACCCGGGTGCGGCTGGACGACGTGCACCGCGAGGGCATCACGGAGGTCACCTCCTCCGACATCGCCTCCGCGCGCCGGATGGGCTGCACGGTCAAGCTCCTCGCCATCTGCGAGCGTGCGGCCGACGGGCGTTCGGTGACCGCCCGGGTGCACCCGGCGATGATCCCGCTGACCCATCCGCTGGCCTCCGTCCGGGAGGCGTACAACGCGGTGTTCGTCGAGGCCGACGCCGCAGGCCGGCTCATGTTCTACGGTCCCGGTGCGGGCGGCGCGCCCACCGCCTCGGCCGTGCTCGGTGATCTGGTGGCCGCCTGCCGCAACAAGCTCACGGGCGCCCGCGGCCCTGGCGAGTCCGCCTACACGCAGCTGCCGGTCAGCCCTATGGGCGAGGTCGTCACCCGCTACCACATCAGCCTGGACGTGGCGGACAAGCCGGGCGTGCTCGCCCAGTGCGCCATGGTTTTCGCCGACCATGGGGTGTCCATCGACACCGTGCGGCAGACCGGCAAGGACGGTGAGGCGTCGCTGGTCGTCGTCACCCACCGGGCACCGGACGCAGCGCTGAGCGCAACCGTGGAAGCACTGCGTACCCTCGATACCGTGCGTGGTGTCGCGAGCATCATGCGGGTCGAGGGCGAGTAGCCGCGCGGCCCATCGGCCGGCGGGCCGGGGCGGCGGAGCAGGACCGAGAAAGCCGGACAGGGCCGGGGCAGCGTGGCCGAGCAGAGAAGCCAGGGAAGACCGTGGACGTCATGGAAACCAGCCAGACCACCAGCCGCCAGTGGCGCGGCCTGATCGAGGAGTACCGGCACCGGCTTCCCGTCGGCCCGGACACCCCTGTGGTGACCTTGCGGGAGGGCGGGACGCCGCTGGTGGTGGCCCAGGTGCTCTCCCAGCGCACCGGCTGCGAGGTCCACCTCAAGGTGGAGGGCGCCAACCCCACCGGGTCCTTCAAGGACCGCGGCATGACCATGGCCATCAGCAAGGCCAAGGAGGAGGGCGCGCAGGCCGTCATCTGCGCCTCGACCGGCAACACCTCCGCCTCCGCCGCCGCTTACGCGGTGCGGGCGGGGATGGTCTGCGCGGTGCTCGTGCCGCAGGGCAAGATCGCCCTGGGCAAGATGGGCCAGGCTCTGGTGCACGGCGCGAAGATTCTGCAGGTCGACGGCAATTTCGACGACTGCCTGACGCTGGCCCGCAGCCTGTCGGAGAAGTATCCGGTGGCGCTGGTCAACTCGGTCAACCCGGCGCGCATCGAGGGGCAGAAGACCGCGGCCTTCGAGATCGTGGACATGCTCGGCGACGCTCCCGACATCCACGTCCTGCCCGTCGGCAACGCCGGCAACATCACCGCCTACTGGAGGGGTTACCGCGAGTACGCCGCTGACGGCCCGGCCACCGGGACCCCCCGGATGTGGGGCTACCAGGCATCCGGATCGGCCCCGATCGTGCGGGGTGAGCCGGTCAAGGAGCCGGCGACCATCGCCACCGCCATCCGCATCGGCAACCCGGCCTCCTGGACACAGGCCGAGCAGGCCCGGGACGAGTCGGGCGGCCTCATCGACGAGGTGACGGACCGTCAGATTCTGTCCGCCTACCGGCTGTTGGCCGCTCAGGAGGGGGTGTTCGTGGAGCCCGCCTCCGCGGCCTCCGTCGCCGGGCTGCTGAAGGCGGCCGAGGAGGGCCGGGTCGACCCCGGTCAGCGTATCGTCTGCACCGTCACGGGCAACGGCCTGAAGGACCCCGACTGGGCGGTCGCCGGCGCGCCGCAGCCGATCACGGTGCCGATCGACGCCGACGTCGCCGCGCAGCGTCTCGACCTGGCCTGAGCAGGGGCGCACCACACTCGGTGCACACCCTGTGTCGCGCCTGAACCTTCCTTCGATAGGCTGACCCTTGTTCCGGGGCAGTGTGCTGCTCGCGTACGGACTGTATGCGGGCCGGCGGCGCTCCGGCGGGGCGCTGCGGGATGCGCAGCGCTGCCTCTTCGGAACCCACCGCACAACACCAAGGAGAGTCATCGAGCGATGGCCCATCCCGCCTTCCGCGCCGCAGCCATCCGGGTGCGGGTGCCCGCGACCAGCGCGAACCTCGGCCCCGGTTTCGATGCCCTGGGCCTGGCCCTCGGCCTGTACGACGATGTCGTCGTCCGGGTGGCGGACTCCGGGCTGCACATCGACATCGCGGGTGAGGGGGCCGACACCCTGCCCCGGGACGAACGGCACCTGCTGGTGCGTTCGCTGCGCACCGCCTTCGACGCGCTCGGCGGGCAGCCGCGCGGGCTCGAGGTGGTCTGCGCCAACCGCATCCCGCACGGCCGTGGCCTGGGCTCGTCCTCGGCCGCCATCTGCGCGGGGCTGGTTGCCGCCCGGGCGGTGACCACGGGCGGGGAGAGCAAGCTCGACGACGCCGCGCTGCTCGGGCTCGCCACCGAGATCGAGGGGCATCCGGACAACGTCGCGGCCTGTCTGCTCGGGGGGTTCACCCTCGCGTGGACCGACGCCGGAGCCGTCCGGGCCGTCCGGATGGAGCCGGACAATTCCGTGGTCCCGGTGGTTTTCGTACCGTCGAAGCCGGTGCTCACCGAGATGGCCCGCGGGCTGCTCCCGCGTACCGTGCCGCACGTCGACGCGGCGCTCAACGCGGGCCGGGCCGCGCTGCTGGTGGAGGCGCTGACCAGGCGCCCCGACCTCCTGCTGCCCGCCACCGAGGACCGGTTGCACCAGGAGTACCGGGCTCCCGCGATGCCCGGGAGCGTCGCGCTCGTGGCCCGGCTGCGCGCCGACGGGGTCCCGGCCGTCATCTCGGGAGCGGGCCCCACCGTGCTCGCCTTCGCAAAGGACGACGCCGCGGACCGGGTGTCCCGGCTCGCGGGGGAGGGCTGGACCGCGAATCGGCTGGCGCTGGATCTGGACGGTGCGGGAGTGCTGCCGCTGACCGGAGCCGGTGAGTGAGGCGATTGCGGAGTCCGCAGCGGGGTAGGGAGAGGGGGAATATCCGCAGTATCCGGTAGTGTTAATCTCAAGTCTGCACGTACCGTCCCTCGGGGGCCGGTCGGCGCTTTCTGTGCGTCGGCCCATCCGATGGCGCGGTACTCCGGGGTTCCACTGTGCTGGGACCACCTTTCTTCCGGGAGCCTCCCACTGCCTCAGCAGCCTGCCTGGCAGTGCCGAGCACGCTCCGGAACCGGTGCGATGATCCCTGGCGATCCTTCCGCACCGTCTTTGAATTGATCTCTCCGCCGCAATGAGCAGGCGGGACCACCGCCCCGGCCCGGTCCCCTCCACAGGACCGCAGCCGGACAGCACGACCGGTCGCCGAGCCAGAAAGGCCGACGTCCGCTCCAGGGAAGGACCCTTCGTGAGCGACACCACCGATCTGATGGGCGTGAGTGCCGAAAGCGCCGCCAAGACTGCCGGTGATGCCCCCGCGTCCGCGACGGACGCTCCTGCCGGCCGCGCACCGCGGCGTCGGCGTGCCGGCACCGGCCTCGAGGGCATGGTGCTGGCGGAGCTGCAGCAAGTGGCCTCCGGCCTCGGCATCAAGGGCACCGCGCGGATGCGCAAGAGCCAGCTGATCGAGGTCATCAAGGAGAGGCAGAACGCGGGGTCGGCGGGCGCGGAAGCGAAACCCGCCGCGGCCCCCGCCGCTGCTGCCGAGACCGAGCGGCCGAAGCGCCGTACGACCTCCCGGGCCCGCACGGGAGACGCGGGCACTGCCGCAGAGCAGGGCGAGATCCCCGGCCAGACCGAGGAGCGATCTGCTCGTGCGAACGCCGAGCCCGCCGGGGCCGAGGCCCCCCCGCAGGAGGCGCCCAGGGCTGATGCCCCCAGGAACGACGCCGGCCGTGGTGACGGTGGCGCCGGGGCGAAGAAGGACGGCCCGAAACGGGAGCGCGACGGCGTCAAGGGCGATGCCGGGCAGCAGGACCGGCAGGCCAAGCGTGACCGTGACCGCCGTGGCAAGAGCGCCGGAGGCGGTCAGGGCTCGGGTCAGGGCTCCGGCCAGGGCCAGCAAGGTCAGGGCCAGGGCCAGCAGGGCCAGGGTCAGGGCCAGCAGGGTCAGGGTCAGGGCCAGCAGGGCCAGGGCGGTGGCCGCAGTGGCCGGGACAACCGGGACGACGACTTCGACGGCGGCCGGCGTGGCCGACGGGGGCGTTACCGTGACCGGCGCGGACGCCGCGGAGGCCGCGAGGAGTCCTTCAGCGAGCCGCAGGTCTCCGAGGACGACGTACTGATCCCGGTGGCCGGCATCCTGGACATTCTGGACAGCTACGCGTTCGTGCGGACCTCCGGCTACCTGCCCGGCCCCAACGATGTGTATGTCTCGCTCGCGCAGGTCCGCAAGAACGGCCTGCGCAAGGGCGACCACGTCACCGGAGCCGTCCGGCAGCCGCGGGACGGCGAACGGCGGGAGAAGTTCAACGCTCTGGTCCGCCTCGACTCGGTCAACGGGATGGAGGCCGAGGCCGGCCGCGGGCGCCCGGAGTTCAACAAGCTGACGCCGCTGTACCCGCAGGAGCGGCTGCACCTGGAGAGTGAGCCGGGCGCGCTGACCACCCGGATCATCGACCTGGTCGCCCCGATCGGCAAGGGCCAGCGCGGTCTGATCGTCTCCCCGCCGAAGGCGGGCAAGACCATGATCATGCAGGCGATGGCCAACTCCATCACCCGCAACAACCCCGAGTGCCACCTGATGGTCGTCCTCGTCGACGAGCGTCCCGAAGAGGTCACCGACATGCAGCGGTCGGTCAAGGGCGAGGTCATCTCCTCGACCTTCGACCGTCCGGCCGAGGACCACACCGTGGTGGCGGAGCTGGCGATCGAGCGGGCCAAGCGGCTGGTCGAACTCGGCCACGACGTAGTCCTGTTGCTGGACTCCATCACCCGTCTTGGCCGTGCCTACAACCTGGCGGCCCCGGCCTCCGGCCGCATCATGTCCGGTGGTGTCGACTCGACCGCGCTGTACCCGCCGAAGCGGTTCTTCGGTGCGGCGCGGAACATCGAGGACGGCGGCTCGCTGACCATCCTGGCCACCGCGCTGGTGGAGACCGGCTCCCGGGCGGACGAGGTGATCTTCGAGGAGTTCAAGGGCACCGGCAACATGGAGCTCAAGCTCGACCGGAAGCTCGCCGACAAGCGGATCTTCCCGGCCGTCGATGTGGACGCCTCCGGTACCCGCCGTGAGGAGATCCTCATGGGGGGCGAGGAGTTGGGCGTCGTCTGGAAGCTGCGCCGGGTGCTGCACGCACTCGACTCGCAGCAGGCGATGGAGCTGCTGCTCGACAAGATGAAGCAGACCAAGTCCAACGCCGAGTTCCTGATGCAGATTCAGAAGAACACTCCGTCTCCCGGGAACGGTGACTGACCCGGCGGGACGGACGGGTGTTCCGCCGGCCGGGGGCGCACGCGCCTCCCGGCCGGCCGGTACGTGAGGGCTGCTTCACCCCCTGGGCGGAGCGGCCCTCGCGGTGTACCCGGCCCGGAGCCCGCCCGGTCGCTCTCCGTGACGCCTGTGTCCCCGCGGCCATTGCGGTGGCGGGGGCGGCCGGTCGGGTGACAGGGCACAATGGGAATGCGGGCCGCGGTCCCGGGCAGGTGACCTCACGAATGCCCAGGATTGATTCACCAGCGTGGTCCGGAGCTGTGCAACCTTTCGCAGCGGCGTGCGTGTCGGACAGACGACGGAAATGCGGTCGCGCACACCGCGGTCGCGCACACCGCCGCACGGCGCGGTGGGAAGCTGAGGTGATCATGGCGGACCCGACTCCTCCTTCGGAGGGCGGGCAGAGCCCGGCCGGTGAGGGGGAGCAGACCCGCCGTGGCGGGCTCATACATTCCACCGGCGGCCGCCGCAAGCGGTCCGGCCGGCGCCACCGGGGTCTGCGCATCGCAGTACTCGCCACCGCGGGAGCGGTCCTGCTGGGTACCGTCGCGGCCACCGCTCTCTATCTCCGGTTCGAGGGAAACATCTCCGACGTCGACATCGAGGCGGCGCTGGGCACCGACCGTCCGCAGGACGTGCCGGACGGCTCGCTGGACCTCCTCGTGCTGGGCTCCGACGCCCGGACCGGGGACGGCGGCGGCGACAGTGACGAGGGGGACGAGGGGGACGACGGCGCCCGTGCCGACACCGCGATGATCGTGCACGTCAACGAGGGGTACGAGTCCGCCTCCATCGTCTCCGTGCCGCGCGACACCCTGGTGCCCCGCCCCGAGTGCCGCCGCGAGGACGGCAGCATCGCCCCGGCGGAGGACGAGGCGATGTTCAATGAGGCGTACGCCGTCGGCGGTCCGGCCTGTGCCGTTGCGACCGTGGAGAAGATGACGGGGATCCGGATGGATCACTACGTCGAGATCGACTTCCAGGGCTTCGAGAAGATCGTCGATACGCTCGGCGGCGTCGACATCACCCTGACCAGGGACATCCAGGACGAGGACAGCCACCTGGACCTGGAGGCCGGCACCCAGACGCTGGACGGGGAAGCGGCGCTGGCCCTGGTGCGCACCCGGAAGAACGTCGGCGACGGCAGCGACCTGGGCCGCATACAGCTCCAGCACGCCTTCATCCGGGCCTTCGCGGAGAAGGCGGCGAGCGTCGGGGTGGCCGACAGCCCCCGGAAGCTGTACGACCTCGCCGACACCGCCACCGCGGCCGTCACCACCGACACCGCTCTCGCGTCCGTCCCCAGGCTGGCCTCCCTGGCCGGCCTGCTGCGCGGCATCGACGCCGACGACCTCCAGCTGGTGACCCTCCCGGTCGAGTACGACGAACGGGACCGCAACCGCGTCGTCCCCCTGGAACCGCAGACCGGAATGGTGTGGGCCGCACTCCGCCGGGACGAGCCGGTCCCGCCGGAGGCCACCCGCGGCTCGGTGGCCGAGGACACCGAGGCGGAGGACCTCGTCGAGGAGGACGGGACGCAGGGACCGGTTGAGGAGAGTGTGCCTCCCGCCGCCCGCTGAGGGGCGCGGACGCGGCGTGCGGTGCCCCCGCGCGCGGGGGCACCGCGGAGGAATCGCGGGGGGCGCGGGAACAAGAAGCGCCCCGTCGCCGTTTTGGCTATCACGTCCAGTGCTGGCAGACTGGAGCGTCGGCCCCGGTTCACGCGACGCACACGGCGGAGCGACCCGGCGCCCTCCCGAATCTAGGAGACACCGTGAAGCGCGACATCCACCCGGAGTACGTCGAGACCGAGGTCAGCTGCACCTGCGGCGCCTCGTTCACCACTCGCAGCACCGTCGGTTCGGGCCGCGTCCGTGCCGATGTCTGCTCCGAGTGCCACCCCTTCTACACCGGTAAGCAGAAGATCCTCGACACCGGTGGCCGCGTGGCCCGCTTCGAGGCGCGCTTCGGCAAGAAGGCCGGAGCCGCGAAGCAGTAGCGACTGCCTGGCGCCGGGCCCGGCCGCTCCGCACGGAGCGGCCGGACCGGCGCTTTTTTCGGCCCGCGCGCCGATGGCTCACGGGCCCACGCCACGTCCTGAGCCCGCCCGCCTGCCCGGGGCCGGTCTGCGGCTCCCCTCCGCTCCACCCAGCCACCGCACCACCTTCTCCCCAGGAGCCCACACGATGTTCGAGGCGGTCGAGGAACTCATCGGCGAGCACGCCGACCTCGAGCGGCAGCTCGCCGATCCCACGGTCCACGCCGACCAGGGGAACGCGCGGCGGCTCAGCAAGCGTTATGCCGAGCTGACCCCGGTCATCGCCGCCTACCGGACGTGGCGCAGCTGCGGTGAGGACCTCGCGACGGCCCGCGAGCTCTCGGCCGAGGAGCCGGAGTTCCTTGCCGAGGTCAAGGACCTGGAGAGCCGCCGGGAAGAGCTGACGGACCGGCTGCGGCTGCTGCTGGTGCCGCGCGACCCGACCGACGACAAGGACGTCATCCTGGAGATCAAGGCCGGGGAGGGCGGGGACGAGTCCGCGCTGTTCGCCGGGGATCTGCTGCGGATGTACCTGCGGCACGCCGAGCGGGTGGGCTGGAGGACCGAGCTCATTCAGGGCAACGAGTCCGACCTGGGCGGCTACAAGGACGTCCAGGTCGCGGTGAAGAGCAAGGGCACGCCGGAGCCCGGCCGCGGTCCCTGGGCGCGGCTGAAGTACGAGGGGGGCGTGCACCGTGTGCAACGGGTGCCCGCCACCGAGTCACAGGGCCGTATCCACACCTCCGCGGCCGGCGTCCTGGTGCTCCCCGAGGCCGAGGACGTCGACGTCGAGATCAGCTCCGGAGACCTGCGGATCGACGTGTACCGCTCCTCCGGGCCGGGCGGGCAGTCCGTCAACACCACCGACTCGGCGGTGCGGATCACCCACCTGCCGACCGGCATCGTGGTGTCCTGCCAGAACGAGAAGAGCCAGCTCCAGAACAAGGAGCAGGCCATGCGCATCCTGCGCGCCCGGATGCTCGCCGCGGCGCAGGAGGAGGCGGACAAAGAGGCCTCGGACGCGCGCCGCAGCCAGGTGCGGACGGTCGACCGCTCCGAGCGGATCCGCACGTACAACTACCCGGAGAACCGCATCTCCGACCACCGCGTCGGCTTCAAGTCGTACAACCTGGACCAGGTGCTCGACGGGGAGCTGGACCCGGTCATCCAGGCGTGCGTGGACGCCGACTCGGCCGCCAGGCTTGCGGCGGCCCAGTGAACGTAGGGTGGGCCCCGTGACCCCGTCTTCCCGCTCCCTGCTGCTCGCCGAGGTGGCGCAGGCGACCCTGCGGCTGGCCGACGCCGGCGTGCCCTCGCCGCGCTTCGACGCCGAGGAGCTGGCGGCTTACGTGCACGGCACCGACCGCACGAAGCTGCAGCTCGTGCCCGACGCGGACTTCGACGCCCGCTACTGGGAGACCATCGCCCGCCGCGAGGCCCGAGAGCCGCTCCAGCACATCACCGGGCGCGCCTTCTTCCGCTACCTGGAGCTGCGGGTCGGCCCTGGGGTGTTCGTGCCCCGTCCGGAGACCGAGTCCGTGGTGGGCTGGGCGATAGAGGCCGTGCGGGCGATGGACGTGGCCGAGCCGGTCGTCGTCGACCTGTGCACCGGCTCCGGTGCCATCGCGCTCGCCCTCGCCCAGGAGGTGCCGCGGTCCCGGGTGCACGCGGTCGAGCTGGACGAGGGAGCGCTGGCGTGGGCCCGCCGCAACGTGGAGGGCTCACGCGTCGTCCTGCACCACGGCGACGCCCTCTCCGCGCTCCCCGAGCTGGACGGCCAGGTGGACCTCGTCATCTCCAACCCGCCCTACATCCCGCTCACCGAATGGGAGCGGGTCGCCCCGGAGGCCCGGGACCACGACCCGGAGCTGTCCCTGTTCTCCGGCGAGGACGGCCTGGACACCATCCGCGGCCTGGAGCGCACCGCCCACCGGCTGCTGCGCCCGGGCGGTGTCATCGTCGTGGAACACGCCGACACCCAGGGCGGGCAGGTGCCCTGGCTCTTCCCCGAGGATCAGGGGTGGGCGGACGCGGCCGACCGTCCGGACCTCAACAACCGGCCACGGTTCACCACCGCCCGGCGTGTCGCCCCCTGACCGGGACGGCCACCGGAGCAACAGTTGTCGCAGGACGAAGAGGAGCATGAGTGATGGCACGGCGCTACGACTGCACCGACGTCGTCGACCGCAAGCACGGGCTGCGCGAGGCGGCCTCCGCGGTGCGCCGTGGTGACCTGGTCGTACTGCCCACCGACACCGTCTACGGGGTCGGTGCGGACGCCTTCAACAACAAGGCCGTGAACAACCTGCTGGAGGCGAAGGGAAGGGGCCGCGGCATGCCCTCCCCGGTGCTGGTGGGCTCCCCGAACACGCTGCACGGGCTGGTCACCGACATGTCCGAGCAGGCGTGGGAGCTGGTCGACGCGTTCTGGCCCGGGGCGCTGACCCTGGTCGCCCGGCATCAGCCGTCCCTGGCCTGGGACCTGGGAGAGACCCGCGGCACGGTCGCGGTGCGGATGCCGCTGCACCCGGTTGCCCTGGAGCTGCTCAAGGAGGTCGGCCCGATGGCCGTCTCCAGTGCCAACCTCACCGGCCACCCGGCGCCGCAGACCTGCGACGAGGCCTCCGGCATGCTCGGCGACAGCGTCGCCGTCCTTCTCGACGGCGGTCCGACCCCGGACACCGTGCCGTCCTCGATCGTCGACCTCACCGGCCGGGTTCCCGTGCTGCTGCGCGCGGGAGCCGTGAGCGAGGAGGAGCTGCGCAAGGTCGTACCCGACCTGGAGACCTCCCATTGACCGCGCCCGCGGAGAGCGGCATAACGCGGCCCGATTCCGGAGGAGCCCCGCAGATCTTCCGGATACTCCACGTCAGCACCGGTAACGTCTGCCGGTCGCCCATCACCGAACGGCTGACCCGCCAGGCTGTCGCGGACCGGCTCGGGGGCACCGGGGGACTGGTCGTGGAGAGCGCCGGCACCTGGGGGCACGAGGGTGCCCCGATGGAGGAGCACGCCGCTCAGGTGCTCACCGAGTTCGGTGCCGACCCCGGCGGATTTCTCGGCCGTGAACTGCTCGACGAACACGTCATCCACGCCGACCTGGTGCTCACCGCCACCCGCGATCACCGGGCGCAGGTGATTTCGATGGGGCACTCGGCCGGGTTGCGCACCTTCACCCTGAAGGAGTTCACCCGCCTGGTGCGCGCCATCGACATGACCACCCTGCCGGCTCCGGACTCCCCGGACGCCCTGGTGGTGCGGGCCCGGGCGCTGGCGAGGGCGGCGGCGGCGCTGCGCGGCTGGCTGCTGGCGCCCAGCGCCGAGGCGGACGAGGTGCAGGACCCCTACGGGGCGCCTATCCCGTACTTCCGCAGCATCCGGACGGAGATCCACGCCGCGCTCGACCCGGTGGTCACCGCGCTGACCGGGGTGGCCGGGCGGCGCGTGCGCTGACGCCGGGTAGAACCCCGGTCACCCGGCGTTGACCAGGTGCGGGAGGGCGGGCTGATCCGGCCGACGGTCATACGGACCGGCTCTTCCAGCAGACTAGGGTGTGGGGCCTAAGCCGAGACCACGCTGGGGAGCCCGTGCGCGAATACCTGCTGACGCTCTGTGTGGCGGCGGCCGTCACCTATCTGCTGACGGGCCCGGTGCGGAAGTTCGCGATCGCCGCCGGAGCGATGCCGCAGATCCGTGCGCGCGACGTGCACCGTGAGCCGACCCCCCGGCTCGGCGGTATCGCGATGTTCGGCGGTCTGTGCGCCGGGCTGTTCGTGGCCTCGCAACTGACGAACGTCGGCACGGTCTTCCAGATGTCGGACGAACCGCGGGCACTGCTGTCCGGGGCCGGGCTCATCTGGTTGCTCGGCGTCCTGGACGACAAGTGGGGCATCGACGCGCTGGTGAAGCTGGGCTGCCAGATGATCGCCGCCGGAGTCATGGTGCTCCAGGGGCTGACCATCCTGTGGCTCCCGGTCCCGGGCGTCGGCGTGGTCGCCCTGACGCCTCCGCAGGGCACGCTGCTGACCGTCGCCCTGGTCGTCGTCACCATCAACGCGGTGAACTTCGTGGACGGCCTGGACGGGCTTGCCGCCGGCATGGTGTGCATCGCGGCCTGCGCGTTCTTCCTCTACGCCTACCGGCTCTGGTACGGCTACGGCATCGAGGCCGCGGCCCCGGCGACGCTGTTCGCGGCGGTGCTGATGGGCATGTGTCTGGGCTTCCTGCCGCACAACATGCATCCGGCGCGGATCTTCATGGGAGATTCGGGGTCCATGCTGCTGGGCTTGGTGCTGGCCGCGGGCGCGGTGTCCATCACCGGTCAGGTCGACCCGGATGCCATCGGCCTGTTCACCGGTTCGGTGCGGGCCACCGTGCACGAGATGGTGCCGGTCTACATCCCGCTGCTGCTGCCGCTGACGATCATCGCGGTGCCGGTCGCCGACCTGCTGATGGCGATCATCCGGCGCACCTGGAACGGCCATTCACCGTTCGCCGCCGACCGCGGCCACCTGCACCACCGGCTGCTGGAGATCGGCCACTCGCACAGCCGTGCGGTCCTGATCATGTACTTCTGGTCCGCGCTGATCGCCTTCGGCGCCATCGGATACTCGGTGCGCTCCGACAGCCTCATCGTGGTGCCGAGCATCATGGTGCTGAGCGCGCTGGGGCTGGTGCTGCTGCTCCTGCCGCGCTTCACCCCGCGGGTGCCGCGCTGGGCTCAGCGGCTGGTGCCGCCGCGCTACCGCCTGCCCGAGCAGGACGCCGCGGGGCCGGAGCGGCCGGGTACGGAGGTCGAGAAGGCGCAGGAGGCGGACAGCGCACACGCGGGCGCACGGAGCGCGCGGAGCGGGCTGAACGGCGCCACGGCAGTGGGGGAGCGGCAGCGCTTCGCGGAGCGCCGCCGGATCGAACGTGGCCGGAAGCCCGCCGGCCGCAGCTGAAGGGCCATCTGCGGCAACGCGGTTACCCCGTTGGTGTGAGTTCCTGCACACGAACTGGGTAAAGACCTCATCAAATAGTTTGTGATAGCGTTCACGAGTCTCGGCAGGGCAGGTGCTGCCGCCGGGGCGAGCTCGTCAATGACGACAGTGTTCCCGAAGCCGCCGGAGATTCCCTTCCCATGAAGCCCAACGACGCCCGGATCCTCCGAGGCGCCGCGATCTTCACTGCCGTCGCCGGCCTCATCGCCGTGGTGGCCAGTGGTCTGGTGGCGGGCTGGAGCGGTGCGGCCGGCGCAGGCCTCGGAGTTCTCGTGGCCGCCGGATTCTTCGGCCCCGGCCTGTACGTGCTGAGCCGGGTGGCTCACCGCTGGCCGGAGCTGCTCTTCGGGGCTGCCTTCCTGATCTACACCACCCAGGTCGTGGTGCTGGTCGTTCTCATGCTCGTGCTCCGCGACGCCTCCTTCCTGCACGGCCGGGCTTTCGCCACCGGCGTGATGACGGGCATGGTCGCCTGGCTGGCCGGGCAGATCTGGTCGAACCTGAAGGTCAAGACCCTCTACGTCGATCCGGAGGCGGCCTCCGGGGCGTCCTCCGGTCCGGAGGGCCGGGCGTGACGCACGGCGGGGAGCACTCGGAGCGCAGGGGCGGCATAAACCCGCCCTCCGCGGGCTGCTATCGTCCGTCGCCGAGAGCTCGGCTGATACATCGGAACGCGCGCTGTGCGGGACAGCCGCGTCACTGCCCCGGCTCCGACCGGGCCGCCCGGCCGGTGCCGACCGGCTCCCTCTCCCGTCACATTCAGTCCAGTGCCGTCCCGTGGCGTGCCGCCACGCCGACACATCGAGGTTGCCGTATCCATGCGTCACGCCGAAGGAGCTCACGGTGATTAGCGACCAGATGCTCGCCTTCGAGACCGACTGCCATCTGTTCCAGGACTGCGGCTACCCCGCGCCCTCGGTCTGGTCGTTCATCTTCGAGCCGATGTTCAGCATCGGGCCGGTGGATTTCGACAAGCCCATGCTGCTGGCGATTATCAGCACCGTGGTCGTGATCGGGTTCTTCTGGAAGGCGTTCGCCCGTCCGAAGGTGGTGCCGGGCAAGTTCCAGATGGTGGCCGAGATCCTCTACGACTTCGTCCGCAAGGGCATCGCCCGCGAGGTGATCGGCAAGAAGGGGGAGAGGTTCGTACCCCTTCTCGTCTCGCTGTTCTTCTTCGTCTGGATGATGAACCTCTGGGCGGTCGTCCCGCTGGCACAGCTGCCGGCCACGTCGATCATCTCGTACCCGGTGGCGCTCGCCCTGGTGGTCTGGGTCACCTACATGACGGTGACCTTCCAGTCGAACGGGTTCGTCGGCGGTATCCGCAACCTGTGCGTGCCCGGAGGGCTCCCCAAGGGGATCTACATTCTCCTCACGCCGCTGGAGCTGCTGTCGAACGTCTTCGTCCGGCCGTTCACGCTGGCGGTGCGACTCTTCGCCAACATGTTCGCCGGGCATGTCCTGATCCTGGTCTTCCTGATCGGCACCTGGTACACCCTCGGCACCGTCATCGGCACGTTCTACGCCGTGACCTCGCTGTTCATGACCCTGCTGATCACCGCCTTCGAGATCTTCATTCAGGCCCTGCAGGCGTACGTGTTCACCGTGCTGACCGCGACCTACATCTCCGGTGCGCTCGAAGAAGCCCACTGAGAGACGCAGACCACCCCCGACCCGCAAGAAGTCCGGCGGACACACCCGCCGGCCAACCCAGATAAGGAACCACGGACATGTCCGCTGCTTTCGAGACCCTCGCCGCCATTGAAGGAAACATCGGCACCGTCGGCTACGGCCTGGCTGCCATCGGTGCCGGTATCGGTATCGGCTACATCTTCGGTAACGGCGTGCAGGCCATCGCCCGCCAGCCCGAGGCCGCTGGTCTCATCCGGCAGAACATGCTGCTGGGCTTCGCGCTGGTCGAGGCCCTCGCCCTGATCGGTTTCGTCGTTCCGTTCATCTACTGACGGACCACCCGAAGCCGGAATCGACGAAAGGTCCACCATGATGATTCACCTGGCCGCCGACGAGCCGCAGAGTCCTCTGCTGCCGGTGCTGCCCGAGGTCGTCATCGGCTTGATCTGTCTCGGCATCATCTTCCTGATCTTCTACAAGAAGCTGCTCCCCAGCATCAACAAGGCGCTGGACGAGCGGCGGGAGGCCATCGAAGGCGGGATGGAGAAGGCCGAGGCTGCCCAGGCAGAAGCTCGGCAGACCCTCGAGGAGTACCGCGCGCAGCTGGCGGACGCCCGTCACGAGGCCGCGCGTCTCCGTCAGGACGCGCAGGAGCAGGGCGCCACCCTCATCGCGGAGATGCGCCTGGAAGGGCAGCGGCAGCGCGAGGAGATCATCGCCGCCGGCCACGCCCAGATCACCGCTGACCGCAAGCAGGCCGCCGAGGCGCTGCGCCAGGACGTCGGCAAGCTCGCCACCGACCTGGCCGGCCGGCTCGTCGGGGAGTCCCTGGAGGACCACGCCCGGCAGAGCCGCACCATCGACCGTTTCCTCGATGACCTCGAGGAGAAGGCCGAGGCCGCGCGGTGACGATGAACGGAGCAAGCCGACAGGCCATGGCCGCCGCGTGCGACCGCCTGGACGCGCTGACCGACAGCACGGGTGCCGACCCGGCGGTGCTCGCCGACGAGCTGGCATCCGTCACCGCACTGCTCGACCGCGAGGTCGCGCTGCGCCGGGTGCTCACCGACCCGTCGCAGCCCGGCGAGGCCAAGGCCGAGCTGACGGGACGGCTGCTCGGCAGCCAGGTGGGCGGGGCAACCGTCGATCTGGTCTCCGGCATGGTGCGGTCCCGCTGGTCCGCCCCCCGCGACCTGGTGGACGCGGTGGAACGGCTGGCGGACATCGCCGACCTGACCGCCGCGGAGCGGGCCGGCACCCTGGACGCGGTGGAGGACGAGCTGTTCCGGTTCAGCCGGATCGTCGCCACCTCGGTCGAGCTGCGTTCCGTGCTCGGCTCCAAGGAGCAGGGCAACACGGCGCGGGAGGCGAAGGGCCGGCTGGTCAGTGAGCTTCTGCACCGCCAGGCCCAGGACGTCACCCAGCGTCTGGTGGTCCGGCTCGTGGAGCGTCCGCGGGGCCGTAGCCTGGAAGCGGGCCTCACCGCCCTGTCCGTGCTCGCCGCGGACCGGCGCAACCGCTCCGTCGCCGTCGTCACCTCCGCGGTGCCGCTCAGCGACCGGCAGCGGGAGCGGCTGGGCGAGGCGCTCGGAAAGCTGTACGGCCGGCAGATCCAGCTGAACCTCGACGTGGACCCCGGGGTCCTCGGCGGGATCTCGGTCCGGATCGGCGACGAGCTGATCAACGGCACCATCGCGGACCGCCTCGACGAGGTGTCCCGGCGGATGTCGGGCTGACGGCGGGCGCAGCGACACCAGCCGCACAACCAACTCAAGAAGCATATTCAGCGGCCCGAGTTGGGCCGTACGAAGAACTTACGGTCCCAACAAGGAGAGCAGGGAACCCAGATGGCGGAGCTCACGATCCGGCCGGATGAGATCCGGGATGCGCTGGAGAATTTCGTCCAGTCGTACAAGCCGGACGCGGCCTCGCGGGAAGAGGTCGGGACGGTCAGCGCTGCCGGTGACGGCATCGCGAAGGTCGAGGGGCTCCCCTCGGCCATGGCGAACGAACTGCTGAAGTTCGAGGACGGGACCCTCGGTCTCGCTCTCAACCTGGAGGAGCGCGAGATCGGCGCGGTCGTCCTCGGCGAGTTCAGCGGCATCGAGGAGGGCCAGCCGGTGCAGCGCACCGGTGAGGTGCTCTCCGTCGGCGTCGGCGACGGCTACCTCGGCCGGGTCGTCGACCCGCTGGGCAACGCGATCGACGGCCTCGGCGAGATCGAGACCACCGGCCGCCGCGCGCTGGAGCTGCAGGCCCCCACGGTGATGGACCGCAAGTCGGTCCACCAGCCGATGGAGACCGGCTACAAGGCCGTGGACACCATGACCCCGGTCGGCCGCGGCCAGCGTCAGCTGATCATCGGTGACCGGCAGACCGGCAAGACCGCCCTCGCGGTCGACACCATCATCAACCAGCGCGACAACTGGCGCTCCGGTGACCCGGAGAAGCAGGTCCGCTGCATCTACGTCGCGATCGGCCAGAAGGGATCCACCATCGCCTCCGTGCGGGGTGCCCTGGAGGAGGCCGGCGCCCTGGAGTACACGACCATCGTCGCGGCTCCGGCGTCCGACCCGGCCGGCTTCAAGTACATCGCCCCGTACACCGGCTCGGCCATCGGCCAGCACTGGATGTACGACGGCAAGCACGTCCTGATCATCTTCGACGACCTGTCGAAGCAGGCCGACGCCTACCGCGCCGTCTCCCTGCTGCTGCGCCGCCCGCCGGGCCGCGAGGCCTACCCGGGTGACGTCTTCTACCTGCACTCCCGCCTGCTCGAGCGCTGCGCCAAGCTCTCCGACGAGCTGGGTGCCGGCTCGATGACCGGTCTGCCGATCGTCGAGACCAAGGCGAACGACGTCTCGGCGTTCATCCCGACCAACGTCATCTCCATCACCGACGGCCAGTGCTTCCTGGAGTCCGACCTGTTCAACGCCGGGGTCCGCCCCGCCCTGAACGTCGGCATCTCGGTCTCCCGGGTCGGCGGCTCGGCGCAGCACCCGGCGGTCAAGCAGGTCACCGGTTCGCTGCGGGTGGACCTCGCCCAGTTCCGTGAGCTGGAGGCGTTCTCCGCTTTCGGCTCCGACCTGGACGCGGCATCCAAGGCCGCCCTGGAGCGTGGTAAGCGCATGGTGGAGCTGCTCAAGCAGGAGCAGTACGCCCCGTACGCCACGGAGAACCAGGTCGTCTCCATCTGGGCCGGCACCAACGGGCTCATGGACGACATCCCGGTCAGCGACATCCGTCGCTTCGAGCAGGAGCTGCTCGACTACCTCGGCCGCGAGCACAAGGACCTGATGACCGGGATCCGCGAGGGCGGCAAGATGTCCAAGGACACCCTGCAGGCCGTCGGCGGTGCGGTCAACAAGTTCAAGCAGCAGTTCGAGACGGCGGACGGCAAGCTGCTGGGCGAGGGCTGAGCATGGGTTCCCAGCTCAGGGTCTACAAGCGGCGGATCAAGTCCGTCACTGCGACCAAGAAGATCACCAAGGCGATGGAGATGATCGCCGCCTCGCGCATCGTCAAGGCGCAGCGCCAGGTGTCGGCTTCCGCGCCGTACTCCGAGGAGCTCACCAAGGCGGTGACCGCGGTCGCCTACAGCTCGGACGTCAAGCACCCGCTGACGACCGAGGCGGACCGTCCGTGGCGTGCGGCGGTGCTGCTCATCACCAGTGACCGCGGTCTGGCCGGCGGCTACTCCAGCAATGCCATCAAGGCGGCGGAAACCCTGACGGCGAAGCTGGTGGCCCAGGGCAAGCAGGTGGACACGTACATCGTGGGCCGCAAGGGCATGGCGTACTACGGGTTCCGGGAGCGTCCGGTCAAGGAATCCTGGACCGGGTTCTCCGACAGCCCGAGCTACGCCGACGCCAAGGCGGTGGCTGCTCCGCTGATCGCGGCCATGGAGCGCGAGACGTCCGACGAGGGCGGCGTGGATGAGCTGCACATCGTGTTCACCGAGTTCCTGTCGATGATGACGCAGGTGCCGGTGGGCCGGAAGATGCTGCCGCTGACCTTCGCCAGCACGGCGGAGGAGTCCGCCGCGGTCTTCGAGAAGACCGCGGAGGCCCGCGCGCTCTACGACTTCGAGCCGTCGCCGGAGCACGTTCTCGACGCGTTGCTGCCACGCTATGTGGAGAGCCGGATCTACAACGCCATGCTGCAGTCGGCTGCTTCCGAGCACGCCGCCCGCCGCCGGGCGATGAAGTCGGCCACCGACAACGCCGAAGACCTCATCAAGTCGCTGACGCGGCTTGCCAACGCGGCCCGCCAGGCCGACATCACCCAGGAAATCAGCGAGATCGTCGGTGGCGCGAGCGCCCTCGCCGACGCGACCGCGGGGAGTGACCGATAACAATGAGCACTGCTGTTGAGAAGCCTGAGGCAGGCACCTCGACGGGTCGCGTTGCGCGGGTCATCGGCCCGGTCGTCGACGTGGAGTTCCCCGTCGACGCGATGCCGGAGATCTACAACGCGCTGACCGTCGAGGTCGCGGACCCCGCCCTCCAGGGCGTCACCAAGACGCTGACCATGGAGGTCGCGCAGCACCTGGGTGAAGGCCTGGTGCGCGCCATCTCCATGGAGCCCACCGACGGCCTGGTCCGCCAGGCCCCGGTGACCAACACCGGCAACGGCATCACGGTGCCCGTCGGCGACGTCACCAAGGGCCGGGTGTTCAACACCCTGGGGAAGATCCTGAACGAGCCGGAGGCCGAGGCGGAGGTCACCGAGCGGTGGCCGATCCACCGCAAGGCCCCGGCCTTCGACCAGCTCGAGTCCAAGACCGAGATGTTCGAGACCGGCCTGAAGGTCGTCGACCTGCTGACCCCGTACGTCAAGGGCGGCAAGATCGGTTTGTTCGGTGGTGCGGGCGTCGGCAAGACGGTCCTCATCCAGGAAATGATCATGCGTGTGGCCAAGCTGCACGAGGGCGTTTCCGTGTTCGCCGGCGTCGGTGAGCGCACCCGTGAGGGTAACGACCTGATCGCGGAGATGGCCGAGTCCGGCGTGCTCCCGCAGACCGCGCTGGTCTTCGGGCAGATGGACGAGCCCCCGGGCACCCGTCTGCGCGTCGCTCTGGCCGGTCTGACCATGGCGGAGTACTTCCGCGATGTGCAGAAGCAGGACGTGCTGTTCTTCATTGACAACATCTTCCGCTTCACCCAGGCCGGTTCCGAGGTCTCCACCCTGCTCGGCCGGATGCCCTCCGCGGTGGGTTACCAGCCGAACCTGGCGGACGAGATGGGTGTGCTCCAGGAGCGCATCACCTCCACCCGCGGTCACTCCATCACCTCGATGCAGGCGATCTACGTGCCCGCGGACGACCTCACCGACCCGGCGCCGGCGACCACGTTCGCTCACCTGGACGCCACCACGGTGCTGTCCCGGCCGATCTCCGAGAAGGGCATCTACCCGGCGGTCGACCCGCTGGACTCGACGTCCCGGATTCTGGACCCGCGCTTCATCTCCCAGGAGCACTACGACTGCGCCTCGCGCGTCAAGGGGATCCTGCAGAAGTACAAGGACCTCCAGGACATCATCGCCATTCTCGGTATCGACGAGCTCGGCGAGGAGGACAAGCTCACCGTCCACCGCGCCCGGCGCATCGAGCGCTTCCTGTCGCAGAACACCCACGCGGCGAAGCAGTTCACCGGTCTGGACGGATCGGACGTCTCCCTGGACGAGTCGATTGCGGCGTTCAACTCGATCGCCGACGGTGAGTACGACCACTTCCCGGAGCAGGCGTTCTTCATGTGCGGTGGCCTGGACGACCTCCAGGCCAAGGCCAAGGAGCTGGGCGTCTCCTGATCCACGCCCGTGGGCGGGGGGCGGGGCACACCGTCCCGTCCCCCGCCCGCACCCCATACTTCTGAACACTTCAGGACATCCCAGTGATGAGGAGCCATCGTGGCTGAGCTGCACGTCGAGTTGGTCGCCGCCGACCGCAAGGTCTGGTCGGGCAAGGCCGGCCTGGTCGTCGCGCGCACCACGTCGGGCGACATCGGCATCATGCCCAACCACCAGCCGCTGATGGGCGTGCTGGAGACGGGTCCGGTGACGATCCGCACGACGGGGGAGAGCGGGGAAGGCACGGTGGTCGCCGCGGTGCACGGCGGCTTCATCTCGTACACGGAAGGTAAGCTGTCGCTGCTGGCCGAGGTCGCCGAGCTGGCCGACGAGATCGACGTCGCGCGGGCCGAGCGGGCGCTCGACCAGGCGAAGGCCGCGGTGGACGCCGCCGCCGAGCGGCGTGCGGAGATCCGGCTCGCGGCCGCCACGAGAAAGCACCGCTGACGCGGGTACCCGGGCGAACTGAAGAGATCCACTGAGGCGAGGAGGTCGGTCGGTATGGTCCTCGCTCTGGTCGGGATCGGCGCGCTGATCGCGCTGGTGCTGCTGGGGCTGCTCGCCTTCGGCGTGCGGCGACGACTGATCCAGCGCTTCGGTGGCACCTTCGACTGCAGCGCGCGCTGGGTCCCCCCGGCCCCCGGTCAGTCGCCCGGCAAGGGCTGGGTCTACGGTGTCGCGCGGTACAGCGGGGACCACGTCGAGTGGTTCCGGGTCTTCTCCTATTCGATTCGCCCGCGGCAGACGCTGCAGCGCGACGGGATCGAGGTCCGGGACCGTCGGCAGCCGAACGGCGACGAGGAACTTGCCCTGCTGTCGGGGGCGTTCATTCTCACCTGCCGGCACGGCGGCCAGGACCTCGAGCTGGCCATGAGCGAGGACGCGCTCACCGGCTTCCTGGCCTGGCTGGAGGCTGCTCCTCCCGGCCAGCGCGTGAACGTCGCCTGACTCCTGCTTGTCTCCCGTGAGGCACGTTTCCCCACGGGGAAGCTCTCCCGCCATGGAGACGCCCGCGCCTGGTTCCCCGTTGCTGCGCTCAGGTCCAGCGGGGGAGGTCGGAGCCCCACCGGGTGGAGGGCCGGGCCCAGTTCCGCGGAGCGCCCGCCCAGTGCACCGGGGGCAGCGCGTGGCGGAGCGTCCCGCACGGTGAGGGTGTCTCGGCGAGCCAGGGCCGCGGGTCGTGGGGGGCGCCGTCCAGCGGCGCGGGGCTGATGCCGTGCATCAGCCAGGAGGCGGTGCCCGCCAGGGAGAGCCGCAGCCGCTGTCCTCTGCCGTCCGCCACACGGTCGCTCAGTGCCCGCAGTACGGCGGCCGCGAGCAGATACCCGGTGGCGTGGTCCAGCGCCTGGGCGGGGAGCACGCCCGGCCGTCCGTCGTCCCCGGCCTCGGTCATGGCGATGCCGCTCGCGGCCTGGACGAGGCTGTCGAAGCCGCGCCGGCCGGCCCACGGCCCCGACCAGCCCCAGGCGCACAGCTGGGCGACGATCAGTCCGGGGTACCGCGCAGACAGGGTGCCGGGGTCCAGCCCGTGCCGGTCGAGGGCGCCGGGCCGGTAGCCGGTGATCACGACGTCCGCCGAGGCCAGGAGCCCTTCGAAGACCTGCCGGTCGCCCGGGGAGGACAGGTCCAGCAGGGCGGAGCGCTTGCCCATGCCGGTGTCGGCGTGGGCGTCGGCGGCCTCGGGCAGGGCGGGGGAGTCCACGCGCAGCACGTCGGCGCCCAGGAGGGCGAGGGTGCGGGTGGCGACGGGGCCGGCGATGACCCTGGTGAGGTCCAGTACCCGTACGCCGCCGGCCGGCAGCTCGTGTGCCGGCAGCGTCCGTGCGCTGTGCTCCTGCACGGACAGGCGGTCGACGAGCGGGTGGCTGTTGCCGTCCTGCTCCGGGGTCTGCTCCGGTGCCGGGGCCACGGCGACGGCGAGGCCCCCGGCGGCGTGCACGGTCTCCTGGATCCAGTGGGCGGGGCGGGTGGCCAGGGCGGCCGACAGCCGTTCGGCCTGTGCCCGGTCGTCGCCGGTGGAGGGAAGGTCCAGGGCACGGAGCAGGCGGGCCCGGTGGTGGGGGTAGTTGGCGTGGGTGCGCACCCAGCCGTCCGCCGCCGGCCAGAACCCGGACAGGGGGGCGAAGGACGTCGGGGTACGGCCGTCGATCCGCAGGTGCCGCTCGCTGACGAAGGCCGTCGCCACCGCACTCTCCCGTACCCGCACGGCCGGGACCGTCACCCGGTTGCGGCGCGCGAGCAGCTCGGCGGCGGCCAGTGAGCAGACGCCCACGGAAGCCCGGGCCAGCTCCCGCACCGGCAGCCGGGCCGGCAGTACACCGTGCGCGCCTTCGTAGGACACCCCCTCGGCCAGTGGCTCCGGGCCGCCGAGAGCGCTCCAGGCGTGGAGAGTGGCGTGATCGCTCCGGTGTGTCATGCGTCCAGTGTCGAGCAGGTCGGGGCCGGCACGTCGTCCGGGGTTGTGTGGGGCGACCGGGGAGAGGGCGGGCGGACCCTCTCCCCGGCCGCGTTCAGGGGCCCGGAGGGGAACAGCCGGGCTGAGTGGGGGCGATGGTGCGCGTGGGGGCGCCGTGGGGGGACGAGGTGTGGGGCGGCCGGGGAGAGGGCGGGCGGACCCTCTCCCCGGCCGCGTTCAGGGGGCTCCGCGGAGGGACGTCATCGCAGGCCGTGGTGGATGGCGCTGATCAGCTCGCCGGTGGAAGTGTCGCCGCTCAGCTCCCAGAACATCGCCCCGGCCAGCCCTTGGTCCTTGGCGTAGGCCATCTTGCCGGTGACCGTCTGCGGGGTGTCGTAGCTCCACCACTGGTTGCCGCAGTGCGCGTACGCGGTGCCCGCGATGGTTCCGGTGGCCGGGCAGCGGGTCTTCAGGAGCTTGTAGTCCTCGATGCCCTGCTCGTACGTGCCCGGTGCCGGGCCGGTCGCGCTGCCGCCCGGGGCGGACTGGGTGACCCCGGTCCAGCCGCGGCCGTAGAAGCCGATGCCGAGGGTCATCTTGTCCGCCGGCACACCCTGGGCCTTCAGCTTCTGGATGGCGGCGTCGGAGTGGAAGCCCTGCTGCGGGATGCCCTGGTAGGCGGTCAGCGGGGAGTGCGGGGCGGTCGGCCCCTGGGCTGCCCAGGCGCCGAAGAAGTCGTAGGTCATGACGTGGATGAGGTCGCTGTACGGGGCGGCGGCGGCGTAGTCGACCGCGTCGATCTTGCCGCTGTCCGAGGCGTCCGCGGTGATGGCGGCGGTGACCAGCTGGTCGCCGAAGGCACCGCGGAACGCCCGCATCATGTCCCGGAAGATCATCCGGCCGCTGGTGTCACAGGTCAGGCCGCAGGCGTTGGGGTACTCCCAGTCCAGGTCGATGCCGTCGAAGAGCCCCTCCCAGCGGGGGTCGTTGACCAGGTCGTAGCAGGACTTGGCGAAGGCCTGCGGGTTCTTCATGGCGTCGGGGAAGCCGCCGGACCAGGTCCAGCCGCCGAAGGACCAGACGACCTTGATGTGCGGGTGCATCTCCTTCAGCTTCTTGAGCTGGTTGAAGTTGCCGCGCAGCGGCTGGTCCCAGGTGTCGGCCTTGCCGTCCACGCTCTCCGCCGCGGTGTAGGACTTCTCGTGCGCGGCGAAGGCGTCGCCGATGGTGCAGCGGCCGTTCTGCACGTTGCCGAAGGCGTAGTTGATGTGGGTGAGCTTCTCGGCGGAGCCGGAGTCCACGATGTTCTTGATGTGGTAGTTCCGGTCGTAGACGCCCCACTCGGTGAAGTAGCCGGTGTTCACCTTGCCCGGGGGCGGCGGGGTCCCGCCGCCGGTGGTCCGGACGGTGAGCGGGTCGCTCTGCGGTCCGGTCCGTCCCGCGGTGTCCTTGGCGCGCACGGTGTAGGTGTAGGAGGTTCCCGCGGTCAGGCCGGTGTCGGCGTAGGAGGGGGAGACGGTGGTGCCCACGGTCCGGCCGTCCCGCAGCACGTCGTAGCTCGCGATGCTGCCGGTCGCCGGGGACCAGGTCAGCGCCACCGAGGTGTCCGTCACCGAGCCGGCCCGCGGGGTGCCGGGGGCGCCGGGCCCTTCGGGTTCGCCGCCGTTCCCGCCGCAGGACTCACCGTTGACCAGGCAGCCGGAAGGGCTGCCGGTGCCGGTGCCGTTGAAGCCGAAGGTGACGCTCTGGCCGGGGGAGAGGCTCCCGTTCCAGCTCTCGTTGGTGACGGTGTACTGGTTGCCGCTCCGGGTCAGTCTGCCGTTCCAGGCGGACGTGGCGGTGGTGCCGGAGGGGAAGTCCCACCGCACGGTCCAGCCGGTGAGCGGGGAGCTGCCGGAGTTGGTGATCTTCCATTCCCCGGTGAAGCCGGTGCCCCAGTCGGAGACCTTGGTGAAGGCCGCGGTGGCCGAGGCGGCCTGGGCGGGGCTCGCGAGCGCCACCATGGCGGTGAAGGGCAGGGCGAGGGCGGCGAGAAGTGCGATGACTCTGCGTCTGAGGAGGCCGGGTCGGGCCGTGGTCCTGATGCGCAAGGGAACTCCCGGTGGATCGGTGGGACAGAACCGGTGGAACCTGCGCCGCCCGCGAGCGCTTTGTCATGGCGCGCTCACCGCAGTAGCGAGAGCGTAGAATGGTCTGGACCATAGGTCAAGAGGTCTGTACCAAAGTGCACTTCGGGGGTGTGGGGGAGGCGGCCGGACCGGCAGCCTCCCCCACACCCGGCTGTTACCGCAGGCCGTTGTGCATGGCGGTGATCAGCTCACCGTCGGCGGTGTCGCCGTGCAGCTCCCAGAAGAAGGCCCCGCCCAGGCCCTGGGCCTTGGCGTACTCCATCTTCCCCGCGATGGTCTGCGGGGTGTCGTAGCTCCACCACTCGTCACCGCAGTGCGCGTACGCGGTGCCGGCGAGAGTTCCGGTGACCGGGCAGCTGTCCTTGAGGACCTTGTAGTCCTCGATGCCGGCCTCGTAGGTGCCCTTCGCGGCGCCGGAGGCGCTGCCTCCCGGCTCGCTCTGCGACACACCGCTCCAGCCGCGGCCGTAGAAGCCGATGCCCAGCAGCAGCTTGTCCGAGGGCACGCCCTGCGCCTTCAGCTTCTGGATGGCCTCGTCGCTGGTGAAGCCCTCCTGCGGGATGCCGTCGTACGGAGTCAGGGCCGAGTGCGGAGCCGTCGGGCCGGCCGCGTTGAAGGCGCCGAAGAAGTCGTAGGTCATGACCGCGATGTAGTCAGCGTGCTCGGCACCGTAGCCGTAATCGGAGGCGTCGATCTTCCCGCCGTCCGAGGCGTCGGCCGTGATGGCGGCGGTGACCAGCTGGTCACCGAAGGCTCCGCGGAAGGCCTTCATCATGTCCCCGAAGGCGCGGGGGCCGCTGGTATCGCAGGTGTCACCGCAGGCGTTGGGGTACTCCCAGTCCAGGTCTATGCCGTCGAAGACATCCGCCCAGCGCGAGTCGTTCACCAGGTCGTAGCAGGACTGCGCGAACCGCTCGGGGTTCTGCATGGCCTCACCGAAGCCGTCGGACCAGGTCCAGCCGCCGAAGGACCACAGCACCTGGATGTGCGGGTAGGCCTCCTTGAGCTGGCGCAGCTGGTTGAAGTTGCCGCGCAGTGCCCCGTCGTCCCAGGTGTCGGCCTCGCCGCTGACGCTCTCCGAGGCGCTGTAAGCCCTGTCGTACGCGGCGTAGGAGTCGCCGATGGTGCACTCGCCGTCCTCGACGTTGCCGAAGGCGTAGTTGATGTGCGTGAGCTTCTCGGCCGAGCCGGAGTCCACGATGTTCTTCACGTGGTAGCCGCGGTCGTAGATGCCCCACTCGGTGAAGTACCCGAGGTTCACGTGGTCCCCCGGCCCGCCGGGATCGGGGTCAGGAGTCGGGTCGGGGTCGGGGTCCGGGTCCGGGTCCGGGTCCGGCCCGGGGCCGGGGTCGCCGGTGGCGGCGCACGGGTCCCCGTTGATGGTGCAGTTGAGGGGTTCTCCGGTGCCGGTGCCGGAGAAGCCGACGGCCAGGCTCGCGCCCGCGGCCAGGGTGCCGTTCCAGTCCTCGTTGGTGACGGTGTACTGGTTGCCGTCCCGGGTGAGCTTGCCGTTCCACAGCGAGGTCACCTCCGTACCGGCGGGGAACTCCCACTCCAGGGTCCAGCCGTCGACGCTCTCGCTGCCGCCGTTCTCGATCGACCACTGACCGCCGAAGCCGCTGTCCCACTCGGAGGTCTTGCTGAACGTCGCTGACACGTCGCCGGCCGCCTGCGCGGTACTGGCCAGCGCGACCAGCCCGCCCAGCGGCAGCGTTATCGCAGCGGTGATGGCGATCACCCGGCGCTTCGTCCGGCTTCTGACTCGGGTGCCTTTGCTCAACGGTGCTCCTCGGACTCGATCCGGCGACGGCCGGAGTCGTGGGGGGTGAACACTGTGCCCGTCCGGCAGGGGACCGCGAACTCCGGTCCCTCGACAGTGGAATGGGACACTAGATAGGTCTGGACCAATTGGGCAAGGGGGTGCGACGGGTCTTTCGCAGGGTTAAGCCCCCGTTAAGGCAGAGCTCAGGCGGGCATGCGCCCCGATCGGCACCCGGACAAGTGCCCCGTTCCGCGAACCGGCGAACCGGGAGGGCCGCGCATGGCGTAGATTCCAGCCACTGTCGAGGCAGCAACTGGGGGAATCATGGTCTGGGCCGGTCTCATCGCTCTGGTGGCGGCGCTGGTGTGCGCCTGGTTCGCGCACCGGGCACGTACACACATCCGGGCCATGGTCGGTACCGAGACGCTGCCGGTCGCGGAGCTGGAGCAACTCCGTCAAGCAGCGGTGGAGGCAGCGGGGGAGGGGCACTTCCGCTACCGGTGCGAGGTGGTCGGCGTCGCCCGGCCGCACGCGGACGGGCCGCTGACCTCGCAGCTCAAGGAGGTGGACTGCGTCTGGCACCGGCACCGGGTCACCCACAAGTACTGGGAGATCCGCACCGACAACGAGGGTAACCGGCGGCGCCAGGAGAGCACCCGGGTGGTCTCCCAGCACGCGAGCGCCCAGCCGTTCCGGGTGGAGGACGCGACGGGGGCGATCGTGATCGAGCCCGGAAAGCGCGAGGTGGACGGTGCCGAGAAGATACTGGACCGGTTCGAGCGGGACACCGGCGCCTCCACCGGCGAACTGCGCATCGGCTCCCTCTCACTCAGCCTCCCGTCGAACAGCGGCTCGATCGGCTACCAGCACGAGGAGTGGGCCCTGGCCGAGGGCCGCCGCCTCTACGTGCACGGTGAAGCCACGGACGCCGGCGGTTCGCTGCGCATCGGCGCCCCGGCCGAAGGCGGCGTCTTCCTCATCTCCACCCGCAGTCAGGAGGAGTTGGTGCGGTCCGAGAACCGCAAGCTGCGCGGCTTCGGTGCGGGTGCGGTCGTGGCGGCTGCCGCGGGACTGGTGCTGTCGGCCGTGGGCCTGCTCGGCTGAGCCGGGCGCCGGCCGGGCCACCGGGGAAGGCCGCTGACGAGCCTTCGTCAACGCGGTGCGCGAGCTGTCCCCGGGCGACGGGGCCGGGCCAGCGCCCTGCGCCGCAGCCGGACGACGCGGCAGCACCCGGCCGGGAGTCAACTCCCGGCGGGCCGCGGTCACCAGACGTCGCCGTCCCGCCAGTCGCAGGTCAGTTCCTCGGTCACGTCGAGGGGGACGTCCAGCACGAACACGAAGACGGCGCCGTCGTCCTCCTCGGTGCGGGCGATACCCGCGGGGGTGAGCGCCGAGGTCGGCCCCTCCCACCGCTGCCACCCGCGTGCCGCGTAGAAGCCGGTCGCCTCCTCGGTGGCCCCCAGCGCGCCCAGGTCGTAGGCGCCCCGGAGGATCCGCTCGAGCGTGCTCATCATGGCTGCCGCGTACCCACGGCCCTGCCGGTCCGGACGGACGCCGACCCCTTCGAGGTACCCGGCCCGCAGCGCCCGCCCGTGGTACAGCAGCCGGCGCTGCACCACGGCCGCGTGGCCGACCAGCTCGGCACCCTCCCACACCAGGGCGTGCAGACCGCCGAGGGAGTGCTCCCAGTCGTCGTCGGTCATGGTCGGCCCGAACGCCTCGTCCAGCAGTCTGCGAGCCGCCGTCCGCGTCGCGGCGTCCAGATCAGCGGTATGGGTGGTCTGCACTTCGGTCATCGGCTCATCGTCTCAGCCCGGCTGCGCCCCGAGGCTCCGCAACACCCGGAACCGCCTCCGGCGGGAGCGGCGCGGGGCCGCGTCAGCGGTTCTCGCCGGGTACCCACAGGATGTCGCCGGTCTCCTTGTTGGCACTGCGCGCGAGGATGAACAACAGGTCCGACAGCCGGTTGAGATACGTGGCCGTCAGCGCGTTCATCGTCTCCCCGTGCTCCTCCAGGGCCGCCCAGGTGGAGCGCTCCGCCCGGCGCACGACCGTGCACGCCTGGTGGAGCAGCGCTGCGGCCGGGGTCCCGCCGGGCAGGATGAAGCTGCGCAGCTTCTCCAGGTCCTCCAGGAAGCGGTCGCAGTCCTCCTCCAGCTTGTCGATGTAACTCTGCTGGACCCGCAGCGGCGGGTACTTCGGGTCCTCCGCCACCGGAGTGGCGAGGTCGGCTCCGACATCGAAGAGGTCATTCTGCACCCGGAAGAGAACGGCGGAGATCTCCTCGGGCACCTCCCCCAGTGCCAGGGCGGTCCCGATGACGGCGTTCGCCTCATTGGCGTCTGCGTAGGCGGCGATCCGCAGATCCGTCTTGGCGGTACGGCTCATGTCACCCAGGGCCGTCGTGCCCTGGTCGCCGGTGCGGGTGTAGATACGGGTGAGATTGACCATGACGAGACCGTACCGCCGACCGCCGGTGTGATGTCCGCCATGTGAGACGTGACGCGTGTCTCTTCGTGCCCCACGGGAGCGTCCGGGGCATTAGGGTCCCGCCCAAGTGCAGTTGTGCAGGCAGACAGTGACCGCCGAAGGGAAATCGCAACGTGGCCAGGAAGCTCGCCGTCATCGGAGCCGGACTCATGGGGTCCGGCATCGCGCAGGTCTCCGCCCAGGCAGGCTGGGACGTGGTTCTGCGGGATGTCACCGATGAGGCGCTGGAACGTGGCAGAGGCGGCATCGAGAAGTCCTACGAGAAGTTCGTCGCCAAGGGCAGGATGGACGCCGCCGGGGCCGAGGCGGCACTGGGCCGGATCACCACGACCACCGATCTGGACGCCGCCGCGGAGGCGGACATCGTCGTCGAGGCCGTCTTCGAGAAGGTGGAGATCAAGCAGGAGATCTTCCGCGCACTCGACGGCCTGGTGAAGGACAGCGCGGTACTGGCGTCCAACACCTCGGCCATCCCGATCACCACGATCGCCGCGGCCACCCGGCGTCCCGAGCGTGTGGTCGGCACCCACTTCTTCTCACCGGTGCCGATGATGCAGCTGTGCGAGCTGGTCCGCGGACTCAAGACGAGTGACGAAACGCTGGCCACCGCCCGGGAATTCGCCGAAAGCACCGGCAAGACCTGCATCGTCGTCAACCGGGACGTGGCGGGCTTCGTGACCACCCGGCTCATCTCCGCCCTCGTGGTGGAGGCGGCAAAGCTGTACGAGTCGGGGGTGGCGACGGCTGAGGACATCGACACCGCCTGCAAGCTGGGCTTCGGGCACGCCATGGGCCCGCTGGCCACGGCGGACCTCACCGGCGTCGACATCCTGCTGCACGCCACGCAGAACATCTACACCGAGTCGCAGGACGAGAAGTTCGCACCCCCGGAGCTCATGCGGCGCATGGTCGACGCGGGGGCCATCGGCCGCAAGAGCGGTGAAGGGTTTTACACCTACTGAACCACGGACGACCACTCGGGGAGTTCACCGGTTCGTCCGGACCGGTGAACTCCCGGAGCGGGGAACCCGCAAGAAAAATGAACCGGTACACACGTAAGAGTGAATTCGGTGGCGGTTCGCGTGCAGACGGCAACGAAAGAAGCCGTCAGCCAGTCAGATGTGGTGACGTACGGGGACGTACGGGAAGACGCAGGGTCGAACACGCGGTATTTCGGGGAGCGCATATGCACATCGAAGGCGACCACGCGGAGCTGGTCGTCGGGGGACGCCTGGACGTGCGCAGCGCCGCGGACGCCAGGACGGCGCTGCACCGGGCCCTTGATTCGGGACAGGGGGATCTGGTGCTCGACCTCAAGGGCCTCGACTCCTGGGACGCGACGGGCCTCGGCGTCATCATGGGAGTGCACCGGCGGGCCGGCCGCTGCGGCCGTCGACTTGTGCTGCGCGAGGTTCCGCCGCAGATGCAACGGGTCCTGGTCGCCACCCGGCTGCACCGGATCCTCACGATCGCGTCCTGAACCGGAGTACCCGCAGCTTACGAAGGCGTGACGATTCCGTCTCCGGGGGCCGGAGGCGAGCGCGACGACGACAACAGCACTTAGATTGCACACCGGCGACGTCCGACCGCATCCGAGGGACTCAACATCATGGACCCCAAGCACCCGGCCTCCCACGGCGAGGAGCCCGCCGGCCCCGGCAGCGGTCCGGAGCGCACCGCGCAGATCGTCGCCGGCGACTTCCTGCTGACCGTCAACCCGGTGGACGGCAGCGAGATCGAGCCGTGTCCTCCGGGGCGCCGGCCGATATCGCCGCGCCGGGTGCGCGATGCCGAGGGCGGGGACGAGCATTCCGCGACGCAACCTCCGCTGCTGGAGCGGGAAGAAGAGTGCGAGCGGATCACCCGGCTGCTGTCCCGCGGCCGGTCCGTCCGCGTCACCGGCTCCCCGGGTACCGGCCGCACCGCGCTGCTCGGGGCAGCAGCCCGGGCATGCGCCGAGATCGCCCCCGACGGGGTCATCCGCCTGAGCGGCCACCGGCGCACCCCCGGAGAGCTGCAGTACGAGCTGTACGCCGCTGTGCACAACGCCCCCGGATACCGTCCCGGCGGCACCGAACTGCTGGGCGTGCTCCGCGAGATCGGCGCGGTCGTCGTCCTCGACGACATCGAGTTCGGCGGCGCGGCACTCGACGAGCTGCTGGACTCCACTCCCGAGTGCGCCTTCCTGCTGTCCGCCGCACCGGAAACTCCCGCTCCGGCCTCGGACGCCCGGCTCGAGGAGATCCCCCTCACCGGCCTCAGCCGCACCGCCTGCCTCGAGCTCCTCGAACACCACGCGCAGCGGCCCCTGACCGAGGCCGAGGCGGACTGGGCCGCGGACCTGTGGTTCGAGACCGAGGGGCTGCCGCTGCGCTTCGTGCAGGCGGCGGCCGTCCTGAGGCACCGGGACGACCCGGGCGTTCCCACGCTCGCGGAGGGCACCGCCCCGGCCCGTGCGCTCGCCGCGAGCCTGTCCGACAGCTCCCGCGAGGCGCTGCGCCTGTCCGCCGCGATCGGCGGCGAACTCCCCGCGGCGGAGGTGCTGGCCGCCGTGACCGGCCACCCCGCGGCATCGGACGCCCCGGCCGACCTCCTGGACCGGGGTCTGATCACCGCCGTCGGCACCCGGCACCGGCTGGCCGCCGGGGTCGCCGGTCAGCTCGCCGAGGCAGACCCGGGCGACGGCGCCACCGACACCGACTGGGCGCTCTCCACCGCTCAGCACTACACTCGCTGGCTCGGCGAGGCGGGCGCCGCGGGCCCGGCCCGGGCGGCCGACGAGGCGGAGGTGCTGCTGGCCGTGGTGGCCGCCGCGCAGCGCGGCGGCCACGAGGAAGCCGTCGTCGACCTCGCCCGCACCGCGACCCCCCTGCTGGCCGCCGGACTCCGCTGGGGAGCGTGGGAGCGGCTGCTGCGGAGCGGACAGGAGTGCGCGCGCTCGGCCGGTGCGGTGGCTCAGCAGGCGTACTTCCACCATGAGCTGGGTGTGCTGGCGATCTGCCAGGAGCAACTCGACCGGTCACGGGCCGAACTGGAGGCGTCGATCGCCCTGCGGGGCGTGCTGGCGGACTCCGGCGGTGCCCACACCGGCCGGCGCGCTCTCGCCCTGGTCGACGACCTGACCAGGCCGCAGGCCCCGCCGCCCGGCAGCGAGGACCACACCCGTCCCACCCCCGTGGCCACGGCCGCCGCGCCGCCGCCCCCGGCTCCCTACGAGGACGCCCCGCTGCCGGAGCCGGCCGGCGCGGCGGCCGAGGCGCCGACGGAGATTCTCACCGCCCGGCGGGACCTCTTCGACACGAACGTCTCCAAGTCCCCCGGACTGCGCGGCATGGCCCTGGCAGGCACCCGCCGGAACGCCGTCGCGGCCGGCGCGGGCGCCGTCCTGCTGGCCGTGCTCGGCACGGTCGTCACGCTGGGGCTCGCCGGCAGCGACGGCGAGAAGACCTCCGACGACCGCATCACCATCCCGACCCCCACCGAGTCGGACTCCGGGCTGGGGGAGACGGCCGAGCCCTCCGACAGCTCGACCAAGGCCCCCACGGAGAGCACCACCCCGAGCGAGACCGAGGAGGAGACCGCGCCCGAGACCGAGTCGGTGCCTCCCACGACCTCCGAGTCCACAACGCCCAGCGAGGCGCCGCCCGCAACGGACCAGAACCCTCCGGAGGCTGACCGGACCAGTACTCGCCCGTCCGTGCCGGAATCCAGTGGCGGAAGCAGCCAGACCGGTGGGAACACCGCCGCCACGGGGAGCACGTCGAACGGCGGCACCGGTGACCAGGAAGGTACTGACGGGAACACCGGGGGAGCCGCCGAGGGGAACGATGACGGAACCAGCGACGGGGCCGCAGGCGGGGCCAGCGACGGGACCTCCGACGGGACCGGCGGTGAGGACGACGGTGCCAGCGAGGGCACCAACAGCACGGGAGAGACGAACGCCGCGGGCAGCAGCGCCAGTGGTACCCCGTCCCCCGAGCCCGACGAGACCGTGACGAGCAGCCCCTCCGTCAGCGGCAGCCCTACCGCGTCGAGCAGCCCGCCCGTGGTGTGAGCCGTCGGGCGGGCCGGTGACGACGGGCAGCGCCGCCCTCGCAGCGGCCCGGGGTCAGAACAGGCGGAGTTTGTCGTCGTCGATACCGCGCAGGCCGTTGTAGTCGAGGGTCACGCACACCATGCCGCGGTCGGTGGCGAGTACGCGGGCCTGCGGCTTGATCTCCTGAGCGGCGAACACGCCCTTGACGGGCGAGAGATGCGGGTCGCGGTTGAGCAGCTCGAGGTAGCGGGTCAGCTGCTCGACTCCGTCGATGTCGCCACGCCGCTTGATCTCCACCGCGACGGTGGTGCCGTCCGCGTCCCGGCCGAGGATGTCGACGGGGCCGATGGCGGTCGGGTACTCCCGGCGGATCAGCGTCCAGCCCTCGCCGAGCGTTTCCATGCGGTCGGCGAGCAGTTCCTGGAGGTGCGCCTCCACTCCGTCCTTGATGAGGCCGGGGTCGACGCCGAGCTCGTGGGAGGAGTCGTGCAGGACCTCCTCCATGGTGATGATCAGTTTCTCGCCCGCCTTGTTCTCGACGGTCCAGACCGCGGGGCTGCCGTTCTCGCTCTCCGAGACCTTGAGCGCGCAGGGCGGGGACATCCAGTTCAGAGGTTTGTAGGCCCGGTCGTCGGCGTGGATGGACACCGATCCATCCGCCTTGACCAGGATGAGGCGGGGCGCCGACGGCAGATGGGCGGTGAGCCGGCCGGCGTAGTCGACGGAGCAGCGGGCGATCACGAGGCGCATGGTCGGTCACGCTACTGGACACCCTCTTGCAATGCGAAGTGACCGGTGGGGCCCGTGGGATGTGAGAGGTCTGCGGAATCCGTGGCCGGCGGATAAGTGGCCGTTCCACTGACATCGTCGCACTCCGCGTTCTACCGTGTACCCGGGGGCGTCGCCGTCCGGTATCCAGGTACGCGGTGGCTGGTGGCGGTGCGATCCTCCGTCCCGTCCGCCAGACCCCGCCCACCGCCCACCCGGGGTCGCGAGAGGAGTACTCATGTCGCTCGATGTCTCACCGGCCCTGCTGGACCAGGCTGAGCGAGGCGAGGTCGATGAAGCGGCTTTCATCGACTGCGTCCGGAATTCTCTGCCCTACGCCTGGAACATGGTCAGCTCTCTGGCTGCCCAGCTGAAGGTGGACGGGGGTGAGTTCGCTGACAACACCACTCCGCCTCCGGACGAGCAGGCCCGCGGCCAGCTGCTCCGGGCTCTCGCCAGCGACGCCATACGCGGTGCGCTGGAGCGCCACTTCGGCGTGCGCCTGGCGTTCCAGAACTGCCACCGGGTCGCGGTGTTCCCGCTCGATGCCTCGGTCGACGACCGATTGGCGCGGTTCACCTCCGTCCGCGGTCAGCTGCTCAACCAGTCACCCCTGCTGCGGGACTGCTAGTGCCTGCTGTCAGTTCGCGGTGAGCGCGGACTGCACCGGCAGTGCTGCTGTTGCCGCGGAGTTCTCCGCGAGCAGCGGCAGCACGTCGGTGCCGAGCCGCCGCACGTTGTGCTCCGTGCCGGTCAGTTCACCGGAGCCTTCGGCCAGCAGGGCGAAGCGGGTGATCCCGGTGCGCTCCGCGGTGGCTGACAGCCGGTCGGCACACAGCTGGGGCGTGCCCACCGGGTGCAGTTCGCACAGCAGCTCGGTGTAGGCGAACGCGTCCCGCATGGGCCGTTGCCGGCCGTCCACCGTCCGGTGGGCGGCCAGGCCCTGGCGCAGCCAGCCCGGCAGGGCCCGGCGCAGGACTTCCACCGCCTCGGTCTGGCTGTCACCGATCTGCACCACGCCGGCCGAGACGTGCCCGGCCGTCTCCGTCGCTCCCCGGGGCAGACCGGAGTCCCGCGCGGTGCGCCGCCACAGCGCCACCATCTCTGCTTTCTCCTCGTCGCCGACGTGCATCCCCAGGAGCATGGGCAGGCCACGCCGGGCGGCGTTGCGCACCGTGCCGGGGGAGGTGCAGGCGAGCACCACCGGCGGGTGGTTGCCCCCCGCGGCGTCGGCGGAGCGAGGCACCACAGGGACCTCGCGGAAGCGGTGGCGTTCGCCGTCCGCGGAGACCTCGGAGTCCCGCAGCCAGCGCAGCAGGAGGTCCAGGGACTCGGGGAAGTCCCGCTCGTAGGCTTCCAGGCCGTTGCCGAAAACCTCCAGGTCCACCCACGGGCCGCCCCGGCCGATGCCGAGCGTGAACCTGCCGCCGGAGACGAGATGCAGCAGGGCGGCCTGCTCGCCGAGGGAGACGGGGTGCGCGGTGGGCAGCACGCTGACCGCGGTACCGACCCCGATCCGCTCCGTGCGGCCCAGCAGGTACGCGGCGAGTGTGGCGGCGGACGGGCAGACGCCGTACGGCACGAAGTGGTGCTCGGCGAGCCAGACGCTGTCCAGGCCCGCCTCCTCGGCCACTTCGGCGGACCGGACCGCCCGTCTCAGGGCTTCCTCGTGCTCCTGGCCCGGGTACTGGCCGGCCAGTACGAAGGTCCCGATGCGCATGCCACGCCCCCTTCTCGCTCCTGTCGTGCACCCCTGGACACCACACACCACTCACGGGCATTAACGCCTGACACGTGCCCGAGGCACGGGCAGGCAGGAAGTTTTTCGGATGAACGCCTGTGGGGGTGGGGCGGCACGGAAACGTGACCGCTTGCTGCCCGCTTAACCTTGAGGGTGTCCCGGCCGCAAGGCCGTCCCTACGGCTCAGAGGTGTCAGGTGTCTCCGCGGCGTAATCATCAGCGCGGCCGTCCCCGGCGGAACCAGCGCGCGGAGGAGGGAGCGGACGGGGGCGATCGGTACGGGCTCGAGCGCACGGAGAACTGGCGCGGCGACGACTGGGCCGTCCGGCAGGTGTCCGGCTCGGGGGCAGGGAAGCGCTACCGCTGTCCCGGCTGCGATCAGGAGATCCCGCCGGGCGTGCCGCACGTGGTGGCCTGGCCCCGGCACGGGGCCGTCGACGAACGGCGGCACTGGCACCGGGCCTGCTGGAACGCCAGGGACCGCCGGAGCGCGCGGCTCCAGCGGTCCCGTAACGCGCCCCGTTACTGATCCGGGTGTTCCTCAGGCGTCGCTCTTCCGCAGCCGGACGTAGGCACCGGCGAGGGCGACGCCGGTGATGATCGTCAGGAACAGCACCTGCCCCCAGCCGCTGCCTTCGACGTCCGAGTCCGAGGACCCGAGGGACAGGGCGACCAGCGATCCGATCGCGGAGAACTCGTCGACCTTCTCGGCGATGCCGCGGGTGGTTTCCGAGATGTAGAGGAACGGAGCGGCGATCGTCGGGACGAGGACCAGGCCCATCATCAGGGTGATGGCTCCGGCCGAGCTGCGCAGCAGGGAGCCGGCCGCCAGGGCCAGCAGCCCGAGCAGAGAGACGTACAGGGCGATACCGACGGTGCCGTTCACCCAGATCTCGCCGGGCATCTCCCGGGTGGCGGTCGCGTCGCTGAGGATGACGCGGGTGAGCGTCAGCATCAGCAGCATCGCGCACGCGGTCGCGGTGAAGGCGACCAGCGTGAACACGAGGGACTTGGCGGCCAGGATCCGGCCGCGCTGCGGAGACGCGGTGAACGTGGGCCGGATCATGCCGGTGGTGTACTCCGTGGAGGTCACCAGCACCCCGAAGGTGATGATGGCCAGCTGGCCCAGCATCATCCCGATCAGGCCGGGAACGGCCGGCGGCATGCTGTCCTCATTGGTGGTCGCGACCGCGACCGCGATGAGCAGTCCCAGGCCCACGGTGACCGCGAACATGCTCACCAGCGTCCACACCGTGGACCGCACGGAGCGGATCTTGGTCCACTCGGAGGCCAGCGCGTGCCCCAGGTGCGTCCCGCGGACCGGGATCGGCGACGTGTACGTGGCCACGCCGGTCCGCTTCTGCATCGGCACCGGCGGCTGCTCCCCGGCCCCGGGGGGTGCGGACGCCTGCGGCGGGGGCGGCGGTGCCGCCTCCTGCGGCGCGGGTGCCTGTGGCGCCGGCGGGGGCATCTGCGGCGAGGGCGGCGTGGTCATCGGGCGTTCTCCTGCGGCTGAGCGGACGGCTGAGGCTGGGCGGGCTGCTGCGATGGCGCGCCCGCGCCACCGGGCGGCGGTCCGTACCCGGCGGGCGGTGCCGCGTACCCGCCCTGGGACGGCGCGGCGTACCCCTGCGGCGCGCCGTAGCCCTGCGGCGGCGGCCCGTAGCCCTGCGGCGGCCCGTAGCCCTGCGCGGGGGCCGTGTACCCCTGCGGCGGTACGGGGCCGGCGGGTCCGCCGGCTGCGGGCGGCCCCTGCCACCCGGCCAGCTGGTCCCCCGTGGAACGGAAGTCCACCGCACCCTGGGTCATCCGCATGTACGCCTCCTCCAGTGAGGCGTGGTGCGGCGAGAGCTCCCACAGCCGGACACCGGCCTCGTGCGCCAGGTCACTGATCCGTGGCAGCTCCAGATGCGTGACCTTCCAGGCACCGTCCGCCTCCTGCTGCACCTGGCCGCCGGCCCCGGAAAGTGCCGCGCGCAGCTTCTCCTGCTGCTCCGGCTCGCCGTCGGGGACACGGACCCGGGCGAAGTTCGTCGAGTTCTGCTCGATGAACTCCTGCACCGGCATGTCGGCCATCAGCTGGCCGCGTCCGATCACGATCAGATGGTCGGCGGTCAGGGCCATCTCGCTCATCAGATGGCTGGAGACGAAGACCGTGCGGCCCTCGGACGCCAGCTGCTTCATGAAGTGGCGGACCCAGTGGATGCCCTCCGGGTCCAAGCCGTTCACCGGCTCGTCGAACAGCAGCACCTGCGGGTCACCGAGGAGAGCGGCGGCTATCCCGAGCCGCTGACCCATACCGAGGGAGAATCCCTTGGACCGCCGACCCGCCACCTCCTGCAGCCCCACCACGCCGAGCACCTCGTCGACCCGCCGGGCCGGAATGCCGGACAGCTGCGCCAGGCTCAGCAGATGAGCACGCGCGCTGCGCCCGCCGTGCCGCGCGTTGGCGTCCAGCAGCGCGCCCACGTGACGAGGGGCGTTCGGCAGCTTCCGGTACGGATAGCCGCTGATGGTGACGGTGCCGGAACTCGGCCGGTCCAGACCGAGCATCATGCGCATGGTGGTGGATTTCCCCGCGCCGTTCGGCCCCAGGAAACCGGTCACTTTCCCCGGCTGGACCTGGAAGGTCAGGTTGTACACGGCCGTCTTCGAACCGAAGCTCTTTGTCAGGCCGATGGTTTCGATCATCGTTCGCCCCTGGTGGTCGGTCGGGGCGCGAAGTCGAACTGTCGCACACGTGCCCCCGTTCGGCCCGACCCTATCGGCTGCCGGGCATGGTGGAACATGTGTCCCGCCGTCCCGGTCCGCCGAATTCCGAGGGCCCCCTTCACCCGGCACGCCCCCCGCCCGAGGGCGGGGGGCGTGTCCTCAATCCGGCCGGGATCCCCGAGGGGGAGGGGCCGCGAGCCGAAACCGGGGCCTAGCGCGACTGCTGCGCCGGGACACCCTTGCTCAGGCCGTCGTTGTCGTCGTCGTCGCCCAGACCGGCGGTCGCGGCCACCTGAGCACCCGTCAGCGTCGCCAGCATCTCGCGGACGTTGGTCAGCTGGGCGTTGATGCTGTCACGGCGGTTGGTCAGCGCGGCGAGCTCACGCTCGGACTCGCTGCGGACCCGGTCGGCCTTGGCGTTGGCGTCGGCCACAATGTCCTCGGACTGGCGCTGCGCGGTCTCCACGGTCTGCCGCGCACGGCGCTCCGCGTCGGTCCGCAGCTTCTCCGCCTCGAGCCGAAGCTGCTCGGCCCGGTGCTCGATTTCCGCCAGCCGCTTTTCCGCCTTGGCCTGACGGTTGGCCAGGTCGCGCTCGGACTGCTCCCGGCGCTTGGCCAGGTTGGTCTCGAAGTCGGCAGCGGCCTGCGCGGCCTTGGCGCGGGTGTCCTCGAAAAGGCTGTCCGCCTCCTCGCGCTTGGCCAGCGCGTCCTTGTCGGCGTCGGCACGGGTGGCGTCGGCCTCCGCCTGCGCCTTGTCGACGATGCGGGCGCCGTCCTCCTCCGCTTTCGCCTTGCGCTCGGCGGCGTACGCCTCGGCGTCGTTGCGCACCTGCTGTGCGGCGGCCTCCGCCAGGTCACGGTGCTGGTCCGCGGCCCTGCGGGCCTCCTCCTTGAGGTCCTTGGCCTCCTCCTCAGCGAGGCGGAGGATTTTTTCCACCCGCGCGCCGAGGCCGGCGTACGAGGGCTCGGAGTCGTTGATCTGGGCCTGGGCGTCCCGCGTCTCGAGGTGCAGCTCCTCGATCCGCTTCTCCAACGCCGTGACGTGGGACAGCGCGTCGTCCCGGTCGGCAACCAGCTTCGCGATGCGCTCTTCCACCTGCGCTTTGTCGTAGCCGCGGCGCACGAAATCGAAGCCGAGTGCTGAGGAAGTGTCGCTCATGGGGATCCTGTCGAGTCAGACGGGTGAGTCAGACGGGGTACGTGTCTGAGTGCGTCCGGCCGGAACACACTCGGAAATTGCCCTCGGGGGGAATCCTAGGGGGAAAACCGGCGTGTCTTCGAGCGGATGTCGCTTTCGGTATGGAGAATGTCCGCGCCCGTCCGCTCGTTCGGGTGGCCGGGCGCGTCGTGCATCCGCCGGACGGCTTGTCCGGCCGGGGCCGTTACGGCCCCTCCCCTGACCGTACCGCCCGGAGCGCCGATTCTGCCCGCCGCGCCGGGGGATTTGTCGGACAAGGAGCCGATCCCGGCCTCAACGTGGCCAATCCTCCATGATCAGCACCCGATAACCGGTCAGGCACTCGGACCGGCGGCGCCTGCGGCTCTTACGGTCAGGAGCCGGACTGCTTGCCCGGCCGGGGAGACCCGGACCCCGCCCCCACCGTGCCGTTGGCCGACCCGTTCTTGCCCGTGGAGCCGGGGGTCTCGAAGGACTCCAGGGCTTCCAGCACATCCTGCACCCGCGAGATCTCGACGTTTATGTCCTCCCGCCGCCGGGCCAGCTGGTCCAGCTCGCGCTTCCCCTCCTCCACGGTGCGCTTGGCCTCCTGCTCCGCCTCCCGACGTACGCGCTGCGCCTCGCCCGTCAGCTCGGCACTCTTGGCCTCCGCCTCCTTCAGCAGGGACTCGGCCTTGCGGACGGCGGCGATGCGCACCTTTCCGGCCTCGGCCCCGGCCTCGGCCAGAAGCTTCTCCGCCTCTGCACGCGCCTCCTCCCGCTGCTCCTCCGCCGCCTTGACCAGCTTGTCGACCCGCTCGCCAGCCGTTCTGGTGGCCTCGGCGGCTTCCTTCCGGGCCCGATCGTGCAGCTCCTGCACCTCGGACTCGGTCCGGGTGCGCAGCTCGTCGGCCCGCTTCCGGATCGCCACCGCGTCCCGCCGGGCCTCCTCCAGGAGTTTGTCGGCGTCCGCCCGGGACTTCTCGACCCGCTCGCGGCCCTCCGCGTCCGCCTGCTCCGTCAGCCGGGTGGCTTCCTTGCGGGCCGCGGCAACCATCACATCGGACTGCTCCTCGGCCTTGGCCGCGGTGCGCAGGGACTCCTCCTGGGCCTTGGCCACCAGCTCGTCGGCCTGTTCCGCCGCCTCGGTACGCCGCCGGGCGGCGTCCTGCCGGGCAGCGTCCAGCGCCGCCTCGGCCTCGGCGCGGGTCCGGTCCGCCTCCTCCTGGGCCCTGGCCACCAGCTCGTCGGCCTGTTCCGCCGCCTCGGCGCGCCGCCGGTCGGCGTCCTGCCGGGCGGTCTCCATCGCCGTCCCGGCCTCGGCCCGGGTGCGCTCCGCCTCACCCTGCACGGTGCTGCGCAGCCGCTCGGCCTCGGCGATGGCCTCGGTGACGGTGCGCTCGGCCAGTGCGGAGGCGGCCTCCGTCTCCTCGGTGGACTGCCGGCGCTGCCTGGCCACGTCCAGGTCGGCCTCGGCCCGCAGCGCCGCGATCTCCCGCTCGGCCTCCTCCCGGAGCCCTGTGACGGAGTCGCGGACCTCCAGCGCCTTCGCCTCGGCCGTGGCCACCAGGGCCTCGGCCCGGCGTTCGGCTTCCTCCAGGGTGGTGCGGGCGGACGCAAGCAGCTCCTCGCTCTGCTCGTGCGCCTGCGTACGCTCCCGGTGGGCCTCCTCGCGGGCCTCCCCGAGCAGCGTGTCGGCTTCCCGGCGAAGCCGGGCGGCCTCCTCCTGGGCGGCGCTCAGCGCCGCCGCCGCCTCGGCACCGGTGCGCTCGGCGGCCGCCTCGGCCTCCGCCCGTACCCGGTCGGCAGCCTTCCGGGCGTCGGTGCGCAGCCGTTCCGCCTCGGTGGCAGCCTCGCCGCGCAGCCGGACCGCGAGCTCCTCGCCCTCGGCCCGGCTCCGGGCGGCGTCGGACGCCGCCTCGTCGCGCAGCTCGTGCGCGGCCTGCTCGGCCTGCTCGGTGACGGTCCGGGCGCGCTCGGCGGCCTCCGCGCGCAGCCGCTCGCTCTCCGCGTGTGCTTCCGCGCGCAGCCGCTCTGCTTCAGCCCGGGCTGCGACGAGTGCCTCTTCGGTGGAGACGACCCGCTGTTCCGCCTCCTCGCGCAGTCGCTCCAGCTCCGCGGAGGCCGCCTCGCGCTCGGCGCGGATCGTCCGCCGGGCCTCCTCCCGCAGCGCCTCGACGGCCCGCTCGGCCTCCTCGGTGGTCCGCTCGGCCTGCTGCAGGGCGTCGGTGAGCAGCTCCTCGGCCTCGGCCCGCGACCTCCGCAGCCCTTCCTCGGCCTGACTGCGCAGGGTGCCGGCCCGCTCGATCGCCTCGGCCCGCACCCGTTCACCCTCGGTGACGGCTCCGGTCCGGGTCTCCTCGGCGTCCGCCTTGGCCTTGGCCAGCAGCGCCTCGGCACCCGCTGCGGCCTCCTCGATCTGCCGGACGGCATCCCGGCGGGCCTCGGCGCGGATCCGCTCGCCCTCCTCCCCGGCCTCCGCGCGCAGCTGCGCGGCCTCGCCGCGCAGGCGGCGGGCCTCCTCCTGCAGCTCGACGGTCTTGGCGCGGTACTCCTTGGTGTCGTCCTGCGCGGTGCCCTTGAGCTGCTCGGCGGTGTCGTGTGCCTCGGCCCGCAGCCGGTCCGCCTCGGCCTCCGCCTCGCTGCGCAGCCGTTCGGCCTCCTCGGCGGCGGCACGGGTGGTGGCCTTCGCCTTCTCGGTGGCCTTGTCCAGGACGTCCTCGGCGGCGCGGGCTGCTTCGGCGAGCTGGTTCGCCGAAGCCTCCGCGGACGTCGAACGCGCTTCCTCCTCCGCGTCGGCCACCAGCTTCTCGGCCCGGGTCCGGGCGTCGCTCAGCAGCTGCTCGGCCTCGGCCTTGTTCTGCTCGGCCTCCGTGGTGGCCTCGCTGACCATGCGGGCGATCTCGGCCCGGGCCGTGCCGGCCCGCTGGTCGTACTCCGACTGGGCGGCGGCCCGGCGCTTCTCGGCCTCGGCGGTGGCTTCCGCGACGAGCCGCTCGGCCTCCTCGCGGGCGGTGCGCAGCGCGCTCTGTGCCTCGGTCGCCCGCTCCTCCGCTCTGCGGACCAGGGTGGCGGCCTCCCGGCGCACCGCCTCGGTCTCGGAGGAGGTGGTGGTGCGCAGCCGCTCGGCGTGTTCGGTGGCCTCCTGGGCCTGCTCCGAAGCGCTGCTCAGCATCCGCTCGGCATCGGCACGGGCCCGGCGCAGCAGCTCCTCCGCCTCGGCGCGGGCGTTCTCGGCGTCCAGGGCGATGCGCTGCCGGGTCTCCTCGGCGAGCCGCTGGGCCTCCGCACGGGCCTGCTGGAGGGCCTGCTCGGCCTCGGCCCGGGTCTCCTCCATGAGGCGGCGGGCCTGCGACTCGCTGCGGGCCCGCAGCTGCTCGGCCCAGGCGACGTTCTCGTTGACGTGCGACTCGACGGTGGAACGCCGCTCCGCCAGCTCGGAGTCGAGCCGCTGGCGCCGGCTGACCGCCTCGGCGTGCAGCTCGGCCTCCATGCGGGCCCGCCGCTCGGAGTGCTCCTGCAGGACCCGCTGCGTCTGGGCGCGGGCCTCCCGCAGCTCGCGCTCGGCGTCCGAACGCATCTGGTCGGCCTGGTGCTGGGCGGTGCGCAGCAACTGCTCCGCGTGGCCGGTGGCGTCACCGTAGGCGGGGCGCAACGACAGGGCACGCCGCGCCTGGTGCAGCTTGGAGCGGAGTACCTCGATCTGGTAGCCGAGATCGTCGGCATGACCGACGGCCTTGTCCCGCTCCTTCTTCAGCCGCTTCATCTCGGCTTCGAACTGCGAGAGGTGGTCCTCAGCCTCGTTGCGGTCGTAGTCCCGCACTGCGCGGTCCCATCCGTCCCCTGGTCGTCATGGTGGGTGATCCGGCCGTGACCGCTGAGGGAGCCTGGCGATCCGCAGCCGCATCATCGGCCGGACACGGAACGGAGGATGCGCTCTCCGCCCCGGCCCGCCCACTCTACCGGCCGGGGCAGGCTGCGTCAGTGGCCCGCGGTTCCTCCTCCGGCCGTTTCGGGGGCCGCGGTGACGAGTTCGGTGAGCACACCGTGACAGTCCTTGGGGTGCAGAAAGGTGATGCGGGAGCCCATGGAGCCGGTGCGGGGCTCGTCGTAGAGCACCCGGACCCCCCGCTCCCGGACGCCGTCGGCCGTCGCGTCGACATCCGCGGTGCCGAAGGCGAGGTGATGCACGCCCTCCCCGTTCTTGGCCAGCCATTTCGCGACGGTGGAGTCGTCCCGCGTCGGCTCCAGGAGCTGGATGTACGAAGCACCTCCGTCATCGGTACCGTTGATGCGGAGCATGGCTTCCCGGACGCCCTGCTCCTCGTTCACCTCGCGGTGGAACACCTCGAAGCCGTAGGTGGTGCGATAGAACTCCACGGTCGCGTCCAGGTCGAAGCAGGCGATACCGATGTGGTCGATGCGCGTCGGACTCACGAATTTCTCCATGCCACCAGTGCACCGCCACGTCGGGTGAGGGCGCAACGTGCGCACTGTCACAGCCGCTGAACGGTGACCGGCGCAGCGACCGCTCAGTAGATTGGCGTGAACCCTCGTTCACTCCTGATGCATCAAGGAGCCGCACCATGACAGGCACGAACGGCACCACCTCAGTGATCGTCGCAGGAGCGCGGACCCCGATGGGCAGGCTGCTCGGCTCCCTCAAGTCGTTCTCCGGAGCCGACCTCGGCGGCTTCGCCATCAAGGCGGCCCTGGAGCGCGCCGGGATCGGCGGGGACCAGGTGCAGTACGTGATCATGGGGCAGGTGCTCCAGGCCGGCGCCGGCCAGATCCCGGCCCGGCAGGCGGCCGTGAAGGCCGGTATCCCGATGAATGTTCCCGCGCTGACGGTGAACAAGGTCTGTCTGTCCGGTCTCGACGCCATCGCGCTGGCCGACCAGCTGATCCGCGCCGGTGAGTTCGACGTGATCGTCGCGGGCGGCCAGGAGTCCATGACCAACGCCCCGCACCTGCTGAACAAGTCCCGGGAGGGCTACAAGTACGGCGCGGTGGAGATGCTCGACTCCATGGCGCACGACGGCCTCACCGACTCCTTCGAGGGCGTCGCCATGGGCGAGTCCACCGAGAAGCACAACACCCGGCTCGGCATCGCCCGCCCCGAGCAGGACGCCATTGCCGCCGCCTCCCACCAGCGCGCTGCGGCCGCGCAGAAGAACGGCCTGTTCGAGGCGGAGATCACACCGGTGGAGATCCCGCAGCGCAAGGGCGACCCGGTGATCTTCGCGCAGGACGAGGGGATCCGGGGCGAGACCACCGAGGAGTCCCTGGGCAAGCTGCGCCCGGCCTTCGCCAAGGACGGCACGATCACGGCCGGCTCCGCCTCGCAGATCTCCGACGGCGCCGCGGCCGTCGTGGTGATGTCCAAGGCCAAGGCCGAGGAGCTGGGTCTGGAGTGGCTCGCGGAGATCGGCGCGCACGGCAACGTCGCCGGCCCGGACAACTCCCTCCAGTCGCAGCCGGCCAACGCCGTCCTGCACGCCCTGGGCAAGGACGGGCTGACCGTCGAGGACCTGGACCTGCTGGAGATCAACGAGGCCTTCGCCGCCGTCGCGGTGCAGTCGATGAAGGACCTCAAGGTCTCCTCCGACAAGGTCAACGTGAACGGCGGCGCGATCGCCCTCGGCCACCCCATCGGGATGTCCGGGGCCCGGGTCGTGCTGCACCTCGCCCTGGAACTGAAGCGGCGCGGCGGGGGCACCGGCGCGGCGGCCCTGTGCGGCGGCGGCGGGCAGGGCGACGCCCTGGTCGTCCGCGTCCCCCAGCAGTGACCACCCGGCACGCCGCCCCCGGCGTGCCACGAGAGCAGCACGAGGAGCAGCAGGATGGCGGTTGACGTCCCCGATCTGGTGACCAGGGCCCGGCAGGGGCAGCCACGGGCGGTCGCCCGGCTGATTTCCCTGGTGGAGGGGGCGTCGCCGCAGCTCCGCGACGTCATGGCGGCGCTGGCGCCGCACACCGGTCAGGCCTACGTCGTCGGCCTGACCGGCTCGCCCGGGGTCGGGAAGTCCACCTCGACCTCGGCGCTGGTCAGCGCCTATCGCCGGGCGGGAAAGCGGGTCGGGGTGCTGGCCGTGGACCCGTCCTCGCCGTTCTCCGGCGGCGCGCTGCTCGGTGACCGGGTGCGGATGAACGAGCACACCTCCGATCCGGGCGTCTACATCCGTTCCATGGCCACCCGTGGTCACCTGGGCGGGCTGGCCTGGTCCGCCCCGCAGGCGGTCCGGGTGCTGGACGCGGCCGGCTGCGACGTGATTCTGGTGGAGACGGTCGGTGTGGGCCAGTCCGAGGTGGACATCGCCTCCCAGGCCGACACCTCGGTCGTGCTGCTGGCTCCCGGCATGGGCGACGGGATCCAGGCGGCCAAGGCGGGCATCCTGGAGATCGGTGACGTCTTCGTGGTGAACAAGGCGGACCGGGACGGCGCCGATGCCACGGTCCGGGAGCTCAACCACATGCTGGGTCTCGGTGAGGCGCGTGCTCCGGGGGACTGGCGGCCCTCCGTGGTGAAGACCGTCGCCGCCCGGGGGGAGGGCATCGACGAGGTCGTCGAGGCCCTGGAGAAGCACCGGGCGTGGATGGAGGAGCGCGGGGTGCTCGCCGAGCGCCGTGCGCGCCGGGCAGCCCGTGAGGTCGAGACGATCGCCGTGACCACGCTGCGCGAGCGCATCGGCGACCTGCACGGGGACCGCAGGCTCGGTGCGCTGGCGGAGCGGATCGTGGCCGGCACCCTGGATCCCTACGCGGCGGCCGACGAGCTGGTCGCGGCGGTGACCGGGGACTGAGCCCGCCGCCCGGCCCGCGCCCCCGCCCGGCTACGGCCGGCCGCGCTCCGCGCGCAGGTGCTCGGCGACCGGGACGAGCGATACCCGCAGCCCTTCCAGCTCCTCCGGGGACAACAGGTCGACGAAGTGGCGGCGCACCGCCTCCACGTGGTGGGGTGCGACGCCCTGCATGGTCTGCCAGCCGCGCTCGGTGAGCACCGCGAAGAGACCCCGCCGGTCGGAGTCGCACGTCTCGCGCCGGACCAGCCCCGCCCGCTCCATGCGGGTGATCTGGTGCGACAGCCGGCTCTTGGACTGGAGCGTGGCCGCCGCCAGGTCGCTCATCCGCATCCGCCGGTCGTCCGTCTCGGACAGGCAGACCAGGATCTCGTAGTCGTTCATGGTCAGCCCGAAGGGCTGCAGGTCCCGCTCCAGCCGGTGCATGAGCAACCGGCTGACGTCCAGGTGGGTGCGCCAGGCGCGCTGTTCGGCGGCGCTAAGCCAGCGGGTGCCGGTCTCGGTGTCCATGACCTCGACTCTATCCAGCAGCCGGTGGCAGCGGCACCGCGCCGGGGCGCACCCGGACGGCGCACGACCACGAGGTCCGCTCCTGCCCGGACGCCGACGCCCTGTTCTCCGCGCAGCGCGCAGCCGGCACGTCCGGTACCGGCGCCGCCGCCCCGAGGCCCCACGGCGCCGGCCGTCCTCGCGGGCCGTCCCCGCGTTCCCCCGGACCGGTGGCGCCACGGGGACCCGCTCCCCCCAACGGCGGAACCGCCCCCCTCGACCGAGGGTTCCCCCTTCCGGCCCCGCCCGTTCGCCAGGGCGTCAGTCCTGCCTTGGGGTGGTTCCTGACGGCTTTCGTCAGCGGCGCCACCCGGTTGCTCCGGCCCGGACGGCGCGACCGGGACTGCCGGGGAGATGGAGGGACCTGTGCGGCGAGCGGGTTACGACTACGACACCTACTCCTGTCTTGCCGGGCCACTGACCGAGCCGGGCCCCGACTACCGGGTCGCCTACCGCAGGCTGATGACGCGGTCCCCGCACCGCGTCCGGGCCGCCCTGCTGATGACACTGGCCCCCCTGCTGTCCGGGGTGCTGCTGCTCTGGCTGGTCTGGCCGAGCCACTGGACGGAGCGGCACCACGCGCCGTCCCACCTGCTGGTCGCCGACGTCACGATGCTCGTGTGCATCGGGCTCATCGAGTTCTTCCGGCTGATCAACATCATCTCGATCGCCCACGCCACCCTGACCGCCCGGGACCCCGTGCCGGTCACTGCCGAACCCGGTCTCCGCGTCGCGTTCCTCACCACCTTCGTGCCCGGCAAGGAACCGATATCCATGGTGCGGTCCACCCTCGAGGCAGCCGTACGGCTGCGGCACGACGGACCGCTGGACATCTGGCTGCTCGACGAGGGGGACGACCCCGAGGCCCGGGAGCTGTGCGCCCGGCTCGGGGTGCGGCACTTCACCCGCCGGGGCATCGAGAAGTGGAACCAGCCCTCCGGACCCCACCGGGCGAGGACCAAGCACGGCAACTACAACGCCTGGCTCCAGGAGCACGGGGACGCCTACGACGTCTTCGCCTCCGTGGACACCGACCACGTCCCGCTGCCCGCCTACCTGGAGCGGATGCTCGGCTACTTCCGTGACCCGGACGTCGCCTTCGTCGTCGGACCCCAGGTGTACGGCAACTACGACGGGCCCGTCACCAAGGCGGCGGAGAGCCAGCAGTTCCTCTTCCACGCGCTGATCCAGCGGGCGGGCAACCGTTACGGCGCCGCGATGTTCGTCGGCACCAACAACGCCGTGCGGGTCTCCGCGCTGCGCAGCGTCGGCGGCCTCTACGACTCCATCACCGAGGACATGGCCACCGGCTTCGAATTGCACCGCACCCGCAACCCGCTGACCGGCCGGGCCTGGCGCTCGGTCTACACCCCGGACGTGCTCGCCGTCGGCGAGGGACCGTCCTCCTGGACCGACTTCTTCACACAGCAGCTGCGCTGGTCCCGCGGCACCTACGAGACGATCCTGCGGCAGTACGGGCGCGGCCGGCGCCGGCACTCCCCGGGCAAGCTCCTCAGCTACTCCCTGATGCTGGCCTTCTACCCGATGGCCGCGCTCACCTGGATGCTCGGGGTCCTCGGCTGCGTGCTCTACCTCAACCTCGGGGCCTCCGGGACCCAGGTCAGCGCCGCGGTCTGGCTGATGCTCTACAGCGATGTGGCCGCCCTGCAGGTCGGGCTCTACCTGTGGAACCGGCGGCACAACGTCAGCCCGCACGAACCCGAGGGCTCCTCCGGCGCGGCCGGCATGCTGATGTCCGCCCTCTCCGCGCCCCTCTACGCCCGCTCGCTGCTGGACGCCGTGCTGCGCCGCAAGAGCTCCTTCGTCGTCACCCCCAAGGGGGACGTGCGGAGCCCGGACCGGCTCGCCACGTTCCGGCTGCACCTGTTCTGGGCGGCCGTCCTCGCTGTCTCGCTCGTCGTCTCGGTCCTGCTGGACCACACGCATGTGGCGATGCGCACCTGGTCCCTGCTGGCGCTCACGGTCACCCTCGCCCCGCTCACCATCTGGGCGGTGCACCGCCTGCGCGAGCGGCGGCGCGACCAGCGGCGCACCACCACCGGGCCGCCGTCCGGCTCCGGACCCGGCACCCCCCGGGGCGAGGCGCCGGCCGGCGCCCTCGCCACCACGACCACTGGGAGCTGATCCATGCACTACCGACCCAGCGTCCGGTTCAAGAAGACCGCTCTGGGCGCCGCCGTGACCCTCCTGATAGCCGGGATGAACCTGCCGGCGGCCTGGACCTTCGCCCGGGACCGGCTGCACGAGCACCGGATATCCCAGCCCGCCTACCGGGCGGACTACGGCTCCTGGGAGGTGGTGGACGTCCCCGAGGAGTACCGGACGAACGCCCTGCACGCCGCGCTGCTGCACACCGGGAAGGTGCTGATCATCGCCGGCTCGGGAAACAACATGGAGATGTTCGAGGCGGGCACCTTCGAGACCGTGCTGTGGGACCCGGCCGACCACACGTTCAGCCACGTGCCGACCCCGGAGGACTTCTTCTGTGCCGGGCACTCCCAGCTGGCCGACGGGCGCCTGCTGGTGGCCGGCGGCACCGCCCGCTACGAGATCCTCGGCGACGAGGTGACGCGGGCCGGCGGCGCCATGACCGTCAAGAACGAGGACCCGGACCAGGAGCGCACCTTCCCGGCCGGCACCCGGTTCCGCTCTCCCGAGGGCGTCGTGTACGAGACCGAGGTGGAGGTGACCGTCCCGCCGGCGGCCAAGGAGACCGTCTCGGGCAAGAACCCGGACGGTGGCCCGGACAACGCCCCGGACGAGGAGGAGCGCACCGTCGTCACCGCCTCCGAGACCCGGGTGTTCGTGGTGGCCGTCGAGGAGGGGGAGAGCGGCGTCACCGACACTCCCGGCCAGTACGCCATCGAAGGCCTGGAGGGCGCGGACGCGGAGAACTTCTACGGCCTCGCCCAGGAGATGACCCTGGACGACCAGGACTTCCAGGGCATCAACGCCGCCTACGAGTTCGACCCGGTGGCGGAGAAGTACCTGCCGGTGGAGCCGATGGCGGAGGCCCGCTGGTACCCGACACTCACCACCCTGTCCGACGGCCGGGTGCTGACCGTCTCCGGCCTGGACGAGGTCGGGAAGGTGGTGCCCGGCATCAACGAGATCTACGACCCGGAGACCCGTACCTGGTCCCTGGGCCCCGAGCGGTACTTCCCGACCTATCCGGCGCTGTTCCTGACCGCCGACGACCGCATCTTCTACACCGGCTCCAACGCCGGCTACGGGCCGGCCGACGAGGGCCGCGAACCCGGCCTGTGGAACCTGGACGACAACACCTTCACCCCGGTCGGCGGGCTCCGGGACACCGACCAGCTGGAGACCTCCGCCTCCCTGCTGCTCCCGCCGGCCCAGGACCAGCGGTTCATGGTGCTCGGCGGCGGCGGTGTGGGGGAGTCCGCCGACTCGACCGCCCGCACCGCGATCATCGACCTGACGGAGGAGTCCCCGCAGTACCGGGACGGCCCCGAGCTGGCGCAGGGCACCCGGTACCTGAACAGCGTGATCATGCCGGACGACACCGTCTTCACCAGCGGCGGCTCCACCGACTACCGGGGGCGAGGCCGGAGCGACATCCTGACCGCGCAGTTCTACGACCCGGTGGCCGACGCGTTCCGCCCCGCGGCCGACCCGACGGTGGCGCGGAACTACCACGCCGAGGCGCTGCTGCTGCCCGACGGCCGGGTTGCCACCTTCGGCTCCGAACCGCTCTTCGCGGACGCGGCCAACACCCGGCCGGGCGAGTTCGAACAGCGCATCGAGGTGTACAGCCCGCCCTACCTCTTCCGGGAGGAGAGCGAGCGCCCGGCGCTGGGCATCGGACCGCAGGTGCTGGAGCGGGGCGGCACGGCGACGTTCCGCAGCGCGGACGCCGCACGCATCCGGGACGCCCGGCTGATGCGCCCGAGCGCCGTCACCCACACCACCGACGTCGAGCAGCGTTCGGTCCGGCTCGAGGTGGACGCCCGGGAGGGCGAGGTGTCGCTGTCGGTTCCCGAGGACGCGGCCCTGCTGCCGCCCGGCTGGTACATGCTGTTCGTCACCGACGCCGACGGGACGCCCTCCGAGGCGGTCTGGGTGCACCTGCCCTGACAGCTTCCGGCCCGTCCGCCCCGGACGCCGCCCGCCCGTGACGCCGCGTCCCGTGACCCCGGACCCCGGGGTCACGGGACGTGCTCCGGGCCGGCCTCACGGGCCAGCCCGAGGGCGTACTCCGGCCACCACTCACCGGCCCGCGGCCCGCCGCGGCACTCGCCGTCCGACTCCCCGGGACGCTTGATCCACAGGAAGGCGTCGACCAGCTTCTCGCCGGTCTCCATGGTCGGCGGGGTGCCCAGCGCCCGGCCCGGCGGGTTGCACCAGGACTCCTCCTGTTCGCCCTCCAGCGGCCCGTTGCCGTTGCGGCTGGTGTCCACGACGAACGGCGGGTCGCCGTCCAGCAGCCCGGACAGGGCGCGGCCGTAGGCGATGACGCGCTCGGTGGTGCGGTAGTTCGACACGTTCAGGGCAAAGCCGTCCGCCCGGGCGATCCCGGACCGCTCCAGCGGGCCGACCAGATCGGCGGGATCGGTGACCCAGCTCGGGTTGCCCGCGTCCAGATAGACCCGGGTGCGCGGCAGCTCCGACAGCCGGTCCACGGCCTCGGCCAGCAGCTGGGTCCGCTCCTCGTGGTACATCCCGGCGGTGCAGCCGTCGACCAGGTGCGGCACGGCGTCCGGCTCCAGGATCACCATGGCCTCGGCGTCCCCGATGCTGTCCGCGAACGTGCCGATCCACTGCCGGTACGCCGCCGCGTCCGCCGCCCCGCCCTGGGAGTACTGTCCGCAGTCCCGGTGGGGGATGTTGTAGGCGACGAACACACCGGTCTGCCCGGCGGCCCCGGCCGCCGCGGTGACCTCGCGGATCCGCGGCCCGGGGTCGCCGTCGCCGTCCGGCCACTCGGCGATCGGCTGCCCGGCCATCCGGCGCAGCACCCGGGCGTCCTCGTCCCGCCCTTCCCGCTCCCACCGGGCGACCTGGCGGGCCGCGGGGCTCCGCGGGTCCACCCACAGTCCGGAGCCGGCCGGCGGGGTCACCGCGGCACTGCCGCCGTGCCGCTCGGGGGCCGGGGAGTCCGCGGATTCGTCCGGGCCGGGGCCCCGGGCATCGGAGGAGCCCGGCGGCAGCGAGCAGCCGACGGTGAGGGCGAGGGCCAGGCCGGCCACCAGCACGGCGAGCGGATGTGATGTCCTGAGGGCGCGGGTGACGGGAAGACTGCCGAACATGGGGTAATCGTCACATAACAGAAGGTGTGCGGCCGGGATGCTCCGCCGAATGCCGCAGGAGGCCGCGCCGGTGGCCGCACGGAGCCCCCGGGTGGCCGGAACACGGCCCTCCCGGGCCGGGAGGCTCAACTTCTGAGACGGCTCCGTCCGCGATATGACCAGCCGGTAAGGTCGCTGCTGTGCCGAAACCGCTCAGCTTGCCGTTCGACCCGATCGCCCGCGCCGATGAGCTCTGGAAAGAGCACTTCGGGGCCACCCCGTCCATGGTCGCGATCACCTCGATCATGCGGGCGCAGCAGATCCTGCTCGCCGAGGTGGATGCCGTGGTCAAGCCCTACGGGCTCACCTTCGCCCGGTACGAGGCGCTGGTGCTGCTGACCTTCAGCAGGCGTGGGGAGCTGTCCATGTCCAAGATCGGCGAACGACTCATGGTCCATCCGACCTCCGTCACCAACACCGTCGACCGGCTGGTGAGATCCGGACTGGTGACCAAGCGGCCCAACCCGAACGACGGGCGGGGCACGCTGGCGTCCGTCACCGACCGGGGCCGCAGGGTGTGCGAGGACGCCACCCGGGAGCTGACCGCGATGGACTTCGGGCTCCGGGCCTACGACGACGAGGAGTGTGCGGAGATCTTCGCGATGCTGCGCCCCCTGCGGGTGGCGGCGGGAGACTTCGAGGAATCCTGACCCGACCGTGGGGTAAGCGGGGGCCGGGTGAGGAACGCCCGAAACGGGCGGTTACGCTCGGGTGCCATGAAGCAGAGCGTCCTGACCCGCTACCGGGTGATGGCCTACGTCACCGCCGTCATGCTCCTGGTGCTCAGCACCTGCATGGTGTTCAAGTACGGCTTCGACATGGGTGAGGATGTCACGTTCGTGGTGTCCCAGACCCACGGCCTGCTGTACATCATCTACCTGGTCTTCGCCTTCGACCTGGGGCAGAAGGCCCGCTGGCCGTTCGGCAAGCTGCTGTGGGTGCTGCTGTCCGGCACGATCCCGTTCGTCGCGTTCTTCGTCGAGCGCCGGATCAGCGCCGAGATCAGGCCGCTGCTGGAGCAGCCGGAAGCCGCCGCCGCCCCGCAGGCCCGGGAGACCGCCGGCGCCGGCCCGTCCGCCGGAGCCTGACCTCCGCGTACGCCGGGGAGGTTCCCGGCGTGGCCGCATCGACAAATACTTGGACGTCCTAGTAAATTGGGCGTCATGGATGCTCACGCCATCGCAGAGGGCCGCCGTCGCTGGCAGGCCCGGTTCGACGCGGCCCGGAAGCGGGACGCGGACTTCACCACACTCTCCGGGGACGAGGTGGAGCCCGTCTACGGCCCACGCCCCGGAGACACCTACGAGGGCTTCGAGCGGATCGGCTGGCCCGGCGAATTCCCCTACACCCGGGGCCTGCACCCCACCGGCTACCGCGGCCGCACCTGGACCATCCGCCAGTTCGCCGGCTTCGGCAACGCCGAACAGACCAACGAGCGTTACAAGATGATCCTGGCGGCGGGCGGCGGCGGGCTGTCGGTCGCCTTCGACATGCCGACCCTGATGGGCCGCGACTCCGACGACCCGCGCGCGCTGGGCGAGGTCGGGCACTGCGGCGTCGCCATCGACTCCGCCGCCGACATGGAGGTCCTGTTCGCCGGCATCCCGCTGGGCGACGTCACCACCTCCATGACCATCAGCGGCCCGGCGGTGCCGGTCTTCTGCATGTACCTGGTGGCGGCGGAGCGTCAGGGGGTCGACCCGGCCGTCCTCAACGGCACGTTGCAGACGGACATCTTCAAGGAGTACATCGCCCAGAAGGAGTGGCTCTTCCAGCCCGAGCCGCACCTGCGGCTCATCGGCGACCTGATGGAGCACTGCGCCGAGGGCATCCCGGCCTACAAGCCGCTGTCCGTCTCCGGCTACCACATCCGCGAGGCCGGATCGACGGCCGCGCAGGAGCTCGCCTACACCCTCGCCGACGGCTTCGGCTACGTCGAGCTGGGCCTGAGCCGGGGCATGGACGTCAACAGGTTCGCGCCCGGCCTGTCCTTCTTCTTCGACGCCCACCTCGACTTCTTCGAGGAGATCGCCAAGTTCCGCGCCGCCCGCCGCATCTGGGCCCGCTGGATGCGCGACGTCTACGGTGCGACCAGTGAGAAGGCCCAGTGGCTGCGCTTCCACACCCAGACCGCCGGAGTCTCGCTGACCGCCCAGCAGCCGTACAACAACGTGGTGCGCACCGCGGTGGAGGCGCTCGCCGCGGTACTCGGCGGCACGAACTCGCTGCACACCAACGCCCTGGACGAGACCCTCGCGCTGCCGAGTGAGCAGGCCGCGGAGATCGCGCTGCGCACGCAGCAGGTGATCATGGAGGAGACCGGCGTCACCAACGTCGCCGACCCGCTCGGCGGCTCCTGGTACATCGAGCAGCTGACGGACCGGATCGAGGCGGACGCCGAGAAGATCTTCGAGGAGATCCGGGAGCGGGGCCGGCGCGCCGTCCCGGACGGCAACCACCCGATCGGACCGATCACCTCCGGCCTGCTGCGCGGTATCGAGGACGGCTGGTTCACCGGCCGGATCGCCGAGGCCGCGTTCCAGTACCAGCGGGCGCTGGAGAAGGACGAGAAGAAGGTCGTCGGCGTCAACTGCCACACCGGCTCGGTCACCGGTGACCTGGAGATCCTGCGGGTCAGCCACGAGGTGGAGCGCGACCAGGTCAGTACCCTGGCCGATCGCAAGGCGGCCCGTGACGAGGCCGCGGTGCGCGCCACCCTGGACCGGATGCTGGAGGCGGCCCGCAGCGACCGCAACATGATCGGGCCGATGCTGGAGGCGGTCCGGGCGGAGGCCACGCTCGGGGAGATCTGCGGCGTCCTGCGGGACGAGTGGGGAACCTACACCGAGCCCCCCGGCTTCTGACCCGGCGGCGGCGCCGGGCCTCTCCCGGCGCCGCCGTCCGAGGCGGTGAGACCGCCCAGCAGGAGGTCCGCGAACTCGCGCGCCCAGGCCGCGTCCACCGGCTGGTCGCTGACCAGGGTGCGGTGCACCACCGAGCCCGCGATGATGTCGAAGATCAGGTCCACCCGGCGGGCGGCCCGTGTGCTGCCCGCGGCCCCCGGTGGATCCTGCGGCAGCTCTCCGCGGAGCTGGGCGCGCTCCCGTCCGCGCACGACGAGCTCCCGCTGGCGGGTGACGATCGCGGCGCGGATCCGGGCGCGCAGCACCGGGTCGCGGGTCGACTCGGCGAACACCGCCAGCAGACCGATCCGGGTCTCCGGCCGCTCCAGCAGTTCCGCGAAGCGCAGCACCACCCCTTCGAGGTCGGCCGGCAGGCTGCCCCGGTCCGGCAGGTCGAGCTGTGCGTCGAAGAGGTCCGCGACCGCGTCGACGACCAGCTCGTTCTTGCCCGGCCAGCGGCGGTAGAGGGTGGTGCGGGCGACTCCCGCGCGCGTCGCCACATCGCTCATGGTCAGCTTCGCCCAGCCCAGTTCGGCCAGCGCGTGGCGGGTGGCCGCAAGGATCGCCCGGTCCGCCGCGGCGCTGCGGGGCCGGCCGGTACGGCGGGCTGAGGGGTGCATGGAGCAGCACCTTACCGGTCGGTAAGAAGATCGCCGCGCAGATGGCTCTGGGCGGGAGTGTGCTCCATCCGTTACGCTACGGCCCGTAGCGTAAGATGACGCGCGTCACGCAGCACGGACACGTGGCGGCTCGCGCCGAGGGGCGTTCCGGAACGGGTCGCGGAAGGGGGAGACTGGTCCCATGCAGCCACGCAATATGTCCATCAGCGGAGCCGTCGATCTCTCCGCAGTGAAGGCAGCCGCCGAAGCCAAGGAAAAGGCCCAGCAGGCCCGGGCCCAGCGAGCGGCGCAGCCGGGCGGGCCGCCGCCGGCCGGTGCCGCACAGCTCGTCTTCGACGTCGATGAGGCCAGTTTCGAACGGGACGTGCTGCAGCGCAGCGCCGAGGTCCCGGTGGTCATCGACTTCTGGGCCGAGTGGTGCGAGCCCTGCAAGCAGCTCGGACCGCTCCTCGAGCGGCTCGCCGTCGAGCACGCGGGCCGCTTCGTGCTCGCCAAGATCGACGTCGACGGCAATCAGGCGCTCTTCCAGCAGTTCGGCGTCCAGGGCATCCCCGCGGTGTTCGCCGTGATCGCCGGTCAGGCTCTGCCGCTCTTCCAGGGGGCCGCCCCTGAGGAGCAGATCCGGCAGATCCTGGACCAGCTGATCCAGGCCGCCGAGGAGCGCTTCGGCATTGTCGGCGCCCCGGTCGATGTCTCGGCCACCGGTGCGCCGGAGGCTCAGGCCACCCCTGAGCCTCCGGAGGACCCGACGCTCGCCGCGGCACACGCCGCGCTGGACTCGGGGGATCTCGGTGGCGCCGTCCAGGCGTACGAGAACGTCCTGGCCGGCGACCCGCAGAACGCCGAGGCCCTGCTGGGGCTCACGCAGGCCCAGTTGCTGAGCCGAGTGCGGGACGTCGACGCGCAGCAGGCCCGCAAGGACGCCGCCGACCGGCCCGCCGACGTGGCCGCGCAGCTCGCCGTCGCCGATCTCGACATGGTCGGCGGTCATGTCGAGGACGCCTTCGGGCGGCTGGTCGACACGGTGCAGCGGACCGCGGGGGACGACCGGCAGGCGGCCCGGGTGCGTCTGCTCGAGCTTTTCGAGGTGGTCGGAGCCGACGATCCGCGGGTGGTCACCGCCCGCAGCGCGCTCGCCCGGGTGCTCTTCTGAGCTGACCCCTTCTCATCCGTGGTCGGCGGCCGCGTTTTACCAAACTTTGGTAGAGCGCGGCCGCCGCTGCGTTCGGTGACGTGTCGAAGGCGTTTCCGGTGTGTTGCTCCCGGTTGGCCACCCCTGCACCCGGCGGTTGCCGGTGACGCTCCGTGGTGCCGCCGGAGAGTGGAAAGATCCCTACGCCTCCGTTACTTACTCGCTGGTAATGAACCTCTTGTGCGGTGCGGTGAGATGCACCACGATCGGCCAAGCCGACACGGCCATGCGTCGGCCACGGATCAGGGGGTTCCCACCGACGGGTGGGACCTGCTCCGTTGCGGCCGCGTGGTCAGTGGCAGTCCCCGGGGGTGGCCCGGGGGCATCGCGCCTCTCCTCTCCAGGTCCCCAAAGATCCATGGATCCCCCTGGCGGCAGGACCGGAGAGGTTGTCCGAGAAGGAGGAAAGTCATGGAGTCACAGGCTCGTGGCGGTACCCGATGGAAGCGGTTCGGCGTGGTCATGGTGCCGAGTGTGGCCGCGTCCGCCGCGATAGGTGTCGCTCTCGCCCAGGGAGCTCTGGCGGCCTCGTTCGCCGTCTCCGGCCAGCAGTTCAAGGTCACCACCGAGCGGCTGGAGGGCACCGGCTTCGTCCAGTACGGCGCTCTCGACGTCAAGCACGACGACGAGCTGGTGCCCGTCGCGGTGTCGGCGTTCAACTCCGCCACGATCAACAAGCTGTGCCAGTCGGTTGTCGTGCCGACCCCGATCGGCGACGTCACGGTCAAGCTGGGTGCCGGCGACAACCCGGCCAAGCCGGTCAAGGCCAAGAACCTCTTCATCGACATCACCGACCTCAACGCCGACGCGACGTTCACCAACATCGACATCGGTGTCAGCGTCGACCACAGCTCCAAGGGCCCGACGCCGAAGTCCGGCGAGCACCGGGTGCCGGGCTCGTTCGCCCAGCAGGCCGACAAGGCGGTGCTCACCGGCGTCAAGCAGACCGCGTGGGCGACCTCGGCCGGGACCTTCGAGCTGAACGGGCTCAAGATGAAGGTGCACAAGGGCAAGAACGAGTGCTACTGACGGTGTGAGCCGTCGCCCGGGGAGGGGCGCGTGACCCCCGCCCCGGGCGGTCCGGCCGTTCGAGTGTCCCGCTGTTGTCCGGCGTCACCAGGGAGTCCGCGCCATGAGCACCACCACATCCACTGAGCAACCGAGTACGCCGTCGCGCTTCTCCCGGGGGCGCGTGGCCTTCCGCCGCTGGAGGTGGCAGCGGCCGTTCTGGGCCGGGGTGCTCACCATCCTGGCCGGCCTGCCGATCGCCTACTTCCCTTACGCGAATCTGACGCTCGGTGAGCTGACCATCCGGATGGCGACGACCGCGGGTGCCGGCTCGGCGGTCATCGGAGCCCTGCTGGTCACGCTCGGCCTCACGATGTGGTTCCAGCCGCACGCCCGGATCTTCGCGGGAGTGGCGGGGATCATGCTGTCGCTGGTCTCCCTCGTGGTGTCCAACTTCGGTGGGTTTCTGATCGGCTTCCTCTTCGGGCTCGTCGGGGGAGGCATGAGTGTCGCCTGGGTGCAGGACGTCCGGGAGCCGCAGGGCGGTGAGAAGACCGGGCAGGGGTCGGCGGGTGCCGGGGACGAGGACCCGCGGACCGCGGAGCTGCCCGAGGGGCGCGTCCCGGCGCAGCGTGCGGCGGGCACCGGCAGCGCGCTCGCCGGCTTCGCGGGCGTCACCACAGAGCAGGAGAAGGAGACGCACCGTGCCGAGTGAGGAGATACCCGAGCAGGCGCCCGATCGGCGCAGAACGTTGCTGAAGCGCATGCACCTGCCGGTCGGCAAAGCCATGGCCTTCGCCGCGATGCCCTCGGCGGTGATGCTGGGCATGGGGCTCACCTCCCCGCTGGCCCAGGCCGAGCAGGGGCCCGAGAACCCCTTCCGCAGCGGGCCGTGCGTCGAGATGCCGGATGTCGAGGAGGAGGCCGGGGCGGAGGAATCCGCGGCGGCCGGTGCGGAGGACACCGGGCCGGAAGGTGCCGGGCCGGACAGCCCGGAAGCGGAACGGGCCGGGCCCGGCGGGGAAGCGGACACCGGCGGGGCGCAGGAGCGCACGGGAGAGGCCGGTGCGGAGGACACCGGGCCGCCGGAGGACCCGGAACCGGCGTCGCCGCCGGCGCCCGAGCCCTCTGACCCGGCCGACGGGGAGGCGCCCCCCGAGGAGGCGGAGGAGCCGGCCGGTGAGGAGCAGACGCGTGAGCGGCACCCGCTGGACCCGCTGGGGGTCGGGGACGCGCTGCGTGATCTGGGCGACGGGGTCCGGGGCATCTTCACCGGTGGCCGGGACTCCGGTGAGGCGGAGGCCGGCGCCGAGGAGGCGCCCCAGCAGTCCGACGAGGAGCCGGACGAGGAGTCCGGGGAATCCCGTGAGGCCGAAGGGTCCGACGGGGCAGGAGACGCCGGCGAGGGCTCGGCACCGGTGGAGGACCCGGCCGGAGCCGGGGCGGGGGCCCCCGAGACGGAACGGCCGGCGGCCGGGACCCCGGCGGAGGACGGTGCGGCGGACGGCTCCGCGGCGCCCGGGGAGAGCGACGGGGACGCCGCCGGCACCGGGGACCCGGCACCCGCGGAGGACGACCCCTTCGCGCCGGATGAGGACGGCAAGGTCCCGTTCCCCTGCCCGGAGACCCAGCGCGTCGACGGGGAGGGGGAGCAGACCCCGGTCACCCTCGCGGACGATCCCTGGGTCCTGGAGGCCACCTACCTCACGCTGCGGGGCCTGAAGTACCACGGCGTCGTGAACGTCACCACGGCCAACGGCTCCACCAAGCAGGCGCTGAAGTTCACGGCCGACAAGCTGGACATCGGCGACCTGCACCAGATGGTCGACACCCCGGAAGGGCTGCGGTACCACGTGCAGGCCGAGGCGGGGTCCAACTCGCCCTTCCGCAACGGACAGGTGACGATGTACACGGAGCGGCTTGAGGGCAAGCTGTTCGGGCTGATCCCGATCGTCTTCGACCCGGAGCACCAGCCCCCGCTGGACATCCCCATCGCCCACTTCACCGACGTGCACGTCACCCAGGCCGGTCAGTTCGGGGGCGAGCTCACCATTCCGGGCATGCGGCAGTACACGACCCGGCACTGACCGCGGGCCCCGGACGGAGGCCGGAGGGTCAGCTGTCGCGGCCCAGGTGCAGGATGCGCACCAGGTTGGTGGTGCCGACGACTCCGGGCGGCGAGCCGGCCGTCATGATCATGACGTCGTCCTCGTGGAAGCGGTTGAGCTTGAGCAGTTCGTTGTCCACCAGCCGCACCATCTCGTCGGTGTGGTCGGCGTGCGGGACGACGAAGGTCTCCACACCCCAGGTCAGGGTCAGCTGGTTGCGGGTCTCGGGCTCGGTGGTGAAGGCCAGGATCGGCTGGGACACCCGGTAGCGGGAGAGGCGGCGTGCGGTGTCCCCGGACCGGGTGAAGGCCACCAGGGCCCGGCCGTCCAGGAAGTCGGCCATCTCGCAGGCCGCGCGAGCCACCGAACCGCCCTGGGTGCGGGGCTTCTTGCCCGGCACCAGCGGCTGCAGGCCCTTGGACAGCAGCTCCTCCTCAGCGGCGACGACGATCTTCGACATCGTCTTGACCGTCTCGATCGGGTACTGGCCGACCGAGGACTCCGCGGACAGCATCACCGCGTCCGCGCCGTCCAGGATGGCGTTGGCCACGTCGGAGGCCTCGGCCCGGGTCGGCCGGGAGTTCGTGATCATCGATTCCATCATCTGGGTGGCGACGATGACCGGCTTGGCGTTCCGGCGGCACATCTCCACCAGCCGCTTCTGCACCATCGGGACCTTCTCCAGCGGGTACTCCACCGCCAGGTCGCCGCGGGCCACCATCACGCCGTCGAAGGCGAGGACGATCTCCTGCATGTTCTCGACCGCCTGCGGCTTCTCCACCTTGGCGATCACCGGCACCCGGCGGCCCACCCGGTCCATGACCTGGTGCACGTCGCGGACGTCGGAGGCGTTGCGCACGAAGGACAGCGCGACCATGTCGCAGCCCATGCGCAGCGCGAACTCCAGGTCCTCGACGTCCTTCTCCGACAGGGCGGGGACATTGACCGCCACGCCCGGGAGATTGATCCCCTTGTGGTCGGAGACGACCCCGCCCTCGATGACGATGGAGTGCACCCGCGGACCGTCGACATCGGTGACCTGGAGGGCCACGTTCCCGTCGTTGATCAGGATCATCTCGCCCTTGGAGACATCCCCGGGCAGGCCCTTGTAGGTGGTCCCGCAGATGCTCTGGTCCCCGGGGACGTCCTCGGTGGTGATGGTGAACTCGTCCCCGCGGACCAGCTCCACGGGGCCGTCGGCGAAGGTCTCCAGACGGATCTTGGGGCCCTGCAGATCGGCGAGCACGCCCACCGCCTGCCCGGTCTCCTCACTGGCCCGGCGGAGACGGTGGTACCGCTCCTCGTGCTCCCGGTGGCTCCCGTGGCTCATGTTGAAGCGGGCCACGTTCATGCCGGAGTCGATCAGGTTTTTCAGCTGATCGAAGCTGTCGACGGCTGGGCCCAGGGTGCAAACGATCTTGGAACGGCGCATGGAAGCGATCCTATCGGTTTGTTCAGTGGCGGAAGAAATTCGGGAGCGCGGCCGGACGGTACGTCACCGCAGCCGTCGCTGTCCGCACGCGGCCCGGTACGGCGCGCACGGATCCGCGAGGATCTGCGGGGTCCGTCACCCGCCGGCCTCACGGGTCACCAGCTCGTAGGTCTGCGTGGCGATCTCCAGCTCTTCGTCGGTGGGCACCACGGCCACCGCGACCCGAGCGTACTCCGGGGAAATCAGCCGGGGCCCCTCCGTCCGCGCGAAGTTCAGCTCCGCCCGCACGGCCGGCCCCAGCTCCTCCAGCCCGCTGATCGCCGCCGCCCGGACCGGGGCCGCGTTCTCCCCGACCCCTGCGGTGAAGACGACCGCGTCCACCCGGCCCAGCACCGCGTAGTAGGCGCCGATGTACTTCTTCAGCCGGTGCACATAAACGTCGAACGCCAGCCGGGCCGCCTCGTCCCCCTCGTCCGTCCGGCGGCAGATCTCCCGCATGTCGTTGTCCCCGCACAGGCCCGTCAGCCCCGAGCGGTGATTCAGCAGGTGGTCGATCCCGTCCACCGACATGCCGGCCACCCGCGCCAGATGGATGATCACCCCCGGGTCGAGGTCCCCCGGGCGGGTGCCCATCACCAGGCCCTCCAGCGGCGTCAGCCCCATCGAGGTGTCCACGCACCGCCCGCCCGCCACCGCCGAGGCCGAGGCGCCGTTGCCCAGGTGCAGCACGATGATGTTCAGCTCGGACAGCTCCCTGCCCAGCAGCTCCGCGGTCTTCCGGCAGACGTACGCGTGCGAGGTGCCGTGGAAGCCGTAGCGGCGGATCCGGTGCTCGTCGGCGGTCGCGACGTCGAGTGCGTAGCGGGCCGCGTGCTCCGGCATCGTGCGGTGGAACGCGGTGTCGAACACCGCCACCTGCGGCAGGGCCGGGTTGAGGGCCCGTGCGGTCCGGATGCCGGCGAGGTTGCCCGGATTGTGCAGCGGGGCAAGAGGGATCAGCCTTTCGATCTCCGCCTCCACCTCCTCGTCCACGGCCACCGGCGCGCTGAACGCCTCGCCGCCGTGCACCACCCGGTGGCCGATCGCGAGCAGCTCGGGGGAGTCCAGCCCCATGCCGTCCGCGGCCAGCTCCCCGGCGACCGACTCCAGCGCCGCCTCGTGGTCGGCCATCCGGCGGACCCGCTCCCGCCGCTCGCCGTCCGCCCCGGTGTGCAGATGGCGTGAGGCCGGCTCACCGATCCGCTCGACGATGCCGGCGGCCGGCCGGCGGCCCGTCACCATGTCCAGCAGCTGGTACTTCACCGAGGAGGAGCCGGAGTTGAGGACGAGGACCCGGGTGGCGGTCACTGGCTCGCTGCCTTCCGTGCTTGGGCCTGGACGGCGGTGATGGCGACGGTGTTGACGATGTCCTGCACCATCGCACCGCGGGAGAGGTCGTTGACCGGCTTGCGCAGCCCTTGCAGCACCGGGCCGACAGCCACCGCCCCGGCGGAACGCTGGACCGCCTTGTACGTGTTGTTGCCGGTGTTCAGGTCGGGGAATATCAGCACCGTCGCCTGCCCGGCGACCTCCGAGCCGGGCAGCTTCGCCGCGGCCACCGACGGCTCCACCGCCGCGTCGTACTGGATCGGGCCGTCCACCTTCAGGTCCGGACGCCGCTCCCGCACCAGTGCGGTGGCCGCCCGCACCTTGTCCACGTCCGCGCCGGTCCCGGAGGTGCCGGTGGAGTACGAGAGCATCGCGACCCGCGGCTCGACCCCGAACCAGGCTGCCGTCGCCGCCGACTCGACGGCGATGTCCGCCAGCTGTTCGGCGTTCGGTACCGGATTGACCGCGCAGTCTCCGTAGACGAGCACCTTGTCGGACAGGCACATGAAGAACACCGAGGAGACGATCCCGGCGTCCGGCCGGGTCCGGATGATCTCGAAGGCCGGCCGGATCGTCGCCGCCGTGGAGTGCGCCGCACCGGAGACCATGCCGTCCACCAGCCCCTCCTCGACCATCAGGGTGCCGAAGTACGACACGTCGGCCACCACGTCGTGGGCCAGCTCCTGCGTGACACCCCGGTGCGCGCGCAACTGCGCGTACCGCTCGGCGAACCGCTCCCGCAGCGGCGAGGTCTGCGGGTTCACCACCCGGGCGCTGGGGCCTTTCCCTTCGGGCACCTCGTCCGGGCCGAGCAGCCGCAGGTCCACGCCCAGGTCGGCCGCCCGCCGGCGCACCGCGGTGTCGTCCCCGAGCAGGGTCAGATCGCAGATGTTGCGGCGCAGCAGCACCTCCGCCGCGCGCAGCACCCGCTCCTCGGTGCCCTCCGGAAGCACCACGTGCCGGCGGTCGGTACGGGCCCGCTGCACCAGCTCGTGCTCGAACATCATCGGCGTCATCCGGTCACTGCGCACCACCGACAGCCGTTCGGTGAGCGCCCCGGTGTCCACCCGGGTCTCGAAGAGGCCCAGGGCGATCTCCGCCTTGCGGGGGGTGGCGGCCGTCAGCTTGCCCTCGAGACCCGTCAGCCGCGCCGCGGTGGCGAAGGAGTTCGCGGGCACCGACAGCACCGGGGTGCCCGGGGCCAGCCGGTCGGCCAGCGACATGATCTCAGGACCCGGGTGCTGACCCAGCGTCAGCAGCACCCCCGCGATCGGCGGCGACCCCGCGGAGTGCGCGGCCAGCGCCCCGATCACCAGGTCGGCCCGGTCCCCGGGGGCCACCACCAGGCAGCCCTCGGTCAGCGCGTTCAGGAAAGTCGGCAGCATCGCACCGCCGAACACGAAATCCCGCACATCCCGGGCCAGCCCGGTCTCGTCCCCCAGCAGCACCTTCGCGTCCAGCGCGGCGACCGTCTGGGCCACGGTCGGGGCGGACAGCGCGGGTTCCTCCGGCAGCACGTACACCGGCTCCGGCAGGTGGCGCCCCAGCTCCCGGGCGGCCTTCCTGGCCTCCCGGTCCTGTACCCGGTTGGCGATCGTGGCGATCACCTCGCAGCCGCGTGAGGTGAAGGCCCGCCGGGCGATCCGCACCTCGGCCACCACCGACTCGGCACTGCGGTCCAGCCCGCCGATGACCGGCAGCACCGCCGCACCCATCTCGTTGGCCAGCCGGGCGTTGAGCGCCAGCTCGTCCGGCAGCCCGGTGTCCCCGTAGTCGGTGCCCAGCACCAGGACCGCCTGATAGTCCTTGGCCACCTCGTGGAACCGGTCCACCAGCAGCGTCACCAGCTCGTCGGTGCCCTGCTCGGCCTGCAGCGCGGAGGCTGCGGCATACGTCATGCCCGTCGCCGAGGCCCGCGACTGCGACAGCCGGTAGCGGCCCCGCAGCAGCTCCACCACCGTGTCGGAGCCGTCGTGCGCCAGCGGCCGGAACACCCCCACCCGGTCGACCAGGCGGGTCAGTACCTCCATGACCCCCAACTCGATCACCTGCCGGCCGTCCCCCCGGCCGACCCCGGCCACGTAGACGCTGGGCGGCCCATGGCCCGCCCGCCCGGTGTCCGCCGCCCGCTCCCCGGCCCCCCGCGCGTCGTGCTCCGCGCCGCTGCCGACGCCCATGTCCCGCGGGTGCTGCTCCCCGCGCGTACCCGCGCTGTCCTCCACGGCGCTCCCGCCGCGCTGTACGGTCCCGTCCTGCAAGGCGTCCTCGGTTCCTGTTCCGCGGCTGCCGCACAGTCGCGGACGCGTCCGTTCCGTGATCTCGCTACCCTTGACCGTACCTCTGTGACTTGTGGTCGCGCGCTTCGAGTTGCCAGGGCTGCCCGCCGGGGCCGCCGGGCGTGAAACAATCAGGCCGGCCCCGATGGCGCGGCCGTACGCACCTACGAATGAGCAGGCAGGAGAGAGTCCCCCATGCGTATCGGAGTTCTCACCGCAGGCGGTGACTGCCCCGGCCTCAACGCCGTCATCCGCTCGATCGTGCATCGCGCCGTGGTGGACCGGGGCGACGATGTGATCGGATTCGAGGACGGCTTCAGAGGGCTCCTCGAGGGCAGGTACCGCAAGCTCGACATCAACGCCGTCAGTGGCATCCTGGCCCGCGGAGGCACCATCCTGGGGTCCAGCCGCCTGGAGAAGGACCGCCTCCGGGAGGCCTGCGACAACGCTGAGCAGCTGCGCCGTGAGCTCGGCCTCGACGCGCTGATCCCGATCGGTGGCGAGGGCACCCTGACCGCCGCCCGGATGCTGTCCGACGCGGGGATCCCCGTCGTCGGAGTGCCGAAGACCATCGACAACGACATTTCCGCGACCGACCGCACCTTCGGGTTCGACACCGCCGTCGGCGTCGCGACGGAGGCCATCGACCGGCTGAAGACCACCGCCGAGTCCCACCAGCGGGTGATGGTGGTCGAGGTGATGGGCCGCAACGCCGGCTGGATCGCCCTGGAATCGGGGATGGCCGGCGGTGCCCACGGCATCTGCCTCCCCGAGCGTGACTTCTCGGTCGACGGCCTGTGCACGATGGTGCGGGAGCGCTTCGCGCGCGGCAAGAAGTTCGCCGTGATCTGTGTCGCCGAGGGCGCCCACCCCGCCGAGGGCTCCATGCCCTACGAAAAGGGGGAGATCGACCCCTACGGTCACGAGCGGTTCGCCGGCATCGGCAACCGCCTCTCGGTCGAGCTGGAACGCCGCCTGGGCACCGAGTCCCGGCCCGTCATCCTGGGCCATGTGCAGCGCGGCGGCACGCCCACCGCCTTCGACCGGGTGCTCGCCACCCGCTTCGGCTGGCACGCGGTGGAGGCCGCCCACCGCGGCGACTTCGGCAACATGACCGCGCTGCGCGGCACGGACATCGTGATGGTCTCGCTGGCCGACGCGACCTCCGAGCTGAACACCGTCCCGCAGAACCGGATGGACGAGACCGAGGCGGTGTTCTGAGGGGCCGGGCAGCTCCACGCCGGGCTGACCGCCGTCACCCGGGCCGGACCGGCGGGTGACACCCGTCCGGGCCGTCCGCCCGCCGTCCGCCGCCGCCACCCCGGCGCCGTAGACTTCCCGCGTGGCGGGCAGGATCAACGACGACGACGTGAAGGCGGTGCGGGACGCGGTCCCGATCGACGCCGTCGTCTCCGACTATCTCCAGCTGCGGAACGCCGGCGGGGGCAACCTCAAGGGCCTGTGCCCCTTCCATGACGAGAAGTCCCCCTCCTTCCACGTCAGTCCCGGCAAGGGCTTCTACCACTGCTTCGGCTGCCAGGAGGGCGGGGACACCCTCGACTTCGTGATGAAGCTCGAGCACCTCTCCTTCTCCGAGGCCGTCGAGCGGCTCGCCGCCCAGGCCGGCATCACCCTGCGCTACGAGGAGGGCGGCTACGGGCGGGCCAGCCAGCAGGGCGAACGCACCCGGCTCATCGAGGCCCACCGGGTCGCCGCCGAGTTCTACCAGGAGCAGCTGGGCAGCCCCGAGGCCGGTATCGGCCGGACCTTCCTCGCCGAACGCGGATTCGACCAGGCGGCCGCCGCGCACTTCGCGGTCGGCTACGCCCCTGCGGGCTGGGACCACCTGGTGCGCTTCCTGCGCGGCCGGGGCTTCACCGACAAGGAGCTGACCCTCTCCGGCGTCGCCCAGGAAGGCCGGCGCGGGCCGATCGACCGGTTCCGGGGGCGGCTGGTCTGGCCGCTGCGGGACATCACCGGAGAAGTCATCGGCTTCGGAGCACGCAAGCTGCGCGAGGACGACAACGGCCCCAAGTACCTCAACACCCCCGAAACGCCCATTTACCGCAAGTCGCAGGTGCTCTACGGCATCGACCTGGCCAAGAAAGACATCGCCAAGGCCAACCGCGCCGTGGTGGTCGAGGGCTACACCGACGTCATGGCCTGCCACCTCGCCGGAGAGACCACCGCCATCGCCACCTGCGGCACCTCCTTCGGTGAAGGCCACGTGAAGATCCTCCGCCGGCTGCTCATGGACAATTCCCGCTCCGAGGTGATCTTCACCTTCGACGGCGACGCCGCCGGCCGGAAGGCCGCCCTGCGCGCTTTCGAGGACGACCAGAAATTCGCCAGCAAGACCTGGATCGCCCTCACCCCCGGCGGCATGGACCCCTGCGACCTGCGCCTCGCCAAGGGCGACGAGGCGGTCCGGGAGCTGGTCGACGGACGCACCCCGCTGTTCGAGTTCGCCCTCCGGTCCGCGGTCGCCCAGCACAACCTCGACACCGCCGAGGGCCGCTCCGCCGCCCTGGAATCCGCCGCCCCGATCCTCGCCCGGATCAAGGACGGCGCCATCCAGCACGAGTACGCGGTCCGCCTCGCCGGACTGCTCGGCATCATGGACACCCAGTTCGTCGTCCAGCGGGTCGCCCGGATGGCCCGCCACCGTCGGGACGGCGGACTGCCACCGGACGGCGGCCGGCAGCGGCAGCCCTCCGGCCCGCGGCGGACGCCCGTACCGTCGCCCGCCCCGACCGCAGGCGGCCCGGCACTGAACCTGCGCAGCCCCGCCCACCGGGTCGAACGCGAACTGCTCAAGCTCGCCCTGCAGTTCCCGCAGCTCGTCTCCCCGGCCTTCGACGCCTACGGCGAGGACGAGTTCACCGCCCCGCCGTACGCGGTGGTGCGCCGGTGCATCGAGGAGGCCGGGGGAGCGGCCGCGGCGGACGACGGCTACGTGGCCCGGGTACGGGCCGCCGCCCCCGACGACACCGTCCGCTCCCTGGTCACCGAGCTGACCGTGGAGCCGCTGCGCACCCGCCGCGCAGCCGACGAGACGTACGCCGGGGAGCAGCTGGTGGGGGTCCGGCTGGCCGCCGCCGACCGGCGCATCACCGAGCTGGAGAGCTCCGCCCTGCGGCTGGAAGCACAGGGCGAACAGGAACACTCAGCAGCCCTGCGCCAAGAAGTCTGGACCCTCCAGCAGTACCGCACCGCCCTGCGGGAACGCGGCGTCGCGGCCCTCTACGGGTGAACCGGCCGGCAAAGGGGCACACACTCCGGTAGCGGGGCATACGCATCGGGTGGCGGCCCCGTCCAGAAAGTGGACGCAAGCCCCTCGTGGCCGGGGCGGCCCTTACCGCACACTGGTGGCGGCACCGCTCCCCGACCGGCTGCGATGACCTGGAGGTCGCCCCGTGCAGACCCGGACAACCGGCACGGCAACGGCTGTGCCACCCTCCGCGCAGCCCTCCGCTCCCGCCGTGCCCACCGAACGGGTGCCCCGCCAGTGGCCCGCCGGACGCGAGTCCTGGCCGCGGACCGAAGACAGTGCCACGGGCGACCTCTTCCGCCAGTACCTGCGCGAAATCGGGCGCATTCCGCTGCTCACCGCCTCCGGCGAGGTCGAACTGGCCCGCCGGATCGAGGCCGGGCTGTTCGCCGAGGAACGGCTGCGCACCTCCACCGGGCTCGACGACCGGCTCGCCCTGGATCTCGACCGGCTCGTGGTGCGCGGACGGCTGGCGAAGCGTCAGCTCATCGAGGCGAACCTGCGGCTGGTCGTCTCCGTGGCGAAACGCTATGCGGGCCGCGGCCTGACCATGCTCGACCTCGTGCAGGAGGGAAACCTCGGGCTGATCCGGGCGGTGGAGAAGTTCGACTACACCCGCGGGTTCAAGTTCTCCACGTACGCCACCTGGTGGATCCGGCAGGCGATGTCCCGCGCCATCGCCGACCAGGCCCGCACCATCCGTGTCCCCGTGCACGTCGCCGAGCTCATCAACCGGGTGGTGCGGGTGCAGCGCCGGATACTCCAGGAGAACGGCTACGAGCCGACCGCCGCGGAGGTCGCCGCCCACCTGGGACTCACCGCCGTCCGGGTCGGCGAGATCCTGCGCCTTGCCCAGGAGCCGATCTCGCTGCAGTCCCCGGTCGGCGAGGAGGACGACGCCAGCCTCGGGGACCTCATCGAGGACGTGCACATCCCCTCGCCGGTGGAATCCGCGGCCTTCCTGCTGCTGCGCCAGCAACTGGAGGCCGTGCTGTGCACGCTGAGCGACCGTGAGCGCCGGGTGGTGGAGCTCCGCTACGGGCTGGTCGACGGCCGCCCCAGAACACTGGAGGAGATCGGCCGGCTGTTCGGCGTCACCCGGGAACGCATCCGGCAGATAGAGCACAAGACGTTACGCAAGCTCCGCGCACACACCTATGTCGAGCACTTGCGCGGCTACCTGGACTGACCGGCCCGCCCCGCCCCCGCCACCCGGCCCCGCGGCGGGACTCGGGCACGTCCCGAGGGCCGTTTCGGCGCGGAAACGTGGCGCGATCACGTCCACCCTCGTTTAGGGTCGGCCCATGGGCTCGACATTCCTCTCGATCGGGTGGAAGGTCCTGGCGGTGCTGGCCGGGCTGTGGCTGCTGCTGGTCCTGCTCGCCTGGGTCTTCCAGCGCCAGCTCATCTACCTCCCCGACCGGTCCGCGCCCTCGCCGCCCGCGCTGGCCGGTCTGGAGGAGGTGTCGTTCCCCACCGACGACGGGCTCGAGCTGTCGGCGTGGTTCGTCCCCGCCGACGGCGAACCGGCCGGCACCGTCGTGGTGAGCAACGGCAACGCCGGCAACCGCGCCAACCGGGTGCCGCTGGCCGAGGGACTGGCGGCCCGCGGCTACTCCGTTCTGCTCACCGACTACCGCGGCTACGGCGGCAACGAGGGAAGCCCCGACGAGGACGGGCTGGTCACCGACGCGCGGGCGGCGGCCGACTACCTGCTCTCCCGGGACGACGTGGACGAGGACCGGCTGGTGTACTTCGGCGAGTCCGTCGGCTCCGGAGTCGCGGCGGCCCTGGCCGCCGAGCGGCCACCGGCCGCTCTCGTGCTGCGCTCGCCGTTCCCCGGCCTGGCCGATGTCGGACAGGCCAACTACCCGTTCCTGCCGGTCGGTCTGCTGCTGCGGGACCGCTTCGACACCGACGCCCGCCTCGCCTCGTACGGCGGGCCGACCCTGATGATCGCCGGTGACAACGACAGCATTGTCCCCACCCGGCTCTCCCGCGACCTCGCGGAGGACCACGCGGACGAGTATGTCGAGATCAGCGGCGCCGGCCACAACGACCTGGCCCTGCTGGCGGGTGAGGAACTTCTCGACGCCGTCGACACCTTCCTCCGCGACGTCCTCCCCGGCCCTGCCTGACGCCGCGTCCGGCGTCGTCCGGGCTCCCCGGGGTGTCAGCCGAAGGCGCCGGGGTGGGTTTCGTCGCGGACGGCGATGAACTGACGGCGGACCGCTTCCGCCACCGCGAGCCCTTCGGCGGAGCCGTCGCCCGCCGCTCCCTCGCCGTCGGCCTCCGGGTCCTGCCCGGGCGAGAGCGTCCGCCCGGGGGCCGCCGGCCAGCGTGGCGGGGAGCCGGCGGAGAGCGTGCCGTTCTCCGCACCGAGGCACCAGGCCGCCTGCCGGGCGGCGCCCAGCGCCGTGTAGTCCCCGGGCTCGGGGATGACCACCCTGGCCCCCAGCAGGGCCGGGGCCAGGGCCTGCACCGCGGGCAGCTCGGCCGCCGGGCCGAGCAGGAATATCCGCTCGATCCGCACCCCCCGGTGCCGCAGCACATCGGCGGCGTCGGCCAGCCCGCACAGCATGCCCTCGAACGCCGCCCGCGCCAGGTGCTCGGGCTTCATGCTCTCCCGGCGCAGCCCGGTCAGGGTGCCCGCGGTGTGCGGCAGCTCCGGGGTGCGCTCCCCGGCCAGGTACGGCAGCAGCACCAGCCCGTGGGCGCCCGGCGTGGACCGCAGGGCCAGCTCGGACAGCCCGGTGAGGTCACAGCCGAGCAGGTCGGCGGTGCCGCGCAGCACCCGGGTGGCGTTGAGTGTCCGGACCACCGGCAGGTGCATCCCGGTGGCGTCGGCGTAGGCGGTGATCGTGCCGGTGCGGTCGGCCAGGGCCTCATGGTGCACGGCGCACACCGAACCGGAGGCGCCCAGCGAGATGACGGCGTCGCCGAGGCCGACGCCCAGGCCGAACGCGGCGGCCATCGTCTCACCGGTGCCTGCCGAGATGAGCAGCCCTTCCGGGCTTCGGCCGGCCGCTTCGGCCGGCCCCAGCACGTCCGGCAGCCGGGCGTCGTGCCCCAGGGCCAGCTCGACCAGATCGGGACGCCAGGCCCCGGTGGCGGCCGACCAGTAGCCGGTGCCCGAGGCGCCGCCGCGGTCCGTGGTGCGCCGCTTCGGCCGGCCGAGGAGCTGCCAGACCAGCCAGTCGTGCGGCTGCAGCACCGAGCGGGTGCGCCGGGCGGCCTCCGGGTCCTCGCGGGCCATCCAGCGCAGCTGCGTCACCGGGTGCGCCGCCTGCGGCACCAGGCCGACGGCCTCCGCCCAGGCGTCCCGGCCGCCGAGCGCGTCGATCAGACTGACCGCGGCGGCCTGCCCCTGGAGGTCCCCGGCGGTGAGTGCGGGCCGGGCCGGCCGGCCGTCGGGGTCCAGCGGCACCACACCGTGCTGGTGGGCGGCGACCCCGATCGCGGCGACGTCCTCGAGCAGGCCGCCGTCCGCGGCCTCGCCCAGCGAGTGCAGCCAGGTCTCCGGGGCGCCCTCGGCCTCCGGATGGTCCGCGTGTCCGTGCCGCAGCACCTCTCCGGTGTCGGCGTCACAGACGACGATGCGGGTGTGAACGGACGAGTTGTCCAGGCCGGCGACGATCCCCATGCCCCGATGATGCCTCATCCGGCCGACAGCTCCCGACCGTCCCGGCCCCCTGCGGCCGGGACGGGTCAGCGCGGGCGCCCGGCCCGCTCGGAGCCGTGACTCGGCATCGTGCCGCCTCTGCCGCGCCGTTCGAGCAGGGCGAGCCCGGCCGGCTCCGCGTAGCGGGCGGCGAAGGTGCCGAGAATCACCATGAGAAGGACATACGCGGTGGCCATCGGGGCGAGCTGCGGCTCCACCCCGGCGGCCAGCCCGGCGATGACGATGGAGAACTCCCCGCGGGCCACCAGCGCCCCGCCGGCCCGCAGCCTGCCGCGCGTCGCGATGCCCGCCCGGCGGGCCGCGTACCAGCCGGTGCCGATCTTGGTGAAGGTGGTGACGACCGCCAGCAGCAGCGCGGGCACCAGCACCGCCGGGACGGCGCCCGGGTCCGTGGAGAGGCCGAAGAACACGAAGAACACGGCGGCGAACAGGTCCCGCAGCGGGGTGATCAGCCGGCGGGCGTGGTGCGCCACCTCGCCGGAGAGCGCGATGCCGACCAGGAAGGCACCGACGGCCGCCGACACCTGGACGCGCTCGGCGAGCCCGGCCACCAGCAACGTCAGGCCCAGCACCACCAGCAGCAGCATCTCGGGGTTGTCCGAGGAGACGGCCCGGCTGATGAACCGGCCGTGCCGCAGCGCCAGGTAGAGCACGAAACCGGCGCTGGCGAGAGCGATGAGCAGCGTGATGCTCGTCCCGGCGAGGCTGAGGCCGGCCAGAACCGCCGTCAGCAGCGGCAGGTACACCGCCATGGCCAGGTCCTCGATGACGAGGAGGCTCAGCACGGGGGGCGTCTCGCGGTTGCCGAGCCGCTTGAGGTCGGTGAGGATCTTCGAGATCACGCCGGAGGACGAGATGTAGGTGACCCCGGCCAGTGCCAGGGCGGCCACCGGACCCCAGCCCAGCAGCAGCGCCGCCACCGCCCCCGGCGTCGCGTTCAGGGCGAAATCCACCAGACCCGACGGGTACTGCTTCTTCAGGTTGTCGACCAGCTCGGAGGCGCTGTACTCCAGGCCGAGCATCAGCAGCAGCAGGATGACGCCGATCTCGGCACCGACGTGGAAGAAGTCCTCGCTGGCGCTGAGCGGCAGCAGGCCGCCCACGCCGAACGCGAGCCCGCCCAGCAGGTAGAGCGGGATGGGGGAGAGGCCGAGCCGGCCGGCCAGCCGCCCGGCGAGACCGAGCCCGAGGATGACGGCGCCCAGCTCGATCAGCATCACCGTGTCCTCCACGGTCAGGCCCCCGCGATCAGGTCGGCCACCTCGCCGGCACCCTCCCGGGTGCCGACGACGAGCAGGATGTCCCCGGCCTCCAGCCGGAAGTCCGGACCCGGCGAGGGGACCGCCCCCGTGCGCCGCAGCACCGCGACGATCGACGCCCCGGTGCGGGTGCGGGCCCGGGTGTCTCCGAGCGGACGGCTCCGGTACGGGGACTCCGGGCCGAGCGGGACGCGCTCGGTGACCAGGTCCAGGCCCAGCTCCCCGCTCGGCAGCCCGTTCGCGCCGTCCCCGGGCGCGATGAGCTCGCTGAGCCGGGCCGCCTCGTCGGAGTCCAGCTCCACCGTGGCCTGGCAGGCGTCGGGGTCCTCCGGCGAGTAGAAGCCGACGAACCGCCGGCCGTCCTCGTGCGCCACCACCGACAGGTGCCGCCCGCCGCGGGTCGCCAGGTCGTACTGGACGCCGACGCCCGGCAGCGGGGTCCTGTGTGTGCTCATTCTGGTCTCCCGGAGCCGAACCGCTGTGGCACCCGGCCCTGCGCGGGGCGCTCCACAGGCGCGCTGCCGTCCATCGTAGGCCGCTGCGCCCGGCCGGCCGGGGCCGGGCCGTTCCCGCCGGGCGTGGACGCATGCGTATGCGCCTGAGCTCCCCGGCCATTCAGCGTCCGGGGATCCCCGGATTGACTGAGGCGATGAGACAGCATCCGCCCAGCGGATCGAAGAAATACGGGGGAGCCGATGGAACCGGCCCGCACACTGGCACTGGTGGCAGCCACCCTCACCACGGGGCTGCTCGCCGGCCTCCTCTTCGCCTACGCGTGCTCGGTGATGCCCGGGCTGCGGCGCACCGGGGACCGCACGCTCGTCGAAGTGATGCAGCACATCAACAGGGCGATCATGAACGGCTGGTTCCTGGCCGTCCTCCTGGGATCAGCCCTGACCACCAGCCTGGCGGTGCTCCTGCAGTTGCCGGGGGACGCAAGCCCGGCGCTGCTGCCGGCCGTCGCGGCGCTCGTCCTGCTGCTGGCGGCGATCGGCGTCACCGGGGCCGTCAACGTGCCGCTCAACAATGCCCTGGAGGCGGCGGGCCCGCCCGGCCGGATCACCGACCCCGCCGCCGTCCGGGCACAATTCGAGAGGCCGTGGGTGCGCGCGAACCTCGTCCGTACCGTGCTGTGCACGGCGTCCCTCGGCTGCCTGGGCTGGGCCCTGGCGGTGCACTGACACCCCCGCGGAGGGCCGGGGGGTACGCCATCACCGCTGCCGCGCGGGCGGGCCGGCCGAGCACAATGACCCCATGGACACGCTGACCGGTCTGCTGGAAGGCCCCCAGGCGCGCGGGGCCTTCCTGCTCAGGCTGCTCCTGCGGACCCCGTGGTCGCTGCGCATCGAGGACCGGTCACCGCTCGCACTGCTGACGGTGGTCCGGGGCGAGGCGTGGGTGAGGCCGGACGGCCGCGCCCCGGTCCGGCTGCTCCCGGGCGACATCGCGGTGATGCGCGGACCCGAGCCGTACACCGTCGCCGACTCCCCGGACCAGCCGGTCCGGGTGGTCGTCGGCCCGGACCAGCGCTGCAGCACGGCGGGCGGGGACGACATCACCGAGTCCTCCGCCCTGGGTGTCCGCACCTGGGGCGACGGCACCGCCGGCGCGCCCGGCGACACCCTCATGATCAGCGGCGCCTACCAGGCGCACCGGGAGATCGGCCGGGGGCTGCTGCACAGTCTTCCCGCCCTGCTGGTGCAGTCGGTCGGGACCGGCGACCATCCTCTGGTGCGGCTGCTGGCGGAGGAGACCTGCCGGAACGAGCCGGGGCAGGAGCTGGTGCTGGACCGGCTGCTGGACCTGCTGCTGGTGAGCGTTCTGCGGTCCTGGCTCGCCGACCCCGGGTCCGGGGCCCCGGCCCGGTACCGGGCGCACAGCGATCCGGTGGTCGGCGGAGCGCTGCGGTTGCTGCACGAGGACCCGGCCCACGGGTGGACGGTGGCCGGCCTGGCCGCCGCGGTGGGCGTCTCCCGGGCCGGGCTGGCCCGGGCGTTCACCGAGCTGGTCGGCGAACCGCCGATGGCCTACCTGACCGGCCGGCGGCTCGCGCTGGCCGCCGACCTGCTGCGGGAGCCGGACCTCACGATCGCCGCGGTGGCCCGGCAGGTCGGCTACGGCAGTGCCTTCGCGCTGAGTGCGGCGTTCAAGCGGGTCCGGGGGGTGAGCCCGCGGGAGTACCGCGAGAACCCCGGCGGAGCTCCCCTGCTGCCCGGCGCCCCGCCGCACACCGTCGTCCTGCCCGCCGCCCGCCACCCCCTGGGCGGAGCGGCTCCGGCCGCCGGGTGCTGAGCCGACGGTGGCGAGAGGGCGTAGTGCATACCCCTGGCGGGTATGTTGTTTCCCCATGTTGTCACTCGTCAAGGAACTCAAGTCCGCCCGGCCTGAACGGATGTGCGCCCCGGTCTGCCGGCTGAACGTCGGCCCTGCCGAGGTGGTCCTGCTGCGCAAAGTCCTGGGTGTCTGCCTGCGGCTGCGCGTCGAGCTCTCCGGGCAGTGCCGGGGCCGATGAGTGAAGGGGCGGGTCGCCACGGGTGACCCGCCCCTTCCGTGTCCGGGTGACCTCGTACGGCGCTCGGGCCCGGACCAGGCGGGCGATGGCCAGCGACGCCTCGCTCACCGTGGGTGTCCGTGGGTGTCGGTGGGTGTCCGTGGGGCCGGTGAGGTGACCGCCCCTGATGTGGCTCGGGCGGGCCCGCTGCCGGGCCCGCCCTTCGTTGCGCACGGGGTGCTGCCGTTCAGTCGGCGGCCTTGAAGCTGCGCAGCCGGAGGCTGTTGGCGACGACGGAGACGGAGGAGAAGGCCATGGCCGCTCCGGCGAGCATCGGGTTGAGCAGGCCCATGGCGGCCAGCGGCACAGCGGCGGTGTTGTAGCCGAAGGCCCAGAACAGGTTGGTCTTGATGGTGAAGAGCGTCTTGCGGGAGAGGCGGATGGCGTCGGCGGCCGCCCGCAGGTCGCCCCGGACGAGGGTCAGGTCGCCGGCCTCGATGGCGGCGTCGGTGCCGGTGCCCATGGCCAGGCCGAGGTCGGCGGTGGCCAGCGCGGCGGCGTCGTTGACACCGTCGCCGACCATGGCGACCGTCTTGCCCTCGGCCTGCAGCCGGGCGACGACGTCCACCTTGTCCTCGGGCATGACCTCGGCGATGACCTCGTCGATGCCGACCTCGGCCGCCACCGCCTCCGCCACGGCGCGGTTGTCGCCGGTGAGGAGGATGGGGGTCAGGCCCAGGGCGCGCAGCCGGCGGATGGCCTCGGCGCTGGTCGGCTTGATGGCGTCGGCGACCTCCAGCACGGCACGGGCCTGCCCGTCCCAGGCCACGGCGATGGCGGTGCGGCCCTTTGCCTCGGCCTCGGCCTTGGCGCGGGCCAGGTCGACGGGAAGCTCGATCGCCCAGTCCCGCAGCAGGCTGTCGCGGCCCACCAGGACGGCGTGGCCCTCGACGACGCCCTGCACGCCGAGCCCGGGGAGGTTGCTGAAGTCCTCCGGGGTGGGCAGCTCGCCGGTCTTCTCGGTGGCCCCCGCGGCGATTGCCCGGGCGATGGGGTGCTCGGAGGAGTGCTCCAGGGCTCCGGCCAGGCGCAGGACCTCGTTCTCCTCGTTGCCCTCGGCGGTGTGCACGGCCAGCAGGGTCATCTGGCCGGTGGTGACGGTGCCGGTCTTGTCCAGGACGATGGTGTCGGCCCGGCGGGTGTTCTCCAGTACCTCGGGACCCTTGATGAGGATGCCGAGCTGTGCGCCGCGGCCGGTGCCGACCAGCAGGGCGGTCGGGGTGGCCAGGCCCAGGGCGCAGGGGCACGCGATGATCAGGACGGCCACCGCCGCGGTGAACGCCGCGGACAGGCCGGCCCCGTTGCCCAGCCAGAAGCCCAGTGAGGCGAAGGCGATGACGATCACGGTGGGGACGAAGACCCCGGAGACCCGGTCGGCGAGCCGCTGGACGGCTGCCTTGCCGTTCTGGGCGTCCTCCACGAGCTTGGCCATGCGGGCCAGCTGGGTGTCGGAGCCGATGCGGGTGGCTTCCACGACGAGCCGGCCGCCGGCGTTGAGCGTCGCCCCGGTCACCGAGTCACCAACCGTGACCTCCACGGGGACGGATTCACCGGTGAGCATGGAGGCGTCGATGGCGGAGCTGCCCTCGACCACGACGCCGTCGGTGGCGATCTTCTCGCCGGGCCGGACCAGGAAGCGGTCGCCGACGGCGAGGTCCTCGGTGCGGATGAGTTCCTCGCGGCCGTTCCGCAGGACGGTGACCTCTTTGGCCCCCAGCTCCATGAGTGCGCGCAGCGCCGCTCCGGCCTTCCGCTTGGAACGGGCCTCGAAGTACCGGCCCAGCAGGAGGAACGAGATGACGCCGGCGGCGACCTCGAGGTAGATGTTGGCCATGCCGTCGGAACGGGCGACGGTGAGCTCGAAGGGGTGGGTCATGCCGGGGACGCCGGCATCACCGAAGAACAGCGCCCATGCCGACCACAGCAGGGCGGCGGAGGTGCCCACCGAGATCAGGGTGTCCATGGTGGCCGTGCCGTGCTTGGCGTTGGCCCAGGCGGCCTTGTGGAACTGCCAGCCGCCCCAGACGACGACCGGCGCGGCCAGCGTCAGGGACAGCCACTGCCAGTACTCGAACTGCCAGGACGGGACCATGGCCAGCACGATGACCGGCACGGCCAGGGCGATGGACACCAGCAGCCGGTGGCGCAGCGGCTGGAGCTCGTCCGCCTCGGCCGCCGTCGTTCCGGCGTCGGTGTCGCCGTGTTCGGAGGGCGGGGCCGGGGGGACAGCGGTGTAGCCGGTGGCCTCCACGGTGGCGATCAGCTTCTCCACGTCGACGGCGACGTCGTCCGGGTAGCTGATCCGGGCTTTCTCGGTGGCGTAGTTGACCGTAGCCTCCACCCCGTCCAGGCGGTTCAGCTTCTTCTCGATCCGGACCGCGCACGAAGCACAGGTCATGCCCCCGATGGCGAGTTCCACCTCGGTGGTACCTGGCGTACTGACAGTCATCACTGCTCCTCGGATCAGTGGGCGGGGTGAAGGTGCTCGGCCCGTCGGACCGGGCGGGTCAGGCGGTGACGCGACCGTTGAACTCGTAGCCGGCGTCGTCGATGGTGCGGGCGATCCGCGTGTCGTCGGGCTCGCCCTCCGTGGTGAGGGTGAGGTGGCCGGTGGTCAGGTCGACGTGCACGTCGCGGACGTTGTCCAGCTCGTTCAGCGCCTTGGTGACGACGCCGCGGCAGTGACCGCTGTTCACGCCGGTGACCTGGTACACGGTCTTGCTCTCGTTGGTCGAGCAGCTTCCGTCGGTGGTGCAGCAGGACGAAGACATCTGGGTTCCTTCCCGGAGTGACCTATGAACAGGATACCCCCCACGGGTATCTATTGAGTTATGTATACCCCCTCCCCGTATCCAGTGCAAGGGGGGTGGCCGGCCGGCTCGCCCCGTCGGGGGGTCAGTGCGAGTGGCCGTCGTCCTCGTGGGCGTCCGAGGCGTCGGAGGCGGTCAGGTCCGCGGTCGCCGCGCCCTCGGCCTCGACGGTGAACTCGGCGGTGCGGACCTCACCCTCGTGCTGGAAGTCCAGGTAGAGGCGGTACGTCCCCGCGCTCGGCGCCTCGGTGTGGAAGCCGATGCCCGGCCCGGGCTCCGTGCCGCCGTCGCCGGGGGTGCCCTCGGGGTGCACATGCACGTACGCCAGGTCGCCCTGGCGCAGGGTCACCAGATGCCCGTAGGCGTCGAGGTAGGGCTCCAGGTCGGTGACCGGCTCACCGTCCTTGCTCACCGACAGCGTCAGAAGGGACGGCGCTCCGGCCCGCAGGTCACCGTCCAGCGTCACCGTGTAGCCGTCGACCGTCGCGGTGCGGTCCGGCGCGGCCAGGGGGGTGGGCCGGTAGTCGCCGGAAGCGGAGACGTCCGCGCCCAGCGTCAGGGGCCCGCCCTGGTCTCCCTCGGGGATGAAGTCGGCGAAGACCCGGTAGTCGCCGGCCTCCTCGAAGGTCAGCGGCACGCTCCAGGTGCCGTCGTCCCCCAGGGTCGGGTGCACGTGCTGGTAGCCGGACAGGTCACGGCGGACGACGATGAGGTGCAGGTCCTCCTCGTGCGAGGCCGTGTACGCGGTGACCGGTGCGCCGTCCGGGCCGGTGATCCGGAACTCGAAGGCGGTCTCCTCGCCCGACGGCAGCGGCCCGGCCGGCGGGACCAGCGTGTAGCCGCGCTCGGAGACCTGCAGGCCGCCGGGTGCCGCCCCGGAGGCCGCGGTCGCCGGGCCCGGGGCGGCCGGCCCGGACCCGGAGTGGTCACCGTGCCCCGGTGCCGGATCGGTATGAACCGGGTCGACCGTGTTGCCGGCCGCGAAGGCCGCCGCGAACGCCAGGGCGACTCCTGCCCCGAACGTGCCGAGCTTGAACATGGCATTCATTGCTGTTCTCCTCCTGGTCACCCCGCCCCGGCGGGCGGGTGTCCGGGGCCGGGGGCACGTTCCGGGGTGCCCGGACGCCGTGGCGCGGTCATGACGGCGCGAAGCCTGGCCATACTCGCAGCATACCCCCTGGGGGTACCGTGTCAAGTGAGAACGGCCCTCGTTGGTGACGGCACCCACCAATGAAATGTTATCGTCTAACAGAAGTTAGTGACTAACGAAAGTGGGGCGGGCGCATGCACGCAGTGGTGATCGCGGGGGCAGGTCCGACCGGGCTGGCACTCGCCTGCGGACTCCTGGCCGCCGGCGTACCGGCACGCCTCGTCGACCGGGCGACCGGGCCGGCCGGCACCTCCCGCGCCCTCGGGCTGCAGCCCCGGGGCGCCGAAGTCCTGGACCGCACCGGCGCGCTCGGAGACCTGCCGCAGCGCTCCCGGCCCATCGGACAGGTCAGAGCACACGTCAACGGGACGCTCATGGCCCGCCTCGACGTGGGACGGGGAACAAAGCTGGTGCGAAAGCCCGGCCTGCTGGTCTCCCAGGCCGAAATCGAAGCCGGACTCCGCCACAGGCTGGAGAAGCTCGGCGGGCAGGTGGAATGGGGCCGCGAGCTGACCGGCGCCGACCAGGACGAGAAAGGGGTGACCGTCCGGCTCGCCGACAGCCCCCCGCTGCGCGCCGACTGGCTCGTGGGCTGCGACGGCGCCCACAGCCGGGTGCGCAAAGCCGCCGGCATCGGCTTCCCCGGTGTCCCCGTCGTCGAACGCTTCCTCCTCGCCGACGTGCGCGTCACCCTCCCGATTCCCCGGGACGCGGTCTCGGTATGGCTGCGCGGCGACCAGCTCCTCGCCGCCTTCCCCCTCCCGGGCACCGACGTGTGGCGGCTCATGGCCCCGGCGGCGCAGCAGGCCGACAACGGCCCGGCAGCCACCTCCGACGTCCTCGACACCCTCACCGGTCTGCTGCGGGAGCACGCCCGCGTCCCCTTCCGCACCGCCGAGCCACTGTGGACCTCCACCTTCCGCATCCACCGCCGGCTGGCCACCCGCTACCGGCAGGGCCGGGTACTGCTGGCCGGGGACTCCGCCCACATCCACAGCCCGGTCGGCGGGCAGGGCATGAACACCGGCCTGGGCGACGCCGAGAACCTGGCGTGGAAACTCGCACTCGTCGCCGCAGGCCGCGCGGACCACGCCCTCCTCGACACCTACGAGGCCGAACGCCGCCCCCTCGCCCAGGACGTCCTGGAGACCACCAGCGCCATGACCCGGATGATCGTCGGCGAGAGCCCGCTCGCCCGCGTGTTCCGCGACCGGGTGGGCGTCCCCCTGATGAACCGGCCCGTCGTCCAGCGGGCGATCTGGAACCAGGCCTCCCAACTGGGCATCAGCTACCGCGGCGGGCCGCTCGCCGGCCGCTCGCTGCCCGGCCGCCGCCCCCGCCCCGGCGACCGGGTGCCCGACGTGCTGTGCACCCGGAACGGCGAGCCCACCCGCCTGCACGCCGAGCTCGGCCCCCACTGGGCCCTGCTCCTCCCGCCCGCGTCCCCGGCCGTCCCTCCGGCTGTGCCCACGCCCCTGCCCGGTGGCGGCGACCGGTGGGCGGAGACCGTCCACCGGAAGCTGGGCGATACGGTGACCGTGCTGGCGACCGCCGGGGAGCGGGGACACCCGGCCATGCTGGTGCGCCCCGACGCCCACCTGGCCTGGCGCGGGTCCACGCCCGCAGCCCTGGACAGGTGGCTGGCGGACCTGCTCGACCACGGTCACACCCGGTGACCCCGCACCGCACCCCGGGGGACCGGCGACCCCTCCAGAGGCAGCGCGACCATGGACGACCCACCCACCGGCCGGCCCCTGGGCCTTCGGGAACGCAAGAAGGCGCAGACCCGCCGCACCATCCAGGAGCACGCACTGCGGCTCTTCCTCACCCAGGGCTACGAAACCACCACGGTCGGGCAGATCGCCAGGGCCGCCGGCGTCTCCCACATGACGTTCTTCCGCTACTTCCCCGTCAAGGAAGCCGTCGTCGACACCGATGACTACGACCCGCTGATCGCCCGGCTCATCACCGAACGCCCCCCGGAGGAGGACCCGCTCACCGCCCTGCACCGGGCCCTGACCCACGGCCTGACCGCCGTGTACGCCACCGACCGCGACGCACTCCTCACCCGCACCCGGCTCATCCTCACCACCCCCGCCCTGCGGGCCCGCCTCTGGGACAACCAGTACGCCACGGAGCGGCTGTTCGCCGAAGCACTCGCCGCCCGGCTCGACGGCGAGGTCACGCTCACCCTCCGCGTCCTGGCCGCCGCCGCACTGGCCGCCCTCACCACCGCACTCGCCACCTGGGTGGACGGCGACGGAGCCGAGAACCTCCCCGACCTGGCCGACCGGGCGTTCCTCGCCCTCCGCGGCGCACAGGACGAGGAAGGCCCCGCCTTCACCGGGCCCGCACCGGAAACGCAGTAACATCGCCCCCGTGCGCACCCTCGTCACCACCCAGCGGCAACCCGCCCGGCGGGCCCGCCTGCTGATGGTGCTCGCGGTACTGGCCGGACTCCTCGGCATGCACGGCCTGTCCACCGAACTCCCCCTCGGCCCGACCGCCGCACACCCCCCGAGCGGCCACCACGCCCCCGCCCCCGGGCACCACCCGGCGCCCACGCCCGGCACGCCCGGCGCCTCCGACGAAAAGACGGACGAGCCCGCACACGGCTGCTACCAGGGCGGCGGCCACGAGTCCGCTCACGCCGACGACTGGTGCGCCGCCGCCGGACTCTCCGGCCACCCCGGGCTGCCGGCCCCCGTCGCCGACCCGCTCGGCTTCCTCGCCGCCGACGGCAGCACACAACCGGCCGACCCCTCCGCGACCCCCGTACGCGGACCCCCGTCCCTGTCCGAACTCCAACTCCTGCGGATCTAGCAGAGCCCGCCCGGCCGTCCCCACCGCCGCCTCACCACGCGACGGGTGCCACCGGGCCGCTGCTGCTTCCCCTTCCCTGCCGCCCTCCGGCGGCGACCCACAGGAGTTGAACCACCCATGACCTGTGCCAAGCGCGCCGTGCTGCGCCGTTCCGCCATGACCGCCGCCGCCGTCGCCGGCGCCCTCGTGCTGGCCGCCTGCGGCAGCGACAACGGGTCCGGACAGGACGCCGGGGACACCGCGCCGCCGCCCGCCGCCACGGAGAACGAAACCCCGGACACCGAACAGGCCAACGACGCGGACGTGGCCTTCGCCCAAGAAATGATCGTCCACCACCGGCAGGCCGTGGAGATGGCCGACCTCGCCGACACCCGCGCCGAGTCCCAGGAGGTCAAGGACCTTGCCGAGGAGATCCGGGCGGCCCAGGACCCGGAGATCGAGACGATGTCGCAGTGGCTGGAGTCCTGGGGCGAGGAGGTGCCCTCCGCCGACGGGCCCGCAGGCCACGACGGTCACGGAGGCCACGACGGCCACGGAGACATGCCCGGCATGATGGACGAGGAGGACATGGAACGCATGGGACACGCGTCCGGCGCCGCATTCGACACCATGTTCCTGGAAATGATGGTGGCCCACCACGAGGGCGCCGTGGAGATGGCGGAGACCGTGAAGGCCGAGGGCAGCCACGAAGGTGTCCGGACCATGGCCGACGAGGTCATCGCCGTGCAGACCGCCGAGATCGACCGCATGAACGCCATGCTCGGCCGCGACTGACCGGCACCCCCGGGAGAGACGACTGACCGGCTCCCGCTCCCGGCAGAGACACGGAGGGGCGGACCGCCACGAGCGGCCCGCCCCTCCGCTGCGCCCGGACCCGGCAAGCCCCCGAGCGCCGGTCCCGGTCCGCATCCGCGCAGCCCGGGCCGCCCCACGCACCCCGACGCCCCCGGTTCAACCCGCCCCACCCCGGGCACCCCGGAGCAACAGCCCCACCCCGGCCCCGTTCCCGCCCCACCGTGCGGAAAGGAACCCCACCATGCCCACGGACTACGACGCCGTCATCATCGGAGCGGGCCCCGGAGGCGAAACAGTGGCCTCCCGCCTGCTGGCCGGCGGACTGCGGGTCGCCCTCATCGAACGCGAACTCATCGGCGGCGAATGCGCCTACTGGGCCTGCGTCCCCTCCAAGACCCTGCTCCGCGCACCCGAGGTCCGCGCCGAAGCCACCGGCGCCGCCGGCCTGACCACCCCCGACCTCGACTGGCCCGCCCTCCGCGACTACCGCGACACCATGATCCGGCACCTCGACGACACCGCCCAGGCCGACCAGTACCGCGACCAGGGCGCCACCGTCATCAAAGCCACCGCCCGCCTCACCGGCCGCGACCCCTGGCGCATCGAAACGGACGGCCGACAGCTCACCGCCGCACACGTCATCCTCGCCACCGGCTCCCAGGTGCTGCGCCCACCCATCGACGGCCTGGACCGGGCCGAAGTGTGGACCAACCGGGAAGCCACCACACTGCGCGACATCCCCGACCGCGCCCTGCTGATCGGCGGCAGCGCCGTCGGCGTCGAACTGGGCCACTTCCTCAACCGCATGGGCACCCGCGTCACCCTCGTCCAGCGCGGCCCCCGGCTCCTGGACCGCGAGGAACCCCGCCTCGGCGACCTCGTCGCAGACCGGCTCCGCGCCGACGGCATCGACGTCCGCCTGAACTGCCAGGCCGACGCCGTCCGCCGCGAGAACGGGAACACCGTCACCGAGCTGAGCGACGGCAGCAGCGTGCGCACCGACGTCGTCGTCCTCGGCGCCGGCCGCGCCCCCCGCACCGACGGACTCGGCCTCGACACCGTCGGCATCACGCCCCGCGAGGGCGGAGCCCTGGCCATCGACCAGCACTGCCGCGTCACCGAGGACGGACTGTGGGCACTCGGCGACCTCACCGGCATCGCCCTGTTCACCCACGTCGCCATGTACCAGGGCAGGATCGTCGCCGACACGATCCTCGGCCGCCCCCGCCACGCCAACTACACCGGCATCCCCCGCGTCGTCTTCGCCCAGCCCGAGATCGCCGCCGTCGGCCTGACCAGCGCCCAGGCCCACGACCAAGGCATCGACCTGGCCACCAGCGAACTCGACCTCCCCGGCAACCTCGCCCGCCCATGGACCTTCGAGACCGAACCGGCCGGCACCCTCGGCCTGCTCGCCGACCGCGAGCACCGCGTCCTCGTCGGCGCCTGGGCCATGGCACCGATGGCGGGGGAGTGGATCCACCAGGCCGCGCTCGCCATCCGCGCCCGCATCCCCCTCGACACCCTGCTCGACTCCATCGCCCAGTTCCCCACCTACAGCGAGGCCTACCTCAAGGCCGCCGAACGCCTCGACCTCTGACGACCGGCCCCGCTGGCCGCCTTCCGTCCCCCGCCGCCGCCGGTTTCTCCGGCTTGACCGCGATAAGTCCGGTGCCGCGCTCCCTGCTCCCCATACCCGGGCCTGGTCCGTTGCCGCAGCCGGACCGCCGCCGGACCCGTCGGCATCAGGACACCGGCACGTTGCTCTCTCACCGGGCAATGCAGCTAGCGGCGCCTCTGCTTCGCTGTCTAGCGACTTTCCGTCATTGCCATCTGACGGCAGGTAGTGGCCGGGCCCCCGCAGGTCAGCCAGGAGGGCCTGCAATCGCTATAGCTGCTCACGTCGCTGGGTTGAGGCATCCTCTGCTGACCTGCGTCCATGATCGTCTTCCCTCTGCGTCACGGCGATCCTCGCGACGCAGACGTGCTTGCGAGACAGTACTCCGAGGAGAAGGCACAGAATGCAACGTGCGCTTTCTCGACGCTGTGGATCGGAGGAGAACAGCGCCACGAAAGTCGTCACCATGAGTAACATGGCGCAGCTGACAAGGCATACAGCTACGGCAGGCGCCACTCCGGGGGAGAAGCTCGCTAAGTCGTCGGTCCAAGCGCTATTCATGACGGCCCCCCTCGGCCGGAGGTATGGGTCCCCCAGCGGTCGCCATAACATACAGCAAGTTTCTCGGCGCGTCTCGAAGCACGGATGCAAACGGGGGAGGTATCGCGTTCAATCCTCACTATGAGTAACTGGCCGTCCAGCTGCATATGTTGGACGCGTATGCAGCTGGACAGCTTTGGGGCCTCGACATCCCCGCATGCGCGGGGAGCACGATTGAGCCTGAGGCATCGCGGGACCATCCCCGCATGCGCGGGGAGCACGATGAGTACTTGTCCTGCTGGGCACTCACCATACCGAGATGACCCGACCGTCACCAGCCGTGACCGGCCCCGCCTTGAGCTCAGCGACTACCTCTACCCCTGCGGGCAGTATGCCTCCGTACTTCCGGCTTGCCGTGACGGTGCGGCTCGCCACACGCCCCGCCTGGTGTGCGGGTGGGCGCTGCCGCGGGTACGCGTGCCGCATGTTCTTCGACTCCTGGTACGACCTGGCACGCGTGGCCGTCATCGGCCTCCTCGCCTACGCCACCCTCGTCCTGGCGGTGCGGCTGGCCGGCAAGCGCACCCTGGCCAAGATGAACGCATTCGACCTGGTCGTCACCGTGGCCCTGGGTTCGACGCTCGCCACCATCCTGCTCACCGGGACGGTCGCCTTCCTCGAAGGCGTCCTGGCGCTGGCGCTCCTGGTGACCCTCCAGGCCGTCACCGCCTGGGCCGCCGTCCGCTCCCGCCGCATCCGGCAACTGATCAAGTCCGAACCCACCCTCCTGCTGCGCGACGGCCGCATGCTCACCGAGCCGATGAGGGAGCAGCGGGTCCACCCGGCGGAGATCCGCCAGGCCATCCGCGCCCAGGGCACCGGCGCACTGGAGGACGTCGCCGCCGTCGTGCTGGAGACCGACGGCAGCTTCAGCGTGATCAGCCGCGCGCAGGCCGGATCCGGCAGCTCTCTCTCCGACGTCGCTTACGGCAGCAGCACCGGTGACAGCCGGCTCGATGACGGCTGAGAGACCGGCCTGGCACTCACCCGACCCCCGTCACGGACGGGCGCCCGCGCCCGAGTCGCCGCCCTTCCGCCGGCCGGCCGCCCTCCGGTAGAGCACGAGCCCGGGAACGGTCGTGACCCCGTGCGCGAGCGTGCTCGCAGCGACGACCAGGGTCCCGGCCGACAGCACCAGCGGATCGACGCCGAGCCGGTCGGCCTCCAGGGTCAGGTAGAACAGCGCCGCGACCCCCACGGGGCCGAACCACCCCAGAAAGAAGGCGTCGCGCCACTCCAGGGACAGGGGCCGCTTCAGCAGCAGAAGCACCGGCAGCCGGCGCAGGAACAGCACCCCGAGCACCAGTACCGGCCCCTGCCAGCCCAGCTCCCCCCACTCCTCCCACGGCAGCATCGCCCCGAGCACAACAAACAGCGGCAGCACGACGAAGGTGTTGATCGCCTCATCGATCTGCGCGTCGCTCGCCCGCTCGTCCGCCGAGCTCCCCCCGTTGAACGCCAGACCGGCGACGAAGACGGCCAGAATGTCATCGACGCCCAGCAGCCCCGCCGCCCCGAGCACGAAGAGAGCCAGCAGCAGACTGAACACGAGCACCGGACCGTGCTCCGTGGCGCCCCTCTCCTCGGACTTGCGCAGGATCCGCCCGCCCACCCAGCCGGCTGCCGCACCGAAGGCAACCGCCCCCAGCGTCTGCCACAGGGACTCCAGCAGCACATCCCTCCCCGAACTCGCCCCGGCGATCGCCACCGCCGCGAGCACGAGGGGCATGGCCAGCCCGTCATTGCCACCGGACTCCAGGGAGAGCAACTGCCGCGTCCGCTCCGACACGGTCCGCTCGGCCTTCTCACCGGTGACCGCGCTGGAGGCCAGCACCGGGTCCGTGGGACACAGCGCGGCGCCCAGCAGCACCGCCGCGGTCAGACCGGCGCCGAGGACCACGGCCGCCACCGCGGTGCTGAGCAGCGCCATGCCGAGCATGGCCACGGTGAGCAGCAGCACCACAGGCTTCACCAGCCGGCGCACTGCACGAAGCGGGTAACGCAGGGCCACCGCCATCACCGAGATCGCCAGCAGAATCCGGGAGACCTCGTGCAGCTCCCGGTGCCCCTCCATCACCGTGGGCAAGTCGACTGCCCCCAGCACGGCCGGGCCGAGCACCACCCCCGTGACCAGGCCGAGCAGCGGCCCGGTCACCGGCAGCCGCTCCAGGCGCCCGGCGAGCGCGGCCACCAGCAGGGCAAGAACCCCGACAACGGTCAGCAGGAGGTCCAGCATGCCCGGCCGAGTGCCCCACTACGGCCGGTGCACTCCCCGGCCCCACCCGTCCGGCTGTCCGTGCCGCAGGCCCTGCGGCACGGTGGGTGCCTGTCCGCCGCAGCCCTGGCCACGGCGAACAGATGACCACCTGGCCAGCGCGGAACGCTCGACCGTCTCAGGGGCATCGAACGTGCGTCCAACCCATCCCCGCATGCGCGGGGAGCGCCGGTCGGCCCGGCCCCCGGCGGCGGTCAGCAGGTCGGGGAGAGAATGATGTGCTGCCCGATATTGACCGCGTTCGGCTTCTCGAAGATCGCTTCGTCGGGGATGCCGAGTTCGAGGATGTACCCGATCCGCTCCCGGTCCGGCGGACAGGCCCGACCAGACCGTTGACCTCTGGGCTCTCACGAGGAGGCGGGCTTCGGTCGGTGGGGGCCGAAATGGCCCGCACGTCAAGGGACTAGCAGAAATTGCCGGAATGGCGCTTCACCCAGACGGACCCAGAAGGCTGCTGTACAGTACCGCCAACTAAAGGAGTGTTCATGACAGCCTTACGAATGCGAAGCTGGCGCCTGATCGGCGCCCTGACCGCCGCGATGCTTCTTCTGACCGGGGCGCAGGCCGCGGCCGGCACGCAGTCCCAGCAGGCTGCGGAGCTAAGCGAAGTCACCACTCAGGTGGCTGACATGTCTTGGTCGTGCACGATTCCGTCCGGCTACACCTACGACCGATATCAGTTCACGAGTAATTGCTACGGTCAGTCGTACTGGTATCGCGTCCGGGTCCCGGCCGACAACATGTGGTCGTGCACGATTCCGTCCGGCTACACCTACGACCGATATCAGTTCACAAGCAATTGCTACGGTCAGTCGCAGTGGTACCGCATCCGGGCTGTCTGACGCCGATGGCTTGATGTGGGTTGCGCGGTGCCCCGGATGGGGTTGCCCTCGACTCGGGATCGGCCGCTTCTCCGCATGGGACCATCCCCGCATGCGCGGGGAGCACGCCGAGTTCGCACCTCGACCGGGGCCGTTCTTGGGACCATCCCCGCATGCGCGGGGAGCACCGCCCAGCACGCCCACGCCGACGGCACCAACGCGGGACCATCCCCGCATGCGCGGGGAGCACAAGCGGAGACGCTGACGGACGCGGTGCTCACCGGGACCATCCCCGCATGCGCGGGGAGCACACGCTGCCCGCGGTTGTGCGTACCCCACCCGGGGGACCATCCCCGCATGCGCGGGAAGCACTGCTCCCTCGGATCCGAGCTGCCGATCGATGTGGGACCATCCCCGCATGCGCGGGGAGCACGACATGGCGCGCTCCGAGGAGGGGTCAGCGGAAGGACCATCCCCGCATGCGCGGGGAGCACCGACTCACTCTCGTATTGGAAGAGGGAAACGAGGGACCATCCCCGCATGCGCGGGGAGCACAGTGCGACCGCACGACGGACCGGGCCCGGCTCAGGACCATCCCCGCATGCGCGGGGAGCACGTCGCCAGGCGGATGTACCCGTGAATCGTCCGGGGACCATCCCCGCATGCGCGGGGAGCACCGTCTGTAGTCATGGCTGGAGCCTCTTTCGTCGGGACCATCCCCGCATGCGCGGGGAGCACGGGGGTACCGTGACAATGCCACGGCATTTGGCGGGACCATCCCCGCATGCGCGGGGAGCACACTTGCTGGCCTGCGTGTTTATCGGCGGTGGAGGCCCGATTCCTTTACTTCTCGAAATTCCGACATGTTGCACATGAGGGACGCATCTCCCTCCTGGGTGTCTTCTGTCACGTGGTGAGTTCGCGCAATCCTACGACCAACTGTCTTCGGTCAGCGGGGGAACGGGCGGTCTTTCCTCGAGCTCGTAGGCATCTGAGGCCCCGAACTCGCGCTCGTTCAGGGCCGCTGAGCCCACCGGTGGCCGGAAGGCTGAGGTGGTGGGTCCTTCATTCTGGCGCGCCAGGGCCGGGTGATGGTCTGTGTGTAGGCCAGGTGGTGAAGTTGGGCGGCGTGGTGGAGCTGCCAGTCCTGGGCGGTGCCGAACTCCACTCTCGTGTGGGACTTGGCGCCGCACGCATCGCAGGTCATGCGATAGGTGGCGGGGGCGGCGTCTGCTGCGCTGTCGGGTTCACTGACCCAGAGTGTGGGGCGCAGCATGGTGCGCGGGCGGGAGAACATCAGGACGTGCTTCCTGGCTTGTTGTTGGGCGGGGCGTGGAAGGTGAGTTGCGGGAGTAGCCATGCCGAGACTGGGGATAGTGCACGGATGCGCTTGGCCTTCTCGATGTCCGTCAGTGGCCTGGCTCCCGTACCCGACAGAGGTGGCGAGTTGTCCGCCGACTGGGACTGGGCGGAGGGGCGGTTCAGGTCTTGCGCGTTGCTTCCTTCTCGGCTTGTGGTGTTGGGTCGTGGGGGACGGGGCGCAGTGCGAGTTCCCATAGGCAGTCGGCTCCGGTGCAGGTGTAGAAGACCGCCTGGCCGGACTGGAGAAGTCGCCTGGTGCGAGTGCCGGCCACGTCGTGTGCCCAGGTGAGGAACTGGGTCGCGGTGGTGGGTTCATGGCGCCCGAGGCTGGCGGCAATCTGACTTGCGCGTTCTGCGGCCCAGCGCTGCACGTCACCGGCCCGGAGGGCGAAGCTGTCTCCCAGGTGGAACATGCACGGTTCAGGGTCGGCGCAGTAAGCGATGGCCTCGGCTCGGTAGGCGCAAGGCGGCGCGCTCAAGAGCCCTCCTGGTTTACGGTCACGAGTGGGACGGTGAACCACACCCACTTCCCGTCCGGCGTGCAGACGTAGCCCAGCGCCCGGGTCATCTCCCGCAGCAGCCACAAGCCCCGACCGCTCTCTTCCTCCGCGTCCGGTACAAGTACGGCGGGCACCTTCAGGGATCGGTCGAACACCTGGGCCAGCACTGCGTCGTCCACCCGACGTACCTCCAGCCGGCACCGCCGGTCCTCCACGTGTCGGCACACATTGGACAGCAGCTCGGACACCCCCAACCGCACCACTTCCACCGCGCCCCGGTCGCCACCCAGCGCGGCAACAGCCGTGCCCGCTTCGCCGCGCCAGTGAGCAAGGTCTTGCACAGTCACTTTCAGCGCCCACACCCCACCGATGTGGTCGACGCCTTGCTTCGTCACTGTCATGGGCACCTCCGGCGCCATGGAGGCGCTCTCTGTCGTCAGGGCACGGGTGCGTGCATGCGCATGCCGTCATGGTTCAGTCACGGTGAGTGCGCACGTCATACGTTGCAGCATCACTGAGGGGACGTCAATTCACCTGACTGTCAATTGACAAGTCATATGGTCGACAAGAAATCTGAACTGCCTTTACGTCACTTGGATAGGGCTGCACCTGCGGTAACCTCACCTCGCATCAGGCCGGTCAAGGAGGGGCGATGGCTACCCGTACGAGCACTCTGCTCATGTCGCGCATCGGGCTGGGGAGGGCGCTGCGACGCCTTCGGGACGACAACGACATGACCATCGCCGAGGTGGCCGCGAAGCTGCGCTGTGATGAGTCGCTGATCAGCAGGATCGAGACCGGCAAGCGGCCCTGCTCGCACATCCACTTCTCCAGGCTGATGACCCTCTACGAGGCGCCTGAGCCTGAACGCGAGAAGCTCGCTCAACTACACGCCGAGACTCGCGAGCGCCGTCAGCCCTGGTGGTCTCAGTACAGCGACATCATCAGTGCGAACTATGAGCGCTTCCTTGCCTTCGAAGACGCTGCGGAAAGAGTGCTCGAATTCCAGTTTGGGTTGCTGCCAGGTCTGTTGCAGACTGAAGGCTATGCGAGGGCGGTCACCGGCGTGGGGTTCGACTCTCTCGGACCTGACCAAGTGGACGGTTTGGTTGAGGTGCGGATGGTGAGGCAGCGCAAGCGACTGCACGACACCACTCGGCCGCTCGTATGCATGTACGTCGTCACTCAAGCAGCACTGGAGTTCCAAGTGGGAGGCCGGGAGGTACACAGGCAGCAGTTGGGCCATCTGTTGGAGCTATCGGATCATGAACGGGTGGCCATCCAGGTCATCCCCTATGAGAAGGGTGAGGAGGGCTGCCAGATCGGTGGCTTCATGATCTTCGAATTTCCGGGCGACATGCCCGAGGTGGCCTTCGGTGAGTCGGTGGCGGGAAACGCCGTCTTGGACGACCCTCGCGACTTGCGGCGCATGCGTCGTCTCCACAGAGGACTCACCGCCGTAGCTCTCAGCGAATCTGACACCAAGAGCCTCATCATGCGCACGAGAGACAGGAGAAACTGATGGAGAAGCAAGACTTGTACGCGATCGACCCGGCTTTGCTGTCCTGGAGGAAGAGCAGTCTTACGGCAAATTCTGGCCAGTGCTTTGAGCTCTCTGCACTCCCGGGAGGCGGTGTGGCCGTCCGGGACTCGAAGAACCCGAGCCGCCCGCACCTCTGCTTTACGGCTGCGGAGTGGGCAGCTTTCAAAGGTGGCATAGCCCTCGGCGACTTCGACGACCTTTGATTGCACCATCCCCGCATGCGCGGGGAGCACGAGCGCGCCGGAGACAAGGCGTACGGCGGGAAGGGACCATCCCCGCATGCGCGGGGAGCACGGTCAGCACCACACAGAACAGCCCCGGCCGGAGGGGCCATCCCCGCATGCGCGGGGAGCACGCGCACGGGATTTCCGCGGCGGACGCGGAGACGGGACCATCCCCGCATGCGCGGGGAGCACGAGGCCGAGGCCGTCCCCGAGGTGCCGTTCGGGGGACCATCCCCGCATGCGCGGGGAGCACCACTGCGTGGGCACGCCTACGGCGTTATACCGGGGACCATCCCCGCATGCGCGGGGAGCACGGACTCCGCCAGGGTGCGCCAGGCGGAGATGCGGGACCATCCCCGCATGCGCGGGGAGCACCGAAGCCCTCGAAAATCCCGGGGGCGACCATGAGGACCATCCCCGCATGCGCGGGGAGCACATTCGGTGCCCCGGACGGAATCCATCCGGGTTGGGACCATCCCCGCATGCGCGGGGAGCACGATCGCGCGTAGTAGAGGTGTCGATCACCAGCGGGACCATCCCCGCATGCGCGGGGAGCACACGTGCCGTCAATCCAGCCGTGCGCATCAACCGGGACCATCCCCGCATGCGCGGGGAGCACGGCCGCGCGGTGGATCTCCGGACACGCTGACGAGGACCATCCCCGCATGCGCGGGGAGCACACTTGCTGACCTGCGTGTTTATCGGCGGTGGAGGCCCGATTCCTTTACTTCTCGAAAATCCGACACAACGGTCATCAGTGACGAATCTCCTGAAGTGTTGCTCGGCGGTTGGCGCTTACACCATCCTACGGTTCGCGCTGGTCGTCGGCAGTGACACTTCCGTAGAGGGGTCCCGCCGGCAGTCCCCAGGTCGGGGGGCGTGGCGGGCTGGTGCGGGCGGGGCAGGGTACAGGCCAGCGGGCGAGTGCGGAGGACTTCGGTGATCTTCCTTCTCTTCCTGGCAGTCTGCGTTTAAATGCTTTTCATGACTGCTGACGACGCCTTATGCGCTTGGTCCGGGACCCTGAGCCCGGCGGCGTCCTCGGCATGGGCGAAGCACGACCGGGACACCGACGGCTGGTTGCCGTTGTGGCGGCACATGGCGGACTCGGCGGCTGTGGCGGGGAAGCTGTGGGACGAGTGGCTGCCTGCCAAGGTGCGAGGGCTGATCGCTGAGGCATTGCCCGGTGGCGCGGCGGATGCCCGACGGCTCGCTGTCTGGCTCGCCGCCACGCACGACATCGGCAAGGCGACGCCCGCGTTCGCGTGCCAGGTGGAAGGGCTTGCCGACCGTATGCGTGCGGCCGGTCTGGAAATGCCGTTGCAGAAGCAGATGGCTGACCGACAGCTGGCGCCGCACGGTCTCGCCGGCCAACTGCTGCTTCAACAGTGGCTGATGGACCGGTATGTCTGGGCGAAGCGGGCCACCCTGCCGTTCGTGATCGTCGCCGGTGGCCACCACGGGGTGCCGCCGGGCAACTCCGACATTCAGCAACTGGCCGTCCATCCCGCGCTGCTGCGCACCCCCGGGAGTGAAGCGCAGTGGGGGCGTGTGCAGGAGGAGTTGCTTGACGCGGCGGCTGCCGCCTGCGGAGTTCGGGAGGGTCTGGAGTCGTGGCAGCGAGTGAAGCTGCCGCAGCCGGTGCAGGTGCTGCTCACCGCGCTGGTGATCGTGGCCGACTGGATCGCGAGCAACCCGGAGTTGTTTCCGTATTTCCCGCAGGAGACCAGGTCCGGTGCGGTCCGCGTCGAAGGGGCGTGGCGCGGACTGGATCTTCCTGCTCCCTGGTCGGCGAGCGAACCCACGGAGGACGCGCCGGATCTGTTCGCCGCCCGGTTCCAGCTGCCGCCGGGCGCGCGGATCCGGCCGGTGCAGGAAGCGGCGGTCCGGATGGCGCGGGAGATGACCGCGCCCGGGCTGATGGTCATCGAGGCCCCGATGGGTGAGGGCAAGACGGAGGCTGCGCTGGCGGTCGCCGAGATCTTCGCCGCCCGCTCGGGTGCCGGGGGCTGCTTCGTCGCACTGCCGACGATGGCCACCGGGAACGCGATGTTCCCCCGGTTGCTGTCCTGGCTCAACCGGTTGCCGGACGCACGAACCGGCGGAAGAGCGGACGAGCGGAACGGTGCCGGTACGGGTGCCGGAGCGCATTCGGTGTTCCTCGCCCACTCCAAGGCCGGGCTCAATGAGGACTACGCCGAGCTCATGCGCGAGGGAAGCCGACATCGTCCGGTCGCCGACGTCGACCGGGACGGCGGTGGCGATCAGCGTGCGCACCGGGCTGATGTGCAGTCCGCGTCTGCCGAGCTGGTCGCGCACCACTGGCTGCGGGGGCGCAAGAAGGGCATGCTGTCCTCCTTCGTCGTCGGCACGATCGACCAACTGCTGTTCGCCGGGCTGAAGAGCCGCCACCTGGCGCTGCGGCACCTGGCGGTCGCGGGCAAGGTCGTCGTGATCGACGAGGCGCACGCCTACGACACGTACATGAATGCGTACCTGGACCGGGTGCTGTCCTGGCTGGGGGCCTACCGGGTGCCGGTCCTGGTGCTGTCCGCCACCCTGCCGGCCGGCCGGCGCCGCGAGCTCGCCGAGTCCTATGCCGGCGCGGCTGCCGGGGCAGCCGAGTTCGCCGACGTGGGCGCGGCGGACGGGTACCCACTGCTCACCGCGGTGGCGCCGGGTGCGGCGCCCCGGATCGCGCAGCCCGGTGCGTCCGGGCGCCGGACCGCCGTACAGGTGGAACGGCTGGACGACGACGTCGAGCTGCTGGCCGACCGGCTGTCGGACGAACTGTCCGGGGGCGGCTGCGCACTGGTGGTGCGCAACACGGTGGACCGGGTACTGGAGACCGCCCGCTGTCTGCGGGAGCGCTTCGGTACGGACCGCATCACGGTGGCGCACGCGCGGTTCCTGGATCTGGACAGGGCGGAGAACGACGCCGCCCTGGTGGCCGGCTTCGGCCCCCCTGACCGTGCGAATGTCCGGAGACCGGAAGGCGCGCACATCGTGATCGCCAGCCAGGTGGCGGAGCAGTCCCTCGACATCGACTTCGACCTGCTGGTCACCGACCTGTGCCCGGTTGACCTGCTGCTTCAGCGGATGGGCCGCCTGCACCGCCACCCACGCGGCGCCGGTCAGGCGGACCGGCCCGCGAAGCTGCGGGCGGCCCGTTGCCTGGTGACCGGTGCCGAGTGGAAGGCCGAGCCGCCCGAGCCGGTGACCGGGTCGGAGCGGGTCTACGGCTCCCACGCCCTGCTGCGCTCCCTAGCCGTCCTGGAACCCGCCCTGACCGCCCACCCGCCCCCCGGGGCGGCAGCGCGCCCCGGGCCCGCCCCGCACACCGGGGCGAGGAACGTCGTGCGTCTTCCCGAGGACATCAGCGTGCTCGTCCAGCAGGCGTACGGCACCGGACCGGTGGGCCCGGAGCCCTGGCAGCAGGCGATGGGCCGGGCGCACGAGGAACACCTGCGGGAGCGTGCGGTCAAGGTCGACAAGGCCGGCGCCTTCCTGCTCAACGCGCCGCGTCCGCCCGGCCGTCCCCTGGTGGGATGGATCGAGGCGGGAGTGGGGGACGCCGATGACACCCGCGCGGGCCGGGCACAGGTCCGTGACAGCACGGAGAGCCTGGAAGTCTTCGTGGTGCAGAGGCTCACCGACGGCACTCTGACCACCGTGCCCTGGCTGACCCGGGGACGCGGGGGGCGCGAGCTCCCCACGGACGTGGTGCCCGAGCAGTGGCTCGCCCGCACGGTCGTGGCCAGTGGACTGCGGCTGCCGCACCACTTCTCCTACCCCGCCGTCCTCGACCGGGCCATCGAGGAACTCGAAACCGAGTGCGTCCCCGCCTGGCAGGCCCGGGAGTCGTACTGGCTGGCCGGGGAACTGCTGCTGATCCTCGACGAGGAGTGTCGCACCCGCCTGGCAGGGTTCGACCTCCGCTACACCCGATCCGACGGCCTTGAGGTACACCGTGTCGACTGAAGACCCCCCGCCGTCCTACGACTTGACCACCCAGCCCTGGCTTCCTGTGCAGCGGGCCGACGGCTCCGAAGCGCTGCTGTCCCTGCAGGAAGTGTTCGAGCAAGCGCACTCGCTGCGCCGGCTGGTGGGGGACGTCCCCACCCAGGAGTTCGCGCTCCTGCGCCTGCTGCTCGCCATACTTCACGATGCGATCGAAGGACCGGCCGACGTGGACGAGTGGGCCGAACTCTGGGAGGAGAAGCACCTGCCGGCCCGGCAGGTGACCGAATACCTCCACCGGCACCGGGACCGCTTCGACCTGCTGCACCCCCGGCACCCGTTCTTCCAGGTGGCAGACCTCGCGACGGCCAAGGCGGAGGTGTCCTCACTGGACCGCATCGTCGCCGATGTCCCCAACGGGGAACGGTTCTTCACGATGCGCGCCCGGGGGACCGCCCGGCTCGGGTTCGCCGAGGCGGCCCGGTGGGTCGTGCACGCGCACGCCTTCGACCCGTCGGGCATCAAGTCCGGTGCGGTGGGCGACCCCCGCGTCAAGGGCGGTCGTGGCTACCCCCTCGGGGTGGGGTGGGCCGGCAGCCTGGGCGGGGTGCTCGCTGAGGGCGCTGACCTCCGCCAGACGCTGCTCCTCAACCTCATCGCCGCCGACACCGACCACCTTCGCTTCCCTCCGGACGACCGGCCCGCCTGGCGGCGGGAACCCACCACTGCGGCGCCCGCAGCGGACCCGGCGTCCGAAGTCCGCCCCTCCGGCATCCGGGACCTGTACACCTGGCAGACCCGTCGGCTGCGGCTGCACTTCGACGGTGACGGGGCATACGGGCTTGTACTGGCCTACGGTGACCCGCTTCCCGCCCGCAACATGCACGACCGGGAGCCGATGACGGCGTGGCGGCGCAGCCCCGCGCAGGAGAAGAAGCTGGGGCTGGCGCAGGTCTACCTGCCGCGGGAGCACGACCCGACCCGCAGCGCCTGGAGAGGGCTCGGTTCCCTGGTGGCCGGTGAGGTGCATGGTGCCGCGCAGCGCCAGGAGGCGGCAGCGGTCGTCCGGCCGCGAATCCTGGACTGGGTTGCCCGGCTCACCGTTGACGGGGTACTGCCCCAGGATTACCTGATCCGTGCCCGGCTCCTCGGCGCCGTCTACGGGACGCAGCAGTCCGTGATCGACGAAATCGTTGACGACGCGGTCGCCATGCCCGTCGTGCTGCTCCACGAACGGGACAGCGGCCTCGGCCGGACCGCGATCGACGCGGTGGCCGACGCGGAGAGCGCGGTCACTGTGCTGGGTGACCTGGCCACCGACCTGGCCGAGGCAGCCGGCGCCCCGGCCGACCCGCCCCGGAACGCGGCACGCGACTCGGGGTTCGGCGCACTCGACGGCCCCTTCCGCAGCTGGCTGACGACGCTCGCACCGGGCGACGACGGCGCGCAGCGCCGCGGCGTGTGGCAGAGGGAGGCCCGCAGAGTGGTCGGCGGACTGGCGGACGGTCTGATCGACAGCGCCGGAGAGGCCGCATGGCAGGGCCGGGTCATCACCACCGCGACGGGTGCTGTGTGGCTCTCCGCCTCCCGGGCCGAGACGCGGTTCCGCAGAAAGCTCCGCCAGGCCCTTCCCCTGACCACCGTAGAGCCGAGCAGCGAGGCGCACCCATGACCACCACCACCGGTACGGCAACCACCAGGCCCGCTGCTCCGTCCGGGAGGCACCCCCGTCTCGATATGGTCGGCACCTTCGTGGAGGAGCAGATCCTGCCCTTGCAGCGGGCGTACCTGAGCGACCTCAGCAGCGGGGTGGCCACCCTCGCTCAGCTGCGGCGAGGCGCCGGAAAGCCTGTGGAGGAAGTCCCCGAGCTGTGGGGGCTCACCTCGGACGCCCGCCTCTACAGCCAGGCGCCCGCCCACCACGAGGGGCCCTGGCCTCCCGAGACTGCCGCGCACATCGCGCTCACCCTGTACGCGCTGCACCAGCAGTCCCACCGCGACGTGAGGATGCATGTGCCGGGCAGAGAGCTGGGCAACGCGGTCCGCCGCCTGATGCCTCCGGGGGATCTCGACGAGCCGCTCCGCAAGCGGTTCGTGCAGGCCGGCAGTGCCACGAACATCGACGTGCTCACCAGCCGGCTCCGGGCAATCGTCACACTCCTGCGCCGCGCCGCGATCCCCCTGGACTACGGGCTGCTGGCCGACCAGCTGCTGCTCGCCCAGCAGCCCGGCGGCATGAGCCGCGTACGCCGGGCGTGGGGGCGTAGCTTCCACGCCTACCAGGCGAAAGCCGCCGAGGGCACAGAGCCGAGCGGGACGCCCGCCTCCGGTGGCCCTGCCAACCGCACCGACGCCACCCACACCACCACCGACGGCACCACCGAGAAGGACGCCCAGTGAGCCGCATCATCCTCGACCTGCACGTGCTGCATACCGTCCCCCCGAGCAACCTCAATCGCGACGACACCGGCTCGCCCAAGACCGCCGTCTACGGCGGTGTGCGGCGCGCACGGGTCTCCAGCCAGTCATGGAAGCGTGCCACCCGGCTGGCTTTCGACGGCCTGCTCGACCCCAGCGAACTGGGTGTCCGTACCAAGCGCGTGGCGGAGCTGCTGGTCGACCGCATCCGTGAGATCGACCCGACGATCACCACCTCGGAAGCGCTGAGCCTGGCCGCCGTGACGGTGTCCGTGGCCACTGGCTCCACGGTGGAGGCGCCCAAACGCAAGGCGGACGCGGCGAAGAAGAGCGGTGAGAAGCAGCCCGCGCCCGAATCCTCTTACCTGATGTTCCTCAGCGAACGGCAGCGCGAGGGCCTGGCGCAGCTCGCTGCCGAAAGCAAGGAAGACCCGAAGGCGTTCTACAAGCAGAAGGCGAACAAGGACCGGGCGAAGAAGGCCGCCGATACGCGGCACTCGGTCGACATCGCCCTCTTCGGCCGGATGGTCGCCGACGACGCGGACATCAACGTCGACGCCGCTGCGCAGGTGGCCCACGCGCTCAGCGTGCACGCGGTGGACAATGAATCGGACTACTACACCGCCGTGGACGACCGGAACACCCGGGCGGAGCCGGGCGCGAGCATGATCGGCACCATCGAGTTCAACTCCGCAACCCTCTACCGCTACGCCGCCCTCGACGTGGATCTGCTGCGGCGGAACCTCGGCCAGGGACTGCGCGAAGACGAACCGCTCACCGAGCCGGTACGGCGCGCCGTCGAGGCCTTCGTGCAGGGCTTCATCACCTCGATGCCCACCGGAAAGAGCAACACTTTCGCCAACCACACCCTTCCGGACGCGGTGATCGTCAAGCTCCGCGGCGACCGTCCCATCAGCTTCGTCGGCGCCTTCGAAGAGCCCGCACCCGCCATGGCGGGGAACGGCAACCTGCGGGAGGCGTGCGACCGGCTCGCCCGCTACATCCCGGACGTCGAGAACATGTACGACGCGGAGGACGGCGTCCTCACCTGGGTACTGCGGACCGGGGACAGCACCGCAGAGCTTTCCGGCCTCGGTACGGAGGTGTCCTTGAAGAAGCTCGTCTCCGCTGTCGGTGAAGCCGTCACGCGGCGCCAGGAGCCCACCGAATGAGTGTGCTCACCATGCAACTCGCCGGCCCCCTGCAATCGTGGGGGGCCACCGCCCGCTTCGCACGGCGAACCACCGAGCACGCGCCCACCAAGAGCGGCGTCATCGGCATGCTGGCTGCCGCGCAGGGCCGGGAACGCACGGACGACCTCACCGACCTGGCAGCGCTGCGCTTCGGCGTCCGAGTCGACCAGCCCGGCACCCGCATTCGCGACTACCAGACCGCCCGGCACTTCGACACGGCCAAGTCCATGCCGCTGTCGGAACGCTTCTACCTGGCCGACGCCGTCTTCGTCGCCGTGGTCGAAGGTGACCACGACCTGCTCGCCGGACTGCTCGAAGCCCTGCGGAAGCCCGTTTTCCTTCCCTACCTGGGGCGCCGGTCCTGCCCGCCCTCCCGGCGGATCGACCTCCGCCTCCTCCCCGGTGCCCACCTCGAAGAGGCCCTCGCCCAGGAGGAGTGGCGCGCGGCCGGCTGGTACCGGAGCAGGCAGCGCCGCCGTCCCACCATGGAACTGGAGACGCTCATCGAGGCCGCTCCCAGTGACGGCGCCGCCGGCACCCTCCGCGACCAGCCACTCAGCTTCGACCCCCGGCACCGCAGCTACGCCCTGCGGGCCGTCCGGTACGGCACCGTTCAGGTGCCCACCGGGCAGCCCCGCAGAACCGCACCCCCCGACCACGACCCGATCGCCGCCCTGGGGAGCGACTGATGCACCTCACCCGCTTCCGCTTCAACACCGCACGCGGGGGAGCCCGCAAGCTCCTGTCCTCCCCGCAGGCCCTGCACGCCGCAGTCATGTCCTCCTTCGCCGACGTGGTCCCCGGTGCCCCGGACACACCGCGGGTCCTGTGGCGCACCGACCACAACGCCCGCGCGGAGGTGTTCCTCTACCTCGTCAGCCCGGACAAACCCGACCTCACTCACCTGGTCGAGCAGGCCGGCTGGCCCACCACAGCCACCTGGCAGACGTACGACTACAGCGCCTTCCTGTCCCGCCTCACCACCGGCAGCACCTGGGCCTTCCGACTGACCGCCAACCCCGAGCACAGCATCCGCCGCAAGCCCGGCGAACCCACCAAGCGCACCGCACACCTCACCCCGGCCCATCAGATGGCCTGGCTCCTCCAGCGCCAGGAGAAGGCGGGCTTCCGCGTGGTCGAGAAGCCGGAGGAGCAACGCCGTACCCGCGACGACGTCCACGAACTGATCGTCCACGACCGCCGCAGCCGCTCCTTCGACAAGCGCCACCGTGACGAGGACGGGGGCACTTCCCGGAGCGAGGGTGACGTTGCGGGTCAGGCTGAGAGCAGCGGGCGAACGGGGCAGGGCAGGGGCCGCGCCGGCCGCGTCACCCTCGTCACCGCCACCTTCGACGGACGCCTGCGGGTCACCGACGCCGACAAACTGCGCCGCACCCTGACCGCCGGGCTGGGCCGTGCCAAGGCATACGGCTGCGGCCTCATGACCCTGGCCCCGGTGAGCTGACATGCCGACGGTCAGCACCCGCCGCACCTCCTCACCACGCCAGCTCACCCGCGTCGGCGACCGGCTGTCCTTCGTCTACCTGGAGCGGTGCACCGTCCACCGCGACGCCAACGCCATCACCGCCGAGGACGGCGAAGGCGTCACCCACATCCCCTCGGCCACCATCGGCACTCTGCTCCTCGGCCCGGGCACCCGCATCACCCACCAGGCGATGAGCGTTCTCGGCGAAAGCGGCGCCGGCGTCGTGTGGGTGGGGGAGCACGGCGTCCGCTTCTACGCCGGCGGCCGGTCGCTCAGCCGCTCCGCCACCCTCGTCGAAGCCCAGGCGGAGCGATGGGCCAACCGCCGGCAACGGCTGGACGTCGCCCGCGCCATGTACCGGATGCGCTTCCCCGACGAGGACCCGGCCGGCTGCACCCGGCAACAGCTCCTCGGCATGGAGGGCACCCGGGTCAAGGACTGCTACCGCAGGGAAGCCGCACGCGTCGGCCTCACCTGGCGCGGACGCCACTACGTCCCCGGCGACTTCAGCTCGGGGGACGCGGCCAACCAGGGCGTCACCGCAGCCGCCCAGTGCCTCTACGGCATCGCCCAGGCCGTCATCGCCGCACTCGGCTGCGCACCCGGACTCGGCTTCGTCCACTCAGGCCACGAACTGGCCTTCGCCCTCGACGTGGCCGACCTGTACAAGACCGAACTGGGCATCCCGATCGCCTTCGACGCGGCAGCCGAAGGCCCCGAGGATGTCGGCGCACGCACCAGGCGTGCGGTGCGCGACCAGGTCAACGCCGGCGGACTGCTGGACCGTTGCGTCAGCGACATCAAGCACCTGCTGCTCCCGGACGGCGCGTCCCCGGGGACGGGGGCGGAGGACACCGACCGCGTGACCCTGCAGTCCGACCGGGGTACCGACGTCGAGTCCGGCCGCAACTACGCGCACGGCGTGATCTGGTGACCGTCATCGTGCTCACCCGCTGCCCGGTAGGGCTCCGGGGGTTTCTCACCCGCTGGCTGCTGGAGATCTCACCCGGCGTCTTCATCGGAGGCCCCTCCGCACGCATCCGCGAGGCGCTCTGGGCGGAGGTGAAGGAATACGCGGGCAACGGCCGTGCCTTGCTGGCGTACAACACGGACAACGAGCAGGGCTTCACTTTCGAGACCTACGATCACAAGTGGCTGCCCGTCGACCACGAGGGCCTGACCCTCATCCGCCGCCCGCACGCCCAGCCTGCGCCCCCGGCCGTCGACCGCCCGGGGTGGAGCAAGGCATCGAAGCGCCGCCGCTTCGGCAATCGGTAGGAGGAGAGCAGCCTTGGTTGAAATGTCCGAATCTCAACAAGTGAAGGAAACTGGCCTCTGCCGCTGATAAACCCGCAGGTCAGCAAGTGTGCTCCCCGCGCATGCGGGGATGGTCCCACGTCGGCCTGGCCCTTGTCCATGAGCGGCCAGTGCTCCCCGCGCATGCGGGGATGGTCCCTACCGCACCAAGGCCGCCCAGGAGCAGGCGGAGTGCTCCCCGCGCATGCGGGGATGGTCCCTTCTCCACCGGGACCATGCGCTCGGTCAGCTGGTGCTCCCCGCGCATGCGGGGATGGTCCCCGCTGCTCCAGCTCCCGGTAGGACCGGGGAGGGTGCTCCCCGCGCATGCGGGGATGGTCCCGGCCGGCCGCAGCTCGGCCTCCACCTCCTCGAGTGCTCCCCGCGCATGCGGGGATGGTCCCCGATGTGCCGTCCGCTGGTCTCCGCAAGACGTGTGCTCCCCGCGCATGCGGGGATGGTCCCCACCCGCGCATGCGGGTATGGACCGAAGGGAAGTGCTCCCCGCGCATGCGGGGATGGTCCCGGGGAGATCCGGCCACTGACGGGCGTCCTCGCGTGCTCCCCGCGCATGCGGGGATGGTCCCCGGTGGTCGTGCCGCTCGGCCGCCGGATGCTGGTGCTCCCCGCGCATGCGGGGATGGTCCCTGGCAGCGCTCCAAGGACGGCTCGAAGGGCCGGTGCTCCCCGCGCATGCGGGGATGGTCCCCGGGGCTGACCTGGGAGAACCCGACCTGCCTTGTGCTCCCCGCGCATGCGGGGATGGTCCCCGCCGCTAGCGGCGCAAGTCATCGACCCGGTAGTGCTCCCCGCGCATGCGGGGATGGTCCCACCCCAGACCTTCGGATCGAGACCGGCAGCCTGTGCTCCCCGCGCATGCGGGGATGGTCCAAAGACCGTCTCTCGCATCGAGACGGGGACGATGTGCTCCCCGCGCATGCGGGGATGGTCCCACAGAGAGATTGGAACCCATCTGTGGACCCCAGTGCTCCCCGCGCATGCGGGGATGGTCCCTCCGTGTCGAGAGAGCGCGCATACAGCCTTTCGTGCTCCCCGCGCATGCGGGGATGGTCCCGGGGGGTATGAGATTGCGAGACTTCTCCACAGGTGCTCCCCGCGCATGCGGGGATGGTCCCAGGCCGGCGAGCCGCGCCAGGCCGTCACCGTCGTGCTCCCCGCGCATGCGGGGATGGTCCCTGTCACGCCGCACCCAGCAGACCGGCCAACGCGTGCTCCCCGCGTGCGGGGATGGTCCCCCCGACCCGGCCTGGCGAGCCGCCGCCCTCCTGTGCTCCCCGCGCATGCGGGGATGGTCCCTGCATGTCGCCGAGGGCGATGTGGTGCATCGGCAGCGGTCGTGTCCCCATGTGCATGTGGGGGTGGTGCAGCAGCGGGCGCGTTTCCACGTGAGAAAGGGTCGATTCGACGTGGAAATGCGCCACGCGGGAGTTGCTGACCGACGAGGCGGGGCCGGGCGGGCACCGGTGCGCGCGCCCCGGGCGCGGGCACCGGGTGGGCGCGGCGCCCGCGGCGGTGGGGGTCAGGCGGATTCGCGGGTGATGAGTTCAGTGGGGAGGATGACGGCGGAGGTGGCCTCGCCGCCGATCTGGGCGAGCAGCACGCGGACCATTTCGTGGCTGATGCGGTCCCAGGGCTGGCGGATGGTGGTGAGGGCGGGGCGGGCGGCGAGGGCGGCGGTGGAGTCGTCGAAGCCGCCGACGGCGACGTCCTCGGGGATGCGGCGGCCGGCCTGTTCGAGGGCGGCGAGTGCGCCGTGGGCCATGAGGTCGGAGGCGACGAAGAGGGCGTCGAGGTCGGGGCGGCGGGTGAGCAGTTCGCGGGTGGCGGTGGCGCCGCTGTCGCGGCTGTAGTCGCCGGTGGCGATGAGGGTGTCGTCGGGGGGCAGTCCGGCTTCGGTGAGGACGTCGCGGTAGCCGGCGAGGCGGTCGACGCCGCCGGGGGTGTCCAGGGGGCCGGTGACGGTGGCGATGCGGCGGCGTCCGAGGGACAGGAGGTGCCGGACCATGCGCTGGGCGCCGTCCCGGTCGTCGGCGGCGACGTGGGCGAGGCCGGAGGCGGGGGCCATCGGCTTGCCGCAGGCCACCACGGGTATGTCGGCGCGGGCGAGTTGGGCGGCGACGGGGTTTCCGGTGTGGCTGGAGACGAGCAAGACGCCGTCCACGTGACCTGCGGAGATGTAGCGGGTGATGCGGCGTTGTTCGTCGCGGGAGCCGGCGATCATCAGCAGCAGGGGGATGTCGTGGGCGGCGAGGGCCTGGGTGCAGCCGCGCAACAGGACGTTGAAGTTGGGGTCCTCGAAGAACTTTTCCTGTGGTTCGGTGAGGAGGAAGGCGGCGGATCCGGAGCGGCCCGTGATGAGGCTGCGTGCGTGCCGGTTGACTTCGTACCCGGTTTGCCGGATGGCGGAGTTGACTGCTTCGGCGGCGGCGGGGCTGACGTGGTGCCCGCCCTGGAGGACGCGGGAGACGGTGCCCCGTGAGACGCCTGCCACCCGTGCGACGTCGTGGATCGTCGGCCGTCGGCGCCGCACGGGGTTGCTCATGGTCATGACTTTACGGCTCCGGACAGCAGGTCCAGGCTCCAGAAGCGCTGGATGCTCAGGAAGAGGAGGATGAGTGGTACGACGGCCAGCAGGGCTCCGGTGATGACCAGGGTGTAGAGGGCGGGGGCGGTGGCGCCCTGGTTGAGGAGGGTGAAGAGGCCGAGGGTGAGGGGGAACTTCTCGTCGTCGCTGAGCATGATGTAGGGGAGCAGGAAGTTGTTCCAGATGGCGACGAACTGGAACAGGAAGATGGTCACCAGGCCGGGGAGCATCATGGGCAGGGCGAGGGTGCGGAAGATCCGCCATTCGCCGCCGCCGTCGATGCGGCCGGATTCGACGACGTCGCGGGGGACGGCCGCGGCGGCGTAGATGCGGGCGAGGTAGATGCCGAAGGGGGAGAGGATCACGGGCAGCAGGGCGGAGAGCCGGCTGCCGGCGAGTCCGGCTTCGGCGAGCAGCAGGTACTGGGGGACGGCGAGGATGACCGGGGGCATGAGGACGCCGGCGAGGAGGGTGCTGAAGATGGCTTCCCGGCCGCGGAACCGGTACATGGCCAGGGCGTATCCGCTGAGGGCGGAGACCGCGGTGGACAGGAGTGCGCCGACGCCCGCGTAGAGCGCGGAGTTGGCCATCCACAGCCAGTAGACGCCGTTGCGGTAGGCGTGCAGTTCGGCGAGGTTGTCGGTGAAGCCGGTGCCGGGCAGGAAGGTGAACGTGGAGAAGAGTTCCGCGCCGGTTTTCGTTGCGGCGACGAACACCCAGGCGACCGGGACGAGGCAGTAGAGGGCCCCGAGGACGAGGACGGTGGTGGGTGCCCAGGCGGTGCGGCGGGGCCGTCCGCCGGGGCGTCCGGGCCGGTGGGGAGTGGCGGGGCGGTTGCCGGGCGGTGCGGCGACGGTTCCGCCGGGGGCGGTTGCGGCGGTGGTCATCGCGTGGCCTTCTTTCGGCGGGAGGTCGCTCGCCCGCTGGGCCGGTCGTTCCACTGGCTGCGGGAGTTGACGAGCTTGAGGAAGCCGAAGGACACCACGAGGGTGACCACGGCGATGATCACGGCGGTGGCGGAGGCGGCGTGGAGGTTGCCGCGGACAAAGGCGTCCTCGTAGACCTTCATCAGCGGGCTCCAGGTGGTGGAGAGGCTGTTGGTCAGGGGGCGCAGGGTGGTGGGTTCGTTGAACACCTGGAGGGTGGCGATCACGGAGAAGAAGAAGGTGAGCACGAGGGAGGGCATCACCATGGGGATCTTGATGCGGAAGGCGATCTGCCGTTGGGAGCAGCCGTCGAGCCGGGCGGCTTCGTAGATTTCGGGTGGGATGGCGCGCAGTGCGGTGTAGATGACGATCATGTTGAAGCCGGTGCCGCCCCAGACGGCGATGTTGGCGAGGGCGAGGAAGAGCGGGCCGCCGCTGAGGAGGTCGGGCTGGGGGAGGCCGAGTTGTCCGAGCAGGTGGTGAAGAGGGCTGACGGAGGGGAGGTAGAGGAAGCCCCAGAGCAGGGCGGCGATGACGCCGGGTACGGCGTAGGGGAGGAAGATCGTCAGGCGGGAGAAGGCGCGGGCGCGGACGCGGTCGGCGTCCAGCATGAGGGCGAAGACGAGGGCCAGGCCGAGCATGACGGGGACGACGATCATGCCGTAGCCGAGGACGCGCAGGGCGCCTGCGGTGAGTTCGGGGTCGGTGAGGGCCTGGGTGTAGTTGGTGAGGCCGGCCCATACTTCCTGGCGGGCGCCGGAGCCCAGGCCGAGGCCCTGGATTTCGGTCCTGCGCAGGGAGAGGTGGAGGGCGTAGCCGATGGGGAGGGCGAAGAAGGCGAGGAAGAGGACGAGGGCGGGGAGGAGGAAGAGGTAGGGGGTGTGTCGTGGGGTGCGGCGGCTGCCGGGGGCGGGGGCGGTTGCGGTCCCGGGCGCCGCGCCCCGGGGGTGTGCGGTCCGGGGCGCGGCGGGTGGGACGGGGGTGGTGCTGGTCATTCGGCGACCTGGAAGCCGTGCTGGGTCATGTCGTCGACGGTGGCGCGCTGCATGGCGGTCACTGCGGCGGGGAAGCCGGAGCGGGATTCGGCTGCCTCGCCGAAGGCGTCGTTGAAGACGCTGTAGGTGACGTTGACGTTGGGGCCCCAGGCGGCGGGTGCGGTGCCTTCGGAGATGTCGGAGGCGAGCGGGTAGAAGTCTTCCTGGTGGGCGAAGAATTCGGGTGCTTCGGAGAGTGCGTCGCCGGTCTGCGCGGAGGTGGCGGCGGGGTAGATGCCGCCGTTGCGGACGAGGCTGTTCAGGGCTTCGGCGTCGGTGTTGAGCCAGGAGGCGAAGGCGGCGGCGGCTTCCCGGTGGCGGGAGTCGTTGGTGACGGCGGTGGTGGAGCCGCCCCAGCTGCCGGTGACGTCGGCGCCTTCCTCCCACTGGGGGAGCGGGGCCATGGTCCACAGGCCGGCGGTGTCGGCGGCGTTGCCGGCGAAGACTCCGGGTGCCCAGACGGCGCTGACCCAGGCGATCTGTTCGCCGGTGTTGAGCGCCTGGTTCCAGGCGGGGGTGTACATGGGTTCGTTGCTGATGGCGTCCTCGGCGACCAGGTCGCCCCAGAACTCGGCGACGCGCCGGGTGGGTTCGTCGTCGATCGCGACGTTCCAGGTTTCGCCCTCGATGGTCCACCACTGGGCGCCGGCCTGCTGGGCGAGGCCGGAGAAGAGACCGGGGTCGCTGGAGGAGAAGGTGGTGAGGTACTTCCCGGGCTCCTGGGAGCGCAGGTCGCGGGCGGTGTCGGCGAACTCGTCCCAGGTGGTGGGGACGGTGAGGCCGTACTCCTCGAAGAGGTCGTGGCGGTAGTAGAACATCAGAGGGCCGGAGTCCTGGGGGACGGCGTAGAGGGCGTCGCCGCCGAGGGTGACCTGGGACCAGAGGCCGGGGGCGAACTCCTCCTCGATGTCGGTGTCGCCGGATATGTCGGCGAGCACGTCGTTGCTGACCAGGGTGGGGAGGGCCTGGTACTCGGCCTGGATGAGGTCGGGGGCCTGGCCGGCCTTCGAGGCCGTGATGATCTTGGTGAGGAGGTCCTCGCCGCTGGCCTGTTCCTTGACGACGACCTGGATGTCAGGGTTCGCGTCGTTCCAGATCTGTGCGGTTTCCTCCAGGCCGGGCGCCCAGGCCCAGTACTCGAGCTCCACGGGTCCGGAGCTCCCGGACCCGCCGGAGCCGGAACCTGAACCGGAGTCGTCGGAGCCGCAGGCGGCGAGGGTGGCGGCCGACAGGGTGGCGGCGAGGCAGACCGCGACGGTGCGGTGCTTCATAGGGGTTCTCCTTGGTGCCGCCCACGGCGGCCGGGACGGGCGGACGGGGCGTACGAGGTGGACGGGGGGTACGAGGTGGACGGGGTGGGCTGGGTGGTGACGGGGGCCGGGTGCTGCGAGGAGGCAGGCACAGCGGGGCAAGGGGGTGTGGGAGGGAAGCTGTGAACGTTCACGGTTTCCGCTGAGCGCTCACAGTAGAGAAACAGTGCCGACACTTGTCAATGGTTGTGTCTGTGCGGTTATCTTGTTTTCCGTGGAGCTGACCGGACCGTGCACGTGCACAGCGTGATCGATTCAACAGGCGCCGCCGAGCTCGTGAGAGCTCACCGCGACCACGGTGCCGCCCCACGGCCGTCCCACCGAGAACCTTCCGCCCCCGCCAGGCCACCGGCCGGACGGCGAAACCCTTACAGGAGCCCGTCGATGCACCCTGCCGCCCCCAGCCCCGCCCCCCGCGGACTGCACCGACTCGCCTACGGCGGGGACTACAACCCGGAGCAGTGGCCGGAGGAGGTCTGGAGCGAGGACGTCGCGCTGATGCGCGAGGCCGGCGTCACCATGGTCAGCGTCGGGATCTTCTCCTGGGCCCGGCTGGAGCCCCGCGACGGGGAGTACGACTTCGGCTGGCTGGACCGGATCCTCGCGATGCTGCACGAGGCGGGCATCCGCGTCGATCTCGCCACTCCCACCGTGGTGCCGCCCGCCTGGTTCTACCGCGCCCACCCCGAGGCGCTGCCGGTCAGCCGGGAGGGCGTGCGCTGGGAGTTCGGCTCCCGCGGCGCGATCTGCCACAGCTCGCCCGCCTACCAGGAGGCCGCCGCCCGCATCACCCGCGCGCTCGCCGAGCGCTACGCCGGCCACCCGGCGCTGGCCATGTGGCACGTGCACAACGAGTACGGGGTGCCGGTCCTGGAGTGCTACTGCGAGACCTCGGCCGCCCACTTCCGCCGCTGGCTGCACGCCCGCCACGGGACCCTGGACCGTCTCAACGAGGCCTGGGGCACCGCGTTCTGGGGTCAGGCGTACGGCGACTGGGAGGAGATCCAGCCACCCCGCCTCACCCCGACCACCGCCAACCCGGCGCAGCGCCTGGACTTCGCGCGCTTCGCCGACGACAGCGCGCTGGAGAACTTCCGGCGGGAACGCGACCTGCTGCACGCGCTGTCGCCGGGCGTGCCCGTCACCACCAACTTCATGGTCTCGCCCACCCAGTGCGACACGATCGACTACTGGAAGTGGGGCCGTGAGGTGGACATCGTCACCAACGACCACTACCTGGTGGCCGAGGACGACCGCAATCACGTCAACCTGTCGATGGCCGCCGACCTGACCCGTTCGGTGGCCGGCGGCCGTCCCTGGCTGCTGCTGGAGCACTCCACCAGCGGCGTGAACTGGCAGCCGCGCGGCATCGCCAAGCGGCCCGGGGAGATGGCCCGCAACAGCCTGGCGCACGTCGCCCGGGGCTCCGAGGGCGCGATGTTCTTCCAGTGGCGGGCCTCCCGGGCCGGTGCCGAGAAGTTCCACTCCGCGATGCTCCCGCACGCCGGTACCGACAGCCGGATCTGGCGGGAGGTGACGGAGCTCGGCCGGGGTCTGGAAGCCCTGGCGCCCGTCCGGGGGACCCGCACGGTGGCCGATGCCGCCGTCGTCTGGGACTGGGAGTCCTGGTGGGCGCAGAAGCTGGAGTGGCGTCCCAGCGAGGACCTGGACGCCAGGGAGCGTGCCGAGGCCCACTACGCCGCGCTCTTCGACCGCCACCTCACCGTCGACTTCGTCCACCCCGAGGGCGACCTCACCGGCTACCCGCTGGTCGTGGTGCCCGCGCTCTACCTGGCCACCGCCGCGGCCGGCGCCAACCTGCGCGCCTTCGCCGAGGCCGGCGGCACGGTGGTGGTCTCGTACTTCTCCGGCATCGTCGACGCGTACGACGCCGTGCACCCCGGCCCGCACCCGGGGGTGCTGCGGGAACTGCTCGGCCTGACCGTCGAGGAGTTCCAGCCGCTGCGGTCGGGGGAGTCGGTGCGGCTGACCGGCCCGGACGGTGCCGAGCTGACCGCCGACACCTGGGCGGAGACCGTGACCGCGCGCGGCGCGGAGCCGGTCTGGCTCTACGCCGACGGCCCGGCGGCCGGGCGGCCCGCCATCACCCGGCACCGGCTGGGCGAGGGCACCGCCTGGTACGTGTCGGCCCGCCTCGGCACGTCCGGCCTCGACACCGTGCTGGCCGCCGCGAGCGCGGACGCGGGCCTGCCCGGCCGCGACCACCTGCCGCACGACCTGGAACTGGTGCGCCGCTCCGGTGAGCGGGGCGAGTACCTGTTCGCCATCAACCACGCCGACACCGACGCCAAGATCCCTCTGCCCGCGCCGGGCACCGAGCTGCTCACCGGAGAGACCACCGGCGGCCCGCTCGTCGTCCCGGCCGGGGCCGTGCGGGTGGTGGCCCTGGAGCACTGACCCGGCGGGGGCGACCCGGACCCCGTCCGGCCGCCCGTATCACGCCACGTCATAGCAACGTACTTGCTGGTGTCCGGCTACCCGGCCACGCCGCAGGGGCAGCGCAGGTGGATGCGCGACTTCGGCGCGTGGTCGTCTCCGTCCCCGGCGGCCGGGGCTTGGGCATCTTCTACTGGGAGCCGGCCACGCCGGGTAACGGCCGGGACCCGGCCGATCCGTCCTCCGGCAACGCCCGGGTGAACCAGGCGTTCTTCGACCACGACGACCGGGTGCTGCCTGCCGCCCGGTGGTGACCGGTCTTCTCAGCGCCGGCCGGCTGCGCACTTCCGGACGGCCGCCGCCCGTCCCGGCCCCGGCATCTGCCGGGGCCGGGACGGGCGGACGGGGCGGGGGCCGGGGGTCGCGGGCCGACGGCCCCCGGCGGGCCGCCTGCGGGGGGCCTGCACGGACCGGGCAGGCCCGGGAGAGGGAACGGCCAGGGCCGGGGCGGCCCCCCGCTCAGACCTCACCGCGCCACGCCCCGGTCTCCACCGCACGGTCCTCGATGAACTTCTTGAAGCGCTCCAGGTCGCCCTTGGCCTTGCGGCCCACGAAACCCATCTTGTCGCCGACGGCTTCGGTGAAGTTCTCGGGCGCGTACTCCAGTTGCAGCATGACCTTGGAACGCTGCTCGTCCAGGCGGTGGAAGGTCACCACACCGGCCTGCTTGGGGCCGCTCACGCTGGTCCACGCGATGCGCTCGTCACGCAGCTGCTGGGTGATCTCCGCGTCGAACTCGCGCTCCGCGCCCGCGATTTTGGTCACCCAGTGGGTGCTGGTCGGCGTCAGCTGGTCGACCCGCTCGACTCCGTCCATGAAGTGGGGGAAGTCCTCGAACTGGGTCCACTGGTTGTAGGCGGTGCTGACCGGGACGTCGACTTCCACGGATTCCTCGATGTGCGACACGGTGCCTCCTTGAGTGACTGCTCGCTGCACGGCGGTCGTTGTCTGCTGCGGTCCTGTCATCCGCCTCCCGGGCCGATGGCTTTCACGCTGAACGACGCACCGGGTACCCGGGACTTCGCGGGTCAGTCATGCGGGTGACCCGCGTACCGTCACAACCGCGCACGGTGGCACGGCACAAGGGGCCCGCCGCCACTACCGAAAGGAGCAGCATGAACGGCATCGACAGGGACGAGCTGGACGAGGTCATCGCCAGGACGTTCAACGAGGTCAGGACGGCCGTCAACACGCACAGCGAGAAGAGCATCCTGATGTACAGCCAGGCTCTGCGCGCGCTGGTCGAGCTGCGCCAGCAGGTGGTGGCGGAGGAGCGCGACGGCAGTTGAGCCTCCGCGCCCGGCAGCACCCGCGGCGGGGCCCCACGCAAGCGGGCCCTGCCGCGCAGTGCGCGGAGAACGGACGTCTCCGGCCGTGGGCTTCAGCTCCGAGGGTCCCGGTGTTCGGCCGGCCTGCGGGGGCGGGCGGCGAGGCGGCGGGCCTCGGCCCTGACCTCGGCATCGACCTGGGTCGTGGGTCCGTCGGCGCAGCCGCACTCGAGGATGCCGTACTCGTCATCGAGCTCGGCGAGCCGCTCAGCCCAGCGCGACTCACGTCCATGCAGCTCATGGATGCGGGAGGCGAACTCCCGGGCGGTCAGCCCGTCGGCGAGCATGCGGCGGGCGAGTGCTTGGGCAGCGGCTTCCCGCCCTGCGTCGCTGCCGACGGGAAAGAAGGTCAGGCCCAGCTCGCTGAGCGCTTCGGGGAGCAGCGTGGGGACGTCGTAGTCCGCGTCGGCGCGCGTGCAGGCGGCCAGGGCCCGGAGGCCGGGGCTGTCGAGTCCGGCGACGAGCGCCTCGCAGGCGGCATGGACGACAGCGTGGGAGCGGATCTCTCTCGTGCTCCACAGGGCGGCATGGTCCTGCAGGGCGTCTGCTGCTGCTTCGGTCGAGGTCACCCGCTCATCGTCGCAAAGGAAGCGATGACCGCGCCGCTGGTCGCGCGCGCCACGTCCCTGTACGGGTGAGTGTCCGAGAGGGATCGTGCCGGTATGTGCACAATCGGGGTGTTCGTTCTCGCCGCGAAGGGTTGTTTGCCATGCCTACCAAGACGTGGAATCTCCAGGTCACCATCAATGAGGTGGACCGCGAAACCAAGGCCGAGGCCCGGCTCTCGGGCAAGGACAGCAAGGAGCTGATCGGCGAGGGCACCGCTCGGCTCAACCCCGCCGATGAGAACGACCCCGCGATCGGGGACGAACTGGCCTGCGCGCGGGCCTTGTCCGACCTGGCCCACCAGTTGCTGCACAGCGCCGCGAAGGACATCGAGTCGCACACCCACAAGCCCGTCCGGAACCTCTGACGCCGCTGTGCCGCACAGCTTGCGAGGGCTTCACCCGCGCAGGTGAGACTGCGAGGTCTGCTGGTCCTTCACGGACGGACGGCCTCCCGTTGAGCCCACCATGGGAGCATGAGCCCTCCGCAGCCAGCCCCGCAGTGGGGCCCTCGACCGGAGAAGCCGTCCCGCCCGTCTGCACCGTCGAGGAAATCTGTACTCACACACGCCGGCGTCGGCGCCGGCGGCCTGATGCTTGGCCTCGTCTTCAGCACTGCTGGAAACACTGACCCTGAACGCGAAGCAGCACCAACGTCGACCGTTACGTCTACGGTGACCGAGACGGCCCCGCCCACCGTGACAGCGACTGAGACCGCCACGGCCACCGCCACCGCCACGGCTACGGCGACGGCCACCACCACGGCTACAGCCACTGAGACGGTGACACCGGAGCCGGAGCGGGACATCCCCGGCGACGGAGTGTTCGTCGTAGGCGTGGACATCGAGCCAGGGACGTACCGGACCTCAGGCCCAGCAGACAGTGCCCTCCCCAACTGTTATTGGGCCCGCCTCAGCAGCACCACAGGGGAGTTCGACGACATCATCGCCAACGGCAACGTGCAGGGCCCCACCACGGTCACCATTGCTCCGTCCGACGCGGCATTTCAGACCGATGGCTGCGAGGCGTGGACGGAGACGGGTTAGCCGGTCACTTCCTGGGACCCGATGAAGTCCTGGCAGCCATGGCCGAGCCGGGTCGTACAGAGATGCTGCTCCTCGGACGCTGCGTCGGGTGCTCGCCCAGCCGTGTCCGGGCGATGGGATCTGGCTGGGCGGGCAGGACGGGTGCCCGGAGACCGGGGCGGTCGACGATCGTGTCGCCGACGAGGAGGCTGCCTGCTGGGAGAAGTGACGGGTCCCCACCATGAGCCCGATCGCCCCAGCAGCCGGCCCGAGTGGGCGGCGCGGCCATGGCAGTGAGAAGGCATCGCCGAGTAGGAACAGGGTGACGTGTCGGTACCGGCCTGGGCAGCGGCGAGCCTCGTACTCGTCCAGGTGGGCGGCACTCGTTCGGCGCGCCCCGGCAACATCCCGGCCAGGACTTCCTGCGAAGATCACTGGCGAGCAGCGGTCAGGCGCGTACGTCTCGCTGCTGCACTTCCTTGAGGACCGCCTCCACCGTGGCGAAGTCGTTGTCCACGTGAAGCACCGTGTGCCCGTGATGGACCGCTGTCGCACATACCAAGAGGTCGATGGCTCCGGCGGCGCGGTGCTGTGCTCGCTGGGTAAGCCTGTACTGCGCGGTTTCGACCCAGCGCCATGCGCTTTTGGGAACCGGCGAGAGATGGCAGAGATCATCCAGCTCTTCGGCCAACTCGTCCCGATGGGCCGGGCTTGTGGCCGAGTAGAGGAACTCCGCCCTCGTGGGCTCGCAGACATGGAACACGCCAGCAGCGATGTGCCCTTCCCACGGCCGCAGCGCGCCCGGCGTACGGAAGAGATGCCACAGGGCGGACGTGTCGAGGAGGTACGTGATCACTCGAAGGCTGCCCGCCGAGCACGCTTGGCAGCTGCATGCGCCGCAGCCGCGGCCTCGAACTCGCCCCGCTCGCCCCGCGCGGCCAGCTTCTCGGCAGCCTCCAGTCGCTTGATGCGCGCCACGTAGTCCCGCAGAGCTCCGTTGACCGTCTCCTTCTTCGTCGACGCGCCCATGAGCCGCATCGCCTCGGCCAGCGCCTCGTCATCGAGATCGACCTGGGTCACAGACATACCAGCCACCCCTCACGACAAGTCCATGATGTACATAAGCATGATACATCACCAACATTCGCGGCGGCAGCTCCGATGCAGACCAGGTGCGGAGGCGGCGATGTCGCGCCGATGTTGCGAGTTGGGTGGAGTGCGACGTCCCTCAACGGCCGTGGGACCGTCCCGCGACGCTCTTACGGGGGCTTCGTCACAAAGCCTCAGGTCAAAGCCGTTCAGGGCTCGTCTTCGATACGCACAATGCCCCCGGGTACAGCGTTTCCCCAGGTCAGAGCAATTCTGTCTGGGGGCGCTGGGTGGGGCGGGTGGGACTCGAACCCACGGCCGACGGATTATGAGTCCGTTGCTCTAACCGGCTGAGCTACCGCCCCGTAGCGGCGTGCCGCGTACATGTGTACGCGCCGTCTGCCGCAGCATAGCTGTTCATACGATGTGCCGCCCGGCCCGGGCGGTACCTCACATGATCCACAACTACGGGCACAGGGTGAAGGGTTCCCTTCGTGCGGGCGGTGAAGCCCTGAACGTGCCGAAGGGCCCCGTAGGGGCCCTTCGAGTGATGCTCCCCCGACTGGATTCGAACCAGTAACCTGCCGGTTAACAGCCGGCTGCTCTGCCGATTGAGCTACAGGGGACTGCGCCGCTCGGGCCCCCACCCGGAATCCGGGGGCGTTCCCTCGCTGCGACCCATACATTAGCGCATGTGAGGCTGTGCATTGAAATCGGTATCCGGGGTTCCCGGGTGTCTGCGGTGTGAGAGCGCCGTGCCAACCACCACAGGCCCGCGAGGGAAGGAAACATCCATGCGGAAGAGGCTCATGTTCATGGCGGGAGCGGCAGTGGGCTACGTGCTCGGCGCCAAGGCCGGTCGCGAGCGCTACGAGCAGCTGTCGGGAGCCGCGCAGCGGTTCATGGGCAACCCGGCGGTGCGGAACACGATGGAGTCCGCGGCGCAGAACGGACGCCAGGCCGCGGCCAGGGCGGCGGGCATGGTCAACGAACGGGCGGGTGACCGGCTGCCGGGCCCGGTAGTGGAGAAGCTGCGTTCGGTCCAGGGCAATCGCACCCCGATGGACGACGACTGGGGAAGCAGCAGCTGACCGGCGCGGAGCGGCGCGTGTGAGCGCGTGAGCGGTGGGGCGGCGGCCGGGTATGTCCCGGCCGCCGCCCCACCGCGCCGTCCGCCGCGGGGGCGGTAGCCTTCGGTCGTTGCCCCTGCGGCCGGTGAGGGGCTAGCGTGTGTTCGATATTCCGGCAGGCGACCGGAGAGTCGGACGTGTCAGCCGCCGGTGGGCGGCCGGGGGAGGCGCGAGGAGCATGGGGCGGCAGGTTCCGGCGGTGAGCCGGGCTTTGGACATCCTCGAGCTGTTCCTTGAAGGGGACGGAACCCACTCGGCTCCCGAGATCACCCGCCGGCTTCAGCTGCCGCGCACCACGGTCCACGAGCTGATCACCACGCTCGCCGCCCGCTCGTACCTGGTGCCGGTCCCGGACCGGCCCGGCAGGTACCGGCTCGGGGTCCGCACGTACCAGCTGGGCAGCCGCTACGCCGAGCAGCTGGACATCGCCGCGGAGGGCCAGCAGGTGGCCCGGTCGGTTGCCGAGGCGTGCGGCGAGACGGTGCACGTGGCTTTGCTGGAGCACCTGGACGTCATCTACATCGCGAAGGTCGACAGCACGCACGCGGTGCGGATGGTGTCGGCCGCGGGCCGTCGGCTGCCCGCGCACTGCACGGCGGTCGGCAAGATGCTGCTCGCTGCGCTGCCGCCCGAGGAGCTCGACGCTCGGTTGCCCGAGGGCCCGCTGCCCGCCATGACGGCGAACTCGCTGACCTCGGTGGAAGGGCTGCGACGGGAGCTGGCGGAGATCCGGGAGCACGGGATCGCCCATGAGAGCCAGGAGTCGAACCCGGACGTCAGCTGTGTCGCCGCACCCGTGCGGGACCGACAGGGGCGTGTGGTGGCGGCGCTGAGCGTCTCGGTGCCGATGATCCGGTGGAGCGAGGAGCGCCGGGAGGAACTGGCGGCGCTGGCCGCGGACGGAGCGGACCGGCTGTCCGAGCGCCTCGGTTATCGGCGGCGCGGCTGACCTGCCGCGACGCCGCTCCCGGCGGGGCGGTGCGCTCCGGCGCGGTGCGGCCCCCGGGGTGCGCCGGGCCGGCGGACGCCGGGGGCGAAGACATGCGCGCGGTGAGTCCGCGCGGCAGGGACCGGGCTGTTGGGGCCCGGCGTGAGGGACGGGACGTCATACGCATGAAGCGGCACACGCAGTACCTGGACACCGCGGTCAAGGCGGACGCTGCGCTCGGGGAGGGCCCGACCTGGGACTCGGTGGAGCAGCGCCTGATCTGGGTGGACATCCTGTCCTCCCGCGTGCACCTGTTCGACCCGGGGTCCGGGCGGCGGAGCGTGCTGCCGACCGAGCAGCACGTCGGTGCGGCGAAGCCGCGCGCGAACGGCGGGCTCGCCGTCAACCTGCGGGACGGGATCGGGCTCTACGATGCGGACGGGGCGTTCCGGTGGCTGGTGCGCGAGCCGGTGGCCGGACGCCGAGGGAACGACGCGGCGGTGGCCCCGGACGGCACGCTGTGGGCGGGCACGATGAGCTACGCGGAGAAGCCCGGTGGGGGGACACTGACCCGGATCGGGCCCGGCGGCGAAGCGGTGACCGTACTGCCTGACGTGACGGTCAGCAACGGCACCGGGTGGAGCCCGGACGGCACCCTGATGTACTACATCGACACCCCGACCCGCCGGATCGACGTGTTCCGCTGGGCGGACGGCGAGGTGACGGACCGCCGTCCGCTGGCCGGGATCGAGGACGGTGCGGGCTTCCCGGACGGTCTGACGGTGGATGCGGACGGCTGCGTGTGGGTCGCCCTCTGGGACGGCGGCGCGCTCCGCCGCTACACCCCCGACGGCCGGCTCGACCGCACCGTCGAGCTGCCGGTCTCCCGTCCCACCGCCTGCGCGTTCGGCGGCGCGGACCTGACGGACCTGTACGTCAGCTCGGCCCGCATCGGTACGGACCCGGGCGCCGAGCCGCTGGCCGGCTCGCTGCTGGTGCTGCCGGGCGCGGGGGCCGGGCTGGCGCAGCCGGCCTTCGCCGGCTGACGGCTGACGGCTGCCGGGTGACGGCTGCCACGGCGGTGACGAGGGTGGTCGGATGAGGGCGTGACCCGGGGGACCGGGTGACCGGCCGGTCGGTCACCGTTCTGCGAATCGCGCCCTGCGGAAACGGATCACGTTCCGGGGCTCTCGCAGAACTCGCACAGATGGTCATTTGTGAGAATGCCCCTTGTGTCACGCGGACGTGACGGCCTGGTTCCGCGTGCCCGCGCCGGACGTGGCAACCCGTGTCAGGGGTCAGGCGCGGCGGGTGGCCCAGACGCTGCGTTCGGTGCGTACCGTCAGGTCGCCGCGGCGCAGGATGCTGTGCGGGCCGGTGGTGTCGAGGAGCCGGTCGAGCGCGGTGAGGTCCTCGGGGGAGAGCCTGTCGGCGATGACGCTGCGGATGCGCTGCAGGATGCCGAGGGCGTAGCGGCCGATCGCTTCGTTGCGGTCGCCCTCGATGTTCACGGCGATGGTGCGTTCGTCCTCGACGGTGAAGCCGGCGGCGGTCAGCATCGGGCCCCAGTCGGCGCCGCGGTGGGGCATGTGTTCGGCGTGGCGGCGGTCGGCTGCGGCGTGGACGCGCTCTTCCAGGCCGGGCCGGTCCTCGGGGGCATTCTCGGGCAGGAAGCGGGGGTGGCCGGCCAGTTCGACGACGGCGAACAGGCCGTTGGGCGCGAGCGCGTCGTGGACGGTGCGCAGCACGCGCTCGGGGTGGGCCATGTGGTGCATCGATGCCGATGCCCAGATCAGATCGGGTGAGCCGAGGTCGGGCCAGGCGTCGTCGTCGAGGTCGGCCTGCACGGTGCGCACGCGTTCCTCGACGCCGCGGGTGCACGCCTTGGTGCGCAGGCGCTGAAGGTGTTCGGCGGATGTGTCGACGGCGGTGACGTGCGCGTGGGGGAAGCGGTCGAGGAGGGCGAAGGTGCCCGCGCCCGTGCCGCAGCCGAGGTCCACGATGTGGCCGGGGGCGCTCTTCAGCGGCAGCGACGCGGTGATGGAGGCGGTGTGCTCGGCGAGGACCTCGGCGTCCAGGTCGAGGATCTCCGCGTGAGCGCTGGTGTCCTGCTCGTGGTGGTGGCCGTGCGTGTGTGTTTGGTTCATGCCTTTCACCGTAGGGCGACTATGCGCCAGAGGCGTACTGTCTCCCTGTTTGCGCAAGGTGATGGCCGTAGGTGCTGCGTGACGCGCAAAAGGGTGCCGCTGCGGAGGCCGTCGTGCGGCTCGCGCCGTCAATCGGGAGGGCCTTGAGCGTCGCCGTCGTCGCGCTGGTGGCCGCGGCGGGCGTCGCGGTCGAAGAGACCCAGGATCTCGCAGGGGCCACCTCCGGTGCCGATGGCGTGCGGCATCATCGTGGGGAACTCGGCGGCCTGGTTGGTCTCGATGCGGAAGCGGCGCTGGCCGAGCATGAGGATCGCGGTGCCGGACAGTACGACGAACCACTCGCGCCCCGGGTGGGCGCGCATGCGGGCGGGGTTGTCGGGCGGGGGGTCGGTCAGGTGCTGGCGCACCACGCTCATGCCGGGGTCGGCCTTCAGGGCCCAGCGCATCCGGCCGTGGGTGCTGTCGATCGTCGGACTGGTGACGACGTCGTCGGTGGCGGTCTCCACGAGCTGGTCCAGCGTGGTGTCCAGGGCGCGGGCGAGGGTGACCAGCTGGTCCAGTGCGAGGCGGCGCTGGCCGTTCTCGATGCGGCTCAGTGAGGACTGGCTGAGGTGGGCGCGGGTGGCCAGTTCTTCCAGTGACAAGCCCTGCGCCACCCGCAGCGCGCGGATGCGTTTGCGTACGAGGCCGTCCAGCTCTCCACCTTCTTGCGTCATGGGCAACATTGTATGCCCTAGATGCAATGCGGGGTTAGCGTCGGTGCAGATGGTCCGCAGTGTCTGAACCACGCACGACGAGAGAGCAGGAGGACATGGCTATGACGACTTCTCCGTGCGCGAGCGACGCACTGCCCGGTGGAACCGTCGACGCAGTGGTGATCGGCGGGGGCGCCGCAGGGCTGAACGGTGCTTTGACTCTGGCCCGCTCCCGCCGGTCGGTCGTCGTGATCGACAACGGCTCCCCGCGCAACGCGTCGGCTGCGGCCATGCACGGCTTCATCGTGCTGGACGGCACCGAGCCGCGCGAGATCCTCCGGCGGGGCCGGGAGCAGGTCCGCCAGTACGGCGGACACATCGTCTTCGGCACGGTGGCCTCTGCCGCCCCGGCCGCCCCGTCGGCCGACGGAGACCTGCGTTTCACCCTCACCCTGGCTGACGGCCACAGCATCACCGCGCGCCGCCTCCTGGTGGCCACGGGTCTGCGGGACGTGCTGCCCGAGGTCCCCGGCCTCGCCGAACACTGGGGAGACAGTGTGGTGCACTGCCCGTACTGCCACGGCTGGGAGGTCCGCGACCAGCCCATCGGCGTCCTCGCCACCGGCCCGGCCTCCGTCCACCACGCACTCCTGTTCCGCCAACTGACCGCGGACCTGACCTACTTCACCCACGGCACTGCCCTGGATGAGGACACTCGAGCCCGCTTCGCCGCCCGCAACATCCCCATCGTCGACACCCCGGTGCAGGAGGTCGTCAACCACGAGGACGGCACCCTCGCCGGGCTGCGCCTGACCGGCGGCCAGGTTGTGGGCCGCCGCGTCCTCGCGGTCGCCACACAGATGCAGGCCCGCACCGAGGGCCTGGATGCGCTGAAGCTGCCCATGGAGGACTTGCCGGACCACATGGGCCGCCGCTTCGCCTCCGGCATGGCCGGCACCACCGAGGTGCCGGGCGTGTGGGTGGCAGGCAACGCCACCGACCTTGCCGCCCAGGTCGGCGCCTCCGCCGCGGCCGGCGCCCTGGCCGGCTCCCACATCAACGCCGTGCTGGTCACCGCGGACACCGCCGCCGCGCTCGCCGCCGCGCGGGGCGAGACACCCGCCCTCTGACAACGCCTCCCGGGGGCCCGGCCGACCGCCCGGCCCAACCCGCCCTGTTCACCCACCGACCGGCCCTGCCCGGCGTCAGCTCGGCATGCCTGTGTTGTGAGGAAATCCATGAGCACACCCCAGCCCCCACAAGCCGCGCCGGCCAGTGGCGAAGGCAGCCCGGACGCGCGTCAGCTGAGGACGGTCCTGATCGCCGTCTCCCTCGCGCTGATGTCGGTCATCGCCTCGGTGTCCGGGCTGAACGTCGCGCAGACCCACATGGCAGTGGAGTTCGGCGCCTCGCAGAACACGGTTCTGTGGATCATCAACATCTACGCCCTCGCCCTGGCCGCGCTGCTGCTGCCGCTCGGCGCCATCGGCGACCGCCTGGGACGCAAGCCCATGCTCCTCGCCGGACTGGGCTTCTTCGGCGTCGCCACCGTCGTCTCGGCCCTGGCCCCGACGGCGGAGGTGATGATTGCCGCACGCGTCGCCAGCGGTATCGGCGCCGCGATGATCATGCCGATCACCCTGGCCGTCATCACCGCCACCTTCCCCGAGGAACAGCGCGGCAAGGCGATCGGCGTATGGACCGGCGTCGCCGGCGGCGGCGGCATCCTGGGCATGTTCCTCTCCGCCCTCCTCGTCGACGTCGCCACCTGGCGCTGGCTGTTCGCCCTGCCGGTGTCCCTGACCCTCGCGGCCCTGGCCATGACGGCGACATCGGTTCCCCACTCCCGCGAGACCTCGGCCCGCCGCTTCGACACCGCCGGCGCGCTGCTCTCCACCCTCGCCGTGACCGGCCTCATCTTCGTCCTGCAAGAAGGTCCCGAACGCGGCTGGACCGCCCCCGTCACTCTGATCAGCCTCGCCGTCGGTCTCCTCGCGGCCATCGGCTTCGTGGCCTGGGAGCTGCACCGCCGCGACAGCGCACTGCTGGACGTGCGGCTGTTCCGCGAGCGCGGCCTGTCGGGCGGCTCGATCACATTGCTGGTGGTCTTCGGTGTCCAGGCGGGTATCGGCGTGGTCCTCTTCCCGTTCTTCCAGGCCGTGCTCGGCTGGTCCGGGCTGCTGTCCACGGCCGCCATGATGCCCATGGCCGTCATGATGATGGCCACCTCCGGCCTGGCCCCCAAGCTCGCCGCAGGCATCGGTTCCCGCTCCACCATGGCGGCAGGCATCGCGCTGGCCGGACTCGGCCTCGTGCTCATGGCCCTGCTCGTCTCCGTCAAGGGCGGCTACCTGTCCATCCTGCCCGGACTGCTCGCCATGGGACTGGGCATGGGCCTGTCGATGACCCCGTCCACCACCGCCATCACCGCGTCCCTGCCGCGCGCCGAACAAGGCGTGGCCTCTGCCCTGAACGACGTCACCCGCGAGTTCGGCACCGCACTCGGCGTCGCTCTGCTCGGCGGACTGCTGGCCAACGGCTACCGTGGCGCCATCGACAACCGGCTGCACGGCATCCCGCAGGGAACCGCGGACACCGCCCGCGACGGCGTTGCCAACGCTGTCGAAGCGGCCGGCAACGCCGGCCCGCACGCCCAGGACCTGCTCCACGCAGCCCAGCAGTCCTTCGTCGACGGCTGGCAGCAGTCCATGTGGGCAGGCGCCGCCGTCATGGGCGCCCTGCTCGTCCACATCGTCTTCCGCGGCCCCGAGAACACCACACCTGCGGTCACCGCCGAGGCAGAAACCGCCGAGGCCCTCGCCGCCCGCTGACCGCGCACGAGCCAGACGCACACCAGACACACCGCTCCGTGAACATCGCGCACCGGGGCTGATGCTCAACGTCGTTGTCCTGCGGAACACGGTGTACTTTCTGTTCCGTTGCTCCTCGGACCCCGCGTTCTGCCGGCCCCCGCGCCGTAGGGTCCCCGTATGCGTGCTGACAGCCCTGCGGAGCCCCGTGCCCTCCTGCTCAACGGCACGGTCGGGGTCGGGAAGTCGTCGGTGGCAGAGGCAGTGGGAGGGCTTCTCGCGGAGGCCGCGGTGCCCCATGCCGTCATCGACCTGGACAGCCTGCGGCGCGCCTGGCCGGCGCCGCCCGGGGACCGCTTCCACTTCGGCCTGATGCTCCGGAATCTGAGCGCGGTGGCCGGCAACTGCCTGGCTGCCGGAGCGGTCCGGCTGCTCCTCGCGGGGGTGGTCGAAACCCGGGAGCAACGGCAGAGGTGCGCTGACGCGGTGGGCGTCGAGCTGTCGGTGTGCCGGCTCCGGGCGGGCCTGCCGGTGATCCGGGAGCGGCTCACCCGCCGTCACGCGCAGGAGCCCGAGGCGTTGCGCTGGCACCTGGAGCGGGCCGGAGAGCTGGCCGGAATCCTGGACCGGGCCGGGGTGGACGACTTCACCGTGGACGCCGGCACCGACCCGGTGACCGACGTCGCCGCAGCCGTGCTCCAGGCGGCCGGCCGGCACTGACCTCCGGTGCTGGCCGGTGGCGTCGTCGTGGGCGGCACCGCGTCGCCCTCCGGGGGAGCGGTGTCAGGACGGCGGGTCGTTCCGGGTGTGCCGGCCGCCGAGCTCGTCGGTATGGGTGCTCCGGCTGAGCCGGGCCCGGGAGCGGTAGCAGGCGCGGCCGACCGTGTACCCGGCGATGGGCACGGTGATCAGCTGCAGCACCATCGCCGCGATGAGGGTGACCGTCGTGGACGGGCTCGGCATCCGGATCAGTGCGCCCAGCAGCAGGCACACCACGCCCAGGCAGGCGCCCTTGGTGACCGCGTTGACCTGGCTGAAGGCATCGGGGAGCCGGATCAGGCCGAGGGCTCCCACGGCGATGAGCAGGGTTCCGACGACGATCAGCAGGTCCGCGATGACGCGTGATCCGGTCACGGGGCGCGCCTCCTCTCCAGCAGGCGCGCGAGTGCCACGGTGGCCAGGTATCCGGCCAGTGTGGCGACAAGCACCAGATCGAACAGGGCCGGGCTCTCCAGCCGCACGGCCAGGACGGCGACGCCGGCGACAAAGGCGACGAAGCCGAAGTCCGCCGCCACCAGGCGCTCGGCGCCGGTCGGCCCGCGTACCACCTGGACGATCGCGGTCGCCAGGGACAGGACCAGCACCAGCAGGGCCACGTCGAGCAGTTGCATCAGCCGGCCCTCCCTTCTCCCGGTGCGCCGGGAATCTCGTCGACGGGCCGGAGCGCACCCAGCATCAGGGTCTCCAGGTCGTGCAGTTTCGTGCGGAACCCCTCGACGTCCTGGGCGTGGGTGCCGTGGACGTAGAGGATGAAGGGCTCGGTTTCCACCTCGATCGCCAGGGTGCCCGGGGTGAGACTGACCAGGCTGGTCAGGGTCATGACTTCGCCCCGGCTCCGGCAGCGCAGCGGCAGCTTGACGATGGCCGGGGCCAGCCGGGTGCCGGGGGTGAGGATCTCCCAGGCGATCACCATGTTGGCTTCGAGGAACTGGTAGCTGAAGGAGACGAGGAAGGTGGCCACCCGGTAGGCCCGGAGGCGTGTGCGGCGTGCGAGGGAGCTCATCGGCCCGTCACCTCCGAGACCCAGGTCGTGGTGTCGATCAGGCCCTCGGCCGCGGTCTCGGCGCTGATCAGCAGGGCTTCCGCACCGATGCCGAGGCCGAGGGAGAAGGCGGCGAGGAGGACGGCGGGCAGTAGCAGCGTGGTGCGGATCCGGGGGGTGGCCGCGGACTCGCCGGTGCCGTCGGGTCCGCCCCCGCCCGTGGAGGAGCCGCTGCCGCCTGCGGGGGTGGGGGCCCGGGAGGGGAGGGTGAGGTTCCCGGCGAACACCCCGCTCCAGATTTTGATCATGGACAGCAGTGTGAGCAGGCTGACGGCGACGGCGATGCCGACGGCCAGGTACTCCGACTCCAGGGCGGTGGCGCGCAGCAGGGTCAGCTTGGCGATGAACCCGGAGAGCGGGGGCAGTCCTGCCAGGGACAGCGCGGCGGTGAGGAAGGCGGCGGTGAGCAGGGGTTCCCGGCGGGCCAGGCCGCCGATCCGGTCGAGTCTGCCGGTCCCGTAGGTCACTTCCACGGCGCCGGCGCAGAGCAGCAGGGCGGCTTTCACCAGGACGTACTGGATGAGGTAGAAGACGGCGGCGGCCAGTCCGGCGGTGGTGAACAGCGCGAGACCCAGCAGGATGTAGCCGATCTGGCTCACCATGTGGAAGGCCAGGATCGACCGCATGCTCTTCTCGCCGACCGCGCCGAGGACGCCGACGACCATGGTCACCAGGGCGGCGATCAGGATGACCCAGAGGTACTGGGGGTCGCCGTCGTAGAGGACCGCGTAGACGCGGATGATGACGTAGACGCCGACTTTGGTGAGGAGCCCGGAGAAGAGTGCGGTGACCGCCGGTGAGGCGTCGGGGTAGGTGCGGGGGAGCCAGCCGTGGAGTGGCACGACGGCGGCCTTGGCGGCCATGGACACCAGGATCACCGCTCCGGCGAGTGCGACCAGCGGGGAGCCGTTCGCCGCTCCGGCCAGCTCGCCGAGGTTCACCGTGCCGGTGACGCCGTAGAGCATCGCGAGCCCGCCCAGGAAGACGGTGGACGCCATGAGGTTGAACGTCAGGTAGAGCCGTCCCGCGGCCACTCTCCGCCGGCCGCCGGTCAGGGTGAGCAGCGCGTAGGAGGGGACGAGCATGACTTCGATGAGGACGAAGAGGTTGAACAGGTCGGCGGTCAGGAAGGCGCCGTAGACGCCTGCCGAGAGCACCAGTCCGAGGGGGAGGTAGAGCGGGTGCCGGTCGTCGTCGGCGGCCATGGCGAAGGCGAGGCAGACCAGGGTGAGCAGGGAGGTGACCGTCAGCATCAGGGCGCTGAACGTGTCGGCGGCGAAGACGATCGCGATGCCGGCCGGCCAGCCGCCGAGGTCGGCGGTGAGCACCGAGCCGTCGGAGGTGTGGGCCAGGAGCAGGGCGCTCAGGAGCAGTATCGCGGCCGTCATGGCCAGTGCGATGACCCGGGACAGGACGCGGCGCTGTCCGACCGCGAGGGTGAGGCCGGCGGCCACCAGCGGCCCGGCCACGGCCAGGGGGAGCAGGGTGCCGCTCATCGGTCCTCCTCCTTCCGGTGCCCGGTGCGGTGCACGGTGTCGGGTCCGGCCTCGCTGCGGCCGGTCCGGTGGCCGGCGGGTTCGCCGGCCTCGGGGCGGGGGCTTCGCCCGGGGCGGGTTTCCTCGTCCCCCGTGCCGGTGAGCTCGGCGCTCCCGGTGGTGTCCTCGGGATCTCCGGGGCCGGCGAGCCGGCCGGTGTCCGTCGGGTCACCGGTGCGTGGTGCGTCCGGCGGGCCGTCGGTGTCCTCGGGGGGGTCGGGGTGCCGGTGGGAGCTGCCGGCGCGCAGCAGCCCCAGCAGGTAGACGGTGATGCCGAAGGTGATCACGATGGCGGTGAGGACGAATGCCTGGGGCAGGGGGTCGGCGGCGACGTCCGGGTGGTTCTCGTTGAGCAGTGGTGCTTCCCGGCGGGCCATGCCGCCGGCCGCGACGAAGAGCACGTTGACGGCGTGGCCCAGGAGCACGAAGCCGATCGCCACCCGGAGCAGCTCCCGCTGGAGCACCAGGTACACGCCGCCGGCGACGAGGATGCCGACGAGAATCGCGGCGGTCATGGCGTGCCTTTCTCGGGAGTGGTCTGGGCCGCGGCGGCTGCCGGCTCGGGCTCCAGCTCGTCGCCGGGTTCCGGTTCCGCGGGCAGGCCGTGGGCGAGCCGGTCGACGGCTCCGAAGATCAGCCCGAGGACCAGGAGGTAGATGCCCAGGTCGAACAGGAGCGAGGAGGTGAGGGAGAGGTCTCCCAGCAGGGGCAGGGGCAGGGATCCCTTGAGGGGGGTGAAGAACTCCTCGCCCAGGAGCATCACGCCCAGGGCGAGGCCGAGGCTGAGCAGGGTGCCGGTGGCGACCAGCGGGGCGGGGCGCAGGATGCGGCCGCCGCTGCCGGGCAGCCGGCCCCGGGCGAGGTAGCTCAGGGCGACCGCGGCGCCGGCGACCAGGGCGGCGATGAAGCCGCCGCCGGGCTCGTTGTGCCCGCGCAGGAACAGGTAGGCGGAGAACACCAGCATGACGGGGCCGATGGTGCGGTTGGCGAGCTGGAGCACCAGACCGTCGGCGGCGCTGACCGGCCGTCCGGTGCCGGGGGCGTCCCGGGCGCCCAGCAGCATCAGCAGTCCGAGGGCCACGACGCCGAGCACCACGGCTTCGCCGAGGGTGTCCAGGGCCCGGAAGTCCACCAGGATGGTGTTGACGACGTTGGTGCCGCCGGTCTGTTCTTCCGCCTCGTGCAGGAAGTAGTCGCCGACCGGTGAGATGTCCCGGTCGCCGGTGAACACGAGGGTCGCTCCGGTGGCGGCGAGCCCGGCCGCGACGGCCAGGGCCCCGGCCGCCACGGTGGGCACCGGCAGCCGGGGAAGGAACCGGCTGGGCAGTCCGGTGATGACGAGGACGGCGACGATCGCGGTGAGGATCTCGACCAGCAGCAGGGTGAGGGCCACGTCGGGGGCGCCGGCGAGCAGGAACCACGCCGACACCAGGAATCCGGCCATGCCCAGGAGGGCCAGGGCCCCCAGGGTGGAGGTGGTGAGCACGCTGCCGATCACGACCAGGGTGACGGCGGCCACCACGGGCCAGTCCAGGGGTGACACGGTGGAGGCGTCGGCGGTGGGGGGGTCGGTCAGCGCCAGGGCGCCGATCCCGCCGAGCAGCACGAGGGCGATCACCGGCCTGACCAGGTAGGGCGCGGTGGCGTTGCTGCGTTCGGGACGGCCGACGAAGGCGCCGAAGCGCAGCAGCCCGTCGTAGCCGCGTTCGAACAGGGCTCCGGGGGTGGGGATGCGCAGCAGGGTGCGTTCGACGGGCCGTTGGGCGAGGAAGAGGGTCACGCCCGCCAGGATGGTGATCATGGACATCGCCAGTTCGGCGGTGAAGCCGGGCCACAGGGCGAAGCCGGGGGGTCCGGCGGCGGGGTTGATGTCCTGCATGGCCCGCCCGACGACCGTGTCGAGCACCGGTACGGCCGGCCCGAGCAGAAGTCCGAGAACGGCAGGCACGGCGGCCGGTGCGAGGAAGGACCAGGCGGGTTCGTACAGCCTGCCCTGGAGGGTCGGGCCGCCGAACGCCCCGTAGAAGATGCGGAGGCCGTAGGCGAACGTCAGGGCGGAGGCGCCGATCGCGACCGCGGTGGCCACCGGGCCGGCCCAGGGGGCGAAGTCGGTCTGCAGGAATCCCTTGAACAGGTACTCCTTGCTGACGAAGCCCAGGAGGGGCGGCACACCGGCCATGGACAGGCCCGCCAGGCCGGTGACGAGAGCGGTGGTGGGCATGACGCGGCGCAGGCCGGAGAGTTCGCGGATGTCGCGGCTGCCGGCTTCGCGGTCGATGATGCCGACGAGCATGAAGAGGGTCGCCTTGAACAGGGCGTGGGCGACGGTGTGCAGCATGGCCGCGGCCATGGCGGTCTGGGTGCCGACGCCGATGGCGGCGGTGAGGAGGCCGAGCTGGCTGACCGTGGAGTAGGCGAGCAGGGCCTTCAGGTCGTGCTGCCGCAGGGCCCACATCGCGCCGAACACGGCCGTGCACAGCCCGCCGGCGACGAGCGTGACCGACCAGGCGGTCTGGTCGGCGAAGAGCGGGCTGAACCGCATGAGCAGGTAGATGCCGGCCTTCACCATGGTCGCGGCGTGCAGGTAGGCGCTGACCGGGGTGATGGCGGCCATGGCGCCGGGCAGCCAGGAGTGGAAGGGCAGCTGGGCCGATTTGGTGAACGCGGCGATGATGATCAGTGCGCCGATCGGCCAGGCCAGCGGGGAGGCGAGGACCTCCTCGCGGTTGGCCAGGATCGCGGTGAGGTCGGTGGTTCCGGCGGCGATGGTGAGCAGGACGACGGCGGCGAGCAGGGCCAGTCCGCCGAGTGCTGTCACCAGGAACGCCTTCACCGCGGGTTTGGTGGCCTTGGGGCCGGCGGAGGCGATCAGGAAGAACGAGCAGATCGTGGTGAGTTCCCAGAACACCACGAGCAGCACCAGGTCGGCTGCCAGGACCAGTCCCAGCATGGACAGGGCGAAGAGGGTGAGGAGGCTGTAGATGGTGGTGTGGTGCCCCTCCACGGGGAGGTAGCGGGGGCAGTACGCCATGATCAGCGCGCCCACACCGAGGATCAGCAGGCAGAACAGGCCGGCCAGGCCGTCGAGCCGCAGCGCCAGGGACACGCCGAGCTGGGGCAGCCAGGGCCAGGAGATGGTGACTGCCTCGTCACCGGGGGTGCCCAGGACGGCGATGGCCAGCAGCAGCCCGACGCCGAGGAAGCCGACGGCGAGGGGGTAGCCGGTGTTCCTCCCCAGACGGCCGGCCGCCGCGGGCACCGCGGCGGCCAGCGCAATCATCGCGGCAAGGGCGACGACCAGCAGCATGGACGGCCCTCGTCAGCGTCGTTCGGCGGTGATCGAGGACAGCAGTACCGGCCGGGGGAAGCGCTTGGTCACTTCGTCGGCCACGCTGCCGAGCACCCGCTGGGAGAGCCCCTTGCCGCGCCGCCCGATGACGATGAGGTCGGCTTCCTCGCTCTCCGCGAGGCCCAGCAGCACGGTGGACGGCTGACCGGAGCCGATCTCGATGACGGTGTCCGGGCCGCCCTCGGGGGAGTCGCCGACGAGCCAGGCGACCCGCTCGATGAGCATGCTGCGGGCGGCGGCCGTGTTCTCCTCGGCGCGCTTGGCCTCGGCGTCGACGACGGTGGCCAGCACCACGCGGTGAGCGGAGCTCACCGCCAGCCGGGCGGCGTCCCGTACTGCCTGGTCGCCCTCGGGGGAGCCGTCGGTGCCGACCAGGATGGTGATCCGTTCCCCCCCGTTGCGGACGTGTTCGGCGACCGGGGTGCGCTCCAGGACCCGTACGTCGTTCCGGGCGCGTTCGGCGGCGATCGGTACGAAGATGAGCCCCAGAATGCCGCCGATGAGGTACCAGTGCCAGTCCCGGTAGCCCTTCCGGCCGAGGAAGAAGACCACGGCGGCGACACCGATGGACACCCACAGCACGACGATCACTGCTACCAGCAGCGCTGTCGACATTCGCACTCCTTAACGGGGCCTTGCCCAGGCCTGATCACAACGGACGCGGGAACGGATTGAGAGCTTTCGCCTGCGCAGTGTCCCCGGGGATGCCGCGAGGAAAACTCTCATTGGTACCCAGGCTATAGCGATCTTTGTCACGGCCGGGGGCCGGGTGGGGAAGCGCTGTCGCCGGGTGGGCCCCGCGTACCGCCAGAAATGGTTGAAAACTGAACATCGGACGCCGGGGCCGTCATCTGCCTCCCGGCGGGCGCGATGCGGCCGGGCGGATCCGCTCCGGCCGTCCGGGGAGGCTTCCGGGCCCGGCAAGAGGGCACTCGCAGGTGCCGCCGGGCAGCAGCCGCGACCCGCACGACCGCACTCTGGAGGCTCTCGTGTCCGCACAGTCCACCACGACCGACACCAAGACCGACGCCGGCGCCGGGGTCCGCACCGAACGGTCCGCACGGAACGCGGAGACCACCGAGGCGCTGTACACCGCTGTCGCCACCGCGGAAGGGGGACGGAACGGCCGGGTCGCCTCGGACGACGGCCGGCTCGAGGTGACCGTGAACGAGCCCCCCGAGCTGGGTGGCAGCGGTACCGGCACCAACCCCGAGCAGCTCTTCGCCGCGGGCTACAGCGCCTGCTTCCAGAGCGCCCTGCAGGTGGTGGCGCGCCGGGAGAAGGCTGATGTCTCCGGTTCGACCGTCACCGCCCGGGTCGGGCTCGGACGCAACGACCGCGGCGAGTACGGGCTGACCGTCGAGCTGGCGGTCAGCATCCCGAACCTGGACAGGACGGCCGCCGGGGAGCTGGCGCAGAAGGCGGACCGGGTGTGCCCGTACTCCAACGCGACCCGCGGCAATATCGAGGTCACGCTCTCGGTCGCCTGACGCCCGGCGGGTCCGGGAGGGTTTCGGCGCTGCGGGGCCGTTGACCGCTGTGCCCTCAACGTCCTAGATTTCGTTCGACTTCCCGATCGTTGTGCGAAATACCGAACACCCGCGCGGAGGGCGATGCGGAGGGGACGCAGGTGCGCCCGCAGGCCGGCGTGCCGGTGGCCCGAGCCGCCCGACGACGCGCCCGCCCGCGCCGGCAGACGAGTGAGGATCCGTATGAGCCCCCAGGACACCGCACGCTTCACCCTCGACCCCGCCTTCGCCGTCGGCGAGGTGGACCCGCGCCTCTTCGGCTCCTTCGTCGAGCATCTGGGACGCTGCGTCTACACCGGCCTCCACGAACCCGGTCATCCCGCGGCCGACGACCGGGGTCTGCGCACCGACGTCCTGGACCTGGTCCGCGAGCTGGGTGTCACCGCCATCCGCTATCCGGGGGGGAACTTCGTCTCCGGCTACCGGTGGGAGGACAGCGTCGGTCCGCTGGAGGACCGGCCGCGGAGGCTCGACCTGGCCTGGAAGTCCACCGAGACCAACCGGTTCGGGCTCAGCGAGTTCGTCGACTTCGTCCGCAAGGTCGGCGGGGAGCCGATGATGGCGCTCAACCTCGGCACCCGGGGAGTCGCCGAGGCCATCGAGCTCCAGGAGTACGCCAACCACCCGGCCGGCACCGAGCTCTCCGAGCGGCGCATCGGCCACGGCGACCGGGAGCCGTTCGGTATCCGGCTGTGGTGCCTGGGCAATGAAGTGGACGGCCCCTGGCAGACCGGACACAAGACCGCGGAGGAGTACGGCAGGCTCGCCGCCGAGACCGCCCGGGCGATGCGGCAGATCGACGACTCGGTGGAGCTGGTGGCCTGCGGCAGCTCCGGCCAGAGCATGCCCACCTTCGCCCAGTGGGAGGCCACCGTCCTGGAACACTGTTACGACCTGGTGGACCACATCTCCCTGCACGCCTACTACGAGGAGCGTGACGGGGACCGCGACTCCTTCCTGGCCTCCGCTGTCGACACCGAGTCCTTCATCGAGAACGTCGTGGCCACCTGCGATCACGTGGGTGCCCGGCTGAAGTCGAAGAAGAAGATCCACCTCTCCTTCGACGAGTGGAACGTCTGGTACATGAACCACCCACGGTCCTCCGCCATGTCCCCCGACAAGGACTGGGCGGAAGCCCCCCGGCTGCTGGAGGACCACTACACGGTCACGGACGCCGTCGTTCTCGGCACCCTGCTCATCGCTCTGCTGCGGCACGCCGACCGGGTGAAGGTGGCCTGTCTCGCCCAGCTGGTCAACGTCATCGCGCCGATCCTCACCGAGCCCGGTGGCCCGGCCTGGCGGCAGACCACCTTCTTCCCCTTCGCCCAGGCTTCCCGCCACGGCCGCGGCACCGTGCTCGACGTCCGCCCGCACAGCCCGGTGCACGTCACCGAGCAGTACGGGGAGGTGGACCTGCTGCACGCCACCGCGGTCCGTGACGGGGGCACCGGCGGTGTCACGGTCTTCGCGGTGAACCGCGACCGCACCGCGCCGCTGCCGCTGGAGGTCACGCTCCACGGGATGGACCTGACCTCGGTGGCCGGGCACAGCGTCCTGGCCGACGCCGACCCCGAGGCCCGTAACACGCTGGAGGCTCCCGAACGGGTCGTGCCGCACCCGGCCGAGGGCACCGTCCTGGACGACGGGGTGCTGCGCGCCACCCTGGAACCGATGTCCTGGAACGTCATCCGGCTGGCGTGACCACGCGGCGTCCGCCCCTGAGGACCCGGGTGCCGGCCGCGGACTGTGCAGGGGGCCGGCGTGCCGGAGTGGTATTTCGTTCAACGGGCGGCGGCCCAGGCGGCACTCAATCCGTATGCGAGGGAAAGGCCGATTCCGGCGCGTGTCCGCATCGACTTCGCTACTCTTTGTACTCTCAGTGTCCGGCAGGTGACAGGAGGGTCTTGTGGCGGCCCAAGTGACAATCAATGAAGGTGTGTTATGGGTGGAGGGTGATGCGTATCCGCTGCGCAACATCTCCCATGTCGGCCAGAGACGACTGATCATCGACACCGGTGTCGCGTGGAGGAAATTCATCCTCCGGACCGTCGGGTGGTTGATTGTGGGCGGCATTTTCGCCGCTGTGGCCGACGGCCTGGGACCGGTCGTTTTCTTCGTCGTCCAGGCCCTTCTGGTATGGAGGCTGGTCTCCACCCTGCAGAAGCCCCCGTTGTACGGCCTGGTCCTCAACACCTCCGGCACCCAGCATGAGGCCGTCTGGTCCACGCAGCAGGAGGAGATCCAACGGCTGGTCCAGGAGATCACCAAGGCGATCGGCAATCCCGACATCGCGCAGATGATCATCAACGTGGAACACGCGGTGCAGGGCGACCTCATCCAGCAGTACGGCGCGGGCAGCATCGGCAAGGCCAAGCACACCGGCTCCGGGAGCATTCAGGGATCATGAGCGGCGACCACATCCAGCAGTACGGCGCGGGCAGCATCGGCAAGGCCGAGCACACCGGCTCCGGGGACATCGTGGCCGGCGGCAAGAGCGTCGGGGCGACCGCAGGAGGGCCTGAGGTGGAGGCCCTCCTGCGAGAGATCGAGAAGCTGCGCCCGCACCTGGACGCGAACGACCGGGCACAGGTGGACGCGGCGGCCGACTCGATCGCCGAGGAGACGTCTCCTGAGCGCCGGCGCGGCCTGGTGCAGCGCATCTCCGGCATCGCGGCGCTGGTCGGCGAGGTGGGCCTGCCGGTGATCAAGGCCGCGAAAGCGTTGCTGGCGGGCTGAGGCGAGCCGGGCCGGGCGGCCGTCAGCCGAGGGACTCCGCGGCCCGCGTGAGCAGGGCCCGCAGCTGTGAGGTGATGGCCTGCCGGTCGGCGACCAGCGTGCGGTCGGTGATGCCGTCGGTGTTGTCCTCGGCGAAGACCAGCGCCGGGGTGTGCAGGTGCCCGCCCGGAATCCGCTCGTCCAGGGTGTCGCGCAGCAGCGTCGCCCGGTAGGCGATCTCGTTGGAGAGGTAGTCGCCGCCGCCCCCCGCCCGGGCGGCGGAGCCGTCCGTCGGGCCGTCCGGACGCTCGACCGGGTCGGTACCGCCGGCCGGTACCTCGGTGACGGCGGTGCGGTCACGGACCGGGAAACGGCCGGTGACCCCGGCTTCGGCGGTGAGCTCCCGGTACGGCAGCGAGCTGACGGTCCACGCCGGGTGCGGTCCGCCGGGCACCGGGACGGGCCCGCCGGCGGTGGCGCCGGTGTTGTCGGTGCCCCCGCCACGCCAGGCGCCGTTGTACCGCTCCAGGTCGAACGCCCCGCGGCGGCCCTGGCTCAGGGTGAGGAACAGGTCCGCCTGGCGCGGCCCCGGAGCCAGGTACGGGTCCAGGGCACTTTCCACCGCTCCCGCGGTGAAGTCCGCCCACCGCACGGGGAAGATCACGCCCTCGATGTGCGCGGTCCGGCCGGAGGGCGTGCGCAGCGTCGTGCCGTGCACGGCGAGGACGGCGGCGCCCGACGGGTTGCTCCGGCGGAGGTCCTCGTCCAGCCTGAACGGGTCGAAGCCGGTGACGAGGATCCGCAGGCGGTCCTCACCGGCGGGCAGCCGGTTCCCCTCCTGGCCGCGGGAGGCGAGCTCCAGGGCGGTCATGGCCTCCGGGACGTCTCCGCGGCGCTCGCGCAGGGTCCGGGCCATCGCGAGACGGGACCAGTACAGCGGCCGGTCGTCGCCGTCGGTCTCCCGCAGCCGCCGGGCGGCGTTCCGCCACAGTGCGCGGCCGTGCTTCCGGGCGGTCCGGGTGGTGTCCTCGGCGGTGGCGGCCCGGTCCAGCGCCTCCGCGAAGGCGGTCACTGCCGGGGAGTGCCCGCCGTGCCGCAGGATGCGCTGCGGGATGTCCTCGTCGAGGCGGGCCTCCTCCGGGTGCTCTCCGGCGGGAAGGTCACCCGGGCGGCCCGCGGGTCTGTCGGTTTCGGTGGTCAACGCCGCTCCTTGTGGGGGCGATGTGAAGGATGGATGAGACATACGTATCAGGCCGGGGAGCGTCCCGGCTGCCCCCTGGCGCGGACCGTGACCCCCCAGCGACCTGGGCAGCCGCTGTTCGTCCGCATCCGCCCGGAATCGCCCCGGCCGGCTGCTGAGGCTGCGCCGGCGGCTCGCCCGGCGCCACCTCGCGCGGGCGGACCGGGCCGCCTTGTGTGGACTGTCCGTATCACCCGTTGTGCGTGGCCCGCCGCTCACGAGTGCCGCGTCCGGACGCCTTCCCACCTCGAGGAGTAGCGCGCGGCAATCGGGGCATTCGGTAGCGGTACACGACAACCGGACGAGAGGAAACCGACATGGGCATTATCGCGTGGATCCTTCTCGGACTGATCGCGGGAGCGATCGCCAAGTGGGTGATGCCGGGCAGAGACCCCGGCGGCATCATCGTCACCATCCTCATCGGCATCGGCGGCGCCATGCTGGGCGGATTCCTGGGGCAGGCCATTTTCGGTGTTGACTCGCTCGACGGCTTCTTCGAGTTGTCCACCTGGATCACCGCGATCCTCGGGGCGATGCTCCTGCTCTTCCTTTACCGTCTGATCACCGGGCGGCGATCACATGCCTGAGTGACGCCCCCGCGGTCTTCCCCTTCCGCTCCCGGCGGAGACGTCACCGGTGCACGTCATCGGTCCGGCCGTCGTCCGCCGGGGCGGGGAAGCGCTGCAGCTCTCCCGGCAGGCGGCTGCCGGGCGTGGACATGTCGCCGTCCGAGCCGAGCCGGGCCAGCAAGTCCAGGGCCAGTCGTGCCCGGCGCACCCGTTCGCGCGCGGTGTCCAGAACGACCGTGCGCAAGTGCCCGCCGGAAGGGTAGAGGGCGGGTGCCTTGCTGAGGCCGAACTTCAGGTAGACCGGTGCTGCGCGCCGGACCAGCTCGTGGATCTCGTGCAGGCGCACGTAGCCGCCGAGATCGTCCGGGGCCTCCAGGTAGAAGTCCAGCGGCACCCGGCTCGTCCGGCGGATCTCGGTGAGGTGCTCCAGGGTCAGATCCGAGGGGACGTTGACCGAGTCGGCGCCGAGCCGCTCGTGGATCCCCACCCCGGCCGGGTTCACCGGCCCGATGAGGGCGGACACCTTGAGCGTGGTGTCCGCCGGCAGTGTGCCGCGTTCCCGCAGCCGGTGCAGCAGCCACAGCACTCCCTCGTCGGCGACGAGCAGACAGCGCACGCCGAGTGCGGCGGCGCGCAGCGCGTCCTCCACGCAGCCGGCCAGTCCGGCATTGCCCCGTGCCCGCAGACCTGCGCCGCCGGACGGGGTGCGGGTGCCCGCGCCGATGTCCCAGGTGCCGCGTGGGCCGGTGAAGAGGCAGAGTTCGACTCCCGACGCGGCGCAGGCGTCCACCATCGAGGTGATCTCGGCGTCGGTGAGCATCCAGATGCCGCTGCCCTGACTGACCCGGTGGACGGGGACCTCGAGCGCGGTCGCTTCCTCCAGCACGACAGCGAGCGCCTCGGGGCCCTCCACGGACGGGATCTCGGTGCGCCAGCGGCCGCCGTCGGGGAAGGTGTGCGGCGAGCTGTCCGCCGGGTCGGCCGCCGGGAGGTGATGGCCGAGCGCGGCGAGCGCGGCCTTCCCCGGCGGAGACGGGAGGGCGGGCGGGCTGGACTCGGACATGGTGCCCCTGTTCGGTGGGTCGGTCGTGGTGAGGTGGCCGGCCGGCGGCCGGGAGCGGAGGGTGTGCGGAGAGCGGACGGGCCGCGGAGCCCGTGCCGCCCCCGGGGGACGCCTCACGGGAGGAGGAGGACTTTGCCCACGTCCGGGTCCCCGCTGCCGACCAGGCCGACGGCTTCCGGGAAGGACTCGAGCGGGAGGCGGTGGGTGATCAGCGGGGCGGGGCGCAGCACTCCGGCGTGGAAGGCCTGTACGGCGTACGTCCAGGCGGCGGACGGTGCTCCGAAGACCCCGGAGACGGTGAGGGCGCCGGTCACCAGCGCGGCGGGGTCGATGCCGTGGGCGGGTGGGCCGGGGATGCCGGTGAGGACCACCCGGCCGCCGCGCCGGGCCAGCAGGCAGGACTCCCGGGCGGTTCCCGGGGCCCCGGCGGTCTCGAGCACCAGGTCGTAGCGGCCGTGCAGGGCGGGGGTCTGCCCGGGGGCGCAGTGCCGGGTGGCGCCCATCGCGAGGGCCTGCCGGGCCGGGCGTTCGCGCGGGTCGACGACCAGCAGTTCGGCGGGGGAGGAGGCGGCGAGCAGCTGGACCGCGAGCAGGCCCAGGGTGCCGGCACCCACCACGGCTGCCCGCTCCCCGGGCCGGGGTGCGGCGGTGAGCACGGCCGCGGCGCTGACCGCGGCCGGCTCCAGCAGGGCCGCCGCGGTCAGGTCGACGTCACGGTTGAGCGGGTGCAGCAGCCGGGCGGGTACCACCAGCCGGTCGGCGAAGGCCCCCGGGAGGGTGAAGCCGGTCTCTTCGTAGCCCGCGCCGCACAGGCTGGTTTCCCCGACCCGGCAGCGGGCGCAGACCTGGCAGTTGCGGAAGCCCTCGGCGACCGTCCGGCGGCCCACCAGGGTGTCGTCCACCCCGGCGCCGACCGCGTCCACTGTTCCCGACCACTCGTGGCCGGGGACGACCGGGTAGCGCACGTACTCGGCGGGCCGGTTGCCGTCGTAGAGCTCCCGGTCGCTGCCGCAGATCCCCGCCGCGTGCACGGTGACCCGCACCTCGCCCGGCCCGGGCACGGGGGCTGGTGCGGTGACGAGCCGGTGCCGGCCGGGGCCGTCCACCACGACGGCGCGTGCGGTCACCGTCTGCCTCCGGTGGTGCCTTCCCGTTTGTGCCAGTCCTCGGCCCACAGGTCGAACCCGGCTTGCTGCTGCGGGAAGCCGGCCGCCGCCTCGGTGTCGAGCTCCACACCCAGGCCCGGGGCGTCCGGCAGGGTGAAGTAGCCGTCCACCACCTCGGGGGCGCCTTTGACGACGGTTTTGATCTCCGCGTCGGCGAAGTCGTTGAAGTGCTCGAGGATCTTGAAGTTGGGGGTGCAGGCGGCGAGCTGCAGGGTGGCCGCGGTCAGTACCGAGCCGCCGACGTTGTGCGGGGCGACCAGGACGTAGTGCGTCTCGGCGGTCGCCGCCAGTTTGCGCATCTCGCCGAGGCCGCCGATGTGGCCGAGGTCGGGCTGGATGATGTCGGCGGCCTGCGACTCGAAGAGCTCGCGGAATTCGATGCGGTCGTGGATGCGTTCGCCGGTGGCGATCGGCAGCGAGGTCCGCTCCGCGACCTTGGCCAGTGCCTTCAGGTTCTCCGGGGGCACCGGCTCCTCCAGCCAGGCCGGCTGGAAGCGCTCCAGCTCGCGCGCCAGCCGGATGGCGGTGGCGGGGCTGAACCGCCCGTGCATCTCCAGCAGCAGCTCGCACTCCGGGCCGATGGCGTCCCGGACGGCTTCGACGAGGGAGAGCGAGTGGACGGTCTCGGTGTGGTCCAGCTCGTACCGGCCGGTGCCGAAGGGGTCGAGCTTCAGGGCCCGGTAGCCGCGCTCGACGACGGTCCGGGCCGCCCGGTGGAACGCCTCCGGGGTGCGCTCGACGGTGTACCAGCCGTTCGCGTAGGCCTTGACCCGGTTGTCCGACATGTCGGCCCGGCCGCCCAGCAGCTGCCAGACCGGGACGCCCAGCGCTTTGCCCTTGATGTCCCAGCAGGCCTGCTCCACGCAGGCGATGCCGGACATCACGATCTCCCCGGCCCGCCCGTAGTCGCCGTACTTCATGCGGCGCACCAGATCCTCGGCCGCGAACGGGTCGGAACCGGTGATGTGGTTCACCGCGGCTTCGCGCAGATACCCCAGCAGTGCGTCGGTGCGACCCAGCATGCGGGTCTCACCGACGCCCGTGAGTCCCTCGTCCGTGTGTACTTCGACGTAGGTCAGGTTGCGCCACGGGGTGCCCACGACATGCGTGCTGATACCGGTGATGCGCACGGGATCCGGCCCTTCCGCCGACGAGCGCGGCGTTGTTCGAAATTTCGTCACTCGTTCGAAATGCTGACGGCAAGGTAATGAGGAGAGCCCCGTGCTGTCAATGGCCGCACGCCCCCGGCCGCCCGCGCCGGGGTGCCCGGCGCGGGCGGTCCCGCTTAGTCCCGGGTGATCTCCTGATGGGCGAGGCCGGCCAGAATGCGCTGGCCCTCGCGGCTGGGATGGAACCAGTCCCACTCGCTCAGCTCCCCGGCCGAGAAGGGATACCCGAAGACCGCGCCGTCGTCGTACCGGCACAGCGGGTCCTCGCCGCAGACCTCCGCCAGTACGGCGTTGTAGCTCTGCACCCGCTCCCGTACCGTCTCGCGCCGCTCGATCGCCTCCGGGGTGTCGGCCAGCGGGTTGCGCAGCATCGACTGGCAGATCCCGAACTGCCACACCTGCCGGGCCTCCGGGTGTTCCCGGCCCACCTCCCACAACTGCATCAGGTCGGGCACGCTGGCCACGTAGACCTGGCTGTCCGGCAGGGAGCTGCGGATGACCTGCAGGGCTTCGGTGAAGTCCGCCCGGAAGTCCTCGGTTTCGGTCATCGCCTCTTTCTCGCGAGTGCAGGCGTCGTTGGCGCCGATGAGTACGGTCACCAGCTCCGGCCGGTAGGTGACGGCCCGCTGTGCCTGGCCCGGGAGGTCGGCGATCTTCGAGCCGGACACCGCCTCGTTCCAGGCGGACTCGGCCGGCAGCAGCTGGGCCAGGCTCGGCACCGTGCTGTCGCTGCCGGTCGCCCAGGAGGTCTCCGGGCAGTCGGACAAGACCTCACAGGCGTGGAACGCGGTGGTGAGGGAGTCGCCGATGGCGGCGATCGAGGACGGACTGGTGTTCCACTCGGGCCCGGCCGGGGACGCGTGCTCACCACGCTCCGGTGCGTCCGGGCTGTCCGTCAGGGCGCAGGCGCTCAGTGCCGCGACGCAGGCGAGCAGAAGGGCGAGGGTACGGGCGGGGATACGGCGGCTGGCCGTCATTCAGCTCCCTGAAGGTATGGCTGGGTGACGCGCGGGGCTGAGGGCCGCGGTCGCGCGGTAGCTTGGTCCTGGCAGGTGCGGTGCGGGAGGTCCGCGAGACAAGCGTAAGAGATTGCCGCGTGTCACACGCTGTCCAGTTCGGCAGCTTTGGCAACTTTGGCATGTTTGTCGGACTTGCCAGAATGTGGACGTAATGGTGTTTACTGCTCGTACGCCCGGGTGCTGGTACGGAAGGCTGTGAGTCCCCGATGACGACACGTGGTGTCCTGTATGTGCACTCCGCGCCCCGCGCGCTGTGCCAGCACATCGAGTGGGCCGTGGCGGGAGTCCTGGGGATGCGCGTCAGCCTGGACTGGATCAAGCAGCCCGCCTCCCCGGGCACCTGGCGCGCGGAACTCTCCTGGCAGGGTGCGGAAGGCACCGCTGCCGAGCTGGCCTCCGCGCTCTGCGGCTGGCAGCTGCTGCGCTTCGAGGTGACCTCGGAACCCAGCCCGGCAGCAGAGGGCGAGCGGTACAGCTGCACCCCGCGACTCGGGATCTACCACGCCGTCACCGGCATGCACGGGGACATCATGATCCCCGAGGACCGGCTGCGGGCAGCCACCGCACGGGCCTCCCGCGGGGAGAGCGAGCTGGAGGCCGAGATCGCCGGACTCCTGGGAAAACCCTGGGACGACGAGCTGGAGCCCTTCCGCTACGCCGGAGAAGGCGCCCCCGTCCGCTGGCTGCACCAGGTGGTCTGACGCCGGACCGTCCCGGCACCCCGCACCGGCGCACGTGCCGAAGCGGCCGCACCCCGCGGGGTGCGGCCGCTTCGCGCCGTCCGGGAAGGCCGGGCGGCGTCAGACGGTACGGAAGGCGAGCACGACGTTGTGGCCGCCGAAGCCGAACGAGTTGTTGATCGCCGCGATCGTGCCCGAGGGCAGCTCGCGCGCCTCGCCGCGGACGATGTCGGCGTCCACCTCCGGGTCGAGGTCGGTCACATTGAGGGTCGGAGGCGCCGTGCGGTGGTGCAGCGCCAGCACGGTGGCGACCGTCTCGATGCCGCCCGCGCCGCCGAGCAGATGACCGGTCATCGACTTGGTGCCGGACACCGCCACCCGGTCGAGCGCGTCGCCGAGCACCCGGCGCAGTGCCTTGATCTCCGCGATGTCGCCCTGCGGGGTCGAGGTCGCGTGCGCGTTGAGGTGCGTCAGCTGCTCCGGCTTGAGGTCGGTGCTGTCCAGCAGGTTCTGCATGGCAGCCGCGACACCGCGCCCGCTCGGCTCCGGCTGGGCGATGTGGTGACTGTCCGCGGACAGCCCCTGACCGAGGAACTCGCAGTACACCCGGGCACCGCGCCCCGCGGCATGCTCCGCGGACTCCAGGACGACGATGCCCGCCCCCTCACCGAGGACGAAACCGTCACGGCCGGTGTCGTAGGGCCGCGAGGCCCCCTCGGGGTCCTCGTTGTTCTTGGACATCGCCATCATGTTGGCGAAGGCGGCGATCGGCAGGGGATGCACCGCCGCCTCCGTTCCGCCGGCGATCACCACGTCGGCCCGGCCGGTGCGGATCATTTCGGCGGCGTAGCCGACGGCCTCCGCGCCCGAGGCACAGGCACTGACCGGAGTGTGCACACCGGCCCTGGCGCCGACCTCCAGTCCGACATTGGCCGCCGGGCTGTTGGGCATCAGCATCGGCACGGTGTGCGGGGAGACCCGGCGGGATCCCTTCTCCTTCAGCACGTCGTACTGGCCGAGCAGGGTGGTCACGCCGCCGATGCCGGAGGCGATGACCGCCCCGAGCCGTGACGGGTCCAAGTCGCTGTGCTCGTCCGCCTTGCCGGTGTACCCGGCGTCCGCCCAGGCCTCCCGGGCGGCGATCAGAGCGAACTGCGCCGAACGGTCCAGCCTGCGGGCCAGGGGCCGCGGCAGCACCTCGGAGGGATCCACCGCCGCGAGGGCGGCGATGCGGACCGGCAGGTCGGCTGCCCAGTCCTGCTCAAGCTTCCGGACACCGGACTTTCCGGCGACGAGGGCGTCCCAGGTCGATGCGCTGTCGCCACCCAGCGGTGTGGTTGCGCCGATACCGGTGACGACCACCGTTCGATGGGTCGTGTTCACTGGAATGATTGCTCCGCTAGTCGAGGTTGGTGAATCTCGCCACCCCGCGGGTGGCGACTGCGCGTCATGAGTGAGCGGCCGATCGGCTCAGCCCTGGTGCTCGGTGATGTAGGTCACCGCGTCGCCGACGGTCTTGAGGCCCTTGACGTCGTCGTCCGGGATCTTCACGCCGAAGCGCTCCTCGGCCGCGACCACGACCTCGACCATGGACAGCGAGTCCACGTCCAGGTCGTCGGTGAACGACTTCTCCATCGTGACCTCCTCGGCGGGAATGCCCGCGATCTCGTTCACGATGTCGGCGAGACCGGTGACGATCTCTTCCTGGGTGGCAGCCATTGCGGCGCTCCTTCTATGTGCTGCGGTGAATACCGCGTCGGTGTGTGACAGGCCCGGCAGCGCCGGACCATGGAGATCTTGCTTATGGGAGGGTAACGACCGTCGCGGCGTACACGAGTCCCGCCCCGAAGCCGATGACAAGTGCGGTGTCACCGCTCTTCGCCTGCCCGGTCTCCAGCATCCGCTCCATGGCGAGCGGAATGGAGGCGGCCGAGGTGTTGCCGGTGGTTTCGACGTCCCGGGCCACCGCGACATGCTCCGGCAGCTTGAGAGTCTTCACCATCGAGTCGATGATCCGCATGTTGGCCTGGTGCGGAATGAAGACATCCAGGTCGTCCGTGGTGATGCCGGCGGCCTCGAGCGCCTGCGCGGCGACCTTCGACATCTCGAAAACGGCCCAGCGGAAGACCGTCTGGCCCTCCTGGCGGAGTGCCGGGAAGCGCTCCACCGCCCCCTCACGATAAGCGTCCCACGGGACGGTCTGGGCGATGGTCTCGGCCTTGTCGCCCTCGGAGCCCCACACCGTCGGACCCATCGCCGGCTCGGTGGACGGGCCGAGGACCACCGCGCCGGCCCCGTCACCGAACAGAAAGGCCGTCGAACGGTCTTCCCGATCGGTCAGATCGGACAGTCGCTCGACGCCCACCACCAGGACGTAGTCGGCGCTGCCCTCGACAATCATGCCCTTGGCGATGGCGAGCCCGTAGCCGAAGCCGGCGCAGGCCGCGGAGATGTCGAAGGCGGCAGGACGGCCGGCCCCCAGCCGATGAGCGATCTCGGTGGCGATCGAGGGAGTCTGCCGGAAGTGCGAGACGGTCGAGATCACCACGGCGCCCAGCTGCTCGGCGCCGACACCCGCGGAGGCGAGCGCCTTACCGGCCGCGGCCAAGGACATCTCGGCGACCGTCTCCTCGTCGTTGGCCCAGTGCCGGGTCGCGATACCCGACCGGGACCGGATCCATTCGTCGGAGGAGTCGATGTGCTTGAGGATCTCGTCGTTCGCGACCACCCGCGCCGGACGGTAACCGCCGACTCCGAGAATCCGTGCGTACGGAGCGCCCTTGCTGACCTTGAGTGTGGCGGACATGCTTCTCGTCGCTCCTCTTCGCTGCTTCGCTTCGCGGCTTATTCGGCGGAACGCCGGCCGGGTGCGTGCTCGGCGATGAGCTCGCGGGCGGCGGCCAGATTGTCCGGGGTCTTGACGGCCAAGGCCTGCACGCCCTTCAGGCTGCGCTTGGCCAAGCCGGTGAGGGTGCCGCCCGGGCACACCTCGATCAGTGCGGTGGCACCGAGCCGCTGGAAGGTTTCCATGCACAGGTCCCAGCGGACCGGGTTCGAGACCTGTTTCACCAGCCGGTGCACGACCTCCTTGCCCTCGCTCACCACCGCGCCGTCGGCGTTGGACACATAGCGGACCACGGGGTCGGCGACGCTGAGATCCCGGGCCGCGGACTCCATGGCAGCCACCGCCGGCGCCATGTGCCGGGTGTGGAAGGCACCGGCCACTTTCACCGGGATGACCCGCGCCTTCTCCGGCTTGTCGGCGCTGAGCGCGGCCAGCTGCTCGACGGTGCCGGCGGCGACGATCTGGCCGCCGCCGTTGATGTTGGCCGGGGTGAGGCCCAGCCGCTCCAGGTGTGCGGTGACGGTCTCCTGGTCGCCGCCCAGGACAGCGGACATCCCGGTCTCGGTGACCGCGGCGGCCTCGGCCATCGCCAGCCCGCGCCGGCGGACCAGCACCATCGCCTCCTGGGCGGACAGCACCCCGGCGACGACAGCCGCGGCCAGCTCTCCGACGCTGTGCCCAGCGGTCGCGCCGAGCGCCCCGCGCTCGTCGTTGCCCCCGGTGGCCTCGAAGTCACCGAGAAGCGCCTCGGCGGACAGCAGCGCGGACGCCACCAGCAAGGGCTGGGCCACCGAGGTGTCACGGATCGCGTCGGCGTCCGCCTCGGTGCCGTAGTGGAGGAGGTCGAGTCCGATGGCATCCGACCAGGAACGCAGCCGGTCGGCGGCGCCGGGGAGGTCGAGCCACGGGGTCAGGAAGCCGGGTGTCTGTGCACCCTGGCCGGGAGCGACGAGTACGAGCACCCTCACACTCTCTCCCGGCGGCCCGGGTTCCCGCCGGTGGGGAGCGGGACGAAGTTGGGTCGAGGGAATTGTTGCTCTCCCACAAAGACCGCCCTCGGCGCTACGGCCGCGGCTCCCCGTCCGCCAGACGCCCCAGCATGAGCGCGACGCGCAACGTGAACGCCGAGCGCACATCGGAAGGCGACCAGCCGGTGACGTCCGTCACACGTCGCAGCCGGTAGCGCACGGTGTTGGGGTGCACGAACAGCATCCGGGCCGCGCCTTCCAGGCTGCTCGCCTGCTCCAGATAGACACTCAGAGTCTCCAGCAGCGCGGAGCCGGCCCGCTCCAGCGGTCTGTAGATCTCCTCCACCAGCAGGCCGCGGGCGGCCGGGTCGCCGGCCATCGCCCGCTCCGGCAGCAGATCGTCCGCGAGCACCGGCCGGGGCGCGTCCGGCCACGCCGAACAGGCCCGCAGTCCCGCCGAGGCGGCCTGCGCCGACCGGGTGGCCGCCAGCAGATCCCCGACCACCGGACCGGCCACCACCGGCCCCGCGGCGAACGGGCCGATCAGGGACTTGGCGGTGCGCAGCGGATCGTCGCTGCCACCGGCGATCACCACCAGGCGCTTGCCCAGCACCCCCGTGAGCACCTGCAGCTTGGCGTACCGGGCGGCCCGGCGGATGGCCTCCACCGTCAGCTCGCTGTCCCCGTTGGGTGCGCTGCCCAGCACCACCGTGACGTGTTCCGGGGCGCTCCAGCCGAGTGCGGCTGCCCGGGAGACGTCGCCCTCGTCGGCCTCGCCGGAGACGACCGCGTTGACGACCAGCGACTCCAGGCGGGCGTCCCAAGCCCCGCGGGCCTCCGCGGCCTGGGCGTAGACCTGGGCAGTGGCGAAGGCGATCTCCCGGGCGTAGACGAGCAGAGCGTTGCGCAGCGACATCTCCCCGCCGGGGGCGGCGATCTCGTCGACCGCGGTCTCCACCACCTCGATGGTGGTGCGCACCATCTCCACGGTCTGCCGCAGGGTGATGGCCCGGGTGAGCTCCCTCGGCGCGGTTCCGAAGACATCGGTGCTGATTGCCTGCGGCTTCTCCGGGTGCCGGAACCACTCGGTGAAAGCGGCGATACCGGCCTGGGCGACCAGACCGATCCAGGAACGGTTCTCCGGCGGCATCGCCCGGTACCAGGGCAGTTGCTGGTCCATCCGCGCGATGGCGGCGGCGGCCAGCTTCCCGGAGGACTGCTCGAGGCGCCGCACGGTGGCGGAGTGCGAGGGGGTCTCTTCTGCGTCGGACACGGTGACAGCCTGCCTCATCCCCGGACGGTCCAGTGCCGCCGGGGGCGCAGGATGGCTACGGTGGGCCTCATGCTTCAGGTCCAGCGAGCCTCCGAGCGTTACCGGGGCGGCGATCCGGCAGCCGGGATCGACACTCGGCACGCCTTCTCCTTCGCCGGCTTCTACGACCCGGGGAATCTGCGCTTCGGGCCGCTCACCGCCTGCAACGAGGAGCGGCTCGCGCCGGGTGCCGGCTTCGGGCCGCACCCGCACCGGGACCTGGAGATCGTGACCTGGGTGATCGAGGGCGAGCTGACGCACGAGGCCGCTGACGGCCGCCGTACGATCCTGGAACCGGGGGACGTCCAGCGCCTGACGGCCGGCTCCGGCACCCGGCACGCGGAGCGCAACACGGGCCGGACCCCGCTCCGCTTCGTCCAGATGTGGCTGGTGCCCGGGGTGCCCGGCGGGGAGCCGGAGTACGAGGTGGTCCGGGGGATAGCGGACGGGACGCCGTACGCACTGCCCCGCACCGAGGCGGTGCTGCACGTGCGGCGGCTGCGCGCGGGCGGGCGCACCGCGCTGCCGCCGGCACCCCTGGTCTACCTGCACGTGGTGCGGGGTACGGTGCGGCTGGTGGCGGAGCAGCTGACCGCGGGTGACGCGGCGCGTCTCACGGCCGTCCCCGAAGGGGAGGTCACGGCGGTGGCGGGACCAGCTGAAGTCCTGGTGTGGGAGCTGTCCGACGCTCCCGGCCCGGAGCGCTGAAACCCGGGCGCCGGCAGGACCGATCGGCCCGGGAGGGTGTGCGCGACGGAGGTCGGCCCTGGCTCAGTCCCGGTCCAGCTCGGCGAGGACCGCGTCGGTGAACGGCGGCCACACCAGGCCCGCCCAGGGGCCGAAGTCGCGGTCGGTGAGGGCCACGCACGCCGCCTCGGCGTCCGGGTCCACCCACAGGAAGGTGCCGGACTGGCCGAAGTGCCCGAAGGTGCGCGGCGAGGAGCCGGTGCCGGTCCAGTGCGGGGACTTGTGGCCGCGGATCTCGAAGCCGAGGCCCCAGTCGTTGGGCTTCTGGTGCCCGAAGCCGGGCAGTACCCCGTTGACACCGGGGAAGGTCACCGCGGTCGCCTCCGTCAGCGTCTGACGGGCCAGCAGCCGCGGGGCCTGCAGTTCGGCCGCGAAGCGGGCCAGGTCGTCCGCGGTGGATACGCCGTCCTTGGCGGGGGAGCCGTCCAGCGCGGTGTCCGTCATGCCGAGCGGCTCCAGCACGGCCTGCCGCAGATATTCCGGGAAGGGGATGCCGGCGGCCTTGGTGACAAGGTCGCCCAGCAACTCGAAACCGGAGTTGCTGTACAGCCGCCGGGTACCCGGCTCGGCCATGGTCCGGTGCTCGTCGAAGGCCAGCCCGGAGGTGTGGGCGAGCAGATGCCGCACGGTCGCCCCCGGCGGGCCGACCGGCTCGTCCAGTTCGATGGCCCCCTCCTCGACCGCCACCAGCACCGCGTAGGCGGCGAGCGGCTTGGTCACCGAGGCGAGCGGAAAGCGCCTGCCGGTCGGCCCGTGGCTGCCCGCCACCGTGCCGTCCGCGAGCACCGCGACCGCAGCTGCCGTCGGTACCGGCCATTCCTCGATCATCGCCAGACTCTGCATGCCACCGAGCCTAACGCGGCCGGAAAACGTGCCGGATACGGCTTGCTTGGAGTGCACTCCAAGCCCTTAGCGTTCGGGACATGACGGTGACGGACCCCACGACGACTCAGGCCCCGGTGGACCGGTGCGCGACCGGACAGGCCGCGCATCCACGGCCCGACGGGCAGGACCGCTACACGATCAGCGAGGTGGCCGCGCTGACCGGCCTCAGCGCGCACACTCTGCGCTGGTACGAGCGGATCGGCCTGATGCCGGACATCGACCGCTCGCACACCGGGCAGCGGCGCTTCACCAACCGGGATCTCGACTGGCTCTCCCTGGTGGGCAAGCTGCGGCTGACCGGCATGGCGGTGGCCGACATGGTCCGCTATGCCGAGCTGGTCCGGGCGGGCGAGCACACCTACGAGGAACGCCGGCAGTTGCTGCTCGACACCCGCGAAGGGGTCCGGCAGCGGATCGCCGAGCTCCAGGACACCCTCGACGTGCTCGATCGCAAGATCGACTTCTACGCCGATTCCCGGCGGGCGCCGGGGCGCCCCTGAGAGCCGTGCGTCTCCGGGAGTCCGAGCGGCACGTGACGCATTTCACCGGGGGCGGGGCGCCGGGGCGGGCCGGGCGCAGCAGGGGCGCGCACGGCGGGGGAGTGGCCGAGTGGCCTGCCCGTGGCATACGATCCGCACGCCGCCGCCCTGCGCGGACGGGGGCCCGAAGGGGCAGGATCATGATGTGTTCGCAGTGTCAGACAGGCCGGGCGTGGGACGCCCAGGGCCGCTGTCAGCCGTGCTCCATCGGCAACGTGAACCTGGGGCCGGCCGGGTCGGTGCCGGCGCCGGTGCGCAAGGCCGGCAACCGTCCGGCGGTGGTGACGCCGATGCCGGTCCGGGAGCGTCCCAAGCCGTGCTCGCAGTGCTGCATCGGGGTGGCCTGGGACGAGCAGGGCCGCTGCCGTCCCTGCTCCACCGCCGGCGTGATGCTCGGGCCGGCCGAGCCGGAACCCGAGCGGCCCGCGCCTGATGACGGTGCGCAAGGCGAGCCCGGGGACGGCTGGTGGGGCCAGCTGTCCCGGCGGAAGCGCAAGCCCCGGGACTGACGCCGCCGGCCGGATCGCCACTGCCGCCCCGGCCGGCCGCTCCGCGGTACCGGAGCACGGTCAGAGCTCGGCCAGCAGTTCGCGCTTCTTCTCGGTGAACTCGTCGCGGGTGAGCAGCCCGGCGGTGTGCAGGTCGCCCAGGTGCCGGATGCGTTCCGCGATATCGGCCGGATCCGCGCGGGCGTCGCGCACGCTGTCCGGGTGCGGGAAGCAGGGGTCCTCCTCGGACGCCTGCACGGCCTCCAGGACACTCGCGGCCAGTGGCAGCGACTCGTGCACCAGCCCGTATCCGAGCCCGAAGACGACCGCGGCGGGATTCTGGTCGGCCGGCTCGCCGGAGTCGCTCTCCTCGGGTTTGCCGTCCGGGCCGCGGCGGATCAGCCGCAGATGCCCGTCGGCGGCCTCCGGGGAACGCCAGTCCACTCCGGCGAGCTCACTGACCGCGAACGACTGGTCGCCGGCTTTCCACTTGGCGGAGGAGGCCCCGGTCCAGAACCAGCGGAACGAGACCACCTTGCCGTCGAAGCTGACCTTGCCGTCGAAAGCCTTGAAGTGCAGCGGAGCGGTGGGGGCCGGGACCATGAAGTACCCGGCGTCCAGGTCGGCGTCGCGGCCCAGGGCCGACTGCAGCTCGGTGGCGTAGTAGGCGGCGAGGGCCTCCCGCTCGGCCGGCAGCACCAGCCGGTAGGGGTCGACGGCCTCCCGCAGCTGTCCCCCGGCCGCGTCCAGCAGTGGATCGGCGCCCGGCCGCGGAACGGCGCGCAGTGCCACGGTGCCCCGGCGTGGGCCGGGGGTCAGTTCGACGGAGCTCAACGCCTCGTAGGGTATGCGGCGCTCACCCAGCACGTGGAAGAGCTTCGGCGTGCGTATACCCCGTTCGAAGCGGATGAGCACGGCGTCGGTGTCGAACTCCCAGGAGGAGTGGATTCCGGCCAGCACATCACCCATGCGAGTCATCGTATGCGCCGACGCTGACGTGTGTACGGCGCTCTGCAGGGATGTGCCGGGTATTCCACACCGAGCGCCCCATCGGCCCCTCCGGAGCGCAGTACGCCATGTCCGCGTCCCACCGCAGCGCGTCAAGGTCCCCGACGCCGATCCGGGCGAAGTTGCGCAGGCTGTCACTGCCCGGCACGAAGTAGCCCGCGTGGCCGCCCGTGGGGCCGGCCCCGAGCCGCCTGGCACCGAACGACGGGTGCACCGGGTCGATGCCGTGGCCGAGCGGCCCGACGGCCAGATGCGGCAGGTCACCGACCCAGTCGTTCCCGGCCCGGGCCGCCCACACCCGGGCGTCCGTGCCCAGCTCCCCGGCGTGCGAGACCCGCATGCCCGGGCTGCCCGACACCGCTATGTCGGTGACCCGGCCGGGGAGCCGCTCGGCGGAGAGACCGCACACCACGGAGCCGTAGGAGTGACAGAAAAGCGCCACGGTGGATTCGCCCGGAAGTCCCCGGACCGTGTCGGCGAGCCGCTCCGCGCCCTCCTTGGCGAGGTCCCCGGTGGCGGCCGCCACCCCGACCCCGCGCGGGCTGGTGTAGTCGGCCCAGGCGATCACCGCGGTGTTCCCCGCGGTGCGCGTCGCCTGCTGCTCCTCGTGCAGTGCCTCGGCCATCCCCGAGGGGGCCCGGTACTTCAGACGGGTGCGCTCGAAGGTCAGCAGGTCGGTGTCCACTCCGGGGACCACGACGGAGATCCGCCGCGCGAGGTCCAGGTCGCCGAAGACTTCGGCGGCCCGGCCCCGGCCGTGCGGGTCGAAGGCAAGGATCTGCCGGTCATCGCGCAGCAGCGAGTCGAAGCGGTGCATCCGGCGGCCCGCCTCGTGCTGGCCGGCGGGGGAGAGCCGCTCGTCCCGCATCCGCTCCCGCTCCTGCGCGCGGGCCCGGAGCAGGGCGTGCCGGTTCGCCGCGTACCGCACCTCGGCCGGCGCCCCGTCGAGGTTGCCGACGACCAGCGGGAACCGCTCGGCGAGCAGCAGCTGTTTGCGGTGACCGAGAGTGCCGAAGAATTGGGCGATCTCCTGGGGCGGGGCGTCGGCGTCGGCGAGCGGGACGCCCGCGAGCGCGTGCCGCTGCCAGCCCTGCAGCTCAGCGGTCCAGGTGCCCGGCGCCGGACTCTCGGTGCGGGTGATCCAGCCCGAGGTGGCCAGCACGGCCAGGACCACTGCCAGGGGCAGCAGCATCCGCCGGGCAGCGGTGAGGAGGGAGGCCGAGCGAGCCGAACGGTGATTTCGCACTATTCACGCATGATAAGCACGCCGGGTGGTGATTGGCTCCGGCTGTCCGCCGCTGTTCAGCTGCCGGCCGGCCCGGCGGCCCCCGGCCCGCTGCCGGGGGAGCCGGCCTCCGCGGGGTCTCGCGGTGCGCCCGGGCGCCCCGGAGCCGCTACCGGGGCGGGGGAGTCCGGGCCGCTGCCGCCGGCGGACAACCCGGCGACCTGCGCCCGCAGCGCCCGCACCTCGGCCGTCAGCTCGGTGAGGGCGGCCGAGCGCTCCTGGGCGCGGGACGCGTCCTCCTCGAAGCGGGAGATGAACCAGGCCGCGATGTTGGCGGTGACCACACCGAGCAGGGCGATACCGGACAGCATCAGGGCAACGGCCAGCAGCCGGCCGAGGCCGGTGGTCGGCGCGGTGTCGCCGTAGCCCACGGTGGTCATGGTGGTGAAGGCCCACCAGACGGCGTCCCCGAGGCTGTGGATGTTGGACTCCGGGATGTCGCGCTCGACCTCGAGCACAGCCAGCGAGCCGAACATCAGCAGCCCGGCGCAGCATCCGGCGACGTAGCTGGTCAGCTGCATCTGGGAGGCCATCCGGGCGCGCTGTCCGGCCAGCATGAGGGCGGACACCAGTCGCAGCAGCCGCAGGGGCTGCAGCAGCGGAAGCGCGACGGCGGCCAGCGCGAAGGGGTGGGTGCGCACGAACAGTCTGCGGTTCTCCGCCAGCCACAGCCGGGCCGCGTAGTCCACCGCGAAAGCCGCCCACACCGCCCATTCGGTCAGCCGGCAGACCTGGCGGAGCAGCGGGTCGGCGTCGCTCATCACGATGGGCACCGCGTAGGCGACACCGAACAGGACGGCCAGCAGCAGCAGAGGGCTCTCGGTGCGCCGCTCCCAGCGCATTCTGCGAGTGTCGTCCCGTCCGCCCGGCAGCAGGCGGTCCCCGGGGCCTGTGGGGGCGTCGGTGGCGCTCCCCCGGGTGCCGGGGGCGGTCCGCTCAGTCATACCGGCACCCTAGTGCCGCGCCACCGGAAGCCCTGCCGTGGGAGGCGGGGCCGCCACGGGCTGTGCCCCGGCCCCCCGCAGCGTGCGGGGGCGCCGGGGCACAGCACTGCGGCGGGACGGCATGGCCGTCCCGCGGCTCAGGCGTCGCCGCCCGCGGGGCCGGGGTCGGCAGCCGTCACGTCGAGCAGCCGGTACCGGTCGATCGCCTGCTTCAGCACCGACCGGTCCACCTTGCCGTCCTTGGCGAGCTCGGTGAGCACGCCGAGCACGATGGACTCGGCGTCGATGTGGAAGAAGCGGCGGGCCGCTCCCCGGGTGTCGGCGAAGCCGAACCCGTCGGTGCCCAGCGACTGGTAGGTGCCGGGCACCCAGCGGGAGATCTGGTCGGGCACGGAGCGCATCCAGTCGGAGACGGCGAGGACCGGGCCCTGGGCGTCCCGCAGCTTGCGCGTCACGAAGGGCACCTGCTGCTCCTCCTCCGGGTGCAGCAGGTTGTGCTCCTCCACCGAGACCGCCTCGCGCCGCAGCTCGTTCCAGGAGGTCGCCGACCAGACGTCGGCCCGGACGTCCCATTCCTCGGCGAGGAGCCGCTGGGCCTCCAAAGCCCACGGCACGGCGACCCCGGAGGCGAGGATCTGCGCGGGGACGGAACCCTGCTCGCCCTGCCGGTAGCGGTGCAGCCCTTTGAGGATGCCCTCGATGTCTGCGTTCTCCGGCTCGGCCGGGTGCTTGATCGGCTCGTTGTAGACGGTCAGGTAGTAGAAGACGTTCTCGGCGTTCTCGCCGTACATCCGCCGCAGACCGTCCCGCACGATGTGCGCGATCTCGAAGCCGTAGGCCGGGTCGTAGGCGACGCAGGCCGGGTTGGTGGAGGCGAGCAGCTGGGAGTGACCGTCCGCGTGCTGCAGGCCCTCACCGGTCAGCGTGGTGCGGCCGGCCGTCGCGCCCAGGACGAAGCCGCGCGCCAGCTGGTCGGCCATCTGCCAGAACTGGTCGCCGGTGCGCTGGAACCCGAACATCGAATAGAACACGTAGATCGGGATCAGCGGCTCGCCGTGCGTGGCGTAGGAGGAGCCCGCGGCGATCAGCGACGCGGTGCAGCCCGCCTCGGTGATGCCGTCGTGCAGCATCTGGCCGGTGGGCGACTCCTTGTAGGAGAGCAGCAGCTCCCGGTCCACGGACTCGTAGACCTGGCCCAGCGGGTTGTAGATCTTGGCCGAGGGAAAGAACGAGTCCATGCCGAAGGTGCGGTACTCGTCGGGCGCGATCGGCACGAAGCGCTTGCCGATCTCCTTGTCCCGCATCAGGTCCTTCAGCAGCCGGACGAACGCCATCGTGGTGGCGATCTCCTGCTGCCCGGACCCCTTCCGGACAGCCGCGTACGCCTTGTCGCCCGGCAGCTGGAGCGGCTTGGACCGGTCCACCCGGGTCGGTACGTAGCCGCCCAGCTGCTTCCGCCGGTCGTGCATGTACTGGATCTCCGCGGAGTCGGGCCCCGGGTGGTAGTACGGCGGGGCGCCGCTCTCCAGGTCCTTGTCCGGAATCGGCAGGTGCAGCCGGTCACGGAAGCCCTTGAGGTCCTCGGCGGTCAGCTTCTTCATCTGGTGGGTCGCGTTACGGCCCTCGAAGTTCGGCCCGAGCGTCCAGCCCTTGACGGTCTGCGCGAGGATGACCGTCGGCTGCCCCTTGTGCTCCTTGGCCGCCTTGTAGGCCGCGTACACCTTGCGGTGGTCGTGGCCGCCCCGGCCCAGATGGAGGATCTGGTCGTCGGTCATGTTCTCGACCATCGTGCGCAGCCGCTGGTCGCTGCCGAAGAAGTGGTCCCGGATGTACGCGCCGGTCTCGGTGGCGTACGTCTGGAACTGCCCGTCCGGCGTGGTGTTGAGCTTGTTGACCAGCACGCCGTCCCGGTCCTGTGCGAGCAGCGGGTCCCAGGAGCGGTCCCAGACCAGCTTGATCACGTTCCAGCCGGCGCCGCGGAAGGCGGACTCCAGTTCCTGGATGATCTTGCCGTTGCCCCGCACCGGGCCGTCGAGCCGCTGCAGGTTGCAGTTGACGACGAAGGTGAGGTTGTCGAGCCCTTCGCGGGCCGCGATGGACAGCTGGCCCAGCGACTCCGGCTCGTCCATCTCGCCGTCGCCGAGGAACGCCCACACGTGCGACTTGGAGGTGTCCGCGATGCCGCGCGCCTGCGTGTAGCGGTTCATCCGGGCCTGGTAGATCGCGCCCAGCGGGCCGAGGCCCATCGAGACGGTCGGGAACTCCCAGAAGTCCGGCATCAGCCGCGGGTGCGGATAGCTGGACAGGCCGTTGGGCGCCTTGGACTTCTCCTGCCGGAAGCCGTCCAGCTGGGGCTCGCTGAGCCGGTCCAGGAGGAAGGCGCGGGCGTAGATGCCCGGCGAGGCGTGTCCCTGGAAGAAGATCTGGTCGCCGCCGTCGCCCTCGTCCTTGCCCCGGAAGAAGTGGTTGAAGCCCACGTCGTAGAGCGAGGCGGAGGAAGCGAAGGTCGCGATGTGCCCGCCCACCCCGATGCCCGGGCGCTGCGCGCGCGAGACCATTACGGCGGCGTTCCAGCGGGTGGCGTTGAGGATCTTGCGCTCGACCTCCTCGTCACCGGGGAAGAACGGCTCGTCCTTGGTCGCGATGGTGTTGACGTAGTCGCTGCTGCGCATCTCCGGGACCGCGACCCGCTTCTCGCGGGCCCGCTCGATCAGGCGGAGCATGAGGTAGCGGGCGCGTTCACGCCCGCGCTCGTCGACTGCGGCGTCGAGCGAGTCGAGCCATTCCCGGGTCTCCTCGGGATCGAAATCCGGGACCTGACTGGGAAGGCCGCCAATGATGATCGGGTTGCGATCGGATCCGGAAGCCACGCTGTTCCTTCACTGTGAGGGGTCATGCTCTCTGGTGTCGCGCCACCCTCCATCGTGTACCTCAGGAAGCGAAACGTCATCTCTACCGGGCGGTAATACCCGCCTGGTGAGACGGCCGTGTCCGTGGCGGCGCGGCAGCCGGGTGGCAGGGCCCGGGGTCCGGGCCGACCGGCAAGCGTACGCCCACCCGGTTCCGGCGCGAGGGGGCCGGTGGGTGCGCCGGTCACCGGCCCCGGATCGCCGTTCGGGTTGAGAGCGGGCTCCCGGAGGAGCAGAATGTGGCACAGATCACGTGACCGGGTGCCTTGTGGGCCGCAAAGTCAATGTTTGTGCGGGCTCGGGCTTCCGGTACTTGCGTGATCCGCTCAGCCCGTGTGGACTACGGCTCAAGCTCGCGTTCCCGCGGGCGCACCCTATTCTTCAACCCACGACAGGAGGCCATCCGTGAGCGCGACCGCGGACCACGCGGAGGAGCGGACCAACCCGGCCGTAAGGCTGGGTTTCCAGCCCGGGCAGGTGGTCCAGGAGCTCGGATACGGTGAGGACACCGAGCAGGAGCTCCGCGACGGGATCGAGGCCCTCACGGGCCAGCAGCTCGTTGACGAGGATTATGACGACCTCGCCGATGCCGTCGTGATGTGGTTCCGAGAGGATGACGGCGATCTGACCGACGCGCTGGTGGATGCCACGACGATGATCGACCCGGGGGCACCGGTCTGGCTGCTGACGCCGAAGACCGGCCGGGACGGTTACGTCGAGCCGAGCGAGATCGGCGAGGCGGCGAAGACCGCCGGCCTGGCGCAGACCAAGAGCATCAACGCAGGCAAGGACTGGTCGGGCAGCCGGCTGGTCACTCCGAAGACGGCGGGCAAGAAGTAACGTCCCCGCATCTCACCGGCCCCCGGCGGCAGCAGCGCCGCCGGGGGCCGCGGCGTACTCTGGAGCGTGGTGCCCCGGGGTGCGGGCCGGGACCCGGCTCCTCAGGGGCCGCGCGAACACCTGCGGCGAGACGACGACAGATGAGAGGGCAGCTCTTCCATGGTGATCGAGCCCGGCACCGAGGCCCCCGATTTCACGCTCCGGAACCAGCACGGCGAGGCAGTCACCCTCAGCGAGTTCCGCGGTGCCAAGAACGTGGTTCTGGTGTTCTACCCATACGCCTTCACGGGTGTCTGCACCGCAGAACTGTGTGCGCTCCGTGACGAGCTGCCCACCTTCGCCAATGAGGACGTGCAGCTGCTGACCGTTTCCACCGACTCGCGGTTCTCGCTGCGGGTCTGGGCCGATCAGGAGCAGCTGGACTACCCGCTGCTCTCCGATTTCTGGCCGCACGGTGAAGTGGCGCGCTCCTACGGGGTTTTCGACGAGGAGAAGGGCTGCCCGGTGCGCGGCACCTTCATCATCGACCGGGACGGTGTGGTGCGCTGGACCGTGGTCAACGGGCTCGCCGACGCCCGCGACCTGACCGAGTACGCCAAGGCGCTGCGGACGCTGGACGCCTGACCGGTACGCCGGCCCGGGAACATCGCCCCCTCCCGCCTCGTTCTCCCGGTGGTGCAGCGCAATGGCATATTGGGGCCCGTCCGAAGCCCCTCAAGGAACTTCTGGAGGACCCGTGGGAGTCAGCCTCAGCAAAGGCGGCAACATCTCGCTGACGAAGGAGGCCCCGAACCTGACCGCCGTCACCGTGGGCCTCGGGTGGGAGGCCCGTGCCACCACCGGCGCGGACTTCGACCTGGACGCGAGTGCGCTGCTGACCAACGCCCAGGGCAAGGTCATCAGCGACCAGCACTTCATCTTCTTCAACAACCTGAAGAGCCCCGACGGCTCCGTGGAGCACATGGGAGACGAGCTGGTCGGCGGAGCCGGTGGTGACGACGAGGACGAGGAGGAGATCAAGGTCTCCCTGTCCACGATGTCACCCGAGGTCGACAAGGTCGTCTTTCCGGTGTCCATCTACGACGCGGAGGCCCGGCAGCAGAACTTCGGCCAGGTCCGCAACGCGTACATCCGCATCATCAACCAGGCGGACGGCAACGAGCTGGCCCGCTACGATCTCAGCGAGGACGCCTCGTCCGAGACCGCCATGGTCTTCGGTGAGCTCTACCGCAACGGCGCGGAGTGGAAGTTCCGCGCCATCGGCCAGGGATACGCCTCCGGTCTGCGCGGTATCGCGCTGGACTTCGGCGTGAACGTCTGAACGTCTGACCATCCGCAGCCACGGCGTCGTGTTCTCCCCTCACCCCGAGTGAGGAGGAGCAGCGCGGCGCCGGTGGTGTGAGTGCGCGATCACCCGCGCTGGAGACAGGAACGCTCCGTGATTCTCAAGACCTTCGGCTGGTCCTTCGCCGTCACCGGCGTCGGGCTTGCTGCTGCCTACTACTTCTGGGGCTGGCAGGGCTTCGCCGTCGTGGCGATCCTCTCGGTGCTGGAGATCTCGCTCTCCTTCGACAACGCGGTGGTCAACGCCGGAATCCTGAAGAAGATGAACGCCTTCTGGCAGAAGATCTTCCTCACCATCGGCATTCTCATCGCGGTCTTCGGCATGCGCCTGGTCTTCCCCGTCGCGATCGTGGCGATCACCGCGGGGGTCGGCCCGATCGAGGCGGTCCGGCTGGCCCTGGACGAGCCGGACACCTACACCGAGATGGTCACCGACGCCCACCCGTCCATCGCGGCCTTCGGCGGCATGTTCCTGCTGATGATCTTCCTGACCTTCATATTCCAGGAGCGGCACATCCAGTGGCTCGCCTGGCTGGAGCGGCCCCTGGCCAGGCTCGGCAAGATCGACTCCTTCGCGGTCGGCGTCGCGCTCACCGCGCTGCTGCTCACCGCCACCACCATCGCCGGGCAGGCGTACCAGCACGGCGGCACCCACGCGGACAAGACCGACACGGTACTGCTCGCCGGACTGGCCGGACTGCTCACCTACCTGTTCGTCGGCGGGCTCTCCGGGTTCTTCGAGAAGCGGATCGAGGAGGACGACGAGCGTGACGCCGAGGCGGAGGAGGCCGCGCGGCGCGCCGGCCGGCAGCCCACCGCCGTCGGTCTGGCGGGCAAGGCCGCCTTCTTCCTGTTCCTGTATCTCGAAGTGCTGGACGCGTCCTTCTCCTTCGACGGGGTCATCGGGGCCTTCGCCATCACCAACCACATCTTCTGGATGGCGCTGGGGCTCGGTATCGGTGCCATGTACGTCCGGTCCCTGACCATCTACCTGGTCCGGGAGGGCACGCTCGACGAGTACCGCTACCTGGAGCACGGCGCGCACTACGCGATCGGCGCCCTCGCCATCATGCTGCTGGTCAGCATCCGCTGGCACCTGCCGGAGGTCGTCACCGGCCTCTTCGGGGTCGGTCTGATCGCCGCCGCGTTCTGGTCATCGGTGCGGCACAACCGGGCGGAGCTCAAGCAGGAGGATTCCGGAGGCACCGCGGACAAGCCCGCCGTGCCCACCGGGGTGTGAACACGGGGCGAATGCGGAAGTCTACGTAGCGGGGCGGGCCGGAGCGCCCGCCCCGCCGGAGCGGTCGGTGTTCCGGGATGTGCGGGAGGGGTTGGGCGGCATGGCGTCCCTGTGGGACAACTGGAGGCGCAGCAGGGCGCCGGTACGGAAGTTCGACACCATCGGCGGTTCGTCCAGCTACGCGGTGGAGCTCACCAAGCGGGCTCCGCAGCTCTCGCTGACCAAGGAGGGCGCCTCCACGGGCACCATGCGGATCAACCTCGCCTGGCGGCTCCGCAGCAACGAGATGGGGGCGGGCAGCCACCGGCGGCTGAACGCGTGGCGGCACCCGCTGCAACTGCTGAAGCCGGCCGAGGTGACCGCCCACACGCAGGGCCTCGTCGATGTGGACTTCGACCTGGCCTGCCTCTACGAACTCGCGGACGGCACCAAGGGTGTGGTGCAGCCGCTCGGCGGCCTCACCGGGGACTTCAACTCCCCGCCGCACATCAAGCTCAGCGGCGACGACCGCTTCGGCACGTCCTCCGGCGAGACGATATACGTCAACCTCGACCACGCCGAGACCTTCAAGCGGCTCCTCGTCTTCGTCTACATCTACGAGGGGACCCCGGCCTTCGCGCGGGCGGACGTGGTCGTCACCCTGATCGCCAGTAACGGCGAGCACATCGAGATCGGCCTGACCGACCCCTTCCCGCAGGCCCGCTCCTGCGCGGTGGTGATGATCGAGCACGAGAAGGGTGAGCTGATCGCCCGCCGTGAGGTGAAGTACGTCTACGGGTTCCAGTCCGAGATCGACCGGCTCTACGGCTGGGGCCTGTCCTGGGGGCGCGGTTACAAGCCCAGCAGGCTGCGCAGTTAGGCCGGGGAGACGGCGGGGACCGGGGTGGCCGGAAAGCCGACATGCCGGGGCCGCGCCGCCTTCATCACGCCGCAACACGCTCGCCCGTACGATAATCCGCTGGGACCGCGCTGCCGCCGGCCCCGCGGAACAATCGCACCAGGGGAAGCACATGCGCCACTACGGGCAGCTCACGGCAGCGGAACGGCGCTCGCTCTTCCACCAGGAGCCGGCCGAGTTCTCTCTCGACTCCGACCTGGTCACCCTGGGCACCGCCCTCGGCGCCACTCTCTACAGCCCCGCCACCCGCCCCCGGCTCGCCGCGGACATCCGCAAACAGGCCGCCCGCGGCGTGGTATCCATGGTGCTCTGCCTCGAGGACTCCATCAGCGAGGCCGAAGTCCCCGGCGCCGAGCAGAACCTGATCCGCCAGTTCGGCAGACTGCGCGGGCAGGCACCACCGGACGAGCTGCCCCTGCTGTTCATCCGGGTGCGCGACCCCCGGCAGATCACCGACCTGACCAGCCGTCTCGGCAGCCACGCGGAGCTGCTCGCCGGTTACGTCCTTCCCAAGTTCACCGCCGACACCGGACCGGCGTTCCTGGAGGCGCTCACCGCCGCCGAGGTCGGGTGCGGCCGGCGGCTGCTGGCCATGCCGGTACTGGAGTCCCCCGAGCTGCTGCACCTGGAGACCCGCGCCGAGGCGCTGGTCGCGGCGGCCCGGCTGGCCGACAAGTACCGGGAGCGAATACCCGCGGTACGTATCGGCGTCACCGACTTCTGCTCCGCCTACGGGCTGCGCCGCACCCCCGACGTGACGGCCTACGACGTGCACCTGGTCGCCTCCGTCATCGCCGATGTCGTCAACGTCTTCGGCCGGGCCGACGGGACCGGCCACGTCGTCGCCGGGCCCGTGTGGGAGTACTTCCGCCCGCAGGAGAGGATGTTCAAGCCTCAGCTGCGCCGCAGCCCGTTCAGCGGCCGGGGCGCCGAGAGCCTGCGCACCGCGCTCATCGAGCACGACATGGACGGCCTGCTGCAGGAGATCGAACTCGACCGTGCCAACGGCCTTCAGGGCAAGACCTGCATCCACCCCACCCACGTGGCACCGGTCCACGCCCTCTCCGTCGTCACGCACGAGGAGTTCAGCGACGCCGCGGACATCCTGCGCACCGGGCCGGACGGCGGTGGAGTACTGCGCTCCGCCTACACCAACAAGATGAACGAGGTGAAACCCCACCGGGCCTGGGCCGAGCGGATCACGCGCCGGGCCGCGGTCTTCGGGGTCACCCGCCCGGGCGTGGACTACGTCGACCTGTTGTCGGCGGGCCTTGCCGAGGACGTCACCGTGAGCGAGCACGCATGAACCGGAACGAGAACCCCAGCGGCCACCGAGGGCAGCAGATCCCCGTCACCGGTGGCTCCACAGCACCCCGCACGCCCGGAGGCACCCGGCCCGGAGCACCCTGGACGGGGGACTGGGTCGGGGAGCGGCTCGGCGTGCGCCTGCACGGAGCCGGGCTGCGCGAGCTGCTGGGCCTGGCCCTTCGGCGCAACGCCAAACGGGCGCAGCTCCTGGTGTCGCCCGTGCTCGGAAAGCACGTGCCGCAGCGGCCGGCGGCCGTCCGCGCCGCCGGCGACGCGCTCGGCTCCCTGGTGCGCGAGGCGCTCGGGGAGGACGCCGGACGGGCCGTGGTTCTCGGTTACGCGGAGACCGCCACCGCACTGGGCCACTGCGTGGCGGACCGGCTCGACAGCGCCCCCTACCTGCACTCCACCCGCCGGCCGGTGGCCGGGATCGGGCCGGTCGGCGGCTTCGAGGAGGAGCACAGCCACGCCACCTCCCACCTGCTGCTGCCCGCCGACCCGCAACTGCTCGCCGGGACGGGCCCCCTGGTGCTCGTCGACGATGAACTGTCCACCGGCCGCACCGTCCGCAACACCGTCGAGGCGCTGCACCGGCAGTGGCCGCGGGAGCGGTACGTCGTCGCCGCGCTCGTCGACCTGCGCACCCCGGAGGACGCCGCCGGCCTGGACAAGTGGGCGGCCGGGCTCGGAGTCCGGGCCGACGTCGTCGCCCTGGCCTCCGGTACCGTGCACCTCCCGGACGGGGTGCTGGACCGGGCCGCGGCACTGGTGACCGCCCACCAGCCCCTGGAGGACACCGACCGCCCCGCCGGGCGGTCCCGCTCCGCGGACACCGACCGCCCGGCGGCACAGCGGGTGGACCTCGGCTGGCCCGCCCGCCTCCCCGAAGGCGGCCGGCACGGCTTCACCCCCGCCCACCGGGCACGCCTGGAAGCCGCGCTGCCGGCCATGGCCGACCGGCTCGCCGCCACCCTGCCCCGCACCGCCCGGCGGATCCTCGTCCTGGGCACCGAGGAACTGATGTACACGCCGCTGCGGCTCGCCGCCGCCCTGGAGCACCGGCACGGAGAGCGGACCGAGGTGCTCTTCTCCACCACCAGCCGCTCGCCGGCGCTGCCCGTCGACGACCCCGGCTACGCGATCCGCACCGGCCTGACCTTCCCCGCCCACGACGACCCCGCCGACGGTCCCGGACCCCGCTACGCGTACAACGTCGCGGACGGCGGCTGGGACGCCGTCGTACTGGTCACCGACTCCGCCGGCGACACCCCTGCCCTGCACGCCCCCGGTGGCCTGACCGACCGGCTTGCCGCACACACCGCGCACCTGCTGCTGACCGTCCTGCCCTGCCACGTCCCGGAGCCCCGCCCGGCCACCGCACCCCGTCGCACGCTCCCGGCGACCGGCCCGCCCCACGCGCCCGTCCCGCACGGCGCCCCGCACCCGCTGCGCGGTCCGCACTTCTCCTCCTACGCCCCCGACGAGGTCGGCTGGCTCCTGCAGGACCTCTCGCACGTCACCCTGGAAGCGCCCACCGAGGAACGCGAGGAGGCCATCCAGCGCGGGGGCGCGCACTACGCCGAATCGCTGCCCGTCGAGTACCAGCCCAGCGCGGAGTACCAGCGGCTCTTCCACAGCGCGCTGGACGCCTCCGCCCCCCGGATCGCCCGCGCGGTCGCCACCGTGACCGACATGGTGCTGGCCGACCGGCACCCGGCAGGCCGGCCCCGCGGCCGGTCCGGCCCGGTCCTGGTCTCCCTCGCCCGCGCCGGCACCCCGGTGGGCGTCCTGATGCGCCGCTGGGCCCAGCACGCGCACGGGCTCGACCTGCCGCACTACGCCGTGTCCATCGTCCGGGGCCGCGGCATCGACACCGCCGCGCTGCGCTGGCTCGCCACCCACCACGACCCCGCCGACACCGTCTTCGTCGACGGGTGGACCGGGAAAGGCGCCATCGCCCGCGAACTCACCGAAGCCCTGCGCCCCGAACCCGGCTTCGACCCCTCGCTGGTGGTCCTCGCCGACCCCGGGGCCTGCGTCACCACCTACGGCACCCGGGAGGACTTCCTCATCCCCTCGGCCTGCCTCAACTCCACCGTCTCCGGGCTCGTCTCCCGCACCGTCCTCCGTGCCGACCTCGTCCGGGACGGACAGTTCCACGGGGCGAAGTACTACCGCGAACTCGCCGGAGCGGACGTCTCCGGGCACTTCCTGGACGCCGTCACCGCACACTTCCCCACCACCACACCCGACCCGCCCCCACCGCCGGGCGAGCGGACCGCCACCTGGGCGGGCCGGCAGGCCGTGGAAAGGATCAGCGAGGAGTACGGCATCGGCGACCTCAACCTCGTCAAGCCCGGCGTCGGCGAGACCACCCGGGTCCTGCTGCGCCGCGTCCCCTGGCGCGTCCTCGCACGCCGGGGCACCGGCGCCGACCTCGACCACATACGGCTGCTCGCCGCGCAGCGCGGCGTGCCCGTCGAAGAGACCGACGAGCTGCCCTACAGTTGCGTCGGCCTCATCCATCCCCGGTACACCAGGGGCGCCACCGGCGCCGACGGAAAGGCGGCCCGATGACCGCGCCCGGGCCGCCCGCGCAGCAGCCGCCGGCCGCACCGCAGCCCGCCGTGCTGGTCGGCAGCGACCTCGACCGGACCCTCATCTACTCCGCGGCAGCTCTCGCGCTCGGCATGCCCGATGCCGACGCCCCCCGGCTGCTCTGCGTCGAGGTCTACCGGGGGAAGCCGCTGTCCTACCTCACCGAGACCGCCGCCGCGCTGCTCGCCGACCTCGCGGCCCGTACCGTCTTCGTCCCCTGCACCACCCGCACCCGCGAGCAGTACCACCGGATCAGCCTGCCCGTTCCCGTTCCGGAGTACGCGATCTGCGCCAACGGTGGCCACCTCCTGGTCCGCGGTGAGACCGACCACGACTGGCACCGCGGGGTCCGCCGCACGCTGGCGGCCGACTGCGCACCGCTGCCGGAGATCCGCGACCGGATGCGGAGCACCGCAGGCTCCGACTGGCTGCTGAACGCCCGCACCGCCGAGGACCTGTTCTGCTACCTCGTGCTGGACCGCGACCGCTTCCCGGCGGAATGGGCCACCGAGCTCGCAGCCTGGGCGGAACCCCGGGGCTGGAGGGTCTCCCTGCAGGGCCGCAAGCTCTACGCGGTTCCCCGGCCGCTGACCAAGAGCGCCGCACTCGCCGAGGTGGCCCGGCGCAGCGGCGCCGGGGAGATCCTCACCGCGGGCGACTCCCTTCTCGACGCCGACCTGCTGCTCGCCGCGGACCACGGCTGGCGCCCCGGCCACGGCGAACTCGCCGCCGTCGGCTGGAGCGCACCGCACGTCACGGCCCTGCCCGGGCAGGGCGTCAGTTGTGGGGAGGAGGTACTTCGCGCGATGCTCCGCCACGCCGCCGGTTCATCAGCTCCCGCTGCTGCGCCGCCGCCTCCTCACGCATCCGCTGCTCCTCACCGGCCAGATCCGGATGCCGAGCCTGCCAGTACGGGTTGTCGTGCGGCAGGCGGGCACTGACCCGGCCGTACAGGCCGAACATCAGCAGCATCACCCCGGTCACAAAGCTGAACAGGACGTTCTGGATCTCGAAGTTCAGGATGTTCAGGCTGTCGCGTTCGAGCACCGCCAGATTGACGAAGCCGCTCAGCACGAAGGCCCCGCCGATGACGATGTTCAACGTGGACGCGAAGTTGCCGCCCTTGACCATGCCGAACAGCAGCAGCGCACCCACGGTCACCGACAGCCCGCTCAGCGCGCCGTTGGTCTGCAGACCGAGAACCGTCTCGTCCCCGGTGTCGAAGAAGTCAAGGTTCTGGGTGAACCCGAGGACCCCGAACACGATCAGGATGAGCCCCATCAGCCCGGCGCCGCTGCGGTAGACGGTGCTCAGCCGGTGGTCGGCGGGCAGGTGCTCGTCCAGGTTCGCCTGCTGCAGGAGACCGCGGACCCCGGCATCGGGAACCCGGGGCTCGCGTTCCGTCTCAGGGGGAGTGGGCACAGCGACCTCCTCACGTACGCGTACGTTCCCTGCCGCGTACCCGTGAGCCGCTGCCCTACACGGGCCGGATCACCCGCAGCAACCGCCCCCGCAGCAGCCTCCGCCGCCCCCGGCCGGGGCAGCCGCCGGAGCGGACGAGACGCCGCCGACGGCAACCGTGGACAGCAGCTTCACCGTGTCCTCATGACCCTGCGGGCAGGTCGCGGGGGCGCCCGACTGGGCCATCGGACGGTTCAGCTCGAACTGGCTGCCGCAGCTGCGGCAGCGGAACTCGTATCGCGGCATGGCAGCAGAGTAACCGGCCGCGCTCAGGAGCGGCCGCCCCGGATGTCCTCGACGACCGCGGCGACCATGCCCCGTACCGCCTGGGCCTCCATCAGGAACTGCCAGTAGTCCGGATTGCGCCCGCCGCGCTCCAGCACCCCCACGGCGCGGTCCAGCCGCTCCACCGCCGCGTCGAGCGGCTGCGCGTGCCGCGGCTCGGGGACGCTGCGCCCGGCCATCGCCAGCCGCTGGGCGTCCCGTACCGCGAAGCGCGTCCGGTCGATCTCCTTCTTCGGATCGAAGGACACCTCGTTGAGCCGCTGCAGCCGCTCGCCGGCCGCCGACACCGACTCGTCGGTCCGGCCCAGCAGGGTCTGCACCGTCGTCAGCCGGGCCGTCGCGTCCGTCCAGCGCTGCTCGTCCCGGGCCCGCTGCGCCTCGCGGAGGGTCTCCTCCGCCTGCCGGACAGACTCCGCCGCCTCCTCCGGTACCCGCTGCAGGTCCTGCCAGCAGGCCGCGCTGAACCGGCGGCGCAGCTCGCTGAGGACCGGATCCACCTGGCCGGCCCGGGTGGTGAGCGCCTGCGCCCTCGTCCGCAGGGAGGCGAGCCGGCGGTCGATCTCCCCGGCCCGCCGCGGAAGCTGCTCGGCCTCCGCCCGCAGCGCCTCCGCCCGGCGCCGCACCTCCTCCGCACGCTGCACGGTCGCCTTGACCCCGTGCCGGGCCGCACCCTGGTTCAGCCGGGTTAGCTCCGGCGCCAGGGCGGCCAGCGAGGCCGCCAGCTCGTCGGCCTGCAGCCGGGCCGCACGGACCGTGTCCAGGGCCTGGGTGGCGGCCAGCAGGGACTGCTTGGCCCGCTCCACGGCCGGGGCCACCTGGGCCAGCTGAGTCTCGGCCTGCTCCAGCAACGGGCCCAGACTGTGAGCGAACCGCTCCAGGTCCACCTTGGTGCGGAGCAGCTCGTCCCGCATCCGGCTCAGGTCGTGCCGGGCCCGGGAGGCGGCGGTGGCGTCCAGATTCCCGCTGTCCAGGTCATGGGCGTCCATCACCTGGATGTACTCGTGGCTCACCCGGTCGATGCGTTCGCCGAAGGCGGCGAAGTCCGCACCGGTTTTCGCCGCCTGCGGTGAGTCGTCGACCGCGGCGATCGTCTCGATCGAGATGCGCAGGTCGCGCTGCGCGGTGTCGAGCTCGTAGAAAGCGGCCGCCGCACCGTCCTTGGCCTCCTGGGCCTCGGCCCGCAGGTCCTCGGCCCGCCCGCGGCCCCAGCGGCGGGTACCGCCACCGGCGAACGATCCGGGAAGGCTCACCGCGAAGGCCAGCAGCACGGGCAGAGGCAGCAGCGCCCATGCCGCAAGATCCTTCACGGTGCGTGTCGCTGTCACGTGCTCCCTCTCCCCGCCGACGAGATCCCGGACGATCCGGTGCCATTGTTCCATCCGGGGGAGCGGGGGGACACGGCCGCGTCAGCCGGAGCTGCGCACCGTGATGTCCCCGTTCCTGCTGCGGGTGCTGATCCGGTGCGCGCTGCCCTCGTCCTGCGGGACGCTGACCTCCACCTTCCCGTTGTCCGTCCGGGTACTGACCCGGTAGCTGCCGTCCGGGAGCTCGATGGTGGTACGACCGTTGCGGCTGTCGGTCTCGACCAGGGACGGGGCGCGGTCCATCGTCATCCTGATGCGGCCGTTGCGGCTGTCCGCGCTGACCCGGTCGGATCCCATGCCGGTGGCGGTGATCCCGCCGTTGCGGCTGCTGAGCGAGACCGGCCCCTCGGTGCCGGCAACCTCGATGGAGCCGTTGCGGCTGCTGAGCGTCAGCGGCCCGCTGCTCCCGGCGACGTCGATGGGCCCGTTCCGGGTGGTCAGGTCGAGCCCCGCGGTGAAGCCCGAGGCGTTCAGCTGTCCGTTCCGGGCCTCGGCTCGCACTTCCACGTCCGCCGGCACCCGTACCTCGTGGCGCGCCTCGCACCGGGCGATCATGCCGCGGCAGGTGGTGTGCAGACTGAGCGTGTTCCCCTCCATGGACCAGCTGATGCCGGTGTCGCCGGTCAGCTTGCGGGCCTGAAACCAGCGGGTGACGCCGACCTCGCCGTCCAGACCGTCGTCGGGAATCAGATCGATCCGGCTGTTGCCGGAGTCGATGACCAGTTCTCCGGCGGCGAGCGGGAACGCGCGCTGCTCGCCGGAGATGTCGTGCGTCTCCTGCACACCGCACGCCGAGACGGCGCCCGTGGCGAGCAGCACGGCTCCGGCGAGCAGCAGAACGGACGGTGCGGTGCGCTTCGCCATGACCGGTGTCTCCCGTGATCGGCTCCGAGGTGTGCCGCTCACGGTAGGAGCCGCGGAGGGCCCGGCGGAATCCGGCAGCCCGCCCGGCCGGGGTGGGGCTGTCCCCCCTGGCCCCTCGTCGGGGCCGGACGGGAGCGCAGGCGGGGCGATGTAGGCTGGTGCCGGTCCTGCTCCGGGCGCATAGCTCAGCGGTAGAGCGCTTCCCTTACAAGGAAGATGTCGGCGGTTCGATCCCGTCTGCGCCCACCCTTACAACCGCACTTGCGGGCAGCTCGGACAGCTCTTGCGCCGGGCGTGCGCTGCGGGCACGGCTCGGCCGTGGGCGCAGCGCCTTTTCCGTCGACGGGGCGGCGGAGGTACGCGGTCAGCCGGCGCGGAAGGGTCAGGCTGCGGCCCGGACGTTGTTCTGGATGGCCCGCAGCCATACCGAGCGGAGCCGCTGGAGTTCCGCGCGCTCCTCCTCGCCCCAAGGCCGGGAGCCGTGGGCCTGCACATACCGGCGGATCGCCTCGTTCGCCTGTTCGGCGTCCGGGCGGGAGTCCTCGCGGTCTGGAGTGGTGGGCATACAGCAAGAGTACGGGCAGAACCGACACTCGAGGCGGTCTGCGGGCACTTGTTCGCGTGACAGTGGTCATATTCCCCGAACACAGTGTTCTTCCCGGTTTCCCGCTCTTCACTCTCTTTTTCCTCGGATGTTTCCCCGGACTGCCCGGGAGGACCCTGGCAGAGCGCCCGCGCACGCCCGGCCGTGGCCCGGCGCACGCGGCAGTGGCGCTACATCTTGACCTCGAAGGGGTCGTGTTCGGAGAGCAGCTTGTCCAGCCGGGCCTGGTCGACCCGGGTGGTGACCTGAGTGATGTCCTGCCGGTCGCGGACGCACTTGGCCAGCGTGAAGGTCGAAGAGGTCAGGAAGACCAGCCCCAGGGCGAGGTAACCGCGCTCCCAGGTGCCCAGCGGCAGCATGATGATTCCGTAGACCATCGCGACGAGGGCGATACCGAAGGCGAGGGCGGCCTGCGCGACGAAGGCGGTGGTCGGTGGTTTCTGCAGGGGAGAAGTCATGCCCGCAGCATGGCCCGGGGCCGGGCCCCGGGCATGAGTACGCACACCCATTCCCGCCTGGGTACCTACGCGGGTGCGGCGGAGGGCCGGCGGCGCAGCATCCGGGCCGCGAGGAAGCCGGTGCCGAGCAGCGCCAGGACGGAGAGTCCGGTGCTGACCCAGCCGGCACCCAGGAGCTGGCCGCCGAGATAGCCGACGCCCACGCTGTAGCCCGTCCACACCACTGCGGCCAGCGCGGACCACGGCAGGAAGTCCTTGGCCCGGCGGTGGGTGGCTCCCGCGCCCAGGCTGACGACCGCCCGCCCGGCCGGTGCGAAGCGCGCCAGCACCACGAGCCCGCCGCCGCCGCGGGCGAGCGCGGAGCCGATCCGCAGCTGGGCGGTGGACAGCCGGCGGGAGCGGGCGATGGCGCTGTCGAAGCGCCGCCCGCCCCGCAGGGCCAGCCGGTAGGCCGCGAGATCCCCGAGGATGGAGGCGGTGGTGGCGCACAGCACCAGCAGCGCGAGCTCCGGGAGGTGCGCTCCGGCGACCGGGGCGGGGAAACCGGCGGCGTCCGCCGCCGTACCGGCGGCCAGGGTGGCCGCGGCGACGACCACGACCCCGCTGGGCAGGAGCGGAACGAACACGTCCAGCAGTACGGACAGCACGACCACCAGGTAAATCCACGGGGCGTACAGCAGCACCCCCAAGGTCTCCAGCACGTGCTCCCCGTTTCCCCGGCAGTCGTTCTCCGGCCTCGCGTACGACTGGGCCACTTCGGAAAAGGTGCGGGCGCACGGCTCAGGCGTTCCGCCGTACAGCCTACGCCCGCGTACCCCGGATGGGGCATGTGGGTGCGCGGGCCGCGCATGTCTTCCGCCCGGTGGGCAGGGTGGTAGCCGGTCCCGGCCGGAGGGTACGGCCCGGGCCCACGTGTGGCCGACCTGAGGGAAGAAGGACGCGATGTGGACTGCGGCAGTGGGTACGGCGATGGCGGCGGTGCTCGCCGGGACGGGAGCCGGGGGGACGACCGCGGAGGCGGGGAGCTTCTGGCTCCGGGCCTCGGGCCAGTTCGCCCCGCCCGCCACCGTCCTCGCCCCGGCAGCGGTGACCTACGACCGGGAGCTGGTGCCCGCCGGGGCCGAGGTGGAGGTCGCGCAGCGGATCACGGACGGGGAAATGGCCATCGAGCTGTCGGTCCGCGGAGTGCTCCCGGGCCACGCGTTCGGCACCCACGTGCACACCCGCCCCTGTGGCCCGGATCCGGCGGACTCCGGCCCGCACTACCAGCACGTGGAGGGGGACGACTCCGCCTCGGCCAATCCGGAGAACGAGGTCTGGCTGGACTTCCGGGCCGACGCCCGCGGCCACGGCACCGCCGTCTCGCATCATGAGTGGACGTTCCGGGCGGGCGGCGCGGCCTCCGTGGTGCTGCACGAGCGGGAGACCTCGCACGGCGCGGACGGCCACGCACCAGGCGAGGCGGGCCCCCGGGCGGCGTGCTTCACGGTGCCGTTCGCCGGGGATCCGGCCTTGCCGCGGTGACCTGCTGACCAAAGCCTCGCTCCCGGGCCGGGCGGCACCCGTCCGGTTGCCGCCCGCCCGGCGCGCGCCGTCGCAGGAAACGTCAGCCGCCCTCCGCCCCCGCCGGGCCGTCCCGTAGGATGGCCGCCGTCTGAAGGGGAGTAGCTCTTCGCCGGACCGTCGACATACTGGCCCGCCGCGTGCGGCGGGCCCGGCGCCCGGAGCGGACGGGAACGTCCGCCAGCGAGACCTTCGGCCGCAGTGTCCTGGACGCTGCCGTGCCGGAGTGTGCGCTTCCCCGCGGTTCCTCGGCACGGCCCGACCGAGCGAGGAACCTTGATCGACTTCACCGCCGTGGCCGTGGTTTTCGGCCTGATCGTCATTGCCGAGCTGCCCGACAAGACGACCCTGGCCGGGCTGATGCTCAGCACCCGGTTCCGGCCCTCCTACGTGTTCGCGGGTGCCGCCACGGCGTTCGTGCTGCACGTGGCGCTGTCCGTGGGCGCCGGCAGTCTGCTGACGCTGCTGCCGGACCGCCTGCTCCGGGTGGTGGTGGCCGCGCTCTTCCTCACCGGCGCGGCGCTGCTGCTGTTCCGCAAGGAGGACGGGGACGGCGACGGGGACGGGCACCGGCAACCCGCCGGACAGTCCTTCTGGAAGGTGGCCGGTACCAGCTTCGGGATCATCCTGGTCGCGGAGTTCGGGGACATGTCGCAGATCATGATGGCCAACTTCACCGCCCACTACCAGGACCCGCTGTCGGTGGCGCTGGGATCGGTGGCGGCACTGTGGACGGTGGCGGCCCTCGGCATCATGGGTGGCCGGGCCCTGCTGCGGGTGGTGCCGCTGCACCTGCTCACCAGAGTCGCGGCCGGCGCGATGCTGATGATGGCCTCGCTCAACATCTACCAGGCCCTCACCGGCTGACCGGCCGCGCGGACCGCCGGTGCCCGGTGCGCACACGGGCACCGGGGCCGGGCCGGCTCGCTCAGGCGAGCAGCCGGACCAGCGCCGCGGCCCCGGCGGCGAGGCCGACGACGGCCAGGAAGGGGGCGCGCAGCAGGACGGCGACGACGGCCACCCCGACGCCCACCACGCGGGCGTCCAGCGTCAGCTGCTGCCCGGTGGCGAAGGTCTGCGTGACGACCAGCGCCGCCAGCAGGGCGACCGGCAGCAGCGCCGCGACTTTCCGGACCCGCGGGTCCTGCAGTACCCGGTCGGGCACCGACAGCCCCGCCAGCTTGAGGGCGTAGCAGACCAGGGCTGCCAGGAGGAGGGCGGACCACAGCATCACCGGTCCTCCTCCGCCGCTGCGCCGTGCGGGTGCCCGCCGGCCTGCCGGCCCGAAGGCCGCCGCTCTCCGCGCACGCTCCAGGCCGCCAGGCCCGTCACGGCCAGGGCGGCCAGCAGCACCGGCACCCCGGCCGGCGTGACCGGCAGGAGAACCAGTGCGACCCCGGCTCCCAGCACCGCGGCCCGCCATGCCTCCCCGGAGCGCAGCCGCGGGGCCATCAGCGCGACAAAGGCGGCCGGCGCGACCACGTCGAGCCCGAACACGGCCGGGTCGGACAGCAGGTGGGCACCGAGCGCGCCGAGCAGGGTGGCGAGGTTCCAGCAGGCGAAGACCGCGAGGCCCGCGGTCCAGAAGCCCAGCCGGGACAGCGGACGGGAGGCAGCGTTGAGCGACATGGCGGCGCTCTCGTCGATCACCAGGTGGGCGCCGCCGAGCCGCTTCACCCCCCGGACGCGCAGCAGCGGGGACAGGTGCAGCCCGTAGAGAGCGTTACGGGTGCCGAGCAGGGCGGCGGTCGCGGCGCCGGCCAGCGGTGCGCCGCCCGCGGCGACGACTCCGACGAAGGCGAACTGCGAGGCGCCGGTGAACATCAGGAGGGACAGGGCGCAGGTCTGGCTGAGCGAGAGTCCCGCGCTGGTGGCCAGCGCGCCGAAGGACAGCCCGTAGGTGCCGGTCGCGACACCGATGCCGAGCGCGTCACGCACGACCTTGCTCCGCGCGCCGTCCCGGGCCGCCGTTCCGGGCCCGATGTCTGATATCCGGCGTTTCCGCATGGCGCACAAGGTATCAAGGGGGCGGCGCGCGTCCGGACGAAGGCCCTGCTCGCAGCGGGTCTTCCTGGTCTCGCCGGTCGTGTGCGGGGCCCGCGGTACGGGCCGCGCCCGTCAGCCGCCGAGGTGCAGCCGGAAACCGCCGTCGGCGAGCGGCTCGACGCCGATGCCCTCCAGGTGCGGGACGGCCACGTCCGGGTCCAGGGCGGCGGCCCGGGGCCCGACACCGATGACCCGCATGCCCGCGGCCCGTGCGGCCGCGATGCCGGCCCGGGAGTCCTCGAGGGCGAGGCAGTCGGCGGGGTCGGCGCCCAGCTCGGCCGCGCCCTTGAGGAAGCCTTCCGGGTCGGGCTTGCTCGCACTGACCGACTCCGCGGTGATACGGATGCCGGGCATCCGCAGACCGGCGGCGGCCATCCGGGCCGCGGCCAGCGCGCGGTCGGCCGAGGTGACCAGTGCGTGCGGCAGGTTCTCGACGGCCGCCAGGAAGGGTGCCGCGCCGGGGATGGCGACGACGCCGTCCAGGTCAGCGGTCTCCTGGGCGAGGAGGCGCCGGTTCTCGGCGTGGTTGACCTCCGCCGGCCGGTCCGGCAGCAGGGCCGCCATGGTGGCGTGGCCCTGCCGTCCGTGCACGACCTTCAGCACCTCGTCGCCGTCCAGCCCGTGCCCGGCCGCCCAGCCCCGCCAGACCCTCTCCACCACCGCGTCGGAGTTGACCAGGGTGCCGTCCATGTCCAGCAGCAGCGCGCGGGCGGTCAGGTGGACGGGCATGGGGCGGGCTCCAGACGAGGTGGTGGTAGCAGAGCGGCCCCGCCCGCAACGGTCGGGGAGCGGGCGGAACCACTTTGTTCTTGAAGAGTACAAAATGACGATCGAGGGCGCCAGGCCGGGGCCGGACGGGCAGCGGCCCGGCTCGCGCACGGCCCGCACCCGGTTCGCTCGCTGGATCGGGCGGAGCTCACGAGGTGCGAAACACGGAGAGACCAGTTCGCGTCCTCCGCTTCGGCCGGCCGAAGCGGAGGGGATAGGCTGCGGGGCATGAGCGGCGCCTTCGGCCACCCAGTGCCCTCCGCCTGCCCCTTGACAGGGGAAGGCGGATGAATCGGGAGGGCGAGGACCAGCTCCTGTAGCTCAGTGGACAGAGCGGCTGAAAAACGTTGACGGCGTCATGGCGAGATGGTTGCGGATGCACCGGGACCGGGCCCTGGTCGGTCAAAAGCCCCAGGGTTGGGGAACCTCAACGAGGGACTGCCTGCAGTCCCGAACCCCCGGCAGGGAAGCGCGTTTTCCACGCTCGCCTACTCGGCGCGGGTTCGAATCCCGTCAGGAGCACTGGTGAGGTGCCGGTATCCGGGAGGGCCCTGGACCCAGTCGTGGATCCAGGGCCCCTCTCGTGAGCGGCGGCGGGTCGGGTGGGGCTGTCGCCGGCGCGGTGGCCGGTCGGCAATGAGGCTCAGGTCGCGCGGGTCTTCGCCGGTGCGACTCCGGACACCGCGGCCTCCTTGTCCGTCGTCCCGAGGAGGGCGTACTGACGCCGACCCCCCCGGTACGCCCGGACCTGCGAAGCCCCGGCTTGTCGGACAAGAGCAGGGCGCCCCTCGAACGGGTGCGGCATAATCGAGCCAATGAGCCATCAAGCCTGAGGGGAGGGCGCGGTGATGGAGGGGACAGCCTGTGTGGTGTGCGGTCGGCCTGTCAGGCCCGACGGCGAGCCGGGCTGCGACTGCGTGACGCACTCGCTGTCCAAGCCGGTGTTGCCCTCCGAGCAGGGCCCCGACCCTGCTGACGTGGCGCTCTTCCCGATCGGCGGCCCCGGCGTCGGGCCGGACCACCCGGAGTTCAACCGCCCCCGTCGCTCTCATCGTCGGCCTCCGAGGCGGGGCCGTGCGGCCCTGCTCGCGGGTGCGTCGATGGCGGCCGTGGTCGGCAGCACGGCCCTCGCCGCGACGCTGATCGGCAGCGGGACGCGTCCCGACGATGCGCGGCTGGACGAGGTGAACCGCCCCACCATGGCGCTCCCGGACGGCAGCCGGGCGCTGGAGCCGGCGCCGGTGGATTCCGAGAAGCCCGAGAAGTCCGAAGGCTCCGGCTCCGCGAGCCCGGACGGTGAGGCGACAAGCCCGCCCAGCGGCCCCCCGCCCGGCAGCACCGAGCCGGCGGACCCCGCGGAGACCGAAACCGACGCGTCCGGCGGGCCTGCGTCACCCGAGACGCCGAGCCCGCCACCGGAGCGCTCCGGCAACCCACCGCCGCCCCGGACCGCACCGCCGCCCGAGACCCCGGACCCCGACCCGGACCCCGGCGGTCCCGATGAGGGCGAGGACGCGGCTCCGCGGGTGCTCAGGGAGGGGGACGAGGGCCCGGACGTGGCGGAGTTGCAGTACCGGCTGCGGCAGCCCTGGGGCATCTACGACGGTGGCATCACCGGCCATTACGACCGGAAGACCCGGCAGGCTGTCGCCAAGTTCCAGCGCTGGTACGGGGTCCAGGGGGAACTGCACGGCGTGTACGGCTTCCTGACCCGCGACCGCCTGGAGGAGCACACCGCCGCCCTGACCGGCCGTTAGCCGCCGGCCCCCGTGGGGCTGCCGCGAACTCGGCGGAGCCGTTGTGAGGGTGCGCAGCCCCAGGTCCGCCCTCCGGCGGCTCAGCGGTGCTGTTCGATGAGGCAGCGAGCCATCGCCTGGGCCCGGAGGGCGGCATGGGTGTCGCCCTCCGAAGCGGAGATGATCGAGCCCTTCATCAGGATGTGCCAGGAGCGGGCGAAGGACTCGGTGTCCCGGAGCCCGGCCTCGTCGGCCAGTTCCTGCACGACGGCCCTGATGTTCGCCAGATACTGGATGCTGGCCCGGCCCAGGGGATGCTCCGCCCGCATCTCCACCAGTACGTTGATGAACGCGCAGGCATCGAACTCGTCCCCGCGGAACCAGCCGTCGAACACATCGAAGATCGCGAGAAGTTGCTCCTCCGGGTCTGCTCCCCGTCTTCTCGCCTCGGCCTCGACGAATCCCCGGGTCCAGTTCTGCTCGCGCAACCGGAGGAACGCGAGGACCAGGTCGTTCTTGGAGGGGAAGTGGCGGTAGAGCGTTGCCTTGGCCACGTCTGCCTGACGGATCACCTCGTCCACCCCGACATCTCTGACCCCGCGCCGGGAGAAAAGCTCGTACGCGGTGGTAAGTATGCGTTCACGCGGGTCAAGACGGGTTTCAGGAGAGACGCGCTCACTGGTCATCGTGCGCCCCAGCATAGGGTGGACAGACTGGTCGGTCTCCCCCATGATGAGGAAGATGCACTCGAAGACAGATCTGTCTGCCTCGGTCTGCATGGACGCACTGCAGGTCCGTACTTCCCTGCGAGGCAGCACCGCGGTGATCGCTGTCCGAGGCGAGATCGACTACGGTTCCGCCCCCGTCCTGGACCAGGCGCTGGAGGGACTCCCGACGGGAGCCGACAGCGTGCTGCTGGATATGGCAGGAGTCACGTTCATGGACGTCGCCGGCCTGCATTTCCTGCAGCGCCTGAACGCGTTCGGCCGCCGCCACAGGGTCCCCGTGGAGACCCTCAACTGGGGCCGGCAGCCGCGCCGAGTGCTGGAAGCAGCGGCCCGTACCTTCACCCGGGCACCCGAGGCAAGCCTCAAATGATCAGACCCAACCCGGCCGCCTCCTCGCGGCCCGTCACTCCCCGGCCCTCCGCCCCCGGATCCCCGGAGGGCCTGAACGTGTCTCTCTCCGTCGCCGCGGCACAGGCCGCGGAGATGCAGCGCCTCCAGGAGGAGAACCGCCGCCTCCGGAAGGCCAACGCCAGCCGTCCGGTGATCGACCAGGCCCGCGGTGTGCTCATGGCCACCACGGGATGCACGAGCGACCAGGCCTGGGACATTCTCTGCTGCGCCGCCTCGCACAATCCCGCCGTCCGCTTGCGGGACATCGCCGACAGCGTGGTTGCCGGTCTGGACGAGTCCCCGCCCGCCGGTCCGGTCCGCGCCGCACTGCGCCAGGCGCTTCTGCGTCACCGGGTCCGGCGCGAGGCCGGGGTCCTGGGCGAGAAGCGGGTGGCCATGGTCCGGCAGCCGGAGGGCCCCGACACCGGCACCTGCTGCGAGGACCTGCCCTGCACTTGCCTGACTCCGGGTGAGGTCTCGACGGTCTAGCCCTGGCCGGGCCCGCGCCCCGGGCCCGCCGGCGGACGTGCATCGGGCGCTTTTCCACGTCGCGGAGGCCCTTACGCACGGGGAAACGCGCCTGATGCGCCACGAATCGGGGGAAGGGCGGCTACAGGGCTCCGCCTTTGACGGCGGACCGGCAGGGACCCCAGCCGGCTGCCGGAATCACCGACGCAGGCCCCTCCGGCGCCTTGCTGTCACGAACAGGCACGAGGCCGGCGATGCCGTCCGCGACCTCCGGTCCGCACCGGAACTCCGCCCCGCGCGCCTTCGTGCGGATACACGTGGTGCTCTTGCAGCAAGCTGCTGCATGATGCCGGTCAACTGACCTGATAATCAGGGTAGTTACCCGTCCGTAGCGGTGGTCCGCCCCAGGGGCCGCCCGGACCGGAGGTAACGCATGCGTCGCCGACTCAGCACCACCGTGGCCGCTCTGGCCACCACCCTGCTCGCGCTCGTAGCCATCGCCGCGCCGGCGACAGCCGCGCCGGCCGACAAAGCGCAGGTGCTCTCCAGCTGGACGCAGACGAGTGCTGCCAGCTACAACAGCTGGGCCGCCGCCAACAGCAACAAGGGGGCCTGGTCCGCGTACGGCTTCGACTGGTCCACCGACTACTGCTCCTGGTCGCCGGACAATCCGCTCGGGTTCCCCTTCAGCCAGTCCTGTGCCCGTCACGACTTCGGCTACCGCAACTACAAGGCCGCCGGACAGTTCAGTGCGAACAAGGCCCGGCTGGACAGTGCCTTCTACGAGGACCTGAAGCGGGTCTGCAACCGGTACACCGGTGCCACCAGGACCACTTGCAATGGCACGGCGTGGACCTACTATCAAGCTGTCCGTGCCTTCGGCTGATCCGTCGGCCCACTGACTCCGCGTCCGCCGTCCCCCTCCACGGGCGGCGGACGCGGTCCTGTGCCCTGCGGGTGCCGCGCCTCGTGGCGGCGGACCGGTGGCCGTCAGGAGGTGGTGCCGGTGAAGCGGGCCGGGGCGTCGAAGGCTGCGCGGCGGGTGGCGCGGCGCAGCGCCCGCAGGACCGTGCCGCCCAGGGTGAGCGTCAGTACGACGGTCAGCAGGGCGCGGGGGATGTCCCAGCCCAGCGAGGTCGTGAGGACGTAGGTCAGGTAGCGGCCCAGGTTCTCGGCCAGTGGGTCGCCGGGGACGAAGGAGATGCCGGTGCTGAGGCCCGCGATGTAGGGCCAGCCCTGGAGGTTCATCAGCAGCCCGTAGAGCAGGGAGGCGATCGCGCCGTAGCCGGCGAGCATCAGGAGTTCGCCGCGGCCGCGCAGCCGGTGCGGGGCGGGGAGCAGGCCGGCCCCCATGGTGAACCAGCCCAGGCACAGCATCTGGAACGGCATCCACGGCCCGACGCCGCCGGTCAGCAGGGCGGAGGCGAACATGGCGACCGCCCCGAGGACGAAGCCGAAGCCGGGGCCCAGCACCCGGCCCGACAGCACCATGAGGAAGAACATCGGCTGCAGGCCCGCAGTGCCCGCGCCGAGCGGACGCAGTGCGGCACCGGCAGCGGCCAGCACGCCGAGCATCGCGACGGCCTTGGCGTCCAGACCGGTATCGGCGATGGTGGCGACGACGACCCCGAGCAGCAGCGGCAGCAGCAGGGCGAAGAGCCAGGGCGCGTCGGTGGAGTGGGCGAGGCCGGAGGCGGAGTCGGCGAGCAGCGGCCAGCCGAAGGCGGCGAGACCGGTGGCGGAGACGAGAACGAGTGCGAGAGCGGACCGGGGGCCGAGGCGGACGGCCCGGACCTGCCGGCCGGCTGCGGCCGGGGCCTGGCCCACGGGTTGCTGGTGGGCGGGCCCGGGGTCCGGCGCGGGTGACGGCCCGGGGGCGGCGGGGTTCACGGGGCCTCCTCCGGTTGCTCCAGCGCCTTCCTGACCTGCGGGACGGTGAGCCAGTGCTGGGGGGCGAGGATCTTGGCGACCTGTGGGGCGAAGGACGGGGAGGAGACCACGACGTCGGGGGTGGGCCCGTCGGCGACGGTCTCGCCGTCCGCCAGCACGATCACACGATGGGCGAGCTCGGCGGCCAGTTCCACGTCGTGGGTGGCCAGCACGATGGCGTGTCCGTCGGCCGCGAGCGCACGCAGGATGCCGACCAGCCGGGCCTTGGCCGCGTAGTCCAGGCCGCGGGTCGGTTCGTCCAGCAGCAGCAGAGGCGGGGCGGCGGTGAGGACGACGGCCAGGGCAAGGGCAAGGCGTTGCCCCTCGGACAGGTCGCGCGGGTGGGTGGTGTCGGGGACGTCCGGGAGGAGTCCCGTCACCAGGGCCCGGCAGCTGCCGGGCGCGGCGCCGGCGTCCGCGTCGGCGGCCGTGCACTCGGCGGCGACGGTGTCGGCGTACAGCAGGTCGCGCGGGTCCTGCGGCACCAGGCCGACGTGCCGCAGCAGTTCCGCGGGCTTGGTGCGGTGCGGGGTGACGGCGCCGGTGCCGGGCCCGCCGAGCCGGACGCTGCCGCCTGCCGGTTCGTGCATGCCGACCAGGGTGCGCAGCAGGGTGGACTTCCCGGCCCCGTTGCGGCCCATCAGGGCGATGGTCTCGCCGGGCCGTACCGACAGCCGCAGCCGGCGCAGGACTTCGGTGCGCCCGCGCCGCACGGAGAGGTCGCGCAGTTCCAGGAGCGGGGGCTCGGGGGGCAGCGCGGGCGGTGCGGGGGGTTGCCGTCCGGCGAGCTGTTCGCGCAGACCGGCGGCCTTGCGGCGGGCGTCGCGGACGGACAGCGGCAGCGGTGCCCAGCCGGCCGCCCGGCCCAGTGCGACGACCGGGGGGTGCACGGGGGAGTGGGCCATCATCTCGGCCGGTGATCCGAGCACGGGGGCGGCGCCGGGGGCGGGCAGCAGGAGGACCTGGTCGGCGTACTGGACGACACGCTCCAGCCGGTGCTCGGCCATCAGCACGGTGGTGCCCAGGTCGTGGACGAGGCGCTGGAGGACGGCGAGAACCTCCTCGGCGGCTGCCGGGTCCAGGGCGGACGTCGGTTCGTCGAGCACCAGGACCCGGGGGTGGGGGGTGAGGACGGAGCCGATGGCGACCCGCTGCTGCTGGCCGCCGGACAGGGTGGCGATCGGGCGGTCGCGCAGCTCGGCGAGGCCGAGCAGGTCCAGAGTTTCCTCGACCCGGCGGCGCATGGTGTCGGTGGGCAGCCCGAGCGACTCCATCCCGTAGGCGAGTTCGTCCTCGACGGTGTCGGTGACGAAGTGGGCCAGCGGGTCCTGGCCGACGGTGCCCACGAGGTCGGACAGTTCGCGCGGCCGGTGGGTGCGGGTGTCCCGTCCTCCGACGGTGACGCGGCCCGCCAGAGTTCCGCCGGTGAAGTGCGGGACGAGCCCGGAGACGGTGCCCAGGAGGGTGGACTTGCCCACCCCGGAAGGGCCGACGAGCAGTGCGAGTTCCCCCTCGGGGATGACCAGGTGCACGTCCTGGATCGCGGGGGCGGGCGCGTCCTCGTAGGTGACGCGGACGTGGTCGAAGCGGATCACCGGTACGGCTCCTGGGTGCTGCGGGCAGTGCGGGCAGTGCGGGCAGTGCGGTCGGGGTGGGCCGGGCGGGGGGCGACGGCCGCGGGAAGCAGGCCGAGCAGGACGGCCGCCGCGGGCCACAGCGGGAAACCGGGAACAGCGAGCGGTACGACGGACGGGTGCAGGGCGGCCGGGTCCGCCGAGCCCGCGTGCATCAGGAGGGCGGCGGCCGCGAGGCCGGACCCGGACACCAGCCAGGCCCGGGCGCCCCACCGGTCGGGCCGGTAGCGGCTGCGGACGCTGCGCCGGCCGCCGAGCCACAGCCCGCCCAGCGCGGCGGCCAGCCCGAGCAGCAGGACCGGCAGCCCGAGGGCGGCTCCTTCCGCGGCGAGCAGACCGTACGTACCGGCGCACACACCGGTCAGTCCGCCCAGGGTCAGGGCGGAGGTGGTGTGCCGGACGGCCCTGGGTACCTGGGCGCTGCGGCCGTACCCGCGGGCGTCCATGGCGGCGGCCAGGGCCACGGAACGTTCCAGCGCCCCCTCCAGGACCGGGAGGGCGACCTGGAGCAGCGAGCGGACGCCCTTGTCGGAGCGGCCCCGCAGCCGCCGGGCGGCGCGCAGCCGCAGCAGGTCGGCGATGAGGTTCGGGGCGAACGTCAGGGCGACGACGACGGCCACGCCCACCTCGTACAGGGCGCCGGGCAGGGACTTGAGCAGCCGGGCGGGGTTGGCCAGCGCATTGGCGGCGCCGATGCAGATGAGCAGGGTGGCCAGCTTCAGTCCGTCGTAGAAGGCGAACAGCATCCCTTCGGCGGTCACCCGGCCACCGAGCCGGACGCCCTGCGACCAATCGGGCAGCGGCACTTCCGGCAGTGTGAACAGGACATGGGTGCCGCCGATCGGGGAGCCCAGCAGGAGGGCGAAGAGCAGTCGGATCACGACCACCACCGCGCCGAGCGCCAGGAAAAAACCGAAGGCGCGGGCCCAGGGCGCATCGGTGCGCCGGGCGGCCACCACGTACCCGGCGACCGTGATGATCAGGGCGAGCAGCAGCGGGTTGGTGGTGCGGGAAGCGGCGGCGGCCATCCCGAGGGCCCAGAGCCACCACGCGCCGGCGTGCAGCGCGGTGCTCCGGGTCGCCTCCGGGGCGCGCAGCCGGCCGGCGGGCAGGGTGGTGCTCATGGCCGGCGCTGCCGCGCCTTCCACAGCGCGGCTCCGGCCAGCACCGCCACCACGGTGACGCCGGCGAGCACGGCGACGGTGCTGCCGTCGTCGGAGCCGCCGGGGTCAGCGGAGCCGTTCTCGTCCTGCCTGCCGGTGTCCGCGGCACCGTTCTCCGGTGCGTCGTCCGCTGTGTCCTCCGCCCCGTCCTGAGGAAGGGCGATCTGCTCGCCGCAGCCCTGGGACGGGTAGCCGGCGATGGCGCACAGCAGGGCGTCGGAGTTGTACCGCAGGGGCGGAGCGGACGCGGCCAGGGCCTCCCCGGCGGTGGAGCCGTCCGCGACCTGCGCGCAGGTGGTCCGCGGCTCCGGCTGCGGGGGCCGCTCCTCTCCGGGGGCGTGCTCGGGCACACCGAAGTCGACGACCAGGGCGACTCTCCGGCTCTCCGGCTCCTCGGGGGTGTCCCCGCAGACCGCCGCGAAGTCCGGGGCGGCGCGGGGACGGTGGGCGTCCGAGGAGTTCACGCTGACGGCGAAGCGGAAACCGAGGACGTCCCCGTCGGCGGGGCGCAGCGTGCCCGGTCCCTGGGTGGCGTACTCCCACTCGCCGTCTGCGCCCGCCTGCCAGAACGACCAGTAGCGGTAGCCCGTGCCGTCGGCCTGCGCGGGCGCGGAGCCGAGCAGGAGGGCCGCCACGGCTGTGCCGAGCGCGGCGAGAACCCGTCGCGGGAGGCGGCGGGACGGCCGGCGGCCGGTGTGTGCCTGCCGGCCTCGGGTACCGCCCGGCATCAGCTGGTCTTCCGCCGCTTGACCATGCTGACCAGCAGGCCCGCGCCCACGCCGGCCAGTACACCGACCACGAGCACCCACAGCAGCCAGCCGGTGGAACCGGAGTCCTCGGAACTCTCGGAGTCCGCCGGGTCCCCGGCCTCGTCGGAGGCTTCGCCCTCGCCGCTGTCGCCGATGGTCTGCGGGGCCGGGCCGAGAGCGTTCAGGGTGCTCACCAGGTCGCTGCCGCCGAAGTCCGACGGGTCCTCGCCGCCCGCGTGGGCGGCCAGCACCAGCAGGCCGACACCCGCCGGGCTGTCCTGGTGGCCGTCCCACTCGGTGTGGTGGTCCGCCAGCCACTGCAGCGGTCCGGCCGCCGCCTCGCGGTGGCCGCCGGCCGCCAGGGCCAGGACGGCCTTGGCGGTTCCGCTGTAGTCCGGCTGGTCGTCGGCGCCGGCGAGCGCCGATGTCAGGTGGCCGCCGTTGCGCTCGAGAGCCCCGGTCAGGTAGGCGGCCCCCGCCTCCGCGGACTGGGCGCCGGTGGGCTCCTCGCCGTCGGACTCCGCACAGTTCAGCGGGGCCGGTACCGGTTCGTCGCCGGCGCGGTCCGGGTCGACCACCAGCCCGCTGCCGTAGGAGGCCAGCACCGCGTCGACGGACGCGGTGTCGTTGGCGAACAGTTCCCCGTCGCCCTCGGGCTGCCAGGCGTACGCGCCCCGCTCCTGCTCCTCGGCCTCGCAGCCCAGCTGCAGCGAGGTCAGCGCGTCGTAGGGGGAGGCTCCGCCCTGCTCGGTGTCGGCAGGGTCCTCGCCGACGGCGGCCAGCGCGCCGGCCACGAGCGCGGTGGAGTTGGTGTCCGAGGTGTCGCCCGGCAGGTAGGGCCAGCCACCGTCGTCGTTCTGCTGGGACTTCAGCCAGTCCACCGAGGTCTGCACGGCCTGGTCGTGGCCGCCGAGCGCGGTCAGCGCCTGCACGGCGACCGCGGTGGCGTTCGTGTCCGCGAGGACTTCCTCGCCGCAGGGGGCGTCCGCGCCCGTACCGGCCCGGTAGGCGGCGAACCCGCCGTGCTCGCAGCTCTGCCCGGCCAGCCACGTCACGGCCTCGTCCGCCGGGACGACGCCCGCGGTGTGCTGGGCGAGCAGCGCGACGGACTGCCGCCACACCCCGTCGTACTCCGGGTCGCCGTCGCCGAACAGGGCGGCCGGCGGTTCGCCGCCGTCGGCCAGGGCACCGGACGCGGCGGTGAGGCCGGCCAGGCACAGGACGGCGGCGCCGCCCAGAGCGGTCGCGCTGCGGCGCAGGTTCATGCGGGTACTGCCTTTCGCTGGGCGGTCGGCCGTGCACGGCTGACCGCCCCGGCGCGGAAGGGCGCGGGGCGGCACCGGGCTCAACTCCGCTTACCTCGACGGTGCCGGTCACAGGACCGGGAGCCAGTGCGGGTCCGCCGCACCAGGTGTTCCGGCTCACCGCCCCTCCCCGGGGCGGTTCACGGCTGCGGGTCAGCGCCGGTTTCCCACCGGCTTCCCCTGGGCGTGGACGAGTACTGCGGGCCCCACTGTAGAGGGAGGGGCCCGGCGCCGGGGCACCGGAGTCGGGAACGGCTTGAGCTGCTCCGTGTTCCGGTACCCGGGCGGGGGACCGGCAGGATCAGGGAATGCGGCCGGTGATGAACGCGAAGCGGTCGTCGAACTCCAGCGTCGGGCCGGGGTGATGCTCCGCGATCCACTGCAGGCCGGCGGTCAGCTCCGCCTCCGTGAAGGAGGACAGCACCGACATCCAGCGGCCCTCGACCAGCTTCATCCACAGCCCGCGGTCGATGCGCACCGGGAAGGCCGCGAACTCGGTGGCGGTCCGCAGCCCGGCCGCGCGCAGTGCTTCCTCGACCTGCCGCGGTTCGGGATGCCCCGCGGCGAAGCGGTCCAGCGCCTCCGGGAACAGCGGGTAGCCGATCCTCGGCGGCAGCGTGACGACCAGGATCTGCCCGCCGGGTGCCAGCAGCCCGGCCAGCCCCGCCATGGTGCTCTCCAGTGCGGTGAAGTGGTGCACCGCCTCTTTGATGATGATGCCGTCGAAGGTGCTCCAGGGCAGCTCCACCCCTCCTCCGGCGAGCTCCTCCGCCGTGGCCCGTACCGGGACCAGCCGGGGGTCGGACGGCAGCCGGTCGAGCATTGCCCGGGACGGGTCGACGCAGACGATCGGACGGCCGGGGGCCGCGTGCCGCATGAGCCGGCGCAGGAACAGGCCGGTGCCCGCACCGATGTCGGCCAGCCGGCGCTCGTCGCTCAGGCTGAGCCGGGAATGGATCTGCTCCTCCATCCAGTCGAGATAGTCGGGCCGGTGAGCCCAGGTGGAGTCGTAGGTCTCCGCGAGGTGCGTGTAGTGGTCTTCCACATGCTCGTCCACTCGGGGTGATCCCTTCGGGCGCCCGGTTGCCTGGCCGGTGCGCCGGTCAGCGGTTCTCCTGATCGAGGTCCGCAAGCTTCTACCCGTCCACCTGCCCGTGCATTCCCGCTGGGAGGCGAAGCCCTCCGGTTGCCGCATGTTCCCGATGCACATCCGTACCTGTGCGTTTCGCACGGCCAGGTCATGACAATCACGACTGTTCCGTCGGGAAAGGATATGGAAATCTCAGTTCCGGTTACCCCGAAGGAGATGCATGGACAAGCGGTACGAAGCTTTCTGTCTGGCCGACCGACACTTCTACGAGACTCCCGACCGGTGGTCCTCCGGAGGAAACGGGAAAGCCGGCACGGAAGGGCTCTTCGAGACCGCTGAGCGTCCCCTGCCGGAGAACTGGACGGGTGTCCGTTCAGGTGACTGGCTGCAAATCCGCCCGGACCGGAGCGACCTGCCCCAACAGGGCTGGAAGATTCACGTGTCGGCCACTCTGGATAACGCGGACCGCATAGCCGCCGTGATCCGGGACTACTGCATACCCCGCGGAATACCTTTCAAATTTGTGCCCAGCAGGCACCTGCTCTACCTGCGCAATTCCAAGTACGCGGGACGGGACAGCAGTGGCAAGTTCGCCACGGTCTATCCGGCCGGCGAGGAACAACTGCGCAGCGCCCTCACCGACCTGGACGCCTCGCTGGCCGGCGAGCCCGGTCCGTACATCCTCACCGACCTCCGGTGGCGCGACGGGCCCCTGTACGTCCGGTACGGCGCTTTCGCCCGGCGCACCTGTGCCGACGAGGCGGGCCGCCTGGTGCCGGCGATCGAGAACGCCGAAGGGCGGCTGGTCCCCGACCGGCGGGCTCCCACCTTCGCCCTCCCGGACTGGGTGACGTTGCCGGACTTCCTCGCCCCGCAGCTCGCCGCCCGCAACAGCACCACCACGCAGGACCTGCCGTACCGGATCGAGCGCGCCCTGCACTTCTCCAACGGCGGCGGTGTGTACAGCGGCACGGACACCCGCACCGGTGAGCAGGTGGTCCTGAAGGAGGCCCGCCCGCATGCCGGCCTGGCCGCCGACGGGGTGGACGCGGTGAGCCGCCTGGAGCGGGAGAAGGCCGTGCTGGAACGGCTGGCCGGGCTGTCCGTGGTGCCGGCCGCCCGCGACTGGTTCACCTTGGGGGGCCACCAGTTCCTGGTGATGGACCATCTGCCGGGCCGCACGCTCAACTCGTTCTTCGCCGAACGCCACCCGCTCATCAGCGAGCAGCCCGAGCCGGCGGCACTGGCCGACTACACGGACTGGGCGCTGCACATCCACCGGGAGGTGGAGGAGGCGGTCGGTGCCCTGCACGAGCGTGGCGTGGTCTTCAACGACCTGCACATGTTCAACATCATGGTGGCCCCGGACGAGAAGTCCGTGGCGCTGCTCGACTTCGAGGCCGCCTCCTACCCGGGCAACGAAACCCGGCAGATCGTCGCCCACCCGGGGTTCCTGGCCCCCGCCGACCGCAGCGGCCCGGACATCGACCGCTACGCCCTGGCCTGTCTGCGGCTTGCGCTCTTCCTGCCGATGACCTCGCTGTTCTCCATCGACCGGGGCAAGGCCGCCCACCTGGCGGCACTCGTGGCGCAGCAGTTCCCCGACGTGCCGCAGGCGTTCCTGGACGAGGCTGTCGCGGTGATCGAGGGACCGGCGGTGCCCGGCTCGGCCGCCCGGTCCCCGGCCGTTCCGGTGGAGCCCGGTGACTGGCCGCGCAGCCGGGACGCCATGGCCCGCGCCATCCTGGCCTCCGCGACCCCGGACCGTGAGGACCGGCTCTTCCCCGGTGACATCGCCCAGTTCTCCGAAGGCGGCGGACTCGGCCTCGCGCACGGCGCGGCCGGCGTGCTGTACGCCCTGGCGGAAACCGGGGCCGAGCGGTACGAGGAGGGGGAGCGCTGGCTGCTGCGGCAGGCCGCCGCCCCGCCGCAGGGCACCCCGGTCGGCCTGTACGACGGCCTGCTCGGCGTCGCCTGCGTCCTGGACCGGCTCGGTCACACCGAGCGGGCGCTGGACCTCAGCGAACAGCTGCCCCTGGAGGGCTGGCAGCACCTGCCCCCCGACCTGTTCGGCGGTCTGGCCGGGATCGGCCTGGCCTTCGAACGTCTCGCGGCGGCCGGCGGCGGCAGCGAGCTGCACGACCTGGCGCTGGAGGCCGCCGAGCGGGCCGCCGCCCGGCTCAGCCCCGAGCCCGGACCTCCGCAGGCCGACCGCGCGGGCCTGCTGCGCGGAGCCACCGGCCCCGCCCTCCTCTTCCTCCGGCTGTACGAGCGCACCGGCGACCCCGCGCTGCTCGACCTCGCCGGCACCGCCCTGCGACAGGACCTGGCCCGCTGCCGGGCCGACCGCCGCGGCACCTGGCTCGTCGACGAGGGCAACCGCCTCATGCCGTACATCGGCGCGGGCAGCACCGGCATCGGCATGGTGCTCGACGACTACCTCGCCCACCGTCCGGACGAGGAGCTCGAGCAGGCCCGCGCGGCCATCCTGCCCGCGGCACGGTCCCGCTTCTACGCCCAGCCCGGTCTGTTCCGCGGCCGGGCCGGGATGGTCCTGCACCTGAGCCGTACCACCGCACCGGCCGCCACCGCCGAGGACCTCGCCGCCCAGATCGACGGCCTGGCCTGGTACGCCCTGCCCTACGGCGGAGGCCTGGCCTTCCCCGGCGACCAGATGATGCGGCTCTCCATGGACCTGGCCACCGGCACCGCCGGCTGCCTGCTCGCGCTGGGCGCGGCACGCCACACCGACCCCGTCCAGCTGCCCTTCCTGCCGCCCCTGCGGCACCCCGAACCCCCCCGCTGAGGCGGGGGTGCACCACCACAACTGAACAGCCAGCAACACAGCGAAGAATGATGAAGGGACCTCACCATGGCACTTCTCGACCTGCAGTCGATGGACACCCCGGAAGAGACCTACGGCGGCGGCGGTGGCGGCAACGTCAGCTACGCGAGCCTGCTGCTCTGCGGCGACAGCGGTCTGAGCGTCCTCACCTGCTGAGGACCCGGCCCTGAGCCGAACGCTGTATTCCGTGGCCCCGGGCGGTTCCGCCGTCCGGGGCCACGGGCCTGACCGCCCGAGGGCGACCGTCCACCGAGGAGGAGACATCAGGTATCCGGCGACCCCGGCCGACCGCGTCCTGCGCGATGCGGTCCGGCACAGCAGAGCCCGGGCCACCGTCCTGCTCCTGGTCACCACGGCCGCCTCCGTCCTCGCCCTGCTCCTGCCCGCCGCACTGGGCCGGACCCTGGACCTGCTGATGGCCGGCGAGGACGCGGCCGGCCCGGTGACCCGCTGGACAGCGGTCTGCACCGCGCTGATCTGCGGGACGGTCGTCCTCGACGCCGTCCGGACGGTGCTCACCGGCACCACTGACGCCCGCGCCACTGCCTGGCTGCGCCGCCTGCTGGCGCACCGCACGCTGCGCATCGGGCCGGCCGCGGCCGCCCGGTTCACCCAGGGGGACCTGGTCACCCGCGGCACCGTCAACGCCGGGCATGCCGGGACCGCACCGGCCGCAGTGGCCACCGCCGTCGCCGCTCTGCTGACCCCGCTCGGTGGCATCGCCGCCCTCGTCCTGATCGACTACCGGCTGGCCCTCGCCTTCCTGGCCGGCGCCCCGGTCCTCTTTCTGCTCCTGCGCTCCTTCGTCCGCTCCACCGCGAAAAGTGTCGGTGACTACCAGCGGGTGCAGGGCGCCATGGCCGGCCGCCTGGTCGAGGCGCTGGCCGGCGCCCGGACGGTGGCCGCGGCCGGCACGGAACTGCGGGAGCGGCGGCGGGTGCTCTCCACGCTGCCGGAGCTGAGCCGCCACGGCTACCGGATCTGGCACGTGCAGGGCCGGGCCGCCGCCCAGGCCGCCGCACTCGTCCCCCTGCTGCTGCTCACCGTCGTGGCGGTCGGCGGCCTGCTCCTCGGCGCGGGCGAGATCAGCGTGGGAGCGCTGCTGGCCGCCGCCCGCTACGCGGCGCTGGCCGCCGGGGTCGGCGCCATGGTCGGCCACCTCAGCAGCCTCGTCCGGGGCCGGGCCGCCGCCGCCCGGCTGGCGGACGTCCTCCAGGTGCCGCCCGTCCGGCACGGGGAGCGGACGCTGCCCGCCGGCCCCGGGCGGCTGGAATTCCGCGGCGTCACCGTCCGGCGCGGCGACCGGGAGGTGCTGCGGGCCCTGGACCTGACGGTTCCCGGCGGCAGCACGGTGGCCGTGGTCGGACGTTCCGGCTCGGGAAAGTCCGTGCTGGCGGCGCTGGCGGGGCGGCTGGAGGACCCGGAGGAGGGCCAAGTGCTGCTCGACGGTGTGCCGCTGCCGGACCTCGACCGGGAAACCCTGCGGCGGGAGATCGGCTACGCCTTCGAACGCCCCGCGCTGCTGGGCTCCACCATCGGCGGCACCATCGGTTTCGGACCCCGGCCGGCCGGACCGGAGCGGATCACCGCCGCGGCCCGGGCCGCCTGTGCCGACGGCTTCATCCGGACCCTGCCCGACGGATACCGCACCCGCTGCGCGGAGGCCCCACTGTCCGGCGGCGAGGTCCAGCGGCTCGGCCTGGCGAGGGCGTTCGCCCACCCCGGCCGACTGCTCGTCCTGGACGACGCGACCTCCAGTCTCGACACGGTGACCGAACTGCGCATCGGCCGGGCGTTGCTGAGCGGCACCGGGGCCCGGACCCGGCTGCTCGTCGCCCACCGGGCCGGCACCGCGGCCCGGGCCGACCTCGTCGCCTGGCTCGACGAGGGCCGGATCCGGGCCCTGGGACGCCACGACGATCTCTGGGAACGCGCCGACTACCGGGCCGTGTGGAGGACCTGACATGCCGCAGCCCGAGACGCCCGCACCCCCGGCGCCCGGCACCGGGACACCCCCCGCCCTGCCCTGCGGGGCCGGCGATCCGCCGGCCGCGCGTTCCGGGCTGGTGGCGGCCGGGCTCCGCTTCCTGCGCCGCCGGCCGCGCGCCGTCCTGGCCCTGGGCGGCTGGTCGTTGCTGGAGTCCGCGCAGACCTTCCTCCTGGGCTACGGAATCGCCCGGGCTCTCGACGACGGCTTCCTGCGGGGGGACACCGCCACCGGCCTGGTATGGCTGGCCGTCGCCGCCATGGGGGTGCTGGCCGGGGCGGTGGGCGCCGGCCGGGTGCTGCGCGCGGTCGCCGCCCTCGCCGAACCCTTGCGGGACCTGCTGGTGCGCCGGATCGTCGGGCGGTCGCTGCACGAAGCGGTCGGCGGCGTTCGGCCGGACAGCACCGCGGTGGTCTCCCGGCTCACCCACCAGGCGGAGATCGCCCGGGACAGTTTCGCGGGCCTGGTGCTGATCACCCAGTCTTTCGTCTTCACGGCCGCAGGGGCCCTGGCCGGCCTGCTGTGGCTGGCCCCCGTGATGCTGCTGATCGTGCTGCCGCCCCTGCTTCTGGGCCTTGCCCTGTTCGGCTGGTCGCTGCGCCCGCTGGCCCGGCGGCAGCGGGCCTTCCTGGAGGCGGACGAGGAGATCGCCGCCGCCCTGGGGGAGACGGCGGGCGGGCTGCGCGATGTGGTCGCGGCCGGTGCGGAGGACCGGATGCTGGCGGAGACGGGGGAGCGGATCGGCGCCGGGCAGCGCACTGCCCGGGCGCTCGCCCGGTGGACGGTCACCCGGGTGGTGGCACTGGCCGTCGGGGGCTGGCTGCCCGTCGTGCTGTTGCTGCTCCTGGCCCCCTGGCTGTTGTCCCGCGGGGTGACGGCGGGGGCGCTGGTGGGCGCCCTGACCTACCTGATGCAGTCGCTGCTGCCCGCTCTGCAGAGCCTGGTGCAAGGGCTGGGCGGGGCCGGGGCGCGGCTGGCCGTGGTGGTAGGCCGTCTCCGCGGGGGTGCACCCGATCCGGACCCCGGCCCGGACGGTGACGACCCCCCGCGCCCGCCCGGAGCCGCGGCGGAGGCCCCCGCCCCCGGTGGCCCGCCCGCCGCGGTGGAGCTGCGGCAGGTCACCTTCGGCTACGGCGAGCGGAGCGCGCCCGTGCTGCACGGGCTGGACCTCGAGATACCGCAGGGCGAACACCTTGCGGTGGTCGGGCCGAGCGGAACGGGAAAGTCGACGCTCGCCGGACTCGTGGCCGGGCTGCTGGAGCCCCGCCAGGGCCGGATCAGGGTGTGCGGCATGCCTGCCTCCGGGCCCGGTCCGGCACATCGGGCACGGCTGCGGGCGCTGGTGCCGCAGGAGGCGTACGTGTTCGACGGCACCGTCCGTGACAATCTCGTCTACCTGTGCCCCGGGCAGCCGGTGCCGGAACAGCGGCTGCTCACGGCGGCTGCGGCCGTCGGGGCCGGGCCGCTCCTGGAGCGGCTCGGCGGCCCCGACGGGCGGGTCGATCCCGGCCGGCTGTCGGCCGGGGAGCGGCAGCTGCTGGCGCTCGCCCGCACCTACCTCTCGCCCGCGCCGGTGGTCGTGCTGGACGAGGCGACCTGCCACCTCGACCCGGTGGTCGAGGACACGGCGGAGCGGGCCTTCGCCAACCGTCCGGGCGGCACTCTCCTCGTCATCGCGCACCGGATCAGTTCGGCCCTGCGCGCGGACCGGGTGCTGCTCCTGGACGGCAGCCGTGCGAGGTGCGGGAGCCACGAGGAGCTGCTGCGCAGCTCGGCGGGGTACCGCGAGCTGACCGGGAGCTGGTCACAGCCAACCCGCCTCCTGGGATATGCGGATGGCGTCGACCCGGTTGCGGGCGCCGGTCTTCCGGGTGATCGCGGCCATGTAGTTGCGCACCGTGCCGCGGGTCAGATGCAGCGCACGGGCTATCTCGGGAAGGGGGGTCCCCTCGGCGGCGAGTGAGAGCACGCTCAACTCCCTCGGGGTCAGCGGTATCTCGGCCGCCTGGAGGAAGTCGTAGGCGAGCGTCGCGTCGATGTACCGTTCCCCGTCGAAGACCCTGCGGATGGCTTCGAGCAGCCGCTCCCGGGAAGCGTCCTTGCTGACGAATCCCCGCGCACGGGCCGCCACCGCCTGCCGCAGCAGACCGGGTTTGCCCGCCTGCGCCAGCACCACCAGCGCAGCGGGTGCGCCCCCGGTGTGCTGCACCAGGTCCCTCGCGGCGCTGAGCCGTGAAGCGACCGGGTAGTCCGCGTCCACCAGACAGATGTCCGCCCCGTGAGAGCGGGCACTGTCCAGCGCTTCGCGCCACGAGGTGGTCCTGACCTCGAGGTCTGCTTCTCCCGCCACCAGCGATGCGAGAGCTGAGCGCAGCAGCGGCGCGTCATGTATGAGAAGTATCCGGATCACCTTCTCTCCCCTCCCTTGCCCCGTTTCTTCGGGCACGGTGAGTGCCCGCCCCATCGTGACGGGTGACAGCCGTGAGCAGAAGACGCCACGAATCAGCCACTAGGGGGCGTGCGGGAGTGAATTTCAGGCGCACATTGCGCACCGCGTGCCCCTCTGTCCACGGCTGTTCCACCGCGCGGTGCGGGAGGTCCGGTGCGGCAGGCGGTGGGGGAGGGCCCCGGCGGGAGGCGGCGCGGCCACACCCGCGGGCATCGCGAAGCGGCGGGGACGGGTGGCGGACGGCGGGGGAGCGCGGGGCGGTCCCGGCTCAGGGCTGCCCGCTGACGAGCCGGCAGGCGGTCCGCACGTCCAGTTGCGCCTCCTCGAGCGTGATGTGCCCGGAAAGCCAGTGGAGCAGGGTGGAGTGCCACGTGTGCTGGATCACGCGGATCGCGCTCAGGGCCTCCGGTGTCCGCGGCTCCGGGAGGCCGGAGGCGTCCAGCAGGAGCCTGGTCGTGAGCCGGGAGACGACCGTCACCTCGTCCCGCGCGGACCGGTCGGCGAACAGCAGGGCGCGCATCATCGCCTCGGCCAGCCGGGGGTCGCGCTGATGCGCACGGAACGCTCGCTGCAGCGTCCGGCCGAGCCGGTCAGCGGGGTCCCGCTCGGTCAGCGGACGCTCCCGGAGAGTGGCGTGCAGCTGCTCCAGCTGGTCGTGGAGCACCGCCAGCAGAAGATGGACCTTGGAGGGGAAGTAGCGGTAGAGCGTCCCGAGAGCGACCCCGGAGGACTCGGCGACCTCCCGCATCTGCACCGCGTCGAACCCCCCGGCGGAGGCCAGCCTCGCGCTGGCATCCAGGATGCCGCGGCGCCGGGCCCGCTGACGCGCGGTCCGGGCGGCAGCGGACACCTGCTGCTGTGTGGTCATGTGCGCTGCTCCGAAACCGGTACGGGAACCTGTTGCACTCTAACGCGGGGCCGCTGCGCCGGCACTGCCGTGCGGAACCCCCGCGTCGGGACGCCCCGGCCGGGCGCCGGGGGCGGCCGGGGAGAGCCCGCCACGCCCGGTCACCGTCCGCGTGGCGAGGGTCACTTGCCCCGGCAGGTTGCGGCCGCGGTCGGCAGGCTATCGTCGATACGCCTGAGTAGCGGCAAAATACAGAACTTGTTCTAGCTGGAAATTTACGGTTACGCTCCGGCGCACGAGCAGTGAGAAGGGAGCCGGGCGTGACCGCAGAGGCTGCTGGGGAGCGCCCGTTGAGGATCGCGCTGCTCAGCTACAAGGGGAACCCGTACTGCGGTGGCCAGGGCGTGTACGTCCGGCACCTCTCCCGGGAGCTTGCGCGGCTCGGCCACCGGGTCGAGGTCATCGGCGCGCAACCGTACCCGGTCCTCGACGAGGGTGTACCCCTGACCGAACTGCCCAGTCTCGACCTCTACCGGCAGCCCGACCCCTTCCGCACCCCCCGGCCCCGCGAGTACCGCGACTGGGTGGACGCCCTGGAGGTCGCCACCATGTGGACCGGAGGGTTCCCCGAGCCGCTCACCTTCTCGCTGCGCGCCCGCCGTCACCTGGCAGCCCGCCGCGGCGACTTCGACCTCGTGCACGACAACCAGACCCTCGGTTACGGCCTGCTCGGCACCGAACGGCTCGGACTGCCACTGGTCACCACCATTCACCACCCCGTCACCGTGGACCGCCGTCTGGACCTGGCCGCCGCGGCCGGACTCCGGCAGCGCCTCTCGGTCCGCCGCTGGTACGGCTTCACCAGGATGCAGCGGACAGTCGCCCGCCGGCTGCCCTCCGTGCTGACCGTCTCCGGCTCCTCCCGGCGGGAGATCATCGACGACCTCGGCGTCCTGCCGCAGCGTGTGCACGTGGTGCCCATCGGAGCCGACACCCGGATATTCCACCCGGCCCCGGGCCGGGAGGAGATCCCCGGCCGGATCGTCACCACCTCCAGCGCCGACGTGCCGCTCAAGGGCCTCATCCATCTCGTCGAGGCTCTCGCCAAGGTTCGGACCGAACACCCCGCGGCCCATCTCGTCGTCGTCGGCACCCGCCCCGCCAAGGGGCCGGTCGCCGACCTGCTGGACCGCTTCGGGCTCGGCGGAGAGGGAGGCGCCGTCCGGTTCGTGAAGGGCATCTCCGACACCGAACTGGCGGACCTGGTGCGCAGCGCCCAAGTCGCCTGCGTGCCCTCCCTCTACGAGGGCTTCTCGCTGCCCGCCGCCGAAGCCATGGCCACCGGCACCCCGCTCGTCGCCACCACCGGCGGCGCGCTTCCCGAGGTGACGGGCACCGACGGCGAGACGTGCCTGGCAGTGCCGCCCGCAGACGCCGGTGCGCTGGCCGCAGCTCTCTCCGCACTGCTGGGAGACGCCGCCCTGAGATCCCGGCTCGGTGCCGCCGGACGGGAGCGGGTGCTGAGCCGGTTCACCTGGGAGCAGGCCGCCCGCGGAACGGTCGAGCACTACCGGGCCGCGCTGGCCGGCTTCCCCGGAGCCGGTCTCTCCCGGGCATCCGGCACCTCCGGCACCTCCAGTGACACGAAAGGCTGACCGCTCGTGCTGACCGTCGACTTCTCCCGCTTCCCGCTCGCCCCGGGCGACCGGGTCCTGGACCTGGGCTGCGGAGCAGGCAGACACGCCTTCGAGTGCTACCGGCGCGGTGCCCACGTCGTCGCCCTGGACCGGAACGCGGAGGAGATCCGCGAGGTCGCCACCTGGTTCGCCGCCATGGCGGAGGCCGGAGAGGCACCCGCGGGAGCCACCGCGACCGCCATGGAGGGGGACGCGCTGGCCCTGCCCTTCCCCGACGACAGCTTCGACGTCGTCATCATCTCCGAGGTCATGGAGCACATCCCCGACGACAAGGGGGTCCTCGCCGAGATGGTGCGGGTGCTGCGCCCCGGAGGCCGCATCGCGGTGACCGTGCCCCGGTACGGCCCGGAAAAGGTCTGCTGGACGCTCTCCGACGCCTATCACGCCAACGAGGGCGGTCACATCCGGATCTACCGGGGCGACGAGCTGCTCCGGAAAATGCGGGAGGCCGGCCTGCGCCCCTACGGCACCCACCACGCGCACGCCCTGCACTCGCCCTACTGGTGGCTCAAGTGCGCCTTCGGAGTGCACCGGGACGGTGCGGAAGCCGCGCTCCCGGTGCGCGCCTACCACCGGCTGCTGGTCTGGGACATCATGAAGAAACCGCTCGCCACCCGGGTCGCCGAGCGCGCCCTGGACCCGCTCATCGGCAAGAGCTTCGTGGCCTACGCCACCAAGCCCCACCTGCCGGCCCGCACCGCCGCCCCGGCCACAGCTGCTTCGGGCGGGACGCCGGGGACGACGACGTGACCGTTCCGGAGCGCACCGCGCGGCTCGCCCTGCCCGGGGTCCTCACCGCCGAGCAGGCCGCCCGCACGGTGGCCGGAATCGCCGGTCTGCAGCGCGCGGACGGCGCCATCCCCTGGTTCCGTGGCCACCACCTCGACCCCTGGGACCACGTCGAGTCCGCCATGGCACTGGACACCGCGGGACAGCACGAAAGGGCCGCGGCCGCCTACCGATGGCTCGCCGATCACCAGAACCCCGACGGCTCCTGGTACGCCGCCTACGCCGACGGTGACGCCGAACGCCCCACCGACCGCAGCAAGGAGAGCAACTTCTGCGGCTACCCGGCTGTCGGAGTCCTGCACCACTACCTGACCACCGGCGACGAGGCGTTCCGGGACCGGATGTGGCCCACCGTCACGGCGGCGACCGACTTCGTCGTCGCTCTCCAGCAGGAGGGCGGCCAGATCGGCTGGAAGCGTGAGGCGGACGGCACGCCCGTCCCCGACGCGCTGCTCACCGGCTCCTCCTCCCTTTACCAGGCGCTGCGTTGCGCGCTCCGGCTGGCCGAGCTGCAGGGTGAACCGCAGCCCGACTGGGAGCTGGCCGCCGGCAGCCTCGGGCACGCGGTGCGCCACCACCCCGAACGCTTCCTGGACAAGTCCCACTACTCCATGGACTGGTACTACCCCGTCCTCGGCGGCGCGCTGCGCGGGCCGGCGGCCCGCGCCCGGATCGAGGAGCGGTGGGACGAATTCGTGGTGCCCGGCCTGGGCGTGCGGTGTGTGCTGCCCAACCCCTGGGTCACCGGCGGCGAGAGCGCCGAACTTGCCCTGGCCCTCTGGGCCATGGGGGACCACGAGCGGGCGGCCGAGATCCTGCGCTGGATCCAGCGCCTGCGGGCGGGGGACGGCCTCTACTGGACCGGCTACGTCTTCGCCGACGACGCCGTCTGGCCCGAGGAGCTCACCTCCTGGACAGCGGGCTCGGTCCTGCTCGCGGTCGCCGTGCTCACCGGAGACGACGCGACCTGTGCCGTCTTCGGCGGTGACACCCTGCCGTGCGGCCTGGAGCCGGACTGCTGCGCGGACTGAACGCGGCTCGCCCGGCGCCGCACGTCGGCCCGGCGCCGACGGGTCCGCAACGCGAAGGCGGCCCCGCCCGGAGAAGGAGAACCGGGCAGGGCCACCGCCGTGAGCGGACGCGCGCTGTCAGCCGCGCTGGATGTCACTGCTGTCCTGCAGCACACCCCGACGGCCGTCCTGCGTCTGGGCGACCAGAGCCTGACCGCGCTGCTCGACCGCGAGGTACCAGGTGCCGGGAGCCAGCTCGGCAACCGGTGCCTGCGAGCCGTCCTCCGCGTACAGGGGGCGCTGGGCGGGCACGGCGAACCAGAACGGCTGGAAGTTCGGGTCCGGTGCGGTCGGCTGCGGCTGCACGGCCCCCTGCTGCGGCTGCTGCGGCTGACCCGGGGCCCCCGGCTGGGCACCGTAGGGCTGGGCGGCGGCGGGCTGGGCACCGTAGGGCTGCTGCGGGGCGCCACCGGGGTAGCCGTACCCCGGCTGAGCCTGGCCCGGCTGGGGCTGGCCCGGTGCCCCCGGAACGGCGGGCTGGGCCGGCGTACCGCTGAGCAGCGGAGCCTTCAGCGCGGGCACCAGCGGTGTCGCGACGGCTCCGGCGGCCAGGAGGATCGTGGTGATGAAGGCGAGGACCTGCCCGGCACCGGTGGCGCCACTCGGGCCGCCGACCAGCGTCCAGAAGGCCGTCCACAGGGAGAACACGCTCAGCGCGATGCCCCACTGGTCGAGCCGAAGACCGCCGAACTCCCGGTCCTTCTGCGGCAGGAACCGTGAGCCGACGATCAGACCGCCGCCGATGATGCCCGCGAGGAAAATCGAGGGCAGCACGGGGAACAGGTCACTGGACCATGCCATCGTGCTTCCGCCGCCGAACTCGCTGAAGCTGTAGAACGGGAGGAAGGAGAAGATGAAGAGCAGGACCGCTGCTCCGGCCACTGCTGCATCGCCTCGGGTGAGCGAGCGGTTGTTCACGTCAGATCCTTTGTCGGTCGCATCGTCATGGTCTTGTCACGCGGAACGGGCCCATCGTACGGACGAAGCTCACTCCCGGTCAGACAGGTCCGGTTACTGTTTCCCAGGCGACACGCTTGTGATGCCGTCGTGATATTGCCGCCGCGGCTCGGCACTTCAGCTGCCGGGGCCCGTCCGGCGCAGCACCCGCAGCGATTTGGTGGCGGAAATATCCTCGAAAACGCCGGTATTCCGTGCTCGCTGCCAGAGGCGGAACGGAGCCTGGCCACCGTCCGCCGGATCGGGAAACACATCATGGATCACCAGCAGCCCGTTCGTGGCGAGTTGCGGCACCCACCCTTCGTAGTCGGCGGTCGCGTGGGCGTCGGTGTGACCGCCGTCGATGAACACCAGACCGAACCGCTCCGCACCGCCGAACACCGACGCGGCCTGTGGTGACCGGCCCACCACCGCGACGACATGCTCCTCCAGCCCGGCGGCGGCCAGCGTCCGGCGGAAGACCGGCAAGGTGTCCAGCCGGCCGGCGGCATCCCGCGGATCGGCCAGCTCCGCGTCGTGGAACTCCCAGCCCGGCTGCTGCTCCTCGCTGCCGCGGTGGTGGTCCACCGTGACCACCACTGTTCCGCTCCGCCGGGCCGCGTCGGCCAGCAGAAGCGTGGAGCGTCCGCAGTAGGTTCCGATCTCGAGCAGCGGCAGCCGCAGCCTGCCCGCCTCCACCGCCGCCGCGTACAGCGCCAGCCCCTCGTCGGCCGGCATGAATCCCTTGGCCGCCCTGAAGGCGGCGAGAGCCTCCGGTGCCGGCTCCAGCCCGTCGTGCGCCACCCGTCCCCCTGCGGTCCCCGTGCTCGTGGTGCGCGCGGCGCGGCCGCGCGCCGGTGTTCCTCGATGCTGCCGGATCCACACTCTGCCTCATCCGCCCGGGAGCGGCACACCGGGGGTGACACCGCTCCCGGCCCCGCCGCCGACTGCCGGCCCCGGGACAGCCGGAAGGCTCAGCCCTTCCCGGCCAGCGGGGCCTGCTGCAGTGGCACCGGCCGGCACACCCCCGCCACGGCCGCGGTGTCGGCGGCGGGGCCGGGCGCCGGGAGCTCTCCGCCCCGAAAACTCCGCAGCGGCCGGGGCCGGGGCCGGGGCACCGGGACCGGGACCGGGACCCGGGCCACTCCGCACGGGGTGTCCGCCGAGGAGAAGGGGAGCAGCAGCTCGCCGCCGGGCGTCCACCGGCCGGCGCCTGTCAGCCACCCCTCCGGGGCAGCCACCGGCTGCACTTCCCGCTGCTGAGGGCGCCACGCCACGATCCGCGTCCCGCCCGGCCCTTCAGCGAGCAGTGCCACCGCACAGGTCTCCGGCAGCAGCACCTGGTCCGGCTGCACCGCGAACGGCACCAGCCGCACCCCTTCCGGGTGCAGAGCCTCCGGGAACCGGACCGGCCGGTGGCTGCCCAGCACCCCCCAGCCCACCCGGTCCTCGCCGGGGGCATCGGAGCGGACCAGCAGCAGCCCGCTGTCCGGGTCGGCCAGCAGCAGCCGGTCGTTGCTGCCCTCGGCGATCTGCAGCAGGGTGGCCGGGGTGCCGCCGTGCCGGACGTCGAGCGTCACGGTCCGGGTCCGGCCCTCCACGTCCGTGCGGTCCAGCGCCAGCAGCCGCCCCTGCCGGTCCAGCCAGGCTCCGCCCGAGCATCGCCCGGGGATCCGGGCCACCGGCTCGGGCCCGAAGGCCCCACCGCACACCTGCCACAGGACCGTCGCCCCGTCCCCGGGGACCAGGGCGTAGACGCGGGAACCGTCCGGGGCGGGGGGCAGCAGGGAGAGCTGCCCGCACTCCACGGAGCCGAGCGCCAGCTCCCCGGTGTCCGGACCCGAGGGGTAGAGCAGGGCGAAGCTGAACCCGTCGTCGGCGGGCCGGCTGATCAGCACCCGGCCGTCGGCCAGCGGCTGCAGCTCACCGGCCGGATCCTCCGGCCGGCTGCCGGGCAGCGGAACGCTGTACGGCTCGGGCCCGTCCAGCGTCCAGCGCTCCGGACACCAGCCCGTCCGTCCGTCCGGCCCCGGGCCGCGCACCACCAGGCGGGCCCCGTAGGAACCGTCGGCCGCGATCGTCAGCGGCCTGCAACCGGGAACACCGGCAAGGACGTCGGCGGCCGCCCGGGCACCCACCCGGGCTACCGCCCCGGCAGCTGTCCGGGGCTGGTCGGCACAGACCGTCATCATGCGATCACCTCCAGCCAGGACGCTAGATTCGTACGGCCCGTAGAACAACCGACGGAGGGCGCCTTCACGCTTACGAGTGACGAGAAGCCTGTTCGGGCCGGCCGCCGGCGCCCGCTGTGCTCCGTCGTTCCCGCGGCCTGCCCCTCCGGGGCCGGGGCGGGGCCGGGCCCCCGCCGGGGCAGGTAGCCTGGGCCCCGTGCCCGCCCTCTCCGATGTCCTCACCGCGCTCGACACCCTTTGGCCCCCTGAGCGAGCCGAGGACTGGGACGCCGTCGGCACGGTCTGCGGAGACCCGTCGGACCACGTCGACCGGGTGCTCATCGCGGTCGACCCGGTGCAGGAGATCGCCGACGAGGCCGTCGAGCTGGGGGCACAGCTGCTGCTCACACACCACCCGTTGTACCTGCGCGGCACCACCACGGTCGCGGCCGACACCTTCAAGGGCCGCGTGGTGCACACACTGATCAGGAACGGCATCGCGCTCCAGGTCGCGCACACCAACGCCGACCGTGCCGACCCGGGGGTCTCCGACGCCCTCGCCGGGGCACTGGGGCTCCGGATCACCGGGCCCCTGGTGCCCGACCCCGACGACCCGGCCGGGCGCCGCGGCCTCGGCAGGATCTGCGAGCTCGACCAGCCGCTGACCGTCGCCGAGTTCGCCGCGTACGCCGCCGCCCGGCTGCCGGCCACCGCGCAGGGCGTCCGCGCCGCCGGGGACCCGGACCGTCCGGTCCGCACGGTCGCTGTCTGCGGCGGCTCGGGCGACAGCCTCTTCCCCGCCGTGCGCGCGGCCGGCGTGGATGCCTACCTGACCGCCGACCTGCGCCACCACCCCGCCTCCGAGGCCCGCGAGCAGTCTCCGCTCGCCCTGGTCGACGCGGCCCACTGGGCCACCGAGTGGCCGTGGTGCGAGCAGGCCGCGACCCAGCTCGACGCCCTCTCCGACCGTCATGGATGGGACCTGCGCGTCCATGTCTCCCACCGGGTCACCGACCCGTGGAGCGCACACGCGGCAGCCGATCCGGCCCGTCCGTCGTCCACCACCCCGCACCGGGGCGCCGCCCGCGCCCCGTCCGAAGTCACACCGGGAGCCCCCAACTGAACGCTGCGCCTGCCGACCAGATCCGTCTGCTCGACGTCCAGGCCCTGGATGTCCGGCTGACCCAGCTCGCGCATCAGCGCACCACCCTCCCCGAGCACGCGGAGCTCCGTGAGCTGGAGAGCGAGCTCGCCCAGCGGCGCGACCTGCTGGTCGCCGCGCAGACCGAGGTGAGCGACACCGCCCGCGAACAGACGAAGGCCGAGCAGGACGTCGACCAGGTCCGGCAGCGGGCCGTCCGCGACCAGCAGCGGCTGGACTCCGGCATGGTCACCAGTCCCAGGGACCTGGAGAGCCTGCAGAGCGAGATCGCTTCGCTCGCCAAGCGGCAGGACGCCCTGGAGAACGTCGTGCTCGAGATCATGGAACGCCACGAGTCGGCCCAGGCCCGGGCCGAGGAGCTGGCCGCCTCGGTCGAGGAGCTGCAGACCACGGTGACCGAAGTGACCGGCCGGCGCGACACGGTGGTCGGGGAAATCGACGCCGAGGCCGGGACGGTGGGCCGGGAGCGCGAGGTCATCGCCCGGGCGGTGCCCGAGTCGCTGCTCAAGCTGTACGACAAGCTCCGGGCCCAGCACGGCGGAGTCGGGGCGGCGCGGCTCTATCAGAAGCGCTGCGAGGGCTGCCGTCTCGAGCTCAACATCACCGAGGTCAACGAGGTCAAGGCGGCTTCCGAGGACGCCGTCCTGCGCTGCGAGAACTGCCGCCGGATCCTGGTCCGCACCCCAGAGTCCGGGCTGTGACGCGCGGACCGGGCAAGGGGCGCACCTTCCTCATCGAGGCGGACGGAGGCTCCCGGGGCAACCCGGGACCGGCCGGGTACGGCGCGGTGGTCCTCGATGCCGCGTCCGGTGAGGTGCTGGCGGAGACGGCCGCCCACATCGGTACCGCGACCAACAATGTCGCCGAGTACCAAGGGCTGGTCGCCGGCCTGCGGGCGGCCTTCGCGCTCGACCCCGGGGCCACCGTGCACGTCCGGATGGACTCCAAGCTCGTCGTCGAGCAGATGTCCGGCCGCTGGAAGATCAAGCATCCGGACATGCGTCCGCTCGCCGCCGAGGCCGGAACGATCTTCCCCGCCGGGGCCGTCACCTACGAGTGGATCCCCCGGGAGAAGAACAAGTACGCCGACCGGCTCGCCAACGAGGCGATGGACGCCGGGAAGCGCGGCGAGGTGTGGCAGGCCGACCGCTCCCGGGCACAGCTCGTGGCGGAGCGGCCCGGGCCCGCGGTGGCCGCGGAACCCGCTGCCGAGACGGCACCCCCGTCGGCCGGCTGGGGCGCGGACCTGGGCACGCCCACCACGTTCGTGCTGCTCCGGCACGGGGAGACGGCCCTGACTCCGCTCAAGCGGTTCTCCGGCAGCGGCGGCAACGACCCCGAGCTCTCCGGGACCGGCCACCGGCAGGCGGAGGCCGTCGGCGAGGCGCTCGCCGCACGCGGAACCGTCCAGGCAATCGTCAGCTCACCGCTCAAGCGCTGCCGGCAGACGGCGGAGACCGTCGCGGCCCGGCTGAACCTCGACGTACGGCTGGAGGAAGGCCTGCGGGAGACGGACTTCGGCGACTGGGAGGGCCTCACCTTCGCAGAGGTCCAGGAGCGGTACCCGGACGACCTCCACCACTGGCTGACCTCGGCCAAGGCGGAGCCCACGGGCGGCGGCGAGAGCTTCGCCTCGGTGGCCCGCCGGGTCGCGGTGACCCGGGACCGGCTCCTCGCCCGGTACGCCGGGCGCACGGTGCTGCTGGTCAGCCACGTCACCCCGGTGAAGTCCCTGCTCCGGCTGGCTCTCGCCGCCCCGCCGGAGGCGATGTTCCGGATGGAGCTGGCGGCTGCCTCGCTGTCCGCGGTGGCCTACTGGGCGGACGGCAACGCCTCGGTCCGGCTGTTCAACGAGACGAGCCACCTGCGCTGACCGGACGCCCCGGACGCCGGGGCGTCCGGGGCGGGCCGGTGACCGGAGGGACCCTTCAGCCGGCCCGGAGCGGCGCCTTGCGGGCCAGATCCGTCACCCGGCCCCAGTCGCGGCCCGCCAGCGCGTCCTCCGGCACCATCCAGCTCCCGCCCACGCACACCACGTTGGGCAGGGCCAGATATGCCAGCGCCGATTCGGCCGTGACGCCCCCGGTGGGGCAGAACCGGACCTGCGGGAACGGGCCCGCCAGGGCGCGCAGAAAGGCGACCCCACCGGCCGGTTCGGCGGGGAAGAACTTCAGGTCCGTGATGCCGTGCTCCAGGAGCACCATGACTTCCGACGCGGTGGCCGCTCCCGGCAGGAACGGCACCCCGGACGCCCGCAGGCCGGCGAGCAGATGACCGGTGGATCCCGGGCTCACCAGGAACCCGGCACCCGCCGCGACGGCCTCCTCGGCCTGCTCCGGGGTGCGCACCGTACCGGCGCCCACCGTCACCTGCGGCACCTCGGAGGCGATGGCCCGGATGGCGTCGGTCGCCCCCGGGGTGCGCAGCGTCACCTCCAGGGCGGTCAGCCCGCCGGCGGCGAGGGCGAGGGCCAGCGGCACGGCATCGGCGGCGTCCTCCAGGGCGACGACCGGGAGCACGGGGGACAGATCGAGAACAGAGCCTTCCATTCCTCGACCATGCACCCGCCCGCCGCCCGGCACAACGCCGGTTGCGCCGTTCGCAATCCGCCCGCCGGCCGGCGCTCTCAGAGTTCGCGCACGATGACGTCCAGCCTCCGGGGCCCGGCGTCGTCGGGCATCTCCACGGTGTGCCCGAGGTCACGCAGCACATCCGCCAGCCCGGTGGCGCTGCGCGGCTGCGCCCCGGACTCCAGCAGCGCGCGCACGATCCTGCCCTTGGTCGCCTTGTTGAAGTGGCTCACCACGGACCGCCGCTCGGTGCCGTCCACCACCTTCGCCTGCAGCACCCGCACGGTGACGGTGCGCTCCGCCGGGCCGCCCTTCGGCTTCCACATGCCGGCGTAGGCGGCGGAACGCAGGTCCAGCACCAGGCCTGAGCCGGCCGCCTCCGGCAGGACCTCGGCCATGACGGGGCGCCAGAGGCCGGCCAGCCCGCCGGTACCCGGCAGCCGGGTACCCACCGGGCAGCGGTAGGACGGAATCAGGTCGGACACCCGGACGGCCCCCCACAGACCGGAGAACACCAGCAGGGCGCGGCCCGCGCGTTCCCGGGCGGCCGTGCCCAGGGTGGCCAGTCCCAGCGCGTCGTACAGCACGCCGGTGTAGATCTCTCCGGCCGGACGGGCCGGGGCGGTGCGCAGGGCCGCGTTCTTCGTGATCTCCCCGGCCTGCCGCTCGCTGAGCCCCAGCACCCCCCGGGCCTTCTCCGGGTCACCGGAGCACAGGTCGACCAGCTCGGCCAGCACGGTTTCCCGGGCCGGCGTCAGGCCGGGGAGCGAGAGACCGCCGAGATCCAGCGGGGGTCCGCCGAACCCCTCGGCCTTGCCCTCCGACGGCGGCAGCAGCACCAGCACGGAACGTCTCTCCTTGTCTCTCCACCTCGCCGCGGGAGCGCCCGGCCCGGTGATCGGCTCGGCAGGGGCGGCGGCCTCACGAGCCTACGGCCTCCGGTCCGCCCGCCCGGCTCCGGACCCGGGCGGGCCCGGAGCTCCCGCGGCACCGGACCGCCCTGCCCGGCGGGTACCATGGCGGACGCGGCAGACGAGTAGTGCGGGCGGTCGCGTCGGGGCCTTCGAGGTCCCGCCGAGGAACGTCCGGGCTCCGCAGGGCAGGGTGGTAGGTAACGCCTACCTGGGGCGACCCACGGGACAGTGCCACAGAAAACAGACCGCCGGGACTGCGCGAGCAGTACCCGGTAAGGGTGAAACGGTGGTGTAAGAGACCACCAGCGCCCAGGGTGACCTGGGCGGCTCGGTAAACCCCACCCGGAGCAAGGTCAGGAGAGGCCGTCGGTGACGGCCTTGCGCGGACGATCGAGGGCGGCCCGCCCGAGTCCGCGGGTGGACCGCTGGAGGCTGCCGGTGACGGCAGTCGTAGAGGGATGACCGCCTCCCCGGGGGCCGCGAGGGCCCCGGGAGACAGAACCCGGCGTACAGCACGGCTCGTCTGCCGCATCTCCCGGGCGCGCGGTGCGCCCCGGCGGTTCGCGGCAATCAGGCGCGGTTCGTGGTGGCGGAGGCCACGGTGGATGCCCAGGCGAGGCCGCAGCGGTCGGCCAGCTCCCGCACCTCCGGGCTGTGCTCGTCCAGAGTGGCGGCGCTCGGTTCGTCCAGCTCACCGCGCAGGTAGCGGTCCAGTGAGATCAGCACCATGTCCCAGCGGGTCCCCAGCCCCCACATGCCGGTCGGGGCGTCGTTGAGGACCGGGTCGAGGAACCGCCCGTCCGCCTCGACCTCGTCGGGAATGGGCCCGTGCTCCAGTTCGACGGCGGTCTCCCGCTCGGTGAGGGGAGCCAGCCGCACCACCACCTCGGTGGCGGGCCCGCCCTCTCCCTGGCTCCAGGTCACGGCGAGCAGGTGGGGCGGCTCGCAGCGCAGGATCTCGCCGTGCGCCTCGTCCTCCAGCCGGTAGGCGCCGCCGATGGACAGCTCTCCCGTGACCGGATGGAGCCAGCGGCTCAGCCGGTCGGGCTCGGTGCACGCGGCCCAGGCGGACGGCACCGAGCCGGCGCAGTGCCGGCGCAGCAGGAGAGTGCGGGCCTCGCCCTCTGCGGTCGGACGGCGCCCGATCTCCCGATAGGTGTCACTGTGCGTGTCGGTGTCACTCATGGGATACCCCTTATTTCGCTCCGGCTTCCCAGCGGCTTGCCGGGTGCCCGGACCGCTGCCGGGGCATGCCTGCTTCGGGGAGCCGATCCGTCCTAACGCCCCGGAATCGCCACCGCCGCACCGGTGACGTGCACCCGGGGGTCCCTGCGGCGCAGCTCCACGGTGAGCAGAGCGGGGCGGCCCATGTCGTGGCCCTGGTGCAGCGTGAGGCGGACGTTGCCGCCCGGCACGAGTTTCAGCTCCCGGAGGTAGCCGCCGAGAGCCGCGGCGGCTGCCCCGGTGGCCGGGTCCTCGACCACGCCGCCCACCGGGAAGGGGTTCCGGACGTGGAAGACGGTGCCGGCCGGGTCCGTGCGGTCACGCCAGACCAGCTGCACGGTGACGAGGCCGAGCCGGAGCAGGAGGTTCTTCAGCCGCTCGAAGTCGTAGTCGAGAGTGGCCAGGCGCTCACGGGTGGCGGCGGCCAGCACGAGATGGCGGGCGCCGGCGAAGGCGATGCGCGGGGGCAACCCGGGATCCAGCTCGTCCGCGGCCCACCCGAGGGCGGCCAGCGTTTCGCTGACGTCCTCGGCCCCGGCGGCCTCGGTGGACGGCTCGACACTGCTGAGCGTGGCGTGCAGGGTGCCGTCCTGTTCGGTGACGGTCACCGGCACCGTACCGGCCCGGGTGGCGAAGGCCAGTTCTCCGGTGCCGAGGCGCTCGGCGACGGCCACCGAGGCCGCGACGGTGGCATGACCGCAGAACGGCACCTCGGCCAGCGGGCTGAAATACCGGATGGTGAAGCCGCGGCCCGGTTCGGCGTCGAGGCCCGGGGGCGGCGGGGTCAGGAACGCGGTCTCCGAGTAGCCGACCCCGGCCGCGATCTCCCGCATGTCGCCGTCGTCGAGCCCGGTCGCGTCGAGCACGACCCCGGCCGGGTTGCCTCCTTCCGGGGAGGCGGAGAAGGCCGTGTAGTGCAGTACGGAAACATCGGTGCGTGAAGGCATGACCGTGCCAACCGCCGCGCACCGCAGGGTGTTCCGGGCGCACCGTCGCGCCAGGGCCGGCGGTGCCCGGCCGCCGCGCCGGTCCGGCGGCCCCACGGACGTGACGCACACCTCAGGCCGAGGGGTGAGACCCGCGCACAAACCACTGGGGCCCGAGGAACAGGTCATGGGATGATCGGGCCGTTCCGCACAAGCCACCGGAGAGGTGCATGACCCAGCCCGGCCAACCCTGCCCGGTCGCCACCGAAGGCGGCCCGCCCGGCATCGGCGTCCACGACACCGCAGCCGCTCCTTCCGCTCCCCTCATACCCGGGGCCTCCCCGGATCCCGGCCCGGTACTCCGGCCGGATGCTTCCGGCGCCCCACCGATCTCCCGCCGCCACCGGGCCGGCCTGCTGATCACTCTCATCCTCGGCAGTCTTTCCGCGCTTCCCGCGCTGTCCATGGACCTCTACCTGCCGGCTCTGCCGGAGGTCGGCCGCATCATGGACACCAGCGCCTCGAACGTCCAGCTCACGCTCACCGCCTGCCTGCTCGGACTGGCCCTCGGGCAGCTCGTCGTCGGACCGATGAGCGATCAGCTCGGCCGCCGACGGCCGTTGATGGTCGGCATGGGCGGATTCGTCGTCGCCTCCGTCGCCTGCGCCTTCGCCCCCACGATCGAGAGCCTCAGCGCCTTCCGGCTCATTCAGGGACTGGCCGGCGCCGCCGGGATCGTCATCGCCCGGGCCATTGTCCGGGACCTGTTCGACGGCCTGGCGATGGCCCGGTTCTTCTCGACGCTGATGCTGATCGCCGGCGCCGCCCCCGTCCTGGCGCCCGTCATCGGCGGGCAGCTGCTGCTCGTCACCGACTGGCGCGGGCTGTTCGTCATCCTCGGCGCCTTCGGCCTGGTCCTCATGCTGATCGCGGCACGCTGGCTGCCCGAGACCCTGCCCCCGGAACAGCGCACCCGCGGCGGCGTGCCGTCCGCGCTGCGCGCCATGGGCGGTCTCTGGAAGGACCGGGTGTTCACCGGACACCTCCTCACCGGCGCCCTCACGTTCGGCGCGCTCTTCGCCTATGTGGCCGCCTCCCCGTTCGTCGTGCAGGAGATCTACGGCGCCTCCGCCCAGACCTTCAGCATGCTGTTCATGGTCAACGCCCTCGGCATGGTGGTGGTCAGCCAGATCAACGGCAAGGTACTCGTCGGCCGGGTGTCGCTGAACGCGGTCATAGCCGTCGGTCTGCTCCTCATCGGCGGCGCGTCCCTCGCCCTGCTGCTGATGACCGCCGGGGCGTTCGGTGAGATCGGCCTGCTGCCCGTGACCTGCGCGTTGTTCGTGCTGATGTCGGCGATGGCTCTGGTGCTGCCGAACACCAACTCGCAAGGGCTGATGCGCACCCCGCACGCGGCCGGGTCGGCCTCCGCACTGCTCGGCGCGTCGCTGTTCCTGGTCGGTGCCCTCGCCTCCCCGCTCGTGGGGGTCGCGGGCGAGCACACGGCCGTTCCGATGGCCGTGGTGCAGCTGAGTGCGACCGTGCTCGCCGGGGCCAGCTTCGTCGTACTCTGCCGTCCATGGCGACGCCGGAGCATCTGACCCCCGCGGCGGAGCTCGCCGCGCTCGTCCGGGAGGTCTCCGCGCTGGCGGAGGGCGGGCGCCCCTGGTGCGCCGGGGCGGTGGTACTGGCCGGCCGTGGCCCCGGTGTTCTGGTGCGCCACACCACGGGCTGGGCCGTGCGGTATGCCGCCCGGGGCCGCGAGCGGGCCCGGGCGGACTGGGTCCCGATGCGCGCGGACACCCTCTTCGACCTCGCCTCCCTGACGAAGCTGTTCACCGCCGTCGCCACCGTCCAGCAGGCCGAACGCGGAGCACTGGCCCTGGACGGGCCGGCCGCCGACCACGTTCCCGAGTTCGCCGCGGCAGGCAAGGCGGCGGTGACCGTGCGGCAGCTGCTCACCCACACCTCCGGGCTCCGGCCCGAGCTGCCCTTCCACGACGGCGGCGGCCTCGGGCTGCTGTGGCGGGAGGTGCCGGTCACCGAACCGGGCAGCACCTACCGTTACTCCGACCTCAACTTCCTCGCGCTGCAGCAGGTGCTGGAGCGAGTGACCGGGCAGCGCCTCGACGTGCTCGTCCGGGACGGCATCACCGCCCCGCTGGGCATGGACGACACCCGCTACGGACCCGTACCGGCGGCCGGGGCGGCCGCCACCGAGGATCAGCGCAGACCCTGGGCGAAGGCCGACCGCGGCCTGCTGCGCGGCGAGGTGCACGACGAGAACGCGCACGCGCTCGGCGGCATCGCGGGGCACGCCGGGCTGTTCTCCACGGCCGGTGACCTGGGCCGGCTGTGCCGGGCACTGCTCGCCGGCGGCCCGCCGCTCCTCACTCCCGAGTCGGCCGCCCTGCTGCTCGACCCGCCCGGTCTGGGCTTCGCCGTCGACCAGCCGTACTTCATGGGGGAGCTGGCGGGCCACGGCGCGGCCGGCCACACCGGCTTCACCGGCACCAGTCTGGTGCTCGACCGGCACACCGGCGGCTACCTGGTCCTGCTCGCGAACACCGTTCACCCGGTCCGTCCGCGGCGGCCCGACAGCACCCCGCGGGCCCGGGCCGCCACCCGGCTCGCCCGGGCGCTGCGCTGACCGCGCCCGGCCCCGGGGCCGTCCCCGCCCCGGAACCCCGGGGCGGCCACCGGGGGCCCGCACCCTCGCGCCGTCTCCTACACTGCACCGGTGAACAGCACCGCCGACGAGCTCCGCGCCGCCCTCGACCGCCTGCTCGACGGGCTCCCCCCGACGCAGGTCACCGGCACGGTCGAGCGGCTGATGGGGCACTACCGGGGCCATGGCACGACCGGCTCACCCATCCTGCGCGACCGGGCCGACGTGGCCGCCTATGCCGCCTACCGGATGCCCGCCACCTTCCAGGCGGTGGCGGGCGCACTGACGGAGCTCGCGGACCGGATGCCCGGCTGGTCACCCTCCGGCCACACCGATGTGGGCGGCGGCACCGGCTCCGCGGTCTGGGCGGCGGCGGCCCGGTGGCCGGGGCAGAACCGGCCGACCACCGTGCTCGACTGGGCGGAGCCCGCGCTGGAGCTGGGACGCGAGCTGGCCGCCGCCTCCGGCGACCCGGCGCTGCGCGCGGCACAGTGGTGCCGCCAGGCGTTCGACGACGCGCCCGAACTGCCGGCGGCGGATCTGGTGACGGTCTCCTACGTGCTCGGTGAACTCACCGGCCCGGCCCGCTCGGCGGTGGTCTCCGCCGCGGCCGGGGCCGGCCGGGCCGTGGTCCTGGTGGAGCCCGGGACCCCGGCCGGCTACCTGCGCATCCGGCAGGCCCGTGATCAGCTGATCGCGGGCGGGCTGACCGTGCTGGCACCCTGCCCGCACGACGACCGGTGCCCGATCGAGGTCGGCGCCGACTGGTGCCACTTCGCCGCCCGGGTGAACCGCTCCGCCCTGCACCGGCGGATCAAGGGCGGCTCGCTGCCGTACGAGGACGAGAAGTACAGCTATGTCGCAGCCGTCCGTGACCCGGGGCCGGCCACTCCGGCCGCGTCCCGCATCGTCCGCAGGCCGCAGCTGCGCAAGGGCCAGGTGCTCCTCGACCTGTGCGAGCCCGAGGAAGGGCTGCGGCGCGGGACGGTCACCAAGCGGGACCGCGAGCAGTACCGGGCCGCCCGCGACGCCGGCTGGGGTGCGCCCTGGCCGCCGCCCTGAGTGACGCGGCCCCCGGCACCGGAGCTATCCGCCGGCAGCGCCCGCGGCCCCGGCTGCGCCCGCGGCCCCGGCTGCGCCCGCTCTGCGGTGGCCGCCGCGCAGCTCGGCCGTGCAGCACTTGACGCTGCCGCCGCCCTTGAGCAGCTCCGTGAGGTCGGTGGGCACCGGCTCGTATCCACGGTCCCGCAGCGGGCCGAACAGCCCTTGGGCCTCCTGCGGCAGAAAGACGTGGTGGCCGTCGGAGACGGCGTTGAGACCGAGCGCCAGTGCGTCCGCCTCCTCGGCGAGCACCGCGTCGGGGAAGAGCCGGGCGAGCACGGCGCGGCTGCCGGGTGAGAAGGCCGGCGGGTAGTACATGACCGCGTCGTCACGTGTGTCGTCGAGCACGGCGAACGCGGTGTCCAGGTGGTAGAACCGGGGGTCGACGAGGTCGAGGCCGAGGACGGGGCGGCCGAAGAACTCCTGGGCCTCCGGGTGGGACAGCGGGCTGCTGCGGAAGCCCCGGCCGGCCAGCAGCCAGGAGGCGGTCACCGCGAAGTCGCCCTCACCCTCGTTGACGTGTTCCGGCCGTCTGACCTCCGCCGCGCTGTGCTCCCGGTGCCAGGCGTGATGCCGCTCGGCTTCGTCCTGCCGTTCCGGATGGGCGAAGCGGGCCCCGAGCACCCGGCCGTCGATCACGGTGGCCCCGTTGGCGGCGTAGACCATGTCGGGGAGCCCCGGGTGCGGGGTCAGCTCCTCCACGGTGTGGCCCAGGGAGCGGTAGCGGTCGCGCAGAGTCTCCCACTGAGCGAGCGCCAGCGACAGCTCCACCGGCTTGTCCGGGTCCATCCACGGATTGATGGAGTAGCTGACCCGGAAATACTCCGGCGGGCACATCAGATAGCTGCGAGGTCGGTACAAAGGGGGTCTCCTCACGTCAGCCGGGTGGTCGGTGTGAGCCCATGGTGCGCCCTGTCGGGACGGAAATCATGAGGCTGTGCTGATGATTCCGGTACCGGCAGGCCGGGGCGGCGCCGGCGGCTCCCGGCCGGAGCTCACGGGTGGGGCGGGTGGTGCGGGGGAATATTCGGCGGCGCGCCGGGCTTGTAGGAGGTCCGATTACCCATAGGCCCCGCTCACAGGGCAGGATGGCGGAAAGACGGCCAGGCGGGCCCTCGGACGGAAGTGAGGCGGTTGACAGCCCATGGAACGCGAGAGCAGGATCCCCCGCTGGCTGCGCCGGAACGGCCGGAACGTCCGGAACGCGGCAGCCACCGAAGCCGCCGCGCTGGCTCGTGAGGAACTGCTGCTCGCCGCTGCCGATGCCGGATTCCCGCTGGCCATGGCCGCCTACCCGCACGACTACGGCTGTTCCTGCGAGCGCATCGGCTGCCCCACGCCTGCCCGCCATCCCGTCTCCTTCGCCTGGCAGACCCAGGCCACCACGGACCGGGACCAGGTCCTGCGCTGGCTGCGCGCAGACCCGGAGGCCAACGTCATCACCGCCACCGGTCAGGCCCACGACGTGCTCGACGTACCCCTGTCCGCCGGCGAGGCAGCCCTGGAGCGGCTGACGGCCGGAGGGGTGGACACCGGCCCGGTGGCCGTCACCGATCCGGACCGGATGCTGTTCTTCACCAGGACGCGCGGCACCCCGGCGGACGAGGACGAGTGGTGGCCGTGCGAGCTGGACTGCCGCCCCGAGACCATGGACGAGCACCCCGGGCTGCGCTGGCACTGCCGCGGCAGCTACGTACTGCTGCCGCCTTCCCGGGTCCCCGGCCGGGGCGGGGTCCGCTGGCTGCGCGGCCCCGAGCTGCCGCTGCCCGAGCCGCTCACGCTGCTGGAGACGCTGACCGACGCCTGCGCCGAGCTCGCCGCGAGCGGGCAGGAAGTCGAGCCGAGCGCCTGGCCCGCACGCTAGGCCCAGGGCTGCGTCCCTCGTCGCGCGTACCCGGGCCCCGGCCCCACGGTGGCGACATGACGCCGGTCCGGCGCCCGATGGACACCTGCGGCGCGTTTCCACGCCGCCGGAACGGCCCTTTCCCCGTGGGAACCGCCCGCCCCGGCCCTCCCGGCTGCCGGGGTGCCGTCAGCCGCCGCTCGCCGACACCGCCCCGCTGATCCGGTTCAGCAGCGCGATGCCCTCGTCACCCGCCGCCGGGACGTGCGCGACCTGCATCGCCATGCGCACGGTGGTCAGGGTGCGCTCGGCCGGGCTCTCCAGAAGCGCCTCGACGTACTGGTCGACCACCAGCGGCTCGCCTTCCGCCATGGTCTTCCGCTCGTGGTGGTGCGAACCGAAGAACACCAGAGCGCCGCCGTCCGCGGTGCGCAGCGCGGCCGGGGCGTAGGCCTCCTCCTCGGCGGGCAGATCCCGGAACTCGGTCACGTAGGCCGGGTCGTTGTTGGCGGAATCCCGTTTCTCCCACTCCCCGGACGTGTAGGAGCTCTCGGCGAACGGACCTTCCTGGTCCTGCAGGTGGGCGGTGTAGGCCGCACTCAGATCCCCCGGCGCGACAGTGCGACGGGAGTCCGCCTCCCGGGGCACCGCCTCGGCGAAGCCGTCCTCGTCCTCGCTGAACTCCGGAACCCGGTCCGCGGGAAGAACGGAAAGGTAGGAGGCCCGCCAGTCCTCATCGACGCGGCTGCGGGTGAACACCAGCAGCCAGCGGTTCGTCCCGTGCCGGCTGCTCAGCGAGTCCGCGACGAAGAACTTGGGCCAGCCGGCCTGCTGCGGTATCAGGAACCGGGTGTCGGTGAACTCCAGGTCCTGGTACTGCTCGTTCCCCTCGGGGTGCACGGTGCCGCGTGACCGGAGCCCGGCCTGGTTGATCGCCCCCAGCGGACCGGTCTCGATGGTGAGGTTCAGCGCGGTGTCGAAGGCGGGGTTGGCCTCGTTGCTGACCGCCGTGTACTCCGCCAGCACCCGCTCGGCCTCCTCCTCGGACACCGCCGGAATCACCGCCTGCTCCCCGTGCACCGTGAGGCAGCCCGACAGGGACACCGTCAGTGCCAGGACCAGCGCTGCCGCGGTGGCCGACACCCGTGCTCTCGCCCGCATCGTGGGACCCTCCCCCTTGCTTCCTGGGCACCAGCCCTTGGCCGGAGCATCGTATCCGGGCCCCAACTCCGTGTTCCGCATGGGATGATGCCCTGCGTCACGTCAGCGCGGCGGCCGGGCGGGGGCACGGATGGGGTGGAAAACCGGATGACGGAAGCGACAACGGCAGGCAGCGGCACGACGGCCGGCCCGGGGGACCCGGCCCCCACTGGGGGCGGGGATGCGGCCCGGCCGGAGACGTTCGGAGCGGCGCTGCGGCAGCTGCGCGGAGCGCAGAAGTCCGGCAAGGGCGTCTCGCTCTACTCCCGCTACGTCAACCGTCCTCTGGGCCGGATCCTGGCCGCCGCCGCCTACCGGGCGGGCCTCACCCCGAACGGCGTCACCGGGATCAGCGCACTCTTCAGCGGTGCCGCCATCGCGGCTGTCGCGCTGGTCCAGCCGTCCTGGCTGCTCGCCGCGGGTGTCTGGGCCGCGCTGGTGACCGGCTTCGCGCTGGACTCCGCCGACGGTCAGCTGGCCAGGCTGCGACAGGAGTCGAGCCCGGCGGGGGAGTGGCTGGACCACGTGGTGGACTGCGCCAAGATCACCGCACTGCACGCGGCCGTACTGATCTCCTTCCACCGCTTCTTCGACCTGCCGCACGACGGCTGGCTGCTGGTGCCGCTGGCGTTCCAGTTCGCGGCCGTGCTCATCTTCTGCGCCGGTCTGCTCACGGACAAGCTGAAGCCCGGGCCGCGGCCCGGCAGCCCGTCCGCCGCACCGTCCCGGGTCCGGGCCGTCGCCCTGCTGCCCGCCGACTACGGCGTGCTGTGCACCGTCTTCCTGCTGCTCGGCAGTCAGGCCGCCTTCCGCGCCGGCTACGCGCTGCTGTGCGCGGTCCACCTGCTCTTCCTCGCGGCGTTCCTGGTGAAGTGGTTCCGTGAGCTGGCGGCCGTCAGGCCTCCGCTCCCCTCGTGACGGCCGGTGCCGCCAGCGCGTCCAGGGCGCCTCTCAGCTGCGTGCTCGACGTGTGCACGGTGTACGGGAAGTAGACGATCTCGACGCCGACCGTCGCGAAGTCACGCTCGAGCTTGTCGCCCTTCGGCGTGCCACGCCAGTCGTCACCCTTGAAGAGCCGGTCGAACCGCACCTGTTGCCAGGTCTCCAGCTTGTCCGGCACCGTTTCCACGAAGGCCGCGTCCACGAAGCGGATGCTCCGCACGATCTCCAGCCGCTCCACCAGCGGGACAACCGGAGGCTTTCCCTTGGCCAGGACCGCCATCTCGTCCGAGACCACGCCCGCGACCAGGTAGTCGCAACGGCTCTTCGCGTGCCGGAGAATGTTCAGGTGCCCGATGTGAAAGAGGTCGTAGACCCCTGGTGCGTAACCCACCGTGTGCCGCATACGCAGTGACCCCCCGGTCAGCTCTCCGGCGTTCCGCCCCCGCGCGATAGCCGGCTCGTCCCGACGATAGCGTCAACCCGCCCTGTCGCAACGGCTATCTGACACACCGTACGGTTCTGCGGATAGGCTGTGCACCACATGCGGCCGGGGGGCGGCTCTGCCGGGGGAGGAGATGAACGGTGCGCGACAAGCCTGCGGAGATACGCGAGCGGCTGCTTCTGGTGTCGACCAACTATGCCCCGGAAATGGCCGGAATCGGCCCCTACGCCACCCAGGTCGCCGAACACTGGGCAGCGGAACGGCACGCAGAGGTCCATGTGCTGGCCGGGATGCCCCATTACCCCGCCTGGCGCACCGACCCCGCCTACCGCGGTGTGTGGCGCACCCTGGACCGGCGCGCGGGAGTCCTCGTCCACAGAAGACGCCACTCCGTACCGGTCCGCCAGACCGCAGCACGCCGTGCCCTCTACGAGGCGTCGATCCTGGCGCACGGCTGGCTGTCCCCGCCCAGGATGGGCCGCCCCGACGCGGTGGTCGCCCAGATGCCCAGCCTGGCCGGAGGGTTACTCGCCGCCCGCTTCGCCCGGCGGCACGGAGCCCCCTTCGTCCCGGTCGTCCAGGACCTGATGGGTGCCGCCGCCGTGCAGAGCGGGATCGACGGCGGAGGCCGCGCCGCCGCGGCCGCCACCGCAGTGGAACGACAGGTCCTGCGCTCCGCCACCCTGGTCGGCATCATCCACGAGTCCTTCCGCGACCGGGTCCGGGACCTGGGCGTCCACGCCGACCGCATCCGGCTCGTCCCCAACTGGTCCCATGTCTCCCGGCCCACCGCCACCCGCGCACAGACCCGTGCCCGCCTCGGCTGGGCCCCCGGCGAGACCGTCCTGCTGCACTCCGGGAACATGGGCCTCAAGCAGGGCCTGGAGGTCCTGGTCGAGACCGCCCGTACGACGCCGGCCCTGCGCGTCGTGCTCATGGGGGACGGCAGCCGCCGGGAACACCTCCGGCAACTCGCGGCCGGCGTGCCCAACATCGACTTCCTGCCGCCCTGCGACGCCGATGACTTCCCCGACACCCTCGCCGCCGCCGACGCTCTCGTCGTCACCCAGCTGGCGTCGGTACTCGACATGAGCGTGCCCTCCAAGCTCACCTCGTACTTCATGGCCGCCCGCCCGGTGATCGGCTCGGTCGCCGACAGCGGCGGCACCGCCGAGGAGATCCGCCGCTCCGACGCCGGCTGGCTCGTGCCCCCGGAGAACCCCGCCGCCCTGGCAGCCGCGGCCGCCGAACTGGCCGCCGACCCGGCCGCCGCCGACACCATCGGCGCCCGCGGCTACGACTACGCCCGCACTCACCTCAGCCAGTCCGCCGGCCTGCGCCGGATCTCCGCCCTGCTCGACGAAGCGCTGGCCGCCCACCAGCCCCGCACCACCCCGGGAGGGACCGCTTCATGAAGGACGGCACGCCTCGGGAGGAGCACCGCGGCGCCCCCGGCCACGACGAACCCGACCTGCTGCGCGAACAGTTCCGGCAGCTGCTGCGCTACCGGCTGCTCCTCGCCGCCGGGGTGCTCCTCGGACTCCTCGGAGGCGGATACCTCGGGCTCTCCGCCGGGAGCACCTACATCGCCAGCAGCGAGGTCAAGGTACGGGAACCCACCTCGGACCCTTTCACGGGCCGCGTCCTGGACCGGGTGGCCATGGGGTCCGAACGCCGCACAGCGGTCAGCGACCTCGTCGCCGGACGGGCAGCGGACGCAGTCGGCATTCCGGCCGCCCGGGCCGGGGGCCTCAAACGCGACCTGCAGGTCAGCAACCCGCCCAACACCGAGGTCCTGCGCTTCTCCTACACCGCCGACGCCCCGGAGACCGCCGCCCGGTACGCCAACGCCTTCGTCTCCGCCTACCTGGAAGTCCGCCAGGAAGCCGCCGACGACACCGTCGAGCGGATGGCGGAAGCCCTCAGGACCCAGCGCGAGCCGCTCGAGGAACGCAGTGCGGAACTGGAAGCGGAGATAGCCGAGGCGCCGGAGGGGACCGCCGCCCACCAGCAGGCCACCGCCCGTCAGACCCTCCTGCTCGGGCAGATCGGGGAAATCAACGCCGCGATCAGCTCCGTGACCTCCCTCGACACCACCGGCGGCGTCGTCATCACGGTGGCCACCGCCCCCGAAAGCCCTTCCGGCCCCGGACTCGGCCTGCTCCTCGGCCTCGGCGGCGCCGTCGGCGCCGGACTCGGCCTGCTGGCAGCCTGGCTGCGGCTCGTCTTCGACCCCCGGGTGCGTTCCGCAGGTGACGTCAGCCGCGCCCTGCGTGCCCCGGTCCTCGGAGAGCTCCCCCGGGCCTCCCGCGAGGACCCGGACCAGCTCCTCGCCGAAGGAAGACTCGCCGAGGAATACCGCTCGGTGGCGTTCCGCCTCGCCTACGACGAGACCTTCGCGCAGCGCCGGCGCCTGCTCGTCGTCGCCCCCCGAGGCAGCATCGAGACCCCGCTGGCCGCCTCCGTGAACCTGGCCGCGGCGTTCGCCGAGATGGGCATGGACCCGCTCCTGATCGAGGCCGACCTGCGCACCCCCACCCTCACCGACCAGCTGCGCCACGCCGACGGCGTACGCCCCGGATGGGCCGGCGCCTCCGGCCGCGGCGAGAGCGGCTGGCCGGCCGGGGTCCGGGTGCCCATCGACGCCGGCGAGTCCGGCATCTTCGACCTGGTGCCCGGACGCCGGGTCCGCAACGTGCCACGGGCCCTGACCTCCGCGGCAGCCAGCCGGCTCATCACCCACGCCGACGACAAAGGCGCGGTCGTCGTCGTGCTGGCCCCCGCGGTGCTCTCCTACGCCGACGCCATAGCACTGATCGACCGGGTGGACGGTGTGGTGGTCGTCTGCGACCCGAGGGACGTCCGCCGCGACGACCTGGCCCGCGTACGGGAGCTCGTGGTGGGCGCCGGCGGCCTGCTGCTCGGAGCGGTGCTGCACTCCTGGGGCGCCGGCAGCGACCGGCGGGCCGACGCCGACGCCCCGTCCCGCGCTCGCACCCCGCTCCGGCCGGGCAGCACCGCAGGCGGCACCGGAACCGCCGGCACTGCCCGCCGTGTCAGTCCGGAGGGCCGGGCGGGCAGCACCCGCGACATCAGCTCCGAGACCATGGGGCTGCGCATCCTCGACCCGTCCGAACTCGAAGAACGCAACCCGCGGAAGTGACCCGGGACCAGCCTGACGCGCAGGAACCCGACACCGCACCGCCCCCGGCCGCACCACCGGTGCGGCCGCACCGGGGAACGAAAGCGGTGATGGCCGCCTCGGTGGCCGACCAGGGCGTCGCGGCACTCACCAACATCCTCGTCGTGGTGTTCGTCGCCCGGCAGTCCACCGCAGCCGGTTTCGCGTCCTTCGCCGTTGTCTACACCGTCTTCGCCGTGCTGCTCGGGGCCTCCACCGCCTACGTCGGGCAGGCCCTGGTGCTGCGCCGCGGACCGGCCCCCGAAGTGAGCCGGCACTGCCGCAGCTCCGCGGTCTTCACCCTGACCGCCTCCACCTGCCTCGGCGCGGTGCTCGCGGCCGGCGGCCTCCTGATCCCCGGCGAACTCGCCACCGGGCTGGGTGCCCTGGGACTGGTACTGCCGCTGGTCCTCACCCAGGACGCACTGCGCTACGCGTTCTCCGTCCTCGGGCTGCCGCACCACGCACTCGCCGCCGACGCGCTGCGGCTGGCCGCGGTCGTCCCGGTACTCGCCGCGCAGCCCTACGGCACCGGCCCGGCGCGCATGGTGCTGCTGTGGGGGCTCTCGGCCCTCCCCGCCCTCCTCCTCGGCACGCTCCTGCTGCTCCGCGCCACCCGGGGCGCCGGGCCGCTCGCCGTCCGGTCCCTGGTGCGCCGGGACCACCTCGGGCGGCGCTTCGTCGTGGAGTTCGGCTTCGGCAACGCCGGCACACAACTCGCCATCATCGGCCTCGGGCTGTTCGCCAGCCCACTGGCCGTGGGGGCGCTGCGCGGCGCCACCACACTCTTCGGGCCGATGAACGTACTCTTCAACGCGGTCACCGGATTCGGGCCCCCGCTGCTCAACCGGCTGACCGACGCCCGCCGCAAAGCCCGCGCGGCGGCCCTGGCAGGCACCGTCCTGGCCGCCGTCGCCGCCGTCTGGGCAACCGTCCTGGCCCTCCTCCCCGCCACCGCCGGACGCCAACTCCTCGGCGAGACCTGGGACTCGGCCGCCGCCCTGCTGCCCGCCACCGGCAGCCAGTACGCCGCCATGGCGCTGGGCACCTGCGGCCTCCTCACCCTGCGCGTGCTGCGCCCCCGCACCACGCTGTCCCTGCAGATCGCGTTCTCCCTGTTCTCCGTCGCCTGCCTGCTGGGCGGCTACGCCCTCGGCGGGGTCCTCGGTGCGGCCTGGGGCCTGTGCCTCGGCTCGGCAACCAAGGCCGCCGCCACCTGGCTCCGCACCCGTGCCATCCTCCGCGAACCGGACGGCATCGACGACCGGGCCCGGTGACGAACGCCCTGTCGTGCCCAGGGCGTGTGGCAGGGTCTGGGTGCGTTCAGCCGGGAGCTGAATGGGGCCGTCGGGGAGTTGTTCGGAGCCTTCGCATTTGAGCATGTCCTGTGCGATGAACCGGAGGAGGTCTGCGCCGGCGCTCAGGATTGGGCTGTCCTGAGGGGTTTCGTCTTCAGTCCAGGGTTGTGAGGTGCCGAATTCATCTCGTCGCTGGAGCTGTGGGACGCCAGCCCCAGCAGGTGCCCCACGTGCTCCTGGGTGGCGGCGACGAGTTCGTGGCGCTCGTCGCCGATCGCCCCGACGGACGAGGTGGTGAGCCAGAATGCCGCCACGCCTTCGGCGCCCATGCCGAGCCGCCACCCGCTCGGCGAACGCCGGATCCTGTGCGTACTTCTCCGCCAGCTTGTTGAACTCTCTGAGCTCGTCGTCGGAGAGGGCCGGCCGCTCACTGAGCTCGAGCAGACGCCCGCTGTCGGCGTGTGCCTGTTCTGCTGCGTGCAGACCGCTGTACTCCACGCCGGTGAAGCTGTGCGGGTCGTGTCCCACCGCGTCCCGGAGAGCCGTCCCCAATAAGTGGTCGGTCTCCGCTGCTTCCGCGAGGACCTGTTCCACCCGCTCCTTCATTGCCGTGATCCGGGCCTGGCCGTCGTAATTGCTGTCCGGGTTCATCTCCAGCTCTTTGATCGCCTTCGGCGTCAGCGCTATCCACCCGCCCGCGCTGATGCGCAGGTCCCAGGAGGTGTTGTATCTCGTCGACGATCCGTTCCAGCCGGTCCTGATGCGTCCTGAACCGTTCGTGGCCGTCCCGCAGCACGTGGTAGACGGTCCGGGGTCCGGGCGGCGCGGGCCACCTGCTCTGCCTGGTCCAGCACGAACGGGACCGTCACCGTCGCGTTCAGCCCTTCCCAGGTGGTCCTGCGGGCCTTGTCAGCCATGCCACCGGGGTCCTGCGCGATCTCCTCGGCCTGGTCCAGGCGCACCGACTTGGCCAGCCACTCGGTCGCGGCCTGCGACAGCGCGCCCACCCGCAGGTCGGTCAGAGCGCGGAAGGAGATACCGCTCACTGCGGACCGTCCTGCGCGAAGCGTGCGAGGGGAGAGGCGGGCTGCTCGGATCCGCTGTTCCGCATATCCAGGGCGATCCATTCCTCGTTCGCCCGGTGGCTCTCCACCGAGTAGTTGAGGTGGTTGGATATCTTTCCGGAGGACTGCTCCAGGGTGGCCAGCTGGGCGGGCCACATTTCCCGGAGCGTGTGGAGAGCGCGGCCGGTGTCGAAGATGTCCTTGCGGAAGTGGATTGCGGCCAGGTGGGTCTCGCTGTCGTCCCCGCGAACGTGCGTGTCGAGAATTCCGTGGATCGTGAACGCGTCGCCACCGATGGGGCCGACCTCGTCCGAGCGGATCAGCAGACCCTCCGATACGCTACCGCCGTCGTGCATCTGGCTGTTCAGACTCGTGCGGGCCCGGTCCTGTGCTCCGGCCGACAGTGCTTCCGCCCAGAACGGTGAATGCGCCATCTGCTCCCCCTGTCCGGGCAACGGAGACTCCGCCGGGCCGCAGGCCGGCCCTCCCCCGAACGGCCGGGCTCCCCGCAGGCCTTCCCGCCGCGCAGCGCTCCCCAGTCCCCGTTCCCGCTGTGTCCGGAACGAGTGTGACGCAGAGGTCAGCGAGGGGCAACTCCCGGTGTCCGGGGGGCAGGTGTCAGCGGAGCTGGTGGGAGGGGCTCTCGCGGAAGGTGGTGATCAGCGCCACACAGAGTGCGGCGATCGCGATGCGGCCGGTCGCCTGGAGCAGGGGGCCGCGCAGCAGGATGAAGCTGTATCCGGCGATGACCGGTACCACCACGGCAAGCACGTTCCCGGGTGCCGGATCGTCCACGGTGAGACGGACGTAGCGGCGGTCGACACGGGCCGCGAAATAGCCGAGGCCGAGGAAGCCTCCCGCCATGCCCAGGGGGCCGAAGTCCAGCCAGAGTTCGGCCCACAGCGGGGAGGAGAGGTTGGTGTTGGTCATGCCCATCCACTCACCCACCCGGACGCCGGAGTCCAGGGGTTTCTCCGGCCAGATCGCGCGGGGCACGAAGAACAGTACCGAGCCGCTGAGCTGCCGGCCGTAGGAGTGCCCGGCGCCGTCGTCGGCGTAGGTGAGGGTGTTGGCGAACATGCCGATCTGGTCGTAGTCCTTGATGACCAGCGGCTCCAGCGCGGAGCTTGCGTCCACCAGCCGGTGGCCGTCGTCGGCGTACCGGAAGCGGTCCGCGAAAGGGAAGAGCAGCAGCGCGATGACCACCCCGAGGGCGAGGGAGGACCGGTACATCACCGGGCTGCGCGGGAACATCGTGAAGAGCAGGGCGAACAGCACCGTGAGGAACCAGTAGCGGGGATTGGACACCGGGTTGTTGACCACGCAGTTGATGATCACCAGGCCCGCCCAGGGGAGCACCACCGACGGGCTGCGGCGGGCCTGGCGGGAGGTCACCAGCCAGCGGGTCAGGAAGAGAAGTGCGAGCAGCGCCGGCACCGTGCCGAAGCCCCGCATCATGGCGTTGCCGACCTCACCGGTGACCTCGTCCAGTGGCGCGCCGGAGGCGATGTCCAGACCGTCGCTGATCTCCTCACGGCTGGTGAAGAAGAGTCCCAGACCGCCGAGCCGGACGATCAGCAGGCCGCTGCCCGCGTAGGCGACAGCCACCAGGACGTAGAGCCGGGTGCGGTGCACCCGGGCCGGTTCCCGGACCCGGCGGCGCAGCGCCGGACGGTGCCGGCTCAGCAGCACGCCGATGTCGAAGGCCACCATGCCGAGCAGGACCAGGGCGGTGGCGAGCACGGTGTCCGACCGCGGGCCGATCACCGGTGTCGGGTCGCGGCCGAGGACGCTCTGTGCCAGCGGGGCGATTCCCATGGCCAGGTAGCAGAAGAGCCAGAAGGTGCCCTGTACCAGCCGTCGCCGCCAGGACAGCACCATCGCGCACAGCCGGGTCCCGGCGTACATGGCGACGGTGAGCTGGAGGAGGAACGCCGTGTCGCGGACACCGTCACCCGGCTGGGCGGCCACGGCCAGCGGCAGGAGGGCCACGACGCCGAAAATGAGCGGCAGGGCGGTGGCCCGGGAGAGCGCGGTGCGCCGCACCCCCGGGGCTTCCTGCGGGTGCGTGCGGTCGTGCAGATCCACGGCCAACGCTGCCCACCCCCGACCTGATGTGAGTCCCCGGACCGGAGTCTACTGGCCGCGCGGAGGGGTACGGGCGCTTGCGGTGTATACCGCGGATCGTCCGCCAACTAGCCTGCCTCTTAATAGTCTTGGGGGAGTTGATCCGGTGGGAGTCCACCGGTCGGGAGGGGACCCGCTGTGAGAGTTCTGCATGTCGTCACGCTGCACACACCTACGCACCGGTTCGGTGGGCCGACGCGCGTCGCACTGCATCTGGCCCGGGGGCAGCGAGCCCGGGGGGACCGGGCGACCGTGCTGGCCCTGGGGGACGGGTTCGAGGGCGAGCAGCCCCGCGAGGTCGACGGGGTTCCGGTGAAGCTGTTCCCGGCCCGTCATGTGTTGCCCCGGTTCGAGGTCAGCGGCATCACCTCGCCGGCGCTGCTCGCCCGGGCGTGGGCTTATGTGCAGTCCGCCGATGTGGTTCATGTGCATCTGATGCGGGACCTGGTGACGCTGCCGGTCGCGTTGGTGGCGTTGCAGGCGCGGCGGCCGCTGGTGCTGCAGACCCACGGCATGGTCGACCCCTCGGACAAGCGGGTCGCCCGGCTGGTGGATGTCCTGGGGATGCGCCGGGTGCTGAAGAAGGCGGACGCCGTGCTGCACCTGACCGCCACGGAGCGGGACGCGACGGCCGCGGTGGTCGCCCCGGAGCCGATGGCTCCGGCGTACCGGCTGGTCAACGGGGTGCCGGTGCAGAAGGAGGTGCGTCCCACGGGCGTGGGCCGGCCGCCGACGGTGCTGTTCGCCGCCCGTCTGCAGGACGTGAAGCGGCCGCAGGACTTCGTCTCGGCGATGCCCACGGTGCTCAAGGAGCACCCGGAGGCGCGGTTCGTCATGGCGGGGCCGGACACCGGGCCGCTCGCCGCGGACATGCTGGCGCTGGCCCGGCGCCTGGGAGTGGAGCACGCCCTTGAGTACCTTGGGCCGCTGCCGCACGCGGAAGTGCTGCGGCGGATGCGGACCGCGGACGTGTACGTCCTGCCGTCGATCTTCGAGCCGTTCGCCGTCTCGGCGCTGGAGGCGATGTCGGTGGGTGTGCCGGTGGTTGTCACCGGCAGCGGGGGCGTGTCGCCCGATGTGGCGGCGGCGGGTGCCGGGCGGGTCGTGGACAGTGTGGCGGATGCCGACAACGGTGAGCTGGTGGGCCGCGCGGTGTGCGAGCTGCTCGAGCCCGCCGCGAACGCCGAGGCGTCCGCGGCGGGACTTCGGGTCATCCGGGAGCGGTTCACCGACGACTCGGTGGTGGAGTCGCTGGCGGAGATCTACGGGCGGGTCATGGCCGCTCGCCGGTGAGGGTGTTCGAGGTGCCCGGGGCGCCGGCCCCCCGGGCCATCTCGCGGGCCTTGAGCCCGATCTGCCAGCGGTAGAAGCTCAGCCCGAGGGCGTAGTCCAGACCGGCCCGGCCGTCCAGGAAGCCGCGCTTGTACACGTATCCGTAGGCGAAGGACAGCAGCGGCTTCAGTGGTGCCCGGTGGAACAGCCGGCCCTGCCGGGTCTTGGCGATCCGGATCTCCTCGCGCACCACGGGGTTGACCTCCAGCCAGGCCTCCCAGTCGGCGTAGCGGGAATGCCGGTCGATCCAGGAGCCGACCGGGTCCAGGTCGCGGTGCTCGATGGTGCCGGTGAGCCGGTATGCCGGTTCGGCGATGGGCTGGTAGTGGCCCTCCACCTCGCCCATGCCGGGGGCGGCCAGGTCGTCGGGTTCCGGGAAGTGCGCCCGGGTGCGGTCCACCAGGGAGCGTTTCACGATGGTGTGGCCGTGCCGCAGCCGCCGTCCCGCGAACCAGTAGCCGAGCGGGATGTCGAACGCCGCGGGTCTGACCGGGCGGCCGTCGAGGAAGATGCGGCGCAGCTCGGCGAGCAGTTCCGGGCTGACGGCCTCGTCCCCGTCCAGCGCGAGAATCCAGTCGGTCTCCGGGTGCACATGGTCCATGCACCACTGCTTCTTCCGGGGGTACTTGCCGTCCCAGGTGTACGGCATCACCTCGGCTCCCTCCGCTTTCGCGAGGTCCCGGGTCCCGTCCGTGCTGTCGGAGTCCACGACCACGACCGCCTGGAAGTGGTCGATGACCGACCGCACGGCGTGGGTGATGTTCTCCGCCTCGTTCTTGGTGGGGATCGCCACCACGATCGGAAGCTTCGTCACGCGCGCTTCAGTCCTTTCCTCGTGCTTCGGTGAGCAGGGGCCGGTGTTCCGGACAGAGCGATCCGATGGCGTCCTCGGCGTTCTCGATCTCACCGTCCCGCAGGGCTTCGACGGCGCCTGCCCGGTCGTGCCGGGACAGGTAGCCGACCCGCCGGCAGGCTTCCCGGCCGGAGTCGAGGATCGCCGCCGGGTCGGCGCCCTCGGGCACCCGGTCCTTGAGATAGTCGCGTTCCTCGGCGGTGAACTCGCGTTCCTCCGGGGCGAGTAGCTCGTCCTCGGGCACCGGCTTGCCCAGCCGGTCCGGGTCGTGGCTGTCCTGGATGCCGGTGCCGGGAGCGCCGCCGGAGCTGTCGGGAGCGGTGCCGTCCCGGACCGTCTCCTCCGGGCCCTCCCCGTCGTCGCCGTCGTCCGGGTCGTCCTGGTCGCGGGGGCCGTCCTCGTGCGCCTCGGGGGACGGTGCCGTGGAACTGTCCGCGGACTGTGCCGGGCGTGCGGCGGCAGCGTCTCCGTCGTCGCTGCCGCCGCTGCATGCGGTGAGTGCCGCGGCGGCCACCAGGACGGCCGCCGCGGCACTCACCGGAACTCTGCGCACTACGGTGCCCCGAAGGTCAGCAGCAGCCGGGGCTGGTTGTTCGCCGACGCCTGCCGTGACCAGAGCCACAGGCTCGAGGAGCCGTCACCGAGCACCGCGAGATCGAGGTCGCCCCCCAGGTGCCCGCCGACCGCCGCGGTGTCGAGCTGGACCGTGTGCACCGTGCTGGGTGTGTCTGCCCCGCTGAGGGTGCCCCACAGGTCCGTGGAGAGGGCGGGCCGGTTCGCCCAGGTGGTGGTGGCCTCGTCCCATGCTCCGGTGACCGGCACGATCTGCTGGTCGTCCTCGGAGCCGGCGAAGGAGTCGTTGGCCACGGTCACCCGCAGCGACGCGGCCTTGAGTACGGTCCCCGGCGGCGCCGGCGGCACCTGGAAACGCAGGTAGCTCTCGTACCCGGGGGTGCCGCGCACCGCCAGTTTCTGGTGGGTGCCGTGCACGTTGTTCGGCGCGCCCTGGTTGACATAGGTGTCCGCCGACGGGGTGAGGTCGGTGACGGTGTCGATCGGTGCGGACGCCGCGGCGTAGTGCGCCGCGATACGGGAGGCCGGCAGAACATGGTGGTAGACGGCCGTCTCGTCGAGCCTGCCCTCGAAGAAGTCCGTGGAGGGCCGGTTGGGCCAGCCGTTCAGCGCGTCACCGCCGGCCCGCCAGTACCCGAGGATGTCGCCGTAGTTCTGCGCGCTGGTCCATGCCAGGTGCGATGCCTCCAGCTGGCCGTCGACGTACAGCCGCATGCCGTTGGGGCCGAGGGTGGCGGCGACGTGATGCCACTCGCCGTCGTTGTAGGAGGAGGAGGTCGTGACGGTGCGGGCCCCGCTGACCCACACGCCGAACGTCAGCCGTCCGTCGTTGCGCATGTAGATGTGCCGGTCCCGGGTGGAGCTGTTCTGCAGGATGCGGTTGCCGAAGCCGATCAGCTTCCCGCCCTGGTTGGTCTCGGTCCGGAACCACGTCTCGACGGTGAACTCGTTGGGGGAGGAGAATCCGGTGTCGCTGTAGGTGTAGGTGCTGCTGCCGTTGTGGCCGATGGCCGCGGCGTCCGGGCCGCCGACCGCCGGGGGAAGCACCCCGCGCTGCGGACCGCCGCGGTGCACGCCGGAGTTGTTGTTGCCGGAGGCGTCCGCGGCGAAGTTGCCCGAGGTCTCGTTGTGCCTCCAGTACAGCACCGGGTCGTCGGCCAGGACCGCGTCGGCGTAGGGCTGGCCGCCGGCTGCCGCGGTCACGGTCGCCGGGGACGACAGCGGGCTGGTGTTCCCGGCGGCGTCGGTCGCGGTGATCCGGTAGGTGTAGGCGGCGCCCTCGGTCACCTCGGTGTCGGTCCAGGACAGCTGGGGCCGCTTCCAGGGCACGGAGGAGGCTTCCACGGTGTGCACCGGCACCGCCGATCCGTTCCGGTACACCCGGTACGTGAGCAGGGTGTCGTCGAGGTCCAGGCTGGAGCGCCAGGTCACCTCGATCTCACCGGCTGCCAGGCTCAGGGCGTGGGCCTCCGGCGCCAGGGGGTTGCCGGTGTCGGGGGCCGTGGCGAACCGCGTCAGACTCCACTGCGGGGAGCCGTTGACGGTGGTGAACTCGCCGCCGACCCACAGGAAGTCGCGCGGGTCGTCGGGATGGTTCTCGGCCACGGTCAGGGTGCGCGGTCCGACGCTCTCGCCGAGACCGTCGTTGGTGTCGGGAAACCAGCCCAGCTCGGTGGGGTCGTCGATGGACTGCGCCCACAGGTGGTAGCGCACCTGATTGGGGAAGAGCCCCATGCTGGAGCAGTCGTGCACGTGGTGGCCGCTGTACAGCATGCCCTCGTAGACATGGACGGCCTGGGTCGCGCCCGTGCAGGTGTCGCGCCAGCGCTGATCGAAGGTGCCGTGGTCCAGGGCGATGCGCCCGTCGAAGACGCCGCCGCCGGTGCCCTCGTTGCCGGTGTAGATGCCGGTCTCGTCGGTGAACAGATCGATGACGACGGAGCGCCGTTCGATGAAGCCGAGGGGGTAACCGCGCACCAGGGCGCCGGTGCCGGCGTCCACGATGGCCAGGGCGTGGGAATCGGCACCGTTGACGGTGAAGTAGTCACCACCCAGCACCACGTTCTCGCCGTCGGGGGTCACCACGACGGACCGGCCGACCTCGTCGGCATCAGCGACCCAGTTCTGGAGGTTCCCGGCGGTGTCGAGGGCGCCGAAGAAGCTCCGGCTCTGGCCGTTCAGCTGGGTGAAGTCCCCGGCCAGGTAGACGCGGTCGTCCGTGACGGCGAGGCCGCGGACAGTGGCGCTGGCGGTCACCGGGAACGGCTTGGGGGCGCAGGTGGCGGTGTCGATGGCGGCCAGCGAGCCCGCCCCGATGCCGTTGACGGCGCTGAACCGGCCTCCCACGTACAGGGTCTCCCCGTCGGGGGAGACTTCCAGGGCGCGAACGGTCTCGATGCCGGAGCCGACGGTGAAGGACAGGTCGCAGTTCTCGATCGGCGCACCGGTGGCCGCGTCGAGCGCGATGAAGTTCCGGGCGGGCTGCTCGTTCGTCCCCGGCGCGGCGCCCGGCGGGCGCACCGCCGTGAAGGAGCCGCCGGCGAAGACGACACCGTTCGCCTCGGCCAGGTCCCAGACGATGCCGTTGGTCTGCCAGGTCGGCAACTCGTTGGCGGTGATGGCCACCGGCGGGGTAAGGGCCTGGGCCGGCGGTGCCTTCAGGGCGTCGGCGCCGATGAGCGCCCCCGCCGTCAGGGCAAGGACCGCGGTGAACGCTCCGGTTCTTCTCATACGTGTTCCCCCACTGCTGCTTCTCATGGTGTCCCCACAGCTTGTGCGTGATCCGGCCGGAGCCGGCTGCCGGTCCGCGCTGCCGCTCTCAAGTAGCGCCCCCACGAAGCCTATTGGCGTCGATAGCGGAAGGTTAGGGCGCCGCCGGTCAATCCGTCACCGGTTTGGACGAACGGAAGGACACAAGGGCGCCCCGGTCACCGGTCCACCCGCACCATGGCGCCCGACAGTTCCGCGTCCAGGGCCGCGATGTCGGCGCTGACCATCAGGCGGGCGAGCTCGGGCCAGCGGACGGTCGGCTGCCAGCCGAGCTGCTCCCGTGCCTTGGTGGCGTCCCCGATCAGGGCGTCGACCTCGCTGGGGCGCTCGTACTTGGGGTCGAACCGCACGTACCCGGACCAGTCGAGGTCCGCGGCGGTGAAGGCCGCCTCCAGGAACTGCCGGACGGTGCCGGCCTCACCGGTGGCCACCACGTAGTCGTCGGGCCGGTCCTGCTGGAGCATGAGCCACATCGCCTCGACGTACTCGGGTGCGTACCCCCAGTCCCGGACCGCGTCGAGATTCCCGAGGTAGAGGCGGTCCTGGAGGCCGGCCTTGATACGGGCCACGGCGCGGGTGATCTTGCGGGTCACGAAGGTCTCCCCGCGGCGCGGGGACTCGTGGTTGAACAGGATGCCGTTGCTGGCGTGCAGCCCGTACGCCTCGCGGTAGTTGACGGTCGCCCAGTAACTGAAGACCTTCGAGCAGCCGTACGGACTGCGGGGATGGAACGGTGTCCGCTCGTTCTGCGGCGGCGGGGCGGCTCCGAACATCTCCGAGGAGGACGCCTGGTAGATGCGGGTCTCGATGCCGCTGGCCCGGATGGCCTCCAGCAGCCGCAGGGCACCGAGCCCGGTCACGTCCGCGGTGTAGAGGGGGGCGTCGAAGGAGACCCGGACATGTGACTGGGCACCGAGGTTGTAGACCTCGTCGGGCTGGATCTCGCGCAGCAGATTGACCAGGGCGACCCCGTCGGTGAGGTCGGCGTGGTGCAGCACCAGGGTGCGGGACGGCTCCTGCGGGCCCTGGTAGACGGAGTCCAGACGCTCGGTGTTGAAGGAGGAGGAGCGGCGAACCAGCCCGTGCACGGTGTAGCCCTTGCTGAGGAGCAACTCGGCCAGGTAGGAGCCGTCCTGTCCGGTCACTCCGGTGATCAGTGCGGTTCTGGCAGCGGTCTCGGTCATCGACACCCCTTGGTGGGATTATGCGTTCATGGAAGGAAATATGCGGTGTGCTTCATTCACGCGGTCTTGTCCTGGCACAATCCCGTGCCATGACAACTGCTTCCGCACTGCTGCCCGCCGCTGCCCGGATCTTCGTCGCGGGACACCGGGGTCTTGTCGGTTCCGCCGTCGCCCGGCACCTCGAGGCCGACGGCCACGAAGTGCTCGTGCGCACCAGGGATCAGCTCGATCTCCGGGACGCGGCGCGGACGGAGGCCTATCTGCGGGACATCCGCCCGGATGCCGTTGTGCTGGCGGCGGCCAAGGTGGGCGGGATCATGGCCAACCAGCGGTACCCGGTGCCCTTTTTGGAGGACAACCTGCGCATTCAGCTGAGCGTCATCGCCGGGTCGCACGCCGCAGACGTGGACCGGCTGCTCTTCCTGGGCTCCTCGTGCATCTACCCCAAGCACGCGCCGCAGCCCATCCCGGAGGATTCCTTGCTGACCGGTCCGCTGGAACCGACCAACGAGCCGTACGCGCTGGCGAAGATCGCCGGCATATCCCAGGTGCGCTCCTACCGACGGCAGTTCGGGCGCCGGTACATCGCCGCGATGCCGACCAACCTCTACGGGCCCGGGGACAACTTCGATCCCGAGACCTCGCATGTGCTGCCCGCACTGATCCGCCGTTTCCACGAGGCGAAGGTCGAGGACCGGCAGGAGGTGGTGCTGTGGGGCAGCGGCACGCCGCGGCGGGAGTTCCTGCACAGTTCCGACCTGGCCCGGGCCTGCCTGATGCTGCTGCGCGGGTACGACGACCAGATGCCGGTCAACGTGGGCTGCGGCCAGGACCTCACCATCGCGGAGCTGGCCGGGACCGTCCGGGAGGCGGTCGGCTTCCGGGGCAGGATCGGCTGGGACCCGTCCAGGCCCGACGGCACGCCCCGGAAGCTGCTCGACGTGACCCGGCTGGAAAAGCTGGGCTTCGCGCCGCGCATCCCGCTCGCGGACGGGATCCGGGACACCTATGAGTGGTGGCTGCATACGGGTGCCTGACCGCGCGGTCAGTAGGCGCCGCGGCCGTTGGCGACCGCGCGGACAGTGCGGGCCAGCACGTCCAGGTCGCCGGTCACGGACCAGTTGTCGGCGTAGGACAGGTCCAGCGCGACGCTCTCGTCCCAGGAGAGGTCGGAGCGTCCGCTGATCTGCCACGGACCGGTCATGCCGGGTCTCACCCCGAGGCGGCGGGCCTCCACGGCGTTGTACCCGGCCGCTTCCTGCGGCAGCGGGGGACGGGGGCCGACCAGCGACATCTCCCCGCGGACCACATTGACCAGCTGTGGCAGCTCGTCCAGCGAGCTGCGCCGCAGGAAGCGGCCCAGCCGGGTGACCCGGGGGTCGCGGCGCATCTTGAACAACGGTCCGTTCTGTTCGCCCAATTCCTCCAGCAGGGGGCGCCGGGCCTCGGCGTCGGGCACCATGGTGCGGAACTTCCACATGGTGAACGGGATTCCGTGCTGCCCGACGCGGGTCTGCCGGTAGAGGGCCGGACCGCGGGAGTCCAGCCGTACGGCCAGCGCGAGCAGCGCCAGCACCGGCGAGAGAAGGACCAGCCCGACTGCCGCCCCGGTGCGGTCGAGTGTGCTCTTCAGGGCCAGCTGCGGGCCCTGGCGGACGGGGGGCGTGATGTGCAGGAGGTTCAGCCCGGCGGCGGTGAAGACCTCCACCCGGCGCCGGGTGATGTCGGTGAGCCCGGAGGCGACGACCAGGAGGAGCCCGGCGTCCTGCACCGCCCAGCTGAGGCGGCGCAGCCGGTCCCCGGTGAGCCGGGAGCCGGGGGCGACCAGCACCAGGTCCGCGTCATGCCGCCGGGCGGCGCGCAGGACGGTCAGGCCGTCGCTCTCGCCGCTGCCGCCGCGGGCGGGTGGGCCGCCCGGTGTTCCTTCGCCGTCCAGCCGGCCGGCCTCGGGGACCCCGCTGGCGAGCCGCCCGGCTCCGACCGGAACGGCGCCGACCACGACATACGCGTGATCGGTGCGGGCGGCCAGCTGATCGGTGACGGTGTCCAGGGATAAGCACTCGCCGACGACCAGGACCCGGCGGACGGCCTGTGCCTGGTGGCGCTGGGCGCTGAGATGTCCGTGCACGAGTGCCCGGGCCGGACCGGAGAAGAACAGTGCGGGCGTGAGGGCCAGCAGGGCGGTGAGCACCGCTGAGCTCTCACCGGTGATCACCCGCAGCACGGCGAGCAGCCCGCCGAGCAGGAGCCAGTCGTGCAGGGTGGCGAGCAGCCCGCGGGACTCGCCGAGGGAGCGGGAGCCGTACCGGCCGTAGCCGGTGCGGATCGCGAGCCAGGAGAGCGTGGCCACCAGGGCGGCCGGTACGGCGTGCGGTTCTCCGGCAAGCTGGAACACCAGCAGTACCGGCAGGAGAACGCCCGCGGCGTCGGCGGCCAGGACGACGGGCAGATACCACGCTGCCTTGTCCCGGTGCGGACCGCGGCGCGGGCGGACGGGTGTGGACGGTGTGTGGACGGACTCGGGACGTGGAACGTCCGTGTAGCTCATCAACCCCCCAGGGCGGGCACCAATGAAGAAGCGCGTCCCACATCTCCCCATGTGCGGCGCGCTTCGTTGCCTTGAGGAGACTAGGGCAATCCCCGGGATTTCTCCCGCTGTTCGGCACACCTTTACGTAAATGTTCGATACGCTGGCGCGTTCCTTTCGTGTCTGCGCGGAAGGACCACCGGGCAGGACGTGACGGGGTGCGGGAAAACGTCCACCGGGTGCCGGTAGACGTTGCGGAGGAGCTCCTCCGTCAGTACGGCCGCCGGCGGGCCGTCGCCGGCGACGGTGCCGTGCCGCAGCACCAGTACCCGGTCGGCGTGGGCCGCGGCCAGTCCGAGGTCGTGCAGGACCACCACCACGGCGTCGCCTGCCGCGGCCCGTTCCCGGCAGATCCTCAGCACCAGCTCCTGGTGGCGCAGGTCGAGGGCGGCGGTCGGCTCGTCCAGCAGCAGCAGGGGAGCCCGCTGGGCGAGCACCCGCGACAGCGCCACCCGGGCCCGTTCGCCGCCGGAGAGTGCGGAGAACGGGCGTTCCGCGAACTCGGCGGCCTCGGTGGCGCCAAGGGCCTGGGCAACGGCGGCGTCGTCGGAGTCCTCCGCGGGGGTGCCCGCCCAGGGCGCCCGGCCCATCCGCACCACCTCCTCGACCGTGAAGGGGAAGGACAGCGAGGCGTCCTGCGGCAGCACGGCCCGGCGCATCGCCAGCTCCCGTGCTCCCCAGGCGCCGGCCGGGCGTCCGGCGATCCGCACCTCCCCGGCCCCGGCCGGGGTGTCCGCTGCGAGCACGGACAGCAGGGTCGACTTGCCGGCCCCGTTGGGTCCCACCAGGGCGAGCACCTCCCCGGCGGTCACCGACAGGTCGACGCCCGACAGCACGGTCCGTCCGCCGAGCCGCACGGACACGCCATGGGCCCCGGCCACCGTCGCGCCCGGCGTGGCGGTCCCCGGCAGTCGAGGGGCGCGCCTCCTCAGCAGATCCCGGATCATGCCCAGCCTCCCTGCCGGCGGCGGGTGCGGCGCAGCAGCCAGAAGAAGAACGGGCTGCCGATGAGCGCGGTCAGCACGCCCAGGGGCAGTTCCGCCGGGGCGGCGAGGGTGCGGGCGAAGAGATCGGCGGCGAGCAGGACCAGGGCGCCGGCCAGCGCACTGCCGGGCACCAGGAAGCGGTGGCCCGGGCCGGCGGCCATCCGCAGCAGGTGGGGGACGAGCAGGCCGACGAACGTGATGACGCCGGCCACCGCGACGGCAGCCGCCGTCAGCAGCGCCACCACCAGGACCAGCGCGATCCGCAGCCGTTCGACGTCCACCCCCAGGTGCCGGGCGGGCCGCTCGCCCAGTGCCAGGAGGTCGAGCCGGCGGGCGTACAGCGGAGCCACCGCGAGGCCGAGCAGGGCGCACGGGGCGACGGCGAGCACCTTCGGCCAGGTGGCCTGCGCCAGCGAGCCCAGCTGCCAGAAGGTGATCTCGGTGAGCTGGGCGTTGTCGGCGAAGAAGATGAACAGCCCGATCAGGGCGCCGGCGAAGGCGTTGACCGCGATGCCGGTGAGGATCAGCGTGACGACCTCGGTGCGCCCTCCGGAGCGGGACAACGCGTAGACCAGCAGCACGGTGAGAAGCCCGGACACGAACGCGCAGGCCGTCACCGTCCAGTTGCCGGCGAAGCGCAGCCCGAAGGCGATGGCTCCCACCGCCCCGACGGCCGCCCCGGCCGAGATGCCGATGACGCCGGGCTCGGCGAGCGGGTTGCCGAACACCCCTTGCATCAATGCCCCCGCGCAGCCGAGGGAGGCACCGACCAGCAGGGCGAGCACCACCCGGGGCAGCCGGACGTTCCACAGCACGCTCTCCCCGACCCGGTCCAGTGGCGAACCGCCGATCCCGGCGCGGTGGGCGAAGGAGGAGAGCACCTCGCCGAGCGGAATCCGGAAGGCACCCACCCCGGCGGACAGCAGCACCAGCAAGACAACTCCGGTCAGCAGGGCGGCCGTCAGCAGCGTCGTGCGGCGGGACCGGGCCTGGCGGGGGAGCGCCGTCCCCGGTTCCTGGGAGGGGCCGGCGGCGAGCTGGGGAGCGGTGGGTTCCGGGGCGGCGGGAGCCGGTCCCGGCCCGGACGGCCCCCGGGATGTCGAGGCGGGCCGGGTCATGGCCGGCTGCGCCCCTGCACGTCGCCGTCCGCGTGGAGCTGGGCGGCGAGGTCGGACAGCACCTGGTCGGTCCGTGGCCCGTAGTTCAGCAGGACCCCGTCGTCGATGCTCACCACCCGGCGGTCCAGGCCGGCCGGGGTCTCGGCGATCCCGGGAATCTCCAGCATCCCGTCGATGCCGCCGACCGAGTCAAGTCCTTTGGCCATCAGCAGGATCACGTCCGGTGCGGCCGCCGCGAGCGCTTCGCTGGTCAGCGGGGTGAAATCCCTGACCAGGCCGGACTCGGCGCCCGCGTCGATGCCGCCGGCGGCCTCGATGAGCGAGACCGCCCCCGACTCGGCGCCGCCCATCAGGTACACCGAGGCGCTGCCGCGAAGGTAGAGGAACGCCACTCGGGGCCGGTCACCGTGCGCGGGCACCTGATCCCGCGCCGTGGAGATGCGGGCCTCGGTGCGTTCGGTCAGCGCGGCCCCGGCGTCCGGCACCCCCAGTACCTCCGCCACCGCGGCGATCCGTCCGGTGACATCGTCGAGTTCCAGGGCGGCGCCGATTTGAATCACGGGTACGCCCGCTGCCCGGATCTGTCCGACGGCCTCCTCGGGGCCGGTGGTGACCTCGGCCAGCACCACATCGGGGCGCAACGACAGGACGCTCTCCGCGGAGACCTCGTGCCCGCGGGTGACCACCGGCAGCCCGTCGGCCTCCTCGAAGGTCGCGGTGATGTCGCGGGCCACCACCCGGTCCCCGAGCCCGAGGGTGAACACCACCTCGGCGAGCGATCCGGACAGCGGCACGATCCGGTCCGCGGACTCCACGGTCACCCGTAGCCCGTCCGCGGACTCGGCCACGGCCGGCAACTCCGGCACGGGAGAGGGTCCGTCGAGCGGCTCGATCCGGTCGGTCGCCCCGGCCGGGTGCTGTTCCGGCCGGGCGTCCGCCGTGCCGCCGCAGCCGGTGGCAGCCGGCAGCACCAGCAGGGGCAGGAGGAGGTATCCGAGCAGTCTCGGCCGGTGGTGCACCAGGGGACCGCCTTTCCGGGTGAGGGGGGAGGGAGCGGCAACACGTTGAAGTTAGGTTAGCCTAACCTCAGTTTTGCTCCTCGACTCCTGGTCTCCCGGAGGGACCCGATGCTGCCCGCACTTCCGCGCGCCCTCGTGGCGGCTCTTCTGCTCACCCTGCCGCTCGCGCTGCTGCCGGCCTCCCTCGCGCACGCCGCGGAGCGCACGGTTTCCGGCGGACGCCTCGACTGGGGCGTCAAGTCCTCCTTCCGGACCTACGTCACCGGCCCCGTCGCCCAGGGCGGCTGGAGCCTGTCCGCCGGTGCCGCCACCCTCGGAACCGGCGCGTTCCGGTTCCACTCGGCCCAGGGCTCCTACGACCCCGGCAGCGGAGCCACCACCGCCCGTTACGCCGGTGGCGTGCGCTTCACCGGGCACCCGGAGAGCGACGGCTCAGCCGCCCTCGACCTCACCCTCAGTAACCCGACGGTACGGCTCTCCGGCGGCTCCGGGACCCTGCATGCCGACATGCGCAGCCGGGACCGGGCCTCCGGCGACTTCCTCGACCGTGCCCAGGTCCCGCTGGCCACACTGAACCTGACGGGAGTGGACCTGCGCGGTGGCACCGGCGTTGCGGTTTCCGGCATCCCGGCCACCCTCACCGCCGAAGGCGCCGTGGCGTTCGCCGGGTACTACGAGGCGGGCACCGCCCTCGACCCGGTCAGCCTGTCCGCCGACACCTTGGATCCGGACCCCGGACAGGAGGACGCCCCGGAAACCCCCGGCGACCCGGACCCCGCCGACGGGGAAGCAGCGGAAGAAGAAGCCGGGCCCGCGGACACCGGCGCCATCGCCGACGCGGTCGTCGACTGGGGCGTGCGGCGCACCTTCCGGGAGTACGTCACCGGCGAGATCGCCGCGGGGACATGGGAGGTGACGGACGGAGCCCGGGACGGCGGCGCGGTGTTCCGCTTCACCGCGGGCAAGGGAAACCACGACGCGCGGCAACGCACGGTGGACGCCCGGTTCAGCGGCACCCTGCACTTCACCGGCAACGGCCTCGACCTCACGCTGAGCGCCGTCACTGTCTCTGTCCAGGACGGCGAGGGAACCCTGTCCGCCGACGTCCGCAGCGACGGCACCACCGAGAAGGGCCGGCCGCTCGTCACCTTCGACGCGCCGTCACTCGCCCCCGAGGAAGGGCTGCTGCTCGTCACCGAGGCACCCGCACGGCTCACCGACGCCGGTGCCGCGGCATTCGGCGGACTCTATGCGGCGGGCACCGGCATGGACCCGGTGACCCTGGCCGTCGCCCTCGACGCGGAGGCCGAACTCCCCGTCCTGCCCGACCTGGGCAGTGAGCCCCCCGCCGAGCCCGAGCCGGCCGGAGCCCCCGTGCAGGCGCCGGGGCACGCGGAGCCCGGTGACGCCGGACCGGCCGCGTCCTCCTCCTCCCTGCCCCTTCTCGCCACGACCGCTGCGGGCGCTCTGCTGCTGCTCAGCACGGTCTGTCTCCTGCTGCTGCGCCGCAACCGCCGCCCGGCGGACGCGGCCACCCCGCCCCCTACGACCACACCCCCAGGACCACCCGGCACCGATCGCCGTACCCGCACCGACACCGATACCGACACCCTTCCCACCACCGAGGAGACACCCCGGTCATGACCGCCACCCGACAGAGATACGCCCGCAACAGCGCCCTGCTGCTCGCGGCCGCCACCGCCACCTGCCTGGCTGCCACCGCCTTCGCCCCGGCCGCGATGGCCGACGGGGCCCCGGCGCAGCCTTCCCGGACGATCGACCTGAGCGACGGCGTCCTGGACTGGGGTGTGAAGCAGTCCTTCCGCTCCTATGTCACCAGCCCGATGGCCCGTGGAGAGATCACCGTGTCCGACGGTGCCGAGCGCACCGAGAACGGTGGCTTCCGCTTCAGCGGCGGCAGCGGCAGTTACGACACGAGCACCCACTCGGTGGACACCGCCTTCCCGGGCAGCGTCCGCTTCGAGAGCCATCACGGCGAGCTCAACCTCCAGCTCTCGGACCTGCAGTTGGTCACCGAGGGACGGGTGAACGGCGTCCTCATCGCCGATGTCACCGTCGACGGTGCGAGGGAGGAAGCGGTCGAGTTCGCCACCCTGGACCTGTCCGGTGTCTCACCGGACCGGGGAGAGGACGGCACCCTGTCCTTCGCGGACATTCCCGCGACGCTGACCGCCGACGGAGCGGACGCCTTCCGCTACCAGGGCAACCCGATGTACGAGCCGGGCACCGAACTGGACCCGGCCACCCTGACCGTGGGCACCGGTTCCGGCGGCGGCACTTCGGGCGGCGGCGAGACCGGCGGGGAATCCGGAGGCGAGACCGGAGGAACGGGAAGCACCGGAGGAACGGGAAGCACCGGCGGTACGGGAAGCACCGGCGGTACGGGCGGCACCGGTTCCGGGGGTGGGGAGGACACCGGCGGTACGGGCGGCACGACGGACTCCGGTGGCAGTGGCGGCTCCGGTGATCCGGCGGGCGGCTCGGGCGGCGTTCCGGTCGACACCCCGGACGAGGCCCCGGGCACCGTGGTGGACGGCACCGCGGACTGGGGGGTCAAGGAGTCCTTCCGTTCCTACGTCACCGGTCCGGTCGGCGGCGGCACTGTCGAGCTGGTGGGCGGGGCGACCGAGCACGCCCACGGGTACCGCTTCCCGAACGCCCGGGGCGAGTACGACGCCGAAGCGGGCAGCCTGGAGGCGGCGTTCGAGGGCAGCGTGCGTTTCCTCGCCCACGAGCACCACGGTGAGTACTCGCTGGACCTGAAGTTCTCCGCGCTGACGGTCGAGGTGAACGGCAGCAGCGGTGAACTCGTCGCCGATGTTTCGTCCAAGGACCGGGAGACCGGCGCGGTGACGCGGACCGCCGCCGTCACCGTCGCGGAACTCGCCCTTCCGTCGGGCGGAGCGACGGCCCGGGACGACGTGCTCGTACTGGAGGCCCTGCCCGCCACGCTCACCGCTGACGGGGCCGAGGCATTCGGCGGCTTCTACGCCGCCGGCGCCGCACTCGACCCGCTCACCGTCACGGTCACCCTCAGCGAGAACGCGGAGCTGCCCCCCGGCACTCCCGGCGGGGGCACGTCCGGCGGCGGTACCTCGGTGGTCACGTCCACCGGGGGCGTTACCGGTGGCACCGGGCCGATGGGCGGCGCCACCGGAGGCGCGCTGGCCGCCACCGGCTCCCCGGTGCTGTCCATGATCGGCGGCGCCGCGGCACTGACCGCGGCCGGCGGTGCGGCCTTCTGGGTCACCCGCCGCCGCACGGCCTCCCCCGCTGCCGGCTGACGGTCCGGCACGCAGCACGGCGGCGCCCGCTCCTTCCGTGCGGAGGAGCGGGCGCTCGCCTGCGGCAGACGGGCCGTCAGCGGACGGTGACCTCGGCCAGATCCCGGAAGACCGCGGTGTTCAGGGCGAAGGCGCGCCGGCACTCGTCCACGATCCGCAGCTTCTCCGCCCCGTCGGCGGGGAGGGCGTCCAGGGCGGTCCGGTACTCGCGTTTGAACGCGGCGGGGTTGCCGATGTCCTCGAAGACGTAGAAGCGGACGCCGTCCCCCTTGCGGGTGAAGCCCCAGGTCTTCTCGGCGGTGCCGCGGATGATCTGACCGCCCGAGAGGTCGCCGAGGTAGCGGGTGTAGTGGTGGGCGACGTAGCCACCGGGCCAGTCCCGCGCCACCTGAAGGATCCGGGCCGCGTAGGCCTCGGTGGCGGGCAGCGGTGTGAGCGTCGCCCGCCAGTCCGCTCCCTTGTGCAGGTGGCCGAGATCTCGTTCGAGCGCCGTGGTGCGGGCCAGCTCCGGCCGGATGAACGGACCGGCCACCGGGTCGCCGGACAACCGGTCGGCGGAGGCTTCCAGGGCGCGGTAGATGAACCACAGCTGTTCGGTGTAACGGGTGAAGGCCTCCGGTCCGAGCCTGCCGCCGAGCAGGTCGCTCATGAAGGACGAGTTCTCGGCCTCCGTGTGCTGCTCGTGCGAGGCATCGCGGATCAGGGTGGAGAACGGGGTCGCGTCGGACGCGGTCAAGAGGGCCTCCGGAACCGGGAATCGGGCGCGGCTGACCGCCGCACCCGCCATCCTCCCTACTTAGGCTTACCTAAGTCAAGCTGTTCCCGACGGGCTGTCGGTAAAATTTCCGGACGCTACCTCGCCGGACCCCCGTCACGGCGCTTCCCGGTCAGGAGTGATCCCGGCCGGTCAGGGGCGATCACGGCAGCGTGAGGATCTCCGCACCGCTCTCCGTCACCAGCAGGGTGTGCTCGAACTGTGCCGACCTCTTCCCGTCCTTGGTGACCACCGTCCAGTCGTCCGCCCACATCTCCCAGTCGTAGGTACCCAGAGTCAGCATCGGCTCGATGGTGAACGTCATGCCCGGCTTGATCACGGTGGTGGAGCCCGGGTCGTCGTAGTGCGGCACGATCAGCCCGGAGTGGAATGAGGTGTTGATGCCGTGGCCGGTGAAGTCCCGCACCACGCCGTAGCCGAAGCGCTTGGCGTAGGACTCGATGACCCGGCCGATGACGTTGATCTGCCGACCCGGCCGCACCGCCTTGATGGCCCGGTTCAGGGACTCCCGGGTGCGTTCCACGAGCAGCCGCGACTCCTCGTCCACGGCTTCCTCGCCGCCGACGAAGTAGGTGGCGTTGTTGTCCCCGTGCACTCCGTTGAGGTAGGCGGTGATGTCGAGGTTCACGAGGTCGCCCTCGTGCAGCACCGTGGAATCCGGGATGCCGTGACAGATCACCTCGTTGACCGAGGTGCACAGGGACTTGGGGAAGCCCCGGTAGCCGAGTGTCGAAGGATAGGCGCCGTGGTCGCACAGGAAGGTGTGCGCCACCTCGTCGAGCTGTTCGGTGGTCACCCCCGGAGCAATGTGCGCCGCGGTCTCCGCCAGGGCCTGCGCGGCGAGGCGCCCGGCGGCCCGCATCCGCTCGATGGTCTCCGCGTCCTGCACCTCGGGACCGGAGTAAGGGGTCGGAGCCTTCTTGCCCACGTACTCGGGGCGGGGAATCGAGGAGGGGACGGTACGCATCGGCGAGATGGTGCCGGGGACGAGGAGAGACTGGCCAGACATGCCTGTGAGTCTAATCGCGCGCGCCCGCCGGTGGTCGGGTGGCCGTCCGGCGGGCAGGATGGCGGTATGGCTCTCTTCAGTCGCAAACCGGTCGGCAGCCCCGGTGAGTGGTTCTACTGCCTCAAGCACGGCAAGGTCGAGGAAGGCCCCGAATGCCCGGCCAAGGACCGCTTCGGGCCCTACCCCAGCCCTGACGAGGCCGCACGGGCCATGGACACCGCCCGGGACCGCAACATGCAATGGCGGACCGACCCGCGCTGGGACGACCGCGAGGACGGCGAGGACGGCGGTGACGAAGGCCGCGGTGGCGGCCCCGACGGCCCGGCCGCCGGACCTCGCGGGCAGCCCTGACCTGCCTCGCCGGGACGGCTCCGGTCCCGCACCGGGTCCTGCCCCCGGGTCGGGAGCCCGGCCGGCGCTGCCGGGCTCACTTCCGCAGGAACAGGTAGCCGGCCCCGAGCAGTTCCAGTCCGCCGATGACCATCATGACCGTGCCCACGTAGCTCAGCGCGAGGATCCCCTGCTCGACCCCGGCGGTGAACACCCGCAGGGCAAGCCCCAGGAGGAACAGCACGGTCCCGCCCAGCAGCAACTCGGTTGCGCGGCTCACGCGGCCACCTCCTGGTGCGACGGTGTGCCCTCCCGGGGGACGTGCCGGGACACCGTCCCCGGCATGCTGGGAGTATCGGGAGCATGACTACAGACGCAGGGAAGCAGCAGCCGAAGGACCCGTGGGAACTGCCGGACGTGTCCGGCCTCGTGGTCGGTGTGCTGGGCGGCACCGGGGACCAGGGCCGCGGGCTCGCCTACCGGCTGGCCCGGGCCGGACAGCGGGTGATCATCGGATCGCGGTCGGCGGAACGGGCTCAGGCCGTCGCGGCTGAGACGCTGCTCGCCGAGCAGGGGGTCGAAGGAGCGGACAACGCCGAGTGCGCACGGCGCAGCGACGTGGTGATCATCGCGGTGCCGTGGGACGGCCACGCCAAGACCCTCGAGTCGTTGCGCGAGGAGCTGGCGGGCAAGCTTGTCGTCGACTGCGTCAACCCGCTCGGCTTCGACAAGAAGGGCGCCTACGCGCTGCGGCCCGAGGAAGGCAGCGCGGCCGAACAGGCCGCCGCGCTGCTGCCCGGCTCGCGCGTGACGGCCGCCTTCCACCATCTGTCGGCGGTGCTGCTCCAGGACCCGGAGGCCGAGCGCATCGAGACCGACGTGATGGTCCTCGGCGAGGCCCGTGCCGACTGCGAGATCGTCCAGGCGCTCGCCGGGCTGATCCCCGGCATGCGGGGGGTCTTCGCCGGGCGGCTGCGCAACGCGCACCAGGTCGAGTCGCTGGTGGCCAACCTGATCTCGGTGAACCGACGCTACCGGGCCCACGCGGGCGTCCGGCTCACCGACGTCTGACCCGCACCGCCCCGGGGACGGCCCCCGCCCGCCGTCCCCGCCCGCCGGAGCCGGCGGCGGAGGGCCGGGGCACCGCACGGGCGGCGGCGTCGGTGCCGCGGGGGTGTGGGTGACAATGGGGGCATCGTCCCGTCCCCGACCCCGGAGCCGTCCCATGCCCCGCCTGGCCCTCTTCGCCATGATTCTCTGCGCGCTCGCCGTCGTCGCGGCGGTGGTCGCCTTCGCCCAGAGCAGCTGGCTGCTGGGCATCGTCTGGGTGCTGCTCGCGGGGCTGTCCTCGAACATGGCCTACTACTACCTCCGCAAGGCCCGGCAGCGGCCCGGTACCCCCGCGACGTGACCGCCGGGGGCGGACCGACGGACGGGCGGGGCCGTCGTCACGCTCCGAGGGCCTGACGACGGCCCCGCCGGTACTGCGGGACCACCATCCTCTCCCGCCTTCCGGCGGTCAGCTGGTGAAGCTGTGCTCCGGCCCCGGGTAGGTGCCGCCGACGACATCCTCGGCGAACGCCCTGGCGGCGTCACCGAGGTTCTGCCGCAGCTGGGCGTACTCCTTGATGAAGCGCGGCATCCGTCCGCCCGCCCAGTCGGTCATGCCGGCCATGTCCGTCCACACCAGAACCTGCGCGTCGCACTCAGCACCGGCACCGATGCCCACGGTCGGGATGTGCAGACCGCGGGTCACTTCGGCCGAGACCTCGGCCGTGACCAGCTCCAGTACCACCGCGAACGCACCCGCGTCCTGCACGGCCTTGGCGTCCCGCAGCAGTTGCTGGACAGCCTCCTCGCCGCGGCCCTGCACCGGGTGGCCTCCGTAGGCGTGCACCGACTGAGGGGTGAGGCCCACGTGCGCCATCACCGGAATACCGGACTGCACGAGCAGCTCGATCTGGTCGGCGGACCGCTCGCCGCCCTCCAGCTTCACCGCCCCCACCCCTGCCTCCTTGAGCAGCCGGGTGGCGTTGCGCAGCGCCTGCGTGGCTCCCTCCTGGTAGGAGCCGAACGGCAGGTCGCCGATGACCAGGGCCCGCTGCGTGCCGCGGACCACAGCGGCGGACAGCATGATCATCTCCTCCATGGTTACCGGCACCGTGCTGTCGTAGCCGAGGTGACAGTTCCCCATCGAGTCGCCCACCAGCATCACGGGTATCCCGGCCTGGTCGAACACGGAGGCGGTCATGGCGTCGTAGGCGGTGAGCATGGGCCACTTCTCACCGCGCCGTTTGGCGGCGGCGATGTCCCGGACGGTGATGCGGCGGCTGCTCTTGCCGCCGTAGAGCCCCGGCTGCTCCTGTGTGCCCGGCTTACGGGCAGGCTCGTGTCGCTGCGTCATCGCAGTGCTCCTGTTCGTCGTCTCGAGGCGCCCGCTCGGCGTCCCCGGATCACGCCCATCGTCGCACCGACACCCGCCGGGAGGGAAGCCGGAACCGGACAGGGACGGCCGCGGTGTCCGGGAACTGCAGGGCGATCCGGAAACGTCTTGTGAGCAAGGAGCCGCATACCGCAGCGCTGAGCAGGGAGTATGCCGGGTCCGACCGGGTTCGCGTAGGGTGCCCGGGCTGACGTACAAGGGCCGGCGAGGGCAGCACCATGGCACGGACGAACCCCCAGGACACGCTGCAGCAGGAGGAGGGCAACACGGTCGACGACCAGAGTGGCCGACCCAGGTGGAAGGACCGGCGGGGCCGCTGGCGACGCGGGTGGGTGATCTCCGCCGCGGCACTGCTGACCACCCTGCTGATGCTGTTTCACTCCCGGGTGCCCAACTCGATCGGCCATCTCGGCAGCCTCCTGCAGACTTTCCTTCCGTGGACCGGCCTGGCCGTTCCGCTGCTCCTGGCCGCCGCTGTGGTGCGGCGTTCTCTGACAGCCGTGCTGGCGGTGCTGGTGCCCGCCGCACTCTGGCTGAATCTGTTCGGCGGCCTGCTGGCGGACAAGACACAGGACGGCGGTGCGCTGCTGGTCGTCAGCCACAACGTGGACGCGGAGAACCCCGACCCGACCGGCACCGCCCAGGACCTGATCTCCTCCCGGCCCGATGTGCTCGCCCTGCAGGAAATACCGCACGGCCAGCGGGACACCTACGCGGCTGCGCTCGCCGACACGTATCCGCACCACGCGATGGAGGGCACCGTCGGGGTGTGGAGCCGGTACCCGCTGAGCCACACCCGGCCGGTCGACATCGGGATGGGCTGGCCACGCGCGATGCGCTCCACGGTGCGCACGCCGGACGGCGACATCGCGGTGTACGTCGCTCACCTGCCGTCGGTGCGGTTGCAGTTCCGGGCGGGCTTCACCGCCGGCCAGCGGGACGACGCGGCCGACCGGCTCGCGCACAGCATCGTTGGCGACCCGGTGGAGAAGGTGGTGCTGCTCGGTGACCTGAACGGCACGATGAACGACCGGGCGCTCGCCCCGCTGACCTCCCACATGCGCTCCACCCAGGGCGCGACCGGTGCGGGCTTCGGTTTCACCTTCCCCGCGCGGTTCCCGGTGACCCGGATCGACCAGATCCTGGTGCGCGGGATCGAGCCGGTGTCCTCCTGGACGCTGCCGGCGACCACCAGCGATCATCTTCCGGTGGCCGCCCGCATCGAACCGTGAAGCCCGGCGCGGGGCGCGGTCAGCCGGTCTCGCGCCAGCGGTTGGTGATGGGGAGACGGCGGTCCTTGCCGAAGCCCTTGGGGGAGATCTTGGTGCCCGGCGGATACTGACTGCGCTTGTACTCGGCGGCATCCACCATGCCGAGAACGCGGGTAACGAGCTCCGGGGCGAAGCCGTCGGCGATGATCTGCGCGCGCCCCAGGTCGCGGTCCACGTACCGTTCCAGTACGGCGTCCAGCACCGAGTAGTCGGGCAGGGAGTCGGTGTCGGCCTGACCGGGCCGCAGCTCCGCGCTCGGCGGCTTGCTGATCGAGCTCTCCGGGATCGGCGGGGTCTCCCCGCGCTTGGCGGCGCTCTCGTTGCGCCACCGGGCGAGCCGGAACACCATCGTCTTGTAGACGTCCTTGATGGGCCCGTAGGCACCGACCGAGTCGCCGTACAGGGTGGAGTAGCCGACGGCCAGCTCGCTCTTGTTGCCCGGGGCCAGCACGATGTGGCCCTCCTGGTTGGAGAGGGCCATCAGCAGCGTGCCGCGCAGCCGGGACTGGAGATTCTCCTCGGCCAGGCCGGTGAGGGCCAGCGACTCCATGTAGGCGTCGAACATCGGGCCGATCGGCACCGTCCGGTAGTGCAGACCGGTGCGGCGGGCGAGTTCGGCCGCGTCCTCCCGGGAGTGGCCGGAGGAGTAGCGGGAAGGCATCGAGACGCCGTACACGTGGTCGGCACCGAGCGCGTCGCAGGCAATGACCGCGCAGAGGGCGGAGTCGATGCCGCCGGACAGGCCGAGGAGCACCGAGCGGAAGCCGTTCTTCCCGGCGTAGGCACGCACCCCCAGCACCAGGGCGGCGTACACCTCCTCGTCGGTGCTCAGCCGCTCGGCCTCGCCCCCGGTGCAGCGGGGCTCGTACCGGGGGAGCGGGGCACCGGACAGCGTCCGGTGCCGGACGTGCATGCCGTCGTCGACCCTCCCGGACGGCGCCTCGGCCGCGGCGGCGGGCAGCTCCATGTCCAGCAGCAGGCACTCCTCGGCGAACTGCGTGGAGCGGGCGAGCACCTCGCCGTCGGCATCGACGACGATGCTGTCGCCGTCGAAGACCAGCTCGTCCTGGCCGCCGGTCAGCGCGAGGTAGGCCAGCGCGCAGCCGGCCTCGCGGGCGCGCTTGCGGACCAGCTCCAGCCGGGTGTCGTCCTTGTCCACCTCATAGGGTGAGGCGTTGACGGAGAGCAGCAGCCCGGCACCGGCCGCGCGGGTGGCGGGCACCCGGCCGCCGTCCTGCCACAGGTCCTCGCAGATCGCCAGGGCCACGTCCACCCCGTGCACCCGGATGACGGGCAGTGTCTCGCCGGGCACGAAGTAGCGGAACTCGTCGAAGACGCCGTAATTGGGCAGGTGGTGCTTGGCGAAGGTCAGCACCACCTCGCCGTGGTGCAGGACGGCAGCGGCGTTCTGCGGTGCCCCGGCGGGCTGCCCGTACCGGGGCTGTTCCTCGGCACGGTCCAGGTAGCCGACGACGACCGGCGTTCCGCCGAGCCCTTCCCGGACCAGCCGCGAGGCCAGCTCCCGCAGCGCGGTACGGCTGGCCTCCACGAAGGAGGACCGGAGCGACAGGTCCTCCACCGGATACCCGGTCAGCATCATCTCCGGGAAGGCGACCAGGTGGGCGCCGTGCTCGGCGCTGTACCGGGTCCACCGGACCACCGCCTCGGCATTTCCGGAGAGGTCACCGACGCATGCGTCGATCTGGTTCAGGGCGAGACGTAGCTGAGGCACACCGGTGAGTCTAATCGTCCGACTGACACGAGGGGCGGGAGCAGGCAGCGGACACGTACGGCCCGGAACCAGGTGCGGAGAGTGCGTCGGGCGGTGAGGCCACGACGCGGCAGGGGCGGCCTCCGGGCCGCAGTCTCACCGGCCGGTCAGCCGCCTCCGGGTTGCCTTCCGGCCGCAGGACGGCCGCGCGCAGGCCCGAGGGGATCTTCCGGGGCGGCGCGGCCGGCGGGGAGGGCGGCCGGCCCGTCGGACCGCAGCCGTGGGAAGGGCGCCGCCGGGGGGCGGGCACCCACCCGGCGCGGGGTGAACTCGACGGGCAGCGCGTCCAGGTGGCGGGCCCAGGTGGAGGAGGTCCAGGACAGATCCTCCTCGTCCAGCGTCAGCCGCAGGTCGGGCAGATGCTTGAGCAAAGCTTCGATGCCGCTGCCCGTGAGGGCCCGGCCGATGTCGGCACCCGGGCACTCGTGCGGGCCGCTGCTGAAGGACAGGTGCGAGCGATTGCCCTGCATGTCGGCGCCCGGGCCGGGGCGGACGGCGGGGTCGACGTTCCCGGCGGCGAGGCCGAGCAGCAGCAGATCGCCCCGGCGGACGGTGTGCCCGTCGATCTCCATGTCGTAGGTCGCGAAGCGCGCCGGGCAGACCATGAGCGGCGGCTCGTCCCACAGCACTTGGTCGACCGCGCCGGCCAGCGTGATCTGCCCGCCGTTCAGCGTGCCCCGGAACCGCGGGTCGGTGAGGACCACCCGCAGGGTGTTCACGATGAGGTTGGTGGTCGTCTCGTTGGCCGCGATGAGCACCAGCCGTAGATGCTGCTCGACCTCCTCGTCGGTGAGCTGGGAGTGGTGCTGCAGCAGCCAGGTCGCCAGATCCCGGCCTGGCCTGGCCTTTCGCTCCGCCACCAGCCGGCGCAGGGCGTCCTGGATGTACTGGGCGCTGGTGACGGCCTTCCGGCTGCCCCGGACCAGCTGGCGGCTGGCGCCGACGAGCTGCGGCCCTTCCTCCTCGGGCAGGCCGAACAGCCGGATCAGCACGAGCATCGGCAGCTGCTCGGCGTACTGGCTGATGAGCTCGGCCCGGCCGTCGCGGGCGAACCGGTCGATGAGTTGCCCGGCGTAGCGGTTGACGCTGCGGCGCAGCCCGCGGCGGTCGAAGCGTTCCAGGCTGTCGTTGACCGCCCCTCGCAGCCGGTGGTGCTCGGTGCCGTCCTGGGAGAGGCAGTTGGGCCGCCAGCCCAGCATGGGAACGACCGGGGCGTCCGCCGGGACGAGCCCTTCCTGCCAGTCGCGCCAGTACCGGGAGTCCCGGGTGAACCTCCGCGGGCTGCGGGCCACATGGAGAATCTCGTCGTAGCCCAGCACCAGCCAGGCGGGGACATCGCCCTCCAGCAGGACGGGGGCGATGGCGCCGTGCTCGTTCCGCAGCCGCTCGTACAGGCCCATCGGGTCGGTGGTGGCCTCCGGGCCGTACAACGCTGCCCGGGGGCCGGTGCTGCCGGCGCGTGCGGGGCAGCCGGGTGGGGGCACCGTCGCACCGTTGGCGCGGAACGAGTCGGGTGGCAGCGGGGTCACAGTCTCTCCGAGGTCGCGTTCGAGTACAGGTAGCGCATCAGCGTCAGCAGCACATGGCGGCTGGAGTCGGGATTGCGGGCGTCGCAGTCGACCACCGGCACGTGCTCCGGGAGGTCCAGTGCCGAGCGGAGCGCGGACACCGGGTGCACGGGTGCGTCGGCGAAGCTGTTGACGGCGACGACGAAGGGGAGACCGCTTTCCTCGAGCCGGTCCACCGCCTGGAAACTGTCCTCCAGTCTGCGGGGGTCCAGCAGGACCACCGCGCCCAGGGCACCTTCGAGCACGCCGTTCCACAGGAACCAGAACCGCTGCTGGCCGGGGGTGCCGAACAGGTAGAGCACCAGGCGCTCGTTGAGGGAGATCCGGCCGAAGTCCATGGCCACGGTGGTCTCGGTCTTGCGTTCCACGCCGAAGACGTCGTCCACCCCGATCCCGGCCCGGGTCATGGTCTCCTCGGTGGTGAGCGGTCTGATCTCGCTGACCGCTCCGACCATCGTCGTCTTCCCGACGCCGAAGCCGCCGACGATCACCACCTTGACCGACTTCGCCGTCGAGGCGGGCAGCAGATCCTCCGGCCGGGGGCCCCGGCCGGGGTCACAGCCGTTGCAGTCCATCGATCAGCGCCTTCAGGATCTCGATGTCGGGTTCGGGCAGGGGGGTGTCCGGGGCGCTCTCCCGGGCCTCCCGGGCCTCTCGGGCCTCCCGGATCTCCACGTGCGAACCGGCGGCCAGATCGGCCAGCAGCACGCTGACCGTGCTGAACGGCAGGGCGAGGTACGCGGAAATCTCGGCCACGGAGAGCGGCTTCACACACATCCGCAGTATCGCGGCCTGCTCGGGAGGCATGCCGGGCCCTGGTGCATGCCGGGCCACCACCAGCGTGACGAGGTCCAGCACCGAGGACTCGCCCGCTGCTTCGCTGCGCCCGCCGGTGACGACGTACAGCGGGACGGGTGTGCCCTCGTCCCAGTGCTGACGCTCTCGGCTCCCACGGCCGCCGGATGCGTTCATGTGGCCTGCTCGGGAAGTCGCTGCGCGGTGGAGAGGTGGGCGCCGATCCGGGCGACCAGATCTCTCATCCGCTGGCTCATCAGCCCGGCGTCCACTCCGTCGTCGGCCGTCACCGCGAGGTAGGAGCGGTCCCCGGCCGCCATCAGGTAGAAGAAGCCGCCGTCCACCTCGAGGACGACCATGCGCACCTCCCCCGTGCTGTGCGGGAACTCCCCGGCCACGGACTGCGCCAGGCTCTTGAGGCCGGAAGAGGCGGCAGCCAGCCGGTCGCCGGTGTCCTGGTCGGTGCTGTACCGGGCCATGCACAGGCCGTCGGCCGACAGCACCACGACATGGCGGGTCCGCGGGACACTCAGGGCAAGGTCCTCGAGCATCCAGTCCATGTCCTTGAGCCGCTGCTGTGTCACGTGCTCTCCACCCTCAGTTTCGGGAATCGTTGCTGGTACGGCTGGAGGGGGCCGGTGCCGGGGCCTCGTCGGGGCCGGCCGGCCCGAAGAAGTCCCCCATCCACAGCCCGCTCTCCGCGGGCGGCCCGGCGCCGGGCCCGCCGCCGGGGGCAGGGCGCGGGCCGCCGCCGGACGGCGTTGCGGGAGCCGCGACCGACTGGCCGCGGCGGCGCTGCGGGAGCCCGTCGGCGCTGCGCTCGTGGACGCCGGGGTCCTCGGGAGCGGGCGGGTCCGCCGGGGGAGCGGCAGGAAGCCGCCCGGGCCTCGGCTGCGGGACCGAACGGCCGGCCGGTACCGGTGCCGGTGCTGTGCGGCTGCCCGGCAGCGGTGCCGGCATCGGCAGCGGGGTGAGCAGCTCGTGCGGGACGAACACCACCGCCCGCACGCCGTCGCAGGTCGACGGGCGGAGCGAGATCCGCAGGCGGTGCCGCGTGGCCAGGATGCCGGCCACGCGCAGGCCGATCCGGGCGGATTCGCCGAGGTCCGCCAGGTCGAGACCGTCGACCGACTGGGTGAGCAGGAACTCGGCCCGGGCCCGGGCCTCCTCGGTCAGCCCCATGCCCTTGTCCTCGACGGAGATCTCCACCCCGGAGGCCACCTCCTCGGTGTTCACCACGACCGAGCTGCTCGGCGGGGAGTACCGGGTGGCGTTGTCCAGCAGCTCGCTCAGCACCAGCATCAGCGGCTCGACCGCCGCGCCGATCACCGCGATGTCGGCGACCCGGTGCTGTTCTACCCGGAGGTACTCGACGATCGGTGCGCTGCCCGCCCGCAGTACGTCGTACAGGGCCACCGGTTTCTGCCACTGGCGGACCGGGCTGCCGCCGCCGAGCACGGCGAGACCGGTGGCCACCCGCCCCGCGACGTTGACGCGGTGCTCCAGGTGCATCAGGTCTCCGAGCACCTCCGGGCTGCCGTGGCGGAACTGCATTTTCCGCAGGTCGTCCTGGAGCCGGTGCACTTCGGACTGGATCCGGCAGGCGATGTTCACGATCGCGCGCCGGGCGGAGTCCCGCTGGTACTCGCGGTCCTGCAGGGCGGTGGCGACGAGGTGCAGCAGATGCTCGTGCGCGCGGGCGAGCTGCGGGTCGGCGCGGTGCGCCTCCGGACTGCGGGCCGGGGCCTCGCCGGAGCTGTCCTCCTGCTCGAGCTCGGCGATGAGGAGGGGGAGCTCCCGGACCAGACGGTGGGTCTCCGCGAGCTGGTGCTCCACCCGGCGCTCGAGGGCGGCTGTCACGCGTCCGCGACGCGCCACCTCGAGGGCGAGCGCGGTCACGGCCGCCGTCGCCACCGCTCCGGACAGGATCACCGGGATCCGGGCGGCAGCGGGGACGGTGAGGACCGCTATGACGGCACTGGCCGCGACCAGGAGCGGAGGGACGAGCCACACACCGGGGAAGGCGGGGCGTCGGCTCTGCGTCAATGCGCCGGCACGCACCATGGGAATCCTTACGGGTCTCGCGAGGGACGGGAAACGGCAGCGGGCGTATGCCACTGACAACGGCCGCCACGTTGGGTAGCGGTGACGCCTCTCTGTGTGACTGGGAGGGTAGGCGGACTCCCTGTAGTGGCGCAGCGATTCCCGCGAACTCGACTGGCGCGTCGTTGCATTCGGGGCGTGCGCGCCAAGCGCGCGAGGGTGTATGTCCACTTGTGTCGCTTATGGGCACATCACTGCTCGTGGGGTCTTGGCCAGAGGTCTGCCTCGGTGTCCCCAGCAGACACTCCTGCGTCCCCCTGGATGCGGTCCGCGAGTACTCCGGCGAGACGGTCCGCGGTGTCCTCCGCCGCCCGCATGGCCCGGCTCCGCCGACGGGCGGCCTCCCGCCCGTCGGTCAGACACCACGACCACCACGCGTCCAGCCGTTCCGGCTCCAGCCGCTCGGCGGCTATCACCGCCGGCCAGCGGCAGACCCGCGCCTGCGCCGTCACCTTGGCCCCGCCGCGCACCGGATCCACCGCGAGAACGGGGACCCGGGCCCGCAGGCCGAGCACCAGACCGTGCAGCCGGTCGGTCACCAGGACATCCAGCCTCGGCAGCAGCGAGAGGAACTGCCCGTCGGTGGCGCACAGCAGGCCGTCCCGCGTGTCCAGCCGGCTCTCCACCGCCACCCGCGCACAGTCCGTGCCGGCCAGCCATCCGGTGACGCACTGCGCCACCGTCCCGTGCAGGCGGCGTTCGCCGTACTCGTGCTGGCCATGGGTCAGCAGTACCCCGGCCACCGGAACCTCCGCGGCGTGCGGGGCCCGGGCTGCCAGGTCCGGGGACGGCGGGACGTCCCCTCCGTCCCGTGCCAGCACCCGGTGGAACCCGGTCACCGCAGGATCCTCCGGGTCGATGACCGAGGTGCCCACAGCGACCCGGTGGCACTGCGCGTATCTCCGGTGCAGGCGGGCCACCTGCGGCCCGTGCAACGGTCCGCACACGAAGATCAGACGGGCGTAGTCCGACGGCCGGGCGTCCGCCAGAGCCAGGCCGCCGGGGCGGAAACGCGGGCTCCACGCGACGTCGTAGGGCACCCCCACGCGGCCGAGCACCTGCTGCACGCGCCGCAGCGCCAGTACGTCCCCCGCCGTCGTCTCCCCCTCGACAAAGCTGAACCAGCCGGTGAGCAGAGTCCGTCCGCCGTGAGTCGCCATCGCGGCCGGGTCCCCGGCGGTCCCGGCCCGAAACGCCGGCCCGGAACGCCCGCTCCCCGTACCCGCGGGAGACCGTTTGCCGGAGCCCGGCACGGGGCACCCGGAGCCCGCCATGGCACAGCCCTCCGTCGGGGTGGTCATCGCCACCCGCAACCGCGCCGCCGGCCTCGCGACCACGCTGAGCCGGCTCACCGCCCTGCCCGAACGTCCCCGGGTTCTGGTGGTCGACAACGCCTCCACCGACTCCACGCGGAACATGATCGCCCGCCGGTTCCCCCGGGTCGGCGTCCTCCCGCTGCCCGCCAACCGCGGTGCCCTGGCCCGCAACGACGGTGTCCGGCTGCTGGACACCCCTTACGTCGCCTTCAGCGACGACGACTCCTGGTGGGAGCCGGGCGCGCTCGGCACCGCGGCGCACCACCTGGACACCCACCCGCGGATCGGGCTCCTCGCCGCCCGCACCCTCGTCGGCCCGGAAGCCGCACCGGACTCGCTCAACGCCGAACTCGCCGCCTCCCCGCTCGGCCGCCCGCCCGGCTTTCCCGGCCCGCTGGTCCTCGGATTCCTCGGCTGCGCCGCCGTGGTCCGCCGCTCCGCGTTCCTGGATGCCGGCGGCTACCACCCCCTGCTCTTCTTCGGCGCGGAGGAGACCCTGCTCGCCTACGACCTCACCGCCCGGGGCCACCTGGTCTGCCACGCCCCCGACGTCCTCGCCCACCACCATCCCTCCGACGGCCCTAGGCCGCACCGCCGCGCGCTGGTGCGGCGCAACGAACTGCTGACCGTCTGGCTTCGCCGGCCGCTGCCGGTCGCCCTGCGCCGCACCGGGCGGCTGGGGCGGGAAGCCGCCGGGGACCCCGCCGCCCGCCGGGCGCTGCGGGGCGCGCTGCCGCGGATACCCGCGGCGCTGGCCCACCGCCGCCGGCTGCCGGCCGGGGTGGAAGCGGCCGTCCGGCGGCTGGAGCGCACGCGCCCGGAGAAGCCGGCGAGGAGCGGCCGTGGGGGATGACCGGACCTCCGTGGTGATCATTACGCATCACCGTCGCGAGGAGCTGCTGCACACCCTCGACCGGCTGGCCGAGCTGCCCGAGCAGCCCGCCGTCCTGCTCACCGACAATGCCGTGGACCGCGGCCCCGGCCGCGCCGCGGCCGACCGCACCGGCGACGCGGGGAGCGTCGCGGAAGCGGTCGCCCGCCGTCACCCGGGCGTTCGGGTACTGAGCCCCGGTGCCAACCTGGGAGCGGTCGGCCGGAACCTGGCGGCCCGGTACGTGACCACCCCCTACCTCGCCTTCTGCGACGACGACTCCTGGTGGGCCCCCGGCTCCCTCGCGGGGGCGGCCGACCTGCTCGACGCGCACCCCCGGGTCGGGGCGGTCACCGCCCGCATCCTCGTGGAGCCCGGTGGTCACGAGGATCCCGTCGTGGCCGAGCTGCGCGAGTCACCGGTGCCCGCCCCGCCCGGCCTGCCCGGTCCCGCCCTCGGCAGCTTCCTGGCGGCTGCCACCGTCCTGCGCACCGACGCGTTCCGGACAGCCGGCGGATTCTCCCCCCGGCTGTGGCTCGGCGGAGAGGAGGAACTGCTCGCCTGCGACCTGCTGACGGCCGGCTGGTGGCTCGTCCACGCAGGGCACCTGACGGTCCATCACGCTCCCTCCGCGCTGCGCGACTCCACCGGGCGGAGGGAGGACGGGATCCGGAACACCCTGTGGACCACGTGGCTGCGCCGGCCCGTCGGTCCCGCCCTGCGCCGCTCCGGCCACCTGCTGCGGACCGCGCCGCGCGACCGCACCACCACGCGGGCGATCGGCCGCGCGCTGGCCGGCCTGCCCTGGCTGCTGCGCGAACGCCGGGTGGTGCCGCCCGAGGTGGAGAACCTGCTGAGGCCGTTGGACCGTGCTCAGCGCGCCTCGAAGGCCCGCCGGTACGTCGGCTGAGCCGCCCGGTACCGGGCACCGCCGCCCGCGCCGGGCGGGCGCGGGCGGCGGTGCGGGGCGGGGCCGGCCCGCACCGCCGGGGCCGGTCAGGGACGCCGCCAGGCGTCGCTCTCCAGGTGGGAGCCGGCCTGCGGACCCATGCGCAGCATGCCGCCGTCCACCAGCCAGGAGGCACCGGTGACATAGCCGGCCTCACCACTTGCCAGGAAGGCGATCACGGCGGCGACCTCCCGGGCATCCCCGGGCCGGCCCAGCGGGACACCCGGCCGGTGCGTGCCGCGGGGGTCCTGGTCCTCCTGTCCGGTCATCGGGGTGGCGATCTCGCCCGGCGCGACGGCGTTGACGCAGATGCCGTGCTCGGCCAGCTCCAGGGCCATCACCTGGGTCAGCAGTCCCAGCCCGCCTTTGGCCGCACAGTAGGGGGCGGCACCGACCCGGGGGGCGTGCTCGTGCACGCTGGTGACGTTGATGATCCGGCCGCCGCCCTGTCCGGCCATGCGGCGCGCGGCTCGCTGCCCGCAGAGGAAGGGGCCGACGAGGTTGATGTCGAGCACCTCCCGCACCGTCTCCAGTCCGATCTCGAGGTAGGGGGTCGAGGTACCGGTACCGGCGTTGTTCACCAGGACGTCGATCCGGCCCAGCCGGTCGGCCAGCCGGTCCACCGCGTCGGCTGCCTCCGGCAGCCCGGTGAGGTCCATCTGTTCGGTGTGGGCGGTGCGGCCGAGGTCCTGGATCTCGGCGGCGGTGTCGCGGGCGCCCTCCTCGTCGGTATTCCAGGTGATGCCGACATCCATGCCCTGCATGGCAAGCCGGACGGCGGTGGCCCGCCCGATGCCGGAGTCACCGGCGGTGATCACCGCTGTTCCGGTGCGGCCGGTGCTGCTGTCGTGGACGGGGTCCACGCCGGGGTCCGTGGTCATGGCGGTTCTCCTCGGGGCGTCGGGTGTGCGTTCGGGTCGTCAAGGGCTCGGTCGTGGGGCGACGCGGACGGCTCGGGGGCGGCGGTGGGGACCGAACGCGGCCGGCCCGGCGGAGGCAGCGCCTCCAGCTCCGCCAGCACGTCGTGCGGGGTGATCCGCAGCAGGCGCTCGTCGGGACGGTCACCGTGGGCGTCCCCCGGTCGCAGCGCGCGGCCCGGCGGATGAGGCCCGGGACCCGGGCGGTACAGGACGCGGTGCCGTGGGGACTCGGGCGGCCCCCACAGCCGCGGCGACACCGGCCCGAAGAGGATCACCGACGGGGTGCCGAGCGCCGTCGCCAGGTGGGCGAGCCCGGTGTCCCCGACAACGACCGCGCGCGCCTCCGCGACGAGCGCGGCCAGCTCCGGGAACGGCAGGTCCCGGTCGCCACCGGCCACCGCCCCGGCCGGAAGCCCGGCCTCACCGGCGACCGCCCGGGCCGTCGGCTCCTCTCCCGCGCCCGCCGTGACCACGACCTGCCGGCCCGCGCGGTGCAGGGCGCGGGCCACGGCGGCGAACCGGCCGGGGGGCCAGCGCCGGGCCGCGGCGTCCGCCCCCGGGTGGAGCAGCACGGCACCCGGTGCGGGGGACCGCGGCAGCGGTGGGTCCAGGTGCAGCTCGCCCGGATCGGCCGGAACGCCGTACCGGCCGAGGAGCCGGCACCAGCGTTCCCGTTCGTGCTCGTCCTCCCGCCAGACGGGCCCGTCCGGCCGCGCGTAGCCGTACAGCCGGCCGGGCCGGAGCGCGCGCAGCGGACGGAGGCTGGCCGGGCCGCTGCCGTGCAGATCGACCGCCAGCTCGGGCGGCGTCCCGGTCCAGGGGATACGGGCCGGCACCCCGCGGTCGGGGGCGTGCACCGGCAGCAGCCCGTCCACGGTGCCGGTCGCCGCCGCCGCGTCGGCCAGCCGGGCAGGCGCGGCCAGCAGCACCCGGTGCCCGGGGAAGGCCCGGCGCAGCCCGCGCAGCGCGGGCACGGCGGTGAGCAGGTCACCCAGGCCGAGGGCGCGCAGCACCAGAAGGGCCGGCTTGGGCGAGGTCATGAGGCGGGTGAGGGAGGGGCGGGCGTGTGTGCCGCGGCCCGGCGGGCGAGCTCGGTGGTCGATCTCCCGTCCAGGTACGGCAGTACCAGGGCCTGCCCGCCCCACTCGCGCAGCACGGCTGCCTCCGGAAGGGCGCTGACGCTGTAGTCACCGCCCTTCACCCAGATGTCCGGCCGCAGTCTGCGGAGCAGGGTGGCGGGGGTGTCCTCGCCGAAGGTCAGGACCGCGTCCACACAGTCGAGCCCGGCCACGACGCGGATGCGGTCGGCCGCCGGATTGAGCGGCCGGCCGGGCCCCTTCAGCCGCCGTACGGAGGCGTCGGAGTTGAGGCACACGATCAGGCGGTCCCCGGCGCGCCGGGCCTTCTCCAGCAGCTCGACGTGCCCGGCGTGCAGCAGGTCGAAGCAGCCGCCGGTGGCGACGACGGTGCCGCCGCGGGCGTGCACGGCGTGGACCAGGGCGAGGACGTCACCGAGCCGGCCGGGGACGTCCGGGCGGACCGGACGCCGGGGCGGTTCCTGCGGTGCCCAGCACAACGGGTTCCCCGCGGCGCCGGCGCCCACGAACGAGGCCGCCGCCCCGGCGGCCCGTTCGACGGCCCGGGCGGGCAGGTCGCCGTCGGCGAGCCCCGCGGCGGCGGTGGCTGCGAAGCAGTCCCCGGCCCCGCAGGTGTCCCGGGCCTGGGAGGAGGTGACCGGGACGTACAGCGGATCGTCGCAGTGGGCCCGGGTGAGGACCGCGCCGCGCGCTCCCAGGGTCACCGCGACGGAGGCGGCCCCCCAGCGTTCGGCGAGCAGCGAGCCGCGGCGGCTGTGGGCGCGCAGCGAGTCGTCACCCTCGGGGACACCCGGGACGTGGCCGGTGAAGGCCCGCGCCTCCCGGTCGTTGGGGGTGGCCAGCCGGGTGGCCACCGCCGGCCGGCCGCCGCGCGGATGCGGGTCCCAGACCAGCGGGACGTGCCGGGCCGCCTCCACGAGCCGGGCCCGTACCGCGGCGGCGGTGCCCCGGCCGTAGTCGGACACGAGGACGGTGTGGGCGTCGCGTATCGCGGCATGAGCCGCCGCCCCGGGCCGGCCGGGCGTTCCGCCGCCCCGGTCGACGCGCACCAGGGGGCGCCCGGCGGCCCGTACCCGGGTCTTGACGGGCAGTTCGCCGAGCAGCGGGATCTCGCACAGCCGGACTCCCGGCGGCAGCAGCGCACGGAGGGTGTCGCTGGCGTGATCGGTGCCCAGCGCGGTGACCAGCACGACCTCGCGGCCGTCGCGCGCGGCGAGCGCGGCGGCGAGCGCGGCACCCCCGGGCCGGGCGCGGTCGGACACCACGTCGACGACCGGGACCGGGGCGTCGGGGGCGAGCCGGGTGGCGTCCCCGTCGATGTCCTGGTCCAGAAGGGCGTCCCCGACGACGACCAGCGGCGAACGGCCGGTCACCGGACGCTCCGTTCCGCCACGGCGGCCGGGGGGACGGCCGTCACGGTGTCGAACGCCTCGCAGAGCAGGTGCAGGGCGACCAGGTGGACTTCCTGCACGGTCGCCGTGCCGGCGGCCGGGATGCTGAGCGTGTCGTCGGCCAGGCCTGCCAGCGGGTTCGGCCGGGGCCCGGTCATGGCCCAGATGCGAAGGCCGGCGGCCCGGGCCGCTATGGCGGCGTCGAGCAGGTTGGGGCTGCGTCCGGAGGTGGACATCAGCAGCAGGACGTCGCCGGGCCGGCCGTGTGCGGTGACCTGCCGGGCGTACACCTCGGCGTAGCCGTAGTCGTTGGCGATCGCGGTGACGCTGGAGGTCTCGGCGTGCAGGGCGAGCGCGGAGTACGCCGGCCGGTCGCTCAGGTAGCGTCCGACGAGTTCGGCCGTCAGGTGCTGGGCCTGGGCGGCGCTGCCGCCGTTGCCCGCGGCCAGCAGCCGGCCGCCCCTCGGCAGGACGGCCGCCAGGTGCCGGCCCCAGGCGTCGATCCGCTCGAGTTCCTCGTCGCAGAGGTGCCCCAGAGCCTCCTGGAGCGACCGGCAGTGCTCGTGCGCGGTGCGGAGTGCGTCGCTCATGGTGTTCAGGGCTCCGCCGGTGCGGCTGCGGGCCCCTGGCTCCTTCCCAGGTGTGCGGCTGTGCGGTCTGTGCGGAGCGCCTCACCGGCCCGCGCGGGGTGAGCGCCCGGTTGAGCGCTCCGGAGCGTGGCCGTCAGCCGGCCCGGGTTGCTGTGGCGGGCCGACGGGCGAGGACGTCGAGGTAGATCTCCTCAGTGGCCGCGGCGATCCTGGCCCAGCGGTAGCGCGCCAGGACCCGGCGGCGGCCCGCCGCCCCGCAGGCGGCGCGTGCGCGCGGGTCGGCCAGCAGGGCCGCGGCCGCACCGGCCAGCGCGGCCGCGTCCCGCGGCGGCACCAGGCGTCCGGTGCCCGGGTCCGCCACCGTGTCGCGCTGTCCGCCGACGGCACTCGCCACCACCGGGACGCCGCAGCCCATCGCCTCCAGGGGCACGATGCCGAACGGTTCGTAGTCGGCCGGGCAGAGCACCACGTCCGCGCTGCGCAGCAGAGCCGGAACGGCCGTGCGGGACACCCCGCCGGTGAAGTGGACCCGGTCCGTGACACCGAGCCGGCCGGCCACCGACCGCAGCCGGCGGGCCTCCGGGTCCGCGTCGAGCCGCGCGGCCTCCGGCCCGCCGACGATGACCAGTTCGGTGTCCGGCAGCGCGGCCAGCGCGGCCAGGGACACGTCGGTGCCCTTGCGGGGGACGAGCCTGCCGATCTGGATCAGCCGGTACCGGCGGTCGCCGCGGGGCGCAGGCGGGCCCTGCGGGGTGAAACGGCCGGGATCCACCCCGCAGGGCACGACGGAGGTCCGCTCGGGGGTGAGGCCCATCGCGGCCAGTTCCCCGACCTCGTCCCGGCAGGTGGCGATGATGCGGTCGCAGGCTTCGCCGACCTCGGTCTCCAGGGCGATCCGTCCGGCAGGGCTGCTGTCGGCTGCCCCTTGGTGACGCCGTTTGACGGTGCCGAGGGCGTGGTACGTGTGGGCGAACGGCAGGCCGAGGGGGCGGGCCGCCCGGAGTGCGGCGAGGCCGGACATCCAGAAGTGCGAGTGCACCACGTTGGGCGGCGCGGCGGACCACTCCTCCGCCAGGTGGTCGCCGAACGCCTGCATGTACGGCAGCAGTTCGTCCTTCGGCAGGTGCCGGGGCGGTCCGGCGGGCACGTGCCGTACCAGCACCCCGGGGCGCAGTTCCACGACCGGCGGTGCGGTGGGGGAGTCACGCCTGGTGTGCACCGTCACACGGTGGCCGCGGTCGGCGAGTCCCTCCGCGAGTTGCGCGACGTGCACGTTCTGGCCGCCGGCGTCCGCTCCGCCCAGCGCGGCCAGCGGGCTGGCGTGCTCGGAGACGAGGGCGATCGCGAGCGTGCGCTCGCGGGATGTTCGCCTCATCAGCGGACCACCTCCTCCATCAGACGGTTCCAGTCGGTCAGGAAGCGCTTCAGCCCGTAGCGGGCGAGAGCCGCTCGCCGGGCCCGGTCCCCGGCCTCCGACGCCGCCACCGGATCGCGCAGGTACCCGGCGGCGGCGCGTGTGAGTTCCCCCGGCCGGGTGGAGAGCACTCCGGCGCCTTCCGGTACCGCTTCGACGGCTTCGGTGGTGGCGAGCGCGACGACCGGCATCCCCAGGTGCATGGCCTCGATCAGGGACAGGCCCAGCGAGGTCCAGCGAACGGGGTGCAGGTAGACGCGCCGCCGGGCCATGGCGTTGTGCAGGGCTGCCTGGGGGAGCTCCTCGGTGCGGCAGCGGTCGGGGGGAATGCCCAACTGCCGGGCCAGGTCCGCGGTGCCCATCCCGAAGACGTCCAGGGGGACCTGGCGGGCCAGTTCGGGCAGCAGGTCGGTGCCGGTGGTCCGACCGCGCCGCAGCGGTTCGTTGACGACCACGGCGGCCCGCTCGAGCTCCCCGGTCCAGCGGTGGCCCGGGTCGACGACGCCGTGCTCGATCACGGCTGTGGGGGTGCCGCCGCTGTCCCAGAACAGCCGGTTGAAGTGCGTGACATGGACCAGGAGCAGGTCGTCCCGGCCGGCGCACGGGTGCCGGGTGTGCGGCACGCCGCCGCCGGGCGTGTTGTGCTCCACGTACACCGCGGGCACCTCCCGGCCGGGGCGGCGGCCCAGCCACCGGCCGGCGAGGGCGGCCTCGTGCGGGCGTTGCAGGACGACCAGATCGACGGCCGTGTCCCGCAGGTCCCCGGGCCGCACCTCGGTCACCGAGTCCGGCCAGTCCCAGGTGCGGGCCCGGCCCCGGCCGTCGGGTCCCCGGTCCGGCAGCACCGGTATCAGGTAGGTGTGCGGACCCTGCACGAAGGCGGTGGTCCACGAGCCGTGCACGTGCCAGAGCAGGACGTTCATCGGGCCGCCTCCCGGGCCGGGTGTGCCGGCCGGTCGCCGGCGGTGCGGGCTTCGCCGGCGGTGAGGGATGCGACGGCTTTCAGCACCTCCGCGTCGCTCACCGAGTCCAGGCAGGGATGCCCGGGAACCGGGCAGACCCGGGCCCGGGTGCCCGCGCACGGGGCGTCCGGCCGGCCGAGGCGTACCAGCGGAACACGGTGCGGCAGCCAGTGGACGGCGGGTACCACGGGTGCGAACAGGCTGATCACCGGGGTGCCGACGGCAGCGGCCAGGTGGGCGGGACCGGTGTTGCCGGCGACCACCGCCCGGGCCCGGGCCAGCACACCGGCCAGCTCCGGAAGGCCGGTGCGTCCGCCGAGGTCCCGGGCGTGCCGGCCGGCGACCGTCGCGGTCAGCTCCTTCTCCTCGGGGCCGCCGGTGACGACCACCCGGTGCCCGGCGGCGCTCAGGGCGGCCACCGCCCGGGCGGCCCGCGCCGGGCTCCAGGTCCGGGCCGGGACCGCGGCCCCGGGGTGCACCACCAGGTACGGACCGGTGCCGGTCAGCGCACCGGTGTCCGGCGGGGGAAGGACGCGCGGCGCGCCGTCGTCGCCGGGCGGCAGGCGGAAGCCGGCCGCCTCGGCGAGGTCGAGCGCGGCCTCGGCCTCGTGCCGGGCCGGGGCCCGGCGATGCCGCAGGTCCAGCAGGGTGCCCGGGTAGTGCTCGCTGTCCGCCGCCACCCACGGCACGCCCGCCATCTTCAGCAGCAGCGCGGCAGGCAGCGGGCTCTGGTGGGAGGAGGCCAGGACCAGCGCCCGGTCGAACCTCCCGGCGGCCACCCGGTCGACCAGCTCCCCGACGGCCTCCCGCCGTACCTCGGGCGGGGAGAAGCCGACCCAGGGGGCGTCGTGCACCAGCACCTCCCGCACTCCGGGCAGGAGACGCGCGGCGGTCTCGCCCAGCGGTCCGCAGAGGACCGCCGTGTGCGCGGACCCGGCCGCGACGGCGCGCACGGCGGGGCCGGCCAGCAGGACGTCCCCCGCGCTGTCCAGCCGCACCACGAGGGTGCGCGGGGCGCGGCTCACGAACCGCCCCCGATCAGTGCGCCGATCCGCAGTACGGTCCGTACCGCGGCGAGCAGGTCGGGTGCGGTCTCCCCGGCCGCGGAGGTCTCTGCGGGGCGGGTCACCGGGGTCGGTACCAGGATGCCCCGGGCTCCGGCCGCGCGGGCCGCCCCCATGTCGGCGTCGATGTCCCCGATGACCACGGTCCGGTGCGGCGGGACTCCGAGCCGGCCGCACGCGGCCTCCACGAGCCCCGGAGCCGGCTTCCGGCACCGGCAGCCGTCGTCGGGGCCGTGCGGGCAGACCGCCCACACATCCAGCGGGCCGAGCAGTTCCTCGACGCGTCGCTGCACCGCGCCCACCTGCTGTCTGCTGAGCAGGCCGCGGGCGACTCCGGACTGATTGCTCACCACCCCGAGGGCGGTCCCGCGGGCCCGCAGGAGGTCGAGTGCGCCGCGGGCCCCCGGCATCGCCCGCACGAGGCCGGGGTCGCCGTTGTAGGGCACGTCCTCGACGAGCGTTCCGTCCCGGTCGAACAGGACGGCGGTACGGGGCCGGCCGGCACCGCCCGGTGACCGGACGCCGGGGCGCGGACTGTCCCCCGGGGGGAAGAGCCAGGGACCGCCGTCGGCGGAGAACCCCGCTCGGGGGGCTGGTGTGCTCGGCATGTGCCCGGGGTTGCCGGAACACCCTTGCTCAAACACCCGGGTCACCCGCTCGGACGGTCTCCGGGGCGACGCGTGCGGCTGTCCCGGAGGGGGTGCGGACAGCGCTGTGTGCCGCCCAGGGCAAGGCTTTGCGGTGGCGTATCAGACCGGCCAGCCAGTGCGCTGCGGCGACGGGCGGAATGAGTGCGCTGCTGGCGGCCATCCGGGTGATCTCGTCCGCCGTGCGCGGCCCGGGACGGATCCGGGCGGCGGCGAACTCGACGGTCCCGGCGAGCCAGAGAGCGGCGCAGCAGGCCGCGCCGCGGTGCCGTCCGGCCGTCGCCCCGGCCAGTGCGGCCAGCCCGGCCGCGGTGACCGCGACGTGCCGCGGAAGCCGGCCGCGCGGGGCCCCGGCCCGGTCCCACCAGTGGCGGCCGTGCAGCCGGCTCATCAGGACGTCGTCGGCGTTTCCGGCCTGTGCGCGCACCGACACCCAACTGTCCGCCGGGCGGACCGGATGGGTCGTGGAACGGCTGCCCACCGTCAGCTCCCAGCCGTTCCCGAGCAGCCGCAGGGCCAGGTCGGCGTCCTCCCGGAAGGCCCGGGGGAACCGTTCGTCGAACCCGTGAGCGTCCTGCAGTGCCGCCCGGCGGTACACCAGGTCGGCGGTGATCCAGCGGGCGTCGGCCAGGCCGGCGGTGGTTCGCTCCCAGTCGGTGGGGCGGCGCCCGGCGGGCAGCGGCACGCTGATCCGGCCCTGCACCCCGGCCGTGCGGGGTCCCGCCCCGGCGAGATCGGCGGCCAGCCGCCGGGCCCAGTCCGGGGCCGGCACCACATCGTCGTCGAGGAAGGCGATCCAGGGCTCGGGGGCCGCTCGCCAGCCGGTGTTGCGGGCCGCGGCGGGGCCGGCCGCCCGGCCCGGCACGAGGTGCGTCAGCGCGCGGAGGGCCTCGGGCACCCGGACGTCCAGCGGATCGGGGACATGCGGCGGCCGGTCGTCGACGAGCACGATCCGGCGGGGGCGCGGGCCCGCACCGTCCGCCAGCGCCTCCAGCAGGGCCGTCAGGCTGGGCCGCCCCAGGGTGGGCACCACCACGGCGTAGGCGGGCCGATCCCGGACCGCGGCTTCTGCGGGGCCGGCGCCGTGGCCGGTTCCCGGGGCGCTCACCGGCCGGGCCCCGTTCCGGCGTGCTCCGCCCCGCTGCCGCCGTCCGTCCCGGCCGCGACCCCGCGGGTGCCCTCGCCCCGGTGGGAGAAGAAGGTCTCGCGCCGTACCACGAACGGGCCGATGGCCAGCAGATCGACGGGGGCGGATCCGAAGCACTCCAACGCGTCCCGGGGGTCGTCGGCCATCGGCCGGCCCGCCGTGTTGAGGCTGGTGTTCACCACCACGGGCAGCGAGGTCAGTTCCTCGAACGCGGTGAGCATCCGCCCGGCCAGCGGCTCGGCGTCCGGGTTCACGGTCTGCACCCGGGCCGTGCCGTCCACGTGCACCACGGCCGGGATACGGTCCCGCCACTCCGGGCGCACCCGGTGCACGAACAGCATGTACGGGCTGGGCAGCGGGCCGTCGAACAACTCGGCCGCCCGCCCGGCCAGGACCATCGGGGCGACCGGCCGGAACTGCTCCCGGCCCTTGACGTCGTTGAGCCGCTCCAGGTTGCCGGACTTCCCCGGGTGGGCGAGCAGCGAGCGGTGTCCCAGCGCCCGCGGCCCGTACTCGGAGCGGCCCTGGAACCAGGCGACGATCGCGTCGTCCGCGAGGGCCCGGGCCACGGTACGCGCGACGTCCACGGGCCGTTCGAACGGTACCGCGGCGGTCTTCAGCCAGGCTTCGAGCTCGGCGTCGGACCAGCCGCGGCCCAGGTCCGCTCCCGGGACCGGCCGGGGCGCCTCGTCCCGCTCGGCGGTGTGGAGCAGGGCGCCGCCCAGCGCGGTGCCCGCGTCACCGGAGGCGGGCTGCACCCACACCCGGCGGAACGGGCCCTCGCGGGCGATCCGCGAGTTGGCCACACAGTTGAGCGCCACGCCGCCGGCCATGGTCAGGACCTCGTCGTGCGTCTGCCCGTGCAGCCAGCGCACCAGGTCGAGCAGCGTCTCCTCCAGGACCGCCTGGGCGCTCGCGGCCAGGTCCGCGTGCGGCTGTGTCCACGCCTCGTCACCGTGCCGCGGCGGTGCCAGCTCCGCCCACGGGACGCCCGCGGCGCGGAATCCGCCGTCCCCGGTCGGGTGGATGTACCGCCGCAGTTCCCGGAGCATCCGCGGCCGGCCGTAGGAGGCCAGCGCCATCACCTTGTACTCGTCACTGGACCGCAGAAAGCCCAGATGCTCCGTCAGCTCCTCGTACACCAGGCCGAGGGAGTGCGGGAGCTCCTGCTGCCGCAGCGCTGCGAGCCGGTTGCCGGTGCGCCGGGCCGCCAGGTGGGAGGCGCATTCCCCCCGGCCGTCGAGCACCAGCACGGAGCAGTGCTCCGCGTCCGGGGCCGCGAACGCGGAGGACGCCGCGTGGGCCAGGTGGTGCGGCACGAAGCGCACCAGGCCGGAGTCGAGCCCGGGAAGCGCCTCGGCCAGGAACGCGGGGGCCTCCCGGGCGTACGTCAGCCGCAGGTGGTCCCAGGGGTCGTCCAGCCCCATCCGGTCGGCGGGGCGGGCCAGCGCCGGGTCGAAGGAATAGGTGACGGCGTCCAGATCCTGCGGCCGCAACCCGGCCTGGGCCAGGCACCAGGCGGCCGACTGCTCCGGAAGCTCCCAGGCGGAGAAGGGCAGTGGGCGCTTGCCGTGCTTGCGGCGGGAGAACCGCTCCTCCTCGGCCGCGGCGAGGGTGCGGCCGTCGACGACCAGGGCGGCCGCCGGGTCGTGGAACAGGGCGTTGATGCCGAGAACGCGCATGGGAGGTGACCTTCCGGCGGGGAGGACAGTGGGGTGACGGTGCGCCGGAACACGACGCGGGTGTACCGGCCGCCCGGTTGCGCGCGGCACCGCGCCACGATCGGACGCGGTGGAGGGCCACCGGCTGCAGCAGGAGGACGCACCGGGGAGCCGGTGACGGGGGCGGAGGGTTGCTCAGTTCGCGAGGTGCTCGCGAAACCAGGCAATGGTGCGGGCGAGTCCCTCTTCCACGGGCACCCGCGGCTCCCACTGGAGCTTGTCGCGGGCCAGCGTGATGTCGGGGCAGCGCACGGCGGGATCGTCGGCGGGCCGTTCCACCAGCCGGACGGCAGAGGCCGACCCGGTCAGCCCGATGACCTTCTCCGCCAGCGCCCGCATGGTCATCTCGTGCGGGTTGCCGATGTTCACGGGGCCCAGCAGCCCGGAGTCCGCCATGGCCAGTACGCCTCGCACGGTGTCGTCGACGTAGGCCGGTGACCGGGTCTGGCGTCCGTCCCCGGTGACGGTGAGCGGCTCACCGGCCAGTGCCTGGCGGATGAAGGTGGGCACGGCCCGCCCGTCGTGGCCGCGCATCCGCGGGCCGTAGGTGTTGAACAGCCGGACGATGCCCGCGTCGGTGCCGTGCACCGCGGCCTCGGCCGTGGTCAGCGCCTCCGCGAAGCGTTTGGCCTCGTCGTACACGCTGCGCGGGCCGACCGGGTTGACGTTCCCCCAGTAGCTCTCGCTCTGCGGGTGCTGCAGCGGATCCCCGTACACCTCGGAGGTGGAGGCCAGCACGAAGCGCGCCCGGTGACGGTGGGCCAGCGCGAGCGCGTTGCGGGTGCCCAGGCTCCCGGTCTCCAGGGTGTGCAGGGGCTGGCGCAGGTAGTCGGCCGGGGAGGCCGGGGAGGCGAAGTGCAGCACCAGGTCGACCGGCCGGGACAGCTCCAGCGGTTCGGTGATGTCGGCGCCCACCACGGTGAAGCCGGGCCGGTCCAGCAGGTGCGCGATGTTCCCCGCGCTGCCGGTGCAGAAATCGTCGACACAGGTCACCTCGTCACCCCCGTCGAGCAGGGCGGTGCACAGGTGCGAGCCGAGGAAGCCGGCTCCGCCGGTGACCACGGAGTGCCGGCGGAGCGGATCAGGAGTGGGCTGCATGGCGGCTCCTTCCCACGCGCAGCGTGAAAACGACCTCTCCGCGGTACCCCGGTCAAACCGGACCAATCCGGCGGACGGGTGGCTGTGCCGCGCAGGGCCGCCCGGTCCCTGCCGGCGCGGACCGGCCGGCGGACGGCAGCATCGGGAGCGGAAGCCGGCCGGCGCCTCCGCTGCTCGGACACGCGTGCGTCACACCACCGAAACTGTGTGGTGAAATGCTCAGGTGCCCGCGATATGCCCCGCGGCCCGGTAACCAACGGCCTGACCAGCGAGGATGGGTTTTTATGGACAAGCAGCAGGAGTTCGTGCTCCGTACGCTGGAGGAGCGTGACATCCGGTTCGTCCGGCTGTGGTTCACCGACGTGCTCGGGTTTCTCAAGTCCGTCGCAGTGGCACCCGCCGAGCTCGAGCAGGCCTTCGACGAGGGCATCGGCTTCGACGGCTCGGCGATCGAGGGCTTCGCCCGGGTGCACGAGTCCGACATGCTCGCCAAACCCGCGCCCAGCAGCTTCCAGATCCTGCCCTGGAGGGCAGAGGCACCCGGGACCGCCCGGATGTTCTGCGACATCCTGATGCCGGACGGCTCCCCGTCCTACGCCGACCCCCGGTACGTCCTCAAGCGCATCCTCGCCAAGGCCTCCGACCTCGGGTTCACCTTCTACACCCACCCCGAGATCGAGTTCTTCCTGCTCAAGGACAAGCCGGTGGACGGCACCCGGCCGACCCCGGCCGACTCCTCCGGATACTTCGACCACACCCCGCACAACGTCGGCATGGACTTCCGGCGCCAGGCGATCACGATGCTGGAATCGATGGGCATCTCCGTGGAGTTCTCCCATCACGAGGGCGCCCCGGGGCAGCAGGAGATCGACCTGCGCTACGCCGACGCGCTGTCCACCGCCGACAACATCATGACCTTCCGTCTGGTGATGAAGCAGGTCGCGCTGGAGCAGGGCGTGCAGGCCACCTTCATGCCCAAGCCGTTCTCCGAATACCCCGGCTCCGGCATGCACACCCACCTCTCCCTCTTCGAGGGCGACCGGAACGCCTTCTACGAAAGCGGAACCGAGTACCAGCTCTCCAAGGTCGGCCGCTCCTTCATCGCCGGGCTCCTGAAGCACGCCGCGGAGATCTCCGCCGTCACCAACCAGTGGGTCAACTCCTACAAGCGGATCTGGGGCGGCGCCAACCGGCCCGCCGGAGCCGGCGGCGAAGCACCCTCCTACATCTGCTGGGGCCACAACAACCGCTCCGCGCTCATCCGGGTCCCGATGTACAAGCCCGGCAAGACCGGGTCGACCCGGGTCGAGGTCCGCTCCCTGGACGCCGGGGCCAACCCCTACCTGGCCTACTCGGTGCTGCTCGCCGCCGGCCTGAAGGGCATCGAGGAGGGTTACGAGCTGCCGCCGGGCGCCGAGGACGACGTCTGGGCGCTGAGCGACGGCGAACGCCGCGCCCTGGGCATCGAGCCGCTCCCGCAGAACCTGGGCGAGGCGATCGACCTGATGCAGCGCAGCGAGCTGGTGGCCGAGACCCTCGGAGAGCACGTCTTCGACTTCTTCCTGCGCAACAAGCGGCAGGAGTGGGAGGAGTACCGCTCCGAGGTCACCGCCTTCGAGCTGCGCAAGAACCTCCCCGCCCTGTAACGCGCCGCGCACCGCTGCCGTCCGCCCGCCGCCCGGCTCCGCCGCCCGGCAGTGGTTACGCTCCTGGGTAGCGGGCAGGCCGTCCCCGCGGGCACCCACGAGCATCCAGCGCGGGACGGCCGCGGCTCACCGTGGAAAGGGGCACCTTCGTGGAGCAGGGCGGACGCCGGGGCAGCCGGTTCGGAAGGCTGCTGCGCGCCGGGTTCACCGACCCGGCCGCAGCCGGGAAACTGCTCGACGCGCCGGCCCTGGCCGCCGTCCGCAGCGACGGCGCGCTGCTCGACGCTCTCGGCGCCACCGCCGACCCCGACCTCGCGCTGCGCGGACTCGCCCGGCTCTGCGAGGCACTGGACGACCGCCGCAGCACCAGCCGGGAGAACGCCGGCCCGGCGGGCAGCGGCGCGGAGCTCCTGGACACTCTGCTGTCCGCCAAGCCACTGCGGGACCGGCTGCTGGCGGTGCTCGGCGCCTCCGAGGAGCTCGGTGACCACCTGGCCCGGCACCCCGCGGAGTGGCGCACCCTGACCTTCTTCGGCACCGCCGCCGACCTCCACCCGGGGCTCGAGGAGTTCGAAACGGCGCTGGCCGACGCCACCGACCCGGACAGCCTGCGCGTCGGCTACCGCCGCGCCCTCCTCATGATCGCCGCCCGTGACATGACCGGCACCACCGGCTTCTCCGAAGCCGCCGCCGAGCTCGCCGACCTGGCCACCGCCACCCTGCGGGCCGCCCTGCGTCTCGCGGAACGTGAGGCCCCCGGCGACACCGCCCGGTGCCGGCTCGCCGTCATCGCCATGGGCAAGTGCGGTGGCCGGGAGCTCAACTACGTGTCGGACGTCGACGTCATCTTCGTCGCCGAGCCCGCTGAAGGGACACCGGAGGGCGACGCGATGCAGGCCGCCACCCGGCTCGCCGCCCGGATGATGCGGATCTGCTCCGACCGCACCGCCGAGGGCACCATCTGGCCCGTGGACGCCAACCTCCGCCCCGAGGGCCGCAACGGCCCTCTCGTCCGCACCCTGAGCAGCCACCTCGCCTACTACCGGCGCTGGGCGAAGACCTGGGAGTTCCAGGCCCTTCTCAAGGCCCGCCCGGTCGCCGGCGACGCAGCGCTCGGCGCGGGCTACCATGCGGCCGTCGCCCCGCTCGTCTGGGAGGCCGCCGCCAGGGAGAACTTCGTTCCCGACGTGCAGCAGATGCGTCGCCGCGTCGAGGAGTCCATCCCCGCCGCCCACTCCGGGCGGGAGCTCAAGCTCGGCCCCGGCGGGCTGCGCGATGTCGAATTCGCCGTCCAGCTCCTCCAGCTGGTGCACGGCCGCACCGACCCGGAGCTGCGCAGCGTCACCACCCTGGACGCGCTGGCCGCCCTCTCCGCCGGGGGGTACATCGGCCGGCAGGACGCCGCCTCGCTGGACACCTCCTACCGCTTCCTGCGCACGGTCGAGCACCGCATCCAGCTCTACCGGCTGCGCCGCACCCACCTGCTGCCCGAGACCGAGGAGGACCTGCGTCGGCTGGGCCGCTCCCTCGGCTTCCACAAGGAGCCGGTCCCCGAGCTCGCCCGGGCCTGGAAGCAGCACACCGCCGCGGTCCGGCGGCTGCACGAGAAGCTGTTCTACCGGCCGCTGCTCGACGCAGTCGCCCAGCTGGAGGCCCCCCAGGCCCGGCTCCGCCCCGAGGCCGCCCAGCAGCGGCTGGAGGCCCTCGGCTACGTCGACCCCGGCGCCGCGCTGCGCCACCTGAAGGCACTGGCCTCCGGAGTCAGCCGCAAAGCAGCCATCCAGCGGACCCTGCTGCCGGTGCTGCTGGACCGGTTCGCCGACTCCGCCGACCCCGACGCCGGGCTGCTCGGCTTCCGCAAGGTCTCCGACGCCCTCGGTACCACCCCCTGGTACCTGCGCCTGCTCCGCGACGAGGGCGCCGCCGCGGAGAACCTCGCCCGGGTCCTCTCCGCCGGGCGCCTCGCTCCCGACCTGCTGCTCCGGGCCCCGGAGGCGGTGGCGCTGCTCGGCGACCCCGAAGGGCTCCGGCCGCGCAGCCGGACCGCCCTGGAGCAGGAGGTGCTGTCCGCGGTGAAACGGCACCCCGACGGGGAGACGGCCGTCGCGGCCGCCCGGGGCATCCGCCGCCGGGAGCTGTTCCGCACCGCCGCTGCCGACGTCATCGGTGCCTACGCCGAGGGCGGGGACCCGGCGGCGGCCATCGACCGGATCGGCGACGCCCTGTCCGACATCAGCGCCGCCACCCTGGCCGGGACGCTGCGCGCCGCCGTCGCCGCCACCTGGGGGGACACCCTGCCCACCCGGTTCACCGTCATCGGCATGGGCCGGTTCGGCGGCCGGGAACAGGGCTACGGCTCCGACGCCGACGTCATGTTCGTGCACGAGCCGAGGCCCGGCGTGCCGGAGGAGGAGGCCGCCGAGGCCGCGTTCGCCGTCGCCGGGGAACTGCGCCGCCTGCTGCAGCTCCCCACTTCCGACCCTCCGATGCCGATCGACGCGGACCTGCGTCCGGAGGGCCGCAGCGGCCCCCTGGTGCGCAGCCTCTCCTCCTACGAGGCGTACTACCGGCGCTGGATGGTGACCTGGGAGAGCCAGGCACTGCTGCGCGCCGAGCCGGTCGCCGGCGATCACGAGCTCGGGGAGAGGTTCCTGCGGCTCATCGACCCGCTGCGCTACCCCGAGGGCGGCCCGGGGGATGACGCGGAGCGGGAGATCCGCAGGCTGAAGGCGCGCATGGAGTCGGAGCGGCTGCCGCGCGGCGCCGACCCGACGCTGCACGTCAAGCTGGGCCGCGGCGGGCTCTCCGACGTCGAGTGGACGGTGCAGCTGCTCCAGCTGCGGCATGCCTGGAAGGTGCCCGCCCTGCGGGTCACCGGCACGCGTCCCGCGCTGGCCGCCGCACTGGCTGCCGGCCTGGTGGACGCCGACGACGCGCAGACCCTGGACGAGGCCTGGGTGCTGGCGAGCCGGGTGCGCAACGCCGTCATGCTGGTACGCGGCCGGCCGGCGGACACGTTCCCCTCCGAAACCCGGGAGCTGGCCGGCGTGGCCCGCTACCTCGGTTACCAGCTGGGCCACGCGGGAGAGCTGCTGGACGACTACCGCCGGACCACCCGCCGGGCCCGCGCCGTGGTGGAACGCCTCTTCTACGACTACGCCACCGACGACAGCTGACGGTGCGCCCCGGCGGTCCCCTCACCCGGTCCGCCGCGGCGGGTCAGGGTGCCGAGGTGGTGCGGGGGTCAGGTCAGGAGGACGGCGGCCGGTCAGGGCCCCGGTCCCTGTCCCGGCTCACCTGCCCGTCCCGGCTCGCGTCCCCGTCCGGGGCCCGGTCCCGGCTCACGTCCTGCTCCGGCGGCTGAGTGCCGTTCCGGTAGGCCGGGCTCGCGAGCGGGATCTGGCGGGGGAGGTGGTAGCAGAGGCGGCCGTACCACAGGTGGGCGACCGCGTAGCCGAAGGCGAGGCACACGATGCCGCCCGCCGCGTCCAGCCAGAAATGGTTCGCGGTGGCCACGATCACCGCCAGGGTGAGGACCGGGTAGAGCACACCGAGGACCTTCAGCCACACCGGCCGGGCCAGCACCATGACCGTGATGCCGCACCACAGGGACCAGCCGGCGTGCATCGACGGCATGGCTGCGTACTGGTTGGAGACCTCGGCCAGGCTCTCCGAGGACATCGCACCCCAGGTGTTGTGCACCTTGACGGTGTCGATGAAGTCCACGCCGTCCATGAGCCGTGGGGGTGCGAGCGGGTAGAAGTAGTACCCCAGCAGGGCGACCGCGGTCGTCGCGAACAGCACCAGCCGCGTCGCGCCGTACCGCCCGGGGTGCCGGCGGAACAGCCACACCAGCACCGCGATGGTGACGATGAAGTGCAAGGTCGCGTAGTAATAGTTCGTGGCGACGATCAGCCACGTGACCTCGTTCACCGCATGGTTGACCGCCTGTTCGAAGGCCAGCCCCATGTCCTTCTGGACTTCCCAGATCCAGCGGGCGTTCTCCTGCGCCTGGTCCACCCGCTCGGGAACGGCGTTGCGGATCAGGGAGTAGATCCAGTAGCTGATGGCTATCAGCAGCAGCTCGAACCGGAGGCGCGGTCTGCGCGGCACGCGCAGGGACTGCCACGGCCCGGAGCTCCCGGCCGGTGACGAAGGGGCTCCTGGGGCGCCGTCTGCTGCGTTCACCTGGTCTTGGTCTCTCGTACTGACGCTGGTTGCCCCCATGGGGCAACAGTCTGCCAGAGCCCCCGCGGCCCCCGATCATCCTTTGGTCGGGTCCTACCCTTCCGGGTTCCCCCCTGCGTCGGACCCACCCCTGGGGGCAGCCGCGGTGGAGCCGCGGACCACCAGTTCGGGGAGGAAGACGAATTCGCTGTGCGGTGCCGGGGTGCCGCCGATCTCCTCCAGCAGGGCCCGTACCGCTGCCTGGCCCATCGCCTGGACGGGCTGCCGGATCGTGGTGAGCGGCGGGTCGGTGAACGCGATCAGCGGGGAGTCGTCGAAGCCGATCACCGACACGTCCTCGGGTACCGCCAGCCGCTGCCGGCGGGCGGCCCGGATCGCACCCAGCGCCATCATGTCGCTGGCGCAGATCACCGCGGTGCAGCCGCGGGTGAGCAGCGCGGTCGCGGCTGCCTGGCCGCCCTCCAGCGTGAACAGCGAGTGCTCGATGAGGTCCGGGACGTGTTCGGCCGGGACGCCGAGCTCCGCCGTCATGCCCTGAGTGAAGCCTTCGATCTTGCGTTGCACCGGCACGAAGCGGGCCGGCCCGAGCGCCAGACCGATCCGCCGGTGGCCGAGCGACACCAGGTGGGTGACGGCCAGCCGCATGGCGGTCCGGTCGTCCGGGGACACGAAGGGCGCGCGCACCTTGGGGGAGAAGCCGTTGATCAGTACGAAGGGCACGCCGTGCCCACGAAGCCGCTCGTAGCGCTCCATGTCGGCGCTGGTGTCGGCGTGCAGGCCGGAGATGAAAATAATCCCGGAGACCCCGCGTTCGACCAGCATGCCGGTCAGCTCGTCCTCGGTGGAGCCCCCCGGGGTCTGGGTGGCGAGCACCGGGGTGTAGCCCTGCCTGGTCAGCGCCTGGCCGATGACCTGGGCGAAGGCGGGGAAGATGGGGTTGTCCAGCTCGGGAGTGATCAGCCCGATCAGCCCGGCGCTGCGCTGCCGCAGCCGGGCGGGGCGCTCGTACCCCAGCAGGTCGAGGGCGGTCAGCACGGATTCGCGGGTGGCCGCGGCGACTCCCGGCTTGCCGTTGAGGACGCGGCTGACGGTCGCTTCGCTGACCCCCGCCTGCACTGCGATGTCAGCTAGCCGTGCGGTCACACAAGTGGACTGTACCGGCCGCTCTTGCCGCTGCCCACCGCATGGGGCGATCTGTCCGGTTTGTGGAAACCTGGCCCGGCGGGCTCAGGCCGGTCCCCCCGCTGCCGCCGGTGACCGTCGGGCGAGGAGCTGGAGGCGCTCCACGGTGTGGCCGTCGAGCGTCCCGACCGTGTCCGTGCGCTCCTCGTCGACCGTGAAGCCGCTGTCCTGGAGCAGTGTGCGCAGATGGTCCGGCTCGTGGTGCCGGAAGACGCCGCCGTCGGGGGTGCTGAAGACGCCGTGCTCGCCGTGCTCCGGTGCGTGCTCCGCGTAGCGCCGCAGGTGGTGCGGGTCGCTCTGCAACGGCACGTCGCTGAGGTACAGCACCCCACCCGGCCGCACCAGGCGGGCGAGCTCCCGGAGGATCTCGCGCTGCGCGACGTCCTGCGGTACGCAGGTGAGGACGGCGAAGAGCAGGGCCGCGTCGAACGATCCGGCCTCGAAGGGGAGCGGAAGATCCGGACAGTGCGTGAGGTCCGGCGCCGGGCGTTCTCGTCTCCCGCGCTCGATGAGGGCCGAGGAGGAGTCGACGCCCCGCGCCCGGTAGCCGAGCAGGTCCAGCTCACCGGTCAGCCGGCCGTAGCCGCAGCCGTAGTCCAGGACCCGGGCGCCCCGCGGTACGTGGGCGGTCAGCAGGTCCCGGTCCAGAGGGTGCGTGAAGGTCTTTGTGGCGCCGGCGGTCTCCCAGAAACCCGGCACCTCCCGTGAAGTGGCCATGTCCGGACGGTACCCGTGATCGTGGGTCGGGCTTGCTCCGCTCACTCGTCGACGGTCCAGCCCGGCAGCAGGTCGGCCCGCCAGCTGTGGGCGGTGTCCAGCAGCCCTTCGGTGACGCTCCGCTCGCCGCGCAGGATGGCGGTGTAGTGCTCCTGGAAGGCGGCGAACATCTCGGCACCCTCGACGAGCGGGACGCGGGAGACCGACTTGGTGTGGGCGAAGTAGAAGGAGTTGCGCACCGGGTCGGAGAGCACGTCCTCGGTGTAGGCGGCCTTGCGCGCCGGCAGCAGTCCGAGAGCTACGGCGGCCTTCTCCTGCTGTGCGGTGTCGGTCATGAACCGGGCGAAGAGCTGTGCGGCCTCGGGGCTTTCCGTATGGGCGGAGACCACCAGGTTGTGCCCCCCGGTGGGGGAGCCCGCCGTGCCGGTGGAGCCGGCCGGCACCGGGACGATGCCGAGGTTGTTCCGGTCGGCGAAGGTGCTGCTGTCGAAGAGCTCCGTGACTGCCCACGGGCCGTTGATCATCATCGCCGCCCCGCCCTGCTTGAAGGTGCCCTGCATCTCGCCGTACGCGTCCTCGGCCGGGGGCATCGGAGCAGCCCCGGACTCCACCAGGTCCGCGGCCGCCGTCACGCCGCGGACCGAGGCCGGGCTGGCGACGGTGATGGCGTTCCGGTCCGGATCGATCAGGTCGCTGCGCTCGCCGTACAGGAAGGGGAGGGCGAAGTAGGCGTCGGTGTTCAGGACGATGCCCTCCGCGTCCGTGGTGCTCCGCACGGTCAGAGCGTGTTCCCGCAGCTCCTCCCAGTCACGGGGCGGCCGGGACAGTCCGGCCTCCTCGAGGATCCGCTTGTTGTAGAGCAGCGCCAGGGTGTCGGTGACCTGCGGGATGCCGTAGACCCCGCCGTGGAAGGTGACGCCCGCGACGGTGTTCTCCAGGAACTCCGTGGGCTCGGGGGCGGCGGGGGTTCCGGTGAGGTCGGCGAGCAGTCCCGCGTCCACGAAGCCGGCGGTCCACCCGACATCGGCGCGCAGCACGTCGGGGGCGGCCCCTTCCCGGGCGGCCTCCAGGAACTGCTGCTGGGCGTCGAAGAAGGGGACGTTGACATACGTCACATCGACGCTTGGGTACTCCTTCTCGAAGGCGGCGACCAGCTGGTTGAACAGCGGGGCCTCCGTCTCGTTGGAGGTGTCCCACCAGGTGACGCGGCCGGAGACGTCCCGGGGGTCCGGCTCCTGCGGCCCGGACAGGGTGCCGCAGCCGGGGAGGGTGAGGAAGAAGGCCAGGGCCGCGGCGGCAGTTGCCCGTTTTTTGACCGATATGCTCGCACGCATGCGGCCGCTCCTCGCGCAAGGGCTCCCCTGGGAGCGGGGCGCCGGTGGCGGGAAGGTAGCAGCTCTGCAAGGTCTTGCAACAGTCTTGCGTTTCGACCTTGCAGAAATTTGCCGCAAGGTCTTTCCAAAATATTGCCCCCCTGTTACGTTCCAGATCAGCCCGGCGCCGCAGTGGCGCGACACCAGGGGTGTATGTACACCACCCCAGAAGTCGGGCATATCGCTAGAAGGAGTTCACATGCGACGCAGCATAGGGACGACGGCTGTGATCGCTGCTTTGGCGCTTGCGGCAACGGCTTGCGGCAGCGACGACGGCGGCAGCAACAACGCGGGCGGCGGCGGTGCGGACGGCGAGCTGTCCGGCACAGTCACCTTCTGGGACACCTCGAACGAGACGGAGGCCGCGGTCTTCAAGGCTGTCGCCGAGGAGTTCTCCGAGGAGCACCCGGACGTCGAGGTCGACTACGTCAACATCGGCTGGGACGGCGCCCAGGACCGGTTCAAGAACGCGGCGGGTGCCAACGAGGCCCCCGATGTGATGCGCACCGAGGTCGCGTGGGTCTCCGACTTCGCCAGCCTCGGCTACCTGCAGCCGCTGGACGGCACCCCCGCCCTGGACAACGAGGACGACTTTCTCGAGCAGGCCTGGGCCAGCACCCAGTACGAGGACGCCACGTACGCCGTCCCGCAGGTCATCGACACCCTCGCGCTGTTCTACAACAAGCAGCTGCTCGACGACGCCGGCGTGGAGGTCCCCGAGTCGCTCGAGGACATCAAGAACTCCGTGGATGCCTTCTCCGATCTGGAAGCCCCGTTCTACCTGCGCGGCGACGACCCGTACTGGTTCCTCCCCTACATCTACGGTGAGGGCGGCGACCTGGTCGACGCCGAGAGCGAGACGGTCACCATCGGCGACCCGTCCGGCGTCGCCGCCTTCGAGGCGGTCCAGGACCTGCTCGACTCCGGTGCGGCGATCACCGACACCGTGGACGGCTGGGACAACATGATGGGCATGTTCGCCGACGGTGACGTGGCCATGATGATCAACGGCCCGTGGGCCATCAACGACGCCCGGGAGGGCATCGGCGAGGAGAACCTGGGCGTCGCCCCGGTCCCGGCCGGCAGCGAGACCCAGGGTGCCCCGCAGGGCGGCTGGAACTACGGCGTCTACGCCGGCTCCGGCAACCTGGACGCCTCCTACGAGTTCGTGAAGTACATGAGCTCCGCCGACGTGCAGCAGCGGATCACCGAGGAGCTCAGCCTGCTCCCGACCCGCGAGTCCGTCTACGAGATCGACTCGGTGTCCTCCAACGAGATGGTCGAGTTCTTCAAGCCGGCCGTCGAGGTCGCGCAGGAGCGCGCCTGGATCCCCGAGGCCAACTCGCTGTTCGACCCGCTGGGCGAAGAGGTCGAGGCCATGCTGCTCGGCCAGGCGACCGCCGAGGAGACCGCGGAGACCATCGCCGACCGCTACCGGGGCCTGCTCGACGGCTGGCAGTGAAGCGACTCTGAGGCACCAGGACACGAGAGACGAGGACTGACCGACGATGGCTGAAGTGACCAGCCGGTCGGTGGCAGGGGCCGGGGGCACGAGCAGTGCCCCCGGCCCGGGCCGCGGGACCGGGAGAACACGCGGACGGCTGCGCAAGGCGCTGTCCACCCACTGGTACGCGTGGGTCATGGTCACTCCGGTGATCACCGTGATCACCGCCATCGTCGGATGGCCGCTGTTCCGGGGTATGTACCTGACCCTGACCAACGCCGACGAGCGCAACGTCGAGCGGCGCATCGGCGAGAACACCATCGATGCCACGTACGAGTTCGTCGGCCTCGACAACTACATCGCCGTCCTCACCGGCGGCCAGTTCTGGGACCGGCTCGGCTGGACCGCGATCTGGACCATCAGCTGTGTGAGCATCACCTTCGTCATCGGCCTCGGTCTGGCCAACATGCTCAACCGCAAGCTCCGCGGCCGGGCGGTCTACCGCATGTCGATGATCCTGCCGTGGGCCATCCCGGCCTTCGTCTCGATCTTCGCCTGGCGGATGCTCTTCAACGAGCGCAACGGCATCCTGAACGCCGCGCTCGAAGGCGGCAGCCTCAGCGCCCTCAGCTGGCTGACCGATCCGTTCTGGGCCAAGGTGTCCGTCATCGCGGTGAACGTCTGGCTGGGCGTGCCCTTCATGCTCATCGTCATGCTGGGCGCCCTGCAGGGCATCCCCGCCGACCAGTACGAAGCCGCGGAGATGGACGGCGCCACCGCCTGGCAGCGCTTCTGGAACATCACCCTCCCCGGCGTCCGCTCGGTCAGCGCCACGGTGGTGCTGCTCAGCACCATCTGGACCTTCAACATGTTCCCGGTGATCTTCCTGCTCACCGGCGGTGGGCCCACCGGCTCCACCGACATCCTGGTGACCGAGGCGTTCAAGCTCGCCTTCCAGCGCAGCCCGAGGGACTTCGCGGAATCCGCGACCTGGGGTGTGCTCATCCTCATGCTCCTGATCCTGTTCGCCATGGCCTACCGCCGGGTGCTCCGCAAGCAAGGAGAGGTGTGGTGACCATGGCCACCAAGACCGCACGACCGCACGAGAGCATTCCCGCGGCTCCCGACGCCCGTCAGGCCGGGCTGGCGGGCGCCCCGCCCACCGGCAGGCCGCGCCGGGTGCTCCTGCGCGGTGAGCGAGGACCGCTGGCCTCCTTCGGGCTGCACGCCGGCCTGCTTCTCGCCGCCTTCCTCGCGCTCTTTCCGCCGTTCTGGCTGCTGATCACCTCCTTCAAGCCCCGCAGCGAGACGTTCTCCCTGTCGCTGGTGTCGGACTTCACGCTGGAGAACTACGACCACGTACTGAACAACACGGCGTTCCTCACCTGGTTCGGGAACTCGGTGCTGATCGTGGTGGTCACCACGTTCCTCGGGGTGTTCATCGCCTCCACCACCGGCTACGCCCTCAGCCGCTTCCGGTTCCCCGGGATGCGCTCGATCATGTGGACCCTGCTGATCACCCAGATGTTCCCGATGGCCGTGCTGATCGTGCCGCTGTACAACCTGATGTCCCGGTACGGCCTGCTCAACCAGCCGGTGGGCCTGATCGTCACCTACCTCACCATCGCGGTCCCGTTCTGCGCCTGGATGATGAAGGGCTTTTTCGACACCATCCCGGTCTCCATCGACGAGTCGGGCCGGGTCGACGGGCTCTCGCCGTTCGGCACGTTCTGGCGCCTGATCATGCCGCTGGCCAAACCGGGGATCGCCGTCACCGCGTTCTACAGCTTCGTCACCGGCTGGGCCGAGGTCGCCTACGCCACCGCCTTCATGACCGGCGAGCAGAACCTCACCCTGGCCGGAGGACTCCAGACCTTCGTCAACCAGCACACCCAGGAATGGCACCACATGACGGCCGCGGCCGTCCTCATCGCGATCCCGGCCACCCTGGTGTTCGGATACGCGCAGAAGCACCTGCAGGCCGGCCTCACCGCCGGCGCGACCAAGGCCTGACCGTTGCCCACCGCTCCCACGCCACGGCTCACGCAGCCGCGCGGCCCGGCGGAGGCCATCGCAGGCCTCGGCGGTCCCCCCGACGACTTACAGGGATGACATGACGCAGCACCTCGCCGACCGTACCCAGCCGAACAGCGCCGCCGTCCCGGCACAGTCGAGAGCCGTCCCCGGCGACCAGCCCGGCTGGTGGCGCGACGCGGTCATCTACCAGGTCTACCCGCGGTCCTTCGCCGACGGAAACGGCGACGGCATGGGCGACCTGGCGGGCGTCCGCAGCAGACTCCCGTACCTGGCCGAGCTCGGTGTGGACGCCGTGTGGCTCAGCCCTTTCTACGCCTCCCCACAGGCGGACGCCGGCTACGACGTGGCCGACTACCGGACGATCGACCCGATGTTCGGCACCCTGCAGGACGCCGAAGCACTGATCGCCGACGCCCATGGGCTGTCCCTGCGCATCATCGTCGACCTGGTGCCCAACCACTCCTCCGACCAGCACCAGTGGTTCCAGCGTGCGCTCCGCGAGGGCCCCGGCTCCGCGCTGCGCGACCGCTACCACTTCCGCCCCGGCAAGGGCCCCGCCGGGGAGGAGCCCCCCAACGACTGGGAATCCATCTTCGGCGGCCCGGCCTGGACCCGCACCCGGAACCCCGACGGCACCCCGGGCGACTGGTACCTGCACCTGTTCGCGCCCGAGCAGCCCGACTTCAACTGGAACAACGCCGCGGTCCAGGACGAGTTCCGCTCGGTGCTGCGCTTCTGGCTCGACCTGGGCGTCGACGGCTTCCGCATCGACGTGGCCCATGGCCTGGTCAAGGCCGACGGCCTGCCCGACATGGGCAGCGCGGGCCAGCTCAAGCTCCTCGGCAGCCAGCGTCTTCCGTTCTTCGACCAGGACGGTGTGCACGAGATCTACCGCAGCTGGCGCAAGATCCTCGAGGAGTACCCCGGCCAGCGCATCGGCGTGGCCGAAGCGTGGACGCCCAGCGAGGACCGGACCGCGCTGTACCTGCGCCCCGACGAGCTGCACCAGGCGTTCAACTTCCACTACCTGGGAACCCCCTGGGAGGCAGCCGAGCTGCGGCGGGTCATCGACACCTCGCTCGACTCGATGCGTCCGGTGGGAGCTCCCAGCACCTGGGTGCTCTCCAATCACGACGTCGTGCGGCACCTGACGCGGCTCGGCGGCAGTCCGGACCGTGCCCGGGCCGCCAGCCTGCTGATGCTCGCACTCCCCGGTTCGGCCTACGTCTACCAGGGTGAGGAGCTCGGCCTGCCCGAGGTCACCGAGCTGCCGGACGAGGTGCGCCAGGACCCGTCGTTCTTCAAGGACAACGGCCAGGACGGGCTGCGCGACGGCTGCCGGGTGCCGATCCCGTGGACCGCGCAGGGCCCCTCGTACGGTTTCGGGGAAGGCGGCAGCTGGCTGCCGCAGCCGCCGGAGTGGGCCGCCCTCTCCGTCGAGGAGCAGACCGGAGACCCCGCCTCCACCCTGGAGCTGTACCGCACCGCGCTTGCCGTGCGCCGGGAGCACTCCGCGCTGGGGGCCGGGGACAGCGTGGAGTGGCTGGACGCCCCCGAGGGCATCCTGGCCTTCCGCCGCAGGGGTGCCGACGGTACCGCGGTGGTCTGCGCCGCCAACACCACCGCAGAACCGGTGGAGCTGACCGGGGCACTCGCCGTCCCCGGCGAGCTGCTGGTGGCCAGCGGCGCCTACGACGGCACCGGTCCGCTGCCCGGGGACACCACCGCGTGGTGGGCGGCATGAGCGATGCCGGGACCGCCCGCCTCGCGGACATCGCGGTCCAGGCCTCGGTCAGCGAGGCCACGGTGAGCCGGGTCCTGAACGGCAAGGCGGGCGTGGCGTCGGGCACCCGGCTGCGGGTGCTCGCCGCTCTGGACGTGCTGGGTTACGAGCGTCCCGTCCGGCTCCGGCAGCGCAGTGCCGGCCTGATCGGACTGGTCATTCCCGAGCTCACCAACCCGATCTTCCCGGCCTTCGCCCAGGTCATCGAGCAGGCGCTCAGCGGCTACGGCTACACACCCGTGCTGTGCACCCAGATGCCCGGTGGTGCGACGGAGGACGAGCTGGTGGACCAGCTCGTGGAACGCGGCGTCACCGGCATCATCTTCCTGTCCGGCCTGCACGCCGACACCTCCGCCGACCCCGGCCGGTACACCAAGCTGACCGGCCGGGGGGTGCCGTTCGTCCTGATCAACGGCTACAACGAGCGGATCAGCGCGCCCTTCGTCTCGCCCGACGACCGGGCAGCCGCCCGGATGGCGGTGCGTCACCTCACCGACCTGGGACACCGGCGGATCGGGCTGGCGATCGGCCCCGAACGCTTCGTCCCGGCGCGGCGCAAGGCCCTCGGCTTCGCCGAGGCGCTGGAGGGCAAGGCCGAAGGAGTCGTCCAGCACACGCTGTTCACCGTGGAGGGTGGCTACGCCGCCGCGGAACGGCTGCTCGACGCGGGCTGCACGGGAATCGTGTGCGGCAGCGATCTGATGGCGCTGGGGGTCGTCCGGGCGGCCCGGCAGCGCGGTGTGCGGGTGCCGCGGGACCTCTCCGTCATCGGCTACGACGACTCGGAGCTGATCGCCTTCACCGATCCTCCCCTCACCACGGTGCGCCAGCCGGTCCGCGCCATGGCCAACGCCGCGGTCGGTGCGCTGCTGGAGGAGCTCGGCGAAAACCCGGTCCAGCACACCGAGTTCGTGTTCCAGCCCGAGCTCGTCGTGCGGGGCTCCACCGCCCAGCCGCCACCGTCCTGAGAAGCCTTCCGGGCAGCACGAAGGCTGCATGAAGGGGAGGGTCCCACCACATCACGTGGTGGGACCCTCCCCTCATGCAGCCTTCGTGCGAGGAATCAGATCTCCGGGGCCGGGATCTCGGGCTCCTCGATCTCAGGGCCGATGAGGGAGAAGGAGGGGGCCCAGTTGACGGCGGTGTTGGCGTCGCCGGCCTGGCAGATGACCGTGTTGGCGGTGCCCTGCTCGATCTCGCTGTCGCCCACGATGGGCAGGAAGCTGATGGCGAGGGCTTCCTGCGAGGTGTTGCCGCAGACGTTGACATTCACGTCATCGCCGTGGGCGCCGGCGACGGCGGCCGACGACGCCACCAGCGCGGCGGCGGACACCGCGATGACCGAGGCCTTGAGGAATGTGCGCATATTCTCTTTCCTGTCTGACTTCCGCCCCTTTGTGAGGGCGGTTCTGAGTATTGCCCTGCCAGGACAGAAGGGTGGGAGGCTGCGGAAGAAGTCGGCACTTGGGTGGATGAGTTCATCCGGGTGGCGCAGCCACGGCGGTTGGCCGGGCAGGGAACCCAGGGCGCCCGGCACGGCCGAGGGGAGAGACGCGGCCGACGATGCGGTGCGTCTCTCCCCTCAGTGACTCCCTGGGGAGGTGTGTCTCCCGGTCAGCCGATGTCGCCGACGTCACCCAGCAGGCCGATGTCGCCGATGAGGGAGAAGGAGGGGGCCCAGATGACGGCGGTGTTGGCGTCGCCGGCCTGGCAGATGACCGTGTTGGCGGTGCCCTGCTCGATCTCGCTGTCGCCCACGATGGGCAGGAAGCTGATGGCGAGGGCTTCCTGCGAGGTGTTGCCGCAGACGTTGACGTTGATGTCGTCGCCGCCGCGGTGCTTGCCCTGGTAGTCGTGGGCGCTGGCGGTGGCGGCGGAGGCGCCGATCAGCATGGCGGCCGCGACGGCAAGGGTCGAGATCTTGGAGGAGGTGCGCATGAGTTTCTCCTGGAGGAGGTCGGGGTGGGGTCAACCCAATTCGCTTGTGGGACGGGAGCTCGGAGTCCGCACGTCGGGGACCGCACGGGTCAGCGGCGGGCGGAGAACGAACAAGGCGGAGGGAGAAACGCATCCGGGGAAGTCCGGCACGTGTCTCCCTCCGCGCTCAGGACGAGCTCAGTGGTTCTCCTGCCGGGGGCGTCAGAGCAGGCCGTCGTCGAGCAGGCCGATGTCGCCGATCAGCTCGAACGACGGGGCCCAGATGACGGCGGTGTTGGCGTCGCCGGCCTGGCAGATGACCGTGTTGGCGGTGCCCTGCTCGACCTCGCTCTCGCCGAGGACGGGGACGAAGCTGAAGGCTGCCGCCGCCTGCTGGGTGTTGCCGCACACGTTGACGTTCACCTCGTCACCGCTGTGCTTGCCCTTGTAGTCGTGCGCGCTGGCGGTGGCCGCCGAGGCGCCGATCAGCATGGCGGCAGCGCCGGCGAGGGCGGATGCCTTGAGGAAGGTACGCATTGTTTTTCTGTCTCCTGTCTGCATGGTCTCCCGATGGGGAGATCTCGTCGCATACTGGGCCGCGGCCGGTGGCCGGTAGCCGTATCCACGCCGATGCGATACGACTGCGGTAAGAAATAACGTTCGACTGGGCTAATCGCCGGTTCGGCAGAGGCCTGGGTCGAGCCGATGCCTCACCCGGGCACAAAGGGAAGTGCCGGCCCCGGAGCGGATTTCCGGCCGTGCGGCGTATTCCTTGCGGACGGATGGCGGGGTGGAATTCTCCAGGGCGGAGAATGCGGTACGGGACAGGGGGAGAGTCGCATCCGCGTGACTGCGGTGCGTCTCTCCCCCTGGCGGCGTCAGGCCGGGCTCAGACGGATGTGCTGCCCGGACGGATCAGAGCAGGCCGTCGCCGAGCAGGTCGATGTCGCCGATGAGCGAGAAGGACGGGGCCCAGTTGACGGCGGTGTTGCCGTCGCCGGCCTGGCAGATGACCGTGTTGGCGGCCCCCTGCTCGATCTCGCTCTCTCCGCCGAGGAGCGGCAGGAAGCTGATGGCGACGGCTTCCTGCGAGGTGTTGCCGCAGACGTTGACGTTGATGTCGTCGCCGCCGCGGTGCTTGCCCTCGTAGTCGTGGGCGCTGGCAGTCGCGGCGGAGGCGCCGATCAGCATGGCGGCAGCGCCGGCGACGGCCGAAACCTTGAGGGATGTGCGCATATTTTCTCTCCTGTTCGCATACGTCTCCGGATGGGAGAACACGCCGAATACTGCGCTACGAGACCGTTCGGGGGTGGAGTCCACGCCGGTCTTGGCCTCGTGTCGGATCAAATACAGGCAAATGGGCTAAGTCCGGACCGATCGTGCGGCGATCTCGTCCCGGCCTGGAGAACGGCAAGGGGAGAAGAAGGCGGCAAGTAATAAGAGTGCTCGTCTGATTTATCGAGGAGAGCGCCGGATATCGCTCCGGAAAACCTTCCCGTGCGCTCCACCGAACGAGTGGATAAGCGGCGGAAGGCTTGTCTGCAGAACCACCCGGATGGGTCACTTATTGCGTCCATCGGAGGGACGCGCCCAACCTCGGTGCGGAGTTCAGGTTCCGTGGGGGCCCGCGAGTGCAAGGCGTCGGCGCACACCGCCGCTTGCACGGAAGCGGGCCCCACGGGCCACTCGGCAAGGGAACTCAGGACCGGCTCGCACCCACGCGGACGCAGGTGAATCCGAAACGGCCTGACGAGCCCGCAATGTACCCCATCGCGGGCAAGAAGGAGTCTCACATGCCCATCACTCCCAATCAAGGATCGACCGGCGGCGGCACGCCGGTCAGCATCACCGGGTCCAATCTCAGCGGCACCACCGCGGTCCGCTTCGGCACCCGGCTCGCCACCGACGTCGTCAACGTCTCGCCCACCGAGGTCACCGCGGTTTCCCCCTCCGGGACCGGGGTGGTCGGTGTCACGGTGACCACCCCGGGCGGAACGAGCAACCCGGTGCCCTTCTACTACGTGGGGGCCGGCTTCAAGACAGCTCTCGCTCCCACCTCCGGATCAACGGCCGGCGGTGACACCATCACCCTGACGGGGACGGGGCTGTCCACCGCGAGCAGTGTGGACTTCGGCGGCAACAGCGTGACGCCGACCGTGGTGTCGGACAACGAGATCACCGCCATCGCCCCGGCCGGTACCGCCGGACCGGTCAGCATCACCGTCACCACCGCGGCCGGCCCCAACAACGGCCTGACCTACACCTACTACGCCGTGCCGGACCTCACGGCCGTCACCCCGGATGCGGGCCCGACCACGGGCGGGACCACGGTGACGCTCTCCGGCACGGATCTGGGCAGCACCAGTGAGGTGACCTTCGACGGGACGCCGGCACCCTTCACGGTGCTCTCCGACACCGCCGTGTCGGCGGTCACTCCGCCCGGTACCGCGGGCCCGGTCGACGTCGCGGTGACCACCGCGGGCGGCAGCGATGTCCTGCCGGACGGCTTCACCTACGTCGCCCCACCCGGCGTCTGACCGTCAGCCGGTGGGCACGGCGCCCACCGGCTGACGCACCACCGGGGCGGTGACCGGCCGGCCTCCCGCAACGCCGGTCACCGCTCCCGCCCGAGCACCCCGGCCGGACCCGTACCCCGGTCCGGCCGGGGCCCACCCGGCCCCACCCGGGCGAGCACGCGGGGGCTCGTCCCGGCACCACAGGTGAGTGAGGAACCATGAACCAAGGCGAGGACCCCGGCGCGGCGAACGGCGCGCCCCCCGCAGTCGCTGCCGGCGCGTTCGCACCGGTGCTCGGCACACTGCTCCCGGTTTCCGGACCGGCGGGCGGCACCACCACCGTCACGCTCTTCGGTGCGTTCTTCACCGGCGTCACCGCGGTGCGGTTCGGCACCACGGAGGCCCTGGACCACATCGTGCGCTCCTCGACCCGGATCACCGCGGTGGCGCCTCCGGGGGCGGGCCTGGTGCCGGTCACGGTGACCAACTCTCATGGCAGCAGCGGGCAGTACGTGCCGTACCTGTACACCGGTGTGCCGGCGCCGACGGTCCTGACCGGCGTCGCGCCGGACCACTGCCCGGTGGCCGGCGGCACGCATGTGACCCTCACCGGTGGCGGCTTCTCCCGGGTGACGGGCGTCCGGTTCGGGGCGGTCGCCGCCCTCGCCCACACCGTGGACTCCCCGACCCGGATCACCGCGGTCTGCCCACCGCAGCCGGCCGGCAGCGTGGCTGTCACGGTCACCACTCCCACCGGCACCGTCGGCGGTGTCCGCTGTCACTACCTGGACCCGCCGTTCCTCAGCGCCCTCACCCCGGCCGACGGGCCGGAGTCCGGCGGGGTCACGGTCACGCTGACCGGCAGCTGCCTGACCACCGCCACCACCGTGCGCTTCGGTACCGCGGACGCCGCGGGCCACACCGTCGACTCCTCGACACAGCTCACCGCGACGGCTCCCCCGGGTACCGGAGCGGTACCGGTCACCGTCACGACCGCGGGCGGAACCAGCAACTTTCTGCCCTTCCGTCACGTTCCCGCGCCCGCGCTGCACGCCGCGACGCCCGGCTCGGGGCCGGCGACGGGTGGCACGGTGGTCACACTGACGGGGAGCGCGCTGGCCACTGTCAGCGCCGTGCGCTTCGGCTCCGACGCCGCGGCGCACACCGTGGAATCCGACACCAGCGTGGTGGCGCTCGTTCCCGCCGGAGCGGCCGGGGAGGTGCCGGTCACCGTCACCACGGCCGGCGGCACCAGCCGGACCGTCACCTACCGCCGGGTCGCGCCGCCGGAACTGTGACGCACCCCCGTGCGAGCTCGTCGACCCGTGCTGCCCGGCTCCCGGCGGGCAGCACGCCCCGCGCAGCCGCGGCCCCGCAACGGCACGCGGGGCCGGTGGAGCCCGGCCGGCCGGGCGCGTGGGGCCGTGAAGTGGCCCCCGGCCGACCGGGGGTGCCGTCGAACGTAGCACTGCGCAATCTCTTGCGAAAGAGGTTGCGGCCAAGTGCCGTCAACATTTCAACGGTGTGACGGGACCCCTTGACCGCGGTTTCGGGTCGCTCTACGGTCATGCCTGCAAGCTGCTTTCAAGACTTTCCATCTGCTTGCAGCAAGGTTCTTCATCCGAGAACACCTGCCTCACGGGCACTGCGCGTTGCCTCTCCAGGCTTTCTGACACCCCGGCACGGGGACAGTGCCGGGGTGCTCACCCCCCACCTCATCTGGAGGCGTCCATGTCCAGCAGACGAGGAGCCGGGTCCGGCTTCCGACGCACTGTCAGGGGAACGCTGGCGGCGGTCGCCGCCGCCGCGGTCGCCGCGGTGACTCTCACCTCCCCGCCCGCCGCACAGGCGGCACCTCCAGGAGACAAGGACGTCACAGCCGTCCTGTTCTCCTGGAACTTCAACTCCATAGCCCGGGAGTGCACCCAGCGGCTCGGCCCGGCCGGCTACGGCTTCGTGCAGGTCTCCCCGCCGCAGGAAAGCATCCAGGGCCCGCAGTGGTGGACCCAGTACCAGCCCGTCAGCTACCGGATCCAGGGCCGGCTCGGTAACCGCGCCGAGTTCCGGAACATGGTCTCCACCTGCGAGAGCGCCGGTGTGGGCGTGATCGTCGACGCGGTGATCAACCACATGTCCGCCGGTTCCGGCACCGGCACCGCGGGCTCGCAGTACACCAAGTACAACTACCCCGACGCGCCGTACAGCGACGGGGACTTCAACGACTGCCGCCGGGACATCGGGAACAACTACGGCGACCGGTACAACGTCCAGTACTGCGAGCTCGTCGGTCTGGCCGACCTGCGGACAAGCAAGGGCTACGTCCAGCAGCGCATCGCGGACTACATGAACGACCTGCTCTCCCTCGGGGTGGCGGGCTTCCGGGTGGACGCGGCCAAGCACATGCCCACCGAGGACCTCGCCGCCATCAAGTCCCGGCTGAGCGACCCGAACGTCTTCTGGAACCAGGAAGTCATCCACGGCGCCGGCGAGGCGGTCCAGCCCGAGGAATACCTGCCCAACGGCCACGTCCAGGAGTTCCGGTACGCCACCGAGCTGAAGCGGATGTTCCAGGCCGGCCGCCTGGCCGACCTGCGCACCTTCGGTGAGTCCTGGGGTTTCATGCCCGGCGGGCAGTCCGGGGTCTTCGTGGACAACCACGACACCGAGCGCAACGGCTCCACGCTCAGCTACAAGGACGGCTCCGACTACACCCTGGCCAACGTCTTCATGCTTGCCTGGCCGTACGGTTCCCCGGACGTGCACTCCGGCTACGAGTTCAGCAACTTCGACGCCGGGCCGCCCAACAACGGCAACGTGCAAGCCTGTTACCAGGGTGGCTGGAAGTGCCAGCACGCCTGGAGCGAGATCGAGAACATGGTCGGGTTCCGCAACGCCACCCGCGGCCAGTCCGTCACCAACTGGTGGGACAACGGCAATGACGCGGTCTCCTTCAGCCGCGGCAACCGGGGCTTCGTCGCCATCAACGGGGAGAGCAGCTCCCTGACCCGCACGTTCCAGACCTCGCTGCCCTCCGGAAGCTACTGCAACGTGCAGAACGGCAGCTCGGTCTCCGTCAACGGCTCCGGTCAGGTCACCGCTACCCTCGGCGCGGGCACCGCGCTCGCGCTGCACGCCGACGCCCGCAACTGCACGGGCAACGATGACGGTGACGGGGGAGCGGCCTTCGGGGTGAACGCGCAGACCCAGATGGGCCAGAACATCTACGTGGTCGGCAACCTGCCGCAGCTCGGCAGCTGGAACCCCGACAACGCGGTGCGGCTCGACCCGGCCGACTACCCGGTGTGGAAGGGCGAGATCGCGCTGCCGGCCGGAACCTCCTTCGAGTACAAGTACATCCGCCGCACCGACGGTGGCGGCGTCACCTGGGAGAGCGGCGGCAACCGTACCGCCACCGTGCCGCAGAGCGGCACGGTCCGGCTGAACGACACCTGGCGCAGCTGACCCGCACCGCTGACCCGCCGGCTCGTACCGGGTCGCGCGGCCACCTCGCACGGTGGTCCGCGCGGCCCGGCGTCCGGGCTCCGCGGGGAGATCCCCCTCCACCCCCTGCTCTCCCGATCCCCTACGACCCACGAAGGAGCACGACACGGTGCTGCGAACTCCGTACGCGCGCAGAGGTCTGGCCGCCGCACTGGCGGCCGGGCTGCTGACGACGCTGATATCAGGGGCGGTTTCCGCCGCCGGTGCGCCGCCACCGCCGCCCTCCGACGCCGAACTGGCCGCCGAGCCGGCCCGGCACGCGCTGACCGGAGAGCAGTTCTACTTCGTGCTCCCGGACCGCTTCGCCAACGGCGATCCCGCCAACGACACCGGCGGTCTGCAGGGCGGCCGGCTCGACCACGGTCACGACCCCTCGGACGAGGGCTTCTACCAGGGCGGTGACCTGCGGGGCCTGATCGACCGGCTCGACTACATCGAGGGCCTGGGCACCACCGCCCTGTGGATGGCACCGATCTTCAAGAACAAGCCGGTGCAGGGCGAGGGCGAACACGCCTCAGCCGGCTACCACGGCTACTGGATCACCGACTTCACCCAGGTCGACCCGCACTTCGGCACCAACGACGAGCTCGCCGAACTCATCGGGAAGGCTCATGACCGCGACATCAAGGTCTTCTTCGACGTCATCACCAACCACACCGCGGACGTCATCCACTACGGAGAGGACTCCTACGAGTACCTCTCCAAGGGAGCTTTTCCCTACCTGACCGCGGACGGCCGGCCCTTCGACGATCTCGACCACGCCGACGGCAGTGGCGACTTCCCCGAGATCAACGAGAGTTCCTTCCCGTACACCCCGGTCACCTCCGAGGCGGAACGGGACATCAAGGTCCCCGACTGGCTGAACGACCCCACGATGTACCACAACCGCGGGGACTCCAGCTTCGCCGGTGAGAACAGCGTGTACGGCGACTTCTTCGGCCTGGACGACCTGTTCACCGCCCGTCCCGAGGTGGTCGAGGGCATGGCCGAGATCTACCGGACATGGGTCGGCGAGTTCGGTGTCGACGGGTTCCGCATCGACACCGTCAAGCACGTCAACACCGCCTTCTGGACCCAATGGGCCGAGGCGATGGACGCCTACGCGGCCGAACAGGGCAACGAGGACTTCTTCATGTTCGGCGAGGTCTACTCCTCCGACGTCGAGGAGAAGGCCCGGTACGTCACCGAGGGACGGCTGCACGCCACCCTCGACTTCGGGTTCCAGGAGGCCGCGCGCTCCTTCGCCTCCCAGGGCGGCTCCGCGGACCGGCTCTCCCGCCTCTTCGCCGAGGACCACCGCTACGCCACGGACCGGTCCAACGGCTACCAGTCCGTCACCTTCCTCGGCAACCACGACATGGGCCGCCTCGGTCACTTCCTCCAGCAGGACAACCCCGGCGCCGACGACGAGGAACTGCTGCGGCGGGCCACCCTCGCCAACGAGCTGATGTTCTTCTCCCGCGGCAACCCGGTCGTCTACTACGGCGATGAGCAGGGCTTCACCGGCTCCGGAGGGGACAAGGAGGCCCGGCAGACGCTCTTCGCCTCGCAGACCCCTGTCTACCTGGACGACGACCAGATCGGCACCGACCGCACGCACGCGGAGGACGCCTACGACACCGGGCATCCCCTGTACCGCTCCATCGCCGCACTCTCCGAGCTGACCGCCGCCCACCCGGCGCTGCGCGACGGTGTGCAGACCGAACGCCACGCGGACGAGGGAGCGGGCGTGTACGCACACACCCGCACCGACCCCGCGGACGGCGTCGAGTACCTGGTCGCCGCGAACAACGCGGACGAGGACCGCACCGTCACCGTCCCCGTCGGCGTACCGGACACCGGCTACCGGACGATCTACGGCGGAGACGGCGTGACGGTGCACAGTGACGCGGACCGCACCGTCGCGCTCACTGTCCCCGCTCTGTCCTCGGTCGTGCTGCGGGCGGACGCGCCGCTGCCGGCCCCGCAGGACCCGCCGGCCGTCGAGCTGACCGCGCCCGGGGAGGGTGCCCACGGCACCGTGACCGTCGACGCCGGGGTCGAGGGCGGCGCACTCAACCGTGTCGTCTTCGCCGCCCAGACCGGCGATGCCGCCTGGCAGGTTCTCGGCTCCGCGGACCGACCGCCGTACCGTGTCACCCACACCGTCCCGCCCGGCACCCCCGCCGGCACCCCGCTGCGCTACAAGGCCGTCGCGGTGGACAGCGCCGGTGAAACCGCCTCCGCCACCGCGGAGACCACCGCAGGCCGGGCGCCGGCCCCCGAACCGCCGGCCGCGGTCCAGCGCGACTACGCGGTGGTGCACTACCAGCGCGAGGACGGCGACTACGACGACTGGAGCCTGTACGCGTGGGGTGACCTGCACGAGGACGAGCAGCACGAGTGGCCCACCGGCGCGGCGTTCACCGGCCGGGACGCCTACGGCGCATTCGCCTGGGTGAAGCTCGCCCCCGGGGCCTCCGAGGTCGGATTCCTCGTCGTCGACTCCGAGGGCACCAAGGACACGGAGGCCGACCGCACCATCGATCTCTCCGCCACCGGCGAGGTCTGGATCGCACAGGGCAGCGGTGAAGTGCACACCGAAGCGCCGGAAGGCGTGTATCCGCCGCAGGACGAGTCCACCGCGATCCTGCACTACCACCGCCCCGATGGCGACTACGAGGGCTGGGGCCTGCACGTGTGGACCGGGGCCGCCCGGGAGACCGACTGGCACGCCCCCCTGATGCCGAGCCGGACCGACGCGTTCGGGGCGGTCTACGAGGTGCCGCTGGCCGAAGGTGCCACCTCACTCAACTACATCATCCACAAGGGGGACGAGAAGGATCACCCGGCCGACCAGTCCCTGAACCTGCGGACCCACGGCTACGAGGTGTGGCAGCTGTCCGGGCAGGACAGCTACCTGCTCCCCGGCAGCGGCGCCACCCCGGTGCTCGACCCCGGGAAGGCCCGCGCCCAGTGGATCGACGCCGGCACCGTCGTGTGGCCGGTGACCACCCCGCCCGGCGGCAGTCAGCAACTCGTGTACCACCCCGAGGGCGCCATCGCGGTGGAGGACGGCGCGCTCACCGACGAGGGGTACTGGATCCGGCTGACCGACACCGAGCTCACCGAGCAGCAGAAGGCCGACCACCCGCACCTGGCGGACCGCCGGGCCTTCGCGGTCGACCCGCGGGACGCCGCCCGGACCGAGGACGCCCTGCGTGGCCAGCTGCTCGCCACGCAGCGTGCCGCCAACGGGGCGCTCACCCAGGTCACCGGGGTGCAGATCCCGGGAGTGCTGGACGACCTGTACGCGGGGGCCGCCGCCGACGCCGCGCTCGGACCGGTCTTCGAGGGCGCCAAGTACCGGGACAAGAAGGGGAAGAGCAAGGGCAAGAAGACCGGACACCACGGCGTACCGACCCTGTCGCTCTGGGCGCCCACCGCGCAGGAGGTCTCGCTGGAGCTCGACGGCGACACCGTCGCCATGGAGCGCGACGACGCGAGCGGCGTCTGGAGCGTGACCGGAGAGAAGAACTGGCAGGGCAAGCCCTACCGGTACCACGTCACGGTCTGGGCCCCCGAGGCCCAGGAGATCGTGACGAACAAGGTGACCGACCCCTACTCCACCGCGCTGACCGCCGACTCCCGCCACAGCCTCGTCATCGACCTCGATGACCCGGCGCATGCCCCCGCGGGCTGGGAGAACACCGGAAAGCCCGAGCCCGTGGAGCTGAGTGGGGCCGCCATCCAGGAGATGCACGTCCGGGACTTCTCCGTCGGTGACGCGACCGCGCAGAATCAGGGCAAGTACCTGGCCTTCACCGAGCACGGCTCGGCCGGCATGCAGCACCTGCGCAAGCTGGCCGAGGCGGGCACCACCCACGCCCACCTGCTGCCCACCTACGACATCGGCTCCATCCCGGAGCGGGAGTCCGACCAGGCGGTACCGGACTGCGACCTGGCCTCCTTCCCGGCCGACTCGGCCGAACAGCAGGCCTGCATCGGCGAGGTCCGCGACCAGGACGCCTACAACTGGGGCTACGACCCGGTGCACTTCAACGTGCCCGAGGGCTCCTACGCCACCGACCCGGAAGGTCCCCGGCGCACCCTGGAGCACCGCCTCATGGTGCAGGGCCTGAACGCGGCCGGGCTGCACGTGGTGGTGGACGTCGTCTACAACCACACCTTCGCCGCCGGGCAGGACGAACAGTCGGTCCTGGACCGGGTGGTGCCCGGCTACTACCACCGGCTGCTCGACGACGGCTCGGTGGCCACCTCCACCTGCTGCCCCAACACCGCGCCCGAGCACGCCATGATGGGCAAGCTCACCGTGGACTCGGTGGTGCTGTGGGCCGAGAAGTACAAGGTGGACGGCTTCCGCTTCGACCTCATGGGCCACCACCCGAAGCAGAACATGCTCGACATCCGCGCCGCCCTCGACGAGCTGACCCTCGACGAGCACGGGGTGGACGGGGAGAACGTCGTGCTCTACGGCGAGGGCTGGAACTTCGGCGAGGTCGAGAACGACACCCGGTTCGTCCAGGCGACCCAGCAGAACATGGCGGGAACCGGTATCGCCACCTTCTCCGACCGGGCCCGCGACGCGGTGCGCGGCGGCGGCCCCTTCGACGCCGACCCCGGTGTCCAGGGCTTCGCCTCCGGCCTCTACACCGACCCCAATTCCTCGCCCGCCAACGGGAACCAGGAGGAGCAGAAGGCCCGCATGCTGGCCTACCAGGACCTGATCAAGGTAGGGCTGACCGGCAACCTCGCCGACTACGAGTTCACCGCGAGCAGCGGCGAGCGCGTGACGGGGGCGCAGGTCGACTACAACGGCTCCCCGGCCGGCTACGCACATGCCCCCGGCGAGGCGGTCGCCTACGTCGACAAGCACGACAACGAGGCGCTGTTCGACGCTCTGGCGTTCAAGCTGCCGGAGGGCACCTCACCGCGGGACCGCGCCCGCATGCAGGTCGTCGCCCAGGCCACCGGCCTGATGTCGCAGGGCCCGGTCTTCGGTCAGCTGGGTTCCGACCTGCTGCGCTCGAAGTCCCTGGACCGCAACTCCTACAACTCCGGTGACTGGTTCAACACCGTGCACTGGGACTGCGCGGCGGGCAACGGCTTCGGCCGAGGACTGCCCCCGGCCTGGGACAACGAGGACAAGTGGCCCTTCGCCGAACCGCTGCTGACCAACGCCGACCTGCGGGTGGGCTGCGAGGAGATCAACGACGCGGCGGCCGCCTACCGTGACCTGCTGACGATCCGTTCCTCCGAGGAGGCCTTCACGCTCACCACCACCGAGCAGGTCCAGGAGCAGGTGGCCTTCCCGCTGTCCGGCACCGACCGGGAGATCCCCGGGGTGATCGTGATGGAGGCCGGTGACCTGGCGGTCGTTCTCAATGCGAGCCCGCACCGCCAGCACCAGCACCACCCGTCGCTGCGGGGCCGGGACTACGTCCTGCACCCGGTGCAGGCCGGCGGGTCGGACGAGGCGGTCAAGTCGGCTTCGTTCTCCACCGAGCAGGGCAACTTCGAGGTGCCGCCGCGCAGCGTGGCGGTGTTCCAGCTGCGCTGAGCATCCGCTGCCGGGCAGCAGGG
>NZ_JAQKPV010000040.1 GCF_028200735.1 Streptomyces sp. ACA25
GGCCGCGTCAAGGCCGGCCAGCAGCTCGTCCGCCTTCTCTCCGACGGCGGCGATTCGGTGCGCCAGCGCGGCCCGGCCCGTGGCCAGGCTGAAGCCGATGTCGGCCGGGTCGGCGTCGGGGTGCTCGGCGACGAACGCCCGCAGCCGCTCGACCTGCGCCCGCAGCGCGTCCTCCGTACGCCCCGACACCAGCCAGTACACAGGTCCGGCCAGCCGCTCGGGCGCGAAGTCGGCTTCGTCGGGCGCCTCTTCGAGGATCACGTGTGCGTTCGTTCCGCTGACGCCGAACGACGACACACCCGCCCGGCGCGGAACGCCGGTCCCGGGCCACTCCCGGGCCTCGGTCAGCAGCTCCACCGCACCGGCCGACCAGTCCACGTGCGACGACGGCTCGTCCACGTGCAGGGTCCTGGGCAGCACGGCCGCGTTCAGCGCGAGCACCATCTTGATGACCCCGGCGACGCCTGCGGCGGCCTGGGTGTGGCCGATGTTCGACTTCACTGACCCGAGCCACAGCGGCTCGGCCCGGCCCTGACCGTAGGTCGCGAGGATGGCCTGCGCCTCGATCGGGTCGCCCAGGGCTGTGCCGGTGCCGTGCGCCTCGACGACGTCCACTTCGGACGCCCGCAGCCCGGCGGCGTCCAGGGCGGCGTGGATGACCCGCTGCTGCGCGGGCCCGTTGGGCGCGGTGAGGCCGTTCGACGCACCGTCGGAGTTCACAGCCGAGCCACGTACGACCGCGTGCACCGGGTGCCCGAGCCTGAGCGCGTCGGACAGCCGCTCCACCAGCAGTACGCCGGCGCCCTCGCCCCACCCGGTGCCGTCTGCCCCGGCGGCGAACGCCTTGCAGCGCCCGTCGGCCGCCAGGCCGCTCTGCCGGGCGAATTCGGCGAACGCACCCGGCGTCGCCATCACGGTCACGCCGCCGGCCAGCGCCATCGAGCACTCGCCCGACCGCAGCGCCTGGATCGCCCAGTGCAGCGCCACCAGCGACGAGGAGCACGCCGTGTCCACCGTGACGGCGGGCCCCTGGAGGCCGAGCGCGTACGCGACACGGCCGGAGAGCACGCTGGCCGAGTTGCCGGTGCCGATGTGGCCCTCGTGCGCCTCGGTGACGCCGCCGAGCAGCGCCGCGTAGTCCTGCCCGTTGGTGCCGAGGAACACTCCCACCTCGGTGCCGCGCGCCGCGTGCGGGTCGAGGCCCGCGCGCTCGAACGCCTCCCACGCCGTCTCCAGCGCGAGCCGCTGCTGCGGGTCCATCACCAGTGCCTCGCGCGGCGAGATGCCGAAGAAGTCGGCGTCGAACCCGGCGGCGTCGGCGAGGAAGGCGCCCTCGGCGTAAGCGTCGGCAGCTTCCCAGCCACGGTCGGCAGGGATCGGGCCGACGGTGTCGACGCCGTCGGCGAGCAGCCGCCACAGGTCCTCAGGCGTGGCCACGCCGCCGGGGAACCGGCAGGCCAGGCCGATGATGGCGATCGGCTCGTCCATGGACGCCACGGTGGCCGGGGGCAGGTTCACCGGGTCGGCGGCACCGCCCGCCAGCAGGGCGAGCAGATGTGCTGCCAGGGCACGGGCGGTGGGGTGATCGAACACGGCGGTCGCGGCGAGCGCTGCGCCCGACGCGGCCGTGAGCCGGTTGCGTAGCTGGACGGCGGCCAGCGAGTCGAAGCCCAGATCGCGGAAGGCGGTGTCGGGGTCGACGGCGGCGGCGCCCGTGTGGTCGAGGACGGCGGTGACGTGCGCGCGGACCAGGTCCAGCGCGGCCCGCTCACGGTCGGGTCCTGTGAGCTCCGCGGACACCTCGACCGACGCGGGTGCGGAGAGTTCAGCCAGCAGGGGTCCGCCCGCGAAACGGTCCCAGTCGGCGTCGGCCACAACCAGGTGCGCGTCGTCGCCGACCACCGCTGCGTCGAGCGCGACGAGGGCGCGGTCGGGGTCGAGCGGGGTCACGCCCGCGCGGCGCATCCGGTCAGCGGCGGCCGCGGCGAGCATGCCGCCGCCCGCCCACGGGCCCCACGCCACGGCGGTGCCGGGTAGGCCGAGGGCGCGGCGGTGCGCCGCGAGCGCGTCGAGCACGGCGTTCGCGGCGGCGTAGGCGCCCTGGCCCGGGTTGCCGAGGGTGCCCGCCAGCGAGGAGAACAGCACGAACGCGTCCAGGTCGAGTCCGGCGGTCGCCGAGTGCAGCGACAGCGCGGCGTCCGCCTTGGCGCGCAGCACGGCCCCGACACGGTCGGGGGTGAGGGCATCCAGCGGCGCGTCGTCCAGCACGCCGGCGGCGTGCACGACGGCGGTCAGCGGCTCGTCCTCGGGCAGCCGCTCCAGCAGGGCGGCCAGCTCGGCGGGGTTGCCGACATCGCAGGCAACGACGGTCACCCGGGCGCCCGCAGCCTCGACGGTGCGGGCCAGCTCGTCCGCGCCTTCCGCGGCCGGGCCGCTCCTGCTGACCAGCACCAGGTGCGCCGCGCCTCGGTCGGCCAGGCCCCTGGCGACGTGTGCGCCGAGCGCGCCGGTGCCGCCGGTGACCAGGACCGTGCCTCGGGGCCGCCACTCGCGGCGGGGGCTGTCGGCCGCACGTACGAGACGGGCGGCGAAGGCGCCGCTCGCGCGGACCGCGCACTCGTTCTCGGCGCCCACCAGCACAGTGGCCAGCCGCCGCCGTACGCGCATGTCCAGCACGCCGGGCAGGTCGATCAGGCCGCCCCAGCGGTCAGGGGCCTCGAGCCGGACCACCCGGCCGAGCCCCCACACGCCCGCCGCGGCGACAGCGGTGTCCGGGATCCGGTCCCAGGAACCGACCGAGACGGAGCCCGAGGTGGCGCACCACAGCGGCGCCTCCACCCCGGCGTCACCCAGGGCCTGGACGAGGGTGAGCGTGGCCCGCACCGGGTCGGCGGAGAGCGCGAGCAGGGACAGCACACCGACGACATCGGGTGCGTCCAGCAGGCCCGTGACGGTCGCGCGGTCGGCGCTTCCGGGCAGTTCGACGTACGTGACGTCGGCACCGTGCTCGCGAAGCGCGGCGGCGCAGTCGGCGGCGAGCAGCCGGTCGCCCTCCGGGACGACGAGCAGCCAGCGGCCGGTCAGCGTCGCGGTGCCCTGATCGGCCAGCGGCGTCCACCGGACCCGGTGGCGCCACCCGTCCACGCCCGCGGCGGTGCGGTCGCGATCGCGCCACGACGACAGAACGGGCAGCAGCGCGTCGAGGCCTGCGTCGTCGGCCACACCAAGCAGGTCGGCGAGGTCCCCGCGCTCGACGGCGGCCCAGAACGCGTCGTCCGCGAGGGCGGGCTCCGGCGCCGGGACGTCGAGCCAGTAGCGAGTGCGCTCGAAGGCGGTGGTCGGCGGGTCGACCCACCGGCCGCCAGTACCCGCGAAGAACGCGGACCAGTCGACCGTGACACCCTCGGCGTGCAGGCGGGCCAGCGCGGCGACAACCGTGCGCTCGCCGGGCCTGCCGTCGCGCTGGGTGGCGGCCACCACTGCGTCCGCACCGGCCGAGTCCGCGACCAGGCCGGAC
>NZ_JAQKPV010000041.1 GCF_028200735.1 Streptomyces sp. ACA25
CTCACACTAACGCTCCTGATCGTAGGTGTTTCCGGGGCCGAAGCCCGGATCATCGTTCCGTGCACGGCTGGTGCCGGCGTCCCGTCCCTGACGGACGCCCCGGTGCAGGTCGCTCAGCCTGCCCCGGACATCCTCCGGGTTCCTGGAGACCTGCGGGCCTCCCTTGGGAGGTTCTTCGGTGGGGTGCTCGGTCAGGTTGGCCCGGGGTACCCGCTTGGGAAGCCCGGAGGTCGTGGTGCCGCTCGGCTGCGCAGCCTCCCGGCGCGGCCCGCGATGCCACTGGCCTCCGTCCGGTGCCTGCTCCAAAGGCTCCTCCCGCAGTCGCTGAGGCTCTTCCCCCGCCGACTGCTGCCACTGCGGCTGAGCGCCGGAAGCCCTCTGGGCGGCAGCGGCGGGACGGCCCTCCGAGGGGTGGCCCGGTCCGGTGAAGCCTACGCTCCCCGGCCCTCCAGGGGGAGCGGCGGGGTGGGATTCGGATCGTTGCGGAAAGGCATCGAATCGCTGGTCCGAGCCGGTCTCCCCGGGGAAACGCTGCTCCGGATACGCTCCGTCGCCGTAACCCTGCTCAGGGTAGGTTCCGCCGCCGTATGCGCTCCGGTCGCCAGGAACGGCTTCTTGGTACGCGTGGTCCCCGTAGCCGGGGTGGGAGTACTCCTGCGCCTGATGCTGCGGCTCCTGGAACCCCTGGGCGTCGCGGGGCGCGGGCGGGACCTGTTCCGCCTCCAGTTGGGCACGCCGCTCTTCGTGATGGGCCGTACGACCGATCGGACCCAGCTCCCGCGGACCGTCACCGGCTGCGTAACGCGAGTCGTCGAAGCCGAGTTCGGCGGCCGTGCGCAGACCTGCCTCCTCCGGCGTCTCCTGGGGCCGAGGGCCCTCCGGGACCATCCTGGAGACGGTGAACTCCTCCTCGGCCGGCTGCGGGCCCACACCCCCCTGCGTGATCGCCTCCGGCAGCATCACCAGAGAGGTCGTGCCGGACTGCTCCCCGGAGGGACGCAGCTGCACCCGGATCCCGTGCCGCTCGGCCAGCCGTCCGACCACGAAGAGGCCCATGCGCCGTGAGATCGCGGCGTCCACGGCGGGCGGCTCGGACAGCCGGTGATTGATCTGCGCGAAGTCCTCGGCGGTGAGACCGATGCCCTTGTCGTGGATCTCCACCATGACCCGGCCGTCGGGAAGCCGGGTCGCGGTCACCCGGACCTTGGTGTGCGGTGAGGAGAACGACGTCGCGTTCTCCAGAAGCTCGGCCAGCAGGTGCACCAGGTCGGTGACAACCGCCCCGTGGATCTCGCTCTCCGGAACCCCGGCCAGCTCGATCCGCTCGTAGTCCTCCACCTCGGAGGCCGCCGCCCGCACCACATCGGTCAGCGGCACCGGCTGATTCCACCGGCGGCCCGCTTCCTCCCCCGCGAGGACGAGGAGGTTCTCGCCGTTGCGGCGCATGCGGGTCGCGAGATGGTCCAGCTTGAAGAGGCTCTCCAGCTGATCCGGGTCGGCCTCGTTGTTCTCGAGTTCCGTGATGAGACCCAGCTGTCGTTCGATGAGACCCTGGTTGCGGCTGGACAGGTTGGTGAAGATGGCGTTCACGTTGCCCCGCAGCAGCGCCTGCTCCGCGGCCAGCCGGACGGCCTCCCGGTGCACCTCGTCGAAGGCGCGCGAGACCTCGCCGATTTCGTCACGGCTGGTGACCGAGATGGACTTCACATGGGTGTCGATCTCCCCCGGATTGGTCCGGGAGAGCTGTTCCACCAGGGCCGGCAGCCGCTCCTCCGCGACGCTCTGGGCAGCGGTGCGCAGGCGGCGCATGTTCAGGCTCATCGAGCGGGCCATCAGCGCCGCGACGAAGAAGGCGACGAGAAGCGCGGTCAGCACGATCACCGAGTTCACGATGACGTCGCTGCGGGCGGCGGAGGCGATTTCCTGTGCCTCGGCCACCGCGCTGTCCAGCAGCTCCTGCTCGGTCTCCGAGTAGGCGTCGAAAGTGGCGGTGGTCGCCTGGAACCAGGCCTCGGGCGTGACGCCCTGGGCGGCAAGCTGATCGACATTGAACTGCCCGGAGGCGATGAGGGTCCTCATCTGGTCCAGGCTCACCCCGCTCGGGGTGGCCCCGCTGGCCTGCGCTCGCTCCATGATGCCCTGGAACTGGGCGAACTGCTCGTCCGGCGCTGCGGTCTCGTACTCGGACGCGGCGATGTTCTCGAGGTAGGCGTAGGACGTGAAGGCCAGCCGCAGCCGGGCCAGCTCCGTCTCGTCGTCCGGAGGCGCCACCAACAGGTGGGTACCGATGGACCGCTGCAGCGAACCGGCCGACTTTCCCAGCGACACCGCGTAGATGGAACGCCCGTAGGCCGCGGCGCCGGTCCCCAGACCCAGCTCGTTGGCGAAGGTCATCAGCGGACGCTGAATCTCGACGTACGACTCCTCGGTCTGCGCGCCCTGCATCTCGTCCGAGTAGGCGTTCTGCCGAAGGGCCTCGATCCCGGGCTCCGCCTCGCGGACCGCGGCGATCCGCCGCTCGAGGTTCCGATCCCCCGGAGTGTCCAGCACCTGCGTGTCGAACGCGGCCCGGGCGGTGTCGGTGGCCTGCCGGGCCCGCACGACCTCGGGGTCGTCCGGGTTGCCGTCGAGCAGCGGACGCGCGCTGATGTCCCGCTCGTCGATCAGCGCGTGCGCATAGGCGGAGGCGGAGCGCGCCAGCTGAGCGGTGCGCTCCGCGTCCTGCGCCTCCTGCCAGGTGCCGTAGTGGGTACCGACCCGGAGGCCGGCGAACACCAGGGCGACCAGGACCGGGATCAGCAGAATGGCGTTCAGTTTGGTGGCCACCCGCCAGTTCCGGGCGGCGAACCTGCTGCCGGAATCGTCGGGTTCCGCGGGGGCCTCGACAGGAGGCGCGGACACGGCGGACGGCGGGGTGAAATTACCCCGCCCGGCTGTACCGGGGCCCCCTGACTCCCCCTCGGCCGGGGAAGTTGTCTTGCTGCGCCTCACTGATCTCTCACCTCTCGGCATCGGCCCGTGGACCGTGGCTACTGCGGAGTTCAGTGGATTTCAGCACGTTGCAGCACACCTTTCCAATCCCCCTGGCATGAGATAGGGCCGGCCACCAGCCAACAAGAAAACGGGCATAACTCCCTTTCGGGCATATATGCACGGTCATGGGTGGGCAGAGTGGAGCGAGTCGCTCGCCGCCTGTACTCACTTTCCGGGGATTGCCTGCCGAACCGTTATCAAACAGCCGGAGAGGGCGTGTGCAACAACACAACGGCATGGGAGGACCCGGGAACTCCGGGCCCTCCCATGCCGTTGTGTTGTTTTCCGGATTTCCGGAGGGTGCCGTCCGCCTCAGCTCAGCCGGGCGAGAAGCGCGTGTTCCACCAGGGTGATGAGGGCGCTCTTGGCCTCCGCGCGGTGCCGGGCGTCGGTGACGATGATGGGTGCGTCCGGGCCGATCTGCAGCGCCTCCCGCACTTCGTCGGGCGAGTACGGCTGATAG
>NZ_JAQKPV010000042.1 GCF_028200735.1 Streptomyces sp. ACA25
CAGCCCGGCGGGGGTGTTCGTGGGCCTGATGTCCTCGGGCTACGGCATGGGCATCGACGTGACCGAAGAACTGGAGGCGCATTCGCTCACCGGTGCCTCCGGCAGCGTTGCCTCCGGCCGCATCGCCTACACCTTCGGGCTGGAGGGTCCCGCCATGACGGTGGACACGGCGTGCTCGTCGTCGCTGGTGGCCCTGCACCTGGCGGTGCAGGCGCTGCGCAACGGTGAGTGCGACCTGGCGCTGGCGGGTGGCGTCACCGTCATGGGCACCCCCGACATCATCACCGGCTTCAGCAGGCAGAAGGGCCTCTCGGCCGATGGGCGGTGCAAAGCGTTCTCGGCGGACGCGGACGGCACCGGCTGGTCCGAGGGCGTCGGCATGCTGCTCGTCGAACGGCTCTCCGACGCGGTGGCCCGCGGGCACGAGGTGCTGGCGGTGGTGCGTGGATCGGCGGTGAACCAGGACGGCGCTTCCAACGGCCTGACCGCGCCGAACGGCCCTTCGCAGCAGCGGGTCATCCGCGACGCCCTTGCCGCCGCCCGGCTCACCGGTGCCCAGGTCGACGTGGTGGAGGCGCACGGTACGGGCACGAAGCTGGGTGACCCGATCGAGGCGCAGGCGCTGCTCGCCGTCTACGGACAGGACCGGGAGGAGCCGCTGCGGCTCGGCTCACTGAAGTCCAACCTCGGCCACGCGCAGTCCGCGGCGGGTGTGGCCGGTGTGATCAAGATGGTCGAGGCGATGCGGCACGGGGTGCTGCCCCGGACCCTGCACGTCGATGAGCCCACCCCGCAGGTCGACTGGTCGGCGGGCGCCGTGGAACTCCTGACCGAGGCGCGGCCGTGGCCGGACACCGGGCAGCCGCGCAGAGCGGGAGTTTCGGCCTTCGGTATCAGCGGCACCAATGCCCATGTCGTGTTGGAGGCTCCGCCGGCCCCGCCCGTGCCTTCCGGAAGCCCTGCCGCTTCCCCGCAGGGACCCACCCCGCTCCCGTGGCTGGTCTCGGCGGGTTCGGCGACCGCGCTGCGCGGACAGGCCGAGCGGCTGCTGTCCTTCGCGGAGGCGAACCCCGAGACGACGGCCCTCGACATTGCCCGCTCCTTGGTCGCCTCGCGTGCGCACCTCACGCACCGGGCCGCGGTGGTCGGCGCGAACCGCGACGCGCTGCTCGCAGGGCTGCGCGAGATCGTCGAAGGCGGACCGGGCTCCGTGACCGGTGCCGCAGGCCCCGGCGGCACCGCGTTCCTGTTCACCGGCCAGGGCTCGCAGCGTGCGGGCATGGGCCGGGAGCTCTACACGGCGTTCCCGGCGTTCGCCGAGGCCTTCGACGCCGTCTGCGCCCGGGTCGACCGCGAGGTGGCCCGACCGCTCCGCGAGGTGGTGTTCGGCGACGACGATGCGCTGACCCGCACCGAGTACGCCCAGCCGGGTCTGTTCGCCCTGCAGGTGGCGGTGTTCCGGCTCCTCGAGTCGTGGGGTATCCGGCCGGACGTCCTGGTCGGCCACTCGGTCGGTGAGCTGGCGGCTGCGCACGCCGGCGGCGTGCTCTCGCTGGACGACGCGTGCACCCTGGTATCGGCGCGGGGCCGGCTCATGCAGGCCCTGCCTGCGGGCGGGGCGATGCTCGCCGTGGAGGCGGCGGAGGGTGAGATCACCCTGCCGGAGGGCGTGGATCTGGCGGCGGTGAACAGTCCGTCCGCCCTGACGGTGTCCGGTGATGAGGCGGCGATCGCCGTGTGCGAGGAACGCTGGCGGGCCGAGGGCCGGAAGGTCAAGCGGCTCGTCGTCTCCCACGCGTTCCACTCCCACCGGATGGACCCCGTGCTGGAGGAGTTCGCCACGATCGCCGAAAGTCTGACTTACCGGGAACCGACGATTCCCCTCATCCCCACCGCGACGGGTGACCCGGCCACCCCCGGGTACTGGGTACGGCACATCCGTGAGCCTGTCCGCTTCGCGGACGCTGTCACAGCTTTGCGGAACCGGGACGTCACCGCGTGTGTGGAGCTCGGCCCCGACGGCGCGCTCACCGCACTGGTGCGCGACCGTGTCGACGAGGGCGTCGTCGTGGCCCCCGCACTCCGGCCCGGTCGTGACGAGCCCACGACACTCCTGACCGCGCTGGCCGCCGCGCATACCCGGGGCGCAGCCGTGGACTGGCAGCGGATGCTCGGCACCGGCCCTCGCGTGGCCCTGCCGACCTATGCCTTCGACCACACCCGGTACTGGCTCGAGTACGGGGCCGGAACCGGGCGCCCCGCGGCCGTGGGAGACCAGGCCGACGCAGAGTTCTGGACGGCGGTCGAGTCGGGGGACGTCAGCACCCTCACCGGCACGCTGGGCCTCGACGACGACGTCGCTCTGGCGGACGTGCTGCCCGCCCTGGCCGCATGGCGGCGTGACCGGCAGCTCCGGGCCGCCGTCGACGACTGGCGGTACCGCGTCGACTGGGCACCGGTCCGGCAGGTGCCCCCGGTGAAGGGACGCTGGCTCCTTGCCGCGGAGCCGGGCGACGCCGAGCCTGCCGTGGCCGACGCACTCCGCGCGGGGGGTGCCGACGTCACCGAGTGTGTCCCGGCCGAACTGGCCGCGGCCGGCCCGGCTGATGGCGTGCTGCTGCTGTCCGGAGACGCGGAGATCGTCCTGCGGACCGTGCAGGCCGGTCTCGGGGCGCCCCTGTGGTGTCTGACGCGGGGGGCGGTGTCCACCGGTGACGCCGATCCGGTGACCGACCCCGGGCAGGCGCAGGTGTGGGGCTTGGGACGGGTGGCGGCCCTGGAGCACCCGGAACGCTGGGGAGGGCTCATCGACCTGCCCGCGGACGCTGATCCCCCCACCGCGGCCCTGGTCGCGGCCGTCCTGGGCGGCAAGGAGGACCAACTCGCTCTCCGGACCGGGCGCGTGCTGGCACGCCGCCTCGTGCGTGCCCCGCTGTCCGCTCCGGCAGCCGGCCGGTTGTGGCGGCCGTCGGGGCCGGTGCTGATCACTGGTGGTACGGGGGCGTTGGGTGGGCATGCTGCTCGGTGGCTTGCGGGGCGGGGTGCGGGGCAGTTGGTGCTGACGAGCAGGTCGGGTTCGGCCGCGCCGGGGGTGGCGGAGTTGGTGGCGGAGCTCGCG
>NZ_JAQKPV010000043.1 GCF_028200735.1 Streptomyces sp. ACA25
TCGCGCTCCTGGCCGAGCAGGCCAGCGCCGCCCTGGGCGTCGATGGCCCGCCTACGGCCGACTGCTGACGGCGACTGACCTCGCCGCCGACGTCGCGGTCACCGGCAGCGGCACCCCGCAGCGCACCCCGCGCAGCGACGGCCGCACGGCAACCACGGCGTACAGTCCAACCACCGGCTTTGCCAACCAACAACAACCCTCTGGCCTTTTCCGACCCCACCGGCCTCATCCTCTGCCAGAGCAGCTCCGACACCGGCTGCCTCTACCGAGGAGACAAGAGAACCCCCCGCCGCGACGACCGCCCCCCAGCCGCGCTCGCACAGGTCGGCACGGGAGGTACCGGCGGGGGCGGTACCACGACGTCTCAGCAGGCCGGCGGGACCAACAGTTGCAGCGCGGGTCGTCAGCTAGCGGTGGCAGCCCACCGAAAGGGCGGCGGGGCCATGCTTGGTGAGGGGGCGGCGGACCCTGACACTTATGCGGTGATCGCCGCTTGGGCGATCGGCGTGGCTCCGTCGAACTGGACCTTCAGTGATCACGGTGAGCTCACGCGGGAGGTGTGAAAGCAGCGGTGGCTGAAACTGGTGCGCGATCGCCTGCGGAACGACATATATGGAATGAACGTCGGTGAGGCCAGAAGCTGTGATCGTAAGATGTCGGATCTCTCGGCTGCGGCGAATCTCGACCAGATGCTGGAGGATTCCCTGGCGCGCCCTTCTACCCGTACAGTGGCATGTACGAATCTGGTGATGGTTCGGCGTTCAATCCGTCGAGCCTATCCCTCGGCTCCTATGGGTTGAAGGCTGAGCTGAAGTCTGTTATTCCTCCCGCTACGCCCAGGTTGAGTTCACTTTGACCGACACGATCAACCGGGAGTCCGGGATGCGCTCACCAGTTGAGGGTGGATATCGGGACGGGAACGCGAATGGTGCCCTCCAGCGGGTCTTTGATACCGCCCTTCAGGTTTTTCCAGAGGGGCAGAAAGACGTGCACATCACCATGACGTGGACTGAGAGTATCTCCTTCAGGTGAGAGCGGAGGCTTGTTCGACGGTGAGTGGCTTCGATAGCAACGAGACACATGACGACCTCATACGGAAGGAGGGGCGATATCAAAGGGCGGCCTGGTGGGTGATCTGTGGAGTAGTCGCACTCCTGCTCCTCGGCGTGCTGGCCGTCACGGGGTTCGTGATCTTGATGATCTTCGCAGGGTCCTGGATGTTCACGTGATGCACGAAGCCTGCTCCTGCTGTTCTGTCTCGGGCGGTTGTGGACGGTGATGCAGTTCTCGGACGGGTGGATTTTGAACGGGTGAGGCATTCCGGGTTCGGTGTCATGGACTCATCAGGGGTTCCGTGCACGTACTTCAAGCCAGACCCTGCATCTCACGGGTACCCGACGAAACCGGACTACTTCAATACCCAGTGACATCCAGATTGCACTGCCGATTCTGTGGCCTGTTGTAGTACGACCCCCTGGGGGGAAGATGAGAAGACGCCCAGCTGCCAGATTTGCGACTGTTGCGGGGTTGAGTTCGGGTACGAAGATTCAGAGCGTGTCTCACATGGCCTGAGCGGCATCGGGCATGATGCTGTCCGTGGCCGGTGATCCCTCTTCTCGTCTGAATCCTGATGCTCTGTGGGTTCTGGTGGAGCCTCTGCTGCCGGAGTTCACCCCTCGGAAGCACGGTGAGGACGGCTCCTGTGCATGAGCGACAGGCGTTCGCGGCGGTGGTGTACGTACTTACCAGCGGGTGTGCGTGGCGGCTGCTGCCCGACACGTTCGGCGGATCACCGGATGGACCTACGCGCCCGACGGCACCACCGTCGAGAAGTTGGTGCGGATCGCCGGCACCCGGTGGGCGATCGAGGAGCGTTTCCACGCCGCGAAGAACGAGTGTGGCTAGGACGAGTACGAGGTCCGCCGTGAGGGCGGTCTTCAAGTGGTCGTTCCAGCGCCGACGACCGCGGCCGGTGGGGTACAGGGGCGAGGGGGGCGAGGTAGAGAAGCGTGGGAGGGCGGCGGTCTCATTGGGAAGTGCCCGCAGGCTTGGGCCGCTCGCCGGTAGCGTGCGTTCAGCGACTCGATCGCGTTGGTGGTACCCAGTTGTCGTCTGCCGCCGCGCTGGCGGTGACGGCGTAGTTCGATCGCGGCGGCGTAGGGGACTGCGTCCGGTGGTGGCAACGCGCCGGCCGCCGCGCAGGTCGTAGTGGTTTGTTCGGCCCGGGCCTGAACAGCCGATGCTCGGTCTTGTTCCACTTCGACGTGCCGGGCGGGAAGTGGCAGACGGTGAGGGTCAGGCCGGCCTCGACGGCGAACGAGGCGAGTTCGGCCTTCCATACCCGGTAGCGGTAGCTGTTGGATCCGCCCACGTCGGCGGTGATCAGCAGCCGGGACGCCTCGGGGTAATTGCGCTGCCCGCGCGCCTGCCACCAGCGGCGGATCGAGGACGCCGTGAGCGTGGAGGTGTTGTGTTCGGTGCCGACGTTCACCCAGCCGGTGTTCGCGGCCATGTCGTAGATTCCGTACTGGATCACGGACTCCACGAGCGGGCTGGCGAATAAGCTGTGGTCCTCGACCTCGACGGGCTTCCCGGCAGGCCGCCATTCCCTTCCGGCCGCCGGCAGCTGCCCGATCTGTTCCTTCTTCTGCGTCCACAGCGACTTCGTCGTCCACCGTAGCGGCGACATCGGGTCCCCCACGCTCGTCCGGCTCAACCAGTGCCATCAGCGCGGGAACCAGTGCCGGATGCACGACCTCGGCGGGCAGTCGCCCGTCTCCGTGCTGCCGGACCTGTCCCTCGGGCAACGGGTCGACCCCGGTCTCGAGCTCGAACACGCCGCTACGGAGGGTTATTTCGCTGACCTGGGCGACCTGCGCGACCAGCCGTACGCCTCCATGGCCGAGCAACCGGGCCGCGGCGCAACTAACCAGTGAGCCATCAGAATTGGTGGGGTGCTCGGTACCTCTGTGAGTCACGTCACCGCAACGATTGCCGTG
>NZ_JAQKPV010000044.1 GCF_028200735.1 Streptomyces sp. ACA25
GACCAGCAGCACCGCGACACCCTCGGACCAGCCGGTGCCATCGGCGGAGGCCGAGAACGACTTGCATCGGCCGTCACCCGCGAGGCCGTCCTGCCTGGCGAACTCGGTGAACCCTGCCTGGGTCGGCATCACGGCGACGCCTCCCGCGATCGCCATGTCACATTCGCCGGTGCGCAGTGCCTGAGCGGCCAGGTGCAGGGCGACCAACGACGACGAGCAGGCTGTGTCGACAGTGAGCGCCGGACCTTCCAACCCGAAGGTGTAAGCGACCCGCCCGGAGATGACGCTGTTGGAGGTGCCGGTCAGCAGGTGGCCGGTGACCTCCTCGGGCTGTGCCGTGCCAAGGCCGTACCCGGTGTTCGACGCGCCGACGAAGACCCCCGCGCTACTGCCCCGGAGGGAGGTCGGGTCGATGCCCGCACGCTCGAGGAGCTCCCAGACAGATTCGAGCAGCAGCCGCTGCTGGGGGTCCATCGCCAGTGCCTCGCGCGGCGAGATGCCGAAGAGTTCTGCATCGAATTCAGCGGCATCGGGCAGAAATCCGCCCTCGGTCGTGTAGTCGGCTCCCTCGATGTCCCAGCCCCGGTCGGTGGGGAACGCCGAGATGCCGTCCACTCCTTCGGAGACGAGTCGCCACAGGTCCTCGGGCGAGCGGACTCCGCCGGGCAGCCTGGTGCTCATGCCCACGATGGCGACGGGCTCGTCGGTGGCCATGGTCGCGGAGAGGGATGGGGCCGGTTCCGTTGTGAGGTCGCCGAGAAGCTCTGTGCGGAGGAAGGCGGCCAGCGCGGTGGCGGTGGGATGGTCGAACACCAGAGTCGTCGGCAACGGAAGGCCAGTGGCCCCGGTGAGACGGTTGCGCAGTTCGACCGCGGTCAGCGAGTCGAGGCCGAGGTCGGTGAATGCGGTGCCGGGATCCACGGCGGCCCGGTCGCGGTGGCCGAGGACTGCGGCGACGGCGGCGACCACCAGGTCGAGCAGTACGCGGTCACGTTCAGCGGCATGCAACTCCGCGAGCTGCTCGCGCAGTCCGGACCCGGAGGTGGGCGTGGTCCGCGCCCGGTCCCGCACCTCGGGCAGCTCGGCCAGCAGCGGACTGGGCCGGGTCGCCGTGAAGGTGGCGGCGAACCGCTCCCAGTCGACATCGGCAATGGTCAGACACGGGCTGTCGGCTGCGACGGCCTGGTCGAGCGCGACGACGGCGAGCGCGGGATCGAGCGCGCGCAGCCCGCGGCGGCGCAGGTGGTCGGCGGCCTCGTCGCTCGCGGCCATGCCCGCCTTCGCCCAGGGCCCCCAGGCCACAGAAGTGGCGGCCATGCCTCGGGCACGGCGGTGTTCGGCAAGTGCGTCGAGGTAGGCGTTGGCTGCGGCGTAGCTCGCCTGGCCGCCGCTGCCCCAGACACCGGCGATCGAGGAGTAGGTGACGAAGGCGCTGAGCCCGTCGGTGAGCTCGTCGAGGGCACGGGCTGCGTCGGCCTTGGCCCGCAGAACGGTGGCCAGCCGCTCGGGGCTCAGGTCGCTGAGGTCCACGTCGTCAGTGACGCCTGCGGCGTGCACCACGGCGGTGAGCGGGTGCTCGGCGGGGATCTCGGCAAGCAGGGCGGCGAGGGCATCGCGGTCGGCGACATCGCAGGCCACGATGGAGGCGCTGCCACCGGAGGAAGTCAGCTCCGCCAGCAGTTCGGCGGCGCCGGGCGCGTCGGGTCCCCGGCGGCTGGTCAGTATCAGGTTCGGCACACCGCGTCCGGCAAGTGTGCGGGCGAGGTGGGAGCCGAGCGCTCCGGTTCCACCGGTGATCAGCACGGTGCCCTGTGGGCACCACGGCGCGGTGGCCGGCTCGGGGACGGCGTGACGGAGCCGACGTGCGAAGACTCCGGCATCCCGGATCGCGAGCTGGTCCTCCGCCCCGGCACCAGCCAGAACGGCGGCAAGTCGCATTCCCGTGCGTTGGGTGAGCGTCCCGGGCAGGTCGATGAGACCGCCCCAGCGCTCGGGGTGCTCCAGGGCGGCGACCCGGCCCAGACCCCAGACCTGGGCCGCCTCCGGGTCGGTGAGTCGGTCGGCGCGTCCGGTGGAGACCGCGCCCCGGGTGACGACCCAGCGGGGCGCGGTGATCCCGGCGGTGTCGAGCGCGTGCAGGAGGGCAACGAGCCCGGTGACTTCGGGCAGCAGCACCAAGACCCCGGCTGGGGCATGGTCACGGAGGATCTCGGGCCGCATGTCGGCGGCGTCGAGCTCCACCACGTCGGCGCCCGCATCGCGCACAGCGGCGGCGACGTCGGGCCGGGACGGGCCAAGGAGCAACCAGGTGCCGGTGAGTACGGCCTCTGGCAGGGTGCTCAGCGGAGTCCAGGCGATCCGGTACCGCCAGGAGTCCACGAGGGAGCGCCGGCGGCGTTCGCGGCGCCAGGCTGTCAGGGCAGGGAGCACCGTGTCGAGGCCGGCGCTGTCGCTCAGGTTCAGAGCGGTGGCGACGGCGCCGTGGTCGGCGGCGTCGACAGCTGCCCAGAACTGTTCCTCGGCCGGATCGGTGACCGCCGTGGCCGGGCTGGTGTCGAGCCAGTACCGCTCGTGCTGGAAGGCGTAGGCGGGCAGGTCGACGTGGCGTCCGCCTGCGGCGAGGCCCGCGAGGTCCGCGGGGACGCCGCGGGTGTGCAGGTGGGAGATGCCGGACAACACGCTTTCGAGGTCGTCATGCCCGGTGCGAAGGGCGGGCACCGCCCGCACATCGTTGACCTCAGCCGCAAAGGCACTGAGCACCGCGGTCGGGCCGATCTCGAGGGCGGTGGCGACGTCGGCTGTGGTGAGGGCGTCGGCGAAGCGGACGGGTTCACGGACCTGCCGGACCCAGTACTCCGGGGTGGCCGGGTCACCCGAGGCCG
>NZ_JAQKPV010000045.1 GCF_028200735.1 Streptomyces sp. ACA25
CGAGCAGCACCCCCACACCCTCGCCCCAGCCGGTCCCGTCGGCCGAGGCACCGAAGGCCTTGCACCGGCCGTCGGCGGCCAGACCCCGCTGGCGGCCGAACTCGATGAACGCGCCCGGTGTGGCCATCACGGTCACCCCGCCGGCGACCGCCAGGGTGCAGTCGCCGCTGCGCAGGGACTGGACAGCCCAGTGCAGGGCAACCAGGGAGGACGAACAGGCCGTGTCAACGGTGACCGCGGGGCCTTCCAGACCGAATGCGTAGGCGACGCGGCCGGAGAGCACGCTGGCGGCATTGCCGGTGCCCACGTGGCCTTCCACCTCGGACGCCTCCGCCCCGCCGTCGAACAGGAGCGTCGCGTAGTCCTGGCCGTTGGTGCCGGCGAACACTCCGGTGGAGGTACCGCGCAGGGAGTGCGGGTCGATGCCTGCTCCCTCGACAGCTTCCCAGACACTCTCGAGCAGCAGCCGCTGCTGCGGGTCCATCGCCAGTGCCTCACGCGGTGAGATGCCGAACAGTTCGGCGTCGAACTCGGCAGCGCCGGTGAGGAAGCCGCCCTCCCGGGCGTAGGTGGTACCGGGGCGCCGGCTGTCGGGCTCATACAGGGAGGCCAGGTCCCAGCCCCGGTCGACGGGGAACGGGCCGATGGCATCGGTCCCTTCCGTGACCACCCGCCACAGGTCCTCCGGGGAGTCGACCCCGCCGGGGAAACGGCAGCTCATGCCGACGATGGCGATCGGTTCGTCCGCCGGAACGGTCACGGCCGGCGACCGCGCCCCCTCGGCCTCGGCCCGTTCACCGCCGAGCAGGTCACGCAGGTGCGCTGCCAGGGCGGCAGGGGTGGGGAAGTCGAACACCAGGCTCACGGGTAGACGGAGCCCGGTATCGGAGGCTAGTGCGTTCCGCAGTTCCAGTGCGGTCAGCGAGTCGACGCCGAGATCCCGGAACGCGAGGTGGGGGTCGATCGCCGCAGCGGAGGTGTGGCCGAGTGTTTCGGCGGCACGGGAGCACACGACACCGAGTACCTCGCCGGGGGCGAGTGTGACCGGCGCGCTCGGGCGGGGGGCCTCGGGCAGGTCGGTGAAGAGCACGGTGGGCCGGGCGGCCGCGAAGCCGGGGACGAACCGCGCCCAGTCGACATCGGCGACCAGCACACACCGGTCCCGCAGGTCGAGTGCCCGGCCGAGTGCGGTCAGGGCACGCACCGGTTCCAGCGCGACGAGGCCGCTCCGTCGCAGTCGCTCAGCGACCGGGCCGTCAGCGGCCATGCCGGCTCCGGCCCATGGCCCCCAGGCCACAGAAGTACCGGAAAGGCCGTCGGCTCGGCGTCGTTCGACGAGGGCGTCGAGCTGAGCGTTGGCGGCGGCGTAGTTGCCCTGCCCAGCGCTGCCGACGGTGCCCGCGAACGAGGAGAACAGGACGAACTCGCCGACGTCGCCGAGCAGGTCGTCGAGTACCCGCGCTGACTCGGCCTTTGCGCGCAGCACGGCCGCCAGCCGGTCGGGGGTCACCGCGTCGACCACACCGTCGTCGATCAGCCCCGCGGCGTGGAACACCGCGGTCACGGGGTGTTCGTCGAGCAGGCGGGCGACAGCGTCACGGTCGGCCATGTCACAGGCCTTGAGATGGGTGGTGACACCGAGGGCGGTCAGTTCAGCTTCGAGCTCGGCCGCGCCGGGCGCCTGCGGTCCCCTGCGGCTTGCCAGGACGAGTTCGGTGGCACCCCGGCCGGCGAGCCAGCGGGCGACGTGCGAGCCGACGGCACCGGTGGCGCCGGTGATCAGCACCGGCCCGTCCGGAGTCCAGGAGCGAGTGGGCCGGCTGTCCACCGGCGCGTGCCGCAGCCTGCGGCCGTAGCTCGCCTCGGCACGTACGGCCACCTGGTCCTCCGTCGTTCCGAGGAGGGTTCCGGCAAGACGCCGCCCCGCGTGGAGGTCGAGCCTGGCGGGCAGGTCGATGAGACCTCCCCACCGCTCGGGCAGTTCGAGCGCGATGACCCGGCCAAGCCCCCAGACCGCTGCGGCGGCCGGGTCGGCGGGCCGTTCGGACCGGTTGACGGCGACAGCCTCCCGGGTGGCGCACCACAGGGGCGCGGGTATCCCGGCGTCGCCGAGTGCCTGTACGAGGCTCAGCACACCCTCGGCCGGCAGCATTGCGAGGACGCCCGTGACGCCTCCGGCCACCGTGCGCAGCACGTCGGCCAGACCCACCCGGTCGTGCCCTGCCACGGCGATCGGAACCAGAGAGGCACCGTCCAGGGCAGCCCGCACGTCGGGATCCGTCTCACCGTCGGGGGTGACGACCAGCCAGGTGCCGGCCGGGGCGGCGGCGCTGTCGGGCAGCGGTTCCCAGGCGACACGGTATCGCCAGGCGTCAGCGGATGCCCGGTCGTCGTGGTTGCGGCGCAGCTCGGCGAGCACGGGAAGCGCGGCGTCGAGCGCCGCACGCTCATCAGCGGTGACGGGCAGACCGTCGAGATCGTCCGCTTCCACCGCCGACCAGAATGCTTCGGATTGCCCGGCCGTCGGAGGTGTGGGCTCCAGCCAGTACCGTTCGCGCTGGAAAGCGTAGGTCGGCAGGTCGATCCACTCCGCCGACGTGCCGAGGACAGCCGTCCAGTCGACGACGACGCCGCGCACGTGCAGGCGGGTGACCGCGTCCCCGAGCGCCTCGGTCTCCCTGTGACCGGCACGCAGTGCAGGTACGGCAACGACGTCGTCCGTGGTGCCGTGGGTGAGGGCGGACAGTGTGCCGTCGGGGCCGAGTTCCAGGAAGCGGGTGGCACCGTGCTCCTGCCGCGCGACGGTGAGGGCGCCGGCGAAGCGGACGGGTTCGCGGACCTGGCGGACCCAG
>NZ_JAQKPV010000046.1 GCF_028200735.1 Streptomyces sp. ACA25
CGAGACCGAAAGCCTGCTGCGTGCCGTCGGCCGAGCCCACACTCGTGGTACGACCGTCGACTGGGCCACGGTGATCGGCGAGGGCAGACGGGTCGACCTGCCCACCTATCCCTTCCAGCGCACGCGGTACTGGCAGGCGTCGGGCGGCCGGGAACATGGCGAGGACGCTGAGTTCTGGACCGCCGTCGAAGCCGGCGATGCCGAGACATTTGCCGAGGTGCTTCAGCTGACCCCGGGCCAGGCGGACACTCTGCTGCCCCCGCTGAGCACGTGGCGCCAGGACCGCCGTGAGCGCACCGAGCTCGACTCCTGGCGCTACCGCGTTGCGTGGGAGCCCGCACCCGCGGTCGCCGAGAGCGCCGCGCTCACCGGTACGTGGGCCGTCGTGGCCGGTACGCCGGCGCCCGACGTGGTGTCGGCGCTGACCGCCGCGGGAGCGGAAGTTGTCGAGATCGACCCGGGAGCGGCAGTGCCGGCGGACGCGGCCGGTGTCCTCGCGTTGCTCGATGCTCCTGGCCTCCTCCGCTTGATCGCCGGCCGCACGGAGAGCGACATCCCTCTCTGGGCTGTCACACGGGGCGCGGTCGCTGTGGGGCGTGCCGAGCGGGTCACCGCACCTGAGCTCGCCGAGGTGTGGGGTCTGGGCAGGGTGGCCGCTCTGGAGATCCCACGCGCTTGGGGTGGGCTCGTCGACCTGCCCGAGACGCTCGACGACCGCACCGGGGCCCGGCTCGCCCGGGTGCTCACCGGGACCGAGGACCAGACGGCCGTCCGCCCGAACGGTGTCTTCTGCCGCAGGCTGCGCCGTGCGCCGTTGCCCAGGACACCCGTGCGCACATGGTCGCCCACCGGCCCCGTGCTGATCACCGGTGGTACCGGTGCGCTCGGTGCGGAGGTCGCCAGGTGGCTCATCGGCCGAGGAGCCACTGACCTCGTGCTCGTGGGCAGACGCGGCAGCGGTGCGCCCGGCGCGGACGAGCTGGCGGCGAGTCTGACCGAACGAGGGGCCCGGGTCACAGTCGTCGCCTGCGACGTCGCCGACCGTGACGCCCTCGCCGAGTTGCTGGCCGAGCACCCTGTCACGGCCGTCTTCCACGCCGCGGGCGTTGACACGGCCACTCCGCTGACCGGTGGGGACCCGGCAGCCTACGCCGAGGTCGTCAGGGCCAAGGCTGTCGGGGCACGTAACCTGCACGATCTGCTGGCTGACTCCGACAGGGTCGACACCTTCGTGATGTTCTCCTCGGTGGCCGGTGTGTGGGGAAGCGGCGGTCAGTCGGCTTACGCTGCAGCGAACGCCTACCTTGATGCGCTGACCGGCCACCGCCGCGCGCTCAGCCTGCCTGCCCTGTCGATCGCCTGGGGCCCGTGGGCCGAAGCCGGTATGGCCGCGGGCGCGGCAGCGGACTCTCTGCGCCGCCGAGGGCTGCGGGCCCTGGCCACCGATCGGGCGCTCGTCGCGCTCGGTCAGGCGCTGGATCACAACGACGACGCCTTGGTGGTCGCCGACGTCGACTGGGCCCGGTTCGTCCCACCCTTCACCGCGGTGCGTCCCAGCGCTCTCTTCTCCGACCTGCCCGAGGCGAGGGACGCACTGCTGGCGCCGGACCTCCCCAGCGACGGATCCTCCCCGTGGGCGGCGCGTCTCGCAGCACTTGGTGCGGCCGACCGTGAACGTGAGGTGACGCATCTGGTTCGGGGGCAGGCAGCCGCCGCGCTCGGTCACGCCGACCCGACCGCCGTCGACGCGCGCAGACCGTTCAAGGAACTGGGCTTCGACTCGCTGGCGGCGATCGACCTGCGCGATCGGATCGGCAAAGCCACTGGGCTCACCGTCTCCGCGACAGCCGCATTCGACCACCCGACGGTCACCGCGCTCGCCGCGCACCTCCTTGACCGCTTGCCCGGCCACACGTCCGGAGCGCAAACGGCCACCACGGTGCCGGGGCGCATGAAGGACGAGCCGATCGCGATTGTCGGTATGGCCTGCCGTTACCCCGGTGGGGTGACCTCGGCGGAGGAGTTGTGGGAGCTGGTGTCCTCCGGGGCCGACGGCATCAGTGCCTTCCCCGCCGACCGGGGCTGGGACCTGGACTCCGACGTCGATTACGCCCGGGCGGGTGGTTTCGTCATGGACGCGACCCGCTTCGATGCGGGTCTCTTCGGCATCTCGCCGCGTGAGGCGCTGGCGATGGATCCGCAGCAGCGGCTGGTTCTCGAGACGTCCTGGGAGACCCTGGAACGCGGTGGAATCGACCCGACCTCACTGCGTGACAGCCGCACGGGAGTCTTCGTCGGCGCGTCGAACTCGGGTTACGGCAGTGGGGTGACGCTGCCCGCCGAACTGGAGGGCCACCTGCTGACCGGCACCGCGAACAGCGTGCTGTCCGGCCGGATCGCCTACACCCTGGGCCTGGAGGGCCCGGCGGTCACCGTCGATACAGCGTGCTCATCTTCCCTGGTCGCCCTGCACTGGGCGACCAGGGCCCTCCGGGACGGTGAGTGCGACCTTGCGCTCGCCGGCGGGGTCACGGTCATTCCCTCCCCCGCTGTCTTCGCCGAGTTCACCAAACAGGGAGGGCTGGCCCCGGACGGCCGTTGCAGGTCGTTCGCCGCGGCGGCGGACGGCACCGGCTGGTCCGAGGGCGTCGGCA
>NZ_JAQKPV010000047.1 GCF_028200735.1 Streptomyces sp. ACA25
CCGGCCGGAGACGACCCGGAAAGGACAACCGAGGACTATTTCACCCGGCGGGGCTTGGGCGCCATGGACCCCGAACGGGGCGTGCAGGCCCTGGCCGACGCGGTCGACGCGGGAGTCACCTGTCTCACTGTCGCCGATGTCGACTGGGATCTCTTCCTCCCCTCGTTCACCAGCACCCGGCGCAGCCCGCTGTTCACCGCCCTTCCCGAGGCGGACCGTGCGGGCCTGCCCCCGGCGGGCGCGGCCGGCCAGGAAGGGCTGACGGAATTCGCCACGGGTCTCGCAGAGCTCTCCCCGTCCCGTCGGGCACGGGCGCTGCTCGACCTGGTGCGCAAACAAGCCGCGGAGGTGCTCGGCCACCCAGCCGGTGAGACGGTGCCCGCCCGCGGAGGCTTCGCCGACCTGGGCTTCGACTCGCTCACCGCCGTGGAGATGCGTACCCGGATCGCGGCGGCCACGGGCCTGGATCTGCCGACCGCGATGATCTTCGACTACCCGACACCCGTCGCGCTGTCCGGACACCTGGCGGAAGAGATCGTCGCTGAAGCCGCCAAGTCGGTGGAGGAGCCCGCCACAGCCGGTGACGAGGACGAAACGGTGCGCCGTGCCCTCGCCTCCCTGTCACCGGCTCGCCTGCGAGCGGCGGGTCTCCTCGACGTGCTGCTGTCGCTGACGGACACCGGTCCCGCCGACACCACGGCGGGCCACAGCGGCGACTCCCCGGTCGCTTCCGCTTCGGACCTCGCAGAGGCACGCCCGGCGGACGATGCCGACAGCCCCGACATCGACCTGATGGATGTCGACTCCCTGATTCAGACCGCTTTCGAGAACCCGGACGCGTGAGCCGTGTCCACCTCTTTTGGAGCCCAGTCATGAGCACCCGCGAGCAGCAGGTCGTCGAGGCATTGCGTACCTCCCTCAAGGAGGCAGAACGGCTGCGCAGGCGCAATCGCGAACTGATCGAAGCCGCCCGCGAACCCATCGCGGTGATCGGCATGAGCTGCCGGCTGCCCGGCGGCGTCGCCTCGCCCGAGGACCTGTGGGATCTGGTCCGATCGGGAGGCGACGGCATCACCGCCTTCCCCGCGGACCGGGGCTGGGACCTCACCGGCGATGTCGGATATGCGCGGCTGGGTGGATTCGTTCCGGACGCCACCGACTTCGACGCGGACCTGTTCGGCATCTCGCCGCGTGAGGCGCTCGCGATGGATCCGCAGCAGCGTCTGCTGCTGGAGGCGTGCTGGGAAACCGTGGAACGGGCGGGCATCGCTCCCGACACCTTGCGGAACAGCCGAACCGGGGTGTTCGCAGGCGCGTCCCACTCGGGATACGCGAGCGGGGCGCAGATACCCGAAGAGGCCGCCGGGCACTTGCTGACCGGCACCGCAGACAGCGTCATTGCCGGTCGTGTGTCCTACACCCTCGGTCTGGAAGGGCCGTCGGTGACCGTGGACACGGCGTGTTCCTCCTCCCTCGTGGCGCTGCACCAAGCCGTGCAGGCGCTGCGCGCGGGGGAGTGCTCACTCGCTCTCGCGGGCGGCGTGACCGTCATGCCTGCACCCGTAGCCTTCGAGGCGTTCGCCAGGCAGAACGGGCTGGCCGGTGACGGCCGATGCAAGTCCTACGCGGCTTCCGCCGATGGCACCGGCTGGTCCGAGGGTGTCGCGGTGCTACTGGTGGAACGGCTGTCCGACGCCGTGGCCAGCGGGCACGACGTCCTGGCGGTCATCCGTGGGTCCGCGGTCAACCAGGACGGCGCGTCCAACGGCCTCACCGCACCGAACGGTCCGTCGCAGCAGCGGGTGATCCGGGCAGCCCTGGAAGGGGCGGGCCTGGAGCCCTCCGACGTCGACGCCGTGGAGGGCCACGGTACGGGCACCCGGCTGGGCGATCCGATCGAGGCGCAGGCGCTGCTGGCCACCTACGGCCAGGACCGCGAGGAGCCGCTGTGGCTCGGGTCCCTGAAGTCGAACATCGGCCACACCCAGGCCACCTCCGGAGTCGCGGGCGTCATCAAGACGATCATGGCGCTGCAGCACGGCGTGCTGCCTCGCACTCTGCACGTCGACGCGCCGAGCCCGCACGTGGCCTGGCAGCGCGGCGCGGTGTCTCTGCTCACCGAGGAACGCGAGTGGCCTGCGGTCGCCCGGGCCCGCCGTGCCGGCGTGTCGTCGTTCGGGGTGAGCGGCACCAACGCTCATGTCATCCTCGAGGAGGCTCCGGTCCCGTCGGCCGAGGCCGAAGCCGCGCCCCCGGCCGACCGGCCGGTTCCTGCGGTACTGCCATGGCTCCTGTCGGCCCGGGACGACGAGGCGCTGCGTGCGCAGGCGCACCGCCTGCACGCGGAGTTGCCCGACGCCTCTGATCTCGATCTCGGCCATTCACTCGCGACGACCCGGGCCATGCTGGACCGGCGGGCGGTCCTCCTGACGGATCAGCGCAACGCGCTGGCGGCGCTGGCCGAAGGAAAATCCGCGCCCGGCATCGTTCTGGGCACGGCCAGGGACGGTGATCT
>NZ_JAQKPV010000048.1 GCF_028200735.1 Streptomyces sp. ACA25
GGTGGGTGTGGTGAAGAGGTTTTGGATGGTGAGTTCGAGGTTGAGTTCGGCGCGGATGCGGGCGATGAGGCGGGTGGCGAGGAGTGAGTGGCCGCCGAGGGCGAAGAAGTCGTCGTCGATTCCGACTTCTGGTGTTCCGAGGATGTCGGCGAAGAGGTCGCAGAGTTGTTGTTCTCGTTGGTTGCGTGGTTGGCGTCCGGTGGTGGTGTGGTGGTGTTGGGGTGCGGGGAGGGCGCGGTGGTCGAGTTTGCCGTTGGTGGTGAGGGGGAGTTTTTCGAGGTTGATGTAGGCGGTGGGGATCATGTGGTCGGGGAGGCGTTGGCGGAGGGTGTGTGTGAGGTTTTCGGTTTCGGTTGGTGTGGTGGTGTGTTGGTGTGTTCTGACGAGGTAGGCGATGAGGCGGCGGTCTCCGGGGCGGTCTTCGCGTGGGATGACTGCGGCTTGGGTGATGGTGTGGTGTTGTTCGAGGACGGCTTCGATTTCGGCTGGTTCGACGCGGTGGCCACGGATTTTGATTTGCTGGTCGACGCGTCCGGCGAATTCGAGGGTGTTGTGCTGGGTCCAGCGGCCGAGGTCGCCGGTGCGGTACATGCGTTGGCCGGGGTTGTAGGGGTCGGCGATGAATCGTTCAGCGGTGAGGGCTGGTTGTTTGGTGTATCCGCGGGCGAGTCCGGATCCGGCGAGGTAGATTTCGGCGGGTGTTCCGGGTGGGGCGGGTTGGAGCCAGGCGTCGAGGAGGTAGAGGCGGGTGCCTTCCATGGGGTGGCCGATGGGGATCGGGCTGGTGTGTGGACTGTTGTTGATGGGGTGCCAGGTGGAGATGACGGTGGCTTCGGTGGCGCCGTAGGCGTTCGCGAGTTGGGTGTGGGGGTGGGCTTCGAGGAGTTTGCGGGTGGCGGATTCGGAGATGATGTCGCCGCCTGACCAGGCGAGGTTGATGTGTCCGAGGTCGTCGGTGGCTTCCTCGGCCAGGATGTTGAAGAGTGCGGCGGTGAATACGGCCGAGGTGATGTTGTGGGTGCGGATGAGCCGGCCGATTTCGGGAATGTCGAGGGGGCCGGGGGGTGCGAGGATGACGTTGCCGCCGGAGAGGAGGGGGACCCAGAGTTCGTAGACAGATGGGTCGAAGGAGTGCGGGGAATGCATGAGGACGCGTTGGGTGTGGTGGTCGAGCCAATGTGAGTCGGTAGCGAATGCGGCGATTGACCGGTGAGTGACAGCGACGCCTTTGGGGGTTCCACTGGAGCCCGAGGTATACATGATGTAGGCGAGTTGATCAGGATGGAGGGTGGCTCTGTGGGGTGGGGTGGTGGGATCGGGTTCGAGGCAGTCGTCGATGTTGATGACTGTCTGGACGACGTTGTTGAGTTCCATGGGTGACGCGGTGGTGGCGTCGGTCAGGAGAGTTTGGGTGTCGTTCTGTTGCAGGACCCATTTCTTCAGGTCGTTGGGGAAGGCGTCCGGGAGTGGCAGGTAGTGGGCGCCGGTTTTGAGAATGGCCAGGATCGCTACGATGACACGGGGTGATCGTTTCAGATCAAGGGCTACGGGAGACTCAGGTTCGGCTCCTGCGGCGGCAAGTCGAGAGGCCAGGCGATCGGCGCACGCGTTGAGTTCCGTGTAGGTGAGTTCTCCGTTGTTCCAGGACACGGCGGTTGCGTTCGGGGTCCGGGCTGCTTGTTCCTCGAAGAGGGTGATGACGTCGGAGTCAGCTGCCTGGCGGGGTGGTCCTGTCCATGCGGTGAGGAGACGGGTGCGTTCTGCTTCGCCGATGATGTCTGCCTGCCCGATGGGGCGGTGTGGGTGTGCGGTGACGTCGTCGAGGAGCCGGATCCATTGTCTGGTGATCCGCTGGATGGTTTCCGGGTCGAACAGTTGGGTGTTGTACTCGACCGCTCCGGACAGACCTCCATCAGTCTCCGTCACAGTGAACGTCAAATCGAATTTCGCGGTTGTGTCGGTGAGGGCGTCAGTTGGGTTATGGGTGGTGAGTTCGGTTCCGGGGAGGGTGAAGGTGGCTTCCTGGTTGTTCTGCAGGGTGAGCATCACCTGGAAGAGGGGGTGGCGGTTTGCGGCGCGGACGGGGTTGACGGCTTCGACGACGCGTTCGAAGGGGATGTCCTGGTGGGAGAGCGCGTTGACGTCGGTGGTCCGGGTTCGGGCGAGGAGTTCGGTGAACGAGGGGTCACCGGAGGTGTCGGTGCGCAGGACCAAAGTGTTGACGAAGAAGCCGACGAGATCGTCGAGTCCGGCGTCGCCGCGTCCGGCCACGGCGGTGCCGAGGGGGATGTCGGTACCAGCACCGAGGCGGGTCAGGAGCGCGGCAAGTGCGGCCTGCAGCACCATGTAGAGGGTCGTGTCATTGTTCGAGGCGGTTGTCTGCAGGCGTCGTGTGAGATCAGCGTGGATGTGGAAGGTGCTGTAGGCACCGGTGGCCGGCGTGGTGCTGGAG
>NZ_JAQKPV010000049.1 GCF_028200735.1 Streptomyces sp. ACA25
CTCACTCCCGACCGGGTGGCAGCTGTACTGAGGCCCAAGGCAGATGCGGCGGTCAACCTGCACGAGTTGACGGCTGACTGTGATCTGGCGATGTTCGTGATGTTCTCCTCCGCGTCCTCGACGTTCGGTTCGCCGGGGCAGGGCAATTACGCGGCCGCCAATGCCTTCCTCGAAGGACTGGCGCAGTACCGTCGCGCCCGCGGCCTTGCGGCGACGGCGCTCTCCTGGGGGTTGTGGGCGGAGACCAGTGCCATCAGCGGCAACCTCGACGCCACGGACCTGGCCCGCGCCACCCGCATCGGTGGCGCGCTCTCCGCCGAACAGGGCCTCGAACTGTTCGACGCAGCCGGACGTACAGGGCTTGCCCACCTGCTCCCTGTGCGGTTCGATCCGGCGACCGCCCGCACCCGGCGGCCCGTCCCCGCACTGCTGCGCGGTTTGGTGCGCGCTCCCGTCCGCCGGATCGCGGGCACCGTCACCGGCGGGTCCGGAATGGCCGAACGTCTCGCCGCGCTCCGTCCCGCCGAACAGGACCGCCTGCTCACAGGCCTTGTCCAGGCCGAGGTAGCGGCCGTTCTCGGCCACTCCAGCGTGGATGCGGTCGAGCCGACCCGGGTGTTCAAGGAACTGGGATTCGACTCGCTGACGTCGGTCGAACTGCGCAACCGGGTCAACGCGGCCACCGGCCTGCGGCTCCCCGCCACCCTGGTGTTCGACTTCCCCACCCCCGCCGCTTTGTCCGCTCATCTGCGCGAACTGCTGGCAGGCGGCCAGGGAACCACCACCGACCGGGTGGCGGCGCCCACCGACGAGCCGCTCGCCATCGTCGGCATGGCCTGCCGCTACCCCGGCGGAATATCCTCGCCTGAGGACCTGTGGCGCCTGGTCACCGAGGAGGCCGACGCGACCGGACCCTTTCCCGCTGACCGAGGCTGGGACCTGGCCTCCCTGTACGACCCCGACGCTGACCGCGTCGGCACCACCTACACCAGAGCCGGCGGCTTCCTTTCCGATGCCGCCGGATTCGACGCCGGCCTGTTCGACATCTCACCGCGCGAGGCGGTGGCGATGGACCCGCAGCAGCGATTGCTGCTGGAAGCCGCGTGGGAGACCTTCGAACGCGCCGGCATCGACCCGACCACGTTGCGCGGCAACCAGGCCGGCGTGTTCGTCGGGGCCGCATCGTCCGGCTACGGAGTCGGCGTGCGGCTGCCGGAAGGCGTGGAAGGGCATTTCCTGACCGGCAGCTCCACCAGCGTCGCTTCAGGACGCCTGGCCTACACCTTCGGGCTGGAGGGCCCGGCCGTCACCGTCGACACCGCCTGTTCCTCCTCCCTGGTGGCGCTGCACCTGGCTGCCCAGTCGCTGCGGGCGGGCGAATGCTCGATGGCGCTGGCGGGTGGCGTCAGCGTCATGGCGAGCCCGGCGATCTTCACCGAGTTCTCCCGCCAGCGCGGCCTGTCCGCCGACGGCCGCTGCAAGTCGTTCTCGGCGGACGCGGACGGCACCGGCTGGTCCGAGGGCGTCGGCATGCTTCTCGTCGAACGGCTCTCCGACGCGCTCCGCCACGGCCATCGGGTGCTGGCGGTGGTGCGTGGATCCGCGGTGAACCAGGACGGGGCGTCGAACGGTTTGACGGCGCCGAACGGCCCGTCGCAGCAGCGGGTGATCCGGGCGGCCCTGGCGTCCGCGGGCCTGGAGGCGTCCGGGGTGGACGCGGTGGAGGCGCACGGTACGGGAACGAAGCTGGGTGACCCGATCGAGGCACAGGCACTGCTGGCCACCTACGGCCAAGGCCGGGACGAGCCCTTGCGGCTGGGCTCGTTGAAATCGAACATCGGCCACACCCAGGCTGCGGCCGGTGTTGCGGGCGTCATCAAGATGGTCGAGGCCATGCGGCACGGTGTGTTGCCGCGTACCCTGCATGTTTCTGAGCCGACCCCGCACGTCGACTGGTCCGCGGGCGCTGTCGAACTGCTGACCGAGACCCAGCCGTGGCCACAGCGCGGCAGGCCCCGGCGCGCTGCTGTGTCATCCTTCGGGGTCAGCGGCACCAACGCGCACACGATCATCGAACAGGCCCCGGAGCAGGCCGAGCCCGCAGCGGGCCCCGAACCGGCGCACCCCGTGCTGATCACGGTTTCGGCACACTCGTCGCGTGCGCTCGCCGGGCAGGCAAAGCGTCTGCTCGCTCTCCTGGACCGGGACGACACGGTACGTCCCGTCGACCTGGCCCGGTCG
>NZ_JAQKPV010000005.1 GCF_028200735.1 Streptomyces sp. ACA25
GCACACACCCGGGCGCCTCCACCGCCTGCCGGCAGCCCCATCCCCCCGCCCGTGCGTGTTCCGGCTTGCTCCCCGATGACCCGTGCCCGATACGGTAGCCGTCATGAGCGGTGAAGCATGGCTGATGTGGGACGAGAAGGTGACCGGCTACAACTTCGGTCCCGGCCACCCGATGGACCCGGTGCGCCTCGCGCTCACCATGCGGCTCGTCGAGGCGTTCGGCCTCGACAAGCAGCTCACGGTGAAGTCCGCGTTGTCCTGCGGAGACTCCACCCTCAGCCTCGTGCACCGCCCCGACTACCTGGCGGCCGTCCGGGAGGCCTCCGCGGACCCGTCCGCGGCCACCGGTGCCGAGCACGGCCTGGGCCCGGGAGACACCCCGGCGTTCCCCGCCATGCACGACGTCTCCTCGCTGATCGCCGGTCTGTCGGTGTCCGCGGCCGAGAACATCTGGAACGGCACCGTGCAGCACGCCGTCAACTTCGCCGGCGGGCTGCACCACGCCATGCCGGGCTCCGCCTCGGGGTTCTGTGTCTACAACGACGCCGCGCTCGCCATCGCCCGCCTGCTCGAGAGCGGTGCGGAGCGGGTGGTCTACCTCGATGTGGACGTGCATCACGGCGACGGGGTGCAGGCCGCCTTCTGGGACGACCCCAGAGTCCTCACGATCTCTCTGCACGAACACCCGCGCCACCTGTTCCCCGGGACGGGGTGGCCGGAGGAACACGGGGCGGACAGCGCGCCGGGCCACGCGGTGAACGTCGCGCTGCCGCCCGGCACCTCGGACGCCGGCTGGCTGCGGGCCCTGCACGGGGTGGTACCCGAGCTCCTGGCCGCCTTCCGGCCGCAGGTCCTGGTCACCCAGCACGGGGCGGACACGCACTTCGAGGACCCGCTCGCGCACCTCACCGTCTCTCTGGACGCTCAGCGTGCCGCCATGGAGGCATGCCACTCCTGGGCCCACGAGTTCGCCGAGGGCCGGTGGCTGGGCCTCGGAGGCGGGGGCTACGCGGTGATCGACGTCGTCCCCCGCAGCTGGACCCACTTGGTGGCGATCGCCGGCCACGTGCCGATCGCACCGGAAACGCCGGTCCCGGAGGAGTGGCTGCACGTCGTCCGCACCCTCACACGTTCCTCGGGACCCCGGCGCATGACCGACGGGCGGCAGCCGACGTGGCGGGACTGGGAAGCGGGATACGACCCCGCCGACCCCCTGGACCAGGCGATCCGGGCGGCCCGCAGATCCGTGTACCCGGCGCATGGCCTGCTGCCCTGACAGACCGTAGGGCTTGCGTGCGCGTCCACGGGTGAGAGCACTCGGCCTCGGTGCTGCCCCGCCTCGGCGCTGCCCCGCCTCGGTACGAAGCCCTGGACCAGGTGCCGCCGATGCTCCGCGAACCGGGCCAGGGACGTTCGCGGCCTGCCCGTCGCGCACGTCTACTGCTGCCCTCCTACGCCACCTTGGCCACAGGACACTCCGCGCCGGTATACCTACGTCTCACCCCGGTACAGGGCCGATCTATCGACATAACGACCCGATTTGAACTACGCATTGCCGACCGGTGCGGCGGCCCCGAACCGATGCGGTGTCAGCCGCGCTGTTGTGCAACGGACAGGGGAGAAGAGGGCGCACCACACCCTGCTTCCCCGTTCCCGGTCCGGTCTCCTCGGCGACAGCTGCCTCCTCCGGAAGGAGCAGACGAGACCACCGCCGGCTTCGCGGCGCAGGTCAACCGGGTAACGGGGGACAGCTGCCGGAAGTACACCGGTCCCTTCTGCCGTTCCGGCGGCCGCTTGGCAGCGGGTGCCGGCGGCAGCGCCGGGCGCCCCGGGCGCCGAGGCGTTCCCAGCGGTCGACGGCTCGCCGTGAGCCGGGGGAGTGCGCACTCCGCGCCACCGCGCTGGGCGTGCCCCTCTTTCTCTCTCGCATCACCCGCCCCTGATCTGGGGAGGACCGCACTTGCGAGAGGGAGTCACCGGAGGGGAAGCCGGTGTCCGACATGTGTGGAAGGGCAGGAGTGGCATGGCTGCTGGCGAGAGGCTTCTCAGCGAGGCCAAGTTCCTGACCGTGGCGGAGGTCGCCGCGGTCATGCGAGTGTCCAAGATGACGGTGTACCGCTTGGTGCACGCAGGTCATCTCCCCGCGATCCGGGTGGGAAGGTCCTTCCGGGTCCCCGAGCAGGCCGTCCACGAGTACCTCAGGCAGTCCTTCGTCGGCGTGGAGAGCGCGTAACGGCAGGACAGGAGCCCTGCGCGCCCCTCGATTAACCGGCATCACCCCGTGGCGGGTAGTCTGGCCCGATGTAGGTCGTGTGGGCTCGGACGCCCCGCACCGAGTAATTCGAAGTGAGCGAGGGTAGTCGTGGGCTCTGTTATCAAGAAGCGGCGCAAGCGGATGGCGAAGAAGAAGCACCGCAAGCTGCTCAAGCGCACACGTGTGCAGCGCCGCAACAAGAAGTGAGCGAGCGCAGCTGACGGTCCTCCCGCCTGTCCAGGCGGGAGGACCGTCGTGTTTCTGCAGGACCCGGAACAGCTGTCACGGGGGAGCGCCCGGGAGACGAGCGGGCAGCACGCACGCGGGACCCGTCGTCTCCTGACGGGTCCCGCGTGCGTGCTGCCCGGCCACGACGGGCCCCGGGCCGGGCAGCGGTCAGTCGGTCTTCCGCACCTCGATACCGAGGCCCGGGAGCAGGTCCTCGAGGAGCGGCGGGACAGTGATGTCCGGTTGCGGCCAGCCGGGATCCGACTCGGTGGACTCCGAGGGCTGCCCGCTGTCGTCCCGGCCCGGGTCGAGCAGCCCGGTGCCGCCCAGCAGTCCCTCGGACGGCTCCCCGGAGGGGACGGCGGGGCTCGTCGCCTCGCCGGTTTCCCGAGGACCCTCCGGGGTGCTCCGCTCCGGATGCTCCTCGGCGCCGGGCAGCTCGCCGGCGTCCTCGAGCAGGTCGGTCGGCCCGTCCGTCCCGCCGCGGGAGTCGTCGGGGGCGGTGGAACCGGTGCTCTCCGTCGCCGGTTGCTGCCGCAGGGGCAGGAGATCGTCCTCCATGGCCTCGAAGAGTGACGTCACGTCCTGACGCACGTCGTGGAGCGGAGCCGGCAGCCGGCTGCTCAGCCCATCCCAGGTGTCGCGGTGCTTCTCGGTGAACGCGGAAAGGGACCGCAGGGGGTCGAGCGACCCGTCGGACGCGTGCGCGCCGCTGAGCAGCCGGTGCCCCTCCGACGCGTCACGGTGCATGCTGGAGAGCGCCTGGCGGACCTCGGAGATCTGCTCCGCGTTCAGCTCTCCGGCCTTGCGCCGCTCCATCAGCCTTACCGACTCGTTCAGGCGGGTCGAGGCACGGTCGAGGTGGACCCTGCCGCGGTCGGCATCGCCCTGCGCGAAGTCCAGGCGGAGGTCCTCCATGCCGCGCTTGAGGCCGTAGAGGGTGTCTCCGGGCAGCGCACCGGTGCTGGCGGCGGCCGCGCCGCCGAACGCGCCGGCGGCCACGCCCACGGTGAGGCCACCGGCTGCCAGTCCCTTCGTGAGCCTTGTTCTGGGACGCAGCCTGCTGAGGGCGCGCACCGGGGTGGCCCGGTGGGCGCCCCGTCCGCTGCGGGCGGGGCCGGGCCGGGAGGAGCCCCGGCCCTCGGCGCCTCCCTCCGCGACGGCGGCCTCCATCGCCGCGACGAGCCGAGCCCGCTGGACGACTTTCGTGCCGGGACTCAGCTCCGGCTCGGGCAACGCCTCCAGCCCGTGCACCACGGACAGCAGAACCGCCACTTCGGACCCGGGCGCTGTAGCACCGGGGTCCGCCGGGGTCGGGTCTGCCGCCGCTTCCTCGCTGAGCCGCGGCTCAGCGAGGGCTTGGGCGAAGGCGTGGGCCCGGCGGTTCGCCGAAACGGATCGGATCACGGGCGGCACCTCCTCTCGTCAGCACGGTCGATTCCGCATTACGGCCGTATGAGTGCGTGACCGGGTCCCGTTCCGCCCGGAGGGGGTAACGGGGCCGTGGTCCCGGTGGCCGGGAGCTTGCAGACTCGACAACGAGCGGCAGGGCTCTCGGGTTACGGCTGAGTGATGATGTGACCGGATCAGTCCTTCCCCGCATCTCCGGCTGTTCCGTTCTTCACCGGACGTCCTCCGGCAACAGCCGGGCCAGGGTCCGGACGGCGCGGTACTGCAGGGTCTTGATGGCCCCCTCGTTCTTGCCCATGACCTGGGCCGTCTCGGCCACGGAGAACCCCTGCAGAAAGCGCAGGCTCACGCATTCCCGCTGCTGGGGGTTGAGCCGGCCGACGGCCTCCAGGAGCGCGGAGTTGGCCAGCTTCTCGAGGACCGAGTCCTCGGGGCTGCGCTCCACCTCGTTGGCGTCGAGCATCTCCCCGGTGGTGACCTCGAGCCGGAACCGGCTGGACTTGAAGTGGTCCGCGACCAGATTGCGGGCGATGGTGACCAGCCAGGCTCCGAAGTCCCGGCCCTGCCAGGTGAAGGTGCCGATGCGTCGCAGGGCGCGCAGGAACGTCTCGTTGGTGAGGTCCTCCGCGGTCGCCCGGCCGCCGACGCGGTAGTAGATGTAGCGGTAGACGGTGTCGGAGTACTGGTCGTAGAGGCAGCCGAAGGCCTCGGCCTCGCCGCTCTGCGCCCGTTCGACGAGGTCCATCATGCGGCGGCTGTCGCTGTCCGCGGCGGGACGGCGGGTGGTGCCGGCCGAGCCTGCGGAGCCTGAGCGGGCGCGCCTGCGCACCGGTGCGGCGCCGGCGGTGCTTTCGGCCAGAACGCAGGCAGGGCCTGCGGGGACTGGTGCGGCGAGGGTGAGGACGGCGTACGAGGTGGGGACGAGGGCGCGCAGCTGGTCGAGGACCAGAGCGCGCAGCGTAGCCAGGCCCGAGGCGTCAACCCCGACGTGTGGGTACACGGGACTCCCAGAGGCAGAGCTTGCATCACGTGCGGTGCGAGGTCCGAGGCCGTTACCTGGCTGGTGACGAGCGGGGACCGGGTTGCGTCCAAGGAGAATAACGCTTCGTGCCGGAACTGCTACCCCGAGTTGTGAAAATCACCGAGTCGGATTGGAGTGTGACACTTCGGGGTCGGTGCGCCAGGGTAACGCCAGGGCGATTGGGGTACATGAGTGACCGATTCTGCACAGTGGGTGATCAGGTTCGACCGATGTGCGCCGCCTGGTCTTGGGTCGCGCATCAGCGGGTAGGGGAGGCGAATGGCCGCCGGGGGTCGGTCGCGGAGCTCAGCGCCGACGGCGCTGCAGTGCCATCGCGGCGGCGGCCCCACCGGCCAGGGCACCCGCACCGGCGGCTGCGGGCACCCCGACTCGGACGGCCTTCCGTCCGGTCCGGTAGTCGCGCAGCCGCCAGCCCTGCTCCTTGGCATGGGAGCGCAGCTTGCTGTCCGGGTTGATCGCGTACGGATGTCCGACCAGCGACAGCATCGGGATGTCGTTGGCCGAGTCGCTGTACGCCGCGCACCGCTCCAGGTCGAGGTCTTCGGCCGTGGCGATGGAGCGGACCGCGACGGCCTTCGCAGCGCCGTGCAGCGGTTCCCCGACGAGCCGGCCGGTGTACACGCCGCCGACCGATTCGGCCACGGTGCCGAGCGCGCCGGTCAGTCCGAGGCGGCGGGCGATGATGGTCGCGGTCTCCACCGGGGCTGCGGTCACGAGCCAGACCCGCTGGCCGGCGTCGAGGTGGGCCTGCGCCAGGGCAAGGGTGCCGGGCCAGATGCGGTCGGCCATGTACTCGTCGTAGATCTCCTCCCCGATCGCCATCAGGTCGGCGACCCGGTGGCCCTGCACGATGGACAGGGCGCTCTCCCGGGCCTCTTCCATGTGGGCGGGATCCTCCGCGCCGGCCATCCGGAACCAGGCCTGCTGCCAGGCGAACCGCACCAGTTCGCGCTTGCTGAAGAACGCACGCTTGTAGAGCCCGCGTCCGAAGTGGAACAGCGCCGCCCCCTGCATCACGGTGTTGTCCAGATCGAAGAAGGCCGCGGCCCGGGGATCACCGGGAGCCGGGAACGGAGGCTCCACGGAGACCTGCCGGGCTGCTGCGGCGGCGGCCTCCCCGGCAAGCACGCTCAGCTCGGTGGTGGCGCCGTCACCCGGCCCGGGCCGGGGACGGAAGGGCAACGCGTCGCGCAGTACCCCGAAGAGACTGCTGCCGGAGCGCGGACCGGACGGCTGCTGGGGCATGCTATGAGGATAGCCACTCGGAGCCCGGCCCCCGGTTGCGCACGGGTGTCCCGACTCCGTCCGGGAGCTGCACAATGGCCGCTATGAGAACGTCCTGGCTCCGCAGCCGTCCCAAGCCCCCGCAGGACCACACGGTCACCCTCATCGGAAAGCCCGGATGTCATCTGTGCGATGACGCCCGCGCGGTGATCGAGGAGGTGTGCGGTGAGCTGGGAGTGAGCTGGGAGGAGAAGGACATCACCCAGGACCCGGAGCTCCACCGGCGGTACTGGGAGGAGATCCCGGTGGTGCTGGTGGACGGTGAGCAGCACGACTTCTGGCGGGTGAAGCCGGAGCGCCTGCGCCGGGCGCTGGGCGCTTGACCGAAATTCGTGCAGTATTCGAGGCCATTTGGGGGGCTAGGGCCTATACGTGAGGAGTGTGACGGGTGTCCGTGTCGATGTATGTGGCACCGGTCACTTTGGCCGGACAAATGGGACACCATCTTTGTGCACGCGTTCACAAAGGCATAGCCTGGAGCGGACGGAGCGGTCTTGGCGCGCGCGGCGCGCGCGGCCGCTCACCGCTTCGCTCAACCGGCAGGAGCACCGTGGCAACTGGCCGAACCCACCGACCGGCGACTCGCAGCCGAGGTATCCCCGAGGCGACGGTCGCCCGTCTGCCCCTCTACCTCAGGGCGCTCACCGCGCTCTCGGAGCGCTCGGTGCCCACGGTCTCATCCGAGGAGCTCGCCGGTGCGGCCGGGGTCAATTCGGCCAAACTCCGTAAGGACTTCTCCTACCTCGGCAGCTACGGCACCCGCGGGGTCGGCTACGACGTCGAGTACCTCGTCTACCAGATCTCCCGTGAGCTCGGGCTCACCCAGGACTGGCCGGTGGTCATCGTCGGTATCGGCAACCTCGGCGCCGCGCTCGCCAACTACGGCGGATTCGCCTCTCGCGGCTTTCGCGTCGCGGCCCTGATCGATGCCGATCCGTTGATCGCCGGCAAGCCGGTCGCAGGGATCGATGTCCGGCACATCGACGACCTGGAGGCGATCGTCGACGACAACGATGTCTCCATCGGGGTCATCGCCACCCCGGCCGGGGCCGCCCAGCAGGTGTGCGACCGGCTCGTCGCGGCCGGGGTCACCTCCATTCTGAACTTCGCGCCCACGGTGCTCGCGGTGCCCGACGGCGTCGACGTCCGCAAGGTCGATCTCTCCATCGAACTGCAGATTCTCGCCTTCCACGAGCAGCGCAAGGCAGGCGAGGCGTCGGTGTCGGAGACCGGCATCGAGGCCGCCCGCCCGGCGGTGCCCGCCGCCGCCGGCGCGTCCAAGCGGAACGGCAGCGGTCCTGACGACGGCCTTCCGGCGGTGGTGCCGGCATGACCCTGCTGGTCGTCGGCCTCAGCCACCGCAGTGCACCAGTGAGCGTCCTCGAGCGTGCTGCCCTCGCTCCCGAGGCGCGCGGCAAGCTGCTGGAAGACGCGGTGAGCACGGAGCCGGTCGTGGAGTCCGCGGTGCTCTCGACCTGCAACCGGATCGAGCTCTACGCCGATGTGGAGAAGTTCCACGCCGGGGTGGCCGAGCTGTCCTCGCTGCTGGCCCGGCACAGCGGCCTCGGCATCGACGAGCTCACCCCGTACCTGTATGTGCACTATGAGGACCGGGCCGTCCACCATCTGTTCTCGGTGGCCTGCGGGCTGGACTCGATGGTCGTGGGCGAGGGACAGATCCTCGGTCAGATCAAGGACGCGCTCGCCGTGTCCCAGGACGAGGACACCGCGGGCCGGCTGCTGAACGAGCTCTTCCAGCAGGCGCTGCGCGTGGGCAAGCGCGCCCACAGCGAGACCGCGATCGACCGGGCCGGGCAGTCCCTGGTCACCTTCGGCCTGGAGCAGCTGGCCGGAAGCCGGCCGGTCCCGGAGTGGGTGACGGGCAAGCGGGCTCTGGTGATCGGGGCGGGCTCGATGTCCTCGCTGGCCGCCACCACGCTCGCCCGCGTCGGCGTGTCCGAACTGGTGATCGCCAACCGGACTCTGGATCGTGCGGAGCGGCTGGTGTCCGCGCTGACCGGTGACGACGGCCCCGGCCATCCTCACCTGGCGGCCCGTTCGGTGCCGATCAACGCGATTTCCGTCACCGCCGAGCTGGCACTCGCGGACATCGTCGTGTCCTGTACCGGGGCGTCCGGGCTGGTCCTCACGGCGGACGTGGTGGAGAAGGCCGGAGCCGACCGACGGGCCGACGCCCCGCTCGCGCTTCTCGATCTCGCCATGCCGCGGGACATCGACACCGGGGTGCACCGGATCGACGGGGCGCGCCTGGTGGACATCGAATCCCTCGCCGAGGTGTCCGCCGACGCCCCCATGGTCGCCGACGTCGAGGCCGTACAGGGCATCGTCACCGAGGAGGTGGCCGCGTTCGACGCGGCCCAGCGCGCCGCACGCATCACTCCGACGGTGGTCGCCCTGCGCGCCATGGCCTCCGGTGTGGTGGCCGGTGAGCTGAACCGCCTCGAGGGCAGGCTGCCCGACCTCGACGAGAAGCAGCGCGCCGAGGTCACCCGGACGGTGCGCCGGGTCGTGGACAAGCTGCTGCACGCACCGACCGTGCGCATCAAGGAGCTGGCCCGTGAGCCCGGCGGTGCCGACTACGCGGTGGCACTGCGCGAACTCTTCGATCTCGACCCGCAGACGGTCGCCGCCGTCAGCAACCCGGAACAGGAGCGCCCATGAACAGCGGGCCCCAGCAGACCACCTCCGCGCCACCGGCCCTGCGGCTCGGCACCCGGCGCAGCAAACTCGCCATGGCGCAGTCCGGCGGTGTTGCGGACCGGGTGCGGCAGCTCACCGGCCGGGCCGTGGAGCTGGTCGAGGTCACCACGTTCGGGGATGTCTCCCGGGCGCACCTGACCCAGATCGGCGGCACCGGGGTCTTCGTGTCGGCACTGCGCGACGCGCTGCTCCGCGGTGAGATCGACTTCGCCGTGCATTCCCTGAAGGACCTGCCCACCACGCAGCCGGCCGAGTGCGCGCTGGCCGCCGTGCCGACGAGGGTGGACCCACGGGATGCCCTGATCGCCCGGGACGGACTGACGTTCGAGGGCCTCGCGGTGGCCGGGGGCGCGGGCGGCGGCGTCGCCCGGATCGGTACCGGCTCGCCACGCCGCATGGCCCAGCTGAGCGCATGGGCACGCGCGATCGGTTGCGAGATCGAAACGGTTCCGATTCGGGGGAATGTGGAGACCCGGATCGGGTACGTGCGCAAGGGCGAGCTCGACGGTGTCGTGCTCGCAGCCGCCGGACTGCGCCGGATCGGCCGGGACGCGGAAGTCACCGCTTTCCTGCCGACGGAGGCAGTTCTGCCCGCCCCCGGCCAGGGGGCACTGGCGATCGAGTGCGCTTCATCGAACGCACCGCTCGCCGCCCAGCTCGCCGAGCTCGACGACCCGTCCACCCGGGCCGTCGTGACCGCTGAGCGATCCCTGCTCGCCGCCCTGGAAGCCGGTTGCAGTGCCCCAGTCGGGGCGCTCGCCGACCTCCATGACGACGGGGAGGCCGCCACCGAAATGCGTCTGCGCGGCGCTGTCGGGACAACCGACGGTTCCACGCTGGTGCAGTTGTCCACCACCGGTTCCCTGCCGGCATCCGTCGAAGAGATCCTGGCCCGTGCCGAGCGCATGGGACGGGAACTCGCCGAGGAGATGCTGGCCAAGGGCGCGGCCGGTCTGATGGGGGAGCGAGTACTTTGAGCCCCACCACCGCCCACCCCGTGCACGTCCAGCCGTCCGGGACGGATCACGGGCACGTCACCTTCCTCGGTGCCGGACCCGGAGACCCGGGTCTGCTCACGTTGCGCGCTGTCGACGCGTTGGCGCAGGCTGATGTCCTGATCGCCGACCCGAGGGTCTTCGAGGTGGTGCGCACGCACATCCGGGCAGGGGTGGACACCCCCCTGCAGGTGACGGACGACGACACGTCGGCCATCCCGCCACGGGCTGACGATGCAGCAGATCTTGTCATGCGGGCCGCACGCAGCGGCAAGCGGGTGGTACGTGCGGTCGCCGGTGATCCGGGGATGGACGCGAACGCCCTCGACGACATGCTCGCCTGCGCCTCCGAGGGCATCACCTTCGAGGTGGTGCCGGGTATCTCCGAGGCGGTGGGAGTCGCCGCGTACGCCGGGGTGCCGCTGCGCAACGGCAAGGGAGCGGACGTGCGGTTCGTCGACGCCCGCTCGGCCGACGAACGCTGCTGGACCGAGGTCGGTACCAGTGACGCGACCGCGGTGATCAGCACGCCGCTGGACGAGGTTGCTGCCACCGCGCAGCGGCTGATCGCCTCGGGCCGCAAGCCGGACACCCCGCTGTCGGTGACGGTCGCGGGGACCACCACCCGGCAGCGCACCTGGAGCGCGACGCTGGCCACGGTCGAACGCACCCTGAAGGCGGCGAAGGTACTGCCGGCCGCGGACGGGGACCGGTCCGCCATAGCGGTGGTCGGGGAACACAGCACACCTGCCCTGCGTGAGCAGCTGGCCTGGTTCGAGTCGAAGCCGCTGTTCGGCTGGAACGTCCTGGTGCCGCGCACCCGGGAGCAGGCGGCCTCCCTCTCCGAGCAGCTGCGCTCCTACGGCGCGGTGCCGAGCGAGGTGCCGACGATCGCGGTGGAGCCGCCGCGCACGCCGCAGCAGATGGACCGGGCGGTCAAGGGTCTGGTCACCGGCCGCTACGAGTGGATCGCGTTCACCTCGGTCAACGCGGTGAAGGCGGTCCGGGAGAAGTTCGAGGAGTACGGGCTGGACGCCCGGGCGTTCGCGGGGATCAAGGTCGCGGCGGTCGGCGAGCAGACCGCCCGAGCGCTGATCGACTTCGGCGTGCGCCCCGACCTGCTGCCCAGTGGTGAGCAGTCGGCGATGGGTCTGCTGGAGGACTGGCCGCCCTACGACCCGGTCTTCGACCCGATCGACCGGGTTTTCCTGCCGCGCGCCGATATCGCCACCGAGACGCTGGTGGCCGGTCTGATCGACATGGGCTGGGAGGTCGACGACGTCACGGCCTACCGCACCGTGCGGGCCTCGCCGCCGCCGGCGGCGACCCGGGAGGCCATCAAGGGCGGCGGGTTCGACGCGGTGCTCTTCACCTCCTCCAGCACGGTGCGGAACCTGGTCGGCATCGCGGGCAAGCCGCACAACGTCACGGTCATCGCCTGTATCGGCCCGGCCACCGCCAAGACGGCGGAGGAGCACGGTCTGCGGGTCGATGTGATGGCGCCTGAGCCCTCCGTCTCGCAGCTGGCCCAGGCGCTGGCCGACTTCGGTGCGAAGCGCCGGGCCTCGGCGCTGGCCGCCGGCGAGGTGCTGAAGCGGCCCAGCGAGAAGCGTCCGCAACGCAGGAGGACCCGTACCCCGTGAGTGACGCACGCGCGGCCGGCCGGCCGTGCCGTCCGCGCGTGCGGTCGGTTCGCGGGTGCGCCGCGCGGGTGCCGAGGGTGGTGCGGGTGACGAGGTGAATCAGGAGATGGCGTGAGTACTTTTCCCCAGGCCCGGCCCCGGCGGCTGCGGACCACCCCGGCGATGCGCCGGATGGTGGCGCAGCACCATGTGCGTCCGGCGGATCTGATCCTTCCGGCGTTCGTCCGGGAGGGTATCCGGGAGCCGGTGCCGGTGTCGTCGATGCCCGGGGTGGTGCAGCACACCCGGGACTCGCTGCGGAAGGCCGCGGCCGAGGCGGCCGGGGCCGGTGTCAGCGGCATCATGCTCTTCGGGGTGCCGGCGGCCAAGGACGCGGTCGGTTCGGCGGCGACGGACCCGGACGGAATCCTGCAGGTGGCGCTCCGGGACGTGCGGGCCGAGGTGGGTGACGAGCTGGTCGTGATGTCGGACCTGTGCCTGGACGAGACGACGGATCACGGCCACTGCGGGCTGCTGGACGCCGAGGGCCGGGTCGACAACGACGCGACACTGGAGCGGTACGCCGAGATGGCCGTGGTGCAGGCCGAGGCGGGTGCCCAGGTGCTGGGCCCCAGCGGCATGATGGACGGCCAGGTCGGTTTCGTCCGGCGGGCCCTGGACGCGGCGGGGCACACCGAAGTCTCGCTCCTGGCCTACACGGCGAAGTACGCCTCCGCTTTCTACGGGCCGTTCCGCGAGGCGGTCAATTCCTCCCTGCAGGGCGACCGGAACACCTACCAGCAGGACCCGGCCAACGCGAAGGAGGCCCTGCGCGAGCTGGCCCTGGACCTTGCCGAGGGTGCCGACATGGTGATGGTCAAGCCGGGCCTGCCGTATCTGGACGTGCTGCAGCGGGTCGCCGACGCGGTGGACGTGCCGGTGGCCGCGTATCAGATCTCCGGTGAGTACGCGATGGTCGAGGCCGCGGCGGAGAAGGGCTGGATCGACCGGGAGCGGGCGATCGCCGAGACGCTGCTGAGCTTCAAGCGGGCGGGCGCCGACCTGATCCTCACCTACTGGGCCACCGAGGCCGCCCGCCGGCTCTGAGCGCTGCCGCGGCCCCGTGTCCAGGCAGGGGCGGTGGTGTTCCTGCCGGTTCTCCGGCCGCCCGGGAGAACCGGCAGGATCAGTGGCGACAGGTGGTCCGGGCGTACCGGGCGAGATCTGAGGGAGGCCATATGAGCAAGCGCACCGCGGTCGTGACCGGGGCCAGCAGTGGGATCGGGGCGGCCACCGTGCGGCAGCTGGCCGCGGCCGGCTTCCGGGTGGTGCTCACCGCCCGGCGGGCGGAGCGGATCGAGGAGCTGGCCGCCGAGCTGCGCCGGGAGCGTCATGACGCCACGGCGCACGCCCTGGACGTCACGGACCGGGCGGCGGTGGACGCGTTCGCGGCCTCGCTGGGCGGGTGCGAGGTGCTGGTCAACAACGCGGGCGGGGCGCTGGGGACCGATCCCGTGGCCCAGGGGGATCCGGCCGACTGGCGGGCGATGTACGAGGTCAATGTGCTGGGGGTGCTGCACATGACGCAGGCGTTGCTCCCCGCGCTGACCCGCAGCGGGGACGGCACGGTGGTGGTGCTGACCTCCACCGCCGGACACGGGACGTACGAGGGCGGCGCGGGGTACGTGGCCGCCAAGCACGGGGCGCACGTCCTCGCCGAGACACTCCGGCTGGAGCTGTGCGGGGAGCCGGTCCGGGTCATCGAGATCGCACCCGGCATGGTGCGGACCGAGGAGTTCTCGCTGGCCCGGTTCCGTGGTGACGAGGCGAAGGCCGCGAAGGTCTACGAGGGGGTGGCCGAGCCGCTGACCGCGGAGGATGTGGCGGAAACGGTGGCCTGGGCGGTCACCCGCCCCTCCCATGTGAACGTGGACCTGCTGCTCCTGCGTCCGCGGGCCCAGGCGTCGAACACCAAGGTGCACCGGGAGCGGTGAGGCCCGGTCCCGGGCCGCAGGTGGGGGGCTGTCGCGCTGCTGCGGTCCGGGACACGGGCGGTCGGGGCGGCCGTTCCCCGGCCAGGCTGCCGGGGAACGGGTCACCGGATCATCGGATGGTGACGGTCCGCGAGGTGGAGCCGGTGGCGCCGTCGTTGTCGGTGACCGTGAGGGTCACGGTGTAGGTGCCGGTCCGGTTGTAGGTCTTCCAGGTGGTGGAGCCGGTGCCGGTGGTGCCGTCACCGAAGCTCCATGCGTAGGAGACGATCTGGCCGTCGGCGTCCGTCGAGCCGGTGCCGTCGAAGTAGCACATGCCGAGGAACGTGTAGCAGTAGCCGGTGATGTCGGCAGCCGGCGGCTGGTTGTCACCGGGCTCGCCCGGGTCACCGGGGTCACCGGGGTCGCCCGGGTCGCCGGCGCCGATCTGGAGGAGCTTGTTCGGGCTGCCGCTGCCGGGGTTGCTGATCTTGCCGGTGACCGCGGCGGAGTCCAGGGCGTTCCAGACCTGCCCCGGGGTGGCTGAGGGGTTGTCGGCGAGGAAGAGGGCGGCTGCTCCGGCGACGTGCGGGGCTGCCATGGAGGTGCCGGAGATGGAGCGGGTGGCGGTGTTGCTGCCGATCCACGGTGCCGTGATGTTCTGACCGGGAGCGAAGATCTGCACCGCGCTGCCGTAGCTGGAGAACGAGGCGCGGGCATCGGTGCTGGTGCTGGCGGCCACGGTGATGGCCTCCGCCACGCGGGCGGGGGACCCGTTCCCGGCGTTGGCGTTGTCGTTGCCGGCCGCCACGGCGTAGGTGACACCGGAGGCGACGGAGTTCCGCACGGCCTGGTCGAGTGCGGAGTTGGCGCTGCCGCCCAGGCTCATGTTGGCGACCGAGGGGCCGGAGGCGTTGGCGGTGACCCAGTCGACGCCGTTGATGACACCCTGGATGGTTCCGGAGCCCTGGTTGTTGAGCACCCGCACGGAGACGAGGTCGACCTTCTTGGCCACGCCGTAGGCGGTGCCGCCGACGGTGCCCGCCACGTGGGTGCCGTGGCCGTTGCCGTCGTTGCCGTTGCCGCCGAAGGCGTCGAAGCCGGCTGTGGCCCGGCCGCCGAAGTCGGTGTGCGTGTAGTTGATCCCGGTGTCGAGGATGTAGGCGGTGACGCCCTCACCCGCGTGGTCGGGGTAGGTGTAGCGGTTGTCCAGCGGCAGGTTCGGCTGGTCGATCCGGTCCAGGCCCCAGGACGGCGGGTTGGTCTGGGTGGCGGCCAGTTGCACGACCTCGTCCTGGACGACCTTGTCCACCGCGGGGTCGGCCGCGAAGGCAAGGGCCTGCTCCTCGGTGGCCTCGACGGCGTATCCGTTGAGCGCGGCTTCATAGGTGGTGGTGATCTCCGCGCCGTACTTGGCGGCCAGGTCCGCGGCCTTCGAGGAGCCGGCGTCCAGTGCCGACTCGTGCAGCGTCACGATGTAGCTGCCTTCGATCGCCTCGGCGATTCCGGCGTTCTCGATGATGCCCTGGACCGACGGGGTGTCCGCGGCGGATGCCGCGGCCGGCAGCGCTGCGCCGAGGCCGAGCGCGAGCGTCGCGGCGGTGGCCACGACTGCGCCTTGTCTGCGGCGGTGGGGGGTGGTACGCATGCCTGCCATACGAGGGGTCCTCCTCTTGTGGTGGTGCGCCAACGGGAAGAGAACGGCGTGGTCATGACAACTGCCGTCGTCGAAAGATTCACTCAACCAGAGGAAATGGGCAAGGGGTTGGGACGCGATTTCACGTGGACGTCACATGCCCGGGGCAGACGCACCGGCCGCACCGCACACATTCCACGGTCAGACACACACAAAGCGACCGCCCTGCACCGGAATGCACAGGACGGCCGCTCGGCCGGACAGCAGCCGTTCAGTCGAACAGCGTCCGCTGTGAAGGGAGTTGCGCGTCGGAACCGGACCGGAGCCGGCGCGCGGCCGGCTACAGGCGCTCGGGCATCCGGATGCCGAGCAGCGCCATCCCCTGACGCAGGGTGCGCGCGGTCAGCTCGCAGAGGAACAGGCGGTTCTCCATGAGCTCGGGGGTCTCCGCCTTGAGAACCGGACACTGGTCGTAGAACGGCGTGAACGCCGTGGCCAGGCCGTACAGGTAGCCGGCGAGCCGGTGCGGCTCGTAGGTCTCGGCGACGGCCTGGACCGTCTCGGCGAACTCGTCCAGATGCAGGGCGAGGGCGCGCTCCGCGGGAGCCAGGGACAGCTCCGGGTGGGCGGTGGGCTGCCGGTCCCCGGCCCGCCGGACGATCGACTGGATCCGGACATGGGCGTACTGGATGTAGACGCTGGTGTCGCCGTTCAGCGAGACCATCCGGTCCAGGTCGAAGACGTAGTCCCGGGACATCGAGGTGGACAGGTCCGCGTACTTGACCGCGCCGATGCCCACCTGCCCCGCCCGCCCGGCGACCTCGGCCGCGGAGAGCAGCTGGTCCTTGTCCTTCTCCTGCACCACCTGCGAGGCCCGGTCGACGGCCTCGTCGAGCAGGTCGATCAGCCGCACCGACTCGCCCTCCCGGGTCTTGAACGGCTTGCCGTCCTTCCCGAGCACCGTGCCGAAGGGCAGATGCCGGCAGGTCTCCCCGTCGGTGAGCCAGCCCGCCCGGCGGGCCGTCTCGAAGACCATCCTGAAGTGCAGCGCCTGCCGGGCGTCCACCACGTACAGCAGGGTGTCGGCGTGCAGCCGGCCGACCCGGTCCCGGATCGCGGACAGGTCGGTGGCCGCGTAGCCGAAACCGCCGTCGGCCTTCCGCACGATCAGCGGTACCGGGTTGCCGTCCTGGCCCTTGACGTCGTCGAAGAAGACGCAGAGGGCCCCTTCGGACCGCACCGCCACGCCGGACTCCTCCAGGAGCCGGCAGGTTTCCTCCAGGGTGTCGTTGTAGGCGCTCTCGCCCACCACGTCCGCGTCCTTGACCTCCACGTCCAGGCGGTCGTACACGGCACGGAAGTAGATCATCGACTCGTCGACGATCCGGTGCCAGTGCGCCAGCGTCTCCTCGTCACCGGCCTGGAGCTGCACCACCCGTGCCCGCGCCCGCTCCTTGAAGCCCTCGTCGGAGTCGAACAGCGTGCGGGAGGCCCGGTACAGGCGGCCGAGCCGCGTCATGGCGGCCTCGCCCGACTCCCCGGCACCGCCCGCCTCGGAAGTGTGGTCCAGCTCGTGCGGGTGCTCGGTGAGGTACTGGATCAGCATCCCGAACTGGGTGCCCCAGTCACCGATGTGGTGGCGGCGCACCACCGTCTCGCCGCGGAACTCCAGCAGCCGCACGAGCGCGTCACCGATCACGGTGGACCGCAGGTGCCCGACGTGCATCTCCTTCGCCACGTTCGGCTGCGAGTAGTCGATGACCGTGGTGCCCGGCCGCTCGGCACGCGGCACTCCCAGCCGCTCGTCCGCGGCGCGCGCGGCCAGCGTGGAGAGGATCGCCCGGTCGGTCACGGTGATGTTCAGGAATCCGGGCCCGGAGACCTCGATCTCCCGGATCAGCTCGTCGTCCGGCAGCGCTTCCACGACCCGGCCGGCCAGCTCCCGCGGGTTCCCCTTGAGCCGCTTGGCGAGCGCCAGCATGCCGTTCGCCTGGAAATCGGCCCGGTCGCTGCGTCGCAGCAGCGGGTCCGAGGAGCCCGCTTCCGGCAGAGCGGCCGAGAGGGCGTCCGCGAGGCGCTGATGGACCGTGGCGGCGAGCGAGGGGACCGGGGCCATGAGGTCTGTGCCGTTCCGTCGGGGGTGGGGTGGGTCGATGCCCGCCCAGTATTCCATCCGTGCCACGGGTGCGGGCGGCACCTGCCCCCGGTGGGACAATGGGGGAGTCAGGCTTGGTGAGCACGAGGAGAAGGAAGTACCGGAAGTGGATCGGACCACCCCGGAGGCCGACTGGGTCTCCCGTTTCGCGGACGAGGTCATCGCCGAGGCGGAGCGGCGGGCCCCCGGGAAACCGATCGTCTGCGCCTCCGGACTCAGTCCTTCGGGCCCGATCCACCTCGGCAACCTGCGCGAGGTCATGACCCCGCACCTGGTCGCCGACGAAATCCGGCGCCGCGGCCACGCCTGTGAGCACCTCCTCTCCTGGGACGACTACGACCGTTTCCGGAAGGTCCCGGCCGGCATCGACCCGTCCTGGTCGGAGCACCTCGGCAAGCCGCTGACCTCGGTGCCCGCGCCGCCCGGCAGCCCGCACCGGAACTGGGCCGAGCACTTCAAGGCACCGATGCAGGAGGCGCTGAAGGCGCTGGGCGTGGAGTACCGCGGCATCAGCCAGACCGAGCAGTACACCACCGGGGCCTACCGCGACCGGATCCTCTTCGCGATGCGTGAGCGGACCCGGATCGACGCGGTACTGGACGCCTACCGGACGAAGGACAAGGGGCCGGAGGAGGCCGCCGCCCGGCCGCAGAGCGGGAAGGCCGGGCAGCAGCGCCGGCCGGACGCCCCGCTGGACGCCGCCGAACTGGCCGCCGCGGAGGGCTCCGGCGCCGCCGGTGAGGACGACGGCAGCGCCGGACAGGCCGGGTACTACCCCTACAAGCCGTACTGCAGGGCCTGCGAGCGGGATCTCACCACGGTGACCGCGTACGACGACGAGACCACCGACCTGTCCTACACCTGCGCCTGCGGACACGCCGAGACCTTCCCGCTGCGCGACGTCCATCACGGCAAGCTGGTCTGGAAGGTCGACTGGCCGATGCGCTGGGAGTACGAGGGAGTGATCTTCGAGCCCTCCGGCGTCGACCACTCCTCGCCCGGCTCCTCGTACGTGGTCGGCGGCCGGCTGGTGCGCGAGGTGTTCGGCGGCGAGCAGCCCATCGGACCGATGTACGCCTTCGTCGGCATCACCGGCATGGCCAAGATGTCCAGTTCGAAGGGCGGGGTGCCGACCCCGGCCGACGCGCTGGAGATCATGGAGGCACCGGTGCTGCGCTGGCTCTACGCCCGCCGCCGCCCGAACCAGTCATTCAAGATTGCCTTCGACCAGGAGATCCACCGGCTCTACGACGAGTGGGACGCGCTGGCCCGCAAGATCGACGAGGGCCGGGCGCAGCCCGGGGATCTCGCCGCCCACGGCCGGGCGGTGCGCACCGCCGAGCGCGAACTGCCCGCCACGGCGCGCCGGCTGCCCTACCGGATGCTCGCCTCCGTGGTCGACATCACCACCGGGCACGACGAGCAGACGCTCCGGATCCTCGCGGAGCTGGACCCGGACAACCCGGTCACCTCCCTGGAGGAGGCCCGGCCGCGCCTCGACTGCGCCACGCACTGGGTGGCCACCCGGATGCCGGACGACCAGCGCACCCGGGTCCGTGCCGAGCCGGACAGCGAACTGCTCGGCGCGCTGGACGAGGAGCAGCGCGAGTCGCTGGCGCTGCTCCTCGAAGGGCTCGACAAGCACTGGTCGCTGGACGGCCTGACCTCGCTGGTCTACGGAGTGCCGAAGGTGCGGGCCGGGCTGGCCCCGGACGCGAAGCCGACCCCGGAACTCAAGGCGGCACAGCGGGGCTTCTTCGCGCTCCTGTACCGGCTGCTGGTGGGCCGGGAGACGGGCCCCAGGCTGCCGACGCTGCTGCTGGCCGTGGGCGCGGACCGGGTGCGCAAGCTCCTCGGCGGGTAGCCCTGGGGCCGCGGCTCTGCGGGGTGCCGGGCGGGTGGCCGGCCGGGAGTTCCGGCTCCCGGCCGGCCTCAGCCGGCCATTCCCATGTCGGTGTTGTACCGCTCCTTGAACTCCCGCATGTACGGGCGCAGGTAGCCCTCGCTGAGCAGGCTGCCGTCGGCGTTGCGCACCCCGTTCTCGTGCAGCGTGCGGGAGAGCTGACGGGCGGTGGGGAAGGCGCCCTGCTCCGTGATGTAGCTGCGGTAGGCGTGGAAGAACGTCTCGCCCGGGGTCATGTCGTCCGGCATGCCGACGGGGTCGTCGTACGGCCGGGCCGGTGCGGGGGCCGGCGGCGGGTCCTGCTGCGGCTCGGTGCTCGGGGCGCTGCCGAGGGACCGGCGGCGCCCCGGGGAGACCGGGACCGTGACGCGGGCGGTGGTGGTTTCCGCCGCCGCGGAGACACCGGCCGGCTCCCGTCGCCCGGCCGGCACCGGGCGGCGGTCCGGGCCGTCCTGGTCCTCGCCCGGCCCCGGATCCGCCGGTGCGGGCTGAGCCTCCTGCCCGGTGTGCCCGGTGTGCTCAGCCGGCTCCTCCGGGGCGGTCTGCGCCGGCTGCCCGGGCCGTGGTGCCTGCCCGTGCTGCCCGCCCGGCAGTGGCTGTTCCTTCGAGAGCGGCCGTGTGCTGCCCGGTTCGGCGGGGAGGAGCGGCGCCGTCTCATGGAGCGGCACGCCGTAGCGGGCCAGCTTCAAGGGCATGCGTTCGCCCACCGGCGCCCGGCGGCGCCAGGCCCGCCCGTACCTCGCGCGCAGCTTCGCCTGGTAGACCAGCCGGTCCCGCTCCAAGGCGATGACCTCTTCGTATGACCGCAGTTCCCACAGCTTCATGCGCCGCCACAGCAGGAAGGTCGGGAACGGGGACAGCAGCCAGCGCCAGAACCGGACACCTTCCATGTGCCGGTCGGCGGTGATGTCGGCGATCCGCCCGATCGCGTGCCGGGCGGCCTCCACGGTGATGATGAAGAGCACCGGGATGATGGCGTGCATACCGACCCCGAGCGGATCGGGCCAGGAGACCGCGCCGTTGAAGGCGATGGTGGCCGCGGTGAGGAGCCAGGCCGTCTGCCGAAGGAGCGGGAAGGGGATCCGCAGCCAGGTCAGCAGGAGATCCAGGGCCAGCAGTACGACGATGCCGGCGTCGATCCCGATGGGGAAGAACGGGGCGAACTGCCCGAAGCCCTTGCGCTCTGCGAGCTCGCGCACCGCCGCGTAGGAGCCGACGAAGCCGATGCAGGCGATCACCACGGCACCGGACAGGACGATGCCCACGAGTATGCGGTGCGAACGTGTCAGCTTGATCGCGGCCACGCGCAGACCCCTCCACGACTGGAACTGGTGTTCTGGAGCGGCCCAGCCTGGCACACCAGGCAGGCGTCACCTGACGGAGAAGCCCGGTTCCTCCGGGTTTCCGGGGGAACCGGGCTTCCGAATCGGAATCCGGGAACAGGCATTTGTGTCGACGTGTCCCTGAACCCGGCTTTCCGGTCCGAGTGGTCGCAGCGAGCGCCTGGCACGGATGCACACCCGCAAGAGCCACGGCAGGGCGGCGGGGCGAGGGAACCGTTGCCTGGCCTTCAACGCCGGAGGTGAGACCTGGCCGCCACCTGGTCCGGCGCCACGTCGGGCCGTACACGGGTGGCTGGTCTTCCTCACGTGCATGCGAGAGAACGGTGCCGCGGCGCCGAGGCCGGACCTGAACGGAAACGCCATGTGGGGAGGGGAGCGGCGCTGGAGTCAAGCGCTATCGGCTCGTTCCCGAGCCGGCCACCGAGGTGAACGGCTCGGGAGAACGTATCCCTGAGGAGCGCGCTGCGCGTGGGGGCGCTCTCTTGTGGCTGCGGGCGCCCTTCCTCTTGTCGGACATCCTTCTGTGTCACTTGCAGCCCCGCCTCGCGCCGTTCGAGAACGCACGGCCGCGGAAATCATCCGGTGTACGGGGAGCCCGACATTCTCCATCGCCCCCTCGGGGCCGACTGATGGCAGGTGCATGGTGAGCGAACGGAATGCCTTCGGTGTGTCAGGTCCCGTCCTGGACGCTGTCTCTCCCACCGAAGTAATCCCGCGGGCAGTGTCGACGGTTCCGGTGGGGGCCATGCCTTTGGCGGTGGAGGTCAGTGTTCACGGAGCGCACGTCTACGTGGCCAACAGTGGTTCAGGGACGATCAGCGTTCTGGACGTGGGCACGCAGGCTTCCACCACCGCCATCGCCCCCTTCACCACTCCCAGCGGGGTGGCCGTCACCCCGGACAACGCCCGTCTTTTTGTGGCGAACAGCGGCACGCGCGCTGTCAGTACCGCGCTGAGAGACATCCTCGACGTCACCGGCACGATCGAGGTGGGAGACACTCCCTATGGCATCGCTGTGGATCCCAGCGGCCTGCGCGTCTATGTCACCAACCAGGGTTCGAACACCCTCAGCGTGATCGACACGCTCTCCATCACGGTACTGGCGACGATTGCGGTCAGTGAGGCTCCCACCGGGGTCGCGGTCGCCCCCACCGGGCTGGAGGTGTATGTGACGAACAGGGACGGCAACAGCCTCAGCGTGATCAACACTGCCACCAACACCGTGGTGGCTACCCTTTCCGGACTGTTTGCTCCGATCGGGGTGGCGGTCACCCGGGACGGCAGTCACCTCTACGTGGCCAACAGCAGCGCGAACACCGTCAGCGTCGTCGACACCACCACTCGGACGGTCACCGACACCATCGCGGTCGGCGCCACCCCCTGGGGTGTGGCGGCCAGTGCCGACAGCCGTCAGGTGTATGCGGCCAACAGCGGGGCCGATACCGTCAGCGTCATCGACACCACCACCAACACGGTCACCGACACCATCGCAGTGGGCACCCAGCCGACCGGGATCGCGGTCACTCCCAACAGCCTGAGTGTCTACGTGGCCAACAGCGGTTCCGACACCGTCAGCGTCATCCAGACACTCAATGCGATGGCTCCAGCCCTCGGTCCCCAGTCCGGTGGTTCCAAGGTCACGATCACCGGCACCAACCTCAGCGGAGTGACCTCGGTCAGATTCGGAAGCGTCTCCGCCAGCATCATCGCCAACACAGCCAACCAGGTCATCGCCGTCTCCCCGCCCGGCTCCGGAGTCGCCGCGGTCACCGTCACCACCGTCGGCGGCACCAGCAACCCCAAACCTTTCAGCTACTACCCCAGCGGGAACGCCCACTCCCTGACCCCTGGCGCCGGCCCCACCCTGGGCAGAAACCTGATCACCATCCACGGCTCCCAACTCGCCACCGCCAACCGGGTACTCTTCGACGCTGTCCCGGCCCTGCCCCTCATCGTCTCCGACCAGCAGCTCACCGTCGCCGTCCCACCCGCCATCACTCCCGGCCCGGTGCAGGTCACCGTCACCACCGCAGGCGGCCTCACTACCGGAACACTCACCTACACCTACGTTGACCCTCCACAGCTCACCGGTCTGAGCACCACCACCGGCACTTCCTTCGGAGGGAACGTCATCGCCTTGACCGGCCGGAACCTGGCGACCGCCACCGCAGTCACCATCAACGGCATCACCGCCCAGTACAGCATTGGCTCCGACACCGTCCTGGCCGTCATCGTCCCGCCCAGCCCTACCACCGGCCCTGCAGACGTCACCGTCACCACCGCTGCCGGCACCACCACCCTCCCCGACTCCTACACCTACACCTGACAGCCATCCAGGTGGCAGCCCACGAGGGGTGCCCAAGCCGTACGGACGCGTATGCGTGCCGAAACGACGACCGCGCCCGGTTCAGCCTTCGTACCAGCACACCCCGTTCGCGTCCCACGGTCGGAGCAACACCCCAACTCAAGGGGTGGTGGCATGGAGCCCGAGCTCCGCAAGCGGGGGGCGGGGGATCAGTCCTCGGAGTCCTCCTCCTTTCCGTCCTCCGCGTCTTCCTCGTCCACGTCGTCCCCGCCGTTCTCGTCGTCGGCGTCGTCGTTCTCCGTCGTCCCGGCGAAGTCCACCAGTGCCGTCACCACTTCCCGGGCCACCTGCTCGGCGTTCTCCCGGACGGACTCGGCGTCCGGCGCCTCACCGTCCTCGAAGCCGGTGCCGGTGTGGTCGACCGTCACCACGACGTTGTCCACCCGGATCACGACCCGCTGCTGGCGGTAGTCCCGGCTCTCGCTCTCGCTGTTCTCCTTGACCACGAGGTAACTGATGGTGGTGGCCTCGTCGCCGAGGCCCTCGAGCCCGGCCTCTTCGACGTCCTGGCTCTCTCCGTCGCCGGTCACTTCCTCCGCGGTCTGCCGCAGGTACTCCGCGGCACGCTCATCGCCGCTGCCGATGCTGAGATCGGAGTCGAACCGACGCATCGCCACGGTCAGGGACCGGAAGTCGTACCCGTCCAGGCCGCTCCAGAGGCAGGTGCCCGCGCGTTCCAGATCGGTGGAGTCCAGTGCCTCGCCGTCCTCGTCCTCGGCCTCCGGAACGACGTCCCCGATGGTGTCGGCACCGACCGTGGAGCAGGGTTCGGGGAGCGCGCTGAACCGTACCGGCTCAGGAGTCGGGTCGGTGACGGCGACGGAGTCCCCCTCCGGTGTGCCGCCGCCGGAGTCCGAGGAACAACCGGCGACCAGCAGCACGGGCACGACGGCCCAGCTCAGCGTGCGGAGGGCGAAACGCGTGGCGGTACGGTCCATGATTCCTTCGCTTCCAAAGACACATGAGGGCTCGTGCGGTGCCCGCTGGGAGGGACGGTACGTGCCCCGCCGCGGTTCCTGCGGCCCCGGGAGCAAGCAGGCGGACAGAGCCGGGCGCAGCCTACGTGCCGCCTTCCCGCCGGGGACGGGTGCGTCAGTCGGTGAAGCGTGCGGCGAGCTGCCGGGCGAGCGCCTGGGCCCGGTCCTGCAGGGTGGCACTGTCCGGTGTCACGTACCGGTCGGTCGCGGACTCGCTGTAGCTCACCGTCACGAGGACGTTGGCACTGCGGAAGGCCAGCGTGATGTCGCGGTGGGCACCCGCATCCCCGCTGACGAACTCGTCGTTGAGGAAGGCGTTCTGGCCGATTCCGGACAGGGCCCGCGGGGCCTGCTCACCGGTGGGTGATCCGCTGTCCGCGCCCTCTCCGGCCGTCCCGCCACCACCGGGCCGGGTCGGGTCCGGGTCCGGTGACGGGCCGTCCCCCGTACCGCCGGAACCGGGCGGGCTCCCGGAGCTCTCCGGGGTCACTGCCGGGTCTTCGGGCGACGGGATGCCCGCGGCCTCGCTGCGCGCCGCGAAGTCGAGTGCGGCCTGGTCGTCGTCGCTGATCCCGGGGTGGTAGGAAATGACGCGGTGGAAGTCCACCGCCAGGTGATGGGCCCCGGTCTCGGTGGAGGACCGCCACTGGCAGCCGACCCGGCGGCTGGTGTCGTAGGTGAGGTCCGGCTGCCCCGTGCGAACCTCGGGGTCCGCGCCCGGCAGCAGGACGTCGAGCTGCTCCTCGCTGACCGCGCCGCACGGCTCGGGAAGCCCCGAGTGCGTGCCTGGTTCGAGTGGGGTCGCCGCGGTCTCGGCGGTGGACCCGCCGTTTCCCCGGTCATCACCGCCGGTGCCGGCGGTGCAGGCAGCCAGCCCGAAGATCAGCGCGGCGGCCGCGGCGGCGCGCGTCGCGGAAGCTCTCAGCACCGGTCGGCCTCCCTTGCTCTGCTGACCGGGCGAGTATATGTACTGCTAAGGCCAGACCAGGCAGTACGGCTGGTGGCCGGCCTCGTGCAGGCGGCGGGAGAAGTCCTGCCATTCGTTGAGCAGCCGGTAGACACCGAAGGCGTCACTGGGGCCGCTGCGGTCGGGGACCGTGGACCAGATGAACGCGGCGGCGCCCACCGCCTCCACCCCCACACCGCGCAGCGGGTCGACGACGGTGGTGGGCAGCTTCACCACGGCGTAGTCCGGGTGCAGGACCACGAGCTCCAGCGGCGGCACCCGGTGGAGCGGGATGCCCTCGATGCCGGTCAGGACCATGGCGGCCATCGTCTCCGGCTTGATGCGGGTGAACATGCCCTGGCCGAGCTCGTCGCCGCCGAGCTCCTCCGGGCGCATGGTGGTGGGAACCCGGGCGGCCGTGGCGCCGTCGGGCGCGCCGAAGTACTTGTACGTCACGTCCATCCGGTCCATCCGGTTCACCCGGCCCCCCCTTCGGACCTCGCCGCTGTTGTTCTCCGCGCCACGCCGGTGGCGGCCGCGCGCACGCGTAGCCGGAGGAACTGCCTCCGGCCCGAGGTCCCCGGTGCCCTCGCCAAGTCCGCCACCGCGCTGCATGTCACCACCCGACTACTCGCGACCCCCGCCGCGTAACCCGATCATCGTCCCAGAGACCTCCCCCACCAGACGAGAGCGAAACGCCCGGCTGCTGGTGAGGTGCGCGTCTCTGCCACCATGGGCACGTGACTTATTCGTACGAAGCCCCAGTCTCGCAGACGCTCTACGACCGCGCTGCCGCTGTGACACCCGGAGGAGTGAACTCTCCGGTCCGTGCCTTCGGCGCGGTGGGTGGTACACCCCGGTTCATGGTGTCCGGTGCCGGTCCGTACCTCCGCGACGCCGATGGCCGGGAGTACGTCGACCTCGTGTGTTCGTGGGGGCCGATGATTCTCGGGCACGCCCACCCGGTAGTCCTGGACGCGGTGCGGGCCGCGGTGTCCCGCGGCACCTCCTTCGGCACCCCGGGAGAGGGGGAGGTCGAGCTGGCCGAGGAGATCGTGGCCCGCATTTCCCCGGTGGAACAGGTGCGTCTGGTGTCCTCGGGCACCGAGGCGACGATGTCCGCGATCCGGCTGGCCCGCGGTTTCACCGGCCGCCCCAAGGTCATCAAGTTCGCCGGCTGCTACCACGGCCATGTGGACGCCCTGCTGGCCTCGGCGGGTTCCGGCGTCGCGACGTTCGGGCTGCCCGACTCACCCGGAGTGACCGGCGCGCAGGCCGGAGAGACGATCGTCCTGCCGTACAACGATTTGGCAGCGGTGCGGGAAGCCTTCGCCGCGCACCCCGGGGAGATCGCCTGTGTGATCACCGAGGCGTCGCCCGGGAACATGGGCGTCGTGCCGCCGCGGGAGGGGTTCAACGCCGGGCTCCGGGAGCTGTGCACGGAGCACGGCGCGCTCCACGTCTCCGACGAGGTGATGACCGGGTTCCGGGTCAGCCGGCAGGGGTGGTTCGGCCTGGACGGCGTCGTCCCCGACCTGATGACCTTCGGCAAGGTCATGGGCGGCGGCTTCCCGGCCGCGGCCTTCGGCGGGCGCGCCGAGGTCATGGCGCAGCTCGCCCCGGCCGGGCCCGTCTACCAGGCGGGCACGCTCTCCGGCAATCCGGTGGCCACCGCGGCGGGTCTCGCCCAGCTGAGGCTGCTCCACGACACCGTCTACGAGGCGGTTGACACCGCCTCCCGGCGGGTTCGCGAGCTGGTGGCCGAGGCACTCACGAAGGAGGGTGTCGCACACCGGGTGCAGACGGCGGGCAACATGTTCTCGGTGTTCTTCACCGACCGGGAGGTGCCGGACTACGCCACCGCCGCCACGCAGGAGGTGTTCCGGTTCCGGGCCTTCTTCCACGCGATGCTCGCGGAGGGTGTCTACCTGCCGCCGTCGGCCTTCGAGTCCTGGTTCGTGTCGGCCGCGCACGACGACCGGGCGATCGAGCGCATCGCGGCCGCGCTGCCGGGCGCGGCCCGGGCCGCCGCGGGGGCGACCGCCTGAGGGCGCGATGATGGGTGGCATGACCATGAGCGAACAGCCCGAGGAGTCCGAGGTGGTGGCCGGCCGGCGGGCCGGCCACGAAGCCGGTGAGAAGACCGTCGTCCATCTGGTCCGGCACGGTGAGGTGCACAACCCCGAGGGTGTGCTCTACGGCAGGCTTCCGGGCTACCGCCTCTCCGGGCTCGGACGGGAGATGGCCGACCGGGTGGCGGAACACTTCGCCGGACGGGACGTCACCCACGTGGTGGCGTCCCCGCTGGAACGCGCCCAGGAGACTGCGGCGCCGATCGCCGGGGCGCACGGCCTGGAGGTGGCGACGGAGCGGCGGCTGATCGAGGCGGCCAACGCGTTCGAGGGGAAGTCCTTCGGCGTCGGGGACGGGGCGCTGCGGCGGCCCGCGAACTGGCGTCACCTGCGCAACCCCTTTCGGCCGTCCTGGGGTGAGCCGTACGTGGACCAGGTGGTGCGGATGAAGGGGGCGCTGGACGCGGCCCGGGACGCCGCCCGCGGGCATGAGGCCGTCTGTGTCAGCCACCAGCTGCCCATCTGGATCGTCCGCAGCTTCGTCGAGGGGCGCCGGCTGTGGCACGACCCCCGTAAACGGCAGTGCACCTTGGCCTCGGTGACGAGCTTCACGTACCGCGACGACGACATCGTCTCCCTCGGCTACACCGAGCCGGCCATCGATCTGGTCCCCGCCCATTTGCGGGGTGGTGGTGCGCGAGGCGCCGGCGCCTGACAGGTCCGAGCGGGCCCGCGGGAACGCGGAAAGTGTTCCGAGCGGGGGCGGGTGGGGTCCCGAGCAGGGACGGAACCCGGACAAGGGGGGCGCGGAAGATCACGGACGGCCGCATGGGAAACTTTTCACATGATCGAGAGCCGCGTCCCCCGTCGTCGTGGAACCCGCCGCCTCACCTCCGCCCTCGCCGGGGCCGCGGCGGCTGCCCTGGTCCTGACCGGGTGCGGCGGTGAGCAGGCCGGGCCGTCCGGTGGCGGGAGCAACATCGTCCAGGGCACCGGGGTGGTCACCGAGGTCCCGGCGGGCGAGCGGCAGCCCGCACCGGAGCTGACCGGCGAGGGCACCCACGACGAGGAACTGGCGCTCTCCGACTACCGGGGGCAGGTCGTGGTGCTCAACGTCTGGGGGTCCTGGTGCGCGCCGTGCATCGCCGAGGCCCCGCACCTGGCGAAGGTCGCCGCCGACACCGCCGACCAGGACGTGCAGTTCCTCGGCATCAACACCCGGGACCGGCAGAAGATCAACGCGCAGAAGTTCGACGAACGGCACGGCATCGACTATCCGAGCTTCTTCGACCCCACCGGCAGGCTGATCCTGGAGTTCCCGCGCGGGACGCTGTCCCCGCAGGCCATCCCGACCACCCTGATCCTGGACCGGGAGGGCAACATCGCGGTCCGCGCGCTCAAGGCCCTCACCGAGGACGAACTGCGGCGCGCGCTCGACCCGGTTCTTGCCGAGGGATGACCGCCTGATGCAGGTCCTCGCCGCCCTGACGGACACGAACGAGACCGTACTGTCCGGTGCCCTGCTGATCGCGATGCCGGTCGCGCTGCTCGCCGGCCTGGTGTCGTTCTTCTCGCCGTGCGTCCTGCCGCTGGTCCCCGGTTACCTCTCCTACGTCACGGGTGCCGGCGGGGCCGACCTGGAGCAGGCCCGGCGCGGCCGGATGTTCCTGGGCGCCTCGCTCTTCGTGCTCGGCTTCTCGGCCGTGTTCGTCTCCACCGGTGCGCTGTTCGGCGGCATCGGAAACGTCCTCCATGAGCAGCGTGAGGTGCTCACCAAGGTCTTCGGCGCGCTCACGATCGTTCTCGGCCTGGTGTTCATGGGGGTGGTCACCCGGTTCGGCCAGCGGGAGCTGCGCTTCCACCGGAAGCCCGCGGTGGGGCTGGCCGGCGCGCCCATGCTGGGGGTGATCTTCGGTATCGGCTGGACCCCCTGTATCGGACCGACGCTGGCCGCGGTCCAGGCGCTGGCGTTCACCGAGGCCACCGCGGCCCGCGGTGCGACCCTCACGGTCGCGTACTGCATCGGGCTGGGCATGCCGTTCATCGTGGCGGCGCTGGCCTTCCGGCGGGCGCTGGGCGCGTTCGGCTGGGTCAAACGGCACTACGCATGGGTCATGCGGATCGGTGGCGGCATGATGATCGCGACCGGGATCCTGCTGATGACCGGTATCTGGGACCACCTCGTCTACGAGCTCCAGGTCTGGTCCTCCGAGTTCACGGTTTGGATGTGAGGGGCATGCCCGAGCGGCAGAGCACGACGCGGCCGGCGGACGGTACCGCCGGTCCGGATCCCACTCCCGGGGAGGAGTCCGCCGGGCTCTCCACGGCGCCCGCCGAGGAGGAAGCGGCGGCACCGGGGAGCGGCGGCGGCTCGTTCGGCGGTGTGCGGGCACCCGGCCTGCGGGGCTCGCTGGCCTGGACGGGCCGCGAGATCGCCGGCTGGTCCCGCTGGTTCTGGCGGCAGCTGACCTCCATGCGGGTGGCGCTGCTGCTGCTGTTCCTGCTCGCGCTCGCCTCGATCCCCGGCTCGCTCATTCCGCAGGACAGCGTGAACGCCGCGGTGGCGGCAGACTTCCGGGAGCGCAACGAAGGGCTGACCGCCGTCTACGAGCGGCTGCAGCTCTTCGAGGTCTACTCCTCGGTGTGGTTCTCCGCGATCTACCTCCTGCTGTTCGTCTCGCTCATCGGCTGCATCGTGCCGCGTACCTGGCAGTTCGTCGGCCAGCTCCGCGGCCGGCCGCCGCGCGCCCCCCGGCGGCTGACCCGGATGCCCGCGTACACCACCTGGCGCACCGGGACGGAGCCCGAGCGGGTGCTGGACGCCGCGCAGCGGGCGCTCGGGCGACGGCGGTTCCGCCGGGTCCGGGCCGAGACGTCCGTGGCCGCGGAGAAGGGCTACCTGCGGGAGGCCGGGAACCTGCTGTTCCACGTGGCGCTGGTCGTCATGCTGGTCGCCTTCGCCGCGGGGCAGCTGTACCGCACGGAGGGCGGCAAGCTCATCGTGGAGGGCGACGGCTTCACGAACACCCTCACGCAGTACGACGACTTCCAGTCCGGCCCGCTCTTCGACGTGAACGAGCTGGAGCGGTTCAGCTTCGACCTCGACGAGTTCCACGCCTCCTTCGCCCGCGAGGGCCCGGACATGGGAACGCCACGCGAGTTCCGCGCCGATATCACCTACTGGCAGGAAGGCCAGGAAGGCGAGCAGGCGTCCATCGAGGTGAACCACCCGCTGACCGTGGGCGACGCGAAGATCTACCTGATCGGCCACGGATTCGCGCCGGTCGTCACCGTCACGGACGGGCAGGGGGAGACCGCCTTCACCGGAGCGGTGCCGTTCCTGCCGCAGGACAACGCGCTCACCTCCACCGGTGTGATCAAGGTCGCCGACTACCGGGACGAGAACGGCGAGTGGGACCAGCTCGGCTTCTCCGGGTTCTTCAACCCGACCTTCCGGCTCGACAGCGAACGCGGTCCGCACTCGACCTTCCCCGACCCGGACTTCCCGGTGCTGACGCTCAACGCCTACCAGGGCAGCCTGGGGCTGGACTCCGGCCTCGCGCAGAGCGTCTACCAGCTGGAGACCCGGAACATGGAACAGCTGCGGGACGAGGACGGGGAGCCGCTCCGGGAGAACCTGGCTCCCGGCGACACCTGGGAGCTTCCGGACGGCAAGGGCTCGCTGGTCTTCGAGGGCTACGAGCGCTGGGCGAGCTTCCAGGTCTCCACCCCTGCCGCCAACGGCTGGGCCCTCATCGGGTCGCTGGCCGCTGTCGCGGGACTGGCCGGTTCGTTGCTGATCCAGCGCCGCCGGGTGTGGGTCCGGGCGGTCGCCGCACCGGAGGGGCACACGGTGGTGGAGCTGGCCTCGCTCGGCCGCACCGAGTCCTCCAGGATCCCGGAGGAGCTGGGCGAGCTGGCCGACGACCTGCTGCCGGACGCACCCGTCCTCCGCGACCCGGACCCGGACCCGGACCGCGTCACCGACCCCGCCGCCGTTCGGGACGCCGGTGACGAGTCCGGTGCCGACGCAGATCCCGCCGCCGATCCCGCTCCCGCACGGAACCCGGCCCCGGACGCCGCGCGGGTTCCGGCCCCGGGCCGAGCGCCCGGGACCCAGCCCGCCGATTCACCCGAAGGAGCAGCGTGAACCTCGGAGCCAGCACGGAACTCACCGACCTCGCCAAGCTGATGATCTACTCGGCGATGGGGGTGTACGCCCTGGCGTTCCTCGCCTACATCGCCGAGTGGGCCTTCGGCAGCCGCAGCAAGGTCGCCCGGACGGCCGCCGCGCTGGGCACCGGGGACGGCACGGACCCTGCCGGGGACGGCGCAGCTGCCCGACAGCCGGCCGTCACCGTACGGAAGAAGAGCGGTACCTCGGTACTGGAACGCCCTGAGATCGTCACCCGCTCCGCCTCTCCGAGCCGCGATCACCTCCCCGACGGCCCGGGGGCGGCCGGCGGGGACGAGCAGGGCGACATGTACGGCCGGATCGCCGTCTCGCTGACGGTGCTGGCGTTCCTGCTGCACACCGCCGGCGTGCTGACCCGCGCCGCGGCCGTCCAGCGGGCGCCGTGGGCGAACATGTACGAGTTCTCCACCGCCTTCTCCATGGTGGCCGTCGCCGGGTTCCTGGGCTTCCTGCTGGCCCGCAAGAACGTCCGCTGGCTGGGGCTCCCGCTGGTCACCACCGTGCTGCTCGACCTCGGGCTCGCCGTCACCGTGCTCTACACCGAGAGTGACCAGCTGCCGCCCGCGCTGCAGTCGGTCTGGATGTGGATCCATGTCTCGCTGGCCATCATCTGCGGCGCGTTGTTCTACCTGGGCGCGGTCGCCACCGTCGCGTTCCTCTTCCGGGACCGCTACGAGAGCAAGCTCGCGGCCGGGGGCAGGGCGGGCGCCTTCGCGACGTCCGTGCTCGAACGCCTGCCGTCCTCGGTGACACTGGACAAGTTCGCCTACCGGATCAACGCCGCGGTCTTCCCGCTGTGGACGTTCACGATCATCGCGGGCTCCATCTGGGCCGAGAGCGCCTGGGGCCGGTACTGGGGCTGGGACCCCAAGGAGGTCTGGTCGTTCATCACCTGGCTGGCGTACGCCTGCTACCTGCACGCCCGGGCCACCGCCGGCTGGCGGGGCCGCAAGGCGGCGTACCTCGCGGTCGCGGCGTTCCTGTGCTTCCTGTTCAACTACTACGGCGTCAACATGTTCGTCGACAGCCTGCACTCCTACGCCGACATCCCGGACTGACCCGCCCCCGCCGGTGAACCCCGGTGCCCGATGAACCCCGGTGCTTCGGCGCACCCGGTGCACGACACGAAGGGCCGGTCACCACGGCATCCGCCGTGGTGACCGGCCCTTCACGCACCCGCCCGGCTCCCGTCCGGCCGGCTCCCCGAGGGAGCCCGCCGAGGTGCCGGGCTACGGCTTCGGCGGGTTGTCCTGCGAGCCGCCGCTTCCGCTGCTTCCGCTGCCGCCGTCGTCGCTGTCGTCCTGGCGGAGGTCCTCGTCACGGAGGTCCTCCTCGCGACGGCGCAGATCTTCCTCCCAGCTTTCCAGGAGTTCCTTGTCGCGCGCGTTCTCCTCGCGCAGCTTGTCCTCGTTGATCGACTTCAGGAAGTCCGGGTTGTCGTCCGGAGCGAGCCACCCACCGGGACGGTGAGCCGCGGGACTCCGTCCCGGAGCACCGGCCCGGTGCGGGAAGGTCCGTTCCCTGCCGAGAAGGATCCACGCCAGCGGACCGATCCCAAAGGCCAGCACGATCACCATGATCCAGACGACCTTCGGGAGGTGCTTGATGTCGTCCTTCTTGGTGCTGATGCAGTCGACGAGGGCGTAGATGGCCAGCGCGAGCAGCGCCAGAGGCATCAGTACCCTGAGCATGATCGTCCCCCTGGGAGATGGTGAGCCGGGCCGCGGGGTGGCCCCCTGACACGGCCAAGCGTAATGCGTCCGGAATACTGAGCGGCATGGCCTACGACGACCTTCGCACACTGCTCCGGGCTCTGGAACGTGATGGTGACCTCAGGCGGGTGAAGGCCGAGGTCGATCCCCACCTGGAAGTGGGTGAGATCACCGACCGGGTGAACAAGGCCGGCGGGCCCGCGCTGCTCTTCGAGAACGTCAAGGGCTCGGACCTCCCGCTGGCCATGAACGTGTACGGCACGGACCGCCGGCTGCTCAAGGCGCTGGGGCTGAAGTCCTACCGCGCCCTCGGGGAGAAGATCGGCGGCCTGCTGAAGCCCGAGCTGCCGCAGGGCTTCGTCGGGATGCGGGAGGCGTTCGGGAAACTGGGGTCGATGGCCCATGTCCCGCCCAGGAAGGTGAAGACCGGCCCCGTGCAGGAAGTCGTGCTGACCGGCGACGACGTCGACCTCGACCGGCTGCCCGCCCTGTTCACCTGGCCGGAGGACGGCGGCTCCTTCTTCAACCTGGGACTCACCCATACGAAGCACCCGGAGACCGGGGTGCGCAACCTCGGCCTGTACCGCCTGCAACGGCATGACAAGCGCACGATCGGGATGCACTGGCAGATCCACAAGGACAGCCGCAACCATTACCAGGTGGCGGCCCGTCGCGGGGAGCGGCTGCCCGTCGCCGTCGCTTTCGGCTGCCCGCCGGCGGTGACGTACTCCGCGACGGCGCCGCTGCCCGGCGACATCGACGAATACCTGATGGCCGGGTTCGTGCAGGGCAAGCGTGTCGAGATGGTCGACTGCCGGACGGTGCCGCTCCAGGTGCCCGCGAACGCCGAGGTGGTCATCGAAGGCTGGCTGGAGCCCGGGGAGATGCGCCCCGAGGGCCCCTACGGCGACCACACCGGCTTCTACACCCCGCAGGAGCCCTTCCCGGCGCTCACCATCGACTGCGTCACCATGCGCAAGCGTCCGCTCTTCCAGTCGATCGTCGTCGGCCGCCCGCCGACCGAGGACGGCCCGCTGGGCAGGGCCACCGAACGGTTCTTCCTGCCGTTGCTGAAGGTGATCATCCCCGACATCGTGGACTACCACCTGCCCGAGGCGGGGGGCTTCCACAACTGCGCGATCCTCTCGATCGACAAGAAATACCCCAAGCACGCGCAGAAGGTGATGTCCGCGGTCTGGGGAGCGCACATGATGTCGCTGACCAAGCTGATCGTGGTCGTGGACTCCGACTGTGACGTGCACGACCTGCACGAGGTCGCCTGGCGTGCCCTGGGCAACACGGACTACGCCCGGGACCTGCTCCTCACCGAAGGCCCCGTCGACCACCTGGACCACGCCTCCTACCAGCAGTTCTGGGGCGGCAAGGCAGGGATCGACGCGACCGCGAAGTGGCCCGAGGAGGGCTACACGCGGGACGGCGGCTGGCCGGAGATGGTGCTGTCCGACCCCGGGACGGCCGAGAAGGTGTCCCGCCGCTGGAAGGAGTACGGTCTGTGACCGGTACCCGGAGGGCCGCGGTGCCCCGGGCCGGGTGGGGCGGCGGGTGTCGTCGCCCACCCGGGAAATGACGAGGGAGAGCACGCTGTGACGGATGCGCGGGCGGCTGCCGCCGATACCACCGGCATGCCGGAGTCCGGACCGGTCCGGGCCTTTCTCCGGCTGGTGATGATCGAGCACTCGGTCTTCGCCCTCCCCTTCGCATACATCGCGGCGCTGAGCGCGATGTTCCTGGCGGACGGGACCGTCCACTGGTGGACGCTGTTCCTGGTCACCGTCGCGATGGTCGGGCTGCGGACCTTCGCGATGGCCGCCAACCGGATCATCGACCGCGAGATCGACGCCCGGAACCCCCGCACCGCCGGCCGGGAGCTGGTCACCGGGGCGGTGTCGGTACGCACCGCCTGGATCGGCGCACTCATAGCCCTCGTGGTGTTCCTCGGCGCCTGCGCGCTGCTCAATCCGCTGTGCCTGATGCTGGCACCCGTCGCGGTCGGCCCCATGGTGGTCTACCCCTACGGCAAGAGGTTCACGGACTACCCGCACGCCATCCTCGGGCTGGCCCAGGCCATGGGCCCGATCGGGGCCTGGATCGCGGTCACCGGCAGCTGGTCGTGGGAAGCGGTGATCCTCGGGCTGGCCGTCGGCATCTGGATCGGGGGCTTCGACCTCATCTTCGGCTGCCAGGACGTGGCGGCCGACCGGGCGGAAGGAGTGCGGTCGGTGCCCGCCCGGTTCGGCATCGCGGCGGCCCTGTACGGGGCGCGGGGCGCTCACGCGGTCGCCCTGGCGATGCTCGTCTGGTTCGCGCTGGTCACCGGGGCCGGGGCGTTTCTCTGGGCCGGGCTGACCGTGGTCGCGGCAGCCTTCGTCTACGAGCACGCGATCGTCAAGCCGGGTGACCTGAGCCGTCTCAACCGGGCCTTCTTCACCGTCAACGGCTTCGTCGGGATCTCGCTGTTCGGCTTCGCCCTCCTCGACCTCCTCGTGCGGGGCCTGAGCGCGTAGCCCGGTGACCGGCCGGGGCCGGTCACCGGGAAGGGCCGTCCGGGTGGAACCGGCCCGGCAGCCGGGTGAGTCCGCCGCTCCGGTCAGCCCGGGCTCTCCCCGGCCGGCAGAGCCCCGTCGGCGGATGCCGATCCGGCCGCCGCGCCCGGCGCCGCGCCGGTCACGAAGTGGTCGAACTCGTTGTTCCGCACGCCGAGGACAAAGGCATCCCACTTGACCCGGGTGGTGGTCACGATCTTGTCCGGCTCGTCCGTCTGGCGGATGTGGATCAGGTCGCCCTCGCCGGCCGCGATCTCGAAGCAGTGCTCGTCGCTGCCGTCCTCGACCTCGGCGCGCACCCAGCTCAACCGCTCCGCGTCGATGCCGCTCATCGTGTTCCTCCCCTGTCGTTCCCGCCGTCCGCGCGCCGGTGCGCCCGCTCGGGCGTCACGGTACCGGGCCGGCGTCCCCTCCACAGCATCAGCACGGTCCGAACGGGGTGGCCCGAAGGGGGCGGCCCGAAAGGAAACCCGGGCCGACCAGTGAAACCCCCTTCCCTGCTGGCCGGGGCGTTCCCAAGGTGTAAGAGAATTACTCCACAAGGGCTAATTCTCCACTGGTCCGACCGGTGACCTAATTGGGTTTCGACAAGATTGCCGAGGGGTAGTTCGGTGCGGTATGTGCTGATACCAAAAGGGCAAGTGCTACCAAATCCTTCAGCTGAATGAAACTTTCAGCTACAGGCATTGACTTCCTTTCTCGCGTGCCCGAAGGTGCTCGGCATTCGCTGATTCTCAGGTCTGGAAGGGGAGTACTTCCGTGGCAAGAACGTCTGACCGGTCGTTCCTGAAGCGCTCGGCCGTCGCCACGGTCGCCTGCGGCGTCGCCTTGTCGATGGCCCTGGCCGACGGCGCTCGCGCCCAGGACGAGGGCGACAAGCACACCCTGATCGTCGGCACCTACGGGCTCGACAACATCCCGCACATGAACCCGCTGGATTCCGGCTGGCTCATCCAGGGCGAGTTCAACAACCTCATGTACGACCCGCTGATCCGCTGGAGCCAGGACGACTACAGCCCTTCGCCCGCACTCGCGGAATCCTGGGAGCCCTCGGACGACGAACTGACCTGGACCTACCGCATCGACCCGGACGCCACCTGGTCGGACGGCGAGCCCGTCACCGCGCACGACGCGAAGTTCACCTTCGACCTGCTCCGGGACAACACCACCTTCAACAGCCGCCACGGCGACCTGGTCGACAACTTCACCTCGGTGGAGGCCACCGACGACCGGACCCTGGTCATCGAGGTGGAGGAACCGAGCGCCATGATGGCCCACCTCAAAGGGGTGGCCGTCATGATCATGCCGGAACACATCTGGGGCGAGCTGGAGAACCCCGAGGACTACATGGGCGAACCCGGCCAGCCGACCTCCGGAGCCTTCCGGCTCGCCGAGTACCGGGAAGGCGAACGGGTCGTCCTGACCGCCAACGAGGACTACTGGGCCGGCCCGGTCGCCTACGACGAACTCGTCATGCAGAACTACGAGACCCCCGAGGCCATGGTCCAGGCGCTGCAGACCGGTGAGGTGGACCTCATCGGCGGGCTGAACCCTCAGCAGTACGAGGCGCTCGAAGCGGTGGACAACATCACGACCAGCACCGGACCGGGCCGCCGCCTGCAGTCCCTCGGCTTCAACACCGGGGCCCGGAGCAAGGACGGCGAAGAGTTCGGGAACGGCCACCCGGCGCTGCAGGACCCCGCGGTCCGCCGCGCCATCCACCACGTGGTCGACAAGGAACGCCTGGTCGAGGTCGCCATGGGCGGACACGGCGTGCCGGGCGTCAGCTACGTCCCGCCGATCTTCGGTGACTTCGCCTGGGAGCCGGGCGCGGACCAGGTCGAGGTGAGCGCCGAGACCGGGAACCAGCTCCTGGACGACGCCGGATACCAGGAGCGGAACGCCGACGGCGTCCGCATCGACCCGGAGAGCGGCCGGCCACTGGAATTCCGGCTCTTCTACCACTCGGACCGGCCCACCTACGCCATCATCCAGGACTTCCTGGTCGACTGGGTGGAGGAACTGGGCATCAGCCTGGAGCCGGTCGCCATGGACACCACCCCGCTCAACGAGGAGCAGGAAGCCGGCAACTACGACATCGCCTTCGGCACCTGGAGCGCCGGCCCCGACCCGGGCTCCACCCTCGTCTACCACACCTGTGACCGCCTGCCGGACGAGCCCGAGGCCACCGACCTGACCTTCTCGTTCTACTGCAACGAGGACTACGACGAGATGTACCGGGCGCAGGACCGGGAGAGCGACCTGGAAGCCCGGGCGGAGATCGTGCGGGACATGCAGAAGCTCCTCTACGAGGAGGTCCCGGCCATCCAGATGTACTACGAGAACCAGCTGGAGGCCTACAACTCGGATGACTGGACCGGCTTCGGCACCCAGCCCACCGACGACGGAATGATCCGCGAGCAGCAAGGGGCCTTCGGCTACGAGAGCGCCACCCCGGCCGGGCTCGAGAACGGCGGCGGCGAGGCCGCGGGCGACACCGGCTCCGGAGCCGCCCCCTGGGCGCTCGGCGCCGCGCTGCTGGTGCTGCTCGCAGGAGGCGGCTACCTGCTGATGCAGCGCCGCAAGACTGCCGACAAGCGGGAGTAAGGAACACACGGGCAGATGGGCATCCACCCCACCGCCCAGGTGCCTGCGTCACCCTCCGGTGGCGCAGGCACCCCCGGCGGCGACACACACCCGCACGAGACACCACACCCCGGCTCGGGCGGAGATTTCTGGCGCTTCCTGGCCGTGAAGGCATCCGGAGCCGCGGTCTCCCTGGTCCTGGTGCTCTTCAGCGCCTTCTTCATCTTCCGCGTCATCGGCGGCGACCCCGTGAAGGCGATCGGCGGGGACACCGGGCTGACCCCCGGACAACGCGCGGAGATCGAGGAACGCCTCGGCCTCAACGAACCCCTCGGCGTGCAGTTCTGGGAATACGTCACCGGAGTGGTGACCCTCGACTGGGGCACCTCCTACGTCAACAACCAGGAGGTCACCACCCTGCTGTGGGCGCGGCTCCCCAACACGTTGCTGCTCACCATCACAGCACTGCTGCTCGCCGCGGGCTTCGGCATGTGGATCGGGGCCCGGGCGGGCTGGAAACAGGGCAGCCGCTTCGAGAAATCCCAGGTCGGGATCTCCCTCGCCCTCTGGTCGGCGCCCACCTTCTGGCTGGGCATGATCGTCATCATCGTGTTCTCCGTGAAACTCGGGCTGTTTCCGGTGAACGGGATGCGCTCCGCCCGGGGAGTCGGCGACGACCTCTGGTCGCAGACCGTCGACATCGCGCACCACCTGGTGCTGCCGGCCGTCACCATGGCCGCGGTGATCTACGCGCAGTTCGTGCTGATCATGCGGTCCTCGATCCTGGAGGAACGCGGCAACGACTACCTGACCGTGGCCAAGGCCAAGGGCCTGCGGGACGACGCGGTGCGCCGCCGGCACGCCGTCCCCAACGCCCTGCTGCCCACCGTCACCCTGGTGGCCGTCCAGGTCGGCACCGTCTTCAACGGCGCACTGCTGACCGAGACGATCTTCAGCTGGCCCGGCCTCGGCCTGCTCTTCTACCAGGCGATCAGGGTCCCGGACATCCCGCTGCTGCAACTGCTGTTCATCTTCTTCGCCGGCACCACCATTCTCGCGAACATGCTGGCCGACATCCTGTACCGCTTCCTCGATCCGAGAGTGCGCAGTTCCGCATGAGCACCCACGACACGCGCGACACGCCGGAAAGCCCCGACCCACCGGACGGGCCGGGCGCGGCGGCCACCCCGGACCCGCCAGGCGGCTCCGGGGCGCGCCGGCAGGCGCCTGCGGCACTCGGCTCGGCCCGCGCCATCACCTGGACCCGCCGACGGGCCGCACTCGCGGACTTCTGGCGGCTGTACCGCAAGCAGCGCGCCGGGCTGGCCGGCCTCGGCATCCTGCTGATCATCACCGCCGCCACACTGCTCGCCCCCTGGTACACCGACGAATCCGAACTGCGTGCCGTCAACGCCCCGGGCGAACGGCTGGAACCCCCCAGCACCGCGTTCTGGTTCGGCACCGACGAGATCGGCCGGTCGATCCTGCTGCAAGTCATCTGGGGAGCCCGGGTGTCGCTGCAGATCGGCATCGTCGCGGCCGTCCTCGCCGTCGGCCTCGGCACCCTCGTCGGCATGCTCGCCGCCCACTTCGCGGGCTGGGTCTCCTGGGTGCTGATGCGACTGACCGACTGGTTCATCGTGCTGCCCAGCCTCGTCCTGGCCATCGCCCTGGTCGTCGCCCTCGGAGCGAGCCGGACCACCATCATCATCGCCATCGCCCTGACCTCCTGGGCGAGCACCGCGCGACTGGTACGCGCCCAGACCATGTCGATCGAAGGGCGCCCCTACCTCGAACGGGCCAGAGCCCTGGGCGCCGGGCACTGGCACCAGATGTCCCGCCACGTCCTGCCGAACCTGATGCCGCTCATCCTGGCCAGCGCCACCCTCCAGGTCGCCGGCGCGATCCTCTCCGAAGCATCCCTGTCCTTCCTGGGCCTCGGCGACCCCAGCCAGGTCTCCTGGGGAAACATCCTGGAACGCGCCTTCCACGCCGGAGCCATCAGCTACGGCGCCTGGTGGTACATGCTGCCACCGGGCCTCGCCATCCTCGTGGTCGTGCTCGCCTTCACCCTGTGCGGCCGGGCCATGGAATCCGTCCTCAACCCGCGGCTGCGCGGCAGCGCCTGATGGGAGGCCCCTGATGCCGGTACTGGAGATCGACGACCTGCGGATCACGTACCGCGGCTCACGCGGCGACATCCCCGCCGTCCGCGGCATCTCGCTGGCCCTGGAACCGGGGGACACTCTCGGCCTGGCGGGGGAGTCCGGCTGCGGAAAGTCCACGGTCGCCGCGGCCGTGCTCCGCCTGCTGCCGCCGGGAACCGAGGTGACCGGCCGCATCATGCTGCACGGCGCGGACGTTCTGACCATGTCCTGGGGTGAACTGCGCGCGGTCCGCTGGGCCGGTGCGTCCATTGTCTTCCAGGGCGCCATGCACTCCCTCAACCCCGTGCACCGCATCGCCCGGCAGGTCGCCGAACCCCTCGTGCTGCACGAGCGGATGTCCTGGAACGCCGCCGAGGCACGCGCCGTCCAGCTGCTCCACCAGGTCGGCCTGCCCGCCTGGCGGGCCCGCAGCTACCCGCACGAACTGTCCGGCGGACAGCGGCAGCGAGTGATGATCGCGATGGCACTCGCCTGCTCACCCCGGCTGATCATCGCCGACGAGGCCACCACCGCCCTGGACGTCATGATCCAGGCGCAGGTGCTGCGCCTGGTGAAGGACCTGGTCGCGAAGCGCGACATCGCCCTGGTGATGATCAGCCACGACCTGTCGGTGCTGGCGGACACCTGCGAGCGCCTGGCCGTCATGTACGCCGGGAAGCTGGTCGAACACGGACCCGCCCACGAGGTGTTCGCCGCCGCACGGCACCCCTACGCCCGGGCACTGTCGGCCGCCTTCCCGACCGTGGGCGACCCCGCCGAGCGGCGCAACCCCTCCGGCCTCGCCGGCGACCCGCCGGACCCGGCCGCCCTGCCCGCTGGCTGCTCGTTCCATCCGCGCTGCCCGGTGGTGATGGACGAGTGCCGCTCCGCCACGGTGGGGTTGCGACCAGCCCGCCCCGACTGGCACGCCGCCTGCCTGCACGTCCCCGACCCGGGTCAGGGCCCGTCTGCCGGGGCCGTCGGCGGGGACGGTGACGTTGCCGACGCTGACGCCGCGCACGGGCCGGCCGACCCCTCCCATCCGTCCGTGCTCACCAAGGGGGACGCATGACCGATGCCGCCGAGCCTGCCGATGCCGCCGGGCCTGCCAGTGCCGCCGGGCCTGCCGATGCCGCCGGGCCCGTCCTGAGCGGCCGGGACCTCACGGTCCGCTTCACCGCGCCCGGCGGCCGGACCGCCCGTGCCGTCGACGGGGTGAACATCGACCTGGCACCCGGCGAGATCCTCGCGCTGGCCGGGGAGTCGGGCTGCGGCAAGACCACCGTGGCCCGCACCCTCCTCGGACTGGAGAAGCCGACGGCCGGAACGGTCACCTTCCAGGGCCGGCCACTGCGCTACCGCACCAAGGACCTCAAGGCATACCGCCGAGAAGCGCAACTCGTTCTGCAGGACCCCACGGGCGCCCTCAACCCCCGCCACACCGTCTACGACGCGGTCGCCGAAGGCCTGCGCATCCACGGGCTCCACGCCAACGAACGCGACCGGGTGGCGGACGCGCTGTCCCGGGCCGGGCTGCGCCCTCCGGAGAAGTTCTTCCTCACCTACCCGCACGAACTCTCCGGCGGGCAGCGCCAGAGGGTCGTCATCGCCGGCGCCCTGGTGCTGGACCCGACCCTCATCATCGCGGACGAACCCGTGGCATCCCTGGACGCCTCCGTGCGCGGGGAGATCCTGGCTCTTCTCCTGCGACTGCGCGACGAACTCGGCCTGGCCGCCGTGGTCGTCACCCATGACCTGGGGCTGGCCTGGAACATCGCGGACCGCATCGCGGTGATGTATCTCGGCCGCATCGTGGAGGTCGGCACGGTCGACGAGGTCCTGACGAACCCGCAGCACCCCTACACCCGTGCGCTGGTCTCCGTGCTGCCCGAAAGCCCGGTGGGTGAAGCCCAGGTCCTCCTCGGCGAACCGCCCGACGCGACCACCATCCCCGGAGGCTGCCGCTTCCACCCCCGCTGCCCGGCCTTGGCCCGCGGCGACGCCCACGCCGCGGGCGTCGCGGACGCCTGCCGCACCCAGCCCCTGCCAGTGCTCCGGCCAGGAACCGGTGTCGCCTGCCACCTCGTGGACGCCCGCACGAAGGCACCCGCCCCGGCCCGCTGAGCCTCTCGGTGGGCAGTGGCCCGGGTGTGGACCGGGGTTCAGGAGAAAACCTCCCGGCCTGCGGGCTCCGGCTGGTTTCGCGCCTCAGGGCTCCTGGTGCTCCTCGCACGGGGCCCGGGCGACGGCCGCCTGCATGTAGGGCTGAATCAGTTCGGCCAGCACGCGCTCGGATTCCTCCGGGTCCTTGGGGTACTTGGCGTCGATGACGAGGGTGAAGTCCTTGAGTGTTCCGGGGACGGTGCAGGGCGTGGTGGCCATGGCCGACCCGGGCCAGACCCAGGCGTCGAATTCTCCTTCCACGCGGAGCCCGTCCGCCAGCGCGCCTCCCTCACCGACCCCCATCCCGGGATACTGCTCCTCATACGTGCCCCCGTCGGCTTGGGACAGAATGACAATATCGCCGTCCACTCTGACGGAGCAGAACCCGATCAGGGTGTGAATCGAGCTTGTCTGCTCAACGCTTTTCCCTGGAGGGAAAAGAGGTGTGTACAGTTCTTGAGGTATTGCCTGATCGCACAGCGTGTCAGGGTATGTGTAATCGACTGACGATGCGTGATTAGTGCAGCCGACCGCAAGGTTTGCGGCAAGTGAAACGACAAGGCAAGCGGTATGTCTCTTCTTTTCTCTGGGCATTTATCAGCGGTATCCTTCCAGGCGAGTAATTCCCTTATTGAATCCGCTGTGAGCGGCATTTCGTGCTGTGTCGCGCAAGTCGGCCTCAGTGTCTGCGTTTTCATTCGAAAGAGCACGCTCGACTGCAGCAACGGCGTTAGCTTCCGTGGAGTCACGGCCGGACTCGTAGACGTCGTTCGCCGCCTTACTGGCGACGCCCTCCTGATCCTTCTTGATCGAGTCAAAGAATGCAGAATTTAATTCATCGGTAATCTTTGCAACTGGTGTCCCGGCGAATGGAATATCTTTTGTTGCGTAGTCAGAAACCGCGTTCAAGCTTCGTTCAGACCATTTCTGGTAAGTGGCCACACTTGCGTCGGTGTTGAGATCATAGATTGCTGATGACCGAGCATGGGTGAGGATGCCTGCCATCTCTGCTCCGGGACTGATGGCGATGGTCACACGAGTGCTCGGAGGCACTGTTGACTCGGTTTCCCCGTTCAATGCGACGTCAACGGTAACTGCTGTGTAGGCCTGCTGTGAAGCGCTGATCGCAATATAAGCCTCTGGGGCTCTCCCTACCTGTTCGAGGAACAGTCCTACAGGGACGCCGCGCAAGTTTGCACTGTTTTCCGGCAGGGGCAGGGTCTCGGAGCCGGCAAGCGAAAACTGGAAGTCGCCCATGTACTCCGCTGTCATTCTGCCCAGCTGTGGCCGCATGAAGGCGTAGCGGCCGTCGTCGGAGATGAGCTGAGGGGTCGCGCTGAAAGTGCTGACCACCTCATGCATGACGCGGGCGCCGGCTGCTGAGGGAGGCGGGGCGTCCGGGGGCGGATCCTGGTCAGGTGGGCGCCCGATTGTCGCCGCCTCCAGAGCATCGGCCAGACCGCTGGCTTCCCAGCCGATTGCCAGCTTCCAGAAGTCAGGTGGCTGCCTGCTGTCCTCCTTCTCTCCCAGCACGTATTCGAGGTGGTCGTTGTTGGCGGGGTCAAGGATCAGGGCGGCTGCCGCCGGATTGTTGTGGGCGGCCAGACCGAGTACCTGATGCAGCAAGTCGTGCGTCACCGTCTCCCCGGCTTCATCCGTATCGAACTGATACCAGATATCCGGGTGTTTCTTCTCTGCGGAGATGACGCCGTCCGCCAGCTCGTAGAGGAAGTGCTCGCCGATCGGCGTTTCCGCGTGTTCCAGTAGATCGGTGAGCTCGTGGTAGCCGTGCCGACCCCAACGCGCCGGACCGGATCCCTCCCAACGGCCCGGATTGTCGTGGCGCTCCAGGCCCAGTTCGTGCATTTCCTCCACCCACCCCGCGTACCTTCGGCCCTCCGGCGTTTCGGACAGCCACCGTTGGTAGGCAGGGTTGTCCGGGGACACGGCTGTCAGGTGGTCGGGCGTCCGTAGCGCGGTGGCCATCGTGTTCGACAGCCCTCGCAGCATGTCGTCATGCGAAGTGCCGGAGAGGAGCATGGCGGGCTGCCCGCTGAGCCGCTCGGACAGATCCAGCATTCCCCGCATTCCCAGTGCACTCATGACGTGGTCTGCGAAGGCAGGGTCGTCGTGGTGCTGGTTCATCAAGGACGCCATACGCGCAACGTCCTGGGGCAGCAGAGATGGGTTCTGCGCGAGTGCGATGAACTCTTCTGCGTCAGCTACAGCATGCTCGGCTCCTGTTGCTTCCCAGTTTCTGTAATGGGATTCCCTGAACTCGCCGGTGCCGTCCGCAACGATCTCCCGCAATGCTCGTGCAGCCGTTGCGTCATCGTCCGTGGCGCTTTGCAGGATGCTTCCGAGCCGGGTAGCCATATCCCGCATCGCGGCCCGTGTTTCCTCCGGGATTGGATGCGAGAGACCCGGTGCGGCCTCCATGATCAGTCCCGTGACGGGGTTGATGTTGCGGTGATCGGCTGACCACACACGCCCCGTCGCGTCGATGTGCAACCCGAGAGACGGGGCGGCCTCGACACACTCTCGAAGCGCGCGGCGGTGTGCGGTCAAGTGTGAAAGCAGGGCGCGCAACAAGCGGAGCGTCGCCTCTGCCTGGCTGTGCGCGTGGCGAAATTGCTCCGCTGTACGCCGTATGTACGGAACACTGGCTCGGGCGTTCTCCCCTTGCCATTCCCTGTCGCCTGACCTCACGTGCAGTTGGGAGCGGGCTTCCTCGGAGAGCCCTTCGAGGCGCGTCACCATGGCGGACCAATCGTCAACAGCAGCAGTCAGATGACTGAGGCGCAGGTGGTAGAGCTCCTCGAACATCATTGCGGCGTGGACCCCCCAGCGCCTTCGTCCTCCAACCACCGGGACAGCGTCGACACGTAGGGGCTCGGAGCAGCCCTGTCGGGGTCCACTCCGGCCAACCCGGCAAGGGAAGACGTCCACACGTCCGACCGGCTGTCCTGGAACGCGGACACCCAGGCGTATTCGGTGGTCTCATGCGAAGTGACGGTCCCGCCCAGATGCGCGGAAATTCTGTCGCAGTCCGTGACCAGGTTCACCCGGGCGAGAGCCCAGTCACTCATGAGCTCAAGCAGCGCTGCGCCGGAGAGGGCGCCATCAGCGGCGAGGGTCTCAGCCGCGTCAGCGGTACTGACATCCGCCAGACTTCCGTGAGCGAGCATGCCGTTCCGTAAGGCGTAGGCACTGTCAGCGAGTGACTCCAGATGAGAGCCCTGCACCGACAGGTCCGGATCTCCTTCTCCCGCTGCCCCCATCGCGCAGACGCCCCCTGCTGCTCATCGTGCCAATTTCCTCACTCACGGTACCGTCCGCGCGGGCTGAGGTGCGCGGCCGTCAGGCCAATTCCGCCTCAGGGCCCGGCAACGGCTGACGGGGTGCGATCGGACGGTTCGTCGTCGGCGGGCGGCTCTGCGGCAGCACCGGTGATGGTCACGGGCGCCACGTCCGCGACGCTGCGCTGCTTGCCGATCGTGGCTCGCAGTCTGCCGAGGCCCAGGAGCACGTAGCCGCCGATGATCACGGCCACCACAAAGCCGGCGATGGTGGCGACGAAGCCATCGGCCGACGGGTCGATGAACGAGTACGACGACACCTCGGCGTTCACCATGTAGGCCAGGTACGCGAGCAGCGGCAGGGTCCAGCTGAGTGGATACCACCAGGCGGCTGTGGACTGATTGCGTCCCACGGCAACCCAGTCGATGAGGACGATCAACGGGGTCAGTACGTGGGTGAACAGGGAGGAGGTGGTGCTGTAGTCGCTCTCCATCATGGTGGCGTACACGATGCAGACGAGCATGAGTGCGACGGTCAGGGACCCGCGGAGCCATCCGGAGCGGGGCTCGTGCCGCCGGCCCCCGGTGAGCAGCGGATAGGCGGCCAGCCCCAGGTAGACGAAGCCGGTGACCACACTGGCGAGCTGGCTGAGTTCGTGCAGATTGGCGAACGGAGTTCCGGCCCGGGCGACGACGTCTCCGTAGCCGATGAAGCAGAACGCCACGATGAGCAGTCGCCACAGGGTGACGCCCGTCAGTACCCGGCTCGGGAGGCGGGACGAGGGCTCCGGTTCGGCAGTCACCGGGCTGACCGGGACGGGACTCGCTGCATGCACGCTGGTGGACGCCATGGCGTGACAGTAGCGGGCCCCCGTCGCGAAGAGGTCACGGTTGGTGCGGTGAGCGTCGGCCTGCAGGGAACGGCAGCCACCGCCGGGAGGTGGCGGGCGGCGGAAGGGCGGGGCGCTCCGGATCCGGAGCTGTGAGCGCGGGGCAGGGGATTTCCGTGAACAGACGTGTGTCACGCGGTGTGTGGCAGGCTGGGTTCCCACGCGGCATGGGCACGACTGGGGAGGCGCGGGGAATGGTACGTGGCCGCAGAGTGGCCCGACGGGCGGCGGCGAGCGCCTTGTTGATCGGTCTGGTCGCCGCGTGCGCCGGTGGGCCGGCTGCCGACCGTGCGGGGCGGGAACAAGCAGAACCCGCTCCCCCCGGCGCGGAGGAGGCCGAGCCCGGTTCGCCGCCTTCGGCGGTACCGCCGGACGCCTCCGGCCCGGATCTCGACCCCGACCCCACCCCTGAACTTCCCGACCCCGACCCGGCACCGGCGGTCGGCACCGCCGAAGTGGCCGAGGTCGTCGCGAGAGGGCTGGACTCCCCCTGGGGGCTGGCCGAACTTCCCAACGGCGACTTGCTGGTTGGCTCCCGGGACAAGGCGACCATCCATCAGGTGGACAGGAACAGGGGTGAGACGACCCTGCTGGGAACGGTGCAGGGAGTGGCGCCCGGCGGTGAGGGTGGCCTGCTGGGAATAGCGTTCGAGGGTGAGCACGTGTACGCCTACTACACGACCGCCTCGGACAACCGGATCTCTCGCTTCCTGCTGCGTGAGGAGAGAGCGGAGGGCAGCAGGCTCAGCTCCCCGGACCACCTCGTGACGAGAATCCCCAAGGGAGACAGTCACAACGGGGGCCGGATCGCTTTCGGTCCGGACGGATTGCTGTACGCCGGCACCGGGGACGCCGGGGCGCCGGACAGTGCTCAGGATCCCGAGTCACTGGCGGGGAAGATCCTCCGTATGACTCCCCGCGGGCGTCCTCCGGAGGACGGGAATCTCAATTCCGGCTCTCTGGTCCACTCTCTGGGACACCGCAACGTGCAGGGCCTGGCCTGGGACGCTGCCGAGCGCCTGTGGGCCACGGACCTGGGGCCCGCTGCCTCCGATGAGCTGAACCTGATCCAGCAGGGGGGAAATTACGGCTGGCCGGACGTGACCGGAACCGGGGGGGACCCCGAATTCGTCGACCCGGTCCACGAGTGGGATCCCGCGGAGGCATCTCCCAGCGGACTCGCTCAGGTGAGTGGGTCGCTCTGGGTGGCGGCACTGCGGGGAGAGCGCCTGTGGCGAGTCCCCCTGGACGGCACCGGCACCGGCATCGTGGCCGAACCGCAGTCCTTCCTCGACGAGGAGTACGGGAGGCTGCGCAGCGTTCTGCCCGCAGGGGACGGGGAGCTGTGGGTTCTCACGAACAACACGGACGGTCGGGGTCATCCCGGCGAGGGGGACGACATGCTGATCCGGATGTCGGTGACCTAGACCGCCATGCCGTAAACGATGGTGAACAGCGTTCCGAGTGAACCGATGATGAAGACGCCGGTCAGCCCGGCGACGATGAGGCCCTTGCCCTGCTCCGCGCTGAAGGTGTCCCGCATCGCGGTCGCACCGATCCGTTGCTTGGCAGCACCCCAGATGGCGATCGCGAGGCAGATGATAATCGCCAGTGCCATGATCACCTGAACCATGGTCCGGGCCTCGTCACCGAGTGTGCCGAACGGCCCCCAGTCCGGGGCTATGCCGCCGATAATGGTGGTGATATCGCCTTCTTCGGCCAGGTACATGGTGAGCTCACCGCCTCTCGCTGTTGCTCTCCCGGATTGTGCCACGTTCTCCGGACAGAGGTGACCTCCAGTCAGAGAGGACGAACCCGCTGACGAGGTGTCGCGGGGCGGGATGGCTGGGGAGCATGGTCCTTGCCGGGTGGGGCCGGCGCACGTGCGGCGGTCGCGGGCGGCCGGGTGGAGCGTGCGCTGGGGTGTTCTGCTCCGGTGCGCCGGGTATGCGGGTCCTCGCTGGGCGAACGGGGTTTTCCCACCGGCCGGTTGTGCGGGATGGTTGTCGCATGAAAAAGGTGGCGCTGGTAGTTGGGCTGGGGTTCGGGGGGGTGGCCTTCTTCATGGCCCTCCTGGTCGTCGGTGTCTACGGTGCCGCGGCCGGTCTGCTCGGCCCCGGGGGCAAGGGCGGCCAGCTGGCGCGCAACTCCGTACCGGACGCGTACGCGGGGCTCGTCCAGGAGTGGGGGAACCTGTGTCCGGAGCTCACCCCGGCGCGGCTGGCCGCGCAGCTCAACCAGGAGAGCGGCTGGAACCCGAACGCGCAGAGCCACGCGGAAGCACAGGGCATCGCTCAGTTCATCCCCGGCACCTGGGCGGTGCACGGCATCGACGGCAACGGGAACGGCCGGGCCGACGTCTGGGATCCGGAGGACGCCATCCCGTCGGCCGCGTCCTACAACTGCAAGCTGGCGCAGTACGTGAAGGACGTGCCCGGCGATCCGGTGAACAACATGCTGGCCGCGTACAACGCGGGTCCGTACGCCGTCATCCAGTACAGCGGAGTCCCGCCGTATCAGGAGACGCAGCACTATGTGCGGGTCATCCGGGCGGCGGAGGAGAGCTTCGCCGAGGCGGAGGCCGAGGTGCGGCTCCCGCCTTCGGAGGCGGCGGCGCGAGCCGTGCATTTCGCGCAGGAGCAGCTCGGTACGCCGTACCTGTGGGGCGGGGACGGCGGCCCGGAGGATGACGGGCGGTTCGACTGCTCAGGGCTGACCAAGGCGGCTTTCGAGCAGGTGGGCATCGAGCTTCCGCGGGTGGCCAATGACCAGTGGCACGCGGGGCCGCACCCGGGCCGGGAGGAGCTGCTACCCGGTGATCTTGTATTCTTCGCGACCGACCTCACCGATTCACGCAGCATTCACCATGTGGGGATCTACGTCGGTGGTGGGTACATGATCGATGCTCCGTACACCGGGGCGGAGATACGTTTCAGTCCGATCGACAAGCCCGATTACTACGGGGCCACCCGCCCGGTTGCGACGTGACATGGTGATCGCGCTGCGTGAACGCTCCTGGCTGATCTCTCTTGGGTAACGCTGCGGTGATTCTTCGGTGGATGTCGGAACGCCGCAGGGTGTACGCGGCGTTACGTGGGCTGGTATGGAGCTTTCCGCTTCCGGATGTCACGACGCGGTGGACGAGTACGACGAGTACGACGAGTACGACGAATAAGAGGACGAAGGGGCCGCACGGCACATGGCAGGACTCGAGAACCCCGACGTCGATGTACTGCGCGGCATCAACGGGCTGGCAGAAGGGCTGACGGGCTGGGTCGGCGGCGCCGTCACGTTCATGGGGGAGTTCGGTCTCCCTCTGGCGCTGGTGCTCCTGGTGTTTGTCACCTGGTGGGTGGTGCGCCGTCGGACCGACGCCGTGCAGGCGGTGGCCGGGGCAGCCTGGGCCCCGCTGGCCGCCGCTCTGGCCTACTTGCTGAACTCCCCGATCCGGGAGTTCGTGGGCCGGCCCAGACCCTTCGTGGTGGATGCCGACATCCACGTGATGCTCGACGGCAAGGTCAGCTACTCCTTCGTCAGTGACCACGCGTCCGGGGCGATGACGATTGCGGTCGCCCTGATCCTGGTGCACCGCAGGATCGGGCTGATCGCTCTCGCGCTCGCCCTGCTGCAGGGCTTCGCACGGGTGCTGATGGGCCTGCACTACCCGACGGACATCATCGGCGGCTTCGCTCTCGGTACCGCCCTGGCGCTGCTCCTCTCGCCGCTGGCGATGGCCGCTCTCACCCCGTTGGTGCGGATCTGTTCCGAGTCCCGCTGGCTGGGCTGGGTGGCTGTACCGGCTGCCGGGCCCGATGCCGGGCCCCGCTCCGGGCCTGACGCCGGGCCTGATGCCGAGCAGGAACAGCCGCCCACCGGGCGCGCGGCGCGCCGACGTGCGCGTACCCGGAAGCGGATGGCTGCCTGAGCCCGAAGGTACGGCCGCCCTCAGCCCTCGGTACCCCCACCGGGCCCCGGAGACGGGGCGAGGACGTGGGCGGCGGCCTCGTCGCGGGCCAGCGGCCGTGAACGCCGGGCCGGGCCGGCCCAGCCGCAGCTGCAACGGGGGGCAAGGAAGGGGCCGCGCTCCACCAAGCTGATGTGGTGCTCAGGGGCGGGAGCGGCCCGCGGCGTTCTCGCTTCACTCTCGTGCTGCACGGATCCACCGTATCGAGCGCAGCCGGCCTTCCGCCCGTGACGGTGTCCGGGGGACTTCGTTATCCGGGTGAGGAAACGGTGACGGTGGTGGGGGGTCGGTGGTCCATGCGGGTTAGGCAGCGTGCGCGGCGCTCGAGCAGATGTCTCACAGCCCTGGTCTGCTGGGCGGCTGCGCTCGCCGCGGGGGTCGCGGTCACCGGCTGTTCGGGTATCGGCCCCGCGGCGCCCGGCACCGTGATGGACAGCGCCGCGGGGGTGGGCAGCGACCCCTCCGAGGAGGCCCGGGACGTCATCCGCCGAGTGGCGGACACGCTGGCTGCGGCGGAAAGCTCCCAGGCCGGCACCGCCTTGCGGATGACGTCCGGCGGCACCCGGCTCACGATCCATGGTGAAGGGGCCTTCGACTACGTGGGCCGGGTCGGTGAGCTGCGGGTCAGGCTCCCGGGGGAGCCGGTGGCCGAGCCGGTCACCGAGTTGTTCGCTCCGGGGGCGCTCTACATGAAGAACCGCGGTGCCGGCGTGCCCCCCGACAAATGGGTGCGGGTCGAGACCGCCTCGCTGTCCGACGGCAACCTCGTCACCGGCGGGGCCACGGATCCGATCACCGCTGCCGAGCTGTTGCGCGGCGTCCTGCAGGTCGCGGACCTCGGCGTCAAAGAGGTGGGGGGCGAGCTGCTGCGGCACTACCGGGGAGTGACGGACATCGCTGTGGCTGCGGAGGCCGCGGTGGATCCGGTGTACCGGGAGCAGCTGGCTGCGGCGGTGGGAGGCTTCGCCGACACAGCGGTACCGTTCGACGCCTATCTGGACGAGGACGGGCTGCTGCGGAAGGTCCGGCACCGCTTCAGCTTCGTGAACTCCGCGGCGGGTCAGGACGCGGCGGGCCAGGACACGGCGGGTGGGGACACAGCGGGCGGGGCGGCCGAGGACGCCCTCCCCGAGAGTATTGACGTCACCTCAACCGTTGTTCTGTTCGATTTCGGTGCGCCGGTGCACATCGTGATGCCGGAGCCGGAGGACATTTTCGCCGGGGCGGTGGTGGCCGCCGCGGCGCTGCGACGCGGGGAGCCCGCCGCTTCCTGAGCCACCGGTGCGTGGTGGACCCGGCCGCGGGCCGCCCGCAGCGGTGGGGTCAGGTCCTGAGCAGTCGCGCGATGGCCGCGGTGGCCTCCTCGACCTTGTCGTCGATACCCTCGCCGCCTTCCTGGGCGGCCCGGGCGACACAGTGCCGCAGGTGCTCCTCGAGCAGCTGCAGTGCGAAGGACTGCAGGGCCTTCGTCGAGGCGGAGACCTGCGTGAGTATGTCGATGCAGTACACGTCCTCCTCGACCATCCGCTGCAGGCCGCGCACCTGCCCCTCGATCCGGCGCAGCCGCTTGAGGTGGGCGTCCTTGTCCTTGCTGTAGCCGTGGCCGTGCTGGCTGTGCTCGGGCAGGACGGCCGGCGCAGGGCTCCCCGCCGTGCTCTCCTTAGCGGTGGTCATGACGGCTCCTCCCACGAGCGGATATACCCCTTGCGGGTATATCCTATCGAACGCGCGCTGCTTTCGGCAGTCTCGCACCTTCCGGGCTCTCCGGCGGCGGCCGGATGCGCCGGGGCTTACGGTTCTACCGAGGTGATTCTCCCCCTCGGCGGAATTCACCCCACGTGTTGCGTCGGCGCCCCGTGGTAGCCGGACAGGGGTGGGCAACCAGGCTGCCCTCCGCAGTTCATCTTCCGTTCACTTGCGACCGTCTGTCACTTCACCTGCTCTCCCTACTTTTGGCCTCGGGCGTGTGTCCGCGGCGTGCGTTCGCGGTCAGCCCCGGACCCGTACGGAAGGAACCGAAGACAGTGAAGCTTCCGCGCACGACCCGGCACCGTGCTCTCGGTCCGGTCGCCGTCGTGGTCTGCGGCGCCCTGGCTCTCACTGCCTGTGGCACCGATGACAACTCGGGAATCCCGGGTGCCGTCGACTACTCCTCCGAGAACGTGCGCTGCGGGCCCGAGGGGGCGCTGCTGGCCTCCGGCTCGACTGCGCAGGCGAACGCCATGGAGGTGTGGGCGAACACTTACCAGGCGAACTGCCTGGACAGTCAGGTGAACTACAAGGCGACCGGTTCCGGGGCGGGCATCCAGGAGTTCCTGCAGGGCACCACGGCCTTCGGTGGCACGGACTCGCTGCTGGGCGCCGCGGAGGTCGCCGAGTCGCAGGAGGTCTGCCGGGACGGCGGCAAGGCCATTCACCTTCCGATGGTGGCCGGCCCGATCGCCGTCGGTTATCACCTGCCGGGGGTCGAGGACCTGGTGCTGGACGCCGTCACGATGGCGGAGATCTTCGACTCCGAGATCACCCGCTGGGACGACCCGGCCATCGCGGAGCTCAACCCGGACGTCGAGCTGCCCGACATCCGGATCACTCCGTTCTACCGCTCGGACGGTTCCGGTACCACCGACAACTTCACCTCCTACCTGAACGCCTCGGCCCCCGAGGCGTGGCCGTACGAGCCGGACAAGCAGTGGCGGGGCAGCGGCGGACAGTCCGCGGACGGCTCCTCCGGCCTCGTCGGCATGGTGCAGCAGAACGTGGGGGCGATCTCCTACTTCGAGCTCTCCTACGCCCACGAGAACCACATACCCGTGGTGAGCATCGACACCGGCGCGAGCGAGCCGGTGGCCGCCACGGTGGAGACGGCCTCGGCCGGCATCGCGGCCGGGGAGATCATCGGTGAGGACGGGGACCTGGCCCTCCAGCTGGACTACGCGACATCGGACGAGGGCGCGTACCCGATCAACCTGGTCGCCTATGAGATCGTCTGCGACCGGGGGAACGCTCCGGACACGCTGGAGCTGACCAGGGCCTTCCTCGAGTACACCGCCAGCGACGACGGGCAGGGCATCGTGTCGGAGTTCGACTACGCGCCGATCCCGGAAGAGATCATCGTGCAGGTACGCGAGCGCATCGGCAGCATGAGCTGATGCCGGCTCCGCTGCCGGTCCCGGCTCTGACCGCCGGACCGACCGCTCCGCTCCGCGTCCCGCCCACACGGAAAGATGATGGGAATGCCTGCGACACGCACTGACCTCCCGCCTCCCGGGGGCGCGGGGCCGGCGAAGGCTCCGGCCGGCAAGGGAGCCACGCGCCCCGGCGACCGGATCTTCAGCGGCCTGTCCAAAGGGGCGGGTATCACCCTCCTGGTGATCATGGCCGCGATGGCGGCATTCCTCACCGCCCGGTCGGTGGTCGCCGTCCAGGCGAACGAGGGGAACTTCCTCACCACCTTCGAGTGGAACGCCAACGCCGACCCGCCGGTCTTCGGTATCGCCGTGCTGCTCTTCGGCACCGTGATCAGCTCGATCATCGCGATGGTGCTTGCCGTCCCGGTCGCTGTCGGTATCGCGCTGTTCATCTCGCACTACGCCCCGCGCAAGCTGTCCGGCACCATCGGCTACGTGGTCGACCTGCTCGCCGCCGTGCCCAGCATCATTTACGGCCTGTGGGGCGCGCTGTTCCTGGTGCCGCACATCACCGGCCTGTACGAGTGGCTGGACCAGTTCTTCGGCTGGACCGGTGTCCTCTCCTACGACGGCAGTCCGGCCCGTTCCCTGATGACGGTGGGCATCCTGCTGGCGATCATGATCCTGCCGATCATCACCAGCGTCACCCGTGAGGTCTTCAAACAGACCCCCAGGGCCCACGAGGAGGCCGCCCTCGCCCTGGGCGCGACCCGCTGGGAGATGGTCAGGATGACGGTGCTGCCGTTCGGCCGCTCCGGTGTCATCAGCGCCTCGATGCTCGGCCTCGGCCGCGCGCTCGGCGAGACGATGGCGGTGGCCACGGTGCTCTCCCCGGCCTTTCTCATCGACGCCAGCCTCCTGGAGTCCGGGGGCGCCACCTTCGCCCAGAACATCGCCAGCCAGTTCAAGGAGGCCGGGACGATGGGCCGGGACGCGCTGATCGCCTCCGGCCTGGTGCTCTTCCTCCTGACCATGCTGGTCAACGGCGCGGCGCGGCTGATCATCGCGCGCCGCAAGGAGTACTCGGGGGCCAACGCGTGAGTGAATCCGTGAAGCAGAACGAGAAGCAGGAGCCGGGCCCGCCCACGGTCGGTGACCAGCCGCTCCTGGACCCCGGTGCTCCGACGGCCGGCCATCGTGCCAGCACGCTGTACCAGCCGCGGCTGCCGCGCTGGGCGCCGGGCGCGACCGTGCTCGGCGCGATCGCCGTCGGCGTCGGCTGCGGGCTGGTGTTCGGCCTCGAGAGCCGCGTGCAGTGGGGCCTGATCGCCGCTCTGGTCTTCGTCACCGGCACGTTCGCGCTCACCACTGTGGTGGAGGGGCGCCGGCAGGCGGTGGACCGCTTCGCGGCCAGCCTGGTGTGGACCAGCTTCGTGGTGGCCGTCCTGCCGCTCGCCTCGCTGATCTGGGAGACGATCGCCCGGGGGGCCCCGGGGGTCAGCTGGTACTTCCTGACGCACTCGATGAACGGCGTACTCAGCTGGCAGGACGGCGGCGGCATCTACCACGCCCTCCTGGGCACCGTTCAGCAGGTGGTGCTCGGCTCGGTGATCGCCATTCCGATCGGCCTGCTCACGGCGGTCTACCTGGTGGAGTACGGCAAGGGGAAGCTCGCCAAGGTCATCACCTTCTTCGTGGACGTGATGACCGGCATCCCCTCGATCGTCGCCGGTCTGTTCATCCTCAGCATGTGGATCATGATGCTGGGCTTCGGCTACTCCGGTTTCGCCGGTGCGATGGCGCTGTCCATCCTGATGATGCCGATCGTCGTCCGGTCCACGGAGGAGATGCTCAAACTCGTCCCGAACGAACTCCGTGAAGCGTCGCTCGCCCTCGGGGTGCCCAAGTGGCGCACCATCCTCAAGGTGGTCCTCCCCACCGCTGTGGGCGGTATCACCACCGGCGTCATGCTGGCCCTGGCCAGGATCGCGGGCGAGACCGCACCGATCATCCTGCTCGTGTTCGGCAGCAACATGATCAACGCGAACCCCTTCGAAGGTGCTCAGTCCTCGCTGCCGCTGTTCGTGTACGAGCAGTGGGCACTCGGAACCGAGGCCGCCTACGACCGGGCCTGGGCCGCCGCCCTGGTACTGATCGTCTTCATCATGATCCTCAATCTGGTGGCGCGGGGAATCGCCCGCTGGAAGTCCCCGACCCACGCCCGCTAGCCGCCGGACGCCACCGACAGACGTGAGAGACAGCGAGAGACCCCATGGCCAAGCGCATTGACATCAAAGGCCTCAGCGCCTACTACGGCTCCCACCGGGCCATCGACGAGATCTCGATGCACGTGGAGCCCCGCTCCGTGACGGCCTTCATCGGACCGTCCGGCTGCGGCAAGTCGACTTTCCTGCGCACGCTCAACCGGATGCACGAGGTCACCCCCGGCGGCCGGGTGGAGGGCGAGGTGCTGCTGGACAACGAGGACCTGTACGGCCCGGGCGTCGACCCGGTACAGGTCCGCCGCACCGTCGGCATGGTCTTCCAGCGGCCGAACCCTTTCCCCACGATGTCGATCTACGACAACGTCACCGCCGGGCTGAAGCTGAACGGCAAGTACCGCAAGTCCGAGCTCGACGAGGTCGTCGAGAAGAACCTGCGCGGCGCGAACCTGTGGAACGAGGTCAAGGACCGGCTGCAGAAGCCGGGCTCCGGGCTCTCCGGAGGGCAGCAGCAGCGGCTGTGCATCGCCCGGGCCACCGCGGTCTCACCGGATGTGCTGCTGATGGACGAGCCCTGCTCGGCCCTCGACCCGATCTCCACGCTCGCCATCGAGGACCTGATCGACAAGCTGAAGTCGCAGTTCACCATCGTGATCGTCACGCACAACATGCAGCAGGCCGCCCGGGTCTCGGAGCGGACGGCGTTCTTCAACCTCGCCGCCGTCGGCCAGCCCGGCAAGCTCATCGAGGTCGACGACACCGACCGGATCTTCTCCAACCCGTCCCAGCAGGCCACGGAGGACTACATCTCCGGCCGCTTCGGATGACGCCGCCCCCGGGCCGGCCGTCAGCGGGACAGGGGCGGTCCGCGGGACAGGGGCCGTCCGCCGCGCGGCCGCGTCAGCCGAGGAGCAGCCGGAGCGCTCCGTAGGCACCCGCCGCGATCACCGCTGCCGCGGGCATCGTGACGAACCAGCCGGTCACGAGGTGTTTCGCCACCCCCCAGCGCACCGCGCTGAGCCGCCTCGTCGCCCCGACTCCCATGATCGCCGAGGTGATCACGTGGGTGGTGGAGATCGGGGCGTGGAATATGTACGAGGCGGCGTACATCACCGAGGCCGCCGTCGTCTCGGCAGCGAAGCCGCGCGGCGGGTCGAGTTTGATGACGCTCCGTCCCGTGCCCCGCAGGGTCCGCCAGCCGCCCGCGTACGTGCCCAGCGCCAGCGCCACCGCGCAGAGGAGCTTCACCCACAACGGGATCGGCTCTCCCTCACCGGCCGTCCCGCTGATGACCAGGGCCATCACCACCACGCCCATCGTCTTCTGGGCGTCCTGCAGACCGTGCCCGAGGGCCATACCGGCCGCCGAGACGGTCTGGGCCATCCGGAAGCCGCGCTTCGCCCGGCCCGGATGGGCGTCCCGGAACGTCCACAGCAGGGCGACCATCGCGAGCCGGCCCAGAAGCAGGCCGACGACGGGGAAGAGGAACATCGGGAGGACGACCTTCGTCACCACCCCGTCCCAGTGGACCGTGCCCGCACCGGCGAGCGCCGCCCCCACCAGGCCGCCGACCAGCGCGAGCGAGGACGACGAGGGCAGCCCGCGGCGCCAGGTGAGCAGGTTCCAGGCGAGCGCACCGACGAGCGCGGAGAACAGGATCGTCATGCCGTGGGAGCCGGTCTGTGGGGCAATCAGTCCTTCGCTGACCGTCCGGGCGACCTCGCTGCCCAGAAAGGCGCCGGCCAGATTCATGAAGGACGCCATGGCCAGGGCCACCCGCGGGGTGAGTGCCCGGGTGGAGACCGAGGTGGCAAGGGCGTTCGCCGAGTCGTGGAAGCCGTTGGTGCAGGTGAAGAGCAGGGCGGCCCCGATGACGAGAACGAGGGAGAAGGTGTCCAACGCGGTCAGGACTCCTTGACCACGATGGACTCCACCGTGTTCGCGACCTGCTCGAAGGCGTCCGCGGCCTCCTCCAGCACATCCACGACCTGCTTGAGCTTCATCACCTCAATGGCGTCGAAGCCGTCGTTGAACAGGTGGGCCAGCAGCTTGCGGTGGGCCCGGTCCGCCTGGTTCTCCAGCCGGTTGACCTCGATCCAGTACTCGGTCAAGCCGCTCATCGTCCGCAGCTGCGGCATCGCCGCAGAGGTCAGACCGGCAGCGCGGTGGAGCACCTCGATCTGCTCCTCCACGCCCCGGGGGAGCTCCTCCAGCCGGTACAGGACCACCAGGTCGACCGCTTCCTCCATGAAGTCCATGACGTCATCGAGCTGCGAGGCGAGCCGGTAGATGTCCTCCCGGTCGAAGGGGGTGATGAACGAGGAGTTCAGCTGGTGGATGATCGCATGCGTCGCGTCGTCCCCGGCGTGCTCGGCGGCCCGCATCCGCACGCCGATCTCTTCCCGGGAGGCACCGTCCGGGGCCGCGAGCAGTTCCAGCAGAAGCTCGGAGCCGGTGAGGATGTTGTCCGCCGCCTGAGCGAACAGCTCGTAGAAGCTGTCCTCCCGCGGCGTCAGGCGAAAGCGCACTGGAGGTCCTCACCGGGTTCATGTGGATGTACCCGATGATGCTAAGGCCAGTTTCCGGCCAGTACCCCACGTTCGTGCGAGACGTCACTCGTCACCCGGGGCGGCCGGGTACGGGCGCGGCAGGAGTCAGCGCCCACCGTTGTACGGGCCGTACGGACCGTCACTGCTGCTCCAGCCACCACGGCCGCCGCCCCCGCCTCCGGTGATGGCCTGGATCGCCGGGCGGACGTCCACGATGTACACGATGGCGGCGATGGTGCCGGCCAGGACCAGCAGCAGCCACGGCACGAAGAGCTGCACGGCCACGGTGAGCCCGAGGATGATCAGCCAGAACTGCTTGTTCTGCTTGTTCGCCGCGCGGAAGGCGTCGTCCCGTTGCAGCGCCGCGTGGACCAGCGCGAAGATGCTGAGGATGAGCAGGCCCAGGAAGAGAAGGCTCATCAGCGAGTTGAATCCTGACATCAGCATGCGTGTCCACCACCATGTCGGTAACCGGCCGTACCACCCCACGCTACCGGCCGTGCGGCCCTGCGCCCAATGCCTGGGCGGCCCGGGCTGCACGGACGGCGAACCCTTCCACGGTCAGTCCTGCGCGGGCGTCTTCTTCGGTCCGTCCCCCGCCTCGGCCGCGGGAGTCTCGGCCCGCTCCACGATCACCTCGGCGACGACCTCGGTGGAGTCCTTCTCGGAGCGCCACTCGTCGACCGCTCCCTTGCCGCGCTCGGTCAGCTCGTCATAGGTCTCCCGGGCCTTCGCCGCGTACTCGCGCGCGGCGCCGACGCCCTGCTGAGCGAGGGTCTGGGCCTGCTCGCGCAGCTTCGGCAGTTCGGTCTCCCGGACGCTCTGGATGCGGGCGGGCGCCTCGGCGCGCAGCTTGTCGAAGGTGGCGGGCAGCTCGCGCAGCTTCTCGGCCGCGAGGTCCGCGGTGCCGGCGGCGAAGTAGAGCGGGGTGGCGTTGCTGAGGGTCTTACGGAGGTCGTCGGTGCGTGCCATGGTTCTCGGCCCCTCCCAGGGTCTGCCGGACCCCAGGGCCCGGCGCTTGCGGTGGTTCAGTTGGGTTGTTCGGTCGGTGTGGAGTCGGCGGTGGTGCCGCGGAACGAGTCGTAGATCTGCAGCAGCGCCTGCTGCTGCTGCTCGGTCAGCGCCCGGTCGGCCAGCACTGCTTCCCGGACTCCCGGCCGGCCGGAAGGCTCCGCCTCCCGCTCGTCGAGAATCCCGGCCCGCACGTACAGCGTCTCGGCGGAGATCTCCAAGCCCTTGGCGATCTGCTGCAGGATTTCCGCGCTGGGTTTGCGCAGCCCCCGCTCGATCTGGCTGAGGTACGGATTCGACACCCCGGCGGCGTCCGCGAGCTGCCGCAGCGAGAGTTTCGCCTGGCGGCGCTGCTCGCGGAGGAAGTCGCCGAGACCACCGACGTCGAACGGAGTCATGACCTCAGCCTGCCCGATGTTGCTAACTATTGCAAGCGGAGTGCTTGCTTCTGTGCAGCACGGCGTGCCGGACCGCTGGGGAGCCCGGGTGCTGAACGGCGCGCCAGGAAGCAGCGGCACCTGACCGAGCTGCTCAAGAAGGTCCGGCCCCCGCGCCGCCCGTAGTAGCCACTTTTTTGTGGGTACTTGGCGACGGGCGGCAATGGGGTGACCCTGGTGAAGCGCGGCCGGAGGGCCGTCAGATCCTGGTGAAAGTGGGTGACGAGGCGATGCGTCATGAGGCCGACCGGGCCTCGGTGAGCTTCTCCGAACGGCGGTGGCCCCCGCCGATCTTCGAAGAGACCGCGGAGGAGGCCGACAGCGGTCACTACTCCGGTGAGGACAACCCGATCACGTGCCGTATCGTCCATGGCGCACATCGTCCACACCTCCGAGGCACACGGCATTGACGCGGGCGTGATGCGCGCGGCTGAGGGCATGGCCCGCCGAGCCATAGGACGGGGTCACGGTGCCGACGGGTTCATACGGGTCGCCGAGCTCCTGGGCCGCCGCTGAGGAAGACCCCGCGTTACCCGGATTGACTGAGACAGCCGAGCAGCAGCTGTCTCAGTCAATCTGCGCGGTGGGAACTCCAGCGGAGACGGGCCGGCCCATGGACGGGTCGTCAGCGGGTGGTGAGGATGATGAGCTGCCCGGTCGCCCGGGTCATCGCCACGTAACGGTCGACCGCTCCCTCGATCCCCGTGCCGAGCGTCCCCGGGTCGATGAGGACGACCAGGTCGAACTCGAGGCCCTTGGACAGCGCCGGGGTCAGCGACCGGACGCGGGGATCCGGCCGGAACGTGACGTCGCCGGTGCCGCCGGCGTGGATGACACAGGCGGTCCCCTCGGGGTGCGTGGCGAGCCAGTTGCCGAGAAGGGAGTCGATCTCCGCGACGGAGCCGTGCACGACGGGGGCGCCCCGGCGGACCGAGACCGGCACATTGGCATCCGGGAGCGCGGCCCGGATGACCTGCTCGGCCTCCGTCATGACCTCTTCCGGAGTCCGGTAGTTGATGCTCAGCGAGGCCACCTCGGCCCGGTCGAGCCCGATCCGCTTCAGCCGCTCCTGCCACGACTCCGTGAACCCGTGCCGGGCCTGGGCGCGGTCACCGACGATGGTGAAGCTGCGGGACGGGCAGCGCAGCAACAGCATCTGCCACTCGGCGTCGGTCAGTTCCTGGGCCTCGTCCACCACGATGTGCGCGAACGGGCCGGCCAGTGGTTCCGGGTCGGCGGTGGGCAGCGCGGCCCCGTCGATCAGGCTGTCCCGCAGGTCCTGGCCGTGCAGCATCGTGACCGCGCCCTCGCCGTCGTCATCGGCCGCGAGCACATGATCGATGACCTCGGCCATCCGGGCGCGTTCGGTGGCGAGGGCGGCGCTGCGCCTGCGTTCGCGCCGCTCCGCCTCCGGGTCGCCGAGCCGCTGCCGCGCCGCGTCCAGGAGCGGCAGATCGGACACCGTCCAGGCCCGGGGGTCCGCCCGCTGGAGCCTTCGGATGTCGTCGGGGCCGAGCCAGGGGGCGCACATCCGCAGATAGGCGGGCACCGACCACAGGTCGCCGACCAGGTCGGACGCCTCGATCAGGGGCCACGCCCGGTTGAGGGCCCCGGCCAGCTCCCTGTTCCGCCGCAGCGACCTGCGGAACGGTTCGGACGGGTCGTCGCCCTCCGGGCCGCCCGGCATGAGCTTGTCCTGCAGGATCGCGGTCAGCGCCTCCCAGATCTGCTCGCGCGCCTCGTTGTGCGGGGTGCCCGGGACCGGCGCGTCGAAAGCCTCGGCCCAGTCGTCGGCGCTCAGCCGGACGTCGGACCCGTCGACCGTGACCGTCATCCCCTCGGACGGCGGCTCCTCGTAGAGCCGGACGGCCGGCTCGATCGCCTTCACCATGTTGGCGGAGGACTTCAGGCGGGCCGCTTCCGGATCGGTCTCGGCCATCGCACCGGCCCCCTCGGGGACGAGGTCCCGCAGGGTGCAGACCCGTACGCCCTCCTCGCCGAGGGCGGGGAGTACGTCGGAGACGTAGGCCAAGTAGGGCTGGTGCGGGCCGACGAACAGCACGCCGCCACGCCGGTGACCGAGGCGGGGGTCGGAATGGAGCAGGTAGGCGGAGCGGTGCAGGGCGACGACGGTCTTGCCCGTGCCCGGACCGCCGTCCACCACGAGGGCCCCACGCGAGTCCGCCCGGATGATGGCGTCCTGGTCGGCCTGGATGGTGGCGAGCACATCCCGCATCCGGGCCGTGCGGCTCTCGCCCAGGTCGGCGATGAATGCGGACTGGTCGTCGAGCGCGGCGTGCCCTGCGAGCCCGTCGGCAGTGAACACCTCGTCCCAGTAGTCGCTGATCCGGTCGCCGGTCCAGCGGTACCGGCGACGGCTCGCCAGGCCCATCGGGTGGGCGTGGGTCGCCGCGAAGAACGGCTCAGCCGCAGGGGTGCGCCAGTCGATCAGCAGGCGGCCTCCCGCGCTGTCGGCGAGGCCGAGCCGCCCGATGTACAAGGGCTCGGGGGCGTCCGCGGGGACGATGCGGCCCAGGCACAGGTCCAGGCCGAAGCGGCGCAGGGCACGCAGACGGCCGGTCAGCCGGTGGATCTCCGCGTCCCGGTCCATGGCCTGCCGCCCGAGGCCGCCCGGCGCCCGGCGCACGGCGTCGAGGTGCTGGGACAGTTCCGTGATCGTCCGGTCCAGGCTCTTCGCGAGGGCCGCGAAGTGGCGCTCGTCATCGGCGATCAGCGCCGGGTCGGCCTTCGGGGAGAGGCGGGTGGGCAGCTCGAACGCGCTCCCACGCGCCGAAGGTGCCCTCGACGGCATTTCGGTATGCACTTCGTGAATCTCCCATTTCCGCAGGTTCTGGCCTCGGCAGGCGATTCTGCGGCACGACCGGGGTCTTGTGGCAAGGCCCCCCGTGCGCTATACGTTGAGAGTGGCAAGGAGAGGGTTCTCCTTGCCATTTCTGGTGTGCGGCGGACGCACGCCCCGGCAGCAGCCCGCACTGATGCCCGCAGGGCGCGTTTCCCCGTCGGAGCGACCCTTGTTCACGTGGAACGCCCGATGTCTGGTGCCACAAACCCGGCCCTGCGCCAATCCTCGGCGAGCGGCGTCACCCCCGCATGTCACAAACGGCCGGGCTGTCTCGTCTCAGGTCCTGGAGACCGAAAAGGCGGATTCCGGAAGGGTGAGGGGCATGCGGGTGTTCGTGGCAGGCGGGACCGGGGTCATCGGACGGCGGCTGGTGCCGCAGCTGGTGGCCCGTGGCCATCAGGTGACAGCGACGACGACGAGCGCGGCCAAGCTGGAACTGCTGGCGCGGATGGGCGCGGACGGGGTCGTGATGGACGGGCTGGACGCGGCGTCGGTCGGTGAGGCGGTGGCGGCTGCCCGGCCGGACACCCTCGTGCACCAGATGACCGCGATTTCCGCGGCACACGCCGGAAAGCCCGGCATACGGCACTTCGACCGGTACTTCGCCCCCACCAATCGGCTGCGCTCCGAAGGCACGGACCATCTGCTGGCCGCCGCCGAGGCAACCGGCGTGTCCCACGTCGTCGGGCAGAGCGTCGCCCTCTGGAACGGCCGCCGGGAGGAGGGGGGACGAGTGAAGACCGAGGAGGACCCGCTGCCCCGGGGTGTGGGCAGGTTCCGCCCGGCGGCGGAGGCGATCAGCCACCTCGAGGACGTGCTCGTCAAGGCCGGTGGCGCGGCCCTGCGCTACGGCGCGTTCTACGGGCCGGGCGCCACCGATGAGCAGATCGAGTTTGTGCGCAAGCGGCAGCTCCCCCTCGTCGGCGGCGGCACCGGCTGGACGTCATGGGTGCATGTCGACGACGCGGCGAGCGCCACCGTCCTGGCGGTGGAGCAGAAGGCCCAGGGGGTGTTCAACATCGTCGACGACGAGCCCGCTCCGGTCCGCGAGTGGCTGCCCTGGCTGGCTGCCTGCGTGGGGGCGAAGCGGCCGCTGCGGGTCCCCACGTGGGTGGCGCGGATGCTGGCCGGGGAGCTGGTGGTGACGATGATGACCGAGGCGCACGGCTTCTCCAATGCCAAGGCCAGGCGGGAGCTCGGCTGGGAGCTGCGCCACCCCACCTGGCGGCAGGGCTTCCAGGACGTGACGGCGTGACCCGGACCGAGGAGTTCGAGGAGCTGCGACCGCTGCTGTTCTCCCTCGCGTACCGGATCCTCGGCAGTGTGAGTGAGGCCGAGGACGCGGTCCAGGAAACCTGGCTGCGCCACGAGGCCTCCCGGACACAGCCCACCTCGGCCAAGGCCTTCCTCTCGGCCGCGGTCACCCGGATCTCGATCGACGTGCTGCGCTCGGCCCGTCTCCGGCGGGAGAGGTACGTCGGGCAGTGGCTCCCCGAACCACTGCTCACCGACCCCTACGAGGATCCCGCGCGCTCGGCGGAGCTGGCCGACTCGGTGTCGATGGCGGCCCTGCTGCTGCTCGAGCGGCTCAGCCCGCTCGAGCGGGCGGTCTTCGTGCTGCGCGAGGTGTTCGGGTTCGGCTTCCCCGAGGTCGCGTCGGCCGTCGGGAGGTCGGAGGCGGCGTGCCGCCAGCTCGCGGTGCGGGCGCGACGCCACATGGACGCGGGCCGCCCCCGCTTCGAGGCGGACCGCAGGGAGCGGGAGAAGCTGGCGGCGCGGTTCTTCGACGCGCTCCGGGAAGGCGATGTCGGAGGCCTGCGGGAGCTGCTCGCCGCCGACATTCAGCTGGTGGGGGACGGCGGCGGCAAGGCCCCGCAGCTGCCCATGACCCTCACCGGTGCCGAGAAGGTGGCCCGGGTGCTGGCCGCGAACTTTCCGCTGCTCGGCCGGGTCGGGGTGGAGATGGAGCCGCACGAGGTGAACGGCCGGCCGGGCGCGATCCTCCGCGACCGGCACGGCAGGGTGCTCAATGTCCTGACGCTCGACATGTCCGACGGGCGGATCCAGACGATCCGTTCGGTGGCCAACCCCGACAAGCTCGGACACGTGGGTCCGGTCGCGGACGGCTGGGCGCTCAAGCGGGAGGCGCAGCAGGCTCGCCGGCCGGCCGTTACGTGCTGTGCACGATCTGGATCAGGTTGCCGCAGGTGTCGTCCAGCACCGCGGTGGTGACCGTACCCATCCGCAGCGGCTCCTGGGTGAAACGCACCCCGCGCTCGCGCAGCCGGGTGAACTCCGCTTCCACGTCGTCCACGGCGAAAGAGGCGGCCGGGATGCCGTCCTGGAGCAGCGCCGTCCGGTAGGGCTGCACCGCGGGGTGACCGGAGGGCTCAAGCAGGAGTTCGGTACCGTCCGGGTCTTCCGGCGAGACCACGGTCAGCCAGCGGTCCTCGCCCAGCGGGACGTCGTGTTTCTGCACGAAACCGAGCACGTCGGCGTAGAAGCTCAGCGCCTTGTCCTGGTCATCGACGAAGACGCTGGACAGGTGAATCTTCATGGGCTGCTCTCCGGTGCGTCGGGTCTGAGCCATCGGGTCGCGATGCGCTCAAGAGGTTCGGTGTTCACGTCATGGAACTTGTAGCGGCCCTGGCGCCGGGAGCGGACCAGACCTGCGGATTCGAGGACGGCCAGATGCTGGCTGACCGCCTGACGAGAAAGCCCCAGACCGTGCTTGGTCACCAGCCGTGCGCATATCTCGAACAGGGTCTGGCCGTCCCGCTCCACCAGCTCGTCGAGGATGCGCCGACGAGTGGGGTCGGCCAGCGCCTTGAAAACGTCCTCCGCCATGACCACCACCATAGGCAAGTATTGGCTTGCCTATCAAGCGCTGTACCGCACGACGGCCGTGGGATGCTGGTCCGGTGCACCTGGAGGACCTGGTCCGGCTCCGCCGGGCCCGCGACCTGATGGACCGTGACTACGCCGAGCCACTGGACGTTCCGGCGCTGGCGCGCGTCGCCCTCATGTCGGCGGGCCACTTTTCCCGCAGCTTCCGCGAGGCATACGGGGAGACGCCCCACAGCTACCTGATGACGCGCCGGATCGAGCGGGCCAAGGCCCTGCTGCGGTGCGGCGAGCTGTCGGTGACGGAGGTCTGCTTCGCCATCGGGTGCACGTCGCTGGGGTCGTTCAGTTCGCGGTTCACCGAGCTGGTGGGCGAGAGCCCGAGCGCGTACCGGGCGCGCCGGCACGAGGAGGTCGCGGGAATCCCGGCCTGCGTCGCGATGATCTACACGCGACCGGTACGGACCGCGAAACCGGTCAGGAACGAAGAAGCGAAGCGCGTGGCGCGTCCGTAGCGTGAGCCCCATGGACATCAGACTTTCGCAATGCTTCATCGCCGTCGACGACCACGACAGGGCGCTCGGCTTCTACCGGGACGCACTCGGTCTCGAGGTGCGCAACGATGTCAGGTTCGAAGGGCTGCGCTGGGTGACCCTCGGCTCGCCGTCGCAGCCCGACGTGGAGATCGTGCTGGAACCGCCCACCGGCGACCCGAATGCCTCACCGGCCGACAAGCAGGCCATGGCGGAGCTGCTGGCCAAGGGCATGCTGCGCGGCGTGATCTTCTCGACCGACGACTGCGACGCCACGTTCGAGCGCATCCAGGCTTCCGGCGCCGAGGTGCTGCAGGAGCCGACCGACATGCCGTACGGGGTTCGCGACTGCGCCTTCCGCGACCCCGCGGGGAACCTGCTGCGCTTCGCGCAGCGCTCCGGCACGTGACCCAAGGCGCCGGCCGGTCCCACGGCACCGGCCGGCGCGCCACCGCACCGGCGACGGTGTCGGTCCGTGGCGGGACAGCGGGCCCGTGCGGGCCGGAGACCGTGCCCGGAACCGGCGAGGGCGAGCCGGTCAACGCTGAAGGGGGCCGCGAGGGCGGCTCGCACCCCACCGAGGGAGACACGATGGGCAGAACAACGAGGACGGACCCGCGGTCGCCGGTGCCGCACGTCGCCGACAGCCACGAGATGATCCGCGTGCACGGCGCGCGCGAGAACAACCTCCAGGACATCAGCGTCGAGATTCCGAAGCGCCGGCTGACGGTGTTCACCGGTGTCTCCGGCTCGGGCAAGAGCTCTCTGGTGTTCAGCACGATTGCCGCGGAGTCGCAGCGGATGATCAACGAGACCTACAGCGCCTTCGTGCAGGGCTTCATGCCGGCGTCGGCGCGGCCCGAGGTCGACGTGCTCGACGGGCTGACGACCGCGATCGTCGTCGACCAGGAGCGGATGGGCGCCGACCCCCGTTCCACGGTCGGCACCGCCACCGACGCGCACGCGATGCTGCGCATCCTCTTCAGCCGGCTCGGGCAGCCGCACATCGGCCCGCCCGGGGCGTTCGCCTTCAACGTTCCCTCGGTCCGGGCGAGCGGCGCGATCACGGTCGAACGCGGTGCGGAAAAGACCGTGAAGCAGACCTACACCCGCACCGGCGGCATGTGTCCGCGCTGCGAAGGCCGGGGCACGGTCACCGACATCGACCTCAGCCAGCTCTACGACGACTCCAAGTCGATCGCCGAGGGCGCGTTCACGATCCCCGGGTGGAAGTCGGACAGCTGGTGGACCGTGCGCACCTACGCCGAGTCGGGCTTCCTCGACCCGGACAAGCCGATCCGCACGTTCAGCAAGAAGGAGATGCACGACTTCCTCCACCGGGAACCGACCAAGGTGAAGGTCGAGGGCGTGAACCTCACCTATGAAGGGCTCATTCCCAAGGTCCGCAAGTCGTTTCTGTCCAAGGACCGGGAGGCTCTGCAGCCACACATCCGCGAGTTCGTGGACCGGGCGGTCACCTTCACCGCGTGTCCCGAATGCGGCGGCAGCCGGCTCAGCGCGGCGGCCCGGTCGTCACGGATCGGGAAGATCAACATCGCTGACGCGTGCGCGATGCAGATCAGTGATCTGGCCGCCTGGGCCGGCCGCCTCGACGAGCCGTCGGTGGCGCCACTGCTCACGACACTGCAGGGGACTCTCGACTCGTTCGTGGAGATCGGGCTGGGCTACCTGTCGCTCGACCGGCCGTCGGGCACGCTGTCGGGTGGCGAGGCGCAGCGCGTCAAGATGATCCGCCACCTCGGGTCGGCACTGACCGACGTCACCTATGTCTTCGACGAGCCCACCATCGGGCTGCACCCCCATGACATCCAGCGGATGAACCACCTGCTGCTGCGGCTGCGGGACAAGGGCAACACGGTGCTCGTCGTGGAGCACAAGCCGGAGACGATCGCGATCGCCGATCACGTCGTCGACCTCGGCCCCGGCGCCGGTGCGAAGGGCGGCACCGTGTGCTTCGAGGGCACCGTCGAGGGGCTGCGGGCGGCCGGTACTCTCACCGGCCGCCACTTCGACGACCGGGCCGCCCTCAAGCCGACGGTGCGGACGCCCGCCGGCGTGCTGGAGATCCGTCACGCGACGGCGCACAATCTGCGGGACGTCGATGTGGACCTTCCGCTCGGGGTGCTCGCCGTCGTCACCGGCGTCGCCGGCTCCGGGAAGAGCTCGCTCATCCACGGTTCGCTGGTCGACGGCCCGGCGGGCTCCGGCGCGGGCGTGGTGTCGATCGACCAGAGCGCGATCCGCGGCTCGCGGCGGAGCAACCCGGCGACGTACACGAAACTGCTCGACCCGATCCGCAAGGCGTTCGCGAAGGCCAACGGTGTGAAGCCGGCGCTGTTCAGCGCCAACTCCGAGGGAGCCTGCCCCGCCTGCAACGGCGCCGGCGTCCTCTACACCGACCTGGCGATGATGGCCGGCGTCACCACGACCTGCGAGGAGTGCGAGGGCAAGCGGTTCCAGGCGTCGGTGCTGGACCACCACCTCGGCGGCCTGGACATCAGCGAGGTGCTCGCGATGTCGGTGACCGATGCCCGGGAGTTCTTCGGCGCGGGCGAGGCGCGCACGCCGGCCGCGCGGGCCGTCCTCGACCGGCTCGCCGACGTCGGGCTCGGTTACCTCAGTCTCGGCCAGCCGCTCACCACGCTGTCGGGCGGTGAGCGGCAGCGGCTCAAGCTGGCCACGCAGATGGCCGCGAAGGGCGGCGTCCTCGTCCTCGACGAGCCGACCACCGGTCTCCACCTCGCCGACGTCGAGCAGCTGCTCGGCCTGCTCGACCGGCTCGTCGACTCCGGGAGGTCGGTCATCGTCATCGAGCATCATCAGGCGGTCATGGCGCACGCCGACTGGATCATCGACCTCGGCCCCGGTGCCGGCCACGACGGTGGCCGGGTCGTGTTCGAGGGCACCCCCGCCGACCTGGTCGCCGCCCGCTCCACCCTCACCGGCGAGCACCTGGCGGCGTACGTGGCCACCTGACCGAGGCCCGTGCGGCCACCGCAGGGCGGGGGCGGGGGCGGGTGCGGCGACGACGGGCCGGGGGTGCGCTCGTGGGCCGGAGCGGCGGACGGGGACGGCGGATGGGCCGTTGGCCTGAAGCGGGGCGGGCGTCGGCCGTGGCACGCCGGAGGACTCGCGCCACGGGGCGACGATGTGACGGGTCACCCGCCCCTCGCTCTTGCCGAGCCTCACGGACCCCGGAAGGACTTCTCCATGGAGATGCCCGTCGTGCGCGAATGCGCCGCGGAAGCCTGCGCGTACAACAGAGAGCTTTCCTGCCACGCTCTGGCCATCACGGTCGGCGACGCGCGGCACCCCCACTGCGACACCTTCGTCAGCGGGGCCCCCAAGGGTGGTGATCCGACCGCCGTCGGGAGAGTGGGCGCCTGCAAGATGTCCGGCTGCCTGCACAATGTCCAGCTCGAGTGCCGTGCTCCGGGTATCAGCGTGGGCGTTCAGTCCCAGGGGGCCGACTGCCTGACCTACGCGTCGGCCTGAGGAAGCCGGCCGGCGCACGGGGAAGCCCCCGCCGGACGCGTGGTGCATCCGGCGGGGGCTCCCCTGTGCGAGGTCGGCGGTGTTGCTCAGTGCCGGGATCTCAGCGGAAGTTCACATCGCTGCACATGTAGTACGACTGGTCCATGTGCGAGGCCTGCCAGATCGTGTACACGATGTGGTTGCCGCTGCGGCCGGGGGCGTTCACGTCGACCGTGATGTTCTGGGTCGGCGCGTAGCGGCCGGTCGTGCGTACCAGCTCAAGGTCGTTCCAGGTCAGCGGCTGGGTGTGGGGGTTGAAGCCCTGCCGCGTGACGTAGATCTGGAAATAGTCGGCACCGTGGCTGGCCTGGTCGTACAGGCGCAGGGAGAAGTTGCTGCCGACGCTGGTGGTCTGCCACGGACCGACCGTGTCCATGGAGTTGTAGCGACCGCCCTCGGTCCGGCCCGCACTGCACAGCTGACCGTTCGGAATGGCGCCCTGGTGGTTGCCGCGGACGTTCTCCCGGTACAGCCCGTTCCAGTTCCACATGGCGTTGGGGTTGTCCTGCCATGCCTGCCAGCACATGGGGTCCTGCTGGGCCATGTTCGGGTTCAAGTGGTCGCTGCCCCACCGGTCGAAGCAGCCGTAGTTGCGGGCGGCCGGATCGACGATGGACCCGTGGGCGGCGGCGGTGTCGGTCCAGGGGATCAAACCGAGCAGCACTGCGGACACCAGAGCTACAGCGCGAAGTGTCCAGTTCGAGTTCTTTACCTGATCATGACAATGCATTGCGCGATCTCCGTCTTCCGGCTGTGGGGTTTCCGGGTTGGGAGCGCTCCCATGTTTCGGGGACACTCTACCCGACGACACAACGCAGAAACATAGGGCGCGCTCCCTTACGTGCCCGGGCTTCGGGCACCCCCATGGTGGGCCGACGGGCACGGGGCCCTTGTGCCGTGCCGCGGGAGACCCGCCGACGGGCGCCGGACCGGGCACTCGCGCACCCGGAGGAGAAACGGTGCTCCGGGGGCGCATACTGGAGACAATGAAAAGGCCAGCCGTAAACCGGCGCTACCTGCCTAACAGTCCCTTCAAAGCCCCCGTGACACCCCCGATCGAGCAGTTCGCCGTGGGAGAGCGGGTCACCCACGACGAGCACGGCCTCGGCCGGGTCATCGGCGTCGAGGAGGGGATCGCGGTGCTTGTCGACTTCGGGTCGGTGCAGCGCCGGATCGTCAGCCCGTACACCAAGATGACCCATCTCTAGAGCCGTGGTGTCGACCGTGACGCCGGGCCGGGGGGTATCGGACGACCGCTTCCGGGTGGTTTCCGCATCCTCCTCGCCGGATCCCGTCACCGTCACCGTGCGCCGTTCCGCTCCCCCTTTCCGAAAGAGAGTCGTCCCCATCGCCAGTTCCTCGTTGTTCTCCGCTCCCGAGCAGGCGCTTCTGCCGTCCCGGGCCGGAGCGTGCGCTCCTACGATCACGCCCTTCCAGGCTCCCGACTTCGACGGAGCCATGGCCGAGGCCTCGGTCTTCGCGGATGCCGAGCCCGCACCCCGGGGCAGCCGTACGCCCTTTGTCCCCTCGGTGTGAGGCCGGTCTGCCCGGCCCGGGCCGGGCAGCACGCGGCGCGCGCCGCTGCCGCCGGGTGACCACCGCGAAGGCGGCAGGTCCGGTGGTCAGCGGCGCCCGGTGAAGAGCCGCGGTCACTGTGCCTCGAACAGCTCCAGCAAGTCCGCCTTCTCGAACATCCGTGCTGTGTCGATGGCGGAGGGCTGCCCCTCGGCGGGGTCTGCGCCGCCTTCCAGCAGCGCCCGGACCACTTCGGTCTCGCCCTTGAACACCGCTCCGGCGAGTGGCGTCTGCCCGCGGTCGTTGAGCCGCCCGGGATCGGCGCCCCGGGCCAGCAGGACCCGGACCGTGTCGGCGTGTCCGTGGTACGCGGCCAGCATGATCAGGGTGTCGCCCTTGTCGTTGCTGAGGTTCGGGGGCACCCCCGCGTCCACATAGGCGGCCACCGTGTCGGTGTCCCCATGTCTGGCCAATTCGAAGATCTTCGCCGCGAGCTGCAGTACCTCCGGGTCGTGGGCGGGCTCGTTGCTCTCGGGAGCCGGGCCGGTCATGAGTACTCCTTCTCGGGGCTGCGATCACCTGCAGCCGCTGATTGGGTGTCGGTTCTCCGACCGCAGGTTCTCAGACCGGCCCGTTCCCTGCCATCAGCCCTCACTCGATGGACGGCAGCGCCTCCCCGTGGTAACGGGCTCCGGCGTTCCAGAGCAGGAAGGATTCCATCCCGTTGTCGGCGGCGCCCCTGATCTGCTCGGAGACCTCCTTCGCCCCGTACGACACGCCCATGGAGAAGTCCTGCAGCCAGGGCACGATCTCGACGTGGGTGCCCTCGGTGATCTTGGCGAAGTCGGCCAGCGACCGGTGGGTGATGTCGTAGGGCTGGGTGTTGGGGGAGGAGACCCCGTACTCCCCGGCAGCCCAGTGCGAGGGGTAGATCATCGGCGCGATGTAGTCGGCGTGCTCGGCGAGCCCTGGGATGTCCTGGCCGATCTCGGTCGGCCGGGTGGCCGCGATGCCGTAGACGGAGACCCCGAGGAAGGCGCCGTGCTCGCGGACCACCGCGCGGGTGTCCGCGGTGAAGTCGACGATCGACTCCTCCGGGGTGCGGTCGCCGAGGCCCGGGAAGACCTGGGCGCTGAGCTTGCCGTCGGGCCGGCGGATGTAGTCGTAGAGGATGTCGTCGAAGCCCAGCTCGGCGGCCTCGGCCGCCAGATCGATGTGGTACTGCCGCACTTCGGGGTGGGCGAAGTTGGTGAAGGACAGCGCCCCGTAGTTCGTGCTGCCGCCGTACGGCTGCCCGTCGCTCGTCTGGGCCACCCGGTCCCGGTCACCGCTCTCCCAGGACGCCTTGGCCAGCACCGGGTCCCGGAAGGCGACGATCCGTCCGATGACCTCGCCGCCGGCCTCCTGGATCTCCTTGATGGCCTGGCGCGCGTCGTAGTGTCCCTTGACCGCGCCGATCTCCCGGGCCAGTGGGACCTGGGAGTCGTATCCGATCTCCCCGGACTCGTCCTTGATGTCGAGCTGCACCGCGGTGAGCTTTCCCTCCCGCACCAGCTCCAGGATCGGCTCGCGCAGCCCGTCGGAGGTCCAGCCGATGGCGCTCAGGTGTGCGGCGCGCATCAGAGGCCGCCGCACGGCGATGTCGATGCTCTCGGTGGCGGTGTTCCCCGCCTCGTCGGTCGCCGCGACCTCCACCCGCATGCCGGGGTCGGCGACCGGCACCTGGAAGGAGCCGTCCGGGCCGAGCGGCGCTGCCTGGCCGGCCACGGACAACTCCGCGGCTCCCGGGGCGGTGCCCGTGATGGTGACCGAGCCCGTCGGACCGGCGGCCTCGGCCGGATCCACGCTGAGCCCGGGCGGGGAGGTGTGCACCTCGAACGCCTTCTCCACGTTCCGTGACGTGAACGGGTTCGACCCGCCGTGCGTGATCCTGAGTTCGTATCTGCCGTCGGACAGCTCCGGCAGGTCGAGAGCGAGACCGTCACCGGCCGTCCGGGTCTCCACCGGTTCACCGTTCAGGGTGATCTCGGCCCCGTCCAGCCGGGTTCCGTGCACGGAGAGATCTACGGTGGACACCGTCTCGGCGTTGAACGTCCCGCTGTCCGGCAGCCCACGTATCTCCGTGTCGGGAGCGAACGGGCGAGCCGCCAGGACGGCTGCCAGAGTCGCCAGGCCGACGACCCCGGCGACGAGCGTGATGAGCAGCGGGCGGGGGAACCCGCTTGACGAGGAGTCGGAGGAGTCGGAGGAGCCGGTGACGACCGGGGGGCCCGGAGCGTCACCCGAGTCTGAGGAATCCGAGGTTATCCGGCCGAACCGCATTGGCGTTTTCCCTTCAAGGAGCTTGTGTGCACTGTCGTCGTTTCTCTGGATCTCTGTCCTGTTTGGCAGCTCTTGCCCTGTTGGCAGTCTCCTGCTCCGGCTCCGGAAGCGCACCCGCGGACGGGGCCGACCGGAGGGCCGCCGAGGAGGCGTCCTCCGGAACGGCGGGCCGTTCGGGTGAGTCCCCGGAAGGGGACGAGCCGCAGGCTCCGGACCCGGCGAGGGTGGGCGCCAACGAGCTCGGTGCGGTCCCGGTGCTGATGTATCACCAGCTCATCGACGACCCGAGCAGCGTCTACGACCGTACGCCGGAAGAGTTCCGCGCCGAGCTCGAGCGGCTCGCCGGCGAGAACTACGTACCCGTCACGGCGGGGGACTACAGCCGCGGAATGATCGACATTCCGGCGGGCACCCATCCGGTGGTGCTCACCTTCGACGACTCCACGAACAGCCAGCTCGCCCTGGGACCCGACGGCGAGCCCACCCCGGAGAGCGCCGTGGGCATCCTGCTGGACGTCGCCGCGGAGCACCCCCGCTTCCGTCCGACGGCGACGTTCTTCGTGAACGATGACCCGTTCTCCGGAACCGGGGCGGCGGAGGCACTCGGCTGGCTGGCTGCCAACGGCTTCGAGATCGGCAACCACACCCTGGGCCACGCGAATCTCGCCCGCAGTTCCGAGGCGGAGACCCAGCGGGAGCTCGCCGCCAACCAGCGCGCCATCCAGAAGCACGTGCCCGGCGCGGAGGTGGTCTCGCTGGCGCTGCCGTTCGGCATCATGCCCGAGCCGGCCGGGCTGGCGGTCTCCGGAAGTGATGACGGGGTGAGCTACGAGCACGCAGGGGTCTACCTGGTGGGCGCGAACCCGGCGCCCTCCCCCTTCGCCGACAGCTTCGACGCGGCGGCGATCCCGAGGATCCGCTCGGCCGGGGCGGACGACCAGGACGCCGAGTTCGGCTCCGCCAGCTGGCTCGACCGGCTCGCGGACGGCACCGTCACCCGCTACACGTCCGACGGGGACCCGGAGACCGTCTCCTACCCGGAGCAGGACGCCGGCCTGCTGGCGCCCGCCCACCGGGACCGGGCCCGGCCCTACCCGGCCGGGTAGGGCCGGAGCTGCGGCTCCGGGTCCGGCGTCATCCGTCTTCCGGCGGCGCCGACGGCCAGGCCGCCGGAGGACCTGCGGACCGGGTGACTGCGTGCCCGGCAGGTGCGGGCCGTCCCGGCAGTGCGGTCCGGGCGCCACCGGGCAGCGACCGGGACAGCAGGGGTGCCGGCCCGCTTCCCTGCTCCGGCAGCCGGTCGGGGAGCGGTTCTCGCGGTCCGGTGGCGCGCAGCTGGGCGTAGGCCGCCTCGATGCGCCCCTGCTCCGGCACGGATTCCAGCCGCATGATGCCGGCTGCCCGGCGCAGGGCGGCGGAGACCGCTACCGAGGCCCGGGCGAGCTGCTCCGGTACCTGGGCTGCCGGGACTTCGCGGATGAGGAGGCCGTGCCGGATGACGTCCGTGAAGACGGACTGGACGCGCTTGTACTGGAGGTAGACGGGGAGGTCCCGGAGCAGGCCCGCCGAGGCGCCGGGCAGGACTTCCTCCACGACGCGGCTCCAGCGGCCGGGGAGGGTCAGCTGCTGGGCGGGGGGATAGCCCATCAGGTGCAGGTGGGTCGCCAGGTCGTAGAGCGGGTCACCGAGCAGCGCCAGCTCCCAGTCGATGGTCCACAGCGCGCCGTCCTCCGCCGCGACGATGAGGTTGTCACGGTGCAGGTCACCGTGGAGGAGGCAGAACGGGCGGTGCGTGAGCTGGTCGGCTGCCCGGGCCAGCGGGCCGGTCTCGGCCAGTACCTGCGGTCCGATTCCCAGCGCGGCGAAGAGGGTGTGCATGGCCGGAAGGTGCGGGTGGTAGACCTGCTCCCGCGTGAAGCGGACCAGGGCGCGCAGGAACTCGCCGCTGTGCCGGGCCCGCCGGGAGGGCGGGCAGTGGTGCAGCAGCGCCAGGTCGGAGGGCCTGATGGCGGCGAGCCGGCCGAACAGGCCGAGCAGTTGGTGCAGGTGTCGTCGGGACAGGCGGCTGCCCGGGGGGCGCCGCAGGGCGAGGGGGTTGCCCTCGATGTAGCTGTGCACGGGGATGGTCGTGTCCCCGAGCCGGTAAACGGCCGGGACCCGGGGCACTTCCCTGCGCGCGAGTTCGACGAGGAGGTCCTCCTCGGCAGTGAAGCACCGGGGATCGAAGTGGTGGATGCCGGGGCGGGACCCGCCGACCTTGAGACGGCCCAGCTCTGCCAGGCTGCCCTCGGGGCGGATCACCTCCCAGTCGCGGTGGTATCCCGCGAGCCGTTCCTCGGTGGCCCCCAGGAGCAGGGGGGACGCGGGCGGCGCGGGTGTCGGGGTGTATGCGGGTGACCGTGGTGTCGTCGGCTGAAGGCTCATCATCCGTGGCTCCGAACGGCGGCGTGAGTGGGCCGGGCCCTGCCTTCAGTGCCGCACTCCGGTTCGCGGCGGGTGGTGCTGTCGCGGCTCGGTGTGGCTTCCGGGGACAGGACCCAGGCGGTGTCCGGGCTCGGCAAGACCACCCGGATACCGCCCAGTGCCGCGTCAGCCAGGGTTTGCGCGAGAGGCGAACCCTGGCGGACGCGGCACTAGCAGCACGGTACGCCCGCGAGGATCGGGTTGCCGACGGTCGGCGGCACCGATCACCCGACGGAGGAAGCGCTCAGTTCTCTCAGTACGTCGTCGAGGGAGTGGGTGAGGTGGGGGGCGCCCGCCGCGCTGAGCAGCCGCCCGGCCGCTTCGTCCGGGGCGTAGCCGATGAAGGCGGCCCCCGCTGCCCTGGCCGCGACCAGGTCCGAGGGGGTGTCACCGATGACGAGCGCGCGTCCGGGGGGCGTGCGGGTGGAGTCCAGGGCCCGGTACAGCACGTCGGGGTGGGGCTTGAGGAGAGCCACGTCCGCGGTCCGGCCGTGGAGGTGACCGGCGAAGTGGTCGGCCATCCGGTGCTTGCTCAGGTAGCCGGCAACGGCGAGCGGGGAGTTGTTGGTGACGATGGCGAGTTTTCTGCCCCGCTCGGCAAGCGCGCGAACCAGTGCTGCGGCGTGCGGGGTGGGCCGGGCGTTGCCGGCCGCGTACACCTCCTCATGGGTGAGTGCTTGCTCCAGGCGCCGGACGACGGCTGGGTCGGGTCTGCTCCGGGCAACGCCCCGCAGCACGGCGTGCGGGTCGTCGGTGGCGCGCAGTTCAGCGGTGAGCAGGAGCCCGGGGGGGTGGCTCAGTTCCTCGGCCAGGGCACGGAGCCGCTGGGCGATCGAGGCGGCCGGACGTGCGGCGAACAGGCTGCAGATCGGGCCGTCGAAGTCGAAGAGGACACAGTCAGCGTTACCGAGGAGTTCCCTCATTTAACCCAGTGTGACGGGTTGGGCAATCGTTGACCAGAGGGACTCGAACCACAGCAGTGACTCCTGAACGAATGCCGTCTCCTGCTCGTCCCGGCTGTCCTTGTCGGAGGAGGAGCGGAAGATCTTGGAACTCAGCCCGAGAACGTCGTAGATCTCCATCTGTTCCTGCTCGTACTCCACGGTGCGGGAGACCACCTGGTAGTAGCCGAGCAGCACCTCGGTGCCGTTCAGCAGGTACATCTTCTGCAGCGGGGTGGAGCCGACGGTGCGGATGTCCACCGTCACCTCGGGGACGAGCCGGCGTTCCGCGAGGGAGATCAGCTGGTGCCGGAGCGAGGCCGAGAAGGTACGGGTGAGCTGCTGCAGGCGTTCCAGCGGCCGCTTGTCCAGCGGGTCGGAGACGAGCTGGGGCAGGGCGAGGTGCACCTCCGGGCTCGGCAGCAGCACCCGGACGCGGATGGACCGGGGGGCCAGCTCGCCCGCCGAGATGGACATCATCGGGAGGGACAGTGCGGAGGTGAGGGTCTCCGCGGTGAGACAGAAGGCGTCTATCGATACGTGCTCGGACTGGAAGGCGAGCCCGATCCGGTCCGCGAGCTCCACGTCCGCGGTGCGGGGCGCGTCGGCGCGCCGCCCGGCGACGGTGGCCGGGGCGCCGCGCCCCCGGGACGCCAGGTAGCCCTCCCGCTCCAGGGTCGCGAGCGCCTGGCGGACGGTCGCGCGGTTGACGCCGAACTCCTCGACGAGGGCGCGCTGCGTGGGGATGCGGGCGTTACGGGGCAGCTCTCCGGACCGGATCCGTCTGCGGAGTTCGTCGGCGACACGGCCGGGGGGGTGGTGTTCGGGCGGCGACGCGGGTTCGCCGCCTTCCGGAGTGGGCTCCTGAGAGGTCTCCTGAGGCACCCGGTCACCTTACAACTTCAAGCCAGTTACCGATAGTTGCCGTTCGGGCGTTTCTGGTCAGCACTCAGCTGGGGATAACTCAGTCATGGTTGGCGGATAACTTCACCAACTTGTTCGTAGTTCGCTTAGTTGACACGACCCGAGGAGGGGTGCTGATGGTCACCTCCACACTCGTCGTCGCTGTCCTCGCCATCGTGGTGGAACGTGTGGTGGAGACCCGCTTCGGCCTAGCCGGGGTCATCGGCCTGCTTTTGCTGCGTACCGGCATTCGTCATCGCAACGCCACGTGCGGATGCGTGGGCGCCACGGTGCTCCTCATGCTGGTGCTGGACCCCTGACGGCACAGTGTTCCCACGGCGCGGCTTTCCTGGCCCGCGCCGGCTCAACGGCCCGCCGGCCCCGACCGGCGGGCCCTTGCCGTGCCCGCCGGTCAGAACCCGTCGGGGCACCACGGGCGCCGCCCGGTGTGCAGCAGCAGCCCGGCCCGCCGCACGGCACCGGGGCGCTCCTCCGAGATGCGGCCGAGAGCGGCCAGCCGGGCCGGCGTGTGGTCACCGAACTGGAGCGAGCTCAGAGCCCCGGTGTCCATCGAGAGGTCGGGGCCGCGAGTGGTGGCCGTGCAGCTCGCTCCCTGCGGCGACACCTCCAGGAGGTACCGGCCAGCGGTGAGTCCGAGCGGATCCGTCACGTCCAGCACCAGCTCTCCGGCCGCCGGGTAGGCGCGGGCCTCCAGCATCCGGGGAATGTCCAGCGGACGCATCCACAGAAAGTCCGCGTGCTCACGCGCCCGCGCCGCCCGGGGATCGGGCAGCAGGTGGGGCAGCAGGTCGTCGGGGCCACGGCCGCTCGCGGCGATCACCGTCACCCAGTCGACCGACAGCAGGAAGTGCCACAGGGCACGCTCGGCGGCCGGCGTGGTCGCGATCAGACGGTCCACCGTCGCGCGCTGGTCCGGCATCGAGCCCGTCCAGGTGGCGTCGGACCGGTAGGTGACCAGGCCCTGCGGCTCGCCGTCGGTGTCCCGGTACACCACGTGGAACGGCTCCTTCCACGCGTCGGGGCCGAAGTCGACTTCGCCGGTGTGCCGCTGCCACCACAACGGCCGGCGGTTGACGGCCCCGGGCTGCCCGGCCCGGAACCGGTCGTGCAGCCCGGGGCCGAGCTTGCGCACCTCCGCACCGTCGGCGAAGGAGATGCTGCCCCCGCACTCCGGCCCGGACCACCGCGGGTCCACCCCGGCCCGGGTACCGGTCACCTCCCAGGAGGTATGTGAGGTGACCGGCCCGAAACCGAACCGTCCGTAGATCGGGTACTCCGCGGCGATCAGCGTGGACACCACATCACCGCGCTCCTTGGCGGCGGCCAGATCGGCGGTGATGAGCCCGCTCAGCAGCCCGCGGCGCCGGTGAGTGGGCAGCACGGTCACCCCGGTGACGGCGTTCGACGCCAGCGCCGCACCGCCGACCGTGGTGACCTGCTGGTCGAAGCTGCGGTAGGTCGCCACGCACCGGTCACCCTCGAAGACCCCCACCGTCCGGCTGAGATCCATCAGGCGGCGGTGGGCGTCGAGCTGCTCCTCGGTGAGCAGCGGCGGCTGGGCGAACCCGGTCAGCACGGCGCGGAACCAGGCCGCGCAGTCGGAAGGGCTGTCAGTGACGGGGCGGGTGTCCAGAACCATGGTTTCGACCCTGTCACGCGGTGGGCGGTCCGGACCACCGGGTTTCCGCGGGCCGCCACCGGTACCGTGCCGGTCAGGGCTCACGCCCGGCGGGCCCTGACCGGCACAGGCATCAGAAGACCGCCCGGACCTCGCCGACCGGACGGCCGCCGCCCAGCAGCGGGGCGTGCGCGATCCGGCTCAGCACCTCCGACTCGACGCCGGCCCCGCGCAGCGCGGCGGCCAGCACCGGGCCGCGGGCCCGGGCGTTCCCGTCATCGATCTTGAATGCCAGGGCCCGGCCGTCCGCCAGCGCGACCGCCTGGACGCCCTCCGCACCCGCCTTCGACAGGGCGCCGGGCACGGCCCGCATCAGCCAGGTGTCCTCCAGGCGGGTGCCCGCCACGTACTCCGGGTGCGCCCGCATCGCGTCCGCCACCCGGCGCTCCGGGGTCCCCTCGGCGGCCAGCACGAAGGTACGGAACGCGCGGGCCAGGCCGGTCAGGGAGTAGGCCAGCAGCGGGGCGCCGCAGCCGTCCGTTCCGGTGTGCGCCACGGGCTCCCCGGTAGCCGACTCGACCGACTCCCGGATCAGCAGTTGCAGCGGGTGCCGCGGGTCGAGGTAGGAGTCCAGGGGCCAGCCGCGGGCGGCACAGGCCGCCAGCATCGAGGTGTGCTTGCCGGAGCAGTTCATGGCGATCCGGGTGCGGCCCCGGCCCGAGACCAGCTGTGCCTCCCTCGCCTCCTGGTCCACCGGCAGGTCCTCCGGACAGCCCAGCCGGTCCTCGGTCAGCCCGTGCTCGGCGAGCATGGTGGCCACCAGCTCCTGGTGGAAGCCCTCCCCCGCGTGACTGGCGGCGGCCAGCGCCAGCCGCGCCCCGGACAGTTCGAGACCGGAACGCAGCACCGCGGCCGCCTGCATCGGCTTGCTGCTGGAGCGGGGGTAGACCGGGGACGTGACCTCACCCAGCGCGCGGTCCACGGAACCGTCGGGGTTCAGCAGCACGAGCGCACCGCGGTGGTGGCCCTCGACGAAGCCGGAACGCACAACCTCGGCGAGGACAGGGGGTATCTGGGAGGACATCGTCGGCCTTCCGGGGCGATCGTCGGCGGGGGCGCTGACGGGCCGGGCCCGTCAGGAGAGCAGGTCGTCGACCTGCGCTTCGCCCTCACGGTACCTGCGGGTGATCTCCGCACTGCACCCGTCCACCGTGCCGTGCAGGACCTGCCGTCGCCCGGAGACCTGGGCCTCGTACCGCTGGAGACGGCCGAGCGCGGCGAGCAGCTCGTCGTCCGTCCGCGCGGTGAGGTCCGACAGCTCCACCTCGGACAGCATCTCCTCGGCCAGCCGCCGGTACTCCTCGCTGACCGGAGTGCCCAGCGTCACATGCCGGGCCGAGGAGCGCTGCGGCGACGGACTGTCGGCCAGGATCTGCGGCAGCTGGTCCACCACCGAGGAATCCGGTACGGACCGCCGCCGGCGCTCGGCCTCGAGGATGTCGATGCGGCCCTGCAGCAGCCTGCGCACATAGCTGAGGTCGGACTCCTCGCGCTGTGCCGTCCGCCGCAGCTCGCGCAGCTCCGGCAGACCCAGCCCGCGGAGGTCGGGCCGGACGGTGTCCCGGAGGGTGCTGCGCGCACTGCGGCGCCGGCGCGGCGGCCGGCCGGCCGGCTCCTGCGCACGAGCGGTCGGCACAGCGGCGGGCTGTCGCCCGGGACCCGGTGTGATCATTGGGTTGTGTCCCCTCGTACCTTTTCGGCGTGGTGGCACGGTACGTACCCCCTGGCACGCATCGTGTCACTGTGTACCCCCCGGGCGCAGCGTGTTGGCGCACCCATCCGGGCAAGCTCCGCGCCGGTGCGGGCCTGCGGCATGATGGTCGGCATGCGAGCAGTGGTGCAGCGGGTGGACGGCGCCTCCGTGGTGGTGGACGGCGAGACGGTGGGGGAGTTCACCGGTGAGGGGTTGTGCGTGCTGGTCGGCGCGACCCACGGGGACGGCCCGGAGACGGCGGCCCGGCTCGCCCGCAAGCTGTGGACGCTGCGCGTCCTGGACGGCGAGAAGTCCTGCTCGGACATCGGTGCCCCGCTCCTCGTGGTGTCGCAGTTCACCCTCTACGGTGACGCCCGGAAGGGCCGCCGGCCGACCTGGAACGCCGCCGCGCCCGGCGAGGTGGCCGAGCCGCTGGTGACCGAGGTGTGCGCCCAGCTCCGGAAGCTGGGGGCCCGGGTGGAGACGGGACGGTTCGGCGCGAAGATGCGGGTGACGCTGACGAACGACGGCCCCTTCACCGTCCTGCTGGAGATGTGACCCCCGGTGGAGCTCCGGCCCCCGGTGGAGCCGTGACGCCCGGTGCGGACGCGGCCCCTCCGGAGGTGCCCCCTCCGGAGAGGTGACGCCCCCCCCGCTCGGATCAGGGTTCGACGACGGCTTCCTGCGCGGCCAGGGTGTCGCCCGCGAGCAGCTCGACATCCAGGGGCACGTTCCGCTTCACCAGCGCGAGGGCGATGGGACCCAGCTCGTAATGGCGGGCCGCGGTGGTGACGAAGCCCAGCTGCCGGCCCTCGGGCCCGTCGGAGGACAGCCGGACCGGGTCGCCGTGCTCGGGGATCTTCACCTCGCTGCCGTCCAGGTGCAGGAAGACCAGCCGGCGCGGCGGCTTCCCCAGGTTGTGGACGCGCGCCACGGTTTCCTGGCCCCGGTAGCAGCCCTTCTCCAGGTGCACGGCCGAGCCGATCCAGCCCAGCTCGTGCGGGATGGTGCGGTGATCCGTCTCGCGGCCCAGCCGTGGGCGGTGACCTTCCACCCGCAGGGCCTCGTGGGCCAGCACCCCGACCGCCGGGCCGTGCTGCGCCGCGAAGGACTCCAGCCGGGCCCGGGGCAGGAACACGTCCCGGCCGTGCGGGGTCTGCAGGACCGTGGTGTCCGGCTCGAGCTCCGCGATGGAGCCTGCCGGGAGATACACCACCGCGAAGTCCGCGGTGCGGTCGGCGACCTCCACGCGGTAGAAGAACTTCATGCCCTCCAGGTAGCCGATCAGCGCTTCCGCCGCCCCCGGCTCGGTGTGCATCCAGGTCGTCGCGCCGTCGTCCACCAGATGGACGGCGTGCTCGATGTGACCCTTCGCGGAGAGGACCAGCGCCTCGGTGGCGTGTCCGGCCGGCAGCTCCGCCACGTGCTGGGTGAGCAGCAGGTGCAGCCAGGCCAGCCGGTCCTCGCCGGAGACGGACAGCACATCGCGGTGCGAGAGGTCCACGAAGCCCTCACCGCGGGCGAGGGAGCGCTGTTCGCGGAACAGATCACCGTAGTGCGCGGCCACTCCCGCGTCGGGAGCGTCCGCCTCCACGGCGGCGGGCAGGGCGAGGAGCGGGCTGGCGTAGGGCATACCGTCAGCGTACGACGCGCCGGGCCTGGAGCCTTCGGGCGCCCCGGCCGGTCAGGACCCGGCCTCCTGCTTCAGGGTGGCCGTGCACCGCGCGCACCGGCCGAAGATCGCGAAGTGCTTCATGTCGGTCTCGAAGCCGAACTCCTCGCGCAGCCGCTGGGTGAACGGGGCCGCCAGCTCCATCTCCGCCTCCACCACGGTCTCGCAGTCCCGGCACATCAGATGCATGTGCTGGTGCCGCTCCGCGAGGTGGTACGTGGGGGCGCCGTGGCCCAGGTGGGCGTGCGAAACCAGGCCCAGCTCCTCCAGCAGCTCCAGGGTCCGGTACACGGTGGAGATGTTGACCCCGCCCGCGGTACGGCGCACCTCCGCGAGGATGTCGTCGGGCGTGGAGTGCTCGAGTCTGTCGACAGCCTCCAGCACCAGCTGCCGTTGCGGGGTCAGCCGGTAGCCGCGCTTGCGCAGGTCGGCCTGCCAGTCGGTGCTCACCACGCCTGACAGTGTAGGCGCGGTGACGCTTCCGGCGCGGCGCGGCGGCGGAGGACCACCCGGCCGCGGGCTCCCGCGCGCGGCTCCGTGGGGCCGTCAGCGCAGGTCGCGCAGGTATGCGGCCAGTGCCGTGACGGCTGCCGGGTTCCGTGGACTTTCGACCAGGTCGACGTAATTGAGCACGAAAACACGGTCGTGCTTGATCGCCGAGACCTCCGACAGCGGGCCGTAGGACTTCAGGAACTTCTCCTTCTGGGCGGCTGTCGTGGCGCCGTAGTCGTTGATCACGATGACCTCCGGGTCGCGCTCCACGACGGTCTCCCAGCCGACGGTGACCCAGGAGTCCGCCAGGTCCGCCATCACATGGTCACCGCCCGCCCTGGTGATGATGTCGTGCGGGCCGGCGTAGCGGCCCGAGGTCAGCGGCTTGTCCCGGCCGTCGTCGTAGAGGAAGACCCGTGGCCGGTCGGAACCGCTGGGCGCCAGGGCCTGGGCCTCCTCGACCTCCTGCCGGAACTCCGCGATCAGCTCGGCGGCACGGTCCTCGACGTCGAAGACCGTGCCGAGGGCGGCCAGGTCGGTGTAGAGGGCCTCCAGCGGCGGCATCACCCCGCGTGCCGACCCCTCGCCGGTGCGGCAGGACTCGGTCAGCACCCAGGAGCCGATGCCGAGCTCCCGCAGCGCGTCCGGGGTGACCCCGGTGGTCTCGCCGAAGCCGTAGTTCCAGCCCGCGAACACCAGGTCCGCTCCGGCGTCCAGGATGAGCTCCTTGCTGATCCGGTCCTTCGCCAGCCATTCCGTCTTCTCGTAGCCGTCGCCCCAGGGCACGTCGGTGCTGCTCGCCCGGTCGTCGGGCAGCACGGCGTATCCCACCATGTGGTCGGTGAGTCCGAGGGCGAACATGATCTCGGTGATGCCGGCGTCGTTGGTGAGCACCCGCTCGGGGGCGCGGTCGAACGTCAGCTCCTCGCCGCAGTTCTCGACGGTCACCGGGTAGTGACCGGACGGGCCGGGGCCGGCCGTCTCTTCCGCCGCGATCTCGGCGCCGCAGCCGGTGGCGGCCGTGGCGGTGAGCGCGAGAGCGAGTGCCAGGGCCGTCCCGGGGCGGACCGCCGGCCGGCCGTGGCGGGGGGCGGCCCGGCCGGATCGGGTCCGGGGTGTGCGGGTGCGCATGGGGCTCCTTCAGGGGTGTCAGGGGGACAGCCGGTCGAACAGCAGTTGCACGGCCCCGGATTCGGGGTGCCGGACCCGGTGGGCCCGGACGCCGAAGACCTCGGCCAGCAGTTCCGGGGTGAGGACCTCGTGCGGGGTGCCGGAGGCGACGATGCGCCCGGCGGCGATCACGTACAGCTCGTCGCAGTGCACCGCGGCGAGGTTCAGGTCGTGCAGCGCGGTGAGGACCGTCAGCCCGCTGCCGCGCACCAGGGCGAGCACCTCCAGCTGCTGGGCGATGTCCAGGTGGTTCGTCGGCTCGTCGAGCACCAGCACCCGGGGTTCCTGGGCGAGGGCGCGGGCGATCAGCACCCGTTGCTTCTCACCGCCGGACAGCGACCCGAAGCTGCGTCCTGCGAGGTGCGCGGCGCCCACCCGCTCCAGCGCCGCGGCACAGGCGGAGCGGTCCGCGGCCCCGACGCGGGCGGTGGCCGGCTGATGCGGGATGCGGCCCATGGCGACCAGCTCGGCGACGGTGAAGCCGACGTCGGCCTGCGTCTCCTGCGGCAGTGCGGCCAGCCGGCGGGCCCCCTCCCGGTGGCTCATCGTGTACAGGTCGTCCCCGTCGAGGCGGACCGTCCCGGACCGGGGACGGCAGGCCCGGTAGACGCAGCGCAGCAGGCTGGACTTGCCGCTGCCGTTCGGGCCGACCAGGCCGACCAGCCGTCCGCTGCCGACGTGCAGGGACACGTCCCGGACCAGCCGGGTGCCGGCCACCTCGACCGAGAGGTGATCGATCTCGACGCGCATCAGGCGCCCCCGAAGGAGTAACCGCGGCGCCGCATCAGGAGCAGGAAGCAGGGCACGCCGATGACCGCCGTCAGCACGCCGACCGGCAGTTCGGCGGGGGCGAGCAGCATCCGCGAACCGATGTCCACCCACACCATCAGCACCGCCCCGGCCAGCGGCGCGACCACCAGCACCCGCCGGTGGTCGGCGCCCACGAGCATCCGCACGGCGTGCGGCACCATCAGCCCGACGAAGCCGATCGCACCGCTGACCGCGACCACGGCACCGGTGACGCCCGCCGCGACGACGAAGAGCTCCTTGCGGAGCCGGCCGGCGTCCACTCCCAGGGCGGCGGCGGTCTCGTCACCCATCGCCAGGGCGTTGAGCCGGCGGGCGGACAGCAGGAGGTGGCACAGGCCGGCGGTCACCGCTCCGGCGGCGATCGGGACCGAGGCCCAGGTCGCGCCCCCGAGGCTGCCGAGCAGCCACATCATCGCGGAGCGGGCCGCTTCGCCCCGGTGGGAGCTGAACACCATGAGGGTGGTGAGGGCGGAGAATCCGTAGTACATGGCGGTTCCGGTCAGCACCAGCCGCAGCGGGGTGAGGCCCTGCGGGGTGCGGGCGGCCCCGTACACCAGCAGCATGGCGAGCATCGCCGAGCAGAACGCGGCGGTGGACAGCGCCCACACGCCGAGTCCGGCGAAGGCCCCGAACAGCAGCACGGCGTTGGCGCCCACGGCCGCGCCCGAGGAGATGCCGAGCACGAAGGGGTCGGCCAGCGCGTTGCGCACCATCGCCTGCACCGCCACCCCGGTCGCGGCCAGCCCCGCACCCACGACGGCGGCGAGCACCGCGCGGGGGAAGCGGATTTCCCAGACGATGGTGTAGGCGGCTGCCCGGTCGGCCGGTACCGATCCGCCGGTCAGCCCCGACCAGAGCAGCCGGAGCGCGGTCTGCCAGGTGAGGCCGCCGGCGGCCCCCACGGCGACCGCGCACAGCAGGGACAGCAGGAGCGCGGCGGTGAGGGCGACGAGCAGGGGCGCCACCGGCACCCGCCGGGGTGGTGCGGGCGCGCCGGAGGCGGCGGGGGGAGCAGTGCGTCGGACCGGGGTGGCGATGGCCGCGGCCGCCTTCGGGTCGGGCCGTGGAGACACCGTGCGAAAGCAGCCCGGGACGGCTGGCGTCCGGTCGGCTTCCCCTCGCAGTCCACGGCGAGTTGTACAGGAGCACACGCCACCGCGGGTAATCGGGCTCGCGGAGCCGTGGCTCCGCCCACCGTTGCGGGTCAGCGCCGGAATTGGACCGGACTTCCCCCGCGAGGCACCGGCAGCCTAGCCCGCCCGGCACGCAGGCCGCCGGTGGGTGCCCTTGTTCGTGGCCGGATTCACACCGCACCGCCGGTGCTCTCCGGCCGGGCGCCCGGCAAAGGTGCGGCGCGCCGGTGGCCGCGTGCCGCATGCTGGGGCGTGGCAGCACGGCCGTCCGGCAGGCGGCCCGGCGGAGACGCGGGGCAGCCGGGGCGGCCGGTCGGGCACGAGGATGAGTGGAGCAGTGGATGGATCTCGGACTGTCGGGTCGGGTCTACGTCGTGACCGGGGGCAGCAAGGGGCTGGGGTTCGCGACGGCGGCGGCCCTGGCCGGTGACGGCGCCCGGGTGGTGCTGTCCTCCCGGAACCCGGACCACGTGGCGGCGGCGGTCGAGCGGCTCGGAGGTGCGCCCGGGGTGGTCGGGGTCCCCGCCGACCTGGCCGCCCCGGAGACGGCGCAGCGGCTGGCGGACGCGGCGCACGAGCACTTCGGACGCCTGGACGGGGCACTGATCTCGGTGGGCGGCCCGCCGCCCGGCACCGCGGCGAGTGTCAGCGACGAGCAGTGGCGCAGCGCTTTCGAGAGTGTCTTCCTGGGCGCGGTCCGGGGTGTCCGGACCTTGGCCGGCCGGCTCTCCGGGGACGCCGCGATCGGGATGGTGCTGTCCTCCTCGGTGCGGTCACCGATCACCGGCCTGGGGATCTCCAACGGTCTGCGGCCCGGCCTGGCGATGGTGGCCAAGGACATGGCGGACGAGTTCGGGCCCCGTGGGGTCCGGGTGTTCGGTCTGCTTCCGGGCCGTATCGCCACCGGCCGGATGCGGCAGCTCGACGAGGCGGACCCGTCGGGCCGGGAGCGCGCGGTGGAGGCGATCCCGCTCCGCCGGTACGGCGACCCGGAGGAGTTCGGCCGTACGGCGGCCTTTCTGCTGTCACCGGCCGCCGGGTACGTCACCGGCTCGGTGGTCGCGGTGGACGGCGGTGCGCTCCGGGCCCTGTGAGGGTGCGCCGGCCCGCCCGGGACGGGCGGCGCGGGGGAGGGCGCCCGGGCGGGAGGCGGGCCGGGAGCGCCGTCCCGGAGCGGGCCCGGGCGGGGGCCGGGGGGCTCAGCGGAAGAAGGCGATGCCGTCGTCCGGCAGGTCCTTCACGTCCTTGGCCCACTCGCGGGGGTCGACGACGCGCTTGAGCTGGGCCGACATGTACGGCCGGAGCGGAGCCTCGGGGGTGGACTTCTCGCCCACCCACATCAGGTCGCTGTTGACGTAGCCGTAGAGCCGCTTGCCGCCGGAGTACGGGGGGGCGGCCGCGGTGCGGGCGACAGCGTCGGTGACGAGGTCGATCTGCGGCTTGCCGTCGGCGAGTTCGCCGTACCAGATTTCGACGACGCCCTGGTCGCGGGTCATCACGATCTCGATCTTGCGTTCTCTGGCCCGCCAGTAACCGTGCTCCGACTCCAGCGGGTTGAGCTTCCGGCCCGCGCTGTCCAGCCGCCAGGTGTGCGAGGCGTACTCGAGGAAGTCCCGGCCGTCGTGCGAGAAGGAAACCTCCTGCCCGAAGTTGCACTGGCCCTCGCCCGGGAGGTCCGCGACTCCGGCGCCTTCCCAGTTGCCGAGCAGGAAGACGAGGGGCACGAGGTCCGGGTGCAGGTCGGACGGAATCTCGATCATGAGGCTCAGCCGTCAATCGGGGTAGAGATGAGGGGACAGTGGGGGGTCAGCGCTGGCCCTGGTACAGCTTCTTCACGACCAGGCCGGTGAATGCCGCGGTACCGACGCCGACCAGAACCATCAGGGTAATAAAGAATGCCTCAAGCACGGGGGCGCTCCTTGAGCGAGCAGAGGGTTGCGGGCCGGGGCCGAGTCTAGTCGCCGGGAGTCGGTGCGGCGGTGTGGGGTACACCGCACGGGCAGCCCTGAATCCAGCATGAGTGACTGTTTTGTGACCGGTATCAGTGAACGCGGAAGCAGGCTGCCGCGTCTAACTGCGGAGAAAGGGTGTGATCATGACTTGTCCTAACTGTGGAGGCCCGATGCAGCAAGGTCCGAACGGTGAGTGGATCTGCCCGAACTGCGGAGCCAGCCGGTGATCCCGGGTTGCCCGTCAGCCCAGTAGCTGGGCTTGCAGCATGACTGTTTGGTGGAACGGCACCTCGGCCGCGTTGTCCGGATGCGACTGGATGACGAGGCCGAGGGTGTCTCCGGCCCGGAAGTACGCGTACCGGGTGTGGTCCTTCCCCGGGTCCGGTGCGGAGTCGCGCACGGTGGTCTCCACCCCGCCGATCCTGCGGGCGTTCCGGGGCCACTCCTCGTCAACCCGGCCGTCGGGTGCGGCCGTGAGCCGGATCCGGTCCCGGTGGCCGCCGAGACTTTCGTGGAAGAACGTGTCGGTCACCGCCCCGGTGGTGAAGCGCACCAGGTAGATCTCGGTGCGGGTGCGGTCCGGCATGGTCCAGCCGCGGGCGGTGATGTGCCGCAGCGGGTGCGTCACCAGGGCGTCGGCGATCCCTTCGCGGGATTCCTCGGCGTAGAGGGCGGCGAAGTCCTCCGGTTCGAGCCAGGCGCCGTCCGGCAGCGCGTCGAGCGGTTCGGCGTCCTCGGGGGCGGGCAGGAGCAACTCCCGCAGATCCGCGTGATGCACCTGACCCGGGTTGCCCTGGGCGAAGGCCCGGGGCGCTCCCTCGGGCAGTGCGGGCAGCCCGAATTCGGGGTAGTCCCAGCGGCCGTCGTGCTCGGTGGCCAGTCCGGGGAGGCTGGTGCGTTCGGCCTGGGTCAGCGCGTGGGCGACGCCCGCACCGGATCCCGCGAAGAGCACCGCGGCCACGCTCCACCGGGCCGCGGCCCGCACCCAACGGCGGTGCGGGAAAGCCGGTTTCACAGGAGGGGCCGTGGCCGGCCCCCAGTGCGCCGGCCACGGCGATGCCGGTGGCACCGGTGGCACCGGCGGCAGGGCCGGCACCGGTGGCGCCGTGGGCATGGCCGGCTCCGGCGCTCCGGACGGCCGGTCCGGGGACGCGGGTCGGAGGGGCTCACTCATATCGCCATTCCCGGAGAGGTGAGGTGGTCGAGCTGGTTCTCGAGGAGGGTGGTGACCGCGTGCAGCGGGAACGGCGTCAGCCCGTAGGCCTCGACGACGATGTGGTGCTCACCGCGCGTCGCGGTGCACAGCATCCGGTCCAGCCCGGTGCCGTGCTCCGCCATGTCCGGGTAGTGGGAGGGGTCGCGCCCCACGAAACGCACCAGGTCCTCCCCCTGCGGCGGGAAGAAGCAGCGTGCCTCGTCGTGTCCGTCCAGCCGTGGCCCGTCCCGGAACAGCTCCATGGTCTCGTAACCGTCCCGCAGCCCACGGTGCATGGTCTCCGCGTCCGTGTCCGCTCCGTACCGGGTGAGGGACACGTCGACGACGAACTCACTGCTCCGATGCTCGTAGGAGCGGAACGCCCGCCCTTCCGGCCGCAGCTTGTCGATGGTGTCGAGAATCTCGACGCGCAGGCGCCGCGGCCACTGGGCGACGCTGTCCTTGAGCTGCTCGCCGGCCTCCTCGCCGGAGATCTCCCCGTCCCTGCCGTAGCGGCCGATGTCGGGCCCCAGCCGGTACGGCGGCTCGGCGGGGAGGAGCAGCTTGCTCAGCTCACTGTCGCTGCGTCCGCGCAGCAGCCCGGCGCTGTCGTCCTCGGCGTACTTCTCGGCGAGCAGGCTGCTGCCGAGTTCGGTGGGGGAGGCGCGGTCGGCGCCGTCCACGGTGTTCTTGGTGTACAGGGCTCCCCCGCCGGTCAGTCCGAGGACGAGGAGGGCCGCGAGCGCGGTCGGGACCACCCGTTTCACAGGCGCTCCAGCTGCTGCTCGGCCAGGTCCACGAGGAAGGCGGCGGGATCCTCGTCGTAACTCAGCATCCAGATGTCCATGACCACGTCACCACGCTGGGCGAGGGCCCGGCCGTGGTACTCCGTGTAGGGGAGGTAACCCGGTTCCTCGAAGGTCTCGTGCCACCGGTAGGTCCAGGCGTTCACTTCGCCCGGCAGCGCTGTGCCCCGGCGCCCTTCCCCGTGCATGCTGTCCCGCCCGTTTCCCAGGTACTGGGGGGCCACGACGTTGGCCTCCTCGCGGAACTGGATGAGTTTCACGAGGACGGACCGGCCGTCCTGGTCGTTCCAGCTGACGACCGCCACCCGGCGGACCTCCCGCTCGAGGTTCCAGAAGAACGCCTCCGCGGGCTCGACGAAGTTCGCGCTGAACTCACCGAGGTCCATCCAGCCGTTGGCACCCTGCGGGATGTCCCAGTCCGTGGCGCCCTCCGGGGCGCCGACCAGCAGTTCACGCAGGTCACCGTCGGCTCCGGCCCAGCGGTCCGCGTCCTCGGGCAGCGGAGCCGGCTGTGCCTGCCCGGAAAGCGCTTCTCCGGGGTCGGCGAGGCCGGTCCGGGCCAGCGGGGGGAGAGGGGTGGGGTCGCGGTCGGCCTGGACCGTGTATCCCACGGCGGTGCCGCCGGTGATGCCGAGGAGCAGGGCGGTCGCGAGCAGCGCCGTCGTGCGTCCCCAGCGGCGCGGAGGGCGGCCCGGCGGTGCCACCTCCTGGGGCGGGGGCACGGCGAAGACCCCCGCCGAGGGCTGCGGGGGAGGCGGCGGAGGCGCCGGGTGCATCAACGAACACTCCTTGGGTTCCGTGTGCCCGGCCAGACCGCCGAAGGCAGACGTTGGTTGCCTCGCGGAGGATCACGATCGGGTACCGCCCTGAGCCCCGGACGGGACGAGGGCCGCGCCCCGGACCTTTCGTCCGGGGCGCGGCCCTCGTGTGTTCTGCGCGGCCCTTCCCTCCCCGCCGGCCCGCTGGGGCCCGCTCCGCGGGGGCTTCGGACCGTCAGCCGTCAGACGGCGATGGAGACCTCTGCCAGACCGCCCTGCTGGGCGACCACCTGACGCTCAGCCGTGCCGCCGGGCACCAGCGCCCGGACGGTCCAGGTGCCCTCGGCCGCGTAGAAGCGGAACTGGCCGGTGGCGGAGGTCGGGACCTCCGCGGTGAACTCGCCGGTGCTGTCCAGCAGCCGTACGTAGCCGGTCACCGGCTCGCCGTCGCGGGTGACGGATCCCTGGATGGTCGTCTCGCCGGCCTTGATGGTGGAGGCGTCCGGGCCGCCTGCCTGTGCTCCGCACATGGAGTGTCCTTAAGGGCTGAAGGAGGGGAGGGGTGTGGGGCGGAGTTACTTCGCCGGGCCGGTCTCGACGGGAACGCCGATGAGCGAGCCGTACTCGGTCCACGAGCCGTCGTAGTTCTTGACGTTCTCCTGGCCGAGCAGCTCGTGCAGCACGAACCAGGAGTGGGCCGAACGCTCACCGATACGGCAGTAGGCGATGGTGTCCTTGGCCAGGTCCACTCCCTCGCCCTCGTACAGCTCCTTCAGCTCCTCGTCCGAGCGGAAGGTGCCGTCGTCGTTGGCCGACTTGGACCACGGGATGTTCCGGGCGCTCGGCACGTGGCCGGCGACCTGGGACTGCTCCTGCGGCAGGTGGGCCGGGGCCAGCAGCTTGCCGGAGAACTCGTCGGGGGAGCGGACGTCCACCAGGTTCTTGGCGCCGATCGCCGCCACGACCTCGTCGCGGAAGGCCCGGATCGAGGTGTCCTGCGGCTTGGCCCGGTACTCGGTGGCCGGCCGGCTGGGGACCTCGGCGACCAGGTCGCGGGAGTCGAGCTCCCACTTCTTCCGGCCGCCGTCCAGCAGCCGGACATCGCCGTGGCCGTAGAGCTTGAAGTACCAGTAGGCGTAGGCCGCGAACCAGTTGTTGTTGCCGCCGTACAGCACAACGGTGTCGTCGTTGCCGATGCCCTTGGCGGAGAGCAGCTTCTCGAAGCCCGCCTGGTCGATGAAGTCGCGGCGGACCGGGTCCTGGAGGTCCTTCTTCCAGTCGATCCGGACCGCGTTGCGGATGTGGTTCTTCTCGTAGGCCGAGGTGTCCTCGTCGACCTCCACGATGACGACCTTGGGGTCGTCGAGGTGGTCCTGGACCCAGTCTGCGTCCACCAGGACGTCGCTGCGGCTCATGCTGTTCTCCTTCAACTGCGTGGGTGCGAGGGTGCGTGGGTGCGGGAGTGCGGAGTGCGGCCCGTGCGGTGGCCCCGGGCACGGCGGCGGATGCGCAACGCTGCGCCGGAGCGGAGGCGAAAAAGAGAGGGGAAGGCCGTCAGGCGGCGGGGCGACAGAGCATGGCGGCGACGCGGCAGAGGTCGACCGCCCGTCGCTTCGTGAGGCCCCCGGTCGGGACGCCCATAGCCTGTCGCATCATGCCGCGATCGTACGGAGCGACAGGCCGCACTGTCACCGGCGTTCCGGATGGTGAGACGCTGGTGACTACTATGTGGGAATCATTCGGCTGAACGGGTGGCTCCGACCCCTCCGCAGCCCGTTCCGCTCCAGGAATCTGCCCGGTCCGGTGCAGCTGTCTCAGCAGCCGGACAGGGAGCGGGGCCCGGGGCCGCTCCGGGCCGGCCGCGGTGGCGTCAGCCGAGGTTCCCGGTCAGGCGCACGTCGGTGCCCTCCACGGTCAGCTCCAGGCCGTCGTCGGTGGCCCGGGCCTCGGACAGGGCCAGGCCGCTCGGCAGGCCGGCGAGCTCCCGCTCCCGGTCGATGCGCTCCCGCAGGGTGCTCTCGATCCCGGGGATGCTCCCCAGCACGGGCAGCTCCTCCAGCGAGGGGATGTCGCCGACCTGCATCTGCACGATGTTGCCGTCCACCGCGATGTCGCTGGTCAGAGCGGGGCCGACGGCCCGGTCCAGCACGGTGATCCGGATCTCCACCTGGTTGCCCTCCCCGGGGCCGAACTGGAGGCCGAAACCGCCTTCGGTCCCCGCCAGGGCCGACAGCTCCGCGTAGCTCATCAGGCCGCTGCCGGTGGCGCGGGTGGCCACGGCGTCGGAGTAGTTGTTCTCCAGCCGCACGTCGTACAGCTCGACGTCCAGGCCGTCCAACGTGGCCTGCTCACCGTCGATCTCGACCTCGAAACCGTTCAGGTCGAGATCGACGCGTTCAAGCTCCTTGCCCACCACCTGGGTCAGGAAGGGGAATCCCTTGATGGACACCCCCGGCTCCGCATGGAGGTCGAGACCGCTGTGGGCCTTCGACGCGACCTCGCCCTCGGCGAAGCGCACGGCCAGCCGGTCGGCGGCCACCGCCAGCCCTCCGAGGATGACAAGCAGGATCAGGCCTATTCGCAGGGCACGCATGTGGTCCGTTTCCCCCCAGGGTGATCGGCGGCGTGCCGCGAGCGTAACGCGGCCTGAGCCGCCCGGGCCGTCCGGCCCGGTGCTTGCAGCAGTGCCGTTACACGGCCCCGGTCACCGCCACGGCCCCGGTCACAGCAGCCAGGCCAGCAGGTGGGCGGCGGGCGCGGCGGCCGTCAGCGGCAGCGCGACGCCCGCGGTGAAGTGCACGAAACGGGAAGGGAAGTCGTAGGAGGCGACCCGCAGCCCGATCAGGGCGCAGACGCCGCCCGCCAGCCCCAGCAGCACCCCGGCCGGGAGGGAGAGCTCCTCCCTCAGGACCCCTGCGGCTGCCCCGACCGCCGCGGCGACCGCCCAGGCGACCACGGGGGACAGGTAGGGCTGCCGCAGCACGGCACGGACCAGCGTCGCGGCAGCCACCGCGGCCGCCGTCACCACCACGGCCGCCACCGACTGCGCACCCGCGGCCAGGAAACCCGCGGCCAGCACGGTCAACACGGTGGCGGCGGCCGTCGCGGTCAGCGAGTCCAGCCGCTCGTCGGCCGAGCCGTGGTGCCGCAGCTGGAGCAGCACGATCACCAGGAACCAGACCGCGAGGGTGCCGATCAGAGCACTCATCGCCCGGTCCGCAGGAGCGGCGAGCAGCGCGATGTCCGCCGTCAGCCCGGCGGCGAACGCCGCCGCGATCCCCTGCCGGGCCGGCCACATGCCGTTCAGCCGGAACCAGCCGGCCGCGGTCACCGCCTGGAGCACGATCACGGCCGGCAGCAGAGCCCACTGGCCCAGTACCGCGGCACCGGCGATCAGCACGGCCAGCGCGGCCGTCAGCGCCCCGGGCTGCATCCCCGGAGGAACAACCGGGGACGCGGCCCGGTGCCGGGGAACGCCGGAGGCGGCCGGGGGCGCGGGGGACGCTCCGGCGTGCTGCGGAGTGGTGGGGTCGCTCATCGTGCGCCTCCGGCAAACGGCGGAAGGACATCGACGGTGCCGCCCTCGGGGAGCGCGACCGTGTCATGACTGCGGGAGCCGACCTGTCGCTCGTCCACCAGGAAGGAGCAGCGCTCCAGCACCCGGCCGAACTCGCCGGTGTGCCGTGTGCGGGCGGTGGCCAGCGCTTCGGCGAGCGTTCCGGCCTCGTAGGTCTCCTCAGCCGTCCCGGCGGCGGCTTTGGCCGCCGCCCAGTATCGGATCGTGCCGCTCGCCATCGGTTCCTCCTGCTGTGACAGCCCTGTGCACCCATGATGGCGCCTCCGGGGACCTCCCCTGCGCGCGGGAGGGAGAAAGGCCCCCATCCATCGGCCGCATGACAGCAGAATGACGGGAGTGTGACCTACGCCCTGCGCGCCGGGCGTGCACTCCGCTATGCTTTCTCGACGTAAGGATCCGGGCGATGACGCCATACCCGGGTCCTTTTGTGCTTTCTGGGCAGAGCCGCTCGAACCGTCCCCCGGCCAGGACTGTGGAAGGAACGCCCCTGATGAGTTCGCTGCTTCTGTTGACCAACGCACTCCAACCCTCCTCTCAGGTCCTCCCCGCTCTCGAGCTCCTCCTGCACAACGTGCGGGTGGTGCCTGCCGAGGGCCCCGCCCTGGTGGACGCCCCGAGCGCCGACGTCATCCTCATCGACGGCCGCAAGGACCTGCCGCAGATCCGTTCGCTCTGTCAGCTGCTGCGTTCCACCGGGCCCGGCTGCCCGCTCATGCTGATCGTCACCGAGGGGGGACTGGCCGCCGTCACCGCCGACTGGGGCGTGGACGACGTCGTGCTCGACACGGCGGGGCCGGCCGAGGTCGAGGCCCGGCTGCGGCTGGCCGGCGGCCGCCACCAGCTCAGCTCGGACGACAGCCCCATGGAGATCCGCAACGGCGACCTCTCCGTCGACGAGGCGACCTACAGCGCCCGGGTCAAGGGCCGGGTCCTCGACCTGACCTTCAAGGAGTTCGAACTCCTCAAGTACCTGGCCCAGCACCCCGGGCGGGTTTTCACCCGCGCGCAGCTGCTCCAGGAGGTCTGGGGCTACGACTACTTCGGCGGCACGCGCACCGTGGACGTCCATGTCCGGCGGCTGCGGGCCAAGCTGGGGCCCGAGCACGAGGCGCTGATCGGCACCGTGCGCAATGTCGGCTACCGCTTCGTCACGCCGGAGAAGGGTGACAAGTCCCCGGAGCAGGCCCACGCCCGCGCCGTCACCCGGGAGGCGGAGCAGCTGGTGCAGCAGGCCGCGCGGCAGAACCGCAATCCTCGCGCGTAGACTGCGCGCGTGGCCAAGGTGACGCGGGACGACGTGGCGCGACTGGCGGGTACGTCCACCGCGGTGGTCAGCTATGTCGTCAACAACGGCCCCCGCCCGGTGGCGGCTGCCACCCGGGAACGGGTGCTCGCCGCGATCAAGGAGCTGGGATACCGCCCCGACCGGGTCGCGCAGGCGATGGCCTCCCAGCGCACCGACCTGATAGGCCTGATCCTGCCCGACGCCCGGCAGCCCTTCTTCGCCGAAATGGCGCACGCCGTGGAGCAGGCCGCCGCCGAGCGCGGGAAGATGGTGCTCGTCGGCAACTCCGACTACCTCGACGAGCGCGAGGTGCACTACCTGCGGGCCTTTCTCGGCATGCGGGTCTCCGGGCTCATCCTGGTCAGCCAGGGCCCCAGCGAGCACGCCGCGTCCGAGATCGAGGCATGGGACGCCCGGGTGGTGCTGCTGCACCGGCGGCCGGACGCCATCGACGACGTCGCGGTGGTCCTGGACGATGTGGGCGGCGCGCAGCTCGCCACCCGGCACCTGCTGGAGCACGGCCCCGCGTATGTCGCCTGCCTCGGCGGCGTGGAGACCACCCCGGAGTCCGGTGACCCGGTCACCGACCACGTCACCGGGTGGCGGCGGGCGATGGCCGAGGCGGGGATCAGCACCGTGGGCCGGCTGTTCCAGGCCCCCTACAACCGCTACGACGCGTACCGGGTGGCGCTCGACCTGCTGGCCGGGCCCGACCGCCCGCCGGCTCTGGTCTGCGCCACCGACGACCAGGCCATCGGCGTGCTGCGGGCGGCCCGGGAGCTCCGGATCGACGTTCCCGGCGAGCTCGCGGTCGCCGGTTTCGACGACGTGAAGGAAGCGGCGCTCACCGACCCGCCGCTGACGACCGTGGCCTCGGACCGGGTGGCGATGGCCCGCGAGGCGGTGCGCCTCGCGGTGGGCGAGCCGGCCGAGGACGGCAACGGCGACCGCGTGCAGCAGTTCCCGGTCACCCTGCGGATCCGCCGCTCCTGCGGCTGCCCCACCGCTTCCTGACCACCGCCCCTTGACCGCCGCTCGCTCCGCGCGGCCGGGCGGAGCGAGCAGCTCGGCCGGGCGGAGAGGTCAGCCGTTGCGGAACGAGCCGGTGTGCTCCTCGGTGCGGGTCGTGTAGGCGCTGCACACGAGGAGCATCGTCTCGGAGCCCGGGTTCATGATGGCCGGCTCGTCGGTGACGTCGTACCGCGGGTTGCCCTGCTCGTTGTAGCCGACCCCGAAGTACTCCGCGAAGTGGGCCTCACAGCGTTCCTGCCGGGCTTCCGCGACCGCCCTGAGGTCGTCGGCGCCCCCGAGGTCGAACTCCTCGTCGATCCCGACGACCTCGAAGACGTGCGGTTCGCTGCAATGGCGCGGGTCGTGGTCCACCTTGCCGGCGCGTCCCCAGCAGTCACCGACCGTCAGATCGGTGCTCGTGTCGCCGAATTCGAAGTCGTAGTCGCCCAGGTCGAAGTCCTCGAAGTCCTCGAGGTCGCCGAGGTCCAGGTCGTCGAGGTCCAGGTCCAGATCGTCCAGGCCGAGGTCGTCGAGGTCCAGATCGTCCAGGCCGGTCTCGACGGACTCCGGGACCTCCGGGGGCGCGACGGCCTGGTCGCTGTCGTTGGAGCATGCGGCCAGGCCGAAGCCCAGGGCCAGTGCGGCCGTCACGGCGGCAGTGCGGGGCATTCGGGTGAGTCGCATGGTCTTCTTATAGCCCATCGGTCTGCGGAGTGGCACGTTCCCGGTCCCGGACCGGTTGCCCCGGTCCGCTTCCTGCAGATTTCCGCCGTCGTGGAACCGGCCCCGCACCTTCCCGTTCGGTCGTGGCGGTCGCCCGCCTCGCCTGACCGTCGCGCACCACCCGCCGTGCGAGGGCGGGCAGCTCTGCGTGACGGACAGCCTCGTTCGGGTGAACCGGTCCGGTGGACCTTCCCCGTCCCCGCGCGGCATGCTGGGCTTGGTGCCGCACCGATCGAGGAGACCGCCATGAGCGCACTCACCGTCGAACACCAGCAGGGCAACGGCTACGGCTGGCAGGATCTCCTCCGGATCTGGGAGGCGACAGACGCGCCTGAGGGTTGCCGGGTGGAGATCATTGAGGGGATCGTCACCGTGGCACCGCCGCCGTCCAAAGAGCACAACCTCATGGCCCACAAGCTGCAGAAGCAGCTGTACCCGGCGATTCCGGACGGCTGGGGGATTTACCAGACCCTAGGGCTGACGGTCCCCTCCCGTAACGGCCTCTACATCCCGGACCTGGTCGTTCTGCCCGAGGCCGCCCTTTCCGGGCCGGGATACCAAGTCCCCGCTGACGAGGCGGAATTGGTCGTGGAGATCACCTCTCCCGGGAACGGAGGCCAGGACCGCGTCAGCAAGCCCGCCGGGTATGCCGCGGCTGGAGTGCCGCTGTACCTGCTGGTGGACGGCTGGGCTCCCGGCGGGCCGACGGTCACGCTCTACGGTCAGCCGAACGGTGACGTCTACCGGACGCTCCGGGCGGTCACGTTCGGAGAGGACGTGCCGCTGCCGGAGCCTTTCGGTATCAGCCTCGACACCAGCGGGTTTCCCGCCGCCTGAACGGCCGGATCCCGGGGACCGGTAGCGCCGTCACGGAACCGGCCCCGTACCTTCCCGTTCGCGGGACAATGCGTCCGGGTGTTCCCCGGCACTCCCTTGCATACGGCTTGGCCGTCCGGGTACCGGGCAGCGGTGAAGATTAGCTTCCTCGTCCACAACATGTACGGGATCGGCGGCACGGTCGTGGCGGTCGCCCATCTCGCCGCCGGGCTCAGCGAGCACCACGAGGTGGAGATCGCCAGCGTCTACCGCCGGGCCGACACCCCTGGGATCGCGCTGGACCCCCGGGTGCGCGTGGTGCCGCTCATCGACGCGCGCGGCGGGCTGTGGAAGCACCTGCGGCCGTCGGCCAGGAAGCCCAGCCGGATGTTCCACGACCCCGGCCCGGCCAACAGCCCGCTGCCGCCCACCCGGCTCGCGGATCAGCGCATCAAGCGGTACCTGCGCCGCACCGACGCCGACGTCGTCATCGCCACCCGGCCCTTCCTCGTCGGGCACCTGGCCCGGCACGGCTCGGACCGTTACCTGCGCATCGGGCAGGAGCACCGCACCCTCGACTCGCACAACCCCGAGCTGCGCGAGGAGTGCCTGGCCGCCGTGCAGCACCTGGACGCGTACGTCACGGTCAGCGAGGCCGACGCGGAGCAGTGGCGGGCGGCGCTGCCGGAGCGCCCCACCACCCGGGTGCTGAGCATCCCCAACGCCGTGCCCGCCCCGTCCGCCCGCCCCTCCACCGGAGACTCAAAGACGGTCGTGGCCGCAGGCCGCTTCATCCCGATCAAACGGTACGACCGGCTCATCGAGGCCTTCGCCAAGGTCGCCGCCGAACGCCCCGACTGGCAGCTGCGCATCTACGGCCGGGGCCGGCACGAGAAACGGTACCGGCGGCAGATCGAGCGGCTCGGCCTCTACGACCGGGTCCGGCTCATGGGCGCCGTCTCCCCGATCGAGACGGAGTGGGCAAAGGGGGCGATCGCGGCGGTCGCCTCCGACGGGGAGTCGTTCGGGATGACCCTCGTCGAGGCGATGCGCTGCGGCGTGCCGGTGGTATCCACCGACTGCCCGTACGGCCCGGGCGAGATCATCTCCCACGGCCGCAACGGGGTGCTGGTCCCGCTGGAGGGCGGGAGTGACGCGTTCGCGGACGCGCTGCTCCGGCTCATCGACGACCCGGAGCAGCGGCAGCGGCTCGGCGCCGAAGGGCTGAGCCGTGGCGCGGACTACGACCCCGCCCGCATCGCCGGGCGCTGGACAGGGCTGCTGGCGGAGCTGGCCGAAGCGCGCGCCCCGCAAGGACGCCGGCCCTGGCCCGGGCTCACCCCCGCGCCCGCCTTCCACACCGGCCCCCGGCTCGAAGGGCTGCTGCGGCGACAGCCGATGGACCGTACCGACGACCGGCCGTCCGTCCCGGCCCGCGCGGTGGTCACCCCCGACGGTTCGCTGACCGTCGAGCTGGCCGCAGCGAGCCTGCCGCCCGGCGAGCTGGAGCTGGTCGGCCGGCGGCGCCGGGCCGCGGAGGACGGGAGCTTCCGGCTCCCGGTCCCCGCCCCTCCGCCGGACCCGGGAGCGGGCGGCGCCGACCCGTGGGTCCGGGTCACCGTTCCGCGTACCGGGCGGGTGCTCCCGGAAGGACGCTGGGACTTCGCCCTGGAAAGCCGCGGGACCGACGGCGGCCTGGCGCAGGACCCCCGGCTCCAGGTGCAACTCGTCGACTCCGCGGCGCTGATGACCCTGCCCCCGGCCGTGGACGAGCACGGTGTCGCCACCCGGATCCCCTACCGCACCGAGGAGGGCGGGCTGGCCCTGCGCACCTGGCTGCGCCCCGCGCACGCGGAGGCCGAGCAGGTGGTGACCGGCGAGCGGACCGTCACCGTCACCGCCGCCCTGTACGGCGCCACGGGCGAACCGGTCGCCGCGCTCGCCCGGTCACGCACCGGCGGGGACATCGGCCTGCCGCTGCGTCCGCTGGGCGATGGGCGGGTGGAGGTCACCCTGCCGTACGCCGCGCTGACGGCCCGGCTCGCCGGGGAGGACGACAGCTGGGAGCTGCGGCTGCGTGCGGAGACCGGCCGCGCGACGGTGCCCATCGGCCGGATCGCCGGCGACTGGCCCGACCGCAGACGCACCGACCGCTTCCCCGCCGTCACCATGGACCGCGAGGGGGCGGCCCCGGTCCGGGTCCGGCCGCACTTCACCGCCCGCCACGACCTGACCGTCACCGCCACCGAGGTCCGCCCTTCCTGACCTGGGTGCGGGCGGTGGGTGGCGCGGGGCGGTGCGGCGGCGGGCCGCGTGTGGCGCCTTTCCACGTCATTGCGGGCCCTTTCGACGTGGAAAGGCGCACTGCCACGGCCGGGCGGTCGTCGAGCCCGGCGCAGGTGCGGCAACCACGTCGGTCCGGCTCGACCTAGACTCCGGCGCATGGTTCGAGAGGCGTATCTGCAATGGGCCGCCGCCGCTGCCGACATCATCGGGTCGCCCTCCGTGGCGGCTGCTTGGGACGAGCCGAGCGTCCTCCCCGGGTATCACGTCGGCGGTCTCTGCGGTCACCTCGCGCGCAACATTGTGCTGGTGGAGCCGGTGCTTGCGCAGCCGTCCGCCGGGGCCCGCCCCGTCCCCCTCCTTGAGCACTACACGGGCGACGACTGGGTTGATGCCGACCCGCAGAGCGATCAGCATGCGGCCATCCGCAGCAGGGGCGAGGAGGCAGCGGCAGACGGACCCGAAGCCCTCGCCGAACGCGTCGCAGCCGCCGTCCGGCGACTGAGCGAGGTGCTCCCCGCAGAGCCGAAGGACCGGGTCGTCGACCTGCCCGGTATGTGGAGCCTGACCCTTGACGACTATCTTCTGACCCGGCTGGTCGAAGTAGTGGTGCACAGTGATGATCTGGCGGTGAGCGTCGGTGCCCCCACCCCCGATCTGCCACCCGCGCATTCCGAGGAGGTCATCGGCCTGCTCGCACGGCTCGCGGTGCGACGGCACGGCCCGACGGCCGTTATCCGTACGCTCAGCCGAGCGGAGCGGGCGCCAGGAAGCGTCTCCGCCTTTTAGACGTACGTCCCGGTCGCTCCCCTGCTGCTCACACCTTTCCGGAAGTGCTGCCCGCACAGCCCCAGGGGGCCGGTTCACCGCTCAGGCTGCCGGGTGGACGCGCCAGGGGCGGGTGGTGGTCTGGGTGTACGTATGGGGGTGGACGTGGCGGGCGGCGTGCTGGAGCTGCCAGTCCTGGATGGTGCCGAACTCGACGCTGGTGTGGGACTTCGCGCCGCACACGTCACAGGACAGCCGGTAGGTGGCAGGGGCGGCATCGGGCGCGGTGTCGGGTTCGCTGACCCAGCGCAGGGTGCGCAACGTGGTTCGGGGGCGGCGGAGCATGACGGCCTGTCTTTCGGTGCGGGGGTACCGGCAGATGCTGCGTGGGAAGCACCGGCGGGGGAAGAGCGACGGGACCGGGCGACGGTGACCGGGGCCGGGGCGGAAGCGGTGCGGGAACACCGGTGGGGGAGGGGCGACGGGACCCGGCGACGGTGACCGGGTGCCGGGGGCGGTCTCCCGGCTGAGGGGGTCCCGTCCCGTCGGGGCGCATTTCCACGTCCTCCGGGCCCGTCTCGACGTGGAAATGCGCCCGCTGATGCGGAGGGGGCTCGTCGGCTCACGCCTGGCCCGGTTCCTGGAGCGGCGTGGGGTACTGGGGGAGGGGACGCAGGGAGAGCTCCCAGAGGCAGTCGTCCCCGGCGCAGCTGTAGATGACCGCTTGGCCGGCCAGCAGCAGGTGGTGGGTACGGGCGGTGGCCACGTCGTGGGCCCAGGCCAGGAACCGGGCGGCGGTCCCCGGGTCCTCGGGACCGAGGCTGGCCGCGATCTGCGTGGCACGTTCCCCCGCCCACTGCCGCGCCTCCCCGGCCTCGGTGGAGAAGCGGTCGCCCAGGTGGAACATGCACGGCTCGGGGGTCCCGCAGTAGGCGACGGCCTCGACCCGGTACGCGGCGGGCGGGCTGTTCACCGGCCCTCCCGCGCGACGTCGGTACCGGCACCGGTGCTTGGGTCGGCTTCGGCAGCGGCGCCGGCCCTGGCGTCAGCACCGGCCTCGGCACTGGGGTCGGCTTCACCACCTGCGTCAGCACCGGTGGTGAAGGGGACGGTGAACCACACCCCTTTGCCCCCGGGCACGAGGGTGTAGCCCATGGCGCCCGTCATCTCGCGCAGCAGCCACAGCCCTCGCCCTTCCTCCGCGTCACCGCCCGGCACTAGCACTGCCGGTACCTGCGGGGACCCGTCGTACACCTCGACCAGGACGCCCTGTCCGTCCTGCCGCACTTTCAGCAGACACCGCCGGTCCGGTACGTGCTTGCAGACGTTCGACAGCAACTCGGAGACGCCCAGCCGTGCCACCTCCACCGCCGCCGGATCTCCGCCCCACGCCCGCACGGTCGCCCCGACCACCCGGCGCCACCTCGCGATGTCCCGCGCCTGAGCGACTATGGCCCACGAAGTCTCTCCGTGCTCGGTGACCGGTGCAGTGAACGCCATGACAACCTCCAGCGAAGAATGAGGCGCCACCCCCGTTCGAGCAGCGCAGAGATGACGCCCCGTCACGCCGCAGCCATCACGGGCCACACGACGCGGGCCGATGACCCGGCCCCGAGCCGGGTCGCCCACACCACCGCCCGCTCCACCGACTCCAGCCGCAGTACGAGCAGGCCGTCCTCCCCGACCAGGTGCACGTGACCGTCCGGGTACGCCATCCCCCAGGCAGCCACGCATGCGTCCCACTCGCCGTCCCCGTCGACGGCCTCCAGGACCACCGCGAACACCCGAGGCGCGGTCTCCACCACCAACTCCCTTACCTCCCGGTCGAACCCGGGCGGGACGGGAGTGTGGTTCTGCGGGGATACGGTGGTCATGGCGATCTCCCAACACGCAGCGGAGTTGACTGACTACGGGAATACCGTAGCCTTTGCCACTGGAATCCATGCCATTTAGTCGTCAGTACGGTGAAGTCAGACCGGTTCGAGTGCACGCCAGTGCAGCTGTTCGATAAGGGGAGCGAGGCACGATGCCGCCCAACACTGTTCCGCCGACGGTGCGCCAACGGCGCCTGGGTACGGAGTTGCGCAGGCTTCGCGAGAAGGCTGAGCTCACAGCCACTCAGGCAGGCGCGATGCTCGGTGGCAATCAGGCACGGATCAGCAACACCGAGGCCGGCCGCTACGCCGTGAGTGCGGAGCGGGTCAGGGCTATGGCCCACGCCTACGAGTGCAGTGACCAGCAACTCATCGAGGCACTCGTCCGCATGACCGGTGGCAGGACCCGGGGTTGGTGGGAGGACTACCGCGACATCCTCCCGGCAGGGTGGCTGGACCTGCCTGAGCTGGAACACCATGCGAAGGCCATCCGCATCGGCTCGGTGATCCACATGCCCGGACTGCTCCAGACCCGCGACCACGCCCGCGCGGTCTTTGACGAGGGAGTGCCACCCCTCACACCACCGGAGGTGGAGCACCGGGTTTCCCACCGGATCAAGCGCCAAACGGTGATTTACTCAGCACAGCCGACGCCGCTGACCGCAATCGTCCATGAGGCCGCACTTCGGATGGGTTTCGGCGGCCCGGCAGTCGCCCGTGCACAGCTGGAGCACCTGCTCGTGATGAGCGAGCGTGAGCACATCACCCTCCTGGTGATCCCGTTCGGCGCCGGGGCCTTCCCCAGTTCGGGGCATGGCATCGTCTACTTCGATGCAGAGGTGCCGTCGCTGGGTACTGTCCAACTGGACACTGACCACGGCTCGATGTTCGTCGACACCGAGCCGCAACTCGTCAAGTACCGAACGGTGCTGGACCGAATGGAGGCATGTGCCCTGCCGCCATCGGAGTCACGGGATCTGATCGAACGCATTGCTCAGACCACTTGAGAGGAAAGCATGACCACCCACAACTGGCAGAAGTCCTCCTTCAGCGCTGACGCAGCCAACTGCCTCAACGTCGCAACCACCGCTGGTGGGGGGACTCTCTTCCGCGAGAGCGACGACCCCGACACCGTCCTCGCCACCACTCCGACCCGCCTCGCCGCTCTTCTCGCCGGCGTGAAGAGCGGCGCCATACCGCTCAACAGCAGCCACACAGCGTAGTATTCCGCTTCTCTTCTCGCCGAGTCGCTGACCGGTGACTTCGAGCCCGAGCTCGTCAAAGCGGCAGAACGTATGCATGTCAGCGTGGGCGAAGCGGGCCTCAGGGATAGCGTCGTGCAACGTCGAGCTCTTCCGGATGGGCTTGGTGCAGGAACCCCCGTCCTCGGGAGACCTCGACGCCTACCCGGCCACCGGCGCGGGGTGAGCTGCCACCGCCGGTGTGACACAAGTTCCTGACGGCTGATGATCTGAAGTCTTCCAGGTGAGGGCGAATCGTCCTGCTTCGGCCTCGGTCGCGCGAAGGTGACCGGGGCCGGGCCTCGAACGGTGGCTTCGGTCGTGGCTTGTGAGCCGTTCAGCTCTGGGGCATTCAGCGGCTGATGTCGTCCAGCTCGGTCAAGTCCTCATGGGAGAGGGAGAGTCCCGCGCCGGCGATGTTTTCGCGCAGGTGTGCCGTCGATGACGTGCCGGGGATGAGCAGGATGTTCGGTGATCGCTGCAGCAGCCAGGCCAGTGCGACGGACATCTGTGTCGCCTCCCATCGAGCGGCGACCGCCGAGAGCGCCGAGGACTGAAGCGGGGTAAAGCCCCCGAGGGGGAAGAAGGGCACGTACGCGATGCCGTCGGTGGCGAGCCGGTCGATGAGCTTGTCGTCGTGGCGGTGAGCGAGGTTGTACATGTTCTGCACGCACACGATCGGCGCGATGCTCTGTGCCTCGGTGACCTGCTCCTCGGTGGCGTTGCTGATCCCGAGGTGGCGGATCAGGCCCTGCTGCTGAAGTTCGACGAGCGTCTCGAACGCCTCTGCGAGCGAGCCGGGCTGGGGACCTTCGGCGTTGCCGAGTCGGAGGTTGACCAGGTCGAGTACGTCGAGCCGGAGGGACTTGAGGTTGTCGTGGACCTGGCGGCGCAGATCTTCGGGTCGCCGGGCTGTAGGCCAGCCACCCTGTTCGTCGCGGGTCGCGCCCACCTTGGTCACGATGTGCAGCGACTCGGGATAGGGGTGCAGTGCCTCGCGGATCAACTCGTTGGTGACCCGCGGCCCGTAGGCGTCGCTGGTGTCGATGTGGGTGATACCGACGTCAACTGCTTCACGCAGAACGGCCAGAGCACCCTCGCGATCGGCGGGCGGCCCCATGACCCACGGGCCGGCCAGTTGCATGGCGCCGTAACCGAACCGGGTGACGGTCAGGTCACCCGGAGTCCAGGTGCCGCCGGGAAGAGAGAGGGAGGGTGTGCTCATCTTGTTGCCTTTCGTCGTGCACTCGGGGGTGACGCCTGCTGCCTCCCTGCATCAGCATGGGAGAGAAACTTCCTGTCGGGAAGTAGGCACTTGGGAGTGCGTAACCCACCCATGAGTGAGAGGTGCGATCAGTGACGACGATGAAGGCGGCGCAGAAGAGGGCTCAGGCCAAGGTGGAGTACAACGCGTTCCTGGCAGGGTGCCCCAGCCGGCAGCTGCTCGACCGAATCTCGGACAAGTGGGTCGTCCTGATCCTGTGTGCGCTGGGCGGCGACCACAGCGCTGGCCGGCCCGATGCAGCACACGCAGACGCTCCGAAGGCGATGCGTTACTCCGAGATCTCTCGTCTTCTGGCCGGGGTCAGCCAGAAGATGCTGACCCAGACGCTACGATCGCTGGAGCACGATGGTCTGCTCACCCGTACCGTGACGCCAACCGTCCCTGTCACCGTCTCCTACGAGCTGACCGACCTCGGGCTCTCGCTCCACCACATGACGCGCGAGCTCAGAAACTGGGCGCAGACGCACATGGCCGAGGTCCTCGCAAACCGCGAGAACTACGACGCTCGCACCTCCTGACGACTCACATCCAACCATCCACAGCTCTGCATTCTCGGCGTTACACCCTCGACTGCGAAAAGCCGCTGTGAATGTTCCTGAGAACACCACCTGACAGAAGTCCTCCTACAGCGGTGACGCGTGCCAACTGCCGTGATCTCGCGACCATTGCCGGTCGCGTTGCTCTTCCGGGAGAGTGACGACCCCGGCACCGTCCTCGCCACCACTCCTGCTCGTCTTGCCGCTCTTCTCACCAGATCAGGAACAGCAGCATCTGACGCCGGGCGGACGCCTGGACCGGGCGCGAGCGGGCGGCGGGGCCCAAGCGGCCGGGACCGTCCTCGCTGCCCCGACCCACGTACCGTGGCCCCTGCCCCTCGGCCCGCCGACTGCTGACATGTCGGCCGACAACGAACGGAAGTCCCCTCATGAATCCCCGATTCGACCGTCAGCGGGTCGTCATCACCGGCGCTTCCCGCGATTTCGGCCGCACCTTGGCGGTCCGCTTCGCCCAACAGGGGGCGGAGGTCTACTTGTCCGCGCGCAGCCTCGCCGGCGCAGAGAAGGTACGGGACGAGATCCGGGCCCTGGGCCACGAGAACGTCCATGCCTTTGCCTGCGACCTCGCAGATCCCGCTTCCGTACGCGACTTCGCCTCCCGCCTCCGCGACGCCACCGACCGCGTCGACGTTCTGGTCAACAACGGCGCACGCTGGCTGGAGGGCACGGATCTGCTCAGCGCGTCGGATGAGGACATCGTGGACACCATCGCCTCGGGTGCCACCGGAACCGTCCTGGTCGTGAAGCACCTGCTGCCGCTGCTCCTGGTCTCGGACCGGCCCGACATCGTCACCATGATCTCGACCTGCGGTGTCCCCGGGTCGGAGGGCTCCGGCGCACACGCCGCCTTTCACGCAGCGAAGCACGCCCAGAGCGGATTCACCGGCATTCTGTCCAAGCGGCTGCGGCAGCAGGGAGTCCGGGTGATCTCCCTCTATCCGCCCGACTTCCGGAACGCCGATCCGCTCTCCGGCGAATGGCACACCACCTCGCGCGCTGCGGGCGACCTGCTGACTTCCCAGTCACTGTCGGACTGTGTGCTGTTCGCCGTCGCCCAGCCTCGTGACTGCTTCATCAGCTCCTTCCATTTCGAACAGGTCTGAAACCCGGGGATGACCGGCGACTGCGCCTGCTGACAGCCGTGGCGCCGGGTGGTTTTCCTCGACGCTCGCGCCAACATTGTCCGCCTTCGTCAACACCTCTGGAGGCGGAACGCTGATCTTCGGGTGGGATGAATCGGATCATCCACTGGTGGATATGATGGCGCAGCCTGCAAAGCGGCGCTCGTGTCCTGCTCGGACCGCAGGTCAGGGGCTACCCTTTTCTGTGCGTCGCCCATATGTGACCATGTCAGTCATGGGAATGATGCGACGTCGCTGGCTCCGGGTGAATGCTGCAATAGTGTTCGGAGTCTGTTCCGCGTGGCCGGTGGGCAGCCTAGTCAGAGGGGAAATGCCCCCAGGGGTGGCAATTGCCTATCTTGCGGTCATTCTGGGGGTTGTCTCCTTCATTTTTTATCTAGCCTTTAGCATTGAAAGGCCTCAAAGAGGCATTGGGTGCAATTCATAGCTGATTCCGCAAAGTGACTGTGTTCACTGTGTATTTCAACCCAGGTTGTCCTTGGTCTGCCTGTGGGGGAGCCGCGGAATCATCGACCGGTTGCTGAGGAAGAGGCGCCCGGGCGCCCGCGACACCCGCGCAGTACGAGCGGGTGGTCAGCAGCGGATGAACCGCCTGGGGCCGGGGCCTTGGGTGCTGAGCACGTCGTCGGGGTTGGCCAGCGTGCAACTGCTCAGGGACAGGCAGCCGCACCCGATGCACTGGTCGAGGTTGTCCCGCAGTTCGGTGAGCTGGTCGATCCGTTCGTTGAGCTCGTCCTTCCAGCCGCTGGAGACCTCGGCCCAGTCCTCGGGGGTCGGGGTCCGTTCCTCCGGGAGCCGGCCGAGGGCCTCGCGGATGGTGCTCAGCGGCATGCCCAGGTTCTGCGAGACCCGGACGAACGCCACTCTGCGCAGCATGTCCCGCGTGTAGCGGCGCTGGTTGCCCGAGGTGCGGCGGCTGTGGATGAGCCCCTGGTCCTCGTAGAAGCGCAGCGCGGAAGTGGCGACGCCGCTGCGCTCGGCGAGCTGTCCGATGGTGAGTTCTCTGGAGACCGGAGCCATGCGCTCAGCATAGCTTGACCTCAAGTGGCCTTGAAGTTTCATGCTGGTCCCCGTCCGGAAGAAGACCTCTCAGACGGGAAGTTGCCCTCATGTCTGCTGTCACCCCTCTCAAGATCGCCGTGATCGTCGGAAGCACCCGCGCAGGACGGTTCGGCCCCGCCCTCGCCGACTGGGTCGTGGAGCGGATGGCCCGGCACGGCGGTCTTGAGCCCGACCTGCTGGATCTGGCCCACTTCGACCTGCCCACCGTCATCGACTTCGGTGCCCCCGAGCCGCCCGCGGTGGGCGAGCTGGGGCGCCGGCTCGCGGACGCGGACGGGTTCCTCGTCGTCACCCCGGAGTACAACCACAGCTTCCCGGCCTCGCTGAAGAACGCCATCGACCTCTACCGGTCCGAGTGGAACGCCAAGCCGGTCAGCTTCGTGTCCTACGGCGGGATCAGCGGCGGGCTGCGCGCCGTCGAACAGCTGCGCCTGGTCTTCGCCGAGCTGCACGCCACAACGCTGCGGGACACCGTCAGCCTGCACGGCACCACCGACCTGGGGCCGGACCCGGGCCGGGAGGCCGCCGCCAAGGTGCTGTTCGACCAGCTCACCTGGTGGGCCCAGGCGCTGCGGGACGCCCGGACCGCCCGCCCCTACGCTTCCTGATCTCCTCCGGGCCTCACGCACAGCGCTGCCCCCGGCGGCCGAAGACCGTCGGGGGCAGCAGCGGTGCGGGGTGGTGCGGGGTGGTGCGGGGTGGTGCGGGGTGGTGCGGGGTAATGCGGGGCGGTCAGCGGAGGACGGTGATGCGGTCCGCTGCCGGTGCCGTGATCGGTGCGTCGGCGGAGGAGATGGCGGACAGGTGGTCCGCCAGGGCCTCCAGGTCGTTGCCGCCGACCAGCGGGTTGGTGTGCTCGGCCAGGGTCGGGAAGCCGTCGCCGCCGCCCGCCAGGAAGGAGTTGACCGCGACCCGGTAGACCCGGTCGGCCTCCAGCGGCTCGCCGTGCAGGGTCACCGAATCGGCAACGATGCGGTCGGCGCCGGAACGGGTGAGGTCCAGGGTGTAGGCGAAGCCCTCCGACGGCTGAAGGATCTTCATGGTGCCCAGGTTGGGGCCGCTGACCTGCTCGCGGAGCACGGCCAGCAGTTGCTCACCGCTGAGGTCCACCAGGTACACGTAGTTGGAGAAGGGCTGCACCGCGAAGCCCTCCCCGTAGGTGACCACGCCGTCGCCCTCCTCACCCGAGGCGGCGTAGGTCAGGTCGGTGCGGATGCCCCCGGGGTTCATCAGGGCGAGCACCGCGGACTCGTCGAGCCCCTGGGCGTGTGCCAGTTGCGCGTCGGCGATCAGGTTGCCCAGCGGGGACTCGGGGATGTTGCGGTCCTGGGTGATGTCCTCGGTGATCCAGCCGATCGGCCGGTTGGCGATCGGGGCGGCCAGCTCGTTCCAGAAGCTGAGCAGGTCGGTCATGTCGGCCGCCCGCTGGTGGTCGCGGTGCACCACCCGGTTGGTGCCCTCCACCGAGGCCCGCACGATGTCCTTGCTGCGCCGGTCGTAGGACATGTTCAGCTCGGTGACCAGCCGGCCGTTGGACTGGGCCGAGGTCACCAGACGGTCGTTGCCCGCCGGGTCGGGAATGGTGCACACGTACGGCTGGTGGGTGTGCCCGGTGATCAGCACGTCCACGCCCGCGTGGGTGTTCTCCGCGATGTCCACGATCGGGCCGGACAGGCCGCCGTCGGCGTCGCAGTCGTGGTTGTACGCCGTGGAGGCCGGGTAACCACCCTCGTGGACCAGGGCGATGACGGCGTGGACGCCCTTGCGCTTCAGCTCTTCGGTGTACTTGTTGAGCGTCTCCACCTCGTCACGGAACTCCAGCCCGCGGATTCCCTCCGCGGTGACGATGTCCGCGGTGCCCTCCAGCGTCACGCCGATGAAGCCGACCTTGACGCCCTTGATGTTCTGCACGCTGTACGGGGCGAGGACCGGCTTGCCGGTGTCCTCGTGCACGACGTTGGCGGCCAGGAAGGGGAAGTCGGCGCCCTCGAACTCGCGGTCCTCCACGTAGCAGCCGTCCGCCGGGTGGCAGCCGCCCTCCTGCTTGCGGATCAGTTCGCGCCAGCCCTCGTCGAACTCGTGGTTGCCGACGCCGACGACGTCCATCTCCATGAGGTTCAGCGCCTCGATGGTGGGCTCGTCGTGGAACATTCCCGACAGCAGCGGGGTGGCGCCGACCATGTCACCGGCGGCGACGGTCACCGAGCGGGGGTGGCCCTCCCGCGCCTCGCGCAGCGCGGTGGCCAGGTACTCCGCGCCGCCCGCGTCGATCGTCTCGTGCGAGCCGTGCCCGTGGTCGTGCACGACCTGACCGCCGGAGCCGGACGGCGGCTCCAGCGCCCCGTGGAAGTCGTTGAGGGCCAGCACCTGGAGTTCGGCGGTGGGGCCCGGCTTCCCCGGCTTTCCCGGCGGGCCGTGCCGGTCCGGTGCCGCGTGGGCGGCGGGCAGCGAGAGGGCGAGCGCCCCGGCGACGGCCACGGCAACCGCGCCGGCAGCCTTCCGGGTCGTGCGTGGGCGTCGGGTGGAGGAACGGTGCATGGGCGGTGAACCTCTTCCTGAGGGGGAAGCGAAGGCAACGTAAGTGCGCACCGCAGCCTACGGCTACGCGCGTAGCTCGTCAGGAGGGATCAGGTAACGAGGACATTGCCCGCAGCTGACTGCGGGCCCCGTAGAGTCAGGGGCATGAGTGACGTCGTGGTACGGGACGAGGTGTCGGCGGCGGACCTGTGGGACGCCCTCAGGCTGATCGACGCCGCTGCCCGGGTGGACGGCCAGAGCTCCGTCTCCGAACAGGGCAGGCTGCTGCTGCGCGGCGGGCAACGGCAGGGCGTGAAGCACGTGATGCTCCGCCTGCACGGCGAGCTCGTCGGCTACGCCCAGCTGGACGGCACCGATCCGGTGGAGGCGCCCTCGGCGGAGCTGGTCGTGCACCCCGCGGAGCGTGGCCGGGGGTACGGCCGCGCCCTCGGGGCGGCGCTGCTCGCCGAGTCGGGCCACCGGCTGCGGGTGTGGGCGCACGGCGGCCACCCCGCCGCCCGGCATCTCGCCCAGAGCCTGGGCCTCGTGCTCTTCCGGGAACTGCGGCAGCTGCGCAGGCCGCTGGACGGGCTCCGGCTCGACGAGCCCACCCTCCCCGAGGGGGTGACGGTGCGCACCTTCGTCCCCGGACAGGACGACGCGGCCTGGCTCGAGCTGAACGCCGCCGCGTTCGCCCACCACCCCGAGCAGGGGGCGCTGACCCAGCAGGATCTGGACGCCCGCAAGGCCGAGGCCTGGTTCGACCCGTCCGGTTTCTTTCTCGCCGTCCGCGACGACGGGACCGAGCAGCTCCTCGGCTTCCACTGGACCAAGGTGCACACCGCGGAGGGTGTCGGTGAGGTGTACGTCCTGGGGGTAGCCCCCGAGGCGCAGGGCCTGGGCCTGGGCAAGATACTGACCACGGTCGGGCTGCGCTACCTGTCGCGCGACCGCGGTCTGCCGACCGCCATGCTCTACGTGGACGCGGACAACGCGCCGGCGCTCAGCGTCTACGAAGGGCTGGGCTTCCGCACGTACGAGACGGACCTGATGTACCGCACCGAGAGCTGAGCCGGGCCCGCCCGTCGGCCGGACACCCGGGTGTAACCCGCAGGAGAGGTTGCGTTCGCGCAGGCAGCGGGAGAATGGGGGCATGAGTCAGGAAGCGCGTGCCCCCCGCAGTACCGAAGCACCGGCCGGACCGTCCGCGCCGCCCGGAGACCCGCCTGAGCCCTCCGAGCCCCCTGAGCCACCCGAGCCACCCGAGCCGGCGGACTCCGGCGGCTCCGCGGAGTCCATAGGCTCGATCGAGGCGTCGCGTCCGTTCGCCGTCCCGGCGTCCGTGGCCGGGCCGCTGCCCGAGCTCGAGGAGGGGCCGGAGCCGCTGCAGTCGCCCCCGGAGAGCGACGACCTGCCGGACGACCGCTTCCTGGACCGGGAACGCAGCTGGCTGGCGTTCAACGAGCGCGTGCTGGAGCTCGCGGAGGACCCCACCACCCCGCTGCTCGAACGGGCGAACTTCCTGAACATTTTCGCCAGCAACCTCGACGAGTTCTTCATGGTGCGGGTGGCCGGCCTCAAGCGCCGGATCGCCACCGGTGTCGCCACCCGTTCGGTGTCCGGGCACAACCCGCGCGAGGTACTGCACACGATATGGTCCCGCTCCCGTGAGCTCATGACCCGGCAGGCCGCCTGTTACCAGAAGGAGGTCGCCCCCCAGCTCGCCGAGCAGGGCATCCACCTGCTGCGCTGGCCCGAACTCAACGAAGAGGAGCAGACCAGGCTCTTCTCGCTGTTCCGCAAGAAGATCTTCCCGGTCCTCACCCCGCTGGCCGTGGACCCGGCGCACCCCTTCCCCTACATCTCCGGGCTGTCGCTCAACCTCGCGGTCGTGGTGCGCAACCCGGCCACCGGGCACCGGCACTTCGCCCGGGTCAAGGTCCCCCCGCTGCTGCTTCGCTTCCTGGAGGCATCGCCCCAGCGCTACGTCCCGGTCGAGGACGTCATCGCCGCGCACCTGGAGGATCTGTTCCCCGGGATGGAAGTGCTGGACCACCACGTCTTCCGGGTCACCCGGAACGAGGACCTGGAGGTCGAGGAGGACGACGCGGAGAACCTTCTCCAGGCTCTGGAGAAGGAGCTGCTGCGCCGCCGCTTCGGCCCGCCGGTGCGGCTGGAGGTCGAGGAGTCCATCGACTCCGAGGTCATGCAGCTGCTGCTGCGGGAGCTGAAGATCACCGAGGAGGAGGTGTACGCCCTCCCCGGCCCGCTCGACCTCACCGGACTCGGCGGCATCGCCACGCTGGACCGCCCGGAGCTGAAGTACCCGAAGTTCATCGCGGGCACCCACCGCGACCTGGCGGAGGTCGAGTCCGCCTCGGCCCCGGACGTGTTCGGCGCGCTGCGGGAGCGGGACGTGCTGCTGCACCACCCGTACGACTCGTTCTCCACCTCCGTGCAGTCCTTCGTCGAACAGGCCGCCGCCGACCCCGACGTGCTGGCCATCAAGCAGACCCTCTACCGGACCTCCGGGGACTCCCCGATCGTCGACGCGCTGATCGACGCCGCGGAGTCCGGCAAGCAGGTCCTGGTGCTGGTGGAGATCAAGGCCCGGTTCGACGAGCACGCCAACATCAAGTGGGCGCGCAAGCTGGAGGAGGCCGGCTGCCACGTGGTGTACGGCCTGGTCGGGCTCAAGACGCACAGCAAGCTCTGCCTGGTCGTGCGGCAGGAAGGGGAGCAGCTGCGCCGTTACGCGCACATCGGCACCGGCAACTACCACCCGAAGACCGCCCGCCGGTACGAGGACCTGGGGCTGCTCACCGCGGACCCGGAGGTCGGGGCCGACCTCTCCGACCTGTTCAACCGGCTGTCCGGCTATTCGCGGCGGAAGACCTACCGGCGGCTGCTGGTGGCTCCGCGCTCGTTGCGCGAGGGTCTGATCTCCCGGATCAGGAGAGAGATCAGCCACCGGGAGGAGGGCCGTCCGGCGGGCATCCGGATCAAGGTCAACTCCATCGTCGACGAACGGGTCATCGACTGGCTGTACCGGGCGTCCCGCGCGGGCGTCCCGGTGGACGTCTGGGTGCGCGGCATCTGCGCGCTGCGGCCCGGCGTCCCCGGCCTCTCCGAGAACATCCGGGTGCGGAGCGTCCTGGGCCGCTTCCTGGAACACTCCCGGGTGTACGCCTTCGGGGCGGGCGGGGAGACCGAGGTCTGGCTGGGAAGCCCCGACCTGATGCACCGCAACCTCGACCGGCGGATCGAGGTCCTGGTGCGGGTCACCGACCCCGGCCACCGGGCCGCGCTCAGCCGCCTGCTGGCCACCGGCACCGCCGACACCACCGCCTCCTGGCATCTCGGGCCGGACGGCGCCTGGACCCGGCACGCGACGGACGAGCACGGGGAGCCGCTGCAGAATGTCCAGGAGATGCTGATCGAGGCCCGGAGGAGGCGGCGTGCCGCAGCGAGCTGAGGACGGCGCGGTGCGCGCGGCCGGCTGTGTGCTGTGGCGCCGCGCCCCGGACGGCAGCGTCGAGATCGGTCTGGTGCACCGCACCCGGTACCGGGACTGGTCCCATCCCAAGGGCAAGCTCGACCCCGGTGAGAAGCCGGCGGAGGCGGCCGTCCGTGAGGTCCGAGAGGAGACCGGGATGGTGTGCGTCCTCGGGGCGCCGCTGCCGACGGCCCGGTACCCGGTGCAGGGCCGGCCGAAGGAGGTCAGTTACTGGGCGGCGGAGGCGGTGAGCGGGGAGTTCCGGCCGAACCACGAGGTCGACCGGCTGCTCTGGCTGCCCCCGGACCAGGCCCGGGAACGGCTCAGCCACTCCGCGAACCGGGTGCTGCTGGACGAGGCGCTGGTCACGCTCACCGTCTGACGCGCACAGGTGCCGGGCCCGGGTCGGCGCGGTCAGCCCGGTCACCGCCGCGGGGCGAGAGCGTGCCAGGGGAGGGTGACCTCGCCCTGCCGCCGGCGGTGCGGGCCGTCCGTCAGCGGCCAGTCCCGGGCCAGCTCGCCGGTCGCCCGCAGCCAGCGCTGCCGGGCGCCCAGCGCGCCGTACGGTGCGGCCGAGGCCCAGGCCCGGTCGAAATCGCGCAGGAAGGCGTGCACCGGCTCCCCCGGCACGTTCCGGTGAATCAGCGCCTTGGGGAGCCGTTCAGCCAGGTCGGAGGGGGTGCGGAGGGAACCGAGCCGGGCGGCGAAGGTGACGGTGCGGGGCCCTTCCGGCCCGAGCGCCACCCAGACGTGCCGCCGGCCGATCTCGTCGCAGGTGCCCTCCACCAGTAGCCCGTCGGGGGCCAGCCGGGAGCACAGCCGCGCCCACGCGCCGGCCACCTGCTCCTCCGGGTACTGGCGGAGCACGTTGGCGGCCCGGATCAGCAGCGGGCGCCGGCCGCCGGGCAGCGGCAGCTCGAAGCCGCCGCGCAGGAACGTCAGCCCGTCCCGCTCGTGGGGCCGGGCCGCCGCCACCCGCTCCGCGTCGATCTCCACTCCGGTCACCAGGGCGTCGGCGCGCACGCTCCGCAGCCGGGTCAGCAGCTCCACCGCGGTCCGCGGGCTCGCGCCGTAGCCGAGGTCCACGGCGAGCGGGGGCGGTCCGGCGCGGCGCAGCGCGGGGCCGAGCGTGGCGGCGATCCAGCGGTCCATCCGGCGGAGCCGGTTCGGGTGGGTGGTGCCCCGGGTCGCGGTGCCCTCAGGCCGCGCCATGCCGCAGCCCCTCCAGCAGCCGGACCAGCGCCGCCTCCGCCTCCGCCTCCGCTTCCACGTCGGCACCGGTGCCGTCGCCGGTGCCGTCCGGCTGTGCCAGCCACAGCGCCGCCTCGTTCATCGCGCCGGACAGCAGCCGGGCCAGCGGGGTCACCGGCTGGCGCGGGATGATGCCCGCCTCGACCAGAACGGTCAGCGCCTCCTCCAGATGCCGGGCGGAGGCGCCCTCGTCCATGCGGCGCCACTCGTTCCAGCCGAGCACGGCGGGGCCGTCGATCAGCATGACGCGCCGCACTTCGGGGTCGGAGCCCGCGGTGAGAAAGGCCCGGCACCCCGCCGTCAGTTGCTGCCACGGGTCCCGGTGCGCCTCGGCCGCGGACACCACCTGCTCGGCCACCTCCTGCTGCACCTGTTCGAGCACCGCGCGGAACAGCCCGGCCTTGCTGCCGAAGTGGTGGTAGGCGGCGCCCTTGGTCACCCCGGTGGCCGCGGCGACCTCGGCCAGCACCACCGAGCCGTACCCGTGGCGGGCGAACCGCCGGCGGCCCTCGGCGAGAAGTGCCCGCCGGGTCTCCTCGCGCTGCTCGGCCCTGCTGCGCTGCTCGCTCATGCCACCTCACCCGGTGCTGCCCGGACCCGCTCTTCCGTTTTGACATACCCAAGGTACGTGACTAGCGTCGTTTCACATACCCAAGGTATGTGAAACCCGTGAAGGGATCCCTCATGACTCTGAGCAGCTTCTATCCGGTCCTCTGCAGCCCACGGCCGGCCGAGTCCGCGGCATTCTGGACCCGGTACTTCGGCTTCGAGGTGACCTTCGACGCCGACTGGTACGTGAGCCTGCGGCGACCGGAGCCGCCGCACTACGAGCTGGCACTGCTCGACGCCTCCCACCCGACGCTCCCCGAGACGTACCGGGCACCGGTGCGCGGGCTGCTGCTCAACTTCGAAGTGGACGACGCCGACGCCGAGTACGCCCGGCTGGTGGAGCAGGAAGGGCTGACGGCGGTGCTGCCCCTGCGCAGTGAGGACTTCGGGCAGCGGCACTTCCTCCTCGCGGCCCCCGACGGCGTCCTGGTGGACGTCATCACCCCCATCCCCCCTTCGGCCGGATTCGCGGAGCGCTACGCCTCCTGAGGCCCGCTCGCCCGGCGCACTCCCGGGCCGGGCGGAGACGCGCCCGGTGGCGGACGGGGCGGCTGCCCTCCGCGTTCCCGCGGTCACGGTTCGGCAAAGCGGGAAGATGTGGCGGCGCGACGCTGTTGACATCCTGGAGCTCGCTCCAGATTCGCGTCGCCGTCAGCCGTCGTCAGGAGTATCCGTGCCGGACATTCATCGGATCGGCCGACGCCGCTCCCGCAGCCGCTCCGGACGGCAGGCGCGGCGGGTGGCCATGCTGAGTGTGCACACCTCGCCGCTGCATCAACCGGGCACCGGCGACGCGGGCGGCATGAACGTCTACATCGTGGAGCTGGCCAAGCAGCTGGCCGCCCTCGGCACCGAGGTCGAGATCTTCACCCGGGCCGCCTCGGGAGGGCTGCCCCCGGTCGTGGAGATGGCGCCCGGAGTGCTGGTGCGCCACATCGACGCCGGCCCGTACGAAGGGCTCGCCAAGGAGGAGCTGCCCGCACAGCTCTGCGCCTTCACGCACGGCGTGATGCAGGCCTGGGCCGGCCAGCGGCCCGGCTACTACGACCTGGTGCACTCCCACTACTGGCTGTCCGGGCACGTCGGCTGGCTGGCGGCACAGCGCTGGGGCGTGCCGCTGGTGCACGCCATGCACACCATGGCCAAGGTCAAGAACGCCGCCCTGGCCGCCGGGGACACCCCCGAGCCGGTCGCGCGGATCATCGGCGAGACGCAGATAGTGGAAGCCGCCGACCGCCTCATCGCGAACACCGCGGGGGAGGCCGCCGAACTGGTCCGGTACTACGACGCGGACCCGGCCCGGACGGCCGTCGTCCACCCCGGTGTGAACCTCGACCGCTTCCGGCCGGAGCCGGGCGGCCGGGCCGCCGCCCGGGCCCGCCTCGGCCTCCCGCAGGACGCGATGATCCCGCTGTTCGCCGGGCGCATCCAGCCGCTCAAGGCCCCGGACATTCTGCTGCGCGCGGTCCGGGAACTGCTCGACCACGATCCGGCGCTGCGGGACCGGCTGGTCGTCCCGGTCGTCGGCGGGCCCAGCGGCTCGGGGCTGGCCCGCCCCGAGGAGATGCAGAAGCTCGCGGCCCGGCTCGGGATATGCGATGTGGTGCGCTTCCGCCCCCCGGTCGCCCAGGCCGAGCTCGCCGACTGGTACCGGGCCGCCAGCGTGCTGGTCATGCCCTCCTACAACGAGTCCTTCGGCCTGGTGGCCATCGAGGCGCAGGCCTGCGGCACCCCGGTGGTCGCCGCCGGAGTGGGTGGCCTGCCGGTGGCCGTGCGGGACGGCATGACCGGCTTCCTGGTGCCCGGCCACGACCCGGTCGACTACGCCCGGGTGCTGCGCCGCTTCGCCGGCAATCCCGAACTCTCCGAGCGGCTGGGCCGGGCCGCCACCCACCATGCCCAGGGCTTCGGCTGGGACAGCTCGGCCGAGGCCACCGCCGAGGTCTACGCCGACGCGGTCGGGGAGCGTCGCTTCCGCACCCGGGTGCTCTCCGGCATACGATCGGCACATGGCTGATCCGCGCAAGGTCATCGAGCAGTCGCTGAAGGATGCCGGGGTCGAGTGGGAGAGCCCGCAGGACGGCCACTACGTGGCGACCCTGCCGGGCACCAGGAAGCTCACCACGACCTGTTCCCTGGTCATCGGCCGGCACGCGCTGTCCGTCAACGCGTTCGTGGTCCGCTCGCCGGACGAGAACCACGCTGACGTGTACCGCTGGCTTCTGGAGCGCAACCCCCGGTTGTACGGCGTCGCCTACGCGCTGGACCGGCTCGGCGACGTGTATCTGGTGGGCAAGCTTCCCCTGACAGCCGTGTCCGGTGAGGAGCTCGACCGCATTCTGGGCACCGTGCTGGAGCAGGCCGACGGGTCGTTCAACACGCTGCTGGAACTGGGCTTCCCCACCGCCATCCGCAAGGAGTACGCCTGGCGTACCGAGCGCGGTGAGTCCACCCGGAACCTGGACGCCTTCACCCATCTGACCGAGCAGGAGGCCGACGGCTCCGACGGCCGCTCCTGAGGCGGAGGCGGGCCCGGCGGCCGGCCCGCCCCGCCCGGCTTGCCGGGTTCCCGCGACCGGTCCGGCTCCCGAGCACACCCGCCGCCGCAGCCCTCATCGCCTCGTGGGCTTTCCTTCGCACCTGGAATGAAAGGTTTCATTCGAGCGGAGCGGTGGTAAGGACGCTCACATGGGAGCGCTCCCAACCGGTTTACCCCCCACCCGGAAACAAGGAGCCGCACGTGAACAGACATGAGCAGGAACGCCGCAGCAGGTCGTGGCTGCTGCGCGCCGCAGCCGTTCTCTCCGCAGGTCTCGTCAGCGTGGTCCCGTGGGCGGAGCCCGCCGCCGCCCATGGATCCACCGTCGATCCGGCCTCCCGCAACTACGGCTGCTGGCAGCGCTGGGGCCATGACTTCCAGAACCCGGCAATGGCGAACCAGGACCCGATGTGCTGGCAGGCCTGGCAGAGCGACACGAACGCGATGTGGAACTGGAACGGCCTCTACCGGGACGGAGTCGGCGGTGACCACCAGGGGGTCATCCCCAACGGTCAGCTGTGCAGTGCCGGGCACACCGAGGGAGGCCGCTACGCCGCCATGGACGCGGTCGGTGACTGGCAGGCGACCGAGACCGGGACCGACTTCACGCTCCGCCTTCACGACCAGGCGATGCACGGCGCGGACTACATCGACGTGTACGTCACCCGGCAGGGCTTCAACCCGCTCCACCAGGCGCTGGGCTGGGGTGACCTGGAGCTGGCCGGGCAGTCCGGCCGCATCCTGCCCGGAGAGGGGGAGGTGTCCGACGACCCGAACCTGAACGGCCGCACCATGACCGTCGACGTCAACGCCGCCGGTCGCAGCGGGCGGCACATCGTCTACACGATCTGGAAGGCCTCGCACGCGGACCAGGTGTACTACCTGTGCAGCGACGTGGACTTCCGCTGAGCCGCTGAGCCGCCGCGCTGCTGAGGGCTGAGCTGTTCAGCGCGCCGCCCCGCCGTACGGGACCGCACCGGGGTCCCGTACGGCGGGGCGTTCGGCGGGGCCGGCAGCGCGCCGGGGTCAGCAGGCTCCGGGTGCGAGGCGGTAGTAGCCGGGAGGTGACTCGGCCAACGTGGTGGTGACCCACATGTTCCACAGGCCGAGGGCATCGCCGGATCCCACGGCGTAGGTCCAGCCGCCGCGCTGGGTGGCCCGGCCGGCCTGGGTGTGGGCGTAGTTGGACCCGGTGTGGCAGGTGGCCGGCGGATCGGTCGGGTCCGGGTCCGGGTCAGGGTCAGGGCCGGGGTCGGTCGGGTCCGGGTCGCTTCCGCCGCTGCCGGCCAGGCCCCAGTCCTGAACGATGTAGTAGCTGGAGCAAAGGCTGGCGAGGAAGTACGCGCCGGCCTGCCCGCACTGCGTCGCCCCGCTGCCCGGCGCGACCGGGGTGCCGTGCCCGTTGCTCGCGGTGCGGTAGCTGATGACCACGGGCTTGCCGCCGGCGTCGTGGTACTCGGTGCGGGTGGTGTCCGCGGGCAGCTGGCCGGTCGCGTTCGGCGTCTGGTTGGTGCCGTGCGCGTTCGTCCACTGCTTCACGGACTCCTGCAGGTTCGCGCTCGCCACCACGTGGTCGGCTCCGCCGTGCCACAGCTGCACGGTGGGCCGCTCCCCGCTGTGGCCGGGGTGGGCGGCACGGACCAGGTCGCCCCAGGCCTGGGCGGACTGGGTGCGGCCCGGGCTCATGCAGGTGAACGCGTCGAGCATGCCCGAGGCGCAGCGGTGCGGCAGGCCCGCGACGACCGCCCCGGAGGCGAAGACCTCCGGGTAGGCGGCGAGCAGTGAGGCGGCCATGATCCCGCCGGCCGACAGGCCGGTGACGAAGATCCGGTCCGGGTCGGCGGCGAGGTCGGCCACGGTGCGGTCCACCATCTGCTTGACGGACAGCGCCTCGCCCTGGCCGCGGGAGATGTCGCCGGACTCGAACCAGTTGAAGCAGCGGGAGGAGTTGTTCGCCTGCTTCTGCTCGGCGACGATGACCGAGAATCCGTGTGCGTCGGCGAATTTCTGCCAGCCCGCGTGGGTGAAGTACTCCGGGCCGCCCTGCCCGCAGCCGTGCAGGAGCACGACGGCCGGGCTGCCGGATCCGAGGCCGGGCGGGGCGTAGCGGTACATCGTCAGGTTGCCCGGGTTGGAGCCGAACCCGGTGACCGGGGCCGGCTGGGCGGTGGCGGCGGCCGGGGCGGTGGACGCCTGGACGGTTCCGGCGGCGGTCAGGGCGCTGGTCGCCACGAGGGCGGTCACGGCGAGCAGGGAAGCGGCTCTTCGTCTCAGTCGCGACCGGCGCGACGGTGATGCGGCTCTCACGGTGGTCTCCTGTCGGGGGGTGTGATGCACGCAACATAGGACTGCCGGGGGCCTGGCCGTATGGGCCGAACCGTTATGAAGGAGCCGGGGGATATGTGCGGCGCACCCATTGCTGCGTGCGGCCGGCTCGGCGGACGCTCTGCCCATCACCGGGATCCACCTGAGGAGCCGAGCCGGCATGCAGCAGCCCAGCAGAACCAGCAGAACCAGCAGACCCGAGCGATCCACCGGGGCGTTCGGCAGAACCTCCCGCCTCGTGGCGGCCACCGCCGTCGCCGCCGCGCTGGCCACCGCCTGCTCCAGCCCCGGAGAGAGCAGCAGCCGCGGCTCCGCGGAGGACGGCGACGCCTCCGTGAAGGTCGCGCTGATCACCTCCACCTCCGGCCCGCTCGCCTCCTACGGAGAGCAGTACATCCAGGGCTTCGAGGCCGGCCTCGACCACGCCACCGACGGCACCGGCGAAGTCGACGGCATCGCCATCGACGTGGTCCGGTCCGACGACGCGGGCGAGCCCGACAACGGCGTGTCACTGGCCCGGCAGCGCATCGGGGAGGACGCGAAGATCATCGTCGGCACCGCCTCCTCGGGGGTCGCGGTGCAGGTGGCCCCGCTGGCCGAGCAGAACGAGGTGCTGTACATCTCCGGCCCTGCCGCCACCGACGCCGTCACCGGTGCCAACGCCTACACCTTCCGCTCCGGACGGCAGACCTACCAGGATGTCGTGACCGCCAAGGAGATCCTGGGGGACGGCGAGGATCAGAAGGTCGTCGTCCTGGCCCAGGACAACGCCTTCGGGCAGGCCAACGTGGCGGCCGTGGAGGGCGTGCTCGGCGCGCAGGGCCTGGAAGTGGCGTCCGTGCTCGCCCCGCCCAGTGCCACCGACCTCACCCCGTCCGCCGCCCGGGTGAAGGCCGAGGACCCCGACATGGTCTTCGTCGCCTGGGCCGGGGACACCGCCCAGTCCATGTGGACCACCCTCGACCAGCAGGGCGTCCTGGACAGCGCGACGGTCGTGACCGGGCTCGACATGCGCGCCAGCTACCCCGTCTTCGGCCAGGCCCGCGGCAAGATCACGCTGCTCGCGCACTATGTGCCCGGTGCGACCGACACCCCCGAGGCCCAGGCCATGGAGGCGTACTTCGACGACAAGGGCTGGGAGACCGACCTGTTCAGCCCGGACGGCTTCAACGCCGCCCAGATGGTCGTCGAGGCGGTGCGGGCCGGAGGCGCCGACGGTGACACCGCCGCCATGGTCGAGGCCCTGGAGGGCTTCACCTTCTCCGGCGTCAAGGGTGAGAACACCGTCCGGGCCGAGGACCACGCCCTCATCCAGCCCATGTTCCAGGCCGAGTTCGACGGTGACCTGCCGTCCGTGGTGCAGACCCTCGACGCGCAGACCGTCGCCCCCGCACTGCCGGAAGGCGACTGACCCATGGTGACGCCCGCAGGTGCCGTCAAGGCGCCCGACGTGCTCCGGCTCGAGGCGCTGAGCTGGGCCGTCGGGGCCGTGACCATCGTCGACAGCGTGGACCTCGCCGTGACCGAAGGTGAGTTCCTGGCCCTCATCGGTCCCAACGGAGCCGGCAAGACCTCCCTGTTCAACCTGGTGTCGGGAGTGACCCGGCCGACCTCCGGTGCGGTGCGGCTCGACGGCCGGGCCGTGGACCGGCTGCCGCCGCACCGCCGGGCCCGGCTCGGCATCGGCCGCACCTTCCAGTCCTCCTCGGTGTTCCCCACCATGACGGTGGCCGAGCACGTCGAGCTCGCGGCCCGCGCCGTCGGTGCCCGCAGGGTGACCGGGGCACAGGTCGCCGGGGTGCTGGAGCGGGTGCGGCTCGGCCACCGGGCACCGGACCTGGCGGGCGGGCTCAGCCACGGCGACAAGCGCAAGCTCGAACTCGCCATGCTGCTGGCCTCCACCGTCTCCGGCGACGGGCCGCGGCTCATGCTGCTGGACGAGCCGATGGCCGGGGTGGCGGCCGAGGAGATCGAAGAGCTGGCCGCGGTCATGCGCCAGCTGCACCGCGAGGAGGGCCGCACCCTGCTCATGGTCGAGCACCACATGGACATCGTGCTCGACCTGGCCGACCGCATCGCGGTCCTCCACCACGGCACCCTGCTCGCCGACGGCACCCCGGAGGCCGTCATGGCCGACCCGGAGGTCCAGCGCGCCTACCTCGGGGAGGGCATCTGATGGGCGGCACCCCGCACATCCTGGACGTGCAGGACCTGCGCGTCGACATCGCCGGATCCCGCATCCTGCAGGGCGTCGGCTTCTCCGTGCCCGCCACCGGCGTCACCGCCCTGATGGGCCGCAACGGGGTCGGCAAGACCACGACCGTCAAGGCCGTTCTCGGCCTGCTGCCCGACGAGGGACGGGTGACCGGCGGCAGCGTGACCTTCGACGGGCAGGACATCACCCGCGAGCCCACCCACCGCACCATCCGGCGCGGCATCGGCTACGCACCCGAGGACCGGGGCGTGTTCACCCAGCTGACCGTCGCCGAGAACCTGTCCCTCGCCGAACGCCCCGGCGACCGGCACGACTACCCGCTCGTCCACGAACTGTTCCCCGAGCTGCTGACCCGGCGCGAACAGCGGGCCGGCACGCTCTCCGGCGGGCAGCAGCAGATGGTCGCCATCGCCCGCACTCTGCTGAACGACAACCGGCTGCTCGTCGTCGACGAACCCACCAAGGGCCTCGCCCCACGGGTCGTCGCCGAGGTCACCGAGGTTCTGGGACGCGCCGCCGAACGGGTCCCGATGCTGCTCGTCGAGCAGAACCTCGCGGTGATCCGCAAGCTCGCCGACCGGGCCGTCGTCCTGGACAACGGCCGCGTCGTCCACACCGGGCCGGCCGCCGAACTGCTGGCCGACCGGGACCGCACCACCACTCTGCTCGGTGTCGGCCGGGCCGCGCACCTGGCCGACCCGAAGGGAGCGTCCTCATGAGCGCGTTCGTGCTGCTCACCCTCACCGGACTCGGCCTGGCGGCCCTGTACTTCCTCATCGCGTCCGGACTCGCCCTGATCTTCGGGCTGATGGACGTCCTGAACTTCGCGCACGGCGCCTTCCTCACCGTCTCCGCCTACGCGGCCTGGCGCACCGCCGAGGCGATCGGCGGCATGACCGGACTGCTCGCGGCCGTCGTCACCGGCACCCTCACCGGCCTGCTGCTCGCGGTCGTCGTCGAACGGGTGCTGATCCGGCGGCTGTACGGGCGGGTGAAGGAACAGATCCTGGTGACCGTCGGCCTCTCGCTGGCCATCCCCGCCCTGGTGCAGGCGTACTGGGGGGCCGACTCCCGGCCCTTCCCGGTGCCCGAGGCCCTGGCCGGCACCGTCCCGGTGCTGGGCGCCAGCGTGCCGGTCAACCGCTTCGTCCTGATCGCCGCCGCGGTCGCCGTCCTGATCGGCGTCCAGCTGTTCCTCAGCCGCACCCGGTACGGGCTGATCGTGCGGGCCGGTGTGGAGGACCGGTCGATGGTCACCGCCCTCGGCGTCGACGTCACCAAGGCGTTCACGCTGATCTTCGCTCTGGGCGGCGCCCTCGCCGGACTCGCCGGCGTGCTGGCCGGCCTCTACTTCGGCTCCCTCTCCCCGCACCAGGGCACCAGCCTGCTGATCTTCGCCTTCGTGGTGGTGATCATCGGGGGCATGCACTCCCTCACCGGAGTCGCCCTGTCCGCGCTCGCCGTCGGCCTGGTGCAGCAGTACACCAACTACTACGTGGCCGGCGGCTTCGGTGACTTCGCCGTCGTCATCCTGCTGGCCGTCGTCATCCTCGCCCGCCCCGCCCCCGGCCGCCGCAGCCCCGTGCAGTGGCTGCGGGAGCGGACCACCGCGCCGCGTCCGCCCACCGCCGGGGCCGCCGCACCGTCCACCGGAGGCCAGGCATGACCACCGCCGCCACCCGACCGACCACCGCCCCGCCCACCGGCACGGCACCCCCCGGCCGACGGCTCCGCCTCACCCCGGGACGGCGCGGCCTGCTCGCCCCGGCCGCCGTCCTGCTGATCCTGCTCCTCCTGCCCTACTCCGCCCTGGACATCCCCGTCCTTCTCGACGGGCCGGTCAACTCCGCCGGCTCGCTGCAACTGTTCGCGCTCTGCCTGGTCTTCGCCGGCTTCGCGCTCAGCTACGATCTGCTCTTCGGCCGCACCGGCCTGCTGTCCTTCGGCCACGCCCTCTACATCGCCGGCGGCGCGTACGGCACCCAGCTGGCGACCTCCGAACTCGGGCTCGGCCTGCTCCCCGCCGCGCTGCTCACCCTGGTGGCCGGCAGCGCCGCGGCCTGCCTCCTCGGGGCGATCTCGTTGCGCACCCTGGCGCTGGGCGGCATCGGCTTCGCCATGGTGACCCTGGCCTTCGCCCAGGCCGGGTCGATCTGGGTGGGGCGCAACCCCGGCGGGCTGACCGGCGGTGAGGAAGGACTGCCGCTGCGGGCCGAGGCCGTCCCCGACGTGTTCATCGGAGTCAGCAACACGGTGAACCTGTACTGGCTCGCCCTGGCCTACCTGGTCGTCACCGCCGCCGTCGTCTGGACCGCCGCCGCCTCCCCGGCCGGGAAGGTCTGGCAAGGGCTGCGCGACAACGAGCAGCGGGTGTCGGTGCTGGGCCGGGACCCGTTCCGGCACAAGCTCGCGGTGTTCGTGCTGGCCTCCTTCCTGGCGCTGCTGGGCGGCATCGTCTACCTCGTCGTCACGGCCGGCATCACCCCGGAGGCCAGCACCGCGGAGTTCACCCTCACCCTGCTGGTCATGGTCGTCCTCGGCGGAGCGGGTACCCGCTGGGGCCCGGTGGTCGGCGGCGCGCTGTTCATCTACCTCGACCACCGGCTCACCGCCTTCGGGGTCTCCGACTTCGTGGACGACCTTCCGGCCTGGCTGGCCGCGCCGCTGTCCGAGCCGCTGGTCGTGCTCGGCATCCTCTTCGTCATCGCGGTGTACGTGGCCCCCGGCGGCATCGCCCAGATCGGACGGGCCCTGGGCACCGGCCGCGGCAGCACCGCGGACGCCACCCGCCCGGAAGGAGGGGCCCGGTGAGCCGGCCCGAAGAGCGCGGCGTCCCGGTGGCCGGCGGAGACCTGGCCGTCACCTGCTGGCCGGGGGACCCGGCAGCCGAGCCGGTGATCGCCCTGCACGGCATCACCGCCAACAGCCGGACGTTCACCGCCCTGGCCAGGGAGCTGTCCGACCGCCCGGTGTACGCGCCGGACCTGCGTGGCCGGGCCGGGAGCCGGGCGCTGCCCGGACCGTACGGGCTGACCGCCCATGTCTCCGACGTGCTGGCACTGCACGACCACCTCGCCCCCGGGCGGCAGGTCACCCTGCTCGGCCACTCGATGGGCGCGTTCGTCGCCGCGCTCGCCGCCTCCCGGCACCCCGGCCGCTACTCCCGCGTGGTGCTCGCCGACGGCGGGCTCGGCTTCCCGGCCCCGCCCGGCACCGACCTCGACGCACAACTGGAGGCGGTGATCGGCCCGGCCATGCGCCGGCTGTCCCTGACCTTCCCGGACCGCGCCGCGTACCGGGCGTTCTTCCGTGACCATCCCGCACTCGCCGCGCACTGGGGGCCCGACATCGAGACCTACGTGGACCACGACCTGACCGGCTCCCCGCCCGCGCTGCGCAGCTCCTGCCTCCTGGAAGCGGTCCGGGCCGACGGCGCGGACGTGCTCACCGGCCCGGTGACCCCGGGCGCCCTGCGCCGCCTGACGGTGCCCGCCACCCTGCTGTGGGCGGAACGCGGGCTGCTGAACGAGCCCCAGGGCCTGTACGACGCCGCCCGCGTCGCCGCGGCCGGCCTGGCGGGGACGGCGGTGACGGCGCGGGCCGTGCCGGACACCAACCACTACACGATCCTGCTCGCCCCGCACGGTGTGCGGGCCCTGGCGGAAGAGGTGCGGGCATGAGGGGCACCACCCGGCGCGCACCGGCCCCGCACTCCCTCGACCTCGACGGGCGCACCGCGCTGGTCACCGGCGCGGCCCGCGGCATCGGCCGGGCGTGCGCCCTCCGGCTGGCCGCCGCCGGCGCGAAGGTACGCGCCGTCGACCGGGACACCGACGGCCTCCGCGCGCTGGCCGCCGAGGCCGGCGGCGGGGCGGTGGAGCCGTACCCGCTGGACCTCACCGACCTGGACGCCGCCGAGGAGGCCGCCGCGGGCACCGACATCCTGGTCAACAACGCCGGGATCCAGCTGGTCCGGCCGATCGAGGAGTTCCCGCCCGGGGACTTCACCGCCATCCTCACCCTGATGCTGCACGCCCCGTTCCGCCTCATCCGCGGTGCTCTTCCGCACATGTACGGCCAGGGCTGGGGACGCATCGTCAACATCTCCTCCGTGCACGGGGTGCGGGCCTCGGCCTACAAGTCCGCGTACGTCGCCGCCAAGCACGGCCTCGAAGGGCTGTCGAAGGTGGCCGCTCTGGAGGGCGCCGCCCACGGCGTCACCTCCAACTGCGTGTCCCCCGGCTACGTCCGTACCGCGCTGGTCGAGAAGCAGATCGCCGACCAGGCCGCCGCGCACGGGATCCCCGAGGCACGGGTGGTCGGCGAGATCCTGCTGGCCGACACCGCGGTCAAGCGGCTCATCGAACCCAGCGAGGTGGCCGAGGCCGTCGGTTACCTGTGCGCCCCGCACTCCTCGGCGGTCACCGGCACCTCCCTGCTGATGGACGGCGGCTGGACCGCGCACTGACCCCGGCGCCCGGCCGGTGCCGTCCCGGCTCTGGCGCCACCGCCCCTCACCGTTGAGTCTGTGACCATGCGATCTGATCAGCACCCGGACGAGGGCTCCCCGGAGCGCCCGTCCTCGGAGCGCCCGTACCTGGAGCACCCGTACCTGGAGCTCCTGGCCCAGGACGCCCCGGCCGCCGCGTACGAGGAGCCGCTGCTGGGCGCCCGTACGGCGGGCGCCCCGGCGGAGCAGCTCGCGGAGCTGGGCCGGGCCCGGCGGGCCGCCCTGCGGGTACGGGCCGAGCTGGAGGGGCGGCGGCGCCGGGAGGCCGAGCTGACCGCCCTGTTCGAGACGGCGCACGACCTCGCCGGGCTGCGCGACGTGGACGCGGTGCTGCGCGCCATCGTCCAGCGGGCCCGGTCCCTGCTCGGCACGGAGGTGGCCTATCTGACGCTCACCGACCCCGACCGCGGGGACACCTACATGCGGGTCACCGAAGGTTCCGTCTCCGCCCGCTTCCAGCAGCTGAGGCTCGGCATGGGGGAAGGGCTCGGCGGGCTCGTCGCCCAGACCGCCCGCCCCTACGTCACCGACGACTACCTGCAGGACTCCCGGTTCCGGCACACCGGCACCATCGACACCGGCGTCACCGAGGAGGGGCTCGTCGCCATCCTCGGGGTACCCCTGCTGCTGGGCCGTGAGGTGATCGGCGTGCTCTACGCCGCGGACCGCCGCGCCCGGTTCTTCGAACGGGAGCAGGTCGCCCTCCTCGGTTCCTTCGCCGCGCACGCCGCCGTCGCCATCGACACCGCCCGGCTGCTGGCCGAGACCCGTGGCGCACTCGCCGGCCTGGAGGCCGCCAACGCCATCATCCGGGACCGCAGCCGGGTCATCGAGCGGGCCGGCGAGGTGCACGACCGGCTCGCCGAGCTGGTGCTGCGCGGCGGCGGGGTGACCGACGTCGCTGCCGCCCTGGCCGAAGTGCTGGGTGCTGCCGTGGAGTTCACCGGCGTGGGGACGGCCTCCCCGGCGGCCGTGGAGCGCTCCGGGCAGGAAGGCCGGGCGGTCCGCGACGGCGACACCTGGGTGGCGGCCGTCGCGGCGGGCGGCGAGCTGCTCGGCGCCCTGCTGCTGCACGGCCTGCCCGAGCTCGACCCGGTGGACCAGCGCACCCTGGAACGCGCCGCCATGGTCACCTCCCTGCTGCTGCTCGCCCGCCGGTCCGCGGGCGAGGCCGAGCAGCGGGTGCGCGGCGAGCTGCTCGACGACCTGCTCGACGCCCCCGGCCGTGACCCTCGGCTGCTGCGCGAACGGGCGGCCCGGCTGGGAGCCGACCTGGACGTGCCGCACGTGCTGCTGGCCGCCCGCCAGGACGGTGCCGGGGACGAGGTGGTCGGGCGGCAGCTGCTGGGATCTGCCGCCGCCCATCTCGCCGCCACCTGGCAGGGACTGGCAGCGGCGCGGGACGGAGGGGTGGTCCTGCTCATGCCGCTGGGCAGCACCGGCGCCCCGGCTCCCGGGGGCGGGACCGGACACCCTGCCGGGGCAGGCGGTGCGGGCACCCCCGGCTCACTGGCCCGATGGGCGGCGGCCCAGCTCACCGGCTCGCTCAGCGCACCGGTCACCGTCGGGGCCTCGGCAGTGATGCCGGCCCCCGCCGCGGCTCCTGCCACGGTCGCCGACGCGTACGCCGAGGCACGGCGCTGCGTGCAGGCCCTGCGGCTGCTCGGCCGCGGGGGAGAGGGCGGCGCCGCCGAGGAGTTCGGATTCCTCGGGCTGCTGCTGGCCGACAGCCAGGACGTGGCGGGTTTCGTCCGGCGCACCCTGGGACCGCTGCTCGACTACGACGCCCGGCGCGGCACCGAGCTGGTGGTCACCGTGGACGCCTTCTTCGCCTGCGGCATGAGCCCGGCCCGGGCCAAGGACGTCCTGCACATTCACGTGAACACCGTCGCGCAGCGGCTGGACCGGGTGGGCCGATTGCTCGGTGAGGACTGGCAGTCGCCGTCCCGTGCCCTGGAGATCCAGCTGGCGCTGCGTCTGCACCGGCTCTCCGCCGCGGTCGTCCGCTGACCGCGGAGCGGTCATTTTGCCCACCTCGCCGCAGAGTACGCGGATTGCTCCTGCCTTGGGCGGGAAAGCGGGCGCAAAATACGCAATGAGGCGATGTGGTGCAACAGTTCGCGGCGAGGTGTGGCGCAGATCACTTCTCGCCGGAGTTTCGGGTGCGGTTTCCGGGGGCTCGGTGAGCCGTTCTGCCGACTGCCCCTGTGGGAAAGCAGCTTGGGGAATCCGCGCATTCCGTCTCTCTCACGCACGGACAAAGATCCAGCGCATACCGTGGCCGGTGCTGCCGAAGCAGCAGTGAAAGGAAGACCCCCGGCTTTCCGGTGCCTTGTCTTCACCAATGCGTTGTGTTTGTGTGACCTGGCCTTCGCACGTCGGCGGAGGCTCCACCGCCGGAACGCCGAATCCTGCCGCCGGCCGGGTGGAGAAGCACGGCCCCACGGCAGGAGCGGGGAAACCAGGTAACGTGCCGTGCCGCGCGTCGCAGCGGTCCGGCTAGGGGTGAAGCCAATTCTCAACATGCCTTGCGGCATGGGGACATGGCCGGGCAACTCCCGTCCGAATCCGACAGCTCACCTCGCAGGCGCAGGAGAGGAAGCACCCCCATGTCCCGTGGCCGTCACCGGCGCTCGCGCACCCCCTTGATATCCCGTCAATTCTCCCGGCTTTCCGTTGTTCTCACCGCCGGCGGCGCCGGTATCGCCGCCCCTTTGATCACCGCCGGCAGTGCGCAGGCGGCCACTTCCTCCTCCGTCTGGGACGAGGTCGCCGAATGTGCCTCCGCCGGTGACTGGACCTCCCGTACGGGCAACGGCTATTACGGAGGACTGCAATTCAAGCAGTCCAGTTGGGAACTGGCGGGCGGCACCGCCTACGCGGCGCGCGCCGACCTGGCCACCAAGGACGAACAGATCGCCACGGCCGAGAAACTGCTCGCCCTCCAGGGGCCGGCCGCCTGGCCGGGGTGCGGCCCCGCGGCCGGGCTCGGCAAGGCCAGTGGCGGGGAGAGCGCCGGAGCCGCGGCGCGGGCAGCCTCCGGGGCAGCGGCGTCCGGAGGACAGGCCGGCACCGCGGACCGTTACACCGTCACCAGCGGCGACACCCTGCACGGGATCGCCACCGGCCATGACATCGAGGGCGGCTGGGCAGCGGTGTACGAGGCCAACCGGGAGACCGTCGGCGGCAACCCGGACCTCATCTTCCCCGGCCAGAAGCTCACCCTCGCCACCGCTCAGCCGGGCGGCACCTCCCCGGCCACCGGCAAGCCCTCGGCCACCGGCAAGCCCTCGGCCACCGGCACAGCGCAGAGCGAGCAGAGCACCGGGACGAAACAGCCCGCGACTCCCCCCGCCGCCGCCCCGTCCTACCCGAACAACCTGGACGGCTGGATCCGCGAAGCCCTGGACATCATGCGGGCCCACAACATCCCCGGCAGCTACGAGGGCATCCTCCGGAACACCATGCGGGAGTCGAGCGGCAACCCCAACGCCATCAACAACTGGGACATCAACGCCCAGCGCGGCACGCCCTCCATCGGCCTGCTCCAGGTCATCAAGCCGACCTTCGACGCCTACCACGTCCCCGGCACGAAGAACAGCCAGTGGGACCCGGTCGCCAACATCGTCGCCGCCTGCAACTACGCGGCCGACCGCTACGGATCGATCGACAACGTCAACGGTCCCTACTGATCCCCCCGGGACCCGGAGGGCCACGGGCACCCGCCCCACGGCCCCGCTCCGGCCCGCAGGGACCGCACAGCGGCCCCTGCGGGCCGGGCCCCGCCCACTTCGTTTAGTCTCGGAACTATGGCCGACGCACCGTACAAGCTGATCCTGCTCCGCCACGGCGAGAGCGAGTGGAACGCGAAGAACCTGTTCACCGGATGGGTGGATGTAGACCTCACCGACAAGGGCGAGAAGGAGGCGGTTCGCGGCGGCAACCTGCTGCGCGAAGCCGGACTGCTGCCGCACGTCGTGCACACCTCCGTGCAGAAGCGCGCCATCCGCACCGCCAACCTCGCACTGGACGCCGCCGACCGCCCTTGGATCCCCGTGCACCGCGCCTGGCGGCTGAACGAACGGCACTACGGCGCGCTGCAGGGCAAGGACAAGGCCGCCACCCTCGCCGAGTTCGGCGAGGAGCAGTTCATGACCTGGCGCCGCTCCTACGACAGCCCGCCGCCGGCGATCGCCGACGACGCCGAGTACTCGCAGATCGACGACCCGCGCTACGCCCACCTCCCCGGCGAGCTGCTCCCGCGCACCGAGTGCCTCAAGGACGTCGTCGTCCGGATGCTGCCCTACTGGTACGACAACATCGTCCCCGACCTCCTCGCGGGCCGCACGGTCATGGTCGCCGCGCACGGCAACAGCCTCCGCGCGCTGGTCAAGCACCTCGACGGAGTCTCCGACCAGGACATCGTGGGCCTCAACATCCCCACCGGCATCCCGCTGCTCTACGAGCTCGACAACCACTACCAGCCGATCACACCCGGCGGCCGCTACCTCGACCCCCAGGCGGCCGAGGCCGCCATCCAGGCCGTGGCGAACCAGGGCAAGAAGTAGCCCCGGCCCTCTCCCCGCCTCCCGAGCCCCCTCCTGCGTCCCGACCGCAGGCAGGGGGCCCGGCCGTTCCCGCCCGCGCTCACCGCACGCGGCCCCGGAACCCCACCCGCCGTCAGGCAGCCCACGGCAGCGTCGCCCGGAGCCGGAACGTCCCGTCCGTGCTGCCGAACTCCAGGGAGCCGCCGTCCAGGGCGGTGCGCTCCTCCAGCCCGGTGAGCCCGGCCCCCGCCCCCGGGATCTCCGCGGCGGTCACCCCGCCGGGCAGCGGATTCACCACCTCGACCGTCAGCCCCCGGCCGGGCCCACCGGCCAGCGCCACCGTGACCCGCTCTCCCGGCGCGTGCTTGCGGGCGTTGGTCAGCCCCTCCTGCACGACCCGGAACACGGTCCGCTGCACCTGGGGACGGAGTGCCTCCGCGGCGGGCGGAACAGTCGTGTCGCTGCACGTGACCCGCTCGCCGGCCGTCCGCGCCTCCTCCACCAGGGCGCTGACGTCCCCGATACCGGGCTGCGGCCGTCCGCTGCTCAGCGCGTCGCTCCCGCCGTCCGCCGACGCGCTGCCCCGCAGGACGGTGAGGACCTCACGCAGCTCCTCCAGCGCCTGGTGCGCGTTGTCCCGGATGACCTGGGCACTGTGGCCGACCTCCGCCTCGGACAGCGGCAGGCCCGCGCCGTCCGCCGACCGCCCCGTGCGGTACGCCAGCGCACCGGCGTGCACGGACAGCAGCGAGATGCGGTGCGCCAGAACGTCATGCATCTCCCGCGCGATCGCCTCCCGTTCGACCCGCCGGGTGTCCGCCAGCCGCCGGGCGTGCGCGCCGCGCTCCCGCTCGGCATCCTCCCGCAGCCGCAGCACCAACTGCCGCCGGGCGGCCATCGTCGTGCCCCAGGTGAAGAACACCAGGTAGTAGGCGAGTGTGAAGGCCGCACTGACCCAGCCACCCTCGTACGGAACCGTGTACAGCACGACGTACGGGGTGACGGCCACCAGGTGCAGCCCGAGAACCAGCAGCGCCGGCCGCAGCGGGACGCGCAGCGCCAGATTGAGAATGACCACCATCATGACGCCGAAAATGGTGCTCGAGAACATCCCCGGGATCACCATGAACAGCGCCAGGGCCATCGGGAAGCGCCGCCGCCACCACAAGGCCAGACAGCTCAGCGCCCCGAGCACCGGGTCGACCGTCCGGACCCAGCCGGGCAGGTAATCCGCCTCCGCGACGAACTGCAGCATCAGCAGCCACAGCAGCACCGCCCAGCCGAACAGCAGGCTGTCGACCAGCCAGTCCCGGGCAGTCCGGCGCACCGGCTCGTTCCGGTCAGCGGTCAGCATCTCGCCCGGGAGCACCCAGTGCTGCGCCCGGCCGTGCGGGCGGGGCGGAGCCGCTGTCTCGGTCATGCCCCGAGCTTAGGCGGTGCCGCACGTGCTGCCGAGGGCGTGCGACGACCACCCGCACCACCACCCGGACCGGGCCGCGCGGTGAGCCGCCCCCGGAACCTCGCCGGCCGACGAGGCCCGGCCGGCAGGCGTCCGGCCCCGCACGGAACCCGGGCCCCCGCCGCACCGGGCCCGTACGGGACGGACGTTCCGCGACCGTCAGCCGCAGGAGCCGCCACAACTGCACGAGCCGCCCGACTGGCAGCCGCAGGAACAGCCGGAACCGCAGGAACAGGTTGCCGGCGCGGGCCGAGGCCCGGCTGCCGGAATCGAGGACAGAGAGGTCGGGGCAAGGGAACGAGCCATACGGAATCCTCCTCGGCGCGCAGGTATCCGCCACCTGCCTGCACCACCCTCATTGGACCCCCGCCCCGGCCCGGCGCGTCAACGGCGCGAAAGGGCGGACCCGCCGCCGACGAGCCGGCGGCCAAGGGGTGCACGCCGGGGCGCAGCCGCCGGCGCTACCCCCGTGGGACGACCGCACCGGGCCGGAGAACCACCTCAGGCCGAAGGGTCCGGCAGCTCCGGCTCGAACTCGTCCGCGTGCTCCCCGGTCACCAGGTAGACCACCCGGCGGGCCACCGACACCGCATGATCGGCGAAACGCTCGTAGTAGCGGCCCAGCAGGGTCACGTCCACCGCGGTCTCGATGCCGTGCTTCCAGCGGTCGTCCATCAGGTGCCGGAACAGCGTCCGGTGCAGCGTGTCCATCTCGTCGTCGTCCGTCTCGAGCTGGAGGGCCAGCTCCACATCCTTGGTGATGATCACCTCGGCCGCCTTGGCCATCAGCCGCTGCGCCAGCTGGCCCATCTCCAGGATGGTCGCGTGCAGGTCCCGCGGCACCGCCGAGTTGGGGAACCGCAGGCGGGCGACCTTCGCGACATGCTCGGCCAGGTCACCGGAGCGCTCCAGGTCCGCGCTCATCCGCAGGGAGGTCACCACGATCCGCAGGTCGGTGGCGACCGGCTGCTGCCGGGCGAGCAGCGCGATGGCGTTGTTCTCCAGGTCCCGGTGCATCTTGTCGACCGCCACGTCAGCGGCGATCACGTTCTCCGCGAGCTTCAGGTCCGCGTCGAGTATCGCCGTCGTGGCGCGCCCCATCGCGGAGCCGACGAGCCGCGCCATCTCGACCAGGCTGTCACTGATCGCATCGAGTTCCTCGTGATACGCGTCACGCATCTTCGTACCTTCCCTCGCATGGTCCCGCCGGGCCCCTCTCCCCATCCCGGAAGAGGGCACGCGCGACCGAGTATCTGACTGAGTATCCCGGATCTGATCCCCGCTTCGCCGGGGGACGGAACACCACGCTGGATCAGGGCGCCCGGGACCAGCGGACCCGGACTGTCACGCTTCCAGATTCCTCGGGGAAAGCGGCTGTTTCCGACCCCTCAAGTGAACCACCGCTGTCGTCAAGGTGAACTTCTCCCGGCGCGGGAGAGAGCATCTGCTCTCAGCTCTGCAACAGCCGGGGGCCACCCGCATAACCTGGGGTTATGGACGTGAACGCGGCGGTCGCCGCAGTGGCAGCGATGGCCGGTCTCTGCACCGGTGTCATCGCCATGCTGGCGTTCCGTCTCAGCGAACGTGAACGGACCGGACCGCTGCGGGACACCCCGGCCCCCGTGCACGGGCTGCCCTCCGGCGTGGACACCGTGCTCTCCGTGCTCCGGTCCTCCGCCGTGGTGCTCGACGAACGCGACGGGGTGGTGAAGGCCAGCTCCGCGGCCTACGCCCTGGGCGTGGTGCGCGGCGGCCGGCTCGCGGTCGAGCCGATGCTCCAGATGGCCCGGGAAACCCGCCGGGACGGCGAGATACGGCAGCTGGAGCTGGACCTGCCACGACGGGGCAAGGGCCGCTCCGACGCGCTCGCGGTCTCCGCCCGCTCCGCCCCCCTCAGCTCCCGGCTGGTGCTGCTGCTCGTCGAGGACCTGACCGAGGCCCGGCGCATCGAAGCCGTCCGCCGGGACTTCGTCGCCAACGTGAGCCATGAACTCAAGACGCCCGCCGGTGCGCTCTCGCTGCTCTCCGAGGCGGTGCTCGACGCCGCCGACGACCCGGAGGCGGTGACGCGCTTCGCCGGGCGGATGCAGACCGAAGCCACCCGGCTCACCAATCTGGTGCAGGAGCTCATCGACCTGTCCCGCGTGCAGGACAACGACCCGCTGACCAACGCGGAGCTGGTGCCGGTCGACGAGCTGGTCGGTGAGGCCATGGACCGCTGCCGTCAGCAGGCGGTGGCCAAGGAGATCACCATGGCCTCCGGCGGAACCGAGGGCCTGGCGGTCTGGGGCAACCGCGGTCAGCTGGCCGCCGCGCTCGGCAACCTGGTCGAGAACGCCGTGAACTACAGTCCGGCGCACACCCGGGTCGCCATCGCCGCGACCAGGCTGCCTGCCGGTGACGGGCGCCGCAGCGGGGAGCAGATCGAGATTTCCGTGACGGACCAGGGCATCGGAATCTCGGGGAGCGACCGGGAGCGGATCTTCGAACGCTTCTACCGTGTCGATCCGGCTCGCTCCCGGGCCACCGGCGGCACCGGGCTCGGCCTGGCCATCGTCAAGCACGTGACCGCCTCGCACGGCGGGGAGGTCCACGTCTGGAGCGCCGAGGGCGAAGGCTCCACCTTTACTCTGCGGCTGCCGGAACCCGGCAGTGCGCGGGAGCGTCACCGGATCGCCCGGGCAGGACGGGGCGGACTGAGCGGCGCGCTGCATGACCCGGCCGAATTCCCGGACGGCCCCGTCGACGAGGACGAGGCCGGCACCGAGGACGCGCTCCGCGTCAACGGTGCGGACCGAGGACCGGGTACCCGTACCGACACATCAGCCGGGGAGGTCCACCCGTGACCAGAGTGCTCGTCGTCGAGGACGAGGAGTCGTTCAGCGACGCCTTGTCATACATGCTCCGCAAGGAGGGCTTCGAGGTCGCCATCGCCGCGACCGGGCCGGAGGGGCTGGACGAGTTCGAGCGCAACGGCGCCGATCTGGTTCTGCTGGATCTGATGCTGCCGGGGCTGCCCGGTACGGAGGTCTGCCGCCAGCTCCGCGGCCGCTCGAACGTCCCGGTCATCATGGTGACCGCGAAGGACAGCGAGATCGACAAGGTCGTCGGCCTGGAAATAGGCGCCGACGACTACGTGACCAAGCCGTTCTCCTCGCGCGAACTGGTGGCCCGTATTCGCGCCGTGCTGCGCCGCCGCGGGGAAACCGAGGAGGAGAGCCCGACGGCCCTGGAGGCCGGGCCGGTCCGGATGGACGTGGACCGCCACGTGGTCACCGTCTCCGGCCGGAAGGTCGACCTGCCGCTGAAGGAGTTCGATCTGCTGGCCATGCTGCTGCGGAACGCCGGCCGGGTGCTGACCCGCATGCAGCTGATCGACCGGGTCTGGGGGGCCGACTATGTCGGTGACACCAAGACGCTCGACGTGCACGTCAAGCGGCTGCGGGCGAAGGTCGAGCCCGACCCGGGAGCACCGCGGTACCTGGTGACGGTACGCGGGCTGGGCTACAAGTTCGAGCCGTGACGGGCGCCGGGCCGGGGGTGCCGGCCGAGGCCGGTCGCGCGCACCGCGGCACCGGCGGGTCCGTCCAGCGGGTGCCGGCGCCGTCCTGCGGGCGGCGCCGGCACCCGTGAGACGGCTGCTCAGTCCCGGCCGGCCTCGTCGTCCTCGTCCTCGGCTTCGTCGTCCGGGGCGTCCGGGTCCTCGAGCTGGTCCTCCTCGGGGTCCTCCTCGACCTCCTCCGCCGGCTCGGCCGCCTCCTCCTCGGGATCGGGCGCCGGGGCGGGGCTCGGTCCCCAGCCCTCGTTGTAGGCGAAGTCACCCGTCACCGGGACGACCCGGGGGTGCATCTCCGCGCTGCCGCTGGTGCTGAGGTCGAAGACCATGCGGGGGGCGGCACCGAGGGAGAGCTCGGCCGCCCGGGGGTCCTCGAAGACGGCGGCGGCGTTGCCGTCCCCGCCGAGAGCGACCCAGCCGCCCGAAGGCACGACGATCTCGGACTCACCCTCTGCGGGTGTCAGGTCGGCCTGGGCTCCGGAGTCGGCGACGGCGATGCCCTCGAGAGTCTGGTCCTCGTCGCCGTTGTTGAAGATGCGGGCGATGACCGAGGCGGGGCCGTCCTGGTCCTCGCTCAGGAGGACGGTGACGTTCTGGATCCGGATGCTGTCCGTCTCGGCCCACGCGTGGTTCGGGTTGACCTGGTCGGTCCCGGCGTCGAACCCGGCACCGCAGGCAGTCAACGGAAGAATCGAGAAGGCGATGGTCGCGGCGAGGACACCGCGTCGAAGGCTGCTGCTCACGGCGGCGGCATCTCCTAGGGCGAGCTTCGGCGGGCGGGCTGGGCGGCCCGTCCGGACGGCAAGGTGATCTGTCGGCGGGCTCAGCGTACCGACCCCGTCCGGGCGGGGCGCACCCGACCCACCTGCACGTCCCCGGGGTAATCCGGGGCCTGGAATTGATCAATGTCCAGGGCCCGTTCCGGTGATCAATTCCGAGTCGCTCGTCCGGTCGGGTGATGCGATTCTGTAAACCCTGACAAAACGGACAGAGTACTGACATGGAGTGAGCTGATTCCGTCCCTCTCCGCCGGAATGCGGCGCGCCGTCAACGCGGCTCTCACCTGCGGATACCTGCTCGACCACCCTCGGCAAAGCATGCATCGGGCGGGATTGTCAAGCCCTGAGATATGGTCTGACCTGCGAAAACACCATTCAGAAGGGGGCAAACCCGTGTTACTCTGGATAGCCACGGAAGGGGTACCTGTCACATGACGTTCAAGGTTGGCGACACCGTGGTCTATCCCCATCACGGGGCCGCGCTGATCGAGGCTATCGAAACTCGTCAGATCAAAGGCGTGGACAAGCTCTACCTCGTACTGAAGGTTGCCCAGGGTGACCTCGAAGTACGCGTGCCGGCGGAGAACGCCGAGCTCGTGGGTGTGCGCGACGTGGTTGGTAGGGACGGACTCGACCGGGTCTTCGAGGTGCTGCGGGCACCGTACGCCGAAGAACCGACGAACTGGTCCCGTCGTTACAAGGCGAATCTTGAGAAGCTGGCGTCCGGTGACGTCATCAAGGTTGCCGAGGTCGTGCGCGACCTGTGGCGTCGGGAGCGCGAGCGGGGCCTGTCCGCCGGCGAGAAGCGCATGCTCGCCAAGGCGCGGCAGATCCTGGTCAGCGAACTCGCGCTGGCGGAGAGCACCAACGAAGACAAGGCCGAGACTCTGCTCGACGAGGTCCTCGCGTCCTGACCGGTACCTGAGCAGCTCAGCGCCCCTCGCGGGGCCGCTGGTCGTTCGCCCTGTGACCGGTTCACATCGTGCTGCAGCGCCCGAAGGCATTCCCGTGCCGGACGGGCGCTGCGGCGCGTCGCCACCGGCATGCTGCACGCAGCAATGCCCGATCGTTCGCCGTCCTCCCCTGATGGGGTGCCGGACGGGTGAACCGAGGCGACCGGTGGTCTCGTCACGGAAGGGCCGATCGTCTCTCGTGCCCGGCACGCTCAGGCCATACCCATCCCTCCCCCGGAAACAAACCTGCACCCGGTAGCAATGTCAGATCAGTCACTGAACGGCCCCATCCCCTCCTCCGTCAACTCCCTTTCCGGCGCCGCCACCCGCACCGCGGCCGTGCTCCCCGCCGCAGGCCGCGGCGTGCGGCTCGGCCCCGGCAGCCCGAAGGCGCTGCGTCAGCTCAACGGCACACCCATGCTCGTGCACGCCGTCCGGGCCCTCGCCCGTGCCCGTGCGGTCTCCCTGGTGGTCGTGGTCGCACCGCCCGGCGGTGCCGCGGAGGTCCGGGCGCTGCTCGACGAGCACCCGCTTCCCGAAACGGTCGGCAGCACCGTCGAGGTCCTCGTCGTTCCCGGAGGCGAGACCCGGCAGGACTCCGTGCGCCGCGGGCTCGACGCCCTGCCCGCTGATGTCGGCGTGGTGCTGGTGCACGACGCGGCCCGCCCCCTTGTACCGGTCGACACGGTGGACGCGGTGGCCGCAGCGGTCCGGGCCGGGGCACCCGCCGTGGTGCCCGCGCTCCCCGTCACCGACACGGTCAAGCAGGTCTCGGCGGACGCCGGCCGCGAGCGCGGCACCCCCGAGCCGGTCGTCGCCACCCCCGACCGCTCCCTGCTGCGCGCCGTCCAGACCCCGCAGGGCTTCGACCGCGCCACTCTGGTCAAAGCCCATCAGCGCTTCCGGAGCCCGGGTGAGGGCGCCACCGACGACGCCGGCCTGGTGGAGAGGCTCGGAGTGCCGGTGGTGCTGATCCCGGGCCACGAGGAAGCCTTCAAGGTCACCCGCCCACTGGACCTCGTGCTGGCCGAGGCCGTACTCGCCCGCAGGAGGGTCAACGATGGCTTCTGACGACCGGGCCGCCGCACCGCCGATGCCGCTGGTGGGAATCGGTACCGATGTGCACGCCTTCGCGCCCGGCCGCGCGCTCTGGTGTGCCGGCCTGCACTGGCCGGACGCCGACCACGGGCTCGCCGGGCACTCCGACGGGGACGTGGCAGCCCACGCGGCCTGTGATGCCCTCTTCTCGGCCGCCGGAGCGGGCGATCTCGGGGCGCACTTCGGGACCGGCCGTCCGCAGTGGGCCGGTGCCTCCGGCGTGACCCTGCTGGCCGAGGCGGCCCGGATCGTGCGGGCCGAGGGCTTCGCCATCGGCAACGTGGCGATCCAGGTGATCGGCATCCGGCCCAAGATCGGCAAGCGCCGGGCGGAGGCCCAGCGGGCACTCTCCGGAGCGGTCGGGGCGCCCGTCTCGGTGTCCGGCACCACCACCGACGGACTCGGACTGACCGGTCGGGGCGAAGGGCTGGCCGCGATCGCCACGGCCCTCCTCGTGCCGCGCGGCTGAGGTCCGTCCCTTTCCGGCTCGGTGACGCTAGCGTGGAAACGAGCGACCCCCAGCAGCGTGCACCTTCTCGGAGAAAGGTCCCACCGTGGCAGCCACCCTTTCCGACAGCGTGAAGAACCTCCTGGACAGCCGGGTCTTCGCCATGATCGCCACCATCCAGGCGGACGGCCGGCCCCAGGTCTCCCCGGTCTGGATCAAGCGGGACGGCGACGACCTGCTGGTCTCCACCGCAGAGGGACGTCAGAAGACCGTCAACATGCAACGCGACCCGCGGGTTTCCGTGGTCGTCCAGCCCGCCGAGTCCCCGTACGAGTACGCCGAGATCCGTGGGACGGCCGAGCTCACCACCGAAGGCGGACAGGAGCTGATCGACGAACTGTCCCTGAAGTACGCGGGCAAGAAGTACGCGGATTTCAACCCGTCGGCCGGCTCCGACGGCGCCCGGGTCGTCGTCCGCATCAGGCCCGAGCGGGTCACCGGGATGGGCATGGCCTGACCGGGCAGCCCAAGGGCCCCCGCGCGCAGGGGTGACGCGTCCGCTCCGCAGCGCTTCCGGCTCCGGAAGGCACGGGGCGGCGCGTTGACCTACTACGCTTGACGCGTGACTCTTCGCCTGTACGACACCAGCGCCCGGCAGACCCGTGACTTCGTTCCGCTGCGCCCCGGCTGTGTGTCGCTGTACCTGTGCGGCCCTACGGTGCAGGCCGTGCCGCACATCGGGCACGTCCGGTCGGTGGTGAACTTCGACGTGCTGTGCCGCTGGCTGGCCTACCGGGGCTACGAGGTGACCTACGTCCGCAATGTCACCGACATCGACGACAAGATCATCACCAAGGGTGCTGAGCAGGGCCGGCCCTGGTGGGCGATCGGGTACGAGAACGAGCGGGCCTTCAACGACGCCTACGAGGCGCTCGGCTGCCTGCGCCCCACCTACGAGCCCCGGGCGACCGGCCATGTGCCGGAGATGACCGCGATGATGCACGAGCTCATCGAGCGGGGGCACGCCTACGCGGCCGAGGGCAACGTCTACTTCGACGTACGCTCCCACCCCGGCTACCTGGAGCTGTCCCGCCAGGACCTGGACCACCTGCTGCAGCCCGCGGGCGACGGGGAGAGCGGCAAGCGCGACCCGCGCGACTTCGCCCTGTGGAAGGCGGCCAAGTCCGGCGAGCCGTCCTGGGACACCCCGTGGGGGCCCGGCCGGCCGGGGTGGCACCTCGAGTGCTCCGCGATGGCGCACAAGTACCTGGGCCGGGCCTTCGACATCCACGGCGGCGGACTCGACCTGGTCTTCCCGCACCACGAGAACGAGATCGCCCAGTCGCGGGCCTTCGGCGACGACTTCGCCGCCTACTGGATGCACAACGCCTGGGTCACCCTCAGCGGCGAGAAGATGAGCAAGTCGCTGGGCAACTCGGTGCTGGTCACCGAGATGGCCAAGCGCTGGCGCCCGCTCGTCCTCCGGTACTACCTGGGCACCCCGCACTACCGCTCGATGATCGAGTACAGCGAGGAGGCGATGGCCGAGGCCGACGCCGCCTTCGGCCGGATCGAGGGCTTCCTCCAGCGTGCGGCGGAGAGCTGCGGACCGGTGGCACCGGCCGACGGAGTGCCGGACGATTTCGCCGCGGCGATGGACGAGGACCTGGGGGTGCCGCAGGCGCTGGCCGCCGTGCACACCAGCGTCCGCCAGGGCAACACCGCTCTCGCCGCCGGTGACAAGGAGTCGGTGGCGGCCCTGGCCGGCCAGGTGCGGGCGATGCTCTCCGTCCTCGGGATGGACCCCCTCGACGAGCGCTGGACGGCCGGCCCGGGACAGCAGCGCGACGAGTGGCACGGCGTGGTGGACTCGCTCGTCCGGCTCGTGCTCGCGCAGCGTCAGGCCGCCCGGGAACGCAAGGACTACGGAACCGCCGACGCCATCCGGGACGAGCTCCAGGCCACCGGGCTGGTCATCGAGGACACCCCGCAGGGCCCCCGGTGGGAGCTCCGCTGACCGGCCCGGCCCTCACAACTACAGATCACCGAGCGAGCGGATACCCCCTGGGGCCCGGCGCGGCCCGCCCTCGTGGCGGAGAGCGCCGCAGCTTCCCCGCCGCTCGCCACGCACCGCTCAGAGAAACCAGGTAAGTCATGGCAGGGAACAGCCAGCGCCGGAATCGCCGCACGTCCAACAAGAAGGGTGCGCAGATCGGCAGCGGTGGCAAGCGCCGCCGCGGTCTGGAGGGCAAGGGCCCGACACCGCCGGCCGAGATGCGCCCCGGGCACGCCAAGCAGCGCGCCGCGCAGGCCAAGGCACGCAAGGCGGTCGGCCGTCCGGCGCCGCGCCGCGGCGGGGCCCGGTCCACGTCCGAACTGGTCGTCGGCCGCAACTCGGTCGTCGAGGCACTGCGGGAAGGCGTGCCGGCCAACGCCCTGTACGTCCAGCAGTTCATCGACAGCGACGAGCGGGTCAAGGAGGCTCTGCAGATCGCCGGTGAGCGCGGCGGTATCCGCCTCGTCGAAGGTCCCCGTCCCGAACTGGACCGGATGACCAACGGGCTGAACCACCAGGGCCTGGTGCTCCAGATCCCGCCGTACGACTACGCGCACCCGGAGGACCTCCCGGCCGCCGCCTTCGACCAGGGCGAGCAGCCGCTGATCGTCGCCCTGGACGGCGTGACGGACCCGCGCAACCTCGGTGCCGTCATCCGGTCCGTCGCGGCTTTCGGCGGCCACGGCGTGGTCGTCCCGGAGCGCCGCGCGGCCGGCATCACCGCCTCCGCGTGGAAGACCTCCGCGGGCGCCGCGGCCCGTACCCCGGTCGCCCGGGCCACCAACCTGACCCGTGCCCTGGAGGCTTACCGGAAGGCCGGACTGCAGATCGTCGGGCTGGCCGCGGACGGTGAGGCCGAGCTCCATGAAGTGGGAGTGCTGGACGGGCCGGTCGTGATCGTCGTCGGCAGTGAGGGCAAGGGTCTCTCCCGGCTGGTCAGCGAGAAGTGCGATGTGCGTGCCCGGATTCCGATGCCCGGCGGCTCCGAGTCGCTGAACGCGGGGGTCGCGGCGGGCGTGGTGCTGTACGAGGCATCCAGGCGTCGCGCGTAGCCGATTCGTTATCCGGCGGAGCGCAACGATTCGGGGGGTTCGTGACTCTTACAGAGGAACGGCCCACTACCCCTGGGGAGATCGCGGATGCGCTCCGTGCAGATACGCAGGACTCTCGCCGCGGTACTCGCGGCAGGTCTGCTGCTGACCGCTTGCGGCTCGAGCAGCGACGGAGCGGAATCGGCTCCGGTCGCCAGCGAGAGATCCGCGGAGCCGGCCGTTGACGAGACCGAGCCCGAGGAGGAGCCGGACGACGAGGAGGAACCGGAGGAGGAGCCGGCCGAGGAGATCGTCCTCCAGGCCGGCGACGACTCCGAGCAGGTCCGGGAGTTGCAGGCCCGGCTCGGCCAGGTGAACCACTTCGCCGCCAAGCCGACCGGCTACTACGGGGAGGTCACCACCGGGGCGGTGGCGGCCTACCAGGAGTCGGAGGGCGAGCTGGAGGTGTCCGGCATCGTCTACGCCTCCACCTGGGAGCTGCTCAAGTCCCGTACCAGCACGCCCACCCAGGACCAGCTGCACCCCAAGCAGCAGGTCATGGGCTACGGCGACGACTCCGAGCAGGTCCGGGAGCTGCAGGCCCGGCTCGGCCAGCTGGATCACTTCGGTGACAACCCCACGGGCTACTACGGCAACGTCACCAAGTCCGCGGTGGAGCGTTACCAGCGGGCGGCCGGTCTCGAGGTCTCCGGGACGGTGTACGACGACACCTGGACGAAGCTCAAGGGTGCGACCCGCACGCCGACACGGGACGAGAAGTTCGTGCCGGTCGAGGTGCCCGAAGTGGAGAAGGCCACGCCCGAGGGCCTGGACAAGCGCTGCATGACCGGGCGGGCGCTGTGCATCTCCAAGAGCACCAACACGCTGTCCTGGGTGATCGACGGCACAGTGCAGTCCACCATGGACGTGCGCTTCGGCACCGAGGAGTATCCGACCCGGGAGGGTCAGTTCTCGGTGTACTGGAAGTCCCGGGACCATCACTCGACGATCTACGACTCGCCGATGCCGTTCGCGCTGTTCTTCGACGGCGGCCAAGCCGTGCACTACTCGGAGAACTTCGCGGCCAACGGCTACAGCGGTGGCTCCTACGGCTGCGTCAACGTCCGGGACCGGGCGGCGATCGAAAACCTCTTCGACGCGGTCCGCGAGGGTGACAAGGTCGTCGTCCACTGGTGATCCCGGTCCGACCCGGCCGTCGGTGACGGCTGTCCGGTGCCGCTCCTTCGCTGGAAGGGGCGGCACCGCTCGTTGTTGTCCCGTGCCCTGCCGCCCTGCCGCCCGACACGGTTCCGAAGGCCTGCCGGCGGGCCCGCCCGGGCGGATTGACGGGTCGCGGACAGATTTGTCGGGGAGAGGCAGTGTCCTCCGCCGCCGTCACTCGGTTAGAGGAGTGTGGACACACGAACACCCCGCGCCACCCCTGGAGGGACCCCGCGTGGATTCTCCGATGACGAGACGGTGCTCAGTACGGTAAAGGTGCCCTGCGATCCCGCTCAGGTCATCGTCAACCACGTCAGCTTCCGCGTGCAGTTCGCCACCCCGCCCCCGGTGAGCCGCCTCGTCATGGAGCGGACCCCGCTCCGTACCCCCACCGCGGTGCTGCCGCGCGTCCCGGCCATGGCGGGCGGCGCCGCGCCCCCGGCCGTGGTGCCGCGGCGCCGAAGGCCGGTGGTGTGGAGCGGCCGGGCCGCCCCCGGGGACGCCGCGGCGACGGCGCTGCTGCGGGCCGTGCAGGCCGCGGCCCTGCCCGCCGATGACCCGGACGCCACCACTACACAGCTGCTGCCGCGGGGCGGGGCGGCCCTCGCCGTACCGGCCGGCGGGGCGCGGCGGGAGCCGGAGTCCTCGGAGACGACCCAGGTGCTCCGCGTGCCGGGAGGCGCAGGGCTGCTCCCGCCCGCTCCTGCCTCCGGTGGCGGCCTGGCCGGTCCCGGTGTCCACCGCGGCGATCACCCGGACCATGGCCTCCACGACGACCACGACGACTGGCCCGGCACGGAGGACGACACCCGCGAGGACCTGGAAACCGGATATGACGACGGGCGGGCGGAGGAGGTCCGCCGGCCGGACGGCCGGCACGCCTACTACCCCGGCCGCGGGCTGAACCTCGGCATCGTCCTGCTGCCGCTGCGCATCCTGCTGGGCACCATGTCCCTCTACGCCGGCATGGGCAAGCTGACCGACCCCGTCTACTTCGACGGCGGCGAGCGCGGCTCGATGGTCACCTGGCTCTCCTCGCTCGAGCCGTGGGCCCCGGCTGCCCCGCTGCACGACTGGGCGCTCTCCCATCCGGTCGGCGCAGGCCTGACCGTCGCCTTCGTCCAGATCATCGTCGGCGTCCTGACGATCTGCGGACTGTGGCAGCGCTTCGGCGCGGCTCTCGGCGCGCTGCTGTCCCTGGCTCTGCTGATGACGGTGAGCGGGCAGGGACCGGCGTACGACATGCCGGACCTCATCCTGCTGGCCGCGTGGAGCCCGCTCATCATCGCCGGAGCCCCCGCGTACTCGCTGGACGCCCGGCTGGCGAGCGAGGCGTGGCGCACTCTCGGCCCGAGGGCCCCACTGGCCGGTCTGCGCCGCCGGGTTCTGCGCCGCGGCCTGGTGCTGGCGACGGTGCTGGTGGGCCTGGCCCTGCTGATCGGATCCGTGCTGGGCGGCGCGGTGCGGTCCGCCTACTACCCCAGCAGCACCCGCCCCGGCGAGCTGCCGCGCAACAGCCTGCCCGGCGAACTGCTGCCCGACAGCGCCGACGAGGAAGCCGACGAGGCGACGGCCCCCACCGTGGGTCCGGACGGTGAGGACGCTCCTGCGGAGGAGACCGCGGCACCTTCCGCGGAGGAGCGTGGTGCGGCGGAGGGGCGGGAGTCCGCCGGGGCGACGGAGGGTCCGACGGAGCGTGCGCCCGAGCCCGAGCAGACCGTGCAGGTCCCGCAGCAGCAGCCCGCACTCCCACCGGAGCGCTCGGCGCCCCCCGCTCCGCCCCCTCCGGGCACCGGAGGCGGCAGTCCGGGTGGAGCGGCAGGGGGCGAGGAGTCCGCGACCGTCGACGACGGTCCGGCAGAGGACGGAAGCGGGGGTGACAGCGGCAGCCGTAACCCGATCGGGGGGCTGCTGGGTTAGGCGGGGTACTCGGAGCGTGAGACGTGTCGGGCACCCGCCGGCCCCGCCGGGCGCCCCGCCCGACAGCACCGCGGCCCACGCGAGAACGCGTGGGCCGCGGTGCTGTCCGCTGTGCCGTGCTGCCCGGTGGTCCGGCCGCTGCTTTCCCGCGGCTGCCATTCGCGGCGCCGGTTCCGGGTCAGTCCTTCGGGTGGGTGTCCAGCTCCTTGGCGGCCTCGGTCAGGTCCTTGACGGTGTCGATCGCGCGCCAGAAGGCCCCTTGCGGCAACGGGAAGCCGGCCAGGCGCCGTTCCCGGGCGAGCCGGGGGAATGTGGTGCGCTCGTGGTCTCCGCGAGGCGGCAGAAGCTCGGTGAACTCCGGCGTGAAGACGTAGATCCCGGCGTTGATCAGATACGGCGAGGGGGGTGCCTCGATGAAGTCCAGGACCTGCCCGAACTCGTTGGTCTCGACGGCTCCCCAGGGAATCCGGGGACGGGCCAGCGCGATCGTGGCGGTGGCGTCCCGTTCGGCATGGAAGTCGGCCATCTCGCGCAGTGAGAAGCGGGTCCAGATGTCCCCGTTGGTGGCGAACCACGCTTCCTCGGGGCGGGGCAGCGCGGCGGCGGCGAACTTCAGTCCGCCGCCCCGGCCGAGAGGCTCCGTCTCCACCACGGTCCGCACGCGCAGCGGCAGTTCCGCTGCGGCGAGCCAGTCCTGCAGGACTTCGGCGAGGTGGCCGCAGGAGATCACGGCATCCGTGACGCCCTCCGAGGCCAGCCAGGCCAGCTGGTGGCCGATGATCGGCGTCCCGGTGCCGGGGATTTCGACCATCGGCTTGGGCCGGTCGTCGGTGTACGGGCGGAGGCGGGAACCCTGGCCGCCGGCCAGAACCACGGCCTGCGTGGGCTGCGGGACATCAGTCATGTCCGCAGCGTACGTGGGTCAGGGGGACTCGGCGACGCCGGTTGCGAACGAGGTGTCACACACCGGGCGAGCGTGTTCCTGGGCCCGCTCCGCACTGCCGTACTTCGCCACCGTTGCCCGGCCCAGCGATCGGGCGATCTCCGGGCAGTGGTCGGCGAGCGACGGATCGTGGTGCATGGCCACCTGAAGCGAACTCAGGGCCGCGTCCGGGCCGTCCGTGTGGAGCTCGGCGACCAGTTCGTCGTGCAGCACCTCTTCGGGGGCCCGCTGCGCGGCCTGCTCGTCGTGCAGCCGCTCGGCGGTGGCCACCACCTGAGTGCCGGAAGGTGGTGCGGCCCACGGAACCTGGGCGACGGCAAGTGTCCCGGACAGCACCAGGACCACAGGGATGACGAGGGCGAAGCTTCTGCCGATGCGCTGGACTGCCTGATTCACTGGGTGTTCCTCGCGGGATGGTGATCTGGATGGGCTGGACGCCAGCACGATCGTAGCGAAGAGTAGTGGTGGAGAGACTCCTGGTCACTCGCACGAGCGACAGTGAACGGCGTTTCTGTGTCGTGGTGTTGACGGAGGGGGGTCGAAAACGCCCAGCAGGGGGAGATCGGTTCCGGTCCTGTTGACGAGCGTGGGGGCGTGGGTGCCGCCACCGGCACCGGCCCCGAAGCACATGGCGGCGGGCCGCGCTCCGTCGTCCGGGGACGAGGGGGCGCGGCCCGCCGAGTCGTGCGCTGAGGGCGGTTGCCGAGAGGTCAGCCGCTGAGACGCTCACCGCTGCTGGCGGCGAACACGTGCACCTCACCCGGGCGCGGGACCACGTGCAGCGTGGCGCCCTTCTCCGGGATCTGGCGGCCACCCACGCGGATGACCAGGTCCTTCGTCTCGCCGTCCACATCGGAGGTGCCGTAGACGTAGCCGTCCGCACCGAGCTCCTCGACGACGTTGACCTGGACGGGGAGGCCCGCCGCGTCGGTCGGGTCGTCCTTGGCCAGGCTCGGGGCGCCGGTGGTCTCCACGATGTCGAAGTGCTCGGGGCGGCAGCCGACCACCACGTGGGTGTCGCCCTTGCCCTGCGCCTCGGTGAGGGCGGAGCGCTCGATCGGGACGACGCTGTTGCCGAACTTCACACCGCCGTCGGTGATCGGTGCCTCGATGAGGTTCATCGCCGGGGAGCCGATGAAGCCCGCGACGAAGAGGTTCGCCGGCCTGTCGTACATGTTCCGCGGGGAGTCGACCTGCTGCAGCAGGCCGTCCTTCAGCACCGCCACCCGGTCGCCCATGGTCATGGCCTCGACCTGGTCGTGGGTGACGTACACGGTGGTGACGCCCAGGCGCCGCTGGAGCCCGGCGATCTGGGTACGGGTCTGGACGCGGAGCTTGGCGTCGAGGTTCGACAGCGGCTCGTCCATGAGGAAGACCTGGGGCTCACGGACGATGGCGCGGCCCATCGCGACACGCTGCCGCTGACCACCGGAGAGCGCCTTCGGCTTCCGGTCCAGGTACTCGGTGAGGTCCAGGATCTTCGCGGCTTCCTCGACCTTGGCGCGGATGTCGGTCTTGTTGATGCCGGCGATCTTGAGCGCGAAGCCCATGTTCTGCGCGACGGTCATGTGCGGGTACAGCGCGTAGTTCTGGAACACCATCGCGATGTCCCGGTCCTTGGGAGGCAGGTGAGTGACATCCCGGTCACCGATGCGGATCGCACCGCCGTTGACGTCCTCCAGGCCCGCGAGCATCCGCAGGGAGGTGGACTTTCCGCAGCCGGAGGGGCCGACGAGGACGAGGAATTCGCCGTCCTCGATCGCGATCTCGAGCTGGTCGACGGCGGGCTTCTCCGAGCCCGGATAGATCCGGGTCGCCTTGTCGAACGTGACGGAAGCCATGCTGCTGCACTCCTTCTACCGGCAGGAACGTGCCGGACGATCCGAGTAGGAAGGTGGAAGGTCCACAGGTGTGGACGCTCCGTGAACCTAACCCGAAAGCCGTGCTCCTGTCATCAGCCCGCAACAGGGGAAACTGTGCGTGACCGGTGGGTTTCACGGAGGCGACGAGCCGCCGACCCCCGTGAGCCCGCACCGGAGACCTTCCGCTGCGCCGCGCCCGGGGGCCTCGTGCCGGTATGCCCGCTTGCGGAAGGGCGGCAGGTAGGTGCCAGAGGAGCGGTCACCCCTCCGGGCCGTTGCAGAAAGCTGCCCTCATGTACGCTGGTTCGGGCCTTCTGGCCGCGCGGGCGCACCGTGCGGCAACGGGGCTTCGCCGCCTTAGCTCAGCCTGGTCAGAGCAGCTGTCTTGTAAACAGCAGGTCGTCGGTTCGAATCCGACAGGCGGCTCTCAGGAATACCCTCCATGGGGTACCCGTCATCCACGAATGTGCTCGGTTACAGCTTCATCACAGTGCGTTGATGCTGCCGCGTAGGCTGCCACCGTTGCGCCACCGTGCGCCCATGACGAACCGATACTGCGCCGCCGTGCTCACTACCGGCGCGCTGCTGGTCATGGTGGCAGCCTGCTCCGGCGGGAGCACCCCCCAGGACACGGGCTTGCACGTCACCCGGGCCGACTTCGGCGACGAATGGCCCTTCACGGTCGACGTGGGCCTCCTCAGTTGTGAGGAAGTACCCGGCAGCCTGGCGGTCCTGTTCACCCACGACGGCATCACCTACAGCGTCAACGGGCCCGCCACCATGTGGGCCGCGGAGAACGGCTGGGCCGACAAGAGGCCCATTTGGTCCGACAGTCCCGAAGACGGAGTGACCAAGATTCCCACCGTCGCCCTCGACCGGTACGCCGAACAGCACTGCGCGTAGCTCCGGTGCTTTCGCTGTCCCTGCCTGAGGGCCGCTTGGTGTGTCTCCTCGTCTCAACGTCGGCTGAGGTCACAACGACGGATCCGGCACATGGTCGCCTCCCAGGAAAGCCGTGCTGGTCGTGACGAACCGGTCCGCGTCGTCGAGCCATGGGAAGTGTCCGGCCCTCGGCTGTACGACCAGCTCGGCGTGCGGAAACAGTTCAGCGAACTCAGCCACCGCGCGAGGAGGAGCTGCCGGATCGGCATCTCCTGCGATCAGCAGGACTGGGGACGCGAACTGTGCGAGTGCTGCCCGAGTGGCGCCCGGGTCGAAGGCGCCATCGGCGGTGAAGGCCGTCGCGGCCTCCGTATTCTTCTGCTTGTCCCCATCGGCCCGGTGGGCTCGGGCCGCCTCGTCCCAGCGGCCGTAGTGAAACGGTGCGATTGCCCGCCAGGAGTCTGGCGTTGCCTTTCCCGCGACGATCGCTTCCAGGGCCGCGAACGCGGCGGGGAACCAGGGTTTGCCCCGGCGGGACCTCGCGGTATCGAGCCGGTCGTCACCGCTGATGGTCAGGCCGACAGCCATGACACTCGGCGTGATCAGCGCGAGCCTGCTGACGCGTTCGGGATGGCGGCTCGTGTACAGCGCTGCCAGACTCGCGCCTGCTGAATGCCCGAGCAGGTTCATCCGGTCGAGGCCGAGGTGCTCACGCAGGGCTTCCACGTCGTCGACGAGCCGGTCGCAGCGGAAGGTGCCGGGGTCCTCCGGCTGTGCAGACTGCCCGGTGCCCCGAAGATCCAGCGTGATCAACTGATGTTGCGCGGACAGCCCGCCGAGGTCGCCGAGATAGGCGGCCGCGCGCATCGGCCCTCCGGGCAGACAGACCACGGACGGGCCGTCCCCGGCCAGGTGGTAGGCGAGCTTGGTTCCGTCGTACGACGTGAAGAATTCCATGCGGCCCAGTCTGGCTGAACGACAGGCGTCCGCCGGGCGTTCAGCCACCGCCCTGAGCGCCGCCGACAGGCGGTTGTCCCTCCGTGCTCCGCTCTGGCTCCGGCGTACGGGTCACAGGCCGGGGGCGCCCCAGACCGGGAACCAGCGCGTGAGGTCGCTCTCGATGCGGAGGTCGTCCGAGAGCGTGGCCCTGATCTGCAGTTCCAGCGCGTTGTCACGCTTCTCCTGCCGGCCGGGAAGGGGCGCGAAGGGGTAGAAGGTGCCGCGCTTGTACAGGTAGACGAGCGCCAGGGGCTGGGACTCCGCGCCCCGGAAGGTCATCAGGGAGCACAGCAGCTGCGGGCCGAATCCCGCGTCCTTGAGGGTGCTGTTGATGGCGTGCAGGTCAGTGACCAGCGCGGCCGGGTCCTCCTCGGGGCGGCGGCAGAGCAGCCAGGTGTAGCCGTACTTGTCCTTGCTGAACTCGACCTCGACGAGTGCCTCGACCTCCTGCCGCAGCCGGGTGAAGGCGCCGCCCTCGACGCTGGCGAAGCAGACCGAGCCCAGGCCGGCGGGGGTGAACTCGGTGGCCGCCTGCAGGGTCACTGCGGCGGAGGGCAGCGCGAAGAGCTGGTCGAGGTCGGGGCGGACCGGCTTCGAGCGGCCGAAGATGGCGGACAGGATGCCCATGGGGGCGGACTCCTTCTCAGGACGGCGGACCGGGCCGGGAGCCGGCCGGGACGGAGCAGCGGAGGGACGGAAGGCGTGGTGCCGGGGGAGGACGGGCGTGGTCGGCCGGGAGGAGGGGCCGGCGCGGCGCTGGGTCGGGCGGGTCAGGGGCGGCCGAGCTCGGCGCTGATGCGGCCCAGCTGGTCCAGCCGTCGCTCCAGCGGGGGGTGGGAGGAGAGCACGCTCTCGATGCTGTGGCGGCTCGAGAAGGCGGGGGCGAAGAAGAAGGCGTTGAACGGCTCGGCGCGGCGCAGATCCCGGGTGGGGATCCGGGCCATCTCCCCGCTGATCTTCGTGAGTGCGGAGGCGAGCGCGGCGGGGCGCCCGGTCAGGAGGGCGGCGGCCCGGTCCGCGGACAGTTCGCGGTAGCGGGACAGCAGCCGGGTCAGGAGGAAGCTGATCACGTAGACGGCCGCGCTGATGAGGGGGATGAGCAGGAGCAGCGCTCCGTTGTTGCCGCGGCCCCCGCGGGCGAGTCCGCTCCACAGGGCGAAGCGGGTGATGGTGCCGGCCAGCACGCCGAGGAACGAGGCGATGGTCATCACGGCGACATCCCGGTGGGCGACGTGGGACAGCTCATGGGCGAGTACGCCCTCCAGCTCCTCGCGTTCCACCCGGCGCATCAGGCCGGTGGTCACACAGACCAGGGAGTTGCGCTTGTTCCGTCCGGTGGCGAAGGCATTGGGCACGTCGCTGTCCGCGATGGCGACCCGCGGCTTCTCCATGTCGGCCAGGGCGCACAGCCGGTCCACCGCGCCGTGCAGCTCGGGTGCCTGCTGCGGAGTCACCTCGCGCGCGCCCAGCGAGTACGCGGCGATCTTGTCGCTGAACCAGAACTGGGCGACAAAAAGACCGCCGGCGAAGAGCAGGACGAGAAGCCAGGCGTCCGGCATCAGAGCCATCAGTGCACCGACGAAGACCACGTACAGCAGCCCGATGAGGAACATGGTGGTCACCATGCGGCCGGTCAGGCCCCGGTCCGGGGCGAAGCGTGTCCTCTGTGCCATGACGCCTCCGTTCGGTCGTGCAGGCGGTGTGCCCACCGCACTTCCGGAGGGTACGCGGGTGGCGTCCCCGGTGCGCGGGGGTGTCATCGAGGCGCGGGTACCCCCGCCGCCCGGTGCATGCACTGCGTGTGCGGGGGGATACGACAGGTGACCGGAGTCCGTTCCGGCCCTGCCGGGAGACCTTGCGGAGGCGGCGGGAACACACGTTTTGATGGTCGGCTGTCACCTGTCCGCAGGGTCTTCGAGGGGTCCGCTGTCTACGGTCGGAACGGTGAGGGCCGGAATCTCGGCAGAAGGAGACGGTGATGGTGACAGGCAAGAAGGCGCGGCGGCAGCGGATGCCCCGGGCGGTGGCGCTGCTGGGAGCGGTCGCGCTCGGACTGGGAACACTGGGCTGCGGACCCGGCGACGACAGCGCCCGGGACGACGCCGCAGAGGAGACCGCCGAGGGCGGGACGACCGGGCCGGCGGAGGACACCGGGTCGCAGGGCCCGGAGGAGGAGGCCGAGGCCGAGGCCGGTGGGCCGGGCGAGGAGGGCGAACCCTCCGGGGAGCCACCGGGGCCCGCTGATCCGGGGGAGGGGGCGGGGAACGAGCCCGGCGAGGTGACGCCGACCGGTGCTCCGAAGCCGTCGCTGTCCGCCCGGCCCGCCGAGCCGGACGCTCCCCACGTGCTGAACTTCTACGGTGAGGAGAACACCGAAGGCTCTGCCGAGCGCAGCCCGCGGACCCTGGTGCTCTCGGAGTTCACCACGATCAGCGACCTCACCTGGGAGCGCTGGGACACGAAGCGGGCGGTGGGGACCGGGGCGGTCAGCGGGACCTGGTGCCTCCCTGAGTGCCTCGATGATCCGCTGCCCGCCTCCGTGGTCCTCTCCGACCCCGAGTCCGTGCGGGGCAAGGTCTTCTACACGGCATTTCTCCTGGAGCCGGAGAAGGAGGCGGACGCGGCGCAGTACGAGGGGGTGGAGGATCTGAACGCCAGGCGGCCACTGGCCACCCCGTGAGCCGTTCGCCGTGTGCGGTGGGCCCGTCGCCGCCGGCCCGGCCCGGTTGCCGGGTGCCTTGCTGACGGGGGCGGACGCTCCGGACGGCGGTGCGGAGGCAGTGCTCGCCTGCTGTACCCGGCCGGCATCGGGGGCGCGCCCGGACCGGGGCTGTCAGTGCCCGGCGGAAGGATGGGCGGATGACACCACGCCGTACTCCGTCCCGCGGAATCCGCCCGGATCAGGTCGCCCCGGTCCGGCTTCCCGACGTCTCGCTCCCGCCGCTGCGCGCGCACGACGGATCCGGGCTCGAGCCGGAGGGTGATTACGACGGGGTGGAGTTCGCGGGTCTCGACCTGGCCGGCGCTGAGGCAGCCGGGGCGACGTTCCTGGACTGCGCGTTTCGCGGATGCGTCTGGGACGACGCCCGGCTCGGCCGGGCCCGGATCCTGGACAGCGTGCTGGAGGACGTGCGGGGCGCGGGAGCGGCACTGGGCGACGCCACCCTGCGGGATGTGGTGCTCGGCGAGGTCCGCTTCGGCGGGCTCCAGCTGCACGGTGCGCATCTGCGCCGGGTGCTGTGGCGCGGCGGAAAGATCGACTACCTCAATCTGCGTGGCGCGCGGCTGACGGATGTGGCCTTCCGTGGCTGTGTGCTCGTTGAGCCGGACTTCGGCGGGGCGGAGCTGGAGCGGGTGTCCTTCGAGGGCTGCGAGCTGCGCGGGGCCGACTTCACCCGGGCGACGCTGCGGGACGTGGACCTGCGCGGCACTTCCGGGCTGGAGATCGCCCGCGGGGTGGACCGGCTGGCGGGTGCGGTGATCACCCCCGCCCAGTTGCTGGATCTGGCACCCGCGTTCGCCGCGCACGTGGGGGTGCGGGTGGTCTCCCGGTCCGCGGAGGTCTCCTGACCGTGGTGCCCGCGAGTCCGCCCGCTTCCCGAAGCCCGCCCGGTGCCCGCGAGCCCGCCCGCTTCCCGAAGCCCGCCCGGTGCCCGCGAAGTGAGGTGCCGCGGAGGTGTCAGACCCGGGGGAAGCGGGACTGGAGCTGCCACAGCGCCGGGTTGTCACCCAGCCCTTCGTGTATGTCCGTCAGGTCCGCGAGCAGGTCGTGCAGGAAGTCGCGGGCCTCCCGGCGCAGCTCGGAGTGCGGAAAGGTGAGCGGGGGTTCAGCGTCCCGCTGCCAGTCGGCGGCGATGTCCACGTGGCCGAAGCGGCGGGTGAACCGCAGGCGATCGGTGGATTCGGTGAAGTCCAGCTCGGCGTGCTGGGGGCGTGCGGCCCGGCTGCCGAGCGGATCCCGGTCGAGCTGTTCGGCGATGTCGCACAGGGCCCAGGCGAAGTCCAGTACCGGGACCCAGCTCCACCGGGTGGCCAGCTCCCGGTCGGCCCGGGTGTCGGCGAGGTACACGTCCCCGCAGAACAGGTCGTGCCGCAGCGCCCGCACATCAGCGGCGCGGTAGTCCGTCTGCGGGGGGTCGGGGAAGCGGGAGGAGAGGGCGTAGCCGATGTCGAGCACGGACCCGATGGTGGCACGTGGGGCAGCCACCGCTCTCCCCGGCGTCGCTCCCGTGGCCCGGAGGGCGCCTCCTCACACGTTCGGGTGGGCCGGTCGCTCCTGCGGGGACAGAGACCGTCCTACTCTGAGAGTGTCGCTTCGCACGAAGGAGGTCCGCCGTGACACTGACAGCACCTGAGCGTGAGCCGGACACGGCCACTGATGCGCAGGCCATGGCCGCAATGGTGGAGTACGCCTTCGAAGAGCTGAGCGCGGCAGCACCGGAGGGGTGGCGCGTGGAATTGATCGAAGGGGACATCCACGTGGTTCCACCGGCAAACGGCGAGCACGAGACGATTGTGTCGCACCTGGTGCGGCAGGCTGTTCGGCGCAGCCGGGACGGTGCCTTGCTCACCTTCACCGGCATCGGCCTGCGGCTGCCCGGTTCCTCACCGGTCGGGAAGGCCGTCCCGGACCTGGTGATCGCTCCGGAGGGAAGTTTCTCCAGTCCCGAGGAGTATCACGACCCGGCTCCCGTCGTCCTGGTCGGCGAGGTGACGTCACCCTCCACGGGGGACAACGACCGGGGGAAGAAGCTGCGGGGGTACGCCCGGGCGGGGGTGCCCTGCTATCTGCTGGTGGACCGGAAGGCCGGGACGGTCACCGTGTACGGCGAGCCGGCCGAGGGCCGGTACGGCCGGGAGGATTCGGTGCAGTTCTCCGGGAAGATCGCGCTGCCGGACCCCCTGGGCTTCGAGCTCGACACCTCCGCTTTCGCGTTCTGAGGCGCGCCCGCATATCCGGGTCCGCCGTATCCGTGAAAGGAGAAGACCCCCCGACGGCAGGTGGGGGGTCTTCCGCTGCGGACGGCGTTGTCTCAGACGTTGACGCCGAAGTCCTGGGCGATGCCCACCAGGCCGGAGGCGTAGCCCTGGCCGACCGCGCGGAACGACCAGCCGCCGCCGCTGCGGTACAGCTCGCCGAAGACCATGGCGGTCTCGGTGGAAGCGTCCTCGGACAGGTCGTAGCGGGCGATCTCGGCGCCGCCCGTCTGGTTGGTGACGCGGATGTAGGCGTTCCGTACCTGGCCGAAGTTCTGGCCGCGCTCGTCGGCGCTGTGGATCGAGACGGGGATGACGACCCGGTCGACCTCGGCGGGCAGCCCGTCGAGGAAGACCCGGATCTCCTCGTCGTCGCCTTCGCCTTCGCCGGTGAGGTTGTCACCTGCGTGCTGGATGGCCTGGTCGGGGGAGATCAGGTTGTTGTAGAAGATGAAGTGGCGGTCCGAGACGGCCTTGCCGCCGGCGTCCAGTGCGATGGCGCTGGCGTCCAGGTCGAAGTCCGCGCCGGTCGTCGTGCGGACGTCCCAGCCGAGACCGACGGTGACGGCGGTCAGGCCCGGCGCCTCCTTGGTCAGCGAGACATTTCCGCCCTTGGTCAGGCTCACACCCATGTAATACCCCTCTTCGCGTTGGCTCCTGGCCCCGGTTTCCTGGTGAGGAAGTGGGCGGGAACACCCTTGCACGGGATAACGCGGCACGGTGCCGCGCCGTTCCGCACGACCGGATGCCGCACAAATGGGGGTGCGGCGGAGCGGTGGGAGGAGGGACGATGGCAGGTATGCCCGGTCCTTACGTCATCCGTGGCTCGGTCGTCCTGCCGGAGGCCGAGCTTCATTGGCGATTCATGCGCGGCTCGGGGCCCGGCGGTCAGCACGTGAACACCACGGACACCAAGGTGGAGCTGCGCTTCGACGTGGCCGCCACGGAGTCGCTGCCCGCTGTGTGGCGGGAACGGGCCCTGGAGCGGCTCGGCGAACGCCTGGTGGACGGCGTGCTGGTGGTGCGGGCCGGTGAGCACCGTTCCCAGTGGCGCAACCGGGAGACAGCGGCGGCCCGGATGGCCGCGCTGCTGGCGGAAGCCACGGCGCCGCCCCCGAAGCGGCGGCAGGTCCGCAAGATCTCTCGCGGTCTCAACGAGCGCCGGCTGACGGAGAAGAAGCGCCGTGCCGATGTGAAGAAGGGCCGCACGGGCCGCGGCTGGGACTGACGTTTTCCGTCCGCGCACTCGTCAGGTGCGGGCGTGCGGGCAAGGCGGGCGGGTCAGCCGAGTGCGCGGTACCGGCCCCGGAAGTAGGTGAGCGGGCTGCCGTCCGGGGAGGGCAGGCCGACCCGGAGGACGTGGGCCACCACCAGGGTGTGATCACCGGCCGCGACCCGCTGCTCGGTGCGGCACTCCACCGTGGTCAGCGCGCGGTCCAGTAGCGGCGCCCCGGAGATCTCCCCGAGGGTGTGCGCCACCTCCTGGAACAGCAGCCGGTCGCTGAGCCTGCCCTTCATCGCGAACCGGCCGGCCGTCGTCCGCTGTTCCCCGGACAGCAGGGACGCGGCCCACAGGGGCTGCCGTTCGAGCAGCTCGTCCATCCGGGAGCCGGTGCGTACGCTGACCAGGACGAGCGGTGGATCCAGCGACACGGACAGGAACGCGGTCGCGGTCATGCCTGCCGGGGCACCGCGCGGGCCGTCCTCCTCGTCGAAGGCGGTGACGAGCACCACCCCGGCGGCCAGCCGGGCCATCGCGTCACGGAAGGCGCCCTCGCTCACTCCCTGGTCCCCGCTCGCCGGGGCGGGAGCCCGCGGGGAGTCGGTGTTCCCGGCCCGGGTGGGTGGCTGGGTCTGCTCAGTCCTGGAAGACACACCAGGAACGCTATCCGCTGCGCCCGCCGGGCGCATCGGGCCACGGTCGCAGACTGTTGCAGGGGCTCCACGACGAGCGAACCAGCCCGAGGTTGCTGTGACATGAGTCACAGGTGAGAAGGAATCGTTGACCCTGTGTACCTAACGGTCAGCTCCCTGTGATTCAGTGGCCTGTGTATCTGCACGTGCATTCGGCCTGGGGGAGTGATGGAAACGGAGACGGAGACGGAGCCGTACGTCCGACTGGCCTCGCTGCGTGAGCTGCACCAGGCTGTGGCGAGGCTCAGCACCGCGCGGAGCATGGCGGCGACCCTGCAGACCATCGCCGACGGAGCGGTGGAGGCGCTCGAATTCGAGCTCGCCGCGGTGAATCTCGTCTGCCCGGACGGAGACCTGCTGGTCGCCGCTGTGGCCGGCAGCGCTGAGGCGGAGGCCAGCTTGGCCGGCCGCCGCGGGTCCCGCACGTCCTGGGAGAGACGCCTGGCGATGGGCGAGCACTGGGACCGGCTCCGTTTCATCCCCTACACCGAGGGCTGGGTCCTCGACCACGACGACGTCCCGCAGTGGCACGCCACCGGCCCTGCCCCGCGCTACCCGGACGAGTGGCACCCGATGGACCGCCTCTACGCCCCCATGCACGCCTCCGACGGCGAACTGCTGGCCGTACTCGCCGTCGACAAGCCGCGCAACGGCCGCCGTCCCGGCGCCTGGGGCCGCGAAGCGCTCCAGCTCTACGCGTCCCAGGCCGCCATCGCCATCAGCAACGCCCGGTTGCGCGGGAACATGCAGCGGGCACTCGTGCGGCTCGAACGTGAACAGCAGGCGCTCAAGGCCAGCGAGGAGAGTTTCCGACAGGCTTTCGAATACGCCCCCAGCGGGATGGCCATCGCCGAGGTCGGTGGTGAGTACAACGGTCGGCTGACCCGCACCAACGACGCCCTGTGCCGGCTGCTCGACCGGCCCGCCGCCGTGCTCCGCCGGTACAGCTTCACCGATCTGGTGCACCCCGAGGACACGCTGGTGCTGTTGCGGACCTCGGCCGAGGGAGGCCGGGCCGAGCTGCGGCTGGCCCGGCGGGACGGTTCCTATGTGTGGGTCTCGGTGCGCAACTCCGTCGTGGCAGACGCCGCGGACGGTCCGCAGTACCTGCTCACGCATGTTGAGGACATCGAGGAGCGCAAGCGCCATGAGCTGGCACTTGCCCACCGGGCCAGCCACGATTCGCTGACCGGGCTGCCCAACAGCGCGGAGCTGCGCACCCGGCTCGGCAGCCGAATATGCGACCGGCCGGGCACCGAGCGCCCCGCCCGCCGGGCCACGGACGTCTTCGACGGGTTCGGTACTCCGCCTCCGCTCCCCTACGACCATCATGAGCATGTCCGGTCCCCGGAGGATCCCGGCGGTGAGGGCAAGGGCCTCGCCGTCCTGTTCTGCGACCTCGACGGCTTCAAATCGATCAACGACCGCTTCGGGCACAGCTGCGGCGACACGGTGCTCCAGGAGGTGGCCCAGCGGCTCGCCCGGGCGGTGCGGGACAACGACACCGTCGCGCGGCTCGGCGGGGACGAGTTCGTGGTCCTCGCGGACGGTCTCGGCGAGACGGAGGCGGCCGACCTCGCGGTCCGGCTGCGCAACGCGATCATTCCGCCGATCCGGGTCGAGGGCCGGGCCGTCCGGGTCGGAGCCAGCTTCGGTATCGGCTGGGCGGCCTGCGGCATGACCACCGAGGGCGTGCTGGAGTCGGCCGATCAGCGGATGTACCTGGAGAAGCGGTCCCGGTCCCAGGGGCGGCGCAGAGCAAGCTGATCCCCGTCAGGAGGGCGCCGGGCGTTCCGCCGAACGGGGTAGGCTCAGCCTCGTAGGACGAGGGTGGGGATCACTGTGAGGAGCGCACCGGATGAGCTCGGGGAACAACGGCACGGGCACGTCGCCTGAGGGAGGCGACGACCCTTTCGGCTACCTCTACCGGCAGGAGGACGGCCAGGCGGCAGCGCCTGTTCCGCCTGCCTCGTACCACCAGGTCCGGCCGGTCGGGGAGCGCAGCTACGGCGGCCAGCAGGGCGGCTACGGCTACCCGCAGAGCCAGGGCCGGCAGGCTCAGCAGCCCGACACGCACTACGGGGCCCCGGAGACGCAGCCGGGCGGCCCGGGCGGCTACGGCCCGTACGGCAAGGGCGCCGGCAACGGTACCGGTGACGGCGGGCCCGAACCGCGGCGCAACGGCCTGCTGATCGGTGCGATCGCGGTCGTCACCGCAGTGGTGCTCGGGGTGGGTGCCGCGATCCTGTTCAGCAACAACGGTGCGGACGACTCGGCGATCGACAACTCCGGGGCGAGCGCCGGGGTCGACGACGACCAGGACGAGGACACCGACGACCAGGATCAGGACGACGAGGACGACGACGAGGACGAAGAGGACGAGGACGAGGACGAGTTCGCGTACCCGGAAGCGGTACTCGCCGAGCTCGACCGCACGAACGGCGTGCAGCTCGGCAGCGGCCACGTGGAAGGTGCCCGGTCCGACGACGGCACGTACCTCGCGGAGATGGACAACCCGGGAGCAATGGCCAGCTGGTACTTCGACTTCGACGGCCCGCCCGGCGAGTACCGCCTCTACTTCGGCTACTCGGTGGCCGACGATCAGCTGATGAGCTTCGCGGTGAACTCCGACACCGACGCCCGCACCGACCCGATCAACTTCAAGGACTACGTCGGCGACGCGTCGAAACGGAACTGGTACAGCACCTGGAAGCTGGTCAGCCTGCAGGAGGGGGAGAACGTCATCCACCTGGGCTGCGGCACCGAGGACAAGTGCGACGTGCTGGTGGACAAGATAGAGATCACCGAGGTGGACGACCCGCCGGGCTGGGCCGGCTGACGCGCCGCGGGCGCCCCTGCCCGCCCGCCCGCACCCGTCCGCCGCGGGAGCGGGTACGGGGCGGGCAGGGGAGGTCCGCGTTCGCCCGCCCCGTCACACCGCGGGGCTGAGCGGTGGCCCGCTCAGCCACTCGCCCTTGCGCATGACCCCGGCGATCCGGTGGGCCTCGTCGAGCACCACCAGGTCGGCGTCCTTCCCGGCCTCGATCGAGCCGACGGAGTCGGCCAGACCGAGTACCCGGGCGGGCGTGGTGGACAGGGCCTGCACCGCGTCGGTCACCGGCAGGCCGTCCACGGCCACCGCCCGCCGGAAGGCGTCGTCCAGGGTAAGGGTGGAGCCCGCGATGGAGCCGCCCTCGACGAGCCGTGCCACCCCCTCGGTGACCTCGACCTTCATCGGTCCGAGCGGGTAGACGCCGTCGCCCATCCCGGCCGCGCCCATGGCGTCGGTGATGAAGGCGACCCGCCGCGGGCCCGCGTCGCGGAAGGCCAGGCCCAGCACGGCCGGGTGCAGATGGGTGCCGTCATTGATCAACTCGATGGTGATCCGTTCGTCCTCGAGCAGCGCCGGGATGGGCCCCGGGGCGCGGTGGGCGAGCGGCGGCATGGCGTTGAACAGGTGAGTCGCCACGCTCGCACCGGCCTCGATGGCCTCCCGGGTCACCTCGTAGTCCGCGTCGGTGTGCCCGATCGCCGCGATCACGCCCAGCTCGCGCAGCAGCCGCACCGACTCCAGGCCGCCCGCCAGCTCGGGGGCCAGGGTCAGCATGCGGGCGGTGCCCCGTGCGGCGTCGATCAGCTTGCGTACGTCGGCCGGGTCGGGCTCCCGCAGCAGCGAGGGCTCGTGCGCCCCGCACCGGGACGCGGCGATGAACGGACCCTCGAAGTGCAGGCCCGCCAGGTCACCCTGCTCGACGAGCTCGGAAAGCACCCCGGCCTGCCCGGCAAGATCGCTGAGGTCACCGGTGACGGTGGAGGCGATCATGGTCGTGGTGCCGTGGAGCCGGTGGGTGCCGATCACCTTGAGCGCCTCTTCCGCACTCCCCGCCGAGAACGAGGCGCCGCCGCCCCCGTGCACATGCATGTCGACAAAGCCGGGAAGCAGCCAGTGCCCGCTGAGATCGACGGTGCCCGGCTCGTCCGGCCGGCCGGTGACGATCCGGCTGCCTTCGACGGTCACCCGGCCGCCGTCGGCGACACCGGTGGGCAGCACGACTTTCGCCCCGGTCAGCACAGTGCGCCGGTGGGAAGACTTCATCGGTACTCAAACCTCCGCGGAAAGTCGGTCCCAGGCGAGAAGTCCCGCGCCCAGGCATCCGGCGGCGTCCCCGAGCGCCGCCGGGATGATCGTGGGCTGTGCCTGGAAGGTGATCCGGCTGCGCACCGCTTCCCGCAGGGGCACGAGGAGCGTGTCTCCTGCTTCGGCGAGTCCGCCGCCGATGATCACCACTTCCGGGTCGAGCAGGGTGACCGAGAGGATCAGTCCGTCGGCGAGGGCGTCCACGGCCTGCTGCCAGATCTCGCGGGCCCGGGGGTCGCCGGCGGCGACCGCCCGGGCCGCGTCCGCCGAGTTCGCCGCCGGGTCACCGGAGGCGCGTGCCCAGGCGCGGCCGACGGCCGATGCGGAGGCGAGAACTTCGAGACAGCCGCGCTGTCCGCAGCCGCAGGGCGGGCCGCCGGGCCGGACCACGAGGTGCCCGATCTCTCCCGCGCCGTGATGCGCGCCCGGTTCCACCCGCCCCTCGATGCCGATCGCGCCGGCGATGCCGGTGCCCAGCGGAACGAAGAGGAACCGGTCGGCTCCGTTCCCGGCGCCGAGCCGGCCCTCTGCGAGCCCGCCGGCCCGTACATCGTGTCCGAGGGCCACCGGCACCCCCGCGAGACGCTCGTCGAGCAGCCGGCGCAGCGGTACGTCCCGCCAGCCGAGATTGGCGGCGAAGCGGACCACGCCCGCCGCCTCGTCGAGGATGCCCGGCACGACGACGCCCGCGGCGGCCGGGCTCCGGCCGAACCGTTCCCGTCCGAGGGCGCACAACTCCTCGGCGAAGGTGAGCACGCCCTTCAGCACGGCGTCCGGGCCGCCGTTCTGCACGGTGGCCCGCCGGGCTTCGTGCAGCAGTGTGTGATCGCGCCCGATCAGCGCCGCCTTCATGCCGGTGCCGCCGACGTCGAGGGCGAGGACGTACTCCGGCGCGGGCTCGGCCGCCGACGCCTCTTGGTCTTCCCGGAAAGTCACACGGGACAGTCTCGCCCGTAACCGGGTGAGAGGTCTAGTCCAGTGGGTGGAACTGTCGGTACGGATTCCGGAATCGTTACGGAAGGATCACTGAGCGACTCAGGTTGCGCGGCCGGTCAGGGTCCAGTCCGCGGCTCTCAGCGACGGCCACCGCGAGGCGCTGGACGCGCACGAGATCCGCCGTCGGGCAGCCGCCGCCGTGCTCCACCAGGGTGCCCCCGGCCCGCAGCACGTCCGCCGCCGGCCCGTCCGGCGTCGCGTCGAGGAGCCAGACCGCCCGGCCCGGTGCGGTGATCGCGACCGGTCCGTGCCGGTACTCCATGGACGGATACGCCTCAGCCCAGGCTCCGGCCGCCTCCCGCATCTTCAACGCGGCCTCCTGCGCCAGCCCGTACACCCAGCCGCTGCCCAGGAAAGTCCACTGCTCCGCCTCGCCGGCACCCGCGGGTAACGGCCCGCTCAGGGCCCGTTCGGCGTCGGTGGCGGCCTCGGCAACCGTTCGGACCCCGGCCGGCAGCGGGCCGTGCGCCTCCAGTCCGGCCCGCAGCAGCGCCAGCGCGCTGGTGGCGAACCGGGTCTGCACCACCGACTCCTCGTCCGCGTAGTCCAGCACCGCCACCTGCTCGGCCAGCCGGATCACCTCCGCCCCCGGATCGGCGGTCAGCGCGACCAGGGCGGGCCCGGGACCGGCCGCGCGCATCCCCTCAAGGAGCCGCAGCACCTCCGAGGTGGTCCCGGACCGGGTGATCGCGACCACCCGGTCGTACGTGCGGCGCATTGGGAACTCCGACGCCGCGAACGCGTGTGTCTCCCCCTGGCCGGCCTGCTCGCGCAGCGCCGCGTAGGCCTGCGCCATGAACCAGGACGTGCCGCAGCCGGTGACCGCCACCCGCTCGCCGGGCTCCGGCAGCGCGTCGGCCAGGCCGGTCGCGTGCCGCGCGGCCAGCCGCCAGCAGTCGGGCTGGGCGGCGATCTCTCGGGCAGTGCGGGACAGTGCGGCTGCCATGCGGTCAGTCTCCCTCGGCCGGGCGGGTGTTCGGCTGGTGGATCGGTCGGCTGGAATCGGTGCACGGGACGTCGGCAGCAGATCATCTGTCCCGTGCTCCGGGCCACTCCTGTTGCAGAAGCGATACGTGTTCGGCGGGTCATGACCCGCGCACCAGGCGGCACACTGCTGTCCGTCGCGCCAGGCGTGACGCCATGAGCTCCACCCAGCTTGTCGGAAAAGGGAGTGACGAACGTGCGACGTCGCCAGTTCCTCGGCCTGACGGCCGGGCTTGCCGGCGCCGCAGGTCTCTCGGCCTGCGGCAGTGCCGATGCGGGCAGCGGAGAGGTGATCCTCAAACTCGTCGCGGCCGAGTACGGAGACGACTCCGACAGCGGAAGCTCCGAGCGGTACTGGAACGAACTGGCAAAGGAGTTCCGGCAGGAGAACCCCGGCATACGGGTCGACGTCAGCGTGTTCGGCTGGGACGACGTGGACGCGGAAGTGGCCGCCATGGTGAAGGCCGGCCGGGCTCCCGACATCGCGCAGATGGGCTCCTACGCCGACTTCGCCGCGCTGGGCGAGCTCCACCCGGTCGGCGAGATCCTCTCGCTGGCCGTCCAGTCCGACTTCATCCCCGCGCTGGCCGAGGCAGGGGAGTTCCGGCGGGTGCAGTACGGCATCCCCTTCGTGGCCGGCACCCGGCTCTTCTTCTACAACAAGGCGCTGTTCCAGGACGCCGGGCTCGACCCCGACACACCACCGAGGGACTGGGACGAGCTGCGTGACGCTGCCAGGGCCCTGGCCGACGCCGGCGTCCCGGTGCCCTACGGCCTGCCGCTGGGACCGGAGGAGGCGCAGGCCGAGTGCCTGCAGTGGATGCTCGCCGGCGGTGGCCATCTCACCGACAGCAGCGATGTGTACACCATCGACTCCGAGGCCAACATGGAGACGTTCACCTGGCTGCGGGACGAGCTGGTCGGCACGGGCCTCACCGGCGGCGGCGACCCGGCGGCCACCGCCCGCCGGGAGGTTTTCGCCGGCTTCGCCGCCGGCGAGGTCGGGATGCTCAACGGCCACCCTTCCCTGCTGAGGCAGGCGGAGCGCGGCAAGATCGACTACGGCCTGGCGCAGGTGCCGGGCCGGCACGGCCCCACGGAGCGGACCATGGGCGTCGCCGACTGGCTCATGGGCTTCTCCCGCACCGACCACCGCGCAGCGGTGAAAGCATTCCTGGACTTCGTCTACACCACCGAGAACGTGGCGAGCTTCGCCGAGCGTTACGAGCTGCTCCCGGTCACCACCCCGGCCCACCAGGCCATGCTGGAGAGCGAGGACCACGAACGGCTCCGGCCCTTCCTCAGCCAGCTGCCGGGCGCCGTGTCCTACCCGGTGGGCAAGATCTCCTGGGCCGAGGTGGCCGGCGCGCTCAAAACCCGCATCGGCGAGGCGGTGCAGCCCGGCAGCGACATCTCCTATGTCCTGTCCTCCCTGCAGCGGCAGGCCGTGGACGCCGACCTGGCGCACGGATAGCGCCCGGTCCGGTCACCCGCTCCGCCGGGGACGGCCTCCGGCCCGGCTCGTCCCCGGCGGAGCGGGTGACTACGATTCCCGCGTGAGCGACGCGCAGCAGCCCCCGCCCCGCAAGCCGACGGAGCACGGCCTGTCCGACCGGGACCGGGCCGTGCTCGCGGTGGAGCGCCATGGCTGGCCCGGCCCGGGGGCCAAGGAGCGCGCCATACGGGAACGCCTCGGCATCTCACCGACTCGCTACTACCAGCTGCTGAACGCCCTGCTCGACGACCCCGAGGCGCTCGCCCACGACCCCGTCACGGTCAACCGGCTGCGGCGGCTGCGCAGTGCCCGCCGCGCCCACCGCCCCTGACGCCCACCAACCCCGACGCCCACCGCCCAAAGCTCCGGCCGGTGGTCTCTCCCCCGGGGAGCGGAAGGGCCATCACCCGGGCGGACCGCACCCCGCCGAGGGATTCCCGGAAGCCGCCCCCGCCGCCCGGACCCACCAGGGGCCGTCTCCGCGGCCGGATGTGTCCGCAGGTGATGACCGAAACAGCGGCGGCGCGCCGGGCACGCTCCGGTTAGGGTCGGACACATGGGCAGCCTTCCCGAACCGAAAACGGCCGCAGGCACCGCAGGCCTGGCCGCACTGCTCGACCGGCCGGAAAGCGCGCTGGTCGCGCTCGACTACGACGGCACGCTCGCCCCGATCGTGCCCGACCCCGAAAAAGCCCGCGCGCACTCCCAGGCCATGCCCGCCCTGGCGAGGCTGGCCCGGCGGATCGGCGTGGTCGCCGTCATCACGGGACGCTCCGCGGAGGCCGCCGTACGGCTCGGCGGCCTCGACCGGGCCCCCGGGCTCGAAGGGCTCATCGTGCTGGGTGCCTACGGCGCGGAGCGCTGGGACGCGGCCACCGGCGCGCTGCGCACGCCGCCCCCGCACCCCGGGGTGATGTCCGCCCGGGCCGAGCTCCCCGGGCTGGTGCGGGACACCGTGCCCTCGGACCAGGCACACATCGAGGACAAGGGAGTGGCCCTGGCGGTGCACACCCGCCGGGCGGCCGACCCGGCGGGCACCTTCCAGGCGCTCCATGACCCCCTGGACGCCCTGGCCGCCCGGCACGGGCTCACCCTGGAGCCCGGCCGCTTCGTGCTGGAGCTGCGTCCGCCGGGCGCCGACAAGGGCAGGGCTCTCACCGATCTGGTGCGGGAGACCGGCGCCACCTCCGTGCTCTACGCCGGTGACGACCTGGGCGACCTGGCGGCCTTCGACGCGGTCGCCCGGTTGCGGGAGGCCGGCGTGCCGGGTCTGCGGGTGTGCAGCGGCAGCACCGAGGTGGCGGAGCTCGCCGAGGCCGCGGACCTCACGGTGGACGGCCCGGCGGGTGTGGTGGCCCTGCTGACCGCTCTTTCCGTGGCCCTTCCGCCCGAGTGACCCCCAGGCACGCCGGAGCCCCCTGCGCCGACGCCGGTGCGGGGGGCTCGGAGCGGCTCGGTGCCGGGCTCAGCTGTTGCGCAGGGCGTTGAGCTGGGCGAGGAACCAGGCTTTCGGAGGCAGCGCGGTGGCCGAGGAGGCGAGGCGCTTGGTGCGCTCCGCCCGCTCGCCCGGATCCATGGTCAGCCCTTCGTGCAGCGCGCGGGCGGTGCCCGCGATGTCGTACGGATTGACCACCAGCGCGTCGTCCCCCAGCTCGGCCCAGGCGCCGGCCTCCCGGGACAGCACCAGCGCGCAGCCCTCCTCGGACAGCACCGGCACCTCCTTGGCAACCAGGTTCATGCCGTCCCGGATCGGGTTGACCAGGGCGACGTCGGCGAGCCGGTAGGACGCCAGGGACCGGGCGAAGTCGTCCTTCACGTGCAGCACCACCGGCGTCCAGCCCTCCTGGCCGAACGTGGTGTTGATCTCGTCGGCGACCCGGGCCACCTCCGCGGTGTAGTCGCGGTAGACCTCCAGATCCTGCCGTGAAGGGTAGGCGAAGGCGACGTGCACCACCCGGCCGAGCCACTCGGGGCGGTCCTCCAGCAGCCGCCGGTAGGCCAGCAGGCCCCGGACTATGTTCTTGGAGAGCTCGGTGCGGTCCACCCGGACGATCGTGCGGCGCGGGCTGCCGTCCGGTGCGGTCCCGACCTGCTCGCGCAGGTCGGCCAGCCGCTCGGCCACGTCGGGCCGGGCCGCCCGCTCCCGCAGGAACTCGGCGTCCGCTCCCAGACCGTGCACCCCGATCCGGGTGCTCCGGCCCTCGTGCGTGACCTGGAGCTCGTGCCCGTGGTCGCTGACCTCCGCGCCCAGCAGCTCGTGGCAGGAGCTGACGAACGCCTCCGCCCAGCGCCAGGTCAGGAACGCCGCCCGGTCGCCGCCGAGGATGCCGAGCAGAACTGCCCGGGCGATCTCGTCCGGCAGTACCCGGAAGCTGTCCACCGGCGCCCAGGGGGTGTGCGAGAAGTGCCCGATCCGCAGATCGGGGCGGCGTTCCCGCAGCAGCCCGGGCACCAGGGCGAGGTGGTAGTCCTGGACCAGCACCAGCGCGCCCTCGGCGGCCTCCTCGGCCAGCGCGTCGGCGAAGGCCGCGTTGTACGCCTCGTACTCCGCCCACTGGGCCTCGAAGCCGCGGTCGAAGACCGGCTCCACCGGTGTCCGGTACAGCAGATGGTGCACGAACCACAGCACGGAGTTGGCGATGCCGTTGTACGCGGCGTCGAAGGTGGCGGCCGGGATGTCGAGCATCCGCACGGCCTGCCCGCCGGTGTCGGCCGGGTCCAGCGGCCCCGCGGCACGGCGCGTGGCCTCCCGGTCGTCCTCGCTGAGGGCCGCGCAGACCCATGTCCCGGCGCCCGGACCCAGGGCGCTCAGCCCGGACACCAGCCCGCCCCCGCCCCGCCGGGCGGTGAGCGTGCCGTCCGCGGACCGGCTGAAGCTCACCGGGCCGCGATTGGACGCGACCAGAACCTGTACCGGCCGGCCCTGCGCGCCCGGCGCGGAGCCGTTCGCGTGCTGTTGCTGCTCAGAGACCATGCGCGGAGCTTAGCCACCGGCTCACCCGGTCAAACGTGTGACCGGTCACGTCTCCCCCGCCGGGTGTCCGCCACCCCGCAGGCTCCGGGCGGTGCCCGCGCCCCGCCCGCATTCCGGACCCGTCGCTGTCCGCGATCCGGGCAGCACCGGGTCCCGGAAGGCCGGACGCACGGACGGGCCGGGGGTCAGGCCGCCCGGCCTGCCGCCGACGCCCGCCGGGCGGCGCGCGCGGCGGCGTACTCCGGCACCGTGACCAGCGGGGGTCGTTCCACGGTGTCCACCGGGTGGTCGCAGGGGTCGAAGCCGCCCTCCGGGCCGCGCTCGAACTGGGTGATCCGGGCCCGTACCGGCGCGCTGCCGTCCAGCCGGGCCTGTGCGGTGCGGTATATCGCGGCGGCCATCCGGCCCAGCGCCTGCCCGTCCTGGTGCCGGTGCCGGCGCACCCCGACGTCGACCTGGGCCAGTGCGTCCAGGCCGGCCAGCCGCAGCGTGTCGACGAGCAGCCCTATCTCGACCCCGTACCCGACGGGGAATCGCAGCTGCTCCAGCAGCGAACGGCGGGCCGCGTACTCACCGCCCAGTGGCTGCACCACGCCGGCCAGCTCCGGCCAGTGCAGATTCAGCAGCGGCCGGGCCACCAGCTCGGTCACCCGCCCGCCCTGGCCCGCCCCGGAACCGGTGCCGTGCTCCAGCGGCCGGTCGTACATGGCCTTGACCATCTGCACCTCCTGCTCGAGGAGCAGCGGGCCCAGGATGCCGGAGACGAACCGGGAGTCGAACTCCCGCAGATCCGCGTCGACGAAGCAGATGATCTCGCCGTGGGCGGCGAACAGGGACCGCCACAGCACTTCGCCCTTGCCCGGCAGCGCGGGCAGCCGGGGCAGGATCTCGTCGCGGTGGACGACCTTGGCGCCGGCCGCGGCGGCGGCCTCCGCGGTGCGGTCGGTGGAGCCGGAGTCCAGCACCAGCAGCTCGTCGACCAGCGGCACCTCCTCCATCAGGTCCCGGCGGATCGTCTCCACGATCGCGCCGACGGTGGGCTCCTCGTTGAGAGCGGGGAGGACCACGCTGACGCTGCCCGCCGCGCCGGCCGCCCGCTTCGCGGCCAGCAGACGCGACATCGGGCGGTCGGCGGCGGCCGAGGACCGCAGGCGCAGCCACTTCTCTGCCTCTTCCAGCACGGATCGCTCCTCGGTGTCTCGGGAATCGGACGGCTCCGTCCCCTCCCGGGGCCGTCCGTTACAGTCTGGACAGTGCATGCGGCCCCAACAAATCGGGGACGTTGCAAATAATCGAAAACAGCTCATCCAGAGGGGCAGAGGGAACGGCCCGAAGAAGCCCCGGCAACCCTCCCGCCGGTCTCGCAGCAAGGAAGCGAGGCTCCCGGTGGGGAAGGTGCCAAATCCGTCCTGCGGCGAAAGCCGTCGCAGGGAAGATGAGGAGAAGAGGGCCTCGCGCATGTCCGTGCTCACCGCACCCACCACCGATTCAGCTGCCCGTTCCGTGGATCTCGGTCCGGCCTCGGCGCTCTCCTGCCGGGAGTGCGGGCAGCGCTTCGCGCTCGGCCCGGTCTTCGCTTGTGCGGAGTGTTTCGGCCCGCTGGAAATCGCCTACGACTTCCCGGCCGGCGACCCGGAGGGCCTCCGCAAGCGGATCGAGGCCGGCCCGAACAGCATCTGGCGCTACGCCCCGCTGCTGCCGGTACCGGCGGACGTCGCCGGGAAGCCGAACCTGAACCCCGGCTGCACCCCGCTGGTCCGTGCCGACCGGCTGGCCGCCGAGCTCGGCATCACCGGGGCCCTGCACGTCAAGGACGACTCGGCCAACCCGACCCACTCGTTCAAGGACCGCGTCGTCGCGAACGCGGTGGAGGCCGCCCGCGCCTTCGGGTTCACCACGCTGTCCTGCTCTTCCACCGGCAACCTGGCCGGTGCGGTCGGCGCGGCGGCGGCGCGCGCCGGGCTGCGTTCCTGCGTGTTCATTCCGCATGACCTGGAGCAGGGCAAGGTCGTCATGGCGGCGGTGTACGGCGGCGAGGTCGTCGGCATCGAGGGGAACTACGACGATGTCAACCGCTTCTGCAGCGAGCTCATCGGTGACCCGGCGGGCGAGGGCTGGGGCTTCGTCAACGTCAACCTCCGCCCGTACTACGCGGAGGGTTCCAAGACCCTCGCCTACGAGATCTGCGAGCAGCTGGGCTGGCAGCTGCCGGACCAGCTGGTCATCCCGATCGCTTCCGGCTCTCAGCTCACCAAGATCGACAAAGGTCTGCGGGAGCTGATCGACCTCGGGCTGGTCGAGGACAAGCCGTACAAGATCTTCGGGGCCCAGGCCGAGGGCTGCTCCCCGGTGTCCCAGGCGTTCAAGGGCGGGCACGACGTGATCCGCCCGGTCAAGCCGGACACGATCGCCAAGTCGCTGGCGATCGGCAACCCGGCCGACGGCCCCTACGTCCTGGACATCACGCGGCGCACCGGCGGTGCGGTCGAGGACGTCACGGATGAGCAGGTGGTGGACGCCATCAAGCTGCTGGCGCGGACCGAGGGCATATTCGCCGAGACCGCGGGCGGGGTGACCGTGGGCGTGACCCGGAAGCTGATCGAGGCCGGTGCCCTCGACCCGTCGCTGACCACCGTCGTGCTCAACACCGGCGACGGCCTGAAGACCCTGGACGCGGTGGCCCCGACCACAGGCCCGTCCGCGATCATCCGCCCGAACCTGGAATCGTTCCGAGAGGCTGGCCTGGCATGAGCGTAACTGTCCGGATCCCGACCATTCTTCGTACCTACACCGACGGCAGGGCCGAGGTGGCCGCCGAGGGCACCACGCTCGCCGAGGTGCTGGCCGACCTGGAGAAGAACCACACCGGGATCAGTGCCCGGGTACTGGACGACGGCGGCAAGCTGCGCCGCTTCGTCAATGTGTACGTGAACGACGATGACGTGCGCTTTTCCGAAGGCCTGGAGACGAAGACGCCGGACGGTGCCGGTGTTTCCATCATCCCCGCGGTGGCCGGAGGCTGATCCTCCGCTTTCGTCGCCCGCTGTATTGTGGGCCGGCTTTGCGCCCTCAGAACCGGACCGCCCCGAGACAGGAGCCTCGGGGCGGTTCGGTGCTGAGCGGGCGATAGAGTGGCGGAACCGGGCCCTTCGGCCGTGCCGGCCGCATATGAATGAGCGTTACTTCGCGCCTATTTTCGACGCACGATGTGTCGGATTGGTGCACTTTGTCGCGCCGCAAAACTCCCGATGTGGCGGCAGTTCAGCCCTTTCGTCCGTTTCGGCGTTTCCAGAATTCTCACCCGCCTGGCCTGTTGCAGAGGGCGTTTGGACAGATACATTCAGCGGCGGTCGACGCGTTCCGGCGCACGCCCCCAACGTCCGGGGGCGAGGTCTGAGGGCCGACCCGGGCCGTGAAGTGCGGTCTCGTGACAGGGCCGGCAATAGGGGAGTTTGGAAATGGCTCAGGGCACCGTCAAGTGGTTCAACGCGGAGAAGGGATACGGCTTCATCGCGGTCGACGGTGGTGCGGACGTGTTCGTCCACTACAGCGCGATCCAGATGGACGGCTATCGCACTCTGGAAGAAGGACAGCGGGTCGAGTTCGAGATCTCGCAGGGGCAGAAGGGTCCGCAGGCCGACATGGTCCGGGTGAGTGCCTGAACAGCACCACGTCATCACGCAGACCACATCAGGGCCCGCTCTCCCCGGCACGGGGCAGGCGGGCCCTGAAGCGTGCCCGGCCCGGCGGCCAGCCGCCCCTGCCCCCTGCCCCTGCCGCGTACGCCCGGCTCCAGCGGGGGCGGCGCTCGCCCGGGGCTCGCGCGCACCCCTCCGGATCCGGCCGTCCCGGGTGCTTCCTCCCGCGCCGTGCCACCTCCGGGCGCTTGCACTCTCGGGCCCCGAGTGCTAATCATGGCGTTAGCACTCTGCGGGTGAGAGTGACAGAAACAGGACCGGGTCGGTGAGGCCCGCAGGCCGGACGGAGCAAGGAACCGTCAGGCCGTGGGCCGTCCGTCGCGGGCGCCAGCGCGGTCCGGAGCAATCCACCCCGTATCCGGGAGGACCACTTCACATGGCCAAAATGATCGCGTTCGACGAGGAGGCACGGCGCGGCCTCGAGCGGGGGATGAACCAGCTCGCCGACGCCGTCAAGGTCACGCTCGGCCCCAAGGGCCGCAACGTCGTCCTCGAGAAGAAGTGGGGAGCCCCCACGATCACCAACGATGGTGTGTCCATCGCCAAGGAGATCGAGCTGGAGGACCCCTACGAGAAGATCGGCGCCGAGCTGGTCAAGGAGGTCGCGAAGAAGACGGACGACGTCGCCGGTGACGGCACGACGACCGCGACCGTCCTGGCGCAGGCGCTGGTCCGCGAGGGCCTGCGCAACGTTGCCGCCGGCGCCAACCCGATGGCCCTGAAGCGGGGCATCGAGGCCGCCGTCGAGCGGGTGTCCGAAGCCCTCCTGGACCAGGCCAAGGAGGTGGAGACCAAGGAGCAGATCGCCTCCACCGCCTCCATCTCGGCCGGCGACCCCCAGATCGGCGAGCTCATCGCCGAGGCCATGGACAAGGTCGGCAAGGAAGGCGTCATCACCGTCGAGGAGTCGCAGACCTTCGGGCTCGAGCTCGAGCTCACCGAGGGCATGCGCTTCGACAAGGGTTACATCTCGGCCTACTTCGCCACCGACATGGAGCGCATGGAGGCGGAGCTCGAGGACCCCTACATCCTCATCGTCAACTCCAAGATCGGCAACGTGAAGGACCTCCTTCCGCTGCTCGAGAAGGTCATGCAGTCCGGCAAGCCGCTGCTGATCATCGCGGAGGACGTCGAGGGCGAGGCGCTGTCCACGCTCGTCGTCAACAAGATCCGTGGCACCTTCAAGTCCGTGGCCGTCAAGGCCCCCGGCTTCGGTGACCGCCGCAAGGCCATGCTCGGTGACATCGCCATCCTCACCGGTGGTCAGGTCATCTCCGAGGAGGTCGGCCTCAAGCTCGAGACCGCCGGTCTCGACCTGCTGGGCCGCGCCCGCAAGGTCGTCATCACCAAGGACGAGACCACCATCGTCGACGGCTCCGGCGACAGCGAGCAGGTCCAGGGCCGGGTCAACCAGATCCGCGCCGAGATCGACAACTCCGACTCGGACTACGACCGCGAGAAGCTCCAGGAGCGTCTCGCGAAGCTGGCCGGCGGCGTGGCCGTCATCAAGGCCGGCGCCGCCACCGAGGTGGAGCTCAAGGAGCGCAAGCACCGCATCGAGGACGCGGTGCGCAACGCCAAGGCCGCCGTCGAGGAGGGCATCGTCGCCGGTGGTGGCGTGGCTCTGCTGCAGGCTTCCGCGGTCTTCGACAAGCTGGACCTCGAAGGTGACGAGGCCACCGGTGCGGCGGCCGTCAAGCTGTCCCTGGAGGCCCCGCTCAAGCAGATCGCGGTCAACGCCGGCCTTGAGGGCGGTGTCGTGGTGGAGAAGGTGCGCAACCTGACCCCGGGCCACGGCCTGAACGCCGCGACCGGCGAGTACACCGACATGCTGGCCGCGGGCATCATCGACCCGGCCAAGGTGACGCGCTCCGCGCTGCAGAACGCCGCGTCCATCGCGGCGCTCTTCCTCACCACCGAGGCTGTCATCGCCGACAAGCCGGAGAAGGCCGGGGCCGGCGCCCCGGACCCGACCGGTGGCATGGGCGGTGGCATGGACTTCTGACCCCACCCGGGTCGGCGGTCCGCGCCACGCAGTACCGCGAAGGGCGGCACTCCTCCCGGAGTGCCGCCCTTCCGCGCGCCCGGGATCCGTCACGCCGTGCGGCGGCCGGGCTCAGGCGGCGTATTCGGTGAGGTCGATGGCGTGGACGCGCAGCGGGAAGCCGTACACCGGGTGCTCGGTCTCGCGCTCCGGGGTCATGCCGAGCTTCCGCATCACGTTCTCGGAAGCGTCGTTGCCGATGCGGGCGATGCTGACGAGCCGGTCGAGGCCGCGATCCTGGAGTGCGAACTCCATCGCGGCGTGCGCGGCTTCGGACGCGTAGCCCTGGCCCCAGAACTGCGGGGCGAGCCGCCAGCCGATTTCGACGGCAGGCAGCACCTCGGGCAGGAACTCGGGGACGGACAGGCCGGTGAAGCCGGCCAGTTCACCCGAGGCCAGGACCTCCACGGCGAAGAGGCCGAAGCCCTCGTCGTCCCACTCCTCCTCCCATTGTTCGATGGAGGCCGCGGTGGCGTTCAGGTTCTGGACCGAGCCGTCACCGATCCACTCCATGACCTGCGGGTCCGCGTTGATCTCGGCCATCGGGGCCAGGTCGTCATCGCGCCAGCGCCGGAGGATGAGGCGCGGAGTCTGTATCTCGGTCATGCCCCCATCCTCCCGGCAAGGAGGGCCGCGGCGTTAATCTGCCGGGCCCGGCGGCAGGCGGTCAGCGCTCGCGGGTGGCGGTGACCAGCCAGGCGGAGCCGCGCAGCCGGACGCCGTCGGCCGCCTCGTGCGGGCGGAGCGCGTGGAGGAGTGACATCCGGACCTGGTCGGCGGCCTCCGCTCCGGCTCCGGCCAGGAAGGAGCGGCTGGGGCCGGAGGCGAGCATGAAGTCTGCGGCGTCCGCCGCGTCCCGGCCCCAGAGCGTGGGCGTTTCGACGGGTTCGGCCGACACCTCGGCGAAGCCGGCTTCCGTCAGGACACCGTGGATCCGCTCCGGGTCGGCGAGGGAGAACATGCCCGGGGCGTCGGCGGCGCCCAGGTCAGGGGCAGGCACATGGCTGTTCATGGCGGAGAGCACCTGGACCCATTCGTTGCGCCGCGGGTCGGCCATGCACACGAAGGTGAGCCGGCCGCCCGGCCGCAGCGCCCGCCCGATGTTGGCGAACGCGACGACGGGGTCGGCGAAGAACATGATCCCGAACCGGCTCAGCGCCACGTCGAAGCCGGCCGAGGGGAGCGGGTGCACCTGGGCGTCCCCCTGCTCGAAGGTCACGTTGCCGAGCCCTTCCTCCTGCGCGCGGGCGGTGGCACGCTCCAGCATCGGGCCCGACAGGTCCAGGCCGCTGGCGCTGCCCTGCGCTGCCTGCCGGGCGGCCAGCCGGGTGATCTGCCCGGCGCCGCAGCCGATGTCCAGAACCCTGTCGTGCTCCCGGATGCCGGCCGCGCGGAGCAGCGGCTCGTTGAACCCGGCGTTGACGGCGTTCCAACGGTCCTGGTGCTCGGTCCAGTGGCGCCCCTCGTAGCCGTTCCAGGCCTGGGCCTGCCCGGTGTTGACGATCTGGTGCATGGTGAGCCTCCTGTTCCGGAGCGGACTCCGGACGCTAGTATGGGCGAGTGCCCATACAGTATGGGCGAGTGCCCATACTTGCAAGGGGAGAACGATGTCACCGCGTGGCGTGGCGATCACGGACATCCGGCAGCGGCTGTTCGAAGCGGCTGAACGCCTGCTGGTGCGCGAGGGCGCCGCAGGCCTGACCAACCGGGCCATCGCCGAGGAGGCGGGCTGCTCCAAGGGCGTGCTCTACAACCACTTCGCCGACCTGGACGACTTCGCCGCACAGCTGGTCCTCAACCTGTTCGCGGAGGCTGCCGAGAGCGTCCGGGAACTGCCCGGGCGCGTGGGCCGGGACACGGTGGCCGGAAACGTCGGCGCCGTCGCGCTGGTGCTCCTGCGTCCGCAGGCTCCGGCCGTCGCCGCGCTCGCGCTCACCCGGGCCACGGTGTCCTCGCGGGTCCGGCAGGCCATGGCGGACGGCGCTCCGGGGCTCCCCACCGTGGAGGCCGCGCTGGCCACCTATCTGGAGGCGGAGAAGGAGCGGGGCCGCGTCCCGGAGGTGGCCGATTCACAGGCCCTGGCGCTCGCCGTCACGGGTACCGCGCACCACCTGATCATGACCGCCTGGGACGGTGCGCCGGATCCGCGCGCACGGATCACACAGCTCGTCGGTGCCCTTTTCCCGCAGTAGGCGCCCGGCCGTCCGGCCCTGAGGACCGGCCCCGGGACGGCCCCCGTCCCGCGCCCCTCGCCGGGCCTCAGCGCTGAGGGAGGAGGCGGGGGACGAGGCGGACGTACACCACCATGCCGACCACCTCGACGAGGGTCTGGCCCACCATGACCAGGGGCGCCAGGGCGGCGAGGTCACCGGGCAGGGCCAGGGCCAGCGGCAGGAGCACCAGCCCGTTGCGGGTGGCGCCGGAGAAGACCACCGCGCGGCCTTCCGGCACGTCGAGCCGGAAGGCACGGGCAAGTACCCGGCCGGCCAGGGCCATCACCACCAGGAAGGCGACGAAGAACGGTGCCGCGGCGGCGACCTCGATGACCCGGCCGTCGAGCTTCGGCACCTGGGAGGCGACCACCGACAGCAGGGTGGCGGCCATCAGCGGCACCATCACGTTCCCCGCGCCCGCCGCCACCCGGCGGCCCGGCGGGGCCCGCCGGGCCCAGGCCTGGGTGGCCCAGGCCAGCACCAGCGGCGCGAGGATCAGGGTGAGAAACGCGTGCAGGAACGGGCCCGGTTCCACCACCTCGGCGAGGTCAGGGCCGAGGAACGCCAGCAGGAACAGCGGGAGCAGCAGCATCTGCGCGATCAGCAGCAACGGGGTGGCCGCCAGCAGCCGGTCGGCGCTGCCGCCGGCCAGGCGGCTGAAGACGATCACGTAGTCCACGCAGGGCGCCAGCAGCACCAGCAGCATGCCCAGCCGCAACCCCTGGTCGGCCGGCATCAGCGGAAACATCACCGCCACGACCACCGGGACCACCACGAAGTTCACCGCCAGCACGGCGGCCAGGAACCGGCCGGCCCGCAGCGCACGCAGCAGGTCGGCCGCCGGGACCTGGAGGAAAGTGACGTACAGCAGCGCCGCCAGGACGGGAGTGACCGCGTACTCCAGCGCGCCGCCGAGACCGGGGGTTGCCCAGCCGCACAGCACGCCGACGGTGATCGCCCCCACATAGACGCTCACCTGGTGGTGTTCCAGCCGTTCAACCAGGGGGTGGGGCACGGGTTGACTCCTTGCGGACGTGGACGCGTGCGGGAGAGGGGTGCGGTGACGTCGGCCGGCACCGGCGTTCGCGGCCGGAGCGGGCACCGTCCCGACGGTATGCCCCCTCCGCCAGCTCCGGGACGGTGACCCTCGTCGGAGCACTCGCTGCCCTCGTGGGGGCGGTACTGGGACTCACCCTCACGGGGCTTCTGGTGTCCCTCACCCGCACCGACCTGCTCACGGCCGCCGTGCTGCCTCCCCTGACCGGCCTCGTCGTGGTCGTCGGCGCTCTGTTGCCCCTCGGCTTCGCCCGCGGTCTCACCCCGGACCCCGTCCCGCGTCAGGGCTGAGCGCGTGGGTCGTACGGCGGGGTGAGTCCGCCGGTGCCGACAGGTCCGGGGGAGGGCCGACGTGGCCCTCGGAGCGGAGGCCGGCGAGATGGATCAAGGAACTCCCGGAAGAGCTCCGAGAATTATCGCGGGTCGTCCTCGAGTCATCTACCTGCGACGTTCTCGGCAGTCGGGCATCAGTGCAGGTCGAATCGATCTATGGGTGCCCGGGGTCCGAGAATTATTTCGGAAAGTTACCGGTAAGAAACATTGACGTGCCCTCGTCATCGGCACATACTCCACTTCGATCGTTGCCAATCGCCACGGATCCCTCACTCGGTCGCCGACCGGGGGAGCGAGCCGCGGAGCCGCGAACGGCACGCCACGCCCGGGCATCCCCATGTCTCCGTGCCCGGGTCCCACAGAAGGGGTAGCAATGATCAGTCAGTCCTCCCACGGACGGAAACGTCCGAGAACGCGCTCGTTCACCCGTCGTGTGCTCACCGCCGGTCTGGTCGGTGTGCTCTCCGCGACGGGCCTCGCCGGCATGTCCGGCAGCGCCACCGCCAGCAACCACACCCTGGCGGAGGCGGCGGCCTCGAAGGGGCTGTACTTCGGCACCGCGGTGGCCCACAACCGGCTCAGCGAGTCGGACTACGTGGCCGTGCTGAACCGCGAGTTCAACAGCGTCACCCACGAGAACTCGCTGAAGTGGGAGTCCGTCCAGCCTTCCCGCGGCAACTTCACCTTCACCAACGCCGACCGGGTGGTGAACCACGCGCGTTCCCAGGGGATGTCCCTCCGCGGCCACACGCTGGTCTGGCACTCCCAGCTGCCGGGCTGGATGAACAACCTGAGCGCCGCAGACACGCGTACGGAGATGAACAACCACATCAACCGTGTGATGGGGCAGTACCGGGGCCAGATTCACTCGTGGGACGTGGTGAACGAGGCCTTCCAGGACGGCAACAGCGGCGCCCGGCGCAGCTCCCCGTTCCAGGACAAGATCGGCAACAGCTGGATCGAGGAGTCGTTCCGGACCGCCCGCGCCGCGGACGGCAACGCCAAGCTCTGCTACAACGACTACAACACCGACGGCATCAACGCCAAGAGCAACGCCGTGTACGACATGGTGCGGGACTTCAAGGCGCGCGGCGTACCGATCGACTGCGTCGGCTTCCAGTCGCACTTCAACCCCCAGTCGCCGGTGCCCGGCAACTACCAGCAGAACCTGCAGCGCTTCGCCGACCTCGGTGTCGACGTGCAGATCACCGAGCTGGACATCGAGGGTTCCGGAGCGGCTCAGGCCGACAACTACCGCCGCGTCATCGAGGCCTGCCTGGGCGTCTCCCGCTGCACCGGTATCTCGGTGTGGGGCGTGACCGACAAGTACTCGTGGCGCAGCGGCGGCACCCCGCTGCTGTTCGACGGCAACTACAACAAGAAGCCCGCCTATGACGCGGTGCTGCAGGCCCTGGGCGGCTCCGGCGGCGGTACCAACCCGCCTCCGGGTACCGGTGCCTGCTCTGTGACCTACGAGCAGACCGACCGCTGGGGTGACCGCTTCAACGGCAGGGTGACGGTGCGGGCCGGAAGCTCGGCGATCAGCAGCTGGCGGGTGAACGTCACCGTGAGCAACGGCCAGCGGATCTCCGCCACCTGGAACGGCAGCCCGACCTGGGACAGCAGCGGGAACGTCATGACGATGCGGCCCAACGGCAACGGGAACCTGTCCGCCGGAGCATCGACCAGCTTCGGATTCACGGTCATGGCGAACGGCAACTGGTCCGCTCCGAGTCTCGGCTCCTGTTCGGTCAACTGACCGGCGGGAACCAGTGAGCGCGCGGCGCGCCGGCCGGGGGGTTGACGTGCAACAGGCCGGTGCGCCGCGCTCCTGAGCCCGGCGGGGTGGACCTCCTGCGCCCGGAGGCCCACCCCGCCGGGTGTTCTGCCGCGTACGCCCCGCTCACGTACGCCGTCCCGCGGCCTGCCGGGACGTCAGCCGGCTTCGGCCGCGGTGAGGGCGGCGCGCAAGTGCCCGTGGGACTCCGCCAGCAGCCGGGCGGCGGTGGGGGCGTCGACCCCGCCGAGCAGGGTGAGGATGGCGGGCTTCACCTCGCCACCGGTGGCCGTCAGGGCCTGCTCGATGTCCGCCGGGGACGCCCCGGTGGCCAGGGCGACGATGCGCCGGGAGCGGGCCCGCAGTTTCTCGTTGGAGGCCCGCAGGTCGACCATGAGGTTTCCGTAGGTCTTGCCGAGCCGGATCATCGTGATCGTCGAAATCATGTTGAGCACCAGCTTCTGGGCGGTACCGGCCTTCAGCCGGGTGGAGCCGGCGATGAGCTCCGGGCCGACCACCACCTCGATGCCGTGCTCGGCCGCACCGGAGAGCGCCGAGCCCGCGTTGCAGGACAGCCCGATGGTCAGCGCCCCGACGGCCCGGGCGTGTTCCACGGCGCCGACGGCGTACGGGGTGCGTCCGGAGGCCGAGACACCGACGACGACATCATCGGCGGTGAGGGCGAGGGCCCGCAGGTCCTCGGCGGCCAGCTCCTTGCTGTCCTCGGCGCCCTCCACCGCGGTCACGAAGGCTCCGGGCCCGCCCGCGATCAGGCCGACGACCTCACCGGGGCCGGTGCTGAACGTCGGCGGGCACTCGCTGGCGTCCAGTACGCCCAGCCGGCCCGCGGTGCCGGCTCCCAGGTAGATCAGCCGGCCGCCGCGGGCCATCCGCTCGGCGGCGGCGTCGATGGCGGCGGCGATCTCGGGCAGGCGGGCCGCGACGACCGCGGGAACGCCGGCGTCCTCGGCGTTCATGACGCGGGCGATGTCGAGTGTCGCCCTGCGGTCGATCCCGGCCAGGTCGGGCCGGTGCGCCTCGGTGGTGAGAGCGGCGAGCTGAGCCTGCAGATCACCGTGGGAAGTGGACATGGGGGAGCGGCTCTCCGGGTGCGGTCGTGGACATGAACGCGGGGCCCGGGGTGGGCCTCAGCGCGGCTCGCGGGGCGAGTGACGGTGGGCAAGCGCTTCGTAGCTGGCGTGCAGGGCGGGTGCGGCTGTCTCGTAGGTGCGCTGGGCGACACCTATGAAGAGGCAGTCGACGACGAGCAGCTGACTGGTGCGGCTGGACATCGCCGCCGGGCGCAGCTCGCTCTCGCGTGCGGTGGAGGTGGTGAGCACATGGTCCGCGTACTGCGTGACCTCGCCGTCCGGGCGCCCGGTCACGGCCACCGTGGTGGCGCCGTGGTCGAAGGCGGCCTGCAGCGGCTCTATGACGTCGACCGTGCGGCCGGAATGGGTGATGGCTATGGCCACGTCCCCGGTGCGCAACTGGACGGCGTTGGTCACCGCGAGGTGCGGGTCGGCGTGCGCGTGCGCCACCAGGCCGATGCGCAGCAGCTTCTGTGCCAGGTCCTGGGCGACGAGGGAGGAGGCGCCGACGCCGTAGACGTCTATCCGCCGGGCGGTGGCCATCGCGCTGACGGCCGCTTCGACCTGGGTGAGGTCGAGGGCGCCGGCGGTGTCGGTGAGGGTCTGCCGCTCGTCCTGGGTGAGCTTGGCCACCACCTCGCCGATCGGGTCGTCGACCGAGATGTCGGCGGTGACCGCGGGGGCAGCGCCGGACGCCTGCTGGGCGGCGAGCCCGGCCAGCGCCAGCCGGAGGTCCCGGTAGCCGGGGTATCCCAGCAGCCGGGCGGTGCGGACGACGGTGGCCTCGCTGGTGCCGGTGCGCTCGGCGAGAGCGGTGACGGTGAGCACCGCGCAGCCCGCCGGATCGGCGGCGACGGTTTCGGCGACGCGCTGCATGGAACGGGTCATGGAGGGGGCCATGGTCCGCACTTTCGCGGCCAGAGCCGCGGGCTCGGGCGGAGCGGGCCGGGGGGCCGCCGGGGCCGGGCGCGCTCTGCCGCCGCGACGGGCGAAATTTTCCTTCATAGCATTCCTCACAGGTGAAAGGTATTTTCGGGTGGGTTTCTCCGTCAACCCCTCCGCGGTCCCCAAGTCGCCGGGACTTTGGTCCAATGGTGGGTATGCAGCAGCGATCTTCGGAAGAGGCGATCCATGCGGGCCGGGCACGCGTACTGGCCGACCTGGGGGCCGGCGCGGTGGCGGGCCCGGAGGAAGTCTCCCTGCTGGAGGAGGCGGTGTCGCACCGGCGCTGGTGGTGCGATCAGTGGCCGGAGGGTGCGGCCTTCCTCCCGGGGCTGCTGGCGCAGGACATGCAGGACGCCCTGCTGGAGCGCAGCGGCCGCTGGCCGCTGTGCCCGCTCTGTGCGAGCGAGGAGCCGCACGCCCTGCAGGTCCACCCCGAGCTGGGGGAGGATCCGTACTGGGTGTGCGAGGCCACCGGACGGACGGTGGCCCCGGTCGGCGGGCTGCCGGGGGACCGGCACGAGGACTGAGGCACCGAAGGGGACCGAGGCAGCGAAAGGGACCGAGGAACCGCTGATGACCGTCTACATCGATCCGCCGACCTGGCCGGGGCACGGCCGGCTCTGGTCCCACCTGGTCAGTGACAGCTCCTACGCCGAACTGCACGGCTTCGCGGCCCGGCTGGGCTGCCCTCCCCGGGCGTTCGACCGGGACCACTACGACCTGCCCGCGGAGCACTACGCCGCGGCGGTGCGGCTGGGCGCGGTGGAGATCGGCAGCCGGGAGGTCGTCCGCCGGCTGACCGCCGCGGGCCTGCGGCGGCGCAAGCGGCACCGGCCCGCGTCCGTGCGCTGACCGTTCCGTGGCGGATCAGCTCCGTTCTTGACCGAACTGTCACCGGCCGGGGGGAATGCGGCGTCGGGGGGTGCCGTTGGGACTGCACGTGCCCGCATCCCCTGACGAGCCCTCCCCGAGCCGCGCGTCCCGCCGCCTGCCACCCGCCGTCTACGTGCTGGGCATGGCGGTCTTCGCCCTCGGTACCTCGGAGTTCATGCTCGCCGGACTGTTGCCGCCGCTCGCCGACGACCTGAACGTCTCGATCCCGACGGCCGGGCTGCTGATCTCCGCCTTCGCCATCGGGATGGTGATCGGTGCGCCGCTGCTCGCGGCGGCCACCCTCCAGCTGCCGCGGCGTACGACGCTCGTGGTGCTGCTCGCTGTCTTCGGGCTGGGCCAGGTGGTGGGGGCGGTGGCTCCCACCTACGGGGTGCTGTTCGCCTCGCGGGTGGTCAGCGCCCTGGCCTGTGCCGGGTTCTGGGCGGTCGGGGCGGCCGTCGCGGTGTCCATGGTTCCGGTGAACGCCCGGGCCCGGGCGATGGCCGTCATGGTCGGCGGGCTGAGCATCGCCAACATCGCGGGGGTGCCGGGGGGAGCCCTGCTCGGGCAGCACTTCGGATGGCGCTCCTCGTTCTGGGCTGTCGCGGTGATGAGCGCGGTGGCCCTGGTGGGCGTCCTCGCGCTGGTCCCGCACACCCGGCCGGCGACGGGTGCGGACCGGCCGCGGCTCCGCACGGAGCTGCGGATCTACCGGGACGGGCAGGTATGGCTGGCCATGGTGACCATCGCGCTGTTCGCCGCCGCCACCTTCTGCTTCTTCTCCTACCTCGCGCCGGTGCTCACCGAGGTGGCCGGCCTGCCGGAGAGCTGGGTGCCGGTGGTGCTCGGACTGTTCGGCGCCGGGGCGCTCATCGGCACGGTCGTCGGCGGGAGGGTGGCCGACGGCAACCTGTTCGGGACCATGTACGCGGGGCTCGGGGGTGCTGCCGTGGTGCTCGCCCTGATCGCGCTCACCGCGCAGAACCCGGCCGTCCTGGTGGTGCTCTCGACCCTGCTCGGCACGGCCGCCTTCCTGGCCGCGCCCGCGCTGAACGCCCGGATGTTCAACGTCGCGAACGCCGCCCCGACCCTGGCGGGGGCCACGACGACCTCCGCCTTCAACATCGGCAACACCTTCGGCCCCTGGCTGGGCGGGCTGGTGATCAGCGCCGGTTTCGGCTACGCGCGCACCGCCTGGGCGGGCGCGGCCCTGGCGCTGGCGGCCGTCGGCTGCACGGCGCTGCAGGTCCGTGCCCACCGCCGGTCCCGGGTGGTCGCCGCGGGCGTCAGCGGGTCAGCAGCTCCAGCTCCGCGGTGAGGTTGTAGCGGGCGGTAGCCTCCCAGCGTTCCGCCCCGTACGGGGTGCGGAACAGCCGGGGGAGGCCGAGCAGCCCCCGCAGGACCCGGGCGCGGCCCTGCCGGAAGGCTTCGGACGGCACGAAGCCGTACTCCTGCCGGACCGCGGCGGTGTACGCGGCGTACTCCTCGGGTGAGCCGGCGAGCACGGCCAGGTCGGCGTCGCAGAGTGCGGCGCCGTTGGTGTCGCCGGGGGCCGGGTCGTGCCCGGCGGTGAGGCGGACCAGCCGGGCCACTTCGGCGGTGCGGTCCGCGGGAAGGCCGACGCCGGGCAGCCGCTGCTCGGCGAGCACCGCGCTCCGTTCCTCGTTGCCGGCGGGCGTCGCGTCGGCCGGGTCGTACACCGCGTCGTGGAACCAGGCGGCGAGTTCGACGGCCTCCGGGTCCGCGGCACGGCCGGCCAGCTCGTCGAGGCGGTCCAGGACCGCCCGGAGGTGGTCGGTGGTGTGGTAGTGCCGCTGTGGCTCGGCCCAGCGCGTGAGCAGCTCGGCGCCGAGCGGGCCGGCCCCACCGTCCCGGGCCCGGTCGCGTGCGCGGTCCACGAGTGCGGTGAAGCGCGGCAGCAGATCGGTGTCGGTGTGGTCGTCAGGCAGTGCGGGCATGCCCCCATTCTGGCGTGTTCCGTACCGGGAATTGGTCTGGACCTTCCTTCTGTCGCGTGTATATGACAGGGTCGTTACATGTCTAGACCACTCCTCGAGGTGATCGCGCTCAATGCCGACGACGCCCTCGCCGCTCAGACCGGAGGCGCCGACCGCCTCGAACTGGTCACCGACATGGCCGCGGACGGCCTCACCCCCAGCCGGGAGACTTTCCGTGCCGTCCGGGACGCGGTCCACCTCCCGCTGCGGGTCATGCTGCGGGCCACCGACGGCTTCTCCGCCGGGGAGCCCGAGGCGCTCGACGCCCTGTGCTCCGCAGCCCGGGCGCTGCGCGCGGACGGAGCCGAAGAGTTCGTGCTCGGCTTCCTCGACCCGGCGGGCCGCCCCGACCTGCAGGCGGTCACCGCCCTGACCGAGGCGGTCGGCGGCGCCCGCTGGACCTTCCACCGGGCCATCGACCGGGCCGCCGACCGGGAAACTCTGCGCAGACAGCTCGACGCCTTCCCCGGTCTCGACACCTACCTCACGGCGGGCTCCGCCGCAGGAGTGAGCGCGGGCCAGGCAGTGCTGAGCGCCGAAGCAGCCCGCACCGCCACCACCGAGCCTGGCTACGGGGCGCGCATCATGGTCGGCGGAGGGCTTCGGCTGGAACACCTGCCCGCCCTGCGCGACGCCGGCCTCGACGCCTTCCACATCGGCGGCGCGGCCCGGCTCGGCGGCTGGCACGGCCCGGTGGACCCGGCGGCGGTGCGCGCCTGGCGGACCACCCTGGACGCCCCGCACCCGCCGGCGGGAGTGCCGGCCCCCGTCAGGGGAAGGAGCGCCCCCGCCGCCGGCTGACTCTCAGTCCGCCGGACGGTCCTCCCAGGGGTGCAGCCGGCCCACCACCACGCTCGCCCCCGGCCCGTCCAGCGTGTCGAGCACACCCTCGACGATCTCCTCGTGGTGCAGCCAGCGGGTGCCTTCAGGTGAGTCGGCGAACCCCAGGACCGTCTGCCGGTACACCACCCCGGGGCGCCGGAACGGCTCCGGCACCTCGGGCTGGATGTCCCTGGGCAGCCGCGTACTGCTGCCCAGGACATCCACCACCACGGCCTCCTCGGCCAGGCAGCGGGCCACCGTGGCGTACACCGGCCTCCGGTGCGGGGTGCGCACCCACAGCACGGCGGCGCAGAACGGCCCCACCTCGGCCAAGGTGGCCTCCAGCCGCGGCCGCAGCGCCTCGGCGTCCGCGTAGTTCACCTGCATCGGGTGGACGCGATCCCGGCCGCCGGCCGCTTCCGTGACCTCCTGCAGCCGCGTGGCGTCCCGCGCGAGCACCGCCAGCGGGTGCCCCCGGCGGGACAGTTCGCGCACGACCCCGGCCAGCATCCCCGTTCCGCCGACCACCAGTACCGGACATCCGGTTGCTGAGTCCATGAGCCGCAGCCTAATGGCGGGTGCCGGGACCGGCCCGGCGGCCCGCGGCGACAGCGCCGGGCTTGCGGCTACCGGGTGAGCCGGTCCGGCAGCGGGGCCGCGTGCACCACGGTCAGACCGGAGACCGCCCGGGTCAACGCGACGTACAGCCGACGCAGACCGGTGCGTTCGTCCGGCTCGGCACCGACCAGCGCGGCCGGCTCGTCGAGTACCACGTAGTCGTACTCCAGCCCCTTCGCCAAGGTGGCCGGCACCAGTGTCAGCCGGTGACTCCGGCTGGTCTCCTGACCGGGCTCCAGGTACGGCAGGTCCGCACCGCTGAGCGCCTCCGCCAGCGCCGGGATCCGGTCATCGGCCGCGATCAGACCCACCGACCCCAGCTGCCCCAGCGCCTCCCGGCAGGCCGCCGCGGTGGCCGCGTCCAGCTTCTCCTCCGCCACCCGGCGCACCTCCAGCGCGCCCGCCGTCTCCCGGACCGAAGTCGCCTCCGACAGGCCGGGCGCGATGACCGGGAGCAGCCGGGAGGCGTAGGCGATCACCTCGCGCGGCACCCGGAAGCCCCGGGTCAGCTCCTCCACCGCCGCCTCCGGCTTCCCCAGGTGGAACAGCGCCTCGTTCCAGTCCGCCGTCGCCCACGGGGTGGTGCCCTGCGCGAGGTCCCCGAGCACGGTCGCCGATCCGGTGCTGCACCGGCGCCCGACCGCCCGGTACTGCATCGGCGACAGGTCCTGCGCCTCGTCGAGCACCACATGACCGAGCGAGCCGGTGCGTTCGATCAGGTCCCGCACCTCGTCGATCAGTACCGTGTCGGCCGCCGACCAGGCCGCGGACCGGAGGCTGCGGGGCGGCCTGTCCCACCGGAGGTGCCGCTGCTCCTCCGCGGTGTACAGGCCCTCGGCCTGCGCGGCCAGGAACTCGGCGTCGGACAGCAGCCGGAACACCAGCTTCACCGGGTCCACCTGCGGCCAGATCTCCTTCACCGCCGCCTTGACCGCGGGGTTGCGGGCGACCGCCGCCTGCACGCGGTCGTCCGGCGCCTCACCGGACCGCTCCATCCGCACCAGCACGGCGTGCGCCAGGCGCTGCGGCAGTGCCTCCCGGGCGGCGCCGTAGCGCATGTCCCGGTCCAGCAGCTCCTGCACGGACTCCGCCACCTCGTGGGCCGGGATCCGCCAGCGGCGGGACCCGCGCACGACCACCACCGGCTCCGTCGGCATCCGCACCCCGGACCGCACCGCCCGGCGCAGCACTCGCGCCATCCGGGCGTCACCCTTCAGGCCCGCCGCCGCCGGGGAGTCGGTGCCGCGCACCTCCACGTGCGCGACCAGGTCGTCGACCGTGGCCTGCTTGACCTCCAGCTCACCGAGCGCGGGCAGGACCTGCTCGATGTAGTGCAGGAACGAACGGTTGGGCCCGATGACCAGGGTGCCGCTGCGGGACAGCCGCTCGCGGTGGGCGTACAGCAGGTACGCCACCCGGTGCAGCCCGACGGCTGTCTTGCCGGTGCCCGGCGCCCCCTGGACGCACACCGATCCGGCCGGCCCGGCGCGCACGATCTCGTCCTGCTCGGGCTGGATGGTCGCCACGATGTCCCGCATCGGCCCGACGCGGGGCCGCTCGATCTCCCGCTGGAGCAGGGCGCTGGTCCGCTCCTCCTCGTCCGGGTCGGTGAGGTGCTCGTCCTCGAAGGCGGTCAGCTCCCCGCCGTCGTAACCGAAGCGGCGACGCAGCGCCACGTCCAGCGGATCCTTCCTGGTGGCCCGGTAGAACGGCTGGGACACCGGGGCCCGCCAGTCGATGACCAGCGGGTCGCCGTGCGCGTCGTGCACGTGGCGGCGGCCGATGTGGAACCGGGTCCCCGTCTCCCCGTCGGCGTCCAGGGGGTGCCGGTAATCCAGCCGTCCGAAGAACAGCGGGGTGTCCGGGAGGTCGGCGAGGGAGGTGACGCGCGAGGCGATCTGCGAGTGCAGCACCTGGGCGTCCACCCAGTTGCCGGTGACGTCGGAGATGTCCAGCGCCTCCGCATCGGCCCGCATGGCGCGCAACGCGGCGCGGGCCCGGGCCAGATGGGCGCGTTCGGTGAGCAGGGGGTCGTCGGCAGGGGTGGTCACGGGGGCCTTCCGGGCAGGGCGCGGGGCACCGCGCGGCACCCGGGCCGGGGTGAACCGGCGGGTGTGCGGTGCGAGGGGCGCGGAGTGTCACGGGCAGGCCGACCGGTTGCCGTGCGGCCGGCGCCTCCCCCGGGAACGGGAAGGCGGCAGGAGGCGACAGATTAGGAGGAAGGGCGGTGCCTCGCAACTGATTATCGGACGCCCGGCGGAGACCGTTCGGGTGAATCTCCGCTCCTGACGCGACCGCGGCACCCGCCGGAGTTTACGCTCCGTACCGACTTCCGTGCGGAATGTCGCCGACCGGTCGGCGGTCAGGCGTCGGCCGGGCCCCGTCGGTTCCAGGGGCCGTGCCACTCGGGCCACGACCTCCGCACGGCAGGCAGGTACGGAACAGCAGAGCTCGGACAGACAGGTGGATCATGGCTTCTCACGCGCGCCGTCCGCGGCACAGGGCCCCCGCCGCCCCTCGCGCGGCGGCTCTCATGCGGGCACTCTCCCGGGCCCTCACCCGCGTCGGGCTGACGGTGATCGCTGCGGGCGCGGCGCTCGGTGCCGGCACCGTGCAGGCGTCCGCCGCCGAGGAAAACCGGCTGGATCTCCCCGTCGGCACGCTGGACACCTCCCCGGCGACCGACCCCGCCGGGACGGTGCAGTTCTCGCTTCAGCGGGCCACCAGCGCCACCGTCGGCCCGGCCCGGGACCTCCAGCTCAACCCGCTGGCCGGGACCACGCTCGCGCCGCCGGCCGGCGGGGTGTCCGCAGGACAGCTGCCCGCCGCAGGCAGCGCGCTGGGGTCCCTCTCCCGGTAGCGGTGCGCCAGCTGCGCATATTCAGCCAAAAGGGTGAAGACGTGGCGGCGTTCCGGGCGCACGCTGGGGAATATGAGCACCGGCACTGTTCCCTCGTCCCGCGGAGGACCCCGGGCCCGTCCGCCCGGCGCCACAGCCCTGCGCGGCTCGCGGCACCCCCGGCACCTGCTGGGCAGCACGCTGCGCGCCACCCGGGTGCTCGCCCGCACCGGGTTCGAGGTCGTCGTCCTGGGAAAGGTCGAAGAAGGCCCACAGGGCCGGGCCGAAGGCCCTCCTCCCCGGACGAGCCCTTCCGCATAACCGCCCCGTGCGTGGCGGCTCCCGGCTCGGCCCGCCCACGGCAAAGGGCGCATTTCCCCGTCGAAAAGGCTGGTGTCCCCGTGGAAACGCGCCCGATGCACCCCGGGCCGTCCGTCAGGTGCCGTCGGGGGTCTCGTCGTGCTCGACGCCCGGTGTCAGGTCCCCGGCGTCCAGAATCCGGTACGCGTAGCCCTGCTCGGCCAGGAACCGCTGCCGGTGCGCGGCGAAGTCCTGGTCGATGGTGTCGCGGGCGACCACCGAGTAGAACCGCGCCTCGTGTCCGTCCGCCTTCGGACGCAGCACCCGGCCGAGGCGCTGCGCCTCCTCCTGGCGGGAGCCGAAGGTCCCCGATACCTGGATGGCGACGGTCGCCTCCGGCAGGTCGATCGAGAAGTTCGCGACCTTGGAGACCACCAGGACCTGGATCTCCCCGGAACGGAAGGCACCGAAGAGCTTCTCCCGGTTCGCGTTGGTCGTCTCGCCCTTGATCACCGGGGCGCCGAGCCGCTCACCGAGCTCGTCGAGCTGGTCGATGTACTGGCCGATGACCAGCGTCTGCTGCCCCGCGTGCTTCCGCACCAGCGCCTCGGTGACCCGCAGCTTGGAGTCCGTGGTGGCGCAGAACCGGTACTTCTCGTCCGCCTCGGCCGTCGCGTAGGCGAGCCGCTCGGAGCCGGTGAGATCGACCCGGACCTCCACGCAGTCCGCGGGCGCGATGTAGCCCTGCGCCTCGATCTCCTTCCACGGGGCGTCGAACCGCTTGGGGCCGATGAGGGAGAAGACGTCCGACTCGCGCCCGTCCTCCCGGACCAGCGTGGCGGTCAGCCCCAGCCTCCGGCGGGCCTGGAGGTCGGCGGTGAACTTGAAGACGGGCGCGGGCAGCAGATGCACCTCGTCGTAGATGATCAGCCCCCAGTCCCGGGAGTCGAACAGCTCCAGGTGCGCGTAGACGCCTTTCCGGCGGGTGGTCACCACCTGGTACGTGGCGATGGTGACCGGGCGGATTTCCTTGCGGGTCCCGCTGTACTCGCCGATCTCGTCCTCGGTCAGGGAGGTCCGGCGCACCAGCTCCGCCTTCCACTGCCGGGCGGAGACCGTGTTGGTGACGAGGATCAGCGTGGTCGCCTTCGCGGTGGCCATGGCGCCCGCACCGACCAGCGTCTTCCCGGCCCCGCAGGGCAGCACGACCACTCCCGAGCCGCCGTGCCAGAAGCCGTCCACCGCCTGCTTCTGGTACGGCCGCAGGTGCCAGCTGCTCTCGTCCAGCTCGATCGGGTGCGCCTCACCGTCCACGTATCCCGCGAAGTCCTCGGCGGGCCAGCCGAGCTTCAGCAGCGCCTGCTTGATCTGGCCGCGCTCGGACGGGTGCACCACGACGCTGTCCGGGTCGAGACGCTCACCGACCAGCGGTTTGATCTTCTTGGAGCGGAGGATCTCCTCCAGCACCGGCCGGTCGGTGGACTCCAGCACCAGCCCGTGCACGGGGTGCTTGACCAGGCTGAGACGGCCGTACCGGGCCATCGTCTCGGCCACGTCGACCAGCAGGGCCTGCGGCACCGGGTACCGGGAGAACCGCACCAGGGCGTCCACGACCTGCTCCGCGTCGTGCCCGGCCGCCCGCGCGTTCCACAGCCCGAGCGGCGTCACCCGGTAGGTGTGGATGTGCTCGGGAGCCCGCTCCAGCTCGGCGAACGGCGCGACCGCGCGACGGCACTCGTCCGCCTGCTCATGATCGACTTCGAGCAGCAGCGTCTTGTCGCTCTGCACGATCAGGGGCCCCGTGTTCACATGCTCTCCTCGCTCCGCGACACGCAGGGCCCGGCCGGTCGGGAGCCGGGCCAAGCTTCCAGTGTGCACGCTCGCGCAAACCGCCGGAGTGACGCGGACTACTCCGGACAGGCAGCGTGCGCGGCGTCGGTGCCGAGGCGGAGGGCGACCTGTGCGGGGTGCGTCAGTTGGGGGTAGTGCCCCGCCCCGGCGATCTCGGTCACCGGGTGGTCGACGGCCGTGACCAAGGGGTCGGCCGCTCCCACAATGATCCGGACCGGAACACGCACCCGGTCCAGCAGCGCCCGCGACTGCCGGCGCTCACCGGCGGCGGTGCGCAGCGCTGCGGTCGTCCGGCGCGCCACCCCGGGACGGCGCAGGTCCGCCGCGGCACTCGTCACCTCCGGGCCCTCGGGGACGCCCAGCGTGCGAGCCAGCCGGGCGGCGGACATGCGGCGCAGCAGCGGCGCGGCCAGGCCCGAGCGGGCGAGCCGGGGCGCGGGTGACTGGAGGAAGGCCGGGGAGACGAGGACGAGGCCGCTGAGGCGCTCCGGATGGTCGACGGCGAAGCGCAGCGCGGATCCGCAGGCCATGGAGTGTGCGACCAGTACCGGGTGGGTCCGCACCGGGCCCATCAGCTCGGCCAGCCAGGCATCCAGCGACTGGACGGTGGTGCCTGAGCGACCCAGCCCCGGCAGGTCGGGAGCCAGGACCGGGCCGGGGAGGCGGGAGGTGAGCGGCGCCCAGACGTCGGCGTTCATCGGCAGCCCGTGCAGCAGGACATGGTCGGGGCGGTGCTGCTCCCCGGTCACCCAGGTGCGGCTGTCCGCCACGGCGCGGAAGCCGTACGGGCTGAGGGTGGGCGGTGCGGCGCCGAAGCGGGCGGCCACCAGGTCGTCGGCCCAGGTGCGCAGGGCGTCGGCGGCCGGGGGCATCTCCAGGCCTGCCCGGGCGGCGAGAGCGAGGGCGCTGCCTGTGGGGTAGCGGTCGGTGGAGAGGAACGACAGCGTCTCGGGGTCGGCGCCGGTCAGCCTGCGCGGCAGCCGCCGCAGGAGGCCGACGGGGACGGTCCGTCGGGGTGCCCGTACCCCCGTGTGGTCGGCGATCGTGGCGATCAGCTCGGGCAGGAGCGGCGTGGTGTCGTCAAGTACCCAGTGGTGCTCACCCGCAGGCGTTGCGGGGACCTCGGCCAGGAACCGCGCGAGGTGGTCGACGGTGGTGATCGGCACAAAGGTGTGGGGGCTGCCGGGCAGTGCGGGGAGCTGCCCGTTCCACAGGTCCTCGACGAGGGGGGCCAGGCCGATGTACTGGCCCGGACCGATCACGGCGCTGGGGTTGACGATGGTCAGCGGGACCTCCAGCTCGTGTGCCCGGGTCCGCACCGCGAGATCGCCCTCGAACTTCGAGGCCTCGTACGCGCCGAGCCCGGCGTAGTCGGGCACGCCCTCGGCCGCGCTGACCCGGTAGCCGCTGAGGTGCACCAGCCTCCGCAGCCGGGGCAGTGCGGCGGCCCATTCGAGCACATGGAGTGCCCCGGTGACATTCGTTGCCCGCGCCTCCTCGACCCCGAGACCGAAGGCGTAACGGCCTGCGGTGTTGTAGACATCGCGCACCTCGGGAAGGCCCGAGAGCGGTCGCGTGATGTCGGCGGTGACGATCTCCAGGTTTCCGGTGTCGACGCCCCGGGAGACCAGCCAGGAGGTGAGGGTGTCGTTGCGGACGGCTGCCGCCACCCGTTGGCCGCGAGTGAGCAGTTCGGCGACGAGGGAGCGGCCGATGAATCCGGTCGCGCCGAAGACGAGTGTGTCCATGAGACTCCTCAATGATCCTCAATAGATCGGTCTACATATTCGCAGGCCGGAAAAAGGGCCCGCCGGGTGCGGCGGGCCGTGTCAGCTCAGCAGGGCGCCGACTTGGCGGGCGACGCTGTCCAGGGGCTTTCTGCTGCGGTGCGTGCGGGCCAGCAGGAGTGCGCCCTCGATGAGGGCGAGGATCGTGACCGCGAGGTCGTCGGCGTCCCGGTGGCCCGCCAGTTGTGCGCGCAAGGCCGCCTCCCATGAGCTGTAGACCTCGGAGCACGCCTCCTGCAGTGGGTCGCTGGTGGCGGCCGTCTCCAGTGCCACGGTCGCGACCGGGCACCCCTTGCGCCAGCCGGACTGCTCCAGCCGGTCACCGAGTTGCCGGAGCACGCCGTCGACCGCCTCCGCCACCGAGGGGCCGGAACCCGCCGGGCTTCCCAGGGTGCCGCCGATCGTCCGGCCGGCACGCCGGACGGACTCGGCGACCAACTGGTCCTTGCCGCCGGGGAAGTGGAAGTAGAGCGAGCCGCGGGGTGTGCCGCTGGCCGCGATGACCTGGTTGAGGCCGGTGCCGAAGTACCCTGCGGTCTCGACCGACTCCTGTGTTGCCTCCAGCAGTCGGTCCCGCGTCTCGGCGCCCTTCTGTCCCATGAGCGCCAAGCTAGACCGATCTACATATTCCTGTCAACCGCCGGCCGTACCGGCCTTGCCGCTCGAAGCGGTGCGGGGGTGGCGCCGAGCCTGGCAGCGGGATTGTGTCGACGAGCGCCCCTCAGTCGAGGTGGGGGCATCGTCCGGCTGTCATCCAGCTGGTCGGCGAGTTGATGAAGCTGGTACCTGCACCGACTGCGGAGTTGACCGCCCTGGCAGCGCGGTGTGGAGTGCGGACATGACCAGGGTGCTGTACCTGATTGCCACCGCCGCCGGCCCTGCGGAGTACGTGGACCGTGGCGTGCGTGCCGGGCAGGCTGCCGGTTGGGACGTCTGTCTCGTTCTTTCCCCCACGGTGGCCACCTGGTGGGAGGACCGCACGGCAGAGCTGGAGAAGCTGACAGGCCATCCAGTGCGCTGGCGGTACACCCGCCCCGGGGAGTCCGGCGGATTGCCACCGGCGGACGCGATGCTTGTCGCGCCGCTGACCACCACCAGCCTGTGCCGCTGGGCTGCGGGCATCACCGACACTCTCTCCCTGGGACTGCCGGCCGAAGCCGCGCACCTGGGTACACCCGTCGTCGCCATGCCGTTCTGGAGCACGGCCCTCGGCGCACAGCCGGCCGTTCCACGTGCTGTGGAAACCCTCCGCGCACAGGGAGTACGGGTCCTGCTCGGCGGCCCGGACGGCTATGCACCCCACCCGCCCCGCACCGGCAACGCCGCGGTATTTCCGTGGGCACGGGCGATCGCCGCCGCAGGCTGACTTGCACTCCGGCTGCCGTCGGCAACGTCGCCGTCCCGGTACGCCTCGCCGACCGTCAGCAGCATCCGTGGGTCGGCGGCCGAGTCGGCCGCGTCACCGGTCCCGGCCTTGGCGCGCAGCCTGCCCGCCCAGTGGCGGGCAGGCCCGCGCGGCGGGTCGTGAGGAAACGTGCCGGTGTGCTCGGGTCAGGGCGGAGCGGACCGGCGGCGGACCTCCGTATCAGTACTGGCGCGGAACCCCAGCGGCAAGAGCCGGTGCCGGCCGACGCATGCGGTGCACGCGTAGACGACGACGGTGCGACCGGATTCCGTGGTGTAGCGCCCCACGGCAACCAAGCGCCGATGGTGGTGGCACCAGAGGCAGCGTCGGGGAGGGATGTCGTCGAGCCGGAGCGCGCGGCCGTCGATGGTGCGGACCTCAGGCGGGCAAAGGATCTGCATGGTGGCGGTATCGGGAAACTGGACGACGAACCCGCCGCGAGTCTGTAGCAGAGCGGCGATCGGCTGTCGCCGACCACCGATCTCCAGGACGTCCCCACGCGCGAGGGTGGCGAAAGCGACCGGAACAACTTCCCTGGCAGCGGCAATCAACGGGGGCCGACGGTTCGGCTCGGCGGCCATCATCGTGCTCCCGCCGCGCGAGGCCGAGCCCGGCGACAGGCTGCGAGGCCGTTCCGCCGCCTGCACGGAAACCAGCACCCCGCCCGATCCGTATCCGTGCTCACTGGGCAACCCCCTTGCAGCAGGCGGGTACCGGGCGCAGGGAAAGCTCCCACACGCACCCACCCCCGGCGAACGCATGAGTCAGGAACTCGCCTTGCAGCAGCCGACGGCGCTTCTCGGCGGAGACCAGAGCATCCGCCCAGGTCCGAAACGCTGCGGCGGCCCGGCGGTCGTCCTCATCTCCATGGGCCAGATGGCCGGCGATCTCCACCGCCCGCGCACGCACCGCGCACTGGAGTTCGCCGACATCCCGCGAGAACGCCTCACCGAGGTGATACATGCGCGGCGACGGGTCCTCTTGATACGCGACGATCTCTGCCCGCCAAGCGGACACCATCGCAATCACGACGCCTCCCTGTCAGGTTCTGCCGAGTTGATCACGAACCACACCCATTTGCCGGATGGGGTCAGCACATAGCCGAGCCCGTCAGCCAGCTCCCGCAACAGCCACAGACCCCGCCCTCGTTCCGCCTCCCAGCGCGGGGTCAGTACCGCAGGCGCGACGGGTGAGTGGTCGAACAGCTGCACGCGGATCCCGCCTTGATCCCGCAGCACTTCCAGCCGGCAGGCGGGATCAGCGACGTGCGCCGCCACATTCGAGAGCAGTTCGGACACGCCCAGCCGCGCCACCTCCACGGCCTCGCAGTTCCCGCCCAACTTCGCAACGGCCATGGCAACTTCTTTCCGCCACAGGCCGAGGGTCGTGGCTTCTGCTCGAAGCTCCCACGCATGTCCGGTGCCGTCGGTGTCAGCTCGCGTGGTGTGGCTCATGACACTGTCCTGACTCGCAGGTCGTGCCGTGCGTTCGCGGACAGCACCTTCGCTGGGCGACTGTCTCGGCATGCGGGTGGGCGCATCGAGGCGCAGGTCCATGCCGCACCCGGAAGTTGCCACCCGTTCTGCCGAGAAGCAGAAGAGGCGCTCCGCTCGCACTCGACGAGGCGACGCCCGCAAGCACGCACTTTCGCCTGGAGCGAGGGCAGTGCGGTGCCAGGGGGATCCGCTCGGAACGCTGAGGCCCCGCTGAGCACAACCATGAGATCTCCTACTGAGCGCTCGGTACCTTCAGCATGACGACGCCACAGTCACTCGATGCTCGATTGGCGACACAAGGAGTAACTGCTGAAGAGGCATCATGACTCGGCAATCGTCCTTGCCGCAACTTTCCCGCAGGGAAGTTTCTTCATGCATACTTGCTACTCGCACGACTAGGCCCGGTCCGGCTACCACCACTGCTGCGGAGGAGGCAGACTTGTGCCCGCGAAAAACTTGCTGATCCGACCACTTCAAGGGGGCAAGCGCTATGGCTTCCGGTAGCCCCACCGCGCGCCGCAGACGGCTGGGCTCCGAGCTGCGCAACTTCCGCAAGGAGGCGGGAAAGACTCTGGACGATGCTGCGGACGTGCTTGAGTGCCACCGCAGCCGCATCAGCCGCCTGGAGACGGGCCATCTCCCCATCAAGCGCCGGGACGTCGAAGATCTGCTGGACCTTTACGGAGTGACCGAGGACGGCATCCGCGCGACCCTGTCGGCGATGGCCCGGCGTTCGAACCAGCAGAACTGGTGGGAGGAGTACGGGCTCGACCCGACTTACGAGAATCTGCTGGGGCTGGAGTCCGAGGCCACCTACATCCGCTCATTTGAAACGGTCCTCGTGCCCGGTCTGCTGCAGACGGACGACTACACCAAGGCCGTCATCCGTGCGAACCCGGCCATGGTGAGTGAGGACTCCGTCGACAAGCTGTTGCGGGTTCGCGCCGAACGCAAGACGATCCTGACCAGAAAGGAGTCCCCGGTACGGTTCTGGGCAATCGTCGGTGAGGCTGCCCTGCGCACGCCGGTCGGTGGATCCGGTGTCATGACGGCACAGATCGAGCACCTGGCGAAGATGACCGAGCAGCCGAACATCACGCTCCAGGTATTGCCCTACCGGTCAGGAGCACACGCCGGGCTGTCCGGGCCCTTCGTCATCTTCGCCTTCCCGATGCCGGGGGACAGGGAGATCATCTTCCTGGAGAACCTCACGAGCAGCCTGTACCTGGAGAAGCCCTCCACGGTCGAGGAGTACACCCTCGTTTTTGACGTCCTCAGGTCGTCGGCGCTCAACCCGGGTGACTCGCTGGACCTTGTCAACGAGATCAGGAGAGCGCTATGACCAGAGAGAGCAGTGACACCATGAACTCGCCGTACCGCAACGTCGAGTGGATCAAGTCGTCGCGCAGCGGCAGCACGAACAACTGCGTGGAGATAGCCGTGCTCGCGCCGGAGACGCGCGGGGTACGGGACTCCAAGAAGATTGGTGGCCCGGTGCTGACCTTCTCCCCGGCAGCCTGGAGCATGTTCCTGGACAGTGCCGTGACCGGTCGGCTCGGCAGTTGAGCGGGCCTCGGGTTCGTCGGCGGCGTGCCCCTCACAGGGCTGGCGGCGACGCTCGCGCTGCAGCACAGCAGCGGGCCCGGCCGGTTGCTCGGGGAGCGGCCGGCCGGACCCGGGTGCGGGCACGGGGAGGGGTTACCCCTCTCCGGCGGGGACGGGGAAGCGGTCCCAGACGCGGTGCCGGGCGAGGAGGCCGGTGACGCTGTCGAGGACGGGTTCGGCCCGGTCGCCGAGGACGACACCGGGGGCGCCGTCCGGGCAGCCGGCCGCCGTCAGTACGGCGTGCGCGTCGGACCAGCCGCCGAGGGGCTTGGCGTGCCGGTACGCCTCGCCGACCATCAGCAGCACCCGCGGGTCGGCGGCCGGGCCGGTGGCGTCCCCGGTCCCGGCCTTGGCGTCCCGGGAGCCGTAGGCGTCGGGGGCCGCGGCGGGCGCGCCGGCCAGCAGCAGCGCGTCGAACTCCACCGAGCGGGCGTTGGCGAAGGTGCGCTGCACGGTCACCGGGTCGGTGCCGTCGCCGCCGAGCTTCCCGCCGGCCGGAGCGACGACCAGCGGCACCATGCCGCCCTCCATGACGGCGTCCCGTACCGCCCGGACGCTGCCGAGGTCGCTGCTGTCGTCGGCGATGATGCCGATGACCCGGCCGGTGACCGGCCAGTCCCGGCCCAGCTGGGAGAGGGCGGGGCTCGGCTCCGGGTCGGGCAGCGGACCGGACGGTTCGGGGGCGGGCAGGCCCAGCCCTTCGGCGACCCTTGAGCAGAGCACCGGGTCGATGTCGGCCAGCACCCGCAGCGCGCGTTCCTTGATCGTGTTCTCGTAGCACTTGCTGAGCTCGAAGGTGTAGGCGGCGATGATGTGCTCGCGTTCCACCGGCGTCATGCTCAGCCAGAAGAGCCGGGGCTGGCTGGTGTGGTCGGCGAACGAGGCAGGGGCCTCCCGCACCTTGCGGCTCTCCGCGATCGGCACCGGTACCTCGACGAACGCCGCGTTGTCCGCGCCGGCGGTGAACGGGCATCCGCCGTCGAGGGAGTTGGGGCGGTAGGGCGCCACGCCGGTGTGCACGGCCTGCTGGTGCATGCCGTCGCGCAGCATGTCGTTGACGGGTGCGTGCGGCCGGTTGACCGGGATCTGGGCGAACTTCGGCCCGCCCAGCCGGGTGATCTGGGTGTCGATGTAGGAGAACAGCCGGGCCGCGAGCAGCGGGTCGTCGGTGACGTCGATGCCGGGCACCACGTGGCCCGCGTGGAAGGCGACCTGCTCGGTCTCGGCGAAGAAGTTCGACGGGTTGCGGTTGAGCGTCATCCGGCCGATCGGCTGCACCGGGGCCAGCTCCTCGGGAACGATCTTGGTGGGGTCCAGCAGGTCGATGCCGTGGAAGGTCTGCTCGGGGGTGTCCGGGAAGGTCTGGATGCCCAGCTCCCACTCCGGGTACGCCCCGGCCTCGATGGCGTCGGCCAGGTCCCGGCGGTGGAAGTCCGGGTCCACGCCGTTGGTCAGCTGCGCCTCCTCCCACACCAGGGAGTGCACGCCGGCCCGCGGTTTCCAGTGGAACTTCACCAGGGTGGTGTCGCCCTCGGAGTTGATCATCCGGAAGGTGTGGACGCCGAAGCCCTCCATCATCCGGTAGGACCGGGCGATCCCCCGGTCGGACATGTTCCACAGGGTGTGGAAGGTCGCCTCGGTGTGCAGCGAGACGAAGTCCCAGAAGGTGTCGTGCGCGCTCTGCGCCTGGGGGATCTCCCGGTCCGGGTGCGGCTTCCCGGCGTGGATGATGTCGGGGAACTTGATGCCGTCCTGGATGAAGAACACCGGCATGTTGTTGCCGACCAGGTCGTAGACACCCTCGCTGGTGTAGAACTTGGTCGCGAACCCGCGGGTGTCGCGCACGGTGTCGGCGGAACCCCGGGACCCGAGCACGGTGGAGAACCGCACGAAGACCGGGGTCTCCTCGTCCTCCCGGAGGAACGCGGCCTTGCACACGCCGGCCGCGGTGCCGTAGCCGCGGAAGACGCCGTGGGCGCCGGCGCCCCGGGCGTGCACCACCCGCTCGGGGATCCGCTCGTGGTCGAAGTGGGTGATTTTCTCCCGCAGGTGATGGTCCTGCAGCAGTACCGGGCCCCGGGGGCCCGCCTTGAGTGAGTGGTCGGTGTCCGGTCGGCGCACGCCCTGCGCGTCGGTGAGGTACGCGCCGCTCTGCGCCCGCGCGGTGCGGTCCGCTCCGGTGTGCCGCCCGGTGGGGGAGTACGGCTCGGGTGCGCTCTGGTCGGGCTTGGGCGGCAGCGGCTCGCGCGGCTCGGTCGGCTCCTCCAGCGCCGGGGGCTCGCTGCCGGGGCGGCCGGGGATGTCCTGCTGTTCTGGGCGGTCTGTCACGGTCTGTCTCCCGGGAGGGTGCGGTGTCAGGTTATGCAGTGACCCCGCGACAGCGCTCCCAAACTAGGCCAAATGCTCCCGGAACTTCCGGCGTGTCTTCAGCCGGGGTGCGGAGCGGCTGAGTCCCGAAGGGCTCACCGGTGCCGGTTCCGGAGCCGGCTCCCGTACCGGAGGGCGTCGGCGATCGTGGCCTCTGCCTCCGACAGGGCCGAGGCGCCCCCGGTGAGGGCCCAGAGGGTGTTCTGCAGCACCCGGCCGAGAGTCCAGGCCGCCGCCCGCTCCCGGTCCAGGCCGAGCACCTCGGTCATCAGGTCGAAGCGGCGCCGGACCGCCCGTCGCGGGTCCCCGTGGGCGGTGAGCTCGGCGAAGCGGTTCCGCAGGGCGGGCAGCAGCTCGAAACCGGGATCGCCGACGAGCGGCTTGGGGTCGATGACCAGCCACCGCTCCCGACAGGCGGCCGGCAGCGGGGCGAGCACGTTGCCGTAGTGCAGGTCCCAGTGCAGCAGTTGGCCGCCGGGCTCGGCCGACACCTCCCTGACCGCCGCCGCACAGTCCAGGAGAAGGGCCCGGTGCCGGGCGCCGGCGAGACGGGGGAGCGCGCCGGGAGTCTCCCGGAGCATCCGGGCGGTGAGGTCTCCGAGGCGCCGCAGCCCGGGCGGCGGGGGGACGGTCACCAGCCGGGCCAGCAGTCCGGCGAGCAGCAGGGTGGCCTCGGTGACGTCGGGCACATCCTCCAGCGAGCGGTCGGCGTCCAGACGCTCGAGCAGCAGCGCCCCGGAGTCCGGGTCCTCGGCGAGGAGGCGCACCGCACCGTCGCCGCCCCAGGCCCGAAGCGCCGCCGGCTCGCCCCGCGTCTCCTCATCCACCGGCTGGAGCTTCAGCACCGCGGCGGTGCCGTCGGCCCGGTGAACGGGCAGGACCAGCGCCACGGCCCCGCAGCGCACGGGCCCCGCGCGGCGCAGCTCCCACCGCTCCAGCAGGCCGGCGGCCAGCACCGGCAGGGCTGCCGTCCAGGCCCGCCCGGCGTCACCGAAGTGCGCGGCGTGGGAGGCGGCGAGACGTTCCGGGATCTCGATCGGCACCCGTCCATGGTGCCCCGCCGTCCATGGTGCCCCGCCGTCCGCGGTGCCCTGTCCCCCTCGCGGTTCCGGGAGGGAACAGGGCGGCCCCGGTCTCTCTAGTGCCGTGTCACTGCGGGCCCAGGGTGCCGACGCCGGGCAGCGGCTTGAAGTCGTCCCACCACTCGGCGCTCTCGTCGTACGCGGCGAAGAACGGCCGGCCGACCAGCTCCGGGTCCCTGGCCTGGAGGAAGCTCAGCACGAAGGCCTTCTCCCCGCCGGCCTCGGCGATCCCGTGCACGTGCACCTTGCCCGGAGCCGCGGACATCACCGGGCCGCGGGCGGTGCGGCCGAGGCCCGACAGGCCCCGCACGGCCGCGCGGTAGATCTCCAGGGCACGGACGACGGGCACCCCGAAGTAGGACTGCGCCCCGGTGTCCCGCTCCATGAACATGTAGTAAGGGGACATGCCCATCTCGACCTGACGCTGCCACATCCGTGACCAGTCCCCCGGGGCGTCGTTGATGTGCGCGATGAGCGGCGCCTGGGTCCGGATGACGGCGCCGGTGGACCGGATGCGCGAGACGGCCTTGCGCACCTCGTCGGTCTCGAGTTCGTTCGGGTGCGAGAAGTGCGCCATCACCGCGACGTGTTTCCCGGCTGCGATGGCCTCCTCGAACAGCCGCAGCAGGTCGTCGGCGTCCGGGTCGCTGGTGAAGCGCTGCGGCCAGTAGGACAGGGCCTTGGTGCCGAAGCGCAGTGTGCGGACCGTGTCGCGCTCACGTGTCAGCAGAGGATCGGTCCAGCGGCGCAGCACCTCGGTCTTCATGATCATCGGGTCGCCGCCGGTGAACAGGACGTCGGTGATCTCCGGGTGCTCGGCCAGGTACTTCTCCATGGCCTCGGGGCCGCGTATCGCCTGCCGCAGCTCCGATATGCCGACGAACTGCGCCCAGCGGAAGCAGTAACCGCAGTACGAGTGGCAGGTCTGCCCCTGCGAGGGGAAGACGAGCATCGTCTCGGCGTACTTGTGCTGCAGGCCCTCCACCCGGCGGCCGTCCACCAGCGGCACGTTGGACGCCAGTTGGTCACCGGGGTGCGGGTTGAGCGAGGTCTGTATCTCCTGCGCCGCGGCCTTGATCTCCTTGCGGTCCGCTCCGGAGTCGAGGAGCGTGGCCATCCGCTGGTAGGCATGCGGGGGCAGCATGTCGCGGTGCGGGAAGGTGAGCCGGAAGATCGGGTCGTCGGGGGCGGCCGACCAGTCGATCAGCTCGTCGGCGACGTACTCGTTGACCTTGAAGGGCAACACGCTGCTGACGACCCGAAGGTCTCGCAGGTAATCGTCGGGCATGCCTCGGTCGGCTGCCAATCGGGCGAGACGCTCGCTGGAGTAGATCTTCATCTGTGCTCTGGTGGTCCTCTCCTCCGCGGGGCGGACGAATGGGTGGCCGATTTTCACCGGCCAGCATCACACACCGACGCCGTCAGGAGAGGACCCGCGACGACGGGGAAAGCCTGCGACGGTCCTTGCGCCGCATGTCCGCGCCCCCGCTGCCCACCGGGCAGAGGCCGTGCCCCGGGCGCTTCCGCGGCCGGTCAGGGCTTCCGCGGTGCGGGCGGAACCGTCCGGATTTCGCTACCGGACGGGCCGGATGCGGTGGCCTCCGGCCGCCCCGCACGGCGTGCCCCGCCGCCCGGTCCTGCCGCCCGGGTGCCGGGTACCGGCGCAGGGTGCCGGCCGTCCGCTGCGCGGCTCAGCTGTCGGCGAGCTCCGCGGTGCCGGTGATGCGGTGCAGCGGGTAGGTGCGGACCTCGTCCGCCGTGTGATCGAAGGCGGTGACGAAGCCGCCCTCCACCCGGACCGGTGCCAGCACCCGCTGGCCCGCCACCCCGTCGGCGCCGACGTAGCCGATCCACACCAGCGCACCGCTGCGGGCCGCGGACGTCAGGGTCGTCAGGGTGTCCGCCGCGGAGGTACGCGGCAGGCCGCCGTGGCGGCCCTCGGATTCGGGGACCCGGACCGCCGGGCGCGGGGCGGCCCCTGCCGCGTGGTCTCCCGCCCGGATGGCACGGACCGCCGCCGCCAGCAGCGGCCCGTCGGCAGCGGGCGGGCTGTCCGGCACCGGCTCCGGCGCGCTGCGCGGTGGGGTGCGGCGGACCGCGCGGCTCGCCGTCAGCACGGTGCCGTCCCCTGCTTCGGCGGCCGGCGCGAGCCCCAGCTCCCGCAGCCGTTCCAGCAGCACCTCCGGTACCGTTCCGGAGACCAGCACCGTGGGCGCGATCCGGCGCAGCCGCAGGGACTCCGACCGCCGGTCGGCGAGCAGCTGGTCCAGCAGCGCGGTGTCGTCGCAGCGCAGGTAGCTGCTCACCGCCCCGACCCGGAGCAGGCCGTGCCGCCGGGCCACGTCGTCCACCAGGTAACTCAGCGGCTGGGGCACCGGGGTGCGGGAGTGCTTGGCGAGGAAGGTGTGCAGCTCGGCCGCAGACCAGCCGGCGTCCAGGGCCCGGCGGACGGAGCCGGGCGTGAAGCGGAAGACGGTCGCGCCACCCTTGGACTCCACCTCGGCCGCGACCGCCAGCGTCCGGCCCAGCTCCGGTTGCAGCGGACCGGGCGCGACGGCGGTCAGGTCGGCCTGCAGCAGGATGTGGTCCAGGGGCTCCGGCAGCAGCGGCCGGAGGAGGTCGGCCGCGGACACCCGGGCCGCGCCGCGGTCCACCGCGCTCCCGGTCTCCAGCAGTGGCCGGACGAAGCCGGTCAGCGCCCCGCGTCCGGTGACCCCCAGCCGTTCCGCTTCGGTGAGCACCGCCCCGCCCAGGGTGGCCCGGAGCTCGTCCGGCATCCGGCGCGGCTGCTCCCAGCGCAGGTGCTCCAGCACGCCCGTGGGGTCCGGGGCACTGCCCTCGTCCAGCCCGGCCAGCAGCCGCAGGGCGCGCCGCCGCAGCTCAGCGGCGGGCCCGCGGTCCAGCCCCGGGCCGAGCGCGGCCAGCGCCCGCCCACGGCTGTCCCGCCCGCCGACCAGTCCCGGGACCCGGGTGCCGGCGAGCCAGGCGGCGGCCAGCAGGACCCAGCGGTCCTCCGGTGGCTGCCGGAGCCACTCGTCGTATGCCGGGGTCGGGGCGTACCGCGCGTCGGTCTCGCCGTCGGCGGCCACCAGCCCGGCCGCGTAGGCCAGCTCGATCCAGAACACGGTCTCCGGCTCCGGCACCTCCAGCGCGGCGGCCGTCCGCCGCAGCTCCCGCACGCCCAGGCCGCCGGCCCGCAGCACGGGCGGCGCGTCGGTCTCCCAGCCGGTCAGCAGTTCCTCCATCAGGCTCAGGGCGGTGAACGCCTGCCCGCCGCCCGCCGCGTCGGCCGTGCCGGGCTCGAACCGGGCGTGCACCGGAACAACCGGTGCGGAGGGCCGCAGCTCCCGGTGTGCGCGGCCGCCCCGCAGGTGCAGCGCCACCTCCCGGGGCAGGACGACCGTCCCCGGCGCGGTCGGCACCAGCAGCCCGCGGTCGATCAGCCAGCGCAGGTGCGGTCCGGGACGGGCGGAGACCTCCCCGTACGGCGGTCCCCACCGGAGCCGGTCCAGGGCTGCGCGGGCCTGCTCGGGAGCTGTTTCGAGCAGGGCGGTCATCCGGGCGGGCTCGGTGAACAGCCGGTGGAGTGCGGCGAGTGCGGTCACCGGGTCGTGGGTGGCGGGCAGTCCGGCCGTGGTGAGCAGCTGCTGCATCCGGCTCGGTGGGAGACCGCTGGTGGCCTCGGCGAGGCTGGGGCCCAGCCCGGTGGCGCTGGGCCGGCCGGCCGCCGGGGCGAGCAACTCCTGTGCGGTGCGGACCAGCCGCAGCCCGTCGTCGCCGCCCCACAGCAGGGCCCGGGTGCGGAGGGTGGCCAGTGCGCGGGGGAGTTCCTCCTCCCCGCCGGGCAGCAGCTCCGCGAGGGCCGAACGGGTGCAGGGCTGCGGGGCCACGGCGAGGGCTTCGGCGGTCTGCAGGGCGAAGGTGTCGAGCCGTTCGAGGGCACGCAGCACGGACGTCCGGGTTCCGGCCCGGGTGGCGAGCTGCGACAGGTCGCCGGGCAGTGGGGACAGCAGGTCCGGCCGGGCCCGCAGCAGGGCGGAGAGCACGCTGTCGTCGGCGGACCGCAGTGCGTCGGCGAGGGTGCGGGGGTTCCGGCTGTCCTCACTGGTCATCCGCACCACGGTACCCCTCCGGCGCCGCTGACCACCGGACCGCGCGGGCCGGTGGTCAGCGGCGCGCGGTGTGGCAGGAGAGTGCGCAGGTCCGGGCGAGGGGGGAGTGTGCAGGACCGGGCGAACGGGGCGCGCCACCGTGGCAGGCGGGTTAGGGTCGCGCGCATGACCGAGACCAGGTACACGATCCGGGGGGCGACGGCCGAGGACGCCGAGTTCCTGACGGACATGCTCGTCGAGGCCGTGAACTGGTCCGCCGCCCGGGAGCCGGTGGGGCGGCGGCGGATCCTCACGGAGCACGAGCTGGCGCACTACGTGACGGGCTGGCCGCGGCCCGGCGACCTCGGTGCGGTGGCGGTCGGACCGGACGGCCGGCCGGTCGGGGCAGGCTGGCTGCGCCGGTTCGACGCGCAGGACCCCGGCTACGGTTTCGTCGCTCCGGATGTGCCGGAGGTGTCCCTGGGAGTCGTCGCCGACTGGCGCGGCCGGGGGGTCGGGCGGGCGCTGCTGCGGGAGCTGGCCCGGCGGGCCGCGGAGGCGGGGATCAGCAGGCTCTCCCTGAGCGTGGAGCGCGCCAACCGGGCGGTGCGGCTGTACGAGGACGAGGGGTTCGCCCGGGTGGAGTCGGGCCCGGACGCCGACACCATGGTGAAGGAGCTCCGGTGACCGGGGCGACGGCGTCTCCGGCGGGTGCGGGGAGGCCGGGCGGTCCGGTGCGGGGAGCGGAGGGACGGGTGCGCGGCGGTGTCACCTGCCGGGCCGGCGTGCTGCTCGCCGCGGTGCTGCTGCTGTCCTCCTGCGCCGGGGGCGCTGGAGCAGGCGAAGGCGGCGGGGGCGGTGGGCCGGGTGGCGCAGGGGGCGCACTGACGGAGCTGAGCGGGGAGGAGATCCTGGAGCGGGCGGAGGCAGCGTTGCTGGAGGTGTCCTCCGTGCGCACCTCCGCGACGGGCACCGGGGGCCTGGACGCCCGGTTGGAGCTGCGGGTGGACGCCGAGGGCAACTGCGCCGGCCACGTGAGCCGGGCGGGCATGGGGCGGGTGGACATCATCCTGCGGCACGCGGGCGACGCGGCCGGTGAGGTGTGGCTGAAGCCGGACGCGACCGCCTGGGGTTCCGGCGGCAGCCCCGACGCTGCCGAGACGTACGCGGACCGGTACCTGCACGCGGCGGCGGACCGGCCGGAGGTGGCGGAGTTCGTCGATCTGTGCCGGATGGACCGGGTGTCCGGCATCGACCAGGACCAGCTGCACTCCGCCGAGCGGGAGTTCTTCCGGGAGGAGGAGACCGTGCACCGCGGGGTACCGGTGGTCCGCGTCCGGATGGAAGCGGTCGCCGAGTCGGCGACGGTGACGACCACGGTGCTGGTCGCGACCGAGGGCGAGCCCTACCCGCTGCACGTGCTCAGCCTCCAGGAGACGGGCGGCATGAGTTTCCGGATGGAGACCGAGTTGACTGACCACAACGAGCCGTTCGACGTGCCGGTGCCCGCTGCCGATCTCACTGTCTCCCTCGAGGAGCTGGCTCCGGGGGAGTTCCCGCTCTGACACCGGGCGCGTGCACCGGCCGCGCGCACCGGGCGGGGACGGGCGCTCGACACCCCGCGCTGTCAGGCGGTGCCGGGGTGCAGCAGGTCGGCGAGGCCGGCGGCGGCGTCGCGGGCCGGGCGGCCGGTGCCGATGAGGGTGGCGGAGGCCGGTCCGGTCCAGTCGCCGTAGCCGTGCAGGTGCAGGCGGGGCTCGTCGCGGGCCCTGGTTCCCTCGGTGGGGATCTGGCCGCGGTGTCCGCGCAGGGCCAGCGGGGAGAGGTGGCTCAGTGCCGGACGGAAGCCGGTGCACCAGATGACGGCATCGGCGCGGCCGGTGGTGCCGTCGGCCCACACCGGGCCGTCCGGCGCCAGTCGGATGAACATCAGCTCGGCCTTGAGCAGCCCGGAGTCGCGGGCTTCGCGGACGGCGGGTGTGACGACGACGTCCCCGAGGGCGGCGACCCCGCCGGTGTCCGGGTCGCCGCGTTCCAGGGCGCGCCGCCGGGCGGTGGCGGTGTCGAACAGCACACGGCCGTCGACGTCGTCGGGCAGGAAGCGGGGCGGGTTCTTCGTCGCCCAGGTGACCTGGGTGTGGCCGAGGAGGTCGGCGGCGATCTGGGCGGCGGAGTTGCCGCCGCCGACGACCACCACCCGCTGCCGGGCGAACTCCCCGGGGTGGCGGTAGCCGGTGGTGTGCAGCTGCCGGCCGCGGAAGCTGCCCATGCCGGGTACGGAGGGCAGGAAGGGCCGCCACCAGGTGCCGGTGGCGCTCACCACCGCCCCCGCGCGCCATGTCCCCGTGTCGGTGGCGATCCGCAGCAGGCGGCCCTCGTCGTGCACGCCGTGCACCCGGACGGGCCGGTGCACGGGGAGACCGTAGCGCTCCTCGTACTCCGCCAGGTACCGCACGACGTGTGGCGCGTCGGGGTAGGTTTCGCCCGGCTGGGCGGGCATCGGACGGCCGGGCAGCGAGGAGTGGGCGGCGGGGGAGAACAGCCGCAGCGAGTCCCACATGTGCCGCCAGGCTCCGCCCGGCCGGTCCTGGGCGTCCAGGATGACGAAGTCCAGGCCCAGGCGGCGCAGGTGGTAGCCGGCGGCGAGCCCGGCCTGGCCGCCGCCGATCACCACCACGTCCGCCGACCGGCTCCGGGAGCTCACCGGTCGGCCGGGTCCGGCCCGGTGGTGACCTGCCGGTCGGGGCCGAACTTCCGCCGCCAGGCCAGTGACACGTACACCAGGGCGACGAGTACCGGCACCTCGATCAGCGGCCCGACCACCCCGGACAGGGCTTGTCCGGAGGTGACGCCGAACGCGCCGATGGCGACGGCGATGGCCAGCTCGAAATTGTTGCCGGCCGCGGTGAAGGCCAGCGTGGTGGTGCGGTCGTAGGCGAGGCCGAGGGCCTTGCCGAGAGCGAAGGTGCCGAACCACATGAGGACGAAGTACACCAGCAGCGGGAGCGCGATACGGGCCACGTCGAACGGCCGGCTGGTGATCGTGTCGCCCTGCAGGGCGAACAGGATCACGATGGTGAACAGCAGTCCGTACAGCGCCCAGGGGCCGATCCTCGGCAGGAACTTCTCCTCGTACGCCGCCCGGCCCATCGAGCGTTCGCCGTAGTACCGGGTGAGGAATCCGGCCAGCAGGGGGATGCCGAGGAAGATGACGACGTTGAAGGCGATCTTCATCATCGACACGTCCAGGTCCTGGCCGTCACCGAGGCCCAGCCAGCCCGGCAGCAGGTCGAGGTAGAACCAGCCGAGCAGGCCGAACGCGAAGACCTGGAACACGGAGTTCAGGGCGACGAGAACGGCGGCGGCCTCGCGGTCCCCGCAGGCCAGGTCGTTCCAGATGATCACCATGGCGATGCAGCGGGCGAGTCCGACGATGATCAGCCCGGTGCGGTACTCCGGCAGGTCGGCGAGGAAGATCCAGGCCAGCGCGAACATCACGGCGGGTCCGGCGATCCAGTTGATGGCCAGGGAGGCGAGGAGCAGCTTCCGGTCGGAGGTGACCGTGTCCAGCCGGTTGTAGCGGACCTTGGCGAGCACCGGATACATCATGATCAGCAGGCCGAGGGCGATCGGCAGCGAAATGCCGCCCAGCTCGACGGCGGCCAGGGCGCCGTCGAGGCCGGGGATCAGCCGGCCGAGGCCGAGGCCGAGCACCATGGCGGCCATGATCCACAGCGCCAGGAACCGGTCGAGTGTGGAGAGCTTCCCGATGACCCCGGGGTCCGCCGGTCGCCGCGCCTCGTCGGGTGCGGGAGCTGTGCTGGTCACGGGCAGGCCCTTTTCCGGTCGGTGGCGAGTGTGGTGCGGGAGGTGGCGGCCAGGGCGGCGAAGGAGCCGGCGAGCAGCTCCAGTACGTCGGGACGGAGCCGGTAGTAGGTGAACCGGCCGCACGGCTCGGTGTCCACCACGCCGGCGTCCCGCAGCACCCGCAGGTGGTTGGAGAGGTTGGTCTGCCGGGCCCCGGTCCGGTCGACCAGGTGGGTGGTGCACAGGGTCTCGTGGGCGAGCAGGTGCACGATCCGGAGCCTGAGCGGATCGGCCAGCACCCGCAACAGATCAGTCTCGGCTGACGTCAGCATGGGCTGATACTGTCACATCAGTCGGGCCTGATGCCAACCCGGGGTGGGCATGGTGCGCCGCGCGCCCCACCGGCCCCCCCGTCCGGCCCGGCACGCCCCGCCGCACCCGGATCACGCTTTCGCCGAGACCTCAAGGACGCCGATGACCTCCACTCCCGCCGCCCCCGCCGCCTCCGTGCTGTTCGTCTGCGTCCACAACGCCGGACGCTCTCAGATGGCCGCCGGCTTCCTCAGCCACCTCGCCGGGGACCGGGTCGAGGTCCGGTCGGCCGGCTCCGTCCCCGCCGAACAGGTCAACCCCGCCGCGGTCGAGGCGATGAAGGAAGCGGGCATCGACATCTCGGCTCAGCGGCCCAAGGTGCTGACCCCCGAGGCGGTCCGGGCCTCCGACTACGTGATCACCATGGGTTGCGGCGACGCCTGCCCCGTCTTCCCCGGCCGGACGTACCTGGACTGGGCCCTGGAGGACCCGGCCGGTCAGGGCGTCGCGGCCGTCCGCCCGATCCGCGACGAGATCGAACGCCGCATCCGCGCCCTCATCGCCGACTTCGACGCGCGGTAGCGTGCGCGGACGCCTGGTTCGGGCTCCGGCGGCAGGTGTGAGGCGAGCCCCCGCACCGGGAGCCGCCCCTCCGGGACGCGCCCAGGCGTCGCCGCACCGGCCGTGCCCGGGTGGCACGGAATCCTGAGCTGGCTACTTGCTGGTACATCACAGTCACGCCACGTATTCCGGGGTCTTCACGGACGGGACGGTCCGATGCGACAGGGTCCGACCCATGACCTACCCGCCGCAGCCTCCCGAACAGTTCCCGCAACCCCCCGGCCAGGACCCGTCGCAGCCGGGTCCTCCGGCCCCCGCCGCACCGGCAGGACCTCCGCGGACCGGCATGGGCAAGGGGCGGATCGCGCTTGTCCTCGTGGGCGGGATCCTCCTCCTGGGGGGCGTCGGCCACCTTCTCGGGACGGACGAGGAACCACGCCCGCCCGCGTCCGCCGCGGAAGCCTCTCCGGACGACGGCGGGGAACCGGAACCTGCCGAGGCACCCGAGCCGGAACCGGAGCCCGAACCCGAGCCGGAACCCGAGCCGGGGAAGTACGAGCAGACCTGGGGCACTCCCTACGCCGACACCACGTGCGGCCACTACCTCGGAGAGATGTCCCCACCCCAACGCTGGGTCATGGCCGCGGACATGCTGACGGGCGCCAGGAGCCGGGACGGTGGGGACGGCCTTCCGGCCGACGCCTTGGTCGATTCTTTCGAGGCGGACATCATGATCAGCTGCGAGCCGGTGGATTCCATCAAGATCGCGGAAATCGCCACCATGCTGTATGTCATGGACTCCCGCTACCAGCCCTGAACACGGACGGCGCCCGGCTGCCCGGGGCGTGCGGGAACGGGGCCGCCCCGCCGGGATGGGGCGGCCCCGTGAGCGGTCATCCGAAGCGCCCGCTGACGTAGTCCTCGGTGCGCCGCTCGGCCGGGGTGCTGAATATCCTGGCAGTGTCGGCGTACTCCACCAGCTCGCCGCACCGGCCGCCGCCGTTGCCGTCCTCGCCGGGGATGTCGTCACGCACGCTGAAGAACGCCGTCATGTCGGACACCCGGGCCGCCTGCTGCATGTTGTGGGTGACGATCACGATCGTGTACTCGCTCCGCAGCTGCTGGATGAGGTCCTCGATCTTCAGCGTGGCGACCGGGTCGAGCGCCGAGCACGGCTCGTCCATCAGCAGCACCTCGGGGCGCACCGCGATGGCCCGGGCGATGCACAGCCGCTGCTGCTGGCCGCCGGAGAGGGCCAGGCCGCTCTCCTTGAGCTTGTCCTTCACCTCGTCCCACAGCGCCGCCCCGCGCAGCGCCTGCTCGACGATGTCGTCCATGCTGCCCTCCATCCGGAGGGTGCGCGGGCCGAAGGCGACGTTGTCGTAGATGGATTTGGGGAACGGGTTGGGCTTCTGGAACACCATCCCGATGAGCCGGCGCACCTGCACCGGATCGACGTGCGGCCCGTACAGGTCGGTGCCGTGGTACAGCACCTCGCCGTCGATCCGGGCTGCCGGGATCAGGTCGTTCATCCGGTTGAGGCAGCGCAGCAGGGTGCTCTTGCCGCAGCCGGAGGGGCCGATGAGGGCGGTGATGTGCTGCCGGAAGAAGTCCAGCGACACGTCGGCGACCGCCCTGGCCTTCCCGTAGGACACGGAGACCTCCTTCAGTTCGAACACCTTCTCGCGATGCTCGGTCTCCGGGTCCGCCGGCCGCCCGGCCGGGCGCGGTACGGGGTCGCCGGGTACGGGATCACCGGCGGTCCTGCCGGTGCCGGAACCCGGGGGCTGAGTGGGCTGCGGCTGCTGGGTGTGCTGGGGGGGTCGGGTCTTCACGGTCCACCTACCACTTCTGCTCGTACCGGTTGCGGAGCCAGATGGCGAACGAGTTGATGGCGAGCAGCACCACGAGCATGACGAGCACGCCGGCCACCGCCATGACCCGGAACTCCTCCTGGGGCCGGCTCGCGTAGTTGAAGATCTGCACCGGCAGGGCCGAGTAGCCGCCGTCCAGGAACTGCGGGTCGTAGGTCACGAAGGTGACCGCGCCGACCAGCAGCAGCGGCGCGGCCTCGCCGATGGCCCGGGCGACCGCGAGGATCACGCCGGTCAGGATGCCGGGGGTGGCGGCGGGGAGTACGTTGCGCCAGATCGTCTGCCACAGCGTCGCGCCCAGCGCCAGCGAGCCGTTGCGCACCGAGGACGGCACGGCCCGGATCGCCTCCCGGGAGGCGAGGATCACCGTCGGCAGCACCAGCAGCGCCAGCGTCAGCGACCCCGCCGCCGCGACGAACCCGAGCCCGATCGGCCCGCGCACGATGAACGCCAGGCCCAGGATGCCGAAGACGATCGACGGCACCCCGGCCAGGTTCTGGATGTTGAGCTCGATGACCCGGTTGTACCAGCGGTCCCGGTCGGCGAACTCCTCCAGGTAGACCGCCGCGCCCACCCCGATGGGAACGATCAGCGCGATCACGCCGCCGATCAGCCACAGCGTGCCGAGGATCGCCGTCCGGTAGCCGGCCTCGCCCGGGTTGACCGAGGACGGTCCGGCGAAGAACAGGTTGGCGTCGAGCCGGGGAGAGCCCTCGACGAACGCCCACACCAGGATCGCGACGAGCCCGAGCAGCGCGGTGCCCAGACCCAGCAGCAGCAGGGCGAGGAACAGCGCGTTCGCCGCCCGGTGGCTGCGGGACGGCCTGCCGAACACACCCTGGCTCGCCGCGCGTGCCCCGGCCACGGCGAGCCGGGTGCGCTCCGCGGTCCGGGGGGTCTTCTCCTTGGTCGCCATCACTCGTACACCTCACGGAATCGGCGGACCAGCCGGACCGCCAGCAGGTTCATCGCCAGCGTCATCAGGAACAGCAGGGTGCCGACGGCGAAGATCGTGTCGTAGACGACCGTGCCGGTGGCGATGTCTCCGGTGGCGGTGCCGCCGATGTAGGCGGTCATGGTCTGCGCCGACCTGGCCAGATCGAAGGAGAGGTTGGGGTTGCCCGCGCCGGCGGCGATCAGCACGACCATCGTCTCGCCGATCGCGCGCGAGGCGGCGAGCACCACCGCGGCGACGATGCCGGAGATCGCGGCGGGGAAGACGACCTTGACCGAGACCCGCATCTTGCCCGCCCCCAGCGCGTAGGCGCCCTCGCGCAGGCCGCCGGGGACCGACCGCATGGCGTCCTCGGACACCGAGGCGACCAGCGGCACGATGAGCAGGCCCACGGCCACGCCGGCGACCCCGATGGAGAACTGGCCCCGCCAGTTCATGAACGGGAACAGGTCCTCGGCCAGTGGACGCAGGAAGGCGATCGCGAACAGACCGATCGCAACGGTCGGGATGCCTTCCAGCACCTCCAGCATGGGCTTGATGACCTTCCGGACCCGCCGTGGCGCGTACTCGGAGAGGTAGACCGCCGACAGCAGCCCGATCGGGATCGCCACCAGCAGGGCGATGACGACGACGATGAGCGTGCCGACGACGATCGGCAGCACCCCGAAGGACGCGTTGGCGAAACCGGGCGACCACTGGGTTCCGGTCAGGAACTCCCTGACCGACACCTCGCGGAAGAAGCTGAAGGTCGGGATCACCAGGGAGACGACGATCGCGGTGGTGACCGCGATGGAGAGGGCCGCGCACAAGGCAAGGAACGCCTTGACCGCCTTCTCGCCGTGACGTGGGCGCGCGGCCCCCAGCGGCCGGCGCGGGTCGCCCGCGCCGGCCTCGGGGGACACGCTGCCACTGTGCACTGAGGGCATGGCTGCGTGTCCTGTTCGCTCGAGGGGTCAGCTGCCGGAGGTGAGGCTCTCGACCTTGGCGTGGCCCTCGTCGATCTGCTCCTGGGTCATGGGCACGAAGGTCGCGGTCTCGGCGATCTGTGCCGAGTTCTCCAGCCAGAAGGTGAGGAACTCCACCGTGGCGTCCTGCTCGAGCGCCTTGTCGCTGGCGTAGGTGTACAGCGGGCGGCCGAGCGGGCTGTACGAGCCGTCCTGCACGTTCTCCAGGGTCCCGTCGACGCAGCCCTCGCCGCCGTCGATCTGCAGCGCCTTGATGGAGTCACCGGCGGCCTGGATGTAGGAGTAGGGGATGTACCCCATGGCGGCCCAGTCGCCCTCGACACCCACCACGGCGGCGTGGTCGTCCTCGCCGATGTCGGTGTAGTCGGTGCGGATGCGGCCCTCCTCACCGTTGATGGCCTCGGTGAAGAAGTCGAAGGTGCCGGAGTCGGTGCCCGGCCCGTACAGGGTGATCTCCTCGGACGCGAAATCGTCCGGGAGGTCCAGGCCGTCCACGTCGCCCCAGTTGCTGACCGCGGAGCCCTCGTCCCAGATCTGGTTGGCCTGCTCCACGCTCAGGCATTCCAGCGGGGACTCATTGTTGACCACCAGGGAAAGGGCGTCGTTGGAGACCTGGATGTTGTCGTAGGCGATGCCGTTCGCCTCGCACAGCTCGATCTCGGAGTCCTTGATGGCCCGGGAGGCGTTGTTCATGTCGTTCTCGCCGAGGCAGAACTTCTCGAAGCCGCCGCTGGTACCGGAGATGGCAACATCCACCCGGACCTCGGGGTTGGCCTCCATGAACATCTCGGCCGCCACCTCCGCGAGCGGGCCGACCGTGCTGGAGCCGTCGGCGCGTATGGTGCCCGACAGGTTGCCGTCCCCGTCGCCGGTGCTGCTGCCGGTGCCGGTCCCGCTGCCGGACTCGTCGGCGTTGCTGTCGTCGCTGCCGCATGCGGTGGTGAGGGCCAGGGCGGACACCGCGACGATCGCGGCGGTCTTGGTGCGCCAGTTGCGCATGGCCATTGCTCCTTTTGAACGCCGGCCGACAGCCGGCAGTTGGTGACTTGACTGCGTCACTCAGGAAGCTACGAGGGCGCGGCGAAGCAACGAGGGCCAGAAGGTGAACAGCAGGACAGGTTCCGCGGAACCCGGAGTTTCACAAAAAGAGTGCGAATCGTTAAGGGAGAACAGGGTCGCGGCGCGGCGGGAACCGACGGCCGGAACACCGGTGGGCCCGGCGGGAGATCCCGCCGGGCCCACCGGTCCGGCCCCCGGGTGTGCCCTGTCCCGGAAGCCCGCTCAACTGCCGGGCGGCACCAGCCGGTAGCCCACCCCGCGCACCGTCTGGATGATCTCCGGGTGGTGCGGGTCGTCACCGAGCCGCTCCCGCAGCCGGCGGATGTGAACGGTGATGGTGTTGGAGCGGCTCGCCCCGTCACCCCACAGCTCCGCACGGATGTGCTCCCGGGTGATGACCTTCTCCGCGTGCACCATCATCAGGTGGAGCAGCTGGAACTCCCGCAACGGAAGCCGCGCGGTGGGCATCCCGTGCATCCGCACCTCGTAGGTGCTGGGATCGAGCGTCAGCGGGCCGCAGACCAGCGGCTGGTCCCAGCTCCGGACACCCCGGTCGGCAAGACTCAGCAACTGCGCGACCTCACGCGGCCGGTACGGCCGCGCGACGCAGGCACTGGCCCCGGCCGCGAGCGCCGGCGCCACCTGCGCGGTGTCCTCCGGCCCCACCCCGAGGACCACCGGCACCGACAGCCGGTGCCGCACCAGCCGCAGCACCGTCGTCCCGTCGAGCACCGGCAAGTCCGCCGACACCAGCAGGACATCGGGCTGCCGCAGGCCGGCTTCCAGCAGCGCCACCGCGCCGTCGGCACAATGCACCACCGTGACCTGGTACTTCGCCAGCTGAGCGGTCAGGCCCTGCCGGATGCGGGCGTCCGCCTCCGCGAGCAGCACCACCGGGTGGGCACCGAGCGGGATGCGCACCGCGGGAGGGAGGGCCGGTTCCACCGCATCGGACACCGCTTCATCCGAAACGGCCGGAGATGTAGTCCTCGGTGCGCCGGTCCGCTGGACTGCTGAAAATCCTGTCGGTTGTGTCGTACTCAACCAGGCGCCCATGGCGCTCTCCCTCGCTGTCGGTATCCGCAGTGAAGAACGCGGTGCGGTCGGAGACCCGGGCGGCCTGCTGCATGTTGTGCGTGACGATCACGAGGGTGAACTCGTCGGCCAGCTTCGCCATCAGGTCCTCGATCCTGGCCGTCGCCACCGGGTCGAGCGCCGAGCACGGCTCGTCCATCAGCAGCACATCGGGCCGTACCGCGATGGCCCGGGCGATGCACAGCCGCTGCTGCTGACCCCCGGACAGAGCGAACCCGCTGCTCCTCAGTTTGTCCTTGACCTCGTCCCACAGCGCCGCGCCGGTGAGCGCCTCCTCGACCCGGTCATCGAGCTCGGTCCGGCTCCGCCGGCCCTCCACCCGCAGCCCGTAAGCCACGTTCTCGTAGATCGACTTGGGGAAGGGGTTCGGCTTCTGGAACACCATGCCGATCCGGCGCCGCACCTCGATCGCGTCCACTCCAGGCGCGTACAGGTCCTGCCCGTAGTAGCTGACCGTGCCGCTGACCCGCGCACCCGGCACCAGATCGTTCATCCGGTTCAGGCTGCGCAGCACCGTGGACTTGCCGCAGCCGGAAGGCCCGATCAGGGCCGTGACCTCCCGCTCCCCGATCGCCAGCGACACGTCGCGGACGGCCCGGTGCGCACCGTAGGAGACGTTCAGCGAGTCGACGCCGAACACGACGGGCGCCTCGGCGGCGGCCGGCGCTCCGCCGTCCGCGGTGACGGCCGCCTTGCGGGCGTCCATGGAAAGGGACAGGTCTACCGCCATCGTCAGGCTCCCCGGGGGCGAGTGGGTGGGCGTCCGGCAGGGACGTTCACCATGTAACGGGCTGTGGGTAGCGCATGGCATGGCGTTCGGTGAACCGGTGATGAACAACGGCGTTCCCTCCGGTGCGCTGCCGCTCCCCACCCGGTGCCCGGCCCGACGCCACCTCCGCCGTGGGGCTTCTGCCCGTAACCCTGCAGCGCGGGCCGGTGACTCAGTACCATGCGGAGCTGTGGGGATCAGAGGCGAACAGCTCGTACTGGACTATCTGAGCAAGGTCGGTGACCTGGCCCATACCACCAGCATGTCCTCGGCCGAACGCAACGCCCTGGTGGGGCAGTTGCGTGAGGAGATCGGCCGTCAGCGAGCCTCCTTGAGCCGGGAGGAGCGCGACGCCGACGTCAAGCGCATCCTCAAGAACATGGGCCGGCCGGAGGAGGTCGTCGCGGCTGCGGGCGGCGGCGCCGACACCCCGGCGCCACCGGTGCCCCGGCCGGTGACCGGCTCCCGGCCCGCGGACGGTGCCCGCCCGGAGACCCCGGACGGGCCCACGGGCGGCGGCCCGGGACCCGGGACCGACGCGGACCGCATGGCCGCGGCCGGCGCCCGGGCCGACATGCTGCTGTCCGAGGAGGAAGCGGAACGCCCGCGCTACGCCCCGCCACCCGTGCAGATCTGGCAGGACGGGCAGATCGGCGGCTTCCGCGGCGGCATCGAGATCCCCGAGATGCTGCGCCCTCCCACCCACCCGGAGAAGCCCGCCCCCCGCCCTCCCGGCCCGCTCGACGACCTGGACACCGAGAAGGACCCGGAGGACGCCGACGCTCCGGGCGCCGTCCCTGGCTCCAAGGGCAGGAAGCGCCTGTGGCGCCGGATCCGCAAACGGCCCAAGGGCGGCAAGCACGTCGGCGGCCCGATCGAGCTGCTCGCCGCGCTGCTGCTGGTCGCCGGCACCGTGCTGGGCTCCCTGCTCGTCCTGGCCGGCGGCTGGCTGCTCGCCTTCTGGTCCCCGCGCCTCAGCCGCCGGGAAGCCCAGTGGGGCACGTTCGGCATGCCGGCCCTCGTCGTCGGTGGCTACGTGACCTGGATCCTCGGCCGGATGAACGACTACTGGGGTGAGCCGATCGAGGCCGAGAACGCCCTCGCCGACGCGCTCGTCGACCAGTACCCGCTGCTGCTGCGTCTCGCCGCCCTCGCCAGCGCGCTGTTCCTCTTCTGGCGTGCCCGCCGCCCCGCCCCCTGAGGAGCCCGCGGCCCGGTACCTTGCTGCACACCGCCGCACGTGCCTCTCCTGCCCCCCGTCGGTCTCCCGCCCGGGTCGGACAGGCCCTAGTCCGAGAGCAGGCCGAGGGTGAGGCGGGGGCAGCCCAGCCGGGAGGTCAGGTCGGAGACGGCGACCCGCAGGTAGGGGTGGACGGCGTGCTGGGCGGTCGTCTGCCCGAACGCCACCATGTTCTCCTCGGTGATGCAGCCCTCCGGCTCGTGCTCCGCGGGGAACTCGAACAGGGCGCCGATGTTCACCTTGAGCTCCAGGGCGTCCACCTCGTTCTTGCCCTTGACCAGGAAGTCGTGCTCGAACTGGCAGGTGATGTTCCGCCCGTCCCGGCCGACTCCCAGCCGGGTGTTGACGGCCTCGATCTCCCGCAGCTCCTCGGCCGCCTCCACATCCAGGATCGCCGCGTGAAGCAGGAAGGTGCGGATGTCGAGCAGCCGGGCCAGGCCCGTCACCGGGGCGGCGAGCGCCCGCATCCGCTCCGCCTCGGAGGTTCCGGAAGTCATGCCCGTCCGATCAGGAGTCCGACGCGGTGCCGAGCGGCACGCGTGAGGTGGGCTGCCCCGTGGTGTGCCAGGACTTCACCCATGCCTGGGCAACCTCCGGCGAACTTCCGCAGGACGTCCGGAACACCTGGCCGGGAGCGACGATGTCCCGGAACTCCATGGTGACGTGCTGTTCCAGCGGCACGGAGCGCCAGCGGAGAATCCAGCTGTCGACGATCGTCATCTCGTCGCGGCTGAGCCCGTACTCCGGATCACCGGCGCCCGGCACCTGGGTGCGCAGCCACTCATTGACCACCGGCCACTCCCAGATCCGCTTTCCGTGCGGCGCGCCCGCGGGGGTGGGGAACGGGGCGCCCCGGTGCCGCTCGCCGTGGATCAGCTGGCGGACGTTCTCCCGGGACCGGCCGATGCGGCGGGCGATCTCCGAGGCGTCCACCAGGTCCCGGTCGGTGCGGATCACCTTGATGCCCAGGTGCTTGTCGAGCTCGCCGGCGGTGTGCTTCGCGGCCATGACGCCGTTCTCGTGGCCGTCGGCGTAGACGGCGATCAGCAGCCTCCCGAAGGATTCCGCGACCAGGCCGTCGAAGTGCGCGTAGAAGGTGTCTGTCAGAGCGGGCAGGTCCTGCGGCGGCTCAGCCTCGAACTTCAGTGCGTAGGTCTTCACCGTCGCCCCCACTCAGCTCCCCGATGCAGCCCGATGCCTCTGTTGACACATGTCAACAGTACGGTACCCGCTCCGTGTGCCGTCAAGTCGGAAGTCATTCGCGGGTGCGCTTGATGCTGCGGGGGTCGCCGTCGGGGAGTGGGCAGGTCCGGGCCTCGCGCCGCAGGTCACGGGCGTGCCGTTCCGCGATCCGCGGGGTGCCCGCGACGGTGATCCGGTGGCAGCCCTCGTCGCAGGTGAGCAGACCCCAGTGGCCCCCCTTGCGGAGCGACCAGCCGCCGTTCGCGGTGATCGACTCCAGGGCCTCACGCACCGCTTTGTCCCGGTGGCTGCGCGGCAGTAGTTCGTCCCCCACCCCGGCCCCCCAGATGGTGCATGCGATCGGTTGCAGGCAGTGACCTTCCCTGAGGCTACACCGCCCGCACCGCACACCGACCCCGTGGCCGGGAAGAGCCTCCGGGAGGGCGCCGAGGGGTGGAGCGGGGCACGCTCCAGCCGTGACATGTGCCCCGTGGCGGGGTTCGCGCTCCCGTGGTGGCGACGCCGACGAGGGCTTGCGGTGGGGTCTGCGGGTGGGGGTGCGGGTCGAGGTGGCGAACGTTTTTGGACATGGCCGCAGTGTTCCCGGGGCCACCACGCGCTGCCTCAGCAGGATCGTGCTGCCCGTCAGTCACCCCCGACGCTCCCCTTCGCCGCCTTTCCGCACAAAGCGCACGCAGTGAAACGCAGGTGAATGTCCGGAAACACGTTCTAGTAAATGCGGCTGACCGGGTGAAGACTTCATGCTTGGCAGGGACATGACCGTCTCTGTGGCGCAGTCCCCCCATGCCCCCACAGGGGCCGGACGATTCTTCGGAGGACATGAGTGACAGCCACGCGTACCACCACACGCAGTCGCCTGACGCGACGCCTGCAGACCCTCGCAGCGGTCGCGGGACTCGGGGCCATGATGGCCTTCTTCGCCCCGAACGCCGCCGCCGCGGATTCCGCGCAGACGTTCAGCGCCACCCAGCTCGAGGCGGCTGACAGCGCGGTTCTCGACGCCGGCGTCGCCGGTACGGCCTGGAACATCGACGACAAGACCGGCAAGGTCGTCGTCCTGGCCGACGAGCGGGTGACCAAGGCCGACATAGCCAAGATCAAGCGCAGCGCGGGAGCGCTGGCCGGCGCGATCACGGTCGAGAACGTGGAAGGCACCTTCGAGCCGTACATGCGGGGCGGTGACGCGATCTACTCCGACCGCGGTTCGCGCTGCTCGCTCGGCTTCAACGTCCGGGTCGGCACCACCTGGGGCTTCCTCACCGCCGGACACTGCACCAGCGGCACCTCGCGCTGGCACAACGGCAGCAGCTGGATCGGTGACACCTGGCACACCTACTGGGCGGGCCGGGACCACGGCCTCGTTCGGTACAACCCCCAGGTGCAGCACCCCGGCGCCATCAACACCGGTCAGCGCATCACCTCGGTGGGCAACGCGTACGTCGGGCAGCGCATCTGCCGCACCGGCAGCACCACCGGAACCCGCTGCGGTAACGTCACCGCTCTCAACCAGAGCGTCAACTACGGCAGTGGCCTCGTGGTCCACGGCATGATCCGCACCAACGCGTGCGCCGAGCCCGGCGACAGCGGCGGGCCGATGTACGCCGGTTCGATCGGCCTGGGCATGACCTCGGGCGGCAGCGGCAACTGCTCCATCGGCGGCACCACCTTCTTCGAGCCGCTTCCGCGGGCGATGAGCTACTACGGAGCGACGCTCAACCCCTGACGCTCCGGCGTTGACGCTCCACGGTTCCCGCCCCGGATCTCCGGGGCGGGAACACCCCGTCCACGGGCAGGAGCGGCGCCGGGTCAGGCGTCGCTCAACTCGTCCCGGCGGACCTGAGAACGAGCGCGGTCCACAGGACTGGGACAACGCGTGGACAACCCCCCTGGTGTGCGCAACCCGGCCACTGCGAAGCACATGGCTGTCCGGTGGTCGTCGCAGGTGCCGATGACGGCGGCCCGCGGGGTGCCGCCGGTGATGTGCAGGGCGTCGGGCAACTCCTCCACCGCGATGCCCATCTTGCGCAGCTCGGTGGTGACGGCAGCGATGCGGTCGCACTCCTTGACCCGCAGGCAGGCGAGTGGCAGCCGCCCGGGAGCGTTTCCCAGGCCGGCACACCGTGCCAACAAGGGAGTGCGCGCCGCCGGCGCGGCGGCAAGCGCCTTGATGAGATATCCACGCAACTGAGGGATCTTGGTATTCGGGTCCATCGCTGTCAGGATGAATACATGTCTGAGCAATCGACTGCCGTCGATGTCACTCCCTGCTGCCCCTCGCTGACTCAGCGCGAGTTGACGGTTGGCGAGGCCGAGTCGATGGCAGCCATGTTCAAGGCGCTCGGCGACCCGGTGAGGCTGCGCCTGTTCTCAAAAATAGCTTCCCACCCCGACGGTGAGGCGTGCGTGTGTGAGATCGCCGACGTCGGGGTGTCTCAGCCGACGGTCAGCCACCACTTGAAGAAGCTCCGCGAAGCCGGGCTGCTCACCGCAGACCGCCGCGGCACCTGGATCTACTACCGGGTGACTCCCTCGGCGCTGGCGGCCATGGCCGGCATACTCGACGCTTCCGGCTGAGGCCCCCTCTCCGGTAACGAGGGCGAGTGCTCCCTCGGGGGCACGGACGGCGGGCCGGGGCATCCCCGGCCCGCGCTCAGGTCAGAGGCCGGAGTCGCCCCAAGCGGTGACGGTGATTTCGTCGCCGACGGACAGCTTGCCGGTCCGGGTGACGGCGAACTTCGCCCCGAACGCGACGCCGCCCGCCGCGGCCCGGCGGTATCCGGCCAGGGTGCGCAGCGGCTCGGGGCCGCTCCGGGTGCCGGACCTCTGGTCGATGGTCGTCACCGCGCAACGGATGGCGATCTTGGAGTAGCCGAGCTCGGTGTCACCGATGGTCATCCGGCGCACGCGGTCCTCGGTGTGCGGCTCGGCCCAGCCGGAGACGACGATGTTCGGACGGAAGCGGTCCACCGGCAGCGGTCCGGAACCCCCTTCGGCGATTCGCTCGTTCAGCCCGGCGAGGGAGGCGAGCGAAGCGACCAGCACGGCGCAGCTGTCGGCGTAGCCGACAGTCCCGGGCGTCAGGCCGCCGCTCACCCGCTCGTGTTCCGGCGGTACGCGCATCAGCCTGCTGGGCGCGCCGAGCACGTCCGACAGCCAGGCGGCTGCCTGCTCGCCCTGGTCCACGCCCCGGTACTGCTTCTTGAACAGCTCCACCTCCCGCCGGGGTGCGGAGGTGTCCACCTGGAGGGTGACCGCCCCGGTGCCTGGCGCGGCCAGCGTGAGCTGCTCGCCGTCGGCGCTGACCTCCGGGCGGATCCTGGCCATCAGCGGGTCCTGACGCTGGCTCCGGAAGACCCCGTTCTCGCCGACCACCATGAAGCTGCGGTCGTGCGCGAGCCCCGCCGGTGTCAGGACGGCGTCGCGTACGGCGGTACCGGCACATCCCTTGACCGGGTAGTAGGTCAGTTCAGCAATGGCTGCCATGTGCCGACGATACTTCTTGCCCTCCGGGGCGCTCCCGGTTTGTCCGGTCCTCGGTCACCGGTCCGATCCCGGGCCCCCGATCCCGGGTGATGGGATCAGGCGGTGGCTTGCGACTGCGAGCCGGACCTGGTGGGCTGCTGCGGTGCGGTGCGGATGCCGAACAGCGAGCCGGCGGCGGCTGCGAGCTCGGCCGAGCACCGGACCGACGTCCCGCCCGGGATGCCCATCCGGCGCAGCGCCCCGGCGAAGACGTCCTCCACCAGCGCCAGGCGCCAGCTCAGCTCACCGGACCGGACCGGGTCGTGCGAGGGGCGGTTGGCCAGCAGGGTCAGCAGTTCGTCACATGCCTTCTGCACTTCGGCCAGCGCCTGCCACTCGTTCGACGGACGGGCGCCGGGTTCGGCGGCGGCGGACGGCAGGTCGAGGTCGAGGGAAAGCTCGTAGTGCAGCCCGGCGTACCAGCCGGCCAGCGAGCCGCTCAGGTCGGCCTGCACACCGCGGAGGAAGGTCAGCAGGGCGGATCCGGCCTGCGCCCGGTTCACCGGGGGCGGGGGACGGCGGCCGGGCGCCGGGGGGCGCCGCTCGCCGGAGTCTCCCAGGTACATCCGGAGGGAGGCGGGGAGCTCCCCGTCGTCCTGGCCGTCCTCGGGCGGCGGCGGGGGCGCCAGCTGCGCCCGGACGGGGGCGAGGCCGCGGACTGCTTGTTCAACTGCCGCCTGGCAGGCGTGATCGGTGGGCACGAGGCAGTCACCGCTCCTTTCCCGTGCGCGGCCTCGTCTGCGGGGGCGGCGTCGGTCGCGCGGTTGGGCTCTCCGAGTGGACGTACCGTACTCTCCGCGTGCAGAAGCAGGGGAGGGGTCTGCACCGATCGAAAGCCTTCTGTGGCCTACTGCCCGGTTCGAGGGGCCGACCGGCTCCGGCCGCAGATCAGCGCCGTCCGGCGGAGGCGCGCGGCAGGGGGAGCCGCGCGGCGGCGTTTCACCGAAGGCCCGCCCGGGTGCCTTTTCCCGGGACGTGAAAAGGCCGGACGATCTCGTCTTCGTCCCTCCGGCCACTTCCGTGCTGTTGCGCCCCGGCTTTCCTCCTGAGTCACGGAGGCAATAGCCCGCAATGGCCGAAAATACGTTCTAGGCAATGCATCCGATTGCGGCAAGAATTCATTCGTGCTCGGAGGGTCATCGAATTTCCCTGAGTTCTGCACGGTCCACTCGCCCCTACGGGGCCACCCGTCCTCTTGGAGGAGACTGAGTGAGAACCACGCACATCACAGCCCGCGCCGGTGTGGCACGGCGCTTACGGACCGCCGCGGCGGCCGTGGGCCTGCTGGCACTGCTGGCGGCGTTCGCGCCGAATGCCGTCGCTGCCGAATCCGACCAGACGTTCAGCGCCTCCCAGCTCAGGACAGCGAGTGACGCGGTCCTCGACGCCGATGTCGCCGGCACGGCCTGGAGCATCGACGAGGAGTCGGGACAGGTCACCGTCCTGGCCGACGAGCGGGTGTCCAAGGCGGACATCGCAAAGATCAGGAGCACCGCCGGCGCACTGGCCGGTGCGATCACGGTCGAGAACGTGGATGGCGCCTTCCAGACGCACCTGCTGGGCGGTGACCCGATCTACTCCGACAGCGGCTCGCGCTGCTCACTCGGCTTCAACGTCGTGGTCAGGGGCGTCTACGCCTTCGTCACCGCAGGTCACTGCACCAGCGGTACGACGCGCTGGCACAACGGCAGCAGCTGGATCGGCGAGACCTGGCACACGTACTTTCCCGGCCGTGACCACGGCCTCGTCCGGCACGTCCCGCAGGTGGCGCACCCGAGTGCGGTGCGGCTGCCCGGTGGCCAACAGGCCATCACTTCCGTGGGCAATGCGATGGTCGGGCAGGCAGCCTGCCGCGTTGGCAGTACCACGGGCCTGCGCTGCGGTTCGGTCACTGCCCTCAACCAGAGCGTGAACTACGGCAATGGGTTCATCGTGCACGGACTCATCCGCACCAACATCTGTGCCGAACCCGGAGACAGCGGCGGGCCGTTGTTCGCCGGAAACGTCGGTCTCGGCATTCTGTCGGGCGGCAGTGGCAACTGCTCCGTCGGCGGCACGACCTTCTATGAGCCGCTTACGCGGATCATGTCGTACTACGGAGCGACCCTCTCATGACGCTCGCCCCGTGCTCCCGCGGGGCCATCGGCCGCTGGGTGTCGTCATCCGGCGGAGTATCGCGGCAGGGAATCCGTGCGGTGACCGGTCACAGGGGTCACCCGTCCTTTCGGAGGAGATTGAGTGAGTACCTCACGCATCACAGCCCGCACCGGGGTGGCTCGGCGCTTACGGACCGCGGCTGCGGCCGTGGGCCTGCTGGCCCTGTTGGCGGCGTTCGCGCCGAATGCCGTCGCTGCCGAATCCGACCAGACGTTCAGCGCCTCCCAGCTCAAGACAGCGAGTGACGCGGTCCTCGACGCCGATGTCGCCGGCACGGCGTGGAACATCGACGAGGAGTCGGGACAGGTCACCGTCCTGGCCGACGAGCGGGTGTCCAAGGCGGACATCGCAAAGATCAGGAGCACCGCCGGATCGCTGTCCCGGGCGATCACCGTGGAGCGTGTCGACGGTGAGTTCACGAAGCTCATGCGGGGCGGGGACGCGATTTACGCGGACCTCGGCTGGCGCTGTTCGCTGGGATTCAATGTGCGCTCGGGCAGCACGCACTTCTTCCTCACCGCCGGCCACTGCACGGAGGACCCCTACGGGCCCACTCCGCCCTATCCGCACTGGCACAACGGCTCTGCCTGGATCGGCACCACGGAGCACTCGTACTTCCCGGTGCGGGACCACGGTCTCGTCCGGTACAACCCGCAGGTTTCCCACCCGAGCGCGGTGAACCTGTACAGCGGCACGCGGGCGATCACCTCCGTGGGCGCTGCCTCGGTCGGGCAGGCCATCTGCCGCAGCGGCAGCACCACCGGCCAGCGCTGCGGTACGGTCACCGCCCTGAACCAGAGCGTGAACTACGGCGGCGGTGACATCGTCCATGGACTCATCCGCACCAACGCGTGTGCCGAAGGCGGCGACAGCGGTGGGCCGATGTACGCCGGAAACGTCGGTCTCGGCATGACCTCGGGCGGCAGTGGCAACTGCTCTGTCGGCGGCACGACCTTCTTCGAGCCGCTTCCGCGGGCCATGACGTACTACGGGGTGGTCCTCAACACCTGACGTCACCCCGGCAGGCCCTTCTCGTTCCCGCCCCGGGCGCCCGGGGCGGGAACACCCCGTCCAGTGGGTCGCCGTTCGCCCGGTCACCGGCGAGCCGTGGTCCTCATCGGGACTCCGGGGGCGGGAGGAAGCCGGAGAGCACTGTGCGGATTCCCGGCTCCGGATCGAAGTCCGCCCGCTCCATGGTGACCCGGTGCAGCATCAGCCCGTCGAGATAGTCCATGAGCACCTCGCAGTGCTCCTCCGGCGCCGGTGACCCCAGCTCCCGCAGCCACCGCGCGCCCCAGTGGGTCAGCGAGGCGTTGGCGCGGGCCAGCGGCTCACGTACGGCCGGCCGGGCGATGCCCTCCAGGAGGAGGGCGTACCGCGCGGTGAGCCGGGTGCGTCCCGGGCCGAGGAAGTGCCGCACGGTCCGGGCGACAGCCGCGGCCAGCTCGTCCGGCCCGGCCGGGGCGGGCTGTCCGCCGAACGCCTCCCAGTCCCGGCGGTCCAGGGCTTCGAGATGCGCCACGACGCCCTGCACCAGGGAGTCACGGCTCCGGAAGTGGTTGCTGGTGGTGCCGGCCGGCACCCCCGCCGCGGTGTCGACTGCCCGGTAGGTCAGGCGGCGCAGCCCGCCGGAGCCCACCACCTCGACGGCCGCGTCCAGTACCTCGTCCCGCCTGCCCGTCATCCGTTCCGCCTTCCACCTGCCGGCTCCGTCGTCCGTCCCATCCTGTCCCGTCTGCGTTTCGTGCCGTTCCCTGCACACCCTTCCCGTCTACTACGAACGTAGTACTCTGGGGTTCATGGACAGGACAGCGCTCGTCATCGGTGCCGGAATAGGTGGCCTCGCCGCCGCGGGGCACCTGCACCGCAACGGCTGGGAGGTCGAGGTGCGCGAGCGGGCGCCCGCACTGCCCGCGACCGGAACGGCCCTCAGCCTGTGGCCCGGCGCGCTTCGGGCCCTCGACCTCCTCGGCCTCGGCGCGACGGTCCGGGACCTGGCCCGGGCCCAGAGCCGCGGCGTCTTCCTGCGCTCCGACGGCCACCGGATCGCCACCGTCGATCTCGACGGCCTCCGGCGCCGCACCGGGGACCCGGTGTACCTGCTCTCCCGCCCGGCCCTGCTCCGCACCCTGGCCGCCCCCTTGTTCGGCAGTGGCGTTCTCCGCTTCGGTGAAGCCGTCACCCCCGCCGTCCAGGACCGCACCGGCCACGCACCGGTTGGCGCATCCGGTGACGCATCCGATGACACCTCCCGGCACGACGTGGTCATCGTCGCCGACGGACTCCACAGCCGCTTCCGCACCGCTCTGTTCGGCGAGGCCCACCGCCCCCGCCACGCCGGCGTCACCTGCTGGCGCGGCGCCGTCGACGGTGACACCGACACGTTCACCGAGACCTGGGGGCACGCGGCCCGCTTCGGAGTGACCCCGCAGGAACAGGGCCGCACCAATTGGTTCGCGTGTGCCCGCGCCCCGGAGCGCGCGACCGCGCGCGGAGGTGACCTCGCCGCCCTGCATGCCTGCTTCGGCCACTGGCACCCCGGCGTGCGCCACGTCCTGGACCGCCTCGACGAGACCGGCGGGGCCGGCCTGCTGCGCCACGACCTGTACGACCTGGCCGTGCCGTTGCCCCGCTACGTCCGCGGGCGCACCGCCCTGATCGGTGACGCCGCCCACGCCATGACCCCCGACCTGGGCCGGGGCGCCTGCGAGGCGATCGTCGACGGCGTCACGCTGGCGCGGGAGCTCACCTCGCGGACCCGGGTCGAGGACGCGTTGGCCGCGTACGACGCGCAGCGCCGCCGGCCGACCCAGCGGCTCGCGCGAACCGCCCGTCTGATGCGCCGGTCCGTGCACACCCCCGGCGCCGCCCCCCTGCGGAACTCGGCCACCCGCCTCGCCGTCGCCCTCGGCCGTCCGCCCGCCTGACGAGCACCACCCGCACACACAGCGGCGGTGGCCGGGCCGCGGTTGCTCCCCAAGGAGCAGCGCGGCCCGGCCACCGCCGGTGAAACGGTGCGGCGGGGGTCAGCCCTTGGTGGCGCCGCCGGTGAGGCCGCTGGCCAGGTGGCGTTCGGCCAGGGCGTAGAAGGCGAGCGCCGGCACCATCGCCATGACGAGATAGGCGAGGATGCGGGCGGTGTCCGAGGCGTACTGCCCCTGGAACTGCTGCACGCCCAGCGGGATCGTCCACCACTGTGGATCGGTGAAGACCACCAGGGGGAGGAAGAAGTTGTTCCAGCTGGCGACGATCGCCAGCACCGACACCGTCGCGAGGGCCGGACGGGCCATGGGCAGCAGGACCCGCCAGAAGAAGCTGTACGAGGTGCAGCCGTCGAGGACCGCCGCTTCCTCCACCTCGCGCGGGATCTCCCGGAAGAAGCCCCGCAGGATGATGATCGTGATCGGCAGCCCGAAGGCGGCCTGCGGAAGGATCACCCCGAGCGGGTTGTCCAGCAGCCCGATCGTGCGCAGCAGCACGAACAGCGGCAGGATCGCCACCGCGAACGGGAACATCAGGCCGACGGTGAAGAAGGCGAACATCACTTCCCGGCCGCGGAAGGCGAACCGGGCGAAGACGAACGCCGCCATCGACCCGACGGAGGCGATGAGGAAGGTGGTGGCCAGTGCGATGAAGAGGCTGTTGAACAGGTGCCGCCAGAAGGTGCCTGAGGTGAGCACCTCGGTGTAGTTCTCGGTTCGCCACGGCGAGGGCATACCGAAGGGGTTGCCGCCGAGCTGGGAGGTGTCCTTGAAGCCGCCGAGCAGCGCGAACAGGAGCGGTCCGAGGACGACGATCGCCAGTCCGATCGCCAGCGCGTGCATGGAGACGCCACGCAGGACCTTACGGCCGGTCATTTCTGGCCTCCCATGGTGGTGATGGCGCCTTCGGTGTCGCGACGCATCACGAAGCGCAGATAGAGCAGGGCGAAGACCATGCTGATCAGGAACATCGCCACACTGATCGCACTCGCGTAACCGATCTGGTAGCGCTGGAAGCCGTAGTCGAACATCGTGACGGCCAGGGTTTCGGAGGCGTGCACCGGCCCGCCGCGGGTGAGGATCCACACCAGGTCGAAGAGCTGGATCGTGCCGATCACCGACAGGAAGGCGCTGATGCGGATGGTCGGCCCGAGGAGCGGCAGCGTGATGTAGCGGAACTGCGTCCACGAGCTGGCGCCGTCGATGGAGGCGGCCTCGCCGAGCTCCTTGGGAATGCTCTGCCGGCCGGCGAGGTACAGGATGGTGTGGAAGCCGAAGAACTTCCAGCTGATCACGAAGAACAGCGCCATCAGGACGGTGTCGGGATCGGCGAGCCAAGCACGTTCCAGGGACTCCAGCCCGACGGACCGCAGCAGGAAGTTGACCAGCCCTGAATCCGGCGAGAGCAGCATGGTGAACAGCACCGCGGTGATCACTTCGGAGAGCACGTACGGCGCGAAGAACAGCAGCCGGTAGATCGCTCTCCCGCGCATCTGCTGGTTGAGCAGCAGCGCCAGGGCCAGCGACAGCGGCAGCTGGATCACCAGCGACAGCACGATCAGGATCGCCCCGCGCCGCAGGTCGCCGAGGAAGACGCTGTCGTTGAGCAGCTGGGTGAAGTTGTCCAGACCGACGAAGTCGGTCGGCAGCCCGCCGAGACCGTTCCACTTGAAGACGCTGAAGTACATCGCCAGGGCGACCGGCACGATGACCAGCAGCCCGTACAGCAGAAGCGCCGGAGTGAGGAACACGGTCCGGGTGATCATGGTCTTGCGGCGGCGCTGTTCCTTGGTGCGCGTTTGCCGCCGACTGTGCCGCGGAGGGGCGTCCCGCCCGTCCGCCGGCGGCTCGTCGGTCAGCACCGGAGTTGTCATGTGCAGTGGCTCCGCTTCGGGATCGGCCGGGGTAGCTGCGGCCGGGATGACAGGAGGTGGGCCAGGGACGGATTCGGTGAGCACCCGTGCGCGGCCCGGAGCGGCGGAAGTGGACCGCGCCGGGACGGGTTCGGGTCCCGTCCCGGCGCGGCCCGGCTCATTGCCGTCAGCCTTCGGACTTCGCGGTGTCCGAGATGGCCTGGTTGGCCTCCTCAGGGGTGGCGACACCCGCGAGGAGCTCGGCCACGCTGTCGTTCACCTGGGCGCCGACCGCCGGCGGGTAGGCCTGGTCCAGGTAGAGCTGGAATCCGGTCGCCTCGGACATGGCGTCGGCCACCGCCTTGAGGTGCTCGTCACCGACCAGGTCCACGGCCTCGTCCATCACCGGAAGCCCGGCACCGGACTCGACCAGCTTGCCGTGCTGTTCGGCCTGGGAGATGAAGAGCAGGAAGTCCACGGCCTCGTCCGGAGCGTCCGCGCCCATGGCGAAACCGTTGCCGCCGCCGAGCACCTCGTCGAGGCTGCCCTTGCCGCCCTCGACCTCGGGGAAGGTGAAGAAGCCGAGGTCGTCACCGAGACCGTCGGAGGTGTCCGCCTGGACGGACGGTGCCCACTGGCCCATCAGCTCCATGGCGGCCCTGCCGCCGCCCACGGCTGCGGCCTGACCGTCGGGGGTCGAGTAGTCGGCACCGAGGAAGCCGGACTGGAAGGGATCCAGGTCCGCGAGCTCCTGGAGCCGCTCACCTGCCTCGACGAAGCCGGGCCCGGTGAAGTCGTGGGTGGTCTCGGCCTCCTTGAGCGATTCGATACCGCCGATCCGCATGGCCAGGTAGGACCAGTAGAAGTGGCCCGGCCACTTCTCCTTGCCCGCCAGGGCGATGGGAGTGGTCCCGGACTCCTTGAGCGCCTCGACAGTGTCGAGGAACCCGCTCCAGGTGGTGGGCGGCTCGTCGATGCCCGCGTCGGCGAAGAGCGCCTTGTTGTACCAGAAGCCCACCATGCCGGCGTCCACCGGTATGCCGTAGGCGACATCGTCGACCTTGTAGGGCGAGATGGCGGCCGTGGTGAAGGTCTCCAGGGCGGGTGCTGCCACCGTGCTGAGGTCGGCGACCAGGCCGGCTTCGACCTGCTGGCTCAGTACCCCGCCTCCCCAGGTGGAGAAGATGTCCGGGACGTCACCGGACGCGGTGAGCGTGGTCATCTTGGACTTGAAGGCTTCGTTCTCCATCGAGGTGATCTTGACGGTCACCCCGGGGTTCTCCGCCTCGAAGTCCTTCGCCCACTGCTCATAGACGGACTTCGTGGGCTCAGCGGTACCGATGTGCCACCAGTCGATGGTGACCTTCCCGTCCGCGGAGGAACCTGAGTCCTCCCCCCCGCAGGCACTGAGGAGGAGCGCGGAAGCCGCGAGTGCCACCACACTTCGCCGACGAAAAGACATGATCCTGCCCCTTTGCACGATGGCGAAACTTTCGGCGAGTTACCGAAATTTGTAGGCGAACTGTAGGGAGATCGCGGCAGGCACGTCAACGGATCGGACAGGAAGCCTGGTCACGGTAGGGATACGGTCTTCAAACCTGCAGGTGAAAGACGCTCACGCCTTCCGGCCCCCGAGGTGGTCAATGCGGCTCATGTACCTCTTCGTATGATTCAGGCCCTTCGCGCCCATTCACCTGATCGGCCCGCCTTCTCCCCGCCGGAGCTCCGCCGGAGCCCGGCCGTCCGGTTGCCCGCGTGACTGCCCGCCGGGCTGCCTGCGGGACTGCCCGAAGAGCTGCCCGTGGCCCCGTCCGCCCGTCCGCCCGTCCCGCCCGTCCCGTCCGCGCCGTCCGCGCCGTCCGGCTGCGCGGGGGTCCCGGGCGCAGCCGGTGTGCTCGGGGCGACGGGCCGCCGGTCGGAGGGTGCTCGCTCGGTGGAAGGGCCCCGCTCGGTGGGGGAGGTGGATTCCAGCCGGTCTTCCCACTTTCCGTTCCCCTCCCGGCGGCGTTGTGTCATGCTCCAGGAGCAGAGAGTGAGAACCGCCCCGCGGTCTCACCCGGCACACGGCCCCGCGGTCTCCCCGCCACAAGTCGGCTGCCGCTCCGCATCACTCGACCCACGCTCGCCGGAAGGTTTTCGCCGCGTGCCCGACACAGGCAACGCCCGCCCGCCCCGCTTCCTCGTGCGGAGGCGGTGACGCCTCAGAGGTAAGCCCACCCCGAACGCCTGCCGTGCCCGGGGAGCGCCCGCCGGGGACGTGGCGCTGCCGCCGGATCCGGCGGACCGTCAGCGCGACCCTCGCCGGACCGCGGGCAGCCATCGGGCTGAACCCCTCTCCGCCTCCGCCCCACCGCCTCCCCGCCGGTGCCGGACCTCACCGGGCCCTGTAGTGCGCGCTTCCCCGCGTCACGCCTCCCGGGCCCGGGCCGGCCGCTCGCTCTCTTCCGGGCCATGCCCCGGAAAGGGCGGCGCGTCGCGGGTGTCCGCCCGGCAGCTCACTGCCGGGCGGACACCCGGGATGGGCACCGCCCGTCACCCCCGTCGGCCTCCTGCCGCCTCGCTCAGTGGCGTCTCAGTGGCGGCGGCGGACGCGGCTCACCCGTCGCATCAGGCCCGTTCCCGAACCCGTTCCCGAACTCCCACCCAGGGCCGGCTCCCGGTGCTCCACCCCTGCCCCCGGGCGGGCCGGCCGGGAGGACCGCACCGCCAGGGGAGCGGGCGCGTCCCCGAGCGCGGCAACGGGCACCACCAACGGCCGGGCGGACACCGAGTAGAGCGCCTGCGCGTCCGTCCCGGTCACGCTGATCCGCCGGCCGGAGGTCAGACTCAGCAACTCCCGCTCCTGCGCCGCGTCGTCCTCCAGCCACCCCCGGAACACCGCGCCCGGGTGGGAGTCCTCCGGGGGCACGGCCCGCAGACAGTCCATCGGCAGCGGCGACTGCCCCGGACGCGGATCCAGGGCACCGGCCAGCCGGGCGGACTGCGCACGCATCCACCGGACGGCGAGACGCGGCGACCCCGCCCACGTCTGGCCCAAGCAGATGTCCTGCCCGCTCACCAGCGGATGCACCGTGAACTCACACCAGTACCCGCTCTCCCGCACGGTCACCGCCACCCTCCCGGCGAGGGGGCGGGCCCGGGTAAGAACACCGCCCTGGCTACGGAACACCGCGACAGCACTGGGGGAAGATCGGCGGACACGCGGGGAACATCGGCGGAGGGGAGGAATGCGGTCGTCCGGCAGCGTTGCTGAGGATTGCTGATCACCTTTTCAGCCTGCCGTGCCGCAGCTCGTCCGGGGAGGGCTCCTACCCCGCGCACGCGATGCACGCCGCAGTAACCGCCGCCCGCCCCGGCGCACTGTCCCGCCTCCCCGTCGCAGGTGGACGGGAACGGGCGCGAATCCACGTCAAGAACGGCCTCGGCGACGTGGAAATGCGCCCGCTGCGCGGCCGCCCGGGTAGCGGTCATCGGGGTGGGGCGGGGTCAGCGGGGTGGAGGAGGCCGTCGGTGCGGAGCGGCCTCAGCCGGTCGTCCCGGCTTGCCGCGTTCGCCTCGGCGACCGCGGCGCTCAACCGCTCGCCGGTCGTCGCCGGACGGACCCGGGCAGGGTCCGCGTCCCACTCCAGGCCGCCCCGCAGCGGACGCAGCTGCAGATGACGACCGCCCTGGCGGTCCATCAGCCGCCCGACCCGGCCGGACTGCTCGTCCACCACCACAGTGCCGACCGGCAGGGCGGGCAGCAGTACCGTGGCCTGGTGCGCTGCCGGCTCGGGTGTCACCTCAATAAGCGCGTCCGACAGCATCTTTGATGGGCCATCAGTGGCAGGCGCCCTCCGTTCTGACTCCAGCCGTGGCGGCTCCGGCGTTGCGTCGCTGCCGGTCACCGGTTGACCGCCCTGCGCAGCGCCGCCGCCAGGGTGCGCGCGGTGTCGGCGTCGCAGCCTCCCAGTTCGACGAGCGGACGGGACCCGGGGTGCTCGGAGCACGAAGCGAGGTCCACGCCCAGTGACGGGAGGCGGACCCCGATGCCGCTCAGGGCGGCGTGCAGTTCGATCGCGGCTTCGGCCGAGGTGGCCATCGCGTGGGTGACGGTCACCTCTGCGGGAGAGTGGGGGAGCATGCGTGCGCCTTTCGCTGGGGAGGGGCGGGCGACGAGCAGAACGGGCCCGCGCCGTCGCCTTCGGTCACTGATCACACCCCGAGCGTGACGGGTGGGGCGCGCCCCGGGGAGGGTGTCCGACCCAGCAACAGCCTTGTGCTCACCACCGGGCTCCCGGCACCGCGTCCCGATTCCTCGTCCCGCAGCGCGGTGTGTGTGCGTTCCCGCCCCCGGAGCAGGCCGACATGGGGGAGTGTTCGCTGAGCACGAAGCTCCCCCCGTCCGCTACGGGGACACGGGAAGTCATGGGTGGCATGGGTGTCCTCGCGGGGTCATGCCCAGGTGAGGCGTTGCCCGTCGGGTCCGACGTGCAGCCGCATACGGTCGACCGACGGGCGTCCGTCCGCCTGCCACTGTGCGAGGCGCTCGGTGATCTCGTCCCACAGGCGCGCCGCGCCACCCTGCCGCACCATCCACCGTGCGCCGTCTCGGAAGACGACTGCCCACGTCTCGGCCTCCACGTCGATCACGAGGTGTTCCGTCCGGCCGTCACGTTCCAGCGTGAGCCGCTGTGCGCGCGGCGCGGCGAACTGTGCGAGGAACCGGGCCGTCCAGTCGTCGAGCACATCCGCGCCCAGCTCGGAGAGCAGGGCCGTGGCGTAGCCGGGGGTCTGCACGAAGCCGGGTATCACGTCCGAGGAGTGGACACGGAACTGACGAGTGCGTTCGTATAGCGGGACATACGACTCCTGCAGGCGGCGCAGGCCGGTGTGTTGCTTGCGTCGCCACTCCACGTACATCGACTCGGCGGTGCGGGAGGAGGCGATCAGATCGGCGGCTTGGTCCTGCGCTCCGCAGGCGTCGGCCCAGGCGCGGATGTCAGCGTCCGAAGGCCGCGTTCTCGATGCGAGACGACTTCGCCTTGTGCCAGCCGCACTGCACAGCCACCAGTCCTGTGAGGCCGGCATCCAGACGCAGTTCCTTCGGCCGTGCAGCGACGGTGCATCAAGTGGCGTGACGACCCCCCGCAGGACAGGTATGGCGGTTACGGGCGCATCGTAGCGAACGAGGCGGAGCGCACCCCGCACAGTCGATGATGGCGATTGTGGGATCAACGACGGTCTGGTCTCCTCGTCTCCCCGTTCGATGCCAACCCCGGGATGTGACAGGGCGGTGGCGGCAGCGGGGTGGTCACTCGTTGTGATGGATTGTGGTGTTCGGGTGAGGAAGATGGTGGGAGTGTGGGGTGGGATGGGGTTCCGGTGGGTGACGTGTCGACGTTGGGGTGGTGGTGGTTGTGACGCAGCCGAAGCAGCTTGATCCGTATCTGTCTCCTCGTGCTTTCTACGGTGCTGAGTTGCGGCGGCTGCGGGAGGAGGTGGGGTTGTCGCAGCAGGAGTTGGGGGAGCGGGTGTTCTGTTCGGGGACGTATGTCGGGCAGTTCGAGTCGGCGGTGCGGCGTCCGCAGGTGGATCTGTCGCGGCAGTTCGATGAGGTGCTGGAGAGCGGGAAGCACTTTCTGCGGTTGTGCAAGCTGGCGCGGGCGTCGAAGCACCCGGACTACTTCGCGGACGCGGCGGAGCTGGAGAAGCTGGCCAGGACGATCAGCGAGTACGCCCCGATGCTGGTGCCGGGGCTGTTGCAGACGGATGCGTACGCGCGGGCGTTGACGCGGGCGACATTGCCGTTGGCATCGGAGGAGGAGGTCGAGGAGCACGTCCGGGCTCGCATGGATCGGCAGCAACTCCTTGACGGCACAACACGGCCGCAGTTGTGGGCAGTCCTGCACGAGACCGTGCTGCGGGTTCCGATGGGTGGCCCCGCAGTGATGCGGGAGCAGTTGCTGCATATCGCTGATCAGGCGCGGAAACGCCGCGTGTTGGTACAGGTGCTTCCGTTTGCGGCGGCCATGGATGCCTCTTTGAACAGCATGGCGTCTCTCATGACCTTCGAGGACGCGCCACCGGTTGTATACGCGGAGAGCACGCATACCGGTCAGCTGGTTGAAGACCTGGCGTTGGTCGCGCGTTACCAGAGGTCATACGATCTGGTGAGGGCCGCCGCTCTTTCGCCGAGGGCGTCCCTCGCCCTGATCGAATCGGCAGTGAAGGATCTCCCGAAATCATGATCACGATGCTCGAACTGCGCGCCACTAGCTGGCGGAAGTCGTCCTACAGCAACGGCGAGGGAGGCAGCTGCCTGGAGGTGGCGGATGGCTTTTCCGGCGTCGTGCCTGTTCGTGACAGTAAGGCTCCGGAGGGGGCGGCGTTGGTGCTTCCGGCTGCTGGTTGGGGTTCCTTCGTGTCTGCCGTCAAGGCTGGAGCCCTGTAGGCAGACACGAAGGCAGGGTCGTCACGTCGTGGCCTGGGGGGACCATTCGTTGGCGAAGGTCTCCATCTGGCGGATGGCTGCCCGCTCCTCCTCGGGCGGGTAGTCGTATCTCGCGAGCAGGCGGCGGATGACCGTGCGGAGCTTTGCGCGCACGGGCTCGCGGGAGAGCCAGTCAACGCTGAGTTCCTTGCGGATGGTGGTCACCAGGGCGCGGGCGATCTCCGCGAGTTTGTCGTCGCCGCCCTCTATGGCTTCGGTGATGCCGCGCTGGGCCACGGCTCGTAGAACGCCAGCTCGGCATGGTCGAGCGGCGGGTCAAAGCGTTCCCCGCACCGGGCGTCGGCGGAGACCTCCTCTTGGCCATGGCGACCAGCTCGGCGATGACCTCGGCGCTGGTGAGCTGCTGCCGCACGTAGCGGGACATGAGGTCTTCCAGCCGTGCGGAGAAGCTCTTCTGCCGGACGATGTTGTGCCGGGTGATGTCCCGCATCGTCTTCTCGATCAGTCGGCGCAGTGCCTCCGCCGCCAGGTGCGGGGTCTCGGACTCCTGGAGTCACCGAGGATGTTCGTCGTTGAGGCGGGACAGGTCGAGCTGCCCTATAGCCGCCTTGGCGTACAGGTCGGTGATCTCTTCGGCGTCGACGGCTGAGGCCGCCAGCTGGGCAAGGTAGAGGTTGATCTCGGCAGGCCGCCGGCAGGCCGCCGGCTTCGCGGTCCGCGGCGTCGAGCTTCACCACCCAGACGCGTACCTCCCGGAAGAATCGGAGAGCAGGCACAGGACGTTGTAGCGGAAGGCGAGCGGGAATTCGTCCAGGTAGGTCTGAAGTTGGGCGCGGGCGTCCTGGACGGCCGCGTGGTTGTCGGAGGCGCTCTTCAGCGCGATGACATCGGTGACCGAGAGTGACATGCCTGTGGCGGGTACCCCGGGTAGGCGTGGTCATTACCAGGGGCGGGTGATGATGTTGGTGTCGAGGGTGACCGAGCCGTTGATGGTCATGGCCTGTCCCTGGATGGTTACGCCGGCGTTCACGGTGATGGATGTCAGGGCCAGGATCCTTCCCGCGAAGGTGGTGTCGGTGCCAAGAGTGGCTGAGCTTCCGATTTGCCAGATCACGTTCCTGGCCATGGCGCCGTTGATGAGGCGCACGCTGCTGGCCGTTGCCGTGGTCAACGTGGATCCGATCTGGAAAACCCATTCGGCGTTGCGGTCGCCCTGGGCGTCCAGTGTGAGCGTGGTGGCGAGACCGAGGGAAGTGGGGGCGTTGTAGACGCCGGGAGTCAGCGTCAGGCCGCCGAGATCTCCGGCAAGGCCGGCGTCCGGGAGCTGGGCGACGGCAGTGTCGTAGGTGGCAATGACATCGGCGTGAGCCTGAAGGGCGTCGGCGTCAGCGATGTGGATGGAACCGTGAACCTGACCGGGCGGAAATCCGGTGACGGACGTTCCCGGACTCACCCCGAGATCCCCGGTGACCTCGGAGGGACCGGTGTTGGTGACCGACACGCCGCCCAGCACCGCGAAGCGTCCCAGATAGGTGTACGCGTCCGCAGCGGTCACGGTGCCGCCGAGAGTGACCACGGAGACGTCGACCGGGCCGAGTTCTCCCGCTGGGAGTAGGGCGTGGATCTCCGTATCGGAGGCGACCCGCCAGGACAGGACGGGCGTGCCACCGAAGGTGACGACAGTGGTGTAGGAGAACGCGGTTCCGGTGAGGACGACGAGATTGCCACCGTCCACCAACCCTTTGTCCGTGGTGACAGCAGTGATGGACGGCGAGTCGAGATAGGTGTAGACGACCCCACCGGCGGTTCCGCCCCTGGTTCGTACAGTGATCGTCACCGGACCCGCAGATGCAGCTGCAGGGACGGTGACGGTGAGTTGACCGTCGGAGTCGACGGTGAAGGCGGCGGCCTGCGCACCGAAGAAGACCTCGTACGTGGTGTAGAGGCCGAGTCCTGTGAGGGTCGCCGTGTTGCCGCCGGCTATGGGGCCGGCGGGAGGCGGAAGGAGGCGGAAGGAGGGTGGCGGCAGGTAGTAGAAGCTTCCGACGACGCCCGTTCCGCCGGCGGTGGTGACCGAGACCGGAACGGCGCCGTGACCGGAGGGGGTGACGGTGGCGATGGTGGAGTCGCTGAGGACCGTGAAACTCGCAGCCCGGCGGGAGCCGTAGAGCACGTTGGTGGTGCCGGTGAAATGGCTACCGGTGAGCGTCACTGCGTCGCCCCCACCAGTGGACCCTTGGTTCGGTATGACCGTCATGGGGCGCTCCCTGAGTCTGTCGGCCGCTCGGGCAGGATGCGCCGTCGGCCGGTCCCTGCACCGATGGCCGCAGCGGTTCTCCCCTTCGGAGTAGCCCACTGGTCCACGAACATGACAAGAGTTGAAGGCATATGTCACCCGAATGAGGTACGTGTTCGCAGGCGCGTATCCAGCCGACACCGTGTGCCGCGCGGCGACTGCGCGGTCAGGTGAGTACCAGCCCCGCCTCGCACACTCGGTCTGGGCTGCGTGGTTCACCAAGCCCGCACGATCTTCTTCCCGCGGTGCGCCATTGGTTGCTGACGGGTGGCGTGCTGGCCTTCTCTTATCCCCCGGCGATCGAAGGCCGCCGCCGAGAGGCCGCAGGGCATGTATGGGTGCGGGTTCACCGGCAAGGCCACGCTTCTGCGGTGGCACTGCTAGCTACACCCCCGAGACGTGGACCGGCATTCTCCTGAGTGACGGCTTGATGAACGTGCGGGCGAGGTGATCGCAGCGCTGCAACCGGGCCACATCGGCACTCACGCTGCTCGTCCAGGCGACAGCCGCTCCTGAGCCACGACTGAGAGGTGGCGTGCGCGTCCCGAGCCCTACCCCATCGCACATCTCTTCTCCGTTGCTGGAGTTCGTGTCGTGTGAGGACGAGTGGGTGGGCTTTTCGCGGCCCGGTCTGTGGGGTGCGCGGGGGCGTGCGGGGTTCGAGGTGGGAGTGCGTGACCGGGGTTGTGTCACTCGTTGTAGGCAAGTGTGTCGCGTGGGTGGGGTGGCGGGGTGGGGGTGAGGTGGAATGGGGTTCCGGTGGGTGCCGTGTCGACGTAGGGGTGGTGGTGGCTGTGACACAGCCGAAGCAGCTTGATCCGTATGTGTCCGCTCGTGCTTTCTACGGTGCGGAGTTGAGGCGGATGCGGGAGGAGGCGGGTTGGTCGCAGGCGGAGTTGGGGGAGCGGGTGTTCTGTTCGGGGACGTATGTGGGGCAGTTCGAGTCGGCGGTGCGGCGGCCTCAGCTGGATCTGTCGCGGCAGTTCGATGAAGTGCTGGAGAGCGGGAAGCACTTTCTGCGGCTGTGCAAGCTGGCGCGGGCGTCGAAGCATCCGGACTACTTCGCGGACGCGGCGGAGCTGGAGAAGCTGGCCAGGACGATCAGCGCCCCCGATGCTGGTGCCGGGGCTGTTGCAGACGGATGCGTACGCGCGGGCGTTGACGCGGGCGACATTGCCGTTGGCATCGGGAGGAGGAGGTCGAGGAGCACGTCCGGGCTCGCATGGATCGGCAGCAACTCCTTGACGGCGCAACACGGCCGCAGTTGTGGGCAGTCCTGCACGAGACCGTGCTGCGGGTTCCGATGGGTGGCCCCGCAGTGATGCGGGAGCAGTTGCTGCATATCGCTGATCAGGCGCGGAAACGCCGCGTGTTGGTGCAGGTGCTTCCCTTCACAGCTGCCGCGAATGCCGTGCTGAACGGCATGGCCTCTCTGATGACGTTCAGTGATGCCCCACCAGCTGTATACACAGAAGGCGCTGGCACAGGGCAGCTCATCGAAGAGCCATCGCTGGTCGACCAGTGCCAGAGGTCATACGATCTGGTCCGGGCCGCTTCGCTGTCACCGGCGGCGTCCATGACCCTGCTCGAATCAGCGGCTGAGGAATACTCAACACCATGACCAGTACAGAGAACTTGAGCACCGCAGCGTGGCGCAAGTCGTCTTACAGCGATGGCCAAGGAGGCAGCTGCCTGGAGGTTGCGGATGGCTTCTCCGGCGTCGTGCCTGTTCGTGACAGTAAGGCTCCGGAGGGGGCGGCGTTGGTGCTTCCGGCTGCTGGTTGGGGTTCCTTCGTGTCTGCTGTCAAGGCTGGAGCCCTGTAGGCAGACACGAAGGCAGGGTCGTCACGTCGTGGCCTGGGGGGACCATTCGTTGGTGCGCAGATCTCCTGCGTCGCGCAGACGAATATCGCCTTGCCCGGACCGCCGATCCGCGGGCGCATCAGCTCCGAGCGCCGCTCCCAGTGCGTCACCAGGTCCTCGGTCAGCGTCCTTATGCGGTCCGGGGCGCCGTAGACGCTGGTCATCGTGGCGGCGCGCTGCACGGCACGGCGACGCTCCGCGTCGTCCAGCCCGGCGGTCAGCGCGTCCGCCTCATCGTCCAGCGCCGTCGGGTCCACGTCCGGGGGAAGGGACACCGGGATCAGGCGCGGCTCGTGGTAGACGCGGACGGTGCCTCGTCGTCCACGGCACGCTTGAGGTCGTAGACGTCGATGTAGTCCTTGCCCGCGCCGAACACCTCGCGGGTGTTGGCGTCGGGGCCTTGGAGATCGGCGTGCCGGTGAAGGCGATCAGCGTGGCGTGGGGCAGGGCGCCCCGCAGGTGCCGTGCGTAGCCGGTGAGGCTGCCGTAGGGCTGCGATGTGCCTCGTCCACGATGACGATGATGTTCCGCCGGTCGGACAGCAGCGGGTGATGGGCTCCGGACTCCTTCTCGTCCTGCGTCTTCCCGAGCTGCTGGAGAGTGGTGAACAGAATGCCGCCGGTGCGGACGATGGTCAGCTTCTCGCGGAGTTCCTTCCGGGTCTGCACATGACGGGGCGTCTGGCCCAGGAGCAACTGACTTTCCAGAAAGGTGTTGTACAGCCGATCGTCCAGGTCGTTGCGGTCGGTGACGACCACAACGGTCGGGTTGTTGAGTGCGGGATGCCGGGATGCCGGGATGCCAGCGCGCTGGTGCACACCATCTCCTCGGACTTGCCGGACCCTTGCGTGTGCCAAACGACGCCGGCCTGCGGGCCCCGGGTGAAAGAGCTGCTGTCGTTGCTCGACAACCCGGTCTCGGCCGCACGGGCGGCCGAACTGCTGGACACCTGGCTCAGTCTCCAGACCCAGGAGGCCGAGGCGGCAGCCGGTCACCATCCGACGGGAAGGGAACCGACCCGGCCGTGAGCGGGGAACTGGTGCGGGACGCCCCGCTTGCCTGACCGCTGCGCGGGTGGCCGGACAGGGGTCAGCGGGGCGGGGGCAGGAGGTGGGGGAGGCCGTCGGCGCGGAGCGGCCTCAGCCGGTCGTCCCGGCTTGCCGCGTTCGCCTCGGCGACCGGTGCGCTCAACGGCTCAGCGGTCGTCGGTGACCACCCGGTAGCGGTGGTACTTCTCCTGGCCTTCCCGAGTTGCCCGGTCCCGCAGGCCCCCGGAGCATCGACGTGTCGGGACTTCTCCTTTCCCGTCCCGTCACAGCCCGACAGCATCTGGAGCAGCAACGTGGACAAGTCCTCACTCCTCGCGATCGAGTCAGTCGTCGGCGGTGGAAGGGCCGTCATGGTGGGGGAGGACGCCGTCGTGGTGGCCGCGGTGCAGGACGCGGTCAAGTCCGGCCGGACCGCCACGTTCTACCTGACGCGCCGGCAGTTCACGGCGGTGAACACCTGGTACTGGACCCCGCAGGTCATCAGGAGCGTGGGCCTGGAGCCGGTGTCCTACGAGGAGAAGGCCCGGGTTCGGGCCGAGCTGGGAATCGAGGACACCAAGCTCTCCTACTCGAACCGCATCGAGTGCCAGTGCGGCCAGGTGTACGGCGCGTTCGAGTTCCTCCAGCAGGGGATCCGGGAGCACGGCCGCGAGACGGTGCAGGCCGTGTTCAACCTGGAGGACTCACCTGTTCTGCGCGTCAACCCTCGGCAGGAGGCGGTCTGCCCCGAGTGCCTGCAGATTCTCCGGGCACCGCACTACTACTGCTACTGGGGCTACGGGTGCTGCCGGGAAGTGGTGATGGCCTGAGGTCCCCGCGCAGGCAGCAGCGTGCGCGGGGACACCGTGCTCGTCAGCCCTGCGACTACCGAATGGACCATGCCGGGACGGCAGGCCGACTGACCTCGCGACGCAGGCGCTCCAAGTCCGGTCCTGCGGCCGTGGTCTTCGGCTGGTACCTCTCGGACTCGTTCTGCCGCACGTCGAGAAACAGTTTCAGCGTGTCGTAGATCGCCGCATACTGGTCGCCCTGGCCGGAGAGGCCGCGCAGCGTGCTGAAAAGTACGGGCACGTACGTGAATACTGCGTTGAATTGCTCACGTTTTTCTGCCACTTGGCGCTCCACCCGCTCGATGGCTACCGCGCGGCTGCACCCCGTCTCGTGACGGATCGCCCTGACCAGGTTGTAGGGGACCTGGTCCGCCTCGTCCTGGTCCACTCCCGTCAGGTCGTTCTCGGCGAAAATGACGAAGAATCCGAGATCCTCAAGACGTCGGACCATGCGGTGGCTGCGCACCGCCGGCGGCATCTCCCGGTCCTGCACGATCTCCGAGCAGGCCAGACCGATCTCGAATCCACCGGTCGACTTCCGCAGCGGCAGGTAGTCCGCTGTTGAGGGGATGTAGCCGCTGATGCGGTGGTGTGCCTCACGCTCGCAGGCATGGGCCCATTCCTCGATGTTGGCGAGCAATGTCTCCTGCCATCGCGCTGTCCTGCCTTTGCACAGGCGTGGCCACAACTGCGCCCAGGACGCCGTGAGCGCACCGTGCGTCCAGGGTGTGCCCGGGTCCTGGCGCACAGTCGCCACCAGGCCTTCCCTCAGGGCGGTGACGGCTTGCGGGTCCGTCAGCTGCGGATCCTCGAACAGGTCGTCCCACAGAGCGAGCAGCGTGGCCAAGGCTGCGCTGGTCTGCTTCCTCTCGAGGAGGCCGTCGTCGCTGCCGTCGGCGCCGGCAGCCCCGGCCGCCACCTGGGGAAGGCCACGTTCAATCAGGGACAGGGTGCCTGCCAGCCGGTGGTGGTCGGCCTCGGCCCGGGGTGGCGGCGATGCCGGTGTCCACGAGCCAGCCCTTCAGCCACCGCGTGACGTGCTGAGCTTGTGCGCTGTCCTGGGGCTGGGGTGCCTGCCGGACCTGAGGCGGAATGGCCGCAGGGCGGGACGCAGTGGGCCGGTCGAGTACAGCCCTGGCGTAGGCAGTCAGCGCATCGAGAGCACGGGGGTGATCGGTAAGGTGGGAGAGCTGCTCAGCGGCCTTGGCCATGTGTGCGTCGGCCACTGCCTGTGCCTCCTGCACGGCCCCGGAGGCGACAACGAGGTCCCGGGCACGGGCGGCTTCTTCCCGTGTCATCTCCTTGCCAAGCAGGCGACCCAGGTCGCGGTCGCGGGAAGCCGCGCGGATCACTGGGAGGGTGTAGACACCCTCGGCCAGATCCGTGTTGACGGGCTTGCCCAACTCCTCGGCCGTCGAAGTCAGATCGATAATGTCGTCGCGCAATTGATAGGCGTGCCCGAATTCCCAGCCGAATCCGGCCAGCGCTTCCTCCCGGCCCTTCTGCTGATCGCCGCCCCCGTTCGCCTGCATCGCCCCCAGCCGACAGGCCGAGGCGAACAGCTGCGCCGTCTTGCCACCGATCGCGTCGAGGTAGGCCTGCTCGCTGCGCGAGGCCATGTACAGGTCGGCCGCCTCCATCACCATGCCGGCGCAAAGCCGTTCGCCGCCCCTCGTTCCCTCGATGACTTCGCGCTGACCAAGCTGCGCCAGCATGCCCAGGCCCGTGAGCCATACGCAGTCGCCGGCGAGGATGGCGAGTTGTTCACCCCATAGCCGGTTCGCGCTGGGACGGCCCCGGCGCTCGTGAGCGTGGTCCACGACGTCATCGTGGTAGAGCGACCCCAGGTGCACCAGCTCGACAGCTGCGGCGGCAAGCACCGCCCGGTCATCGGCAGGCGCCGAAGGATCGGTGAGAACGTAGTACGAGAGCAGGGCAAGGGTGGGACGGACCAGGCCTCGGGACGTGCCGGGCCCTTCCTGCGTGAGCGCGTCGAGGTCGGGCCGACCCTGGATGCGCACCGGCTTGAGAGCGTCCCGGACTCTGTCCAGGTCTGCCTCCAGGAAAGGGAAGACGGTGCAATCAATCCCGGATGGTGGCATATCGCGCTCCTGACGCTGGTCGGTGTTCAACGCGCGGGAGACAACTGACATGGAGCAGCGGATGCCGCAGCACCCGCTCCCCTCATGACCACCCCACGCCTCGCATCAGGAAACAGGCGCTGGTCGAAGTATGCGGGCAGGCCTGAGCTAAACCACCGAATCGTATGAACTGGCCCTCCAGCCCCGGGCCAGGGCGCCGGCACGCGCGCGGGGCCGTTTCCGAGCCCTCGCCGGGGTCTCGGACGAAACTGTGGCCGACCCGGGAGTGGTTCATGGGCGGCGGCCGTGATCGGCGGCGTAGGCGGTGAAGACCTCACGGGTCGGGGCACCGGAGTGGAGGAAGTACTGGTCGAGGACGCCGCCGAGGTCGTCCAGGGCTTCGTTCAGTACGGCGGAGGCGAGCCGCACATCGGCTCGCGGGGACTCCTGACCCTGCTCCGCCAAATCGGCCGCGTAGCCGAGGACAGAGGCCAGGGAGGCACTGTCCGGGCCGTCGTGGAAGTAGTACGTCTCGGAGTACTGGGAGAGGTCGACACGGACCTGGAGCACCGCGGTCGTCAGGCTGTCCAGCATGGTGGCCGCGGCAGGGGAGTCGAGGCGTGCGAGCTGTCCGTCGGCGCCGGCTGTGCGGAGCGCGGCCAGCCGGGCGGCCAGGGTGCGCCGACGTTGCAGAGCGGGCGTGATCTGCGAGACCCAGGAGACGGACGCCGAAAGCAGGGCGAAGCCGATGAGGGCCTGGAGCGGTGTCACGGCGCGCAACCAGGCGTCGTCAGGGACGATGTCGCCGAAACCGAGGGTCGCCACCACGACGAGGGACAGGTAGAGGGCGTCGAGTGCGTCCAGCCGTTCACTGGGGTTCAGGCCCGGGTCGAAGGAGAACGCTCCGGGGAGGAACGGCCAGTAGACGAGCGCCCAGCCGAGCACGAGCAGGACGGTCCAGAGGACGATGACCAGCACGGTGCCGGCCGGCCCTGCCGTGCCGATCAGCTTGCCGCGCGCGTCGATGCGGCGGAACATGCGCCAGATCACCCGGATCACCCGTTCGCTGAGCGCACCGTGGCCGAACGGATGCCAGAGCGTGTGGAATATGTCCCGCAGTGCGAGGAGTATCAGCCCAGCGCCCACGACCGAGATCCACCAGTGCATTGCTTCTCCTGTTCGGCGTCGCCGGACATCCCCACCCGCGAGCCTACGAGCACCCTCGCGGCCCGGGTGCGTGACAGGCCCGGGGCGGCCCGGGGTGGCCCGGGGCGGGGTCAGGGTGGGTGGGGGAGGCCGCTGACGCGGAGGGTGAGGTTGAGGCGGCCGGTGAGGCCGAGTGCGGGCGGAGCGGTGCCGGGGTGGGTGCGGGGAACGCCGTGGTACGCCAGGCGGGAAGGGCCGCCGAACACGAACAGGTCGCCGCTGTGCAGCTCCACGTCCGTCCAGGGACGGGTGCGGGTCCTGGGGTTGCCGAAGCGGAAGACACAGGTGTCGCCTAGGCTGAGGGAGACCACCGCGGCGTCGGACTTCTCGTCACTGTCGCGGTGCATGCCCATGCGGGCTCCGGCGTCGTAGAAGTTGATCAGCGCGACGTCGTAGTCGAGGGACTCGGCGCGGGGTGCGTGCTGCCCGTACGCCGTCGTGACGCCTTCGCGTGCCAGCCGGCCCAGCCAGTCGGGGAACGGCTTCACCGGTGCGCCGTCCCCGTCGATCACGGTGCGGGCGTAGCGGTAGGGCGCCCAATGCCATCCCAGGCAGACCTGCCGAGCGCTCATCTCCCCGCCGCCGGGGGTGCGGACCGTGCGCAGCCCGGCGGGCGGCCTTGCCCACTCCCGGCAGGCGTTCACCAGATCAGCCTGCCGGGCGGGGGCCAGCCAGCCCGGGACGTGCACCGCGCCGGGTGCGATCTCGGCGCGGCTCCTGGGGAACAGTGCGTCGCTCACGTCCCCAGTGTGCTCCCGGCGCGAGTGGGCGCGGGTCGACGGGGGTGGAGGGGAGACCGGGCCGCCGCAGGCCTACGGCGTGGGTCTACGGCGGCCCGGTCTTCCCCGTCCGGCTGCCGGTCAGCCGACGAGGGCGGTCTCGATCTCGTCGAGGATGAGGTTCGCGGCGGTGTAGCCGATGCCGAGGAACCACAGCTGGTCCTCGACGTGGAAGACCTGGTCGTTCTGCACGGCGGTCATGCTCTCCCACAGCGGGCCGTTGAGCGCCTTCTCCTCGCCGGACTTCTCGGCCGAGCCGTAGGAGGTGTAGAAGATGACGTCGCCGTCGGCCAGGTCGACCTGCTCGGGGCTGACCTCGACGGCGAAGCCGTCCTCGGCGTCCTCGACGATGGCGGGGCGGCCGAGGCCGAGGTCCTCCAGGATGGTGCCGATGTAGTTCTGCCGGCCGTAGAGACGGGTGTCGCCGCCCTCGATGAAGCGCAGGATGCTCACCTCGGTCTGCGCGGCGGTGTCGGGGCCGCCGAGCGCCTCGGTGATCTCGGCCGCGTGCTCCTGGTACTCGGCGATGACGCTCTCGGCCTCGGTCACCTTGTTGAGGGCCTCGGCGTGCAGGAGGAAGTTCTCCTTCCAGGGGCCGCCGGGCTGTTCGGTGAAGACGGTCGGGGCGATCCCGGTCAGGTCGTCGTAGCGCTCTTCGTCCCGCACCACGCTGCCGATGATCAGGTCGGGTTCGAGGGCGAGGATCTGTTCGAGGTTGGGGTTGCCGATGGTGCCGACGTTCTCGATGTCCGCGACCTGATCCTGGGGCAGGTAGTCGAGGAAGCCGCCCTCGACGTCGGCGTGCACGGTGCCCACCGGCCGCACGCCGAGGGTGATGGCGGAGTCCAGCTCGGCGGTGTCCAGCACGACGACGCGCTGCGGGTTCCCCGGGACCTCGACGTCGCCCATGACGGTCTGGACGGTGCGGGTACCGTCGGAGCCGCCGGCGTCGTCGGTGGAGCCGGACCCGGAGTCCGCGCCGGGTCCGGAGTCCGCGCCGCTGTCGTCGCTGCCGCAGGCGGACAGCGCGAGGGCGGAGGCCAGGACGACGGCGGTGGCCGTGAGGGTTCGGCGGCGGGTGGTACGGGTGGTGCGCATCAGGGAGTGGCCTTTCGGAGGGGTACCGGGTGGTCAGGTGACGGGGCAGGCTGCGGGGGCGTGCCCGGGACGACGAGCGGTCCGCCGGTCACGGGGTCGGGGATGATGACGGAGTTCAGGCCGAAGACCTCGCGGACCAGGTCCGTGGTGACGATGTCGGCGGGCGGGCCCTCCGCGACGATCCGGCCGTCCTTCATGGCGACCAGATGGCCGGCGTAGCGGGCGGCCTGGTTCAGGTCGTGCAGCACCATGACGACGGTGCGTCCCTCGGCGTGGTTGAGCTGCCGCACCAGGTCCAGCACCTCCATCTGGTGGGCGATGTCGAGGTACGTGGTGGGCTCGTCGAGCAGCAGCAGGTCGGTCTCCTGGGCCAGGGCGAGGGCGATCCACACCCGCTGCCGCTGGCCGCCGGACAGTTCGTCCACCGGCCGGTCGGCGAGCACGGTGACGTCGGTGCGGGCCATGGCCCGGTTCACGGCCTGTTCGTCGGCCTCGGACCACTGCTGCCACCAGTGCTGGTGGGGCTGCCGGCCGCGGGCGACGAGGTCGGCGACGGTGATGGCCTCGGGCGCCACGGGGGACTGCGGCAGCAGCCCGATGGCGCGGGCGATCTGCCGGGTGGGGGTGCGGTCCAGCTCCCGGCCGTCGAGCAGCACCGCACCGCCGCGGGGCTTCAGCAGCCGGCCGAGGGCGCGCAGGGTGGTGGACTTGCCGCAGGCGTTGGGGCCGACGATGACGGTGACCTCGCCGTCCGGGACGGCCAGGTCGAGCGTGTCGACGACGGTGCGGGCGTCGTAGCCCAGGGTCAGCTCGCGGGCGGTGAGGCGGGACGGGCGGGCGGAGCCGGTCGCAGGGGCGGGGGCAGGGGCGGGGGCAGGGAGGGGGTCGGGGGCCGGCGGGTCGGTCGTGGCGGATGCCGGCGGCGGGTTCGCGGTCATGCCTTGCCTCCGGTGCGGTTGTTGACGATGAGCCACAGCAGGTACGGCGCGCCGATGGCGGCGGTCAGGACGCCGACGGGCAGCTCGACGGGGAAGAAGAGCAGGCGGGCAAGCAGGTCGCCGAGAACGACGATGAACGCCCCGGCGAGCGCCGAGCAGAGCAGCGGGATCTGTGCGGTGCGGGTCAGCCGGCGGGCGATCTGCGGGGCGAGCAGAGCCACGAAGTCGACCGGTCCGGCGGCTCCGGTGGCGAGCGCGGCCAGCACGACGCCGAGCCCGGCCAGCCCCAGCCGGGTGCGGCCGAGCCGAACGCCCAGCGCGGTGGCGGTGTCGTCGTCGAGGGAGACGGTGCGCTGGGCGCGGGCCGCCCACAGCACGGCGGGCAGCAGCACCAGCAGCGCCAGGCCGAGCGGGACGGCGTGATCCCAGCCGCGGCCGTTGAGTGAGCCGGTCATCCATACCTTGGCCTGCTGGGCGGCGAACTGGTCGCCCTTGGTGAGGAACAGCTGGGTGACGGAGCGCAGCGCGACGGCGAAGCCGATCCCGATGAGCACGAACCGCGCGGCGTGCAGCCCGCCGCGCCAGGCGAAGGCGTAGACGAGCCCGGCGGCCAGCAGCCCGCCGGTGATGGACAGGTACGGCAGCACGGCCGCGGAGGCCAGGCCGAAGGTCATGGCGCCGACCGTCACGGCGGCGGCCCCGTGAGTGACGCCGATGATGTCGGGGCTGGCCAGCGGGTTGCGGGCGACGGTCTGGATCAGTGCCCCGGCGATCCCGAGGGCGGCCCCGACCAGGAGGCCGACGACGAGGCGCGGCAGCCGCAGCCGCCCGACCAGCAGCTCGTGCTCGGAGGGCAGGCCGAGGACGACCCGGACGACGTCGGCGGGGGAGACGGTGGTCTGCCCGACGGACAGCCCGGCGACGCAGGCGGCGGCCAGCAGCACGGCCAGCGCGCCGGCCACCAGTGCCGCCCGGCGGTGCAGCAGGAACGACGCCCGGCCGGCCCGTACCAGGGTGTACCCGGTGGGGCGGACCGGTCCTGCGGGCCGGGAGTGAGCGGGGGAAGCAGCCCTGGAGGCGGGGGCGGCGGGGGGTGTGGTCATGCGGCGGCCACTCTGCTGCGGCGGACCAGGGCGATGAGGAAGGGGACGCCGATCAGGGCCGTCATGACTCCGGCGGGCACTTCCGAGGGCGGGAAGATCACCCGGCCGATGACGTCCGACACCAGCAGGATGACCGGGCCGAGCAGGGCGGAGAGCGGGAGCAGCCAGCGGTGGCCGCTGCCCACCAGGGCCCGGGCGAGGTGCGGGACGGCGAGGCCGACGAAGGCGATGGGCCCGGCCGCGGCGACGGCCACGCCGGTGAGGACGGCCGCGCCGAGACCCCCGGTGATGCGGACCGCCGCGATGTTCTGGCCCAGGCCGCGGGCCACGTCGTCGCCGAGCGCGAGGGCGTCCAGGCCGCGGGCGGCCCGCACCACCAGGGCGATGCCCACCAGCAGGAACGGCCAGATCTGGGCCGCGATCTCGGCGTCCCGGCCAGAGAGCGAACCGATCTGCCAGAACCGGAACTCGTCCAGGGTGGCGGCCCGGGTGGTCAGCACGGCGGCCACCACGGAGGCGAGCAGCGCGTTGATCGCCGCGCCCGCCAGCGCCAGCTTCACCGGGGTCGCGCCGCCCCGGCCGCGGGCGGCGATGGTGTAGACGACGACGGCCGCGAGGCCGGCCCCGGCGAAGGCGAACCAGATGTAGCCGGCCAGGGTGTGCACGCCGGCGAAGGCGATGGCCAGCACCACCGCCACCGCGGCGCCCTGGCTGATGCCGAGGATGCCGGGCTCGGCGATCGGGTTGCGGGTGAGTCCCTGGAGGACCGCCCCGGCCAGTCCGAGCGCGGCGCCGACCATGATCCCGACGAGGGTGCGGGGCAGCCGCATCTCCCGGACGACCTGGGCGGCGATGTGGCCGCCGTCCCCCGGTCCGCCACCGCCGCCGGACAGCAGCGCGTGCCAGACCTCGCCCGGTGCCAACGGGCGGCTGCCGACGGAGAGGGAGAGCAGTACCGCGGCAAGCAGCGCGAGAGCCGCGGCCACGAGCCAGCCGGTGCGCCGGACGGCCGTGCTGCCGCGCGGGCGGCGCGGACGACCCGGGCGGCGCGTGCGACGCACGTGTCTCGGGGCGACAGCCGGCATGGGATCCTCAGGGCAGCGGGCAGCGGGTGTGCGGGCAGGGGCCGTTCGGGCAGGGGAGCACCCACCGCCCAGCTTAGGTTAGGCAGCCCTAAGTATAAGCGTGCGCCGGGGCACAATGGGGCCATGGTCTCCATAACGCCGACGGTCGGATTCGACCTCGACATGACGCTGATCGACTCCCGCCCCGGGATCCACGCCGCCTACCGCGAGCTGTCCGCCGCGACCGGGGTGCACATCGACGCCGATCTGGCCGTCTCCCGGCTGGGACCGCCCCTGGAGCACGAGCTGGCGCACTGGTTCCCCGCCGGGGAGGTTCCCGTCGTCGCCGACCGCTACCGGGAGCTGTACGTGGAGCACGCCATCGAGCCGACCTTCGCCCTCCCCGGTGCCCGGGAGGCGATCGCCGCCGTGCAGGGACACGGCGGCCGGGCCGTCGTCGTCACCGCCAAGCACGGCGTCAACGCCAAGCTGCACCTGGACCATCTCGGCCTGGCGGCGGACGCCCTGATCGGCTCGCTGTGGGCGGAGGCCAAGGGCGAGGCGCTGCGCGAGCACGGCGCGCAGGTCTACGTCGGGGACCACGTGGCGGACGTACGCGGGGCGCGAGCCGCCGGCGCGCTGGCGCTGGCGGTGCCCACCGGGCCGTGCGACGCGGCCGAACTGCGCGCGGCGGGCGCGGACGTGGTGCTCCGTGATCTGACGGAGCTGCCCCGCTGGCTGGACGGATGGCTGGCCGCGGGCGGCCCGGCGGGAGCCGGGGCGGCCTGACCCCCGGCTCCGGCCGGCGCTGCTCAGCGGGTGCGGGCGCCCGCCCGGAGCGCGGCGTACTGTGCGGCGGCGAAGGTGGCGACGACCGCGGCCTGCAGCACGATCCAGACCGCTCCGGCGGTGCTCGGCTCCAGCCACAGCGCCAGTGCGGCGATGCTCAGCACCACCCACCCGAGGTTCGCCTCGACGATGCACAGGGACCAGAACGGGCGGGGACGCTGCGGGCGTGCCTGGGCGCCGACGGCCGCGCCGTACAGCAGCAGGAGGGCGCCGAGGGCGAGGAGCAGTGTGGAGTCCAGCCCGAGGAACCGGCTCAGGGGCCCGGAGAGGGCCAGGTAGGCCAGCCCGTTGACGCCGGTGACCACGGCGTCCAGGGCCAGCCATCGCCGCAGCCGGAGGTGCGCGGAGGCGCCCCGGGCAGAGGTGCCGGGGAAGAGAGTGGACATGCGGCATCGGCCTTCCGGGAGAGGGATACGGGCCAGGGCCCTTCCCGGTAACCGTGCCGCGTGGCCGCCCGCCCGTCGATGACCTCGGAGGTCATGCGGGCCCCGGGCTGGCGCTAACTGCCGGAGGGGGCGGCCGGCTGAGCCGGACCGGCGGCGGCGCGGGCGAGGCGGCGCTGCTCGGCCATGTCGCGGAGCAGGCCCGCACCCGCGACCGCGAAGCCCACGCCCATCAGCATCGACACCGCCCAGGCGGCCGACGGCAAGGGTTCGGTACCCAGGAACATCGGGACGAACGTCACGAGGGTGGCGATCGCGCCGATGGCGAAGAGGATTCCGCCGATCCGGACCAGCAGGTCTCCGGGCCGGCGCTCGGACTCAGGTGTGGTGGTCACGCAACCAGGGTAGTTCGTCAGACCGGTGGGCTTCGCAGCCGGGACGGCCCGGCGGCTCCCCGGCGCCGTGCTCCCGACAGCTAGCCTTGGAGTCGGCGGGCAGGACGACCCGCTGCACCGTTACTCAGAAGGTTCAGGACGGATTTCGCCGGCCACAGGGCGGCCGGGACGACTGCGAGGACGAGGACACGTGCCTACCGGCAAGGTCAAATGGTTCAACACCGAGAAGGGCTTCGGCTTTCTCTCGCGCGACGACGGCGGTGACGTCTTCGTGCATTCTTCCGTTCTCCCCGACGGCATGGACGGTCTGAAGCCGGGTCAGCGCGTCGAGTTCGGGGTCGTCGCGGGACAGCGCGGTGATCAGGCGCTGTCCGTCACCGTCCTCGATCCGACGCCCTCGGTGGCCGCGGCGCAGAGACGCAAGCCCGACGAGATGGCCTCGATCGTGCAGGATCTGACGACGCTCCTCGACGGGGTGGCGCAGCAGCTGGAGCGCGGACGGTACCCGGACAAGCAGAGCGGCGCCAAGATCGCCGGGATGATGCGGGTGGTGGCCGACCAGCTCGACGTCTGACCGGCCCGCTTCCGCACGCCCCGGGGTCCCGCACGCCCCGGGGTTCACCCGCGCTTCCGCACGGCTCCGGCGTCCCGCCGGGGCCGTGTGCCGTTGCGGTGCGGAGCCCGGGGCGGTCAGCTCAGCTGCGGCACCGGGGGCACCAGCCCCTGGTCCGCCGCCCGGGTCAGCAGCTCCCGTACGGCGGCCAGGCCTTCCGGGCCCAGGTCGGCGGTGAATTCGTTCACATACAGGGCGATGTGCTGCCCGGCCACGGCCGGGTCCATCTCCTGGGCGTGGGCCCGGACATAGGCGTGGGAGGCCGCCGGGTCGTCCCAGGCCCGGTGGACGGAGGCCCGGATGGCGTCGGTGATCTGCCGGAGCCGGTCCGCACCGAGGGAGCGGCGGGCGATGATCGCGCCGAGCGGGATCGGGTGGCCGGTCGTGCCCTCCCAGTACTCGCCCAGGTCGGCGAGGCGCCGCAGCCCGTAGTCCCGGTAGGTGAAGCGGGCCTCGTGGATGACCAGGCCGGCGTCCACCCGGCCGTCCCGCACGGCGGGCATGATCTCGTGGAACGGCAGCACCGTAACGTTCCCCACGCCGCCGGGCACGTGTTCCGCCGCCCAGAGGCGGAACAGCAGGTAGGCGGTGGACCGTTCGCCGGGCACCGCGACGGTGCGGCCGGTCAGGTCCGCGGCCGCGCGGACCGCAGGCGCCCCGGCCGCCTGGCCGGTGCCCCCGGCGTCCCGGGTGAGGACCAGCGGCCCGCAGCCGCGTCCCAGGGCGCCGCCGCAGGGCAGCAGGGCGTACTCCTCGAGGACCCAGGGCAGGACGGCGTGGGAGACCTTCAGGATGTCGCCCTCGCCGCGTTCGGCGCGGCCGTTGGTGATGTCGATGTCCGCGTGGTCCACGTCGACGGGCGGGGCTCCGGGGATGAGCCCGTGGGCCCAGGCGTGGAACACGAAGGTGTCGTTGGGGCAGGGCGAGTACGTCAGGCTCAGCGGCCGGTCAGGCGTGCTCGGCGTCATGGTCAGCACTCCAGCTGTCGAGTACGGGGCGGATCCGGCCGCAGGTCCCGGTGAGGGCCCGCAGGGCTTCCGGGATCCGCCAGGCGGCCCGGTCGCGGGGCCCGACGGCGTTGGAGACCGTCCGGATCTCCAGCACCGGAAGTCCGCCGCGGGCGGCGGCCTCGGCCACTCCGAAGCCCTCCATCGCCTCGGCGGCGGCGCCGGGATGCCGGGCGGCAAGCTCCGCGGCCCGTTCGGCGGTGCCGGTGACGGTGGAGACGGTGAGGACCGGTGCGTGGACCGCGCCGGACGCGTCGGCCACCGCACGGGCCAGTCGCTCCGGCGGCTGGTGCGCCGCTCGGCCGAACCCCAGCTCGGCGACGTCGAGAAAGCCGTCCGGGGAGCCCGCGCCCAGGTCGGCGGCGATGATCCGGGAGGCCACCACGGCGGCCCCGGGCGGTGCGGCGGGCGCGAAACCTCCGCCGATGCCGGCGGAGACGACCAGGCCGTACGGTTCTCCGCGGAGGGCCGCGGCGGTGAGCTCGCCCGCCGTGGCGGCGGCTGCGGCGGCCGGACCGACCCCGGCCGCCAGCACCTCGAACACCGGCGCACCGGTGCGGTCCGGGCTTCCGGTGCGGTCCGGGGGGCCGAGGGCACGGAGCACCGCGTCCCGCTCGGCCGGCACCGCGGTGACGACCAGGACCCGGGAGACGCGCGGGGGACCGGTCATGGGCGGAGCACGGTCACTGCTCGGCCAGCCGCACGTTCCAGACGCCTTCCACCCCGGTGCTCAGCGCCCGGTTGAACGCTTCCAGGTCCTGCGCCTGAGCGGCCTCCAGCACGGCGTCCGTGTCGAAGCCCTCGCCGACCTGCACGATGCTGATGCCGGTCTCGTCGTCCGCCAGCTCCTCCTCCAGCGCCGGGGACTGCCCGGTCTGGAAGAACTCCTGGACGGGGAAGCTGCGGTAGGTGACGGTGAACGGCTCGACGGCGCGGGGCTGGCCGTTCACGAACAGCAGCCAGCCCTCCTCCGCGATGGACGGGTCCACGCCGATCCGGAAGGTGTCGCCCTGGCTCGCCCGGAAGGTCTCGACGTCGGAGAAGTCGTGCAGACAGGCCTGCGCGTCCTCGGTGTCCAGCGCCTCACCGTGGCCGTAGCAGTCACTCGCCGCCTGCGGGGACGACGAGTCGGTGCCGAGGGTGAAGTGCGCGTTCGGGGTGGGCTTGGTGCCGCAGCCGGCCAGGGCGGCGAGCCCCAGGGACACGGTGCCGACGGCCAGAGTGGTGCGGACGGCCCGTCGGCCCCGGCTCCTCGAGATCGCAGTCATGCGGGCAGGTTACCGGGGAGCGCCGGTCAGCGGACGCGCGGGTGCGACGTGCCGCGCCGGGCGGCGCTCAGCAGCCCCCGGACGGTCAGTACCGTCCCGGTGAGCACCAGCAGCGCGGCCACGGTCATGCCGACCGTGCCGTTCAGCGGGAGGGAGATCCCGATGGCGCCGCCGACCACCCAGGCCATCTGCACCAGGGTCTCGGACCTGGCGAACGCCGAGGTGCGCACCGTCTCGGGCACGTCCCGCTGGATCAGCGCGTCCAGCGACAGCTTCCCCATGGCCTGGCACATCCCGGCGGAGAAGCTGACCGCGATCACCGTCACCAGGCCGTAGGCCACCGCGGCCGAGACGGTGGAGCCGACCGCGAGGAACAGCATGGCCAGCAGGATCACCTCGGGGGCCCGGTCGCGCAGCCAGGCACCCAGCACGTTGCCCAGACCGTTGCCGATCGCGGCGCCCAGCCCGATCACCCCCAGGGACATCGCCGCCGCGAGCCCGGGCAGTGGCTGGTCCCGCAGCAGGAAGGCCATGAAGAACAGCAGGAAGCCCGAGAGGGCGCGCAGGGCGAAGTTGGCGATCAGCGCCTTCACCACCGGGGCCTCGGCCGAGTCCCGGGCGGGCCGGAAGCGGCTGCGGCCGCCGTTGTCGCGGGCCTTGGCCGCGCGGGAGACCTTGGTCGCCGCCAGCTCGTCCAGGTGGACCGTCCGCTCGTCCTTGGCCAGGTCCACCTTGTGCGGCAGCCGGAAGGACAGGAAGGCGCCGATGGCCGTGAACACGAACGCCCCGTACAGCGGCCACTGCGGGCCGATCGTGTGCAGCACGAGCCCCAGGGGGGCGGCGGCGCCGGCCGCGAGCAGCCCGGTCAGGGTGATCCGGGCATTCGCCTTCACCAGGGAGATCTGGGGCGGAAGCAGACGTGGCACCACCGCCGCCCGCACGATGTTGTACGACTTCGACGCCACCATCACGCCCAGCGCGGCCGGGTACAGCTCCAGCCCGCCGGTGGCGACCGCGGTGGAGATCAGCAGCGCCAGCGCCCCCCGCACCAGCAGCGCCCCCGACATCGCGGCCCTGCGCCCGTGCGGCAGCCGGTCGAGCAGCGGCCCGATCACCGGGGCCAGCAGCACGAACGGCGCCATGGTGACGGCCAGGTAGAGCGCCACCCGGCCGCGGGCCTCGTCGGTCGGCACGGAGAAGAAGATGGTGGAGGCCAGCGCCATGGTGATGAGCATGTCGCCGATCGAGTGCACCGCGTGCATCTCTATGAGCTTGCCGAGCCCCGACTCCCCCGCGCCCTGCGCGTGGGTCGCCCTACGGATGCGCCGGGCCACCGCGGCGGGGGGCCGGTGCACTGCCCGGCCCGTCGCCCGGACAGCCCGGACGAACAGCCCGGACCGGGCGTTTCCCTTGGTGTCGGACGAGCTGTCAGCGGCCACGGCAGTAAGCCTAAGGCTTGCGGTGTACCGCAACGCCTCATTCGGCGGGTGGTTGTCCTTGGTTCGTAAGGGTCTTGGGCGCCGGGCCGGACGGCGGCCGCCTTCGCCGGCCGGCCGGGCCACCGGATCCTCGGTACCGGAGCGGGGCGCCCTCCAGGTGCGGTAGCGTGGTGGGACGGTGCGCCCTGGCTCGTACAGTGTGACGTCGCAGCGGTCCTGGGGTCCGCTCCGTCGCTTCCGTCCGATTTCAGGCGCCCGCACCGGAAATTGGCGTAGAAGAGAGTCGATATCTAGTGAGTGCTGCGATGCGAAGCCGGACCCCGGACCGGTTGTGCGCGGAGGCCGTCGAGCTGGCCAGGAATGCTGCCGCCGAGGCGGCGCACCCGCAGCGGGTCGGTCCGCACCTGGAAGTTGTCCCCGAGGGCGATCGCGTGGTCACCCACGTCTTCGCCGGCGCCGACCCCGCCTACCGGGGCTGGCGCTGGAGCGTGACGGTGGCGCGGGCCGCTCATGCCCGCTACGTCACGGTCGACGAGGTCGCGCCGACGCCCGGCCCGGAGGCGCTGGTCGCGCCCGACTGGGTGCCGTGGAACGAGCGGCTGCGCCAGGGCGATCTGGGCCCCGGCGATCTGCTGCCGTCCGAGAGCGACGACCCGCGCCTGGAGCCTGCCTTCATCGGCGGGGACATGCCGTCGCCCCACTCGCCGGTGGAAGCGGAGGCGGAGACCGCCGAGCCGGTCGCCCGGCCCTCGCGCGGCACCATCCGCGCCCTCGCCGACGAGCTGGGTCTCGGCCGCCCCCGCGTGCTGTCCCGGTACGGCCTGCAGGAGGCCGCCGATCGCTGGGAGGACGAGTTCGGCCCGGACACCCCCATGGCCCAGGCGGCCCCGGCCAACTGTCTCAGCTGTGGGTTCCTGGTGCCGCTCGCCGGCTCCCTGCGGCAGGCCTTCGGGGTGTGCGCGAACGAGATCTCCCCGGCCGACGGCCGGGTCGTCTCCCTCTCCTACGGTTGCGGGGCCCACTCCGAGGCCGCCGAGATGCCCAGGACGCAGCAGCCGGCCCCGCCGGTCATCGACCACGTCAGCTCCGATCCGCTGTAGCCGCCGGCCCGCCGCAGCCGCCCCGGCCCGCCCGCCCTCGGCCCGTCAGAGCAGCGAGCGGGTGATCAGCGCCACACCGGAGACCGTCACCACGACGAGCAGGGCCGCCCGCACCCCGCGCACCCCGACCCGGGACCGCACCGGGCCGCCCGCCAGGTAGCCGGCGATCACGAACGGGATCAGCACCAGCCCGGCGAACACCTGCTCGCGGGGCAGTTGCCCGCCGATCGCCAGCGCCGCCAGCGACATCAGGGTGCCGAGCAGGAAGAAGGCGCCCAGCGTGCCGCGCACCCGGGGCGCCGGCTCGTGCTGGTAGAGCAGCGCGAGCGGCGGGCCGCCGATCGAGGTCGCGGTGCCGCTGAGGCCCGAGGCGGCGCCCGCCGTGATGAGGGACACCGGCGTGAGGGGAACGCGCACCGACCACAGGGTCGCTGCCACGGCCAGCAGCACCACCAGGCCCACCACGGCGCCCAGCGTCCTCGGATCCACCACCGCGACCAGCCAGACCCCAGCCGCCGCCCCCGGTACCCGGGCCGGCAGCCCCCAGGCCACCCCGCGCCAGTCGATGTGCTGCCACTCGGACCGCACCGTCAGCATCGGCAGCACCGCGGCGGTGACCAGCAGAGTGCCCGGCACCAGCGCCGGCTCCACGAAGGCCACCACCGGGGCGGCGACCAGACCCAGACCGAGACCGACCCCGCTCTGCACCACCGAACCGAGAAAGACGGCCAGACCAGCGATGAGCAGGAACGAGATTTCTGGCACGGACCGCGACGCTACCAGCCGGGTACTGTCGCTTCCCGTGACTACCAACGACCCGTTCGACACCGCGCGCCTGCGCAGCGCCGTGCTCGACGCTTGGGCGGCGTCCCCGGCGCGCTTCCGGGAAGACGCCAACGCCGAGGAAGACCTGGCCCGCGGCGGCTACCGGGACCGGCTCATCACCGAGCTGGCGCAGAACGCCGCCGACGCCGCGGGCCGCGCCGGTGTTCCGGGCCGGCTGCACCTGCGGCTCGGCGACGGCCGGCTCACCGCCGCCAACACCGGGGCACCGCTCGACGCCCGGGGCGTGGAGTCCCTCTCCACCCTGCGCGCCTCCGCCAAGCGGGACGCCGACACCGTCGGCCGGTTCGGGGTGGGCTTCGCCGCCACTCTGACCGTCAGCGACACCCCGGCCGTGCTCAGCCGCACCGGGGGAGTGCGCTGGTCGCTCGCCGAGGCCACCGCCCTGGCCCGCGGCACGGCCGCCGGGAACCCCGGACTGGCCGGCGAGCTGGACCGGCGGGCCGGCGGACGGCACGCCGTCCCGCTGCTGCGCCTGCCGCTGCCCGCCGTGGACGACCCGGGGACGGAACTCCCCGACGGGTACGACACCGCCGTTGTCCTGCCGCTGCGCGACGCCGCCGCGGAGGACCTCGCGGCCCGGCTGCTCGACGGGGTTGACGACACCCTGCTGCTGGCGCTCCCCGGGCTCTCCGGGATCACCGTGCAGACCCCTTCCGGGACGCGCACTCTCGACCGCCGCCAGGAGGGCCCCTGCACGGTCATCACCGAAGGGGACCGGGTCACCCGCTGGCGGATCGCCACCGACAGCGGAACGGCCGGCCCCGAGCTGCTCACCGACCGGCCGCTGGAGGAGCGCGAGCGCCCCACCTGGTCAGTGACCTGGGCCGTGCCGGTGGGCCCCGGGGGCGCCCCCGCCCCGCCGCCCAGCGCCCGCGTCGTCCACGCGCCCACCCCCACCGACGATCCGCTGGCCCTCCCCGCGCTGCTCCTTGCCACCTTCCCGCTGGAGCCGACCCGCCGGCACGTCGCCCCCGGACCTCTGACCGACTTCCTGCTGGAGAAGGCCGCCGACGCCTACGCCGCGCTGCTGGCCGACTGGCGCCCGGTCACCGCCGGAACGCTCGACCTGGTGCCGGGTCCGCTCGGCCAGGGCGAGCTCGACGGCGCGCTCCGCCTGCTGCTGCTGGACCGCCTGCCCCGGGTGCCCTTCCTCCCGCCGGCCCTCCCGCCGGACGGGGACCAGGCACCCCCCGCGGCCCCGGAGCCGTCCTCAGCCGGGGATTTCGCGGCCGGGGACCTCACCGCCGGGGAGCGGGCGGACGCGGGCCGGCCCGTGGCGCTGCGGCCCCGGGACGCCGAGCTGGCCGAGGACGCCGGCGCGGACACCGCCAGGGTCCTGGCCGACCTGTTCCCCGCCCTGCTGCCGGCCGGGCTGGAACGCCACACCGCGCTGCGGGTCCTCGGCGTCACCCGCGTCCCGCTCGGCGAAATGATCGACCGGACGGCCGGCGCCCAGCGCCCGCCGGCCTGGTGGCGCACCCTGTACGCCTCCCTCGCCGGTGTGGCCCCCGGCCTGCTCAGCGGCCTGCCGGTGCCGCTGGAGGACGGCCGCACCACCATCGGCCCGCGCCAGGTGCTGCTGCCGGAGGCGAGCACCGACGCCGCGCACCTCACCCGGCTCGGCCTCAAAGTCGCCCATCCCGAGGCCGTGCACCCACTGCTGGAGAAGCTCGGTGCCCAGCCCGCCACCCCCCGCGCCGTCCTCGACACACCGCAGGTCCGCACGGCCGTCGCCGCCTCGCTTGACGGCCTGGACTGGGACGAGGACTCCCTCACCCCCGAGGAGCTGGCCGACACCGTCCTCACCCTGGTGCGGACCGCCGGTCTCCAGCCCGGGGACGAGCCCTGGCTGGCGGCGCTCGCCCTCCCCGACGAGGACGGCGAGCCCGCTCCGGCCGGCGAGCTGGTGCTCCCCGGCAGCCCCTTCCAGCAGGTCATCCGGGAGGGCGAACTCGCCGCCGTGAGCCCGGAGCTGACGGACCGCTGGGGCGAACAGCCGCTCACCGCCGTGGGGGTGCAGGCACACTTCGCGCTGGTCCGCGCCGAGGACGTGGTCCTCGATCCGGACGAGCTCGAGCCGGGCGGGAGCGACTTCGCCGAACCCGACGACCTCGGACTGCTGGACTCCGTGGACGTCTGGTGCGAGGACTCCCTCGACGCCCTCCCGGAAACCCCCCTCCCGCCGGTCGCCACCGAGGTGCTGGCGGTCCGCGACCTGGAACTCGTCGACGACGACCGCTGGCCGCAGGCGCTGGCCCTGCTCGCCGAGCCCCCGCTGCGCGAGGCGCTCACCACCCCGGTCCGGGTACGGATGCCGGACGGCGGCGTGGAAACCGTCCGCTCCTACACCGCCTGGTGGCTGCGCGGCGCCCCGGTGCTGGCCGGCCGCCGCCCGGCCGGCCTGCGGGCCGCCGCCGGTGACCCGCTGCTCGCCGGCCTCTACGAGGCGGTGGACACCGCCGATGCCGACGAGGAGGTGCTGCGCGCCCTCGGCGTCCGTACCACCGCGGCCGCCCTGCTGGCCGAGCCCGGCGGCGCGGCGGAGCTGCTCGGCCGCCTCGCCGACCCCGGCCTCACCGTCACCTCCGACCGCCTGCACGGCCTCCACACCCTGCTCGCGGACCTGCCGCCGGAGGACGTCACCCTCCCGGAGGAACTGCGGGCCGTGCGCGACGGCGCGCCCTGCGTGGTGCCCGCCGCCGAGGCCGTGGTCGCCGACGCCCCGGACCTGCTGCCACTGGCCGCCGGCCGCCCGCTGCTGCCGGTCGCCCCGGACCGGGCCGCCGAGCTCGCGGCCGTGCTGGACGTCCCGCTGCTCAGCGCCGTGGTCCCGGGTGTTCCGCCGGGCGGCGGCGTTCACCGGGAGGTTCCGCGGGCCGCCCGCGAACTGCTGGGACCGGACACCCCGGAGGGCTACCTGGAGCACGAGGAGCTGATCGTCGAGGGCGTCGACCTGGACTGGCGCCTCACCGGCGGCACCCTGCACGCCGCCACCGTCGAGGGGGTGGCCGCAGGCCTGGCCTGGGCCACCGGCCAGTGGCCCCGCCGCTTCGAACTCGCCGCCCTGCTGGAGGACCCCACCCGCACCGCCGAGCTGGAGACCGCCCGCTGGTTCGACTGACCCGGGCGCCCGACGCCGGTGCGGCACCGGGTGCGGAACCACGACCGGGCTCCCGGTTCCGCACCCGGCCGGGGTCCGGGAGCTTCTCCGGGGCGGGCGGTCAGAGATCGTCGGGAAGCAGCCGGAAGGCGTCGTGCCGGGTCAGAGGCCGGAGCATGCGAAAGTGCCTGCGGTCGAGGGTGGCGATGACGTCGGTGCGGAATTCCCGGGCGAGCACCACGCTCATCGCGTCGGCCAGACCCACGGCCGGACAGTCGGACAGCAGCGCGTGTGCCGCGAGGAGGTGCGGCCCCACGGGAGGTACTTCCCAGCGCCCCGCAGCCGTCCGGGAAGCGATGTAGGAAAGTACGGCGTTCGAGACCGGCGACCCCTGCTTGGTGGCCAGGATGTAGTCGAGCTCGGTCAGGACACACGGGGAGACGACCAGGTGTCCGGCTCTGGCCAGTCCTTCCCAGGTTGCCTGGTGATGCTTGTCGGACTGGTTGAAAAAAGCAAGGAGTGCGGACGTGTCCGCGATGACGACGGGTGGATCAGTCATCGCCGAACCCGGACAAGTGCTCGCCGGTCCGCTCGGAGAGGTCCGGGTCTCCGCAGAAGGTCGGGGCGTTGTCGTCCACGCCCATGGGGTCGGTCCGGAAGGAGAACACGGGCGGGTCTTCCTCCCCGTACGGGCGCAGTATGGCGACCGGGTGGCCGTTCTTCGTCACCGTGACGGTCTCACCGGCCTCCACCCGGGCCAGTACCTGCGCGGTCCGCTGGTTGAGCTCTCGTGTCGTGGTCTCCATCTCCGCAGTGCACTACCCGTACTACGGCGGTGATGGCCCCGAACGCCGGGCCGTCCCGCGGGCCGGGTCAGTGCGGGGAGGTGGGGAGGTCCGGCCAGTAGCGGGGGATGATCCGCCAGGCCGCCTCCAGGCCGACGATGCCGGCGCCGGCCAGGGCGACCGCGGCCCAGGGCATGGCAAGCCCGCTCAGGTTCAGGGCGAAGAAGGTCTGCAGCCAGGGGGTGACCAGGACGGTCAGGAAGCCCGCGCACATGGCGGCCAGCAGGGCGATCCGCCACCAGGTGTAAGGGCGGGCGATGATCGCCAGCACCCACAGGGCCAGCAGGAAGAGGGTGAGGGTGGCCGCACTGGTTTCGGCGGTGCGGGTGGCCTCGGTGGCCCCGTAGTACGAGCGGGCCAGCAGGTAGGTGGTGAAGGTGGCGGCGCCGGCGATGAGACCGAAGGGGACGGCCAGGCGCATCACCCGGCGGACGAAGTGCGGGCGGGCCCGTTCCCGGTTCGGGGCGAGGGCGAGGAAGAAGGCCGGGATGCCGATGGTCAGGGCGGACAGCAGGGTCAGATGCCGGGGAAGGAACGGGTACGGCACCTGACTGATGATCACCGCGAAGGCCATGAACACGGAGTACACGGTCTTGGTCAGGAAGAGGTTGGCGATCCGCTCGATGTTGCCGATGACCCGTCGGCCCTCGGCCACCACGGACGGGAGCGTCGCGAAGCTGTTGTTCAGCAGGACGATCTGGGCGACGCCCTTGGTGGCCTCCGAGCCCGAGCCCATGGAGACCCCGATGTCGGCGTCCTTCAGCGCCAGCACGTCGTTGACTCCGTCGCCGGTCATCGCCACGTTGTGGCCGCGGGCCTGGAGCGCACCGACCATCTCCCGCTTCTGCTGCGGAGTGACCCGGCCGAAGACGGTGCCGCGCTCGACCGCCGTGGCCAGCTCCCCCGGGTCGGTGGGCAGCTTGCGCGCGTCCACGGGCCGGTCGGCGCCGGGCAGGCCCAGCTTCATGGCGACGGCGCCCACCGAGACGGCGTTGTCACCCGAGATGACCTTGGCGTCGACGTTCTGGGCTGCGAAGTAGCGCAGGGTGTCGGCCGCCTCCGGGCGCAGCCGCTGCTCCAGGACGATCAGCGCGACCGGGGAGACGGCTTCGGTGCCGGCGGGTTCCTCGGCCCGGCCGGCCAGCAGGACCCGCAGCCCCTGGGCGTTGAGGCCGTCGACCTCCGCGAGCGCCGGGTGACCGGCGGGCAGCAGCACATCGGGGGCGCCGAGCAGCCAGGTGCCGGCGGGCCCCCCGGGGCTGTGCAGGGTGGCCCCGCTGTACTTGCGTGCCGAGGAGAACGGGATGGGGTCGGTGCAGTGCCAGCCCTCCGGCGCCGGCCAGGCGTTGATGAGGGCCCGGAGACTGGCGTTGGGGTGCGGATCGCTCTGGCCGAGGACGCCGAGCACCTGCCGCAAGTGCGCCTCGTCCGACCCCGCGCCGTCCAGCATCCGGAGTTCCGCGACGTCCATGCCGCCCTCGGTGAGGGTGCCGGTCTTGTCCAGGCAGACCACGTCGACCCGGGCCAGGCCCTCGATGGCGGGCAGCTCCTGCACCAGGCACTGCTGGCGGCCCAGCCGGATGACGCCGATCGCGAAGGCCACGGAGGTCAGCAGGACGAGCCCTTCGGGCACCATGACCACGATGCCGGCGACCATCCGGCGGATGGCCTCGAAGGTGTCGGCCCGCTCCACCACCAGCTGGCTGATGATGAGGCCGATCGCCGCCGGGATCATCAGAATGATGCAGTACTTGAGGATCTTGCTGATGCCGTTGCGGAGCTCGGAGTGGACCAGGGTGAAGCGGGACGCCTCCTCGGCGAGCTTCGCGGCGTAGGCTTCGCGGCCGACCTTGGTGGCGGTGAAGGAGCCGCCGCCGGCGACCACGAAGCTGCCGGACATCACCTGGTCGCCGGGGTGTTTGAGGACCGGGTCGGCCTCGCCGGTGAGCAGCGACTCGTCGACCTCCAGGCTCTCGGCCTCGGTGACCACCCCGTCCACGACCACCTTGTCACCGGGGCCGAGCTCGATGAGGTCGTCGAGGACCAGCGAGCTCGTCGGCACTTCGCTGCTGACGCCGTCGCGGCGGACGGTCGGCCGGGACTCACCGATGACGGCCAGGCTGTCCAGGGTCTTCTTGGCGCGCAGTTCCTGGACGATGCCGATCAGGGCGTTGGCGATGATGACGAAGCCGAAAAGCCCGTCCTGGATCGGGCCGACCACCAGGATGATGGCGAACAGCGTGCCGATGATGCCGTTGAAGAGGGTGAGGACGTTCGCGCGGATGATCTCCCCGGTGGTGCGGGACGACCGCACGGGCACGTCGTTGACCTGGCCGCGGGCGACGCGCTCGGCCACCTCGGCAGCGGTCAGTCCGCGCAGCTGACCGGCCGCCCCGGCCTCGGCGGGCGTCATGGTGTCGCCATGATTGCGGTTGTCCCCCGGATTGTTGCTGATCAGTCCCCCCCGGAGCCGTCCGACCCGTCCGCTCCGGACTCCGTCGTGCTGTCGGGGCCCGGGGAGGGTGCCTGGGGTTCGGCGGAAGTGGACGCCGGGCCGTGGCGCTTCGCATACCAGAGCCCGAAGAGGCCCAGGCCGGTGCCGACCAGGCAGGACCAGATCCACCACTCGTGGCCGTGCTCGGCGTACCAGCCGTAGAACGGCAGCTGGCCCAGGAACAGCAGGGCCCAGATGCCGGTGCCGGCCGCGACCGCTGCGGTGATGTTCCCTTCGAGCGGCTCGGGGGCCTCCCGCTTGCCGTTGGCCAGCTCAGCCCAGCGCATCTCTGCCGTCCTCCCGCTGTTCGCACATGTCTTCGCCCAGCCTACCCAGCACCGTTCGGCCGGGTGACGCCTTGTCCCGGACGTTTCGCTCCGGGGAAGTCCGGGACCAGTATCGGGGTCGTCCCGCCTCGCGCGGGGTACGCGGGGCCGGGCGGGGCCCCGCAGTCCCGGGGTGGGCCGGCACGGGGTGCGGAGGATCACCCAGGCCGGTATTTCGTTAGGCAAGCTAATGACTTAGGGTGGAGTGCATGCCGCAGACCACGCTGGGAACCCCCGAGGACGCCGCCGCGGTGAACACGCTGCGGGTGGGCGTCATGCGCCTGGCCCGCCGCCTGCGGCACCAGCGTGCCGACCGGTCGCTGAGTCTCGCCGAGATGTCGGCCCTGGGCACCCTGTACCGCTGCGGACCCATGACCCCGGGGGAGCTGGCCCGCAGCGAGCATGTGCAGCCGCCGTCGATGACCCGGATCATCGCCCTGCTCCACGAGCGGGGCCTGGTCCGCCTCGAGCCGCACCCGGACGACCGCCGCCAGAAGACCGTGTCCACCACCGACCGGACCGAGGAGATGCTCGCGGCGAGCCGCAGCCAGGGGAACGCCTGGCTGACCGAGCTGGCCGGCGGGCTGGACGAAGAGGAGTGGGCCCTCCTGCGGGCCGCCGCTCCGGTACTGCACAAGCTCGCGCACCAGTAGCGAGCGGCACAGCCCTGGCAGGGGACGGACGGCCCACCGGTGCCGGATCCTGCGGGAGCCAGACCAGGAAAGGTGTGTTCTTTGAGTCCGGGACCCGGAGCAGCTTCCGCCCCCGCACCTGATCACCGCGCGACCAGCACGTCGCTCTTCAGCTCGCTGAAGGTCCGGAACTACCGGATCTTCTTTCTCGGGGGCACCGTCTCCAACACCGGTACCTGGATGCAGCGGATCGCCCAGGACTGGCTGATCCACACCCTCACCGGCTCCGCGGCCGCGGTGGGCATCACGATGGCTCTGCAGTTCCTGCCGATGCTGCTGTTCGGTCTCTACGGCGGGGTGCTGGCGGACCGCCTGGACAAGCGCAAGCTCCTGCTGTGCACCCAGTCGGCGATGGGCCTCACCGGGCTGGCGCTGGCCGCGCTCACGCTGAGCGGCCAGGTGAACGAGTACCACGTCTATGCGCTGGCGTTCGTCCTCGGGCTGGTGACGGTGGTCGACAACCCCGCCCGGCAGACTTTCGTCCACGACATGGTCGGCCCGCACCTGCTGCGCAACGCGATCTCTTTGAACTCGGCGAATTTCCAGTCGGCGCGGATCGTCGGGCCCGCAGTCGCCGGCGTCATGATCTCCGCCGTCGGGAGCGGGTGGGCCTTCCTCTTCAACGGCCTGTCGTTCCTCGCGCCCATCACCGCGCTGCTGCTGATGCGCACCGCCGAGCTGAACTCCGTGGAGCGGGCCCCGCGTGGGAAGGGCCAGTTGCGGGCCGGGCTCCGCTACGTCGGCAGCCGCCCCGAGCTCTTCTGGCCGATCGTCCTGGTCACCTTCGTCGGCACCTTCGGGTTCAACTTCCCGATCTGGCTGGTGGCCTTCACCGACCAGATCTTCCAGGCGGACGCGGGCACGTACGGGCTGCTGAACACCCTGATGGCGATCGGGTCGCTGGCCGGTGCCCTGCTGGCGGCGAAACGCGGCAGCAGCCGGATGCGGTTCACCGTGCTGGTCGCCGGACTGTTCGGGGTGCTGCTGATGACCGCCGCCGCGGCCCCCTTCTTCCTGGTGTTCGCGGCGCTGATGGTGCCCATCGGGCTGGTCGGCATGACCTTCATCATCACCGCCAACACCAGCCTCCAGCTGGCCAGCAGCCCGGAGATGCGCGGCCGGGTGATCAGCCTGTTCATGATGGTCTTCGTCGGCAGCACCCCGATCGGCGGCCCGCTGCTGGGCTGGGTGACCGATGCGTTCGGCGCCCGCGTGGGCCTGCTGACCGGCGGGCTGTTCTGCGCGGCGTCCGCCCTGACCGTGGCACTGATCCTGGCCCGGCTGGGCGGCCTGCGGGTGCGCATCGACCCGCGCCGCGGCCGGCATGCGGTGCGGTTCGTTCCGCGCGACGCGGACGCCGGCACCCCGGACGCCGCGCCCCCTGGCCCCGGCGTCCCGCAGGCCGCCGGCCCCACCGCGGAGGGCGCGGCCCCGGCGGAAGAGGCGGGGAAGGCCGAGTCCACCGGAGAGCCGGCCGGCGGCACGGGGGCCGGGCGGGCGCCTCACTCCCGGAGCACCACTCCCCGGGAGTGAGGCGCGCGCAGCCCGGCTACTGTGGAGCCGTGGACGCGAAGACCAGAATGCGGATCGTCAGCGGGGCGCTCGTCGTCCTGTTCGCCGTGGTGTTCCTGGCGGCCGCCCTGGGCTCCTGACCGACCCCTCGGCCGACGGGGCCGGGCAGCCGAGGGGCCGCCGGGTCACCAGGCGAAGGCCTCCGGGGACGGGCCCGGGCCGGGGAAGATCTCGTCCAGTCCGGCCAGCACTTCGGTGCTGAGCTCCAGCTCCATGGCGCGGAGCGCCGAGTCCAGCTGTTCGCGGGTCCGCGGGCCGACGATCGGGCCGGTGACCCCGGGGCGGGTCAGCAGCCAGGCCAGGCCGGCCTCGCCCGGCTCCACGCCGTGGCCGGCGAGGAGGTCCTCGTAAGCCTGCACCTGCTCGCGCAGCGTGGTGTTCTCCAGCGCCTTGGCCGAACGGGTGGAGCCGCCCTCGCGCTCCTTGCGGATGGCGCCGCCCAGCAGTCCGCCGCTCAGCGGCGACCACGGGATGACCCCGAGTCCGTAGGCCTGCGCCGCCGGGATGACCTCCATCTCGGCGCGCCGCTCGGCCAGGTTGTACAGGCACTGCTCGCTGACCAGGCCGAGCGAGCCGCGGCGGGCCGCTGTCTCGTTGGCCTGCGCCAGATTCCAGCCCGCGTGGTTGGAGCTGCCGGCGTAGAGGATCTTGCCCTGCTGGACCAGGACGTCGACGGCCTGCCAGATCTCCTCCCACGGGGTGTCCCGGTCCACGTGGTGGAACTGGTAGAGGTCGATGTAGTCGGTGCCCAGGCGCTGGAGGCTGGCGTCCACGGCCCGCCGGATGTTGACGGCGGACAGCTTGTCGTGGTTCGGCCAGGCGGGGGGATGGGCGCCCATGTGCCCGTAGCCCTTGGTCGCCAGCACGACCTTGTCGCGGCGCTCGCCGCCCTTGGCGAACCAGCTGCCGAGGATCTTCTCGGTGCGGCCCTTGTTCTCCCCCCAGCCGTACACGTTGGCGGTGTCGAAGAAGTTGACGCCGGCGTCCAGCGCGGCGTCCATGATCGCGTGGCTGTCCGCCTCGTCGGTGTGCGGTCCGAAGTTCATGGTGCCCAGGACCAAGCGGCTGACCTGGAGACCCGTGCGTCCGAGATGTGTGTACTTCATGGGGGAAGTCAACGTGGTCGAGTCCACTCGAAGCAAGACCCTGCAGGAGTGGCCCGGCGGGGATGAAAGGCTGGACCCATGCGTCTGACCTGGACTGTGCCGTGCTCCGCCGTGGCCTCGCTGCTGCTCGCCGCCCTTGCCGTCGCACCGCCCGCGGCTGCCGAGAACACGTCCGGCGAGGACGCTCCGGCCGCGTTCACCCTGGAGGACCCGCGGATCGTCGAGTCCAGCGGTCTGCAGGCGAGTCACCGGCATCCGGGGGTCTACTGGACCCACAACGACAGCGATTACCCGCCGGAGATCTACGCGGTGGACAGCGGGACGGGGGAGACCGTCGCCACCGTCACGCTCCAGGGCGTGGAGTTCCGGGATGTGGAGGGCATCCATCTGGGCCCCGAGGGCGATCTGTACGTCGGGGACATCGGGGACAATTTCGACGGCGCCTGGCCGCATGTGTGGATCTACCGCTTCGCGGAGCCCGCGGAGCTTGCCGACGTGACGCTGACCCCCACCGTGTACACCGTGCAGTACGACGACGGCCCCCGGGACGCCGAGGCGCTCATGGTGCATCCGGACACCGGCCGGGTCTACCTGGCGAGCAAGAAGCGGGACGGCAGCGGCGCGGTGTACTCCGGGCCCGAGGAGCTGACCCCCGGCGGTGCGGTGAACGTCTTCGCACGCCTCTACGACACCGACCTGTGGGTGACGGGCGGTGCCTTCTCCCCGGACGGCACCCGGCTGCTGCTGCGCGGCTACTTCGCGGCCGAGATGTTCCGCTGGGAGGACGGCATACCGGAGCCGCTCGGCATGGTCACCGTGCCGATGCAGCGCCAGGGCGAGTCGGTGACGTTCACGCCGGACGGCCGCACCCTGATGTTCGGCTCGGAGGGTGAGCGCAGCGCGGTGCAGCCGGTGCCGCTGGAGGGCGAGCTGCTGCCGGAGAGCGCACAGGACGGAAACGGGGACGGCCCGGGGGCCGGTGGGGACGGGGCGGACGGCCGGGAGAGCGGCGAGGGTGACGGGGCCGCGGAGGGGGACGAGGGAACCCTGCGGCTGGTGCTCCTCTTCGCTCTGGGCACCGTGCTGGTGGTGGCGCTGCGGCGGCTGTTCCGGAAACACGACCGGAACCGCTGAGTAACAACACAGGTGATTTCGCCGATGCGTGAGGGTTCGCCGGCGCGCCACGATGACGCGTGTTCGAGCACCCCCATCCCCTCACACTTCAGGGAGCTCACCCTCATGGCGCAGATTCAGAGCGAAGCCGTCACCCAGCCGGGGCGGCGCAAGCGCAAGCCCCGCCGCCTGCTCTCCCTGGGCGTCGCCGCCGCATTCGCCCTCGGGGGCGCCGGTCTTGTCGGGCTGCCTTCCGCCTCGGCGGGCGAGACCACGCAGGTGCAGTCCGATGTCTCGGCGCAGAGCCAGTTCCAGCGGGGCCCGGACCCGACCGTCTCCAGCATCGAAGCGCGGACCGGTCACTACCGCACCTCGACCACCCGCGTGTCCGGGCTGGTCTCCGGCTTCGGTGGCGGCACGATCCACTACCCGACCACCACCAGTGACGGCACTTTCGGCGGCGTCGTGATCACCCCCGGGTACACGGCCTCCGCGTCCACCATGTCCTGGATGGGTGACCGGCTGGCCTCGCAGGGCTTCGTGGTCTTCATCATCGACACCAACAGCCGGTACGACCAGCCGGGGGCCCGTGGCCGTCAGATGCTGGCCGCCGTGGACTACCTGACGGGACGGAGCTCCGAGCGTCACCGGGTCGACCCGAACCGGATCGGGCTCATAGGTCACTCCATGGGCGGTGGCGGTGTGCTGTCAGCGGTCGACTCCCGTCCCTCGGTGAAGGCCGCCGTCCCGCTCACCCCGTGGCACCTGTCCAAGCGCTGGGGCAGCGTGAGCACCCCCACGCTGATCGTCGGCGCGGAGCGGGACTCCGTCGCCTCCGTCCGGTCGCACGCCATCCCGTTCTACGAGAGCCTGTCGCGCTCGACGGACCGCTCCTACCTGGAGCTGAACGGCGCCTCGCACTTCGCCCCGAACACCCACAACACGACGATCGCGAAGTACACCATCTCCTGGCTGAAGCGGTTCGTGGACGATGACACCCGCTACGACCAGTTCCTGTGCCCGCTGCCCCCGACCGACCGCAACATCTCGGACTTCCGGGGCAACTGCCCCCGGTGACCGTCTGACACCTCGGGCCGGGCCGGCCCTCACTGAAGCGGCCCGGCCCGAGGAGCAGAGGAGCAAGGGACAGTGCAGCACGGTGGCGGCCGCTGATCAGCGGCCGCCACCGGTGTGTGTACGGAGCCCTGACGGTCAGGAGGGCTGCTTGCTGTCGATGAACAGCTGGAGGCCGTCGAGAAGCGGACGCAGGCCGAATTCCAGGGCCTGCCGGCCGTCGAAGTCGAAGGCGCCCTCGGGCAGGGCGGCGACCTCCGGGTAGGAGCCGCCGGCCATGGCCCGCTCCAGGTAGGGGCCCTGGGCCTCCCAGAACTCCTCGTCGGTCAGCTCCGACTCGCGGCCGACCTGCTGCTGGAGGACGAAGGTCCGGGCCGTGCCGGTGACGAAGTGGTCGACGGCCAGGATGATCCCGATCTTCTCCGGCCCGCTGAGGCCGAGGCCGTTCAGCGCGGCCAGCGCGAAGTCGAAGCCGGCCATCCCCTTCGGGCCGAGGACCGGGCGGGTCTGGTTGACCTGCAGCAGCCAGGGGTGCGCGGTGTAGAGCTCCCAGGTGCCCTCGGCGATGTACTCCAGGAGCACCCGCCAGTGCTTCCCGCGGTGCTCCTCCAGCGGCTCCGTGGGGCCGTTCACGTGGTCGAGCATCAGGTCGAGCAGCTCGCCCTTGCCGGGGACGTAGCGGTACAGCGACATGGTGCCGACCCCCAGCTCGGCGGCGACCTTCCGCATGGACAGCGCGGCGAGCCCTTCCCGGTCGGCCAGCTCCACCGCCGCGGTCACGATCCGGTCCAGGGAGAGCCCGGGGCGGGGCCCCCGGGCGGCCGGCTCCTTCCCCTCCCAGAGCAGCGCCATGCTGCGCCGGAGGTCGCCGCTCCCGCTGTGTGCCGTCGTCATGGTGCTCGCCTTCTCCGCTGCGTGGGCCGTGCGACTACACCGTACGTTTGACTTCTGGGTACACCGTACGCAAGATTGAGTACGGTGTACCCAGTCAGGGTGCCGCACCACCCGAAGCGTCGAAGGGGGAAGGCTCGTGAGGGCTCCCGACCACTCTGTGCTGGCCGAAGGGCTGCACAAGCGATACGGGGACAACAAGGCACTGGACGGCTTCGATCTCGCCGTGCCCCGCGGGACGGTCTACGGGCTGCTCGGCCCCAACGGAGCGGGCAAGACCACCGCCATCCGGATCCTGTCCACGCTGATCCGGCTGGACCGCGGGCGGGCCACGGTCGGCGGTTTCGACGTGGCGGCCGAACCCCGCCAGGTGCGCCGCCGTATCGGCCTCACCGGTCAGAGCGCGGCGGTGGACGAGATCCTCACCGCCCGGCAGAACCTGGAGATGTTCGGCCGGCTGTTCCACCTGACCGGCGCCCGGGCGAAGAGCCGGGCCGGCGAACTCCTCGCGCAGTTCGGCCTGACCGAGGTGGCCGACAAGCAGCCGCGGACCTTCAGCGGAGGGATGCGCCGGCGGCTGGACCTGGCCTCCAGCATGCTCCTCGCCCCCGACGTGCTCTTCCTCGACGAGCCGACCACCGGCCTGGACCCGCGCGGCCGGATGGAGGTCTGGGAAGCCGTGCGCACCCTGGCGGCCGGCGGCACCACCGTGCTGCTCACCACCCACTACCTGGACGAGGCCGACCAGCTCTCCGACCGGATCGCGCTGATCGACAACGGCCGGAACATCACCGAGGACACCCCGGCCGGGCTCAAGCGGGCCATCGGCGGCGACCGGATCGAGGTGGTCGTCCAGGACGCCGCCGACCTCCCGGCGGCCGTCAGGACCGTGTCCCGGGTCGCCGACGGCGCCGCACCGCGCACGGACGAGGCCGAGCTGCGGGTGCACGCCCCCGTCACCGACCGGGTGGCCGCGCTCACCGAGGTGGCCAGGACCCTGCAGGACGAGGGAATCACCGTGCAGGACATCGGGCTCCGCCGCCCGACCCTCGACGAGGTGTTCCTGCGGCTCACCGGCCGGCCCGCCGGCTCCGGGGACGGCACCGGCGGAAGCACCGGTGAGGACAGCCCCCGCGCACAGCCCGCCGACGACCCGACGGCCCTGGAGGGGACCACCCGATGAGCGCCACAACGACACCGCCCACCGACCCGGCCGGCCCCGAACGCCGCCTGTACTGGGCGTTCGCCGACTGCTGGACCATCGTCCGCCGCGACCTGACCCATCTGGTCAAGCAGCCGTCGATCATCGCCTGGCAACTGGGCTTCCCCATCGTCTCGGTGCTGCTCTTCGTCTACGTCTTCGGCAGCGCCATGTACCTGGGCGAGGGGATCGACTACAAGACCTACGCGATGCCCGGCCTGTTCGCGATGACCATGGCCTTCGGGTTCATGAACACCGCGATGGCGGTGGTCGTCGACAAGGAGCGCGGCGTCACCGACCGCTTCCGGTCGATGCCGATGGCCTCCTCGGCGGTGGTCACCGGCCGGGGCGTCTCCGACGTCCTGCACGCCGGGCTGGACCTGGTGGTGCTGGCCACCATCGCGCTGGTCATCGGCTGGCGCTCGGACGGCGGCCTGCCCTCCACCGTCGCCGCCTTCGCCCTCCTGCTGCTGCTGCGGTTCGCGCTGATCTGGGTGGGGGTGCTGCTCGGTCTGATGGTGAAGAACCAGGAGTCGGCGGGGAACCTGTTCGCCGTCGCCTTCCCGTTCGGGATGATCTCCAGCGTCTTCACCCCGCCCTCCGAAATGCCCACCTGGCTGGGCGCCCTGGCGATGTGGAACCCGGTCTCCTCCACCGCGAACGCGGCCCGCGAACTTTTCGGCAACCCGCTCCCCACCGGCGGCAGCTGGATCGAGGAGAACGCCCTGCTGATGGCGGTCGTCTGGCCGCTGCTCCTCACCGCGGTGTTCCTGCCCCTGGCCGTCCGGAAGTTCCAGTCGCTGGCGCGGTGACGCGGCGGCGCGTCCGGCCCGGGACCGGACGCGCCCGCCCGGAACGCGCCGCGGGCCACCGGGAAGCCCGGTGGCCCGCAGCGTATCGGGGGAACCCCGGGACCTACAGCCGCTCGATGACGTGGTCGATGCAGTGGGTCAGCGCCTCGACGTCCGCCGGCTCGACCGCCGGGAACATCGCGACCCGCAGCTGGTTGCGGCCCAGCTTGCGGTACGGCTCGGTGTCCACGATGCCGTTGGCCCGCAGCACCTTGGCGACCGCCGCGGCGTCGATGGACTCGGCGAAGTCGATCGTGCCGACGACCCACGAACGGTGCGCCGGGTCGGTGACGAACGGGGTGGCGTGTGCGGACTTCTCCGCCCAGGAGTAGAGCCGGGCGGAGGAGTCCGCGGTGCGCCGGAGCGCCCACTCCAGACCGCCCTGGCCGTTGATCCAGTCCAGCTGCTCGGCGAGCAGGAACAGGGTCGACAGCGCGGGGGTGTTGTACGTCTGGTTCTTGCGGGAGTTGTCGATGGCCGTCGGGAGGGAGAAGAACTCCGGGACGTGCCGGCCCGAGGCGTGCACCCGCTCCGCGCGCTCCAGGGCGGCGGGGGAGAAGGCCGCCAGCCACAGCCCGCCGTCGGAGGCGAAACACTTCTGCGGGGCGAAGTAGTAGACGTCCGTCTCGGTGATGTCCACCGGCAGCCCGCCGGCGCCCGAGGTGGCGTCCACCAGTACCAGCGCGCCCTCGTCGGCGTCCTCCGGCCGGCGGATCGGGGCGGCCACCCCGGTGGAGGTCTCGTTGTGGGTGAGGGCGTAGACGTCGATACCGGCCTCGGCCTGCGCGGAGGGCAGGGTGCCGGGGTCGGCGGAGATCACCGACGGGTCCTCCAGCCAGGGCGCGAGCTTCGCTGCCTTGGCGAACTTCGAGGAGAACTCACCGAACGTCAGGTGCTGCGACCTGTTCTCGATGAGCCCGTGCGTCGCGATGTCCCAGAACGCGGTGGTCCCGCCGTTGCCGAGGATCACCTCGTAGCCGTCCGGCAGGGAGAACAGGGCGGACACGCCCTGACGGACCCGGCCGACGAGGTCCTTCACCGGTGCCTGGCGGTGGGAGGTGCCCAGCAGCGAGGTGCCGGTCGCGGCCAGGGCGTCGAGTGCCTCCGTCCGTACCTTGGAGGGACCCGAGCCGAAACGACCGTCGGCGGGCTTGAGATCAGCGGGAATCTGGATGTCAGCCACGTTCCGGAGGGTAACCCCTCGCCGCAGCGGACGGACCGGAGTGTCCGTCCGCTGAGACGGATACTCCGGTCCGTGGGACGGTCGTCCCCTGGTCACGGCTCCGGGGCCGACCTGACCACGGCCCCGGAGCCGGGCGTGTCAGCCGGTGAGCCGGACCGGGTACGCCTGGAGATCGTTCTGGGTGAGCACCGGCATGTTGCGCAGCTCGCGGTCGGGCACGGCCGGCGCCAGGGCCGGGAAACGTGCGAACAACGCCGGCAGCGCGATCCGGGCCTCCAGCCGGGAGAGCGCGGCCCCCGGGCAGATGTGCGGGCCGTGGCCGAACGTCAGGTGCCGGATCGGGGTGGGCCGGGTGATGTCGAAGAGGTGAGCGGACGGGCCGTGCTGGTCCTCGTCCCAGCCGATGGCCCGGTACGAGATCACCAGACCGTCCCCCCGGGGGATCACCGTGCCGGCGATCTCGATGTCCTCGGTGGCGAACCGCATCAGCAGATGCGTGGTCGGGGTGTTCCAGCGCAGCGTCTCCTCGATCACCGTCTCCCAGGAGACCTCGCCGGCGAGGACCAGGGCGAGCTGGTCGGGGTGGGTGAGCAGGGCACGCACCGCGTTGACGATGAGACTGATGGTGGTCTCGTGACCGGCCGCGACCATCGCCTTGAGGTTGCCGACCACCTCCTCGTCGGTCAGCGGCTCCCCGCCCTCGTCCGCGAGGATCAGGGCGCTGGTCAGGTCGTCGCCGGGGGCGGCCTTCTTCTCGGCGACCACCCCGGTGAAGAACTCGTCCAGCTCCGCGATGACGGCGAGCCGCTCCGCCTGCGGGGTCAGCATGCTGAAGAAAGCCTTGTACAGCTCGTGCAGCCGGGCGTGGTGGGCGGCGTCCACCCCCATCAGCTCGCTGATCACCGTCATCGGGAGCGGCAGCGCGAACACCGACTTCAGGTCCACCGGCGCGCCGTCCGCGCCCGCCGCCGCCAGTTCGTCGAGCAGCTTCTCGGTGATCCCCTCGATGACCGGACGCAGGTTCTCCAGCCGGCGCGGGGTGACCGCCTGGGCGGTCTTGGTGCGCAGCCGCCGGTGCTCGGCACCGTCCGTGTTGAACATGCTGCGGTCGACGTCGATCATGCCGATCAGCGGCCAGTCGCGGGTGACCTCGCCCCGCTGCCAGGCCCCCCAGGCGTTGATGTCCTTGACCAGCCGGGCGTCGGTCAGCAGGGCGCGGGCCTCGGCATGCCGGGTGACGGTCCAGGCGGGGACACCGAGCAGCTCGATGCGGGTGAGCGGTCCGGCCTCGCGCAGCCGGAGGGTCTCCCCGGTGAGGTCCTGCACCAGCGGGTCGATGGCGAGGGGGCCGGTGCCGCCGGCGGGCGGTGTGACGGGGCAGCTCATCGGTGGCCTCCGACAGCGGGGGTGGGAGTGAACCGGACCGGCAGACTCGACATCCCCCGCAGGAACGGGGACGGCCGCCGGGCGAGGGTCCGGGCCGGAACGGCCAGGTCGGTGTCCGGGAGCCGGTCGAGCAGGACTTCGATGCCGGTCCGGGCGATGACCTCGGCGATCTCCTGGGCCGCGAACGGGCAGCGGAACTCGCCGTGGCTGAACGAGAAGTGCGCGCTGTTGCCGCCCGTGAACCCGGTGGCCGAGGGGCCCTGGTGCACCTGCGGGTCACTGTTGGCGCCGGCCAGGCCGAGCAGCAGCAGGTCGCCGGAGCGGATGTGCCGGCCGCCCAGCTGGGTGTCGCGGGCGGCCCAGCGGCCGGCCAGGATCTGGGTGGGGGTGTCCTCCCAGAGGACTTCGTTCATGGCTTCGGCGACGCTGTGCCGGCCGCCGCTGAGTGAGGCGGCGAAGCGGTCGTCGGTGAGCATCAGCCGCAGCGAGTTGCCGATCCAGTCGACGGTGGGCAGGTGACCGGCGGCCGTGAGAGCCATCAGGTCGAGTGCGTACTCCTCGTCGGTGAACGGCTCCGGGTGGGCGAGCATCCGGGAGGCGACGTCCGCTCCCGGGCGGGCCCGCTTGGCGGCCACCAGCTCCTGCATCCGCGCGCCGAAGTACTGGTGGGCCTCCAGCGCGTCGGCACCGCCGTCGGCCAGGGCGTTGAGGGCCCGCGCCAGACCGGGGCCCTCGGCGTCCGGGAACCCGAATATCCGGGCGAGGACCAGCACCGGCAGCAGCTTGGCGTAGTCGTTGACGAGCTCGGCCTCCCCGTTGCTGCAGAAGGCGTCGATCAGGGCGTCGGCCAGCTGCTCGGCGGTCCGGCGCAGCTCGAACGGGTCGACGCCCTCCAGCGCACTGCCGACCATGGCGACGTGACGCTGGTGCTCGGCACCCACCGTGTAGTAGATGGACGGCTGCCGTTGCCCGATCATCGGACGCAGCGGCCAGTCCGCCGGGATGTCCGGCCACAGGTTCCACAGCCCGCTGTCCCGGGGGAAGAGCACCGGGTCGCTGGTGACCTGGTGCATCTCGCGGTAGCCGATGACCAGCCAGGCCGGCACCTCACCGGGAAGCTCGACGGGGACGACCGGGCCGTGCTCCAGGCGCATCTCCCGGTAGAGCCCGGCGGGGTCGGTGTGGAAACGCGGTCCGCTGAGCGGCACCGTGCCGGCGTGCGCGGGGCAGCCGGGCGGCGGGCCCGTGGCGGACTCGGGGGAAACGGGGGAGGCGTTCATGAGGCACTGTCCGCGGTCGGTGCGACAGCCGGTGCGGTGAGCCGGACCGGCAATTCGTACAGGTCGTTCTGGGTGACGGCCGGCTTGTTGCGCAGCTCGGTGTCGGGCACGGCCAGGGTCAGCCCGGGGAAGCGGTCGAACAGCGCCGGGAGGGCGATCTGGCCCTCGAGCCGGGACAGCGGGGCACCCGGGCACACGTGCGGCCCGTGGCCGAAGGACATGTGGCGGATCGGTGAGCGGGTGACATCGAAGGCGTCCGCGCTCGGCCCGTGCTGCTCCTCGTCGCGCCCGATGGCCACGTAGGAGGTGATCAGTGCGTCGCCCCGGGGGATCACGGCGCCGGAGATCTCGATGTCCTCGGTGGCGAACCGGATGAGGACGTGCGAGGTGGGGGTGTCCCAGCGAAGTGTCTCCTCGACCACGGCTTCCCAGGAGACCTCGCCGGCGAGGACCAGGGCGAGCTGGTCGGGGTGGGTGAGCAGGGCGCGCACCGCGTTGACGAGGAGGCTGATGGTGGTCTCGTGACCGGCCGCGATCATCAGCTGGAGGGTGCCGACGAGCTCCTCGTCGGTCAGCGGCTCGCCGCCCTCGTCCGCCTGGATCAGGGCGCTGGTGAGGTCGTCGCCGGGGTCGGCCTGCTTGGCGGCCACCACCTTGCTGAACAGGCCGTACAGCTCGGCGAGAACGGCCGGGACCTCCTCCGGCGGGGTCTGGGTGCTGAAGAAGGCGTCGTACAGTTCGCGCAGCCGGGGGTGGTCGGCGGAGTCGATGCCCATCAGTTCGCTGATGACGGCCATCGGGAGGGGGTAGGCGAAGGCGGCCTTGAGGTCCACCGGCTCACCGTCCGCGCCCTGGGCGGCCAGTTCGTCGAGCAGCTGTGCGGTGACCGCCTCGATACCGGGGCGCAGCGCCTCGACCCGGCGGGGGGTGAGCGCCTGGGCGACCTTGGTGCGCAGCCGCCGGTGCTCGGCGCCGTCGACGGTCAGCATGGAGCGGCCCGGGTTGGCGAGCCCGATCAGCGGCCAGTCCTGCGGAATCTCGCCGCGCTGCCAGGCCCCCCACACGTTGATGTCCTTCACCAGCCGGGAGTCCGTCATCAGCTGCCGGGCCTCGGCGTGGCGGGTGACAGCCCAGACCGGCACTCCGCCGGGCAGCTCGACGGGGGCGATCGGCCCGGCGGCCCGCAGCCGGGCGCCCTCCCCGCGCAGGTCCTGGACCAAGGGGTCGAGGGCGATGCGTCCCGGGGCTTCCCGGGACGTCACTGGACAGCTCATGCGGTGCCTCCCACGGCAGGGGTTGGGGTGAACCGGACCGGGAGCTCCGTCAGGCCTCGCAGCCAGGGAGAGGGCCGCCGGACGAGGGTCTGCGCGGGTGTCGCGAGATCGATGTCGGGCAGCCGGTCGAGCAGGACTTCGATGCCGGTCCGGGCGATGACCTCGGCGACTTCCTGCGCCGGGAACGGGCAGCGGTGGTCACCGTGCCCGAACGAGAAGTGGGCGCTGTTCCCGCCGGTGAGACCGCCTTGTTGGGCGGTGCCGGCGTGCTGTGCCTGGTGCACCTGGGGGTCGCTGTTGGCGGCGGCGAGGCCGAGCAGCAGCAGGTCGCCGGTGCGGATGTGCCGGCCACCGAGCCGGGTGTCGCGGGAGGCCCAGCGGCCGGCCACGTTCTGGGTGGGGGTGTCCTCCCAGAGGACTTCGTTCATGGCTGCGGCGACGCTGTGCCGGCCGCCGCTGAGCGAGGCGGCGAAGCGGTCGTCGGTGAGCATCAGCCGGACGGAGTTGCCGATCCAGTCCGCGGTCGGCTGGTGGCCGGCCGCCGACATCACCATCAGGTCCTGGAAGACCTCCTCGTCGGTGAACTCGGCCGGCTGGTGGGCGAGCATCCGGGAGACCACGTCGTGCCCCGGGGCCCGGTGCTTGAGGGCCACCAGCTGCTGCATGGAAACGGCCAGGTGCTGCTGCCCGCGCAGCGCGTCCGGCCCGCCGTCGATCATGTCGTTGAGGGCCTTGGCGAGACCGGGGCCCTCCGCGTCGGGGAAGCCGTAGACGCGGGCGAGCACCAGGATCGGCAGCAGCTTGGCGTAGTCACCGATGATGTCGGTCCGCCCGTTGCCGCAGAAGGAGTCGATCAGGGTGTCGGCCAGCTGCTCGGCGTGGCGGCGCAGGTCGAACGGGTCGACACCGTCGAGGGCGTTGCTGACCATGGCCGACCGCCGCTGGTGCCGGTTCCCGACGGTGTAGAGGATCGACGGCTGCCGGCGCCCGATCATCGGGAGCAGTGGCCAGTCGGCGGGGATGCGCTCCCACTGGTTCCACAGCTCGGAGTCCCGGCTGAACAGCACCGGGTCGCTGGTGACCTGGTGGAGTTCGCGGTAGCCGATGACCAGCCAGGCCGGCACCTCGCCGAGCAGCTCCACCGGGGCCACCGTGCCGTGGTCGCGGCGCATCTCCCGGTAGAGCTCGGCCGGGTCGGTGTGGAAGCGCGGCCCGCTGAGCGGTACGGCGTCCGCGTGCGCGGGACAGCCGGCCGGGTGTGCTCCGCCGGCCAGGTACTGGTCGGTCACAGAGCGGCCTTCCGGGCGGAGGACAGCGAGTGCAGATGCTGGACCAGTTTGATCAGCACCTGCTTGCTGGATTCCCGGGACCGGGCGTCGCAGGCGATCATGGGGACGTCCCCGGAGATGTCCAGTGCCTCCCGGACCGCCTCCTCGCTGTGCGGCGGACCGCCGAAGTCGTTGCGGGCCACGATGAAGGGTGTCCCGTGGTGCTCCAGGCGGTCGATGGCGTACCAGGAGTCGGCGAGCCGCCGGGTGTCCACCAGGACGACCGCGCCCAGGGTCCCGGAGAACAGCCGGTCCCACAGGAACCAGAAGCGTTCCTGTCCGGGCGCACCGAACAGGTAGAGCACGGTCTGCTCGTTGAGACTGATCCGTCCGAAGTCGAAGGCGACGGTCGTCGCCGACTTGCTCTGCACGCCGGACGTGTCGTCGATGTTCTGACCGGCCTGCGTCATCGTCTCCTCGGTGTTGAGGGGACGGATGTCGCTGACGGACCGGACCATCGTGGTCTTGCCCACGCCGAACCCGCCGACAACGACGATCTTGAGTCCGTTGTCGGCGGTGCTGCGCAGCCGGGGCCGCGACTCTTCGGAGCTGTGCACCACAGGGCCTGTGTCAGAGATTGCGGAGTCCAACGAGCACCTGCTCCAGGATGGTGGGGTCGGGTAGTTGCGCCGCGGACGGGGACATCCGTGGGTGGCGGGCGGTGATCCGGCCGGTGTCCAGCAGGTCGGACAGCAGGATCTTCACGATGCTGACGGGCAGCCTGAGGTCGGCGGCGATCTCCACCACCGCTGTCGGGTAGCGGCACATGCGCAGGATCGTGACGTGTTCGGACTGCATTCCCGGCGTGGGGTCGCACTCGCTGACCACGAGGGTGACCAGGTCGAACGCGTCAGAGTCGGACCGGCTGCGACCCCGGGTGAGGGTGTACAGCCGGTCCGGATCGTCGTTCCGGCCGGGGCGGCTCACGCCGTGCCGCCGGCTTCCGTGGCTCGCGGCAGGGCGACGAGGTGCTCGCCGAGCTGCTCCACCAGTTCGTTCATGTTGTGTCCGATGAGGCCGACATCGGCGTCCTCCGTCGCCACCACGGCGAGGTGGGCGCCGGCCCCGGCCTCCACGATGAACAGGATGCCGCCGTAGAACTCGGTCATGGCCTGGCGGACCCCGCCGGAGCCGTTGCCGAACTCGATGGACGCGCCGTGCGAGAGGCTCTGGATGCCCGCCGAGATGGCGGCCAGCTGGTCGGCCTGGTCCTCCGAGAGCTCGGGGGTACGGCAGAGCTTCAGGCCGTCGCGGGACAGGACCAGGGCGTGCCTGGCCCCGGGGGTGCGCTGGAGCAGGCTCTCCAGCAGCCAGTCGAGCGTGCCGACGGCGCCACTGGTCGGCCCGAGGTGTGCCCCCGTGGATGGTGCGGTCATCAGGTTCCGTCCTCCGGATGGGAAGAAGAGGGTGTGTCGGCTGCGGTGTCCCGGCCCTGGACGGCCCGGCGGAACGCGCCGAACCGTGCCGCGGAGGCCGCCGGTGAGTGGGTGGTACCGGGGGAGCCGGCCGAGGGCTGGGGCTTGGGAGTCTGCGGGTGGGCGGAGGCCAGCGTGTGGCCGCGACGCCGCTTCGGCAGCCCGGTGCTGCCGAACTCGGGCAGGTTCTGGGCCGTGTCGTGCCGGGAGGCGTCCGACGGCTCCGGTCCGGCGGTGGTGTGCTCCGCTCCGGAGTGCCCGGGAAAGTCGTCCGAAGGCTGCGCGGGGACACGGACCTCGCCGGTGCGGTGGGACCCGGTGTCGTGCCCGGAGCCGACGGTCCCCGGCAGGGGTGATCCGGCCCCGGGAGCCGGCCGGGCCGGCGTCCGCGGCTGCGGCACCGCCTGCTCCGCGATGCCCCGGGCCGAGGGGCCCTGTTCGGCGGCCCGCGGGACGGTGCCGCTGGTGAGCGGGGCGGCATTATCCGGGATGTACGGCTGCCCGGGCCGCTCCTGCGGTGCCTGCGGGACATTCTGCTGGGGCCGGGTGATGAGCTCCTGAGGGATCCTCACCAGCGCGCCGGTCCCACCGCGGGCGGAGGGCCGGAAGGACACCGACAGGTGGTGCTTCCGGGCGAGACAGCCGACCACGGCGAGGCCGAGCCGGGTGCCGGACAGCGTCGTCAGGTCGAGCGGGGCGGAGGAGACCGCGCGCTCCGCGCGGCGCAGCGCGACGTCCCCCATGACCAGCCCGCTGTCCTCGACCGTGATGATGACGCCTGCCGGGACCTCCTCCACGTACACGTGGACCTCGGCGGTGGGCGGGGAGAAGTTGGCCGCGTTGTCGAGCAGCTCGGCCAGGGCGTGCATGACGCCTTCGGCGGCATGGCCGGCGACCGCGATGTTCGTCGCGGAGTGCAGCCGGATCCGCTGGTAGCCGCTGATCCGGCCCATCGCGCCGCGCAGGACGCTCTCCATGACGATGGGCTTGGCCCACCTCCGGCCGGAGCGGGCGCCGGTCAGTACCGCGATGCTGTCGGCGAGCCGGCCGGCCTGGGCGGTGCGGTGGTCCAGGTGCAGCAGATCACCCAGCACGTCCTGGTCGCTGTGCCGGTGCTCCATGTCCCGCAGGTCCGCCAGCATGCTGGTGGCCAGCGCCTGCATGCGCCCGGCCGCGTTCGCGCAGGCGGCCATGGCGGCGGCCCGGGCCGAGGCTCCACGGCCGACCTCCTCGGCGAGCTGCCGCAGCACCCGGGCGTGGGCGTCGTGCGCGGGCCGTGGAGTGTTCGCGAGCGCGGTGTCCGGCGAGGCGCCGTTCCGCAGCTGACGGACCAGCACCGGTACGGTCTCGTCGGCCAGGTGCCGGACCTGGGCTTCGTGTTCCGCGGCCAGCCGTGCGGTCTCCTGCTCCAGGGCGCCGACGCGCACGCGCAGCAGGGCGGACTTCTGCAGGTGATAGGACGTGACCACGGCGGCGGCGCACAGCAGCAGGGCCGCGGCACCGGCCCCCCAGGCGAGGGGCACCTGGAACGTGGCGGGGGCGGCGTACACCCCCCACAGCGTGGCTGACCCGCTGACGGCTACGGACACCAGCAGGACCAGCAAGGACTGGCGGAGGGGGGGCCGCTCCGTCCAGGGGCGCGCCGGGGGTGTGTGCGCTGATTTCAATCGGAGTCCTCGTGGACGCGTTCGGTGGGACTGGCGGTCGCTGACCGCCTCCCTTCAATTCGGCAACACTATAGGTGAGTTAGCTATCGCTTTGGGTCCGGATCTGTGGCCGTAATGTTTGAACTGTGCAGGCCGGAACACGCGAAGGGCACTTCTCCGGGTGCGTTGTCCGCCCATTCCGTGCAGGAAGGTGCACGCTGGAGGGCATGGGACAGGCACAGGACATGACCGGGCTCGCCGCTGCCCTGCGCGCCACCGTCGCGGGTGACGTGGCGTTCGACACAGCGAGCAGGGCACTGATGACCATGGACGCCTCCAACTACCGGCGGGTTCCGGCCGGGGTGGTCGCGCCCCGCGACGCGGACGATGTGGCGGCCGTTCTCGCCGTCTGCCGGGAACACGGCGTTCCTGTAGTCGCCCGCGGCGGCGGCACCAGCATCGCGGGACAGGCCACCGGCACCGGCATCGTCGTGGACTTCACCCGGTACCTCGACCGCGTCGTCTCCGTGGACCCCGAGCACCGCACCGCCGTGGTCGAGCCCGGCGTCGTCTGCGACACCCTCCGCCGAGCCGCCGCACCGCACGGCCTCACCTTCGGGCCCGACCCGTCCACCCACAGCCGCTGCACGCTCGGCGGCATGATCGCCAACAACGCCTGTGGCGCCCACTCCGTCGCCTGGGGCACCACCGCCGACAACGTGCGGGACCTCGACGTCCTCACCTACCGCGGGGAGCGGGCCCGCCTGGCCCCGGGAGGCGGTGACGTGCCCGGTCAGCTGCGCACCGGCGCCGAGGAACTGGTCGACGCACACCTGTCCGCGCTGCGCACCGGCCTTCCCGACCTGCCGCGCCGCATCTCCGGCTACGCGCTCGACCAGCTGCTCCCGGAAAACCACCGGAACTGGGCCCGGGCCTTCACCGGCAGCGAGGGCACCCTGGGCCTTCTTACCCGGGCGACCGTCCGGCTCGTGGAGCCACCGGCCCACCGGGTGCTGGCCGTCCTGGGCTACACCGACGAGAGCGCCGCCGCGGAGGCCGCGCCGGGACTGCTTCCGCACCGGCCTCTCACCCTGGAGGGGATGGCCGCCGACCTGGTGGGGGCCGGGGCCCGGGCCACCCTCCCGCGCGGCGCGGCCTGGCTGTTCGCCGAGGTCGGCGGGGCCACCGAGGCCGAGGCCGCCTCGGCCGCCCAGGAGCTGTGCCGGGCAGCCGCGCCCGGCGGCACCACCGGCCACGCCGTCGTCGTGCACCCGGCCGCGCAGCGTTCCCTCTGGCTCATCCGGGAGGACGCCTCCGGCACCGCGACCCGCACCGCGGACGGCAGCGAGGCATGGCCCGGCTGGGAGGACTGCGCGGTCCCGCCCGCCCGGCTCGGCGCCTACCTCCGTGACTTCCGCTCCCTGCTCGCCCAGCACGGTCTGCAGGGCCTGCCCTATGGGCACTTCGGGGACGGGTGCATCCATGTCCGCATCGACTTCGACCTGCTGACGGACCGGGGCATCGCCCGCTTCCGCACCTTCTCCGAGGAGCTGGCCGAGCTCGTCGTCGCCCACGGCGGCTCGCTGTCCGGCGAACACGGGGACGGTCTGGCCCGCGCCGAACTGCTGCCGAAGATGTACGGCCCCGAGCTGGTCGGTGCCTTCCACGCCTTCAAGGACCTGTGGGACCCCGACAACGGGCTGAACCCCGGTGTGCTCGCCCGCCCCGACCGCCTCGACGCACACCTGCGGTTCGCCCCCCTCCCCGGCAAGCCGGTCGAGGTCGCCTTCGGCTACCCGGACGACCACGGCGATTTCTCCGCCGCGGTGCGCCGCTGCGTCGGCATCGCGAAGTGCCGCAACACCAGCGCGGGCTCGGGCGTCATGTGCCCCTCCTACCGGGCCACCGGGGAGGAGCGGCACTCCACTCGCGGCCGGGCCCGCCTGCTGCACGAGATGCTCGCCGGCGAGATCGTCACCGACGGATGGCAGTCCCCGGAGGTGCACGAGGCGCTGGACCTGTGCCTGTCCTGCAAGGGCTGCCGCAGTGACTGCCCGGTCGGCGTCGACATGGCCACCTACAAGGCCGAGTTCCTGCACCACCACTACGCCGGCCGGCTCCGTCCGAGGGCGCACTACGCGATGGGCCGGCTGCCCGAATGGCTGCGGCTGACCGCCGCGCTCCGGCTCACCACCGCCGCCAACCTCGCCGCCCGGATCCCTCCGCTGGCAGCGCTGGCCAAGCAGATCGGCGGCCTCGCACCCGAGCGCGCCATCCCACCGCTGGCCCCGGTGCCGTTCACCCGCGCCCGGTCCCGCCGGCCTGTCGACTCCGGGGGAGGCCCCGGGGTCGTGCTGTGGCCGGACACCTTCACCAACTACCTGTCACCGGAAGCCGGGCACGCCGCCGAACGGGTGCTGGCCGATGCCGGCCTGCGCACCACCGTGCCGCCCGAACCCGTCTGCTGCGGCCTCACCTACGTCTCCACCGGCCAGCTCGACCGGGCCCGCGCCGTCATGCGCCGCACCCTGGACCGGATCGAACCCGCCCTCGACGCCGGCCTGCCCGTCACCGTGCTGGAACCGCCCTGCGCGGCGGCGCTGCGCACGGACGTCCCCGAGCTCCTCCCCGACGATCCACGGGCCGCGCGGCTGGCCGCCGCCACCCGCACCTTCGCGCAGACTCTTCAGGAATACGCCCCCGACTGGACCCCGCCTCGCATCGACCGTCCCGTGGCCGGCCAGACCCATTGCCACCAGCACGCCGTGATCGGTGAGGCCGCCGACCGCCGGCTGCGCGAGCGGGCCGGTCTCACCGGCGACCTCTCCGCGGGCTGCTGCGGGCTGGCGGGCAACTTCGGCTTCGAGAAGGGCCACTACGAGGTCTCCGTCGCCTGCGCCGAGGACGTGCTGCTCCCGGCCGTGCGCAGCGCACCCGAGGGTGCCGAGCTCCTCGCTGACGGCTACTCCTGCCGGACCCAGCTGGACCAGCTCGGCGGCCACCGGGCCCGCCACCTCGCGGAACTCCTCGCCGACCACCTCCGGGGGTGACGGGTGGGCGGCGAAAGCTGACCCGGAGGTCGTGCGACCGGCGGCGGACCCGGAGGGCGGAGCCGGCGCGCACCGGCCCGCCCCGGGGGCCCGTCGGAAATGTGGCAGGGATTGGGCAGTCTGCCGTGCAGGGGGCGGCCGTGTCGTTGATCATGGAACCGCCCGGGTCACCCGGGCGGCGCCGGGCGGCCGGCAGACGGCCGGCGCGGTTCCTCCCCTTCCACCGAGAGGCAGCTTCATGCCCGCCACCCCTCTCGTGCGGCGGACGCACGAGCGAGGCATCAGCGTCCTGACACTCGACTCACCGCACAACCGCAACGCCCTTTCCGGCCGCCTGGTCGAGGAGCTGCTCGGCCAGGTGGCGTCCGCCGCCCGCGATCCGGAGATCCGGGCGGTTCTGCTCACCCACACCGGCAGCACGTTCTGCGCCGGTGCCGACCTCCGCGAGGGCGGCACCCCGCAGGATCTGGTCGGCCTGCTGCGCGCCCTCGTGGAGTGCGTCAAGCCCGTGGTCGCCTGCGTCACCGGGCACGTCCGGGCCGGCGGCCTCGGTCTGCTGGGGGCCTGTGACATCTCCGCCGCAGGGCCCGGGGCGACCTTTGCCTTCACCGAGGCCCGGATCGGTGTCGCCCCCGCAGTGATCTCGCTCCCGCTGCTGCCCCGTCTCGCCCCCCGGGCAGCCGCCCGGTACTACCTGACCGGAGAGACCTTCGACGCGGCGGAGGCGGCCCGCACCGGGCTGGTCACCCTGGCCGCCGACGACCCCGAGGCCGCGCTCGGCCCCGTCCTCGACGGCCTGCGCCGCAGCTCCCCGCAAGGTCTCGCGGAATCCAAGCGGCTCCTCACCGCGAGTCTGCTGCACGGCTTCGACCAGGACGGAGAGGCTCTGGCCGGGCTCTCCGCCCGGCTGTTCAGCACCCCGGACGCGCAGGAAGGCATCGCGGCCTTCCTCGAGCGGCGGGATGCCGCATGGGTGCGGTGAGCGCCCCCCAGCAGGACCGCAGCCGGGCCACCCGTCGCCGGCTGCTGGAGGCAGCGGTGGTGTGCCTCGCCGAGCGCGGCTGGGCCGGCAGTACCGTCAGCGTGGTCGCCGGGCTCGCCGGGGTCTCCCGCGGCGCTGCCCAGCACCACTTCCCGACCCGCGAGGACCTGTTCACCGCAGCGGTCGAATACGTCGCCGAGGAACGTTCGGCCGCACTCCGGGAGCTGCCCCCGGCGGGCGACACCCGTGCGGCGGTGAGCAGCCTCGTCGCCCTTTGCACCGGGCCGCTCTTCCGGGCGTCACTCCAGCTGTGGGTGGCGGCGTCCCGCGAGCCGTGGATGCGGGAGCGGGTCACGGACCTGGAGGGCAGGATCGGCCGGGAGACCCACCGCACGGCCGTCGGGCTGCTCGCCGCCGACGAGAGCGCCCCCGGCGTCCCCGAGACAGTGCAGGGGCTGCTAGAAATGGCCCGCGGCCTGGGCCTCGCCACCCTGCTCAGCGACGACAGCGTGCGCCGGGAACGGGTCGTCGCCCAGTGGGCACGAATCCTTGACGAGGCCCTGGCCGTTCAGTCGCGGTAGCCGTCGACCTCCTGCGGGCTGCGGGGCCCCGGGCCCACGTAGCGCGCGGAGGGCCGCACCAGCCGGCCGGTGCGCTTCTGCTCCAGGATGTGCGCGGACCAGCCGGCGGTCCGGGCGCAGGTGAACATCGAGGTGAACATGTGCGCCGGGACCTCCGCGAAGTCCAGCACGATCGCCGCCCAGAACTCCACGTTGGTGGCCAGCACCCGGTCCGGACGGCGGCTGTGCAGCTCGTCCAGCGCGGCCCGCTCCAGGGCCTCGGCCACCTCGAAGCGCGGCGCGCCGAGCTCCTTGGCCGTGCGCCGCAGGACCCGCGCCCGCGGGTCCTCCGCGCGGTAGACGCGGTGTCCGAAGCCCATGAGGCGCTCGCCCTGGTCGAGCTGCCGCTTGACGTACGCGGAGGCGTCGCCGGTGCGCTCGATCTCCTCGATCATGCCCAGGACCCGGGACGGCGCGCCACCGTGCAGCGGACCGGACATCGCGCCGACCGCACCGGACAGCGCCGCGGCCACGTCCGCACCGGTGGAGGCGATCACCCGGGCGGTGAAGGTGGACGCGTTCATCCCGTGCTCCGCGGCGGACGTCCAGTAGGCGTCCACGGCCTTCACGTGGCGCGGGTCGGGCTCGCCGCGCCAGCGCCGCATGAAGCGCTCGACGATGCTGTCGGACCGGTCGATCTCCTGCTGCGGCACCATCGGGAGGGACCGGCCGCGCGCAGACTGGGCGACGTAGCTGAGTGCCATGACCGCGGCCCGGGCCAGGTTGTCCCGCGCCTCCTCGGCGCTGATGTCGAGCAGAGGTTTCAGCCCCCACACGGGAGCGAGCATGGCCAGCGCGGACTGCACATCGACCCGGATGTCCCCGGAATGCACGGGTAGCGGGAAGGGCTCGGCGGGCGGCAGGCCGGGATTGAACGAGCCGTCGACGAGCAGACCCCAGACGTTGCCGAAGGACACCTCACCGACCAGGTCCTCGATGTCCACACCGCGGTAGCGGAGGGCGCCTCCCTCCTTGTCGGGTTCGGCGATCTCCGTCTCGAACGCGATGACTCCCTCGAGCCCGGCTACGAAATCGGACATCAGGCGGCTCCTCGTAATGCGGTCGGCAGGAAGCTGTGGCAGCACCGGGACGGCAGGATTCTGCTCCGCACCCGATGATGACGGGATGCCCGGCGTCCCCGCCGGTCACCCCGTAACGGCCGTCACAGCACCGACGGCGGTGGCGGCACTGTGTTCGGTACGTCGTGGCGGTCACCTTAACCGCGGGTGTACAGAACCCACAGCAGACGGCCCGGAAACCTCGTGGTCCCGCCACTGTCAGCTGTATGTTGCAAGATAAGCCCCGTGCCCCACGCCGACAACGCCGATGCCGCCGACCGCGCGGCCCCCGCTCCCGCCCCCTCCGATGCCCTCTCGGGCCTCGACCCGGCCGAGATGCGCGCCCATTACCGTGCCACCGGGCTGGCCGAGGAGTCCATGGCCGCCGACCCCTTCCGGCAGTTCCAGCGCTGGTTCGCCGATGCCTCCGCCGGAGGGCTGCACGAGCCGAACGCGATGATCCTCGCCACCGCCGACGCGGCCGGGCGGCCCAGCAGCCGCACGGTGCTGCTCAAGAAGTACGACGACCGCGGCTTTGTCTTCTTCACCAACTACGCCTCCCGCAAGGGCCGGGAGATCGAGGTGAACCCGCACGTGTCGCTGCTGTTCCCGTGGCACGGGATCGCCCGGCAGGTCATCGTGTCCGGCGCCGCCGCACGCACCGGCCGGGACGAGACCGCCGCCTACTTCCGCACCCGGCCGCACGGCTCCCAGCTGGGCGCGTGGGCCAGTGAGCAGTCCTCCGCGGTCGCGTCCCGCGCCGAGCTGGACCGCCTGTACGAGGACCTGGCACGCCGCTACCCGGAGGGCGAGGACATCCCGGCCCCGCCCCAGTGGGGCGGATACCGGGTCCGCCCGGAGGCCGTGGAGTTCTGGCAGGGCCGCGAGAACCGCCTGCACGACCGTCTGCGGTACGTCCGGAAGGAGGCCGGCGGCTGGGCGGTGGAGCGGCTGTGCCCCTGAGGGCGGGCCGCTCTCCGCGGGCCGGCCGAGCCGGAGCCCCGGGGGCCGGGAGCGGCGGCCCGGGACGCAGACGATCCGCGGACCATGGTCCCCCAGCTGACTGGGAGAGCCGGCCGGACAATACCGGCGGCCCGCGGATCGGGTGACTGCTTGGGATTGGCCCGGCGGTGCCGGCGCCGCGCAGTGCGGGACAGCGACCGCTAGGCCGCAGCCACCTCACTTGTCCGGATGTCACTCATCTACCGAACCACCTCCCTTCTCGTGTACCTGAACCGTACGATCCCGGGCGCCGGTCGGACAAGGGGATTTTTTCCGGGCCGCCGGGCGCACCTCCACAGAGATGTTCGGTCGAACCCGGTGTGACTCCTGTCACGATGGCGTTGAATGGGGTGCGCGACGGCAGCACAGCGCACGCACATCCAGCCCGGGGGTTCCAGGTGACCATGCACTCAGAGGCACATCGCCCGGCCCGCACCGCCCGCGTCACGGGGCCGGGTGCGGCCGATCACGACCTGCTCACCACGCTGCTCGGCGGGATGGACTCCGCGCTTCTCGCGGTCGACACCGCCGGGCGGATCACCCACTGGAACGACGAGGCCGAGCGGATGCTCGGCTGGACACGCGCGGAGGCGGTGGGCCGGGCCGGCCTGGGTGGCTGGGCGGTGCGGGACGCCGACGCCGCCGACGTGGGTTCCCGGCTGCTGGCGGCAGCCGGTGCTCCGGCCCGGCGGCAGGTCGAGGAGTTCCCGCTGGTGCGCAAGGACGGCGTGCGGGTGCTGGTCAGGGCCCAGGTGAGCGCGGTGAGCGAACCGGGTGGCCGGCCGGCGGGGGCCTACTGCGTCTTCAGCGAGGTCCACCGGCAGCTCGCGCTGGAGCGCACTGTCGCGCTGAGCGAGGCACTGCTGGGCGACTCCCCCTGGGCCGTGGTCCTGGTGGACGCCGATCTGCGCACCGTGTCCGTCAACGAGCAGGCCACCCGCGCGCTCGCGGTCTCCGCCGTCGACATGCTGGGCGAGCCTCTCGCGGAGTTCTTCGACAGCGGGCTGGAGGAGCTGGAGAGCGCGCTCGAACACGCGCTGGCCGGTCACCCGCAGGACGGGCCGGTGGAGCTCTGGGTCACGCTGCACGACGACGGCTCCTACGAGGACTCGCTCGGGGAGGAACGCGGTGGGCTGCCCGGCGGCCGCCGCCGCTGCTGGCTCAGCGGCTTCCTGCGGCTGGGCTCCCCGTTGTCCACCGAGGCGTCTCCGCTGGGGGTGGCCTGGGTGTTCCAGGACGTCACCCGGCCGCGCCGGTCCGCGCGGGAAGCAGCCAGGCAGCGGTTCCGGGACAGCCAGCTGAACCGCGCCACGCGCGCCGCGGCGGACTGCGAGGAGCCGCTGGACGCCGCCGCGCTGCATCTGGAGTTCGCGCTCGCCGGGTTCGCCGAGCACGCCCTGCTCGACCTCCGAGCGCCGGGGCGGTCCGGTGACCGGGAGGCCGCGGACAGCCGGGAGCACCCCGGCGGTACCTCCGCCGGGGCCGGGCGGCCGGAGTTTCCGGAGCATCCCGAGGACCCGGGCCCGGAGCGGAGGCTGGTCCGGGTGGCCGAGGCGCCGGGTGCGGCCTGCGGCAGCGCCGTGACTCCGGGTGTCCCGGTGCGGTACCGGCCGGGCCATCCCGCGGTGCAGGCCCTGGAGCGCGGGGTGCCGGTGCGGGCCACGGCCGGGGCCTCGCTCACCGCCGACCCGGCCGGGCCGGTCCTGCGGCCGGAGTGGGCGGCCGAGCACCAGTGGCCCCTGGAGGCGGAGCACGCCCTGTGCGTGGTGCTGCGCAGCCGCGGCCGGAACCTGGGCGTGGTGACTTTTCTGCGCGGGGCTCGCCGGCGCGGCTTCGACCGCGCGGACGTGACGTACGCGGAGGACGTGGGGCTGCGCATCGCCGCCGCGGTGGATCTGGACTCCGCCGGGCATTCCCGGCCCCGGCCGCCCGGCCCTCGCTGACGCCCCCGCCGCCCCGGTCCGCCGGGTCAGCGCTGCCAGAGGATCCGGTCGCCGTGGGCGGCGACGACCTCACGGTTCCATTCGATGCCGCCGTCCACATTGCCCGAGCGCAGCATGGGCGGCGCGATGCCCCGTTCCGCCAGCTCGCCCGCGGCGGTGGCCACCACGGCTTGCAGGAGGGCGGAGGTGACGACGGTGGAGGCGGGGCCGAAGGGCGCGCCGACGCGCGCGTCGGCCAGCTCGGCGTCCCCCACCGGGATCTTGCTGTCGAGCACCAGGGTGCAGTGATCCTTGAGGAAGCCGCCCGAGGGGTGTCGTGAGGAGGTGTGCGCGGCGTAGGCCACCGAGGTGACCCCGATCACGGTGAGGCCGCGGGCCCGGGCGTGCTCGGCCATCTCCACGGGCAGCACGTTGCGGCCGGAGAGCGAGATGATCACCAGCAGGTCACCGGCCCGGGCGGGGCTGCTGTCGAGGGTGGCCCGGGCGAGTCCGCCGACCCGTTCCAGCGCGCTGCCCAGCGTGGCCGGGCGTACGTCCACGCCGGTGGTTCCGGGCACGGTGAGCAGGTTCATCAGGGCGAGGCCGCCCGCCCGGTAGACGAGGTCCTGGGCCGGCAGCGAGGAATGCCCGGCGCCGTAGGCGAACAGCCGGCCGCCCGCGGTGACGGTGTCGGCGATCAGGGAGCCGGCCCGGGCGATGTTCCCGGCCTCCTCGCGGCGGACCCGCTCCAGCAGTCCGGTGGCGGCGTGGAAGAACTGGTCCGCGAGCGATTCCTGGCTCATCCGGGCGGTCTCCTCGGGTTGGTGGCTGCGTCAGCGGGAGCTGCCGCGGGACACGGTGAGGTCTGGACCAGTGTGCTGTCAAGGGGGTGACCGGCCCGGGTGGGGGTCCTTACTGCCGGGCGGGGCGGGGTCGGTCGGCCCCGCGATACGTCAGAATTGGGGTCAGGGCCACCGCAAGAGATATCGAGGGGCACTTATGTCCGGACTCATCGACACCACCGAGATGTACCTCCGCACCATTCTGGAGCTGGAGGAGGAAGGCGTGGTCCCGATGCGTGCCCGCATCGCGGAGCGGCTCGAACAGAGCGGTCCGACGGTCAGCCAGACCGTCGCCCGTATGCAGCGTGACGGCCTGCTCACCGTGGCCGGTGACCGTCATCTGGAGCTCACCGAGGAGGGGCGGCGACTGGCCCAGCGGGTCATGCGCAAGCACCGGCTCGCGGAGTGCCTGCTGGTCGACGTGATCGGCCTGGAGTGGGAGAAGGTGCACGCCGAGGCCTGCCGGTGGGAGCACGTGATGAGCGAGGAGGTGGAACGCCGGGTGCTCGAGCTGCTGAACCACCCCACCGAATCGCCCTACGGCAATCCGATTCCCGGCCTGGCCGAGCTGGGGGAGAAGGGCGAGCCGGACCCGTTCCTGGAGGAGGGGATGGTCGCGCTCTCGGACCTGGATCCCGATGGTGGGAAGACGGTCATCGTGCGCCGGATCGGCGAGCCGATCCAGACCGACGCGCAGGTCATGCACACGTTGCGGCGGGCCGGAGTGCAGCCGGGTGCCTCGGTGAGCGTGACGGCGGGGGCCGGTGGCGCGGTCCAGGTGGGAAGCGGAGGAGAGGCCGCCGAGCTGGAGGCGTCGGTGGCGATGCACGTCTTCGTCGCCAAGGGCTGAGGAGGCCCGGGTGGTGGCGGGGTGATCCGTGCGCGGGTTGTCGGGGCGCGGGGCCGGCCGCCGCGGGCGGCCGGCCCCCGTCCCGCCCCCTGCGGTGACCCGGAGCCCCGAGCTCTCTGGGCCGCTGCCCCTCCTGTCGGTTGTCTCCCCACGCCGCAGCCGCACAACCCTTGAGTGTTGTCACTCGTAGGGGGGATATTGGGCCGCAGAACCCTCTGTTCGAATGTACTTTCGATAGTCGGTCTCTGTAGCGTTCGGGTGGTCGGGTGGGGCGAACGGAAGGGGGTCGTGGCGCGTGGATCGACAGCGTGAGGTCGTGGGGCACGGCGGGGTGCGGCTCGTGGCCACGGAGTTCGGCGGGGTGTCCCCGGGCCCGGGGGTGGAGCGCCCCGATGTCCTGTTACTGCATGGCCTCATGGGGTGCTCGTCGCACTGGGCGGAAGCTGCCGTCCGGCTCTCCCCCCGGTACCGCGCCGTCGCCCTGGACCAGCGGGGCCACGGGGCCAGCGACAAGCCGGAGGACGGTCCGTACGACCGTGACGCCTTCGTCGCCGACGTGGAGGCCGCGGTCGAGCAACTCGGTCTGGCGCCGGTGGTGCTGATCGGCCATTCGATGGGCGCGCTGACGGCCTGGCAGCTCGCAGCCCGGCGCCCCGACCTGGTGGCCGCCGTGGTGATCTGCGACATGCGGGCCTCGGCGCTGGGCGCCCGCTCGCAGCAGAAGTGGGAGGAGTGGTTCGACGGTTGGCCGCTGCCGTTTCCCTCCCGGGCTGCGGCCCGGCTCTGGTTCAGTGAGCTGGATCCCTCGCTGGACGGGACCCACCCCTCCCGGGGTGCCTTCCACGCGGACACCATGGTGCGGCGGGCGGACGGCTGGCGTCCGGTGTTCTCCCGGCGTCAGATGCTGATGGCCCGGGAGGGTTGGGTGCACGACGCGCACTGGGAGGAGCTCGCCCAGGTGCGCTGCCCGGCTCTGGTGGTCCGCGGCCTCGACGGTGAGCTGGGCCGGGCCGAGGCCCAGGAGATGGTGCGGGTGCTGCCCCGGGGCCGGTACGCCGATGTCCCGGACGCCGGGCATCTGGTGCATCACGACCAGCCGGCGGCGTGGCATGAGATCGTGGATTCCTTCCTGCGGGAAGCCCTGCCGGGCTGAGGCGGGCGGGGGACATGAGACACGACGGCACTCAGTGCCGAGGGGGAAGTCCGATGCAGCTGAGAACAAGGACTGTTGGTGCGATTGCCGCGGCGGCGGCGCTGATGAGCGTGACCGCGTGCGGCGGCTCGGGCGGTGCGCTCCAGGAAGCTCTGGCGAGCGGTGCCGCGGAGAAGTCCGCGGACCAGGAGGACAACGGGGAAGCGGAGAACGGCGCCGAGGACACCGAGGACACCGAGGACACCGACGGTGCCGACGATGCCGAGGTCCCGGAGCTCGCGGAACGGGAGGCGTCGGAGATCGCCGAGCTCGCGCTGGATGCCCTGCACGCGGTCGACTCCGTGCGGATATCCGGCAGCGGGACCACGGACGACGGCGAGCTGGACATGGACCTGCACATCGACCGGGAGGGCAACTGCGCGGGCGAGCTCGGCTTCGTGGAGCAGGGTTCCTTCGAGATCATCGTCAGCGGCGACCAGGTCTGGATGAAGCCGGACGCCGATTTCTGGCGGTACAGCGTCGGTGGTGCGGAGGGTGAACTGGCCGCCCAGGAGCTCGACGGCAAGTACATGTACGGAACGACGGACGATCCGGAGCTGGCCGGGGCGGCCGAGATGTGCGATCTCGACGCGCTGCTGGCGGAGTTCGACCTCAGCACGAGCGGCAACCGGATGTCCAAGGGCCCGGAGACCGTCCACCGGGGCACACCCGTCATCACCGTCGTGGAGAAGCCCTACATCGGGGAGGAGGCGACGATGCTGGTGGCCACCGACGGGGAGCCGTACCCGCTGTACCTCGGGGCGCCTTCCGCCGAGGATTCGTTCGAGCTCGAGTTCAGCGATTTCAACGAGCCGGTTGAGATCGACCCGCCGCCCGCCCGGAGCATCATCGAGGTCTGAGCGGCGGCTCGACGGTGACCCGCGGGGGGAGCCGCGCCCGGCTCGCGCCGGCGCCGCCCCCGCGGGCCACCGGTCCCCCGGAGCTCACTCCCGGCTCACCGCGGCCAGGATCTCCGGCAGCCGGCCGGCGACCCGCGGCGCTGCCAGCCGCAGGCCGAGCCCGGCCAGCAGCAGGCCGTAGCCCATGCCGAGCGGCAGCACGGTCCACATCCAGCCGGGGTGCTGGATGCCCAGCCACACCGCCAGGGCGATCAGCGGGGCACACACCGCTCCACCCGCCAGCGTGCCGCAGAGGAGACTGATCCAGGCCAGCGCGCCCTGGCCGGGCGCCACGTTCTTCATGGCATTGTCCTGCGGGATCGAGTACGGGTACCGCGCCGAGGTCAGCGCACCCGCCCCCATCAAGGCACCCAGCAGCGCCAGGGCGAGCCCGAGAGCCGGGGGCAGCTCCGCCCAGGAGCCGGTGGACGCGGCGGAGATCACCACCACGACGACGGTGAACGGCACGGCGATCAGGCCGAGGGCCAGGGCCCTCGCGCGCAGCTCCACCAGGGCGTCCCGCGAGGTGGTGATGGTCTGCGCGACCAGCCAGAAGGCGCTGTAGTCCTGACCGAACTGGTTGTACATCAGCAGCCCGAGCAGCCCGGCCACCCAGACGACGTGGTAGACACTGGCGCCTCCCTGCACGGCGAACACCACCGGCATCAGCAGCCCCATGCCGAGCGCGGTGACCCAGCCCAGCTTGGTCTTCGGATCCCGTCGGCCGTAGCGCAGGGTGCGCAGCATCACGGTGCCGGTGCGACCGGCAGGCAGCAGGGCGGACGGATCCCCGCCCCGCCAACGGCGCTTCCCAGGGGTCTCACGACCCGGTGCCGCCTCCAGGGTGGAGGAGTCCGGGGACGTCATCAGCCGGGTCAGGGTGCGCTGCCACCACCAGAGAAGCAGGCCGAGCGCTGCCACCGTCGTGGCGAGGCCGAGAAGCGCCGTCCCGTAGGCGCCCTCGCCGGCGGCCCGCACCGCGTCGATCGCGGAGGCCGGCGGCAGCAGCCGCGCGATGTCCGCCATCGTCTGGATCGGGCCGATGTCGCCGGTGCCGGTCATCCGGCTCATGGCGAGGTTGAGGCCCTGAAAACCGAAGGCGATGACCAGTCCGCTGAAGACGGCGAGATCGCGGCCCTTCCGGCTGGTCAGCAGCCGGGCGTTCGCGGCGGCCAGGGCCCGCGCCAGAGTGGTGCACACCAGCAGCACCAGCGGCACCGCGAGGAGGGCGACGGCCGTCCCGGCCGCTCCCCGGGCGGTCCCCAGCGCCGCACCCGTCACGATCAGGACGGTGAACAGCGGTCCGATCCCGATGAGCGAAGCGACGAGCAGGGAGACCATCAGCGGCGTCGGGCGCAGCGGCAGCATGACGAGCCGGCCCGGGTCGAGGGTCTCGTCGCTGCCCCCCACGAACAGCGGCACGAAGGCCCACGCCACGGCCAGCAGGGCCACCAGACTGACCGCCACCGGGGCGATGTGCTGATGACCCCGCAGCGCCAGCAGCAGGACCAGCCCCAGCACGCCGAAGGCCAGCGCGAGCAGGGCGGACGCGACAAAGGCAGCCGACCTGCCCTGGGACTGCCGCAGCCCGTTCCGCAGCAGGGACAGCTTCAGCCGCGCGAAGACGAGGGTGACCGTGGCGGTCGACGGCAGGGGAGCCGCGGCGCCCCCCGAGGCGGCGGGGGAGCCCGACGTCTCCGGGCCCGGGGGGACGGTGGCCGGGCCGGCGCTCACCGGGCACCGCCGCCGAGCCAGTCGAGCTGCGCCCCGGCGGGCCGGTCGTGCGCGCCGACCAACTGCAGGAACGCGCTCTGCAGCGAGTCCGCCTCCCCGCGCACCTCGGCGAGGGTTCCCCGGGCCCGGATGCGGCCCGCGGCGATCACCGCGACCCAGTCGCACAGTGATTCCACGAGCTCCATCACATGGCTGGAGAACACCACCGTGGCGCCCGAGGCGGTGTACCGCTCCAGCACGCCGCGGATGGTCTGCGCCGACACCGGGTCCACTCCCTCGAAGGGCTCGTCCAGGAAGAGGACCTCGGGGTTGTGCAGCAGGGCGGCGGCCAGACCGATCTTCTTCCGCATCCCGGTGGAGTAGTCGACCACCAGCTTGTGCTGGGCGGCCGAGAGATCGAGCACGTCCAGAAGCTGCCCGGTGCGCTGCTCCACCTCGGCGCCCTGCAGGCCGCGCAGCCGGCCGAGGTAGGTGAGCAGCTCGCGCCCGGACAGCCGCTCGAACAGCCGCAGGCCCTCCGGGAGCACGCCGATCCGGGACTTGACGTCCACCGGGTTCTGCCAGACATCCCGGCCGACGATCTCGACCCGGCCGGAGTCCGGGCGCAGCAATCCGGTGATCATGGAGAGGGTGGTGGTCTTCCCGGCACCGTTCGGGCCCACGAGCCCGATGAACCGGCCGGCCGGCAGGTCCAGGTCGATGCCGGAGACGGCGACCTGGTCACCGAAACTCTTCCACAGGCCGCGTACCCGGACGGCCACCGGGCCGACCGGAGTTTCCATTCCTCCGGCCCCGTCCCCCGGGTGTATGCCTTCGTCGTTCGTCTCTGTCGTCTCACCCGCCATGGCACCTCACCCTAGTGCCGCGTCAGCCAGGGTTCACCCTGTCGCGACGCCCGGCCCGGCGCCTCGCTGCGTTGGCCGAAAGCCCGAGCAGGCCCACTGCGAGGGCTTCCGGCCGCCTTGCGACGCACCGCGCCGGACGCCGCTCCTTGACGGGGCCGGTTCGACGGGGGATGTGCCGTGCGGGTCTCGTGGTGCGTATCCGGCGCGGAGGGTGGTCCCGCGCCGTGGCTCACAGGCGGGGCGCATGGATGCATCCGCGGGGGCGTGCGGCATGGGGCCCGGGGCAGTCCGGGCATTGTTCCCTCCGGACGCACTCCACCGGGTCGCAGAGGAGACGCAGATGGCCGCGGGAGCCCCGATTGCCAGACAGCCCAATGAGCGCCTGCTGGGCCTGATCCGGGAGGCGGGGTGCTCCAACGCCGGCCTCGCGCGACGCGTCAACGTGTGTGCCGCGGACCGCGGCCTCACCTTCCGGTACGACAAGACGTCCGTGGCGCGCTGGATCCGCGGGCAGCAGCCACGCGGCCGGGCGCCGGACGTCATCGCCGAGGCGCTGGGCCGGAAGCTGGGCCGGGCGGTGAGCACGGAAGAGATCGGCATGGGGACCTCCCGCCGGCCCGGCTCGACGGCTGGACTGCGGTTCGCCGCGGACCTGCCGGAATGCGTGGAGCTGGCCGGGGCGCTGTGGAGCTCCGACATCGCCCGGCGCGGAAGCTTCGGTGCCGGGCCGTCCGGCGGGGCCGCGGCCGACGTGGCGCCGTCCGCCCTGGTCGAGCCGAGCCGGGACTGGCTGATCACCCCGGTGGACGAACAGGTGGCCAGGGGCTCCGGCCCGCGGGTGGGTCCCGGTGACGTGGACGCCGTGCGGGCCACCACCGAGGCGCTGGTGGCGCTGGACCGGCGATGGGGATCCGGCCACGTCCGCCCGGTGGTCGTGCACTACCTGGACAGCGTCGTGGCCGTCCTCCTCGCGGGTGCCTACCGGGAGTCGGTGGGCCGGGAGCTGTTCGGGGCCGCGGCCCGGCTGACCGAGCTCGCCGGATACATGGCGGTCGACACCGGGCTGCCCGGTCTGGCCCAGCGGTACTACATCCAGGCGCTGCGGCTCTCCCAGGCCGCCGGCGACCGGGGCTTCGGCGGCTACGTGCTGGCCGCGGGGATGAGCCATCTCGCCGCCCGGCTGGGTAATCCGCGTGAGGTGGTGCAGCTGGCGCGGGCCGCCCAGGAGGGCGCCAGAGGCCGGGTCACGCCGCGCGCCGAGACGATGTTCCTGGCCGCCGAGGCCCGTGGCCACGCCCAGCTGGGGGACGGGGAGGCCTGCCGCCGTGCGGCCGGCCGGGCCCTCGCCGCTCTGGAGCGCTGCGCCCCGGAGAGCGACGAGGACCCCCCGTGGATAGGGCACTTCGACGCCGCTTATCTCGCGGACGAGCTGGCGCACTGTCATCTGGAGCTCGAGCAGGGCAGGGCGGCGCAGCAGCGGGCCGGCGAGGCGCTGGCGGGGCACCCGGAGCAACGGGCCAGGCGCCGCGTCATCGGGCTGCTGCTGATGGCCCGGGCGCGGCTGCAGCAGGGTGAGCTGGAGCAGGCCTGTGCCACCGCGTCCGAGGCGGGATCCTTGCTGAGCGGGCTGCGCTCGGGCCGGGGGGCGGAGTACTTCGACGGTTTCCTCGCGGGTCTTGCGCCCCATCAGAAAGAGCGCCCGGTAAGGGAGTTCACCGAGCGTTGGCAGAGCCGGGAAGCCGTGCCGGCCGGCTGACGCGGTTCGCTGACCCTCGAACGGTCCCGTGGCCGACCCGCCGCCGGAGCGGGTACCGTTGCCCGGCGATCAGCGCTGGGCAACGAGGCGCGTGGAGCGCACGAAGCGAACGAGGAGCCGGCCGGTGACGAGCCACAACGGACGCGAGGACGCGCCGCGCGAAGGCGTGGTGCTGCCGTCGAGCGGGGATCCGTGGGGAGCGCCCCGGCGGCCGGAGGAGCCCGCGCCCGCTCCCGCGCCGCCCGCCGGAGTGCCCTGGGGGCAGCACTGGGGTCCCGACCGGCCGGGGGTCCGGGCGGAGCCGCTGGAGGGGTACCGGGCTTCCGGGCAGCCGCAGCAGTCGCAGCCGCCGCAGGGCCGTCGGCCGGCCCCGCGGCACCGGCGGCCGGAGGGCCCGGGACAGGCGGCTCCGGCCGGGCCGCCCCGGCCGGCCGGGGCGCCGCCGGCCCCGCCGCACGGGCCCCCGCCCGCGCCCGGAGCCCCGCCGCGGGCGGAGCTGCCGCGACAGGGTGTGCCGCCCATGCCCGCGGTCCCCCCGCCGGTGCCTCCGGCCTTCCACCAGGAGGCGACGCAGCTCTTCCAGCCGGTGGGGCAGGTGTCTTCGCCG
>NZ_JAQKPV010000050.1 GCF_028200735.1 Streptomyces sp. ACA25
CTGCAGGACCGGCTGGACGAGGAACTGGAGGGCACCGGGATCGACACCGGGGCACTGGCGCTGGACCCCGCCCGCACCGCCGCGTCCTGGAGCAACCGGTACCGGCCCGGGATGGTCCTGTGACCGGCGGCGGCATGCGGCGCGCGGTGCAGCTGGTGGGCGGGCCACTCGACGGCGAGAAACTCGACCTGGACCTGGACCACGGCTTCGACGGTGAGACCCGCTCCCGCGCATGCGGGGATGGCCCCGGAAGCCCTCTCCACACCGCCGCCGCTGACAGAGCGCGGGGCTACGGATGACCACACATCTGGCCGCGCGGGGTGTAGTGGGCGTCCGGCAGACAAGGGATGGTGGTGGCTGGTAGCTGTTGGAGGAGTAGTCACTTCGTGGGGGTGGGGTTGATGGCGCCGAGGCCGATGAGCCGGCGGGAGAAGTTTCGGCAGCAGCAGGGGCAGAGCTTCGTGGGGCGGCGCGGGGAACTGGCGGTGTTCGAGGCGAACCTGCGGCGCACGGTGGAGGATGAGGAGTACCGCTGCCTGTTTCACGTGCGCGGTCAGTCAGGGGTTGGGAAGTCGACTCTGGTGCGGCGGTGGCGAGGCTACGCCGAGGAGGCCCGGGCCTCGACAGTGTTCCTCGGGGACGAGGTACACGGGCCGCTGGAGGTGATGAAAGCGGCCGCTGATCAGCTGTCCCGTCAAGGGGTGGAGATGGGGGCGTTCACCAAACGCCTGGCCCAGCTCAGGCAGCGGCAGCGGGAGATCGAGCGTGCGCTGCCGCGCGGTGAGGGATCTCCCGGCGCCGAGCTGGCAGCGCACGCCGCGGCCACGGTCACCGGAGCGGCGCTGGGGATGCCGCTGGGGATTGAGCAGCTGGCGCGTGGTGCGGGGAAGTTGCGGGATCAGTCCCGTGAGCGGCGGGATGTGGATCTTGTTCTTGACCCGGTCGGGGAGCTGACGCCGGTTTTTGTGAGTGATCTGACCGAGGTGGCGCGGGACCGTCCGTGGGTGGTGCTGTTCTTCGATGTCTATGAGCGCACCGGTCCGTCGCTGGACCGGTGGCTGTGTGATCTGGTGGCGGGTGAGCGGTACGGGGACCTGCCGCTGAAGGTCATTGTGGTGATAGCCGGTCAGGTGAGGCTGGCGCCTGTGGTGTGGGGGGAGATGGGCCCGTACGTGGAGGAGGTGCTGCTGGAGGCCTTCACCGAGGAGGAGGCCCGCGATCTTCTGGCCCGGCGCGGGGTGGTCGACGAAGAGGTGATCCGCACGGTGCTGAGCCTGTCGGACCGGCTTCCGGTGCTGGTGGACATGCTCGCCACGCCACGCCCGGCCCAGCCCGGGGAGGTGATCGACCCTGCCGAGACAGCGGTCGAGCGGTTCCTGAAGTGGGAAGCCGATCCTGAACGCCGGCGGGCCATCCTGGACTGTGCACTCCCCCAGGAGGTGGACTGTGATGTCTACCGTGCTCTGATCGCCCCGGACGCCGGCGGTGGTGCGGAGAGCTGGCTGGCGTCGCTGCCGTTCATCACCAGCCATGGCGGCCGCTACCGCTACCACGACGTGGTCCGTAACCAGATCCTGCGACTGCAGCGTTCACGGTCAGCGGCTGACTGGCGTCAGTGCCACACCGTCCTGGCCGGTCACCACGCCCAGCAGCGCACCGACCTCGAAGTGACGCTGCCTGACGTCGAGGTCCGCTGGGAGACCGAACGGTGGCGCGACTACCGGGCGGCAGAGATGTACCACTGGCTGTGCGGCGCCCCCTACGAGGCACGCCTGCCGGTGCTGGAGGACTGCATTCACGCCTGCGGAGAAGACGTCGAAACCCTTAACCGCTGGGTCCGTCTCATCCGCCAGGCCGGCCATGACAGCGGCAGCAAAGAAGTGATCGCCTGGTCCGAGTCCCTCGCTGACACAGAACCCGGCCAACCCCAGCCCCTGGCAGCCCTACGCGCACTGCTCAAGGAGCCTAGCCTCAGCGATACGGCACGAGCCTTGACGCACGCGACACGAGGGAACCACCATCGCAAGGCCGGGAATCTGGACCAAGCACTCACCGACTACACCCGCGCCATCGAACTCGAACCCAACGACGAGTACAACCACCACTGGCGCGGCACCACCCACCACGAGGCCGGGAACCTGGACCAAGCACTCACCGACCTCACCCGCGCCATCGAACTCAACCCCAACAACGAGTACA
>NZ_JAQKPV010000051.1 GCF_028200735.1 Streptomyces sp. ACA25
GACAGCCTCCTTCCATTACGGTGGCAACCCGCAACTGGGATGCAAGCCCGCAGGGGATGCCGAATTCAATATCCGCTCCGCTGTACAGGAGGCCGCGAACAAGAAGTGGTCCACGATGACCTTCGGGCTGCGGGCTGGCAACGAAACCAGTAATCTCCATTGGAAGCGCTTCCGTTACGATGCCCACCTGCGCGTGTCGTACAACCGCCCGCCCCGGCAGATCAAGACCTCGCAGCTCACCATGGAATACGGTGGCGCGTGCAAGTCCTCATCAGCACCCGTCCACGTGCGGACGATGGGAAAAATCTACGCCAACAATGTCACCGACCCGGACGGAGATTCAGTCCGGGTACAGTTCCGCATCTTCCAGGGATCCGAACAGGTGTGGACCTCGGGTCTGACAACAGCGAAGAAGTCGGGGTCCAGCTTTGCGGTCAACCTGCCGAACTCGCTGGCGCAGAACGCAACCCTGCGATGGTCTGTCCGGGCTTACGACGGGCATGATTACGGGCCATGGTCATCGTCTGGCTTTTCGTGTCACTTCGTCCACAACACGTCGATCCCGCAGGCCCCCACGATCACCTCGGGCCAGTATCCCGCCTCCGATCCAGCACATCCTGAAGACCCTTGGTACAACGGAGTGGGCCAGTACGGTGACTTCACGCTCGCGGCCTCGGACACCGATGTCACCCGCTACCGGTTCGGTGTCAACGGCGATCCGAGCACTGCCAACCAGGTAAGTACGACCTCCGGCGCGGCAGTCACGGTCAGGGCACTTCCGGAGAAGCCTGGACTGCACTTCCTTACCGCGCAGGCGGTTGATGGCGCAGGTAACCTCTCGGAGATCCGCACCTACCAGTTCAGGGTCGGGGCAGGGCGGGAGCAACGCGTTACCTGGGCGCTGGATGAGGGAACCGGAGCCACGCAGGCTGAGGCGGCGGTACCTGAGCGGGTCGCGACCGTGCACGGTGCGGCCGACTTCGCGGTCGACGGAGTCGTTGGCACAGCCATGCAATTGGACGGTTCCTCCGGATACGTAGCCACAAGTGAGCCGGTGGTTGATACCAACCGGTCGTTCACGGTGTCCGCATGGGTGAAGCTGGACGAGAAGCCCGGGCGTGCGGCGATCATCGCCACTCAGGCCGGCATTCATCGCCCAGGTTTCGAGCTCTACTACTCGGCAGCGCAGGACAAGTGGGCTTTCAATCAGTACCGGAATGATGATCCGGCCGATACCCGTACGGCTCGCGCACTGGCTGATACCGAAGTCAAGATCGGCGAATGGACCCATTTGGTGGGGTCCCACGATCCGGTTCATGAGCGCTTGCGACTCTTCGTGAACGGACAACTTGCCGGTCACGTGGACTACTCCGAGCCATGGAACGCCCGTGGCGAGGTGCAGGTCGGAGCGAGCCAGCACAATGGGCAGCCTGGCCACTACTTCCCCGGCGTGATTGATGAGGTGCAGATCTTCAACCATGTCATGAGGTCTGCCAACACCCAGGTGGCCCAGCTCTACAATAAGGAACGCATTCACCATGCGACCGGACGACCGGCGGTCGCACTGCTCGACCTCGATGAAGCGGCTGGGGCTACCGAAGTCTCCGCAGCGGCTGATGCGCTACCCGCCGTCTTCGAGGGTGGAGCGGACCCCGGCGTTCCCGGACCGGACGGCAACGCTCTGCGGCTGAACGGCACAGACGCCTACGCCTGGACGACCGCCGGTCATCTGAACACCGGTCGAAACTTCGCCGTCTCCGCCTGGGCAAAGCTGGACAAGACCAAGGCCGACACCGCCGGAATCATCGCCACCCAAGTGGCGAGTCATCGGCCTGGCTTCGAGCTGTATTACTCGTCGCACTACGACCGGTGGGCCTTCAATCAGTACAGCTCCAACAGCCCGGACGCGACACCCGTACGTGCCATGCAGCCCGCTGGAACTTCGGCCCGGGGGGATGAGTGGGTGCACCTGGTCGGTGTGCACGATACGTACAAGGACACTTTGACGCTCTACGTCAATGGGCGGAAGACAGACACAACCACGCTGGGTGGCGCCTTCCACGCTAATGGCTACGTGCAAATTGGGGCCGGTCAGTACAGCGGCGAAGTGAAGTCATTCTTCCCGGGAGAAATTTC
>NZ_JAQKPV010000052.1 GCF_028200735.1 Streptomyces sp. ACA25
CACGGCGCACTTCAATTACGGCGGAAATCCGGACCTGGGGTGCAAACCCGCTGGGGACGCTGAGTTCACTGTCGGGTCCGCTGTTCAGGAGGCAGCGGACAAGAAGTGGTCCACCATGACCTTCGGTCTCAAGGCGGGCAACGAAAGCAGCAACCTGCACTGGAAGCGGTTCCGTTACGACGCCCACCTGCGGGTGGAATACAACAGGCCGCCACGGAAGATCAAGACCTCACAGCTGACGATGGAGTACGGAGGTACCTGCAAGCCGTCGACCAGACCGGCGCATGTGCGCACGCTGGGGAAGGTGTATGCCGCCAACGTGACCGACCCTGACGGTGACAACGTGCGGCTCCAGCTCCGCGTGCGGTGGGGCACCGGTGTGTGGGATTCCACGCTCACCACTGCCAAGCGTTCGGGGTCAGCATTCGCCATGACCCTCCCTACGAGCATTCCGCATAATACGACTCTGCGTCTGTACGCGCGTGCCTATGACGGCAGAAACTACGGGCCGTGGTCGTCGGTTGACGCATCGCCCTGCTACTTCCTCGTGAATACGACGATCCCGGAGTCGCCCGAGATCTCTTCGACTCGCTATCGGCAGTCGGACCCATCCGACTCGAACGATGCTTGGCTCGACGGTGTGGGGCAGTACGGAGCTTTCACGCTGACGGCAGCAGACAGCGACGTCAACCGTTATCGCTTCGGCATCAACGGAGATCCACTGCCCACTCAGCAGATCGCGACCACCAGCGGGGCGCCACAGACGGTTCAGGTGCTGCCTGAGAAACCCGGCGTGCACTTCATCACCGCACAGGCACTTGACCAAGCGGGTAATGCTTCTGAGGTGCGGACGTACCAGTACCGGGTGCGCGCGGGTCAGGGCGCCCGCGCCGTATGGGCTTTCGATGAAGGCCCCGGAGCGCAGCAGGCCGGTGCCGTGGGACCGGAACACATCGCCGTGCTGCAGGGCGGCGGTACCTTGGGTGCCGCCGGCACGGTGGGCACGGCTTTGGAACTGGATGGCACGACGGGTCACGCGGTAGTCGACGGCCACGTCGCCGACACCAGCAAGCCCTTCACCGTCTCCGCCTGGGCACGGCTGGATGAGAAGGGGAATGACTCGGCAGTAGTGCTGGAGCAGGCAGGTGTGCACCACCCCGGCTTCTCGCTCTATTACTCGGGACACTTCGACCAGTGGGCAGTCCTGCAGCACCACGCCGACGACCCGGCGGACACCAGCCGTGCCCGGGTGCTGGCCGATGCCCCGGTCACTGTGGGCAGATGGACCCATCTCCTCGCCTCATACGACGGCGGAAGGATACGTCTCTTCGTCGATGGAAGCTTCGCGGGTGAAACAGCCTTCTCAGGCGGATGGAGTGCCCAGAACGAGACGCTCATCGGGGCCGCGCAGCGAAGCGGCGAAGTGAAGGCATTCTTTCCTGGGGCCATCGATGAAGTGCAGTTGTTCGACTATGCAATGGTGACGGAGGGCACCCGAGTCGAGCAGCTTTACAACAAGCAGCGAGTGCGTGAGGCGCCCGGCCGGCCTGCCATGGCCGTTTTCTCCCTGGACGAACCGGCCGGCTCCCACGAGGTTGCGGGGGTCGCGGACAACCTGCCGGCCGTCTATGAGGGGGACGTCGCTGCTGGAGTGGAGGGCGTTGATGGCCGCGCGCTGAGGCTCAACGGTGTCGATGCCTACGGTCATACGACCGCGGGCGTCATCAATACCCGGCAAAGCTTCTCCGTCTCGGCATGGGCGAGGCTGGACAAACAGTCGGCCACTTCGGGAGGCGTCATCGCCTCCCAGGCCGGAACACACAAGCCGGGCTTCACTCTTTACTACTCGCGGCACTTCGACCGCTGGGCATTCAACCAGTACAGCGCGAACAGCCCGGACGCTCATCCCGTGCGGGCCATGCAGCCGGCCGGAGCCATGGCTCAGGACGGTGAGTGGGCACACCTGACCGGTGTGCATGACGCTGAGAAGGACACCCTGACGCTGTACGTCAACGGACGCGCCGTGGACACGACCACGCTGGGCGGCGCGTTCCACGCCAGTGGTCGCATGCAGATAGGTGCCGGCCAGTTCGACGGGCAAGTGCAGGCCTTCTTCCCAGGAAGCATTGA
>NZ_JAQKPV010000053.1 GCF_028200735.1 Streptomyces sp. ACA25
CACGGACTCCAGCTCGGCCATGCTGTGGTCGACGACCTGTGCCTTGGCGCCGGCCTTGGCGATGTCGGCGGCCTCTGCCCGGTCGCTGGTGGCGACCACCAGGTCGGAGGTGCCCTCGACCAGCCACGAGCCGGCGTAGCCGTCGAGGCCCTCGCTGAGGGACTCGTTCAGCTCCGCGGCGTCGTGCTCCTGCATGACACGCGACTTGGCTTCGTCGGTGGTGAGGCCGAGGTCGCGCTCCATCGCTGCCAGCATTCCTGCGGGCAGTTCTTCAGCGGCCTTCTCGGCCGCGGCGGAGAAGGTTGCCTCATCGGCAGCGAGTGCGGGCATCGTGGTCAGTGCCAGGGCGGTGGCCGCCAGCATTGAGCCCAACGCGATACGACGTTGGTGACGCATGCTGTTCTCCTTGTGTTGTGGGGGGATACGCAGGAGAAACTAGCGGTGGCCACGGCACTGTGTGTACCTGTCAATCGATACCTCTTGTGATGCGATGGAATGAAGGATGTGAGCCTTCACCCCATATCGCGCACCGGTCGGACCGCCGGAGTGCGCTGCCGGGCGGCTGTGCCCGTCTGTCAGGAGGTCGTGTTGTACGACGTATTGGCTGCCAGCCACTCCGTGTAGCGGGGATTGCGTCGGACCGCCTCCCGGTGCACCTGCCGGGCGTGCAGCAGCACCGCGGGTGCCGCCCCGGCTGCCGTCGCGGCGGGGTGCCAGCCGATCAGGTGACGCCAGCTCAGCGGGGCCCCGGCCAGGGGGACGGTGGCGATGCCCGGTGTGGGGGGAAAGGTGGCCCGGCACATCGCGACCGCCCGCCCCGCCTGCACCAGGTGCACACACGCCGAGGTGTCCATCTCGTAGACGGAGACCGGAGTGAACCCGGCGCGGGCGCAGGCGGCGTTGAAGCAGTCCTCGAAACAGCCGTCGCCCGGGGCGTTGATCCACTGCTCGCCCGAGAGGGCGCCGAGGTCGATCTCCTGCTCCTTCGCCTGCGGGTGGTCCTCGGAGAGCATCACGAAGATCGGATCCTTCCCGACCGTCCGCCAGGACAGCTGGTCGGCGGCCGGGGGCGTGCTTTCCCCGCAGGTGCCGATCAGTGCGAAGTCCAGCCGGCCGGAGGTCACCTGCTCGCTGATCTCGTCCACCGACCAGCTGGTGTAGGTGCTGATGGCGGCGGAAGGGTGCAGGTGCGAGAGCTGGTCGACCAGCCCGCCCAGCAGGGGGCCGTGGGTGCCCCCGAGCCGGAAACGCGGGATGTCCTCCAGCGTGTTGGCCAGCCGGATCGCTTCCTCCTGCAGCTCCCGCATGGCGGGCAGCAGGACCCGTGCGCGGTCGAGCACCAGCTCGCCGAGCGGCGTGGCACGCGCACCGTGCCGGCCGCGCTCGAACAGTGGGCCGCCGAGTGCGCGCTCGATGCGTTTCAGTTGTGCGCTGAGCGCGGATTGCGCCAGCCCCAGGGTGGTCGCAGCCCGGGTGAGACTGCCCGCCTCATCTATCGCTCTGATGATCTTGAGATGCCGGAGCTCGAGATCCATATGCGGAAGCTACGGGGCCCGGGTCGCGGGTGACAAGGCGGGATGACGGCCCGTCGCATCGGGGAGGACGCGACGGGCCGTCCGCCGGCCCTGCACAGGGGTCCTGTTGCAGGGCGTTCCTGCCGGGCAGCAGACGGATTTTCCAGCCCGGGGCAAGCATGGGGAAGCACCGGGCCGTCGTTCTGCCGCCCGGCCCGGCCGCCGGCGGCGCCCCCCGCACGTGGCGCTTCTCACCGCCGGGGCCGGTCGGTTTCCGTCCGGGCCCGGAATGCGTGGCCCGGACGGAAGCGGGAGCCTGACGTGCGCTCAGAGGCGCTGCCACAGGGCCGGCGTGGTCGGTGGGGTCCACGTCGACTGGGCGGTGTGTGCCTGCAGGCAGCGGTACTCGGTGCTCCCGTAGGTGACACGGTCGCCCACCCGGTAGGCGGTGCCGGCCGACCAGGTTCCGCCGGGCTCTCCGGGCTCTCCGGGCTCGCCCGGCTCTCCGGGGCCGCTGTCGCTGGTGACCAGGGTCAGGCCGTACTGGCTGAGGAG
>NZ_JAQKPV010000054.1 GCF_028200735.1 Streptomyces sp. ACA25
CCCCCCGCGCGCGCCCTCACCGCGCTCGGCCGGGCACTGGACGTGGGGGACACCTGCGTGACGGTCGCCGATGTCGACTGGGCCCGGTTCGGCGCCACCTTCACCAGCGGCAGGCCCAGTCCCATGCTCGGCGAGTTCGTCGAACGGGCCGAACCCAGTGCCACAACCGGCCAGGACACCGAACTGTCCGCACGCCTCCTTGGCCTGCCGTCGGGCGAGCGGCTCCGCGTGGCGACCGACCTGGTCCGCGCCGAGGCCGCTGCTGCGCTCGGCCACCGCACGGCCGAGGAGGTCCCGGCGGACCGGGCCTTCGCCGACCTGGGCTTCGACTCGCTGACCTCGGTCGAGCTGCGCGACCGGCTGGCCACCCTCACCGGCCTGCGCCTGCCCGCGGGCCTCGCGTTCGATCACCCCACGGCGGCCGTGCTCGCCGCTCACATCACCGGTCTGCTCGGGGAACCCGACGCCGGCGGCCCGGCCGTCACCGCTCCGGCGGCCGTGGACAACGACCCGGTGGTCATCGTCGGTATGGCCTGCCGCTACCCCGGCGGCGTGACCGGCCCGGGCGCCCTGTGGGAGGTGGCAGCCGGAGGCCGTGATGTCATCGGCGCGTTCCCCACCGATCGCGGCTGGGACCTCGACGCGCTCTTCGCCGGCGACGGACCCGGCACGTCCTACGTGAGCCAGGGCGGTTTCCTCACCGATGTCGGCCGGTTCGATGCCGAACTCTTCGGCATCTCCCCGCGCGAGGCGATGGCGATGGACCCGCAGCAGCGGCTGCTGCTGGAGACATCCTGGGAGACCTGCGAACATGCGGGCATCGACCCGCGGTCGCTGCGCGGCAGCCGCACGGGCGTCTTTGCCGGAACGAACGGGCAGGACTACTCCCGGCTGACCCTCGCCGACTCCGCCGGACTGGAGGGGCACGTCGCCACCGGCGGCTCCGCGAGCATCATGTCCGGTCGCGTCGCCTACTCCTTCGGTCTGGAGGGCCCGGCGGTCACGGTGGACACTGCATGCTCCTCGTCGCTGGTGGCTTTGCATCTGGCGGCTCAGGCGCTGCGCAATGGCGAATGCGACCTGGCCTTGGCCGGTGGCGTGACCGTGATGGCCACCCCTGGTGCCTTCGTCGAGTTCAGCAGGCAGCACGGCCTCGCAGCGGACGGCCGGTGCAAGCCGTTCGCCGATGCCGCCGATGGCACCGGTTGGGGCGAGGGTGTGGGCATGCTGCTGGTGGAGCGGCTCTCCGACGCTCGTCGCCACGGCCACTCGGTGCTCGCCGTCCTTGCCGGTTCCGCGACGAACTCCGACGGCGCGTCCAACGGGCTGACCGCGCCGAACGGACCGTCACAACAGCGTGTCATCAGGGCCGCACTCGCCGCCGCCGGTCTGACGCCCGCCGATGTCGACGTTGTGGAGGCGCACGGCACCGGAACCCGCCTGGGCGACCCCATCGAGGCCGAGGCACTGCTTGCCGTCTATGGTCAGGACCGGGACGAGCCGCTGCGGCTGGGCTCGATCAAGGCGAACATCGGACACACCCAGGCTGCCTCCGGCGTTGCGGGCGTCATCAAGATCGTCGAGGCGATGCGCCACGAGGTGTTGCCCCCCTCGCTGCACGGAGAGATGCCCTCGTCCGCGGTCGACTGGTCGGCGGGCGCTGTGGAACTGCTGACCGAGACTCGGCCGTGGCCCCGGACGGGCCGCACTCGCCGGGCGGGAGTGTCTTCCTTCGGGATCAGTGGCACCAACGCGCACATCGTGCTCGCTGATCCGCCCGCGTCGCCCGGGGCCGGCCTCGACGAGCCCGCGCCTGCCCACCTCGATCACCTGCCTGTGCCGGTGCCCTGGCTGCTGTCCGGTCATACTCCTGCGGCCCTTGCAGCCCAGGCGGAGCGTCTGCGCGGTGTGCACGGTGTCTCTCCGGTGGACATCGGCCACACTCTGGCGACCGGTCGCAGCGCGCTGTCCCATCGCGCGGTCGTGCTGGTGAGCGACCCTTCCCAGGCTGCC
>NZ_JAQKPV010000055.1 GCF_028200735.1 Streptomyces sp. ACA25
ATATGCGCCACCGAGTCCGACACGATCAGCAATACCGAAAGCCGCCAGGCCACCAGGCAACTGATCACAAACCTCGAAGCGGCGCTGGCCCGGCGAGGTGCCCAGACCGAGGTGCTGGCTGTGGATCCGCTCGCGGACCGTGCTCGCTTCGCTGAACTGCTCGCTGCCGCAGCCGGCGAGGGCTCGCCCCTGAACGGGGTGGTATCCCTGCTCGGACTCGTGGAGAGCCTCCATCCCCAGTATCCCTCTGTCACTTTGGGTTTGGCCGCATCGCTGGCGCTCGTACAGGCGGTCGGTGACGCGGGGGCCGCGGTGCCTCTGTGGAACGTCACCCGTGGCGCGATAGCGGTGACACCGAGCGAGGTGCCGAATGTGGGCGGCGCTCAGGTGTGGGCCTTCGGCCGGGTGGCCGCGCTTGAACTCCCCGAACGTTGGGGCGGATCCATCGACCTCCCGGAAACACCGGACGCGCGGGTACTGGACCGGCTGGCCCACGCCCTCACCGGTGCGTCGGACGAGGACCAGGTCGCGGTACGCGACTCCGGGGCCTATGGGCGCCGGGTGATGCGGGCCGGAGGTACTGCGCGCAGAGAATGGCGCCCCCGTGGAACAGTCCTGGTGACAGGCGGCACTGGCGCTCTCGGTGCTCATGTGGCCCGCTGGCTGGCCCGCAACGGAGCCGAGCACCTGGTTCTCACCAGCCGCCGAGGAACACAGGCCCCAGGGGCGACGGAGTTGGAGGCTGAACTGCGCGCCCTCGGGCCGGATGTGACCGTGGCAGCCTGCGACGTCTCCGACCGCGAGGCCCTGGCCGCCCTCCTTCAGGCTCAACCGCCCACCGCCGTCTTCCACACGGCCGGCGTGCTCGGCGACGGGGTGATCGACACCCTCACCCTGGAACGTTGCGACGACGTACTGCGCTCGAAAGCCGCTTCGGCAATTCTCCTCCACGAACTCACCCAGCATCTTGCACTGGATGCCTTCGTCCTCTTCTCGTCGACCACTGGAGTCTGGGGCAACGGCGGACAGGCGGCCTATGCGGCCGCCAACGCCTGCTTGGACGCGCTGGCCGAACACCGCCGCGCGGCAGGACTCCCCGCCACCTCCGTTTCATGGGGGTTGTGGGGCGGCGGAGGCATGGCCGAGGGAGCCGGCGAGCGGAACCTCAACCGCCACGGCATCACGGCCATGGACCCCGACCACGGGATCACGGCGCTACAGCATGCCCTTGACCGTGACGACACCTGGGTCACCGTCGCCGACGTCGACTGGCCGGAATTCGCCCCGCGTTCCGCCGCGCTCCGACCCGGTCCTCTCTTCGAGGGCATACCCGAGGCGCGGCGTGCGCTGGAGGCCCGGGAGGACGACGAACTCACACAGATGTCGGATCTCGCACAACGCGTCAAGGCCATGTCCGAGTCGGAACGACAGCAGTTCCTGCTGAAGCTCGTACGCGCGGAGGCGGCAGCGGTCCTGCGGCACGAGACGGTGGAGGCCGTCACCCCCGCCAAGGCGTTCAAGGCCGCTGGCTTCGACTCGCTCACCGCGCTGGAACTGCGCAACCGCCTGAACGCCGCCACCGGTCTGAAGTTGCCGTCCACCGTCGTCTTCGACCACTCCAGCCCAGCCGCGCTGGCGAAGTTGCTGGACGCCGAACTCACAGGAGAACGCCCCGGCATTCGCCCGGTGGTCGCCGCGGAGAGTTCCATCGACGAGCCCATCGCGATTGTCGGAATGGCCTGCCGATACCCAGGCGGGGCGGACACCCCCGAGAAGTTGTGGGATCTGGTGCTGAACGAGGCCGACGTCGTGGGCCGCGTCCCCAATGACCGGGGTTGGGACATGGATGCCCTCTTC
>NZ_JAQKPV010000056.1 GCF_028200735.1 Streptomyces sp. ACA25
GTGACCCGGCCACCCCGGAGTACTGGGTCCGCCAGGTCCGTGAACCCGTCCGCTTCGCCGACGCCCTCACCACGAGCGGCAGGACGCCCGTGTTCCTGGAACTGGGACCCGAGGGAACCCTGTCTGCCCTGGCCCAGGGTGTCACCGACGACGCCGTCGCGGTTCCCGCGCTGCGCACCGGCCGCGAGGAGACCGGAACTCTGCTGCGCGCTCTCGCCGCACTGCATGTCCACGGCGTCCCCGTTGACTGGGCCGGACAGGCCCACCAGTGGGGCGGCCGTCGCGTCGACCTGCCCACCTATGCCTTCGCCCGCGAAAGGTACTGGCCTTCTGCCTCGGGCCACCCGGGCGACGTTGTCTTCGCCGGGCTGGGTGACACCGGTCATCCGCTGCTTGCCGCGGGGGTCGAACTTGCCGATGACGGTGGCCTGCTGTTCACCGCCCGGCTGTCCGCGCGGACGCATCCCTGGCTCACCGAGCACCGGGTGCACGGCCGGACAGTGGTGCCCGGTACCGCGTTCGTCGAACTGGCCGTGCGGGCGGGGGACCAGGCCGGGTGCGGGGTCGTCGATGAACTCGTGCTGCACGCCCCTCTGGTGCTGCCCGAGCAGCATGCCACTCAGCTCCAGGTCCTCGTCGGTGTCCCCGACCCGGATGGCCGCCGTGACATCGTGGTCCACTCCCGCACCGCGGACGACACCGGCTGGTCCGAGCGGCCGTGGACCCGGCATGCCTCCGGCACTCTCCGCGCCGCAGGCCCCGACGTCGCTCCGGACCTGTCCTGGCCGCCGCCCGGCGCTGAGCCCGTCGAGGTCGACGGCCTCTACCCGGCCCTGGCCGGGGCGGGACTGGAGTACGGTCCGGCGTTCCGAGGCGTGCGCGCCGCCTGGCGGGCGGGTGACGATGTATGGGCAGAGGTTGAGCTGCCCGACTCGGCGCACGCGGACGCCGCGCGTTTCGGCCTGCATCCCGCACTGCTCGACGCCGCCCTCCATGCGCTGGCCGCCCGGGCGACCGACGGGCCGGCCCAACCCCCTGCCCTGCCGTTCTCCTGGTCCGGAGTCACTCTCGCAGCCTCCGGTGCCACTGCACTGCGCGTGCGGTTGTCACCGCGAGGAGCCGACGGCGTGACGCTGCTGGCCACCGACCCCGGTGGCCGGACCGTGGTCAGGGTCGAACACGTGGTGCTGCGACCCCTGGCCGTCAGCCAGTTCGACGGACCGGCCGACGGAACCCGGCCCGTGTACCGACTCGACTGGCTCCCGGCCACCGGTGTCGCCCCGGACCACGGGGTGCCTTCCGGTACCTGGGCGGTCGTGGGCCACGACCCGTTCGGCGCGGCGGCGGGACTCGCCGCGCTGGGTGCCGACTGCGTACGGGTGGCGGACGTGGCCTCGGCGCCCTCCGGGTTCGTCCTGGTCACCTCGGCGCCGTCCTCGGCCGCGCCGACCGGCCCGGCCGAGGACGAGGAGACCGACGCGAGGGTGACCGCGGTGCTGACGGCGGTGCAGGAATTCCTCGCCCGCGACGACACGGACGCCACCCTCGTCGTGCTCACCCGGGGTGCCGTCTCCGCAGAACCGGGCGACGACCTGCCGGACCCGTCGGGAGCCGCCGTGTGGGGGCTGCTCCGCAGTGTGCAGTCGGAGAACCCGGAGCGGATACTGCTCGTCGACGGTGATGCCGACCCCTGGGCCGCGTTGCTCCGTGCACCG
>NZ_JAQKPV010000057.1 GCF_028200735.1 Streptomyces sp. ACA25
CACATAGGTCAGGGTGATGTCGTCCCGGGCCGCGATGGCGTCGGTGCGGGCGTCGGCGAGGAGCTGGCGGAGGGAGTCCAGCAGTGTTTCGGTGGCGCCGGAGGTCCACGATTCGTGGATGCGTGGTGGGGCGTCGATCAGGCCGTATTTCGGGCCGGCGATGCGGAGCAGGAGGCGCATGGTGGGTTCGGTGATCCACAGCGGGCCGGTCTCCTCCCGGTCCCCCAGCGGGCTCGGGCCGTTCGTGTGCCGCCAGGCCGGGGGGTCGATGAGGTAGACCCCGGCCCGCTTGCGGTCGTGCTCACCTCCCAACTGGTGCTCGAGGCGGCCGATCGGCAGCCACGTCTTGAACGCGGACAGGTACGCGGCGTTGACGTCCAGCGCGGTCACCGTGAGTTCGCCGTCCGGGGTACGGCGCAGTCCGGGGTGCCGCCAGGAGGGGCGGGCCTCCCAGACCAGATCCGCCTCCCGCTTGCTGGGCTTGGTGAAAATGGGCGGGAGCGCCGGGTAGGAGGTGTGCTCGTAGCGGGCCGTACGCCGCGTCGCCGCGAACAGGGCCATGACGTCCGGGATCGCGCGCTTGATCAAGGCCTGGGTCGCGGCGTCCGCGTCCCCGCCGGCGCGCTCCAGCTCGGTGACGACAGCCGCGGTGATCTTCTCGCTCAGTTCGGAGCGGGTCTGTTCCGCGGTGGTGGTCTTGGGCCGGTTCTGGTGCCGGTGGTGCGCGGCACGGGCCTGCCGGGCTGCTGGGCTCTCGGGCGCGGCAGTGGCTGCCGGAGGTGGCGCCGGGGCGGAGTGGGGGGCTGCGGGCGACTCCTGCGGCGGTGCGGGGGCGGGGTAGCGGTCGGCGAGCCCTCGCAGGAGGCGGGTGTAGGTGGCGCGGTGTTCTCCGGTGGGGGTGGTCTCCCCCGCCTCCCACTTCGCGAGGGTTCCCGGGGCGATACCGACCGCGGCGGCGACCTGGGTGCGGGACAGCCCTCCGGCGGTGCGCAGCCGGGCCCGTTCGGCGGGGTCAGGGAGGGGGTCGGCCTGGGCGAGCAGGGCCTCGATCGGGTCCGGGTCGGCGGAGGTCATCGCGTCTCCTCGGCGGCGGGGAGGGTGGTTCGGGTGCCGCCGATGGTGTCGGCGCGGCGGTGTTCGGGGAGCCGGCGGACGGCGTGGTCCATCCCGCACAGCAGGTCGGCCGGTCCCATGCCGTAGTGAGCGGCCAGGTGGTGGAGGTCTTTCAGAGACCACGGGCGGGTACCGGCTTGCTTGCGGGAGACCTGGCTGCGGACGATGCCCAGAGCGTCAGCGAGGTCCGCGTGCCGTTCACCGGTCGCCCGCAGCAGGGCCGCGATCGTGTCGCGCAAGTCGCGCTCCGTAGACGTCATATGCCAAATATACACGTGGGGTTACCTTTTGGCAACTTGCTGGTGGGGGGCGGTTCACCGACAGGGCGCGGCGCGTGATGCCGGTGGCGAGGCTGAGTGAACCGCCGTGCGCGGGTGGGGCGATGAGGTGCAGAGAGGGCATGACGGACACCACCACCACGGCAACAGCGAACAAGTCGGCCACCACCCCTGCCCCCTGGACCCCGCAGCAGGACGACGGCCAGGACGACCGGGAGCAGCTGCCGCTCGCCGTCCCGACCGGCCTCGTGGACGCA
>NZ_JAQKPV010000058.1 GCF_028200735.1 Streptomyces sp. ACA25
GGACAGCACTGAGACGCTGCGCGCTCTGAGCGTGCTCCACAGCCACGGGGCGACCGTCGACCGGGCTGCCCTGTTCGCGGGCCGGGGCGGCGGGCGCGTGGCCCTGCCCACCTACGCCTTCGCGCGGGACCGCTACTGGCCGACCGGCATCTCCTGGGCCGGAGATGTCACCTCCGCCGGACTCGGTGTCACCGGTCATCCTCTGCTCGGTGCGGGACTCGGCCTCGCGGAGGGCGACGGGTACCTCTTCACCGCACGGCTGGCGCCGGCGGTCCAGGCCTGGCTGACCGACCATGTGGTGCACGGCCGGGTCGTCCTGCCCGGCACCGCCTTCGTCGAACTGGCCGTGCGCGCGGGTGAACAGGCGGGTGCCGAACGGCTCGACGAGCTGATTCTGGAAACCCCCCTCGTGGTGCCCGAGGACGGGGCGGTGCAGCTACAGGTGTCGGTCGGTGCGGCCGGTGCCGATGGCAGACGGTCACTCACGGTCCACTCCCGGCCCGAGGACCCGGCCGCTCCCGGCGGCTGGTCGGACCGCGACTGGACCAGGAACGCCACGGCCGTCCTGGCGCCCAGGGCCGGCGCGTTCGGTGAGGAGCCCGAAATGGCGGGCGTCTGGCCTCCGGAGGGCGCCACCCCTGTCGATCCGGCTCACCTCTATGACCGCCTCGCGTCCGCGGGCCTTGTTTACGGCGAGCTGTTCCGCGGCGTGCGCGCCCTCTGGACCCGCGGCACCGACGTCTTCGCCGAACTCGTCCTGCCCGAACGCGAAGCTGACGGGTTCGGGCTGCACCCGGCCCTGCTGGACGCAGCTCTGCAGGCAGGGGCCGCGCTTGACGGGAAGGGCGAGGCGGGTCTGCCCTTCTCCTGGTCGGGGGTGTCGCTCTGGGCCTCCGGGGCGACCGCGCTGCGTGCGCGGATCTCGCCCGCGCCGGGCGCCGAGGGAGTCTCGGTGTTCGCCGTCGACGCCGGCGGCAGGCCCGTGGTGACCGTCGACCGTGTCCTCACTCGCCCAGCGCCTTCGCTGGCTGCCGAAGCGGGACCGGCGCTTGACGATCTCTACCGCCTGGACTGGACTCCGGTCTTCCCGGCGGAGGAAGAACCCGCTGAGCCGGCGGTCCTGGGGACAGGACTGGACGGTTTCGCCCGACGCGCCGACACGCTCGAGGGCCTCATCGGTGACGGACCGGTCCCCGACCGGGTGGCGCTGTCCGCGTGCGGGCCCGAGGGTTTCGCCGACGGGGACAGCGAGGCAGCCCTCGCACGTGTGACCGACGTGCTCGAGCACCTGCGTGCCTGGCTCGCGGACCCCCGCTGTGCCCAGTCCCGTCTGGTCGTGGTGACCCGCGGGGCCGTGCAGGCCGTGTCGGGGGACACCGTCCCCGACCCGGCGGGTGCCGGAGTGTGGGGACTCACGCGGTCCGCGCAGTCCGAACACCCCGGGCGGATCGTCCTGGTGGATCTTGACGCCCGTCCCACCGCGACCGGTCCGGACGTGTCCGCCCTCGCCTCGGCCCTC
>NZ_JAQKPV010000059.1 GCF_028200735.1 Streptomyces sp. ACA25
CCGCCCCCACGCTGCGCCCGGGGCAGGCCGAGGCCGAGACGTTCCTCCGGGCCGTGGCGGACCTGTACGTCCGCGGTGTCGTCGTGGACTGGGCGGGGTCGCTCCCCGGCCCAGGTACCCATCTGCCCACCTACGCCTTCCAGCACGAGCGGTACTGGGTTCTGCCACGCCCCGCGGCCGGTGACCTCACCGCTGCCGGGATCGCAGGAGCCGATCACCCTCTTCTCGGCGCGGCTGTACCTCTCGCCGACGGAACCGGGCACCTGTTCACCGCACGCCTGACGCCCACAGCACACCCCTGGCTGGCCGAGCACGTCGTCCACGATCAGATCGTCCTGCCGGGCACCGCGCTGGTCGAACTGGCGCTGCGTGCGGGAGCCGAGGCCGGTGCCACCCGCCTGGATGAACTGACCATCGAGACCCCATTGATCCTGCCCGCCACCCTCCAGGTCGTGGTGGGCCCGGCAGACCCCGACGGCAGCCGTCCGGTGCGCGTGTACGGCCGGCAGAGCGACGCACAGGACTGGACCCGTCATGCCGAAGGGCTGTTCAGCGCGACTCCGGCCTCGCATCCCGCGCCATTGACAGTGTGGCCGCCGGCCGGCGCCGAGCCGCTCGATGTCGCAGACCTCTACCCGGAACTGAACGCCGTGGGCCTGGCCTACGGCCCGGTCTTTCAGAGCCTGCACGCGGCCTGGCGTACGCCCGAAGGGTTGTGCGTCGAGGTCGCGCTGCCCGGGAACGCCGACACCGCCGGGTTCGGGCTGCATCCGGCACTGCTCGACTCGGCCCTGCACGGCCTCGGTCTCGGTGGTGTCCTCGATGACGCAACAGGCACGGCCACCGCACGCCTTCCTTTCTCCTGGGCAGGAGTGTCACTGCATGCCGCGGGAGCCGACCGGCTGCGCGTCCGTCTGACCGCTGTCGGCCCCGACACCGTGGCGCTGCTGGCAGCAGATCCGACGGGTGCTCCCGTCGCCTCGGTCGATGCGCTCACTCTGCGACCGGTCGACGCGGGCCGACTCCGGTCCTCCGTGGCCGCCGACGCGCTGTTCGGCGTCACCTGGACCCCGTTGCCCCTGGACGAGGCCGCTGCCGGCCCCGCCCTGCCCGTGCGGGACTGGTCGGAGCGCGAAGCAGACGGCACTGTCGCCGTGTGGCTGCACGACGGCGAACTGCACGAAACAACCCACCGCGCGTTGCGGTATCTCCAGGAGTACCTGGCGGAAGACCCCGCCGCCGACCGGCGGCTTGTGCTCGTGACCACCGGCGCCGTGGTCTGCCTCCCGGGTGACAGGATCACCGCGCCCGCCGCTGCGGCGGCTTGGGGGCTGGTGCGGTCCGCACAGTCGGAGCACCCCGACCGGATCGTCCTCGTGGACATCGATCACCCCGACTCCCTGGCCGCGCTGCCGGCCGCCCTCGCGCTCGACGAGCCGCAACTCGCCCTGCGTGCATCCCTCCCCCATGCGCCGCGGCTCTCCCGGCCGACGCCTGTCCTGTCGCC
>NZ_JAQKPV010000006.1 GCF_028200735.1 Streptomyces sp. ACA25
CGGGAGTGGTGCGTCCGGTGTGAAGCCCGGGTGCACCTCTCCCGCGGGCCTGCGTGTTCGAAGTCTTTCCAAGCTTGTCAGTCGTGCTGGGGCGGGGCTGGCGTGGTCACTGAGGATGAAGGCATACATGAGCGGGACAGGCAGAGCACGGCGAACGACGAGGCGGCTGCGGAGTCAGCTGGCTCTCGGGCTGTCGGCGATGATGGTGGTCACGCTGCTGCAGACCTCGGCCATGCCGTCGGCGGCGGCGGACAGCGGCCGGCCCGACCGGCCGGACTCCGAGGAGCCGGTCGAAGGGCGGGACGGACTCCAGGTCAAGCAGCGGAACACCGAGAAGGGCAGCCCGCCGGGGGAGCCGCGGGCTGAGTGGCCGGAGCCCGGCACAGCAGAGGTCGCGCTGCCCGCCGCATCGGCGATCACGCTTCCCGCCGCGGCCGGTGATCTGCCCCTCACCCTCACCGGGGACGGCCAGGCCGTGACCGCCGATGTCGCGCTCCTGGACGAGCAGGCCGGCGCCGCCCTGGGCACGGAAGGCCCGGTCATCACGGTCACTGCCCGGGAGCCGGAGCAGTCCGGAGTGCTCCGGCCGGCTGAGCCGCCCCAGGCCGACGTGGCGCTCAACTATTCGGAGTTCGCTGACTCCTTCGGCGGCAACTACGCCGCACGGCTCACGCTGGTGGAGCTTCCCGCATGCGCACTGGACAGCCCCGAAAAGCCGGAGTGCCAGGAGCGGACCACCATCGCGGCGGAGAACGACACCGAGCGCCAGGTGCTGACGGCGGGCAGCGTGTCCCTCGCTTCCGCCCAGCCCGTGGTGCTGGCGGTCACGACAGGAGCCGAGAGCGAGTCCGGAGACTACAAGGCAACGGACCTGGCACCGTCAGCGACCTGGGACACCGACCTCAACACCGGTGACTTCACCTGGTCGCACGAGATGTCCGTGCCGGAAGTGCCCGGTGGACTGACGCCGAACGTCGGCCTGTCCTACTCCTCCGGGAGCATCGACGGCCGCAGCGGAGGGACCAACAACCAGGGCTCCTGGGCGGGCGACGGGTTCGACCTGTGGCCCGGCTACATCGAGCGAAAGTACAAGCCGTGCGGATACGACGACGTCGAGAACGACGACGGGCACAAGGTCGGCGACCTGTGCTGGGACTACGACAACGCGTTCCTCTCCTTCAACGGCAGCGCGGGGGAACTCGTCCCGGCCGGCAGCAACACCTGGAAGCTCGCGAACGATGACGGCACCAAGGTCGAGCTGCTGAAGGACTCGGCACGGGCGAACGGGGACAACGACAACGAGTACTGGAGGGTGACCACCTCCGCCGGTGTCCAGTACCACTTCGGCTACCACCGGCTGCCCGGCTGGTCCTCCGGCCGGTCCGTCACCAACTCGACGTGGACGGTCCCCGTCTTCGGCAACGACTCCGGCGACCCGTGCCACTCGGCCACCCTCAAGGACGCCTGGTGCCAGCAGGCATGGCGCTGGAACCTCGACTACGTCGTCGACCCCCGCGGCAACGCCGTCACCTACTACTACAACAAGGAACAGAACTCCTACGGCCGCTTCCTCGACGAGGAGAAGAACACCCGCTACACCCGTGGCGGCACCCTCGACCGCATCGAGTACGGCCAGCACAAGGACACCCTCTACTCCGGGAACCCCCTGGCCAGGGTGCAGTTCACCAACAGCGACCGCTGCCTGCCCGGGGGCAGTGCCGACTGCTCGGACATCGAACAGAACGCCCACTACTGGTACGACACACCGTGGGACCTGAACTGCAAGGCCAGTGAGGACTGCGACTCCGGCCGCTTCTCCCCGACCTTCTGGACCACCAAGCGCCTCACCGAGGTCACCACCCAGATCCGCACCGGCACCACCTGGAAGAAGGTGGACTCCTGGAAGCTGGCGCACCACTGGGGCACGGCCGACATCGACTACCAGCTGCTGCTCTCCAGCGTCCAGCACACCGGCCACACCGACGCCGCTCCTCTCACCCTGCCGAAGACCACCTTCGGCTACACCCAGCTCGCCAACCGCATGGACGAGACCGGCGACGGCTATGCCCCGTTCATCAAGGCCCGGCTGTCCTCGGTGGCGGACGAGGCCGGCGGCCAGATCGACGTCGAGTACTCCGCCCCGGCCTGCAAGCCCTCCAGCCTGCCCACCCCCGAGACCAACACCACCCGCTGCTTCCCGCAGAACCTGGCCGGCGGACCCGAGCACGACCCGGACATGCAGTGGTTCAACAAGTACGTGGTCACCGCGATGACCGCTACCGACCGCACCGGCGGTGCGCCGGACGAGGTGACCCGCTACAGCTATCTGGGCGGCGCCGCCTGGCACTATGACGACGGCAGCGGCCTGGTCCCCGAAGAGGAGAAGACCTGGTCCCAGTGGCGGGGTTACGGCCACGTCCGGGTCCGGACCGGCGGCCAGGGTACGGACGGGATGATCTCCCAGTCCGACTCCTACTTCCTGCGCGGCATGGACGGCGACCGCCGCAACGAAAGCGGCGGAAAGAAAACCGTGACCGTCACGCTCGGCGCGGGCGAGGGCGATCCCCTCACTGACCACGCCTCGGCCGCCGGCTTCGCGTACAAGACCGTCACCTTCAGCGGTGTCGACGGCAAGGTTCTGGAGAAAACCGTCTCGCGCCCCTGGCACCACGAGACCGCGAAGAAGGTGCGGGACTGGGGAACGCTCGCCGCCCACTTCACCGGCACCGCCCACACCAAGACCTGGACCTCGCTCGACGACGGCGCCGGCAGCCAGTGGCGCACCAGCGAGCAGTACCTGTCCTACGACACCGTCGCCGGCCGCCTCACCCGGGTCGACGACCGCGGCGACACCAGCACCACCACGGACGACCGGTGCACCCGCACCACCTACGCCACCAACACGGCGAAGAACCTCCTCGACCTGCCGTCCCGCGAGGAAAGCCTCTCCGTCCGCTGCTCCGCCACACCTGACCGCAGCTCGGACGTCATCTCCGACACCCGCTACGCCTACGACGGCAAGGCCTACGGCGAGACCCCGGCGTTCGGCTCCGTGACCGGGACGGCGGAGCTGAAGGACCACAACGGCACCACGGCGACCTACGTCGAATCCGGCGCCACCCATGACAGCTACGGCAGGCCGCTCACCGCGACCGACCTGGCCGCCGACGTCACGGTCACCGGCAGCGGCACCCCCCAGCGCACGCCGCGCACTGACGGCCGCACCGCCACCACCGTGTACAGCCCGGCCACCGGCTTCGCCACGAAGGTCACCGAGACCACCCCGCCCGCGAAGACCGGGGTGGCTTCCTCGGCGATGACCACGGTCACCGACATCGATCCCGCCCGAGGGATGCCGCTGAAGGTCACCGACGCCAACGGCAAGATCACCCACCTGACACACGACGCGCTCGGCCGCTCCACGAAGGTGTGGCTGCCGGACCGGTCCACCACGACGCTCCCGAGCTACGAATTCACCTACCGCATCGTCGAGGGGCAGCCCGTAGCGGTCGGCACGAAGACGATCGGCAACCGGGGCGTCCAGGACACCTCGTACGTCATCTACGACGGATTCCTCCGCGAGCGCCAGACCCAGAACCCCGGGCCGGACGGCGGCCGCCTGCTCACCGACGCCTTCTACGACGAGCGCGGCCTGACCAGCAAGACCTTCGCCTCCTACTACGTCGCGGGCGCGCCGTCCGCGTCACTCTTCCTGCCGTCCGACGAATCCACGGTGGAGTCCCAGACCCGTCACACGTACGACGGCGTGGGCCGGGAGACCCAATCCCGCCTGATGGCCGGTGACGGCGACGGCGGCAAGGTGCTCTCCCTCGCCAGGACCCTGCACGGCGGCGACCGCACCACAGTGATCCCCCCGGTCGGCGGCACGGCCACCACCACGCTCAACGACGCCCGGGGGCAGCTGACCGAGCTGCGCCAGCACCACGAACCGACGGCAAGCGCCTCCTACGACACCACGCGGTACGCGTACACCGGTCACGGCGAACTCGCGGACGTGACCGACCCGGCCGGCAACCGGTGGACGTACACCTACGACCAGCTCGGCCGCCAGATCTCCAGCACGGACCCGGACGCGGGCACCGTCACCCACACCTACGACGACCGTGGCCAGAAGCTCTCCACCACCAACGAGGCAGGCGACACTCTTGCCTACGTCTACGACGGCCTGGGACGGCGCACGCAGATCCGTGAGGACGACGACAGCGGGCCGCTGCGCGCGGAATGGGTCTTCGACACGGTCAACGGCGCCAAGGGCAGGCTGGCCAGCTCCACACGCTGGGAGAACGGCCAGGCCTACACGACGAGGCTGGTGCAGTACGACCAGCTCTACCGGTCCACCCGTTCCGTAGTGATTGTCCCGCAGACCGAGGGGGCCCTCGCCGGCTCCTACGTGTCGAGCGTCGAGTACGAGGCCTCCGGGCTGACGCGTGGCATGACGCTTCCGGCGGCCGGAAATCTGCCCGGGCAGGGGGTGTCCTTCGCGTACGAGGACGGCACACGCAGGCAGACGTCCACCACGCTGAGCCAGACAGGTCTGCGTGCCGAGGCCAACTACAGCCTCACCGGGAAGCCGTTGCAGTTCGAACTCTCCCGGAACAACGGGCCGAAGGTGTGGGCGACCAACACCTACGAGTGGGGCACCCAGCGCCTGAAGACCGCCCGTGTCGACCGTGAGAACCAGCCGGGCGTCGACCGGCACGAGACCTACGCCTACGACCCCGCCGGCAACGTCCAGTCCATCGCGGACGTCTCCCGCACCGGTACGGACGTGCAGTGCTTCGGCTACGACTACCTGCGCCGCCTGACCGAGGCGTGGACCCAGGGAGCGCAGGGCTGCGCGGAGGACGGCAGCGCGGCCACGATCGGCGGCCCCGCGCCGTATCACCACTCCTACACCTACGACGAGGTCGGCAACCGGCTGACCGAAACCCTGCACGAGCAGGACACCACCCGTACCTACGGCTACTCCGAGACCCAGCCGCACGCGGTCACCGAGGTGGTGCAGGACGCGCCGGGTGTCCGGTCGCTGGAGGAGTACGGCTACGACGCCAACGGCAACACCACGTCACGGCAGCTGGGCGGTGAGACCCAGACCCTGTCGTGGAACGCGGAAGGCCGTGTCGAGAAGGTCACCGATGCGGACGGCACCACGGCGGAGTACCTGTACGACGCGGACGGAAATCGGCTGATCGGCCGCACCGCCGCAGAGACCACCCTCTACCTGGGCCACACCGAGGTAACCCTCCCGACCGGCTCGAGCACCGCCGAAGCGACCCGCTACCTCGAACTCGGCGGCGGCCACATGGCGGTCGTGACGAACGACGGAACGGCCTCCTTCACGCTGGCCGACCATCACGGCACCGGCCACTTCGCGGTCGAGGCCGGCACGCAGGCCATCACCCAGCGCCGCACCCTCCCGTTCGGCAGCCTACGCGGGGACGACCCGGGCGAGGACTGGCCGGGAAGCCGGGGATTCGTCGGCGGTGTCACCGACACCGCTACCGGCCTGACGCACCTGCAGGCGCGCGAGTACGACCCGGCGCTGGGCCGCTTCATCTCCCTCGACCCGATCATGGACCTGGTCGACCCGCAGCAGATCCACGGCTACACCTACGGCAACAACAACCCCCTGGCATTCAGCGACCCCACGGGCCTCTTTTTCGACCCTTCGAGGTTGGTTCGTGCTGCGAAGAAGATTGCGCAGACGGTCTCGAGATGGACCAGTGCGAAGAGCAAAGGACTCCGCCGGAACCAGTCGTCCTCCTCTGCTACTCAGGCGAGTTACACCACCACATCCACAAGTTCAACCCAGCCGGTCAGCCAACCCAATGAGTGCGCCGGTAGCAACAGTCATCACTGCACTACTTTCCGCGAAACGGGGGAGTATCCACGAAGTGCGATGCACCCGGGTGATACTGCCACGGGATGGGAAGTCTTCAAGTGGGCTTCCTCGCAGGTCTTCGGCTACGAAGATTGGAAAGGATGCGCGTACGATCACCAATGGGGTAGCTGTGGATGGGCGGCCACCGATATCCCGTTCTTGAAGTGGGGCAAGGCTTTTAAAATTGTCAAGGGGAAGAAGGCCACCTCACCATGCCAGAGCTTTCTCCCCGGTACGCATGTCCTGATGGTCGATGGGGAGACGAAGCCCATTGATGACATTGAGATCGGCGACAAGGTCCTTGCCACGGACCCCACGACAGGGGAGACGACAGCTCGGACTGTAACCGCCGAGATCTTCAGCACTGGCAAGAAGAGCCTCGTGTCGCTCACCGTCGCTGTGGAGGGTCAGTACGCTCCAGTCGAGCTCGTCGCCACTGACGGTCACCCCTTCTGGGTTCCCGCCCTGGACACATGGGTGGACGCTACTGACCTGCAGGCTGGAACCTGGCTACAGGCCAGCGACGGTGCCCTGCTCCAGGTCACCGCTGTCCAGCGTTGGGCCGAGACCACCACTGTCTACAACCTCACCGTCGAGGGCGTCCACACGTACTATGTACTGGCGGGGCACACCCCGGTACTCGTTCATAACTCGGGTGGAACCTGCGGCACAAACCTGACACGGGGTGAAAAGGTTGCTGCTGCTTCGGGCGTCGATGATCTGTCTCCAGCATTGCGTAAGAACCTCACTGGCTTCATGAAGAAGAGTCCTGGAGATGCCGAGATTCCGCAGATCATTCGACTCCGTGGAGGCGGTGCGGAATTCAGCTACAAGGTACCCGGAAGGGTTCCCGGGTCGTACGCGGTGTATCGGAAGCGGGTAGACGCCGAAGGAGTCACGGAGTTGGCTTACAAGACGACGTTCCTCCCTGATGGCAGAATTGCGCACATCAAGTTCAAGTGAGGGTGAGGATCGTGCAGATAGGCGCTTGCCAGGCTCTGGCCAGCCTGATTCGATGGGAATACCCGTTGGACGGGCTGATCGACGCTGCCAACCGATGCGATCGACTCGAAGGACCTTCCGTACGTCTGGATCGTAAAGCGGTAGGGCAGGTACTTCAGCGGTGCATTGCCGGAGAAGTTGACGTTCTGCACTTGCCGCGATGGGCAGGGGTAGTTCACATGCTGGAGCGTGTTGAGATCGATGAAGAGGACGTCGATTTGCTGACTCAATTCCTGTTCGAGGCGTCGAGCCCCGAACTGTTCGAGCCGATCACTGTTGACGTATGTCAGCGATGGGTCAGTCGAATGGAACGGGTATAGCACTCTGCTTACGCAAGAGCCTGGAGGCCCGGACGGAGAGGATTTGACCGGGCCTTTCAGGGCGTTTGACAGCAACGACATCGGCAACGAAGCTTGATTCGAACTGGTCGGAGCAATTGATTACGCTTGTAGAGGCCCGCGGGGAGTTTTGTCCCTGAGTAGAGAGCACTGCCATGAGCATGATGGCCGTCCGCTCTTCGTTGTCCTTCGCTGTTCGGGAGAAGATCTCCCGTGGTCCGGTTGTTTGGAGCAGCGGGGGATCGCCGCCGTGGCGGCCGGTGCACGTCGCCGGTCAGCCAGGACATCAGTCGCCACGGCTGCCGGGATTACTACCGAGCAGCGTTCGCCGACTCCTGCGCCGCAGAGATTGCCGTTCGAAGAGCTCGATCAGCTGGGGTCGAGCGTGGTGAGGAAGGTGGTCCAGGTGGTGGGGGTGAGGGTGAGGTGAGAGCTGTCGGGGGTCTTGGAGTCGCGGATGTGGATCGTGGTGGGGGTGGTGGCCACCTCGATGCAGTTGTCCCCTGAGCTGCCGCTGTAGCTGCTCTTGCACCAGGTCAGCTGGGTGCTCATAGCTCTCCTGCCATGCGCTCGATGAGACGGGACGACTCCTCGACGTTGAGGGCCTGGGAGCGCAGTGTGTCATAGCGCAGGCTGAGAGAGCTGACGTGTTTCCGGTCAGAAAGAACAACGCCGACGTCCTGGCATTCGAGGTAGCCGAACCACTCGTGCTCACTGTCCTGAAGGAGCGTCATCGGGCCGTCGAGGCCGCAGTGAGCCCCGACCGAGATCGGCATGACCTGCAGATCCACGTTGCGGGGACGGGTGGCTTCCAGCAGATGCTGCAGCTGTGTCCGGAGGAGGGGAACGCCTCCTACCGGCTGCAGCAGAGCGGTCTCCGTAATGATGAACGAGGCTTCCAGGACGGGTTTTCGGCTGAGAAGCGCCTGACGCTCGATGCGGGCTTGCACGCGTTGATCCACCTCCTCCGGCTCCAGCGTCGGTCGATGAGCGGAGATCAGTGCGTGGGCGTAGGCCTTGGTCTGGAGGAGGCCAGGGATGAGGCGGCATTCGTAGTCGTAGCGGCGGATGGCGTCTTCTTCGAGTCGGGCGACGTCCTGGAAGTGGGCGGGGAAGCGGGTGCGGGTGAGTTTGCGGGCGGCGACTTCCAGGAGTCCTCCGCTGTTGAGGACTTCTTCGGCGCCGCGGAGGAACTCGGGTTTGGCGGGGCGTTTGCCGGCTTCGACTTTGCGGACCTGGTCCTCGCCGTAGCCGATGCGTTCGCCGAGCTGGAACTGGGTGAGGCCGGCGCGTTCGCGGAGGTGTTTGATCTGTGCGCCGAGGGCGCGTTGCCCGTCCGAGGGTTCTGCGGTGTCCCAGCCGCCCGGTGCGCGTGCCATGTGTGCCTTCTTCCCCGATGTCCGTCGTGCGGTGCCCAGCGTGGCGGTTCCGCCCCGCCGGTGTCCACCCTGGGTACCGGGCCGAGTACGTTCTGTGCCGGTCGCGGCCCTGCCCCGGACGGCGCAGTCGGTCGCTGGGGTCGCGTGTGAATGAGCGGGCGCAGCAGTGTCAGCGTGGCTGCGGCAGAGGGCAGACGTGGGGTGCAAGATGAAGTACAAGGTGATCTAGTCGAACGAGAAGTCGAGGCTGCGCCTGACCTGATCGCTGGTGAGGGGGAAAAGGTACGGGCGCCTGACTTGCACGGAACACTGACAGTGGAGAAGGGTACGGTCGTGGTTGATCACTGCGAATATCTGGACATTTATTCCCGCAGTTCTGTCATCTTCGATCTGGGTGCCAGGTTGCCCAGCCAGGTTTTCAAGGGAGATTTGGGGGACTCGCTATTCTGTGAGTTCGAGGCAGTATTCTTCCCGGAACTCTGGCCGGCTTTCTGTGAGATGGCTCGATGGCATGGTGACGGGCATGTCGAACTACTGGTCCTTGAACCAGACTGTGACGACTTCTACATTCCCGAACGGTTGGGATACCCGGCAGTGTCGCTGTCCGTCGAGGCCAGTGTGGATGACTACTGGGCGGCGGTCGGCTTTGAGGCTGAAGGTGACAGTCTGGGGTCGATCGTGATCTCGGCGAACGTCGTCGCAGTGACCGGACCTTCCGGGAGGTGGGGATGTTGGGGTGAGAGGTGCCCTGAGGTTGGAGTTTTCCGTGGTTTTCCGAATCTGGCTGCACGAGATAAATGGCAAGAGCAGTTCGGCCCCTTTCTCGAGGTTTCAGACGCACTGGACTCGTATCTGCAGCTGAGTCTCTCGGATCGTGCTGTCCCGGCCGAGTATGCGGCAGCGCTGACCGCCAATTATGGACCATCAGGGCGGTAGGTGGCCGTATCGCATGAGCATTCCGCAGGACTTTCATCGGAACATATCGTCCGGAATAAGAGACCGGGGCCCTTGTTGAGTCCGCGCTGGGGCCCATGTGCGGAAGCTGACGGTCTTGGTGGTGGAGGCCGAGGCTGTGATCGACAGGCGGACCATGCCGCAGGTGGCGGATATAGGCGACTGGCTACGCCAGCGGCCCCTTTTCGGACTGCCAAGCGGGAGCTACCGTCAGGGCGACCCAGGTTGGGGTGTGCGCTGACTGCGTCGGCTCTCGGCCAGAGCAGCACGTCATGAACAGTCAGCTGGGGTTGAGCGTGGTGAGGAAGGTGGTCCAGGTGGTGGGGGTGAGGGTGAGGTGGGGGCTGTGGGGGGTTTTGGAGTCGCGGATGTGGATGGTGGTGGGGGTGGTGGCCACCTCGATGCAGTTGTCTCCGGAAGGGCCGCTGTAGCTGCTCTTGAACCATGCCAGTTCGGTGCTCATAGCTCTCCTGCCGCGCGCTCGATGAGACGGGACGATTCCTCGATGTCGAGGGCCTGGGAGCGCAGTGTGTCATAGCGCAGGCTGAGGTTGCTGACCTGTTTCCGGTCGGACAACACCACGCCGATGTCCTGGGATTCGAGGTAGGCGAACCATTCGTGTCCGCTGTCCTCCAGCAGCACCATGGGGCCGCCGAATCCGCAGTGGGAGCTTCGCGAGTGGGGCATGACCTGCAGGGCGACGTTGCGCAGCTGCGAGCAGTCCAGGAGGTGGTGAAGCTGTGTGCGGAGCACGCTCCTGCCGCCCAGCGGCCAGAGTAGCGCCGGCTCGGTGATGATGAAGGATGTCTCGACAGTGGGCTTGCGGGTGAGGAGTGACTGTCGCTCCAGGCGGGCGGTCACGCGTTGCTCGATCGTCTCGTCGTCCAGGGCGGGGCGGTACGAGGAGATCAGTGCGTGGGCGTAGGCCTTGGTCTGGAGGAGGCCAGGGATGAGGCGGCATTCGTAGTCGTAGCGGCGGATGGCGTCTTCTTCGAGTCGGGCGACGTCCTGGAAGTGGGCGGGGAAGCGGGTGCGGGTGAGTTTGCGGGCGGCGACTTCCAGGAGTCCTCCGCTGTTGAGGACTTCTTCGGCGCCGCGGAGGAACTCGGGTTTGGCGGGGCGTTTGCCGGCTTCGACTTTGCGGACCTGGTCCTCGCCGTAGCCGATGCGTTCGCCGAGCTGGAACTGGGTGAGGCCGGCGCGTTCGCGGAGGTGTTTGATCTGTGCGCCGAGGGCGCGTTGCCCGTCCGAGGGTTCTGCGGTGTCCCAGCCGCCCGGTGCGCGTGCCATGTGTGCCTTCTTCCCCGATGTCCGTCGTGCGGTGCCCAGCGTGGCGGTTCCGCCCCGCCGGTGTCCACCCTGGGTACCGGGCCGAGTACGTTCTGTGCCGGTCGTGGCCCTGCTCCGGGCGGTGCGGGCGGTACAGGATCGAGGGCATGCAAGCCGAGAAACTCCTCCGCGCCCCGGTGTTCCGCCAGCGCTTCAGCTCGACCCCGCGTGGTGCCCGGCTGGCCCGGCTGCTGGCCGTGCAGCAGCTCGCCGACTGGGGCGTGCCGCACGGCAGTGACGCCTCCGACGCCGTGGCCCTGGTGGTGGGCGAGCTGGCCGCAAACGCCGTGACGCACGGGCGGTTGCCGGGGCGGGACTTCGAGGTCCGCCTCGTCCGGGTGCCCGGCCGGCTCTGGGTCGCGGTCACGGACGCCCGGGGCGACACGCGTCCGTCGCCCGCTGCTCCGGGAGCCGCCTCCGACGCCGAGGCGGGTCGTGGGCTGGCGCTGGTCGCTGCCGTGGCGCTCCGCTGGGGTGTGGCGGAGCGCAGGCCCGGGCCGGGGAAAACGGTCTGGGCGCAGCTGTGCCTGCCGGGCGGGCCGGTCGACCCGTGCTGACCATCGCGCCGTCGTTTCCCTCGCCGGTGGCGCTGACCGGCCGCACGTTCTTCTGTGAGTGCGTGGCCTACACGGTGGGGGAGCCGCGGCTTCACCGGCTCGGGGCGCACGAGGTGGCGTCGGCCTGGGGAGCGGTGCTGTGGCTGGCCTGGCGCGCGGCGCACGTCGCCGATCAGCTGGATCCGCCCGCCGCGCGGCCGGTACGGGACTGGCTGGCGGACCGCGCAGAGTCCGAGCGGGCATGGGCGCGGCTGGAAGCGGGCCGCGGCTACGCACTGCTCGTCCGCGACGGCCCGGTGCGCTACGCGGTGTCTGCTGTGCCGGGGAGCCCTGCCGGCTGACCGGTGGACGGGCGGAGGGCCGGAGGCGGCTCAGTCACCGTGGTAGAGGCGGGGGAGGTCGATCAGCTCGATGTCGCTGCGCGCCCCGGCCGTGCCGCGGAGGTCGGAGGTGAAACCGGAGCGGGCGCACAGGAGCAGCTTGGGGAGCTGCTGCACCTTGGCGCTCGGTAGCAGGGTCCGCAGGTGTTCCAGCCGCTCGAGCTGGTTGATGCCCATCGGCGCCGTCGTGGCCTTGACCTCGCCGATCGCTGTGACGCGGTCGGGTCCGTGGGGCGGGGACTCCACGATGACCAGGTCGAGTTCGTGTCCCTGCCGGTGTTCGCGGCAGGGGATCTCGGTGGGCAGGACACGGGAGGCCTGGCCGCCGAGGGTTGCGGGCGAGGCGTGCTCGAAGCACCACCGGCGGGCCAGATCCTCCAGGTGAGGGCCGTAGATTCGGGCGGCCACGGTGTCCGCGCTGCCGTCCCACACCTGCTGGGCGCGGCCGATGACGAGTTCCGGTTCGCGTCGTCGGATCAGCAGCTGGTGCAGCCGGACGACGGGTTCGGTGACCCGGAAGACACTGCGTTTGTCCCGCAGCGCGTCGTCGGCCTGTTCCACCAGCCCGATGTCCTGCAGGCCCGACAGCAGATGGGCGAGCGCGCCGCTGTTGCGGCCGAGGGCCGAGGCGATCTCGGACCGCCGGTGGTTACCCGCGCTGATCGCCGCGAGTACCGCGGTGTAGGAGGTGGGGTCGGTGATGGTCGGTTCCTCGCGCAGGAGCAGGCCGCCCTCGCGGAACATGGCGGAGGCGGGGCTCAGCAGTCGCTGTTGCACCCACGGGCCGAAGCCGGCCAGGCTGTCCGGGCCCGCACCGCCGCACATGTCGCGGTAGGCCGGGGTGCCCCCGACCAGGGCATCCAGCTGGAAGGCGAGCTCAGGGCGGTCGTCCACACCCCAGAAGGCCGCAGCCTCGCGGTAGCGGAAGGGCCGGACGACAAGTTCGAGGGAGGCGCGGCCGCGCAGCGGAGCGCCGCCGCCGAGCAGTTGCGTCATGACGGTCAGGGCGCTGCCGCAGAGGATGAGCCGGGTGCGGGTGTGCTGCTTGGCGTGGCTGAGCGGGCTGAGCGCCTGCTGAAGGTATGAGGGAAGCGCTGGGGTTGTGCTGACGAGGTAGGGGAACTCGTCGATGATCACGGGCACGGACCGCTCCTCGCCGAGCGCCAGCAGCTCTTCCAGGGCTTCGCGCCAGTCGGTGAGGAGCAGGGGGCGGCGCAGCCCGCGGTGGCCGGCCAGGGCGGCCCCGAGGTCGGCGAGGTTCTGTGCCTCGCTCTGCTGTGTCGCGGCGAACAGGAAGCCGCTGGTTTCCTGGGCGAGAAGCTCCAGCATGAGGGTCTTGCCTTGGCGGCGACGGCCGTACACCAGGCCGAGGGACGCCCCGAGCGGTCCGGGAGCTGTGAAGTCGTCGAGCGCGTGCCACTCGGCGTCCCGGCCGAAGAGCTGCTGCGGTTTCTGCATCCTGGCTCCTGGAGATGACTCCGGTAATGATAGCTGCGCCTATGATAGCTGTAGCCCTCATTGTGGGGTGAGGCCCCGGCGGGAGGGGCTGTGGCGTAGATTGCGGGGGAGAGGCACCCGGTGCCGCCGGGGGCCCGACCGAGCGCGAGGGACTGACAGTGGCAGCGGTGCGGCAGGGCGTGGTGGAAGCCCGCAGGATCGTCGTCAAGATCGGTTCGTCCTCGCTTACCACCGCGGCGGGAGGGCTCGACGCCGACCGGGTGGACGCGCTCGTCGACGTGCTGGCGCGCTACGAGGACAAGCAGGTCGTGCTGGTGTCCTCCGGTGCCATCGCCGCCGGGCTGGCACCGCTGGGGCTGCTGCGCAGGCCCGCGGACCTGGCCCGTCAGCAGGCCGCCGCCAGCGTCGGGCAAGGGCTGCTGCTCGCCCGGTACACCGCCTCGTTCGCCCGCTATGCGAGGCGCGTCGGGCAGGTGCTGCTCACCACCCATGACACCAGCCACCGGGTGCACTACCGGAACGCCTACCGGACGCTGGACCAGCTCCTGGCCATGGGCACCGTGCCGGTGGTGAACGAGAACGACACGGTGGCCACCGACGAGATCCGCTTCGGCGACAACGACCGGCTCGCCGCGCTCGTCGCGCACCTGGTGCGGGCCGACCTGCTGGTGCTGCTGTCCGATGTGGACGGCCTGTACGACGGGGACCCGCGGCGGCCCGGCACCACCCGGATCGACGAGGTCTCCGGCCCCGGCGACCTCGAGGGTGTCCGGATCGGCAGCGCAGGCAAGGCCGGGCTGGGCACCGGCGGGATGGTCACCAAGGTCGAGGCTGCCCGGATCGCCACCGGCGCGGGTGTGCCGGTGGTGCTGACCTCCGCGAGCCGGGCCGCGGATGCCCTGTCCGGGGCGCCGACCGGCACCTACTTCCACCCCACCGGGCGTCGCGAGACCGGCCGGCTGCTCTGGCTGGCCCACGCCTCGTCCCCGCGCGGCAGCGTCACGCTGGACGCGGGCGCCGTCCAGGCCATCACCGAGCGGGGCAGCTCGCTGCTGCCGGCCGGGATCACCGCCGTCGACGGCGACTTCACCGCCGGGGAGCCGATCGAGCTGCGGGACGAGACCGGGCAGGCCGTCGCGCGCGGGCTCGTCAACTTCGACGCCAAGGAGATTCCCCAGCTGCTCGGGCGTTCGACCCGGGAGCTGGCCAGGGAGCTCGGCTCCGCGTACGAGAGAGAGGTCGTGCACCGCGATGACCTGGTACTGCTGCGGGCCTGACGCCGCCGGCAGCCGGACGGACGCGGCATGCCGGGAGTCGTGCACGGGCGTGCGCCGGAGTGCAGGAGTTCCCGGGTTTATGTGGCAGCTTCGTCGAAACCGCCACACGGCCGGCCATGAGCTGGTCAACTTTGCCTCGCGGTGTTCCGCCGGACCGGCGGGGCAGCGCGTCCGGTTCTCCGTGCGGCCGGCACCCCCACAGCACCAGCCGAGCAGCACCGCGCCGCACCGCACGGGTCATCCGGATCCCCCAGCACCATCAGTCCACGCACCACGCGCACTACGCCCGACAGCAGCACCACACCCCACAGCACTATGTCAGGAGGCTGCCGGTGAGACGACTGGCCAGCGTCGACGGAGGCCGACGCGCTGAGCGCGAAGACCCGGGAGAGGCCGAAAGCGATGACGCTTTCCGGCTTTGGCACATCACTCTCAGCGTGTCCGGGGAGGCGGCGCCTCTGACGGATGTGCGCCGCGCCCTGGAGCAGCTCGCCCACGAACACCCCTTTCTGCTGACGAGCCGCTACGCCGAGGACCATGCCGAGATCCGCTACTGGGAACAAGCACGGGACCTGCACGACGCCGCAGCGGTCGCTCTGCGGCTCTGGGGTGAGCACCGGCGCACCGCCCAGCTGCCGCCCTGGGAGATTGTCGGCCTGGAGGTCATCGGGCGGTCCACCTATCACCAGCGCGTCGCGGAGGGGTACGGGCCGCCGCCGGCCGTGCCGGTCGGCGTGCACCCGTATTAGGGCGGCAGCGGGATGGCGGCCGGCGCCGGTGGAACGGCCGGGCGCCGGTACCGCGGCACGGGACGGGGGCGGCGCCGGGGAAGAGGCGCCGCCTCCGCCCCTGTACGGGGCACCCGCGCGTGCAGGCACGCGGGTCACCCCGGCGGTACGGGTTCTCCCGGCGGTACGGGCCGGGCCGGCGGGGCGGTTGTGCCGGTGGCTGTTCCGCAGTCCGGACAGCGGTCGTCACGGGCAGGGACCCGGTTACCCTTCGAAACATGAGCCGCACTGAGGACGCCTCCGTCGATTCCCCCGTCATCGCCGCCGCCCGCCGTGCCCAGGAGGCAGCCGCCGAGCTCGCCCCGCAGCCGCGCACCGTCCGGGACGCCGCCCTGCTGGCCATCGCCGACGCGCTGGAGGCCCGGGCCGACGAGGTGGTGACCGCCAACGCGGGGGACACCGCCGCGGCGCGTGCCGCGGGTACTCCGGAGGCGATCGTCGACCGGCTCACCCTGACGCCGGAGCGGATCGCGGCCATCGCCGCCGATGTGCGCGACGTGGTGGCGCTGCCCGATCCGGTGGGTGAGGTGGTGCGCGGATCGACCCTCCCCAACGGCCTGGAGCTGCGGCAGATCCGGGTCCCGCTCGGTGTCGTCGGCATCATTTACGAGGCCCGTCCCAATGTGACCGTCGACGCGGCCGCGCTCTGCCTGAAGGCCGGTAACGCCGTGCTGCTGCGCGGGTCCTCCTCGGCCTATGCCTCCAACACGGCGCTGGTCGCCGTGCTCCGGGACGCGGTGGCCTCCGCGGGGCTGCCCGCGGACGCGGTGCAGCTGGTCCCGGGGGAGGGCCGGGAGTCCGCGCACGAGCTCATGCGGGCCCGCGGACTGGTCGACGTGCTGATCCCGCGCGGCGGCGCCTCGCTGATCCGAACCGTGGTGCAGGAGTCGACGGTGCCCGTCATCGAGACGGGCACCGGCAACTGCCACGTCTACGTCGACGAGCTGGCCGACCTGGACATGGCCGTGGACATCCTCCTCAACTCCAAGGCCCAGCGGCCCAGTGTGTGCAACGCGGCCGAGACCGTGCTGGTGCACGAGGCCATCGCGGACCGCTTCCTGCCGCTCGCGCTGGAGGCGCTGCGCGACGCCGGGGTGACGGTGCACGGCGACGAGGCCTGGCAGAAGCTCGGCAAGGGCGTGGTCCCGGCCACCGAGGACGACTGGGCGACGGAGTACCTCAGCTACGACCTCGCGGCGGCCGTCGTTCCCGACCTGGACGCCGCCGTGGCCCACATCCGCCGCTGGTCCTCCGGGCACACCGAGGCGATCGTCACGCGGGACACCGGGGCCGCCCGCCGCTTCGTCTCGCGGGTCGACTCGACGGCCGTGATGGTCAACGCCTCCACGCGCTTCACCGATGGCAGCCAGTTCGGTTTCGGCGCGGAGATCGGCATCTCGACGCAGAAGCTGCACGCCCGGGGCCCGATGGGGCTGCCGGAGCTCACCTCCACCAAGTACGTGGTGACCGGGGACGGCCACATCCGGGGGTGAATCCTCCCTCGCCTTCCCCCTTTCGCCGGATTCCGCCTAGGCTGGAGCCTGTGCCGGACGACGTGGGAGGCCAGCCGTTCCCGGACGGCGAGAGGCCGGACAGCGCAGACAGCGGGGCAGCCGACGAGGCGTTCGCCGCCGTGGTGCTCGACGAGGCGTTCATCCGGGCGGCGGCGATCCACGAGCCGACCGCCGCCGACCGGATGCTCCGGGCCGCGCTCGAGCGTGCCGAGAGGGCCGATTCCCCGGAGGAGCCGTTCGGCTTCTACCAGGCCCCGGAGCTCGACCCGGGAGCCGTCGACGGAGCGGCCGGCTCGCGGGGCTGGGAGCCCACCAGCCGCTACGACGGGTACGACCGGTTCGGGATCCCCGGATACCAGTACCGGGAGTACCGCGAGGACCGGGACTTCGGCGAGGAGGGGCCTCCCGGCCAGGCGGCGCCCGTCGGCCGCAACGGCCTGCCGGGGTCCGGGAGCCCGGCGGACACCCGGCCGGACGCATCCGGACCGGCGGGTTTCGCGGTCGGCCGCCGGCCGTCGGTGCCGGCGTCCTGGCGGCCTGCCCGGTGGCAGCGGCCCGTCGCCTGCGTGCTGGCCGTGGTGATGGGCATCAGCATGGTCGCGTTCGCCCTGGTCGCCGTGCAGCGGGCCGGTTCGGCCCAACGCCCCGACACCGGCCCGGTGTCCCCGGCCAGTGAGCCGGGGGACAGCGGTGGGGGCAGCGGCGGGGACAGACCCGCCGGTTCGTCCTGATCCACCCCGGCGGCTGACGGCGCGGGCGCACCGCACCGAGGCTTGCCCCGCCGGGTGAGTCGGGTGGGCCGGGTGAGTCGGTGCGAAAGTCTCCGCGGTGCCATGAGCGGGGTGACGGGACGGGCCGGGACAGGGCCCGCAATCTGCCGGAGAAGCCTCCGGGACGGACCGGGGTGTATCGCCCGGATCGCCCGCCCGGCGGAGAAACCTCGCACCCGCCACTGTGTGCACCGCCCGGTCCCGGCCTACGCTGGAAGTGTGACCGGGCGCACAGGTCCTCCCGAAGGGACACCCGGGGGCGTCCCAGGAGGCGGGGACGAAGAACTCCGTTCGACCGTCTTCGACGAGTCGTTCATCCGCGCTGCCCAGCTGGAGGAGTTCTCCGCCCGGCAGCGCCTGGAGGAGCGCACCTCCCCGGTGCGCGACCGTCCCGCCGCCCAGATCGCCGGCATGGCGTCGAGGGCGCCGAAGCAGGGACTCGCCCTGGCCCTCGTCGTCCTGACCGCGATCGTCGCCGCCATCTATCTGGGCGGCAACAACGCCTACGGTCCGGGGCAGCCGGCCCCCGTGCCCCCGCCCCACGCCGTCGTCATACCGCTGGTCCCGCAAGCGGACGTGCCCGGCGGCGCACCCCGCGAGCTCTACGCGCACAGCCCGGCCGCCGGCTTCGGGACGGGCGCGGGCGCCGTCGAGCTGCCCGATCCGGGCGCCACCGAGAACTTCACCAGGGAGGAAGTGCTGACGGCCCTGGGCGTGGCCAAGGAGTATGTGGTGGCGTCCTCCCTCACACCTGAAGTGCTGACCGGTGCCACCGCCCTGCCGGTGCGGGCCCTGCTCCGCCCCGAGCAGCAACGGCAGCTCGACGGCAGTCTGGGCGGCCGGGAGGACCGGCCTCCGGCAACCGGCTGGCTCGTACGGTTCGACTCCTCCGCGGTGTCGCTGGCCGACCCGCGGGTGCGGGGCACCGGGCAGTTCACGGTGGAGGAGCAGGAGCCGGGGACGCTGTCGGTCACCGGCGAACACGTCCTGGTCTACGCGGTGCGTTCCGCCGAGTCCGTGGAGGAACCCGCCTCGCTGTTCGTGGTGCAGCGCACCGTGCGTCTCACTCTCGACGAGGAGGACCTGATCGCCCGGCGGGTCGTGGTGCAGCGGGCCGAGATGCGGGCCGGCCCGATGGACTGCGCCGCTGAGTCGGCCGCGGAACTCCGTCCGCTGCTGGCCGGCGAGGAGGCGTCGGCTTCGGGCCCGGCCGGGACCGACCCGTTCCAGGCGGACAGCGGCGGCACACTGTGCGGAACCCTGGACCCCGCGGCCCAGCCGGCCCTCCCGGGCTCCTAGCGCAGGGCCGTGGGGTGACGGGCGGAACCTGACGGATGCGGCAGCCGCCTCCCGCTCTCCCCGGATTCCGGTGGCGCGGTCCCGGCCCTGCCGCGGCTCGCCCGGCTCCTTCGCGTGCTCTCCCGGACCGGGCTACGGCTGATGCCCGGCCTGCCCCGGAGCGCCGACGGGGAGCCGCGCGACGCCTCAAGGGGTGGGGGCAGGGGCCGGCCGTACGCCGGTCGGCTTACGATGACCCTACGTTTTTCCTCCGTCCCACCTCGGATAGGTCCTTCGCATGTTCGTGACGAGCGCCAACGCCGCCCTCTCCACCCTCGCCGAGGCCGGCGACGATGCCATCAACCCGTACTTCGTCGGCGGCTTGACGCTGGCCGGGCTGCTCCTGCTGCTGGCGATCACCAACCTGCTGAACCGGGACCGCTGAGCCACCGGGCCCCGGACCGGCTAGGGTCTGCGCATGGGAGACCACATAGCCCCTCACCGGCGACGGCTCGGGGTGATGGGCGGGACGTTCGATCCGATCCATCACGGCCACCTGGTCGCCGCCAGCGAAGTGGCCGCGACCTTTCAGCTGGACGAGGTCGTTTTCGTGCCGACCGGGCAGCCGTGGCAGAAGAGCCACTCCACGGTCTCCCCGGCCGAGGACCGTTACCTGATGACGGTCATCGCCACGGCGTCCAACCCGCAGTTCTCCGTCAGCCGGATCGACATCGACCGGCCCGGCAAGACGTACACCATAGACACCCTGCGGGATCTCCGGTCCGAGAACGAGAACGCCGACCTCTTCTTCATCACCGGCGCCGACGCCCTCGCGCAGATTCTCAGCTGGCGGAACGCCGGCGAGCTGTTCTCACTCGCTCATTTCATCGGCGTCACCCGCCCGGGGCACGCGCTCGCCGATCCCGGTCTGCCGGACGGCGGTGTCACGCTGGTCGAGGTGCCGGCGCTCGCCATCTCCTCCACCGGCTGCCGTCGGCGGGTTTCCCGGGGAGACCCCGTCTGGTATTTGGTGCCGGACGGAGTGGTGCGCTACATCAACAAGCGTGCGCTCTATCGGAACCGACAGGGACCGAGGCGCTAAGAGGGGCTGAAGGGGCGGCACTGGTGAACGACCGACAGGATCCGTACGGGCACATCTACGGCTACGACGAGTACGGCCGCCCCCTCTACAGAACCGCCCAGGACCAGCCCCTCCCGCAGGACTCGTCCGGTTACCCCGCCGGGCAGACCTACGACCCGGATCCCTATGCCGCGTCGCAGCCCGGCGGCGGCCAGGCCTACGACCCGTACGCCCCGTATTCCGGCCAGGGCTACGGCCAGGACCCCTACGCCGCGCAGCCCGAGCAGCAGCAGCCCGGCTACGGCTATCCGGGCCCGCAGCAGCCGGTGAGTTACGGCACCGCGCAGCAGCCGGCGGTCGACGACTACGGCTACGACCCCACCCCGCAGGGGCCGCAGGCTCGCGGTGCCTCCGACACCTTCGATGCCTTCGGTACCTATGGCCCGGGCCCGCAGGCCCCGGTACGGACGGAGCAGCCGCCGGCGGAGCCCTCCTTCCCGCAGCAGCAGCCCTCTCAGCAGCCCTGGCAGCAGCCCCCCTCGCAGCGGCAGCCGGAGCCCGGCCCCGGTGTGGTCCCGCCGCCGCGCCGGCCGGAGGAGCCGCGGCGGCCCGCCGGGCCGGGTGTGCCGGGCGGCCACGGGCCCGACGATGACGGCTACCACACCGAGCAGTTCGCGTTCGTGGAGGAACAGGAGGAGGAGTCCGAGGACGTCATCGACTGGCTCAAGTTCACCGAGAGCCGCACCGAGCGCCGTGAGGAGGCCAAGCGCAAGGGCCGCAGCCGTCAGCGGCTCCTGGTGATCGCGCTGGTGCTGGCCCTGCTCGGCGCTGTCGGCGGGCTCTGGTACACCGGCAACCTGCCCGGGGTTCCCGGCCCCGGCGGCTCCGCCGAGGAGAGTGCGGCCGAGGCGGAGCGGCGCGATGTGATCGTCGTCCACCTGCGGGAGACCAACGGCGACGTCACCTCGACGGCCCTGCTGGTCGCCAACGAGACGACCGGTCACGGCACCGTCCTGCTGCTCCCCAACAATCTGGCGGTCTCCCCGGACGGCGGGAGCACCACCCTGGGCCAGGCGGTCACCGAGGAGGGTGCCGCCTCCGTCCGGGAAGCGGTGGGGCTGCTGCTCGGTGCGGACATCAAGGGCACCTGGCGGCTGGACACCCCGTACCTGGAGAACCTCGTCGACCTGGCCGGCGGCATCACTCTGGACAGCGACACCGAGGTGCCCGGCGAGGACGGGGACGAGCCGCTGGTCCCGGCGGGCGAGGGTATCGCCATGGACGGCCGGGCCGCGGTCGCCTACGCGGTGCACCGCGGCGGCGACGAGCCGCAGGAGGCCCAGCTGGAGCGCTTCGGCCAGGTGATGGAGGCGGTGCTGCGCAAGCTGCCCACCACCGACGAGGCCGCCACCCGGGTGGTCGAGAACCTCGCCCAGATCGCCGATCCGTCGCTCCCCGAGGATGAGCTAGGGGTGTCCCTCGCGCAGCTGGCCGCTCTCGCGAAGGAGGACAAGCACACCACCGTGCTGCTTCCCGTCGAGGACACCGGCATGATCAGCGACGAGACGGCGACCGGTCTGGTCGCGGAGGTGCTCGGCGGCACCGTCAGCAACGCCGAGGGCGGCGTCGCCCGCATCGGGGTGCGTGATGCCACCGGAACCGACGACGCGGTGGAATCCGCACGGGCCGCGCTGATCAACGGCGGCTTCTCGGTGGTCGACACCCGGGCCGTGGACGACACCCGGGCGGAGACGGAGGTCCGTTACGCCGACGAGGCCCACCGGGAGACGGCCATGGAGGTGGCGATCCTGCTCGGGCTGGGAGAGCAGGCCGTGGTGGAGGAAGAGACCTCCGGCAACGCCGACGTGACCATCCTCCTGGGGGAGGACTACGGGGATTGAACCGACCCGGTCGTGAGACCCTGGGTGAGGTACTCATCCGCCGTCGCCCCGTCCCGGGCGGCGGCGGAGTCCCCAGAGACGACCGGAGAAAGCTGCACCCGTGACCGTAACCGACCGTGCCACCGAGCTGATCAACCACGCCGCCCAGGCCGCGGCGGACAAGCTCGCCAGCGACATCATCGCCTACGACGTCGGAGACGTCCTCGCCATCACCGACGCCTTCCTGCTCGCCTCCGCGCCGAACGACCGGCAGGTGAAGGCCATCGTCGACGGCATCGAGGAGCGGCTGTCCCGGGAGCTCGGCGTCAAGCCGGTCCGGCGGGAGGGCGAGCGCGAGGGGCGCTGGGTGCTGCTGGACTACCTCGACATCGTGGTGCATGTGCAGCATTCCGAGGAGCGGGTCTTCTACGCCCTGGAGCGGCTGTGGAAGGACTGCCCGGAGATCAAGCTCCCCCCGGAGGCCGAGGCGACGCGCACCAAGGGCGGCCCGGCGCGGCCGGACGGGGAGGGCTCGGACCGGAACGCGGACGGTGAGCCGCGGTGATGCCTCCGGCGGGCCGCAAGATCGTGCTGTGGCGGCACGGCCAGACGGCGTGGAACCTGGAGCGCCGCTTCCAGGGCAGCACCGACATCGCGCTGACGCCGGAGGGCCTCGCTCAGGCCCGGCGCGCCGCCGCTCTGCTCGCCGGGCTCCGGCCCGACGCGATCATTGCCTCCGACCTGCAGCGCACCGCGGCGACGGCTGCCGAGCTGGCGGTGCTCACCGGTCTGAACGTGCTGCACGACGAGTCGCTGCGGGAAACCTACGCGGGAGCGTGGCAGGGGCTGACGCACGACGAGATCGTGGAGCGGTTCGGCGCGGAGTACGCCGCGTGGAAGCGCGGCGAGGCGGTGCGGCGCGGGGGTGGTGAGCTGGAGACCGAGGTCGCCGACCGGGCCGCCCCGTTCGTGGAGCGGCACGCCGAGAAGCTGCCGGAGAACGGCACGCTGGTCGTCGTCAGTCACGGCGGCACGATCCGTACCACGATCGGCCGGCTGATCGGGCTGCCCCCGGGCAGCTGGGAGGCGCTCGGCGGGCTGTCGAACTGCTGTTGGTCGGTGCTGGGCAGGGGCGTCAACGGCTGGCGGCTGGTGGAGCACAACGCTGGCAGCCTCCCCGAGCCCGTGCTCGGCGACGACACCTGACCCTCGGTCCGGCCCGTTGGCGGACGGCGCACCGTGCGGGACCGTGCCGTGCTGCCCGCGGAACGACGCACGGAGCACCGGGCAGATCCGGCGGTACGGCCGACTCGTGCCACTCATGTCCGCGTTGTGACGGAATGGTGCCGGAGGACGGCTGGAACGGTGTCGGCCCGGGTATGGGAGAGGTGTCGATCCCGTCTCCTTTCCACGGAGGCGGGAATCGCGGCTTATGGCGTCGTCGTTCGCGTGGCAGAATCGGAAACCGCCGGGCGGGGGGCCGGCAGGACTCCCGGCGGCGATGACGGAGGGTATTCCACTGTGCGCACGGCCCACGAGCAAAGCGGGAGCTGATCGGGGTATGGGAGCACACAGCAGGAAGTGCGACTGGTGCGGCAGCGGCACCCCGATCGTCCGTGACCTCCAGCCGGTCAACGACTCCTACCAGTACTGGTGTGTGGAGTGCGCCCGCGCCCTCATCATCAAGGGTGACCCCATCGAGACGTACCGTGAGCTGGAGGGCGAGCCGATCTACGGCCGGCTCCTGGACGAGCACTGCTCGCTGAAGCGCTTCTACTCCTTCGCCAGCGCCTGACGTTCCCCGGCGCCCGAGCCCGCGACACCGGTTCCGCGGTCCCCGCCGCGCTGCTCACCGCCCGGCGGTGCCCGCTCGCTGACCTCCGTGTTCCGTTCTCCGGCGACTGCTCACCACCCCGGTTCCGGCTCCCGTGGGCCGATTTGGCGTCCGGCCCCGGAGCCCGTGTACAGTAGGCGTCGCCGCAGCGGGAGACCGCGAGCGGACCAAACCCGGGGCTATAGCTCAGTTGGTAGAGCGCTTGCATGGCATGCAAGAGGTCAGGAGTTCGATTCTCCTTAGCTCCACGGGTCGCGCGACTCGCGGGGCCGGTGTACCGGGGGCTATAGCTCAGTTGGTAGAGCGCTTGCATGGCATGCAAGAGGTCAGGAGTTCGATTCTCCTTAGCTCCACTTCCCTCCTCCCTCCGGCGTGATCGACGCGGGGTCATGCCCCCGCTGACGCGCTGCACCAGACACGCAGGTGAACGGGCCGTCCGGTAGCCGGACGGCCCGTTCTGCGTCACTCTCCGGTGCGGTAGCCTGAGACCATGCGTGCCGTACGCCTTCTGCTTACCGGGCCGCGCTGACCAGACCCGCCCTCCGCGCTGTGGGCGGAGTCGGCGCGGCCTCCCCTCGTGTGTGCGGGGGGCTTTTTCATGTCCGGGGCAGAGACGACCGATGGAGCTTCGAGGACGATGAGCGAGACATTCAAGTACGGGGCGGACCTGGCCGCTGACATCGAGGCGCGCTGGCAGGACCACTGGGACAAGCACGGCACCTACGACGCGCCCAACCCCACCGGAGATCTGGCGGACGATCCCGCCATGGTGGCCAGGCCCAAGAAGTTCGTGATGGACATGTTCCCGTACCCCTCGGGGGCGGGTCTGCATGTGGGCCACCCCCTGGGCTACATCGCCACCGACGTGCACGCCCGCTACCTGCGGATGACGGGGCACAACGTGCTGCACACGCTGGGCTTCGACGCCTTCGGGCTGCCCGCCGAGCAGTACGCCGTCCAGACCGGCACCCACCCCCGGATCTCCACCGAAGCCAACATCGGCACCATGAAGGCCCAGCTGCGCCGGCTCGGTCTGGGCCACGACCAGCGCCGGTCGGTCACCACCATCGACCCCGAGTACTACCGCTGGACCCAGTGGATCTTCCTGCAGATCTTCAACTCCTGGTACGACACCGAGGCCGGCCGCGCCCGTCCCATCGGCGAGCTGGCCGCCCAGTTCGAGGACGGCCGGCGGCCGACCCCGGACGGCCGCCCCTGGGCAGACCTGACGGACACCGAGCGGGCCGACATCCTGGGCGGCCACCGCCTGGCCTACGCCTCGCACGCCCCGGTCAACTGGTGTCCCGGCCTGGGCACCGTGCTGGCCAATGAGGAGGTCACCTCCGAAGGGCGCTCCGAGCGGGGGAACTTCCCCGTGTTCAAGGCCAGGCTGCGGCAGTGGAACATGCGGATCACCGCCTACGCCGACCGGCTGCTGGACGACCTGGACGGCCTGGACTGGCCCGAGGCGATCAAGCTGCAGCAGCGCAACTGGATCGGGCGCTCCGAGGGCGCCCGCGCCGACTTCACCATCAGCGCGCCGGACGGCGGCCCGGCGGCCCGCAGCGAGCGAATCTCCGTTTTCACCACCCGTCAGGACACCCTGTTCGGTGCCACCTACATGGTGCTGGCCCCCGAACACCCGCTGCTGGACAGCGTCATCCCGGACACCTGGCCCGAGGGCACCCGCGAGGCGTGGACGGGCGGCCACGGCAGCCCGGCCGAGGCGGTCGCCACCTACCGGCGGCAGGCCGGTGCCAAGTCCGACGTCGAGCGGCAGGCCGACGCCAAGGTGAAGACGGGCGTCTTCACCGGTGTTTACGCGGTCAACCCGGTCAGTGCCGAGCGGATCCCGGTGTTCGTCGCCGACTACGTCCTGATGGGATACGGCACCGGCGCGATCATGGCCGTTCCCGCCCACGACCACCGCGACTTCGCCTTCGCGCGGGCTTTCGAGCTGCCGATGCGCTGCGTCGTCGAACCCACCGACGGCCGCGGCACCGACCCCGCAACCTGGGATGACGCGTTCGTCGCCGGCGAAGCCCGGCTGGTCAACTCCACCGGCCCGGACATCAGCCTGGACGGGCTGGGTGTCGTGGACGCCAAGGCCCGGGTCAGCACCTGGCTGGAGGAGCACGGCATCGGCGAAGGCACCGTCAACTTCCGCCTGCGCGACTGGCTGTTCAGCCGCCAGCGGTACTGGGGCGAGCCGTTCCCGATCGTCTACGACGAGGACGGCATCGCCCACCCGCTGCCCGAGTCCATGCTGCCGCTGGAGCTGCCCGAGGTCGAGGACTACTCCCCGCGGACCTTCGACTCCGACGACGCGCACACCGAGCCGGAAACCCCGCTGTCCCGCAACGAGGAATGGGTGAACGTCACCCTGGACCTGGGGGACGGGCGGGGGCCGCGCCGGTTCCGCCGCGAGACCAACACCATGCCCAACTGGGCCGGATCCTGCTGGTACGAGCTGCGCTACCTCGATCCGCACAACAGCGAGCGGCTGGTCGACCCCGGCATCGAGCAGTACTGGATGGGCCCGCGTGAAGGCATGCCGCACGGCGGTGTCGACCTGTACGTCGGTGGCGCGGAGCACGCCGTCCTGCATCTGCTGTACGCGCGGTTCTGGTCCAAGGTCCTGTACGACCTGGGGCATGTCTCCTCCGCCGAGCCGTTCCACAAGCTGTACAACCAGGGCATGATCCAGGCGTACGTCTACCGGGACAGCCGCGGCTTCCCGGTCCCCGCCGGCGAGACCGAGGAACGGGACGGCGTCTGGTACCACCAGGGCGAACCCGTGCGGCGCGAGCTGGGCAAGATGGGCAAGTCGCTGAAGAACGCCGTCACCCCGGACGAGATCTGCACCGAGTACGGCGCCGACACCTTGCGCCTGTACGAAATGGCGATGGGCCCGCTGGACGTCTCCCGGCCCTGGGACACCCGGGCCGTCGTGGGCCAGTACCGGCTGCTGCAACGGCTGTGGCGGAACATCGTGGACGAGGAAACCGGCGAGACCACCGTCACCGGCGGAGAGCCGGACGAGGCCACGCTGCGCGCTCTGCACAAAGCGATCGACGGTGTCCGGCACGACATGGCGGGGCTGCGTTTCAACACCGCCATCGCCAAGATCACCGAGTTGAACAACCATGTGACCAAGGCGCGGGAGGTGCCGCGGGCCGTGGCCGAGCCCATGGTGCTGCTGATCGCGCCGCTGGCCCCGCACATCGCGGAGGAGCTGTGGCGCCGGCTGGGACACCAGGAGTCGGTGGTGCACCAGGAATTTCCCGTGGCCGACCCGGCGTACGTCGTCGACGAGACGGTGACGTGCGTGGTCCAGGTGAAGGGCAAGGTCAAGGCCCGGCTGGAGGTCTCCCCGTCCATCGCCGACGCGGAGCTGGAGGCCCTGGCCCTGGCCGAGCCGGGAGTGCGGGCGGCGCTGGGCGGGGCGGGCATCCGCAAGGTGATCGTCCGTGCGCCCAAGCTGGTGAACATCGTTCCGGCCTGACCTCACCGGGGCCGCGGCGCGCACCCGTAGGGGGCGGTCCGGGACTTCTCAGGGTCCCGTTCCGTCCCCATTTCCCCGGCAGGCCGCCTACCCTGGGATACTGCGGATCCCGCGCCGGGGGAGGAGCAGAGATGAGGGAGCAGTTCTGATGGAAATCGTGCTCGTGCTGCTCGTGCTGTGCTTCCTGCTGTTCGTGGTCCTGGCGGTGCGCACTGCCAGGGCGGTCAAGCGCGGGGTGGAGCGCGCCGGAGTGGAGGCCCGCCGGTCACTCTCCCAGGCAGGGCTGGCGGCGCGGGCCGCGCAGCCCGGCCCGGTCGGAGAGCTGGCCCGGACCCGGAAAGAGCTGCGGACCTCCATCGACAGCACCCGTGCGGTGCTGGAACGGGGTTCAGCCGAGGACCCCGCCCTCCGTGAGGCCCTGGGCCTGCTGGACCAGCTCCACGGGCACGCCCGCCACCTGGACCAGGAAATGGGCGCACTGATGGCCGCCGAGCCCGACCGGCGGCGTGTCACCCAGCGTCTCCCGCACCTGCGGGAGCGCGCCGACCGGATCCGGAAGTCGGCCGACGCGCTGCGGCACGCCGCGCAGGAGCGCGCGCACCGCTACGACACGGACGAACTCGACTCCCTGCACCAGCAGATCGGTATCGAGGCGAGTGCGCTGCGGCACTGGGCGCCGGCCGAGCCGACTGCCGGTCCGTCGCTTCCGCCGGAGCCGGAGAAGCGCCAGCTGTTCCGCAAGGACGGACCGGGCGCCGGCTGATACCGGGAGGTAGCCGGGGGCGCGCGCCGCCCGGCAGGCGTCGTCGGCGGCGGGGCCGCCCGACCGCGGGTATTCTCCGGACCATGTTCAGCTCAGTCGCCATCGTCACGGACTCCACGGCCTACCTGCCGAAGGCGACTCTCGCACAGCACGGCATCATCTCCGTCCCGCTGACCGTGGTCCTCGACGGCCGGGCCTACGAGGACGGCACCGAGGAGTCCGCCCAGCGGCTGGCGGAGGCGCTGCAGCACCGGCAGCCGGTGACGACCTCCCGTCCGAACCCCGCCACCTTCGCGGAGGCGTACCGGGCCGCGGCGGAGGCGGGCGCCGACGGGATCGTCTCGCTCCACCTGTCCTCGGAGATCTCCGGTACCTACGACGCGGCGCTGCTGGCGGCCAAGGAGGCGCCGGTGCCGGTGCGGGTGGTGGACAGCGGCATGATCGCCATGGCGCTCGGCTTCAGCGTGCTGGCCGCCGCAGAGGTCGCCGCTGTCGGCGGTGGCCTGGAGGAGGCGGTGAGCGCGGCCCGGAAGCGGGCCGAGGGCACCGGCGCCTACTTCTACGTGGACACCCTCGAGTACCTGCGGCGCGGCGGCCGCATCGGAGCGGCCCAGGCCCTGCTCGGCTCGGCGCTGGCCGTCAAACCGCTGCTGGAGCTGTCCGGCGGGCGCATCGAGCCGCTGGAGAAGGTGCGCACGGCGGGCCGGGCGATCGCCCGTCTCGAGGAACTGGCTGTCGCCCACGCGGGCTCCGGTCCCGTCGATGTGGCGGTGCACCACCTGGCCGCTGCCGAACGTGCCGAGCAGCTGGCGGACCGGCTGGCCCAGCGGCTTCCCGCGATGGTGGAGCTGCACGTCAGCGAGGTCGGCGCGGTCCTCGGCGCACACACCGGTCCCGGCCTGCTGGGTACGGTCGTCTCCCCCCGCTGACGTCCCGGTGTCCGGGTGGGCCCGAGCGCCCGGACACCGCTCCTCCCGGCGTGCGCTCTTCGCATGCGCTCCCGGTTCCCTCCGGCGGAGGACCGGGATTTCCACCGGAACGGGGTTTTCCACAGATCCGGGCCATGATCACCACGACGATGCCGCTCTCTCCTAGCGTCCTGCGGCATGGAGATGCGAGGACGCAGCAACAGAGCCGGCCGGAGCCCGGGCAGCGGGGGCCGCAGTGGTCCCGGGCGTCGACGCCGCGGCCGGGAGCATCACCGGGACCACGAGGTCCGGGGCCGGGCCGCGGCCCTCTTCCCCTGCCGCCCGGACGCCCCGGTCGCCGACAGCCCGGTCCCTGACAGCCCTGCCGGTCCGGTCCCCGACAGAGCCGGCGGCGTCGGTCCGGAGGGCAGGAGCGCGGACGGCCCGGGGTCGCGGGGTGACGGCGCGGGCCGGCCGGACATCCTCGCCCCGGAGCCGGAGCCGGAGCCGGAGCCGGAGCCGGAGCCGGAGCCGGAGCCGGCGCCGGAGCCGGAGCCGGAGCCGGCGCTTGGCCGTCCCGCCGACCCGGCCCTGGACCCCGACCCGGCTCTGGACCCCGACCCCGCTCCGGCCCCCGGTGACGGGCCGGACTGGGAGGAGACGAAGCCGCTGCCGGCCGGGCAGCGGCTGCGGCTGGCCGTGCTGGAACGCCTGCCCCTGTGGGCGCAGCGGCGGTGCGGGCTGGAGGTGCGGACGCTGGCAGCGGTGTGCGTCGTGCTGGTCGTCGCCGCCGGCTTCGCTGCCCACCACTACTGGACCGCACGACCGCAGGCCTTCGCCTCCGCCGACCAGTTGCCGGTCGCCGAGGTCACCCCGACGGCGGCGGCGTCCGCCGAGCCCACCGCCCAGCCAGGTGACGCGCCCCCGGAGGAATCCGCGACGGTCGTCGTCGACGTGGCGGGGAAGGTCGGAAAGCCCGGCGTCCACACGCTGCCTCCCGGCTCCCGGGTCGCCGACGCGGTCGAGGCCGCCGGTGGCGTACGCCCCGGCACCGACATCGAAGCGCTCAACCAGGCCCGGGTCCTGACCGACGGCGAACAGATCGTGGTCGGCGCAGACCCCCCGCCCGGGGGAGCCGGACACGGCGGTGCCGGCCACGCCCCGCCGGGAGACGGCCGGATCAGTCTCAACTCCGCCACCGCGGAACAGCTGGAGACACTGCCGGGAATCGGCCCGGTGCTGGCCGGCCAGATCATCGGCCACCGGGACCAGCACGGGGCGTTCACTTCGGTGGACCAGCTCCTCGAAGTGTCCGGCATCGGGGAACGCCGGCTGAGCGACCTGCGGGACCGTGTCACTCTCTGACCCCGGCCCTGGCCCCGGCCCCGGACCCGGCCGTCACCCGGTGCACGCCGCCTCCGGGCACCGGCTCGGATCGCGCTCCCCCCGCCAGGAAGGCCCGCTCGACCTGCGCCTGGTCCCGCCCGCCCTCGCGACCTGGGCGGCAGCGGCGGTGGGGCTGGGTGCGTCGGCACGGCAGACCGCCTGGGCAGTGGCCGGGTGCTGCCTGGCCGCACTGATCCTCCTCGGCGCCGCACGGTGCCGACCGGCACGAGCCGGTCGGCCCGTGCTCACCGCCGTCGCCCTGGCACTGCTGTGTGCCGCGGCGGGTGGCACCGTGGCAGGCCTGCACGCCGCTTCCGTCCGGAGCGGGCCACTGCCCGAGCTGGCAGAACGGCAGGCGCAGGTCACCCTGGACCTCAGGCTCACCGGGGACCCCCGCCAGGGACGCCCGGCGGCCGGCAGCGCCGCGCAAGCTCCCCCGCCCCTGCTCGTCCCCGCCGAGACCACCTCGGTCAGCACCGGAGCCGGCACCGGGACGGCGGTCCGAAGCCCCGTGCTGCTCATCGTCTCCGGTGGATACGCCGCCTCCGAGGAGACCGCGGCGGAGCAGGAGGAGTGGCTGCGGCTGCTCCCCTCCACCGAACTGCGGGTGCGGGGCAGGCTGGCCCTTCCGGCGAGCGGGCGGGGCGCGGACATCACGGCAGTCCTGCGGGTCTCCCAGGCCGGACCGCCGGAGGTGACAGCACCGCCGAGCAGCGTGCACCGCTTCGCGGGCCACCTGCGCGAGACCTTCCGGGAGGCGACCGACGGCTTGCCCGAGGACGCCCGCGCCATGCTCCCCGCCCTGGTCGTCGGTGACACCTCGCGCATCCCCGCCGACCTGCGCGAAGCAGTGCAGGCCACCGACATGACGCACCTCATCGTGGTGAGCGGCGCGCACCTCGGGATCGTGCTGGCCGTCCTGATCGGTACCCCGGGAACTGCCTCGCTGGCCGAGAGACGCGGGCTGGCGGCCCGGCTCGGCATCCCGCTGCGCACCACCGCCGTGCTGGGCAGCGGGCTCGTGCTCCTCTTCGTGGTCCTGTGCCGGCCCGGCCCCAGTGTGCTGCGGGCGGCGGTCTGCGGAGGCATCGCGCTGCTGGCCATCGCCACCGGCCGTCGCCGTTCCCTGCTGCCCGCTCTCGCCGCGGCCGCCCTGCTGCTCGTCCTCTACGATCCCGGCCTCTCCCGCTCCTTCGGCTTTCTGCTGTCCGTCCTCGCCACCGGGGCGCTGCTCACCCTCGCCCCCCGCTGGAGCCTCGCCCTGCGGAAGCGCGGCGTGCCGCCCCGGCTCGCCGAGGCGCTGGCGGCGGCGGGCGCCGCACAGCTGGTCTGTGCACCGGTCGTCACCGTCTTCGCCGCCCGGGTCAGTCTGGTCGCGGTCCCCGCCAACCTCCTCGCCCAACTCGCCTTCGCCCCGGCCACCGTTCTCGGCTGGGCCGCCCTGGTGATCGCCCCGCTGTTCCTGCCCGCCGGAACCGCCCTGGCCTGGCTGGCGAGTTGGCCGGCCCGCTGGATCGCCGCCATCGCCCGGACCGGCGCCGCCCTGCCCGGGGCCGAACTCGGCTGGCCCGGCGGCTGGGCGGGCGCCGCGCTGCTGGCCGCCGTCACCCTTGCCGGCGCCTTCCTGATCCGTCCGTTGCTGCGCCGCCCCTGGCTCGTCCTGCTCTGTGCGCTGACGGTCCTGCTCGCCGTGCTGCGCCCCGTGCCCGTCACGCAGGTACTCACCGGCTGGCCGCCGCCCGGCTGGCGCCTGGTGGCCTGTGACGTGGGACAGGGGGACGGCCTGGTGCTGGCCGCAGGACCGCACACCGCGCTCGTCATCGACGTCGGACCTGACCCGGCGGCCATGGACACCTGCCTGCGTGAGCTGGGGATCCGGCACATCCCGTGGCTGGTGCTCACCCACTTCCACGCCGACCATGTGGCGGGGCTGCCGGGCGTACTGCGGGGCAGGAGCGTGGGAGCCATCCAGACCTCCACCGTGCGGGACACCCCGGGGCAGGCGGAGTTCGTGGACCGCACGGCCGGGGCCGCGGGCGTACCGGTGGTCCGCTCGGCGCCGGGGGAGCGGCGCCGTATCGGTGCCGAGCTGAGCTGGGAGGTGCTGTGGCCGCCGGAGCGCGCCGCCGGATACGGCTCGAACGACGCCAGTGTCACCCTGCTGCTGCACACCGCCGAGCTCACCGTTTTCCTGCCGGGCGACCTGGAACCCCCCGCGCAGCAACGGTTGCTGGCCGAGTATCCGGAGCTGCCCCGGGTGGATGTCATGAAAGTCGCTCACCACGGCTCTGCCTACCAGCATCCTCCGCTGCTCGACCGGCTGCGACCGCGCTTCTCGCTCGTCTCCTGCGGGGAGGACAACACCTACGGCCACCCTGCTCCGAGCACGCTCGAAGCGCTGACGTCCCTGGGCAGTACCGTCCTGCGCACCGACCTCCACGGCTCCCTCGCCATCACCGCTCACCCCGACGGCCCGCAGGCCGTCACCCGGGGGTGAATCGGGCAGGAAGGCGTTCTCCGTGTCGACTTTCGCGGATGCGGCGTTCGAGTTCCTTGCGGCGGACCGCCGCAGCAGTGAACGACCTTGGTCTCTGCGTCGTTTGCTCGTCGAGGGCTCTTTGGTGCCCGCCGGATGATTCAGGTTCCTGTTGATCACGAGCGTCTCTCAGGGCGTGCACAGGGGTGGGACTTGACCGGACTGGACCTCGGAACCCCGGCCCGCCGCCCCGCCCTCGACCACACCGACACGGAGACCTTCGGATGCCGCTCCACGCCATCCGCGAGAAGCACGACCGCATCGTCCGTGAGTCCTGACAGATCATGGTCATCGCCGCCGACCCCTGGTTGGGGCATGTTCCTCGCCGTCCTGCTGCTGCTGGCGCTCCTCAGCGCCGTCGCCTCCGCCGTCCTCCACCACAGGCGGCGCACAACGTCGCGGAAGAGAGGCCGACTGTTGAGCCCCACCGACATGACCCGCAGAACCGCTGTCAGTCGCGGGGAAGCAGGGAGCCCAGCGGGCCGAGGTCGAGGTTGAGGTCCTCCGGGCGCAGCCCGTGCTGCTCGCGCAGTTCCGCCATGCGTTCCTCCAGCATCATCAGGGTGGTGCCGATCTTCTCCACCTGCTCCTCGGTCAGCTCGCCGCTGTCGACGCGGCGGAGTGCCTGCCGTTCCATGAGCTGGCGCAGCAGCTCCACCACGGTGAGCACCAGGGCCACCAGGTCGCGGGCCACGGTGTCAGGATCCACGTCCAGCCTGTTTCCCGTCACAGGGGCCCACTGTCCGCCCACGGTGAGGGCACGCGTTCGGAGACGGAGGCCAGTAGCGCGTTGAGCGACAGCCGGACCAGCGGCACCTCGGCGATGGCGATCACCAGGTCCCCCTTGATGACGACGCCGGTGGCCAGCACCCGGTCCAGGAGATCGACCAGTGGCACGCCGATCGGGCCGTAGGGCCCCTCCTCGCCCTCCCACGGCACGGGGTCATGCGTGGTCATCCGTCTCACCGCCGTCCACGAAGGAGTAGGGCACCCAGGGGCCGGTCACCTCGATGTGCATGCCGGCACGGAACTCCGGGCAGTTCCGCAGCTCCTCGATCCGCGCGGTCAGCTCGTGTTCCCGGCGCGCGCAGACCAGGTAGGCCGCGTTGAGCACCTGGCGCCAGTGCCCCCCGGAACCCTCTGCAGGGGCGTGCGCCCGCAGCCGGCGCCCCGCGACCGCAATGTCACGGAGCGCGGTGTCCACCCGTTCCGCCGATTTCCAGGAGGCCTCCTGCCGGCTCTCGCGGGCCTGGTGCCGGCCGCGCACCCGCTCGAGATACGCGTGACCGGCACCGGAGTCGGGCACCGTGCGGCGGGCCGGTTCCCGGGGAGCCACCGGTGCCGGCCGGTTGGCCGAGTACACCTTGACGCCCCACTCCACTCGGCCCTCGATACGGTCCAGGGCGGTGAGGAACCGTCGGGCGTCAGCGGCGACCGCCCGCCGGGCACGGTCCTCGTTGAGATAGATCGTGGCAAGTGGCAGCGGCACCGCCGGGACGCACGCGGCCACGGCCGCCACCACCTCGTGGTGTGCCCGGGCACACCGCTCGAGCTCGGCACGGTCGCCGAGGCGCTGCTGCAACGCCTCGGCGGAGTGATCGGCCGCGGGCACTTCCTGGACGACGGCCGTCAGCGCACCTGCCGTGACGGTCCGGACCGGGGCGTGCTCCCCGTGCCCGGTGACCGCGCCGAGGTCGAGCGAGACGCGTCTGCGGCAGACCGCGAACACGTAGGTGACCGCCTCTTCCGCCTGGGGAGGTGTCGTCATGAAGCCTGCGAACCCTTTCTCGGACTGGCCTGCCGTTCAGCCGGCGGAGGAGAACCGGCGACAGCCTCCAGGACGGCAAGCCGCTCCCGGAGTTCCTGGTTCTCCTCCACGAGCGCTTCGCGGCGGGCACGGGTGGACAGCGCGGGGTCGGTTTCCCACCAGTCGATACCGGCCTTCCTGGCGGTGTCGACCGAGGAGATGAACAGACGCAGCCGGATGGTCAGCAACTCGATGTCCAGCAGGTCGATCTTGACGTCGCCCGCGATGACGATGCCCTTGTCGAGAACCCGCTCCAGAATGTCGGCCAGGTTGGCCGTCCGTGGCGGGTAGGGCTCCTGCACCTGAAGGGTGTCCATCCCCTGTCCGACCCGATTCACTTCTCTTCCTCCTCCTCTTCCTCGTCCTCTTCGTCCTCCTCTTCCTCGTCCTCGTCTTCCTCCTCCTCTTCCTCCTCCTCTTCCTCGTCGTCCTCCTCTTCCTCGTCCTCGTCCTCGTCCTCGTCTTCGTCTTCGTCTTCGTCTTCGTCCTCCTCGTCTTCCTCCTCTTCCTCGTCCTCGTCCTCTTCGCCGTCCTCTTCGCCGTCCTCTTCGCCGTCCTCCTCGCCTTCGTCTTCCTCCTGGCCCTCCCCGTCCTCTTCTTCCTCGCCGTTCTCCTCTTCGCCCTCGTCCTGGTCCTCTTCTTGCTTTTGCTGCTCCTCTTCCACCACGTCTTCGTGGGAGCGGACGACCTCGCCGTCGCGGATCTCCCCGCGCCATCCCTCGGGGTCCTCTTCAGCTGCCAGCGTCACGTATCTCTGGAAGTGCTTGAGGTCCAGTCGCAGACGACGGCCCTGGGCGCGCCAGAGGTTGCCCGTCTTCTCGAAGAAGCCCGCGGGGAAGTACTCGCAGACCACCACGATGCGCGTCAGTGTGGGAGCGATCTCGTGGAACGAGACGACACCTCGAGTGCTGCCCTTCGCGCCCTCCGAGGTCCACTCGATCCGGTCGTCCGGGATCTGCTCCTGAACCGTGGCCTTCCAGCTGCGGTTCGAGAAGGCGACCTTGAGTTTCCAGTCACTTTCCTTCTCGTCGGACATCTGTACACTCTGGACGCCCTTCATGAAGTCGTTGAACTGGTCGTACTGCGTCCAGTGGTTGTAACACGTGCGCAGTGGGCGCCCGACGTCGATCACTTCCACGATGTTGATCACCTTGGGGCTGCCACCCTTTCCTCCTCCGCCACCTCCACCGCCGCCACCTCCACCGCCGCCACCTGCACCGTTGTCATCGCCGCCTCCTCCGAAAAGCCCTTTGACCTTCCCCACGGTGTTGTCCTTGAGGCTTTTTGCGCCTTGCTTGGTCACCGCTTTTGCCGGGGACTCGCCGCTCATGATGTCGGCGCCGACCTTGGGGATCATCCCCCCGCCCTGTGCGGACTCGCTGAGCTTCCCGGCCAGGCCGGTAACTTTCTGGCCGGCGGACTCCACCAGTGACTGGGCCTGGGAGCCAAGGAAATCTTTGAACTCACTGCTCAGTCGGTCAAGACTTCCGGAGAGCACACCCGAGTCGCCGTTCTGCTGATCCTTCGCCATTACGTGCTACCTCCGACGCCGAGTGCTCTAGGTGGACTTCTTCGCGGTTTTCTTCTGAGATGACTTCTTCTGTGCAGGCGACTTCTTCGGTGTGGATTTCTTCGGTGCTGACTTCTTTGCGGCGGATTTCTTTGACGCTGACTTCTTGGGTGCCGACTTCTTCGGTGCTGACTTCTTGGCCGCTGCTTTCTTGGGTTCTTCCCTCTTTTTGGGCGGAGACTTCTTGGCTGCCGCCTTCTTTGCCGGAGCTGCCTTTTCCGGCTTCGATGACTTACCGGACGGTCCGGACTTCTTGCGGTCCTTTTTCGACTCTTCCGGTGCGGAGCTCTTCTTTGCCGTACCCTTCTTTCCAGCCTGCCGTTCCGTCTTCTTCTTGCGTCGATCTGCCGCCTTCTCCTGCTTACGGGTCTTCTCCGCGGCTTCCTCGTCCGGCTCTTCCTCTTCCTCTTCCTCCGCTTTCTCCTCCTCGGGTTCTTCCCCTTCCTCTGGCTCTTCCTCCTCCTCTGGCTCTTCCTCCTCTTCTTCTTCGCCCTCCTCTTCTTCCTCGGGCTCTTCCTCGGGCTCTTCCCCCTCCTCGGGCTCCTCCTCCTCTTCCTCGGGCTCCTCCTCTCCCTCTTCCTCTTCCCCTTCCCCTTCTTCCTCCCCTTCTTCGGGTTCTTCCTTGTCCTGCGCTTTGGGCTCTTCCTCTTCCTTCTCCGGTTCCTCTTCTTCGCCTTGGCCCTTCTTGGACTCCGTGCGGGTGCGGAGCGCATCGGCGAAAGCATCGAGTCGCCGGCTGGCCGCGGCGGAGGCAGCCCCCCGACTGGCCTCGAGCAACTCCCCGCGAATCTGTTCTTCCAGCTGCGCGTACTGCGGGCTCTCCTTGAGCATGCGCAGACCTTCATCCGCGAGATCGCGGGGGTTGAGGCCGAAACGGCGCCCAGCAGCGTAGGAGGCGATGGCGAAAGCCAGCTTTGCCTTCTTCGTGCGACCCATCAGGTAGCCACCCGCAATACCTGCTGCGAGGGCTGCCTTTGTCATGTCATCCATCTACACATTCCCATCGTGGCTGATCAGCGGTTGTGTTTCTGGGGGTGTCCGACTGGGGCGGTGTTCCGCTTGTCGAGCAGGTCGAGCAGGTGTTCCTCCTCCTTCTCGAACTCAGCGGAGGTGATTTCGCCGTCCTCCAGTGCACGGTTCAGTTCGGCGAGTCGCGCAAGAATGGGAGAGGGGTCACGCAGTTCTTTTTCTGCTGCGTCGGCGAGTTTGTCCGCGACCCAGGCGACACCGCGCACGGGTGCCAGCGGCAGTAGCAGGACCTCGGACAGCAGACCCATGTCAGGGAGACCCCGCGGGAGCCCGTTGCCCCGCGTCCGTCGCCGGAACGAAGCTGAAGCACGGCAGCGGTCCGGTGAGCCGGAGTTCGGCCCGGCTGCCGCAGTCGGCCGCGCATCGCCCTGCCACACTCCTGAACTCATCCTCCGCGCTGCGCGGGATGAGGAAGGAGAGGTTACGCACGCAACCCGCGATGTCCGGACCGGCCGCGGTGTCGTCGGCGAATCCGGTGAGCCGGCGCACGGTCTGCGTGGCCGCTTCGGCCGCCCGGCGGTGGAACGCGTTGGCGACCGCTTCCCCGAGCCGGACTCTCTCCTCGTAGCCGGGCCGGCGTCGCATGGCCTCGCGGAGTCGCCGCACCTGGGGGTCCTCGCGGAGGAGTTCGCCGAGGGACTCCTCGACGGGAAACACTTTGAGGTTCATCTCCAGGCGGCCGTCGAGACGCTCCAGGGTCTCCAGGCAACGGTTCTCGTCCTCGGCAAGGCGGCCTCGGACGAAAGCGTCGTCGTTCGCCACCATGCCGAAGCGCATCGGAAGCACGGGACCGCTGATTGACAGCGCCAGCAGGACATCCTGGTGTGCCATCAGGTCGCGCCGACGGGCCCGCAGGCCCTCCGGGGCAGGACTGACCGCTGCGGCCAGTCGTCCCGACCGCAGCAGCCGGAGCACCGCGGGCGGAGAGCCGACCCCCAGGCAACCCGCCGGCAGCGAGTGGTCGGCGCGGACGATGCCGTAGACGTAGACACCCCGGTCGGTCATCCGTCACGCCCCCTTGGAGCTCTTGCTGCGCGTCCTGGTGCCGCTGCGGGACTTCGAAGACGACGACTTCGGCCGTGACCGCTGTTTCGACGGCTGCTTTTCCGTCTCTTCCTCTTGCTCTTCCTCGTCGTCGTCGCTGCTGCCGGTCAGGGCGTCCTTCACTTTGCTTCCGGTGCTTTCCACTGCTTTTTTTGCGCCCTTCTTTCCTGCACTCTTCATTGCGCTTCCGCCGCTGAAGAGTTCGGGAACGGTGCGGCTGCGGGTGTCCGTCTCGAGGTCGAGCCGGTTGCATGCCTCGGCGAAACGTAGATAGGTGTCGACGCTGGCGATGACGATCCGTATATCGACCTTCAGGATCTCGATTCCCACCAGGGAGACCCTGAGGAAGACGTCGATGACCATGCCGCGATCGAGGATGATGTCGATGACGTCATAGAGCGTTCCCGCACGGGGGACACACGCGACATCGTCGGTGTACGTGGTCGTGGTGCTCACTGAGAATCTCCTCTGGGCTTGCCCGGTGAAGCGCCGTCAGTCGTCGGCCGAGTTGCGCCGGTATCGGCGAACGCGGCGGTACTGGAGAAGGTTTCCGTCGTCGTCGAGTTCGACCTCGTACGTGGCGAGCAGGCTGGTGGTATCGGGAATGCGCGGTACTTCCATGATGTCCACGCACACACGCCAGCCGTTCTCGGCCCGGTGTACGGCGGAAACGCCGTCAACGGAATGGGTGATCAGCTCTTCGAGTTGCTGGCCGGCATAGCGAGCGGCATCGGCTGCTCCCCTTACCGGGGAACGGCGATGTGCTGTGCCACTGCCGGTTCTGGAAGCGGTCCGAGAGCGCTTTTCTCGCTGTTCTGCCATGGACATCAGTCTGGGCGGGAGATGTTTCCCCCGCCCGGAATGCTGGGCTGTCCGTGGAAGGGCGTGCGCTGTTCGGGTGGCACGCGCTCCCCTCCGGAGCGCACAACGTCCCTGAGCGTGCGACCTCTGATGAGCGGCAAGCGTGCCGGTCCGCCCGGCGAACACCGACCGGGGAACGGGTGCGGCTGCGGCCCTGGGCGCGCGGGTTCCGCGGCTGTTACCGTGCCGGTCGCGATGAGGGTCGGACGAGGGACAAGGGACCTATGAACCAAGCACTCACAACCGCCTACCTCGAACGTCTCGGCATCATCGGTCCAGTCCCGGCCGATGGCGCGACCCTGCGCGAGTTGCAGTACCGGCACCTGCTCACCGTGCCGTTCGAGAACCTGTCGATCCACTTGCGTGAGGAGATCGAGCTCGTGGGGAACGAGCTGGTCCGCAAGGTGGTGGAACGGCGGCGCGGCGGCTTCTGTTACGAGCTGAACGGCGCGTTCGCCACCCTGCTCACCGAGCTCGGGTACTCGGTGACGCTGCTGTCCGCCCGGGTCTTCCAGGAGGGAAGCCTCGGCGTGCCCTACGACCACCTCGTGCTGCGGGCGACGGCGGCCGACGGATCGGGGTCCTGGCTCGCCGAGGTCGGATTCGGGGAGGCGTTCCTGCAACCGCTGCGCTGGGAAAGCCGGGCGGAGCAGCAGGACCCGGCCGGGGTTTTCCAGCTGGTCGAGGCGGAGTACGGCGACCTGGATCTGCTGCAGAACGGTGTGCCGCAGTACCGGCTGGACACCCGGCCCCGGGAGCTCGCCGAGTTCGAGCCCACCTGCTGGTACCACCGGACGTCACCGCGGTCCCACTTCACCCGCGGTCCCATGTGCACGCGGCTCACCGAGGAGGGACGGGTGACGCTTGCCGGCCGGAAGCTGAAGATCACCGAGGGTGGTGCGAAGCGCGAGACGGACCTGCCGGACGACAGTGCCGTACTCCGCGCCTATCAGGAGCACTTCGGTATTGAGCTCGACCAGGTGCCGGTGCCGCTGAGAGCAGACCGCCCGCGGTGACCGGCAGCGGCCCCGCGCGCCCACCCTCTCAGCTCTTCCGATCAGCCCGGTGGCCCTGAGCCGGACCGGGCCCGGTCAGTCGTTCTCGAGCCAGCCCTCGTACCGCTCGGCGAGGCCCCGCAGGGCTTCGCGGTCGTGCCGGGAGCGCGGATCCTCCAGAACCACCAGCCACTGTGCGTCCTCCGCGTCGTCCTCGCCGGCGAGAGCGTCCCGCACCGGCCGCGGCTCCTCGGGGAGGCCGAGACTCTCGGCGAGTTCTTCGGCGGCCTCCTCGGCCGCGTCGCGGTCGGGGAGCACCAGGATGTGTCGTCGTGCGTCGGTCACCGGTCCATTGTCAGGGACGGTGCCGGGCGCATCCCGGGCGGGAGGGCGCCCGGGACGCGCCGTCCGGCCGGCGGGGGACGTGGGGGCGGAGGGGGTGTCCGAGTGGCGTGGGATGCTGGGCGCGATGGCTGGGAAGAAGAGCACCGACGATCCGCTGGCCCCGATCACGCTCGCCGTGGGGCAGGAAGAGCTGCTGCAGGACCGCGTCGTCCGGCAGACCGTGGCCGCCGCCAGGGCCGTCGACGCCGACACCGACGTGCGCGATCTGGCGCCCGGGGAGCTGCAGCCGGGCACGCTGGCCGAGCTGACCAGCCCGTCGCTGTTCGCGGAGCGCAAGGTGGTGGTGGTGCGGCAGGCCCAGGACCTTTCCGCGGACACCGTCAAGGATGTGAAGAAGTACTGTGCGGCACCGGCCGAGGAGATCACTCTGCTGCTGCTGCACGCCGGAGGCCCCAAGGGCAAAGGGCTGCTGGACGCCGCCCGCAAGGCGGGGGCCCGGGAGGTTCCCTGCGCGAAGCTGACCAAGCCCGCTGACCGGCTGGCCTTCGTCCGCAACGAGTTCCGGACGGCCGGCCGCAGCGCCACCCCGAACGCCTGCCAGGCGCTGGTGGACGCCCTCGGCAGTGATCTGCGGGAGCTGGCCTCGGCCTGCTCGCAGCTCGCCGCCGACGTGGACGGCACCATCGACGAGGCCGTCGTCGCGCGGTACTACACCGGCCGGGCCGAGGCCTCCAGCTTCGCGGTCGCCGACCACGCGGTGGAGGGCAACACCGCGGGTGCCCTGGAGGCCCTGCGCTGGTCGCTGTCCACCGGGGTCGCGCCGGTGCTCATCAGCAGTGCGCTCGCCCAGGGCGTGCGGGCGATCGGCAAGCTGGCCTCCGCGCCGTCCGGGATGCGTCCCGCCGACCTGGCACGCGAGCTGGGGATGCCGCCGTGGAAGATCGACCGGGTGCGGCGGCAACTGCGCGGCTGGTCGGCGGACGGAGTGGCGGTGGCCATCCGCGCCGTTGCCGAGGCGGACGGAGCGGTGAAGGGCGGCGGCAGCGATCCGGCGTACGCCCTGGAGAAGGCGGTCGTCACCATCGCCGGGGCCGCCCGGTCACGCCGCTAGCACTCGCGCCCACCCCCGCCGGTACGGCGGAAAGGCCCCGGGCGCTCTGGGGAGAGCGGCCCGGGGCCTTCCGTGTCGTGCGTGCTACGAGGCACCGCACCCACGTGGCGAACGTCGGACGCGTGCGGTGCGCGGGTCACCGGCCGGAGCGGAGAGAGGGGCCGCTGGGTCCGGGCGGTGGGAGGTGATCGGGTCAGCCCTTGAGGGCGGCGACCTGTGCGTCGAGCGACGACTTCTTGTTGGCGGCGTTGTTCTTGTGCAGCACGCCCTTGCTGACCGCCTTGTCGAGCTTGCGGGCAGCCGTGCGGGTGGCCTCGGTGGCCTGCTCGACGTCGCCACCGGCCACGGCCTCGCGGGCCTTGCGGACGGCGGTCTTCAGCTCGGACTTGACCGCCTTGTTGCGCAGACGGGCCTTCTCATTGGTCTTGTTCCGCTTGACCTGGGACTTGATGTTCGCCACGAAATGAGCCTTTGCAGGTTCGATTGCCTCTGAAAGATGCCTCCGCGAGCGCAGAAGGCACAGTGGACCAGCTTACCAGTGGTGAGCGTCGCCCTCCCCATCGGGGAGTCGGGCGCCGCGCATGGGAGCATGGGACCGACGTATCGATACGAGCCATCCACCCGACAGGATCTTGCGTGCCCGCGACCCTTTCGAACGCGCCGGAGCCGAGCCGCACCGACCCGGCAGTGATCCGGAATTTCTGCATCATCGCGCACATCGACCACGGCAAGTCGACACTTGCCGACCGCATGCTTCAGCTCACCGGAGTGGTCGAGCAACGACAGATGCGCGCCCAGTACCTCGATCGCATGGACATCGAGCGGGAACGCGGCATCACGATCAAGTCGCAGGCCGTGCGCATGCCCTGGGACCAGTCAGGCACCTCGCACATCCTGAACATGATCGACACCCCCGGTCACGTGGACTTCACCTACGAGGTCTCCCGGTCCCTGGCCGCCTGCGAGGGCTGTGTGCTGCTCGTCGACGCGGCGCAGGGCATCGAGGCACAGACGCTCGCCAACCTCTATCTCGCGATGGAGAACGAGCTCACCATCATCCCGGTGCTCAACAAGATCGACCTGCCGGCGGCCCAGCCGGAGAAGTTCGCCGCCGAACTGGCACACCTGATCGGCTGCGACCCCTCGGAGGTCCTGAAGGTCTCCGCCAAGACCGGCGAGGGCGTGGAGGAGTTGCTGGACGAGGTCGTCCGGCAGGTCCCGCCGCCGGTCGGGAAGGCCGACGCACCGGCCCGCGCCATGATCTTCGACTCGGTGTACGACTCCTACCGTGGCGTCGTGACCTACGTGAAGGTGGTCGACGGCAAGCTCGGCAAACGTGAGCGCATCCAGATGATGTCCACCGGTGCCACCCACGAGCTGCTGGAGATCGGGGCCAGCTGCCCGGAGATGACCCCCTCCGACGGGCTGGCCGTCGGCGAGGTCGGCTATCTGATCACCGGGGTGAAGGACGTCCGCCAGTCCAAGGTGGGGGACACCATCACCTCGCTGAAGCACGGTGCCACCGAGGCACTGGGCGGCTACAAGGACCCCAGGCCCATGGTGTTCTCCGGGCTCTATCCCCTGGACGGCTCGGACTACCCGGACCTGCGGGACGCCCTGGACAAGCTCCTCCTCAACGACGCAGCGCTGGTCTACGAGCCGGAGACCTCCGCGGCCCTGGGCTTCGGCTTCCGGGTCGGCTTCCTCGGCCTCCTGCACCTGGAGGTCGTCCGGGAGCGGCTGGAGCGGGAGTTCAACCTCGATCTCATCGCCACCGCACCGAACGTCGTCTACAACGTGACGATGGAGGACGGCACCGAGCACGTCGTCACCAACCCCAGCGAGTTCCCCACCGGCAAGATCGACGAAGTGCGTGAGCCGGTGGTACGGGCCACGCTGCTCGCCCCCAGCGAGTTCATCGGCGCGATCATGGAGCTGTGCCAGAACCGCCGCGGCTCCCTGCAGGGCATGGACTACCTGTCCGAGGAACGCGTGGAGCTGCGCTACACGCTGCCCCTGGCGGAAATCGTCTTCGACTTCTTCGACGTCCTGAAGTCCAAGACCCGCGGCTACGCCTCGCTCGACTACGAGCCGACCGGCGAACAGGCCGACGACCTGGTGAAGGTCGACATCCTGCTGCACGGCGACCAGGTGGACGCCTTCTCCGCCATCGTGCACAAGGACAAGGCCTACGCCTACGGCGTCCGCATGGCCGGCAAGCTGCGCGACCTGATCCCGCGGCAGCAGTTCGAGGTGCCCATCCAGGCTGCCATCGGTGCCCGCGTCATTGCCCGGGAGACGGTCCGGGCCATCCGTAAGGATGTGCTGTCCAAGTGCTACGGCGGCGACATCTCCCGTAAGCGGAAGCTCCTGGAGAAGCAGAAGGAGGGCAAGAAGCGGATGAAGGTCGTGGGGCGCGTAGAGGTCCCCCAGGAGGCGTTCATCGCAGCCCTGTCCTCCGATGCGGAGGTCAAGGACAGCAAGAGCAAGAAATAGCCCCTGTACGTCTGCACAGCCCGGGCTGTGCAGACGTACCGCTCGGCGGGTGTACCGGCCATTCCCCCGAACGGGCCCCCCGGGGGAATCCGTTCCGCCCGGCGTTTCCCCCGGTCGGGGGAATGCTCGGAGGGGCGATTCCGCTGCCCCGGGGTGCCCCGCCGACCTGGGCGGACCCGTCCGGAAGGGCCCTGGCGGGCTGCGCTCCGGGCACAGCCTCATATCGACCCAGCTTCGGACCCTTTCCTGGGCGGCTCCCGCCCTCTAGTCTGAGCGCTCCACTCGAGAGTTACTCGTGAGTCACCCCCGTGTGCAGTGCGGGACCCGGAGGAAGTCGTGAGCGATATGCAGAGCCAGATCGAGAACCGTCCGCCGTCCGTGGCGCATCTCTTTCTGGATCGGGTCGAGGCCACCCCCGACAAGGAGGCGTATCGATACCCGGTGCCGTCCGCCGCGGGCGGGCCCGACGACTGGCGCACTTACAGCTGGCGGGAAGTCGCGGAACGGGTGTACGCGATCGCGGCGGGGCTGATGTCGCTGGGCGTGCGGCCCGAGGACCGGGTCGCCATCGCCTCCATGACCCGGGTCGACTGGATTCTGGCGGACTTCGGCATCCTGTGCGCCGGTGGTGCCACCACCACGGTGTACCCGCAGACCAACGCCGAGGAGACGGCGTACATCCTGAAGGACTCCGGCAGCCGGGTGCTGTTCGCCGAGGACGCCGCCCAGCTGGCCAAGGCCCGGGCGCGCCGCGCGGAGCTGCCCGACCTCGCCCACGTGGTCGTGATGGAGGCCGAGGACGCGGTAGCCGAGGACGGGGACCCCGACGGCTGGGTGCTCTCGCTGGCCGACCTCGCCGAGAAGGGCGGGGCCTACCTGAAGCAGCACCCGGACAGTGTCAAGGACGCTGTCGCGGCGCTGCGGTCCGACCAGCTCGCCACGCTCATCTACACCTCGGGCACCACCGGGCGTCCCAAGGGCGTGCGGCTGCAGCACGACTGCTGGTCGTACCTGGGGCACGCCATGTCGGCGATCGACCTGGTGCAGGAGGACGACCTCCAGTACCTGTGGCTGCCGCTCGCCCACGTGTTCGGTAAGGCGCTGCTCGCTGGGCAGGTGAAGATCGGGCACCCCACCGCCGTGGACGGCCGGGTCGACAAGATCATCGAGAACCTGCCGGTGGTCCAGCCGACCTTCATGGCCTCCGTGCCGCGCATCTTCGAGAAGGTCTACAACGGCGCGGCGAACAAGGCCAAGGAAGCGGGCGGCGCCAAGTACAAGATCTTCCTGTGGGCCGCCGAGGTGGCCAAGGAGTACGGCCGGGTCACCCAGGAGAACCAGCGCCGCACCGGCACCCGCACCGCGCCGTTCGGGCTGCGGGTCAAGCACGGGATCGCCGACAAGCTGGTCTACAGCAAGCTGCGGGAGCGGTTCGGCGGCCGGATGCGCGGCTGCGTCTCCGGTTCGGCGGCGCTGTCCCCGGAGATCGGGTTCTTCTTCGCCGGCGCGGGCATCCACGTCCTGGAGGGCTACGGTCTCACCGAGACCAGCGCCGCCAACTTCGTCAACCCGTCGGACGCCTACCGGACCGGCACGGTCGGCAAGGCGATGCCCGGTCTGGAAGTACGCGTCGCCGAGGACGGCGAGATCCTCCTGCGCGGCCCGAGCGTGATGGAGGGCTACCACGGGCTCCCGGAGAAGACCGCAGAGGTGCTGGAGCCCGACGGCTGGTTCCACACCGGCGACATCGGTGAGCTGTCGGAGGACGGCTATCTGCGCATCACCGACCGCAAGAAGGACCTGTTCAAGACCTCCGGTGGCAAGTACATCGCCCCGACGGAGATCGAGGGCCGGTTCAAGGCCGTCTGCCCGTTCGTGTCGAACATCCTGGTGATCGGCGCCGACCGGAACTTCTGCTCCGCGCTCATCGCCCTGGACGAGATCGCGATCATGGCCTGGGCCGACGAGAACGGTCTCGGCGGCAAGAGCTACGAGGAGGTTGTGGGCGACGAGCGGACCCGTGAGCTGATCGACGGCTTCGTCCAGCGGGCCAACAGCGACCTGCAGCGCTGGCAGACGATCAAGCAGTTCCGGCTGCTGCCCCGGGACCTCGACGTCGAGCACGGCGAGCTGACCCCGAGCCTGAAGCTGAAGCGGCCGGTCGTGGAGAAGCAGTACCAGCACCTGGTCGAGGAGATGTACACCTCCTGACCCGGCGGCCGTGGTGACCCGGTGCCCCGGCGGTACGCCGCCGGGGCCGGGGCATCCCGGCCCGGGCCGCACGGGAGGCGCCCCGGTGGGACCCGGTCAGTCCACCAGGTCCCGGGCCACCGCGTCCGCCAGCAGCCGGCCCTCCAGAGTGAGGGCGGCCCGCCCACGGCGGTGCGCGTCGGTCCGCAGCAGCCCGGCTTCCCGGGCCCGCTCCGCGGCGCGCAGACCGGCCGGGGCGAGGAGCGACAGCTCACAGCCCTCCGTCAGCCGCAGCTCCAGCAGGATCCGCTCCACCCGGCGGTCTTCGGGGGAGAGGATCTCGCGTCCGGCGCCCGGGGAGCGGCCCTCCGCCAGCGCCTGCGCGTAGGCGCCGGGATGCTTGACGTTCCACCAGCGCACGCCGCCGACATGGCTGTGGGCCCCCGGTCCGGCTCCCCACCAGTCCGCACCGGTCCAGTACAGCTCGTTGTGCCGGCAGCGGCCGGCAGCCGAGGAAGCCCAGTTCGACACCTCGTACCAGTGGAACCCGGCCGCGGTGAGCGCCTCCTCGGCGATCAGGTAACGATCGGCGTGCACATCGTCGTCCGTCATCTCCACCTCACCGCGCCGTACCTGCTGGGCGAGCCGGGTGCCGTCCTCCACGATGAGGGAGTAGGCCGAGACGTGGTCGGCACCGGTGCCGAGCGCCGCCTCCAGGGAGGCCCGCCAGTCGTCGTCGGTCTCGCCCGGGGTGCCGTAGATCAGGTCCAGGTTCACGTGCGCGAAGCCCGCTTCCCGGGCCTGCGCCACCCGCAGCTCGGGACTGCCCGGGGCATGGGTGCGCTCCAGCACCCGCAGCACGTGCGGGCGGGCACTCTGCATGCCGAAGGAGACCCGGTTGAAGCCGGCCGCGCGGAGCTCGCCGAGGGAGCGCGGGCCGACCGAGTCCGGGTTCGCCTCGGTGGTGATCTCCGCGTCGGCGGTGAGGCCGAACTCCGTGCGCACCGCCGCGAGCATCCGGCCGAGATCGGCGGCCGGCAGCAGGGTGGGGGTGCCGCCGCCGACGAACACCGTCGACACCGGGCGCGGGTCGTCCCCCAGCACCTTGCGGGCCAGCCGCACTTCGTCGGTGAGCAGGCCGGCGTAGTTCTCCCGGGAGGCTGCCGCGCCCCCCGAGCCCCGCAGCTCGCTCGCCGTGTACGTGTTGAAGTCGCAGTACCCGCAGCGGGTGGCGCAGTACGGGACGTGCAGGTAGAAGGCGAGCGGGCGGTGCGCGGCGCCGTCGAGGGCCGTGGACGGCAGGGAGCCGTCCTCGGGGACGGGATCGCCGTCGGGGAGTGCGGAGGGCATGGGAACCATTGTCCTACGGATGCCGCCGGTACCTACCCGGCAGCCGGTGCCGGGCGCGGTGATCAGGTCACCCCGGCGGGCCGGCCGGGCCTCCGACGGTGACGTGGTCGATCAGGTGCTCCACCGGTCCGAGCAGGTCCGGCTGCAGATCGCGGTAGCTGTGCACGCAGCCGAGGATGCGCTGCCAGGCAGCACCGGTGCGGTCGGGCCAGCCCAGCGCCCGGCAGACGCCCGTCTTCCAGTCCTGCCCGCGGGGGACCTGCGGCCAGCCCTGGATACCGACGGAGGAGGGCTTCACCGCCTCCCAGATGTCGATGTACGTGTGACCGACCACCAGGACGTCCGGGCCGGTTACCCGCTCGGCGATGCGGGACTCCTTGGAGCCGGGTACCAGGTGGTCGACAAGCACCCCGAGCCGGGCGTCCGGCCGGGGAGCGAAGGCCCGCACGATGTCCGGCAGGTCGTCGATGCCCTCCAGGTACTCGACGACGACACCCTCGATGCGCAGGTCGTCCCCCCAGACCTTCTCGACCAGCTCCGCGTCGTGTTTGCCCTCGACATAGATCCGGCCCGCGCGGGCCACCCTGGCACGGGCCCCGGGCACGGCCACCGAGCCGGACGCGGTGCGGGCGGGGCGGCCCGGCTGCCGGGACCGGGGGAGGGGGCGGACGAGGGTGACGGGCTTGCCCTCCAGCAGAAAGCCGCGCGGCTCCATCGGGAAGACCCGGTGCTTGCCGAAGCGGTCCTCCAGGGTGACGGTGGGCCCCTGAGCGGTCTTCTCACAGCGCACCACCGCACCGCAGAAACCGGTGGCCACCTCCTCCACCACCAGGTCCGGCTCGGCCGGAACCTCCGGGGCGGAGGTCCGCTTCTTCCAGGGCGGGGTCAGATCGGGGCCGTACTGTCTGCTGCGCACCCGGCAGAGGATATGAAGAAATCCCCTCGTGTCACGTCGCCACGCCGTACCGGCCGGCCAGCATGTCCCGCTGCGCCCGGACGAACGCCGCGTCCACCACGGCGCCGTGGCCGGGGACGTAGCGGGCGTGCTCGCCGCCGAGGGCGAGCAGCCGGTCCAGGGCGCCCGGCCACCAGGCGGGCTGGGCGTCGGGCCCGGCCTGTGGCTCTCCGGACTCCTCCACCAGATCGCCGCAGAACACGACGTCCGGCCCTTCCCGCCCGCCCGGCACCAGCACGACGAGGTCGTGCGCGGTGTGGCCGGGACCGACATTCGCCACGACGGCCGTCCGGCCGCCCAGGTCCACCAGCATGTCGCCGGACACCTCGTGCTGCGGCCGGTGCAGGACGTCGGCCGCCTCCTCGCTCTCCGCACGGCCGGCGCCGTGCCGGACGGCGTCCTCCGTCAGCGTCTCCCGTACGCCGTGATCCAGGAGTTCGCCGAAGCCGGCCGCCGCGTACATCTCGGTGCCGGCGAAGGCGCCGCTGCCCAGCGCGTGGTCGAAGTGCGGATGGGTGATCACGACGTGGCTCACCGGCTGCCCGAACCGGCCGGTCAGCTCCCGGCGGAGCTCCGCACCGGTGCGCAGCGAGGCTCCGGTGTCCACGACGAGGAGCCCGTGGTGCCCGGCCACCGCTCCGACCGTCTCGTCCCACCCCGGCAGCCGTCGTCGGACGACTCCCGGCGCAAGCTCTTCCCAGGTGCTCTCCATACTGAGACGTTAGTCCCCTGGGCCGGAGAGCGGGATCCGTACCGACGACGTGCCTTACCCCGCCTTGCTACCCGGCCGTACACTGGAGCAGGATTGCTGGCACTCGCCGATCGGGAGTGCCAGGAGACGAGCCGGAAGCGACGGCCGGACGGGAGGTGCGCGGGTGCTGAGCGAACGCAGGCTCGAGGTCTTGCGGGCGATCGTCCAGGACTACGTGGGCACCCAGGAGCCGGTGGGCTCCAAGGCACTCACCGAGCGCCACAACCTTCAGGTGTCCCCTGCCACGGTGCGCAACGACATGGCCGCGCTGGAGGAGGACGGGTACATCGCCCAGCCGCACACCAGCGCCGGGCGGGTGCCGACGGACAAGGGCTACCGGCTCTTCGTCGACAAGCTGGCCGGTGTCAAGCCGCTGTCCTCGCCGGAACGCCGGGCCATCCAGAACTTTCTGGGCGGGGCGGTCGACCTCGACGACGTGGTCGGGCGCACCGTCCGGCTGCTGGCGCAGCTGACCCGGCAGGTCGCGGTCGTGCAGTACCCCTCGCTGACCCGGTCCACGGTGCGGCATGTGGAGCTGCTTTCCCTGGCCCCGGCCCGGCTGATGCTGGTGCTGATCACGGACACCGGCCGCGTCGAGCAGCGGATGATCGACTGCCCGGTGCCGTTCGGAGATGCTTCCGTCGCCGACCTGCGGGCCCGGCTGAACAGCCGGATCGCGGGCCGGCGCTTCGCCGAGGTGCCGCAGCTGGTGGAGAATCTGGCCGATGCCTTCGAGGGGGACGAGCGCGGCACGGTGCGTACCGTGCTGTCCACGCTGCTGGAGACCCTGGTCGAGGAGACCGAGGAGCGCTTGATGATCGGCGGTACCGCCAACCTCACGCGTTTCGGCCACGACTTCCCGCTCACCATCCGCCCCGTGCTGGAGGCGCTGGAGGAGCAGGTGGTGCTGCTGAAGTTGCTGGGAGAGGCGACGGACTCGGGCATGACCGTCCGCATCGGGCATGAGAATGCCCATGAGGGCCTGACGTCCACATCGGTTGTCGCCGTCGGCTACGGTTCAGGTGACGAGGCGGTCGCGAAGCTCGGTGTGGTCGGACCGACCAGGATGGACTACCCCGGAACGATGGGAGCGGTACGCGCGGTGGCACGGTACGTCGGACAGATCCTCGCGGAGAAATAAGTGGCGACGGACTATTATTCCGTCCTGGGCGTGCAGCGCGACGCATCGCAGGACGAGATCAAGAAGGCCTTCCGCAGGCTGGCGCGGGAGCTGCACCCGGACATCAATCCGGATCCGAAGACCCAGGAGCGGTTCAAGGAGATCAACACCGCTTACGAGGTGCTCTCCGATCCGCAGAAGAAGCAGATGTACGACCTCGGCGGCGACCCGATGGGCGGGGCGGCCGGTGCGGGTGCCGGGTTCGGCGGTGGTTTCGGGAACTTCTCCGACATCATGGACGCCTTCTTCGGGACCGCCTCGCAGCGCGGCCCGAAGTCGCGCACCCGGCGCGGTCAGGATGCCCTGATCCGGCTCGACATCGAGCTCAGCGAGGCGGCCTTCGGCACCACGAAGGAGATCCAGGTCGACACCGCCACCGTGTGCAACTCGTGCAACGGTGAGGGGGCGGCGCCCGGTACCTCCGCGCAGACGTGTGACATGTGCCGCGGCCGGGGAGAGGTCTCCCAGGTCACCCGCTCGTTCCTGGGGCAGGTCATGACCTCGCGGCCGTGTCCGCAGTGCCAGGGGTTCGGCACCGTGGTGCCGACTCCGTGCCCCGACTGCGCCGGTGACGGCCGGGTCCGCTCCCGGCGGAACCTGACCGTGAAGATTCCGGCGGGTGTCGACAACGGCACCCGGATCCAGCTGGCGGGCGAGGGGGAGGTCGGCCCCGGTGGCGGCCCGGCCGGCGACCTCTACGTGGAGATCCGGGAGACCCCGCACTCGACGTTCCAGCGGCGCGGTGACGACCTGCACTGCACGGTCACCGTGCCGATGACGGCCGCCGCGCTGGGCACCAAGGTGCCGCTGGACACCCTGGACGGAGTCGAGGAGATCGACATCAGGCCCGGGACCCAGTCCGGCCAGTCGATCCCGCTGCACGGCCGAGGCGTCACCCACCTGCGCGGCAACGGCCGCGGGGACCTGGTCGTGCACGTCGAGGTGCAGACGCCGAGCAAGCTGGACGCGGAGCAGGAGGAGCTCATGCGCAAGCTGGCCGAGCTGCGCGGCGAGGAAGGGCCGATGGGTCAGTTCCAGCCGGGCCAGCAAGGGCTGTTCTCGCGCCTGAAGGACGCGTTCAACGGCCGGTGACCGTACACCTGGTGGCTGCCGCGCCGTTCGGGGGGCAGCGGTGACCGCACCGGTCTTCGTGCATGCCGGGGTGGCCGGCTTCCGGGCCGGCGGGCAGTACTGGCTCGACGGGCCGGAAGGCCGGCACGCGGTGACCGTGAAGCGGCTGCGGGCCGGTGAGGCGGTGGTGCTCACCGACGGTGCGGGCAGCGGCGCGGACGGCACGGTGGCGGACAGCGCGGGCAAGGACCGGCTGCTGGTCGAGGTCAGCGCCGTCCGGCACGAACCGCCGGCCCGTCCCTCTCTCACGGTGGTCCAGGCCCTCCCCAAGGGGGACCGCGGTGAGTTGGCCGTGGAGCTGATGACCGAGACCGGAGTGGACGTCGTGGTGCCCTGGGACGCAGCCCGCTGCGTCACCCGCTGGAAGGGTGAGCGACGCGCGAAGGCGCTGGCGAAGTGGCGGACCACCGCCCGTGAGGCCGGCAAGCAGTCCCGGCGGCTGCGCTTCCCCGAGGTCACCGGGCAGGCGAGCACCGGCGAGGTGTGCGAGCTGCTGGCGGGTGCGGCGTTCGCCGCGGTGCTGCACGAGGCGGGCAGCACCCCGCTGGCCACCGCCGAGCTGCCCCGGGAGGGCGGGATCGTCCTGGTGGTCGGCCCCGAGGGCGGGGTGTCCGAGGAAGAGCTGGCCGCTTTCGCCGAGGCTGGGGCCCGGCCGTACCGGCTGGGCCCCAGCGTGCTGCGGACCTCGACGGCGGGGACGGCCGGTGCGGCCGTCCTGCTGGCCCGCACCGGCCGCTGGGGCCGGTGACACTTCGGCCGGGGTCGCGGGGGCGAACCCTGGCCGAGGCGGCGCTGTCCGGCCGGCCTGGCCCCGGTCAGCGCCGCATGCCGCCGTCCGGTGGCGCGGTCTCCACGCCCGGCGGTTCCGGCTCGTCCGGGTGCCGTCGCAGCATGACGATGGCCGCGGCGAGACCGCCCCAGACAATGGTGATGGCGATGATCATCATGATCACTGCGCCTCCCGACATCAGCGGCTCCTTCCCTCACTGGTACCGGACTTCCCTGCGACGCCCGGGTCGTTGCCCCGCTTCCGGGGGAGCAGAGCGAGGAGGATGCCGAGCACCAGAGCGCCGATGGCGACGCCCCATCCCGCGTACAGCAGGAACGAGGTCGGGTATTCCTCGTAGTTCTCGGTGAGCTCCGTCCACAGGCTGTCGATCATCATCCAGCCCAGCACGAGCGGGGTGATGATCGCCAGGCACAGCCGCCACCACTTGCCGAGCATGACCGCGGAGGTGGCGTCGGCGTTCTCCTGCAGGGACGGCAGCCGTCGCAGGATCCAGGAGATGGTGATGACGATGACCAGGGCGGCCAGGGCGATGCCGTACTGGTTGATGAAGTGGTCGGCCGCGTCCAGGAAGTACAGCCCGCCGTCGGTGGAGAACAGCAGGACGGACACCAGGCCGACCGCGCCGCCGACCCCCAGCACGGTCGGGAGCCGGCCCAGCCCGGTGCGGTCCTGCACCGAGGAGACGACCACCTGCACGATGCTGATCAGCGAGGACAACCCGGCGACCACCAGCGAGCTGAAGAACAGCACACCGAAGAAGGTGCCGAGCGGCATCTCGGAGATGATCTGCGGGAAGGCGATGAACGCCAGGCCCAGCCCGGAGGTCGCGACCTCGTCGACGGCGATGTCCGCCTGCAGTGCCATGAAGCCCAGCGTCGCGAAGACGCCGATGCCCGCCAGGATCTCGAAGGAGCTGTTGGCGAAACCGGCGACCAGGGCGGAGCCGGTCAGGTCGGCGCGGCGGCGCAGATACGAGGCGTAGGTGATCATGATGCCGAAGCCGATGGACAGCGAGAAGAAGATCTGCCCGTAGGCCGCCACCCAGACACTGCCGACGGTGAGCGCGTCCCAGTCCGGCCGGAAGAAGGCGTCGAGGCCGATGTCCGCGCCCTCCAGGGTCAGCGCACGCACCACCAGGATCAGGAAGAACAGGACCAGCAGAGGGATGAAGATCTTGTTCGCCCGTTCGATGCCGCGCCGGACGCCGAACACCAGAATCGCCAGCACCACCAGCCATACCGCGATCAGCGGCCAGGCCACCCCCGGCACGAAAGCGGTGACCGTCCCGGGCTCGTCGGAGAGCTGCAGGAAGTCCTCGAAGAGGAAGGTGTCCGGGTCGTCGCCCCAGGTCTGCCCGACGGAGAACCCGACATAGCGCACCGCCCAGGCGAGAATGACGGCGTAATAGGTGGCGATGACGAAGCAGATGACGACCTGCCACCAGCCGATGAACTCGGCCGGCCGGGCCAGCTGACGGAAGGCGGCCGGCGGTGAGGCGCGGTACTTGCGGCCGACCGTGTACTCGAGAATGAGCAGGGGAATGCCCGCGGTCAGCAGGGCGATGAGATACGGCAGGAGAAACGCGCCACCGCCGTTCTCGTAGGTGATGGCCGGGAAGCGCCAGATGTTGCCAAGACCGATGGCGGACCCGATCGCGGCCAGCAGGAAGCCTGCTCTGGTGGCCCACTGTTCTCGGGGCAGTGTCCACCGATCTTGGGGCAAGTGGGACATGGGCGGAGTCCTTTATCGTCCACTGTATGGCTTTTGCACGGTAGCAGTGGAACCCCGTGACGGCCTTTCAGGCGCGTCGGAACGGGTAAGGGCTGCCTCGCCGGGAACCCGCCGGCCCGCCAGCACGGACCGGCCGGAGAACAGCCCCGCGGACCCGGAATGTGCGGCGGGCCCGGCGCACCGGGAGGCAACCCCTGCGGGGAATGGCCTTCCGCCAACCCTGCCCGGCTCCTAGGGTTCCTGGAGTGAAACGACCTTCCTATCTTCGATTCCCGCACGTACAGGGTGACCTGATCACTTTCACCGCCGAGGACGACGTCTGGGTTGCGCAGCTGGACGGGGGCCGGGCCTGGCGGGTCAGCGCCGACCGCGCCCCGGTCAGCCACCCGCGGCTCTCCCCGGACGGCACCCAGGTGGCCTGGGGCTCCACCCGCGACGGAGCACCGGAGGTGCACGTGGCCCCGGTGGACGGCGGGTCCGCCCGCCGGCTGACGTACTGGGGCAACGGCGAGACCGGCGTGCGCGGCTGGCTTCCGGCCGGCCCCGGAGGCGGCGACCCGGAGGTGCTGGCGATCAGCCCGCACGGGCAGCCGTCGCCGCGCGACACCTGGGCGCATGCGGTGCCGCTGGACGGCGGACCCGCCCGCCTCCTCCCGTACGGCCCCGTCAGCAGCGCAGCCCACGGCCCCGAGGAAGCCGTCCTGCTGCTGTCCGCGGGGCAGAGCCGTGGCCGGGACGCGGCCCGCTGGAAGCGATACCGCGGCGGCACCGCGGGCAAGCTGTGGATCGACCGCACGGGTGACGGCACGTTCACCCGGGTGCACACCGGCCTCGACGGCAACCTGGAATGCCCGATGTGGGTCCAGGACCGTATCGCCTTCCTCTCCGACCACGAGGGCACCGGCGCGGTGTACTCCTCGCTGCCCGACGGCTCCGATCTGCGCCGGCACAGCCCACTGGGCGGCGGATACGCACGGCAGGCCACCACCGACGGCGAACGCGTCGTCCACACCTGCCGCGGCGAGCTGTGGATCCTGGACAGCCTGGCCGACGACCAGCCGCGGCGGCTCGACATCCGGGTGCCCGGGCCGCGCACCGACCGGCAGCCGCGGCCGGTGCCGGCCGCTGACCGGCTGGGCGCGGCGGTCCCCGACCACACCGGACGCGGCAGCGCGGTGGAGACCCGCGGAACACTGCACTGGGTCACCCACCGGGACGGCCCGGCACGTACCCTGTCCGCCGATCCCGGGGTGCGGATCAGGCTCCCCAGGGTGTTCCGCACCGACGGCGTCGACCAGGTGCTGTGGGTCACCGATGCGCGTGGCGACGACGCCCTCTCCCTCCGCACCGTGACCCCCGCCCCCGGTGAACCCGCCCCGCGCCTGATCGCGGCCGGGCAGCTGGGCCGGGTGCACGACCTTCAGGTCTCACCCGACGGCCGCTGGGCAGCCGTCGCCTCGCACGACGGCCGGGTCCTGCTGGTGCGGCTGGCCGGAGGGGAGCTGCACGAGCTGGACCGCAGCGAGTTCGGTGATGCCGACGGCCTGACCTTTTCCCCGGACTCCCGCTGGCTCGCCTGGTCGCATCCGGGCACCCGCCCCCTGCGCCAGCTCCGGATCGCCGACCTGGAGACCCGGACCGTCACCGATGCCACACCGCTGCGCTTCCAGGACTTCTCGCCCGCCTTCACCAGGGACGGGAAGCACCTGGCGTTCCTCTCGGAGCGGACCTTCGACCCCGTCTACGACGTCCACGTCTTCGACCTGTCCTTCCCCGCGGCCTGCCGTCCGTACCTGCTGACGCTGGCGGCGGAGACCCCCTCCCCGTTCGGGCCCCAGCTGCTCGGCAGGCCGGTGGACGGTGAGCCGGGCGGCGACAGCGCCGAGGGGGCCGCAGGCGGGAAGAGCGGCGGCAACGGTGAGAAGCCCGCCCCGGTGACCCGGGTGGACCGAGAAGGTCTGGGCGACCGCATCGTGCCGTTCCCGGTCGATGCCGGCCGCTACAGCGGCCTGCGTTCCTACGCCGACGGGGTGCTCTGGCTGCACCACCCGGTGAGCGGAAGCCTCGGCAGCTCCGTCGCCGCCCCCGGTGAGGGCGGTGTGAGCACCTCGCTGGAGCGTTACGACCTGGTCCGGCTCCGGGCGGGCACGCCGGCCAAGAAGGCCCACGACTACGCGGTCACGGGAGACGGCAAACAGATTCTGCTGCGGGCCGATGACACCCTGCGGCTGGTGCCCGCCGACGCCGACAAGCCCGGCGAGCACGACGAGCGCACCGTCACCGTCGACCTGTCCCGCATCCGGCTCACCGTCGACCCCACGGCCGAATGGCAGCAGATGTACGCCGAGCTGGGCCGGCTGATGCGGGACAACTTCTGGCGGGCCGACCTGGGCGGCGTGGACTGGGACGGGGTGCTGGAGAGCTACCGTCCGGTCCTGGACCGGGTGGCCACCCACGACGACCTGACGGATCTGTTCTGGGAGGTGCACGGGGAGCTGGGCACCTCGCACGCCTACATCATGCCCCCGGGCGGCGGCGGCTCCGCGGACCGGCGGCAGGGGCTGCTCGGGGCCGACCTGTCCCGCCACAAGGACGGTCACTGGCGTGTCGACCGGATACTGCCCTCGGAGACGTCGGACCCGGAGGCCCGCTCACCCCTGGCCGCTCCCGGCGTCGCGATCCGGCCCGGGGACGCGATCGTGGCGGTGGACGGCGACCCCGTGGACCCGGTCACCGGCCCGGCACCGCTGCTGGCGGGCGCGGCCGACAAGCCCGTCGAGCTGACGGTGCTGCCGGCCGCCGGGGACACCCCCCGGCACGTGGTCGTCGTGCCGCTGGACGACGAGGAGCAGCTGCGCTACCACGCGTGGGTCGCGGAACGCCGGGAGGTCGTGCACGAGCGGTCCGGCGGGCGGCTCGGTTACCTGCACATCCCGGACATGGTCAGCAGCGGCTGGGCGCAGCTGCACCGTGATCTGCGGACCGAGGTGGCCCGGGAGGGCCTGGTGGTCGACGTGCGCGGGAACCGCGGCGGGCACACCTCGCAGCTGGTTCTGGAGAAGCTGACGCGCCGCATCATCGGCTGGGACCTGATCCGGGGGGAGCGGCCGGAGAGCTATCCGTCGGACGCACCGCGCGGGCCGATCGTGGCGCTCGCCAACGAGTTCTCCGGCTCCGACGGGGACATGGTCACCGCGGCGATCAGGACGCTGGGCATCGGCCCGGTGGTCGGCACCCGCACCTGGGGCGGCGTCATCGGCATCGACATGCGGTACGAGCTGGTCGACGGTACCGGCGTCACCCAGCCCAAGTTCGCGATCTGGCTGAAGAACTTCGGCTGGGACGTGGAGAACTACGGTGTGGAGCCGGACGTGGAGGTGCCGATCGCGCCGCAGGACTGGGCCGCGGGACGGGACCCGCAGCTGGACGAGGCGGTCCGGCTCGCCATCGAGGCGCTGACGGCCACCCCGGCCGTCACCCCTCCCGGGCTGCCCCCGCTGTAACGGCTGCCCGGCAGTCGCGCCCCGCCGGGACCCGGATCCCGGCGGGGCCCGAATCCCGCCGGGGCGCGCAGGCCGGTCCTGCGGGGCCCGGGGCTGTCAGCGCCGCAGGGGTTCCTCCAGCGGCAGAATCCAGTCGGCGGCGCCCCACCAGGTGGCCGGGACCTGCGAGAGATCGACCGTCGGGTCGATGAACAGGGCGCGCTCCCGGCCGTTGAGGGAGACCCGGGCCGATACCCGGACCTCCGCGCCGTCGTGCAGCTCGGACAGGTGATGCGCGTACTGCACGATCCGCTCCGGGTGGCCGGCCATCCGGTGCTCCTGCTTCGGGGTCAGGTGGGCGGAGTTGTCGACGCGCCAGGTCCGGTCCTGGTCGGACAGCTGGAACTCCGCCGACCCGTGTTTGGTGCGCAGCATCATGTGCCAGGCGAAACGGTGCCCCTCCTCGGTCCAGTTGACCGTGCCCGGGATGACGAAATGGCGCAGCGGGAGCAGGACCTGCACCAGTACCCAGACCGCCAGGCAGCCCGCCAGCAGGGGACCGGCCCGGCGGGCCCGCGGGCCCGCGGCCGCCGGTGCGGCGGCAGGCGGGAGCACGGCGGCGGCCGGGGCGCTGCCCGGTGCGGAGCCGTCCGGGGCGGTGGTGTCCGGTGCGGTGGTGTCCCGGCTCCGTGCGGGCCCCGGGCGGTCCGGCGCCCCGCCGGTGAACCGCCGGAGCCGCGCCCACAGCCGCTCCGGCCAGTCCGGGGGGAAGAACAGGGTGGTGGCCGCGATCATCAGCCACGGGAAGACGTACAGCCCGAACATCCGGGCGTTGAGCAGATGGAAGCAGAGCGCCACCGCGAAGGCGAAGGGCCGGGTCCGGTGGTACAGCAGGAGCCAGACCACCACCAGGTCGAACACCATCGACCCGTAGACCATGAACCAGACCACCGGTTCCTCGGTGAAGAACCGGCCGATCACCTGCACGTCCGTGCGCTCCGCGAGCCACATCCGCAGCGGCTCGCCCCGCAGCCAGTCCTCGTTCAGTTTGGCGATGCCGCCGAAGAAGTACGGCACCCCGATCTGGAAGCGCAGCAGCCAGACCACCCAGGCCGGCACGGTCGGCGAGGCCACCGCGGGCCGCCGCCGGGCGTCCATCGACCACTTGCGGTGCAGGGGCAGGAAGATCATCAGGAAGGACAGCAGGGAGATCAGGTACTCGTGGTTCTGGAAGTACGACGAGTCCAGCAGGAACACGTAGGTCGTCAGCACGAAGAACGCGCCGCAGGAGGCGCGGTACCACAAGCCTGCCGCAATGGTGAGACCGAGCACGCCCATCGCGATGTAGGTCAGCTGCATGCCGACCCCGGGCAGCGGCTGCACGAACGCGAACGGCGGATACGGGAAGGTGAACGACGGGCGCACGTAGTACTCGTGCACCAGGTACGGCAGGTACAGCAGCGTGTTCACCGCCATCGCGATGCCGAAGGCGACGCGGAAGACCGCAACGCTTGCTCCGCTGACCGGCCGGGCTCCCGCCTCGGCGACCTGCCCTATTCGCTGTCCCCACCTGTCGCCCCACACGCGCTGCATCCTAATGCCGACGGCCGGAGCGGCGAGCCCGGCGCCTTGCCCCGTGCACGAGGGCCGTCCCGGCGTGGAAAAGTGCCGTGCGGGTGCGCTGCTCAGCAGAGCCCTGAGGCCCCGGCACGGGGAGACCGGATAGCATCCTGGGCATGGCTGGAGAACCGCAGGCCGACTGCCTGTTCTGCAAGATCGTGGCGGGTGAGGTCCCGGCGGACGTCGTGCACGAGACGGAGACCACGGTCGCCTTCCGGGACATCAATCCGCAGGCCCCCACGCATGTCCTGGTGATCCCCCGGGCCCACTACCCGGACGCCGCCTCGCTGGCCGCCGCGGAGCCCGGCACCGCGGCCGACCTGCTGGCCGCGGCCGGACGCGTCGCCGAGCAGGAGAAGGTGACCGGCGTCGGTTACCGGATCGTCCTCAACACCGGCTCCGGCGCGGGACAGACCGTCTTTCACGCGCACGCCCATGTGCTGGCGGGCCGCGGCCTCGAGTGGCCCCCGGGCTGAGCGCCGGTGTCCCCGCGCGAGCTGGTCGTGCTCGGCACGGCCGGCCAGGTCCCGACCCGGCGGCGCAACCACAACGGCTACCTGCTGCGGTGGGACGCCGAAGGGCTGCTGTTCGACCCCGGGGAGGGCACCCAGCGGCAGATGCTCCGGGCCGGGGTGAGCGCCCACGACCTCACCCGGCTCTGCGTCACCCACTTCCACGGGGACCACGTCCTCGGCCTGCCCGGGGTCATCCAGCGGATCAACCTCGACCGGGTGCCGCACCCTGTCACCGCCCACTACCCGGCCTCCGGCCGGCACTTCTTCGACCGGCTGCGCCATTCCTCGGCCTACCGCGAGACGGTGCGGCTGCGCGAGGAACCGGTGCACGGCGACGGGGTGCTGGCCGAGACCCGGGCGTTCATCCTGTCGGCCGCCCGGCTCTCCCACCCGGTGGACTCCTTCGGCTACCGCCTGGTGGAGCGGGATTCCCGCCGGATACTCCCCGAGCGTCTGGCGGAGCGCGGGGTCGAGGGGCCCGACATCGGCCGGCTCCAGCGGGAGGGGTCCCTGCGTGGCATCACCCTGGAGGAGGTCAGCGAGCGGCGCGCGGGCCAGCGCTTCGCGTTCGTGATGGACACCCGCATGTGCGACGGGGTGCGGGTGCTCGCCGAGGGCTGCGACCTGCTGGTCATCGAGTCCACGTTCCTGGACGAGGACGCCGCTCTCGCCGAGGAGTACGGCCACCTCACGGCGGGTCAGGCCGGCCGGGCCGCCGCCGAGGCCGGCGTGCGGCACCTGGTGCTGACCCACTTCTCCCAGCGGTACGCCGAGCCGGGGGAGTTCGCCGGGCAGGCCCGCGCCGCGGGATTCACGGGTGAACTGACCGTGGCGGAGGACCTGCAGCGCATCCCGGTGCCCCGCCGCCGCTGACCGGAGCGCACCGTCCGGCCGGCGGACGGGGAGTCAGAAACCGAGCTTGCGCAGCTGCCGGGGGTCGCGCTGCCAGTCCTTGGCGACCTTCACGTGCAGATCGAGGAAGACCGGGGTGCCCAGCAGCGCCTCGATGTGCCGGCGGGACTTGGTGCCGACCTCTTTCAGCCGCTTGCCCTGAGGGCCGATCACGATGCCCTTCTGGCTGGACCGCTCGATGAAGAGATTGGCGTGGATGTCCAGCAGCGGCTTGTCCGCCGGCCGGTCCTCACGGGGGATCATCTCTTCCACGACCACGGCGATGGAGTGCGGAAGCTCGTCCCGCACCCCCTCCAGCGCCGCCTCCCGGATCAGCTCGGCGATCATGACCTGCTCCGGCTCGTCCGTGAGGTCGCCCTCCGGGTACAGCGGGGGGCTCAGCGGCAGGAGCGGCGCCAGCAGGTCGGCGAGCAGGTCCACCTGCTCGCCCTTGACGGCCGAGACCGGTACGATCTCGGCCCACTCGAAGCCGAATTCTCCGGCGAGCTTGTCGACGGCGATCAGCTGCTCCGCCAGCGTCCGGGAGTCCACCAGGTCGGTCTTGGTGATCACGGCGATCTTCGGGGTGCGGCGGATCCCTGCCAGCTCCTTGGCGATGTACCGGTCACCGGGGCCGACCTTCTGGTCGGCCGGCAGACAAAAGCCGATGACGTCGACCTCGGACCAGGTGGCCCGCACCACATCGTTCAGACGCTCACCGAGCAGGGTGCGCGGCTTGTGCAGGCCGGGGGTGTCGACCAGCACCAGCTGGGCGTCCGGACGGTGCACGATGCCGCGCACCGTGTGCCGGGTGGTCTGCGGCCGGTTGGAGGTGATCGCGACCTTGATGCCCACCAGCGCGTTGGTCAGGGTCGACTTGCCCGCGTTCGGACGGCCGACGAAGCAGGCGAAGCCCGCCCGGTGGTCGGGCGCCGGCTGGGAGGGAGAACGATCGCTCATGGCCGCCATTCTCCCTGATCGTCCGCCCCCGCTTCACCACGCCCCGGAGTGGGCCCGTGGAACCCGGCCGGGTCAGCCCGCCGCGACGGTGGTGTGGGGCACGCCGTCCGGGCCGGCCAGCAGTACCGGGGTGCCGGAACCGCCGAGGTCCCGGACCGCGGACAGGTCGGAGTCCGGGACGGTGCCGTCCGCGGAGACCACGGCCGCGGCCTCCAGTGTCGCCGCCCCACTCGCCACCGCCATGGCGACAGCTGTCTGCAGGGCGGAGAGCCGCAGCGATTCCAGGGCGACCGTACCGGCGACATAGGTACGGCCATCGCCGTCCCGCACGGCCGCGCCCTCGGGCACGCCGTTCCGGGCACGGGTGCTGCGCGCGAGCGTGAGGAGCTTACGGTCCTCGGGGTCCACGGCATTGCCCGCCGGGTCACTCTTCGTGTCACTCATGCCGCTGAGTCTAATGTCGGGGTCCGGGAGGGCCGTGGGCGAACCCCTGGTCACAGATCGACCGCGCCCGGCTGGTCGGCGGGAGGGAGGGGCGTGCGGCCCTCGCTCACCTCCCGGAGCTTCTCGGCCGCCCGTTCGGCGAGCGGTTCGATGTTCTCGGTGCCCGGGTCGTCCCGGCCCGCCTGCGCCACCCGCACCGTGTGTTCCCCGACCCGGACCAGCACCACGTCGGTGATCACGGGGGGATCGTCCGGGGTCTCCGGCTGCCGGTGGAAGCGGATGGCGGTGCTCTCGTCGCCCAGCCCTTCCACGTCCAGGTCGGTGGCCCGGTAGACGATGGTGACGGTGTACTCCTCGACGCCTTCCTCGGTCTGGAAGGTGCGGCACTCCCGGGTCGCCTCGGTGAACGCCTCCACGGCCGCCCGGGCGGCCGCCTCGCTGTCGTGGGAGGCGGCCGTGGTCACCAGGAACGGACCGCTGGGTGTGCGGGCGAAGTCGGCACGGGCGCGTGCCTCGACGGACTCCGCCGCGTCCAGGAAGAGCGGCAGACAGGCCTGCTCGCGGGGCGTCGGCACCCCGATGCCGCGTTCCGCGGCGGCCTGTTCGCTGTCGGCGGCCCAGCCCGGTGGCAAGTCCACCTGGTCCAGCAAGGCCTCCCGCAGGCCGGCCTCGTCGACCGGGGCGGCCGAGGCGGGCGGTGCGGTGGCCGGGAGCAGCAGGGCCGCTCCGGCAGCCAGGGCCGTGAGGCGCATACGCGAGTGCCAGTGCATGTCTTCCATGGCAGCACGGCATCCGGCCGTCCGCCATCCGGAGGATACCGGCCCGGTCAGCCGCCGCTGCCGCCGGCCTCACCGGCCGTGCCGGGCTCCGCCACGGCCGGCCCCACCGGCTCCACCAGCACCCGGTCCACCCGGTTGCGGCGCCCCGCCAGGGACTCGGCGGTGAGCCGCAGGCCGGCCGGCGGCAGGCCGAGGGACCCGGTCGGCACGTCGACCACGGCCGTCGCCCCGGCGATCGGAACCCGGCCGAGCTGCTTGGCGAGCAGCCCGCCGACCGTCTCCACGTCCTCGTCCTCCAGGTCCAGGCCGAACAGCTCGCCGAGATCCCCCAGGTCGAGACGTGCGGTGACCCGGTAGCTGCCCTCGCCCAGGTCCTCCACGGGCGGCAGTTCCTTGTCGTACTCGTCGGTGATCTCCCCGACGATCTCCTCCAGAATGTCCTCGATGGTGACGATCCCGGCCGTGCCGCCGTACTCGTCGATGGCGACGGCCACGTGTATGCGATCCCGCTGCATCTCGCGCAGCAGGTCACCGGCGTTCTTGGTGTCCGGCACGAAGGTGGCGGGGCGCATCGCCGTCTCCACCAGGTCCGTTTCGGCATCCCGGCTGACATGCACTTTGCGGGCCAGGTCCTTGAGATAGACGACTCCGACGATGTCGTCGTCGTTCTCGCCGGTGACCGGGATCCGGGAGAAACCGGAGCGCAGCGCCAGGGTGAGCGCCTGCCGCAGGGTCTTGACCCGGGCCACCGACACCAGATCGGTGCGCGGCACCATCACCTCACGAACCAGGGTGTCGCCGAGCTCGAAGACGGAGTGCACCATACGGCGCTCCTCCGCCTCGATCAGCTTCTCCTGCTCGGCCAGGTCCACCATGGCGCGCAGCTCGGCCTCGGAGGCGAACGGCCCCCGCCGGAAACCCTTTCCGGGGGTCAGCGCATTGCCCAGCAGGATCAGCAGCTGGGTCAGCGGCCCCAGTACCCGGGCCACCGGCGGGAGGACGTACGACGCGACGAGGGAGACGTTCAGCGGGTGCTGGCGGCCGATGGTCCGGGAGGAGACCCCGACGATCACGAAGGAGATCAGCAGCATCACCACGAAGGCGGCGGTGAGCGCCTGCCAGACCTCGTCGAGAAGCTGCAGGAAGGCGTGGGCGGTCAGCACCGCGGCGGCGGTCTCCCCGGCCACCCGCAGCAGCAGGGCCAGGTTGAGGTAGCGGGCCGGGTCCTCGGCGACCACGGCCAGCCGTTCCGCGCCCCGGCGGCCGGAGCGCACCGCCTCCTCGGCCCGGTAGCTCGTGGTGCGGGCCAGCCCGGCCTCCGCGCAGGACGCGAGCCACGCGAGCAGGACCAGTCCCGCGACCGATGCGGCCAGTGAACCGGTCATGTCATCGTGGGGGCCGGCGAGGGCCCCTCGAGGCCCTGCTCGGTGCGCCACCCGTCGACGATGGCCTTCTGCAGACCGAACATTTCGGTCCGCTCGTCCGGCTCCTCGTGGTCGTACCCGAGGAGGTGCAGGACTCCGTGCACGGTCAGGAGCTGCAGCTCGGTGTCCATGGAGTGCGCGGTCGGAGCCTCCGCTCCCTGCGTCCGGGCGACCTGAGGGCAGAGCACGATGTCCCCGAGCAGCCCCGGTGGGGGCTCCTCGTCGTCGCGGGAGGGCGGGCGCAGCTCGTCCATCGGGAAGGACATCACATCGGTCGGCCCCGGCAGGTCCATCCACTGCAGATGCAGCTGCTCCATGGCGGGAATGTCGACCGCGATCACGGACAGCTCGGAGAGCGGGTGGATCCGCATCCGGGCCAGCGCGTAGCGGGCGATGTCGAGCACGGCCCGCTCGTCGATTTCCAGGCCGGATTCATTGTTGACCTCGATGGTCATGGTCGCGGCGGCTGCTTTCCGTTGCCTTTGTCGCGGCGCTCGCTGCGCCGCTCAGCGGTGCTCGCACCGGTGTGGTCGGGGCGGTGCGCACGGTCTTCGACGCTGTCGTCGTAGCGCTCGTACGCGTCGACGATGTGGCCGACGAGCTTGTGCCGGACCACGTCGGTGCTGGTGAGCCGGGAGAAATGCACGTCGTTGACACCCTCCAGGATGCGCTGCACCTGGCGCAGCCCGCTCTGGGAGCTGCCGGGCAGGTCCACCTGGGTGACATCACCGGTGATGACGATCTTGCTGTCGAACCCGAGCCGGGTGAGGAACATCTTCATCTGCTCGGGGCTGGTGTTCTGCGCCTCGTCCAGGATGATGAACGCGTCGTTCAGCGTGCGGCCGCGCATGTAGGCCAGCGGGGCGACCTCGATGGTGCCCGCTGCCATCAGCCGGGGAATCGAGTCGGGGTCGAGCATGTCGTGCAGCGCGTCGTAGAGCGGCCGCAGATACGGGTCGATCTTCTCGTACAGCGTGCCGGGAAGGAAGCCCAGCCGCTCGCCCGCCTCGACCGCCGGGCGGGTCAGGATGATGCGGTTGACCTGCTTGGACTGCAGGGCCTGCACCGCTTTGGCCATCGCCAGGTACGTCTTGCCGGTGCCGGCCGGGCCGATGCCGAACACCACGGTGTGGTGGTCGATCGCGTCGACGTAGTGCTTCTGGTTGAGCGTCTTGGGGCGGATGGTCCGGCCGCGGTTGGACAGGATGTTCTGGGTGAGGACCTGCGCGGGAGTCTCGGCCGGCCCGCTGCCGCCCTCGGCGCTGCGGAGCATGGCGATCGACCGCTCGACGCCGTCCTCCGTCATCGGCTGGCCGGTGCGCAACACCAGCATCATCTCGTCGAAGAGGCGCTGTACGAGCTCGACTTCCGACGCCTCGCCGGTGGCGCTGATCTCGTTGCCCCGGACATGGATGTCGGTGGTGGGGAAGGCGTTCTCGATGACTCGCAGCAGGGTGTCCCCGCTGCCGAGCACCGTGACCATGGGGTGCTTCACCGGAACGCTGAAGCGGGCGGTCGCCGCCGCCCCGCGGGGCGCGGCCTGAGGTGTGGGTGTCTGCGTCATGGGCGGCCGTCGGAGGCCTGTCGTCCCTCTCTCATCTGTCACTGCTGCCGTCCAGGATACGACGTGCGGCCCCCGGATCCCCAGTGGATTGTGCGGTGAGACGAGACCGTTGTGCCGCGTCACGTCCGGCGGAAGCCGAGGGTCGGCAGCGCCCGGCGCAGCGGCTCGGTCCGGTGGTCGGCGGGAGCCGGTGGGCCGGGGCGCCCGCCGGCGGGCAGCAGCGCGTCGAGGAAGGCGTACCGCGGGGGTGCCTGGCCGCTGCGGCGGGCCTGTTGCCACCAGGCGTCCACCTCCGTCCAGCCCGGGGCGGAGAGGGAGCCGCCGAATTCCTGCACCGAGAGCGCCGAGGTGAGCCCGGCCAGTGCCAGCCGGTCCGCGAGCGGCCAGCCGGCCAGGGTGCCGGTGACGAACCCCGCCATGAAGACGTCCCCGGCGCCGGTGGTGTCCAGGGCCTCCACCGCGACGGCCGGCACCTCGGCGGTCTCCCCGGTGCGGCCGTCCGCGGCGCAGGCACCTTCCGCGCCCAGCGTGACCACGGCGAGCGGTACCCGCTCGGCCAGTGCCCGGGCGGCGGCCCGCGGGCAGCGGGTGCGGGTGTAGCGCATGGCCTCCTCGGCGTTCGGCAGGAATGCCTCGCAGTGGGCGAGCTCCGGCAGGGCGTCCAGCTCCCAGCGTCCGCTGTCGTCCCAGCCGACGTCCGCGAAGACGAGGCTGCCCTGCCGGGCAGCGTCCTCCACCCACTCCTGGGGGTGCTCCGGGGCAAGTGAGGCGATGCAGGACCGGGCCGGCGGAGGGGAGGCCGGCCCCGGGGGCACGTCGGGAACGGGGGCTTCGTGGCCGTGCGAGACCATGGTGCGTTCCCCCTCGTAGGCCATGGAGACGGTGACGGGGGAGTGCCAGCCGGGCACGGTGCGGGAGCGGGACAGGTCGATGCCCTCGCCGTGCTGCAGGGCGTCCCAGCAGTAGGCGCCGTACTGGTCGTCGCCGAAGGCCGCGGCGAGGGAGGTGCGCAGCCCCAGCCGGGCCAGCGCGGTGGCCATGTTCGCGACCCCCCCGGGGCTGGAGCCCATGCCCCGGGCCCAGGACTCGGTGCCGCGCACGGGCGCGGAATCCAGGCCGGTGAAGATGATGTCGAGGAAGACGGTCCCGGTCAGGTGGACGTCCCACTCGGGGTCCCCGGGGCCGCGCACGGCGGCCAGGGGGTCGAGGCAGCACGCAGGGCGGAACACCGGCTGGGGCTGCGGTCTGCTGTCGCTCACCGTGGGACTCTCCCGGGTCGTTCTGGCCGGCCGGCCGTCAACGGGCCGACGGGTGTCTACGGTACTTTCCGTCCCATGAGGCTCACCATTATCGGCGGCGGCGGCTTCCGTGTCCCCCTGGTGTACCGGGCGCTGCTGGACGACCCGGACAGCGCCGTCACGCTGTACGACACCGACCCGGCCCGGGTGGAGGTGATCGCCGCCGTACTGCGCCGGCTCGGGGACGGACCGCCGGTGCGGGTGGCCGCGAGCCTGGACGACGCGGTGCGCGGGGCGGACTTCGTGTTCTCCGCGATCCGGGCCGGCGGCACCGCGGGGCGGGTGCGGGACGAGCGGATTCCGCTGGCCGAGGGGGTGCTGGGCCAGGAGACCCTCGGCGCCGGCGGGGTGCTGTACGGGCTGCGGACCGTGCCGGTGGCGCTGGAGATCGCCCGGCGGGTGCGGGAGCTGGCCCCCGCTGCCTGGGTGGTCAACTTCACCAACCCGGCCGGCCTGGTGACGGAGGCGATGTCCTCGGTGCTGGGGCACCGGGTGATCGGCATCTGCGACTCGCCGTCCGGGCTGGTGCGACGGGCGGCGCGGGCGGCGGGCGCCGACCCGGCGGCCGTCCGGTACGACTATGTCGGCCTGAACCATCTCGGCTGGCTGCGGTCCATGACCCTGCACGGACGTGACCTGCTGCCGGGTCTGCTGGCGGACTCCGCGGCGCTGGCCTCCTTCGAAGAGGGCCGGCTGTTCGGCGCGGGCTGGCTGCGGACCCTGGGCATGCTGCCCAACGAGTACCTGTACGCCTACTACTTCCGGCGTGAGGCGCTGGCCGCCGCGCTGGCCGCGGAGAAGACCCGGGGGGAGTTCCTGGACCGGCAGCAGTCCGCCTTCTTCGCGGCGGCCGCCCGCAGTCCCGAGCGGGCGCACGAGCTGTGGGAGCGCACCCGGCGGGAGCGTGAGGAGACCTACCTGGCGGAGGCCCGGGACGCGAGCGGGGGCTGGGGCCGGGACGCGCAGGACCTGGCGGGAGGCGGCTACGAAACGGTGGCGCTGGACCTGATGCGGGCCATCGAGGGTGACCGGCGGGTCCGCCTGATCCTCAACGTGCGCAACGGCGGCACGGTCCCGGCTCTGCCGGACGGCGCGGTCGTCGAGACGGTCTGCGAGGTGGGGGCCGACGGCGCGCACCCGGTGCCGTGCGTCTCCCCCGGTGGTGCCGAGCTGGGGCTGATGCTTCAGGTCAAGGCGGCGGAGCGGGCCACCATCGCCGCCGCGGTGTCCGGATCCGCGCAGGCGGCGTTGCGGGCGCTGGCCCTGCATCCGCTCGTCGACTCCCCGGCCGCCGCCGAGCGGATCCTCAGGGCCGCCGGCCGGTAGCGACGGCCGGCCGGGCCCACCGGAACGGCGCACTGCCCGGCGGCGCGGAGACGCGGTGTCAGGACGGGGTGCGGGCGGCGGCGGCCAGGAGGAGGTCGGTGTCGGCCGGGGACAGCCGGAGCGTGCCTCCGATCAGGCTGAGCACGGCGATCTCCTCGGCGCCGTACGGGCCGTCCGCCAGGGCGATGCGGGCACCGTGCAGCAGCAGGCTCTCCCGGCCGGGAGGTGCCAGGTGCGGCGAAACCGCCGCCAGGTCCTCGCGAAGCTCCAGCTCCACGGCGGGCAGGCCTTCCGCGGAGAGAGCAGCCAGCAGCGTCAGCAGCCGCTCCTCCGTGCAGTCGGCGAAGCCGGCTGAGCGCACCGACTGCACCGCGGCCTCGCGCGCCGCGCGGGACTCGGTGCCGCCGGCCATCAGCAGGGCGAGCGCCACCGTGTGCACCGCGTCCCGCAGGAGCGAGCCCAGCCGGGTCGTGGTGGGGGTGTCCAGCACGTCGGCGGTGAACCGTGAATTGCAGGACACGCACGCGGCGAGCGGCCCGGCGGGGCCGCGGGCCAGCAAGGGGATGCCCAGCACGGCGAGCCGGCGCCGGCCGGTGAGTTGCTGGTAGCAGCGGTCCCCGCCGCACGCGGGGCAGAAGAACTCCCCGTCGTCGGTCACCCGCCACGTCGTGCGGATGCCCGCCACGCCCGGCCAAAGGCCGCCCCGGTCCCGGGAGTGCACCACCCTGTACCTCCGTCACGTCCGGCAACAGTGCCGTGGGGGAGTGATGCTAGCCACAGAAGGGCAGTGGCGTCAGTACTCCGGTGCAGAAAAATGCCCGGATCTCGCACGCGCGTGCGGCCCGGTCCGCAGGGGACCGGGCCGCACGCGCAGGGCTCAGCGGGCCGCCCGGTTGACGGCGGAGACCACGGCCTGGAGCGAGGCGCGCACGATGTTCGCGTCGATGCCCACGCCCCACAGCACCCGGTCCCCGACGGCGCACTCGATGTAGGCCGCGGCCTGGGAGCCGGCACCCTCACTCATGGTGTGTTCCACGTAGTCCAGCAGGCGGACGTCGGACAGACCGTCGAAGACGCCGGCGCTTCCCAGCGCGTCGAAGAACGCCGCGATCGGGCCGTTTCCGGAGCCGGTCAGCGCCGTCTCCCGGCCGTCCACCACGGCCTCGACCGTCAGTTCGTCGTGCCCGGCGCTGCTGGAGGAGGTCTGCGCGGAGCGCAGCGTGATGCGCCCCCAGCTCTTGTGCGGCGTCGGCAGGTACTCGTCGCAGAACGTCTCCCAGATCTGCGCGGGCGTGACCTCACCGCCCTCGGTGTCCGTCCTGCCCTGGATGATCCGGGAGAACTCGACCTGCATCCGGCGCGGCAGGTCCAGGTGGTGCTCGTTCTTCAGGACGTAAGCGATGCCGCCCTTGCCGGACTGCGAGTTGACCCGGATGACGGCCTCGTAGCTGCGTCCGACGTCCTTGGGGTCGATCGGCAGGTACGGCATCTCCCAGGGCACCTCGCCGACACTCACCCCGCGGGTGGCGGCGGTCGCCTCCAGCGCCTCGAAGCCCTTCTTGATGGCGTCCTGGTGGGAGCCGGAGAAGGAGGTGTACACCAGGTCACCGGCGTACGGGTGCCGAGGGGGAACCTCCATCTGGTTGCAGTACTCGTAGGTGCGGCGGATGTCGTCGATTCGGGAGAAGTCGATCTGCGGGTCCACGCCCTGGCTGAACAGGTTCAGGCCCAGGGTGACCAGGTCGACGTTGCCGGTGCGCTCACCCTGGCCGAACAGGCAGCCCTCCACCCGGTCCGCTCCGGCCATCACGGCCAGCTCGGCGGCGGCCACGGCGGTGCCGCGGTCGTTGTGCGGGTGCGCCGACAGGCAGACGTGCTCGCGCCGGGACAGGTTCCGCGACATCCACTCGAAGCGGTCGGCGTGCGTGGACGGAGTGGAACGCTCCACGGTGGCCGGCAGGTTGAGGATGATCTCGCGGCCGGCCTCCGGCTGCCAGACGTCCATGACGCCCTCGCAGACCTCCAGCGCGAAGTCCAGCTCGGTGTCGGTGAAGATCTCCGGGCTGTACTGGTAGCCGAAGGCCGTCCGGTCGTCGAGCAGCTTCTCGGCGTACTCCATGACCAGCTGGGTGCCGTCCACGGCGATCTGCTTGATCTCGTTCCTGCCGCCCCGGAAGACGACCCGCCGGAAGACCGGCGCGGTGGCGTTGTAGAGGTGGACGGTGGCGTTGCGCGCGCCGACCAGTGACTGCACGGTCCGCTCGATCAGCTCCTCGCGGGCCTGGGTCAGCACGGAGATCGTGACGTCGTCCGGGATGGCGTCCTCTTCGATGATGGACCGCACGAAGTCGTAGTCGGTCTGCCCCGAGGAGGGGAAGCCGACCTCGATCTCCTTGTAACCCATCTGCACCAGCAGGTCGAACATCGCGCGCTTGCGGACGGGCGACATCGGGTCGATCAGGGCCTGGTTGCCGTCCCGCAGGTCGGTGGACAGCCAGCGGGGGGCGACGGTGATCCGCTTGCCCGGCCAGGTGCGGTCCGGGATGTCCACCGCCTCGTACTGCCCGTATCGGTGAATCGGCATACCGGACGGCTGCTGCCGGACCCGGGCGGCCGTCACGGGGGTCGGTGGCCGTACGGCAGCGGGCTGCCCGGCGGAGCCGTGCGAGGCGGAGGAAGAAGAAGCGCTCATGATGCTTGGGGTCTCCAGGGAATGACGAGCTGCGGGGACCGACGGGCAGCGTCACACTCCGCGGGGAGGGGGTCGGCCGAACTGACTACAGACCCTCGCCGCGGCGGCTAAGGAAAAGCATCCCGCATCGCATCGTGACCCCAGCGTAACCGACCGGGCCCGCGAGGGCCCCGCTGTTCAGTATGCGAGACACCACACCGCCGCTCCCCGTGGCGTCGCCGGACGGAGGAGTGAAACGCGCCGCACTGCGCACTCGGGAGCAGGCCCGCGGACAGCGGCCGGAACGTGTCTCGTGAGGAGGAGACTGCCGATGAGTGCGGGCGCCGCAGCAGGGCCGGAGCACAGCCACCCCCCGCGCCCCCTGCCGGTGCGCCGACGCGCCCTGCCCTGGGCTCTCGCCGGGCTGTGGCTGGTGGTGCTCGTTCTGGCGCTGCCGTTCGCCGGCCGGCTCCACGGCGTCACCCGGGACGACGCGGTGGACTACCTGCCGGCGGGCGCCGACTCCACCCGGGTCGCCGAGCTTCAGCAGGAACTTCCCGGCGGTGAGGCCCTTGAGGTGGTCCTCGTCCACCACCGGGAGGAAGGGCTGACCGCTGCCGACCGGGAGGCCGCCCGGCAGCAGGCCGAGGACCTCGCCCGGGAGCTCGGACTCGCAGGCACCCCGCAGGGCATGCTGTCGGAGGACCGCACCACCGAGATGCACCTCTTCACCGTGCTGGGGGTGACGGAGGACGAACGGCAGGCCGTCGTCCCCGACATCCGGGACCGGGTCCGCGAAGGTGTTCCCGAGGGCGTGTCGGTGCGGGTCGGTGGCTCGGAGGCGTTGCTCGCCGACATGGAGGATGTCTACGACGGGGTCGACGGCCCGCTCATGATGGTCACCGTCGGGGTTGTCACCGTGCTGCTGATTCTCATCTACCGCAGCCCGATGCTGTGGCTCGTCCCGCTGGTCTGCGTCGGCACCGCCGCGGTGACCGCGATGGCCGTGGTGTACGGACTGGTCCAGGGATTCGGGCTGACCGTCACCACGCTGAGTTCTTCGATCATGACGGTGCTGGTGTTCGGCGCGGGCACGGACTACGCGCTGCTGCTGGTCGCCCGGTACCGCGAGGAGCTGCGCCGCCACCCGCGACCGTCCGACGCGATGACAGCCGCGGTACGCGGCGCCGGGCCGGCGATTCTGGCCTCCTCGGGCACCGTCGCGGCCGGTCTGCTGTGCCTGCTGGCCGCCGACCTCAACAGCACGCGCGGCCTCGGTCCGGTCGGAGCGGTGGGCGTCCTGTCCGCGCTGGCCGCCATGCTCACTCTGCTGCCCGCGCTGCTGGTGCTGCTCGGCCGCCGGGTGTTCTGGCCCCGCGTCCCTGCCCACGGCGGGCCGGAGCCCTCCGGACGGAACCTCTTCGACCGGATGGGCAGCTCCATCAGCCGCCGGCCGGTGACCATCCTGGGGGCCGGTGCCGCGGTCCTCGGGGCGCTCGCCCTCGGCACGCTCAGCCTTCCGGACCAGCTCCGGCAGCAGGACAATTTCACCTCTCCGCCCGAATCCGTCACGGCCGTCGAGACCGTCGGCCGGGCCTTCCCGGAGCACAGCAGCAGTCCCCTCACCGTGCTGACCCGCACCGGGCAGGCCGGGGCGGTGCTGGAGCAGGCCAGGAACACCGACGGCGTCGCGGAAGCCGGGATCACCCGCGACGGCGCCGGCTGGACCGAGATCGCCGTCTACCCCGCCGCCGCCCCGGAAACGGCGGCAGAGGCAGACCTCATCGAGAACCTGCGTGCGGAGCTGCGTGCCGTGCCGGGAGCGGAGGCGCTGGTGGGGGGCGTCTCCGCGCAGCAACTCGACCTCGGTGCCACCTCCGCCGACGACCTGCGGACCGTCATCCCACTCGTTCTCGGCACCGTGCTGGCGATCCTGATCCTGCTGCTGCGCAGTGTGGTCGCGCCGCTGGTGCTGCTGGCCGGGGTGGTGGCGTCCTGGGGTGCGGCGCTGGGCCTGGGCGGCCTGGTCTTCGGGCCGCTGTTCGGCTTCCAGGGCACTGACCCCGTCCTGCCGATCATTTCGTTCGTCTTCGGGGTGGCGCTGGGGGTGGATTACGGGATCTTCCTGATGCACCGGATGCGGGAGGAGGTCCTGGCCGGGGCGGACACCCGGACGGCGGCGCTGACCGCGCTGCGCCGGACCGGCGGGGTGATCGCCTCGGCCGGCCTCGTGCTCGCGGCCACGTTCACCGTGCTCACCACCCTGCCCCTGGTGGTGATGATCCAGGTCGGCTTCGTGGTCGCGGTGGGGGTGCTGCTCGACACCTTCCTCGTGCGGTCCTACATCGTCACCTCCACCGCCTGGCTGCTGGGCGACCGGATCTGGTGGCCCGGCGCACTGGACCGCCGGTCCCGGCCGGCCCCCTCCCCGCGGCTGCCCGCCGCGTCCCGGCCGGCAGCTGAACGGGCCGCCGACGACCGGTGACCGGGGCGGGGGCGGCAGGCCCGTAAGCCGCTCCGGATCCGGTCCGGGACATTCCGTGTGGCGTGCATCCATTCGGGTGCCACGCGGGGAAGAGTGTGCGGGACGCGGCGGGCAGCCGCCGCGCCCTCCGCCCCGGTACGCCGCCGCCAACCCACGGAGCCGCCCGATGACGACCAGCACCCCGCCCCGGGAGAACGCCGGGAGGCCGGACGACCCGGGCGGCCCGGCCCGCCCGACTGCCCGGTACCGCGTCCTCCCGTGGGCGGCGCTGGGGCTCTGGGTCGCCCTGCTGGCGGTCCTGATGCCGTTCGCGACCCAGCTCACCGACGTGCAACAGGACGACACGGTCGAGTACCTGCCGGACAGTGCCGAGTCCACCCAGGTGGCCCGGATCCAGCAGGACCTGCCGGGCGGCGGCACCACCGACCTGATCCTGGTGTACCAGCGGGACGCCGGGCTGACCGCCCAGGACCGCGACCTCGCGCGGCAGCACGTACGGGAGATCTCCGGTTCCTACGATCTCGCGGGTGAGGCGGCCGACGGCGGGCCCCGGGGGATCCCCTCGCCCGACGGGAACACGGAGATGTACCCGCTCCCGCTGTCCGGCCTGACCGGCGAGGACGCCGACACCGAAGCGGTGCAGGACATTCGCGACCGGGTCGGGCAGGACCTGCCCGACGGGCTGACGGTGCAGGTCGGCGGCCCCGGGGCATTCAGCGCCGATGCCTCCGAGGTCTTCGGGACCATCGACACCACCCTGCTGCTGACCACCGTCGGCGTGGTCACCCTGCTGCTGATCCTCATCTACCGGAGCCCCTTGCTGTGGCTGCTCCCGCTGATCGCGGTGGGCGTCGCCGCGATGACCGCGATGGCCGTCGTGTACGGCCTGACCCAGCTGTTCGGCATCACCGTCACCACCCAGAACACCTCGATCATGACGGTGCTGATCTTCGGAGCCGGTACCGACTACGCGCTGCTCCTCGTCGCCCGCTACCGCGACGAGCTGCACTCCCACCGCCTCCCGCACACCGCGATGCTCGCCGCCCTGCGCGGTGCCGGTCCCGCCCTGCTGGCCTCCTCGGGCACCGTCGCGGCCGGTCTGCTGTGCCTGCTGGCCGCCGACCTCAACAGCAGCAGCGGACTCGGCCCGGTGGGCACCGCCGGTGTCCTGTGCGCACTGGCCGCGATGACCACGCTGCTGCCCGCGATGCTGGTGCTGCTGGGCCGCCGGGTCTTCTGGCCCAAGATCCCGCGCCACGACCCCGAGGGCGCCGCGCGGGAGTCCGGGACCACCACCCTTTTCGCCCGGCTCGGCAGCTCCGTCAGCCGTCGCCCGGTGGCCGTCCTGACCGGTGGCGTGGTGCTCCTCGGTGCCATGAGCCTCGGTGTGCTGAACCTTCCGGGACCGCTGCGCGACACCGACTTCTTCACCGACCCGCCCGAGTCGGTGGCCGCCGCTCAGACCCTTCAGGAGGCGTTCCCCGAACGCAGCACCCAGCCGATCACCGTGCTCGGCAGGACCGACCGGGCGGAGGAGACGCTGCGGGTCGTGCGAGGTGCCGACGGGGTGGAGGAGGCCGAGCGGGGGCGCGGCGACGAGGAGTGGACCGAGATCTCCGTGTTCTCCAGCAGCGTGCCCGAGTCGGAGGAGGAGAAGCAGATCATCCGGGAGCTGCGGGACGACCTGGAGACGGTGGACGGCGCGCAGGCCCTCGTGGGCGGGCCCAGTGCGCAGGCCCTGGACCTGGACAACACCAACGCCCGGGACCGGATGCTGGTGATCCCCCTGGTGCTGGTGTCCGTGCTGGCGATCCTGATCGTGCTGCTGCGCAGTGTGGTCGCGCCGCTGGTGCTGCTGGCCGGGGTGGTGGCGTCCTGGGGTGCGGCGCTGGGCCTGGGCGGCCTGGTTTTCGGGCCGGTGTTCGGCTTCGACGGCATGGACGGCTGGATTCCCCTGCTCACGTTCGTCTTCGGGGTGGCGCTGGGGGTGGACTACGGGATCTTCCTGATGCACCGGATGCGGGAGGAGGCCCTGGCCGGGGCGGACACCCGGACGGCGGCGCTGACCGCGCTGCGCCGGACCGGCGGGGTGATCGCCTCGGCCGGCATCGTGCTCGCGGCCACCTTCTCCGTCCTGATGACACTGCCCCTGGTGGTCATGGTCGAGCTGGGCTTCGTGGTGGCGGTCGGGGTGCTGCTCGACACCTTCCTCGTGCGGACGTACCTGGTGACCTCCTCGGCCTGGCTGCTCGGGCACCGCATGTGGTGGCCCGGCCCGCTGTACCGGCGGTCCGTCACGGCCGGCCGGCAGGGCGCCGTCCGGTAGCCGTTCCTGGAGCCCGCGGTGCGGCGGGTTCCCGCGGCGGGGTCAGGTGAGAGGACGGCCCGCGCCGCGAACCCACGCGGCGAGCGGACGGACGACGTGGCCGGCGTCGCGGCTCACTCCGCGCAGTGTGTTCGAGGAGAAGGAGCGCTGGAACTCCAGGCCCACGTAGGCCAGGCCGGGGTGGGTGGTGGAGATGCCGCCGCTGTGCAGCGGAGCGCCGTCCGCGTCGAGCGCGCCGAGTCCGCGCAGGTAGTCGAGGGACGGCCGGTATCCGGTGGCGAGCAGCACGGTGTCGACCGGTTCCCTGGTGCCGTCGGACCAGACGACCCCGTCACCGTCGAGGGAGCGGAACACCGGCCGCCGGTCCATCCGGCCGACGGCCAGGGCCCGCTCGTACACCCCGGTGTCCAGCACCCGGGTGCCGCCGCCGAGCGCGCCGAGCCAGGCCGCGGGCAGGTGGTCGAAGCCGCTGCCGGCCAGCCAGTGGTGGATGTCCCTGCCCAGGACGCGCCGGCGCAGGAAGCGGAGCGGGGCGCGGGTGGCCAGTGTGACCGTGGCGTGCGCCGCCAGCTCGTGGGCGATCTGCACGGCGGAATTGCCGGCCCCGACGACGACCACCCGTTGGTTCGCGAACGGCTCCGGTGAGCGGTAGTCCGCCGCGTGCAGCAGCGTGCCGGTGTACCGCTCCCGGTCCGGGAGGCGGGGGACATGCGGACGGGAGAACGAGCCGCTGGCGGCGATGACGGCGCCGGCGGGTATCTCCTCTCCGTCCGTGGTGCGCACCAGGAAGCCGGGGCCGCGCCCTTCCACTGCCTCGGCCCGGGTGCGGGTGCGGATCTCCGTGCCGAGCCGTCCGGCACAGTCCCGCAGGTAGTCCGTCACCTCGTCCCGGACGGGGTAGCGGTCGGGGTCACCGGGGAAGGGCAGGCCGGGCAGGGCGCTGAAGCGGGCGGGGGAGAAGAGGGTGAGGCTGTCGTAGTACGCGGGCCAGGAGCCCCCGGGCCGGTCACCGGCTTCCAGCAGGAGGGGGCGCAGGCCCGCCTCGTGCACCGCGCGGGCCGCGGCGATGCCGGACTGGCCGCCGCCGACGACGACAACGGGATCAGGAGAAGGCGTCATGCCGTCCAACGTATCGTCGTATCGCGAAATGTCAAAATGAACTCGGTGCGAGAAGATGGAGCCATGGCCGAACCCGTGGACGATCGCGCAGCTCCTGGGGTGACCGACGAGCTGAGTCCGGCCACGCACGACTTCCTCAAGGCCCTCGCCAGCCCGACCCGCCAGCGCATCATGCGTCTCTTCGCCGAGGGCGCCCAGCTCTCCGTGGGGGAGGTGGCCGAGCGGGCCCGGATCAGCCAGTCGACGGCCTCCGAACAGCTCACCCTGCTGCGCCGCGGTGGCGTCGTCACCTCCTGGCGGGAAGGGAAGACCGTCTACTACCGCGGTGACCGGGAGGGGACGGGCCGGGCGCTCAGCGATCTGCAGGCGTACCTGCGGTACTGCTGCTGAGGTAGGCGAGAATGCCCTCATGACCCTGTTCCGCGACGACGGCATCGTGCTGCGCACCCAGAAGCTGGGTGAGGCGGATCGCATCATCAGCCTGCTCACCCGCCACCACGGGCGGGTCCGCGCGGTCGCCCGGGGCGTGCGGCGCACCAAGTCCAAGTTCGGCGCCCGGCTCGAGCCGTTCTCGCACGTGGACGTGCAGTTCTTCGCCCGGGGTGGCGACCTGGTCGGCCGCGGCCTCCCCCTGTGCACCCAGACCGAGACCATCGCGCCCTACGGCCGCAGCATCGTCAGCGACTACTCCCGGTACACCGCGGGCACCGCCATGCTGGAGACCGCCGAGCGGTTCACCGACCACGAGGGCGAACCGAACGTCCAGCAATACCTGCTGCTCGTCGGCGGCCTGCGCACGCTCGCGGCCGGCGACCATGCCGCGGGCCTGGTACTGGACGCCTTCCTGCTCCGCTCCCTGGCCGTCGGCGGCTACGCCCCCAGCTTCGACGACTGTGCCCGCTGCGGACTGCCCGGACCGAACCGCTTCTTCTCCGTCGCGGCGGGCGGCGTGGTGTGCGCGGACTGCCGGGTGCCCGGCAGCGTCCTGCCGTCCCACGAGGCGCTGACGCTGCTCGGCGCGCTGCTCACCGGTGACTGGGCGACCGCCGACGCCGCCGAGGCCCGGCACGTCCGGGAGGGCAGCGGGCTGGTCTCGGCCTACCTGCACTGGCACCTGGAGCGCGGTCTGCGCTCCCTGCGGTTCGTCGAGAAGGGCTGACGGCCCTCCGGTCACCGGCAGGCCGGCCCCGGCGACCGGTTAGGCTCGCAGCCAGTCCGAACGACCCAGGAGAATCCCTATGGCCCGCCGCGGAATGCTGTCCCGGCAGCATCGCGCCTACCGCGCACCTGAGCCGCACCCCTCCGGCGCCCGCCCGCCCGAACTGCCCCGCGAGCTGATCCCCGGGCACGTGGCGATCGTGATGGACGGCAACGGCCGCTGGGCCAAGGAGCGCGGATTGCCGCGCACCGAGGGGCACAAGGTCGGCGAGAGCGTGGTCCTGGACGTGGTCAAGGGCTGTCTGGAGCTCGGCGTCGGCAACCTCTCGCTGTACGCCTTCTCCACCGAGAACTGGAAGCGCTCCCCGGAGGAGGTCCGCTTCCTCATGGCCTTCAACCGCGACGTCATCGACCGGCGCACCGAGGAACTCGACGCCATGGGCGTACGCATCCGCTGGGCGGGCCGCCGGCCGCGGCTGTGGACCTCCGTGGTCGACAAGCTCCGGGCGGCCGAGGAGCGCACCCGGGACAACGACGCGATGACGCTCTACATGTGCGTCAACTACGGCGGCCGGGCGGAGATCGCCGATGCCGCCGGCCGGCTCGCCGCCGACGCCCGGGACGGAAAGATCGATCCGGAGAAGGTCACCGAGAAGACGCTCGCGCGCTACCTGTACCACCCGGACATGCCGGACGTGGACCTGTTCCTGCGCCCCTCGGGTGAGCAGCGCACCTCCAACTACCTGCTGTGGCAGAGCGCCTACGCGGAGATGGTGTACCAGGACGTGCTCTGGCCCGACTTCGACCGGCGCCACCTGTGGCGGGCCTGCGTGGAGTACGCCTCCCGCGACCGGCGCTTCGGGGGTGCCCTGCCCAATGCGGTGCCGCCAGGCAGCGGGACGGAGGCCGACCCGGAGCCGGACGGCACCGCGGCCGGACCGTAGGCGTCCTCAGCCGGGCGGTGTCTCCCCCGGGGGGATGCGCAGCGTGCGCTCCAGCTCCACGGCCTCCACACCGTCGACCGCCCTGAGTTCGGGCAGCCTGTCCTCATCGATCGTGCCCGAGAAGGCCCCGATCTCCGGGTGCTCCGCCTCCACCATCAGCCCGGCCGCCCGGGCAGCGGCCACCACCTCGGCGAACCTGCTCGGCTCCGCCGAGACCACGACCTGCACCTCGGCGATCATGAGGCCCTCACCAGGCCCGCGCCGACGTCGGCGGCCGGCAGCGGCAGCCGGTGGGCCAGCGACGGCAGCAGCGTTTTCAGCTCGGCGGCGGTGGCCTCCGGCTCCTGCTCGGCGAGCAGGGCCAGAACCCCGGACACGTGCGGAGTCGCCATGCTGGTGCCCATCAGCCGCTCGTAGTGGGCCGGGGCCGGCCAGGAGGACAGCACGTCCACGCCCGGAGCCGCGATGTCGACCTGGCCGTCGTCCGGGGTGGTCCCGGCGCTGGAGAAGAACGCGATGCCGAGGTCCCGGTCGACGGCCCCGACGGCCAGCACCGAGGGGCAGTTCGCGGGGTGGCCGACCGGAGCCACCCGCCCCGGCCGGTCGCTCTCGTTGCCCGAGGCGGCGACCAGGATGCTGCCGGCGTGCAACGCTCGCCGCGCCACCTGCTCGTACACGCGCGAGTGCGGCTGCCCGGGGCGGGTGGGGGCGCCCAGGGACATCGAGATCACCCGGCAGCCCTGTTCCACCGCCCAGTTGATACCGGCCAGGATCTGGCTGTCCGTACCGCTGCCCTGGTCGCTCAGCACCTTCCCGACGACGATGTCCGCCTCCGTGGCCACGCCGTAGCGGGGCGCCTCCCCGGGCTCGGCCGGGCCGCACGCCGTGCCGACGCAGTGGGTGCCGTGCCCCTGACCGTCCTCCACCGACTCCCCCGCCACGAACGACAGCGTGGCACCGAGGCGCCCGGCCAGGTCGGGGTGCGAGAGCGCCACGCCGGTGTCCAGCACGGCGACCCGCACGCCGCGCCCGGTGGCGGAACACTCCGTGATCCCGGTCGCCTGCAGCCCCCACGTCATGGAGGTCTCGGACCACCCGGGGGCGCGGTCGCCGTCCCGGCCGGCCGCCGTCGCCGGACGCTCCAGGGCCTGGTCGACCAACTGCGCCACCCCGTCGCGGTACCCCTGCAGGTAGTCCGCGGAGGCCGTCAGCTCCGGGGGAGGGGAGACCGCGGAGGCGAACAGCAGGCGCTCACGTTCCACGTGCAGGACGGCCGGACTTTCCCGTGCGGTGACGAGCAACGCGTCGCGCTGGTCCGGGAAAGCCTCCACCACGGCCACGCCGAGACCGTCGAAAACCACCGAGCCCGCTTCCTCCAGCGCCTCGGCGGTGCCTCCGCTCTCGCTTCCCGTCACCCGCTGGGCAGGGGCGATGCCCGCGCCCGAGCGGAGGGCGTCCAGGCCCCGGGTGCCGGACCGGGGGTCCAGAAGGACCAGGTAGCGGCCCGTCCAGGTCCCCGGCAGTTTCGTGACTCCTCTGTCGGCGAAGGGATGGCCCCCGTGCTCGGCGTGCCCGCCGTCGCCGCCCGGTTGTGCGTGCTGCATGGCCACTCCTCGGTGCGGGCAGCGCCCCACCGCCCGCACGCCATGACCGTTCCTGAGACCGCGGCCGAGGGCCGGGTGAGGTACTGCGGTGGTCCCCGAGTACGTCCTTCCACGGTCCTGCCGTTCGCCGCCGACAGCAACTTGAAAGGCCCTCCGGGCCAGGCACCGGGCCGGGCCGGCCCGGCGTCGCCGCAGACCGCCGTCGCGGAACCTGACCGGTACGGCACTAACGCTTGGCGCACTCCCCGCAGGTGCCGAAGATCTCCACGGTGTGGCCGACATCGACGAAGCCGTGCTCCGCGGCGACCGCGTCGGCCCACCTCTCCACCGCGGGGCCCTCCACCTCCACGGCCTTGCCGCAGGTGCGGCACACCAGGTGGTGATGGTGATCGTCGGTGCTGCACCGGCGGTACACCGCTTCGCCGTCGTGGGTGCGCAGAACGTCGACCTCACCCGCGTCGGCCAGGGACTGCAGGGTGCGGTAGACGGTCGTCAGCCCGACCGAGTCACCGCGGTGCTTGAGCATGTCGTGCAGCTCCTGTGCGCTGCGGAACTCGTCGACCTCCGAGAGCGCCGCGGCCACTGCCGTGCGCTGCCGAGTCGACCGGCCGCGGACCGGGGGTCCTGCCGTCGCCACTATGTGCCTCCTCGTTGCACCTGGCGCCAATGCTGCGCTGCCATTGTGCCAGGTGGTCAGGCAGCGGCGACCGACGCGCCCGTGGCGGCGGGTTCCGGGACCGCTTCCCGCCTGGCCCGCCGCCTGGCCAGCGGAAGAGTGAGGAGCGCGATCAGGGCGAACACGCCCATGGCGATGAGCACGATGGTGGCACCGGGCGGCACGTCCGCGTAGTACGAAGTGACCGTTCCGGACACCGACACCAGCACGCCGATGGTCACCGAGAGGCCGAGCGTCGCCGCGAAGCCGCGGGTGACCTGCTGGGCGGCGACCACCGGGATCACCATGAGGGCGCTCACCAGCAGCAGGCCGACCACCCGCATCGCCACCGTGACGGTGGCCGCGGCGGTGATGGCGAGCAGAAGGTTCAGCAGCCGCACCGGCAGGCCGGTGACCCGGGCGAACTCTTCGTCCTGGCAGATGGAGAACAGCTGGCGGCGGAGGCCGATGCAGACGGTGAGAACGAAGGCGGAGAGCACGGTGATGGCCGTGATGTCACTGGGGGAGACGGTGGTGACCGAGCCCCAGAGGAACGTGGTGAGGCTGGCCGTGGAGCCGCCCGGCGCCAGGTTGATGATCATGACGCCACCGGCCATGCCGCCGTAGAACAGCATGGCGAGGGCGACGTCGCCGCGGGCCCGGCCGGAGATCCGGATGAGCTCCATGACGACCGCGCCGAGCGCCGAGACCAGCATCGCCATCCAGACCGGGTTGGTGCTGAACAGAAAGCCGAGCGCGACGCCGGTGAGCGCCACGTGGCCGATGCCGTCACCCATCAGGGCCTGCCGGCGCTGGACGAGGTAGATGCCCACGGCCGGAGCGGCGATGCCGATCAGAACCGCCGCCAGCAGGGCGCGCTGCATGAAGGGGTAGTCGAGGAGTTCGAGCATCACAGGATCCCGGTCTGGAGCTGGGGTTCCGCCGAGGGCTCCGGCGCGTCGGGAGGGTGGCAGGCGTGCGTCTCGGGCAGCTGGGAGGGATGCTCGACCTGGCGCTCTACGCGCCCGTCGGAGAGCACCACCGCCCGGTCGATCAGCGGCTCCAGCGGCCCGAGCTCGTGCAGGACCAGCAGTACCGAGGTGCCTTCCGCGGCCTGGACGCGCAGGGCGTCGGCGAGGATCCGCTGGCTGGCGAGGTCCACCCCGGCCAGCGGCTCGTCCATGATCACCAGGTCGGGCCCGGTGGTGAGGGCCCGGGCGATCAGCACCCGCTGGTGCTGGCCTCCGGAGAGTGTGTTCACCGAGTCCGAGGCCCGGTCGGCGAGGCCGACCAGCCGCAGGGCATCCTGCACCGCGGCCCGGTCGGCGCGGCTGAAGGGCCGGAATCCCCGGTGGGCCAGGCGGCCGGAGGAGACCACCTCTCGGACGGTCGCCGGGACCCCGCCGGCGGCGGTGGAACGCTGCGGTACGTAGCCGATGCGCCGCCAGTCGTGAAAGCGGCGCACCGGGGTGCCGAAGAGTTCCAGACCGCCGCCGGTGAGCGGCACCTGTCCGACCGCCGCCCGCACGGTCGTCGACTTCCCCGAGCCGTTGGGCCCGAGCAGAGCCACCACCTCACCCGGCTGCACAGTCAGATCGATCCCGCGCAGCACGGGGCGCCCGCCGAGTTCGGCGGTCACTTCGCTGAGCGATATGACGGGCTCCATGGGAGGCCTCCGGTGGTTCTCCATCAGGGGAGGGCGGTCACGAGGCGGCGCCGAGCGCCTTCTGCAGAGCCTCGAGGTTGGCGCGCATGACCTCGAAGTAGTCCTCGCCCCGGGACTCGTCCGTGAGCCCTTCCAGCGGGTCCAGGACATCGGTCTGCAGGTTGAGGTCCTCGGCCAGGGTCCGGGCCGTCGCGTCACTGGCCAGTGTCTCGAAGAATACCGTCGTCACGCCCTCGTCCTTCGCGACGGCGTGCAGCTCCCGCATACGGGCGGCGCTGGGCTCCGACTCCGGGTCGATGCCGGCGATGGCTTCCTCGCGGATGCCGTAGCGCCCGGCGAGGTGCCCGAAGGCCGCGTGAGTGGTGATGAAGGTGTCGGTTTCGGTGTTCGTCAGACCGGACGCGAACTCCTCGTGCAGGGTATGCAGCTCGGCGACCAGGTCCGCGGTGTTCTTCTCGTAGTCGGCGGCGTTGTCCGGGTCGGCCTCGGCCAGGACACCCCCGACTCCTTCGGCGACCTCGGCGTACTTCAGCGGGTCGAGCCAGACGTGCGGGTCCCCGGGGCCGTGGTCGTGGTCGTCCTCGTGGCCGTGCCCGTCCTCGTCCTCGTGCGCGTCGTCGTGGCCGTGGTCGTCGTCGTGCGCGTCGTCGTGGCCGTGGTCGTCGTCGTGCGCGTCGTCGTGGCCGTGGTCGTCGTCGTGCGCGTCGTCGTGACCGTGCCCGTCGTCGTGCGCGTCGTCGTGACCGTGCCCGTCGTCCTCGTGCGCGTCGTCGTGACCGTGGTCGTCGTCGTCATGCGCGTCGTCGTGGCCGTGGCCGCCGTCGTGCGGGTCGACCGAGGTGTACGAGGTGGCCTCGGCGATGTGCTCGACGCCGGACTGCGCGATGGCCGCGTCGATGGCGGGCTGCAGACCCTCCAGGTAGACGACCGCGTCCGCCTCGGTGAGCTGGGCGGTCTGCCGCGGGCTCAGCTCCAGGTCGTGCGGGTCGATGCCGGGCCCGGTGAGGGTGGTCACCGACACATGCTCACCACCGATCCGCTCGGCCAGAAACTCCATGGGATAGAAGGACGCCATCACATCGAGCCGGCCGCCCTCCGGGCTCTCCTCCGCGGTGGAGTCGGCGGTCCCGCAGGCTGACAGGGCGAGCAGGCTCAAAGTAGTGGCTCCCGCGGCGAGGCTGCCGGGGACTATTCGGGGCGAACGGGAGGAACGGGTGGCACGAGGAGCGGTCATGACAGCCATTTTCAGATATTATGGAAACCGTTGTCAATTGCATGAGCGCCTCTGTGACGACCGACTCGTCCTCAGGCCGGCCCCGGGTGTCCGGTTGATCCGCCACCGATTTGCTGCGGCACCCCGCTCCGCCGGTAACCTGGCCCGACTCCATCGCCGTCATGAAGAGAGCACCGTGGCAGCCGACAAGATCGACACCATCGTCAGCCTCAGCAAGCGCCGTGGCTTCGTCTACCCCTGCAGTGAGATTTACGGCGGCCAGCGGGCTGCCTGGGACTACGGACCCCTCGGTGTTGAACTGAAGGAAAACATCAAGCGCCAGTGGTGGCGCGCCATGGTCACTTCGCGTGATGACGTGGTGGGCATCGACTCGTCGGTGATCCTCGCCAGTGAGGTGTGGGAGGCATCGGGTCATGTCTCCACTTTCAGTGATCCGCTCACCGAGTGCACCTCGTGTCACAAGCGCTACCGGGCCGACCACCTGGAGGAGGCCTACGAGGCCAAGCACGGGCGGCCCCCGGCCGCCGGTCTCGCCGACCTGAACTGCCCGCACTGCGGGAACAAGGGTGGCTTCACCGAGCCCAAGCAGTTCTCCGGGCTGCTCTCCACCCACCTCGGCCCCACCCAGGACTCCGGATCGGTGGCCTACCTCCGGCCGGAGACCGCCCAGGGCATCTTCACCAACTTCGCCCAGGTCCAGCAGACCTCCCGCAAGAAGCCGCCGTTCGGCATCGCCCAGATGGGCAAGTCGTTCCGGAACGAGATCACTCCCGGCAACTTCATCTTCCGGACCCGTGAGTTCGAGCAGATGGAGATGGAGTTCTTCGTCAAGCCGGGCGAGGACGAGCAGTGGCAGGAATACTGGATGGAGCAGCGCTGGAACTGGTACCGCGGCCTCGGGCTGAGCGAGGCGAACATGCGCTGGTACGAGCACCCCAAGGACAAGCTCTCGCACTACTCCAAGCGCACCGCCGACATCGAGTACCGCTTCTCCTTCGGCGGCTCGGAGTTCGGTGAGCTGGAGGGGGTGGCCAACCGCACCGACTTCGACCTCACGGCCCACTCCAAGGCCTCCGGTCAGGAGCTGAACTACTTCGACCAGGAGGCCGGCGAGCGCTGGACGCCGTACGTCATCGAGCCGGCGGCGGGGGTGGGCCGGGCGATGCTCGCGTTCATGCTCGACGCCTATCTCGAGGACGAGGCGCCCAACGCCAAGGGCAAGCTGGAGAAGCGTGTCGTGATGCGCCTCGACCCGCGCCTGGCGCCGGTCAAGGTCGCGGTTCTGCCGCTGTCCCGCAACCCGCAGCTCTCCCCGAAGGCCAAGGGCCTGGCGAGCGCGCTGCGCCAGCACTGGAACATCGATTTCGACGACGCGGGTGCCATCGGCCGACGCTACCGCCGTCAGGACGAGATCGGCACGCCGTTCTGCGTCACCGTCGACTTCGACACTCTGGACGACAACGCGGTGACCGTGCGGGAGCGCGACACCATGAAGCAGGAGCGGGTCTCGCTCGATCAGATCGAGTCCTACCTCGGCAGTCGCCTGCTCGGTTGCTGATCCGTCACAGCTAGGGCACAACGCCCGGTATCCGGCCTCAACTGGCCTTCGGATACCGGGCGTTGTGCTGTACTGAACCTCTTCGTCAGGACAGTTGCAGAACACGAAAAAAGGGGAGACGGATGCTGACCACGAGCACCGTCAGTGGAGCGACCGGCTCCGGAGCCGTGCACGAGGTACGGATCGGCCGGGGCTTCGGAGATGTCCGCTGGATCGAGTGCGCCAGTTGCGGCCACCGGCAGTTCGCGCAGTTCGGCGCGCGGGGCAAGGCCGACCGGCATCTGGCCTCGCACGGCGTGAACGGCGCCGAGGCGGGGCCGGATTCCGGCAGCCCGGAGTTCACCCCCCTGCCCTGGGTCCTGGGGTTCACGACGCTGCTCGTGCTGTTCGTCGTCATGGTGGCGCAGAGCCCGGGACAGTGAGCCCGGTGGATGCGGGACAATAGGGGGTCGACCCCGCCCGCTCCCACCCTCGAGGACACCCGGCCATGACCCCGCCCTCCGGCCTCCCCGGCCCGTTGCAGATCGGACCGCACACGGTCTCACCTCCCGTGGTGCTGGCGCCGATGGCGGGGATCACCAATGCCCCGTTCCGGACCCTGTGCCGGGAGCACAGCGGCGGCCGGGGGCTTTTCGTCAGCGAGATGATCACCACCCGGGCGCTGGTCGAGCGCAACGCCAAGACCATGCAGCTGGTCCGCTTCGACGCGGCGGAGAAGCCGCGCTCCCTCCAGCTGTACGGAGTCGATCCGGAGACGGTGGGCCGGGCCGCCCGCATGATCAGTGACGAGGACCTGGCCGATCACATCGACCTGAACTTCGGCTGCCCGGTCCCGAAGGTGACCCGCCGGGGCGGCGGCTCGGCGCTGCCGTACAAGCGTCCGCTGCTGCGGGCGATTCTGCGGGAGGCCGTCGCGGGCGCCCGGGGACTGCCGGTGACCATGAAGATGCGCAAGGGCATCGACGACGACCACCTCACCTACCTGGACGCCGGCCGGATCGCGGTCGAGGAGGGCGTCAGCGCGATCGCCCTGCACGGGCGCACCGCGGCGCAGCACTACGGCGGGACGGCCGACTGGGAGGCCATCGCCCGGCTGAAGGAGGCGGTCCCGGAGGTCCCGGTGCTGGGCAACGGCGACATCTGGACGGCCGATGACGCCGTGCGGATGGTCCGGGAGACCGGCTGCGACGGGGTCGTGGTGGGCCGTGGCTGCCTGGGCCGGCCGTGGCTGTTCACGGACCTGGTCGCGGCCTTCGACGGCCGGGGGCCGGAGAGTTACGCCCGTCCCGCGCTGCGGGAGGTCGCCGGCACCATGGTGCGGCACGCCCGGCTGCTGGGGGAGTGGACGGGGGACGAGGCGCGCGGCGTGATCGACTTCCGCAAGCACGTGGCCTGGTACACCAAGGGGTTCGCGGTCGGCTCCGCACTGCGCCGGAAGCTGGCCGTCAGCTCCTCGATCGAGGAGCTGACGGGACTGCTGGACGGGCTGGACCTCGACCAGCCGTGGCCGGCCGGGGCCGACGGGCCGCGCGGGCGGACGTCGGGGCGTAACCGGGTGGTCCTGCCGGACGGCTGGCTGGACGACCCCTACGACGGCGCGGCTGTCTGCGCCGAGGCGGAGCTGGACACCTCCGGCGGCTGAGCCTCCCGCGGCCGGGTCCGGGAGGTCTGCCGCTGCCGGGGCAGGCGGGCTCCCGCCGGGCCCGGCGTGCGTGCGCCGGACGCCTGGTCCTGGAGGTCGACGGCGAGGGCGGCGGTCCAGCTGAAGTCCCGGATTCCGTGGGCCCGGCCGGTGTACGGGTCGACGTATTCGGCGAAGCCGGAGTCCGCGGCGGTGGCCCGCACCGCGGTGCTCAGCGCCTCGGCGTGCGCCTCCTCGCCGTGCTGCCGCAGACCGCGCACGAGCAGCCAGTTGACGTTGATCCACGCGGGGCCGCGCCAGTAGCGGGCGGGGTCGAAGGCGCTGCCGAGCAGGTCGTAGCTGGGCACCAGCCGTGTGGTGTCGTGCAGCCCGAAATGCGGCCCGGTCATGGTGCGCACCAGGGTGGCGGCGGTCTCCGCGGGGAGCCCGGGCAGGAGCAGCGGAAGCAGTCCTGCCGCGCTCCGTTCCGGCACCAGGGTGTCGCGGCGCACGTCCCGGCACCGGAAGAGCCCGGCCTCGGCGTCCCACAGCCGTCGGACCAGCGCGGTGGTGAGGCGCTCGGCGCGGGTCGTGTGCACGGACGGGTCGTGGCCGGTTGCCCCGGCGATGTCGGCGAGGGCGTATTCGGAGGCGATCAGCAGGGCGTTGACGCCCGGGTCCTCCACGGCGAAGTGGTGCGGTGCCTCCTCGTCCCGGTAGCCGTGGTCGCGGTAGTCGGCGGCGAGCCGGACGTAGCGTCCGTAGTCCAGGTCGGTGGGCCGGTCGGCGGGCGAGCCGTGGTGGAGGTCCGCGCGGCGGAACGAGCCGGGGGCGCTGGGTTCGATGCGGGACAGCGGTTCGTCCCAGCACGGGCTGTTGTCCATGCCCGACTCCCAGGGGTGCACCACGGACACCAGCCCGCCGCCGCCGAGGTCCCGGTGTGCGGTGAGATAGCGCTGCCAGGCGTTGAGCCGCGGGTACAGCCGGGTCAGGAAGCCGCGCCGCCGGCTCGCCGCGGGGTCGGCGCAGTGCACCAGCCAGGCGGCGAGGGCATGCACCGGCGGCTGGACGAGGCCGGAGGTTTCCACGCCGGCCGGGGCACCCACGCCGGCTCCGGCGCTGCTGGAGTCCCAGAAGTCGGGGCCCGGGAAGTAGGCACCGCGCGGTACGGCGGCGTTGAACACGATGTGCGGGACGCGCCCGTCCCCCCACTGGGCCTCGAAGAGGGTCTCCAGCTCCCGCTGGGCCCGCACCGCCGAGAGGTGACGCAGCCCGATGGCGATGAACGCCGAGTCCCAGCTCCACTGGTGCGGGTAGAGCTGCCGGGAGGGGACGCTGGAGGTGCCGGTCCAGTTGCGTCGCAGGACCCGCCGGGCACGGCGCCGCAGTGCGGTGGTGCGGGGTGGGCGAGTCGCCCGGGAGGGGGTGGTCACGTCAGGGGCAGACGCGCTCATGCCTTCGTCCGTCGTCGTGCTGTTGTGGGGAGAAGGGGCCGGGCGGCTGCCAAGGGAGAACTCCGGAATGGAGGAGACGTATTCCTGGGAGGGCGGTTTTTCCGACAAGGACAAAGGGTACCCCCGTCGTTTATACAGCCATATCACGCACCCAACCGCCGGACAAGAGGCTTCGGGGTGGGTCGGCGCTCAGGTGAACACCAGCCGGCTGTCATGGGCGGGTGAAGGGTCCCGTAGATGAGGATGTGCCCGCTTATGCCCGCGTGACCCGTGCCACGTATGATGGCCGTAATGCTCAGATGAGCGGATTGCGGGGTAGTCTCCCGGCGTCAGGGCAGCCCTTTCCCGGATTCCGTCCGGGAGCACCCCATCGAGGAGTCGAGACTCGTGGCGGACATCAAGACCAGACCACCCTCCCAGGCCCCGCTACCCGCCGGCCCGGAGACCGACGTCCCGGTGAAGTTCGTGTACGCCTTCTCCGAGGGCAACAAGGACCTCAAGGACCTGCTCGGCGGCAAAGGAGCCAACCTCGCCGAGATGACCAGGCTGGGCCTGCCGGTCCCCCCGGGCTTCACCATCACCACCGAAGCCTGCCGGGCCTACCTGGCATCCGGTGACGAGCCCGCGGCTCTCCGCGCCGAGGTGAGTGCGCACCTCGACGCCATGGAGCAGCGGATGGGCAAGAAGCTCGGCGAGGGCCGGGACCCCCTGCTGGTGTCGGTGCGGTCCGGCGCGAAGTTCTCCATGCCCGGAATGATGGACACCGTCCTCAACATCGGACTCTCCGACGTGAGCGTCGAAGCCCTGGGTGCCTGCGCCGGGGACGAGCGCTTCGCCTGGGACTCCTACCGCAGGCTCATCCAGATGTTCGGCAAGACCGTGCTCGGCATCGAAGGCGACCTCTTCGAGGACCGCCTGGAGGAAGCCAAACGGGCCGCCGGTGCCGCCAGCGACGTGGACCTGACCACCCCGGACCTCAAACAGCTGGTCACCGACTTCAAGAAGATCGTGCGGGAGGCAACCGGCCAGGACTTCCCGCAGGAGCCCCGGGAGCAGATGGACCTCGCCATCCGCGCGGTCTTCGACTCCTGGAACGGCTCCCGCGCCCGGCTCTACCGGCGTCAGGAGCGCATCCCGCACGACCTGGGCACCGCCGTCAACATCTGCGCGATGGTCTTCGGCAACCTCGGCCCCGACTCCGGCAGCGGCGTCGCCTTCACCCGCGACCCGGCCAGCGGCCGGCAGGGCGTCTACGGCGACTACCTGGCCAACGCCCAGGGCGAGGACGTGGTGGCCGGCATCCGCAACACCGTGTCACTGGCCGACCTCGAGCAGCTCGACAAGACGTCCTACGACCAGTTGCTGCAGATCATGGAAACCCTCGAAACGCACTACAAGGACCTGTGCGACATCGAGTTCACCATTGAGCGCGGCACCCTGTGGATGCTGCAGACCCGGGTCGGCAAACGGACCGCCGCCGCCGCGTTCCGGATCGCCACCCAGCTGGTCGACCAGGGCCTGATCGACGAGACCGAGGCGCTGCACCGGGTGAACGGCGCGCAGCTGGCCCAGCTGATGTTCCCGCACTTCGACGGGGAGGCCGAGGGCGATCTTCTCGCCACCGGCATCGCCGCCTCCCCCGGCGCGGCGGTCGGCGTGGCCGTCTTCGACTCCGAGGCCGCCGTCCGCCGGGCCGCCGCGGGCGAGAAGGTCATCCTGGTGCGCCGCGAGACCAACCCCGACGACCTGGACGGCATGATCGCCGCCGAGGGCATCCTCACCTGCCGCGGCGGAAAGACCTCGCACGCGGCCGTGGTCGCCCGTGGCATGGGCAAGACCTGCGTCTGCGGTGTCGAGGAGCTCGACGTGGACCTCAAGGGCCGCCGCATCACCACCGGTGACGGGGTGGTCATCGAGGAGGGCGACACGCTCTCCATCGACGGCACCTCCGGCAAGGTGTACCGCGGCGAGGTACCCGTCGTACCCTCCCCGGTCGTCGAGTACTTCGAAGGCCGCATCGACCCGCGGGCCGAGCCCGCGGACGACCTGGTGCGCGCCGTGCACCGGCTCATGTCCTACGCCGACCGGGTCCGCAGGCTGCGGGTGCGCGCCAACGCCGACACCGGGGAGGACGCCGCCCGGGCCCGCCGGTTCGGCGCCCAGGGCATCGGCCTGTGCCGCACCGAGCACATGTTCCTCGGTGACCGGCGGGAGCTGGTCGAGCACCTGGTGCTCGCCGAGACCGACGCCGAGCAGAGCGCCGCCCTGGACGCGCTGCTGCCCCTGCAGAGGGCCGACTTCCAGGAACTCCTCGAAGCGATGGACGGGCTCCCCGTCACTGTCCGGCTGCTCGATCCGCCGCTCCACGAGTTCCTGCCGGACCTCACCGAGCTGTCCGTGCGGGTCGCGCTCACCGACTCCCGCCAGGAGACCGAGGAGAAGGACACCCGCCTGCTGCACGCGGTGGAGCGCCTGCACGAGCAGAATCCGATGCTCGGCCTGCGCGGCGTCCGCCTCGGGCTGGTGATACCCGGCTTGTTCTCCATGCAGGTGCGGGCCCTCGCCGAGGCCGCGGCCGACCGCCTCGCGGCCGGCGGCGACCCCCGGGGCGAGATCATGATCCCGCTGGTCGGCACCGTGCAGGAGCTGGAGATCGTCCGGGAGGACGCCGAGCGGATCATCGCGGAGGTCGAGCAGGCCCGCGGCGTCGTTCTCGAACTCACCCTCGGCACGATGATCGAGCTCCCCCGGGCCGCACTGACCGCCGGTCAGATCGCGGAGTCCGCGGACTTCTTCTCCTTCGGCACCAACGACCTCACGCAGACCGTGTGGGGCTTCTCCCGGGACGACGTGGAAGCCAGCTTCTTCGCCGCCTACCTGGAGAAGGGCATCTTCGGGACCTCCCCGTTCGAAACGATCGACGTGGACGGTGTCGGCGCACTCGTCCGCACCGCCGTCCGGTCCGGCCGGGCCACCCGCCCGGACCTCAAGCTGGGCGTCTGCGGCGAGCACGGCGGCGACCCCGAGTCGGTGCACTTCTTCCACGAGGTGGGGCTGGACTACGTGTCCTGCTCCCCGTTCCGGATCCCGGTGGCCCGGCTCGAGGCCGGCCGGGCGGCGGTCGCCCGACCGCCGGTGTGAGACCTCCGGAGCTCTGCCGCGCCCGACCCTCACCGCGGCAGAGCTCCGGAACCCCCGCGGGGGAACAGGGGCGGCGCCCGGTGCGGAAGGCGCCGCCCCTGCCGGGGTACCGCTGCTGCGCGGCACGGTGACGGCTAGTCTGACGTGATCAGCCGACGAGGGGGAGTGATCTTCGATGGACGCGCCGCCACCCCGGCGAGTGCTGGTGGCCACCGACCTGTCCCCGCGGGCGGGCCGGGCCGTTCAGCGGGCCGCGCAGCTCGCCGCCCGGCACGGCTCGCGGCTCACCGCCCTGCACGCGGTGCCGCAGGGCATCGAGGCGGACCTGGTGGGGTTCGCCCGCTCCGAGCTGCGCGCGCACGTCGAACGGCACGCCCCGCACGTGACCGTCGAGACCGTGGTGCGGTCCGGACGGCCCGCGTCGGTGATCACGGTCGAGGCGCGGGAATGCGCCGCCGACCTGCTCGTGGTGGGGGCGCACGGCGCACACTGGCTGGCCGACATGCTCACGGGTAGAACGGCGGAGGCTCTGGTCCGGCGGAGCCACGTCCCGGTGCTCGTCGTCCAGCACCCGCCCGACCGGGATTACCGCACGGTCCTGCTTCCTGTCGAGCCCTCGGACATCTCGTTCACCGCCGCCCAGGAGGGGATCGCACTGACTCCCGGGGCGGAGCACCTGGTGGTGCACGTGAGCACTGTCCCCGGCGAGCACCTCATGCAGATGCGCGGCGTGGACGACGCCTCGCTGGCCGAGCTGCGGCGGGTGAGCACCGAGCGGGTACGGCCGGGCATCGAGGAGGCGGCAGCCGGGCTGACGCCGCCGCCGGCCCGGGTCCTGGTCGTTCCCGGACGCCCGGAGAGCCGGATCGTGGAGCTGGCCTCCGAGTACGAGGCGGACCTGACCGTGGTCGGGACCGGCACGCACTCCAGGTTCGGCTACGCGCTGGTCGGCAGCGTCGCCCAGTACGTCCTGCGCCGTGCGCCCTCCGACGTGCTCGTCGTCCGCGGCACCGGAGAGTGACCGCGCTTCCCGTATCAGCTCTTCACCGCGATGGGTCTCCATGGAATTCCACGACTTCTCCCTTGTCGCCGCCGTCCTCGCCGTCTCCGCCGTGGCCGGCATGGTGGCGACCCGGCTGCGGCAGCCGCTCATCGTCGCGTTCATCGGCGTCGGGATCCTGGTCGGCCCGGCCGGGACCGGCTGGGTCGTCGCCGACAGCACCATTGAGCTGCTCGCCGGCCTGGGCATCGCGGTGCTGCTGTTCCTGGTGGGCTTGCGGCTCGACCTGCACCTGATCCGGACCACCGGCCCGATCGCCCTGGCCACCGGACTGGGGCAGGTCGCGTTCACCTCGGGGGTCGGCTACTTCATCGCGATCGCGCTGGGCATGGAGCCGGTCACCGCCCTCTATGTCGCGGTCGCCCTCACCTTCTCCTCCACGATCATCATCGTGAAGCTGCTGTCCGACAAGCGGGAGCTCGACCAGCTGCACGGACGCATCGCGGTGGGCTTCCTCATCGTCCAGGACATCGTCGTGGTGCTCGTCATGATCGGGCTCACCGCGTTCGGGCAGCAGGCGGGCGGGGACAACCTGACCCAGGACGTGCTGCTGGTGCTGGCCAAGGGTGCCGGGCTGCTGGGCGGCATCGCACTGCTGATGCGTTACGTGCTGCCGCCGCTGCTGCACCGCATCGCGGAGTCCCAGGAACTGCTGGTGCTCTTCGGCGTGGCCTACGCCGTGTCCGTGGCGGCGGTGAGCGAGCAGATGGGCTTCAGCTCCGAGGTGGGAGCGTTCCTGGCCGGAGTCTCGCTGGCGACCACCCCCTACCGTGACGCCCTGGGCGCCCGCCTGATCAGCCTGCGCGACTTCCTGCTGCTGTTCTTCTTCCTCGACCTCGGTGCCAAGCTCGAGTTCACCGACGCGGCGCAGCAGCTCGGCGAAGCGGCGGTCTTCTCCGCCTTCGTGCTCATCGGCAACCCGTTGATCGTCATCCTGATCATGGTGTTCCTGCGCTATCCGGTGCGGATCGGGTTCCTGGCCGGCCTCACGGTCGCCCAGATCTCGGAGTTCTCGCTGATCCTCGCGGCGCTCGGGCTGAGTCTGGGCCACATCACCAACGCCACGGTCAGCCTGATCACCGTCATCGGGCTGATCACCATCGGCGGCTCCACCTACCTGATCCTGTACTCGCACCAGATTTTCGCGCGCCTGGAACCCTGGCTGTCGAAGCTGGAACGGACCGGCAGCCGCAAGAGGGATCTCAGCGAGACCGACCGCGAGGTGGACGTCATCATGTTCGGGCTCGGCCGGTTCGGCGGTCACCTCGCGGACCGGCTGGGCCAGGCCGGGTACCGGGTGCTGGCGGTGGACTTCGACCCGCACCGGGTGGAGATCAACGACCGGGAGAACGTCACCGCCGTCTTCGGCAGCGTCGAGGACGTGCACTTCCTGGAGACCCTGCCGCTGACGCAGGCGCGGTACGTCATCAGCACCGTCCCCGTTCCGGAGACCGGCAGGGCACTGCTGCACGGTCTGGAGCACCACAACTACGGGGGCAGGACCGTGCTGACCGCCCACACCCGGCGCGACGCGGACCTGCTGCGTGAGGCGGGCGCCGACATAGTGCTGGAGCCCTTCGCCGCCGCCGCCACCGCCGCGGCGGAAGCCCTGCACGACCCCGCCGTCCCGGAGGACGTCACTCCCGGGACCGGCACCCCGGAGGACGTCACACCCACAGCGGACGCCGCCGGCCCGGACGCGGACGCCGGCGGTCCGGACCGGCGGCCCGGCCCCGGGTCGTGAGAGGGCCGGGCCGCCGGGTCAGGTCATGTTGCGGCGCAGATGCTTGTCGAGGGCGATGATGACGGAGGCCGCCGCCGCGAGGGCGAGGATCCGCAGCCATGCCTCGAGCGACAGCGGCTCGGTCTGGAAGAGGGTGTTCATCACCGGGATGTAGGTGATCGCCAGCTGGGCCAGGACCTGCAGACCGACGCCGAGGAAGATCCACGGGTTGCTGAAGAACCCGGTGCGCCAGGCGGACCGGGTCAGCGAGCGGCAGCTGAACAGGTAGAACACCTGGATGGCGATGATCACGTTCATCGCGGAGGTCCGGGCCGCTTCCTCCGACACCCCGCCGTTCGTGCGCTCCCACTCGAAGAGCCAGGTGGCGGCGGCGACGATCAGGATGCCGACCAGGAAGATCCGCAGTGCCAGCCCCCAGGTGAGCAAGGGCTGGGCCGGGCTGCGCGGCGGCCGCTCCATGATGCCGCGCTCCCGCGGCTCGAAGGCCAGCATCAGTCCGAGCAGTACCGCGGTGGTCATGTTGACCCACAGAATCTGGGTCGGCAGCACGGGAAGGGCGGAACCCAGCACGATAGCGGTCAGAATGACCAGACCCTGTCCCATGTTGGTGGGCAGGATCCACACGATGAACTTCGACAGGTTGTCGAAGACTCCACGGCCTTCCTCGACCGCGGCCTCGATGGTGGCGAAGTTGTCGTCGAGCAGGATCGCGTCGGACGCCTCCTTCGCGACCTCGGTACCGCTGTGGCCCATGGCGACCCCGATGTCGGCCTGGCGCAGCGCCGGAGCGTCGTTGACGCCGTCGCCCGTCATCGCCACCACCTGCTCGTCCGCCTGCAGCGCCTCGACCATCCGCAGCTTCTGCTCGGGGGACACCCGGGCCAGCACGGTCGCGCCCCGCAGGGTCTCCCGGTACTCGTCGGGGGGCAGCTCGGACAGTTCGGCTCCGGAGACCACCGCGTTCTCCCGGTCGGTGGGCAGCCCGAGCCGGGTGGCGATGGCCTTCGCAGTGGCGACGTGGTCGCCGGTGATCATCTTGACGTCGATCCCCGCGGTGTGACAGGCGCGGATCGACTCCTTCGCGGCCTCGCGCGGAGGATCGAACATGGCCTGGAGGCCGGTGAGGACGAAGCCCTCGTCGAGGCTGTCCTCGGAGAGGGTCTCCGCGGAGCCCGGTTCGCGCCGGAGCCCGGTGGCCAGCACTCGCAAGCCCTTGGCGGCCAACTCGTGCAGGGCCTCCTCCACCGCTTCGCGGTCCAGCGGACGCAGTGTGCCGTCCGCGGCCATCTCCCTGTCGCAGGCGGGCAGCAGCCCTTCGACCGCCCCCTTGACCAGAGTGACGGTGCGGTCGGCTGCCTGCTCTCCGTGCGGTACCCGGTCACGGTGCAGGGTGGCCATCCGGCGCCGCTTGGAACTGAACGGCACGGTGTCGACGCGCGGCAGGTGCCTGTTCATGTACCGGGGGGTGAGACCCGCCTTGTGCGCGGAGGCCAGCAGGGCGCCCTCGGTGGGGTCGCCCACCAGGTGCCAGGACTCCTCGTGCTCCGTCAGCCGGGCGTCGTTGCAGGCGGCTCCGATGAGCAGGGTCCAGTGCAGTGCCTCGCCGCCCTCCCAGCCGGAATCCGAGCCGTGCCGTCCCAGCGGCCGTCCGTCCAGGTCCTGCAGTTCGCCGTGCGGCGCGTAGCCGGTGCCGGTGGCCCGGAAGCTGCCGTCCGGGGTCCAGACCGTGTGCACGGTCATCTCGTTCTGGGTGAGGGTCCCGGTCTTGTCGGAGCAGATGACGGTGGTGCTGCCCAGCGTCTCCACACACGGCAGACGCCGGATCACCGCATGCCGGCGGGCCATCCGGGACACGCCGATGGCCAGGGTGATGGTGACGACGGCGGGAAGCCCTTCCGGGATGGCCGCCACGGCCAGAGCGACGGCGGCGGTGAAGGTGAGCGCGGCGTCGTCACCGCGAGCCAGACCCACCACGAACGCGAAGGCGGCCAGCGCGAGGATGGCGAATGTCAGGACCTTGCTGAACGCGGAGAGCTTGCGGGTGAGGGGGGTGGCGAGCATCTGGGCACTGCCGACGAGCCGGTGGATCTCGCCCAGCTCGGTCCCGCTGCCGGTCGCCACCACGACGCCGGTACCGTTCCCGCTGGTCACCAGGGCGCCGGAGTAGGCCATGTTGCGCCGGTCGGCGACGACGGTCTCCGCGGGCAGCGCCACGTTCTCCTTGGACACCGGGTCGGACTCACCCGTGAGCGCCGACTCGTCCACCCGCAGCTCGGCCAGTCGCAGGAGCCGCACATCGGCCGGTACCTTGTCGCCGGACTGGATCAGCACCACATCGCCCGGCACGAGCGTCTCGGAGTCGACCTCGCGGGCTGCGCCGTCGCGCACCACCCGGGCCTGCGTCCGCACCATCGCGCGCAGGGCGTCCAGCGCGGACTCGGCCTTCGACTCCTGGACGTACCCGATCGCTGCGTTGGCCAGTACTACACCGAGGATGACCGCGGAGTCCACGGTCTCCCCGATGGCCAGCGCCACCGCGGCGGCGACCAGCAGGACATAGATCAACGGATTGTGAAACTGCAGCAGCAGCCGCTTCAGCGGTCCGGTGGTCCCGGCCTGCGGGAGAACGTTGGGGCCGTACTGCTCCAGCCGCTGTTCCGCCTCGGCCGAACTCAGGCCCTGGTGCACATCCGTTCCGAGCTGCCGCACCGCTGCTTCGGCGCTCAGCTCGTGCGCTGCTCGCTGCTCCTCCCGAAGTGCCTTCTGGTCCGTCATGACCCGCCCGTTCCGGCCGGGGCGAACAGGGCCGGAACGCGGGAGCGCATCACCGGGAGGACCCCGGTGCCTTCCCGGTGCGCCGGGTCCGGCAGGGTCCGGGCCGGGGGGCCGGCGAGCACGTCGACGGACGGATCGGGGTATCCGCACTCCTCGGTGTGCCGCACCAGCGGATCGTGTGCCTTACCCACATCGCCCTCCCGGGGATTCGTGCTGTCAGCCGTGTCGTGGTCCGCCGTACAGGACGGGATCAGCCGGCCGGTTCGGTGGCCCGGCAGTCTCCCGGTCATCCTGACCGGGTGCCGGGGAGCGGGGGAGCAGTCGACGCTGACTGCGACGGCCAGGCCCTTGCGCGGCTCTCCTTCGCGCGGGGGCTGCGGTATTCGGGCGGCGCGGCCGGCCCGTGCTCCGAGCACCGGGGCGGCAAGAGGCCCCGGCGTCCGACCCCGGTTCCGCCACAGCGGGAGCCGGTGTCCGCGCCGGAGCGTGTGAGTGGCCGTTCGCCCGTCCCGACAGCACCCGGACCCCTGGCAGAACCAGGGTCAGCTGCCGGCCGTTCATGGTCATCAGTCTACTCACAGCGGAGAAATGCGGCCGAAGGGATCTCGATGACCGACCGCGGGTGATCGGACTCCGGTCAGTATCGAAGACCTTCGTAACGGACTCCGGTCAGCCGTTCGGACGCCTCCCACAACCGTTCCGACACCGCGTCGTTGGTGGTCCAGGGGGCCCGCCAAGGTCTGCCCGGGCCGCCGCGCAGCCGTCGGCCGGTCAGCACCGACGGGCCGTGGAACGAGTCGGGACGCACCTCCGGGGCGGTCGCGGCGTACAGCGTCGGGGCGGCGCCGGTCTCGGCGGAGGAGGCGACCAGCCGGTTCAGCAGCCGCGCCCCGCGTTCCTGGGCCGAACTGTCCGCGAGCCGGGGCCCTTTTGTCTGCAGCTCGGTGCTCGCCCACCCGGGGTGGGCGGCGGTGGCCAGCAGGTCCAGGCCCGCGGAGCGGCGGGCGAGCTCGTGGGTGAAGAGCAGATTGGCGGTCTTGGAGCGGGCGTAAGCCGTCCAGCGCCGGTAGGAGCGCTGGGAGTTGAGATCGGTGAGGTCGATGTTCGACTTCAGGTGCATCAGGCTGGAGACGGTCACCACCCGGGCACCGGGGGTGGCCAGCAGCCGCTCCGCCAGCAGCCCGGTGAGCGCGAAGTGACCCAGGTGGTTGACCCCGAACTGCATCTCGAAGCCGTCCGTGGTGCGGGCCAGGGGCACCGCCATCAGCCCGGCGTTGTTGATCAGCAGATCCAGCCGGGCACTGCCCCAGCCGTCGGCGAACTCCCGTACGGAGGCCAGGTCGGCCAGATCCAGCCGCCGCAGCTCGGCGTCCGCCTCCGGTACCTCGCCCAGCAGCCGGTCCAGGGCCGCCCGGCCCCGTGTCTCGCTCCGGCAGGCCAGCACCACCGTCGCTCCGAACCGGGCGAGCTCCCGGGCGGTCACATAGCCGAGGCCGCTGTTGGCACCGGTGACCACGGCGGTGCGGCCCTTCAGGTCGGGAAGGTCGCGTACGGTCCAGCCCATGCGTGCCCGTCCTCTCGCTCAGGGCCTCGCCGGAACGGCCGGCGGGCCGGACAGTCCAGCGTAGAAGACCGGCTCCCTCCCGCGCCTCCGCCGCGCCCCCGCCGGGCGCCCCGCACGGCCGAGGCCCCGTGTCCCACCGCGCACACGGCAGGACACGGGGCCCTCGGGGACTGGGCGGTGCGCTACCGCACCGGCTCGACCCGCACCGGACACACCATCCGGCGGTCGTGGCCGGCCGGCCGCTCCGAACCGGTCAGCACCAGCGGCACGGTGTGCCGCATGTCCTCACTCGACGCGCCGAAGCGGAGCTCCAGCGCCCCGGGTTCGACGATCCGCTCGCCGGCCCGCAACGTGTACGAGGCCAGATCGGCGTGCACGTCGAAGGACACCCGGGCCGACTCGCCGGGCTCCAGCGCCACGCGCGCGTAGCCGATGAGCCGGTTCACCGGCCGGACGATCCGGGCGACCGGGTCGTGCAGGTACAGCTGCACGATCTCGGTGCCGGCCCGGTCCCCGGTGTTGCGGACGGTGACCGAGGCAGTGGTCTCCCCGTCGGTCGGCACCGTGGTCGTGCCCGCCTCGGCGTCGTCCCACCGGAAGGTGGTGTAGGACAGCCCGTGGCCGAAGGGGAACATCGGGGCCGGGTCCAGGGAGCTGGCGTCGTTGTGCCGGCCGAGCGGCGGAGCGAGGTAGCTCCACGGCTGGCCGCCGGGGTGCCGGGGCACGCCCACCGGCAGCCGGCCGGAAGGGTTCACCCGGCCGGAGAGCACGCCGGCCACCGCGGGCCCGCCCTCCTGGCCCGGGAAGAAGGCCTGCACCACGGCAGCGAGCTTGCCGTCCCACCGGCCGAGCGCGTACGGACGTCCGCTGAGCAGTACCAGCACCACCGGGTCACCGGTGGCCACCAGCTCGTCGACCAGTGCTTCCTGGCCGTCGGGCAGGGTCAGGTCCGCGGCGTCGCAGCCCTCGCCGGAGGTCCCGCGTCCGAAGAGGCCGGAGCGGTCACCCACCACGGCGATCCGGACGGTGGGCCGCTCCTCCGCCGCCTCCGCGGCGATGTACTGCGGGCTGTAGGAGATCCGGGCGCCGGGGAGTTCGGCGCGCAGCGACTCCAGCAGCGTGGGCACCTCCACACCCATCGGCATGTCGGGGTACTCGACTCCGACGTGCCGGGGGAAGGTGTAGCAGCCCAGCATGCCGGCCGCGTCGTCGGCGAGCGGGCCGGTGACGGCGATCCGGGCGTCGGAGGCCAGCGGCAGGCAGCCGTCGGCAGCCAGCAGTACCACGGACTCCTCGGCCAGCGTCCGGGCGGCGGACCGCAGCTCCGGCGGGTTGAGGTCGATCGGCTCCCCGGCAACCAGGGCGGGAGGCTCGGCGGACCAGTCCGCGTCGAGCAGACCCAGCTCGCATTTCTGGGTCAGGACCCGCAGGGCGGCGCGGTCGACGAGGTCCTCCGGTACGTCACCGGCCAGGACGGCCTTCAGCAGCGGTTCGCCGTAGCACCGCACTCCTGGCAGCTCGACGTCCACGCCAGCGGCCAGGGCCTGGGCTCCGGCGCTCGCGGGTGAGTCTGCGGTCCGCTGGGCGAGCTCCAGGAAGGTGATTCCGAAGTAGTCGGCGACCACGGTGCCGGTGAAGCCCCACTCGCCCCGGAGCAGCTCGGTGAGGAGTGCCGGGTCGGCGTGCGCGGGGACGCCGTCGACATCGTTGTAGGCGGCCATGACGGAGCGGGCTCCGCCGTCGCGGACCGCCAGCTCGAAGGGCGGCAGGATGACGTCCGCCAGCTCGCGCGCACCCAGCGAGGCCGGGGCGTGGTTGCGGGCGCCGCGGGAGGCGGAGTAACCGGTGAAGTGCTTCAGGGTGGCGACGATGCCGGTCGCCTCCAGCCCGCGGACGTAACCGGTGGCAATGGTGGACACCAGGTACGGGTCCTCACCGATGCTCTCCTCGGTGCGCCCCCATCGGGGGTCGCGGGTGACGTCCAGGACCGGGGCGAGTCCCTGGTGGATGCCGACCGAGCGCAGTGTGCCGCCGATGAGGGAGGCGGTGCGCTCGACGAGCTCGGGGTCGAAGGTCGCACCCCAGGCCAGCGGGGTGGGCAGCACCGTGGCCTGCCAGGCGGTGAACCCGGTGAGGCACTCCTCATGGGCGAGGGCGGGGATGCCGAAGGGGTTGCCGGCGATGATCCGCCGCTGGGCGGCGGCCAGGTTGCGCGCGCCGTCCGAGGGTTCGACGGGGATGGTGCCGAAGGGGCGGGTGAGCTGGCCGAGGCCGTGCGGTGGCAGCTCGGCCGTCTCCAGCGGTCCGGTCCGGCCCGGCTCGGTCAGCTCGGTCAGCTCGCTGATCTCGTGCTGCAGGGGGGCGACGTCCTCGTTGCCCGCGGACGAACCCGGCCAGATGCTGGAGAGCTGGGCGAGCTTCTCCTCCAGCGTCATGCGAGTGAGCAGGTCCGCAGCGCGGGACTCGGCCGTACGGGCGGGGTCCTGCCATGGATGTTGCATGAGACTCCTTGTCTGAGGCGGCCGTGTCACTTGCCGCCGACGCCCATCAGGCCGTTGATCAGCTGGCGGCGGGCGAACAGGTAGGCGATGAAGATCGGCACGATCGACAGCACCACGGCGGCGAGCAGGGCGGGGATGTCCACCCGGAATTCCCCGACGTAGTCGTACAGGCCAAGGGTGAGGACCCGTGTGTCGGCGGACTGGGTGAGAATCAGGGGGAAGAGGAACCCGTTCCAGGCGTTGAGTGCGGAGAACACCCCGACCGTGGAGATCCCGGCCCGGGAGAGCGGGACCACCAGCTGGAGCAGCGTCCTGGTCTGGGAGGCCCCGTCCAGGGACATCGACTCGTAGAGCTCCTCGTCGATGTCGCGCATGGAGCCGACCAGGATCAGCACACTGACCGGCAGCGAGAACGCTGCCGTGGGCAGGATGATCGCGAGCAGGGTGTCGTACAGGTCCAGCTCGATGATGATCATGTAGATCGGGATGATCACCGCCTGGGCCGGGATGGCCAGACCGAGCAGGAACACCTGGAAGAGCTGCCGGGAGAACCGGCTGCGGTTGCGGACGATGGCGTAGCTGACGGTCACCGCCAGCAGGATCACCAGGGCCGCGACGGCGACGGTGACCAGCACCGTGTTGAACAGGTAGGTGGGGAACCCGCTGTCCAGCACGCGCCGGTAGCTGTCGAAGGTGATTTCGGTGGGGAGCGACAGCGGCCCGTCCCGCAGGTAGGCCTCACGGCTCTGCAGGGTCGAACTGACCAGCACGTACAGCGGCAGGCCGACGATCACCAGCCAGATCGTCACGGCGACGCCGGCGGGAATGTTCGGCCGCGACGCTCTCGACTGCGGCTTCACATGCCCTCCCGGGTGCTGCGCATCTTGGTGAAGCCGGTGAGCCGCACCATCAGCAGGGAAACGGTGGTGGCGACGATGACCAGGGTGGCGGCGACGGCGCTCGCGTAGCCGAGGTCGAATGCCTGGAAACCGGTTTCGTACATGTAGTAGGGCACGATCGTCGTGGCGTGGCCGGGGCCGCCGCCGGTGAGGATGAGGACGGTGTCGAAGAAGGTCAGCGCCCCGACGACCATCAGCACGGACGACGTGATGATCGTGTTGCGCAACTGCGGCAGGGTGACGGCGAAGAACTGCCGGACCGTTCCGGCCCCGTCGATCGAGGCGGCGTCGTAGAGCGAGGCCGGGACCTGCCGGGCGCCGCCCTGGTAGAGCAGTGTGTGGAACGGGATGAACTGCCAGGCCGCAACGAACACGATGGCGATGAACGCGCCCCGCGGGGAGCCGAGCACATCGGCGTTGTCCAGGTTGAACCAGTTGGCCACGTCGGCCGCGACCCCGAGGTTCGGGTTGAGCAGGGTGCGCCAGATCAGTGCCAGCGCCACGGAGGACGCGAGGAGCGGCAGGAAGAAGATCGCGGACAGCACGGCCCGGTTCCGCTGGCGGCCCGCGGACCACACCCCGAGCAGCAGGGCTATCGGGGTCTGGACGAGCCAGGTCAGACCGGTCAGCAGCACGCTGAGCCAGATCGCCTGCCGCATGGTCGGGTCGTTCCACAGCCGGGACCAGTTCTCCGTGCCGGTCCAGACCGGGCTGCCCAGCCCGTTCCAGTCGGTGAAGGACAGGTACGCGACCAGCAGCATCGGGAAGCCGGCGAAGAAGACGAAGAAGAGGACGCCGGGAATCGCCCAGGCGAGGCCTGGGCGACCGGCGCGCGGTGGCGCAGTGGTGGACGGAACGGACACTTAGACGTCCTGCATGGCGTCGACGAATTCCTGGGGGGTGATCTGGCCGTTGAAGAGCTGCTCGATGTTGTTGATCATCGTGGTTGCGGGCCGGGCCGGGAGGGCCTGGTCCCAGGAGAGAGTGAAGTTGGAGGCCTCGCGGACCAGTTCGTACTGGAAGGCCGCGTACTCCGGGTTCTCGTGCTTCTCCAGCAGCGCTTCGGCGTTGGACGTGGCGGGCACGTCGCCGTTGGCGATCAGAGCCTCGGCGTAGGAGTCGTCACCGGCCATCTTGAGGAACTCGATGGCGGCTTCCTGGCGCTCGCCCTGCACGTTGGCGTTCACCGACCAGAAGTTGGTCGGGTTGCCCGTGACGGCGCTGGGGTCGCCGATGCCTTCCTCGATCTCGGGGAAGGCGGTCCATCCCAGGTTGTTGTCGGCGAAGTCCGGCTGGTTGGACTTCTGGTTGGAGAATTCCCAGCTGCCCATCAGGTGCATGGCGGCACCGCCCTGGGCGAAGAAGGTGGAGGCACCGTCGGCGACGTAGTCCATGGAACGGAAGTTGTTGCCGAAGGCTCCGGCCTCGACCAGCTCCTGGACGGTTTCGGCGGCCCAGAGCATGGCAGGGTCGCCCCAGGCCTCGGAGTCAGCGTTCTGGATGCGCTGCCAGACCTCGGTGCTGCCGTAGCGGTCGAGCAGGTACTGCATCCACATCTGCTCGGTCCAGGGGTCGGCCCCGGCCAGCACGAAGGGCACCACGCCCTCGGCCTGGAAGACCTCGACGAGATTCCAGATGTCGTCCATGGTCTTCGGCGGCTCGACACCGGCGGCCTCGAAGACCTCCTTGTTGTGGAACAGCAGCACCGGCTGCACGCCGCGCATGGGGATGCCGTAGTACTGCTGGTCGATCCGGCCGGCATCCAGAATCGAGGGGATGAACGACTGCTTGAACTCCAGGTCGTCATTGAGGATGTCGGTGAGATCGAGGAGCATGTCCTGCTCCACGAAGTCGCTGATGCTGCCGCCGCCCCAGTTGAAGAAGATGTCCGGCGCATTGGGCGTGCCCAGGGAGGTGCGGGTCTTGTCCTGGTAGTTGTCGCCCGGGATCTGCGTCAGGTTGATCTTGATGTCGGAGGTCTCGTTGAACTGCTCGATGAACTGCTCCTGCACCGCGGTCGAGGCGTCCTGGTAGACCCACACCTCCAGCGCGTCTCCGCTTCCGCCGGAGTTGTCGCTGCCGCATGCGGCCAGTGCGGAGGTCCCGAGAGCAGCAGCGGAGATCGCCGCGATCATCCGTAGTCTCCGAGGGAGTGAGGTGTGCATCGTCGCGCCCTTCCGGAAAGTCGCCGAAAATTATCGGTTCGTTGCTGAGGAAGTTACGGACATCCCGACACCCGCGTCAACGGTTCCTACATTTCGAGACGATTACTCTCCCGGCAGGCCGCCCGGCGGTGCCGTGCTGGCCCGGATCATCAGTTCCGTCGCCAGCTCGACCCGCGGGGAGTCGATCTCCTCGCCCCGTGCCTTGCGCAGGACGGTGCGGGCGGCCATCTTGCCCATTTCCGCGAGTGGTTGACGCACCGTGGTCAGCGGGGGGGCCGACCACCGCATCTCCGGCAGGTCGTCGAAGCCGACCACGCTCACCTCCTGCGGCACCCGGAGGCCACGGCAGCGCAGCGCCTCGATGGCACCCAGTGCCATCTGGTCGCTGGCGGCGAAGATCGCGGTCGGTGGCACGGGCAGATCCATCAGCGTGTTGCAGCCGGTGAACCCGGACGCGTGGTAAAAGTCGCCCGGGACCGTCAGGTCGTCGTCCGCGGGCACACCCGCCGCCTCCAGGGCGGCACGGTGGCCGTCCATTCGGGCCCGGCTGCACATCAGGCGCGGCGGGCCGCCGATGAAGCCGATCCGGGTGTGTCCCAGCCCGAGGAGGTGCTCGGTGGCGGCCATGCCTCCCGCCCAGTTGGTGGCGCCCACGGTCGGGGCGTCCAGGGCCGGCGAGCCCGCCGGGTCGACGACCACTATGGGAACCCCGAGCCGGTGCAGTTCCTTGTGCAGGACCGGCTCCAGGGCCGAGGTCACCAGGATGACCCCGTCCGAGGCGCGGGCCCGCAGGTTGTTCATCCACTGCCGGGCCGGGCCCGCGCGGTCATGGATGGCGGACACCACGGTGCCCATCCCGGCGGCGTGCGCCACCTCCTCCACGCCGCGGATGATCTCCACCGCCCACGGGCTGTCCAGGTCGTTGAACACCAGGTCCAGTAGGCCCGCGCGGTCCCCGGGGGCGCTGGCGCGGCGGCTGTAGCCGTGCAGGCGCAGCAGGCCCTCGACCTTCGCCCGGGTCTCGGGCGCCACGTCCGAGCGGCCGTTCACCACCCGGGAGACGGTGGGAACCGATACCCCGGCCTCCCGGGCGATCGCCGTGATGGTCACTTTTCTTTCGACTGTCATGAGCCCTCCTGGCCGCATTCTCCACCCCGCGGTGAGCACGCTGACAGTACCGAAAGTTTTCCGAGATTATTCCGGAAGGGTTGACGGCTGTCGGGGGCCCCCATAGAACTGTCCCCGTCGGCTGCGGGGGTCATGACAAGAAGGGACAGGCATGTCTCGTAATCGCACCACGCACAACCGTCTGATGCGCAGAGCAGGGGTCGCTGTTGCGGCCGGAGCGCTGCTCACTGGAGTCGCGGTCTACGGTACCGCTTCGGCGGCCGAGGAGTCCGCTGCCCAGCCGCCCTCCGCGCAGAATCAGACCCTGCGCGAGGCGGCCCAGTCAAGCGGCAGATTCGTCGGCACGGCCATCGCCGACCACCGGCTCAACGACTCCACCTACACCGCCATCGCGAGCCGCGAGTTCAGCAGCGTCACCGCTGAGAACGAGATGAAGTGGGAGTCCGTCGAGCCCAACCGCGGACAGTACAACTGGGGCGGCGCGGACCGCTTCATCGCCTTCGCGCAGCAGAACAACCAGCAGACCTACGGGCACACCCTGGTGTGGCACAGCCAGATGCCCGGCTGGCTGGAGAACGGCAACTTCAGCGCCACCGAGCTGAACCAGATCATGCACGACCACATCGCGACCTACGCGGGCCGCTACGCCGGCCAGATCGACCGCTGGGACGTGGTGAACGAGGCGTTCAACGAGGACGGCACCTTCCGCAACTCGAAGTGGTTGCAGGTGCTGGGTGAGGACTACATCGCCGACGCCTTCCGGGCGGCCCGTCAGGCGGACCCGAACGCGAAGCTGTTCATCAACGACTACAACACCGACGGCATCAACGCCAAGAGCAACGGCATGTACCAGCTCGTGCAGCGGCTGCAGCAGCAGGGCGTGCCCATCGACGGCGTCGGCTTCCAGTCGCACATGATCCTCGGTCAGATGCCCGGCGACTACCAGCAGAACCTCCAGCGCTTCGCGGACCTCGGCCTCGAGGTGGTCGTCACCGAGCTGGACATCCGGATGGACATGCCGTCCAACAGCAGCAAGCTGGAGCAGCAGGCGCGGCAGTACACCTCGGTCACCGAGGCGTGCCTGGCGGTGAGCCGCTGCTCGGGCATCACCGTGTGGGGCTTCGGCGACCGCGACTCCTGGGTGCCCGACTGGTTCGAGGGCCAGGGGGCGGCGAACCTCTACGACGACAACTACCAGCCCAAGCCCGCGTACTACGCCATGCGGGAGGCGTTCGGCGGCGACGGCGACGGCGGCAGCAACGGCGGCGGTGACAACGGCGGCGGTGACAACGGCGGAGGTGACAACGGCGGTACCGGTGGCACCGACCCGGTCGGTGACTGCTCCGCCGATCTGCAGATCAACCGCTGGAACGCCGGCTCCGTGGTCGAGGTCCGGGTGACCTCGCAGCAGGCGCTCAACGGCTGGGAGGTCACCTTCGACCTGCCCTCCGGCAGCGTCACCCAGTCCTGGAACGCCGAGGTCAGTCAGTCGGGCAACCGGGTGACTGCCCGCAACCTCGGTTACAACGGCAACATCGGCGCCGGCGGCTCGCTCAGCTTCGGCTTCCAGACCAACAGCGGCGACGAGTACGCGACTCCGCGGGTCAGCCTGAACGGAACCGCCTGCGCCGGGTCCTGACCCGGCGCCGTCCCCCCATCCCCCACACCCCCGCAGTCCCGGCATCACCCCACACCCCGTGAAACAGACGCCGTTCCTCCTGTTGTGGATAAACAGGAGGAACGGCGTCCTCGTGCGTAAACTCCGCACAGCTGGAGACAGGGAGAGAAACGGGCCGGAGCGGCCCGGCGGCGAAGGGGAGTGAGTGCGTGTCCCAAGCACCGACCGGCACGGCCGGCCACCCGGGGGCCCGGAGGGGACACTCCCCGGGCTCCCGCTCCGCGGGCAGCCCCCGGGCCACCGGGGCCCGCCCGGCCTATTGCGCCGGGAAGGGCTGATCCGAGGTGGGGGACGCAGCGCTGCGACCGGTCCTGCGCGGATGCCGGGCGGTGGTCTTCGACACCGACGGGGTCCTGCTCGACTCCGCCGGCGTACACGCGGCCGCCTGGAAGGAAGCTTTCGATGCCTGCCTGCGGGAGCGGGCAGGTGCCGGCCGGGACCAGCCGTTCGATCCGGACCACGACTACCGCCGGTACGTCGACGGCAAGTCGCGGCTGGACGGAGCCGCGGCCTTTCTGGCCGCGCGCGGCCTGGACCGGCCGGCCGGCGAGCCGGACGACCCGCCCGGCACCGGATCCGTCCGGGCGGTCGCGGCCCGTAAGGAGCAGCTGTTCACCGCCGCCCTGCGTGACCGTGGCGTGGAGGCGTTGCCGGGCAGCGTGCGGCTGCTGGAGGTGCTGCGGAACAGCCGGGTGCCGTGCGCCGCCGTCTCCGCCTCCCGGCACGCGGGGGAGCTGCTGGCCTCGGCCGGCCTCGGCCGTGGGTGGTTCGACGCCGTCGTCGACGGGAACGAGGCCGCGCGGCTCGGGTTGCCCGGCAAGCCCGACCCCGCGCTGTTCCTGGAGGCGGCCCGCCGGCTGGGCGTGCCCGCCGGGCAGGCAGCCGTCGTGGAGGATGCCCGGGCCGGCGTCGCGGCGGGCCGGGCCGGCGGCTTCACGCCGGTGATCGGGGTGGACCGGTCCGCCACCCCGGCCGGTGCGGCGAGCCTGCGGGAACACGGAGCGGACCTGGTCGTCGAGGACCTCGCGGAGCTGCTGACCGGCTCCGCCGAAGACCTGAGGGGAGACTGAAGCATGGCGTCGGAGTGGATGTGGGAGTACGAGGGGTACGACCCCCGTCAGGAGCGCCTCCGGGAGGCGCTGTGCACGCTGGGCAACGGCTACTTCGCGACCCGGGGCGCCGCCCCGGAGGCGGCGGCGGACCCGATCCACTACCCGGGCACCTATGCCGCAGGCCTCTACAACCGCCTCGTCTCGACCGTCTCCGGCCGTGAGGTGGAGAACGAGGACCTGGTCAATCTGCCGAACTGGCTCCCCCTCCGCTTCCGCATCCGCTCGCCCGATGCCCCCGGCGCCACCGGGGGGGCCGATGCTCCCGGCGACCGGTGGTTCTCCCCGGACGACCCGGAGAACGAGCTGCTGATGTACCGCCAGCAACTCGACCTGCGCCGCGGCACCCTGACCCGGATCATGCGCGTGCGGGACGCGCAGGGCCGGCACACCGGAGTGCGGCAGACCCGGCTGGTACACATGGGGGACCAGCATCTGGCGGCCATGACGACCACGTTCACCGCCGAGGACTGGTCGGGCCGGGTCGAGGTCGAGTCGGCGATCGACGGCACGGTCACCAACGACGGAGTGGCCCGGTACCGGCAGCTGAACGGCGAGCACCTGACCGAGTTCCGCACCGGCACCGCGGACCCCGACACCGTCTGGCTGCGCTGCCTCACCAGTACCTCCGACCGGCGTATCGCGATGGCCGCCCGCACCCGGATCACCTCCGAGGCGGCCGACGGCACGGCTCACGGACCGGCCACCACCCGGCTCACGGACCGGACCGCCACCCAGTGCGTGACCGTCCCCGTGGAGCCCGGCAGGCCCGCCGTGGTGGAGAAGACCGTGGCACTGCACACCTCCCGCGACCCGGCGATCAGCAGCCCGCTGCAGGCCGCGATCGAGCGGCTGGAGCATGCGCCGGAGGTGGACCTCCTGCTCGCCTCGCACGCCGCGGCGTGGGAAGCCCTCTGGGGGCAGGCCAGGCTGGAGGAGCCGGGGGAGGCGGGCCGTATTCTGCGGCTGCACCTGTTCCACGTCCTGCAGACCCTCTCCCCGCACACCGCGGAGCTGGACGTCGGGGTGCCGGCCCGGGGGCTGCACGGCGAGGCGTACCGCGGACACGTCTTCTGGGACGAGCTCTTCGTGCTGCCCTATCTGAACCTGCACTTCCCCGAGGTGTCCCGGTCGCTGCTGGAGTACCGGCACCGCCGGCTGCCGGCCGCGCGCCGGGCCGCGCGGGGGGCGGGCCGCGCCGGGGCGATGTACCCCTGGCAGAGCGGCAGCGACGGCCGGGAGGAAACCCAGCAGCTGCACCTGAACCCGCGTTCCGGCCGCTGGCTGCCCGACCACTCCCGGCTCCAGCACCATGTCGGCTCGGCGGTGGCGTACAACGTCTGGCGGTACGCTCAGGCAACCGGCGACCTGGAGTTCCTGCATACCAAGGGCGCCGACATGCTGCTGCAGATCGCCCGGTTCTGGGCGGACGCCGCGGTCTTCGACCCGGCGTACGAGCGCTACCGGATCCTCGGCGTGGTGGGGCCGGACGAGTACCACGAGGCATACCCGGACGCGGACCGGGCCGGGCTCGACGACAACGCCTACACCAACGTCACCGCCGCCTGGGTGCTGTGGCGGGCGCTGGATCTCGTCCGCACGGTACCGGCCCCGCGCCGCGACCAGCTGTGTGAGCGGGCCGGGCTGGACAGCACCGAGCTGGAGCTGTGGGAGGACGTCTCCCGGCGGCTCCGGGTGCCCTTCCACCAGGGCGTCGTCAGCCAGTTCGAGGGATACGGGAAGCTGGAGGAGCTCGACTGGGCCGGCTATCGCGAGCGGTACGGCGACATCCACCGGCTCGACCGGATCCTGGAGGCCGAGGGCGACTCGGTCAACCGGTACCAGGCGTCGAAGCAGGCCGACGCGCTGATGCTCGGCTACCTGTTCTCACCCACCGAGCTGTCCGATCTGTTCGCCCGGCTCGGCCACCGTCTGGACGATGAGCTGTGGCGGCGCACGGCCGACTACTACCTGGCCCGCACCAGCCATGGATCGACGCTCAGCGGACTGGTGCACGGCTGGGTGCTGGCCCGGGCCCGGCACGAACAGGCGTGGCAGCACTGCCAGCAGGCCCTGCTCAGCGATGTGGCCGACGTGCAGGGCGGTACCACCGAGGAAGGCATTCATCTCGGTGCCATGGCCGGCACCCTGGATCTGCTGCAGCGCGGGCTCACCGGTCTGGAGACCCGTGAGGGCGCCCTCTGGCTGGACCCGGCCCCGCTGCCGGAGCTGTCGGAGTTCACTTTCTCGATCCGCTACCGGGGTCACTGGGGCATCGAGGTGCGGATGAAGCCCGGGGAACTGCTGATCACCGTCCCGCCGTCGGACGAGCCGCCCATCCGGGTGATGCTGCCCGACCGGAGCATCGCTCTGGCCCCGGGGGAGCAGCGCCTGCTGCCACTGCCGCTCGCCACCCCCTGACGGCGGGCACCGCCGGCCGCGCGGCGCGGCGACGCCGGATCCGGCGGCCTTCCCCCGCTGAGGGAGGAGCCGTCGGATCCGGGGCGTCGGTCCACGGAGAGTGTGCTCAGCTGTAGGCGATGACGGCGACCGGCGCCGCCGAGTGGTGCAGCACCGCGTGGGCGACCGAGCCGATGCGCGGCGAGAGGGCCGGGCGCTCGGTCCGTCGGCCGACGGTGACCAGCGCAGCCTCGGAGGCCCCGGTCAGCAGCACCTCGGCGGCGTTCCCGGGGCGCACGTCCTCGGTCACCTGCACGTCGGGGTACCGCTCGCGCCAGGGCGCCAGGGCGGCGCTCAGCTGCTCCTTCGCCTGCGAGAGGGCGTCCGCCAGGCTCTTGTCGTCGTCGTGCCCGCCGCGCACCCGGGCGATTTCCTCCTCCAGCCGGCCGCTGCGGTCGCGGTGGTGCAGCGCGTGCACCGCCCGGACCGTGTCACCGCGGGTCTTCGCGGTGGAGAAGGCGAAGTCGAGCGGTGCGGCGGCCGGGCCGTCCAGGTCTTCGACGCCGACGACGATCTCGCTGCCCGCGGTGGCTGCCGCGCGGGCCTCCTCCTCGCGGACCAGCACCACGGGCTTCTTCGCCCGGGCCAGCACCCGGAGGCCGATCGAGCCGACCAGGAAGCCGACCAGGGCACCGCGCCCGCGGGAACCGAGCACGATCATCTCGGAGTTGTCCTCCTGCTCCAGCAGGCCGACGGTGGCGGTGGCGGAGACGGGGCCGGTGGTGACGGTCACCCCCGGGTGGCGTTCGGTCAGTTCGGCGGCCGCCTCGTCCAGCAGCTTCTGGGACCAGGCGGTGTCCCGGGTGGGCGGGGTGGTGAGGGGCTCGAGCAGCCAGGCGTGCACCAGGTGCACGGACAGTCCGCGATGGCCGGCTTCTCTGGCCGCCCAGTCCGCGGCTGCGCGGCTTTCGGGGGAGCCGTCAAGGCCGACGGTGATCTGCTGAGTCATGGTGTACCTCCGGGTAGGACCTGCTGCCTGCGGCGACATTACGCTTTCCACTGTCGCTCGCCTACAGCTTGGCGGCGAGCGCGTCGCCGCAGGCAGGGGCCGGTGGGCCCCCTCCTGGTCCGTTCAGCCCTCAACCAACGGGACGTTCCGGGTCGCACCGGCTCGAAGCCCGGGGCGGGCCGGGGACGGCTGCCCCGGCCCGCCCTCGGGCGGGCGAAGCGTCAGACCGTGCGGCAGGGGTGCACCGGCACCGCCTTCTCGGGGTCGTCCAGGCACTGGCCGGTGGTCAGGTCGAAGCGCTGCTTCAGCAGCGGGGAGGCGACGAACAGTGTCTCGCCGGCCGACCCGAGCAGCCCGCGGGAGAGCACGTAGGCGCCGGTGAACGGGTCCCGGTTGCCCACCGCGTACGTGCGTCCGCCGCGGTCCCGGAACACCGCCGCCTGGCTGCCGTCCGGCAGCACGACGGCCACCCCGCGCCCGGGAATCAGGTCGTCCGCCCCGCAGACCGCGACCCACTGCCCGCCCGCCCGGATCTGTACCCGGGACGCCGTTCCGGTGACCGTGGCCGACGAGTGCGGTGCGGTCGGAGCGGAAGGCTCCGGGGCGGTCCGGTCCGGTGCCTGCGTCATGCTCGCGGTGGTCATCAGCGGGTGCTCCCTTCGAGGGTGCGGACCGGAATGTCCGGCCCGGAAAGAATCGTCAGATCCGGCTTCACCTGGTCCCGCTCGGACACGAACCGCACCGAGGGGTCCGGAGCGTCCGGGGCGTTCACGAAGGAGACGAACCGGCCCAGCTTCTCCGGGTCACCGAGTACCTCGGCCCACTCGTCGCGGTAGTGCGCGACGTGGTCGGCCATCAGCGCCTCGAGCTCGGCACAGATCCCCAGCGAGTCGTGCACGACGACGTCCCTGACGTGTTCGAGGCCGCCCTCGATCCGCTCCAGCCACACCGAGGTGCGCTCCAGCCGGTCGGCGGTACGGATGTAGAACATCAGGAACCGGTCGATCAGGCGGACCAGCTCGGCGTCCGACAGATCCTGCGCCAGCAGGTCCGCGTGCCGGGGAGTGGCCCCGCCGTTGCCTCCCACGTAGAGGTTCCAGCCGTTCGCCGTGGCGATGATCCCGAAGTCCTTGCCCATCGCCTCCGCGCACTCCCGGGCGCAGCCGGAGACCGCGGACTTCAGTTTGTGCGGGGCGCGCAGACCCCGGTAGCGGAGCTCCAGGTCGATGGCCATCCGCACGCTGTCCTGCACCCCGTACCGGCACCAGGTCGAGCCCACGCAGGACTTCACGGTCCGCAGCGACTTGCCGTAGGCGTGCCCCGACTCGAAGCCCGCGTTCACCAGCCGGGACCAGATCAGCGGCAGCTGGTCCACCCGGGCCCCGAACAGGTCGATGCGCTGCCCGCCGGTGATCTTGGTGTAGAGCCCGAAGTCGCGGGCCACCTCGCCGATCACGATCAGCTTCTCGGGGGTGATCTCACCGCCCGGGATCCGCGGCACGATCGAGTAGGAACCGTTGCGCTGGATGTTGGCGAGGAAGTGGTCGTTGGTGTCCTGCAGAGCCGCCTGCTCACCCTCCAGCACGTGCCCCGGGGCGCCGATCGTCGGCGCGAGCGAGGCGAGGATCGAGGCCACCGCGGGCTTGCAGATCTCGCAGCCCTCGCCGTCCCGCGCCTCCGGCCGCCCGTGCGAGGCCAGCAGCTGCCGGTAGGAGGTCACCCGCAGGGCGTGCACCACCTCGTACAGCTCCTGACGGGTGTGGGAGAAGCAGCCGCACAGACCCTTGTCGACCGTGACACCGGCTGCCTCCAGCTCGGCGTTGACGAGCTGCCCCAGCACCTTCACGCAGCTGCCGCAGCCGGACCCGGCCTTCGTGCACTTCTTCACCTCGGGCAGCGTGGTGCACCGGTGCTCGCTCACCGCGGCCCGCACCGTGCCCTTGTCGACGTGGTGACAGCTGCAGATCACGGCCTCGTCCGGCAGCGAGGACGGACCCAGCGACCCGGCCGGGGACAGCCCGGCCGGCAGCACCAGCTGCTCGGGCGCGACCGGCGGCACACTGCCCGTCAGCGGGCGCAGCAGCCCGTACGACTCGGCGTCCCCGACGAGCACCCCGCCCAGCAGGGTGCCGTCCTTGGCGACGACCAGCTTCTTGTAGACGCCGGAGCGGGAGTCCGAGTAGACGACGTCCAGGCAGTCCTCGGCGGCACCGTGCGCGTCGCCGAAGGACGCCACGTCCACGCCGAGCAGCTTCAGTTTGGTGGAGGTGTCCGCGCCGGTGAAGCCGCGCTCCCCGCCCGCCAGGGCGTCGGCGGCGGTGGCCGCCATCTCGTATCCCGGCGCCACCAGCCCGTACACCGTGCCGTCCGCGGCCTTGGCGCACTCGCCGATCGCGAGGACGGCCGGGTCCGAGGTGCGGCACTGCTCGTCGACGACGATCCCGCCGCGCTCACCGACCTCCAGCCCCGCCTCGCGGGCGAGCTGGTCGCGGGGACGGATACCGGCGGAGAAGATCACCAGGTCGGCGGCGAGGGAGGAACCGTCGGACAGTGTCATGCCGGTGACCGCGCCGTTCTCGTCCGCGGTGATCTCCTGCCCGGCGACGCCGGTGTGCACGACCGGCCCCATCTCCTCGACGGTGCGGCGCAGCGCGGCACCGCCCCCCTCGTCGATCTGCAGGGCCATCAGCCGCGGGTTGAACTCCACGATGTGCGTGTCCAGGCCGAGCCCGTGCAGCGCACCGGCGGCCTCCAGCCCGAGCAGCCCGCCGCCGACCACGATGCCGGTGCGCGAGCGCCGCGCGTACTCCTCGATGGCGAGCAGGTCCTCGATGGTGCGGTAGACGAAGCAGCCCTCGCTGTCCTTGCCCGGCACCGGGGGAACGAACGGGTACGAGCCGGTCGCCAGCACCAGGCTGTCGTAGCGGACGGTGAAGCCGCCGCGGGTGGTGACCGTCCTCGCCTCGCGGTCCAGTGCTTCGACGGGGTCGTCGAGCCGCAGTTCGACGCCGTGCCGGGTCAGGAAGTCGCCCTCCACCATGGACAGCTCGTCCGGGGTGGTGCCGGAGAAGTACGAGGTCAGCTGCACCCGGTCGTAGGCGGCGCGCGGCTCCTCGGCCAGCACGACCACCCGGGCCCGGTCGGTGATCCCGCGGGCGGCGAGCTCCTCCAGGAAGCGCTGGCCGACCATGCCGTGTCCGACCACCACGATGGTGCCGGCGGGGGCGGGCGCGGACGTGTGTGCGGCGGCGGGCTCGGTGAGCGCGGACGCAACGGGCTCGGCAGACATGTCAGGACCCTCCGTCGTGGGTGAGCAGGTGGAGCAGGGGGGAGGCGGGCAGCGGATCGTCGGACTCCCAGGCCCGGGCGAGTGCCCCGACCCCTCCGAGGTCGCCCAGCAGCACACCGCCCATGAGCCGGTCGCCGCGCACGACGATCCGGCGGTAGGCGCCGCGGGTGGCGTCGGCGAGCTGGACCACGTCGTCCCCGGGCTCCGGGGTGGTCTCGCCGAACGAGGCCAGGTCGAGCGGGGTGGCGCCGCCGTTGAAGGTGAGCCGGGTGAGCGCCCGGGTGCCGGAGTAGCGGACGCCGTCGTCCCCGCTCAGCACCCGCGCCAGGACATCGGCCTGCTCCTGGGCGGCGCCGGCCAGGCCGTACACCGTCCCGCGGTGCTCGGAGCAGTCGCCGAGCGCGAAGATCCGGGGGGCGTCGGTGCGCAGCTCGTCGTCGATGACGATGCCGCGCGCCACGGTCAGCCCGGCGGCCCGGGCCAGGCCGGTGCGCGGGCGCACCCCGCAGGCCAGTACGACCTGCTCGGCGTCGAGCCGGAAGCCGTCGGCCAGCTGCACGCCGCGGACCTGACGGTGCTCCTCGCGCGGGTCCGACAGCAGCAGCTGCCGTACCCGGCACTCGGTGTGCACCTCGACCCCGAGCGTCTCCAGGTGCTCCCGGAGCAGCGCGGAGGAGCCGGCGTCCAGCTGGCGCTCCATGAGGCGCTCGCCCTGCTGGGCCAGCACCACCCGGGCCCCGCGGCGGGCCAGCGCCCGGGCCGCGGACACCCCGAGCAGACCGCCCCCGATGACCACCGCCGGGGTGCCGTCCCGTACCTCGGTGTCCAGCGCCAGGCAGTCGTCCAGCGTCCGGAACGCCCGTACGCCCCGGGGAAGCTCGTGCCTGCCCGGCTCGAACAGGCCGTGGAACGGGGGCAGCACCGGGTTGGAGCCGGTGGCCAGCACCAGCGCGTCGTACGGCACCAGCGCGCCGTCGTCACAGACCACCCGGCGCTCGTCGCGATCGATACGGACCGCGCGCACTCCGGTGCGCCAGGTCACGGTCTCGCCGGCCGGGGCCGGCAGCGCGATCACGTCGGCCGGGTAGCGCCCGCCCAGTACCTCGGCGAGCAGGACCCGGTTGTACGGGGCGTGCGGCTCGTCACCGATGACGGTCACTGCCGTCCCGGCCCGCGCTGCCAGCTGCTGCGCGAGCCGGGCACCGGCCATGCCGCCGCCGACGATCACCACACGGGATTCCGAGCTCATGTACGGAGCCTGCGCGGCCGCCGTTTCCCGTCGGCGTCCCGTCCGTTTCCCCGAAGGAACGCTGTCCTCAGTCCGCGCCCACCCCCACTGTGAGCCCCGCACCCGTGGCGCAGGGCCCGCCGGCCGCCCCTCGGTCCCTGCGTCACCGGTGCGGGAAGCCGGAGGGAAACCCGCCCGCCCCCACGGCCAGGGTGCGGAAGGGCACCCCAGGCAGGTCACCGAATACCTCCGAGCATGCCCCGGGCCGGCTGCGGGAACGGGGGACGGCGCAGCCGTTCCCCCCCGCCACCCGTCCGCCCCGCCCCCGCCCTGCCTCCGGTCGGCCGGGTCAGGCCGGGCTGCCTCCCCAGATGCCGGTGGCGGCCGTCTCCCGCACGTAGGCCGCGGTGTCCCGGGGCTCCCGGCCCAGCACCTTCCGCACGTCCTCGGTGACGGTCTCCAGGTCGCCCGCGCGCACGTGCCCGAACAGCTCGTTCAGCAGCTCCACCACATCCTCCGGCACCCCGAGCCCGGTGAGCGCGGCCGCGTACTCCTCGGGCGTCACCGGTACGTACCGGAGGTCCCGTCCGGTCGCCCCGGCGATCTCCGCCACCACGTCCCCGACGGACAGCAGACGTGGGCCGGTCAGCTCGTAGACCTGCCCCGCGTGCCCGTCCTCCGTCAGCGCGGTGACCGCCACTTCCGCGATGTCCCGCACGTCGATGAAGGCGTCCCGGCCGTCCCCGGTCGGCAGCTGGAGCTCCCCCGCGATCACCGGGTCCCGCAGGAAGTCCGCTTCGCTGAAGTTCTGCTGGAACCAGCTCGGCCGCAGCACCGTCCACTCCGTTCCGCCGCCCCGGACGGCCCGTTCAGCGGCCCGGAACGCACGGTCGAGCGGCCCCACGGGCCCCCGGTGGCTGCGGGCCGACAGCAGCACCACCCGCCGCACCCCTGCCCCGGCCGCCTCCTGCGCGAAGGCACTGATGGTCTCGGCGGCGCCCGGGGAGTTCACTTCCGGGCCGTACACCAGGTACACCCCCGACACGTCCCGCAGCGCCGGCCCCCACGTCGAGCGGTCCGTCCAGTCGAACCGCGGCTCCCCGGAGCGGGACCCCGCCCGCACCGGCAGCCCGCGTTCCCGCAGCAGCTCCGCCACCCGGCTGCCGGTCTTGCCCGTCGCGCCCGTCACCAAAGTCATGTTCTCTGTCATGTGCCCAGTCAAGCGAGACGGGATGAGACGCGCCATGGCTCATCGGCTCAGCCGCATGTCTGTCCGTCTCACCGCCCGTCGTTATGCTGGCCGGCATGGACCCCCTCACCGAACTCCTGGCAGGCGTCCGGGCCCGCGGGGCCCTCTTCCACCAGTCGTTCCTGCCGTCGCCCTGGGCCCTGCGCCTCGACTGCGGCACTCCGCTCGCGCTCGCCTCGATGGTGCACGGCACCGCCTGGGTGCTCCCCGACGACGGCAGCCCGGTACGGCTGAATCCCGGGGACGTGGCGATCCTGCGGGGCGCCGCGCCGTACACCGTCGCCGACAGCCCCGCACCCTCGGCCGGTGACGTCGTCCTCCACTCCGGCGACAGCTGCACCGGCCCGGACGGCGCGGAACTCGCCGCCGACCTGTCGCTCTCCACCCGCAGCTGGGGCGCCCGGGAGGACGGCGCCGCCGTGCTGCTCAGCGGCATGTACCAGGTGGAGGGAGACGTCGGCAGCCGCCTGCTGGCCGCCCTGCCCCCGGTGTTGACGGTCGAGCAGTGCATGACGGACTGCCCGCTCAGCCCGGTGATCGCCGAGGAGATCGCCCGCGACGAGCCCGGCCAGCAGGCCGTCCTCGACCGGTTGCTCGACCTGCTGCTGCTCGCCACCCTGCGCAGCTGGTTCAACGGCAACGAGGCACACGCCCCGGCCTGGTACCGCGCGCACGGCGACCCGGTGGTGGGGCAGGCCCTCCGGCTGCTGCACGCCGACCCGGCGCACCCGTGGACCGTCGGCGCGCTGGCAGCGAAGGCCGGCACCTCCCGGGCCACCCTGGCCCGCCGCTTCACCGCGCTGGTGGGGGAGCCGCCGATGAGCTACCTGACGGACTGGCGGCTGACCCTCGCCGCCGACCTGCTGCGCACTCCGGGGGCCACGCTCGGCTCCGTCGCCCGGCAGGTCGGCTACGCCGACGCCTTCAGCCTCAGCGCGGCCTTCAAACGGACGCGCGGCGTCAGCCCCCGCGCGCACCTGCACGCCACCGCTACCCCGCCCCCGGCCGGGCCCACGGCTCCCGGCCGGCTGATCGGGGCGCGCGCCCGCCCCGCCACGGCGGCAGTGGCGGGGCGGGCGGGGACTACGTCGCGGTGACGGCGGTCAGCACGACGATGGCGTCCTCCAGCGCCCGCAGGCCGTGACGCTCCTGCGGCAGCTTGTGGATGTGCCCGGTCGCCAGCTCCACGTCCTCGCTCGTTCCGGTGATCCGGACCGACCCCTGGAGCACCTGAAGGCTGGCCGCCGGCGGGGAGTTGTGCTCGTCCAGCTCCGAGCCCTCGGTCAGCGCGATGATGCTCTGTCGCAGCGGTCCGTCCTGCAGGAAGAGGTGGGCACTGCGCCCGTGCGGCGCCGAGCGCGCCTTCTCCATGTGCTCCTGGGCCAGCTCGATGAGGTCCTCCATGGACGGCTCTTCCCTCCGGTCGGCGTTGGGATGGTTCATCCTGCCACTCCGCATGTCTCCCGCAACCGAACCCCGTCCGCTGTCGGCCCGTCGCCCGGCCCCTGCTGCCCTGCTGACGCCGCGTCGCATGACGGTGACGGGGGCCCGCCTCCCGCCGGGCCCCCGTTCCCGGTACCGGAACCGCCCCGACCCACCGCGTCGTCGAGTCGCCTGGGCCCACGAAGCGGACACAACGCCAGCACCTCGCTCTCGTCGTGGGGAGCCGGGTCCGCCGCCGAGGCGGTCGTCCAGCCCAGGGATCATCGAGCGTGGGCCACCTGTTCCAGGGAGGGCCGGAGGGCCCTGAGCGGTGCCGACCACTCATCTCCGGGCGTCGCGGGGGAGAGGTGACCGAGCATCGCGCGCATCTGCTCAGCGTGCACCTGCTCCAGGATTGCGTGGATCGCTTCGTTGTACCGCACGGCGAGCCCGGGCGCTCCCGCCATCTCCAGCCAGCGCCGCAGGGCGATGCCCACGTTGTTCAGAGCCAGGGTGCGCCGTTCGTAGGCGGGGGAGTTCAGCACCGGGCCGAAGCCCTCCTTCGGCAGGAGGTCCGCAAAACCTTCGGCGGCGTCCTGGAGGGCGTCCAGGGCCGCCGGGACGGCCGAACCGTCGGCCGGATCCGGCAGCGGGGAACGGCTTCCCCTGCCGGCCGGCCACGGCATGCCGGACCAGCCCGGCGGCTGCAGCTGGACGGCGAACGCATGGGCCGAGTTGCTGAAGCGTTCCAGGGTCGGGGTGGTCACCCAGGTGGCGCGCTCCCGATGCCTGCCGGTCCACAGCAGGCTGTTCCGGCCGAGGTGGCGCCGGAACAGCTCGAGTGACTCCTGGCGGGCGACCAGGCTTCCCTGCCCGTCGCCGGTGAGGAGCAACACGTCGGCGACACGGGTGAGCGCCCACGCCAGATCCAGTGCGCCCCGCTCCTCGGACCGCTGTGTGTGGCTGCGGTAGTCCGCCAGGGCGGACTGTCTCTCCCGGGCCGCCTCGCCGGTCCGGTCACCGGTCCGGGCCAGGAACTCCGCCGTGAGGAGGCGCAGGGACGGCACGAGGAGCGGGTACGCGGCGGCCTCCTCGCTTCCCTCCAGCAGCCCGATGGCGCGCTTCGTGTCCTTGACGCCCGCTCGGTACTGGACGAGCGCGCGCGAGGAACCGTTCTGCAGCGCACAGTGGTTGCCCAGCTCACGCCGGATGTCGGCGCGGTCCCGGTACCGGGCGGACAGGACCTTGCGGACCTCCTGGTCCTTCCGGTCGGCGCGGTGCAGCTTTTCCGCCGCCCGGGTCGCCCGCACCGACGCCTCCAGGGCCGTCTCGTGCTGCCCGTCGAGATGGAGCAGGACCGCCTGCTCACCGTGAACATCGGTCGCCCGGACGAGCGCCTCCCGGCGCTTTCGCAGCAGTAACATGCCTGTCCCCCCATCGCATCGCGCGGACCTGAAACCCCCGACGATGCTTCCCGGTACGATCCCGGTCAACCCCTGACTGCGCCTGGGGCTGTACTCCCCGTGGGACTGCGCCACCTACCGTGGGTGCAATCTTCCGTGCGGCGGGAGCGGTACCAAGAGATGGCTGGTGCGGACTTCCGCGACGCCATGTTCATTGCGGTGCACGGAACACCGGGGTCGCCGGGATGCGCCGCTGATCAACCCAATAAACCGAAGGCTGCACATGCGTGTGGTGTGCAGTCTTGTGCAATTGTGGAAGAAGGAATTGTGAAACGAAGCCGTATCCCCATTGTTGTCGCCGTCATTCTTGCCGTCGTCGGCCTGGGAATTATAGGCGTTGTCGTGGTCGACAGATTACAGCAGCTCAACGTCACGCCCACCGACCCACCGGCGGCGCGCGCCATCATCACTTCGGCTCCGCCGCCGGCAGATCAGGCGACGGCCGAGCAGTGGGGCGAGCTGTTCCGTCAGCATGCCGCTCAAGCCAACTACACTCCGGATGACTCTGCGGACCTGACGGGGGACTGGCGGGTAGCGGCTGAGGAAGTAACCATGATCTCCGGTGATCAGGTTTCTCAGCGCGTCACCATTCGGACCGGCCTGGAGCCCGGAGACGTGGCCGCGGCAAGGCTGGTCGCCACGGTGTTCACGCTGTGGCAGGGCGGAGACCCTGCCCGGTCGGCGCTGGCTCCCCGCGGGGCAGAATGGAGCGACCACGGGGTGTTCTCGGTGTACGCGGCCGACGACACGATCCTGATTCCGAATTCGACTTTCTGAAATCCTTGCTGATCCGATAGAAATGCAGGGCAATGAAATCAGCTCCCGTCGTTTCGGATGACCGGGGAGCGTCCGATAGCGTGGGGGTCCGGAACGTTCCCAGCTGAGGAGTGACCCGCGTGACAGAGCCCCTTCCCGCACCGACCGAGCCCACCGTGCCGGTCGGAGCCGCCCCGGGCGCGCCGGGGACGTCGGGCACGCCGCTGACGTCGAAGGCGGCGGAAGGGGCCGGGCGGCGGACGGCACCCGAGGTGCTGGCCGTCCTGACCACCGCCGGGAGCGCGGCACAGGCGGAGGAGCTGGCGGCAGGAGCGGTGGAGGCGCGGGTGGCGGCCTGCGCGCAGGTGAGCGCGCCGATCACCTCGTACTACCGGTGGGAGGGCGCGGTGCAGCACGACCCGGAGTGGCAGGTGCTGTTCAAGACGGCCGCCGCCCGGTACGAGGCGCTGGAGGCGTACCTCCGGGACGCGCACGACTACGACGTGCCGGAGATCATCGCCACCCCCGTCGTCCGGGGGAGCGCCGCCTACCTGGCGTGGGTGACGGCAGAGTCCGCGCCCGACACCGCGCTCTGAACCGAGAGCCCCGCCTCGGCCGTTACGGCCGAGACGCGCTCCACCCGGACCGCGCACACCTTGAACTCCGGCATCCGGGAGGTCGGGTCGAGCGCCGGATTGGTCACCGTGTTGGCCCGGCCCGCGCCCGGCCAGTGGAAGGGCATGAAGACGGTGTCCGGGCGGATGTCCCGGCTGATGCGGGCCGGGGCGACGGCCCGGCCGCGCCGGGAGATCACCGCCAGCTCTTCGCCCTCGACGGCTCCCAGCCGCTCGGCGAGCTGCGGGTGCAGCTGCACGAACGGGCCGGGCGCGGCCTTGTTGAGCTCGTCCACCAGCCGGGTCTGGGCGCCGGACTGGTACTGCGCCAGCACCCGGCCGGTGGTGAGGAGGACCGGGTACTCCCCGGTCGGCTCCTCGGCGGCGGGCCGGTGGGTGACCGGCACGAACCGGGCGCGCCCGTCGGGGGTGTGGAACCGGTCCAGGAACATGCGGGGGGTGCCCGGGTGCGGGGCGGCGGAGTGGTCGGCGGACGGGTCGCCGGACGCCTCGCCGTCCCGGTGCGCCGGAGTCTCCGGACAGGGCCAGAAGACCCCGTCCTCCTCCCTGATACGCCGGTAGGTGATGCCCGAGTAGTCGGCCTTGCCGCCCGCCGAGGCGCGGCGCAGCTCCTCGAAGATCTCCTCCGGGTCGGTGGGGAAGCCCTTGTCCCAGCCGAGCCGGGCGGCCAGCTCGTGCATGACGACCAGGTCGCTGCGGCACTCCGCGGGCGGCTGCGCCGCCTGCTGCCGCAGCAGCACCCGGCCCTCCAGGTTGGTCATGGTGCCGGTCTCCTCGGCCCACTGCGTCACCGGCAGGACCACGTCGGCCAGCAGGGCGCTCTCGGAGAGCACCACATCGCAGACCGCCAGGAAGTCCAGGGACCGCATGCGTTCCTCGACGTGGGCCGCGCGGGGAGCGGAGACCACCGGGTTGGACGCCATCAGCAGCAGCGCCCGCACCCCGTCCGGGGTGTCGCGGCCCAGGGCGTCCAGCAGCTCGTAGGCGCTGCGGCCCGGGGCCGGCAGCGAGTCGGGGTCCACCCCCCACACACCCGCGACGTGGGCGCGGGCCGCCGCGTCGGCGAGCATGCGGTAACCGGGCAGCTGGTCGGCCTTCTGACCGTGCTCCCGCCCGCCCTGGCCGTTGCCCTGACCGGTCAGGCAGCCGTAGCCGGACAACGGCCGGCCGGCCCGGCCGGTGGCCAGGCAGAGGTTGATCCAGGCGCCGACGGTGTCGGTGCCCTTGGCCTGCTGCTCCGGGCCGCGGGCGGTCAGCACCATCGAGGTGTCCGCGTCGCAGAACATCTGCACCACCCGGCGCAGTTGCGGGACGGGGACGCCGGTGATCCGCTCCACCAGTTCCGGCCAGTGCGCCATCGCCGCCGCCCGGGCCTCGGGCCAGCCGCTGGTGCGGGCGGCGATGAACTCCTCGTCGGTGCGCCCCTCGGCCACCACCAGGTGCAGCAGCCCCAGCGCGAGCGCCAGGTCGGTGCCGGGCCGGGGCGCGAGGTGCAGGTCCGCCTGCTCGGCGGTCCTGGTGCGCCGCGGGTCGATGACGATCAGCGTCCCGCCGTTCTCCTTCAGTTCGGTGAAGTAGCGCAGCGCGGGCGGCATCGTGTCGGCGGGGTTCGAGCCGACGAGGATGACGCAGCCGGTGCGGGGGATGTCGGCCAGCGGGAACGGCAGGCCGCGGTCCACGCCGAACGCCTTGGTGCCGGCCGCGGCGGCCGACGACATGCAGAACCGGCCGTTGTAGTCGATCTGGGAGGTGTTCAGCACCAGCCGGGCGAACTTCCCCAGGGTGTAGGCCTTCTCGTTGGTGAGCCCGCCGCCGCCGAAGACGCCCACGGCGTCCGCGCCGTGCCGCTCACGGGTGCCGGCCAGGCCCTCGGCCACCCGGTCCAGAGCCTCCTCCCAGGTGGCCGGTTCGAGCCGACCCGAGGCGCGACGGATCAGGGGCTCGGTCAGGCGCACCCGGGAGGAGAGCACAGCGGGTGCGGTGCGGCCCTTGCCGCACAACGCGCCCCGGTTGACGGGGAACGCGGTCCGCTCCACGACCCGCAGTCCGCCCGGCTCGCCCGCTTCCGGGCGCAGCCCCATACCGCACTGCAGCGCGCAGTACGGGCAGTGCGTCTGAGTGGTCCCGGTGCTGTCCGCGTTCATGCCCCCAGCGTGCTTCCGGCGTGTTACCGGCACGGCCCGGCGGGGTTACGGCGGAGGACCGTCCGTCTCCGCTCCCGCCGGGCCCGGCCGTGAGGTCTCCGGCCGCCGGCCGTCATGACCGTGCAACACCGTGGCAACAGGCGTCCGGCAACGTGGACGGCATGTACCCCGGCACCGCTCCCACCCTGGTCGCCGTGGCCCACGGATCTCCCGACCCGAGGGCCCGGGACACCATCCACGCCCTGCTGCGCCGCGTCCGGGCCCTGCGTCCCGGACTGCGGGTCGAGCTCGGCCACCTCGAAACCGACGAGCCACTGCTCGGCGACACCCTCGCCCGGCTGCGGGGGGACGCCGTCCTGGTGCCGTTGCTGTTCAGCCGCGGCTACCACGTCAAGCACGACCTTCCCGGCGTGCTGGCCGCGGCCCCGCACCTGCGTGCGGAGGTCGCGGCCTGCCTCGGTCCGCACCCGCTGCTGGTGGAGGCCCTGCGGCACCGCCTGGTGGAAGGGGGTTACACCGGCGGAGCGGTGGTCCTGGCGGCGGCCGGTTCCCGGGACCCGGAGTCCGCCGCCGGCACCCGGGCCACCGCCGCGATGCTGTCCGCCCGGCTCGGCGGGGTGCCGGTGCTGCCGGCCTACGCCTCGGCCGCCTCACCGACGGTGGCCAGGGCTGTGGCGCATCTGCGGGAGCTCGGGCACCGGGAGATCGCCCTGTCCTCCTGTTTCACCGCACCCGGCTGGTTCGCGTCCCGTTGCGCCGAGGCCGCCCCGGGTGTGGTGGGCGCTCCGATCGGCGCCCACCCGGCGCTCGCCCGGCTGCTCCTGCACCGCCATGACCGCGCGGTCGCCGACTCCCGCCGCACCGCACCGCCCGCCCTGGCCGCCGCCGCGGCCTGACCCGGCCACCGGGGTGCCCCGCGGCAGGTCCGGCGGGCGCCGGGCCGGGGCCGGCCGCCGGGCCGCGCGGGAGGATCGCCGGGACGGTTACGGTCGGCACATGGAACGCAGCCAGAGTGACGACCCGGACGCCACCGAGCGCTGGGACCGCGAGCCGGACAAGCGGCCCGGACGGACCGCCTTCCAGCGGGACCGGGCCCGGGTGCTGCACTCCTCGGCGCTGCGCCGGCTCGCGGGCAAGACGCAGGTGGTCACCCCGGACAACCCCGGCGCGGCGCACGCCTGGGACGCCAGCCCGCGCACCCGGCTGACCCATTCCCTGGAGTGTGCTCAGGTCGGCCGGGAGCTCGGTGCCTCCCTCGGCTGCGATCCGGACCTGGTGGAGGCCGCCTGCCTGGCGCACGACCTCGGCCATCCGCCGTTCGGGCACAACGGTGAGGGCGCGCTCGCGGAGATCGCCGAAGCCTGCGGCGGCTTCGAGGGGAACGCCCAGTCGCTGCGGCTGCTGACGCGGCTGGAACCCAAGCGGTTCACCGAGCGCGGGCCCGTGGGGCTCAACCTGACCCGGGCCACCCTGGACGCCGCCACCAAGTACCCGTGGCCGCGCGGCGGGCACCCCACCGACCCCGCGTCCGGCAAGTTCGGGGTCTACGAGGACGACCTGCCGGTGTTCCGCTGGCTGAGGGAGGGCGCGCCCGGAACCCGCCGGTGCTTCGAGGCCCAGGTGATGGACTGGTCCGACGACGTCGCCTACTCGGTGCACGACGTGGAGGACGGGCTGCACGCCGGACATCTGGACCCGAACCTGCTGCTCGCCGGCTCCGAGCGGAAGGAGGTCTTCACGGTCGCCGCAGCCCGGTACGCCCCGCCCGGCACCGTTGAGGACGAGCTGGCCGCCGCGCTGGACCGGCTGCTGGAGCAGGACTGGTGGCCGCACGGCTACGACGGGACCACCGCCGCCCAGGCGCGGCTGAAGGACGCCACCAGCCAGCTCATCGGCCGGTTCTGCCTGGCGGCCGAGGGCGCGACCCGGATGCGGTACGGCAGCGGGCCGCTGCGCCGGTACGGCGCGGATCTCATTGTCCCGCGCCAGGCCCGGCTGGAGTGCGATGTGCTGAAGGCCGTGGCCGACGTCCACGTCATGCAGCGTCCCGACCAGGAGCGGGTGCGCTCCCGGCAGCGGCAGATCCTCGCCGAGCTGGGGGAGGCACTCGTCCGCCGGGCACCCGACGGCCTCGACCCGCAGTACCGGGCCCTGTTCCGGGCCGCGGGCGACGACACCGAGCGGCTGCGGGTGGTGGTCGACCAGATCGCCGCGCTGACCGACGCCTCGGCCCGCTCCCTGCACGTGCGCCTCACCGCCCGGCAGGGGTGAGCGATGCGTCGCACCGCGGGCCGGGTGGTCGAGGGCGCCCGGAGTACGGCACCGGCCGCAACCGGTTGTGCGGCTGCACATGACAAGCCGTCCCGGGTTGGGCGCGGGCAGCGGATCGCCGGTCACCGCATGGACACCGGCGCCCGGCGGTGGTGCCGTGGCAGCCACGGGGGGCCGGACGAGGCACGTCCCCGCGCAGAAGGGTCCATGCGGATGCACAGTGCGAGCGCGTTCCCTCACCCCGTCGCGGCGCTGCTGACACGTACCCGCGCCGGGCAGGGAGGTGCCCTGCTGGTGCGGGCCGAGCCGGGACTGGGCACCAGTACCCTGCTGGACCGGGCCGCCGCGTCCTTCTCCGACGGCACCGTGCTGACCACCCGAGGGGTGGCCGCCGAGACGGCCATCCCGTACAGCGGTCTGCACGCGCTGCTGAGGCCGGTCGCGGACCACCGGGTGACCGGGGAACTGGCCCGGGCGCTGGAACTGGCGGCCGTCCCGTCCGGCGGCAGCGGCCCGGTACTGGCCGGCTTCTGCGCCCTGCTGCAACGGCTGGCGGCCGAGCACGGTCCGCTCCTCGCCTGTGTCGACGACGCCCATCACCTGGACTCCGCCTCCCGCGAGGCGCTGGGTTTCGCGGCCCGCCGGCTGGGCGCCTCCCTGCCCGCCGCGATGCTCATCGGCCGGCCCCCGCACCGCACGGAGGGGGAACCCTTCGCCGCTCTGCCGGTCCTCACGCTCCACCCGCTCGACGACGCGGCCGCCACCGTCCTCCTGGACCGGCTGCTGCCCGAGTCCGACCCCGCCGTCCGGGAAACCCTGCTGCACGAGGGCCACGGCAACCCGGGGCTCCTCACCGACCTGGCGCAGCACCTCACCCCCGCTCAGCGGTCCGGCACGGAGCCGCTGCCGCGCCCGCTGAGCGTCGGCGAGAGCGCCGCCCGGGAGGCCGCCGGCCGGCTCGGGAAGCTGCCCCCCTCCACCCGCGGCCTGCTGCTGCTGACCGCCGCCGCGCACGAGGTGGCCGGTGCGGTCGGCACGGACGTCCTGCTGCGCGCCGCCGTCCGCACAGGCATGGACCCCCGGGCGCTGGAGTCCGCCGAGGCCGCCGCGGTGATCCGCCGCGGGGGCGGCGACTCCGTCCGTTTCACCCACCCGCTGCTGTGCCGTGCGGCGTACTGGGACGAGCCGCCCGCCCGCCGTCGCGCCGCCCACTGGACGCTCGCCCAGGCCCTCACCGGGCCGGCTGACCTGCTGCTGCGGCTGCGGCACCTGGCAGCTGCCGCCCCCGGCCCGGCGCCGTCCCTCGCCGATGCCCTCTCGACCGCCGCGCAGCGTCCCGGAGCGGTGGCCCAGCACGGCCACGCCGGCACGGCCGACGCCCTGCTGCGCGCCGTCGACCTCACCGAGGACGAGGACGCCCGGGTGCTGCGGCTGACCACCGCGGCCGAGCACGTGTGGGCCGACGGCCGGCCGCACCGGGCCCGGGTGCTGCTGGACCGGGCCCGCTCGCTGCCCGCCGGGGACGTGGCCCGCGGCCGGTCCGAACTCATGCGCGGGGTCCTGGAGCTGAGCAACGGCGTCGTCACCGACGCCAGGGAGACCCTGCTCGAAGCAGCCCGGCTGCTCGAGCCGCACGACGCGGACGGCGCCCGGGAGGCTGTCCGGCACGCGATCGAGGCGTCCTGGACCATCGGGGACACCGACGGACTGCAGTCCGGCCCCGGCTCCGGCACGCCGCTCCGGGCCGCCCTGCTCGACGACTACTGTGCGGGGATGTCCGCCCTGCTGCGCGGAGACCAGAACTCGGGAGCCGGCCTGCTGCGCCGGGTGATCGCCCTCGGCCCGCACTCCCAGGAGCCCGGCGGACTGCTGCGGGCCATGCTCGCCTCCCTGGTGCTGGGGGAGACCGCGGGTGCCCGGGAACTGGGCACCCGGACGCTCGCCATCGTCCGGGCCCGTGGCCTCACCCTCCTGGAGCCCCGGGTGCTGGAACACCTCGCCTACAGCGAGCTCCGCCTCGGCCGGCACTCCCGGGCCCGGGCTCACGCTCTGGAGGGCCTGCGCGGCGCGGCCCGCACGGGACAGCGCAACCACGCCGCGCACCATCACGCCATCCTCGCGATGACAGCGGCGGCCGAGGGTGACGCCGACCGCTGTGCCCGGCACGCCGCGGCGGTCGGGGAGAACGCCGGGCCGCACGGCCTGGGGGTCGCGGCCACTCTCGCCGCGTGGAGCCGGGCCCGCTGCGACCTCGCACTCGGCCGGCCGCACGAGGCCGCCGCCCGCCTGGAGCCGGTGATCGGTTCCGGCCCCGGGCGGGGCCACTGCGCGGTGCGGCTGCTCGTCCTGCCCTGCTTCATCGAGGCGGCGGCGCTGGCGGGGGAGCCGGAACGCGCCCGGCCGGCCCTGGAAATCTTCACCCTGTGGGCGGCGGTCACCGACGACCCGCAGGCCCCGGCGCAGCTGGCCCGCTGCCGTGCGCTGCTCGCCGGGCCCGACGAGGCCGCTGTCCTCTTCGCCGACGCGCTGGTGGAGCACGGCCGGGCCCAGAGCCCTTTCGACCGGGCCCGTACCCAGTTGCTTCTCGGTATGACGCTGCGTCGGCTGCGCCGCCCGGGAGCCGCCCGCAACGTGCTGCGGGACGCGCTGTTCGCCTTCGAGGGATGCGGGGCCCGGGTCTGGGCGGAGCGGGCCGCCGCGGAGCTGCGGGCCACCGGGGAGGCCGCCGCCGGACCGGCCGGACCGCCCGCGCTGGCCGGTCTCACGCCGCAGCAGCTGCGCATCGCCCGGCACGTGGCGGAAGGGGCCACGAACCGTGAGGTTGCCGCCCGGCTGTCGGTCAGCCCACGCACCGTCGACCACCACCTGCGGAACGTGTTCAGCCTGCTGGGCATCCGTTCCCGGGTCGAGCTGACCCGGCTGCTGGCCACCGCCGGCGACTCCGCGTGAACTCCGGGTAGCCCGGAAACCGGACCGTCATCCGGCCGACGGGGACCGACTGGACGGTATGTCTTTGGTTGCACTACGGGAACAGCTCTGGCATACGAGCGGTCCCCCCATCAACAATGCAGCACGAGCCGCCCTTACCGCCCGCACAGGTGGAGGACCGTGATGCACCCAGTCGTACGTACCCGGGAACGGATCTCGGGAGAAGAGCAGACCACCGCTGTCCTGCGCCGTTCCGCCCAGCGGCTGCTGAACCAGCTGCCGCAACTGACCGACCGCGTGGTAACTCTCATCCAGCAGCACGAGCCGTCCTACCGCGCGCCCGCGGTGGACGCCGACGCGTTGTGGCAGGAAGTACACCTCTCCCTCCGCCACAACGTGGGCTGCCTGATCAACCCGCACGAGCTGCGCAAGGCCGCCCGCCGGTTCTCCTGGCGGATCGGTGTGCAGCGGGCCGAGGAGGGGCTGCCGCTCGACGCGCTGCTGCACGCCTTCCGGCTCGGCGGCGGTGCGGTCTGGCAGGAGCTGCTCGACACCGCGTCCCGGCGCGACCCGGAGAGCATGCGGCTGCTGGTGCACGTCGCCGGGGACGTGTGGAACTTCGTCGACGAGCACTGCTCACTGGCCGCGGAAGCCTACCGCCGGACGGAGCGGGAGAAGACCTGGCGCCGGGAGAACCGGCTGCGGCTGATGACCGAGGCACTCCTGGAAGGAACTGCCCGGGTGTCCGAGCTCATCGACATCGCCGCCGCGCTGGAACTGCCGGAACGCGGCCGGTACGCGGTGGTCGTGACGGCCGGGCCGGGCCGCGCCGCGGTCCGCAACGATCCGGCCGCGGCCCCGCTCATCTGGCACGTCTCCGGTGGCAGCGATCTGGGGATCGCGCTGCTCGGTGACGGGGGAGCGGAGCAGCTGGCCCGCTCGTTGTCCCCGTCCCCCGCCCGGGCAGGCGTGCGGACCGGGGTCAGCCCGGCGGTGGAGGGCCTCGCCGCGGTGGGCGAAGCCCGCCGGCTCGCCGAGAAGGCGCTGCAGTCCTGCCCCGGCGACGGCGAGGTCGCCCTGCTCACCGATCACCTGCCGGCCGCACTGATCGTCTCGTCCCCCGAGCTCGGCGCCGTCCTCACCGAGCGGGTACTCGGGCCGCTGCTGCGGCTGGAGCCGGTGGACCGGGACCTGCTGCTCGACACGCTGACCGTGTGGCTGGACTCCGACGCCTCCGCGCAGCGCTCCGCCGAGCGGCTGTCCTGTCACCGGAACACCGTGCTCAACCGGCTGCGCCGCTACGAGAAGCTGACCGGCCGGTCCCTGGGCAGGCCGCAGGAGACGGCCGAGCTGTCCCTCGCCCTGACCGCCCGGAAGGTGCTGGGGGCCGAGCGGTGCGGGGCAGGTCCGCAGGGCTGACCGCAGGAAGAGGGCGAGGGCCCGCCGCCCGGCGCGCCGCAGGGCGCGCGGCGGCGGCCCGTCCGCCTGCCCGCACCGGCCGGGGGCGGGACGCCCCGGACAGGCCCGGAAGTGGGACGTTCACCACTCCGAGCGAGTGGCGGCGGAAAAACCAGCACCACTGACTTAAAATGGCGCTCATGGCGATCCGGCCCTCGGTGGCATCCTTGGAAGAGATCTTCGAGTTGCGCTGGAAGGTGCTGCGGGCGGGTCATCCGCCGGACGCGGCCGTCTTCCTGGAGGACACCCACCCCGAGGTCGTCCACCTCGCGGTCCGGGCCGACGACGGGCCGGCGGTGCTCGGCTGTCTCACCCTCTTCCCGGACTCGTTGCCGGACCTCGAGGTCCCCGCGTTCCGCTTCCGCGGCATGGCCACGGCGCCGGACGTCCGGGGCGAGGGCTATGGCGTCGCACTGCTGGACGCCGCCACCGAGGAGGCCGCCGCGCGCGGCGGCGAGGTGCTCTGGTGCCACGGCCGGCTCGGTGCCCAGGGTTTCTACGAGCGGCAGGGCTTCACCACGATGGGTGAGCCCTTCGACATCCCGGACGTCGGGCCGCACGTCGTCCTGCTGCGCAAGATCAACTGAGTGCGGGCGCCGTCCCCGTCCCGTGGGCCCCCCGGGGCGGGGCGGCCGGCCGCTGCAGGTCCGGGTCAGCGGGGTCGGTGTTGGCGCCGCACAGCACGACGCACACCTCCTCGTCCGGCCCCGTGGGGTACGCCCCGGAGTCCAGGGCCGCGAGGGCGGTCGCCGCGCCGGGCTCCACCACCAGCCGGTGGTCCTCCCACAGCCGGCGCCGGCTCGCCAGGATCGCGTCGTCCGTCACCAGCACGGAGGTCACGTGCGGCTGCCGGACGAAACCGGCGGCCGTGGCCGAGACCCGGCGGGCGCCCAGCGCGTCCGCGGCAACGGAGTCGACGGTCACGTCCACCGGCTCCCCGGCGGCCAGCGCCGCGTTCAGCGCCCGGCAGTGCTCCGGCTCCACCGCGACCACCCGGACGCCGTGCTCCGCAGCTGCCGCGGCAACCCCGGCGAAGAGCCCGCCACCGCCCACCGCCACCACCACCGTGCGCACCGACGGCCGCGCCGCGAGGATCTCCGGCAGCAGGGTCCCGGCCCCGGCGGCAATCAGCGGGTGGTCGTAGGCGTGCGAGGCCAGGGCCCCGGTCTCCGCGACGAACGACCGTGCCGCCTCGGCGGCCTCGGCGTACTCCCGCCCGGCGGGCCGCACCGTCGCACCCAGGGCCCGCAGCCGCTCGACCTTCACCCGCGGCGCGTTCTCCGGCACGAACACCGTGGCCGGCACCCCGACACGGCCGGCCGCCCACGCGCAGGCCAGCCCGGCGTTCCCGCCCGAGGCGATGGCGATGCCCGCCTCCGGGAGGGCCCCGGCCTCCCGGTGGGCGGCAGTGAAGTTCAGCGCGCCGCGCGCCTTGAACGTCCCCGTGTGCTGAAGGAACTCCAGAGCGAACCACAGGCGCTCCGCCGCCGGGGCCAGCACCACCGGACGCACCTGCCCGGCAATCCGCGCCGCAGCTGCCGTCACCTCGTCACCGTCAACCACTGACCTGCGCCTTTCCCTGGACGCACGGCGTTCCCGTGCTCGTTCCGCATTCTGCCCGGACCGGATGTTCCGACACCGGGCCGCCCGGTCGGCGGCTCTTTCCCGGGCATCGGCACGGGCGGCGCCGTTCTGGTGTTGGATGAGCAAGTCGACGAACAGGGAGCGGACATGGCGAAGATCAACATCTCTCTCGAAGCGGATCTGGTCGTGGAGGCCATGGTGCTCGCGGGGGTCCGTACCCCGCAGGACGCGGTGGAGCTCGTCGTGCGCGACTACATCGCCAAGAGCCACCGCACCGAGGAGCGGATCGAGACCGCGGACCGGGCCCGCACCGATGTCGAGGCCGAGCCGCCGCAGTCGCAGGCCTGAGCCCCTCCGGACCGGCCACGGCAGGCCTGCGCCGGCACCGGCGGGACCGGATCACGGGAAGGTGAGGACCTGCTGCCTGCCGCCGGACGGCCCCGGTCCGTTAGGTTGCTGCCCATGGCTTCACAGAACCCCGCAAGCTGCGCGATCACCTCCGGATACGTGGTCCCCGTCCATGGCGACCCCATCGACGGCGGCACCGTACTCATCATCGACGGCAGGATCACCGCGGTCGGCCCCGACGCCGACGTCACCGTCCCCGACGGCGTGCGCACCGTGGACGCCGCCGGGAGCTGGGTGCTCCCCGGCTTCGTGGAGGCCCACGGACACATCGGCGTGCACGAGGAGGCCGAGGGCTGGTCCGGTCAGGACACCAACGAGATGACCGACCCCAACGGGGCCCGGATGCGCGCCCTGGACGCGATCAACCCGGCGGACACCGGATTCGCCGATGCCCTCGCCGGCGGCGTCACCAGCTCCGTCATCAAGCCGGGCTCGGCCAACCCGATCGGCGGCCAGACCGTGGCGGTCAAGTGCTGGGGGCGCACCGTCGACGACATGCTGATCCGCGAGCCGGTCAGCGTGAAGAGCGCGCTGGGGGAGAACCCCAAGCGGGTCTACGGCGACAAGAAGCAGCTGCCCTCCACCCGGCAGGGCGTCGCCGCCGTCATCCGGGACTCCTTCATGAAGGCTCAGGACTACCGGGCCAAGCGTGACCACGCCGGGACCGAGGGCAAGCCCTTCGAGCGGGACCCGAGCATGGAGATACTGGTCCGCGTACTGGACCGGGAGCTTCCCTGGTGCCAGCACACCCACCGGGCGGACGACATCGCGACCGCGATGCGGCTCGCCGACGAGTTCGGCTACCGCATGGTCATCAACCACTGCACCGAGGGCCACCTGCTGGCCGACGAGATCGCCCGCCGCGGCATCCCGGTGATCACCGGCCCGCTGTTCACCACCCGGAGCAAGGTCGAGCTCCGCAACCGGACGCTCGCCAACCCCGGCATCCTCGCCCGGGCGGGTGTGAAGCTGGCACTCACCACCGACCACCCGGTGATCCCGATCAACTTCCTGGTCCACCAGGCCACCCTCTGCGTCAAGGAGGGCCTGGACCGGGAGACCGCGATCCGCTCCATCACCGCCAACCCCGCGGAGATCATGGGCATCGACGACCGGGTCGGCTCGCTGCGTCCCGGGCTCGACGGCGACGTCGTCATCTGGTCGGGAGACCCGCTGGACGTGATGAGCCGCGCCCTGCGGACCTTCGTGGACGGCCGCGAGGTCTACTCCTACGACGCCGAGCGGCGCGAGGGCACCGTCGCCGACCCGTTCCACCGGGGATGATCCGGCAACCGGACCGGGCGGGAGGACCACGGGACCGCCGGAGAACCGCGACCACGGGCAGGAGCAGGAGACGGGCATGAGTGAGCAGCGCGACCGCTGGGCGGCACTGACCGGTGGCCGGTCGGGTGAGGAGTACGCCCGGCGGTTCGCGCGGCTCGCCGCCGCAGGACAGGACGTGCACGGGGAGGCGCGGTTCTGCGACGCGCTGCTGGTCCCCGGCTCGCGCCTGCTGGACGCCGGCTGCGGCACCGGCCGGGTCGCCGTCCGGCTGGCCGAACTCGGCCACCACTGCGTCGGCGTGGATGTGGACAGGTCCATGCTGGCGGTCGCCCGGCGCACCGCGCCGGACCTGCCCTGGCTCCACCGGGACCTGCGGGAGCTGGACGCCGCGGACCCGGCCCTGCAGCAGGGCTTCGACCTGGTGGTGGCTGCGGGCAACGTCGTCCCGTTGCTCGCACCCGGCACCGGGCCGGAGGTCATCCGCCGGCTCGCCGCCCTGCTGCTGCCCGGTGGGCTGCTCGTCACCGGCATGGGCCTGGACGCCGCGCACCTGCCGCTGCCGGAGGCCACCGTCACCCTCGAGGAACTGGACGGCTGGTGTGCCGACGCCGCTCTGGTGCCGCACCGGCGGTATGCCACCTGGGACGGCGAGCCGTACGCGGCGGGCGGCGGCTACGCGGTGAGCGTGCACCGCCGTGCGCCCACCGGAAGAGCGTGAGTGCCGACGGGCGCTGTGCAAGGGGAGCAGAAGGCGGCTGTGGCCGCCCACGTCCGCCGCGACGCAAGGCCCGCGCCGAGCTGAAGACGGCCTTCGCACCCGACTCACCGATCCGCTCATGGGCCGATCTCATGGCCAGGGCTGCGTGACGAGCCACAAGCAGGGTCCGGGGGACAGCTGCAGGGCCGGGCCGCTTCCCCCTCACTGCGCCTACAATCTGCCCATCCATGGAGCAGCTGTGCCGCAGCTGTGCCGCGACGGTGCCGAATGAGAAGCACCTGCGGGCGATTTCAGGGGGTTCTTGGTGAGCAGCGAAATATCGTTCAGCCGCAACTACCGCGATCTGAGCAACCGGAACGGCACGGACGCCGGCTTCCAGTTCGAGTTCTCCTGCTCGCACTGCCGGGACGCCTGGCGGTCGCCGTTCGAGCCGTACGCCAGCGGCCGGGCCGCCGGCTGGCTCCAGCGCGGCTCGGGGCTGGCCTCGCAGCTGTTCGGCCAGACCGGACGCACCGTCAGCCGGGCCGCCGACGGGCTGGCCGGCGCCGGCTGGGGGAACGCCAGGGACGAGGCGTTCCAGCGGGCCGTCGGCAACGCCGAGCGCCACTTCAACCGCTGCGCACGCTGCACCCGGCAGGTCTGCGCCAAGTGCTGGAACATCGACCAGGGCCTGTGCCTGCGCTGTGCTCCCGACACCGCCGCCGAAGTGATGGCGGCCAAGCACCGGGGCCTGAACCGGGAGGCGTCCAAGCAGGCGCAGCAGGCCGGTGAGGCGCTCGGCGCCCGGTACGACGTGGACACCCCGCGCCAGCTGGTCTGCCCCCGGTGCTCAACCGAGACCCGTGGTGGGGCGTTCTGCCAGGGCTGCGGTCATCACCTGGCCCAGCAGGACGGCTGCGGCTCCTGCCAGGCGGCCCTCCCGGCGGGCGCTGCCTTCTGCCCCGGCTGCGGAACCCCCCGCGCCTGACCCCGTACCCAGTTCCGGAGCAGACCGGGTCCGGCGGCGCGCGGGTCGCTACTTCGGGCGCAGCCAGACCGTGGCCAGCGGGGGCAGCACCGGTGTGATGGAGGCGTCCAGGCCGTGCCAGGGCAGGGACTCCGCCTTCATTGGCTCGTGGTTGCTGATCCCGCTGCCGCCGTAGGCCGGGTCGTCGGTGTTGAGGGCCTCGGCCCAAGCGGTGACGTCGCCGGGCACGCCGATCCGGTAGTCGTGGCGGACCACCGGGGAGAAGTTGCAGAGCACCACGAGTGGGGTGCCTGCGGCGTCGTACCGGACGAACGCGAACACGTTGTCGTCCGAGGCATGGGGCTCGATCCAGGCGAACCCGCCCGGGTCGGTGTCCCGCTGCCACAGTGCCGGGGTGGCGAAGTAGACGCCGTTCAGCTCGCGCACCAGGTCCCGCATGCCCCGGTGGTCGCCGGCCGCGGAGTACGCGGGGTCGAGCAGCCACCAGTGCGGCCCCTCGGCCTCGGACCACTCCGCTCCCTGGGCGAACTCCTGGCCCATGAAGAGGAGCTGCTTCCCGGGGTGGGCCCACATGTAGCCGAGGTAGGCGCGCTGGTTGGCGCGCTGCTGCCACCAGTCGCCCGGCATCTTGGAGACCAGCGCCTGCTTGCCGTGCACCACCTCGTCGTGCGAGACGGGCAGCAGGTAGTTCTCCGAGTAGGCGTACACCATGGAGAAGGTCATCTCGTTGTGGTGGAAGGTGCGGTGCACCGGGTCCTTGGACATGTACACCAGGGAGTCGTGCATCCAGCCCATGTTCCACTTGAACCCGAAACCGAGCCCGCCGAATCCGTCCGGCCCGGTGTGGTGCGTGGCGCGGGTGACGCCGTTCCAGGCGGTGGACTCCTCGGCGAGGGTCACCACTCCGGGGCAGCGCCGGTAGACGGTGGCGTTCATCTCCTGCAGGAAGGCCACCGCGTCCGGGTTCTCCCGGCCGCCCTGGTCGTTGGGGCTCCACTGGCCTTCCTCGCGCGAGTAGTCGAGGTACAGCATCGAGGCGACGGCGTCCACCCGCAGGCCGTCGATGTGGAACTCCTCGCACCAGTACACCGCGTTGGCGACCAGGAAGTTCCGCACCTCGTTGCGCCCGTAGTCGAACTCCAGGGTGCCCCAGTCCGGGTGTTCGGCGCGCCTCGGGTCCGGGTGCTCGTAGCAGGGGGTGCCGTCGAAACGGGCGAGCGCCCAGTCGTCCTTCGGGAAGTGTGCGGGCACCCAGTCCATCAGGACCCCGATGCCCTGCCGGTGCAGGGCGTCGACCAGGTACCTGAAGTCGTCCGGGCCGCCGAGCCGGGCGGTGGGCGCGTAGTACCCGGTGATCTGGTAGCCCCAGGATCCGCCGAACGGATGCTCGGCCACCGGCATCAGCTCGACGTGGGTGAATCCCAGGTCGCTGACGTAGCGCGGCAGTTCCTCGGCCAGCTGCCGATACGTCAGCCCCGGCCGCCAGGAGGCCAGGTGCACCTCGTAGACCGACATCGGCGAGGTGTGCGAGGACCGCTCGCCGCGGATGGCCATCCAGGCGGAGTCCTGCCACCGGTAGCTGCTCATCTCGACCACGGAGGCGGTGGCCGGCGGGCACTCGGCACGCCGCGCCATCGGGTCGGCCCGCGTCGTACGGTGGCCGTCCGGGCCGCAGATCTCGAACTTGTACAGCGTGCCGGGGCCCAGCCCGGGGAGGAACAGCTCCCACACGCCGCTGGCCCCCAGCGAGCGCATCGGGAAGCCGGTGCCGTCCCAGCAGCTGAAGTCGCCGGTCACGCGCACTCCGCGGGCGTTGGGTGCCCACACCGTGAACCGGGTGCCGGTGATCCCCTGATGCTCCATCGGATGGGCGCCGAGCGCGCGCCACAGCTGTTCGTGCCGTCCTTCACGGATGAGGTGCAGGTCCAGCTCTCCGAGCGCGGGCAGGAAACGGTAGGGGTCGGCGGTCCGGTGCTCCGTTCCGTCGTAGCGCACCAGCAGCTCGTAGTCGGGGATCTCGCGCAGCGGCAGCAGGCCCGCGAACAGTCCGTCGCCTTCGGAAGTCAGCTCGGCCCGCAGCTCCAGACCCTCCCTGCGGTAGCGCACGGTGACGCCGCGGGCGAACGGCCGGAGGGCACGGATCAGCACGCCGTTCCGGGTGCGGTGTGCGCCGAGCAGGGAGTGCGGATCGTGGTGCGCGCCGTCCAGGAGACGCTGTCGTTCCCCCTCGGGGAGCTGCGGTACGGCCGGCCGGCCCGACGGTACGGCGGCACCGGCACCGGTGGCCGGCCCGGTGGCGGCCTCACCGACCGGAGGGGCGGAGGGCGGGGGGACCTCGGCGGGTGGGGCGGCGGCCCATCGGGGACGCGGCCGGTCGGCCTGGGCTCCCGTGGGCTCCGTGGCGGGCGGTGCGGGCGGCGGTGGCGTGACGGAGCCCTCGACCGGAAGGGATGGCTGGTCGGTGCGCGGGTACACGGCTGTGGCCTCCAGGGGAGCGGGAGATGACGCGGGACGGGCGGGTGGAGCGGGGACGGTGGCGGTCAGCGGTGGGCGCCGGCGGCGAGCCGGCGGATGGCCGTCATCGGGATGTGCAGCCAGGCGGGACGGTGCCGCGCCTCGTACAGCACCTCGTAGACGGCCTTGTCGGTCTCGAAGGCGCGCAGCAGCTCGGGCTGGGCCAGCGGATCGGTCCCGCCCGCCTCCGCGTACCCGCGGCAGAAGGCGTGGCGGCTGGCGCGGGCCCAGGCGTCTCCCCAGGCTCCGGCGGCGCGGTTCTGGCAGGCGGCGTAGTCGAAGGAGCGCAGTATTCCGGCGATGTCGCGCACCGGTGGCTGCAGCAGGCAGCGCTCGGCGAGCGGCCGGGCCGGCTCGCCCTCGAAGTCGATCAGGGACCAGCGGCTCAGCCGGCCCTCGGAGCCGGCCGTGCGCAGCACCTGCCCCAGGTGCAGGTCGCCGTGCAGCCGCTGCGCGGTGAAGGTGCCGCCGTCCCGGCCGTGTTCGGCCAGTGCGTCGAACGCCCGGCTCAGGCCCGCCCGGTACGGGCGGAGGGCGGGGACGGCGGCTGCCGCGACGGACAGCCGCGCGCTCATGTCGGTGGCGGTCTGCTCCAGTTGCGGCCGGTGGAGCACCGTGGTGGGAAGTGCCCCGGCGAGAGCGGTGTGCACCTCCGCGGTGGCCCTGCCCAGGGAGTGTGCGGCTCCGCTGAAATCCGTGCGCAGTGCCAGGGACTTCAGCGCCAGCTGCCAGCCGTCGGTGGAGCCCGCGAGGAAGGGCTGGAGGACGCCGAGCGTCATCGGCTCGGTCGTGCCGTCGGGGGAGTCGGCCTCGAACCACGCGGAGGGTGGCGGTACCCGGGAGCAGCCGGCGGAGGCCAGGGCGAGCGGAAGCTCCAGGTCGGGGTTGACGCCGGGGCTGACCCGGCGGAACAGCTTGAGGATGTGGGCTTCGCCGTAGACCACGGAGGAGTTGGTCTGGTCGCCGTCCAGCGCCCGGGCCGGGAGGCCGGAGGGGATGGCGCTGCCGGTCCGTTCGAAGCGCAGGTCTCCCAGGCGTCCGGGGGTGCGGAGACGTTCCAGCAGCAGGGCGGCCAGCCGCTGGTCGTGCAGCGCCTCGTACACGGCACGGCCGCGCAGCGGGCCCTCGGTGGGCCGGCCGAGGAGGGCGGGAGCGAGGGCCGGTGGCAGCACCTGCCGGACACCGAGCAGCAGTTGGTAACAGTCGTCCTCGGGGGCGCCGGCCGGGTGCTGCGGTCCGACGCCCGTCGGCCGGGTGCGCACCAGCAGGTGCAGCAGGCCGGGGGTGTGCCCCTCGGTGCCGCAGGGCAGCAGCTCCGTGGCGGAGACGAGTGTGAGGCTGCCCAGGGGGCGGCCCTTTCCCGCGTACCAGCGCTGCCGGGGCAGCCAGCGGGCCAGCAGCCCGTTGAGCGAGCGGAGCAGTACGGCGCCGTGCGGCGCGAGGACCGGCGGGAGCCGGGGCGAGGCCGTCCGGTGCACGGAGCTTTCCGACATGGCGTCCTTTCCCCGGGCACACATCACTGCCGTGAAGTGTCCAGGATTGAGGCGTTTGCTACCCGATTGTGGGGATCGTGTCGCGAAGGAACGGCCAGGCGGGTGACGCCCGGTCACGCGGATGGCGGTCGCGAGCGGAATGGTCATGCGGTAGTAGGACGAAATCGGGGCCCGGGGAAGCCGGTGCGGATGAGGTGTCCCCGGGCCGGTGGACGGCAGGATGCCCGGTCGCTCCGTCTACTCGAGAGACCGGTGGAGGCGGAACCAGTAGAAGCCGTGGCCCGCCAGCGTGAGCAGGTAGGGAAGCTCGCCGATCGGCGGGAACCTGACCCCGCCGATCAGCTCCACCGGGTGACGGCCCGCCCAGACCCGCAGATCCAGCTCGGTCGGCTGGGAGAAGCGGGAGAAGTTGTGCACGCACATCACCAGGTCGTCCCCGTGCTCCCGGAGGAAGGCGAGGACGGACGGGTTGGACGAGTCGAGCTCGGTGTACGAGCCCAGGCCGAAGGCCGGGTTCTGCTTGCGGATCTCCACCATGCGGCGGGTCCAGTGGAGCAGCGAGGAGGGGGAGCTCATCGATGCTTCCACGTTGGTGACCTGGTACCCGTAGACCGGGTCCATGATCGCCGGCAGGTACAGCCGGCCCGGGTCGCAGGAGGAGAAGCCGGCGTTCCGGTCGGGGGTCCACTGCATCGGCGTGCGCACCGCGTCACGGTCCCCCAGCCAGATGTTGTCACCCATCCCGATCTCGTCGCCGTAGTACAGGATCGGTGAGCCGGGCAGCGACAGCAGCAGCGCCGTGAACAGCTCGATCTGGTTGCGGTCGTTGTCCAGCAGGGTGGCCAGCCGGCGGCGGATCCCGATGTTGGCGCGCATCCGCGGATCCTTGGCGTACTCCGCGTACATGTAGTCGCGTTCCTCGTCGGTGACCATCTCCAGGGTCAGCTCGTCGTGGTTGCGCAGGAAGATGCCCCACTGGCAGCCCGAGGGGATCTGCGGTGTCTTGGCGAGGATTTCCGAGACCGGGTAGCGGGATTCCCGGCGCACCGCCATGAAGATCCTCGGCATGACGGGGAAGTGGAACGCCATGTGGCACTCGTCCCCGCCCTTGTCGTAGTCGCCGAAGTAGTCGACGACGTCCTCCGGCCACTGGTTGGCCTCGGCGAGCAGCACGGTGTCCGGGTAGTTCGCGTCGATCTCGGTGCGCACCCGTTTGAGGAAGGCGTGCGAGGCGGCGAGGTTCTCGCAGTTGGTCCCCTCCTCGGCGTACAGGTACGGCACGGCGTCCAGCCGGAAGCCGTTGATCCCCAGGTCCAGCCAGAACCGCAGGGCGGCGATCATCTCCTCCTGGACGGCCGGGTTCTCGTAGTTGAGATCCGGCTGGTGGGAGAAGAAGCGGTGGAAGTAGTACTGCTTGCGTACCGGGTCGAAGGCCCAGTTCGAGGCTTCGGTGTCGACGAAGATGATCCGGGCGTCGGCGTACTGCTTGTCGTCGTCGGCCCAGATGTAGTAGTCGCCGTAGGGCCCTTCGGGATCGGAGCGGGATTGCTGGAACCACATGTGCTGATCGCTGGTGTGGTTCATGACGAAGTCGATGATGACCCGGATGCCCCGCTGGTGGGCGGCGTCGACGAACTGCACGAAGTCGGCGAGATCCCCGAATTCGGGGAGCACCGAGGTGTAGTCGGAGACGTCGTAGCCGCCGTCCTTGAGGGGCGACTGGAAGAAGGGCGGCAGCCAGAGGCAGTCGATCCCGAGCCACTGCAGATAGTCCAGCTTGGCGGTGAGTCCTTTCAGGTCACCGATGCCGTCGCCGTTGCTGTCCTGGAAGGACCGCACGAGGACTTCGTAGAAGACCGCGCGCTTGAACCACTCGGGGTCGAGATCGCGGGCGGGCGTGTCCTCGAAGGTGTCGAGGACCGGCTCATTGACGCTCATGTGTGGGTGACCCTCCGGTCGGTGAGGACGGTCGCAGAGCAAAGATGTGCGCCGAGGAGGCGTGCGCGTCCGCACGGCCCGGCCCCAGCCGCACATAGTTGTCCCTGCCCCAGTGATAGGTCTCCCCGGTGAGCTCATCGACCACCGGGAAGGGCTCGGCGCCACTCTCCTGAGCGGGAGTGAGGCCGAGCGCCGGCATGTCCAACGACACGGTCGCCTCGTGGGTGTGGTGGGGATCGAGGTTGACCACGATGAGAACGGTGTCGTCGTCCGCCGCGCCGCTCCGCTTGGAATAAGCCAGGATGTGCTCACTGTCCGTGCGGTGGAAGCGCAGACTGCGCAGTTGCTGCAGCGCCGGATGGCGGCGGCGCAGTGTGTTCAGCCGGGTGATCAGCGGGGTGAGGGTGGTGCCGTCCCGCTCGGCTGCCGCCCAGTCCCGGGGCCGCAGCTCGTATTTCTCGGAGCGCGCGTACTCCTCGCTGCCGGGCGCGGCAGGGGCCGCCTCGCACAGCTCGAAGCCCGCGTACATTCCCCAGGTGGGGGAGAGTGTGGCGGCGAGCACGGCGCGGATCTCGAAGGCCGCGCGGCCGCCTTCCTGCAGGTAGGAGTGCAGGATGTCCGGGGTGTTCACGAAGAGGTTGGGGCGCATGTACGGGGCGGCGGGTCCGCTCAGCTCCGTGAGGTACTCGGTGATCTCCTGCTTGGTGTTGCGCCAGGTGAAGTAGGTGTAGGACTGCTGGAAGCCGATCCGGGCGAGGGTGCGCATCATCGCGGGCCGGGTGAAGGCCTCGGCGAGGAAGAGGACGTCCGGGTCCGCGCGGTTGATCTCGGCGATCACCTTCTCCCAGAACACCACCGGTTTGGTGTGCGGGTTGTCGACCCGGAAGATCCGCACCCCGCGTGCCATCCAGAACCGCAGGATCCGCAGCGTCTCCGTCACCAGACCGCGGAAGTCCTCGTCGAAGGCGATCGGGAAGATGTCCTGGTACTTCTTGGGCGGGTTCTCGGCGTACGCGATGGAGCCGTCGGCGCGTTTGCGGAACCACTCCGGATGCTCCTTGACCCAGGGGTGGTCCGGACTGCACTGGAGGGCGAAGTCCAGGGCCACCTCCATCCCGAGCTGTTCCGCCCGGGCAACGAAGTGATCGAAGTCCGCGTGGGTGCCGAGGTCCGGATGGATCGCGTCGTGGCCGCCGTCGGCCGAGCCGATGGCCCACGGGCAGCCGACGTCGTGCGGGCCCGCCGTCAGCGCGTTGTCCGGGCCCTTGCGGAACGAGGTGCCGATGGGGTGCACCGGCGGCAGGTACACCACGTCGAAGCCCATGTCCGCGAGGGCCGGCAGCCGCTCGGCCGCGGTGCGCAGGGTGCCGTGCACCGGCTCCCGGCCCGGGGACACCTCGGCGCCCTCGGACCGCGGGAACATCTCGTACCAGGAGCCGAAGAGCGCGCGCCGGCGCTCCACCACCAGCGGCATGGGCCGGGAGGAGCTGAGGAGTTCACGCAACGGATACCTGCTGAGCACGGCGGTGACCTCCGGACGGAGAGCCGCGCCGAGCCGTTCGGCAGCGGGCAGCGCGGAGTCCCGCAGCAGCCGGACGGCTTCCTGCACCGCCTCGCGGCCGTCCTGCCGGGGCACGCCGGCCGCGGCCCGTCGCAGCAGGTCCGCACCCTCGGCGAGGGTCAGCTCGGTGTCGATGCCGGCCGGGATCTTGATCCGGGCGTGCTCCCGCCATGTCCCCACCGGGTCGGCCCACGCCTCCACGGCGTACGTCCAGCGTCCCTCGGCGTCCGGGGTGACCTCGGCGCCCCAGCGGTCGCTTCCCGGGGACAGCTCGCGCATCGGTGTCCAGGGACCCGACCGGCCTCCCGGGTTCCGCAGCACCACATTGGCCCCCACCCCCTCGTGGCCCTCCCGGAAGACGGTGGCCGTGACCTGGAAGGTCTCGCCCGGCACCGCCTTGACCGGGTGTCGCCCGCAGTCGGCGAGCGGCTGGACGTCCAGTACGGGAATGCGACCGATCATGGGGGGATCACCTGAAAGGGTTGGAGTTGTTGCGTTTTTCTTGCGTCTGTACAGCTTTGTCCTTTGTATCTGGTGTACCGGTGGCTCAGGGGGTGTGGGCATGGCGGCTCCAGTGCGCGTTCACTCGGCTGGGTGTGGAACGGCTGAATCCGGCGCCGTGCCGCATCTCTGCCCCGCGCAACCCGCCGGGCAATCCGGACGGACCGTTACATACGTGTGTGTGGCAGATGAACTGCCGGCCGGACCGCGGCGGGCTGTTTCGCCCGGGTCGGTACCGGAGGCGGCCGCGTCACTCACGGCAACCACCGGGGGCTGTCATGGCCGCTTCCGGCAGCCAGAGTCTCAGCTCGGTATCACCGTCCGGCTCACCGTTCACAACTATGCACATGCGCAGTAATCTGCGGGCACCAAGTGGCCTGACCACCGCCGACCCACTGAGGTGGACGATGCAGATAGCGAGATCCAAAGCTGTTTCCGCGATTGCGGCAGCCGTAGCCATGGGAGTGCTGGCGACCGCGTGCAGCAGTGAGCGCGACGGCTCTGGCGACTCTCAGCCCTTCGTCTTCGGCGCAGCCGGGGATCCGTCCTCCCTCGACCCGTCGCTGGCCAGCGACGGCGAGACCTTCCGCATCGCGCGCCAGGTTCTCGAGCCCCTGCTGGACCACGAGTCCGGCACCAGCGAACTGGTCGGCGGCCTGGCCGAGAGCTGGGAGAGCAACGACGACGGCACCGAGTGGACGTTCCACCTCCAGGAGGACGTGAAGTTCCACGACGGTGAGGACCTGACGGGCGAGGTCGTCTGCCAGAACTTCGAGCGCTGGTACAACTGGTCCGGCACCTACCAGAGCAGCAGCCTGTCCTACTACTGGCAGAACATCTTCGGCGGCTTCGCGGAGAACGAGGACGAGGACGGCCGCGACGCGAACTACGCGGGCTGCGAGGCACCGGACGAGCACACCGCCGTCATCTCGGTGCACGAGTACTCGGCGAACTACCCCGGCGGATTCTCGCTGGCAGCCTTCGGCATCCACTCGCCGAAGTCCCTGGAGGCCTACGCCGACGACAGCGTCTCCGAGGGCGACGAGGGCATCAACTACCCGGACTACAGCCAGGAGGCCGGCGCGATCGCCGGCACCGGCCCCTTCGAGATCAGTGAGTGGAACAAGGGCAACCAGGAAGTGGTCCTGGAGCGCTTCGACGACTACTGGGGCGACAACGCCGGGGTCGAGACGCTGATCTTCAAGACCGTCGACGAGGAGGCCACCCGCAGGCAGGACCTGCAGTCCGGGGCCATCCACGGGTACGACCTGGTCGCCCCCGCGGACGTGACGACGCTGGAGGCGGACGATTTCATCGTTCCCACCCGCGACGTGTTCAACATCTTCTACCTGGCGTTCACCCAGGACCAGAACGAGGCACTGGAAGACCTTCAGGTGCGGCAGGCCATCGCCCACGCCCTGGACAAGTCGCAGATCGTCGACTCCCTGCTGCCCGACGGCGGCACGGTCGCCACGCAGTTCATGCCGGAAACCGTGGACGGCTTCTCCGAGGACGTTCCCGAGTACCCCCACGACCCGGACCGGGCGCGTGAGCTCCTGGCCGACGCCGGCCACGAGGACCTCGAGGTCAGCTTCTGCTACCCGACCGAGGTGACCCGCCCGTACATGCCGGCCCCGGAGGACATCTACCAGGTCCTCAAGGCCGACCTCACCGACGTCGGCATCTCCGTGGTGGACAAGCCGATGAAGTGGAACCCGGACTACATCGACACGGTGTACGACGGCGGCTGCGAGCTGCACATCCTCGGCTGGACCGGTGACTTCAACGACGGCTACAACTTCCTGGGCGCCTGGTTCGCCGCCTACGACGAGGCGTGGGGCTTCCGGGACGACGCGCTCTTCGCGTCCATGGAAGAGGCCAACCGTGAGCCGGACTACGACACCCGGGTCGAGCTGTACAAGACCCTGAACGCCGAGATCATGGAGTTCCTGCCGGGCGTGCCGATCTCCTCGTCGCCCCCGTCGATCGCCTTCTCTCCCGACGTCAACCCGCCGAACGTCTCCCCGCTGACGCAGGAGAAGTTCGCCGAGGTCTCCTTCAAGTAACCGCACCTGCCCAAAGGTCCGCCCGGCCGCGGCATCGCCCGGCCGGGCGGACTTCTGGCTGAATCACGCAAGAAAGGGGCGGTGACGCGGTGTTGCGACTGATCGTTCGCAGGCTGCTGCAGCTGATACCCACGCTGCTCGGCCTGTCGGTGCTGCTGTTCCTCTGGCTCCACAAGCTGCCGGGCGGACCGGCGGCGGCACTGCTCGGCGAGCGGGCGACCGCCGCGGACCGGGCCCAGATCGAGGCCCGCCTCGGGCTCGACAAGCCTGTCTGGGAGCAGTACGGCGCCTTCCTGAGCCGCCTCGCCGAGCTCGACCTCGGCACTTCCGTCCGCACCGGCCGGCCGGTCTGGGAGGAGTTCACGCTGCGGTTCCCCGCAACGATGGAACTCGCCCTGTCGGCCATGATCATCGCCATCGTCGTGGGCATCCCGCTCGGCTACTTCGCCGCCAAGCGGCGCGGCAGCTGGCTCGACGTGAGCGCGGTGTCCGGCTCGCTGATCGGCATCTGCATCCCGGTCTTCTTCCTGGCCTTCATCCTCAAGGCCATCTTCGCCGTCAATCTCGGCTGGTTCCCCAGCTCCGGCCGGCAGACCGCCGGCATCAACGCCACGGACGTGACCGGCTTCAAAGTGCTCGACGGCTTCCTCACCGGAGAGTTCGACGCGGCCTGGGACGCGATGATGCATCTGGTGCTGCCCGCGGTGGCGCTCGCCTCCATCCCGCTGGCGATCATCACCCGGATGACCCGGGCCAGCGTCCTGGAGGTGCTCCAGGAGGACTACGTGCGCACCGCCGAGTCCAAGGGACTGCACCAGCACGTCATCCGTGCCCGGCACGTGATGCGCAACGCGCTGCTGCCGGTCGTCACGGCCATCGGCCTGCTCACCGGCGGCCTGCTGTCCGGGGCGGTGCTCACCGAGTCGGTGTTCGCGTTCCCAGGGATCGGCTACTTCATCCGAAGAGCGATCGACGGTCGTGACTACCCCACCCTGATGGGCTTCATCATGATCATCGCGATCACCTATGTCCTCATCAATCTGCTGGTCGACCTGGCCTACAGCATCATTGATCCGAGAGTGCGGGTGCACTGATGAGCACACAGCTGCCCTCCAAGAAGGCCGCCCGGATCGACCGGCTCGCCGAACTCACCGCCGGCCGCGAGACCAGCAGCGGCGCCAGCCTGTGGGTCGAGGCGTTCCGCCGGCTCCGGCACAGCAAAATGGCCCTCATCGGCGCCGCCGTCATCGCCGTTTTCGTGCTGCTCGCCCTGCTCGGCCCCTGGCTCGCCCCCTACAACCCCACCTCCCAGGTGTGGCGCACCGAGGTCCGCCCCAACAGCGGCGAGTTCATCGGGCCCCGGTGGGGCAACTGGCTCGGCCTGGACCACCTCGGCCGTGACCAGATGTCCCGGATGCTGGTGGGAGCCCGGCAGACCCTGCTCGTCGGTGTGGTCGCCACCCTGCTCGGCTTCACCGTCGGCGCCCTGCTCGGCGGCATCTCCGGTGCCGCCCTGACGCTCGGCGGCCGGATCGGCGGCCGGATCGACGCCGTCATCATGCGCTTCATCGACATGATGCTGGCGCTGCCCTCCCTGCTCCTGGCCGTCAGCATCGCGGCCATCCTCGGCCAGAGCCTCACCACGGTCATGATCGCGGTCGGGGTGGTGCAGATCCCCATCTTCGCCCGGCTCCTGCGGGGCTCGATGCTCGCGCAGGGCAACTCCGACTACGTGCTGGCCGCCCGTGCCCTGGGTGTGCGCAAGCGCCGCATCGTGCTGGCCCACGTGCTGCCGAACTCCATGGGCCCGGTCATCGTCCAGGCAACCCTCGCCCTGGCCACCGCGATCATCGAGGCCGCCGCCCTGTCCTTCCTCGGGCTGGGCAACCCCGACGCCGCGCAGCCCGAGTGGGGCGTCATGCTCGCCCAGGCGCAACGGTTCTTCGACCAGGCACCCATGCTGGCGGTCTACCCGGCGCTCGGCATCATCATCACCGCGCTCGGCTTCACCCTGCTGGGTGAGGCGATGCGGGAAGCACTCGACCCGAAACTGCGGAGCTGATGGCATGCCTTTGCTTTCCGTGGACGAACTGACCGTCACCTTCACCGGCCGCGGCCGCCGTGACGTGGACGCCGTGTCCGGGGTCTCCTTCTCCGTCGACGAGGGCCAGGTCGTCGGCCTGGTCGGCGAGTCCGGCTGCGGCAAGAGCGTGACCTCACTGGCGCTCATGGGCCTCCTGCCGGACCGCGGTGTCCGGGTCGGCGGCCGGGCCGAGTTCGACGGCACCGACCTGCTGTCCCTCAGCCGCAACCGGATGCGCGACCTGCGCGGCAGCCAGCTGGCGATGATCTTCCAGGACCCGCTGTCCTCCCTGAACCCGGTGGTCCCCCTGGGCGTCCAGGTCACCGAAATCCTCAGCAGGCACCGCGGGATGAAGGGTGCGGCCGCCCGCAAGGAGGCGGTCACGCTGCTGGAGCGGGTCGGCATCCCCGACCCCGGCCGGAGGCTGCGGGAGTACCCGCACCAGCTCTCCGGCGGGATGCGGCAGCGCGCACTGATCGCCATGGCCGTGGCCTGTGCGCCCCGCCTGCTCATCGCCGACGAACCGACCACCGCGCTCGACGTGACCATCCAGGCGCAGATCCTGGAACTGCTCAAGGACCTCGTCGACCAGGAGGGCACCGCCCTGCTGATGATCACCCACGACCTGGGGGTGGTCGCCGGGCTCTGCGACCAGGTCAACGTCCTCTACGCGGGCAAGGTGGTGGAGGCCGCCGAGCGCCGTCCGCTGTTCGCCGACCCCACCCACCCCTACGCCCACGGCCTGCTGGGGTCCATCCCACGGCTCGACGCACCGCGAGGGGATCCGCTGCACCCCATCCGCGGCTCCATCAACGACACCATTCCATGGGCCGACGGCTGCGCCTTCGCACCGCGCTGCGACTTCTACACCATGGAGTGCCTGCACGGTACGCCGGAGCTCACCGAGCCCCGCACGGCCGGACATCAGGTCCGGTGCGTCAACCCGGTGCCGCCGAAGACGGAGCAGCCGGCCGGCGCCGCCGGGCCGGCGGCCGTACCCCTTGCCAAGGAAGCCGCCCCACAGAAGGAGACCGGGGCATGAGCCTGCTCGAACTGAACGATCTGAAAGTGCACTTCCCGGTCAAGAAGGGCATCCTCTTCGACCGCACGGTCGGACACGTCTACGCCGTGGACGGGGTGTCCCTGTCCGTCGAGGCGGGGCAGACCTACGGCCTGGTCGGGGAGTCCGGCTGCGGCAAGACCACGCTCGGGCGGGCCGTTCTGCGGCTGGTGGACATCACCAGCGGTTCCGCCGTCTTCGACGGCACCGACCTGGCCGCCCTGCCCGAGGAGGAGATGCGCCGCTCCCGGCGCCGGCTCCAGATGGTCTTCCAGGACCCGCTGGGCAGCCTCAACCCGCGGCAGAACATCGAGTCGATCCTGTGCGAGGGGATGGAGGCGCACGGCATCGGCGCCGACCGTGCCGAGCGCCGGGAACGGGTCCTGCGCATCCTGGAGAAGGTCGGTCTGCCCGACGGCGCGCTGTCCCGCTACCCGCACGAGTTCTCCGGCGGACAGCGGCAGCGCATCGGGATCGCCCGGGCCCTGGTGCTCGAACCGGACATCATCATCTGCGACGAACCCGTCTCCGCTCTGGACGTCTCCATCCAGGCGCAGGTGATCAACCTGCTCGAGGAGCTCCAGGAGTCGATGGGCCTGACCTACCTGGTCATCGCCCACGACCTGGCCGTCGTGCGGCACATCTCCGACATCATCGGCGTGATGTACCTGGGCGCACTGGTGGAGGAGGCGCCCAGCGACGTGCTGTACGCCGAACCCCGCCACCCCTACACCAGGGCCCTGATGTCGGCGGTCCCGGTGCCCGACCCCGAGGTCGAGGACTCCCGCGAACGCATCCTGCTCTTCGGTGACCTGCCCTCTCCAGCCAGTCCGCCGCCCGGCTGCCGCTTCCACACGCGGTGCCCGTGGAAGCAGCCGACCCGCTGCGACACCGAGCGGCCCCTGCTGACGGACATGGGTGACGGGCACAAGGTGGCGTGCCACTACGCGGCCGAGATCGCGGCCGGCGCCCTCCAGCCGTCCGCCGCCTCGGTGCCCTCCCGGAACGACCGCCCGGCCGGCGCCGGGCAGGGCACGCCGCCCGGGGAGACGGAGGACACGCGGCCGGAGGAATCCGCGCCGGCCGCCTCCTGACCCCCGGACACCGACCGGTCCCGGCCGTCGCCCTGTCCGGGAGGCGGCCGGGAGCGTCCCGGGTGCGGAGCCCGGCCGGCCCGGCACCATTAGCTCGATCGGCGGGAAAGCCGTGCCATAACCATCGGTGACGGGCTAACGTCGGAGCGTGAAGGCCATCCGTCGATACTCCGTGCGTCCCGTCCTTCCCGAACCCCTGCGACCGCTTCAGGACCTGGCACTGAACCTGCGCTGGTCCTGGCACCCCGAGAGCCGCGAGCTGCTCGCCTCCGTCGACCCCGAGGGCTGGCGGGCCGCCGGCGGTGACCCGGTGCGGATGCTCAGCACCGTCTCCGCGGCCCGGCTGGCCGCCCTCGCCGCCGACCGCCGCTTCCTGCGGCGGCTCGGCGCCGCCGCCGAGGAGCTGCGCGACTACCTCACCGCACCCCGCTGGTACCAGCAGGCGGGGCCGGAGCTGCCCCGTGCCGTGGCGTACTTCTCCCCGGAGTTCGGCATCACCGCCGCGCTCCCCCAGTACTCCGGTGGCCTCGGCATCCTTGCCGGGGACCACCTCAAGGCCGCCAGCGACCTCGGTGCCCCGCTGATCGGCGTGGGCCTGCTGTACCGCCACGGCTACTTCCGGCAGAGTCTGTCCCGGGACGGCTGGCAGCAGGAGCACTACCCGGTGCTCGACCCTCACGAGCTGCCGCTCCGGCTCCTCACCGAAGCCGACGAGTCCGCCGTCCGGGTGGCGCTCGCGCTGCCCGGCGGCCGCACCCTCAGCGCCCAGGTCTGGCAGGTGCGGGTCGGACGGGTGCCGCTGCTGCTGCTCGACTCCGCTCTCGCGGACAACGCCCCCGCCGAACGCGATGTCACCGACCGGCTCTACGGCGGCGGGAGCGAGCACCGGCTGCTCCAGGAAATGCTCCTCGGTATCGGGGGCGCCCGCGCGGTCCGCGCCTACTGCCGGCTCACCGGGCACCCCGAGCCCGAGGTGTTCCACATGAACGAGGGCCACGCCGGCTTCCTGGGCGCGGAACGCATCCGGGAGCTGGGCAGGGCCGGCCTGGACTTCGACAGCGCGCTGCGCACGGTCCGGGCGGGCACCGTGTTCACCACGCACACCCCGGTCCCCGCCGGCATCGACCGGTTCCCCGAGGAGCTGGTCGCCCGGCACTTCGGGGAGGGCGGCGAACTGCCGGAGCTCGAGCTCGCGCAGCTCCTCGCCCTCGGCCGGGAGCCGGCCGGCTGCACCCCCGGCGGCCGGGCCGCGGCGGAGGAACCGCACCACTTCAACATGGCGATCCTCGGGCTGCGCACCGCACAGCGCGCCAACGGCGTCTCCACACTGCACGGCTCGGTGTCCCGGCAGATGTTCTCCCTCCTGTGGCCGGGCTTCGACGCCGCCGAGGTGCCGATCAGCTCGGTCACCAACGGCGTGCACGCCCCCACCTGGACCGCCGGGCCGATGCTCGCCGCCCGGCCCGACCGGCTCTCCGACGCCGCCCTCTGGGAGCTGCGGCGCACCCTGCGCGAACAGCTGGTGCACGACGTCCGTACCCGGCTGCGCGCGTCCTGGCAGCAGCGCGGCGCGGGCCGGGCAGAACTCGGCTGGGTCGACGACGTGTTCGACCCGGACGTGCTCACCCTGGGGTTCGCCCGCCGGGTGCCCTCCTACAAGCGCCTCACCCTGATGCTCACCGACCAGGAGCGGCTCAAGCGGCTGCTGCTCGACCCGGACCGGCCGGTGCAGATCGTCGTCGCGGGCAAGGCCCACCCCGCCGATGACGGAGGCAAACAGCTGATCCAGGAGCTGGTCCGGTTCGCGGACGACCCCGGGCTGCGGCATCGGATCGTCTTCCTGCCGGACTACGGCATGGCCATGGCCCGCTCGCTCTACGCGGGCTGCGACGTCTGGCTCAACAACCCGCTGCGGCCGCTGGAGGCCTGCGGAACCTCCGGCATGAAGGCCGCGCTGAACGGCTGCCTCAACCTGTCCGTGCGGGACGGCTGGTGGGACGAATGGTGCGACTCCGACTTCGGCTGGGAGATCCCCACCGCCGACGGCCGCGCCGGCTCCGACCCGGAGCGGCGGGACGCCGTCGAGGCCGCGGCCCTGTACGCCCTGCTGGAGGACCAGGTCGTCCCCTGCTTCTACGAGAACCGCGGGACCGCCGAGAGCCGCGAGCGGGGCGCCGGCGCCGGGCTTCCGTCCCGCTGGCTGGAAATGGTGCGCGCGACGCTCGGCCGGCTCGGCCCCGAGGTGCTCGCCGAGCGGATGCTCAAGGAATACGTCACCGGGCTGTACGCTCCGGCGGCGGCCGCGCACCGCACGCTGAGCGCCGACCCGGACGCGGCCCGGCAACTGGCCGGCTTCGCGGCCCGGGTGCGCCGCGAATGGCCGCGGGTGACCGTGGACCACGTCGAGTCGGGCGCCGAAGCGGCCACGCTCGGCGGCACCCTGCCACTGCGGGTGCGGGTCACGCTCGGCGACCTTCAGCCGGCCGAGGTGGAGGTCCAGGCGGTGACCGGCCGGGTCGATGCGGAGGACACCCTCACCTCCCCGGTGGTGATGCCGCTCAAGCCGGCCGGTGGCCCGGACCTGGACGGCCGCTGGACGTACGAGGGCGAGCTCGTCCTGGACCGGGCGGGCCCGTACGGCTATTCCGTCCGGGTGCTGCCCGCCCACCGGCTGCTCGCCTCCCGGGCCGAGCTCGGCCTGGTGGCCCTGCCCGGCGCGGACGTCACCGAGACCGCCGGGGTCCTCTTCCGCTGAGTGCCGCGTCGGTCAGGGCTTGCCCGTCGAAGGACGGCGTCCGGTGCGAGGGATCGCAAGGCACCGTACCGGGCGCCGCGACGGGGCAGAGACAGCACGAGCCGTATGCCTCACTCAGCGGTTCGCCGTCGCTCGAGCGACATCAGTGCCGCTGAGGTCTGCCGGTCCATCTTCTCCGTGGCGTATCTGAAGGTGACGCGCGGCATTTCGCCGCTCCACTCCCGCAGGAAGGCCGCGACTTCCTCGGGGTGGACCGGGGCGGCGACCTTCAGCAGCCACCCGCAGCCCTTCTGGACGTACACGTCCTCGTCGTGCATGAGCCGGACACAGTTGTCGAGGACATGGTCGAGAGGAAGCTCGAAGGTCGAGTCGCCGACCTTGCGCCGCACGAACTTCACCACCGCCACATTCGCAGCGCGCCGCGCCCAGTTCGACTCGGAGCCGATCCACTCCCGGGTCCGCGGGATCCGGTCGAGGTGTCCGAGGAAGAACGGGTACAGCAACTTCAGACACATGTCGTCGCACTGAGCCCAGTTGGAGACGCGCGTCTCCAGCCAGCGGAGGCAGTGGTCGAGGAGTTCCGGTCCCAGGTCTTTCTTCGCGACCTTGTGCAGGAGCGCGAAGCCCAGCAGGATCTCCTCGTGGTGAGTCGCCCGCGACAGGACCTCCTCGGCCAGCAGCAGCCGTGTCGTCGCGGGCACCTCGGGCCGCTCGCGGAAGTAGTCGTTCGCCAGGCCGGCCACGGCGGCGTTGCGTACGCCGAGCACGGCGACCCCACTCGGAAAGTACCGCTGCGTGCTGTGCGCGAAGGCGCTGTCCGCCCGGATGGCGAGGTCCTCCAACAGCCGCTCGGCCACCGCCTCGGTATTCATCCCGGCACCCGCTCCCTCGGCCGCTTGTCCAGCGTCATGCGCGTGTACCCCGTTCGCGGCTCCCCGAGTCCGCCGGCCCACGGCGCGGGAGCGGGCCGGCGGTCTCGGCCGTGGTCAGACCAGGCTGTCCCGCCAGGCCCGGTGCAGAGCGGAGAACCGGCCGGTCCCGGCGATCAGCTCGGCGGGCGGGCCGTCCTCCACGATGCGCCCGCGGTCCATCACCAGCACCCGGTCGGCGATCTCCACCGTCGACAGCCGGTGCGCGATGATCACCGCGGTGCGGCCCTGGAGCACGGTGCGCAGGGCGTCCTGGACGGCCTTCTCGCCGGGGACGTCCAGCGAGGACGTCGCCTCGTCCAGGATCACCACCGCGGGGTCGGCCAGCAGCACCCGCGCGAACGCGACGAGCTGCCGCTGCCCGGCCGAGATACGGCCGCCGCGCTTGCGCACGTCCGTGTCGTAGCCGTCGGGCAGCGCGCTGATGAAGCCGTGCGCGCCGATCGCCTCGGCGGCCCGCACGATCTCCTCCCGGGAGGCGTCGGGCTTGCCGAGCGCGATGTTCTCGGCCACCGTCCCGGAGAACAGGAACGCCTCCTGCGTCACCATGACCACCCCGCGCCGCAGCTCCTTGGTGCCGAGCCGCCGCAGGTCGGTGCCGTCGAGCAGCACCCTCCCCTCAGTGGGGTCGTAGAACCGGGCCAGCAGCTTGGCGAGGGTCGACTTGCCCGCCCCGGTGGCGCCCACCACGGCCGCGGTCTGCCCGGCGGGCAGCGTCAGGTCGAACCGCGGGAGCACCTCACCGCCGGTCCGGTAGGTGAAGCACACCCCTTCGAAGGCCACCGCGCGGCCCGGCTCCCCGGTCCGGCGTTCCGGCAGGGCGACGGGGTGCTCGGGCTCGGGAACGTCCGGCCGCTGAGCCAGCAGACCGGCGATCTTGTGCAGCGAGGCGGAGGCCGACTGGTAGTAGTTGAGGATCATGGCGAACCGGTCGACCGGGTCGTACAGCCGCCGCACGTACAGGGCTCCGGCCGCCAGCACGCCGAGGGCCAGCTCGCCGGCCGCCACCTGGAAGGCGCCCCACACCACGATGGCCGTCACCGCGGTGTTGGCGGTGAGCCGGGCAAGGACCACGAAGCGGGCCATCTCCAATATGGTGCTGCCGTTCACGTGCTGATGGTGCCGGTTCAGCCGCCCGAACGCTTCCTCGTTGGCCCGCTCCTGACGGAACGCCTTCACCGGGCGGATGCCGTTCAGCGTCTCGTTGAACTTGACGATGACCGTGGCGATCGCGGTGGACCGCCGGGAGAACAGGGCCCCGGCGCGCCGCCGGTAGCTGCGGACCAGCAGGTAGAGCGGGAGGAACGACAGCAGCGCGGCACCGCCGAGACCGAGGTCGAGGTAGAGCAGCAGCGCGGTGATGTACCCCACCGAGACCACCACGATCAGCAGTTCCTGAAGCCCTGCGTCCAGGAGTTCACGCAGGGAGTGCACGTCGCTGGTGGCCCGGGAGATCATTCGTCCGGAGGTGTAGCGGTCGTGGAAGTCCAGGCTGAGGGCCTGGGCATGACGGTGGATGCGGGCCCGCATCTCCAGCAGGACCTCCTGGCTGACCCCGGCCGAGGCGCGCACGAAGCCGTAGAGCAGCAGCCCGGACGCCGCCGCGCACAGCAGGTAGCCGAGGCCCACCCAGGTGAGCGGGCCGTAGTCGTTCTCCGCCGCCGCCGGGACCCCGCGATCGATGGCCACGGCGACGAGCAGGGGGCCGGCCTGCACCGCTGCCTGCTGCAGGAGCAGCAGCACCGCGGTGATCGTGACGCGGCCCCGCTGCGGGCGGAGCAGGGAGAGGAGCAGCCGGCGGGAGGCTCCCGGGGGAGCCGGCAGGGTGTCCTGGGCGAACGGGTCGCCGCCGGTGTCCCCGCCGGTGCCCTCGCTGTCCGGCCCGGTGGCCGGCTCCCGGCGTTCCGGGCCGGACGGTGGGCCGGACGGGCCGGTGACGGTGGTGGTCATCGGGCCGGCACCTCCTGGTCCTGGTCGTGGTGGTGGTCGGGCCGGGGCTCCCCGGTCAGCAGATGGCGGTACTCGGCGCTGCTCCGCAGCAGCTCGGCGTGCGTGCCGACCGCCGTGATCCGTCCGCCGGACAGCAGGGCGGCCCGGTCGGCCAGCAGCACGGTGGACGGGCGGTGCGCCACCACCAGGGCGGTGGTGCTCGCCAGCACCTCCCGCAGCGCGGCCTCGACCAGGGCCTCGGTGTGCACGTCCAGCGCGGACAGCGGGTCGTCCAGCACCAGGAAGCGCGGGCGGCCCACGACGGCCCGGGCCAGGGCGAGACGCTGCCGCTGGCCGCCGGACAGGCTCATGCCCTGCTCACCGACCTCGGTGTCCGGGCCGTGCGGCAGGGCGGCGACGAAGTCGGCCGCCTGACAGACCCGCAGGGCCCGGTCCAGGGCGGCCCGGTCGGTCTCCTCGGTCCGGGCGGGGTCGTCCGGCATGCCCATCATGACGTTCTCCCGCACGGTCGCGGAGAACAGCGTGGGGTCCTCGAAGGCGAGGGCGACGCGCTGGCGCAGCTCGTGCGGAGCAAGGGTGGCGATGTCCGTGCCGTCCAGCGTGATCCGCCCCGAGGTCACCTCGTGCAGCCGGGGGACCAGCGCGGTCAGGGAGGTCTTGCCGCATCCGGTGCCGCCGACGAGGGCGAGGGTCTCGCCGGTGCGGATGTGCAGGTCGATGCCGTCCAGCACGGGCCGGGAGCCGGCCGGCGCGTCGGGGTAGCGGAAGACGACCCCGGTGAACCGGATGCCGTCCGCCGGGGCGTCGGGGTGCGGGTCCGGGACGGTGGCGGCCGCCGGTGGCCCGTCCCCGGTCCCGGTCCCGTCCTGGTCCGGAGCACCTGCGGTGGGAGCCGTGGTGGCGGGCTTCCCGGTCTCCGGAGGGATCCTGGTGTGCAGGACGTCGAAGTACCGGTCCGTGGCGGTGGCGGCCTCGTTGCACATCGCCAGGAGGAACCCGATCGACTCGATCGGCCAGCGCAGTGCCAGCGCGATGGCCATGAAGGCGACCAGGGTGCCCGCGGTGATGGTGCCGTTCGCCACCTGAAGCACGCCCACCACCAGCGCGAAGCCCAGGAACACCTCGGGCAGGCCGTAGATCAGGCCCAGGATCCTGCCCAGGAGCCTGGCTTTGCGCAGCTCCGTCCCGCGCAGCCGCAGGGCGAGGTCCCGGAAGGTCTGGGCCTGGCTGCGGTGTCTGCCGAAGCCCTTGATGATGCGGATGCCCAGCACGGATTCCTCGACCACCGTGGTCAGGTCGCCCATCTGGTCCTGGGCGCGGCGGGAAGCCTGCGAGTACTTCCGCTCGAAGGCGGTGCAGACGAAGATCAGCGGCACCACGGGGGCGAGCAGGATCAGTCCGAGTGTCCAGTCCTGGGCCAGCAGAATGGCACTGCCCACCGCGATGGTGGTCCCGTTGACGACCAGATAGGTCAGCGGGAAGGCGAGGAACATGCGCAACTGCTGCAGATCCCCGGTGCCCCGGGACAGCAGCTGTCCCGTCGCCCACCGGTCGTGGAAGGCGACCGGCAGCCGTTGGACATGCCGGTAGAGGTCCGCGCGCATGGTCGCTTCGACTCCGGCGAGGGGACGGGCGACCAGCCAGCGGCGGAGCCCGAACAGCACCGCCTCGGCCCCGCCCACGAGCAGCAGCACCGCGCCGCCCAGCCACACGCCCGCGGTGTCCTCGGTGGCGATCGGGCCGTCGATGATCCACTTGAGCACGAGCGGGAAGACCAGCCCCAGGCAGGAGGCGAGGACCGCCACGCCGGCCGCCGAGATCAGCCGCGCCCGCACCGGGCGCACGTACGGCCACAGCCGCAGCAGGGAGCGGACCACGGATCTTTTCCGGGCAGGGGCGGCTGGGGCAGGGAGCGCTGAGGCAGACATCAGGACCGAGCTTACGGTTCGGCACCGACGGTCCCCAGTGAGTTTCCGTCCGCGGCCCGGGCCCGGGCCGCGCGGGCCCCACCGGCGCAGGGGGACGCGCGGTGCGCTGTCAGTGCCCCGGCTTAGGCTGCCGGTATGAATGAGCGGACGGACCTGGGCGAGCTGCAGGCGGCGCTGCGCACCGCCGGCGATATCGCCTTCGATCAGGAGAAGCCGTCGGGTGAACAGGCCGAGGTGCTGGTGGGCGAGCTGCGTCGGGCGCTGGCAGCTGCCCAGGCGCTGACCGGCGACGGCGGTGCCACGGGCTGCCGGGAGCACCCTCAGGGCGCGGTCGATCCGTTGTTCGGCGACAAGGAGGATCCGCTGCCGGCCGGATGGGGGAAGTGCCTGCTGTGCAACGACCGGCGTCGGCGGGCGTCCACCCGCCGACGGCAGATGAGGTGACCGGCGCCCGGCCGCGGGAGTGCGGGGCGCCGGGGACACCCCGGCTCAGGGCCTGGAGACCCGCATCTCGAACCAGACCGACTTGCCGTGCGCGAGCAGGTCGACGCCCCAGCGGTCGGCCAGGGTGTCGACCAGGGTGAGTCCGCGGCCGGTGGTGTCGGAGTCGCGGACCGGCAGCAGGCAGGGCAGCGCCCGGGAGGGGTCGCGTACCTCGATGCGGATCCAGCCCCGGCGGCGGCGGATGCGCAGGCCGAAGGAGTGGGCACCGGCGTGCTGGACAGCGTTGCCGACGAGCTCGGACACCAGCAGCACGGCGTCGTCGGTCAGTTGGGCGGGGAGCAGCCACCTGGTCCGCAGCTGACGCCGGGTGAGCGTGCGGACGACACCGGCCGACTGCGGGTGGGAGGGGAGCCGCACCTCCTCGGCCGACGGATCGCTGGTGGGATCCAGGGCGGTCCGGATCCCTTGGTCCTCACACCTGACGCCCCGAGGGGCAGTATCTGCCGCTGCCATGGGCCCATCATGACGTGCATATGCCGCGGGTGGAGGCGTTTCCTCCGGATGGCCGCGAGGCGGAACGGTTCCGTCCACTTGCCCCCGGCAGGCCCGTGACGCCCTTCCAGTCCCCGGGCGCGCTCCCGACCTGCATTGACACAGAGTCAATGAGGTGTTGCGGAACGTCGCGGCCGGGTCGGAGCGGTCCCTGCCCCGGGGCAAGTCCGGGGACAGGTATCACTCGGAAGGGTGAGATCAGGAGAACGTGGCCTTGCCGGGACCGTCCTCGACGAAGCTGCGCATGCCGGTCTCGCGGTCCGTGGTCGCGAAAAGCCCGGAGAACCAGTTGCGCTCCACGGTAAGGCCGGTGTCGATATCGGTCTCCAGGCCGGTGTCCACCGACTCCTTGGCTGCGCGCAGGGCCATGGCCGGGCCCGCGGCGAGCTTCGCGGCCCAGCTCCTGGCCTCCTCGTACACCTCACCGGCGGGCACCACCCGGTCGACGAGCCCGATCGCCAGCGCCTCCTCGGCCCGGACCTGCCGTCCGGTGAAAATGAGGTCCTTCGCCCGGGACGGTCCGACGAGGCGGGGGAGCCGCTGGGTGCCGCCCGCGCCGGGGATGAGGCCGAGCAGGATCTCCGGCTGGCCCAGCTTGGCGTTGTCGGCGGCGATCCGGATGTCCGCACACAGTGCCAGTTCGCATCCGCCGCCCAGGGCGTACCCGGTGACGGCGGCGACGACCGGCTTGGGGATGCGGGCCACGGCGGTGAACGCGTCCTGCAGCCCACGGGAGCGGGCGACCATCGCGGCATGGTCCATCTCCCGCATCTCCTTGATGTCCGCTCCCGCGGCGAACACCTTCTCGCCGCCCCAGAGGATCACCGCGCGCACGTCCTCGCGGCGGGTGATCTCCTCGGCGAGCTCGCGCAGCCGGTCCTGCACCGCGATGTTCAGGGCGTTCATCGGCGGGCGGTCCAGCCGGATGGTTCCGACGCCGTCCGCTACCTCGAGATGCACAGTCATGCGCGTCAGGTTAGCCGCCGTTCACGGAACCGGGTCCGGTGCCCTTCGTCACAGCCGGAGCACCGGACCCGTCACACCCGGGGGAGCGAGGTCACTGACCGGCGCCCCACTCGCTCCAGCTCATGTTCCAGCCATTGAGGCCGTTGTCCGGAGCGATCACGTCATCGGCCGAGTTGATGACCTCCACGACGTCCCCGAGCATCGAGTTCTGGAAGAACCAGGCCGAAGGAGTGGAACCGTCCCCGCCGCCCTGCACATCGCGCAGGCCGATGCAGCCGTGGGTGTCCAGGCTGCCGCCGAAGGTGCCCGGCGAGGACCAGTAGTTGCCGTGCAGGAAGGTGCCGGAGGTGCTCAGCCGCATGGCGTGCGGGACATCGGGGATGTCGTAGTCGTAGCCGACGGTGGCGCCGTCCATCCGCAGCTCCTCGTGCTTCTCGCTGATCACCATCTTGCCGTTCCAGGTGTCCATCCCCGGCTTGCCCGCGGTGATCGGCACGGTGTCGAGGACCTCGCCGTCCCGCACCACCGTCATCGTGAGCGCGTCGACGTCGACGGTACTGACCTGGCTGCGGCCGACGGTGAAGCTGAGGTCCCGGTGGAGCGTGCCGTAAACCCCGGGGGCGCCCTCGACGCCCCGGACGCGGAAGCTGACGTCGACCTCCGTGCCCGCCTCCCAGTACTCCTCGGGACGGAAGTCCAGCCGCTGGGTACCGAACCAGTGGCCCCGTACCTCGGTACCCGAGCCCGCGGTGATCGTGACGGAGTCACGGACCTCGGCGGTGTTCTCGATCGGGGTGTCGAAGGTCAGGGAGAGCACCATGCCGACGCCCACCGTCGCCCCGTCGGCGATGTTCCAGGAGGTGCTGAAGGTCCGCTCGGCGGCCACCGTGGTGAAGGTGGACTGCTCGGTGACGGCGTCCCCCGCCGTGTCCTCGACCGTCGCCGCCACGGAGTAGGTGGTGGCGTTGGCCAGATGCTCCGACGGCTCCCAGCCCGCCCCGTCCTCACTCAGCTCGCCCGGTATCTCGGCGCCGTCCTCATCCGTGACGGTCACTTCGCGGAGAGCGCCGTCCTCGGAGGTGACCCGCAGCACCCCGGACGTCGGCACGTCCTGGGCCCCGTCCTCCGGTGAAATGGCGACATGCACCGCGGCCGCGGCCCCCGGCTTGCCGTCGGACGACCCCCCCTTCTCCTCCGCTTTGCTGCTGGCGCTGCATGCCGACACCAGCAGCAGTACCACGGCGAGCAGTGCAGCCGCCGCTGCCGGCATCCTGCCACCCCTCGGTCGCGTCCTCACGATCTGTCTCCCCTCGCGCGCACCCCAGAGGCGCCCGGCCTTGCGGACGCCTCGTCAACTGCCAGGGAACCACACCTCCGGGCGGGTGACGCCCCGGTTTTGTCACTGTTCCGTCCCAGTTCAGGGCAGGGATGGGCCTTTCCGGAGCGGTGGTGGGGAAAGCGCTGTCCATGCCCTCGCGAGCTCGCGGCGTGCAGGGCTCCCGCTCCGGGCGCGAGCGAGTTTTCGGGGGCGCGCGAAGGCCCACGACATGACCACCCCGGTACGCTGCGCAATTCCGTACAAACCTGATGAAATATCACGCACAGGCTTTCGGTGCCGCGGCAGCGCGGGCGTGCGGGCCGGCCGACAGGCGGGAAGAACTCACCACACGAACACGGCCACCCCGGAACGTGCCGGGTGGCGGACTCCAGGAGGCGGGACGTGTCCCAGGCACCCGAGCGCGGGACCACCAGCGGAACCGGGACCGGCAGTATCCGGCCCGCGGGCGTGGACGGGGCCCGCCGTCTCACCGACGGCGTGCACCTTCCCGCCCGCTCCACGGCCCGGCGCGAGGTGTGGCCGGGCACCCCGCAGCCGCTCGGCGCCCGCTTCTGCACCGGCCCGCACGGCACCGAGGGCACGAACTTCGCCCTCTGGGCGGGCGGTGCCGAAGCAGTCGAGCTGTGCCTGTTCGACGACAACGGCCACGAGACCCGCTGCTCCCTCACCGAGCTGACCCACGAGATCTGGCACGGCTTCGTGCCCGCAGTACGTCCCGGACAGCGCTACGGCTACCGCGTGCACGGCCGCTGGGACCCGTGGACCGGCGCCCGCTGGAACCCGGCGAAGCTCCTGCTGGACCCCTACGCGCGCGCGGTGGACGGCGAGTACCGGCTGCCGCCCGAGGTGTACGGTCACGTCCGCGACTGGCCCGAGCAGGAACTCGCCGACACCGTGCGGGACGACCGGGACTCCGCCCTCCACGTACCCAAGGGCGTGGTGGTGCACGACCACGACACCTGGTCCGACGACCGGCGCCCCAAGACCCCCTGGGCCGACTCCGTCATCTACGAACTCCACGTCCGCGGCTTCACCATGCGTCACCCCGGCGTTCCGGCGAAGCTCCGCGGCACCTACGCCGGCCTGGCCCACCCCGCGGCTCTCGAGCATCTGACCCGGCTGGGCGTGACCGCCGTCGAACTGCTGCCGGTCCACCAGTTCGCCCACGAGGACCATCTGCTCAAGCGGGGCCTGCGCAACTACTGGGGCTACAACTCCGTCGGATACTTCGCCCCGCACGCCGCCTACAGCGCCTACGGGTCCCGCGGCCAGCAGGTGGGCGAGTTCAAGGCCATGGTCCGCGCGCTGCACGACGCGGGCATCGAGGTGATCCTCGACGTCGTCTACAACCACACCGCCGAGGCGGGAGAGCTCGGCCCCACCCTGTCGCTGCGGGGCATCGACAACCGGGGGTACTACCGGCTCGCCGAGGACTCCCGCTACTACGCCGACTACACCGGCTGCGGCAACACCCTGCACGTCGTCCAGCCCCAGGTCCTGCGCCTCATCACCGACTCCCTGCGCTACTGGGTGCAGGAAATGGGCGTCGACGGGTTCCGCTTCGACCTCGCTGCCGCCCTGGCGCGCTCCATGCACGACGTGGACATGCTCTCCCCGTTCCTGGCCGTCATCGCCCAGGACCCCGTGCTGCGCCGCGTCAAGCTCATCGCGGAACCCTGGGACATCGGCGCGGGCGGCTACCAGGTCGGGGCCTTCCCGCCGCTGTGGACGGAGTGGAACGACCGCTACCGCGACACCGTCCGCGACCACTGGCGCGGCGCACTCCCGGACGTCCGCGACCTCGGCTACCGGCTGTCCGGCTCCAGCGACCTGTACGCCTGGGGCGGCCGCCGCCCCTACGCCTCGGTCAACTTCATCACCGCGCACGACGGTTACACTCTGCGCGACCTGGTCTCCTACGAGCAGAAGCACAACGAGGCCAACGGTGAGGACAACCGGGACGGCACCCACGACAACCGGTCGTGGAACTGCGGGGCCGAGGGCCCCAGCGACGACCCCGAAGTCACCGCCCTGCGCCGGCGCCAGCTCCGCAACATGCTCACCACCCTGCTGCTGTCCACCGGCGTGCCGATGATCGTCGCCGGTGACGAGATGGGCCGCACCCAGGGCGGCAACAACAACGCCTACTGCCAGGACAACGAGATCAGCTGGCTCGACTGGTCCCTGCGCGACGATCCCGCCTGGCGCTCCCTCCTGGACCTCACCTGCCGGCTCATCGGACTGCGCCGCACCCACCCGGTGCTGCGCCGGCGGGCGTTCTTCTCCGGGCGCCGGCACGGCCCCGAGGGCATAAGGGATCTGGGCTGGTTCAACCCCCGGGGAAGAGAGATGTCGGCCGACGACTGGCATGCCCCAGGCTCCACGCTCGGGATGTTCCTGTCCGGCCGGGACATCCCGCAACGCGACGCCATGGGGCGGCCGGTCACCGACGACAGCTTCCTCGTCCTCCTGCACGCCGGACACCGGCCGGTGCGCTACCCGCTCCCGGGACCGCCCTGGGCCGACCGGTACGAGCTGGTCGTGGACACCTCCCGGGAGGACCAGGAGGAGCCTCCCCTCACCCGGCACCGCGGGGGCAACACGCTCCGTCTGCCTGCCCGGTCGGTGCTCATACTGCGGGCCTGCCGGCTCGACGGTGCTCCGGCCGGACCGCATCCGTGAACGCGGGCCGGGCCGGTCCATCCCCCCGGTGGACCGGCCCGGCCCCTCCATCATGCGCCGGAGGTGTCTCAGTCCGGTAGCACCCCGGTAGCGGTCCTGTCCGTCGGCCGCGGGCGTGGTCCGGGCCGGTCAGGGGGCGCCCAGCGGCTGCCGCGCCCGGGGGTCGGTGCCCGGCCGGTGGGTGGCCCAGTAGGCCACGGCCAGCGAGATGCCGTTCCGCGCCGGGGGAGGCACCAGGAGCATCACCCCCCGGACCAGGCGGGCGAAGCGGCGCAGGGCGCGCTCCTCGCGCGGGCTCCACGCCAGCCCGAGCCGCTCCCGCAGGACCGGCGGCAGGGTGCCCACGGTGACGAGCCGGGTGTACCGCGCGGCGAGGGCGGCGCAGGGCCGCCAGACGGGCCCGGGCAGCAGCCGGAGGGGAGGTTTCGCCGGGTGGGCGAGCTCCTCGAGCAGGTCCCGGACCGAGGCGTTGTCCTCCAGCCGTTCCGCGACCATGGTGTCGTAGTAGGCGCAGAAGGATGCCCAGTCCGGCGGCAGGTGGTGCTCCCGGAGGCCCCAGACCCGCCCGACGTCGCGCATCTCCCGGTAGTACTCCTCCACCACCTCCGGCCGCAGCCCCCTGCCGAAGAGCCGCTGGGCGTCGACGGGGCCCTTCACCAGGGTGGCGTGCACCCAGTGGTAGGCCTCGGGGTGGAGCGCGTGGTAGCGGCGCCCCGCGCTGTCGACGCCCTTCATCGGGGCGTGCACCCGGATCAGCCGGGCGGCTTCGGCGGTGGCCGCGCGCTGCCCGCCGTAGATGACGGTGTTCAGCGACATCAGGGTGCGGCCGAGCCGCGGCCAGGGCTCGGACCGGAAGTCGCTGTGTTCCTTCACCCCGGCCCCGACCACCGGATGCGACACCTGGAGCAGGAGGAGCTGGGGGGCCAGCAGCGTCCCGCGGGCGTCCCCGAAGAACCGCCAGACGGGCCCGCCGCGCCGTGGGGCCCGGGCGGCGGAGGCGCCGGGCGCCGGGCCGGAATGCGGGCCGGTGGGCCGGTGGGAGTTCATCGTCACCAGTGATCCGGTCGGGTGGGCCTTCCGCGCACCGGGGAGGAGCGCGGCCGGCTCCTCCCAGCCTAAACGAGTCCGGAAGCACGGACACGGCACCCGCAGGGCGCATTTCCCCGTCGCAACGGCCCTTCCGTACGGGAAACGTGCCCGACCCGGTGGCGAAGGGCGAATGCGATCATCGGGGGAGCCGAACGACCGAGAGCGAGGGCCGCCCGGATGACGTCCTCACCGATCCGCCCGTCCGCCGGGCCGGAGACGCCCGGCCCGGGACCTGCCGGGACCGGCCTCACCGTGGACGAACTGGCCGCCCGGACCGGTCTCACCGTCCGCACGCTGCGCTTCTACAGCAGCAAGGGACTGCTGCCCCCGCCCGTGCTCGGCCCGCGCCGCGTCGGGCGGTACGGGGCCGAGCACCTGGCCCGGCTCTCCCTCATCGGGGAGCTCCAGCGCCAGGGCCTGACCCTGGCGGCGATCGAGCGCTACCTCGAGCAGCTGCCGGCCGACATCACGCCGGAGGACCTCTCCCTGCATCGCGCCCTGGTGGCCACCTGGATGCCGGACACCGCGGAGCGCATCCCCCGGGGACGGGTGCAGAGCCTGGCGGGCCGGACGCTGTCCGAGCACGACCTGGACCGGCTCGCCGCGATGGGCGCCCTGGACCGCACCGACGATCCGGAGGAACTGCTGGTCAATCCGGCCATGCTGCCCCTGGGGGTGCGGCTGCTCGACGTGCCCATCCCGCTGGAGACGCTGCTGGCCACCCGGGAGATCGTGCTCAAGCACACCCGGGCGGTGGCCCGTGAGCTGCACCGGCTCTTCCGCGAACAGGTGTGGCGCCCCTACGTCGAGGGTGAGCCGGCCCCTGAGGAGGTGGCGCGGATGCGTGCGCTGTCCCAGGACATCCAGCCCGCGGTGGTGCAGGCTCTGGTGACCGCCTTCCAGCGGTCCCTGCGCGAGGAGCTGCGCGCCTCCGCCACGGCCTCCGGTGGCCGTGGCCCCGGTGACACGGGTCCCGACAGCGCGCCTCCCGGAGACCGGGGCCCCGCCTGACAAGCTCACCGCCCCCGTCCGGCGGCACGACGAGAACCTCGATCTCCCTCACGATGTGGTCGAGATCGAGATCGAGATCGAGACGGACCGGGCCGGGCTGATGCGGGCGGCGGCGGAACGGGATCAGCGCCTTGCCCGGTTTCTCCTGCGCTGAGCCTGCGGTTCATCCTGTGTGCCGAGGCCGCTCCTCGGCGGTGCGCGCGGCACGCGGGTCCAGCAGGGCCCGGCCGATGATCTCCTTCATGATCTCGGTGGTGCCGCCGTAGATGGTCTGGATCCGCCCGTCGGTGAAGGCGCGGGCGACCGGGAACTCGGACATGTAGCCGTACCCGCCGTGCAGTTGCAGACAGCGGTCGGTGACGCGCTTCTGCAGCTCGGTGGCCCACCACTTGGCCATCGAGGCGTGCACCGCGTCGAGCGCGCCGACGGTGTGCTCGGTGAGACAGCGGTCCACGAAGCTGCGGGTGACGGCGCACTCGGTGGCCATTTCGGCGATCTCGAACCGCACGTGCTGCAGCCGGGCCAGCGGGCGGCCGAACGCCTCCCGCTCCTTCACGTACGCGGTGGTGATCTCCAGCAGGTGCTCCGCCACCGCGATCGCCGAGACCGCGATCGCCAGCCTTTCCTGGGCGAGGTTCGTCATGAGGTGGCCGAACCCGCCGTGCAGGTCGCCCAGCAGGTTCTCCTTCGGCACCGGTGCGTCGTGGAAGAACAGCTCGGCGGTGTCCTGGGCCTTCAGTCCGATCTTGTCGAGATTCCGGCCGCGCTCGAAACCCGGCGTGCCCCGCTCCACCACCAGCAGGCTCAGTCCGCCGGCCCCGCCCTCCGGGGTGGTGCGGGCCACCACGATCACCAGATCCGCCAGGATGCCATGGGAGATGAAGGTCTTGGACCCGTTCAGGACCCAGTGATCACCCCGGTCCTCGGCGGTGGTGCGGATGCCCTGCAGGTCGGATCCGGCACCGGGCTCCGTCATCGCGATCGCCGTGATCAGCTCACCGCTGCAGAACCCGGGGAGCCAGCGCTGCTTCTGCTGCTCCGTCGCCAGGGAGGTCAGGTACGGGCCGATGACGTCGTTGTGCAGGCCGAGGGCGGGACCCGAGACGCCGGCCCGGGCGAACTCCTCGGCCAGTACCGCGGCGAACCGGAAGTCCGGCTCGCCCCCGCCGCCGTACTCCTCGGCGACCGCAGTCCCCAGCAGTCCCTGCCGGCCGGCCGCCCGCCACACCTCCCGGGACACCACGCCGTCGGCCTCCCACCGCGCGTGGTGCGGCAGCACCTCCCGGGCCAGGAAGGCGCGGACGGTCTCCCGGAACGTCTCATGGCCGGCGGTGAAGATCTCACGCTTCATCAGGACTCCTCGTGCGGACGGCCGAGCCGGGGGAGCTCCCAGTCACGGGCGATCCCGGCGGCGTGCGCGCCGGGCAGCGCCGGGGGGCGGCGGAGCGTGCCGGGGGTGACGGAGAAGCGGGGCGCCGGGGCCGGCTGGGGAACACCGCCGTGGTCGGTGAAGGTGCCGCGGGCGGCCAGGTGGGGATGGCTGCCCGCTTCCCGCAGCGACAGCACCGGCGCGGTGCAGGCGTCGGTTCCTTCGAAGACGGCCGTCCACTCCGCCCGGGTGCGGGTGCGGAAGCGGGCGGCGATGAGGGCGCGCAGCTCGTCCCAGCGGGCGGTGTCCTCACGGTCCGGGGCGCTCTCACCGAGGCCGAGCAGGGCGGCGAACTCGGCGTAGAACCGCGGCTCCAGCGCCCCGACGGCCATGTAGCCGCCGTCCGCGGTCCGGTAGACGGCGTAATAGGGGCAGCCGCCGTCCAGCAGGTTGGCCTCCCGCCGGTCCTGCCAGGCCCCGGCGGCGAGCATCGCGTGCAGCATGGTGGAGAGGTGGGACGCGCCGTCGACGATGGCGGCGTCGACGACCTGGCCGTGTCCGGTGGCGCGGGCGTGGTGCAGGGCTGCCAGGACGCCGACGACCAGGTACAGGGAGCCCCCGGCGTAGTCGCCGAGCAGATTGGCGGGCACGGACGGCGGTCCGGAGGCGGGGCCGATCATGCCGAGGGTCCCGGTGACGGCGAGGTAGCCGATGTCGTGGCCCGCCCGGTCGGCCAGCGGCCCTTCCTGGCCCCAGCCGGTCATCCGGCCGTAGACCAGCCGGCGGTTGCGCGCCCGGCACTCCTCGGGCCCGACTCCGAGCCGCTCGGCGACGCCCGGACGGTAACCCTCCAGCACGATGTCGGCGCGCCCGGCGAGGTCCAGGAAGAGCCCCGGGCCGTCGGCCGTCTTGAGGTCGAGCACGACGGACCGCTTGTTGCGGTTGGTGACATCCCGGTCCGCGGGGAGTCCGAGCCCGGCGCCGCCCGGCCGGTCCACGCGGACCACGTCCGCGCCGAGGTCGCCCAGCAGCATGGCGGCGAAGGGGCCCGGACCGATGCCGGCCAGTTCGACCACCCGCACCCCCGCGAGCGGGCCGTCGCCGGGCTCCGCGCCCGGGGCCGTGTGTCCGTCGCTCATCCGACCTCCCACTTCGGTGTGACAGTAAGAGTGTCACACCGAAAGGGGGTGGGGGTACGGGAAGGTGCCGTGTGGGCAGGGTCCGGAGGAAACCGCGGTGCGCACCCGGCCCGATCCCGGTTCCAGCCGGGACCGGGCCGCGCTCACGTGGCGGGGAGCGCCGCGGCCAGCAGCACGACACCGAGCGAGCCGACGAGCGAGGTGACGGCCAGCACCCGCGCCAGTTCGGGACGCCCCCGGCTGTACGCCCAGCCGTGCACCGCCGCCGCGATCATCACCGCGGTGAACAGGCCGAGCTTGGCGGCCAGGGTGCGCCCGTAGCCCGGCTCGGCCAGGGACGCCCAGGTCACCCCCTTGTGCCAGGCGATCGCCACCCCGGTGCCCAGCTGCAGCGGCAGGAACAGCGCGCCGGTCAGCATCCCGAACCGGCGCCCCGCCGCCCGGACGAACCCCGCCCTCGCCTCGGCCGTCAGCATCCGGCGGGCCAGCGGGAGGATCACCAGCGTCAGGGCCAGCTGTCCGCCGACCCACAGCGCCGCTCCGGCGACGTGGAGGAACCGCACCACGGCCCACGGCCCGACCTCGCTCACGGCTCGACCGCCACGATGCCGAGCGCACCGTTCTCGGCATGGCGCATGTCGTGGTCGACGAACGGGTAGTTTCCGGCCTCGGGGAACACGGTCTCCACGAACCCGCCCTGCGCGGCGGCCAGATCGAGCACCTGGGCGCCGCCCGGGTCCCCGGGCCGCAGCAGGTGTGCGCCCTCCTTGTAGACGGTGTCGAACACGGTGCCCACGATGTGGAAGGCGATGCCGTCGCTGGGACCGGCGGCCACCACCCAGAACCGCGCGCGCTCCCCGGCCCGGGCGGTCAGCGGGGCCTGGGCGTACTGCCCGGCGCCGCCGTTGAACACCCAGGCGTCCGGGCGGGCCTCGCGCATCTTGGCCACCTGCTCCTCGCTGCCCGGAGTCCCCAGGTAGAGCTGGGAGGCGACCAAGGCGTACTCCCGGTCCACCGGGTCAAGATCCGGCGGGTCGATGATGACCGCGCCGTACATGCCGTTGCCGAGGTGCTGGAGCAACGGGGGAGTGCTGCAGTGGTACAGCCAGGCCCCCGCGTGCTCGGCGGTGAAGCGGTAGACCAGCTCCTCACCGGGCTCGATGGTGCGCATCGGCTCGTCCGGGGCCAGCGCCCCGGCGTGGAAGTCGATGCCGTGCCCGAGCTCACTGTCGTTGATCAGGGTGATCTCGAAGGTGTCGCCGATCGTCCCGCGCAGGGTGGGGCCGGGGGCCGTGCCACCGAAGGTCCACATCTGCTGGACCACCCCGGGTGCCACCTCGACATCGGCCTCCACCGCGCGGAGTTCGACCTCGTGGACGCGCCCCCCGGGGGCCGGGGGAAGCGCGGCGGGGAGCGGCTCCCAGCCGGGAGACGGTTCCGCGGCGAGGTTCAGCCCGCCGGGGGAGCTGTCGCCCGTGCCGTGACCACCGGCATGCTCCGGCTCCGCCGGTGCCGGTTCCGCGGAGCCCGCCACCTCGATCCTCATGGTCATGCCTGCCGCCTTGTGGCCGGGCACCGTGCACCAGCCGTCGAGGTCGGCGGTGACCGGACCCAGGTCGAGCGTGTGGCTCTCCAGCCAGCCCAGCATCGGGGTGGCCGGCCCGTCCTCGATGAGCAGGTCGTGCGGGTGCGCGTCGTCGTTGGTGACCTCCAGCCGCAGCTCCGTGCCGGGCTCCACCTCCAGACGGTCGGGGATGACCGACATGCCGCGGAGCGAGACCTCGACCGTCCGGACCTCGCCGGTGCCGGCCCCGGCCGCCCCGGCGGCGGCCGTGTTCTGCGCCCCGCCCGCTTCCGGCTGCCCGCCCGGGGTGTTGGCCACCAGCACCGCGAGGACGGTGAGGACCACCCCCAGCCCGGCACCGACCAGTGGGGCGAGCCGGCCGGTCGCGGGCCGTTCCGCGCCGGGCGGGTCCCCGGCATCCGTCGAACCGGGGGCCGGAGTCCCCGCCCGGCGGGCGAGGACCGTGGCGGTGAGGGCGAGGAAGGCGGCTCCGGAGGCGAGAACGAGTGCCCAGCCCACCGCACCGGCGGGAGCCGGCAGCGGCAGTGCGAGCAGCAGGACTCCGGCGTTCAGCAGAGCGAGGCGGACCGGCCACCCCAGGTCCAGAATGCCGGTGAGCGCGGTCCGGGAGTCCGGGCGGCCGGCCGCGAGGACGATCGGCAGGAGATAGCTCATGGCACCCAGAAGCACCTGGCCGACGAAGCCGATGAGCAGAACCGGGACCAGCGAGTCCAGGTCACCGAGCAGGACGGCCGGCTCACGGGTGGCCATCAGCAGCAGATCGGCGGCCACGGCCACCAGCAGCCAGCAGGTGCTCGCGGCCAGCATCCAGGCCGCGCCGGAACGCGGAGCGCGCAGCGCCGCCGTCCGCAGGAACAGCGAGGCCGCCCACGCCGTCCCGGCGGCGTAGAGAGCGAGACCGGCGACGGCCGGCCAGCGGGCGCCGAGCAGCAGCGCGCCGGCGGTCAGCAGCAGCCCCGGACCGGCGAGCCACAGCACCCGCCGTGCCACCAGGACCGTGCGGTCCTCCATGCGTACGCCCAGCACGGTCGGCCACAGCATGAACAGGGTGCCGAGCACCGGGAGCCCGATCCAGCCGAGCAGATTGACGTGCAGGTGCGCCAGTGCGGTCCCGGCCTGCCGGTCCGCGCCGGCGTGGCCGGTGGCCAGCAGCGCCCCGAGCGCGGCACCCAGCACCAGCGCGAGCGCGCCGGCCTTGTAGTACCGGGCGATCGGACCCAGCCGTCCGCCCAGTGAGCCGCGGCCCAACCGGACCAGCACCGTCAGATGCGCGAGAACCGCGGCGATCACGCCGATCGCCCCCACGGCGATCGCGGCCGGCAGGTCGGCCCAGACCCCGGCGAGCACCGCGACAACCGACACGTTGAGGCCCGCCAGCCGGGCATCGCTCCACCGGGGGTCGGGGAGCCGGGCATGGCACATGGCGACCGTGAAGTGCTCACTCCACACCATCAGGGCGGTGGACACCCCGCCGAGCAGGAACAGGTGGACGGCCAGCCAGCGGGCCACCGGCAGGGAATCGTGCGCGGCGACCGCCAGCAGCGCCAGGGCCAGCCAGGCGACCACGGCGGCATGCGCCCGCAGGTGGCGGGTCCGCGGGCCGGAGGAGGTGAAGTGGCTCGGCGGGTGTGTCCCCTCGGCCCCGGTCGCACCGGCGTGCGGCCCGGGCGGGGCGGGGGAGGAGGCCGACGGGCCGGACGGAGAGGGCAGGGCCGGGTGACCGGTCATACCCGGCTCCCGGCGGGGAGCAGCGCGGCCAGCTCTTCCTGGTGGGGGAAGGACCCGGGGCGGTAGTCGCACCAGGGTTCCTCCGAGTAGGGGTTCCCGGTCAGCCCGAAGGCCCGGGACCGCGAGCCGCCGCACACCCGGCGGAACTCGCATCGCCCGCAGCGGCCGTCGAGCTGGTCAGGGTCCCGCAGGCCGGTGAAGAGCTGCGAGGAGCGGTAGATCCCGGACAGCGGCTGCTCACGGACGTTGCCCGCGTCCATCGGCAGGAACCCGCTCGGGTGCACGGTCCCCCGGTGCGAGACGAAGACGAAGCCACGGCCGGCGTTGACGTCCAGCGGCGGGCGCCGGGCCCGCCGGACGGGCGCGTGCAGGCCGAGCGACCGGGCCCGGTCACGAAGCCCCCGGTACAGGGGCCCGAGTCCGAGAACCGCCACGTGGTCCTCGCCCCGCTCGGCCAGTACCCGGCGCTGCAGGGCCACCCGGCGGAAGTGGTGTGCCTCGGTGGTCTTCGCCGGCACGGTGAGACCCACGTCGTACACGAAGTTGAGCAGGTCCTCGACCTCGCGCGCGGACAGTCCGGCCAGTTGGCGGCCACGTCCGGTGGGCACCAGGAAGAACGCGCTCCACAGCATCGCCCCGTGTTCCTGGACGAGCCGCACGATGTCCGGGAGGTCGTCCAGGTTGTGCTGGGCGACGGTCGTGTTGATCTGCACCTTCATCCCGAGCTCCCGGGCGGCGTCCCAGGCGTCGAGCGTCCAGCGGAACACCCCCGGCACGCCCCGGAAACCGTCGTGCAGCGCGGGTGTGGAGCCGTCCAGGCTCAGGGAGAGGCCGGAGGCTCCCGCCTCGTGCACGGCCCGCAGGCTGTCCGGGGTGAGGGTCGGGGTGCCGGACGGGGACACCGCGACCCGCAGGCCCAGCTCCGTCCCGTAGGCGATCAGCTCCAGCAGGTCGGGCCGCTGAAACGGGTCTCCCCCGGTGATCACGAAGAGCGGGGCGGGCCGCCCGAAGTCCGCGACCTGGTGCAGCAGGTCCTTGGCGGCGGCGGTGTCCAGCTCCAGCGGATCCCGGTCCGGCACGGCTTCCGCCCGGCAGTGCCGGCAGGCCAGCGGGCAGGCCCGGGTCGACTCCCAGATCACGATGAACGGCTTGTCGTCCACGTCCTGACGCTGTGCCCGGACCGCGCGGCCGGCGAGGGCCGGGGCGGTGGAGCGGGGCCGGACGCTTCCGGCGGCGGCACGCGCCGCGGTGAGGGCTGCGGGGCCGCGGGACCGGGCGAGTGCCGGCTGCTGCTTGTGCACGGTGACGTACCTCCGGGACGGGTCACGTCAGCCTGGCAGGAGACCTGCCGCGACCCGCCCGGCCGAAGGGCCCGGACACCGGGGCCACCCAGGGCACCCCGGGAGTCCGCTCCAGGGCCGGTCGGGACCGGGCCGGGGCCGTTCGGCCCTCGCGACCGCTTCCTGCCGCCGGTCTAGCGTGGCCGCCATGGAGAGTGAGGCAGGCGCAGGTCCGCCCGACTCCCTCGCGGGCGGGGCGCGGTCCCCGGCCGTGCGGCGGCACAGCCTCCGCGCGGCACCCGCCGGAGGGCCGGCCGGGGAGACGCCCGACGGCCCGCCCGGCACCGGCCCGCCCGGGGAGCCCTTGGCAGGAACCGACGGCGGCACGGCCGAGGACCTCCGGGTCCCGGACCCCGGCGCGCCCGGCCCCGCCGACGGGGTCGGAGCCGGCCGGCGGACGGGCCTGGTGCTTCTGATCACCGGCCTCATCGGCTGGCTGGCCGCGTTCCGCCTCACGGTGGACGCGGACGCGCTGGGAGCCGACCCGTCGTACGTTCCGGCGTGCGACATCAACGATGTCGTCGGCTGCGGTGGCCTTCTCACCAGCTGGCAGGGCAGCCTGCTCGGGTTTTCGAACATGCTCCTCGGGCTGGGCGCCTTCGCCGTCGTCGCCACCCTGGGCGCCGCCGTACTCGGCGGGGCCCGCCTGCACCGCGTCCTCTGGCTCGCGCTGCAGACCGGCACGGTGGCCGGGCTGCTCTTCGTCCACTGGCTGATCCAGCAGTCGCTCTACGAGCTGAACAAGCTGTGCCCCTACTGCGTGGTCGTGTGGATCATCGTGATCCCGCTGTTCTGGTACGTGACCCTGCACAACCTGGAGCACCGGATCATCCCGGTGCCCGACCGCGGCCGGAAGGCGCTGCAGTGGGTGCTGGACACCCACTGGGTGATCCTCGGAGCCTGGTACGCGGTGATCGCCCTGCTGGTGTACCTCCGCTTCCAGCCCTTCTGAGCCCTTCTGGCGCGCGATGTGCCGGGGCCCCGCACAAGGTGCCGGGCCCCGGTGCGGGCGTCTCAGCGCGCCGTGAGTGCCAGCCGCTGGGTGAAGGTGCGGCCTCCGTCCAGCGACTCGTGGACGCCGTCCTGGCCCGCGACCAGCAGGCGGTCCGCGTCGACCGCGGCCAGTGCCTGGGGCCGGCCCCCGGGAACAGTGCCGGCCTCCTTCCATTCCGCGCCGCCGTCCGGGCTGCGGAACACCACTCCGGCGGGGTCGACACCGTAGAGGGCGTCCTGCTCGGCCCACGACAGCAGCATCAGCACGGGCTGGGCACCGGCACCGAAGGTCTCGCCGCCGTCGAGGCTGGTGACGACACCCTCCTGGGTGGTGCCCAGCACCATGTCCGGATCCTCCGGGGCGATGGCGATGTCCACCACCGGGACCTGCGCCCGGTCCTGCCACTGCACGTGGTCCTCGCTCACCCGCAGCATGCCGGTGACGCTGTCGTACCCGTACACCGTGCCGTGCGCGTATTCCAGGGCGTGGAAGTCGGCCTCGCCGCCCAGCGAGCGGGACTCCCAGGTACGTCCGGCGTCGGTGGACTCCAGCAGACCGCGGTTCGACGGCTCGTCGCTGCCGGCCGCCGGATGGCCGCTGCCGAGGAAGTGCCCGGGCCCGGCCACGGCGAAGCCCATGTAGTCGGCCTCGTCGCTGACCACCTCCCACCCGCCGTCCTCGTCGACGGCCAGCACGCCCTCGTGGGTGGCGACGTACAGGGTGTCGTCCGCCGGGTCGATGCCCAGGCCGTGCACGTGGCTGACCGCCGCCGCCTCGGCCGTGGGCCCGGCGTCCGGCTCCGCGCCGGCGTCCGGGGAGGCTTCGGGACCGGATCCTCCGGAGCAGGCGGCGAGCGCGGTCGCGAGCAGCGCCGCGACGGAGACGGAAACGGTGCGGGTGCGGGTACGGGGAGCCATGGAAGTCCTCGGTGGGGGCGGGGCTGCGGGACGGAGGGCCGCGACGTGCCGCGGGCCCTCCACCCCAAGCTACAACCGGCGTGCCGCGCGGGCGGCGGGCCGTCCGGCCCCGTGCGGAGAAGGGGCCCAACGGCCCTGCCGCGGCCCGCCGCAGTGCCCCCGGTGGGCCTTCCGCCGGGACCAACGGCCCCTGTGGGCGGTGCGGTCGTGGGACGAGAGTCACGGAGTGTCAGCCTTTGGGGCTCCGGAGACCGGTTTGCCTGCCCGGATTCCCACTGCCGCCGACGTCCTCGCACGAAGGAGAAGGGCGACTCATGACGGCCTTGAAGGAATTCACCGAGGCGTTCAGCGCCGAACACCGGCAGGTCCGCGACCTGCTGCTCGAACTGGTCGACGCGTTCGGCAAGCAGGACATCGCACGGGTCCGCGCGCTGGTCGGCACCGTGGCCGAGGCCACCGGCCCGCACTTCCGGTACGAGGAAGAGGCGATGTACCCGCAGCTGGTGCACATCTTCGGAACCACCTACGTGGAGAAGCTGCTCGCCGACCACGACGGGGCGATCCGCAACGCGCGCGAACTCCTCGGCCTCAGCTCCCTGGCCTCGCTCACCCCCGCGCAGGCCGCCCGCGGGGTGGAGCTGACCCGCGAGATCCTGCCGCACGTCAGCGACTGCGAAGGGCTCTCCATCATGGTCGAGACGTTCCCCGAGGCGGACATCGACCGCATCCTCACCACGCGGGCCGCCGCCCAGGACGCCGGCCTCGACCTGCTCACCTGGGCCGCCACCGAACGCGACCGGCGTGCCTGAGGAGAGGCCCGCACCGGCCGTGATCCAGGGCGGTATGGGGATCGGGGTCTCCGGGTGGCGGCTGGCAGCGGCCGTGGCCCGGACGGGGCAGCTGGGAGTGGTGTCCGGGGTGGCCCTGGACACCACCCTGGCGCGCCGTCTGCAGCGCGGTGACCCCGGCGGTGACCTGCGGCGTGCCCTGGCGCACTTCCCGTACCCGGAGGTGGCGGAGCGGATCCTGCGCCGGTACTTCGTGTCCGGCGGCATCGCCCCGGGCCGCCCGTTCCGCCCGGTGCCCCGGCTGGGACTGCGCCCGCACCGGGCCCGCGACGAGCTGACCGTGGCGGGCAACTTCACCGAGGTGTGGCTGGCCCGGGAAGGACACGACGGCCCGGTCGGCATCAACTACCTGGAGAAGGTGCAGCTCGCCACTCCGGCCGCTGCGTACGGGGCGATGCTCGCCGGCGTGGACTACGTCCTGATGGGTGCGGGAATCCCCAGCGAGATCCCTGCCCTGCTGGACGCCCTGGCCCGGCACGCGCCCGCGGAACTGTCGGTGACCGTCAGCGGCAGCGAGGAGCGCCACATCCTCACGTTCGACCCCGTCGACCGGATCGGCACCCCGGCCGGTACCCGGCCCGGGGCACTGCCGGAGCCGCTGCGCCGCCCCCGCATGCTGGCCATCGTGTCCTCCACCGTGCTGGCCACCTACCTGTGCCGGTCCCCGGCCACCCGTCCGGACGGTTTCGTCCTGGAGACGCCGAGCGCCGGCGGTCACAGCGCCCCGCCCCGCGGCCGGATGCGGCTCAGTGGCACCGGCGAGCCGGTGTACGGGCCGAGGGACGCCCTCGACCTGGCCGGTGTGGCCCGCCTCGGGCTGCCGTTCTGGCTGGCCGGCGGCTACGGCACCCCCGAAGGGCTCGCCGAGGCCCGGGCGGCCGGGGCCACCGGGATCCAGGCCGGGACGGTCTTCGCCCTGTGCCGCGAGTCGGGCCTGGACCCGGCGCTGCGGCGGCAGGTCAGGGACCGGGCGGCGCTCGGCACGCTGACCGTGCTCAACGCCCCCGACACCTCCCCTGCCGGGTTCCCGTTCAAGGTGGCAGGGCTGCCGGAGACCCTCTCGGAGCCGGACACCTACCAGGAGCGCCCCCGGCTCTGTGACCTCGGATACCTGCGTACCCCCTACCTGTCACCGGCCGGCTCGGTCGGTTACCGCTGCGCCGCCGAACCGGTCGACGCCTATGTGCGCAAGGGCGGCGCGGAGCAGGACACGGCCGGGCGCCGTTGCCTGTGCAACGCGCTCACCGCGGACATCGGGCTCGGCCAGCACCGGTCCGACGGCTACGCCGAACCGGCCCTGGTGACCCTCGGACAGGACCTCAGCTGTCTGGAAGGGCTGCCCTCCGACGACTGCTCCGCGGCCGACGTGGTCGCTCACCTGCTGGGCGGCTGAAGCCCGTCGAGCGGCGTCCCGAGCGGCCGGCTCTCCCGACGGCCGGGGGACCGGCCGCCGGACGGGGAGACGTCCGGCCGCCGCGGAGGGCGGGAGTGCGCCCGTCCCACCCGGGTCAGCCGGCGCCGGCGAGGTCGGGCACGGGTGCCGCTGCCGCCGCCCGCCGGTTCCACAGGAAGCCGACGGAGGCCAGGGCCAGACCGCCCAGCCCTGCGGCGACGAACCCCCAGCCGGGCGAACTGTGGTCGATGGCCAGCCCGACCGCCGGGCTGCCCAGCGCGAAGCCGATCCGGGTCGCCGCGTCCTGCATTCCCATCGCCTCACCCCGCACCCGGGCGGGGGCGAGCCTGCTGACGGACTCGGTGGTCGAGGCCAGGGTCGGGGTGCACAGGAGGTTCATCGGGACGAGCGCGAGCGCCAGCAGCCACCAGGGATCCGCGAACAGCCCGACAGGCAGCACCAGCAGTGCCATCAGCGCCATCAGCTTGCCCTGCGGCAGCGACCGCCGGACTGCTCCGTGCACCAGCCCGCCCGCGATCGAGGCCACCGCCATGAGGGCGATCACCACGCCCGTCCAGGCGACCTCCCCGTTCTCCCGCAGCGCGGCGAGCACGGCGATCTCGGTACCGATCAGGGTGAACAGCGCCCCGGTGGCGATCAGCAGGGTCCCGATCAGCCTGCCGTGCAGCCAGCTGCGCAGCGGGGGCCGGACGTCCTTCCGGTTGCGCACCGGCTCACCGGCGCCGCGGACCGGGGGGTTCAGCACGAACAGCGCGGTGGACGTCAGTGCGAAGCAGAGTCCGATGCCGGTGAGCGCCGTGCTGGAGGAGTACTGCGTGAGCAGCAGGACGCCCGCGGCCGGGCCGATCATGAACGAGGCCTCCACCCCGATCGAGTCCAGGGAGAACGCGGCCCGGAGCCGGTCCTGGGGAACCAGCGCGCTGAGCACCTGCCGGGAGAGGGAGCCCACGGGCACGGCGAACATCCCGGCAGGCAGCGCGATCAGCGCCAGTGCAGGGTAGGGCAGGTGCGGAACGCTCACCCAGAACGCGGCCGAACAGGTGCCGCAGACGGCGACCACCGGGCGCAGCCCGTACCGGTCGATCATCCTGCCCAGGGTGGGCGCGGCGAGCGCGCTGCCGACCATCACCATGGTGCCCAGCAGTCCGGCCGCCCCGTAGCCGCGACCGAGGGTGCCGACGGTGTGGAGGGTCAGCAGGATGCCCATGGCCGTCATCGGCAGCCGGGCGACGAACATCAGCAGCATCGACGTCCGCACCCGGGGAACGGCGAGCACGCGGCGGTACGGTTGCAGCGACATGACCTTGTTCAGTCCCCGTCCTGGTGGCTTCGGTGCCCGGTCGGGGCACCCGGTGCCGGGCGGTGTGGGCCGGCACCGCACAGTCTCCCCGCCGCGGGCCGGCCGGTGGTCACCGGGCGTCCGCGGCCGATGGGAGTCCGCACCTTCTGATGACAGGCGTGGGCTGTCCGACTTACCCTGACGTGTCGTACCGGCGCGGTGTTCGCCGCGTCGCCGCACGGTGCACAGGGGGGCGTGTGGGGGCAGAGGACGAGGACCGGGCACCGCCGCGAGCCGCCTTCTCCTGGCGTGCCCGCATCCGCGGCCGCCCGGGTACGGACATCGTGGGCGCCGCTGTGCTGGTGCCGGGGGGACGGCTGCTGACGTGTGCGCACGTCGTGGAGGCGGCGCTGCGGACCCCCCGTACCCCGGTGGCGCCCGACGGTACGGTGCTGGTGGACTTTCCCGCCGCCCCGGAGGGAGACGCGCCCTTGCGCGCCCGCGTGGCGGAGGACGGCTGGCTGCGCTCGGGGCCGGCGGGAGACCTCGCGGTGCTGCGGCTGCTGGAGCCGCTGCCCCCGGGGCCGGAGCCCGCGCCGACCGGCGGCTGCGGCCTGCGGGCGGGCTTCGAGGTGGCGGCGTTCGGCCACCCGCCCGCCGTGCCCACCGGGGTGTGGTCGCGGGCCCGGGTGGCCGGTGCGGGCGGTCCGCACCCCGGATGGCAGCAGCTCGACGGTCTCGGCGGAGGCGGTGCCAGGATGGAGCGGGGCTTCAGCGGCGCCGGGGCCTGGGACGTGGAGCGGAGCCGGGTGACCGGGGTGGTCGCCGCAGTCCTGGAGACCAGGGAGCCCGGTCCCACCGCGGTCGCCTGGATGATTCCGCTGGACGTCCTGCGCGGAACCCGGTTCGGCACGCTGTCCGCCGGGAATGCCGCGGGCGGGGGGAGTGCCGCCGCCGGCAGCACATCTCCGGCCGGGCTGTGGCCGCTGGTGGAGTGCCTGCAGGCGGTGGAAGCGGTGGGGGCGGACGGCGGGGCCGCTCTGCTGTCGCTCCTGCCGGGCAGGATCAGCGGCAGCATTCCACGACAGAGCAGACCGCACCTCCAGCTCTTCCACACCGTGCGCCGGTGCGGGGAGTTCGAGGACGGCCCGGCGGCCCTGGTGGAGGCCGTGCGGAGGATCGACGGGGAGACGATCGCGATGAAGCGTTTTGCGGACCTGGCCGGACGGACGTGGCCACGGCAGCTGGGCGACCATGAGTGAACTCCCGGCGGCGGACGACGCGGAGCTGCCGGTCCGGCTGGTCGACGCGCTGATGAAGGTCTCGGTGCTGGACGACCTCGAGAACCGCAGGCTGTGCACGTCCCTTGCCATGGACCGGCTGGGAGTGCGCCTGTCGGTGCCGGAACGGTCCGAGAAGCGGGTCCATGTGGTGGCGATGGTGCGGGCTTTCGGCACGGTGGACACCGGTCTGCGGGAGCTGACCGGCGCCGTGCACCACCTCGCCGGCTACGACCTGCCCTCCCAGCACGCGCTGGGGCTGGTCGATCCGGTGCTGCCGCCCGTTCTCGACGAGCCCGGCCGGCGCGAGCTGGCCGGGTTGCTGGCCGGGCTGGACCGCGGGACGGTGCCCGAGCTCCCCGCGCTCTACCACGCCGTGGCGGGCGACTCCTTCGGCCCGCTCCCGGGGGGCGTGCACACCGCCTGGGACGCGCACGAGCTGCTGGCGCACACCAACCGGCCGGCCGCCGCCGGTGCTTCGCGGAGCATGCGCTTCCTCCAGGAGCTGGCCGCCGTCCAGCGGCCGGAGCTGGGGGACCGGATCCGCAGCTGGGTGAGCCGTCAGGTGCGGGACTCCGCGGGGGACAGCACGGCGGCCCAGCGCGTGCTGGACGACGCCCGCCGGAACACCGGGAGCTGGCGGGACGCAGCGCGGAGCCCCGCCCATCTGCTGATCCGGCTGTATCCCTCCACCAGCGCCGCCGAACGCGTCCATGTCACCTGCTGGACGAACACCGGCGAGGAGTGGGCGCCCCGCCGGCGCGACGACCGCACCGTGCCGCGCGCCGAAGTGCGGCAGCACGTGGCGGCCCTGGTGGACCGGGAGGAGATCCGGCTGCGGGAACACCGGGGGGAGGTGGTGCTGGAGTTCATCCTGCCTGCCTCCCTGATGAACGAGCCGGTGGAGAACTGGCCCCGGGCCGGAGCCTTCCCGGCCGGCCGGCCCTGGGGCAGTGATGACGGCGGGCCCCCGCTGTGGCAGGACTACGCGGTCGTGGTGCGCAGTCTGGAGCGCATCGAGGCCCTGCAACTGCACCGGGTGTGGAACGAGCGCTGGGACGTGCTCAGAAGCGGGGTCGGCAGCGCCCGCGCGCATCACTGCGCACAGGGCGACGGAGCCCGTCGGAACCAGCTCTACGCGCGGCTCAAGGAGAACGCGGACGTCGTGCTCATGGCGCTGGGCTCACCGCCCGACGACGAGCACGGGAGGAACGAGCTGTTCACCGGCCTGCAGGCCGGTCTCCCCCTGTTCGTCTGGAGTCACCGGGGCAGCCTGGCCGCCCCCGCCCGGTCGGTCGTCGAGGCGCTGCTGGAAGCCCGGTTGAGCGAGTTGCCGGAGCGGCTCAGGCCCTTGCGCTCGCCTCCCGGGACGCGGGATTATGAGTCCGGGGACTCCACCAGTTCTCGTATCGCCGTGCTGTGGGACGACCCGGACCGGCTCCCGGAGATTCCGGCGCCGGTGACCTGATATTCGGTGCGGTGACGCTCCGTCGGTCCGGTCTCACGAATTCGTACCCTGCCGCCCGACGCAACGTCTAAGGTGAACCGGCCGAGGGTGGCCGGCGCACCTGTCACCGGACCAGCACGATGACCGAGCAGCATCCGGACGCCGGCGGGGTGCTCGCCGGCGGACCCGTCCGCATCCCGGGAGAGGCGGTGGCCATGAGCGGCGATGACGCTGAAGAGGACCGGCCGCAGGGCGCAGCGGCGGTGCCCGGCGCCGGGGACGATGCCTGGTGGATCTACCGGGGCACGGGAGTTCCCTCCGAGGAGGCACGCCCGCTTGCCGAGGTGCTGCCCCCGCCACCCCCGTGGCGCGACTTCGACGGCGGTCCGGTGATTTCCGGCCCGCCGCCGCCGGACGAGGCCGAGACCCGGCGCCGGCTGGGGGTGCCCGGCGACGCGCACGCGCCGGCCGCGGAAGAGGCCGACATGGTCAACGCCGCGATGTTCCTGCGCCGGCCGCTGCTGGTGACCGGTCCGCCCGGTATCGGGAAGTCCAGCCTGGCCTACCGGATCAGCCGGGAGCTGGGGCTCGGAAAGGTCCTGCGCTGGACGATCACCAGCAGATCCACGCTCACCGAGGGCCTTTACAGCTACGACGCGATCGGGCGGGTGCAGGACGCCGCGGCCCGCGGCGCGCTGCGGGGCCTTCCCGGCCCGGACGGCCGGTTACCGGAGGCGGACGGCGCCGGCCCGGAAGCGGCGGACACGGACGGCACCCGGAGCATCGGTGACTTCGTGCAGCTCGGCCCGCTGGGCACCGCGCTGCTCCCCCGGGAGGCACCGCGGGTCCTGCTGATCGACGAGTTCGACAAGGCGGACACGGATCTCGCCAACGACCTGCTCGGTGCCTTCGAGGACGGTGAGTTCCGCATTCCGGAGCTCGCCCGGGTCCGCTCCCGGCTGCCGGAGGCCGAGGTCCACACCGACGACCCCGAAGGGACGGCCGTCATCCGCCACGGCGCGGTGCGCTGCCGTGCCTTCCCCGTCGTGGTCATCACCAGCAACGGCGAACGCAGCCTGCCCCCGCCCCTGCTGCGCCGCTGCCTGTGCCTGGACATGCCCCCGCCGGACGAGCGGAGGCTCGCCGCCATCCTGGCGGCGCAGTTCGGGGCGGGGGCGGGGGACGAACGGGCGGCGATGATCCGTGACTTCCTCGCCCGGTCCCGGGTGACCGGGACGCTCGCCGCCGACCAGCTGCTCAACTCCGAGTACTTGCGCACTGCTCCCACGGGCCCCGGCCAGGAAGCCTGGGACCGCCTCCTGCACGCCCTGTGGCAGCGGCTCGACGAAGTTGGCCCTGGATGACTCAGCCGCCCTCGCCGAACGGCCTGGGGAGCAGCACGGTGCCGGGTACCGCCCCGCGCGCCGGGAAGCGCGCTGACCCCCTGTGGTACGAGGCGGGGGAGGCGGTATGGCTCGCCGCCCAGCGGGAGCGGCTGCTGCGGGAGGCGGCGGCGCAGCCCGGCGGCCCCGTCCCGGACAGTGCGGAGGAAGCCCCCGGCGCGGATGTTCCGGAGCCCGGCCCGGTCACGGAGCCGGAGCTGTCCGCGGACCCGGGGCCCGCCGGGCAGCCGGTGGACCCCGAACCGCGTGACGGCCCGGAGCCGGGGCCGGAGCCGTGGGTGCGGACGGGGGGCGAGCCGGGCCCGGACCTTCCCGGTCCGATCTCCGGCCCGCTCCTCACCCCGGGAACAGACGTCCGGCCGGCGGTCCTGGTCCGGCGGCCTGCGGCGGACCCCGGCCCGGGCCGGGCCCGCGCGGTCGAGCAGGCCCTGCGGCCGCTGCGGCGCCGGCTGGTGTCCCCGTCCGCCCCCGTCCTCGACGAGGAGGCGACCGCTGCCTCGGCCGCCGAGTACGGTGTATGGCTGCCCCGGTTCCGGCCGGGCACCGAACGCCGCCTGTCGGTGTCCCTGGTGGTGGACTCCCGCGGCTCGATGCGGCTGTGGTCCCGGACCGCCGAGCGGTTCGCGGCCGCGCTGGGCGGATCCGGGGCCTTCCGGGATGTGCGGCTGCACCGCTGGTCGCCCGGGGACGCGGTGGCGCTGCGGGCCGGCCCACCCGGCCGCCACATGGTGCTGGTCCTCACCGACCTGCACGAGAGCCGGTGGAGCGACGGAAGCGGTCTGCGGCGCATCGCCGCGTGGGCGGAGCACGCCCCGACCGCGGTGGTGAGCGTGCTGCCGGAGCATCTGTGGCCGCGGATGGCCACCGTCCCGCGCCGGGCCCGGCTGACCAGTCCGGGCCCGGCCGTCGCCAACAGCCGGTGGTCCCGGGCCGCCGACGACTTCGCCTTCCCGCCGGACGACGGAGCGGGGCCGTGGTACCCGGACCGGCCGGGTGCGGTGCCGGTGCCCGTGCTCGAGCTCACTCCCGAGGCGCTGCACGGCTGGGCCCGGTTCGTCAGCGGCGACGCCCTCACCGGTTACGTCACCCGGACCGTTCCGGCCTCCGCCGACAGCCCGGTGTTCCTGCCGGCGTCGTGGAGCATCGCCGCGGCCCGGACCCCGCCGGCCGATCTGGTACGGGCGCAGCGCGCCCGGCTGTCACCGACCGCCTACCGGCTGGCCCTGCTGTGCGCGGCCGTGCCGGTCAACCTGACGCTTCTTCAGCTCCTGAGCCGGGAGCTGGCGCCGGAGGCCCGTACCTGGCACCTCGCGGAGCTCCTCTTCAGCGGGCTGCTGCGCAGTGCCGGACCGGACCCCGGCGTGCCCCGCCCGGCCCGGGTCGAGCTGGAGTTCGCCGAGGGAGTGCGCGAGGAGCTGCTGGCCGAGGGAACCCGGGGGGAAACGGCCCGGGCCATGAGGGTCGCCTTCGGACACCTGGCGGAGGTGATGCCCGGCACGGACGGCGCGTCCCTGCGCCGCCTGCAGGCGCTGGTCGCCGACCCGAGCGAGGCGGACCGGCTCCCGCTGGCCCGCCTGCGCCCGTGGCTCGAGCCGGCCCTTCCCGCTTTCACCGCGCTCGACGGGCAGTTCACCGTCCTCGCGGCCGAGATCGGCGGCCGGCTGGCCGAGGAGGACACGGCGCGGATCGCGGAGGAGACCGTACCGGCCCCCGGGGCGGGCGGGCGGGGGGTCGTGGACGGAACGGACCGCACCGGTGAAGCTGGTGTCGGAGCAGATACGCCGAGTGATAATTTGGACGGCCCGGAACCCGCCGCCGCCCCCGCGGAGGCAGACGAGGATGCCGGACCGTCCGGAGAGAGAGGGAACGTGTCCGTGGGCGTGCAGCAGTCCGGCCCCGCCGGGCCAGGAGGTGGCGGGCCGCGCAAACCGCCGCCCGTCTGGGGCAATGTCCCCCCGCGGAACCGCGCCTTCACCGGCCGCGGTGCGCTGCTGGACGAGTTGCACCAGCGTCTGCAACAGGGGACCACCGCGGTCCTGCCCGAGGCGCTCCAGGGGATGGGCGGGGTCGGCAAGTCCCAGCTCGCCGTGGAGTACGTCTACCGGCACCTGCACGAGTACCAGGTCATCTGGTGGATCCCGGCCGAGCAGCCGCAGCAGATCCGGCAGGTCCTCGTCGAGCTGGCCGCCCGCCTCGGCCTGCAGACGGGCGGCGGCGAGGCGAGCACGGCCGTGCCCGCCGTCATCGAGGCGCTCCGCGTCGGCGAGCCCTACAAGAACTGGCTGCTCGTCTTCGACAACGCGGAGGACCCCAGAGAGGTGAGTCAGTTCTTTCCCACCAACGGCTCCGGGCGCATCCTGGTGACCTCGCGCAACGCCCGGTGGGCGACCGCGGCCCGCCCGCTGGAAGTGGACGTCTTCACCCGCGAGGAGAGCCGCCGGCTCCTCCAGTTGCGCGCGCCGAGCCTCGACGACGGGACCGCCGACCGGCTGGCCGAAACCCTCGGAGACCTTCCCCTGGGGGTCGAGCAGGCTGCGGTGTGGCTGGCCGAAACCGGCATGCCTGCTGACGAGTACCTGCGCCTCTTCGAGCAGCAGGCGTCCGAACTGGGACTGAGCGATCCGCCGGTGGACTACCCGCGGTCGGTCGCCGCGGCCTGGAATGTCTCCCTCGAGCGGCTTCGCAGGAATCACCCCGCCGCGCTGCAACTCCTCCAGGTGTGCGCTTTTTTCGCCCCCGAGCCGATCTCCCGGCGGCTGCTCACCGGGGTCCGGGACGCCCCCGTGCCGCCCGAGCTCGCCGCCGCGCTCAGCGACCCCATCCGGCTGAGCCGCGCCATCCGGGAGATCAACCGGTACGCGCTGGCCCGGATCAACCACAGCACCAACACCATCCAGCTCCACCGGCTGGTCCAGCGGGTGCTGATCACCCAGATGCCCGACGCGCTGAAGACACAGATGCGCAACGGCGCCCACGGGCTGCTCGCCAAGGGGGATCCCGGGGAGCCGACCGCCTCGCACCAGTGGCAGCAGTACGGTGAGCTCCTGCCGCACGTCCTCGCCAGCGGCGCGGTGCACTCCACCGATCCCTGGGTGCGGCAGCTCGTCCTCAACATGATCACCTACATGTATTCCTGGGGGGATCACGCGGGCTCCCTGGAGCTGGCCGAACGCGCCCACCGCAGCTGGCGCACCGTGGAGGGGGAGCGCAACGAGCACGTACTGCAGGCCGCGAAGCTCCACGCCGACGCGCTGCGGGTGCTCGGCCTCTACCGCCAGGCCTACGATCTGGACGCGGAGACGCGCCGGCTGATGACCGAGACGCTGGGTCCCGAGCACGAGGCCACTCTGGAGATCACCAGCATGCTCGCCTGGGACCTCCGGATGCGCGGGCAGTTCCGCAGGGCCCTGGAGCTCGACCAGGAAACCTTCGAGGCGACCCGGCGGCTGTTCGGCCCGAACGACATCTCCACGCTCATCGTGGCGCATCGGGTGGCGCTCAATCTGCGGCTCACCGGTTCGTACGACGAGGCGCTGGAGATGGACCGGGACACCCACCGCCGGAAGGTGGAGGAGCTCGGGGAGAACGCCCTGTCCACCCTGTCCACCCTCGCGGCCATCGTCCTCGACCTGCAGGGCATCGGCAGCTACCTCGAAGCCCGGGACCTGCAGAAGGACGTGTCCAGCCGTTACGAGTACAACTACGGGGCCACCAACCCCAGCACGCTGGCCAGTTACCGCGGCCTGGCGGTGACCGAGCGGCGGGCGGGGCGGCACGACGAGGCGAGGGAGCTGTCCACCAAGGTGCTGTCGCAGCTGCGCAGACGCTACGGCGACAACTACCCCCAAACACTGGCCACCCTGCTCGCCCACTCCGTCGACGTGCGCTACAGCGGAGAGCTGCACCGGTCGGTGGAGCTGAGCGAGCAGTCATGCAAGAGATACGACCAGATTTTCGGGCCGGAACACCCCCACACACGTGCCGCCCAGGTCAACCACGCGGTGGGTCTCCGGCTCCTCGGCCGCAGCTTGGAGGCCAAGGAGCTGAACGAGCAGGCCAGGGCCTCCATGGAGGAGACGCTCGGGCCCGACCATCCGAACGTGCTGGCCTGCGCCACGAACCTCGCCGTCGACCTGTACGAGCTGGGCGAGGTGCAGAAGTCCGTCGAGCTCAGTACCCGCCTCCTGGAACAGGGCAGGCAGGTGCGCGAGGACCATCCCGGCACCTCCGCGGCCGCCGTCAACCTGGCGCTCGGGCTGCGTCAGCTGGGCAGGGGCGAGGAGGCCGACGCGCTGCTGGCCGCCACGCTGGAGCGCTATCGGCGGACTCTCGGCCCGGAGCATCCGGCCACCGCCGCCGCCGCCGAAGGCAGACCGGCGAACTGCGACATCGATCCCATCCCGCTCTGAGGGCCGGTGCTCACGGCCGCTCGCACATCCCGGGGATCCGCCCGATCCAGTCGGCGACCGTCACCGGATCGGGCGGTCTGCTGCTCCGTCCGGCGGCCTGCTGCCAGACGGCCCGGACCACCTCGGGCCGTTGCAGCAGGGCCCCGGCGGCGGCCCGGTCCCCGTTTCCGCCCAGCGCCAGCCCGAGTCCCGCCCACGCGGCGGCGCTGCCGGGGCGTTCCAGGAGTGTGCTGCGGTAGCCCCGGGCCGCCCGGCCCAGGGCTCCGCTGAGCAGCGCGAGGTCGGCGGAGACCAGGGCGGGGTGCCGTCGCGCGCTGTAGAGCGCGCCGTGGGCGTGCGCGGTCAGGGCCTCGGGTTCCGCGAGCAGCACCCGCCGCAGCTCGTCCCGCGGGTCGGGGGAGGCGAAGCGCACGGGGGAGCGCAACCGGGAGGAGACGCCGGCCACCGTCCGGGGGTCGGTGCCCCGCAGCCACTCGTCGGCGAGCTCCCGCACCCGGCCGGGGTGGTGCGGGCGGGTGTGCCTCGCCCGCCAGACGGCCCGCAGGTCGGCGGCCGCGGAGCGGGCCAGCGCGAGCGGCCGGGCGGGCACCGCCTCGTCCGGCCAGCCGGCGGTTTCCGCGGCCAGCCGGTCGACGAACCGCCGGCCCGGGGACGTGAGAGCGTCGCCGGTGAGCAGGGTGCGCAGCGCCTCCCTGACGGCCGCACCCGCCGCGGCGAACTCGAAATGCGCCAGCTCGGCCTCGGCGCCGGTCAGGGTCTGACGTTCGGTGCGCCAGAACTCCGCGATCCCGGCGAACGCGTAGGTCCCGTGCAGCAGGCCGGACGGCGGCCTCGGGTCGCCCCGCCAGGGCGCGTAGAGCAGCAGCGGGCCGTGTTCCGGGGTGCTGTCCCGGCACAGCGGCAGCTGATGGTCCAGGCCGTTGAGGGCGGAGTGCCGCGCCTCGTGCAGCAGCGTGACCGCGAGCTCCACGGCATCGCGGGGCAGCGAGACGAGGGCGCTTCCGTACGCCTCGCTGAACGAGGCGCTGGCGGTCCGGAAGCGCGGCGCCGCCGGCAGCGGCACCACGGAGCGCAGCACGCCGCTCAGCATGCCCGCGGCACGCGGATGCCGTCCCCGCAGCAGTGCTCCGGCCTCCCGCAGCAGTCCCGCCCACCGGTCGGCCTCCGGGGAGGTGAGCGCCGGCGGTTGCCGTCCCGGGGAGCGGAAGTCCCGGTAGGGGTCGAGGTCCTCCAGCGCCACGGGCACGGCGCGCTCGCTGACGTGCCAGGAGACCGAACGCAGCGGCTGCCATCCGGAGCCCGCCCGCCGCAGGTCGGAGGGAAGGCACAGGTGCCGGTCGCCGGCGGTCACCACGGCCGGACCGGCCCCGGCCGAGGACAGCCGCAGCCCGGCCACGGCCGCACCGCCTCCGGCAACTGCGCGGAGCAGGGCGGGCGGCAGCCTGATCCGGCCCAGCGTGGGCAGCGTGATCCCGCCGTCCCGGACCGGCAGCAGGGTGGTTCCCGCGACTCCGGCCCGCAGGGCGGCGGTCGCGGCCAGGGTGTGCAGGTAGCCGAGCTCCTCCCACAGGGGGACTTTCGTTTCGGTGGCCCGGCCGGGAACACCGTCCCCGCCGAGCCGCTCCAGGACGCGCACCGCCCACACGCCGGTGCCGGCGTGGTCGAGGATCCCGGCGACCACATCGGGGCGGACCTGTTCCGCACGGGACAGCAGTTCCATGGCAGCACGCAGCGGCGGCAGCGGGGCCGCCGTTCCCTCGCCCGCTGCCTCCATGACCGCCCGCAGCATCAGCAGTCGGCGGCTGCGCTCGGCGAGCCGGAGGCGCTGAGCCGCGTCCGGCCCCAGACTGCCGGCTGCCAGCCGGTCGAGATCGGCCGACGGCGTGCGGTGCCGCGCCGGCCTCGGCCCGGAATTGGTCGGTGACCTGGGCATCCGGCAGCTCTAGAGCGGGTCGCCGGCACACCCGGTGGCCAGGTGCGGACTCCCCTCGCCGCCACCGTCGGCCTGGACCGCCGCGCGTTCTCGCAGGTGCCTGACCAGAGCGTCCAGCGCGTCCACGACCAGCGGGTCACGAAGGCTCATCACCTCCCGGAGCCCGCAGTGGCTGAGATCGACGAGATCGGTCTCGAACTCGGTCGCAGAAGTACTCACTTCCTGCTTCCCCCTGACGGTCTGCCGATGCCGGGTCGGAGTCGTACACCTGTGCTCTTTTTCATAGTGGACTGCGGGTTGCTCTCTGGAAAGAGCGCAGGGAAGCCACAGGGGCCGGAACCGGCCGATCCGCTCGGGGTTTTTGCGACAAAGCCCCTCATCGTGCCACCGCCTTCGCTACCGTTCGCCGTGACATTTCCGGCGGCGCGCCCCGAGGTGTGCCAACGAGGGGGCTCAATGGGTGAGTTACTGCGGTTCGAGCTGGACAACGGTGGGTCCGTGGTCGCCGAGACGGATCGTCCCGGGCCGGGGGTGGTCGAGGCGGCCGGCACCGCTGACGTGGTGGCGCGCGCCACCGGGTCGTTCGAGGCCGCTCTCGAGGGCGTCCGCAGCGCGGCTGCCTCCGCGCTGCAGAAAATGAGCGATCTGCCCCAGCGTCCGGACGAGGTGTCGATCGAATTCGGCATCCAGCTCGACGCCGAGGTGGGCGCCGTCCTCGCCCGCACGGGCGCCCAGGGGCATCTCCAGGTCCAGCTGACCTGGCATCGGCCCTCCGCCGACGGCGAGGCCCGGGAATCCGACTCGGTGCAGCGCCGTTGAGCGGGAGGAGGCAACGGCAGCGCCGCGTCGGAAGGGACGGCGCTGCCGGGCGGAGCCGGAGGGGGGAAGTCCGGATCCACGGCTGTGAACCTACCCTAACGAGAGAGTCGATTTGTGGTCGACGGCGGTCCGGCGCGGGGCGTCCGGCGGCGGGCCGCGCGCGTGCGGCGCCCGTCCCTGTGCCGACGGTGCGGCAGGCCATCGCCGCCTTCCAGGCCGAGTCGTCCGGAGACATCGACCGGACCACCATGCTGCTGCTCGGCACTCACCTGGGCTCCTGCAACCGGCTCGGTGTGCTGGACACTTCGGAAGCCGCTGAGGCCCTCGCCCGGTGGTTCGGCGACCGCTGGGACGCCCGGGGCGGCCCGGCCAGGGAGCGCGCGCTGGCCACCCTCTGCAGAGCCGTGGACTTCTGGGGTGCCCGCGGCTGGCTGACGAGGGATCCGGCGGCGGCTCTCCGCTGCACGGGTCGTACAACGCGGGGCCGCCGTGCCTCAAGGAGGTCGCGCATCCCGCCGAGGGAGACAGGGCTTCCGCGTGGCGCTCAACACCTCCGCAATATCACGAAATAGGCTGTGTACAGCTGCCTGAACCGGCAGACTTTCTCTGTCTCCTGTTCGCTGTCCCGCTCCCGCGTCCGCAGTTCCGGAGGTATCCGTCATGGCCGTTGTCGCCGACCGGCTCGCCGCCCTGGTCCGTCAGGCGCTGGGCGGGCCCCTGCCGATACGGATCCGCGCCTGGGACGGCAGCGAGGCGGGTCCGGCAGACGGTCCCACGCTGGTCATCCGGCACCGGAGGGCGCTGCGCCGCCTGGCGTGGAAGCCGGGCAAGCTGGGTCTCGCGCGGGCCTGGGTGGCGGGGGACATCGATGTCGAGGGCGACCTGTACGAGGCGCTGGACCGCGTCGCCGGGGTGATCTGGGTCCGGCCTGCGGACCGGGACGCGGGTGGCCCGGCCGCTCTGCGGGCCCTCAGGGCCCTGCGTGACCCGCACACTCTCCGGCTGAGCCGGGAGGTGCTCGCGCTCGCCGGGCCGCCGCTGCCGCCCGCGCCGCCGCAGGAGGAGGTCGTCCGACGCCACGGCATCCTGCACAGCCTGCACCGGGACCGCGTGGCCATCAGTCACCACTACGACGTGGGCAACGACTTCTACGAGCTGGTCCTGGGGCCCTCCATGGTCTATTCCTGCGCCTACTGGGAGAACGGTGGGGCACCCGGGGGCACCCTGGAGGCCGCGCAGCAGGCGAAGCTGGATCTGGTCTGCCGGAAACTCGCGCTGCGGCCCGGACAGCGGCTGCTCGACGTGGGCTGCGGCTGGGGCTCGATGGTGCTCCACGCCGCCCAGCACTACGGGGTGAACGCGGTCGGCGTCACCCTCTCCATGGAGCAGGCCACCCGGGCACGCAAGCGGGTGGCGGAGGCCGGCCTCACCGACCGCATCGAGATCCGGGTGCAGGACTACCGGCACATCGAGGACGGCCCCTATGACGCCGTCTCCTCGATCGGCATGGCCGAGCACGTGGGATCGGCGCAGTACCGCGCGTACGCCGATGCACTGCACAGCCTCCTGCGGCCCGGCGGCCGGCTGCTCAACCACCAGATCGCCCGCCGCCCGGAGGCCGACGGGGAGAGCTACCGCGCGGACGAGTTCATCGACCGGTACGTCTTCCCGGACGGTGAGCTGGCTCCGCTCGGCAGGACCGTTTCGCTCCTGGAGCGGGCGGGCTTCGAGGTGCGGGATGTCGAAGCCCTGCGTGAGCACTACGCCCTGACACTGCGGGCCTGGGTGGCCAACCTGGAGGCGCACTGGGACGACGCCGTGGCTCTGACGTCCCCGGGGCGGGCACGGGTCTGGCGCCTCTACATGGCGGCGTCGGCGCTCTCTTTCGAGCGCAACGCCCTCGGCGTCAACCAGGTCCTCGCCGTCCGCACGGTCTCCGGCGGGGACTCCGGTATGCCGCCTTCCCGCGGACTCTGGCCGCCCCCGGGGGGAGCGGAGTGATGCCCTTGACGGCCTGGCCTTCGTCTCATGCCGGGGGGTGGCCCTGCGGAAGGATTCTGGTGGCCGGCCGGACGGAAATGGAGTACCGGGAAACTCTCCGGTAGCGTCAAAGTATGAGTCATCCCCATCCCAAACTTGGACCGCCCCCTCGCCTGCCCGAGAACGGGCTCAGGATCATCCCCCTGGGTGGCCTGGGCGAGATCGGTCGCAACATGACGGTCTTCGAATACGGCGGGAAGCTCCTCGTCGTCGACTGCGGTGTGCTGTTCCCGGAGGAACACCAGCCCGGGGTGGACGTGATCCTTCCGGACTTCACCGCGATCCGGGACCGCCTGGACGACATCGTCGCCATCGTCCTGACCCACGGCCACGAGGACCACATCGGTGGGGTGCCGTACCTGCTGCGCGAGCGGCAGGACATTCCGGTGGTCGGTTCGCGGCTGACTCTGGCCTTCCTGGACGGCAAGCTCAAGGAACACGGCATCAAGCCGCGGAAGGTCACGGTCACGGAGGGGGAGCGGCGCGGGTTCGGCCCGTTCGACTGCGAGTTCATCGCGGTCAACCACTCGATCCCGGACGGTCTGGCCGTCGCCCTGCGGACCGGTGCGGGGCTGCTGCTGCACACCGGCGACTTCAAGATGGACCAGTTCCCGCTGGACGAGCGGATCACCGACCTGCGGGCGTTCGCCCGGCTCGGTGAGGAAGGGGTGGACCTCTTCCTCACCGACTCCACCAATGCCGAGGTGCCCGGGTTCACCACCTCGGAGCGTGACCTGACGCCCGCTATCGAGCAGGTCTTCCGCACCGCGCCGCGTCGGGTCATCGTCTCCAGCTTCGCCAGCCATGTGCACCGCATCCAGCAGGTGCTGGACGCCGCCCACGAGCACGGCCGGAAGGTCGCCTTCGTGGGCCGGTCGATGGTCCGCAACATGGGCATCGCCAGGGAGCTCGGGTATCTCAAGGTTCCCTCGGGCCTGGTGGTCGACGTCAAGGAGCTGGAGAAGCTGCCGGCCAAGAAGGTGGCGCTGGTGTGCACCGGCTCGCAGGGCGAGCCGATGGCGGCGCTGTCGCGGATGGCCAACCGTGACCACATGATCCGGGTCGGGAAGGGCGACACGGTGCTGCTGGCCAGCTCGCTCATCCCCGGCAATGAGAACGCCATCTACCGGGTCATCAACGGGCTGAGCCGCTGGGGCGCCAACGTGGTGCACAAGGGCAACGCCAAGGTGCACGTCTCCGGCCACGCCAGTGCCGGCGAGCTCGTCTACTGCTACAACATCGTCCGCCCCCGGCACGTCATGCCGGTGCACGGCGAGTGGCGGCACCTGCGGGCCAACGGCGACCTCGCGATCGACACCGGCGTCGACGCCGACAAGGTCCTCATGGCCGAGGACGGTCTGGTGGTGGACCTGGTCGACGGACGCGCGGCCATCACCGGCAAGGTGCCCGCCGGGTACGTCTACGTCGACGGCATGACGGTCGGCGGTGCCACCGAGGCCACCCTGAAGGACCGGCGCAACCTGGCGGAGGAGGGCGTCCTCACCGTGGTCGCGATCGTCGACACCGACACCGGTGCCCTGGTCGAGCCCCCGGACTTCCTGGCCCGTGGTTTCGTCCACGACGAGGCCACCTTCGCCGCCGTCATCCCGGTGATCGAGAAGACCCTCGCCTCCGCGGCACAGGAGGGGGTGGGGGACGCCGTCCAGCTGGAGCAGCTCATCGTCCGCTCCGTGGGCAACTGGGCGTTCCGTACCTACCGTCGCAGGCCGATGATCATCCCGATCATCATCGACGCCTGAGACCGGTGGCCGGGGCCGCCGTACCGACGTCCCCGGCTCGCGAACGGACGAGGGCGAAGCGCCTGGGCTTCATGGAAGGCCTTCGCCCTCAGTGCCGCCCCCGGGGGCGCCGGCGCACGGGAGGGCCTCCCCGGGAACGGGCCCCGGGTCAGGCCCGTCCGGGGAGCTTCCCGGTTGCGTAGCCCATGTCCCAGGCCCGCACCGCGATACCCACCCGATTGCGCACCCCGAGCTTGCGCTGAATGCTCGCGATGTGGGTCTTCACGGTGCCGGCGCTGATGAACAGTTCCCCCGCGATGTCGGCGTTGGTCTTTCCGCCGGCGACCAGGCCGGCGATCTCCGCCTCCCGCTGGGTGAGGGAGTCCACCGGCGGCTTCCCGTCGTGGGACCGGCCGCTGACATGCTTGAGCAGCCGCACGGTGACGGAAGGGCTGATCAGACTGTCACCGCTCATCGCGGCCCGCACCGCCTCCACGAGCAGCACGGGGCCGCACCGCTTGAGCAGAAAGCCCGACGCGCCGTTCCGCAGCGCCGGGTACACGTACTCGTCGAGGTCGAAGGTGGTGACCACGACGACACGCACGGGATGGGTGGCATGGGGCCCGGCAAGCAACCGGGTCAGCTCCAGACCGTCCATGCGGGGCATCCGGACATCGACCAGCGCCACGTCCGGCCGCAGCTCCCGGGCCAGCTCCAGCGCCTGGACGCCGTCGGCGGCCTCACCCACGACTTCCATGCCGGGCTGGCTCTCCAGAATCCGGCGCATCCCCCGGCGGGCCATCTCCTGATCGTCCGCGATCAGCAGCCGAATCGTCATAACGGCCATCTTCCCATCGTGCGGGGGTGGTAGCGCCCCACTGCCGCCGACCGGACCCGGCCGGCGGCAGTTTCCGGACAGGGCGGGTCAGCCGGCTTCCTGGGCTTCTCTGAGACTCCGGGGGCGCATGTCCGTCCAGTGGGTGTTGACGTACTCCACCGCCGACTCCCGGTCGGTCCCGCTCAGCACCGGCGACCATCCGTCGGGTACCGGGCTGAACGAGGGCCACAGCGAGTGCTGGCCCTCGTCGTTCACCAGCACGTGGAAAGTGCCGTCAGGGTCGTCGAAGGGGTTGGTGCTCATGGGAAGGCTCCGTTCTTGTCCGTTCCGAATCTGTCCACTGATCCCGCGCGCGCCTCCAGCCCGTCCGTCAGGCTCGGCGGTTGCAGTTCATATCGGTCGCTTCGGAGTCCATCAGGGTCTGACTGCTGCGCAGCAGGGCGAAGCCGAGCGGCGTCAGCGCGTGCAGCGCGGTGTTGCGGTTGCGCAGGGTGGTGATGAGCCCCGACTTCCGCAGGATCGAGGCGTGCTTGCTCGCTCCCGCCATGGAGAGCCCCAGTTGCTTGGCGAGCTCCCCGGTGCTGCGGCCTTCGGTCAGCGCCAGCAGGGCGGCGGCCCGCGTGTGGCCGACCAGCGCCCCCAGGATGTCCGTGCCGAAGCTCCGCGTCTCCCGGAGATCGACCTGGCCGCTGACATTGATCGGAAAGGCCACGACGGAGCTCTTCTCTTCCCACCAGTGCTCGATGAACACGCATTCGAGACGGGGCAGGAAAAAGGAAGGGCTGAGCATGAGCCCGCGCCCGTCGAGAGTGACGTCCCGGTCCGGGAGGCCGTGCACCTCCAGTACGGAGGAATTCCAGCGTATGCGCGGGTGCAGGGAATTCAGCAGGCTGCCGATTCCGTTCGTGGCGATCACTCTGCCGCGGGTCTCACGGAATCTTTCGAGTCTGCCCTGGACGTCGCTCCAGTACGGGAGAACGGCCGCCTCGGCGAAAGTGACCAGGGAGGCGAGGGCTCTGTCGTCCACAGCGCTCGACGGGCGTCGCTCGTCGATGGGCCTCGTCCTTCCTCCCAGTGGCTTGAGCAGGTCATCCACGGACTCAGGCGTGTCCGTCATGTTCTGGTAGGTCAGGGCTGAGCACCCGAGTCTTCGGGTCACATCGGTGCGCCACCGATGAAAATTCGTACCGCCGGCCTGGCGGAACAAGCGTAGCCCGAACACCCCCTCGGCCATCGGGCTCAGCCCGGCCGACAAGTGCGACAGTGCAAGCTCATCGGCGGTGAAATGGATACGTAACACGCGGCTCCCCCCCATTACTGGATGTATAAGAACATCAATCGTGCAATGAATAGCCCCCGTGCAGAGTCTCGGCATAAGAGAACACGTAGCCGTCGCCGGTTTCCACCGGAGCCAGCGAAGCGAAGTCGGGTCCCAGGACGTCGAAGAGGTCCAGCTCCGCCGTCCCCTTCCAGATCTCGGAGAACTCGACATCGCCCACCCGGGACGCCACCAGCCGGTCCGTCCGGTCCCCGGATCCGGTCCAGTCCGGGAAGCTGAGCGTGTGGGCGAGCGGCACATCGTGCAGGGTGGGAGGAGTGTCGGTGGTGGTGGTCAGTTCGACGCGGGCCTCGGCCGCGCGACGGCCGAAGACCGACAGGTTCCCGGCGAAGCGTCCACCCGGGGCGAGCCGCGGGCCCGCGCGCCCCACGGTGACCGGCCGTGACTGGTGTATCGAGCCGAACTGCTTGGGCATGCCCTGCACCCAGCCGCGCACCATCGGCACGGCCTGGTCGACCCAGACGAACGGGCTCCGTGCCATCGGCCTGCCGTTGTGGGAGCACCCGAGCAGGATCAGGAACTCGGCGAAGCCGTTCCGGGCGGGATCGTCCAGCTCCGCCCCGGACTCCGAGCACCACTGCCACTCGGCGAACACTGCGGCCGCGGCCCCCGGGTCAGGGCCTGCCGACAGCCCCTGAGGCAGAAACGCCGCGGCGGCCGCGGGGTCGGCCCGGTACTCGACCATGACGACCTCACCTGAGAAGTGCCAGGGCGGAGGTGTGATCATGGATGCTCCCCCGGATGGCGAAAGCGGCAGGCTGTAGCCCACGGGGCTGCCGGCCGAGTCGGGAGCGGCGCTGTCCGGCCGGTGAACCAGATGAGGCACTGATTATCTCCTGTTGTCGGTTGTTGACCGCGGACCCCAGGCTTCGGCCAGCCGGCCGGCGGCCTCCTGGAGCCCGGTCGGTGAGGTCAGGCTGTAGGCCACCCGCAGACGCGGGCGGGACATCGGCCCGAAGCGCGAACCCGCCGCTACCCGGACTCCTGCGTCTTCCGCCGCGGCCAGCAGTCCCGCCTCCGGCCGGTCCCCGCGAGGACGCAGCCACAGGAAGAACCCCCCGGCGGGCACGGTGAATTCCACCGCGCTGCCCACGGAGTCCCGCAGCGCCGCGGCGAGGGTGTCCCTCCGCAGCCGCAGCCGTTCCCGGAGGAACGCGAGATGCCCGTCGTACGCGCCGCCGTCCAGCAGCATGCCGACGGCCATCGCCGTGGTGTGGTTGAGCGACCCGCCGCTCCGGAACAGCGCGTGCCGCGCCAGCCGGTCGGCCGTCGCCGGATCGCTCAGCAGCCAGCCGAGACGCAGGCCGGGAGCCAGCGTCTTGGCGAAGGTGCACAGCCGGACGACGCCGTGGTAGCCCGAGAGAGCGGCGAAGGAAGGGGGCCTGCCTTCTCCTGTGAGGTCCAGCTCCGCGTAGGCGTCGTCCTCGACGATCAGCAGACCGCACTGACCGGTGACGGCGAGGAGCTCCCGGCGGCGGGCCACCGGAATCGTCCGCCCGGTGGGGTTGTGGAAAGTCGGGTTCAGGTAAAGGAAGGCACCACGCCTGCCGTCCCGGCCGGCCTCGGCCAGCGCAGCCTGCAGCCCGTGGGGCGTGATGCCGCTGCTGTCGGTCTCCGCCCGGTACAGCGCCAGACCGCAGTCCCGCAGGATGTCCTGCCCGTAGTCGTAGCAGCTCTGCTCGACCACCACCGCGTCGCCGGGGGAGGCGACGGCGGTGGCGAGCAGGAACAGCGCCTGCGAGGTGCCCGCGGTGATGACGACGTGCTCCGGCCCGCAGGGCTCCCCGTCCTCCCCGGCCGCCCGCCGGGCGAGCAGCTCACGCAGCGGATCGGCACCCGGGTCGTGCCCGTAGGCGAGCGCCGCCGGGCCGTAGACATCCAGGGCCCGGCCGTACGCCTGCCGCAGCAGATCCACGGGCAGCAGCTCCGGCGCCAGGTAGCCGGGGCCCAGATCCTGGACCCCGGGGGGTGCCACGGCCTGGACGATGCCGGGACGCCACGGTGTCACCTGCTCCGCGCCGGTCCCCGGGCTGGAGGTGGTGACGCCCGGAGCGCGGGGCAGGGTGGGGTGGCGGCTCACCGGGCTTCCAGCACGGCCCGGAGCGCGTTCACCGACCTCTGCAGCGACTCCGGGTCGCGTGCCAGGGCGAGGCGCAGCGTGTGGTCGCCCTCGGAGTGCCGGGCCCAGTGGAACTGGCCACAGGGCAGTGCGTACACGTTGTGCTCCTGCAACGTCATCCAGACGTCCTGGCCGAGCCGGTCGCCGACGTGCACCCGCTCGACGCTCACCCGGCTGTCCGGGTCGGGGAAGCTGACGCCGTCGAGCCCGGTCAGTGTCTCCCGCACCAGCCGGCGGTTGGCGTCGATGAAGTCGTGCAGGTCCTCGAGACCGCCCTCGGCGGCGTCCACGGCGAAGCGCCGGGCGAGGACCAGGACCAGCGGGGAGACGCCGAGCAGAATGTCGGAGTAGATCTTGTCCACCGGCAGGCCGAGGTTCTCGGAGCCCACCAGCAGCCCGACCTTGAGGTCCAGGGTCGGCCAGAGCTTCCCGGTGTCCTCGATCACGGCCCACCGGCAGCCGCTGTCGTTGAGCACGGCGTAGTGGTCGTAGTGGGCGCGCGGGTCGAAACCGCGGAAGGAGGTGTCCAGTGCGAGTATCACGTCGTGCTCGGCGCACTGCTCGGCGATCCGGCGCAGCCGTTCCTCGCCGAGCACCCGGCCGGTGGGGTTGTTGGGGGTGGTGATGAAGATGCAGCCCACCGACTTGAGCAGCTCGGGGTCCAGGTCCGCGGTGTGGAGCGGGTCCTCCTCCAGGGGCACCAGTCGCAGGCCGTTGCCGCGCAGCAGGTCCGCTATGTTGTCGAACGTGGGGTGCAGCAGAGCCACTGTGCTGATCCTGCTGACGAGGGCCCGGGAGAGTATCTCCATCGCCACGGAGGACGAGTAGCAGCTCAGCACCCGGCCGGGGCCGGAGGGGTAGGAGTGCTGCCCCAGAAGGGTGAAGTACGCCCGGTGGGCCTCTCGCTCGATCTCCGCGACGGGGCGCTGTTCACCCTCGGTGAAGATGAGGGGGAGCTCGTCGATGACCTTGCTCTGTCCGGGGGTGAGGGCCTGCCGGGCGTGGCCGTCCGCCACGTTGAGCTCACTGTTGAGCGCGAGAAACTCCCACTCGGTGAGGTTTCTGACCTTGGCGCTGGGGGTGCCGGGTTCAGTTGTTCGGCCCGCGCTGCGCACGTCCATCTCCATACCTCTGTCCATTCGTCCAATGGGCTGATGCCGGATCGGGTGGTACCGGGGTTCTGTCGGGTGCCGCGTGGGGGGTCGTCTAGTAGATGACCCGCGAGGTGGCGCTGAGCCTGGACGCACGTGACTTGCGCAGGTCCCGGGCCACGTTCAGCCTGCGGAGCCAGCGGTCGGTGCCGTCGAACCGCGCGCGGAACGGCTTGCGTCCATGCACGACGCGGTAGTTGTCGAGAAAGCAGATGTCACCCGGTGTCAGGGTGACTCCGGTCATGGCGGAGTCCAGCGCCCGGCAGATGACATCGAGGACGCGCTGCTCGTCTTCGCCCTGCACTCCCTGCATGTAGTGCGGGTCGATCACGACGTACGGGTCGTCCGGGTCACCGAAGAGGACGGCGGTGGGCTCGGGCGACTCGAGGGACCGCTCGACGTGTTCCAGACTGCGCCGGCGCAGTTCGCTGACGCGCGGGTGGCCGTCCTCGTCCTCTTCTCCGCGCAGCCGGTGCGAGGCGTCCGGGAGGATGCGGAACCGGGGCTGGGAGAGCATCTCCCGGGTCTCGTCGTCGATCTCGATGTCGGCCACGTCGGCGACGGTGGTCTCGACCTCGTCCGGGTTGCGCAGGCACATCAGCGCCACGTAGTCCGTGCGCAGCAGGTGGAAGGCGTCCTCGGTGTGCCAGGCGAGGGTCTCCGCGCTGCCCCAGCCGATCTGCTCCGACTCGTGCGCCGCGATCGGGTACACGTCGTGCATGATGCGGCCGTCCTGCTGGGTGGCCCAGCCGATCGGCTCCCCGAGCAGGCCGGCCGCCAGGTAGAACGCGATGTCCTGGCGGAGCGAGGCGGACGGCGTGGTCTTGCCGGTGCGTTCGGTGGGGGTGGCGCCGAGGGCCGCGTCCTCCACGGGCAGGCCCTTGATCACCAGGGTGCCGGTGCTCTCGGACGACCGGAACTCGTGCAGCGTCCGGCGGAGAGGGCGGGGCAGTTCCTCGGAATAGATGCGGGCCTCGCGCTGGAACTCCGGGGACTCGACGCTGTCGTACCGTCGCAGGAGCTGCTCGGTCAATTCGTCGATGGTCGCGATGTCGTCGGGTAACAACTGATAGGTCAGCATGGAGGCACTTTCCGCTTCGGAGACGGTTGGCGCAGGACCGAAGGCCCTGTGAGGATTCTTGTTCGAGTGGTGAGCGAGGGCCATCAGATTGAGTCACGGGTTAAGCTACTGTCGGGTAGTAGTCCGTCCCGTGTATCTTCCTCCCGCGATTTCACCGGGGAATGGACGGGAATTTCCGGAGTGTGGGGCTGAGCGTGGTGAACACCGCGACCACGACGAGGCAGGCGGCACAGGCCAGTACTCCGGAAGCGTCTCCCCAGGGCAACATCATGAAAAGCGCCCCGATGAGAGGGCCCAGTGCCCCCGCGCCGCCCGAGCAGAAGCTGACGATGCCGCTGAGCCGGCCGCGCAGTTCGTCCGGGGTCACCATCAGCTGATAGGTCATCAGCGTGGTGTTGGCGACGGGTGCCAGCAGGGCCGCGGCGCCCAGCAGCACACCGAGGGCTATGCCGCTGGGGACCAGCGCCATGGCGCCGGTGGTGGCCGCCGCGGTCCAGGAGAACCCGAGAATGATGACCGAGGCGGGGAGCGCGGCGTGCAGCCGCGCGGCAATCAGCGCACCGCAGACACCGCCGATGCCCAGGCAGGTCATCATCAGTCCGGTCTCACCGGCCCCGATGCCGTCCTGGTGCGCGGTGGCCAGAATGATGATGATCAGGGCGCTGAAGAACAGATTGGACGCCATGATCCACAGCATGGTGACGCTGAGTATGCGGTTGCCCGTGATCCAGCGCAGTCCGGTCAGTGCCTCCTGGAGCATGCCGGTGCGGCCCTCGGCGGGCTGCCCCCTGTCGGTCCCGATTCCCTCGTCCCCGGTGCCGTCCGCCGGTCCGTCCGGGCCGCCTTCCGGTTCGCCCGGCGCGGGAGCGCCCCGGCGGGGCAATCGCAGCCAGAACAGCGCCAGGAACGACACGGCGATCATGAGCGTGTTTGCCAGGAAGGGATGCACCGGATTGATGGCGAAGAGCAGACCTGCCGCGGCCGGGCCCAGCAGCATCGCGATGTACGGCCGCGCCATGTTGCGGGCCACCGCCGTCGGCATCTGGGACTTCGGCACCACCTGGGGCATCGCCGCGGTCTCCGCCGGATCGAACATCGAACCGAGGATGCCCTCCACCACCACCACGACCAGGACCAGGGTGAAGGAGTAGGCGTCCATGGCCAGGGCGACCGCGAGACCGCCGAGCGCCAGGGTCCGCAGACCCTGGCAGATCAGCATGGTCAGGCGCCGGTCGTAGCGGTCGGCCACCACCCCGGCCGGAACCACCGCGACCATGTGGGCGGCCGCCATCAGCGAAGCCGCGATCCCCATTTCCAGCGGAGAACCGGAGTGCCACAGGATCAGCAGCGGGAAGGCGACCGACGCCACCTCGAGGACGAGGGCGGAGAAGAACTGGCCGGTCCAGAGAATGTTGTAGTTGCGGTTCCGGGAAAGCGGAACAACGTCAGCCGCTTCCTCCCCGGCTTCCTCCGGTGCCTCCCGGGGAGTGCTCGGTGGGCTGTCACGCTCATGCGCATCTGTTGTCGTCACGGTGACGTCAACCTTTCTCGTGCCATTTGCGGGCCAGTCGGCCCGCGAGCTGAAGAAGGGGTGCTTCCCCGGGGGCCGCGCCGGGCAGGAACCGGCCGTGGAACTCGTTGCGCGCGTCGTCGATCTCCTGGGCGGTGAAACGCAGACCATGGCCCATCACCAGCCGGGAATGAGTCCGGCCCCCGATGGACAGCTGGAGGCCGCCCGCGCCGTCCGGATCGATGTCGTAGACCAGGTCACCGTTGATGTAGCGGCCCGTCACTGCGTCGGGGGGTGGTGACGGCACACAGGAGGCCGGTGGTGCCGCGGGCTGCGGGCGTGCCCCCGGCAGCCCGGCGTCCGCCAGCCGGCCGGCCAGGTCGGCCCAGAGCCGCTGCCCGGTACCGGCATTGGTGTTCAGGGCGATCACGGTCCCGGTTGCCGGCTGGAAGCGCAGGTGACAGGAGATCCCGTCGCCCGTCCCGTCGTGCCCGAAGACCGGTGCGTCGCTGTCCGGGTCCGTGTACCGGGCCCAGCCCAGCCCCCATCCGCTCGCCATGCCGTACGGCTCGATCTGCGCATCGCCGAGCTGGTCGCGGCACATCTCGGCGACCGTGGCCTTCTCCAGCAGCCCTTGGCCGTCCGTGCCGGGAAGGAAGAGCCCGGCGAAGCGGGCCAGCTCCGCGGCGCTGAGCGCGAGAGCCCCGTTGGGTTCCTCCACGGCCGGTACCTGCTGGTCCACCGGAATCGTGCGCCGTCCCGACCAGTGCACCGCGTGACCGGAAACCGGGGTGCGGCCCGTCGGGCCGACAGCGTAGGCAGCTGTGAATCCCAGCGGGTCGAGCAGGATGCCCTCCAGGGCCTCCCGCCACGTCATCCCCGTGACCGCCTCGACCAGGCGGCCGACGACGACGTAGCCGGCGTTGGAGTAGGAGAACCCGGAGCCCGGCGGATGCGCGAGCTGGTGCTCGCCGCAGTGGCGCGTCACCCACCGGTCCCGGGGCAGGGATTCCTCCTCGACGTTGGCCACCAGCCCTCCCGTGTGGGTGAGGAGCTGGCGCAGCGTCACGGATCGGCCGGCCCCGAACTCGGGAAGGCAACCCGCGAGCGGCTCGTCGAGCCCCACATCGCCGTCGGCCACCAGCACCATGGCCAGCGCGGCGGTGAACGGCTTGGTGACCGAGGCCAGCGGAAAGGCCGCTTCCGCGGTCACTGCGACGCCGGTGCCGTGAACCCGCTCCCCGGTACTGGCCAGAAGTGTCCGGTTCTGATGCCGGACGGCCAGCTGGGCGCCGGGCACCCGGTGCTCCCGGGCCAGCCGGCTGAGCAACCGGGTGAGGGAGGCGGGGTCGAGGTCGTCCGGCCGTTCCGGGCGCAGCACCGTGATGTTGCCCGCCACGTCATCGCCTCCCTGTGTGCGCCGCGATGGCACGCAGCGCATCGGCGAATTCCTCGGCCACCTCGCGTACCTCTTTCTCCGACAGCAGTTCCGATGCGTAGTGCCAGGTGAACGTGAGCCGGCCGTCCTCGACGACGCCCACGATGTCCAGCGGATGGGTCACCTCCTCGCGGGGGTCCTGTTCCTCTCCCGCCGGCGCCAGCAGCCGGCCGCAGAGCCGGCCGGCCGGCTCCGGGCCGCCCGCACCACCGGTGGAGCCGTGGTAATTGAAGACGACCTGCGGGTCCGTGCGGTCCCGCAGGACAGCGCCCGGGGCCCCGTCGGCGCTGAGCCGGCGCAGCGCCCCGTACCCGAGGCCGTTGCCGGGTACCTTCCGCAGCTGCCGCCGTACGGACTTCACCAGGGCCGGCCAGTCGCCGTCCGCCCCGGGCACCGTGACGGCGACCGGGTACAACGTGGTGAACCAGCCCGTGGTGCGGGTGAGATCAATACCTTCGGCGATGTCCTCGCGGCCGTGGCCTTCGAGGTCGATGACCACTTCGGGCGTGCCGGTCCACCGGGACAGGGCGTGCGCGAGCGCGGCGAACAGCACATGGTGGACCCGGCTGCGGAAGGCTCCCGGGGCGCGGTGCAGCAGAAGCTCGCTCACTTCCCCGTCGAGGGTGACGGTGCAGCTCTCCACCGAGCCCGCCGTGGCGGTGCCGGTGCCGGTGCCCGGCAGCGGGAGGGGCTCCGGCAGGCCGGCCCAGTGAGCGAGCTGGTCGTCGAAGGCTCCCTGCGCGACCTGGTCGCCGAGCAGCCGGGACCACTGCTGGAAGGATGTGGTCCGCGGGCCGAGCGCGACAGGTTCACCGGCCGCGGCCTGCCGGTACGCGGTCTCCAGGTCGTCCAGCAGAATGCGCCAGGAGACGGCGTCCACCACCAGGTGGTGAGCGGTGAGGTACAGGACCGACGGCCGGCCGGCACCGCGGCGGAAGAGCGCCGCGCGCAGCAGTGGCCCCTGCGCCAGGTCCAGGTCCCGGTTGAGCTCAGTGGCACGCTGCTCCAGTTCTGCCTGACCGGCCTCCTCATCCGCCGGCAGGTCGTACACGGCCGGCTCGACGGTGCCGCCCGGGACGACGTGCTGGTGCCACTGGCCGTCCTCCTGGACGAACCGGGTGCGCAGCGCATCGTGCTGTTCCAGCAGCGCCGACAGCGCGGCGCCCAGCTGGCTCTCCTCGGCGTCCGGTGCCAGCTCGATCAGCACGGACTGGCTGAAGTGGTGCGGTGCCAGCGGCTCCCGGGCGAAGAACTCGCGCTGGATGGGCGTCAGCGGGACCGGGCCGGTCACCGGCTCCGCGGCGGCGGTGGGCTGCGGCGCGGTGCCGACCGCCTCCGCCAGCCGGCGGACGGTCTGCCGGAGGAAGATGTCCTTGGCGGTCACCGTCAGCCCGGCCTGCCTGATGCGGTGCACAGCCTGCATGCTCAGGATGGAGTCGCCGCCGAGCTCGAAGAAGTTGTCGTCCAGGCCGACCCTCGCCGTGTCCAGGACCTGGGCCCAGATGTGCGACAGGGTGTGTTCCACCTCCGTGCGTGGCGCGGTGTACGTGCCGGTCGCGGTGGACAGCTCCGGCTCGGGCAGCGCACCCCGGTCCACCTTGCCGCTGGCCGTCATGGGCAGTCCGTCCAGGAACGTGACACCGGCAGGCACCATGTAGGGCGGCAGCGACTCCTCCAGGTGGCGGCGCAGCTCCTCCTGGTCGGGCGGCGTGCCCGTGGCCGTCGCGTAGGCCACGATCCGTGGTGCTCCCCCCGGTCCGCCGCGTACCGCGACCGCGCACTGGCCGATGCCCGGATGGGTGCCGAGGACCGCTTCGATCTCACCGAGCTCGATGCGGAAACCCCTGACCTTGACCTGGCCGTCGGCCCGGCCCAGGAACTCGATCCGGCCGTCAGCGGTCCAGCGGCCCCGGTCACCGGTGCGGTACATCCGCTCGCCGGGCGCCCCCAGCGGATCGGGCACGAAGCTCCCGGCGGTCAGCGCCGGGCGTCCCAGATAGCCGCGGGACACCTGGGCTCCGGAGAGGTACAGCTCCCCGGGGACGCCCACCGGGGCGGGCCGCAGCCGGGCGTCCAGCACCTGGACCCGGCTGTTCGTCATCGGACGGCCGATGACCGGACGGCTGTCCGCCGTGATCGGGCCGTACAGCGTGTCGATGGTGCACTCGGTCGGGCCGTAGCTGTTGTACGCGGCGCCGGTGGCCGCCAGCTCCTGCCAGAGGGCGTCACCGACCGCCTCACCGCCGACGATGATCAGCGAGGGACGGTGCCGGCCGGGGGACATCATCCCCGCCCGCAGCAGCAGCTCCGCGTACGTGGGGGTGATCTCCAGGTGTTCGATGCGGTGTTCCGCTATGTAGGCGGCCAGCGCCTCCGGGTCCAGCCGGGTTCGGTCGTCCAGGATGTGCGTCTCGGCACCGCCCATCAGAGCCAGCAGATTGCCCAGCGAGCTGTCGAAGGAGAAGGTCGCGGTGAGTGCGGACCGCAGGATGCCGCCTGGTATTGCGGCGGCGGCCGGCCGGAAGCGCTTCCCGAGGTGGTCCGCCGCGACGTTGGACAGGTTCCGGTGCTCGACGACCACGCCCTTGGGCCGGCCGGTTGAGCCGGATGTGTACAGGAGGTAGGCCGGGTGCTCGGGTCGCAGCGCGGTGCGGCGGTCCGCGTCCCGCGGGTCGGTGTCCGGGCAGCCGGTCAGGTCGCCCGCGGCGTCCGCCAGGTGCAGCACCGGCGTTCGCGCGGTCATCCCCGGCAGCCGGTCCGGGGAGTCCCGCTCCAGCAGCACCAGCGCGGGCCGGGCGTCCTCGAGTATCAGGCCGAGGCGGGCCGGCGGCAGGGACGGATCGAGCGGCAGGTACGCCGCGCCGGCCTTCAGCACGGCGAGGACGGCCACCACCGTGCCGGTGGTGCGGGTGCCCGGTACCGCCACCAGGTCCTCGGGGCCGATACCGCGGGAGATCAGCAGATGGGCCAGCCGGTTCACGGCGGCGTTCAGCTCGCCGAAGGACAGGCTCGCCGGGTCGTCGGAGGCGATCAGCGCCTTCCGGTCCGGGAAGGCTGCGGCCTGTTCCTCCAGATAGCCGGTGACGGGGCCGGGAGGAATGTCGCGGGAAGTGTCGTTCCAGGTGCCGGTCTTCCGGGCGAGAGCCTCCTCGTCCTCCAGCGGCAGACCGCTCATCCGCTCGTGGTCGCCCACCACTCCGGCCAGCAGCCGTTGCAGCTGCGCGGCGAACCGGTCGACGGTCGCGGCGTCGAACAGCGCGGTGCTGTAGCTGATGCCCGCCAGCAGGGCACCCCGGTGTTCCACGAAGTCGAAGCTCAGGTCGTGGCTCACCTCGCCGCTGACGAAGGAGACCTCCTCGGCCGACAGGCCGTGGGCGTTCATGCTGTCCGGCCGGGTGTTCTCCAGGCCCACCATGACCTCGACCAGTGCGTTGCGGCTGGGGTCGCGCTGATCCTGGACCAGCTCGATCAGCTGCTCGAAGGGTGCTTCGCCGTGGACGAACGCCTCCAGCGCCGTGTCGCGGACCCGGGACAGGAATGCCGGAAACGTCTCGGACTCGTCGACGGTGGAGCGCATCACCACCGTGTTCACGAAGAAGCCGAGCAAGCCCTGCAGTTCCTGCCGGTCCCGTCCCGAGGCGGGGGTGCCGACCACGATGTCGTCCTGGCCGGTCCAGCGGGCCAGCAGGACCTGCACGGCGGCGAGCAGGGCCATGAACAAGGTGGCGTCCTGCCGCCGTGCGACGGCCTTCAGCCCGTCGACCACCTCGGCGGGGATCTCCACCAGCTTCAGTTCGCCCGCCGACTCGCGGACCGCCGGGCGGGGACGGTCGAGCGGCAGTTCCAGCGGGGTGATCCCGCGCAGCTTCTCCCGCCAGTACTCCAGGTGCTCCGCCATGACCGGCCCGGCCGCCCGGCGGCGCTGCCAGACCGCGTAGTCGGCGTACTGCAGCGGGAGAGGAGCGGGCTCGACGGGCTCCCCGGTGACAGCGGCCGTGTAGAACGCGCTCAGGTCATCGGAGAGCACACCCATGGACCAGCCGTCCGTCCCGATGTGATGCATGATCAGCGCGAACAGGTGCTCCTGGGCGCCGGTCCGGACCAGCACCGCCCGGAAGACCGGGCCCTCCCCGAGATCGAACGGCCGGGCCGTCTCCTGCCGCAGGTGCTCGCGCACTGCTTCTTCCGTGTCCTCAGGACCGTCCTCGGGCAGCTCGGTCACGGGCAGCGCCGTGGTGAACGGCTCCCGGACGGTCTGGACGGCGGTGCCGTCGACCGTGGCGTAGGTCGTGCGCAGCGGCTCGTGACGGGCGACCAGCGCGTCGAGTGCCGTGGCGAGGGCCTGCGTGTCCAGCTCGCCTCGCAGGCGCACCGCGAACACCGTGTGGTACTCCGAGCTCTCCGGCTCGAAGTCGTACAGGAACCACAGGCGCTGCTGCCCCGAGGAGAGCGGCAGCGGCCCGTCCCGGCGCACGGGCGTCAGCAGTTCCTCGACCGGTGCCTCCACGGCATCCGGCCCGTCGAGGGCGGCCGCCAGACCGGCCACGGTCGGGGTGTCGAAAAGCTGCCGGGGGGAGACGGCGGCACCGTTGGCGGCCCGGACGGCCGAGATCACCTGGATGCTCAGCACGGAGTCGCCGCCGAGGGCGAAGAAGTTGTCCGTGGCCCCGACCCGTTCGATGCCGAGGACCTCGCACCAGATCCGGGCGAGCAGCTTCTCCGTGCCGCCGCGCGGCGGCACGTACTCCCCGGCAGCGGCGGCGGGCCACCGGGGCTGCGGCAGCGCCCGGCGGTCGACAGTGCCGCTGGTCGTCATCGGCAGTTCGGGCAGCAGTGTCACGACCGTGGGGACGGCCGGTGCGGGCAGGCCGTCGGAGACGAACTCCCGCAGCGCGTCGGGGTCCGGGCCGGCCCCGCCGTCGGCGGCGGTCACGTACCCGACCAGCCGGTCCGTGCCGGAGCCGTCCCGGCGCAGCACCGCGGCGGCGGCGGCGACCTCCGGGTGGCGGCTGAGCGCGGCCTCCACCTCCCCCAGCTCCACCCGGAAGCCCCGGATCTTGACCTGGTCGTCGACGCGGCCCAGGCACTCCAGCACACCGTCCGGCCGTCGGCGCACCAGATCGCCGGTCCGGTACATCCGGGCGTCCGGGTCGTCGGCGAAGGGGTCCCGGACGAACCGCTCAGCAGTCAGTTCCGGGCGGCCCAGGTAGCCGCGGGACACCCCGTCCCCGCCGATGCAGCACTCGCCGGTGACGCCCAGTGGCACAGGTCGCAGGTTCTCGTCCAGGACATGGATGCGGGTGTTCGCCAGAGGACGGCCGATCGGCACGTAACCGCTCCGTCCCATCGGCTCGGTACCGAGCCGGAAGACCGTGGAGTCCACCGTGGTCTCCGTGGAGCCGTAGGCGTTGACCACCACGGTGCCGGCCCCGAGCCCGGCCCGCACCTCACGGGCGGCATCGGCCGGCCAGCCCTCGGAGCCGACCATCAGCAGCCGCAGGGACTCCGGCCGCTGCCCACGGTGGGTGAATTCGGTGACCAGGGCGTGGGCCAGCGCCGGCACGGTGACCAGCAGCTCGGCACGGCTGTCCAGGAGCCGGTCGGCCAGAGCCACCGGGTCGGCCACGGCCTCGGCAGGGCAGATGACCATGGCGCCGCCGAAGAGAGCGGAGAGCAGGAAGTCACCGAAGAACAGGTCCACGGAGAGACTGGAGACCGACAGCACCCGCGGCCGCATCGCGGTCAGGCCGTGGTGCTTGTCCCAGGCCCGCACCATGTGGTGGACATGGCGGTGCTCCACCATGACGCCCTTGGGCCTGCCCGTGGTGCCCGAGGTGTACACGACGTAGGCCAGGTCGTCGGGGGCGGCCACGTCCGGAGGCGGGGTGACCGGCTGTCCCAGCAGCCGGTCGGCGTCCCGGTCCAGACAGATGATTTCGGTGCCTCCCGCGGGCATCAGCCCGGTGTACCTCTCCTCGGTCACCACCACGGGCGCCGCGGAGTCCTCCAGCATCAGCCGCAGCCGGGCCGCCGGAAAGCTGGGGTCGAGCGGCACGAAGGCACCACCGGCCTTGAGCACCGCCAAGAGCGCCACCACCGTGCCGGCGTGCCGGCCGGTGCAGACGCCCACCAGGACACCGGGCTTCACCCCCAGCTCCGCCAGCCGGTGCGCGAGCCGGCTGGACCGCTCGTCCACCTCGGTGAAGGTCAGCTCCGAGGTGTCGTCGCTGACGGCAACGGCGTCCGGGGTGCGGCGTGCCTGCTCGGCGAACAGCTCGTGCACACAGCGCGCGGGCGGGTGAGCGACGTCCGTGTCGTTGTTCGCCGCCAGCCGGCGCAGTTCCTCACGGGTGGCCGGCGGCAGTTGGGACACCGGCGCTTCGGGGTCCTCGGCCATCGCCTCCAGCAGCGTGTCGAGGTAGTCGGCCAGCCGCTCGATGGTGTCGGTGTCGAAGACCGCCGGGTCGTATCCGAGCGCGAGTTGCAGCTCCTCGGCCGCGTGAGCGGTCAGCGTGAGCGGGTAGTTGGTGTGCTCGTCACCCAGGTAGCTGCCGAGCCGCAGGCCGTGGCGGGAGGCACTCTCGCTGTCGTAGGGGTAGTTCTCGAAGACGACGATGCTGTCGAAGAGGTGCGCGCCGGAGGGCGCCCCGCTGTACCGCTGGATCCGGGCGGCCGACACGTACTCGTAGGCGCGCGAGTCGAGCTGGGCCGCCTGCAGTTCGCGCAGCCACTGGGAGGTGGTTTGCGTCCCGTCGGTGCGGACCCGGACCGGCACCGTGTTGATGAACAGTCCCATCATCCGTCCCGCGTCCGTGAGGTCGGCGGGACGGCCGGCGACCGTGGCACCGAAACACACCTGCCTCTCCCCGCTGTAGCGGGACAGCAGCTGCGCCCAGGCACCCTGCACCAGCGTGTTCACCGTCAGGCGGGCGGCGCGGGCGGTCGCGTACAGCCTCCGGGACCGGTCCGGCGACAGCCGCAGCCGCAGTTCCCGGGAGGACCGGGTGCCGTGCGCCCGCACCGGCACCCGGTCGTAGGGCAACGGAGTGGGTGCGGTGAAGCCCTGAAGGACCCCGCTCCAGTACGCGCGGGCCGCCTCCTCGTCCTGGGCCGCCAGCCAGGCGACATAGTCCCGGTAGGGGCGGCGGGCGGGCATCTCCGGCCGGGTGGCGTCCGGGTCCGGACCGGTCCGCGCCGCGTACTCGGTGAGCACCTCACCGAGCAGTTCGGAGAAGCTCCAGCCGTCCATGACCAGGTGGTGGACGGACCAGAACAGCTGCACGGCGGAGTCGGTCAGCCGCGCGATGCACAGATCCAGCAGCGGTGCGGTGGTCAGGTCCAGCGACCCGGCCGCGCGCTGCTCCCACACCACCGACAGCGCCTCCTGCCGTGCCTCCTCCGACAGCTCCCGCAGGTCCGTGAGGGTCAGTGGTACCCGAACGCCGGTGTGCACCACCTGCAGCGGCTCCGTGACGTTCTCCCACAGCACGCGGGTGCGCAGCACCGGGGTCCGGTCGACCACCTGCTGCCAGGCGTCCGCCAGCGCCTGCGGGTCGGTGACGCCGTCGATCCGCACCCCGAAGTGGCCGGTGTACATGTCCCGGTCCCCGGCCGCGCCGGACAGCGCGTGGAAGAGCATGCCGCTCTGTGCCGGGGTCAGCGGGTAGATGTCCTCCACCGTCGTGCCCGTGCCGGCGATCCGATCGACGGCCGCCTGGTCGAGGGCGGCGAGCGGGAAGTCCGACGGGGTGCGGCCGCCCGCTCCCGGTGCGGTGCAGTGGGCGGTGATCTCCTCCAGCGCCTCCTGGAAGCGGACGGCCAGCCGTTCGACGGTCTCCCGCCGGTGCACCCCCTCCGCGTACGACCACCGGAACTCCAGCCGGCCGCCGGTCACCGACCCGTTGATCTCGATGAGCTGACGGCGGGGCTGCTCCGGGGCGCGTTCGGCGCCGTCGGCGGCGCACCGCCGCCGCAGTACCGGGGAGTCCGCGGCCGGGCCGTCGAAGCGGCCCAGATAGTTGAAGCTGACCGGTGGTTCGGGGGCCGCGCCCAGTCCCTCGCCCGACTCGGTCAGATAGCGCAGAGCCCCGTAGCCGATGCCATGGCCGGGGACGCCGCGCAGCTGCTCCTTGACGCTCTTCAGCGTCCGGTCCCAGCCGCCGTTCCGGGGCACTTCCAGGGCCACCGGGAACAGCGTGGTGAACCAGCCGACCGTGCGACTGGGGTCGACGCCGAGGACGTCCTCCCGGCCGTGGCCCTCCAGCGCGAGGGCTGCCCGGTCCTGCCCGGTCCACTCGGTGAGAACCGGGGCGAGGGCGCTGAGCAGGACCTCGTTGACGCGGGTGCGGTAGGCCCGGGGCACCTGGCGCAGCAGGGCTTCGGTCGCCTCCTGGCTGAGGGCGACGGTCACCGTGCGCTCCGCTGCCACGGTGTTCGGTCCGTCACCGTCCACGGGCAGCGTGGCGGCCGAGGCCACCGCCGCTTCGACGGACCGCCAGTAGGCGGCCTCGTCCGCGAAGCCGCCGTCGGCGGTGTGCTCGTGCAGGCGCTGGGACCAGCGCCGGAAGGACACTCCCTTGGCGCCGAGCGACAGGGGCTCACCGTCCCGGACCTGCCGGTAGCCCTTCTCCAGGTCGGCGAGCAGGATCTGCCAGGAGACGGCGTCGACGACGAGGTGGTGCGCGGTGAGGAACAGCCTCGGCGGGCGGTGGGCGCCCAGAATGTACAGCCGGGCGCGCAGCAGCGGGCCGGTGGCCAGCGGGAAGTCGTGCTGAGCGCGCAGGTTCTCCTCCCGCATCGCCGCGTCCTGGGCGGCGGGGTCCAGGCCGGACAGGTCGGTCCGCCGCAGCACGTGGCCGGGGTCGGGGTCGGGGTCGGTGTGGGACAGGCGCCAGCCGTTCTTCTCCCGCAGTGCCCGCAGCCGCAGTGCGTCGTGCCGGCCGGGCAGTGCGGTCAGGGCCGTCTCCAGTGCCGCGAGGTCGGTGTCCTCCGCGAGCTCCCAGAACAGCGACTGGTTGAACTGTGTCCGGCTCTCCGGAAGCTCGGTCAGGAACCAGTGCTGGATGGGTAGCAGGGGGACATCGCCGGTGACGCGGCCCTGCTCGGGTGCTTCCCCGCCGTGGGCCGGGCCGGTCCCGGCCTGTCCGGCCACCGCCGCCAGGTCGGCGACGGTCTGCCGCAGGAAGGTCTGCTTGGCCGTCAGCGCCAGGCCCGCGTCGCGGGCGCGGGCGACCACCTGGAGGCTGAGAATGGAGTCCCCGCCCAGCTCGAAGAAATTGTCCTGCACACCGATCGTGTCGACGCCCAGCAGCTCCGACCAGATGGCGGCGAGGGTCCGCTCCGCCGGGGTGCGCGGCGCGATGCGCGGCTCGTCGAGGTCGCGGCGCGGATCGGGGTCCGGCAGGGCGGCGCGGTCCGTCTTGCCGTTGGCGTTCACGGGCAGCCGGTCGAGCCGGACGAACAGCGCGGGCACCATGTGCTCCGGAAGGTGTTCCCGGGCGTACGTCCGCAGCCGGGCGGTCTGCGGGTCGTGGCCGGCAGCGGGCACCGCGTAGGCCACCAGGCGCCGGTTGCCCCGCTCGTCGCGCTTGACGGTCACCGCGGCCGCGGCCAGCTCGGGATGCTGCGACAGCACGGCCTCGATCTCGCCCGGCTCGATGCGGAAGCCACGCAGTTTCACCTGGTCGTCGGTGCGTCCGAGATAGTCCAGGGTGCCGTCGGGCAGCCACCGGGCACGGTCACCGGTGCGGTACATCCGGCCGCCGGGGGGACCGTACGGGTCGGCCACGAACCGTTCGGCGGTCAGCGGGGCACGGCGGAGGTAGCCCTGCGCCAGCGCCCGCCCGGAGAGGTACACCTCCCCGGGTGCCCCGGCCGGGACCGGGCGCAGCCGGCGGTCCAGGACCCGCACTCGTACGCCGTCGAGCGGCCGGCCGACCGGCACGGAGGTGGCGGCGGCCGGGAGGTCCGGGGAGAGCGGGTCGCTCATCGTCGCGCAGACCGTCGCCTCGGTCGGGCCGTAGGCGTTGATCATCCGCCGGCCGGCGGCCCAGGTACGGGCGAGGCCGGGCGGGCACGCCTCGCCGGCCACCACGAGCGTCAGCCGCCCGGGCAGCGCGTCCGGGGGCAGCGTCGCCAGCACGCTGGGCGGCAGGGTGACGTGTGTGACGGAGTGTTTGCGGGTCAGCTCCGGCAGCGCCTCGCCGAGCATCCGGTCCTGTTCGGCGACGACCAGTGCGGCACCGGTGAACAGCGCCATGCCCAGTTCGGAGAAGGCGGCGTCGAATCCCAGGGAGGCGAACTGCAGCACCCGGGAGGCGTCGTCCACGGCGAAGCGTTCGGCTTGCGCGGTCACCAGCCCGTGCACCCCTGTGTGGGTGACCACCACACCCTTGGGGCGTCCGGTGGAGCCGGAGGTGTAGATGATGTAGGCGGGGTGGGAGGGCAGCAGCGGCCCGCCGGCGGTGGGCGCGTCCGGCGGCAGTGCGTCCAGCGCGGCTTCGGTCTCCGGTGTGCCCAGGACGGTCAGGGGCGCGGGGCAGTCCGCGGGCCGGGTACCGGGCGCGGTGACCACCATGGCGGGGGCGGCGTCCGTGAGCAGGTACCGGAGCCGTTCCGCGGGCAGGGCCGGGTCCAGCGGGAGGTAGGCGGCACCTGTCTTCAGGACGGCGAGTACGGCGACGACCATGTCCGAAGAGCGGGGCAGCGATACCGCGACGATCGTGTCCGGTGCCGCGCCCCGGGCGGTCAGCAGGCGGGCGAGCCGGTCGGAGCGCCCGTCCAGCTCCGCGTAGGTCAGCGTTTCCCCGTCCACGTCGGAGACGAGGGCGGTGGCGTCCGGCCGGCGCGCCACCTGCTCCGCGAAGAGCCCCGGGGCGCACCGGGGCTCCCGGCCCGCCCCGGTCCCGCCCCATTCGTGCAGCAGTTGCCGTTCCTCGTCCGCGCCGAGCACGGTGGCCCGCGCCAGCGGCCGGTCCGGATTGCTGAGCACCTCCCGGAGCAGGGTGGTCAGCCGGCCGGTCAGTTGCCGGGCCGTGCCCGGGGTGTACAGGTCGGTGGCGTAGACGAGCCGGCCGTCGAGCTCGCCGTCCCGCTCGGTGAATTCGAACGCCAGGTCCATGCCGGCGGCGGTCCGGGGCGGTTCGATCGTGCTGATCTCCAGGCCCCGGGACGCCCCCGTGCTGTCCGGCGCGTTGTGCAGGCTCACCGACACTTCGGCGAGCGGCGGCCGACTGGGGTCGCGGTCGGGCCGGATGGCCTCCACGACGTGCTGGAAAGGCACTTCCTGGTGGCTGAAGGCGTCCAGCGCGGTGGACCGTACGCGGCGCAGCAACGCACCGAAGGTCAGGTCCTCGTCCACCGTGGTACGCAGCACCAGGTTGTTGACGAAGAAGCCGACGAGCTCCTCGGTCTCCACCCGGTCGCGGCCGGCGACGGCGGTGCCCACCGCGATGTCCTCGCTGCCCGACCAGCGGGCCAGCAGCACCTGGACGGCGGTGGCCAGGCCCATGAACAGCGACGCGCCGTGCTCCTGGCACAGCCGGCGCAGGCCGTCGGTGCCGGCCGCGTCGAGGGTGAAGGTGTGGTCCGCGCCCCGGCCCGAGCGGACCGGCGGGCGGGCCCGGTCGGTGGGCAGCTCCATCGCGCCCAGCCCGGCCAGTTGGGAGCGCCAGTAGTCGAGCTGCGCCGCCGTCCCGGGGCTGTCGCCGCGCTCACGCTGCCACGCCGCCACGTCTGCGTACTGCACCGGCAGCTCCGGCAGGGCGGCGGCCGGGCCGCCGGTCCGCTCCTCGTAGAGGGCGAAGAGATCACGGGTCAGGACGCCCATCGACCATCCGTCCGTGACGATGTGGTGCAGGCCCAGGACAAGCACGTGCTCGAGCGCGCCGAGGCGCAGGAGCCGGGCCCGGAACAGCGGGCCGGTGCGCAGGTCGAAGGGAGCGGCCAGCTCGGCGTCCAGGGCGCGGGCGAGCGCGCTCTCCCGCTGCGGTGCGGACCCCTCCGACAGGTCGGTGAGCGGCAGCGGCACCTCGCCGGCCGGATGGATCAGCTGTGCCCCGGATCCGTCGCCGGGCAGGAAGGTGGTGCGCAGCGGCTCGTGCCGCCGCACCAGACCGTCCAGTGCCGCACGCAGGGCGCCGGTGTCGAGCGGGCCGCGTATCCGCAGCACCCGGACGGTGTTGAACTCCGTGCTGTGCGGGTCGACCTCGTGCAGGTACCAGAGCCGCTGCTGCCCGGGGGAGAGCGGCGCCGGGGCGTCCCGGCGAATCGGCCGGAGCTGCCGCACACCGGGCGCGGGAGCGCTCTCCGCGCGGCCCGACAGGCGCGCGAGCAGCTGCTCGCGCGCCTGTGCGGGCAGCGCCGCCAGCCGGTCGTCAAGGGTGCCGGCCCGCTCGGTGGTGCCGCGGGTGATCTCCTGCTCAAACTGGCTCATGGGTGCTGTCTCCGAGGGGCTGGTCCCACTGGGTGAGGATCTTGGCCTTGATCTGTTCGGCGAGTGCGGTGACGGTCGCGTCGTCGTGGAACTCACGCAGCGACACCTCCACGCCGAAGGCGTGGGAGATCCGCGACATCAGCCGGAGGCTGGTGAGGGAATCGCCGCCGAGGTCGAAAAAGCTGTCGGTGGTGCTGATGGACTCCCGCGCCAGCAGCTCGGACCAGATCGCGGCCACTGCCTGCTCGGTGGGGTCCGACGGCGTGCCGGCGCCGCCCGGTGCGCCGGACCCGGTCCGGTCCGGTTCCGCTTCCGCCGGGGACGGCTGCCCGTGGCTGGCGGCCGCTCGCTCGCGTGGCGGGTGGCCCCCGGCCTGCTTGCGGAGCGATCCGACGGTCTGCTCGGGGGCGTCGGTGACGGCGGTGAGGAGTCCGCGCAGCAGTTCCCCGAGCCGCTCAACCGTCGCCGCGTCGAACACCGACGGGTCGTAGTGGAGCAGCACCGACAGCCGGGCATCGGCATAGACCACGGCATTCAGCGGGTAATTGGTACCGGTCTCCGCAGTGATGTCCCGCAACCGGAGACCGTGTTCGCGGGCGGTCCCGGGATCGACCGGATAGTTCTCGAACACCATGATGCTGTCGAAGAGTTCCGGGCCGGTCCGTTCGGGTGCCCACTGGCGGATCCGGCTCAGTGGCGCATGCTCGTGCTGGCGCGCCTGCGTCTGGTCCTCCTGGATGCGGCGCAGCCAGGTGGCGAGCGGAGCGTCCTCGCTGATCCGGATCCGCACCGGCAGGGTGCTGATGAAAAGTCCGATCATCGCCTCGATGCCGTCGACCTCCGCGGAACGGCCGGAAGCCGTGGTGCCGAAGCAGACATCGTCGCCGCCGTGCGAGGACAGCAGCAGCGCCCACATGCCCAGCAGCAGGGTGTTGGGGGTGACCCCGGCATGCCGCGCCGCGGCGTACAGGCGCCCCGAGACGTCCTCCGGGAGGGTCAGGAGGTGCTGGGACGAGGAGCTGATCGTCCGCCGGTCACCCGGTGAGCGGTCGTAGGGCAGCGGGGTCGGGCCCGGCAGGCCGGTCAGTGCGGCACGCCAGTACGCCTCCGCGGCGGAGAGGTCCTGCTCCTGCAGCCAGCGCACGTAGTCGCCGTACGGGTGGCGCCGGACCGGGGCGAAGGGCGTGCCGCCGGCGAGAGCCGCGTACTCGCCGAGCACTTCGGTGAGCACCAGCATGGCGCTCCAGCCGTCCAGCAGGGTGTGGTGGAACGTCCACAGCACCCGTACCCGGTCCCCGCCCAGGTCGGCGAGGGCCACCCGCATCAGCGGGGCCACCGCCAGGTCCAGTCCGCGTGCCCGGTCCTCGACGAGGTACCGGTCCGCGGTCTCCCTGCGCTGCTCCTCGTTCAGCGTGCGCCAGTCGAGCCGGGTCACCGGCAGTACTGCGCGCTGCGCGACGACCTGCCGGGGCTCGGGGAGCCCGCTGCGCACCAGTGCGGTCCGCAGCACCGGGTTGCGGTCCACCGCGTGCTGCCACGCGGTGGCGAGCAGCGCGGTGTCCCCGATGCCCTCCAGGGTGAAGTGGTTCTGCTCCAGGTACAGGCCCCGCCGGCTGTCCATCAGGCTGTGGAAGAGCATCCCGTACTGCATCGGGGTCAGCGGGTAGATGTCCTCCACCGCGCTGCCGTCGCCGGCCAGCAGGTCCACCGCGGCCTGGTCCAGGCCGCAGAGCGGGAAGTCCGACGGCGTCCGGCCGCCCGAGCCGGGGCGCACGCAGTGGGCGACGAGGTCCCGCAGGTGACTGCGGAAACGGTCCGCCAGATCCTCGAGAGTGCCCTCGCCCGGCCCCTCCCCGCCGGCCGTCCAGGTCACCTCGAACTGCCCGTCGCGGACCGCTCCGACAACGTCCAGCTCGTGCGCGCCGGGGCCGTCGGGCCGGTGCAGACCGATCCCGCTCGTGTCGCGCAGCGGCCGGTGCTCCGGCGCGGCCCCCGGGAACTGACCGAGGTAGTTGAAGCTCACCCGGGGCGCGGGGCCGGCCGGCAGGCCCTCGGCCGTCAGAGTGCGCAGCGCGCCGTAGCCCACTCCGTGCCGGGGGACGGCCCGCAGCTGTTCCTTGACGGATTTCACCAGGGCTTCCCAGCCGGGCGGTGCGGCATCCAGGGCCACGGGGTAGTAGGAGGTGAACCAGCCCACGGTGCGGCTCAGGTCCAGCTCCGGGAAGAGATCCTCCCGGCCGTGCCCCTCCAGGGCGATCACCACGCGATCCCGGCCCGTCCACTCGGCCAGGGTGCGGGTGAGTGCGCTCAGCAGCAGGTCGTCGATCCGGGTGCGGTAGGCGGCGGGTGCCGCTCTGAGCAGTGCTGAGGTTTCGGCCTCGGTCAGGGAGACGGACGCCTCGGCCGGCCCGGATGCGGGACCGCCGACGGCGCCGTCCCGGGGGAGCGGGGGGTCGGTGTGCCGGGCGATCTCCGCCCAGTACTCCCGTTCCTCCTCGAACCCGCCGTCCAGGGCGTGGCGGTGCAGCCGCCGGGCCCATTCCCGGAAGGAGCCGGCCGGCTGCTCCAGGGTGATGGCGGCGCCCTGCTGTGCCTGTTCCAGGGCGAGGGACAGGTCTTCCAGGAGCACCCGCCAGGACACGCCGTCCACCACCAGATGATGGGCGGTCAGCAGCAGCCGGGCGGGCGTTCCGCCGGGTGAGGTGAACAGCACCGCCCGGAACAGCTCGCCCGTGGCCGGATCCATGGCGGCGTGGGCCCGCCCGGCTGCCTCCCGGACGGCTTCCTCCGCCTCCGGGCCCGTGCCGGGCAGGCGGACGACGCTCAGCACGTCGGTACCGGCCTGCGGGGCGTGACTCTGCCGCCACCGGTCACCGGTGCCGGTGAAGCGGTGGCGCAGCGCCTCGTGGCGCTCCAGTACGGCGCCGAGTGCGCGTCGCAGTGCCGGCTCGTCGATGCCGGCGGCCGGCTCGGTCCAGACGTACTGGTTGAAGATTCGGGGGTCGGCACCGCCGTTGAGGGTGCCGTCCAGCAGCAGGTGCTGGATGGGGGTGAGCGGTGCGTCCAGGTGGCCGGCCTCCGGACGCCCCGGAGCGTCCGGGGAGCCGGTCCGCCGCTCCGGGCCTCCGGTGCCGGAAGCCACGCGCAGGGCCAGTTCGCCGACGGTGGGCCAACGGAAGATGTCCTGGGAGGTCAGCCGGAGGCCGGCCCGCCGAGCCCTGGCGACCACCTGGAGGCTGAGGATCGAGTCGCCGCCGAGTCCGAAGAAGTTGTCGTCGGTGCCCACCCGGGGGACGTCGATGACCTCTGCCCAGATCGTCGCGAGCATCCGCTCCAGCACGGTTGCCGGGGCGGTGTACCCGGCCGGGTCCGCACGGTCCTCCGGCGGTGCGGGCAGCGCTTTCCGGTCGATCTTGCCGTTCGGGGTGAGCGGCATCCCGTCGAGCACCACGAAGGTCCGCGGCACCATGTACTCCGGGAGGAAGCCGGAAATCTCCCCGGTCAGCGCCTCGGCGGAGACGTTCCGGCCGGGCTCGGGCACCACATAGCCGACCAGTCGCTGTCCCCGGGCGCCGTCGGAGCTCACCACCACGACCGCCTGGGCGACCTCCTCCTGCCGGGTGATCACGGTCTCGATCTCGCCGAGTTCGATCCGGAAGCCCCGCAGCTTCACCTGCTGGTCGGTGCGGCCCAGGTAGTCCAGCGAGCCGTCGGGCAGGCGCCGGACCAGGTCGCCGGTGCGGTACATGCGGGCCCCCGGCGGGCCGAACGGGCAGGCGACGAAGCGTTCGGCGGTCAGATCCGGGCGGGAGGCGTACCCGCGGGCCAGCCCGTCGCCTGCCAGGTGCAGTTCGCCCGGGACGCCCGTCGGCACGGGGTGGCCGCGGCCGTCGAGCACGTAGGCGGTGAGGTCGTCGACGGGGAGGCCGATGGAGATCGGCCTTCCCGCCGTGCTGTCGTCCGCCGGGGCCACCGCCCCGGCGGTTGCCACCACCGTCGCCTCGGTGGGCCCGTAGTTGTTGACCAGGGTGCAGGGCAGGCCGTGGGGCGGCCGGCGCCGCAGCGCGTCCCCGCCGACGAGTACTGTCCGCAGCCGGGTCCCGGCCAGGCCGGGCTCGTCCAGCAGAACCTCGGCGAGCGGGGTGGGCAGGAAGCAGATCGTCGTGCCCATCCGGGCGAACCAGCTGACCAGGGCCGCCGGCTGGCCGAGCGTGTCCGGGCCGGGCAGATCGATGCGGGCACCCGCGGACAGGTACGGCCAGATCTCCCACGCCGTCGCGTCGAAACCGAGCCCCGCCACCTGCGAGCCCCGGTCCTGCGGTCCGACCCGGTAGGCCCGCACGTGCCAGGCGCACAGCTCGCTCAGGCCGCGGTGCGGGATCATCACGCCCTTGGGCGCCCCCGTGGAGCCGGAGGTGTAGATGATGTAGGCCAGATTCTCCGGACCCACGGTCACCGTCGGCTCGTCGGCGGGCAGCTGTGCGATCTGTGGCCAGTCCGCATCCAGGTCGATCACCGTCGCGTCGGTGTCCGGCAGCCGTCCGTCCGCCCGGCCGGTGGTCAGCAGGACCGGAGCCTTGGTGTCCCGGACGACGAAGCGCAGCCGCTCGGCCGGCAGATCGGGCGGTACGGGCACGTAGGCGCCGCCGGCCTTGAGCACCGCGACCATGGCCACGAGCAGTTCGGGACGGCGCTCCAGGGACAGCACCACGGGGACGTCCGGTCCGACGGCCAGCTCCCGGAGCCGGTGGGCGAGGCGGTTGGCCCGCTCGTCCAGCTCCGCGTAGCTGAGCTCCAGATCGCCGCAGGACACGGCGATCGCGCCGGGGGTACGCCGGGAGTGCTCGCGGAAGAGGTGGTGGGCCGGTGCCCGGTCCCCGGCAGCCGGCCGCCCCGGGGCGGACAGCAGTTCCCGCTGTTCGTCATCGCTGAGCAGCGGCAGGTCCCCGACCGGCCGGGCGGGCTCCGCCGTCACGGCGGTCAGCAGCACCCGCAGATGGGCCGCCATCCGTTCGATCGTCGCGGCGTCGAACAGGGAGGTGCTGTACTCGAACATGACCTCCAGTGCCTCGGCCCGCTCGGTGAACTCCACGGTGAGGTCCAGGACCGTCGCGGTGCGAGGCAGCGCCAGCCGCTCCGCCCGCGCCCCGGCCAGCTCGGCGATTCCGGCGGGAGCGTTCTGCAGGACCACCAGGGCCTGAACGAGCGGCGTCCGGCTGGGGTCGCGCTCCTCGCTCAGCTCGTCCACCAGCCGGTCGAACGGCACGTCCTGGTGGGCGAAGGCACCGAGCACGGTTTCCCGGACCTGCGCCAGCAGCTCCGTGAACGGGATGTCCCCGGTGACCGTGGAACGCAGCACCAGGGTGTTGATGAAGGCGCCGACCAGCCGCTCGGTGTCCGGGTGGTCCCGCCCGGAGACGGCCGTGCCGACCGCCACGTCCTGCTGGCCGCTGTAGCGGGCCAGCAGGACCTGACAGGCCGCCACCAGCGTCATGAACAGCGTCGCGCCACCGGCGGCGCTCACTTCCCGCAGCTCCTGCACGAGCGCGCGGTCCAGAGTGAAGCGGTGGGCCGCGCCCTCCGCGGACCGGACGGTGGGCCGGGCCCGGTCGGTGGGGAGGGCGAGCGGCTCCAGGCCGGCCAGGCGCTCCCGCCAGTACGCCAGCTGGGGGGCCAGCCGTTCCTCGTCCAGCCTGGTGAGCTGCCAGGCGGCGAAGTCCGCGTACCGGGCCGTCAACGGGTCGAGACCGGCGTCCCGGCCCTCCAGAGCGGCGGCGTAGAGCGCGCTGAGTTCCTCGGCGACGATGCCCGTCGACCAGCCGTCGGTCACGATGTGGTGCAGCCCGAGGACCAGCACATGATCCCGAGCCTCGCGCCGGAGCAGCAACGCCCGCATGACCGGGCCGGAGTGCAGGTCGAAGGGGCGGCTCACCTCTTCGCGGAGCACCCGCCGCTGCTCGGCCTCCCGTGACTCCCCGCCCGTGCCGGAGAGATCGGCCAGGACGAGCGGCACACACTCCGGCGACGCGGCGCCGACGACCGCGCGCGGCCGGCCGTCGCGCGCGGGGAAGGTGGTGCGCAGCGGCTCGTGACGTTCCGCCAGGCGCTGCAGCGCCAGCTGCAGTGCCCCGGTGTCGACCGGGCCGCGCAGCCGCCAGGCACTGTGCACGTGGTACTCCGCGGACCCGGGCCGGAACTCCTGGAGGAACCAGAAGCGCCGCTGTGTGGGGGACAGCGGGGGCTCGTCCGTGCGCGGTGCGGGCGGGATCCCCGGCTCGCTCTCCCTGGTCAGCCACTCGGGCCGGGCGGCCAGCTCCTCGATCGTGCGGGATTCGAAGAGCGCGCGGGCCGGCAACGCCGTGCCCAGCGTGGTCCTGACCCGGGTGAGGACGCGGGCGGCGGAGAGGGAGTCGCCGCCCAGGTCGAAGAAGTCGTCCGTGACACCTGTCCGGCCGAGGCCGAGGACCTCCTGCCAGATGTGCGCGAGCGTCTCCTCCCTCCCGTCGCGGGGTGCCACCAGGTCGGAGTCCACACTGTCCTGCCGCCTCGGCGCGGGCAGCGCCTTGCGGTCCAGCTTGCCGTTCACGGTCAGCGGCAGCGAGTCCAGTATGCGGAAGGCGGCGGGCACCATGTGGGACGGCAGCCGGCGCGCGACCGCCGCACGCAGCCGGGAGGGCCCGGGGACGGCGCTCCGGTCCCCCGAGGGAACCGCGTAGGCGACGAGCCTGCGGTCACCGGGCCGGTCCTCCCGGACCACGACGACGGCCTGGCCGATGCCCGGCTCCCTGGCGAGCGTCTCCTCGATCTCACCGAGCTCGATGCGGAACCCCCGCACCTTCACCTGGGTGTCGATCCGGCCCCGGTACTCCAGGCCGCCGTCCGCGTCCGGGCGCATCAGGTCGCCGGAGCGGTACATGCGGGTGCCCGGCGGACCGAACGGACAGGCCACGAAGCGTCCGGCGGTCAGGTCGGGCCGGCCCGCGTAGTTGCGGGCGAGCCCCGGCCCCGCGACGTACAGCTCGCCCTCCGTGCCGGGGGGTACCGGCCGCAGGTTCTCGTCCAGGACATGGAAGGCCAGGTCGGGGATGGGCCCGCCGACCCGGCTCTCCTGTGCCTCCCCGGCCGTCCGGCGGTCCAGCACCAGGTGGGAGGCGTGCACGGTGGTCTCGGTGATCCCGTACATGTTGACGAGCCTCGGCGCGTCCTCGGCGTGCCGGGCGTACCAGTCACCGAGCCGCCGGAAGTCCAGGGCTTCACCCGCGAAGATCACGTAACGCAGAGCGAGGGCTGCGCTCAGCTCCGGATGCTCGCGGTCGGCCCCCAGTAGCTGATAGAAGGCGGAGGGCGTCTGGTTGAGCACCGTCACCCGCTCCTCGGCCAGCAGGCGCAGGAAGTCCGCCGGAGACCGGGTCACGGCCTGCGGAACCACGACGAGCCGGCCCCCGTGCAGGAGGGCCCCCCAGATCTCCCAGACCGAGACATCGAAGGCGAAGGAGTGGAACAACGGCCAGACGTCCCGCTCGGTGAACCCGTACCAGTGGGCGGTCGACGTGAACAGCCGCGTCACGCTGCGGTGCCCGACCACCACACCCTTGGGGTTCCCGGTCGAGCCGGAGGTGTAGATCATGTACGCGGGGGAGTCGGCGAAACGCCGGAAGGCCGCCCCGCCCGGGACGTGGGCGGCGCGCGCCCGCACGTCCTCGTCGGAGTCCGGGTCGTCCAGCAGCAGCCAGGGAATCCGGGAATCCGTGCCCTCCAACCGGGTGCCGGCCTCCGAAACCGTGACGGCCGCGACGGGGGCGGCGTCCGCGAGCATGTACGCCACCCGCTCCGCCGGATATCCGGGATCGATCGGCACATAACCCGCACCCGTCCGCAGGACCGCCAGAATCGAGACGATCATGTCGATCGACCGGGGCATCAGCAGCGCCACGAACCGCTCCGGCCCCGCACCCAGCCGCGTCAGCCGCGCAGCGAGCGCCGTGGCCCGCGCGTCGAGCTCCGCGTAGCTGAGCGCGTCGCCGGCGCAGCTGACCGCCGTGTTCTGCGGAGTCCTGGCGGCCTGTGCGGCGAACAGCTGGTCCAGGCACAGATCCCCGTCCGGCTCGTGGGCCTTCCGCTCAACCATCTGGAACAACTCCCTCAACGCGGCATCGAGCATGTGATCGAAAGCCAGTCTGGTGAGCGGGCACGTAGGGTTCTACGTACTTCACTCTCCGGCTAACCAGTGCCTCACCGGCCACGTCGGTCACCCGCGTGCGATCCTCGGCCCTCACCGCACCGCCCGGCCGGAAAGGCTCACTCCGCTCGACGTGCCGCACAGCCGGCGTCACAGTGGCGAAGATCCCCGGCGGTGCTCCGCCCCCGGGACCGACAGGGAGGACGGTTTCCGTGCTGAGGTTCGAAGGTACCGAGGACCCGCGGGCCGGGAGACGCCCCCTGGCCGAGTGGTGGCCGGGCACCTGGCGGTCGGCCCTGGTGCTGCTCGTCCTGGGTCCCGCGGCGGCCGCTCCGCCAACCGCCTGGATACTGGCGACCGCCGCCGCGGTCGCGGCTGCCGCGGCGCTGGCACCCTGGCCGGTCCGCCGCGTCAGCCTGGCCGGCGCGGCGACCGCCGCCGCGCTGCTCTCCGTACTGGTCAGCCTCACCTATCAGGGGGCGCACCACTTCATCGGCGCCTGGCTTCTGTTCGAAATGGCCGCGTTGTGCCTGCTGCTGTGGCGGGTGGTCCGCCGGGCCCCCGCACGCCAGCTGGCATGGGCCGGGCCGTTGCTCGGCCTGGTGGTGACCCTGCTGCCGCTCCGCCTCACGCTGCGCATGCCCTACGGCTGGGAGCAGTCCGCCTTCGCGGTGACCCTCACGTTCGTCCCGGTCCTCGCGGTGGCCGCCGCCGCGGCCTACCTCCGGGCGCTGGAGGCCCGCAGGAAGCGCGCCGTGGCCGGTGCCCGGCGCGACCTGCGACTCGAAGTGGCCCGCGCACTTCACGACTTCGTCGCCCACGAGGTGACAGGTGTGGTGCTGGAGGTACAGGCCGCCCAAGTCACGGGCGAAGCCCCGGAACAGTTCCGGGAGCTGCTCCAGAGGGTCGAGGAGGCGGGACTGCGGGCCCTGGACTCCATGGACCAGACAGTGCTGGTACTCCGTGACCCCGACGCGGCACAGACCGGCACCACCCCGCCCCGGCTGTACGGGCTGGGAGACCTGCCGGACCTGGTAGGACGCTTCTCCGGTTCCTCCGGCCCCTTACGGACGGAGCTGGAGCTCGACGAGGACGCTGTCGGCCTGCTGGCCCGCGAAGCCGACACGGGCGCGTACACGATGGTGCTCGAGGCGCTGACGAATGTGCGCAGGCACGCCCCCCGGGCCACCCGGATCGCCGTGCGCGCCTGCCGTGCGGAGGGCGGTGTGGAGCTGTCGGTGACCAACAACGGCGGCGGGGGCGGAGGGCTGCTGGCCGGCCGGCGTGGGGGCGGCACCGGACTGATCGAGCTGACCGAACGCATCCGGGTCCTGGGCGGCACGCTCACCGCCGGGCCGTACCAGGGCGGCTGGCAGGTGCGCGCGTACCTGCCGGCGCCGGCGAGCCGCACGTCGCAGCGGTGAAGCCGCACGTCGCGCAGGAAGTGCTCCGATATCTGCCGAACGGCAGATGTGCCGCACCCCGCCGGCACGGAAGCTGGAACCCTGCACCGGAACACACCGGTCACCTGCCTCCGGAGGAGCTATGAACAGGCGCTTTGGCGTGACGTGGACGGTCGCGGTCGTCACCGCCACGCTGGTGGTCATCAGCGGCTGTGCCAAGGCCAGCAACGCGGACCCCGAGACGAAGACCTTCGAGTTCAGCGGCGACACCCTCAACGTCAAGGCCAACGACGTACCCACCGACCTCGCCACCTCCGACCGCTCGGACGTGGAGGTCACCCGCTGGTTCTCCACCGGTGCCGGCGCGTCAGGGGCCAACGCCACCTGGACGCTCAGCGATGACGGCACACTGCACCTGACCGCCGAATGCTCCGGGCTGGCCAACTGCGACGCCAAGTTCCGTGTCGAGGTGCCGCAGCACGTGAAGGTCCTGAGGGACGGCCGGGAGACGGACCTCAAGGGCGACGGCTAGACGGACCGGTCGGGGCGCAGGCCACGGAAGAGGAAGCATGCTCGAACTCATCGATGTAACCAAGATCTACAAGGGCGGGAAGCGCGCCGTCGACGGAGTGACACTGCCGATGAAGGCAGGTCTGCTGGGGCTCCTGGGCCCCAACGGAGCCGGCAAGTCGTCGCTGATGCGGATCGCCGCGACGGTCACCCGCCCGACCAGCGGCCGGCTGCGGTTCGACGACACCGACGTACTGGCTGAACCGGAGGTGCTGCGCCGCAGGCTCGGCTACCTCCCGCAGGACTTCGGGGTCTACCCCAACCTGACGTCCCGGGAGTTCCTGTCCTACCTCGCGGCCGCCAAGGGACTGCCCGGCCGCGCGGCGAAGGCCCGGATCGACGAGCTGCTCGAGCTGGTCAACCTCACCGAGGCCGTCAAGCGCCCCATCGGCAAGTACTCCGGCGGCATGCTCCGCAGGGTCGGCATCGCCCAGGCGCTGCTCACCGACCCCCAGGTGATCATCGTGGACGAGCCCACCGCTGGTCTCGACCCCGAGGAGCGTGTGCGGTTCCGCAACCTTCTCAGCGACCTCGCGGCCGACCGCGCGGTGCTGCTCTCCACCCACATCGTCTCCGACGTGGAGTCGACCGCCTCCGACATCGCGGTCGTCGCCCAGGGCCGGCTGCTCCGGCGGGCCTCTCCGACGGAGCTGCTGAGCGGCATGGAAGGACAGGTCTGGGAGCTGCTCGCCGACCCGGCCGACGTGACCGCCGTCCAGGCCCGATGCGTCGTCAGCCGAGTCGTCCGCACGGCCGACGGGGTCCGCATGCGGGTCCTGCACCAGCAGCGGCCCACTTCTGACGCGGTACCGGCCGCCCCGGACCTCGAGGACGCCTACCTGTCCGTCATCCACCGGTCCGGCGAGAGCCACTCCGGCCACCGGCAGGCGGTGCCGCGGTGACCGCACACGCGATCGGGCGCATGGCGGTCGGCGACTTCCGAGACCGGGCACGGCGGCCGGTCTACCTGGTCACCCTGCTGGCCACCGTCGGCCTGGGCTACCTCGCCGTCCCGGACAGCGCGCACTGGACGATCGTCCAGATCGGTGCCTACCGAGGCGAGTACGACAGCGCCTACGTCGGTATGGTGACGGCCCTGGCCGGGGCGCTGTGGCTGACTGTCGGCGGGTTCTACGTCGTCCGCGACACCATTGCCCGCGACGAGACGACCGGAGTGGGGCAGTTGCTGGCGGCCACGCCGCTGCGCACCACCCACTACCTGGCCGGCAAGTTCCTCAGCAACCTGCTGGTGCTGGCCTCCATGGCCGGTGTGCTCGCGGGCACCGCCCTGGTCATGCAACTGGCCCGGGGCGAGAACCGCGCCGTCGACCCCTACGCGCTCCTGATGCCCTACGCCGTGTTCGCGCTGCCCCTGCTGGCCATGACGGCCGCCGCGGCCGTGCTGTTCGCGGCCACCCCGGTGCTGCGCGGCGGCGTCGGCAACGTCGTGTGGTTCGTGGTGGCCCTGATCGTGGCGATCGGTGGCCAGTCGGCTTCCGCGCCACTGGACGGGCTGGGCGTGCACCGGTTCGCCGAATCGCTGCGAGCTGCCCTCACCGCCCAGCACCCGGACGCCTCCACCACCGACTTCAGTCTCGGCCTCACCTACCTCGACGACCCCCTCATCCCCTTCACCTGGGACGGCTTCCACCCCGGCGGCGGCTTCCTGCTCACCAGGCTCCTCCTGGTGGCTCTGGCCATCGCGGTGGCGCTGCTGCCGGCCCTGTGGTTCGGCCGCTTCGACCCCTCCCGCGCCCGGCACCGCGGCGGTGTCCCGGTGACCTCCCCGGTCGACACCGAGGGTGGCCCGGCCGGGGGTGGCGGAGCAGTGCCCGCCGCGGTACCCGCCGCCGGTCCGGCCACGACGATGACCGTCAGCAGGCTCCGCACCGACGTGGCCGCCGGCAGCACGCCGGGCAGCGGGATGCTCCGGCTGCTCTCGGGGGAGCTGCGCATTCTGGTACAGGGCCTGTCACCGTGGTGGTGGGCGGTGGTGGCGGCACTGACGCTCGCGGCGCTGACCCTGCCGGTGGACACCGTCGTCGGCGTGGTGCTGCCGATGTGCTGGGTCTGGCCCGTGCTGGTCTGGTCCCGGCTGGGGACGCAGCAGGTCGAGTACGGCCTGGAGAGTCTGCTCGGTGCGTACCCGAGGCCGCGCCCCCGGCTGGTGGCCCAGTGGGCCGCCGGCTCGGTACTGACCGCGGTGACGGGCGCCGGACCGCTGGTCCGCATGGTGATCGACGGCGACACGGCCGGTGTGGCCGCCTGGTGCGCGGCGGTGCTGTTCATCCCCGCCTTCGCCCTCTCACTCGGCACGGTCAGCCGCAGTCACCGGCTGTTCCAGGCCCTTTACCTGCCCCTCTGGTACATCGCCGTCAACGGCATCCCCGCCCTGGACTTCATGGGCGCGGTGCGTACCGACGGGCAGCCCGCGGGCCCCCACCCCGCGTTCGTCGCAGCCTGTGCCCTGGCACTGCTGGCCACCGCGCTTCTCGCCGGGTCGGCACGCAGAGCCGTCAAGGAGTAGGCGCGGCCGGCACCACCTCAAGACCGCCGCGCCAGGTGAAGGGCCGGGGACACCCCCGACTCCGGTCCCCCTGGCGCGGCCCTCCGTCCCCTTTCCGCACGGCTGCTGTCGCCCGTGCCCAGCCAAGAGGAGGATCCGCCCATGGCCGGACAACCCGAATCCGAGTCCGAGCACCGGTACGAGCAGGACCCGGCTCCCACGGACCCGCCCCCCGCCGTGCCCGCGGAGGAGAGCGTGACCGATTCCGCTCTCCAGGAGGAGCTGGAGGAGCTGCGCGACGCCAACGAGATACTGCGCCTCGTTGCCCGGTACTTCGCCGACACCCATCCGATGAGCGGCCCCGTCGACGGGGAGCCCGGAATCGGTGGCTCCCCGGCGTTCTGAGACCACCGGCGCGCGGACCGGTGCCCGCGGCGGCCCGGGGCCCCAGGGGGCGGAACACACCGCCCGGTGTGACACCCCGCCTTTCCTGCCCCGCCTGCCGGGGGCAGGGGAGGCGGTCCCGCCGCAGGCACCGGACGAGGAGGCAGGGGCCTGCGGTTCAGCACTCGATGACGTTGAGGCCGCCGCGGGAGGTCTCCTTGTACTTGACCTTCATGTCCGCTCCTTCTGCCCCAGCCCCGCTGACCTGCGAAAACACTGGAACTGCGAGGTCCCAGACGGACCCTGGGGACTTCTCGGGGACTTTCCGCGGCTCGGGGACGACCAGCCAGGAATCCATCGCCGCGAGGCCGCGGTTCCCCGCCTGGGCATGAAGTGAGCATAGTGATCCAGGGTGATCTTCGGCGAGGCATGCCCGAGCCACGCGGACAGGCTCACGATCGACTCGCCGGCCTCCAGCTGGACGCTCGCGTAGGTATGCCGCAGCACGTGGAACATGTCCTGGCGCGACGCCTCGTATACCGGGTACCGACGTACCCGCCCCCGAACTCCTCCGCCCTCTCATCCACCACCGTGATCACACCGGCTGCCGCCAGCACCCGCTTCCAGCGGCGGTCGTTGAAGGTGGCGTAGTTGATCCGCTTGCCGTGCGAGGTGTTGAGCACCAGCGGAACGGTGATTGGCTTGCACTGGCGCGCCTCCAGCTCCGTCGTCGGAGGTTCAGGGTCACGCCACGGGAGCGTGCAGGCCACCGTCGGAAAGCGCGCCATACGCGCCCGCGCTCGCCGGACCAGGGCGGGAGACAGCGGAACCTCTCGGGCCTTCTTGCCCTTCGGCAGGCAGAAGTACGGCCGCCCTCGGTGATCCCAGCGCAGCTGGCGCCGTACTCGGATGACGCTGGCGTCCTCGTCGATGTCGTCCTCCCCGAGCCCGAACGCCTCACCCTGCCGCAGCCCCGCACCCACGCCGAGGCCCACTGCCAGCCGATACCGTTCCTGAAGGCTCGCCCTGACGGCATCCGTTGTCGGACGGTCCCACGCCTTCGCCTTGGACTCGGCCCGCTTCGGAGGCTTCACCGTCCGATGCGACTTGCAGGGATTCTTCAGCAGCCGCCCGTCGTCCACTGCCGCGGCCAGAATCGTCGAGAGGTGTATCCAGATCACCTCAGCAGTGGACTCATCCACACGCGTCAGCAGCTGCGCCTTCCACGCTCGCAGAACGGCGGCGTCGATGTCCTTGAGCGCCACATCCCCGACCAGCGGAATGATGTGGTTCCAGATTCGGCTGCGCATCGGGGTTCGAGTAGAAGGCTCATCGGAGCGGCTCGGCCACCAGAAGTCCTCGATGTACTCCTCCAGCAGGATCGCCCCGTCGCGGGGATCGACAAACCCCCTCGCTTGCTATCCGTTGTCGCTGTCGCGAGCCACGCCTTCGCGTCTTCTTTGGTGTCGAAGGACCGGTCCCGCACCCCGGGAATCCCCTTCACGCGATAGCGGGCACCCTGCCCCCACCGCTTCGTCCGCTCCCGCTTCCCCGTGGCCCTGTCCGCGCGCTTCTTGAGCCAGCGGTCCTCTATGTATCCGGGCATAGCGATACCCGACCTCCTTGCCGCCTGGTGTGGCCTGTCCTGCTCACCGGCGCCTGCCTGCGGCACCTGCACGGCGTCGCCCCAGCGGGTGGTTCAACGGGTTGATCTTCTGATTCGACCGCGAGTCCGCCTGCTCCTGCTCGCGCACCCAGTCATCGAGGGCTGTGATCTGGTACATGACCCGCCGCCCCATCCGGAAACTCGGAGGCCCCTGCCTCCGATGCCGCCATACGTAGAGAGTGTTGGGTGATATGCCGAGATACTCGGCGGCCTTGTCCAGGGTCAGAAAGGCGTTGGAGTAGGGGGCAGAAGAACCATCAGACACGCATGACCTCCGCAGAGTGGAAAGGCTGTAGCGACACACTCTCGTGCTTCACCCGATTTGGTAAGGCCGGAAGAATGTGCTATGCGAGACGCGTCAAAGTCGCCCGGTGCACCTGCCGGTTGGCTGTGTAGCTTGGCATGGGGCTGGCGGGTATTCCACGACGTTCGATCTGCCGTGGGCTTAACTAGCCAACGACGAGTAGCTGATGGGCTCCTGGCCCACGCCAGGCCCCCAGACCGGCATCGAACCCCGTCGCGACCGCCGGCGTGGGGCGGCGGATGATCTTCGGATGGGCACGCTGTGAGGCCAGTTGGCTGCGGTGCTGACGAGCACTGGTGTCGATGCGAGTTCTGCCGTTCGGGCAAGGGTTCCTGGGTGGAACAGTGCATCTCGTGCTCGTTGCCAAGGCGTCTTCCTCGGCTTCTCGCCGAATGACGTGGGTCCCTTTGAGGGCATCGGCAAGAAACTGCCGCTCGGAATAATCAGTGGCACGTCTATGTCGGTCGACGTTACGGGGCGGCAAAAAGTTGCCGCTCGTTTCGCGCTGAGAGAGGATTGTCGGCCAGTGCCGCTTCTGTGGTGGAATTGCGTTCGAAGAGTTGGCGAACATTCAAGGTGTGGCGGATAGTGTCGGCCGCATGGAAGGCGTAGAGTGGCGATGGACGAAAGCGTTCTCGAAGATCTGGGTGGCCTTAGCCTCTATATTGCGTGAGGGTCCACCGACGGAGTCGGTGGACCCTCACGCTGTCCGTGGCTGAGGCCGGGCAGGGTGGGGGCCCGTGTGTCGCCTCGGGTGGGCGCCGGGTTTTACTGCTCCGGCCGGGGTGGTGCTGGTCGTCGGGGCGGGCGAGCTACTGGTTATCCGGGGTTGGGTAGGAGTGCCAGTCGTTCGAAGGCGGCTGTGATCTGGGCGTTCCAGGGCCAGTGGCGGGCGAGGCGGAGGATGCGGCGGCGGCCGGTGGTGACGAGCTGGGTGGCTGCGGAGAAGAGGCGGAATCGCAGGCGGCGGGGTTCCCAGAGCCGGGCTTTGCCGGTGAGGGCGAGCATGGGCATCCAGGCCAGTAGGTCGAGGGCGATCTGGACGATCTCCAGCCAGACCTGGTTCTGCGCGGTGTGGTGCAGGGGGAGATTGCGCAGGCCGGTGGCGCGGGCGGCCCGAACGCGGTCCTCGGCGCGGGCCCGCAGCCGGTGTCTGAGCTCAAGCTCGGCGATCGGGGTCTTGGGGGTGTTGGTGGCAAAGCACGTGATCCGCATGCCGTCCGCGTCCGTGATCCTCAGCTGGGCCCCTGGGTGGGGCCGCTCCCTGCGGACGATCAGCCGCAGGCCGTTCGGCCATCCTTCCAGGACATCGCCGGTAAGTTCGGCGACCCAGGCTCCCTCACGTATCTCGCCGGTGGGTTCAATGGCAGGTGTCCAGGCCGCTTCCGGGATCTTGAGAACATGCTGGTGAATGGCCTCGGTGATGGTCATGCCGACGGAGTAGGACAGCCAGCGTCCGCTTTGGTCAGCCAGTTCACGAAGTCATGGGTGCCTCCGGCGGTGTCGCAGCGGATCAGGGTCTTGCGGCCCCGCCGGTACTCCTTGGGCAGTTGAGCCAGAGCCAGGCCGGTGGTGGTGATGTGGTGTCGGCGGCGGTGTTGCTGCCCGCGTTGCCCGGCCGCAGGAGTGCGGCGACCGGTTCGCCGGTTCCGCCCGGGCCGTGGTCGACGAAGGCCATGAGCGGGTGGTGGCCGTAGGTTCTCTTCCAGGTCGCGGCCGCGTCCTGCTTGTCCGAGTGCGCGATCACCAACACCCCGTCCAGATCCACGACCACCTGCCCGCCCGCATCCGGGGCCCGCTCCCCGGCCAGCTCCCAGACCCTCCTGCGGGCCTCGGAGCGTGCGGCGCGGAGCGCGGCCAGCGCCTTGCCGTCGGCGGCGGCGAGGGTGTCGATCAGTCGGGAGACTGTGGGATCGGAGGCCACCGGACCGAACACTGCCGGCTCGGCCCGCAGCAGCGCGATGTCGGCCAGGCAGTCCCCGCCGAGCGCGACGTCAGGGCGAGGTCCACCAATATCTTGCCCGGGTCGTGGACGGCTCGGGGCTTGCACCATGGGGCGAGGGCAGCAGAAACGGCCCGGTCGAGATCTGTCTTGCGGACGGTTTCGACCAGCAGGACCGAACCGGCCTGCGAGACCACGGCCCGGCCGTCGTCCCGGACACGGACATGAGGGTAGGAACCGGTAAGCTGTTTCACCTGGGAAGTGCCTCCGACAGGGGCGGGAACAAGGACCTCAGCAATCCTCATTCTCGCTGGTCAGAGGCACTTTCTGCTTAGCTGATCACCTGTCGGACAGCACGCTTCATGAAAGCGCGAGGCTAGAGACCCCTCTCGATCGAAGTCGCGATGGCGCGAAGGCGCTTCGCCGCCGATCGCGCGTCACCCATCCGGTAGGTCGCATAGCGCGGATCCTGCACGTCCTCAATGCTCCGTACGATGTCCAGGTCGAGGCGATCGAACAGCCTGAACGTGTCGAGCAGTTCATCGATGTTCGGCGCCAACGGCGACCCGCGCTCGATCAGCGAGACATCGCGTGCCGAAACGGCCTCCTCCGTCTCCGACTCGGTCTTGAGTCGGGAGATTACGAGGGACAAGATGTCGAGCTCGCGCTGCCGCGTGTCGATGAGCCCGGCGAGCCTGGACAACCCATCCGGCGTCTCGAACAACATCCCGACATCCGCCGGCCGCAAGCCGAGGGCCTCGGCGGAGCTGACGACCTGACCCAACTCGTCGGCGGTGATGAGCGCCCATTGCTTCCGCTTGGCCATGTTCTTGATCGTGTCGCCGCCGAAGGCGGGGCCGATGATAGCGACGTACTCCGCAGAACGCTTCTCCTTGTGCGTGTCGATTGCCACGTCGCTCACGTTGTTGTGCGTGACCCGACCGGATGATGTCGACTTTCCGTCCACGATCGCGGTCCGCAACGACCCGTTGCCGTCGTACCACTGCACGAGGATGTCGGTGTCACCGGAACCACTGATGCGTTGGGCGCGGAAGCCCATGTGCCTGAACGCGCTCTCGATGTGCGCCTCGAACGCCGCACCGGGCGCCATGCCATCGGCGCCCGGGTCGACGGAGCTGCGCGTCAGTGATTCCACGATGAGCGAGAGCCTGTCCGGTTCGCCCGGCGCGCACGACGTGCTTTGCGCCAGGTCCGGCGACAGCTCCAGCTCCACGGCGGCCTCCGGCAGGTGCGGTTCGGCGAGGGGGAGTGTCTCGATGAGACGCAGCCCGGTCGCCGTAGCCTGGACCGACGACCAGGACGTCTCGATGAGCAAGCCCGATTCGACCATGAAGGCCGTGAGCCACCGCACCTTGTCCTTGTTCAAGCCGTACGTGATGCCTTGCCGGTATACGTCGTTCCTCGGAACATTGGCCTTCGCCGCACGGATCAGCTCTCCGACGAACTTCATGTTCGCGTGAAGGATCCGGATGAAGTCGATGTCCGATCCCGACTGCAGCCACGCCTTGGCGGCCGGCGTTGCCGTGAACACCCCGCGGCGGACCTCCAGAAGCAGCCCGGCGGCCCGCATGAACGGCAGCATAGTGTCGACGCTGCTGCGCTTCAGGCCGAACCGGTCCGCGATGAAGCCCAGCAGGGCGCCCTTCTCCATCTGGTCCTCTGCGGCCGCGATGCACGTCCGCAGGTTCTCAATCTTATTGGGGTCCTCTTTCGGGCTCGGAACCCAGATGTTGTAGGTGTTCCTGGCTTCCTGGGCCCCGTCGGTCGCGGCCAGGTGCGCGAGGAGTGCGGTGATCTCCTCCGGGGCTTCGGGAATGTCGGCCGCTTCGTCGGAGTCGTGCATGGCCAGGGCCGAAGGCGTCACGACGTCCCAGGTGGCGAAGATCGACCGTCCTTCAGCGGTCGCGCTGTGCTTCCGCTCGCCCAGCCATTCGGTCAGCCCCAGGACTTCGAGCCAGGTCATGCGGCCGCGCGTGTTGTTGAGGCTCGCCCAGTCGAGGTTGTACGACTCGATCAACTCGGCATTGACCTGTTCGATCGTCAGCGGCTCGCGCACGAGGAGCCCGAGCACCTCGGCGAACAGCCGGATCCGCTCGGCCAGCAACGAGGCGAGACGTGAGCGCGACTCGTCCGCGAGCAGTTCGGAGCCCTCGGGGGTCAGTTGAAGAACTCCCTTTCGATTCTGGGCCAATCCCATCGGACGCAGCGCGTACGAGTACTGCCGCCAGGACCTCGACGACTCCACACTCGACAGCTGTGGCCGCGCGTCGAGTTCCGTGGCCTCACCAGCGGCGATCCGACGAACGAGCTCAAGGGTGAGCGGGAACATCTCGTCCTTCCCGCACAGGAGGTTCGGTACGGATGACGCCTGCTGCATCCACCTGCTCCGCTGCGCCCCGAGAGTGGGCGCGCTCGGGGCGGTGGCCGGTTGGCTGGTCTCGCTGAAGAGGTCCGGAGTCATTCTGGTGTGGCCGTTCCGTTCATGTCACTGTCGGGTGATTCGGCAGAGGTTCCTGCCATGCGCGCACGTTACTTCCCACCACTGACAGGCGATGTCCAGCTCCGAATCAGAAAACCTAACTGACCGATCAACAGATGATTGGGATCGACCGCGTCCATCCTGTCGCCACTGAGCGACTCTGTCGGGGATCTTGAAGTTCCGCGGACAAGAGTGCCAGCGGCTCGGGGTGCTTCGGCTGATCCTGTACAACCCTGTCTTCCCGAGGTGGCCAGTGTCCGTTCGTCCCCGGTCCGGCCTGGTGGTGCCCGAGTTCACGGCTCGGATGGCACGGGCCAGCCATCCTCGTGGGACCACAGCTATGTAGGACGGAACCACCTCGACGGGCTCTGGGGTGACGAGGACTTCGTCTCCTGGTATCCGCGCGATGGCCGTCCCGGCCTCTCCCCGGCTCAGCTGTCCACCGCGTGCGTGCTGCAGTTCCTGCTCAACCTCTCCGGCCGGCAGGGCGCCGAGGCGGTGCGGTGCCGGATCGACTTCAAGTACGCCCTGGTGATGGACCTGGACGACCCCGGCTTCCACCACAGTGTGCTCACGGACTTCCGTGACCGCCTTGGCCAGGACGACCGCGCCGACCAGCTCCTGTCCCTGTCCCTGGACCGGATACGTGAGGCAGGAATGATTAGGGAACGCGGAAGGCAGCGCTGCAGCCCAGTTCAGCGACCTGTGGGACCAAATCGCCGACACCACCGATGAACTCCGCGACCTGGCACGCCCGCGCCCAGCTGGCAATCCGATGTCTCCGTCCACCGCTCCGTCATGGCGCTCGACGGCGCGCCTGCCGCGCACACGGGACAGAGTGCACCACGCCTTCGACGCCGGGATCTGAGCCCCGTCGCAATTGCTGAACGGGTCTGATGGTCTCGACGCCGTAGATGGGCCGGAGGGTCTATAGCAGAGGATTCCGGCCGGACCAAATCCCTTGTTGTACGGGATCGTGGTCGAACTCGCCGGAAGGTGCCGACGGGCCGGATGATTGCTCTTCCGCCTGATGCTCGGGCTAACCGACAGCGCGCTCATGGAGCTCAAGCGCACCAGGAGCCAGCTCTTGGACACGCTGAAGGCCAGAACGGCCGAGTACGACAACGTCAGTTCCTTCCTGGCGGCCTCCGATCCTCGCAGCGACGACGAACTGCGGGCCGAACTCCAGCAGCTGCGCGACACCCTGGAGCGGGCCGAGTCTGCCCTGGCCAGCCTCCGCACTGAACTTGAGGAACAGACCGCCGCTGACACGGCGCTGCGAGACGAATTGCAGAACGCCATCCGCGCTGCCCGGCAGAGCGAACAAGAAGTGTCCGCGGCCGCCGACCTCGTGGAGGCGCGGCATGCCGTCGTCGCTCAGGTACCTCTCGACCTCTCCCGTCTCTCTCGGTCGGCCACCGCCATCGACCAGTTCTCTCCGTTCGAGTTCGTCGTTTGTCCGCGGTGCATGCAGTCATTGGCGGCCCGGGCCGTCGAAGACGGCCACTGCCTCGTCTGTCTCCAACCCGACCCCGTCGAGGGCGACATCGACCCGGCTGCGATCGAGGAGACACGCACGGCCCTGCAGCAGCAGCTTGAGGACGCACAGCGCATCCAGCAGTCGGACGAGGCGCACTTGCAGACCGCCCAGGAGCGGTCGCAGCAATTCAGCTTCGTCGTAACCAGCCTGCGCCGGGAACTCGACGCCCAGACCCGTGATGCGGTCTCCCCGCGCTTTGATGCCATCGCTGAGGCCAGCTCCCGCGTCGCCGCGCTCAAGGCCAGCATTGATGCCATCACCCAACTGCGCGAACCCTGGGCGCGGGTGCGCATCATCGATGCGGACATCCGCTCACTCAAGGTCAATCGTCGGCAGATCAATAAGGACATCAAGGAGAAGTCCGAGCAGCTCAAGGCCAGCCAAACTCTGCTCGGCGACCTCAGCGCCGAGTTCAGCCGACTGCTCACCAGCTGGAACCTGCCCTGGGTTGACACTGCCGTCATCGACCGCGACTTCTACCTGCCGGTCGTCAACGGACGGCCCTTCGAGAGCCTGCAGGCCTCCGGCGGGGGCATCGCCACCTCCGTCAACCTCGCCTACAGTCTCACGCTCGTCGCCTTCGGACTCGACCACTCAGACGTCCTCGTCCCGTCGCTCCTCGTGATCGATTCACCCCGCAAGGCCTTCGGCAACAACACTTCCGACCGGCAACGCGCAGCCGAGATCTACAGTCGCTTCAGTACCCTGGCTGACGCATACGGCGAACGCCTGCAACTGATCATCGCTGACAACGATCCCCCACCCATCACTAGCGACTCCTTCGGCAGGGTGGATTTCGACTACGAGAACCCCATGGTGCCCGGCGTGGATCATCCCGGCCCTGATCAGGTCACCCGCATCGAAAGCCAATCGGAGAGCTAGTACGCTGGCCGCTGGCGGGGCCACCCCTCTTCGGTGTCCGGTCCGGGAGCAACGGCTCAATCCGCGCCCACTGCGCATCAGTCAACGGCACAACCGGACAACGACCAACTGATCCAAACGAAACTGCCAAGGTGGCGTGCAGTGCGGTGTTACTGTCATGGTCCTCGTTTTTCAATTGGCCGTCGAAGCCTCGGCTTCAGCCTGTCGGGCGCGCCGCTGTGCGCGTACGCCAGTGCCAGACCCGTCCGCGGCAGACCAGTCCGGCTCATCCCCGGGGTCCTTCGTCGCCACCTTGGTCACGTGTAGCCCGGCGGCCCTGCCGCGGGTGTGCTGACTGGTATCGCACGTCAGCAACCGAACGTCGCGGCCTGCCAGGCCCTGGATGGCCACCGCTCGGTCGATGATCTCTACGTCGGGGCGGTCCAGGCGCACATGGCCGGGAGGATCGAGAACGATCTCCACGGTTACCCTGCCCCAGGTCTCGCCGTCTTGGGCAGTGTGCTCACCCTCATGCAGCATCCCGTGCGTGCCGCCGTCAAGAACTCCGTCGAGGAGACCGAGCGTGTGAGCGGCACGCCAGCGGGCCCGCTGCTTACTGGCGTCCTTGAGGTCGTCCAATTCGTCGACCACCACGATGGGGAACAGCAGGCGTACGAACTGCCAACGCGGGACGTCGAGAATCTCGTGCAGGTCGACATCGGCCAGTTTCACGGCATTTTGGATGTAGAAGCTGGAGTCGGCGACGACGAAAACCTCCCGCTGGCTCCACCGGCCGATCTGCGTGTCCAGCGCAGCCACAGCCGCCTCGAAGGCCTCGACGCGTTCGGCCACCTCTAGTTGCACCAGACCATTCACGAGGCGCTGCTGGGCGGTGCCGGCGAGTGTGCCGCAGCTGCCCAGCAGGGCACGGTAGCGGTCGGTGAAAACGAGCTGGGCGAGGTCCGGGTCGCTGACCTGGGAGCGCAGCATTCGCGCGGACTCCGTGGCCCATTCCAGATACGTCAGCAGCCCCTCGAAGGCGCTGCCGTACGGCCGTTGCAGGTTCTTAGCTGTGGTGTGGACGCCGCTGAGGACCCGGCGAATGTTCTTCCGGTCGGCGCCCCGACGGGGTGTGATGAGCATGCGCCGATCATGTCAGTGCTGACCGCAGGTGCGCCTGGAGGTTTCCGGACGCCGAACTGCCGCGCTCGACGACAGCGCCATCCGGACACCTCGTGGCTGGACCCGGTGGCCGGCCGTTACGCTGCCGGTCATGATTGCCCCGACATGACCCCGCCCGCATGGCCGCGGCCGGTCGGTTCGGAGAAGTGTGTGGGAGTAGACGGCTGGCCCGGGCCCTCATCAGCATTGAGAAGAGCCCGATCCAGTCACCGACACCGGGGATTTCCTGGGGACTTTGCGGCGCCTTTCACGGCCGTCCGAGGGACTGCCCGGGGACTTTGCGCGGTACAAGGACGGAAGGCCCCGACTGCGGTGAAAGACAGAAAACGGCAGGTCGGGGCCTTGCCGGTCAGCACTCGATGACGTTGACGGCGAGGCCGCCGCGGGAGGTCTCCTTGTACTTGACCTTCATGTCGGCGCCGGTCTCCTTCATGGTCTTGATGGCCTTGTCGAGGGAGACGTGGTGGCGGCCGTCGCCGCGCAGCGACATCCGGGCGGCGGTGATGGCCTTGACCGCGGCCATGCCGTTGCGTTCGATGCAGGGAATCTGCACCAGGCCGCCCACCGGGTCGCAGGTCAGGCCCAGGTTGTGCTCGATGCCGATCTCGGCGGCGTTCTCCACCTGCTCGGGGGAGCCGCCGAGTACCTCGGCCAGTCCGCCGGCCGCCATCGAGCAGGCCGAGCCGACCTCGCCCTGGCAGCCGACCTCGGCACCGGAGAGGGAGGCGTTCTCCTTGAAGAGCATGCCGATGGCGCTCGCGGCGAGGAGGAAGCGGACGACGCCGTCCTCGTCCGCGCCGGGGACGAACTCCAGGTAGTACCGGAGCACCGCGGGGATGATGCCGGCCGCGCCGTTGGTGGGGGCGGTGACGACCCGCCCGCCCGCGGCGTTCTCCTCGTTGACCGCCATGGCGTAGAGGGTGACCCACTCCATGGCGTGCTCCGCGCGGGCGCCCTCACTGCGCAGCTGGCGGGCCGACTGGGCGGCGCGGCGCCGGACCTTCAGGCCGCCGGGCAGGATGCCCTCCTGCGCCATACCGCGGTCGACACAGGTCCGCATCGCGGCCCAGATGTCCAGCAGCCCGGCGCGGATCTCGGCCTCGGTGCGCCAGGCCCGCTCGTTCTCCAGCATCAGCGCCGACACCGACAGGCCGGTCTCCCGGGTGCGGAGCAGCAGCTCGTCGCCGGTGCGGAAGGGGTGGCGCAGGGCGGTGTCGTCGAGCTTGATGCGGTCCGTGCCGAGGGCGTCCCCGTCGACGACGAAGCCGCCGCCGACGGAGTAGTAGGTCTTCTCGAGGAGCGGACGGCGGTCGGCGTCGTAGGCGCACAGGGTCATGCCGTTGGCGTGGTGGGGCAGCGAGCGCCGGCGGTGCAGGACCAGGTCCCGGTCCGGGTCGAAGGCGACCGGGTGGGAGCTGCCGGTCTCGGTGGCCAGCAGATGCAGCTGTTTCGTCGAGCGGATGTGCTCGGCCTCGGCGTCGGCCGTGCTGACGTCGACGGTGTCGGGTGCGTGTCCCTGGAGCCCCAGCAGGACGGCTTTGGGTGTGCCGTGTCCGTGGCCGGTGGCGCCCAGCGAGCCGAACAGCTCGGCGCGGAGCGAGGCGGTGCCGGCCAGGGCGCCCTCGCTCTTGAGGCGGTGGGCGAACATCCGGGCCGCCCGCATCGGGCCGACGGTGTGCGAGCTGGACGGGCCGATGCCGATGGAGAAGAGGTCGAACGCGGAGAGAGCCACGTCGCGGACTCCTTTGTCTGCTCGTGGGCGGTGCGCGGGTGCCCCGGGATCGCCGGTGCACCCGCGCGTGCTGCTGCGGGCGGTGCGGATTACTGCTTCCGGCCGAGCCCCGGGTAGAGCGGGTGCTTGTCGGCCAGGGCGGTGACCCGGGTCTTGAGCTTGTCCGCGTCGTACGCCGGCTGCAGGGCCTCGGCGATGATGTCGGCGACCTCGTGGAAGTCGTCGGTGGTGAAGCCCCGGGTGGCGAGGGCCGGAGTACCGATCCGCAGGCCCGAGGTGACCATCGGGGGGCGGGGGTCGTTGGGTACGGCGTTCCGGTTGACGGTGATGCCGACCTCGTCCAGCCGGTCCTCGGCCTGCTGCCCGTCCAGCTCGGACGTGCGCAGGTCGACGAGGACGAGGTGCACGTCCGTGCCGCCGGACAGCACGGAGACACCCGCGTCCACGGCGTCCTGCCGGGTGAGCCGCTCGGCGAGGATCCGGGCGCCCTCCAGGGTGCGCTCCTGCCGCTCCTTGAACTCGGGGGACGCGGCGATCTTGAAGGACACCGCCTTCGCGGCGATCACGTGTTCCAGCGGGCCGCCCTGCTGACCGGGGAAGACCGCGGAGTTGATCTTCTTGGCGTGCTCCTGACGGGAGAGGATGGCGCCACCGCGCGGGCCGCCGAGCGTCTTGTGCGTGGTGGTGGTGACCACGTCGGCGTACGGCACCGGGTTCGGGTGCAGCCCCGCCGCCACCAGGCCGGCGAAGTGCGCCATGTCCACCATCAGCAGCGCGCCGACCTGGTCGGCGATGCGGCGGAAGGCGGCGAAGTCCAGCTGCCGGGGGTAGGCGGACCAGCCGGCGATGATCAGCTGCGGCCGGTGCTCCACGGCGAGGCGCTCGACCTCGGCCATGTCCACCCGGCTGCTCTCGTCGTCGACGTGGTAGGCGACCACCTGGTAGAGCTTGCCGGAGAAGTTGAGCTTCATGCCGTGGGTCAGGTGCCCGCCGTGGGCGAGGTCCAGACCCAGGATGGTGTCGCCGGGCTTGATCAGGGCGGCCATCGCCGCCGCGTTGGCGGAGGCACCGGAGTGCGGCTGCACATTGGCCGCCTCGGCGCCGAACAGCGCCTTGATCCGGTCCCGGGCGATGTTCTCGATGACGTCGACGTGCTCGCAGCCGCCGTAGTAGCGGCGGCCCGGGTAGCCCTCCGCGTACTTGTTGGTCAGCACCGAGCCCTGCGCCTCCAGCGCCGCCACCGGCGCGAAGTTCTCCGAGGCGATCATCTCGAGGGTGGACTGCTGGCGGTGGAGCTCGGCGTCGACGGCGGCGGCGACGTCGGGGTCCACCTCGTGGAGGGAACTGTTCAGAAGAGACATGCGGTCTTCCTGTGGGTGAGAGGAGCCGGCGGCCGGGGCGGGCGTCACTCGTTGGTGAACGCGGTGTACTCGTCAGCGGTGAGCAGGTCGTCCGGCTCCTCGCTGATCTTGACCTTGAACAGCCAGCCGCCCTCGAAGGGGGCGGAGTTCACCAGCGCCGGGTCGTTCACCACGTCCTGGTTGACCTCGGTGATCTCTCCGGAGACCGGCGCGTACAGCTCACTGACCGACTTCGTCGACTCCAGCTCGCCGCAGGGTTCGCCCGCGGTGACCGGGTCGCCGACGTCGGGAAGCTGCACGAAGACGACATCGCCGAGCGCGGTGGCCGCGTGCCCGGTGATGCCGACCGTCGAGACGCCGTTCTCGGCGTCCGACAGCCACTCGTGCTCCTTGCTGTAGCGCAGCTGCTGGGGGTTGCTCATGAGGTGATTCTCCCGGATCGAGACGGTGCGGCGGTGAGGTGTGTCAGCGAGTGGACGCGAGGTCAGCGCGCGCGCTGGTAGAACGGCAGCGGCACGACCGCGTAGGGCTCCTTGGTGCCGCGGATGTCCACGCCGACGCCGGTGTCGGCGGCCGGGCCGGGCGTGGCGTGCTCCGCGTCCAGGTAGGCCATGGCGATCGGCCGGCCCAGCGTCGGGGACGGCGCCCCCGAGGTGACCTCGCCGATGACGCCGCCCTCGGCGTCCAGTACGGCGTAACCCGCCCGCGGCACGCGGCGGCCCTCGGCGACCAGCCCGACCAGCTTGCGCGGCGGGTTGCTGCGGGCGCGCTCGGCGGCGGCCTCCAGGGCCGCCCGGCCGACGAAGTCCCCGGGCTTGTCGAACTTCACGACCCGGCCGAGCCCGGCGTCGAACGGGGTGGTGGCGCGGGTCAGCTCGTGCCCGTACAGCGGCATGCCGGCCTCCAGCCGGAGGGTGTCCCGGCAGGACAGCCCGCACGGCAGCAGGCCGACGGGGCGGCCGGCGTCGGTCAGCGCCTGCCACAGCCGCTCGGCGTCGCCGGGGGACACGAAGAGCTCGAAGCCGTCCTCGCCGGTGTAACCGGTGCGGGCGATCAGGGCGGGAACCCCGGCGACCGTGCCCGGCAGGCCGGCGTAGTACTTCAGCCCGTCGAGATCGGCGTCGGTGAGGCCCTTCAGGATGCCTGCGGCCTCCGGGCCCTGGACGGCGAGCAGGGCGTACTCCGCCCCGTCGTCGCGCACGAGGGCGTCGAAGCCCGGCTGCCGCTCGGTCAGCGCGTCGAGCACCGTCCCGGCGTTGGCGGCGTTGGCGACCACCAGGTAGTCCTGCTCGGTCAGCCGGTAGACGATGAGGTCGTCGAGGATCCCGCCCTCGGCGTCGCAGATCATGGTGTAGCGGGCCCGGCCCGGCGCGACGGCGGACAGCCGGCCGACCAGGGCGTGGTCCAGCAGCTGGGCGGCCTCGGGCCCGGTGACCGTGATCTCGCCCATGTGCGAGAGGTCGAAGAGCCCGGCGGCGGTGCGCACGGCCTGGTGCTCCTCGCGCTCGCTGCCGTAGCGCAGCGGCATGTCCCAGCCGGCGAAGTCGGTCATGGTGGCGCCGAGGGCCCGGTGCACGGCGTCGAGCGCGGTGGTGCGGGGGGTGTCGGTCATGTACTGGCTCCCAGGGGTACGGGCGGCGAACGGTGCGCGGGCGCACCGGTGCTGTGCTCCTCCCCCTCTGTCATCGGAAACCTGAGAGGTTCGCCGCAGCCCGGTCCGGGCGCGGCTTGCACCGTGGGTGGGGCGGCCCGGGGTGGGCGGCCCGCTTTTCAGATCTGCCTCCCGTGCGCGGTATAGGGGCCTGAGAGATTCAAGGGAGGACTTGCTCCTTCGGCGCCCCGGTGAACCCGGGGACTCTCCCGCGCGCGGTCGAACGGCCGTTATGCAGTTGGTCCGCTCATCATCGCACGGTCCCGGGGACGAGGGCCGTCGGGCGGGCCGCGGTCCGGAACGGGACGCCCGGCCGGTCCCGGTCCGGGCGTCCGCAGCCCGGCGGACCGGGGTGGCGCAGCCATTAGGGTGCGGGGGAGACGGGGAGCGGGCGGTCCCTTCCTGAGGAAACCTGACGGCGCCGGGCGCGCCGTTCGACACGCAGTGGGGCGACATGAGTATTCCGGGGCAGCGCGCGGGGGCAGCGGGGACGGGCTGGCCCGCCAACGAGCTGGAAGAGGCCCTGGCGGCCTCCGTCGGAGTGCCCGACGCGGGGCTGCGGCTGCTGCAGGTGCTGGGCCGCAGCAGGCTGTGGGTGCCACTGCCGGAGGGCGGCGGCCCGGACAGCAGCGACCTGAGCCTTCCGACCCTGGAGATCAACGGCGGCGCCTATGTGCCGGTGTTCAGCTCGGCCGAGCAGTTCCAGCTGGGCGCCGGGGCACACCTGTCCTTCGCTGTCGCGCCGGCCTGGGAGTTCGCCCGCGGGCTGCCGCCGCAGGCCGGGATCGTGGTGAACCCGGGAGGCACGGTCGGGGCCCCCCTGCCGCCGGCCGCGGTCGCGGAACTGTGCCGTGCGACCCCGGGGGAGCGGGTGCCGGGGCAGCCCACCGGTGCCCGGATGCGGCTCTTCGAGCCGGACTGGCAGGAGGAGCCGGTGGACTTCCTCGCCGCGGCGGCCGGTGAGCTGTCCGGGGTCCGCAACGTCCGGGCGGCCCGGCGCGGCCTGGCCAGCGCCGAGGGCGCACCTCCCGCGCTGTTCATAGGAGTGGAGACCGACCTGCTGGAGGCGGAGACCAGCGGCGCCGTGCAGGAGGCGCTGGGCCGGGCGCTGGCCCGGCAGCCGGTCGGCTGGCCGGTGCAGCTGGTGCTCATGGACGCCGCCGAGGACCCGGTCGTGGACTGGCTGCGCAGCTGCGTGTCCCCGTTCTACACCCGCGAGACCTGAGCCGCCCGGCCGGGGCGCGGCCCGGCGGGGCCCCGAGAGGTCCCGCCGCATCAGCCGGTACAAATGCCGGGTGACCGTACTGACGCCCTCGCTCCAGCACTGGCTCGACCTGGCCGGGATCTTCGTCTTCGCCATCTCGGGAGCGCTGCTGGCCGTCCGCAAGAACTTCGACGTGTTCGGCATGGCGGTGCTGGCGTTCGCGACGGGCCTCGGCGGCGGGCTGTTCCGGGATCTGGTGATCGGGGACGTGCCCCCGGCCGCCTTCACCGACCTGGGCTACTTCGTGACGCCGCTGGTCGTCACCGTACTGGTGGTCTTCCTGCACCCGCAGGTCACCCGGATCAACCGCGCGGTGCAGGTGTTCGACGCGGCCGGCCTCGGCTTCTTCTGCGTGGTGGGCACCCTCAAGGCCCACGAGTACGGCCTCGGCACGCTCTCCGCGGCGGCGCTGGGGCTGGCCACCGCGGCGGGCGGCGGAGTGGCACGCGACATGCTGGCCAATGAGGTGCCCTCGCTGCTGCGCCGGGACCAGGAGATCTACGCCCTGCCGGCCATCGCCGGGGCGTCCTCCGTCGCCCTCCTGCTGCGCTACGACGCGCTGAACGACCTGACGATGGCGCTCTCGGCGCTGGGCGCCTTCGCGCTGCGACTGCTCGCCCTGCGCTTCGGCTGGCGGGCTCCCGGGGCATGGCACCGCAGGAGCAGCGCTCCGGACGAGAGCTGAGCTACCGCTTAGTAGGTGCTCGGGGTAGGCTGCGGGTCATGAGCCAGGCACACATCGGGGACAGCGAGTTCGACCGCGACACGACGGTGCGTACGCGCGAACCGGGCGTCTTCGAGGCGGACATCTCGCAGCGCTGGTCGATCATCGGTGCGATCAACGGCGGCTACCTCAACGCCCTGCTCGGGCGGGCACTGGCCCACACTCTGCCGCACCCCGACCCGTTCACCGTCACCGCCCACTTCCTGACCGCCACCCGTCCGGGGCCGGCCGTCATCCGCACCGCGGTCGCCCGGGCCGGAAACACCCTCTCCACCGGGTCCGCCTCGCTCTTCCAGGCCGACGCGAACGGCGACGAGGTGGAACGCATCCGCTTCCTGGGCACCTACGGCGACCTCACCGCCCTGCCCGAGGACGTCAGGACCAGCGCCAAACCACCCGTGCTGCCACCCTACGAGAGGTGCCCCGGCATGAAGGACGCGCCCGACGGCGCTCCCGTGCCGGGTGACGTCGATCTCATCCAGCGGCTCGACTCCCGGCTCGACCCCGCGACGGCCGGCTGGGCCCTCGGCTCTCCCTCCGGCAACGGCGAGATGCGCGGCTGGTTCGCCTTCGCCGACGGCCGCGACCTCGACCCGCTGGGGCTGCTGATGGTCGGCGACGCACTGCCGCCGACCGCCTTCGACCTCGGCCTGAAGGGCTGGGTGCCGACCGTGGAGCTCACCACCCACGTACGGGCCCGCCCCGCCCCCGGCCCGCTGCGGGTGGCCATCACCACCCGCAACCTGGCCGGTGGCTTCCTGGAGGAGGACGCCGACATCTGGGACAGCGCCGACCGCCTGGTGGCCCAGTCCCGGCAGCTGGCCCGCGCCCCGCGCGGCTGACGGGGACGTCCCGGCCGGCCGCCGGCCCCGCGCGCTACTCCCCGCCCGGTCCGGCGTCCCGTCCGGCGTCTCCTCCGGTGACCGGCACCACCTGCGCGACCGTGCGGAGCTCGCCCGGCGGCTCCGCGGCCGTGCTGAACCGGCGCTGCCAGTAACTGACATCGTGCCAGTCGCCGTGCTTGTGGCCGAGCGCCCGGAACGTCCCCACCGGCTCGAAACCCGCGGCCCGGTGCAGGGCGGCGCTGCCCGGGTTGGGCAGCGCCACGCCCGCGACGACACTCCGGTAGCCCTGGGCCTGCAAGGTGGCCAGCAGCCGCCCGTAGAGCGCCGCACCCAGCCCCTGGCCCTGGTGTCCCGGAGCGACGTACACGGTGGATTCCGCGCTCCAGGCGTACGCGCCGCGCGGGTTCCACGGGCGGGCGTACGAGAGCCCTGCCAGCTCACCGTCCGGGGCCGTGGCCACGTACCACGGGTACCGCTCGTGCAACTCCTTCCAGAGGGCCTCCCACTCGGCCGGTTCCTGCGGCTCGGTACGGAAGTTGGCCGTGCTGTTCCGGATGTAGACATTGACCAGCTCGCAGACCGCGGAGAGATCGGAAGCGGTCGCGAGCCGAATATTCCGTGAAGACCGGTGCATGGACCACATGGTCCCCTACGCCGCGGCGGGTCCGGAGGTACGCTGGCGCAGGAAGGCTCAAACTCGGACGAAAGCGGGCATCGATGTACGCGATCAAGAGCACATTGCCGGAGGAGTCCCTCAAGGTCGTCGGTGAGGCGCTGCAGGGCGCTCTCGTCGACCTGATCGACCTTTCGCTGGTCGCCAAGCAGACCCACTGGAACGTCGTCGGCTCCCGGTTCCGCACCGTGCACCTCCAGCTCGACGACGTGGTGGCCACCGCGCGGCAGTACTCCGACACGGTGGCGGAGCGCGCGTCCGCGCTGGGCGTCGCCCCGGACGGCCGGGCCGCCACCGTCGCCGCCCACACCGGTATCAAGCAGTTCCCCGAGGGCTGGCAGCGCGACTCCGACGCCGTGTCGGCACTGGTGGACGCGCTGGCGGCGGTCATCGTCCGGATGCGGGAGCGCATGACGGCGGCCGGCAAGGTCGACCCGGTCACCGAGGACATCCTGATCGGCATGACCGGCGAACTCGAGAAGCACCACTGGATGTTCCAGGCCGAGAACGGCAACTGAGGCCGGAGCGCCGCACGGCCCCCGACCTGCCGGGCCGGGCGTGACAGCCTCCCGGAACGTGAGGGCACCGAACCGATCCGCAGCGCGCAGCGGTTCGGGGCCCTCACGCACGCCCGAGGGCACCTTTCCCCGTCGAAACGGCCCTGCTCCACGGGGAACGCGCCCGATTCCCCCGACAGCCCAGCGCCCGCCCGCCCCTGACGTCCGGGCGCGCCCGTGTTTGGCTGGTCGGTATGGAGACCTCCGCCACGTCCGGCCCGCATCCCTTCCCCGTCCGCCGCGACCTCGCGGTCCGCGCCGCCGCCGGGCAGCGGCTGCTCAACGACGACCGGCCACTCGTCGCCCTGCTCGACCTGGACGCCGTCCGGGAGACCGCGCAGGCACTGCACACGGCGTTCGCCGAGGCAGCCGCGCCGGGCCAACCGGTCCTGCACGCCTTCGCGGTCAAGGCCGGGTCCCTGGTACCGCTGCTGCGCCTGCTGAACGGCATGGGTATCGGATGCGAGGTGGCCAGCCCCGGCGAGCTGGCACTGGCCCGCGCCGCAGGCGTGCCCGGGGACCACATCGTGCTGGACTCCCCGGCCAAGACCGTCACGGAGCTGCGCGAGGCCCTGGCGCTGGGCGTCGCCCTCAACGTGGACAACACCCAGGAGCTGGACCGCCTGGACACCCTCCTCGGCCCCGGCCCGACGGACGTCCGAGTGGGTCTGCGGGTCAATCCGCAGCTCGGGGCGGGCAGCATCGGCGCCATGAGCACGGCCACCGACACGTCGAAGTTCGGCTTCGCGCTGCGCGACGCCGGGGCACGGGAGCACGTGCTGCGCGCCTACCGCGACCGCCCCTGGCTGACCCGGCTGCACTGCCACGTCGGCTCCCAGGGCATGCCGTTGGCGCAGATGGCCGCCGGAGTACGCGCCACCTATGAGCTGGCCGAGGAGATCAACACCGCGGCACAGCGGGCGCACGGCCGCCGGCAGGTCGAGACCCTGGACCTCGGCGGCGGCCTGCCGGTCAACTTCGCCTCCGACGAAGTGACCCCCACCTTCCGGGACTACGCCCGGCTGCTGCGCGCCGAGGTACCCGGCCTCTTCGACGGCCGCTACGGCCTGGTCACCGAGTTCGGCCGCTCGCTGACGGCCAAAGCCGGCCTGGTACTCGCCCGCGTCGAGTACACCAAGACCTCCGGGGGGCGACCGATCGCCATCACCCACGCCGGTGCCCAGATCGCGGTGCGCACCGTCTTCGCCCCCGAATCCTGGCCGATCCGGGTCACCGCCTACGACCCCGCTGGCCGCCCCCGCACCGGTGAGCCGGTGCGCCAGGACGTGGCCGGGCCGTGCTGCTTCGCGGGTGACCTCGTCGCCCGCGACCGGCCCCTGCCCCCGCTGGCCGCCGGGGACCTGGCAGCCCTGCTCGACACCGGCGCCTACTACGCCTCCACCCCGTTCGGCTACAACAGCCTGCCCCGCCCGGCCGTGTACGGCTACACCCTCACCGGCGGCGACGCGAACGGCGACCCCGGTGGCACCGTCAGCTTCACGCCGCTGCGCCGGGCCCAGACCCTGGAGGAAGTCGTCGCCGAATCCGGCGGCGACTGCTGAGCAGAAGGGCCGGGGGAACCGGGCGCGTTTCCCCGTGCAGGTGGGGCGCCTCGACGTGGAAACGCGCCGTGCACGCGGCCGGCCGGCAGCGCCGGGGCAGGGCTCAGGCCTCGCGCTCCCGGCGGACCAGATCCAGGTAGCGGTCCCAGTCCCAGTGCGGGCCGGGGCAGATCCGGGCCACCTCCGGGACCTCGTTGTGGCCGATGATGTGCTCGCGGTCCACCGGAATGCCGTGCCGCGCGCAGATCCCGGCCACCAGCCTGGCCGAGGAGGCGTACATCACATCCGTCAGGTAGGACGGGTCGGCGGCCCAGCCCTCGTGCTCGATCCCGATGCTGCGCTCGTTGTAGTCGCGGTTCGCCGCGTGGTACGCGACGTCCAGCTCACGGGCCAGCTGCGCCACATGGCCGTCCTCCGACCGCAGCACGTAGTGCGTGGCGGCCCCGTGCGACGGGTCCTGGAAGACCCGCAGCGTGATCGGGTACGTGGCCTCCGGCATGTGGATCACCACGCGGTCGATGGCGTAGTCCCGCGGCCGGCTGGCCCGCCGCAGGTTCCGGGACGAGGCCGGTATCCACTCCGCGCCGGGGTGGTCCACCTCGCCCTCCACCCGGGGCTCCGTCATACCGGACCAGCGCCACCACGCCCGGGCCAGCCGCTCCCGTTCCGCATACGCCCCCGCGGCACCCAGCGCCGCCGCGGTCCCCCCGAGCAGCACGGCCCGGCGGGACGGCCCCCGGTGTTCGGGGTCGCTCGCGGTACCCGCTGGATGCTCCTGCACGTTGTTCCTCCGGCCGAAACGACGCGTGGGACGGCCCGGTGGTTGCCGCCGGGCTCGTAGACTCGGGGAACCATGCCGTATTTCGATCACGCCGCCACCACTCCCATGCTGCCCGAAGCCATGGAGGCGATGACGGCTCAGCTGCCGGTCACCGGCAACGCCTCCGCCCTGCACTCCGCCGGCCGCCGGGCCCGGCGGGTGGTGGAGGAGGGGCGCGAAAAGCTGGCCGCCGCCCTCCGCGCCCGGCCGGGCGAGGTGGTCTTCACCGGCGGAGGCACCGAGGCGGACAACCTCGCCGTCAAAGGCCTGTACTGGGCCCGCCGCGCCGCCGCACCGCACCGCACCCGCATCCTGGTCAGCCCGGTCGAGCACCACGCGGTGCTCGACGTGGTCCAGTGGCTGGTCGAGCACGAAGGCGCCGAAGCCGACTGGCTCCCGGTGGACGGCTACGGCCGGGTCCACCCCGACGCGCTGCGCACGGCGATCGAGCAGGATCCGGACAATATTGCACTGATCACCGTCATGTGGGCGAACAACGAGATCGGCACCGTCCAGCCGATCACCCGACTTGCCTCCGTGGCTCAGGAATACGGCATCCCGATGCACGCGGACGCGGTGCAGGCCGTCGGCCAGCTCGAGATCGACTTCGCCGCCTCCGGGCTTGCCGCCCTCAGTGTTTCCGGGCACAAGATCGGCGGCCCGTACGGCATCGGCGCGCTGCTGCTCGGCCGTCAGTGGACGCCGACTCCGGTGCTGCACGGCGGCGGACAGGAGCGGGACGTCCGTTCCGGCACGCTGGACGTCCCGTCCATCGCCGGTTTCGCGGCCGCCGCGGAGCTCGCCGCCGCCCGCCGCGAGGAGTTCGCCCGGGAGATCGGCGCGCTGCGCGACGAGCTGATCCGGGCGGTCACCGCCGAAGTCCCCGACGCCCGGCTCGGTGGCGACCCCGACCCGGCCGGCCGGCTGCCCGCCAACGCGCACTTCGCTTTTCCCGGGTGTGAAGGCGACTCGCTGCTGCTGCTCCTGGACGCGCAGAACATCGAGTGCTCCACCGGTTCGGCCTGCACCGCCGGCGTCGCCCAGCCCAGCCACGTGCTGCTGGCCACCGGTACCGACCGGGAGCTGGCCCGGGGGACGCTGCGCTTCTCGCTCGGGCACACCTCGGCCAAGGAGGACGTGACGGTGCTGGCCGAGGCCATCGGGCCCGCGGTCGAGCGGGCCCGCACCGCCGGCCTCAGCTGACCGGTCACCGGCCCCAGCCGCGCGCTCCCGCACCGGACAGCCGGTTGCACCGGGGGATCGCCGGCCGCTGCCTGCACGCGCCGTCCGGCGCCCACTACGCTGGACCCGTGATGACTGCTGCTCCCCGCCTGCGTGTGCTCGCCGCCATGTCCGGCGGCGTGGACTCCGCCGTCGCCGCCGCCCGGGCCGCCGAGGCCGGACACGACGTGACCGGCGTTCACCTGGCGCTCTCCGAGAACCCGAAATCCTTCCGTACCGGGGCGCGCGGCTGCTGCACCCTGGAGGACTCCCGCGACGCCCGTCGCGCGGCCGACGTCATCGGCATCCCTTTCTACGTCTGGGACCTTGCCGAGCGCTTCCGGCAGGACGTGGTCGCGGACTTCGTCGCCGAGTACCAGGCCGGCCGCACCCCGAATCCCTGTCTTCGCTGCAACGAGAAGATCAAGTTCGCCGCCCTGCTCGACAAGGCGCTGGCCCTGGGCTTCGACGCGGTGTGCACCGGCCACTACGCCACGGTGGTGCGCGCCGAGGACGGCAGCCGGGAGCTGCACCGGGCCGCCGACCTGGCCAAGGATCAGAGCTACGTGCTGGGAGTGCTCGACGAGCAGCAGCTCGCCCATGCGATGTTCCCGCTGGGCGACACGGTGACCACCAAGGGCGAGATCCGCGCGGAGGCCGAGCGCCGCGGTCTGGCGGTCGCCAAGAAGCCGGACAGCCACGACATCTGCTTCATCGCCGACGGGGACACCCAGGGCTTCCTCGCCGGCCGTCTGGGCCGGGCGGAGGGCGACATCCTGGACGAGCAGGGCGAGAAGCTCGGCACCCACGACGGCGCCCACGGTTACACCGTCGGCCAGCGCAAGGGGCTGCGCATCGGCCGGCCGGCGCCGGACGGCAAGCCGCGCTACGTGCTGGACATCTCCCCCGTGAACAACACGGTGACGGTCGGCCCCGCCGAGGCACTGGACATCGCGGCCCTCACCGCCATCCGCCCCCGGTGGTGCGGCACCCCGCCCTCCGGCCCCGGCTCCTACACCGCGCAGCTGCGGGCGCACGGCGAGGAAACCCCGGTGACCGCCGAGCCGGTCGGCGATGAGCTCCGGGTGCGTTTCGAGCAGCCGGTCCGCGCGGTGGCCCCCGGCCAGGCGGTGGTGCTCTACGACGGCAGCCGGGTGGTCGGCTCCGGCACCATCGCCACCACCGAACGCCCCGTCCCGGCCGAGCGCTGAGCCGGGCCGGCGGAGCGGTCCGTTCTCAGAGGCGGCGGTTGGCGAGGACGGGGACGGCGCGGCGGGCCTCCTCGACCTCCGAGAGGTCCAGGTCGACGGTCAGCAGTTCGGGCGCGGCGCCGAGACCGGCCCGGATCTCGCCGAGTGGGGAGACCACCAGGCTGTGCCCGATGCCGGTGGGGGCAGAGGTGGCGGGCCGGGTTCCCACCGACTCGGGATCGGCCTGTCCGCAGGCCACCACCCATGAGGTGCTGTCCAGGGCCCTGGCCCGCACCAGCAGCTCCCACTGCTCGCGTTTGCCGGGGCCCGCGCCCCAGGACGCGGGCACCACAATGACCTGGGCGCCCTCGTCGGCCAGTCGCCGGAACAGCTCCGGGAAACGGATGTCGTAGCAGGTGGCGAACCCCACGTGGACGCCGTCCACCTCGGCGACCACGGTGCGGTTTCCGGGGGCCACGGTGTCCGACTCGGCGAAGCCGAAGGCGTCGAACAGATGCAGCTTGTCGTAGTGCGTGTCCACGCCCCGTCCCGTGATCAGCAGGGTGTTGCTCACCCGGTCGTCCTCGGCGGGGGTGAACATCCCGGCGACCACCAGCAGACCGGTGTGCTTGGCGATGTCCCGGACACCGTCCGCCCAGGGACCGTCCAGCGGCTCCGCGACGGGGCCGAGCGGGATCCCGAACCGGGCCATCGCCGCTTCGGGGAACACCACGATCTCGGCGCCCTCCGCCGCGGCCCGCGCGGCGTACTCGCCGATGGCCAGGAGATTGCGCTTCGGATCCGTGCCGGAGACCAGCTGACTCATCGCGATCCGCACGGGACCTCCCAGACCTCGCAGGGGCGGCGGACCGGATGTCCGCGCGGGCTTCCCCAGGCTCTGCTTCCGTGTCCGAGGCCCGCGCAAACCGGCGGCACGCCGCCGGATCTCCCCGGAGAGGCCGGCCGGGCAGGCGGGAGGCCGGAACCGGCCGTCACACCGGCCGTCCCAGCCAGGCGGCGAGCCGCTGGTAGCTGTCGGCCTCCTCCGGGGCGGGCCGGGGCGGGCCGAACGGCCACACTCCGCCCCGGTGGTCCTCGGGAACCGTCCGCAGCGCGACGGCCAGCGCGTACTCGGCCAGCTCGGAGTCGAGCGGCCGGGGATCGTCCAGCGCCCGAGCCAGGTCCCAGTCGTGCGCGGTCAGTTCCATCACGTAGCCGGCCACGGTCTCCCGGCCGGATGCCGCCCGCGGCATGGTGACGGGGGAGTCGAGCAGTGTGTCGTCGGCCCATGCCAGCCGGTACCGGGCCTGCGCGGCGGCGAACTCCCGTGCCCACTCGCCGTCCGGTACCCGCGCCTCCCGTTCCGCGAACGGCTCGGCGGGGATGCTCTCGCCGATCCCGGCGAGCCGGTTGACGCCTTCCACCAGGTGGCCGACGAGGTGGCGGATGTCGAAGCCGGGGCACGGGGTCGGCAGGTCCAGCTGCTCGGGCCGGACGTCACTGATGAGGGAAGCGGTCTGCCCGGCCGCCCGCTCGAACAGCGGGCGGGGGTCCTGCACCGTGTTCATGGGGCCCTCCTCCGATGACCTCCCGCCACTGCCAGTGTGGTACGGACCGGCGCGGACCGCGAGGCCGGGGCCCGGGCCCCGTGCCCCGGATGTGCGGCCGGGTCCGCGGCCTGCGCCACTCCGGCGGCCCGGCCCCGGCCGGAGCTGCCGGCGCGAGGTGCGCGATCATGGGGGCATGGCAACGCATGTGATCACCGGGGCAGGATCCGGCATCGGGGCGGCCGTGGCCGGACGGCTGGCCGCCCGTGGGGACGAACTCTGGCTGTGGGCGCGCGACGCCGGCCGGGCCAGGGAGCTGCGCGAGCGGTTCCCCGGTGCCCGGACGCTGGCCGGGGACCTCGCCGACCCGGAGCGGCTGTCCTGGGCGCTCAGTCACCAGCCGCTCCCCGAACGGGTCGACTCGCTGCTGCACATCGCCGGAGTGGTCGAACTCGGTGCGGTCGGCGAGCTGACCCCCGCCGTCTGGAACGCCACGCTGGCCGCCAACCTGGTCGCCCCGGCCGAGCTGACCCGGCTGTTCCTGCCGCAGTTGCGGCAGGCCGCCGGCCACGTGCTCTTCGTGAACTCCGGCGCCGGGCTGCACGCGAACGCCCAGTGGAGCGCCTACGCGGCGAGCAAGCACGGTCTCAAAGCGCTCGCCGACGCCCTGCGGGCGGAGGAGAAGGCGAACGGCGTGCGGGTCACCTCGGTGTACCCGGGACGCACCGCGACCCCGATGCAGGAGAAGGTGCACCGGCAGGAGGGCAAGAGCTACGAGGCGGACCGCTGGATGACGGCGGACTCCGTGGCGACCACGGTGCTGACCGCCCTGGACCTGCCGCCCGGCACGGAGATCGTCGACCTCAGCGTCCGTCCGGGCGGCTGACACCGGCAGCGGGAGCGGCCCCGCCGGACGGGGATCCGATCCGTGCACCGCCGGCCGGCTCGTAGGCTGCGGTGGTGAGCACTGAGAGCACTGAGAGCACTGAGAGAACTGCCGGGAACAAGCCGTGGGGCCGGGCCGCCGCCACCGGCGTGGGGTCGATGCCCGGCACGGACGTCCGGGAGACGGCGAAATGTGTCGTCGAGTCGCTGGAGACCCTGCCGTACCTCCCGGAGCTGCCGGAGCGTGGCCCCGGCGCGGACATGATCGGGCGCACCACCGGGCTGCTGGCCGAGCTGTACGCGCGGGTCGAGCCCAGCGGCTGGCGGATCAGCGACCGGCCGGGCCGCGACACCCGGCGCGCCCGGTCCCTGCTGCGGGAGGACCTGGACACGCTGGAGGAGTTCACCCAGGGGTACCGGGGAGCCCTGAAAATCGCGGTGACCGGACCGTGGACCCTGGCCGCGGCTCTGGAGCGGCGCAACGGCGAGGCGATGCTGGGGGACCCCGGCGCCTGCCGGGACCTCACCGCCTCCCTCGCCGAGGGGCTGCGGCAGCTGCTGGCCGACGTGCGCCGCCGGGTGCCGGGTGCCGTACCGGTGCTGCAGCTCGACGAGCCCTCCCTGACGCGGGTGCTCAACGGCGGTGTCCGGACCGCCAGCGGCTACCGCACCTACCGGGCACCGGACCGCTCCATCGTCGAAGGAGCGCTGCGCGACCTGGTCGCGACCGCGGACGGTGATCCTGTCGTCGTCCATTCCTGCGCGCCCGGGGTGCCGTTCCCCTTGCTGCGCAGGAGTGGAGTGAGCGGCATTTCCTTCGACTTCGCCCTGCTCACCGAGAGTGAGTACGACGAGATCGGGGAGGCGGCGGAGGAGGGCACCGCGCTGTTCGCCGGTGTGCTGCCCGCCGTCGGCACGGAGCCCGGGGAATTGTCGGACCCTGCCGGTACTGTCAGCGGTGTCAAGGCGCTCTGGCGCAGGTTGGGGCTTTCGCCGGAGCTTCTCGCGGAGATCGTGGTCGTGACGCCCTCCTGCGGGCTGGCCGGCTCTTCCCCGGCGTATGCCCGGGCCGCGCTGGCGCACTGCGCCAGGGCGTCGCGATCCCTGGCGGACAACCCTGAGTGATGGATGACGGGAGACGAGACGGTGGCCGGCGAAGAGCAGACAGCGCCCGCAGCGGCGAGGGAACGGCACGCGCGGCTCGCTGAGCGGATCGAGGAGCACCGCTTCCGCTACTACGTGAAAACGCCGACGATCAGCGACGCCGAGTTCGACGTGCTGCTGCGCGAGCTGGAGGCCCTGGAGGAGGAGCACCCGGACCTGCGCACCCCGGACTCCCCGACGCAGAAGGTCGCGGGCGCCTACGAGACGGACTTCACCTCGGTGGACCACCGGGAGCGCATGCTCTCCCTGGACAACGCCTTCGACAACGAGGAGCTGGCGGCCTGGGCGGCCCGGGTCACCGAGGAGCTGGCCGGCCTGGACCACCACTTCCTGTGCGAGCTGAAGGTGGACGGGCTGGCCGTCAACCTCACCTACGAGCACGGGCTGCTGACCCGGGCCGCCACCCGGGGCGACGGCCGCACGGGGGAGGACATCACGCCCAACGTGCGCACCATCGCGGAGATCCCGAACCGGCTGCACGGGGATCGGGTGCCCGCTCTGGTGGAGGTCCGCGGCGAGGTGTTCTTCTCGATGGAGCGCTTCGAGGAGCTCAACGCCGGGCTGGTCGCGGCGGAGGAGAAGCCGTTCGCCAACCCGCGCAACGCGGCGGCCGGTTCGCTGCGGCAGAAGGACCCCCGGGTCACCGCGACCCGGCCGCTGCAGATGGTGGTGCACGGCATCGGCGCCCGGGAGGGCTTCGCCATCGACCGGCTGTCGCAGGCCTACGTGCTGCTGGAGGAGTGGGGTCTGCCGACCGCCCGGGTCAGCAAGGTGGTGTCCTCGCTGGACGAGGTGCGGGACTTCATCGCGTACTTCGGCGAGCACCGGCACGCCGTCGAGCACGAGATCGACGGCGTGGTGGTGAAGCTCGACGAGATCGCGCTGCAGGGCCGTCTGGGATCCACCTCGCGGGCGCCCCGCTGGGCGATCGCCTGGAAGTACCCGCCCGAGGAGGTCAACACCAGGCTGGTGGACATCCGGGTCGGCGTCGGGCGCACCGGACGGGTGACGCCCTACGCCGTGGTGGAGCCGGTCACCGTGGCGGGCTCCGAGGTGGAGTTCGCCACCCTCCACAACCAGGAGGTGGTGAAGGCCAAGGGCGTGCTGATCGGGGACACCGTCGCGCTGCGCAAGGCGGGCGACGTGATCCCGGAGATTCTGGGGCCGGTCGCCGACCTGCGGGACGGCAGTGAGCGCGAGTTCGTGATGCCGAAGCACTGCCCGGAGTGCGGGACGGAGCTGAAAGCCATGAAGGAGGGGGACATCGACCGGCGCTGCCCCAACGCACGGTCCTGTCCCGCCCAGCTGCGGGAGCGCCTGGCCTATCTGGCAGGCCGCAAGTGCCTGGACATCGATCACTTCGGCTATGTGGCGGCCACCGCGCTGACCCAGCCGCTGGAGCCGTCCGAGCCGCCGCTGCGGGACGAGGGAGGCCTGTTCGACCTGAAAGTCGAACAGCTCCTGCCCATCCGGTCCCACGTGCTGGACCAGGACACCGGCCTGCCGAAGCGCGACCCGTCCTCGGGCGAGCCGAAGGTCGTCAGCTTCTTCGCCAACCAGCAGGGCGAGCCCAAGAAGAACGCCCTGGCGATGCTGGAGAGCATCGAGGCCGCCAAGTCCCGCCCGCTGTCCCGGATCCTCACCGGCCTGTCCATCCGGCATGTGGGCCCGGTGGCGGCTCAGGCGCTGGCCCGGGAGTTCCGGTCGATCGACCGGATCATGACGGCGGACGAGGAGGAGCTGGCGGCGGTGGAGGGGGTCGGGCCCACCATCGCGGTCTCGCTGAAGGAGTGGTTCGCCGAGGACTGGCACCGCGAGATCGTCGAGCGCTGGCGGGCCGCCGGGGTGCGCATGGCGGAGGAGGGCGGGGAGGCCGCCGGGCCCCGGCCGCTGGAGGGTGTGACGGTTGTCGTCACCGGCACCCTCCTCCAGCACACCCGTGACGGGGCGAAGGAAGCGTTGCAGGAGCTGGGGGCGAAGGTCACCGGCTCGGTGTCCAAGAAGACCGCATTCGTGGTCGCAGGCGACAATCCTGGATCCAAATTCGACAAAGCCGTGCAGCTGAAGGTTCCCGTTCTCGACGAGGCGGGTTTCGGCGTGCTGCTGGCCGAGGGACCCGACGCAGCGAGGGAAACCGCCCGGGCAGCCGCTCCGCCGGAGCCCGTGGCCCCGCCCGCGGGGGAGTGACGGAACATCCGCGACACGCCCTTGGCATATGCCATGCGCATGGAAGCGGTAGCACGTATTCCGGCCACCGCTGAGCGTCTTCGCCCGCGTCCCCCACCCCCGGGCCTAACGTGGGACGGTGCCCTCTTCCACCGGGCACCGTCTCGGCGAAAGGGGCCCGCATGCGGTTAGCAGCACCCAGGGAGCGCTTCGTGCTGCCGCCGCGGGACTGCGCCTCGCTGCCTCTGGCCGTCCGGATCGCGGTGCCCGCCGCGGCCGGGGCCGTCCTGACGGCCGGCGGGCTCCAGGCGCTCGCCCAGGGGCACGCGCCCTTCCCGCCGGCCACCGCCGGCTGGGGGATCGCCCTGCTCACGGTGCTTGTCGTCGGCCACCTGCTGGCCCTCGGCCGGGACCGCTGGTGGGGCGGCAGCGGCTCGGGGGCCGCGCTCACCCTCGCCGTCCTGATGCTCTACGGCTGGGTACCGGCCCTTCTCATCAGCTTCGCCGTCGTCACCCTGGTCGGAGCCTTCCGGGGGCACCGCCGCAGACAGGCGGTGCTGCACGGCTCCGCCGACATCCTGGGCATCGCCGCCGCCGCCCTGGTGCTCGCCGCCTGGCAGATCCGGCCCACCGTCCAGGAGCCGTGGGGGCCCGCCGAGTGGGAGCCCTCGGCAGTGCCCGCCCTCCTGCTCTCCTCGCTCGCCTACCTGCTGGTCACCCGGCTGCTGCTGTGGATGTGTCTCGCCCCGCCCGGCGGGCTGCCGATGATGGCCCGTACCGCCCTCCTCCGGCAGGGCTTCTTCGCCGTCGCCCTGCTGGGCATCGCGCCGCTGATCATCGTGGTCGCGGACAGCACGCCGGTGCTCCTCCCGCTGTTCGCCGTCCCGCTCATCGCGCTCGACTTCACGCTCTGGATCGCCCGGGCCCGGGCCGAGGACCAGCTGCTCGACCCGCTGACCGGCCTGCCCAACCGGCAGTGGCTGCTGCAGCGTGCCCGCTCAGCCCTGGAGGACGCCGCCGGCGCGGAAGCCCGGTGCGCACTGATCCTGATCGACCTTGACCGGTTCCGCTCGGTCAACGACACCCTCGGCCATCTGACCGGGGACCGGCTGCTCCTGGAAATAGCGGACCGCATCGAACGGGCCCTGCCTCCCGGCGCGGAGAGCGCCCGGCTCGGCGGCGACGAGTTCGCCGTCCTGCTGCCCCGGGTCGATTCCGCCACCGGCGCACAGCGGACCGCGCGCACCCTCCTCGGCCGGCTCGGCGCCCCGCTGGAACTGGACGGCCTGATCCTGGAAGTCGAAGCGAGCGCCGGAGTGGCGGTCTTCCCCGATCACGCCCCGGAGGCCGAGGGCCTGCTGCGCCGCGCCGACGTCGCGATGTACGCGGCGAAGCGGGACCGCGGCGGAGTCCAGGTCTACGACGCCAGCCGGGACTGCAACACCCCGGACCGGCTCAGCCTTCTCGGCGATCTGCGCCGCGCACTGGACCGCGGTGAGGTCGAACTGCACTACCAGCCCAAGGTGCAGTTCGACGGCGCCGTCGCGGGACTGGAGGCGCTGCTCCGCTGGGAGCACCCGGAGCGCGGCCGAGTGGCGCCGGACGAGTTCATCACCATCGCGGAGACGTCCGGGCTGATGCCCCGGCTCACCGACTACGTTCTGGAGACCGCCCTGGCCCAGGTGGCCCGCTGGCGGGCGGAAGGCATCCGGGTGCCCGTCGCCGTCAACGTCTCCCCCCGCGACGTGTACACCCCCGGGTTCGCCGGGGCGGTGGCCGCGCGGCTGGCCCGGCACGGCGTTCCGGCCGGCTCCCTGCAACTGGAGATCACCGAGCACGTCATGCTGGAGGACCCCCAGCAGGCGGCCGACACGCTCGCCGGCCTCATCGGCCACGGCGTGCGGATGTCCCTCGACGACTTCGGCACCGGCTACTCCTCACTGGTGCACCTGCGCCGGCTGCCGGTCAGCGAGCTCAAGATCGACCGCTCCTTCGTCGGCCGGCTCGCCGTGGACAACGAGGACGCCGAGATTGTCCGCTGCACCGTCGAGCTGGCCCACTCCCTCGGTCTGGTGGTGGTCGCCGAAGGCGTCGAGGACAACGAAACGTGGGAGCGGCTGCGCGACCTCGGCTGCGACGCCGTCCAGGGCTGGCTGGTCGCCGCCGCCATGCCGGCCGACCGCATCACCGCCTGGATCCGGGCCCGGGACGGTGCCCGCGATGAGGCCCGGGCCGTCACGGAGCCCGCCGGCCGGGCACCGTGCACCGGCCCCGCCCCGACGCCCGGCGCCGTGGCAGGGCGGACCACCGCAGCCCCCGGCCTGCCCGACCAGGCCGAGCCGGCCGGCCGGGAGCAGCCCTCCGAACGCCCCTCGGGCCGGGCCCGGGTGCGCTGAACGGAGCGGCTGCGCGGGACGGTCTCCGGGACCCATAGGATTGGGGAACGCAAACCCGAGCCCCCGAGCCCCACCAAGGACAAGAGGATCGCCGCATGCCAGGCATCACGCGCGAGGAAGTAGCCCACCTCGCCCGGCTGGCGCGCCTGCAGCTGACGGACGAAGAGCTGGCGCACTTCTCCGGACAGCTCGACGACATCATCGGCGCGGTCGCCCGCGTCTCCGAAGTCGCCGACGAGGACGTGCCTCCGACCTCCCACCCGTTGCCGCTCACCAACGTCATGCGGCCGGACGAGATCCGGCCGAGCCTGACCCCCGAGCAGGCGCTGTCCGGCGCCCCCGCTCAGGAGCAGCAGCGCTTCAAGGTGCCGCAGATCCTGGGGGAGGAGTGACCGCCATGAGCGAATCGACCGAACTGATCAAGCTCACCGCCGCCGAGCTGGCGGCCGGCATGGCAGCCGGGGAGACGTCCGCGGTCCAGGTCGCCGAGGCCCACCTCGCGCGCATCGAGGCCGTCGACGAGAAGGTGCACGCCTTCCTGCACGTCGACCGGGAGGGCGCCCTCGCCCAGGCCCGCGCCGTCGACGCCGCCCGCGCCGCGGACGAGCCGCTCGGCCCGCTGGCCGGCGTCCCGCTCGCGCTCAAGGACATCTTCACCACCCGGGGCGTGCCGACCACGGTCGGCAGCAAAATGCTGGAAGGCTGGATCCCGCCCTACGACGCGACCCTGACCAGCCGGCTCAAGGCCGCCGGCGTCGTCATCCTCGGCAAGACCAACATGGACGAGTTCGCCATGGGGTCCTCCACCGAGAACAGCGCCTACGGACCCACCGGCAACCCCTGGGACCTCACCCGGATCCCCGGCGGCTCCGGCGGCGGTTCGGCAGCCGCGCTCGCCGCCCACCAGGCTCCGCTCGCCGTGGGCACCGACACCGGCGGCTCCATCCGGCAGCCCGCCGCGGTCACCGGCACCGTCGGCGTCAAGCCGACCTACGGCGGCGTCTCCCGGTACGGCATGGTGGCGTTCTCCTCCTCACTGGACCAGGGCGGCCCCTGCGCCCGCACCGTCCTCGACGCGGCGCTGCTGCACGAGGTCATCGCCGGCCACGACCCGCTGGACTCCACCTCCGTCGACGCCCCGGTGCCGCCGGTCGTCGAGGCCGCCCGCAACGGCACGGTCGCCGGCCTGCGGATCGGCGTCGTCAAGGAGTTCGCGGGCGACGGCTACCAGGCCGGTGTCATGCAGCGTTTCCGCGAGTCGGTGGAGCTGCTGAGCGCGCTGGGCGCCGAGATCGTCGAGCTCTCCTGCCCGTCCTTCGACAAGGCCCTCGCCGCCTACTACCTGATCGCGCCGTCCGAGTGCTCCTCCAACCTGGCCCGCTTCGACGCCCTGCGCTACGGCATGCGGGTCGGCGACGACGGCACCCGCTCGGCCGAGGACGTCACCTCGATGACCCGCGCGGCGGGCTTCGGCGACGAGGTGAAGCGCCGCATCATGCTCGGCACCTACGCGCTGTCCTCCGGCTACTACGACGCCTACTACGGCAGCGCGCAGAAGGTCCGGACCCTCATCACCCGGGACTTCCAGCGGGCCTTCGCGGACGGCACCGGCGTGGACGTGATCGTCTCGCCGACCACCCCGACCACCGCGTTCCCGATCGGCGAACGCGCCGACGACCCGATGGCGATGTACCTCGCCGACCTGTGCACCATCCCGTCCAACCTGGCCGGCAACGCGGCGATGTCCCTGCCGTGCGGGCTGGCCCCCGAGGACGGGCTCCCGGTGGGGCTGCAGATCATCGCCCCCGCCATGGCCGACGACCGGCTCTACCGTGTCGGGGCTGCCGTCGAGGCGGCCTTCCAGGCAAGGTGGGGCCACCCGATACTGGAGGAGGCGCCCGCGCTATGACCAAGAAGAAGTCCAAGGCCGGAACGTACCTGTCCATCGGTACCTCGCTGTTCGGGGTTCTCGGTGTGGTCAAGCAGCTCAAGCACGCCCGCGAGGACCACGACGGGCTGGAGCTGGTGGACGCCGTGGTCTCGGCCGCGGCGATCGTGACGAGTGTGGCCCTGCTGGCCCGGGAGCTCCGGCGGCTCAACCGGGAACAGTCCGACATCCTCGCCGACTGAGCGCACTGAGAGGTACCACCCAGTGACCGTCACCGACCTGGTGTCGTACGAGGACGCGCTGGCGTCCTACGACCCCGTCATGGGCCTGGAGGTCCATGTCGAGCTCGGCACCAAGACCAAAATGTTCTGCGGCTGTTCCACCACGCTCGGCGCGGACGCGAACACCCAGACCTGTCCCGTCTGCCTCGGCCTGCCCGGAGCCCTGCCGGTGGTCAACGCCATCGGTGTGGAGTCCGCCGTCCGGATCGGCCTCGCCCTCAACTGCGAGATCGCCCAGTGGTGCCGCTTCGCCCGGAAGAACTACTTCTACCCGGACATGCCGAAGAACTTCCAGACCTCCCAGTACGACGAGCCGATCGCCTACGAGGGCTATCTGGACGTCCAGCTGGAGGACGGTGAGATCTTCCGCGTCGAGATCGAGCGCGCCCACATGGAGGAGGACACCGGCAAGTCCACTCACGTCGGGGGCGCCACCGGCCGTATCCACGGCGCCTCGCACTCCCTGCTGGACTACAACCGGGCAGGTATCCCGCTGATCGAGATCGTCACCAAGCCGATCACCGGGGCCGGCGCCCGCGCCCCCGAGGTCGCCAAGGCCTACGTGGCCGAGCTGCGTGAGCTCATCAAGGCACTCGGGGTCTCCGAGGCCCGCATGGAAATGGGCCAGATGCGCTGCGACGTCAACCTGTCGCTGCGCCCGCACGGGCGGGAGCAGTTCGGCACCCGCAGCGAGACCAAGAACGTCAACTCGCTCCGCAGCGTCGAGCGCGCCTGCCGCTCCGAGATCCAGCGGCACGCCGCGGTGCTCGGCGGCGGCGGCACGATCCTGCAGGAGACCCGTCACTTCCACGAGGAGGACGGCACCACCACCTCCGGCCGGGTCAAGGAGGAGGCGGAGGACTACCGCTACTTCCCCGAGCCCGACCTGGTGCCCGTCGCACCGGCCCGTGAATGGGTCGAGGAGCTGCGCGCCGGGCTGCCGGAGCTGCCGAGGCTGCGGCGCAACCGGCTCCGTGAGGAGTGGGGCATCTCCGTCCACGAGATGCAGTCCGTGCTCAACGCCGGGGCCATCGGCCCGATCGTCGCCACCATGGACGCCGGCGCGGACCCCGCGGCGGCCCGCAAGTGGTGGATGGGCGAGCTGGCCCGCCGGGCGAATGAGCAGGCCGTCGAGCTGACCGCCCTGCCCATCACCCCCGAGCAGGTTGCCCGGGTCGCCGCGCTCGTCGCCGACGGCTCGCTCAACGACAAGCTGGCCCGGCAGACACTCGAGGGTGTTCTCGCGGGCGAGGGCTCCCCGGACGAGGTCGTCGAGAAGCGCGGGCTCAAGGTCGTCTCCGACGACGGCGCACTGGGTTCTGCCGTCGACGAGGCCATCGCGGCCAACCCGGCCATCGCCGACAAGATCCGCGGCGGGAAGGTCGCCGCCGCCGGAGCCCTGGTCGGAGCGGTCATGAAGACCACCCGCGGGCAGGCCGACGCGGGCCGGGCCCGGGAGCTGATTCTGGAGAAGCTCGGCGTCCAGGGCTGACCGCCCAGCAGCACACGACCCTCGGGGCGTCCCCGGACTCCGGTCCGGGGGCGCCCCGCTCGGTGCGCCCGGGGCCCGGCCGTGGCATGGGGGGCACGAGGAGCGACCACCCGGGTTTCCCCGTGCCCCGCCCTCGGAGATCATGAAGGGTGCGCCGCGACCGCGCGGGTGGTGGTGGTGGCGCGCCCCGATCACACCGGGCAGCAGCCGGGCATCCGACCACGTGAGGAACTCAAGTGCGCACCCTGATCAGCACCGCCTTCATCTCGCTCGACGGTGTCGTGGAGGCCCCGGGCGGTGAGCCCGGCTACCGGAACTCCGGCTGGACCTTCAAGGACGTGGAGTTTCTCCCCGAGGCGTTCGAGATCAAGGACCGGGAGCAGCGGGAAGCCACCGCGATGCTGCTGGGCCGGGTCAGCTACGAGGCGTTCAGCCAGGTGTGGCCGGACATGGAGGACTTCGCCGGCTACAAGGTGATGCCCAAGTACGTCGTCTCCACCACGCTCACCGAAGAGCGCCTGGCCCCGAACTGGGGGGAGACCACCCTCCTGCGCTCACTCGAAGACGTCGCCGCGCTGAAGGAGACCGAGGGCGGCCCGATCATCGTCCACGGCAGCGCCGCCCTGAACCGGAGCCTGTCGGACGCCGGCCTGATCGACCGCTACCACCTGCTCGTCTTCCCGCTCCTGCTCGGAGCGGGCAAGCGCCTGTTCAGCGCCACGGACAAGGACACCCAGAAGCTGAAGCTCGTCGAGCACCAGGCCTACGCCAACGGTCTCCAGAAGAACGTCTTCGACGTCGTCCACTGACAGGCTCCCTGTCTCCCGTGGCTTCGTGCAGCTTCAGCAGCGTGCGTGCAGAGATCAACTCGTTCGTCGGTGTCGCCTGCCTCATGTCAGGACGACGCAACCCCGTCCCTCGAGTTCCGTCAGCAGCGGCAAGGAGGGGTCGATGTCGTTCCAGCGCAGATCCAGCTTCTCCAGCGAGGGAAGGCCAGTGAGCCAGTCCGGCAGTCGGCTCAGGCGGTTGCTGCGCAGGTCGATCTGACGGAGTCGCGGGAGGCGGGCCAGTGACCGCGGCAGCTCGGCCACGGAGTTCTCGCGCAGGTCCAGGTGACGAAGTTCGCGCAGTGCAGAGACCGACGGCGGCAGGTGCTCGATTGCGTTGGCTCGAAGCCAGAGCTCCCGCAGGTTGCGGAGTCGGCCGATGGCATCGGGCAGCGTGGTGAGCCGGTTGCGCTGTGCCCTGAACTCGATGAGGCCGGTCATCCCTCCGATGGCCTCGGGGAGGGCCGTGAGGGAGTTCTCACCGATGTTGAGGTAACGCAGCCGGGTCAGTTGTCCCAGAGCATCCGGAATCCGTGCCAGGTGGTTGTCGTGCAGGTAGAGGCAGCCGCTGAGCTCGCTCAGACTGCCCAGTTCGTCGGGTACCGAGGTGAGCGCGTTGTGGCCGAGGTCCAGGGTCGTCAGCCGGCGCAGTTGCCCGATCCCTGGAGGGAGCGCCGTGAGTTCGTTGTCCCCGAGGATCAGCACGCGGAGTTCGGTCTGTTGCCAGACCGAGTCGGGCACTTCTCCGAGTTCCTGGCGCCACAGGTTCAGTACGTGCCTCACGGTCTTCTCGCTCTCGTCAGCGGTCCCTGGGCCTCGATTCTCATCCACTGCGCTCCGGCCCCGCCGGGCAATGCGCACGGCAGGGGCGAGCGCCCGGACAGACCGGAAAGGTACGGCTGGGGAGGTGAATCGGTCCGGGCCGGGCGCCGTGACCCCTCGCGGTCGTGCGGCGTTGACGGTGCGGAGGAGGTGGCGCGCGTGGGCGTGGACAACGGCGGTGCGGGACGGACCGACCACACGACGGACGGTGCGGACGGGGCGTGCTGGGACGGTGAGGCGGACGAGGACTCGGCCGGGGTGATCAGGACGGTCGGTCGGCAGATCAAGCTCTGGCGGGAAGGCGCGGGCCTCACCCAGTCGGAGCTGGGAGCGGCGATCAGGTACGGCGTGGACCAGGTCTCGTCCGTGGAACGCGGGCGGCGGCTGGCCAAGCCGGAGTTCCTGGACAAGGCCGACGAGGTGCTGTCCGCCGGCGGCAAGATCGCCGCGATGAAGAGCGATGTGGCGGATCTCCGGTACCCACGGAAGGTGCGGCACCTGACCAGGCTGGAGGAGCAGGCCGTCGAGCTGGGCGCCTACGGCAACCACAACGTGCACGGTCTGGTGCAGACGGAGGAGTACACCCGGGCGCTGTTCGAGATGCGGCGGCCCGCGTACAGCCCGGACGAGATCGAGCAGCACGTGGCCGCACGGATGGCCCGCCAGGCGATCTTCGACCGGAAACCGGCCCCGCTGCTCAGCTTTGTCCAGGAAGAGGTCACGCTCCGACGCCCTCTCGGGGGCAGAATGGTGCTCCGACGCCAGCTCGAACACCTGCTGGTCGTCGGCCAGTTGCGGCACGTCGAGATCCAGGTGATGCCGACGAGCTGTGAGGACCACGCCGGGATGGGCGGTCAGCTGCAACTGCTGAAACTCCAGGACGGCACCGCGGTGGGTCACTGGGAGGGGCAGCTTCACAGCCGTCTGGTGTCTGATCCGAAGGAGGTCCTGATCATGGAGATGCGGTACGGGATCCTCCGGGCTCAGGCACTGCCCCCGCGGGAGTCGCTGACCTTCATCGAGAGACTGCTGGGAGAGACATGACTGTTGAGCCGCTCACCGGGAATGACACCGGTCTGCTGTGGATACGGAGCACGTACAGCAGCAACGACGGCCCCGAATGCGTGGAGGTGGCCGCTGCAGGAGGAGTAGTGCACGTGCGTGATTCGAAGGACAAGTGCGGTCCTCGGTTCGCGGTCGGCACCGAGGCGTGGACCGCCTTCCTCGCGCACACCGCCCGCTGAGCAGAGCAGAGCGCACCGCTCCCTGACCAGGGAGCGGTGCGCTCTGTGTGTGTCCCAGCGCCACGGCGGCAGCGCACGGCGGGACCGGATGGGGACAGTCAGCGGCGTTCTGCTCTGCCGATCAGTGTTCCGATGCGGCCGGGCTTGGGGGCGTCCAGGACCCGAACGTGTGGTGCGGTGAGTCCGGCGGCGGAAAGGAAGTCTTCCCACGCGTCGGGGGTGTAGCTGTAGCGGTAGGTGAACATGGCGGGTCCGGCGAAGCCGCCCTTGTACATGCCCTGCGGCCCGTAGGCGCCGGGGACGGCCGGAGGCCGGGAGAACACGAAGCCCCCTCGTGCGACGTAGGTGTCCCAAAGCTCTTACTCGTGCGCGTAGTTGTGCTCTGCCGCCAACAGATTCCCTTTCTCCCGGTGGGGTTGGGTGGCTACCTGCTACTCGCAGCCACCAACGCCCCGGCCCCATACACCTAGGGAACGCCGCCTCACCTCTGCGGTCACCGTGCGCTGATCTAAGGACCCCTGACAGTGAATACCGGGAAATCGCCCGATGCGCCCGCCCCTACTGGGCGAGGAGGGTTGAGGCATCAGGAGAACACCGACTGTCAGGGGAGACAGCCACCATGTGGGGATACGAGATCGAACACCACCGGCAGCGCGCGAACGAGCTGCGCAGTGAGGTCCAGCGGGACCGGCAGACCCGGCGGGCCGCGCGCCGGCGGCGCCACAGCGGCGACACCGGCCAGGAGGGCAGCCGGCTCCCCGCCCGCACCGAGGCGTGACCCGTGGCGGTTGCCGCGCCGCGGTCACCGGCCGGGATAACCGATTCCGCGTTGTCGGATTCCCGTGTCATTCTCCCTAGTGTGGAGACCCGCACCGTCAGTCCTGTCATCGTCGGCCGCAGTGGCGAGCTCACCGCGCTCAGCGGCTGGCTCGCCCGGGCGGACGGCGGCGAGCCCCAGGCCTGCGTGATCGGCGGAGAGGCAGGGGTCGGCAAGACGCGGCTGCTCGAGGAGTTCCTCGACCGGGCCAGGGCCGCCGGCGCGGTCACCGCGGTCGGCGGCTGTGTGGAGCTGGGCGCGGACGGTCTGCCGTTCGCGCCTGTTGCCGCTCTGCTGCGCTCCCTGCACCGCCGGCTGGGCCCGGAGCTGGCCGCTGCCGTCCGCGGTCAGGAGAGCGACCTGGCCCGGCTGCTCCCCGAGCTCGGGGAGGCGTCCCCGGTGGCCGGGGACGACGTGGGGCGGGCCCGGCTCTTCGAGCTCACCACCCGGCTGCTGGAGCAGCTCGCCGTCGAGCGGCCGCTGGTCGTGGCCGTGGAGGACCTGCACTGGGCCGACCGCTCCACCCGGGAACTGCTCGGGTACCTCTTCCGGTCCGTGCAGCCCGGCACCCGCCTGCTGGTGCTCGCCACCTACCGGGCGGACGACCTGCACCGCCGCCACCCGCTGCGGCACTTCCTCGCCGAGCTGGACCGGCTGCGCACCGTACGGCGGCTCGAGCTGCGGCAGCTCACCCGCAACGAGGTCGCCGAACAGCTCGCGGGCATCAAGGGCGTCGAGCCCTCCCCGGACCTGGTCCGCACGGTCTTCGAACGTTCCCAGGGCAACCCGTTCTTCGTCGAGGAGCTCACCACCGGTGACTCCATGCGGTGCGGGATGAGCGAGACGCTGCGGGACCTCCTGCTGGTCCGGGTCGAGGAGCTGCCCGAGGACGCCCAGGAAGTGCTGCGGCTCGCCGCCGAGGGCGGTTCCGCTCTGGAGCACGGACTGCTCGAAGCAGTGGCCAGGTGTCCGGAGAACGTGCTGCTCGGCGCCCTGCGCACGGCGGTCGGCGCCCACCTGCTGGTGCCCACGGAGGACGGGGACGGCTACCGCTTCCGGCACGCGCTGATGCGCGAGGCCGTCATCGACGACCTGCTGCCGGGGGAGCGCACCCGGCTGAACCGCCGGTACGCGGAAGCGCTGGAGGACGCACCGCAGCTGGTGTCCGGCGACCAGAGGTCCGCCCGGCTGGCGAGCTACTGGTATCACGCCGGGGACGCGGCCAAGGCGCTGCCCGCCGTCCTGGACGCCGCCGTCGACGCGCGCCGCCGCTATGCCTATGCCGAGCAGCTCAGCCTGCTGGAGCGCGCGCTGGAGCTGTGGGACAGGGTTCCGCGCGACATCCGGGACGGGCTCCGGCCCGCCGACCACATCGAGAGCTACCCCGTCGACGACAGCGAGCAGCCGCTGCGGTTCCGGGATCTGCTCGCGGAGGCGATGGCCGCCGCGCACCTGTCCGACCAGCCGGACCGTGGGTGGGTTCTCAGCAAGCAGGCCCTGCGGCTGCTGGACGAGCAGGAGGATCCCCTGCGGGCGGCGTGGTTCTGGACCCACCGCTCGCGGGTGCGCGAGCAACTCGGCCGGGGGGACGGCCTGGCGGAGCTGGTCCGGGCTCAGGAGCTGATCGGCGGGCTGCCGCCCTCCATGGTGCACGCCCAGGTCCTCTCCCACGTGGCCGCCTGGCAGATGGTGCACAAGCCGGAGGCGGAGAGCTTCGGGCTGGCCGAGCGGGCGGTCGAGATGGCCCGGCTGGTCGGGGCCCGCAACGTCGAGCTGCACGCCCGGTTCACCCTGGGCAACCTCAAGTCCGACGCCGGGGACATCGAGGGCGGTATCGCCGAGATGCGGGCGGTCCGCGACCGGCTCGTCTCCAGGGACAGCCCGAGCAGCTTCGGTATCGGCCGCACCCTGGTCAATCTCTCGGCCGCGCTGGCCCGGACCGGGCGGCTGACCGAGTCCCTGGACTCGGCGCGGGAGGGCATCGAGCTGTGCGACCGGTTCGGGCTGACGGAGACCAAGCCGTGGCTGTACGGCAACCTCGGGAAGGTGCTGGAGGACCTGGGCCGCTGGGACGAGGCCGAGCGCATGTACACCCGGGCCCGGCAGCGGGGCCGTGAGTCGCGGACCAGGGGAGCGGACTACGCGCATCTGGGGTGGCTGCGCCTGGTCCGGGGTGATCTGGCGGCCGCCGAGCAGCATCTGGCGTCCGCGCGGCGTGAGCTGGACCTCCCCGACCTGCAGAAGCAGTTCTCGCTCCAGGCCGACTGGCTGGCCGTGGAGGTCGCCGCGGCGCACGGCCGGATCGTGGAGGGGCGGGCCCGGTTCGCCGAGGCCGTCTCCCACGGGCTGGCACCGTTCATGGTGAGCATCGTGTGGCAGCTGCTGCAGGCGGCGGCCGCCATGGAGTCCGACGCCCTCGGGGTGCCGTCGGCCGCGGCCGGCCGCGCCGAGGCGCTGGACCGCATCCGGGCGGTGGCCGCGACGTTCCCGGCGGTCCTGCCGATCTGGGTGGCGGCCGAGGCGCTGCTGCGGGCGGAGCTGTCGCGGGCGGAGGGCCGCAGCGACGCGCAGACCTGGCAGGAGGCCGCGGAGGCGTACGCCGCGCTGCCGGAGGTGATGCCGTACCCCCTCGCACAGGCGCGGCACGGCTGGGCCGAGGCGCTGGTGGCCGACGGGGGTGCTGCCGCCCGACGGCAGGCGGCGGGGCTGCTGCGGCAGGCCCGGGAAGCCGCGGCCGGGCTCCGTGCGGTGCGGCTGCTGACCCGCATCGACCAGCTGGCCCGGCGGGCCCGGCTGGAGCTCACCGCGCCTGCTGCTCCCGGCTCCCCGGCGAGCCGGGCGGCGTCCGGGCCGGGGGGAACGGGGAACGGTGAGAGCCCGGAGAACCCCTTCGGCCTCACCCGCCGGGAGCGGGATGTGCTGGCGCTGGTGGCGTCGGGGGGCAGCAATCGGCAGATAGCCGGCGAGTTGTTCATCTCGCCGAAGACGGTGAGTGTGCACGTCTCCAACATCCTGGCCAAGTTGGAGGTGTCCAGCCGTGGCGAGGCGGCCGCGCTGGCGCACCGGCTGGGGATGCTCCCCGCCACCCCCGGCTGACCGCCGAGCGTCCTGGAGGGCACAGGGAAGGCGCCCCGGCCGGTATCCGGCCGGGGCGCCTTCCCTCAGGGTGCCGCCGTCACAGCGTGCCGGCTTCCTCCGGGTCGTCCGTGTCCTCCGATGCCTCCTCGACGCGGGGCCGCGCCGGCAGGACGGCGCCCTCGGTGCTCCCGCCGAGGAAGACCACACCGCCGTCCAGGTTCACCGCCGGGTCGTGGGAGTGCTCGACGGTCAGCGTGTGGTCCGGGTGCTCGCGTTCGTCGGGCGCGGGCAGCTCAGGGACGTCGACGGGAGCGCCGAATGCCTCATCCATGGTGTGCTCCTTCGAACCGCGAGGGCCGGCGCAGGCGCCGGTGCCGGTCAGGTGATGTCCACTCTCAGGATACGGTCGTCGCCCTCGTCCGGGTTGCCCCGTGTGTCGGTCTCGTTGGTCACCAGCAGCAGCTGCCCGTCGCCGTCCGGCACCACGGTCCGCAGCCGCCCGTACTCGTGCGCGAAGAAGGACTGCGGTTCGGCCGACGGGCCGGCCGCGTCCAGCGGGATCCGCCACAGCCGTTCGCCGCGCAGCGCGGCCATCCACAGGGCGCCCTCGTGGAAGGCCAGCCCGCTCGGTGAGGCCTCGGACGGCTGCCACTCCACGACCGGGTCGATGTATCCCTCGGCTTCGCCGCCGCTGCCCTCGTGATGCGGCCAGCCGTAGTTCCCGCCGGGCCGGATCAGGTTGAGCTCGTCCCACTCGCTGGCTCCGAACTCCGAGACCCACAGCTGGTCGTCGTCCCAGGCGAGCCCCTGCACGTTGCGGTGACCCAGGGAGTGGACCAGTGAGCCGGGCTCCGCGTTTCCCTCCTCCGGCGGCTCGCCGTCCGGGGTCATGCGCAGGATCTTGCCCGCCAGGGAGTCCTCGTCCTGTGCCAGTGCGGGATCGTTGGCGTCCCCGGTGCCCGCGTACAGCATGTCGTCCGGGCCGAAGGCCAGCCCGCCGCCGTTGTGGATCCGTGCGTCCCGTGGGATGCCGCTGAGCACCACCTCGGATTCGGCCAGGGTGCCGTCGTCCCGGAGGTCCATGCGCACGATGCGGTTGTCCTCCGCGGCCGTGTGGTAGGCGTAGACCTGCTCGTCCCGGAACGCCATGCCCAGCAGGCCGCCCTCACCATCGGTGTCCACTCCGGAGAGGTCTGCCGCTTCGGTCACCGAGCCGTCCTCCGGGTCGACCCTGCTGATCACCGAGGCGTCGCGGCTGCCGACCAGCAGATCCCCGTCCGGGAGGACCACGAGCCCCCAGGGGGAGTCCAGGTCTTCCGCCACGGTCCCCACGACTTCGGCGGTGCCTTCCGCTTCCGGGGCCGCCCCCGGTTCCGGAGGCCCGTCCGTCGCGGGCACCGCCGGTTCGTCTTCCCCGTTCGTGTCTGTCCCGCAGCCGGCGGCCAGTACGGCGATCGCGGCGATCGCGGCTGCGTGAGCGGTCAGCCTGCGGCTTCCCATCGTCAACTCCTTCGCGAGGGGACGTGCCACCGGTCTGCGCCGGTGGCGGTACAGCTCCTCGGGAACGCCCGCGCCGCCTCCCGGGCCCGTCGTCGTCCCGGCTTCCAGAACACCACATCGCGGACGGCACCGCAGGGCTCCCACGCGGTTCCCGGTCAGATCCACGACTCCTGAGCGGGCGGCAGCCCGGCCAGCTCCGACAAGTCCTCGGCGGTCAGGTCCAGTTCGGCGGCGGCGCAGTTCTCACGCGCCCACCGCGCCTTCTTGGTCCCGGGCACCGGCAGCACGTGCTGTCCCTGGGCGAGCAGCCAGGCCAGCGCCACCTGCGCCGGGGTGGTCCCCGGGTGACGGGACGCGATCCGGCGCAGCCCGGCGACGATCGGCTGGTTGGCTGCCATGATCTCCGCGGTGAACCGGGGATGCCGGGCCCGGATGTCCTCCGGCTCGAAACCGCCTCCGGTGGTCAATGTCCCGGTGAGGTACCCGTTGCCCAGCGGCATCGCCGCCAGCAGGCCGACCCCGTGCGACTCGCACCACGGCAGCAGCCCGTCGCGCGCCTCCGGACTCCAGACCGAGAACTCGGCCTGCACGCTGCTGACCGGGAACACCTGCTGCACCCGGTTCAGCAGGCGCAGCGTCGGTTCGTGCAGCGGGGCGCCGGCCCCGCGCCGCCGGCCGCGCACCTCCATCGCGCACAGCCCCAGCGCCCGCACCTTCCCCGCCGTCACCAGGTCCGCCATCGCCCCCCAGGTCTCCTCGACCGGGACCTCCGGGTCCGGACGGTGCAGCTGGTAGAGGTCGATCGTGTCGGTCTGCAGGCGCCGCAGGGACGCGTCGCAGGCCCGTCTCACGTACGACGGACGGCCGTTGGCCACGATGTGCTTGTCGCCCACGAGCAGCCCGCACTTGGTGGCGAGCAGGACTTCCCGGCGCCGCTCCCGCAGGAACCGTCCCAGGAGCAGCTCGTTGGTGTACGGGCCGTACATGTCCGCGGTGTCCAGCAGGGTGGCGCCGGCGTCCACCGCGCCGTGCAGCGTGCGCAGCGAGGACTCCCCGTCCTGCTCGGAGGCGGAGTACGCCCAGCTCATCGGCATGCAGCCGAGCCCTATGGCCCCGACCTGGAGGGCCCCCGCCCCCATCCTCCGGTACCGCACCCGACGTCGTTCCTTCCCCAGGCCTGCACGCTGTTCGAGACGCCCCAACGTATCCGTTCCCGCGCGTACTTCCGCACCAGGGCTGCCCGGTGCCGCTAACCTGACGGCATGACCGACGGAGACGTGTGGCTGCCTTTTCCGCTTCCCGGCCCGGAGCCGCTGCCGCCTTCCTTCCGGTACCACCAGTGGGACGGTGAGGCGGACTTCCCGGCCGACCCGGCCCGTTGCGTCTTCTACGCGGTGCCGTACATGAAGCCTGCCGAGGTGTGCCTGCGCCCGTTGCCGGACATGGCGCGGCTGCGGGTCGCCCAGCTGCTCACCGCGGGGTACGAGCACATGCTTCCCGGCCTTGCCCTGATGCCGGCCGGCGCCGTGCTGTGCAACGCGGGCGGCCTGCACGACACCAGCACCGCGGAGCTGGCACTGGCTCTGACGCTGGCGGCGCTGCGCGACATCCCAGGCGCCGTGCGTGGCCAGCTGGAGGGCCGGTGGGCGCCGGCGGTGCGGCCGTCCCTCGCCGACCGGCGGGTGCTCATCGTCGGATACGGCGGGATCGGCAGCGCGATCGAGGACCGGCTGGTCGCCTTCGAACCTGAGCGGGTGCTGCGGGTGGCCGGTTCGGCACGTTCCTCCCCGCGCGGCCCGGTGCACGCCTCCGGAAAGCTGCCGGAGCTGCTGCCGGAGGCCGAGGTGGTCATCCTGTGCACGCCGCTCACCGACGCGACCCGCGGGCTGGCGGGCAAGGAATTCCTGGCCCGGATGCGGGACGGAGCCCTGCTCGTCAACGTCTCCCGCGGGGCGGTGGTGGACACCGGGGCCCTGCTGGCCGAGTTCGAGACGGGGCGGTTGCGGGCCGCACTCGACGTCACCGATCCTGAGCCGCTGCCCGCCGGGCATCCGCTGTGGCAGGCGCCCGGGGTGCTGATCACCCCGCACGTGGGCGGTGCCTCCTCGGCCTTCCGGCCGCGCGCGGAGCGGCTGCTGCGGAGCCGGCTGGAATGCCTCGCACGCGGTGAAGAACTGCCTCACGTGGTGGGCACCGGTTGACCCGGCGGCGCACGGTACCAAACCTTCCCCCTCCTGTCACTCTGTGTGGGCGAGGTATGTCCCTGAGTGACCGCTCTGGTGTACTGTCCGGTGGGGCGAGCCCAGGAGACGAGGGGGGCGACCAGCCAATGCAGGTTTCGTGGAAGGGACACCGGGCCGGCCGCAGCCGCCCGGCCCGCCGGCCGTCCGGTCGGCGCCCGGACCGGGTGGTCCGGTGAGTGCGCCGCGCCCCGTGCAGACGCGCCCGGGCCCACCGGTGGCCGCCGCCCCTCAGCTGGCCGTGATCGTGCTGTGCGGCGGATACGCGGTGGGGGCCGCCCTCGGCTGGGGATCGCCGTATGCCGCGCTCGTCATGGGGGACTTCGGGCTGAGCGCCGCCGCCCTGGCCGCCTGTGTCTCCTGCCTCTGGTATGCGAGGACGCGCGCCTGCGAATTCCGCCCCGCCTGGGTTCTGTTCGGCTTGTCCTCACTGATGATCGGCCTGGGCAATGCCGTCTGGGGCTGGTACGAGGTGGTGCTCGGGGTGCCCGTTCCCAGGGTCTCGGCAGCCGACTTCTGCTTCTTGTTCTTCGCCCCGCTGGCGATCATCGGCCTGCTGATGCTCGCCAAGCGGCCGGTGACCCGCGCCGGCTGGATCTGCCTCGGGCTGGACGCCTGGCTGATCGGCGGTTCCCTGCTGACGCTCTCCTGGAGTGTCGCGCTGACCCACACGGCGCAGTGGCAGGGCGAGACGGTGTCCCGCGCCGCCCTCGCGCTGGCTTATCCCTTACTGGACATCGCCCTGGTGAGCATGGTGCTGGTGCTGCACTTCCGGCGCAGCGCGGCGCAGCGCTCGGCGATCAACACCGCCATCGGCGCCCTGGCTCTCACTGTCCTGTGTGACGCCCTGTTCACCTCTCCGGTGCTGCGCGAGCAGTACCACTCGGGACAGCTGCTGGACGCGGGCTGGTTCGCCGGCTCCCTGCTGCTGGCCTGTGCCCCCTGGGTGGCGAGCCGGGGCCGGGAGGCACCGGCCGCCCCGCAGGCGGGGACCGGCGGCGACCAGGACTGCCATTCCAGCCGGCCGCTGGTCGGTTCCCTGGCTTCGCTGACGCCGTACCTGGCCGCGACCGTTTGCACGTTGAGCATCCTCCTCACGGTCGTCAGCGGCCGGGAGGCGGACCGGGTGGTGGTGCTCACCGCCTGCACCGTTGTCCTCGCCCTCGTCGCGCGGCAGGGCATCATGCTGTCTGACAACATGGCGCTCACTCAGGAGCTGGTGCACAAGGAGAGCCACTTCCGCTCGCTGGTGCAGGGGTCGAGTGACGTCATCATGATCGCCGCGCCGGAGGGTGTGCTGCGGTACGTCAGCCCTGCGGCAACCGGCGTCTACGGTCTCGAGCCGGACGCGCTCATCGGCCGGGAGCTGTCCGCGCTCATCCATCCGGAGGACCGGGGCCGGGTGCTGCACGAGCTGTGCCGGTTCCTGGCCGCCGCCCCGGCCCGGGAGCCCGCCACCCGGGTCGAGTGCCGGGTACGGCACGGCGCCGGGCACTGGCTCAACATCGAATCAACCGTCAACCGCCACCAGGGCGGTCTGATCTTCAACTGCCGGGACGTCACCGAACGGGTCCGGTTGCAGGCGCAGTTGCAGCACAACGCCTCGCACGACCCGCTCACCGACCTGCCGAACCGCGCGCTGTTCACCGAGCGGGTCCGGCTGGCGATCAAGGGCTGTCGCGGCGGCGCCGAAGCGGCCGTGTTCTACATCGATCTCGACGGATTCAAGGCGATCAACGACACGGTGGGGCACCAGGCCGGTGACGACCTCCTGGTCCACGCCGCCCGCAGGCTGACGGACTCCGTGCGGGCCGGCGACACCACCGCCCGGCTCGGCGGTGACGAGTTCGCGGCGCTCATCATGGGAGACCCGGGAGACCCGGGGAGCCGGGGGCGATCCCGGGAGAGCCGCATCCTGGAGATCGCCGAGCGGGTCCGGGCAGCCCTCTCGGAGCCGTACCGGGTGGAGGGCACCGAGATCCGGGTGGCAGCCAGTATCGGGATCGCCTTCGCCGAATCCGGGAGCACCCCGGGCTCCCTGCTGCGCAACGCGGACCAGGCGATGTACCGGGCGAAGCAGGCAGGCAAGGGCCGGGTCGAGCTCTTCAGCCCCAGGCAGCCGACGGCGGCCGGCCGGTCCCGGGCGGCGGGCGGGCTGCGCGGCGCGCTGCGCCCCGGCGAGTTCACGCTGCTGCACCAGCCGGTGCTCGATCTGGCGGCCGGCCGGGTCACCGCGGTCAGCGCGCGAGTCCGCTGGGTCTCCGGCGGGCCGCTGCGGTCGGCCTCCGTGGAGTACCGCGGTCAGGGGCACCGGGAGCCGGCCGGCCTCGTGCCGGCCCAGGCCACCGGCCGCGGTGCCGTCGGCAGCCACTGGCTGCTGGAGGAGGCCGTCGCGCAGGCCGGCCGGTGGCACCGGGAGGGCCGCGCCGTCCCGGTCGGGGTGCGGGTGCCCGCAGTGCGGCTCGCGGACCGCTCACTGGCCGCCGGCGGGGTCGAGGACCTGCTGGCCCGGCACGGCCTGGGTCCGCAGTCGCTGACGCTCCAGCTGTCGGACGCCGAGTCCGCTCTTGCCTCGGAGGAGCTGCGGCGGCGCGTCACCGACCTCAGCCGTCTGGGGGTCGGGATCGCACTGGACGGCTTCGGCAGCAGCAGCGCGGCTGCCACCGCGCTGCACCGGCTCCCCGCGGACGAGATCCAGCTGGCCCGTGAGCTGACCGACGGTCTGCCCGACTCCCCGCGGTTGAGCACCGTCACCGCGGCGCTGCTGCGGATGGCCGAAGATCTCGGAGTCGTCTCCGTTGCCGACGGGGTGGACCGGCCGGAGCAGGCGCAGGCCCTGCGTACCCTCGGCTGCACCCGGGGGCAGGGTCTGGCGCTGTGCGCCCCGCTGGAGGAGGCGCAGCTCCGGCAGGTGCTGGGGCGCGGTCTGCTGCCGTTGCCGGCCACGGGTGCAGAGCCTCCCCCGACGGGCCCGCCGGTCATGCTGGCGGGCAACGCGAGCCCGGATCCCGTGCCCCCTTCCCCCATTGCGCCCAAATAGTGAGACGCATATCCCACTCGCTTGACATGCGATATGCCGGAGGAGGAAGGTCTGTGCCATGCGCACTCGACTTCTCGTAATTGGAAAGCGCGTCGGCTGATCCCGGGACCATCCCGTGGAACACCAGCGACGCGCTCCCCTCGCCTGCCTCACGGCACGAGGGGTTTTTTGTTGCACAAACCGCAGTACGCACCGCACCAGCGTCACCACCCTCACTCTCCGGGAAGAGAACGCCGATGACCGAGCAGGCCACCGGGGCACCCAAGCCGCAGCCCAGGGCCCCCCGAGGCGGCGCCCAGCCGCCCGCCACCATGGAGCACCTCACGGGCGCCCAGTCCCTCATCCGCTCGCTCGAGGCGGTCGGCGCCGACACCGTATTCGGCATTCCGGGCGGGGCGATCCTTCCCGCCTATGACCCGATGATGGACTCGAAGTCGGTGCGGCACATTCTGGTGCGGCATGAGCAGGGCGCGGGCCACGCCGCCACCGGTTACGCACAGGCCACCGGAAAGGTCGGCGTGTGCATGGCCACCTCCGGGCCCGGTGCGACCAACCTCGTCACCCCGATCGCCGACGCCCACATGGACTCCGTGCCGATGGTCGCGATCACGGGGCAGGTGGCCAGTAAGGCGATCGGCACTGATGCCTTCCAGGAAGCCGACATCTGCGGCATCACCCTGCCGATCACCAAGCACAACTTCCTGGTCACCGACCCGGCGGACATCCCCCGGACCATCGCCGAGGCATTCCACATCGCCTCCACCGGCCGGCCCGGCCCGGTGCTCGTGGACATCGCCAAGGACGCGCTCCAGGCGGACACCACCTTCCACTGGCCGCCGACCACCGACCTGCCCGGTTACCGGCCGGTGAGCCGGCCGCACGCCAAGCAGGTCCGGGAGGCCGCCCGGCTTATCGCCGAGGCCCGGCGCCCCGTGCTGTACGTCGGCGGGGGTGTCCTCAAGGCCACTGCCTCCGCCGAGCTGATGGACCTCGCCGAGCTCACCGGCGCCCCGGTCACCACTACCCTGATGGGGCTGGGTGCCTTCCCCGACAGCCACCCGCAGCACCTCGGCATGCCCGGCATGCACGGGTCGGTCGCCGCCGTCACCGCGTTGCAGAAGGCCGACCTGATCATCGCGCTGGGCGCCCGTTTCGACGACCGGGTCACCGGCAAGCTCGATTCCTTCGCTCCGCTGGCGAAGGTCGTGCACGCCGACATCGACCCCGCGGAGATCGGCAAGAACCGCGTGGCCGACGTTCCGATCGTCGGTGATGTGAAGGACGTCCTGACCGACCTGTCGGCCGCTGTCCGCGCCGATCACGAGGCCGGCCGCCGCGGTGACTTCACCGCGTGGCGGCAGCTGCTGGACCGCTGGCGCGAGACCTACCCCCTGGGCTACGACCTGCCGGACAACGGCTGCCTCTCCCCGCAGCAGGTGATCGAGCGGATCGGCCGGCTCGCCCCGGACGACACCGTCTTCACCGCGGGCGTCGGCCAGCACCAGATGTGGGCCGCGCACTACCTTCCGTTCGAGAAGCCCGCCACCTGGCTGAACTCCGGCGGTCTCGGCACGATGGGCTACGCCGTCCCCGCGGCGCTGGGCGCCAAGGCCGGCCGCCCGGAGGCCACCATCTGGGCGATCGACGGCGACGGCTGCTTCCAGATGACCAACCAGGAGCTCGCCACCGCCGCGCTGAACAACATCCCGATCAAGGTCGCGATCATCAACAACGGCGCGCTCGGGATGGTCCGCCAGTGGCAGTCGCTGTTCTACAACCAGCGGTACTCCAACACGGTGCTCCGGGGCGGTCCGGGCACCGACGGAACGGCCACCAACACCGGCACGCGGATCCCCGACTTCGTCAAGCTGTCCGAGGCGATGGGCTGTGTGGGCCTGCGCTGCGAGGACCCCGCGCAGCTGGACGCGGTGATCGAGAAGGCCAACTCCATCAATGACCGTCCCGTGGTCGTCGACTTCATCGTCCACGAGGACGCGATGGTCTGGCCGATGGTGGCGGCAGGCACCTCCAACGACGAGGTCATGGCGGCGCGCGGGGTCCGTCCGGACTTCGGCGACACCGACGACTGACGGCCGAGGACGAAAGAGAACCCGAGGTAACCGAACCATGTCCAAGCACACCCTTTCGGTTCTGGTCGAGAACAAGCCCGGTGTCCTGTCCCGGATCACCGCGCTGTTCTCCCGCCGGGGCTTCAACATCGACTCCCTCGCCGTCGGCACGACCGAGCACCCCGATGTCTCCCGGATCACGATCATGGTCAACGTGGAGGACCTCCCGCTGGAACAGGTCACCAAGCAGCTCAACAAGCTGATCAATGTGCTGAAGATCGTCGAGCTGGAGCCGGCGTCCGCCGTGCAGCGCGAACTCGTTCTGGTGAAAGTCCGGGCCGACAACGAGACCCGCTCCCAGGTGGTGGAGATCGTTCAGCTGTTCCGCGCCAAGACGGTCGATGTGGCCCCCGAGGCCGTCACCATCGAGGCCACCGGCAGCAGCGACAAGCTGGAGGCCATGCTCCGGATGCTGGAGCCCTTCGGTATCAAGGAGCTGGTGCAGTCCGGCACGATCGCCATCGGCCGCGGCTCCCGTTCCATCACCGACCGGTCGCTGCGTGCCCTCGACCGGACCGCATAGCGAGATCTGCAGACCACCCACCGAATCCACGGCTTACGGTGTCCGCACGCGGCGGAACACCGCAAGCGACTGAGCAAGGAGAAAAGCCAAGTGGCCGAGCTGTTCTACGACGACGACGCCGATCTGTCCATCATCCAGGGCCGCAAGGTCGCGGTCCTCGGTTACGGCAGCCAGGGCCACGCCCACGCGCTGTCCCTGCGCGATTCGGGCGTCGACGTCCGGGTCGGCCTCCATGAGGGCTCGAAGTCCCGGGTGAAGGCCGAGGAGCAGGGCCTGCGGGTGACGACCCCCGCCGAGGCCGCCGCCGAGGCCGACGTGATCATGGTGTTGGTCCCGGACCCGCTCCAGGCCAAGGTCTATCAGGAGTCCGTGAAGGAGCACCTGAAGGACGGCGACGCGCTGTTCTTCGGCCACGGCTTCAACATCCGCTTCGGCTTCATCCAGCCGCCCGCCGGTGTCGATGTCTGCATGGTCGCCCCCAAGGGTCCGGGCCACCTGGTGCGGCGACAGTACGAGGAGGGCCGCGGCGTTCCGTGCATCGCGGCCGTCGAGCAGGACGCCACGGGCAACGCCTTCGCGCTGGCCCTCTCCTACGCCAAGGCGATCGGCGGCACCCGCGCGGGCGTCATCAAGACCACCTTCACCGAGGAGACCGAGACCGACCTCTTCGGCGAGCAGGCGGTGCTCTGCGGCGGGACCGCCGCCCTGGTGAAGGCCGGCTTCGAGACCCTGGTCGAGGCGGGCTACCAGCCCGAGATCGCGTACTTCGAGTGCCTCCACGAGCTGAAGCTGATCGTCGACCTCATGTACGAGGGCGGCCTGGAGAAGATGCGCTGGTCCATCTCCGAGACCGCCGAGTGGGGCGACTACGTCAGCGGCCCGCGGGTCATCAACGACGGCACCAAGGCCGAGATGAAGAAGATCCTCGGCGAAATCCAGGACGGCACCTTCGCCAAGAACTGGATGGCCGAGTACGAGGCCGGCCTGCCGAAGTACCAGGAGTACAAGAAGGCCGACGAGGACCACCTGCTGGAGACCACCGGCAAGGAGCTGCGGAACCTCATGAGCTGGGTCGACGAGAAGAAGTGAGCAGTCCCTCCCCGGAGGGCGGCTGAATGCCGCGGGGGCCGGTCAGGTCCGGCCCCCGGCCCCCGCGGCGGCGATAGACTGCACAGCAACAAGCGCGTCACAGGCTCACAGCGTCGTGCGTCTTCACGCGGCTGCCCACCTCCACCGCCTTCGGCCGTCGGGACGCGGCCAACCGCAGAGGACTAGCGAGGATCGAGACCAAGTGAGCAAGCCCGCCGTACTCATCGCTGAAGAGCTTTCCCCCGCCACCGTTGAGGCTCTGGGGCCGGACTTCGAGATCCGGTACTGCAACGGAGCGGACCGCACCGAGCTGCTGAGCGCCATCGCGGATGTCGACGCCATCCTGATCCGCAGCGCCACCAAGGTCGACGCCGAGGCCATCGCTGCGGCGAACCGGCTGCGCGTCGTCGCCCGGGCGGGTGTCGGCCTGGACAACGTCGACGTCTCGGCCGCCACCAAGGCCGGCGTGATGGTGGTGAACGCCCCCACCTCCAACATCGTCACCGCCGCCGAGCTCGCCTGCGGTCTTGTTCTCGCCACCGCGCGCAACATCCCCCAGGCCGACCGGGCGCTGAAGAACGGCGAGTGGAAGCGCAGCAAGTACACCGGCGTGGAGCTGTCCGAGAAGACGCTGGGCGTCGTCGGGCTCGGCCGGATCGGGGTGCTGGTCGCTCAGCGGATGTCCGCCTTCGGCATGAAGGTCATCGCGTACGACCCCTACGTGCAGCCCTCCCGCGCCGCGCAGATGGGCGTCAAGCTGCTCTCCCTCGACGAACTGCTGGCGACCGCGGACTTCATCACCGTGCACCTCCCCAAGACCCCCGAGACGCTGGGCCTGATCGGTGACGAGGCGCTGCACAAGGTCAAGCCCTCGGTGCGGATCATCAACGCGGCGCGCGGTGGCATCGTCGACGAGCCCGCCCTCGCGAGCGCGCTCAAGGAGGGCCGGGTCGCCGGAGCCGGGCTGGACGTCTACGCCTCCGAGCCGTGCACCGACTCCCCGCTGTTCGAGTTCGACAGCGTCGTGTGCACTCCGCACCTGGGCGCCTCCACGGGGGAGGCACAGGAGAAGGCCGGGGTCTCCGTCGCCCGTTCCGTGCGGCTCGCGCTCGCCGGTGAGCTGGTGCCGGACGCGGTCAACGTGCAGGGCGGTGTCATCGCTGAGGACGTGCGCCCGGGTCTTCCGCTCGCCGAGAAGCTGGGCCGGATCTTCACCGCGCTGGCCGGCGAGGTCGCCCAACGCCTCGACGTGGAGGTCTACGGGGAGATCACCCAGCACGACGTGAAGGTGCTGGAGCTCTCCGCCCTCAAGGGTGTGTTCGAGGACGTCGTCGCGGAGACGACCGTCTCCTACGTCAACGCCCCGCTGTTCGCGCAGGAGCGCGGGGTCGAGGTCCGGCTGACCACCAGCTCCGAGTCCCCCGACCACCGGAACATGATCACCGTGCGCGGCACGCTCACCGGTGGCGGCGAGGTCTCGGTCTCCGGCACCCTCGCCGGTCCCAAGCACCAGCAGAAGATCGTCGGCATCGGCGGGCACACCGTCGACCTGGCGCTCGCCGACCACATGGCGTTCCTGCGTTACGTGGACCGTCCCGGGGTCGTCGGTGCGGTCGGCCGGATCCTGGGTGAGGCGCAGATCAACATCGCCGGGATGCAGGTGGCCCGTGCCGAGGAGGGCGGGGAGGCGCTGGTGGCGCTCACCGTGGACGACTCCGTCCCGCCGGCCGTCCTCGCGGAGATCGCCCAGGAGATCGGGGCGACCTCGGCCCGCGGGGTCAACCTCACGGACTGACACCCCCGCGCCGCGGTTCCGGGCGGGCCCGCTCCCCACACCGGGAGGCGGGCCCGCCCTGTCGTTCACCGGCTTGTCCCCGGCTCCCGGGCGTCACTCCGGCGGGGCGAACCGCACCGTGCGGGTCTGCGCGAGCGGGGTGGCGAAGGCCAGCAGCCGTTCCCCCTCCGCCACGACAGCTTCGGCGTCCGCGTCGGTGAGCGGCTCGAAAGCCGTGATGACCGCCGCCGCGGAGCGCTCCCGGCGGCGCTCCTCGGTCCGCCAGACCCCCCGCACGAACCCGTCGACCAGTACCGTCCCCTTGATCACCGCGTTCTTGCCCATCACCCGGGCCCGGTAGCCGTCGTCCATGATCCGGGCGCGGTCGGCGTGCGACAGCAGCAGGTTGTCGAACTCCGCCACCAGTTTCACCGGGGCCGGCACGTCCGGTCCGGGCCGGGGCGCCTCGGGCAGGTCGAACAGCTCCCGGCCCCGCTCGTCCCGGAAGGTGCGCAGCCGGGGCCGCAGCCGGTCCATGACATCGCCGAGACCGGTGAGCCCCGACCACTTCTGCGCGTCGGCCACGCTCGCCGGGCCGAAGGCCCCCAGATAGCGCAGCACGAGGGCGTCCGGGTCGGGCCGGGCGTCCAGCGGCCGGCCGAGCCAGTGCTCCACGGTGGTCAGCGTCGGTTGCCCCGACCTGCCCCAGACTCCGCGCGGCGGCACCTGGACCAGCGGCACGAGGTGGCGGACCACCCGGGTGAGGGCTCTCGGAGCGATGTCCGGCCACCGCTCGGCGAGCAGCGCTCCCAGCTCCTTGGAGGTGCGAGGCTCCTCCTCCACGAGCGCGCGGCCGGTCGCCGCCACCGTCTCCGGGTCGGCCACTCTCCGCAGCTCCGCGTCGAAGGTCTGGTCGCCGAACAGACCGCGCCGCAGCATGGGCTGCAGCAGGGGGGCCAGCGCCAGGCAGTCGCGGGCGGAGACGAGGTGGACGGTGTTCCGCATCAGGACGGCCCGCACCACCTGACGCTCCAGCAGCAGCTCCGCCAGCTCCTGCGGGCCGAAGTCCACCAGCCGGGACCACAGCCCGTAGTAGGGGGGGAACGGCGCCTGGGCCTGCAGGCCGATGAGGTGCTCGACCGTCTCGGGAGCGGTCATCCGTGCAGGACGCAGCAGCAACTGCCGGTCGAGCAGCGCCCGGTTGAGTGCACGGGGGCTGAGGACCGGGCCGGCCGCCGTCACGGGAGGGTCCTTGAGAAGAAGCGCATGTCACCGCGGGGGATCGTCGGGTCCACGACGGCAGTGGGGGCCGTCGTGCCGGGCACGGTCACCCTAATGCGGCGCGACTCGACCCGTGGTGGAGCCCCCTTGGCCACCGGCTGCTGCCGCTCCGTGCCAGGACCGCCCCGCCGCGCCCCACGGCTCATCCCGTGGTGTCGCGCAGCCTGACGGTCTTCAGGGCCATGTGGAGGAGCAGCCGGGCCTCGCCGTCGTGCAGATCCAGCCCGGTGAGCCTTTCCACCCGGGACAGCCGGTAGTAGAGCGTCTGCCGGTGGATGCCGAGGGCCGCCGCGGCCGCTCCTGCCTGACCCGCGTGGTCCAGGAACACTTCGGCGGAGCGTGCCAGTTCCCGGTGGGCAGGGTCCAGCAGGGTCCGCACGGCAGGGTCCGGTGCGGAGTCCGGCAGCGCGGTCAGCAGCCGGTAGGGGCCCAGCTGCTCCCAGTCGGCCACCGGGCCGTGCCGCGGGCCGCCGGCCCGGGCGGCCCGCGCGGCGGAGACGGCCTCCCGCCAGGCGGCGGGCAGCTCGGCGAGCCCGGTGCGGGGTGCGCTGACCCCTGCGGTGGCACTGCCGGGCTCCGGGGCCGCACCGCTGTCCGGTGTGCTGTGGTTCCGGCCCGCGGCCCCCGTCCACGGCGACCGCAGCAGCTCCCGGGCCGCCAGCCGGGCCGGCTCCAGCGGGTCGGAGGTGGAGCGCAGCCGTACCAGCCCGGCGAGGCCGGACGGCAGGGCGGTGGCCGCGAGCACGGCCGGCAGCCCGGACATCGGCAAGCCCTCCTCGCCCGACGCGACCCACGGAGTGACGGCGATCATGGCCATCGGTCCGGCCGCAGCCGGGCCCAGCATCTCCGCCAGCTCGGTGCCGGCCGCTTCGCGCAGGGCGGGGGAGGCGGTGAGCAGCGTGCGCAGCCGGCTCCCCCGGCGGGACCCGGTCCGGGCCTCCCCGGCGAGCAGGGCCCCGATGCGTGCCGCGGTGCTCATGGCGTCGGTGAGGCGGGGATCACCGGCCCCCCGCACCCCGTCGTCGAGCAGCCAGATGTATCCGTGGACCACCCCGCCGTGCCGGGCCGGGAGGCACAGTCGGCCGGTGAGCACGCCCGCCGATGGGTCCGCGGGGATCCGCACCGGCCCCTGGGCCCGGGCGATCCCGAAGCTCTCGAACCAGGCGCGCACCTGGGCCGTCGAACGGCGCCGGAGAATCGACCGGGTGCGGACGGGGTCCATCACGCGGTCGTCGTCGCTGTCGTGCGCCCCGAAGGCGATCAGTCCGAAGTCCCGGCCCTCCAGCGTTGCCGGGGTGCCCAGCCGGGCGGAGATCTCATCGATGAGCTCCTGGTACTCCTCCCGCACCGCGCACCGCCTCACCGTTCGCGCTGTCCCGCACCGCTCCCACACCATTGTCATACATCTGTCTGAGATTCGGGCCACGGAGGCGTGACAGCTGTCGCTGGCCGGGGTATGCGGACATTCCTTATGTTCGGGTGACGGCTTCGCCGTGTGTGTGCCACTCGACCCCCAAGGAGGAGGTGCCCGTGCTCGGTCCCGTGCTTCTCGCCGCCGCGCGCAGCGACAGCATCCGCCGCGCCGTCTCGGCGACCCCGCTGACCCGGCCCGTGGTGGACCGGTTCGTGGCCGGCGAGCGGCTTGACGAATCCCTGGCTGTGGTCCGCGCGCTGCTCGACCGCGGTATGGAGGTGACACTGAACCATCTCGGCGAGGACGTCACGGACCCTTCCGAGGCACTGCGCACCCGCGACGCGTACCTGGCGCTGGCGGAGGCCCTCGGAAAGCAGCAGCTGGGCGCCCGGGTGGAGGTGTCGGTGAAGCTCTCCGCCTTCGGGCAGGCGCTGCCCGGCGGTGACGACCTGGCCTACGACCACGTTCTCCCGGTCGTCGAGGCCGCAGCCGAGGCGGGCACCACGGTGACGCTGGACATGGAGGACCACACCACGGTCGACTCCACGCTCGCCATCCTGCGCCGCCTGCGTTCCCGGTTCCCGCAGACCGGCGCGGTCCTGCAGTCCTACCTCTTCCGGACCGAGGACGACTGCCGGGCGCTGGCCGGGGAAGGCTCCCGGGTGCGGCTGGTGAAGGGTGCCTACAAGGAGCCCGGCTCCGTGGCCTTCCAGGACCGGCACGAGGTCGACCGGGCCTACGTCCGCTGTCTGGGGATCCTCCTCGCCGGGCAGGGCTATCCCATGATCGGCTCGCACGATCCGCGGATGGTGGCCCTGACCGAGGAGTTGGTCCGCCGGTACGGACGGAAGCCCGGCTCGTACGAATTCCAGATGCTGAACGGCATCCGGGAGGGCGAGCAGCGCCGTCTGGTCGCTGACGGCCACCGGATGCGGGTGTACGTCCCGTACGGCACCGACTGGTACGGCTACTTCATGCGCCGGCTGGCGGAACGCCCGGCCAACCTCGCGTTCTTCCTCCGGTCGCTGGCCACCCGGGGCTGACCGCCCCGGCCCCGCACACCGGACGACCCCGACTTTCGAAGGAGCCCAAGGCCATGGACGCTGTGACCCAGGTCCCCGCCCCGTACAACGAACCGGTGCACACCTACGCACCCGGCAGCCCTGAGCGCGCGCGGCTGGAGCAGAAGCTCAAGGAACTGGCCGAGCGGCCGGTCGACCTGCCGATGACCATCAACGGTGAGAAGCGGATGGGCGGCGGCGAGCGCTTCGACGTCGTCCAGCCGCACCGTCACAAGGCCGTGCTCGGCACGTACGCCAACGCCACCCGGCAGGACGCCCAGGACGCGATCGACGCTGCCCTGGCCGCCGCCCCCGCATGGCGGGCGCTGTCCTTCGACGACCGGGCCGCCGTCCTCCTGAAGGCGGCCGAGCTGCTGTCCGGCCCCTGGCGGGAGACGATCGCGGCCTCCACGATGCTCGGTCAGTCCAAGACGATCCAGCAGGCGGAGATCGACGCGCCCTGCGAGCTGATCGACTTCTGGCGCTTCAATGTGCACTTCGCCCGCCAGATTCTGGACGAGCAGCCGCCCACCCAGCCGAAAGGGGTGTGGAACCGCCTCGACCACCGTCCGCTGGAGGGCTTCGTCTACGCGGTGACCCCGTTCAACTTCACCGCCATCGCGGGCAACCTGCCCACCGCTCCGGCCCTGATGGGCAACGTGGTGGTCTGGAAGCCCTCTCCGACGCAGACCCACGCCGCCGTGCTCCTGATGGAGCTGCTGGAGGAGGCGGGGATGCCCAAGGGGGTGATCAACCTGGTGACCGGGGACGGCAAGGAGGTCTCCGAGGTCGCCCTGCCGCATCCGGAGCTGGCGGGTGTCCACTTCACCGGTTCCACCGCGACGTTCCAGTACCTGTGGCAGCAGGTCGGGAACAACATTCAGCGGTACCGCAGCTACCCGCGGGTGGTCGGTGAGACCGGCGGCAAGGACTTCATCGTCGCCCACCCGAGCGCGGACCCTGCGATCCTGAAGACCGCGGTGATCCGGGGAGCGTTCGAGTACCAGGGCCAGAAGTGCTCCGCGGCCTCCCGGGCCTACATCCCCCGCTCGCTGTGGGACAACGGCCTCCGGGACGGGCTCGTCGCCGAGACGGAGGAGCTGCCCATGGGGGATGTCACCGACCTGTCCCATTTCCTCGGAGCCGTCATCGACGAGCGGGCCTTCGCCAAGAACAAGGCCGCCATCGACCGTGCCAAGGCCGACCCGGCCTGCGAGATCGTGGCGGGTGGCGTTTACGACGACTCGGTCGGCTACTTCGTCCGCCCGACCGTCATCACCTGCACCGATCCGGAGAACGAGGTATTCAAGACCGAGTACTTCGGCCCGATCATGGCCGTCCACGTGTACGAGGACGAGGACTTCGACACCATGCTGGACCAGATGGAGTCCGCCTCGGCGTACGCGCTGACCGGTGCCGTCCTGGCGCAGGACCGGCAGGTGCTCTCCGAGGTGTCCGAGCGGCTGCGGTTCGCGGCCGGCAACTTCTACCTCAACGACCGCCCCACCGGCTCGATCGTGGGGCAGCAGCCCTTCGGAGGAGCGCGCGCCTCCGGTACCAACGACAAGGCGGGCTCGAAGTTCAACCTGCTGCGCTGGACGTCCCCGCGCGCCATCAAGGAGACGCAGGTCGCCCCGACCGACTACCGGTACCCCCACATGGACTGAGCTCCGCATTCCGCACTCCGCGCGCCCGCTGCCCGTCCCGCCCCGGACGGCGGCGGGCGCGCCGCGCGTCCGGGGCCGGTGGGCACGCAGGCGCACCGGTGAGGAAGGCCGCGGCAGGAATCACCCCCGGGAGGTAGCCGGGGTGCTTCGTCGCAGGTCAGCGCCTGTGTCGTCTCAGATACTAGGACGGTCGAGTATCTGGCGGGACATTACGGCCGATCACCGCTAACTTTGTAGGAAGCCGAACGTCACGCTCCATCCAGCGATTGGCGGATGAGGCACGGTGCTCTGCCGCGGGTGACCCCCGCCGCGCCGGCCGTCCCCGCCGCTTCCGGCCGTCAGGAACCGCTGCCCTGTCCGCAGGGAACCCTCAGGAGCTGATCCCGTGTACGAGACCTCCGTCTCCCCGGCCCCGTCCGCCACCCGCGTCCGCCGGCCCCGTGCCACCAGCGCCGACGACCGCCGCAACGCCGCCGCCGCACTCCAGCGCGCGCTGGACCGCCGGGACAACGGCGGGGCACCGGGCTCCGAGTGAGCCCTTCCGGACCTCCACGGGTGTCCGGATCGTGGACGCTCGATGTCGAGGGTTGGGACGAGACGTAGGGTTCCGTCATGGCTCGCAGCATGGATATCGCAGTGATCTCCGGTGACGGCATCGGTCCGGAGGTGGTGGAGCAAGGGCTGAAAGTCCTCGCGGCCGCCCTTCCTCCAGAGGTGAAGCTGGAGACCACCGGTTACGACCTCGGCGCCCGGCGCTGGCACTCCACGGGGGAAACCCTGCCGGATGCCGAACTGGAGCAGCTCAAGGGACACGACGCGATCCTGCTGGGCGCGGTCGGTGATCCCTCGGTTCCCTCCGGGGTGCTGGAGCGGGGCCTTCTGCTCAAGCTGCGCTTCGCCTTCGACCATTACGTCAATCTGCGCCCCAGCAAGCTCTTCCCGAACACGAAGAGCCCTCTGGCCGGCAATCCGGACATCGACTTCGTCGTCGTCCGGGAAGGCACCGAAGGCCCCTACGTCGGCAATGGCGGCTCGATGCGGACCGGCACTCCGGCCGAGGTCGCCACCGAGGTGAGCCTGAACACCGCCTACGGGGTGGAGCGCGTGGTGCGCGACGCCTTCGAGCGGGCGAAGGCACGTCCCGCCAGGAAGCTGACCCTGGTGCACAAGAACAACGTGCTGGTGCACGCCGGTCACCTGTGGACGAACACCGTCGACCGGGTCGGCCGGGAGTACCCCGAGGTCGCCACCGACTACCTGCACGTGGACGCGGCGACGATCTTCCTGGTCACCCAGCCCGAGCGGTTCGACGTGATCGTCACCGACAATCTCTTCGGTGACATCCTCACCGATCTCGCCGCGGCCATCACCGGCGGCATCGGCCTCGCCGCCTCCGGCAACATCAACCCGACCGGCGCCTTTCCCTCCATGTTCGAGCCGGTGCACGGCTCCGCCCCGGACATCGCGGGCACCAACACGGCCGACCCGACGGCGACCGTGCTGTCCGTGGCCCTGCTGCTCCGGCACCTCGGCCACGAGGCGGAGGCCGCCCGCGTCGAGGACGCCGTCACCGCGGATCTCGCCGAGCGTGACGGCACTCCGCGCTCCACCAGTGTGATCGGCGACGCGTTGGCCGCCCGGGTAGCCGGCTGACCGCTGCTGCCACCCGTACAGCCCAGCGGCGAGCACCGAGCCGCTGGGCAATCCGGCGGTCCGGTGTCACCATTTCCCAGCAGGGCCGCACCCAGGTAGGAGACGCAGCTCCCCGCGCGCGATAATCGGACGTGGGGCCGTTGCGTTTCGGGATGCTCGGACGTCCTCGTACTTGCGTGCGAGGCGACCGGGGCGCGGTCCGCCACGACACCCAGCTAAGGACGCGCACGATGACGACGCCCCGCATCACCTTCGATCTGAAGCCCTCGACCCGGCCGCTGGCCGACGCGGAGCGCGAGGCGGTGCTCGCCGCCCCCGGTTTCGGCCGGCGCTTCACCGACCACATGATCACCATCAGGTGGACCGAGGGACGCGGCTGGCACGACGCCCAGCTCGAGCCGTATGCGCCGCTGCAGATCGATCCGGCGAACATGACGCTGCACTACGCGCAGACCATCTTCGAAGGGCTGAAGGCGTACCGGCGGGCCGACGGCACGGTGGCCGCCTTCCGCCCCGAGGAGAACGCCAAGCGGTTCCAGCGCTCGGCCCGTCGGATGGCCATGCCCGAACTGCCGGTCGACACCTTCATCGAGGCCATCGACCTGCTCGTCACCCAGGACCGGAAGTGGGTGCCGGGCCTCGGTGAGCAGTCGCTCTACCTGCGCCCCTTCATGTTCGCGACCGAGGTGGGCCTCGGCGTCAAGCCCGCCAACTCCTACCTGTTCATGGTGATTGCCTCTCCGGCCGGAGCCTACTTCCCCGGCGGGATCAAGCCGGTCTCCGTCTGGCTCTCCGAGGAGTACGTCCGGGCCGCCCCCGGGGGCACCGGGGAGGCCAAAGCCGGCGGGAACTACGCCGCCTCGCTCGTCGCCCAGGCCGAGGCCGCCCAGCAGGGCTGTGACCAGGTGGTCTGGCTGGATGCCGTGGAGCGCCGCTGGATCGAGGAGATGGGCGGCATGAACCTCTACTTCGTGTACGGCTCGGGCAAGGACGCCCGGGTCGTCACCCCGGAACTCACCGGCACCCTGCTGCCCGGCATCACCCGTGCCTCGCTGCTGCAGATCGCCGCCGATCTCGGCTACGCGACCGGGGAGGTCCGCATCTCCACCGAGGACTGGCGGCGCGGCAACGCCGACGGCAGCATCACCGAGGTCTTCGCCTGCGGCACCGCCGCGGTGATCACCCCCGTCGGCTCGGTGAAATCCACCCGTGCGGAATGGACCGTCGGCGACGGCGAACCGGGTGACATCACGATGCGACTGCGGGAGGCCCTGCTGGCCCTTCAGACCGGCCGCGCCGAGGACCCGCACGGCTGGATGCACCAGCTCGGCTAGAGAGCCTCCCGGCCCCGCCCGTCGTCCGTCCGGCAACGTGTCGTCCGGATCGTGAGACATGGGCGGGGTTGGTGGGGTGTGTGTGGCAGACTGCCCGCGTGCTCTCGTACGCCACGATGATTATGGTGACCAGCGCGCCGGTCCGCAGTGACCGCTGATCCGCAAGCAGACCCGAGCGGCAGTGGCCACAGTGCCCAGGACCCGCGTGCAGACCTCTCGCATCCGCGAGAGGTTTTTTCGTTTTCCGGCCCGACCCCGCCGGAGGCGGGAGCACGCGGGGCGTGGAGCAGTGGAGCGAAGTCTCACGGACGCATCCAGCCTGACAGGAGTCTTACCGCCATGACGACGGACGCCCCGGATACACACGTCCCGAGCGACGGCTTCCACGTCTTCGACACCACTCTGCGCGACGGCGCGCAGCGCGAGGGCATCAACCTGACCGTTGCCGACAAGCTCACCATCGCCCGCCATCTGGATGACTTCGGGGTCGGTTTCATCGAGGGAGGCTGGCCCGGCGCCAACCCCCGCGACACGGAGTTCTTCCAGCGGGCGCGGCGGGAGATCGACTTCCGCCATGCCAGGCTGGTGGCCTTCGGGGCGACCCGCAAGGCACGTACCCCGGTCGCCGAGGACCCCCAGGTGCAGGCGCTGCTCGACTCCGGGGCCCCGGTGGTCACCCTGGTGGCCAAGGCGCACGACCGGCACGTGGAGCTCGCCCTGCGCACCACGCTGGAGGAGAACCTCGCGATGGTGCGCGACACCGTGGAGCACGTACGGTCCCAGGGCCGCCGGGTCTTTGTGGACTGCGAGCACTTCTTCGACGGGTACCACGCCAACCCGGAGTACGCGCAGCGGGTCGTGCGCACCGCCTGGTCGGCCGGCGCGGACGTGGTGGTGCTGTGCGACACCAACGGAGGCATGCTCCCCGCGCAGGTGCAGGCGGTGGTGCAGGCGGTGCAGGCCGGCACCGGGGCCCGGCTCGGCATCCACGCCCAGGACGACACCGGTTGCGCGGTGGCGAACACGCTGGCCGCGGTGGACGCGGGCGCCACGCATGTGCAGTGCACCGCCAACGGCTACGGCGAGCGGGTCGGCAATGCCAACCTCTTCCCCGTGGTGGCGGCGCTGGAGCTGAAGTACGGCAAGCAGGTGCTCCCGGAAGGCGCGCTGCGGGAGATGACCCGCATCTCACACGCCATCGCCGAGGTCGTCAACCTCGCTCCGGCCACCCACCAGCCGTACGTGGGTGTCTCCGCCTTCGCGCACAAGGCCGGCCTGCACGCCTCCGCCATCAAGATCGACCCCGACCTCTACCAGCACACGGATCCCGAGCTGGTGGGCAACTCGATGCGGATGCTGGTCTCCGACATGGCGGGGCGGGCTTCCGTCGAACTCAAGGGCCGGGAGCTGGGGTACGACCTGGCCGGTGACCGCGAGCTGGTCGGCCGGATCGTCGCCCGCATCAAGGAACAGGAGCTCAAGGGGTACACCTACGAGGCCGCCGACGCGTCCTTCGAGCTGCTGCTGCGCGACGAGGTGGACGGCAGGGCCCGGCGCTTCTTCCGGCTCTCCAGCTGGCGGGCGATCTCCGACCTGCGCCCCGACGGGGAACAGGAGAACGAGGCCACGGTGAAGCTGTGGGCCAAGGGGGAGCGGATCATCGCCAGCGGCGAGGGCAACGGACCGGTCAATGCGCTGGACCGGGCGCTCCGCAGCGGTCTGGAGCCGTTCTTCCCGGCGCTGGCACGGATGCAGCTGGTGGACTACAAGGTGCGCATCCTGGAGGGGAAGCAGGGCACCCAGTCGACCACCCGGGTGCTTGTCACCACCGGTGACGGAAGTGCCGAGTGGTCCACCGTGGGGGTGGCCAAGAACGTCATTGCCGCGTCCTGGCGGGCGTTGGAGGATGCCTACACCTACGGTCTGCTGCGGGCCGGGCTACAGCCGAGCGAGTGAGATCCTCCGGAGGGTGAGTCGTCCGCCGGTCCGCGAGCGCTGGAGTGGGCACTGTGGGATTCTCACAGTGCCCACCGGGTCCTTCCTGTAGGAAGAGCCCGCCTGCTCCGTCGAACGGGCGCGTTCTGTCCGTGCCAGCCATGAAATGGCTGGGGAGACTGTACGAATCTGACGAGGGCGGAGAAGACCGCCGTTTCGTAGGGTCTGAACATGACCGATCAGTCCCAGATGGCTCCGCCGGCGACCGATGCCCGAGGACGGGTGGCCGAGCTGCACGCGATCCGTGCCGCGGCCCACCGAGGCCCCAGTGACAAGGCCACCGAGACTCAGCACGCCAAGGGGAAGCTGACCGCGCGCGAACGCATTGAGCTGCTGCTGGACAGCGGGACCTTCCGTGAGGTGGAGACCCTGCGCCGGCACCGGGCGACCGGGTTCGGCCTGGAGGAGAAGAAGCCCTACACGGACGGCGTGGTGACCGGCTGGGGCACGGTGCACGGGCGGACGGTCTTCGTCTACGCGCACGACTTCCGCATCTTCGGCGGGGCGCTGGGGGAGGCGCACGCCACCAAGATCCACAAGATCATGGACATGGCCATCGGGGCGGGAGCTCCGCTGGTCTCGCTGAACGACGGGGCAGGGGCCCGTATCCAGGAAGGTGTTTCGGCCCTGGCGGGCTACGGCGGAATCTTCCAGCGCAACACGAAGGCCTCGGGAGTCATCCCGCAGATCTCCGTGATGCTCGGCCCGTGCGCGGGCGGTGCGGCGTATTCCCCGGCGCTCACGGACTTCGTGTTCATGGTGCGGGAGACCTCCCAGATGTTCATCACCGGCCCCGACGTGGTGCAGGCGGTGACCGGTGCTGAGGTCACGCAGAACGGCCTGGGCGGCGCGGACGTGCACGCGGGGACCTCCGGGGTGGCGCATTTCGCCTACGACGACGAGGAGACCTGCCTCGAGGAGGTCCGGTACCTGCTGTCGCTCCTTCCGCAGAACAACCGGGAGAACCCCCCGGTCGCTGAGACGGAGGACCCGGCGGACCGCCGCGGGGAGGCCCTGCTCGACCTGGTGCCGGTGGACGGGAACCGCCCCTACGACATGCGGCAGGTGATCGAGGAGCTCGTCGACGACGGCGATTTTCTGGAGATCCACGAGCGCTGGGCCACCAACATCATCTGTGCCCTGAGCCGGATGGACGGTCAGGTGGTGGGGATCGTGGCGAACCAGCCGCAGTCCATGGCCGGAGTACTGGACATCGGGGCCTCGGAGAAGGCCGCCCGCTTCGTCCAGATGTGCGACGCTTTCAACATTCCGATCATCACACTGCTGGATGTGCCCGGCTTCCTGCCCGGAGTGGACCAGGAGCACGGCGGCATCATCCGGCACGGCGCGAAGCTGCTGTACGCCTACTGCAACGCCACGGTGCCGCGCATCTCGGTGGTGCTCCGCAAAGCGTACGGCGGGGCGTACATCGTCATGGACTCGCAGTCCATCGGCGCGGACCTCACCTATGCCTGGCCGACCAACGAAATCGCCGTCATGGGGGCCGAAGGCGCCGCCAACGTCATCTTCCGCCGGCAGATCGCCGGAGCCGACGACCCCGAAGCCATGCGGGTCCGCATGGTCAAGGAGTACAAGGCCGAGCTCATGCATCCCTACTATGCCGCCGAGCGCGGGCTGGTCGACGATGTCATCGATCCGGCCGAGACGCGTGAGGTGCTGGTCCGTTCCCTGGCGATGCTGCGCAGCAAGCACGCCGACCTGCCGTCCCGTAAGCACGGCAACCCCCCGCAGTAGGCCCGCGGCGAGGTTCGCGGCACAACAGGCAGAAGCAACCGTCCCGGGAGGGCGCATGAGCATCCACACCCACCTGCACACCAACCTCGTCCGCGTGGAAAAGGGGCAGGCCAGCAACGAGGAGCTGGCCGCTGTCACGGCGCTGCTGCTGGCCCGGGCGGGCTCGGCCCGGCACGTTGCCGCGCCCGCTCCGCACGGCCGTCGTTCCCCCGCGGGATGGCGCCGGCTGGAGCGCACGCCGGGCTTCCGCGCACCGCACAGCTGGCAGGGCTGACTCGCACGGGCCGGGCGGGGAGGCCCCGGCCCGTGCGCGGCCCGCCGGCTCCCGGGGCATGGTCCGGGCCCCGCACCGCTGGTGCGGGGCCCGGACGCGTGGACGGTGACGGGGCACCGCCCGGCACGTCACTGTGCCGGGGCGTCCATGAGTACGGTGCGGCGCGGGTTGGCTGTGCTGGGCGGCAGTTCTCCCTCACCGGCGGCGCGGCCGGCGGGCTGCCCGAGCTGCTCCGCACTCTCGAGGTGCCCCAGGGTGGTGCGCTGCGGATTGGCGGTCGCCTGCGTGATCATCGTGGTTTTCACGGAACTCGTCTCTCGCCCTTGTCATACCGGGGATGGGGTGCAAAGGCCGAGCGTAGCCACTGCCCCCCGGGCTCCGGCCCCCCAGCTGCGCGGATTCCACCGGACATCCCTTGTGAGTATTGTCACGGGCGATGGGCAAAAAGGGCGAAACGGGCGGTCAGTGCCTCTTCATCAATCGGGCATTTCGCCATAAATGGTGCCCATGTTGCCTTCCGGGCTTCAGGTCGGACACGCTGCCCGGGTGATGGCAGCGCCGAAATGTCCGCTTGTTGCCCCGTGAAGGTGCACGCGTGGTGGTCCCACGCATGCGCAGGGTCATAGATGTCAAAGGACTACTCCGGCCCCTTGTTGGAGATCGGGCACTGTGTTGGAATTCCACCGACCGCCGCGGGATGCCAAGCCGACGTGCAGGGCGCGTACGCAGCCCCGGCACCCGGATGAATCATCAGGACGCGCCGGTTGCCCACGACCGTCAGGGGCCCCGGGTGCTCCTGGCTCGATACCGCTCCGTCGCCCCGGCGACGGAGCGCCTGGTCCAGAGGTTGCGACGCTAGTGCAGGGACGTTTCAAGAGGGAAGGCAGCGCTGCGGGAGATGCGGAGCTGGGCGGAGCCACAGGCCGCAGCTCCCCTGCCGGGCACGCCGATGACGGCGAGCCGTCGCAGGCCGGGGTGACCGTCGACCGGACGACACCCGACGAGCCCGGCGGTGAGGCCGGGCAGTCCGATGCGCCGGAGAAGTCCGGGGGGCCACAGCACGCAGGCTCCCGGATGGCGTTGCGGAACTGGCGGATCAGTACCCGTCTGGTCTCTCTGATCGCCCTCCCGGTGGTCGCTGCGACAGTGCTGGGCGGTTTCCGCATCCAGCAGTCGATGGAGAACGTCGAGCAGCTGGACAACATGCAGCTGCTGACCGACATGACGCAGCAGGCGACCCGGCTCGCGGTGGCCCTGCAGGAGGAGCGCGACCGCTCGGCGGGTCCGCTGGTCAGTGGGCGGAGCCCGAAGAGCGATGACGTGGTGGCCCCCAGGGAGCGCACCGACGCTGCCCGGCAGGCCTTCGCCGACGCCACCTTCGAGATCGACACCAGCGATGAGGTGCTCTCGGGCATCAACTCACGGGTGCTCAGCATCGGGCGGCAGCTCAACGAGATCAAGGAGATCCGGGACACCGCCTACGAAGACCCGCTGTACCTCTCCCAGACGGTCACCCGGTACAACCAGCTGATCGAATCGCTGCTCTCGCTCTCGCAGGACATGGCGCAGGCGACGAGCAACGCCGAGATGATCCAGAACACGCGAGCGCTGGCCGCGTTCTCCTCGGCGAAGGAGAACGCCTCCATCCAGCGGGCGGTCATCACCGGAGGACTCGCCCGCGGTGAGCGCGACGACGATGAGCCCGGCCTCACCCCCAGCGACTGGACCTACGGCAAGAGCGCGCTCAACAACGAGAAGGCCGCCATGTCCAGCTTCGTGCAGCTGTACGGCGACGAGGCTCGCGTCGAGGAGCTGCTGGAACCGCTGGAAGGCGGGATCGTCAACATCGTCTCGGCGAACCAGTACGCCCAGACGGTCTTCAACAGCGAGGACGGGATCACCACCCAGTTCCGCACCTACAAGGACTGGTACGACCTCAATCGCACCAAGATCGAGGCGATGGACAACATCGAGCAGACCCTGCTCGCCGAGATGGAGGAGCAGGCGCGCACCCTGCGCGACGACGCCCAGCGGGACGCCATTCTCAACGGTGCGATCATCCTGCTCGTCCTCGGTATCTCACTGGTCGGCGCCTTCGTCGTCGCCCGGTCGATGGTCCGCTCGCTGCGCCGGCTGCAGTACACCGCTCAGCAGGTCGCCCACAAGCGGCTGCCCGAGGTCGTCCGGGAGATGTCCGAGGCAGACCCGCAGGACGTCGACACCAACGTGCAGTCCGTGGGCGTGCACACCCGGGACGAGATCGGACAGGTGGCCCAGGCGTTCGACGAGGTGCACCGGGAGGCTGTCCGCCTCGCCGGTGAGCAGGCACTGCTGCGGGGCAACGTGAACGCGATGTTCACCAACCTCTCGCGCCGCAGCCAGGGGCTCGTCCAGCGCCAGCTGTCGCTCATCTCCGAGCTGGAGTCCCGGGAGGCCGACCCGGACCAGCTGGAGAACCTCTTCAAGCTGGACCACCTCGCGACCCGCATGCGCCGTAACGGCGAGAACCTCCTGGTCCTCGCCGGTGAGGAGCCGGGCCGCCGGTGGACGCGCCCGGTGCCCCTGGTCGACGTGCTCAGGGCCGCGGCTTCCGAGGTGGAGCAGTACGAGCGGATCGAGCTCAGTGCGGTTCCGAAGAGCGAGGTGGCCGGCCGCGTGGTCAACGACCTCGTGCACCTGCTCGCCGAGCTTCTGGAGAACGCCACGTCGTTCTCCTCTCCGCAGACCAAGGTCAAGGTCACCGGTCACGCGCTGCCCGACGGCCGCGTCCTGGTGGAGATTCACGACACCGGAATCGGTCTGTCCCCCGAGGACCTCGCCGAGATCAACGAACGGCTGGCGAACCCGCCGACCGTGGACGTGTCGGTCTCGCGCCGGATGGGTCTGTTCGTGGTCGGCCGGCTGTCCCTGCGGCACGGCATCCGAATACAGCTGCGGCCTTCCGATTCCGGTGGTACGACCGCGCTGGTCATGCTGCCCGCCGAGGTCGCCCAGGGCGGCAAGGGCAAGCCCGCCGGGTCGCCGTCGCGGAACGCCGGTCAGGCCTCCGCGACACTGCAGCGGGAGGCACCCGCCCCCCGGCACCAGCAGCAGGACGCCGGCCGGATGCCGCCCGGACCGTCCCGCGGCCAGGTGCCCGCCACGCCCTCCCGCCCCGCTCTTCCCTCCCGCCCGGGAGCCGAAGGCGGTCCCGGCGGCCCGCAGATCGGGCGCCCCGGGCCGGGAAGCCGTCCCAGTTGGGCTTCCGACAACGAGGAGACCGGCCGGATGCCCGCCATGGGCGGCACCGACGGTCCTCGCGGCCACGACGACGCCCACTCCACGGGCGCCTTCGCCGCTCCCGGCTACGCAGGACCGGGCGGCCCGCGCCAGGGACGGCCCGCGCCCGCCGCGCAGCCGGACCCCGCGGAGACCGGCAGCTTCGCCCGTCCCGCGGACCTGCCCGGCCCGGCCCGGCCCGGCGACGGCGGCCAGTTCACCGGCGGCCGGTCCGGCGGTGGCGGCCGGTTCGGCGGCGGCCAGTACGGCAGCGGCCAGTACGGCGGTGGCCAGTACGGCAGCCAGGACACCGGCGAGTTTCCGGCGCAGCAGCCGCAGGACACGCCGCGGGACCCTGGGGGAGACCTCCCGCCGGCTGCTCCCCGGTACGACGGCGGCGGCGCTCCCGAACGCACCCCGATCTTCGAGCAGATGGAGACGGCGTGGTTCACCTCCCGCCGGGCAGCTCAGCCGGCTGCCCCGGCCCGGGAGCCCGCGGACACCCCGCCCGCTCCGCAGCGGCCCACGGCTCCCACTCCGCGGCCCGACCAGCAGGCCGAGGCCGTTCCGCCGGCCCCGCCGCAGCGTCGGCCGACCGGGGAGAACCCGGCGCCCCAGGGTTCCGCTCCAGCCGCTCCTGAGCCTCAGTGGCGCTCCTCGCCCAATGACGAGCGCTGGCGTCAGGCCGAGCAGTTGCGGCGGCCCGCCGCGGGTGGTGTCACCACCTCGGGGCTTCCGCGCCGGGTGCCGCGCGCCAACCTGGTTGCGGGCACCGCTCAGCAGGAGTCGGCTCCTACCGGGCCGCAGGTCTCCCGGGCACCGGACGACATCCGGGGCCGGCTGACCAATCTCCGCCGGGGAATCCAGCAGGGCCGGCGCGCGGGATCCGCAGCCGATGGAACTGACCGGGGCGCCAGCCCCACGTACCAGCAGGAGCGTTAGGGTGAA
>NZ_JAQKPV010000060.1 GCF_028200735.1 Streptomyces sp. ACA25
CGCAGCCGCTCGATCCAGAACCCGGAAGCTGTTTGCGTGTTCCAGGTTGTGGAGCTGTTGATGCCCTTCGTCCGCCAGAGTTCGACCGGGTGGTTGGTGCACTGCGCTGAGTGGACGTTGCGCACCACGAACTCGGCGCTGAGCACCCTCGTGCCGGCAAAGCGTGAAGTGTCGATCCGGTAGAAGAGACGCTTCACTTCGTTGGAGTTGCAGTTAGCCCAGCCGACGCAGTAGCCCACGCCCTCGTCGCCGCTGAAGTTCCAGAAGCTGGTGCTCGCGTGGTGACGGGACGCCATGGTCCAGGCGGAGGCGCGAGGAGAGTGAAACTGCGGATCGATGAAGACCGGGTACTCCGTGTCCTCGCCATGCAGCACGCTCGCATCGGGTGTGAGCACCAGCTCGTCACCCGCCGCCGGTAGTTCGACCTCCAGCTGGGCCACGTTCCCCGAACCACCCGGCCCCGGATCACTGTCCATGGACTCTCCGGACGCCTCGGGAGCATCCGCCGCCGGCGCATCACTGCCCTCCACCGCTACCGGCACGCTGGAATCCCACATCAAGGGTGCCGGTGCCTCAAAGACCACGCTTGTGGATCCCGCATCGAGGGCCTCGATGCCACCGTCCTCGGTGAGCCCGACGTCGAGACCCGCGGCGTTGAGCCCCAGTCGCACCTCCTGCAGCGCGGGGTCGACTGCCGCCTTTGCCGACTTCACCACCAGCAGGGACACGAAACCGTCGGGTATCGCCTCCATGCGCAGGTCCACATCCGGCAAGACCTCCGGATAGACCGCCAACTCGCCATCGAGCCGAGGCGCGGGCAACTTGCCAGGCCATGAGAGCTCCAGCTCACGCCCGTGCCGCACCATGCTCACCAGCGGGCTGTCCCCGCCGTGGGAGAAGGTGAGGTCCACGGTGGACACCTTCGGCCCGACACTGCCGTCCGGGCGAACCGTCAGCTCCAGGTTCACCCGCTCCCAGTCATCCGCCCCCCTGGTCCACACGGGGGCTACATACTCCCGCGCTTCAAGGGTCCCCTCCGGCGTCGCGAATACCTCGCGAGCCTCCCCACGCAGCGACACGACCTCGACAGGCTCACCGATCTCACGCGCCTCAGCAAGGGCCTGAGCCTCCGCCGTCTCAGCCACCGCCGCCGGATCGTAGACCTCGCCGGCCTCCTCCTCCACGGACTCCGCAGCAGCCGGAGACGCCACACCCACCAATCCAGCAGGCAGGACAGCAGCGAGAACACCCGCAGAGACCACCCCGGCCGTCACACTGCGCACACGAAAGCCCTGCCATCGGCGACCCATCGCCGCACCCCCCGTAACCAAGTGCACACGCTGCACGCATGTGCGAACAGAGTGACGGTAGATGTGCCGAACACGCATGTACAGACGGACAGTTCAGCACAATGACGTCACACCACCCGACA
>NZ_JAQKPV010000061.1 GCF_028200735.1 Streptomyces sp. ACA25
GTCGGGGTGTGGGGTGTGGGGTGGTGGGTTGGGGGGTTTGCCGGTGGTGCCGTTGGTGGTGTCGGGGAAGTCGGCTGGTGCGTTGCGGGATCAGGCGGGTCGTTTGTGTGGTGTGGTGGGTGGTGGTTCGTTGGTGGATGTGGGGTGGTCGTTGGCGTCGACGCGGTCGGTGTTTGAGCATCGTGCGGTGGTGTTGGCGGGTGCGGGTGCGGGTGCGGGTGCGGGTGCGGGTGCGGGTGCGGGTGTGGTTGATGGTGTGGAGGGTGTGGTGGGTGTGTTGGGTGGTTTGGGGCGGGGTGAGTTGGTGCCGGGTGTGGTGGTGGGTTCGGGTGGGGTGGGTTCGGGTGGTCGGCGGGTGTTTGTGTTTCCGGGGCAGGGGGCGCAGTGGGTGGGGATGGGTGCGCGGTTGTTGGAGGAGTCGGGGGTGTTTGCGGAGTGGATGGGGCGGTGTGAGGAGGCGTTGTCGGGGTTTGTGGATTGGAGTTTGTTGGATGTGGTGCGGGGTTCTGGGTTGTTGGAGCGGGTGGATGTGGTGCAGCCGGTGGCGTGGGCGGTGATGGTGTCGTTGGCTGAGGTGTGGCGTTCGGTGGGTGTGGTGCCGGATGCGGTGGTGGGTCATTCGCAGGGGGAGATTGCTGCTGCGGTGGTGGCTGGGGTGTTGTCTTTGGAGGATGGGGCGAGGGTGGTGGCTTTGCGTTCTCAGGTGATTGGGCGTGAGTTGGCGGGTGGGGGTGGTATGGCGTCGGTGGCGTTGCCGGTTGAGGAGGTTGAGCGGAGGTTGGTGTCCTGGGGGGGTCGGGTGGGTGTGGCGGCGGTGAATGGTCCGGTTTCGACGGTGGTGTCGGGTGATGCGGGTGTGGTGGATGAGTTGGTTGGGGTGTGGGGTGCGGAGGGGGTGAGGGTGCGTCGGGTGCCGGTGGATTATGCGTCGCATTCTGTTCAGGTGGAGGGGGTGCGGGGTGAGTTGTTGGATGTGTTGGCGGGTGTGCGTCCTGGGGTGGGTGTGGTGCCGTTTTATTCGGCGGTGGAGGGTGGGGTGGTGGAGGGTGGGTGTTTGGATGCGGGGTATTGGTTTCGTAATTTGCGGGAGCGGGTGTGTTTTCGGGAGGTGGTTGAGTGTTTGTTGGCTGATGGGTTTACGGGGTTTGTGGAGAGTAGTGCTCATCCTGTGCTGGTTCCGGGTATTCAGGAGACTGCTGAGGCGTTCCAGTCGGAGTCGGGGGAGTCGGGGGAGTTGGGGTCGGTTGTGGTGGTGGGGTCGTTGCGGCGTGATGATGGGGGGCTGGATCGTTTTCTGAGGTCTGCTGCTGAGGCTTTTGTTGAGGGTGTTGATGTTGATTGGGCGGCTGTTTTTGGGGGGTCTGGTGCCCGGGTCGTCGATTTGCCGACGTATCCGTTCCAGCACCAGCA
>NZ_JAQKPV010000062.1 GCF_028200735.1 Streptomyces sp. ACA25
AGTGCTCGCGGCCCGCGAGCCGCGCCCCGTGCGCCTGCCGCTGTCCTTCTCACAGCGCAGACTGTGGCTGCTGGCCGAGATCGAGGGACGCGGGCCGGCGTACAACGTCCCGCTTTCCGTGCGGATCACCGGTGACCTGGACGCGGATGCGCTGCGGGCGGCCGTCGGTGACCTGACCCGGCGGCACGAGACGCTGCGCACGGTGTACGCGGACCACGACGGCGAGCCGCATCAGCGGGTGCTGCCGCCCGAGGCCGCGCCGCCGTACTTCGCACGGAAGCCGGTGGCGCCCGGGGCCCTGGAGGCGGAGCTGACCGCGGCAGCCCGGCACGCCTTCGATCTGCGGACCGAACCACCGCTGCGGGTCATCCTGTTCGAACCCGCCGAGGGTGCCGCGGTGCTGCTGATCCTGCTGCACCACATCGCCACCGACGGGCAGTCGCTCGGCCCGCTCCTCGGCGACCTCGCCACCGCCTACGACGCCCGGCGGGACGGCCGCCCGCCCGGGTGGGAGCCGCTGCCGGTCCAGTACGCCGACTACGCGCTGTGGCAGCGACGGTCGCTCGGCGACGCCGAGGACCCCGGCAGCCCGCTGAGCAAGGGGCTCGCCCACTGGCGCCGGGCGCTGGCCGGCCTGCCCGAGGAGCTGGTGCTGCCGCTGGACCGGCCCCGCCCGCCGGTGGCCGGACAGCGCGGCGGCGCGGTGCGCGTCGACTTCGGCCCGGACCTGTACGCGCGGATCGCCGGGCTCGCCCGGTCCGAACGGTGCAGCCCGTTCATGGTGCTGCAGGCCGCGCTCGCCGCGACCCTCAGCAGGCTGGGTGCCGGCGAGGACATCCCGCTCGGCTCACCGGTGGCCGGCCGTCCCGACGACGCCCTGACACCGCTGGTCGGGTTCTTCGTCAACACCCTGGTGCTGCGCACCGACACCTCGGGCAACCCGTCGTTCACCGAGCTGCTGGCCCGGGTGCGGGAGACCGACCTGAACGCCTTCGCCCACCAGGACATCCCCTTCGACCTGGTACTCGAAGCGGTGAACCCGCAGCGGTCGCCGTCCCGGAATCCGCTCTTCCAGGTCTGTCTGGCCCTGGAGAACGGCCCGGAACCCACGGCGGCGCTGGCCGGGCTGCGGACCGCGCCCGCGGAGTTCGTCGACACCGGGACCGCCAAGTTCGACCTGGAGTTCCTGCTGCGCGGCGACGAGGCCGACGGGCTGAGCGGCGCGGTCCTCTACAACAGCGGCCTCTTCGAACCGGCGACGGCCGAGCGGCTGGTCGCCACCTTCCGGCGCCTGCTGGAGCACGTCGTGCGGGATCCGGGCGTCGCTGTCG
>NZ_JAQKPV010000063.1 GCF_028200735.1 Streptomyces sp. ACA25
GCGACGTGGACGTGCTGGGTGCGGGTGAGCGGGAGTTGGTGACCAGGACCTGGAACGACACCACCGCCGACATCGGCGACGCGACGCTGAACACCCTCTTCGAACACCAGGCGTCGACCCGCCCCGACCACACCGCCGTCATCTTCAACAACGAGCACCTCACCTACGGCCGGCTCAACACCGAAGCCAACCAACTCGCCCACCACCTCACCACCCTCGGCGTCACCCGCGGCGACCTCGTCGGCGTCCTCCTCGACCGCGGACTCCCCCTCGCCACCACCCTCACCGCCCTCACCAAAACCGGCGCCGCCTACACCATCCTCGACCCCGACTTCCCCGACGAACGCCTCACCACCACCGCCCACACCGCCCACATCACCACCCTCATCACCCACACCCCCCACACCCACCGCACCACCGGCCCCTGGCACACCCTCACCCTCGACACCACCGACACCACCCACCAACCCACCCACAACCCCACACCCCACCTCACCCCCCACGACACCGCCTGCCTCATGTTCACCTCAGGCTCCACCGGACAACCCAAAGGCGTCCTCTCCTCCCACCGCAACCTCACCTCCACCCTCACCGCACAGACCTACGCCACCTTCGGCCCCACCGAAACCTTCCTCCAATGCTCACCCGTCTCCTGGGACGCCTTCAGCCTCGAATTCTGGGGAGCACTCCTCCACGGCGGCACCACCGTCCTCCAACCCGGACAACGCCCCGAACCCACCCTCATCCACCAACTCACCACCCGCCACCACATCACCATGCTCCAACTCTCCTCCAGCCTCTTCAACTACCTCACCGACGAACACCCCACCACCTTCACCACCACCCACACCGCCTACACCGGCGGCGAACCCGCCTCCCCCACCCACACCCACCACCTCCAGCAACTCCACCCCCACCTCACCATCACCAACGGCTACGGCCCCGCCGAATCCATGGGCTTCACCACCACCCACACCCTCACCCCCACCACCACACCACCCCCCACCATCCCCATCGGCACCCCCCTCACCAACAAACACACCTACATCCTCGACACCCACCTCAACCCCACCCCCATCGGCACCACCGGAGAGCTCTACCTCGGAGGCCACGGCCTCGCCCACGGCTACCACGCCCAACCCACCACCACCGCAACCCACTTCATCCCCAACCCCTACGGCCCACCCGGCACCCGCCTCTACCGCACCGGCGACCTCGCCCACTGGACCACCGACGGCCAACTCCACTACACCGGCCGCACCGACACCCAAACCAAAATCCGCGGCTTCCGCATCGAACCCGCCGA
>NZ_JAQKPV010000064.1 GCF_028200735.1 Streptomyces sp. ACA25
CTTCCTTTGGGGGTGGATCTGGCGGCGGTCAACGGGCCCGCCTCGCTGACGGTTTCCGGAGACGAGGAGGCGATCGCCGCGCTGGAGGAGCGGTTGCGGGGTGAGGGCCGGAAGGTCAAGCGGCTGCTGGTCTCGCACGCGTTCCACTCGCACCGCATGGAGCCGATGCTCGCCGAGTTCACCACGCTCGCGCGCTCCCTGACCTACCACGAGCCGTTGATCCCCGTCGTCTCCACGGTGTCCGGCGTACCGGACCCCGAGCTCGCCACCCCGGAGTACTGGGTGCGGCAGGTCCGCCGTCCGGTGCGTTTCGCCGACGCCGTGCGTACGCTGCGGGAGCGGGACGTGACACAGCTTCTCGAACTCGGTCCCGACGGTGTGCTCACCGCACTCGCGGAGAGCGGCGTCGCCGCTCTCCGGAGAGGGCGCCCCGAACGGGAAACGCTCCTCGCCGCCCTGGCGCGCCTGCACGCCGCGGGGGTCCGGGTCGACTGGCGCCCACTCCTCGCGGGCGCCGGCCGAGTGCCGCTGCCCGGCTATGCCTTCGACCACCGGCGCTACTGGCCGGCCGTGCGTACCGGCCCCCACGTGGACAGCTGGCGGCACCAGGTCACCTGGACCCCGTTGAGCGCCGGCGCCGACCCGGTGCTCGACGGGACCTGGGCGGTGCTCGGCCCGCGGTCGGATGCGCTCGTGACGGAGGTCGTTCGTACCGTCGAGCGGCACGGCGGAACAGTCGTCGACCGTATCGGGGGCAACCTGGCAGGGATCGTGTCGCTGCTCGGCCTGGGCGAAGCTCCCGGACCCATGGCCTCCGGCCTCGCCGAGACCGTCGACCTGCTCCGCGGAGTCGGGGCGCCCCTGTGGTGTCTGACACGGGGGGCGGTGTCCACCGGTGACGCCGATCCGGTGACCGACCCCGGGCAGGCGCAGGTGTGGGGCCTGGGACGGGTGGCGGCCCTGGAGCACCCGGAACGCTGGGGCGGACTCATCGACCTGCCCGCGGAGTTCGAGGACCGGACGGGCGACCTTCTGGCAGCGGTCCTCGCCGGCCTCGGCGAGGACCAGGTGGCCCTGCGGGCGACCGGTCTGTTCGCCCGCAGACTCACCACCGCGCCTGCTCCGGCAGCCGGCCCGGTGTGGCGGCCGTCGGGGCCGGTGCTGATCACTGGTGGTACGGGGGCGTTGGGTGGGCATGCTGCTCGGTGGCTTGCTGGGCGGGGTGCGGGGCAGTTGGTGCTGACGAGCAGGTCGGGTTCGGCCGCGCCGGGGGTGGCGGAGTTGGTGGCGGAGCTCGCC
>NZ_JAQKPV010000065.1 GCF_028200735.1 Streptomyces sp. ACA25
TGGAGCGGTTGTCCGACGCGCGCCGTAACGGGCACGAGGTGCTCGCCGTGGTGCGGGGCAGCGCGGTGAACCAGGACGGTGCGTCCAACGGCCTGACCGCGCCGAACGGACCGTCCCAGCAGCGCGTCATCCGCGCGGCGCTCACCTCGGCCGGACTGACACCCGCCGACATCGACGTCGTGGAGGCCCACGGTACGGGCACGAAGCTCGGCGATCCGATAGAGGCAGAGGCGCTGCTGGCCACCTACGGCCAGGAGCGCGAGACACCCGTGTGTCTGGGGTCGGTCAAGTCGAACATCGGACACACCCAGGCCGCTGCGGGCGTCGCGGGCGTCGTCAAGATGGTCATGGCGCTGCGCCACGGCGTGCTGCCCAGGACCCTCCACGCCGATGACCCCACCCCGCATGTCGACTGGGCGGCGGGCGACATCACCCTGCTCACCGACAACCGGCCGTGGTCGGCAGCGGACGGGCCGCGCCGCGCGGCTGTCTCCTCGTTCGGCCTGAGCGGAACCAACGCCCACACGATCCTTGAGGAGGCCCCCGCCGGGGAGCTCCCGGCCGGGCAGGAGGAAACCGGTGGCTTGCCCCCCTCCGATCAGGACTTCACCAGCTTCACCGGGACCGTGCCCTTCGTCCTGTCCGCGGCCACGCCCGCCGCGTTGCGCGGCCGGGCCGAGCGATTGCGGGCGGTCGTCGGCCGGGCTGACCCCCTCGGCATCGCCGCATCGCTGGCCACCGGCACAGCGCGGCTCCGTCACCGGGCCGTCATCCTTGCCGACAGCGCGGAGAGCCTGCGCGGCGGGCTGGCCGCTGTCGCCGACGGCACCCGGGCTCCCGGGGTCTTCCACGGGGAGGCCCACGGCGGTCAACTGGCCTTCTTGTTCACCGGCCAGGGCGCTCAACGGGAGGGCATGGGCCGCGAGTTGTACGAGACGTTCCCGGTGTTCGCCGAGGCGTTCGACGCGGTGTGCGCGCGGGTGGATCTGGACCGTCCTCTGGCCCACGTGGTGTTCGGGGACGGGGAGACGCTGGACCGCACCGCATACACCCAAGCGGGTTTGTTTGCGCTGGAGGTGGCGTTGTTCCGGTTGGTGGAGTCCTGGGGTGTGGTCCCGGACGTTCTGGTGGGGCATTCGGTGGGTGAGGTGGCGGCCGCGCATGTGGCGGGGGTTCTGTCGCTGGATGATGCTTGCGCTTTGGTGTCGGCGCGTGGGCGTTTGATGCAGGCGCTGCCC
>NZ_JAQKPV010000066.1 GCF_028200735.1 Streptomyces sp. ACA25
GCTCGCGGTGAGTGCCCTGGAGGACGCGGTCACCAACGATCTCGGCTGTGTCACCGTCGCCGACATCGACTGGGGCCGCTTCGCGCCCGCGTTCAGTTCGGGCCGCCCCAGTCCGCTGTTCAACGAACTGCCCGAGGCTGCCGAGGCCACGGACGGAGAGCCCTCCGCCTCGAACACCGACAGCGCCACGCCCTTGCGTCGCCGGCTGGCCGGAATGGGTGCGGGTGACCGCCGGCTGACGCTGCTGACCCTGGTGCGGACCGGCGCCGCCACCGTGCTGGGCCACGCAGCGGTGGAAAGCGTCACGGCGACACGGCCGTTCTCCGACCTGGGGTTCGACTCGCTCACCGCCGTGGAACTGTGCGACCGGCTGAACAGGGCGACAGGTCTCGCGCTCCCCGCGACACTCGTGTTCGACTATCCCACCGCCCAGTCGATGGCCGACCGGCTCGCCGAACTGCTTGAGCCCGCCCTCGTTGCGGTGGACACCCCGGCTACGCCCGCGGTCAGGGTCGCTGAGCCGGACGAGCCGATCGCGATTGTCGGTATGGCTTGCCGTTACCCCGGTGGGGTGGCCTCGCCGGAGGAGTTGTGGGAGCTGGTGTCCTCCGGGGCCGACGGCATCAGTGCCTTCCCCGCCGACCGGGGCTGGGAGCTTTCCCGGGCGCAGGGGGACTTCGCGGCCGAAGGCGGCTTTGTTCGCGACGCCACTGCTTTCGATGCCGACGTGTTCGGTATCTCGCCGCGTGAAGCGGTGGCGATGGACCCGCAGCAGCGGCTGCTGCTGGAGACGTCCTGGGAGACCTTCGAGCGGGCAGGCCTGAACCCGGGCTCCTTGCACGGCACCCGGGTCGGTGTGTTCGTCGGTGCCTCGACGTCCGGCTACGGCACCGGTGGCCGGACCGGCGGCGCGGACGGCCACCTCATGACCGGCATGTCCAACAGCGTGATGTCCGGCCGGGTGGCCTACTCGTTCGGGCTGGAAGGCCCGGCAGTCACCGTGGACACGGCGTGTTCCTCGTCCCTGGTGGCCCTGCACCTGGCGGCGCAGTCGCTGCGCAACGGCGAGTGCACCATGGCACTCGCCGCCGGTGTCACCGTCATCGTGAGCCCTGAGATCTTCGCAGAGTTCGACCGTCAGGACGGGCTGGCGGCCGACGGCCGGTGCAAGGCGTTCGCGGCGGCGGCGGACGGCACGGGCTGGTCCGAGGGTGTGGGTG
>NZ_JAQKPV010000067.1 GCF_028200735.1 Streptomyces sp. ACA25
TCCCCCGCGCGCGCCCTCACCGCGCTCGGCCGGGCACTGGACGCGGGGGACACCTGCGTGACGGTCGCCGACCTGCGGGGGGAACGCTTCGCGAGTGTGTTCACCTCCGCCCGTCCGAGCCCTCTGCTGGCCGAACTGCCCTGGGCTGCCGCCGACACCGACGCAGCCGGCACGGCGGGCGGCGCCAGTGCCTGGGCCGGCCGCCTGACCGCGCTGTCGGGCCCCGAACGTGACCGTGCCGTCCTCGGTCTCGTGCGCGAGGAGGTCGCCGCCGTGCTCGGCCACGCCACCCCGGACACGGTGCAGCCGGATCGGCCGTTCAAGGACCTCGGCTTCGACTCACTCACTTCGCTGAACCTGCGGGACCGCCTGTCCACGGCGACCGGCCTCCGGCTCCGCGCCACCCTTGTCTTTGACTACCCGAACTGCGTGACGCTCGCCGGTCACCTGGCGGCCGAGGCATGCGGAGACGTAGGCGCTCCCGTCGAGGCGGGCACCGCGCTCTCGGCCGTGCACTCCGATGAACCGATCGCCATTGTCGGCATGGGCTGCCGCTACCCGGGTGGCGTGTCCGGTCCGGGCGCGCTGTGGGAGGTCGTCGCCGAAGGCCGTGACGTGATCGGTGCGTTCCCCACCGATCGCGGCTGGGACCTCGACGCCCTCTTCACGGGCGACGGACCCGGCACCAGCTACTCCCGGCACGGCGCCTTCCTGACCGGGGCCGCTGATTTCGACGCCGAACTCTTCGGCATCTCCCCGCGCGAAGCGCTCGTGATGGACCCGCAGCAGCGGCTGCTGCTCGAGTCCGTTTGGGAGGTCCTCGAGCGAGCGGGCATCGATCCTCAGTCGCTGCGCGGCAGCCGCACGGGCGTCTTCGCGGGTACGAACGGCCAGGACTACGCCTCCCTCGCTGCGCTCGGACCGGAGGGTGCCGAGGGCTACCTCGCGACGGGCACCACGGCCAGCGTGCTGTCGGGGCGTGTCGCGTACGCGTTCGGGCTGGAGGGCCCGGCGATGACGATCGACACGGCGTGCTCGTCGTCCCTGGTGGCCCTGCACCAGGCAGTGCAGAGTCTGCGCAACGGAGAATGCTCGATGGCTGTGGCTGCCGGTGTGACCGTCATGGCCACTCCCGCCGCTTTCATCGAGTTCAGCAGACAGCGAGGGCTGGCGGT
>NZ_JAQKPV010000068.1 GCF_028200735.1 Streptomyces sp. ACA25
CGGGGTGGGGTGGTGTGGGTGTTTCCGGGTCAGGGTTCGCAGTGGGTGGGGATGGCTGTGGGGTTGTTGGATGAGGAGCCGGTGTTTGCGGCGCGGTTGGCGGAGTGTGAGGTGGCGTTGGGGCGGTTTGTTGATTTTTCGGTGGTGGATGTGTTGCGGGGGGATGGTGGTGGGTTGGAGCGGGTGGAGGTGGTGCAGCCGGTGTTGTGGGCGGTGATGGTGTCGTTGGCGGAGTTGTGGCGGTCGGTGGGGGTGGTGCCGGGTGCGGTGGTGGGTCATTCGCAGGGGGAGATTGCGGCGGCGGTGGTGTCGGGGGTGTTGTCTTTGGAGGATGGTGCGGCGGTGGTGGCGTTGCGGTCGCGGGCGATTGCTGAGGAGTTGGCGGGTGTGGGGGGGATGGTGTCGTTGGGGGTGTCGTGTGAGGTGGCGGAGGGGTTGATTGCTGGGTGTGAGGGGTTGTCGGTGGCGGCGGTGAATGGGCCGGGGTCGACGGTGGTGTCGGGTGAGGTGGGTGCGGTGGAGGAGTTGGTGGTGCGGTGTGAGGGGTCGGGGGTGCGGGTGCGGCGGGTGCCGGTGGATTATGCGTCGCATTCGGTGCAGGTGGAGGGGTTGCGGGAGCGGTTGTTGGGTGATTTGGGTGGGGTGTGTCCGGGGGTGTCGTCGGTGCCGTTTTATTCGTCGGTGACGGGTGGGCGGGTTGATGGTGGGGGGTTGGGTGCGGGGTATTGGTTTGAGAATTTGCGGAGTACGGTGCGGTTTGAGGAGGTTACGCGTGCGTTGGTGGAGGATGGGCGCACGATTTTTCTGGAGGTCAGTCCGCATCCGGTGTTGACGGTGGGGTTGTCGGAGACGGTGGAGGCGGTGGGTGTTCCGGCTGCGGTGTTGTCGACGTTGCGGCGTGGTGAGGGTGGCCGGGAGCGTTGGCTGACGGCGTTGGCCGAGGCGCATGTTCATGGGGTCGGCGTCGACTGGACCGCTGTCCTTCCCGAAGGCCGCCCGGTCGACCTGCCCACCTAC
>NZ_JAQKPV010000069.1 GCF_028200735.1 Streptomyces sp. ACA25
CTGGGTCCGCCAGGTCCGCGAACCCGTCCGCTTCGCCGACGCCCTCGCTGTGTTGCAGGCCGACGGCGTCACCCGCGCTCTCGAACTCGGCCCCGACAGCGTGCTCTCCGCCCTCGCCCGCAGTGCCGCTGACGAGGCGACCGCCGTGCCTGCGTTGCGTACCGGACATGGGGACATCGAAACGCTCTTCTCCGCCCTGGCGCACCTGCATGTCCTCGGGGTGCCCGTGGACTGGGCAGAGGTCTACCGAGGACTCGGCGCACGCCGAGTCACGCTGCCGACCTATGCCTTCCGCCGCAAGCGTTACTGGCTCGACCCGCTCCCGAAGGACCAGCACGGCACCGATCCCCTTGAGGCGGACTTCTGGCGCGACGTGGAGGCCGGTGACGTCGACCGCATCGCGGACACACTGCACGTGACGGACGCCGGCGCCCGCGACAGCCTCAGTGCTGTGGTCCCCGCCCTCGGTGACTGGCGCCGTACCCGTGCAGAGGAGTCCGTCGTGGACTCCTGGCGCTACCGCATTGACTGGCGCCCCATGACCGTGGAGCCGTCCACTCTCCATGGAACCTGGCTCGTCGTCGGTGATGACCCCGAGGATGAGGTCAGCAGCCTGCTGCGCTCGCACGGCGCCCATGTCATCCAGGTCCGTGCGGGCGCCGAGCCGCCCGCGGAGTCCTGTACCGGGGCGCTCGTACTGCCGGGCGTCACCCCGGCACATCTCCTCACCCTGGTGCGCGGATCGGCAGGGATCGACCGGCTGTGGGTGTGCACGCGTGGTGCGGTGTCGGTCAATCGTGCGGACCGGCTGACCGACCCGTCGGGTGCCCTGCTGTGGGGTCTCGGCCGGGTGGCTGCCCTCGAACTGCCCCAGCGCTGGGGCGGCCTGATCGACCTGCCCGTCAGCCTCGACCAGCGGGCCCGGTCCCGGGTCGCCGCCGTGCTCTCCGGCGGCACCGGCGAGGACCAGGTGGCCGTGCGCGCCGCAGGCGTGTTCGGCCGCAGACTCCGGC
>NZ_JAQKPV010000007.1 GCF_028200735.1 Streptomyces sp. ACA25
TTCGCCGTGTCCATACGTTAGCCGATTCCCTGCCCGGTTCCTAATCGGACCGGTGGCACTGTTTTCGCACATCGAAAAGCAGTCCCAGCAGCAGTCTTCTTCGTGTGGATGCCGCTCAAGCGGCGCTCCGGCCAAGTCCCGATGATCTTGGTCCTCCAGGACAGGGTCCTGGTGCGCTTCACTTCAGGCGACTCGACCAACGTTACGACTTCGGCAGACGTGAGTCAAGCGCCTCCTTGATCACTTGCGCTGCCTGGGCCGGTGCGGCGAGTGGCGACCGACCGTCGAACCGCCATCGCTCCAGAAGCGCCCCGACAGACCGCGAGCGAGGCGCGCAGCGGATCGACGACTCAGCCGGACGGCTTGGCTCTCGGGCTCAGTCGGTACGCCGAGACCGTCGGATCATCGGCGAGGTAGAACCGGTGCGGCCAGTTGTGGGCTCTGCTGACCCCTACCCGAGGACCAACACGGATGAGCGCAGTAGGTACCGGCTCACCTCCGGACAACGTGACCGAGGTGCCCGTCAGCAGGTCTGCGGCGCTGTGCTCTGCCGTGATGCCGAGTGCCTGGCAGAAGTTCCCCGGACCTCGGGCAAGGCGCGCGCTCTCGACCTTCTCCCCCCGTCGCTTGCGCGCCAGGTCTTCACCCTCGATGACCCTGCCTGCCCGAAGGAGGACGCCCGAGGCGATGCCGTCCGTCCCGGTGGCGACGTTGGCGCACCAATGCAGACCGTGAGAGCGGTACACGTAGAGGCGCCCTGCCGGGCCGAACATCACAGCGTTACGTTCGTTGCGTCCCCGGTAGGCGTGCGAGGCAGGATCAGCCTCCCCCTCGTACGCCTCCACCTCTGTGATGCGCGCCACAACTTCACCCTCGTCGGCCCGCGTGCGGAGCAGGCATCCGAGCAGGAGGGGAGCGACTTCCTCTACGGAGCGGCTCAGATCAGGAAGGGGAAGGTTCATGCTGACCGACGTGACATGCCGTAGGTGAAGTAGACGTAGGCGTGGCCAGGGGGTCCGAACATGACGGAGCTGCGCGGCGTGGCCCCGTGGCAGGCGTGCGACCCGGGATCTGCCTGCCCCGCGTACGCCTTCACCTCGATGAACCGCACCTCGATCGTTCCGCTCGGTGCGTCGCGGACCAGAATTCGGCTCAGCAGGTCCGGGGCAACCTCCAGCCCCGGACGTTCGAGAACGTCACGGTGCAGCGCCGGGTCCATGATCATCCCAGCAGGAAGGTCATGGACCGGCCGCGCTCCTGCCACGAAGCGACCGCCTCGGTGAAGATCTCCCGCGCGGTACCGGCGCTCTCCGGTGCGGCCTGCTGAAAGTCGTCCCAGTGCGGAACGAGGATCACGCAGCCGGCCGGCGGTCCCCACCAGGAGAGGTCGGTCAGCGCGTCATGGAGAGCATCCCAGTTCCTCCCGAACGTGTCGGGGAACTCGAGCGCGCGGGCACAGCGGTCCAGGAACTCTTCCTTGCCCATCACTCCGGCGAGGTCCAGGACCGCTCCCCGCTGCCCGGCCTGCTCGGCCGCGGCCAGTGCCGCGGTGACGGCGGACGCCGCGCGTACTGCCGGCCGGTGATGGACCCCGGGGGCGGCGCTCCCTCCGGATGTCCGGGACAGTCCCTCGTCTGCCTGCTCGGGGTTGCTCATCGCTGCACCACTGCCTTGAACGAGTCGTAATGATCCTCGGTGTAGTAGAACTCCCCGCCGTCGCCGGTCACGATACGGCGGGCCCCCCGGTGGCTGAGGCCCGGCGTATCCACGGTGTACTCCCGGTAGTAGCCACGGTCCTGCTGGGGCAGGCGTCGTTCCCTGTTCATGAAGACGGTGTCGTCCTGGTCGTACGGGAACGGGCCGCCCTCCGTAATGAGATCGATGGTCTCGCGAGCCTGCCGTGGGAGCTCTCCGGGAGTGACCGTCTCCATCCCCTGCGCCCACGAAGGTGTCCCGTTCGCGGACGGTATGCCCGTCGCGGCACTGCGAGGGGAGTCGCCCTGCAGGTCACAGCCGGCGAGGAGCAGCAGTGACGCTCCGGTGAGGAACGCGAGCAGCATGCGCAGGACGTGAAACTGCCCGCGCGAGTGGTGAGTTCTGATCCGTGAATGCACCCGGCCATCGTGCCAGCCTTCCGCGCGCGATCACTACGCTGGTGGTGGCCAGTGATCCATTCGACGAGGAGGTCCTGATATGTCCGTGCCGGCCCGGCGTCCGCTCCCGCACGACTTCCATCCGCCCGTACCGTCCTTCACGGTTCTGAGCGACGATGTGCTCGACGGTCTGCCGCTGAAGGAGAACCAGCTCCACGCCGGCGGGAACACCTCTCCGCATCTGCGATGGACGGGCCACCCCGAGGGGGCCAAGAGCTTCGCCGTCAGCTGTTTCGATCCCGACGCACCGACAGGCAGCGGATTCTGGCACTGGTCGGTGTTCGACATTCCCGCGTCGGTGACCGAGCTTCCGGCCGGAGCCGGGAACGCGGACCGGGACGGCCTGCCGTCGGCCGCGGTGCAGGTGCGCAACGACTTCGGCACGCAGGGCTGGGGAGGTGCCGCGCCTCCGCCGGGCGACGGGCCCCACCGCTATGTGTTCACCGTCTACGCCGTGGACACGGAGCGGCTCGGGCCGGACTCCGACGCACCGCCCGCGAAGGTCGGATTCATGCTCCGCTTCCACACGATCGGCCGGGCGCAGCTGATCGGTGAGTACGAGATACCGGCCGAGGGCTGATCCGGGCGGTCGGCCGCGCCCCGCCGCCTTCTTCCCCCGTTCAGCCACAGGTAATTGCATTGTCCTGTCCGCAGGGCAACGGCACAGTGGAGAAATCCCGCCACGGGGGCGGGCAGGAGCAGGGAGGTGGCGGGTGCGGCAGACCCTTGTGCTCAATGCGAGTTTCGAACCGCTGTCCACGGTGTCGCTGCGCCGGGCGGTGGTGCTGGTGATGCAGCGCAAGGCGGAGGTCGAACAGGCGTACCCCGGCCTCCGGGTGCGGGCGGTCTCGGTGGATCTGCCGGTCCCCCAGGTCATCAGACTGCGGCGGTACGTGCAGGTGCCGTTCCGACAACGGGCCTCGTGGTCGCGGCGGGGAGTTCTGGTCCGGGACCGGCACCGCTGCGCCTACTGCGGCGGGCGGGCGACCACGATCGACCACATTGTGCCCCGGTCGCGCGGGGGTGGCGACACTTGGCTGAACACCGTCGCGGCCTGCGCGCGCGACAATCACCGGAAAGCCGACCGCACTCCGGCGCAGGCAGGCATGCGTCTTGTGGTGCAGCCCTTCGAGCCGACGCCCGCGGAGACTCTGCTGCTGGCGCTGGGGCTGGGTGGCGACGCTGCGCTGCCGGAGTGGCCGAGGCTTTCTCAGCCGGCCTGAGCTCCGGGCCGACTCCATCGGCGAACGGTACGGCACCGCGAGCCGCCGAGCACCGGCGGTGGGAAGGGTCCGGGCAGATCCCTCCCTCCGTCGGCAGCCGTCCGGCGGCGCCGGGCACCCGCACGCCGCGGCTCCCCTCGGACATCAGTCCAGCCGGGGCTGCTCCCGGACGGGCTTGTCCAGCCGGGGGCGGGCGTCGTCGCTGTCGCCGCCGCCGCCATTGCCGGTGATCTTGTTGAGGTTGCCGCCCAGACCCTTCAATGCCTCACCGATCTCGCTCGGCACGATCCACAGCTTGTTCGAGTCGCCTTCAGCGATCTTCGGCAGCATCTGCACGTACTGGTAGGAGAGGAGCTTCTGGTCGGCGTCTCCGGCGTGGATCGCCTCGAACACGGTGCGGATCGCCTGTGCCTCACCTTCGGCACGCAGGGCTGCGGCCTTCGCGTCACCCTCGGCTCGCAGGATCTCGGACTGCTTGGAACCCTCTGCCTGGAGGATCTCCGACTGCCGCACACCTTCGGCCTGGAGAATCGCGGCCCGCTTGTCACGGTCCGCACGCATCTGCTTTTCCATCGAGTCCTGGATGGAGGTCGGCGGCTCGATGGCCTTGAGCTCGACCCGGTTGACGCGGATCCCCCACTTGCCGGTGGCCTCGTCGAGCACCCCGCGGAGGGCCGCGTTGATCTCCTCGCGGGAGGTCAGGGTCCGCTCCAGGTCCATACCACCGATGATGTTACGAAGGGTGGTGACGGTGAGCTGTTCGATGGCCTGAATGTAGTTGGAGACCTCGTAGGTCGCCGCACGGGCGTCGGTCACCTGGTAGTAGATGACCGTGTCGATGTTCACGACGAGGTTGTCCTGGGTGATCACCGGCTGCGGGGGGAACGGGACGACCTGCTCACGCAGGTCGATGCGGTTCCGGATGGTGTCGATGAACGGGACGACGATGTTGAGGCCCGCGTTCAGTGTGCGGGTGTAGCGGCCGAAGCGTTCGACGATGGCGGCGCTGGCCTGCTGAATCACCTGGATCGTCTTGACCAGTGCGATGAATACCAGCACCACCAGGATGACCAGCACAATGATGATGGCGTCCATCGGTGTACCCCCTGCGTCGGGAAGGGCTGAAAGGTGCGGTGTCACCGGCGTGGTGACGGACCGCCATCACATCACGACAGCGGTCGCTCCGTCGATCTCGACGACGCTGACCTGACTGCCGGCCTCGAAGGTCTCGGCAGTGTCCAGGGAACGGGCGGACCAGATTTCGCCGGCGAGTTTGATCTGGCCGGAAGTGCCGTCCACCCGTTCGACCACAACGGCCGACCTGCCCATCAAGGCGTCCATTCCCGTGCTCACTTCGGGGCGCTGGGCACGGGAACGCCGGGCGATCGGCCTGACGACGAGGACAAGGGCGGTGGACACGACAGCGAACACCACGACCTGCAGCGCCACGTTATCGGTGATCCCTGAGGCGAGCGCTGCCGCGAGCGCACCGACCGACACCATGCCGAACTCCGGCATCGCCGTCAGCACCAGGGGAATTGCCAGGCCGCCTGCCGCGATGAGCCACCACACCCACATATCCACGCAACCCATCGTAGGGCCGTCGGCACTCTGAGAACAGGGGACAGCCGTGAGATCAGGCCAGAGGAAGGCCCTGCGCCGTCCAGCGGTCGCCGTGGCGCTCCACCACCAGCGGCAGGCCGAAGCAGCGGGAGAGGTTCGCGGAGGTCAGTGTCGAGTCGACCGGCCCGGCGGTCAGAACCGCTCCCTGGCGGATGAGCAGGGCATGGGTGAAGCCGGGAGCGATCTCCTCGACATGGTGGGTGACCATGATCATCGACGGTGCATAGGGATCGCGGGCGAGCCGCCCGAGGCGGCGTACCAGGTCCTCGCGACCACCGAGGTCCAGCCCGGCGGCAGGTTCGTCCAGGAGAAGCAGCTCGGGGTCGGTCATCATCGCGCGGGCGATCTGCGTCCGCTTGCGCTCACCTTCGGAGAGAGTGCCGAATGTCCGGTCGAGGTACTCGCTCATGCCGAGCCGGTCCAAGAAGGCCCGCGCACGCCGCTCGTCGATCTCGTCGTACTTTTCCTGCCAGCCCGCGGTCATGCCGTAGGCGGCGGTGAGAACGGTCTGCAGGACGGTCTGCGACCGGGGCAGTTTGTCCGCGAGTGCACTGCCGGCCATGCCGATCCGGGGCCGCAGCTCGAAGACATCGACGCCGCCGAGCTTCTCACCGAGAACATGAGCGGTGCCGCTGGTGGGAAAGAGGTAGCTGGAGGCGACGTTGAGCAGGGTGGTCTTGCCCGCGCCGTTGGGGCCGAGGATCACCCAGCGCTCGCCCTCGGCGACCGACCAGGAGATCTTGTCCACCAGAGCCCGTCCGTTGCGGACCACGGATACGTCCACCAGCTCCAGTACATCGCTCATGCGCGCGGTCTCTCCCCTTGCGGTTGGCGTTGACTGCGTGTGCTGCACAGTCCCGTGACAAAAGTACGCCACGCTGCTTCCGCCGCTGCCGTCAGGCGGTCTGTTGACTCCGCTCCCTAAGGTGGAGGTCATGCTTCATGAACCACGTGCCGGGCGGCTGGCCGCCTGGGGAAACGCCCTCCTCGCCGGCCGGGTGTCACCGGACGAGGCGGCGCAGCGGGTGGTGGGGTCCGACTCGGTGCACCGGGTCGTGGGTCTGCCGGACGAGGCCGGGCCGGTGGGACTGACCCTGGCACTGGGCCGTCTGCGAACGCTGGGGGTGGTGGGGCTTCGGGTGGCCCTGCCCGTTCCGGGGCACCCGCTGGGACTCTCCGGCCCTCCCGCGTTCAACGAGGCCGCTCTGACCGCCGGGGAAGCAGTGCCGGCCCAAGGAGCCTCCCTGGGGCTGGTGCCGGAGGTCAGGGAGGCGGGTCCGGCGGGTGACGTGCTGACTGAGGTGGTGTGGCGGTGTCTTCCCTCCCGACAGGCACCGCCGGCCGATGTGCCCTCGCTCGGTGAAGCCGAGCGGGAGCTCGCCGAAGTGCTGCGGGACGTGACCGCGGACCTGGCGGAGCTGGATGTGGCGGGTGCCGGGCCGGTGGCCCGTGCGCAGCTGGATGCCTACCGGGCACGGACGGAGCGGGAACGTCGACTGCTGGCTCCGGGGTATCCGCCGCGGGCCGTCCGGGTTCTGGAGCTGGCACAGCGGGTGGGTGCCTTGGTGACCATCGCCACGGATCCGGAGCACGGCAGGGCGGTGAGCGCGGGCCAGATCGGTGCACGGGACCGACTGCTGCGTCCGGTGGAGCGCACGGCACGGCGGGCACGGGTGGCCGCGTACAACTCCTACCTGGAGGAGCGCGAGCGGCAACAGGGCTGAGCCTCCTGTCTTCCGGGCCGGTCCGGAGCCACGGCCGGCCCGGAAGGCGGAAAGCAGGGTCCCGCGGACTCCGGTCCGCGGGACCCTGCTCCCTCACCGCTTCACCGGCAAGACCGGGTCGCGGGCGGGAGTGCTGCTCAGTTGTTGGCGCAGAAGTTGCCGAAGGCCGGGTTCAGCACACCGATGACGTCAACAGTGTTGCCGCAGAGGTTCACCGGCGCGTGCACGGGAAGCTGGATCACATTGCCGGACCCCACACCGGGCGAGTTGACCGCGTAGCCCTGAGCACCGCTGTCCGCGCTGGCGGCACCGGCGGCGGCGCCCAGAGCGGCACCGGCGGCAGCAACGACGAACGCAGCTTTCTTGGCAGTCTTCATGAAGAAAATCCTCCTGAGTTAAACAGTGCAGCGACTCCGACCCCGGAGTCGCACGCTGCTCAACGCGCGGACCGGCCGGACGACACGGGTGTACCGCACCTTGCGGCGATGTTCGAATCCGTGCGACCGGGGGTTCTGCCCGCCGCCCGTCAATTGTCCGGCGCGGCGGGGCGGCTCCGGCCGGCGTCCCGGGGGCCGGCCGGAGAACAGGGGTTCCAGTCTCCGGGCGGCGCCCGCGGAGTCCCGGGTCAGTCGCGCATGACTTCCGGTTCGTGGCGACGGAGGAATCGCAGTACCAGGAAGCCGCAGGCGACGCCGAGCGCGAGCAGCATGCTGACGTCGAGCAGCCAGACGGCCGCGTCATGGTCCCAGAGCCGGTCCGGGTCCGGATCCGCCGGGTTCCTGGTGAGGGTGTTCAGGTCGGCGGTGGCGCCCGTCCCTGCCAGCCCCCAGCGGGACGGCATCAACCAGGCGAGCTGTTCGACACCGAGCTTGCCGTGCACGGCGAAGAGTGCTCCGGTGAAGACGAGCTGCACAACGGAGATCATCACCAGCAGCGGCATGGTCATCTCGGAGGTCCGCACGAGCGAGGAGATGAGCAGGCCGATCATCATCGAGGTGAGGCCGAGGGCCACGATCACGATGGTCATCTCAATAGCCGGCGAGTTGGTGAAGATGATGCCCGACTGCGGCATTTCACGGGGCAGGAAGCCGATGGTGGCCAGGATGACACCCTGCAGCGCGGTGACCATGCCCAGGACGAAGACCTTGGACATGAGGTAGGCGGAGCGGGAGAGCCCGACCGCCCGTTCACGTTCGTAGATCACCCGTTCCTTGATCAGCTCTCGGACAGCGTTGGCGGAGCCCGCGAAACACATGCCGATGACCAGCACCAGCAGGATGATGCTGGCGTCCCCGTTGCGCTGGGCGCTGGCCGTCGGCCCGTAGCCGAGCCCGTGCTCGGCCGGGATGACCACACTGACCAGGCCGAGGATCACCGGCAGCGCCACGGTGAGGCCGAGGAAACCCCGGTCCGCGGCGATCACCGCCAGATAGCGGCGCATCAGGGTCCAGACCTGGGAGCCCCACGACTGGGCCTTCTGCCGGCTCGCGGCAGCCGGGGCGAAATGGGCGGTCTGGGCCTGGACGGCGTCGAGGTCGGCGGCGTACATCTGGTAGTGCTGCGAACCGCGCCAGCGGCCCATCCAGTCGTAGTCGCGGTAGTTCTCGAAGGCGGAGAAGACATCGGCCCAGGTCTCGTAGCCGAAGAAGTTGAGCGCCTCGTCCGGAGGTCCGAAGTAGGCGACGCCTCCGCCCGGTGCCAGTACCAGGACCCGGTCGCACAGACCGAGCTCGGCCACCGAATGGGTGACGACGAGAACAGTACGGCCGTCGTCCGCCAGCCCGCGGAGCAGTTGCATGACATCGCGATCCATCCCCGGGTCCAGACCCGAGGTGGGTTCGTCCAGGAAGATCAGGGAGGGCTTGGTGAGCAGCTCGAGAGCGACCGAGACCCGCTTGCGCTGACCGCCGGAGAGCGCGTTGATCCGCTTGGTCGCGTGATGGTCGAGCTTGAGCTCGAGGAGGACTTCCTCCACCCGGGCGTTCCGCTCGGCTTCCCCGACGTCGCCGGGGAAGCGGAGCTCGGCGGCCAGACGCAGCGCCTGCCGAATGGGCAGCGCGGTGTGCAGGATGTCGTCCTGCGGCACGAGACCTATGCGGTGCCGCAGTTCGGCGAAGTGGGTGTAGAGGTTCCGGTGGTCGTACAGCACCTCACCGTAGGAGGCGGGCCGGTAGCCGGTGAGGGCGCGCAGCAGGGTGGACTTACCGGAACCGGAAGGGCCGATGACGCCGACCAGAGACTTCTCCGGCACGCCGAAGGAGACGTCGTTGAGGATCGTCAGCCGGTCGTTGTTGACCTTGACCGTGAGGTGGCGGGCCGAGAAGGAGACCTCGCCGGTGTCGACGAACTCCTGCAGCCGCGTGCCCACCAGCCGGAAGGTGGAGTGGCCGATGCCCACGGTGTCGTTCTGGCTGAGGTCCTGCCGCCCGTTCTTGGGCAGCTGCTGACCGTTGACGTAGGTGCCGTTGTGACTGCCCAGGTCGTGGATCTCGAACCGGCCGTCGGGGGTGGCGAGAAATTCGGCGTGGTTCCGTGAGACCTGCAGGTCGGAAACGACCAGCTCGTTCTCCAGCGAACGGCCGATCCGCGTGACCTGGCCGACGGACAGCTGGTGGAAGGTGGTCGCGCTCCGTCCGGGTCCGCCCCCCTGCGGCGCCGCCACGACGGGCCGGTCGGAGGGTGGTGGCGACGAGGGCGGGGCCCCCGACATGGCTGCCGCCGGCGCCTGCTGCGGTGCCACGGCGCCCGCGGTGGTGAAGGTGAGCCGCGGGCCGTCGGTCGCGTTGCCGAGATGGACGACCGATCCGGGGCCGAGTTCCTGCTGCTGTACGCGCCGGCCCTGCGCATAGGTTCCGTTGGTACTGCCGTGGTCCTCCACCATCCAGCTCTGGCCGCCCCAGCGCACGGTGGCGTGCCGCCACGACACCCTGGCGTCCTGAAGCACCAGGTCACCTTCGGGATCCCGGCCCAGGCGGTACGCCCGGGTCGGGTCCAAAGCCCAGGTCTGTCCGTTCAATTCGAGTACGAGTTCCGGCACTCCATGCCCCACAAAGTTGTCCCCCGAGTGACCCCCGCGACAGGGGCCTTGGGATGGTGAACGTCGGTGGGGAACTATTCCAGGCACCCCGGCTCATCGGGAAGCCGACCCCCGACAAGTCACGGAGCTGGTGCAGAGTGTCAGCCGGGCCGTGACGTTCGGTCCGGTGTCCTGTCCGGAGGCCGGACAGGACACCGGAGGGCAGAGGGCACCGGCTACCGTGGTGGCACCATGATCCCTTCGCATGCGCCACTGCCCTCCGACGGCCCTGCGGGGCAGCAGCCCGGTACGGATGACCCCACCCTGCTCGTGAAGATCTTCGGCAAGGACCGGCCGGGCATCACCGCCGGGCTCCTCGACACCCTGGCCGCCTACGCGGTGGACGTCGTGGACCTGGAACAGCTGGTCACCCGCGGCCGGATCACACTGTGTGCCCTGGTCACCGCGCCGGTGCGGGCCACCGAGGGTGAGGTGCGGGCCACCGTCCACAGCTGGGCGGAGTCGCAGCACCTGCAGGCGGAGATCATCTCGGGCACCGGTGACAACCGTCCGAGGGGCAACGGACGTTCACATGTCACGGTGCTCGGCAGCCCGCTGACCGCGGAGGCTGCGTCCGCCATCGCCGCGCGGATCACCGGAACCGGCGGCAACATCGACCGGATCTTCCGGCTCGCGAAGTATCCGGTGACCGCGGTGGAGTTCGACGTGTCGGGGGTGGACACGGAGACCTTGCGGACCGAGCTGGCGACGGAGGCCGCGGGGCGGAAGGTGGACGTCGCGGTGATCGCTTCCGGGCTGCAGCGCCGCGCGCAGCGCCTGGTCGTGATGGATGTGGACTCCACTCTCATCCAGGACGAGGTGATCGAGCTGTTCGCGGCGCATGCCGGCTGCGAGGAGCAGGTCGCCGAGGTGACGTCCGCGGCGATGCGCGGCGAGCTGGACTTCGAACAGTCACTGCACGCCCGCGTCGCACTGCTCGCCGGGCTGGACGAGTCCGTGGTGCAGAAGGTGCGCGCGGAGGTCCGGCTGACTCCGGGGGCCCGCACCCTGGTCCGCACACTCAAGCGCCTCGGGTACCAGGTGGGGATCGTGTCCGGGGGGTTCACCCAGGTCACCGACGCACTGCGGGAGAACCTGGGCCTGGATTTCGCCGCGGCGAACACCCTGGAGATCGTGGACGGGAAGCTCACCGGCCGGGTGACCGGCGAGGTGGTGGACCGGGCCGGGAAGGCTGTCTGGCTGCGCCGCTTCGCCCTCGAAGCCGGAGTGCCGCTGGCCCAGACGGTGGCGATCGGGGACGGGGCCAACGATCTCGACATGCTGAACGCGGCCGGACTGGGTGTCGCCTTCAACGCCAAGCCCTTGGTGCGGAACGCGGCCGACACCTCGGTCAATGTGCCGTTCCTGGACACCGTGCTGTATCTCCTGGGGATCACCCGGGAGGATGTCGAGGCGGCGGACGCCCCCGCAGGCGGCTGAGCGGACCCGGCCGCGGCGTGTCGCCCTCCCCCTGCGGCCCGTGGCCTGCGGGGGGAGGTGCCCCCTTCGCTATCCGCGCGGGCTCCAGTAACTGACGAGGCGGGCCGTACCGAGCTCGACGGTCTTCCAGCTGCCGGTGTGGCTCAGCACGGCCATGGCCGCGGTCGGGAAGGAGCTGCGGTTCATCCGCGCGAGGGCGTCCGGCTCCGCCGCCCCTGCCAGCGCCTCGGCAAGGGCGTGCATGCCGGGGTTGTGACCGACCAGCAGCAGGTCGGTGACCTCGTCGTCGACCTCGTTGATGACGGCGATCAGCTCACCGGCAGTGGCATCGTAGAGCCGCTCGTCGTAGACGGTCCGGGGGCGCTGCGGCAGCTCCGGGACCGCGAGCTTCCAGGTTTCCCGGGTACGGGTTGCGGTGGAGCAGAGGGCGAGGTCGGGGACGACCCCGGCAGTGGCCAGCCACTGGCCGGCGGCCGGTGCATCCTTTCGGCCCCGCTCGGCGAGTGGCCGCTCATGGTCGGAGACCTGCGGCCAGTCCGCCTTGGCGTGTCGGAGAAGAACGATCCTGCGGGCAACGTCGGCGCTCATGTGCCCCAGCTTCGCACGAGCAGGGGCATCCGTCGCAGGGTGTTGAGGATCGCTCACCGGCACGGACGACATCCGGCGCTCCGGTCAGCGGACCAGCAGGCGGTGCAGCCACTCCAGGAGCAGGGCAACCGGCTCGGCTTCCGGGGCGGCCCCGGCCTCCGCGCCGGTGACCAGCAGGAACAGCAGGGCCGCGAAGACAAGTACGGGAAGGACCGGAGCCCACCACGGCAGCCGGGGGTGGAGGCGGCCGACGGCCGGCGGGCGGCGCGTGGCACAGCAGGTGGGGGACGCCATGGCGCTCGCCTCCGTCCGGTTCGTGGCTTCTCGTTCCGAGCTGCTTCAAACCTACGGAAACCCGGTCGCGGAGCCCATCCGGTCACCCACCCACTCACCCCTGAACGTGGCCCCTAAGGGATGGTGGGGCCTGCCCCACCATCCCCGGACGTCAGGGTGCCGCGATACTGGCGATCACCGCGATGACGAGGCTGATGCCGATCATCGCTCCCAGGATCAGCGCGAGCTTCTTCGGTCCGCCGGTGGGGTTCGGTTCTAGCGCGGGCATGCGGCCAGTCTCGCACCTCAGCCGCCGTCCTCGACGCAGCGGTCCCTCCCGGCGACCACCCCGACGCAGATCTGGGCGGTCATGAGCACGGCCATGAGGAGCAGGGGAGCCTGCCAGCCGCCGCTTCGGTCGTACAGGGCACCGACCAGCAGCGGGCCCGGGATGGAGATCAGATAGCCGGTGGACTGGGCGAACGCGGACAGTCTGGCCACTCCCCCGCTGGTCCGCGCGCGCATCCCGAGCATCGTGAGGGCCACCGGAAAGGCACAGTTGGAGATGCCGAGCAGCAGCGCCCAGGCCCAGGCGCCCTCCGCCGGAGCCCACCACAGTCCCGCGTAGCCGGCGAGCCCGCAGGCTCCCAGGGCCGCCACCAGCGGGCCCTGATGCCGCATCCGGGCCGCCACGCGGGGCAGGACGAACGCGAGCGGCACGCCCATCCCCATGATCACCGCGAGGAGCAGACCGGCGGTCGCGGCCGGCACCCCGGCGTCACGGAAGATCTGGGGCATCCAGCCCATCGTGATGTAGGCACCGGTGGCCTGCAGTCCGAAGAAGACGGCAAGTGCCCAGGCCGTGGCGGAGCGGGTGATGCGGATCCGGGTGGCTTCGGCGGCGGGCCCCCGGCCCGCGGGCCCGACGGTCTCCGGGGCGGCGGCCGGGCCGGGATCCGCGGGTGCCTTCCGCGTCCCGCGTCCGGCCGGGTCACGCAGCAGGACCAGGAGCCACACCAGCAGTGCCGGGGCAGCAAGCACCGCCCACATGCCGAGGCCGGTCCGCCAGTTGCCGCCGAGGGCCTGGGTGAGCGGGACGGTGAAGGCGGCGGCCCCCGCGGTGCCCAGCGCCAGTGCCATGGAGTAGAGGCCCGTCATGGTGCCGACCCGGTCCGGGAAGTACCGCTTCACGATGACCGGCATGAGGACGTTGCCGACCGCGATGCCCGCCAGAGCGAGGGCGGTGGTCGCCAGGAAGACGGCCGTGCCGCCGGCGAGCGAGCGCAGGGCCAGCCCGGCGGTGACGGCGGCCATTCCGGCCAGCACGACGGCGACCGGTCCGAAGCGGCGGGCCAGCCGGGGGGCGGTGACGCCGAACACCGCGAAGCACAGGGCGGGCACGGAGGTCAGCAGACCGGCCACCGTGGCGTTCATCCCGAGGCCGGACCGGACCTCCTCCAGGAGCGGGCCCAGACCGGATATCGCCGGACGCAGGTTGAGGGCGGCGAGGAACAGCCCGGCCGCCACCAGCCCGAGCGCTCCGGCCGGCACCGAGGAACGGGTGCGAGTGGTGTGGTTCCCTCCGGAGGGTGAATCCTTGAGGAGAACACGGTCGTGATCCGGCACTGGCATGGGCTTCCTTAGAACAACGCGACCCCTTCACCATAGAATCATGGGACGAATCCTCGCCAGCTGGATCGTCCGCACCCCTGGAGAGCTATGTCACTGACCGCCCCCCGCCGCTCCGCGCTCGCCGACCAGGTGATCACCGAGCTGCGCGGGCAGATCACGTCAGGTGCCTGGCCGGTCGGCTCGCGCATCCCGACCGAGCCGGAGCTGGTCGAACAGCTCGGAGTGGCCCGGAACACAGTCCGGGAGGCGATCCGGGCCCTGGCACACAACGGCCTGCTCGACATCCGGCAGGGCTCGGGCACCTTCGTGACAGCCACCAGCGAGCTGGCCGGGGTGATGCACCGGCGATTCGCCGACGCGGACCCACGGCACGTCGCGGAGCTGCGCAGCACCCTGGAGGCCACCGCTGCCCGGCTCGCCGCGCTGCGGCGGACGGACGAGGACATGCGGCAGCTCGACACCCTGCTCGAGCGGCGGGAGGAGGCCTGGGCCAGTGGGGAGGCCGAGCGGTTCGTGGCGGCCGACACCAGCTTCCACATGGCGGTGGTGAAGGCATCGCACAACGAGGTCCTCGAAGCCGTCTACGCCGACCTCGGTGACGTACTGCGGGACTTTCTGCGCGGCAATGTCGGCGAGGAGCTGCGCGACGAGGGGTATCTGGACCACACCCGGCTGGTGGAGGCGGTCCGGGCCGGAGAGGCGGAGAACGCGGCCAGGGAGGCCGGTTCCTACGCGCTGACCTGTCACGCGGTGACGGCGGAGGAGGAGTCGGCCTGACCGTCCCGCGCCGGTCGTGCGGGCGCGGGACGGGCGGCGGACGGCCGCCGTGGTCACCGTTGGGGGCTCAGGCCCCCATCATGTGGACACCGCCGTCGACGTGGACGATCTCGCCCGTGGTCTTGGGGAACCAGTCCGACAGGAGCGCGACCACCCCGCGGGCGGCGGGCTCCGGATCGGCGAGGTCCCAGCCGATCGGTGCGCGGTGGTTCCAGACGTCGGCGAGCTCCTCGAAACCCGGGATGGACCGGGCGGCCATCGACTTGATCGGGCCCGCGGACACCAGATTGCAGCGGATGTCGTCCCCGCCGAGGTCCCGGGCAAGGTAACGCGAAGTGGACTCCAGCGCCGCCTTGGCCACTCCCATCCAGTCGTACTTCGGCCAGGCGAACTGGGCGTCGAAGGTCAGACCGACGACCGAGCCGCCGCGCTCGCGCATCAGCGGGAGCAGCGCCGTGGTCAGCGACTTGAGCGAGAACGCCGAGACCTCGACCGCGGTGGCCACCGAGTCCCACTCGGTGTGCAGGAAGTTGCCGCCCAGGGCGTCCTGCGGAGCGAAGGCGATGGAGTGCACCACGCCGTCCAGCCCGACGCCTTCCCCCAGGTGTTCGGTGACGCGGGCCGCGAGGCCGTCCAGGTGCTCGGCGTTCTGCACGTCCAGCTCGATGACCGGCGCCTCCTTGGGAAGGCGCTTGGCGATCCGCTGCACCAGGCTCATCCGGCCGAAGCCGGTCAGCACGACCTCGGCGCCCTCCTCCTGGGCAAGCCTGGCGACGTGAAAGGCGATCGAGGCGTCGGTGAGGACCCCGGTGACGAGAATGCGCTTACCGGCCAGAATTCCGCTCATGTGTCAGTGTCCCATGCCCAATCCGCCGTCAACCGGGATGACGGCACCAGTGATGTATGCGGCCTCCTCCGAGGCCAGGAACCGCACCGCGGAAGCGACCTCCGCGGTCTGGGCGTAGCGGCCCAGCGGCACCTGCTTGACGATCTTCTCCCGCTGCTCGTCGCTGAGCACCCGCGTCATGTCCGTGTCGACGAAGCCCGGGGCGACCACGTTGCAGGTGATGTTGCGCGAACCCAGCTCGCGGGCGAGGGACCGGGCGAACCCCACCAGCCCTGCCTTGGACGCGGCATAGTTCGCCTGCCCCGCCGAACCCAGCAGACCGACCACGGAGGAGATCAGCACGATGCGCCCCCCGCGGGCACGGAGCATGCCGCGGGAGGCCCGCTTCACGACCCGGAAGGTGCCGGTGAGGTTGGTGTCGACGACAGAGGTGAAGTCCTCGTCGGACATGCGCAGCAGCAGCTGGTCACGGGTGACGCCGGCGTTGGCCACCAGTACCTCGACCGCCCCCTGCTTCTCCTCGACCTCCTTGTAGGCCCGCTCCACCTGCTCCGGGTCCGTGATGTCGCACCGCACGGCCAGGAACCCCTCGGGGGGCTCACCGGACCGGTACGTGACGGCGACCTGGTCGCCTGCGTCGGCAAGGGCACGAGCGATGGCGAGCCCGATGCCGCGGTTGCCTCCGGTGACGAGTACAGAGCGGCTCAAGAGACCACCCTTTCTCTGAGGTTCTCCCAGTCGGATACTCCGCCCCACGCTAGCCTCCGGGCAGCGGAAGCCGGGGATCGGGCCGCGACAGGGGCACCCGGCAGTGCCTGTGGGATCCCTACAGACGGCCGGGCTCGAGAACGCACTCGCACCAGACGGTTTTCCCGACTTCCCGGTCAGCGACGCCCCACCGGGAGGACAGGGCCGAGATGAGGAGCAGGCCCCGCCCGTTCTCCGCCAGATCACGCGAGTCCGCGGTCACCGTCCCCCGGCCGCCGGAGCACGCGGAAGCGCCGGCCACAGGCACGGGGCCGGTGTCCGTGCGGGTGCGGTCGTACAGGTCGGCTGTGCAGGAGGCCGCAGGGACGAGCCGCGGCCTGCGCTCGGAGCGGGCATCCGAGACCTCGATCCGTACCAGCACCCCGTCGAGCCGTCCGGCCGGCTCGACGGTGAGGCCCAGCCGGAAGTCCCGGCCCGGTATCTGCCCGTGCCGCACGGCATTGGCCGCCAGCTCGGCGACCAGCAGCGCGACCGTACCGGAGGCCGCGCTGTCGTAAGGGATTCCCCAGGCGTCGAGCCGCTCCACGGCCAGCAGGCGCGCCAGCCGCGCACCACGCCGGGTGGAGGTGAACATCATGTCGAACGTCCCGGGAAGTACCGAGAGCTCAGCACGGGGCGATTCGTCGTTCATACCTTCGAGCCTGCTCATCGGGTGGCCGCCTGACCAGCCCGCCTTCCCCACGCACCGTTGCCGGGCCGGTACATGCGGTATTGCACAGCAGGTGACAGGTGGGGCGGTTCCCCGGCAGGGTGCTCGCAGAAGGCGGCGGAATATGACAACTGCCCTGTCCCGTGGGCAGATCACGGCTGAAAAGGGTGGTCGCAGAGCCGCTGCGGGCCCTCATCCCGCCTGGCGCCGACCGGGCGGCAGATGATCCGCATCGCTCGGCAGATGCGACCCGTCACCGCGTCAGCCGGTCACGCGACCACGCACCGGGCCCTCTTCCCGGGCCCCCACCGACATCCCCGGGCCGAAGCCCGCCGCACCGTCCGGGGCGGGCGGGCTGCCTCCTCCCTGCCACCCGGGGAACCGCCCGCCCCCGCGGTGTTCACCTTCCTGCCAATCCGCGCCGTCAGCCGCGGTACTCGGTCTCCGGGGGAAGCGCGCTGGTGCAAACTGGTCCGGTGCACACGTCACTTGAGGGAGTCGGCACTCCACTTTCCGTCACGGTGAATGCCGGGAAGACAGCAGATGACCACGGAAAGTAGCGGACACCCCTGGGTGGACTGTGCCGGCCCTCTCCCGGCCGAAGGCGAGTGGTCTCCGGACTACTGGTCTCCGGAGGTCCGGGACGAAAACTTGACGCCCGTCAGGGAAGCGGCACGCAGCTGCGGCCGGGAATGTCCCGAGCGCTCGAACAGGCGGGGTCCGGCTCCGCCGTCGCAGCGGCCCCGAAGCCGGCGGGCTGGACTGCGGAGCGGCTCTGCACCGCGTCGCAGCCGTGAATCACGAGGCAAGTCTCGGCAAGGCCGAGACAAGCTGGAACCCTGACGGGATCCACACATCTGAACCGGATATGGACTTCTTCTCGAATGCGCTCTTCGCTCTTGCTGATCCTACGACTGGTGCACCATCAGCGTCGACTTCCGACGCATTATCAGCACGAGTGTCTCCTTATTTCAGAACGAAGGAGATCCCATGAAACAAACTAGTGGAGCGAAGCATTCACCGGTTACTCCGTGAACGGCCTCAAGGAGAAGTACAACTGCGACGCCTGGCCACAGGGCCGCATCGGCGTGGGCCGCCCCAGCACATCGCTGAGCCGAGCAAGCCCCCGACAACGTCCCCCACGATCCACTCAGAGAAGAAATCTCCCCCATGCGCGCTTCGACTTTATTCTTTCCGCTGGCAGCCCTCGCACTTCTGGGCTGCACTGCCGACGAAGAAACCTACGACTACGCGGCACCCAGCGAGCTGTGCGGTCTGAACATTGACCCAGGCCTCCTGCAACCGCTGCTGCCTCCGGGGAAGACGCTTGCGCAGTCGAGCGAGGGAAGCTATGAGGGCTACGACATCTGCACGGTCACCGTGGATTCCTCACAAGCGCTGAACGTCGGCGTCTCCTTCTCCGACGAGTACCGGGACCCGATGCAACGGACAACGCTCGCCGACAGCAGGAGAGAAGAAAAGATAGAGACCCGGGTCCAGGGCGAAGAGGCTGTCCTCTGGGCCACCGGTGTCAACATCTCCTTCCTCTGCGAACCACGCGAGGAAGCGAAGTACACCGTGCTCCGACTCACCGCCCAGCAACACTCCGGACCAAGTGAACCAGAACGCCGGGAACGGATCGAGGCCTTCGCCGAGAACCTCGCGACAGCGGTCAAGCAGGAACACGGCTGCAGCAGTTGACACCCGCACCGACCTGCCCCCCACTCAGCGGGGCCGCCCGCACAGACGCCGGGCGGCAGCACACCACAGCGGGCGGTGCGCACGGGCCGGCGTCAGTGAGACAGGACGTACTCGCACCAGACCGTCTTGCCTCTCGCGCACTCCGCCACACCCCATCGCGAGGCGATCGCTGAGACGATCAGCAGTCCTCGTCCACTGGTGTCGGAGGGGCGCGGGGAGGCGGGAGCGGGCCTGCGGTCGGCCCGGGTGTCGGTGACTTCGACCCGGACGACGTGTTGCCGCCGGGTGACCCGGAGCCGGAAGTCCCACCCCCGGTGATGACCGTGCACCACGGCGTTCGCCGCCAGCTCCGCAACCAGGAGTGCAACCGCTGAGGAGTCCTCGCTGTCGTAGGAGACGCCCCAGGCGTTCATGCGCTCCGCGACCAGGAGTCTGGCGAGCCGGGCGCCGTGCCGGGTGGAGGAGAAACTCATCACGAACTCGGAGGGGCGGAGGGGCCTGTCGTAGGGAGTGTCGGTAGCACGCATCACTCCCAGGTTTCCGTCTTCGGGGACAGGAAACCACCGGATGCCGACGAGCCGGTCCGTCCGCGCGTGGCACCCCTTCGCCGGACGGGACGGCCGCCCGGTTCCGTGCCGCCTCGGCAGGGCCGGGCGGCCGGGACGGGCGCCGTAGGATGGTCCGCGCCCACCCTTCACCCGACGACCGTCAGGACGCAACGTGACACGCCTCGGCGAATCCGTGCAGCGCGGCAGTGTGCTGCTGGCACAGGACCTCTCCTCCGACACCATGGTGCGGGAGCTGCTGGAGGAGACCGGGTCACGGCGCTATCTGGACCTGACCGACCTGTCGCCCGCGGAACAGGCGGAGCTGATCGGCTCGCGCGCGGTCGAGATCCTGCCCTCGGTGGAGAAACTGGCCGCGGACATCGGGCGGGCCCGGGAGGAGGGGCGCGGGCTGCACGTCAAGCTCGGCATCGACCCGACGGCGGCCGACGTGCATCTCGGGCACACCGTGCCGATGATCGTGCTCAGCCGCTTCCAGCGGATGGGGCACGATGTCACCCTGATCATCGGGGACATCACCGCGAAGATCGGGGACCCGTCGGGACGGTCCAGCGAACGTCCGCCGCTGACCGATGCGGACATCGCCGCGAACCTCGCGGGCTACCGCGACCAGGTCAAACCGTTCTTCGACTTCGACAAGGTGCGGTTCCGGCACAACAGCGAGTGGCTGGCCGGCATCACCCTGCCGCGGCTGATCGGCATCCTGACGCAGGTTCCGGCTTCCTCGCTGTTGCAGCGGGACGACTTCCGCACCCGGCTGGAGGGGGGTCACGGGCTCACCATGTCGGAGCTGATCTACCCGGTGGCGATGGCCATCGACTCCGCCGAGATCGACGCGGACATCGAGCTGGGCGGCGTCGATCAGCTGCTGAACATGCAGATGGGCCGCCGCGTGATGGAGATCTACGGGATGGAGCCGCAGCTGATCGCCACCATGCCGCTGATCGAGGGAACCGACGGTTCCGGCGCCAAGATGTCGAAGTCGCAGGGCAACTACGTCGGTCTGCGCGCAGCGGCCGACGAGGTGTTCGGGAAGATCATGTCGATTCCGGACCGGCTGATGGAGCCGTACCTGCGGGCCTGGACCGAGTGGTCCGACACCGAGATCCGGACGGTCACGGGCCGCATGGCGGACCGCTCGCTGCACCCGATGGACCTGAAGAAGGTCCTGGCCGGCGAGGTCGTCACCGCGATGCACGGCGTCGAGGCGGCGATGGCGGCCCGGGCCGGGTTCACCGCACAGTTCTCGAAGAAGAGCTTCACCGAGGTGGGAACGCTGCCCGAGGTGGACCTCGCTGAGCACGGTGGTGAGACCGTCGCCGCCGTGCTCACCAAGCTCCTCGAGTTCGCCCCGAGCGCTTCCGCTGCCCGCCGGCTGGCCAAACAGAACGCGCTGCGGCTGGTGCTGGAGACCGGCACCGGCCAGCACGCGTCGGTCCTGACGGAGTCCGATGCTCTGCGCCCGCTGAGCGAGGTGGCCGCCGAGCGTCTCGGGGGGGTCGAGGAGCCGGTCGAAGGTGTGTACCTGAAAGCGGGCCGCAAACTGGCCCGGCTCCACGGCGCCTGAGCACCGTACTGTCGTCGGGGCCCCGCACCCCCGCCGCCCGGGAGCGCGGGGCCCCGGCGTACGGTGGAAGGGTCCGGGCCCACACCCTTCCTTCCATCGGCCCGGCGAGAACGCAGGTGGTGAGCATGAGCCTGAGGCGCCTGCTGCACCGTGGGAGCGATGCGCCCGTGTACCGGATCACCGGTGCCCGGCAGAGCCTGGAGGACGATGTCCGGGGGCGGGAGCGGCGCTACATCATCTCGATGCTGGTCCGTACCGCGTCGGTGATTCTGACGGTTGTGCTGTGGAATGTGAGCCGCCCGCTGGCGATCGCGACGCTGTTCCTGGGCGCGGTGATCCCGTACGTCGCGGTGGTGGTCGCCAACGCCGGGCGGGAGAAGTCCCCCGCCCTTCCCTCGACCTTCCTCACCGACGCCGACCGGCGTCCGGCGCTGCCGGTTCGGCCTCCGCAGCGTCCGTCCGGGGGATCCGCACATCCGGAAGGCTCTCGTCCGGAAGACCCCCCACCGGAACACCCGCCCGGAGGGCGTCCACGGCCGGAACAGCGAGGCCCCGGAACGGGTGACACGGAGCAGCCCGAAAGCTGAGCAGGCAGTCGGAAGCTCAAGACAGGCTCAGATCAATTGCGCTGTTCTTCTGCACCCGGCGGGTTGTCACATGTCATACTTCAAGAGCGCTCCGCGTCCCCCGTCGGAGCGATGGACCGACGCCGGGCGGCTCCCCCCGTGGCTGCCCGGCGTCGCCGCGTTCTTCCCCGGGGTGTTGGATGGACCCGTGAACGACACCCCGATCTGCTCCGCCAAGGGATGCCGTGCCCCCGCCGTGTGGGTGCTGGCCTGGAACAACCCGAAACTGCACACGCCGGAGCGCCGCAAGACCTGGCTTGCGTGCGAGCAACACCGGGAGTATCTCTCGCAGTTCCTCGGCGTACGGAACTTCCTCAAGGACGTCGTGCCACTGGCGGAGCGGGAACCCCCCGAGCCGGAATGAGAGTCCCGGCCGAGTGTGCAGGAACCGGAAATCCGGCCGTGCCCGGCTGACGAGCGGTCAGCCGCCGATGGCGGACATCGGCCGCTGCGGCTGAAGGAAGGCGGGGTCGTCCAGCCCGGAACCGGCCTTCTTCCCCCACATGGCGGTCCGCCAGAAGGCCGCGATCTCGTCGTCACTCGCGCCCGAGCGCAGCGCCCCGCGCAGGTCTGATTCCTCGCGGGCGAACAGACAGGTGCGGACCTGGCCGTCTGCGGTCAGCCGGGTGCGGTCGCAGGCCCGGCAGAACGGCCGAGTCACGGAGGCGATGACGCCGACGCGGTGCGGACCGCCATCGACGACCCAGCGCTCCGCGGGGGCGGAGCCCCGCTCGTCCTCGCCCTCCGGGGTGAGGGTGAAGCGGGTGCGCAGCGAAGCGAGAATGTCTCCGGCCGTGATCATTTCGCTGCGCTCCCAGCCGTGCTGGGCGTCCAGCGGCATCTGCTCGATGAAGCGCAGTTCGTAGTCGTTCTCCACCGCCCAGGTGAGCAGGTCGGGGGCCTCGTGGTCGTTGAGTCCCGGCATCAGCACGGCGTTGACCTTGACGGGGGTGAGGCCGGCCTCGCGGGCCGCGGCCAGGCCGCGCAGTACGTCCGCGTGCCGTTTGCGGCGGGTCAGCCGCTGGAAGACTTCGGGGTCGATGGTGTCGAGCGAGATGTTGACGCGGTCCAGGCCGGCGTCGCGCAGTGCGCCCGCCATCCGCTCCAGACCGATGCCGTTGCTCGTCAGGGACATTTTCGGGCGCGGCTCAAGAGCGGCGCAGCGCTCGACGAGGGAGACCAGCCCGGGGCGCAGCAGCGGCTCTCCGCCGGTGAACCGCACTTCGGTGACGCCCAGGTCGGTGACGGCGATCCGGATCAGCCGGACGATCTCGTCGTCGGTGAGGAGGTCCGGCTTGGCCAGCCACTGCAGGCCCTCCTCGGGCATGCAGTACGTGCAGCGCAGATTGCACCGGTCGGTCAGAGAGACCCGCAGATCGGTCGCGGTCCGACCATAGGTGTCGAGCAGCATGCCGGGCTCTCCTCCGCTGTGGGTACCGATAGGGGCAGCGTACGTCAGACCGCGGGACCTTTCACCGGCCGACTGTGCGCGGGCGGTCCGCGAACGGAGGATGCACCGGGCCGTGCTGCTGCCCTCCGGGGTGGCCCGAGGGCGGCGGGTGGGCCCGAGGGCGGCGTGATGCGGACGGGGGGTGCGTGTGGTGTCGGTAGCGAGCCGTATCCTCGTGAACCATGCTCGAAGACCACCAGGCAGCCGCAGTTGACATTCCTGCGCAGCAGACCGCAAACCGGCCCTGGCCTTCGGGCTACCCGGACGGCTTCGCCGTGGTGGACGTGGAGACCACCGGCCTCGCGCGCCATGACCGGATCGTGTCCGCGGCGGTGTACCGGCTGGATGCCCGGGGTGCGGTGCAGGACCGCTGGTACACCCAGGTCAACCCGCGGCGTGATCCAGGACCGACCTGGATCCACGGGCTGACGGCAGCGATGCTGGCGGATGCGCCGCTCTTCCCCGAGATCGCCGAGGAGTTCGGCGATCGGCTGGCCGGCCGGGTGCTCGTCGCGCACAACGCCTTTTTCGACTGGTCCATGATCGCCCGCGAGTACGCGCGGGCGGACCGTGTGGCACCGGTCGAGCAGCGGCTGTGCACGATTGCGCTCGCCAAGGAGCTCGCCCTGCCGCTGCCGAATCACAAGTTGGAGACTCTGGCTGCGTATTACGGTGTGCGGCAGGAGCGTGCTCACCACGCGCTGGACGACGCGCGGGTACTTGCCGAGACGTTCCGGCCGAGTCTGCACCGGGCCGCCCGGGAGGGCATCCGGCTGCCGCTGCTGGCCTGCCGGCCGATCACCGACTGGACGGACTCCCCGGCCGGTGGCCCGGAGGAGGTGCGTCAGGACTCCTGGCGCACGTGGCGCAACGCCAAGCGGCGTCCGCCGTGCCGGTTCCCCAACCCCGGCCGGTACGAGGCCGGTGGCCCGCTGGTGCAGGGCATGCGGGTGGCCTTCTCGGGAGACACCTCCACGGACCGGGAGCTGCTGGAGGACCAGGCGCACGAAGCGGGCCTGCACATCGCGGGCAGCGTGTCCCGGCTCACCAGCCTGCTGGTCACCAACGATCCGGGCTCCCCGACGGCGAAGGTGGCCAAGGCCCGTCAGCACGGCACTCCGGTGCTCGACGAGGCCGCTTTCACCCAGTTGCTGCGTGAGATCGTGCCGGCCTCCGGGGCGGAGATCCCGGCCCAGGCCCCGGCGCATGATCCTGCCCCGGCCCCGGAGAGCTGACCGTGACCGGCTTCGGGTACCGTCGCATGCTGTGTACCGCTTTCTGCTCACCCGGCAGTGGGTGCTTCTCACCCTCGTCGCCCTGCTTCTGATCCCGGCCATGGTGCAGGCGGGTTTCTGGCAGTTCCACCGGCACCAGGAGCGGGTGGAGCGCAACGAGCTGGTCGCCGGCAGCCTGGCCGCGGATCCGGTGCCGATGGCGGAGCTCACGGCCCCGGCCCGAGGCCCGGCGGAGGAGGACCGGTTCCGCACGGTGACCGCGACCGGGACGTACGACGCCGGGCAGGAGGTGGTGGCCCGGCAGCGCACCCATCCCGGTACCGGCGCGATGGGCTATCACGTCCTGACCCCGCTGATCCAGGAGGACGGCAGCGCCGTACTGGTGAACCGCGGCTGGGTCCCGGCCGGCGACGACCCCACCCGGCTGCCCGAGGTGTCCGCTCCGCCCTCCGGCGAGGTGACGGTGAGCGGCCGGCTGATGCGGGACGAGACTCCGGAGAACTCCGGTATCCGGGAACGGGCCGGTCTTCCGGAGGGCATGGTGATGCTGGTCAGCAGCGAGCAGCGGGCCGCCGAGCTGGGCCGCCCCACGCTCGGCGGGTACCTGGAGCTGACCGGGACCTCCCCCGGGGAAACTGCCGCGGAAGGGGAGGCCCCGGTGCCGGAGACACTGCCGGCGCCGGGTCACCGGGGGATCGGCGCCCACTTCGCCTATGCGCTGCAGTGGTGGCTGTTCGCGGCTTTCGTACCCGTCGGCTGGGTGCTCCTGCTCCGTCGTGAGCTGAAGGACCGGCGGCCCCCTCAAGAAGGCGCGGAAACGCCTCCGGAGCCGGACCGGACCCCGGACCCCGGCCGGGCTCCGGTGGCGGGCGCCCGGGCCTGAGGAGCGCGAGCGTACGCCGCCCCGGAGCGTTCCCTCAGCTGACGCGCTCAGCTCCGTGCCTGGCCGCACGCAGGCGCACGTCGGAGGGCAGCCCTTCAAGTCCTGCGGAGACCCGGGCGTGTTCCAGAGCCTCGGTGCGCAGCCGGTGGACGGCGTCGGCCGGCTGGGCGTGCGGGGCGAGCAGCAGCCGTACCCGGGCCCGCGGCCGGGTACGGGAGCCCTCCAGAGCGATGCGGGCGCGGTCGATGCCGGACAGTGCCTCCGCCTCCGCCGTCACCACGTCCTCGACGGCCCGGCCGCGCAGCACGGCACCCACGCCGTCCCCGCTGTCGACCAGTACCTCCGACAGCCGCTGCCTGCGGAGCTGGGCGAGCGCCCACCACAGGCTGAGAAGGACCAGAGCCGCGAGGACGCCGATGACCACCGGCCACCACCAGCCCTCGTCCCGCCACTGCGTGCGGTCGGTTCGGGTGAGCAGGACGTCCTGCGGGGTGCGCCAGGACCACCCGTCGGGGTGGTTGAAGCCCCAGCGTTCCGCCAGGTCGAGCGCGCCGGCCAGGGCCGCAGCCCCGAAACCGAAAAGCAGCAGGCCGGTCAGCGCCAGCAGAACACGGTTCACGGTTGTCAGCATCGTCTCCTCTTCCCCTCAGCCCTTCGCCGGCCGGCGGACGTGCAGGGCAAGCGAGGGCCGCCGGGCGAGACCGAGTTCGTCGAGCCCGCTGTGCAGTGCGGCGTCGAGATCGGAGCGGACCTCGTCCAGGTCCCGGAAGTGGACCTGCGCTGTGGCCCGTACCCGCCGCCGTCCGACCGTGACCCGGGCCGAGCGGACCCCGGAGACCTCCATGGCACGGTCCCGCAGGATGAGGGCCGCGGCGCTGCGATGCAGGCCGGCACGGTGCGTATCGTTCTCGGTGCGCATCGGGAGCAGACCGCGCAGCCCCGGGGTGAGGGCGAGTACCAGCAGCCAGATGCCGAGCAGCACCGCGAGCACGGCACCGGCTACGACCCAGGGGTCGTCCAGCTGCCGGGTCGCGAGCGCGTCGGCGAGGTTGGTGCGCCAGCGGCCCGCAGGGCGGTCGGCACGGACCGCGACCACGTCGTACAGCAGGAGGGCGGTGGCAGCGAGCAGCACCAGCGCAACGATCCCGGCGGGTACCCGGCGGGAGGACCAGAACCGGCGGGCTGCTCCGTCCTCGGCCCGGGCCGCAGGCTGGTCGCGTCCGGTGGTGCCCGGTTCGTCACCGCCGCCGGGACCTCCGCCGGGCAGCGGAGCCGCGGTGGCGCCGGAGGGCTTCTTCTCGAGCGTCGGCGGCCCCGTCGACGGCTCGCCCGGTTCACCTGTGGGGTGGCTCATCCGACCCTCCCTCCGCTGTCGTCGTCCGCGTGGGCGGAGTGCAGCCGCTCCACTTCCACTCCCACATCCGGGACGTCCATGCCGGCCAGTTCGCCGAGGCGCTCCGTGACCCGGCTGCGGACGGCTCCGCACTGGGCCCCGATGTCGGAGGGATAGCCCAGTTCCACGGCGATCCGGACGCGTGCCATGCCTCCGGTGCCGTCCGGCCCGGGGTGGCGGCGGACCGACACGCTGGCATAGGGCTTCCGGGCACGGCCGGGAGGGACCTGGGAGGCCTGCGGCGCGGCCCGCAGCGCTTCACGAGCGGCCTGGGCGGCGAGCTTGGCCACGACCCGCTCGGCGATCCGGAGGGAACCCCGTTCGGGCGGTCTGACCACGGCTTCCACGTGACTCAACGCCGCCGTTCGTCGTTGTGACCGCGGCCCCGGAAGAAGTCTCCCAGCTCCAGGTCTCCCTCAGTGAGGCGGCCGGCTACGAAGCCGACGGCGCCCAGGGCTGCCACCAGCAGGAATGCCCCGAAGCCGCCGAAGTATCCGGCGAACCCCAGCGCCATGCCGGCAATCATGCCGGCTACGGCCATGCTCATCGTCCGCTCCTCCACTCGCTGTGTCCGCTGTCCGGCCGCCCCGGGTCATCCCGCTACTGCAGCCGGGGCCGGTCCGCATCCTCGTCCTCGTCGTCCTCCTCGTCGGGGAGCTTGACATCGCTCACTGCGATGTTGACCTCGACGACCTCCAGCCCTGTCATCCGTTCCACCGCGGAGATGACGTTCTCCCGCACCGCGCCGGCGACCTTCGGGATCGCGGCGCCGTACTCCACCACGATCTCCAGATCCAGGGCGGCCTGCACCTCACCGACCTCGGCCCGCACACCGCGGGTGGCGGACTTTCCGCTGCCCGCGCCGGGCACCCGCTCCCGGACGGCGCCGAAGGTGCGCGCCATCCCGCCGCCCATGGCGTGGACTCCCGGCATGTCGCGGGCCGCCAGCCCGGCGATCTTCGCCACCACGCCGTCGGCGATGGTTGTCCGGCCGCGGCCCGCAGGGTCGCCGGAGCCCCGGCGACTGTCCGCCGAAGGCACGGTGCCACTGGCGGAGGCCCCCTGGCGCTGGGCGGCCTGGTCGTTGCTGTTGCGGTTCTCGGTGTCGGTCACTGACTTCACACCTTTCCGGGGGGACAGTAGCTCTCTGCGCCTCCAAGGCAACAGTAAGCCTGTCCCGATCGCAGTTCCTGTCGGACGACCGGCCGGACGGGGGAAAGCACAGCCGCCGACCGGTGCTTACGCCATGCTGTACCCAGGCTCGGCCGATCTGCACGGAACACGGGAAATCACCTGGACAGCGCAAACAGGAAGGTGGCTGATCAGATGGGCGCGGAACAGCTGGCACAGGCTGTACGTCGGCAGCTGGAGTTCGGGAGGCTGGTGCCCCTGGGGCCGGCTGCGGAAGGGGCGTGGCTGGCGGAGCGGGCCGCGGAGGTCGTGTTGCGGGAGGCCGCCGGCGCGGTGCCGGGGGTCCGGCTCGGAAGCCTGCGGCTTGCCCTGGCGGATCCCGGGCAAGCGGACGCGGAAGCGGCCCGGGCGGCTGCAGAGGGCCCGCAGGACGCCCGGCCACCGCGCCCGGCAAGCGCGCTGCCGCCCGGGCCGCTGCGCATGACCGCGGAGTTCGCCGCGGCGGCGGACCGTCCGCTGCCCGAGTCGGCGGAGCACCTGCGCACGGCGCTGGCCCGCGCTGCCGAGCAGCGGATCGGGCTCGAGGTGTCAGCGGTCGACCTGCATGTGACCGGGCTGCTGGACGAGGCTCCGGACGGGACCGGGGTCAGCGGGGACGCCGCAGGCGGAGAGGAGGCCGGCGGCGGAGAGGCCGTGGAGAGGGCCGGAGAAGACGCCGGGAGCCCCGCCGCGGTGCCTCCGTCCGGGGTCGCCGCGGCGGTCGCCGCGGCGGTCCTGGCCGTGCCGGGGGTGCTGCGTCTGTCCGCGTCCCCGGTCGGTGCGGTGCGGGCCGTCCGGGCCGAGGACGGACAGGTGGAGGTGCAGCTGACCGTCTCCCGGGAGCGACGGATCCTCGACGTGGTGCGGGACGCCCGCCGGGTCACGGTGGCGGCGGCCGGGACGGAACGCGTTGCCGTCACGGTCACCGAGGTCAGCTGAGTCCCGTGAGGTCCCGCAGCCGGCGGGCCTGCGCGGCACGCTCGGCGGCGCGCTGCTCGTCGAAGGTGCGGTCGGATGCTCCTCGCAGCAGGGCCTTGGTCTCGATCACGGCGTTCCGGGGGGCGGCGAGCAGCGCCGCGGCCAGGTCGGCGGCGGCGGCCGGCAGATCCGCGGCGGGAACCACCAGGTTGGCCAGGCCGATCCGCTCGGCCTCCTCGGCCTGCACGGTGCGGCCGGTGGCGCAGATCTCCAGGGCGCGGGCGTAGCCCACCAGGGAGACCAGGGGCTGGGTGCCGGTCAGGTCGGGGACCAGGCCCAGGGAAGTCTCCCGCATGGCGAACCGGGCGTCGTCGGCGCAGATTCGCAGGTCGCAGGCGAGGGCGAGCTGGAAGCCTGCGCCGATCGCATGGCCCTGCACGGCGGCGACCGATACCAGGTCGTTGCGCCGCCACCAGGTGAAGGCTTCCTGGTACTCCGCTATGCGGGTGTCCAGTGCCTCGTCACCGGCGCGGGCGAGTTCGTGAAAGGCCAGCTCCCCGCCGATGCCCTCCGGGCTGAAGGCGCGGCGGTCGAGGCCGGCGGAGAAGGACGGGCCTTCTCCGCTCAGCACGACCACGCGGATGTTGCCGGGCAGGACACGCCCGGCTTCGGTGAGGGCCCGCCACATCGCGGGCGTCTGGGCGTTGTGCTTGGCTCCGTTGGCGAGTGTGACGGTGGCCACTGCGTCGTCGACGGTGACGCGCACACCGTCCTTGTCGAGCAGGCTCATGGGACCCTCCGGAGTTACTCAGCAGCAAGTGACTACTGAAGAGTAACCATCCGGGGGGCACCGCCCCACTCCGGGTCAGGACGAGGCAGCCTTCCGGCCCCGCGTCGCTCCCCCGCGGCCCCGCAGACTCACGTCCGCTTCGCTCAGCATCCGGTGCACGAATCCGTAGCTCCGGCCGGTTTCCTCGGCCAGGGCCCGGATGCTCGCACCTGATTCGTATTTCTGCTTGAGGTCCGCCGCGAGCTTCTCGCGCGCGGGGCCGGTCACCCGGCTGCCCTTCTTCAGAGTCTCGGCCACCCGTGCCTCCTCATGGGAAGTGCGCTCTTGAACTCTCATGATCACCCCTATCCCGGTTCCTGGCCACCCATTCGGCGAGGTCGGTACGAGTCCGGCAGGGCTCGGCAGCCGTCCTCCGGCCGCCCGGAAGGCCTTCCGGGGCAGCGATCCACCGCGGGCGAGCCACCGGAGCGGAGGGAAAACAGCAGGTCAGCAGGGGTGAGGGAGCAGCGCGGTGCCGAGCCCGGCACGGGGCGTGGCCCGCACCAGGCACCACGCCGGTGCACCAGCCAATCTCATCCGGATGAGGGACCGGGAGTGGGCCGAAAGATCCACATCTCTCTGCGCACGGTGCTCAGCCGCGGCCAGCACCCGGTGCTCGCACCGGCCCGCGGGCGGTTGCTCCCGCGAGGGTCAAGCCGCTGGGGCGAGGGTTCAGGCGAGGGCAACGAGGTCCGCGTAGTCCTGGCCCCACAGGTCCTCGACGCCGTCCGGGAGCAGAATGATGCGTTCCGGCTGGAGCGCGTCGACTGCGCCCTCGTCGTGGCTGACCAGCACGACGGCGCCGGTGAAGGTCTGCAGCGCCCCGAGGATCTCCTCCCGGCTCGCGGGGTCGAGGTTGTTGGTCGGCTCGTCGAGGAGAAGCACGTTCGCCGAGGAGACCACGAGGGTGGCCAACGCCAGCCGGGTCTTCTCACCGCCGGACAGCACCCGGGCCGGCTTCTCCACATCGTCGCCGGAGAACAGGAACGATCCCAGGGTCTTCCGGATGGCGACCAGGTCCATGTCGGGGGCGGCGGAGCGCATGTTCTCCAGGACCGTGCGGTCCGGATCCAGCGTCTCGTGCTCCTGCGCGTAGTAGCCGATCTTGAGCCCGTGACCGGGCGTGACCCGGCCGGTGTCGGGCTTCTCCACTCCGGCCAGCAGGCGCAGCAGAGTCGTCTTGCCGGCTCCGTTGAGGCCGAGGATGACCACGCGGGAGCCCCGGTCGATGGCCAGACCGACATCGGTGAAGATCTCCAGCGAGCCGTAGGACTTGGAGAGTCCTTCCGCGGTCAGCGGCGTCCTGCCGCACGGCGCCGGGTCGGGGAAGCGCAGCTTGGCGACCTTGTCCTGCCGCCGCTCGGCCTCCAGACCGGACAGCAGACGTTCCGCGCGCTTGGCCATGTTCTGGGCCGCGGTGGCCTTGGTGGCCTTGGCACGCATCTTGTCTGCCTGCGAGTTGAGGGAGGCCGCCTTCTTCTCTGCGTTGGCGCGTTCGCGCTTGCGGCGCTTCTCGTCCGCCTCGCGCTGGGCGAGGTACTGCTTCCAGCCCATGTTGTAGACATCGATGTGCGAGCGGTTGGCGTCCAGGTAGAAGACTTTGTTGACGACCGTCTCGACAAGATCGATGTCGTGGGAGATGACCACGAGGCCGCCGCGGTAGGTCCGCAGGAAGTCCCGCAGCCAGACCACCGAGTCGGCGTCCAGGTGGTTCGTCGGCTCGTCGAGCAGCAGGGTGTCGGCGTCGGAGAACAGGATGCGGGCCAGCTCGACACGCCGCCGCTGACCGCCGGAAAGGGTGTGCAGCTGCTGCCCGAGAATGCGGTCCGGGAGCCCCAGGCTCGCCGCGATGGTGGCGGCCTCCGCCTCGGCCGCATAGCCGCCCTTGGTGAGGAACTCGGTCTCCAGGCGCTCGTACTTCTTCATGGCCCGCTCGCGGGTGGCGCCCTGCCCGTTCGCCATCCGGTCCTCGTTCTCCCGCATCTTGTTCAGCACCGTGTCCAGGCCACGGGCGGACAGGATGCGGTCCCGGGCCAGAGAGTCGAGGTCCCCGGTGCGCGGGTCCTGCGGGAGGTAGCCGATCTCACCGCCGCGGGTGATGGTCCCGCCCGCGGGCACCCCCTCCCCCGCCAGGCACCTGGTGAGCGTGGTCTTGCCGGCGCCGTTGCGGCCGACCAGGCCGATGCGGTCACCCTTGGCGATACGGAAGGAAGCGGATTCGATGAGGACACGGGCGCCGGCGCGCAGCTCGACGGCAGTGGCGGTGATCATGGACAGAACTCCAGGGCAGGGATGCGTACGGGCAGGGACTGCGAGAGCGCGCGACGAGGAAGCGTGGCCGGCCGGCGTCGCGCGGCGGTATGCCCGCTAATGCACGAGGAACGGAATGTCCATGCGGCCAGTCTAACGGCGCGGCGCAAGCCCTCCCCCACCCGCCGTCCCGCCGCCCGGGGCCGGGCGGCGGGACGGCCGGGGGCCGTCACGAGCCTCCGGTGTGCAGCTGGAATGCTGCCCGCCGGATCCGGCGGGCGACCGCGGGCTCCGGGTGGACGGCGGCCAGGGCCAGCAGGACCTGCACCGTACGGGGGTGCCCGCAGGTGCGGACCTCCTGGAGCAGTGCGCCGACGGTCGGCTGCACCGCGGCCTCCAGGTGGTCGAGCAGCAGCCGGGCGGCGCCGTGGTCGTGCGCGGCGGAGGCGGTGTCGACCCACAGCCAGGTCGCCTCCTCGCGGGTGAGCACGGTGAGGAGGGCCTCCGTGCCGTCCTCCGGCTCGCCGGTCTCCTGCTCGGCGAGCCACAGGAGGGCGTACGGGCGCAGTGCGGGCTCCTCGGTGACGGCGCGGACGGCGTCCTGGGCGGGGGCGCCGACGACCCGCAGGGCTTCGAAGGCCAGCCCTCGGATCAGCGCGTCCTCCCCCCGGGCGGCGTCCAGCAGTTCGGCGACCGCCGGTCCGGTGGTCCGGGCTGCGAGCCAGGCGCGGTACTCGGCGCGGGCCGGACCGGGGGTGAGGGTGGCGCAGCCGCGAAGCATGCCCACCGCGGACTGTTCGATGTTGCCGACCGGGCTCTGGGCGGCGATGCAGATGTGTTCCAGCTTGGTCCAGGTCGCCCAGCTGCCGAGCTCCGTCAGCCGGGCCCGAGCCGGAAGGCCGTCGCGTTCCTGCAGGCTGAGTGCGCCGACGGCGGCCAGCGCGTCCAGGGCCCAGCCGAGCAGCCGGACCAGCTCCGCCTCCTCCCCGGGTGCCTGGCCCGGCACGGGGCCGTCGGACTCACCGGCGGTGGCGGCCTCGGCACGTTCGGCACGCAGCTCGGCGACCCGCTGCAGCAGCAGTTCACGCAGTCCGGCCTCGGTCACGGGACCGTCGGAGAGCTGCATCACGGAGAGGAGTTGCGGGACGGCGCTGACCACCTCGGCCACCGCGTGCGGGTCGGCGTCGTCGGGTGCGGACCGGGCCAGCGACCAGCCGTCGAAGAGCGCGACCCAGCCGCGCAGGACGGCGGAGTCGTCGCGTTCCCAGGCGCGCAGCCGCCAGCCCGCCCGGACTCCGCCCTCGGCGTCCTCGTCCGCCCCGTACTCGACCAGTCCCGCGAGCCGCGCGCGGCTCCAGTGGTCGCGTACCTGGCCGGGTGTCAGGCCGAGCTCCCCGGAGGCCGCCCCGGGGTCCGGTCCGGGCGCGGTGCCGGTGCGGTGCGCCCAGCGGGCCAGCCGCACCGCATCGGACAGGAACGCCCTGGCCTGCCGGGCGAGTTGTTCCTGGGAGAGGGCACCCCTTGGCGGCCGGGCGGGCCGGCGACGGGCGGCCGACGAGGCGTCCTTCGTGGCAGCGGTGGGTTGTGCAGGCACTCCGGGGACTTCGGGTACTCCGGGAAGAAGATGCAGCCGGGGCTCGCGCGGAGAGTACGTCACGGAAGCAGTCTCACCGCTGAGGGCACGAAAGCCCAAACTCCCCGTACAGCGACTCAGATGAGTGGGGTGAGGAAGCGGCGCAGCGCCTCCTCGTAACTGCTCGGGCCGGCGTTCCACATGGCGGCGTGCCCGGCGTTGGCGACACTGTGCAGCGTGACGTTGGCGGGGTGCCGGTCGGCGAACCGGCGGGAGACATCCCAGGGGGCGACGGAGTCCGCGGGGCCGTGCACCAGCAGCATGGGACGGGGTGCCCCGTCCGGCCGGGTGTCCGCGTCCGGCGGGGTGGCGTGGTCCAAGGCGATGCGCGCGCGGGCGGCGGCGACGGCCAGCGGCAGCAGTGGCCGGGGGACGCCGCGGTCCGCGGCCAGCGCCCGCAGGGTGGCCGCAGGATCGAGCACCGGTGAGTCGAGGACGATCCCGGCGATCCGGTCGCGCAGCGCGGAGCGGGCGGCGGTGTGCAGGGCCATGGCGGCTCCCACCGACCAGCCGTACAGCAGCACCCGCCGGGCTCCGAAGCGCACGGCGTAATGGACGGCCGCGTCGGCGTCCCGCCACTCCTGGGTGCCGAGCCGGCTCAGGCCGTCCGGGAGGGGCGGGGCGCCAAGGTCGCCCCGGTATGCGGGCAGCAGCACGGGGAACCGGTGCTGCTGCAGGAAGGGGAGAACGTTCAGCGGATGCTCCCGGCCCGAGCCGAGCCCGTGCAGGGTGACGATCCAGGTGTCCCGGTGGCCGGGCACGAACCAGGCGGGCAGCTTTCCGTCCGCACCGGGGATGTCCACGTCCGCGCAGGTGATGCCCAGAGCGGAGTGCGGATCCCCCTCGTACAGCTGCGGGGTGAGCTTCACCCGCGTGCCGGCGGTGAGGTCCCCGTGGCTGATCCGCTCCAGGCGGCGCACCACCGTGTCCGCCTCACCGGGTTCGTCGAGTACCGGCCCGACGACGGCACGGCAGGTCCGGCCGGAAATGCCGTACCGGCCGGGGCGCAGGGTGGCCAGGGTGCGGGTGAGGGCGATCCGGTCGGACTCCACGCTGTGCACGGTGAGCTCCGGGCCGTGGAACCCGGCCGGCTCCCCGCGTTCGGGGTGGGTGCGCAGCGCGGCGCCACCGGCGATCCGGCCGGCGGCGACCGCAGCCGCCCCGGCACCCAACAGAGCTGTCGCGGCCAGGGCCGCCGAGGTTCGCCGACGCATATCTCCCAGGATGCAGGCATCACGCCGGGGCGGCGACCGGACGCGCGGGCGGGACGCGGTCGGCGGACAGGGCGGGACGCACCTGCGCGGGGGGCCGTGCTCAGCCGCCGCGCGGCTGACCGTAGGACCGCAGCTTCTCCGCCACCCGGCCGACTTCGGCCGCGGGCAGCAGACTGGGGGTGCGGCCGGGGACGGAGGAGGCGGCGAGCCAGACCCGGCACATCCATTCCAGCTGCGCGGTGTTCGCGCAGGCCTCCTCGAGGCTGCGGCCGTACACCAGGGTGCCGTGGTTGCGCAGCAGGCAGCCGCTGCGGTCGCGGAGCGCGGTGAGCAGGTGCGCGGCGAGTTCCTCGGAGCCGTAGGTGGCGTAGGGCGCGACCCGGACGGGGCCGCCGAACACGGCCGCCAGGTAGTGGATGGGCGGCAGCTCGTCGACGAGCGTGGAAACGGCGGTGGCGTGCACCGCGTGGGTGTGCACGACCGCCGCCGCGTCGGTGCTGCGGTAGACGGCCAGGTGCAGGGGCAGTTCGCTGGTCGGTTCCAGGGTGCCGGCCCTGCGGCGGCCGTCCCGGTCGACGGCGAGCAGGTCCTCGGGGCCGAGCCGGTCGTAAGGGACTCCGGTCGGGGTGACCAGGATGATGTCGCCCAGCCGCACCGAGAGGTTGCCGGAGGTGCCGACGACGAGGCCGTCGGCGACGGTTCGGCGGGCCGCCGCCACCAGTTCCCGCCACGCGGTCCGCAGCTCCGGGCTGTTCATCCGTGGGTCACTCATGCCTCGCCCTTTCCGTTCCCGGCGCCACGGGCGCCGGTGTCCCCCGGTCGGGGCGGGACACCGCGCCGGTTTCGGCGTTCGTTGCGCTGCTCACCCTAGGCCCGGCTCTCTCCCCTGTGGCCCGCCCGGTCCGGTCGGCCGCGGTGTGCGGCACCGGGTCCTGGTGTCCTGTCACCTTGCCGGGCCGCCCGCCGCCGGGGCGGGGGATCCAGGCCGGCCGTGGGACTGCTCACACCTTCCGTCGCAGGTCAAGGCGGAGTTGACGCCCCTCGCCGCGCGTGGTGGACTCTCCTGAGCCAATACGGCGGCAGGAGAGGAAGCCGGTGCGAATCCGGCGCGGTCCCGCCACTGTCACCGGGGAGCGCTCCCCCAACCCGAACGTCACGGCCCGGAGTTACGGGCTGGAAGGCCGGGGGATGCGCGGATCCGGGAGCCAGGAGACTCTCGCCGCCGGTCGAGTCGAGCCAGGGCGCGGACCCTGAGTGAGGACCATCGCCATGCCAGGCAGCTCTTACCTGCCCTCGTCACCACCTCCTCCTTGTCCCCTGCCCGCACGAGGTGCGACGGCGGGCTGACCACATGCGTGCGCATCACACACTTGCGTACGGCATGGGCCTGGGCTATCTGGCCGACCTGCTCCTGGGCGACCCCCGCCGGGGCCACCCGGTGGCCGCCTTCGGGCGGGCCGCCGCGGCTGCCGAACGTGGCATGTGGCGAGACCAGCGGGCCGCCGGAGTCCGGTACACCGCGCTGTGCGCCGGCGGAACGGTCCTCACCGCCGCCGCCCTGTCCGCAGTGGCCTCCCGTGCCGCACGGCAGTGCCGGGGCCCCGCCGCCCTCGCGCCGGCCGCGCTGACCGCCCTCACCACCTGGGCGGCGCTGGGCGGCACCAGCCTGGCCCGGGAGGCGCGGTACGTGGCCGCCGCGCTGAGCGAGGGAGATCTCGACCGTGCCAGGGAGCTGCTCCCCCGCCTGTGCGGCCGGGACCCCCAGGCGCTGGACGCCGACGGGCTCGCCCGCGCGGTCGTCGAGTCCGTCGCCGAGAACACCTCGGACGCCGTGGTGGGAGCCCTGGTCTGGGGGGCGGTCGCCGGGGTTCCCGGGCTGGCCGGGTTCCGGGCCGTCAACACCCTGGACGCGATGGTCGGTCACCGTTCGCCGCGCCACCTGCGGTTCGGCTGGGCGTCGGCCCGGCTGGACGACGCCGCCGGGCTGCCCGGTTCCCGGCTCGGCGCGGCGCTTGCCGTCGCCGCCGGGCCCGACCCGCGCGGCGGGGTCCGGGCCTGGCGGGCGGACGCGGCCCGGCACCCCAGTCCCAACGCCGGTCCGGTGGAAGCCGCCTTCGCCGGCGCCCTGGGCGTCCGGCTGGGCGGTGCGCTGTCCTACGGCGGCCGGGCCGAGCACCGCCCGGTCCTCAACCCGGCGGGCCGGGCCGTCGCCCCCGCGGACATCGAGCGGGCCGTTCGGCTCTCGCGACGCGTGGGCCTGCTCTCGCTGCTGGTCACCACAGGTGCCCGGCCGGCCGTCGCCGCCCTGCGGGCACGGCGGTCACGTCGGGCCGCGGGGCCTGCGGGACCGGAGGTGCGGGGATGACCGGCGCGCTGCTGGTGGCGGGGACCACCTCGGACGCCGGCAAGAGCGTGGTCACCGCCGGCATCTGCCGCTGGCTGGCCCGTCAGGGTCTGAAGGTCGCGCCGTTCAAGGCCCAGAACATGTCCCTCAACTCGTACGTGACGCGGGAGGGTGCCGAGATCGGGCGGGCGCAGGCCATGCAGGCCGCGGCGGCCCGCGTGGAGCCGCACGCCCTGATGAACCCGGTGCTGCTCAAGCCCGGTGGTGAGCGCAGCAGCCAGGTGGTCCTGCTGGGGAAGCCCGCCGGGGAGCTGACGGCGCGGGGCTACCACCAGGAGCGGCGCGGCCGGCTGCTGCGGACGGTGACCGACTGCCTGGCCGAGCTGCGCGCCACTCATGACGCGGTGATCTGCGAGGGCGCCGGCAGTCCGGCCGAGATCAACCTGCGGCAGGGAGACATCGTCAACATGGGGCTGGCCCGCGCGGCGCGGCTGCCCGTCGTGGTGGTCGGCGACATCGACCGTGGTGGTGTGTTCGCCTCGTTCTTCGGCACCACAGCGCTGCTGTCCGCCGGGGACCAGGAACTGATCGCGGGTTATCTGGTGAACAAGTTCCGCGGCGATGTGTCGCTCCTGGAGCCGGGGCTGGAGATGCTGAGCCGGCTGACCGGGCGGCCGTTCCTGGGGGTGCTGCCCCATCGTGACGGGCTCGGCATCGACGAGGAGGACGGTCTGGGTCTGTCCCCGCGCGGCGTTTTCCGGGAGAACACCGCTGCCGCGCCGTACGGCGCCGAGGTGCTGCGGGTCGCGGTCCTGCCGTTGCCGCTGATGTCCAACTTCACCGACGTGGACGCGCTGGCCGCCGAGCCCGGCGTGGCCGTCCGGTTCACCGACCGGGCCGAGGAGCTGGCGGACGCCGACCTGGTGGTGATCCCCGGTACCCGCGGGACCGTGCGGGCCCTGCAGTGGCTGCGTGACCGAGGCCTGGCCGCTGCGCTCTCCCGGCGGGCCGCCGAGGGCCGGCCGGTGCTGGGCATCTGCGGCGGTTTCCAGCTGCTGGGCGAACGGATCGAGGACGAGGTGGAGTCCCGCGCCGGGACGGTCCGCGGGCTGGGTCTGCTGCCGGTCCGGGTGCGCTTCAGCCCCGAGAAGACCCTGGCCCGGCCTTCGGGCGAGGAGTTCGGCGAACCGGTGCAGGGCTACGAGATCCACCACGGTGTGGCCGAGGTGCGGGGCGGGGAGCCCTTCCTGGACGGCTGCCGGTCCGGGGCCGTCCGTGGGACGCACTGGCACGGCTCCCTGGAGAGCGACAGCTTCCGCCGGGCGTTTCTGCGGCGGGTCGCCGCCGAGGCGGGCCGTGCCTTCGTCCCGGCACCCCACACCTGTTTCGCCGGACTGCGCGAGGAACAGCTCGAGAGGCTGGGAGACCTCATCGAGGAACACGCCGACACCGCGGCACTGCTGCGGCTCATCGAGGAGGGCGCCCCGAGCGGCCTCCCCTTCGTACCTCCGGGAGCGCCATGAGCACGGGTACCACCGTTCTGCTGCTGTCCACCGCCGACACCGATCTGCTCGCCGCCCGGGCGTCGGGCGCCCCGTACCGCATCGCCAACCCGGTCCGGGTCGAGGTGGCCGGGGAGCTGCCCGCGCTGCTGGAGGGGGTGGACGTGGTGGTACTGCGGCTGCTGGGCGGCAAACGCGCCTGGGAGGACGGCATCGCCGCGCTGCGGGCCTCCGGGATCCCCACCGTGCTGCTGGGCGGTGAGTCGGTGCCGGACGCCGAGCTGATGGCCGAGTCGACGGTGCCGGCCGGTGTCGTCGCGGAGTCCCTGAAGTACCTCGTCGAGGGTGGACCGGGGAACCTGGCGGAGCTGACCCGTTTCCTGTCCGACACGGTGCTGCTGACCGGCCAGGGGTTCGCCGAGCCGCGGCGGATGCCCGCCTTCGGAGTGCGCGGGGAGCGCGAGCAGCGCCCCGGCCGGCCCACCGTAGGGGTGCTGTTCTACCGGGCTCACGAGCTGTCCGGGAACGCGGCGTTCATCGACGAACTGTGTGACGCGCTGGAGGAGCGCGGCGCCAACGCACTGCCCGTTTACTGCGGTTCGCTGCGGGGAGCGGACCCGGAGCTGTACCGGCTGCTGGGCCGGGCGGACGCGCTGATCGCGACGGTGCTGGCCTCCGGAGGCACCCGGGCGAGTGACGCCTCGGCGGGCGGGGACGACGAGGCCTGGGACATCGGGGCGCTCGCCGAGCTGGACGTGCCGGTACTGCAGGGCCTGTGCCTGACCGGTTCGCGGGCGGCCTGGGAGGACTCGGACGCGGCGCTGTCACCGATGGACGCCGCCATGCAGGTGGCGATTCCGGAATTCGACGGCCGGCTGATCACGGTGCCGTTCTCGTTCAAGGAGCAGAACGGCGACGGGATCTTCACCTACGCGGCGGACCCGGAGCGGGCCCGCCGGGTCGCCGGGATCGCGGTGCGGCACGCGGCGCTGCGGCACACCCCGAACCGCACCAAGCGGCTCGGCCTGGTCTTCACCGCCTACCCGACGAAGCACTCCCGGGTCGGCAACGCGGTCGGCCTGGACACCCCGGCCTCGGCGGTGCGGCTGCTGGACGCGCTGCGGGCGGCGGGTTACGAGGTGCCCGGATACCCCGGCGAGGGCGACGAGCTGATCCACCGGCTGATCGCCGCGGGCGGGCACGACGTGGAGTGGCTGACGGAGGAGCAGCTGGCCTCCGCGCCCGCCCGCGTACCGCTGCGGGACTACCAGGAGTGGTTCGCGGCCCTGGACCCCGGGCTGCGGGACGCGGTGCGGGAGCACTGGGGCGAGCCGCCCGGCTCGCTGTACGTGGACGGTGACGACATCGTGCTGGCGTCCCTGCAGTTCGGCAACGCGGTGGTCATGATCCAGCCGCCGCGGGGCTTCGGTGAGAACCCGATCGCCATCTACCACGACCCGGACCTGCCGCCCTCCCACCACTACCTGGCCGCCTACCGCTGGCTGGACCACACCTTCGGCGCGGACGCGGTCGTCCACCTGGGCAAGCACGGCACGATGGAGTGGCTGCCCGGCAAGGGGCTCGGGCTGTCGGCCGGCTGCGCTCCGGACGCGGTGCTCGGCGAACTGCCGCTGGTGTACCCGTTCATCGTCAACGACCCGGGCGAGGGCACGCAGGCCAAGCGTCGAGGGCACGCGACCGTGGTGGACCACCTGGTGCCGCCGATGGCGCGCGCCGACTCCTACGGCGACCTGGCGAAGCTGGAGCAGTTGCTGGACGAGTACGCGCTGGTGTGCGACCTGGACCCGGCGAAAGCACCGGCGGTGCGCAGTCAGATCTGGACGCTGGTACGTGCCGCGGAGCTGCACCACGACCTGCACGTGGACGAGCAGCCGGACGAGGATTCCTTCGACGACTTCGTGATGCATGTCGACGGCTGGCTGTGCGAGATCAAGGACGTGCAGATCCGCGACGGCCTGCACATCCTGGGCGACGGCCCGGTGGGCGAGCCGCGCGTCAACCTGGTACTTGCCGTGCTGCGTTCGGCACAGATGTGGGGCGGGGTCGGGGGCGCGCTGCCCGGCCTCCGGGCAGTGCTGGCCGAGCATGCCGGGCTGGTGGAGAAGGAGTTGCTCGCCGAGCCGGGTGCCCGGCTGGCGGTGCCCGAGGCGCTGACCTCGCTGGCCGCCGGCCCGGCCCGCACCGCCTCGGACGCCGTCGATCTGCTGGAGGAGCTGGCCCGCCGGCTGGTCCTCGGCATGGAGGAGCGGGACTGGGCGCTTCCGGCGGTGCGGAATGTGGTGACGGAGGTGCTCGGCACCGAACTGCCCGGGGCGGTCGCGGTGCTGGAGTTCGCGGCCGAGGAGCTGGTACCCCGGCTGGCCGGCACCCGGGACGAGATCGGGAACGTCCTGCACGCCCTGAACGGGGGCTACGTCCCGGCCGGGCCGTCCGGGTCACCGACCCGGGGGCTGGTCAACGTGCTGCCGACCGGGCGGAACTTCTACTCGGTGGACCCCAAGTCGATCCCCTCACGGCTGTCCTGGGAGGTGGGCTGCGCCCTGGCGGACTCCCTCCTGGCCCGGCACCTGGCCGACCACGGCAGCTACCCGGCGTCGGTGGGCCTCACCGTGTGGGGCACCTCGTGCATGCGGACCCAGGGCGATGACATCTCCGAGATCCTGGCCCTGCTGGGCTGCCGCCCGGTGTGGGACGACGCCTCGCGGCGGGTGACGGGCTTCGAGATCATCCCGCTGCCGGAGCTGGGCCGCCCGCGCATCGATGTGACGGTGCGGATCTCCGGGTTCTTCCGCGACGCCTTCCCGCACGTGATCGCCCTGATCGACGAGGCGGTACGGGCGGTGGCGGAGCTGGAGGAACCGGCCGACCGGAACCACGTACGGGCCCACGCGGACCAGGACACCGCCGGGCACGGCGACCGCCGCCGGGCCACGGCCCGCATCTTCGGCTCCAAGCCGGGCGCCTACGGCGCCGGTCTGCTGCCGCTGATCGACGCCCGCAACTGGCGTTCGGACGCCGACCTGGCCGAGGTGTACGCGGTCTGGGGCGGGTACGCCTACGGCCGGGATCTGGACGGACGGGCGGCCCGCGGTGACATGGAGGCCGCGTTCCGTCGGATCCAGGTGGCGGCGAAGAACGTCGACACACGGGAGCACGACATCGCCGACGCGGACGACTACTTCCAGTACCACGGCGGCATGGTCGCCATGGTGCGGCACCTGACCGGCGACTCGCCGGAGGCATACGTGGGGGATTCCGCCGTACCGGACCAGGTGAAGACCCGGACGCTCGGCGAGGAGACGCACCGGGTGTTCCGGGCCCGGGTGGTCAACCCCCGCTGGATGGCCGCGATGCGGCGGCACGGCTACAAGGGCGCCTTCGAGATGGCCGCGACCGTCGACTACCTCTTCGGCTTCGACGCGACCGCGGGCGTGGTCGACGACTGGATGTACGAAAAGCTCGCGAGCGAGTACGTCTTCGACCCGGAGAACCGGGACTTCATGAAGAAGTCCAACCCCTGGGCGCTGCGCGGCATCACCGAACGGATGCTGGAGGCCGCCGAGCGTGGCCTGTGGGCGGAGCCGGATCCGAAGACGCTGGAGCAGCTCCGGCAGACCTATCTCGCGCTCGAGGGCGACCTCGAGGGTGAGGCGGACGGCGGTCCGGGGAGTCCGGCATGAGTTCCGGCCGCAACCCGGCCGGCCGGGTCCGGCCCACGGACCGCCGGGCGGATTCCCGGGAAGCGGCGGGCCCCGGGCGCCGCCGGCCCTTCGAAGGAGTGATCACCCCATGAGCGTTCCGTACCCCTTCACCGCGATCGTCGGCATGGACGGCCTCCGCCTCGGCCTGCTGCTCAACGCCGTGTCACCGGCCGTCGGCGGCGTCCTGGTGCGCGGTGAGAAGGGAACCGCCAAGTCCACGGCGGTCCGTGCCCTGTCCGCGCTGATGCCGGAGGTGCCGGTCGTTCCGGGCTGCCGGTTCTCCTGTGACCCGGGAGCGCCGGACCCCGGCTGCCCGGACGGACCGCACACAGCGGGCCCGCGCACCGTGCGCCCGGCCCGGATGGTGGAGCTGCCGGTCGGTGCCTCCGAGGACCGGCTCGTCGGCGCGCTGGACATCGAGCGGGCGCTGTCGGAGGGCGTGAAGGCCTTCGAGCCCGGTCTGCTGGCCGACGCGCACCGCGGCGTGCTCTACGTCGACGAGGTCAACCTGCTGCACGACCATCTGGTGGACCTGCTGCTGGACGCCGCCGCGATGGGCGCCTCGTACGTCGAACGGGAGGGGATCTCGGTCCGGCACAGTTCCCGCTTCCTGCTCGTGGGCACCATGAACCCCGAAGAGGGCGAGCTGCGCCCGCAGTTGCTGGACCGGTTCGGCCTGACGGTGGAGGTCGCCGCCTCCCGGGACACCGACGAACGCGTCGAGGTCGTCCGCCGGCGGCTGGCCTTCGACGCCGGCCCGGAGGAGTTCGCAGCCCGCTGGGCGGCCGAGGAGTCCGCGCTGCGCGGGCGGATCGCCGCCGCCCGGGAACTGCTGCCGCAGGTACGGCTCGGCGACGCCGCGCTGCGGCAGATCGCCGCGACCTGCGCCGCGTTCGAGGTGGACGGCATGCGAGCCGACATCGTGATGGCGCGCACCGCGACCGCGCTGGCTGCCTGGGCCGGACGGGACGCGGTGCTCGCCGAGGACGTGCGGCAGGCCGCGCTGCTGGCCCTCCCCCACCGCCGGCGCCGCAACCCCTTCGACGCTCCGGGCCTGGACGAGGACAAGCTCGACGAGACGCTGGAGCAGCACGCCGGCGGAGACGGCACGGGGGACGATCCGGATCCGGACGGCCCCGACGCCGGCCCGGACGGTCCCGGCGGCGACAGCGACGGCGACGGCGACGGCGACGGCGACGGCGACGGCGACGGACCCGAGGACGGAGGTCCGGACGGCCCGGACGGGCAGCCGCCGCAGGACGGTCCGGGGGCAGCTGTCCCGGGGCAGTCCCAGGGCGAGGAGGGCAGCGGATCCGCCCCCGGCGGCGACCGGGCTCCCGCGCCCGCCGCCGAGCCGTTCCGGGCCCGCACGCTGAGCGTCCCCGGCATCGGGGAGGGCGCGGCCGGCCGGCGGTCGCGGGCCCGGGCGGCCACCGGCCGCACCACCGGCTCCCGGCGGCCCCGCGGGCGGCTGACGAAGCTGCACCTGGCCGCCACGGTGCGATCCGCCGCCCCGCACCAGCGGGCCCGCCGGCGCTCCGGTCCCGGGCTGGAAATCCGGCGCGACGACCTGCACGAGGCGGTCCGGGAGGGCCGCGAGGGGAACCTGGTGCTCTTCGTCGTGGACGCCTCCGGGTCGATGGCCGCGCGGCAGCGGATGAGCGCCGTGAAGGGTGCCGTGCTGTCCCTGCTGCTGGACGCCTACCAGCGCCGCGACAAGGTCGGCCTGGTCACCTTCCGGGGGGCGGAGGCCGAACTGGCGCTGCCGCCCACCTCCTCCGTGGACACGGCCGCGGCCCGGCTGGAGCGGCTGCCCACCGGCGGCCGCACCCCGCTGGCCGCCGGGCTGCTGAAGGCCCGTGAGGTGCTGCGGGTGGAGCGGCTGCGCGACCCCTCCCGGCGCCCGCTGCTGCTCACCGTGACCGACGGCCGGGCCACCGGCGGGCCCGAGCCGGTGGCCCGGGCCGGGCGGGCGGCGCGCCTGCTGGCAAACGACGGCATCGCGTCGGTAGTCGTCGACTGCGAGTCCGGTCCGGTCCGGCTGGGACTGGCGGGTGTGCTCGCCGAAGAGCTGGGCGGCCCGGCCGTGACGCTCGCCGAACTCCGCGCGGACACCGTGTCCGCGCTCGTCAACGACCTGCGGAGGGCCGCGTAATGCCACAGGGACAGCCGAGCACCGTGCCCGACGACGGGCTCACCACCCGGCAGCGCCGCAACCGGCCGCTCGTCATCGTCCACACCGGCACCGGTAAGGGGAAGTCCACCGCCGCGTTCGGACTCGCCCTGCGGGCCTGGAACCAGGGCTGGCCGGTCGGGGTGTTCCAGTTCGTCAAGTCCGCGAAGTGGAAGGTCGGCGAGGAGCGGGCGCTGCGCGTGCTGGGCGCCGCCGACGAGGGCGGCTCCGTGGCCTGGCACAAGATGGGCGAGGGCTGGTCGTGGGTGCAGCGCGACCTCGCATCCAGCGAGGAAGCCGCCCGGGAGGGCTGGGCACAGGTCAAGCGGGACCTCGCCGCGCAGACCTACCGGCTCTACGTACTGGACGAGTTCGCGTACCCGATGCACTGGGGCTGGGTGGACACCGAGGAGGTGGTGTCCGTGCTGCGGGACCGTCCCGGCGCCCAGCACGTGGTGATCACCGGTCGCAACGCGCCGCAGGCGCTGCTCGGCGCCGCCGACCTGGTGACCGAGATGGGCAAGGTCAAGCACCCCATGGACACCGGCCAGAAGGGCCAGCGGGGCATCGAGTGGTGACCGCTCCGCTCCCCCGTCTGGTCATCGCCGCCCCGGCCTCCGGCAGCGGCAAGACCACCGTCGCCACCGGCCTGATGGCCGCCTTCTCCGCCGCCGGTCTCACCGTGTCCGGACACAAGGTGGGCCCGGACTACATCGACCCGGGCTACCACGCGCTGGCCACCGGCCGGCCGGCCCGCAACCTGGACCCGTACCTGTGCGGGCCGGAACTGATGGCACCGCTGTTCGCGCACGGCGCGGCGGGTGCGCAGCTCGCGGTCGTCGAGGGCGTGATGGGCCTGTACGACGGCGCGGCCGGGCACGGCGAGCTGGCGTCCACCGCCCAGGTGGCGAAGCTGCTGGGGGCACCGGTGGTGCTGGTGGTGGACGCCTCCTCCCAGTCCCGGTCGGTGGCCGCGCTGGTGCACGGCTTCGCCTCCTGGGACACCGGGGTGCGGATCGGCGGGGTGATCCTCAACAAGGTCGGCTCCCACCGGCACGAGGAGCTCCTGCGGGAGGCACTGGAGGAGTCGGGGGTGCCGGTGCTCGGCGTCCTGCGCCGGGCCGAGGAGCTGCACACCCCGGCGCGCCACCTCGGGCTGGTGCCCGCGGCGGAGCGCCGCCCCGAGGCCACCGGCACGGTCACGGCGCTGGCCGACCGGATCCGGTCCGGCTGCGACCTGCCCGCGCTGCTCAGCCTGGCCCGCAGCGCCCCCGCACTGCCGGACGAGCCCTGGGCACCTCCCGCCGTCCGGCCGGCCACCGCCACCGGGCGGGCCCGTCCGGTGGTGGCGGTGGCGGGCGGTCCGGCGTTCACCTTCTCCTACACCGAGCAGGCCGAGCTGCTGCGGGCGGCCGGAGCGGACGTCGTGACGTTCGACCCGCTGCGCGACGAGGCGCTGCCGGCCGGCACCCGCGGTCTGGTCCTCGGCGGCGGCTTCCCCGAGGAGCACGCCGCAGGGCTGTCGGCGAACGAACCGCTGCGGGCGGCGGTGGCCGGCTTCGGCGGGCCGCTCGCGGCGGAGTGCGCCGGACTGCTCTACCTGACCCGGGAGCTGGACGGGGCCCCGATGTGCGGACTGCTGGCAGCATCCGCCCGGATGACCGGCCGGCTGACGCTCGGGTACCGGGAGGCGGTCGCCGTCGGCGACAGCGTGCTGGCCGCTCCGGGGACCCGGGTGCGCGGGCACGAGTTCCACCGGACGGCCGTCGAGCCGGGCGCCGGTGAGGCCCCCGCCTGGGGGCTGGTCCGTCCCGAACGGCGGGTCGAGGGCTTCGTGCGGGGGAACGTGCACGCCTCGTACCTGCATGTGCATTGGGCAGCTGAGCCGTCCCTCGCTCAGCGCTTCGTGGAGAGGTGTGCGGGATGAGCGGCGAGTATCTGCTGACCGGCGTCGGGGTGGGCCCCGGCGACCCGGAGCTGGTGACCGTCAAGGGCGTCGGTGTGCTGCGCGCGGCCGGTGCCGTGGTGGTCCCGGTGATGGAGGACGCGGGCATGGGCCGCGCGGAGGCCACCGTCCTGCACTACGTGGACCCGGCGAAGGTGGTTCAGGTCGTTTTCGCGCTGAACGAGCGCAGCGACGCCGCGCGCCGCGAGGCGGCCTGGGACGCGGCGGGCGAACGGGTGACCGGGCTGCTCCGCGAGCACGGCACGGTGGCGTTCGCGACGATCGGTGACCCGAACGTGTACTCCACGTTCAGCTACCTCGCGCAGACGGTGCGCCGGCTGCTGGCGGACGTCCGGGTCGAGACCGTGCCGGGGGTGACCGCGATGCAGGATCTCGCGGCCCGCAGCGGGGCAGTGCTGGCCGAGGGCACCGAGCCGCTGACGCTGGTGCCGGTGACCGCGGGGTCCGCCGCGCTGCGGCAGGCGCTGCGGGGACCGGGGACCGTGGTGGCCTACAAGTTCGGCAGGCACGCGGCCGAGGTGGCGGCCGTGCTCCGGGAGACCGGACGGACGGAGGGCGCCGTGTGGGGTTCGGCCCTGGGCCTGCCCGGCGAGTCGATCCGCTCCGCGGCCGAGCCCACCGGGGGCACGCTCCCGTATCTCTCCACCCTGATCGCCCCGGCCCGCCGGGACACCCGAGGAGGAAAACTGTGAGCACCGGGAACGCGAACCCCGCCGCGTCCGCACGACCCGTCGGCCCGGACGGCCCCGGCACAGGCGGCCGGGTCACCATCGTCGGTGCCGGACCGGGCGCCGCCGACCTGCTCACCTTCCGGGCCGCCCGGGCCATCGCCGAGGCGGACATCGTGATCTGGGCCGCCAGCCTGGTCCAGCGGGAGGTACTGGAGCACGCCCGGGAGGACGCCCGGGTCCTGGACTCCGCCGGCATGGCGCTGGAGGACGTCCTCACGGTCTACGAGGAGGCGCGGCGGGACGGCCTGCGGGTGGCCCGCGTGCACTCCGGCGACCCGTCGCTGTGGGGCGGCACCCAGGAGCAGGTGGACCGCTGCCGGGAGCTGGGCATCGCGGTGGAGATCATCCCCGGGGTGTCGTCGTTCTCGGCGGTCGCCGCCCTCGCCGGGCGCGAGCTGACGATCCCCGAGGTGGCCCAGTCGGTGATCCTCACCCGGCTCGGCGGCGGCAAGACCCCGATGCCGCCGGGCGAGGAGGTCCGGGAGTTCGCCCGGCACGGCACCACCATGGCGCTGTTCCTGTCCGCCGCCCGCTCCGGACAGCTCGCGGCGGAGCTGCTGGAGGGCGGCTACCCCACCGGCACCCCGGTGATCATCGCCTACCAGGTCACCTGGCCCGAGGAGCTGCTGCTGCACTGCACCGTCGGGACCCTGGAGGAGACCGTCAAGGAACACCGGCTGTGGAAGCACACCCTGTTCCTCGTCGGGCCGGCGCTGTCCGCGTCCGGAACCCGCTCCCACCTGTATCACCCGGGCCACTTCCACGGCTTCCGCCGCGCGGACCCGGCCGCCCGGCGGGCGCTGCGGGCCACCAGGACCGGCGATGCCTGACAGCGGCGAGCCCGCCGAGGGGCCGGAGCTGCGGGAACCGGACCTGCCGCGAACCATGAAGCAGCGCCCGCGCGCCCTGCGGACCGGGTGGACGACCGGCACCTGCGCGTCGGCGGCGGCCCGGGCCGCCGCCCTGCACCTGACCACCGGCTCCCCCCAGCCCTGGGTGGAGGTCGCCCTGCCGTCCGGACGCCGGGTGACGTTCGCCGTCGAGCGCTCCGCGGAACTGCGGCCCGGCCGCACCGAAGCCGTGGTGGTCAAGGACGCCGGCGACGACCCGGACGTCACCCACGGCTCGGAGCTCACCGCCACCGTCTGCTGGCGGGAGACCGCCGGGCTGGTGCTGCACGGCGGGGTCGGCGTGGGTGTGGTGACCCGGCCGGGGCTGGGCCTGGAGGTCGGCGGGCCGGCGATCAACCCGGTGCCCCGCCGGATGATCAGCGCGGCCGTGAACGAGGTCATCGACACCGCGGCCCACGGGGTCGAGGTGACGATCAGCGTGCCGGACGGCGAGCTGCGGGCCCGGAAGACCACCAACGGAAAGCTGGGGATCCTGGGCGGCATCTCGATCCTCGGCACCACCGGGATCGTTCGGCCGTTCTCCACGGCCTCCTGGCGCGCCAGCGTCGAACAGGCGGTGGCGGTGGCGGCCGCGCAGCAGCAGCCCGCGGTGGTGCTCTGCACCGGGGGGCGCACCGAGAAGGGCGCACGGGAGCTGCTGCCGCAGCTGCCGCCGGTCTGCTTCATCGAGGTCGGGGATTTCACGGGCGCGGCGCTGCGCCGGGCCGTGGAGCTCGGGGTGCCGCGCGTGGTGTTCGTCGGGATGGCGGGGAAGCTGACGAAGCTGGCGTCCGGGGTGCTGATGACCCACTACACCCGCTCGAAGGTGGACCCCGGCGTGCTGGCCGGGATCACCCGCGCGGTGGGCGGTCCGGAGTCCGTGGCCACCGCGGTCGCCGGGGCGAACACCGCGCGGCACGCATTCGAGGTGTGGGAGGCCGCCGGGCTGCTCCCGGACGCCGGCGCGGAGCTGTGCCGCCGGGTCGCCGCGGTGCTGTCCCGCTTCACCGGTCACCGGGTGACGGCGGAGGCGGCCATGGTCGACTTCACCGGCCGCACCGTGATCGCCTCCACCCCGCCGCAGGACGGAGGGCTGCTGCCGTGATCACCGTCATCGGGACCGGGACCGCCCCCGGCGCGCCGCCGGACGTGGGCGGCGCGACCCTGGTGGCCGGGGCCCGCCGTCATCTCGCGGCGGCCGGCCTGCCCCCGGGAACCGCGCGCGTCGAACTGGGGCCGCTGGCCCCGGCGCTGGACACCATCGCGGCGCATCTCGCGGCGGCCGGCGGGCACTCCGCCCGGGTCGTGGTCCTGGCCTCCGGCGACCCCGGATTCTTCGGCATCGTGCGGGCCCTCGCCGAGCGGTTCGGGCCCGGCGCGCTGCATGTGCGGCCGTCCGTCCCGTCGGTCGCCCTGGCGTTCGCCCGGGCCGGGCTGCCCTGGGACGACGCGGTGGTGGTGAGCGCGCACGGGCGGGACCCGCGGACCGCCGTCCACGTCTGCCGCGCCCACCCGAAGACCGCTGTGCTGACCGGACCGGGCGCCGGGCCGGCCGAGCTGGGGGCCGCGCTGGCCGGCGCCGGCGCGGACCGCACCCTGCTGGTGGCCACCGCGCTCGGCACCCCCGGCGAGCGGATCCGCCGGATGTCCCCGGCCGAGGCCGCCCGGACGGCCTGGCCGGACCCGGTGAGCGTGGTGCTGTGCCTCGCGGGGTCCCGGACCCTGGCCACCGCACAGCGCACGCTCGCCGGGCCGCCGCCCGGGCCCGCGGGCTGGGCACTGCCCGAGGAGGCGTTCAGCCACCGGGACTCGATGATCAGCAAGTCCGAGGTGCGGGCCCTGGCGCTGGCCCGGCTCGGACCGCGCCTCGGCGATCTGCTGTGGGATGTCGGTGCCGGATCCGGCTCGGTCGGCGTGGAGTGCGCCCGGTTCGGCGCGGCGGTCACCGCGGTGGAGCAGAGCGCGGACGGCGCAGCACGCTGCCGGGCCAACGCCGCGGCCCACGGCGTGGACCTGCACGTCGTGCACGGCACCGCGCCCGGCGCGCTGACGGCGCTCCCGGACCCCGATGCGGTGTTCGTCGGCGGCGGGGGCCGGGAGCTGCCCGGCATCCTCGACGTCTGCGCCCGCCGAGCGCGCCGCAGCGTGGTCGTCACGCTGGCCACGCTGGACCGGGTGCCGGCCGCCCGGCAGGCCCTGGCCACGGGCGGGCTCCACACGGACGGGGTGCTGCTGCACTCCTCCCGGCTGGCCCCCCTCCCCGGCGAGGTGTCCCGCCTCGCCGCCACCCACCCCGTCTTCGTGCTGTGGGGCACCCGCCCCGGCCTTCAAGGAGCTGCCCCGTGATCGGCCTCATCTCCGCGACCGCGGCGGGCGCCGCCGCCCGCGACCGGCTCGCCGCCGCCTGGCCGGACCGCACCCGGGTCTATCCCGGGCCTGCGGGCGCCGCCGCCGCGCGCGCGTTCGCGGAATGCGAGCAGCTGGTCTGCTTCCTCGCCACCGGTGCGACCGTCCGGCTGCTGGCACCGCTGCTGACGGACAAGACCACCGACCCGGGGGTGGTCTGCGTGGACGAGGCTCAGCAGCACGCGGTGTCCCTGCTCGGCGGCCACGCCGGAGGCGCGAACGAGCTGGCCCACGCGGTGGCAGGGGTGCTGCCGGGCTGCCGGCCGGTCGTCACCACGGCCACCGACGCCGTCGGCATCCCCGGCCTTGACACCCTGGGCTGGCCGGTGGAGGGCGCGCTCGCCGCCGTCGGCCGGGCCCTGCTGGACGGCGAGCCGGTGGCCCTGCGGGCGGACGCGGTGTGGCCGCTGCCCCCGCTCGGCCCCTCGCTGTCCGCGCCGCCCGCGAAGGCTCCCGCCGGCGTGGCTCCCGCCGGGCCGGCGGGAGCCACGCTGGCGGTGACGGACCGGGTGCTGCCGCCGGAGGGGCGCACCGCCGTCCTGCGCCCTCCGTCCCTGCTGGTCGGGGTCGGTGCCAGCCGGGGCGTTCCGGCCGACGAGATCCTCACCCTGCTCGAGCGGACGCTCGCCGGTGCCGGGCTCTCCCCGCGGAGCGTGGCCGGGCTGGCCACCGTCGAGGCCAAGGCCGGGGAGCCGGGGCTGCTGGAGGCGGCCCGGCGGCTCGGCCTGCCGCTCACCACGTACTCCGCCGACCGGCTGGCCGGTGTCGAGGTGCCGCATCCGTCGGAACACCCGCTGCGGGCCGTCGGCACACCGTCCGTCGCCGAGGCGGCCGCGCTGACCGCCGCAGGGGCCGGCGGCGCACTGGTGGTGCCCAAGCAGAAGTCGGCGCCGGAGGGGCGGCCGGCGATGGCCACCTGTGCGGTGGCCCGGCGCCGTCCGCGCGGCCGGCTGGCCGTTGTCGGCCTGGGGCCCGGCGCCCGCGACCTGCTGACCCCGCGGGCCCGCGAGGAACTGCGCCGCGCGTCGGTGCTCGTCGGCCTCGACCAGTACGTCGAGCAGATCCGCGACCTGCTGCGCCCCGGCACCCGCGTCCTGGAGTCCGGGCTGGGCGCCGAGGAGGAAAGGGCCCGCACCGCGGTCGCGCAGGCCCGCGCCGGACATGCCGTGGCGCTGATCGGCAGCGGGGACGCCGGGGTGTACGCGATGGCCTCCCCCGCGCTCGCGGAAGCCGGTGCCGATATCGACGTGACCGGGGTCCCGGGGGTCACCGCCGCGCTCGCCGCCGCGGCGCTCCTGGGGGCGCCGCTCGGGCACGACCACGTCTGCGTCAGCCTGTCCGACCTGCACACGCCCTGGGAGGTCATCGAGCGCCGGGTCCGCGCGGCGGCCGAGTCCGACCTGGTGGTGACGTTCTACAACCCGCGCAGCCGGGGACGGGACTGGCAGCTGCCGAAGGCCCTGGACATCCTCGCCGGGCACCGCGCGCCGGACACCCCCGCCGGAGTGGTGCGCAACGCGTCCCGGCCCGGTGAACGGGTCACGGTGACGACGCTCAGCGGCCTCGTCCCGGAGAGCGTGGACATGATGACGGTGGTCACCGTGGGGAACTCCGCGAGCCGCACGGTCGCCGGACGCATGGTGACCCCGCGCGGCTACCGCTGGCAGGAGGGCCTGTGACCGGTCCGCCCGGAACACCCGCCGCCTCCGGTGCCGTCACCGTGACGGTGACCGGCCGCTGCGCCGGCTGCGGTGCCTGCCTGCTGACCTGCCCGGTGCACGCGATCCGCCCCCTGGGCGGGCGGCTGCTCGTCCGGGACGACCTGTGCACCGGCTGCTCCGAATGCATCGAAGTGTGCCCGGTGGACGCGATCGAGGAGCTGTCATGAACCGCACCGTGCACCCCATCGAGGAGGAGTCGTACCGCATCCTGCGGTCCCGGATCGACACTTCCGGCCTGCCCCCGCTCACCCGGGCGGTGGTGGAACGGGTGATCCACTCCAGCGCCGACCCGGACTACCTCACCGACCTGGTCACCGAGGAGGACTGGCTGCGGGCCGCGCACACCGCCCTGCACCGGGACGCGGCCCCGGTGGTCACCGATGTCGCAATGGTGGCGGCCGGCATCACTCGCCGCCGGACCGTCTGCCGGCTGGCCGAAGCGGTCGCCGCCCCGGGGCTGACCCGCAGCGCGCACGCCGTGCGTCTGGCGCTGCAACAGGTGGGGCCCGGCGCGGTGTGGGTGATCGGCTGCGCGCCGACCGCCCTGTTCGAGCTGCTCGCGCTGGAGGCCGAACCCGCCCTGGTCATCGGACTTCCGGTGGGGTTCGTCGGCGCTGCGGAGAGCAAGGCGGCGCTGCGCGCCACCGGTCTCCCCGCCGTCAGCAACATCTCGGAGAAGGGCGGCTCGGCGGTGGCCGCCGCCGCCGTCAACGCACTGCTGTACGCACAGCACCCGAAGGAGACCCTGTGACATCCCTGCCCGCGCTGCTGATCGCCGGTCACGGCACCCGCGACGAGGCCGGAGCCGACGCCTTCCGCTCCTTCGTCCATGATCTGGGCGAGCGGAACCCCGGCCTGCCGGTGGCGGGCGGCTTCATCGAGCTGTCCCCACCGCCCCTGGCCGACGCCGTCGCCGGACTCGTCCGGCAGGGCGCCCACCGGTTCGCGGCCGTACCGCTGATGCTGGTCTCGGCGGGGCACGCCAAGGGCGACATCCCGGCAGCCCTGGCCCGGGAGAAGGAGCGGCACCCGGCCGTCCGGTACTCCTACGGCCGCCCTCTGGGGCCGGACCCGGCGCTGCTGAGCGTGCTGGAGCGGCGGGTGGACGAGGCGCTGGCCGGGGCGGGCGGCGGGCCGGGCGACCGGGCCGGCACCACCGTGCTGCTGGTCGGCCGGGGATCGACCGACCCGGACGCGAACGCGGAGGTGTACAAGGCCGCCCGGCTGCTGTTGGAGGGCCGGGGGTACGCGGGAGTGGAGACGGCGTTCGTCTCCCTCGCCGCTCCCGATGTGCCGGCCGGCTTGGAGCGCTGCCGCAGACTGGGCGCCGAGCGGGTCGTGGTGCTGCCGTACTTCCTTTTCACCGGAATCCTGCCGGAGCGGGTACGGCGCCAGGCGCAGGACTGGGCGCAGGCGCACGCCGGCACCGAGGTCCTGCAGGCCGCGGTCATCGGCCCCACCGAGGAGCTGGCGGACCTCGTGATGCGCCGGTACCGGGAGGCGGTGGAGGGTGACATCCGGATGAACTGCGACACCTGCGTCTACCGGATCGCGCTGCCCGGCTTCGAGGACAAGGTCGGGGCGCCGCAGCAGCCGCACTACCACCCCGACGACGACGGACACCACCACACACATGGTGATCATGTCCACGCGCACTGAGCAGGAGCCCGACCTGTCCCATCACGGGGACGCAGAGGTACGGGAGGACGGCGCGGCCCTGACCGACCTGGCGGTCAACGTCCGTACCGGCACTCCCCCGGCCTGGCTCCGGGAGCGGATCACCGCTTCGCTGGACGGGCTGGCCGCCTACCCGGACGGACGGGCCGCCCGCCGCGCGGTTGCCCGGCGGCACAGCCTTCCCGTGGACCGGGTACTGCTCACCGCGGGGGCGGCCGAGGCCTTCGTGCTGCTCGCCCGGGGGGTGGCCGCCCGGCATCCGGTGGTGGTGCATCCGCAGTTCACCGAGCCGGAGGCGGCGCTGCGGGCGGCAGGACTGCCGGTGCGCCGGGTGGTCCTGCGCGAGGAGGAGGGGTTCCGCCTCGATCCGGCTGCCGTACCCGCGGAGGCGGACCTGGTGGTCGTCGGCAATCCCACGAATCCCACCTCGGTCCTCCACCCGGCCGCGGACCTGGCCGCGCTCGCCCGCCCGGGACGGGTTCTGGTGGTGGACGAGGCCTTCATCGATGCCGTCCCCGGGGAGCGCGAATCGGTGGCAGGGCTGGCGGGCTCGCTGCCGGGTCTGGTGGTGCTCCGCAGCCTCACCAAGACCTGGGGGCTGGCGGGGTTGCGGGTCGGCTACCTGCTGGCGGACACGGATCTGGTGACCCGGCTCTCCCGGGGGCAGCCGCTGTGGCCGGTCAGCAGTCCGGCGCTGGCCGCCGCCGAGGCCTGTTGCGGCCCGCGAGCGCTGGCCGAGGCCGAGGCAGCGGCCCGGCGGACGGCGGCCGACCGCCACTACCTGCTGGAGCACCTCGGGCGGCTGCCCGGGGCGGTCCCGCTACGGGCCGCGGCGGTGGCGGCCCGGGCCCCGTTCGTGCTGGTGCGTCACCCGGACGGGGCAGCACTGCGGCTGCGGCTCCGGGAGCAGGGCTTCGCGGTGCGCCGCGGTGACACCTTCCCCGGTCTCGGGCCGCAGTGGCTGCGGCTGGCGGTCCGGGACCGGGCGACCACCGACGCCTTCCTGGCTGCGGTCACGGCGGCGGGCGATGCACCGGGGACGGGTTCCCGGTCGGGTCATGACGGCAGCGCCGGGTAGGGCAGGCCTGCCGGCGGCCGCCGGACCGGCCGCAGCAGACCGGCCTCCGCTTTCCGGGCGCCCCGGCCCGGAAAGCGGAGGCCCCCCCGGTGCCGTCAGCTGCCGGCAGCGGAGCGGGCTGCGGCGGCCCGGCGGCGGAGGAACAGCAGCAGGCCGCCCGCGCCGAGCAGCGCGGCGGCGGCACCGGAGGCGTAGAGGGTGGTGGAGTCACCGCCGGTGGCGGCGAGGTTCGTCTCCTCGGCCTCCTCCTGAGCCCCGGTCCGGGTGCGGGGTCCCTCGCCCTCCGTGTCCACGGGCTGCTCCGTCTCCTCGTGGTCCCCGGAGTCGCCCGGGTTACCGGACTCACCGGACTCGTCGGGGAGCCCGGCCGGGGTCGTGCAGCTGACCTCGGCCAGCGCGATCCGTCCGTCGACCTCGGCCACATTGAGGTCCAGCGGATTCACGGACACCTCGAGTTCCAGAGCGGCGGCCGCCGCGGTGTCCTCCGTCGTGGTCCGGGAGGAGAGCTCCAGCCGCACCTCTCCGACGCCCGGAACCGTGACCTCGGTGGCTCCGCCGGCGGTCAGCGTGACCTCCTGGTCGAGAACCCGCACCGCGCCCAGAGCATTCGCCTCGGCGGCCGGTGCCTCACCGGCGGCACAGCTGGCCTTCGCCTGCACGGCCTCGAGTTCGATGACGGACAGCAGCGGCAGGCCGGGCACATGCACCGCGACGTCGGCGAGCTGCACCTCCGCCGAGGCCAGGCCGGCGTCCGAGCTTGCACGGGCCGAGGCAATGTCGGCGCGCAGCATCTCGAAGGGACGGCCCCGGTCCACCCCGTCCAGCGCCGCGGTCAGCACCGTCTTCTCGGCGGTGCCCTCCCCCTGAGGGGCGGAGACCTCGTTCAGCGCGACCGAGAGCGGCAGCTCGGTCGCCTTGTTCAGAAGCGCGACGTTCAGGTCGGCGCGCAGCACCGCGGCGCTCGCGGAGCCCTGGTGGTCCTGGTCGCTCTGCGACGCGTACGCCGGGGCGGTGATGCCCAGCAGCGTGGCGGTGGTGAGCAGGACGGCCGCCCGGTGTGCTCGGGAGCGGCGGGAAGCAGAGTGATGCACGTGTGGACCCCCACAGAGGAATGGCGTCGCGGGGCAGGCGGACGGTGCGTCCACCTGCCCCGCGATCGGGACCACGCCATCGTTGACGGTTCAAACCGATCAACCGCCGAATTTCTCGGATCTTCACCCGGACGAGTCAAACTCGACCGCTTGTCCGAAATGCCGCCGCACCGGCCGCGTCCGCGGACGCGCGCGCTCAGGCGACGACACGCCCCCGCAGGACCACGCGACGCGGGTCGGCCAGTACCCCGACGTCCTGCCGGGGGTCGGCGGCGTAGAGCACCAGGTCGGCCGGAGCTCCCTCGGTGAGCCCGGGCCGGCCCAGCCACTCCCGGGCCCGCCAGGCGGTCGCGGAGAGCGCCTCGGCAGCCGGAATGCCGGCCTTCACCAGCTCGGCGACCTCGCGCGCCACCAGCCCGTGGGCCAGCGATCCCCCGGCATCGGTCCCGACGAAGATCTCGATCCCCGCGTCGTAGGCGGCCCGCACCGTGTCGTAGCGCCGCTCGTACAGCCGCCGCAGATGGGCGGACCAGTGCGGGAACTTCTGCTCCCCGCCTGCCGCGAGCTGCGGAAAGGTGTCGATGTTGACCAGTGTGGGGACGATCGCCACGCCCCGTTCCGCGAACAGCGGGATGGTGTCCTCCGTCAGCCCGGTGGCGTGCTCGACGCAGTCGATGCCGGCTTCCACCAGATCCCGCAGGGAATCCTCGGCGAAGCAGTGCGCGGTGACCCGGGCGCCCTCCTGATGGGCGGCGGCGATGGCCGCCTCCAGCGCCCCGCGCGGCCAGCACGGCGTCAGGTCACCCACCGAGCGCTCGATCCAGTCGCCCACCAGCTTCACCCAGCCGTCCCCGCGGCGAGCCTCCCGCCGGACGTATGCGGCCAGGTCCTCCGGCTCGATCTCGTGAGCGAAGTTGCGGATGTAACGCCGGGTACGGGCGATGTGCCGGCCGGCCCGGATGATGCGCGGGAGATCCTCCCGGTCGTCGATCCACCGCGTGTCGGCCGCCGAGCCCGCGTCCCGGATCAGCAGAGTGCCCGCGTCCCGGTCGGTCAGCGCCTGCCGTTCGGAGGTGGCCGCGTCCACGGCCCCATGGGCGTCGAGCCCGACATGGCAGTGCGCGTCGACCAGTCCGGGCAGCACCCACCCGGTGACAGTGGTGACCTCCCGGGCCGTCCGCGGACGCTCGAAGGTGACGCGGCCACCGACGACCCACAGTTCGTCACGGACCTCACCAGGCCCCGTCAGCATGCGGCCCTTGAAATGCATCACCGGAGTCTGACTCATGTCCGCAGCCTACGAAGTGCCGGCCCGGCGCCGTGTGGAGGGGTCCGCGCCGGCCACGGGTAAATTTTTCGTTTCCCCAGCCATTCCCACACCCTGGTGCGGTGTATGGTGCCTATGATTCCAAGGTCAGCCCAAGGTAGCTGCCCGTGAGCTCCTTCCCGCTGATACCACCCTCAAACGCAGATCTTCCGCAGTGTCAGAGGTTTCACCACGGGAGTTGCTGACTTCGCAGCGTTGTTACAGAGATGTGACTGACTTCACAGGTGCCCGTTTTGCCCTTTATGGAACGGTCAAGCCTGGCATTTCGCCGCCACTTCGGCACTCCGGCCTGCCCCGGCGATAACACATCTCGGCGCATTTGTGAACCCCTTCTCGCGATGCACTTTCCCTTTTTGCTCGGTAAATTTGATCTGCATGACCCCCGCACAAGCAGATCATGCCGGTGCCCGTAGTGACTTCCTGGAAATGCCTGAGGGACTGAAGCTCGACACTCCACGCCTCGACGACGGAGCCGCGCTCTGGCGCATCGCCCGCGACTCCCAGGTGCTGGACCTCAACTCGTCCTACAGCTACTTGCTGTGGTGCCGCGATTACGCCACCACCTCGGTGGTGGCCCGCGACACCGCCGGAGAGCCGGCCGGCTTCATCACCGGCTACCTCCGCCCGCAGCAAGCGCGCACGCTGTTCGTCTGGCAGGTCGCCGTGGATCACGCACACCGCGGCCGCGGCCTCGCCGCCGCGATGCTTGACGGTCTGGTCGCGCGCACCGGCGAGGAGCTGGGCGTCGAGGTCATGGAGACCACCGTCACTCCGGACAACGCTCCCTCCAACAGGCTGTTCACGTCATTCGCCGAGCGCCACGCCGCCGCGGTCAGCCGCGACGTTCTCCTCGATGCCGACGTGTTCCCCGAAAGCGGCCACGAGCCGGAGGTGCTGTACCGGATAGGGCCGATCCCCGGCCTGGTCCGGCACTGAGCAGACCGCCCGCCCCTTGCCTCACACTCGCGAATTTTCACCCCCCAGGAGCATGCTGTGACCATCACCCAGCCCGACCTGACTGTCTTCGAGACCGTGGAATCGGAGGTGCGCAGCTACTGCCGTGCCTGGCCCACCATCTTCGACCGCGCCCAGGGCAGCTACATGTACGACGAGGACGGCCACACGTACCTCGACTTCTTCGCCGGCGCCGGGACGCTCAACTACGGCCACAACAACCCGGTGCTCAAACGCGCGCTGATCGACTACCTCGAGCGTGACGGTGTGACGCACGGCCTGGACATGTCCACCACCGCGAAGCGGGCGTTCCTGGAGTCCTTCCGGGATGTCATCCTGCGCCCCCGCGGCCTCGACCACAAGGTCATGTTTCCCGGCCCGACCGGCACCAACTCGGTGGAGGCGGCGCTGAAGCTGGCCCGCAAGGTCAAGGGGCGCGAGTCCATCGTGTCCTTCACCAACGCCTTCCACGGCATGTCGCTGGGCGCACTCGCCGTGACCGGCAACGCCTTCAAGCGCGCCGGCGCCGGTATCCCCCTGGTGCACGGCACCCCGATGCCGTTCGACGACTACCTGGACGGCAGGACTCCCGACTTCATCTGGTTCGAGAGTCTGCTGGAGGACCAGGGGTCGGGCCTCAACAAGCCCGCCGCGGTCATCGTCGAGACAGTGCAGGGTGAAGGCGGCATCAACGTCGCCCGTGCCGAGTGGCTCCGCAGCCTGGCCGACCTCTGCAAGCGGCACGACATGCTGCTCATCGTCGACGACATCCAGATGGGCTGCGGCCGGACGGGTCCCTTCTTCTCCTTCGAGGAAGCGGGGATCACCCCCGACATCATCACCCTGTCGAAGTCCATCGGCGGCTACGGGCTGCCGCTGGCCCTCACCCTCTTCCGGCCCGAGCTGGACGTCTGGGAGCCCGGAGAGCACAACGGCACGTTCCGCGGCAACAACCCGGCGTTCGTGACCGCGGCAGCCGCGCTGGACACCTACTGGAGCGACGGCCAGATGGAGAAGCAGACCCTCGCCCGCGGCGAGCAGGTGGAGGCCGCTCTGCGCGCCATCATCGACGAGGGCTCCGAGAGCGGTGTCCACCACCGCGGCCGAGGGCTGGTCTGGGGCATGGAGTTCCCCGGACCGGACCGGGCCACGGCCATCTGCCGGCGCGCCTTCGAGCTGGGACTCCTGCTGGAGACCTCCGGCCCGCAGAGCGAGGTCGTCAAGCTGCTCCCCGCCCTGACCATCACCCCGGAGGAGCTGGACGAGGGCCTGCGCATCCTGGCCCGGGCCGTCCGAGAGACCGCCTGACCCGCCGCGACACTCCGAAACGCACACAGAGAGGCACACCAGAACTGTGATCGTCCGTTCCATCAGTGACATCGAGGGGACCGAGCGGGACATCCGCTCCGCTTCCGGCACCTGGCGCAGCAAGCGCATCATCCTGGCCAAGGAACGCGTGGGCTTCTCCCTGCACGAAACCGTGCTCTACGCGGGAACCGAGACTTCCATGTGGTACGCAAATCACGTAGAAGCCGTATTCTGCATAGAAGGAGAGGCCGAGCTCACCAACGACGAGAGCGGCGAGAAGCACACGATCACCCCGGGCACCATGTACCTCCTGGACGGACACGAGAAGCACACCATCCGCGCCAAGACCGACTTCCGGGTCCTCTGTGTCTTCAACCCGCCGGTGACCGGCCGCGAGGACCACGACGAGAACGGCGTCTACCCGTTGCTGACGGAGCCCGACGCCGTCTGACAAGACCACTAGGTGGCCGGGGAACGCGCGCACCACGCGCGTTCCCCGGCCCTTCCCTCAAAGAAAGGTTCATACGAGAGGAGAGGAAGGCAGCACCATGATCACCGCACCCGAGCACACCATCGACCTCTATCCGACGCGTGGAAACACCGAGGTGATTACTCCGCGCCAGGACCCGGTGGTGTGGTCCGAACCCGGTGCGACCGGACCGATCCAGGCGGACGACCTGGCCGACTACGAGCACGATGGTTTCCTGGCCATCGACGAGCTGATCACTGCGGAAGAAGTGGAGGTCTACCGCAGGGAGCTCGCCCGTCTGACCAACGACCCCGTGATGCGCGCCGACGAGCGCTCCATCGTGGAGCCGCAGACCCAGGACATCAGGACAGTATTCGAAGTCCACAAGATCAGCGACGTGTTCGCCCGTCTGGTGCGCGACCCCCGGGTCGTCGGACGGGCCCGGCAGATCCTCGGCTCGGACGTCTACGTCCACCAGAGCAGGATCAACGTGAAGCCCGGGTTCGGCGCCACCGGCTTCTACTGGCACTCGGACTTCGAGACCTGGCACGCCGAGGACGGCCTGCCGAACATGAGGACCGTGTCCGTCTCGATCGCTCTGACCGAGAACTACGCGACAAACGGCGGGCTGATGATCATGCCCGGGTCCCACCGGACGTTCCTCGGCTGTGCCGGCGCCACACCGAAGAACAACTACAAGAAGTCCCTGCAAATGCAGGACGCCGGCACACCGTCCGACGAACAGCTGACCAAGATGGCGGAAGCCCATTCCATCCGGCTGTTCACCGGCAAGGCGGGTTCGGCGGTCTGGTTCGACTGCAACGCGATGCACGGGTCCGGTGACAACATCACCCCGCACCCGCGCAGCAACGTCTTCATCGTGTTCAACAGCGTGGAGAACACCGCGGTCGAGCCGTTCGCCGCTCCGGTCCGCCGTCCCGATTTCATCGGGGCGCGGGATTTCACCCCGGTCCGATAATCCGCCGGTGACCGCACGGCAGCCGGGAACCGCACCGCGGTAGCCCCGGGCACCGTCAGCGTGGCCGTATGCGTGGGCAGGAACGCGTACGGCCACGCTGCTCCCGCCCGCGGGGGCCGTACCCCGTGCGGACAGCACTGCAGTTCCTCATCGCCGCCCTCTTGATCATTGGGCGGGTGTGGTGGGAGATTCTCCAGGTTGACCATCAACCTGGGATGAGATGTGCCGTCCATAGCGCTCGAGAAGGAAACCCCTGGCACCGGTGTGCTGCCCCGGCAGTGGATCGGTCTGGCCGCCGGTGTCGCGCTGGCCCTGCTGGTCCGCACGCTCCTGCCCGATACCCTGGAATCCGGCGACAAGAACGTCGCCGCCGTCGCCACTCTCATGGCGGTCTGGTGGATGACCGAGGCGCTGCCGCTGCCCGCCACCGCACTGGTGCCGCTGGTGGCGTTCCCCGCCCTGGACGTCGCCCCCATCGGAGTGGTGGCTCCGCCCTACGCCAACCCGGTCATCTTCCTGTTCATGGGCGGGTTCATCATCGCGATCGCGATGCAGCGCTGGAACCTGCACACCCGGTTCGCGCTCGCCACGGTGAGCGTGGTGGGCACCAGTCCGGTGCGGATGATCGGCGGCTTCATGCTCGCCACCGCCTTTCTGAGCATGTGGATCTCGAACACCGCCACAGCGGTGATGATGCTGCCCATCGGTATCGCCGTGCTCGGCCTCATGGCTCAGCTCGGGGACGGGCAGCGTGACCCGAACTTCGCCACCGCTCTGATGCTGGGCATCGCCTACGCCGCGTCGATCGGCTCCCTGGGCACCGTGATCGGCACGCCGCCCAACACCCTGCTGCGCGGATACGCGGACGAGAACCTCGACATCCGGATCAGCTTCTTCCAGTGGATGCAGTTCGGGGTCCCCATCGCCGCGGTCTTCCTGGTGATCGCCTGGCTGGTCCTGACCAAGGTGGCGTTCCGGCCGCGGATCACCGAGGTCAGCGGCGGCCGGGAACTCATCCAGGAGCGCCGCCGTGAGCTGGGACCCATCGGCCGCGCCGAGTGGACGGTTCTGGCGGTGTTCGTCTTCGCAGCCGTCAGCTGGATGGTGATGCCCCAGCTGGCGGATGTCTGGGAGTGGGCGGGGCTGATCGATGACGGGGTGATCGCCATGACCGCCGCGCTGCTGCTGTTCGCCCTTCCGGTCACCGCCGACCGCAGGCAGCGGTCCTTGGAGTGGGAGGACACCAAGAACCTCCCCTGGGGCATCCTGCTGCTCTTCGGCGGCGGCCTGAGCCTGTCGGGGCAGTTCACCCGGGAGACGGAGGACGGCAGCACGGTCGGCCTCGGGCCGTGGATCGGTGACCGGGTCACCGGGCTCGACGTCTGGCCCACGGTGCTGCTCGTGTTCGCCGTCGGCCTGCTGGTCCTCCTGCTCACCGAGCTCACCAGCAACACCGCGACCACCGCGACCTTCCTGCCCATCATGGCGGGCGTGGCCGGCGGCCTCGGGCTGGACCCGATGCTGTTGCTGCTCCCCGTTGCCCTCGCGGCGACCTGTGCCTTCATGCTGCCGGTGGCGACTCCCCCGAACGCGGTGGTGTTCGGCTCGGGGCAGGTCACCATCGCACAGATGATCCGCGGCGGTGTCCTGCTGAACATGATCGGCGTCGTGCTCGTCACCTTCGCGGTCTACACGCTGGGCATCATCGTCTTCGGCATCAGCCTCTGAGCCCTTTTCCGGCTCGGTCCGGCGGTGCACCCGCCGGACCGGGCCGGCGGCGTTCAGGGGGCGCCGATCACGCCGCCGTCCGTGCGGCGGATGACGAGGGTGGCCGAGCGGGGCCGGCCCTCGGGGTCGAAGTCCGGCCAGTTGCTGACCGCGCGCGGGTTCTGCGGGGACGGGGTGCCCCAGGCCGCGCTGGACTCACCGGGGTGCTGAACGTTGACGAACATCGTCCGCTGGTCCGGGGTCGTGATCACCCCGGTGATCTCGCTGCCGCGCGGCCCGGTCAGGAAGCGCCGGATCTCACCGGTCCTCGGGTCGGCCGCCAGCATGGCGTTGTTGCCGATGTTGTCGTAGCCGCGTTCGGCCAGGGTCTGCGAGCTGTTGGAGACGTCGGTCTGAATCCACAGCCGGGCGTCCGCGTCGAACCACAGACCGTCGGGCGAGCCGAAAATGCTGCTGTCGGTCAGGGTCACCTGCCCGTCGTAGGCGGGGTCACCGGCCAGTACGAAGATGTCCCAGGTGAACATGGTGGCGGTGTGATCGCGGTTCTTCTCCGCCCACCGGACGATGTGGCCGTAGGGGTTGGGTTTCCGGGGGTTGACCGCACCGTCCCAGCCGGCGCCGTTGGTGAGGGTGCAGTAGACGTCCCGGTTCTTCGGGTTGACCGCGACCCACTCGGGGCGGTCCATCCGGGTGGCGCCCAGCGCGTCCGCCGCCTGGCGGGTGCGCAGCAACACGTCGGCCTGGTCCTCCCATCCGTTCTCCGCGGTGAGCGGGCCCTGTCCGAAGACCAGCGGCAGCCAGCTGCCGGTTCCGTCGTCCTCGAAGCGAGCAACGTACAGGGTGCCGTGGTCCAGCGGGCTGCGGCCACGGGCGCGGTGCGTCCGCCAGGGCGCGTCGCCGACGAACTTGTAGAGGTAGTCGCCGTTCTGGTCGTCACCCGAGTAGCCGACGATCCGGCCGCGCGACTCGGTGAGGGTCATGCCCTCGTGCTTGAACCGGCCCAGCGCGGTCCGCTTGACCGGCGTCGAGTGGGGCTTCTTCGGGTCGATCTCGACGATCCAGCCGAAGCGGTTCGGCTCGTTCCCGTTGACGGCGAGGTCGAAGCGCGGGTCAGCCAGGTGCCAGCGGTAGCCCGCCCCGGTCGCGGACACGCCGTACCGGGCCTGTTCCTCGGTGGGCCGCCAGGACGGGTCCTCGGTGCCGAAGTAGCCGTTCCAGTTCTCCTCACAGGTGAGATAGGTCCCCCAGGGGGTGACGCCGTGCGAGCAGTTGTTCAGGGTGCCCGCCGGCGGATCGGCGGCCCGCAGTTTCGGGTGGTCGGCGGGGACCGGGCCGGAGAACTCGACCGGGGTGGAGCCGGTGACCTTGCGGGCGTAGCGGGAGTCGACGACCTGCCACTCGCCGTCGACGAGGGCGATCTCCACCACGCTGACACCGTGCGCGGCCAGCGCCTTGGCGACCTTGTCCGCGGTCATCTCCTCGGGTCCGTCGGGGAACAGCAGCCGCTGGTCGACGTACTCGTGGTTGAGCACCAGCAACCCCCGCCGGTTGCCCTCCCGGCCGCGTCCGAGCGGGAAGAAGTGCATGCCGTCGTGGTGCATGCCGATCTGCTGGGCCTGTTCGGCGCTCGTGTTGGAGCCGTCCTTCCGCCAGGCGGGGCCGCCCGGCCGGAGCGGAGTGCCCCAGGGGATCAGGGTCCGCACCTCGTATCCCTCGGGGACCACGACGGTGTCGGCGGTGGAGGTGGGGACCGGCGCGAAGCCGAGCAGGCCGCTCTTCCCGGAACCCGGGCGGGCCCCCGCCATGCTCTCCGGTCGGCCGACGGCGGCGGCCTGACCGGTGCCGAGAAGGGATCCTGCGGAGAGAAACGCCGCGGCGGCCGCGGTGCCGCCACGGAGGGCCGCGCGGCGGGACATGTGTGTCTCCACGACCTCCCGGAACGACCGGTTTCCGGAAGGGTTGGAGCTGATCTCGTCCGGGTCGGTCTCGGGAAACGCCGGGCGCTGTGCTGACATCGGCCGTCCTCACTGTGCTCGTGGCCCCGCGGCAACGGGGGGTGAAGGGGTGTTGCCGCGAGGCTAGGAGCCGTCAGTGAAGCAGGGAGGCCGACAAAGTGAACGCCATGCCACCTCCGCACATACGGCCGAGCCGAATCCCCCGACTGCCGCAGCCGGGGCCCCGGAAGTGCGGTCAGCCCTCCCGTTGCCCGTCGACCCGCCGCGGCAGGCCGAGCGGGTTGTCCGCACGCAGCTCCGGCGGCAACAGCGCCTCGGGGGTGTCCTGATAGGTCACCGGGCGCAGCCAGCGCTCGACGGCGGTGGCACCGACCGAGGTGGAGGTGGAGGTGGTCGCCGGGTAGGGGCCGCCGTGCTGCTGCGCGGCGGCGACGGCGACGCCGGTGGGCCAGCCGTTGACCAGCACCCGGCCGGCGACCGGGGTGAGCTCGGCCAGCAACCGTACGGCGTCCTCACCGCCGTCCGCGCTTTCCTGGTCGCCGAGGTGCAGGGTGGCGGTCAGGTTGCCGGGCAGCCGGGACAGGACGGCACTGACCTCCTCGGGGCTCCGGTACCGGGCGACGACGGTGAGCGGGCCGAAGCACTCCTCCAGCAGCAGCTCGTGCGGTCCGTCCTGGGCCAGCCGTGCGGCGGGAACGGTGAGGAATCCCGGGGTGACGCCGCGCGGCGCGGTGCCCGTTCCCGCGGCGACCGGCGCGTCCACCTCCGGCAGGGCGGTGCGGGCGCGGACCCCCTCCAGGAAGGCGTCCCGCATCCGGCCGTCGAGGAGCACCCCCTCGGCGGCCTCGGCGACGCGCTCACCCAGCGCCTTCAGCAGCGCGTCACCCGCGGTGCCCTCCGGGGCGAGGACGAGCCCCGGCTTGGTGCAGAACTGCCCGGTGCCGAGCGTCATCGACCCGGCGAGGCCGGCACCGATTCCGTCGGCACGCTCCTCTGCTGCGGCCGGGGTGATCACGACCGGGTTGAGGCTGCCGAGCTCTCCGTGGAACGGGATGGGCACCGGGCGTGCGGCGGCGAGGTCGAACAGGGCCCGGCCCCCGCGCACCGATCCGGTGAACCCCGCGGCAGCCACCAGGGGGTGCTGGACGAGCTCGACCCCGGCGTCGAAGCCGTACACCACGCTGACGGTGTTCTCGTCCAGGCCTGCGTCCGCCGCGGCCCGGCGCAGCGCGGCTCCGCAGAGCGCGGAGGTGGCCGGATGGCCGGGGTGGGCCTTCACCACGACGGGGCAGCCCGCGGCCAGCGCGCTGGCAGTGTCTCCGCCCGGTACGGAGAAGGCCAGTGGGAAGTTGGAGGCGGCGTACACGGCCACGGGTCCCAGCGGGACACGGTAGCGGCGCAGGTCCGGCCGGGGCGGGGTGAGGGTCGCGTCGGCGTGGTCGATGATGACGCCGAGGAAGCCGCCGTCGGCCACCTCGTCGGCGAACGCCCGCAGTTGGCCGGTGGTCCGGCCGAGCTCACCCCGCAGCCGGGGTCCGCCCAGCGCGGTCTCGGCATCGGCGGTCCGCACGATCTCCTCCGCCTCGGCCTCCAGCCGGTCCGCGGCCGCCCGCAGCAGCGCGATCCTGGCGTCCCGGCCGGCGAGCCCCGGGACAGCCGCGGCGGCTCCCCGGACGGCCGCGTCGACATCGGCGGCAGTCGACTCGGTGCCGACCTGCTCCCGCTGTTCCCCGGTTCGCGGGTCCACGCTCCACACTGCTTCTGCCACCGCGTACTCCTCTGCTGGACAGGGCTGTTCGAAATCACGAACGGTATCTGCACATGCGAATGCCTGCCCGGACCCTATAGGGGACCGCGCCCTCCTGCAAGCGGTTGCAGGCGAACGCGCTCCTCACCACCGCCTTCCTGCGCAGCGCCCTGCGCCCCGAGGACACCGGCTGGAAGGCGGCGGCCACCGCACCGGAGGAAGACCCCGCCCCCTGGGGCATCCGCAGAGCAAATGGACCGGGCGACTCGTCCGCCGGCAGCACCCCGTGCGCCGGGAGACTTCCACGCCAGCAGCGGGGTCAGCGCACGCCGAGGAGCTGCTCGATCGGATTGATCGCGAAGTAGACGACGAACAGCGCGGAAGTCGCCCACAGCAGCCAGTGCACCTCGCGGGCCTTGCCGACCACCACCTTCACCACCACGTAGGCGATGAAGCCGGCGCCGATGCCATTGGTGATCGAGTAGGTGAACGGCATCACGGCGATGGTGACGAAGGCGGGAATCGCCAGGTCGTAGTGGGCCCAGTCCACGCGGCTGACCTGAGTCATCATCAGGAACCCGACGGCGACCAGGGCAGGAGCGGCGGCCTGTGACGGCACCACGGCGGCCAGCGGCGCGAAGAACAGCGCCAGGACGAACAGACCGCCGGTGACAAGGTTCGCGAAGCCGGTCCGCGCGCCCTCACCGACGCCCGCCGCGGACTCCACGTAGGAGGTGTTGGAGGACGCCGAGGCGGCGCCGCCGGCCACCGTGGCCAGCCCGTCCACGAAGAGCAGCCGGCCCAGGCGCGGGACGCGGCCCTGCTCGTCCAGGAGTCCGGCCTTGTTGGTGACGCCCACGGCCGTTCCCATGGTGTCGAAGAAGTCGGTCAGGAAGAGAGTGAAGACGAGCAGCACCACGGTGATGATGCTGACCTGCCCGATGGCTCCGAAGAGGCTGAAGGCGCCCACCAGGCCGAAGTCCGGGGCGGCGACCAGCTGGGCCGGCACCTCGGGCACCGTGAGGCCCCACTCACTGTCGTCGATGTCGGCGAGCGCGTGGATGACGACGGCCAGCACCGTCATGGCGACGATGCTCAGCAGGATGGCGCCCTTCACCCGGCGGGCCAGCAGGGCCAGGGTGAGGAGCACACCGAGGGTGAAGACGAACACCGGCCAGCCCGCCAGCTGCCCGCCGGTGCCCAGCTCCACCGGCACCGAGCCCTCCTCACCCGGGATCCGGGTGGCGAAACCGGCGTTGATGAAACCGATGAAGGCGATGAACAGGCCGATGCCCACGCTGATCGCCTGCTTCAGCTGGAGCGGGATGGCGTGCATCACCGCTTCGCGCAGCCCGGTGGCGGCGAGCACACAGATCAGGATGCCCTCGAGCACCACCAGTCCCATGGCCTCGGGCCAGGTCATCAGCGGGGCGATCTGGTAGGCCACCATGGCGTTGAGCCCGAGCCCGGCGGCGAGCGCCAGCGGCAGGTTCGCGGTGACGCCCATCAGCACCGTCATCATCGCCGCCACCAGCGCGGTGACGGTCACCAGCTGACCGAAATCGAGGACGTCCCCGTTCACATCCTGGGCGCCGCCCAGGATGATCGGGTTGAGCACCAGGATGTAGGCCATGGTGAAGAACGTGACCAGGCCGCCGCGGCTCTCCCGGGCGAAGGTGGTGCCGCGTGCGGAGATCTGGAAGAACTCGTCGACACGCCGCAGGTGTGCGGAGCGGCCGTCCGGGCCGGACGTCTCCGGTGCTGCGGCCGGCTCAGAGGATTCGGGCGGTTTCGGCATCGGGGACCTTCGGCGCTGGGTGACGGGGAGTGCGAACGGAGGGATTCTCCCTGCTCAAAGATTTCCTCCAGGTTTCTCCGGACCACCCGATGCCGCTCCGTTATCCAATCGAGCCGTTCCGGCGAGCCGGTACGCGAGGCCGGATCCGGAGCGCAGCCGGTCCGGTACTCCCAGGGACCGGATACCACCGGGCCGGATACTCCCGGGGCCGGCCGCCCGGGAGCGTGCCGCGGACGTGCCGGTGGCCCCGCCGGGCGGTCAGTCCGTGCCGGGCGCCGGAGTCGCGCCACGGGCGGCCAGCGCGCAGCGGCGGGCGACCGCCGCGAGCCGTGCGGCTTCCGGCCCCGCGCCACCCGGGTACGGGAAGCGGCGGCGCACATAGCCGAACGCCAGGCCGCTGCGCGGATCGGCGAAGCCCATCGAACCCCCGGCACCGTCATGGCCGAAGGCCCCGGCCCCCTGGGAGGGCAGGTCCACCATGAATCCGAGGCCGTAGACGCGGTGCATGTGCAGCACCAGGTCGTGGCCGGCCGAGTGCGGCTGGGCGATCCGGGCGACGGTCTCCCCGGCCAGCAGCGGGGGCCGGCCGTCCACTCCGCTGACCGCCGCGGCATACATCCGGGCCAGCCCCCGGGCGCTGCCCACGCCGCCGAAGGACGCCGGGCCGGCTGCCCTGATGACGCGGTGGTTGGGGAGCTCCTCCAGAGCGGGGACCCCGGGATGGTGCAGGTTGGCGGCGATCGCACCCAGGCTGTCGGGCACCGGGAGAGCCGCCTCCCACTGCCGGCGCTGCTCCGGAGTGGGCCGCATCGGCAGGATGCCGGCCACCCGCGGCTCGTACCGCTCCGGCAGGCCGAGGAAGAACTCCAGACCCAGGGGCCGCTGGAACTGCTGCTCGAAGCACTCCTGGAGCGACCTTCCGGTGGTCCGCAGCACGACCTCACCGAGCAGTGCGCCGAGGGTGACGCCGTGGTAACCGAAGGCGGAGCCGGGACGCCAGTACGGACGGTGCGCGGCGACCCGCTCGGCGACAGTCCGGTCGTCGGCCAGCTCCTCCAGGGAGAAGCCCGCCTCGGTGCCCACCGCGCCCGCGCGATGGGAGAGCAGCTCCCACAGCTTCACGGTGTCCTTGCCCTCGGCAGCGAACTCCGGCCAGTAGTAGGACACCTCACGGTCCGCATCGAGGATGCCGTCCTGCAGCAGCAGGGCCGCGACCAGGGCGGCTGCGCCCTTGGACGAGGAGAAGACGCCGAGCAGGGCGTCCCCGGCGAGATCGGGGCCACCCCACAGGTCGGCCACCGGCACGCCGTCGGCGAAGACCGCGACCTGCGCGGCGTGGTCCGGGCGTTCCCGCAGGACGGCGGCGAAGGCCTCCCGGACCGGCTCGAACTCCTGCGACACCGTGCCCTGCACCCGACCGGACACTGCACTCATCTGCTGCTCTCTCTCCCTCTTGCCCGACCGCTTCCCGGCCGGTTCCGGAACGCCTGCCCGTCCGGCCCACCGCAACCGGTTCGGCGGGCGGGGACAGCCGGGCCCCCCGTCAGGTGCGGGCGCGGGCCTTGAACGCCGCCCTGCGGGCCTCTTTGGCCACCTGCTTGTCCGGGTGCAGACGCCCCATGGACTCCAGCACCTCGACCACCGCGGGGTGGTCGGTGCGCCTGGCCCGGTCGAAGAACCCGCTGTGCTGGTCCACCAGACCCTGCACCAGCTCACGCAGTTCCACCGGGTCCTCCTCGCCGGCGAACAGGGACAGCTGGGCGGCGAGGGTGTCGATGGTCAGCCAGAAAATCATGTCCTCGGACGGCAGGGGCACTTCGGACGCCCCTCGCTCACTGAGCCAGACCCGGGCGAGGCCCCCCAGCTCGCTGTCGTCGAGGACCTCACGGACCGCGGGCTCCGCCCCTCCGCCGATCAAGGACATCACCAGCTGGCAGCTCAGCCGCCGGGCGGGGCCCTCCGGATCAGTGCCGCGGGCAGCGGCCAGCAGGTCACGGGCAGCGGCCAGCTGGTCCCGGCCGTCCAGCCACTGTTCGGCCTCCGCGCGGGCCGCCGTCTCGGGATGGCGCCCGAGCACCCCCAGCAGCGTCCCGGCATCCTCCTCGGAGAGATCGCCGACGGCCGGGGCCTCCAGCCCGGCGTCGAGCATCCGCTGCCGGACCCCGTACAGCCCGAGCGGGGTCAGCCGCACCTGGCCGTACCGGGTGAGGTCCTCGTCCTCGTCCTCCGTCACTCCGGGCCCGGGGTCCCCGTCCTGCTCGTCCAGGATCAGCGCGTCATCGACCGGATGGTAGTCCAGTGCGCCGGTGTCGGCGAGGACGCGGAACTGCCCGTCCAGCTTCATCATCGTCGCGGAGACCTCCTCCAGCACGCTGTCGGAGGGCTCGTCCATGTCCTCGGGAACCACCATGGAGGCGGCGACCACCGGGAGCGGAACCATGGCGCCCGCTGCCACCGTCTCGTCCGTGGCGGCGAGCAGGTAGAGATTGCTCAGCGCACCGTCGAGGAAGTCGCTTTCCTGGTCCGGGTCCCAGTCCAGGGCGCCGAGATCGATCGCCGCCGGGTCGATCCGACCGTCCGCACCGAGCGCACCGTCGAGGTCCCCGATCAGCTCCTCGAAGCTCGGGGTGGAGGCGTCGGACAGTACGGCGTCCAGACCACCGAGCCAGACCTCCAGCACGTCATCCGGAGCGCCGGCGGTCAGCCTGGTCAGCTCCTCGCCCGGCGCGGCGGTGCCGATCGCGGCCTCGGATTCGCCCTCCGGTCTCGCGGTCTCCGCCCCGGACGCGGCCCCGGGCTCACCGGTCTCCTCGATCTCCACCAGCCCGGTGTCGACCGCGAAGTTCCATGCCTCGGCGGTGAATGCGGCGCCGTCCCGCCCGGCGTCCAGACCGAGCCGGCCGACCGCCTCCCGCAGTCCGGCGGTCAGCAGCTCACCGCCGGCTCCGACCGGGACACCGGGCTCCGCCCAGCGGGCGAGCCGCACCGCACGGGAGAGCAGCGGTGCGGCGAGGGCGTCCCGGGCGAGCTCGGCGTCGGAGGGCAGCCGCACGGGCGGCACGGTGGGACGGTCGTCACCGGACATGACGGTGGGCTCCTAGCGGGGGAGGGCTGTGAAGGTCCCAGCCTAGACACGTTTCCGCCCGCACGTCCGGTTCACCGGAACGCCGCCCCACCGCCCCCCGGGGTCCGTTGACAAGTACCCCGCACTGGGGGAGCTTTACGCGCGTAGAAGTGTCGCCGCACCCGTGTTCGCCGGAGGTTGACTTGCCCCCCACCCCAGCCGCCCGATCCCGCCGTCTGCCACGCCGCGGCGCGGCGGTCGGCGCTCTCAGCGTCGCCGCCCTGTGCTCCACCCTGCTGGCCCCGCCGTCCTCCGCCGCAGGGTTGCGCTCCGGCCCGGACACCGCGGCCGGCGACGTCCGCATCCACGACATCCAGGGCACCACCCGGATATCGCCCTACGCCGGGGAAGAGGCCACTGATGTCCACGGCATCGTCACGGGGGTCCGCACCTACGGTTCCCGCGGCTTCTGGATGCAGGACCCGCGGCCCGACGACGACCCCGCCACCAGCGAGGGCCTCTTCGTCTTCACCGGCTCGGCTCCACAGGTGTCGGTGGGTGACGAGGTGCTCGTCTCCGGCCGGGTCGGGGAGTACTACCCGGGCGGAGCAGGCGCAGGTCTGACCTCGGTGACCCAGCTGTCCGGACCCGCCGTGACCGTACTGTCCTCCGGCAACGAGCTTCCGCCGCCCGTCGTGCTCGGTCCGGACACCGTTCCCGGCACGTTCGCCCCGCAGGGCGATCCCGGGCAGGACGGGAGCATCGAACACCTGGAGCTCCGTCCGGACACCTACGCGCTCGACCTGTACGAATCACTCGAAGGAATGAACGTCCGTTTCACGGACGCACGGGTGGTGGGCCCCAGCACGCAGTACCACGAGCTGTGGGTGACGCTGAAGCCGGAACAGAACCCGACCCCCCGCGGCGGCACGGTGTACCGCTCCTACGAGGACCAGAACTCCGGGCGTCTGAAGGTGCAGTCCCTGACCCCGGCGGCCGAAGAGCCCTTCCCGGCCGCGAACACCGGTGACGTCCTGACCGGGATCACCGAAGGTCCCCTGGACTTCGACCAGTTCGGGGGGTACAAGATCGCCGCACGCGAGCTCGGCGAGGTGCGGCCGGGCGGCCTGGAGCGGGAGCGCACCCGTCCCCAGCACCGCACCGAGCTGGCGGTCGGCACCTACAACGTCGAGAATCTGCACCCGGGGAACGACCAGGTCAAGTTCGACCGGCTCGCCGAGGGCGTCGTCGACCATCTGGCCTCCCCCGACATCCTCGCCCTGGAGGAGATCCAGGACAACACCGGCCCGGTCGACGACGGTACGGTCAGCGCCACGCTGACTCTCCGGATGTTCACCGATGCGATCGTCGCGGCGGGCGGGCCGCGCTACGAGTGGCGGGGCATCGACCCGGAGGACGGACAGGACGGCGGCCAGCCCGGAGGCAACATCCGGAACGTCTACCTCTTCAATCCGGAGCGGGTCTCGTTCACCGACCGGCCCGGCGGTGACGCCACCACCCCGACAGGAGTACGGAAGGAGCGGGGCAGGGCGGCACTGACCCACTCCCCCGGCCGGGTCGACCCCCTCAGCGACGCCTGGGAGCGCAGCCGGAAACCACTGGCCGGCGAGTTCACCTTCCGCGGCAGGCCGGTGATCGTGGTCGCCAACCACTTCAACTCCAAGGGCGGCGACCAGCCGCTGTACGCACGCTTCCAGCCACCGAACCGCACGACCGAAGCCCAGCGTCTGTTGCAGGCGGAGTCCGTCAACACCTTCGTCAAAGACATTCTGTCGGTGCAGAAGCAGGCGAACGTCATTGTCCTCGGTGACATCAACGACTTCGAGTTCTCCGCCACCACCTCGGCTCTGACGGCGGGCGGCGCACTGCGCAGCGCCGCCCTCTCGCTCCCCCCCGGGGAGCGCTACAGCTACGTGTTCCAGGGCAACTCGCAGACCCTGGACCAGATTCTGGTCTCACCGGGGATCCGGCGTTTCGACTACGACATCGTGCACCTGAACGCGGAATTCGCCGACCAGGCCAGCGACCACGACCCGCAGGTGCTGCGCTTCCGGCCGTAGACGGCGGAATCGTCGCCCCCGGGCCTCGGCCGGGGGCGACGATTCCGGGCGGCTGCGCGCCGCTGGAGCAGCGCCGACCGGGAGCAGGTCAGTCGTTGTGGTGCAGTGCCGCGTTCAGGCCGCCCCAGGAGCCGGTGCGCTGCAGAGCCTCGACGGCACCGGAGGTGGAGTTGCGGCGGAACAGCAGGTTGTCGGCGCCGGACAGTTCCACCGCCTTGACGACCTGGCCGTCCGGCAGGGTGACGCGGGTGCCCGCGGTCACGTAGAGACCGGCCTCCACGATGCAGTCGTCACCGAGCGAGATCCCGATGCCGGCCTCGGCTCCGAGCAGGCAGCGCTCGCCGATGGCGATGGTCTGCTTTCCGCCGCCGGACAGTGTCCCCATGATCGACGCACCGCCGCCGATGTCCGAGCCGTCGCCCACCACGACGCCGGCGCTGATCCGGCCCTCGACCATGGACGAGCCGAGCGTGCCGGCGTTGAAGTTGACGAAGCCCTCGTGCATCACGGTGGTGCCGGCGGCCAGGTGGGCACCGAGCCGGACCCGGTCGGCGTCGGCGATGCGCACGCCCGACGGCACCACGTAGTCGGTCATCCGCGGAAACTTGTCCACACTGGTCACCAGCAGCGGCGTGCCGGCCGCCCGGGCGGCGAGCCGGACCTGCTCCACCCGGTCCACCGCGACCGGACCCAGGTTGCTCCAGGCGACATTGGCCAGCAGGCCGAACACGCCCTCCAGGTTCTGCCCGTGCGGCCGGACCAGCCGGTGGCTCAGCAGGTGCAGCCGGAGGTAGGCGTCGTAGGCGTCGGCCGGCTTCTCGTCCAGCGAGGCGATGACGGTGCGAACCGCGACGACCTCGACCCCCCGCAGCGGGTCCGGGCCGAGCGCCTGCGCCGCGGCGTCCGGGCCGAGCAGCTCGGCGGCGCGTTCCGGGCTCAGCCGCTCGGTACCGGACGGGCCCAGGTCCTCCTGACCGGCGGCGGTGACAATCTCGGGGGACAGGAACCAGGTGTCCAGCACGGTCCCGTCGGTGGTGAGGGTGGCGAGCCCGGCGGCGACGGCGCCGGTGGGAGTGGTGTCAGTGGCAGCGGTCATGGTCAAACGCTAACCGGCTGCCCTCGGCGAAGGCGAACCGGTCCCGCCGACCGGTATCAGCCGCCCGAACGCCGCACTGACCTGCTCGGGATCGCACGGTCTGCCGGTCAGCACCAACTGGAGCATCAGTCCGTCCAGCAGGGCGACCATGGCCCGGGCGGTGGCCTCGTCCGGGACCAGGTTCCGCAGCAGGGCGGCCATGTCGTCCAGGCATTGCGCGGCCAGCGGGCGCACCGCGGTGCGGCGCAGCCCGGCGAAGTAGAGCTCGTACTCCAGCTCGACCCGGGAGCGCTCCCCGGCCAGGGACTCCGCCACGAAGCGGGCCGTCTCGTCGGCGAGCGGGACGCCCGGGTCCACCCCTTCGACCCATGCGGCCACCCGGGCCAGCCAGCCGTCGTTCACCTGCCGCAGCGCGGCGACCAGGAGATCGTCCAGACTGCTGAAGTGATACGTGGTGGAGCCGAGCGGCACGTCCGCCTCGGCGGCCACCGCCCGGTGGCTGAGCCCGGCGATGCCGCGCTCCCCCACCACCCGGACGGCCGCGCTGACGATGCGCTCCCGGCGGTCGGGGTCGTACCTGCGGGCCATCAGTGGGTGCTTCCGATGTTCAGCACCACGACGCCGGCGATCACCAGCCCGACGCCGGCCAGCCGGGTCAGTGTGACGGCCTCACTGAGGAAGAGCATGCCGATGGCGGCGATCAGCGCGGTCCCGGCTCCGGCCCAGATCGCGTAGGCCACCCCGATGTCCATGGTCTTCAGCGTCTGCGCGAGCAGCGTGAAGGCGACCCCGTAGGCGGCCAGGCTCCCCAGCGTCGGCCACAGCTTGGTGTAGCCGTCGCTGTACTTCATGACCGTGGTGCCCAGTATTTCCGCCAGGATCGCCCCGGCCAGCGTCACGTAGACCATGTGTACAACCGTACACAACGGTCCCGCTCGACGACCGGGCGGCAGGACGGTGACGCGGCTGCTTGGAGGTGTGTCGTGAGAACCGTTCCTGCCGCCCCTCCGGCGGCCCTGGCTGCCGGCCGCCGGGCAGCACACGGCCGTGCCCCGCCGCAGGGCGGCGGGGCACGGCCGTGATCGCGTGGTTCCCCCCGCCGGAGCGGGCGGGTCTCAGACGTTGAAACCGAGCGCGCGGAGCTGGTCGCGTCCGTCGTCGGTGATCTTGTCCGGCCCCCACGGGGGCATCCAGACCCAGTTGATCTTGAGCTCCTTGACGAGCCCCTCGGTGGCGGTCTTGGCCTGGTCCTCGATGACGTCGGTCAGCGGACAGGCCGCCGAAGTGAGCGTCATGTCGATGGTGGCCACGTTGTCCTCGTCGACGTGTACGCCGTAGATGAGGCCGAGGTTGACCACGTCGATACCCAGCTCCGGGTCGACGACGTCGTACAGCGCCTCACGGACCTCGTCCTCCGAGGCCGGCTTGATCGCGGTGTCGCTCATGCAGCACCCCTTCCGTTCGCTTCTCCCGCCGAGGCGGACGTGCGGTTGTGCCCGTGGCTCATACGGACTTCTTCTCTGCGGCTTCGCCCAGGGCCCAGGCGGTCGCGTCCTTCCAGGCCATCCAGCTCAGCAGGGCGCACTTGACGCGCGCCGGGTACTTCGAGACTCCGGCGAACGCGACCGCGTCCTCCAGCCGCTCCTCCATCGCGTCGTCCGGCTCCAGCCGGCCCCGGGACTGCATCAGCTCCAGGAATGCACCGTGGACCTGCCATGCCTCGTCGAGCTTCTTGCCGACCACCAGCTCGTTGAGGACGGAGGCGCTGGCCTGGCTGATGGAGCAGCCCTGCCCGTCGTAGCTGATGTCGCTGACGATCTCCCCGTCCAGCTTCACCCGCAGGGTGATCTCGTCCCCACAGGTCGGGTTGGTGTGGTGCACCTCGGCGTCGCCGTCCCGCAGCCCCCGCCCGTGCGGATGCTTGTAGTGGTCCAGGATCACGTCCTGGTACATGGAATCCAGCTTCACGTCAGGCCCCTCATCCGAAGAAGTTCCGTACGTACTCCAGACCCTCGACGAGGACGTCGACCTCGCCGGGTGTGGAGTACAGATAGAACGACGCCCGGGTGGTCGCGGGAATTCCGTAGCGCAGGCAGACCGGACGCGCGCAGTGGTGTCCGACCCGGACCGCGATGCCGCGCTCGTCGAGCACCTGGCCCACGTCGTGCGGGTGGATGTCGCCGAGCGCGAAGGAAATCGCCGCTCCGCGGTCCTCCGCCGTCGGCGGGCCGATGACCCGCAGGCCGGGCACGGTGGCCAGGCGCTCCAGCGCGTACGCGGTGATCGCCTGCTCATGGGCGGCGATCCTGTCCATGCCTATGGCGGAGAGGTAGTCCACCGCCGCGCCCAGGCCCACGGCCTGCGCGATGGGCGGGGTGCCGGCCTCGAACTTGTACGGAGCGGGGGCGTAGGTCGAGGAATGCATCGAGACGGTCTCGATCATCTCGCCGCCGCCGAGGAACGGCGGCAGGTCCTCCAGCAGCTCCTGGCGTCCCCACAGCACGCCGATGCCGGTGGGGCCGCACATCTTGTGACCGGTGAAGGCCACGAAGTCGGCCTGCAGCGCCTGGACGTCCAGCACCATGTGCGGGGCGGCCTGGGAGGCGTCGAGGAGCACCAGGGCACCCACCTCCTGGGCACGCCGCACGATCGTCTCGACCGGGTTGTGGGTGCCCAGGATGTTGGAGACCAGGGTGAACGAAACGATCTTCGTGCGCTCGGTGATGACCTCGTCGATGTTCGACAGGTCCAGCCGGCCGTCGTCGGTGAGACCGAACCACTTCAGCTTCGCACCGGTGCGCTGCGAGAGCAGCTGCCAGGGAACGATGTTGGAGTGGTGCTCCATCTCGGTGATGACGATCTCGGTCTCGGCGTCCACGCGGTAGGGCTCTTCCGCCCATCCGAGCATGTTCGCGACGAGGTTCAGCGACTCCGAGGCGTTCTTGGTGAAGATCACCTCGTCGCGGCTGGGAGCGTTGATGAAGGCGGCAACCTTGTCCCGCGCGCCTTCGTACAGCGCCGTGGCCTCCTCGGCGAGCACGTGCACGCCACGGTGCACGTTGGCATTGTGCCGCTCGTAGTAGGCGTTCAGCGCGTCCAGCACCTGACGCGGCTTCTGCGAGGTCGCCGCGTTGTCCAGGTACACGAGCTTCTCGCCGTCGTGCACGACCCGGTCCAGGATCGGGAAGTCCTTGCGGATCGCCTCGGTGTCGAGGAGGCCAGGCAGATGTGTCACGCCCCACATCCTCCGTTCGGTGCTCTGTCCGCGGGGAGCCCGCGGTGGTCGGTGGTGAGCTGCCCGGCGGCAGCCGCACACGTGTCGATCACGAAGCCACGCCGCCCTTCACGTACTTCTCGTAGCCCTCGGCCTCCAGCTCGTCGGCGAGCTCGGGGCCGCCCGACTTCACGATGCGCCCCTTGGCGAAGACGTGCACGTGATCGGGGGTGATGTACCGGAGAATACGGGTGTAGTGCGTGATCAGCAGAGTACCGACCTCACCGCTCTCCCGCACCCGGTTGACGCCCTCGGAGACCACGCGCAGTGCGTCGATGTCCAAACCGGAGTCGGTCTCGTCGAGGACCGCGATCCTCGGCCGCAGCAGCTCCAGCTGGAGGATCTCGTGGCGCTTCTTCTCACCGCCGGAGAAGCCCTCGTTGACGTTGCGCTCGGCGAAGGCCGGGTCGATCTCGAGGCGCGCCATGGCCTCCTTGACCTCCTTCACCCAGGTCCGCAGCTTGGGGGCCTCGCCGCGGATGGCGGTGGCGGAGGTGCGCAGGAAGTTGGAGACCGACACCCCGGGGATCTCGGTCGGGTACTGCATGGCGAGGAACAGACCGGCCCGGGCACGCTCGTCGACGGACATCTCCAGGACGTCCTCGCCGTCGAGGCGCACGGTGCCGCCGGTGACGGTGTACTTCGGGTGCCCGGCCAGCGAGTAGGCGAGGGTGGACTTGCCGGAGCCGTTGGGGCCCATGATGGCGTGCGTCTCGCCCTGCTTCACGGTCAGGTCGACACCGCTCAGGATCTCCGTGGGGCCGGTGTCGCCCTCTACGGAGACGTGCAGGTCGTGGATCTCAAGCGTTGCCATAGGGAACTCAGGACTCCTGGGTGACGGAGACGAGCACAGCCGCGCCGGGGCCGTCTCCTTCGATCTTTACGGGATATACGGGAATGGGGCGGGTGGCGGGCAGGCCCGAGGGCTTGCCCGTCCGCAGGTCGAACATCGAGCCGTGCAGCCAGCACTCGATCATGCAGTCCTCCACCTCGCCCTCGGAGAGCGAGACGTTCGCGTGCGAGCAGATGTCGCTCACCGCGTAGACCTCGCCCTCCGTCCGGACGACGGAGACGGGCGTGCCGGCTATCTCCACACGCTTGGGGGTGTCCTCCTCGAGGTCACCCAGCAGGCAGACCTGCTCGTACCCTGCGACGCTGTCGGCGGTCATCCGACGGACGCCTTCAGCTCGGCCTCCAGCTTGGCGGCCAGCCGCTCCTCGACGTCCGGCACGCCGATCTGCTGCAGCAGCTCGGCGAAGAAGCCCCGCACCACGAGGCGGCGGGCCTCGTCCTGCGGGATGCCGCGGGCCATCAGGTAGAACAACTGCTCGTCGTCGAAGCGGCCGGTGGCCGAAGCGTGCCCGGCGCCGACGATCTCGCCGGTCTCGATCTCCAGGTTGGGCACCGAGTCGACCCGGGCGCCGTCCGTGAGCACGAGGTTGCGGTTGAGCTCGTAGGTGTCGGTGCCGGTGGCGGCGGCCCGGATCAGCACGTCGCCGATCCACACCGCGCGGGCGTCCCGGCCCTGCAGCGCGCCCTTGTAGACCACGTTGCTGCGGCAGTTGGGTGCCTCGTGGTCGACGAAGAGCCGGTGCTCGTGGTGCTGGCCGTTGTCGGTGAAGTAAAGGCCGTAGAACTCGGCCTCGCCACCGGGGCCCGCGTAGTCGACCCGCGGGTGCAGGCGCACCAGGTCACCGCCGAAGGTCACCACGACGGACTTGAAGGAGGCGTCCCGGCCGACCAGCGCGTTGTGCTGGGCGCAGTGCACCGCAGTGCTGTCCCAGTCCTGGACGGAGACGACCGTCAGCTTCGCGCCGTCTCCCAGCACGTACTCGACGTTGGCCGCCCGGACGGTGTCGCCGGTGTGGTCGATGACGATGACGGCCTCGGCGAAGGCGCCCAGCTCGAACACGGTGTGCCCGTAGGACACGCCGCCCTCGCCGTGCAGGGCGACCCGGACCGGCTCGGTGAGCACCGCCTCGGCGGGCACCGACACGACCGTGGCCTTCTCGAAGGAGCTGAACGCCTGCGCGGCGACCCGGTCGACGGGCTTGCCCGCCCGTCCGATCCGGGCGTCGTCGCGGGCGACGGTCTCGACCGTCACCCCGGCGGGGGCGTCGATCTCCGCCTTGACGACGCCCGAGGGCACGGCGGTGCCGTCGTGCAGGCCCCGAAGTCGGGACAGCGGGGTGAACCGCCACTCCTCCTCGCGGCCGTGGGGTACCGGGAAGTCCGCCACATCGAAGGACGGCGATGTGCTCATCCTGGTGGCGACGGTGGACTCGGCGGCCACCGCGATCGATCCGGTGGTGTTCGCACCCGCCGGAATAGTCTGGGCGTCAGCCATGGCTGTGGTCGTGCTCGCTTTCTGCAATGAGGGGTCTGCGGGTGTCAGGGGCGCCGTCAGCCGACCGCGCCTTCCATCTGCAGCTCGATCAGCCGGTTCAGCTCCAGGGCGTACTCCATGGGCAGCTCCTTGGCGATCGGCTCCACGAAACCGCGCACGATCATCGCCATGGCCTCGTTCTCGGTCATGCCGCGGCTCATCAGGTAGAAGAGCTGGTCGTCGCTGACCTTGGAGACGGTGGCCTCGTGGCCCATCGTCACGTCGTCCTCGCGGACGTCGACGTAGGGGTAGGTGTCGGAGCGGGAGACGGTGTCCACCAGCAGCGCGTCGCACAGCACGTTGGACTTGGAGCCCTCGGCGCCCTCCCCGATCTCGATGAGACCGCGGTAGGAGGTGCGGCCGCCGCCCCGGGCCACCGACTTGGAGACGATGTTGGAGGAGGTGCGGGGCGCCATGTGCACCATCTTGGCGCCGGCGTCCTGGTGCTGGCCCTCGCCCGCGAAGGCGACGGACAGCGTCTCGCCCTTGGCGTGCTCGCCCATCAGGTAGATGGCCGGGTACTTCATGGTGACCTTGGAGCCGATGTTGCCGTCGACCCACTCCATCGTCGCGCCCTCGTAGGCGACGGCGCGCTTGGTCACCAGGTTGTAGACGTTGTTCGACCAGTTCTGGATCGTGGTGTAGCGGCAGCGGCCGCCCTTCTTCACGATGATCTCCACGACCGCGGAGTGCAGCGAGTCCGAGTCGTAGATCGGGGCGGTGCACCCCTCGACGTAGTGCACGTAGGCGTCCTCGTCGACGATGATCAGCGTGCGCTCGAACTGGCCCATGTTCTCGGTGTTGATCCGGAAGTAGGCCTGGAGCGGGATGTCGACGTGCACGCCCTTCGGCACGTAGATGAACGAGCCGCCGGACCACACGGCGGTGTTCAGCGCGGCGAACTTGTTGTCACCGGCCGGAATCACCGTCGCGAAGTACTCCTGGAAGAGCTCCGGGTGCTCCTTGAGCGCGGTGTCGGTGTCCAGGAACAGCACGCCCTGCTCCTCCAGGTCCTCGCGGATCTGGTGGTAGACGACCTCGGACTCGTACTGCGCGGCCACCCCGCCGACCAGGCGCTGCTTCTCCGCCTCGGGGATGCCGAGCTTGTCGTAGGTGTTCTTGATGTCCTCCGGCAGGTCGTCCCAGGTCTGTGCCTGCTTCTCGGTGGACCGCACGAAGTACTTGATGTTGTCGAAGTCGATGCCGCTGAGGTCGGAGCCCCAGCTGGGCATGGGCTTCTTCTCGAAGAGCTTCAGGCCCTTGAGCCGCAGCTTGCGCATCCACTCCGGCTCGGACTTCTTGCCCGAGATGTCGAGGACGACCTCCTCGGAGAGGCCGCGCTTGGCCGCGGCACCGGCTGCGTCGGAATCGGCCCAGCCGTATTCGTAGGTGCCCAGGCCCTCGAGTTCGGGGTGGGCGGTCTCCGTGGGGAGCGTCATGCGGGGTTCCTCCCGGCGGTGCGTGATGATGCGGTGGTCTTGGTGGACGGGGCCGGTGCGCCCGGCGGCCGGTCCGGTACGAAAGTCGTGCACACCCCGTCGCCGTGGGCGAGGGTGGCCAGCCGCTGCACGTGCGTGCCCAGCAACTGGGAGAAGGCTTCGGTCTCCGCCTCGCACAGCTGCGGGAAGCGCTCGGCGGCGTGCGCCACCGGGCAGTGGTGCTGGCAGAGCTGCTCACCGGCGGAAGCCGGTGCGGCGCGGGCGGTAGCAGCGTACCCGTCGCGGGACAGCGCTTCGGCCAGCGCTTCGGTGCGCCGGTCGGAGGCGGCCTGCTCCACAGCCGGGCGGTACCGCTCGGCCTGGGCTTTCGCCCGGGCCCTGGCGAAGGCCAGGACGGCGGCGCCTCCGCGCTCCCCGTCACCGGCACTCTGCGCAATCCAGCGCAGCGCCTCGACTGCGAGCTCGTCGTAGGACTGGTCGAAAGCGTCCCGGCCACTGTCCGTCAGGGTGAAGACCTTCGCGGGCCGCCCTCGGCCGCGCGAGCCGTAGACCCGCTTCTCGCGGGGCTCCACGACGCCTTCACCGACCAGGGCGTCCAGGTGACGGCGGACCGCCGCCTGGGTCAGCTCCAGCCGGACGGCGAGCTCGGCCGCGGTGGACGGGCCGTGGTCGAGAATGGAACGAGCCACCCGCTGCCGGGTGCCGAGCTGCTCCTCCGGCGCGGACAGCGCGGATCCGTCGGCGGCTGTCGCAGCCGTCCGCCGTTCCTGTCGCTCGTGCAGCCCTCCGGAGGTTTTCACAACGCCATTGTTGCGTAATTCGCTCCGAGCGGGCAAGCCGGGCCCTGACCGGCCGCAATGCCGTGCGTCACGTAAGGCTTGCCTCAGTTCCCGCTCCCCGCAGGGGCACCGAGGGGTGCGGGGGGCTCCGGAAGGAGAAAATATCCGGCCGCATCGGGGCGTGTTTCGCCGGTGCGCGCGGGGGCGGCGGGCCGAGTCGCGTCCCACGCGGTCCGGCCGGAGCCGCGGCTCCGGTCCGGCCGGCGGGGCAGAAGGGTCAGGCGGGAGGGCCGGTGGACTCGCGGACCACGAGACCGGTCTCCAGGATGGCCTGCGCGGCGGTCCGGCCGCCTCCGGCGTCGACAGCCTGCAGCAGCAGGTCGACCGCGGTCCGTCCCGCGGCCGGGGTGGGCATGGTGATCGTGGTGAGCTTGGGGCGGTTCAGCCGCCCCGCAACGGTGTCGTCCACGCCGACCACGCTGACGTCCCGCGGCACCTCGATCCCCCGTTCGCCCAGGCCCTCGATGACACCGATGGCGACCAGGTCGTTGTACGCGATGACCCCGGTGGCCGCACTGGCGCTGACCTCGGCCGCCGCGTCGAGGCCGCCGCCCTCGGTCGGCGCGTTCGGGCCGGTGATCTCGAGCCCCACCCCGCAGCGGCCGGCGGCCTCCACCGCGGCCTTCTTCATCTGCTCGCTGGTCCAGGAAGCACGCGGACCGCCCAGCAGAACCAGCCGGCGGTGGCCGAGCCCGGCCAGGTGCTCGACGGCCAGCGCGGTGCCGTGACCGATGTCCATCAGCACCGCCGAAAGCCCTCGCACCCGGCGGTTCACCACGACGAAGGGCAGCTCCAGACCCATCCGTTCGATCGCCTGGTTGGTCAGCCGCGGACTGACCAGAACCACTCCGTCCACCTGCTTGGTGAGAGTCTGGATCAACTCCTCCTCCGCCTGCGGGTCCTCGTCCGTGTCGGCGACGAAGACGTGGTACTCCCGCTCCCGGGCATAGGCCTGGGCCGCCTTGATCAGTGGCGGGAAGAACGGGTTGGCGATGTCGGAGACGATGAGTCCGATGTTGTGCGTCCGCCCGGTGGTGAGCGCCCGGGCGGCCTGGTTCGGCCGGTAGCCCATCTCGGTCGCGGCAGCGAGCACCCGCTCCCGGGTCTCGTTGTTGACCAGGTGCGGGGCGGAGAACGTCCGCGACACCGTGGACACATGGACCCCGGTGGCCCGCGCCACCTCCCGGATGGTTACGGCCACTGTGTGGACTCCTCCCCCGCTTCCCGCTCCACCGCGAACCGGTAGACCGTGGTCGACACGTACTCCTCACCCGGGCGCAGCACCGTCGTGGGGAACTCCGGCCGGTTCGGTGAGTCGGGGAAGTGCTGGGTCTCCAGACACAGGCCGGCTCCCTCCCCGTACTCGGCGTCCTTGAGCATATTCCCGGAGTAGAACTGCACACCCGGCTCGGTGGTGAGAACCTGCATGGTCCGGCCGGAACCCGCTTCCCGGACCCGGCCGACCGGCCGCAGCGCGCCGGCGGGCGAGTCGAAGACGAAGCAGTGGTCGTAGCCGCCCGCCGTCCTCAACTGCTCGTGGTCCTCGCCGATGCGCTCCCCGACGGTGCGGGGGGTGCGGAAGTCGAAGGGGGTGCCTGCCGTGGGCGCGAGCTCTCCGGTGGGCAGCAGCCGCGAGTCGACCGGGAGGTAGTGGCCGGCGTCGAGGGTCAGTTCGTGCCCGTGGATGTCACCGCCGCCCGCCAGGTTGAAGTAGGCGTGGTTGGTGAGGTTGACGTGGGTGGGCGCGTCGGTGGTCGCGTGGTAGTCGATGCGCAGCTCACTGCCTTCGGCCGAGCCGGACACCGTGTAGGTCACCCGGGCCCGCAGGGTCCCGGGGTAGCCCTGCTCGCCGTCCGGGCTGAGGTGGGTCAGCGTCAGCCGGTCGGAGGCCGCTTCCGTCACCTCCCAGACCCGCTTGTCGAAGCCGTGCTCCCCGCCGTGCAGGCTGTTCGTTCCCTGATTGGCGGGCAGCCGGTACTCCCGGCCGTCCAGGGTGAAGCGGGCGTTGCCGATCCGGTTCCCGAACCGGCCGACCACCGCGCCGAAGTACCTGCTCCGGGTGGCGTAGTCGGCCATGGAGTCGAAGCCCAGGGTGATGTCGGCGCTGTGGCCCCTGCGGTCGGGGACCTCCAGGGACTGGATCACACAGCCGTAATCGAGCACCCGTGCCCGGATGCCGGGGGCGGTCAGGACATGGCGTCCGATCGGGGCGCCGTCCGTGCTGAAGCCGAAGTCGTCTCTCACGGCAGTCACCCTAACCTGCAACCGGTTGTTAAAAGTACGTGTCGCCCCTATTGACGTTTCATTCTTCCTGCGCCACGGTTCTGCAACCGCTTGTAGTCGTGAGGGGAGATCCATGAAGGTGCTCGTAACCGGCAGCGCAGGACGCTTCGGGAGAAGCGTCGTGACCGCGCTGGTATCGGCAGGCCACGAGGTGACCGGAGTGGACCTGTCCCCCGGTGACCCCGGGGCCTGCGCCGCGGTGCTGCCGGCCGATCTGGCGGACGCGGGGCAGGCATTCGAGGTGATGGCACGATTCCGCCCGCAGGCCGTCATCCACCTGGCCGCCATCGCCACCCCGTTCGGCCGCACCGACGGACTCACCTACCGGGTGAACACCCAGGCCGCGTTCAACGTCTGCCAGGCCGCGACGCACAGCGGGGTGCAGCGGCTCGTGGTGGCCAGCAGCCCGACGGTGATCGGCTACGGGGCGCCGGGCGGATGGGCTCCGGACTATCTCCCGCTGGACGAGGACCACCCGGTGCGCCCGTGGAACGCCTACAGCCTGTCCAAGGCCGCGGCCGAACAGACCATGCGGACCTTCGCCCGGGCCGCCGGTGACCGGGTACGGTTCGCGGCGGTCCGGCCGTGCTTCGTGGTGGCCCCCGAGGAGTGGGCCGGCGCGCCCACGCAGACCGGGCACACCATCTCCGACCGGCTGAACGACCCCGCCCTGTCCGGCCAGGCGCTCTTCAACTACCTGGACGCCCGGGACGGCGGCGAGATGGTGGAGCGGCTGCTGGACGCGCTGCCGGAGATCCCGAACGGCGAGGTCTTCTTCGCCGGCGCGGCCGACGCCCTGGCCCGGGAGCCCCTGGCCGGCCTGCTGCCGCGTTTCCACCCCGGCACGGCCGCCGCGGCAGCCGCCCTCACCGGCGCCGACCCCGCCTTCTCCACCGCCAAGGCCGAGCGGCTGCTCGGCTGGCGGGCCAAGCGCAGCTGGCGCACCGAACTTGTCGACCTGACCTGATGGGGGATCCCTTGAAGCTCACCGGAGTACTTTTCTTCCCCGTCACGCCCTACGACAGCCACGGCGACGTGGCGCCCGGCGTGCTCGCGGAGCACCTCGCCACCGGGCTCGAGCACGGCCCCGGCGGCGTCTTCGCCGCCTGCGGCACCGGCGAGATCAGCGCCCTGTCCGAGGACGAGCAGGCCCTGGTGGTGCGCACCGCCGTGCAGGAGACGGGCGGCCGGGTCCCGGTCATCGCGGGGGCCGGCGGTCCGCTGGGAAGCGCGCTGGCGCACGCCCGGCGGGCGGCCGAGGCCGGCGCCGACGGCGTCCTGCTCCTGCCGCCCTACCTGACGCAGGGCACCGCCGCCGGCCTGCGGGCGTACGTGCGGGCCGTCGCGGAAGTCGGTCTGCCGGTCATCCTGTATCAGCGCGGTCCGGTGGTGCTGGAGCCGGCGGACGCGGTGGCTCTTGCCGCTGTCCCGGGTGTGACCGGGTTCAAGGACGGGCTGGGCGACATCGACCGCATGCAGCGGATCATGTGCGCGCTCCGTGCGGCGGGAGCAGAGCTCACCTTCTTCAACGGGCTGCCCACGGCCGAGCTGACCATGCCGGCGTACCGCGGCATCGGGGTGGACCTCTACTCCTCGGCGGCCTTCTGCTTCGTCCCCGAGGTGGCGCAAGCCTTCCACGCCGCGCTCACCGACAACCCCGCACTGGTGCAGCGGCTGCTCGCGGACTTCTACGCCCCGCTGGTGGAGCTGCGCAACCAGGCGCCCGGTTACGCCGTGTCGCTGGTGAAGGAAGGTGTGCGGCAGCGCGGCCTGGACGTCGGCCCGGCGCGGGCTCCGCTCACCCCGCCCAGCGCGGAGCACCGTGCCGAGCTTTCCCGGATCATCGAGGCCGGCCTGTCCCTGGTGCCGGCGTCATGACGGCCGGAACGCTCACCGGTGGCCGGCCGGCCACTGCGGCCCTGGGCACCGTCGCCGATGTCACCGCGGTCGCGTACCGGGTGCCGCTGCCCCGTCCGTGGGGCCCGGACGTCCCGGCCCACCACATCGTCGTCGCCGAGATCACGCTCGAGGACGGGCGTACCGGGACCGGCTTCACGTGGACACCGAAGGTCGGGGCGGGCGCGGTGCACGCGCTGCTCACGCAGGACTGCCGCGAGGCGGTGACCGGGCTGCCCGCGCACCCGGAGACCGTCTGGGACGCCCTCTGGCTGCATCTGCACGAGGCCGGCGCGGGCGGTGTCACCACCCTCGCGATGGCGGCCGTCGACACCGCCCTGTGGGACCTGAGGGCGCGGGCGGCCGGGCACGGCCTGGCCGACGAACTGGGCCGGCGGCGCTCATCGGTGCCGGTGTACGGAAGCGGCGTGAACCTGCACTACTCGCTGGCCGAGCTCACCGCCCAGGCCCGCCGCTGGGCCGGCCGCGGCTACCCGGCGGTCAAGGTGAAGGTCGGCAGCGACGACCTGGCGCGCGATGTCGAGCGGATCGCAGCCGTGCGCGAGGTCATCGGCCCGGACACGAAGCTGATGATCGACGCCAACCAGCGATGGGATCTCTTCCGCGCCCGGGAGGCCCTCACCGCACTGGCGCCGTTCGGGCTGCTCTGGGTCGAGGAGCCGCTTCCCGCGGACGATCTGTCCGCGCACGTCCGGCTCCGCCGGGACACCGGCGTGCCGCTCGCGGTGGGCGAGAACATCCGCACCGTGCGCGGTTTCCGGGACCTGCTCACCTCCCAGGCGTGTGACGTCCTGCAGCCGAACGTGGCGCGGGTCGGGGGCATCACCCCGCTGCGGCGGATCGCCGAGCTCGCCCGGACCTTCGACGTGCCGGTGTACCCGCACCTGCTCCCGGACCTGTCCGGACAGCTGGCCTGCACGCTGCCCCTGCCGACCATGGTGGAGGACGTGGAGGACGCCTCGTTCGCGGAGCTGGGAGTGCTCCACGAGCCCTTCCCGGTGGTGATCGACGGCTGCGAGCTACGGCTCACCGGCCGGCCCGGCCACGGCCTCCGGTTCGCCACCGAGCACCTGCGGGAGGTGGCCCGGTGAGGATCGTACTGGCCGGAGCACACGGCTTCGGACGCACCTATCTGGGGGTTCTGCGCGAGGCCGCGGAGGACGGCCGGGCCGAGCTCGCCGGCATCTGCGACCTGCGGCCGGTCCCCGCCGGCGCACTGGAGGGGCTCGGCAGCCCCGCCCAGTCCGGCGACCTCGCCGGCCTGGTGAAGCAGACCGCGGCGGACGTGGTGATCGTCGCCACGCCCATCCACACCCATGTGCCGCTCGCCCTGACCGCGCTGCGAGCCGGCGCGCACCTGCTCCTGGAGAAGCCGCCGGCTCCCTCTCTCGCGGAGTTCGACCGGCTGCTCGCCGCGACTCGCGAGCACGGCGCCCTCTGCCAGGTCGGGTTCCAGAGTCTGGGCTCCGCTGCCCCCCGGGCGGTCCGGCGGATGATCACCGACGGGCTGATCGGCGCGGTCCGCGGCATCGGGGCGGCCGGCGCGTGGTCACGCGACACCTCCTACTACCGCCGGGCCAGCTGGGCCGGCCGCCGCCGTCTGGACGGGACGGATGTGGTGGACGGGGCGCTGACCAACCCCTTCGCCCATGCGGTGGCCACCGTGCTGGCGCTCGACGGGGGAGAGATCACCTCGATCGAGACCGAGCTGTTCCACGCCTTCGACATCGAGGCCGACGACACCTCCTGTCTGCGGGTCCGCACCAGCGGCGGTCTGGCGGACGGGGCCCCGCTCACCGTTGCCGTCACACTGGCCGCCCCCGAGCAGCGCCCGCCGGTCATCACGGTGCACGGCGAGCGCGGCCGGATCAGCCTCTGGTACACGCTCGACCAGGTCCGGCTGGAACGGGCCGGGGAGCCGTCGGTGACCACCACCTACGAGCGGACCGGTCTGCTGGCCGACCTCCTTGCCCGGCTGGAGCCGGGCGGGGAGAGCGGGGGCGGGCTCCTGGTGCCGCTGTCCGCCACCCGACCGTTCACACAGGTGCTGGAGGCCGTGCGCACGGCGGAGGACCCGCTGCCCCTGCGGGCCGAGGAGCACCCCGCGCAGGACCCGTCGACCGGGGCAGTGCGCAGAGTCGTCCCCGGCATCACCGATCTCGTCACCGCCTCCGCGGAGCGGCTGGCGCTGTTCTCCGAGCTGCCGCAGTTCTCCGGACCCGCCGGGAGGCACGTATGACCGATACCCAGGTGCGTCCGAAGCGGCCGCACACTTCCGCCCCGCCGGCGGCGCGGACGGCCTCCCCGGTGTCACCGCGCAAACGGCACCGCAAGGAGGCCTGGACCGCGGCGCTGTTCCTGGCTCCGTGGTTCATCGGGCTGATTGCCATCACCGCCGGACCGCTGCTGACCTCGCTCTACCTGTCCTTCACCGACTACAGCCTCATCGGTGACTCGGAGTGGGTGGGCCTGGACAACTACACCCGGATGTTCACCGAGGACCCCCGCTTCTGGAAGGCGCTGTCGAACACCGCGATCTACGTGTTCGTCTCGGTGCCGCTTCAGCTGACGTTCGCCCTGGCCCTGGCCCTGATCCTGGACCGCGGGGTGAGCGGGCTGCCGATCTACCGCTCGATCTACTACCTGCCCTCGCTGCTGGGCAGCAGTGTCGCCATCGCCATCCTGTGGCGGAAGGTGTTCGGCGCCGACGGGCTGTTCAACGAGTTCCTCGGCGTCTTCGGTATCGAGGGCACCAGCTGGGTGGCCGACCCCAGCACCGCGCTCGGCACGCTGATCGTGCTGAACGTATGGACCTTCGGCTCCCCCATGGTCATCTTTCTCGCCGGGCTGCGCCAGATACCGCGCAACTACTACGAGGCTGCCTCCATCGACGGGGCCGGAAAAACCCGGCAGTTCGTCTCCATCACCCTGCCGCTGCTGACTCCCATCATCTTCTTCAACCTGATCCTGCAGCTGATCAACGCCTTCCAGTCCTTCACTCAGGCATACGTGGTGAGCGGCGGCGACGGCAGCCCGGCGGATTCCACGCTCTTCTACACGATGTACGTCTACACCAAGGGGTTCGGCCCGACGATGGAGATGGGATATGCGTCGGCCATGGCCTGGATTCTCGTGCTCATCATCGCGGCCCTGACCGCGGTCAACTTCTTCATGTCGAAGTATTGGGTGTTCTACAGTGACAAATGACACCGGGATGAACGACACGCTGCTCTCCAGGTCCCTGGCCGCCGTCCGCGGACAGCGCATTCTCACTCACATCTGCCTGATCCTCTTCGGGCTCGTCATGCTCTACCCACTGCTGTGGATGATCTCCAGTGCGTTGAAGCCGGAGGAGCTGATCTTCCGCGAGCAGGGCCTCATCCCGACCAGCATCACGTTCGAGAACTTCGGGAACGGCTGGAACGCCCTGCGGCATCCGTTCGGCCACTACTTCCTCAACTCGGCCATCATCACCGCCGGCGCGGTGGTCGGAAACCTGGTGGCCTGCTCGCTGGCCGCGTACGCCTTCGCCCGGCTGGAGTTCCCCTTCAAGCGGCTGTGTTTCGCGATCATGCTGGGCTCGATCATGCTGCCGCTGCACGTGGTGATCGTCCCCCAGTACATCCTGTTCTCGGAGCTCGGCTGGATCAACACCTTCTATCCACTGATCGTGCCGAAGTTCCTTGCCACCGACGCCTTCTTCATCTTTCTGATGGTGCAGTTCATCCGCACCCTTCCCAGAGACCTGGACGAGGCCGCGGTCATCGACGGGGCCGGCCACTGGCGCATCTTCAGCAGGATCATCATGCCGCTTTCGATGCCCGCGCTGGCCACCACCGCCATCTTCACCTTCATCTGGACGTGGAACGACTTCCTCAGCCAGCTGATCTTCCTGACAAACCCCGACATGCACACCGTTCCCGTCGCACTGCGGACGTTCCTGGACTCCACCGGAGATTCTTCCTGGGGACCGATGTTCGCGATATCGGTACTGTCTCTCGGGCCCATATTCGGGTTCTTCCTCGCAGGCCAGAAGTACCTGACGCGTGGTATTGCCACCACCGGCCTGAAATAACCGGACGGATTCAAAGGAGAGTTCTGTGTCCCAACGCAAACTGAGAGTGTGGCCGGCCCTGCTGGTGACCGGCGCTCTGACCTTCACCGCCGCGTGTGCCGGTGACGACAGCGGTTCCGGCGACAACGGTCAGGTGTCCATCCGGTTCGCCTGGTGGGGCGACGACTCGCGCCACCGGCTGACCGAGGAGGCCATCGCGGTGTTCGAGGAGAAGAACCCGGACATCCGGGTCGAGCCGTCCTTCTCCGCCTGGGATTCCTACTACGACCAGATCAGCACCCAGATCGCGGGCAGCGATGCCCCGGACGTGTTCGCCATCGAAATCCGGCGGCTCGGTGAATTCGCCGGCCGCGGGACGCTGGCCGACCTGGACGGCCTGGTGGACACCGGAGACCTGAACGCCCAGCTGCTGCCGTCCGGCAACATTGACGGGGTGCAGTACGCCATTCCCACCGGCGCCAACGCCTTCACCCTGATGGCCAACACCGCAGTCTTCGAGCAGGCGGGAGTCGACATACCCGACGACACCTCCTGGACCTGGGACGACTACCACCGGATCAGTGCCGAGATCACCGAGGCGACCGGTAACGGCACCTACGGGACCCAGCTCAACTTCAACGACGCCTACCTGCGGATTTTCGCCGATCAGCGGGGCGAGGCCTTCTACACCGAGGACGCGATCGGTATCTCCGCGGAGACCATCAGCGACTGGTTCGACACCCATCTGGAGCTGATCGACACGGCCGGCTCCCCCGATGCCGCGCTGAGCACCGAGATCGGCTCGACCGGGGTGGAGACTTCCCTGGTGGCCACCAACAGCGGCGCGATGGGCATGTGGTGGAGCAACCAGCTCGCCGCGGTCACCAGTGGTTCCGGCGAGGACATCGAGCTGCTGCGGATGCCCAGGGAGCCCGGAGCCGCAAGCAGCGGGATGTTCCTGCAGCCGACCATGTTCTGGACTGCCAGCGAGACGAGCAGCGAGAAGGAGGCCGCGGGCAAGCTGATCGACTTCCTGGCCAACGACCCGGAGGCCGGAGCCATCCTGGGAAGTGACCGCGGGCTGCCGATGAACGAGTCGGTGCTGGAGCAGATCCGGGACGATCTCCCGGAGACCGACCTCGCCTCCCTGGAGTTCATCGACGCGGCCGCCGACGACATCTCCGACCCGCCCGGCGCGTACCCCGACGGTGCCGGTGAGGTCCCCAACATGCTGCAGCGTTACGGAGAGCAGGTCATCTTCGGGCAGCTGACCTCGCAGGAGGCCGCCGAGCAGTTCCTCACCGAGGCGAACTCCACCCTCGGCTGACCGCCCCGCCCGACCACTGCCCGGTGGTGCGGCCGTCCCCGGCGGCCGCACCACCGGTTTCCCCGTGCACCCACCGGAAAGGCCCTCTGTGACCCGCCGCTACGCCTTCGTCGGTCTCGGCCACCGCGCGCAGATGTATGTCGACGCGCTGCTCGGTGACTGGAGCGACACCGGCGAGATCTCCGCACTGTGCGACACCAACCGGACCAGGATGGACTACTACAACGAGCGGATCACCGCGGCCGGCCGCGCCCCCGTGCCCTGTTACCCGGCCGGGGCGTTCACCGACATGCTGGAGGACGCCGACACGGTGATCGTCACCAGCGTCGACGCCACCCACGCCCGGTACGTGTGCGCAGCGCTGGACGCCGGGCGGGACGTCGTGGTGGAGAAGCCGCTGACCACGGACGCCGAGGGCTGCGCGCAGATCGCGGCAGCTGCCGAGCGCAGCACGGGCCGGCTGGTGGTGACGTTCAACTACCGCTACTCCCCGCGGAACTCCGCGGTGCGCCGGCTGATCGCCGAGGGCGCCGTCGGGGAGGTGACCTCGGTGCACTTCGACTGGGCGCTGGACACCATCCACGGCGCCGACTACTTCCGGCGGTGGCACCGCGACCGGGCCTCCTCCGGGGGCCTCCTGGTGCACAAGGCGAGCCACCACTTCGACCTGGTCAACTGGTGGCTGGACGCCCGGCCGGAACTCGTCTTCGCCCAGACCGACCTGCGGTTCTACGGCAGCGAGAACGCCGCCGGCCGGCAGCTGGGCCCGCGCCCGGCACGCGGTCAGGGATCCCCCGGTCTGGGCACCGATCCCTTCATCCTCGACATCTCGGCCGACGACCGGCTGAAGCGGCTCTACCTCGACGCCGAGCACGAGGACGGCTACGTCCGCGACCAGGATGTGTTCGGTGCGGGCGTCACCATCGACGACACGATGGCGGTGCTGGTGCGGTACGACAATCGGGCGCTGCTGACGTACTCACTCACCGCACATGCCCCCTACGAGGGGTACCGGGTCGTCGTCAACGGCACCGGCGGACGGCTGGAGCTGGAAGTCTGCGAGCGGGCCTGGACACCACCGCATGCCGCGATCGACCCCGGTGCCGCGAGCAAGGAGCAGGCAACCGGATCCTGGGAGCGGCTGACCGTGCACCGCCACTGGCAGGAGGCGGAGAAGGTGCCCGTCGAGCAGGGCGCGGGCGGTCACGGCGGCGGGGACCGGCTGCTGCTGGACGATGTCTTCCGCGGTCCGTCCGACGATCCGCTGGCGCGGCAGGCCGGCTACCGGGACGGCATCCGCAGCGTTCTCATCGGGGCCGCGGGCAACGAATCGGCCCGCACCGGGCTGCCGGTGCGGCTGATGGACGGCGGCACCCGCCGGGTTACCTCTTAGCAACCGCTTGCAGCATTCGGGGTCCGATACGGAGCGGCCCGGCCCGGTCGAATCCTCGCGGATCCGTGCCGGGCCGGGCTTTTCCGTGCGGTTCCGGACGAGTGCTCCGGAGCGCCGGCAAGGAGTTCCGGCGGGGGATTCCGTCAGGGGTTGATGTCGATCACGCCGACCCCGGAGTACTGCTCGACCCGGGACCTGGCGACCTCCGGGCTGTCCACCTGGTAGGAGTACGGGGGCGTGAAGCTCGTGGTGGACGACAGATGCTCGTGCGGAGAGTTCTGGTAGGTGTTGTTCTGTAGATTCCAGTAGCCGGTCTGCGAGCTTCCGTAGAACCAGCCGACCGGGCCTTCCGGATAACCGGCATGCGTGTCCGTCTCGCCGCTTCCGACGTTCAGGAAGTAGTTCCCCTCCACCATCACGCGGGCACCCATTCGGGCGTTGACGGCCGAACCGGTGACATCCTGGAACAGGTTGTTCATCATGTGCACATCGGCGTACCGGATGAGCGGAATCCGTGAGTTCACATTCCGGAACCAGTTGTGGTGGTAGGTCACCCTGTCCGGCTTGAGGCTTTCGTTGTCGGTGTGCCCCAGCAGCATCGTCTTCCAGTGATCGTGGAAGTAGTTCCAGGACACGGTGACGTATTCGGCGTTGCGCTTGATGTCGACGAGGCCGTCGTAGTAGTCCTTGTTGGGGGCGTTCTCCCGCTCGCTGTAGAACTCGTTGTGGTCGATCCACACGTTGTGGCTGTTGTTGGTCACCTCGATCGCGGTGCCCTCACCCTGCCGGACGTGGTGGATCTCCAGGTTCCGGAAGACGATGTTGTCCGCCCGGGACACGGTGAAGCCGATGCCCTCGATCTCGCCGCCGTTGCCGGTGCCGAGGACGGACACGTGGGAGACGTCCTTCACGTCGAACTTGCTGCGGCTGAAGGTCGCCTCGCTGACCTTGGTGTCGACGTAGATGACCAGGCCCTCACCGGGTTTGCGGATGTGCTCGTAGAGCAGGTCGTACATGGCGTCGGCCGGGTTGCTGAACTCGCTCAGCCGGTACACGTTGACCGGGCTGCCGCCGAATCCGCCGGTGGTGCCGCCGTTCATGGCGGCGTAGCCTAGCGGGGAGTCACCGGTCGGCGGGTCGACGCTCCCCGGGTCGTCGCCGTCACCCGGGTCCGACGGGTCCGCACCGCCGCCTCCGGGCAGTTGCACCGAGACGGCCCGGAAGTCCGCGGTGGCGTTGAAGGTCTTCAGACCGATACGGCCGGACCCGAACTCACCGTCCGTGGCGGTCAGCAGCTCCTGGCCGTTGACGGACCCGGTGATACGGTTCCCGGTCATCTCCAGCCGCAGGTCGTAGTCGGATCCGTGCCGCACACCGAACGCGGTGGAGGCGAGTTCGGTCCGGGAACCGTCGACCAGCTTGTTGATCTCGAACGTCCCGTTGTTGCGCAGCGCAAGGTAGTAGTAACTCTCATCTCCCTGGACCCGGCCCAGGAGTGCGGAGAAACTGCTGCCGGTTCCGGACTGCGGCCGTACGCTGGCTTCGACCACCGCGTCGGTCCAGTCACTGTCGCCGGCGAACGCACGCGCGTTGCGGTCGCCGACGGACTGCTGATACGCCGGGCCGGATATGACGTTCCAGCTCCCGCCGTGCGTCGTCCAGGATCCGGCACCCCCGGAGAAATCGTCACTGAAGGCGGTTTCCGATGCCTGCACGGACTGCGGGTATGCCACCCAAAGTCCCAGCACCAAGGCGAATGCACTGACCAGAGCAGCACCCAGACGGGTGACGGATTTGCGCTTTCTTAGCATGGGAGTCGTCCTCTCCAGAGGGAAATAACGGACGGAAGAAGGACCGGCACACCTCACCTCCTGGCTGTGAGCCACTGACGGCAATCGGTTGCAGCATCATCGTCGTTGCGTGACGTTTACATGTCAAGGAGCGGAACGCAGGCGTCCGCCGCCCCCGGTCACTGACCGGGCGGATGACGCCCGTAGACTCGCCGCATGCACAGGGAAGCGGCCGTGGAGATCACCGGGCTGGTGAAACGGTACGGCCGCACCACCGCGGTGAACGGTCTGGACCTGACTGTCGGCCGGGGCACAGTCACGGCGGTGCTCGGACCCAACGGTGCGGGCAAGACGACCACCGTCGAAGCGTGCGAGGGCTACCGGCGCCCGGACGCCGGCCGGGTGCGGGTACTCGGGCTCGACCCGGTGGTCCAGGGCGGCGAGCTGCGCCGCCGGATCGGCGTGATGCTGCAGAGCGGCGGGATCTACCCCGGGGCCCGGGCCGCCGAGATGCTCGGTCACCTGGCGAAGCTGTACGCCCACCCGCTGGACACCACGGCCCTCAGCGAGCGGCTCGGGCTCGGCTCCTGCGGCCGCACTCCCTACCGCCGGCTGTCCGGCGGTCAGCAGCAGCGCCTCGCACTCGCACTCGCCGTCGTGGGCCGCCCCGAGCTGGTGTTCCTCGACGAGCCGACCGCGGGCCTGGACCCGCAGGCCCGGCGGGCCGCCTGGGACCTGATCCGGGAGCTCCGCGCGGACGGCGTCACCGTGGTGCTGACCACGCATTTCATGGATGAGGCCGAGGAGCTGGCCGACGAGGTCGCGGTGATCGACGCCGGCCGGGTCGTTGCCCAGGGCACCCCCGAGGAGCTGTGCCGCGGAGGTGAGGACAGCCTGCAGTTCACCGGCAGGGCAGATCTCGATCTCAGCCGGCTCCGTGCCTCGCTCCCCGCGGGCAGCGAGGTGACCGAGACCTCGCCCGGCGTGTACCGGGTCACCGGGGACGTCGGCCCGCGGATGCTGGCCTGCGTCACCGCCTGGTGTGCCCAGTACAGCGTCATGCCGGACCGGATCACCACCCGGCGGCACACCCTCGAGGACGTCTTCCTCGACCTGACCGGCAAGGAGCTCCGGCCGTGAGCAGCAGTCAGGGAACGCACCGGCCGCGGCCCGGAGCAGCACCGCTCCCCCGCATGATCGCGGCACAGGCCCTGCTGGAGACCCGGATGCTGCTCCGGCACGGCGAGCAGCTGCTGCTGACGGCCGTCATCCCGACCCTGCTGCTCGTGGTCTTCAGCACGGTCGACCTCATTGATACGGGGAACGCCGCCGGGGACGGTGAGCGGGTGGACTTCCTCACCCCCGGAATCCTGGCCCTGGCCGTGCTGTCCACCGCGTTCACCGGGCAGGCCATCGCCACCGGCTTCGAGCGCCGCTACGGGGTGCTGAAACGGCTCGGTGCCTCGCCGCTGCCACGCTGGGCCCTGCTCACCGGGAAGTCCTGCGCCGTACTGGTCACCGTGGTGCTCCAGACCCTGCTGCTGACGGTGGTGGCGCTGGCACTGGGCTGGTCCCCGCAGGGCAGCCCGGCGACCGCCGCCCTGCTGATGCTGCTGGGCACCGCGGCCTTCTCCGGGCTGGGCCTGCTCATGGCGGGCACGCTGCGCGCGGAGGCGACGCTCGCAGCCGCCAACCTGGTGTTCCTGCTGCTGCTGCTCGGCGGCGGCGTGATCATCCCGCTGGAGAATTTCCCCGATCCGGTCCGGGCCGTCCTGGAGCTGCTGCCGATGGCGGCGCTCTCGGAGGGGCTGCGGGAGGTGCTGCAGCACGGTGCCGGGCTCCCCTGGGGCAGCGTCGCGGTGCTGGTCGCGTGGGCCGCGGCCGGCCTCACCGCGGCCGCCCGCTTCTTCCGCTGGGAGTAATGCCGGCCGTAGGACCGGGTGTCCCCCTGTGCGGGCACACCCTGGCGCCCGCCTACCATGGCGGGGTGCCGAAACTGCTCGAAGCCGCGCGAAACCCGCTCGCTCACGTCGCCCAGCGCTGGACCCCGGATCCGCGGACGGTGCAGCGTGCCGCGCTCACCGCACTGGTGATGAGTCTCGTCATCGTGGTGACCGGCGGTGCGGTCCGGCTCACCGGCTCCGGTCTCGGATGCGACACCTGGCCCAAGTGCACGGGCGACAGCCTGGTGGTCACCTCCGAGATGGGCGTGCACGGGGTCATCGAGTTCGGCAACCGGATGCTCACCTATGTGCTGTGCGCCGCCGTCGGCTGGGTCATCGTCGCCGCCCGGTCGGCAAGACCGGGCCGTCCCGGACTGACCCGGCTGGCCTGGGCGCAGTTCTGGATCGTCATGGGCAACGCGGTACTCGGCGGGATCACCGTGCTCACCGGCCTCAACCCGTACATCGTCGCCGCTCATTTCCTGCTTGCCACCACGCTGATCACGGTCGCGGCAGTGACCTGGCAGCGCAGCCGCGAGGGCGACTCACCGCCGCGGCCACTGGCCGGCGTGCCGGTCCGCAGAGCGGTGGCCGCGCTGGCCGTGGTGAACGCGGCGCTGATCGTGGCCGGCACCGCGGTGACCGGCACCGGCCCGCATGCCGGAGACCCCGGCGAGATCGCCCGGATGCCGTTCGACTGGGAACGCATCAGCCAGGTGCACGCCGCGCTGGCCTGGATGGCCGTCCTGGGAACCCTGGCGGTATGGGCGCTGCTGCGGCTGGTCGACGCCCCCCGGGGGCCGCGGGCCCGCACCCGGGACCTCTTCCTGCTGCTGATGTCCCAGGGCGTGATCGGCTACGCGCAGTACTTCCTTCAGGTGCCGGAGGTGCTGGTCGGCCTGCACATGCTGGGCTCGGTGCTGGTGTGGGTCGCGATGGTGCGGCTGCTGCTGTCGTTGCGCGGGCGCGGACCGGTTCCGGGGACGGAGGACACCGGGCCGCCCGCGGGCGCGGACCCGGAGCCCGCGGCAGGCCGACCGGACCGGGCCTCGCTGGTCGGCTCGTCCCGGCCGTAACCCGGCGGGCCACGGCCGGCCCGGGCCCCGGAGCACCCCCTGCCGTGCCGAGGGCTTGGCGCGCCCCGCCCGGAGAGGTGCGTGCCCCGGCCCCGGCCCCCTGACCACCCTCAGGTGTTGCTGGGGCCGCCCACCTGGATCCCGGCCATGCGGGACCACTCGTAGGGCCCGGTGCGCACCCGTGCCGCCAGTTCGCCGTCGAAGGTGTCGTGCAGGGTGACGCCGGCCTGTTCGGCGGCGCTCTCCGCCGCTTCCCGGCGGGCGGCCACCAGGTCGCCCCACTCGCCGTCCGTGCCCACCAGCACCAGGCGGTAGCCCCGGGCGCCGAGATAGGAGAGGTGGCCCTCGGCGCCGCCCCCGTGCGCGGCGGTGAAGGAGCGGATGTGCTTTGTCAGCCGGGCCGTCTCCCGCTGGGCCCCGCGGTCCGCCGGCTGCTGCGTCGTGTCGTCCATCCCCCGATGCTACCGAGAGGTAATCGCGGAGGCCATGGCGCCCGCCGGTTGCCACCCCGGGCGGGGGCCGGTCAGCGGAGGAACGGGTCGATCGCGACGGCGAGGAAGAGCAACGAGACGTAGGTGATCGACCAGTGGAAGAGCCGCATCTCCTTGAGCTTGGCGCCGGTGGCGCCCGCCTTGGCACGGGCGCTCAGGGCGTGCGCCTCCCAGAGCCACCAGGCACCGGCCGCACCGGCCACCAGCGGGTAGAACCAGCCGACATACCCCAGCGGCCACAGGGCCAGGGACACGGCGACCATCACCCAGCTGTAGAGGACGATCTGCCGGGCCACCACCCGGTTTCCGGCCACGACCGGGAGCATCGGCACACCGACCCGGGCGTAGTCGTCCCGGACCTTCATGGACAGCGGCCAATAGTGCGGCGGCGTCCAGAAGAAGATGACGAGGAAGAGAACGACCGCGGCCCAGGACACCGAGTTGGTGACGGCGGACCAGCCGATCAGCACCGGCATGCACCCGGCAATGCCGCCCCAGACGATGTTCTGTGAGGTGCGCCGCTTGAGCAGCATCGTGTAGACGACGACGTAGAACAGCAGCGCGCCGAGGGCCAGTGCGGCCGACAGCCAGTTGACCAGCAGGCCGAACCAGAGCGTGGACCCGACCGCGAGAGTGACGCCGAACACCAGGCACTCCGCCGGACTCACGACGCCGGTGACCAGCGGGCGGTTCTCCGTGCGGTGCATCAGCGCGTCGATGTCCCGGTCGAGGTACATGTTCAGCGCGTTGGCGCCGCCTGCCGAAAGGTACCCGCCGAGGCAGGTGGCGAGCACCAGCCACAGGTCGGGCACGCCCTGCGCGGCGAGGAACATCACCGGGACCGTGGTGATCAACAACAGCTCGATGATGCGGGGCTTCGTCAGAGCGATGAACGCCTTGACCCTGGCTCCCGGCGACCAAGAGCCGGAACCCGCAGCGAGTTCCTCCACGGGACGGGAATCGACGGCCGTCACGGACACCCCAGAATGTGCGACATCAGCGGCTTGCGCTGCGGGCGGAGAAGCGGGCTCCGGCCCGGCCCTGGCCCGTGTGGTACGGGCGTGAGGCGCCGGCGGGAGCTCGCACGTTCCCCGTCACTGTAGACGTCCGACTTACCCCGCTTGGCGGCGGGGTGGCCGTGTCGGTCCACTGCCCCGGGGTGACCGTCCGGTACCGCTCCGGCAGGGTGGCCGGAACGGATGACCACTGCGCGAACACCCGACCAGGTCTTCCACCGTACGGCGGTAGGCTCGGCAGCGCCCGGTGGGTCTCCCGTCACCTCTGGCGGGAGGGCGCTCGTCACCTGGCCATAGTCACCGCGGAGAGGAGCCCTGACGCAGGGTGAGCAGCAAGCCGACCACCTCAGACCTCGACTGGACCGACCTGGACCGGCGGGCCGTCGACACCGTCCGCGTCCTCGCCATGGACTCCGTGCAGAAGGTCGGAAACGGCCATCCCGGCACGGCCATGAGTCTGGCGCCCGCCGCCTACCTCGTGTTCCAGAAGCTCATGCGGCACGATCCCTCGGATGCCGACTGGGCGGGCCGGGACCGCTTCGTGCTGTCCGTCGGTCACACCAGTCTCACGCTGTACATCCAGCTGTACCTGGCCGGGTACGGCCTGGAGCTGGACGACCTGAAGGCCTTCCGCACCTGGGGCAGCCGGACTCCCGGCCACCCTGAGCACGGTCACACCGTCGGGGTGGAGACCACCACCGGCCCGCTCGGCCAGGGCATCGGCAACGCGGTGGGCATGGCCATGGCCGCCCGCTACGAGCGTGGCCTGTTCGACCCCGACGCGGCACCGGGCACCTCCCCGTTCGACCACACGATCTGGACGTTCGCCGGCGACGGCTGCCTCCAGGAGGGCGTGGCCTCCGAGGCCGCCTCGCTGGCCGGGCACCAGAAGCTGGGGAACCTGGTCCTGCTGTGGGACGACAACCACATCTCCATCGAGGGCGACACCGAGGCCGCCGTCTCCGAGGACGTGCTGGGCCGGTACGAGGCATACGGCTGGCACGTCCAGCGCGTGGCACCGAGCGCCGACGGTGACCTCGACCCGGAGGCCCTGTACGAGGCGTTCCGGGCGGCACAGGCCGAGACCGGGCGCCCGTCGATCATCGCCGCCCGCTCGATCATCGCCTGGCCGGCCCCGAACGCCAAGAACACCGAGGCCTCGCACGGCTCCGCGCTGGGCCCCGAGGAAGTGGCCGCCACCAAGGAGCTGCTCGGCTTCGATCCCGAGCGCCACTTCGCGGTGGAGGACCAGATCCTCGGACACTCCCGGCAGGCCGTGGAGCGCGGGCGGACGGCCCGCGCCGCATGGGAGGAGCGGCTGGCTGCCTGGCGGTCGGCGAACCCCGAGCGCGCCGCGGAGTACGACCGGATCCGGGCCGGGGAACTGCCGGAGGGCTGGGAGAAGGCCCTCCCCCAGTTCGAGGCCGGCACCCAGGTGGCGACCCGGAAGGCTTCCGGGCAGGTCCTGAAGGACCTCGGCGCGGTGATCCCGGAGCTGTGGGGCGGCTCCGCCGACCTCGCCGGCTCCAACAACACCACCATCGACGCGTCCTCGTCGTTCCTGCCGGCCGGCAACCCGCTGCCGACGGCCGACCCGTACGGCCGCACCGTGCACTTCGGCATCCGCGAGCACGCCATGGGCGCGGCCATGAACGGCATCGCGCTGCACGGCAACACCCGCATCTACGGCGGCACCTTCCTGGTGTTCTCCGACTACATGCGCCCGGCGGTGCGGCTCGCCGCGCTCATGCAGGCCCCCGTCACCTACGTGTGGACGCACGACTCGATCGGCCTGGGCGAGGACGGACCGACCCACCAGCCGATCGAGCACCTGTCCGCGCTGCGTGCCATCCCCGGGCTGAACATGGTCCGGCCGGCCGACGCCAACGAGACCGTCATCGCCTGGCGGGAGATCCTCAAGCGGCACACCACCCGCCCGGCCCCGCACGGTCTTGCCCTCACCCGGCAGAACGTTCCGGTGCTGGCGGCCGACGAGAACGCCGCCAAGGGCGGCTACGTCGCGGCAGAGGCCGAGGGCGGCCCGGCCCGGGTGATCCTGATCGGCACCGGCTCCGAGGTGCAGCTGGCCCTCGCGGCGCGCGAACAGCTGCAGGCCGAGGGCGTGCCGGTGCGTGTGGTGTCCATGCCCTGCGTGGAATGGTTCGACGAGCAGGACCAGGCCTACCGGGACGGTGTACTGACGCCCGGTGTCCGGGCCCGGGTCGCCGTCGAGGCCGGCGTGGGGATGTCCTGGTACCGGTTCACCGGCGACACCGGCCGGGTGGTCTCCCTGGAGCACTTCGGTGCCTCCGCGGACCACGTGACCCTGTACCGCGAGTTCGGCCTCACCGCCGAGGCCGTCGCACAGGCAGCCCGGGAATCCCTGGCCGCTGCCGAGCGCTGAATCCGTACCCGTACGAGCAGGAGATGCGAATTCCATGACCGACGCACTCGAGCGCCTCTCCGAGGAGGGTGTCGCGATCTGGCTGGACGACCTGTCGCGCAAGCGCATCACGTCCGGCAATCTCAGCGAACTGCTCGACCAGCAGAACGTGGTGGGCGTCACGACCAACCCGGCGATCTTCCAGAAGGCGATCTCCGCGGGTGACGGCTACGAGCAGCAGCTCACCGACCTGGCCGTCCGTGGCGTCACCGTGGAGGAGGCCGTGCGCATGATCACCACGGCCGATGTCCGGGACGCCTGTGATGTGCTACGCCCGGTCTTCGAAGCCACCGGCGGCCGGGACGGCCGGGTGTCCATCGAGGTGGACCCCCGCATGGCGCACCGGACGGACGCGACCGTCGCGGAGGCCAAGCAGCTGGCCTGGCTGGTGGAGCGGCCCAACACGCTGATCAAGATCCCGGCCACGCGGGCCGGCCTGCCCGCCATCACCGAGACCATCGCCCGTGGCATCAGCGTGAACGTCACGCTGATCTTCTCGCTGGAGCGCTACCGGGAAGTGATGGACGCCTACCTGACGGGCCTGGAGCAGGCCAAGGACAAGGGGATGGACCTCAGTACCATCCACTCGGTGGCCTCCTTCTTCGTCTCCCGGGTGGACGCCGAGATCGACAAGCGGCTCGACGCCCTGGGCACCGAGGAGGCCGCTGCGCTGCGCGGAAAGGCCGCGCTGGCCAACGCCCGTCTCGCTTACCAGGCGTACGAAGAGGTGATCGCCTCCGACCGCTGGACGGCGCTGGCCGGAGCCCAGGCCAACGCGCAACGCCCGCTGTGGGCGTCGACCGGGGTGAAGGACCCGGCCTATCCGGACACCCTCTACGTCACCGAACTGGTCGCCCCGAACACCGTGAACACGATGCCGGAGGCCACACTGGAGGCCACCGGGGACCACGGCCGGGTCACCGGCGACACGGTCCGCGGCACCTACATCCAGGCCCGGGCCGACCTGGACGCGCTGGAGAAGCTCGGCATCTCCTACGACGAGGTGGTCCAGCTCCTGGAGGACGAGGGCATCGAGAAGTTCGAGACCGCCTGGACCGAACTGCTCGCCTCCACGCAGGCAGAGCTCGAACGGCTCGCGCCCGAGGAAGGCTGAGACGCACGGTGGAAAGCGAGAGCGCAGCACCCACCAACCCGCTGCGTGACGCCCAGGACCGGCGGCTCCCGCGGATCGCGGGGCCGTCGGGACTGGTCATTTTCGGCGTCACGGGAGACCTGTCCCGCAAGAAACTGATGCCGGCGGTCTACGACCTGGCCAACCGCGGCCTGTTGCCGCCGGGCTTCTCCCTGATCGGGTTCGCCCGCCGGGACTGGGCCGACGAGGACTTCACGCAGGTGGTGCACGACGCGGTGAAGCAGTACGCCCGCACCCCCTTCCGTGAGGAGGTGTGGAGCCAGCTCGCCCAGGGCATGCGCTTCGTCTCCGGCGTCTTCGACGACGACCAGGCCTTCGAGAACCTGAAGGCGACCATCGAGCAACTGGACAAGGAGCGGGGCACCGGCGGCAACTTCGCCTTCTACCTCTCCGTCCCACCCAAGTTCTTCCCGACCGTGGTGCGGCAGCTGAAGAAGCACAGCCTGTCGCAGGGGCAGGGCAGCAGCTGGCGGCGCGCCGTCATCGAGAAGCCGTTCGGGCACGACCTGGAGTCCGCCCAGGAGCTGAACCGGATCGTGCACGGGGTCTTCCCCAATCAGGAAGTCTTCCGGATCGATCACTACCTCGGTAAGGAGACGGTCCAGAACATCCTGGCGCTGCGCTTCGCGAACACGATGTTCGAGCCGTTGTGGAACCGCAGCTACGTCGACCACGTGCAGATCACGATGGCCGAGGACATCGGTATCGGCGGCCGGGCCGGTTACTACGACGGCATCGGGTCCGCCCGGGATGTCATCCAGAACCACCTCCTGCAGCTGCTCGCGCTGACCGCGATGGAGGAGCCCGCCTCCTTCGGGGCCAAAGCGCTGGTGACCGAGAAGCTCAAGGTCCTCAACTCCGTCCGGCTGCCGAAGGAACTGGGCCTGCACACCGTGCGGGGCCAGTACACCGGTGGCTGGCAGGGCGGGCGCCGGGTGCCCGGCTATCTGGAGGAGGAGGGCATCAGCCCGCACTCGGTCACCGACACCTACGCGGCGCTGAAGCTGGAGATCGACAACCGCCGCTGGGCGGGCGTGCCGTTCTACCTGCGCACCGGCAAGCGGCTCGGCCGCCGGGTCACGGAGATCGCGGTGGTTTTCCAGCGGGCCCCGTACTCCCCCTTCGACGCCACCCATACCGAAGAGCTGAACAACAACGCCCTGGTGATCCGGGTGCAGCCCGACGAAGGAGTGACCATCCGGTTCGGCTCCAAAGTTCCCGGCACCCAGATGGAGATCCGGGACGTGACGATGGACTTCGCCTACGGGGAGTCCTTCACCGAGTCCAGCCCGGAGGCGTACGAGCGCCTCCTGCTGGACGTCTTGCTCGGTGACGCCAATCTCTTCCCGCGGCACCAGGAGGTCGAGCGCTCCTGGGAGATCCTCGACCCGGTGGAGAGGCACTGGGCCCGGCACGGCAGACCGGAACCCTACACCGCGGGGACCTGGGGCCCACGGGCCGCGGACGACATGCTCGCGCGGGACGGACGGAGCTGGCGGCGGCCATGAACATCGATCTGACGGACACCACGAGCAGCCGGATCAACGCGGCTCTGGTGAAGGCGCGACGGGCGACCGGCACCCCGGCCGTCGGTATGGTGCTGACTCTCGTCATCGTGACCGACGAGGGCAACCACTACGACGCGCTGAAGGCGGCGAGCGAGGCCTCCAAGGAGCACCCCTCCCGGATCCTCGTCGTCGTCCGGAGGCCCGGCCGTTCGCCTCGGGACCGGGCCATCGCCCGGCTGGACGCCGAGGTGCGGGTCGGCGGGGAGACCGGCACCGGCGAGACGGTACTGCTGCGGTTGCACGGCGAGCTGGCGGCACACGCCCACAGCGTGGTGCTGCCGCTGCTGCTGCCGGACGCCCCGGTCGTCGTCTGGTGGCCGGAGGACACTCCGGCCGACCCGGCGGAGGACCTTCTCGGCACGCTCGCCCAGCGGCGCATCACCGACGCGGCTGCCGGCGAGGACCCGCTGGCCGCTCTCGTCCGGCGGGCCGAGGTCTACGCGCCCGGCGACACGGATCTCGCCTGGACCCGGATCACCGGCTGGCGCAGCATGCTGGCCGCCGCACTGGACCAGGGCTTCACCCGCATCACGTCCGCGGTGGTCGAGGGCGAGGAGCACAACCCGAGCACCGAACTGCTGGCCCTGTGGCTCGCCGGCCGGCTGGGGGTTCCCGTCGAGCGGGTCCTCTCCGACGGCCCCGGGATCACCGCCGTCCGGCTGATCACCGACGACGGTGACATCTGCCTGGACCGCTCGGACGGTGCCCTGGCCAAACTCGCCGTGCCGGGCCAGCCGGACCGGCACGTCGCCCTGCACCGGCGTGGCACCGCCGAGCTGATCGCCGAAGAGCTGCGCCGGCTCGACCCGGACGAGGCATACGCCAAGGCGGTGCGTCTGGGTCTGCGGCAGCCGAGCCAGGATCCGGAGACAACGCCGGTCCCCGCGGCGGCCACCGCGGACTCCCCGGTACCGGCCGCTCCGCGGCCGAAGAAACGGAAGGGCTCCTCGTGACCGGCACCCCCCAGCTCGTGGTTCACCGCGACCCGGAGCTGATGGCCCGGGCCGCGGCGGCCCGGCTGCTCACCCGGATCGTCGACGCCCAGGCCACCAACGGCTCCGCCTCTGTGGTGCTGACCGGTGGCCGTAACGGCAACGCACTGCTGGCGGCGCTCGCCGACGCCCCGGCCCGGGACGCCATCGACTGGTCCCGCCTGGACCTGTGGTGGGGTGACGAGCGGTTCCTGCCGGAGGGCCATCCGGAGCGCAACCACACGCAGGCCCGGCAGGCGCTGCTGGACGCGGTGCCGCTGGATCCCGCCCGGGTCAGGGCCATGCCGGCCTCGGACGGCCCGTACGGTCCGGATCCCGAGGCCGCAGCCGCCGCGTACGCCACCGCACTGGCCGGAGCGGCCATGGCCGGGGGTTCACAATCCCACGGACCGGTCCCCTCCTTCGACGTCCTGCTGCTGGGCGTCGGCCCGGACACCCACGTGGCGTCGCTCTTCCCGGAGCTCCCCGCGGTGCGGGAGACGGAGCGCACGGTCGTCGGGGTGCACGGCGCACCGAAGCCCCCGCCGACCAGGATCACCCTCACCCTGCCGGCGATCCGCGCCGCCCAGGAGGTGTGGCTGCTGGCTGCCGGCGCGGACAAGGCGAGGGCCGTGGCGCTGGCGCTGGCCGGCGCCGGCGAGGTACAGATCCCGGCAGCCGGGGCACGCGGCACCCGCCGCACTCTCTGGCTGCTGGACCGCGCGGCCGCCGACCGGCTCCCCCACACCCTCTACCATCCGCCGACCGCGTGACCCGTCTCCCCCGGCCGCCGGTACGCACCGGCGGCCGGGGGACGGCACGGGACGGGACGGAGGTCAGCGCCCCCGGAGTTCCCGGTACTGCCGCACCAGCGCGGCGGTCGACGCGTCCAGACCGGGCACCTCCACACCCCCGGTCAAGGCCGGTTCGATCCGCCTGGCGAGCACCTTCCCCAGCTCCACGCCCCACTGGTCGAAGGAGTTGATGTTCCACACCGCGCCCTGTACGAACACCTTGTGCTCGTACAGGGCGATCAGCTGGCCCAGTACCGAGGGGGAAAGCTCGGGGGCCAGGACCGTGGTGGTCGGCCGGTTGCCCGGGAACGTGCGGTGCGGGACCAGGTCCTCGGCGACGCCCTCGGCGCGGACCTCCTCGGCGGTCCTGCCGAAGGCCAGTGCCTGGCCCTGCGCGAAGAGGTTGGCCATCAGCAGGTCGTGCTGTGCGGCGAGTTCCGGTGCGAGCTCGCCGGACGGCCGGGCGAAGCCGATGAGGTCGGCGGGGACGATCCTCGTCCCCTGGTGCAGCAGCTGGAAGTACGCGTGCTGACCGTTGGTGCCCGGGGTGCCCCACACCACGGGGCCTGTCTGCCAGGTGACCGGCCGGCCCTGCCGGTCGACGGACTTGCCGTTGGACTCCATGTCCAGCTGCTGCAGGTACGCCGTGAACTTGGCGAGGTAGTGGCTGTAGGGCAGCACCGCGTGCGCGTGGGCGTCGAAGAACCCCCCGTACCAGACACCGAGCAGCCCCAGCAGCATCGGCGCGTTCCGCTCCAGTGGTGCCTCACGGAAGTGCTCGTCCATGAGGTGGAAGCCGGCCAGCATCTCCCGGAACCGGTCCGGTCCGATGGCGATCATCAGGGAGAGGCCGATGGCCGAGTCGTAGGAGTAGCGTCCGCCGACCCAGTCCCAGAACTCGAACATGTTCGTGGTGTCGATACCGAACGCGGCGACCTCACCCGCATTGGTCGACACCGCCACGAAGTGTTTCGCCACCGCGTCCTGGCCGGCGCCCAGACCGGTCAGCAGCCAGTCCCGGGCGGACTTCGCGTTGGTGATCGTCTCGATGGTGGTGAACGTCTTGGACGCCACCACGAACAGCGTCTCGGCCGGGTCCAGCCCCAGCAGCGCCTCGTGCAGGTCGGCGCCGTCCACATTGGACACGAAGCGGAAGTCGAGATCCCGCGCGGTGTACGGCCGCAGCGCCTCGTACGCCATGGCCGGGCCCAGGTCCGATCCGCCGATGCCGATGTTGACCACGGTCCTGATCCGCCGGCCGGTGTGACCGGTCCAGTCCCCGGACCGCACCCGGCCGCAGAACACCTGCATCCGGGTCAGCACGGAGTGCACCCCCGGCACGACGTTCTTCCCGTCCGCCTCGATGACCGCGTCGCTCGGGCTGCGCAGCGCGGTGTGCAGGACCGCACGGTCCTCGGTCAGGTTGATGCGTTCGCCGCGGAACATCGCGTCCCGCAGCTCGGGAACGCCCGTGGCCAGCGCCAGCTCCCGCAGCAGCCGCAGCGTGTCCTCGGTGATCAGGTTCCTGGAGTAGTCCAGGTGAAGGTCGCCGGCCCGGAGGCTGTACCGCCCGGCACGGCCGGCGTCCCGCGCGAACAGGTCCCTCAGGTGCACGGAGCCCAGCTGTTCGCGGTGCTCCGCCAGCTCGCTCCACTGCGGCATACGGTCCAGCGCGGTCCGCTCGCTTGCGTTCATCGTCCGCTTCAGCCCATCTGTGCTCGTCCGGTATCACCGACGACCACGCTAGACGATCACCCGGCGGGCGCACGGTTCTGCCCGGTCAGCGGACCGGTCGGCGAGGCGGGATCAGCCCTCGCCGCGCAGCTTGGCGAGAGCCTCGGCGAGAAGGGCCTCGCCGTCCGCGTCGCTGCGGCGCTCACGGACATACGCGAGGTGGGTCTTGTACGGCTCGTTGCGGGGCGGGGCCGGAGGATTCGCCTCCTCCTGGCCGGCGGGCAGGCCGCACCGCGGACAGTCCCAGATGTCAGGGACCTGCGCGTCGCTCGCGAAGCTGGGCTGCGTCTCGTGCCTGTTGGCGCACCAGAAGGAGACCCGCAGACGCGGGGCGGACTCGCCCCGCTCGGCCTCCCCCATCGGCCCCGCGCCGACCCGGCTGCCACGGATAGCGTTGCCACCTGCCACGGTCGTCACTCCCTGCCTCACGTGCTGCGAAGTCGCCTCAGTCTATGCAAGGCTCAACGCACGTCCAGTGGCTGGAGTTACTGACTTACGACCGCATCAGCAAGCCGAGAACCACGATGTGCGCGAACCAGATCAGCGCGACGACGATCGTGATGCGGTCCAGGTTCCGCTCGGCGACCGACGAGCCACCGACCGACGACTGCATGCCGCCACCGAACATGTCGGACAGGCCGCCACCCTTGCCCTTGTGCATCAGGACCAGCAACCCCAGCAGGAAGCTGAAGATGACAAGGGCGATCGAAAACCCCGTTTCCACGGCTGGACCAACTCTCTCAGAGGGACGGACACGACGGACGTGATGTGGATCTACCGAATGTACAGGCGTCTCGGGGACCGGGCAGGCGGCAGGGCCGCCGGGCCGGTCCCCGACAGGGTACTAGCTTCAGCCGCTCAGCGGTCCCTCACTGATCGCGGAACCGGACGATCTTGACGAACTCGTCGGTGTCCAGCGCCGCGCCGCCGACCAGGGCGCCGTCGACGTCGGGCTGCGCCATGATCGCGGCGACGTTCCCGGACTTCACCGAGCCGCCGTACTGGATACGGACAGCGTCCGCGAGCTCCTGGTTGTACAGCTCGGCCAGCCTCCGCCGGATCGCACCGCACACTTCCTGGGCGTCCTCGGGGGTGGCGACCTCGCCCGTCCCGATCGCCCACACCGGCTCATAGGCGATGACGATCGTGGCGGCATGCTCCGCCGGGATGTCCCGCAGCGCGCCGTCCAGTTGCGCGAGGGTGTGCGCCACCTGGTCGCCGGCCTTGCGGACCTCGAGCCCTTCTCCGACACACAGGATCGGGGTCAGGCCGTTCCGGTAGGCGGCCCGCACCTTGGCATTGCAGACCTCCTCGTTCTCGCCGTGGTACTGACGGCGCTCGGAGTGCCCCACTACCGCATAGGTGCAGTGCAGCTTGGCCAGCATCGGTCCGGAGACCTCACCGGTGTACGCGCCGTTGTCGTGCGCCGAGATGTCCTGCGCGCCGAAGGCGATCTTGATCTTGTCACCGTCCACCAGCGTCTGCACGGAGCGCAGCGCGGTGAAGGGCGGAAGGACGGCGACCTCGACAGTCTCCAGGTCCTTGTCGCTCAGGGCGAAGGCGAGCTTCTGGACGTGGGCGATGGCCTCGAGGTGCGTGAGGTTCATCTTCCAGTTGCCCGCCATCAGCGGGGTGCGCGTGGTCATAGCCCTCTTTCTTCTCTGGCTTCTTCACCCGTGCGGCTGGGCCGGCGGGCGGCGGTGAGGGCGACGCGTGGCAGGGAAGCCGCGCACCGCCGTCACCGGTTCAGTTCTCCAGTGCGGCGAGACCGGGGAGCGTCTTGCCCTCCAGGTACTCCAGGCTGGCGCCACCGCCGGTCGAGATGTGGCCGAAGGCGTCCTCGTCGAAGCCGAGGATGCGCACGGCCGCTGCCGAGTCACCGCCGCCGACAACCGTGAAGGCGTCGCTGTCCAGCAGCGCCCGGGTGACCGCCCGGGTCCCCTCCGCGTAGTCGGGGTGCTCGAAGACCCCCATCGGGCCGTTCCAGAACACCGTGGCCGCGTCGGCGATCTTCTCCGCGTAGAGCCTGCCGGACTCCGGGCCGATGTCCAGGCCCATCAGCTCGGCCGGAATGGCGTCGGCAGGGCAGGTGACCGGATTCGTGGGCGCCTTGGCCCCGAGGTCGGGGAACTCCGCGCCCGCGACCACGTCGACCGGCAGGACGAACTCCACCCCCAGCTCCTTCGCCCGCCGCAGGTAGCCCTGCACGGCCGGGACCTGGTCCTCCTGCAGCATCGAGCTGCCCACCTCATGGCCCTGGGCCTTGAGGAAGGTGAAGGCCATGCCGCCGCCGATGAGGATCCGGTCGGCCTTGCCCAGCAGGTGCTCGATGACGCCGAGCTTGTCGGAGACCTTGGCGCCGCCGAGTACCACCGCGTACGGCCTGCTGACGTTCTCGGTGAGCTTCTTCAGCACCGTGACCTCGGTGGCGATCAGCCCGCCGGCGGCGTGCGGAAGGCGGGCCGGGAGGTCGTACACCGAGGCGTGCTTGCGGTGCACGGCGCCGAAGCCGTCACCGACGTAGGCGTCCGCGAGGGCGGCCAGCTCGTCGGCGAAGGCGCCGCGCTCGGTGTCGTCCTTGCTGGTCTCCCCGGAGTGGAAGCGGAGGTTCTCCAGCAGCGCGACCTGCCCGTCCGCGAGCCCGTCCACGGCGGTGCGGGCGCCGTCGCCCACGGTGTCGGCGGCGAAGGCGACGTCCCGGCCGAGCAGCTCGCCCAGCCGGCGGGCGACCGGGGCGAGCGAGAACTGCGGGTCCGGCGCGCCCTTGGGGCGGCCGAGGTGGGAAGCGACGATCACGCGGGCACCCGCGTCAGCGAGACGGCTGATCGTCGGAACGGCGGCCCGGATACGGCCGTCGTCGGTGATGGTCTTCTGTCCGTTGTCGGTGCCCGCGAGCGGGACGTTGAGGTCTGCGCGGACGAAAACCCGCCGGCCCGCGACACCCTCCTCGACGAGTTGGTCGATCGTCTTCATGAAAAGCGGCTCCTGACCGTCATGGGGCAGGGCCCGTGCGGTGCACGAGCCCTGCCTCTTCACATCGTGGTGACTGCGCCTGCGCTCAGAGCTTGCCGCCGACGAAGACGGTCAGGTCGACGAGGCGGTGGGAGTAGCCCCACTCGTTGTCGTACCAGCCGACGATCTTGACCTGGCTGCCCTGGGCCATGGTGAGCTGCGAGTCCAGGGTGCAGGAGGCCGGCCAGTTGACGATGTCGGAGGAGACGATCGCGTCCTCGGTGTACTCGAGGAAACCCTTCAGCGAGCCGCCGGCCGCCTTCTGGAACGCGGCGTTGACCTCGTCCCGGGTGACGTCGCGGCTGAGTTCGACGACCAGGTCGGTGACCGAGCCGGTGGGCACCGGGACGCGCATGGCGATGCCGTCCAGCTTGCCCTTGAGCTGCGGAAGGACCAGGGCGGTGGCCTTGGCGGCACCGGTCGAGGTCGGGATGATGTTGACCGCGGCCGCCCGCGCACGGCGCAGGTCCTTGTGCGGGAAGTCCAGAATGCTCTGGTCGTTGGTGTAGGCGTGGACCGTGGTCATCATGCCCTTGACGATGCCGAAGCTCTCGTCGAGCACCTTGGCCATCGGCGCCACGCAGTTGGTGGTGCAGGAGGCGTTGGAGATGATGTGGTGCTGCGCCGCGTCGTAGTCCTCATGGTTCACGCCCATGACGACCGTGATGTCCTCGTCCTTGGCGGGCGCGGAGATCAGGACCTTCTTGGCCCCGGCGGTGAGGTGCTTCCCGGCGTCAGGCCCCTTGGTGAAGATGCCGGTGGACTCGATGACGATGTCGGCACCGAGTTCGCCCCAGGGCAGTTTCGCCGGGTCACGCTCGGCCATCGTCCTGAAGGTCTGGTTGCCGACCGTGATGGTGTCCTCGGTGTGGCTGACCTCCTCCTTGAGACGGCCCAGCACACTGTCGTACTTCAGGAGGTGTACCAGAGTCGCATTGTCGGTCAGGTCGTTGACACCGACGATCTCGACATCTGCTCCCTGCTCCAGAAGTGCGCGGAAGTAGTTGCGGCCGATGCGGCCAAAGCCGTTGATGCCTACGCGGATCGTCACGAACCGATCTCCTCGTTGGTACGCCGGTGGCGGACACCGGCGAGCTGTATGGGATGTCCCCGACCACTTCCGACCCTACCGCGCCGGGCCTCCTGCCGTGACATTGGCAGGGCGCGTCCACCGGGCGTGCGGACGCGTCCACGGAGTCATCGCCTCGGCGCCGCTCCCCTACCGGCTGGTATGCGGCGCTCGGACCGCTGCCCCCGGCACGCCCGGGGAGACGCGGAAGCTCGGGGAGGGGCCGGGCCCGCTCAGCCGACCATCTCTTCGGTGAGGGTGGCCTCGGTGCCCGGGATGCCCAGGTCCTGAGCCCGCTTGTCGGCCATCGCGAGCAGCCGCCGGATCCGGCCCGCCACCGCGTCCTTCGTCAGCGGCGGGTCGGCCAGCGCGCCCAGCTCCTCCAAGGAGGCCTGCTTGTGGTCCATGCGCAGCCGGCCGGCGGCGGCGAGGTGGTCGGGAACCTCGTCCCCGAGGATCTCCAGCGCCCGCTGGACCCGCGCCCCGGCCGCAACGGCGGCGCGTGCGGAGCGGCGCAGATTGGCGTCGTCGAAGTTTGCCAGCCGGTTCGCGGTGGCCCGCACCTCGCGCCGCATCCGGCGCTCCTCCCAGGCCAGCACGGACTCGTGGGCACCGAGCCGGGTGAGCAACGCGCCGATGGCGTCGCCGTCCCGGACCACGACCCGGTCCACGTTGCGGACCTCGCGGGCCTTCGCGGGGATCTGCAGCCGCCGGGCGGCCCCGACGAGGGCGAGAGCGGCCTCGGGGCCCGGGCAGGTGACCTCCAGGGACGACGACCTGCCCGGCTCGGTGAGCGAACCGTGGGCCAGGAACGACCCGCGCCAGGCCGCCTCGGCGTCGCAGGTGGCACCCGAGACGACCTGCGGCGGAAGACCCCGGATCGGACGGCCGCGGCTGTCGACCAGCCCGGTCTGCCGGGCCAGTTGGTCACCGCCGGCCACCACCCGCACCACGTACCGGCTGCCGCGGCGCAGTCCGCCGGGTGCCATCACCACCAGATCCGAGGAGTGCCCGAAGATCTCCAGGATGTCGCGCCGCAGCCGCCGGGCAGCGATTCCGGTGTCCAGCTCCGCCTCGATCACGATGCGCCCGCTCACCAGGTGCAGGCCGCCCGCGAACCGGAGAATCGACGACACCTCCGACTTGCGGCAGCAGGTGCGGGTGACGGGTAGCCGGGAGATCTCATCCTTCACCGCTGCCGTCATCGCCATGGGCCGATCCTTCCATGCATCCGGAAAATTCTGTCGTACGCGGCGGCCAGCTGCTCCGGATCGTGTCGGGGGGTTCCGTCCGGAGCGGCCACCGGGGCCAGTTCGACCGCTGCGCCGAGCCGTTCGGCGGCCCGGCACAGGCTGTCCCGGTCGGGCACCGCATCCTGGTCGGCCAGCACCACGTCGAAGGTGAGTTTAGGGGCGTGTTGTACCAGAACCTCCACATGACGCTGCGGAGAAAAGCCATCAGTTTCGCCGGGCTGGGGTGCGAGGTTCAAGGACAGGATCCGCCGCGCCCTCGTGGCGGTGAGCGCGTCGAGCAGCTCGGGCACCAGCAGATGGGGGATCACGGAGGAGAACCAGGAGCCGGGGCCGAGCACCACCCAGTCGGCGTCCCGCACGGCCGCGACGGCTTCCGGGACGGCCGGCGGCGCTCCGGGGACCAGCCGCACCTCCTGCACCTCACCGGGGGTCAGCGCCACCGTGGCCTGCCCGCGGACCGTACTGACCAGCCCGGGCCGCTCCGGGTCGTGCCCGCGCACCCGCGCCTGGAGCTCCAGCGGCACCGCGGACATGGGCAGCACCCGGCCGTGCGCCCCGAGCAGCTTGCCGACCAGGTCCAGAGCCTGCACATGGTCGCCGAGCTGTTCCCAGAGGGCGACGATGAGCAAGTTGCCCACCGCGTGGCCGTGCAGCTCTCCCTCGCTCTTGAAGCGGTGCTGCACCACCTCCGACCAGGTCCGGCCCCACTCGTCGTCCCCGCACAGGGCGGCCAGCGCCTTGCGCAGGTCCCCGGGGGGCAGCACCCCGAGCTCCTCCCTCAACCGCCCGCTGGATCCGCCGTCGTCGGCGACGGTGACCACGGCGGTGAGGTCACCGGTGATCCGGCGCAGCGCGGTGAGGGAGGCGGACAGGCCGTGCCCGCCGCCCAGCGCCACCACCTTGGGCTGGGCGCTGCGCCGTCCGCGGAGGGTGCGCAGCGAACGCGCGGGACGGATGATGCCGGCCCGGACCTGCCGGGCGGGCTTGCGCGGCATTACTCGCGTCCCATGTCCCGGTGCACGACAACGGTCTCCACGCCCTCGGTGGCCAGTCTGCGGGCCAGTTTCTCGGACATCGCGACACTGCGGTGCTTACCGCCGGTGCACCCGACCGCGATGGTGACGTACCGCTTGCCCTCGCGCCGGTAGCCGGCCGCGATCAGCTCGAGCAGCTCGGCGTAGCGGTCGAGGAACTCCTTGGCGCCGGGCTGCTCCAGTACGTAGTCGGACACCTCCTGGCTGGTGCCGGTGAAGGGCCGCAGCTCGGGCACCCAGTGGGGGTTGGGCAGGAAGCGGCAGTCCACCACGTGGTCGGCGTCGACGGGGAGTCCGTACTTGTAGCCGAAGGACATCACGGTGGCCCGCAGCTCCGGCTCGTCGTCGCTGGCGAACTGGGCGTCCATTTTGCCGCGCAGCTCGTGCACGTTGAGGTTCGAGGTGTCGATCACCAGGTCGGCGTCGCCGCGCAGCTCGCGCAGCAGGTCGCGTTCGGCGGCGATCCCGTCGACGATCCGCCCGTCGCCCTGCAGGGGGTGTGGGCGGCGCACGGATTCGAACCGCTGGACGAGGGCGTTGTCGGAGGCCTCGAGGAACACGATCCGGCGGGTGACGCCCTGGGCCCGGAGGTCGGTGAGGGATTGCCGGAGGCTGTCGAAGAAGCTGCGGCCCCGCACGTCGACCACGACCGCGATGCGGGCGACGTTGCCCTGCGAGCGCGCGCCGAGGTCCACCATGGTGGTGATCAGGGAGGGCGGGAGATTGTCCACCACGAACCAGCCCAGGTCCTCCAGGCACTTGGCGGCCGTGCTGCGCCCGGCACCCGACATGCCGGAGATGATGACCAGTTCGGGCATGGCCGGGGTCTCCTGGGCCTGCGCCGCCGTGCCGGTTTCCACCTGCGGGTCCTCTCTGCTGTCTCTGCTGTGCTCGGTCATGTCCGGGTGCCCCCGTCTGTCGGTCGGTGCGCAGTCGGTCGGTGCGCTGCGTGGTCATCCTCCGGAACGGCTGCCGGTCTCCTGGTGTTCCTCCATGATCTCGCCGGTGGCGGTGTTGACCGCGGGGGCGGCCGGGGCGGCCCCCGCCAGGGCGGCGGCAACCGTCTCGGCGGTCCTGCGTCCTATGCCCGGAACCTCGCAGATCTCTTCCACGGTTGCGGCGCGCAGCCGCTTGACCGAGCCGAAGTGTTTGAGCAGTGCTGTCCGCCGGGTCTGTCCGAGGCCCGGCACGTCGTCGAGCGGGCTCCTGCGCAGTGACCGGGAACGCTTCCCGCGCTGATAGCGGATCGCGAAGCGGTGCGCCTCGTCCCGCACCCGTTGCAGCAGGTACAGGCCCTCGCTGGAACGGGGCAGGATCACCGGGTCGTCCTCGCCGGGCAGCCAGACCTCCTCCAGGCGTTTGGCGAGCCCGCAGACGGCCACGTCGTCGATGCCCAGCTCGTCCATGGCGCGGCGGGCCGCGGCCACCTGGGGCTGCCCGCCGTCCACGACGAGGAGCTGCGGCGGATAGGCGAACCGCCGGGGACGGCCGTCCTCCGTCAGCGCGGACGCCTCCGACGGGCCGCCCTCCTCCGCGCCGCTCTCCCCGGCAGCGGCGGCGCCGTCCCACTCCCCGTGCTTCTCCTGTTCCCGCAGGTAGCGGCGGAAGCGCCGGGAGACGACCTCGTGCATGGCCCGCACGTCGTCCTGGCCGGCGAATCCCCTGATCTGGAAGCGGCGGTACTCGCTCTTGCGGGCCAGCCCGTCCTCGAAGACCACCATGGAGGCGACCACGTCCTCCCCCTGGAGGTGGGAGATGTCGTAGCACTCGATGCGCAGGGGCGCGGACTCCAGCCCGAGCGCCTCGGTGATCTCCTCCAGGGCCCGGGAGCGGGTGGTGAGATCGGAAGCGCGCTTGGTCTTGTGCAGCGCCAGGGCGTTCTGGGCGTTCCGCTGGACGGTGGCCAGCAGGTCCTTCTTGTCGCCGCGCTGCGGCACGCGCAGATCGACCCGGGAGCCGCGGCGGCCGGCGAGCCAGCGGGCCAGGGGCTCGGCCGGCTCGGGGAGGGCGGGCACCAGGACTTCCTTGGGGACGCCGCCGCTGCCGCCCGGGCCGCCCGCGTCCCCCCGTTCCTCGCCGTAGAGCTGCTGGAGGGCGTGCTCGGCGAGCTCCGGGATGCCGACGTCCTCGACCTTGTCGGTGATCCAGCCGCGCTGACCGCGCACCCGGCCCCCGCGGACGTGGAAGATCTGTACGGCGGCCTCGAGTTCGTCCTCGGCCACGGCGATCACATCGGCGTCGGTCCCGTCGTCGAAGACGACCGCGTTCTTCTCCATCGCACGGCGGAGCGTGGCGAGATCGTCGCGCAGCCGGCCGGCCCGCTCGTACTCCATCGCCTCGGCGGCCTCGTGCATCCGCTGTTCGACGCGGCGCAGGTGGGTGCCGGTGCGCCCGGCCATGAAGTCGCAGAACTCCTCGGCGAGCGCGCGGTGCTGCTCGGGGGTGACCCGCCCCACGCAGGGGGCGGAGCACTTGTCGATGTATCCGAGCAGGCAGGGCCGGCCCACGGCCTCCGCGCGCTTGAAGACGCCGGCGGAGCAGGTCCGGACGGGGAAGACACGCAGCAGGAGGTCGACGGTCTCCCGGATCGCCCAGGCGTGCGCGTAGGGACCGAAGTAGCGCACGCCCTTGCGCCGGGGGCCACGCATGACCTGGACGCGGGGGAACTCCTCGTTCATCGTGACGGCCAGCGAGGGATAGCTCTTGTCGTCCCGGTACTTCACGTTGAAGCGGGGTGCGAACTCCTTGATCCAGGAGTACTCCAGCTGCAGGGCCTCCACCTCGGTGGAGACCACGGTCCACTCCAGCGAGGTGGCCGTGGTGACCATGGTGGCGGTGCGGGGGTGCAGGCCCGAGACGTCCTGGAAGTACGACGACAGCCGCTGGCGCAGGCTGTTCGCCTTTCCGACGTAGATCACCCGGCGGTGCTCGTCCCGGAAGCGGTAGACACCCGGGGAGTCGGGAATCTCACCGGGACCGGGGCGGTAGCTGGAAGGGTCGGCCATGAGGCAACCCTACTCAGACGGGCGGACGCCCGGTGCGGGGCGGGATCCGGGGCCCGCCCGCCGGGCGGGCCCCCTCCCGGGCTCTCACCAGCCGCGTTCGCGCCACTCGGCCAGGTGCGGGCGCTCGGCTCCGAGCGTGGTGTCGGCGCCGTGCCCGGGGTACACCCAGGTCTCGTCGGGCAGCTCGGCGAAGAGCTTGGTCTCCACGTCGTGCAGCAGCCGGCCGAAGGCGTCCGTGTCACCGAAGGTGTTGCCGACGCCGCCGGGGAAGAGACAGTCCCCGGTGAAGACGTGCGGATGTCCGCGAGGGTCGTCGTAGACGAGGGCGACGGAGCCCTCGGTGTGCCCGGCGAGGTGCCGGACCGCAAGCCGGCAGTCGCCGACCGCGACCTCGTCGCCGTCGTCCAGCGGCACATCGGTGAGGACCGGGATGCCTTCGGTGTCGAGGCGGCCCGCGTACGTGCGCGCGCCGGTCGCCCGCACCACGTCGTCCAGCGCCTGCCAGTGGTCCCCGTGCCGGTGAGTGGTGACGACGGAGGCGATCCCGTCGTCACCGATCAGTCGCAGCAGGGTGTCCGGCTCGTTCGCCGCGTCGATCAGCAGCTGTTCGCCGGTCGCCCGGCAGCGCAGCAGGTAGGTGTTGTTCTCCATCGGCCCGACCGCGGCCTTGGAGATGAGGAGATCGGACAGCTCGTGCACGTCGGCCGGTCCGCCGACAGTGACCCTTCCGGAGTACGCCATGGTCCCCAATCTGCCAGAAGACTTCGCGGTTTTCCTCCGGGACCGCGGCCGGGCCGCGCGGGGGCGTCAGAGCGGGGGGAGGGCGGGCAGTTCGCCGTCCGCGGTCAGCCCGCTGCCGGTGGTGCGTCCGGCCAGCCAGCCGACCAGTGCGGTGGGGCTGCCGGCCACGACCAGGGGCTTGCCGTCGGCCTGACCGATGCGCCGGCTGCGGCCGTCCTCGGCCCGGATCTCCACCGGCCGGAGGCCGGGATACCCGCTGAAGCGCCGGGTCAGGTAGTCCAGTGCACCGTCGGTGAAGGTCCCGGGCAGGTCTGCCACGGTGTGGCCGGCGTCGAGGTCGACGTGGTGCAGCTCGACCTCCATCCGGCGACGGAAGGGGATGGCGGCGGCGACGTCGGTGACCCCGTTGCGCAGGGTGACGGTGCCCCGCCACTGCTCCTCGGTGAGGCCGCCGGTTGTCGCGGCCAGCCGGGCGGCGCTCTCCCGCAGGTCGGTGAGGTGCGCCGCGAGGGGCCGGTCCGCGTCGCGCTCGATATCGGCTTCGCGGGCCTGTGCGCTCGGGTACATCGGGCGGCCGGTCAGCACGTTCACCAGGGCGTCGGCGTTCCGGCTGACGTGTGCGAGCACATGGCCACGGGTCCAGCCGGGCAGCAGGGACGGCTCCGCGAGCGCGGCATCGTCCAGGGCGCCGGCGGTGGTCAGGAGCCTGTCGGTGGCGTCCTGGAGGGCGGTCAGCTCAGCTGTCGGTGCGGTCATCGTCACACGCTATCTCCGCCGTCATGCCGGCCGCCACGGCCCCGGCACCGCCGTGAGGGGCCCGGCGCCGCAACGGGAGGCAGAGGAAGCCCGGGCCTGGAGAAAACTAATTCGAACAGACGTACTATGACGGAGGTCGCCGGGTGCTCCCGGCTCACCGCGGCGCTGCTTGTCAGAGCCCGCCCATAGTCTTGTAAAGGGTCCCCCGTATCCCGCGGGCTCCCGTTTCCCCAGGAAAGGTCCAACCGGCGTGGCCGACCGACTCATCGTTCGTGGCGCTCGCGAGCACAACCTCAAGAACGTCTCGCTCGATCTTCCCCGCGACTCGCTCATCGTCTTCACCGGGCTCTCGGGATCGGGCAAGTCCTCTCTCGCGTTCGACACGATCTTCGCCGAGGGCCAGCGCCGCTACGTGGAGTCGCTGTCCTCCTACGCGCGGCAGTTCCTCGGTCAGATGGACAAGCCCGATGTGGACTTCATCGAAGGGCTTTCCCCGGCCGTCTCGATCGACCAGAAGTCCACCTCCCGCAACCCGCGCTCCACCGTCGGCACGATCACCGAGGTCTACGACTACCTCCGGCTGCTCTTCGCCCGGATCGGCAAGCCGCACTGCCCCGTGTGCTCCCGTCCGATCGCCCGGCAGTCACCGCAGGCCATCGTCGACAAGGTGCTCGGCCTGGCCGAGGGCAGCCGCTTCCAGGTACTCTCCCCGCTGGCCCGGGAGCGCAAGGGTGAGTTCGTCGACCTCTTCGCGGAGCTGCAGACCAAGGGGTACAGCCGGGCCCGGGTGGACGGCGCCACCGTCCAGCTGAGTGATCCGCCGAAGCTGAAGAAGCAGGAGAAGCACACCATCGAGGTGGTCGTCGACCGCCTGACCGTCAAGGACAGTGCGAAACGCCGGCTGACCGACTCGGTCGAGACCGCCCTCGGCCTCTCCGGCGGCATGGTGGTGCTGGACTTCGTCGACCTCCCCGAGGACGACCCGCAGCGCGAGCGGATGTACTCGGAACACCTGTACTGCCCGTACGACGATCTCTCCTTCGAGGAGCTCGAGCCCCGGTCGTTCTCCTTCAACTCCCCGTTCGGCGCCTGCCCCGACTGCTCCGGGCTCGGCAGCCGGATGGAGGTCGATCCCGAGCTGGTCGTCCCCGACCCGTCGAAATCACTCGACGACGGGGCGCTGCACCCCTGGTCACACGGTCACACCAAGGGGTACTTCAACCATCTGCTCAGCGCGCTGGGCGAGGCGCTGAGCTTCCGCACCGACATCGCCTGGGAAGGGCTGCCCCAGCGGGCCCGCAAAGCGCTGCTGTACGGCCACCGCACCCGGATCGAGGTCCGCTACGAGAACCGGCACGGCCGGGAGCGGGCTTACACCACCGCTTTCGAGGGAGTGATCCCGTTCGTCCGGCGGCGGCACGCCGAGTCGGAGACGGATTCCAGCCGGGAGCGCTTCGAGGGCTACATGCGCGAGGTCCCGTGTCCCACCTGCGGCGGCACCCGCCTCAAACCGGTCGTTCTCGCGGTCACGGTGAAGGACCGGTCGATCGCGGACATCTCCGCGATGTCGATCAGCGAGTGCGCCGACTTCCTGCGGGACATGAAGCTGACCGCCCGCGAGAAGAAGATCGCCGAGCGGGTGCTGAAGGAGGTCAACGAACGGCTGCGGTTCCTGGTCGACGTCGGCCTCGACTACCTCTCCCTCAACCGCGCGGCGGGATCGCTGTCCGGCGGTGAGGCGCAGCGGATCCGGCTCGCCACTCAGATCGGCTCCGGTCTCGTGGGCGTCCTCTACGTCCTGGACGAACCGTCGATCGGCCTCCACCAACGGGACAACCACCGCCTCATCGAGACCCTGGTGCGGCTGCGTGACATGGGCAACACGCTGATCGTCGTGGAGCACGACGAGGACACCATCAAGGCGTCGGACTGGGTGGTGGACATCGGTCCCGGCGCGGGCGAGCACGGCGGCAAGGTGGTGCACAGCGGCCCGTTGCGGGAGCTGCTCGACAACAAGAAGTCGGTCACCGGGCAGTATCTGACCGGTCGGAAGTCGATCCCGCTGCCGGCCGAGCGGCGGCCCACGGACCCTGCCCGGCAGCTGACCGTGATCGGCGCGCGGGAGCACAATCTGCAGGGCATCGATGTCGCCTTCCCGCTCGGCGTGCTCACGGCGGTCACCGGCGTGTCCGGCTCGGGTAAGTCGACGCTGGTGAACGACATCCTCTACACCCACCTGGCCCGCGAGCTGAACGGCGCGAAGTCGGTGCCGGGGCGGCACACCCGGGTCGAGGGCGACCAGCTGGTGGACAAGGTCGTCCATGTCGACCAGTCGCCGATCGGCCGTACCCCGCGTTCCAACCCGGCCACGTACACCGGGGTCTTCGACCGGGTGCGCAAGCTGTTCGCGGAGACGATGGAGGCGAAGGTCCGCGGTTACCTGCAGGGCCGGTTCTCCTTCAACGTCAAGGGGGGCCGCTGCGAGAACTGCTCCGGGGACGGCACCATCAAGATCGAGATGAACTTCCTGCCGGACGTCTACGTCCCGTGCGAGGTCTGTCACGGTGCCCGCTACAACCGCGAGACACTGGAGGTGCATTACAAGGGCAAGTCCATCGCCGAGGTGCTGGACATGCCGATCGAGGAGGCGCTGGACTTCTTCGAGGCCGTGCCGGGGATCAGCCGCCATCTGCGCACGCTGAAGGACGTCGGTCTCGGTTATGTCCGCCTGGGCCAGCCCGCACCGACGCTGTCCGGCGGTGAGGCACAGCGGGTCAAGCTCGCCTCGGAGCTGCAGAAGCGCTCCACGGGCAGCACCGTCTACGTGCTCGACGAGCCGACCACCGGTCTGCACTTCGAGGACATCCGCAAGCTGCTGGCGGTGCTCTCGGGCCTGGTGGACAAGGGCAACACGGTGATCGTCATCGAGCACAACCTCGACGTGATCAAGACCGCGGACTGGCTCGTGGACATGGGCCCCGAGGGCGGCAGCGGTGGAGGGCTGGTGGTGGCCGAGGGCACTCCCGAGCACCTCGCCACGGTACCGGCCAGCCACACGGGCAAGTTCCTCCAGGACGTCCTCCCGCTGAGGCCGTGACCGGCCGGCCGGCCGGGGGACCCACCGGCCGGCCGCTCGGTCGAGGCACGTAGGGTGCGGTCCGTGACATCGAATGACATTCCGCCCGCCACCCGCCGCACGCTGCTGCGCGGAGCGGCTCTCGCCTCGGCCACCGCAGCCGGACTCGGCCTGACCGGCTGCGAGACCCGGGACCCCGGAGACCCCGAACTGCCCACGGAGCCGGTCGAGCTCGGCCCCGCTTCGGAGGTGCCGGTGGGCGGCGCGCGGATCTATCCGGAGCACAAGGTGCTGGTCTCCCGGCCCTCCGAAGAGGACTACCGGGCCTACAGCGCGGTGTGCACACACGCGGGCTGCGTCCTGAGCGGGACCCGTGACCTCGAGGCGGACTGCGCCTGCCACGGAAGCCGGTTCGACAGCGCCACCGGCCGGGTGCTGCAGGGGCCCGCCCACGAATCGCTTCCGGAGATCCCGCTCCGCTCCGAGAACGGCCGGCTCATCGCCGGACCGGCGGCCTGAATAACCGTACTTGTACGGACACTTCATTCGGGCATATCACCACAAATACATCAACAGCCCTGCTTTCGTTACGGGTTCGCCACCTGAATGTCGGCAATTCTGGCTGGTGCGGACCGGCCTTCCTTGGAACGCTGAGCTGCCGGGTGCGCACAGTGCGCACACCAGGCACACGTTCAAGGAGAAGCCTTGCCGGCATCCCCCCTGCGCGACCGGCCACGGGCGCGCCCGCTGCTCGTCGTCGGCACGGTCACCGCCCTGGCTCTGGGGCTGCTCTCCCCGGCAACGGCCGGGAGCGCACCGGTTCCGCTCGCCATCGCCGACGGGGACGGCACGGAGCTCTCCCGTGTCCACCGGCCCGTGGCACCTGGAGCGGCACTCACCACCACCCAGCGACTGGAGTCGGACAAGTGGCTGAGCGCCCAGGTGCTGACGCTCGACCTCACCGAGGACATCCGGCTCGACTACCTCGCGCCCCCGGATGTCGCCCAGCGGGCCACGGTCGGGGAACTGGCCGCCGCCCACGACCCCGGGAACGGCCGGACCACGGTGGCCGCCCTCAACGCCGACTTCTTCGACATCAACGCCACCGACGCCCCGCTCGCACCCGGCATCCGCAACGGTGAGCTCACCCAGTCGGGAAGCCTCGGCCGCACCCAGGTCGTCGGGTTCGGCACCGACAACGCGGGCCGTCTCCTCGACATCCTCTTCGAAGGAAAGCTCACCCTGCCGGACGGTGAGGAGACCATGCACTCCTACAACGCCGCCCTCGTGCCCGTGGACGGAATCGGGGTCTACACCCCGCAGTGGGGAGAGGCCGACCGGGCGCTGCCGGTGCTCGGCTCGGAGCAGGTCACCGAGGTGCTCGTCGAGGACGGCGCCGTCGTCTCCGTCACGGAGAAGCCGGGCTCCGGCCGCGTCCCCGAGAACACCGTCGCGCTGCTGGGCCGGGAAGCCGGGTCCGGGGTGCTGTCCAGGCTGGAGGCGGGCGACCGGGTGGAACTGGTTTACGGCCCTCGCACCGCCGACGGCAGCGAGCTGCCGCGGACCGCGGTGGGCGGGAACGGGCTGCTGGTGCGCGACGGGGAGCCGCAGAACTGGGAGGGGCGGCCGAACAACGCGACCGCGCCGCGCACCGCGGTGGGCTTCTCCGAGGACGGCCGGGAGATGCACATCCTGACCGTGGACGGCAGGCAGGCGCAGTCCGGGGGCACCACCCTCACCGAGCTCGCGATCCTGATGGCCCGGCTGGGCTCGCACACCGCGCTCAACCTCGACGGCGGCGGCTCCACGACGCTGCTGGCCCGCGACCAGGGCGGTACCGGCACCACCCTGGTCAACTCACCGTCCGACGGCTGGGACCGGCCGGTCCCCAACGGGCTGGCCGTCACCGCTCCGGCCGGCAGCGGCGCGCTGCACGGCTTCCGGGTGCACACCACCGCCGACCCGGCCCGGTCCCCCACCGGAGAAGCCGTGGGCGGCGGCAGCCCGGAGCGGGTCTTCCCCGGGCTGACCCGCAAGCTGACGGCCGACGGCTACGACGAGACCTACGCCCCGGCGGGGGGCACGCCCCACTGGTCGGCCTCCCGCCCCGGGGTCGGAACGGTGAGCACGGACGGCACCTTCACCGCGCGGCGCCCCGGCCGCACCGAGGTCCTGGCGGCGGGCGGGCGAGCCCGTGGGAGCACCGAACTGACGGTCATCGGTGAGTTGACCCGGCTGCAGCCGACCGCCCGGCGGGTGGGACTCGCCGACCCGGCGGACCAGGGACGTTTCGGTCTGCTCGGCTACGACGCGGCCGGCACCAGCGCCCCGGTGGAACCGGCCGACGTCACGCTGGAGTACGACCGTGCGCTGTTCGACATCGCCGCGGAGCCGGAGCGCGCCGGCTTCACCGTCACGGCGGTCACCGAGGCGGCCACCGCCGGGCTGGTGACCGCCACAGCAGGCGGCGTCTCCACCGCCCTCGCCGTGAGCACCGGGCTGCGGGACGCCCCCGTGGCCGGCTTCGACGACGCCGGCGCATGGACGTTCAGCCATGCGCGGGCGGCAGGGTCGCTCGCCCCGGAGCCGGACGGAATGGACGGCATGGCGCTGCGCATGCGGTACGACTTCGCCCGGTCCACCGCCACCCGGGCCGCCTACGCCACCCCGCCCGAGGACATTCCGGTGCCCGGCAAGCCGCACAGCTTCTCGCTCTGGGTGCACGGCGACGCGTCCGGTGCCCGGCCCTCCTTGCACCTCCTCGACGCCACCGGCACCAGCCAGGTGCTGCGCGCGGGCCCGCTCGACCACGCAGGCTGGCAGCAGGTCGTCTTCGCGCTACCGGAGGACACCGCTTACCCGGTGGCGGTGCACCGCTTCTACCTGGTGGAGACCCGGCCGGACGCCCAGTACTCCGGTGAGATCGTCATCGACGAGCTGACCGCGCGGATCCCCCCGGACATCGAGCTGCCGGAGACCTCCGCGCCGGCGGATCCGCTCATCACCTCACAGGCCGGCACCGCAGCCCGGGACTGGCGGTTCGCGGTGGTCTCCGACGCCGGCCTCACCGCCCGTGACCCGGACGGCGGGCCGGCCGGGGCGGCCCGCCGCACACTGCGCGAAGTCGCCGCCGCCGAGCCGGACTTCGTCATCATCAACGGGGACTGGGCAGGGGAAGGTTCAGTGGCGGACCTGGAGTTCGCCCGCGCTCTGCTGGAGCAGGAGCTCGGCGGGCACCTTCCCCGGATCCACGTGCCGGGCGACCGCGAGGTGACGGACGGCTCCCCCGACCGGTGGGAGCAGGTTTTCGGTGACCGCCGGACCACCTTCGATCACCGGGGGACACGGTTCCTCACCCTGGACACCTCCTCCCGGACGATCAGCGGCGGCGGCTACGCCCAGTGGAGGGAACTGCACGACCAGCTGGAGGCAGCCGCGGAGGACCGGAGCATCGGCTCGGTAATCGTGGTGGGGCACGTCCCCGCACGTGGCACCCATGCCCGCCCCGACAGCCGGCTGACCGACCGGATGGACGCCGTGCTGCTGGAACGGCTGCTGGCGGAGTTCCGGGAGAGCAGCGGCAAGGGCGCCGCCCACCTGGGCGCGCACGCCGGGATCTTCGACTCCTACCGGCTGCGCGGGGTGCCGTACCTCCTCGGCGGCCACGCGGGCCAGGCCCCGGCCGCTGCGCCGGAGCGGGGCGGATTCACCGGCTGGGCGATGGTGGGCGTCGACCAGGTGTCCGCCGGCGACCGGGCCAGGAGCCGCAGCGCCCCGCATCTGGGCCTGCCTGACTGGATCTCGGTGCAGACCAGGCCCCATGTCGACACTCTGGTACTGCGCGGGCCCGGGCAGCTGGCCGCGGGGGCCGCCGCCGAGTTCACCGCCACCGTGCGGCAGGAGGCCGGCGGGGCGGGCCCGCGGGAGGTACCGGTGGCGCATCCGGTCAGCGCCGACTGGTCCGGCTCGGCCGGCCTGCACCTCGGCGACCCGGGGAACGCCGGACCCCGGCACAGCGCCACGTTCGACCCGGCCACCGGGGAACTCCGGGCGCTGCGCCCGGGGACGGTGACGCTCCGGGTGACGGTCAGCGGCGAGAGCCGGGAGACGGAGATCCGGATCACCGGCTGAACCCGGCGCGGGTGGCGGCGGCCGGGGGAACCGACCCCTTCCGGCCGCCCGGCGTCACAGGTGCGGAACGACCGCCGGGAGAAGGTCCTTGAAGGTACGGCCGCCGGCCGGTGCTCCGATGGCGGTCATCGTCCAGCCGGTGGGGCTGCGGTGCACCTTGGCCATGATCTGCGCGGTGGAAGAGCCGCCGCCGGTCAGGGTGTACCGGGCCAGCTCTTCACCGCCGGCCTCGTCCACCAGGCGGCAGAAGGCGTTCTCCACCTCGGCGAAGGTCTGCCCGGTGAAGGAGTTGACCGTGAAGACGATCTGGTCGACCTTCTGCGGAACCCGGGAGAGATCGACGATGATCGACTCGTCGTCGCCGCCCTGCCCTTCCCCGCCGGTCAGGTTGTCACCGGTGTGCGTGACGGAGCCGTCGTCACCGACGAGCTTGTTGAAGTAGACGACGTCCACGGCCTCCTGGCCGGAGAACAGCACGGCGGAGGCGTCCAGGTCGATCTCCCGGGTGCCGAACATCTTGCTCAGCAGCCCCTTGCGCTGCACCGCCTGCCATCCCAGTCCCATGCGGACCGACGTCAGACCGCCGCCGGCCTTCTCCAGGCTGATGCCCTGTCCCTTGGACAAGTTGACGCCCACGTTGCTCCCCCTCGGCTGTTCCGACTGCTCGTACCGCCGCGCGTACACCACCCGGCGCCCCCGACCCTACGTCAGCGGCTCGCCCGGCGACCAGGGTGGTACGGCGTGTCAGCGGAGGCCTGCCTCCCGCATCTGACGCAGCTCCTTCTTCAGCTCGGAGACTTCGTCACGCAGCCGGGCGGCCACCTCGAACTGGAGCTCGGCAGCCGCTGCCCGCATCCGCGCGGTCAGCTGCTCGATGGTGTCGGCGAGGTCGGCGGCGGGCCGGTCCGTGAGGGTGCCCGCGGCGGCCTTCCCCCTCTTCACCGGCACCGGTGCCTTGCCCTTGCCGTCCTGCACGCCCTGGCGGAAGCCGGTGCCCAGCAGTTCCTCGGTGTCGACATCCTCACGGGCGATCGCGGACACGATGTCCCCGATCTTCTTCCGCAGCGGCTGCGGGTCGATGCCGCGTTCCTGGTTGTAGGCGATCTGCTTGGCGCGCCGCCGGTTGGTCTCGTCGATCGCCCGCTCCATGGAGGGGGTGATCCGGTCCGCGTACATGTGCACCTGGCCGGAGACGTTCCGCGCGGCGCGGCCGATGGTCTGGATGAGCGAGGTGCCCGAGCGCAGGAAACCCTCCTTGTCGGCATCGAGGATGGCCACCAGCGAGACCTCCGGGAGGTCGAGGCCCTCCCGCAGCAGGTTGATGCCGACCAGGACGTCGTACTCACCGGAGCGCAGCTCGCGCAGCAGCTCGACCCGGCGCAGCGTGTCGACGTCGCTGTGCAGGTAACGGACCCGGATGCCGAGCTCCAGGAAGTAGTCGGTGAGATCCTCCGACATCTTCTTGGTCAGCGTGGTGACCAGAACCCGCTCGTCCTTCTCGGTACGGGTGCGGATCTCGTGCACCAGGTCGTCGATCTGGCCCTCGGTGGGCTTGACCACGACCTCCGGGTCGACCAGGCCGGTGGGCCGGATGATCTGCTCCACCACGCCGTCCCCGCGGGCCAGCTCGTAGGGGCCGGGGGTCGCCGACAGGTAAACGGTCTGGCCGACGCGCTTCTGGAACTCCTCCCACTTCAGCGGGCGGTTGTCCATGGCCGAGGGCAGCCGGAAGCCGTGGTCGACCAGGGTGCGCTTACGGGAGGCGTCCCCCTCGAACATCGCGCCGATCTGGGGCACGGTGACGTGGGACTCGTCGATGACCAGGAGGAAGTCCTCCGGGAAGTAGTCCAGCAGGGTGTGCGGAGCAGTGCCGCGCTCCCGGCCGTCGATGTGCAGGGAGTAGTTCTCGATGCCTGAGCAGGTGCCGATCTGCCGCATCATCTCGAGGTCGTAGGTGGTGCGCATGCGGAGCCGCTGGGCTTCCAGCAGCTTTCCCTGCCGCTCCATCGCGGCCAGCGTCTCCTCGAGCTCGGCCTCGATCCCGGCGACCGCCTTCTCCATCCGCTCGGGACCGGCCACGTAGTGCGAGGCGGGGAAGACGTAGAGCTGCCGGTCGTCGGTGATGACCTCGCCGGTGAGCGGGTGGAGTGTGGAGAGCGCCTCGATCTCGTCGCCGAACATCTCGATGCGGACGGCGAGCTCCTCGTACACCGGGAAGATCTCGATGGTGTCACCGCGCACCCGGAACGTGCCGCGGGTGAAGGCGATGTCGTTGCGGCTGTACTGGATGTCGACGAACCGGCGCAGCAGGGTGTCCCGGTCGATCTCCTCACCGACCTTGAGCGTCACCATCCGGTCGACGTACTCCTGGGGGGTGCCCAGGCCGTAGATGCAGGACACCGAGGCGACCACCACCACGTCCCGCCGGGTGAGCAGCGAGTTCGTGGCGCTGTGCCGCAGCCGCTCGACCTCGTCGTTGACCGAGGAGTCCTTCTCGATGTAGGTGTCCGTCTGCGGGACGTACGCCTCAGGCTGGTAGTAGTCGTAGTACGAGACGAAGTACTCGACAGCGTTGTTCGGCAGCAGCTCCCGGAACTCGTTCGCCAGCTGAGCGGCGAGGGTCTTGTTGGGGGCCATGACCAGCGTCGGCCGCTGGAGCCGCTCGATCATCCACGCGGTGGTCGCCGACTTGCCCGTGCCGGTGGCACCGAGCAGAACCACATCCTTCTCACCTGCCGTGACGCGCTTCTCCAGGTCGGCGATCGCCGTCGGCTGGTCACCGCTGGGCCGGTAAGGACTGACGACCTCGAAGGGCGCCACAGTGCGTTCGATCTGAGAAGCAGGCCGCATGCACCCACGGTACGACCCGCCGCCGACAACCGGCCCGGCCGCTGTGGCCGGCATCGCCCGTGGTGACCGGAGGTGCCCGCTCCTTCGCTTTCCGTGCGGCTGTGGCTCACTGTCCGGCAAACGGGTGCAACTCGGCGTGGGGAGGTTACCCGGGCGCCCGGCGCGAGCACCCGACGCGCCGGGTCCCGAACTGAGGAGTCTTCATGCCCGTTCCCTCCGCGCACTCCCTCGTCATCGCTCTCGGTTCCGTGCTGGGGGTGTTCTCCCTGGCCATGACCGGCACGCTCGAGCAGCAGGCGCCCACGGCCGGCTCCACGGTGACCTCACCGGAGCCCGGCACGGGGAGCGCGGAGCACACCGGAACGCCGCAGGTGATCGCCCACCGCGGGGCCTCCGGGCATGCCCCGGAGAACACCCTGGCGGCGGTCGACGCCGCAGCCGCCGAGGGAGCCCGGTGGGTGGAGACGGACGTGCAGCGCACCCGGGACGGTGAGCTCGTTCTCCTGCACGACACGCACCTGCGGCGCACCACCGATGCGCAGGAGGTGTTCCCCGACCGCGAGCCGTGGGACGTGGCCGGGTTCACCCTGGAGGAGATCTCCCGACTCGACGCGGGCAGCTGGTTCGACGCGCGCTTCGCGGGCGAGCCGGTCCCCACCCTGGAGCAGGCCCTGGACCGGCTCACGGCGAACCGTCAGCGGCTGCTGCTCGAGATCAAGGCACCCGAGCGGTACCCGGGTATCGAGGAGGAGGTGCTGACGGTGCTGGAGAAGCAGGGCTGGCTGGAACCCTCGCGGCTGGACGAGGATCTCGTCATCCAGAGCTTCCACGCGGACTCGGTCCGTACCGTCCGGGAGCTGGATCCCCGGGTCGTCACCGGATTCCTGGGCAACCCGGCAGTGCCCGAGCTCCCCGCCTACGCCGCATTCGCCGACCGGATCAACCCCCGGTACACCACGGTGACCGAGGCGTACGTGGCAGAGGTGCAGGCGCTGAAGGGCGCCGGGGGGAAGCCGCTGGAGGTCCTCACCTGGACAGTGAACGACCCCGGGACGGCTGTGCGGATGGCGGAGCTGGGAGTGGACGGCATCATCACCGACTACCCGGGACGGATCCTGGAGGCACTCCGTACCCGCTGAGCTGACGCGGGTACGGACGCGGGGGGCCGTGACCGGGCGGGCACTGCTCTCCCTTGCGGGGGGTGCTTCCCTCAGCCGCTGTTCCGAGCGGCGGAAGACCCCGGCACGTATGACGCGGCGCCGGGGAGGGGAGACTCACGGGACTGTCCCTGTGCCCGTTCCTCCCCGCCGAAGGAGGGCTTCATGGCTGTTCCCGGGGAGCTCCACGCCCCCGCCCACTGCTCGGTGGCGGAGCTGCTGACCCGTGGCTGGACACCGTATCTCGTGCGCACCCTGCTGGGTGACCCGGACCGCACCGAGCCTGTGCCGCTGTACCTGGCTCCGCGAGTGGCCGCCGCGGAGGCCGGTGACGCTTTCGGCCGGGCGGTGGCCGTGCGAAGGCGGCGGGCCGACGCACTGCGGGCCGCGACCGGCCGGCGCAGGGAGCTGGCGATGGAGGCCGTCCGCTCCGTCCCGCTGGATCTGCCCGAGCTGCCTGCCGGGGAGCTGGCGGCACGGGCGGTACGCCACCGCAATCTGCGGGACGCCCATCGGGCCGCGCGCTCCTGGGGACACCGGCCGCGGCCGGTCACGGTCGGCGGAAGTTCCGCTGCCGAACTGGCCCGCTGGGAGGTCGACTATCTGTGCGATCTGCTCGCGGGGCACCGGCGCCTGCTGGAGGCGCTGCCCCCGGGGACCGCCCGGGAGGAGGGCGACCGGCTGCTGCGCCGGCGCATGAGTGACGCGATCATTGCCGCGTACCCGGGGCTGCAACGCGAGTGCCGCCGGCGGCTGCCGGCGGCACGGGCGGGATGACACCTCACAGGGAGACGCCCTTGGCACGCAGGAAGCTGCCGGGGTCGACGGAGGTACCGAACTCCGGGGTCGTGCGGATCTCGAGGTGCAGGTGCGGCCCGCTGCTGTTGCCGGTGTTGCCGGACAGGGCGATCCGCTGACCGGCATCCACCGACTGGCCGACGCTCACCTGGACGCTCGACAGGTGCGCGTACTGCGAGTACGTGCTGTCCTCGTGCTTGACGACGACGGCGTTTCCGTACGCCGCGCCGTCCCCGGCTCCGTTGGCCCCGGCCTTCACCACCGTGCCCTTTGCCACGCTCTTGACCGGGGTGCCGGTCGGTACCGCGAAGTCCTGTCCGCTGTGGTTCGAGGCCCAGCGGCTGCCGTTGTTCCCGTACGTGGCGGACACGGTGTAGTCGCCGTCGATCGGAGCGACCCAGCCGTTCGCCGTCTGCTTCGCGGCCTCAGCCTGCTTCGCGGCCTCGGCCTGCTCGGCCGCCGCCGCCTTCTCGGCCTCGGCCGCCTTCTTCTCCACCGCGGCCTTCACGGCCTCCCCCGCCTGCTGCTGGATGTCCGCCTGGCCCCTGGCATGACCGGCGAGCTCCTCGGCGGAGTTGAGAGCGAACACGTCCGGGGACGCGGTGCTCTCCGAGGCCTGCGCCACGCCCGTCCCCGCCACCATCGTGGCGGACAGCGCGGCAGCGATCAGAGCACTGCGAGTGCGGAGAGCGATGCGGTGCGACATGCGGGTGATACCTCCGGAATGAGTGGACGCTTTCCGGTGATTCACCGGGGCGCTACTCCTTGGTAACGGCAATCTCCCGCAGGACAAAAACGCCGCACTACGAGGAAACCTCGTAGTGAAAAGGAAGGCAGAAAGTCCCTTACCAACCACTGCCCGGAAGGCAGAAGTAATCTCCCACCCTCCCTTCCATTGCGCGCGCCGCCGCATCCCAGCCCGCGCCCCCTTTCCGCTTCCCGGCAGAAGTCCGACTGCGCCGGCCGAAATTCCCGGACCTGCCGGGACCAAAGTCCCGGCCCTTTGTCCCGGCCTTGCACTATTGCCTTTCGTAGGCCCTCACAGACATGTGGGTCACCTCACCTGGCAGACTGCCGTCCGTGACGGAGACCACGCGTTCCACCAGTCCCCCGGACCCCTCGCCCGCGTCGGCGGACGCACTCTCACCGACCGGGGCGGAGCTGGACACGCTGCGCCGGCGCACCACGGCGGTGCTCGTCGCCAGCCAGGTACTGGGCGGCTTCGGGGTGGCGGTCGGCATCGCGCTGGCAGCCCTGCTGGCTGCGGAGGTCAGCGGGTCGGCAGGACTGTCCGGCCTCGCCATGACCGCCTCGGTGCTCGGGACCGCCGTGCTCTCTCTCCCGCTGGCCGCCCTGATGGCCCGGCGCGGGCGCCGCCCCGGCCTGGTGCTCGGCTATCTGATCGGTGCGGTGGGCGGCGCGGTGGTCGTCCTGGCCTCCGTGCTCGGCAGCTTTCCGCTGCTGCTCGCCGGCATGACCGTCTTCGGGGCGGGTTCCTCCGCCAACCTGCAGGCCCGGTTCGCCGCGGCCGACCTGGCACCACCCGCCCGGCGGGGGCGCGCCATCGCCGCGGTGATGTGGGCCACCACCCTCGGCGCCGTCCTCGGCCCCAACATCGCCGCTCCCGCGGGCCGCACCGCTGCGGCTCTCGACGAGCGCATACCGGTGACGGCGGGGCCCTTCCTGTGGGCGGCGGCGATATTCCTGCTCGCCGCCGGCACCGTGCAGGTCCTGCTGCGCCCCGACCCACTGCTCACCGCGCGCAAGCTGGCGGAGGCGGCCTCTCCCGGCACACAGACTCCGGGCGGCCGTTCCCTGCGGGCCGGCCTGGCCGCCGTCTCGGCCTCCGCACGGGCCAGGCTCGCGCTGGTCACGCTGGCCGTGTCGCACACCGTGATGGTCGGGATCATGGTGATGACGCCGATCGACCTGGACCACCACGGCGCGGGCATCGAGCTGATCGGCCTGGTGATCAGCGGCCATGTGGCCGGGATGTACGCCTTCTCCCCCCTGATGGGCAGACTGGCCGACCGCATCGGCCGGCTGGCCCTCATCTTCTCCGCCTTCGCTCTGCTGGCGGTGGCCGCGGCGCTGGCGGGCACAGCGCACGGACACCACGGCCAGACCGCTGCCGGGCTGTTCCTCCTGGGCCTCGGCTGGTCGGCCGGCCTGGTCGGCGGCTCGACGCTGCTCACCGACTCCGTGCCGCAGGCCGGCCGGGCGGCCGCTCAAGGGCTCTCCGACCTGGTCATGAACGCGAGTGCGGCGATCGGCGGCGCCGTGGCCGGCCTGGTCGTGGCCCAGGCCGGCTACGGCTGGCTGAACGCCCTGGGTGCCGCCCTGCTGCTCCCGGCCGCGCTGCTCGCCCTGCGCACCGCCCTCGGCGCACGCCGGACATAGTGCCGGGCCAGTCAGGGTCGGCCGGAGCGGCAGCCGTACGGCTCAGCGTGCGAAGAGCTCGAACGGCACACAGCGCCGGCCGTCGAATCGCTCTGCGGCCTCGTCGACGCCACGGGTGATCAGCGAGCGGGCGTACGCCGCGGGATCCTCTCCGAGCCCTTCGAGGTAGGCCCGGTGCTCCGTGAGCGAGGCGATCGCCTTTTCCACCGCCCAGTCGCTGACCTGCTGGGCATGGGTGGCCCGGGGGGAGGCCGCCACCGCGACCCAGCGCACACCGTCCCAGGGCTTCAGGCCGGTGCCGCCCAGCTGTTCCGGGAAGACCCAGCGGTTGCCCGCGTCACCGGCGGCGTCGAGTACGGCCCTGCCCACGGTCCGGTGGTCCGGGGTGTTCCAGTACGCCCCGCCCCAGGTGTCGTGGTGGTTGATGGTGATCAGCAGTTCCGGCTGACGGGCCCGGACGGCCCCCGCCAGGTCTCGTCGCAGCGGCAGGCCCGCCTCGATCACACCGTCCCGGTGGGCGAGGAACTCCACGGTCTCCACGCCGACGGCCGCTGCGCTCGCGACCTGCTCGGCTTCCCGGACCCGCGCCGATTCCTCGGGCGGCAGCCCGTCGATCCCGGCCTCCCCCCGGGTCACCAGGAGATACGACACCTCCTTGCCGGCCTCGGTCCATTCGGCGATCGCCGCGGCTGCGCCGTACTCCAGGTCATCGGGGTGGGCGACGATGGCGAGTGCGCGCTGCCAGTCGGTGGGCACAGCGGTCAGGGTGTCCGTCATGTTCCGCAAGGCTACCGCTGGAGAACCCCGAATTGGCGGGCACCGCGCTGTTCTTCGTCAGGCCGGCCCAGCTCCTCCTCCGCCATCGGGTCGAGCCCGACGAAGAGGCCGACGATCACCAGGAGCAGCATCGGCACCGCCAGCGCGGGCAGCAGGGTCTCCAGCGGCACCCGGGTGTACATCATGCTCGTGCTGTGCGCGTGAACGGAGACGGCGGCCATGCCCGTGTAGTGCATTCCGGTGACCGCCACGCCCATCAGGAGACTCGCCACGACGGCTGCGGAGAACCGGCGGACGGAGATGGCGAACCACAGGGCGGCGGTCGCCGCGGCCACCGCGACCACCAGGGAGAGACCCACCAGCACGGAGTTGTAGACGATCTCACCGGTCATGCGCATGCTGGCCATGCCCATGTAGTGCATGGACGCCACTCCGAGGCCGGTGACCACGCCGGCCACCGGCAGCAGCCTCGCGGTGTGCCGGGTGTAGCCGACGAGGAAGAGCCCCACACCGGTGACCAGGACGGCAACGCCCAGGCTGATGTAAGTGACCCCGAGGTCGTAGTCGATCGGCACCGAGGAGGCGGTGAAGCCCATCATGGCGATGAAGTGCATGGTGAAGATGCCGGTGCCGATGGACACCGCTCCGAGCACGAGCCACCCCGCGCGCTTTCTGCGCTCCACACTCAGCGCGCGTACAGTGCAGCGCAGCCCGAGTGCGCTGCCGAGCACAGCCAGCAGAAAACCGAGGACGGGGGTGATCAACCCGTAGGTGAATCCGTCGGTCGTTACCTCAACGGCTGAAAGCACAGCCTGCCCCTCTCGTACCCACCGAACACGTGATCCACAGATGTTAGGCAGCTTGAGGCAGAAGCGATCCTGGGGAGCGGGAAATCGAGATCACGATCCGGAGACAGTTCTGCCGAAACGGGTTCCCTCTCGGACTGCCTGCGGTAGTCCGGGGCACTGGTGTCCGTCCGGCGGCGGGCCTGCGCCTCTCCGCATCAACGCGCCGGGCACGCGCTCCCCCCGGAGTCCCGTTCCGTCCCGCAGGATGGAGGCTTGTCGATCAAGCAGGACTCACGAGGGGGCACAGGCGTGGCCGGACAGCGCGGCAGAGGTCGGCAGGGCAAGGGACACCAGGGGGGCCGGGGCGGCGACCACCGGGACCAGCGCACCCAGGACAACCGCACGCAGGACCGGCGTTTCCAGGACCAGCGCACGCAGGACAACCGCACGCAGGACAACCGGGTCCAGGACCGGCGCTTCCAGGACAACCGGGCGCAGGACAACCGGGTCCAGGACCGCCGCCTCCAGGACCAGCGCGCCCAGGACCAGCGCACGCAGCACTACACCGACCGGCGCACGCAGGACAACCGGGTCCAGGTCACCCAGGTCACCGACAACCGCCGTCGTGCACGCCTGGGCTGGAAGCTGGCTCTGCTGCTCGTCGTGCTCGGCGGAGTGCTCGTGTTCCTCGTCCTCGGCTGACGAACCATAGGAGCGTCCTGTCACCACCTCGTCCTAGAGTGCGGCTCAATGATCGTCCGGTCACCGTGGCCGGGCGGGAAGGAGCCCTGCCGTGTCCGGAACCACGACCTACCTGGAGCTGTCCCAGGAAGGCGAAGGAGCACACAAGTTCTACGAGGTCACGGTGGACGGGGTCACCGTGACCGTCCGCTACGGGCGCATAGGCACCGCGGGTCAGCTCAAGACCTCGGCCTTTCCGACCCCGGCCAAAGCGCAGGCAGCCGCGGCGAAGAAGATCGGGGAGAAGGCCCGCAAGGGTTACGCCCCCGCGGTGCCGGGTGTGCGTGCGGCCCGTGCGGTCACCCGCCGCCAGGTGACCTCCGCTCCTTCCACCGCCCGGGCGGTGGCCCCGGTCCTGTGGCGGTTCCGCACGGGCACCTCGGCCTTCGGTATTCACATCGACCAGGACCGCTGCTGGGTCGGCAACCAGGCCGGCGAGGTGCACACGGTCGGCCACGACGGCGAGGTACTGGCCCGGTACCAGCTGCCGGACGGCGTCAAGTGCCTGGTGGCGGACGACTTCTGGATCTACGCCGGCTGTGACGACGGCACGGTCTACGACCTGTCCGCCAAACTGCCGTTCGCGGCCTACGAGATCAGCGCCGATGTGGACATCTTCTGGCTGGACATCCACGGGGGTGTTCTCAACGTCGCCGACCGGGACGGCGGGCTGGCCGTCATCGACCACGAGGACGAGTTCCAGTGGTCCCGCAAGAGCGCCGGCGGGCACGCCTGGATGGTCCGTCGTGACGAGCACGCCGTCTACCACGGACACGAGAAGGGGGTGACGGCCTACGCGCTCGACGGCTCCGGAGAGCGGTGGCACACCCCGACCGAGGGTGCGGTGCTCTTCGGCTGGCAGGAGGCGGACGCGGTCTACGCCGGCACCGCCCGGAAACTCGTGAGGCGCCTGTCGAAGGCCACCGGCGCCGTGCAGGCGGACTACCGCTGTGACGCCGCCGTCTACTCCTGCGCGACGGCTCCGGGCGGGCAGTACGTCTTCGCCGGGGACTCCGCCTCGTCCGTCTACTGCTTCGCCGCTGACGGCACGCGGCTGTGGAAGCTCGGCACCGGCGGTGTCGGTTCGGCGCTGTCGATGCAGTATCTGGACGAGCGGCTGTACATCGTGACCACCCACGGTTCCCTGGTCTGCATCGACGCGAGCGAGGCGGCGATCACCGCGGCCGAGGACGGCCGGGTGCCGCAGCCGGTGGACGTGAAGATGGCGGCGGCGCTGCCCACGTACACCCCGTCCACGGCGGTGGAGACGATCCCGGCGGTGTCCAGCGCGGAACAGGCGGGCGGGGCAGGCGGCGTGACCGTGGAGTGCGTCCAGGAGGGCTCCCGGATGCGGGTGCGGGTGGTCAGCGAGGGCTACGAGCCGTCGTGGAACGTGCAGTTCCCCCGCCACGCCCGTGTGCACGGGGCCAGGTACCTGGTCGACGGCCTGCACCCGGCGGCCGGTGGCTTCTACCGGGTCCGCGGCGAGATCCGCCGGCTGCTCTGACCCCGGACCCACCCGCGGAGGACCGCGGCCGACGGCCGGAAAGCACGGGATGGGTGCCCGGGGGCGTAGCCTGCCCCCGGGCCCCGTGGAGCCACCCGCTTGGCACGCCCGGACGGTGCAGGTCGCGGGTCACGGTGATGGCGTCGCGCCCTACCTTTAGGCCACCGCGCACCGAGCTGCGCGGGCCGGAGTCGAACCGGCAATCTCGACGACCTCGCCCGCGTCCGGTTGCCCGGGCGATGGGTGGCGAATGCTGAGTCTGGAGCAAGAGTCTGAGACTGACCGCGGAACCGCACGCTGTGGTGCTGATCCCGCGCACTGACGACAAGCTTCACCTTCAGCTTTGCGCTCCTGGCGCACCCCGGACAACACGTCACGCGCGCTACCGGGGAGTTCATGAGGCTACCCGAAGAGGTAGCCGAAGACGGCTTCACCGGCCCGCTGGTCGGTGACCTCTCCGCTGTTGGCTTCCTCCCGGGCGAACTTCACGGCCTCCTGGAGCTTCTCCATCCGCTCCAGCAGTTCGTTGACCCGGCGGGCGGGAAGCGCCCCCGAGAACTTGACGGTCGTCCAGTAGCCGACCGGAACGTCCTCGTAGTACACCTCGACCTGGGCCGGGTGCTTCTCCGTCGGCTCCGCCTTGACGTGGTTGCGCGGGACCTTCTTCGTCCGCAGGGTGCGCACCGGCTCGGTCTTCCAGCAGTCCGTGGACGGGTCCGGCGCCCAGGACTCGGCGGCGTCCAGTACCGGCAGCCTGCGGAGGAAGGTACCCAGCCCGGCGAGTTGCTTCTCCAGGAAGAGCAGGTACGTCACCGGCACGTCGCGCAGCAGCGTCCGGCCCTCCACCGTCACATCGGCGCGGGCGTCGCAGTTCGCCCAGTCCTTGGTGGCGGTGACATCGAACAGCCGGGTGAGCGTCCTGGCGGTGTCCCGCAGCACGTCCTCGGTCTTCACCTGCACGCGGGTGGACTCCGGGGGAAGTTGCTCGCCCTCCTCGTCCTTCGGCTGGTAGGTGCGCGAGATACCGGCCAGCAGCGCCGGCTTGGCCAGGCCCTGCTGGACAGCCGCCAGGTCCTGCTGGGACTTGGACTTGACGCCCTTCTCCACTGCGATGATCTGATTGAGTTTCGCCACGCGGGCAACATACCCGACGCCGGCCCCGACAGCAGCCGGGTTTCCCGCCGGTCACTCCCCCACCTGCGCCGGTGACCGGCTGGAGGGCCCGGACACCGGCGCACGGCAGGCCGGACAGTGGCTGTGCACCGTGCTCCGGAAGGCGACGTTGTCGCACCGGGCACAGGTACGCAGGGGGACCACCCCGGCCGGGGGCGGGGCAGGGCCGTCACCCCCCGGCCGGGGTGCCCCGGCCTGCGCGCCCCACCGGGCCGGGAGGAACGCCCGCAGCCGGTAGCGCAGAAGGTGATAGGGGCGCCCGGTGAAGCGCACCGGCAGGCCGGTGGTGAGGGCCCTGGCGATCTCGGAGAACGTGGCCCCTCTGCACAGCCACACGTCCACCTCGGGGGCGAGGCGCCGGCTCTCGTCCTCGGACAGGAACAGCCGTGGTTCGCGGACCCGCAGCGAAGCCAGGAACCGGTCGGCCTCCGGGCTGCTCCGCGTCGGCTCCGGGGCGGGCGGCGGAGCGGGGACGGCGGGCGCGGGATGCACGGGGGGAATCGGCGCTGCGGGACGTCGGTCACCCGCCGGACCGGTGTCCGGCGCCCCGGAGTCCCGCGGCGCAGGCCGAGCGCCCCGGGTGGACGTGGCACGGACCGGGCGCGGACCGGAGCGGGGTGCGGGCTCGCGCTTCTTGGCAGCGGGCTGGTCATGCAGGATGACGCGGGTGCGCAGGGTGCCGTCCGGGGCTCGTTCGAGGCGGCGCTCCAGGTAACCGGCCGCCTCCAGTTCGGTGAGTGCCCGGCTGATACGGACGCGGCCCTCGGCGAAGTGGGCGCACAGCCGGTCGATGCTGACGACCGTGCCGTCCCGCTGGGAGAACAGGTACGCGGCGACACCCGCGGTGACGGCGCTGCCGGTGCGCTGGATGAGGTGGTTGGGAAGAATCGTGAAGTTCTTGGTGTGCCGGGCCCGAACATGGAGCAGGCCGGGAGAGGGCGCGATACGCTGAGGATCAGCCATCGGGAAGTCCTGTTCTTCCTGATCGGTCAGGCCCTCGATCGGGATTGCAGTCCCGGCCGGGGGCCGAATTATTTGTGTGGTTGCAGGAAGCGACCATAACCCCGCCGGGAACACCCGCGGCGCCGAAGTCACCCGTTCGAGTGAGCACTTCTCAGGTGGGTGGGTGGGAAGGTCCTTTCTCCCCGGAGTCCTTGTAAAAGGCTGCCGCCTCACCGGCTGTCGGATATCCGGCAGCCGGTCACGAACCCGGTGACTCGTACGCCGGGCGGCGTACGAGAACCCGGACCGGCCCCTCTCGTTGCGCAGGGTGAGGTCCGCCAGTGGGTGCGGACAAGAACGAGGTGCGGGAGGTGGCCGAACATGGCTGTCGGCAGCGAGCCGGAACCGTCGGAGAGCCTGCAAGGGTTCGGAGCGCTGCTCGCGCTGTTCCGCAAACGGGCGGGACTGACACAGGAACAGTTCGCGCCACTCGTCGGGTACTCGGCCGCGGCTGTCTCGTCGATCGAGCAGGGCCGCCGCTTCCCGCAACGGCAGTTCATCCTTCAGGCGGATCAGATCCTGGAGGCGGACGAGGTGCTCAAGACCTCCGGACGCCATCTGGCCCGGCGTCCCGGGATCGCTTCCTGGTTCCGCCACTGGGCGCAACTGGAGGAGGAGGCACTCAACCTCTGGACGTACGAATGCCGGGTCGTCCCCGGCCTGCTCCAGTCCGAGGCCTACGCCCGCGCCGTCTTCCAAAGCCGCATGCCGCCTTTGGCCGATGCGCAGGTCGAGAATCAGGTCTCGGCCCGCATGGACCGGCAGCACCTGCTGCGGGAGAATCCGAATACCGCCTACAGCTTCATTGTTGAGGAGGCGGTGATCCTGCGCCGCACGGGTGGCGTGGAGGTGACGCGCGGGCTCATCGACCACATGCTTGCGCAAGCGGATCTCCGCAACGTCGAGTTGCAGGTCATGCCACTGCGGCAGGAGGACCACGCGGGGCTGGGCGGGCCGTTGCAGCTTCTGGAGACGCCGGACAACCAATGGCTGGGCTACACCGAGGGCTACTTCAACAGCCACCTCACCAGCAGTCCGAAACAGGTCGGGAGGATGCTTCAACGGTATGCCAGGATGCGCTCACAGGCTCTCACTTCCGCGGACTCCGTAGGCCTGTTGAAGCGACTGCGAGGAGACCTATGAGTACCGACAAGCCGGCATGGCGAAAGAGCAGCTACAGCGGCCCCGACGGTGACAGTTGCGTCGAGGTGGCCTCCGCCCTTCCGGGGGTGGTGCGCGTCCGGGATTCCAAGGAGGAGCAGGGGCCGCAGCTCGCCCTCTCCCCCGCCGCCTGGACGGCGTTCGTCACGCACACCGCCCGCGGCTGACCCGTACCGTCCCTGCGACCTGCCCCGCTCCCGGCCGGTGCCGGGAGCGGGGCCGTTCTGCGCGGACACCGGGCCGTGCCATCCGGCCCGGGTCTCACTCCTCGTCGTCGTAGAGGCCGTTGGCCCGGTCCTGGGCGACCTGCACGGAGACGGGGAGGTCCGGGTCGGGGTCGGAGGGACGGGGCGGCTCGGGGCCGTCCGGTCCGAGCCGCATCAGGCACTCCAGGCGGACGACGCGGTACGGGTGGCCCAGCACTTCGATGTCGTCCAGCCGTTCGCGCTCCAGCCGTTTGGCGGCCTTGGCCAGGGCCCGCAACTGCCGCTCGGTCAGTGACTCCGCTCCCGGTTCCAGGAAGCCGTCCCGGGCGGCCATCGAGTGGCGCAGTTCCTCGGGCAGCTCCCGCATGTGGGGGTGCCACTGCCGGATGCGGGCCGGGAGCATTGCCGCGAACCGGCCGGCGAGCTGGTTCCGGGCGCCCTGCGGGGAGTCACAGGCCTGTGCGGTCGGCAGCCAGTGGCCCTGTACGTGTTCGTAGACGGCGAACACCGGCGGCAGCAGTACGCCGCCGGGGTAGTCGCGCCGCGCGCGCAGGGAGTCCCTGCGGACTTTCTCCGGCACGGAGGAGGGAGCGAAGGCGGAACGAAGCAGATCCAGCCGAAGAATGCCCTCGGACAGGCCGATCGCGGCGGTGGGGTCGATGAGAAATCCGAGGGTCCGCGAGGGTGCGGAGCGTTTCCCCCGGGTCGGCAGCGGATCGGGGTCGCTGGGGCGCGGCGGCTCCGGACCGTCGGGGCCGATGCGCAGGACCATGTCGGCGCGGGCGATCCGGAACCGGCAGTCCCGGACCCGAAGGTCGTCGGTCTTCTCCCATTCCATCCGGTGTGCACCGGCCATCCAGTCGCGCTCGGCCTCGGCGTCTCCGGCGTCCTCGGCGTCCTTGGCCCGCAGCCGGCAGACACGGGCCAGCTCGTCCCGGCAGCCCTGGGGCTGGATCTCGTCCGTGACCAGGATGCGCCAGCGGCCGTCCGGCTCCTGCTCGGTGACCGCGAACATCGGGCCACGACCCGCCATGTCCGCGTACTTGTCCCTGGCAAGCCAGGCTTCCGTGTCGGTGATCACCGACACCGGGTCGTCGAACCGGGCCACGTTGATGACGCGGTGCGATTCCGGAAGTTCCGAAGAGTGATCCCTCATGCGCGCATTGTCAGCAGGGCATCCGGTGTCCTGTAGGCGTTCCCGGCAAGCGACACCCGCACGGGTGACAGCCGCACACGGAGTGGACGCGGATGCCGGTTCTCCTGGGCTTTCTCCCGCCACCCGTCCGGTGGCGGCTGCTTGGAGTTCCGTCCGTGGTGACGGATCCTCGGGGGTGCGAGACGCACGTGTGCCCGTCGAGCCCGGAAGGCGGCGATCATCGAGCTCAGCCTGCGCTTCCCCCCGGAACTCCGGTTCTTCCTGTCCGCCCGCCACCGCACGGAGGTGGTACGGACGGCCTACGACGGGACGTCCTCTCTGGGGCACGTCGTGGAGTCCCTGGGCGTGCCGCTGACGGAGGTCGGATGCCTGCGCGCCGACGGGCGGGCGGTGGCGGCGTCGCACCGGCCGGCCGATGGGGCGAGGGTGGACGTGCGGCCCGTCCCGAGACCGCAGGCGCTGCCGGGACCGCCCGCGTTCCTGCTCGACGTGCACCTGGGCACGCTGGCACGGCGGCTCCGGCTGGTGGGGGTGGACACCGCCTACCACAATGACGCGGAGGATGAGGTTCTGCTGGAGCAGGCCAATGCCGAGCGCCGGACGCTCCTCACGCAGGACCGGGGGCTGCTGCGCCGGCGGGCGCTGTGGAGCGGCGCGTACGTGCGGGGCTCCCGGCCGGACGAGCAGCTCGTCGACGTACTCCGGCGCTTCGCTCCCCCGCTGGCACCGTGGACGCGCTGCCTGGCGTGCAACGGCAGGCCGGTTCCCGTACCCAAGGCGGCGGTCGACGCACTTCTGCGGCCGGGCACCCGGCGGAACTACGAGAGCTTTCTGCGCTGCCCGGACTGCGGCCGGGTCTACTGGCGGGGAGCCCACCACGGCAGCCTGGAGGCCACCGTCGCCCGGGCGCGCGGCCTGTACCGGGAGCAGCGGCCTGACCACGCTCCCGGCCGGGAGGCCTGACGGCCCGCTCCTCGCAGCACCGTGCGAAGGCTGGGCGGCGGGTGCGGGTGCGTACGGGTCACAGCTTGCGGATGGTGAGGTAGCGCCGGACGTCGGGGGCGTTCAGCACGGCCGCGGTGAGGGTCAGCGCGGCCAGGGCGAGTACGGCGGTGCGTACGGCCGCGGCGGGGATGCGAATGCCGTTCTTCACAAGGATCACCTCCCTCCCACGGGGTCGCGCAGCAGGTTCGCCAGCAGGTCGTCGAGCAGCGGGAGGGCCTCGGTGACGGCTGCCCGCACGGGAGGGCTGAGGCCGACGACGACGTCCGGTTCCTCGCCGGTCATGCGTACCTGGGGTTCACAGCCCAGGACGAGGACGCGCGGGAGGTCCTGCTCACTGCCGAGGCTGCGGGCGAGGCGGAGGACCCGGACGGGGTCCATGGCGTGCAGGTCGGGCAGGTCGACGGGCTCGCGTCCGCCAGGGTTGCCCGGAGCGGGGGTGTCCGGCCCGGCCGGGGCCGGTTCCGGCTCGAGGACGTAGAGGCTGCCGGGCGGGCCGCCGCGGGGGGCGGCGTCGATCAGGAGGGCGACGTCGTAGCCGTTCCCGAGGCGGTAGGCGAGGTCCATGCCCCGGATGCCGAAGTCGGCGATCTCGACGCCGCCGGGCAGCGGGCGGTCGCGCAGGGCGGTGATGACCTCGGGGCCGAAGCCGTCGTCCGCGAGAAAGACGTTGCCGATGCCCGCGACCAGGATGCGCGGGCGCGCCGGGGCCCGGGACCCGGTCTCCGCGACGGGCTCCAGCTCTTCCGGGGCGAAGTAGAAGCGGTGCCCCAGGCCGGTTTCGAAGTCCCGGCCCACGTCGCCCTCCAGGGTGACCACCACGTGCACCCGGCCGTCCATGTCCTCCTGGACGGCGGCGACTTCCGCGATCCGGCCGGCCAGGGCCAGATCGAAGATGTCGGCACGGCGGGAGGGGCGGAGCCGTACCCGGGTGCCTCGGCACAGCCGCGTTCCGTTGATGACGACGGGAGGGACGTCGGAGATCATGACCGCTCCGCGGGCCGGAATTCCCGGATGGTGCCGTGCAGCGCGAGCAGTTCCTGCGGGCCGAGGGCGGCGCAGCGGTCCAGGATCTCCCGGGCTCTGGGGTCGGACGCCCGGGCCTCGGCCTGTTCCTCGTCCGTCATGCTCAGCACACTGAGGATGAGCAGGCGGTCGATCTCGGTGCCGTCGTAGAGGTCGCCGGGGCTCTCCGGCGCGACGGCCGGGTAGTCGTAGAGGGTCACGGGTGAGGACAGCACGGTGGCTTCGTCGTTGACCAGGACCGGCCAGGCGCCCTGGTTCTCGCAGGCCGCGGCGGCCGGGCGGAGCCGTTCGGGTGGATCGATGAGGGACACGAAGTGTCCGGAGCGGGCGCGCAGCACGGTGTGGGTGGAGGCGAAGGCGTAGCGGCAGAGGTCTTCGCGGGTGCCGTCGCGGGGGGCGGGCGTGGTGTTGGTGACCTGCACCCTGATCCGGGTGGTGTCCGGGGCTGCGTGCGTCTCGCTGATCTCCACCGTCCCGGTGAGGTGCTGCCAGCTGCGTTCCAGGGTCCCGACGTGCCGGCCGGAGGCGTCGAGGACCGGCTCACGTTCGGTGCCGGCGGGGATGTCGACGGGGGTGAGCCGCCCGTCGGCGGTGATCTCGCGTTCGGTCGCCTCCTGCCAGGTGACGTAGCGCCGGTCGTCCACGGTGAGCTGGTCCACGCGTTCCGGGCCGCGTGGCCCGTGGCGGAGGACCTGCCGGTCGACGATCTGCAGGAAGCGGACCCGTACCGCCACCTCGGCGGCGGGCGGGGCGGGGGGCCGGGGGTGCTGCGGGCCGGGCCCGGTGCTGAGGGCTTGGCTGTGCAGGACCTCGGTGCGCATGCGGGTGGGTTCCCCGATCGCGTTGCCGGGGAAGACGCCGCCGAAGGTCCATCTCTTGGCGTTCTTCAGGGCGGACCTGCGGTAGGGCCAGAGCAGGTATCCCTCGTAGAGGCAGGTCCGGGTGATCCGCTCCACGGCCAGCTCGGCGGCGTGCGCCTGCTCCTCGGCCGTCCCGGACCGGCCCGTCGTGCCGGTCGTCCCGGCCGCCGGGTCGGTGGCCGTCTGCTCGGTGGTCATGCGGTGGCTCCCTGTGCTTCGTCGAGCAGGTCACGGATGGTCTCGTTCCAGTCGCCGAGCGCGTGCCGGGTGCGGTACGCGCTGAGCCGGTCGTGGACGTCGCCCGACAGCCTCAGCCACGTCCCGCCGGCGTGGTAGCGGTCGATGAGGTCGTGCCAGACGCGGGCGGGCAGCCGGTAGGTGGTGTCCTTGGCCCAGGAGATCTGGGTGGTGCGGAGCCGTCCGTCGGGACCGGTGTGGAAGACCGTCCCGCTGAACAGGAAGTCCAGCGGGACGTCGCCCTCCCGGACGGCGTGGAAGTACTTGGTGACCGCGAGTTCCACGTCGGTGGTGACCGGCACGGGGAGGTCCACGGTGGTCGTCTCGTCGAATGCCGGGACCACCGTGGTGGCCTGGGTCCAGGCCAGGGGGTGCAGGGTGGTGGCCCAGCGCTCCGGGGTGCCGAACAGTTCGGCCATGGCGAGCTGGGCCCGGGGGTCGTAGCGGCGGCCTGCCACGGCGATGCGCACGGCCGTCGTCAGACTGACCGAGCGGACCGGGCCTCCGCTGGTGCGGGTGAGGGCCAGCCGGAACAGCACCGTGGGCACGGCGGCGAACGGCTGGGGCCGGGCGTCGGTGACGGCGAAGGCCAGGTCGGCGAGGGCGCCGGCCCGGGACGGGCGGGCGCCCGGGGGCGCGGGGGCGGGACGGTCGCTCATCTCAGGCCGGGGAGAGGCTCGGCATGCCGGGCATGATCGGTTCCTTCGTCTCCGGGGAGATCCCGGTGGAGCGGCGGGCGTTGGAGCGGTCGTCGGGCAGGTGGCCGGGCTGACGCTCGTACATGCCCGGTGCGTTGCCCTGGCGGACACCGCGGATGTGCGCCACCGTGTCGGGCTTGACGTCGGGGGTGCCGGTGCGGATCTTGGCCATGTCGCCTCCATGGGCTCGGGGGTGTGAGGGGGGAGTTCGGCCCGGGGACCGGGTCAGGAGTGCCCGGTCAGCCCGGTGAAGAACGCGCCGACCCGCTCCCGTACCTCGGCCCCGCCGGACAGCCCTTTCCAGTGGGTGCGCACCAGGGCCGCCAGCCGGTAGCAGTCGTCCAGCGGGACGATCCAGTGCTCGTGCGCGGTGCCGGCCCGGTTGACCAGCAGCGCTTCCACGTCGTCGGCCATCCCGGTGAGGTCCGGCCGGCCGGCGGTGATCGCCTGCCAGCTCTCGGGGTGGACGGCCGCCCGCATGACGCCCAGCGGGCTGGGGTAGCCGGCGCTCACCTCCCCGGTTTCCCCCTCGCGCAGGAAGAACGCCAGGTCGACGGGGATTCCGAGGGAGGCCCACAGCAGGTCGTCGATCGTGCAGTGGTCAAGCCGCAGGCGCCGTTCCGGAAGCAGCCGGTAGCGGCCGCCGCCCGCGGCCTCGCGGTCGAAGAGCACGGTGCAGGCGCGGCAGGCGCAGGCCGGGCCGCCGCCCCGGAGGTCGAGCAGGTGACGGTGTTCGGCGCCGGGCAGCGGTTCGGCACACAGGTCGCAGCGTTCCTGTGCGGCGGCCGTCCGTCGGGCCGTGGCACCGGGCGGGCCCGGCTGCCGGGCCAGCCTGGCGAGGGTGGGGGCGGGGAAGGGGGCGGGCATCCCGCTCACACCGTCCCGTTGCGAGCCGCGCTCGCGGCGGCCACCGGGACACCGGCCGGAGCGGGCGGGGGCGCCACCGGGGCGGGGCGGGGCCGTCCCTGGAAGAGCGCGTCCACCGGGATCAGCGGGGGCGCGGGGGCCGAGATTCCGCCGTCCCCGGCAGTGCTTTCGGCCTCCAGGTGTTCGATCTCGGGGGCGTACCGGGTGACGGCGTCCCGCACGGCCTGTTCCGGGCCGGCCGCCGACGACGGGCAGCCGCAGGAACCGTGCAGTCGTACCCGGACCACGGGTCCGTCGATGCCGAGCAGTTCGACATCGCCGCCGTGCGTCTTCAGCAGGGGACGCACCTCTCGCAGGGCGGTGCGTACCCGGTTCGCGACGGGCTCGGGGTGGAGGCCGTGCGCCAGCAGCAGGTGACCGACGAGCTCGTCGGCGGCCAGGGTCCGGGTCAGTTCGTCGCCGGCCTGCTCCAGGATCCGGGCCAGGCAGTCACCGTAGAGGCCCATCAGCGCCTGGACGGCGGCCAGGGCGCGGGAGCGCGCGGCGGTGTCCGGCAGGCTGTCCAGCCCGGCCAGCAGCTGCTCGGCCCGCACGACCTCCGCCCGGACGGCGCTCCCGGCGTCCGCCGCGTCCACCGGGCCTGCCGGGCCCTCGGAAGGACCTGTCGCCGGTGCCTCCGCGGTCGCGCCGGGGGCCCTCATGCCAGGGCTCCGAAGGTCGGGGAGTGCTGCGTGCGCAGGGTGCGGCCGTCGCCGAGGTACATGTGCACACCGCAGGGCAGGCACGGGTCGAAGCTGCGGACGGTGCGCATGATGTCGATGCCCTTGAAGTTGTCCGGCCCGTTCTCCTCGAAGATCGGGGTGTTGACGACGGCGTCCTCGTACGGTCCGGGGGTGCCGTAGGAGTCGCGGGGGCTGGCGTTCCAGGGGGTGGGCGGGTAGGGGTGGTAGTTCGCGATCTTCCGGTCGCGGATCACCAGGTGGTGGGAGAGCACCCCGCGGACCGCCTCGTGGAAGCCGACGCCGATGGCCTCCTCCGGAACGGTGAACTCCTGGAACACCTTGGTGCGGCCGGCCCGTACCTCGTCCATCGCCCGGTCGACGAAGTGCAGTGCCATGGCGGCGGCGTAGGCCACGAAGTACATCCGGGCGCGGTTGCGTTCGATGGTGTTGGGGAAGGGCGGCGGGGTCCACTCCAGGCGGGTCTCCGGCGTCCCGGGGGTGCGGGGCAGGTCGATCTCGACGCTGCGTCCGGTGGAGCGCACGTAGGGGGTGTGGACCTTGTTGGCGAGGGCGGTGGCCCACAGCCTGGCCAGCGGCCCGCCGCCGGTGTCCAGGGCGAGGTGGTCGCCGGTCCGTTTGTCCAGCCAGCGCGGGCTCATGACCCAGCTGTACTTGCCGCCGTCCAGGTCCCGCTTCTGCGGCACCGGGAGGGTGGTCTGGTTCCACGGGTGCCGCTGGTCGACGGGGTTGCCCAGCGGGTCGTGGGAGACGTAGGTCTCCTCGCCCGTCCAGTCGTCGTAGTAGGAGCTGCTGACCAGGATGCGCATGCCCAGGTTGATGTCGACGAGGTCGGTGGTCACCAGCTCCCCGTCGACGATGATGCCGGGGGTGACGAACATGCGGTTGCCCCACTCGTTCATCGTCCGGTAGTCGTAGTCGACGACCTCCGGGTCCTGGAAGCAGCCCCAGCAGCCCAGCAGGGTGCGCCGCCGGCCGACTTCCTCGTAGCCGGGGAGCGCTTCGTAGAAGAAGTCCAGCACGTCGTCGTTCATCGCGACGGCGCGCTTGATGAAGTCGAGGCAGCGGGTGAGGCGTACCAGGTAGTCGGTGAAGACCTGCGGGGTGGCGACGGTTCCGACCCCGCCCGGGTAGAGGGTGGAGGGGTGGACGTGCCGGCCTTCCATCAGGCAGCACATCTCGCGCGTCAGCCTGCTCATCTGCAGGGCCGCCTTGTACATCTCGCCCTCGAACGGGTTGAAGGCGCGCATGATGTCGGCGATCGTGCGGTAGCCGTGTGCGTCACCGCGCGGCGAGGGGGTGCGTTCGGCCTGCTCCAGGACGCCGGGGTTGGTCTCCTTGACCATGCGTTCGCAGAAGTCGACGAAGACCATGTTGTCCTGGAAGATCGTGTGGTCGAACATGAACTCGGCCGCTTCGCCCAGGTTGATGATCCAGTCGGCGAGCGGCGGCGGCTTCACCCCGTAGGCCATGTTCTGAGCGTAGATCGAGCAGGTGGCGTGGTTGTCCCCGCAGATGCCGCAGATCCGGCTGGTGATGAAGTGCGCGTCCCGGGGATCCTTACCCTTCATGAAGACGCTGTAGCCGCGGAAGATGGAGGACGTGCTCCGGCATTCCGCGACCTGCCGGTTGGGAAAGTCGATCTTGGTATAGATGCCGAGGTTCCCGACGATGCGGGTGATGGGGTCGAACGCCACCTCGGTGAGGTCCCGCCGGCCGGCGCCGACGTCCTGGCTGGTCGCCACTACTGATCGCTTCCTCTCGCGCTGTACTCGCGGCCGGTCCAGCGCGGCTCGTACCCGCTGGTCAGCTCGTCACGGTTGTGGTGCCACCTGGGTTCCTTGTTCACGGTGCGGTTGGTGATGGACCGCAGGGTCCGCAGAAGCGGCCCGTAGACGCTCGACATTCCGGTCGACAGGGTTCCGCCGGGCGGCTCGTCCATGAACGGCATGAACTTGTCGGGGAAGCCCGGCATGGTGCACCCGATGCAGATGCCGCCGACGTTGGGGCAGCCGCCGACGCCGTCCATCCAGCCGCGCTTGGTGACGTTGCAGTTGACGACCGGCCCCCAGCAGCCCACCTTCACGATGCACTTGGGGGAGTTGTAGTCCTTGGCGAAATCGCCCTGTTCGTAGTAGGCCGCACGGTCGCAGCCCTCATGCACCGTCTTGCCGAACAGCCAGGTGGGCCGCAGCTGTTCGTCCAGCGGGATGGGCGGCGCGAGGCCGGCGGCCTGGTGCAGCACCCAGAGGAGGGTCTCCATGAAGTTGTCGGGCTGCACCGGGCAGCCCGGGACATTGACAATGGGGAGCCCGCCGGCCGAACGGAAGTCCCAGCCGAGATAGTCGGCCAGCCCCATGCAGCCGGTGGGGTTTCCCGCCATGGCGTGGATGCCGCCGTAGGTCGCGCAGGTTCCGGCCGCCACCACGGCCCAGGCCTTGGGCGCGAGCCGGTCGATCCACTCGTTGACGGTGATCGGTTCACCGGTGTCCGGGTCGTTCCCCATCGACGTCCAGTAACCGTCGCCGTTGATCTTCTCGTTGGGGATGGAGCCCTCCACGACGAAGATGAACGGCCCCAGCTCACCCCGGGCAGCCTGATGGAAGGCGGCCATGAACTCGTCGGCGTTCTCGTAGGCGAGCACCTTGTTGTGCAGGTGCACCTTCGGCAGGCCGGGGATCGCGCCGAGGACGACGTCCTCCAGGCTCGGCAACGTGGCGTTGGTCATCGAGACGGTGTCGCCGTCGCAGCTCAGGGCTTCCGAGGTCCACAGGATATGGATCTCCTCGAAACCCTGAGTCGGTTCGACCTCCATGCGGATTCCCTTCTCGCGGCCGTGCGTCGCGGACCGACCCCGTCCGGTCGCCTGTGCCCAGTCAACCTCACATAACAACAGAAACTACGCAAAGCAGATGAGCTGATCGAGTGGTGCGCGCGTCGCACTCCCCCATCGGTGGGACACCGGGGCGCGTCCGGGCGACTCCTCCCCCACCACCCCGGCCGACTCAGCCTATTGTCCGGAATTGCCCATGAATCAGCCCCATGGATGTGCCCATGGATGAGGCCGCGGTGCGGGGACCGCGGTCGCGGACAGCGAGGAAGGTCCATGCACGAGCTGTCCATCGCGGTGGCCGTCATCGAACGTGCCGAGGACACCGCCCGGGAACACGGGGCCACGGGAGTCGAGTCGGTGCGGCTGCGGGTCGGTGCGCTGGCCGGAGTGGTCGCCGAGTCCCTGCGGTTCGCCTTCGAGGTGGCCCGCGAGGACACCGCACTGCACGGGGCGCGGCTGCTGATCGAGGAGGTTCCGGCCCGCGCCCGGTGCACCGCGTGCCCCGCCGAGTTCGCGGTGGGCACCCCACCGGAGCTGTGGTGCCCCCGGTGCGACAGCCCGGCGACCGAGCTGCTGTCGGGCCGCGAACTCGAGCTCACCGAGGTGGACCTCACCTACCACGACACAGCCGGCGGCGCGCGCCGGGACGAAAGGGTGATCCGATGATGTGCCGGGTAACGGATCTGCGGCAGGCGGTACTGGCCAAGAACGACGGACTGGCCGGGCAGCTGCGCGAGAAACTGGCGGCCGACCGGGTCACCATGGTCAACATGCTGTCGAGCCCCGGCAGCGGCAAGACCGCCCTGCTGGAACGCGTCCTCACCCGAACGGTCTCGCTCGGCATGCCGGTGGCCGCGCTCACCGCCGACCTCGCCACCGAGAACGACGCCCGGAGACTGGCCGGAGCGGGCGCGCCGGTGAAACAGGTCCTCACCGACGGCCTCTGCCACCTGGAGGCCGGCCAGCTGCGCGGCCACCTGGAAGGCTGGCTCCCGCAGGACACCCGGGTGTTGTTCGTGGAGAACATCGGCAACCTGGTCTGCCCCGCCTCCTACGACCTGGGCGAGACCCTGCGGGTGACGCTCATGTCGGTCACCGAGGGCGAGGACAAGCCGCTGAAGTACCCGACGGCCTTCGGTCTGGCCCATCTCGTCGTCCTCACCAAGGACGACCTCGCGGGCCCCGCCGGCTTCGCCCGGTCGGCGTTCCTGGACAACGTCGCCCGGGTCAACCCGGGCGTGCCCGTGCTGCGCACCTCGGCCAGAACCGGGCAGGGAGTCGGCACCTTCGTCGAGCACGTCCTCGCCGTCCGGGACGGTGCGCCGGTGCACCGGCCGCCGCTCGCCGGCCGGCACCTGCGCGACCATGCCCATGACCACGACATCCCGGCGGCGGCCCCACCTGCCACGCCGGCCCCCTGAACGTGCCGCACCCCGGGAACGACAGCGCCACCGCCGCGGTGCCGCACGGCACCGCCGCGGCTCTCTCTCCGGCCGCGGCGGTGCGGCGGCGCGTCACGGTGCGGGGCATCGTGCAGGGCGTGGGCTTCCGCCCCTTCGTGCACGCCCTCGCCGTCGAGCTCGGTCTGTCCGGCCATGTGACCAACAGCGCGCGGGGGGTGCTCGCCGAGGTCGAGGGCGAGCCCACCCGGGTCGCTGACTTCTGCGCACGCCTCACCGCCCATGCCCCCCCGCTGGCCACCGTGACCGCCGTCGCCCACCAGGACGTACCGGTCCGGGGTGGCACCGGCTTCGCCATCCGCCCCTCCGAGGGCGGGGCGGGCCGCACCCTGGTGCCACCGGACACCGCGGTCTGCGCGGACTGTCTCGCCGAGCTCGCCGACCCGGCGGACCGCCGCCACCGGCACCCGTTCATCACCTGCACGCACTGCGGCCCGCGCTTCACCCTGACCACCGCGATGCCCTACGACCGCGCCACCACGACCATGGCCGGCTTCCCCCTGTGCGCCGCCTGCGAAAGGGAGTACCGCGACCCGGCCGACCGGCGCTTCCACGCCCAGCCGGTGTCCTGCCGGTCCTGCGGCCCCCGCCTGGTCCTGGACGTTCCGGCCGACGGCCCGGAGCCGGACGGGCCGCCGGCCGGCGACGCCGCCGTGGCGCGGGCCCGAGCGCTGCTGGCGGACGGCGCCGTCCTCGCGGTCAAGGGCATCGGCGGCTACCACCTGGCCTGCGACGCGGGCTCTCCCGAGGCCGTGCAACGGCTGCGGGAGCGCAAGGGCCGCGGCGCCAAACCGTTCGCGGTCATGGCAGCCGATCTGCGGACCGCCGAGCAGCTCGCGCAGGCGGGCCCCGCCGAGCGCGCCGCGCTCACCGGCCGCCGCCGCCCCATCGTCCTGCTCCCCCGCCACCCGCGCGCACCGGGCACCGGGAGCCCGCTGCTGGCCGGGGCGGTCTGCCCCGGCAGCCCGGACGTCGGGGTCATGCTCCCGTACACACCCCTGCACCACCTGCTGTTCGGCCTGCCCGGCGACCCGCCCGGGCCCCGCGTGCTCGTCATGACCAGTGGCAACCGCTCCGGGGAGCCGCTGGCCATCGGCGACGCGGAGGCCCGCGAGCGGCTCGCCGGGCTGGCCGACGCCTGGCTCCGGCACGACCGGGAGATCGCAGTGCCCTGCGACGACTCGGTGATCCGGGTCCGGGCCGACGGCAGCGAAGTGCCGCTGCGCCGCTCCCGCGGCTGGGCCCCGGTGCCCCTCGACCTGCCGGTGCCCGTACCACCCTCCCTGGCCGTCGGAGGCGACCTGAAGAACACCTTCTGCCTCGGCGAGGGCCGCTCCGCCTGGCTCTCCGCCCACATCGGCGACCTGGACGGCTTGGCCACCCAGCGCGCCTTCACCGGGGCGCTCGGCCACCTGCGCGCGCTCACCGGGGTCCGTCCCGTCCTGGTGGCCGCCGACCGCCACCCCGGCTACCGATCCACCCGCTGGGCCCGGGAGCGGCCGGACGGGCCGGCACCGCACCTGGTGCAGCACCACCACGCCCACATCGCCGCCGTCATGGCGGACAACGGACTGGACGGCAGCGCCCCGGTCATCGGCATCGCCTTCGACGGCACCGGTTACGGGGACGACGGCGCGGTGTGGGGCGGTGAGGTCCTGCTCGCCGACTACCGCGGATACCGCCGGCTGGCCCACCTGGGGTACGTACCGCTGCCCGGCGGAGACGCCGCGGTCCGCAACCCGTACCGGATGGCGCTGTCACATCTACGGGCCGCCGGCCTGCCCTGGGACCCCGACCTGCCCTGCGTCGCTGCCTGCCCGGCCGGCGAACGGCGCGTCCTGGAACGACAACTGGAACGCGGCATCGCCTGCGTACCCACGTCGAGCATGGGCCGGCTGTTCGACGCGGTCTCCTCCCTCCTCGGCATCCGGCACCGCGTCGACCACGAGGCCCAGGCAGCGGTCGCTCTCGAAGCGGCGGCCCGGGAGGCCGGCCACGCCACCGGACAGGATCCCGCGACGGAAGCTCCGGGCGGACGTGGCCGGGCCCGGCCGCCCTGCGCTTTCGCTCTCCTGCACCCGCCACCGGCCGGTGACGGAGACGCGGCCCCCCACCGGCTGGACCCCGCACCGGTTCTGCGGGCCGTCATCACCGACCTGCGGGCAGGCACCCCGGTCCCGGTGATCGCCGCACGGTTCCACCACGCGGTGGCCGGTGCCGTCACCCGGGTCTGCCGCACCGCCCGCCGCGACCACGGGATCCGCACGGTCGCCCTGTCCGGCGGCGTCTTCGGCAACGCGCTGCTGGAGGAGTCCTGCACCCGGCAGCTCACCGCGGACGGCTTCACCGTCCTGCGGCACCACCACGTACCGCCGGGCGACGGCGGCCTGGCCCTCGGGCAACTCGTCGTCGCCGCCGTACAGACCGCGCCATCCGGACAGGAAACGGAGAACAGCCATGTGCCTGGCAGTGCCCGGCAAAGTGATCGCCATCAGTGAACGGGACGGCAACCGCATGGCGGAGGTGGACTTCGGCGGCGTGGTGAAGGACGTGTGCCTCGCCTACCTGCCGGAGGTCGCCGTCGGCGACTACGCCATCGTCCACGTCGGCTTCGCCCTGCAACGCCTGGACGAGGAGTCGGCGCTGGCCACGCTGAAGCTCTTCGAGCAGATCGGGGCGCTCGACGAGGAGTTCGGCGACGCCTGGGCCCTCGCGGCCGAGGAGAGCGGAGGAACCCTGCCGCCGGAAACCGGGACCGACACCGCAGTGGAGGAAGCACGATGAAGTACCTGGCAGAGTTCAACGACCCGGAGCTGGCCACCCGCCTGCTGGACGACATCCGCGCCACCACCACCCGCCCCTGGGCGATGATGGAGGTCTGCGGCGGCCAGACGCACTCGATCATCCGGCACGGCATCGACCAGCTGCTGCCCGACGAGATCGAGCTGATCCACGGGCCGGGCTGCCCGGTGTGCGTCACCCCGCTGGAGATGATCGACAAAGCACTGGAGATCGCCTCCCGCCCGGAGGTCATCTTCTGTTCCTTCGGCGACATGCTCCGCGTTCCCGGCACCGACCGTGACCTGTTCCGGGTCAAGAGCGCGGGCGGTGACGTCCGGGTGGTCTACTCCCCGCTGGACGCCCTGGACATCGCCCGCCGCAACCCCGGCCGGCAGGTCGTGTTCTTCGGCATCGGATTCGAGACCACCGCCCCCGCCAACGCCATGACGGTGCATCAGGCCCGCAGGCTCGGCATCGAGAACTTCAGCCTGCTGGTCTCCCACGTACGCGTCCCGCCCGCCATCGACGCCATCATGCGCGCCCCGGACTGCCGGGTGCAGGCCTTCCTGGCCGCCGGGCACGTGTGCAGCGTCATGGGCACCGAGGAATACCCCACCCTCGCCGAGCGGTTCGGGGTACCCATCGTGGTGACCGGTTTCGAGCCCCTGGACATCCTCGAGGGCGTCCGGCGCACCGTGCGGCAGCTCGAGCGCGGAGAGCACCGCGTCGAGAACGCCTACCCGCGGGCCGTCCGCGAGGAGGGCAACCCGGCGGCGCTGCGCATGCTCGAGGAGGTGTTCGAGGTCACCGACCGGCCGTGGCGCGGCATCGGGGTGATCCCGGACAGCGGCTGGCGGCTGTCCGAAGGATTCCGCTCCTACGACGCCGAGTACCGGTTCGACGTCACCGGCGTGCACACCGTCGAGTCCCCGCTGTGCCGGAGCGGCGAAGTACTGCAAGGGCTGCTCAAACCGCACGAGTGCGAGGCGTTCGGCACCGCCTGCACCCCCCGCAAACCGCTCGGCGCCACCATGGTCTCCAGCGAAGGGGCCTGCGCCGCCTACTACCTCTACCGGCGGCTCGACGCCGCCACGCCCAGGGAGGCGACCCCCGTTGGCTGACATCACCGAGCTGCCCACCGCCCCGCCCGACCCGGCACAGTGGACCTGCCCGGCCCCGCTGCGCGACCACCCCGTGGTGGTGATGGGGCACGGCGGCGGCGGTGCGCTGTCCGCCGAGCTCGTCCGGCACCTCTTCGCACCCGCCTACGGCGGCGCGCTCATGGCCGCGATGGGTGACTCCGCCGCGGTCACCCTCGGCGGCGCGCGGCTGGCCTTCACCACCGACTCGTACGTGGTGCGCCCGCTGTTCTTCCCCGGCGGCAGCATCGGGGACCTGGCGGTCAACGGCACGGTCAACGACCTTGCCATGAGCGGTGCCCGTCCCGCCTTCCTGTCCTGTGCCTTCATCCTCGAGGAGGGCACGGAGCTCACCGTCCTGGGGCGTGTGGCGCAGGCGATCGGCGCGGCAGCCACCGCAGCGGGCGTCACGGTCGCCACCGGGGACACCAAGGTCGTCGACGCCGGGCACGGGGACGGCGTATACGTGAACACCGCCGGCATCGGCCTGATCCCGGACGGCGTCGACATCCGGCCGCAGCGGGCAGCCGTCGGTGACGTGGTGGTCGTCAGCGGTCCGATCGGTCTGCACGGGATCGCCATCATGAGCGTCCGGGAGGGCCTGGAGTTCGGCACCGGGATCTCCAGCGACACCGCTCCGCTGGGCGGGCTGGTCGAGGCCATGCTGGCGGTCACCCCCGATCTGCACGCGCTGCGGGACCCGACCCGCGGCGGGGTGGCCGCCGCGCTGAACGAGATCGCTGCCGCTTCGGGCACCGGGGTGGTTCTCCACGAACGCGACGTGCCCGTGCCGGAGCCGGTGGCCTCGGCCTGTTCCTTCCTCGGACTGGACCCGCTGTACGTGGCCAACGAGGGCCGGCTCATCGCCTTCGTTCCCCGGGACCGGGCCGACGCCGTGCTCGAGGCGATGCGGCGGCATCCGCAGGGAGCCGGCGCGGCCGTCATCGGGGAGTGCGTCGCGGACCACCCCGGCATGGTGGTGGCGCGTACCGCCCTCGCCGGCACCCGGGTGGTGGACCTGCCGCTCGGCGAGCAGCTGCCCCGCATCTGCTGACCCCGGATGCCGGCCCCGGCCGCCCGCCCGCTCCGGCGGCAGGCGGCCGGGGCCGGGTCAGCCGGGCCCCGGGGCCGCCGGGCCGGGCCCGGCCTCCGCCGGGGGCAGGCGAACCGCGATGATCGCGATGTCGTCCCGGCCGATGCCCGCGGGTTCACTGAGCAGGTCGTCGCAGAACAGCGCCAGTGGCATCTCCACCACCTCGGCGGCATGACGGCGCAGCCGGTCCAGGCCGTCGTCGAGGTGCTCCCCCGGACGTTCCACAAGACCGTCGGTGTAGAGCATCAGCGTGCTTCCCGCCGGGAGCGGTTCGATCGCGTCGACGCGGAAATCGGAGAGACCGAGGCCGATCAGCGGATTGTGCGCCTCCTCCAGGAAACGCGCCTCACCCTCGGGGCTCACCAGGAGCGGCGGGGGGTGCCCCGCAATGGAGTAGTAGAACTGCCACCCGCCGCCGACGGCGCGCTCCAGGCGGCCGAGAACGCAGGTCGCCGTGGGCTCCTCAGGGTCGAGGAGCTGGGTGGCCCCGTCCAGGCGCCGCAAGATGTCCCCCGGCGGCTCCAGCCGGTCCGCCGCCAGCCCGCGGAGCATGTTGCGCATCTTGCTCATCGTGACCGCGGCTTCGAGGTCGTGACCGGCGACATCTCCGATCGCGACCACCAGGTGGCCGTCCGGCAGCACGAAGGAGTCGTACCAGTCGCCGCCGACCTCGGCGGCCGTCGGGCTGGCCAGGTAGCGGGCCTCGATCTCCAGGTCCTCGAACTGCGGCGGGTCGGTCAGCAGGCTGTGCTGCAGCGCCAGGGCCAGGCGCTGGGTGCGGTACAGCTGCAGGGCGTGGGCGAGCGGGGCGTGCTCGACCAGCTCACGCATCAGGGTGATGTCCGCGGGGCTGATCGGGTCGCGCTCTCCACACACCACGGCCGTCACAATGGCGGCCACCACACCGTCGACCACCACCGGCAGAATCGCGGCACTGTGCGCCTCGGACTCCCGGAGCCAGTCGAGGGTCCCCGGTGGCGTTTCCTCCTCCGTCAGGTCGTCGGGGTGGAAGGAGGCGAAGATCGGGCGGCGGTCCCGCATGACCTGCGCGAAGGCGCTGTCCGCGGTGAACCGTTCTTCCCGGCGGGGCGCCAGGCCGGGCGGCAGTCCCGCCCGCACGGCGTTGGCGACCCGGTCCACGGACACCGGTCTTCCGGGGGTGGCGGTGCTCGGGTAATTCGGCAGGAGGTAGATGGCGCACGCGTCAGCGAGCGCGGGAACGATCACCCAGCTCAGCGAGTCACATGCCTCCAGCACGTCCTGCGAGTCGGTGACGACCGTCGCGGCCCGGGCGAGCAGCTCGGTGCGCCGGTCGTGAATCCATTTGGACTCCACATCGGTGTACACGACCACCCACTCGACCACCTCCCCGGCTTCCCGGATCGGCACCGCCCGGACGAGGCTGTGCCGGTAGACACCGTCCCGGCGGCGCAGCCGGTAGCCGTACTCGAAGAGATCGGGGGTGTTCCGGACGGCTTCGAGCCAGGCTTCGGCGAGTGGTCCGCGGTCCGCGGGATGCGCGGTGTTCAGCCACCCGTGTCCGCGGGCCTCCTCCCAGGTCTGCCCGGTCTCCTTCTCCCACGCGGGGCTCCGCTCGATGACGCGGCCCTCCGGATCGGTCACCCACATTTTCTGTTCGGCAGTGGAGAGCAGACTTTCGTAGCGGTGCAGGATGCGCCGGCGTTCCTCGGAGAGAGCACGGTTCCGCTCCTCGGAGAGGACCTGTTCGGTCACTTCCACACCGACGACCAGCACTCCGCGGCCGCGGCTCTCCGCATTGATCGGCGTGAGACGGAAGTCGAAGGACCGGTCCTCCGGCCCCTCCCCCGGGGTCGTCGCGGCGATCGGGTAGCCCTTGAGCAGCACCGTCTCGCCGGTGCGGTAGACGTGACCGAACCACTTCTCGGCGTCCTCGCGTACCTGGCCGGTGAATCCCTCGGCGATCGGGCTGCCCGGCAGGGGGCCGGGGAGGATGCGGCCGTACAGGATGTTCCGGTACGCGAGAACGTGGTTGCTGCCCCAGGTGACCGCCATCGCCACCGGGGCGGAGTCGAGCAGGGCCAGGGACAGGCCGTCGCGGGCGGCCTCTCCGCTGTCCATAGCTTCCATCTGACCCACCAAAGGGCACGCTTCCGCGCACCGTGATCATGTCGCACACACGAAATCGACATCTACGGCTAATAATGACCAATGGTCCCATTGTCTCCCCCGGTCGGCCGCCCCGCCACACCCGCACCTACGGCCCGGGCCAAGGCTGGTGTGGGGACGGGCCGCTGCACTGAGACCACGCTCACTGCTCGTATGCGTCCACCAGTCCCTGGACGTCGATCTTCTTCATCGTGAGCATGGCTTCGGTCACCCGCTTGACCCGCGCGGGATCGGGGTCGTTCAGCAGCTCGTTCAGCTGCACGGGAATGATCTGCCACGACAGCCCGAACCTGTCCTTCAGCCAGCCGCACTCCTGCTCCTCCCCGCCGGCGCCGAGCTTCGCCCAGAGCTCGTCCACCTCTTCCTGCGAGGCACAGTCCACGGAGAGCGAGACCGCCTCGCTGAACGGGAAGTCCACACCGCCGTTGAGTGCGATGAACTGCTGGCCCGCGAGCTCGAAGGTGAGAGTCATGACCGACCCCGGCTCTCCCGGCCCGGCCTCTCCGTACCTCTGGACGTCGAGGACTCGGGAGCCCTCGAAGACGGAGGTGTAGTGCCGCACCGCTTCTTCCGCCTCGTGGGCGAACCACAGGCAGGTCCTGATTTTCTGCACGACGTCTTTCTCCTCGCTCGGAGCCGGCCGGGGTCTGTCTCCGGTGGACCGGTCACACCGGCGGAACTCATCGCTCCACGCCGGTCCGTCCACCCCTCCATGGGTCCGTTGGCCGGACAGTCCGCGTACTGACCGGCCGTCGCACCCGTGACCACCACTGCCACAGAGGAGCGCGCCGCATGCCTTCCCGCACCGCTTGCCACCGGGATGGCTTCCCGTCCGGCGGGAACGAGGACTGCCGGTCCCCCCTCTCCCGGCCGACGCTACGGTGTGACGATGACGGGGCCCTCAGCCGATACGGACACCGCGCAGGGGATGGCGCGGCTCCGGCCGCCCGTGAAGCTGCGCGCGCATCAGGAAGCGGCGCTCGCCGGGCTGGCCGAGGTGCAGGCGCACGGACACCGGCGCGCCTGGGTCGTGCTGCCGCCGGGCGCCGGCAAGACCGTGACCGGGCTGGAGGCCGCCCGGCGACGCGGCCGGAAGGTGGTGGTGTTCGGCCCGAACACCGCGATCCAGGGGCAGTGGCTGCGGGAATGGGCGGGCTTCGGCCCCGACCCCCTGCCCGCCGGCACCGGCCGCTCCCTGCGGTCTCCCGTCACCGTGCTGACCTACCAGGCACTGGCCTCGTTCGATCCGGAAGCCGAAGTGGCGGAGGACGGCGAACCGGCGACGGGTGAGGGGGACGGCACCCGGCACCTCCACCGGCTGCGCCCCCGGGGGCGAGAGCTGGTCGGTGCGCTGCGGAAGGCCGGAGAGGTCACGCTGCTCCTCGACGAGTGCCATCACCTGCTCGACACCTGGGGCGAACTGCTCGCCGAGCTGCTGCGGGAACTCCCCGAAGCCACCGTCATCGGCCTCACCGCCACCCCGCCCGAACGACTCACGTCGGCCCAGGCGGAGCTGGTCGGGGAGCTGTTCGGCCCGGCGGTCCGCGGCCCCTCGATACCGGCTGCCGTGCGGGAGGGGTATCTCGCCCCTTACGCGGAACTGTCCTGGCTGACCGCGCCGACCACGGTGGAGTCGGAGTGGCTGGCCTCCGAAAGCGTCCGGTTCACCGAGCTGACCACCGGTCTCCTCGACCCCGGCTTCGCCTCCGTCCCCTTCCTGCACTGGCTCGACCGGCGCATCGTGCAGCGCCGCGGACAGCACTCGGACGAGACACCACTGCCCTGGTCACGCTTCGCCCGTGAGCGGCCCGGCCTCGCCACCGCCGGTCTCCGGTTCCACCACGCCGGCCTGCTGGAGCTGCCCGAAGGGGCGCGGCTCCAGGAGGAGCACCGCCGCCCGCCGGACGCTGCCGACTGGGTGTGCCTGCTGGACGACTACATCCGCCGGTGCCTCCGGCACAGCGGTGATCCGCGCGACGTGCCCGCTCTAGCGGGCATCCGGGCCGCGTTGCCCTCCGTCGGGTATCAGCTGACCGCCCGCGGCATCCGGGGCGGCCGTTCCCCCGTGGACCGGGTACTGGCTCGCAGCGCGGCCAAGACGACCGCGGTCCGGGAGATCCTCGCAGCCGAGGACTCCACCCTCGGCGACCAGCTGCGAGCCGTCGTCCTCTGCGACCACGAGCGGGCGTCCGCGACCCTGCCCGCACGGCTCACCGGTGTCCTGGGCGAGCAGGCGGGATCCGCCCGGCTGGTGCTCGAGGAACTGGCCGCCGACCCCAGGACCGCGTCTCTGGGGCCGCTGCTGGTCACCGGCCGCACAGTGGCCGCCGCACCGGACACGGCCCGGCGTTTCGTCGCCTTCTGCACCGCGTCGGCCCCTGACCTGCTGCTCGACCCCGTTCCCCCGGACCCCCCGCCGGGTCCGCCCGGATCGGGGCACACCGTCGAGATCACCGGACGGTGGACAAGCCGCCGCTGGGTTGCGCTGGCCACCCGGTTCTTCGAGTCCGGCGGCTGCCGGACGCTGATCGGCACCCGCGGCATGCTGGGCGAGGGATGGGACGCCCGCACGGTCAACACGCTTGTCGACCTCACCGAGGCCACCACCGCCACCGCCGTCGTACAGATCCGCGGCCGAGGGCTGCGGACCAGCCCTTCCTGGCCCGGCAAGGTCGCCCACACCTGGTCGGTGGTGTGCGTCGCGGAAAGCCACCCCAGAGGAAACGGGGACTGGGACCGCTTCGTCCGCAAACACGAGGGCCACCTCGGGATCACCGAGGCCGGCGAGATCATGTCCGGCGTCGCCCACGTCCACCCGGAGCTCTCCCCCTACGCGCCACCACCGGAAGCGGACTTCGACCGGTTCAACGCCCTGATGCTGCGCCGGGCAGCGGACCGGGACCACGTGCGCGCGCTGTGGCGCGTAGGTACGCCGTACGAGGACCGCCTGGTCCACACCCTCCGGTTGACCGGCCCGCCCACCGCCTCCCGCGGGGACCTGCGCCGGCCGCAGGGTTCGGCCCGGCTCCCCGTGGCGGTTCCCGCCGCCCGGGGTTACCTCCCCGACGGGGTCCCCGTCGGCCGGGAGCCCGGCATCGCTGCGGCGGGGGCGCTGCTCCCGGGCGCAGCCCTGTCACCCCTCGAACTGTGGCCACTCCCGCTGCTCGTCGCGGGCGCGGGGGGCTGGGCGGCGTACCGCTGGGCCCGGACCTCCGCTGCCGCGCGCCACCTGCGCACCGTGGCTGCCGAACCGGTACTGCCCGCCCTCGCCTGGGCGGTGGCCGACGGTCTGCACTCCGCAGGACTGGTGCCGCGCGGGGCGGAAGCGGTCTCCTTCGAGCCGGACGAGACCGGCGCGTACCGGGCCGAGCTGGACGGCGTACCCGTGGCGGCGTCGCATTGCTTCGCCACCGCCCTCGACGAAGTCGTCTCCCCGCTGACCGACCCCCGCTACCTCCTGCCGAGGTACGTCCTGACCGACACCACCCGGCGGGCGGCCCGGCACCCCGCCCCCAATCCGGTGGTGTACCACGCGGTCCCCACGGTGCTCGGCGAGAACCGGCGCCGGGTGAACTCCTTCGTCCGCGCCTGGAACGCCCGGGTCAGCACCGGGCGCCCGGTCTTCACCCGCAGCCCGGAGGGCGTCGGCCTGCTAGCCGCCCAGACCGGTCACTCCCCGCTGGATCTCACCACCACCCTCCGCACCGCCTGGACCTGACGAAGCCGGCACGGAGAGGCCAGGCGGCGCGGCGTCGGTCAGGAGGCGGGTGAAGGCTCGCGCACGGCCCGGCGCGCGTCGAGGTAGCCCTTACGCCGCGCCCACATCTCGAACACCACGGTCATGAACGGGGGCACCGAGGCGGCAAGGGCGAACAGCACCGTCCAGCGGATCGGCCAGCGCAGGCGAAACGCGACCAGGCAGGTCACCGCAAGGTAGGCGATGAAGGCAGCACCGTGGAGGCTTCCGAAGATGCGGACCCCTAGCTCGGTTGTCTCCGGGATGTACTTGAAGTACATCCCGATCAGCAGCCCTGCCCAGGTGAAAGCCTCGAAGACCGCGACAACGGTGAACCAGCGCAACAGCCGGCTCCCCGTCCCGGCAGGCTGCTCGACAACCGTGGTGGTGCTGCCCATCTTGTGATTCCTTTCGGTACAACCGCCGTGCTGGTGAATGACTCCGGTGTACGCAACGGGGCGGGAGAGCACCCCCGCAAGCCGACTCCGGAACGGTCCCAGGGCCCGCCCCGAGCATACGGACCGGAGAAACCGCCCGCCGCACACCCCTCCCCGGTCCAGCCCACAAGAAGGCTCGTCGTTGTCTCCGGCACACGAGGCCGGTCACCCGGTGCCGTCCTGGCCGTCCCCCTACCCCTGCACACCGGCGGGCAACTCCGGCTCCGCTTCGGAGGGGCGCGGAGACTCCGGACCGTCCGGGCCCACCCGAAGGAGACGCTCCACGCGCATCACCCGGTACCGGCGACCGAGCACACTGATCTCGTTGCGGCGCTCCCGGGCCAGCAGGTCGGCGGCCTGCGCCAGCAGAGCGACCGCGTTGCCGGAGAGTTCCTGCGTCCGCCGAACACCCAGCCGCAGATGGGTCGCCAGGCTGTTCCGGCTGCCCTGAGGCTCCTCCGAACCTCCGGTGATCGGGGTCCATCCCCCGCCGTCCACCTCCTCGGCCGCCACGAACAGCGGAGGCAGCAGCACACCACCGGGGTGGGTATGGAGGGCAAGCCGGGCTTCCGCCCGGACTTCGGGCGGGGCAACGGAAACCGGGGGGATGAAGCTCAGCAGATCCGCCAGGAGGATGCCGGCGGAGCTTCCCTTCCCGGCGGCCGGGTCAAGGAGGAAGCCGACGGTCCGCGAGGACACCGGCACCGCACCGCCACAGGCCCCGAGCACCGGGTCCGGGTCCGGGTCCCCGGAGCGAGGCGGCTCCGGACCGTCGGGCCCCATCCGCAGCAACAAGTCTCCGCGGGCCACGCGGAACCGGCAGCCTTCGACGAAGAGTTCACTGAGCACCTCCGCCTCCGCCCGGTCCGCCCCGGCCAGCCACTGCAGCTGCGCCGCCCGCTCGCCCGCGTACGCTCCGCGCTGCGCACGTAACCGGCACTGCCGGGCCAGCTCCTCCCGGCACGCCTGCGGGGTCTCGCCCTCCGCCGACCACACCCGCCAGCGGCCGGCGGGCTCCTTACCGACCAGCGCGAACATCGGCCCGTACCCCCTCACCTCGGGATAGGCGGCCCTGACCTCCCACGCCTCGGCAGCAGCTGATCCCGGACCCTCCGACCGCTGCCCCCGAACGCCCGGGTGCGACACCGGATGCTGCTCGTTGTCATCACTCATGCACGCATTGTGGCGCCCGCGTGACACCGGCCGCAGCGCTTCACCTGATGGAGTGAGATCCCGGGGCGCAGGTGGACGTGCCTCCACCCCGGCCCGGATCGGCCCTGCTCGCTCCGTGCCGGGGCGGAGCGCAATCTCGGGCCCTCCCCGCGCCCCGGAACCCCACCTGCCTGCCTTCGCCTCCTGAGTACGAGTACTCAGGCGCCCTCACTTTCCGCACTGTTACCGTCACCGAGAGCACCATCGCACCGATCACAGAGGGCGGGAGCAATGTCCGCAGACCTGCATGTCTCAGGGAGAGTGCTGCGAGTCGCCGCAGGGGTCGTGGAGGAGGTCGACTCGGAGCTGTCACCGCGAGTGATCACCGTTGCGCGGGACACCACCCGAGCCGCCCTCGAAGTGCGCAACTGGAGCGCCGGCGCCGCCCTGGCCGCCGTAGCCCACGAATGGAGCGGGGCTCTCCATGCCCTCCACCGGCGCATGACCGCACATGCCGAGGCGCTGCGCATCACCGGCAGCAGTAGCGAGGCCACTGACGCAGACATCGCCGAAGCCTTCCGCCGGATCCGCCTTCATGGCTGATTTCCTCACGCTGCTCCGGCAGCCGTGCACCGACCTGGAGAGTGCAGCGGCCGCGTGGCGCGCGCTGGCCGGACAGTGCGACAGCGAACAGGAGCGGCACGGCAGCAGCATCACCGGCGCACTTCGGGCAGCGGAGTGGCAGGGCAGAGCGGCCGACGCCGGGCTGGCGGCCCTCGACGCCACGGAGGCTCAACTCGGGGTGATCCGTTCCCAGGCCACCTCCATCGCCGCGGTCGTGGAGACCCTGAGCACCGCGATGCAGCAAGCCGGAAAACTCCTACGGGCCGTCGTGCGCGAGGCCGAGAGCAGCGGCTTCACAGTGCACGACAGCGGTCGGGTCACCGCGGATTACGGACCAGCCGCACAGCACGACCCGGACTATGCCGTCACCATCGGGGCTCAGCGCACCGGCTACCAGTCACGCATCGACAGCGCGGTGGCACAGGCCGAGCTGGCCAGTGACACCGCCGCCCGGCTGCTGCGCGAGTTCGTGCCCGCTCAGTTCGACAGGCGCGGCGCGGCGGCGGACGCGCTGGCGGATGCCCGGGCCGTGCTGGAGGCCAGATCCGTCTGCACCCTGTTGCCGGACAGCATGTCCCCGGCACGAGCGGCAAAGTGGTGGGCTTCTCTCTCCGAGGAGGACCAGGCACTGCACCTGGCGGCGTACCCGGAAGAGATCGGCCGGGCCGACGGACTACCGGTCGCGGCCCGCGACCACGCCAACCGATCCGTGCTCGACGGCAGGATCGCCGAGCTGGCACGCAGCGGTGCTGCGGGGACGGCGGAGGAACTTGCCGACCTCACCCGACTCCGTGACCGGATGGACCGCAGCCACGGCAGCGGCGAGCACCTTCGCCCTTACCTCATCGGGCTGGACACCGAAGGCGACGGCAAGGCCATCGTCTCCCTCGGCAACCCGGACACAGCGAGGAACACCGCCGTCTTCATTCCCGGCACCGGCGCCCGCCTCGGCAGCGTCAGCGGAGACATCGACCGGGTGGAAAACCTGGTGAACGCCGGTGCCCTGTACGCACCTGCCGGGGAGACAGCAGGAGTCATGTGGCTCGGCTATGACGCACCGGACAGCGTCGTTCCCCACGCGACGGAAAGGAGCTACGCCAACCGTGGCGGCCCTGCTCTGGCGTCGTACGTCGAGGGACTGCGCATCTCCCACGAGGCGGGAGACGCCCACCTCACAGCGGTCGCCCACAGTTACGGATCCACGGTGCTCGGCAATGCCGCACGCACCGGCACCGGTATTCCGGTGGACGACATCATCGTGGCAGGCAGCCCCGGCATGCAGGTCAACCATGCCTCGGAGCTCAACATGGCACCGGATCGGGTGTGGGCGGCCCAGGCGGACGGCGACCACGTCCCGGCCGCAGGCCAGTCCTTCCACGCAGGCAGCGAGTACAAGGGGTGGGGCCGATGGGAAGTCAACCATCCGGCCGTCGAAGGATTCGGCGCGAACCGCATCACGACAGAAACCACCGGACACAGCAACTACTGGGAAGAGGACACCGTAGATCTCAAGAATCAAGCAAAAATCATCACCGGCCAGCACGACATGGTACGCCTCCAGTGGAAGGCAGCGCAGTGAAGAGGCACCGGTCAAAGGCTCTCCTGGTCGTTATCCTTCTGATAGCGACTGGTTGCGGGACGGAGAAAGCCATGGATAGTGAGCGCAACCTCTCAGGCAAGATCGTTCCTGTCGTTCATCCCCAGCAGGTCGAGGAAGAGCTCTATATCTATGCCAGTCGCATATACGACGGTCTGGCCACGCAGGGAAGAAGCGGGGGACACGATCGGATTCTTGCCTCCCCCTGCGGCGGCGACTGGAATAACAAGAGTGTCTATTCCCTGACGCTCCTGTGGATGCTCGATGAGGTCGAACTGAGCGAACAGCATCTGGCGGTGCATCGCCTGCACGACTACCTCAGGAGTCAGGGCTGGGACATCGACAGAGCCGAACTACTGCCAAGGAAGGAGTGGTCAAGCGGTTGGTCCACTCTCCGGGCCAGCAACCATACCGACGGATACTCCGTGGATGTCGAGACGATCACGCACATGAATCGCATCGGGCTGACCGTTTCCTCACCCTGCACGCGGCTGCCGGAAGGAGCTTCCGAGCCGCACACCAAGGACGCCAAAGGGATGCCCGCCTTCTGAGGCATCCGGCGTCCGGCACCGATAGCTTGTCAGCATGAAGGAGGACATTCCCCGCGCCATGCGGGCCTGGGTGGTGCGGGCACCGGGGCAGTTGGACGCCGTGGAGCTGCCGGTGCCGCGCCCGGCGCCGGATGAGCTGCTCGTCCGGGTACGGGCCTGCGGTGTGTGCCGCACGGACCTGCACGTCCGTGACGGCGATCTCGCACCTCACCGCTCGCCGGTGGTCCCCGGCCACGAGGCTGTCGGCGTGGTGGTCGCCGCCGGATCCCAGGCCGGCATCCATCCCGTCGGCACCCGGGTGGGAGTCCCGTGGCTGCGTCGCACCTGCGGGACCTGCCGTTACTGCCTGCGGGGTGACGAAAACCTCTGCCCCGCCTCCGAGTACACGGGGTGGGACGCGGACGGCGGTTACGCCGAGTACCTCACCGTCCCCGCGTCCTACGCCTACCCGCTGCCCGCCGCGCTGAGCGACGTCCACGCCGCGCCGCTGCTGTGTGCCGGGATCATCGGTCACCGGGCGCTGCGGCGCGCCGAACTGCCACCGGGTGGGCGGCTGGGCATCTACGGGTTCGGAGGCTCCGCCCACCTGACCGCGCAGACCGCCCTGGGCGGCGGAGCGGTCGTGCATGTGCTCACTCGCTCGGCGGCGGCGCGGGCACTCGCGCTCCGGCTGGGTGCCGCCTCGGCCGGCGACGCCTACGGCACACCGCCCGAACCGCTGGACGCGGCGATCCTGTTCGCTCCCGTCGGTGATCTGGTGCCGGTGGCTCTGGAAGCGCTGGACGCGGGCGGGACGCTCAGTGTCGCCGGCATCCACCTGTCCACCGTCCCGGCGCTCGACTACCACCGGCACCTGTTCCGGGAGCGCACGCTGCGCAGTGTCACCGCGAACACGCGGGACGACGGACGGCGGTTCCTTGCCCTGGCCGCCGACCTTCGCGTCACGGCGACGGTGACCCTCTACCCGTTCGACCGTGCGGCCGATGCCCTCGACGACCTCGCCGCCGACCGCGTCAATGGGGCCGCTGTACTCCGCTTTCCGGCCTGAGGACAGGTTCTGCGCCCGAGTCCGGTCGGTGTGCATCGGTGCGCCCTGGCGTGCGCCATGTACGGCAGGGGGTGCAGCGGCCAGTGTGGGGCACGGCTCCCCCTTTCCGTTGTTCATTCACCGAGAGGGGGAAGCCTGCCATTCGTTCTCCCTTCGGGCGCTCCCGCCGCGTCATTGGAAGTGCAGGCCGCCCTGGATACTGCCGGTCTGCACAACCGGTCCGTCGACGGTTCCGCTCACGGTGTTGTGTGTCGTGGTCGTCCCCTGCTGGGCGGAATGCTCCTCGGCGAGCAGTTCACGCAGTGCGTTCCTGGCCGCCGGGTCCTCCTGGATCAGGCGCCGGAATCGCATGCGCCATTCGGTCTCGATGTCCACGACGAGCGCTTCCTCCCCGTGCTGACGTGCCGCGGCCAGTTCGCGACTCGACTGTTCCAGCTCGGCTTCGACCGCCTCGGCGCCCCCGTCACCACGCCCGAGCAGCTGCGCCACTCTCGCTTTCAGAGCCGCCCATCCGTCCGTGGCCATCACACTGACCAAGGTGCTCGCCCCGGCCGCCGCCAGCGCGGCCACTTCTGCTGCCATGAAAGCCGTCCCCCCACCGTCGGATGTGACAACACACCTTCTCACTCTAGGGGTTGAGCTCCAGCGACACAGCCGGACGGCCCCGGTCGATACCTTCCGGCTGACCGCTTCGTCCACGGATCCGGTCCCTCGGCAGGGCGGGCACGGGACGGCCCGCTCAGGGGAGCCGCCGCTCCAGTTCGTCGGGGTACTCGGGGAAGTACCGGGAAATGTCACTGAGTGAGAAGCGCGCCAGGATGGCGGAGGGCGGCTCCCGCTCAAGGAGGAAGCGGAAGGATTCCCGGACCACTCGTTCAAGGTCGTGCGGCGCCTCGCTCCCGTCGCCCAAGCCGCCCGGGACAGTGACCCGGTGCACCGTCTCCTGCCCGCTCTCCCGCAGCCGGACCCGGAACTCCCGGTCACCGAGCGGAACGATCTCCATCTGCGTCAAAGGTCATCGCCTCCTGTCCGGGGACCGACTCCACTGCACACCGCCGTGCCGCCGGCCGGCAAGCGCGGCGGAACCCCGGCACACCACGGGCTTTCGAACGACCTGTCCTCGGACTGATCTCTTTCTGCAGCACCACCCAGGATCTCGTAAAATTACACATAAGGGACTCTCGAGTCGAGGAGAGGCAGGCAGACAGCCGGTGAGCACTTCGGAGATCGATTACGCATCGGTGTTCGACGCCACTCCGAGCGCGCACCTGCTGCTGGGCACGGACCTCATCATCGCGGATGTCAATCAGGCATACCTGGGGGCGACCGGGCAGACCCGGGACGGGCTGATCGGGCGCCACATATTCGATGCCTTCCCGGCCGGTCCCACTCTCTCCGGAGGTGACGGGGCACGCGTGCTGAGCGCCTCCCTGCAACGGGTTCTGGAAACGGGGAAACGCGACGCCGTGGCCCTGCAGCGCTACGACATCCCGGACACGCAGCGTCCGGGCGAGTTCCAGGAACGCTGGTGGGCCGCTGTCAACGCGCCCGTCGTGCGCGCGGACGGCACCCTCGCGTGGATCATCCACCGGGTGAAGGACGCCACCCAGTTCGTCCGGGCCCGCCGCTCCCGCCCGCTCGCCCCGGACGGAACAGCGGAGGCCGTGCTGGAAGGCCCGAACGAAGCGCTGGAAGCGGAGCTGTTTGCCCGCACCGTCGAGGTGCACCGGCTGAACGAAGGGCTGCGCGACGCTCACGCGAAGGAGCGCCACGTGGCCCTCACCCTGCAGAGCGCGATGCTGCGCTCGCCGGACCTCGAAGCGCACGAGGACATCGCCGTGCGCTACCTGCCCGCTGTGGGGACACTGAACGTGTGCGGCGACTGGTACGACGTGGTGGACCTGTCCGAGGGCCGGTTCACCGTCGCGGTGGGTGACGTGGTCGGCCACGGGCTGGAGGCCGCCAGCATCATGGGGATGCTGCGGAGCGCCTCGAGCGCCGCCATCCGGGCGGTGGAGGGCCCGGCCGCCGCGCTGGACGTACTGGAACGGTACGCCCGCACCATCGAGGAGGCCACAGCCACCACGGTCACCAAAGTGGTGGTCGACAAGAAGACCCGCAGGATCACGTACAGCAGTGCCGGCCACCTCCCGCCCATCCTGGTGCGCGCCGACGGGAGCAGTGAGCGGCTGGACCAGGCCACCTCCCCGCCGCTGGGGACGAGCCCGGAGCCGTCCCCCAGCCCGGAGGTGAGCCTGCCCTGCAGTGCGGGAGATGTGCTGGTGGTGTACACCGACGGCCTGGTCGAACGACGCGGCGAGGACATCGACCTCGGGCTGAAACGGCTTACGGAGGTGCTCACGGAGCACCGCCGGCTCGGCGCCCAGGCCCTGGCCGACACCCTGCTCGACCGTCTGGGCGTCGCCAGTGGCGCGCCGGACGACGTCGCGCTGGTCGTCATCCGGCTCTGAGCGCCGCCCGCGCCCGTCCGGCAGGCGGACGAGGACACCCGAAGGTCAGGGTCCGGCGCGCTGGAACCCGCCCGGGCGCGGAGCCGTTCCAGGGTACGGGTGGGAGCCTGCACGGCAGGCGACGGAGAGCGGGCGCGGACAGCGCTCGGCAGGCAAGGAACGATATGGAGCGACGCGGTGCACGGCTCTGAGAGTCCTGACAGTACGGAAACGCCCGGTGGACGGCCGGCGGGAAGGAGGGCGCCCGCCAAGTTCACCGGACGCGCGCTGCTGTACGGGCTGATCGGGCTCACCGCAGCCATCGTCGTGACCGGCCTCGTGACCGACCGGGAGTGGCGACTGGTGCCCCTGCTGATCTTTCTCCCGGCCTTCGCCGCCGGTGTGGGAACGGTCCGGCAGACCGCGTTCGCCGCCGTGTGGGTCACCGCCGTCGCCACCGGGTCGCTGATCGCGAATCCGCTGGACGACGTGACGTCCAACGTCACGCTGATCACCTTCACCGCTCTGCTCGGTGCGCTCAGCATCGTGGGGTGCGTGCTGCGGATCCGCCGGGAGTCGGAGATCACCAGGCTGCGCTCCGCGGCCGCCGCTCTGCAACGGCAGATCCTGCGTCCGCTGCCGATGCTCACCGACCAGCTCACGGTGCACGGCATCTACGAGCCGGTGGAGGAGGACGGCATGGTCGGCGGGGACATCTACGAGGTCGTGACCTCTGCTTATGGGACCCGGGTGCTGATCGCGGATGTGCAGGGCAAGGGGCTGCCGGCCATGGGTACGGCGTTCGCCGTTCTGGGAGCCTTCCGGGAGGCTGCCCACCGGGAACCCGCTCTCACCTCGGTGGTGGCTTCGCTGGAGAATGCCGTCGTGCGGCACAACGAGTTCGCACGGCAGAGCGGGGAACCGGAACGCTTCGTCACTGCGCTGGTCCTGGGCTTCGGTGACGACGGTGAGGTGCAGGCTGTCGACTGCGGACACGTCCCGCCGTACCTGCTCGCCGACGACCGGGTGGAGGCTGTCGTGCTCGCTCATCCGAGCGTGCCGCTGGGCCTGGACCACCTCACCTCCGAATCACGCTTCTCGGGCTGGTTCATGCTCCCCGAAGGCGCCACCCTTCTGCTCTGCACCGACGGCATCACCGAGGCGCGCGACGCCTCGGGCAGCTTCTACCCGCTGGCCGAGCGCCTGACCGCGTGGGGCAACACCTCGCCCGGTCGGCTGGCCTCGCAGATCCGTTCGGATCTGCACCACCACACCGGGGGCGAGGCCCGCGACGACATCGCCGTCCTGGCACTCCGCCGCAACCCCGTGCAGGCCCCGGCCCCCGCCCCTTCCGCCTGAGTCGGCGCGGGCCGTTGTCGCCGGGCGGCGAGGGCCGGACGGGCAGCGGGACCGCGAGCGCCGGGACGGCCGTACACTCGGTACATGGGTTGTACGCGTGCGATGAGGGAGGGTTTGCGGCAGGCTACCCGCGCCCCGCGGGCGGCGGCCGGGGCTCCGGCTGCGGTCGGCCCGTCCACCGCGGCCGATGCCGAAGCGCCCGAGACCGGCCGCAAGGCCCTGCACGGCCACGGTTGACGAGCTCAGCCGCCGTACCCGTAGCTCTCGATCTGCCCGGACCTGCTCCGCATCCGTTTCCCGCCCGGGTACCCCGGAACCGCTGACCACCGCGCGTGAGTCGGCGCGTTCCGCCCCCGGCCCGGCGTCCCGCCCTTTTCGCTCACCATCGCAGCTTCCGGCACGCCGTCGGCGCTGCCGCTGCGGCGACGGCCTCCCCTCGGCCCGACCCGCCTTCGAGAGGACCACTGTGAAACTCAGCGAGCTGCTGGCCGGACATCCCTACGAGGTACTGCTGGGCAGCGCGGCGACGCGCATCACCTCGGGCGTGTGTTTCGACGCCCACCGGGTGTCTCCCGGATCGCTGTACGTCGCGGTGCCCGGTCACCGGGAAGGCGGCCCCGAGGCAGTCGGGCCCGCGCTCGCCCGGGGCGCGGTGGCGGTGCTGGTCGATGCACGGGAACCGGAGCTACCCGCCCAGGTGTGGGCCGTGGACCCCCGGGCGTGCGTGCTGCGGGTACCGGACGCGCGCATCGCGGGAGCGGTCGCCGCGTCCCGCTGCCACGGGGAGCCGGGCCGTGGGCTGGACATGGTGGCGGTCACCGGAACCAACGGGAAGACCTCGGTGTCGTACATGGTCGAAGCCGTCCTGCGGCTCGCCGAGGGCGCCGACGTCGGCGTGATCGGAACGTCCGGCAGCCGGATCGGGGACGAACAGCTCCCGATGCCGAGGACCGGGCTGAGCACACCCGAGGCACCGGACCTGCAGTACTTGCTGGCCCGCATGCGCGATCAGGGTGCCCGCACGGTGGTGCTGGAGGCCACGTCGATGGGCCTGCTCAACCACCGGCTGGAACGGTCCTTCATCGATGTCGGCGTGTTCACCAACCTGACGCAGGACCATCTGGACGACCACGGCACCATGGAGAGCTACCGGGACGCCAAACTGCGTCTCTTCCAGGGCCGGTGCCGGCTGGCTGTGGTCAACGCCGACGACCCGGTGGGGGCCACGATTCCGGCGCTGATGCCCGGCGCGGTCACCACCTACGCCGTCGACGCCGAGGCGGACTACCGCGCGACCGACCTGTCGGTGGACGCCTCCGGCACCCGGTTCGTCCTGCACCATGGCGGCCGGAAGTACGCGGCCGCGATTCCCGTACCGGGCCGGTTCGCGGTGTCCAACGCACTGGCCACCGTGGCAGCCTGCCACCTCCTCGGTCACGACCTGGCAGGGCTGGTCGCCGCACTCGAGCGAATGCCCCCGGTTCCCGGACGGTTCGAGCGCTTCCGTACCCCGAGCGGTACCTCGGTGATCGTCGACTATGCCCACTCCCCGGACTCCCTGGAGAAAGCGCTCAGCACCATCAAGGGCTTCGCCACGGGCCGGATCATCACCGTGTTCGGCTGCGGCGGGGACCGCGACACCACCAAGCGCGTGGAGATGGGCGAGCTCGCCGGCACCCACTCCGATCTGGTCGTTCTCACCTCGGACAACCCGCGGGACGAGGACCCGGAGAAGATTCTGGACCAGATCGCCCCGGGCATCGCCTCGACCGGCACCCCGGTCGAACGGTTCGCCGACCGGCGCCGGGCCATCGCCTGCGCACTGGCCGCCGCCGGCCCGGACGATATCGTTCTGGTGGCGGGCAAGGGCAGCGAGACGTACCAGATCGTCGGCGAACGGCTGCTTCCGTTCAGCGACATGGCGACGGTCCGCGAGCTCGCCGCAGGGTAGCCGTCCGGCCGGTGGCAGCGGAGCCCGAACCCTCCTCCTGAGCCCTGCCGCCTCGCTGGAGGGACACGTCCCACGCCCCTCCAGCAACTCCCCTGTACCATGCCGCACCTTCTTCACGGGTTCTGGTTGACCGTGTTCACCGATCGTGGTGTTCTCTTCGCCCGTGCCGCCTGAGCACACGGGCGGTGCTCAGTGTCCGGCTCGTTCCGAGCCCGTCCCCGCGCAGGAGGCCCATGTGACCCTGTCTCAGCCGGAGTCCCCCGCTCCCGGCACCCCCGGACCCGCTTCCGGCCGCCGCAGCTGCGGGCCCGCGGCCTTATGGCAGGTGGTGGAGGAGCGGCTCAGCGCCTCAGCACTGGACGGGGAGACCCAGGCACTGGTACGGGACTGCCTGGGCGAAGGCCCCGCGCACGGCTCTCCTTTCCAGGTGCCCTCCCTCTATCTGCAGTCCGTCACCGTCCGGGGGTTCCGGGGGATCGGGCCGGCCGCCGGGCTTCCGCTTGCCCCGGGCCCGGGGCTCACCCTGGTCATCGGGCGCGAGGGCGCGGGCAAGTCGAGTTTTGCGGAGGGTCTTGAGGCCGCTCTCACCGGTGGCCACGCCGGCCGGCGGCAGCACTGGCACAACCGGGACGGCGGCGGTGCCCCGCAGGTCGCGGTCGAGCTCCTGATCGAGGGGGACGAGGCCCCCAGCACCCTGGTGCGCACCTGGAGCGGCCCGGAGTTCCACGAGTCCCGGGCGGAGTTGCGCCGTCCGGGCCAGGAGCCGCAGCCGTTCGACCTGCCGGGGTGGGAACCGGCACTCACCACCTACCGGCCTTTCCTCCCCTGCGCCGGGCTGAGGGATCTGCCCGAGGGCCGGCCCGGCCGGGGGTGCGACGCGGTCTCCGGTGCCCTGGGGCTCGGAGAGCTCACGGCGGCCGGCAAGAAGCTCCTCGAGCGTGCCGGGGAGGCATCCGACCCGGCCCGGCGGTGCACCGGAGAGCCGCTCTCCCCGCCGGAAGAGCTCACCCGGTCGGACGGGCCGGGCACCGCTCCCGCCGAGGCCGGCCGGCGGCAGCGGGCCAGGGCCGAGGCTGCCCGCCGCTGGCTGCTGGACCTGCACGCGGAGCTGCGTACGGAGCGACTGCGGCCCATCGCCGAGCATGCGCAGACCATATGGAGCACGCTGCGGCAGCAGAGCAGCGTTTCCCTGGGACCGGTGCAGCTGGACGGCTCGGCAACCCGCCGCAGAGTGGTACTGGACCTCCCCGGCGACGGCCCCGGCTCGCCCACCGCCGCAGCGCTGAGCCGGAGCGAACTGCACGCGCTGGCCATGGCACTGGCACTCCCCCGCGCCCTCCTGCCGGACAACCCCTTCCGCTTCGTGGTCATCGACGACCCGGTGCGGTCGAGGGACCCGGCGAAGGTCGACGGCCTGGCGCGGGTGCTGTCGGTGCTCGCCCTGGACCGCCAGGTCGTGGTCTTCACCCACGACAGCAGGCTGCAGCAGGCCCTCACCTACCTGCGCTTCCCCGCCACCGTGCTGGAGGTGCGGAGGCACACGCACTCGGGCGTCCGGGTGGGAGAGGTGCACAGCCCGGTCACACGGGCTCTGGAGGACGCCCGCGCTGTGGCCCTTGACCGCCAGGTTCCCGCGGAAGTGATGAACAGAGTCCTCCCCGGCCTGTGCCGTACCGTCCTGGAGGCCGCTTTCGGTGAGGCCGCGCGTCGGAGACTGCTGCGCAGCGGCCTGGAACACGCCGCCGCCGAGCGGGAGCTCGCCCAGGCCAAGCGGCTCACCCCACGGGCTTCCCTGGCTCTGGGCAGGGACCGCCCGCTCGACCGGTCCGAGGTCCTGGCGCTCCTCACCCGGGAGTGCGGAGCCTGGGCGGCGCGGCTGTTCGTCACCTGTGACAAGAGGGCCCACGAGTCCGTGCCGGTAGGGGACCCGAAACGCTTCGTCGACCTCACCCAGCGGCTGGCCAGGGAGGTACGGGAACGGTGAGCGCGCCGCCGTGCGCGCGAAGACTCCCGTTCCGGGCATGATGAACGCATGCAGCTCCAGGCCATCAGCCCGTCGCGGCTGCCGGAGGCACTCGCGGAGCGCGTGGCGAGCAGCCGGGCCGAGGACGGCAGCCCGTGGCTGCGGGTCGTGCTCGACGGAGCTCCCGCCGCCCTTCCGGGTGAGCTGGCGCGTGATGTGGCGGAGGCTCTGCGGGTGCGCGGCCGTCCGACCCGGGTGGTGGCGGCACACGACTTTCTGCGGGCGGCCTCGCTGCGGTTCGAGTACGGGCGAGAGGACCCGGACGCCTACTACGACCGGTGGCTGGACACCGGAGCTCTGTGGCGTGAGGTCTTCGCGCCGCTGGATCCCGGTGGCAGCGGTCAGGTGCTGCCGGACCTGTGGGACCCGGTGCGGGACCGGGCCACCCGTTCCCCCCGGGAGGCACTGCCGCCCGGAGGCGTCCTCCTGCTGCACGGGGCGCTGCTGCTGGGCCGCTGGTTCCCGGTGGACCTTGCCGTGCACCTGAGCCTGAGCTCCGGGGCACTGGCCCGTCGCACTCCCCCGGCGGAGCGCTGGACCCTGCCCGCCTTCGCCCGCTACCGGGAGGAGATCGGGCCGGGGGAGACCGCCGACGTGGTGGTCCGCATGGACGATCCCCGGCGTCCTGCCTGGAACGGTTGACCGGGAGGCCCGGGAGGGAGGTACCGGGCCGGGAACGGGACCTCAGGTGCTGGGGCCCGTGGCCATTTCTCCGTGGTGTTCTGGTTCGGCCACACTCCGTCCGATCCGTGCGTCACAGGGTGACACCCGTACTACGATGCCGCTTCCGCGCCCCCGTGGCGCCCGTCACACCGCAACTCACTCTTTCCGTACCGCTCTTGGGGGTCTCATCACCAATGGTTGGACCAATAGAACCGCTTCCGCGCACCTGCTGCGAGGTGCGGCAGAAGCCGTCCGCGCAAGAGGCTGCCGGGGTCCGGCAACTGTTCCGCTTCCTGGCGGAAGCGGCAGAACCCCGCAGTGAGCCGGAGCGCACACAGGACTTACTGTGGCTGTCCGAAGTGCCCCCCGGGCCGGTGGCCGTTCCCGGCGGGCAAACGGCGGACGACGCGGAGCGGGACGACGTTCCGGGAACCTGGCTGCGGGGGCCGCGCCCGGCCCCCGCACGCTCCCGGTGCCGCACCGTCGCCGCGCTGCACCGCATCGCGGACCGCGTCGAGCAGGGTGCCGAGCCGCATGCCCTGCTGCGGGCGATCGCCGCGAGCAGCTCTGGCGGTGGACCTGCCACGTGCTCGTCACCGGAGCACTCCGGCCCTGTCGGGCAGCCGGTCCGGGGCAGCGACGAGCGGCACTTCGCGCTGCCCGCAGGCCGGGAGCAGCACACGCTCGCCGAGCGGCTGCGCACCAGTGGCCTGGTGACCGTCCAGGGGCCGCCCGGCACGGGAAGGACGCTTCTCCTCGCGAATCTCGTGACCGATCTGCTGGCCCACGGGAAGCGGGTGCTGGTCACCAGCCGGAGCACGAGCGCGCTGAAAGCCCTCGAGAAGCGGCTTCCGCCGCCGGTCCGGGAGCTGTGTGTCAGTGGTACCGGCGGCGTGGCGGCGGCCTGCCGGGAACTGGACGGCGTGCTGCGGGCAGTCGTGCAGTGGCAGACCGCGGACCCGCCGCAGGCCCAGGCTCGGCGCATCCGGCAGTGGGAACAGCGGCTGACGACCGCTCGCGCGGCACGGCAGAGCGCTCTGGACACGCTGGAGGCGCTCCGGGAGCCGGAGACGTTCCAGCACTTCGAGGGCCCCGGGGACTACCGGGGCACCCTGCGGGAGATCACGCAGCGGCTGGCGGAGGAACGTGCCCGGCTGGACTGGCTGGGGCCGGTGCCCGGGCCCGAGCCGATGGTGACGGCAGCCGGGCTGCGGGCGCTGCGGGACGCGGCTCGGGCGTTCACCGCTGCGCGGCGCCGGCTGGCACAGGACGTCACCCGGGTGCCCCCGGCTGCCGGACTGCCCGCCCCTGCGGTGTTCGCCGAGGCGGTGCGGGCGGTCCGGGACGCCGAGACGGCTGTCGATGGGCGCCGTGCGGGAACCCCGGGTCCGGGTGGCGGCCTCGGGGAGGCGCTCGACGAGGTACCGCCCGGTGACCGGCTGCGGCTCACCGAGGCGCTCGAAGCCTGCCTGACCGCACGTGCCAGGGCGGACGCGGAGTGCGGTGACTGGGTCGCCGGGCTGCGGACAGAGGTGCTGGCCGGGCGGACGCGGACGCTGAACAGCCGGCTGGCGGCCTGCACCTCCGCGCTCGGAGGTGCCGCGCTCGCTCACCGGTCCCTCGAGGGCGCGGTGGTCACCGGCCTGGAGGGCTACCGGCTGAGCACCGCCATGGGACAGGCCTGGACTCTCTACCAAGGGCTGCTCGACGGACAGAAACTCCGCGGGCCGCTGGGCCTGCGGACCGGGCTGTGCAAGTCCGTCGGGGAGCTCGTGGAGACGGTGCGGGTGAACGGCCGGCCGCCGGAGGACATCACGGCTGCGGCGGCGGTGGTGCACCGGGTCACGCTGGAGCGCCACCTGCACGACATGGAGGAGGAATGGGGCGCCGGGGCGGAGCGCTGGCAGTCGCCCGTGCGGCGGCTGGCCCGGCTGCGGGAGGAGTCCCATGTGCTGCAGGTGCTCACCGCCCTCGCCGACCGCCTGGAACAGCTGCGCGAAGCCGCCTCCGGCGTTCCGGCGCTGGCAGCCCTCGCGTGGCAGGACGCCGGGGTGTGCTCCGGCGCGCTGAGACTGCTGCGGGCGCAGACCCAGGCGGGTACCGCCGAGGAGCCCCGAGTCCTGCTCTCCCGGCTTGCAGAAACGCTTCGCTCCTGCGGGGAGGCCCCTGGCGGGAACTCCCCCGCGCTGCGGCGGGCTCACCGCGCCGTCGCGGACCGGGACCCGGGGGCGTATGCCGCCGCCTACCGTGAGCTCGGCGCCGTGCGGGAGGCTTTGCGGCTCCAGGCAGAGTACGAGGAGGCGCACGGCGCGGTGGCCGCTGTGGTCCCGGGCCTCGCCGGTGCCCTCAGTGCCTCGCCCCAGGACCCCTCCTGGGAGCAGCGGCTTCCGGATGTTGAGCGCGCGTGGGCCTGGTCGGCGTGCCGGGCCTGGATCCAGGACGTCACCGACCCGGCCGCCGAGGAGAAACAGCGCAGGTTGCTGGAGGAGGCGGACCGCGACATCCCGGTGCTGCTGGCGCAGCTCGCCGCGGATCGGGCCCGGGACAGCTGTGTGCGGCGCCTGGCCGAGGGCGAGGCAGGGGCTCCGTCCTCCCGGGGCCCCGGGCTGCAGGCGTGTCAGAGCGTGCTCCCGGCGTGGATCATGCCGATGCACCAGGTGGTGGAGACGGTGCCGATGGACGAGCCGGGCCGGTTCGATGTCGTCATCCTCGACGAGGCGGACCGGTCGGGCCCCGAAGCGCTGCTACTGGCCTGGCTGGGCGCGCAGATCGTGGTCATCGGTGACGACCGGAAGAAGTCAGCGGTGACCACGGATCGGGAGCACGGGGACTTCCGCCGGCTGCGGAACCGTCAGCTGAGCGCCCTCCCCGCTTTCCGCCGCGACCTGTTCGGCCCTTCCGTCGGCTTCCTCGACATCGCCAAGGGTCTGGACGGGTCCGGCCCGGTCGAGGTGGCCGGGGGCGAACGGCACGGGACGACCGGCCGCCGGGCGGGCGCGGGCGCCGGGGAGAACGCGGCGCGGGCGCCGGAGCAGCCGGAGAGCGCCGGAACAGGGGGCGGGTACCGGCGCCGTGCGGCCGAGCGGCGGCGGTCGGCCGGCAGGGCTCCGGCCGCCTCCGCAGCCCGGGGAATTGCCCAGGAGCCCGCGCCGCCGGCCGGCTTCCGTACGACGGCCTGGCTGCGCCGGCCGGAACTGGAAGCGGCTCAGCTCGCCTTCGCCGTGCGGACCAGGGTCCCGATCGAGGAGAGCGGCGCCACCCTGGGTGAGGCGCGCTTCCTGCCGAGTCTCCAGGTTCCCGGCCTGCCCGAGGGCCCGGGGGTGGAGTTGCAGCGCGGGGAACGGGTGATACGGCTGCGCGGTCCCGAGGTGCAGGCACTCAACCGCGCCGCGCTCGCCCGCCATGATGTCCCCATCAGGGTCACGGGACGGCAGGTGGGCCTCGTCCAGTATTTCCGGCAGGACTCGGAAGAGGCGCGTCGGACCGGCAACGGCCTCCGGCTGCTGCGGCGCGCTCTTTCGGCCGGCAGCACCGCGACACCACCGCGTCCGCCCGGCCGGCCGAGTGATCTCGCACCGGCCGCCTTTCCCGGGCCCGGCGGGGCCGGGGCCACCGGCCCCGCCGGTACGTCAGAACCCGTGTCGGACCGGTGAGAGGGCGCGCCGGGTGGCAGTCCGGCCTGCCCGCCCGGCGTCCCGCGCGTCGGCACACGACACCCTAATAGGCATACCAAATGCCACTTTGATAATGTGCTCCCGTGCGCCTGACGAAGTTCACCGACCTTGCCCTGCGGGTGGCCATGCTGCTCGCCGCCCGTCCCGGCGCCGCGGAGGTGCTGCGCACCCGCGAGATGGCCGAGGCGCTGGCGGTACCGCACTCACACACAGCCAAGGTCGTCAGCCGGCTCCAGCACCTCGGCGTTGTCGAGGCCCGGCGCGGCCGGGGCGGCGGACTGTCCCTCGGCGCGGGCGGTGAAGGCATCTCCGTGGGCTGGCTCGTCCGCGAACTGGAAGGAAGCGGTGAGGTCGTCGGCTGCGACGACGACCCACCCTGCCCGTTGCGCCGCGCCTGCCGGCTGCGCGGCGCCCTCCGCGGCGCCCAGGAAGCCTTCTTCGCATCCCTGGATCCACTGACCCTCGCCGACCTGGCCGCCCCGCCGACCGGTGCGGTACTGCTCTCCCTCGAACCCACCGTCACCCGACCCGCCGCCACCGGACCCCCCACCACCCTTCCCGACTGACGAACACCGCTCCGAGCCGCCTTCAACCCGCACCAAAAGTGGCATCTCACAATCGCATTAAAGGAGATCACATGTTGTCCGCCCGCTCCGCCACCACAGTCCGCGCGACACTCCCCGCCGTGGGCGCGGCCATCGAGGACGTGACCCGGGTCTTCTACCAGCAGATGTTCGCCGACCACCCGAAGCTGCTCGACGGCCTGTTCAACCGCGGCAACCAGGCCAACGGTGAGCAGCGCAAAGCACTGGCCGGATCGATCGCGACCTTCGCCACCGTGCTGCTGGAACGGCCCGACGAGCGACCGGACGCCATCCTCGGCCGGATCGCCCACAAGCACGCGTCACTCGGCGTCCGCGCCGACCAGTACCCCCTGGTCCGCCGCTACCTCTTCGCCGCGCTCAAGGACGTACTCGGAGACGCGGTGACCCCCGAGGTGGAGGCCGCCTGGGACGAGGTCTACTGGCTGATGGCGAACTCTCTCATCGCCCTGGAGCAGCGGCTGTACGAGGAGGCCGAGGTCGACGCTTACGGCCACTGGCGGACCTGGCGGGTGGAGCGCCGGGTCGCCGAGACGGCCGAGACCGTGTCTTTCGTCCTGACCCCCGCAGACGGCGCCCCGGCGCCTGCCTACCGGGCCGGACAGTATGTCAGCGTCGCTGTGGACCTTCCCGACGGTATCCGTCAGCTGCGCCAGTACAGCCTCTCCGGCGGACCGCAGGCCACACAGCGCCGCATCACGGTCAAGCGGGTGCACGGCGGCGGGCAGCCGGTCGGCGAGGTGTCCGACCACCTCCACCGCAACGTCGCCGAGGGTGATGTACTCGAACTCTCGCCGCCCTTCGGCGATGTCGCTCTGGAGGACGGTCCCGGGCCGGTCCTGCTGGCCTCGGCGGGCATCGGTGTGACCCCCATGATCGGCATGCTGGAGCACCTGGCGGAGACCGGCTCCCGCCGCCGCGTCATCGCCGCGCACGCCGACCGCCACGAGTCCGTCCACGCCCTGCGGGACGACCAGGCCCGGCTCGTCGCCACGCTCCCCCGCGGAGAACTGCACGTCTGGTATGAAGAGTGCGCGCCCGGCGCAACCGCTCGCCCCGGTCTCTGCGACCTCTCCCAGCTGGGCGCTCTGCCGGCCGGACTGGTCGCCTATCTCTGCGGTCCGGTTCCCTTCCTCAAGTCTGCGCGGGAGTCTCTGCTGCGCTCCGGAGTGCCCGCCCAGGACATTCACTACGAGGTCTTCGGCCCCGACCTGGGGCTGGCCTGAGCCCCGGCGGCCGCGCGGCTGAGGGAGGGGCACCGCGGGCGGGTCCAGGTGCCGCGGAGAGGGGCGGTGCCCTCCCCGCGGCGCCTCACCAGGCGGGGGTCACATGTTCCGGAAGCGCCAGGTCTGCGCGGCGAACGCGCCGCAGCGGGACTGGTTCAGTGGCTGGCCACTGGCGGTCACGTCCCAGGCGACCGTCAGGCACATTCCGGTGGCCCGGTTCCGCAGCCGGTAACTGTCGTTGCCCTGGAACTCGGCCTCCCACACCTGCAGGTCGGTGTTGGAGCAGGTCACCTGGACGATGTTGGCGTACTCAGCGGCCGAACTGGGGGCCACGCACTGGAAGCTGGAGTAGACCCGCAGGAAGTACGCGTCGGTGCCGGCCCAGGCCGAGGAGAACTGTTTGTTCCGCTTGTTGTCGCACCGGTACTGGATCAGCTCACCGTTGCCGCCGGCGGTGGCACACATGCCTGTCTGCAGGGTGACGATCTGCTGCCAGGCGGCCGAGGGCGGAACCGCGTTCGCGGGCGTCGCCGTGCCCAGCATGAACAGCACGGCCGACAGAGCCGCGACCAGACCGGTCAGCTTCTTCTTCACTGAGTGCTCCCTTTGTTGTCTGCGTGCAGAGGTTCCGCACGTGGACGGCTCCCTTTACCGGTGTGGGGACAACCGGGGAAGGGAGCCGTGACCCAGCGTGTTGAGCAACGGTCGTCAGGGCCATGGCGCACATCGGGGCGCACCGGCGCACGCGCGCATCACACACCGCGCGTTGCCTCGGTGAGTTGGCGACCGCACACGCCGACTCAGGCGCCTGCTCCGGCGGCATGGCCCGGCCGCATCGCCTCTGCAACCGGGCAGGGACTCGTCTCCTGATCGCGGGGCCGCGGGCACCGGCGGTGTGATGGTTCTCTCGTCTGTCACAACGAGCAATGTGGGTTTGTCACTTGCTCGATCTGTGCTGCCGGGCGTTCCGACACGGCAGGAACTGGTCAGGGGCCGGCGGCCGGGACGGCGGTCAGTCGCCGGGGGACGCGGGAGCCGGGTCGGCGCCCTCCCCGCGCTGGTCCGTTCCGTGGCCGCTCCCGGGGTCCTGGCTCTGCTCCTGAAGGACGGGACCGCCCGGAGGGGTCTCCGGCCCCTCCGCGGTGCCCGCGTTCGCCAGCCACAGTGCGACCACGGCGGTGATCAGGACCGCCGCGCCCGCGAGCAGTGTCGGTACGGGGATCCGGCCACGTAGCATCCGGGCCACCTCCAGAAGGGCCGGACCGCCGCTGGGTACGGCCTCCGGCGCATCGAACGGGCTGCCACCCTGCCACCGAAGCAGATTCCGCGGTACCGGGGAGCGCTGTCGGCTTTCCGGCACCGCTGACGGCTGACACCGGTGCGGCCGCGTACCTCGCAAACCCGTGGAGCGGCCTGCGGCGTGAGCGGCGGTTCGGCGTCAGCTGCCGGCCGGGCGGGCCCGGACGTGCATCCGCTCGCCCTGCGCCCCGAACAGGCTGAGAAACTCGACCGGCCCGGCCCCGGCGTTGGCGAATCCGTGCGGCGTGCGGGTGTCGAACTCGGCAGCCTCACCGGCGGTCAGGACGAGGTCGTGCTCCCCCAGGACCAGGCGCAGGCGGCCGGACAGTACGTAGAGCCATTCGTAGCCCTCGTGCACTCGTTGTTCCGGGCGTGTGTCCGGGCTCGGCGAGGCAGGGAAGATCTGCTTGTACGCGTGGAGGCCGCCGAGGTGGCGGGTGAGGGGGACAAAGGTCTGGCCGTGCCGCTTGAAGGGGCGCGGGTGGATGCGCGGATCTCCGGTGGGCGGCGCGCCGACCAGCTCGTCCAACTGGACGCCATGGGCCTTCGCCAGCGGCAGGAGAAGCTCCAGCGTCGGCTTCCGCTGACCGGACTCCAGACGCGAGAGTGTGCTGAGCGAGATACCGGTCGTCGCGCTCAGCTGGGCCAGGGTGGTGCCACGGTCCCGGCGCAGAGCCCGCAGGCGCGGGCCCACGGAGGTCAGCACACCCGTGATGTCGTCGTCTGCCATGTTTCTATTTGCCACCTCAGCAAGAAACTTTGTCAAGCTGAGGTGCGCGGGAGGATGATCTCCGGAAAAGGAGGTAAGCGCTATGACGACACAGAACCGGCAGATTCCGGCCGTCGCCGTCCCGCTCGAGGAGCGGCGCTGCGAGGTGGTGGTCATCGGCGGTGGCGCAGCGGGACTCAGCGGGGCACTGACCCTGGCGAGGGCGCGCCGTTCGGTGACAGTGATCGACGCCGGGCAGCCGCGCAACGCGCCGGCGGCCGGCGTCCACACGTATCTGACGCGGGAGGGCATGCCGCCCGGTGAACTCCTTGCCGCGGGCCGGGCGGAGGTGACGGGCTACGGTGGTGAGGTTCTGGCCGGCACTGCCGTGGCCGCCGAGCGCTGCCAGGACGGAGGCTTCCGGGTGCGTCTCGAGGACGGGACAGTCGTCCTGGCCGGCCGGCTGCTGGTGACCACCGGCCTGGCCGACGAGCTGCCCGAGGTACCCGGCGTGGCCGAGCGGTGGGGACGCGAGGTGCTGCACTGCCCGTACTGCCACGGCTGGGAGGTGCGGGACCGGGCAATCGGCGTACTCGCGACCACCCCTCTCGCTGTTCACCAGGCCCTGATGTGGCGGCAGTGGAGCGAGGACGTGACTCTCTTCCTGCACACCGCGCCGGAACCGACCGACGAGGAGTACGAGCAGCTCACCGCCCGGGGGGTCGCCATTGTTGGAGGAGAGGTGGCCCGCCTGGACGTGACCGGGGGCCGCCTCACCGGCGTGGTGTCGGCCGGTGGCCGGGTCGTTCCCGTCGAAGCCGTGGTGGTCGCTCCCCGGTTCACCGCACGCACCGGCCTGCTCGCCGGCCTCGGCCTGCACGCCACCGAGCAGGAGCGGAACGGTCAGGTGATCGGCAGCTGTGTCGCTGCCGATCCGGCCGGCGCGACATCGGTGCCCGGAGTGTGGGTGGCCGGCAACGTCTCCAATGTGACCGATCAGGTCATCGGTGCGGCCGCCGCGGGGGTACGTGCGGGTGCGGCGATCAACGCCGACCTGACCGCCGAGGACGTCCGCCGGGCCGTCGCCGCCCGGCGCGCTGCCCCGGCACCGCACGCGGCCGAGGAGGGACCAGAGCTGCCACGGCGCGACACGGGAGAAAACCAGGAGCAGGGGGAAACGCTGCTGACCGGCGAAGCGACGCGCAGGGGGACGGCCGAGGAGTTCTGGGAGGACCGCTATCGCTCGGACGAGCGGGTCTGGAGCGGAAGGCCCAATGCCGACCTTCTCCGTGAGGCCACCGGACTGCTTCCGGGAAGGGCGCTGGACCTGGGCTGCGGTGAAGGAGCGGACGCCATCTGGCTCGCGGAACAGGGCTGGCACGTCACCGCGGTCGACATCTCCCGGACCGCCCTCACCCGCGGCGCCGCACAGGCACGGGCGGCGGGTGTGGCCGACCGGATCGACTGGCAGCGCCACGACCTGGCCGAGTCCTTCCCTCCCGGCCGCTTCGACCTGGTGTCCGCGCACTTCCTGCACTCCCCTGTCGACCTGCCCGGAGAGCGGATCCTGCGGACCGCGGCGGCGGCCGTCTCCCCGGGCGGGGTGCTGCTGGTGGTGGGGCACTCCGGCCCCCCGCCCTGGGACACCGGTCCGCGCCCGGACATGCCGTTGCGCACCGCCGGGGAAGTCGTCCACACCCTCGGCCTGCACTCCCGGGAGTGGGAACTTCTCGTGAACGAGGGGCACGAGCGCAGCCGGGCCTGTCGCGACGGACGGACGGTCATCCACACGGATTACACCCTCAAGTTCAGGCGCCTTCCCGGCTGACGTTGCGCAGGAGGTCCCGGCCGGTCCGCTCCTGGGCACGCGAGGCACGGGGCGGATCGGCCCGCCGGGGCGGGAGACACCTCCCGCCCCGGCGGCGGTGCCCCGAACCGTCCGTCAGGCGGCGGCCATGGCGGGCTTGAGGAGCACCTTGGTCCAGCCGTCCTCACGCTTGTCGAAGCGCTCGTAGGCGTCCGCGGCGTCATCGAGCGGGAGACGCTGGGAGACCACGAAACTCGGCTCCGCCCGGTCGGCGATGATCAGATCACGCAGATGCCGGTTGTAGGCCTTCACGTTGGCCTGGCCGGTGCCCATCCGCAGGCCCTTCTCGAAGAACTTGCCGATCTTGATGAGCAGCTCGCCCTTCTGCGCCGACTCCGAAGGGCCGCCGGGGTCCTCCGGGACGTACAGGCCCACGACCCCCAGCATGCCGGTGGGACGCACCGAGTCGATGAGATTGTTGAGGACAATCGCCGGCTGCTCCTCTCCTTCCTGCACCGTGGCCTGGTAGCCGACCGCGTCGATGCCCTTGTCGGTGCCCTCACCATCGGTGCGGTCCTTGATCTGATCGGCGGCGCTGCCCTGGCTGTAGTCGATCGCCACGGCGCCGATGTGCTCGGCCAGCCGCAGACGGTCCGGCTGCCGGTCGACGACGAAGACCTGAGAGGCGCCCCGAAGCATGGCGGAATACGCGGCCATCAGACCGACCGGTCCGGCGCCGTAGACGCACACGCTCTCCCCCGGGCTGACCTGAGCGAGCTCGGTGGCGTGGTAGCCGGTGGGGAAGATGTCCGCGAGCAGGGCGAAATCGTCCTCGTGCTCCTCCCCCCGGGGCAGTTGCAGGCAGTTGAAATCTGCGAAGGGAACACGCAGGTACTCGGCCTGGCCACCGGTGTAGGGGCCCATGGAGACGTAGCCGTAGGCGCCGCCCGCGAATCCCTTGTTCACCGTGAGGCAGAAGCCGGTCCTCCCCGCGAGACAGTTCTTGCAGAAGCCGCAGGCCACGTTGAAGGGCAGCACGACCCGGTCGCCCTTCTTCACGGTGGCGACGCCGCTGCCGACCTCCTCCACGACGCCCATGTTCTCGTGACCGAAGACGATGCCCGGCTCGGCGCCCGTCCTGCCCTCGTACATGTGCAGGTCCGACCCGCAGATCGCCGAGGTGGTGACTTTGATGACGACATCGGTGGGGTTCTGGACACGTGGGTCTTCGACATCCTCCACCGCGACGGAAAACGGCTCTTGGTATACGACGGCTTTCACCGGGGGCCTCCTCGCACCGTGCGGGACCGGCTCCGCTCCGGAGCCGGTTCCGCTGTCTGTTCACCTGACTGCCGGGTGACCCCCCCGAACCCCGGCCAAACAGTCACATCACCGCAATAACGACATTTGGCCGGGGTGAAGGATGGGGAGGAAGAGTGCGCCTAGGTGCGGCGGCGCGTGAGGGAGTAGCCGCCGATCGCGGCCAGGGAGGCGAGGATGCCCCCGGCCGCCGTCCAGAGCCAGCGGTCGGACCACCAGCCGTCCGTCCAACCGCCCTCGGGAGCGGACAGCGCGCCGGCCGCCGCCTCACCGTCCGCGTCGTCCTCGGTGCCGGCATCCGCATCCGTGGCGGTCCCGGCCCCGGTCTCGAGGCTGCCGGCCCGGGAGGTGGGCACGAGCGGCGCCGCCAGCTCGCCGCCGGCCGCGCGTGCGCCGCCGGCCGGAGCGGCAGTCACCATCACCTCGGCCCGCAGCGGCAGGCCCAGGTCCTCTTCCGCCAGCTCGACCGAGGTCAGCCGGACGTAATAGGCACCGGGCAGCGGGTCGTCCGCCCAGGGCTCGGCCCAGGGCCGGACGGTCCGCAGGGTGCAGCTGAGCGTGACGGACTCGGCCTCCCGTTCGGCGACGGCTGTGGCCTCCCCCGCGACGCACGCCTGCCGGCGGCGCAGCCCGTCGTAAAGGTCCAGCTGCCAGGTGGACGGGCCGCTGCGGCTGCCGCTGTCCGGGAGCGTGACGGTGGCCTCCGCGGTCGCGTCCTGACCGGCGCCCACGGGGACGACCCAGTACAGGTAGTCGCCCACGGCGGCGGCCGCGGAGGCATGGCGCTCCTGCTCCAGCGCGGTGGCGGTACGGAAGGTGGTGCCGGCCTCGGTCGGCTCGGCAGCGGAGTCCTGCTCCCCGGAGCCCTGCTCCTCGGGGTCCTCGGCAGCGGCGGAGCCGGCACCGGCGAGCAGCAGCGCGCCGGCCAGCAGCGTGGTGGTGAACAGGCGTGTCGTACGGTTCGGCATCAGACCATCCTCCGGATAGCGCCCCACAGCAGGCCGGCCAGCAGACCGGTCAAGGTCAGCAGCCCCAGCGGCACCCATCCGCGGGCCAGCCCGAAGGCCGCCACATCCGGGGGTGTGTCGGGGGCGGCCACCAGGTCGACGGTGAGCTCCAGGGGCATCCCCGGGGTGCGCTGGACGGAGTCGGGCGCGGAGAAGGAGTTGCTCACCTCCAGGCACACGAGGCGTTCCTCCTCGGCGTCCGAGGGGTAGCGCAGCCCGGTGGAGATGACATCGGTACGGCCGTGCCCGGCCTCGCTGCCCCGGACGAGCTCCCGCCCGTCCTCGTCCAGTGCGCGCAGCAGCACCCCGTAGTCCCGGTCCACGGCCCGGTCGTCGGCGATGCTGACCGAGGCGCGCAGTTCGCGTCCCGGGGCGACCTGGACCCGGTACCAGCGGTGCTCGTCGAATTCCTCACGGTCGCGGTAGACCCCGGCGCCGAGCTGCGGCGCGTCGGCGCAGTCCGCCGCGGAGCCCTCGATGACGGTGGGGTTCTCCACCTGGACCTCGGCCGTGCGGTCCACGAGCTGCTTGAGGCGGGCGGTGAGCTGGTCGGTGTCCTGGACCGCCGTGTAGGTGCCGCCGGTGGCCTCGGCGATACAGCTGAGCTGGTCGCGGACCTTGGCATCGGCGGGCGTCAGACCGAGCGTGTCGACCGTCAGGTGGGTTCCCTGGGCGGCCAGTTCACGGGCCACATCGCAGGGGTCGGGCTGCCCACAGGAGTCCTCACCATCGGTGATGAGTACGATACGGCGGGTCCCGTCCCCCTCCCCGAGGTCCTCGACCGCCCCGCGCAGCGCGTAACCGATGGGGGTCCAGCCGGTGGGGCTCAGCGTGGCCACCGCGGTCTTGGCCTCCGTCCGGTCGACCTTCCCGACCGGGTAGAGCTGTTCGCTGTCGACGCAGCCCTTGGCCAGATCGTCACCGGGGTAGTTGGCGCCCAGCGTGCGGATGCCCAGATGGACCTCCTCCGGCATGGCGTCGATGACCTCGTTGAAGGCCTGCTTCGCGGCGGCCATGCGGGAGCCGCCGTCGATGTCCCGCTCCCGCATGGAGCCGCTGACATCGAGGACCAGCTGCACCTTCGGCGGTTCGGTTTCCCGTTGTTCACCCACTGGTTCGGCCGCGGCGGTGGTCGCCGGGAGAGCGCCGGTCATCAGGGCCGCGAGCACACCGCACAGGGCGGCCGCGGGCCATCTTCCTATGATCATTGGCGGATCTTATGGATCTTGGGGTGCCCGTGCCAAAACGAGAACAGCGCATCCGCGGCAGCCAGTGGCCGAAGTACCGGAGTGCCCCGCGCCCGCACCGGGTCGCACCGGCCGGCCCGGCCCGCCGACCCGTGGCTGCGGGAGCCCGGCGGAACGACCCGGGGTGTGAGAACCGGACGGTGGGCCACTCGGGTACCACCGCGGCTCCTCCGTGTTCCGGCTCCGGCCCGACGGGAAGGCCTCTCCGTGCCCGCTGTTCCAGAACAGATGGTCGACCTGGCCAAGCGGCGTGAACGCGTGGTCACGCAGACGCTGCGCTCCACGGTTGCCGCCACCCTCGCCTACCTCGCCGCGCTCTGGCTGACCGACTCCCAGGCGCCGCTGCTGGCGCCGCTGACAGCGCTCCTCGTTGTCCAGGTCACGCTCTACGCCACGCTCACCAGCGGCCTGCGCCGGGTCAACGCGGTGGTGGCGGGGGTGACTCTCGCCGTCGGATTCAGCGCGCTGGTCGGCCTCAGCTGGTGGAGCCTCGCGCTGCTCATCTTCGCCTCTCTCACGCTGGGGCATGTGGTGCGGGCCGGGCAGTTCGTGCCCGAGGTCGCGATCAGCGCGATGCTCGTGCTCAGCGTGACCCGGGCGGCGGAGGTCGGGGTCGCGAGGGTGGTGGAAACCCTCATCGGTGCCGCTGTCGGGCTGCTTTTCAACGTCATCTTCGTTCCTCCGGTCCGGGTGCGCCCGGCCGAGGAGGCCATCGAGGATCTGGGGCGGCGGATGCAGCGACTCCTGCAGCGGATGGGTGACGAGGTCATCGGACACACCCCGGTGGAACGCGCCGCCGCGAAGCTGTACGAGGCCCGGGAGCTGGACCGCGACATCACCCAGGTGGACGCCTCCCTCTCCGAGGCGGAGGAGAGTCTGCGGTTCAATCCCCGCGTCAAGGAAGGGCTGCTGACGAGGATCGTGCTGCGCACCGGGCTCGACACCCTGGAGATCTGCGCCGTGATCCTGCGCACGACTTCCCGGACCCTCACCGACCTCGCCGGAAAACGGACCGAGGAATCCCTGTACACCCCGGAGCTGGCCGACGCGCTGCAGGCCCTGTTCACCCACCTGGCCGGAGCCCTCGACAGCTTCGCCGTCCTGATCACCACACAGGTCAGCTCCAGTGCCGACGCGGCGGAGAAGCGGCTGCTCGAAGAGCTGGACGCCGGCCACGCGGGCCGGGAAAGGGTCGCCCGGCTGCTGCTGGCCAACGTGCAACGGCACCCCCGCCAGTGGCAGCTGCACGGCTCGCTGCTCTCCGACATCGACCGGATGCTTGCGGAGCTCGACGTCGAGCGACGGTCCATGCGCCTGGCGGACGAGCTGGACCGGCACTCCCGCGAGCAGGCGAAGCACCCCTCGCTGCCGCGGCGCGCCATGCAGCGGTTGATGGCCCCCATCGACCGCAGGGTCGAGATCTGACGCCGAGATCTGACGCACCACTCACGCCCCCGGTGAGACGGACCCGCCACGGCTGACGCGGTAGTGGAACACGGAACACCATAAGACTACTTTTCTCTCATCTCATTTATTTCGGGCTCCCTCCGGTGCCCGGCCTGCCGCTTTCGCGGACCTTGAGGAGGAAGACCGTGGACTGGCTCGACGACGGCCTGTCGGAGGCCAACGACTTCATCTGGGGTCCCTACCTGCTGATTCCGCTGCTGCTGGCGGCCGGCCTGTACCTGACCGTGATGCTGCGCGGGCTGCAGTTCCGCAAGCTCGGGCCCGCCCTGCACCTGGCGCTCATCCAGCGCAAGGAGACGGACCCCCGGGTCCAGGGGGACATCACGCACTACCAGGCGCTGACCACCGCGCTGGCCGCCACCATCGGCGTCGGCAACATCGCCGGCGTGGCCACGGCCTTCTTCCTGGGCGGGCCGGGCGCCCTGTTCTGGATGTGGGTGACCGGACTGCTGGGGATGGCCACCAAGTACTCCGAGGCGTTCCTCGGGGTCCGCTTCCGCCTCACCGACGCCAGCGGGCTGATGAGCGGCGGGCCGCAGCGCTATCTGCGCCACATCCCGGCCCGCTGGGGCATCCACTGGGGCATGGTGCTCGGCGTCTTCTTCGCCATCGCCGGGGCCATCGCCGCCTTCGGCATCGGCAACGGCGTGCAGGCCAACACCGTGGCGAACTCCGCCGACGACCGATGGGGCATTCCCACCTGGCTGACCGGCCTGGTGCTGGTGCTGGTCGCCGGAGCGGTCATCCTGGGCGGCATCAAGGTGATCGGCCGGGTGACGGCCGCGGTGGTACCCGTCATGGCCGTCGGTTACGTCCTCGGCGCGACGGCCCTGCTCGCCCTGAACGTCGGAGAACTCCCCGGTGCCTTCCGGCTGATTTTCACCGATGCCTTCACCGGCACCGACGCGGTCGTCGGCGGCTTCGCGGGCGCGGGCATCATGACGGCGATCCGCTACGGCGTGGCCCGGGGCATCTTCTCCAACGAGTCAGGCCTGGGCACCGGCGGCATCGCCGCGGCGGCCGCCAAGTCCACCCACCCCACCCGGCAAGGCCTGGTGTCCATGACCCAGACTTTCCTCGACACCCTGGTCGTGGTGACCTTCACCGGCCTCACCATCGTCGTCACCGGCGTCTGGGACACCGGCGACGAGGCGCTGGAGGGCGCGACGATGACGCTGGCCGCCTTCGAGGAGGGTCTCGGCGGCTGGGCCACCCACCTGGTCGTACTCGCCATCGTGTTCTTCGCGGTGTCCACCCTGATCGGCTGGAGTTACTACGGCGACCGATGCGTGGAAAGCCTGTTCGGCATTCGCCATTTCTTTTCGATCGGGAGATTCGACCTCAACACCACCACCGTCTACCGGCTGGCCTTCGTGGTGATGATCTACATCGGTGCGACTGCGGACCTCGGCCTGGTGTGGACCTTCTCCGACGCGGCAAACGGGATGATGGCCCTGCCGAACCTGGTCGGCCTGTTCGTGCTCGCACCCCTCGTCGCGCGGGAGACCCGGCGGTACCTCCAGGACCCTGAGGGCGAGATCCGCCGGGCCCAGAAGGACATGTGACCGTTCCGGGGCAGGGGGCCGTGGGCTATCCGCGCATTCCGGCCGCAGCCCGCCCGCGCAACCGGTGCCACAACTGTTCGACCTGACTGGCCAGCTCCTCCCGCGAGCCGTCGTTGTGCAGCACCTCCTCGGCGACGGCCAACCGGTCCTCCCGGGAGGCCTGGGCGGCCATCCGGGCCCGGGCCTCGTCCTCCGCCATCCCGCGCAGCCGGACCAGCCGGTCCAGCTGCGTCCCGGGCCGCGCATCGACGACGACCACCGTGTCGTACCGGTCCATGAGGCCGTTCTCCGCCAGCAGCGGCACATCGTGCACGACGACCGCCGCGGGGTCCTCCGCCGCCGCGGCCTGCCGCTCGGCGGCCCGCTCGGCGACCAGCGGATGGACGATCGCGTTCAGCGCCCCGAGCCGCTCGGAGTCGGCGAACACGATCCGGCCGAGCCGCTCCCGGTCCAGGGCTCCCTCCGGCGTCAGAACGCCCTCGCCGAACTCGGCGACGACCGCTGCCAGCCCGGAAGTACCGGGCTCGACGACCTCGCGGGCGATCAGGTCGGCGTCGATGATCACCGCTCCCAGCGCGGCCAGCTGCCGGGCCACCTCGCTCTTCCCCGAGCCGATCCCGCCGGTCAGTCCCACAGTGAGCATGCGGGCAGGCTACCGTGCACCGCCCCGGTGCCACGCGACGGCCCGCCTCCGCAGTGGTATCGCCGGCGCCGCGGTCGACGGGCACCCGTTCTCCCGTCCGGTCACCTCCGTCACCTCCAGGGCTCCCGGAGGGCCCTCGGTGGCTGCGGAGGCGACCGGACGGACACCGGTCACTTCGAGCCGTCGCCGTCCTCACGCTCGGCCAGAAAGCGCTCGAACACCGCGCCCAGCTCCTCCGCCGAGGGGAGCTCCGCCGCCTCGGCCACCAGGCTGCCGCGACTGGCGGCACCGGCGAGAGCGTCGTACTGCTGCTCCAGCCCTCGCACCACGGCGACCAGCTCCGCATCCCCCTCGGCCAGCTCCCGCTCGATCTCGGTCTGCGTCTTCAGGGCCTCGACCCGCAGAGCATGTGCCGCCTCGGGCAGCACCAGCCCGGTGACGGCCGTGATGGTTTCGAGCACGACCAGCGCCGCGTCCGGGTACCGGGAGCGGGCGATGTAGTGCGGCACATGAGCGGCGACGCCCAGTACCTCGTGGCCCGCCTCGACGAGCCGCAGCTCGGTGAGTGCGGCAGCGCTGCCGGGCACCTGCGCCTCGTCGAACATCCCCCGGTGGTCACCCGGCACCAGGTCGGTGCGGGTGCCGTGCGGAGTGAGCCCCACGGGGCGGGTGTGCGGAACGCCCATGGGAATTCCATGGAAATTCATCGAGATGCGGACCCGCAGCCGTTCCACGATCTCCTGCACCGCCCGTGCGAAGCGGTCCCACTCCACGTCGGGCTCCGGGCCGGAGAGCAGGAGGAACGGCTGGTGGGTCGCGTCGTGCAGCAACCGCAGCTCCAGCAGCGGCGTCTCGTAGTCCGCCCAGCGGTCCTGCTGGAAGGTCATCGTCGGGCGGCGGGCCCGGTAGTCGACGAGCCGGTCGTGGTCGAAGCGCGCGACCAGGGTGGAAGGGCTGCTCTCCAGCAACTGCTCCACGAGCTGGGTCCCGGTCTCGCCGGAATCGATGAAGCCCTCGAAGTGGTAGAGAAGCACCGGACCCGTGCCGCCGGCTCCGTCGGCGATCGCCTCGGCCTCCGCCAGCCCTTCCGGCTCCCACTCGTACATGCCCTGCGTGTTGTGTACCACTGACGCACCCCTTCCGCCGTTTGGTGTGCAGCGTTGTCAACGCCCGAAGTGATCAAGACATTCCCCGGCCGGTCCAACTTCTCGCGCCTGCTCACGCTTCCTGCCCTGCACAACCGTCCTCCGCTGTGTCCGGTGCCCGCTCCCCGCGTCCCGACTCGCTCCGGACACCGTGAGGTCGGACATGTTTCGCCGACGGCCCCGGACGGCCCGCGGCGGGAGCCGCGCGCACCATGACGAGTACCCCGGTCCTGACCTCCGCACGGGTGCTTTCCCTCCCGGGCCGCAGCACCGGCACAGCCCGAAGGCCCGCCCCTTCGCAGGGACGGGCCTTCGGTCGACAACTTCCACCGGTCACCCGGGCGCCAACCCGGGCATCGAGCGAGCGATCAGCTCTGGCCACCGGCCAGCTTCTCGCGAAGCGCTGCCAGCGCCTCGTCGGAAGCCAGGGCCCCCGAGTCCTCGGTCGACTCGGAGGAGTACGAGCCGCCACCGCCACCGCCGCCGGAACCGGAGCCCCCGCCGGACTGGGCTGCCGGGCTGGCTGCGGGACCCTCGGCCTCGGCCTCGGCATCCGCCTCACGCGACTTGATGACCTGCGCCTGGTGCTGCTCGAAGCGCGTCTGCGCCTCGGCGTACTGGCGCTCCCACTCCTCGCGCTGCTTGTCGTACCCCTCGAGCCAGTCGTTGGCCTCGGGGTCGAAGCCCTCGGGGTAGATGTAGTTGCCCTGGTCGTCGTAGGACGCCGCCATGCCGTACAGGGTCGGGTCGAAGTCGACGGCCATCGGGTCGCCGCCGAAGTTCTCGTTCGCCTGCTTCAGCGAGAGGCTGATCCGACGACGCTCCAGGTCGATGTCGATGACCTTGACGAAGATCTCGTCGTTGACCTGGACGACCTGCTCGGGGATCTCCACGTGGCGCTCGGCCAGCTCGGAGATGTGGACCAGGCCCTCGATGCCCTCGTCCACCCGGACGAACGCACCGAACGGCACCAGCTTGGTGACCTTGCCGGGAACGACCTGTCCGATCTGGTGGGTCCGCGCGAACTGCTGCCACGGGTCTTCCTGCGTGGCCTTCAGCGACAGCGAGACGCGCTCGCGGTCCATGTCGACGTCCAGGACCTCGACCGTGACCTCCTGGCCGACCTCGACGACCTCGGAGGGGTGGTCGATGTGCTTCCAGGACAGCTCGGAGACGTGAACCAGACCGTCCACGCCGCCCAGGTCGACGAAGGCGCCGAAGTTGACGATGGAGGAGACGACGCCGGAGCGCACCTGACCCTTCTGCAGGGTGGTGAGGAAGGTCTGACGGACCTCGCTCTGGGTCTGCTCCAGCCAGGCGCGGCGGGACAGGACCACGTTGTTGCGGTTCTTGTCCAGCTCGATGATCTTGGCTTCCAGCTCCTTGCCGACGTACGGCTGAAGGTCGCGGACCCGGCGCATCTCCACGAGGGAGGCGGGGAGGAAGCCACGGAGACCGATGTCGAGGATGAGGCCGCCCTTGACGACCTCGATGACCGTCCCTGTGACGATGCCGTCCTCGTCCTTGATCTTCTCGATGGTGCCCCAGGCACGTTCGTACTGGGCACGCTTCTTCGAGAGAATCAGCCGGCCTTCCTTATCCTCCTTCTGGAGGACCAGGGCCTCGATCTCGTCGCCAACAGCGACGACCTCGTTGGGGTCGACATCGTGCTTGATCGACAACTCTCGCGAGGGGATGACACCCTCGGTCTTGTAGCCGATGTCGAGCAGGACCTCGTCCCGGTCGACCTTCACGATGACGCCGTCGACGATGTCGCCGTCGTTGAAATACTTGATCGTCTCGTCGATCGCGGCGAGGAAGTCTTCCTCGGAACCGATGTCATTGACCGCAACCTGCGGGGTGGTCACAGGGGTCTCGGTGCTGCTCGTCATGTGGTAAAGGGCTCCGGTAACGGACAGTTGTCGTAGGCACTACCACGCCACAGACCTGAGTCGCACCGCCGAAGCCGGACAGCCTGAGAGACGCTCGCCCGACCCTCACGTTGCCGTGCGGAAAGCGGGGCGCCCCGAGAACCGAGGGGACATACAACAGATGCGAGCGCGACCTACTCCGTCCGAGGCGCGCAGGCCCGCAACGCGTCTTATAGCATACGGGGGGTTCGGAGCCGGGTCAATGCGCGCTTCCCCCCAGCACCAACCCAATCCACCCAAACCGGGCAACAGCCGGCACGTGCCTCATGTCTCCTGGCCGCCCGAGAGCCCCGCGTACCTGCGTCCGCGGAGCCCTCGAGGGCTGGAGGCGCTGCTCAGCCCTCAGCCGGTGCGCCGGGACAGCACGGCCGCACCGGAAGCCGAATCCTTCTCGTCCTCCGGCGCGTCCCCGGTGCTGCCCTTCTCCTCGCTCTCACCCTCGTCCGGGTCGTCCGGGTCGTCCGGGTCCGGACAGACCTCGCCCGGCTCCTCCCCCTCATCCCCTGCCTCCTCGTCCCCTGCCTCCTCGTCCCCGGCTGCGCCGGAGCTGCTGCCGGCGGACGGTGAGGGCGAAGCGGTGGCAGAAGGCGTGGACGACGGCGAGGGGGATCCCGACGGGGTCGGGTCCGGCGACTCGCTCGGGCCGGGTGTCCCACTCGGCTCCGGCTCGGGCTCCACCGGGCAGTCCGGAGGCGTCGGCGAGGGCTCGGGCTCCGTCGGCTCCGGGCTGGGCTCCGTCGGCGAGGGCTCGGGCTCCGTCGGCTCCGGGCTGGGCTCCGTCGGCGAGGGCTCGGGCTCCGTCGGCTCCGGAGTGGGTGTGGGAGAGGGCGCCGGGGCGCTGGGCGTGGGGGCGGGGCTGGGGGTGGGCTTCGGGGCGCCCGGCTCGGACCGGCCGGGTCCGGGCCGCGTGGGGGTGGGCTCCGCCGGCACCGCCCCGGGGGAACGGCCCCGGTCCCGGTCCGGACCGCCCGCCGGGTCCTGGTCCGCCCGGTCCCGGTGTCCGGGCTTCTCCCCGGCCTGGACGCTGTCCCTGCTTCGGTCCTTGCTGCTGTCCTTGCCGTTCCTGTCCGCCTGGTGCCCGCCGCCGGTGCCGCTGCCTGCCCCCGGGCTGCCGGGCAGCTGCCCGGTGCCGTCCGGCACCTCATGGCTGCTCTTGCGGTAGTAGTCCAGCCAGGCCGTCACCGTCCGCACGTACTCGCGCGACGGGTTGTAGCTCAGCAGGGCCCGGTCGAGGTCGCCGGCCCGGGAGAGGTCACGGCCGGCGGCACAGAGGTAGTTGCCTGCGGCCAGCGTGGCGTCGTAGACGTTGTTGGGGTCCTTCTTCCCGTCCCCGTTGCCGTCCGCGCCCCACACCGCCCAGGTGGACGGGATGAACTGCATCGGTCCCACGGCCCGGTCGAAGGTCCGGTCCCCGTCCCAGCGGCCCCCGTCGGTGTCCTTGATCAGGGCGAACCCGTTGCCGTCCAGCGCGGGGCCGAGAATCGGCCGGTGGGTGGTCCCGTTCCCGTCCACCGCCCCACCCCGGGCGTGCCCCGACTCCACCTTGCCGATGGCCGCCAGCAGCTCCCACTCCAGATTGCACCCCGGGGTCGACTGCGCGAGCGCCGCCTCGGCCTTGCGGTAGGCGTCGAGCACCGTGGCGGGTATGCCGGCCTCGGCCGGGCCCGTGACGACGTCCGATCCGCCCTCCGCCGGCTCACCGGGACCGTCCTCGGCCGGGTCCTGCCCGGTGTCCAGCGGCGGCAGCTCGGTGTGGTGGGGGCGGTCAGGCGGAGTCGGCTCCTGCCGGGCGACGGACTCCCGGGCGTCCCGCTGTCCCGAGGGATCGCCGGCCACCAGCTCGGAAGCCTGCGAGGCAGTGAGCGCCGCCATCGCCACTGCGGCGACCGCGGACCCTGAGATTCCCCTGCGAACCCTGCCTCGACGCAATGCCACCTGCGCGCTCCCCTTCGTCAGCCGCCCGGTGCCGCCGATGGCTTCAACCGGCGGCAGCTTGGAAGACATTACGACACGTCAGGGTTCCGCAGAAGGCTGATCGGCGCTTCCTCACCCTCCCCGCCGGATCTCCGCCGAACATTCACCGGGCAGGCGTCAGTGGGCGGCGGTCTCCCAGCTGTCGCCGGAGCCGACCGACACATCCAACGGCGCGCGCAACGACACCGCCCCGGCCATTTCGCGGCGCACCAGTTCCTCGACCCGTGGCCGCTCCCCGGGTGCGACCTCCAGCACGATCTCGTCATGCACCTGGAGCAGCAGGCGGGTGGAGAGCTGCTCCCTGCGCAGGGCCTCGTCCACCCGCAGCATCGCCAGCTTCACGATGTCCGCGGCGGTGCCCTGGATGGGCGCGTTCAGGGCCATCCGCTCGGCCATTTCGCGGCGCTGACGGTTCGAGCTGGTGAGGTCGGGGAGATACCGGCGGCGGCCCAGCATCGTCTGGGTGTAACCGAGGGAGCCGGCCTCGACCACGACCCGGCGCAGGTAGTCCCGCACCCCGCCGAAGCGCTCGAAGTAGGTGTCCATCAGCTTGCGCGCCTCGTCAGGGGTGACCGACAGCTGCTGGGAGAGCCCGAACGCCGAGAGACCGTAGGCCAGCCCGTAACTCATCGCCTTGGTCTTCCGCCGCATCTCCGGGTCGACCTGCTCACGGTGCACCCCGAAGACCTGGGAGGCGACCGTGTCGTGCAGGTCCTCACCGGAGGTGAAGGCCTCGAGCAGCCCGGCGTCCTCGGACAGGTGGGCCATGACTCGCAGCTCGATCTGGCTGTAGTCGGCGGTCATCAGCGACTCGAAGCCCTCACCGACGACGAAGCCGCGCCGGATCGCCCGCCCCTCGTCGGTGCGCACCGGGATGTTCTGCAGATTGGGGTCGGTGGAGGACAGCCGGCCGGTGGCGGCGACCGTCTGCTGGAAGGTGGTGTGGATCCGCCCGCCGGTCGCAATCGTCTTGATGAGCCCTTCGACCGTGCTGCGCAGCCTGGCCTGCTCGCGGTGGCGCAGCATGATGACCGGCAGGTCGTGCTCGGTCTGCCCCGCCAGCCAGGCCAGCGCGTCGGCGTCCGTGGTGAACCCCGTCTTGGTCTTCTTCGTTCTCGGCAGGCCCAGCTCGTTGAAGAGGACTTCCTGCAGTTGCTTGGGGGAACCGAGGTTGAACTCGTGCCCCACCGAGGCGTGCGCCTCCTTGACCGCCTGCTGGACGGCTGCGGCGAACTGCTGTTCCAGCCCTTCCAGCCAGCCGCGGTCGGCAGCGATACCGGCCCGCTCCATCCGGGCCAGCAGCGCCGAGACGGGCAGCTCGATGTCGCGCAGCAGATCCGACGCGCCCACGTCCGCCAGCCGGCCCTCGAACGCCTCCCCGAGGTCGAGGACCGTGCGGGCCTCGGCCATCAGGGCATCGGCCTCGGCCGCTTCGGACTCCTCGTCCACCCCGAGGGTCAGCTGGCCGCCGGGGTCGGCGGCCGTGGGGAGCTCGCGGCCCAGGAACTCCACGCTCAGCCCTTCCAGGGCGAACGAGCGGCGCCCGGGCTGCACCAGGTACGCGGCCAGCGCGGTGTCCATGGTCACGCCGTCGACGGTCCAGCCGTGCTCGGCGAAGACCCGCATGGCACCCTTCGCGCCGTGCAGCGTCTTCGGTCGGGCCGGGTCGGCCACCCAGGCGGCGAACGCCTGCTCGTCGTCGGAGTCCAGCCGGGAGGGGTCGAACCACACGGCGGGCCCTTCGCCGGTGGCCAGCGCGAGGGACTGCACACTCCCGGAGCCCAGCGCCCAGGTGTCACGGCAGGCCAGGCCCAGCGGCCCGTTGCCGTGCTCGGCGAGCCAGGGTGTCAGGGCACCCGGGGCCAGCACCACTCCCTCGACGCGCACCCCTTCCGCCGGGGCCGCGGCCTCCTCGGCGGCGGAGCCGGGGTCGACCGCGAACAGCCGGTCCCGCAGGCTCTGGTTCCGGAACTCCAGCGTGTCCAGCAGCCCGGCCAGTGCCTCCCGGTCGTAGGCGGCCCGCTCCAGGTCCGCGGGGCCGGCCTCCAGGTCCATGTCCCGCACCATCTCGGTCAGCACCCGGTTGAGGCGGACCGACTCCAGGTGGTCGCGGAGGTTCTGTCCGGCTTTGCCCTTGACCTCATCGGCCCGGGAGAGCAGTTCCTCCAGCGTGCCGAACTGGTTGAGCCACTTCGCTGCGGTCTTCTCCCCGACGCCGGGGATCCCGGGAAGGTTGTCCGAGGGGTCCCCCCGGAGCGCGGCGAAGTCGGGGTACCGCTCGGGCGAGAGGCCGTACTTCTCGGTGACCTTCTCCGGGGTGAAGCGGGTCAGCTCCGAGACGCCTTTCGTCGGGTAGAGCACGGTCACCCGGTCACTCACCAACTGGAAGGAGTCCCGGTCACCGGTGACGATCAGCACCTCGAAGCCCTCGGCAGCCGCCCGGGTGGCCAGGGTGGCGATCACATCGTCCGCCTCGAACCCGTCGACCGCGAAACGCCGCACGTTCATCGCGTCCAGCAGCTCGCCCAGCCGCTCGACCTGCCCCTTGAACTCGTCAGGGGTCTTGGAACGCGTGGCCTTGTAGTCGGAGAAGCGCTCCGAACGCCAGGTCTTGCGCGAGACGTCGAAGGCGACCGCCAGGTGGGTGGGAGCCTCGTCGCGCAAAGTGTTCACCAGCATGGAGGTGAAGCCGTAGACGGCGTTGGTCGTCTGGCCCCCCGCGGTGGTGAAGTTCTCCGCGGGCAGTGCGAAGAAGGCCCGGTAGGCCAGGGAGTGCCCGTCGAGCAGCATCAGGCGGGGCGCGGTCGTCGTCTTCGGTGCGTTGTCAGCCACGGGGCGATCCTTTCACGGACCTCCGACAGTCCGGCTCGTGCCGTGGCAGGGCGCCCCGTGCGACGATGCCAGGAGTGCCGTGCACCCGAAGGAGTACCGCCCCATGCCGAGCAAACCGCCTTCCGGGGACCCCGTGCAGGACGCCCCCGAGGTCTCCGGGCCCCAGCACGCCGCGGCCGGGCCGGCCGCCGTCGGCCACACCCTGCGCATGGTCCGCGAGCAGATGGGCGTCACCCGCGCCGCGCGCACCCTCCTGCGGGTCAACCAGCCCGACGGCTTCGACTGTCCCGGCTGCGCGTGGCCCGAGCCCGGCAAGCCGCACACCGCGGAGTTCTGCGAGAACGGCGCCAAGGCGGTCGCCGAGGAAGCCACCCGGCTGCGGGTGACCCCCGCCTTCTTCGAGGAGCACCCGCTGCCGGACCTGGCCGGCCGCTCCGGATACTGGCTGGGCCGGCAGGGCCGTCTCACCCACCCCATGTACCTGGCCGAGGGCGACGACCACTACCGGCCGATCGGCTGGTCCGCGGCACTGGACCTGATCGCCGAGGAGCTGCGGAGCCTGTCCGGCCCCGACGAGGCGGTCTTCTACACCTCCGGGCGCACGTCCAACGAGGCCGCTTTCCTGTACCAGCTGTTCGCACGCGAGTTCGGCACCAACAACCTGCCCGACTGCTCCAACATGTGTCACGAGTCCTCCGGATCGGCCCTGACCGAGACCCTCGGCGTCGGCAAGGGCAGCGTGCTCCTGGAGGACCTCCACCGGGCGGATCTGATCATCGTCGCCGGGCAGAACCCCGGCACCAACCACCCGCGCATGCTCAGCGCCCTGGAACGGGCCAAGCAGTCCGGGGCGAGGATCATCACGGTCAACCCGCTCCCCGAGGCGGGCATGGAGCGGTTCAAGAACCCGCAGACGGCCCGCGGCCTCGCCGGCGGCGGCACCGCCCTGACCGATCTCTTCCTGCAGATCCGGCTCGGCGGCGACCAGGCCCTCTTCCGGATGCTCAACAAGCTCCTCATCGACACCCCGGGCGCCGTCGACGAGGACTTCGTCCGCGACCACACCCTCGGCTACGAGACTCTCGCGGACGCCGCCCGTGCCACCGGCTGGGACGAGACCCTGCGCGCCACCGGCCTGGACCGCGAGGCGATCGAGCAGGCCCTGGCGATGATCCTGGCCTCGGAGCGGACCATCGTCTGCTGGGCCATGGGCCTCACACAGCACAAGCACGCCGTGCCCACCGTCAAGGAAGTGGTCAACTTCCTCCTGCTGCGCGGCAACATCGGCCGCCCCGGCGCCGGAGTATGTCCCGTCCGGGGCCACAGCAACGTGCAGGGTGACCGCACCATGGGCATCTTCGAACGGCCGGCCGCCGCCTTCCTCGACGCCCTGGGGGCGGAGTTCGGCTTCGACCCGCCGCGCGAGCACGGGCTCGACACCGTCCGCTCCATCCGCGCCCTGCGCGACGGCCGGGTGAAGGTCTTCTTCGCCATGGGAGGCAACTTCGTCGCGGCCTCCCCCGACACCGCCGTGACCGAGGACGCCATGCGCCGGGCCCGGCTCACCGTCCACGTCTCCACCAAGCTCAACCGCTCGCACTGCGTCACCGGCACCCGCGCCCTCATCCTGCCGACCCTCGGCCGCACCGAACGCGACACCCAGGCGAGCGGCGACCAGGTGGTCACCGTCGAGGACTCCATGGGCATGGTGCACGCCTCGCGCGGGCGCCTGGCACCGGCCGACCCCGGCCTGCTCTCCGAGACCGCCATCGTCTGCCGCCTCGCCCGCCGCGTGCTCCCGGCCTCGCGCACCCCCTGGGAGCAGTTCGAACGGGACTACGCCACCATCCGCGACCGGATCGCCCGGGTCATCCCCGGCTTCGAGGACTTCAACCACCGCATCACCGCCCCCGGCGGATTCGCCCTGCCGCATGCCCCGCGCGACAGCCGGAGCTTCCCCACCCCCAGCGGCAGGGCCCACTTCACCGCCGCCCCCGTGGAACACCCCCATGTGCCCGAGGGCCGGCTGCTGCTGCAGACGCTGCGCTCCCACGACCAGTACAACACCACCGTGTACGGGCTCGACGACCGCTACCGAGGCATCAAGGGCGGCCGCCGGGTCGTCCTCGTGCACCCCGAGGACGCCCGGGCTCTCGGGTTCGCCGACGGCGCCTACGCGGACCTCACCAGCGAGTGGACGGACGGCACGACGCGCACCGCCCCCGGATTCCGCGTCGTCCACTACCCCACCGCCCGTGGCTGCGCCGCCGCCTACTTTCCCGAAGCCAACGTCCTCGTCCCGCTCGACGCGACCGCCGATACCAGCAACACCCCCGCCGGCAAGTCCGTGGTGATCCGCCTCACGCCCGCCTGAGCACCGGTGGCCACCCGGCCGGTGATAGGAACGGTGTCATCCTCCCGACTGAGCACGATCGGAGCCGGAGCCTCATGGGCGAGCAGGCCAGCACGCATTTCCCGCAGGAGATCCTCGACCAGTGGTCCGGGCTCGGCATCGACCTGCCCGCGCTGTTCTCCGCGGGGAACCTGGGCACCAGGATGGGCCTGCGGGTCCTGCACGCCGCCCCCGACAAGGTGACCGGCACCCTGCCCGTCGAGGGCAACACCCAGCCCTACGGCCTGCTGCACGGCGGTGCCTCCGCCGTCCTGGCCGAGACCCTGGGGTCCATCGGCGCCATGCTGCACGGCGGCCCCGGCAAGCTGGCCGTCGGGGTCGATCTCAACTGCACCCATCACCGGGGGCTGCGTTCCGGTCTCATCACCGGCACCGCCACCCCCCTGCACACCGGCCGCACCTCCGCGACCTACGACATCACCATCACGGACGACAACGACCGCCGCGTCTGCACCGCCCGCCTCACCTGCGCCCTCCGCGAGAACCAGCCCGGCTGAACCCCGCAGGTCCTGCGTGGCGGGGCCCCCGTGCCGAAGCACGGGGGCCCACGCGTCACTCCGCCTCGACATGCTCCCCGAGGTACGCCGCCCTGATCCGCGGATCCGACAGCAGCGACGACGCAGCGTCCGACATCACCACCGAACCGGTCTCCAGCACATAGCCGCGGTTCGCCAGCTGCAGGGCCTGAGAGGCGTTCTGTTCGACCAGCAGCAGCGTCGTCCCCTGCTCGTTGACCTCGCGGAGGATCTCGAAGATCTGCTGCACGATCAGCGGCGCCAGCCCCATCGACGGCTCGTCCAGCAGCAGCAGCTCCGGTTTGCCCATCAGGGCACGGCCGATCGCCAGCATCTGCTGCTCACCGCCGGACAGCGTCCCGGCGATCTGCTTGCGGCGCTCCGCGAGCACCGGGAACAGGGTGAACACCCGCTCCACGTCCGCCGGATCGGGGCGCCGCAGCCGGTAGGCCCCCATGTGGAGGTTCTCCAGGATGGTCATCCGGGCGAACACCCGGCGCCCCTCCGGCACGTGACCGAGCCCGAACTGCACGAGCTCGTGCGACTTGATGCCGTCGATGCGCTCGCCGTGCAGCAGCACCTGACCGGTGTTCGGCGTCAGCATCCCCGACACCGTCTTCAGGGTCGTGGACTTCCCGGCGCCGTTGGCCCCGAGCAGTGCCACCACTTCACCCCGGCCCACCGTGAGATCGATGCCCTTGAGCGCCTCGATCGCCCCGTACGACACCCGGAGGTCCCTCAGCTCCAGCAGCGCCGGTTCCCCGCCCGCCACAACGGCGCCGGCCGGCTCCTTCTCCACCTGCGGCGCGCTCATGCCCGCTCCTCCCGCTCCCGGTGTTCGGCCTGTACCGCGGCCGCTTCCTCCACCGCCGCGGAGTCCTCCTCGGGCGACGCCCCCAGATATGCCTCGATGACGGCAGGTTCCCGCTGCACCTGGGCCGGTGTGCCCTCGGCAATCTTCTGACCGAAGTTCAGCACCACCACCCGGTGGGCCACCGACATCACCAGCCGCATGTCGTGCTCGATCAGCAGCACGCTGACACCGAGGTCCTCGTTGATCCGCCGGATCAGCTCCTCCAGGTCGTGCTTCTCCGTCGGGTTGGTGCCCGCCGCCGGCTCGTCCAGCAGCAGCAGCTCCGGCGCGGTCGCCAGCCCTCGGGCGATCTCCAGCCGCCGCTGCTCGCCATAGCTCAGCGAAGCGGCCAGCTCGTTCAGCCGGTGCTCCAGCCCGACGAACGCGAGCACCTCGTGCGCCCTGCGGTCGCTCTCCCGCTCGTCCCGCCGGGCGTTCGGCAGCCCCAGCATGATCGAGACGGCGTCCGTCTTCTGCCGGGTCTCCACCGCGATCTTGACGTTCTCCAGAGCGGTCAGCGCGCCGAAGAGCCGGATGTTCTGGAAGGTGCGGGCCAGCCCCAGCCTGCTCACCACGTGCGGTTTGCGGCCCCGCAGCTCGTGTTCGCCCCCGGCCCGGGGCCGGAACGTGATGGTGCCCTCCTGCGGCACATAGGCCCCGGTCAGCGAGTTGAACAGTGAGGTCTTGCCCGCACCGTTCGGGCCGATGATGGCCAGGATCTCACCGCGCCGCATGCGCAGGGCGATCCGGTCGAGACTGGTCAGCCCGCCGAACCGGAGGGTCACCCCCGAGGTCTCCAGCACATGCTCGTCCGCCGTGGCCGGCGGCTCTCCGCCGGTCTGCTGCATTTCGGTCGTCATGCCTGCTTACCTCCCGGCTGCGAACCGGTTCCGTCGCCCTCGACGATCCCTTCCTCCGCCAGCCGCAGCTCGCGCTGCCGGCGCTTGGACGGCAGCATGCCCTGGGGCCGGTAAATCATCATGATCACCAGCAGTGCTCCGAGGTACATGTACCGGTCCTCCTCGCTCACCATGCCGCGCAGCCGCTCCGGCAGCCACAGCAGCAGGGCCGACCCGACCAGCACGCCGGGGATGGATCCCATACCGCCGAAGATCACATAGGACAGGACCAGGACGGACGTCAGGATGATGAACAGCTCGGAACCGATGTGACCGAGCGCGCTCACGTACACCACGCCCGCCACCCCGGAGGTCGAGGCGCCGATGGCGAAGGCCAGCAGCTTCATCCGGACCGTGTTGATGCCGGTGGCCGCGGCGGCCACCTCGTCCTCCCGGATCGCGGTCCAGGCACGTCCCACCCGGGAGTGCTCCAGCCGCAGGAACAGGAAGACCACCAGGCAGATGCTGGCCACGAGGAAGTAGTAGTACGGCTTGTTGTCGAGGCCGAACTCGTACTGCCAGAAACTCAGCGATATCTCGAACCCGTCGACCACCGCGCCCGAGGAACCGTTGGTGACCGCGGTCCAGTTCTTCGCCGTCAGGTAGACGATCTCGTGGAAGCCCAGGGTCACGATCGCCAGGTAGTCACCCCGCAGCCGCAGAGTAGGCGCTCCCAGGAGCACCCCGGCGACCAGACAGGCGACGATCGCGAGCGGGATGACGAGGAAGTTGTTGAGCTCCACGGGAGGCTGCACCGGCAGCGCTCCCGTCCAGAATGCCGCCGAGTAGGCGCCGATCGCGAAGAACGCGATGAAGCCGAGGTCGAGCATGCCGGCCCAGCCGACGACCACGTTGAGCCCGATCGCCAGCAGCATGAAGATGGCGATCTTGTGCACCATCACGGTCTGCCAGTGATTGGACACCAGGAAGGGCACCGCCAGCACGAAGACCAGCAGCACCGCGAGCGCGCCGTACCGCAGCCGGGCGTCCGACTCCCAGGTGCGGCGCACGACGCCCACCGGTCGCCCGGCCGCCGACCGGGTACTGCCCCAGACGGTGCGCGCCTGCTCGTGGGCGAACTCCCGCACCACCCAGATCAGCAGGGCGAGCGCGAGCCAGACCCAGATGGCCACACCCGTGAAGTTCTCCCGCAGCGCGTGGAAGATGTCGCGGCGGCTGGGATCCGCCCCCGTCACCTGCGCCAGGACCACCGCGGTCGCCAGGAGCGCCACCAGGCGCTTGAACCGCGGCTGCTGGTACCAGGCGACCTTGCGCAGCATCGCAGCCCGCTGAATCGAAGTCTGTGTACTCATGCCGTCCTCGCAACCCGCTCACCGAGGATGCCGGTGGGCCGGAACATGAGCACCAGCACCAGCACCGCGAACGCCCCGACGTACCGCCAGGCATCACCCCAGATCTCCACGGTGAACGCCTCCACCAGGCCGAGCACGAGCCCGCCCAGCATCGCCCCGCGGACGTTTCCGATCCCGCCGAGGACCGCCGCGGCGAACGCCGTGATGCCCGGCAGGAAGCCCATCGTGAACCACACCTGCACGTAGGTTCCGTAGAGGAACCCCGCCGCACCGCCCAGCACACCGCCGATGATGAACGTGCGGGACACGACCTTGTCGATGTTCACGCCCATCAGGGAGGCGACCTCGGGATCCTGCGCCACCGCACGGATGCCCGAACCGAGCTTGGTGCGGTTCACCACGTAGTCGACGCCGACCAGCATGACCACGGCCGAGACCACGATGAGGAGTTCGGTCACCCGGACCCGCGTGTCGAAGACGGTGAACAGCACCTTGTTCTCGTACATGCTCGGCATCCGCGAATGGTTCCGCCCGAAGATCTTCCCCACCAGGTTGTAGAGGAAGAACGAGGCACCGATCGCGGCGATCAGATAGACGAGCCGTGGAGCGTTGCGTTTACGCAGGGGCCGGTAGGCCACTTTCTCCAGGAAGTAGGCCAGCACACCGCCGAGCAGCGCGCCGGCGGTCAGGCCGAGAAGCACGTATCCGGCCGACTGCATACCCGACGGGGCGGCGACCGGAACCACGATGGTGAGGATGATCAGTCCGCCGAAGCCACCGATCATGAACACTTCGCTGTGTGCGAAGTTCAGCAACTGGAGCACACCGTAGACGAGCGTGTATCCAATCGCGATCACGGCGTACAGCGAGCCGAGAATCAGACCCAGGACAGATACGTCCCAGACATCATTGATGGACATCGAGCAGTCTTCCTTGTGGGAACAGGCCGCCGCGGTGCGCGATCCGCGTTCACCGGAGCAGGGCGACAGGTAGGCATGGGGCGGGGCGCGGAATCACCGCGCCCCGCCGATGGTGCACCGAACGTGCCCGGACTTGGTGTCAGCCCGTGGTCAGGTCCTCAACGCTGCCCAGGTAGTCGAAGCCCTCGCCCTCGGCCTCGTAGAGGAAGATCGTCTGGTTGGTGAACTCCCCCTGCTCGTCGAAGGCGAAGGTCTTCGTCAGACCCTCGTACTCGTTGGCGACCAGGTGGTCGTAGAGCGCGCCGCTCTCCGCGTCGTCGCCCAGCGCCGCGATGGCCGCGATGATCATCGAGGTCACGTCGTAGGACTCGGCCGAGTACACGCCCGGGGCCTGGCTGTACTTGTCCTCGAACCGCTCGGCGAAGCCCTGGGTGGCCTCGTCGTCCTCGGCAGAGGTGCAGGGGCAGGTGAAGAACCAGTTGGCGGCCGAGGATCCGGCCAGGTCCAGGAACTCCCCGTCCATCACGCCGTCACCGGCCAGCTGGATACCCTCGAAGCCCTGCTCCTCCAGCTTCACCGCGAAGGGGCCGGCGTCGGAGTAGTAGCCCGCGTAGATCAGGGCGTCCGCGTCCTCCGTGACCACGTTGCGGGCCGCGCTGGTGTAGTCCGGCGTCTCGTTCGGCACGCTCTGCCGCACGACCTCCAGACCCGCGTCCTCCAGACCCTCCTGGGCCACGTCCGCGAGACCCACACCGTAGGGCTGGGTGTCGTCGATCACGACGACCTTTTCCACCCCGGCCTGCGCCGCGAGGTAGGCCGCCATACCGGCGCCCTGGGCGCTGTCGTTGGGCACCGCGCGCAGGAACGTCGGCCAGCCCTGCTGCGTCAGGTCGGCCCGGGTGGCGGAGGAGGTGACCGCCGGAATGCCCGCCTGCCCGTAGCGCGGTGCGGCGACGGCCGCCGCTCCCGAGAAGGCCGGGCCCACGACCGCGATGACGTCCTCGTCATCGATCACGAGCTGGGCGGCCGAGCTGGCTTCGCCCTCCTCGCCCCGGTCGTCACTGCGCATGTACTCCAGGGTGAACTCGTAGTCACCGGATTCGTTCGCCTCATCGATGGCGAGCTCGACGGCATTTCCCATGTTCTCGCCCAGAGCCGCGTTCGGCCCCGACAGCGGTCCCTGAAAAGCGATCTTGTAAGTTGGACCGTCGGCCCCGTTGCCGCCGCCACCGCCGTCGTCACTGCCACAGGCAGTGAGAGCGAGTGCGCCGACAGCGATGGGTATCGCGAGTCTCATGATTGTCTTGTTGAGCACTTCGTAAACCCCCTGGAGCGAGCCCAGTTCTTTGCGTCACCGCACAGGACTCGTGCTCGGACGGACACGGGTGCGGCGTGCAGCGGAATCTATTGCCCTCCGAGCTGCGCAGATAGACGCCTGGGCCAAGTGTGATGGCCTCGTAACCTGGGTCACGCTCCGGAAACAGAACGTGCTGGACCGCTGGCCGAACGCCTCCACGCCCTCAAGCAGCCGCCGCACGCGTCCGCTGCGGCGTTCCCCGCGCCCCGCTGATTCCCGTCGGCCGGCTGTCCGGAAGGCCCGTCCGGGCGGGTCAGGGAGGACTCTCACCCCCACCGGGACAACCAGCACAACCGGACAACCGGGGCAGAAGCCCGGCCGCCGGCGCCGCCCTCGCTACTTCTGCTTCTTCTCCTCGGCGTCCTGGATCACGGCCTCCGCCACCTGCTGCATCGACAGCCGCCGGTCCATCGAGGTCTTCTGGATCCAGCGGAAGGCGGCGGGCTCGGTCAGCCCGTACTGGGTCTGCAGCACGCTCTTCGCCCGGTCGACCAGCTTCCGGGTCTCCAGCCGCTGCGCGAGGTCGGAGACCTCTTCGGACAGCGTGCGCAGCTCGGCGAACCGGGACACGGCGATCTCGATCGCCGGGATCACGTCACTCTTGCTGAACGGCTTCACCAGGTAGGCCATGGCGCCGGCGTCCCGCGCCCGCTCCACCAGGTCGCGCTGCGAAAAGGCGGTCAGCATCAGCACCGGAGCGATCTGGTCCGCGGCGATCTTCTCGGCTGCCGAGATGCCGTCCATCACCGGCATCTTCACATCGAGTACGACCAGGTCGGGGCGGTGTTCACGGGCCAGCTCCACGGCCCGCTGGCCGTCCCCCGCCTCACCCACCACGGCATAGCCCTCCTCCTCGAGCATCTCCTTCAGGTCGAGACGGATGAGCGCCTCGTCCTCGGCGATGACCACCCGGGTGACCTGCGGGGGTGTGTGGGCTGCACTCACAGCACCGGCCGGGTCGGTCGGTGTCGGCTCCTCGGGGACATCGGCGCTGCTCACGGGGCTCCTTGGTTCTTGCCAGGCGGGGCACCCCTGAGGGTACCCACTCCCTACTACCGGCAGAGAACCGGTACACTGCTCCCGGCGACACCGGCCGGGTTGGCGCAACAGGCAGACGCGGATGTCTCAAACACATCTGTCCGAAAGGACATGCGGGTTCGAGTCCCGCACCCGGCACCTGGTTCTCTTTCGAGTGCAACCGGGCATCCCCCGCCCGGTTGCCGTTTCCTTCCCGCGAAGCGCGGCTACCCGCTGGTACGGGGCAGCGTGGTGCCGGGCAGCTCGTACTCCTGCCGGCGTCCGCACATGCCGTACCCGGCCTGACGGGTCGGCCCCGCGCTGCGCACCGCGGCCTCCGCCAGATGCGAGCCGTCGGCTCGGGCCAGGGCGTCCAGATGACGCCCGGTGGCCTCCGCCGCGGCCAGCGGCCCCTCCCGCCAGCGTTCGCGCCAGAGCGCGACCTTCGGTGCCACCAGCCGGGCCGCCGCCTCGTGGAAGGCCCGCAGCGGATCGGCGTCCCCGGCCCGCAGCGCGGCGCGGAGCACCAGGTATCCCTCGACGGCCAGGTCACGGCGGCGCCGGGTGGCGGCTTCGGCCTCCGGGCCCTCCCGTGCGGGAAGCGCGGCGGCCTCGGCGTAGCGGGCGGGGTCTGCGAGGATCTCGGGCGGGAACGTGAACACCGCGTCACCGGCCTCCGGCAGGCCGCTGTTCTGCATGAGGACGGTGACGCGCAGGTCCCGGCCGTTCACCATGCGGTGCACGGTGCCCGGGGTGAACCAGGCGATCGTGCCCGGCTCCAGCGGCGTCTCGGTGAAGCCTTCCGGGGTGAGGGTCTGCACCGCTCCCTCGCCGGCGGTGACGACGTACGCCTCCGTGCAGGCGAGATGAATGTGCGGGCTCCCCCCGCACACGCCGTCGGTGGCGAGCCAGTCGTAGGCACTGATGTGGGAGAGGCCGACGGCTCCGGGGAGCGGCTCCGGGAGTGAGCCGGAGGGCGGTCCGGGCTGCGGTGCGGACATGGTCACCATTCCCTGGGGTGGGCTTGCAGATAGCGGGCGATGCGCTCGCCGTCCCAGGCACCGTCGGCGACGATCACCCGGTAGTCGTAGGCGAAGGACTCCCCCGGGGGCAGCTCGAACTCCTCGAAGAAGGCCCAGGAGAGAGCGGCGACGGGCACCGGCCGGGACCGGACGAACCAGTGCGAGGGGTGGATCGCCGATTCCTCGAGATTCGCCGGGGCGTGGGCGAAGACCAGGGTGGAGTGCGCGTCCACGTCGTCGTGTTCGGCGACGAAGGCCAGCCACGGGGCACGGGCGGCGGGGGTTCCCATGATGTCGGAGTCCTCACCGGGCCCTTCGGGGGTGAGGACCTGACCGCCGGTGAAGTCCCGCGGGCCGCGCCACTGGAGTCCGGTGTAGCCGGCCATCTCCCGGCCGGCCGTGGTGGGACTGCCGAAGTGCAGCGGCTCGCCCCGCACATTGGTGAGGTGGAGGGACCAGTCGAGCGTCCAGGCACCTTCCTCCGGGTCCGCGGAGTGAACGGAGAGGGTGCGCCGTTCGCGCGCCCACTCCTCGCCGCCGTGGCTGAGCCAGGTGAGATCCTCGGCGATGTCGGCGCGGTCGTCGGAGGCGTCCACCCGGGAGAAACCGTCGTGCCGCATCGAACCGATGCGCTCCGGCACGCGCTGGTATCCCGTCCCGGTCAGGTAGGAGCTGCCGCCCCAGAAGTTCTGTCCGGAAAGATGACTGGCCGTCATCTGGATGCCCTTGTGCCACCGGTGGTCGTTGGGCCGGTAGCCGGTGACGGTGCGTCCGCTCAGGGTCCGGACCGGGTGCGCGTAGGGCTTCCGGGACTCGTAGGCCTCCGGGTCCGGACGGTACACGTAGGAGAGGATCTCCGTGCCGCCGGCGGCGACGGTGACGCGTGCGCCATGGGTGTGGGTGACGGTGAGGGGGAATGTCACTGGCTCTCCTCGGGGGCCCAGTCGGGATGACCGCCGTGCATGGCGTCGTAGTAGGGGTCACCCGGGACGATCTCGCCGGCGCAGACGGGCAGGCCGGTGAAGGCGGCTTTGTAGAGGGCGGCGTTGAACTCCAGGGTGCGGCGTGCGTCATGGCCGCTGCCGGGCGGACGGGTGCCGGCCCGCAGCGCGGTGATGAGGCCGGTGAGCTGAGCGGAGTGGGAGCTGGGGACGTCAGCGGAGGGCGTGCGCCAGCGGGTGACGCGGGCGGTGTCCTCCAGGCCGGGGCGCGGGGTGTAGGTCCAGTCCTCGTTGCGGTGCCCGTACAGGTGGGTGAGCTCGACGGTGGCCTCGGCACAGTCGATGCGCACACGGCTGACCTCGTCCGGGGAGAGGACGCTGTTCACGACGGTGGCGAGCGTTCCGTCCGCGAAGCGCACCAGGGCGGTGGAGACGTCCTCGCTCTCCACGTCGTGGATGAGGCGGGCGGCCATGGCACGGATCTCGGTCCAGTCGCCGAGCAGGTGCAGCAGCAGGTCGGTCTGGTGGATGCCGTGCCCCATGGTGGGGCCGCCGCCCTCGGTGGCCCAGCGTCCGCGCCAGGGCACTGCGTAGTAGGCGGCGTCCCGGTGCCAGGTCGTCTGGCAGTGGGCGACGCGGGGCGGGCCGAGCTCCCCGGCGTGCAGCAGGGCGCGGGCGTGCGTCGTCCCGGAGCCGTAGCGGTGCTGGGCGACGACGGCGGCGTACGGGCCGCCGGGGCGTTCCTCGGCTGCGATGTCGTCGAACTCCGCGAGGCTGAGGCAGAGGGGCTTCTCGCACCACACCCAGGCGCCGGCCCGCAAGGCGGTGAGGGCCTGCTCGCGGTGCAGGGCGGGCGGGGTGCCGAGCAGGACGAGGTCGGGGCGTTCGGCCGCCAGCATGGCGGACAGGCTGGTGTATCCGGTGGGCTTGCCGAGCTCCGGGTGCTGGGCGGCAGCGGTGGTACGGAAGGCGTCGAGGCGGGCTTCGTCGATGTCCACCGCGGCGACGAGTGCGAGGTCGTCGGAGTGTGCGGCGAGGGCGGGAAGATGACCGCCGGTGACGATGGCACCGGTGCCCACGACGGCGGTCCGCAGGCGAGTGGGTGGTGCGGTCATGAGGGCGGCTCCCGAGTGCGTGGGGCGACCGGCGGCGCGGGGCCGGAGCAGCGGGCCGGACGGGTGACGTGCAGCGGGTGGAGGCAACGGAGAGAACGGAGTAAGCGCTTTCTCCCCGACCCAATCACGCCCGGTCGCCGACACGCAAGAGGGGTGCCACCGCGGCCGATGGCCGCCGACGGCACCCCGTTGTCACCCGTCCGGGGACGGAGCCCGGTGGGTCAGCTCTCGCCGATGTGGTGGACGCGCACCAGGTTGGTGGTGCCCGCTGTGCCGGGCGGTGACCCCGCGGTCATCACCACGGTCTCGCCGTCCGAGCAGTCCCGGACTTTCCGCAACTGCTCGTCGAGCAGCGCGGTCATGGCGTCGGTGGACTCCACCATCGGCACCACCTGGGCATGCACGCCCCAGGTGAGGCTCAGCTGGTTGCAGGTGGCGGGATCCGGGGTGAAGGCCTGGATGGGGATCGGTGAACGGTACCGGGAGAGCCGGCGGGCAGTGTCACCGGACTGCGTGAAGGCGACGAGGAGCGTGGCTTCGAGGAAGTCGCCGATCTCGGCGGCAGCCCGGGCCACCGCCCCGCTCTGGGTGCGGGGCTTGGTGCCGTCGGGAAGTCCCGGCAGTCCGGCCGCGAGCACATCGTCCTCGGCCGCGGTGATGATCCTGCTCATGGTGCGGACGGTTTCGGCCGGGTACCGGCCGACGCTGGTCTCCCCGGAGAGCATGAGGGCGTCGGTGCCGTCCAGGACCGCGTTGGCGACATCGGAGGCCTCGGCGCGGGTCGGACGGGAGGAGTCGATCATGGAGTCGAGCATCTGCGTGGCGACGATGACCGGCTTGGCGTTGCGTTTGGCGAGCGCGACCGCCCGCTTCTGGACGAACGGCACGTCCTCCAGCGGCACTTCGACACCCAGATCGCCCCGGGCGACCATGATGCCGTCGAAGGCGTCGACGATGTCCTGGAGGTTGGCCTCGGCCTGCGGCTTCTCGATCTTGGCGATGACGGGACGGAAACAGCCCTCCTCGGCCATGATCCGGTGGATGGCCTTGATGTCGTCGCCCGTGCGCACGAAGGACAGCGCGATGATGTCCACGCCGGTACGCAGCGCCCAGCGGAGGTCACCGGCGTCCTTCTCGGACAGCGCGGGGACGGACACCGCGACGCCGGGGAGGTTGAGCCCCTTGTGGTCGGAGACCACGCCGCCCTCGACCACGAGGGTGCGGATCTCCGTGCCCTCGATCGCGGTCACGTCGAGGGCGACACGTCCGTCGTCAATGAGAATGCGTTCACCAGGTGTGAGGTCGCCGGGCAGCCCGGCATAGCCGGTGGAGCAGCGGTGCTGGTCCCCGGCGACTTCCTCCGTGGTGAGAGTGAAGGCATCGCCGGGTTCGAGGAGAACCGGGCCCTCACGGAATCTGCCGAGGCGAATCTTCGGGCCTTGAAGGTCGGCGAGAATCCCGATCGAGCGCCCGCATCCTTCCGCGGCGCGGCGGACATGCCCGTAGCGGCGCTCGTGATCGGCGTGCGTACCGTGGCTGAGATTGAGGCGCGCGACGTCCATCCCGGCCGCTACAAGCCCGGTGATCTGCTCGTACGAGTCAGTGGCGGGACCAAGTGTGCAGACGATTTTGGCTCGGCGCATGGCGTAGACCCTAAGTCTTACCGATGGGTACGGAACAACGCCTACATGTCATTGCAGTGTCTTTCACCCTGCACCTTGTTGACATTTAATAAATGGGCGGAGCTCTGCTCGAATGAGCACCCTTGAGGACTTCGGCGCGGTCGACCACCGGCTACCGGGCACTCCCGCGCACCCGTGCTGCTCCGGCATGCCCACACCCTGCACACCGGCGTGGAAAGGAAGGGAATGCGCCCTGCGCAATCCCGGCGAACACTCCCCGTGCCCACTTCCTCACTCCTAGGCTGATGGCATGAATGCTTCCCACCATGAGCAGCATCCACGGGCCCGGGCGGATCAGCTGGCCGCCGTGCTGGTGATGCTGGGGCACACCCCGCAGCGGGACGTGGACCCGCAGGAGGACTGCCGGGCACAGCAGGCGCTGCTGCTGGCAGCGGCCATGGAGCCGTACGTGGACAGTGCCGCGGATCCGGCGGTCTGCGGGCAACCGGCGGTGTTCGCGGACGCGGTGCAGGAGGTGGAAGGCCGCCCCGACGATCCGTACGAGCCGGTCCACCAGCACCTGCTCACGCACCTGGGCCTGTCGGTGCAGTACTTGCACGCGCTGTACGGCCCGCTGCCCGGCGGCCGGGAACGCCAGGAGACACTGGGGGCGTTGCGGCACTTCACGCACGCGCTGCTCGCCACGGCCGCGTCGACCCAGACGGCCGCGCTGCACGCCCGGATGGGCCTGTCCTCCGTCAGTGACGAGAACCGCATGGCGCCCTCCGTCACCTACGTCCTCGACGCCGGCGAACTGGCCCGTCTCGCCCGGCAGGCGAGCCGGGCGGCGGAGGAGTTCCTCAGCCACCTGGACGAAGTGGCCCCGGAGAAGGAGACGCCGTAGGGCGACACCGCGCTGTCCCGCCCGAAGCGGTGAGGGGGGTGGCAGAAAGGACGTAGCGGACGGGGCCGTCACGAATCACCAGGGAGCAGGGAGCCCCTCGTTCGAGCCGGGCAAGGATCCGGCAGCGTTCGTCCCGGTCCGCGAGCCACGCGCGGACCGGACGGGCGACCGGCGCGTCGAGCTGATCGGCAACGTGCGCGGCCCGCCAGGACAGCCACAACACAGTGCTCCAGGCGGAGTCGGTGCGGCCACTGCTCAGCAGGAACAGCTTCCGGGTGGGGAGGTCATAGGCGACGCCTTCGCACGCGAAGCGACGGTGGACCAGGGGAACGGGCGAGGGAAAGCTCGGCGCGACGGTCAGCATGAAGGAACCGCCCGGCCGGCGATCAGCAGCCGGACCCACACCGTCTTGCCGATCCGGCGTGGACAGACCCCCCAGGCGTCCGAGAGAAGGTCGACGAGGACCAGGCCCCGGCCACCGATGTCCTCCGGCCCCGGCTTGCCCAGCAGCGGCATCGCCCACTGGTAGGAGTCCGCCACTTCGATACTCAGCGCCTCACCGTCGCTGCGCACCGTCAGTTCCAGCAGGTCACCGATTCCGTCGGCGGTGTGCTGGACGGCGTTCGTGACGAGTTCGCTGGTGATGAGCACGGCCGCCTCGGTCAGGTGGCCCAGCCGCCACACCTGCAGCAGCGTCCGCACATGGCGGCGGGCAGTGGGCACGGACGCCGACTCGATCGGCAGGCGGATGACATGACTGCAACCGGACACAAAGACCCTCTCTTCTGTCGGGGACGGCCGAAGTGAGGCACTTATTTCCCGTAGCGCTCCAGCGACCATCTGTGACGGACGCTAGTCACCTCTCTCCAATCTGTGCAAGTCTTGCACTTAGAAAGTGATTCTGTCCTAATCATTTTCGATTTAGCAACCCGGTACAGTTACCCTTGCGGCAGGAGACTGCTCCAAGAAACGCATGGATTGAGGAGGCTCGATGCCCCCAGGCGGGATGCCGACGGCGCGCAGCAGGCGCCTCGGCGCCACCCTCCGGCGACTACGACTGGCGGCTCAACTGGAGCAGGAGGCTGCCGCCCGGGCGGTTGACTGCTCGGTACCGAAGATCAGCCGCGTCGAATCGGGGGCAGTGAAGGCCCGGGTGGGAGATGTTCGGATCCTGCTCGACCTCTACGGGGTCACCGACCCCGACAGGCGCCGCTGGTTGGAGAAACTGGCCCGGGAGAGCAACAAGCGCGGCTGGTGGCTGGACTACGAGACCAACAGCTGGACCCAGCTCGGTGACTTCATCTCGATGGAAGCTGACGCAACATACATCCGTACGTGGCAGCACGCCGTCATCCCCGGCCCGCTACAGACTCCCGACTACACCCGGGCTCTTCTCGCGACGAACCCCGCGTCACCGCCGCCGGAGGCAGCCGAAGAGGTGGTCCGCGTACGACAGGAACGCCGACAGGCGCTGGTGGAAGGGGGTATCCGCTACGCCGCTGTCATCTGGGAGCCGGCGATCACCACGCCGATGCCGTCCGCCCGCGTGCACCGCGACCAGCTGACGCATCTGCTGCATGCAGCCGACGAGCAGACCGTCACCGTGCAGGTGCTTCCTCTGCACGAGTGGGCCGCCGCCCGGGTGTCCCCTGCCTTCGTGGCCTTCTCCTTCGGCAGGGATCACGCACCTGAGGTAGTGGCCAGCGACACTCTGTCGAACACCGCCATGATCGAGGATCCTGACGAGGTCACAAACTACGCGCACGCGTTTGACGCCCTGAGGTCAGCAGCTCTTACACCCAACGACACCACCGCATTCCTCGAACAGGCGAGGGCCCAACTTGCTTCGGGAGACACGACGCCATGAACCCGCCATGCATAGTCTCGGCTTTCCGTAAGTCCTCCTACTCCGGCGGGGCGGTCAACGACTGCGTTGAGGTGGCTCGGACGTCGGACGGGGGGCGGGCAGTGCGGGACAGCAAGTGCAGCGCCTCTGCCGTCCAGCACTGCTCCCCCGGCGCCTGGACCGCCTTCCTCCGCGCGGTCCGGGCGGACACGTTCACCCGGTGACCGGCTGCGCGAGAGCCGATCGGGGTCATCTCTCGACCGGTCCTTCTACATGCAGCCCGTGTCATGGATGATCAGCACGCCAGCGGTGGCCCGAGCCTCTTGGCGACATATCCCCACAGATCGCGTAACTCGTCAGGGGTCCAGCAAGCCCGGTCGAGTAAGTGTTGCAACCCCGTAGGCGTGCTGTGCCCCGCGTACTCAGCCAACTGGGAGCTGTTCTTCCTGCCCACCTGGCCGAGCAGACCCCGCACGTAGGCACGCATCCGCCGCCGCAGGTCGAGCCGGCCGGTGTGACCGACCCGCACAAGCACCTTCCAGCTCCACCGACCACACACAGGCCGCATGTCGTCCTGCACGACCAGCACAACGAACCGCCGCACCGAAAATGACGCCCCCGATGTCTCGGCACAATAGCGGCGCCATTTCACGAGCCTGGACCGTTTCGCGCATGTATAGCTCACACCACTGGTTGCATATCATTCCACCGTAGCCTCAGTCAATGCTCATGGCGCCAGGGGATATCAACCGCACGACAGCTAGTAGAGCCCAAACACTGAAGGTGACCATTGCTCCTCCCGCCATCACTCTCACGACGGCTCGGTCCACCTTTTCGGGGGCAATAAGCGCCATGAAGGCAATGATCCTACTGAATCGGTCAAGTGAATTGCGGTAGTCCCTGACCGTGAGCCCGGCCACACTGGCAAGTACAGAAAAAATGCGATCTCAAATACGGCCATAATGCATCCCTCTTTCATTCACGTACTTGCTCTCTCTTGTTCTGCGCCTACCACTGAGAATTTCAGCGAGATGATCTGCATGAAGTAACGTGATTCAAGGATGCGCACATGAGCCGCACATCGAACCGCCCTCAGCCCTCAGCCCTCAGCCGATGACCACCCGGTGAAAATTTCCAGAGCGGGTGACGAAGTCCGGCGCCAGCGCAACCGCCACTACCAGCCTTCACCCTGCCCCCTCAACGTGATGGGCCACCGACTTCGGTCGGTGGCCCATCACGAAAGATGGAGGTCAGTGTCCTCGGGGGGTGGCCAAACCAAGGTAAGCAAGAGCGTCAGGCAAAAAACCCAGTTGGCTCATGCCTGCAATTGTTTCTGACGACTCTCCTCTTGAACAGGTCACCCGAGGGCGATCAATGCGGTTCCTGCGCCAGGACATTGTTGACGCTTCGCATGCTCACCCCATCCCACGCCTCTTGGCCTCTGCGATACCCAAAATCCTAAGAACACTCATCAGAAACATGCCGAAACCGATAAGCGTAATCCCTGCCACATAAAATCGTACATTGATCCTAGCTAGCAAGTGGGGTGGCATCAGACCAGCAAGACTACGACGTTGGCTTTCATTCCATCGATCAGCCATTCCTCCGACATTAAAAAGCACCTTCAATCCTACCCAAATCACAACAAGGGAAAGAAGAAAGAGTACAATGTCTTCTATATGCATTACTCACCCACGTTAGCCGGCACCGAACCAGCCCTGAGCCGGATTTCCAAATAGCAGCCAGAGAAGTTTACACCGGTACCTTTTCCTCCCCGACCAGACATGCAGATTCCTCGGGGGTTGTTGCCTCCGACGAGCTCGAGAAGGCCATCAAACATTTGATGGTCGAGATATTTTTTCCTTGCGCTCTCCTGCTCCCGGCCTGGAACGATTGAGAATGAGGCCCTATAGCACTATTCGTGACGACAGCCTGGCCACTGGCGGGTTCCGGCACATTTCGCGCGCTTGAAGCCATCGGACTCTTCCAGGACTATCGGCGCAAGCCGGTTGTGAAGGACCTCCATCTCCTGCTGGGCGGCTCGGGCAGATGAAACAACCGAGGCGGCCAACAAGAAATCTGGACAGGCACAATCAACTGAGGTTGCTATCTATCTGGGAATAGCCAAGCCGCGATAGACGCTAGAGTTATGACACAAAAAATTAGACAGGCAACGACTGCTATTTGTTTCACGACCCCCCTGTGTATATTGTCCTTGTCAACAAAAGCTGCGAATGATATCACGCTCGCGAAGCGCTCTATTGATCCGCGGTAATCCATTGCCGCCAACCCGAATCCGATTGCCAAGAAGAGAGAAAGTGCGATTTTAAGCATGATCATTGTCCATTCCTTTTCTTTGTCGCCCTAGAGTTGTTGCTGGTACTTCTCCTGTACCTGCCGAGGGTGAAAAATCTAGTAACGCATGTCTCACTTGCAATGACAGCAGCCTCGGCGCCCCATCCCGCACCTATTGCCATCTGTATAGAGCCAACATCTGATATGCAAACTCGTAGGAAGCGTGGACGGCCAGATAGTAAGCTTCTGTTGCTTCAGCCCTCACCCGCAGCCGGAGAGGTTCACACAACACCCGACCTTGTTGAAGTCGAGGACGTCGCCGAGTTTGCTGAGCTGTCGCCCGAAGAAGGAAGATTCTTCTTTCTCGGTCTGGGCTTTCTGTTGCTGGGCTTGTCTGCTTGGCATCGTTTCTCGGCGGCTGCGACAGCTTTGGCTTTGTCGTTCATGCGCTGCTGGTTGAGTTGGGCGCTGTAGGCTGTGGTGCTTCTGGTGAGTCTGTTGTGGGCCATGGAGGTGCCGCCGGTGCGGCTGCCGCGGAGTACTGTCCCGGGAGGCAACCTGAGCGGATCTGAGGGGGCGGCATCCTGGTCCTGGGCCCCAGGGCTGGTATCGCCTCGCCCACCAGATACCAGTCAGGCATCATCGCGGTATGGCGATGACACTCCGGCTCCCCGACGATGTTGACGCGAAGCTCACCGAACGTGCGCGTCGTGAGGGCCGCAGCAAGCAGGAACTCGCCATTGAGGCCATCCGCGACGCTCAGGATCGGGCCGAGCCGAAAGTCGATGACGTCCTGGCCGAACTCATGGACAGCGATGCGGAGATCCTGGACCACCTGAAGTGACCGACGTGCGGTACATCCAGATCGACGAAATCCTGACCATCGCCCGCAAGGTCAACGGTGCCGAGCACAGCGTGCGTGACTTGGGACTCATGGTGTCAGCGATCGAACGGCCCCGAACCCACGTGTTCGGAACCGAGCTGTATCCCACGCTGCACGAGAAGGCGGCGGCACTACTGCACTCCGTGGCCCGCCATCACGCACTGATCGACGGCAACAAGCCCTCCGCCTGGCTCGCCATGCGCGTCTTCCTGCGCCTCAACGGCGTCAGCTCCGGTACCGCCCCGCCGCCCGCCTCCCTCGCCGGCCCGTTCGTCGAGGACGTCGCGCAGGACCTCGTCGATGTACCGGTCATCGCCAAGCGCCTCCTGGCCTGGTTCCCCACCTCCTGACGTTCGGCGACGCAAGGGCCGGACGCTCGCGTGCCCGGCCCGGTGTCCCTCCACCGCTCGGCGGTGCCCGCCGGCCCCCGCCCTGCCCGGGGGCCGCTCCCACCGGACGCCCGCGGGGCGGGCGCCGGTGGGGGCGGTGACGAAACCCGTCGCCGCCCCCGCCCCCGGCGGTCAGCTGCCGGCGGTGCCGAGGTCGGTGGCCTCGTGAATGCGGAGGGCCCGGCGCAGGTCGTCGAGCTGGTCGGTGAGTCCGCGCCGCAGCGTGGGGGTGAGGTCCTCGCGGGCGAGGCAGTCCTCGCCCGCGCGCAGCGTGGCGCTGTCGACGGTGGCGCGCGGGAAGGCATGCCGGCAGGCGGCCTCGGTCAGGGCGTGCCCCCGGCGGGCCGCCAGGTCGACGGCGGCGGGGAAGTACCGCTGTTGGTACGGCTCAAGAAGGGTGCGCTGCTCGGGCTGCCAGAAGCCCTGGGCCGAGGCGATGAACAGGTAATTGGAGAGTTCGGAGCCCTTGCCGAACATGTCCTCCCAGACGGCTGCCTTGACGGCGGCGTCAGGCAGCGCGGCGCGGCAGCGGGCCGCGCCCTCCTGGCCGGTGGAGCCGGGGTCGCGTTCGGCCTCGGCGCGGATGTCGTCCTCGCTCGCGTCGCCCAGGACAGCGAGGCGCAGCAGAAGCCGCCAGCGCAGTTCGGGGTCGAGTTCGGGGCCGCCGGGGACGGTGCCGGCGTCCCACCAGCCGCGCAGCTCGAAGGGGGCGGTGGCGCTGCTGATGAGGCAGCGGACTGCGGTCAGGCGGAGGGTGGGGTGCTCGCCGTCGTCGGTCCGTTCCAGGAGGACGCGGGCCAGGCCGGTGAGGGTGGCCAGCGCGTCGTCGCGTTCCCGGTCGTTGAGGTAGCGGTCGGCGATCTGGGAGCGGCAGAAGCCGAGGACTCCTTCGAGGATCGCGTTGTCGGTCTCGGCGGGCAGGTGGCGGCGGGCCGCCTGGAGGTAGCCGAGGGGGTCGAGTTCGGTGTCCCGGACCATGTCGCGGGCGGCGTTCCACACGACCGCGCGGCTCTGCGGCTCCGGGAGGCTGCCCAGCACGTGCTGGGCGGTGTCCCAGGAGCGGGCGTCCAGGCGGACCTTGGCGTAGCTGAGGTCACCGTCGTTGAGGACGAGGAGGTCGGGACGGGAGCCGTCGAAGAGGTAGGTGCTGGTGCCTTCCCCGGCGGGGACGTCGAGCTCGGGGCGTTCGCGCAGGACGGCGGTGTCCGGGTCGGAGGGCGCCCGGTCATAGACGCCCACGCCGATGCGGTGGGGCCGGCCGCCGGTGTGGGTGAGGTGCAGCTCCCACTCGCCGTCCGCGGTGCGCAGCTCGGGGGTGAGGGTGTCGGGGCCGGAGGTGCGCAGCCACTGGTCGGCCCAGGCGTGCACGTCGCGGTCGGCGGAGGCCCGGCCGAGGGAGTCGATGAAGTCGGCGAGCGTGGCGTTGCCGAAGCGGTGGCGGGCGAAGTGGTCGTTGATGCCCGCAAGGAACGCTTCCTCACCGAGCCAGGTGACGAGCTGCCGGAGGGCGGAGGCGCCCTTGGCGTAGGAGATTCCGTCAAAGTTGAGCCAGGCGGAGGCGGTGTCGGGGACGGCGTCGGCGGCCGGTGCCACCGGGTGGGTGGAGGGACGCTGGTCGGCGTCGTAACCCCAGGCCTTGCGGGACACGGAGAACTCGGTCCAGGGCTGGAAACCGGTCGCTTCGGTGAGGACCTGGTAGCCCATGTACTCGGCGAACGACTCGTTCAGCCAGATGTCGTCCCACCACTGGAGGGTGACGAGGTCGCCGAACCACATGTGGGCCATTTCGTGGGCGATGACCATTCCGCGGACCTGGCGCTGGGTGTCGGTGACGGCGGAGCGGTGGATGAACTCGTCGCGGAAGGTGACGAGGCCGGGGTTCTCCATCGCGCCGGCGTTGAACTCGGGGACGAACGCCTGGTCGTAGGAGTCGAACGGGTACGGCTCGTCGAAGATCTCGTGGTAGCGGTCGAAGCAGCGGCGGGTGATGTCGAGGATCTCGTCCGCGTCGTGGTCGAGGTGTTCGGCGAGAGAGCGCCGTACGTGGAGGCCGAAGGGCAGCCCGGCGTGTTCGGTGCGGACCGAGTGCCAGGGGCCGGCGGCGACGGCCATCAGGTAGGTGCTGAGCGGCGGGGTGGTGGCGCACTTCCAGTGCCCGGGCCTGCCCTCGGTTTCGGTGGCGATGCCGTTGCCGAGGACCGTCCAGCCCTCGGGGGCGGTGACGGAGACGGAGAACGTCGCCTTGAGGTCAGGCTGGTCGAAGGCCGCGTAGACGAGGGGACCCTCGGTCATGCAGCACATGCTGTAGAGGTAGGTGAGGCCGTCGGCGGGGTCGGTGAAGCGGTGCATGCCCTCGCCGGTTCTCGAGTACGGCATGTCGGCCTCGAGGTGCAGCTCGTGCTCTCCGGCGGTGAGGCCGGGCAGCGGCAGCCGCCCGTCCGCCAGGTCGGCGGGGGCGAGGTCCCGGCCGTCGAGGACGGCCCGGTGGAGTGTGGTGGGGCGCAGTTCGATGAAGGTGTCGCCCTCGTGGCGCGCGGTGAAGCCGACGGTGGTGCGGGACCCGAAGACCGTTTCGCCACGGGTGAAGTCGAGGGCGATCGTGTACTGGTGGATGTCGAGGAGGCGAGCGCGGGTCCGCGCCTCGTCGCGCGTCAGGGTGGCCATGATCCCCATGCTGCCTCATGGCCCGGCCGGGGCGGCCGGGGCGCGTGCGGAGGGGCGGGGAGCGGGCCGGGCCGGGCGGGACGGAAGTGAGGGCCGAATGGCCCTGCGTGACTGTCAGTGGCTCGCCGTAAGCTGCAGACCATGTCCAACCCGCTCGAAGAGGAACCACCGGGCCTGGACGCCGGGCAGGCGAACCAGGCGATCCGCGTCTACGTACGCGCCCACGGCACCCGGCCGTGGGGCGCGAAAGAGCGCGCGGAGCTGCAGAAGCTGTACGAGGTATGGCGGGCAGCGGTGCGGGCGGGATTCGGGTCCGCCGCCTGACGGACGGCCCGGCCGGTTCCGGGAGACGGTGGAGTGCTGTGGGGGCGCTCCGCCGTCTCCCGGGGACGGCCGGGGCCACCCGGGAGGTGGGAGCACAGGCCCGGTGGAGTGCTGTGGGGGCGCTCGGCCGGGCAGGTGGCCGGTGCAGGGGTGCCGGGCCGCCGCCGGTGCGCTGATGCCGGGCAGGGTACGCAGCCCTGCCCGGCATCAGTCGTGCTCGGGTGAAGGGTCCGCCGGGGTCGTGCCGCTGCCCTCGCCGGACGCGGTGCCGTTGGCGATGGTCTCGTGGTGGCGGATCACCTCGGCGATGATGAAGTTCAGCAGCTTCTCCGCGAAGGCCGGATCGAGGTTGGCGCTCTCGGCGAGCTGCCGGAGCCGGTCGATCTGCCGGGCTTCGCGGGCCGGGTCGGCCGGGGGCAGCTGATGCCGGGCCTTGAGGCGCCCGACCTGCTGAGTGCACTTGAAGCGTTCCGCGAGCATGTGCACCACCGCCGCGTCGATGTTGTCGATGCTCTCCCGCAGCCGGGTGAGTTCCGCGCGGACGGACTCGTCGATCTCCCTGTTCGTCACGCTTCAGACTCTAGGCGGCCGGGCCGGTCCCGTTCCCGGGCGCCCGTAGAGTGACCACGGGTCCGCGGTGAGGCGGAACGGAGCGCGGCAACGCGGAGCGGGGGCGGCGATGGCGGCGGGCGGAACGGTCGAGCGGGGGTTTCCCCGGCTGGCGGAGGTCCGGGCGTCGGTCACCGCGCTGTACCGGGGGCTCTCCCCGGCCACCGTGCGGGGTTTCCCGCTGAGCGTGCTGCCGGTGGACGTCGGGTTCGGGGACGACGAGGAGCTGTCGGCCGGGGTGCAGCGCATCGCCCGGGTCATGGTGCGGCACCTGGGGCTGCCCGAGGCACGGATCGTGGTGAGTTTCCGCCGGATGGACGAGGCGGCGTGGGTGGAGCTGACGGACGGCCCGGAGTACCACGTGGAGCTGCATCCGCGGTTCGACGGACACCGGCGGGACATCGGCGCGGTACTGGCGCACGAGGTGATGCACGTGTTCCTGCACCGGGCGGGGCTGGCTCTGGAGGGAACGGCGGCGAACGAGATTCTCACGGACACCGCGGCCGCGTATCTGGGGGCCGGCTGGCTGCTGCTGGACGCGTTCCGGCAGGACGCGGTGTCCTCGCAGAAGCTCGGGTACCTGACGCCGGAGGAATACGGCTATGTGCTGGCGAAGCGGGCCGCGGTGTTCGGGGAGGACCCGCGGGTGTGGTTCACCAGCCCGCAGGCGTACGACGCGTACGCCAAGGGCCTGCGGCTCGCCGAGGAGGACGAGACGCGCCCGCCGCTGGCCGGGGGCGGCTGGGCGAGCAGGCAGCGCTACGCGGTGCAGCGGGCGCTGGCGGTCCGGGGCGCGCCGTCCTCGGTGCAGCCGGGTCACTGTGTCTTCGAGGCGGGGACACCGCCGAGGGTGACGTTTCCCTGCCCGGTGTGCTTCCAGCGGATCCGGGTTCCGGTGCGGGGCCGGGTCCGGGCCCGGTGCGGGCTGTGCCGGACCGAGCTGGACTGCGACACCTGAGCACGCCGCCTCGCTGACGTGCCGTCAGCCCTTGACGGCGCCGGCGGCGAGGCCGGTGGCGAGGCGGCGCTGGACGAGGACGAAGAAGATCAGCACCGGCAGGGTGATGAGGGTGGAGCCGGCCATGATGGCGCCCCAGTCGGTGGCGTAGGGGCCGGAGAAGTACCGCAGTCCGACGGCGGCGGTGTACTTGCTCTGGTCCTGCATGAAGACGAACGCGAAGATGAACTCGTTCCAGGCGACGATGAACGCGAAGATGCTGGTGGCGACCAGTCCCGGGGCCACCAGGGGCAGCAGGACGGAGCGGAACATCCGCCACCAGCCGCAGCCGTCGAGGTAGGCGGCCTCCTCGACCTCCTGGGGGACGGCCGCGACGAAGCCGCGCAGCGTCCAGATCGCGAAGGGCAGGGACAGCGCGACGTAGACGATGGTCAGGCCGAGCAGGGTGTTGAGCATCTGCAGGCTGCGCATCTGCAGGAAAAGGGGGATGACCAGGGCTTCCAGAGGCACCATCTGGACCACCAGGATCATGATGAGCACCTTGGTGCGCAGCTTGAAGCGGAACCGGGCGACGGCGACGGCGGCGAACAGGGACAGGGCGCCGGCCGCCAGGACGGTGCCGAGGCCGACGAGCGCGGAGTTGCCGAGGTAGCGGGCGAAGCCGCCCCGGTCGAGGACGAAGCGGAAGTGGTCCCAGGTGAAGCCACTGGGCAGCACGGAGGAGCCGCGGGCGGAGGCCCCGGGGTCGACGGCTGAGCTGATCATCCAGTAGACGGGGAAGAGGGCGAAGACGAGCAGGGCGGTGACCGCGAGAGCGAGGCCGGCCCGGCGCAGGGGGGTGGTGCGGGTCACAGCTCGTCCTTCTCTCGGAACAGGGTGCGGACGTAGACGAGGGTGATCGTCAGCAGCAGCACGGTGAGGAGGACGGCGATGGCCGCGCCGGAGCCGTAGTCGTTGCGCCCGAAGGAGCGCACGTAGGACCAGACGCCGAGGTTGAGCACGTCGCGGTTGGAGCCGCTGCCGCCCGGCATCAGGTAGATCTGCACGAAGACCTTGAAGTCCCAGATGGTCGACAGGATGGTGACGACCGTGAAGACCGGTTTGATGCTGGGGACGGTGACCTGCCAGAAGCGCTGCCAGGCGTTCGCGCCGTCCACGACGGCTGCCTCGGTCAGCTCCCTGGGGATGGTCAGCAGCCCGGCGAAGACGGTGATGGCGACGAACGGGAAGCCGTGGTGGACGACGTTCAGGGTGGCGATGGCGTAGAACGACCAGCGGTCGGTGAACCAGTTGGTCTCCCGCGGTTCGATGAGCCCCAGGGTGTCCAGTCCGCCGCTGACCACGCCGTTCAGCGGGTCGAAGATCCAGATCCAGACGTAGGTGCCGGTCACTGCGGGCATGGCCCAGGCCATCATGAGGGCGGTGGAGCACACCACCCGCCATACCGGGCCGAGCCGCTGGAGCAGCAGTGCGACCAGGGTGCCGAGGATGACGGTGAGCGAGACGCACGCGAAGGCGAACAGCACGGTGTTGGGGAGCACCGTGGTCCACAGGTAGGAGTCGCCGAGCAGGGTCCGGTAGTTGTCCAGTCCGGTGTAGTGGGATTCGCCGGAGCGGATCTCGCGCAGTCCGTAGTCCTGGAAGGACAGCAGGACGACGCGCACGAGGGGCCAGAGCAGCAGGACCGCGAGGACTGTCAGGGCGGGGGCGAGCAGCAGCCAGGGACGCAGCGGCCGCAGCCGTCGGCCGATGGCCGCGCGGCGGGCGGCGCGGTCGTGGCCGCTTCCGGGGTCCGGGGTGTGCGGGGCGCGGGGCGGCCTCTGTGCGGAGGCCGCCCCGGCACGGGTGTCGGTGCTCATGAGACGGATGCCCGCCGTCAGTCCTGGAAGATCCGGTCCATGGCCGCTGCGGCGTCGTCGGCGGCGGTCTGGACGTCCTTGCTGCCGGTGAGGATGGACAGCATCATCTGCTGGGGGATCTCCTCGGCCTGCACGGTGCCGAACCGGTCGGTGATGGGGAGGAGTTTGCCGCCCTCGGCCATCTGCTCGGCGAACGGCGCGATGTAGGGGTCGTCCCGCTCGGTGTAGGTCTCCAGGAGGGTCTGCTGGCCGGGGAAGAAGCCGGTCTCCGTGGACCAGCGGTCGGCGAAGTCACCGGTGGTCATGAGCTTGACGAGTTCCCAGCTGAGGTCGGGTTCGTCGGTGCCCTCGATGACTCCGGCGAGGGAGCCGCCCATGAAGGACGGGCTGACGCCGCCCGACGGGCCGGGTACCGGCATGACGCCGAACTTGCCGTCCCAGTCGCCGTCGGCGTCCAGGAGGGTCCCGACGGTCCAGGCGCCGTTGATGATCATGGCGGCGTCGCCGTCCTGGAAGCTCTGGAGGGCGTCGGCCTCGTTCCAGGTGTCGGCCGCGGCGACGGACAGGCCGTGCTCGGTGGCGAGCTCGGTGAGGTAGGTGATGCCCTCGACCGCTTCGGGGGAGTTGATGGCCGCGGCCCAGCCGTCGCCCTCGGGGACGGCGACCTCGCCGCCGGCTCCCCAGATGAAGGGGTAGAGGGAGTACTCGCTGCCACCGGGTACGGGGTAGGGAATCATGTCCGGTTCGAGCTCCTTGAGCCGGAGCGCCACCTCGCGCAGTTCGTCCCAGGTTTCGGGGACCTCCAGCCCGTGCTCCTCGAACACGTCCGCACGGTAGAAGAGGGCGCGGATGCCGGCGTACCAGGGCATGCCGTACAGCCGGTCCTCGACGGTGCCGGCCTGCTGAAGCCCTTCGACGAGGTCGTCGTCGAGGCCGTCCTCGGCGATCCGGTCGGTCAGGTCGGCGAGGATCGCGGCCTCGGCGAACTCCGGTACCCAGGTGGTGCCGATCTCCGAGACGTCGGGCAGGGTATCGCCCGCGGCGGCGGTGGTGAACTTCTCGTGCGCCTCGGTCCAGGGCACGAGCTGGATGTTCAGCGTCGCGCCGGTCTGCTCGGTGAACGCCGCCTCGAGGTCCTCGAAGTACGTGCCGGTGTCGGGGTAGGTGCCCTCCATGATCCAGACCTCGAGGCTCTTGCCGGAGGCGTCACCTCCTCCCCCGCCGTCGTCCCCTCCCCCACCGCAGGCCGCGAGCAGGCCGAGTGTCAGCGCTGCCGCCGCCGTGCCGCTCAGACGTCTCCCCATGACCTGTCTCCTCCGCATGCCTCAAGATCATTCCGGACCGCACTGCGCGTAGATTGTGACAGCGAACACAGCGCTCAGCCATGCTGGGACATCACGGAACAGCACCGTTAGTGGCCTGGACCACTGAGGTGGCGGAACCGGCTCGCGGCCCGTCCCGTCCCACCGGCGTACGGCGGAGTCAACGGAGTTGAGGAGACAGTCATGCGCAGAACCGTGGTGGTGCCCCTGATGACGGCGGCCGTGCTGCTCGCGGCGACGGGGTGCGGCGAGGAGGCCGTGGTCGAGCAGCCACCGGGCAGCGAGGCGGAGCCGGAGGTCCCCGACGAGACGCCGGGAGGCGAGACTCCGGACGCTTCCCCGGAGCGGTTCGAGGACCGGGCCGGTGAGATCGCCGAGGAGTGGCCGGACGTGGACCCGATAACCGAGGGCAGCGAGGACCTGCGGCCGCTCCAGGGCGCGGCGGAGCCGGACAGCTCCGACAGCGTGGTGACCGTGACGGTCGGCCACAGCGACTGCGCCGCGGATTTCGGGGCCTGGCTGGAGGAAACCCCGGACCTGGTGATCCTGGCCGGCTGGGAGAAGGAGGACCCGGACGTCGAGTTCTGCAACGAGATGCTGGTGCTCGACGAGGTCGAGGTGGAGCTGTCCGAGGCGCTCGGCGACCGCACCCTGGTGGACGCGGCCACCGGCCAGGACCTGCTCGGTGAGGACTACCCCTCCTTGCCCTGAGACCGTCGCTGACGTCCGGGGCGGAGACCGGGCGTGTTTCCCCGTCCGGGAGGTTCTCCCGACGGGGAAACACGCCCCGCGGGTGCCGCGCCCGGCGCTCGCCGCTACACCAGGTCCCGGGGGAAGCGCTCGTTCCAGGTCCGGGAGAAGACCCGCTGCTCGCCCTCGTAGCCGTCGAGCGTGGCGTGCAGCAGGAACTCGGTCGCGGTGGAGCTCAGCACGGTGCGGGTCTCCGTCCGCACGTTCCAGTCCCCCCGGGAGAAGGTCATCGTCCAGGCCGACTCACCCCGCGCCGAGGTGAAGTCGTCGGCCACCGAGTCGTACCGTTCGTAGGCGCGGCGGCCCACGTCGAGATCGATGGTGTCGTGGTGCACCGTGCCACCGTCCTTGACGATCTCCAGGGCCGACCGGTACCCCACCAGGTCGCGCGAGACGTTCCAGCGCTCCTCGGGCGGGCTGACCTGGGTCGTCGGCAGCGGTTCGGTCCCTTCCGGCTTCTCGAACGGCCGGGCGCCGTCGTCGTGTGCGGCGCCGGCCGCGCGCACCGGCAGGGTGAGGCTGCTGCCGCCGGTGCACACGCTCAGCAGCACCGGCTTCGGGGGCGGCCAGGCCAGCGGCCAGTAGGAGGTCGACAGGGACAGCCTGATGCGGTGTCCGGGCGGGAACGCCTGGGCCACGCCGTTGAGCCGCACCTCGGCCCGGTACCGCCGGCCCGGTACGAGGGGCTCCGGGGCCTCGAAGCTGTCCCGGCGGGTGAGATTGAGCAGGCCGTAGGTGACGCGGGTGGCGCTGCCGTCCGGAGCCACGTCGGACAGCCGCGCCGCCACCATCGCGACCGGCTCGCTGACCGACAGGTCGAGCGAGACGGTGGGTGAGCCGAGAATCTCGGTGCGCTCGGTGAGCACCTCGCTGTCGAAGACCATCGACCCGCCGTCCTCCTCCCGCTGGTCGTAGGGAAGGTCGGGCGGCGCGTTGTAGGAGGCCCACTTGCCGGCGAACTGCCCGACCGAGAGGGGCGACTGCACGGTCAGCTCCTCCTCCTTCGCGCGTGCCTCCGGCGCCGCGAGGCGGTGGCGGTCGAGCGGCAGGGTGAGCTCCCGCACCTGCGGGGAGGGCCAGGCCGGCTCACCCACCCAGCGGCCGGGCCGCTCCTCGTACGAGGTGGAGGGCGGCATGCTCTCCTGCATCCAGGTGCGCAGGACCGGGCCTTCCATCACCCCGTTGTCGATGTCCTTGAGCCAGTGGTCCCACCAGCGCACCACCTCCTGCAGGTAGCCGATCGCCGGTCCTGGCTGCCCCAGGTGGGGGAACTTGTGCGACCACGGTCCGATGAGCCCCTTGCGCGGCACGTCCAGGTTCTCCAGCAGGCGCAGCACCGCGTTGGAGTAGCCGTCGGCCCAGCCGCTGGAGGCGAGCACCGGGCACTGCACGGCCCGGTAGTCCTCGCACACCGAGGCGTGCCGCCAGTAGTCGTCGCGCCGCTGGTGGCGGAGCCATTCGGCGACCCAGGGTCCACTGTGCTCCAGTCGCTCGTGCCACATGTCCCGCCAGCGGTCGCCGACCAGCGCGGGGTCCGGCGGGCAGGTGGCGTAGGCGAACATGGTGCCGGCCTCGGCCAGATTGTCCGACAACAGGCAGCCGCCCATGTAGTGCATGTCGTCGGCGTACCGGTCGTCGGTGAAGGAGGCGATGACGATCGCCCGCAGGCTGGGCGGACGGCGGGCGGCGAGCTGCAGCGCGCTGAACGCCCCCCAGGAGAGGCCCATCATCCCGGTCCGGCCGTCGCACCACGGCTGCCCGGCGATCCAGGCGAGCACGTCCTCCGCGTCGGTCTGCTCCTGCTCCAGGTACTCGTCGAGGAGCACCCCTTCGGACTCACCGGTACCGCGCAGGTCCACCCGCACGCAGGCGTAGCCGTGGCCGGCGAGGTACGGATGGTGGACGGAGTCCCGGACGGCGGTCAGGTCGCGCTTGCGGTACGGAATGTACTCCAGGACCGCCGGTACCGGCTCGTCGTCCGAGGACACCGGCCGCCAGATCCGGGCTGCCAGGCGGGTGCCGTCGGAGACGGGGATCAGGACGTGTTCCTCTTCTCGGGTGGTGTGGGGCAGGTTGGTCACACAGCGCATGGCCGGGCGTGCTCCTCTCCTGGTGCGCACCTGCGGTCGGCAGCCGGTGCGGGGCGGGCGCGGGCGGACACGGCCCCCGGCTCGGGGGCCGGGCGGGAGGTGCGCTCAGTCGCACACGAAGCGCAGCGCCGCCACGCAGCGGTCGAACTTGTCACGCATGTTCTTCTCGTTCTCCCCGCCGATGAGAATCTGGGCGAGTTCAAAGCTGTAACTGTCCTGCTCGGGCAGGTCGGAAAGCCGCTGGCCCTCCTCGGGGACGATGCGGATCCTGACTCCGGGTATCTCCTGCTCGATCCGGTGCACTTCCTCGTCGGTCGGCACCCGGCGGACCCGGCCGTCCTCGAAGCGGCGGTGATACCACTTCGCCGCCACCTCGTACGGCCCTTGCTTGTCCGGGAGTTCGGGATTCCGGCCGAGCGCGAGGCTGACCATGCAGTGATGGTTGGGGACGCCGTCGACGAACTGGAAGAGCTCGGCGTGCGACTGGGAATGCCGCGGGTTGATCTCCAGCAGCTTGATCACGTCCGTCTCCGGATCGTAGAAGAACTCGATGCTGAACGTGGCCGAGTCCGTCCCGATCTGCCGCATCACCCGTTGGGAGATGTCGCGGAGCCGGGCCACCACCGGCCCGGGCAGCGCGGACGGGTACTGGTGGCGCAGGAAGCTGGAGGAGTCCGGGTGGTTGACGGAGTCCAGCGCCCCGTAGACGGTGACCTCACCGTTGTACGCGTAGCCCTCCACCGCGACCTGCCGGCCGGTGAGGGCTTCTTCCGCCAGGCAGGCCTCGCCCCCCGCGGCGCTGACCTCGGGCGGGAGATCCAGCCGGTCGAGGATGTACTCGAACGGACGGCCCACCCGGCCGATGCCTTCCCGGATCTGCGTGACCGCCTCCTGGAACTCCCTTTCGTCCTTGACGCCGAAGGCCAGCTCCGAGGAGTAGGAGATCGAGGGCTTGAGCCACATCGGAAAACCGACGTTCGCCGGGGGCTGCGGTGTTCCGGAGAGATCGACGAGCGCGAACGCCGGGTGCGCGTCGGTGGCTTTCTGCTGCTCCAGCCGGCTCCAGTACTTGTGCTCGCATTTTGCTACGGCCTCCAGGCTGTTGCTCCGCAGACCGTAGCGCTCGCACAGCACCGGCACGATGGTGCTGACCGGGAAATCCCAGTACCCGACGATGGCATCGATACTTCCGTCGAAGGCGTCCAGCTTCGCCTGGGCCTTGCTGATCAGCTCGGGCACCACGACTTCGCCCTGCTGGAGTTCCTCAATGCTCAGCAGGGGATGAAATCGGTAGTCCTCCGCGTACGGAATGTCACCCAGGGTCTCCAGATTTTCCTTGTCCATTCCGACAACGAAGATGTTCGCCCGGCTCATACACTTCTCCTCTGTCCGACTGCGTGTTCTTCCGGCTCTGGTGCCTGCGAATACCCCGTACATCACGGATAAATCTCGAAACCGCAACGGGAAAGACAAGCAGTGGGCTCCCCCATACTCCTGACTCACCGTCAGGCACGAGGAGGGAGCCGGGGCGGGAGTCCCGGTCGTGGACATGCCGCGGCGCCTGCCTCCGGTCGGGGAGTGGCAGGCGCCGCGGCGGTGTCCGTACGACGCTGTACGGGCAGTCGGTCGGGCCGGATCAGACCGTCAGGGAACGGTCCGTCGGCCGGATGGGGTAAGGCAGGGCGCTGCGGCCGGTCAGCAGACGGTCCACGCCCCGGGCCGCGGCCCGGCCCTCGGCGATGGCCCACACGATCAGCGACTGACCGCGCCCGGCGTCACCGGCGACGAAGACACCGGGGACGTTGGTCGCGTAGTCGGCGTCCCGCTCGATGTTGCCGCGGGCGTCCATCTCCAGGCCGAACTGCTGGACCAGACCGTTCTCCTGGTCCACGCCGGTGAAGCCCATGGCGAGGGTGACGAGCTGGGCGGGGATCTTCCGCTCCGTGCCGGGCTTCTGCTCCAGCTTCCCGTCCTTGAACTCGACCTCGATCATGTGCAGCCACTGGACGTCGCCGTTCTCGTCGCCCTCGAAGTGGGTCGTGGAGACGGAATAGACCCGCTCCCCGCCCTCCTCGTGGGCGCTGGAGACCTTGTAGGTCATCGGGAACGTCGGCCACGGCTGATGGGCCGGGCGGTCCTCACCGGGCTGCGGCATGATCTCCAATTGGGTGACGGACGCCGCGCCCTGGCGGTGCGCCGTCCCCACGCAGTCGGCACCGGTGTCACCGCCGCCGATGACCACGACGTGCTTGCCCTCGGCGGAGACCGGCGAGGTGATGAAGTCGCCCTCCTGCACCTTGTTGGCCAGCGGCAGGTACTCCATCGCCTGGAGGACGCCGTTCAGCTCGCGTCCGGGCACCGGCAGATCACGGGCCGTGGTGGCGCCCGCGGCGATGACGACCGCGTCGTAGCGCTTGCGCAGCCGGTTCGCGTCGATGTCGCGGCCGACCTCCACACCGGTACGGAACTTGGTGCCCTCCGCACGCATCTGCTCGATGCGGCGGTTGATGTGCCGCTTCTCCATCTTGAATTCGGGAATGCCGTACCGCAGCAGCCCGCCGATGCGGTCAGCGCGTTCGTACACCGCGACGGTGTGTCCCGCACGGGTCAGCTGCTGGGCGGCGGCCAGACCGGCCGGTCCGGAGCCGACCACGGCGACGGTCTTGCCGGACAGCCGCTCCGGGGGCTGCGCGGTGACGTTCCCGGACTCCCACGCCCGGTCGATGATGGTGACCTCGACGTTCTTGATGGTCACCGCGGGCTGGTTGATGGCCAGCACACACGCGGACTCGCACGGTGCCGGGCAGAGGCGTCCGGTGAACTCCGGGAAGTTGTTGGTGGCGTGCAGCCGCTCGCTGGCGGCCTCCCAGTCCTCGCGGTAGGCGTAGTCGTTCCACTCGGGGATCAGGTTCCCCAGCGGACAGCCGTTGTGACAGAACGGGATACCGCAGTCCATGCACCGGCCGGCCTGCTTGCTGATGATCGGCAGCAGAGAGCCGGGGACGTAGACCTCGTTCCAGTCCTTGACGCGCTCCTCGACGGGGCGGGAGCGGGCGCCCTCGCGCCCGGTGGTGAGAAAGCCCTTCGGGTCAGCCATGGGTCGCCGCCTCCATCATCTTCTCGTGGGTCTCGGACTCGCTGAGCCCGGCCCGCTCGGCGGCTTCCTTGGCGGCGAGCACGGCCTTGTACGTGAGCGGAGTGATCTTGCTGAAGCGTCCGACGGCCGTCTCCCAGTCGGCGAGCAGCGTGGCCGCGACGGTGGAGCCGGTCTCCTGCTGATGGCGTTGCACCACGTCGTGCAGCCACTCCCGGTCGGCATCGTCCAGCGCGATGACCGCCTCCAGGTTGCCGGGGTTGACGTTGCCCTGGTCCAGGTCGAGCACGTAGGCGGCGCCACCGGACATGCCGGCGCCGAAGTTGCGGCCGGTGTCACCGAGGATGACCGCCGCGCCGCCCGTCATGTACTCGCAGCCGTGGTCACCGACGCCCTCGGCGACCACCGTGGCGCCGGAGTTGCGGACGCAGAACCGTTCGCCCACCCGGCCGCGCAGGAACAGCTCACCGCCGGTCGCACCGTAGGCGAGGGTGTTGCCCGCGATGGTGGAGAACTCCGCCAGGTGATCGGCGTTGCGGTCCGGGCGCACCACCAGCCGGCCACCGGAGAGGCCCTTGCCGACGTAGTCGTTGGCGTCCCCCTCCAGGCGCAGCGTGACGCCGCGCGGCAGGAAGGCGCCGAAGGACTGACCCGCGGAGCCGGTGAGGGTGATGTCGATGGTGTCCTCGGGCAGCCCGGCGCCGCCGAACCGCTTGGTCACCTCGTGCCCGAGCATCGTGCCGACGGTGCGGTTGATGTTGCGGATCGCGACCTGGGCGCGGACCGGCTCGGCTTCCTCCGCGGTCGGTGCGGCCAGCGCGTCCTGGGACAGCTTGATCAGCTCGTTGTCGAGCGCCTTCTCCAGACCGTGGTCCTGGCTGGTGCTGTGGTGACGGCCGGTGCCCTCGGGCAGCTCGGGCACGTGCAGCAGGGGGGCCAGATCCAGGCCGGCGGCCTTCCAGTGGTCCACCGCGCGGCTGGTGTCCAGCAGCTCGGCGTGGCCGACGGCCTCCTCGAGGCTGCGGAACCCGAGCTCGGCCAGCAGTTCGCGGACCTCCTCGGCGACGAACTGGAAGAAGTTGACGACATGCTCGGCCTTGCCCGCGTAGCGCTCGCGCAGGACCGGGTTCTGGGTGGCGATGCCGACCGGGCAGGTGTCCAGGTGGCACACCCGCATCATGACGCAGCCGGAGACGACCAGCGGGGCGGTGGAGAAGCCGAACTCCTCCGCTCCCAGCAGGGCCGCGACGAGCACGTCCCGGCCGGTCTTCAGCTGACCGTCGGTCTGCACCACGATGCGGTCCCGCAGACCGTTGAGCAGCAGGGTCTGCTGGGTTTCGGCGAGGCCCAGCTCCCAGGGGCCGCCCGCGTGCTTGAGCGAGGTCAGCGGGGAGGCGCCGGTACCGCCGTCGTGTCCGGAGATCAGCACGACATCGGCGTGGGCCTTGGAAACGCCCGCTGCCACGGTGCCGACACCCACCTCGGAGACCAGCTTGACGTGAATGCGCGCCGCGGGGTTGGCGTTCTTCAGGTCGTGGATGAGCTGGGCGAGGTCCTCGATGGAGTAGATGTCGTGGTGCGGGGGCGGGGAGATCAGGCCGACGCCCGGGGTGGAGTGCCGGGTCTTCGCCACCCACGGGTAGACCTTGTGGCCGGGCAGCTGGCCGCCCTCACCGGGCTTGGCGCCCTGCGCCATCTTGATCTGGATGTCGTCGGAGTTGACCAGGTATTCGCTGGTGACGCCGAACCGTCCGGAAGCCACCTGCTTGATGGAGCTGCGCCGCTCCGGGTCGTGGAGCCGGTCGGCGTCCTCGCCGCCCTCCCCGGTGTTCGACTTGGCCCCGAGCCGGTTCATGGCGATGGCGAGGGTCTCGTGGGCCTCCTGGGAGATGGAGCCGTAGCTCATCGCGCCGGTGGAGAACCGCTTGACGATCTCGCTGACCGGCTCGACCTCCGCCAGCGGGACGGGGGCGCGCTCGCCCGCCTTGAAGCCGAACAGCCCGCGCAGCGTCATGAGCCGCTCGGAGTGCTCGTTCACCCGCTCGGTGTACTGCTTGAAGATGTCGTAGCGGCGTTCCCGGGTGGCGTGCTGGAGCCGGAAGACGGTGTCCGGGTCGAACAGGTGGGGCTCGCCCTCACGCCGCCACTGGTACTCGCCGCCGATCTCCAGGTTCCGGTGCGCCGGGGCAATGCCGGAGGAGGGGTATGCCTTGGCGTGCCGGGCGGCCACCTCCTTGGCGACCACGTCCAGGCCGATGCCGCCGAGCTTGGTGGTGGTGCCCTGGAAGTAGGTGTCCACGAAGGTCTCGTCCAGCCCGATGGCCTCGAAGACCTGCGCGCCCCGGTAGGAGGCGACGGTGGAGATGCCCATCTTGGACATGACCTTCAGCACGCCCTTGCCGAGCGCCTTGATCAGGTTGCGGATGGCCGCCTCGGGCTCCAGGCCGGGCACGTCCTGGAAGAAGGTGCCGGCCCGCACCAGGTCCTCGACCGACTCCATGGCCAGGTACGGGTTGACGGCGGCCGCGCCGTAGCCGATGAGCAGCGCGACGTGGTGGACCTCGCGGACGTCACCGGCCTCGATGAGCAGGCCCACCTGGGTGCGCTGCTTGGTCCGGATCAGGTGGTGGTGCACCGCGGAGGTGAGCAGCAGCGAGGGGATGGGGGCGTGCTCGGCGTCGGAGTGCCGGTCGGAGAGCACGATGATGCGGGCGCCGTCGGCGATCGCGGCGTCCGTCTCGGCGCAGATCTCGGCGAGGCGGTCGGCCAGCGCCCGGCCTCCGCCGGCCACCCGGTACAGACCGGAGAGGGTGGTGGACTCGAAGCCCGGGAGGTTGCCGTCGGCGTTGACGTGGATGAGCTTGGCCAGCTCGTCGTTGTCGATCACCGGGAACGGCAGGTTGACGCTGCGGCAGGACGCCGCGGTGGGCTCGAGCAGGTTGCCCTGCGGGCCCAGGGAGGAGTGCAGGGAGGTGATCAGCTCTTCCCGGATGGCGTCCAGCGGCGGGTTGGTGACCTGCGCGAACAGCTGGGTGAAGTAGTCGAAGATCAGCCGTGGCCGGTCCGAGAGGACGGCGATGGGGGTGTCGGTGCCCATGGAGCCGATGGGTTCCATGGCGGCCTTGGCCATCGGGACGAGCAGCACCCGCAGCTCTTCCTCGGTGTAGCCGAAGGTCTGCTGGCGGCGGGTGACCGAGGCGTGGGTGTGCACGATGTGCTCGCGCTCGGGCAGGTCGGCCAGGCCGATCAGACCGGTCTCCAGCCACTCGCCGTAGGGGTGCTCGGCGGCGAGCCCGGCCTTGATCTCGTCGTCCTCGATGATGCGGTGCTCGGCGGTGTCGACGAGGAACATCCGGCCCGGCTGGAGCCGGCCCTTGCGCACGACCCGGGCCGGGTCGATGTCCAGGACTCCGACCTCGGAGGACAGTACGACCAGCCCGTCGTCGGTGACCCAGTACCGGCCCGGGCGCAGACCGTTGCGGTCCAGGACGGCGCCGACCTGCACGCCGTCCGTGAAGGTGACGCAGGCCGGTCCGTCCCAGGGCTCCATGACGGTGGAGTGGAACTGGTAGAAGGCACGGCGCTGCGGGTCCATCGACTCGTGGTTCTCCCACGCCTCGGGGACCATCATCAGGACGGCGTGCGGAAGCGACCGGCCGCCCAGGTGCAGCAGCTCCAGCACCTCGTCGAAGGTGGCGGAGTCGGAGGCTTCCGGGGTGCAGACGGGGAAGGTCCGCTCCAGGGCCTGCTGGTCCCCGAAGAGGTCGCTGACCAGCTGGGACTCCCGGGCCCGCATCCAGTTGCGGTTGCCCTTGACGGTGTTGATCTCACCGTTGTGGGCGACGAACCGGTAGGGGTGGGACAGCGGCCAACTGGGGAAGGTGTTGGTGGAGAACCGGGAGTGCACCAGTGCGACCGCGGAGGCCAGTCGGCGGTCGGAGAGGTCGGGGAAGAAGGGCTCGAGCTGGCCGGTGGTGAGCATGCCCTTGTAGACGATGGTCCGGGCGCAGAGCGAGGGGAAGTACACCCCGGCCTCGCGCTCGGCGCGCTTGCGCAGCACGAAGGCCAAGCGGTCCAGGGCCAAGCCCTCCCGCTCACCTTCGGCGTCCGCGACGAACAGCTGCCGGAACGCGGGCATGACCTCCCGGGCGGCGGCGCCGAGCAGCTCCGGGGCCACGGGGACGTCACGCCAGCCGAGCACCGTCAGGTGCTCCTCGGCGGCGATGGCCTCGATCCGCTCGGCGGCGGCTGCGGCCTCACCGGGGGCGGCCGGGAGGAAGGCGATGCCGACCGCGTAGCCACCGGCGGCCGGCAGCCGGAAGGACACGTTCTCGCGCAGGAAGAGGTCCGGGACCTGCAGGAGGATGCCCGCACCGTCACCGGTGTCGGGGTCGCTGCCGGTGGCACCTCGGTGTTCCAGGTTGCGCAGCACGGTGAGCGCCTGGTCCACGAGCTCGTGGGTGGGGACACCGGTGAGAGTGGCGACGAAGCCGACACCGCAGGCGTCGTGCTCGTTGGCCGGGTCGTACATCCCCTGCTTGGCCGGATGGGACGCAGAACGCATCGGCTCTCCCGTCGTCGTCTGTGGCAAATGGTGATTGCCCAGGGACGACGTTGGCCCTGGCGCGAAAATTTTCGTGCAGATTACACGATGGCTCAGCACCCACGAAGCGGGATACTCGCGTCCACATTTCGGACGAGACCACGCGAACCACACGGGCAACCGGCGGTTTCACACCGCACGGAGAGTAGGAATGACGCGGGCCTCACTGCCCGCGGGCTGGGAGCATATGCCCCGTGACGGCGGTTTGAAACCGCCGGGTAACAAGAATCACCGGTCGGGACGCACCGTCGTCATACAAACGGTACCTCCCAACCGGTGAGGTGGGACTGCTGTCAGCTTTCCCGGGAGTCCTTGCCGCCGCTGGAGTCCCCCGCGTCCTTCCGGGTGTCCGTGGCGGGGCCGGTGTCCTTCCCGGTGCCGGAAGCGGTGCCGGCGGCTCCGTCGCCGTCGCCGGAAGCGGCCTCCTCGGTGTCCGCGGCGGCCTTGGTACCGGCGGGTGCCGCCACGGTGTCGACGGCCGTGGCCCCGGCGGGTTCGCCGCTCCCGGCCTTCCCGGAGCTCTCAGCACCTGCCTCGCCCTTGCCGCTGTCGTCCGCGTCGGCGGCCTGCTCACCACCGGTGTCCGGGGCCTCGTCACCCGCGCCGGGCTCGACCACGTCCTCCCGGCCGGGGCGGCTGCGGGCGGAGAGCACGAAGTAGGCGACCGCGGCGAGGAAGACCGCGACGGCGGTCCAGTTGTTCAGCCGCAGCCCGAACACCTCGTGGGCCTCGTCGATCCGGAGGTACTCGATCCAGAACCGGCCCACCGTGTAGGCGGCGACGTACAGCGCGAACGCCCGGCCGTGGCCGAGCCGGAACCGGCGGTCGGCCCAGATGACCAGGGCTCCGACCCCGATGCACCAGAGCGACTCGTAGAGGAACGTGGGGTGGAAGGTTTCGATACCGAGGGCGGTGTCGATCTCCAGCGCCCACGGCAGATCCGTGGGGCGGCCGTACAGCTCCTGGTTGAACCAGTTGCCCCAGCGCCCGATCGCCTGGGCGAACGCGATGCCCGGAGCGACCGCGTCGGCGAAAGCGGGCAGCGGGATGCCGCGACGGCGGCAGGCGAACCACGCGCCCAGCGCACCACCCGCGATGGCGCCCCAGATGCCGATCCCGCCGTCCCAGATACGGAAAGCGTCGACCCAGTCCCGCCCCTCGCCGAAGTACAGCTGGTAGTCCGTGGCGACGTGGTATACCCGGGCGCCGACCAGCCCGAACGGCACGGCCCACACCGCGATGTCGGCGACGGTGCCAGGCTTCCCGCCCCGCGCCACCCACCGCCGTCCGCCGAGCCAGATGGCGAGGAACACACCCGCGATGATGCACACGGCATAGCCGCGCAACGGCAGCGGCCCGAGATGAATCTCACTCGTGCCCGGGCTCGGAATTGAGGCAAGGATCTCCATGATGCCCCGACGCTACCGCGCCCCACCCGCCCCATGGAATCCCGCCGGTGCATCGGGGGCCGTCGGGGCTCCGGCAGCTGTCACCACCGTGGCGCAGCTGCCGGAGCCGGACCGGTCAGGAGGCGTCGGCGGCGATCTTCTCGACACGCTCACGGAGGCGGTCCGGGGTCAGCGGGTCGGCGGGGTCGCCGAAGATGCTGTCGCCGTTCAGCAGAATAGTGGGAGTGCCTGCATGTCCGGCCTCCAGGAAGTCTTCGTGCAGGCGCTCCACCCAGCCCTCGTGCGCGCCGTCCATGACGCAACCGCGGAACGTGTCGGTGTCGAGGCCCTCGACCCCGCCGGCCAGCTCCAGCAGCAAATTTTTGTCGGCGAACGGGTCGGCGGCCTCGTCGGCCTCGTGGGCGAAGAGCGCGTCGTGGTACTCGGTGAACCGGCCCTCGTCCCGGGCACAGGCCACGGCATTCGCCGCGTTCATCGAGCCCGTACCGCCCCGGCCCTCGTCGATGATGGTGACGGAGTGGTACTCGGTCCTCAGCTTCCCCTCCTTCTCCAGGTCGCGGATGGTGTCCTTGAACGCCCCCTCGAACTGGGCGCAGGCCGGACACCGGAAGTCCTCGTAGACGGTGAGAGTCGCCGGGGCCTCCGCCTGCCCCTGGGAGATGGGGGACGCCGCCGGCAGGCTGCTCTCCTCGCCGTCACCGCCCGCACCGGCCACCACATAGCCGACGATCCCGGCCAGCACCACCACGGACCCTGCCGCCCCCAGCACCTTGACGGTGCGCAGCCGCTTGCGCGCGGCTTCCTCGCGCTCCCGCTCCGCGTGCAGCCGTTCCCGGGCGGTCCGCTTGCCCTCACCAGTGTTCTCGCTCATGTACTGGATCAACGAATCCGCCCTGATCAGGACACGGGAGATCTGACGATGTGGTGACGTCGGCCCGTCGCCGCCGCCCGGGCACGCCTCGGCGGCCTAGCCTGAGACAGGTGACCGTTCCGACGACTCCGAAGGCTTCCCCGGACCCGGCCGACCACGAGCCGGGCCCCACCGGGCTGCGGGCCGACCTGATCACCGCGTCCGTGGCGGTGCTGCTCTTCGCGACGGCGGCCGTCGTCGGTGTCGCCGTCAACACCGACGGCCGGCTCTTTCTGCACTGGCCGCCGCTGTACGCGTGGTGGGATCCGCATCTGGGCCCCGGCACCCCGATGGCGCTGGTCGTCGCGGGAGTGACGGTCCTCCACGGGCCCTCCCTCGCACAGCGGCTCAGCTGGGGCCGGCTGCTCGGGGTCTCCGTCGCCGGCTCGCTGGCCTGGATGTTCTCCCTGGCCATGATCGACGGTTGGCAGCGCGGGATCGCCGGACGTCTGGAGGCCCGCCACGAATACCTGGCGGCGGTGGACCGCACCGAGGACGTCGGGCACTTCCTGCGCACCTACACCGACCACATCCTGCTCACCTCGCCGGACAACTGGCCGGTGCATGTGGCCGGGCACCCGCCGGCCGCGCTGCTGACCTTCTCCGGCCTGGACCGGATCGGGCTGGGCGGCGGGGCCTGGGCCGCGATGTTCGTCCTGGTGACCGCCGCCACCGCCGCGGCGGCCGTGCTCGTCACCGTGCGCACCCTGGCCGGGGAGGATCTCGCCCGCAGGGCGGCGCCCTTCATGGTCCTGGTACCCGCCGCGGTGTGGATGGGGGTGTCGGCCGACGCCTGGTTCGCCGCCGTGGCCGCCTGGGCGATCGCCCTGCTGGCCCTGTCGGCCACCGGCCGGACCCGGTGGCCGCGCGCTGCGGCGCTCGGATCCGGACTGCTGTTCGGGCTCCTGCTCTACCTGTCCTACGGGCTGGTACTCATGGGTTTGCTGGGGCTGACAGTCCTGCTGGCGGCGCGGACCTGGCGTCCGCTGCCGTGGCTCGTGCTCGGCGTGCTGGCCTGGGTCGCGGTGTTCACCGCGGCCGGCTTCTGGTGGTTCGACGGGTACTTCCTGCTGGTCGAGCGCTACTACCAGGGGGCGGCCCGGCTGCGTCCGTACGAGTACTTCGTGTGGGCCAACCTGGCCACGCAGGTGGTGACCGCCGGGACCGCGACCGTCGTCGGCCTGCGCCGGGCCGCGGTGGCCCTGCCGGACACCGCCCGGGAGGGGGTGCGGTCGCTGTGGCGGGAACGCCGTCCGGTCTCCGGCCGCACCGCGCTGATCCTGCTGGTCTCGGCCGCCGTGCTGATCATGCTGCTGGCGAGTCTTTCCGGTATGGGCAAGGCGGAGACGGAACGGATCTGGCTCCCTTTCGTCCTCTGGGCCGTGCCCGCCACCGCCCTGCTGCCGCGCGGCTGGCACCGGGGGTGGCTGGCCGCCCAGGCAGCGGTGGCACTCACCGTCAACCATCTGCTCTTCACCGGGTGGTGAGATCCCGGTGACCGTGGTGACACGGTGGTGGCCGCGGTTCCGCGGCAGACTGCACGAACCCCGCACCGCCACCGCCGTCGGCCGCTGGCTGGCCGCCGGCGTCCTGGTGTGTTTCGTGACCGGGCTGATCAGTCACCTCCTGCAGACCCCGCCGGGCTGGCTGGCGCCCCGGCTGCCGTCCCGTCCGGTGTCGGGTTACCGGGTGACCCAGGGGCTGCACGTGGCCACCGGCATCGCGCTGGTTCCGCTGCTGCTGGTGAAGCTGTGGGCGGTGTATCCACGGCTGTTCGTGCGGCCTCCGGTCCGCTCGGTGCGGCACGCGCTGGAACGGCTGTCGGTGGCCGTCCTGGTGTCCGCGGCACTGCTCGAGGTGGTCCTGGGCCTGGTCAACATCGTGCAGTGGTACCCCTGGCCGTTCTCCTTCCGGCCGGTGCACTGGGCGCTCGCCTGGGTACTGGTCGGCGCCCTGCTGCTGCACCTGGCGGTGAAGGCCCCGGAGATCACCGCGCACTGGCGGAAGGACGGCCCCGGCAGCCGGGAACTGCCGGCGGCGGACGCCGGCGACCGCCGCTCCCTGCTGCTGGGGATGGGGGCGGCGGTGGGCACGGTGACCCTGCTGACCGCGGGGCAGTCGGCCGCGCCGCTGCGGCCCCTGAACCTGCTGGCCCCCCGGCATCCGGACCACACCGAGCAGGGGCTGCCGGTGAACCGCACGGCAGCCGCCGCAGGCGTCACCGGGGAGGCGGTGGCCACGGACACCTGGCGGCTGCGGGTGGACGGCCCGCGGGCCTACGAGCTGTCGCTGGCGGAACTCGGCGCACTCCCGTCCCACCGGGAACGGCTGCCCATCGCCTGCGTGGAGGGGTGGAGTGCCTCGGCCCGGTGGGACGGGGTGCGGATCCGGGACCTGCTGGACCTCGCGGGCGCCCCGGCCGACGCCTTCGTGCGGGTGGTGTCCCTGCAGACCAGGGGCGCCTTCTCGGTGATGGAGATGGGACCCGGCTACGCGCGGGATCCGCTGACCCTGCTGGCCCTGCGGGTCAACGACGAGACGCTGTCGGCGAATCACGGATTTCCGGCCCGGATCATCGCACCCAACCGGCCGGGGGTGTGGCAGACCAAGTGGGTCACCCGGATCGAGGTGCTGCCGTGAGGGTGCTGCGCCTGGGGCTGGGGTCGGTGGGCATCCTGCTGATGGGGCTGGGTGCCTGGTACCTGACGGACGGCGGCCGGGAGGTGACGGCGGCCCTGCGGGTGGTGCCCTGGCTGGCGGGCGTGGTGGTGCTGCACGACCTGCTGCTGGCCCCGCTGGTCCTGCTGGCGGGCTGGGCCCTGTGGCGCCTGCCGGCCGGGCGGCCGGTGCGCGGCGGGCTGCTGGTGGCCGGCTGCGTGACCCTGATCACGCTGCCGGCGCTCCTCCGGCCCGGCCCGCCGCGCGATCCGACCGCACTCCCGCTGGACTACCCCCGGAACCTGACGCTGGTGCTCGCGGGAATCGCCCTGGTCACCGCCGTGCTGTGGTGGCGGGAGGTACGGCGCGGCGGTCAGCGCGGGCAGCGCAGCTCCACGAAAGGGCGGCCGTGAGCCGTCCACTGACCCGTCTCGGTCCACCCGGCGCGCCCCGCGTGGGCCCTCAGCGCGCGGAGGCCGACCCGCGCCCAGCGGAATGCCGAGCCCCGGTGACCGCGGTCATTGACCAGCCGGGCCTCGACCCGTTCGTCGACCTCCGCGGCTGCGGCCTCGACGAACAGCGCACCGCCCGGGGCGGTCACCGACCGGATCCGCTCCAGCAGGGCACCGGGGTCGCCTCCGATGCCGATGTTGCCGTCGAGCAGCAGCGCGCTGGTCCAGTGGCCTTCGCGCGGCAGCGGCTCGAAGACCGAGGCGAGCAGCGCGCTGCCGCCACTGCTGACGGTCCGTTCGACGGCCGCCGGGGTCACGTCGATGCCGAGCACCTGATGGCCCCGGCGGGCCAGATGGGTGACGATCCGGCCGGGCCCGCAGCCGATGTCCAGCACGCTGCCCCGGCAGCGCCGCAGCACGGACCGGTCGGCGGGGTCCGGGCCGGCACACCAACGGGACACGTCCAGCGGCAGCAGCCAGCCGTCGGCCCGCTCGAGGTACAGCGGGCCGCGGCCGGCCAGCAGGGCCTCGGTGTAGGGGTCGGCGGCCCAGGCCGGCGCCGGGCGGTCGGGAGCCCGGGATGGGGTGAGGGTCATGTGGTGGCGCCCTCCCGGGTGCCTGCGTGCGCTGCGGGGAACCGCCGGCCGACCGCGATCCGGGCGATGACCGCGGCGTCCTGGGCGGTGTCCATGTCCCGCAGTTCGGGCAGCCGGTGCACGTCCAGCCCGGCCCCGGTCAGTCTGCGCAGCTGCTCCCGGCCGGTGACGGAGGTGGACATCGGGACGCCGCGCACCAGTGCCGGATCGGGCCGGGCCATCCCGAGAGCCCAGAAGCCGCCGTCCTCGGCAAGGCCGATCCAGGCGGTGCAGGGGGTCGGCCAGCCGCCGGGGCCGGTGGCCGGGGCGAGCAGCGCGGGCGTGACCTGCGGGGTGTCCATGCCGATCAGCAGAGCTGGTCCGGCGCAGCCGGCGAACGCCGCGGCGATCCGCTCGTCCAGGCCGCCGGTGGCCTGCGGGACCACCTCGAACCCCGGGGGGAGCCAGGGGCCGGGGCGGCCCTCGAGTACCAGGACGCGGCGGGCGGCGGGCACCCGGAGCACGGTGTCCAGGGTGTCGGCGAGCGAGGCCTCCGCGAGCCGGGCCGCCTGCTGCGGGCTGAAGGGCGGGGTGAGCCGGGTCTTGACCCGGCCGGGGAGCGGCTCTTTGGCGATCACGAGGAGAGTGGTGGCTCCCCGGGGAGCCACGGCCTTCACTTGAGCACCGCCCGCATGTCGTGAACGGCCTGCCAGGTTCCCCGCCAGGTTCCGGTCACCTTGGACCGGCCGGTCCGCGGTCGGTAGGGCACTTCTGTCTCCTCGATACGCCAGCCTGAGTCCGCAGCCCGGACCACCATTTGCAGCGGGTACCCGCTGCGCCGGTCCGTAAGCTCCAGGCCCAGCAGGTCCTTTCGCCGGGCCACCCGCATCGGTCCGAGGTCGCGGAGCCGTACACCGGTGCGCCGGCGGACCAGCACGGAGAGGGCGAGGTTCCCGGCGCGGGCGTGCAGCGGCCAGGCACCCCGGCCGGTGGGGCGGCGCCTGGCCAGCACCAGGTCGGCGTCCCCTGCCGCCACCGGCTGTGCCACCCGCGCCACCTCCGAAGGGTCGAGGGAGGCGTCGCAGTCGCAGAAGGCGACGAGTTCGGACTCGGCGGCCAGCAGGCCGGCGTGGCAGGCGGAGCCGAATCCCTTGCGGGGCTCGTGGACGACCGTCGCGCCGAGCCGTTCGGCGATCCGGGCCGATCCATCGGTGGAGCCGTTGTCCACGACCACCGCCCGCCAGCCGTCCGGAATCCGGTTGAGCACCCAGGGCAGGGCCTCCGACTCGTTCAGGCACGGCAGCACGATGTCGCCGAGGTGGCCGTGTTCAGGTGGGGAGTGAGTCATTCCCCTTACCCTACGAAGACAACAGGAACATAACGGGACGCTAGCATCTTACGGAATTCTGACGTCGCATCCGGCGCCGCGCATGTCCGGATTTTCCCCAGCTCTTGAGGTGAGACTCGCCGCATGGATCAGCCGCAGCAGCGCGTCCTCGTCGTGGACGACGACCCCACGGTGACCGAGGTGGTCACCACCTATCTCGACCGGGCGGGTTTCCTGGTGGACCGTGCCTCGGACGGGCCCGGGGCTCTGGACCGGGCTGCTGCCACGCCTCCGGACCTGGTCGTGCTCGACCTGATGCTGCCCGGGCTGGACGGCCTGCAGGTGTGCCGGCGGCTGCGGGCCAAGGGACCGGTGCCGGTCGTCATGCTGACCGCCCGTGGCGACGAGGAGGACCGCATTCTCGGGCTGGAGGTGGGGGCGGACGACTACGTGACCAAGCCCTTCAGCCCTCGCGAGCTGGTGCTGCGGGTGGCCTCCGTGCTGCGGCGCACCGGTCCGGCAGCACCGGGGGGTGAGCTGCTGCACGGCGGGGGCATCACGCTGGACCCGGCGGCCCGGTACGCCCGGGACGCCCGGGGACTGCTCACGCTGACGCTCCGTGAGTTCGATCTGCTGGCCCACTTCCTGCGGCACCCGGGCCGGGCCTTCAGCCGTGAGGAGCTCATGACCACGGTCTGGGGGTGGGACTTCGGTGACCTGTCGACCGTGACCGTGCATGTGCGGCGGCTGCGGCACAAGGTCGAGCACGACCCCGCACGACCCCGGCTGATCACCACGGTCTGGGGGGTCGGCTACCGCTTCGACGGTGAGGGCTGACCAGGGAGCACCGATGGCGGGCGGCTTTCCCTGAGTGCGGTACACAGGTACTCAGGTATCCGGAGGCACATGCAGGAGCAAGAGGGAGGGCCGTGAACGAACAGGCGGCGCGCGAGCTGCTGGTGATCGCCCTGCACGCCGCGGTCGGGGCAGCCGCCGCCGGAGCGGCGGGCGCACTGGTGCTGCTGGCCGTGCGGCGGCGTCCGGTCGCCGTGTCCCTGGCCGTCCTGACTGCCGTCACCGTCGGCGCCATGCTCGCGGGGACACTGTCGGTGGCCCGGTCGATGTTCCTCTCCCGGCACGATCTGGCCGTCGTGACCACGGTCGGTGCGGTGGCCGCGCTGGCCGCCACCGTCACCGCCTTACTGCTGGGGCGCTGGGTGAGCACCGGACACCGGGCGCTGGAACGGGCAGCCCGGACCCTCGGTGAGGGCGGCGGGTTCGCCCTGCCCAGCGTACCGATGCCCGCGGAGCTGGCCTCTCTGGCCCGGCAGCTGACCGTCACTCATGACCAGCTGACCCGCTCCCGGGAGCGGGAGCAGGCTCTGGAGTCCTCCCGCCGTGAGCTGGTCGCCTGGATCTCCCACGACCTGCGCTCACCGCTGGCCGGGCTGCGCGCCATGGCCGAAGCGCTGGAGGACGGCATCGCCGAGGACCCGGACCGCTACCACCAGCAGATCCGCAGCGAGGTGGAACGGCTCAGCGACATGGTCGGAGACCTGTTCGCGCTGTCCCGGATCCAGGCCGGGTCGCTGGCGCTGACGCCCGCCCGGATGTCGGTCTACGACCTGATCAGCGACGCCATAGCCGGGGCCGACCCGCTGGCGCGGGAACGCGGGGTGCTGCTCGCCGACCGCGGGGTGGAGCCGGTCCCGGTGGAGGTGGACGGCAGGGAGATGAGCCGGGTACTCGCCAATCTGCTGGTCAACGCAATCCGCCGGACCCCAGCGGACGGGACGGTCGCGGTGGCGGCGGGCCGCCGCGGAGACTCCGTCGTGCTGTCGGTCACGGACGGCTGCGGAGGCATACCGGCGAAGGATCTGCCCCGGGTGTTCGACCCCGGCTGGCGCGGGGAGGATGCCCGCACCCCGCCGGCCGGGGCAGGGCTCGGGCTGGCCATCGTGCGCGGCATCGTCGAGGCGCACCGCGGCACCACCGGAGTCCGCAACGTGCCGGGCGGCTGCCGCTTCGAGGTGACGCTGCCCGCCGCCCGCCCGGACCTTGCCCGCCACTGACCCGGGGGAGACCGGGGTCCCGACCCTGGTCAGACCAGAAGACCGCTCGCGCCACGACGGCGGACCGTCAGGACGCCCCGGTGATCCCGCGTCGCGGCTCCTCGCCGCGCAGCGGTGCGAGCGCGAAGCGGGCCATGCCCTCGGCGAAGGCGACCCGGGGCCGCCAGCCCAGCTCCTCGCGCAGCCGCTGGGAGGAGGCGGTGATGTGCCGCACGTCCCCCAGCCGGTACTCACCGGTGATCCGCGGTTCCGGGCCGCCGTGAGCGACCGCCAGCTCACGCGCCATCTCGCCCACGGTGTGCGGATCACCGCTGCCCGTGTTGTACGCCCGCAGGGTGCCCGCCGGCCGCTCCGGCAGGGCGGCGAGCGCCACCACATTCGCCGCTGCCACGTCCTCCACATGCACGAAGTCCCGGCGCTGCGCCCCGTCCTCGAAAACCTGCGGCGCTTCGCCCCGCTCCAGGGCGGACCGGAAGAAGGAGGCGACCCCGGCGTACGGTGTGTCACGTGGCATCCGGTCGCCGTAGACATTGTGGTAGCGGAGGCTGACGGCCCGCCCGTCGGTGGAGCGCGCCCAGGAGGCGGCCAGGTGTTCCTGCGCCAGCTTGGTCGTGGCATAGACGTTGCGAGGGTCCGTCGGCGCGTCCTCGCCCACCAGACCGGGGACCAGTTGCTCCTTGCAGTGCGGGCACAGCGGCTCGAAACGGCCCGCCGCCAGGTCGGCGACGTCCCGCGGGCCGGGACGTACGACGCCGTGCCGCGGGCAGTCGTAACGGCCCTCCCCGTAAACCACCATGGAGCCGGCCAGCACCAGATCGCGGACGCCCGCCTCGGCCATCGCGCCCAGCAGGACGGCGGTGCCCAGGTCGTTGCAGCTCACGTACGCGGGGGCGTCCGCGAAGTCCTTCCCCAGGCCCACCATCGCCGCCTGATGACAGACCGCGTCCACCCCGGCCAGGGCACGTGCCACCAGCTCCGCGTCCCGGACGTCCGCCTGGAACCAGGGGACGTCCGGCAGGTGGTGGCTGCGGGGGAGGGTGTCCAGCACCACCGGTACGTGACCGGCGGTCAGCAGGGCGTCGACGATGTGCGAGCCGATGAAGCCGGCTCCTCCGGTGACCAGTACGCGCATGCCCGCAACGCTAGTGCCTGGAGGGCCGATCCGTGGGGGCCGCGCCGTGCGGCCGGCCGGCTTCCGGTGCGGCGGACCGGCCCGCGGCCGGGCGGGCGCCGGTCCGACGGTGCGTGCGCCCGGCCGGAGTCCGCAGTGCACGGGATTCCGGCCGGGCCGGCGGTCAGGTCCGGCGGACGCCCGCGGCCAGCTCCCCGGCAAGCTCACGGACGGCACGCCGGCCGGCCTCCGGATCGTCGGCATGGTCGAGCACCCGCTTCACGAAAGCGGTGCCGACGATCACCCCGTCGGCGAACCGGGCCACCTCGGCGGCCTGTCCGGCGTCGGAGACTCCCAGGCCCACACAGACCGGAAGGCCGGTGGTCGCCCGGGTGCGCCGGACCAGGTCCTGGGCCTCGTGGCTGACCGATTCCCGGGTGCCGGTGACCCCCATGAGGGAAGCGGCGTAGACGAATCCGCTGCCCGCCGCGGTGATCGTGGCGATCCGCTGGTCCCGGCTGCTGGGGGCGACGACGAAGACGGTGGCCAGGCCGTGCAGCTGGGCGGCCTTCTGCCAGTCGCCGGACTCCTCCACGGGCAGGTCCGGCAGGATGCAGCCCGCTCCCCCGGCCTCGGCCAGCTCGGCGGCGAAGCGCTCCGGCCCGTACCGGTCCACCGGGTTCCAGTAGGTCATGCACAGCACGGGCGCGCCGGTTGCCGTGTGCACCTCCCGGACCGTGCGCAGGACGTCGGCGATCCGCACACCGCCGCGCAGGGCGATGTCGTCGGCGGTCTGGATGACCGGGCCGTCGAGCACCGGGTCGCTGTGCGGCAGGCCGATCTCGATGATGTCGCAGCCGCCCTCGACCATCGCCGTGACGGCAGCGATACCACCGTCGACGGTGGGGAACCCGGCCGGGAAATAGCCGATGAGGGCGGCCCGGTCCTCGCGCCTGGCATTCGCCAGGGTGCTCCGCAGCAGTTCGATACTGCCGTGTCCGTCGCTCACTTCGCGTCCCCCTCGCCGTCGTACAGCCCGAAATAGCGGGCCGCGGTGTCCATGTCCTTGTCGCCGCGCCCGGAGAGATTGACCAGGAGGAGCGCCTCCGGGCCGAGCTCACGGCCCAGGTCGAGGGCGCCGGCCAGCGCATGGGCACTCTCGATCGCGGGGATGATGCCCTCGGTGCGGGACAGCAGCAGCAGCGCCTGCATCGCCTCCTCGTCGGTGACGGGGCGGTACTCACCGCGCCCGCTGTCCTTGAGGTACGCGTGCTCGGGGCCGATGCCGGGGTAGTCGAGCCCGGCCGAGATGGAGTACGGCTCGGTGATCTGGCCCTCGTCGTCCTGCAGGACGTAGCTCCGCGAGCCGTGCAGGATGCCCGGCTCGCCGGCGGTCAGGGTGGCGGCGTGCTCCCCCGAGGCGACGCCGTGCCCGGCGGCCTCCAGGCCGACCAGCCGCACGTTCTCGTCGGGGATGAACGCGTGGAACAGGCCGATGGCGTTCGAACCGCCGCCGACGCAGGCGGCCACCGCGTCCGGCAGCCGCCCGGCGCGCTCCAGGATCTGCCGGCGGGCCTCGGTGCCGATCACCCGGTGGAAGTCACGGACCAGTGCGGGGAACGGGTGCGGACCGGCAACCGTGCCGAAGAGGTAGTGGGTGCGGTCGACGTTGGCGACCCAGTCCCGGAACGCCTCGTTGATGGCGTCCTTCAGGGTGCGGCTGCCGGAGGTCACCGGCACCACCCGGGCGCCGAGCATCCGCATCCGGGCCACGTTCAGGGCCTGCCGTTCGGTGTCGATCTCGCCCATGTAGATGACGCATTCGAGGCCGAACAGGGCGCAGGCGGTGGCAGTGGCGACGCCGTGCTGGCCGGCCCCGGTCTCGGCGATCACCCGGGTCTTGCCCATCCGGCGGGTGAGCAGGGCCTGGCCGAGGACATTGTTGACCTTGTGCGAGCCGGTGTGGTTGAGGTCCTCCCGCTTGAGGAAGACCCGGGCGCCGCCCGCGTGCTCGGCGAAGCGCGGGACCTCGGTGAGCGCGGTCGGACGGCCGGAATAGTTGACCAGCAGGTCATTGAGCTCGGCGGCGAAGGCAGGATCGTTCTTGGCCTTGTCGTACTCGGCGGCGACCTCCTCCACGGCGGCCCGCAGGGCCTCCGGGACGAAGATCCCGCCGAAGGCACCGAAGTAGCCCTCTGCGGTGGGAACCCGGCCTTCGGTATCGGGCAGGAAGAAGCTTTCGGACATGCGGCAGCCCTTCGGGCAGGAAAGGAAAAGCGGACGGTGACGGGGCGGTGCTGAGCGGCCGGCTCAGCGATGCCATCGCATCCCGTTGATCTGCCCGGGCTCGGAGCCGATGTGATAGCGCACCCGGCGCCCCCGCACCCGGCGGGCGGGCGCACGGCAGCCCCGCGGGCGGCAGCCGCGCGCCAGGCGCGCGAAAGCCGGATCCACCGCGGGGCAGGTCCTCATGGTCAGCGCCCCGATCGCAGGGCGGGGTGGGTGCCGGCGGCGACCAGGTCGGCGACGGCGGCCCGGGGGTCGCGGCCGGTCACCAGCGACTCGCCCACCAGCACCGCGTCCGCACCGTCGTGGGCGTAGGCGATCAGGTCGTGCGGGCCGCGGACACCGGACTCGGCGATCTTCACCAGGTGGTCGGGAATCTCCGGGGCCACCCGGGCGAACGTGCCGCGGTCCACCTCGAGCGTCTTCAGGTTGCGGGCGTTCACCCCGATGATCCGCGCCCCGGCGTCGACCGCCCGCTGCACTTCCTCCTCGTCGTGCACCTCGACCAGCGGAGTCAGCCCCAGGGACTCGGCCCGCTCCACGAGCGACACGAGTGCCTCCTGCTCCAGAGCGGCCACGATCAGCAGGACCAGGTCCGCGCCGTGCGCACGGGCCTCCCACAGCTGGTAGGCCGTGACGATGAAGTCCTTGCGAAGCACCGGGATGTCCACCCGGGCCCGGACCGCTTCGAGGTCGGCGAGGGAGCCGCCGAAGCGCCGCTGCTCGGTGAGCACGGAGATGACGGCGGCGCCGCCCGCCTCGTAGTCGGCGGCGAGCCCTGCCGGGTCGGCGATGGCGGCCAGCGCACCTTTGGACGGGCTGGACCGCTTGACCTCGCAGATCACGGTGACGCCGTCACTGCGGAGAGCGGCCTCGCCGTCCCTCGGCCGCGGGGCCTTCGCGGCGGTCTGCTTGAGATCGTCGAGGCTGACACGCTCCTGCCGCTCGGCAAGGTCGGCGCGGACTCCGTCGATGATCTCGTCGAGAACACTCACGCGAGCGGCCCCTTCCTGTTCGAGTTCCGGTGACGTACGGCCCGCGAAGCGCGGGAACATACAGGAGACGATCGGGTCCGTCGGCGGCTCCGGTGACCGCCCAGTCCTCGGCCGGTCTTCCGGATCCGTACCCGGTCCCTCACCCATGATGGTATCCGCCGCCGGACCGAGGTCCCGCACCCACCCGGACGGTATCCCATATACCGGACATGGGGGGCGAAGCGGTTCAGGGTGCCAGCGCCGCTCCGCCCGGGAGATTGCGCAGCACTGTGAACAACATCACCAGCCCGCCCAGCAGCCAGAAGTGGACGGGTCGCGGGTCGGGGAGCGCGAGCGGCCGGCCACGAACGGCCTGCACCAGCCAGCCGGCCCACACGACCGCGAGTACCGCGCACCCCGCCACCACCAGGGTGTTCGCACTCAGGGCAGCGGCCGCGTCCCCCCGGGTGAGGGCGTGCACACTGCGCAGACCTCCGCAGCCGGGGCAGAACACACCGGTGAGAGCCGGAACGGGGCAGGCCGGGTAACCACCCGGCTCGTTCGGGTCCGTCAGGGCAACCCACGCGGTGGCGGCACCGGCGGCGGCCAGCGCCGCCAGCGGTGCGGTGAGCCGGGTGATCGCCGCACGGGCCGCACGCACGGTCCCAGCCTCGTCCACGGAACGGGGACAGGCAAAAGGCGCGGTACCGATCGGGTGAGCGGGTACCGCGCCGAAAGCCGCCGCGCGAGAGAAGGATCTCAGTCGCGGGCTGTGACCACGATCCGGTCGGATCCGGTGTCGGGGCCTTCCTCGGCCGGCTGCGGACGGCCCTCCCGCACGGCCTTCGGCTCCCCCAGACCCATGGCGTTCATCACCAGACCGACGACGACCCCGAGGACGATCACCACGAGCCCGGCCACGACACCGAGGGGTTCGGCCATCACCATGAAGACAGCACCGACGGTGAAGCCGAGCAGGATGATGATGACGCAGGTCCAGGCAGCAGGGTTGTTTCCGTGACCGTGGCTGTTGCCCGCCATGATGTGCTCCTCGGTGGTTCGGCTAACGGGGTGCGCGCCGGGATGCGCCGGAACCATTGTGCACACCCGTTTCGCGGCCCTTGCACCGGACCTCCCGGTCAGGTGGGGTCCTCACCGCGGTCCAGGGCCTTCCAGAGGTCCTCGGGCTTGTCCGGATCGCTCCCGCCCCGCGGGGCACGGCGCTCCGCGCGCTCGTACCGGCTGGACATCGCCGGCCAGTGCCGGCCGTACACGAGGGCCAGCAGACCGGCGCAGAGCAGCAGCACGCCGCCGAGGGCGGACACCCACGGCCAGCCGGTGTGGCTCACCCCGGTGACCGCGGCCGAGGCCAGGCCGGTCGCCTCGGCGGCACGGTGCTCCAGAGCGGCGGTGTCGCCGAGGTCCCGCAGAGCGGCGGCGAGGATACCGGCACCGCTCAGGGCAAGCACCGCGGCGACGACCCGCCGACCGGTCCGGCGCACGGCGAACACCGCGACCAGGGCGGCGAGACCCACCAGGGCCAGAGCGCTGGGGAGCCCGGAGACGGCGCTGCCGTCGGCTGTGACGCGCAGTTCACCACCGGTGGCCGTGGCCGTCCCCTCGGCCCAGGTCTGGCCGGCCGCGATGAGCACGGCCGCGGCCCCGAACGCTCCGCAGAGCAGCGCGAGGCCGAGGGCACGACGGGAGGCGCGGGGGCTGCGGGAGGAGGGCTCGCGGGTCACCCGTCCACGCTACCGCGCAACTTCCGGGCCGTGCCGATCGCCCTCAGGACGGCCGCGGCCTTGTTCCGGCACTCGGTGTCCTCGGCCACCGGGTCGGAGTCGGCAACCACCCCGGCCCCCGCCTGCACGTAGGCGGTGCCGTCCCGCAGCACGGCGGTGCGGATGGCGATGGCGGTGTCGGCATCGCCCGCGAAGTCCAGGTAGCCGACGCAGCCGCCGTAGACCCCGCGCCGGGTCGGTTCCAGCTCCTCGATGATCTGCAGGGCCCGTGGCTTGGGTGCCCCGGAGAGGGTGCCCGCGGGGAAACAGGCGGTCAGCGCGTCGAACGCGGTGCGGCCCGGCGCGAGCCGGCCCGTCACCGTGGACACGATGTGCATCACGTGGCTGTAGCGCTCCAGGGACATGAAGTCGACCACCTCGACGCTGCCCGGACGGCAGACCCGGCCCAGGTCATTGCGGCCGAGATCCACCAGCATGAGGTGCTCCGCCCGCTCCTTGGGGTCGGCCATCAGCTCCTCACCGAGGGCGGCGTCCTCCTGCGGAGTGTCACCCCGCGGCCGGGTGCCGGCGATGGGGTGCAGCAGCGCCTGCCCGTCGTCGACCTTCACCAGCGCCTCGGGGCTGGAGCCGACGATGTCGAACCCTCCCTCACTGTCCGGGCCCCCCTCACCGGGCAGCCGCAACAGATACATGTAAGGGCTGGGGTTGGTGGCCCGCAGCACCCGGTAGACGTCGAGCGCACTGGCCTCGCAGGGGGTTTCGAACCGCTGGGAGGGGACGACCTGGAAGGCGTCGCCGGCCCGGATGCGCTCCTTGATGTCGTCGACCGCCTCCCGGAACGCCTCCCCGCCCCAGCGGGCGGTGAAGTCCGGCACCTCGGAGGGAGGCAGCGCCGCGGCGCCGCCGGGCGAGGGCCTGGCGAGGTCGGCGGTCATGGCGTCGAGCCGGGCCACCGCGTCGGCATGAGCCTCGTCGACCCCGGTGTCCAGGTCATTGTGGTTGACGGCGTTGGCGATCAGCAGCACGGTCCCGTCGCGGTGATCGAGCACCGCGAGGTCGGTGGCGAGCAGCATGGTCATTTCGGGCAGCCGCAGATCGTCAACGGTGCTCTCCCCGATCCGTTCGAGGCGGCGCACCACGTCGTAGCCGAGGTAACCGACCATGCCGCCGGTGAACGGGGGCAGGCTGGGGTCGCGGGGGGTGTGCAGTGCCTCGACGGTCTGCCGCAGCGCCTGCAGCGGGTCGCCGGTGGTGGGCAGCCCGACCGGCGGGGTGCCCAGCCAGTGGGCGCGGCCTTCCCGCACCGTGAGCGCGGCGGCGCTGCGCACCCCGATGAAGGAGTAGCGGGACCAGGTGCGCCCGTTCTCCGCGGACTCCAGCAGGAAGGTGCCGGGCCGTTCCGCGGCGAGCTTGCGGTACAGCCCGATGGGGGTGTCGCCGTCAGCGAGCAGGCGCCGGGTGACCGGGATCACCCGGCGGTCCTTCGCCCGTACCCGGAAGGTGTCGAGGTCCTCAGTCGTCATGCCTGCGGAGCCTACTGCCCGAGCGGCAGCCGGTCGGCGTCGAAACAGGTGCGCTCCCCGGTGTGGCAGGCGGCGCCGACCTGGTCCACCTGGACCAGGACCGTGTCGCCGTCACAGTCCAGCGCCACCGCTCTGACGTGCTGGACGTGGCCGGAGGTGTCGCCCTTGACCCAGTACTCGCCGCGGCTGCGGCTCCAGTAGGTGCAGCGGCCTGTGGTGAGCGTCCGGTGCAGCGCCTCGTCGTCCATCCAGCCGAGCATCAGGACCTCACCGGTGTCGTACTGCTGGGCGACGGCGGGGAACAGGCCCTCGGCGTTCCGCCGCAGACGGGCGGCGACAGCCGGATCGAGCGGTGAGCCGGCGGGCGGCGTGCTGGGTGCGGGAGTGCTGGCCATACCCGCATTCTGCCTCCTGGCGAGCGCCGGGCGGACGGCTGCCGGGCCGCGGGAGCGGCCGTTCCCGGGATTCCTGGTGGTCACGGCCTAGGGTGGGAGGTATGTCTACCCATGCGAAGCGCGAACGCCTGCTGCTTGCCGATCTGTTGGAGAACGCCGGTCCGGAGGCGCCCACCCTGTGCGAGGGCTGGCGGACCCGGGATCTGGCCGCCCACGTCGTGGTCCGGGAGCGCCGGGCGGACGCCGCGGGCGGCATCATCCTCAAGCCGCTGGCCGCCCGTCTGGAACGGGTGCAGAAGGAGTTCGCCGAGAAGCCCTACGACGAGCTGATCCAGATGATCCGCACCGGTCCGGCGAAGTGGTCCCCGTACAACCTGAAGCAGATCGACGAGGGCGCGAACACCGTGGAGTTCTTCATCCACGGCGAGGATGTCCGGCGGGCCGGGCAGGACTGGCAGCCGCGCGAGCTGAACCCGGTCTTCGCCGACGTGCTGTGGAAGCGGCTGGAGACCGCCGGACGGATCCTGGGCCGCAAGTCCCCGGTCGGGCTCGTTCTGCGGCGGCCGAACGGTCAGACCGTGGTGGCCCACAAGGGCACTCCGGTGGTCACCGTCACCGGGGACCCCGGTGAGCTGCAGCTCTTCGCGCACGGACGGCAGGACGCGGCGAAGGTGGAGTTCGACGGCGACGAGGCGGCCGTCGAGCTGCTGCGCGGAGCGAAGCTCGGGCTGACCTGAACCCCGCCCCGGGAGCCGGGCAGCGCTCGCCGGTCACCCCGGCAGCTCGGCCCGGCGCAGCTCCGCGGAGGCCGACCCCACCGCGGCGGCGGCCAGGCCGAGCAACCCGGCGGCCAGGTAGACGGGGGCGGTGCCCCAGAGCCCGATGGCGGCACCGACCATCGGAAAGGTGAGCGGGGCCAGGCCGATGTTGCCGAGCGCGAGCACCGACATGACCCGCCCGAGGTAGCGCGGGTCGGCGGACGTCTGCGTCAGCGCCAGTGCCAGCCCGCCGCAGAGTCCGGCGGCCAGCCCTGCCGTCCCGGCCGCCGCGGCTGCGGCGGGCACCGACGGCAGCAGTCCGACAGCGGTGAGCGCGACGGCCGCCACGGCGATCGAAGCGAGGACCAGCGCGCCGGCCCGCGGCAGCCGGCCCCGGGCGGTGAGCAGCAGGGCACTCGCCGCAGCGCCGAGCCCGAAAGCACTGATCACCCAGGCCATGCCCGCCGCGCCCCAGCCCCGCTCATCGGCCAGGAGCACCAGCCCGACGTTCAGCGGTCCGGCCAGGGCGAGTTCGACCAGGACGCCGGTGAGCACGAGCGGGCGGAGGAGCCGGTGCCGACCGAGATACCGCAGTCCTGCACGGAGATCCGCCCACGCGCTGCCGGCTGTCGGCTCCGCTTCCTGCGCACCCGTGTGCGGGGCGGGCAGCGGACTGACGCGCAGACTCAGCAGGAACGGCAAGGACAGGGCGAACAGCAGGCCCGCCACCGCGAACGCTGCCTCCAGCCCACCGAGGGCCATCGCCGCGCCACCGACGGGGGGACCGGCCGTGTTCCCCAGTCGCATGCCGAGACTGCGCATGCCCTGGATGCGGGCAAGCTGGCTCGCGGGGGCGATCCTCGGAGTGAGCGCGCCGATCGCCGGCATGAACAGGGCGTCGACCGCGCCGAAGACGAGTGCGACGGTGAGGAGCAGCCACAGGCCGGGCGCGGACAGGTGCAGGGCGGCCGCCACCCCGAGGATGACGGCGCAGCGCACGGCGTCGCTTCCGATGACCACGGGGCGGGGCCCGAACCGGTCGGCCAGCACTCCCCCACCGAGCATGAGCACGGCCCGGGGCAGGGCGCCGACCATCATGATCAGGCCGACCTGCGCGGGACCGCCGGTCTCCAGGGCTGCCCAGGCGAGGGCGAGGAAGTAGACACCCTCGCCGATCATGGTGGCGATGAAGGCCGCCAGCCAGCGCAGAACATTGCCGTCGCGGTAGGCGGGCGGGCCGGCAGGGGCAGGGCCGGGGCTGCTCGCCGTGCCCGTGCTGCCCGCGGCCGTCACGGCCGGACCGGATACGCGTAGAGCTGGACGGGCGTGAACTCACGGCCCTCGCGGTCACCGGCCTCGTCGGCCGCCCGCCCGTGTTCGGTCCAGCGCAACAGGACGGCCTGCAACTCCTCGCCCATCCGCTGGAGCTCCGCCGCGGTGAGTCGCGGCTGGTGGTCGATGCTGAGAGCCGCGTCGCTCCATTCCTTCCCCCAGCTGTGCTGCTGGTCGAGATACGCCTGGTACTGCTCCATCCGGGCGGCCAGCACCTGCCGGGTCAGCTGCCCGACCACGGCGGCGCCTTCCGGAGTGCCGGTGAAGTCCGAGGCGCGCACGCTCCATCCGCCGTTCCCGGCGACACGCCACCAACGTTCACGGCCGTCGCTGCTGTGCCCCGCGGCTTCCTCGATGAAGCCGTGGGCGGCCATCTTCCGCAAGTGGTAGCTCACCAGGGAGACAGCCTCGTCCACCCGGTCGGCGAGCTGCGAGGCGGTGGCGGGACCCTGTGCGGCGTACAGCTGCCGGTAGAGCTTGATGCGCAGCGGGTGGGTGAAGACCTTGAGGGCCTCCAGGTCGGTGACGCGGGTCGGTTCTTCAGTCATGACCCCCACGATATAAAACGCAACTAAAATTGCACAATATATGTTGCGTACTTTTCCGCCCCCGCGAAGACCCGTGCCCGGCGGCCCCCGGGGCACCCCGTAGCCTGGCCGCATGGACCGGACTCTGGCCTGGGTGCACGCACAACTGAGGCCGGGTGAAAGGGTGGTGTCCGAGGAGCCACTGCGCGGCGGATGGACCTCGTCGATGCGCCGGTTCGGGGTCAGGGGCCCCGACGGCGCACGCGACCTGGTGCTGCGTTCCTTCGAGACCGCGTTCTTCCGGCGGCATGCTCCGGGCCTGCTCCGCCGGGAGGCGGACGTCCTCACCCTGCTGGCCGGGACCGGCATCGCGGCGGCCGGGCTGGTGGCCGTGGACACCACCGGGGAACACTGCACCCACCCGTCGCTGCTGATGACCCGTCTTCCCGGCACGCTGCGCCTCACCGATGAGGGAGCCGACGCCCGGGCGGTCCTGCTCGCCCAGCAACTGGTGGACATCCACTCGGTTCCGGTGAGCACCGGCGACCGCCCACGCGCCTACCAGGCGTGGAGTGCGCCGGACCGGGTGCGAATCCCGGAGGCCACCCGGCGTCCGGCGCTGTGGCGGCGGGCGGTCGACGTCATCCGGCGGGACGCGCCCGCTCATCAGGGCCGGTTCCTGCACCGCGACTTCCATCCGGGCAACGTCCTGTTCCACCGGGACCCGTCAGGGCAGGTACGGATCAGCGGGGTCGTCGACTGGGTCGAGACCTCCTGGGGGCCGGCGGACCTGGATGTTTCGCACTGCGCGACAGCTCTGGCCCTGCTCCACGGGGCAGCCGCCGGGCTGCGCTTCCCCGGTCTCTACGCGTCAGCGGGCGGGCAGCAGGCCGCGGACCCGGACGACCGTCTCTACTGGCGGCTGCTCGACGCGCTGGGCTTCGCCCCGGACGCGGAGAAGGTCGCCGGCCCCTGGCGTGAGTGCGGCCGCCCGGACCTCACGGCGTCCCTGGCGGCAGCCCGCCTGGAGGACTACCTCCAGGGCCTGCTGGACGCCCACCCCCTGCCAGCTTCCCGGCCACGGGGCAGGCCGGAGCGGGAGGGCCGTTGACCGGACCGGTGCCGCGGAACGAGCCACCGGGAGCACGTGACCGTACACGCCGGCGAGCCCGGCCGGGCCCTCCGCCGTTGGCCGATGCCCCGCCGCATGTCCTCAGCAGCAGATGTCTGCCAGTCGCAAGCGGTCCTGACGGCGCGTTGGACCATTCGGTGCCCCGAACTGACACCAATTGTCCGTAACGTGAGGGTCATGAACAGTAACCGCATGAGCACTCCTCAGCAGACCGCGGCGCCCGGGCCGGTCCCCGGTACGGAAATCCGCCCCTTTCGCGTGGACATCCCGCAGGCGGACATCGACGACCTCCGGCAGCGGATCGGCCGCACCCGGTGGTCCCCCGACCTGCCGGACACCGGCTGGGAGCGGGGGGTTCCCACCGCCTACCTCAGGGACCTGGCCGAGTACTGGGCGACCGGCTACGACTGGCGGAAACACGAAGCGGAGCTCAACACACACCCCCAGTTCACGACCGCGATCGACGGCACCGATCTGCATTTTCTGCACGTCCGTTCCACGGAGCCCACCGCTACGCCACTGATGCTGCTGCACGGCTGGCCCGGCTCCGTGGTGGAGTTCCTGGACGTCATCGGCCCGCTCACGGATCCGGCGGCGCACGGCGGCGACCCCGCGGACGCCTTCCACCTGGTGATCCCGTCACTGCCGGGGTACGGCTTCTCCGGGCCCCTCGGCGAGGCGGGGTGGACCGAAACCCGCACCGCGAGGGCGCTGGTGGAGCTGATGCAGCGTCTGGGGTACCGGAGGTACGGCCTGCAGGGCGGTGACGTGGGCGCCTTCCTCGCCCCGGCGATGGCCCGCCTGGTCCCGGACCAGGTGATCGGTGTGCACGTCAACTCACTGGTCACGTTCCCCGACGGCGACCCGGCCGGGCTCACCGGGCTCACCGACGGCGAGCGCCACCGGCTGGCCATGATGGAGGAGTGGCAGGCCCATCAGTCCGCCTACCTCCAGCTGCAGGGCACCCGGCCGCAGACCCTCGCACACGCCCTCACCGACTCACCGGCCGGCCAGCTCGCCTGGATCGCCGAGAAGTTCCACGAGTGGTCCGACCCGTCCGCGGACCTCCCCGAGGATGCGGTGGGCCGTGACCGTCTGCTGACCAACGTCAGCGTCTACTGGTTCACCGGGACCGCGGGATCCTCCGCGCACACCTACTTCGAGCGGTACAACGACCCGGCCCAGTGGGCGGAGAAGGAACCCTCCACCGTGCCGATGGGCGTGGCGGTCTTCACCACGGACATCTCCGTACGGCGCTTCGCCGAGAAGATCCTGCCCGTCACGCACTGGTCGGAGTTCCGGCGCGGTGGCCACTTCGCCGCGCTGGAGGCTCCCGGCCTGCTCACCGAGGACATGCGGACGTTCTTCCGTACGCTGCGGTGACACGTGCCCGGCCGGCCCGGGGCGGGCCGGCCGGGCACCGACCGCTCCCCGGCCGGCCGTCGAACGTATTCCGTTACTTCCCGCCGAACCCTTGACGCGCTCCTCCGTCCGTTGCGAGACTCCCCGGCAACGGAGGCACCCGCACCGTTCCGCGCCTCATCCTGCCGCTCCCGCCTGTCGGAGGCAGCACTCCGGGCCGGAAATGAATCGATTCATGCATGCACGTGAGGAAACCGGCGACACCCCCGGAAACCCACCCCCCTCCCCGCAGGAGGGGATACCACCGGAAGTCGGCACCTCACCGAAAGAGCCTTTCACGGACCCTGCGCGAACCCGCGAAAAGGCCGCCGGCGTGCAACGCGAGGATCACCACGGCGTTTCCCAAAAGTTACACACCACCGGGTTCACGCAGCGGACCCCAGCTGTATTGTAACGATTCACTCCAGGTGTCACCGAGGGCTGCGAACGACGAGACACCGCTTGCGGACTCACCGCAAGCATTGAACAGAGCAGGGAGGCTTGGATGTCAATCAGGAAAGCCACAATGCGCGGTATCGCCGTCGCGGCAGCCGGCTCGCTGGCCCTCACGGCCTGCGGTTCCGGGGATGACGGCGGCAGCGGCAACGGCGGCGGCGATGTCACCCTCAACTTCACCTGGTGGGGCTCGGACGAGCGTGCCGAAAGGTACGACGCGGCCGTCAAACTCTTCCAGGAGAAGCACCCGGGGATACGGGTCCAGACCAGCTTCAACAACTTCGAGGACTACTGGAATCTGCGGAACACCGACGCCACCAGTGGCGGTCTGCCGGATGTGCTGCAGATGGACCTGTCCTACCTGTGGGACTTCGCCGGCAACGGCCTGCTCGCCGATCTCGGTGACCACACCGAAGACCGGATCGACCTGTCCGGACTCGACGAGGAGCTGGTGTCCTCCGGCGAAGTCGACGGCGGGCTGTTCGCCATTCCCACCGGCACCAACACCCTGGCGCTGCTGTACAACCCCGGCCTGCTCGAAGACCTCGGCGTCGACCTGCCCGACTGGGACTACACCTGGGAGGACTACCGGAGCTTCCTCGCGGAGGTCTCCGAGGCGGGAGCCGACCGCAGCCCGGCGGTCCACGGCGGCGACGACTACACGACCGTCTGGTGGCTGTTCATGCAGGGGCTGGTCCAAGAGGGTATCGAGCCGTTCGGTGAGGACGGTGAGATGAACTTCTCCGAGGACGACATGCGGGACTGGCTCGCGAGCGCCGAGGACATCCGCGAACCGGTGAACCTCACCTTCCCGATCACCCGGGCAGAGCAGCTGGATCCGCTGAGCGGATTCACCGCCGGTGAGGCAGCCGTCGAGTTCCACTGGGACAACTTCCTCGCGGGCTACACCAACGAGCTCGGAGTCGACGACCTCGGCCTGATGCCGGTGCCCGGCGGCGCGGACGGGCAGAAGAACATGTTCTTCAAGCCCACCATGCAGCTGGCGATGGGGGCGAACAGCGACCACCCCGAGGAGGCCGCGCTCCTCATCGACTTCCTGATCAACGACCCGGAGGCCGGTGCCATCTTCGGCACCGACATGGGCGTGCCGTCCTCCCAGAGTCAGCGGGACTCCCTCGACCTCGAGGAGGGCAGCGTCGACGCCCGGGTCATCGCGTACGAGGAGGCGGTCTCCGAGGCGGGCTACATGACGGCGGTCGTGCCGAGGCCGGTGCCGGGCTTCGGGTCCGTGGAGAACGAGTACTCCAACAACCTGGGTGACGAGTTCTCGCACGGTCAGATCGATGTCGACTCCTTCGTCGACCGCTGGTTCAGCGAGGCGCCCTACCACCTCGAGCAGTGATCCTCGCGCACCACCGCTGACGCACCGAACGGAAGCTCCCCGTGACACTCACCCGTGAGGCGTCCAAGGCTCCTGAGGCCGGCGGGCCCACGCGACGGCCGCATCCCAAGCGGCCGTCGCGGAGGTCCTCCGAGACCCGGGCCGGTTACGCCTTCCTCGCCCCCTGGCTGCTGGGCTTCATCGCGCTGACCGCGGGGCCCATGGTGGCCTCGCTCTATCTGGCCTTCACCAACTACCACCCGGTCCGCGGCTCCGACTGGATCGGCTGGGACAACTTCACCCGGATGTTCTCCGACGACCGGTTCCTGAAGTCGGTGGAGGTAACGGTCACCTACGTGGTCGTCGGCACACCGATCAAGCTGGCCGCCGCGCTGGCCGTGGCCATGCTGCTGAACAGCCGGCGCCGCGGCCAGGGCGTCTACCGCTCGCTCTTCTACGCACCCTCGCTGATCGGGGCCAGCGTGTCGATCGCCATCGTCTGGCGGGCGATGTTCAACGACCAGGGCGTTGTCGACGACGTCGGCCAGTTCTTCGGGCTGCCGCCCGGCGGCTGGGTCGGGGACCCGTCCATGACGATGCCGATGATGATCCTCCTGGCCGTGTGGCAGTTCGGCGCCCCCATGGTCATCTTCCTGGCCGGCCTCAAGCAGATCCCGAGCGAGCTCTACGAGGCCGCCGAGGTCGACGGGGCCGGTCCGGTACGGAAGTTCCTGAAGATCACCCTGCCGATGCTCTCACCGGTGCTCTTCTTCAACCTGGTGCTGGAGACCATCAACTCCTTCCAGGTCTTCGCCTCCGCCTTCATCATCTCGCGCGGCACCGGCGGGCCGGCGGACTCCACGATGTTCTACACGCTGTACCTGTACCTGCGCGGCTTCGGTGACGGTCAGCTGGGCTACGCGGCAGCCATGGCCTGGGTGCTGGTCGTCGTGGTCGGCATCATCACGCTGGTCTTCTTCAAGACGTCCAAGTACTGGGTGCACTACAACGGGGAGCGCGCATGAGTACCACCGCCCCTGAAGTACAGGACCTGCCCGCCGAGGCCCGCCGGGCACGACAGCGGGACAGGCAGCGCCGGCGGCTGCGGACCGTGCTGTTCCACGGCTCGATCTGGGCCATGGGCTTTGTGATCCTCTATCCCGGCGCCTGGATGCTGCTGTCGTCCTTCCGCCCTTCCAACCAGATCATCGGTGAGACGGGCCTGATTCCCGACAACACCACGCTGGACAACTTCCTGCGGTCCTTCGACGGTATCGGCGGAGTTCCGTTCTGGACCTTCTTCATGAATTCGATGATCCTCGCCGTCGGGGCAGTGGTGGGGATCGCGCTTTCCTCGTCCCTGTCCGCCTACGCGTTCGCGCGCATCGAATTCCCGGGCCGCAGAATCTACTTCGCCATCATGGTGGCGACGCTGCTGCTGCCGTTCCACGTGGTGATCATTCCGCAGTTCATCATGTTCAACGAACTGGGGCTGGTCGACACGTTCTTCCCGCTGCTGATCGGCAAGTTCCTGGCGGTCGAGGGATTCTTCGTGTTCCTCATGGTGCAGTTCATGCGCAATCTGCCCCGGGAGCTGGACGAGTCGGCCCGGATCGACGGCGCCGGGCACCTCCGGATCTACTGGTCGATCATGATGCCGCTGATGCGTCCGGTGCTGGCCACCGCGTCGATCTTCGCGTTCATCTGGAGCTGGAACGACTTCCTCGCCCCGCTCATCTACCTGCGCAGCCCGGAGAACTACTCCCTGCCGATCGCACTGCGCCAGTACGTGGACCAGACGTCGATCTCCGACTACGGCGCACAGATGGCCACCGCCGTGCTGGCCCTGCTGCCCGTACTGCTGTTCTTCATCCTCTTCCAGCGCTATATCGTCGACGGAGTGGCCACCCAAGGGCTGAAGGGCTGATACGGATGCGCGGCACGAAGGGCGCGGGGTTCGCCCTGTTCGGCGAGACCGTGATCGTCGGAGTGCTCGTAGCCCTGCTCTCCGTCCCCCTGGTGACGGCGCTCCCGGCTCTGGCGGCAGGCAGCACCCACATGCGGCGCCATGTCTCCGGCGAGAGCGCGCGGACCGGCGACCTGCTGCGGGACTTCACCGCCGCCTGGCGCGGGCTGTGGCCGGCCGCGCTCGTGGGCACCGGCCTGGGCCTGCTCCTGTTGTGGAACCTGACGCTCGCCGAGGCCGGGGTGATCCCCGGCTCGGCGGGCGTGCTGGCAGGCAGCGCCGGGCTGCTCGCCCTCCTCTCCGTGCTGATGCTGCGCACGGCCGGTGCCTGGCGTCCCGGCTGCGGCCCCGTGGGCGCGGTCCGGACGGCCGCCGCACGTACCTGGCGCGATCCCTCCGGGTCGGTGCTGCTGGTGCTGGCGGCCGGCATGTGCCTGGTCTTCGGCTGGATGCTGCTGCCCCTTCTCCTGCTGGCCGGCGGTCTGCTGGTGCTGGCCGTCGTGGCCGTGGAGCACCGCCGCCCGGCCTGACCCGCCCCCGGGGGGCGGTGCGGGGCGCGGGAGCTCAGGCCACCCGCTCGGCGAGGATGCGCCGCAGCTCACGGGCCGCCCGCGGCGGGGTGACGTCGCCGCGGTGCGCGACCGACACCGTCCGGTGCATGCCGGGCTCCGCGAACGGAGTCGTCCGCAGCCCGGACCGGGCCGCGACCATGGCCGGCACCACCGCCAGACCCAGCCCCGCACGGACGAAGCCCAGCACCGCGTCCAGCTCCCCGCCCTCCACCGCGAAGACCGGTTCGAAGCCCGCCTCCCGGCACGCCGCGACAGTGAACTCCCGCAGGTCGTAGCCGCGGCGGAACATGGCCAGCGGCCGGTCCCGCAGCTCGTGCACCCGGATCCGGTCCCGTGCCACGGGAGAGGGCTCGGAAGGAGGTGAGACCACCACGAGCTCCTCACGCAGCAGCTCCGTCGTGGTCAGGGCGGGTGCCTGACCGGACAGCGGGGTGATCACCAGAGCGAGGTCCAGCTCCCCGGCTGCCAGAACCCGCACCAGGTCCTGCGAACCGTCCTCCCGCACGAGCAGCTCCACCCCCGGGTAGCGGTCACGGAAGATCCGCAGGACATCGGGAACCAGGCTGGTGCACAGGCTGGGCGGCGCGCCGAGCCGTATCCGGCCGCTGCGCAGCCCGGCCACCTCCTGGACCTCCCGGCGGGCGCTCTCGGTGTCGGCGAGGATCCGGTGGGCGAGCGGCAGGAGGACCTCCCCCGCGTCGGTGAGGGCGATGTGGCCCCGGGCCCGGTGGAAGAGGTCGGCACCCAGCTCCCGTTCCAGTGCCCGGATCTGCTGGGAGAGGGAGGGCTGGGAGACGTGTTCGCGGTGCGCTGCCCGGGTGAAGTGCCGGGTCTCGGCGACTGCCGCGAAGTACCGGAGCTGCTGCAGCTGCATGAACCCAGCATAGACAGTGCCTATGGAATGCAGCCGCATCATGTCTTGGACTGATGGGGGGCAGCGTCCCTAGCCTCGGGCCCCATGGCGCTGCGGACAGTAGTTACGGACCGGCGGCCGTCCCTGCCGGGCACGCTGTGGCGGTCGACCATCGGTCAGAAGACGGTCATGGCGGTCACCGGCGGGATTCTGCTGCTGTACCTGGTGGTGCACATGCTGGGGAACCTGAAGATCTTCTTCGGCCCCGAGGAGTTCAACGGCTACGCGCACTGGCTGCGCACCGTCGGGGAGCCCGTGCTGCGCCACGAGTGGCTTCTGTGGCTGACCCGGGTGGTGCTGCTCGGTGCGGTGATCCTGCACGGGGTGTCCGCGTACCGGCTCAGCCGGCTGGCCGGTACCGCCCGACCGGTGCGGTACGCGCACCGCAGGGCTCGCAGCAGCTACGCGACCCGGACGATGCGCTGGGGCGGGGTGATCATCGCCCTGTTCGTCGTATGGCATCTCCTGGACCTGACGACGGGCACGGTGAACCCGGAGTTCGAGGCCGGGCGGCCGTACGAGAACGTCGTGGCGAGCTTCAGCACCTGGTACAGCAACGTGATCTACATCACGGCCGTGCTCGCCGTCGGCCTGCACATCCGGCACGGCTTCTGGAGCGCCGCCCAGACGCTCGGGCTGAACCATCCGCGCCGCAACGCCACGCTGCGGGCCACGGCGAACGTGCTGGCGCTCGTCCTGACCGCCGGCTTCCTCGCCGTCCCCCTCGCCGTCATGACAGGAGTCGTGAGCTGACGTGACCTCGCACCACACCCACCACCCGGACCACCCCGCCGGCCCGGACGACGATTACCGCGTCGGCGAGCCGCTGGCTGACACCCGGGCCCCCGGCGGGCCGGTGGAGGAACGCTGGGACCGGCGCCGCTTCGAGGCGAAGCTGGTGAACCCGGCCAACCGGCGCAAGCACACCGTGCTTGTCGTCGGCACCGGGCTGGCCGGCGGCGCCGCCGGCGCGACGCTGGCCGAACAGGGCTACCGGGTCGTGCAGTTCTGTTACCAGGACTCACCGCGCAGGGCGCACTCCATCGCCGCCCAGGGCGGCATCAACGCCGCGAAGAACTACCGCAACGACGGCGATTCCGTGCGACGGCTGTTCCACGACACAGTCAAGGGCGGGGACTTCCGGGCCCGCGAGTCCAACGTGCACCGGCTGGCCGAGGTGTCCGGGGCGATCATCGACCAGTGCGTGGCCCAGGGAGTGCCGTTCGCCCGCGAGTACGGCGGACTGCTGGACACCCGCTCGTTCGGCGGTGTCCAGGTGTCTCGGACCTTCTACGCCCGCGGGCAGACCGGCCAGCAACTGCTGCTCGGCGCCTACCAGGCGCTCTCCCGGCAGATCGCCGCCGGAAACGTGGAGATGCACCCGCGCACCGAGATGCTGGACCTCCTGGTGGTGGACGGCCGGGCCAGGGGCATCGTTGCCCGCGATCTGGTCACCGGCCGGGTCGGCACCTATGTCGGTGATGCCGTGGTGCTGGCCACCGGCGGCTACGGCAACGTCTTCCGGCTCTCCACGAACGCCAAGAACTCCAACGCCACCGCGGTGTGGCGGGCGCACCGCCGCGGCGCGTACTTCGCCAATCCGTGTTTCACGCAGATCCACCCCACCTGCATCCCGCGCTCCGGTGACCACCAGTCGAAGCTGACGCTGATGAGCGAGTCGCTGCGCAACGACGGCCGGATCTGGGTGCCGGCCGCGGCGGGTGACACCCGGCCCCCCGGAGACATCCCGGAGGACGAGCGGGACTACTACCTGGAGCGGCGTTACCCGGCCTACGGCAACCTCGTGCCCCGGGACATCGCCTCCCGGGCGGCCAAGCAGGTGTGCGACGAGGGCCGCGGCGTCGGGCCCGGTGGACAGGGCGTCCACCTGGACTTCGCGGACGCCATCGCCCGGCTGGGCCGCAGGGCCGTGGCCGAGAAGTACGGCAACCTCTTCGAGATGTACGAGCGGATCACCGCTGAGGACCCCTACCGGGTGCCGATGCGGATCTACCCGGCCATTCACTACACCATGGGCGGGCTGTGGGTCGACTACGACCTGCAGACCACCGTGCCGGGGCTGTTCGCCATCGGGGAGGCCAACTTCTCCGACCACGGCGCCAACCGGCTCGGTGCGTCCGCGCTGATGCAGGGCCTGGCGGACGGCTACTTCGTGCTGCCGGTCACGCTCGGGGACTTCCTGGCACGGCATCCGCACGAGGAGATCGCCACCGGTCACCCCGCGGTCACCGACACCGTCCGCTCGGTCACGGACCGGCTGGACACGCTGCTCGGCAACGACGGTGACCGCACGCCGGACTCGTTCCACCGGGAGCTGGGTGAACTGCTGTGGGAGGAGTGCGGAATGTCCCGCAACGAGACAGGGCTGCGCAAGGCCCTGGACCGCATACCCGAGCTGCGGGCGGAGTTCTGGCGGCGCATCCGGGTGCCGGGCGGCGGCGAGCAGCTCAACCAGTACCTGGAACAGGCGAACCGGGTGGCCGACCACCTGGAGCTCGCGGAGCTGATGTGCCGCGACGCGCTGCACCGCGCCGAGTCCTGCGGCGGGCACTTCCGCGAGGAGAGCCGGACCCCGGACGGGGAGGCCGAGCGCCGCGACGAGGAGTACTCCTACGTCGCTGCCTGGGAGTTCGCCGGCTCCGGCCGCTCCCCCGTGCTGCACCGGGAAACGCTGGCCTTCGAACACGTCCATCCCACCAAGCGGAGTTACGCATGAGACTCACCCTGCGCGTCTGGCGGCAGCCCGGCCCCGACGCCGAAGGCACCATGACGGCGTACGACCTCGACGGTCTCTCCCCCGACATGTCCTTCCTGGAAATGCTCGACACCCTCAACGAGCGGCTCGCCGGGGACGACGAGGAGCCCGTGGCCTTCGACCACGACTGCCGGGAGGGCATCTGCGGAGCCTGCGGAATGGTCATCAACGGGCAGGCGCACGGCCCGGAGCCGACCACCGCCTGCCAACTGCACCTGCGGCACTTCGCCGACGGTGACACGGTCGACGTCGAGCCCTGGCGGGCAGCCGCGTTCCCGGTGATCAAGGACCTGGTGGTGGACCGCTCGGCGTTCGACCGGATCATCGGCGCCGGAGGCTACGTCACGGCCCCCACCGGCAGCGCCCCCGAAGCCCACTCCACCGCCGTCGCCAAGCCCACGGCGGACGCGGCCTTCGAGAACGCCGCCTGCATCGGCTGCGGCGCCTGCGTGGCCGCCTGCCCCAACGGCTCGGCCATGCTGTTCACCGCCGCCAAGGTCACCCATCTGAACGCCCTCCCGCAGGGCGCGCCGGAGCGCGAGGCCCGGGTCCTGGACATGGTCGGCACGATGGACGCCGAGGGCTTCGGTGGCTGCACCAACGCCGGGGAATGTGCCACCGCTTGCCCGAAGGGCATCCCGCTGCTCAGCATCGCCCGGATGAACCGGGAGTTCCTGCGCGCGGCACGCGGCGGGCCGGGACGCGGCGAGGGCTGAACGACCGGCGGGCGGATCAGCGAACGGGGTGGCCCGCCGCGCGCAGAGTGTCCTTGACCTCGCCGATCCGCAGGTCGCCGAAGTGGAACACCGAGGCGGCGAGAACGGCGTCGGCACCCGCCGCGACGGCGGGCGGGAAGTCCGCGGGTTCGCCCGCGCCGCCGGAGGCGATCAGCGGGACGGTGACCCGGGCACGGACCGCTTCGATCATGGCCGTGTCGTAGCCGTCCTTGGTGCCGTCGGCGTCCATCGAATTCAGCAGGATTTCCCCCGCCCCGAGTTCTGCCGCCCGGTGCGCCCACTCGACCGCGTCGATGCCGGTACCGCGGCGGCCGCCGTGCGTGGTGACCTCGAAGCCGGACGGCGTGCCGGTGCCCTCGGCGCACCGGCGGGCGTCGACCGAAAGCACCAGGACCTGCCGGCCGAAGCGCTCGGCGATCTCCTGGATGAGCTCCGGTCTGGCGACGGCCGCGGTGTTGACGCCGACCTTGTCGGCGCCCGCGCGGAGCAGCAGGTTCACGTCCTCCGTGGAGCGGACCCCGCCGCCCACGGTGAGCGGGATGAAGACCTGCTCGGCGGTGCGGCGCACCACCTCGTACGTGGTCTCACGGTTGCCGGAGGAGGCGGTGATGTCGAGGAAGACCAGCTCGTCGGCGCCCTCCGCGTCGTATGTCTTGGCCAGCTCCACCGGGTCACCGGCGTCCCTCAGGTTCTGGAAGTTGATGCCTTTGACGACCCGTCCGGCGTCCACGTCAAGACAGGGAATGACTCGTACGGCGAGGGTCACGGGGCTCCTTCGGTAGAACGGGACGGGCCGGTGCCGAGTTCTGCGGCATCCGGGGAGGCGCTCGGGTCCCGGTAGGCTTCCAGCTCGACTTCGACCAGCACCCGGGAGTCGACGAAGCCCGACACCACGAGCAGAGTGGCGGCCGGCCGGATGGTGCCGAACACCTCCTTGTGCGCACGCGCCACGTCGTCCACGTCGCGGGCGTGCACCACGTACAGGCGGGTGCGGATCACGGACTCCGCGCCCAGCCCGAAGGGCTTCAGCGCCGCCACGGCGTTGACCAGGGCGGACCTGGCCTGCTCATAGGGGTCGGCGGGCGCGGGCGGATGCCCGTCGGCCATCGGCATCGTCCCGGCCACCAGGACCCGGTCCCCGGCCGCGACCGCGCCGGCGAAACCGATCGCCTCTTCCCAGGGGCTGTCGCCCCGCACACGCTCGATCGGCATGGCACCGGGTCCTCTCTCGTCGGACGGTCTCAGGGTCAGGACACCGCTTCCAGGGCGGCTTCGAGGGTGAAGGCCCCGGCGTACAGGGCCTTGCCCACGATCGCGCCCTCGACGCCCTGCGGCACCAGCGCGGCAATCGCCCGCAGATCGTCGAGCGAGGAGACTCCGCCGGAGGCCACGACCGGCCGGTCGGTTGCGGCGCAGACGTTGCCCAGCAGTTCCAGGTTCGGGCCCTGCAAGGTCCCGTCCTTGGCGATGTCGGTGACGACGTAGCGGGCGCAGCCCTCGCCGTTCAGCCGGTCCAGGGTCTCGTAGAGATCGCCGCCGTCCCGGGTCCAGCCCCGGCCGCGCAGCGTCGTCCCGCGCACATCGAGGCCCACCGCGATGCGGTCACCGTGTTCGGCGATGATCCTGGCGACCCACTCCGGGCTCTCCAGGGCCGCGGTGCCGAGGTTGACCCGGGTGCACCCGGTGGCCAGCGCGGCGGCGAGGGAGTCGTCGTCACGGATGCCCCCGGAGAGCTCCACCTTGATGTCCATGGCCCCGACGACCTCGGTGATCCGGTCCCGGTTGTCACCCGTGCCGAACGCGGCGTCGAGGTCCACCAGGTGCAGCCACTCGGCGCCGGACCGCTGCCAGGCGAGGGCGGCCTGCAGCGGGTCGCCGTACGAGGTCTCGGAACCGGACTCCCCATGTACCAGCCGGACGGCCTGACCGTCCCGGACATCGACAGCGGGCAGAAGTTCCAGCGTGGTCATCAGAGCGTCTCGATCCAGTTGGAGAGGAGGTGGGCACCGGCGTCGCCGGACTTCTCGGGGTGGAACTGGGTGGCCCACAGCGGGCCGTTCTCCACGGCGGCGATGAACGGCTCACCGTGCGTGGACCAGGTGACCTGCGGTGGCCGCATCCGGGGGCTGGTGTCCGCGAGCTCCCAGTCGTGCGCCGCGTAGGAGTGCACGAAGTAGTAGCGCTCCTCGGGCGGCAGACCGGCGAACAGCTGGGACCCGGCAGGGGCCCGGACGGTGTTCCAGCCCATGTGCGGGACGACTTCGGCTCGCAGCGGTCCGACCGTGCCGGGCCACTCGTCCATGCCCTCGGCCTCCACGCCGTGCTCGATGCCCCGGCTGAACAGGATCTGCATGCCGACACAGATGCCGAGCACCGGGCGGCCCCCGGCCAGCCTGCGGCTCACCACCCAGTCGCCGCGGGCTTCCCGCAGGCCCTGCATGCAGGAGGCGAACGCCCCCACGCCGGGTACCAGCAGGCCGTCCGCGGCCATTGCCCGGTCGTAGTCCCGGGTGATCTCCACCCGGGCCCCGGCCCGGGCGACCGCCCGCTCGGCGGACCGGATGTTGCCGAAGCCGTAGTCGAAGACGACGACGGACTTCCCCGCACCACTGCTCATTGCCACATCTCCAGCCGCAGAACGCCGGCGGTCAGCAGGACCGCGCTGCAGATGCCCAGGAGCGTGACCACACCGCTGGGCAGCTTCTGCTTCCAGCAGGAGTAAGCACCTCCCGCCAGGAAGAGACCGGCCGCGACCCACAGGGTAAAGGCGATGTTCACAGCATCCTTCCGTTCGCTTCTCCGCCGCGGCGACGCACCGGCCTCACACCGGGCAACCGCCCGGCAGCCCGCGTCGCTCACCGCGTCCTTCCGTTCGCTTCTCCGCCCCGCGGCGACGCACCGGCCTCATACCGGGCAACCGCCCGGCAGCCTCAGAGGGCGCCCTTCGTGGAGGGGATGCCCGGCTGACGGGGGTCGATCTCGCTGGCGGAGCGCAGCGCCCGGGCAAGGGCCTTGAACTGGCACTCCACGATGTGGTGCGCGTTGCGTCCGTACGGGACGTGCACGTGCAGCGCGATCTGCGCCTGGGCCACGAACGACTCCAGGATGTGCCGGGTCATCGTGGTGTCGTAGGAGCCGATCATCGGGGCCATGCCCTCGGGCTCGGTGTGCACCAGGTACGGACGGCCGGAGAGGTCGACGGTCACCTGGGCCAGGGACTCGTCCAGCGGCACCGACGCGTGGGCGAACCGGACGATGCTCCGCTTGTCGCCGAGCGCCTCCCGGAAGGCCGCGCCCAGGGCGAGGGAGGTGTCCTCGATGGTGTGGTGACTGTCGATGTGCAGGTCGCCGTCGGTCTTCACGGTGAGGTCGAAGAGACCGTGCCGGCCCAGCTGGTCGAGCATGTGGTCGTAAAAGCCGACCCCGGTCGACACCTCGACCTTGCCGGTGCCGTCGAGGTTGATCTCGACGACGACGGCGGTCTCCTTGGTGGTGCGTTCCACACGGCCCACGCGGCTCATCGCTCGTTCTCCTTCATCAGCTCGCGCACCGCATCGAGGAACGCGTCGTTCTCTTCCGGGGTGCCCGTGGTCACCCGAAGCCGGCCCGGTACGCCGTTGTCCCGCACCAGCACACCCCGGTCCAGCAGGGTCTGCCACGCCGCACGGGCGTCGGCGAAGCGGCCGAACTGCACGAAGTTGGCGTCGGACTCCGTCACCTCGCAACCCAGCGCCGTCAGCTCGGCGACGAGCCGGTCCCGCTCGCCCTTGAGCTGCTGGACGTACCCCAGCAGCGTATCGGTGTGCTCCAGGGCCGCGAGCGCGGTGGCCTGCGTGACCGCGGACAGGTGATAGGGCAGGCGCACCAGCTGCACCGCATCGACCACCGCGGCGTCGGCCGCGAGGTAGCCCAGCCGGAGCCCGGCCGCGCCGAACGCCTTGGACATGGTGCGGGAGAGCACCAGGTGAGGCCGCCCTTCCAGGAGCGGCAGCAGCGACGGGCGGTGGCTGAACTCGGCGTACGCCTCGTCGATCACCACCAGCGCGCCCCGCCTGCCCCGGTCACGGGCCGCCCGCTGCGCGGCGTCGTACAGGGCGAGGACGGTGCCCGCCGCCAGCGCCGTGCCGGTCGGGTTGTTCGGGGAGCACAGGAAGACCACGTCCGGCGCCTGCTCCCCGATGACGTGCTCGGCTGCCGCCACGTCGATCGTGAAGTCCTCCCGGCGCGGGCCGGAGACCCAGCCGGTGCCGGTGCCGCGCGCGATGAGGGCGTGCATGGAGTAGGACGGGTCGAAACCGATCGCGCTGCGCCCCGGACCGCCGAACGCCTGGAGCAGCTGCTGCAGGATCTCGTTGGATCCGTTGGCCGCCCACACCTGGGCGGTGTCCACCCGGTGACCGGTGCTCGCCGTGAGATATCCGGCGAGCCCGGCACGCAGCTCGACCGCGTCGCGGTCGGGGTAGCGGTTCAGGGTGCGGGCCGCCTCGGCGACCCGCTCGGCGATCCGTGCGACCAGCTCATCGGGCAGCGGGTACGGGTTCTCGTTGGTGTTGAGCCGCACAGGCACCTCGAGCTGAGGGGCTCCGTACGGGGACTTTCCGCGCAGCTCGTCCCGGAGGGAGAGGTCGTCGATTCCGGTCACGAGGCGTTCGGCACCTTCCCGTCGAACCGCGCCTTCACCGCCACGCCGTGTGCGGGAAGGTCCTCCGCCTCCGCGAGCGTGACGACGTGGTGCGCGACCTCGGCGAGGGCGTCGCGGCTGTAGTCGACGACGTGGATGCCGCGCAGGAAGGACTGCACGGAGAGCCCGGAGGAGTGGCAGGCGCAGCCACCGGTGGGCAGGACGTGGTTGGAGCCGGCGCAGTAGTCCCCCAGCGAGACGGGGGCGTACGGACCGACGAACACCGCTCCGGCGTTGCGGACCCGGGCGGCCACAGCCGCCGCGTCCGCCGTCTGGATCTCCAGGTGCTCGGCGGCGTAGGCGTCGACGACGGCCAGGCCCTGGTCCAGGTCGTCCACGAGGACCGTGCCGGACTGCCGGCCGGTGAGCGCCTCGGTGATGCGCTCCAGGTGGCGGGTCGCGGCCACCTGTACCTTCAGCTCGGCGTCGACCGCCGCGGCCAGCTGCTCGGAGGGGGTGACCAGCACCGCTGCGGCGAGCGTGTCGTGCTCGGCCTGGCTGATCAGGTCGGCGGCGACGTGCGCCGGGTCTGCGGTGTCGTCGGCGAGGATCGCGATCTCGGTCGGGCCGGCCTCCGCGTCGATGCCGATCCGCCCCTTGAGCAGCCGCTTGGCTGCCGCGACCCAGATGTTGCCGGGGCCGGTGACCAGTTGGGCGGGCCGGCACTCGTCGGTGCCGTAGGCGAACATGGCGACGGCCTGGGCACCGCCGGCGGCGTAGACCTCGTCCACGTCGAGCAGCGCGCAGGCGGCGAGGACCGTGGGGTGCGGCAGTCCGCCGAAGTCCCGCTGCGGCGGCGAGGAGACAGCCAGCGAGGCGACACCGGCCTCCTGTGCCGGGACCACGTTCATCACCACGGAGGACGGATAGACGGCCTTGCCGCCCGGAACATAGAGCCCCACCCGGTCCACCGGCACCCAGCGTTCGGTGACGGTGCCGCCGGGCACGACACCGACGACGGAGTCGGTACGGCGCTGTGCGCGGTGCACGAGGCGGGCCCGCCGGATGGACTCCTCCAGGGCGGCGCGCACCGCCGGGTCCAGCTCCGCCAGGGCCGTGCTCAGCGCCTCGGCGGGAACCCGGATGCGCTCCAGCCGCACTCCCTCGAAGCGCTCGGCCAGGTCGATCAGCGCCGCGGTGCCCCGATGATGCACGTCCTCACAGATGGGCCGCACCTTTTCCAGGGCGGCCTCCACGTCGAGTTCGGCACGCGGCAGCAGGTCGCGGTCGATTACGCCCCCGGTGAGGGAGGAACCCCGCAGGTCGATTCGGTTCAGCACCACTCCAGTCTCTCAGACCGCCACCGCGCCCCCGGTCACTGTTTCACTGCGTGAAACGGGTACCGGGGTGCCAGCCGATAGGCTCCCGCACTGTGACGACCACGCGCCTGCCGCTCTTCCCTCTCAACACCGTGCTGTTTCCCGGGCTCGTGCTGCCGCTGAACGTCTTCGAGGCACGTTACCGGGCTCTGCTGCGGGACCTGCTGGAGCTGCCCGAGGACGGGCTGCGTCCGTTCGGGGTGGTGGCCATCCGGGAGGGCCGCGAGGTGGCGCGGACCGGACTCGGACTTCCGGACGGCACCCCCCCGCCGGACGCCGGTCCCACGGACGGCTTCGGGCCCGACCCGATGCGGACCCTCCACCACGTGGGCTGCATCGCCGATGCCTCGACCGTTCGGGAGCGCAGCGGCACCGACCGGGGCTACGAGGTGCTGGCCACCGGAACCAGCAGGTTCCGCCTCCTCTCGGTGGACACCGGCGGGCCGTACCTCATCGGCGAGATCGAGGAGCTTCCCGAGGAGGCGGGCGAGGGCGCGGGCGCTGTGGCCACCGGCGTGCTGCGGGCGTTCCGCGCCTATCAGAAAGGGCTCGCCGAGGCCCATGAGCGCACCATGACCTCGGAGCAGGAGCTCCCGGACGAGCCGCTGGTGGTCTCCTATCTGGTGGCGGCCGCGACTGTGCTGGCCACCTCGGACCGCCAGCGGTTGCTGGAGGCGCCGGACGCGGTGACCCGGCTGCTGAAGGAGCTTGCCCTGCTCCGGCGGGAGACAACGCTGATCAGTAAGCTGCCGTCGGTGCCTGCGGCGGACCACCTGCTCCGGCCGGTCAGCCTGAACTGAGGCCTTCGCGGGCGCCGCGCACGGCGGGCGGCGGAGCCCGCCGGTGGTGCAGCTGAGCGGAGCGGCGGATGGGGAAGAAGAAGCGGTCCGGTCCCGGTACCGGGGGAACGCCGGCCACCGTGGCCGCCTCGGCGGCGGGGGTGACCCACCGGTTGCACGCGTACGTCCACGACCCGGCCGCCGGGCGGTACGGCGAGGAGGCGGTGCACGCCCTCGGCGCGGACCCGGCCCGGGTCCTGAAGACCCTGGTGGCCGAGGTGGACGGGGTGCTGACGGTGGCCGTCGTGCCTGTCCCGTCCTCCCTGGGGCTCAAGGCCCTGGCCTCGGCGGTCGGCGGGAAGCGGGCGGTGATGGCGGACCCGGCAGCCGCGGAGCGGGTGACGGGCTACGTGCGGGGCGGCATCTCTCCGCTCGGGCAGCGCAAGCTGCTGCCCACGGTGCTGGACGCCTCGGCCACGGAGCATCCGACCGTGTGGGTGTCGGCCGGCCGGCGAGGACTGGAGATCGAGCTGGCCCCCGCCGATCTGGTGGCGCTCACCGGTGCGCTCATCGCCCCGATCGCCCGCTGAAGCCGCCGGCCCGCCCGTTCCCGTCCTGGCTCCACGGCAGGACGGGGGCGGGTGGCGCTTCGGGGTCCCTCGGGCCCCACAGGGCCGTGCAGGCCAGGTACCCGGCTACCGCCCCGAAGGGCAGTCCCAGCAGCGCCACCTTGGCGCTCAGCTCCAGCGGGGCGTCGAAGACCACTCCTTCACCCACCGAACGGGCCTGCTCCGCCACGTCCTGCGGGAAATCGAGCCACACGCCGAGCCGCCAGGCCGCCAGTGCGCCGAGGAGCGCTCCCAGGGCCAGACCGAGCACCACGGGCACGCCGCCGCGGCGGCGCAGGAGGAACACCAGGACCCCGGCGATCGCGCCCACCGCAAGGCCCAGGAGGAGGAAGGTCCCGTCGGCGGCGATGGCCTCCTGGCTCTCGGAGTTCTCCAGGTAGACGGCCTCCCCGTCCGAGACCAGGGGCACCCGGGGAGCCAGCCACGGCCACAGCAGCCCGAGCAGCAGGCCGGTGAGCGCGGCCACCGGCAGCACCAGGACAGCTCCGGCGCGCAGCTCCCGGTCCGGTGCCCGGTGGCCTCCCGGCTCAGCCCGGCCGGGCGAGCCGCCGGCCGTCCGGGGCGGGGCGCCCCACGGATCGTGCCCGCCCATGGCGGGTCCGCTGTTGTACGGGGAGGGCTGGGGTGCGGTCACCCCGCCATCCTGCCAGCACCGGGACCCTGCCCGGGCCCCGGGGACAACCGCTCGGGCGCGTCGGATCCGGCTCAGCGGACGGCGGCCCGCCGGTAGGCCCAGGTGGCAAGTACCAGCGCGACGGCACCGACCACCGTGCAGACGGCCAGGTTGGCGGCCACCGAGCTCCAGGAGGGGCCGGGACCGAGGGCTTCCGCGAGGGCGTCGACCGCGTAGGTGGAGGGCAGCAGGTCACGCAGCCACTGCACCGGCTCGGGGAGCCGCGAGGGGGGCAGCACCCCGAGCAGCAGCGCGGCCGACATGCCGAGCTGGCCGAGAAGGGTGGCAAGCTCGGGACGGGGCGCGAGCAGGCCGAGAGCCGCGCCGAGCCCGGCGAGCGCGGCTCCGGCCACCGGCAGCAGCGCGAACAGCACCCACAGGCCGCTCACCGGCAGCTGGTAGAGCAGGCAGCCGGTGACGGCGGTGACCAGCACTCCGGGGACGGTGAACGAGGCGTAGGCGGCGGCGGTGCCGAGCGCCACCGCGGCCGGCGGCACCGGAAGCGTGGCGTAGTGGTCCAGGCCGCCGTCGGCCCGGAGCCGGCCGAAATACTGCGCGAGCGTGTTGAGTCCGACGAAGGCCACGATGAGCACGGTGGATCCCGCGACGACGGCCCGGGCCTCTTCCCCGGTGCCGCCGTCCACGACCCCGCGCATGAGGACCATGATGCCGATGGACTGGAAGGTGGCGACGAAGAGCAGCGGGATGCGGGCGACCCGGGCCCGGGAGAGCTGGGCGCGGTAGACGGCACCCAGGGCGGGCCACAGCCGGGCCGACGGCGCAAGAGCAGCCGGGGTCTCGGGGGTGGCGGCTCCGTCGGTTCCGGAGGCGGTGGTCGTGGTCGTCATGACTTGACCAGCCCTTCCCCGCTGCCGCCCAGAGCGAGGCAGACGTCCTCCAGGCTCGGCGTGGCCAGCGTGAAGTCGTCGAGCGCGGTGAACGCCGGGCCGGAGGTGACCGCGGTGACCGCCGCGCGGGCGGCCTCGGGGGGCAGCCGGAGGGTCCAGCGCCGGCCCGAGACCGTGGCGCCGGGCCGCAGGGCGGCGATCTCGGGCACCTCGAGAGGCGGGGTGTCCCGCCAGACGAGGTCGAGCCGGACATCGTCACCGACCAGGGATTTCAGCCCACCGGGCGTGTCACAGGCGATGACCCGCCCGCTGTCGAGGACAGCGACCCGGTCCATGACCGTCTCGGCTTCGAGCACGTTGTGGGTGACGAGCAGGACGGTGACGCCGTGCTCGGTCCGGCGCCGGTCCAGGGCGGCCCATACCGCCCGCCTGGCGACCGGGTCCATGCCGGCGGTCGGCTCGTCCAGTACCAGTACCGGGCGGAAACCGACGAGTGCGGCGGCCACGCACGCCATGCGGCGCTGGCCGCCGGACAGCTTGATGAGCGGCCGGTCCGCCAGCGCGGCGAGCCCGAGCTCCTCCAGGACGGCCTCGCCTTCCCGGCGGGCCGTTGCCGCGGTCAGACCGCGCAGCCGGGCGGTGGTCTCGACGGCCAGGGAGATGGTCAGCTCGTCCAGGGCACTGGATTCCTGCCCGAGATAGGCCAGCAGCCGGGCGGCGCGGCGCGGGTGCCGGACGAGGTCGTGGCCGAGCAGGGAGATACGGCCGGAGTCCGGCCGCAGGAGCCCGGTGAGCTGACGGACGAGAGTGGTCTTCCCCGCGCCGTTGGGCCCGAGCAGACCGAATATCTCTCCACGGCCGACCCGCAGGGTGAGGGAGTCGCTGGCCCGGACCGGGGCGGTCGGGGCGCTACCGCGGCGGGCCCGCGGGGCCGGATAGGTCTTGACCAGGTCGTCGACGACCAGCACAGCGGGCCCGGCGGACTCGCCGGTCGCTGCTTGCTGGGTGGGGGCGGCCCGGCATCCGGCCCGCGCGGTTGGCAGTGGCACGGTTCACGAGGGTACGCGGCGCGATGGGGTTACCGGGGCCCCGGGGCACCGGAAAGGTGGAGCTCAGCTGTCCGAGGACGTCATACCCGCCGAGGTGCGGTGGTCGATCTCCCGCCAGAAACCGGCCCTGATGGCGTACCGGTCGTGCTCGTCGATCTGGTCGTCCTTGTGGGTCAGCAGACCGAAGCGAGCCGCGTAACGCAGCAGCTCGCCGTCGATGCGGTGCGGAATACGGGGGTACTCCTTGGACAACAGCTCGAGGCTGGCCGGCGGAATGAGCCGTTCGACCCAACGGCGGGCGAACACCTGCCCCACCTCGAAGGGGTCGCCGCTCACGGCGGTGATGTCCTCCTCGCGGTCCGCCCAGCGCTGCTCGGCGGTGGTGAGCTGGGAGAGCATCGGCAGTGCGGCGGACTCCGCGGACTCCGCAGGGCCGGCGCGCTCGATCCAGCCCTTGTCGGAGGACCAGCGCAGCGTGGCCGGAGACGGCGGCTGCGCGGGCCGCCCGAGCGAGGCCAGGTCCTTGGGCGTGGGCACCCCTCTGGCCGCACCGCCGTCCTCCGCGGGCTCCTCGGCCGGGCGCTCGGGCTCGGCCTGGATCTCCGGTTCGCTCCGCGGTGCGGAACCGTTCTGGGCCGCGCGGTCGGTGCCCTCCGGGTGCTCGCCTGCCGGATCGGGCAGCGGGGCGGAGAGGATCGCCGCGATCTCGGGGCGGGGGACGGGCTGCGGCGCATCGGATGCCGGGATCTCGCGGACCCGCATCGCGCGGGTGATCCAGGCACGGTCCAGCACCCGCCGCTCGTCGGCCTCCGCGACCAGGTCCTCGGACTGGTTGTAGTCGCCGTCCGCCGCCTGGACGGCCCACAGATGGACCGCGACGCCGTGCTCCTTGGCGGACATCAGTCCGGGCAGCAGGTCCCCGTCACCGGTGACCAGCACGATGTCGGCGCAGGCGCGGTTCCGCGCGAGTTCGGTGAGCTCGGCGTGCATGGCGGCGTCCACGCCCTTCTGCGCCCAGCGTCCGTCGCTGCGAGTGAGCGCTCCCAGCCGGACGGTGACCCGTGGCATCACCCGCAGTCGGCGATGCTCGGGCTGGGGCACCCGGTCCGGAGCGCCGTCGAACCAGTAGATGCGCAGCAGATGGCACCCGGTGTCCTCCTCGGCGCGCTCCCGCAGACCCTGAATGAGCGCGGTGTGGTCGACGCTGATCCTGGAGCGGGCCGGATCACCTGCCAGGAGGCTCGCGGCGGCGCCCAGCAGGTATCCGGCGTCCACCAGGACGACGCAGCGGTCCACGTTGCACCTCTTTCACCGGAGCTTTCCCCTGAGTCTGCCCGACGCCGCGGTTCTTATCGGGCCCGATGTCGATCATCGGCGTGGCGGTGCCAACCACTGCCCGAAATGCACCTTTTGCTAGGATATGCCACGCTGATTCCGTCCTGAGTTCCACGAATCCAGGAGGCATCATGGGCAAAGCGAAGAATTCCCAACAGAAGGCGCAGAACGGCCGGGCCACCGCGGGGGAGCAGCCCGGACCGCAGGACGAGACAGCGACCAGCGCGCCGGACGGCCCGGACGGCCCGGCCTCGATGCCCCGGATGGCCCACAAGAAGCGGCAGAAGCGCTTCGGCCACAACTGACCGGGCCCCGGCAGCCCTCCCGCAGTGGACGCGCCGCCGCCGGGCGGGCCGGCAGGACCGGTCCGCCCGGCGGCGGGGCGTGCGGCGGTGTCAGCCGGCCAGGCAGGTGGGGCCCAGCAGAGCCTTGAGGTCGCCGAAGAGCGCCGGGTCGGGCTGCACCCGGTGCCGGTCCAGACGCAGCACCGTCGTGCTGCGCGCGCCCTGCAGCTTCACCCGGACCTCGGTGCTGCCGCGGTGCTGCCCGAGCACCTCGCCGAGCTGCTCCACCAGCGGCGGGGTGACCTTCACGGTCGGGATGACGATGGTCACCGGTGCGTTGGCCGAGGCCTCCGACAGGTCGGGCACCATCAGCTCCATGGCGACCAGCCGCGGTACGTCCTCCCGCTTGTCGAGCCTGCCCTTGACGAAGACCACGGCGTCCTCGACGAGCTGGGTGGAGACCAGCTGGTAGCTCGCGGGGAAGAACATGCAGTCCAGGGAGCCGGCCAGATCCTCGACCGTGGCGATCGCCCAGGCGTTGCCCTGCTTGGTCATCTTCCGCTGGAGCCCGGAGATGATGCCGCCGATGGTGACGACCGAGCCGTCTCCGTAGTCTCCCCCGGTGAGCTGGGAGATCGAGGCGTCGGACTTTTCGCTCAGCACGTGCTCGATACCGAACAGCGGGTGGTCCGACACGTACAGGCCGAGCATCTCCCGCTCCTGGGCGAGCAGATAGCTCTTGTCCCACTCCTCCTCCGTGAACTCGACGTCCATTCCGAAGCCGGGGCCGTCGTCCCCGGTGTCGTCACCGCCGCCGAACAGGTCGAACTGGCCCTCGGCCTCCTTGCGCTTGACCTGCACCACGTTGTCGATCATCGGCTCGAAGTGCGCGGTGAGCGCCTTGCGGGTGTGGCCGAGCTGGTCGAAGGCACCCGCCTTGATCAGCGACTCGACAGTGCGCTTGTTGCAGACCACCGCCTCGACCTTGTCGAGGAAGTCCGGGAACGAGCTGTACTTCCCCTTGGACTTGCGGCACCGGACGATCGAGTCGACGACGTTCTGCCCCACGTTGCGCACGGCCGTGAGGCCGAAGACGATCGTGTCGTCACCGCGCGGGGTGAAGTTCGCCTCGGACTCGTTGACGTCGGGCGGCAGCACCTTGATGCCCATCCGCCGGCACTCGTTGAGGTAGACGGCCGACTTGTCCTTGTCGTCGCGCACCGAGGTGAGCAGGGCCGACATGTACTCGGCCGGATAGTTGGCCTTGAGGTAGGCCGTCCAGTAGGTGATCAGGCCGTAGGCGGAGGAGTGCGCCTTGTTGAAGGCGTAGCCGGCGAACGGGACCAGCACGTCCCACACCGCCTTGACGGCCTCGTCGGAGTACCCCTTCTCCCGCATGCCCTGCTGGAAGGGGATGAACTCCTTGTCGAGTACTTCCTGCTTCTTCTTGCCCATCGCCCGGCGCAGCAGGTCGGCCTGGCCCAGCGTGTACCCGGCCAGCACCTGGGCGGCCTTCTGCACCTGCTCCTGGTACACGATGAGGCCGTGGGTGATGCCCAGCACCTCCCTGAGCGGCTCCTCCAGCTCCGGGTGGATCGGAGTGATCTCCTGCTGGCCGTTCTTCCTCAGCGCGTAGTTGATGTGCGAGTTCATGCCCATAGGGCCCGGCCGGTAGAGGGCCGAGACGGCGGAGATGTCCTCGAAGTTGTCGGGCTTCATCAGCCGCAGCAGCGACCGCATCGGACCGCCGTCGAACTGGAAGACGCCGAGGGTGTCGCCGCGGCACAGCAGTTCGTAGGTCGGCGGGTCGTCCAGCGGCAGGTCGAGCAGCTTGGTGTCGATGCCCTTGTTCTGCTTGATGGCCCGTTGCGCGTCATCCATGATCGTGAGGTTGCGCAGCCCCAGGAAGTCCATCTTCAGCAGGCCCAGGGCCTCGCAACTGGGGTAGTCCCACTGGGTGACGACCACGCCGTCGTTCTTCGGGGAGAAGACCGGTACGTGGTCGATCAGCGGCTCACTGGACATGATCACGCCCGCCGCGTGCACGCCCATCTGCCGCACCAGGCCCTCGATGCCCCGGGCGGCGTCGATGACCTTGGTGACGTCCGGCTCGTTCTCGTACATCGACCGGATCTCGCCTGCCTCGCTGTACCGCGGGTGGCTCTTGTCGGTGATGCCGGAGAGCGGGATGCCCTTCCCGAGGACATCCGCGGGCATCGCCTTGGTGATCCGGTCGCCGACGGCGTAGGGGTAGCCGAGAACCCGAGCCGAGTCCTTGATGGCGTTCTTGGCCTTGATGGTGCCGTAGGTGCCGATCATGGCGACCTTGTCGGCGCCGTACTTCTCGGTGACGTAGCGGATCACCTCGCCGCGCCTGCGCTCGTCGAAGTCGATGTCGACATCCGGCATGGAGACACGCTCGGGGTTGAGGAACCGCTCGAAGATCAGGCCGTGGTCGATCGGGTCGAGGTCGGTGATGCCCATGGCGTAGGCGACGATCGAGCCCGCCGCCGAGCCCCGGCCCGGTCCCACCGCGATGCCGTTCTCCTTGGCCCACATGATGAAGTCGGCGACCACCAGGAAGTAGCCGGGGAACCCCATCTCGATGATGATGCCCATTTCGTAGGCGGCCTGCCGCTGCCGGTCCTCGGGGACGCCGCCGGTGTAACGGCGCTCCATGCCCCTCCGGACCTCTTCCTGGAACCAGCTCACCTCGTCGTAGCCCTCGGGCACGTCGAACCGCGGCATCAGGTTGCGGGTCTCGAACATCCCGCTGGTGTCGATGCGCTCGGCGATCAGCAGCTGGGTGTTGCGGCAGCCCTCCTGCCAGGCGTCGGAGGAGTCGATCGCGTACATCTCCGCGGCCGACTTCAGGTAGTAGCCGGAGCCGTCGAACCGGAAGCGGTCGGGGTCGGAGAGATTGCTGCCGGTCTGGATGCACAGCAGGGTGTCGTGGGCGGAGGACTCGTGCTCGTAGGTGTAATGCGAGTCGTTGGTGACCACGAACGGCGCGCCGATCTTCCGCGCGACCTCCTCGAGCCCCGCTCTCGCGCGGCGGTCGATGTCGATGTCGTGGTCCATCAGTTCGACGAAGAAGTTCTCCTTGCCGAAGATGTCCTGGTACTCGCCGGCCGCCTTGACCGCCTCGTCCATCTGGCCGAGCCGGATCCGGGTGCTGACCTCCCCGGACGGGCAGCCGGTGGTGGCCATCAGGCCCTCGGCGTACTCCGCCAGGAGCTCCCGGTCCATCCGCGGCTTACGGAAGAAGCCCTCGAGGCTGGCGCGGGACTGGGCCCGGAAGAGGTTGTGCAGCCCGGCGCGGTTCCTGGCCCACATCGTCATGTGGGTGTAGGCGCCGTTACCGGAGACGTCGTCCCGCTTCTGGTGCGGCGCTCCCCACTTGACCGGACGGTTGTACCGCCGGGACTCCGGGGCCAGGTAGGCCTCGATCCCCATGATGGGGACGATGCCCGCGTCCTTCGCCTTGTGGAAGAAGTCGTACCCGCCGTGCAGGTTGCCGTGGTCGGTCATCGCGATGTGCGACATGCCCATTTCCTCGCACGCCTGGAACATGTCCTTCAATCGCGCCGCTCCGTCCAGCAGCGAGTACTGGGTGTGGACGTGCAGATGCGTGAAGGGTTTGCTCACCGGACGGGCCTTCCGACGGACATGATCAGGGGCGGCCGGCGCCACGGCCTGGAGGCACGAGCGGCACCGGATCCCCCGACCCTACCGCTGCCCGGGGGAATCTCCTCCCGCACCACGCGCACCACTGGCGAGTGGATTTCCGCAGGTCAGGAGTGGTACACGGGAGAAATGGCGAGGTCAGCGCAGGGTTCGGCCGGGTGACCTTCAGCGGCTTGCGGTTCCGGGGCTGTGCCCCGGCCACCCGGCGTGGCAGACTCGACTCGATGGGTATATCAGGAGCGGGTGTCCGGGTCGCGCGCGCGGCGGTCTTCACCGCGCTCTGCGTCGCCTTGTCCGCCGGCGCCCACGTCCTGCTCTCCGGAGAGCCCCTGCCGGTGCCGACCGTGGCCGCAGTCTCCGTCACGGTCTTCACGCTCGCCTACCTGCTGGCCGGCCGGGAACGGCGGTTCCGGCAGATCGCCGCCCTCCTGCTGCCCCTCCAGCTCGCGGCGGACACCGTCTTCACCACCGGACAGGCCGCCTGCTACGGCAGCTCCGGCAGCGCCCCGGTGAACGTTTCACCGCGGTTCGTGGGCATCGACCTGCTGTGTGCGGGCGGTGACTTCGGTACGCCGCTGGCCCGGTTCGCCGCCGGGGCCGATACCGCGATCCACCCGGCCGCCCCCTGGCTGCTGCTCGCCGTCCACCTGGTCATCGGGCTGGGGGCCGCCGGCTGGCTGCGCGGGGGTGAGGACGCTCTCGCCAGGCTGCTGCGGGCCGCCGTCGCCGCCACCTTCCGCCCGCTGCTGATCGCGGTGGCGGTCTGCACCACCGATGCCGCCGGGAACCCGGTCGCCACCCCGCCGGGAGACCTGCCCAGTCCTGCCCGGCCGCTCCCCCAGCTCGCCCACTCCGTCGTGCGGCGGGGGCCGCCGCGCCTGGTACTCGCTGCCTGAGCCGCATCCCCCCACCCCCGAACTCGACGGAGATCCCCTCATCATGAGCAAGCGCAACACCCAGGAAGCCAAGCGAGCCGCCCGCGAGCGGCTGCAGGCCGAGCGCAAGAAGCAGGCGAAGAGCGAAAAGATCCGCCGCCAGCTGGTGGTGGCCGTCTCGGCGATCGGTGTGCTGGTCCTTCTCGGCCTGGTTGTCGTGACCATCGCCAACATGGGCGGCAGCGACGACAGCACCGACTGGGACCAGGTCGCCACCCAGCTGGAGGAGGAGGACGCGGACTACGCCACCCCGGCCCACGCCTCCGGCGAGGACGGTCTCACCGTCCTCCTGGGCGACGAGGGCGCCGCGAACACCTTCACCTTCTACGAGGAGCCGCGCTGCCCGGCGTGCGCCTCCTTCGAGCGCAACGTCGGTGAGACCGTGAAGGAGGGCATCGAGAACGGTGACTTCAACGCGGAGTTCGTCTTCGGTGCCTTCTTCGACGAGGGCCAGACCGGAGGCACCGGCTCGAAGAACGCCGTCAGTGCCCTGGGGGCCGCGCTGAACGTCAGCCCGGAGGCGTTCCTCGGCTACGCGCAGGCCCTGTACTCCGAGGAGTTCCACACCAGCGGCAGCGGCAACCGGCCCGACGACTTCGGCAGCGACGACCGGCTGCTCGAGATCGGCCGGACCGTGGCCGCGCTGGAGGACGACTTCGCCACGTTCGAGGACGCCGTCAACGACAGCACCTTCGCCGCCTGGGCGATCCGGATGGACGAGAAGTTCAGCTCCTCCCCCGCTGACAGCACTCCCACGATCATGCTGAACGACGAGGTCATCCCGGCACCGCCCGGTGACGCCCCCTGGAACCCGGAGTACTTCCTGGCCCAGTTCGAGGAGAACAAGCAGTAACGAGGTCCAAGAGCCCCTGGACGACGTTCCCGGCGAGGGGGTGGACGGCCGCATCGCGCCGTCCACCCCCTCCGCCCGTTCCGGGACGGGCCGCCCCGCCCGGTGTCCGCGGAACCGGTGGCTGCCCGTGAGTAACGCGCCTATGGTGCTCCCATGGCTGGGGGAGCAAGAGGACAGATCATCGACGGCCGGTTCGAACTGCTGCAGCGGCTGGGCCAGGGTGGCATGGGGACGGTCTGGAGAGCCTGGGACGTGGCCCTGCACCGGGAGGTCGCCCTCAAGGAGGTCCGGCCGCAGGAGGAAGGCGACGACGAGGAGGACGCTCCGCGCCCCTCGAGCGCGCTCCGGGAACGGGTGCTGCGCGAGGCGCGTGCCCTGGCCCGGCTCAGCCACCCGAATGTGGTGACCATCCATCACATCATCGACATCGAGCCGTACCCCTGGCTGGTGATGGAGCTGGTGCCCGGAGCTCCCCTCCAGCGGCGGCTGAAGGACGGGCCGCTGCCCCTCGCGGAAGCGGTACGGCACGGCCGGGACGTGCTGGCGGCGCTGCGGGCCGCGCACGCGGCGGGAATCCATCACCGCGACGTGAAGCCGGCCAACGTGTTACTGCGCGAGGACGGCTCCGCGGTACTGACGGACTTCGGCATCGCCGCCATGGCCGGCTCGGCCCGGGTCACCGCCACCGGCAGCATCGTCGGGTCCCCCGAGTATCTCGCCCCCGAGCGGATCCGCGGCGCCCCCGACCACCCCTCCGCCGACCTGTGGTCCCTCGGCATGCTGCTGTACGTGCTGGTGGAGGGCTACAGCCCGCTGCGCCGGGGGACGACCCTGGCCACCCTGACGGCGGTGCTCGAGGAGCCCTTGCCCCCGCCGGTGCGCTCCGGCCCGCTGACTCCCGTGCTGCGAGCGCTGCTGGTGAGGGACCCGGTGGTGCGGCCGGACGCGGAACGGCTGGACGCCATGCTCGCCGAGGCCGGTGCGGAGGCACGGCGGGTGGCCGCCGGCCCGACCGTCTCGGTGGTGGCGGCGGTGCCGCCGCCACCGGACCGAAAGAGCCCTGCGCCCCCCGTCCCGCCGGCGGGTCCGGTCCGGCGTCCCGGGACCAGGGCGCTCGTCGCTGCCCTGGCCGGGGCGCTGTTGATGGTCGGTGGTGTGATCACCGGGCTGCTGCTGCTCTCGGGCGGTGCGGGGGACGACGAGGCGGTGGGGAGCGGGCCCGGTCAGGACCGCAGCGATCAGGAGCGGCCCGCCGAGCAGAACCCGGGGGAGGTGTCACAGCCGGAGCCCGACGAAGGGCTCACGGACGTGGAGGAACCGGTGGAGCCCGAGGAAACGGCGGCCCCCGGCGGCACTCCCGGTCCGGGCGCCGACCCCACCCCTGATCCGTCGGAGGAGCAGGTGGCGCGCGGGAGCTGGATCGCTCAGCTGTTCTCGGAGCCGGTCAGCAACGGCAGCGCCTCCCGCGATCAGCGGGTGGCCGCCGTCCGTGCCGAGGTACCGGAGGCTCAGGTGCTGCTGAGCGACGAATTCGCCTCGCTCAATCCCGGCTACTGGGTGATCTACGTCCCGGGCCCGTTCGCGGACGGCCGGGCCGCGGTGCGGTTCTGTGCGGACCGCGGCCGCACCTCCTCGAACGAGTGCGTCGGCCGCTACCTGAGCACGGACCTCGCCGACAAGGAGCTGATCTGCCACCCGCAGGGCGGCGGAAGCGGCCGCTGCGAGGAGTGACCGGCGAGCCGGTCACTCGCGGCCGGGCCGGTCAGCCGACCTCGTCGAGAAAGGCCAGAGCGGTCCGCCAGGTCTCCTGGGCTGCCTCGGCGTCGTGATCCGGGAGGTCCGGGTCGGTGAAGACGTGGCCGGCGCCCGGGTACCGGTAGACCTCCACGTCCGCCCCGGTCCGCTGCATCCGCAGATACCAGGTGTTCAGCCAGTCGTGCGGCTCGAACGGGTCGGGGTCGGCGACGTGCAGCTGCACCGGCAGGCCGTCGACCGCCGTGTCGGCGGCGAGGTCGGACGTTCCGTGCAGGAGCAGCAGACCCCGGGCATGGGTGTCGCCCAGGGCGAGGTTCTGGGCGAGGGAACCGCCCAGCGAGAACCCCGCGTACACCAGGCCGGACGAGGAGTGCGGGGCGGCAGCGGTGACCGCCCGGTGCAGCAGTTCGTCCCGGCCGATGCTGTCCTTGAGCGCCATGCCGTCCTCCACGGTCTCCGCGGTGCGGCCGTCGAAGAGGTCCGGAACCTCGACCCGGTGCCCGGCCTCCCGCATCAGGTCCGCGGCGGCGCGGACTGCGGGCCGCAGCCCGTGGACGGAGTGGAAAAGGATGACATGAGCCACAACTGACACGCCTTCCGGTGGTGAGCGGGGTGGGGTCTGCACGGCGCCCCATCCTGCCAGCTAGCCTGACGGAGGACTGCACCGCGCGGCACCGGCAGCGCTGCCCTGGAAGGGGGAACCGAAATTCCCATGGAGGACGTGTTGCGGCCCCTGATCGTCATCGGGGGCACGGTAACGATCACCCTGATCGCCGGCTGGCTGATCGACCGGGCTCTGCACGCGGCGGACCGGCGCCACCCGGAGAACCGGCTGCCGGGCCTGCTGCGCCGCTGTCAGCTGCCTCTGCAGGTGCTGATGGGGTCGGCGGCCGTGCAGGGCACCTACAGCGTTTCAGGGCTGGACACCCCGCAGGACGAGGTCATCCACAACGTGCTGGCCACGGTCACGATCGCCTCGGCCGCCTGGCTGGCGATCCGTGCGGCCGGTGCGCTCGCGGAGAACGCGCTGACCTCCTACGCGGCCCGGACCACCGACCTGGCGCGGGTGCGGCAGTTCCGCACCCAGCTGACGATGGTCAAGCGAGTGGTGACCAGCATGCTCGCCATCGTCGCGTCGGCGATGGCGATGCTGCTGGTCTTCCCGGAACTCCGGGCGCTGGGCACCTCCATGCTCGCCTCCGCCGGTGTGATCGGCATCATCGCGGGGGTCGCCGCCCAGCCGCTGCTGGGCAACCTCTTCGCCGGGCTGCAGATCGCCTTCGGTGACTCGGTGAAGATCGGTGACACCGTGGTGGTCGAGGGCGAATGGGGAACGGTCGAGGAGATCACCCTGGCCTTCCTGACCATCCGTATCTGGGACGACCGCCGGCTCACCATGCCGGTCTCCTACTTCAACAGCCAGCCCTACGAGAACTGGTCGCGCGGCGGCCACGAGGTGACCGGAACGGTCTTCTTCCACCTGGACCACGCCACTCCGATCCCGGAACTGCGCGCGCGGCTCCAGGAGTACCTGCTCGGCCGCGCGGACTGGGACGGGCGGTCCTGGAGCCTGGTCGTCACCGACACGACGCCGACCACCATCCAGGTGCGGGCCGCGATGTCGGCCCGGGACGCCGATGATGTCTGGACCCTGCGGTGCGCGGTCCGCGAGGAGCTCATCCGCTGGCTGCAACTCCACCACCCCTACGCGCTCCCCCGGGTGCCCACCGCCCCCGCCGCCCAGCTGCCCCGCCAGCAGGGTCAGCAGGGTCAGCAGGGTCAGGAGCAGAACTACCGGTCCGCCGGGCCGCCCGGCAGCCGGAAGGGCTCCCCGGCTGCCCGCTGAGCACCGGCACGCTGCCCGCCCTCGACGGACGGCCGCCACCGGCCCGAAGGTCAGGAGCTCTCGGCCCGCACGGTGTCCAGCGCGTGCTGCAGGTCCTCCGGATAGGCGCTGGCGAACTCTGCCCAGCTGCCGTCCGCGGGGTGCTCGAAGCCGAGCCGGACGGCGTGCAGCCACTGCCGGGTCAGTTTCAGCCGGGCGGCCAGTGTGGGATCGGCGCCGTAGGTCAGGTCGCCGACACAGGGGTGCCGGAGCGCGGTCATGTGCACCCGGATCTGGTGGGTGCGGCCGGTCTCCAGCTTGATGTCCAGCAGACTTGCCGCCCGGAACGCCTCGATCAGGTCGTAGTGCGTCACCGATGGCTTGCCCTCGGCGGTGACCGCCCACTTGTAGTCGTGATGCGGGTGCCGGCCGACGGGTGCGTCGACAGTGCCGCTCATCGGGTCCGGGTGCCCCTGCACCAGCGCGTGGTAGCGCTTGTCCACCGTCCGCTCCCGGAACTGCTGCTTGAGCAGGGTGTAGGCGCGCTCGGACTTGGCGACGACCATGAGCCCTGAGGTTCCGACGTCGAGCCGGTGCACGATCCCCTGCCGCTCGGCCGCGCCGGACGTGGCGATCGTGTATCCGGCGGCGGCGAGACCGCCGATGACGGTGGGGCCGGTCCAGCCGGGGCTGGGGTGCGCGGCCACGCCCACCGGCTTGCTGATGACGACGAGATCCGCGTCGTCATGAACGATGACCATGCCCTCGACAGGCTCGGCGACGATGCGGACCGGGGCGAGCGGCGCCGGCATCTCGACCTCGAGCCAGGAACCGCCGATGACCCGCTCGGACTTCCCCACCTCGGCGCCGTCCAGCCGGACCTTGCCCATGGCGGCGAGCTCGGCCGCCTTGGTGCGGGAGAAGCCGAGCATGCGGGCGATGGCCGCGTCCACCCGCTCCCCCTCCAGGCCGTCGGGTACGGGAAAGGTGCGCGTCTCGGGGAGGGTGCTCATCCGTCCGAGTATGCCCGACGCCGGGACCGCCGCCTCCCACGGACCCGGCAGCCCGGGAGGGAGCCGATCAGTCCTTGTGCACCGTGCCGTCCGGGTCCAGGCCGCGGAAGGACAGGAGCACGATCAGAATGCCGCCGCACACGATCGCGGTGTCCGCCAGGTTGAAGACCGCGAAGTACTTGGGAGCGATGAAGTCCACCACGGCGCCCTGGAACACTCCGGGCGCCCGGAAGATCCGGTCGGTGAGATTCCCGAGCGCGCCCCCCAGCAGCAGGCCGAGAGCCAGCGCCCAGGGCGTGCTGTAGAGCTTGCGGGCGATCCGGATGATCACAGCGATCACCACTGCCGCGATGACGGTGAAGACGACGGTGAGCGCCTCCCCCATGCCGAAGGCCGCACCGCTGTTGCGCACCGCCTCGAAGCGCAGCCACTCGCCGAACACCGGGACCGGAGCCCGGTGCTCGAGCCACTCCACGACCAGGATCTTGCTGATCAGGTCCAGCACATAGGCGATCGCCGCCACGGTGGCCAGTACGGCGATACGCCGCTTGCCCCGACCGGCCTCCGGCTCCACGGGCTCCTCCGCGGGGCCGTCCCGCCCGGGGCTCTCGGCAGATCCGGTCACCTCGCTGCCGACCTCGTCCGGTGTAGGAATAACGCGCTCCGCCTCTGTCACATGACGAGGGTACGACACCGTCCCGTGGCCGGCTGCCCGCACTGCCCCGTCGCTTTCGGTCAGCTCTGCCCCGGGCCGCTTGCCGGACGACCCGCGGTCACGGGCGACGTTCCTGCCGCTGCTTGCAGTCCACACAGAGCGTGGCCCTCGGGAACGCCTGCATCCGGGCCTTGCCGATCGGCTGTCCGCAGCTCTCGCAGGAGCCGTAGGTCCCGGCCTCCAGCCGCTGCTCGGCCCGCTCGGTCTGGTACAGCATCTCCCTCGCATTGGCCGCCAGCGCCATCTCGTGCTCCCGGGTGACGTTCTTGGTCCCGGTGTCGGCCTGGTCGTCCCCCGCTCCGTCCCCGGAGTCCCTCATGAGTCCGCTGATGGCCTCCTCCGAAGCCGTGATCTCGGCCCGCAGGCGCTCCGCGTCGCTCCGCAGCTCGGTACGCGCCTCTTCCACCTCCTCCGCGGTCCACGGGGCCTCGCCGGATCGGACGGGGAGCTCAGCGGGGTCGGCGGGGGTAACGGTGCGGGCCGAAGGCACCGCTGCCGCATCATCCGTCGGGGTCTCTTTGGCAGCCACCTTCTCGGCTCCTGTCTTCTCTGCGGGGGGTTTCCCCGCCTGGGACTTCGCCGCAGGCTTCTTCCGGGAAGCTTCCGTCCTCCCGTCATCGGCCTGCGTGCCTTCGGGCTGCCGGCCCCGCCCTCGGGCCGCGGCATCGTCGCCGCCCGGATCGGAGCCGGAGGCCGCCTTCCGCACGGCCGGCTTCCTCGCCACCATGGCCGTGCCCCCTTCACATAGTGTGATTTTGCTCGCGAATCGTGACCGGAACGATAAATCGACATCGAACCCGCGGCAACCGGGGCGCGCCGGTCTCTCTCCGTTGTGCCCCGCCCGGCCCCGGAGTAACCGGTCGCCCGCGGCTGCCGAAGGCCCTTACACTGGGCCGAGCGAAAGGCGATGACGGGACGAGTAGCGTCGTCAGCGGCCCACAGCGACCCGGGGACGGTGGAAGCCCGGGGGCGGGCGCGGCGCGAAGATCACCCCCGAGCCGCCGGAAGAAAGCTCCACCTGCACCGGAGCGAGTAGAACCGGCCGCGCTGTCCCAATGAGGGGGCGCAGGACCGTGCAGCGGCACGGCCCCACGCCAAGGAGGGTGGTACCGCGGGAGCTCCGCCGCTGGCGGCGGAGGTCTCGTCCCTCCGACGGAACTCACCTGTCCGCCGGAGGATGCTCCCGATGACCCCTGATCCGCAGTACCGACAGGTCCCCGCGCAGGTGGATCTGCCCGCCCTCGAGCACGAGGTGCTCGGGTTCTGGCGTGCCAACAAGATCTTTTCCCGCAGCCTCGAGCAGTCCGCAGGCCGTCCCGAGTGGGTCTTCTACGAAGGCCCCCCGACCGCGAACGGCATGCCCGGCACCCACCACATCGAAGCCCGCGTCTTCAAGGACGTCTTTCCCCGGTTCCGCACCATGCGTGGCCACCACGTGGCCCGCAAGGCCGGCTGGGACTGCCACGGGCTGCCCGTCGAGCTGGCGGTGGAGAAGGAACTCGGCTTCACCGGCAAGCAGGACATCGAGGCCTACGGCATCGAGGCGTTCAACGACAGGTGCCGCGAGTCGGTCACCCGCCACACGGACGCCTTCCGTGAGCTCACCACCCGCATGGGCTACTGGGTGGACATGGACGACAGCTACCGGACGATGGACCCCGAATACATCGAGTCCGTCTGGTGGTCCCTCAAGGAGATCTTCGGCAAGGGTCTGCTGGTCCAGGACCACCGGGTCGCCCCCTGGTGCCCACGCTGCGGCACCGGACTGTCCGATCACGAGCTGGCGCAGGGATACGAATCGGTGGTGGACCCCTCGGTCTACGTCCGGCTCCCGCTGACTTCCGGGCCGCTGGCCGGGGAGGCCGCCCTGCTGATCTGGACCACTACGCCCTGGACCCTGGTGTCGAACACCGCGGTCGCCGCCCACCCCGAGGTGACGTACACCGTCGCCACCGACGGGCACGAGAAGCTGGTCGTCGCCGAGGCGCTGCTGGAGAAGGCTCTGGGTGAGGGCTGGACCACCACCGGCCAGGTCTTCACGGGGGCCGAGATGGAGCGCTGGGCCTATCAGCGGCCTTTCGAGCTGGTGACCTTCGACGTCTCCGCACCGGGCGCGCACTTCGTACTGAACGCCGACTACGTCACCACCGAGGACGGCACCGGCCTGGTGCACCAGTCCCCCGCCTTCGGTGACGACGACCTGAAGACCTGCCGAGCTTACGGCCTGCCGGTGGTCAACCCGGTGCGCCCCGACGGCACCTTCGAGGAAGAGGTACCGCTGGTCGGCGGGCAGTTCTTCAAGAAGGCCGACGAGGTGCTCGTCACCGACCTGGAGAACCGCGGGCTGCTCTTCCGGCACCTCGCCTACGAGCACAGCTACCCGCACTGCTGGCGCTGCAAGACCCCGCTCCTCTACTACGCGCAGCCCTCCTGGTACATCCGCACCACCCAGATCAAGGACGCCCTGCTCCGGGAGAACGAGGCGACGCACTGGTACCCGGACTCGGTCAAACACGGCCGGTTCGGCGACTGGCTGGAGAACAACATCGACTGGGCGCTCTCCAGGAACCGCTACTGGGGCACTCCGCTGCCGATCTGGCGGTGCGCCGAGGACCACCGGACCTGCGTGGGCTCCCGCGCCGAGCTGAGCGAGCTGACAGGCACCGACCTGTCCGGGCTCGAGCCGCACCGCCCCTTCATCGACGCGGTGACGTTCGCCTGCCCTGCCGAAGGCTGCTCGCTCACCGCGGAGCGGGTGCCCGAGGTGATCGACGCCTGGTACGACTCCGGCTCGATGCCCTTCGCGCAGTGGGGCTACCCGCACCGCAACAAGGAGCTCTTCGAACAGCGCTACCCCGCCCAGTTCATCTCCGAGGGCATCGACCAGACCCGCGGCTGGTTCTACACGCTGATGGCGGTCGGCACCCTGCTGTTCGACAAGTCCGCGTACGAGAACGTGGTCTGCCTCGGCCACATCCTCGCCGAGGACGGCCGGAAGATGTCCAAGAGCCTGGGCAACATCCTGGAGCCGCTGCCGCTCATGGAGCAGCACGGCGCCGACGCGGTGCGCTGGTTCATGGCGGCCGGCGGGTCACCCTGGGCCGCCCGCCGAGTGGGCCACGGCACGATCCAGGAGGTCGTCCGCAAGACACTGCTGACCTACTGGAACACCGTGGCCTTCCAGGCCCTCTACGCCCGCACCGCCGGCTGGGCACCCGGGGCCTCCGACCCTGCTCCGGAACAGCGCCCGCTGCTGGACCGCTGGCTGCTGAGTGAGACCAACGCCTTGGTGGACATGGTCACCCGGGCCATGGAGGCCTACGACACCCAGCGGGCCGGCAAGCTGCTCTCCACGTTCGTGGACGACCTGTCGAACTGGTACGTGCGGCGCTCGCGCCGGAGGTTCTGGCAGGGCGACCCGGCCGCCCTGCGCACCCTGCACGACGTTCTCGAGACGGTGACCCGGATGATGGCCCCGCTGGTGCCGTTCATCACGGAGCGGGTCTGGCAGGACCTCGTCGTCCCCGTCTCCCCGGACGCTGCGGACTCGGTGCACCTGACCTCCTGGCCGCAGCCCGCCCCCGAGCTGGTCGACGCCGAACTCTCCCAGGACATGCTGCTGGTGCGGCGTCTGGTGGAGCTCGGCCGGGCCACCCGCGCCGAGTCCGGAGTGAAGACCCGCCAGCCGCTCTCCCGGGCTCTCGTCGCCGCCCAGGGCTTCGAGCTGCTCAGTGAGGAACTCCGGGAGCAGATCGCGGAAGAGCTGAACGTCGCCTCTCTCGCGGCACTCTCGGAGATCGGCGGCTCGCTGGCGGACACCAGCGCCAAGGCCAACTTCCGCGCGCTCGGGCAGCGCTTCGGCAAGGCGACCCAGCCGGTCGCCAGGGCCATCGCCGAGGCTGACGCGGCGGAGCTGTCCGCCGCGCTGCGCGCCGGCACCGCCGCTGTCGAGGTGGACGGCGAGCTCGTGGCGCTGTCCCCGGAGGAGGTCATCATCACCGAAACTCCCCGGGAGGGCTGGTCGGTGGCCTCCGACAGCGGCGCGACGGTCGCGCTGGACCTGGAGATCACCCCGGAACTGCGCCGCGCCGGCCTCGCCCGGGACGCGATCCGGCTGATCCAGGGAGCTCGCAAGAGCAGTGGACTGGATGTCGCCGACCGCATCACCGTGCGCTGGCAGACCCGTGACGGCGAGATGAGCCGGGCGCTGACCGACCACCAGGCACTGGTGTCCTCGGAGGTGCTGGCCTCCGACTTCGCCGAAGGGCAGGGCGACGAGAGCTACGGAGAGCCGTTCTCGGAGGAGACGCTCGGGCTGACGTTCCGGCTGCGCCGGGAGTGAGCCCTCCGGGGTCGGCACCACACC
>NZ_JAQKPV010000070.1 GCF_028200735.1 Streptomyces sp. ACA25
TCCGTCCAGATACCCCTATGGGGTGGCAGGGACGCGTGACTCACGCCCCGCGTTCCACACGGTCTCGCCACGGGTGGCGATGTTGTGGGAAGCGTTCCGGTCGGCGTGGGCAACGACCCCGCACCTTCGGCAGATGAAGAGCCCCTGGTCGACACGGTTGCGCTTGTCGATGTGCTGGCAATGCGAGCACATCTGGGACGTGTACGCGGGATCAACGAAGACCAGGGGCACCCCTGCCCGCTTGGCCTTGTATGCGATGAAGCCTCCGAGCTGGGCGAAGGCCCAGGAATGGAGTGCGACCCGTTGGGGCTTGCACAGCCGTACCCTCTGCCGGATTCCCTTGAGTTCTTCCAGGGAGATCCCGGCCGAGGTGCGTTCAGCCTCGGTCACGATCGTCTTGGCGATGACGTGGTTGGTGTTCTTGACGTGCCGCTGTTCGCGGCGGGAGCGCTCCTTCAACCGGCGCTTCGCGCTCTTGGTGCGCTTCTTCTGGAGCTTGGCCCGCAGGGCAAGCTGACGCTTGCGGTACCGGTTCAGACCACGCCCGGCGGCCTGGTAGCCGGTGGACGTGGTGGCGATGTTGACGATGCCGAGATCCACACCGGTGAAACCGTTTGGCTCGTACGTGCCGGCCTCGGGAACGTCGCATGTGGCGACCAGGTAGAACACGCCGTCACGCTCGATCAGATCGGCCTCGCCCTTGCGGTACTGCGTCAGCACCTTCAGCGCGTCGACCGAGCAGACGAAGCGGACGTTCTTGATGCGCCCGGCCGTCGTCCAGATCGACACGGTCTGCTGGTCGTACTGCCAGCTCACACACCGGTCGTCGTACGGCTGCGCGGCCTGGGGCCGGAACGTGATCGGCTTGGACTCGGCCTTGATCCGGCGCTTCGACTTCGGCTTGCCGAGGTTCCCGGCGCGCAGGTTGGCGTGCAGCGTCGTGTAGGCGTCGCGCACCTTCTTGATCACATGCTGCGCCGCCTGTGCCCCGAGCCCTTCCGCCTTGAGGCGGG
>NZ_JAQKPV010000071.1 GCF_028200735.1 Streptomyces sp. ACA25
CCGCGCAGTGCGCCGGGGTTGAGTCCGGCGCGTTCGAAGGCTTCCCAGGACGCCTCCAGCAGCAGCCGCTGCTGCGGATCCATCGCCACCGCCTCACGCGGCGAGATACCGAACAGCGCGGCATCGAACTCCCCCGCTCCGGTGAGGAAACCTCCGTGCCGGGTGTAGGTCGTGCCGGGCCGTGAGCCGTCGGGGTCGAAGAGGGTGTCGAGGTCCCAGCCGCGGTCGGTGGGGAACGGACCCACCACATCGGCCTCGTCCATGACCAGCCGCCACAAATCCTCCGGGCTGTTCACCTCACCGGGGAACCGGCAGGACATCCCCACAATCGCCACCGGTTCATCAACCCGCACCGGATCCCTGCGGACCGGCACCGCCACCTGCCCACCGGTCAACTCACCGCACAAGAACCGCGCCAGCACCGCAGGCGACGGATGATCGAACACCAAAGTCGCCGGCAACCGCAGACCCGTCACCGCAGCCAACCGGTTCCGCAACTGAACGGCCGTCAGGGAATCGAACCCCAGCTCACGGAACGCACGGTCCGGATCCACCGCCTCACCGGAAGCATGCACAAGCACCACAGCAACCTCCTCACGCACCAGATCCAGCACCACCCCCTCCGGATCCGCCGCAACAGCCAACCGGCCGGCCAAACCACCCTCACCACCACGCGTCACACCCGCCCTGCGCAACCCCACCGCACCCCGCACCAACCCACGGAACAACGCCGGCACCTCACCCCCCTGCCGCACCCGCCCCACATCCAGCCGCACCGGCAGCACATGCGCCCGCCCCGACACCAGAGCAGCATCGAACAACGCAAGCCCTTCCTCCACCGACAACGCACCACCCAAACGCCCCGCCCGCGCCACATCCCCCGCACCCAAATGCCCCGTCATCCCACTCGCCTGCTCCCACAAACCCCACCCAAGAGACACCCCGCACAAACCCCGACGCACACGATGCTGCACCAAAGCATCAAGCACC
>NZ_JAQKPV010000072.1 GCF_028200735.1 Streptomyces sp. ACA25
GGCCCGGTTGCGTGACAGCGGCGTCGGTACGTTCCTCGAACTCGGACCCGACGGAACCCTCACCGGGCAGACCCGTCGCTGCCTCGACGGGGACCCTGCCGCATATGCGTCCGCGCTGCGTGCCGACCGTGCCGAAGCCGATACGCTCCTGCGCGCCGTTGCGACCGTCCACGTCCACGGCGGACGTGTCGACTGGTCCACGCTGATTCCCGCCCGCACCGCCGGACCGATCGACCTGCCCACCTACCCGTTCCAACGACGGCGCTACTGGCTCGACTCCGCCCCGGCGCCCGCACCCGCAGCCGACGACGGGGAAACCCAGTTCTGGCACGCCGTCGAACATCAGGACGCCGCCGCCGTCGCGAGCACCCTGGACCTGGACCCCGACGCACTGGCCGCGGTCCTGCCTGCCCTGTCCGCCTGGCGCGGCGGCAGGCGTGAGCGGGCCCGGCTCGACTCCTGGCGCTACCGAGTCACCTGGCAGCCGCTGACCGACCGGCCGACGCTGCCCACCGGCGGAACCTGGCTGTTGCTCACCGCTGACGGCGCGGTTCCCGACGACCTCGCCGCCACTTTCCCCGGACATCTCCGCGGTGTCCGGTTCGACGCCGACCTCAGCTCGTTCACGGACATCACGGGAGTGGTGTGCCTGCCGACAGGTCCGGACGATGTTCTGCCGCTGCTGCGAGCGGAGTTGCCCGCACCGTTGTGGGTGTGCACGCGTGGTGCGGTGTCGGTCAATGGTGCGGACCGGCTGACCGACCCGTCGGGTGCCCTGCTGTGGGGTCTCGGCCGGGTGGCTGCTCTCGAACTGCCCCAGCGCTGGGGCGGCCTGATCGACCTGCCCGCTGAGCTGGACGCTCGTGCAGCTTCCCGCCTCCTCTCCGTCCTCACCGACGAGGCCGGCGAGGATCAGGTGGCGGTGCGCGACTCCGGAGTCCTGGCCCGCAGGCTGCGCCGGGCACCGCTCGGTTCCG
>NZ_JAQKPV010000073.1 GCF_028200735.1 Streptomyces sp. ACA25
GCCTCGGGTGAGCCGCAGGTTGCTGTGCGGGGGGATGTGGTGTTGGCGGGGCGGTTGGTGCGTGCGGAGGGGGGGTTGGTGGTTCCTGAGGGGGGTGTGTGGCGTTTGGGTGTGGGGGAGCGGGGGACGTGGGAGGGTTTGCGGTTGGTTGGTGCGCCTGATGCGGTGGGGTCGTTGGGTGTGGGTGAGGTGCGGGTGTCGGTGCGGGCTGCGGGGTTGAATTTTCGGGATGTGCTGAATGTGTTGGGGATGTATCCGGGGGAGGTGGCGTTGGGTGGTGAGGCTGCGGGTGTGGTGGTGGAGGTGGGGCCGGGGGTGAGCCGGTTTGTGGTGGGGGATCGGGTGTTGGGGCTGTTCGGTGGGGCGATGGGGACGGTTGCGGTGGCGGATGAGCGGTTGTTGGTGGGGGTGCCGGTGGGGTGGTCGTTTGTGGAGGCGGCTGCGGTGCCGATTGTGTTTGCGACGGCGTTTTACGGGTTGGTGGATCTGGGGGGTGTGCGGGCGGGTGAGTCGGTGTTGGTGCATGCGGCTGCGGGTGGTGTGGGGATGGCGGCGGTGCAGATTGCGCGGTATGTGGGTGCGGAGGTGTTTGCGACGGCGTCGTGCGGTAAGTGGGGTGCGGTGCGGGGTCTGGGTGTGGCGGAGGGGAATGTGGCGTCGTCGCGGGATGTGGGGTTCGAGCGGGTTTTTGGTGAGCGGACGGGTGGGCGGGGTGTTGATGTGGTGCTGAATGCGTTGGCGGGTGAGTTTGTTGATGCGTCGGTGCGGTTGCTTGCTCCGGGGGGTCGTTTTGTGGAGATGGGGAAGGCGGATGTGCGGTCTGCGGAGGAGGTTGCGGCGGTGCGGCCCGGTGTCAGTTATCGGGCGTTCGATCTTGGTGAGGCCGGTCCGGAGCGGATCGGTGAGATCCTGACCGAGGTGATGTCCCTGTTCGCTCAGGGCGTGCTCACCCTGCCCCCGATCCG
>NZ_JAQKPV010000074.1 GCF_028200735.1 Streptomyces sp. ACA25
GCCGGAGGGTGAGTGGCGGTTGGGTGTGGTGGGTGGTTCGGGGTCGTTGGAGGATGTGGGGTTGGTTGGTGTGGGTGGTGGGGTGTCGTCGTTGGGTGTGGGTGAGGTGCGGGTTGAGGTGCGTGCGGTGGGGGTGAATTTTCGGGATGTGTTGATTGGGTTGGGTGAGTATCCGGATGGGTCGGCGTTGATGGGGTCGGAGGGTGCGGGTGTGGTGGTGGAGGTGGGTGCTGGGGTGGTGGATGTGGTGCCGGGGGATCGGGTGTTTGGTTTGTTGTCGGGTGGGTGTGGTCCGGTGGTGGTGGTGGATCGGCGGTTTGTGGCGTTGGTGCCTGAGGGGTGGTCGTTTGTTGAGGCGGCGTCGGTGCCGATGGCGTTTTTGACGGCGTTTTATGGGTTGGTGGATTTGGGTGGTGTGGGTGTGGGTGATGCGGTGTTGGTGCATGCGGCTGCGGGTGGTGTGGGGATGGCGGCGGTGCAGGTGGCGCGGTGGTTGGGTGCGGAGGTGTTTGGTACGGCGAGTGAGTGGAAGTGGCCGGTGACGGGGTTGGATGAGGGGCATGTGGCGTCGTCGCGTGATGTGGGGTTTGAGGGGGTGTTTCGGGAGCGTACGGGGGGTCGTGGTGTTGATGTGGTGTTGAATGCGTTGGCGGGTGAGTTTGTGGATGCGTCGGCGCGGTTGTTGGTGCCGGGGGGTCGGTTTGTGGAGATGGGTAAGGCGGATGTGCGGGAGGGGTCGGCGTTTGAGGGGCGGGTGTATCGGGCGTTTGATTTGGGTGAGGCGGGGCCGGATCGGTTGCAGGAGATTCTTGTTGAGGTGGTGAGGTTGTTCGGGTTGGGGGAGTTGTCGTTGCTTCCGGTGCGGGCGTGGGATGTGCGTGAGGTGCGGGGGGTTTTGCGTCATGTGGGGTCGGGTGGGCATGTGGGGAAGAATGTGTTGGTGTTGCCGCG
>NZ_JAQKPV010000075.1 GCF_028200735.1 Streptomyces sp. ACA25
GACCGGCCGGTGGATCCGGATGGTGGGCAGGTGTGGGGTCTGGGTCGTACGGCGGCGTTGGAGTTCCCTCGTCGGTGGGGTGGTCTGGTTGATCTGCCCGCTGTTCTGGATGCCCGGGCGGCCGGCCGGTTCGCTGCGGCGCTGGTGGGTGGTGAGGATCAGGTGGCGGTGCGTGCTTCGGGGCTGTTTGCCCGCAGGCTGCGTCGTGCCGGTGTGCTGGAGGCGCCGCGGGGTGAGTGGTGTCCTGCGGGGCCGGTGGTGATTACGGGTGGGACCGGTGCCTTGGGTGCCGAGGTGGCGCGGTGGCTGGCTCGGCGTGGTGTCGGGAAGTTGGTGCTGGTCAGCCGTCGGGGTCCGGAGGCTCCTGGGGCGGCGGAGTTGGTTGCCGAGTTGGCGGAACTCGGTGCGGTCGCGGTGGTTGTGGCGTGTGATGTGGCGGATCGTGAGGCTCTCGCGGTGGTGGTGGCGGAGCATGCGGTGGTGGGTGTGGTGCATGCGGCGGGTGTGGTGGAGGCGCGTCCGCTGGGGGAGACGGGGGTGGGTGACTTCGCGGAGGTGGTGCGGGCGAAGGTGCTGGGGGCGGCGCATTTGGATGCGTTGTTGCCGGATGCGGAGTTGTTCGTGCTGTTCTCTTCGGTTGCTGGGGTTTGGGGCAGTGGGGGGCAGGCGGCGTATGCGGCGGGTAATGCGTATGTGGATGGTCTGGCGGAGCGGCGGCGGGCTCGGGGTGCCGTGGCGACCGCGGTGGCCTGGGGTCCGTGGGCCGAGGCGGGCATGCTCGTCGAGGGCGATGCAGAGGAACACCTGCGCCGCCGCGGCCTGATCCCCATGAACCCGGC
>NZ_JAQKPV010000076.1 GCF_028200735.1 Streptomyces sp. ACA25
TGGCTGGTTTGGCTGCTTTGGCGCAGGGTGCTGAGTTGCCGGGTGTGGTGCGTGGTGTGGCTGGTGGTGATGGCCGGGTGGCTTTCGTTTTTGCTGGTCAGGGTTCGCAGTGGGTGGGTATGGGGGCGGAGTTGTTGGATGCTTCGCCGGTGTTCGCTGCGCGGTTGGCGGAGTGTGCTGAGGCGTTGGCTCCGTTTGTGGAGTGGCGGTTGCTTGATGTGGTGCGGTCCGGGGTGGGGCTGGATCGGGTGGATGTGGTGCAGCCGGTGTTGTGGGCGGTGATGGTGTCGCTGGCTGAGGTGTGGCGTTCGTACGGTGTGGTGCCGTCGGCGGTGGTGGGGCATTCGCAGGGGGAGATCGCGGCGGCGTGTGTGGCGGGTGCGTTGTCCTTGGAGGATGGCGCGAAGGTGGTGGCGTTGCGGGGTCTGGGCCTGGTGGATCTCGCGGGTACGGGCGGGATGCTGTCCGTTGCCGTGTCCGAGGCCAAGGTGCTGGAGTTGCTGGGGCCGTGGGCGGGCCGCGCTGTGGTCGCTGCCGTGAACGGGCCGGCTTCGCTGGTGGTTGCGGGTGAGGCGGCTGCGTTGGATGAACTGGCTGTGCGTTGTGGGGAGTTGGGGGTGCGTGCCCGGCGGGTCGCGGTGGATTACGCGTCCCACTCGCCCGCGGTCGACAGGCTGCGTGACGGCCTTGTCGCCAGCCTCGCCGACATCTCGCCCACCGCGGGTACCGTCCCGCTGTTCTCGACCGTGACGGGGGACTGGGTCGACGGCGGTGCGCTGGACGCCGGTTACTGGTACCGCAACCTCCGCGAGCCCGTCCGCT
>NZ_JAQKPV010000077.1 GCF_028200735.1 Streptomyces sp. ACA25
CGACGTCCGGCTTTTCGACCGCGTCGTGACTGACTACGAGGTGGCGCAGCTGTTCCAGCAGTCGCCGATTATCAAGGGGCGTTGGCAGTTCGAGGAGGGCGGCTCGGCGACCCCGGACTCCTCTTTGCAGAACAACGCTCTCCAGCTTCATGGTGGGGCGGGTATAGCCGAGTACACGGGTCGCGTCGACCTGCACGCCTTGGAGCTGGACGGGTCCGCCGGCTACGCCGCGGTGTCCTCGGTGCCGGTGGACACCTCGGCGAGCTTCACCGTTGCGGGTTGGGCGCAGGGCGTCGGGGCGCTGGAGGAGCCCGCGTCAGTGGTCAGTGCGTCGGGGGCGGCGGAGAGTGCGTTCGCGGTGCGGTTCCTTCCGAACGCCGATGATCCTGGTTGGGGGGAGTGGCAGGTGGCGCTGCCGGGACAGGACGCGGTGGGTGCTGAGGTGACGCGGATCCGTAGTCAGACTCCGCATCACGCCGCGTCGTGGACCCATGTCGCGGTGGTGTACGACGGCTTCGCCAAGGAGGCCCTGCTGTACGTGAACGGGCGGCTGGAGGAAGTCGTCTGCACGGATGAGTCGGAGCCGGACTGTGCGGCGGGGACTTCCTGGGCGGAGAACGTGCACGCCTTCCAGGCGACGCACTCGTTGCAGGTGGGGCGTTCGCGGATTGCCGGGGCCTGGGGAGAGCACTGGCCTGGGGCGATCGATGATCTGTGGCTTTTCCAGGGCGCGTTGAACAGTTCCCAGGTTGCCTTCTTGTCGCTGGGCGTCTCCGACGCACCGACCACGGTTCCCTGACGCGGTCG
>NZ_JAQKPV010000078.1 GCF_028200735.1 Streptomyces sp. ACA25
GTTTCGGTGGATACGGCGTGTTCGTCGTCGTTGGTGGCGTTGCATCTGGCGGGTCAGGCGTTGCGTCAGGGGGAGTGTGATCTGGCGTTGGCGGGTGGTGTGACGGTGATGGCGGCGCCGGGTTTGTTTGTGGAGTTTTCGCGGCAGCGTGGGTTGGCGGTGGATGGTCGGTGTAAGGCGTTTGCGGGTGCTGCGGATGGTACGGGGTGGGGTGAGGGTGCTGGGGTGGTGGTGTTGGAGCGGTTGTCGGATGCGGTGCGTCGGGGTCATCGGGTGTTGGCTGTGGTGCGGGGTTCTGCGGTTAATCAGGATGGTGCGAGTAATGGTTTGACGGCGCCGAGTGGTGGGGCGCAGCAGCGGGTGATTCGGCAGGCGTTGGTGAATGCGGGGTTGTCGGTGGGTGAGGTGGATGTGGTGGAGGCGCATGGGACGGGTACGCGGTTGGGTGATCCGATTGAGGCGGAGGCGTTGCTGGCGACTTATGGGCGGGGGCGTGTGGTTGGTCGTCCTTTGTTGTTGGGGTCGTTGAAGTCGAATATTGGTCATGCTCAGGCTGCTGCGGGTGTGGCGGGTGTGATCAAGATGGTGATGGCGTTGGGGAGGGGGGTGTTGCCGAGGACGTTGCATGTGGATGAGCCGACGCCGTTTGTGGATTGGTCGTCGGGTGGGGTGTCGTTGTTGCGTGAGCGGATGGTGTGGCCGGAGGTGGGGCGTGCGCGTCGGGCGGGTGTGTCGGCGTTCGGGGTGAGTGGGACGAATGCGCATGTGATTTTGGAGGAGGCTCCGGTGGTG
>NZ_JAQKPV010000079.1 GCF_028200735.1 Streptomyces sp. ACA25
CGTTCCTGTTCACGGGGCAGGGTGCGCAGCGGGTGGGCATGGGGGAGGAGTTGGCGGCTGCGTATTCGGTGTTCGCTGAGGTGTTCGATGCGGTGTGTGCGGAGTTCGACACGGTGCTTGATCGTCCGTTGCGTGAGGTGATCGCGTCGGGCGTGGGGCTGGAGGAGACCGCGTACGCGCAGCCGGCGCTGTTCGCGGTCGAGGTCGCTCTGTTCCGCCTTCTTGAGTCGTGGGGGGTTCGTCCGGATTTCCTGGTTGGTCATTCGGTGGGTGAGCTGGCCGCCGCGTATGTGGCGGGTGTGTGGTCGTTGCGTGATGCGGTGGCCGTGGTTGCTGCGCGTGGCCGGTTGATGGGGGCGTTGCCCGGGGGTGGCGCGATGGTGGCTGTGGAGGCGTCTGAGGAGGAGGTTGTTCCGACGCTGGTGGAGGGTGTGGGCGTTGCGGCGGTCAATGGGCCGTTGGCGGTGGTGGTGTCGGGTGATGAGGATGCGGTGGCGGCGGTGGCGGCGGTGTGGGCGGAGCGTGGGCGCAGGACGCGGCGGCTGCGGGTGGGTCACGCGTTTCACTCGCATCGGGTGGAGCCGATGCTCGCGGAGTTCGCGGAGGTCCTGGCGTCGGTGGGATTCGCGGCGCCGGGTATTCCTCTCGTGTCCACCGTGGCCGGTGGGGGCGATGTCACCGAGCCCGGTTACTGGCTGCGCAACGTCCGGGAGACCGTACGGTTCGCCGACGCCGTACGGGCGGCCACCGACGCGGGCACCACACTCTTCCTCGAACTCGGCCCCGACG
>NZ_JAQKPV010000008.1 GCF_028200735.1 Streptomyces sp. ACA25
CGCGTCAGCCAACGCACGACCGACAACCCGCTGCTGGGACGGTCCACTCGGAGCCGTCAGACCATGGGAAGCACCGTCCTGATTGACCGCACTGCCGCGCACCAGCGCCAGCACCCGGTGGCCGTTGCGGCGCGCGTCCGACAGCCGTTCCAGCACCAGCAGGCCGACGCCCTCGCCGAAGCCGAACCCGTCGGCAGCCTCGGCGAACGCCTTGCAGCGGCCATCGGCGGCCAGCGCACGCTGGCGGCTGTACTCGGTGAACACGGCCGGGGTGGAGAGCACGGTCGCGCCGCCCGCGAGCGCCATCGTGGACTCGCCGGACCGCAGCGACCTCACCGCGAGGTGCAGCGCCACCAGCGACGACGAGCACGCCGTGTCGATTGATACGGCGGGACCCTCCAGGCCGAGGGTGTAGGCGAGTCGGCCGGACAGCACGCTGGGCGAGGTGCCGGTGACGACATAGCCCTCCAGCTCGGTGCCCGACGCACCCGCGATGTCGGAGTAGTCCTCACTGCTGAATCCGACGAACACGCTGGTCGCGCTCCCGCGCAGGCCGTCCGGGTCGATCCCGGCGCGCTCCAGTGCCTCCCACGCGGTCTCCAGTACGAGCCGCTGCTGCGGGTCCATCGCCAGCGCCTCGCGGGGGCTGACCCGGAAGAACCCCGCGTCGAACGCGGTGGCGTCGGTGAGGAAGCCACCCTCACGGGCGTACGACGTGCCCGGCCGGTCCGGGTCCGGGTCGTAGACCGACTCCATGTCCCAGCCACGGTCGGCCGGGAACGCCGAGACCGCGTCGGTCTCGTTCGCGATCAGATCCCACAGGTCCTCGGGCGCGGTGACGCCACCGGGGTAGCGGCAGGCCATGCCGACGATCGCGACGGGCTCCCGGTCGCGGTTCTCGACCTCCCGCAGCTTGCGCCGGGCGGTCTGCAGATCTCCCGTGACCTGCTTGAGATAGCTGAGCAGCTTCGCCTCGTCGGTCTTCGGCGTGCCCCCGGGCCTGTCGGACTGCTCGGTCATGCGATCCCTCGGTCGATCAGGTCGAACAACTCATCTGCGGTGACGGCGTCCAGCGCCGCAGCGTCGGGTCCTTCGCCGGACGCGGCAGCGTCCCAACGGGCGGCCAGCTCGCGCAGGTGCGCCGCGACGCGCGTACGGTCGGCGCCGTCGGCGGGCAGCGCCGCGAGCGCTCCCTCCATCCGGGCCAGGTCGGCGATGAGCCGGTCGGCGGCGGCGCCGTCCGACCCGCTCGGCATGAGGGAGCCGAGGAGGTGGTCGGCGAGCGCCATCGGCGTCGGGTGGTCGAAGATCAGCGTGGTCGCCAGGCGCAGCCCGGTGGCCGCGCCGAGCCGGTTGCGCAGCTCGACGGCGGTCAGCGAGTCGAAACCCAACTCCTTGAACCCGCGCGCGAAGTCCACCGCGCCCGGACCGGCGTATCCGAGCACATCGGCGACGTGACCACGGACGACGTCGAGCAGCGTGTGCGCACGCTCGCTCGCGGGCAGCGCTGCGATCCGCGCGACCAGAGCGGCACCGTCGTCGACGGGCCGCGCGGCCGAAGCGACCGGCACCGCCGAGGCGCCGGTCAGGCCGCGCAGCAGACGGGGCGCCGTCCCCGCGCGCAGCGCGGCGAGGTCGAGGCGCGCGGTGACGGTCACGGCGTCCCCGGTTCGGGTGGCCGCGTCGAACAGGGCCAGGCCCTCGGCCGCCGCCATCGCGGCGATGCCGCCCCGGCCGGCCCGCGCCACGTCGGCGGCGTCGAGGTGCCCGGTCAGGCCGGTGGAGTCCGCCCACAGGCCCCACGCGAGCGAGGTCGCAGGCAGCCCTTCGGTGCGGCGTCGCTGGGCGAGTGCGTCCAGGAAGGCGTTCGCAGCGGCGTAGTTGGCCTGGGCCGGCGTGCCGAGGGTGCCCGCCACGGAGGAGAACAGTACGAACGCGGCCAGGCCCCGGTCGCGGGTCGCCTCGTGCAGATGCCATACGGCGTCGGCCTTCGGGCGCAGTACGGCGGGCAACCGGTCGGCGGTCAGCGCGGTCACCACGCCGTCGTCGAGTGCGCCTGCGGTGTGCACCACTGCGGTCAGCGGGCGCTCGGTGGGCAAGCCTGCCAGGAGCGCGTCGACGGCGGCCCGATCGGTGACGTCGCACTGAGCGAACCGAGCGGTGGCACCCAACTCGGCCAGCTCCGAGACCAGTTCGGCAGCACCTGGCGCTTCGGCACCCCGACGACTGGCCAGCAGCAAGTGCCGGGCGCCGTGCTCGGTGACCAGGTGCCGGGCCAGCAGGCCGCCCAGCACGCCCGCGCCGGTGAGCAGCACCGTGCCGTCGGCGTAGGGGGCGACAGTGAGCACGATCTTGCCGGTGTGCCGTGCCTGCGCCATGAACCGCAGCGCGGCGCGAGCATCGGCCAGCGGCCAGGTACGGGTGGGCAAGCCGCTCACTTCGCCCGCTGCGACCTGGGCGACGACCTCGCCCAGCAGGCCCTGGATGCACTCGGGACCCGCTTCCATCAGATCGAACGCGCGGTAGGTGATGCCGGGCAGGGCCGTGGGGTCACGGCGGTCGGTCTTGCCCAGCTCGATGAACCGGCCGCCCTCGGCGAGCAAGTCGAGGGAGGCGTCGGTGAACTCGCCCGCCAGCGAGTTGAGCACCACGTCCACAGCCGGGAACCGCTCGGCGAACTCGGTGGTCCGCGACGAGGCGATGTGGTCGTCGTCCAGGCCCGCGGCGCGCAGCACACCGTGCTTGGCCGGGCTCGCCGTGCCGAACACCTCCGCGCCGAGCAGGCGGGCGAGCCGGACCGCAGCCAGACCGACGCCGCCGGTGGCGGCGTGCACGAGCACGCGGTCGCCGGGCCGTACGTCCGCGAGGTCGACCAGTGCGTAGCGGGCGGTGGCGAACGCCGACGGCAGCGCTGCGGCCTCCACCCACGACCAGCCCTCGGGGACCGGCACGACGAGGCGGCGGTCCACCACGGCCAGCGGTCCGAACCCGCCCGGCACCATGCCGAGTACGCGGTCGCCCACGGCCAGGTCGGTCACGTCCGCACCGAGCTCGAGCACGGTACCCGCGGCCTCGGAGCCGATGGCGTCGACCTCGTCCGGGTACATGTCCAGCGCGCACAGCACGTCGCGGAAGTTCAGGCCCGCCGCGCGGACGGCGATGCGTATCTGGCCGGGTGCGAGCGGAGCGGAGGCGGCAGGCGCGGCGACGGCCTCGATGCCGTCGATGGTCCCGGGCCGCACCACTTCGACCCGCCACGCGTCCGCACCGGCGGGCGGGCGCAGCGTGTCGTCGGCCACCCGGGCCAGCCGCGCGACGGACAGTACCCCCTCGCGGAGTGCGGACTGCGGCTCGTCGCCCACGGTGGGCACGGCGCGCAGCGACTCGGCCGCGCCATCGGTGTCGATGAGCAGGAAGCGGTCGGGGTGCTCGGTCTGGGCGGACCGCACCAGGCCCCATACCGCGGCGGCGGCCGGGTCGGGCGCCTCTCCGGGCCCTACCGCGACGGCACCGCGCGTCACCACGGCGAGTCGGGCGGCGGCGAACCGCTCGTCGGCGAGCCACTCCCGCAGCAGGCCCAGCACCTCGGCGGTCACGCGGTGGGTGTCGGCGACCATGCCGGCACCAGCCACCACCGGCGCGAGCACCAGGTCCGGAACGGATGTGATGCCGGCGAGTGTGCGGTGCAGGGGTGCGTCGAAGCCCACGGCGTCCGAACCCACCACGGCACAGTGCACGGCGGCGACGGGCTCGGCGGCCACCCACTCCACGCGGAACAGCGAATCCCGCGTGCCCGCGGCCATCGCGGCGCGCAGCTGGTCGACCGACGCGGGCCGCAGCCGCAGCGCGGTCAGCTCCACGACGGGTATGCCCTCGGTGTCGGTCGCGGTGAGCCGTACCTCGTCATCGGTGACGCGCTCGGCGCGCACCCGCAGCACACGGGCGGCGCTCGGACGCACCGTCACCCCGGTCCACGAGAACGGCAGCAGCACCGGGGAGTTGTCGGGGTCGGCGGCCAGCACTGCTTGGGTGGCGGCGTCGAGCAGCGCCGGGTGCACGGCGAAGTCCGCCGCGTCGACGGTCTCGGGCAGCGCGACCTCGGCGAATGTCTCGTCTTCGCGGCGCCACAGCGCCCGCAGGCCGCGGAAAGCGGGGCCGTAGCCGAACCCGCGTCCGGCGAACCGGTCGTAGACCCCGTCCAGCGACACGGGTTGCGCCCCGGAGGGCGGCCACTGCCCTTCGACGGCGCCGGCCGGCTCGGCCGGGGCCAGCAGGCCCGACGCGTGCGGGGTCCAGCCACCGTCGGCGAGCGAGTGCACGGTGACCGCGCACCGCCCGGACTCATCGGCACCGCGCACGGTCACTCGCAGGGTGAGCCCGTCGGCGGGAACGCCGATCGGCGCGGCGAGTGTCAGTTCATCGATCAGGCCACAGCCCACCCGGGCTCCCGCGTGGGCCACCAGCTCCAGCACCGCCGTGCCAGGCACGACGACCGTGCCCAGCACGGCGTGGTCGGCCAGCCACGGGTGCGCTTCGGGGGTGATGCGGCCGGACAGCACGAGGCCGCCGTCATCGGGCAGTTCGACCTCGGCGCCCGCCAGCGGGTGTCCGCCCGCGACCAGGCCGACGGCGGCGAGGTCACCCGCGCCCGCCGCCCCGGGAGCGAGCCAGTAGCGCTCCCGTTGGAATGCGTACGTGGGCAGCTCGACCGGCCGCGCGCCGGCCGCGTCGAACACCGGCCGCCAGTCGACCGGCACACCTGCGGCGGCCACCTCGGCCAGTGACGTGATGAACCGCTGCTGGTCGCTCTCGTCCCGGCGCAGGGTCGCGGCGACACGCAGCTCCAGGCCCTCGGCCTCGGCGGTCTGCTGCATGGCGACGGTCAGCACGGGGTGCGGGCTCACCTCAACGAACCCGCGGTGGCCCTCGGACAGCAGACCCCGTACGGCGTCGGCGAAGCGCACCGGCTCGCGCAGGTTGCGGTACCAGTAGCGGGCGTCCAGCTCGCTCCCCTCGACCCAGTCAGCGGTCACCGTGGAGTACAGCGGAACCTCGCTGTCGCCGGCCCTGATGCCCTTCAGCTCGGCGAGCAGCCGCTCGCGGACCGCTTCCACCTGCGGGGAGTGCGACGCGTAGTCGGCGGCGACGCGGCCCGCGCGCAGGCCCTCGTCGTCGCACAGGTCGAGCAGTTCCTCCAGTGCTTCGCGGTCGCCCGCGACCACCAGCGACCGCGGGCTGTTGACCGCGGCCACACCGAGCTGTCCGGGCCAGCGCTCCAGCATCTTCTCGACGTCGGCCGCGGGCGCGGACACGAAGCCCATGCCGCAGCGGCCCGGAAGGCCGACCACGGCTTTCGCGCGCAGTGCGACGATCTTCGCCGCGTCCTCCAGGGTCAGCGCGCCCGCGACACAGGCGGCCGCGATCTCGCCCTGCGAGTGGCCGACCACGGCCGACGGCACCACGCCGTGCGCGCGCCAAACCGCGGACAGCGACACCATCAGCGCGAACAGCACCGGCTGCACCACGTCCACGCGGCTCAGCGGCGGCGCGCCCTCGGCGCCGCGCAGCACATCGATGACCGACCAGTCCAGGTACGGGGCCAGGGCGCGTTCACACTCGGCCATCCGCTCGGCGAACACCGGCTGGGTGTCCAGCAGTTCGACGCCCATGCCGAGCCACTGGCCGCCCTGCCCCGCGAACACGAACACCACGCGGCCGTCGGCCCCTGCGCTTCCGCGCACGACGGCCGGGTCGGCGCCGCCCACGGCGAGCACGTCGAGGCCGGCCAGCAATGCGGTACGGTCCCGGCCCACCACGGCCGCCCGGTGGTCGAACGCCGTGCGGTGGGCTGCCAGCGTCAGCCCCACGTCGGCGGGCGACAGCGCGGAGTCTGCGGCGGCGAAGGTACGCAGCTGGGCGGCCTGGGCGCGCAGCGCGGCCTCGGTGCGCGCGGACAGCAGCCACGGCACCGGAACTGCCGCGGTCCGCCTCGACTCGTCCTCGGCCTGGGGGGCTTCGACCGGCGGGACGTCGACCGCGGGCGCTTCCTGGACGATCACGTGGGCGTTGGTGCCGCTCACGCCGAACGACGACACACCCGCCCGACGCGGCCGGTCGGTACGCGGCCACTCCCTGGCCTCGGTCAGCAGCTCCACCGCGCCGGACACCCAGTCCACGTGCGGCGAGGGCGCGTCCACGTGCAGGGTCTTCGGCAACAGCCCGTGCCGCAGCGCCAGCACCATCTTCATGACGCCGCCGACTCCCGCCGCGGCCTGCGTGTGGCCGAGGTTGGACTTCAGCGAGCCCAGCCACAGCGGCCGGTCGCGGTCCTGTCCGTACGAGGCCAGCAGCGCCTGTGCCTCGATCGGGTCGCCCAGTTTGGTGCCGGTGCCGTGGCCCTCGACCGCGTCCACATCAGTGGGCCGCAGACCCGCGTCGGCCAGCGCCTGCCACACCACGCGCTGCTGGGCAGCGCCGCTCGGCGCGGTAAGGCCGTTGGATGCGCCGTCCTGGTTGGTCGCGGTGCCGGGCAGCAGCGCCAGTACCTCGTGTCCGTTGCGCCGCGCGTCGGAGAGGCGTTCGAGCAGCAGCACGCCGACGCCCTCGGACCAGCCCAGGCCCTCGGCTGCCTTGGCGTAGGAGCGGCTGCGGCCGTCGGGGGAGAGGCCGCCCTGCTTGGTGAAGTCGATGAACAGTTCCGGCGTCGGCATCACGGTCACGCCGCCCGCGAGGGCCATCGTGGACTCCCCCGAGCGCAGCGACCGTACCGCCTGGTGGATGGCGACCAGCGAGGAGGAGCACGCAGTGTCCACCGTGACCGCCGGCCCTTCCAGGCCCAGCACATAGGCGATCCGCCCGGACAGGACGCTGGACAGGCGACCGGTCAGCGCGTGGCCGTCGCTGCCCTCGGGGACGCCCGCGAGCAGCGATGAGTACGACTGGGCGTTGGCGCCGACGAAGACGCCGACCTTGCCGCCGCGCCACGAGCCGGGCTCGACGCCCGCACGCTCCAGCGCTTCCCACGAGGTCTCGAGCAGCAAGCGCTGCTGCGGGTCCATCAGCTGCGCCTCACGCGGGCTGATACCGAAGAACCCCGCGTCGAACAGGGCCACGTCGTCGAGGAATCCACCGTGCCGGGTGCAGCTGGCCGCCGGCCCCGCCTGGTCGGCGAGCGCGGCGAGGTCCCAACCGCGGTCCTCGGGGAACGCCGAGATCGCGTCGCGCTCCTCGGCGATGACCCGCCACAGTTCATCGGGCGTGGTCACCCCGCCCGGGTAGCGGCAGCCCATGCCGACCACCGCGATCGGATCGTCGTCGTCCGCGCGCCTCAGGGGCTCCTCGTCGTCGGCCACGGCGACGTGCTTCCCGTCGGCCGCGTCGACCAGCAGATCCGCCAGAGCCCGCGCGGTCGGGTAGTCGTAGATGGCCGTCGTCGGCAGCTTGACGCCGGTGATCCGGCTGAGCCGCAGCAGCAGTTGTACGGCGGTCAGTGAGCGCAGTCCCAGCTCGCGGATGGCGCGGTCGGGTTGTACGTCGGCGGCGGTGCCGAGGTCGAGCACCTCGGCGACCTGATCCAGTACGAGGTCCAGGACGAGTCTGCGGCGTTCGGGCTCGGGCAGGCCGCCGAGGCGGTGCGCGAGAACCGGCGACTGACCGGTCGGCGAGGTGTCCAGCGGCTCAGGCATGGGTGGTCCCCTCCAGCGGGTCCGACATCGGCAGAGCAGAGACGGGCAGGCCGGGATCGGCGAGCGCGGCGGACAGCAGAGTGGCCGTGTCCGCCAGCAGGACGTCGACCGTGGTCTGGTCGTGCACGGCGGCACGGTGCACGACGTGCCCGGTGAGGCCGCCGTCGGGGTCCTCGACCAGGTGTACTTCGAGGTTCCAGCGGGCGTACACGCGCTCGCCGGCGAACGGCTCGACGCGCACGCCGGGCAGTCGCAGTTCGCCCAGCTCCACGTTGACGAGCTGGAACACCACGTCCACCAGCGGTTCGCCCGGGTCGAGGCCCAGGCCTTCGGCGACCCGCTCCCACGGCAGTGCCTGATGGGCGTAGGCGTCGACCGCGGTCGTGTGCACCCTGCCCAGCAGGTCGGCGAACGAGGGGTCGCCGTCGAAGCCGACGCGGAGCGGTACGAAGTTGGCGAAGAACCCGACCATGCCCTCCACCTCCGCGCGGGTGCGGCCCGCCACGGGCGAGCCCACGGCGAGGTCGTGCGAGCCCGTGGCCCGGGCCAGCGTCGCGGTGAAAGCGGCGAGCAGCGTCATGTAGAGCGTGGCCCCGTGCGCGGCGCCGACCTGCCGGGCGGCGTCAACCAGTTCGGCGGGCAGTCGCCACTCGGTCAGCACGCCCGCGTTGTCGCCGGCCACCCGGGCCCGGGCGCCGGGCAGCACCAGGGGTTGCAGCCCACGCAGCCGGTCGCGCCAGTGGTCGAGTTGCTCGTCGAGTACGGCGCCGGTCAGCCAGGACCGCTGCCAGACTGCGAAGTCGCCGTACTGCAGTGGTAGTTCGGGCAGGCGCGGCGCGCGCCCCTCGCTCAGCGCCGCGTACACCTGGGACATCTCCGACCACAGCACGCCCTGCGACCACCCATCGGTGGCGATGTGATGCACCATCAGCAACAGCACATGGTCGTCGGGGGCGATCCGCAGCAGCGTCGGCCGCAGCACCGGTCCACGGACCAGGTCGAACGGCCGGGCGGCTTCGACGCCCGCGGCGGCGCGGGCGGCGGCCTCGTCCGGCACGTCCACCGGAAGCAGTTCGATCTCGGCGGGGGGCAGCACGACCGTCGCGGGCTCGTCGCCCGGCACGAACACCGTGCGCAGCACCTCGTGCCTGCGTACGACCTCGGTCAAAGCCCTGCCGAGCAGATCGATGTCCAGATTCCCGCCGAGCCGCAGGGCCAGCGGGATCGTCCAGACCGCGTCGTCGGGGTCCGCCTCGTGCAGTTGCCACAGCTGGCGCTGGGTCAGCGAGAGCGGCAGCGGCCGGTCCTTCTCCACCGGCACCAGCGGCGGCACCGCCGAGCGCGGTGCGGCGGCCACGACCTCGGCGAGCGCGCGCGGAGTGCGGTGGTGGAACAGCTCGCGCAGGGACACCTCGACACCCAGCACTTCACGGATGCGCGCGACCGTGCGGGCCGCGACCAGGGAGTGCCCGCCGAGGGCGAAGAAGTCGTCGTCGACGCCGATCCGCTCGGCCTCCAGGACCTCGCGGAAGATGCCGCACAGCGCCTCTTCCTCGCGGCTGCCGGCTACGGCGAAGCCCACGTCGAGCGTGGTGCGCAGGTCGGGCGACGGCAGTGCGCCGCGGTCGACCTTGCCGGTGGTGGTCAGCGGGAAGGCGTCGAGCACGACGAACGCCGACGGCACCATGTAGTCCGGCACGGCCTCGGCCAGGTGCGCACGCAACCGCGCCGGAAGGTTGCCGTCCGCTCCGGGCGCGGCCACGACGTAGCCGACGAGCCGCTTGACGCCCGGGGTGTCCTCGCGGGCGACAACGACGGCGCGCGTCACCTCGGGGTGGCGCAGCAGTACGGCCTCGACCTCGCCCAGCTCCACCCGGAACCCCCGGACCTTGACCTGGTGGTCGAGCCTGCCGAGGAATTCCAGGCTGCCGTCCGGCCGCCATCGTCCCAGGTCGCCCGTGCGATAGAGGCGGGATCCCGGCGGACCGAACGGGTCCGGCACGAACTTCCCCGCGGTGAGTTCCGGCTTGCCGATGTAGCCGCGAGCGAGGCCAGGACCCGCGAAGCACAGCTCGCCCGCCACGCCCACCGGCACGGGCCGCAACTCGCGGTCGAGCACATACGCGCGGGAGTTGTCGACCGGCCACCCGAGGTGCGCGGTGCCGGGCCAGTCGGCGACGTCGGCGGGCAGGGTGAAAGCGGTGACGACCTGGATCTCGGTCGAGCCGTAGTGGTTGTGGATGCGCAGCCACGGCCGGGCGGCGCAGAACTCCCGCAGTACGGCGTCGAGCGACAGCGGCTCGCCGGCCTGGGACATGTGGCGCAGCGAAGTCAGCCGCGCGCGGCCCGCGTTGGCCTCCTCGGCCAGCGCGCGGATCATCAGGTTCGGTACGAAGGCCTGCTCGATGGCCCGCTCGTCCAGCCAGCGGGCGAAGCGAGCCGGGTCGCGGCGCACCTCGTCGGCCGGGATGACCAGCGTCTCGCCGTAGAGCAGCGCGGAGAGCACCTCCTGCACCGACACGTCGAAGGTGAGGGCGGTGAACTGCGCGGTGCGCGTGCCGGGGCCGCCGGGGACGGCCTTCTTCTGCCAGGCCAGCATGTTGACCACGCACCGCGCGGGCATGGCGATGCCCTTGGGGGTGCCGGTGGAGCCGGAGGTGTAGACGACGTATGCCAGGGAGTCCGGGCCGGGCCCGTCCGCCTCGGCGGCGGGCACGGCAGGGTCGCCGTCCGGCAGGGCGTCCAGCAGTACGAGTGCGGTGTCGTCGGCGAACACACCCGCGTGGGCCCGCTCGGTGACGGCCACGGTCATCCCCGTGTCGTCCACGATGAGCCGGACTCGCTCACGGGGGTGGGTCGGGTCGATCGGCACGTACGCCGCGCCCGCCTTGAGGACGCCGACCAGGCCCACGATCATCGCGGTGCTGCGGTCCAGGCAGAGACCCACGAGATCGTCCGGCCGCACCCCGTGGGCGCGCAGCTGCCGTGCGACCCGCTCGGCGGCACGATCCAGTTCGGTGTACGTCAGGGTGTCGTCGCCGTATTCCACCGCGCGGGCGTCCGGCGTGCGGGCGGCCTGCTCGGCGAAGAGCTCGGCGAGCGACGCGTCCCGGTACGGCACTGCCGTGTTGTTCCAGCCCTCAAGCAGCTGGTAGCGGTCAGCGTCGTCCAGGAGGGACACCGCGGACAGCGGTGCGTCCGGGTCGGCGAGAGCGCCGCGGAGGACGACGGTGAGGTGGTGCAGCAGCCTGCGTACGGTTTCGGCCTCGAAGAGGGCCGTGGCGTGCAGGACCGTGCCGCGCACGCGGTCCCCGTCCTCGGTCAGGTGCACTTCCAGGTCGACGCGGGTGAACGCGTGCTCGTCGAGCAGCGGCTCCAGTCGCGCCCCGCCGAGCCGGTCGCCCTTGTCGCCGGGCGCCCTCATGAGCTGGAAGACCACCTGCACCAGCGGGTTGCGGGACAGGTCTCGCTCGGGTGCGAGCGCCTCCACGAGGTGCTCGAACGGCACGTCCTGGTGCTCCAGGGCGCCCACCGCTGACTCCCGCACCCGGCCCAGCAGTTCGCGGAACGTCGGGTCACCGGAGAGATCGGTCCGCAGCACCAGCATGTTGACGAAGAAGCCGATCAGCCGCTCCACCTCTGCGCGGGTGCGGCCCGCGACGGGCGTGCCGACGGCGACGTCCTCGGTGCCGGCGAAGCGCGCCAGCACCACGGAGAACGCGGCCAGCAGCGTCATGTAGAGCGTGGCGCCCTCGTCGTCGCCGAGCGCCCTCGCGGCGCGGACCAGATCCTCGGGCAGCTCCCACGACTGGGAAGCGCCCGCCGACGTGGCCACTGCGGGCCTCGGGTGATCCAGGGGCAGTTCCAGCGGGCGTAGCCCGGCGAGCCGGTCGCGCCAGTACTCCACATGACCGTCGAGTACGGCGCCGGTGAGGTGCGCGCGCTGCCATACAGCGAAGTCGCCGTACTGCACGGGCAGTTCGGGCAAGACGGGCTCGCGCCCTTCGAGCGCGGCGGTGTACGCCTCGGCCAGCTCACCCCAGAAGACCGCGTGCGACCAGCCGTCGGTGGCGGCGTGGTGCACGGTGATCAGGACGGCGTGGTCCTGGGGCGCGAGCCGCAGCACACGGGCGCGCAGCAGCGGGCCCCGCGCCAGGTCGAACGGAAGGGCGGCGTCCGCTGCGGCCAGCGCCTGCGCCTCGGCCTCGCCGGCCACGTCGGTGACGGCAAGAGGTATCTCGCACGTGTCCTGGACAACGGCGACCGGCGTGCCGCCGCCGCCGTCGGCAAAGACCGTACGGAGCGCCTCGTGCCGGGCCACGACGGCCGACAGCGCACCGCGGAATGCGTCGGCGTCGAACGGTCCACGGGCGCGTACGCCCATCGCCACGTTCCAGAAGCCGCTGTCCGGGGTGAGCCGGTCGAGGAACCACAACCGCTGCTGGGAGAAGGACAGCGGCAGCGCGCCGTCGCGCGGCGCGGGCCGGATCACTTCCACCTCGGTGGCGAGGTCGCCGACCGCCTCGGCCAGCCTGCGCGGTGTGCGCAGCTCGAACAGCGACTGCAGCGCGACGTCGGGACCGAAGCGGGCCCGGATCTTCGCGATCGCCCGGGTGGCCAGTAGCGAGTGGCCGCCGAGGGCGAAGAAGTCGTCGTCAACACCGACCGGTTGCACCTCGAGCACCTCGGCGAAGATCTCGCACAGTGCCTTCTCGGGCTCGGTCGTGGGCGGTACGTACCCGGCCTCGGCGACGGAGCGCGCGTCCGGCGCGGGCAGCGCCCTGCGGTCGATCTTGCCGGTGGTGGAGAGCGGGAACCTGTCCAGCGCCACGAACGCCGACGGCACCATGTAGTCCGGCACTCCGCCGGCCGCGTGGGCGCGCAGCGCGGGCAGCACGCTCTCGTCGCTGCCGGGCTCCAAGACCACGTACGTCACCAGACGCTTGTCGCCCGGGACATCCTCGCGTACGGCGACGGTCACCTGTGACACGGCGGGGTGGCGCAGAAGCACGGCCTCGATCTCGCCCAGCTCCACCCGGAACCCGCGGATCTTCACCTGTGCGTCGATCCGGCCCAGGAACTCCAGCGCGCCGCCGGGCAGCCACCGCACGACGTCGCCAGTGCGGTACATCCGCGCGCCGGACGGGCCCCACGGGTCGGGCACGAACTTCTCGGCGGTCAGCTCGGGCATGCCCACGTAGCCGCGCGCCACGCGTGGCCCGGCGATGACCAGCTCGCCCGCGACACCCAGCGGCACCGGCGTGAGATCGCTGTCCACGACGTACACACGGGTGTTGTCGATCGGCGCGCCGATCGGGACCCGGGAGCCCGTCAGCGTGAAGCCGGGCTCCATCGGGAACAGCGTGGCGAACGCGGTCGCCTCGGTCGGGCCGTACGCGTCGACAACGGTCAACTGCGGGTGGGCGGCCATCACTCGGGCCACGGTCTCGCCCGAGACGGCCTCGCCACCGGTCAGCACCTCGCGCAGGCCCTCGAAGCAGGGCAGGCACTCCTCAACGAGCAGGCTGAACAACGGCGCGGGCAGGCACATCGCTGTGACGCCGTGCTCGCGGATCAACCGGTCGAAGGTCTGCGGCTCCACGTGCTCGTCGGCGGCGATGACGACCTGCTTGCCCGCCAGCAGGAACGGCCACAGCTCGTAGGCGGAGATGTCGGTGGCCAGCGGGAAGTGCAGCAGCACCCGCTCGTGGTTCCCGTTGAGCCACCGGCGGTCGGCGGCCAGCACCACGACGTTGCCGTGGGTCACCGCCACGCCCTTGGGCTCGCCGCTGGAGCCCGACGTGTAGATCACGTACGCCGTCGAGTCGCGGGGCGGGTCGATGCCGGGGTCGGTGTCGGGCGCGTCGCCCGGATGATCCACGTCGAGCACCGTCGCACCGGCGGTGCCGGGCACGGGCCGGTCGGCGATGACGAGGCGCAGGCCGGACGTGGCCACGATCCGCTCGGTGCGGCCCGCCGGGTTGCGCGGGTCGAGCGGCACGTAGGCGCCGCCCGCCTTGAGCACGCCGAGCACAGCCGCGACCATGTTGGCCGACCGGCCGGTGGCCACTCCGACCGGCTCGTCAGGACCGACTCCCTGCGCCAGCAGGATGTGCGCGAACCGATTGGCCCGCCGGTCCAGTTCGGCGTACGTCACCCGCTCGTCGCCGCACACCAACGCCACGGCGTCGGGAGTACGGGCGGCCTGCTCGGCGTACAACCGCGGCACGGACCCGTCCGGCAGCGGCGCAGCCGTGTCGTTCCACTCGACCAGCACACGGTGCCGGTCGGCGTCATCGAGCATCGTCGCCGCGGAGATCGGCCGGTCGGGGTCAGCGAGCACCTGGCCGAGGACCACGGTGACATGGCGCATGAGCTGGCGGACGGTATCGGCGTCGAACAGGTCAGCCGCGTAGAGCACGGTCGCGGTGACGTCGTCGTCCACCTCGACGGCGTGCACTTCGAGGTCCATCCGGGTGTACGCGTGGTCGAGGTCGAAGTGCTCGACCTCGGCACCCGCCCACGACGGCCACCCCGGCGCGCCGGTGAGCAGCTGGAAAGCCACCTGCGCCAACGGGTTGCGCGAGAGGTCACGCTGCGGGCGCAGCCGCTCCACCAGGTGCTCGAACGGCACGTCCTGGTGCTCGACGGCGCCCACGGCCGACTCCCGTACGCGGCCCAGCAGTTCCCGGAAGGTCGGGTCGCCCGAGGTGTCCGTGCGCACCACGACGACGTTGACGAAGAAGCCGATCAACGCCTCGACCTCGGCGTGGGTGCGGCCGGCAGTCGGCGAACCCACGGCCACGTCATCCGTCCGTGCGTAGCGGGACAGCACGACGTTGAACGCGGCCAGCAGTGCCATGTAGAGCGTAGCGCCCTCCTGGGCGGCCACGGCGCGGGCGGCGCGGACCAGCTCGGCGGGCACGGCCCACGGCAGTGCGCCCGCCCGGCCGGTGGCGACCGCGGGGCGCGCCTTGTCCAGCGGCAGCTCCAGCGGACCAAGGTCCGCCAGCCGCTTGATCCAGTAGTCGGCGCGGCGCTCCAGCACGTCACCGGAGAGCCATGACCGCTGCCACACCGCGAAGTCGGCGTACTGCACGGGCAGGTCTGCCGGCGCGCTGCCGGAGTACGCGGCGGCCACCTCCGCCCACAGCAGCGCCTGGGACCAGCCATCGGTCGCCACGTGGTGTACGGCGACCACCAGCACGTGGTCGTCCTGACCGAGGCGCAGCAGGGTGGCGCGCAGCAGCGGACCGTGGGCGAGATCGAACCCGATCGAGAGCTCCGCCGATGCCGCCGCACGCGCCGCGTCGACGCCGTCCACCTCGATCAGGGGCAACGGGACTGGTGCGGGAGCACCGATGACCGCGACGGGGACGCCGTCCTCGACAGCGAAGGTCGTACGCAGCGCCTCGTGGCGGGCTACAACGGCCGACAGAGCCTCCGCCAGCCGCGCGGGGTCGATCCCGCCGCGCACCCGCATGGCGCCGCCCGACGTGTAGGACGCGTTGCCCGGGGCGAGTTGGTCGAGGAACCAAAGCCGCTGCTGTGCGAACGACAGCGGTAGTGGGCCCTCACGCTCCACCGCCACCAGCGGCGGCGCGTTCGTGGCCCCCGCCGCGGCGACGACAGCGGCCAGCGCGCGGGCAGTGCGGTGCTCGAACAGCTCCCGCAGCGGCACCTCGGCGCCGAGCACGCTCGCGACCCGGGCGATGACTCGGGTCGCCAGCAGCGAATGCCCACCGCGGACGAAGAAGTCGTCCTCGGCGCCGATGTCCGCGACGCCCAGCACCTCGGCGAAGATGCCGCACAGCGCGCGCTCGGTCTCGGTGCGCGGCGCGACGTGGCCCGCCCCCTCCTCTTCCTCGGGGGCGGGCAGCGCGGCACGGTCGATCTTGCCGGTTGCGGCGAGCGGCAGCGCGTCCAGCAGGACGTACGCCGACGGCACCAGGTAATCCGGCAGGGCGGCCGACGCGTACGTGCGCAACGCGGCGACGTCGCCGCCGTCGACGTTCGCGCGCGGGACGACATAGGAGACGAGCTGCCTGCCCGCCGCGCCATCACCCCGTACGACGACGGCGACGTGCGCGACGGCGGGGTGCCCGGCCAGGACGGCCTCGACCTCGCCCGGCTCCACGCGGAAGCCCCGCAGCTTCACCTGGCCGTCGGCGCGGCCCAGGAACTCCAGCACGCCGGCGGCCCGGCGGCGCACCACATCACCCGTGCGGTACATACGCGTCCCGGGCGGGCCGAACGGGTCGGGCAGGAACCGCTCGGCGGTGTCCAAGGGGCGACCCGCGTAACCACGCGCCAGGCCCGCGCCCGCCACGTACAGCTCACCGGGTACGCCGAAGGGCACCGGCCGCAGGCGGTCATCGAGAACGTAGGCGGTGGTGTTGTCGATCGGCAGGCCGATGGGCACCCGGCCGGCCGGCGAAGGATCCCCCGGCGCCATCGCGTGCACCGTGGCGAACGTCGTGGTCTCGGTGGGGCCGTAGCCGTTGAGCACCGTCAGACCGGGGTGTGCGGCACGCACGCGGGCCACGGTCCCGGGCAGCACCGTGTCACCGCCCGCGATGACCTCGCGGAGACCCGCCAGGCACTCCACGTTCTCCTCGGCCACCAGGTCGAACAGGCCCGACGTCAGCCACAGAGCAGTGACGCCGTACTCGGCGACCACCCGCGCGATCGCCCGCGGCCCGATCGCTCCTGGCGGGGCGACGACCACGCACCGGCCCGACAGCAGTGGCGACCACAGCTCGTAGGTCGAGGCGTCGAACGCGTGCGGCGAGTGCAGCAGCACGCGCTCGTGCGCCCCGTTGGCCCACCGCCGGTCCAGGGCCAGGGCGGCCACGGCGCGATGCGTCACGACGACGCCCTTCGGCGTACCGGTGGAGCCCGACGTGGACATCACGTACGCCAGGCCGTCAGGGTGCACGGCATCATCGGGCGCGGTGTCCGGGACATCGCCCAGGTCGGCCCGCAGGTCCGCCACCGGCAGGTCCTCGGCGCCCGGAACCGCCTCGTCACGGTCGGCCAGCAGCAGCGCCGCGCCCGTGGCGGCGAGGACCGCTCGGGTACGCCCGGCAGGGTTGCGGCCATCCAGCGGCAGATACGCACCACCCGCCTTGAGCACGGCCAGCACGGCGACCACCAGACGCACGGACCTCTCCGCCGCCAGTGCGACCACGTGTTCCGGTCCGACGCCGCGGTCCCGCAACACATGGGCGAGCCGGTTGGCGGCCCGGTCGAGTTCGGCGTACGTCCACGCGTCGGCGCCGTCGACCACCGCCACGGTGTCCGGCGTACGCGCGGCCTGCGCGGCGAACAGTGCGTGCAGCGTGCCGTCGGGCAGCGGCACGGTCGTGCCGTGCGCGGCCGCGAGCAGCACGGACCGCTCGTCGGCGTCCGTCATCGGCAGCCGGGACAGCGGCGCGTCCGGGGCTTCGGCCGCCGCGCGCAGCACGGTCGTCAGATGCCGGGCCAGCCCCTCGACGGTCTCGGCGTCGAACAGTGCGCGGCTGTAGTTGGCCAGGCCGCCCACCCCGCCGTCGGCGTCCTCGCCGAGGTAGATCTCCAGGTCCATCCGCGTGAAGGCGCGGTCGCCCGCGAACGGCTCGGTGGTGGTTCCGGAGAACGCCGCGGGGCCCGACGTCGGCCCTTGCACGACCTGGAACACGACCTGAGCCAGCGGGTTGCGCGACAGGTCACGCTCGGGGACCAGCTTCTCCACCAGGTACTCGAACGGCACGTCCTGGTGCGCCATCGCGTCCACCGATGCCGTGCGCACGCGGTCGACCAGTTCGCGGAACGTCGGGTCGCCCGACAGATCGGTGCGCGTCACCACGGTGTTGACGAAGAACCCGATCAGGTTCTCGACCTCGGACATCGGCCGGCCCGCGACGGGCTGTGCCACGGCGACGTCCTCAGTACGGGCGTGTCGCGCCAGGACGATACTGAAGGCGGCCAGCAGCGTCATGTGCAGGGTCGCGCCCTGCTGCTCCCCCACGGCTCGGGCAGCTGCGACCACGTCTGCGGGCAGCCGCCACATGACGACCCCGCCCTCGGCCGACGCCACTGCGGGGCGCGGCCGGTCCAGCGGCAGCTCCAGGGGCGTGAGGCCGGCCAGGGTCTCTCGCCAGAACTCCAGGCGCCGTTCCAGCTCGGCGGGGGGCAGCGTGCGACGCTGCCAGGCGGCGAAATCAACGTACTGCACGCGCAGTTCGGGCAGCACCGGTTCCCGGCCGTCGGCCAGTGCGGCGTACGCGGCAGTGAGCTCGGCCCACAGCACGCCGTGTGACCAGCCATCGGTGGCTATGTGATGCACCGTCAACAACAGTATGTGGTCGTCCTCGGCCAGCCGCAGCAGGCGGGCGCGGAACAGCGGCCCCTCACGCAGATCGAAGGGGCGTGCGGCCTCGTCGCCCGCCAGTCGCTCCGCCTCGGCCTCATCGGCGACGTCGACCACGGGCACCGGCACCGGCGCGGCGGGCTGTATGACGGCGGAGGGCACACCGGCGTCGTCGGTGAAGACGGTGCGCAGCGTCTCGTGCCGTGCCACGATCCGGCTCAGCGCACGGCCGAGCACTTCGGTGCGGAGAGGGCCGCGCACGCGTACGGCGGATCCGAAGTTGTAGAACGCGCTGCCCGGCATCAGTCGGTCGAGGAACCACAGCCGCTGCTGCGCGAATGCCAACTCCAACGGCCGGTCCCGCGGCACAGGTGTGATGCCTGCGGATCCCGCGCCCACCTTCGCCGTACGCGCCCGCAGCCTGCTCAGCGCCGAGTCCAGACCCGGTCGCCCCCCTGCTCTCCTGGTCATCCGAGTACCCCGGGCTCGTCGTCGAGGCTGACGATGCCCCGGGACCGCATCAGTGCGGCCAGACTCCGGTGTGTCCCCGACTCGCTGCCCTCGAAGTCCTCGAAGTCCTCGACGATCTTCCGTCGTATTGGCTCCGGCTTCTCCTGGCTGAGCTTGAACATCGTCTGTACCGACTCCACCTGTAGCTCGAAGCCGCCCACACCGGGCGCGATCTTGCGGAAGTACTCCACGGAGGACTCCTGGTCCCACCCCTGCCCGAACCCGGCTTCCAACCGCCGTGCGGTCTCCCGCACGATCTCCAGCACCTCTGCGGGGTCGGCGATGGGGTGCAAGGTGCCCACTATGTGCACCGCCGTGAAGTCCCATGTGGGTGCCGCCGGCGTGACCCCGTACACCGTCGGTGACACGTAGCCGTTCGGCCCCTGGAACACCACCAGCGCTCGATCGCCCTCGCGCATCGCTGTCCACTGCGCGTTACGCACGTTCATGTGGCCGACCAACGTCGAACCGACCAACGTCGAGCCGGCCGCGACGGCTTCCTCATCAGCGCCGTCGGGCCCGTGGCGGAACAACACCGGCGCGTGCGTGCCCGAGGGGGCAAGCTCCCCCGGCGTCACCACCAGAGCCAGCGGGTTGGCCTTCAGCATGGCCAGGACCGGACCGCTGCGGTCGTCGGAATACTGCGCACGCTCGTGCACGTCAGCTCCAGTTCTCCGCCGCCCGCGCCTGCGCCCGCCGGTCGCCCGCCAACGACCCGGCGATCTCGCCCGCACGGACCGCGGTCATCGAAAGCAATGTCGAGGAGATGCCGTGCGTTGCCTCTGTGGCACCCTGCACGTAGATACCGCAACGGAAGTCAGCCGTGGTACAGAGCCGGTAGTCGCGTCCGATCAGCAGCTCCCCCGTCTCGTCGCGCCGCAGCGAGCCCTCGATGCCACCGAGCAGTTCCGCCGGGTCGGGGGACGTGTACCCCGTTGCGTAGATGACCAGATCGGCGTCGAGGTCGGTGACCTCGTCCGTGGGCAGGAACCGCACGCGCACCGTCACACTGCTGTCACGCGGGTCGACGGAGTCGATCCGGGAAGTGTGCATGACCCGAAGGCGCGGCTCGCCCGTCACCTTCTGTTCGTACTGTCGGCGGTACAGCCCATCGAGTACATGCCCGTCGACCACGGCGTAGTTGGTGGCCCCGTGGTAACCCAGCAACGACTGCTTCACCGCCGGCGGAGCGTTGTAGAAGTCGTCCACCGCGGCCGGGTCGAAGACCCGGTTGGCGAAGGGGCTGGCGTCGGCGATGCTGTAGCCGTAGCGGGTGAACACCGCACACACCTCGGCCGCCGGGTAGCGGTCCATCAGGTGCCCTGCGATCTCGGCAGCGCTCTGTCCCGCACCGACCACCACGACCCGCTTGGGAGCCCGTTCGTCGACCTCGGGGAGCCTGTGCAGCAGTTGAGAGCTGTGCCAGACCCGCTCACCGGTCTCGGCACCCTCAGGCAGGCGCGGACGCAGGCCCTGTGCGATGACCAGGTTCCTGGCCCGGGCAGCCAGCCGGTCACCCGCCAGTACGTCCAGCGCGACGACCGTGCCGTCCTCCACCACCGGCCGGACCCCCGTGATCTCAGCGCTGTACTCGACCATGTGGCGCACCCGGTCGGCAGCCCAGCTGAGATAGTCGTGGAACTCGGACCGCGAGGGCGTCAACACGGCGTGATTGATGAAATCCACCAGCCGGCCCTTCTCCTGCAAGTAGGAGAGGAAGCCGAAGTTACTCACCGGATTCCGCATCGTGGCAATGTCCTTGAGGAAGGACACCTGCATCGAAGCGCCCTCCATGAGCATGCCGCGATGCCACCCAAAATTCTGCTGCTTCTCCAGGAAAAGCACCCCTGCCGATTCACCGGTCTCATGCAGTGCAGCGGCCAGTGCAAGATTCGCGGCACCGAACCCGATTCCTGCGACGTTCAGCACCTCTGGATTCATCACGGTCATTTCGCAGCCGCCAGAATCCGGTCGATGGACGCGTCATCGCAGGATTCCCAGAACCCGCCGACCACGTCCTCCAAATGCGCCAGAGAGCGGGCGCTGTAGAGGGTTTCCTGATACCGGGTGATGTCGTAGCTGGTGCCGGCCATGTTGGCAATGGTCAGCCTTCGGATCTCGGCGGAACGGAACTGGTCCAGCTCGCCGTAGGACGACACGATACTGGCACCATAAGCGCGCGGCCCGTCGGGCGCATCAAGGAGGCCGCACTCGATGGTGAACCAGAACACCTTGGAAATGAATTGCACTGCAGCTTCGGTTTCCACTCGCTGCACTGCTTCGCCGGCGAGCCTGTACAGGCTGGCGAACCGGTTGTCGGCCAAGGCGCTACCATGCCCGATAACCTCGTGCAGGACGTCCGGTTCGGCCGAGTGGAACGGCGTCGCGCCGTCGCGTATGTACTGCGTGGAATGGAAGTACCCGTCAGCCAGGGAGCCGCAGAAGCGATAAAAGGGAACCACGCCCGCAGCAGGCTGCACCCGGAACCCGGTCAGCCCGTCCAGCCGGTCAGAAACATCCTGTAACTGCGGAATTCCTTCAACGCCCACACCGAATTGTTCGGCCGCTTCGAGAAATTCGCGTGCCGCGTGTGATCGATGCCGATCCCTCAGGCGCTCGGCCACTAATCGCCAAACAGCGTGCTCCGCATCGGTGTACTCCACCTCGGGGATGACATCACCACGCACGAAAGCAGTCGCGAGAGCCGCGACCTCATCCCGGCGCCGCCGATAAGCAGAGTCATCTGCCGGTATGCTGATTAATTGCTCATGCCCATCCACAAGGAATCCCAAAGACGCCGCAGCAAAAACAGACCGCCGGGGAGATGCCTTTGAATCAATGCGAATAATTTACAGGCGCTCCCCCGCCAGCTTCCTACAACCTTGAAACTACATCACCACACTATCGCCCGCAAGTCATTTCTCGGCTTTTCCCCTGTGTCCGACCACGGCGTCCCCGCATCGCCATCCGGGCTGCCGCGCCGGCCGTCGCCGCGGTGTTCGCGGTGTGCCTCAGTCCCGGCTCACCGGTGAGCACGCAGTGGAGAGCGGAAGGGCGGCTGCCGGCTTCCTGTACGCCGGAGGCGGCTACCTGTCCGTCCCGTTGGGGCGCGGCAGGATCTGGCGCGCCAGGTCCCGGCGCAGCCCGAAGCGGCGCCATTCCCGGGGGTAGCCGAGGGAGACCTCTTCGAACGGGACGCCGTCGTAGACGGTGCTCCGGGGAATGTGCAGATGCCCGTACACCGCGGCTGCCGCGCCGAAGCGGATGTGCCAGTCGGCGGTCCGGACGGTGCCGCACCACTGCACGAACTCCTGATGGGTCATCACTTCGGTGGGTGTGCGCACCAGCGGCCAGTGATTGACCAGCACCAGCGGCAGGTCCCCCGCCACCTCCGTGAGTCGCCGCTCGCTCTCCTCGACGCGTGCCGCGCACCACTCCTGCCGGCTCGCGTACGGGTCGGGGTGGAGGAAGTACTCGTCGGTGCAGACGATGCCGGCCTCGTGCGCCGCGGCGAGCGATTCCTCCCGCGTGGTCGTCCCGGGCGCCAGGAACGTGTAGTCGTACAGCACGAACAGCGGCGCGATGCGCACCGGACCGCCCGCCCCCGTCCACACGGGGTAGGGGTCCTCGGGGGTGAGGACACCGAGCCGTCGGCACAGGGCGACCAGCGCTTCGTAGCGCTCCACACCGCGGTACGGGACCGTCTCCTGCTGGACGGTCCACAGCTCATGGTTCCCCGGGACCCAGATCACCTTCGCGAAGCGGTCGCGCAGGAGGGTGAGCACCCACTCGATGTCCGCCATGAGCTCGGCCACGTCCCCGGCGACGATCAGCCAGTCCTCCGGTGATTCCGGGTACAGCTTCTCGACGATGTCTCGGTTCTCGGCATACGCGATGTGCAGGTCACCAATGGCCCGCAGCGCTCCTCCTGTTTCCCTCACGCGATCAGCCTAGACCACCGCTGACGCCCCCACAGAGCAGCGGCTGCGCGCAGGTGTCCCAGTTGCGCGGCTCCCTGCATCAGGCCACGGTGCGGGCGGCGAGTTAGGGCTGCGTCACGACGAGCTCGCCGAGACCGTCACCGCGCTGAAGACCGGCTCTTGGCCCGGGTTCGAGGCCCTGCACCGATACGGCTCCCCGAGCTCAGTACTCCAGTTGCAGTTCGCTATCGTTGCTGGTCAGGAACCTGTCTTTGAGTGCAGTCGACTGACGGGCCGTCATATTCGGTCAGTTCGTGACCTTCGGGTGCGACGGTGGTAGTGGCAGTGCCGTCCGCTTCTCCGGCACCCCGGCGGCGGACGGCACATCGGACGTTCAGTGCCTCGACGCGAACCCCACGAACGACGCCCATCCTGCACGGCCGACCGTGAAGGCCGGGCGGGTCAGGTCCTTGGAGTCCCGCACGTGAACGGTCTGTTCCGCAGTCGCGACCTCCACGCAGCTGTCGCCCTGGCTGCCGCTGTAGCTGGACTTGAACCAGGCGAGTTCCGTCACACCGCTGCTCATAGCTCTCCTCGCAGTCGCTCCAGCAGGTCCCGGGATTCGGTCGGACTCAGGGCCTGCGAGCGCAGTGTTTCATAGCGCTGGCAGAGCAGACTCATCTCTTTCGGGTCAGAGATCACCGTCCGTTCTGCTGCCCCTCGGAGTACCCGAGCCGCCGCCCCTCCCCTGTTTCAACAACCTGCACCGGCCCGTCCAGGCATGCATGGAGCCTGGCGTGCAGCGGAACGATTTGGAGCGTGACATTGCGCGGGGCGGTGCGCTCCAGGACGTGGTCAATCAGCTCGTGCATCGCCTCCGCATCGCCGAAGCGCCGCCGGAACACGTGCTCCTCGATGATGAAGCTGAACGGCACGGTGGGACGCTCCCGCATATCGCCTGCCGTGCCATCCGGGCGGTGAGCTGCGTTTCCAGCTCGTCGTCGGTCCGCAGCGGGATAGTGCCGTCGAACACCGCCCGCGCGTAGGCCTCCGACTGCAACAGTCCCGGCACCAGCCTGCACTCGTACGTGCACAGGCTCACCGCCTCCCGTTCCAGCCGTGCCCACCGCCGGAACCACGCGGCGAGGCCCGCCTCGCCACGGGTGAGATGACGGGCGGCCTTCTGTAGCGCACTGGTGTTGCCGAGCGCTTCCTCCGCGCGCTCCACGAACGCCTCGTCCGGCATGCGACGCCCCAACTCCACCTACTCAACGGTATGTTTGGAGAACCGCACGTGGGTGCCGAGCTCCGTGCGGCTGAGTCCCGCGTGCTCGCGCAGCGCCTGGACGACCGCCCCGAACGTCCGCAGGCTGTCCGACGGATGCGGCTCCCGCTCCCAGTCCCCTACCGGGACCGACCGCACGCCGACACTTCCGGCTCCACCCACTTCGACGATGTCCATCCGCCGCCCCTTCTCCGTGCCGCACCGCGACGAGCTCTTGCGCACTCGCGTTGAACCCACCCAGAGTGACGGCAGATCGTGCGTACTGTCCACTCTTTGTGTACGTACGCTGACTTTGCGTACGTGGTCCTGCGCTCGCATCCGCACGCACCCGCGCGTCACGCCGGCGTCATGAGTCACGCACAGTACGAGCCGTCAGCCGCTGCGACCTTGCGGGGACTCTGCTGGCACTTCGAGCCACGGCTACGCCCTCAGCTCGCGGTGGCAGCTCCGAACCACCTGGGCAGCCGGCTGAGCAGCTCCTGCTGATCGTCACCGACCCACGCCACGTGGCCGTCCGGCCGCAGCAGCGCCGCGGGCACGTCCAGTTCCTCGGCGGCGTCGATGACGTGATCGACCCGATCCGCCCAGCCCGCCGCCGACAGCCGGCCGGTGCGGTCGAGCAGCAGCCCACGGCCGCCGTGCATCAGCTCGTAGAGACGCCCCTGCTTCAGCTCCGTGTCCCGCATCCGCCTGCCGAGCAGTTCATGCCCCTCGCCGAAGTCGTAGCGGATCCCGAGCCCGGAGATCTTCTCGATCAGGTGCAGGTTCACCTCCTCGAAGTCCATCAGTTCCGACACCAGCCGGCGCACGGCCCGGGCACCCGGCTCGGCGGACAGCAGCTCGATCTGCGCGCGGGTGTTGTCCAGCACGTCGGCGGCCACCGGGTGGCGCTCGGTGTGGTAGCTGTCGAGCAGCCCGTCCGGTGCCCAGCCGGCGACTTCGGCGGCCAGTTTCCAGCCGAGGTTGAACGCGTCCTGGATGCCGAGGTTGAGGCCCATCCCGCCGGTCGGCGGGTGGATGTGCGCCGCGTCGCCGGCCAGCAGCACCCGGCCGGTGCGGTAGCGCTCGGCGAGCCGGGTGGCGTCGCCGAACCGGGAGATCCAGCGCGGTGAGTGCACACCCAAGTCGGTGCCCGCGAACGCCCTTACCTGCTGCCTGAGTTCCTCCAAGGCCGGTGGGACCGCGCGGTCCTCGGCCACCCCTTCGGCGGGCACGACGAGGCGGTACACCCCGTCGCCCAGAGGCATGGCGCCGAACCGGAACTGGGTCTTGCGGACCTCGGCCACCACGGCGGCCAGCTCCTCCGGCGGCACGGCCACCTCCACCTCGCCCAGCAGCGTCTCGACCCTGGTGGGCTCGCCGGGGAAGCCGACGCCGAGCAGCTTGCGGACCGTGCTGCGGCCACCGTCGCAGCCGACGAGGTAGCGCGAGCGCAGTCGCGTGCCGTCGGCCAGCTCGGCGGTCACCCCGTCCCCGTCCTGGCTCAGCCCGACCAGTTCGCAGCCGCGCCGGATCTCGGCACCGAGCTCGTTGGCACGCTCGGCCAGCAGGCGCTCGGTGACGCTCTGCGGGATGCCGAGGACGTACGCATGCGTGGTGTCCAGCCGGGCAGGCCAGGGTTTGTCGATGCCGGCGAAAAATCCGCCGACGGCGAATCGCTGACCGAGCGCGAGGAACCGATCCGCGAGACCGCGCTGGTCCATCACCTCGACGCTCCGCACATGCAGGCCGAGCGCCCGGGACTGCCCGGTCGGCGCCGCATCCCTCTCCAGCACGAGCGTGCGCACGCCGTGCAGCCGCAACTCACCGGCCAGCATCAAGCCGACCGGTCCGCCGCCTGCCACGATCACGTCCATCGTGAAACCCCCGTATCCCACACGCTGGTATTTCGGCCGACTGCTCCGCGCAGTCCGGCGGCGCGCGCACCCGCACTTCTGTGCCGGTGCGCGCACCTGCCCTCGCGAGTGCCACCGGCGGACGGTTCGGCGTCCCGCGAGTTCCGCATGCCGACACGAGCACACGTACTTCGCGAATGCCGAATTCCCGCAGTTTCTGGCCTCGGCGGATGATTCTGCACCACGGCCGGGGTCTTGCCGCAAGGCCCCCGGTGCGCTATATGTTGAGAGTGGCAAGGAGTCGGCAGACCTCCTTGCCTTTGTCTTTTCCTCTGCCTTTTTCTGGGTGCGGTGAAGGACACCTCTGTCCACGGTGAAGGAACACGCGCCTTCCGGAGCGGCCGTGCGCTCGCCTCAGGTCCGGGAACCGGCGTCCTCCCTGCCGTGTTCCGGGCGCGCCGCCTCCGGCTGCGACGCCTCCTCGTTCCGGCGGACCCGGCGCGCCCGGTCGGCGCGCAGCCGCAGGGCCAGCGCCACGGCCAGGACAGCGGCCAGCGCCAGCAGCAGACCGGTGTCGGAGACGGCGGAACCCACCGAGTGGGCCCACTGCTCCAGTCGCACCTCCCGGTCCGCGCCGAGCAGTCCGGGGAGGGCGGCGGTACCGCTGAAGCGCAGGAACACGACGCCGATCAGGATGAAGAACACCCCGGACAGCAGCGAGACGGTGTGCAGTCGCAGGCGGCCCACGGTGAACGCCCGGCCCCGCAGCCAGCGGCGCCGCCCCAGGTCGTAGCGGTCCCACACCAGGGCGAGCAGGAACAACGGCCCCGCCATGCCCAGCGCGTAGACGGCCAGCAACGCTCCCCCGCGCACGGGGGAACCGCCCATCGCCGAGATGGTGAGCACGGAGCCGAGGATCGGCCCGGCGCAGAAGCCGGCCAGCCCGTAGACCGCGCCGAGCGCCACCACGGACGGGACGGACGACGGACGGAGGCCGGCCGCAGCGCGCTGCATCCGCCGCGAACCGAATCCGAGCCCGAGGATCTGGGCGACGCCCAGCGCGATGACCGTCCATCCGCCGACGGTGATCAGCACGTCCCGGTTCCCGTGGAAGAACCGGCTGGCCAGGGAACCGGCCACGCCCAGCGGGACCAGGGTGAGACACAGCCCCGCCCAGAAGGCGACGGTCCGGGCCAGCAGCCTGCTCGGGGACCCGAAGGAGTACGCGAAGAACGCCGGCAGCAGCAGGGCGCTGCACGGGCTGAACAGGGTCAGCAGACCGCCGAGGAAAGCGGCCGCGTACCCGATGTCGGGGGTCACCGGCCGGCTGCCGGGCGGGCGTCCTCGACAATGTCGGCGAACACGTCGGTGGGCTGGGCGCCGAGTACCGGAGTGCCGTTGATGAGGAAGGCCGGGGTGCTGGAGACACCGAGCCGGTACCCCTCCTCGACGTCGGTTTCGACGGCGGCCAGCGCCTCGTCGCTGTTCATGTCCGCGCGGAACCGGCGGATGTCGGTGACCCCGGCCTCCCGGGCCATGTCCTCCAGTTTGTCCGGCGCGTAGGCACCGCTGTTGCGCGGCCGGTCCTCGCCGAAGGCCACGTCGTGGAACTCCCAGAACAGCTCCTGCTGCCCGGCCGCCCAGCTCGCCAGGGCGGCGCTCTCCGACTCCTCGCCGAAGATCGGGAACTGCCGCATTTCGATGCGCAGCACGCCCTCGTCCACGTACCGCCGGACGAGCTCCGGCTTGGTGTCCCGGGCGAAGGTGCCGCAGAACGGGCACTGGAAGTCGGAGTACTCGATCAGGACGACCGGGGCGTCAGCCTCGCCGAGTGCGTAGGGGTCGTCGGCGTCCCGCCGGGCGAGGGCGAGCAGCCGCTCGTCGGGGGCGTCGTCGGTCTCCCTCACCTCGGCGGTGTCGTCGCCGTCGGCCGGCTCACCGGCCGCGGACGGTTCCCCGGCGGTTGACCGGTCGCCGCTCTCGCCGCTCTCGCCGCTCTCGCCGCCGAAGACGGAGAAGGCCGCCAGGAGCAGCACGACGGCGAGCGCCCCGATGATCACGGTGAGGGGAAGGCGCTTTTCGGCGCGGGACGGAGCGGCACCGGCGGGGCCGGAAGGCCCGGGGGAACCGGTGCGGGAAGGCCGGGAGGAACAGGAGGAATCAGAGGAATGGGTGCTGTGCATGGCGTGCTCCACACCGCGCACGCGGCGCGGTAGACGTCGGGGCGGAGAAGGCTCGGAAGGGTGCCCGGTCAGACGGGGCAGGCGGCTTCGGCCCGCAGGCGGCGGACTGTCGCCCAGCCGATCAAGGCGAGGGACGCGAGCGCGACGACCGGCTGCACCGGAGCCCAGAGGGTGAGTGCGCCGGAGGTGCCGAGCGCGAGGACGATCAGCTTGTTGCAGACCGGGCAGCCCACGGCGAAGAAGGCCAGCAGGCCGCCTGCCCCGCCGAGCCGGACACTCCTGCGGGCGTCGTCGGCGCCGCCGGCCTCGCCGGGGACCGCCTCATCGGCCTCGGTGGAGCCGGCCTTCGCGTGGCGGTCGGAACCGGAGGGAATGCGGACGTAGCTGGCCAGCAGCACCCCGGCGAGCAGCGAGGTGGCGGCCAGAACGGGGATGTTCCACCACTCGACGGGCGTCATCCGGTCGAAGAGCGGCGAGGGCACCACCGCGGTGGGCACGCCGATGAGCAGGGCGGTGAGCACCGCGCCGGACAGTGCCACCAGGTGACGTCGGCGCGGCCAGCCGCGGAGTACGCGAAGCAGAGAAGACAAGGGGGATCCTTCGGACGAGCGGAAACGGGCTGCGAGGTGCGCAGCGTTTCCTATATCCGCAGGACCGAGAGCGTGGCGAGGTCGGGCGGCCTCGCGGGGATGCCATGTGCCGGGAGGTGGGAGCGGTCCACCAGGACCTCCGCCGGTGGGGCGGGTGCCGGGATGACGGCGGCGGGCGGCGCCGGCTCGACATGGTGGCGCGGGGTGAGCATCGGGTCGGGAGCGCGCTCCGACTCCGAGCAGCGGGATGGGCGGTCCCCGTCCACGTCCCGGACATCCGGCTGCTGCGCCACCGGGACCGACGTCGCGACCGGGGCAGCGGCCGAGGCGGCGGACAGCGGCGCCTCGGTGTGCGTGGCGTTCGGGCCCGTGGCCCCCTCGCCGGCTCCGGCGTCCACGGCGGACGCGGTTCCCGCGGTGCCCATGACGGTGCAGGCGAGCATCAGTAGCAGCGCGCAGAGGCCCATGAGTCCGTGCGCGCCGGAACCGCTCCGTCCGACCGTCATGGCCCACAGCCTACGTCCGGCCCCCGGCGCTCATCCGCAGGGATACCGGAGACGTGCCACGCGCATCCCGACGCCGGCGCCCGTTTGTTCCGCTCGGATGGACGAAAGGCGCGTGCTGGCTCGGCTGCCGGCGCACCGGCCTGGACGTGCAGTGGATCGGCCCGGCCCGCTTCAACGGGTCACAAGGAATCATCGACACCAAGCTGTTCGCCTGCGCGGACTGCATCGAGCGCATGCACAACCAGGCAATCTCGGAGCTGTCCACCCAGCATTGAGCCGGCCGGCCCTCGCTCCAGCCACTTCCCGGGACACCACCACGCAGCGCAGCTTCGGGAGCGGGTAGCGTCCACAGCAGGTGAACCCTCGCAGCTGCCCCTGACAACCCCGCCGAAGCTGCCGCGGACGACACCAGGAGTTCGCATTCAGTAGCAGGAATGCGCGGAATCCCGGGCCAATAAGGGCCACCTGCGCATTCTGGACACCGCACATGCAGACATCAGGTAAATCCCTGCCCCGAGTGCGGCGCCGAAGAAGTTCAGGAGGAGGTCATCAATATCCGCCACCCTTCCTGCGGATTGCAGCCATTGAGTAACCTCAATCAATACACTGAGACCCATACATGCGAGCAGGCTCTGCGCCGCGGACACGCGCACGAATGAAGCCCGAACAAGGATTGGCAGGGGCACAAACATGAGGGCGTTTGCCGTCAGTTGCCTGATGTACATATCCCTCTCGCCGCTCCCCAGAAGATGGTCCTCCAAGAACAAGGTGTGGAACGGAATCAACCAGACTCCAGTCCCCCCGGCGCCCAGCGACTGGCTGACAGACAGAGTCGCAACGCCGATCACCATTACCCAGACGGCAAGAAAGAACCGGGACACCCACGGAACCACCGCCGGTTCTCGGACACGGAAAAACATGATCAATAGCGTGCAGAGGAATATCGCCATCAGCGACATGGCCACCGTAACTGGTGACACATAAAGAACAACCTGCCACACACGCATGCCTCACTCTAGAATCGCCAAGGGCACGTATCCGTCACCGGTCGATGAAGCTCCAACCGAAGGGCATCACAACGTTACTGCCGAACGGTGTCCGAAGAGCTACCGCAGGCCTAGCATCGACCGCACCGACAGCGCCGCCGACGGCAGGGGCCAACGCAGAGATCCCTCTCTCAGCCATCCAACCTGTGCTCAGGGACGTGTCACCCCGTTCACGCTTCCCTCGAAAAGCGGCGGCAGACGTGCACCCGGGCGAACTGTTTCCGCAGCACCTGCTCATCACGCAGGCTGCCGTGCGCAAAGACGGCGACGGGCCGCAGACGGGCCCTGCGCTCGCCTATGGCCCGGTCCGGCTCGGCTTCATCGGTGGAGCAGTCCGCGAAGACATGGAGGTAGTGCTCGCTCTCGGCGAAGCCCATGGCCCGGTACCACCGCAGCGTCTCCGGTTCGTCCCTGGTCCAGGCGTCCAGCGTCGAGGCCCCGAGGGCACGAAGGCGGGCGCCGGCTTCGACCAGCAGGGCACGGCCGATCCCGTGGCGCTGGTGATCGGGGTGGACCGCGACGGTGTCGATGGTCGCCACCTCGCTGTCGACGCTGACGTCCATGATCCCGCAGACCAACCCGTCCTGCCCGACCGCGACGAGCTCGACGCCCGGAGCGTCGATGGCCGGTTTGGCCCTCTTCACGTCGTCGAAGTAGGCAGTATCCAGGAAGGAGAGCACCCGGCAGCGCAGCCAGGAGGATTCGTCGGCGGGCGTGTACTCACGTATGACATAGCTCAACGTCGTGTTCCTTCGCATGCACGGTGGCCTGATGGGGGCGGCGGCCCGTCACCGCATCGAGAATGCACAGCAGGCATCCGGTGCCCCGTCCCGCCTCCGGGTGCGCGCCGTCCCGCACGGCACCTGTCGAGAATGTCGTGGTTCACGCGTCAAGCCGGAAGACCAGCTCCCGTACGTCCTCACCGCGGCCGTTCGCGTACGACACTTCCTCGTCGAGGAGGACGAACCCATGCCGCTGGAGAACCTTCTGGGACGCAACGTTGTCGAAGGCCGTCCGGCCGAACAGCGGGCGGTCCGTGACCTCGCCGAGGATCGCGGCCAGGGCCTCGCTCGCGATGCCGCGACCCCAGTGCTCCTTGCCGATCCAGTAGGTGACCTCCAGGTCGCCCTCCTGCTCGTACACCACGACGTGGCCCGCGACCGCACCGTCGACGAGGATCGTCCGCTTGGTCCACGCCTCGTTCGCAAGGATCTTGCGCCACTTCTTCCCGAAGGCTTCCTCGTCTGTCGGATTCTTGGCGGTGAAGGCGGCCGTACAGCGTGCAGCGGTGTCGAGTTGATGCCGGAAGAAGACGGGGATGTCGGTTTCCTCCGCGTCACGCAGTAGTACCTCGTCGGCCACGCAATCACCTTCCAGGCCCATGGGGGCGGTCCGGTCAGCGGTATGACTCCAGGATGCCACGCCGGTACATATCAAGGGTGGCGCGCGGTGGCCCAGGGGGGTGGGCGCATTTCCACGTGCGAGAGGGCCGTTTCGACGTGGAAACGCGCCACGCGCGAGGTGGAAACGTGCCCGGCTCGCCCCCGGAGCTCCATGGACGCGGTCCGGCCCGGAGATCCGGTGGCAGTGGTGCGTGCGGCGTCACCCTTCCTTCTGCGCGGCCTGCTCCCCGTCCGGTGCCCGGTCGTCGTCGTCCTCCTCCCCTGAGTCCTCCCCCTGCCCGCCGCCCTGCCCTCGCACTTCGCGGAGGATGGCGACGACGGCGGCGGTGAGCGGCACGGCGACCAGGACGCCGACGATTCCGGCCAGCCCGCCGCCGGCCGTGATGGCGATCAGCACCAGAGCCGGGTGGAGCTTCACCGTGCGGCTCTGCACGATCGGTTCCAGCAGGTTGCCCTCCAGCTGCTGAACCGCGACGATCAGCACCAGCACCCACAGGGCGATCATCGGTCCGCGGTCCGCGAAGGCGACCAGTACCGCGACGGCGCCGGACAGCAGGGCGCCGACGAACGGCACGTAGCCGCCGATGAAGATCAGCACGGCCAGCCCGATCGCACCGGGCACGCCCAGCACGAACAGGCCGATCAGGATGAGCACCGCGTCGATCAGCGAGACCAGCGTGATGCCGCGCATGAAACCGGACATGGCCCGGAACCCGATCCGCCCCAGGTTCTCCAGCTGCTCCCCGTACGGCGCCGGCGCCGCGCCGCGGAGCAGCCCCGGCAGCCGATGGCCGTCGCGCAGCAGGAAGAAGGTCAGCACCAGGGCGAGCAGGCCGCCGATGACGATCTGCACCGTCAGGGTGACTCCGGTGACCAGCCCTTGAGCGATCTGACCGCTCATCGCCTCGCCTGCCTGGCGCAGCGCGTCCACCGCCTGTCCGAGCAGGTCGCCCGGCAGGCCGAACTGTTCGGCGAGCTGGCCGGCCGCGTCCTGCGCTCCTTCGGCGATGTCGGGTCCGTGCTCGGTGAGTGCGGTGACGATGACGTATCCGGCGACGAGGATGCTGAAGGCGAGCACCGCCGTGGTGAGGGCGGCGGCCAGCCAGGCCGGCAGGTGCAGGCGTTGCAACAGCCGGCAGAGCGGGTACAGCAGCGCCATTCCCAGCGTGGCGATCAGTACGGGCACCACCACGACCTGCAGCAGGGTCGCCAGGAAGGTGAGCACTCCCAGCAGGGCCAGGATCAGCAGCAGTGCGGCGCTCCAGCCCGCGGCGCGCAGCAGGCCCTTCGGCGGCAGGGGCAGGCCGGGTTGTTCCATCCGGGGAGCCTTTCAGTTGTGACGCCGTTCCTCGGGAAGCGACGCACGCGGGAGGCGGGCCCGTTCGGGTACCACTTTCCGGCCGTGGCCACACGGGCCGGGCGGTGTTTCCGTTGGGCCGTACGCCGGACGGCCATCCGGACGGACCGGACGGCACCCCCGCCGGGCGCGGTCCAGGTCCCGGCCGGGGTCAGGTCCGGGTCCTACGCTGGGGGGCATGGACCAGCGGCGTCGGCGGGTGGGCTACTTCACCCTGATGGGAGTGTGTCTCGCGCTGTTCGTCGGCGCGTGGGCCGTGGTGCGGCACTGGTCCGTGCCGGCCGCTGTGGCGATGTGTGTCGCCGCGGTGTTCGCGCTGATCGCGGCCCGCTTCGTGGGGCATCTGCGCGACCCCGGCCACTGGTGGTCGAGGGGCGGGGAGCCGCCGGCCGGGCGGTGAGCGGGGGCGACCGCGCATTCTTCGCAACCCGGCTCGGAACAGGTTGAGTTGACCGGTCTCCGGGCAGTGTCTAGGGTTCTGCCTCCGCCGGGTGCCCATGGGGGGCGGTACGGGTGAAGGGTCGGTGCGCATGAGTCTTTTCGGGCAGGATCTTCCCTTTCTCGACGCTCTGGCGCCCCAGGATCTGCGGGACCTCCTCGCTGCGGGCACCACCCGTCGCTACCGGCCGGGCGAGACGATGCTGCGGGAACGCGACAGCACCACCTTCGTGCTGGCGCTCCGCAGCGGCTGGTCGGTGGTCTCCGTCGACACCGAGCGCGGTGCCCGTCTCATCCTGGCGCTGCGCGGGCCGGGAGAGGTGGTCGGGGATCTCGCGGCGGTGGACCAGGGGCCGCGCAGTGCTTCGGTGACCGCGCTGAGCACCGTGGACGCCGTCGTTCTGCCGGGTGAGCGCTTCCGCCGCTTCCTGGCCGCCCGGCCCGCCGCCACCGCGCTGATCATGCGCCAGCTCACGTCCCGGCTGCGCAGCGCGGACGGCGAGCGCCGGGCGCTCGCTTCCGAGACGGTGCTGCAACGGCTGGCCGCGCGGCTGGTCGAGCTCGTGGAACGGGCCGGGCGCCCCACCGCGCAGGGCACGGTGGTCGATCTGCCGCTGCCGCAGCACGATCTGGCCTCGGCGATCGGTGCCACCCGGGAGGCGGTGGCCAAGGCTCTGCGGCCGCTGCGGGAGCAGGGTCTGGTGGAGACGGGCAACCGGCGGCTGGTGATCACCGACGCCGAGCCGCTGCGGCTGCTGGCCGCGGGGCGGGCGGCTCCGCCCGTCGGCCGGAGCAGCTGAAGATTTCGGCTGCCGTTGTGTAAAGCGCTACATACGCCAGGGCGCGCCAGGGTCACTCTGGGGCTGTCAGCCGTCACCGGCCCCGGGAGCCCGTATGAGCAGCAGTACGCAGCAAGCCGTCTACCGGCTGGTCGTCTTCGGCGACGTGAAGGACTCTGCCCAGCGGAACCACCGCGCCAAACAGCGGATGCGCGAGATCATGTACGCCGTCTTTCACGAGGCGCTGGACGCGGTGCGGGTCGGCCCGGGACAGGCACACGTGGAGGACCGCGGGGACGGCATTCTGCTGGCGCTTCATCCGACGGTGCCGCCCGCGCTGATGGCGGGCGTGTGGCTGGAAGAAGTACGGCAGGGGCTGATCGAGCGGAACGAGGGGCTCACGGAACCGGTGCGGATGCGCCTGTCCATGCATCAGGGTCCGGTGTCCGACGACGGCAGGGGGCTGTACGGGCGGGCCGTGGACCTGGCGGGCCGGTTGTGCGACTGTCCGACGGCCCGTCATGTGCTGGATGCCTCCGGCGCGGACCTTGCCGTGGTGGTGTCCGATGCCTTTCACACGGCGGTCATCGCCGAGTGCGCCGGTGAGCGCTTCGTCGAGCCCGCGCGGTACCGCCCGCACCGGGTGACGGCCAAGGAGACCGACGAGAGGGCCTGGTTCTGCGTGCCGGGCCTGCCGGAGCCGCCCTTGCCCGAGGAGGGCGGCGGGGTACCGGGCCCGGACGGGACGGGGACCTCCGCCACCTCGGGACCCTCCGCCACCTCGGGACCCCCGGGACCCGCTGCGGAAACGGTTCCCCGGCCCGCGGAGTCGAGGTCGGCGGCGGGTGACTACGTCGAGGTCCACGGCGGGGACGTGGTCAACAACAAGGTGGACACGCTCCAGGGCGGGCTGCACATCCGCATGGGTGAGGGCAGGCGCAGGGGCACCGAAGAGGACCGGACGTGAGCGAGAAGGGGCCGGGCGGAGCGCCTGCTGCCGGTCCGCCACCGGCGCGCCCCGGCGGCCTCCAGGGCGCGGCGCCTGCCGGGCCGGGCCCTGGGCAGGCCGGCGGCCCGGCCGGGGCCGCGCCGGACGGCGGGGGTGCGGGCGCGGAGGGCGAGGGGGGCGGGGCGCACGGCGCCGGCCCGGCCGGAAGTGCGGAGGGGTCCCGTTTCGCTGCGGCTCGCTCCGGGCCGGGCGCTGCGGAGGACGCGGCGTACGCGGTGCGTCAGTCCCGGGCCAACTACGCGTCCGTCCAGGGCGACTACGCCTCCGTTCAGGGGGATTACGCGCGCGTGGACAGCGAGCGGGTGGGCTCGGTGCACTTCGGTGATGTCCACCAGTACAGCCGGCCGGCCGGTCCGGGGCTGGTCTCGGGGACGCTGCCGCGGGCGGAACTGCGGCAGTTGCGGCGGATCTTCGCGCCGCCTCCGCAGTACCGGGAACTGCTGGACCACTTGCGGGAGCTGCGGGTGCTGGCGCTGTGCGGGGACCCGGGGACGGGCCGTGGCTGTGCGGCGGCCTCGCTGCTCGATGAGGTGGCCCGGGTGACCGTGGCCCGGCTGGACGCGCGTACGGAGATCGAAACGATCACCGAAGAGTCCCTCGAGCGGGAGCGCGGGTACTTCCTGGAGCTCGCCGAGAGTGAGGCTGTCGGCGGGCTCCGGCCGGAAGGGCCGGGTGAGAAGGAGGGGGGCCGGTGGCCGGCGGCCCGGACGCGGCCCGCGGAGCTGCACCTGGACCGGCTGCACGCGCTGCTGAAGGAACGCGGCTCCTTCCTGGTGCTGGTGGTGGACGCCGGGGACTTCGCCGAGGAGCTGCTGCGGGGCCGGTACGGAAGGCTGTACCTGCCGCCGCCCACGCAGAGCCTGCTGGAGCGGCACCTGACCGAGCTGCTGGGCCACGACGGGGCCGAGCAACAGGCCCGGGCGGTGGCGACGTCGGCCCGGGCGGACGTCCGGGAGGCGCTGGGGCTGGAGCAGTTGCGTCCCCACGAGGCGGTCACGCTGGCACATCTGCTGTCCCGGCACACGGCGGAGGAGCTCTCGGACGAGGAACTGCTGCAGGAGTGCCGGCAGTTCAGTCACCGGCAGGCCGCATCCTGGTTCAGCGGCGCGGGGCAGGCCGTCGGCCGGCGGTCGGCGTCGGCCGCGCTGCGGCCGCCGGCTTTCCGGGTGGCGCTCGCCGTGTACAACGGGGAGCCGTACAACGTCGCCGCGGAGGCCGCGGAGACGCTGGCCTGGGAGCTGTCGACGACGCAGGATCCGGAGAAGGTGCCGGGACGGCCGCTGTTCACGGACAATCTGCAGGCCCGGCTGACCGCCTCACGGGCCGAGTTGGGGCACCGGGAGCTCGTCCTGGGCAACGGCTCGCTGCGGCTGCGGACGGTACGTCTGCAGGGCTCGGCGCTGAGCGGCGCGGTGCTTTCCCAAGTGTGGCAGCAGCACCACAACGCCCGTGGCCCGCTGTGCCGGTGGCTGCGGGGGCAGTGCGACGACCCGCGCGGGACGGTCTGGGTGCCCGCGGCGACAGCCGTGGCGGCCCTGTGCCGGATGGACTACCCCTACGTCCTGACCCACCTGCTCACTCCCCTGGCCCGCTCGGAGTCCGGCATGCAGCGGCAGGCGGCGGCCACCGCGGTGGCCGAGGCCGCGCGCACGCCGGTGCTGCAGCCGGTCATGCAGTCGCTGGTGGAGGAGTGGGGAGAGAGCGAGGACGCGTGGCTGCGGGACACCGCGGCACAGGCGCACGGGTTCGGGACCGTGGAGGGTTCGGTCCCCGGCTCGCTCAACGCCCTGGGGCGGCTGACCACCGCGGCGGGCCGGCCCACGGAGAGCTGGCCCGCGGAGCTGGCGCAGGTGTCGGGGAGCGTGGCCCGGCTGGCCGCGGGCACCGGCACGCCCGCCGTACTGCGGCGCATCGGGCAGTGGACGGGGGACCACCGGCTCATCAGACGCAATCTGGCGCTGCTGAGCATTTACCGGCTCCTCACGAACCCGACCTGGACGCTGTGGGGTCTGGAGGAACAGCCGCACCTCGCGCCGTACCGCTACTGGCCGCTCGCGGGCGCGCTGATGGGCTCGCGGCCGGAGCTGATGCGTCCGCTGGCGGACCTGGTGTGGCAGGGCCTCGACACCGCGCGGGTCCGGCAGGTCATGGCCGACGGCCTCGGTGCGTGGATGCGGCAGTCGGACGGGGACAGCGGCCGGATGGACGTGCTCTGCGCGTTCCTGCCGCTGCTGGTCAGCGGAGAGGAGGACGGCCGACGGATCGAGCACGTGGTCCGGGGGCTGGAGCGCGACCCGGACGAGCCGGTCTCGGCGGAGACCGTCGCCCGGCTGAAGGCCGCCGTGGCACCGCAGCGGGTGGGCTGACCGCCGCAGGGGCGGCACCGGACAACAGAAGAGCCGCAGGAAAGGAATGCGAGATGAACAACCACTACCCGGGGCCGCAGGCTCCGCCTCCGCACCAAGTACCGCCGTATCAGCCGCCGTATCAGGCACCGCATCAGGCACCGCATCAGGCACCGCATCAGGCACCGCATCAGGCACCGCCTGCGTATCAGCCGCCGCCCCCGCTGCCGGGACCGGCCCCGGTCCCGGCCTCCCGCCCGGCGCCGGTTCCTGCCCCCCGCCCGGCGCCCGCGCAGGAGCTGGCCGGGCCGTTCCTGCGGGAGTACGCCCCGAAGTGGCCGTTCCAGCACCCGAGCGCCCAGGTGGCATCGGTGCTGTACTACCGCGGCCGGAAGCCGCATGTGGTCCTTCCCGAGGGACAGGAGGGCATCTGGCTGCGCCGGCTGCTGCGGTGGCCGTACAGCGCTCTCGAGATCCAGCTGGGGTCGCACACGCTGTCGTTCTCGATGCGGCTTCCCGCGGCGGACAGCGTGTCGTTCTTCCCGGCCCGGATCAAGGTGACCTGGCGGGTGCGGGACCCGCTGCTGGTGGCCGGGCAGCAGGTGTCGGACGTGGCGGCACTGCTGGCGAGCCAGTGGGAGGAGCAGCTGAAGGAGGTGTCGCGCCGGTTCAGCATCGCCGAGTCCGATTATGTCGACGCGGCGGCCCGGCAGGCGCTGAGGGAGGCAGATCTCGGGGCGCGCTACGGGATCGAGCTCGAGGTGTATGTGGACATCATCCCGGACGAGCTGACGATCGGACACGCCAAGCAGCGTATCGAGGCGCAGCACAGCCAGGCGCTGGAGCGGCTGCACCAGCAGCTGAGGCTGATGGAGAACGCGAACGAGCGGGAGATCGTCAAGGAGTGGGCCGAGCACTTCCAGGGGGCCCTCGGCCAGGGCGACACCGCGGTGATGGCGGAGCTGATGGCCCGCAACCGGAACGACATCCCGGCCATCCGGAACATGCTCGCGGACGAGCAGCGTACGGCCCGGCAGGACGGCATGGAGCTGATGACCCGGCTGATCGACGGTGGTCTGCTGGAGCGCTGGGAGCTGGGTGACCAGGCGAAGGTGGTGGTGGATTTCCTGCAGCAGGGCACCCAACGGGCCATCGGCAGTGCGACCGGCGACGTGGAGCGGCAGCGCACAGGCGAGGTGGAGCGGCCCGAGCCGGTGCGTCCGCTGTTCTGGGAGTCCACCGACGGCGAGGACGACGGAGCGCCGTCGGGGTCCGGGTGAGTGCGGTGGCGGAGGGCCGGCGGGTGATCATCGAGCAGCTGTCGGGGACGCTGCGGGAGGAGATGGGCCGGGCCGACATCAAGGCGTCCATCCTGCTGTCCGGGTCGGTGGCGGTGCTGCTGCTGGGTGCCGGCCGGCTGGACGGCCTGCGGCCGTCCGCGGCCGGTGGCCCGGCGCTGGCCGCGCTGCTGGTGGTGGGCCTTCTCTGGGTGACGGGTATCGCGCTGCTCATCGCGGCGGTGCTCCCCCGGACCCGCCCGTCGGGGCGGGTCCGGAGGGCTGTGCTGACCCCGGGTGACGCGTTGTTCTCCGCCGCGCTGGCGGGCGCCACCGCGCGCCAGCAGCTGAGCCGTGCGGTGGACCGGGCGGGTCTCGATCCGGCGGAGTGGCAGCTGTGGGAGATTTCGTCGCTCGGCCACATCCTCGCGGTGAAGTACCGGTGTCTGCGGGCCGCTGTCAGCTGTCTCGCGCTCAGCGGTGCCGCCGCCGTGGCCCTCATGGTGGTGCACGCGGGTCGCGGCTGAGCCGCCGGGCGCCGGGCCGTGCCGCCCCGTTCCGGCCGGTGAGTGCCGATCACCGGCGGGACGGGCCGCCGTCCGACAGGATGGGAGGCATGTCTTTTCGTGTGAACTCCGAGGCCGGGCGCTTGCGCCGTGTCATCCTGCACCGCCCGGGTCTGGAGCTGAAGCGGCTCACCCCCAGCAACATGGACGATCTGCTGTTCGACGATGTGCTGTGGGTGCGCCGTGCCCAGCAGGAGCACGACATCTTCGCGGGGGTGCTGCGGGAGCGGGGGGTGGAGGTCCACATGTTCGACCAGCTGCTCGCCGAGAGTCTGGACATCCCGGCGGCGCGGGCCCTGGTGCTGGACCGGGTCTTCGACGAGAACGCGTACGGTCCGCTGGCCACCGGCACGCTGCGGGAGGTGTTCGACCGGCTGCCGACGGCGGAGCTGGCCGAGGCGCTGATCGGCGGGATGACCAAGCGTGAGTATCTGGAGCGGTACCCCGAGCCGACGTCCGTGCGCTTCCATGTGATGGCGCAGGACGACTTTCTGCTCCACCCGCTGCCCAACCATCTGTTCACCCGGGACACTTCCGCCTGGGTCTACGACGGGGTGTCCATCAACGCCATGCGCTGGCCGGCCCGGCAGCGCGAGACGGTGCACTTCGAGGCGATCTACCGGCACCACCCGCTGTTCACCGGCCCGGCGGCGGGGCCGTTCCACACCTGGTCGGAGGGGCAGGGGGTGTATCCGTCGACCATCGAGGGCGGTGATGTGCTGGTGCTGGGCAACGGCGCGGTGCTCATCGGGATGAGTGAGCGCACCGCTCCGCAGGCGGTGGAGCTGCTGGCCCGGGGGCTGTTCGCGGCCGGCTCGGCGCGCACCATCGTGGCGCTCGACATGCCGAAGCGCCGGGCGTTCATGCACCTGGACACGGTGCTCACGATGATCGACGCGGAGACCTTCACCCAGTACGCCGGGCTCGGGATGCTGCCTTCCTACACGATTGAGCCCGGCGGGGCCGAGGGGGAGCTGAAGGTCACCGACCATCCGCCGGAGCACATGCACCGGGCCATGGCCGACGCCCTGGGGCTGGACCGGATCCGGGTGCTGACCGCCACCCAGGACGTGCACTCCGCGGAGCGTGAGCAGTGGGACGACGGCTGCAATGTGCTGGCCGTGGAGCCGGGGGTGGTCCTCACCTATGAGCGGAACGTCACCACCAACACGCATCTGCGCAGGAGCGGCGTCGAGGTGCTGGAGATTCCGGGGAGCGAGCTCGGCCGGGGCCGGGGCGGGCCGCGCTGCATGAGCTGCCCCGTGGAGCGGGACGCCATCGGCTGAGCACCGGCCGCCGGAGCGTCCTGACCGACCCCACCCCTGCATAGGAATACCTTCATTCGTATACACTTCCAGCTTCACCGGTGTCGCAGTCACCGCAACCGCTACCGCAGGAGGAGTCCTCCATGGCGACAGACCTCACGGGCCGCCACGTCCTCAAGGTGCTGGACTTCACGCCCGCAGAGATCGGGCAGCTGACCGACCTCGCCGCCGGGCTGAAGGCCGCCAAGCGGGCGGGGACCGAGGAGCGGCGCCTGGTGGGCCGCAACATCGCCCTGATCTTCGAGAAGACGTCCACCCGCACCCGGTGCGCCTTCGAGGTCGCCGCCGCCGACCAGGGGGCGTCCACCACCTATCTCGACCCGGCCGGCTCACAGATCGGACACAAGGAGTCCCCCAAGGACACCGCCCGGGTGCTGGGCCGGATGTTCGACGCCATCCAGTACCGGGGAAGCGACCAGCAGGTGGTCGAGGAGCTGGCCGCCCACGCGGGCGTCCCGGTGTACAACGGGCTCACCGACGACTGGCACCCCACCCAGATGCTGGCCGACGTGCTCACCATGACCGAGCACTGCGACAAACCGCTGAACCGCGTCGCCTTCACCTATATCGGCGACGCCCGCAACAACATGGGCAACTCCTACCTGGCCACCGGCGCGCTGCTCGGCATGGACGTGCGCATCGTCGCCCCCAAGGAGCTGTGGCCGCACTCCCCGGTGACCAGGGCCGCACAGGACCTCGCCGCGCAGACCGGGGCCCGCCTCAGCCTCACCGAGGACATCGCGGAGGGGGTACGCGGAGCGGACTTCCTCGCCACCGACGTCTGGGTCTCCCTGGGGGAGCCCAAGGAGGTCTGGGACGAGCGGATCGGGCTGCTGGCCCCCTACGCGGTGACCATGGACGTGCTGCGGGCCACCGGGAACGACCGGGTGAAGTTCCTCCACTGCCTGCCCGCCTTCCACGACCTCAACACAACGGTGGGGCGGGACATCCACGCCCGGCACGGCCTGGAGTCCCTGGAAGTCAGCGACGAGGTCTTCGAGTCGGAGCACTCCATCGTCTTCGACCAGTCCGAGAACCGCCTGCACACCATCAAGGCGGTGCTGGTCGCCACCCTCGCCGGAGGCGGCGCCGGCGCCGCCGGATAGGGTCGGCCGCGCCCCGTCCACCGCCCCAGGAGCGACCGCGTGCAGCACGACACCCCGGTCAGCCTCGGCACCGTCGCACGGCAGTGGGGACGCATCGGCCTGCTGGGCTTCGGCGGCCCGCCCGCGCACCTCTCGCTGTTCCGCGAGCTGTGCGTGGAGCGCAACCAGTGGATCGACGGCCGGAAGTTCGAGGACGACATCGCCGCGACCAACCTGCTGCCCGGGCCCGCCTCCACCCAGCTGGCGATCCTCACGGCCTGGCGGCTGCGCGGCACCCCGGGGGCGATCCTCGGCGGCGTGTGCTTCATCCTCCCCGGCCTGGTGCTCATCCTGGCCCTGGCCGTCCTTTTCCTCGCCGGTGACCCGCCGCTCTGGGTGGGCGGTGCAGCCGCCGGAGCGGGCGCCGCGGTGGCAGCGGTAGCCGTGCACGCCGCCGTGCAGCTGGCACCCGGCAGCTGGCAGCGGGCCGCCGGGCGGGGGGCCCGGGTCCGCTGGACCGGCTACCTCCTGGCCGGCGGCGCGGCCAGCGTGCTGCTCGGCCCCTGGCTGGTCCTGGTGCTGCTGGCCGCGGGCACCGTGGAGGCCGCGGTGCACGGGGTACGCCGCGCGCTGCCGGACGCCGTGCCGCCGGACGCCCCGCCCACGGGGACCGCCCCGCCGCCCGCCGGGGCCGAGACCGCCCGCCCGGAGAAGCCGGGCAGCCGCCGGCTGTGGCTGCTGCTGGCCGCCCTCCCGGCCGGCGCCGCGGCCGCCGCCCTGTCCGGCCTGACCTGGGTGGCCTTCAAGGTCGGCGCCCTGTCCTACGGCGGCGGGTTCGTGATCATCCCGCTGATGCACTCCGACGCGGTGGACCGGTACGGCTGGATGACCGACGGGCAGTTCCTCAACGCCGTGGCCCTGGGACAGGTCACCCCCGGTCCGGTGGTGCAGACGGTCGCCGTGGTGGGCTACGCCGCGGCCGGGATCGCCGGCGGGCTGCTCGCCACCGCGGTCGCCTTCGGGCCGTCCTTCCTGCTGGTCGTCCTCGGCGCCCGGCACTTCGAGCGGATCCGGACGGTGCCGAGCGTGCAGGCCTTCTTCCACGGCGCGGGCCCGGCCGTCATCGGTGCCATCGCGGGCTCCGCGATCCCGCTGGCCCTCGCACTCCAGCACCCCTGGCAGTTCGGCATCCTGGCACTGGCCGGCGCCTGGCTCCTGCTGCTGCGCCGGGGGGTGGTCAGCGCACTGCTGGGCGCCGGCCTGCTCGGGGTGCCGGCGGCGCTGACCGGCTTCCCCGTGAGCTGAGCAGCGGCGGGCCCCGCTCCCGCCCCGCCCGGCGGCCCGGGCCCTCCCCTGCCCGGCCGGCTACCCGCCGGGCGCGGAGGCGCGCAGCCGTGCCGCGAGGGCGGCGATACGGTCCGGTCCGACCCGGCAGCACCCACCGACCAGCCGCGCGCCGGCCGCCACCCACTCACCGGCCGCGGCGGCGTCGAAGGTCACCGGGCCGCGCCGGCGACGGCCGGCCGCGTCCCAGGTCTCCCCGCTGTTCGGGTACAACACCGCGGGCTTGCCGGTGGCGGCCACCGCGTGCCGCACCGCCGCCAGGACGTCCTCGGGGGCGCAGCAGTTGACGCCGGCGGCCAGCACCTGGTCGTTTCCGGCGGCCACCGCGAAGGCGTCCGTGAGCGGCTGCCCGGCGCGGGTCCGCTCCCCCGCGACGGTGTACGACAGCCACACCGGCAGCCCGGTGCCCCGGGCGGCCCGCAGCATCGCCTCCGCCTCGTCCGCGTCGGGCACCGTCTCCAGGGCCAGCAGGTCGGGGCCCGCTGCGGCCAGAGCCTCGATCCGGGGCCGGTGGAAGCGCTCCAGGGACGCGACGCTCAGCCCGTACCGGCCGCGGTACTCGCTGCCGTCGGCGAGCACCGCGCCGTACGGGCCGACCGAGGCCGCCACCCGTACCGTCCGCTCCCCCGCCACCGGAAATTCTTCCGCTGCCGCGCGCGCCGCGTTCCGGGCCAGCGTGACGCTGCGGCCCAGCAGCCGGGCGGCCTCCGCCCGGCTGATCCCGCGCCGGGCGAAGCCCTCGAAGGACGCCTGGTAGCTGCTGGTGACGAGCACCTGCGCCCCCGCCCGCACATACGCGATGTGGGCGGCCTCGATCTGCTGGGGGCCGTCGGCGAGCAGCCGGGCCGACCACAGCCCGTCGCGGAGGTCGCAGCCCTGGTCCTCCAGTTGGTTGGACAGCCCGCCGTCCAGGATCAGCGGGAACCCCGGGAGTCTCATGCCAGCTGGGACTGCACCTCGGAGGAGATCAGCTCGAGGTGGTCCAGGTCGTGCAGGTCGAGGATCTGCAGGTAGATCCTCGACGCCCCGATCTCCGCGAACCGGCCGATGCGGTCCACGACCTCGGCCGGGGAGCCGGCCAGGCCGTCGCGCCGGAGGTCGGCGACGTCACGGCCGATGGCCGCCGCACGGCGGGCGACCTCGGCCTCGTCGCGGCCGACGCAGGCGACCAGCGCGTTGGAGTACACCAGGTCCTCCGGGTCCCGGCCGGCCTCGCGGGCCGCCGCCCGCACCCGGTCGAACTGCGCCGCGCTGTCCTCGACCGAGGCGAAGGGGATGTTGAACTCGTCGGCGTAGCGGGCGGCGAGCCGGGGAGTGCGCTGGTGGCCGAGGCCGCCGAGCAGCACCGGCACCTTCTCCTGTACCGGCTTGGGCAGGGCCGGCGAGTCCGTCAGCCGGTAGTGCGCCCCGTCGAAGGAGAAGGTCTCCCCGGGCGGGGTGCTCCACAGGCCGGTGACGATGGCCAGCTGCTCCTCCAGGCGGGGGAACTTCTGCTGCGGGAACGGGATGCCGTAGGCCGTGTGCTCGGCCTCGAACCACCCCGCGCCCAGGCCGAGTTCGATGCGGCCCCCGGACATGGCGTCCACCTGGGCGGCCTGGATGGCGAGCACGCCCGGCAGCCGGAAGGTCGCGGCCGTCATGAGGGTGCCGAGCCGGATCCGGCTGGTCTCCCGGGCCAGCCCGGCCAGGGTGATCCAGGCGTCGGTGGGGCCGGGCGACGGGTCGCCGTCCCCCATCCGCAGATAATGGTCCGAGCGAAAGAAGGCATCGAAGCCGAGCTCCTCGGTGGCCCGGGCGACGCTCAGCAGGGTGTCATAGTCGGCGCCCTGCTGCGGTTCGGTGAAGATGCGAAGATCCATGCGGTCCATTGTGCGGCGTCCCCGCCGCCCCCCGCCCGCCGGTCAGGGCGCGGGCATGGGGGTGAGCAGCGCGGTCTCGCCGGGTGAGATGTCCGGCCACAGCACGAGGGAGCCGGAGGGGGCCTGGCCGGTGCCCGCCCCCGAGTACGCGCCGGCGAGCTGCCCGCTCAGCCCTCCCAGGCTCCGGGACACCTCTTCCATCTGCTCGAACGCCCCGTTGATGACGCTCTCCACGTGCCGGGCAGGAACGGTGCCGCCGTCACCCGGCAGTGGCCGGAAGGCCCGCGGGAACCGAGGACCGGGCACCGGGCTCGGCCCGGTGCCCGGATCTCCTGTGCTCCCCCGAGGCACGACCTGCGGCAGCCGGCCCGGAGCAGGACTTCCGGACCGGCGTGACGACCCCCCGTCACCGCTGGTGAGTCCGACTCTAGGCGGGGCCGGTAGCAGCCGCGTAGCAGCCCGGTAGCGGCGGAACCATCCGCGGAGAGACGCGCCCGGCCCCGGCCGGAGCGCGGACCGGGAACAACGCAGGTCGGCCCAGGTACCGCCCCTCCCGGCACGCGCGTGGCACGCGACTCGGTGGCCGGCTCCGGAAAGCGGATATCTCTTCGGCACCGGCGGCTACGACTCCCTCGCCGAAGGCATGCCCTTCCCGGAACTCAACGCGCTGTTCTCCGGTCCCCACTGACGCCGGGCGGGGCGGCGGCCCCGCCTGCCGCCACCGCCCTGTCCGGTGTCTCTGACCGCCGCCGACCACAAGCCCTAACCTGAAGGGGTGAGCACCAACGATCTGGGAGCCTTCCTGCGCGCCCACCGTGCCCGCCTGCGGCCCGGGGATGTCGGGCTGGCCTCCTACGGCGCGCGCCGGGTGGCAGGGCTGCGACGGGAGGAGGTCGCCGTCCTGGCCGGCATGAACAGCGACTACTACGCCCGCCTCGAACAGGGCCGCGAGCGCAGCCCTTCCCCGCAAATCCTCGAAGCCATCAGCAGCGCGCTGCGGATGGATGACGACGCGCGGGAACACATGTTCCGGCTGGCAGGCACCCTCCCGGCGGGAGAGCGACCGCGGCCGAGGGAGACGGTCAGCCCTGTGCTGCGGCAACTGCTGGACGGATACCCGAACGCCCCGGCGTTCGTCCTGAACCCGGCCACCGACGTCCTGGCCTCGAACGCCGTGGCCGGCGCACTGTTCTCCCCGTTCGAGAAGGTCGACAACCTGGCCCGCATGACCTTCCTCGACCCCGCTGCCCGGACCTTCTTCAGGCAGTGGGACCGGGCGGCCGAGGCGGTCGTCGCCGAACTGCGCCACGCCACGGGCCTCGACCCGCACTATCGGCGTGTGCACGACCTGGCCGGCTCCCTGGCCGGGGTGAGCGAGGAGTTCGCCGCCCTGTGGTCCTCGCACACCGTTCACCGGAAGACCCGGGAGGGCAAAGAGCTGCTGCACCCCGATGTCGGGGCGCTCGCACTCACCTTCCAGACCCTCGACGTCCGCGGAGCGCCGGGCCAGCAATTGGTGATCTACCAGGCCGAACCGGGAAGCCCCAGCGCTCAGGCGCTCACCCTGCTGGGCAGCCTGCACGCCACCCACCGCCAGGAGTCCGCCACGGACCGGTAGCACCCCGCGGTCGCTCCGCACGGCGGCGCGGTCAGCGGCGGGTGAAGCGGTAGCCGGCATGGTGCAGGATGCCGTCCCGGAACTCGCCGTAGGCCCAGAAGCCCAGGTCGTCGAGGTAGTCGATGCGGTTGCCGTCGATCCAGTAGCGGCCCCGGTAGGCGCTGGGGCGGTCCCCGCGCGCCTCGTCGTAGCGGCCGTCGGGCAGCAGTTCCTGGCGCACGAAGTCGTGTCCGTCGACCCACAGACCCACGAAGGGGTTGCCCTGGTCCGGTACGGGAGCGGGCGCCCCGTGGGGAGCAGCCGGTGGGGAGGTCCCCGGGTCGAGAGGAAGGCCGTTCCAGAGGCGGACCTGTCCGGCGGTGACGAGGACATCGAGATGGGTGCCGCGGGCCGGTACCGCGCCGGTGGGGGTCTCGGGGGCGTCGGCCAGGCGCAGGACAGCGATGTCGGCGGCCTCACCGGGGGTGAGGGTCGCGCCCGGGCCGGCTGCGGCGAATCCGGGGGCGGCGGGCAGGACAAGAGTTCCCGCACAGTCGATGACGATCATGTTGTCGTCGCCGGCCGCGGTCAGCAGACCGGGACCGACACCCACGATCACCGCTCCGCCGATGAGAACGTCGGCTTCCTGCCAGTCGCCGAGCCGCTGGTCACAGGTGATGACGGTGCCGCCGGTCAGCAGCAGCGGCCGGCCTTCGGGGGCACGCAGATCACGTAGGACGCCGTCGTCGCGGCGCGGGCGCACCCAAGGGGTGGTGTCCATGGTTTTTTTCTCCCTGCTTCGTTCGGTCCGTCTCGCGTGGCGAGAGCGAAAAGCCTCAGGGGGTGGGAGTGTGAAGTACGTGGTCGCGGGACGCGTGGACCTCGTCGCGCAGGAGAGGCAGGTCGACGTCGAGGACCTGGCCGTTCCACTTGCGGGGTGCGCCATTGATGAGGACGGCGCTGATGTTGCGGGCGTCGGAGCCCAGCACGACGGTGCCGATCGGGTCGTTGAGCGGCATGTTGTTGAGGTCCTCGGCCAGGATGACCAGCAGGTCGGCTTTCTTGCCCGGGGTCAGTGAGCCGGTGACGCCGGCCAGGCCGTTGGTGCGGGCGCCCTGGAGAGTGGCGAAGTCGAGGACATCGTGGGTGGTGATGCGTGCGGGTTCCTGGTCGGTGCCGTGGACGGTGTTGACCGCACGCATCCGCTGGATGGCGTGCAGGGCCCGCATCTGCGTGAACATGTCGCTGGCCAGCGCCACCTCGACGTCAATGCTCAGGCCGGGGCGGACACCCACCGCCAGGGCCTCGTCGATCGCGGGGATCGCCGTGTCCAGACCGATCTGGGCGTCCGAGGTCGGGGCCAGCGCGATGGTCGTACCGCTCTCCCCGACCGCCTTCCACGCCGCCGGGGTCAGGCCGGTGGCATGGATGAGCGTGACGTCCGGGCCGAGGATGCCGTCCTTCTCCCAGTTCAGGATGGCCCGGGAGGAGGTGGCCCCGAGGACGGCGTCGACGCTCACACCGATGCCCAGGTCCCTCGCGATGCGGGCCGGCGCGGGCCCGTAGGCGAGGGCGGGCCCGGCGATTTCGTCGGTCGCCAGCGCTGCCAGACGCAGGGTCAGCAGCTGGTCCTCGCCGGCAAAGTACGTCTCCCTGAGGCGGGTCAGGTCAGCGGGCCACTGCTTGTCCCAGTCACCGAAGTGCGGGCCCATGGAGGCGTGCACACCGCGAATGCCGGTGTCGAGGAGAGCCTGGACAGCGGCGTCGGAGTGTTCGGCGGTGCGGGAGTTGTGGGAGAAGTCGAGCATGCAGGTGATGCCGCAGTCGATCGCCGTCAGGGCGGCCAGCTTGGTGCCGACGTACATGTCGTGCGGCCGGTAGACCGTGGCGTAGCCGGCGAGGGTGGACATCACGTAGGCACCGAGGTCGTCGACGTCCGGCATGATCCGGCGCAGCTGGGTCTCCCAGGCGTGCCGGTGCGTGTCGACGAAGCCGGGAGTGAGGACGGTGCCGGCGGCGTCGACGACCACCGCACCGTCCCGGTTCAGGTCAGCGCCGATCGCGGTGATCGTGTCGCCCTCGACGAGCAGATCAGCGGCGTGCAGGACACCGAGGTCGGGGTCCATGGTGACGAGGGTCGCGCCGGTGAACAGGATGCGCCGCTTCGGGTCGGCGGATCGCCGCTGAAGCTGTTCGAGCACGGCAGGGTCGGTGGTGTCGCAGATGGCCACGGAAAGGTCCTGTCCGTCATGCCAGGCAGTGGGCCTGTGCGGGGTGGGTGATGACCCCAGCGTCGGCCCGTCCGACGGCGCCAACCAGGCCGCCGCTTGCCCAGGTACACCGCACCCTGGCTCTCAGGCCTCGGTGCGCGGGCGGGGAACGGCAGTCAGGTCGTCGGCCTGCACCCGCAGGTGCAGGTGCTCCCGGGCGTTGAGTGCCTCGATCACGGCCTGGGCCTGCATCTCCTCGGCCCGCGCGCGCTCCTCCCGCCCGAGGCCGCGCAGCGCGGCGGCCAGCCAGGTGCGCTGCTGGGCCACCGAGTACGGGTCGAACGGCTGCTCTGCGGCGTGGCCGAGTCCGCGGTCCGCCCAGCCGGCCGCCTTCTCGAACTCCCCGGTCCGCAGGTGGTACTCGGCCAGCAGGCCGGCGGCGAGCGTCCGGGTGTAGGGCAGGCTGGCCTCGGCGTAGCTCGCCGTCAGCAGCCGGTGGGCCTCCTCCTGATGGCCGAGATGCACATGGCAGCGTGCCAGGTTGTTCTGGAGACTGATCCGCAGCTCCTCCATCCCGGAAGGGGCGGTCCGCAGGAGAAGGTCCAGCGCACGTTCCGCGAGCTCGACAGCCTCGGTCAGCCGGCCGGACGACCCCAGGCACGGAATCAGGTTGTTCATCGCGGTGACGGCCTCGAGGTCCTCACCCAGGGAACGGAACAGCGCGACGCTGCGCTGGAGCAGCTGGGCTCCCACCGCCTGCTCCCCCCGCTGGCCGCACACCTTGCCCAGCTGTCCGAGGACCACGGCCTGGCCGTGCACATCGCTGCGGCGCTCCGCCACTTGCAGCGCGAGGTCGCACAGCTGCTGCTGGGCACCCCAGCTGAGGCGCATCCCGAAGTAGGACTCCATGGCCCGCGCGGACTCCAGCGCGAAGGAGGAGAGCGGACCGCCGCCCAGCTCGTCGCCCTCGTCGTACTCCGGGGCCGCCAGCCGGCCGGCGAGGGCCAGCACGTCCTCCAGGGCCTCGTCGGCCCACGGCAGTGACTCGTCGGCGCTGGTGAAGAGCCGGCCCTGCGGGAAGCGTCCCGCTCCGGCCCGGTAGCGCGCCCGGAAGGACTCGGGGAGCGCCAGCGGCGTGTTGACCCGGTGGAGAGAGCCGAGGTACCAGCCCGCCAGACCGGCCAGGTGGTTCCGGGTCCGGCTGTCGGACAGCTGGGCGGCCTCGTGCACCGCCGCTGCCCGCACCAGGTCGTGCAGGGTGTGGACACCGGGGCGGGGGCTCGCGGTGATCTGGGCGTCGGTGAGGCGCTCCAGCGCCTCGGCCGCCTCCTGCCGCGTGCAGCCCGTGACGGCTGCCGCGGAAGCCGGGCTGTAGGACCGGACTGCGGCGATGCCCAGCAGCGGAAAGACCGCTGCCGCCCGGCGGTCGGCCGGATCCCCGCTCCGCTTCAGCTGGTCGATGCTCACCAGCAGGCTGGCCCGGACGTCGAGATCGGCGGTCGCCAGCTCCGCGATCCGGCCGCGTTCGTCCCGGAGGACGGCGGTCCAGTCGCTGACGTTCCAGCGAGGCCGCGCGGCCATCCGGGTGGCGATGATGCGCAGCGCGAGCGGCAGGTGACCGCAGAGCGTGACCAGCTCTTCCCAGTCCTGGTGCGCGCCGTGTTCCGCGGAGCCCCCGGCCACGTTGCGGACCAGAGCGACCGCGTCCGAGGTCGTGAGCGTGGACAGGTGCAGGTGACGCCCGCCCTCCATCCGGGTGAGCGCGGAGCGGCTGGTGATCAGGGCCGCGCATCCCGGCTCGCTGGGGATGAGGGGGCCGGCCTGCGCCTCGTCCAGCGCGTTGTCCAGCAGCACCAGCATGCGCCGGGAGCGGAGCGCCCGGTGGTAGAGCGCGGCGGCGGCCTCCGTCTCCTGCGGGATTTCCGTCCGGCTGCCGAGCGCGGGCAGCAGACGATGGAGGGCCTCGGTCACCGTCAGCGGGCCGTCGTCCGGATCCGCTCCGCGCAGGTCCAGGTAGAGCAGACCGTCCGGGAAACGGTGCGCCGCCTCCCGCGCGGCGCGCACCGCGAGCGCCGACTTCCCGACGCCCCCGGGGCCGTCGATCAGGCAGACCGCGGGGGCCTGCGCCGAGCAGCTCAGCCACTCCCGCAGCCGGGCAAGCTCAACTCCCCGGGCCACGAAGGTGGCGATGCCGGGCGGGAAGTCCGGGCTGGCCGGCGGACCCGCCGCGGCAGTCGTGGCCGGGTGCTTGTTCTGCGACTGGGGCGGATCCGCGGGCGGGGAGGCCGGCCGGGGGTCACCTCGCAGGACGGCCTGGTGCAGCTCCCGCAGCTCGTGGCCCGGTTCGATGCCCAGCTCGTCCACGAGCCGTCGGCGCGTCTCCCGGTAGGCGTTCAGCGCCTCGGCCGTCCGGCCTCCCCGGTGGAGGGCGAGCATCAGCTGTCCGGTGAAGCGCTCCCGCAGGGGGTGCGCGCGGGCCGCCGCCGAGAGCTCGTCGACCACTGCGGCGTCCTCGCCGAGCCGCAGCTTGAGCGCGAACCGCTCCTCCTGCGCCGCCAGATAGAGCTCCTCCAGGCGCGGTTGCTCGAGCGTCCGCAGCATGCAGTCACTGAGGTCGGCCAGGGGAGTCCCGCGCCACAGCGACATCGCCGCGTCCAGCAGCGCCACCGCCTCCCCGGGCGCCGCCCGGGACAGCTCCCGGGCCCGGGCCAGCTCCCGCTGGAACCGGCCGACATCGGTCTCCGCACGGTCCAGGGCCAGCTGGTACCCGCCCGATTCGGTCCGCAGCCGGTCCCCGCCGATGACCTTGCGCAGGCGCATCACATAGTTCCGCAGCGTGGCGCGGGCGCTGGGCGGCGGGGCGGTCCCCCACAGCTGCTCGGACAGCTCGTCCACGGACAGCACCTGGCCAGGGCGCAGGGCGAGCGCGGCGAGCGTCGCGCGCAGCATGGGCGCGGTCACCGGCACCGGTGAGCCGTCATCGACCCGAACCTGGAGCGGACCCAACAGCCGGATGTCCAAAAGGAAGCTCCTGCCCGACGTTGACGCCGACAGCGTCCGGTCGGAAATCTTCGCACGCATACTCGCTCGACTCAAACGTGATGGACCGTGCGGAACCGGTGCATTGCCGCCAGGTGCAGGGGTGTTGACGGACCGTCCTCCGGGCGGCTTGCCCGGGGGCGGTACCGGGGCGGCGGCCCGGGTTCAGCCGACCGGCCAGCTGTGGTCCGGGGTGTCCAGCCAGGCCCGGGTGGACTCGGGAGTGACGGTGAGCCCGAGGCGCTGGTATCCGGGTGCGCCGTGGGCGGTCCACCAGGTGTGCGCGGCCGTCAGCTCGTCCCACAGCCGGCGCCGTCCGACCTGCCGGACTCGAACGGCGGAGTCGCCGGTGCGGTGGGTGGCGGAAGCCCAGGCGCTGCCGTCCAGGTCGTACAGCCAGAGGGTGGTTCCGTCCTCGTGTCTCTGCACGGCGTGGGTGGCCCGGGGGATGCGCAGCCCGGCGACGAAGGGGAAGGGATGCCAGGTCCCCTCCGGCGGCAGCGGACCGGGCGCGGTGCTGTCCGTGACCGGGGCGCCCGGGCCGGTCCGCATGATGGGCCGGGCCAGGCGCTGGGCGCGGACCTTCATGAACTCCAGCGGTCGCAGGAAGGCGCCCGCAGCGGTGCCGTCGCCGGTGACGGTGAGCCGGACCAGCGCGTCGCGGTTGCTGTAGTGGGTGCCCCACGGAGCCACGATGAGCCCTCCGGGCGTCACCTGCGCGGGCCAGGCGGACGGGATCTTCCGCAGCCCGACGGTGGCGAGTATCCGGTCGAACGGTGCCGCGTCCGGGACCCCTCGCATGCCGTCGCCGGTGACGACCCGCGGTGACTGCCCGGCGGCCCGCAGGGCCCGCCGCGCTGCCTCCGCCACCCCGGGGTCGACTTCGACGCTCGTGACGTGCTGCCGCCGAGCCGGTGGGCCAGCAGGCCGGCGTTCCATCCGGTGCCGGTACCGATCTCCAGCACCCGCGTCCCCGCCGTCACGTCCAGCGCGTCCAGCATGGCGACCACCACGGACGGCATGGACGCCGAACTGGTCGGCAGGCTGCCCGGCGCGGTGCCGGTGTGCCGGCCGTCGTCCCACTGGGAGATGACCGGAACGTCAGCGGCGGCTGCCGCCTGCCAGCGGTCCGGGTCCCGTCCGCGCTCGACGGGCGTGCTCGTGCCGTCCGTCATGTCGTGGACCCAGATCAACTCCGGCAGGAACAGCGCGCGCGGCAACGCCGCGAAAGCTCCCTGCCAGTCGGTGCCCGCGGCCGGGCCGGGGGGCCGTTCCCCGAGGGCTCGGCCCGCGGGCAGGGTCACTTCCCGTCTTCCTTGCGGTGGTCGCCGTCCCCGTCGGGCGGACCACCGTCCGGCGACGGGGGGTCCTCGGGTGGGGTCCAGGGTGTCCCCGGAGACCCGCCCCCGCTGCCGGCGCCCCCGTCATGATTCCCGTCGTGCATCGCCACCACGCCTCCCCGCAGATCGCCCGGCTTGCGCCGTAACCCGATGATCCCGACACCACTCGGTGAGGGGAAGGAGAGAAGGTGCGACTACCACCCCCGCAAACAGTTTCGACGGCGAGACGATGTCTTCCGCGCGACCGCGTCGACCGCCGGCGTACGTGCGCAGGCAGCGGGCCGCTCTGCCGTCAGGCTTCCTGCTCGCCGCGCTTCACGGCCGAGACGAACGACGACCAGCCGTCAGCGGCGAACGCGAAACGGCGGCCACTGTCACACCAAGTACGGTCAGCAGAGAACCAATCCGCGATGTGATACCAGACGGCCGGAGGTCCTCGTCCTGGGCAATCAATTGAGGTGTTACCCCATCCCCCAGGAATGGACGTACCACGACCAGCCAGCCGAAGATCGGCATCGCCCACCAAGGAGTACCCTGGGTGATGTGATCAACGACTGGGGATGTCCCTGATAACCGCAACGCCCACTCTGCACCACCCAGATGGCCCAGGCGGGAAGTCGCAACGGCTATCCGGTTGGCAGGTCGGGATCCGTGAACTGAAGCTCGCTCAACATGCAAGATCGCTCCCCTCATCCCCGGAATCTCCCACGCGCACATCACCATAGGCCGATACCAGCACCCAAAGTAGTCGCGCCTCGGGCGTACTTGGACACACTTGGGTAGGGACCCGCGAGAGCTCCTGCACCGGCACCCTTCGCCGCTCGCAGCGCCTCGATAGCGCGAATGTACGTACCTGGTGCAGAGCTCCTGATGCGCGGAGCAGCATGTCGTCCGCGACGCATGTAACACCCCCACTGGTACCCGCGATAAGACGTACTTCGCCGCTGCACTTTCTGCTCCACGGCCCAGCCGGGACCCACTGGCCCTGCGACAGCCCCCCAACGCCTGCGCAGCACGACACCTGGCCGCTCGAGCGCCGCTTCCAAAGCCTCAGCCGGAACTGCTCATTGCGCCGGCCTCTTCGGCACCGATCGGTATCCGCACTGACGCATGAACTCGGCTGCGAACTTCCAGCCCTCTCGGAGGACCGACTCGCTACCGGGTCCTGAGGGCTGCCACCGTCGCTGAGTTGAGTGCGGACGCGGGGTGGGCGCCAGGTCCCGCGCCGTTCACTTCACGCCTCCTTCGTTGGCGCCGCGGATGAAGTACCGCTGGAAGCAGAAGAACAGCACCGCCACCGGGATGGTGGACAGCAGCGCCGCGGTGAGTTTGAGGGGGTACTGCGTGCCGCTGCCCAGCCCGCCGGAGACGAAGCGTGCCAGCCCTGTGGTCAGGGTCTCGTACTGGCTGGACTGGGTGGACACGAGGAAGTGGGTGAACTCGTTCCACGAACCCTGGAAGGAGAGGATGGTGAGGGTGATCAGGGCCGGCCGGGCCATGGGGAGGACCACGGACCAGTAGATGCGGATGACGCCGGCGCCGTCGATGCGCGCGGCCTCCTCCATTTCGCAGGGGATGGACTCGAAGAACTGCTTCATGATGAAAATGCCCGCGGCATCCACGAGTAGGGGCACCACCATCCCGGCGTAGGTGTCGAACATGCCCAGGGAACTGAGCACCAGGAAGCGCGGGATGAGCAGGACGACTCCGGGTACCGCCAGCACGGCCAGGACCAGCCCGAAGAGCACGTTCCGGCCGCGGAAGCGCAGCCTGGCCAGGGCGTAGCCGGCCATGGAGTTGAAGAGCACACGCCCGGTCGTGACCAGCACCGCGACCAGGGTGCTGTTCCCCAGCCAGCGCAGGAACGGCACCGAGTCGTCGTCGCTCAGCCCGGCCAGCCGCTCGTAGGCGGCCGTGCTGGGCGGAGAGGGCATCAGCGTCAGCGGGTTCATCGCCGCGTCGGGGTCGGTCTTGAAGCTGGTGACCAACTGGAGCAGGAACGGCAGCGCGTACAGCAGTGCCAGCCCGCCGACCAGTGCGTAGCCGAGGCCCCGTGCGACCCGTGGCAGCCGGGGCAGAACCGGCCGGGAGGTTTCGCTCATCGGGGCCTCCTGGGTGCGGGGTCCCGCTCCCGCAGCAGCCAGCGCTGCAGGGCGGTCAGGGACAGGATGAGCAGCAACAGGAGGACGGCCATGGCGGCGCCCTGTCCGAACTCGGCGTTGTCGAAGCCGGCGGAGTAGGAGAGGAAGGCGGGGGTGAGGGTGGTGTTGCCGGGGGCTCCCTGGCCCATCACGTACACCTGGTCGAAAACCTGCCAGGTCGAGATCAGTCCCAGGGTCAGGACCAGGAAGAGCACCGGCCGCAGCGCGGGGAGTATCACGTGCCACAGCATCCGGCGCCGGTTGACACCGTCGAGTGCGGCGGCTTCCTCCAGTTCCCGGGAGACGTCCTGCAGCGCAGCCAGGAAGATCAGCATGAACGTGCCCGAGGTGGTCCAGACCGCGAGGATGATCAGGGTGCACATCGCCACCGACGGGCCGGCCAGCCATTCGTGCCAGCTCAGTCCGAGCAGCGAGTGCTCGGCGAGCAGGCCGCTGGGACGCTCGGGGTCGACCACTCCGAGCGCGCCCAGCAGCAGGGAGCCGACACCGCGGGAGTCGGCGAACCAGTTGGGGCCGTCCACCGACAACCAGCCCAGCAGCCTGTTGACGGCCCCGTTGCCCTGGAAGAGGAAGAGGAAGACCGTGGCGACCGCGATGGAGCTGGTGACCGACGGGAAGTAGAAGGTGGTGCGCAGCAGCCCGCGCCCGCGCAGCAGCCGCTGGTTGACGATCAGCGCCAGTGTGAGTGCCAGCGCGGTCTGGAGCGGCACGGTGAGCAGGACGTAGAAGAGGTTGTTGCGCAGGGAGGTCGCGAACACGGTCCGGTCGAGGCCGTCCTCGGTGAGCAGCCGCCGGTAGTTGTCCAGTCCGACGAAGTCCGCCTGGCCGCTGAGAGGACTGGACTGGCCGTCCCAGTCAAGCAGGCTGACCCACAGGGCCGTCAGGATCGGGAGCAGCAGGAACACGCCGAGGACGAGGACCATGGGGCTGACGAACAGCCAGCCCCATGCTCCCTCGCGTGCCCGGGCGGTGGTGGTCCGGAGCATGGGGGGAAGTCCGCCTCAGCGCCCGCGCGCAAGTACCGGTGTGCCGTTGCGCTGGAGATCGGCCAGGATCTTGGCCGGTTCCGCGGTGCGAAGCGCCTGGAGATCGGTGTTGAACTGCCGGGCGACCTTCTCGAAGCCGGGCACGGTCACCGGGCCCTGCGCGTACTCCAGGCCCTCGGCCCAGGCCGCGCTGCCCGGGTGACGGTCGGTGTACTCCTCCAGTGCGGCGGTCCGCGAGGGCATGACCCCGAAGGCGTCGGCGAAGGCGAGCTGCTGCTCCACCGAGGTGAGGTGGGTGACGAGATCCAGGGCCGCCGCCTGGTGAGGGCTGTCGGCGGCGATGCCCCAGCAGGTGCTGAACGCCAGGGTGCCGGGGCCGGCCGGTCCGGCCGGGAGCGGCACCACCCGGTGCGGGACGTCGGGGTAGTCGGCCTTCATCGCGCCGTCGATCCAGTTGCCCTCGATGGTCATCGCGGCGCGGCCGGTGCCGAAGGCCTCGCCGCCCCAGCCCGCGTCGACGTCCTTGGCGAACGCCGCGACCCCCTCGTCCAGCAGGTCCTGCACGAACTCCAGGGCCCGGAGGTTCTCCGGGGAGTCGGCGGTCATCTCGCCCTGGGCCGGATCGGTGATCCAGCCCCCTGACTGCTTCATGAACGCGCCGATGCGCTGGTACTCGTCGGCGAGGACCAGCCCGGTGGTGCCGTCCCCGGTGAGCGTCGAGGCCACCTCGCGCAGTTCGTCCCAGGTGGTCGGATGGTCCTCGTCGGTGAGCCCGGCGGCCTCCCACACGTCGGTGTTGATGACCAGCCCGAGGGTGGAGACGTCCTTGGGCACGCAGACCAGCTCGTCCTCGTAGGTGAAGGAGGCGAGCAGCCCTTCGCTGAAGTCACCGGCGTCGGGGTGGTCCTCGCCGTAGGCGAGCAGCGAGCCGCCGCGCGCGTAGTTGGCGAACTGGTCGGAGCCGACGTAGAAGACGTCCGGGGGCTTGTTGCCGGCGAAGGCCTGGCCGAGCTGCTGGTCCATGTCCTTGGCGACCTCCACGGTCACCTCGTGCCCGGAGCTGTCCTCGAATGCGGCGGCGGCGGCGCGGACCGCGCGCGTCTCCGCGTCCCCGGAGGTGGCTATCAGCACGGTGAGGTGCTGCTGCGCCGCGTCGCTCTGCTCGGACCCGCCGGACGTGCCGGAGGACGAGGAGCAGGCGGTGAGAGCGAGGGACAGCGCCAGAGCACAGCCCAGGGGTGGGGAGAGGCGTCGCGTCATGACTACTCCGTGAGGTGGGAGGGGCAGAGGGAAAGGGCGGGCAGGGGTGCGGTCACACCAGGAGGGGGCAGGTGCTGCCGCGCGGCACCAGGGCGGGGGCGAGCAGCCGACGCTCGGCGGGCCGTTCCGGCTCACGCATCCGGGACACCAGCATCCGCACGCACTCCTTGCCGATCTTCTCCAGCGGCTGAGCCACCGAAGTGAGGCGTGGGGAGAGGACGGTGGCGAACGAGGCGTCGTCGAAACCGCTGACGGCCACGTCCCTTCCCGGTTCCATGCCGCAGGCGCGCAGCGCCTCATAGCAGCCCAGGGCGAGGAGGTCGCTTGCCGCCACGACCGCCGTCACCTGCGAATCACGGTCGAAGAGCGGAGCCACCGCATGCTGGGCGGTGGCCGGGTCGTCGATGCTCTCCAGACGCAGGCCGTCGGTGGGCAGCCCGTGCCGCTCCATGGCGCGCTGCCAGCCTTCGGCGCGGTCGTCACCGGCGCCGGAGCCGCGCGGCCAGCCCAGGAAGGCGATGCGCTGATGTCCGCGCGCGACCAGGTGGTCGATGACGGCGGCGGTGCCGGCGGCACCGTCGACGTCCACCCAGTCGCCGATCTGCTCCCCCGCCCAGCGGCGGCCGAAGGCGACGAAGGGGATACCGCGCTCGGCCAGCCACGCCTGGCGCCGGTCGTCGCGGACAGTCTCGCTGAGCACGAAGCCGTCCAGGCTGTGACTGTCCAGCAGTTCCCCGTAGCTGTCGGTGCTGCCGGGGACCGGCGAGGCGGCGAAGAGCAGGATGCGGTAGCCCGCCTCGTCGGCGGTGGCCGACAGGGCGCGCAGGAAGCGGTCCATGACCTGGGTGTGCTGCCCGGAGTGCGAGGGCGGGACGCCGTAGCCGATGAGCTTGCTGGAGCGGGTGCGCAGGGTCTGCGCGGCACGGTGCGGGCGGTAGCCCATCTCCTCCATGGCTCCCCGGACACGAGTGAGCGTGGCCTCGTTCAGCAGGTGGGGGTGGTTGAGGGCGTTGGACACCGTCTGGGTGGACACCCCCGCCCGCCGGGCGACCATCGCCTGGGTGACCGGTGCGGCCGGGCCGCCGGAGCGGTCCCCGTCCGACCGTGCTGCTGCCGTCAACTCGTTCCTCCGTGCATGGTCCGGACTGCTTGCGGCAGGCCGTTGCTGGGCAGGCCGATCTCTGCGTAGGGTGCGGTTTTAACGCTACAATCCGCCGCACAGAGAGACTGGTGCCCGGTGCTCCCCACTGTCAAGGCTTCGGATGGATCCGAATTCTCCGCTGCGCAACAGCCGTATCTGCACGAGGCCAGCGTGGTCCTGTACGCGCCCAGCCAGGCCGTCTCCCAGCCGTCCGGCCAGCTGACCGGCGGCGCGGACGGCTTCTACCACGCCGACCGGCGCGTCCTGTCGGTACTCACCGTCAGCGCGGAGGGGGTGGAGACCGTGCCTGTGGGCTGTGGCACCGCCACCGCCGACCAGGCGTCCTTCCGCTATGTGCTGCGCGGGCTGGGCGCGCGCACGCCCGACCCCGCCGTCACCCTCACCCGGCACCGCTCCGTGCGGCCGGGTCTCCTCCAGGAGGTGCTGGAGGTGGTCAACGCCGGGCCGCAGGAGGTCTCTCTGCGCCTGGTGGCCGAGGCCGCCGGCGATTTCGCCACCATGGCCGACGTCAAGTCCGGTGCCCGCCCGCTCCCCCTGCGCGCCGAGCACCGCGACGGAGGGCTCTGCTGGTCCCGGACCGGCCAGGCCGGGCCGAGCGTCCAGCTCACTGCCACCAGCCCGGCCGAATGCGTCGATCCCGAGACGGGCCGGCTGGTCTTCTCCGTTTCCCTGCCCCCGGACAGCCGTTGGCAGACCACGCTCCGGTGCACCGTCCAGGACGGCGCCGCGCCGGACCTTCGTTTCCGCCCGGCGCCGGAGGGAGCGGCACCCTTCCGGGCGCCGCGCGTGTCCAGCGCGAACCCCCGCCTGGACCACTGGGTTCACCGCTCGGTGACGGACCTTCACCGCCTCCTGCTCACCGACCCGCAGGAGCCGGACGACTTCTTCCTCGCCGCCGGCGCCCCCTGGTACCTGACGCTCTTCGGCCGCGACGCGCTGTGGGCGGCCCGGATGACCCTGCCGCTGGGCACCGATCTGGCCGCCGGTACCCTCCGCGTGCTGGCCCGGCGCCAGGGCAACGCGACCGACGAGGCGACGCAGGAGCAGCCCGGCAAGATTCTGCACGAGGTCCGGGAGACGACGCAGGTCTTCGGCGGCGGCCTCGCCCTGCCCCCGTGCTACTACGGCACGGTCGACGCTACCCCGCTGTGGGTCACCGTCCTCCACGACGCGTGGCGCTGGGGCCTGGACCGTGAGCAGGTGGAGGCGCTGCTGCCGCACGCCCAGGCCGCCCTGCGCTGGATGATGGAGTACGGCGACGCGGACGGCGACGGCCTTCTGGAATACGTGGGCCATCCCGGGGGCGGGCTGGCCAACCAGGGCTGGCGGGATTCCGGGGACGCAGTCCGGCACCGCGACGGCAGGCTCGCCGCCCCACCCATCGCCCTGGTCGAGATGCAGGGCTACGCCTACGAGGCCGCGCGCAACGGCGCGGCCCTGCTGCGCGCCTTCGACCGCGATGGCGCCGACCACTGCGAGGAGTGGGCCGCCGCTCTCCGGCAGCGGGTGCGTGAGCGCTTCTGGGTGTCCGACGAGACGGGTCCGTATCCGGCGATGGCGCTGGACGGCGGGAAACGGCCGGCGGACGCCGTCACCTCCTCGTGCGGCCACCTGCTGGGCACCGGGCTGCTGGATCCCGCCGAAGCGGCCGCGCTGGCTCAGCGCCTCCAGCGGCCCGAGCTCGACTCCGGCTTCGGGCTGCGCACACTCGCGGCCGGCTCGGGTGGCTACAACCCGCTGGGCTACCACATCGGTTCGGTCTGGCCGCATGACACGGCCATCGCAGTGCACGGACTGATACGCGAGGGCTTCCCCGAGGCCGCCGCCTCGCTCGCGTCCGGGCTCATCGCCGCCTCCGCCGCGTTCGACGGCCGACTGCCGGAGCTCTACTCCGGGCACAGTGCCCGGGAGCAGCAGGCACCGACCCCCTACCCGGCCTCCTGCCGCCCGCAGGCATGGGCGGCGGCCTCCAGCGTGCTGGTACTGCGCGCACTGCTGGGGCTGGAGCCCGACGTGCCGGGCGGCACGCTCACCGTCGCCCCGGTGATGCCCGCCACCGGCTGCCGGCCGCTCAGCGTGTCCGGCCTGCGGGTGGCCGGAGAGCCCCTCGCCGTCACCCTTGCGGCCGATGGAGCCGCCCGCGTCGAGACCCGGGCCCCGGTGGACGTGCGCATCCTCTGAGTCGAACGGGTGCGGCCACGATGCGGTCCGCGGCGCCATCCCACCGGAAGGGAAGCCCAGGGCCGGCGGCGGGGCCGGCGGCGGAGGTCCGTGGCGGTAGACCCGAGGAGGGGCCGCGGACCACCCGGCTCCCTCCTCGGGCGCGTCACCGCGCCGCACGGCCTCCCGGGGGATGCTCCCGCAGCCGTCAGGCGGTGGCACCACCGTCGATCACGTGGTCGTGCCCGACGACGTAGCCGGACTCCTCCGAGGCCAGCCACAGGACGGCGTTGGCGACCTCCTGCGGTTCGGCGACCCGGCCCAGCGGCACGGTCGGTGCCAGGCGGGCGTCACGCTGCTCGCGGGTCTCGCCGGGGAGGTAGGTCATCGGGGTGTCGATCGGGCCTGGGCTGATGGAGTTGATGCGCACGCCCTGCCGGATGTACTCGAGCGCGGCGGTACGGGTGAGGAAGCTGACGCCGGCCTTGGAGGTCGCGTAGGCGCTCATGCCGGCCAGGCGCCAGTGGGCGCCCAGGTTGGAGGCGGTGTTGACGATGACGCCGCCGCCGTTGACCGCCATGTGCGCGGTCTCGTGCTTCAGGGCGTGGAAGACGCCGGTGAGGTTGACGGCGAGCACCTTGTTCCACACGTCTTCGTCGTGCTCGCCGACCGGCGTGCCACCGCCCAGGATGCCCGCGTTGTTGAACGCGACGTGCAGACCGCCGTGACGGGAAACCGCCGTGTCCACCATCGCCTTGACGCCGGCAGAGCTGGTGACGTCGACGACGACGCCGGAGGCCTTGCCGCCCTCGGCCTCGATCAGCTTGACCGTCTCGTTGACGCCGCTCTCGTTGATGTCGGCAACGACGACGGTCGCGCCCTCCCCGGCGAAGGACAGCGCCGCGGTCCGGCCCAGCACGCCCGCCGCGCCGGTGACCAGAACGACCTTGTCGGTGAAACGTGCACCCATGACGGACTCCCTTGTTCGGTAATGACAGTGCGTTGCGCGTTGGTCTGTCAGTCGCGGGCCACGGCACGGGGGGCGGGGCTTTCCAGGCGCGTCCGCGCACTGGAGCGTGACGTACCCGGCGGCGTGCGGGACCCGACGGCAGCAGCGGCGCGCACACGACGCACGGTGATCGTCGCGATCCGGGCGATCCGGACGGCACCCAGCAGTGCGAAGCACAGCCCGGCCGCAGCCAGCCGTATCGGGGCCGTTTCGGAGGGAGTGTGCACAGAGACGGCACCCATAACCGAATACCCATTCCACTATGGAGCGAAGGACTCCCCCAGGCGCCCGTTGTTGGGGTGTCCAGAAAGCTACCACATTCTTGAACGATCGATCCAGATGGGGTTGAGCGTGGACGGAGCTCGACGTGAGCAGTCGCTGCACGCTCAGCGGCGACCCGGTGACGGGGGCCCACCGGAGCCGGAGCCCGACTCGGGAGAGCCGCCCTGCCCCTCTCGACCGGGGCGGGCTTTTCTGGATTGCTCGGTCTTCATGTTGTTAGCCTCGGGGGATGGCCAGGACCAAGGAGTTCGACCCCGACGTGGTGCTCCAGCGCGCGACGGATCTGTTCTGGGAACGGGGCTACGAGGCGACCTCCATGGCCGACCTCGTCGAGCACCTGGGTATCGGCCGGGCCAGCCTGTACAGCACCTTCGGCAGCAAACGCGACCTCTACCTGGCCGCCATGCGGCAGTACCTGCGGGGCAGCGAGACGGGCTTCGTCACCGCGCTCGCGCAGCCGGGACCGGCCCTGCCGGCTGTGCGCGCCTTCGTCGAGAGCTGGGTCACCGACGCCCTGACCGACCCGAACCGCCGGGGCTGTCTGGTGGTGAACGCGGCGGTGGAGCTGTCCCCGCGCGATCCCGAGGTCACCCGCCAGGTGGAGGTGAGCTGGAGCGTCGTGGAAACGGCACTCGTCTCCTCCCTGCTACGGGCCCAGACCCAGGGCGAGCTCGCCACCGACAAGGACCCGCACGAGATCGCTCACTTCCTGCTCGTGGTGATGCAGGGCATGCGGGTGATCGCGCGCGCCGCACCGGAAGCCGGGCGACTGCGGGCCGCCGCCCGACTCGCGCTGGCCGCGCTGGACTGACCGCGCTCCAGCAGCCCTGCCGTACGACCCCCTGCGACACGGAACCGGTACCTGCACCACGGAACCGGGAAAAAATCTCTGTCGGCCCCTGCGGCAGCCGCCACCCGCGAAAAACGCCCCGCCGTCGGAGATCTCCCGAATCTCGGTCTCGCACTCCCGCATGTGTCAGTCACGAGAAGACGTCACCGGCCGGTTGTTCTTACCAGGGCGCGGCGAACGAGCCGGCTAACGCGCCACGCGGTAGCGGAGGTATACGGCTCTCGAGCGGAAGGTGCGGGTCTCGACGAGTTCGAGATCCACCCGGCGCTCGCGTTGGGGAAAGAACGGAATGCCACCCCCCACCAGTACCGGGTTGACCATGGCCCGGTACTCATCGATCAGACCCAACTCGGCCGCCTCGGCGGCGAGAGTCGCCCCGCCGATCGCGATATCGCCCTCCCCCGGCTCGGCCCGCAACCGCTCGATCTCCTCCGCCAGGCCCCCGGAGGCCAAGCGGGCATTGCCCCGCACCTCCGACAGCGTGGTGGAGAACACCACCTTGGGAAGCGGCTTCCAGAGCACGGTCCACTCGCGCGTGGAGTCGTCGAGCGAGGGATCCTCGTCGGCGGTCTCCCAGTACAGCATCGCCTCGTACAGCCGTCGCCCCAACAGGTGCACCGCGATCTGCCGAACCTCGTCGATCCAGAAGCGAAAGACCTCCTCATCAGGCTCCGCCCAGTCGAAGTCGCCGTCCGGCCCGACGATGTAGCCGTCAAGCGAAATATTCATCGAATACGTCACGCTGTGCATCAGAAGACCTCCATGGCAACGAGTGCGACAGTACCGCCGGACACCACAGGACACATCGAGGCTCGCGGGATCCCCTGTGCCGAGCCACCTCACGGGATCATTTCGTAGAGAAAATCTCACTCGGCTCAAACCAAGCGCTGACCTCACCAATCCATGCCACGGTCCGGTACTCACCGCCCATACGCCGCGCGATGTACATCCGCTCCTCCTCGGTGGCAACACAGAATCGAATGACGTCGCCATACCAAGGCAACATGCCCATTGCGGGATGCTCCCCGAACAATAGTCACGCCCTTGCACCACCGAATCAGGGAGGCAGATCGCCGGGCAGCACGCCGAATACCTTGTACCGACTCAACGGGCGCACAGCGGAAGTCACGTCGATCGAGAGTGAGGACGGCGTCGGGGTCATAGGCCCGGCGTTTTTCCATGAGCAATGGATTCACCGGACTCTGTGGCAGTTCTGCCCGGAGTCCGCGGTCCCCGCGGCCATCCCCGCCGGGATCGAGAGCGTGACCCCGGGGGCACGGGTACCGACCGCGCCCCCGGCCACCTGCGCGTCAGCGTGCCGAGCGGAAGCTGCTGACCGCTCCGCTCGCCGCCATGGCCAGGACGATCAGCGCCACACCGTTGTACAGCTGTTCAGGCGACCCGTGGACCTGACTGACGTCGGCGAGGAACGCCGGGTTGAAGAACATCTGCTGGTGCAGGAGCCAGGCCAGCGACAGGGCGAACACCGCCTGAGCCGTGGCGTACAGCAAGGCGAGCCGCATGGTCCAGCCGCGCGCGGCGAGCCGGGCCAGCGAGACCACGACCAGGCCGGCAAGCCCGAGGAGCACTGGCCAGATCCACCCCGACCACAGGGCCGGGTCGAGAACCGCGATCCGCTCGCCCTCACCCTCCGCCCCGTCGGCCCGGTAGGGCTTCGCGGTGTACTGCCAGAGGATCAGCGTGAGCAGCAGCAGGTCCCAACCCACCGTGGCCCAGGTCATGAAGCCCGCCTTGTCGGGCGCCTGCCGGGCCCGGGGAAGGTCGTCGGGCGTCCAGCTCCTGATACAGGTGGTGGTGCCGTCGCGGTGCCGGACCCGTTCGGCGGCCGCGAACGCCACGGTGAGCACCACGAACACCTGGACGCCGACCATGAGGCCGGTCACCGCGCCGTTCCGCACAGCCGCGACCGGGTCGCCGGTGTCCGAGAAGTCCAGCGCAACCAGCACCAGGCTGAGCAGCGGCAGCACCGTGCCCAGCAGGACGGCCAGCAGACGGATGTACGCCGGGTAGAGGTCGGGCCCGATCAGCACCGGCGGACGGCCCCGGTAACGGGCGGCGTACCGTATCGGGTCGCCCATCTCGCTGAGCACCTCGCGCTCTGCCGCCCGGGGGTCGGACGCGTCGCGTCCCTCCACGGTATCGGCGATGGTGGCGCGCAACTCCGCGGCGATGTCGTCGCACTGGTCGGCCGGAAGCCGGCGCACGACCTCGTCCACGTACAGCTCCGTCAGCCTGGTCGTGCTCATCGAATTTTCCCGGTCAGCCGTGCGATGGAGGTGACAAGCTCCTGCCACTCACGCTCCAGCCCGGTGAGGACCTCGCAGCCGTCCGGGCTGGTGCGGTAGAACTTCCGGGGCCGGGATGCGTCGGTGTTCCACTCGCTGGTGAGCAGTCCCTGTTTCTCCAGCCGCCGGAGCAACGGGTAGAGCGTGTTGCCGTCCACGGGGACCCCTGCCTTGTTGAGCGTCTCCAGCAGCGCGTAGCCGTACTCGGGTGTGCGGAGCAGCGTGAGGCAGGCCAGCACGACCGTCCCGCGACGCAGCTCCTGGGCCTGGCTGAGAGTCAGTTCTTCAACAGACACGAGAGACACGGTACTGTGTGACACACACTAATGCCACTTCCCCGAGCCCAGGGACTGCATCCCGTGCAGGGCGAACCGCGCCGAAGCGGTGCGTACCGCGCGGCCGACCCCGTCGCATTGGGCGAGACCGCATGGCAGCCGTCAGCGGTCTTGAGGGGCAGAACGGTCAGTGGCCCCCTCATCCACAGACGTCTCAGCTCTGCAACATCGGCCCGGGCTGCGGCCCGTGCCCTCATGATCGCTCTCATGTACAGCAGGCACGCCCTCCCCGCACTCGCTTCGGGTCCCTGATGAGTTCAGCAACAGCACGCAAGAACAGCGTGCCGGCCACATGGCCCCAGACCCTTTCAGCCACTTCGGGAGCGCGCGATGGACAACGAGATTCAGCTGATCAGTGACGGTGACGGACTGGCGGTCATCGGGAACGCAACGGATGTCGACCGCTTCCTCGACTCGGAGGGGCTGGCGTCGAAGGACCTCGGACTGCAACGGCTCAAGTCCGTCGTCGGTACCGGGGCTGTGGTCGCGCAGGAAGGTTCGCAGGTTGCCGCCGGCTCCGGACGCTGGGTGAAGCTGACGCGGGAGTCGGCACAGCTTGTCGAGAAGTACGGGCTGAGGGAAAGCTCGAAGACGGGTCTCAGCACAGGCGTGGTGAAGGGGCAGAAGGGCCAGATCAGGGGGTTCGTCGACTTCGTGCGGGGGCCCCGATCGCTGCTGACCAACCCGGCGATGCTGGCCAATACCGCAAAGATCATGGCGCAGGTGGCGATGCAACTGACCATGGACGAGGTCACCGACTATCTCGCCACGATCGACGAGAAGGTCGACGACGTGCTGCGCGCCCAGAAGGACGCCGCGCTGTCCCGCATGATCGGAGTGGGCTTCGTCATCGAGGAGGCCATGACCATCCGAGAGCAAAAGGGCAGGGTCGACGAGGTCACATGGTCGAAGGTGCAGGCCGCGCCGTCGACGATCGCAGAGACCCAGGCGTACGCATTGCGTCAACTCGACGCACTCGCGCTGAAGATGCGGAGCGATGCCACGATCGGTGACCTCGCCACGACGGCCAGGGAAGCTGAGTCCACTGTTCGGGAGTGGCTCGCTGTGCTGGCTCGCTGTTTTCAGCTGCAGGACGCCATCGCCGTGCTCGAACTCGGCCGGGTGCTGGACGCGTCTCCGGAGGAGCTGCACGGGCATCGCCTCGGACTGAAGGCTGCCCGGCAGAACCGGCTGGAGCACATCTCGCGGAGCACCGAGCGCCTGGTGGCCAGGATGAATGCGGCCGCGGTCACGGCCAACGCGAAGGTACTGCTGAACCCGGCGAAGTCTCCGGCTGTCGTCCAGTCGAGCAACCATGTCGCGACCGGCGTCCAGGACTTCCACACACGGCTCGGAATGGAATCCGGTTGCCGGTCAGCGGAAGCGAGACGATGGGTGGCCGCGGCCGTGGAGGCGAGAGACCAGGCACTCGAGACAGGTGCGAAGGGCGTCGATGCCGCCAGGAGCCTCGGCAGTGAGGCCCTCGACCGGGCCGGCTCGGTAACGGGCAAGCTTTCCAGCGGGATCGCCGAGCAAGCGCGCCGTCTGCGCGGGGACAAGCAGGAACGCGATGAGAAAGGCTGAGTGAGCGCCGCCCCTCAGCCACGCGCCCGGCCCGACTGCACCGTTCCGTGGGCCCCAGCCACCAAATGGCTGGTCATGCCGACTTCTTCGCGCTCTCCGTGGCGCCACGTCGAGACGCTGGCGTTGGGCACCTGCTCCTTGGGCGGGGCGGCGCCGAGCCCGGCGAGGACGTAGTCCACGCAGACCACGGTCGCATCGTGCCCGACCAGCAGCACCCGCTCGTGGCCTGAAGAGACCAGATCGGCCAGGAAGCTACGGACCCGCAGCGCAACGTCGGCCAGGGACTCCCCTCCCGGTGGCCGGTAGATCCACTCGCCCAACGCCACCCGCCGGTCAGCCTCCTGCGGATCGCGGGCGCGCAGCGCTGCTGGTTGATGCAGCTCAAAGACGCCCATCTCGCGGTCCCGCAGCCGCTCGTCGGTGAGCACGGCGGGTGCCCCCGCTGCCCCCAGGCGGGCCGCCTCAGCGGCCATCTCCTCCCAGGTCTGCCGTGTGCGCCGGTAGGGGGAGCACACCACGGCCTGGGGCACGTCCGCTGCCGGCAGCGCGGCCAGCCACCGACCCAGCAGCCGTGCCTGCTGTCGGCCCAGCTCCGACAGCTCCACCTCGGCATCGATACCGGCCAGCGGCTCTGGGGATCCCCCCTCCGCCGCGGCGGCAAACGCAGCGTTCGCGGTGCTCTCACCATGGCGAACAGCAGCCAGGTACGCGACGTTCTCCACGTCCTTAACCGAAACCACCCCCTCTGCCCACCAAGAGTAGGGCTTGTGCCATGGACTGAGGGCTACGGATCCGGCCTCGCCGGGCCGGTCTTGCGGCCGGTTTCCACCAGCAGGACGGAACCGGCCTGCGAGACCACGGCCCGGCCGTCGTCCCAGCACGGACGTCGCTTACCGCTGCTGAGGGGAGGGACTCAGAGGCTGACATCCCCGGGGGGTGTGGCGTGGTGCAGTTCGGTGAGGGTGACTGCGGTGCCGAAGCTCATGACGGGGTCGGGACGGGTGGACAGCAGGCTTGCGTAGAGGGGCCGGTAGTGCGCGACCTTCCGGGGTGTGAGCCCGTCGTTCCCATGGGTGGCGAGGAGCGTGCCGCCCCGGGCGGTGAAGCCGGTCATGGAGGTGTGGTCGATCCAGATGTCCACGCCGGATTCGCCGAAGGTGAGGGCCGTTTCCTTGCTGCTGGTTCCCGTAAGCCAGCTGGTACGCAGCCGGGCCGTCCCCGTGATGCCGCGGGAGAGGTAGGCGGCGGTGCACCAGGCGCTGGCGCCGTCGTCCAGCTGCTGGGCGGAGGTCAGCGCGGTCAGGTCGACGAACCGCGCGAGTGTGCTCAGCTGATTCACTCCCGAGTCCGTCCAGCTGGAGATGTAGGACGTGAACGCCTGCTCGCCCCGGAGAATGTAGGGGTCGTGGAACGCTGAGGTGATCCCCGTGACGGGTCCCCACTGAGGGTTCTCCGCAATCTGCTCAGCAGCCCAGCGCACCTCGGGGGAGAACGCGAAGTGGTGCGCGACGAACACCCTCTCCTGTACCTCGACTGTCCGGGGCAGCGAACGCAGGTGGGCGAGGGAATCCAGGTCGTGGACGAGTGGCTTCTCCACCAGAACTCGGGCTGAGGACTGCGTGAGTGCCTGAACAGTCAGGTCCGCGTGCGTATCCGTGGGAGTGGCCAGCACGATCAGGTCAGGACGGTGCGCCGACAGCGCGTCCTCCAGACGGCCGTAGTGCGGCGGCTTCGTGCCACGGAACGAAACCGGTTTCGTGACGTGCGGGTCGACGGTGAACTGGATTGCTGCATCGTGCCGTTCGGCGAGAACCGAGAGGTGTGTCTCCGCGATGGTGCCCAGCCCGACGAAGCCGACCTGTACCTGGTCAGTCATGGTCCTGTGCCCTCTCTTCGGTTCTGATGTTCACGTGCTCCGCCTGTCGGCGGCTCGGCCGCGCCAAGGCCGTCGGCCCCGCTGCGGCGCTGGTCCCAAGGGCAGCGTCACCGACGCGTCACCACCGCCGCCCAGCGGCCCAGCGCCGCAGCGGGGCCGTCCACCCATTCGACAGTCGGACGGACCTCCGCAGCTGCGGCGACACCATCGGTCCAGGATGTCACCACGGGCACCCAGTACGTGTTGCCGCCAGAGCTGCGTGTGCGCTCGTCGAGTGCGGTGCGCGCGCGGCGCGCGCTCTGCGCGTCGCCGGTCAACGTACCGAGCAGGGCGTCCGCCACGTCCGCCAGGTTGTGCCCGCCCCGGTAGCCGATGCTGTCCGCCAGGTCCCGGGTGCCGGTGACCGCCTCCCTGGCTGTCCGGTGGTCACCGGCCAGCGCGAAGGCCACCGCTTCGGCGGAGCGGATCTTGACAAGTTCCACGGGGTTGGGCACCAGATCGAGGAGCCGCCGTGCCGCGTCCGCAGCTTCCCCCACTGCGGGGGTGTTGGACGACCAGCAGGCCGTCTGCGCCAGATTGGCGAGCGCTTTGGCCTCTGCCGCGACAAGGCCCTCCTCGCGGGCCAGGGCGATGGCACGGCTGTAGCAGTCGGTAGCCGCATCGAAACGGGCGTTCACCCGCCAGATGTGTCCGCGTAAGCGAAGCCGTTCTCCTTCGTCCGCAGCATCGCGGCCAGGGTGGTCAAGCGCGGTGAGAGCAGTGGCGAAGCGCCCGTTGAGGTAGTCGAAGTCGGAAAGCCAGTAGCGCGCAACAGCTTCGAACTCCCCGTCCAGCAGGGCCCGGTAGAGGTCGGCCGCCTGCGTGTAGTCGCCCTTGTTCCGCAGGGCGTGCGCCAAGTGCACGCGTACCAGTTGTGCCGCCGGGCTACTGCCCGGGACGGCCTCGCCCGCCTTTTCCAGGACGGTGACCGCTTCGGGCGCCCGCCCTGCCCGGCGCAGCTGGACGCCCTTGATCGCCGCCCGGACAGCCCGGAACTCCGGGACCTCCGCTTCGCCGGCGGTCAGTCCTTCGCCGAGATCCGTCCACTGCCCTGCTTCCACCAGCTGTTGCGCCACTCGGACCATCCAGCCGTCGAAGACCCCGTAGGCGCCGGAGAGCTTGAGCCCGGAGGCGAGTGCCTGTGCAGCCGTGGCGCGCCCGGCGCGAGGGCCCAGCCGTTCACCCAGCCGCCGGAGGAGCCGCCCGGCGACCTCGCGACGGTCGCGGTCCGACCAGCCGTCCGCAAGCCTCCGGTCAGCCTCGTGAATGGCGGAGCGCAGCGCCATGTGCAGGGCGTACGGGAGTTCGTAGGCATCATCGTGGGTGAGAAACGGGCGCCGCAGGAAGCGTGCGACGCAGCCGTCCGGCAGGGAGGGCTGCCCGGCTCGCAACAGGTCGGCGTCGACCCGGTCGACGAGCGCCGCCGTACGGACCAGGTCGCGTTCCTCCTTGGGCAGATCTCTGATCGACCGGGTCGCCACAGCGGTGAACGACCCGCCGAAGTCATCGACGGAGGGCTGTCCGCCACGTGCCAGCAGCTCGACGAAGTGTGACACCGACAGGTCCAGGTACAGCGGTAAGCCTTGCCCGCTGGAGATGATGCGCTCGCGCACGGGGGCCGGCATGGCCGGTTCGCCGTCCTGGGTCAGCGCCTCGCGCAGGTAACTGTCGGCGTCGGAGTCCGACAGGTATCCCACGAGGTGCTGACGAGGCTCGGCCGTGTCGTTGCGGAAGTGCAGAAGGGGCCAGCGCTCAGCGCCGGTGAAGTCCAGTTCCCCGGTCGAGCCGCCGTCGGCCCAGTCGATACGGTTCCGGCCGGTGATGACGAACAGCACGTTCGGCATGAGGTAGACGCAGCGCTGCACGAATTTCTCCGCCGTCCGGTCCCCCTGGCCTCCGAGCACCTCGAAGGTGTCCAGGAACACGCACACCTTGGGCCGTCTGCCGTCGCGGGGCAACTGCTGCTCCAGATCCCAGGCCAGGAGATACGGAAAGAACGACAGGGTTTCGTAGTCGGCGTCCGCCTCGACCAGCTCGGCGAACAGCTCGCACTCGGACAGCAGCCGCCCCTCCCGTACCCGGCTCCGGATGGCGCGGTAGGTGCCCATCGCCGCGCGTTGTGCCAGCCCGGTCAGGCCACCGACATCCGCGGGGACGACGTGTTCCACACTCGCCGCGATCTGCTCACTCAGGCCGACGCTCCGAGAAGCCCGCCGGACCGCCGGTACGGAGTCCAGGAACTCCTGCAGTGCCTCACCCGGGTGAGCCCGGGCCCAGTAGGAGGCAAGGGCCAGGTCAAACGCCGGCCACCGGTTCCCCAGCTGCCCCAGTCCCGCGCGCAGGCGCAGCAGCAGACTTTCGATGTCGGAGGCACCGTCCTCCGACACGTCGATCCACACGGAGACGGCATCGTTCCGTCCTTCGGCCCGGGCGTCGGCGAAGAGCCGACGCTCCAGCTCCTGGGAGAGCGTCGTCTTCCCGATACCGCCCACGCCGTAGAAGGTGAGAACGTTGCGACGGCCCTGCACCCGGTCGACGACAGGTGAGGTATCCGCCCCGTCCAATGCGCTGTGCAACCCTGTCAACGACTTCTTGAAGGCCGCGACTTCATTCGTCCGGTTGGTGAACACCTGCTGAGCGGCGACGGTGGACTCCGTGCCGCTCATGAACGCTGCACGCAGGTTGACTCGTGCCATCTGCTCTCCTCGGGCGGCATCGCACGGGCTCCGCGTCGGCGGCGGGCCCATGGGGACCACCCGACAAACCGACCGTACCGTGATCACAGGGCATTCCGGTACCGGCCAAGGCACAGCCCGTGACCGCGGGAGCAGCGCCGGACGTTGTCGGCCCGACTCCGTGCAGCGCAGCCTGGGCCGGCCGTGGGCAGTAGTGTGCGACATCCCCCAAGTTCTCCTAAACCCTGCTGAGCCCTTGTCCCCGTGGCCAGGGTCTTCTGTCTCCTTGGGGTGTTCTTCGAGCCGGTGGCGTAACTTCAGAATTCTTGAAGCGTTCTCACTTCGTCCGATCGATCCGTTATCGGGGTGAAGACGGAGAGGTTCGGGTTGGCACTGGCAGCCGTACGCGACCTGCGCGAGTTCCGCGATCCGATCTCGGCGGAGGAACTGAAGCAGTTCGAGACCGACGTGCTCGCTGGGTTCGTACTCGCGCGGGCCTCGGCAGGACTGGCAGACGGCACCATCCGCGGGGACGTCGGGCACCTGGACCTGGTCTTGGCGTGCTCGGGATCCAGGAGGTCCTCGGACATTCCTGGATCGCCACCACCCTGCGGTACATCAACCCTCGGGAATTGCATCAAACGGGCGAGAAGTCGCAGGTCACGTGGTCACGGCGGGAAACGGAAGGGTTTCTCAGCCTCTACGAACTGGCAGCCTGAGCAGGGGTGTTGCCCAGATGAGCCCTTCTGATGCATGATCTGCTCTCCAGAAGGGATGGCCTGGAGTGGTGCATCAGCGCACGGTGGCCCTGGCTGGGGCGGCCCATATGGAGCTTGTCTCCGGTGTGGTTCAGCTGCGTCCGGAGGACGCGATGTTCGACGCGATGCTGAGGGGCTGGCGGGCTCAGCAGAAGTCGCGAGGGCTGAGAGACGACACGATCGACCCGAGGGAACGACTGATCCGCCGGTTCCTTGAGTTCGCGAACGAGTACCCGTGACAGTGGACGCCTGCTCACCTGGACGAGTGGTCAGCATCGTTGACGAGCGAGAGGCACTTGGCGCCCTCCACAATCCGCAGCTACCAGGGCACCGTTCGGCTGTTTACTGAGCTTCTCATCGACGCCCGCTACGGCTGGGGCACGGCATGCGATGAAGCCTTCGGCGCATTCCCGGTGGCGATCTGCCATGAGTGGAATACCCTCCCTCACCTGCAGGATTACGAAGGCGATCCGGAGGCGCGGCCGTTCACACGGGAAGAGTTGCAGCGCTTTCTTGACTACGCCGACGACCAAGTCGCACGCGCTGTGAAGGCCAAGCGCAAGGGAGCCCTCGCCGCTTACCGGGACGCCACTCTTTTCAAGGTCATCTACGGGTGGGGTCTTCGCCGGACCGAGACGTCCAAGCTGGACGTGGTCGACTTCGGACGGAACGCGCAGGCCCGGCAGTTCGGCCGGTTCGGCACGCTCAACGTCCGCTATGGCAAGGCGAAGAAGGGCCAGCCGCCGCGTCGTCGGAACGTGCTGTCGGTGATGGACTGGGCCGTCGAGGCGGTCGCCGACTACGTCGAGAACGCCCGGCCGAGGTTCGGATTCTCCGACCACCCGGCTCTGTGGATCACCGAGCGCGGGGGCCGCCTCCAGCCCGGCACCATCAACGACCGGTTCGAGGCATATCGGGATGCTCTGAAGCTCCCAAAAGACCTGACTCCCCACTCAATCCGGCATTCTTACGTCACGCATCTGACCGAGGACGGGGTCGACCGCCGGTTCATCCAGCAGCAGGTCGGCCACGAGTGCGACAGCTCCCTGGCCATCTACACGCACGTCAGCGACGACTTCATGAACACTTCCCTGCACAAGGCACTGGCCCCGGCGTTCGCCGGGTCCTGACAGGAGGGATCCGGCGATGGCCGCCAAGCTCGACTACCACTGGCACCTGCGTAAAGTCATGGCCGGCCACGGGTTGTTCTCCACCACCGACCTCATCCCTCCACTCGCCGAACGCGGCATCACCCTGTCGTCGAGCCAGGTCTACCGCCTCGTCGTCGAGCGACCTGAGCGACTGAGCCTCAAGATCCTCATGGCACTGCTCAACATACTCGACTGCACCATGGACGACCTCATCGAGCCCGTCGCGGCGGCCGGCGCGGTGAAGAAGCCGAAGAGGGCAGCCGCCGGAGGCGGCTCGGCGCCCGATACGGAGGGGCTTGGCGGGCTGCGGCCAAAGCGGGCCCGCATCAGGGGTGTTGACCGGCCATGACCACCGCTGACCATCTCGACCTCGGCCGCGCCGTCGCCGACCCGACCGGCCTGATCACCGACCTCGTCGCCGACGTCGAGAAGGAACTCGGCGCGGAGACCATCCGGGCCGTGGTCACCGCGGTCGCGGGCGGCCGCGCGAAGTCACGACGCCTGGCTGAGGCCCTGGCGATGCGGCCCTCCGTCCTTACCGACGGCCGGTCCCCGGCACCCCGGGCCATCGGCGATCTGCTCATCGAGCTCCGCAAGGCCGGCGCCTCGGAGATCTCTCCGCCGGTCTGCGTCGAGTGCGGCAAGAAGCTGCGAACCCTCCAACGCCAGGGACAGGACTGGTACTGCTCGGTCTGTGGACACGAGACCGCTGAGTGCACCGCCTGCGGCACCGTCCGACGCGTCGCCTTCCGGGACCGCAAGGGCCTGCTGCGCTGCAAGATGTGTCCCGACAACGACGACCGCGACCCGATCGACGTCATCTACGCGGTGATCACCGGGATCACCCCGGACGCCGACCGTGACGTGATCGCCGATGCCCTCCACCAGTCGGCACCCCACCGTCCCCACTATCGGCAGAGACTGGTCTGGGCCCTGGAGGAAAACCCTCGTCTGCTGACCGGGGAGGGATATCTCGCGCCGCATCGCGCCATCCTGCGGTTCATCGACTTGCTGCACGAGGCCGGCGTCACCGAGATCGCCCGCCCGGCCTGCCCTCACTGCCACCGGGTGGTGCGCATCGACAAGCCGCTCGACGGACAGCGGGTCTGCCGCAACTGCATCGCCAAGTCCCGCATCGAAGAATGCGTACGCTGCGGTGCTCGGCGCGAACCGGCCACCCGCGACGCCCAGGGACGACCCCTGTGTCCGGGCTGCCTGATCAGAGACCCGGCAAACCGGGAGACCTGCACTGTCTGCGGCGAGTCACGCATGGTCAGTTGCCGCACCCCGGGCGGACCGATCTGCCCGAACTGCCGTCCCTAGCCCATGCTGCTCTGCTCGATCTGCGGCCGCACCGCACCCTGCACACTCTCGAAGCTCGCCGGCCTGCCCCGCTGCGGCGGCTGCGACCGGCGACCAGCTCACTGCACCATCTGCGGACGACTCCGCGGCATCCACTCCGGGACCACCGACGCCCCCATCTGCGGCCCCTGCACCAAACCGGACGCCGAGCTCTGGCGCCCCTGTCCCGCCTGCGGGCAAGCCGAACGGCTGCACGCTCCGGGGCCGTGCCCTCACTGCATCCTCAAGCAGCGGCTCCACGAGCTTCTCGCCGATGACACCGGCGCCATACCCACGAAACTGCAGGCCCTGCACCAGGCCCTGGCCGGCACCGAACGGGCCGCCACAGCTATGCGCTGGCTCTCCGGCGGCATCGTCTCCACCGTCCTGACCGATCTCGGCTCCGGCAACCGCCCCCTCACTCACGAGGCCCTGGACGAACTCCCCGAAGGCAAGGTCGTCGAGCACATCCGCAGCGTCCTCGTCGCCACAGGCACCCTGCCGCGGCGGGACGAGCAGATGACCCGTCTCGAACGGCACGTGAAGGACCTCGTCACCTCCCATGCGACCGTCGAGGGACGGAAGATCCTGCACCGGTACGCGACATGGCACCTCCTGCGTCGGCTTCGCCGCCGCAGCGGCGGCAAGGAGACAACTCACTCCCAGCTCCAGGTCGCGCGGCAACATCTGCGGGCAGCCGTCTATCTCCTGAACTGGCTCACGGGCCAGAATCTGACTCTTGCGACCTGCCGACAGGCCGACCTGGAGCGCTGGATGACCAGCGACGACGTCCGTCTTCGCCAGGAGGCAGGCCACTTCGTGCGCTGGGCCCTCTCCCAGAAGATCACCCGTGATCTCAGCTTCCCGGCCGAGCGATGGAACGGCCCCTCCCAGCCGATGGACGAGGAAGCCCGCTGGGCCACCGCCCGACGCTTACTGCACGACGACACCCTCAAGCCCGAAGACCGCCTTGCCGGCCTACTGTTGCTCCTCTACGCTCAATGGCCCGCGGCGATCTCCCGACTCACCGTCGACCACATCGACAAGACGGACGGAGCCGTCCGCATCCGCCTCGGCGCCGTCCCGGTCGAGCTTCCCGCACCTGTCGCTGAACTGGCCCTCCAACAAGTCGCGGCTCGCCGCAGTCACGCCGTCCTCGGCCGGACAGACTCACCCTGGCTCTTCCTCGGAGGCCAGCCCGGCCGCCCGATCAGTGCCTGGGCCATGGGCGAACGGCTCCGCAAACTCGGTATCCGACTCTCACAAGCCCGCTCAACCGCGCTGTTCCAGCTCGCCACGGAACTGCCCGCCGCGGTCCTCGCCCGCACCCTCGGCATCGACATCACCGTCGCCGTCAAATGGCAGCGAGCCGCAGCCGGCGACTGGGCCGCCTACGCCGCCGACGTCAGCAAACGCGGATGCACACATTGATCAACCTCGGGCACACTGCGCTGATGAACACTGATCCAGCCCCGTCTCCGCAGGAACAGGCCATCCGCCACGTTGCCTCGCTGTCGTCCGGGACCCCGGTCGACCCAGGGTTGCGGGTGACTCTGAACTTTCACCCCGACCGCACAGTGCGCGGTCGGCCGATCTTGGTCGCGTTGGCTGAGGACGGCGCCTATTACTCGCAACTTGTCACAGGCACCAGCAACGGCGGCTTGACGGCCCACCCCGGCGGCGACCGATGGCGCTGGGAGAGCCGGATCTTTGGGGGCGCCTACGACCACGAACCCGCACACCAGCGACCTGTCTACGGCGCATTGGACTTCCGGCGCAAGCCGCTCGGTGGGGCGCCCCGGTTCGGCTCCGCGCACCTTCGGCTGACTGCCGAGACCCTCACCCGAGCCACGTTTTGCTACCCGGACAGCTTCTTCGAACCAACGGCCTTCGGAGTTGCGGCCAACTTGTCCCTCATAGAGCTGGCTGAGAACGACGGCCAGGACGCACTCGACGACTACATCGAGGCACAGGTGCACGGTCCACTCATACTGGCCCGCGACATCGAGGCACTCGTCCTGGACCCGAGCTATCGAGGAACGGACGTGGAAGCCGCCGCCCGCCGCCTGCCATGCCGGCTCGACTGGCACCCGGGACTCCGCCTCACCGTCGAAGAACTCGCCCTCCACCCGGACTACCGCGGACAACAGTACGTCGACCTGGGCGCGGAGATTGCCGTCGACGGCTACCTCAATCCCCGGATCATCGGTGACGCCGCACGCACCGGATTCCATGACCAACAGGCGCTCAAGAAGGTGTGGCACTGCCTGGCACGCTTCGGAACATCCGAGCAACGAAACGCGTGATCAGGCACGCATTCGGACAGTTCCAATACCCGACTCCACCATTACACGTTCAGCAGTTCTCCAGGCTCTCGTCCAGGAAGATATCGACGAGGCCATCGCGACCGCCACCACCCCGGACATCCGGCTCATCATCGCTCTGGCTGCCGTCCACGCGGCACGGCCAAAGATGATCCGCACGATGCAGATGGAGGACGTCGACCTGGGCAACCGGCGCATCACCGTCGGCGGCCACGTCCGGCCACTCGACGACCTCACCCACCGTGCTGTCCTGGACTGGCTCGACCACCGCCGCAACCGCTGGCCGAACACGGCCAACCCCCACCTGCTGAGCACCCAGAAGACCGCCGTCGAACTCGGCCCCGGCCGGCAAGCTCTGGACCACACGGGCCACCCGCAACCTCACCGCCACCCTCGAACGGCTCCGCGTCGACCGACAGCTCGAAGAGGCCCTCACCCACGGCGCCGACCCCCTCCACCTCGCCCTCGTCTTCGGCATCGACGAGAAGACCGCCATCCGCTACGCGGACTCCGCACGGGCCCTGCTGGACCAGGCCGCTGAACAGCCACTCCGGTGAAGTCCGACCAGTACACGCCTTCGATGGGGGAGCATGCCGTCAGGGCAGAGTCAGCAGCCGGGGCAGGTCGCCGGAGACGATGTCAGGGCGAGCGCGGCGATCCGCAGCTCGGCCGCCCACGTCTGTTGGTCAAGCCCCAACGTGTACTCAATGCAGCACCCGCATTGCGGGATCAGCGATACAAACGATCGCTCCTCAACGGTTTCGACCTCCGTCTCCCACCAGTCATCCGTCGCCAGGTCGGCGGGAGCGATTTCCTCATTGATCAACCTCGCCGCCAGCCGACGCAGAGCGTGGCGCCGTGCCAGGCCAGGATCAGGCAACTCGATTTCGGCCTCGGAGAGTACTTGCTCGAACGCGTCGCGGATATCGCGGGCATCCGCGTTGCGAGGCAAACCGGCGAGCTCGCACAACGTCGGGGTGTCCAGCCCGGCCGCGAGTGCCTCGGCAGCAATCATCGGCAGGTCCTCCGGGCGGATCTCATCCGCCTGATAACGGCAGGCCACCTCACCCAGAGACTTGAGGCCACTCCGTGTTGAGGATTCCGGTTCCGGTGTCGTTCCTGCTGTTCTCATGACTCGTACGATGCCAGCATGTTCCCAAGGAGGGTTGCCCAGCAGGCGGTCCGCTCGGCACTCACCCCGCGTGTTCGCCTGAACCTGAAGGTCGAACCTACGACAACACGACAGCCCACCCTCGGGTTCCCGCAGAAAGACCTTCAGTTTGCGTGTACTCACGGGACTAGGCCCCGGACTCCTACCTCAGACACCAGCCGCAAAGTAGCCGGGGGATCACGTGCTCACCGCCGTGGTGCCCTGCTCGTTGTATTCGCGGAGCATTCGCATGACGGTGGCGGGCGAGGAGTGCTGTCCCTTCTTCGTACCCGTGGTGATGACGAGCCGCTTGGCGGTGTCCCGCAGGCTCATCGCCTGCTCGCGCAGATGCAGGGCCATGGAAAGCACGGAGTCGTCGGTGACGCCTGCGCCGCCGATGGTCTTGCCGCGCTTGCGGGCGGACTCGTGGCCTTCGAGAGTGCGGTCGCGGATGTACTCGCGCTCCATCCCGGACATGACCGCGAGCACGGAGAACACGATCCCGGAGGGGTCGTGCGATCCCTTCAGTTCCCCGGTCAGGAACTCCAGCCCGACATCGCTCGCCTTCAGTTCCTCGGCGAGTATGAGGAAAACGGGAATCAAGGGGGTCATCATGAGCCCCGGGCCGGAGAACATATCTCCGTGGAGGTAGGGACCGCCATGCCTTGCCGGGAAGGCGGTCCCCTCTCGGCGGCGCGGGTCAGGGCTGCGATCCGGATTCCGCCGCGGACAACCCCTCCGGTGCCATGCCTTCCGTGATGCCCAGGTCCTGGGTACCTATGACGGACAGCAGTTCCAGTTGCTCGGCTCCTGGGCTTCCGGGCGGGGCGGTGAACCACAGCAGGCGTTGGCGTCCGTCTTCGCTGAGGAGGTTGTAGCAGTCGAGTTCGATGACGCCGAGCGTGGGGTGCACGATCTTCTTGTGGTCCATGCGGCGCACCGCGACGTCGTAGGTGTCCCAGAGGGCTGCGAACTCCTGGCTGCGGCGGCGTAGCACGGCGATCATCTTCGTGACCTCCGCGTCCCGGCCGCGCCTGGCGGCCGCTGCTTGGAGGTCGGCCACGAACACCCGGGAGTGGTGCGGGTGATCCTCGTGCGGGTACCTCTCGCGCGCCTGCGGGTCGGTGAACCAGCGATACACGAAGCTCGCCGCCGAGCCGCGGTGTGCCGGGGACTTGCCGAGCAGGTTCCTGGCCAGGTCGTTTTCCACCAGGGTTTCGTGCAGGTCGGTGATGACGCGCGCGGGGGTGTTGGACAGCCGGTCCAGCAGTCCGAGAAGCGCGGGCTGCACGTGTGCCGACGGTCCGTGCGCTGACGGAGGGCCCGGCCGTTCGGCGAGGCGAAACAGGTGGTCGCGTTCGTCGCCGTTCAGACGCAGGGCTCGGGCGAGGGCGGCCAGGGTCTGGGCCGAAGGCTGCACGCCGTTCTTTGCGCTGCCGCGTTCCAGCTCGGTGTAGTAGTCGGCTGACAGCCCTGCCAGCTGGGCAACTTCCTCGCGGCGCAGCCCGGGGACGCGCCGGCGCGGGCCTTGGGGGAGACCGACCTCGGCGGGGCGGATGCGGTCGCGGCGTGTCCTGAGGAAGGCGCCGAGTAGTGGAAGGTTCACCCCTTCATGGTCGCGCGCGCGCCGAGCCGTAGCCAGGGGGTGGCATCCCCTGGGTAAACGCAGCCCTGGCTAGGGGTGGGGAACCGGCCGATCGTGGATGACGCAGCAGGGCGACGGCGAGACCGCGCCCCGACCCGCATTCACCACAGGAGTCAGTCATGTCCATCCCCACTTCCCTCGACGGGACCGCTCCCCCAGCTCAGCCCTCCGCCTCACCCCGTGTCGCGATCGTCACCGGCGGCTCGCGCGGCATCGGCCGCCGGACCGTCGGGCGGCTGGCCGACGACGGATACGCCGTCGTGGTCGGCTACGCCGGCAACCAGGGCGAGGCCGAAGCAGCCGTGAAGGAGGCCGTCACCAGCGGCGTCCGGGCGATCGCGGTGCGTGCCGACGTCGCCGACGAACACGCCGTCGCGGCCCTGTTCGACGCGGCCGAAGCAGAGTTCGGCGGTGTCGACGTCGTCGTGCACGCGGCCGGGCGGGCACACATGGCGCCGATCGCCGAGCTGAACCTGGCCGTCCTGGACGACCTGCACCGCACCAACATCCGCGGCACGTTCGTCGTCGTCCAGCAGGCCGCCCGTCGGGTGCGCCCCGGCGGTGCGATCGTGACGTTCTCCACGTCCGTGGTGGGGCTAGCCTTCCCGGGCTACGGCGCATACTCCGCCGGCAAGGGCGCGGTCGAGGCGCTGACGCTGATCCTGGCGCGGGAGCTGCGGGGCCGGGACGTCACCGCCAACGCCGTCGCGCCCGGCCCCACGGCCACCGACCTCTTCCTGGACGGCAAGGACGGGGAGACCATCGCCCGCCTGGCTGCCCAACCCCCGCTGGAGCGACTCGGTACCCCGTCGGACATCGCCGAGGTCGTCGCATTCCTGGCCTCCCCGGTCGGCCACTGGATCAACGGACAGGTCGTCCGCGTCAACGGCGGAATCATCTGAACCGCCCGCCCAGCCACCCCGTCGAAGTCGTCTCCGCGGTCGCCGACCGCCTCCGCGCCGACTTCTTCCGCCGCATCGGACTGGACAGCCTACTCACCGCAGGCAGCTCCCTGTAACACCCCACTGAGAGAAGGAACAACCAGCCATGCCTTTTGCGAACTTCAAGGTCCCCGAGAAGACCCTCACCCCGAAGCAGAAGGAGGAGATCGTCACCCGCACCACCGAGCTGTACGTCGAGATCTACGGCGAGCGCGCCCGCAACAACACCATGGTTCTGGTCGAAGAGGTCGCCGACGGCGGCTGGGGCATCGCCGGTAACGTGCTCACCCTCGCCATGCTCGGCGAGGCGGCATCGACCGACACCAAGAACGCCTGACCGCACCGGCCGTCATGCGGCCAGGACACCACCTTGAAACCGAAGGCCACCGGGTCGAGCGTCCGGCCACACGGCCTCGTTCATCCGGGGGCCGGTGAGAGCAGCGAAGCCCTTCCATGTGCCCCCGCACTCGATCGGTCGGCGATATCCGCCGGGGTGCGGGGGCGGGGCACGGCAGCGGTCAGCCCCAGGTCGAGCCGCTTGTCCATGTCCAGGCGGAAGGTGCCCCTCGCGGCGGCGGACCGCGTCCGGCTGCCCGCGGCCCGCTTTGCGGCTGGTGTCCGAGCCAGGACACCAGGGCCCAGTGGTCACGGGCGGCCGCGAAGCGGTCGTACTGGTCCTCTTCGCTTGGGCCGGAGCCCGATTTTCCGATAGTCCCTCCGACGCCGGTGCCCGGGACTAGGATGCTCCGGGTCCGCGACCTGCTGGGGACAGCGCGCACTGCCGAGGGCGGACCGGCACTCGACACGGCAGCAAGAGGGCGGGACGACGCATGCGGGAAGGCCGGTGGACCGCGGTCACCGAGTCCGAGTTCGACCATGAGCACCGCGGCCTGGAGGCCATCCGGAAGAGGCTGCCGGACGCCGAGCCCTGGCGGGCGTGGTCGAACTTCACCTTCACCGCGCACACCGGTCATGTCCGGGAGGTGGATCTCCTGGTCGTCGCTCCTGGCGGCGTGTACATGATCGAGCTGAAGGACTGGCACGGCTCCGTAACCGGGGAGAACGGCACCTGGATCCAGACGACACCCGGCGGCCGCCGTCGCCCGCACGGCAATCCGCTCCATCTGGTCAACAAGAAGGCCAAGGAGTTAGCCTCCCTGCTCGGCAGCCACGGCCGACGGGTGTGGGTCGGTGAGGCGGTGTGCTTCACCGACGACGGTCTGCGGGTCCGTCTCCCCGCCCACGACCAGAACGGCGTGTACACCGTCGACGGGCTGGTCGCCATGCTCGGGGAGCCGCCGCGCGACGAGCGGCGCCGCATCGCGGGCACCGCCTCCCGGGAGATCAAGGGGGCGCTCGACCGGATCGGGATCCGGCGCAGCGAGGCCGAGTACAAGGTGGGGCCCTACCAACTGGAGCGGAAGTCCTTCGACTCCGGTTCCACGTGGGCCGACTACCGGGCGGAGCACAGCGAGCTCCCCGAGGTGGCCCGGGTGCGGGTGTATCTGAGCGAGCGGGGGTCGGACAGGTCGATCCGGAAGTCGGTGGAGGACGCCGCCCGCCGGGAGGCCGCCGTGCTCCAGCGGTTCCGGCACCCGGGTGTGGTCCAGCTCAAGCAGTATTTCCCGTCCGGCCACACCGCCGGCCCCGCGCTGATCTTCGACTACGACCGGGAAACGCTGCGCCTCGACGAGTACCTGCTCCAGCACGGTACGGGGCTGGACATCCTCGGCCGGATGGCGCTGGTCCGCCAGCTCGCCGAGACGATGCGGTCCGCGCATTCCAGCCGCATCCACCACCGGGCGCTGGCCGCCCGGTCCGTGCACGTGATCCCCGGCCCCAGGAGCCGCCGAGGACAGGCAGCCGGTGCGGAAGCGGCCTGGCTCACTCCGCGCCTGGAGATCTCTGACTGGCAGATCGCCACCCAGCGGGCCGCCGGGAGCGGCAGCGGCCGGAGCGGCGCGCCCCGCTTCGCTCCGACGGCCCTGTCGACGAGACACCTGCCGGAGAGCACGGACCCCTATCTCGGCCCGGAGCTGAAGGCCCCGCACGCCGACCCGGTGTCGCTGGACGTGTACGGCCTCGGCGTGCTCACCTACCTGCTGGTGACCGGCAGGCCACCGGCGGCAAGCCAGGCGGAGCTGCTGGCCCGGCTCGAAGCCGGCGAGGGCCTGCGTCCCAGCTCCCTGGTGGACGGCCTGTCCCAGGACATCGACGAGCTGGTGCAGGCGGCGACCGCCTACCGGCCGGGGCAGCGGCTGTCGTCGGTGGACGAGTTCCTGGAGATGCTGGAGGTCGTCGAGGAAGACCTGACCGCGCCGGCCTCCGCGCCCGAAGGCGAGCACCCGGCGGTCCCCGACAAGGACCCGCTGGAGGCGGTCGCCGGGGACGTGCTCGGCGGGCGCTGGGAGGTGCGCCGCCGCCTGGGCACCGGCTCCACCAGCCGGGCGTTCCTCGTCCGTGACCTGGAGGCGGAGGCACGGAAGACCCGGCCGCTGGCCGTGCTGAAGGTGGCGCTGTCCGACAGCCGGGGCGAGGTACTCGACCGCGAGGCCGAGGTGATGGGGCGGCTGCGCCCCGACTCCCGGGTGATCCGGCTGGTCGAGCCGGAGCCGCAGCGCATCGCGGGCCGCACCGTGCTGGTCCTGGAGTACGTGGGTGACGAGCGCGACACCGGCGACAAGCCGGCCGGTGCCGAGTCCGGCGCCCCCTCGCGGACGCGCCGCCGGGACGAAACCGTCGCGCGCCAACTGCGGGAACGCGGCCGGCTCCAGATGGACCAACTGGAGGCGTACGGGGACTACTTGTTCGGCGCCGTCGACTTCCTGGAGGGCGAGAGCGTCTGGCACCGCGACATCAAGCCGGACAACATCGCGATCCGCATCCGCCCCAACCGCACCCGCGAACTCGTCCTCATAGATTTCTCGTTGGCGGGCTATCCGGCGAAGGACCACGACGCCGGGACCGAGGGGTACCTCGACCCGTTCATCGGCACCGTGACCCGCTCGGCGTACGACTCGCACGCCGAGCGCTACGCCGTCGCGGTCACCCTGCACCAGATGGCCTCGGGCGAGCTGCCGAAGTGGGGCGACGGCTCGGTGCCGCCCCGGATGACCGACCGGGGCGAGTTCCCCTTCCCGGTGATAGCGGCGGACGCCTTCGAACCCGCCGTGCGGGACGGCCTGGTGGCCTTCTTCCAGAAGGCCCTGCACCGGGACGCGTCGCGGCGCTTCCCCGAGCTGAAGCCCATGCGGGACGCCTGGAAGCGGATCTTCCTGGACGCCTCGCAGGCCCCGCCGTCGTCCCACCGGTCGCGGCACTCCGAGCCGGTGCCCGCCGAGGCACCCGGGAGCGCAGAGGCCGCCGCCGGGGCCGAGCGGCCGGCCATCGCGGACGCCGAGCCGCTGACCGCCGACGAGCAGCGTGAGCACCTGGCGGAGCAGGTCACCCGGGACACGCACCTGTCCGCCGCCGGGCTCACCCCGGCCGCCGAGTCCTTCCTTTACGGCCTGGGCATCACCACGGTCGGCGGCCTGCTCGACTACAGCCGCAGCAAACTCCTCAACGCACCGGGTCTGGGCACCAAGACGCGCGGCGAGATCCAGCGCCGCCAGCGCCAGTGGGGAAAGCTGCTGCGCGAGTCGCCGCTCTCCCCGCTCACGCCGAAGGCCCGCGCGGAGGCGAAGGAGGAGTTCGCGCAGCTCACCGGCACCGAGTCGGCGGTCGCGGGCGCGGTCGCCGTGCGGGAGGGCACGGCCGGTCTGAGCGAGTCCGCGCTGCGCTCGGTCAGCCTGGACGCCCTGGCCACCATCTTCGTGCCGGAGCTGAACAACAACCGCTCCAACAGCAGCAAGGTCGAGACGGTCCGGCTGCTGCTGCGCCTGCCCGATGAGCACGGTGAGCTTCCCGGCATCGGGGTCTGGCCCAAGCAGAAGGACGTGGCCGAGGCTCTCGGCCTGTCCACCGGCCGCATCCCGCAACTGCTGAAGGAGGAGCGCCAGCGCTGGAAGAAGCACCCGGCGGTCCAATCGCTGCGCGAGGAGATCATCGGCCTGCTGGCCGGGCTGGGCCGGGTCGCCTCCGCCGTCGAGATCGCCGACGCCCTGTCCGTGCGCCGGGGCACGCAACTGCCGGGCCGCGAGCAGCGGCGCGCGCTGGCCCTCGCCGCGGTGCGCGCCGTCGTGGAGGTGGAGCAGCTCCAGCCGGACGAGGCGGAGTTCCAGCACCAGGCCAACCGCAGGGCGACGGAGGAGGCGCTGGCCGCCGGCCTGCTCGCGCTGGACGTGCGGGACGGTGACGGCCCGGACACCCCGACCGGTCCGGCCCTGCTCCACTACGCGTCCCGCCTGGGCACCACCGCCGACCGGCTGGCCGGCCTGGAAACCCTGCCGACCGCCACCACCGTCCTGGGCGACCTGGGGGCACTGACCCCGCCGCCCGGCCTGGTCGAGTGGGACGAGCGGCGCCTCGTCGAGCTGGCCGCCGCTGCTTCGGCGAACGCGGCGGCCACGCCCCGCCTGGAGATCTATCCCCGAAACCTGCCGCTGGTGCGGGCGCTGCGCCTCACGCAGGCCGGGCTGGTGCGGCTCACCCCCAACTTCCCCGAGTCCCGGCAGCCGGGGCTGACGCCGGGCGAGGTCCACGAGCGGGTGCGGGCCCGCTTCCCGGAGCTCGTCGTACCGGACGGCCGGGGCTCGACCACGCGGGAGCTGCCGACCGGCGGCCGTCTGACGAAGGCCCTGCGCGACGCCGGTTTCGAACTCACCCTGTCGACCCGGGAAGAGTCCAGGACGCTGCGCTACCTGCCCACCCGCATGGACAGCGCCTCCAGCTACCTGACGAGCGCAGTCTCCCGCCGCTCCACCGACCTGGGCGCCGTGACCCGCTACGCGGACGACCCGCTGCTGGCGGGCGCGGTCCGGGCGGACGAACGGCTCACCGCCTCCGCCCGGCGGGACGGCTACCGGGTGCTGACGGTGCACCACGGCCGCACGTCCGAGGCCGTACGGGAGCTGTCGGCCGGCCGCATCGGCGCCCGGCCCGTGTCGGTGACCGCCCTGTTCCTGGACGCCCTGCGCGATCTGGTCCCGCCGGGCACGAAGCCCACCTGGGAAACCCTGCTCAAGGCGGACGTGGCCGAGCCGGGCACCCGCGGCGCGTCGAAGTTCACCGAGTACACCCGCACCGCCTGGGGCACGGTCGAACCCCGGGTGCGTGAACTCCTGGCGCCGGAGGCCGGGCCGGGCCCGGTGCTGCTGACGGAGGTCGCCGCCTTCGCCCGGTACGACGCCATGGGCGTCCTGGACCGGCTGGCGGACGCCGCCCGGCAGGGCGGACGCGGCCTGTGGCTGCTGGTGCCGCAGCCCGACCCGGCACGCGAACCCAGGCTCGGGCAGGTCGCGGTGGCGTACCAGGCGGGCCTGGGCGAATGGATTGAGCTTCCGGACTCCTGGGTGCGCAACGCCCACCGGTCCGGCGTGATCGACCTGCACAGCAGCAGAACCGAGGGAGACACCAAGTGATCCACCGCAAGAACCTGTTAGACGACCTGAAGCGGCAGGTCAAAGCGGTGGAGACGGACCTCGCCCAGCAGGTGAGGGCCCTCGGCGAGGTCGGCACCCGGCTGCGCACCGAGCACGAGCGGGCCCGCAAACTGGGCCGCACGGCGGCCACCTGGAACTCCTGGCTGGACGAGCGGGTCACGCAGGTCGCCGTGGCCTGGGTGCTGGGCACGGTCTTCGTCCGCTTCAGCGAGGACAACCGCCTCATCCCCGAGCCTTACCTGACGGCCCCGGAGGCCGACCGCCGCGACCTGGCCCTCGCCCGGTTCGAGGAGTATGTCGCGAAGTCCGAGGACCCGACGTACCGGGGGTGGCTGGAGCGGGCCTTCGAGGAGCTGGGCGCCGGCCAGGCGGGCCGGCTGCTGTTCGACCGGCGGCACAACCCGCTGTACCAGATCCCGCTGTCCCACGACGGCGCCCGGGACCTCGTCGACTTCTGGCGCACCCGGGACGAGGCGGGCGCGCTCGTCCACGACTTCACCGACCCGCTGGAGGAGGACGGCGACGGCACCCGCGGCTGGGACACCCGCTTCCTCGGCGACCTGTACCAGGACCTCAGCGAAGCCGCCCGCAAGACGTACGCGCTGCTCCAGACCCCCGAGTTCGTCGAGGAGTTCATCCTCGACCGGGCCATGGACCCGGCGGTCCGCGAGTTCGGCTACGACGGCCTGAAGATGATCGACCCGACCTGCGGGTCCGGCCACTTCGTCCTGGGCGCGTTCCGCCGCCTGGTCCGCCTGTGGGACAAGGACCAGCCCGGACGCGACCTGCACGAACGCATACGCGCCGCCCTGGACTCCGTGCACGGCGTCGACCTCAACCCCTTCGCGGTGGCCATCGCCCGCTTCCGGCTCTTGGTCGCCGCGATGGCGGCCAGCGGCGTGCGCACGCTCGCCGAGGCCGGGAAGTACGAATGGCCGATACACCTGGCGGTCGGCGACTCCCTCATCAAGCACCGGAACAAGCAGGGCAACCTCTTCGACGACTCCAAAGAGGAAGGCGCCGACGAACTCGCCGACTTCAAGTACGACACCGAAGACGTCCACGAGCACCCGGACATCCTGAGTAAGGGCCGCTACCACGTCGTCGTGGGCAACCCGCCGTACATCACGGTCAAGGACAAGAAGCTCAACACGCTGTACCGGGAGCTGTACGACGCCTGCGCGGGAACGTACGCGCTGTCGGTGCCGTTCGCCCAGCGGTTCTTCGAGCTGGCGAAGGTGGGGGAAGCGGAGAGCGGGCGCGGATACGGCATGGTCGGCCAGATCACGGCGAACTCGTTCATGAAGCGGGAGTTCGGCACCCGACTGATCGAGACGTACTTCGGGCACGAGGTGGAGTTGACCGAGGTCATCGACACCTCGGGGGCATACATCCCTGGGCATGGAACGCCGACAGTGATCCTGGTGGGACGCCCGCGAGCCGGCGGCCACAGGTCAGAGACCATCCGCACGGTGCGAAGCATCCAGGGCGAGCCTTCGGCGCCACAAAGCGCCGAGGACGGTCTTGTCTGGAGTGCGATCGTGGCCCAGATCGAAGAGCCGGGATCAATCGGCCAGTGGATTTCAGTTGACGACCTAGAACGCACACACCATTTCGGGAAGCAGCCGTGGATTTTGACCGATGGCGGTCTGGAGATGGTGGACCTGTTGACCGTCAATTCCGAGATGCGGTTAGCACAGGTCGCTGAAGAAATCGGAGCGGGCGCAGTGACACGCGAAGATGATGCCTACATGATTGGCTCCGGCGCTCTCCGGAGACACCGCATCCCATCAACCCATCAGCGGCCCTTGATTGAGGGAGGAGAGGTACGAGACTACCTAGTTAATAGCCCCGTTCAATCCCTCTGGCCATACAACTCCGAGACACTCGACGCTGACGCACCGAAAGCCGCACAGCAACTTCTCTGGCCATCGCGAGTTTATCTGCGAGAACGCGTAGCTTTCGGAAAGACACAAATTGAGCGCAATCTCACATGGTTCGAGTACTCAATGTTTTTCAGGTCACGATACAAGGCACCGCTGCGCATTGCATTCCCCTTCGTCTCCACACACAATCACTTTTCTCTTAGTCGACATGAACACGTGTTCATCCGCACCGCTCCGGTGATCAAGCTGCGGGAGGGGGCGAGTGAGGAGGAGCACCTGCAACTGCTCGGGCTCCTCAACAGCTCCATCGCTTGCTTCTGGCTCAAAATGGTCAGCCACAGCAAGGGCACTGAAGGACATCAATCGGGGATCAAGACAGAACTTTGGGAGCAATTTTACGAGTTCACTGGCACCAAACTTCAACAGTTTCCCCTTCCTGTCTCCTATCCCACCGTACTCGCTTCCGCCCTGGAGAGAGCAGCCAGCGAACTCGCCTCGAACAGCCCTTCCAGTCTGGTCGCCAAGACCACACCCACTCTCGCTTCCCTACGCGAGGCCAACACTGCATGGCGTTCTGTCCGAGCACGCATGACTGCACTCCAAGAGGAGCTGGACTGGCAGGTTTACTCTCTCTATGACCTTCACTCCGAAGGTCTGCACACCTCCAATGAGCCCGAGTCCGTAAATATTCCCGAACTCTTCTTCGGAGAACGGGCCTTCGAGATTTCACTCGCGCGTCGAGTGGCGGCAGGCGAAGCCAGTAACGAATGGTTCAAGCGGCACAACTCCACCCCCATCACCGATATCCCGCAACACTGGCCTTCCACCTACCGCGAGATAGTGCAAAAGCGGATCGACGCTATTGAGTCATCCCAAGCTATCGGCATGATCGAGCGACCGGAGTACAAACGACGGTGGGCCACGGAAGGATGGGACTCGCTTCAGGGGAAGGCGCTACGATCGTGGCTGCTCGACCGAATCGAGAACCGGGCTCACTGGTTCGATGAGAACGAGATGCCTACGCTCGTCACGCTGTCACGGCTCACCGACAACCTGTCGCGTGACGAGGATTTCTCTTCTGTCGCCAAAATCTACGACCCGCGCAAGGACCTGCCCGCTGTTGTGGCTGAGTTGATGAGTGTCGAGCATGTACCGTTCCTGGCTGCGCTGCGCTACAAGCCGTCCGGCCTGAAGAAGCGCGCGGACTGGGAGCACGTCTGGGACCTCCAGCGGCAGGAGGACGCCGCGCCGGACGAGCCAGCGAAGCGCAAGATCCGGGACACCATCCCCGTGCCTCCGAAGTACACCTCAGCGGACTTCCTGCGCCCCTCTTACTGGCGAGCACGCGGCAAGCTGGACGTGCCCAAGGAGCGCTTCATCTCCTACGGGCAGACCAACGCGGCCACACCGCAGCTCTACGGCTGGGCAGGTTGGGACCACCGGGAACAGGCAGTCGCGCTCGACACCTACATCGCCACTCACGAGGCGTTGACGACGGAAGAGGTCACACCGCTCCTGGCCGGGCTGCTGGAACTCCAACCATGGCTTGACCAGTGGCACAACGAGCCCGATCCGGTCTTCGCACCAACACCTGCCAAGTTTTTCGAAGGCGACCGGCAGATGGAACAAGGCAAGCATGGACTGACCGACGAAGACCTACGCGCCTGGCGTCCCACCGCCACCGCCCGGGGACGCCGCGGCAGTAGCACGACGTAGCCGGCCGGAGGTGCCAGCGGCCCCGCCACCTGTCGATCGCGGGGCCGCTGGCACGTAGTTCAAGCGCTCAAGTCACCGGCCTTAAGACCCTCGACGAAAGAAGACCACTTCCCCGCCGGGAACACAAGGACGGAGCAGTCCGCAATCTTGCTGTCCCGCACCGGGACAACGGCAAGGAAGTCGTCAGAGACTTCGATGCAAGCACCACCGTCAGAGTTGCTGTACGAGCTCTTGCGCCAGGTCGCAACACTCACATCGATGATTCGCACGAGACTTCCTCCAACATGCGCAGAATGAGCTTCCGCGACTCAGCCGGGGGCAGTGCCAAGTCGCGCACTGCATCGTAGGCACCCTGCAGCTTCTCAACCGCAGCAGCCTCCTCGATCAGTTCACCCCTGTGTGCGTTCTCGGTGTACGCCACGGTACGCCCCAGCGGGAGACGTAGGAACCACAAGTCTGTGCTGTCGAGCCCATAGGGTCCAGCACTGAAGGGGAGTACCTGCACCGCAATGTTCGGCCGCTCTGCCACTTCTGCCAAGCTCTCCAACTGCGTTCGCCACGCACCTGCGTCGAGCAACCCTGTCCGCAAGACCGCTTCGGAGATGATCGTCCGGAAGCGCGGTGCACACTCCCCCTCCAGCAGCTCCCGACGCCCCACGCGTGCCTTGATCTGCTGCTCCAGCTCCTTACCCTTCAAACCACCGGCCGCCAGGACTTCACGGGCGTACCCCGATGTCTGCACCAGCCCAGGCAGCACGCTCACCGCGAAGTGCCACAGGCTGACCGCCTCAGCCTCCAGCGCCATATAGCGCCGGTACTGCTCGCGGAACTGCGTGTGGTCCCCCGCCGCCAACTCCCACAGCACCAGCAGCAGCCCCGGTGTCTCGTAATAGGTGTCAAGGGCCTGAGCGACCTTCGGGCCGCCCAGCGTCTCGCCCTTCTCCATCTTCCCGAACAACGACCAGTCCCAGCCCAATCGTTCACCGAGCTGCCGCAGACTCAACCTGCGCTCAGCCCGCAGCCTCCGCACCTCCTCAGCGAAGCGCTGACGTGGTTCCTGACTGCGCCCGGTGATGACACGTCGCTGCGGCATGCCGCTCCCCTCCGAGCTGTTGACACTGATCGGTGTGGAAGGCACGAAGCCAAGATCGTGCGGCATGACAGCACTGCCAGCACACGGCACCCACCACCTAACCGTTACACCCAACGCACGCAGAGTAGTACTGTCGAGCGGCCGGGACAGGAAGGTGTGCGAGAAGCACTCGAAAGGGGCAGCTCAAGGTCAGGGGCGCAGAACACGGCCGTCGAAGCTGTCTGCGACAAGAGATCCGTAGGCGACGAGTCCACCGTCCGGTACCTCCCCAACTCGATGGCGAAGTAAGTACCAGCATCAAGACACCGACAACGGGACGCACCCCTGGTCCCGCGATCTTGCGATGGCGGGACCACGGGTGCGTTCAGTCAGGCCGTCAGGTGATCGCTCTTGACTGCCGAAACGAACGAGGACCACCCAGTGGATGGGAAAACGAGCGCCGAGCCGGACGGGACCTTGCTGTCCCGCACGGGGACGACAGACGCGAAGTCGTCAGAGACCTCGACGCACTCGCCGCCGTCTTGATTGCTGTAGGTGCTCTTGCGCCAGGTTGCGGCGCTCATGTCGATGGGTCGCACGGCACTTCCTCCAACATCGCCAGAATGAACTTCTGCGACTCAGCTGGGGACAACGCCAGGTCGCGCATCGCATCGTACGCACGCTGCAGAAGCTCAACCAGAGCGTTCTCCTCGATGAGATCGCCTCGGTAGCCGTTCTCCGTGTAGGCCACCGTACGTGCGTCCATCAGCCGCAGAAACATGACGGTCGCGTTGGTCAGCCCGTGCAGCCCAGCGTCCAAGGGCAGGACCTGCAGTGTCACATTCGGTCGCTCCGCGACATCGGCAACATGCTCCAACTGCTTGCGCCACTCCGCCGGGTCCCGCAGGGGCGAGCGCAGCACCGCCTCGGACAGAATGGTCCGGAAAGGTGGCGCGTTCTCCCCTTCCAAGAGCTCTCGGCGTCCCATCCGGGCCTCGACCTGCTGTTCCAGCTCCTTGCCCTTCAACCCTCCGGCCGCCAGCACCTCACGCGCGTACCCCCGCGTCTGCAGCATCCCCGGCAGCACGCTCACCGCGAAATGCCACAAGCTCGTCGCCTCGGCCTCCAGCGCCATGTAGCGCCGGTACTGCTCGCGGAACTGCGTGTGGTCCCCGGCCGCCAGCTCCCACAGCACGAGCAGCAGACCCGGCGTCTCGTAGTAGGTGTCGAGAGCCTGGGCCACTTCCGGGCCGCCCAGCGTCTCGCCCTTCTCCATCTTCCCGAACAACGACCAGTCCCAGCCCAGCCGCACACCGAGCTGCCTCAGACTCAACCTGCGCTCGGCCCGTAGCCTCCGCAGCTCCTCAGCGAAGCGCTGACGTGGCTCCTGGCTGCGGCCGGTGATGATGCGTCGCTGTGGCATACCGCTCCCCTCCGAGCTACTGAGTGTGCAGGGTGCGGCACCGAGTCCGTGCGACGCGGCAGGACTGCCCGCCCCTACCGCTGGTGCCGCCCGACCGACGCCTCACCGTCACACCTGATGCACGCACCGTATTCCGGCGCGCGCAGGCCGGGACAGGGAACGACCTCAGAACACATCGAAAGGATGACCGCCACGACGACAGGGGCCGCCTGTGCCGAGGCGTCACAGGAGTTGCCCACGACCTGGCGGAAGTCAGAGGGTGCGGGCCGGCACGGGGTGTTCCGGGCTGTCGAGCCAGACAGTGTGCGAGCCGTCTGCTGCCACGGTGAGCCCGAACCGTGCAAAGTCGGGACGGCCCTGCCGGTCCCACCGCCGCCAGGCGGCTTCCAACTCCTCCCACAGCTTCCGGGGTCCCGCCTGCCTCACGGAGTACTCCGCGCTGCCCTTCCGGTAGTCCGCCGTGGCCCAGCTCGTCACGCCCGTGTCGTGCAGCCAGAGCCGGTAGGCGCCCGCATCAAGCGACTGCACCCGGCAGAAGAGGTCGGGCACCTGAACACCGATGGCGAACATATGAATCCAGTCGCCCACCTCATCCGGGGAGAGTGCCGTCGTGCTCGGAACGCCGCCTGCGGGCCATTCCCGGTCGCCGGTGTAGGCGCTGCGGGGCGGCAGGCTCTTGCGCTGCTCCCGCAGCCGCATGAAGGCGGACGACCCGACGAAGGGACCGGATGCCGTGCCGTCATCGCCGACCGTCAGGCGGGCGACGGCTTCGCCACCGTAGACCGGTCCCCACGGCGCGACGATCACGCCGCCGGGCCTGGTCTGCGCGATCCACGATTCCGGGACACGGCCGATCGAGCACGTGGCGATCACGCGATCGTAAGGCGCGCCGTCCGGGTACCCCTCAGCTCCGTCCGCCACCACGGTTTCCGGGGCGTATCCGGCGCCGTGCAGACGTTCCGAAGCTTCAAGGGCGAGGTATTCGTCCACCTCAACAGTCACGACTTGTTCCGAACCGAGCCGTTCGGAGAGCAGCGCGGCATTCCATCCGGTTCCCGTACCGATCTCCATCACTCGCTGCCCGTCCGCCACGCTCAGTGCGTCGAGCATCGAGAACACCATGGTCGGCATGGAATTGGAACAGGACGGCGTACGGCCCCTGCCGGGACCGGTATACGTGCCGTCATCCCATTGGGTGGTGAGCGGCGCGTCCCGGTATACCGCCTCCCACCACGCGACAGGTTCCTCGGAGCGGATCACCCGGTCGCTCTGCCGGTTCATTCCGGCCCGTCCGGGCCAGATGACGTCGGGCACGAACAGATGACGGGGAACGGCCTGATAGGCGGGAAGCCACGCACGGGTGAGCGCGCCCTTGTCGATGAGTGCGGAGGCCAGGCGCTGACGACCGACCTCCGCTTCGTGCTGTTCGGTCATCCTTCAGCGACCGTCCGCCGGGCCCTGGCCGTCGTTGGTGTTGCCACCTTCGTCGGACCCTCCGCCACCGTGCTTGTTCCCGCTGTCGCTGTCGTCCTGCGGGTTGCCGCCGTTGGCCCTCAGAACCCACCACTGCTTCATGCTGAACCTCCTTGATTGATGGTGCCGGATGAACACCGCCCCGGCCCAGACCATCTGAGCCACAACCGGTGCGGAACTCGGCGAAGTTGTGCGTGTTGCGACCCTGACCCGTATCCGTCGCCATGGGTGCTTGCCGGCTGCCCGCTTTCCGCCGGGCTGCCACCATGCTGGGACTACCTCCAGCGGGGAAGCGGGAGATCATCCGGTAGCCGAGCGTGAGCCCATCTACCTCTCTACTCTTCCGTCTCGGAGAGCAGCGGCACAGTGGCCCGCTGTAGGCCAACTGTCGGCCACAATGGGGAGCATGAGCGGTATCGGGGCCAACATCAGGCGCCTTCGCGAAGCTCGCGGGTGGAGTCAGGCGCGACTGGCACGCGAGGTATGCCGCCTGGCAGGACTCAGCGGAGCACCGATCGGGCGGCAAGAGATCAGCCGGTACGAGACGGGGAAACGGACTCCGCGTGAGTGGTTGCCGTTCCTGGCCGACGCTCTCGGCGCGGACGTGGGAGACATCAGGAGGCCGCAGAACGCTCCGGAACCAGCCATGCCGACGCCGGCTGACTTCCTTCCCGCTGGTGATCCACTGGCCCCTCTCCGTGCCCGTACAGGCCGCCGCATCGGTGCCGACACGGTGGTCGACCTCGGCCGGCGTGTACACGGTTTACGGCTCGCCGATGACGTCATTGCCGGCGGAGATCTGATTCGCCCCGCGCTGCGGGAACTCCGCGTCGCGGTCAAGCTGTACCGGGAAGCTAGCTACAGCGATGCAGTCGGGCGTGCATTGCTCGTGCAGGTCGGCGAGCTGGCGCAGATCGCTGGTTGGATTGCCTCGGACGCCGGCCAGTACGGCGAGGCAGAAAGGATCTACCGCACAGGGATCAGTGCAGCGAGGCAGGCAGCAGACCTTACGTTGGCCGGGAATCTCGCCGGCTCGCTTGCCTATCAGTACAGCAACACCGGCCGTGAGGATGAGGGCGTGGCTCTGGCACGAGCCGCTGTTCACGATGCCGGGCAGAATGCGCCGGCGAAGGCACGTGCCCTCTACCACGATCGCGTGGCATGGGCGCACACAAAGCGAGGCGAAGCACAACTGGCCATGCGCGCACTCGGTGAGGCTGCCGACGCCTTGGCGGAGGACAGGCCCGGTAGTGAAGCGCCCAGCTACCTCTATTGGGTGGACACAGGAGAGCTTCGCGTCATGGAAGCTCGCGTACACACGGAGCTGCGCCGCCCCTTGCGCGCTGTCCCTTTACTGCGTGATGTTATGAGCAACTACGAACCCACGCACACACGCGAACTCGCCCTGTATCTGTCGTGGCTCGCCGTTGCCCTCGCTGACGCGAACGAGCCAGAAGAGGCAGCACGAACAGCCGAGCGGGTAATTACCCTGGCATCGACGGTAGCGTCCGAACGGACAGCGGAACGGGTTCAGGCAGTTCTGTGCCGGTTGGAAGAGTTCTCGGGCACACCGGAAGTCGCCTCAATCCTGACCCTGCAGCAAGCACTATGAGAACAGGTGCATGCATTCCGTGGAGCAATGCTCAAGACCTGTGGACTAGCCCGGGAGGAGGCACGGGTGAGCGCAAGCGGTTCTCCTCGGCGCTTCTCCGCCCTGGTGCCGCAAGTCCCCGAACATCGGTGAGGCGCTGCCCCTGCTCTACCTGCATGGTCTGTCTTCGGGTGACTTCGTGCCCGCGCTGGAGCATTTCCTCGGCAGCTCGGCGGGCCTCTCACCGGCGACGGTCACGCGGCTCACCCAGCAGTGGCAGGTCGATCACCAGGCGTTTGGCCAGCGTGATCTGTCCGGCAGCGACTACGTCTACATGTGGGCCGACGGCATCCACCTGCGCATAAGAAGATCACCGACGACACACGGATGAACTGCTCGGGTTCTACGACTTCCCCGCCGAGCACTGGATCCACCTGCCCACCACGAACTCCATCGAGTCCACCTTCGCAACGGTTCGGCTCCGCACGAAGGTCACGCAGGTCACCGGCAGCGCGGCCGCCGCCTTGGCCATGATCTTCAAGCTGGCGGATTCCGCCCAGCAGCGGTGGCGAGCGGTGAACGCACCCCCCCTCGTCGCACTTGTCCGTGCCGGGGCCGACTTCGAGCGGGGCGTTCTGGTCGAGCGATCCGCCGACCGCGCGGCATGATCACCACCGGCTGCCGCCGACCGGAAATCCGGTGGCAGGCCCGGCCCGCCCGTGGTGAGGATCGCGGCATATTCCACTTCCTGGAGACCGACCGGCTCGTCCTGCGCGCCTTCACAGCGGCCGACACCGACCATCTGCTCGCCCTGGACAACGAACCCGAGGTCATGCGCTTCATCAACGGTGGCCGTCCCACCAGTCGCGAGGCGATCGAGACGCGGGTCCTGCCGAGGCTCCTGCCCGTGCTGGGAGGCCCGCGGTTACTGGGCCGCGCAGGAGAAGACCACCGGCACCTTCCTGGGCTGGTTCGAGTTCCGGCCGTTGGGGGAGCACAGCCCCGCCGTGGTCGAACTCGGCTACCGGCTGAACCAGGCGGCATGGGGGCGCGGCTACGCCACCGAGGGGTCCCGGGCCCTGATCCACAAGGGGTTCACGGACCTGGGAGTCGAGCGGGTCACAGCGAACACGATGGCCGTCAACACCCGTTCCCGTCGCGTTATGGAGAAGTCGGGCCTGTCCTTCGTCCGGAACTTCACCGGGGACTGGGCCGGAGGCGATCGAGGGCTCCGAGCACGGTGAGGTCGAGTACGAACTCAGCCGGATCGAGTGGGAACGGCCTCGGTAGACGTCAACGACCCAGTCCACAACTCTGCTGGCGTCAGCCGGTCTACTGAATCCGCACACAGCCCGCCAATACCACCATACTGCCCAGATATGCACCCCGCCCCGTCGGCAGCTTGTGGTCGTCGACGGCGTCCACGTTGGCTACAGCGCGCTTCGTAAAGGGCCCACTTGGCACTGTCCGACAAGCCGTACAACGTTGGCTACAGCTCGTTGCTGGAGGAAGCACGCGAGGCAGGTGCCAGCCGCGTCAGCATGCCCCGGTGCCGCCGCGTCCTGGACAAGGGTCCGGTCCCTCGCCTCTCGATGCCGCCACTCCCTGACCGTATCGAGAGCCAACCACGCGCAACTCGGCCCGCCGGTTTCCCACACCCAGTGTCGGCAAGTGGAGCGCTCATCCAGCACTCAGCTGTCACGTCTCAGTGCAGATGAACCATCACGAGTCCCTGACCAGCAGTGGTTCAGATGAAGTGAGACTGAATCGTTCCGGCGTCTCAACCGATGTGAGCAGTCTGGCGCTGCGGAAGAACTGACCGAGCCACCGATCCTTCCCGACAGGTGGTGACCACCAAGCTGAGGGCCGTTGGAGTCAGAGCCCCCACTCGCGATGTGGGCCCTCCAACGCGATTGGCCGGAGGCCAGAAATTCTGACCTCAGCCCCGCGCGCCGGCGGCACTTCCTACGATGGGGTTGTGGACCGCGACTGGATGCGACAAAAGCTCGAAGCGTTCGACAAGCTGGCGGACGCCTGGCTGCGTGAAGTTCAATACAACGACAGGGTCTTAAGAGAGCTTCGGCGGATGGAACCCACCGTCAAACGGATCCTGCACTCGCTGGACCCCGGACTCGCGGAAGACATCTACATCGACCATCGAGACGCCCTCCAGCTGACCCAAAACGACGTCCAGCGCGCGCTCGGCATCGTCGCGGACATGGACGAGTGGGAAGCACACCTCAGGCCGGACTCCCCCGCCCTTATCGCCGACCGGCTCCATCCGTGGGTGTGGGAATCTGCAGCGCCCATGTGGGGTGCCGGCGCCCGCCAGGACGCCGTTCTGGCAGCGGCCCGCACCATCAACCGCCGCCTGCAGCAGAAGCTGGACCGTCACGACATCAGCGACTCCGACCTCTGCCTTCAGACCTTCGACATGAAGGAGCCAGCACCCGGAAAGCCACGACTGCGATTCCCCGGCGACCGCACGAGACCCACGTGGCGAGCACGCCAGGACGGTGCGAAGTACTTCGCCGCAGGAGCCTTTCTGGCGCTCCGCAACGTCGCGGCCCACGAAGAAGTAGTCACATGGTCTGAGCAAGAGGCGCTGGAGTACCTAGCCTCGCTCAGCGTCATCGCACGCTGGATCGAGGAGGGTGCTGTAGAAGCGAACACCTGAGGGCCGCCGTCTACGGCTACTCAGGGCGGGACTGTAAACGTTCGGTTCTGGCTCACTTCCGGTGGTGACGTAGCGCGACTGGCGTCGTTGAGATGGCATGCGGGATGTCAACGAGCTGGTGAGCACAGTGTTCTCGGGACTGTCTCCGCTGTTGATCGAGGCCGTGGTGGACGAGGGGCGAGCGGATTGTGGTGCGGGCGCGGACCCCGGAGGGCTCGGCGCGGTGCGTGGACTGCGGTGCTTCGACGGGACGGGTCCATGGCTATCACCAGCGGGTGATAGTGGACGTGCCGGTAGATGGCCGCCGGGCGGTCGTGTGGGTCCGGATACACCGCCTGGTGTGTTTGACCCACGTTTGCCGGCACACCTTCCGTGAGCAGGTGCCTGGAGTCCTCGAGCGCTATCAACGTCGGTGGCACATCTGGCACAACCTTGCCGAGGCCGTCCGCAAGGAGGTCGCCGCCCACAACACCTGCTGGGCCAAGACCGGCCCGCCCCCAGCGTCAGGCAAGCAGGCCACCCGTGAGCGCTGGCAGCAGCTCCACGACCTGAACCGCCGGGGTGTCGGCCTGCTGGAGTACGCTCGGCGGCTGAACCTTTCGCTGAACACCGTCAAGCGCTACGACCGCGCCGCAGAACCCGAGCGCCTCGTCCGTGCCCCCAAGTACCGGCCCACCCTCGTGGATCCCTACCGCGATCACCTGCGCCGCCGCCGCGAGCATGACCCTGCCGTCCCGGTCACCCACCTGCTGGAAATCCAAGAGCTGGGTTACACCGGCAGCGCCAATATCCTGGTCCGCTACATCACCCATGGGCGCGTCGAAGCCGGCCGGGCCGCGCTCTCACCCCGCCGCCTGGCCCGCCATATCCTTACCCACCCCGACCATCTCAAGGACCACCAGCGAGAACGGATCGAGGCCGCTACCGCAGCCCGCGGGGAGATGACTGCCCTGGCCGGACTCGTCCGCTCCTTCGCTGCGCTGCTGGACCCCGCCTACGGCAATGCCACCCTGCTGAGCACCTGGACTACGTCAGTCCAGGCCGAGGACCTGCCCCACCTGCACGCCTTCACCCGTGTACTCGACCGCGACCGCCACGCCGTCGACGCGGCCCTCACCCTGCCCCATCACAACGGCGGCACTGAAGGCGTCAACGACAAGACCAAGCTGATCAAACGCCAGATGTACGGCCGTGCCAGCTTCCCCCTCCTCAGCCTGGCCACACCGCTGCGGGTCCTGTCACCGGACGAGGTGAAGGAAGCCCTGCTGCGCCGTACACGGTAACTGTTCGACGACAACATGAACGGCCATCCCCGGTAGCGAGACGTAAGCCGCTCTTGCCCGGCGGTCACCTGCCATCCGTGAACGAGACCTCCTTGACAGAGCTTGGTGTGAGCTCGCCGAGGAGACCGGCTTCCCCACGACATAGTCGGCTCCGCGGTACGGCCCCGACGGGGGAAGAGGCAGTGTTCAAAATCCCCGGCCGAGAACTGCATCACCGTCCACAACCGCCCGAGACAGACCAGCTGGAGCAGGCTTCGTGCATCACGTGAACATCCAGGACCCTGCGAAGGGTCATCAAGATCACGAACCCCGTGACGGCCAGCACGCCGAGGACCATGAGTGCGACTACTCCACAGATCACCCACCAGGCCGCCCTTTGATATCGCCCCTCCCGCCCCCGCAGCGTCGTGATCCCACCCCCGGATCCGGGGCGCTGTCCTAGGATGGCGAGGACCATCTCAGCGGCCCGACGGGCTTCCTGGTCCGCGTGTTCGCGGACACTCGGAGGACATGCCCCCACCCGCACGAGTCTTCTTCGTGCTGCCTGGGGGCATTTCCCTTGCTGTTCCGTGAGTCCGCGACGTCCGTGGCCACCCGCATCCTCGAAGGGTCGCTGGCGCTGCACCTGACCGAGAACTTCGTTCATCAGCATGGCCGCCGGCCCGGAACGTCGGAAGTGCGGTCCTGGGAGCGCAGCCTCCCCGCGCTCACCAACGCGCTGGTCGAAGCGGGGCTCGGCGACGTCGAGGTGCTCATCGAGTACAGCCTGCCGCTGACCAGCAGGCGGGCGGACGCGCTGCTCGCCGGCGTGCACCCCACCACCGGTGAGCCCTCGTACGTCATCGTGGAGTTGAAGCAGTGGAGCGAGGCGTACCCGGAGGAGGACGAGCCGCTGCTGTGCCGGAACGGCACCTACGCGCAGCCCGTGCTCAACCCGATCGAGCAGGTGCGGGGCTACTGCGCGTACCTGCTGTCCTTCAACGGCGCGCTGGAGCGGGCGCCGCAGTCTCTGGCCGGGGTGGCGTTCCTGCACAACGCGACCGAGTTCGGGGTGGCCGGGCTGCGGGAGGTGCCGGAGGACGGGTACGGCCGCATGTACACCGGGGCGCAGCGGGGAGCGTTCCTGGACTTTCTGCGTTCGCGGCTCGCCCCGAAGCCCGGCGCGCGGGCCGCCGACATCCTGCTCGACGCCAAGGTGCGGCCGTCCAAGCAGCTGATGGCGGTCGCGGCGGCCGAGATCGGTGACCGTGAGCAGTTCGTGCTGATCGCCGAGCAGCGGGTCGCCTACGAGAAGGTGATGTCCGCCGTGCGCCGGGCCAGGCGGTCGAACACCAAGCAGGTGATCGTGGTGACGGGCGGTCCGGGTTCCGGTAAGAGCGTGGTAGCGATGTCGCTGCTGGGCGAGTTGTTCCGGCGCGGGGTTCCCGCGCTGCACGCGACGGGGTCCGCGTCGTTCACCAAGACGATGCGGAAGGTCGCGGGGAGCAGGAGGCCCGAGGTGCGGCGGCTGTTCGTCTACTTCAACAGCTTCATGGCGGCGGAGCCGAACGACATCGATGTGCTGATCTGCGATGAGGCCCACCGTCTGCGCAGGACCTCCGCCAACCGCTACACCAAGGCGGAGCTGCGCACCGACCGCCCCCAGGTCTCGGAGCTGATCGACGCGGCCCGGGTGCCGGTGTTCCTGCTCGACCAGCACCAGGTGGTGCGCCCCGGCGAGATGGGTACCGAGGAGGAGATCCGGCGGGCCGCGGCCGAGCACGGGCTGGACTGCACGGTGGTGGAGCTGGACGGCCAGTTCCGGTGCGGCGGCAGTGCGGCGTACGAGAAGTGGGTGGTCGACCTGCTGGGTCTGGAGGGCGGCACTCCGCACGTATGGGAGCCGGACGGGAAGTTCGAGCTGATGGCCGCCGAAAGCCCGCAGGAGCTGGAGGACTTCCTCGTCTCGCGCCGCGCGGAGGGCTACGGCGCCCGGATGTCGGCCGGCTACTGCTGGACGTGGACCAAGAAGGTCACCCCGGAGATGGCTTCGCTGCCCGCCGATGTCGTCATCGGTGACTGGGAGCGGCCGTGGAACGTGTTCGGCGACCGGTCGGTGCTCGGGGCGCCGCCCGCGCCGCTGTGGGCGACCGATCCGGCCGGTTTCGGGCAGGTCGGCTGCGTCTACACCGCGCAGGGCTTCGAGTACGACTGGTCGGGTGTGATCATCGGCCCGGACCTGGTGTGGCGGACCGACCGGTGGGTGGTGGACCGGTCGGCGTCGAAGGACCCGTCGTTCTCGAAGGCCACTCCGGACGACGAGGTCGACCGGCTGGTCCGCAACACCTACAAGGTGCTGCTGACCAGGGGCATGGTGGGCACGGTCGTGCACTCGACCGACCCGGAGACCCGGGAGATGCTGCGTTCGCTGATCCGGCCGGGGACCGGCGCGCAGGTGCCCGCGGGCGTGTAGCGGGGCGGCCGGTACCGCGTGCGCGAAAGCGGTCACGTGCTGTGGCGCCGACGCCATACGATCGGACAAGCCCGCGCAACCGCCCGCCGGAGAGCGAGACTTGTACATGGCCCAGCAGCCACCCCTGCTCCGCGATGTCATCGACATCAAGGAGTCCATATCCACCTCCGACTTCGTCCTCCAGCTCTCGGAGGCGACGGCCCCCGAGGGGGCCGAGCGGGCGTTACGGGACTATGTGGTCACGGAGCGGCTGCTGGAGAACTTCGACGAGGCGCTGGGCCTGATCCGGGCCGCGCTCGACGGGCACACGTCGAAGGCGGCCTACCTGCACGGCTCGTTCGGTTCCGGTAAGTCGCACTTCATGGCCGTGCTGCACGCTCTGCTCAGCGGCAGCCCCGCCGCCCGGGCGCGCACGGACCTCGACCCGGTGCTCACCACGCACGCGTGGCTCGGCACCGAGGGGAAACGCTTCCTGCTCGTTCCCTACCACATGCTGGGGGCGAAATCCCTGGAGCAGCGGGTCCTCGGCGGGTACGTCAGCCACGTCAAGAAGCTGCACCCGCAGGCGCCGACCCCGCAGGTCTACCGGACGGACTCGCTGTTCGCGGACATCCGGTCGATGCGGGCCCGCATGGGTGACCGGGCGGTCATCGACGGCCTGGCGCCGATGGGCGGGGACGCCGGCGGCGGGGGCGAGGAGGACGAATGGGGTGAGGAGTTCGGGTGGACCCCGGAGTCGCTCGACACCGCCATGACCGCCGAGGAGGTGCACGAGGAGGGCCGGCGGCTGAACCTGGTCAGCCCGTCCAGCCCCGCCGAGCTGCGGGCCCGGCTCGTCCAGGACGCGAGCACCCACCTGCTGCCGGGCTTCGCGCAGAACGCCACGGAGGACGAGCACGGGTTCGTCTCCCTCGACGCAGGGCTGTCCGTGCTGGCCGAGCACGCCAAGGAGCTCGGCTACGACGGGCTGATCCTCTTCATGGACGAGCTGATCCTGTGGCTGGCCACGCTCATCCACGACCAGAAGTTCGTGGCCCGGGAAGCGGGCAAGATCACTAACTTCGTGGAGAGCGGCGACTCCCGCCGGGCCGTTCCGGTGATCTCCTTCATCGCCCGCCAGCGTGACCTGCGCGAGCTGGTCGGCGAGGAGGTGTCGGGAGCGGCGGAGGCGTCCATCCAGGACACGCTCAACCTGGCCTCCGGCCGGTTCGACAAGATCACGCTGGAGGACCGCAACCTCCCCCAGGTCGCGCACGCCCGGCTGCTGCGGCCCAGGGACGCGCAGGCCGCCGCGCTCATCGCCGCGGAGTTCGACAAGACCCGCAAGGTCCGCCAGGAGGTGTGGGACACCCTGCTGGGCTCGGACCGGGGCGCGGACGGCACCGGCGCCGACGAGGAGAGCTTCCGGCTGACCTACCCGTTCTCGCCTGCGTTCATGGACACCCTTGTGCACGTCTCCTCCGCGCTCCAGCGCAACCGCACCGGCATGAAGCTGATGGGCCAGCTCCTGGCGAACCACCGTGCCGAGCTGCGGCTGGGTGACCTCATCCCGGTCGGCGACCTCTACCCGCTGATCACCGCGGGCGGCGACAAGCCGTTCACCGACAGCCTGAAGGTGGTCTTCGAAGCGGCCGACAAGCTGTACCGGACGAAGCTGCGCCCGTACCTCCTCACCACGCACCAGGTGTCGGAGGAGGACATCGAGCAGTACACCCACCGCCCCGACAGCGTCACCGACCCGGCGCTGCGCACCCGGATCAAGCAGTTCACCGGGGACAACCGGATCGTCGGCACCCTGCTGCTGTCGGCGCTGGCCCCCAGCGTCCCCGCGCTGTCCGACCTGACGATCCGGCGGCTGTCCGCGCTGAACTACGGCTCGGTCGTCGCGCCGATCCCGGGCCGGGAGTACGGCATCCTGAAGAACAAGGTCGCCGAGTGGGCGGGCCGCTTCCCCGAGATCAAGCCGACCGGCACCGACACCAACCCGGGGGTCCGGCTCGAACTGTCCGGCGTCGACGTGGACTCCGTCATCGCCAACGCCAACGTCAACGACAACCCCGGTAACCGCCAGGCCCTCGCCAAGCGCATCCTCGTCACGGAACTCGGCGTGCGGCAGGGGCAGCTGGTCGACGAGCTGGACTTCGTGTGGCGGGGCACCGAGCGCGGCGTCGAGGTGGTCTTCGGCAACGTCGCGGACCGCGACGACCTGCCCGACCACGAGCTCATACCCCAGCAGGACGGTCGCTGGCGCCTGGTGATCGACCTGCCCTTCGACGAGGGCGAGTACGGGCCCGTCGACGACGCCAACCGCATACGGAACCTCCGTGCGGAACAGGGCGAGCCGTCCCGCACCGTCGCCTGGCTGCCCACCCACCTGTCCCACCGGCGGTACGCCGACTTCCGCCGCCTCGTCGTCATCGACAAGGCACTCGCCGACGGCCGGCGGTTCGACGCCCAGTACGCAGGCCACCTCAGCCCCGACAACCGGGCCCGCGCCAAGGGCCTGCTGGAGACCCAGCGCGAAACCCTCCTCACCAACGTCAAGGCCGCCTTCAAGCAGGCCTACGGCCTCGCCGACAAGAAGGCCACCGACGTCGAGCTCGGCTTCGACGAGCATCTGGTGGCGCTGCGCGAAGTGGACGGCCTGACGCTGTCCTTCGGCCAGTCGCTGCGCGACGGCATCCGGCACATCGCGGGCCGCCTGCTCGCCGGCCAGTACCCGGACCACCCCGACCTGGACCCCGAGAGCACCGGCACCGTGGTCAAGCCCGCCGACGCGAAGAAGGTGTTCGCGCACGTGCGGGCCGCCGCCGAGGCGCGAGACGGGCGCGCCGAGGTCCCGGCCCCCGACCGCGCCCTGATGCGAAGGGTGGCCGGCCCGCTGCGACTCGGACAGCAGAAGGAGGCGTACTTCGAGCTGTCCCACTACTGGGCGGACCACTTCCGGCAGCTCGCCCGCGAGGAGGGCGCGACCGGCGACCTCAGCCTCATCACGCTCACCGACTGGACGGACCGGCCGGCACCGCGCGGCCTGCCCGCGTTCCTCACCAGGCTCGTCGTGGCCGCCTACGCCGAGATGGACGACCGGGTGTGGGTGCGCCTGGGCACCCCGCTCGACCCGGCGCCCGCACTCCACGACATCAAGGACCAGGACGCCCTGCGCAGCCAGCCGCTGCCCTCGGCGGAGGCATGGGAAGCGGCCCGGGAGCGGTTCGCCACCGTCTTCGGCAAGCCCGCGCCGAGCCTGCGGCGCGGCCGCATGGTCAACCAGCTCGCCCGGCAGATCGCCCAGGAGGCGGACGCCCACCGGGAGGCCGCCCGCGAACTGGTGACGCAGCTGGAACGGCACGCCGCGTACCTCCAGCTCGACGAGACCGGGGAGACCGGGCGGCTTGCCCTCGCGCGGCGCGCCGTCGAGCTGCTGGACGCGCTCACCCGCCCGGCCGGGCAGGGGGCCGCCGGAGCCAGGAGGACCGTCGAGGCCCTGGCGGACTTCGACTTCGGCACGATCGGCGCGGACCGGTTCGGCACCTCCCTCACGCAGGCGCGGCCCGTGGCGCAGGCCCTCGACTCCACCTCCTGGACCACCCTCGACCTGGCCTCGTCCGAAGGGCCGGAAGGGGAAGCGCTGCTGGAGTCCCTGCGCAACACCGCGCGCAGCGACCAGCGGACCAACGACCTCAAGGCCGCGCTGACCCGTACCCAGCAGGACATCCTGGCGCTGGTCAAACGCAACCGTGCCACGTCCCCTCCACCGCCCCCCGCGGCCCCGGCGCCCCGCTCCCACGACGTGCCGCTCGACACCGGGTCCAGTCACCCGCCCGTCCCGGATCAGGACGCCCCCCGGGCCCCCGCCGGCGCCCCCACCGGCCCCGGCACCGGCGCCGGGCAGGGACGGCGCGGCGAAGGGACCCGGACCACCACCGCGGCCGGTGCCGCAGCCGCGCTGCGCGAGGAGCTGGCCGAACTGGCGGCCCGGGAGCCCGGCGCCACCATCGAGATCACCTGGCGGGTCGTGCGCGCATGAGCACACCGACTACGCGCACGAGCACACCGACGGGCGGTCCGTCCGCCGCGCGGCTGAGCCTCGCCACCATCACCCAGTACCTGTCCGCGCAGAGCTCACTCGCCGGCTCACTCGCCGGCCGCGACAAGCCGCGGGCCGTGCTGCTGCGCTGCGCACCGCAGTGGGACGGGCCGGCCGAGCCCGAGTGGGGCGACGGGCAGTCGGCCCGCGTGGCGGCGGCCCCCTCCCCGCTGGCCGTGCACGAGCTACTGCTCGGGCACTTCACGGGCGACGCCACCGGACCCCAGGTCCTCGTCGTCCTCACCGACCGCGAACAGAACGAGCTGGACCCGGCGATCCTGGCCCGCGCCCACAAGCAGCGCGTCGACGCCCTGGACAACTGGGAGGTCGTGCAGGAGGCATTCGGGGCGCACCAGATCGACCCCCGGCTGCGCGAGGAGAAATGGGCGGCGGAGGCCCTGCTGGACGCGGCGCCGCCGAAGCGCTGGCCGCGCCTGGGCGGCGGCATGCTGTCCCGGCGCGCCGCGCTGTCCGCACTCGCCCTGCGGCGCCTGCGGCTCGGCCGCTACGAGGACGAGGCCGCCGGCCAGGACCACACCACGGCGGCCGACAGCCTCGACACCCACACCCTGCTGCACTGGTCGCTGACCCCGGGCAGCCCGGAGCGGCTGCTGGAACTGCGCGGCCCCGAACGCACCGGGCTGATGGAGTTCCTCGGCGAGGAGGACCAGGCAGGGCTCGCCGGAGGCGCCCTCCTCGCCCTCGTCGAAGCCGACCACGGCCCCGAAGCGGTGGCCTTCGGGCTGGTGTGCGCCGCCCTGTGGTGCCACGACGAACCGGACGCCGCGACGTACACGGCCCGCGGCCGGGCCGAACGCTGGTTCGGGGAACCGCCCCCGGCGGCGGGCGAGCGGCTCGACGCCCTGGCCACCGCCTTCGGACGGGCCGCGGAGGAGTACGTCGGCGGGCTGCTCGCCACCGCGTCCCGGAACGGCGGCGAAAGCACCGACGACGCCCGCGAAGCCCGGCGGATCAGCGACACCGTCCTGAAACAGGCCTCGGAGCTGGCCCGCCGGCTCGGCGCGGAGAGCGCCGCGCAGGCGAGCCCGGTCCTGAAGGCCGGACTCGACGCCCGGTTCACCGCCGTCGGCCGGGCACTCACGGCCGGCGAACCGGGGCCGCTCCGCGAGGCGATCCGTGCCCTGGGCAAGCACCGGCGCGCACAGGAACCCGACGCGCGGGCGCGTATCGAGCGGACCCGCATGGGGGCGCGGCTCATCCAGTGGCTCGCCGGCGAACCGGCCGTCGAAGCGCCCACGGTGGCCGCCGCAGTCGACCGGCACCTGACCGAGACCGGCTGGGTCGACCACGCCCTGGAACACATCGAGGCGGGCGGAGACACGGACCCGGCGCTGGGTGCCGCCTACGACACGCTGACCGCGCGGGTCCGCGCGCGCCGCCACGAGATCGACCGCTGCTTCGCCCGCACCCTGGCCACCTGGACCGCGGCAGGAACCGACCCCGGCAGCATGCTGACGGTGGAGACGTTCCTGGAACGGGTCGTGAGACCCGTCGTCCGGGGCGCGGAGGGCCGGCGTGTCCTGCTCCTCGTCCTGGACGGTATGAGCGCGGCCATCGCCACCGAGCTGGGCGAGGAACTGCGGGCGGCATGGGCCGAGTTCGATCCGGTGGACGAAGGAGCTCCGCGGCGGCGCGCCATGGCCGCCGCACTGCCGACGCTAACCGCGGTGTCCCGCACCGCGCTGCTCACCGGCACGCTGCGGCACGGCTCCCAGCAGGACGAGGCCCGGCTGTTCCCCGGCCTTCCGCTGTGGGGCGGGGCACCCGCCGCGATCTTCCACAAGGACGACCTGCGGGCGGACAGCGCCGGGGAGACCTTCGGCCCCGCCCTGACCGAGGCACTCATGGACGGCCGCACTCAGGTGGCGGTCGTACTCAACGCCATCGACGACCGGCTCGCCAAGGAGCAGAAACTCGGGGACGGCAGCTGGCAGGCCGGCCACATCCCGGCGCTGCTGGACCTCCTGCGGGTCGCCGCCGCCCAGGGCATGGCCGTGGTGCTCACCAGCGACCACGGGCACGTCGTCGACCGGCACGGCACCGCGGTGGAGGCCGACGCGCCGCTGTCCGTCCGCCACCGCGAGCCGAGAGGGCCGGTGGGCCCGGCGGAGGTCATGCTGCGCGGCCCACGGGTCGTCGCTCCCGAACCGGGCGCTTCGATCGTCGCGTTGTGGGACGCCGACTCCCGGTACACCGCCCGCAGGGCCGGCTACCACGGCGGGGCGTCACTCGCGGAAGTCAGCATCCCGGTCCTGGCCTTCCTGCCGTTCGGGGCAACCCCTCCCCCGGCCTGGCGGGAGCTGGGCGACCAGCGGCCGGCCTGGTGGCTGCTCGCCGAGCCGTCGGCCCGTCCCACCGGAGCCGTGACCGCCACCACCACCGCCGCGCCCCTGCCGGCCGCGGCGCCGGGCCGGCCGGCCCGGCGGAAACCGACGAAGGAACAGGACCGGCTGGCCAGCACCCACCAGTCGCTGTTCGACGTCGCGCTGGTTCCCTCCGGCGACCACGAGGGAACCCTCGTCAGCGCTGCCCCGGTGGACCCGGACGACGCCCTGGTCGAGGCGCTCCTGACCTCGGAGCCGTTCCAGGGCCAGATCGGCCTGCTCGCCCGCAAGCCACCCATGGACAAGGTGCGGCGAGCCGTCCTGGCCCTGCTCGACGCCGGGGGCACCCTCCCGGTGACCGCGCTCGCCCAGCGGGTCTCCTACCCGGTGACCCGCGCCGACGGCTTCGCCGCGATCCTCCGCCAGCTCCTCAACTACGACGGCGTCCAGGTGCTCGAAACCCTGCCGGACGGCCGCACCGTCCGGCTCGATCTCCCCCTGCTGCGCGTGCAGTTCGACCTGTCCCGGCAGCCGTGAGTCATGATCAGGCGTGGCGGGACGCCACCCGAGGAAGCGCCCCTGAGCAGCGAGAATACGCACCGAGGGTGCGTCCACCACTGGCCGGACATCCGCGCGGAGGCGTGGGACCCAGCTCGGATAGCAACATGTACTACTGGGAGACCACTGCCCGCGATTTCCATCAGAAATCCTCCGAGATGCTTGCCGCTGCCGCACGTGGCGAAACTGTCACCGTCACCAAGAACGGCGTCGCTGTCGCCCGCGTCGTACCGATCGCTGACGAGGACGTCCCTCCTTACCCCACCGACCCCATCGGTGACCTCGTGCTGCCCGACCTCGGACTCCCCGACCTCGCTGACGACGAGACGGATGGGACACTGCGCGGGTGACCGATCCTCGCCCCGCCGTCGTGTCCGCCGCCCGGCGGCGCACCGCCATCGACGCGCTGCGGCGCGGGGCTGTGCCCGAGAGCGGCCTGGATCTCCTCGCCACCGGACTCGGCCGTTTCGAGTCCGCCCTCGACGCGGAGTTGGACGCGGTCGCCTCCGGTGCCTCGGTCTTCAAAGCGGTACGGGGCGAATACGGCTCCGGCAAGACGTTCTTCACCCGCTGGCTCGGCGAACGTGCCAAGCAGCGCAACTTCGCCGTGGCGGAGATACAGATCGCCGAGACCGAAACCCCGCTGCACAAGCTGGAGACCGTCTACCGGCGTCTCACCGAGCGGCTGTCCACCGCCAGCTTCCCACCGAGCGCCCTGCGTCCCGTCGTCGACGCCTGGTTCTACGCGCTGGAGGAGGACGCGCTCGCGGCCGGCGCGGACGAGAGCGACCTGAGCGGCGCGGTGGAGGAACTGCTCGCCGCCCGCCTGAGCGAGGTGTCGCGGCAGGCCCCGTCCTTCGCTACCGCGCTGCGCGGATACCGCTCCGCGCTCGCCGCCGGTGACGAGCCCACGGCCGCCGCCGTCCTCGCCTGGCTCGGCGGCCAGCCCCACGTGGCGGCGGCGGCCCGGCGGGCCGCCGGAGTGCGCGGCGACCTCGACCACTTCGGCGCACTTGGCTTCCTCCAGGGGCTGCTGACCGTCCTGCGGGACTCCGGGCACCGAGGGCTGTTCGTCGTCCTCGACGAGGTGGAGACCCTGCAGCGGGTGCGCTCGGACGCCCGCGACAAGGCGCTCAACGCGCTGCGGCAGCTCATCGACGAGGTGCACTCCGGCCGGTTCCCCGGCCTCTACCTCGTCATCACCGGCACACCGGCGTTCTACGACGGGCAGCAGGGGGTGCAGCGGCTCGCCCCGCTGGCCCAGCGGCTCGCCACCGACTTCACCACCGACCCCCGCTTCGACAACCCGCGTGCGGTGCAGGTGCGCCTGCCCGGCTTCACCCAGGAGTCCCTGACCAGCCTGGGCAGGACGATTCGCGACCTGTACGCGTCCGGGGCCGAAGCTCCCGACCGGATCAAGGCGCTGGCCGACGACGCCTACGTCGCCGACCTCGCCGGTGCGGTGGGCGGAGCACTCGGTGGGAAGGTCGGCGTGGCGCCCCGGCTTTTCCTGAAAAAGCTGGTCGGCGATGTCCTCGACCGCATCGACCAGTTCGAGGACTTCGACCCCCGGCAGCACTACCGGCTGACGGTGCGCAGCGGAGAGCTCACCGACATCGAACGGAACCTGGCCGGGGCGCCGTCGGCCGACGACGTCGACCTGGAACTGTGATGGCGCGGGCCGCCGACCCGGTCGACCGGCTCGACCCGGTCGTCCTGCACCACGTGGTGAACACCCTCGGCTGGCCCGATCTGCGTCCCCTGCAACGCGCGGCGATCGACCCGGTGATGGACGGTCACGACACCGTTCTGCTGGCCCCGACTGCCAGCGGCAAGACCGAGGCCGCCTGCCTGCCGATCCTCTCCGCCATGTCCACGCAAGCCTGGACCGGCACCTCGGTCCTCTACCTGTGCCCGCTCAAGGCGCTGCTCAACAACCTGGTCACCCGCGTCGACGGGTACGCGCAGTGGCTGGGACGCCGCGCGGCCCTGTGGCACGGGGACACCGGCCAGTCGGCGCGTCAGCGCATCCGCACCGACCGGCCCGACACTCTCCTGACGACACCGGAGTCACTGGAAGCGATGCTGATCGGGGTGAAGACGGACCACGCCCACCTGCTGGGCGGCGTCAGGGCCGTCATCATCGACGAGGTGCACGCCTTCGCCGGCGACGACCGCGGGTGGCATCTCCTGGCAATCCTCGAACGCCTGCAGCAGGTGACCGGGCGTCCCCTTCAACGCGTCGGGCTCTCCGCCACCGTCGGCAACCCGGAGCAACTGCTCACCTGGCTCCAGGGGTCGGGAGCCGGGAGCCGCCCGGGCCGCATCGTCGCACCGGAGCTCGTGCGCCCACCGGCCGCTCCGTCCGACGGGACGCGTCGTCGGACCGACACCGCCGGGCCGCCGCCCGGAGACATCGACCTCGACTACGTGGGCTCTCTCGCCAACGCCGCCAAAGTCATCGCCGCCCTCCACCGGGGGGAGAAGCGGCTGGTGTTCTGCGACTCCCGGCGGCAGGTCGAGGAGCTCGGCGCGGCGCTGCGGGCCCGCGAGGTCACGGTCTTCCTGTCGCACGCCTCGCTCGCTGCCGCCGAGCGGGCCAGGTCGGAGCAGGCGTTCGCCGAGGGGCGCGACTGCGTCATCGTGGCCACCTCCACTCTGGAGCTGGGCATCGACGTCGGAGACCTGGACCGGGTCATCCAGATCGACTCACCGGCCACCGTCGCCTCGTTCCTCCAGCGCATCGGCCGCACCGGCCGCCGGCCGGGCAGCACCCGCAACTGCCTCTTCCTCACCACCGACAAGGACGCGCTGCTCCAGGCGGCGGCGCTGCTGGTGCTCTGGGGCCGCGGCTGGGTCGAACCCGTCGTCCCACCACCTGAACCGCGCCACCTCGTCGCCCAGCAACTCCTGTCCCTGACTCTCCAGGAGCACCGGCTGGGTGACGGCCGGTGGCCCGAGCAGTGGAACGGCCTGGCCCCCTTCGACCGCTCGGCCGCGCCCATCCTTCGCCACCTGACCGAAGAGGGCTTCCTCGACAGCGACCAGGGCATGCTGTTCATCGGTCCGGAGGCCGAACGCCTTTTCGGGCGGCGGCACTTCATCGAGCTGACCGCGTCGTTCACCGCGCCCCCGCAGTTCACCGTGCTCTCCGGGCGAACTGAGATCGGCCGCATGGACCCCGCCGTACTCACCGAGGAACGGCCGGGCCCCCGTCGCCTACTGCTCGCCGGACGCAGCTGGCAGGTGACATACATCGACTGGGGACGCAAACGGGTCTTCGTCGAGCCGGTGGACAGCGGTGGCATCGCCAAGTGGTCGGGCGGAACACCCTCCGGGCTGTCGTACGCCCTGACCCGGGCGATGCGGGACGTCCTCCTGGGCGCCGACCCGGCCGTCTCCGTGAGCCGGCGAGCCGAGGTCTGCCTCCGCGCATGGCGTGCGGACCACGGACCGCAGCTCGTCCACCCCGGCAGCACCCTGGTGACCCGGCAGGGCAACGACGTGCGCTGGTGGACCTGGGCGGGTTACCGGGCCAACGCCACACTGGGCGCGACGCTGTCGGCCGTCACCGACCCGGTCCAGCGGCCGACGGACTGCTGGGTACGCCTGCGGGAGGACCTGACACCGGACATGTGGCAGGCGGCGCTCAAAGCCGCAGAAGCCAGTCCGGCCCTCGTCCTTCCCCAGGTGGACGAACGGGCGGTGCGGGGGCTGAAGTTCTCCGCCGCCCTGCCCCTGCGGCTGGCCATGGCCACCGTGGCGGCACGGCTCGCCGACTTCGACGGCGCACGCGCCGCACTGGCCGAACCCAAACGCTTCCAGGTCACCCACAACCCGTGACCCGGGGGAGCGGGGGCGGGGGCGGCACCACGCGACCCAACGGGCCGCTGAGACATCCCGGCAACCGATGCGATCCGTGGAACCGGAGGGAACACCGCCGGGTGCTCGCGGGCTTTCCTCCACTCGAGTTCGGGTTTCACGGCCCTGGGCGTGCTCCGCCCTCGCCACAACGGCGAAGCGGTCACGCGGCTCCGACTCCGGCAGGGCCGGGGCGAGGTAGGTCAGACCGACGCTTCTGTTCTCTGTGCAAGTAAGGGCGCCCAGCCGCAAAGCGTCGGGGGCAGCCGTATCGATACCCATCTCCAACCAGCTCCCGCGCAGCCTGGCCGCTTAGCGCAGCCTCATCCAGAGCCTCGCCGTCTCGGGGCGGCTCCACCGAACCCCCCGTCAACTGCCAGCCACCCGGAGTGGCCATGAACGGCGACATCCGCACCACCAGCACATGACCGTCGTCGGTCGGCTGGACGACGTTGACGAACAACGACGGCAAGCGCTGATCGACGCCGGCCGGGTGCCGGTGTTCCTGCTCGGCCAGCACCAAGTGGGTGCGGCCCGGTGAGATGGGTACCGAGGAGGAGATCCGGCGGGCCGCGGCCGAGCACGGGCTGGAGTGCACGGTGGTGGAGCTGGACGGCCAGTTCCGGTGCGGCGGCAGTGCGGCATACGAGAAGGGGTGGTCGACCTGCCGCAAGCGTGGCCGGCCCAGGTACCTGCCGAACCGCCACATCACCACCGAGCCGGGGTATCAGACCCCAAACCGGCTACACCGGACCAACGGCGAGAACGACGGAGCCCTGCCCGCCTTCACAACCTCCTGTTCTGCTGGGCGCACGAGAAAACCTCAGTAAATACGGTGACAATAAACGCCCTGGCGTGATGCTTGACACGGAAGGCAATTTCCACTTTCCATTAGCCCCGGGGACAGCGTGTTGCATCGCGTCGCACACCGCGACAATCCGGACCTGGATAGCTCTCAGCGCGCTCGACCCAGCTCTTCACTTGCCGGTCTTCGTGGCCACCTTCACCCTTCCCTCTGCTCGATAATCCACTCTACCCGTCGGCCCACATTCGCCAGAAGCTGGTCCACATCCTCATGTCGGTAACCAGGCTGCCACCCCGACCACAGAAATTGCTTGCCAGTGATCCAGTAGACCGAAGTCGGCGGAGTACCCCGCTCCAGGTAGCCGAGAACTCGATCAAGAAAGGCATCCACGTCAGCTTTACAATATCCCAAGCTGAATCTTCCCTCCCGGAAACCGGGATCACGCAGCAGGGAGGTCAACTTTCCAAGCTCAACCGCATGACGATAACGTTCGGAATCCGTCAAAATCTCCTCGGCGGGAGTGCCGAAATCACCGAGGTCATCCACCCAGGCCTTCCGGTAGCTGACCCACAAAGCCGGGAGCAACAGCGCTACAGACAGGGCAAAAAGCCATGGCGGAGCATAGTCTTGAATCAAGCCCATAACAACAGCTCCTCCGCCTACGAGCGCAAGAGAGAGGAAAACAATCCGAGCCGACTTCCGCTTACCCACCACTTGCACCTTTCACGCCAAGAAAGCCAAGGCTGGCGCATCCTTCACTAAGGATGCGCCAGCCTTGATCAGAAAAAACTAACGCCACCTTCCATAGTATCGGCGGTGAACGAACCATCTGCAATGCCAGAGACGCGCCACCCACGTACGATCTCGCCTTGGGCTGTCTGGCGAGACGGCCTATGGGGCGCCCTCCCTTGAACCGCCTGTATCCCCTGCGGACTTGAAGGCTGTGGGATTCGGGCACGAGCGTGTCCGATGGCTCCCACTTTCAGGCCGGAAAGGGCTCCCCAAGCACCGGCTTGCACATAGCCTCTCCGTGTTCGATTCCTCTGGTTAACACGGTAGTTCAGCATACCGAGCCCTGCTCCGACCACGGCACCCGCTACGAGCGCGCATCCCACACCCGCAGTAGCGAAACATATGCCGCCTACGGCCACACCCGTTGCAATGTTGCGGAAGCCGACCGCACACCGTCAGTTCGCGACCCTGCCCTGCCGGGACATCCCGGTCCAGCACACCACGGCCTCCACCGGACACGGCCGCCGTGAGTCCCGCTCCGTCAAGACCCGCGGCATCGCGGACGAACTCGGCGGGATCGCCTTCCCTCACGCCCGTCTGGCCGTCCGCGTCCACCGCCGCCGCAAGCAGACCGGCCGACGCGAAACCCGCGAGACGGTCTACGCCGTCACCAGCCTCGACGCCCACCAGGCCGACCCCGCCTGTGAATACGGAGGTCAGGCGAAGCCGTATTCGGCTATCAGCTCCCGGGCGAGGGCGATCGGGAACGGGAGCAACAGAGCGTCGGCGAGGCTCAGTCTCACCCACCGGCGGGATGTCTGTTCTGCTGTGGTTCCCTCTGTGGCTACGGGGGTGTGGGATTCGGCTGCCTGGCGCTTGTGCTCGGCCAGGCGCTCTCTCAGATGGCGTCGGGCGGCGCGTGCGCGCCGGCCGTCGAACAGGGACTTTGCCATGGCCCAGGGCACGATTGCGCCGATACCTGGCATGTCCAATGCTATCCCGCCGTCACGGGGCACGAAAGTCACTTGATGGAGCGGTGCACGGTAAGAAAAGATCGGATTATGGACGTATAGCAAGCCTTGCTTGCATATGACCCTGAGACCGGCCAGCCTGAGAAAGACTCCCGTCACCAAGCAAGCCACTGAGACCACTGTGACCGTGTCCGACAGTCCGCCGGGAAATTCGTCACTGAGGAGGATGTACCCCCATATGAAGGGCTGGGCGACGGCGCCCAGCCATGACAGGGCGTACGCCACTCTGTTCCGATAACGCATCTGTCGACCTCCGATAGCTGACCGGGGTGACCCGCCTAAAAAAGGGGGTCCCCCGGCCGTGGGAAAACGAGCTCAGAAGCTGCCCACAGTGCTCAGCGTCGGGTCGGCACTAACGAGCTCGTGCACGGTTGGTGGTGAGGCGTCGAGGACTCGGTGAGGCTCGGTGTTCACCTCTGTCGTGTCGGCGTCAGGTCTGCGGTCTGCTGATGCGAGAAGACGCTGGCCACGGCCCGGACGGTGTCGCTGATGTGCTCGCGGCGTCCGAGATGGCGGGCCAGAGCCCGCCAGTTCTTCAGGTGGGCGATGCCGTGCTCGACGCGGATGCGCCGCGAGGAGTGCGCCGTGCGCTGCCGCTCATACATCTCCTCGTACCACTCGGGAGCGTTCTTCTTGAACTTCCGGTGCGGTGGTGTGGTCACGCGTCCGCTGGTCTGTGCGCCCAGTCCCTGGTATCCGGCGTCGGCGAGGATCTCCACGGCCGGCCCGTCGGCCAGAAGCTCGACCAGCCCCAGCTGGCGGGCGTGGGTCGGCTGCAGAACAGCACCCGGCCGTCCCCGTCAGTGACGATCATGGTCTTGACGGCGTTCTGCTTGCTCTTGCCGGAGATGAACTTGTCCCGGTCCCTTCGTCCGGCGGCCGGGCGCCGGACACGGATCTCGGTGCCGTCGATGATGCCCGACTGTCCGCTGGCGCCGAGACGGTCGATGACCTCGGCGAGAGTCCGCAGCCGCACGCCGGGGGCGATGGTGCAGCCTCGCTCGGCGAGCAGGGGCCGCACTTCGCCGACGGCGCGGGTGATGGTGGAGCGGTCCACCCCGAACCAGCAGGCCAACACGTCGTGCGTGGTGGCGTGACGGAGGTGGACGAGCGTGGCCAGGACGACGAAGACCAACCGGTGCTTCGCACCGGCGCCCACCGCCCGCTTCCGCGGCCTGGACGCAAGCCTGGCATGGTGCCGCTCATGCCACAACGGACCTACCTCGGCGACCAATTCAGCGATCACCTCAGCCGACAGGCCCGTGATCCTCCGGTCGCTGATGATCGCTGCACGAGACGCGTTCCCCACCACCCGACCATGATCGCCGCTCAGAAGCTTGCCCCCCACCACCAACCGTGCACGAGCTCGTTACTCAGGTCGTTGATTACGTGAGGCTGGGTGCCGCCTGGAGGCGCGCCGTCGATCGACGGATTCCACAAAGCGTGAAAGAACAAGAATGAGTGCCGAAAGGAAGAAGAGCCGCTGGCCATCGCCAGCACCCCACAGGGCTGATGCAATAATCCCGATCAAGAGCACGAAAACACCGAGCCAAAAAATGACCAGAGAATTCTTGTTGTTCATCTCATGCCATCCATTTCAGTACTTAACTCCTACCTTCGCCTGCCGGAGGTGGCGGGAAGCCACCTCCGGCAGATTTTCAGCGACGGCTTGACGTCAGCGTCGCCACCAGGGCTTCCGGTGACGGTTCGGCACCGGCTGCGCGTGTCTGCCGGAACGCGGGGACCACTTATTCAACTGCCTGGAACCGAGTCGTTCGAGCACGGCGGGTGGAGCGTCGGCCACCCATTCACCTACCGCGAGAAGCGACTTCGCACCGGGCAGCACCGCGCACGCGGTCAGCGCGAGCACCGCCACGAGCGAGTGGCGCACTCCTCGTGGATCACGCGGGTCCGGCACCGCTGCCAGGCGCTCCAGCAGGCCGGGCACCTCGCGCTCCAGGGCTTGGGGATGCGGTCTGAGCTGGTCAAACGCGGGCGAGATCAGAGATGATACGTCGGCAGGCACGGACTTCCCAGGAACACAGAGCGTAGAGAACTCCACGATCACGGACGTCTGTGCCTGCTTCGTACCAGGCTCCGCCCAACCCGACGAGACGTCAGCAAACGGATGTCAGCCGACTACGCCGAAGCCCTGACCGGGCCGCCGAGGCGTTCCGGGGTCGCGGTCCGTGGAGCCGGAGGGATAACCGTGCCGGGTGTTCACGGACTTCCCTCCACGTCCAATGGCAGGGTGCCGGGTGCGTCCGACGGCGAGGTGCCGGGACGACGGGAGGAGCCGGACGATGCTGGACACGCGGGCGAGAGCGGTACTGAGCGGGCCGTTGGACCGGGCCGCCGCGATGCTGGACCACCCCGCCGTCACGCCCGGCCGGCTGACCGCGCTCGGCCTGCTGACAGGCCTTATTTCGGCCTGCGCCGCGGCGGTCGGCTGGTGGCCGGCCGCCGCGGCGCTGTGGTTGCTGTCCCGGCTGGCCGACGGTCTGGACGGGCCTCTCGCCCGCCGCCGGGGCACGGCCGACGCCAGTGGTGCGGGCGGCTTCCTCGACATCAGCGCGGACTTCCTCGTCTACGGGACCTTCGTCGTCGGCGTCGCCGTCGGCGTGGGCGGGCCCGCGCTTCCGTTCCTCTTCGTTCTGCTCACCTATTACGTCAACGGCACGGTCTTCCTGGCCTTCTCCTCCCTCGCCGAGCGCACCGGGCGGCGGCGCGCCGACGACCGCCTGTCGCAAGGCCGCTCGCTGAACTTCCTCGGCGGCCTGGCCGGCGGCACCGAAACCATCGCCGTTCACACCCTGTGGTGCCTGCTGCCCGGCTTCGCCCACACCATCGCCTGGGTGTGGGCCGCGGCCGTCGGCGTCACCGCGGCATCCCGGGTCCTCACCGGCTACCGGCAGCTGCGCTGACCTCACCGCTCCGGGGAGCGGGCCAGCCGTGCCGCCCACGAGCCGACCCGCACGGCTGCACCGCTCATGCCGGCTCCTGTGACGGTGGTCCGGACGGGAGATCGGCCACCACGCGGCGCAGCGGCAGTTCGAGGTGCCGGCCCGGGACCGCCCACCGGGCCAGGGACCGCTTGGCGGCTGCGGCGCGGCGTGGAGTCAGTCCAGGCAGATACAGGGCGTCTGCCAGGAGGGCCGCCGTGTCGGCCGAGTCGATCGCGAGGGTGAAGACGCGTCGCTCGTCGGAGAGCACGCGGAACCCCGCCGTTCGCAGCAGGGACGCCAGTCCGTCGCGGGCCTGCGGGTTGGGCCACGGCTGGCGCACCGCGCGCAGCGCCGTCATCACCCGGAACCAGCCGAGCACGCCGGACGGGGACAGCCCGCTCCGGGAGGGCACCAGCGCGGCGAGCGTCCCTCCGGGGCGCAGCACGCGCCGGATCTCCCCGAGGACCTGCGGCAGGGGGGTGACGACCGGCAGGCACATGGCCGCGCAGACCGCGCTGACGCTCGCGGAGGCGGCCGGGAGCGCGTCGGCGCGGGCGCGGACGAGCGGACCGCGGCCCCGGCGTGCCGCTTCGGCGAGTTCCGCCGCCGACAGGTCCGTCCCTACCCAGTCGGCGTCCGGGAGCACCTCGCGGGTGGGTGCGGACCCGCAGGCCAGGTCGAGGACCGGGCCGCGGGTGCCGCGCAGCGGTCCGGCCAGCCAGGCGTACGGGGAGGTGTCGGCCAGGGCGAATAGCTGTTCGGTGATGCCGGGATGGGCGTCGTGGTAGGCGGCGACGAAGCGCCGCCAGTCCGGTTCGTCCATCCGGCCCTCGCCTCTCCTCCGGCCCGTGCGGGCCGCTCAGCCGACTCCCCTGCCGTCGGGAACCCTGCCGGGGCCGTTCCGCATTCCGTGTCGGACACGCCGGACACGCCGGACGCGCCGGACGCGGACGGATCGCGGCGGCGGGCCTCCCTGTCCGTGATCGTGTGGCGGCAGGAGGGAAGGCTCCGGTTGTGCCGCCGGGTTCCCCTCACGTCCCACACCCACACCCACACCCACACCCGCGCTTTCGCCCCACGACGAGCACGCGCCGAACAGGAGGAGACCCCAGCATGGTTACGTACGATCTGGTGGTGATCGGTGGCGGCAGCGCCGGTCTGACCGCGGCCCGCACCGCCGGGCGCTTCGGCGCCCGCACGCTGCTCGTCGAGCGGGAGCGGCTGGGCGGCGACTGCCTGTGGACCGGGTGTGTGCCGAGCAAAGCGCTGCTGCACGTGGCGGCCGACGTCCAGGCGGCCCGCCGTGCCGAGGCATACGGGCTGCCGCCGGTGCCGGGCGGCGCCGAACTCACGGCGCTCATGGGCGAGGTGAAGCGGGCGATCGGCGCGATCGAGCCGCACGACTCGGCCGAGGCCCTCGCCCCGTTCGGGGTCGACGTCGCACACGGCGCGGCGTCCTTCACCGGCCGGAGAACCCTGACCGCGGACGGGCGGGAGATCTCCTTCCGGTATGCGGTGATCGCCACCGGCTCCTCTCCGGCCCTGGTGCCGGTACCCGGCCTTGCCGAGGCCGCCCCGCTGACCAGTGACACCGTCTGGGAGCTGTCCGAGCTCCCCCGTCGGCTGGTGGTGCTGGGTGGCGGTCCCCTCGGCTGCGAGCTTGGCCAGGCGTTCTCCCGGCTGGGCTCGCGGGTCACGCTCGTGGAGGCGGCGGACCGTCTGGTGCCCCGGGAGGAACCGCGCGCCTCCCAGGTGCTCCAGGGCCGTCTGGAGGCCGAGGGCCTCACCGTGCTGACGGGTTACCGTCCCGGAAGCGTCGACGCCGGTGCCGTGCACGGTCCCGGTGGCCTCCTCCCCTACGACGCGCTGCTGGTGGTCACGGGCCGCCGGGCCAACACCGCGGGGCTCGGCCTGGAGGCAGCCGGGGTGGAGCGGGCCGAGGCCGGTCACGTCCGCACCGACCGCCGGCTGCGCACCACCAACCACCGGATCTACGCCGCCGGCGACGTCACTGGCCGTTCGGCATTCACCCACCTGGGCGGTGTGCAGGGTGCGGCAGCGGCCGCCGACGCGCTCCTCGGTGTGCGCCGCCCCCTCGACTACGGTGCGGTGCCCCGGGTGACGTACACCGATCCCGAGATCGCCGGCGTCGGCCTCACCGCCGGGGAGGCGCGCGAGAGGTTCGGCGATGCCGTGCGCGTCCACACGCTGCACAACGACCGGATCGACCGGGCGGTTTCCGACGGCCGCACCGAGGGCTTCACCACCCTGGTGCTGGGCCCGCGCGGCAGGATCGTCGGGGCCACGGTCGTCTCACCGAGGGCCGGGGAGACCATCGCCCATCTGGCGGCGGCGGTGCGCCGGGGCTGGACCCCCTCCGCGTACGCCCGCACCGTCCACCCCTACCCCACCTATGCGGACGGGCCCTGGCACGCCGCGCTGACCGACGTGTACGCCCGTCTGGACCGGGCCGGCGGCGTCGTCGGCGGGCTGCTGAAACTCCGCAGAGGGGTCCGCCGGTGATCCTGCGCAGCGCCGTGGGCGCACCTCCTCCCAGCGTGGGCGCACATCCTCCCCGGCAGGGCGCTGAGCCGGCCCGCTCCGCCCCGGGCGGGACATCCGCCGCGGCCCCTTCACCGCCGGCGCCTCCTCAGCCGGCCCGGACACTTCAGGAGAGCCGCTGATGGCATTGATCGCCGCGCTGCGTGCCGTTGAGCGCGCCACCCGTCCCTACGATCCCGAGTTCGCCGCGGCCATGGCACGCCGCTGGGCGGAACTCCCCGAAGCGGCCAGGACTCCCGGCCAGATCCTGGGCCGGCACGGTGTGGGCTGCGAGGGCACCCACGGCGTCTTCCCCCGGTGCAATCTCAAGTGCACCCCCTGCTACCACTCCCGGGACGCCAACCAGGTGCGCGTCGACGGGACGCACACCCGCGAGCAGGTCGCCGCCCAGATGGCGCTGCTGCGCGAGCTGCGGGGTCCGCGCGCCCACACCCAGCTCATCGGTGGCGAGGTGAGCCTGCTCGCCCCGGACGATCACGCCGCCGCGCTGGCGATCATGCGGGACCACGGCCGGGAGCCCATGAGCTTCACCCACGGCGACTTCGACGACGACTACCTCACCCGGCTCGCGCTCGGCCCGGACGGCAGGAGGCGCTTCGCACGGCTGTCCTTCGCCGCACACTTCGACAAGTTCATGTACGGCCGGCGTGGCATCGAACGCCCGTCGGATGAGGCGGCGTTGAACCCGTACCGGGCCCGGTTCACGGCCATGTTCACCCGGCTGCGGCGGGAGCACGGGGTGCGGTTCTTCCTCGCCCACAACATGACCGTCACCCCCGGCAATGTCGGCGAGGTCGCGGGCGTCATCCGCGACTGCCGTGCCATGGGCTACGGCATGTTCTCCTTCCAGCCCGCCGCCTTCCTCGGCGACGAACGCCGCTGGAAGGAGAAGTTCCGTGACGCGAGCCCGGACGCGGTGTGGGCGGAGATCGAACGCGGCGCCGGAACCCGGCTGGACTACCGGGTCCTGGAGAACGGCGACGTGCGCTGCAACCGCACCGCCTACGGCTTCTACGTCGGGCGGCGCTGGTATCCGTTCCTCGTCGGCGACGACCCGCGCGACCTCGCCGTCCGCGCCGCGTTCTTCCGGTACTTCGGGAAAGTGACGTTCACCGGCACCCCGCCCGCCCTCCTCGCGGCCAGGGTCCTGCGGGTGGTGGCCCGCCACCCGTCCGTCGCGGTCACGGCCCTGCGCTGGCTGGCGCGGACCGCCCGCCGCGTCGGACTGCGGCGACTGGCCCGCCACCGGATGCGGGTACGCCCGGTCACGTTCGTCATGCACCAGTTCATGGACGCCGATGTCGTCGCCCCGGCCTGGGAGATGATGCAGCGCGGCGAGCAGGCCGCGGATCCCCGGCTGCGCGGGACCCAGGAGCGGCTGGCCGCCTGCCACTACGCCATGGCCCACCCGGAGAACGGAACCCTCGTCCCCGCCTGCGTCCAGCACGCCGTGCTCGACCCGGCCGAGAACGCGGCCCTGCGCACGCTCCTCCCGCTCGTCGAGGTCCGCACCGCGGGCGGCGGGCCGTCCCGCACACCTCGCACGCCACCGGAGGAGAAGACGTAAGTCCGGTCGCGCACGGGCCGTCGGATGCACCGCGGAGGGTCGCGGGCGTCGCAGACGGCATGGTCGGGCCGGACGAAGGGTGGAGAGCGGGTGAGGGCTGGGCGACAGAATGAGGTCGACGGAGGTCGTTGCGGTACCCGATCATGCGTCCATGCCCCTGAGAGACACCCTTGCCCGCATCGACGCAGACCTGGCCGCCGGCCGGGTTCCGCTCGCACGTCAGCGCCTGCGTGGGCTGGTGTCGTCCTTTCCGCACGACCTGGCGCTGCGCAGGCAGTTGGCCGAGGTGTACCGCCTGTACGGGGAACCCGCAGAAGCAGGCCGCTGGATGTACCTCGAACAGGACAGGGACGCGGCTGAGACCGCCGCCTTCGAGGCGAGGTATCGCACAGCTTCGCAGCGCATGCGCGCGCCGGCCTGGAGGGGTTCTGAGTCGCTTGCTCGGACGGCTTTCGCCGGAGAACAGCTGGCGGCGGTAAGAGCGGCTTGCTCCGAGGCCATGGGCCGCCCCGTCGACTGGGGAACGGCGCTCTCCGTCGAGAAGGAAGAGAGCAGGGAAAGCACCTTCGCCGACTTCCTGGCGGGGGCGGGATGCCTGGTGGCTGCCCTTGTGTTTCTCGCGATCTGGGTGAACGGGCTCATTGCCCTCTTCGACTGACCCACCTCTCGGGACCGGTGAAAGTCATCGGGGCCGGTGAGGGAGCGCCAGTCGAAAGTTCCGTACGACTGTCCCCCACTGCCGTGGCCGGGGTACAGCGCACACACCCCTTCACCGGCGCGGCGCCGCACCCAGACACGGCGACTTCGTCACGCACCTGAACGCCGACAGCGGTCGAGGGAGCCTGCGCCCCCGCGGCTCCTGCGCTCACGGCAGCGCACACGGCTGCCGAAACCGCTCGCTGGTCGGGATGCTGAAGCCCGTCAGAGGCTCTTCCTCCAGCCGTACCCATGTGTCGCGGGAGGACGGTATAGCCGTATACCGTCCTCCCTGTGCCTGAGCTACAGCTGCTCCGTGCGGAGCACGCCCCCGCGCTCCTGGCCTTCGAAAGGGAAAACCGGGCCTACTTCGCGGCGTCCATCCCTGACCGAGGTGAGGAGTATTTCGCCCGGTTCGACCAGCGGCACCGTGCCCTGCTGGCCGAGCAGGAGGCCGGGGTCTGCTACTTCCACGTGCTGGTGGGCGCTGCGGGCGAGGTGCTGGGGCGGGTCAACCTGGTGGACGTGTCGGACGGCGGCGCCGAACTGGGATACCGGATCGCGGAGCAGGCCGCGGGCCGGGGGATCGCCAGGGCGGCGGTGCGGGAAGTGTGCGGCCTTGCCGACGTCAGGTACGGGTTGACCACCCTGCGGGCCGCCACCACGCTCGACAACGCGGCGTCCCGAGCCGTGCTGGCCCGTGCAGGGTTCACCGTCACGGGCGAGACGCTGCTCTCCGGCCGCCCTGGAGTTGTGTACCTGCGGAGCCTTGAGGACTGAAGGCCGTCCACGACCCGCGGAACCTCTTCCGCCCGAACTACACCATTCCACCGGTTGCCGCCGGTGTGCCCGGTCGCGTTGATCCCCTGCCGGACGAGGGGTAGAGTGCCCGGCGTTCGTGTGATCCGGCTCGAGGAATGTGGGGAGGTGAGGTTGATGACCGCGCCCAAGGCCACTGCTGTGCGCTTCCCCCGGACTCTCCTCACGTCCCGGGCTGTGGCCTGACCTCTCCACCGGATACGCCCTCGCTGGAAGCGTGAGCTCGCGGGGCACCACCCACACGAACCCCTCAGGAAACGGATCTTCATCCATCGTGAGCATCAACTGGATCACGCGCGCTGAGACCAGCGCCGACATCCCCGCCATTCGCGACATCGTCCTCGCCGCGTTCGACACTCCGCTGGAGGCCGACCTCGTCGACGCCCTGCGCGCCGACCCCGCGTGGATCGGCGGACTGTCCATCGTCGCCACCGACCGGGACGGGAAGCCCGCCGGGCACGCGCTGCTGACCCGCTGCCACATCGACGACACCCCGGCCCTGTGCCTGGCGCCCGTCGCCGTCCGGCCCGAAACCCAGCGGGCCGGCGTCGGCTCCGCGGCGATCCGCGCCTCGTTGCGGGCCGCGAAGGAGCTGGGCGAGCACTTCGTCACCGTCCTCGGGCACCCGTCGTACTACCCGAGGTTCGGCTTCACCCGCGCTTCCGCGTACGGCATCGGACTCAGCATCGACGTCCCGGACGAGGCCATGATGGCCCTCACCCTCGACGCCGCTCACCCGCTGCCCGGCGGCACCGTGCACTACGCCGCACCATTCGGCATCTGAGCGACTGCCGCCGTGCCGGGGCCCGCCGCTGGGCCCCGGCACGGCGGTTCCCGGCAGCTTCCACCGGAATCACGCCGTCCGGCTGCCGGGTCACCTGATGCTCTCGATGATGCGGGCGAAGCCTTCCGCTCCGTGGCCCGCGTCGATCTGGCGCTGGATGAGCCGCTGCACCATGGCGACCACCTCGGTGCTGACGCCCTGGTCGGAGCTGGCGGCCAGAAGGTCACTGAGGTTGGAGAACGCGAGGCTCTGCTGCCCCTCGACGGTGTAGTCCCCGCCGTCGATGACCGCGGCGTACTCCGGCAGGGCCCCGGTCATGGCGGTCAGCCACGGCACTGCCAGAGCCGCGAACTCACCCGCCGTCACACCCTCCGGCGCGACCATGGCGGCACCGTGCATGAAGCCGGCGAACATGACGTACATGCCGGCGAGGAGGGCAAGGTCGTAGAGGGACGCCAGTCCGGCGTCCTCACCGAAGTAGGTACTGGTTCCCCACAGGTCGAGCAGCGGCTTGTGCTGATGGAACACATCGGCCGATCCGCTGTAGAGGATCGACGACCCGGGCCCACCGATCATCGCTGGCTCGGCCATGATGCCGCCGTCCAGATACGCGGCGCCGGCCCGGGCGGCCCAGGCCGCGGACTCCCGTGACTGAGCCGGCGTCGTCGTGGTCACGTTGACCAGGGTGCGGCCGGCCAGCTCGGGGGAGAGCGGATCGAGCACCTCATGGACCGAGGCGTGGTCCAGCAGGCAGACGATCACCAATTGGCCGGCCCGTACCGCGTCGCCGGCCGTGGCGGCGGCCACCGCTCCCTGCGCCACGAGTGCTTCTGCCTTCCCCGGCGAGCGGTTCCAGACGGTCGTCGGGTATCCGGCCTTCACCAGGGCACCCGCAAGGGCACTCCCCATCGCCCCCAGCCCGAGGACACTCACCTGGACGCTGTTGTCGGCTGTCATTCGGGGGCTCCCTCAGTTGTTGGTCGGTCGGCTCAATCCTCTCCGGGGCCAGTAGAGTTGACCAGTACGGACTTAATAGTCAGGTACGCACTTGCGGGTAAGTACGCTCTGGGGGGCGGATGGCGACATCAGGACGACGCGGTCCCTATTTCTGCGGAATCGACGCGGCGATGGACGTGGTCGCCGGCAAGTGGAAGTCGCTGATCCTGTGGGAGCTGGACCACCACGGGACCCGCCGGTTCGCCGAACTGCGCCGCGGTCTGCCGGGCGTCAGCGAGAAGATGCTGATCCAGCACCTCCGGGAGATGGAAGAAGACGGGCTCGTGCACCGCGAGGTGTACCCGGTGGTGCCGCCGAAGGTCGAGTACTCCCTCACGGAGCACGGCGCCTCGCTCAACGTGGCCCTGGCCTCATTGGGGGACTGGGGCACCGAACGCATACGGCGGATCGGGGCCGACAAGATTTCCGTGGACGACGTTGCCGTAACAGTGCCGCGGTAGCGCAGCGGACGGGCTCGAATCCAGCTCTTTTCCGGGACCCGCGCCGACCGATCCGGTGCAGGGCGAGCTCGGACGAACCCCGCCGGCACGACGGATGCCCGCCGGACACCGGGGCTGGGCCGGGATGACCGTGACCCGGCACAGCCCTGGTGTCGTCAGCTGCGGGCCTGAGGGGCCTTGTCCAGCGCATGCAGCAGGCCATGCGGCAGGTAGCCGGACCTGAGGTGCAACTGCCAGCCATGCACCTGGACGGCCAGCGCCGCCGGTGCGAGCGCACCCAGCGGCAACAGGCTCCGGGGTGCCGCATCGGCCGACGCGCCCTCGCGGTGCTGCACGAGTCGACCGGCCAGCGCCTGCTCGAAAGCCGGCTGGTCGTCCTCCAGGAGCACCCGGAGCAGCAGTTGGTCGGGGGTCAGTGCGCTGAGGGCGTCCAGGCACCGGGCTGCCTCCCGCCGTTCGTCGCCGTCCGGCTTGCGCACCGTCACCACGGGCCAGTCGCGCGGCAGGTGACCGGGTGACGGTGTCAGGTAGCGGCACAGCACGTCCATCTCCACCAGCTCCGCCGGATCCGAGACGGACGTGAGACGTGAGTACGGCAGGCCCTTGTGGATGGCGGGCGCGTAGTCCTTCCGCATCACCAGACCGATCGCCCGCTTCCACTCCCCGAGTACACCGCTGACGACGCACAGCCTGAACGCGTCCACCCACGTCCGCGCGGTCGGCGCAAGATCCACCGCGTCCGTGAGATCCATGTCTTCGCTGGTGAGCTCTTCGTCGATCAGAGGGAAGGGAACGCCGAAGTCACCACCGGGGAAGCAGCCGATGGTCAGCACCCCCAGCGCGCACTCTGCCGCGGTCCGCAGGGCAAGCTGCTCGGAAGCACCGCTGAGGGTCGGGTCCTGCGTGGAGCAGGCAGCCACGTGATCGACGAGATCGTCGGCGAGTATCAGAAGTTCGTTGAGTAACCCGTCGCCGTAGCGCACCCCGTGCCATTGAGCGAACGAGCGACTCCAGATGTCCTCCAGGGCGCGGGCGATCCGATGTTCTTCGACGCGGTGACACGTCACTTCATGCACAGGGGTGTCCTTTCCTGGTCATACCGTGGGCGGCGGCGTCCTACGGACGTCTCCATGAGAAGCCCGCGACATTCTCCGGGATCGTTTCCGATCGGATACGGCATCTCGTCCGGCACTACGGCCGTTCGGTGGGAACAGGTGCCGCGGCCGCCGGGGTGTCAGCCCGGTTCCCGGCCGCCGGCCGCTCCGGGAGGGGCCGGGAAGCGCAGCTCGTTGCGGTCGATCTTGGCCGCGAGCGCGCGGGCCGGGTCGACGTCCAGCACGGTGCACAGTTGCAGCAGGTAGGCGAGGACGTCGGCGATCTCGTCCTCCACCCGGCTCGCGCTGTCCGCCTCGCGCATCACCGCCCGGGACTGCTCGGGAGTCATCCACTGGAAGATCTCCAGCAGTTCCCCCGCTTCCACGGTGAGCGCGGCGGTCAGGTTCTTCGGCGTGTGGAACGGTTCCCAGCCGCGCGCCGCGGCGAAGCCGGCGAGGCGGCGTTGCAGCGCCTCCAGGGTGTGGGCGGACGTGCCCTCGGGGTCGGTCATTGCAGCAGGTCTACCACGGCCGCCGGCCACGGGCGTGTCGGCCCGAACCCGGGCCCGGTAGCAGTGGCCCCGGCCCGGCGGTGGGCGCGGGCCCGGCCGGGCGGTCAGCCGTGTGCTTCGCCCCGCCCGGACCGAGCGAGGCGGAAGCCGAGGTCGTCGATGCGGAGGGTCGGGTGGCTCTTGCGGCGGCATGACGCCCGGCAGGCCCGGGGCGGGTCGTAGGCGCCCCCGCCACGGAACACCCGGTAGGGGCCGTAGACCCTGGGGTCGTAGAGGTCCCAGCACCACTCCCACACGTTGCCGATCATGTCGTGGAAGCCCCAGGCATTCGGCTCCCGGGTCGCGACATCGTGCACCTGCTCACCGGAGTTCCCCCGGTACCAGGCGATCTCCTCCAGCTCCCCGTGGCGCACGTCCGGGCTCCCTGCCCGGCAGGCGTACTCCCACTCCGCCTCGGACGGGAGGCGGTAGCCGTCGGCCTCCCAGTCGCAGACCACGCCCTCCGCGTCGGGGTTGTCGCCCCCCGCGTAGCAGGGGGCGAGACCCATGGCCTCCGACAGCAGATTGCAGAACCGGACGGCATCCTTCCAGGACACCTCGGTCACCGGTGTCCGCGGCCCGGCCGTGCTCACGGGGGCCTCTCGCCAGACGGCGGTATACAGCTCGCGGGTCACCGGGTGCGGCGCCAGGCGGAAGGACCCGACCTCGGCCTTCCAGTCCGTCCTCGTCCCCTCGTCCCGCAGGACGATCTCCCCGGCCGGCACGCCGATCAGGGACCCGGCGGCACGCAGGCCCAGCGTTGCTTCGCGGCTCCTCGCGGCCTCGCGCGTCATGCGGTGATACTCCTTGCTCCGGCTCAAGACGTTCTGGACGCTCGGATCGATACGTGGGGGCGGGTCCAGGTCGGCACGATACGAACCGCCAAGTCACGCGTCCGCCGAGGCAATGGACCCACCTCGCCACCTCGTCACCGCGCCCGAGCACGGCGGAAGGGGCAGCACCACGGACACGGTCAGCTCGGCCGCTCCCGCCCGACGCCAGCGACAAACCCGGCCCACGTGACGCTTGAGAAGGCGAGCTGTGGGCCGCCGCGCTTCTTCGAGTCGCGTACACGGATCGCCGCTCCGTCGGCGGCGACCTCCACGCAGGCACCGCCTTCTCCACTGCTGTAGCTGCTCTTCAACCACTGGAGCTGCGCGTGCTCGTACTTCATCGTTCCCCCAGCATCGTGTCGATCAATGCCCCGCTCTCACCAAGAGTGAGGGCCCGGGCTCTGAGGCTGCCGTAGCGTGCCGCCAGGATTCGCACCTCGTCGGGATCGGTGATCAGGCGGCTGACGTGATGCACCTCAAGATACGCCAACTGTTGCCGCCCCTTGGGAGTCAGCATGATGAAGGGCCCACCCAGACCTGGGTGTTCGGTGCGATCCATCGACAGCACCTGGAGCGCGACATTGCGTAGATGACTGAATCCGAGCAGTGCCTCCAATTGTTTGTCCCACCCTCCGAGGGGGCGCCGCAATACCGATTCCTCGATGGTCAACGTGACGAACGGTGCGGGCCAACGTTCGAGCAACCGCTGCCGGTCCAGACGGGCCGCCACTCTCTGTTCGACGGTCTCCTCGTCCAGCAGTGGTTGCCCCGCGCTGAAAACCGCACGTGCGTGCACCTCGGTCTGGAGCAGACCGGGAAGGGCAAGGCAGCTGTAGTCATGCAGTTCCACGGCCTGGGCCTCCAGCGCAGCCCAGTCCCGGAACCACTCCGGATGCCTCACCCGTCTGCGTTCTTTGCCTCTTCCACATCCTCAGCCGCGACCGCGAGCAGTACCCCGTAATCCCGCAGTTCGTCGGCGACCTTCAGAAACTCCGGCTGCGGGGTCCGCCGCCCGCACTCCATCGACGAGATCTGTTCCATGCTGTATCCGACCCGCCCGCCCACTCCTTCTGGCTCAGGCCGGCCCGCTCCCGTACGGTCCTGATCTGTCGGCCGAGGGCGCGGAACAGATCCGCAGCCTCCTCCGAGCCCGCCGGGTCCTCTGCGCTCCACTCCGGTCGTGTTGACATCCCGTACCACCGCTCCGTCAGTCCGTGCCCGTACTCATCCCGTCTCCGACCTGGCAACCCGCCAAGGACCGCTCACGTCACGGCCGGACACCCGGACAACACCGCCCCGCACCCGGGCAGAAGTCCCCCGACAGCAACACTCACCCTGTGCAACAATTACGTCGCTACTGGTTATGAGTGCCCACGCCTGGCTCAGTGAGGGGAACCAGCAGTCCGGCCCCGCAACTCGTCACCCACCCTTCGAGGAGGTCGCGATCGTCGGCGTCCACTAGCCTGCGCGTTTCACTTGCTGCGGTGTCCGGATCTTGATCGGAAGCGCGAAAGTGCCCTCTGAACTGGGAAGATGAGGCTTGTCGAAGGTCTCTGTCATCCCAGCGAAACGGTGCAACGCATCGCTCACCTGTCCATCTCAGCCGTGGAGAGTACGCCGTGCACCGTGACGGTAGCCCCACGGCTGATGCCGATCATGCCTCTCTCAGGGCGGCGGCGGTGACGGTTCCCTCGATCCGGGTGACCGGCCCCTGGTAGAGAATCCGGCCACCGTGCCTGCCGGGGCCCGGGCCGAGGTCGATCAGCTGGTCCGCCCGCCGGATGACGTCGAGGTTGTGCTCGATGACGACCACGGTGTGGCGCTGGTCGAGTAACCGGTCCAGGACGTCGAGCAGGACGCTGATGTCGCGGAGGTGGAGGCCGGTGGTGGGTTCGTCGAGGACGTAGAGGGCCGGTTCGGCGGCAACGCGCAGTTCTTTCGCCGTCTTGAGGCGCTGGCATTCGCCGCCGGAGAGCGTCGTGAGCGGCTGGCCGAGGCGGAGGTAGCCGAGTCCGACCCGCTCCAGGTGCTGGAGCGCCTCCCGGATGCGCTTGTCCGGCAGTTGTCCGAGGGCGTCGGTGACGGTCAGGTCGTCCAGGTCCGCGATGGACAGCCCGTTGACGCGGTGGCGGAGCACCTCCTCGGTGAACCGCCGTCCCTCACAGGTCTCGCAGACGGTCTCCTGGCCGTCCATGAAGGCCAGATCTGTCCGGATGACGCCCAGCCCATTGCAATCCGGGCAGCCGCCCTCGGAGTTGGCGCTGAACTGGCCGGCGGGCACGCCACTGTGCCGGGCGAAGAGCTTGCGGACAGCGGGGGCGATTCCGGTGTAGGTGACGGGGGTGGAGCGGCGGTTGGTGCTGACCGGCTTCTGGTCGATCACCACCGCGTCGTGCTGTGCGACCAGTTCCGCCGCCAGGCTGGACTTGCCCGACCCCGCGACTCCGGTGAGGACGGTCAGCACCCCGGCCGGGATGTCGACGGTCAGGTTCCTGAGGTTGTTGCGGGTGGCGTCGGCCACGGTGATCGTGCCGCTGGCCGTCCGCGGGCTGGTGGTGACCGGTGTGCGCCGGTCCAGGGCGGTGGATGTCGCTGTCCTTGCCGCGCGCAGCTCTTCGAAGGTGCCCTGGAAGACGAGTTGTCCGCCGTCGGCACCCGCGTCGGGACCGATCTCGATGATCTGGTCGGCGATCGCCATGATGGCGGGGTCGTGCTCGACGACGAGGACGGTGTTGCCCTTGTCGCGCAGTTGCCGCAGCAGGCCGGCCATCGAGTCGATGTCGTGCGGGTGGAGGCCGACGGTGGGCTCGTCGAAGACATAGAGCAACTCGATGAGGCTGCTGCCGAGATGCTTGACGGTCTTGATGCGCTGCGATTCCCCGCCGGAGAGGCTGGTGGTGGCTCGGCCCAGGTGAAGGTATCCGAGCCCGATGGTGTCCATGGCCCGCAGCCGGTCCCCCAGGGCGGCTGCGACCGGGGCGACGGTGGGGTCGGTCACCTGCTGGAGGAGGCCGGTGAGTTCGGTGATCTCCATCCGGGCCATCCCGCCGATGGTGTGCCCCAGGACGGTCGCGGTGCGGCCCGCCTCGTTGAGGCGGTCGCCGAGACAGTCGGGGCACGTCTCGGAACGGGTGAACCGGGCGATGATCTCGCGCTTGCGGTCGGAGAGGTTGTCGGTGGTGCGCAGGTGGATCCGCTCGAACCGCTCCACGATGCCCTCGTAATCCTTCGGGGTCTTCGTTCCCAGGCGTGCGGCGTGCTCACCGCCGTGGAGCAGGGCCTGGCGCTCGTCCGCTGTCCATTCGCGCAGCGGAGTGCCGGCGTCGAAAGCGCCGATGTCGGCGTACTGGGCGTACCAGTAGCCACCGTCGCCGAACCCGGGCAGCCGGATCGCCCCCTGGGCGAGGGACTTGTCCAGGTCCAGGAACCGGTCGACGGCACTGACCACGACCTCGCCGATCCCCGAGCAGGTCAGGCACATGCCGGTGGGGTCGTTGAACGAGAAGCGGTTCGATTCCCCCACGTGCGGCGAGCTGATGCGGGAGAACAGCAGCCGCAGATAGGTCCAGGTATCCGTGACCGTGCCCACCGTGGACCGGGCGTTTCCACCCATCCTGCGCTGGTCGATCACCACCACCGGCGAGAGCCCTGCGATGCCCTCGGTCTCGGGGCGTGTCCACTTGGGCAGCCGGTTCCGCACGAACGGCGGGTAGGTCTCGTTGAGCTGGTGGCCCGCTTCCGCCGCGATCGTGTCGAACACCAGGGACGACTTGCCCGACCCGGACACACCGACGAACACGACCAGCCGGCCGCGCGGGATGTCCACGTCCAGTCGCTTGAGGTTGTTGGTTCGCGCGCCCCGGATGCGAATCGTGTGTTCTGGCATAGGGCCGAGGCTACGCAGAGAGGTCACCAGGTTCTGCAGCCTGGAGCAGGCGCTCCGGCGTACTTACCCGGTCTCCCGTTCCTGATGCGCCGTGGGCGAACGGCCGCATGGCGGTGCGGGCGACCGTACAGGCTGGGGGCATGGATGTGATCGAAGTACTGCCGAGGCTACGGATGCTGGCCTTCCCCGTGGGGGCGGCGTATCTGTGGCGGGACGGCGAGCAGCTGACCCTGATCGACACAGGGACGGTCGGCTGCGCGGCGGGTATCGAGGAGGTGCTGGACGGCGAGCTGCGGCGGATCGTGCTGACGCACTGGCACGAGGACCACACCGGTTCGGCCGCCGAGCTGGCCGCCCGGCACGGCGCGGAGGTCGTGGCGCACCGGTTGGAGGCACCGGTGATCCGGGGGGAGGTGACCGGAGCGCCCCCCGTGCTGGAGGAGTTCGAAGTGCCGATCCGGGCGGCGATCCCGGCGCTCCCACCGGCCCCGCCGTGCACAGTGGACCGGGAGGTGACCGACGGCGATGTGCTGGATTTCGGCGGCGGGGCAGTGATCGTCGCGGTGCCCGGGCACACGGACGGCTCGATCGCGCTTCACCTGCCCGGGCCGAAGGTGCTGTTCACCGGCGATGCGGTGGCCAACGTCGGACACACCATGCTGGGGGTTTTCAACACCGATCGCGCCCGGGCCGTCGACTCGCTTCACCGGCTGGCCGAACTGGACATCGACACGGCGGTCTTCGGGCACGGTGACCCCCTCCTGCACGGTGCATCGGCCGCCCTCCGGCAGGCAGCAGCAGACGCGGACGGCGGACAGTGAGCGGGGTTGAGGGCGTCTCGGTGCGGGATCACTCTCCAGTACCGAGAATCCCTTCGAGGTCGGCGTAGGGCAGCGCGTCCGCCCCGAAGGTGAAGGTCGCCTGGTCACGGATCTCCTCGGCGGCACGTACGAGGGCGCCGTACGCGGCGCGCGACATCGCCGAGCCGACACTGACACGGCGCACACCCAGCCTCCCGAGCTGTGCGACGGACAGCCGCAGGGCACCACCCATGAGGACGTTGACCGGGCTGCTGACCGACGCGCACACCGCACGCACGGCATCCGCGTCAGGCAGCGCCGGCGCGTACAGGACATCGGCACCCGCGTCCTCGTACGCCTGCAAGCGGCGGATCGTGTCGGGCAGGTCGGGCCGGCCGTGGAAGAAGTTCTCGGCACGCGCGGTCACCGTGAAAGGGAAGTCCATTTCGCAGGCGACGGCGGCGGCTTCTTCGATGCGCTCCACGGCCTCCTCCAGCGGGCGGATGGGATCGTCGGGCCGGCCGGTGGAGTCCTCGATCGACGCTCCGACCAGTCCTGCGGCGGCGGCGAGCCGGATGGTCTCAGCCACTTCTTCGGGGGTCTCCCCGAAGCCGCTCTCCAGGTCGGCGGAGACCGGTAGAGGGGTGGCGGCGGCGATCGCCGCCGCGTTGTCCAGCAACTCCTCACGGGTGACGTGGCCGTCCCGTCTGCCGAGACTGTGGGCGAAGCCGGCACCGGTGGTGGCGAGCGCGGCGAACCCGAGCCCTGTGAGCACGCGGGCAGAGCCCGCGTCCCAGGGGTTGGCGATGACGAACGGCCGGTCAGCGGCGTGCAGCGCGCGGAAAGCCTCCGCCTTGCGGATCCGGTCGGTGGTGGCGGCGATCATAATGGTTCCCCTCGTGGTCCGGTGACGGTGACCTGACCGCTGTCGGACCACGGCAAGGTGGCCGGCGGCCGGGTCGAGGACACCGTCACACACCCCTCGGACAAGCGGTCCGAAACGGAGGTGGCCGCCGTCAGGTGGTCTGTCCCCCCTGGCGCAGGACGGACCACCCACCCCGTGCCACGCTCAGGGACGGCCGGGGCAGGTTCACGAGCAAGCGCACTCGAACGCCTCGGAACCCGCGCGCTTCCGGTACCTGCGAAGATGGCCGCACGTTGCTGAACACCACTTCACCGGGAGACACCCCCGAGAGATCGCCCGACGTGACGCCGCCGCTCGGAAGCAGGCTCCTACCGGCGGACAGGAGCTACAGCTGATGAACTTCACCTTCACCGTATCGCCGCAGGAAGTCCCGCCTCCCAGCGGCTTCGACATGGGAGATGTACGAGTCGAAGGCAGCCACACCACCGCGTCCTCCACGGACGGCGGGCCCCGGCATCTCATGATGATCCACCTCTCCGTCGCCCAGCTGCTTGACAGGCTGAGCCGACTGGCTTCGAGGGCGGACCGTGAGTGCGAGTTCATGGGGGTGGACGGTTCGTTTGTGCTGCACTTCAGCCGACGCGGGGACGGGACCCTGGTCACCCGGCGGAAACGGCAGGTCATTGACGAGTCCGCGGCGTGGGAAGTCCTGCGTGCAGCCGTGACCGAGGCCCAGCGGTTCGCGGATGTCTGGCTGCCACAGCTTCCGGTCGACGACGCCGGTGCTGAAGATCTGGCGCTGTCGTTGAGCGAGGCGAAGCGGCTCCTGGTTTCGCAGCAGTCCGCGTGCGGTGGGAGATGAGTACCAGCCTCCTCAAGCCAAGCGCGTCAGCACACGTGCCGTCTCCTCGGGCATCGTGATCATGGCATCGTGCATCTCCGCGCTCGCGCTGCTCATGTCTGCTGCCCGTCCACTCGCGACTGAACGACGCGGTCACCGTTCGCCCCGGACGAAACGCACCGGTTCGGCGAGCACGGCGGCAGCGGACTCGGTGTCGGCCAGCCTGGCCGACAGGGTGGCCTCCGCGAGACGAAGCGGCAGGGCCTCGGCGAACTTCATTCCCCGCACAGCGCGTTCGTCGACGTCTGGCAGACACAATCGGTCCGTCGCATCCCGTGTCGCGTCGCTCCAGATGCGCGCGGTGACGTCCTCCCGCAGCCGTATCCAGCGCTCGTTGATGTGCTGCCCGGGTACGACGACCGGGTCGAGGGTCGCGGCGAGAGTCGCGTTCGCACGGTGGCCCGCCCAGGTCCACCAGCGCAGCCGGCCTCTCTTGTCCTGCACGATCAGGGTGCCCCCGGGGTGCACCCGCTCCACATACTCCTCGCGGGCCCGGTGCAGGGCACCGGCCGCCCGTCTCGTCATCCGCACGGGCGGGTCCTCGCCCAGCAGTACCCGGCGTTCGGCACGCGTCAGCTTGTGGGAACCCACGGGGCCGAACCGCGTGCTGTTCCACTTCGCTTTGCCTCCCCCGTCGACGGGCTCGACGAAGCAGCGTCTGCGTCGCCAGTCGATGTAGGTGATCTGCCAGCTCCGGCCGCCCAGCAGCAGTCGGCGCGGGCCGTCGACCCGTTGAGTGAGCAGGCTGGGGTCCGTACGACCGATCTCCGCGCGCCCCTGCAGGACGGTGAACTGCGGGGGTGCGGTGAAGACGGCAGTGAGGTTCATGAAGTGCCGGTGCCCGAAGCGCCGCTCCGCCTCCGGACCGATGAACAGCATCCCGCTGTCACGTTCCAGATACCCCTGGTCGACGAGGTGGCGCACGATCGGCTCGGCCGATGTGCCGAAGGGCCCGAGGCCGTTCCACCATTCCTGCCACAGGTGCTCACCGACGCGCTTCTCCTGCAGGCACAGCGCGAGGAGTTGCTGGGCGACGATGTGCCGGGGCTCCGGCGGGGCCACGACCGGTTCCACCCAGCCCTGCGCCCATGCGAGCAGCAGTCCGGCCGCGCTCAGCAGACCGTCCTCGTCCAGGGCGAGGAACAGGCAGTTGCGTGGCGCCTCCTCGCGGCGTCCGGAGCGGCCCAGGCGCTGGAGGAAGGAGGCGACCGAGACTGGGGCGTCGATCTGAATGACGCGGTCCAGGTCTCCGACGTCGATGCCGAGTTCCAGGGTGCTGGTGGAGATGATCACGCAGTCGCGGGCGTCGGCGAAGGCTGCCTCGGCCCGTCGGCGCTCGTCGAGGGAGAGGGAGGCGTGCGACAGGAAGGTGGTGACGCCCTTCGCGCGGAGCTTCTCGCCGAGTTCCTCCACGTACCGCCGGGACTCGCAGAAGACGAGGCGCTTCTCTCCGCGGTGCAGCGCGGCGATGACGGTGGCCGCGTTGTCGAGCGAGCCGACGTGGTCGAGCTGGACATTGCCTGGCGGGACGGCGGTCGGGACGCGGGTTGCGGGGGGCGGGGCCCCGGCCCCGGTTGTCGTCGTGGCCGCGGGCCCACCGGGGTCAGGGGCGATCACCTGCCCCGGTCGGTTGCCTGCCCCAGAGCCCTGCAACCAGGTGAGCAGCGTCTCCGGATTGCCGACGGTCGCCGAGAGGCCGACGCGTTGCACCGGTCGGCCGGCGACGCGCTGGAGCCGTTCGAGGACGGCGAGCAGGTGCCATCCCCGGTCGTCGCCTGCGAAGGCGTGCACCTCGTCCACCACGACGGCCCGCAGCCCGGAGAAGAACGAGGTGTGGTCTACGTTGGCGCTCACCAGCATCGCCTCAAGCGATTCCGGGGTGGTGAGGAGGACGTCGGGCCGTGCGGCGAGGATGCGCTTGCGGGCACCGGACGTGGTGTCGCCGTGCCACAGGGCGGCGGTGCGGCCGAGCCAGGACGTGTAGTTCTCCAGCCGTGGCAGCAGGTTGTTGAGCAGGGCTCTTAGCGGGCAGATGTAGAGGACGGAGGTGCCGCTCCACCGCCCGCCCCCCATCCGGGTCAGCAGCGGGAAGGCTGCCGCCTCGGTCTTGCCGCCTGCGGTGGGAGCGAGCAGGACAGCGTCGTCCCCGCAGAGCAGCGGGGTGACGGCGGCCTCCTGGAGCGGACGCAGGCTCCGCCAGCCCAGGGTGTTGGCGAGGTGGTGGATGAGCACCGGGTCCAGGTCCCCGCCGCTCACGGCAACTCCAGTTCCACGTCGCCGGCGTCCCCGGACGCGACCGCGTTCCGCTCGGTATCGGTGAGTTCCGACGAGGTGAGGGTGAGCGCGTAGTGCGTGCGCGGGTCGAAGTCCTCGAACTCGTCGACGCGGTCGAGCACGTCGGCCACCAGCTTGCGCAGGAACACCCGGGGTGCGATGCCGACCTTGCCGCCGAGTCCGCCGGTGACAGCCCTGGCCAGCTCTGCCAGATACGCGTCGTCGACCCGCTCGGTCACCCGCTCGGGATGGCGGGCGATCTGCGTGTACAGACTGCGTACGGTGCGGCCGAGTTCGCTGAGCTGGGGCAGATCGAAGCCCGGCAGCCGGAGCTGGACGGCGCGCGGGGAGTCGAAGCGCGGGTCGGTCGTGAAGTCGGTGGCCAGCCGTTGGGCGAGCGGTGGCAGCCGCTGCGCGCCCTGCTGTCCGTCGTAGAACGCCGGGGTCCCGGTGATGACAAGGAACAGCCCCGGGAAACGGCCGGCGTCGATCTCGTCCAGGAGCTGCCTCAGCGCGTTGAGGCCCTTCTCCCGGACATCACCGCGTACCCGTTGCAGGGTTTCGATCTCGTCGAGGACGAGGAGGAGGCCGGGGTGGCCGCAGTCACGCAGGACGGTGAGCAGCCCCTGCAGGAAGCCGAGGGCGGCGAAGTGGTCGAGGTCGCCGCGGACGCCGGCGCTACGGCGGGCGGAGGCCGCGACCGACTTCTGGCCGCCGAGCCAGGCGATGAGTGCTTCCGCCGTCGCCCCGTCCCCGGCGGCCACGGCCCGGCGGTAGCCGCGCAGGGCTGCGGCGAACGCGGGGGTGGTCCTGGCGACGTCAGCGAGTCTACGTTCCATGAGTGCGTCGACGGCCACCGCGAGCGCCGCCTCGTCCTCCTCGTCCGCCTCCCCGGCGTCGAGAACTTCCTCCTCCAGCGTGTAGAACCAGGAGTCGACGACCGCACGCAGTGCGCTGGGCTGGTGGGTGGCGGTCGTCAGGCGCTCGGTGAGTCTGCGGTAGACCGTTTCCAGCCGGTGCAGCGGAGTCTCGGTCTCGGAGATCTGGACCTCTGCCGTGGCGAGTCCGGCTCGCTTGGCGCGTTCGGCGAGCCACCGCGCGAAGAACGTCTTCCCGGAGCCGTACTCGCCGCGGATGGCGTGGAACGCCGCTCCGCCTCGTGCCGCCCCGGCCAGGTCGTCCTCCAGCGCTGCCTCGAACCTGCCCAGGCCGACGGCGAGCAGGTCCAGCCCGGCCTGCGGCACGGTGCCGCGCCGCAACGCGTCCACGACCTCGCGCAGGCGGACAGGGCTGGCGGGTGCCGACGCGTTCATGGGGTGTCCTTGCTCGGCGGCCGGGCCTTGGCCCCGGCGGTCAGGAACTGTTCGCGCAGCAGGGCGAGGTCGAGCTTGACCGCGTGACCGGCGTCGACGAAGCCGAGCACCGGGTACCCCTCGACGTTGAGGAGACGCTGCACGGTGGCGACGAATCCCTCGATGTTGCGCCGCACCCGGCCGGTCGCCGAGATGGCGGCGGCCAGGGCGGCGGGCGACATGGTGCCTCCGGCGGCGGCCAGGGCGTCGATGACGGCGGCGACGACCTTGCCTTCGGGGGCCTTGCGGACGTACTCCTTCTGCGCCTCGTACACCTCGCTCGCCACTACGCGCCCGCCGAGGGTCACGGGAGCAGGGGCTGCCTCGGGCACTCCTGCGGGCATCAGGACGTCGTCGGCGCCGAACAGCTCCTCGTCCTGCCGGCGCGAAAGTCCTGGCGGTCTCCCGGCGCGTGGCGCGGGGCGTTCCGGGCGGGGTTCAGGCATCTCGACGGGTGCCGAGGTGGTGGCCTTCCACCAGGAGGGCGCGGCCTGTTCACGCGGCAGCGGATCCCAGCCGCGTGGGGCGAGCTCCTTCGACGGGAGGAGAACGAGGAGCGGGACGGTCACCTCGGCCAGGGAGGCCCCGCCGTGGTAGCCAGCCCGGCGGGCAGCGTACCGGATGTCCTCGTGCCAGGCTGCGGTGATCGTGCCGTCTCCTTCGAGCACGCGCGGCCCGCTCAACACGACCTCACCGTCGCCGGTGTCGGTGCCCGGCTGCCAGCGTGCCGATCCGCCACCGTCCGCGGCGGGCTTGATGCGGCCACGGCCACGGTCGAGGATGTGTCCGTGGTCGGCGACGAGGACGACGGGGCGTGCGTAGCTGCGGGCGGCGGCCAGCAGTTCCCGCAGGTAGGTGATGTCGCCCAGGGACCACACAGTGCGCTGTCCTTGCTGGCCGGAGTCGAGCGCATCGTCGATGGTGTTGAGGACGACGCCGACGACAGCATCGGAGGCAAGCGCGGAGGCGAGTTCCGGGGCGAGGAAGTGACCCGCGTCTCCTCCTATCGACGCCTTGTGGAAGAGGACCGCGTCCTTGCGCCGCTTCGTCCAGAAGGACGTGAAACCGAAGACCTCGGTGGACTGGCCTCCCTGGGTGGCCGCGCCGCTGAGCAGGGAGGCGCGGCTCGTCCGGGTGAGGGAGGGCAGCATGGAGACAGCGGCGAGGCGGGCGCGCCGTTCGCCCTCGTCGGGCCGGGGGACGAACTCCTGCCAGCCTTCGCGTTCGGCTTGTTCGCCCAGTTGCGCGGCGACGGCACTGCTCATCCCGTCGAGCACGAGCACCAGCGGCGGTGCGGCGGCGGCCAGCGGGCGGACGACGGTGTCGAGGACGTTTTCGACGACCAGGCAGCCGCCCGGCTGCCCGGCGGTGGCGTTCGGGGCCCAGCCTGCGAGGTGCCGGGCGAACTGCTCATCGAGTCGTTCACGCCGGGCCCGGCCGTCCTCGAAGAGGTCGCGCAGGCTCCGTGCGACGGCCGGGTCGCCGCCGGGATCGCCGGCCCAGAGCACGGACAGCGCCCGGTCGGCCCAGCCCCATTCGGCGACATGCTCGCGTACGCCCATGGCGACGGACGTCACGGCCGGTGATTCCCGGCGCAGCCAGCGGGCGAGCCGCACGGCCATCTCCGCGACGCGCACCCGGTCGGGGAAGAGCCCTGCCAGGGCGTGCCCGGCCAGCTCGGCGAGCGCGGCCTCCCCGTGGGCGGGGGACCTGTGCGCGCCCTCGACGACGACGGCGAGCTGGGCGGCGAAGCTGGACATGAGGAAGCGGCTGCTGGTGAGGCCCGCGGCGAGTCCCGCGTCCCGCGCCAGCTCGTCGGCGCGCTGCAGCACGGCGAACACCTTCTGCCGTGCGTCGACCGACCCCGTGGCCTCTCCGATCCAGCGCAGCAGGGTGCCCTCCACCGCGTCGGTGAAGGCGCCGATCTCGCCCCGGCGCGGACCGGCCTTGCCGAAGAGTCCTCCGACGGCGAGGGCCACGTCGGGGTCCACTGCGGGGTCGCGCAGCGCAGCTCCGAGCAGGCCGAGGGCCATCGCGTCGGGGCCTTGCCCGGTCTCGGCGAGGGTGAGCAGGACGGGTACGGCGGGCCCGGCGACCTCGCCGAGCCATGTCTTCAGTTCCCTGCGTTCGGTTTCGGGGAGTTCGGCGAACCGGTGGGGCCCGGCGGGGGTGCGTGACCAGGCGAGCAGCACGTCCGCGTCGACGGCCGCGTCCGCCGTGGTGTGGGGCGAGATGTCCGGGTGGTGGAGCCCGAGCCGTTCGACGACCAGGGCACGCAGGGCGGCGTCCCGGGTGAGAACGCCCGCGCTGCGCGGCCATCCCCCTCCGGCGGGTTCGGCGTCGACGAGGGCCTGGAGCAGCCAGTCCTCCCGGTACATGCGCAGGTCCAGGCCGGCGGCCCCGAAGCGCTGCGCCACGATCTCGGCCTTCTCCACGGTGAGGGTGCGGCGCTGCACCGCGTGCCCGCGCAGGTCCCAGCCCAGCTGGTCGTCGTCGACACCGGTGGTGACCACGAGCAGGTCGCCGGGCGCGGCCTCATCGCGGTGGTTGTGCCAGGCAGCGAGGATGCCGAGGACGGAGGACTCGTCGCGGACGGTGACGCGTCGGGTCCGCTCACCGACCTCGGTGGTGAAGGTGGTGGCCGAGCCGGCCGCGTACTGGCCGTGGATCAGCACCAGGCTGTGCTCGGCCAGTTTCCTGGCGTGCCGGTCGAGGAGTGCCTCTACGGAGCGCCGTCCCACCTGGGGCAGGAGCGCCATCAGCGTTCGGTCCCCTTCTCGTCGCCGCCGGCCGCGTCAGCCGCGTCGGCCCGGTCGTGGGCGTCCTCGATCACCTGCCAGGTGACTTGGACCCGGGTGCCGGGATGCGCGGTGAGGAAGCGGCGGATGTCGGCGCCGAGTCCGTCGACGGTCGCCGCGAGCGTGCTCTCCAGCCGGGTGGGTTCGACGATGTACCCGGCGGAGCCGCGGGCAGCCGTTGCCGCGTACCCCGTACGCGGGTCCTGCGCGGGAGGCCCCGAGTGCTGGGCGTCGCCGGCCGGTTCCGCGGGGACGGCGGGCACGGGAGGCGTGCCGTGCGCGGTGAGCCGTACGTCTTCCGCTGTCGGTGCGACGTCCGGCTGCGCGCGGGGGGCGGGCTCGACGGGCCGGGCCGCCTGGGCGAGCCGGGTGGCCTCCCGCATGAGGGCCACGGCCGACTCCTGCAGCGAGTCCAGCACCGGGACGAGGGACTCATCCTCCTCGTGGGCGTTCGCCGCCCGCCGGACGGATTCGAGCAGCCGCTCGGCCCGGTCGCCGACGCCGTCGTCGCGGGTCGCGAGTTCGCGCACCATGTCCAGGTCGGACCAGCGGGTGTCCCGCAGGGTTCGCAGCACCCGGAGCACTTCGGGGGCCTGCTTGAGGGCGGCGCCGACCTGCCGGTCCGTCACGTCATAGGCCGCGTTGGCCAGTTCGTCCGTGAGGAGGGTGGCGTCGGTGGTGCGCAGCAGGCGGGCGATCAGGTCGGCGGCGGCCTTGGTGGACGTCAGCCGTGGTGCGTCCGCGCCGCCGGGCCCTGCGAGGCCGAGTCGTGCGGCGTTTTCCTGGAGCAGTGTCCGGGCCTCCCCCACCGCGGCGCGGTGTTCTTCGGCGACGGCGCGCACCTGCGCGGCGAGCCGCGAGACATTCCTGGCGAAGAGGACGGGCGACACGCTCTGCCCGAAGACCGCTCCGGCACGGCGCAGTGCGGTGGCGAAGGTGTCCTCGTCGGGGAGGGCGACGGCGCGCAGACCGTAGCCGGGGACGATGCGGTCCAGGTCAGGTGCTTGCGGCACCACCTGGGTCTGGTAGATCCAGGTGCGGTCGTCGAGGAGCGCGTACGTCGCGATGATCAAATTGGTGACGTTGCGGTCCAGGCCCTCGTAGCCGAGGTCGGTGATCCACTCACGGATCGTCTCGACGGCCAGGTCCTCACCGGCGTCGGCGCTTTCGGCGGCCTTCTTGTTGATGCGCAGCCGCCAGTCGTTGCTGACGTTGAGCGGTCCGTCGTGCACCTCTCCGAGGCCGAGGGCGTGCACGATCTTCCTGACGACGGGCAGCTGATGGCTGTCCACCACGACCCGCCGGGAGCCGTCCTCCATCGCCCTGGCGATCCACTCCATGGTGGTCTTCAGTTCCCGCGCGGTGATGGCCTTGCGGGTCAGCCGCGGGTCGAAGTCGGGGTGCTTGGGGTAGCGGGCGGCGAACATGCCGTCGGCGAGCAGCAGCAGGTTCTGCTCGAACCCGACGGACGGCTCGGGGCGGGTGCGGGTGAAGCCCGGCAGCAGGGACACCAGGTGCTGCCCGTCGGGCACGGTCGCCCCGACGATGTCCGGCTCGGCGCGGTTGATCCCGTAGAGCTGGAGCAGGACCTCCGTGAGATGGCCGCTGATGTTGTCGCGGGATGCCTTGAGCTGGTTGCGGATCTGGGTCCGCTCCTCGGCGGGGCGGGTGGCCGTGTGCTCGTCGAGCCGGTCGCGCTCCAGCAGGTAGTTGATTTTCAGCAGGCGGCCGAGCTGCCGGGAGGTCTGCTCGGAGAAGAAGTCGGGCAGCCAGACGAGCGTGGGTTCGGTGCGGCCCGCTCCCCGCAGCCGGTTGACGCGCTGGAGGTCGTCGATGGGGCCGTGGTCACCGTCGTCGAAGGGGTAGTCGAAGACGATGCGGAGATTTCCGGGCTGCTGGGGAGCGAACTCGTCCTCGGGCAGATGCGTGTCGCGCACGTTGCCGAAGATGAACTCGACGGTGCGCCTGGTGCCGCGCCAGACGACATCCCGTTCACACACGAACGGCTGGGTGTCCTGGATGCCGAGTTCGCGCCAGAGCTGGTCCTTGATCCACTGGCGTCGGTAGCCGAGCTGGTCGGCGACGCCCTGCACCTCTTCGAGGAGCGGTTCGACGTCGATGTCGGAGAGGTGCAGGTGGAAGACGGGGTCGGCGCGGTCGCCGTCGCTGCGCAGCTCGCCGTCGAAGGAGACCTGGAGTTCCCGCAGCCGCTTGGCGGCGACGGAACCGGCGTCTCCCACGCGCGTGCGGATCGACCCGTGGTTCAGCGCGGCGAGCCGGGTGCCGGTGAGCCGGGTCAGTGCGGGCACGTTGGGCGCGAGCGAAGCCAGCAGCAGGGTCTTGACCAGCCGCTCGTCGGCCCGGAACCGCTTGTCGTCGGGGGTCTTGTACTTGCGCAGCAGTTCCTCGCGCACCCGCGCGTGGAACTGGTCGGCGGTCTCCGCGTCCTTGCGCAGCCGGGGCGTGAACGCGGCACCGGAGCGGTGCGCGATGACGTCCCACAGGTCGCCGATCGGGATGAGTTCGCCGAGCTTCAGGTCCTCGCGGCGCCGGCGCAGCAGCTCCTGGACGAGTTTGAGACCGGTGCGCTCCCGCTGGAGGGCGCCGGAGAGGTCGACGAGGACGTTGAGGAGCGCCGGCGAGAGCGGGTACAGCTCTCGGAAGTCGTCCCAGGACGCTTCGGTGCGCCCCTGCCCGTCCAGGAGGATCTGGCGCACGTCGTCGTTTGACGACTCGACAAGTTTGAAGGCGTCGTCGCGCACGGACTCCATGCCGGGCTTCGGAGCGAGCACCCGGTGCTTGATGATCTCGACGAGATTGCTGTCCTCCAGGTCGACGACGTTGAAGCGCTCGGCCAGGTATTCGATCTGGCTTTCGAGGTTGGTCACATCGGCGCCGACCACGTCCGAGCCGATCAGCTGCGACAGGTCGCGCTGACGGGAGATGAACGACACGATCGGCACCGGCCGGCCGCTGTCCCCCGACTCGATCAGCTTCACCAGCCGCTGGACCTGGTCGCGCACGAAGTCCTGGTTGCCCATTTTGGCCTGGAGCCACAGGACCAGTTCGTCAAGGAAGAGAACCACTCCGGTGTAGCCGAGGGACTGGGCATGCTGGGAGATGACCTTGAGGCCGTTCTCCAGCGGCAGGTACGCGCTGGCCTCCCCACGCATACCCTGCGCGTAGGCGGCCATGGGGCCGGTGAGCAGGGCGGAGACCAGCCGTTCGCGGTAGGGGTCGTCAGGCCCGCCCGCGAAGGCCCGGTCGAAGTCGGCGCCGGTCCACGTTCCGGCGGGCAGCTCCCCGGCGCCACCGTCCAGCATCGGCATGTCATCGGGATCCGCCTGCACCGGCGCAGTGGCGTCCGGCGTGAGCGCGGCGCCTCCCTTGCCCAGCCACCGCAGGAACTTGACGTCGTCGCCGAGGAACTCCCGCTGGGTGCGGGCGTCGGCGAGCAGGGCGTCGGCCCGGTACACGGCGGGCACCGGCTGGTCGGGGTGGACTTCGCGCACCGTGTGCACGTAGCCGCCGAGCAGCGCCGAGTCGAGGTCGGCGGAGCCGACCAGGTGGTAGGGCACCATCAGGAACCGGCTGCGCCGCAGCCACTCGTCGTGCGGGGCCACGACCTCCACCAGCCGGGGCTTGGTGCGGACGGCCGGGTGGTTGTTAAGCACGGCGTGCAGCACGGTCAGGAAGTGGCTCTTACCGGAGCCGAAGGAACCGTGCAGGTACGACGCCTCCGAGTGACCCGATCTTGCACAGGCCGCCACGATGTCCAGCGCCTGCCGGAACGCCCCTTGGAGCTGCTCGGTGACGACGTACTCGGCCACCCGGGCGTCGGTCTCGCTGAAGCCCTGGGAGAGCTCGATCTTGAAGTCGCCGGCATGGACGTCTTCCTTTATGTCGATGACGTCCTTCAGCAGGAGCTCGCTCGTGGGCATCAGGCGGATCAGTCCTTCTCTCGGCTCGCGGTTCGGCTGGAGGGCTCACGTGCTGGTCGACGCCCTCCAATCCTGCCAGCTGGAGCCGACGCGCATGCCCCTCGTTCCGGAATCGTCGTGCCGTACGGTGCCCGTCGGATCACTGCTGGTGCCCGTTGGGTAGGGTCGGCACCGGATCCGGGCGGTAGACCGGATCCGGGGGCCAGGGGATCAGTCCGGGGCGGGGAGCGGAGGCGACTGCCGGTGGGGTGGCGAGAGGAGATCGTCACGGCTCTGGGGGAGCTTGTGGCGATCACGGGCGGCGCGGGCAGGCCACCGCGCTGGCGGCGCGTGGGGCGGGCAGTGCCCACCAGGGAGGCCGGCTGGTACGCGGTGGATCTGCGCGGCTCCGACATCGGACCGGACCAGCTCGACGCGTTGCGCCTCGCGGGCCCGGAGCCGGACGACATGGAGACGACGGGCTTCGCCGTTGCGGAGACCGTGCAGAACGGCTCCCTCCTCACACTGAAGATCGCCGAGTTCGCCGAACTCACGGACGCACACCTGTGGCTGCTCAAGCAGCCACCGACCTTCCTCGTGGAGGCCCTGCGCGACGGCATCGCCGGGCTGGGCGAGGCACCACTGGCGAGCGTCCTGGCCACAGGCGCGATCGGCGGCACGTCCTCGCCCGACCCCGACCCTCCCGGGTTCCATCCCACGCAGGGCGATGCCTACCGCGCGTGCCTGGGCCAGGGCGTGCACCTGGTGTGGGGCCCGCCGGGCACCGGCAAGACGACGATGCTGAAGCGTGCCATCGGCGACCTGATCGCCCGCGGCGACCGGGTGCTGCTGGTGTCCGCCACGAACATCGCCGTCGACAACGCCCTGTGGGGCGTGATGAAGGAGAACCGGCACGGCCCGGGTGACATCGTCCGCGTGGGCCCGCCGCAGTTGCGGGAGGTAGCCGACGACCCAGGCGTGTCACTGCCGCTCATGGTCCGTGAGCGGCTGGCCGAGACGGCCGAGCGCAGACGACTCATCGAGACCACACTGCTGGACATCCGCACCCGCGCGGCAGAACTCGCCGCGCTGGACAGCTCCCTCGTCCGCTTCGACGCGGCGGCCCATTCCGAGGCGCTGAAGCTGCTGCGCACGCCCGGCCACGATCCGGTGACCGCCCGGCAGCGCGCGGAGACGGCGGCGGCCGACCTGGATGACGCCCTGGCGGACCACGAGGCAGCACAGCGGGCCGTGGCCGAGGCTCAGCGGCGACGGGACGGGGCCCAGAAGTCGCGCCGGAAGTGGGCGGAGGTCGACGGGCTGCGTCAGGAGCAGTCCCGCATCCTCAAGGCAGCGGAGCGGAAGGAGGCCGAGGCCCTGCTCTCCGAGGATCACGCCGAACGCCTGCGCGCGGAGTGGCAGCAGCTCGACGCCCATCGGTCCGTGGCCCGGTGGCGCTCCCGGGAGAAACGGCAGAGACTCCGCGAGCGTCTGGCCGCCGCCGAAGAGGACGCCATCCGGAGCGGCCGCGCGGCCCAGGCCGCGCGCACCACGGCCGGGGCTCATGTCGTCGCGCTGGAGAAGGACCTGGCGGGCCTGGTCGCCGGTATCACCCACCCGCGTGAGCGGATCACCGCCCTGGAACAGGCACTCGTCCGGGCCCAGACCACGTACACGTCCGCCCTGCATCGCGTGACCACCCGCCGCGAGGCAGCGACCCGGCTGGAACGGGCCGTTGTCCGCGTCCTGGACGCGGCGGAACTCACCTCCCGGGCCGAACAGCAGGACTGGCCGGCCCGCCACGCCAGCGCCGAGCGCTTACGGCCCCAGGTCACGGCCGACGCCGCCCGACGTCCCACCCTGGAGAAGCAGTTCCAGCAGGTGCAGGAGGAGTACGAGCGCCTCGCCCGCAACGCACAGGGTGAAATCATCAAAAGCGCGAAGCTGGTGGCCACCACGCTCGCCCGGTTCCGCACCAACAAGGCGGTCTTCGAGGGCCCCTACGACGTGGTCCTGGTCGACGAGGCGGGCGCGGCGACGCTGCCCGAGGTGATCCTCGCGGCAGCGAAGGCCACCCGAACCGCCGTCCTGCTCGGGGATTTCATGCAACTCGGCCCGGTCATCGAGGAAGGGCTGAAGAGTCTCGACCGACCGGACGTCAAGCGCTGGCTGCTGCCCGATGTCTTCCAGCACTCCGGTATCCAGGACCCCGCAGACGCCCAGCGGCATCCGGCCTGCGTCACCCTGACCGAACAGCACCGCTTCGGTCCGGCGGTGATGCGCCTGGCCAACTCCCTCGCGTACGGGGGAATGCTGCGGGGCGGCAGGCAGACCGTGGCGCCCCGGCCCGACGACGACCCCGAAATCGTCCTCGTCGACACCGACGGACTTCGCGAACTCGCCAGACCCCACCTGACCGGTCGCCGCAGCGGCTGGTGGCCGGCCGGATCACTGATCGCCAGGGCACTCGCGGAGTACCACGACGCTATGGGCGAGGACACGGGCATCGTCACGCCCTACGGAGTCCAGGCGGAGGCGACCCTGGAGGCATTGCGGGACGTGGAGAGCAGTGACCCACTGGCGGAGGTGGGCACCGCGCACCGGTTCCAGGGACGGGAGTTCCCCGTGGTCGTCTTCGACACGGTCGAGGGCGCGGACGGGCACGACCTGTGGATGTCGATGGCACATCGAGGGCCGGGCGCCTCGGACTGGACACGCAGCGGTGTGCGCCTGTTCAACGTGGCGGCCACCCGCGCGCAGACCCGCCTCTACGTCATCGGAAGCTGGGAGCGCATCAGCACCGCGAAGAACGGCACAGCCTTCACCCACCTGGCCGCGCTGGTCGGCTCCCCCGGCGTCCGGCGCCTGCGGGCCGCGCAGCTGATCACCCCGCCGCACGAGAACGCACGGGAACTCGGCGTCTTCGGAACCGCCCTCGCCGACGTCCTGGCCCGGCACGTCGAGGTGACGGACATCCATGACGAGACGACGTTCTTCGGCACCTTCGAGGACGAGATCCGCGACGCGCGCACCTCGGTCTGGCTGTGGGCTCCGTGGGTCGCCAACCGAGTGCGCGGCATCCTTCCGCTGCTGCGCGAGGCGGCCGGGCGGGGCGTACGCGTCACGGTGTTCATCCGCGACGACACGGACTGGATCCAGGCCCGCCCGAACAGTCAGGGCCTCATCGCGGACCTCCGGGCCGCCGTCCACACGGTCGTGCCCGTCAACGTCATGCACCAGAAGATCGCGGTGATTGACGAGCGGACGGTGATGGTCGGCAGCCTCAACAGCCTGTCCCAGTCGTGGACCCGCGAGGTCATGGTGACCATGCGGGGCAGCCACTTCGCCCGGAAGCTGCTGGAGCATGAACACGCGGAACTGTTCGCCCGTCCGCCGAAGTGCGCCCGCTGCGCCGGCACCAGCATCGAACTGCGCCGCCGCAAGAACGGCACCTGGTTCTGGCGCTGCTACGACACGGTCTGCAAGACCGACCGCAACGGCCGGAGCAACGCCTGGAACCAGAACATCCGGCTGGGCGGCAGGCGCTGAGCATGTGCGCAACATCTCACCTCCACCACAACTGAGTTCGGCGAACCGCTGCTGGCGTTCCGGCCACCGCCTGTGACAGACTTGGACGTACCAGCAACGGGATCTCGCTCGTCGCCAGATCACCAGCTGTGTTTTCGCCAAGGAGTCCGCGGACGCACCCGGACCACCGGCTTCTCTCACCTCATCTGTCACGCCATAGGTACGAGTCCGCAGCGGCGGCGCTCCACGCGCATGCCCGCGCTCGATGCCTGTGCACCACTCGGAGGCACATCCATGTCGAATATCTCCTCCCCATCGCAATCGCAATTCTATCTGACTCAGCCCAAGGGCGAAGGCGCCATGCTTTTCGTCATGCAGGCGACGCCCCGCGGCCCCGAGCTCTCGAAGATCGGGACGTTCGATAACCGCGACGAATGCCAACTGCTCGCCGCCGGCCTCAACGCGGCACTCCAGGGAGGAGCAGGCGTGCTCTCGGAGGTTCGTCGGCGCACAGCTTCCCTGCCGGGGCCCCTTGGGAAGGCTATCACCGACGCTGCGGACGCGATCGAGTACAGGCATCGAAATGATTCGGAAGCCAAGAGATCCTACAAGACCGTGCGCGCTTTCACCGAAAATCTGGAACAGCCCAATGTATCCATTTTCTCCCTCTTCGACACCACCGCTTGCGGAGATTGCCCCGACTGCGGGTGCGCCGTGGACGACGACTGCGCGATGTGCCGCGTCTGCGAGCCCGACGGCCGCGGATGCGAGAACTGTGGCACGGTCGAGGTGACGCCCAGGACCGCGTTCGCCCTTCATCGTCAGCTGAGGAGCCTTGCCGATATGACGTACGTAACCGTCCAGTGCGGTTTCTGGGAAAGCGGCGTTCCGGACAGTGCGGAAACCCAGACGGACTGGTTCCTGCTTCACTGCGCCCGCGCCTACGACGATCTCGCGGCCGATCTACTCACCGGCGAGGTCCCCACACCGCGGTGCCTGGCCGAGAGTGTGGCACTCGGCTACGCGATGCAATACATCGGTTGGAACGACACCGAGTTCATTGACACGGACGAAGCGTACCGGGCCCTACCGATCTCCCGGTTCGACAACGACTGGGAATTCCTCAAGAGTGGCCTGTTCGCCGCGGGTGAGAGGGCGCGTACGTTTCTGACGGCGGATGCAATGGAGGAAAGCCTTTGGGAGGAGTGGTTCCACCCCTACCCGGGCGCCACGCCCCGGCACGGAAGCCGTGGATTCCGCTGCTGATCTTCGCTTCCAGACCCCGCGGCTGACAGAGAATCCGACAACGCCGTGGCTCCGCCGCCTGAGGCAGGGCGCACTCCGCATGGACCGTCTTGCCGGAGCAGAGGCGATCGCGTACGCCCCAGTCGGCGGCGAGCGGTGTCGATGGCAGCAGTGGCCACAGCCCCCGTCCTCGTCCAGCCCGGAGCCAGCCGCGCCGGCCGGGCGGGATGGGTGCCGGTCACCTCGGTCCGCACGACGCCCCGACTCTCGTCGCGGGACAGGGAGAAGGCGAAGCCCCGTCCCGCGACGCGACCGTGAAGGACTGCGTTCGCCGTGAGTTCGGCAACGGCCAGAACGACGGTCTCGTGCGCCTCAGTGCCGCGCGGATGGCCCCACTCGGTGAGCTGGTGAGCGGCCAGCAACCGAGCCAGGCGGCTATGAGAACCAGTGAGCTGGCCTGGTACAAGAGCCGCTACAGCGGTGGTGACGGTGACAACTGTGTCGAGGTTTCAGTGCAGTCCAGCGCCGTATTCTCTCGATGCCTGGTCGGCGTTCAACGACGCTGGTGGCCGACTCATACGTGTGACCTCCCGGTGGGACAGCGCCTGACGCTGCCCCACCGAACGCATCACGTCCTACTCCTCCGGGCCACCGTCCACACGATCGTGCCCGTCCACGTCATGCACCAGAAAATCGCCGTGATCGACGAACGGACGGTGATGCTCGGCAGCCTCAACACGCAGGACATCCGGCTGGGTGGCGGCAGGCGCTGAGGAGGTACCTCATCTCGTAGCGGACCGGGCTGTCGCACCTGGTCCGCTGAGGCGGTCCGGAGCGAGGGGTCGGACCACAACGTTCTACTCGTCACGGGAGTGGCTGACGCCTCAAGCCTGACCACGCACGGGGTGGCCGGGGGTGTCGAGCCAGGCCGTCCAGCCGGTCGCCGTGATGGTGATGCCGAGCCGGTCGAGGTCAGGTTCCCCGGCGGTTCGCCACCAGGTGTGGGCGGCGGTGAGTTCGTCCCACAACCGCCGGTCGCCGACCTGCCGGACGGTGGCCGTAGTGCTGTCGGCCGGAAGGACCGCGGCGGTCCAGGCGCTGCCGTCCAGGGCGAACAGCCACAGGGTGCGGTCACTGCTGTCGTGCTGTTGCACGGCGTGGGTCATGCCGTACAGCAGCAGCCCGGCGGCGAAGGCGAAAGGGTGCCACCGCTCGAAGAGCGAGGGGTCCACCTCGCAGGTGGAGTCGGCCACCGGTTCCAGGTCCGGGGCGAAGGCCGGGTGGGCGTAGCGCTGGGAGCGGGCCTTCATGAACTCCAGCTGCTGGAGGAACCGGCCGGTCGCGGTGCCGTCGTCGTTGACGGTGAGCACGGTGAGGACGTCGCCGTTGCTGTAGCGCGTGCCCCAGGGGGTGACGATCAGCCCGCCGGGCCGGACCTGGTGCAGCCAGGCCGCGGGGATGTCGCGGAGGCCCATGGTGGAGATCAGCCGGTCGTACGGTGCGCCGTCCGGGTGCCCGGCGAGGCCGTCGCCGACGAGAAGCCGCGGGTGCAGACCGGCGGCGCCGAGCGCCGACTTCGCTGCGGCGGCCACGTCCAGGTCGATCTCGATGCTGGTAACCGCCTGGTCGCCGAGCCGCCGTGCCATCAGGGCGGCGGTCCAGCCGGTTCCGGTGCCGATCTCCAGCACCCGATGCCCGGGTTTCAGCTCGGCGGCGGCGAGCATCGCGGCCACCACGGACGGCATGGACGCGGAGCTGGTCGGCTCAGTGCCCGGCGCGGTGCCGGAGTGCCGGCCGTCGTCCCACTGCGTGACCACCGGCATGTTGGCGTCGGCAGCGGACCGCCAACCGTCGGGGTCGGTACGGCGGTCCACCGGCCGCGCGGTGCGGGTGGCCATGTCGTGCGGCCACATCAGGTCCGGCAGGAACCGGGCACGCGGGAGCGCGGCGAACTCACACTGCCAGAACGCCGCGGCCCACCGCGTGGTGCGCACGGTCACTTACTGTCGTCCTTGTTGCCGTCGTCCTTGCGGTGCTTGCCATCCCCGGGCGGCGCGTCACCGTCCGGCGCAGGCGTGGGGGGACTCCACGGGGTGCCCGGTAACTTGTCCTCACCGCGCGTGCTGTGCTGACTGGCCATCAGTATCCCGCCGCAGCAGGTCCGTCACTCCATAATGCTGCCCCGCCAGCCAGGCCGGTAGACGCCACGTCGGCCCAACTCTGCCAGGCAGTCCTGCTCAGCTCCGGGCGCCGGTGCTGGCCCGACCGTTCTCGTTGAGAAGCCCCGAGCGGCTAGGGTCATCGACGCTGTGGCTTCGCAGCCTGAGGCAGTGCGCACTCGGCCCAGACCGTCTTGCCGGGGCCGAGGCGGTCGCGTACACCCCAGTGGGTGGCGAGCGCGTCGACGAGAAGCAGGCCACGGCCCCCGGCCTCGTCCGGCCCGGGAGCCAGCCGCGCCGGCCGGACGGGATGAGTGTCGGTCACCTCGATCCGAACGACGCCCCGACTCTCGTCGCGGGACAGGGAGAAGGCGAAGTCTCGTCCCACGACACGGCCGTGGAGGACGGCATTCGCCGTGAGTTCGGCGACCACCAGTACGACGGTGTCGTGCGCTTCGCTGCCGCGCGGATGGCCCCACTGCGCGAGCTGGTGAGCGGCGAGCAACCGGGCTAGGCGCGCACCGCGCCGGGTGGCGGCAAAGCACTGCGCAAACGTGCCGGTGGGGGTCGTGCTTGGGGCGCGTGGGGCTGACATGGCGGCCACCCTGTCAGGAGTGCAGGCCCTGTCGGCAGGTCCGGCGCTGATACAGATGACGCTGTATCGGTTGACTCACTGGCCTCGACCTGTCGCTGTACGTGACGATGGGCGGGTCGCGCGTGGCGCAGCGCGCACAGTACGGCAAGCGTCCGGGCACAGAACGGGTACGGCCCGGCGGCACAGGGGAAGGCGGCTGCGATGGCGACGGACAACGGCGGCGGGTCGGGTGCGAACGTCGGTCAAGGCGGGGGCGGGGGAGGCAACTGCGAGTCAGAACTGTCGGACAGCCTGAAGACCTTCGGCGCGGTCCTCAAGGCCTTGCGGGAGGAAGCACGCCTGACACAGGAGCAACTGGCTTCGCTGGTGGGGTACTCGGCCGCCTACGTCGCCAAGATCGAACAGGGCAGGCGCTTCCCACCACGGGAGCTTCTGGACCGGTCGGAGCAGGCGCTGGGAGCGGTCGCGGCACGGGTTCTGGGCGCAGCGGCGAAAAGTCTGACCCGGAAAGCGGGGTTGGCATCGTGGTTCCTGCAGTGGGCGGGGATCGAAGAGGCTGCGATCTCGCTGTATGCATACGAGGGCCGAGTCGTACCAGGTCTGTTGCAGCCCGAGCCCTATATTCGAGCTCTCTTCGACCGGTACCTTCCCCCTCTCACCGAGGAGCAGTCCGAACAGCAAGTGGCGGCACGGCTGGCCAGGCAGCAACTTCTCATCGATCGGCCCAATACGACATTCAGCTTCGTCATCGAACAGGCACTGCTGGAGCGTCGCATGGGAGGGGCTGCCGTAACGAAGGCACTCCTCGACCGCCTCATCGCAGTGGGCCAGCATCGCAACGTGGAGCTTCAGGTCATGCCCCTGCTCCAAGAGGAGCACTCCGGCTTCGAGGGGGAGATGTACCTTGCCGAGACGGCCGATCACCGCTGGGTCGGTTACGTGGAGGGCCACGGCACCAGCATGCTCATCAGCGACCCAAAATCGGTGAGTCACGTGCTCCAGCGCTATGGCAAGATGCGCTCGCAGGCTCTGAGCCATCAAGCCACGGTGAGCCTGCTGGAAGAGATGCGAGGAGCGCTATGAGCACCAGCGAGCTGGCCTGGTTCAAGAGCAGCTATAGCGGCGGTGGCGGTGACAACTGTATCGAGGTCGCTGTACGCCCGGAGACCGTGCTTGTCCGCGACTCGAAGGACACCGAGCGGCCGTCCTTGGCCGTCTCCCGCGATGCCTGGTCAGCGTTCACGACGCTGGCGACCGACTCGCGCGCGTGACCTTCCGGTGGGGCAGCGCCTGTCGCTGCCCCACCTGACGCGTCGCGGCTACTCCACGTCCACGGCAGGCCGCTTCGTCGCGGCCTTGCGGCCACGTGTCTTCCGCACTGGACGCCAGGCCTTCAGCTCCTCGACGCCGACCTGTCGCTTGCGGAGCTGGTTCTCGTACTCGGCCTCCAGCTCGTCGGCCGGTACGTCACCCCACTCGTCGTCGTACTCGCCGTGCCACTGCTTGACCCACGGCATGACCTCATGAAGCCCGGCGAGCAGCGGAACGATCCGCTCGGAATTCCAGCCGTCCCGCGTCGTACGGGCGGCCAGCAGCTCGAAGAGCGCCTGCGCCTGGTCCTTGTGGTCCCAGCCGGCCCACCCCAGCATCAGCGTCGAGTCGCTGTCGGGCCCCGCCTCGGGGTAGGAGATGAACCGCTCCTTAGGCACGTCGAGCTTGCCTCGGTTCGACCAGTAGGACGCACGGGCAAAGTCGGCGGACGTGTACTTCGGCGGTACCGGGATGTCGAGCCGCTCCCCGGTACGGTCCTCCTCGCGCTGCTGCCGCCAGACCTCCTCCCACTGGGCTCGCTTGCGTAGGCCGGGGTCCTTGTAGCGCATCGCGGCGAGGTAGGGCACGTGCTCGTCGGCGATCACTTCGCTGAGAGTCTGCGCGAGGGGCAGGTCGGGCTTACCGAGGTGGTCGGAGGCGTAGAGCGCGGCGACGGAGACAAAATCCACGTCTGTGCTGAGCTGGTCGGCAAGGTAGTTGACGGTCATCGGACGAGGCCGCTTGAGCCCTTCGCGAACCTCGTACCAAAGCTCCTGCTTCTCGCACCTGTCCAGCAGCCAGTTCCGCAGCGCGGTACGTTCCTTCTTTTCCCACGGTTCGGCTGACCAGCGCCGCTTGCACTCGGGGCGCTCGATGAGGGCGATGTCCTTGTGGGAGTTGATAATTTCGATACGCGCCTGCACAATATCGCGGTACCAGTCGGGCCAGTGAGCAGGGATTTCGGTGACGGGAGTGGACCCGTGCCGGGTGAACCAAACAGTCTCCGCCTCTCCTGAGGCCATCTTCCGCGCGAGCACAATCTCAAAAGCCCGCTCACCTAGCTGCACCTCGGGCAGATAAGCACTGTGGTCGGACACGACGGTACGAGCCACCTCTGACGGAGTGAGCAATCCGTACTGACCGTAGACCTCCCAGTCCAGCTCTTCCTGCTTGGCAATCATCCGGTTCCGCGTGGCGGCATAGCTGGTACGTGCCGCGTCAAGAGTGCCCCGCATGGGGACACTCGCCTCACTCACAGCGGATGGCTCATAACCCGCCAATTCGCATGCAAGAAGATCCAGATCCCGACCGAGCTTCAACGGAAGTTGTTCGGGCAAGGGATATTCTCGGAGCTTAGTTCCGGTGAATTCGTAACGCTCCTCCCAGTCCTCGTCCTGTAGACCGCGCCCGAGACCACTCCCCCCCTTGCTCTGGCTCACTTGCTTCAGCCAGAAACAGGCAGTCGAAGAGTTCAGCACGCCCAACAACTCCAGGTGCTGATCCTCGCTAGCCTCCTCGGGCAGCTTGATCACGGGCGCAGACTGCTTGAAAACCTTCCCTCCTCGGTCCAGCACGAAATGGTTATGCGTCGCCACGAAGGCAAAAGAAATCGACAAAGGAGTCCGGAGTTTACTCTTCGTCAAGCGGCCATACTCAGACCACTTGAGACCGCCTTCTACTTTTGTTTTTCTACCGAAGAGGAAGTTGTTCGAGATCGTAGTCCGGCATGGCCACATGAAGCGAAGCAACTGAGGTTGCTCCTCAACAGCTATTGGAGTCATATCAACGGTGTACGGAAAAATCGCGTATTCGAAACCACCACCCGCCCAATCTCGGAGCATATCACCGGTCACCATGGGGCGAGTCCAAGCAGCACTAAGACCACACCGTCTGGCACTGCGCTCAGGCAGAAGGTACAGGTCATCTTCCAAAGTAAAACTCGTAATACCCAGTGATTCAGCACGATCCCCGAGAGTCGCAAGTGCCAATGCAACGCGGCTTTGCAGATCTCCTGCGCCACCACCACTTACAGACCAGGGGTGTGATCTGAACACTTGAGCTGGCGCGTCCTCTACAGAAACCCACTGGGACTCCGACCCCGGCACCCTCACCTGCTTGACGATCGACTGCCATACGGACCCCTGCGCCGCGTCTTCCGGCTGCGAAGGCTCACCCCGCACGCCCAGCACGGCTCGGAGCTTCCGGTCCGGATTGGGTACACGATTCCGACCCACGAGGACAACCGTCGGAGTCCCGTGGCCGGGGATAAAGGCACCAGACGTATCGATGACGTGGGACAGTTCAACCCGGTTCCAGAAAAAATCCTGGATAAGGTTCTTACCGAACTCCCTCTTCATAAACGAGTTCGCGGTGATCTGCCCCACGAATCCACCTCCCCCCGCACGCCCACCCGCGCCCTTCACCGCAAGCTCGAACATCCGCTGAGCAAACGGCACCGAGAGCGCGTACTTACCCGCGCAAGCGTCGTAGGACAGACGGTAATTGTCGTTCTCCTGCTTATCTTTGACCGTAATATAAGGCGGATTCCCCACCACCACGTGATAAGAACCTCGTCCCAGCAAATCAACCCGCTTCGCATACTCCCACACATCCTCCGTGGAATAGGCGAACGCCCCTTCTTTACGCCCGATCTGCACCTCGGCGAACAGCGTGTCCAGGTCCGTCTGGATACCCGCCGCGTCCCGCCCGTGCAGCAGCGAGTCCCCGACCGCCACGTTGATCGGGAACGGTGGCGCGTCCTTCAGTCTCCGCGCCCCCGCCACCCGCATGGCGGCCACGAGCAACCGGAAGCGTGCGATGCTCACCGCATACGGGTTCTTGTCGCAGCCGTGGACCGACTCCAGGGAGCGTCGTACCAACGTCCAGATGTCCGTCCCCGGCTCTGCGGCGCGCCACTTGTCCATCAGGCGGTGGAAGATGCCCAGCAGAAAGTGGCCCGAGCCGCAGGCCGGGTCAATGGTGCGCAGGCCGCGCCGTTCTTCCCCATCAGGGCCCTCCCACACCGGGTCCAGACCGAACGCGTCTGTGGAGACGGCCGGTTCGAGCGTGAGGTCGAGGATGAACTCCTCCACAAACACCGGGGTCTGGAGCAGCGCGTAGGTCTTGCGGGCGTGCTCGCTGAGGTCCTGGTACAGGTCGCCGAGGAAGCGGGTATCCCACTCAGGATCGGTGAAGTCGTAGCGGATCTCCCCCTCGGCGCCCCACCGCCGCCAGAACGACAGCAGTTCGGTCGCCGCCTCATAGCCGGGCGTGATGTCCCACAGTGGGTTGTGGGCCTCGTCGAAGAGGCCGGCCGCAGTGTCGTTGGCGGTGGCGACGGCGTGGAAAGCGGCGAACAGCCAGTCCCGGTTGTTCTTGGTCGGGTGGTCTCGGAAGAACGCCTCATGCCGGGCCTCGGCCTCCGCGAGCCGCTCCCCCGGGCCGGCAATGAACGGTTCGTCGATAAGGCTGTTGTCCTCGCAGAAGCGGACGAAGACGCAGGCCAGCACCCAGGCCGCCGCGGACTGGGTGACCCGCTCGTCACGCCAGGCACCGTATGTCGCCGCGGTGCGCCGGGCAGCCCGGGACCGCTGGTACTCCGCCTTCAGGCGTTCGCGGAACTCGTCCACGGACTCGGCCCGCGCCCGCAGATCATCCTCCAGCGCCGTGACCTGGCGCTTGAGGTCCTTGAGCAGGGCCGCCGGGTCCACACCAGCCTTGACGTCCGTCACGTACCGCTTCCTTCTCGATAGCACTGCCCGTCTTTCACAGCTCTCTCGTCCACCGTGGTCAACCGCGCTCAGACCCCTCATCCTGCCAGGCCACGCCCACAGGCCACACCCAATGGGCGCAGGGCGCCTCCGGTGCGGAAACGCTCCCTTCCCTGCCGATCACGCCGATAGGGTGATCGGCGTGACGGCTCCGACAACTTCCGCCGCCCCTCCACCGGCCTTCCGGGATGCGAGCGGACATCACTACCACGCGGCCAGGCTGGCCGCCGACCGCCGGTTAACCATCGCCGCCGATCATTCTGCGGGACTGGCCGCCGAATGCGCGATCAAGGCGATCCTCCTCGACTACCTGGGGTCCCGGCTCAACGACAAGCAGCGGCCCTACAGCGAAGATCTGAAGCTGGACGCACAGCTGAACCCGCCCGGCGGCAAGAGGCGCAAGCAGCCCCGCACGGAGTACCTGCACGAGCACCTTCCGGAACTGTGGGGGCAGTTGACGACGCTTCTCGACCGCCGGCGAGCGCGCGAGACGGGGACCCTGTTCCTACGGCTGATCGGTCACAACCCGTTCCACGACTGGAACGTGGCCGACAGGTACGGCGACGGTACAGCGATCAGCGATGCTGATCTCCGCCGGCACCTCCGGGCGGCGTACGAGCTCCTCGCCGCGCACGAACAGGCACGGGTGCTGGGAACCGGGGCCCTCGCATGACGACACCCCACGCGGGCTTCGACAGCTCCTGGCTGGCCGCGCAGAAGGTGGCCGAGGAGGCCGCGGCGCTCGGCCAGGACGTCGTACTGGCCCGTGACCTGCTCGGCCGGTCCTCACTGCTCATCGACGACATACAACAAAAACTCCCGTCGGACTCCCCGCAACTCAACAAACTGCGCGTTCAGTTCGCCGAGGCGACACGACCATTCACCGGAGTCGAACCGGTGCAGACCGCACACTCCATGTTCGCGCCGGAACTGTTCTTCGACGCACCGGAACTCACCGAGGTGAAGCCACGCGCCGACGGTGTCGGGAGGCTCTGCACGCTGGAACGCACGGTCGTAGGAACAGACTGGCTCCAGCGCGACGACGACAGCGCGACCGGCACTCCGGGCTCCCGACGAAACCGGCGCGTTGCCCTGTACGGGTTCAAGGGCGGTGTCGGCCGCTCGACAGCGACCGCCGTCCTCGCCCGTCACCTGGCCGACCTGGGCCGGTGCGTGCTCGTCGTCGACCTCGACCTGGAGTCCCCCGGGGTGTCCAACCTGCTCTCGGACGAGGCGGGCCGACCGCAGCACGGCATCGTCGACCACCTCGTGGAGGCCGCAGTCAGCAACGCCGACAGCCTCGAACTCGTCGGGCGCGCCTCGCTGCTGAACTACCACGGCAACGGGGAGGTCTTCCTCGCCCCGGCCTGCGGGCTGCCGCTGGCCGGGCAGCCGTACAACTACCTATCGAAACTGAACCGCATCTACACCGATCTGCCGGCCACCGGCGAAAGCACCTCCCCACGTCCATTCGCCGTCCGGCTGGAGCAGGCGGTCGCCGCATGCGAGGACCAGGTCGAAAGGCTCGCGCGGCGCCCTGACCATGTCCTGCTCGACAGCCGCGCCGGAATACACGACATCGCCGCCGTCACGCTCACCCGGCTCAGCGGACTCGCCCTGCTGTTCGCCGTGGACAACCCGTCCACCTGGGAGGGCTACCGGATGCTGCTGTCCGAGTGGCAGCGCCGGCCCGACCGCGCCCGCGAACTCCGGGAAAGAATCAGGATTGTGGGCGCAATGTTCCACTCGGCGGGTGACACGGAACGGCTGGGTGCGCTCCGCAGACATGCCTACGACCTGTTCATGGACACCCTGTACAACCTCCCCGACGAGAACGAGGACGAGGAGGAGCCGTTCTACTCACCCGACGGCGATGTGGACGACGCCCCCTACGCGGCAATCCCCATCCTCTTCGGCAACGACCTGGTGGGGCTCGACCCGCTGCGCAGCCGCCGCTGGCCCGAGCTGCCCTTCGTGGAAGCGGCATACAGCAAGTTCACGACTGCGGTGGAACGCCTGCTGCCCGAACCGCACGAGGACGCGTGATGAGCGAACCGACGCCCGCTGACTACCGCACGCTGCTGATCGACGCGCTCATCTCGGCTCCCGACGCGAACACGACCGAGCCCGATCTGCGGACCCTGTTCACTCCGTCCTCGCACCGGCTGGCGCTGGACCCGGACATCACCGTGGTGCGCGGAGCGCGTGGCACGGGTAAGACGTTCTGGGCCAAGGCCCTGGTCAACGAGCGGCTCAGGGAGATCGCTGCCTCCTCCTACATGATGCCCAGGCTCCGGCGCACCCGGGTGGTCACCGCCTTCGCGCTGGAGGACAAGGGGGAGGGTGAGCCCTGCTTTCCCATGAAGCGGACGCGGGAGAAGCTCGTCAACGACGGCGTGGACCCTGCGGACCTGTGGTCGGCGATCGTCCTGATGGCCCTGGACGTCCCCGAGGTCCAGGACATCAAGGGCTGGGCCGACCGCGTCCGGTGGGTGCGTGCGAACCCGGAGGAATATGACACAGCCATCGCCCAAGCCGATCGCCGCAGTCGCGAACGCGGGGAGACGCTGGTCCTGCTCTTCGACGCCCTCGATCACCTGCACCGCGAGCGAGGACAGACGGACCGGCTGCTGTCCGAGCTGTTCCGGCTGGCACTCGAACTGCGGCTCACCACTGGAACGTTGCGAGCCAAAATTTTTGTACGGCCGGACATGTATGAAAACGCCCCGAAGATGTTCGCCGACGCCTCCAAACTCGGCGCGAACGCCGCAGACCTGGAATGGAGCCGGGAGAACCTCTACGGGCTGCTCTTCCACCAGCTGGGCAACCACACCACTCCCGAGGCCGAGATGTTCCGTGCGGCGACCGGCAACTGGACCGAACAGGGTGGCCGTCACGTCGCTCCCGTCCATGTCCTAGCGGACGGGAAACGTCAGGAGGAGGTGTTCATCACGCTCGCCGGTCCGTTCATGGGCACGGACCGGCGCAAGGGGCACACCTACACCTGGGTGCCCAACCACCTCCAGGACGGCAAGGGACGGGTCAGTCCCCGGACGTGGCTGAAGGCCCTGTGCAAAGCCGCGGTGCTGACCGGTGAACAGCACGCAGGCCACCCGACACCCCTGCACTACGAGGCCATCCGCGGGAGCATCCACTCCGCCGCCAAGAACCGGGTGGAGGAGCTGTGGGACGACATCGGCTGGGCGGCCCTCGCGGTAGAGCAGCTCAAGAACAGCCAGGTCCCCCTGGAACCCTCCGCCCTCTACTACGCCTGGCACCAGGGCTCGATGACCGCTGAGGTACGGGAACACCTGAAAGATTCGCGTTCCGGCAGCGGTCCACGGGACTTGGACAGCTCCGCCGCGGTGCTGGAGGAACTCATCGAGCTGGGCGTAATGACTCGACGCAGCGGAGGCGCGGTCGACATCCCGGACATCTACCGGCTGGCATTCAACATCAGCCGCAGGGGCGGAGTGCCACGTATGCCCAGCGGCTGACACCGAACTGCAGCCGCCGGGCGGGGCCCGCGTCCCACCCGGCGGCCCGCCGCCCCAGGGCCGCTACCGAGCAGCCGTCAATCGGAGCACTCGACGGTCAAAGCCTCAATACCCGCCCCGGCGCTGCGCGTTCCGCTTCGCCTGCGGCGGCTGCTCCCCACTCAGCGCCGCGAGGACGAGGTTGCGCCGTCCGTGGAAGCTGCGGATGACCTGCTGGCGCACGAGGTCCGTGCTCGTACCGGTCGTGCCGATCTGACCGGTCTCCACCAGACGCGTGAACAGCGTGTTGTCGAGGTAGCCGGGGACGTTCTTGTAGCCGAACCGGACGGCGCCTTGGCGCCCGTCCTTCAGCCGCCCGTCGTCACGCAGTGCTTCGAACTGCCGCCGGGAGAAGTACATACCGTGGATCATCTCCGTCGTGTGCGGCAGCACGGAACGCGGATGGCAGAGCTTGATCCAGCTCGGGCTGGCGTCCAGCCGCTGCTCGTCGCCCAGACTGGCCTGCATCTCCGCATACCGGTCCAAGCTCCTCATCCGTATCAGCTCCTTGGCGAGGTTCCCATCGCTGTTCGGGTAGTAGTAGCCGCCTCGCGCGGCGTCGAGCTTCTTGTACTGCACGAGGACGAGGCTGTGGCGCGAGACGTTGTAGAAGATGACGTCGCAACCGAGGAGCTGCTCAGCCGGGGTGCGGTTGGCGTTCGCGACCAGCAGCGTGCGCCCGTGTTCACGGAACTCGCGCCAGGCCACATGGTTGGTCTCGTCGCTGAACCATCCGCGCATCGTGTGGGTGTCGTGCGTGACGAGATGGTCCTCAAGTGCCGGTTGCTCGCTCAGTATCTCGTCGGAAGAAGCGGACAGCTCCTGCTGAAACCCCCCTGATCGGTCCAGCGGCTCGTCAAGCCCATTGCCTTCACCCACGAGGTCGAGAAACAGCGGCGGCACCCTGTCGTCGTACAGCTCCTCGGCGGGCGGGTCCCACTCCGCCAGACGAGGAACCTGCATACCTGCCATGCGTGTCACGGCGAGCGTTGCGTCACGCTGCAGTGCCACTTCCTGCGCCGCGCGCGAGCTCCCGAAGCTCCAGGGTTCGGTGGCCCCCTCGATCAGCTTGACGGCCTCGGTGACTTCCGGCCGGAGTCGCAACAGCAGAGCGCGTAGCGCCTCACCCGTGCCCTTGGTCTGCTGGCCCTCCTCCACATGGTGGCGCCGCTGACTCGGGGTGAGTCCGTCGAGCAGCTCATCGAGCGCGAGGGGTCTGCGCAATTGCCGCACGTGGGTGACGCTCAGCTGCTGCTCCTGGTGCTTCGCCCCCCGTCGGCGGACGGACTTCCCCACGCGGGTGATCCGAAAGCGCCCGTGCGCGTCCAGGGAAGCGATCAGGAGCAGATGGCTCCCCTTCGACCACTGGTCACGCCTACGTGTGAACGTCCACTCCCAGTCGTGCCGCCGGGCTTGATGCAGGCGCTCGAGAAGCCCGAGGTACTCGCTCTCGTCATCTCGACACTTGATGATCGCCACCATGAGCGCATTCTTGCCGATCCCGCTGACAAGCGGACAGTCGTCGGCCTGCTACACCGGCTGTTTCAGGAAGCCACCGTCCAGGTAGGCCAGTTCGCCGTCGTTACGCAGTGCCTCCACCGGCTGTCCGTCCAGATGCGGGTCCTTGGTGCGGGACTCCATCGGGCACAGCAGCCACAGTCCGTGCGGCCCGCCGGAGGGCCGGCGGGCGGCGGCCTGGAGGGTGACCAGGAACGCACGGCCGCCCTCGTCCCAGTACCGGGCGATCAGGCCCGCGTCGTGGAGGAAGAGGATTGTGCGCGGCTCGGTGGAGCGGGTGTCGAGGTCCTCGGCGACGCGCTGCCACACGACGCGGACGAAGGTGGCGAGGCCCGGCTTCACGCGGCCGGGCGCGGAGGCCGCGTCGGCACGCAGGACCGTCCGCCAGTCCTGGCCCCTCTCCTCGACGAGCTGCCGAAACTCCCGCAGGAACAGCGCCCCGAGGTCGACGGGTACCACCGGGAAGCGGGCGGCGATCATCTCGGCCGTGCCCTGCAGGCGGGCGGCCTTGACCGTGAGCGCGAGGAAACCGCCGCGGTCGGCGCACTCGGTAAGTTGTTCGCGCAGCGCGCCGCAGGGGTCGTCGGACTCCCGGCGCGCACGGGGTCCTGCCGGGGGGAGCATGCTGGTGACCGAGCCGGTGGAGGACCAGGGGCCGGTCGATCTCGGCGCCGGAGGAAGGAACCGTCCGGCCTCGTCGTCGTGCCGCAGATCGAAGCGGGCCGCCTGGAGGGCATCCTCCAGCACCACGGGGGTCGGCTCCCGGCCGTCCTCCAGGACGTCGAGGTCGGGGAACCGGGCCCGCACCCGGGCGACGAGTTCTGTGGCGGTGATCCCGCGGTCCGCCCGGACACCGGCCCCGGCCTGCGAAATGCGCAGCGCGCGTTCCAGGCCCAGGTCGCGCCGGTACAGCTCCAGGCGGGGGGAGTGGCGCACCACGGACGAGGCCACGGCGGCGGCCAGGGTCACCAGACGAGTGTCGGCGAGCGGCGTGAACCCCTCCGGGGCGGGCACCGCGCGCAGCTCCCGCACTACCTCGGCACGCCCCGGCAAAGGTTCCCGGCCTGCCAGCTTCTCCGCGGTCGCGCCCAGCTCCGCCGCGTAGTCCGCCAGCTCCTGGGGGTTCGGGTCGTCGGTGCCGGGCAGGGACTCGGACGCCAGCAGCACCGTGTCGCCGCGCCGATGTACGGCGAGGCGGGGTTCGTGGCCTGCCTCCTCGCGGGTCTCCGCCTCGACAGCGGCACGGACCACCGCCAGTGACCGGGCCAGCACCCGCTCGGAGGTGTCGTCCCGCGCCCCGTGCAGGGCGCGCAGCTCCTGGGCGGCCTGCGAAGCGGTCATCACCCGGCCGAAGCCGGCGACGACCTCGACCAGTTCGTCGGACACCGCCCGCAGCCACTCGCCCTCGGCCCACAGCTTGATCTCCGCACGGTGGTGGCGGGAAACCTGCGGCTGCTTGATGCCCAGGTGTTCGGCGATGCGCGCCTGCACGGGCCAGGGGCCCAGCGGGGAGACGCCGCCGTCCTCGGGCGGCAGGCCGAGAGTGAGGCGCACGACGCCGGCGCGGTGCGAGCCCTTGCGGCCGGGTGGCGGGGTCAGCCGGCCGGCCATGTCGTCGACCGACAGGATGCCCGTCACCCCGGCCCGCGGGTCCTCGTCCACCGCCGGAGAGGCGGCCTTGCGGGCGGCCGGTGCGGTGGCCTTCCCCCGCAGCGCGGCCGCCCACTGGTGGCGGCGGCGGTTCAGCTCCTTGCGCACCAGCGGACCGGCACCCCGGGCCTTGGAGATCACCGACGGCTGGATGTCCAGCAGCTGCCCCACCGTGGTCGCGCCGAGCCCCGCAGCAACCGTGACGGCGCGCGGCGACAGGCCGGCCAGTTCCAGCTCGGTGGACGCGTCGGCGGCAAGCGCCGCACGGTCCCGTGCCTGCTCGGTGTCCTCCGCCTCGGCGCCGACCGTGGAAGGGGTGGTCGGCGGCCGGTCGGTGTCGGCGTCCCGGAAGACCTTCTGCCAGGCGTCCTTCATCTGCCGCAGCGTGTCGAAGCGGTGCTCGATGTCCCGGTGCAGGGCACGCCGGAAGAACGCGGTCAGGCCGGGCTGCAACGGCCGGTAGAAGACCTCACCGGCGATGTGCAGCTCGGCGGACTCGTTGGTGAGGGGATCGGTGCGGCCGTCGCCCCACAGCGGACGCTCACCGCTCGCCATCTCGTGCAGGGTGACGGCCGCGGCGTAACGCTCGGCGTGGTCGTCGAAGTGCGGGCGGCGCACCGAGCCGAGGAACGGATCGAGATAGCCGCGGGTTCCGGCCTTCACATCACGGTCGGAGGCATCCGTCAGGGAGAAGTCGAACAGCTTCAGCTGCCAGGTGAAGTCCTTGCGGCGCTGAATGCCGAGGTTGTCGGGCTTGATATCCCGGTGGCGGACACCGTTCGCGGCAAGCTGGTCGAGCGCCAGGAACAAGTCCTCGCCGAAACGCTCCAGGTCGTCGTAGCTGAGCTGTCCCGCGCCGCGCAGCCGGGCGCCGAGGGACTGCTCCCCGGCGTACTCCAGCTGCAGGACCGTCCGCGGCCCGACCTCGCGCAGCCCGTCGCCGCGCAACTGGACCACGGCGCCGCCGCCGACCAGCTTCAGCGCGCGCTCCTCCGCTCGCAAGCGGTCGGCCTTCTGCTCGTCGAGCGCCACCTTGAACACGCGGTCCTCGACGCGGAGCGTGCCGTCGTCGTCCTCCACGGCGCGCTCCACCAGCAGGGCGCGGGCCGTGGCCCCCGTGCCGAGGACTCTGCGCACCGACCATTCGTCGTCCAGTGCCTGGCCGGGCAGCGCCTCCAGCGGGTCGAGAACCGGCGCTGCCGTGGAGTCGGGGACAGCGCCGGCCCGTTCCGCCTCGTCGAGGAGGTCCAGGAACTCCTCCGCGGAACTGAGCCGGTCATTGACATCCGCGCGGGTGGCCCGGAAGACCAGGGCGTCGAGTGCCTCGGAGACACCGTCGGCGACCGCGAACAGGTGCAGCCCCGCCTCGGTGCGCAGCCGCTCCTTCAGAACGCTGCGCTGCGGGGCCGGCGGCCTGCCGGTGAGGATCAGGTAGGAGATGGCACCCAGCCCGAAGACGTCCAGGTCCCCGGGGTCAGGGAAGGGCTGGTCGGTCTCGGGGGCGAGGTAGACATGCGCCGCGTCCTCGATCAGCGCCGCGTCCAACGCGGAACCGCCGAGGGAGCGGAAGAAGGTGGCGTTGCTGTCGAAGTCTCGGGCCGCGGTCTGCCAGTCGGTGATGCGCAGCTCGGGGCTGGCACCCTCGCCCCGGAACGACACATAGACGGACCGGGCCGCCAGCGCACGGTGGTACAGCGAGCGGCTGTGGGCATGCCGGACGGCCTCCGCGAGCTGGCGGACGAGATCGAGGCGGATCTCGGGCGTGAGCCTGCTCCCGTAGGTGTCCAGGTACTGATCCAGGCGCAGGTCGTTGTGCCGGTGACGGAAGAGGATCGCCGGCCCGCCCTCGTGGTCGCGCAGCTCGACGGCGTCGACGATGCCCCGGTGCGTGATGCCCTGCAGGACCTGGTACTCGCGGCGGGCCGCGCGCTCCGTCTTTCTCCGGTCCGCGTCGGTCGCGCCCCGGCTGACCAGGTAGATGCGGACGCGGCCCTCCTCCTGCGCCAGACCGTCGTCCCGCTTGGCGAGGCGGTCCTCCCATGACGCCCCTGCGTCGAGGGGGTGCGGCTCCATCCTCCACGCGTCCCCGAAACGCAGATGAGCGGTCGACTGGCGGATGCCGACGGTCTTCAGCAGCTCGGGCAGCCGGTGCCGGGAGAACTCCTCGGTGATGCGCCGCTCGGGCCGGTCGGGGGGCAGTCCGAGGAAGTCCTGCCAGATGCGGCTGAGGCCGCTCGCGCCGTCATCGCGCCCGTACACCCGTAGGCGCTGGACCTCGTCGAGGTGACTGACCAGGTCGGGGGCCGAAAGGAAGACGGCCGGCTCGATACGCGGAACCATCCGGTCGCTGCGGTAGAGCTTGCGGGCGGCCCACTGGAGCTGGCCGCGCAGCTCCTTGGACTTCACATCGTTGAAGTGCAACGGGTTATTGAGGGTGCGGGTGCGGTCCTGTCCGCGGAAGTTCCAGGTGGAACCGGTGTTGCGGAGCTCGCCGGGGTGGCTCTTGATCTCGATGAGGAAGAGGCCCGCGGGGACGGCGACCAGCAGGTCGCACTCGTTGACCCGGCCCGACCGGGCGGTGAAGGAGAAGGTCGCCCAGGCACGGTACGGCTCGGCCGCGGGCAGCAGACGCCTGACGTGGTCCAGCGCCTCCTGTTCCCAGGAGTACGGAGAGGGACGTGCCTGGAACCACCGCTGGGCGGGCTTGACCGGTCCAGGCTTGGGTGCTGCCGGGCCGGGCGTCCGCCGCGGCTCCCCTCCTGTTGCCACCACTGCGCCGGCCTCCTCACCGTTCATCCCCCGGGGCCCGACAAGTCCCTGGTGGAGCCTACAGCCAAGGACCGGGCCGGCCAGGTGACTGCGAGGCCCGGGCCTTGCACCGGGAGCCGTGCCCGACCGCCGGACGCGGGGGCCGAAGGCGCGTGCGTCCAGGGGCTCTGTGGTGCAATGACATCTGCCCGGCACCGGGCTCGGCCCCGGCCTCCTCGCACAAGGGGGAAGGAGCCGGAGCACCAGCGAAGAAGAGGAGTCACCGTGACTGCAGGCGAGCCCGACGGGGACGGTGAGCCGGCCACCGGTACTCCGGAGACCGGGAACGGCCGGGGCCGGACGATGACCTTGGCGAAGACACTGGCGGCGGCGGAGACCGCGGCACCCGTGGAGTCGCTCGACGTGGTCGCGCGCATGCTCAAGGACCAGCTCGGGGCCGCGTCGGTGTCCTTCCTCATCACCGACTTCACCGGCGGCTCGGTCGTACGGCTGGGGGCAGCGGGCAGTGTCGACACCGATGAACCCGCCAAACGCATCACGCTGCCGGGCACCCTGTACGACGACGTGATCCGCACCCAGCGGCCGAGCGTGGAGGACAACGGCGAAGGCGCGCTGGTGCGGATCATCGCCCCGGTGACCAACCGCGGGGACGCCATCGGGCTCCTCGAACTGTTCCTGCCTGCGGCGCCGGACGCGGAGGTGATGCGGGAGATCGGCGAGACCGCGCACGCCCTGGCCTACATCGTCATCGCCAACCGGCCCTTCACCGACGTCTACCAGTGGGGCCGCCGGACCATTCCGCTGAGCCTGGCCGCGGAGATCCAGCACCGGCTGCTCCCGGCTTCGCTGGCGTGCGAGGCGGCGCAGTTCGCGGTGGCCGGGGCGCTGGAGCCGGCCGACCACGTCGGGGGTGACACCTTCGACTACGTGATCGACCGGGACACCGTCCAGCTCTCCGTCTCCGACGCCATGGGGCACGATGTCGATGCCGCGCTGCTGGCCACTCTGCTGGTGGGTGCCCTGCGCCGGGCACGTCGGGCCGGTGCCGACCTCGCCGAGCAGGCCCGCCAGGCCGACCAGGCCATGGCCGAGCACGGCCGCGAGGGTTACGTCACCGGTCAGCTCCTCCGGATCAGCCTGATCGACGGCACGACCGAGTTCGTCAACGCCGGCCACACCTGGCCGATGCGGATGCGGAACGGAGAAGTGCGGGAAATCGCTCCGGAGGTCGACATGCCGTTCGGGCTCCATGCCCCGCACACCTACCGGGTCCAGTCGCTGGACCTGCAGCCGGGCGACCGCCTGGTGATGCTGACCGACGGCATGCTGGAACGCAACGCCACCCGCCTCGATCTGTCCGACCTGATCGTGCGCACGCGCGCGCTGCATCCGCGCGAGGCCGCCCGCACCCTCGTCGCGACGATCGTCGACGCCAACGACGGTCACCTGCAGGACGACGCGACGGTCATGTGCCTGGACTGGCACGGCGTCGGCCAATCCCGGCGGGACGCCGACACCGGCGCCGCCCTCGCCGACGCCTCCGCGCCGTCACGGATGGGGCGGGCCACTCCTGGGCGATACGGCGGGCAGGAATGCGGGAGTGGGCGACCGCACGGCACAGAGCCGGGTTCGCGGACAGCCCGGACCCTCAACCCGACTGCCAGGTGAACATGGCCCGGTCGAAGCGCCCGGCGGCCAAGTCCTCGCGACGCATCGTCCAGTAGATGACGCCGCCGTCCGCCCACTCCATGCCCGTCTCCGCATCGCTGTCGAACTGCGCCAGCAACAGCCACTCGCCGGCGTCCGGCAACAGCCGGGGGTCGTCCCAGTCGATGCCGAGGTCATCCCGGGAGGCCCACAGCTCCACGGCGGAGATGACGGGCCGCCCGTGCCCGCCGACCTGGTGTTCCGGACCGAGCCGGAGTTCGTTCAAGGCGTGGGCGAACTCCATCTCACACACCGGGTGTTCGTACGGCAACCCGATCACGGCATCCCCCGGTGCGAAGGCGAGGTGCAGCGCCGGGGCCGTGGGGTCGCCGGCGGTCGGCTCGACCCGGGCGGCCAGTGCCCTCGCGGGATAGGGATCGGGACCGGGGGGTGCCGGGCGCTCGGCGGTCACCGTCCCGGCGGGCAGGTACAGCACGCGGGCACCGTCCCGGGTGGCCGGGTCCGCGTAGTCGACACAGGCCTCATGCTCGTCCGCCCGACCGTCGAACCAGAAGAACAGCAGCGTGCCGGAGCCCGGCAGCGGGATGTCCAGCTCCCCCGTGGGCAACGCGGCACAGTCCAGCGAGGCCACGAACGAGAGCGGCCCGTGCCCCTCCCACACCGGCCACTCCACGTCCGCGGGCAACCGGGGCAACCCGCCCAGTCGACCGACGGCCCGCTCCCCCGGCGACGGTCCGGTAACGAGTCGCGCCGCCGGCCGCAGCAACGCGGTCCAGCGGTCGGCGGCCTCGGCGGGCAGATGCCGGGAGGCCAGGGCGGCGAGCGCTTCCTCGGTGACGACCATGGCAACGATGATGCCCCAGGGGACACCATCGCCAGGCGCGCGCCGGTCGCGCCGGTCGCGCCTCCTGCCCGGGCTTCCGCTACCAGCCGGCCTTCACCGCGTTGTAGGCCGTACGGCAATCGGCGTTGACGGCATCCGCGGCCAGCTTCTCCATGGAGTTCCTCCAGACCTTCTTGGCCACGTTCTCCAGCTCCCGCGTCTCGGCGGGCAGGTTCGGGGCGTACTTCTTGATCGTCGCGAGCGAGGACCTGGCGAACTTGTTGCACACGGGACCGGCGGCGTTCCGGTAGCGGTTGTCCAGGTCCGTGGCGACCGCCTGGCCGTTCTCGGTCGCCCACGTGTTCCAGGCCGCGCACGCCGCCTCGGTGAATGCCTCGCGGTCGGCCTCGCTCAGCCCGAGGACCTCGCTCAGAACGGCGTTCTGGACCCTGGTGGGGACCGTGAAGTCCGTGACGGGGAACTTGTCGAGGGACTGGAACAGCGCCTCCTGACACGCGGGGGGCATGGGGGCCGCCGCCTGTGCGGTGGAGGGGCCGGCCAGTGCGGAGGCGGAGAGGAAAGCCGCCGCCAGGACAGTGCGCTGAACGGTACGAGAAACGGTCATGAAGGTAGTGCTCCTTGCACGGGGGGTTGGGCCGGGGCGCCGTGGCAGCGCCCGCCGACGGGAGAACGATCACCACCATGCCCAGGTCACGGCTCCTGTCGGCCATCCGTGAGAGGAGCCAGGGCCCACAGGCGGCCGAAGGGCCGGCGATCACCCGGGCCGGGCGCGGCGCTCCGCGGCCGGGGCGGGCCCCGCCGGGGGTGGCGGTCCGTGTATGTCCTCGGTGGTCGCGGGCCCGGAAGGAGCCGGCGGCACCCCTGGCGTCCGTTCCTGTGCGAGCGCGTTGCGGGTGCGGCGGCGGAAGACCAGGAACGCGGCTGACGCGGCGCCGAGCAGCCAGAGGAGCTGGATCACCAGGCCGTGGGCCGCCGACGCGCCGGAGAAGGCCGCGGACATGCTGGACTGCACAGCTCCGTACGTCGGCAGGAAGCGCACGACGGCGCTGTCCGACCCGGAGCTGGACAGGGGATTCTGCAGGGCGGAGTCCAGGATGCTGATCATCAGGATGGCGAACATGCCTTCCACCTCCCGCCGCAGTACCGATCCGAGGACCACGCCGAGCGCGCCGTATGTCAGGGCGGCGCAGAACAGCGCGGCGGCGAGCAGGAACGGCTGCTGCGGCGGCCAGACGAAGCTGATCACGACCGTGGCGTACGCGGCGACGGCGGCACACAGCAGCGTGAGCGCGGAGAGTTTGGCGAGGACGAGGTGATACCGCGGGTATCCCGCCATGGCCAGGCGGCGGTCGAAGGCACCTCCGGTGAAGGTGGCCGCGAACATCATGAACCCGGCGATCAGGGTGACCGCGTTCAGCGCGCCGGTGACCTGGGTGAGGTGGTTGCCGGGCGGGGACAGGACGTCGCCGGTGGCCCGCAGCCGGAAGGGGGCGGCCTGGTCGGGAATGGCCAGGTAGGCCAGCGTGATCCATAGCGGGATGTACACCACCACGAGCAGCATCGCGAACCGGTTGCGGGCATGTCCGATCAGCGCGTACCGGGTCGCCGTGGCGAACAGTGCCCAGTGCCGCCTCATGCCGCCGTCCCCGCACGCCGCTCCTGCCGGTGGAGGTGCCCGCCCTCCAGGCGCCAGAGCAGGTCCAGCCGGTCGATGTCGTACGCCAGGTGGGAGACGACCAGCACCGAGCGCCCGGCGTCACGCAGCTTCGTCGCCAGCTCCCAGAAACGCAGGTAGGTCTCCCAGTCGAAGCCCTGGTAGGGCTCGTCCAGCAGGAGGACGTCCGGATCGTGCATGAGCGCCAGGGTCAGATTCAGTTTCTGCCGCGAGCCACCGCTGAGCAGGCCCGCACGCTGGTCGAGGTACTCCGTGAAGGCCAGGACCTCCATCACTTCCTCGGCCCGCCGCAGGTCCGCGAGCCCGAACGCGTGCTGGAAGAAGTCGAGGTGCTGGCGGACGGTGAAGGAGTCGTCCAGAACCACGGACTGCGGGCAGTAGCCGAACCTGCCGTGGTGACGCACCGCACCGCGGTCCGGCTTGAGCTCACCGGACAGGATCTTCAGCAGAGTCGACTTGCCCGCGCCGTTCTCCCCGACGATTCCGGCGAGGGTGCCGGGTGGTAACCGCAGGTCGACGCCCCGGAGAACGGCGTGCCGTCGGTAGGAGTGGTGCACATCGGTGACGTCCATCGTGTCGCTCCGTCGTACCAGGTCTGGCTGGGGGCCGCGGAACCGGTCCGCTCGTGCCCAACGAGCACAACGGGCAGCGGAAACGGTGCGCGAAGCGCGCCCGCTTCCTGCCGTCAACTCTGTGCACGTTGTGTCATCCGCACGACGGGTCCACCGCCGGAAGCGGGCCCTGGAGGCCGCGGCGTCGCTAGCGTGGCCCGGGCCGGAGTTCCGCGATCAGGTCCACGGAGGTTCGTCCCCATGGTTCCGTCAGGGCCTTCCGGCGATGTCGCGCGCACCAGGGAGAAGGTCGGTCAGCCATGCGGAGAACGTGCGTGATCGGAGCAGGCCCGTCCGGTCTGGCCGCGAGCAAGGTCCTTGCCTCGCGCGGCATTCCCTTCGACTGTTTCGAGGCCGGCTCGGGTATCGGCGGGCTGTGGCGGTACGGCAACGACAACGGCATGTCGGGGATCTACGCCTCGCTGCACGCGAACCTCTCGAAGGAGGGCATGTCCTTCTCCTCGCTGGCCATGCCGGAGACCTACCCGGTCTTTCCGCACCACAGCAAGGTCCTCGCCTACCTGGAGGACTACGCCACCTCGTTCGGTCTGCGCCCCCACCTCACGCTCGGCACGGAGGTCACCTCGGTGCGGCCCCTGGACGAAGGCGGCTGGGAGGTCGCCCACCGACGCCGCGGGGACGCGCCTGCCACCGAGGTGAGGACGCAGCGCTACACCGAGGTGGTGGTGGCCAATGGGCATCACTGGAACCCCCGTCTCCCGGACCCCGCCGTGCCCGGGGCCGAAACCTTCGAGGGGCCCACCGTCCACTCGCACGGCTACCGCTCCCCCGAGCCGTACGCCGGCCTGCGGGTGCTGGTCATCGGCATGGGCAACTCGGCGTGCGAGATCGCGGCGGAGATTTCCCGAACGGCGGCACGCACGTTCCTCTCCGCACGCGACGCGGCCCATGTGTTCCCCAAGATGCTGCTCGGCCGGCCGGCGGACCACTTGGTGCAGAGCCCGCTGTCCGGCCTCCCGCGATTCCTCAAGGGCCCGGCGACGGCGCTTCTTCTGCGGCTGACCCGTGGCGCCCCCGCTCAGTACGGGCTCCCGGATCCGGTGCGTGGGCCCCTCGCCGCGCACCCCTCCAGCTCGGACGAACTCCTCGTGCAGCTGGCCCGGGGCGCGATCACACCGAAGCCCGGCGTCAGCTCCTTCGGCCGGGACACGGCTGCCTTCACGGACGGCACCCGCGAAGCCGTGGACGCCGTGGTGTACGCCACCGGGTACTCCCTCTCCTTCCCGTTCCTGGACCCGTCCGTCTTCGCCGCTCCGCACGGCCGCACGGAGCTCTATCTGCGCACGGTGCCGCCCCGGCTCCCCGGTCTCTACTTCATGGGGCTCGCTCAACCCGCCGGGGTGGCGTTCCCGTTGCTCGAACCACAGGCGGAATGGGTCGCCGACCTGATCGCCGGCACGGCCGCCCTGCCGTCGCCGTCGGACATGACGCGGGCGATCACCCGCGAGTGGCAACGTCATGAGAAGACCTATGTGTCCACCTACCGGCACGGCATCGAGATCGACGTCCGCGCCTACCGAAGAGCTCTCCGCCGGGAGCTCCGCGCGGGCCGACGCCGAGCTCGCGGGGTGGTCCCGCAGCCGTCCGCCGTGACCGGTCCCGCTCCGGCAGCCGAAGCGGTGTGATCCCACGGCGACCGCACCGGCCACCGTGGGCAGCCATCGCCGGGCCGAGCCGGGAGCCCGCCCGGACCGGCCGGTACGGGTCGAGCGCCCTACCTGCTCACCCCGGCGCCGAGCTCTCCTCCAGCTCACCCACGGCCTGTTCCCACAGCTCCGGCAGCAGTTCTCCCAGCGGCAGGGCGCGGTCGGCGAGGAAGGACACCTCGGCCCAGTCGCCGAAGAACGACAGCCCCACCCCGAGGAGGTGCCCGGGCACGAGCAGGGGCAGCAGGGCGGTGCCCGTCACCCGCGTCTCCCCCAGGCTCCCCTTGTCGGCGAGCGGCATGGAGGTGGCCATGACGTTGGTGACACGTGGCGAGAGCACCCTGCGGAGGTACCACTCGGTGAGGTGGCCCGGCATGAAGCGGACCAGGTCCTGCACGGCCTGCCGCCATGTCTCACCCCGCAGCTTCCGGGTCGCCGCCATGACCTGTTCCAGTCGCCGCAGGGACGCGTCACCGTCCCGGGACCCGTCCGGCTGTGCCGGGGCGATGCGCACGGGCAGCTTCAGCGGCAGGCCAAAGCAGCGGTTCCCCCACGTCTGTTCCTCGTCGGGGCGGCGGGCGTCGACGGGCAGCACGGCCGTCACCCGGGGGAGCGGTACCCCGGAGCGGGCCGACCAGGCTGACAACGCCCCGGCAAGTGCCGCCAGATGCACGTCGTGGGCCGAACCGCCGGACGCGGTACCGATCCGGCGGAGAGTGCCTGCCGGTACGCGGCCCCGCCACAGCCGCCGTTCGCCGGAGGGTGTGAAGGCGGTGTCCGGACGGTGCCTTTGTACGGCGAGGGTGTCGGCCGCGCACTTCGCCGCCAGGCCGACCGCCGCACCCACCCGCCGGGGCGCCCCGGCCCGGCGGCTCCGGCCCGGCACCGGGCGCGCCGACGGCTCCCCCTTCCCCAGCAGGACGCGGAAGGTCAGGGCGGCGGCCGAACCGTCCTGGCAGGCGTGGTGGAAGCGGTAGCACAAGGCGTACGCGTCGGGTGCGTGGCCGTGGACCAGCCACATTCCCCAGTAGGCGCCGGGCGCGAACGGGGCGTCGAGGGCGGTGTCCAGGGCGGAGTCCCATCCGGCGGGGCCGTCGGCGACCACCTCGTGCACATGCCGGTCCACGGCGAAATCCGCGTCCGGTTGCCACCATGACCGCCGGCCCCCTTGGACCCGGCTGGTGAGCAGCGGCAGCTCGCCGAGTCGGTGGCCCACATACGCGCGAAGGTCAGCCAGGGCCGGGGGTGGACCGCTCAGGTACGCGACGCCCCCGGAATCCCAGCGCACGTCGGGCCGACAGCGCCCCAGGTTGAGGAAGGCGCGGTCGACCGGGGTGGTGGGGTGGCGCGGAGAAGGAACGGACGGACCGGGCCGGACGGATCGAGCAGACCGGTCGGACGGTTCGGGCCGGGTGGGCGGGGTGGTTTGTGCGGAATCAGGCATGGGGCTTCAAAGCTCCCGTTCAATCCAGGGGTGAGGGCGCTGACGGCAGGAGGGGCAGGGGGAACGCGAGGGGACGGACCGCACCGGGCCACGGCCGCCGAGCAGCCGGTCCGCCCCCGGCCGAACTGTGGCGCACCGCCGCACCTGACCGGCCGTCCCTCAGGATGACCACCGGCCGGAGGGGGCCCGTCCGGCACACGCACGCCCGCCCGGGCCTCAGCAGCCGTACCCAGGCGGCCGGCAGCACTCGCTTCCGGGCTCCGGCGGCTCCTGATGCTCCGGCCCTGAGCTGGCCTGCTGTCCCACGCTGCCCGCAGCCGCCGACACGGCGAACCCTGGCGGGACGCTTCGAGGCCCCCGCAATCAAGTTCCCTCGAAAGGAGGACGGGTTCGACCACGTGGGAGGGCTGTAGCCGTGCCCCCTCGCCCGTATGACCGAGTGGCCCGGTCTGCGGCGGGTTTCCACCGCATCGGGGCGGGCGTGCACGGGTCACGGTCTCGCGTACTTCGTTCGGGTGAGAAGGGAGAAATTCGGGGTTGCGCCCCGCTCACCTTCTGACATTGTGTGCCGTGCACCGGAGGTCGGCGGGCCCCGTGAGGGCCTGAGGAACTCCCGGCGGAACGGCGGGCGTCGGAGGGTCGGCGCGGCCGGTAAGCACAGTCCGGACCGGCCGGGCCGGGCCGTGTGTGGTGCGACCGCGCCAGTGACACTCCGCGTCGCAGGACCGCCGGTGGCGTCCCGTTCCCCGGCCTCAGGCGCCGCCACGGCGGCGCACCCCGCACCCGCCCCCGCACGCGGTCGCGGGCCCGCCCCTCTCACTGCCCTTGGAGCCACGCTCGTGCACGTCGCCCTCACCGGCGCCACCGGTTTTCTCGGACTGCGGCTGTTACGTCGCCTGCTCGACACGCACCGGTCGGTGACGGTCCTGGCCCACGCGGGGTCGGGGAACGCCCTGCACCGCATCACCCGGTTTTTCGAACTGACGGACTCACCCGTAGCGTTCACCGCTGGGCTTCCCGGCCGGTTGCGGGTGGTGGAGACCGAGCTGGCCCTGCCGCGGCTGGGGCTGTCCGGACGGACGTTCCAGCAGCTGGCCGATGGCCTCGACGCGATCTGGCACAGCGCGGGCAGCATCCACCTGGAGGGGAGCCTTCCCGAGCTGCGCCGGATGAATGTCGAGGGGACCCGGCACGTGCTGGAGCTGGCGGCCGCGGGCCGGCGGACACCCGTGGTCCATCACGTGAGCACCGCGTTCGTGGCCGGTACGCGGCGGGACGGAGTGGTGTACGAGGACGAGCTGGACGACACCTGCGGCTTCGAAAACGCCTACGAACAGTCAAAGTACGAAGCAGAGTTGCTGGTACAAGCCTGGTCCCGGGAGCACGGCCGCCCGGTCCTGATCCTGCGGCCGAGCATCCTGGTCACGGACCTGCCGCCGCACCCCGCGCTGCCCCCACATCCGCTGCTGGTCGTCGAGCGGATCCTGCGTGACGCACAACGTGCCGCCGTCCCCACGAGCCCGGGCCCGGACGGCCCGCCCCGCGTTCGAACGGTGGGGCATCCGCACGGCCGACTGAACCTGTTGCAGGTGGAGCACGCGGCCGAGGTCATGGTGCGGCTGGCCGGCCTGGCGCCCTCGGGCGGGGTCGACACGTACCACGTCGTCCATGACCGCGACGTACCCGTACCTACCGTCGTGACCCTCCTGGAACGGCTGGCCCCGCTCTCGATCGACCTGGTCGCCACCAAGCCCGACGCCCCGTCGGCGCTGGAGGCGCTGCTGGATTTCTACCCGGGCCTGACGGCCTATCTCACCCATCGGCGGCGGTTCGACGACACCCGGGTCAGGACCCGGCTGGGGCGATCGGCGGCCTCCGCCCCGGTGGGCCTCGACTACCTCTGGTCCGGTCTGGCCCAGCGGGGCAGGGCCCTCCCCGGGCCGCCGGACACCCTCCGGGCGTCTTGCCGTCCGCCCCGTGACTCGTACGCCTGACCAGCAGACGTCCTCTCCCGTTGGAGCCTTCCGTGTCCCTCCTCGCAGCCCCCGGCTCCCCCGCCGCGTCCCCGCCGGTCTTCTCGCCCGAGGGGATCACGACCCGTGCCCGGCGGATCCGGGAACCCGTCCACGTCGTCAGTGGGCCGGACGGCCGTGAGCTGGGGCTCGCGACCGGTCCCGTGCCCGGGGGCCCGGTGCTCGGCACGCTGCCGCCGCTGTACCCCGAGTGGCTCGGCGGTCGCACCTTCTGCGAGGCACACGGTGTCCGCTTCCCCTATGTCGCCGGTGAGATGGCGAACGGTATCGCGACCACCCGGATGGTCTCGGCGATGGCCCGGGCCGACATGATCGGCTTCTTCGGCGCCGGCGGTCTGGCCTACCCCGACGTCGAGCGGGCCGTGCACACCCTGGCGCACGAGCTGGAGCCCCGCCCGAACTGGGGCGTCAACCTGATCCACTCACCGGCCGAACCGGCGCTGGAATCACGCGTCGCCGAGCTGCTGCTGCGCTGCGGTGTTCCTCGGATCTCCGCGTCGGCGTTCATGGAGCTGACCCCGGCGGTCGTGCTGTGCTCGGCCCACGGACTGCGCCGGGGCGCGGACGGCGGCATCGTCCGGCGTACACGTCTGTTCGCGAAGGTCTCCCGGCCCGAGGTGGCCGAGCGGTTCCTCTCCCCCGCCCCGCCCGCGCTACTCGGTCCCCTCGTCGCTCAGGGGAAGCTGACCCGGGAGGAGGCGGAGCTGGCGGCCCTGGTGCCGGTGGCCGAGGACATCACCGTGGAGGCGGACAGCGGTGGGCACACCGACAACCGGCCGTTGTCGGTCCTGCTGCCGAGGATCACCGCCCTGCGCGACGCACTGTGCCGCCGGTTCGGCTACCGCCGGCCGGTCCGGCTCGGCGCGGCCGGCGGCCTCGGCACCCCGGACGCGGTGGCCGCCGCCTTCGCCCTCGGCGCGTCCTACGTGGTCGTCGGATCGGTGAACCAGACGGCCACCGAGGCCGGCCTGTCAGACGAGGCGAAGGCGATGCTCTGCGACGCGGACATCTCCGATGTGGCCATGGCACCGGCTGCCGACATGTTCGAACTCGGCGTGAAGCTGCAAGTGCTCTCCCGGGGAACGATGTTCGCCCAGCGGGCTACCCGGCTCCAGGCGGCATACCGGGCCCATGGTTCGCTGGAGGAGATCCCGTCCGTGCTGCGCACCCCGATCGAGCGCGACGTGCTGCGCGCCCCGTTCGACGAGATCTGGCAGCGTACGCGCGCGTTCTGGGAGCAGCGCGATCCCGCGGAGATCACCCGTGCGGAGACCGATCCGAAGCACCGCATGGCCTTGGTCTTCCGCTGGTATCTGGGCAGTTCCAGCCGGTGGGCAATCACCGGGGAGGGGTCGCGGCGGGCCGACTACCAGATCTGGTGCGGGCCGGCGATGGGCGCGTTCAACCAGTGGGTGGCGGGCACGTTCCTGGCCGAGCCGGCCCACCGGTCCGTGGTGCAGATCGCGCTCAACCTGCTCGAAGGGGCTGCCGTGCTCACCCGCGCCCATCAACTGCGGACGTACGGGGTTCCGTTGCCGGCCGAAGCGTTCACCCACGCGCCGTGCGAGCTGGCGTGAGCGGCACCGGCGCCGCCGACGCGTCAGCAACGACCGCCCGACCTCGAGGAGAGACCGTGTCCGGCTCCACCCCTCGCCAGGCCCCCATCGCCGTGGTCGGCGTGGGCGCCCTGGTGCCCGGCGCGACGGACGCGGCCGGTTTCTGGCGGATCATGGTCGGCGGCCGGGACCTGATCACCGAGGTGCCTGCCTCCCGCTGGCGCGTGGAGGACCACTACGACCCGGACCCGGCCGCCCCCGACAAGACGTACGCCCGCCGGGGCGCTTTCCTCCCCGAGGTGGACTTCGACCCGATGGCATACGGGGTGCCCCCCGCCAATCTGCCGGCGACGGACACCGCCCAGCTGCTTGCCCTGATGGTCGCCGATCAGGTGCTGACGGATGCCGGCGGCCTGGCCGGGGTGGACCGGGACCGGACCGGCGTCGTCCTCGGCGCGGCCGCCCTCGAACTCCTTCCGCACATGTACGGGCGCGCCCAGCGCCCCGTGTGGCTCGCGGGGCTGCGGGAGAGCGGACTCGGTGAGTCCGAGGCGCAGGCGGTGTGCGACCGCATCGCGGCCCGTTTCACGCCGTGGCGCGAATCGACCTTCCCCGGACTGCTCGGCAACGTGGTCGCGGGCCGGATCGCCAACCGGTTCGATCTGCACGGCATCAACCACACCACCGACGCTGCCTGTGCCAGCTCCCTGGCGGCCCTGTCGACGGCGGTCGGTGAGCTGTCCCTGGGCCGGGCCGACCTGGTGATCAGCGGAGGCGTGGACACCGGGAACGACATCGGCATGTTCCTGTGCTTCTCCAAGACACCCGCGCTGTCCCCCAGCGGGGACTGCCGGCCGTTCTCGGCCGCGGCCGACGGCACCCTGCTCGGCGAAGCGGTCGTCATGTACGCACTGAAGCGGTTGTGCGACGCGGAGCGTGACGGGGACCGGATCCACGCGGTGATCCGGGGCGTCGGCACCTCGTCGGACGGCAGGAGTACGACCATCTACGCCCCGCTGCCCGACGGCCAGGCGCGGGCCCTGCGACGGGCCTACGAGGAGGCGGGCTACGGGCCGGAGACCGTGGAGCTGGTCGAGGCCCACGGGACCGGCACAAAGGCCGGGGACACCGCTGAACTGGCGGCGCTGGGCGAAGTGTTCGGCGCGACAGGTCGTACGGACGGGCAGTGGTGTGCGATCGGCTCGGTCAAGTCGCAGATCGGCCACACCAAGTGCGCGGCAGGTGCGGCAGGACTGCTCAAGGCGGTCATGGCCCTGCACCACAAGGTGCTGCCACCGACGGTCAAGGTCGAACGGCCGAACCCGGCGGCCGCCGCACCGGACGGCCCGTTCTACGTCAACACGGAGGCCCGCCCGTGGGTACGGCCGGCCGGTCATCCGCGCCGTGCGGCGGTGTCGAGTTTCGGCTTCGGAGGCAGCAACTTCCACGTCACGCTGGAGGAGTACACGCCCTCCGGCACCCGGGGCCGTGCGGCCCCGCGTCACCGCTCGGCACCGAGCGAGCTCGTCCTGTTCAGCGGCGCGTCCCCCTCGGACCTGGTCCCGCCACGGCCGGACGACGGACGTCCGCTGGCCGCGCTGGCACGGGAGAGCCACGCCTCCTTCTCCCCCGCCGCCCCGGTGCGACTGGCCGTCGTCGCCGCCGATGCCGAGGACCTGCGGGAGAAGTACGCGCAGGCGGTCGCACTGATCCGGCAGCGTCCTGGCGCGGCGTTCTCCACGCCCTCCGGCGTCCGGTACGCCTGCGGGGAGGCCGCACCGGGCCGCGTCGGCTTCCTCTTCCCGGGACAGGGTTCCCAGTACGTCGGGATGGGAGCTGATCTCGCGATGCTGGTGCCGGCCGCTCAGGGTGTGTGGGACCGGCTGGGCGGCTCCCGCTTCGGCGGGCAGCCCTTGCACCGGGTCGTGTACCCGCCACCCGCCTTCACCGAGGAGGAACGCACCGCCCGGCGGGCCCTGCTGGATGCCACCGAGTGGGCGCAGCCCGCGCTGGCGGTGCACGCGCTCGCGTTGCTGGAGGTGGTGCGGGAGCTGGGGCTGCGGCCGGACTGCGTGGCGGGCCACAGCTTCGGTGAACTGGTGGCGCTGCACTGTGCGGGTGCGCTGGACGCCGGGTCGCTGGTGGGTCTGGCCCGTCGCCGCGGCGAGCTGATGCGGGACGCGGCGGTCACCCCGGGCGCGATGCTGGCGGTGGCGGCGGACCGCGCACACGTGGGGAAGGTGCTGGCCGGTGGCGGGTACGGCGACATCTGGCCGGCCAACCACAACTCCCCGTGCCAAGTGGTGCTTTCGGGGTCGGTGGAGGCGGTCGTGCGTGCCGAGGAGGCATTCTCCGCGGAGGGGGTCGGCACCCGTCGGCTGGCCACGTCGACCGCCTTCCACAGCCCGCTGGTCGCCCCGGCCGTCGAGCCGCTCGCCGCGTACCTGCGCACGGTGCCGGTCGCGGAGCCCCGGATCGAGGTCTACGGCAACACGGACGCGGCGCCGTACCCGTCGTCCCCCGGCGAGGTGCGCCACCGGATCGCCGGTCATCTCGCCTCTCCGGTGCTTTTCCAGGAGCAGGTCGAGGCGATGTACGCGGCGGGGGTGCGCACCTTCGTCGAGGTCGGTGCGGGCACCGCGCTGACCGGTCTGGTCGGGCAGATCCTCGGTGACCGCGAGCACGCGGCCGTTCCCCTGGACCGGCCGGCCCGGCCCGGTGCCGACACCCTGCACGCCGCGCTCGGCGAACTCGCCGTACGCGGTGTTCCCCTCGATTTCGACACCCTCTGGGCACCGTACGCCCCGCCCGGAACCTCAGCGAAGGAGCGCGAGCCCCGAATGACCGTGAAGATCAGCGGAGCCAACTACGGTCAGTGCCCCCCACCCCGGGCCGCGTCCGCCGAACCGCCGCCCGCTTCGGAACGTGAGCCGGAACGCCCGCCTCAGCCTGCCCCCGTCCCCGTATCCGCGTCCGGCACCACGGCGGTCCCCGTGTCCGCGTACGCCCCCTCCCCGGTCCACACCCCGCAGCCATCGGTGTACGGGACGGCTTCCGCACCCTGGCGGCCGGAGCCCCCGCACGACGCCGTACCGGCGCCGGAGCACAAGCCGGTGCACGAGGCCGGTGCTCCTCACGACGCCGGGGCCGGGGCCGGGGCCGGGGATGCTGTCGGTGGCGACTGGTTCGCCGCCGTCGAGAGTGTCCAGCGGCAGACGGCGGAGGCCCACGCGGCCTGCCAACGCATGCTGACGGACAGCCATATGGCCTTTCTGCGGATGACCGAGGCGACCCTGGCCGCGATGCTCGGGGTGCCGCACGCGGGTGGGGCCATGGACGTACCGGCTCCCGCGGCACCGCTGCCGCACCCCCGCTCCTCGGCACCGCGGCACGCCCCGGCACCGGTGGCGCCGCCGGCTCCGGCCACGACCGGGGTTCCGGCACCCGTGCCCGTAGCCGCCCCCGCAGCTCCCGGGCCCGTCGAAGCCGTCGAAGCCGTCGGGGCCGGAGCGGCGGCCTCCCCCGCCCCCGCCGATGATGCGGTGCCCCTGTCGGCTTCGGAGCTGGAGGAGTTGCTCCTGTCGGTGGTGGCCCGGCTCACCGGATACCCCACCGCCATGCTCAACATCGACATGGAGCTGGAGGCGGATCTGGGCGTCGACTCCATCAAGCGTGTCGAGATCCTGTCAGCCGTGCGCCGGCAGGTGGGTGACATGGCGACGGGAGACGCCGGGCAGCTCGGCAAGCTCCGTACGCTGCGGGAAATCGTCGAGGCGCTCACCGGCGGTGCCCAGCCTCCCGGGACGCCGGGCACCCTCGCGGACGTGGCCGCCCCCGCCGTCGCAGAGGCCCGAGAGCACGCCGGGCTTCCCGGAACTGCCGAAGCCTCCGCCGTCCCCGACGTCCCCGGGCCGCCCGCCTCACGCACCGGGTCCGGCGAGCGGACGCCGCTGACGCGACTGGTACCGCGCGCGGTGGAGGCACCGGCGTCCGGGCTGGCCACGGCCGGCCTGCTGGACGGGCCCGTCATGGTGACCGGCGGAAGCTCCGGTGAGTGCGGGATCGCCGGGCTCCTCGCCCGGAAGCTGACGGAACGCGGGGTGGACGCCACCGCCGTGGCGGAGGTGCCCGAGGACGCACGCGGTGTCGTCCATCTCGGCGGGCTCACCGCGAGCGGCGCCCCGCACGAGGCGCGGGAGGTCCACCGGTCGGCACTCCGCGCGGCACGCGCGGTAGCGGCACAAGCGGCCGAAGGCGGCGCGCTGTTCGTGACCGTTCAGGACACCGGGGGCGACTTCGGGCTCGGAGGCCGCGTGCCCGGCCGTGCATGGGCGGGAGGGGTCGCCGGTCTGGCCAGGACGGCGGCGAAGGAGTGGCCGGACGCCTCGGTCAAGGTCATGGACTGCGAGCGGGGCGGCCGGGACGACGAGGAGGTCACCGAAGCGATCGCGCGGGAACTGCTTGAAGGCGGAGCCGACGTGGAGGTCGGCCTCCGCGCGGACGGCACCCGCTCCCTCCTGCGGCTGGTGCCCGAGCCGATGACGCCCGGCGGCACAGGGCGGATCTCCTCCGCGTCGGTGATCGTGGCCACCGGAGGGGCCCGCGGGGTGACCGCCGCGGCGTTGCTCGACCTGGCCAGGACCCACCGTCCGCGGATCGTGCTGCTGGGCAGGACGGACCTGGCCGCCGAGCCTGCCGGACTGGCGTCGGCGACCGGCGAACCGGCCCTCACCCGTCTGCTCGCGGAGCGCTCCGCCGGGGACGCGGCGGACTCCTCACCCGCCCGGATCGCGGCGCGGGCCCGGGAGATCCTGGCCGCGCGTGAGGTACGGGCGACGCTGGCGGGGTTGGAGGCCGCGGGGGCGCCCGCCCGGTACGTCCAGGTGGACGCCCGCGACGGCGAGGCCCTCGCCGCGGCCCTGCGCGACGTGCGCGAGACGTGGGGGCCGGTCACCGGCATCGTGCACGGTGCGGGAGTGCTGGCCGACAAGCGGATCGCCGACAAGACCGACGAGCAGGCCGAGCTGGTGATGTCCACCAAGGTGGACGGTCTCCGGGCGCTGCTGGCGGCGACAGCGGACGATCCCCTGGACACGATCTGCCTGTTCTCCTCGGTGGCTGCCGTGTTCGGGAACCCGGGGCAGAGCGACTACGCCATGGCCAACGAGGTCCTCCACCAGGTCGCGTCGGCCGAGCAGGCCCGCCGCCCCGGCTGCCTGGTGCGGTGCGTGGCCTGGGGTCCCTGGCAGGGCGGCATGGTCACCCCGGCCCTGGCCGCGCACTTCGACCGGTCCGGGGTCCCGCTCATCCCTCTGGATCAGGGCGCCGCGGCCTTCACGGCCGAGCTGGACGGCACCACCGGTGAGGCCCGCGTCATCCTGACGGCCGGGGACGACCCGGCCGCCCTGTCTCCGGCCGGTGATCCGTGTCGCGCCCAGCTGCTGGTCCGCTCGGACACCCTGCCGCAGCTGGCCGACCACGCACCCGCCGGGGTTCCCGTGCTGCCCGTGGCCATGGTCCTGAACTGGTTCGCGGGTGCGGCCACCGCATGGCTGCCGGCTGCCGGACCGCTCGTCCTGCGCGATCTGCGGGTGTACAAGAAGTGCGCCCTGCCGGAACTGCCCGGCGCGGGCCACCGGATCACTGTCCTCGGCAGCCGGGGCGCGCCGGGGTCACCGTCGGGTCTGGAGGCGGAGCTGCGGGCCGAGGACGGCCTGGTGCACTTCCGGGCCGTCCTCGGCAACGGGGACGGGGAACCGGATGCGGCCGCGTGGGACACCCCGGACGGCCTGAAGCGGATCGACCGGGCCTCGTTGTACGACGGGGAGGTCCTCTTCCACGGCCCCCGGTTCCACGCCCTGCGCACGGTGCGCGGTGTCTCGGAGCACGGCGCCGAGGCGACCGTCGCGGGCCTGCGCGCCCTGGACTGGGCGGGTGAGCACTGGCCGCTCGACGCGGCCGCCGTGGACGGCGCACTCCAACTCGCCCTGCTGTGGGGTGCGGAGGTGCTCGGGGCGGCGACGCTGCCGATGGCGGTCGCCGAGTGCAGGGTGCACCGGCAAGGCCCGGTGGACGGCACCGTGCGATGTGTGGTGCGGGGACGGAAGACGCACGACGCGGGGGCGCGCTGCGACGCGGCACTGATCGACGCCGACGGGTCCGTCCGGCTGGAGCTGATCGGTGTCGAACTCGTCCGCCGCCCCTCCTGACCCCGTTCCCGGATTCCGCCCTGCTCTGAAGTGAGACCCGCATGCGTGGTGAACCGATCGCCGTCGTCGGCCGGGGCTGTGTGCTGCCCGGCGCGCTCGACCCGGACACGTTCTGGCAGAACATCGCCGCCGGCCGCATGAGCCTGTCGGCCGCCCCGGCGGGCCGATGGCGGCTGCCGCCCCGCTGGGCCATGGGCTCGGTGGACGACCACCTCGACCGCACCTGGACCGATGTCGGCGGCTACGTCCGGGGGTTCGAGTCCGTCTTTGATCCGGGCGGCTTCCGGATCGCCCCGGAACGGATCACCTCGCTGGACCCGCTGTTCCACTGGGTCCTGTACGGGGTGCGGCAGGCGCTCACCGAGGCGGGCCGCACGGGCCCACTGCCGCGCGGGGGTCTGGTGCTGGGGAACCTGTCGTACCCCAGCACCGCCGGGTCGGCCTTCGCCGAACACGTCTGGCTGTCCGCGCAGCGGCCCCCGCTGCGGGACGCCCTCCTGGCGGGTGAGCGCCGTGCGCGCCCGGACGCCCGCAACCGCTTCTCCTCCGGGCTGCCCGCCCGGCTCGCGGCCCGCGCGCTCGGGCTCGGGGCGGGGGCGTGGTCCCTCGACGCCGCCTGCGCGTCCTCGTTGTACGCGATCAAGCTGGCGTGCGACCGGCTGCACGACGGCACGGCCGACCTGATGGTGGCCGGTGCGGTCAGCCGCCCCGACCCCCTCTTCCTGCACGTGGGGTTCTGCGGGCTGTCCGCGACGAGCCGCACGGGACGCAGCCGCCCCTTCCACCGGGACGCGGACGGGCTGGTGCACGGCGAGGGCGCCGGGTTCCTCGCCCTGATGCGGCTGTCCGAGGCCCGCGCCGCCGGCCTGCCCGTGCTCGGTGTGATCCGCGGGGTCGGGCTGTCCAACGACGGGCGTGGTTCCGGGCTGATCAGCCCGTCGGAGGAGGGCCAGGTGCGGGCGATGCGCCTGGCGTACGACGTGGCGGGCGTCGCTCCGGAGTCGGTGTCGCTCATCGAGTGCCACGCGACGGGGACGCCGGTGGGTGATGCAGTGGAGGCGCGCGGCATGGCCCGGGTCTTCGGGGCGGGTGACGACGTGGCCATCGGTTCGGTGAAGTCGAACGTCGGGCACCTGCTGGCCTCGGCGGGCGTGGCGGGGCTGCTGAAGGTGCTCGGCGCGATGCGTGCGGGGGTCCGTCCGGCGACACTCGGCGCACCACGCCCGCTGGACGTGCTGGCGGGCACGCCGTTGCGGGTGCTGACCGCGCCGGAGGAGTGGGTGGGGCCGCGCAGGGCGGCGGTGAGCGCCTTCGGTTTCGGCGGGACCAACGCCCACGTGGTCGTCGACCCTCCGGACGACGCTCCCCCGTCCGCCGCTCCGGGGCCGGCGCGCGGCCCGGTGCCCGCCGTACGGCGAGGCGGACCGGCCGCCCACACGCCGGACCAGGACCCGGATCCCAAGCCCGGCGCGCCGGGCGCCCGCACACCGGTGGCGATCGTCGCCGTCGGTGCCCGGGTCGGCCAGGGGACGTCCGCCGAGGACTTGCGCCGGGCGGTGCTGAGCGGTGAACGGCGCGGTCCCGCCACGGAGATCGCCGTGGAACTGACGGATCTGTGCTTCCCGCCGCTGGCCCTGGAGCGGACCGTGCGTCATCAGCTCCTGGTGCTGGAGGCCGCCCGGGAGGCCGCCCGGGAGGTGAGCCTGCCCCGCGAGCGGACCATGGTGGTCATCGGTACGGGGGTGGACCCCGAGGTGGCCCGCGCGGGTGCCCGCTGGCGGGTTCCGTACTGGCTTGATCAGTCGGGGACGGCCGCCACCGGTCCGGCGGCGGATCACGCTCGGGATGCCTTCACTCCGCCGATGACGGCGGAAGGGGTGGTGGGCAGCATGCCGAACCTCGCGGCGAACCGCATCAGCACCCAACTGGATCTGGCCGGACCCGGGTTCACGGTCTCCGCGGAGGAGGCTTCCGGGCTCGTCGCGCTGGAACTCGCGGCGCGGGCCGTCCGGTCGGGGGAGGCCGACGCCGCTCTCGTCGGCGCCACCGACATGTCCTGCGAGGCGGTCCACCGGGCCGCCCTGCGGGAGCTCGGCCGCCAGGACGAGCCCGGGGACGCGGCCGTCGTCCTGGTGCTCAAGCCCTTGGACGCCGCGCGCAGGGACGGCGACACCGTCGTCGCTCTGCTGGACGAGGAGGCCGCCGACGAGCCCGACATGGTCATCGGCGACGGCCCCGACGCGGTGTTCGATCCGGCGTCGGCCTTCGGGCGTGCTCATGCCGCGTCCGGGCTGGTCTCCGTCGCGGTCGCGGCACTGTCGCTCCAGCACCGCGCGGTACCCCGTCCGGGCGGACCCGCGGACACCGCGGCCGTCGCCCGCACCGCGCGGGCCGTGGTCACGCCGCTGGAGGGGCCGGCCGCGAGCGTACGGCTGCGCACGGGGGACGCCCGGCCGTGGCTGCCGGGCCCGGCTCCGCGCCTGCACGTCTTCTCCGGAGCCGACCGCCAGGAAGTACTGGCCGCGCTGGACTCCGGTACGGAGTCCTCGGCCGGCCCGGCCCGGCTGGCGCTCGTGGTCGACGGCGACACCACGCCGGCGGACCGCAAGGAAGCCGCCCGCCGCTGGCTGACACGGGGTGGGGTCCGCCCGGCCGACGTGCTCTACCGTGACGGGCCGGTCACCGGCCGGACCGCCTTCGTGTACACGAACGGCTCGGCCGCGTACCCGGGGATGGGCCGCGAGCTGATGCTCGCCCTGCCGTCGCTGGGCGAAACCGTTCGGGAGGAGCACCGGGCGGTGGTGACGCGGATGCGGTCCCAGGCGGAGCCCGGAGTGTTCGGCCAGATCTGGGCCGTCGCCGAGCTGGCTCTTCTTCATACCGTGTTCAGCCGGGAGGTGCTCGGGCTGCGGCCGGACGCCGCGCTCGGATACTCCTCGGGCGAGTCGACGGCGCTGGTCGCGCTGGGGGCCTGGCCGGACGCCTCGGGGCTGTACGAAGCGACCCGGGACAGTGGGCTGTTCACGACCGAACTCACGGGTGAGCTGAGGGCGGTCCGGCGCTACTGGCAGCGTCGGGGCATCCAGGGCTCCCAGTGGTCGAGCTACCTGGTCGGCGCACCCCTGGAAGCCGTCCGCGCGGAGCTCGCCGCGGAGGCCGCGGTCCATCTGATGGCGGTGAACGCGCCCGGGGTCTGTGTCATCGGCGGCGAGTCCCGGGCGTGTGCGGCCGTCGTGGCCAGGATCGGCGCCGACCGGGCGATCGAGCTGGACTACGACATGGCGGCCCACGCTCCGGAGCTGGCCGAGGTCCGGGAGGTGTGGCGCGAGGCCCACCGCCGTCCCACGGTCGAGGTGCCCGGGGTGCGGTTCTACAGCGGGGCCACCGGGCAGGCGTACCGGCCGACGGCCGAGCGGGCCGCCGAGGCGATGACCGCTCAGGGACTCGGCACGATCGACTTCGCGGCCACGGTCGAGCAGGCGTGGGCGGACGGTGTCCGGGTCTTCGTGGAGCACGGGCCGCGGAGGCTGTGCACCGGCTGGATCAAGCGGGTGCTCGGCGACCGGGAACATGTCGCCGTCGCGCTGGACGCCCCGGGGGGCGCCGGGCTGCGGCAACTGTGCCTCGCTGTCGGCGAACTCGTCGTCGCCGGAGTGCCGGTGCAGGCCGACGCGTTGCTCACCCGGCTCGCCCGGGCCTCGACGGAACTCCCGCGCCCCGGCCCCACCGTCACCGTGCCCGTGCCCCCGTCTCCCTGCCTACCGCCCCTGGAGCGTGCGGTGACCGTGCTGCCCCGGGCACCCGAGCTGGCCCCGGTACCGGACCGGGGCCCCGGTCCTCTCGTCGCCCCGGCGGACCAGGAGACCGGCCGCCTCCCCAGCCCGGGCGCTGTCGCCGTACCCTCCTCCGGCGCCCCGGGACAGCGGTCCTCAGGTGCCCGGGGGCCGGGGGCGACAGGGGCCGGGGCCGCAGCCGCACGGCACGGCCGCCGGGTCGCCGCGCTGCACCAGGAGGTCATGGCCGCGCACACCGAAACACATCTGCGGTTCCTGCGGATGTCCGCGCTCACCGTCACCGCGCTGACGGCCGTCGGCACGACGGGAACCGGGCCCCGCCTCCCCGTTCCCGTCAGGCCGCCCGGCCCCACCGCACCGCGTCCGGCCACCGGGCCCCCAGCACCCGTGCGCTCCGCACCGCGTCCGCTGCCGTTGCCCGCTCCCCTGGCGGAAGCGGCGCCCGAGCCGGCCCCGAGACCGGGGCCGACGTTCGACCGCGCCCAACTGGAGCACCTCGCCTCCGGCGAGATCTCCGCCCTGTTCGGCCCGCGCTTCGCCGAGCAGGACGGATACGCGGTACAGACCCGGATGCCCGAGCCGCCCATGCTGTTCGCCGACCGGGTCACCGGCATCGACGCGGTGCCCGCAGCGCTCACCCTGCCGGGTCCGGTGCGCACGGACGGAAGGATCTGGACGGAGACCGACATCCTGCCCGGCAGTTGGTATCTGGACTCCACGGGGCGTATGCCGGCCGGCCTGCTGATCGAAGCGGGCCAGGCCGATCTGCTCCTGCTCAGCTGGCTGGGTGTCGACCTCCTCAACCGGGGCGAGCGCGCCTACCGGCTGCTCGGTTGCGAGGTGACGTTTCACGGCGGCCCGCCGGAAGCCGGTGACACCCTGTGCTTCGAGATCCACGTCGACGGCCACGCGGAGGCCGACGGCGTCCGGCTGGCCTTCTTCCACTACGACTGCTACGTGGACGGGGAGCTGCGGCTGAGTGTCCGCGAGGGCCAGGCCGGGTTCTTCACCCCCGGGGAGCTCGCCGGCAGCGGTGGCGTGCACTGGGATCCCGCCGAGCACGCACCCGGCGGCGACCTGCCGCTCGACCCACCGGCCGTGCGCTGCGAGCGGAACGGTTTCGGCGCTGACCGGGTGCGAGCCCTGGCGCAGGGGCGGCCCGCGGACTGCTTCGGGCCCGGCTGGGAGGCGACGGCGGCCCACGTCCGTTCGCCCGGGCTCGACGAGGGCCGTCTGCGACTGCTCGACGAGGTGACCGCGTTCGACCCGGCCGGAGGGCCGTGGGGCCGAGGCTATCTGCGCGCCGAGACCTCGTTGTCCCCGGACGACTGGTTCTTCACCGGCCATTTCAAGAACGACCCCTGCATGCCGGGCACCCTGATGCTCCAGGGCGGTCTTCAGGCGATGGCGTTCTACCTGGCGGCCATGGGATTCACCGTCGACCGCGACGGCTGGCGCTTCGAACCGGTCAGCGAGCACCCCTCCAGGGCGATGTGCCGGGGCCAGGCGACCCCGGAAAACCGGCGGGTCGTCTACGAGGTGTTCGTACGCGGCGTCTCGGCCGGGCCGGTTCCGACGCTCCACGCCGACGTCCTCGGCTCGGTGGACGGCGCGAAGGCCTTCCTGGGCCGCGACATGGCGCTCCGGCTGGTCCCCGACTGGCCGCTGTCGCACTGGCGGCACTCGGGCCCGCCCGCCGTGCAGGCCGACGGAGCCCCGGTGCCGCTACCGCGGCTCGGCGGACTGACCGGGCACCGGGAGGAGAAGCCGGTGGCGGTGGCTGCCGACGGCTTTCCCTTCGGCTACGCCTCGCTGCTGGCGTGCGCCTGGGGCAGGCCGAGCGAGGCGTTCGGCGCCATGTACGAGCCCTTCGACGGCACCCGCCGGGTGGCCCGGCTCCCCGGCCCCCCGTACCACTTCGTGAGCCGGATCGTGTCAGTGGACGGGCCGCAGGCCGGGATGCGTGAGGGCAGCGTCGTCGTCGCCGAGTACGACGTGCCGGCCCGGGCGTGGTACTTCGAGCAGAGCGGTGGCCGCACCATGCCGTTCGGCGTCCTCATGGAGGTCGCGCTGCAACCCTGCGGGTGGCTCGCCTCGTACGTGGGCAGCGCGATGACCAGCAAGGCGGACTTGCTGTTCCGCAACCTCGACGGGTCCGGAACGGTCACCGGCGAGGTCACCCCCGCGACGCGCACGGTCCGTACCAGGGCCGAGCTGACGGGTGTCTCGCGCAACGGAGACATGATCATCGAGTCGTTCCGGGTGACCTGCACAGCCGACGACGTGCCCGTGTTCGCACTCTCCACGGTCTTCGGATACTTCCCTCGGTCGGCGTTCGACGACCAGCAGGGTCTGGCGACTTCGGCGGATGACCGGGCCCGTCTCGACGAGCCCTGCGGCCCGGTGGTCGATCTGGCCGCCCGTCCCGCCCGGTACTGCGCCGGGGAGCCGCGTCTGCCGGGACCGATGTTGCTGATGCTGGACCGGATCACGGGCTGCTGGCCGGAGGGGGGAAGCGCGGGACTCGGCCGGCTGCGGTCGGAGAAGGACGTCCGCCCGGACGACTGGTTCTTCCGGGCCCACTTCTTCCAGGACCCGGTGCAGCCCGGTTCGCTGGGCATCGAGGCCATGTGCCAACTGCTCCAGTTCCACCTGCTCGAACGCGGCGCGGCCGACGGCGTCCCCCACCCGGCATTCGAACCGGTACTGCCCGGCCGCGAGGCGTCCTGGACGTACCGCGGCCAGATCACCCCGGCCAACCGGCTGATCCGGGTGGACATGGACATCGTGGAGAGCGGCACGGACGCCCGGGGACCCTATGCCGTGGCGGACGCGTCGCTGTGGGGCGATGACGTGTGCATCTACCGGGTTCAGGGGCTGGGCATGCGTGTGGTGCCGCAGACGGCGCCCCTGCCGAGGAACTGACCGGCCAAGTGCGCCGCGTCCTCACCGCCTGTCCGTCAACCACGCCATGGTGGTCGGCGCGCTGCCGCACCGCCGGTGTCACGGGCCGGTTTCCGGAACGGCCCCCCTCCCGACGACCCGTGCAGCATCAGCGCCACCCCGCTGAGCAGTGACACCGCGGCGGTGAGGACGAGCAGCGCCCCCAGCCCCAGGCCAGGGATCACCGCTCCGGCGAGGGCCGGCGCTGCGACCGAGCTGACGGCCCCCACGACCAGGCAGCCCGTGAACGCCGCGCCTGCGTGGTCGGGCACCAGTTCGGCGGTCCAGACCGCCAGCACCGCCGACCCGGTCATGTACCCCACGCCAAAGATGCACGCCGAGGCCGCCGTCGCGGCCAGGGAGTCGCCGGCCAGCCCGAGGAGCGCCAGCGCCGCAGCCACCGTCACGAGGCACAGCGCCGCGACCCTGAAGCTGCCCAGGCGCTGAGCGACGGCCCCGGTGGCCACGCCCACCATGCCGGTGACGCCGATGGTCACGTAGAGCGCCGGGACGGCTGCCGCCGGGAGGCCGCGGGTGAGAACATCTGCGGCGTAGGTGAAGTAGATGACGACGGCCGCGAAGTAGACGACGGAGTAAGCGGCCGGGACCCCCAGCACCCTCGCGAGTGAGGAGGCACCGCGCTGTCCGTCCTGGCGTGGGGCCGGCCTGGCTCGCGGCACCAGGAGGAGGTTCACCACGGCGGCGGCCACAGCGGCAAGGGCGATGCCGCCCCAGACCAGGCGCCACGACCCCAGTACGGCGAGGACGGCCAGGCCACCCAGCGCGACCAGTCCGCCGCTGGTGCCGGTCGTGATGATCGCCAACACTCTCGGCTGCTGCCGCGGGGATACCGTCCGCGTCACGATGTCGGAGTAGGGCGCCCAGACCCAGCCTCCCGCGCTGCCGGCCAGCACGGCACCGACGGCGAGCAACCAGGGAGGCTGTGCGGCGGTCACGATCACCGCGCCCACCGCGCCGCAGGCGCCGCCCACGGTCGTCGGCGCCCGCGAGCCGCGACGGGCGGCGAGCGGCCCCGCGAGCAGCAGGCCGGCCAGGTAGCCGGCGAACGTGGCGCCCGCGATGAGGCCGAGTACCGGTTCGGAAAGTTCCAGATCCTGTCGGATGCCGGGCAGCGTCAGACCATAGGCGTACCGGGCCATGCCGAAGGCGACCCCGACCACCGCCGCTCCGGCCAGGCCGACCCGGCTGCCCGCCGAGAGAGTCATGCATGCCTCTCATCCTGCGGCGTACGGCGGAGCCGTTGCCGCGCGAAATCGGCACACGAGGCGCTCAGCCCGGCTGCTGATCGGTGCAGTGCGGCGAGGAGCACCGGAGGTCCGGTCGTACCGTCCGCCCGGGTGTGAGGTTACCTCGATGGTTCGCAGAGCTTGCCCAGGGTGCAGCGGCCCGCGCGTCGGTCCCGGGAGGAGGCCGAGGACCTGGACCACGTCAGGGAAGAGGTCCTCGACCAGGGCGACGCCGCCGACACGGCAGTCAGCCACTCACGTGCACGCTGCCATACAGCGCGACGAGCACGCTCGGTGAGCTGCGCGTCAAGGTCGTCGGGGAGCCGGAAGTGTCACGCGCGCACCGGCCGCGCGTCCCGCCCCATCGGATGGCGAAACGGGCGTTCGTACGAGGTTCCCTGATCGGCGAAACCGCAGGTCAGGACTGCCTGGTGGCCGGTTCCAGAATCGCGACGCACTCCAGGTGGTGGGTCATCGGGAACAGGTCGAAGGCGCGGAGGAAGCGGGGGACGTAGCCCTCCTCCCGGAAGGTGCCGAGGTCGCGGGCGAGAGCGGCCGGGTCGCAGGCGACGTAGGCGATGCGGCGGGGACCGAGCGCGGCGATCTGCTGGACGGTCTGCTTTCCGGCACCGGCGCGCGGCGGGTCGAGGACGACCAGGTCGGCCTCGGTGATGCCGGTGCGCGGCAGCACCCGGTCCACCTTGCCGAACTCGATACGGACCCGCTCGAAAGCGGAGAGGTTGTGCCGGGCGTCCTCGACGGCCCGCTGCACGGACTCGATGCCGAGCACGGCGCCGGTGTCACCGACCCGGTCGGCCAGGGCGCCGGCGAACAGCCCGGCGCCGCAGTACAGGTCGATGGCCGTCTCGCCCTTGCGGGGCAGCAGGCCCCGCATCACCGCGTCGATGAGCAGGTCGGCTCCCCGCTCATGGACCTGCCAGAAGCCACCCTCGCTGACCCGCCAGGTGCGGCCGTCGGCCCGCTCGCGGACGAAGGGGCGACCGTGAACGCGGTGGATCTTCTTGTCCTTCTCCCCCACCCGCAGCACCGAGACCGGCCGGTCGAGCTCCACCAGGGGAAGCCGGCCGCCGGGACGCGGGGTGAGCACCACCTGGCGGTCGTGGGAGCCGGCCGCCGCGGTGGCCTCCACCGAGGCGATCTGCGGCCAGGCGTGCCGCTCGATGCCCAGCTCGGAGATCCCCTCGGAGGCGATCAGACAGCCCTCGACCGGCTCGACCTCGTGCGAGCGGTGGCGGCGGAACCCGGCCCGGCCCTCCTCGTCGATGGTGTACTGCACGCGGGTGCGCCAGGCGGGCACCTCGCCGGGGGCCACCTTGTCGCCCGGGACCGGCTCGACGGTGCCGTCCCAGCCGGCCTGCTCCGGGGTCATGCCGGCCAGCCGCTGCAGCTGCTCGGTCAGCACCTCGCCCTTCAGCCGGCGCTGCGCACCGGGCTTGGCGTGCTGCCAGTCGCAGCCGCCGCACTTGCCGGGGCCGGAGAACGGGCAGGGGGCCGGGATGCGGTCCTTCGACGGCTCCAGCACCTCCACGGCGTCGGCCCGGAGGTAGCGGGAGTCCTCGTGCCCCTCGGTGACCCGGACCCGTACGCGCTCGCCCGGCAGGGTGTGCCGGACGAAGAGGACCCGGCCGCCCGGGGTCCTGGCGACGCAGTGCCCGCCGTGCGCCACCGGGCCGATCTCGACCTCGTACTCGTCGCCGACCAGGGTGGCGGCAGTGGCTTCGGCAGACATGAGGGGACGGCTCCATGGGGTGGTGGGGGCGGCAGCCTCCCAGTCTACGGGCCGTTTCGGGGACTCCGATCACGGGAGGCACAGGGCCCGCGCACAGTGCGGGGGGGGCGCATCGGGTGACGTGCCGGGGCTACGGTGGTGCCTCCCGTCGGTGCGGGATGCCCGAGTACCCTCGCGACGTGTCCGGACCGGTCGGCGGCCGGACGGTCCAATGCCTCGGAGAGGTGAGAGCATGCGGGGCGTAGCCTTGGTCCAGATCAGTCAGACGTCCGGGAGTTCGGGGCAGTAGACGCATGCACATCGTCATCATGGGGTGCGGGCGCGTGGGAGCAGCTCTCGCGCAGACCCTGGAGCAGCGCGGGCATTCCATCGCCGTGATCGATCAGGATCACACGGCGTTCCGCCGCCTCGGTTCCCGCTTCGGCGGTCGCCGGGTGACCGGCCGGGGCTTCGACCGGGACACCCTGGAGGAGGCGGGCCTGGCGGAGGCCGGGGCGTTCGCCGCGGTCAGCAGCGGAGACAACTCCAACATCATCGCGGCCCGGGTGGCCCGGGAGGTGTTCGGAGTGGAGAACGTGACGGCGCGGATCTACGACTCCCGCCGGGCAGAGGTCTACGAGCGGCTGGGCATCCCCACGGTGGCCACGGTCCGCTGGACGGCCGACCAGATGCTGCGGCGGCTGCTGCCGACGGGCGCGGAGCCCTTGTGGCGGGACCCCAGCGGGGGGGTGCAGCTCTCCGAGGTGCACATCGCGCCCGCGTGGCTCGGCCACCGGGTGAAGCGGTTCCAGGAGCGCACGGGGGTGCGGGTCGCCTTCCTCACCCGGATGGGTGAGGCGGTGCTGCCCACGTCGCGGACGGTTCTGCAGGAGGGCGATCTGGTGCACGTGATGATGCACTCCGATCAGGTGGCCGAGGTCGAGGCCGCCTGCATGCTGGGGCCTGAGGAGAGTCGCTCATGAGGGTCGTGATCGCCGGGGCCGGGGCCGTGGGGCGCTCGGTGGCGAACGAGCTCCTGGAGAACGGCCACGAGGTGCTGCTCATCGACAAGTCGCCGGAGGCGGTGTCGGTCGGGCGGGTACCGGAGGCGGAATGGCTGCTGGCGGACGCCTGCGAGATCACGACGCTGGACGAGGCCGCCCTGGAGCGCTGTCAGACGGTCATCGCGGCGAGTGGTGACGACAAGGTCAATCTGGTGGTGTCGCTGCTGTCGAAGACCGAGTACGGGGTCCCGCGGGTGGTGGCCCGGGTGAACCATCCCAAGAACGAGTGGCTGTTCAACGAGGCGTGGGGGGTCGACGTCGCGGTGTCCACTCCGCGGCTGATGTCCGCGCTGGTCGAGGAGGCCGTGAGCGTCGGCGATCTGGTGCGGCTGATGCGGTTCAGCCAGGGCGAGGCGAACCTCGTGGAGCTGACGCTGCCTCCGGAGGCCTCGCTGGTCGGTACCCGGGTGGGCGAGGTGGCCTGGCCGCAGGACACCGCGCTGGTGGCGATCATCCGGGGCACCCGGGTGCTCATCCCGGACCCGGATGACGCGTTGGCGGCCGGTGACGAGCTGCTGTTCGTCGCCGCCGCGCAGCAGGAGGCTCAGCTGGAGCAGTTGCTGGGTGCGGCCCGGCGCCGGGCTGCACCCAGCAGCTGAGGCCGGAGGCGGGTCCGTACATGCCGGTGCCCGGGTCCCGACACCTTCTGTCGGGACCCGGGCACCGGCATGTCTCCTGCGTCTGAGGCCCGGCCGCGGCGGGGTGCCGGGGCGGCCGGGCTCACGCCAACGGGAAGGCTCGCGGCGTCAGGGCTGCTGGGGCGGCGGGGGTGTGCCGTCGCCGCCTGTCACGGGCCGCACGGCGGCGTCGACCGGGCTCGCCGGGTGGACGGCGGCCCGTTCTGCTTCCTGCTCGGCGGCCTCGGCCGCTTCCATCTCCGCGATCACGTTGATGGGCGGCGGCGCCTTCACCAGGATGATCCAGGTGAGGTAGACGGCGAGCAGGAAGGGCGGGATGCCCAGTGCCACCCGCAGCCAGCCCAGCTGGGTGGCGTCTCCCCAGAAGTAGATCGGGAAGGTGATCGCCGACTTGGCCAGCAGGATGCCGCCCCACACGTAGCTGGCCTTGACGTAGGCCCGTTTGCGGCCCGGGTTGCGGGTCCGCCAGGAGAGGTTCTCCTTGAAGACCGGCCCGAGGATGAGCCCGAGCAGCGGGAACCCGGCCGCCGAGCTGACCACGTAGGCCAGGCCCAGGCAGAGCGTGTAGACCATGCCGGGCAGGTAGAAGTTCTTGGCGTCGCCGGTCATCATCGCGAAGACCGCGCCGATGGCGACCCCGAACACCCCGCTGAAGGCGTGTTTGACGGTGTCGCGCCCGGCCAGGCGGGCCAGGGCCATCAGTGCGGACAGGCTGAGGGCGGCGATGGCCGAGAAGTGGATGTCGCGGTTGATGGTGTAGCTGAGGATGAAGACGAGTCCGGGGACGGTCGTCTCGACCATGCCCCGCACGCCGCCGAACGCCTCGAAGAAGGCCTCCTTGGTGGCGGCTTCGTCCGTTTCCCGCTCATCCGCCGGACCGGTGGCCTGCTGCTCGAGTGAGGTCACCCGCTACTCCGTTCCGAAAGGTCGTAGCTCGTATCGGGGGTTGAACAGCACGGGACGGCCGCGGGATGTGGCGATCCGCCCGTAGGCGACCATCTCGCGGCCCGGCTGCACGCCGGCGATCGACCGGCGGCCCAGCCAGACGACCTCCAGGGACCCCGAGCCGTCGTCCAGCTCGGCCTCCACGGCGGGCAGGCCCGCCACGGTGCGTTCACCGACCTTGCGCAGCGTACCGCTGACGCGGACCACGGTGCGGCCCTGCGCCTCCTCGGCGCAGTCGCAGATGCGGGTGCACGCGACGTCCTCGGCATCGGAGTCGTCGCTGTCGGGAGCCTCGGAGTCGGGCTCCGAGCCGGTCAGCAGACGCCAGAACCGACCGCCGCGCCGCTCGGGACGGCTACCACCTGTCATGCGAACAGCCTAACCGCTGGGCAGGTCCCGGAGGCAGTCCGGGACGTGACCTGTGCCGCGGCCGTCAGCCACGCGCGGGGTTTCCCCGGAGGGCGCCGTGCCGCCGGCGCGGGGCTTCGGCGGCACGGTGTCCGGTGGTGCTCAGCGGACCTCGGTGATCTCCGGGCCGCGGCGGAGCTTGTCGAGACCGCCGGCGAAGCGGGAGCCGGAGGCGCCCTCCTGCTCGGCGGGCTGCTGCTTGATGCCGTCGGGGACCATCTTGGCGTCCTCCGGGAGCTTCAGGACGATGGGGTCCCGGGGTGCCATCGGCGTGTCACCGCGGACCACGACGGTGTCGCGGAAGATCTGCTCCAGCAGGCCGGCGGCCTGCGGCTGCACCGCGCCCTGCCCGGAGATCACTCCGCGCAGGAACCAGCGGTTGCCGTCCACGCCGATGAAGCGGACGGCCTGGACTCCCTGTTTGCCGTCGGGCAGCTGCACGGGGACCCGGGCCCGCAGCTCCCAGCCGAGCGGGCCCTCGACCTCGTCGATGGTGCCGCCCTGCTGCGTGATGCCGGAGGCGATCTCCTCGCGGACCTCGCCCCAGATTCCTTCCCGCTTCGGTGCGGCGAAGGCCTGGAGCTGGAGGGCGCTGTCCTGGAGCACGATGGTCGAGGCCACGATCGCGTCACCGGCGACCTCCACCCGCAGCTCCATGCCCTTCACCCCGGGGACGAAGAGACCGCCGAGGTCGACCCGGCCCTCGCCGGGGCTGCCGACCTCGGTGATGTCCCACGGCCCGTCCGGCCGGGGTGCGGGTTCCAGCTTCACCCGGCGCACCTCGGCCTCGTCCGGGGCGTCCTCCGCGGTGGGCTCCACAGCGCCCTCGGGTTCTTCGTTCCGCTTGCGACGACGTCCGAACACGTCACTGTCCTTTCAGTGCGTAGGGTGCGTAAGGGTGGTGCTCGCCGGCATGGCCGCCCGAGGAACCGAACCCCCCCGTGGACCGTGCCGATCCCGGCAGCTCCGCGACTTCGTGGAAGCGCACCGTCTCGACCCGCTGGACGACGAGTTGAGCGATCCGGTCGAAACGTTCGAACCGCACGCTTTTCCTCGGGTCCAGATTGACCACAATGACCTTGATCTCTCCACGGTACCCGGCATCCACCGTCCCGGGTGCGTTCACCAGTGCCACGCCGTACCGGGCGGCGAGACCGGACCGCGGATGCACGAACGCCGCGTAACCGTCGGGCAGCGCGATGGCGATACCGGTCGGCAGGACCGTCCGCTCCCCGGGGGCCAGCTCGGCGGCCTCGGTGGTGATCAGATCGGTGCCCGCGTCGCCGGGGTGGGCCCGGGACGGCAGCGGGACATCGGGGGCGGTCCGGCGGATGAGGACATCCACGGGAGCGTTGGTCACTAGGTCACCTCGCAGGAGGTCCGGTCTGCACTCACGGGTCCAGACCTTACCGCCGCGGACGGGCCGGTGACGTGCGCCTGCGATGCTTGTCCGTATGCAGCCGTACGACGAACGACTGACCGTGCCCCGCTCCTGGTGGCTGATCGCGCTGACCGCGGGCGCCCTGCTGGGCGTGGTTCTCCTTCCCCTCGGGCTGGTGCCCATGCTCGCCGGGCTGACGGGGGGAACGGCCGCGGCAGGGGTGGCGCTGAGCGCCTACGGCTCGGCGCGGATCCGGGTGACGTCCGGGTCCCTGGTGGCGGGCGCGGCCCGGATTCCTCTGACCGCGCTCGGTGAGGCCCGGGTACTCGACGCCGAGGAGGCGCTCGCCTGGCGGACCCACCGGGCGGACGCCCGGGCCCACATGCTGCTCCGCGGGTACATTCCGACGGCTCTGCGGGTCGAGGTCACGGATCCGGAGGACCCGACGCCGTACCTCTACCTGTCGACGCGGAGCCCGGAGCGGCTTGCCTCGGCTCTTGCCGTGGCGAGCCGGTCCGGGCAGAGCTGACCGCCCTGTGACGCATGTCCGGGCGAGGCCCCCGCGGCCTCGCCCGGTCACGCACGACGGCTGTGCGACGGTGCCCGCCGGTCACGCCGCGCAGTCACGGCAGATCGGCTGACCGTTCTTCTCGGCCGCCAGCTGGGAGCGGTGGTGCACCAGGAAGCAGCTCATGCAGGTGAACTCGTCCGCCTGCCGGGGCAGCACCCGTACCGAGAGCTCTTCGTTGGACAGGTCGGCGCCCGGGAGCTCGAGGCCCTCGGCCTGCTCGAACTCGTCCACGTCGACGTTCGACGCCGACTTGTCGTTCCGCCGAGCCTTGAGCTCCTCGATGCTGTCCTCGTTGACATCGTCATCGGTCTTGCGTGGAGTGTCGTAATCCGTTGCCATGGTTGCTCTCCCCCTCTGGGTGTCTGTGGTGTCTCCAGCGCTGCTAACGCACAGGAGGCCGGTCTTGTGCCCGACCTGAGGCGGAGATTTTGCCTCACATCAAGCCCTGTTACTCAATCGACACCCAACCGGACGCCTGAAGAGGTGATCATCCGGCCCGCCGATCGGGGTCCATAACGGCCGAGAGGCCGGTCACAGCCGCTTCGCACCCGCCCCGAAGCGTGGAACTGTGTGATGGATCACATTGGCATTTTCCTGCTCCCTACATGTTCTCAGACCGGAAGACGGACTCGCATGACGAGTCCGCCGGATGCCCTGGGTTCTGCCATGACCGAGCCGCCGTGCGCCCGCGCCACCGAGCGGACGATGGACAGGCCGAGGCCGACGCCCTTGTCGCTGCCGGTGCGCTCGGTCCGCAGTCGCCGGAATGGCTCGAACATATTATCGATCTCATATGCCGGGACCACCGGCCCCGTGTTCTCCACCACCATGAGGGCCGCCCCCGCGCTCACCGCGGTGTCGACCCGGACCCAGCCACCGTCCGTCAGGTTGTACCGGACGGCGTTCTGCACGAGATTCAGTGCGATCCGCTCCAGGAGTACCCCGTTTCCCTGGACATAAGCGGGCGGCCGCACTCCGCGCAGCTCCACGCCGCGGTTCTCCGCCTCGGCCCGGACCTGCTCCACCGCCCGCCCGGCGACCTCGGACAGATCGACGGGCTTGCGGTCCATGATCTCGTTCTCACTGCGGGCCAGCAGCAGCAGTCCTTCCACCAGCTGCTCACTGCGCTCGTTGGTCGCCAGCAGCGTCTTGCTGAGCTGGGTGACCTCCGGGGACGCTCCCGGATCGGACAGCTGGACCTCGAGAAGAGTGCGGTTGATGGCCAGCGGGGTGCGCAGCTCGTGGGAGGCGTTCGCGACGAACCGCTGCTGAGCGGTGAAGGCCCGGTCGAGCCGGTCCAGCATCTCGTCGAAGGTGTCGGCGAGCTCCTTGAGCTCGTCGTCCGGCCCGTCCAGCTCGATGCGGCGGTGCAGGTCGGATCCGGCCACCGAGCGGGCGGTGCGGGTGATCCTGCCGAGCGGGGCCAGCACCCGGCCCGCCATCACGTAACCGAACGCGAATGCCGCCACCGCGAGACCGAGCAGCGCCAGGAGGGACCGGCGCAGCAGCTGGTCCAGCGCGATGGCCTTCTGGGTCTCGGCGCAGCGGGTGAACCACTCGCGGAATGTCTCGTTGTCCACGTCCCCGGTGAGCCCGGGGCAGGCGTCGGAGGTGATCTCGACGTTCGCGTTGATGATCCGGAAGGGCATCGAGGTGCCCGCGTGGATGGCCTGGGCCGCCAGCAGGTAGATGATCGCGAGCAGCATGATGCCGGCCGCCAGGAACATCCCGCCGTAGAGCAGGGTGAGCCGGATGCGGAGGGTCGGGCGCACCCAGGGCAGGGCAGCCGGCTCCGGCTCGCGCGGGTCCCAGCGGGGCTTGGGCGGCGTCGCGGGCCGCGGGGGGACGGCAGAGCCGGGCGGGAGGGGAGAGGGCATGGCGGGACTCCGGTCAGATCCGGTAGCCGGCGCCCGGCACCGTGGTGATCACCGGGGGTTCGCCGAGCTTGCGGCGCAGGGTCATCACGGTGACCCGCACGACGTTGGTGAAGGGGTCGGTGTTCTCGTCCCAGGCTTTCTCCAGCAGCTGCTCGGCGGAGACGACCGCTCCCTCGGCGCGCATGAGCACCTCCAGGACCGCGAACTCCTTGGGTGCCAGATGGACCTCCCGGCCGTTGCGGAACACCTCGCGGCGGTTCGGGTCGAGCCGGAGGCCGGACTGCTCCAGCACGGGCGGCAGCGGCGCGGTGGTGCGCCGCCCCAGGGCGCGAACCCGGGCGATGAGCTCGGCGAAGGCGAACGGTTTGGGGAGGTAGTCGTCGGCACCCAGCTCCAGCCCTTCGACCCGGTCGCTGACGTCTCCGGAGGCCGTCAGCATCAGGACCCGCACCGGGAGGCCCAGTCCGACGATGTGCCGGCAGACGTCGTCGCCGTGCACCAGGGGCAGGTCCCGGTCGAGCACCACCACGTCGTAGTCGTTGAGTCCGACCCGTTCCTCGGCGGCCGCTCCGTCGTAGACCACGTCAACCGCCATGGCCTCCCTGCGCAGCCCGGTGGCCACCGCGTCGGCGAGCAGCTGCTCGTCCTCGACCACGAGTACACGCACGTCCTGATCCTTTCTCGGGGGCGGGCGGGGCACAGTGCGGCCGGGCCCGGGCCCATGGTGCCCGAGGAGCGGTAGGACACCGGTAAACCGCGGCCGGGGAGTCAACACCGGCGTAATTCACTTTGCCGGAAGGTTTCCCGGGGGGCGTCTCCGGGGAGTAGCCCCTTGCACACCCCGCGATCATGATCTCTGCTGGCGGCAAGCCACGGAACGCTGCCGACCTGTCACAGGTTCAGTTCGCGACCACACCCACTTCGGCACACCCTCGTGCCGCCGACCCGAAGACGAGGGGGCGCACCATGGACGCGTTCACCGCAGGCATTCTGCAGCGCATAAAGGTCACCGAGTACGAGCTTCACCGCGCGCGCCAAGCCGGTGACGTGTACACCATGGACGTGGAGCAGGCCGAGCTCGAGGACCTGCAGCGGCTGGCCGCCGACCACGGGGTGCAGGTCAACGCTCCGGTGTGAGCCGCCCGGACAGCACGGCGCGGCGTGACGGCGCCCTGCGGGGAAGCAGCTTCCCCGCAGGGCGCCGTCGGCCGTTCGGACGGCGGGCGCGGCGGTCAGTCGTGCCAGGCGCCCAGCTCGTCGACCAAGGGCTGGAGCTCCGCGAAGACCCCGGGTGACGCGGCGACCGTCAGGTCACCGTCCGGCCGCCGGCCGACCCGGCCGCCGGTCAGCGCGCCGGCTTCGCGGGCGATGAGGTCACCCGCCGCCAGGTCCCAGGGGGCAAGCCCTCGCTCGTAGAAGCCGTCGAGCCGGCCGCCGCCCACGTCGCACAGGTCGATGGCCGCGGATCCGGAGCGCCGGATGTCGCGGACTCTGGGGATCAGCTGCTGGGCGACGGCGGCCTGCCCGGTGCGCACGGTGGTCACGTAGTTGAAGCCGGTGCCGATGAGCGCCTGGTCCAGTGGAGGGGCGGGGCGGGGGCGCATCGTCCGCGGTTCGGCTCCGTCCGCGCAGAGCTGGGCACCGCCGCCGCGCACCGCCCGGTAGGTTTCTCCGCGCATCGGTGCGGCCACGACCGCGGCGATCAGGTCGCCGTCGAGCTCCGCGGCGATGGACACCGCCCAGTTCGGCAGCCCGTAGAGGTAGTTGACGGTGCCGTCCAGGGGGTCGATGATCCAGCGCACTCCGCTGGTGCCGGCGCTTGCTCCGCCTTCCTCACCGAGGACCGCGTCCTGCGGCCGGTGCTCGGAGATCAGGTCGGTGATGAGCTTCTCGGCGGCGATGTCCATCTCGGTGACGACATCGATGGGGCTCGACTTGGTGGCAGCGACGCCCAGGTCGGCGGGGCGGCCGTCGCGCAGCAGCCGGCCGGCGCGCTCGGCCGCCTCCGCGGCCAGGTCGAGCAGCTCTGTCTTGAGTGATGCGGACACGAGGGCATGGCTCCTGTGGTTCAGGCGTACGGGCTGTCGGCGCCCGCCGCGGCGGGCTTGGGGGCCCGGCCGGGGCAGCAGCCCGCCGGGCACCGGTCGTGGCTGGGCCCGAGGGCGCCGAGCGCGCACCGCTGCGGGGACTCGCCCCGCTCGGCCGCGGCCCGTTCCAGGACGAGGTCGCGGAGCGCCGCCACGAACCTGGGGTCGCTGCCGACGGTCGCGGAGCGCACCACGGGCAGGCCCAGCTCCGCTGCCTTGTCCCGGGCCTCGGTGTCCAGGTCGTAGAGGACTTCCATGTGGTCGGAGACGAAGCCGAGCGGGATCATCACGACGGCCGGCGCGCCCTGCGCGTGCAGGGTCTCCAGGTGGTCGCAGATGTCGGGCTCGAGCCACGGGATGTGCGGGGCTCCGCTGCGCGACTGGTAGACGAGCTCCCAGGGGCGCTCGGCGCCGGTGGCCCGGTGCACCGCGTCGGCGATGGTACGGGCCGCGTCCAGGTGCTGGGCGACGTAGGCGCCGCCCGGGCCGTGGCCGGGCTCGGGCCCCGAGGTGTCCGCGGCGGAGACCGGGATGGAGTGGGTGCTGAACGCCAGGTGTGCGGAGTCCCGGAGGTGCTCGGGCAGCTCCCGCAGCGCAGCGAGCACACCGTCGGTCATGGTCTCCAGGAAGCCGGGGTGGTTGTAGTAGACACGCAGCTTGTCGACCCGCGGCAACGGAAGGCCTTCCCCCTCGACGACGGCCAGGGCCCCGGCGAGGTCCTCGCGGTACTGCCGGCAGCCGGAGTAGGAGGAGTAGGCGCTCGTGGCCAGCGTCAGGACCCGGCGCCGGCCGTCCCGGATCATCTCCCGGAGGGTGTCGGTGACGTAAGGAGCCCAGTTGCGGTTGCCCCAGTAGACCGGCAGGTCGAGGCCGTTGCGGGCGAAGTCCGCACGGAGCGCTCCGAGCAGCCGGCGGTTCTGCTCGTTGATCGGGCTGACCCCGTCGAAGAGGTAGTAGTGCCGGCCGACCTCTTCCAGCCGCTCGCGGGGGATGCCGCGCCCGCGGGTGACGTTCTCCAGGAAGGGGATGACGTCGTCGGGCCCTTCGGGGCCGCCGAAGGAGAGCAGGAGGAGTGCGTCGTAAGGCAGGGGGTCCGTGGCGTGCGACATGTCTCCCATCCTCCCATCAGCCGCGCCGCTCCAGCGGACCGCCACCGGCCCCCGGACCGGGGACGGAACCTCCCGGCACCTCCCGAACTGATTTCCGAGACTGCCGCCACCACCCCCGCCCGCTCCCCCGCCCGGGGAGCGGGCGGGGGTGGTGGCGAGGCGTCAGACCGGTCTCGGCAAGCGCCGGGTGACGCCTCGTCGGCGGCCGGCCCGGCGACTCTCCGGCAACTTGACCCGTGCGGCAGCCCACCCCGATCGCCCCCAATGGAGTAGTGTGACCCTTCCTGGCTACGGCCCCTTTTCGTCCCGCACGGCGCACCCGGCCCTCACCGGTCACCGCGCGTGACGAACTGGTCACCGTGTCACAGTGGTGAGTAAGGGCCCGTGCCCGACACGCCGGGCTGGTCGGCAAGGTTGTGGCAGGCTGCACCCGGGCAGGTCACACTCGTCAAGCGGGAGCAGCGACGCACGGACGTCGGCAGGCACCACCGGGAGGTCCTCATGCCCGAACTGCGTGTCGTGGCCGTCAGTAACGACGGCACACGGTTGGTGCTCAAGGCTGCCGACAACACGGAGTACACACTTCCGATCGACGAACGGCTGCGTGCCGCGGTGCGCAACGACCGCGCCCGTCTCGGACAGATCGAGGTGGAGAGCCACCTCCGTCCACGCGACATCCAGGCCCGTATACGAGCCGGCGCGAGCGCCGAAGAGGTGGCCCAGTCCGGAGGCATTCCGGTGGACCGGGTGCGGCGCTTCGAGGGTCCGGTACTGGCCGAGCGCGCGTTCATGGCCGAGCGGGCCCGGAAGACGCCGGTGCGGCGCCCGGGTGAGACCACCGGTCCTCAGCTCGGTGACGCGGTCACCGAGCGGCTCCGGGCGCGCGGCGCGGACCGGGACGCGATCCGCTGGGATTCCTGGCGCCGGGACGACGGCACCTGGGAGGTGCTGCTCGCCTACCGGGTCGCGGGCGAGCCCCACTCGGCGAGCTGGGTGTACGACCCGCCGCGCCGGCTGGTGCAGGCCGTGGACGACGAGGCCCGGTCGCTGCTCGGTGAGGTGGACGACACGCCCGAGCCGAGCACGCCCTTCGTGCCCCGGATCGCCCGGCTGCCGCGCGACAGCGAGCGGTCCGAGCAGGACGTTCCGGAAACCGGTGAGCGGCCCCGCGCCGACCCGCCGGCGGCCGAGGCCGACTCCCTGACCAGCCTGCTGGAGGCAGTACCGAGCTTCCGCGGTGACCTGGTGGTGCCCGAGCGGCCCGCGGCGCCGGGCGGTGCCGACGATCCGCAGCAGGAGCCGGACACCGAGCCTGCCGTGGCGGAGCATCCCGCTCCGGCCGCGGGCGCGGGGGCGGGGGCGGCGTACGCCGACGTCCTGATGCCGCGCTCGGTGGGCGGCCACCGGGATCGGCTCACCGGCACCACCGACCGGCAGGCGGAGGCGGACGGCGTCCGGCCGGGTCGCCGGGCGGCAGTCCCCAGCTGGGACGAGATCGTTTTCGGGACCCGCCGCAAGAAGCAGGAGTAGGGCGCTGTCGGGCCGGCCCGCACCCACCACCGGGAGACGGGGGGCGTGCGGGTCGGCCCGACAGCGCTTACCCGCCCGCCGGCCCCGGCTCCGGGCCGGTGGCCACCGGACGCGTGCCGGCCGCACACCACTCGCTCCAGGAGCCCGCGTAGAGCGCCGCTTCCACCCCCGCCACGGCGAGGGCCAGGACCTGGTGGGCGGCGGAAACCCCCGAACCGCAGTAGACGCCGGCCCGGGTGCCGGGCGAGACCCCGAGCGAGGCGAATCGCGCGGCCAGCGTCTCCGCGGGCCGCAGCGTGCCGTCGGCCTCCGTGTTCTCGACGGTGGGGGCGGAGACCGCCCCCGGGATGTGGCCGGCGACCGGGTCGACCGGCTCCACCTCGCCCCGGTACCGTTCCGGCGCCCGTGCGTCCAGCAGCACCCCCTCCCGTGCCGTACGGGCGGCTCCCTCCGCGTCGAGCACCGGCAGCGCCCCGGGCCTGGGAAGGAAGTCACCCTCGGCCGGCTGCGGGGTCACGGTGGTCAGCGGGCCCCGCCAGGCCGCCAGTCCGCCGTCGAGTACCCGCACCCGCGGATGTCCGGCCCAGCGCAGCAGCCACCACGCGCGGGCCGCGGCCCAGCCCTGGCCGGCGTCGTGGACGACGACCGTGGAGCCGGCCGACACCCCGGCCCGGCGCATGGCGGCACCGAACACGGCGGGGTCGGGCAGGGGGTGACGCCCGGCGGGGCCCGGCGGGCCCGCCAGCTCCTGGTCGAGGTCGACGAAAACGGCGCCGGGAAGGTGGCCGCGGTCGTACTCCGATCTGCCCGGAGGGCCGCCCAACTGCCAGCGCACGTCGAGGACCACGAGCCGCTCTGTCGGTGCGTCCCGGGTCTGTGCCAGGGCGTCTGCGAGTTGGCTTGCGGAAATGAGGACGGTCATGGGCCCATTCTCGCGCTTCCCCGCGGCCCCCGGGCGGGGCCCGCCGCACCCGCTCGCCCGGCCCCGCTCCGGGCCCGTGTGCTGTTGCACACAGAAGAGATCAGCGCGGCACCACAGTGGGTAGGTGCCCTTTACCACGATGAAACCGAGGAGAAAAGACGGATGACAGAGGCAGCGACGCGACCGGCGCCCGGTACCCCGTGCTGGGTGAGTCTGATGGCCCATGACCTGCCCGCGAGCCAGCGCTTCTACCACGAGCTCCTCGGCTGGGAGTACGACACCGACATGCAGGCGCTCGGACCCTACGTCCGCGCGCTCAAGGGCGGCAGTCCGGTGGCGGGCCTCGGGAACCTGGCCGGCCGCCCACCCGCGCCCGCCGCCTGGCTGCCGTACTTCGCCGCCGAGGACGCGGACGAGACCGCCATGCTGGTCCGTGACTGCGGAGGCACGCTCGCCGTGGGGCCGCTGGACGCGGGCCGGGCAGGGCGGCTCGCGGTCGCCGCCGATCCGCACGGCGCGGCCTTCGGCCTCTGGCAGGCCGGGAAACACCTCGGCCAGACCTTCTCGGCCGGTTCGGGCACCCCGGTGTGGACCGAACTCCTCACCGTCGAGACCGCGCAGTCCCAGACGTTCTACTCCATGGTCCTCGGCCATGAGGCACGGCCGGAGCCGCTGCTGCCGGACGCCGATTACCTGACGCTGTACATCAAGGACGACCGGGTGGCCGGGATCGAGGCGGTCGACGAGCAGACGCTCACGGAGCGGGGCGCGCACTGGCTGACCTACTTCTCTGTGCCGGACGCCGATGCGTCCGCCTGGCTGATCAGCCGGATGGGTGGCCGGATCACCGGCCCGCTGCGGGACTCCCCCTTCGGCGTCCTGGTCCACGCCACGGACCCCGAGGGCGCGCCGATCGCCCTGCTGCAGCCGCACTGAGCCTCGTCCGGGCCGTGCGCTCGACGGGGGAACCACCACCCGGGCAGCAGCGAGGAGCAGGTGACGAAGGAAAACCTCAGCCGCCGGGCGACGGGGCCGGGGCACTGTCCACCGGGAGCACATCCGGGGACAGCGCCCCGGCCCCGGCCGCAACGGCCGTCAGCCGCCTGCGGTGGTGCCTGCGGCACAGCACCTCGTAGCCGACCGTCCCCCGCTCCGCGGCTGCTGCCGCGACATCACCCACCACGACCTGGGCCCCCTCCACCACCATCCGGCCGCCGACGGTGCGCGCGTTGTGGGTGGCGCGTGCTCCGCACCAGCACAGGGCCTCCACCTGGAGCACCTCGACCCGGTCGGCCAGCTCGACGAGCCGCTGCGAGCCCGGGAAGAGCCGGGTGCGGAAGTCGGTGGTGATCCCGAAGGCGAAGACATCGATACCCAGGTCGTCGACGACCCGGGCCAGCTGGTCCACCTGTTCCGGGGAGAGGAACTGCGCCTCGTCCGCGATGACGTAGTCGGCCCGTCCGCCCGCGGTCAGGTACTTCACCAGGTGAGCGTGGAAGTCGAATCCCTCGGCCGCTTCGATGGCCTCGGTGATCAGGCCGAGGCGCGAGGAGAGCTTGCCCTCGCCCGCCCGGTCGTCCCGGGTGAAGATCAGCCCTTGCAGCCCCCGGGCCGAGCGGTTGTGCTCGATCTGGAGCGCGAGAGTGCTCTTCCCGCAGTCCATGGTGCCGCTGAAGAAGGCGAGTTCGGCCAAGGCGATGCTCCGTCAGGTGCGCACGTCGAGAAGGGGAACCAGCTGCTCGGCGGACGTCACCGAGCCGTGCATGCCGATCAGCGCGGACTCCTTGGGCTCGGTGCGGCAGGCGACGACGGCGGCACGGCCCGTCATCGCCACCACGACGTCCCCGATCCGGCCGCGCACCCGCGGCTCCACCGTGCCGTGAGGCCCGAACCAGCCGAGCGCGATGGCCTCGTCACGGGTCGCCACCCAGGCGTCCTCGGCGAGCACCTCCCGCCAGACGGCGTGCACATCCGCGGCGGCTCCGGGCACGGCGTACAGGTGCCTGGCCCGGCCCTCGCCGCCGAGCACGGCCACTCCCGCGCTGAGCTCCCAGTCCTCGTCGAAGTCGAAGCGGGCCGCGTCCGTGAAGGGCACATCGACCATGCCGTGATCCGCGGTGATGTAGAGCGCGGCGCGGGGAGGCAGTTGCTCGGCGAGCCGCTGCGCGAGCTCGTCCACCCGGCGCAGCTGGTTGCGCCACTCCGGGGAGTCCATGCCGTAGCGGTGGCCGTGGGAGTCGAGCTCGGCGTAGTAGGTGTACACCAGCGTGCGGTCGGCCGCGGCGAGCCGCCGGGCCGCCAGGTCCATCCGCTCGCCCGCGTCCAGCCTGCCGAGGAAGGTGCCCCCGCTCAGCGCCACCTTGGTCAGCGGGGTGTGCTCGAAGAAGGGCGCGGACACCTGCGAGGTCTCGATGCCCGCCGCCTGGGTCTGCTGGAAGACGGTGGGGTACGGCTGCCACAGATGCGGGTCCGTCCACGGCTCCCAGCGCAGCTGGTGCATCAGTGCGCCGGTGGCCGGATTGAGCACCCGGTACCCCGCCAGCCCGTGGGCGCCCGGCGGCAGCCCGGTACCCACGGAGGCCAGTGACACGGCGGTGGTGGACGGGAAACCCGACGTGATCGGCTCTCCGGTGCCCGCCGCGGAACCGGGGAGCAGGGAGGTGAGGAAGGGGGCCAGCTCAGGATGGGCCCTCAGCGCTTCCCAGCCCATGCCGTCGACGAGGAAGACACAGACCCGGTCGGCGGGCGGCAGCGCGAGATCCGAGGTCATGCCGGGCACGCCGAGACCGGCGGCGACCGCGGGCAGCAGGTCGGCGAGTGAACCGACGCCGTACCGCGGTACCGGGGCACCGCGGGGATCGAGCGGTACGGGGTCGAGGGCCCCGGGGTCCGCTGCCTGCTGCTGACGGGTCACCTGCCGGACACCGCCGTGGCCTCCGAGAGTGCCTGCGCGAAGGCCAGCGTCTGCCGCACGGTCTCCGGGCCGTCACCGGCCTCGCTGATGCGCAGCGAGAGGTCATCGGCGGTGCTGGAGCCGGTGTACCCGTGATCGGCTTCGCAGTTGGGGTCACCGCAACCGGCGGGCTCCATGTCGATCCGGGACACCGCGCCCCAGCCGATGGTGAGGACCACCTCGTGCGGGAGGGTTCCGGGGGTGTAGGACTCGGGGTCCGCGACGACCCGGCTGAGCACCACGGAGGAGATGCGGGAGAGCTTCACGGACTCGGTGGAGGTGGTGGCGTAGGGTGCGGGGACCGTGCTGTCCGCGGCCTGCTCGTCGGTATGGCTGACGATGAAGCGGCCCCCGGTGAGCACGAGCACGGTGGCGTGCCGCCGCACCTCGTTGCTGTCGAACGTCGTCTCCTGGTGCACGAGGTAGGACACCACCGGGTCCCGGCCCACGGCAGCTTCCACCGCCTCGGCAACGAGCGCCGGGTAGTAGCCGCTGCGCTCGATAGCCGTGCGCAGCCCCTGGGTCGTCGTACCGGTCTTCGCCATGCAGACATCCTAAGGGGCTGCGCTGAGGTGCAGGGCTCACCTACCGGAAGCGGCAGAAACCTGAGGGGCCCCGGGGAGTCAGCCGTACGGCAGTGGCAGGCGCCTGGGGCCCAGGTCTGTCCGCGGGGGAGGCGGGGCCACCCGCACCTCCGCGGCCAGGACGCTGACTCCCTGCGGGGCGACCACGACGGGCTCCAGATCCACCTCCGCGATCTCCGGATGGTCGTCCACGAGGCGGCTGAGGCGCAGCAGCAGCTCCTCCAGGGCATCGGTGTCCCCGGGCTGGGCTCCGCGCCAGCCGAAGAGCATCGGGGCCGCCCGGATGGAGCGCACCAGCTCCGCGGCTCCGCGGTCGGTGACCGGCAGCAGCCGGTGGGCCACGTCCCCCAGCAGCTCGGAGGGCGGCCCGGCGAGCCCGAAGGAGACCACAGCCCCGATGGACGGGTCGACGACGGACCGCACCACCGTGTCGACGCCGCGCGGCACCATGGCCTGCACAACGGGACACAGCTCGGCGGGGGTGCCGAACTCGGCGGCGAGCTCCTCGTACGCCCGTTGCAGGTCCGGTTCGGTGGCGAGATCGAGGCGGATACCGCCCAGGTCGGCGCGGTGCCGAAGGTGGGGGGCGGTGGCCTTGAGGGCGACGGGGTAGCCGATGCTCCGGGCGGCCTCGAAGGCGGTGCTCAGGTCGGGGGCGGGCCGGGCGGCCGGTACCTGGATGCCGTAGGCGGCGAGCAGCGCGTGTGCGTCCTTCTCGGTCAGCGTGGCGCTGCGCGGGCCGCCGTGCTCACCGGGGTGGTCCCCGACGGCCCGGTGCAGCAGGCCGGCCGCCGCGGGCTCGTCGATGTCGTCGAAGCTCGGGACACGGCCCGGGGAGCCGGCCGCGCGGTGCCATTCGGCGTACCGGGAAGCCTGAGCGAGAGCGCGGACGGCGCGTTCCGCCGAGGGGTAGGCGGGGATGCCACGGGTACTGAGTGCGGTGGCGAGCCCGGTGATGGCGAGATGGGCGACGACCACCGGCTTGGTGGTCACGCCCGAGTCCCGCACCGCCTCGTGCAGCGCCTCGGTCAGCAGGTGGCCGATGTTCACGCTCCCGGCGGCCTCGGGTGTCTCCCGGATCGTGGGGACGGCCGTCACGACCACCGCGTCGGTTCCCGGGTCGTTCAGAGCGGCGGTGAGGGAACTCCGGTAGTCCTCCGGGCCGGCGGCCGGGGCCAGGCTGTCGGCGGGCAGCGGGCTGAGGTTCTGGGCGCGGCAGGCGTCACGGGCAACGAGGGCCATGGACTCGGCGTTGCCGATCACGGCGACGCGCGGCCCGGCGGGCAGCGGCTGGTGTGCCAGCACCAGGCCGGTGTCGACCAGTTCGGTGACCGTGCCGGTCTCCAGGACACCGGCCTGACGCAGCAGTTCGGAGACCGTGCGGTCGGGGGTGCTGCCGGCCCGGACTGCGTGACCGAGCGGGGGCGTGCCGCCGCTGTGCCGGCCGCCTCGGACGACCACCACCGGCTTGCCCGCGGCTGCCGTGCGCCGCGCGAGCCGGGTGAACTTCCGGGGGTTGCCGAGGGACTCGAGGTACATGAGGACGACGTCGGTGTCCGGGTCGTCGTGCCAGTACTGCAGGACGTCGTTGCCGGAGACGTCGGCGCGGTTACCGGCCGACACGAATGTGGACAGCCCTGCTCCGCACTGCTCCAGCTCCTCCAGTGCGGCGATGCCGATCGCCGCTGACTGGGTGAACAGGCCGGTGCGGCCGGGCGCCGGGAGGTACGGTGCCAGGCTCGCGTTGAGCCGTACTCCGGGAGAGGTGTTGATCACGCCGAAGGCGTTGGGGCCGATCATGCGCATCCCGTACAGCCTGGCCTGGTGGACCAGCTCGCGCTGGTCCTCGCGGGGGTATCCGGCGGCCGGTACGACGAGGCCCTGCACTCCGTGCTCCCCGCACTCGGCGACGGCCTCCGGCACCCGGTCCGCAGGGATCGCCAGGACCGCGAGGTCGACCGGCCCGGGGATGTCACGCACGGAGCGGTGGGCGGCTGCGCCTCCGATCTCGCTCCGCCCGTCCTCCAGTGCCTCGTTCACGGCGTGCACGGGGCCGGGAAAGCCGGCCGCGAGCAGCGCGTCGAGCACGCGCCGCCCGACCCCTCCGGGGCGGCGTCCGGCTCCGACGACCGCTACCGCGCGGGGGGTGAGCAGGCGCTGCACCGAGCGCGCCTCCGCGCGCTGTTCGCGGGCCCGCATCACCGCGAGCGAGGCGGCGGTGGGCTCCAGGTCGAGCGTCAGGTGCACCGAGCCGTCGGCGAAGCTGCGGTGCTGGGAGTACCCGGCATCCGTGAAGACTTTGATCATCTTGCTGTTGGCGGGGAGCACTTCCGCGACGAAGCGCCGGATGCCGCGCTCCCTGGCGCAGGCGGCGATGTGCTCGAGCAGGGCGGAGGCGAGCCCTCGTCCCTGGTGGGCGTCCTGGACCAGGAAGGCGACCTCGGCCCGGTCGGCGGGAGCGGGGGCGGGCCTGCCCTGCTCGTCGATCCGGTCGTAGCGGACGGTGGCGATGAACTCGTCCCCGACCGTGGCTGCCAGCCCTACCCGCTCCACGTAGTCGTGGTGGGTGAACCGGTGCACGTCCCTGGCCGAGAGCCGCGGGTAAGGGGCGAAGAACCGGTAGTACTTGGACTCGTCGGACACCTGCTCGTAGAAGCTGACCAGCCGGTCCGCGTCCGACGGAGTGATGGGTCTGATGTGTGCCGTCCCTCCGTCACGGAGTACGACATCGGCTTCCCAGTGATCCGGGTAGGCAGGTTCGGCAGGTTCGGCAGACGTCCGCATGGCTTCAGCGTACGGCCGTGCCCCGGTGCTGCCACGGAACAGCGGGCGGGCAGCGGCCGGCACCGGTGAGACGCGCCCTACCGGATACGGGTCCCCGTGCCATCCGCTGTGGGAAAGTGAACCGGGCAGAGCTGCTACCTGAGGGGCAACACCATGGTTGAGCGCCGTGTCACCATCGGCTGGAGCGAGGGCCTGCACGCCCGCCCGGCCGCGATCTTCGTCCGCGCCGCGACCTCTGCCGGGGTCCCGGTGACCATCGCCAAGGGGGACGGCACCCCCGTCAACGCCGCCTCGATGCTGGCGGTGCTGAGCCTGGGCGCCGAGTGCGGCGAGCAGGTGGTGCTGTCCTCGGAGTCCGCGGACGCGGTGGACGCGCTGGACCGGCTGGCGAAGCTGGTGGGCGAAGGTCTCGAGGAGCTCCCCGAGACCGTCTGAACCAGCGGAAGAATGCGCAGACGGCACCTGCCACGGCGCGGCAACCGCGCGCACCGGATATACCGAAAGGGCCGGGGAGTTTTCGACCGCCGGAAATCCGCGCGCCGAATACCCGGGATCGGCATTTTCAGCCACCGCTGTTCCGGTGGTATCAAATGTATACGAGAGCCGTTAACAAAGGTCACCTGCTGTGTTGACAGCTCGTTTCAGGCTTCTCACAGCGTCCGCACGCTGACCTGGCGCTGCTGCTTCCTGGCCGGGGTGAACCGCTCGAGCTGAGCGGAGGACAGGGCCCGCGCCCGCTCCGCGTCCCGGCGGGCGATGGCGTCCACGAGGGAGCCCCGCTCCTGCCACAGCACCGCGGTGCGCGAAGCGGGCTCCCCGGCGTACAGCCAAGTGATCTTGCGGTGCAGCTGCACCAGCAGGGCGGCGAGCCCCGGACTGCAGGTTGCCTGCGCGACCGTCTCGTGGAACCAGTCCCCCAACGGCCGCAGGTCGGTGCTCTGTCCCTGCCCCTGGGACCGCTGGCGCCCCAGCCTGACCAGGCCGCGCAGCACCTTGAGGTGCGCCTCGGTACGCCGTTGCGCGGCGCGCGCGGCGCCCAGCGGCTCCACCAGCATGCGCACGTCCAGCAGGTCGGCGGCCTCCCGGTTCCCCGGTTGCGCGACGCAGGCTCCGGCATGCCGCCGGGAGACCACGAAGCCCTCGGACTCCAGCGTGCGCAGCGCCTCGCGGACCGGCACCCGGGACACCCCGTACCGGTGGGCCAGCTGTTCCTCGGCCAGCCGGGACCCCGGCGGCAGCACGCCGTGAATGATGTCGTCACGAATTGCCGTGCATACCGCCTGCGCGGAGATACGCATCAACAGACCCCCACTGGTTTCGGCGTGAGCGGTCCTCGGCATTTCCGCCGGGACTCCGTGAACTGTATGACAAAAACTCGCGTATGCCGATGGGGGCCGGGATATCACCGTTGCATTCCCCGGGCGCGTGGGGTCCGGTGGACAGCGCCGCGCCCCGGGGCCGGCTGCCCCGGGGCGCGGTCGGTACGGGCGGGTCAGTGCCCGGGGATCACCGTGACCTCGCCGATCCCCAGCTCCCGGACCGGATCGGCGATCTGCTCCGCGTCGCCGACGAGCACGGTCACCAGCCGGTCCGCCGGGAAGGCACTGACCGCTGCCGCGGTCGCCTCGACGGTGCCGGTCTCCGCGAGCCGGGCGTAGAGCCGGCCCTGGAAGTCGTCCGGCAGCTGCTGGTCGACCTGGTCCGCGAACGTGTTCGCCACCGCTGCCGCCGTCTCGTACCTCAGGGGCGCGATCCCCACCAGATTCTGCACGGCGACGTCGCGCTCCTCGTCGGTGAGGCCCTCCGCCGCCAGGGCGCGCAGCACCTGCCAGAGGTCCGCCAGAGCCGGCCCGGTGACCTCGGTCGCGACCGAACCGCTGATGGCGAGCATCGAGACACCGGTGCCGTCGGCGGTGGACCGCAGAACCTGGGCGAACGCCCGGATGCCGTAGGTGTAGCCCTTCTCCTCCCGCAGCACCCGGTCGAGCCGGGAGGTGATGGTGCCGCCCAGGCAGTACACCCCGAGCAGTTGGGCGGGCCAGACACGGTCGTGGCGGTCGGGCCCGGTACGGCCGATCAGCAACTGGGTCTGCACGGAGCCGGGGCGGTCGACGATGACCACCCGGCCGGTGTCGTCCGCCGCCACCGGAGGAACAGCGACGGGCTCACCCGGACCGCCGGTCCAGGCTCCCAGGGTCTCGCGGAGCGCGGCGTCGAGGTCGATGCCGGTCAGGTCACCGACGATCACGGCGGTGGCGGAGGCGGGCCGCACGTGCGCGTCGTAGAAGGCCTGCACCGCGTCCCGGTCGATCCGGGCGACACTCTCCGCACCTCCCTGCCGGGGCCGCGACATCCGGGAGTCCGCCGGGAACAGCGTGCTGGACAGCGCCATGGCGGCCCGCCGGCCCGGACTGGCCAGTTCGTGCGGGATCTCGTCGAGCCGGTTGCGGACCAGCCGCTGGATCTCCTCCTCCGGGAACGTCGGGACCCGCAGCGCGTCGGCGACCAGGGCCAGCGCCCTGACCAGCCGGGAGGCCGGGACCTCCAGGGACACCCGGACCCCGGCGTGATCGGCGTTCGCGTCCAGGGTGGCACCGCAGCGCTCCAGTTCGGCGGCGTACTCCTCGGCGGTGTGCCGCTCCGTGCCCTCGGAGAAGGCCCGGGCCATGATGGTGGCCACCCCCTCCTGATCGGCCGGCTCGGCCACCAGAGGCGCCGCCAGACAGATCTCCACGGCGACGACCTGCTGACCGGGCCGGTGGCTGCGCAGCACGGTCAGCCCGTTGGGCAGGCTGCCGCGCTCGGGAGTGGGGAAGGCCCATGGCCGGGGCCGGCCGCCGGCCGGCTGCGGGTGGAGTTCCATCGTGCTGGTGGCGTCGCTCACTTCGCCGCCCCTTCCGCGTCTTCCTCGTCGGCTGATGTCTCGTCAGCAGGCCCGGTCGGCTCGTAGACCAGCACCGCGCGGTTCTGCGGGTGGAGGTGGGCCGCGGCGACCGCCCGCACCTCCTCGGGGGTGATGTCCAGCACCCGCCGCACGGCGGTCAGTGCGAGCTGCGGGTCGCCGAAGAGCACGGCGTACCGGCACAGCTCGTCGGCCCGGCCCCCGACCGTGGCGAGCCGGTCCAGCCACTCCCGCTCCAGCTGGGCCTGGGCCCGCTCCATCTCCTCGGGCGACGGCCCTTCGGCGGCGAACCGGGCCAGCTCCTCGTCAACTGCCTCCTCGATGCCGGCGACCTCCGCGCCGCCCGAGGACTTGACGTCCAGCCAGCCCAGCGAAGGAGCCCCGGCCAGCCTCAGCAGTCCGAAGCCTGCCGTCACGGCGCTCCCGTCCCGGCGCACCAGACGGTTGTACAGCCGGGACGATTCCCCGCCGCCGAGAGCGGTGAGGGCAAGGTCGGCCGCGTCGGCCTCCCGGGTCCCGTCGGTGGGCAGCCGGTAGGCGACCGTGAGGGCGCGGGCCGGCACGTCCTCCTTGACGACCTCGCGCAGCTCTTCGCCGATGTTCGCGGGCAGCGTGCCGTCGCGGGGCGGCTGCTTGCCGCTGTGGGACGGGATGGAGCCGAAGTACTTCTCGATCCAGGCCAGGGTCTGCTCGGGATCGATGTCCCCGACGACGGACAGCACCGCGTTGCCGGGGGCGTAGTAGGTGCGGAAGAACTCCCTCGCGTCCTCCAGCGAGGCGGCGTCCAGGTCCGCCATGGAGCCGATCGGCGTGTGGTGGTAGGGGTGACCCTCGGGGTAGACCATCGCGGTCAGCTTTTCGAACGCCGTGCCGTAGGGCACGTTGTCGTAACGCTGACGGCGCTCGTTCTTCACCACGTCGCGCTGGTTCTCCATGGACTCCTCGTCCAGGGCGGCCAGCAGGGTGCCCATCCGGTCGGCCTCCAGCCACAGGGAGAGCTCGAGTTCGTGAGCCGGCATCGTCTCGAAGTAGTTGGTCCGCTCGAAACTCGTGGTGCCGTTCAGCGAGCCGCCCGCCGCCTGCACGAGCTCGAAGTGGCCGTTCCCGTGCACCTGGGCGGAACCCTGGAACATCAGGTGCTCGAAGAGGTGCGCGAGACCGGTGCGGCCCGGCACCTCGTGGCGGGAGCCGACGTCGTACCAGAGACAGACCGCGGCGACCGGGGTCAGATGGTCCTCGGAGAGCACCACGCGCAGGCCGTTGGCCAGCCGGTGCTCGGTTGCGGTGAGCCCGCCGCTGGCGTTCTGCGGGGTGGCCGTGTGGCCCATGGGCAGGGGGTCCCTTCGCTTGGATCGGTCGAGACCCTGTCACCTTATGCACGAGGACCGTTGGTGTGCGAAGTTCCCGTACGGTACGGAATCATCCGGCACCTGTGCAGCGGACCCGTGGAACGGGGCCGAGGCACGGCTGTCGGAGCGCCGGTCCACAATGGTCGGCAGCACCCCCCGCCCGTACGTACGAATAAGGAGCCCCTGCGCGATGGCCCGCCGCAGTACGAAGACCCCGCCGCCGGACGACTTCGAGGAGCGCATCCTCGACATCGATGTCGTCGACGAGATGCAGGGCTCCTTCCTGGAGTACGCCTACTCGGTCATCTACTCCCGCGCACTCCCCGACGCCCGGGACGGCATGAAGCCGGTGCACCGGCGCATCCTCTACCAGATGCACGACATGGGCCTGCGGTCCGACCGGTCGTACGTCAAGTGCGCCCGGGTCGTCGGAGAGGTGATGGGCAAGCTCCATCCGCACGGTGACTCCGCGATCTATGACGCGCTGGTCAGGATGGCCCAGCCCTTCTCCATGCGGCTGCCGCTGGTGGACGGCCACGGCAACTTCGGGTCGCTCGGCAACGACGACCCGCCCGCCGCAATGCGGTACACCGAGTGCCGGTCCGCCCCGGCCGCCGCGCTGATGGTGGACTCGATCGACGAGGACACCGTCGACTTCGCCCCCAACTACGACGGCAGTGAGCAGGAGCCGGTGGCCCTGCCGTCGGCGTATCCCAATCTCCTGGTGAACGGTTCCAGCGGCATCGCGGTCGGTATGGCCACCAACATGGCGCCGCACAACCTCGGCGAGGTGATCGCCGCCGCCCGCCACCTGATCAAGCACCCCGGTGCCGACCTGACCACGCTCATGCGGTTCGTTCCGGGTCCCGACCTGCCGACCGGGGGCCAGATCGTGGGCCTGGACGGAGTCCGGGACGCCTACGAGAAGGGCCGCGGCACCTTCCGGATCCGGGCCACCGTGACCGTGGAGCAGGTCACCCAGCGACGCAAGGGCCTGGTCGTCACCGAGCTGCCGTTCGCGGTCGGCCCGGAGAAGGTCATCGCCAAGATCAAGGACCTGGTCAATGCCAAGAAGCTGCAGGGCATCGCGGACGTCAAGGACCTGACCGACCGTTCGCACGGGCTGCAGCTGGTGATCGAGATCAAGAACGGCTTCAACCCCGAAGCCGTTCTCGCCCAGCTCTACAAGCTGACGCCGATGGAGGAGACCTTCGGGGTCAACAACGTCGCGCTGGTGGACGGGCAACCGCTCACCCTGGGCCTCAAGGAGCTGCTGGAGGTCTACCTCGACCACCGCTTCACCGTCGTCCGCCGGCGCAGCGAGTTCCGCAGGACCAAGCGCCGCGACCGGCTGCACCTGGTCGAGGGTCTGCTCGTGGCGCTGCTCGACATCGACGAGGTCATCCGGATCATCCGTTCCAGTGACAATGCCGCGCAGGCCAAGGCGTCGCTGATCGGGCACTTCGGACTCTCCGACATCCAGACCCAGTACATCCTGGACACCCCGCTGCGCCGGCTCACCCGGTTCGACCGGATCGAGCTGGAGACCGAACGCGACCGGCTGAAGGGGGAGATCGAGGAGCTGACCCGCATCCTGGACTCGGACGCCGAGCTGCGCAAGCTGGTGTCCGGTGAACTGTCCCAGGTCGCGAAGAAGTTCGGCACCCCGCGGCGCACCCGGCTGATCGACAGCGACGGCGCACAGATCGCCTCGGTTCCCCTGGAGGTCGCGGACGACCCCTGCCGGGTGCTGCTGTCCTCCACCGGGCTGCTGGCCCGGACAGCCGAGGGCGAGACGTCCTTCGACGCCCGGGCACGGCGGACCAAGCACGATGTCATCGTGTCGGCCGTTCCCACCACCGCCCGCAGCGAAGTGGGCGCGGTCACCTCCTCCGGCCGTCTGCTGCGGCTCACCGTGATCGACCTTCCGCAGCTGCCGCCGGCCTCCGGGGCACCGAACATCTCCGGAGGCGCCCAGCTGTCGGAGTTCCTCTCCCTGGAGGAGGACGAACAGGTGGTCTGCCTGACCACCCTGGACGAGTCCTCGCCGGGCCTGGCCATCGGCACGGCCCAGGGAGTGGTCAAGCGGGTGGTGCCCGAGTACCCCTCGAACAAGGAGGAGCTGGAGGTCATTTCGCTCAGGGACGGCGACCGGATCGTGGGAGCGGCCGAGCTGCGCACCGGGGAGGAGGACCTGGTGTTCGTCACCAATGAGGCCCAGCTGCTGCGTTACCCGGCCTCGCAGGTCCGCCCGCAGGGCCGGCCCGCCGCCGGTATGACCGGCATCAAGCTCGGGCCGGAGGCCCGGGTACTCGCGTTCCACGCCGTCGATCCGGCGGCAGACGCGCTCGTCTTCACCGTCGCCGGCGGGAGCGACACGCTGGACCCGGCACTCGGCAGCGCGAAAGCGACACCGTTCGACCAGTACCCGCGCAAGGGCCGGGCCACCGGCGGCGTGCGCTGCCAGCGCTTCCTCAAGGGCGAGGACCACCTGACGTTCGCCTGGGTGGGTGCCCGCCCGGTCCGGGCCGCAACCCGGACGGGCGCCCCGGTGGAGCTGCCGGAGCCGGACCCTCGCCGGGACGGCTCGGGCATGCCGATGGCCAAGCAGGTCGCGGTGGTCGCCGGCCCGGTCTGAGAGGGCGCCGCTGCTTCCCGGCACCACCGGGGGCAGCGGCTCCCCTCCGGCGGGCGCCGGACACGGAGGGCCGGGCCGCCCGGCGGAAGCAGTCAGGTAGCGGGCTCCGCATCCGCGGGCTCCTCCACGAACCGCAGCACGCCGTACATGCTGCGGGGGACGCCCGCCGCCTCGGCCCCCGGCTCGTCCGGCTCCCCCGCCCCGGAGGGCGGCTCCTCGGGCCCCACGACACAGCCTTCCAGCTCCTTCCGCACGGCCTCGGCGTCGATGCCCGCTCCGATGAGCACCAGCCGCGTCATGGGCTGCTCACCTCCCGCCCACGGCGAGGGGGTGAAGCGCAGAAAGCTCCCCACCGCGTGCACCCCGTATTTCTCGCGCTCCCCGCCCGCACCGAAGTGCACATAGCCCTTCATCCGGTAGAGCCCGGCGGGCCGGCTGTCCAGGAAGGCCATGAAGCGGCGCGGGTCCACCGGCCGGTTCTCGGTGAACCCGACACTCTGGTACCCGCAGTGCAGATGACCGTCGTGCCGCGCCTCCCCCGCGCCGGGGGCCTCACCTGCCCGCAGCTCCTCCAGGAGGTCGGCGAAAGAGAGCTGCCGCGGCGCGTCGGCCCCCGCCTCACGGCGCGCCCCGGTGTCCCGGTCCAGCAGCAGCTCCGGATCCACCCTGCCGTGGGACACCGGCACCACGGGGGTGCCGCCGCCGAGCTCCGCCAGCAGGTCACGGAGACGGCCGGTCTCCTCCTCCGGGACCCGGTCCGCCTTGTTCAGCACGATGAGGTCGGCCACGGCCAGATGCCGGTCGATCTCCGGGTGCCGGTCCCGGGTGGTGCCGAACTCAGCGGCGTCCACGACCTCGACCAGCCCGCCGTAAAGGATGCGGCGGTCCCCGGAGCCCAGGATCATCCGGATCAGGGTCTGCGGCTCGGCCAGCCCGCTGGCCTCCACGACGATCAGGTCGAGGCGCGCGGCCGGGCGGGCGAGGCGGTCCAGCATCCCGTCCAGGTCCTCGGTGTCGACCGCGCAGCACAGGCAGCCGTTGTCCAGCGCCACCATCGAGTCCACCTGCCCGTCGACGGCCATCGCGTCGATGCCGATGCTGCCGAAGTCGTTGACGACCGCACCGATTCGCAGCCCCCGGCGGTTGTGCAGCAGGTGGTTGAGCAGTGTGGTCTTCCCCGCGCCCAGGAAGCCCGCAAGGACGATCACCGGGATCCGGGGCCTGGCCATCATGGTCCCTCTCTCACGCAGGGGCTCGGGCCCGGCCGACGGCAGGCCCAGGTATCGGGTCGCGAGCGGTGATCCTCGGGCCCGCAGCCTGCCCCAGGATATTCGCACTCCGGCCGTCGCAACCGCGGCCCCCGGTGATCATCGTGCACTGACCGGCGTGCGCTCACCGAACGTCACGAGGACCGTCCTGCCGTGGCACGATGGAAACCGGTTAGGGTCACCTACTGACCCTGTACATGACGACCGGGCGGACCTCTCTGTGAGCACCTGCGCAGCATCTTCCCGGGACCGGGCCGAGCCTCTCGCCGGAACGGCCGCTGTGGCCAGGACCTGGTTGCTCATCGAGCAGCCCGGGCCGTGGGGCAGCAAAGCCCTCACCCAGAGTCACTTTCCCTCGACGCTCGGTCGCGAGCTGGAGGCCAGGGCGGAGGGGACCGGGGTGCGGGTGGCACTGATCCGCCGTCCGGGCCCGCACGCCGACCGCCGGGACCCCCTCCCCCGCCGGATCTTCGCGGCCCACACCCTTCCCGGCCGGTCCTGGGTCCGCACCGCCGTGATCACCCGGGCCTCGGCCCTGGCTGTCCTGGACCTCCAGCGGCTCGGCGCAGGACAACACGACGGCCTGGGCGAACCCCACGAGGGCGATCCGCTCACACTGGTCTGCACCAACGGCAAGCGTGACCGCTGCTGCGCCGTCGAGGGCCGTCCGCTGGCGGCCCAGCTCGCCACCGCAGGGAGTGCGGAGGTCTGGGAGGTCACTCATCTCGGCGGTCACCGGTTCTCCCCGACCCTGCTGATCCTCCCGCACGGCTACGCCTACGGACGGATGACCGCCCCGGCCGCCACGGTTGCGGCCGGTGAGATCCGGCAGGGCCTGGTCGAGACGGACGGCTGCCGCGGCCGGTCCTGCTGGGACCGGCCGGGACAGGCCGCCGAGCTGGCGCTGCGCAGGCTGACCGGCGAAACCGCCGCGGACGCGCTGCACGTCACAGGCACCGATCCCGAGGGCGGAGCGACACCGGGCTGGAGAGTAACGGTCGCGCACCGCGACGGGCGGCGCTGGCAGGTCCGGGTCGGCGAGGGCCTGACCCCGGAGCCGCTCCCCGCGAGCTGCGGAGCACCGGCGCTGCCTCAGTCGCGGATGGATGCCGGCTCGATCATCCCGCTGCGGCCCACCGCTTCGGCCGGACCACGGCCGCGCGAGGCCGTGCCGGCGGGCTCCGCCGGGATCGGCTGAGACCGCCGGCCCGGCAGGCCCGGCTCCGCGGGATCAGGTATCGATCCGGGAACGGTCCAGGGTCGCCGCCGAGCTGGTGATGAACTCCCGGCGCGGTGCGACCTCGTTCCCCATCAGCAGCGCGAAAGCCTGCTCGGCGGCCTCGAGGTCACCGATGTTGATCCGCCGCAGGGTGCGCTGCCGAGGATCCATCGTGGTCTCGGCCAGCTGGTCGGCGTCCATCTCACCGAGCCCCTTGTAGCGCTGGATGGACTCCTTGTAGCGGACCCCGCGCTCCTCCAGTTCCAGCAGCGAGTCCCGCAGCTCGGCATCGGAGTAGGTATAGATGTACTTCTCCTGACCCTTCCGGGGATTGACGAGCTCGATGCGGTGCAGGGGCGGCACCGCGGAGAAGACCCGCCCCTGCTCGACCATCGGACGCATGTACCGCTGGAACAGCGTGAGCAGCAGGCAGCGGATGTGCGCGCCGTCCACATCGGCGTCGGCCAGGAAGATCACCTTGCCGTAGCGCGCCTGGTCGATGTCGAAGGTCCGGCCGGACCCGGCTCCTATCACCTGGATGATCGCACCGCACTCGGCGTTCTTCAGCATGTCCGAGACCGAGGACTTCTGGACATTGAGGATCTTCCCCCGGATGGGCAGCAGGGCCTGGAACTCACTGTTCCGCGCCAGCTTGGCCGTGCCCAGGGCGCTGTCGCCCTCGACGATGAACAGCTCGCTGCGGTCCACCGCGTCGCTTCGGCAGTCGGCCAGCTTGGCCGGCAGGGCGGAGGACTCCAGGGCCGTCTTGCGGCGCTGAGCCTCCTTGTGCTGGCGGGCGGCGATCCGGGTGCGGGCGGCGGCCACCACCTTCTCCAGCACGGACCGGGTCTGCTGCTTGCTGTCCCGCTTGGTCGAGGTCAGGAACGCCTTCAGCTCCGTGGCCACCACCTGGCCGACGATCCGGGTGGCGGCGGAGGTCCCGAGCACTTCCTTGGTCTGGCCTTCGAACTGCGGCTCGGCCAGCCGCACGGTGACCACCGCGGTGAGACCTTCGAGCGCGTCGTCCTTGACGATGTCGTCCTCGGCGACGCGCAGCAGCTTCGCGCTGCGCAGCACCTCGTTGACGGTCCGGGTCAGCGAGCGCTCGAACCCGGAGACATGGGTGCCGCCCTTCGGGGTGGCGATGATGTTCACGAACGATCTGACGGTGGTGTCGTAACCGGTGCCCCAGCGCAGCGCGATGTCGACCTCCAGGTCGCGCTTGACCTCGGTCGGGATCATGTGTCCGCGCTCGTCCAGGACCGGGACGGTCTCCTTGAAAGCGCCATGGCCCTGCAGCCGCTGGACGTCACAGATCGCCTTGTCCGGAGCGAGGAACTCGCAGAACTCACTGATCCCGCCGTCGTAGCGGAAGACCTCCTCACTGTGCTCCGACTCCTCGGTCGCACGCTCGTCGCGGACGACCAGGGTGAGTCCCGGCACGAGGAAGGCGGTCTGCCGCGCGCGGGCGTGCAGAGCGTCCAGGGACAGCTTGGCGTCCTTGAGGAAGATCTGCCGGTCCGCCCAGTACCGCACCCGGGTGCCCGTACGCGTTCCGGGGATCTTCCTGCCCTTCTGCAGCCCGTTCGCGGGATCGAAGGGGGCGTCCGGCCCGGACTCGGTGAAGATGCCCGGGGTGCCGCGGCGGAAGCTGATGCGGTGGGTGCGGCTGTTCCGGTCGACCTCGACGTCGAGCCGTGCGGAGAGCGCGTTCACCACGGAGGCACCGACGCCGTGCAGGCCACCGGACGCGGCATAGGAGCCGCCGCCGAACTTGCCTCCGGCGTGCAGCTTCGTCATGACGACCTCGACCCCGGAGAGGCCGGTCTTGGGCTCGACGTCCACGGGGATGCCCCGGCCGTTGTCGCGCACCTCGACGGAGCCGTCACCGTGGAGCATTACCTCGATGCGGTCGCAGTGACCGCCCAGTGCTTCATCGACGGAGTTGTCGATGATCTCCCAGAGGCAGTGCGACAGGCCCCGGCTGTCGGTGGAGCCGATGTACATGCCGGGGCGCTTGCGCACCGCCTCGAGGCCCTCGAGAACGAGCAGGTGCCGCGCGGTGTAGTTGCCCCCGGTGTCAGTACCGGTGAGCAGTGCGGTGGACGGCGCGGACGTGTCGGCGGTCACGCAGTTCGCTCCTCGCTGAATTCGGATTAGGTGGCGGGTTTGCCGCTCCAGAGAGTACCGAGGCCCACGAAATGGGGGGAACAGGCACCCCCGGGAGCCACAGGGTACCCTAGCCTCGATCACCTGTTCGATAAGTCACCAGGGTGACGTGTACATCGCGTTCCATTTGAGGCATGAACCATTTAGGCTCCGGGCACGTCCTCCTCTACAGAGTGGACGCCGGATAGCCCGGCACGAGCCGGGTACCCGGACCCGACAACGCACACGAACCGATCCCACAGCACCCCGACGCTATACGGCTCATTCGCCGCCACCCGGCAGCGTTCGGCCAGCTCGACCAGAAAATATCTCGAGGAATGCCGCGAGCGGGAACGTTTTCGGCCTGGTTGGATGTTGACCCTGGTACGACAGCTCGTCGAGCTAGAGAAGAGGCGACGTGACTACAGTTCTGACCCCCGCGACCCCGCTGACGGCCGCCGACCGCTGCGACCGCTGCAGCGCACAGGCTTACGTGCGTGTCGTGCTCATCAGTGGCGGAGAGCTGCTGTTCTGCGCCCACCACGGCCGCAAGTTCGAGCCGGAACTCAAGAAGATTGCCGCGGAGATACAGGACGAGACGGAGAAGCTGACCGTGAGTTCTCCCCCCGCGAGTGAGTGAGCGCTGACTCGATGATGTGACCCACCTCGTACCTCAACGACGGGCTCGGACCGGCTGAGGGCCGGACAGCGGGCGGGCCTTCCCCCTTGTGGGGGAAGGCCCGCCCGCTCCTCATGTCCGGGACGCCCCAGGTGGCCGTCGGCACCCGCCCGGACCCCGGACCCCGGGATCAGTCCAGGTAGTCGCGCAGCACCTGCGAACGGGACGGGTGGCGCAGCTTCGACATGGTCTTGGACTCGATCTGCCGGATCCGCTCCCGGGTCACACCGTAGACCTTGCCGATCTCGTCGAGCGTTTTCGGCTGGCCGTCGGTGAGACCGAAGCGCATCGAGACCACACCGGCCTCGCGCTCGCTGAGCGTGTCCAGCACGGAGTGCAACTGCTCCTGCAGCAGCGTGAAGCTCACCGCGTCGGCGGGCACCACTGCCTCGGAGTCCTCGATCAGGTCCCCGAACTCGCTGTCCCCGTCCTCACCCAGCGGGGTGTGCAGAGAGATGGGCTCGCGGCCGTACTTCTGTACCTCGACGACCTTCTCGGGGGTCATGTCGAGTTCCTTGGCCAGCTCCTCCGGGGTGGGCTCCCGGCCCAGGTCCTGCAGCATCTGGCGCTGCACCCGCGCGAGCTTGTTGATGACCTCGACCATGTGCACCGGGATGCGGATGGTGCGGGCCTGGTCGGCCATCGCCCGGGTGATCGCCTGCCGGATCCACCACGTCGCGTAGGTCGAGAACTTGTAGCCCTTGGTGTAGTCGAACTTCTCGACGGCGCGGATCAGACCGAGGTTGCCCTCCTGAATCAGGTCCAGGAACAGCATCCCGCGCCCGGTGTAGCGCTTGGCCAACGAGACCACGAGCCGGAGGTTGGCCTCCAGCAGGTGGTTCTTCGCACGCCGCCCGTCCTCGGAGATGATCTCCAGCTCACGCCGCAGCTTGGGAGCGATCTTGTCCGCACCGGCCAGCTTGTCCTCGGCGAACAGGCCGGCCTCGATGCGCTTGGCGAGTTCGACCTCCTGCTCCGCGTTGAGCAGCGGGACCTTGCCGATCTGCTTGAGGTAGTCCTTGACCGGATCCGCGGTGGCGCCGGCCGCCGCCACCTGCTGGGCGGGGGCGTCGTCCTCATCATCGTCCGACAGGACGAAGCCCTCGTTCTCGGCCTTGACCTCGCCCGGACCGTCCGCGGTCTTGGCCTTCCCGGCCTTGCCCGCCGTCTCCTCGACGGCCTCCCCGTCACCTTCGAGGAGCTCGTCGACGACCGACTTTTTCGCGGCGGTCTTCTTGGCCGCGGCCTTCTTCGCCGGAGCCTTCTTCGCGGCGGTCTTCTTGGCCGTGACCTTCTTCGCCGGAGCCTTCTTCGCGGCGGTCTTCTCGGCGGCGGCCGGGCGGGCGTCGCTCTGCCGCCCGGGTTCCCCGGACCCCGTGGCGGCGGACTCCTCGGAGGAACCGGCCGGCACCTGACGGGCGGGAGCGGCCTTCGCAGACACCGCCTTGGTGGCCGTGCGCTTGGCCGGCGTCTTGGCGGCGACGCTCTTCCGGGTGCGCTTGGGCGCCTCGGCGGCACTCACCATCAGCGTCACGCCCTCCTCGTCGAGGATCTGGTTGAGGCTGCGCAGTACGTTCTTCCACTGGGTCGACGGGATCTGGTCGGCCTCGAAGGCCCGGCGCACGTCGTCACCGGCGATCTGCCCTTCGGCCTTCCCCTGTTCGATGAGCGCCATCACAGAATCGGATTCGGCGATCTCTGCAGGGAGCGTACGCGGGGTGCTGGCCGACACGAACAACCTCTCGGAACTCTGGGAACGACTTCGGTACCGCCCGCGGGAGGCGGAACCGTGACCGGCGGCGGGGTTCGGTCGCCGGCGCGGCGGAGCAGCGGCCGGTGATGACGTCCGGAGGGACGCCCGACAGCCCGGCGACGGCTGCTACCTCTTGAGACATCGCTCTGCTCCCGGAAGTGTTACGCCGCATTCGCGTGTCCCGAGTCACATCGCACGCCCGACTGTAGCGGGCCGGATCACGCGCGTCGTCGGAGCCCGTCCCCCACGGCCCCGACGACGCGGAATCGCGTACGGCTGCGGCGGGGGTCAGTGCTCCCGCGGGGCCGGGACGATGTGGTCCGGGCCGGGTCCGGGCGGGCCGCCCGCCGGGACGATGGCCTCCGTTCCTGCGAGCAGCTGCCGCATGCCGGCCTCGGCCGCGGCGGCTTCACCCGCCTCGACTGCGTCCACGATGCGCTGATGATGGTCGACCGAGGCCTCGGTCGGGTGCTCACAGCCGGCAGGACCGCCACCGGAGACCTGGAGAGCGGCGCCCACGATGCCGGAAAGGTGCTCCAGCATGCGGTTGCCCGCCGCCTGGATCAGCAGCCCGTGGAACTCCGCGTCGGCCCGGGCGAATGTCAGCTTGTCCCCCTGAGCGAGGGCGCGGCTCATGATGTCGACCATGTCGCCCAGGCGCTGCTGGACCTCCTCGGTGCTGTGCCCGGCGGCCAGTCGGGCAGCGAGCGGTTCGATGGTCCAGCGCAGCTCACAGAGTTCGCGGCGCTGGTCGTCGCGCTGCGGACCGAAGGCACGCCACTCGATGATGTCGGGATCCAGCAGATTCCAGTCTCCGACGGGCCGGACCCGGGTGCCGACATTGGGCCGCGCGCTCACCAGGCCCTTGGCCTCCAGCACCCGCAACGACTCCCGGACGACGGTCCGGGAAACTTCGAAGCGCTGCCCGATCTCCTCGGGCACCAGCGGGCGGTTGGCGTCCAGATCCCCGGAGACGATCATCTGTCCGAGCTGCTGGACGAGCTGGCCGTGCAGGCCGCGGCCCCGGTTGCCACCGGCCCGGCGGCTGCGGCCCATCTCCGCTTCCGCGCCTTCCCAGGCGGGGACGTGGGTGATGCGTGCCGCGCCCGTGGACTCGGCATATGCGTAGCGGTCGGACTCGCCCGGCGCCTGGGAGCCGGGGACGGTGGGGCGAGCAGGTGTCGTCGTGGAGTGCGCAAGGGTAGTCACGCCCCCTTTGTCGGCGGGGCCCGAGGCTCCCTTGAGGTCTTTGGTGAAAAACACACGAAAGGGTGATCACTGACCCGCCCCGCATTGACTTCTCACCCCAGAAAAGGGGAATATCCTTCATATATCGGATATAATGCCCTGCTTCTGCCGGGATGGGCACCCGCGGCCGCCCGGCCGACGTCACACCCTGGGCTGACAGCCATAGGAGCATCCTTCACGCCCGGGGCCGTCCGGCGCCGGTCCGCAGACTGAGCAGGACGTAGCCGCCGAGCAGGGCGGTCAGGGAGAGCGCGAGCGCCCAGCCCACCGGCTCGGACGCCAGGCGTACGGGCGCGGAGAACCAGACCTGCGTCCCGGAGGGCTGCGGCAGAGTGCCGAATACCGGAAGCCGGCCGGGCAGCCCTTCCAGCGCCTGTCCGGCCGGCCCTGCGAACAGGGCACGCAGGCCGGGGGCGATCAGGTAGGGGACGGCGGCGACTGCTGCCAGGCCCGCCGGGGCCGAACGGAAGACACCCGCGGCCAGCAGCCCCGCCCAGGCACATCCGATCGCCAGGAGAGCGGTGTCCGCCGCCGCTGCCGCACCTGTTGCGACAGCAGCGAGCAAGCCTCCGGACGTCTCCGCGGGGAGCACGCCGGAGCCGAACAGCACGGGCAGCAGGAGGGCACCGGCGGTACTGATCGCGCAGCACAGCAGCAGGGCGACGCCCCCCGTCACGGCGAGCTTGGCCACGAGCAGCCGCAGTAGCCGGGGAACGGGTACCAGGCCGGGGGCCAGGGCCGGATACCGGAACTCCTGTCCGAACGAGAGCGCCCCGAGCAGTCCGCCCGCCAGTGCGGCCGGGGGCAGCGGAAACGGTTCCGCCCAGCCGTTGAGCACCCGGACCGGCCGCGTCTCTCCGGTGAGGCCGAGCACAGCGGCGGTGACGAGCCCGGCGAACAGCGCGGCCCCCATGATCCACCAGCTGGAACGCAGCCCGGTCAGCCTCCGCAGCTCGTAGCGCAGCGGACGGCTGGGGCCGGGTGGGGCGGCGCCGGGCAGCCGGGGCGGCGGAGGCCCGGCCGCCCGGCGAGGAACCGGCGGAGGCGTCTGCGGCGGCTCGGGCGCGTCCCGGCCGTCCGCCCGCGCCAGCGGCAGGGCCGGGGCCCGGTCCCCGCTGGTGCCCTCCTCTTCGGCGAGCTGATGGACGAGAACCCGGTTCCGGTAGGCGACCTCCCCCACCGTCGCGCAGTCGCTGCCGTACACCAGGAGCCGGCGGCCGGTCTCCAGGACCACCTCGGGCTGTGCCCCGGCCCTCCCGGCCTGCCGGGGTGCGGCCCGGAACTCCTCGGTGAGAGCAGCCGCGAGGCGGCCGGCGTGCGGGGTCCGCACGGTGACCCGCGGCCGGAGCCGGGTGCGGGAGAAGTCGCCGGCGTCCTGGTCGGCCACCAGTCTCCCGGCCTCCACCGTGACGATCCGGTCCGCCACCCGACTGGCCTCCTTCGGATCGCGCGCGGTGAGGAGCACGGCCCCGCCCTGGGCCGCGTAACCGCGCAGCAGCCCCCGCAGCCAGGCGGTCTCCCGCGGTGAGAGCCCGCGCGCCGGTTCGTCGAGCACCAAGGTGTGCGGGTCTCCCAGCAGGGCCGCGGCCAGCCCGAGCCTGCGGTCCATCCCCCGGGAGAAGGCCGCGAGCCGCTGGTCGGCGAGCCCGCTCAGCCCGACGACGTCCAGGACCTCGTCCGCCCGGCCTGCGGGGACTCCCGAGACGGCGGCCAGCATGCGCAGATGGCCACGGGCGGTGCGGCCGGGATGGCCCGGGACCTCGCCCAGCAGGGTGCCGACCTCCCGGGAGGGGTGGGGCACCCTGCGCAGCGGCCGGCCCCGGAACAGGGCGACGCCACGGCCGGGGAGCAGCTGCAGCAGGAGCAGCAGCGCGGTGGTCTTGCCGGCTCCGGCAGGTCCGAGGAGAACGGTGACGCTGCCGGCTCCGGCCTCGAAGGTGAGATCGTCCACCGCCGGAGGCCGGTCGCGCCGGGACACGCTGGTGAGGCCGATGGCCTGGATCATCGCTTCTCCCGCTGACGAGGCACCCCTGCACGATATCCGGGCATATCCGGTTTTCCGGGCGACGCGCGAGGCGGATCGTCACTGCCTGCCGGCCGTCCCCGCATCACCGGTCATGCGGGGACGGCCCGCCGGGCAGGCAGCCGTGCAGCCCTTCGGCACGCGGGTGCGGCGCCGGCCGCCGAACCCCGTGCAGCGGGACACCGGACCCGCCGTACCGGTCGCCGGGTCACGCCGGACCCGCGGTCGCACGCCGCACCGCGTCAGGAACTGTCGGGGCGCAGCATCGGCGGGTTCAGCAGGGTCGCTCCGCCCGCTCTGAACAACTGGGCGGGGCGACCGCCCTGCCGCGTGGTGGTGCCTCCGGCGGGCACCAGGAACCCCGGGGTCCCGGTGACCTTGCGGTGGAAGTTCCGCGGGTCGAGGGAGACCCCCCAGACCGCTTCGTAGACCCGGCGGAGCTCGCCGACGGTGAACTCCGCCGGGCAGAAGGCGGCAGCCAGGGACGAGTACTCGATCTTCGACCGGGCACGTTCCACACCGTCGAGAAGGATGCGGGCGTGGTCGAAGGACAGCGGACCCGTCGGGCCGTCCGCCGTGGCGCTGTCCTCGCCGCTGCGGTCCCGGAGCAGCCGGCTCACCGGCGCCCACTCGGCACTCCCGGCGTCACCACCGGCCGTCGGAGCCGGAAGATCCGGGGCGAGCACCAGGTGCGCGACGCTGACCACCCGCATGCGCGGATCGCGTTCCGGGTCCCCGTAGGTGGCGAGCTGTTCCAGGTGTGCGGCGGTGGGGCGGCTGCCCGATTCATGGGTCCGCAGCCCGGTCTCCTCGGCCAGCTCCCGCGCTGCCGCCGTCGAGAGATCCTCGTCCGCCCGGACGAACCCACCGGGCAGCGCCCACTGGCCCCTGAACGGCTCCTCGCCCCGGCGTACCACCAGCGCGCACAGCGCGTGCCGCCGCACCGTGAGCACGACCAGGTCGACGGTGACCGCGAACGGCGGGTAGGCAGACGGGTCGTAGGGCATGCGGTGATCATAGGCGCCCCGCGGAGTTCCTTCCGAGCCCTCGCAGAGCGCGCTGTCTGCGCATGCAGTGCCGCAGTGGCTCCGCCTCCAGGCCGTCGTTGAGCGCCTGATGCAGCAGCCGTGCGAAGACGTAGTCGGGGTCCGTCTCCACCGCCCTCCCGAGTGCGACCCGGGCCGCCGGCTCGTCCCCCAGGGACCAGGCGACCCAGCCCGCCAGAGTCAGCGGCGCGGCCGCATGCCCCCGGTACGCCTGCACACACCGGCGGGCGAGAGCCCGCCACAGCCGCAGCGCCTGCCGCGCCCGGGCACCCTCCATCCACTCCGCCGCCATGTCGCGGGTGGTCCGGTCCTGAAGCCCGAGAATCAGTGCGGCCGCCTCCGCCGAGGTGATCAGCGCGTCGTCGCGGGCGTCGTCGCGTTCCTGGGCCCCGCCGCCGGAGCGCGGGCCGGACGGCCGGGCATCCCGGCCGGCCCGCGGAGCGGCACCCCGGTGGAAGCGGCCGAGCAGCCGCTCAGCGAGCCGTAGCGTCTCGGCGCGCACGGCCGAGACGTCCCCGGCCGCTCCCAGCATTCTCGGCACCAGCGTGGCAGCGGCGGTGTCGAAGGCGTGGACCTGCCGCAACGCGGCGGGCCCTTCCAGAGGCGTGAGCCGCCGCTCCATGGCCTTCAGCGAACCCGCGACCCGGATCCCCGCGAAGGCGGCCGCCGCGGCCATCGGAGTGGTGCCGGGCGGGGGCAGCTCAGCGCCCGCGCCGGAGCAGCACTGCGGCCCCGGGCAGCAGTACGACCAGAAGCGGCTGCCGGACAGGTACAGCGCCTCGTACACCGGCAGGTCCCGCGCTCCGCAAGCGGTGCGCAACTGCTGGGCCAGCGGCCTCAGCCGTTCCATGGCGGCCTGCGCCTCTGCGGGGTCGCCCTCGCCCCCGCAGAGGTACACGACCGCCGCGTCGGGCCGCAGCCCGCGCGCCCGGCTTCCTTCGACGAGACAGCCGGCGAGCTGTTCGGCCGCTTCCGGCCAGTCGTCCGGCGTTTCCGGGATGCCGATCCTGATCCGGCCGCCCAGCCGGCCACGGGGGCCGTGCAGGCCGACCAGGACGACGGAGTCGTCGGGGTGGTAGCCGAGAAGATACGGAAGGGCATCGGCCAGCTCAGCGGGCCCGCGCAGGATCACGCGGCTGTCGGCGAGAGTGAGCTCCTGCGCGGAGTCGGTGTGTCGGGTCATGCGGACAGCGTTTCCCGGGCGCCCGGGAAACGGCCCGGTGTTGTCCACAGCCCTCGTCATTCCGTCAGCCGATCATCCCGTCATTCTGTCTTTCCGTCTCATCCGTGACGGGTTTTCCCCAGCCGCGGTTCGCGCGGACCGGGGCTCATCGGCTTCCATGGGGTCATGGACCCCTCCCCCTCCCCCGGCGGCCCGCTCCACGGTCCCGCACCCTCCGGGCTCCGCACGGCGGCCGATACCGTGCTGGCCCAGCTCGTCGGAGCGGCACCGGGCGGTGCCGTTCTCCGCGAGGACCAGTGGCGGGCCATCGAGGCCCTGGTCAGGGAACGTCGGCGCACCCTGGTGGTCCAGCGCACCGGCTGGGGCAAGTCCGCGGTGTACTTCGTCGCGACCGCGCTGTTGCGCGAGCAGGGCAGCGGGCCGACGGTGATCATCTCCCCCCTGCTGGCGCTGATGCGCAACCAGATCGAGGCCGCGGAGAAGGCAGGGATCCACGCCCGCACGATCAATTCGGCGAACCAGGAGGACTGGGAGCGCGTCCGCCAGGAGGTCGCCGACGGGGCGGTGGACGTCCTTCTGGTGAGCCCGGAGCGGCTCAACAACCCGGGTTTCCGCGACGAGGTACTGCCTCGGCTCACGGCCGCCGCCGGACTCCTCGTGGTTGACGAGGCGCACTGCATCTCCGACTGGGGCCACGACTTCCGTCCCGACTACCGCAGGCTGCGCACCATCCTGGGTGAGCTGCCCGAAGGCATTCCGGTGCTCGCCACCACGGCGACGGCCAACGCCCGGGTGACCGCCGATGTCGCGGAGCAGCTCGGCACCGGCGGTGACGGAGCCGATGCCCTGGTGCTGCGCGGCCCGCTGGACCGGGAGAGCCTGAGCCTGTCGGTGCTGCGGCTGCCCGACGCCGCGCACCGGCTGGCCTGGCTCGTAGGCAATCTCGACAGGCTCCCGGGCTCCGGCATCATCTACACCCTCACGGTGGCCGCGGCCGAAGAGGTCGCCACCTACCTGCGGGACCGCGGGCACCCCGTTCTCTCGTACACCGGGCGGACGGAGAACGCCGACCGGGAAGCGGCGGAGTCCGACCTGCTGGCCAACCGGGTGAAGGCCCTGGTGGCCACCTCCGCCCTGGGCATGGGCTTCGACAAGCCGGACCTCGGCTTCGTCGTGCACCTGGGCTCGCCCTCCTCCCCCATCGCCTACTACCAGCAGGTCGGCAGGGCGGGCCGCGGCGTGCGGCACGCGGACGTGCTGCTGCTGCCCGGCCCGGAGGACGAAGCCATCTGGCGCTACTTCGCCTCACTGGCGTTCCCTCCCGAGGAACAGGTGCGGCGTACCCTCCAGGTGCTCGCCGACGCCGGCCGGCCGCTCTCGCTGCCCGCCCTCGAGCCACAGGTGGACCTCCGGCGCTCCCGCCTGGAGACCATGCTGAAAGTCCTCGACGTGGACGGCGCGGTGCGCCGGGTCCCGGGCGGCTGGACGGCCACCGGACAGCCGTGGAGCTACGACGCGGACCGCTACGCCTGGGTCGCGCGGCAGCGGGAGGCGGAGCAGCAGGCGATGCGGGAGTACGCGGCCACCTCCGAGTGCAGGATGGAGTTCCTCCGCCGCCAGCTGGACGACCCGGAGGCAGCCGCCTGCGGGCGGTGCGACAACTGCGCCGGGGCGCGGTTCACCGGCGAGGTGGCCCCGGACGCCCTCCAGTCGGCGCGGGGCGAGCTGGGCAGGCCGGGGGTGCCGGTGGAGCCGCGCCGGATGTGGCCGACCGGGCTGCCCTCGGTCGGCGTCGAGCTGAAGGGCAGAATTCCGGCGGGTGAGCAGGCGGCCCCGGGACGCGCCCTGGGCCGGCTCACGGACATCGGCTGGGGCAACCGGCTCCGTCCGCTCCTCGCCCCGCAGACCCCCGACGGTCCGGTGCCCGGCGATGTCCTCGACGCCGTGGTGACGGTTCTCAGCGACTGGGCGAAAGGACCGGGCGGCTGGGCGTCCGGTGATCCGGAGGCCGTCCCCCGGCCCGTCGGCGTGGTCACCGTCGCTTCCCGGTCCCGTCCGCAGCTGGTGCGTTCGCTCGGCGAGCGGATCGCGGAAGTCGGCCGGATGCCCCTGCTGGGGGCGGTGGTCCCGGCCACCGACGACCCGCTGCCTCCGCGCAGCAACAGCGCTCAGCGGCTGCGGGCGCTCCACGGGACGCTGACCCTCGCCCCGGAGCTTTCCGAGGCATTGCGGGGCGCGAGCGGGCCGGTTCTTCTCGTTGACGACTTCACGGAGTCGGGCTGGACCCTGGCGGTGGCCGCGCGGCTGCTGCGCTCCGCGGGCGCCGGCGCAGTGCTTCCACTGGTGCTGGCGGTGCAGGGCTGACCGGGCAGCCGAGCTGAGCCGGGCGGCTTCAGAACATACCGAGCTGCCCGGCCGCCTCCAACGGGCCCGGTCCGGCGGCGGCCTCGCGGTGGGAGGGCTTCTTGAGATGCCGCCAGCGGGGCAGCGCGTCCAGGTACGACCAGGACATCCGGTGGTGCGGGGTCGGGCCCCGTTCCTCGAGCGCCGCGCGGTGCACCGGAGCGGGATAGCCCGCGTTGCTGTCGAAGGCGAACTCCGGGTGATCGGCCGCGAGCGCGGCCAGCATCGCGTCGCGCCGTACCTTGGCGAGCACGGAGGCCGCGGCCACCGACACACAGGACATGTCGCCCTTGATGACGGTGCGCACCCGCCACGGAGCTCCGAGATAGTCGTGCTTGCCGTCCAGGATGACGGCATCCGGGCGCTCCGGAAGCCCCTCCAGAGCCCGGACCGCGGCCAGCCGGAGCGCGGCGGTCATACCGAGGGCGTCGATCTCCTGCGGTGAGGCGTGCCCCAGCGCGTGAGCGGTCACCCAGCCGGTCAGCTCTTCCGCGAGCGCGGTGCGGCGCGCCGGAGTGAGCAACTTCGAATCGGTGAGGCCCTCGGGCGGCCGGCGCAGGCCGGTGACAGCCGCGCAGACGGTGACCGGGCCCGCCCAGGCACCGCGGCCCACCTCGTCGACCCCGGCGATCAGACGGGCGCCGGTGGTGGCGCGGAGCGAGCGTTCGACGCGGTGCGTGGGTGATTCGGGAGGCATGGCACCGCCCACCCTACGCGCGCGGCGCTCCCCCGCCCCGGCGGGCTACCCGGAGTTCGCGTTCCGGCCCGACAGACTCCGGGTGTGCGAGGCGTGCCAGCCCTCGAAGGGTGGCGGTGGAACGTGCCAGTGCTCGAAAGGCCTGTCCAGGTGGTAGCGGCCGTCGGGGCCGAGCAGCAGTTCTCTCGTCTCACCGTTGGCCGGGTTGGACAGCGACTCGAATTCCGCGACCGTCCAGTGCAGCCAGCGCATGCAGAACAGGCGCATCGTCAGGCCGTGTGTCACCAGCAGCACGTTGGGCGGGTGGTCCGGAGCGTCGAAGCTGCGCCAGAGGCTCTCGAGGAAGGCGCCCACCCGGTCGTAGACATCGGCCCCGGACTCCCCGTCCACGAACCGGTAGAAGAAGTGGCCATAGGCGTCCCTGGCGAGCTTCTGCTGCCGCACGTGCTCCGGGTCCTGCCAGTTGCCCCAGTCCTGTTCCCGCAGCCGCGGCTCCTCGCGCGCCCGGACCCGGGAGGGGTCGAGACGCAACGCCAGGAACGTCTGATGGGTACGCCGGTACGGTGAGACGTACGCTGAGACGGGCTCCCGCCCGAAGACGCCGCGCAGCCGGTCCCCCGCCCTCTCCGCCTGCCGCCGGCCCCGCTCCGTCAGCTGCAGCGCATGATCGGGCACGCGTTCGTACACCGAGTCGTCAATGTTCCCCTCGGACTCGCCGTGCCGGATGAGAACAATGCGCCGTGGCCGTGCCATGCGTCCACCCTAACGACCCCTGGCGCGGAGCGGCGGCTCACACCGTCCAGGCCGGTTCGACATCGACCACGGCGCCCGTGATCGAGGCCACGTCGGCTCCGGTCTGCGCCCTCAGTGCCAGCCGCTCCACCCGCTCGGTGCGGTACTTGGCCCGTTCGGCAGCCGAATCCCACATCGAGAGCACCAGGAACTCCCGCTCCCGCTCGGCCTCCGCGAACACTCCGCGGAGCATCCCCGGAGAACCGGCCATCGCCGGGTTCCACACCTTCTCCTGCATCAGGGCGAAGTGCTCGGTCCGCTCCTCGCGCACCCGGCAGTGCGCCACCCGCAGCAGGTCCGCGTCGTGGAACCGGGGCTCGAAGCCGGTCTTCACATCGAAGCGATAGTCGAACAACCGTGCCTGCATGTCCTGATACGTACCGGACTGGGAGGCGGCGAGCCGGTCATGGGAGCGGGCCATGAAGGAGTCGTACAACGCCCGGCTCTCCCAGAAGGAGAACAGATGGACGGCTCCTCGCTCCGAACGGCTCCAGCCTCCGCCCTGACCCCGGAAACCGGGCTCGCCCGGCAAGCCTGCCCACTTCCGCTGCCCCCGCTCGAAACCGCCTCGGTCAACGACGCTGCACCGTATCCACTTGACCAGCACCGCGCCATCGTACGGCCAGTTCACCCCCTCCGCGTGCACTCCCCGCAACCTGGACGCGGCCGAACCCGTTTCCGGCAGGATCCGTCACCGGGCGAGGTACTCCTCGAAGGTGATGCGGCCCACCGCCCGCTCCGGTACGGTCAGCGCCCCGTCCCGGAGCGCCCGGGAAGCCTTGCCCGGCAGCACCACGGGGACCACGGGCCGGCGTCGGCCGTGCGCGCTCAGCACAGCGCGGGCCAAGTCCGTTCCCTCGCGCACCTCGGGCCCGGCCAGGTCGGGGACGCGCCCGGCGGGCGCCCCGGAGGCCAGCTCCACCAGCCGCTCGGCCACCTCCCGGACATCCACCGGCTGAAAGCACATGCCGCCGCCGGGGGCCAGGGCGACCGGCAGCAGGCGCTGCGCCGTCGTCAACCCGGCGAGGAGGTCGTGGAACTGCGTGGCCCGCAGAATCGTCCATGGCAGACCCGACTCCGCCACCACGCGCTCACACTCGTGCTTCGCCCGGTAGTAGAACATCGGCACCCGTTCGGTGCCCACGATCGAGATGTACACCAGATGCGGGCTGCCGGCCCGGCCCGCCGCCTCGACCAGGGTGCGGGTCGCCGTCACATCCTTGCCGGTCCTGGTTGTCGCACAGTGCACGATCGGCCCGGCGCCCCGGACGGCGTCATCGATGCCCTGTCCCGTCCGCAGATCCCCCACCGCCCACTCACAGGCGGCCCGGGAGCCGACGGGGCGCGGCCGCCTGCTGAGCACCCGCACCGGGCGCTCGTCCTGCATCAGCCGCCGCACCACCGCCCGGCCGAGCGTTCCGGTCCCCCCGGTCACCAGTGTCGGATCGTCCATCGACGGCTCCCTGCCTTGCGTGCGGCCCGCCACGAGGCCCGGATGCGGCGGCACCGCCGTGGCCGGTGCCCGGCGGGCTCACGAACCACTGCGTTCAGTGTGGCAGCGGCAGCAGGGCCCCGCAGGTCCGGCGGGCCGGGAGCGTGACGGCGGCCGGTCCCGTCCGGAGAAGGACAGTCCACGGGGCAGGGGGCCGGCGCAGACCGACCGGGGAGGGCGTGCCAAGGGGCCGCGGCCTCCTTCGGTGCCCGCCCCCTCAGAGGGCGCTGCCGGGCGGCAGGGCGACCCGCCAGGCGCCTCGGGTCAGATCGAGCGTCGCCGTGCAGTCGACGTGCTCCGGCGGTTGTTCGCCGAGCTGCCACGGCTGCGGCAGAGCAGACAGCTCGATGGTCACCGAGGTTTCCGAAGCGGCAGCAACGACTCCGATCCAGTGCGGGCTCTCGCCGATCAGCCGGCCCGTCGTCGTGACGTCCGGTTCAGGGATCACCACTGAGGAGGTCGCTCGGGCACCGGCGAGCGCAGAGCCGGCCAGCAGGGCCAGCAGGCGGTTCAGGATCGATGCGGGGACCGTCGGGTCCGCCGTCTCGACTGCCAGGTAACAGTCGTCATGCCCGGAATACCACAGGCCCGAGCCCTTGAGACGGGGCAGGACCGGCTCGTCGGTGGCAGCCGTGCCCATGATCAGGGCGATCTCATCGAGCCGCGCCGGACCCGGCACCGCCGGGACATCGACCAGCGTCAGCTCGTAGGGCGACCAGCTGCCGTCCAGGAACCGCGGCAGGCTGTTGCGGTGCATCACCAGGATTTCGTCACCGAGTCCTGGCGTGCCGGAGGCCCATGCCCCGAGCGGATGAGCGGTGAAGTCGACCCCCTGTTCCGCCGCTATCAACGAGGGCCGCCACTGCTGGAGATCCTCGTGCAGAAAACTGACTGTCGCCAGGTCCACGAGGAGGACCGTGTCGTTCGCCGAGCGCGAGAGCACATCGGTCAACTCGTCGGCCTGGGCCGCCGAAGCGCTGATCTGCCACCACCCGTCGGTCTCGCACGCGGTGAAGCTCAGCGGGAACGGTGATCGATCCGTCCCGACACTGTTGGTGCGGAAGGCCCCGTCGTTCCCGACCTCGATCATTGCCGCATCCCCCTGTGTGCTCGGATACCCGTTCCGGCCCGCACCGCTCATCAGCCGTCGGCGGCCGGGGCCGGCTTGCACCGAGGACGGCGAGACGGGGCTGAGCACGTCCGGCGCCACGAGCCGCTGCGTCGTCGGCTGACAGGGAGGTGGGGCAGCGGCACGATGTCGCGTCGCTGCCCCACCTGTCCTGTGGCTGTCGTCCTACCCGTGGGCGGCCCCGGGCGTCAGCTGCAGCCGCTGGTCGAGCCGCAGCCCTCGCAGAGGTAGCAGCTGCCCGCACGCTGCATCTTGGTTCCGCAGGAGAAGCACAGCGGTGCGTCGGCATGAATGCCGAGCTGCATCTCCACCAGTTCGGCGCTGGTGTGCGCCTCCCTCGGGGCGGGCGTCGCACCGGCTGCCGCACCGGGACGGGGGGCGGCCGGCTCGTAGGCCCCGGCCGGCTCCTCCCCGCCGACCGCCGCCGCGTCACCCGGCTCGTAGGACCCGGTGTCCAGGTGGCGCCGTCGCTCCGCCGCCGTGTGGATGCCGAGCGCCGACCGGGTCTCGAAGGGCAGGAAATCCAGTGCCAGCCGACGGAAGATGTAGTCGACGATCGACTGCGCCATCCGGACGTCCTGGTCATCGGTCATGCCGGCCGGCTCGAAGCGCATGTTGGTGAACTTCGCCACGTAGGTCTCGAGCGGCACGCCGTACTGCAGACCCACCGAGACCGCGATGGAGAAGGCGTCCATCATGCCCGCGAGGGTCGAACCCTGCTTGGACATTTTCAGGAAGACCTCGCCCAGCCCGTCGTCCGGGTAGGAATTGGCCGTCATGTACCCCTCGGCACCGCCCACGGTGAAGGAGGTGGTGATGCCGGGACGGCCCTTCGGCAGCCGCTTGCGCACGGGACGGTACTCGACGACCTTCTCGACCTCGGCCTCCTCCTTCCGCTTGGCGGAGAGCGGCTGGCCGACCTTGGAGTTCTCCACGTACACGGCGAGCGCCTTGGTGCCGAGCTTCCAGCCCTGCAGGTAGATCTCCTCGACCTCCTCGACCGTGCTGCTCGCGGGCATGTTGACGGTCTTGGAGATCGCCCCCGACAGGAAGGGCTGTGCCGCCGCCATCATCCGCACGTGCCCCATCGGCGAGATGGAACGCTCACCCATCGCGCAGTCGAAGACCTCGTAGTGCTCGGGCTTGAGCCCGGGCGCGTCGATCACGTTCCCGTGCTCGGCGATGTGCGCGACAACCGCCTCGACCTGCTCGGGCTGGTAGCCGAGCCGCTTGAGGGCCTTGGGCACCGTGTTGTTGACGATCTGCATGGAGCCGCCGCCGACAAGCTTCTTGAACTTGACCAGGGCGAGGTCGGGCTCGACGCCGGTGGTGTCGCAGTCCATCATCAGGCCGATGGTGCCGGTGGGCGCCAGCACGGAGGCCTGGGCGTTCCGGAAGCCGTTCTTCTCGCCGAACCGCAGGACGTCCTGCCAGGCCTCGGTCGCGGCGGCCCACACCGGGCTGTCCAGGTCGTCGACCCGGTGCGCGACGCCATTGGCATCGGAGTGCTGCCGCATCACGCGGTGGTGGGCCTCTGCATTCCGGGCGTAGCCCTCGTACGGTCCGACGACCGCGGCCAGCTCGGCGGAGCGCCGGTAGGAGGTACCGGTCATCAGCGAGGTGATGGCTCCGGCGAGCGAACGGCCGCCGTCCGAGTCATAGGCGTGCCCGGTGGCCATCAGCAGGGCGCCGAGGTTGGCGTAACCGATACCCAGCTGCCGGAAGGCCCGGGTGGTCTCCCCGATCTTCTCGGTCGGGAAGTCGGCGAAACAGATGGAGATGTCCATCGCGGTAATGACCAGCTCCACGACCTTGCCGAAGCGCTCCGCGTCGAAGGACTGGTTGCCCCGGCCGTCGTCGTGCAAGAACTTCATCAGGTTCAGGGAGGCCAGGTTGCACGAGGAGTTGTCCAGGTGCATGTACTCACTGCACGGGTTGGAGGCGGTGATCCGGCCCGACTCCGGGGAGGTGTGCCAGCGGTTGATGGTGTCGTCGTACTGGATCCCGGGGTCGGCACAGACGTGGGCCGCCGCGGCCATCTTCCGGAACAGCTCGCGGGCGTCGACCTCCTCGATGATCTCCCCGGTCATCCGGGACCGCAGGCCGAACTTCGAGCCGGACTCCACGGACTTCATGAACTCGTCCGTCACCCGGACCGAGTTGTTGGCGTTCTGGTACTGGACGGACGTGATGTCGTCGCCGCCCAGGTCCATGTCGAAGCCCGCGTCACGCAGGGCGCGGATCTTCTCCTCCTCCTTCACCTTGGTCTCGATGAAGGCCTCGACATCCGGATGGTCCACGTCGAGGACCACCATCTTGGCCGCCCGGCGGGTGGCGCCGCCGGACTTGATGGTGCCCGCCGAGGCGTCCGCGCCGCGCATGAAGGAGACCGGACCCGAGGCGTTGCCGCCGGAGGACAGCAGCTCCTTGGAGGACCGGATACGGGACAGGTTCAGACCCGCGCCGGATCCGCCCTTGAAGATCATCCCCTCTTCCTTGTACCAGTCGAGAATGGACTCCATCGAGTCGTCGACGGACAGGATGAAGCAGGCGCTGACCTGCTGCGGCTGCTGGGTACCGACGTTGAACCACACCGGCGAGTTGAAGGCGAAGATCTGGTGCAGCACGGCGTACGCGAGCTCGTGCTCGAAGATCTCGGCGTCCGCGGGAGAGGCGAAGTACCCGTGCTCCTCGCCCGCCTTGCGGTAGGTCCGCACCACCCGGTCGATGAGCTGCCGCAGGCTCGTCTCGCGCTGCGGCGAGCCGACGGCCCCGCGGAAGTACTTGCTCGTGACGATGTTGACGGCGTTCACCGACCAGAAGTCGGGGAACTCGACGCCGCGCTGCTCGAAGTTCACCGAGCCGTCGCGCCAGTTCGTCATGACGACGTCACGGCGCTCCCAGACAACCTCGTCGTACGGGTGCACGCCGGGGGTGGTGTGGATCCGCTCGATGTGCAAGCCCTTGCTCGCCCTGCCACCCTTGCCGCCCTTGGCACGCTGACCTCGTGCCGGGCCGCTCGTCGTCTCTGTCATGCCGCCTCCCTGTACGGGCGAAAACGCCCTGCAGTGCCCCGCTTCATTCCCGGTGCACGATTTCTGTTCCGATGACCGGCCGCTGCGCCGCGGTCCGGTCAGCCCTGCCCGCCGCTGCTAGCCGGCGCTGTGCGGATGCCCCTCGCGCAGCTCCGTGACGGCGGCCTCGAAGTCCTCCAGCGAGTCGAACGCCCGGTAGACGGACGCGAACCGGAGGTACGCCACGAGGTCCAGCTCCCGGAGCGGACCGAGTATGGCCAGGCCGACGTCGTGCGTGGACAGCTCGGCGCTCCCGGTGGCCCGCACCGCCTCCTCGACCCGCTGGCCGAGCTGAGCGAGTGCGTCCTCCGTGACCGGCCTGCCCTGGCACGCCTTGCGCACTCCCGAGATCACCTTGTCCCGGCTGAACGGTTCGGTGACCCCGCTCCGCTTGATCACCGTCAGTGCGGCTGTCTCCAGCGTGGTGAAGCGGCGGGAGCAGTTCGGGCACTGGCGGCGGCGGCGGATGGTGGCACCGTCATCGGCCGTTCGGCTGTCCACGACCCGGCTGTCGGAGTGCCGGCAGAAGGGGCAGTGCATCGCTTCCGCCCTCCTCGGGCCTGGTGATCGTGGCGTCCGTGACCCCGCCCGAACGCGCCGTGGCGAGCCCTGCGAGGTGGTCACCAGCATAGGCGATACCCGACCCCCGGAAGGAGCCGGGACCACAATCTGTGGGCGACCAGAGGACATCTAACCACTAGATCTAGGGTTGCTTCGACCGGATGGCCGTACGGCGTGTCGCGTCGGCAGCCGGCCGGCCGGCCCTGCGCGGGCCACCCCGGCGCCACCCTCGGGGGAGCTTACGGAGGCCCTGCCGGAGGCCGCGCGGCAGCACCGGCCCACGCCGCGGCGGGGAGTCCCATACACCCGGAGAGCCAATCCGGTCAGCCGATCAGTAATATTTCACTCGAACGTGTGTTTGGCGCAACCTTTCGATACCAACTACCGTTGTGTGACCAGGGAGTACCACGTGAGAGGGGCGTCATGACCACCGCAGCAGACAACACCGTCACAGCCCGGCCGGCCGCGCCGCGCCAGGGCGACCAGGAGGCCGGCCCCCCGGAGCCCGTGGCGCCGCGGTCCATGCCGGGACGCCCGCCCGGCATCCGGGCGGACAGTTCCGGCCTCACCGACCGGCAGCGCCGGGTGATCGAAGTCATCCGCGACTCGGTGCAGCGCCGGGGGTACCCCCCCTCCATGCGCGAGATCGGCCAGGCTGTGGGGCTCTCGAGCACCTCGTCGGTGGCCCATCAGCTGATGGCCCTGGAACGGAAGGGCTTCCTGCGCCGGGACCCGCACCGGCCGCGCGCCTACGAGGTCCGGGGCGCCGAGACGCCGGCGCCGCAGGCAGCCGACACCGCGGGCAAGCCGGCGGCCTCCTACGTGCCGCTCGTCGGCCGGATCGCGGCAGGTGGCCCCATCCTCGCCGAGGAATCCGTGGAGGACGTCTTCCCGCTGCCCCGGCAGCTCGTCGGTGACGGAGAGCTGTTCGCCCTCAAGGTCGTCGGCGACTCCATGATCGAGGCCGCCATCTGCGACGGCGACTGGGTCACCATCCGGCGTCAGCCGGTCGCCGAGAACGGCGACATCGTCGCCGCCATGCTCGACGGCGAGGCCACCGTGAAGCGCTTCAAGCGGGAGAACGGTCAGGTCTGGCTGCTCCCGCAGAACGCCGCCTACCAGCCCATCCCCGGCGACCACGCCACCATACTGGGCAAGGTCGTCGCGGTCATGCGCCGCCTCTGAGCCGTCCGGCCGTCACCCCTCCTCCTCATCCGCCCTGGTCATATCCGCCCTGGTCACGACGCGGCAGCAGCCTCCGCTGCCGCGTCGATGGCGGCCAGCGAGCGGCGCACCTGATTGCGGTCGGTGGTGTACCAGAAATCCGGCATGGAGGCCCGGAGGAAGCTGCCGTACCGTGCCCGGGCAAGCCGGGGATCCAGCACCGCCACCACCCCACGGTCCTCGGCCGACCGGACCAGCCGACCCGCCCCCTGGGCCATCAGCAGAGCGGCGTGCGTCGCCGCCACCGCCATGAACCCGTTGCCGCCCGCTTCCTCGACCGCCTTCTGCCGGGCACCCATCAGCGGGTCGTCCGGCCGGGGGAACGGCACCCGGTCCATCACCACCAGCTGGCAGTTCGGCCCCGGGACATCCACCCCCTGCCACAGCGAGAGCGTGCCGAACAAGCAGGTCCGCGGGTCCTCGGCGAAGGTGCGGATCAGCTCACCGAGAGTCTCCTCCCCCTGCAGCAGGAGGGGAATGTCGAGCCGCTCCCTGAGCTCCTCCGCGGCAGCCCGAGCGGCGCGCATCGAGGAGAACAGGCCGAGCGTACGGCCCCCCGCCGCCTCCACCAGCTCCGCGAGCTCGTCGAGCATGTCGGCGCGGCTCCCTTCCCGCCCGGGTGGTGAGAGATGCTGTGCCACATACAGGATGCCCTGCCTGCGGTAGTCGAAGGGCGAGCCCACATCGAGACCTCGCCACTCGGGCGCACCCTCACCGGCCCGCCCCTCGGGATCCAGACCGAGGGAGGCACCCACGCCGTTGAAGTCCCCGCCCAGCTTCAGCGTGGCCGATGTCAGCACCACGGACCGCTCCGTGAAGAGCTTCTCCCGCAGCAACTCGGCCACCCGCAGCGGCGCGATCCGCAGCGAGGCCCCGTACCGGTCGTGCCGCTCGCACCAGATCACGTCGGACTCGGAGCCCTCCAGGATCCGCTCCGCCACCTCGTGCACATGCTCCATCGCGGCCATGGCCTGCTTGCGGACCGCGTCCTCGTCCTGCGGTGACCGGTCGCGGCCACCGCCCAGCTCCGTGATCACCGAGCGGGCCGCGTCGCGCAGGGAGGCCAGCGCGTAGCCGAGGTCCTCGGGGATCTCCTCCAGCCGGCCGGGGAGGGCAAGCTCCATGAGCCGCTCGAAGGTCTCGGCAGCGGTCTGCACGGCGTCCGCGGCCTTCTCCTCCACCAGCCGGGCCGACCGGCGCACGGCGCGATGCACCCCGCCGGGGGTCAGCTCGCCGGTCGCGGCGCCGGTGACCCGGGAGACCAGCTCATGTGCCTCGTCGACGATCAGCACCTCGTGCTCCGGCAGGACCGGGGCACCCTCCATCGCGTCGATGGCGAGCAGCGCGTGGTTGGTCACGATGACCTCGGCGACCCGGGCCCGCTCCCGCGCGGCCTCGGCGAAGCAATCCTCACCGTAGGCGCACTTCGCAGCTCCGAGGCACTCCCGTGAGGAGACGGAGACCTGGGACCAGGCCCGGTCGGACACGCCTGGGGACAGGGCGTCCCGGTCGCCCGACTCCGTGTCACCGGACCAGTCCCGCAGCCTCAGCAGGTCCTTGCCGAGCCTGCTGCTCGCCCCGCCCGCCGACTGGGCCGCTTCGAAGGGGTCGAAGAGCCCTTCTTCCTCCTCCTGCGGCACCCCCTCGTGCAACCGGTGAAGGCACAGGTAGTTGGACCGGCCCTTCAGGGTGGCGAACTCAGGGCGGCGGCGCAGCAGCGGCTCGAGAGCCTCCACAGTCCGCGGGAGGTCCCGCTCCACGAGCTGCCGTTGCAGCGCGAGGGTGGCGGTGGCCACGACCACCCTCTCCCCGCGGGCGAGCGCGGGCACCAGGTAGCCGAGGGACTTGCCGGTGCCCGTGCCAGCCTGCACCAGGAGGTGGGTCCCGCCCGTCACGGCGTCGGCGACGGCGTCGGCCATCGCGGCCTGGCCGGGCCTCTCGGTGCCGCCGATGGCGGTGACCGCTGCGTGCAGGAGTTCGGAGAGGGCGGGGCCGCCGGAGGGAGCGCTCATAGGGCTGACACCCTACGTCGGAGCACTGACATCCCGAGTCCCCGGTCACGCGGAGTGCTTTCCGGAACGGCGCGGGGCCGGGCCGGCCGGGTCACCGCTCACGGACCATGACCGCGGCGCGCTTGCCCGGCAGCTGGACCTCCGTGGCGATGCGGAAGCCGGCCCGCCGGAAGGCGGCGACGGACGGGCCGTTGCGTACGTCGGGCTCACCGATCACCCGGGAACAGGCGGGGCGGCGCCGCAGCACGAGGTCGCTGACCGCCCGCAGCAGCACGGTGCCGATGCCCCGGCCCCGGTCGTCCGCGCTGCCGAGGAGCAGGTGCACTCCGGTGTCGTGCGGACGCGTGGGGCAGAAGCGGGCCAGCGGATCGAGGTCGGCGCGGTAGATCTCCCAGTAACTCATCGGGATGCCGTCCCGGACGCCGAGACAGGGGACGCTGCGGCCGTCACCGTCGAGTTGGACCCGGAGGTGCTCCTCGGTGCGTCCGGCCGGGCCGGAGAGCTCCCAGTAGGCGGCCACCTCCGGATCGTTCATCCACTCGGTGAGGAGCGGAAGATCCCGTTCCGGGCGCACCGGGACCAACTGGAACGCTCCGACTGCGGTGGGGACCGGGCCCCACTCGCCGACCCGGTCCAGCAGCTCGCCGCCGTGCGCCTGAGCCCGGTCCGGCCCGGGGGCTCCGGGGTGATCCGGCGGCAGTACGAGGTCCAGCGTGTCGTCCTGCCGGGTACCGGGCTGCACGGGCGCGCCGGCGCCCGCGGGGCGTCGGCGGGCCCGGTGGTGAGGGTGCATCGTCTCCGCTCCTCCCGGTCGGTTCAGTCGGCGGTCAGGGGATTCGGGAGGCCGACGTAGACCGACTGCCCGTCCACGGGACCGACGAGCTCGTCCAGACCGTCCAGCCGGGTCAGCAGGTTTGCCTTGCAGCGCAGGAGGCGGGAGTCGAGCAGCCGTGCCGGGAGCGGTGAGACGGGTGCACCGTCCGTGCTGCGGGCCTCCTCGGCGAGGAACCGGCGGAAGGCCGCGAGGAGGAGCGTTTCGTCGGCGAGCCCCTGGGACCCGAACGCCCCGATGAGACCGAGGACGTTGTTGACGCCCAGGTAGTAGGCGAACCGCTCGTCTGCCACCTCGGCGGGCACGAAGGAGTCGGAGACCGCCCCGATCCCGGGAAGGCCTCGCTCCAGGATCACCCGGTGTGACTCACGGAAGTAGAAGCCCTGGTTGTCCCGGTACCAGCCGCCCGCGGGCCAGCCTTCGGCGCCGAGCCGCACCAGGGTGTTCTGCTGGTGGGCCTCGAGGGCGATGCCTGCCAGGGCGTCCAGCCTGAGCACGGGGCGGATCACCGTGTGCAGGTAGCGGAGGAACCACTCGGCGGCGACCGCCTCCGGGCTCCGTCCGGTCCGGGCGACGAGCGTGCCGAGGATGTCCGCCAACCGGGAGGTGAGCGGGCCGTCCCCGGCACCGGGCCGGGGGCGCGGCGAGGTCAGCGCAGCGACACAGACGGCGTCGTCGCCGGGCCCGAACGGGTTGTGCCGCACCACCGAGTCCAGGCCCGGCACAGGATGCCCACCGGTGTCGTTCACGCCCAGCCAGGCGGGGTCGCGGACGATGTCGAACCCCCCTGCCGCGGGCATCGTGGCGTGCCATCGGCGGCCGAGCCCCGAGCGCAGCAGGCGGTGCACCTCCACCCCTCGGTGGAGCTCCTTGCGGAGGTTGTCCCGCCGGGAGTTGGTGATGCGCAGGCTCAGTGAGAGCTTCAGCATCGCCGGGGCGCCGGGCCGGTGCACCGTGCGCACCGAGGAGGTCGGGTGCCAGTCCTCGCCGTGCTCCCCCAGGTCGTGGAGCAGGCCGGCGTCCATCAGGGCGGCGACGACCGGACGCAGCAGGACCTCCCGGGCCTGCCAGGGGTGGAGCGGCAACGGCACCATGTGCTCCGGCAGCCGTCCCGTGCCGCCCGCGAGCCTGCGGGCCAGCCGTTCCGCGGGCACGGGCCTGCCGCTCTCGGTCCAGGCCGAGTCGGAGGCGAGGACGGAACGGTGCACGGCGATCCAGTGCAGCGGGAAGGCGCCGCGCAGCTCAGGGGAGCTCCGCCGTGCCTCCCGTCCGGTCAGCCCTTCGCGGCTCTTGGGGGTGGGATGCAGCGGATGACCGAGGAGCAGGGACTGTTCGGCCTCCAGAAACGGGTCGTTCCCGGGGGCCGGGCCGGGGTCGGCCCGGCGGTCCGCCAGGAAGACCGTGGTGCGCTGCACGGAGTCGGCGACGCGGCCGACGAGCGCGGTGACGGCGGCCGGGCACGCGGGCCTGCCACTGACGGCCGCGGCCTCTCTTCCCAGCAGTGCGGCCAGGGTGACGGCGTCCAGCGGGCCGGTGCCGGACGGTGCCCCCTCGGGCACTGCCGGGCCGAAGCGGTGCCATCCGGTGGCGGACCAGTAGCGCACCGGCACGCGTACCGCGAGGCCGGAGGAAGGGAGCGGGATGCGCAGCGGCTGCCCGGGAGCGGGCCGGGCCGCACCGGTCTCCCGCACCCAGCAGCGCAACAGGTTCTCCGCCCCCGCGGCGTCGGCTGCCCGCCCGGGGTCCGGGTCCTCCAGTGGATCCGGGAGCTCCTGCCCGGCACGGACCGGGGTACGTTCCGGGCCGGACGGGGGAGTCACGGGCTGACCGGTCGGGCCGGCCGCGCGGCGTGCCTGCGGGGGAACGGCCGGATCCGCCGACGGCAGCGGCACATGAAGCACCGGTCGGTCCTCCGGGCCGGCGGTCTGCTGGGGGCTGGGCGTTGCGTTCATCCGTGTACGGCGCGCGCCGCTTCGGCGAAGCCGTCCCGGGAGCGGCTCCCCTGGCGTCGGTCGCGCCTTCCTCCTCATGTCACCTGGTGTCCCGTGCAGGCAGGGCGGACGGCACCGCCCCGCGCCCCTCAGGCACGGGAGCGACGGGCCGGATCACCGGAACGGCGCGGCGTGCCCTGCCTCTACAACGACGGGCGCGGCACCGGATCACGGGCGGCGGAGCAGTTCCTTCGCGGCCCTTCCCGGAGGGCCGGAGGGGAACCGGGGACCCCGCTGCCGACGTCCCTGTGTGCACCGGCATAGTTGGGGGGCGTCCTGCCCGGACGAGGTGCACGACCAGCAGAGTGCCCACCAGCCCAAGTCCCAGGGGGATTTCATCCATGGCATCGATTCGCAGGCGGCCGGCAGGTCGCCGAGTCGCGTTCGCAGCCGCGGCCGCGGCCGTGGTTCTCGCACTGACGGCCTCCGCCTGCGGCCCCGGTGACGACGACGCGAGCAACGACGGTAAGGGCCCGGAGGCGTCACCGGGTACGGATCTGGGTGAGTGGCAGGAGCTGCTGGACCAGCTGCCGATCGACATCGACATCGACGCGTGGATGGAAGGCGGCTGGGCCGACTGGGAGAAGGACGAGTGGCTCAGCGAGGCCGGCCAGTACATCAGCATCATCATCGATGACTTCTGGGACTCCGACCGGATGCGCGAGGCCGAGGACCGGGACAAGTCCATCGACGAGGACGACATCGACGAGGGTGCCGGTCCGGGCCCGGGAGAGTCCAGCGACCCGGCGGACGACCGCGGCGCGACCGACCCGACTCCGGCCCCGGTGGACGCCGTCGCGGTGGACACGCCGTACAACCTCAACGCGGCAGTGGTCGGAAAGGTGTTCATGGAGACACCGGACGGCCCGATGGTCTGCTCGGGCGCGGTGGTGAAGGACCCCGGCAATCCCGGCACGTCGAACCTGGTGGCCACCGCGGGGCACTGTGTGCACGCGGGTGCGGAGGGCGGCTGGTTCCGGAACATCGCCTTCGCCCCGGCGTACAACGACCGGGGCGCCGACGCCTCCGAGCTGGAGAGCATGCCGTTCGAGGAGCAGGCCCCCTACGGCATCTGGTGGACCGACCTGGTCGGTACCACGGACTACTGGGTCGAGAACGGCACCGACGAGGGCGGCAACGGCGCCCACCAGGACTTCGCGGTGATGCGGGTGCAGCCCGAGGACGGCGGCGGGGCGTCTCTGGAGGAGTCGGTCGGCGCCGCGGTCGACATCAACTTCCAGGCACCCGCGGTCTCCGGGCTCGGCGCGACGCAGGTCTACGGATACCCCGCGGCCCCGCCCTTCGACGGCATGCTGATGTACCAGTGCTCCGACCAGCCGACCCGGCTCTCGCTGGACTGGTCCGAGCCGGTGATGTACCGCGTCGGCTGCACCATGACGGGCGGCTCCTCGGGCGGACCGTGGCTGGCCCAGGGGTCCGGCGGTGACCCGGAGCTGATCTCGGTGACCTCCATCGGCCCCTACGACAGCACCTGGCTCGCCGGCCCGCGCCTGGAGGACGAGGCGCAGGGCGTGTTCGACGAGGTCCGCACCTCGCCGTGACCCTCCTCAGCGCTCGCTGACACCGGGAAGGGCCCGGGACAGCACGCCGCACGCCGGCCGTGTCGTCCCGGGCCCTTCCCGGTGTCCCGCCGCGGCTCCGGTCAGCCGCGGACGGTGGAGAGCGGGCTCCGTTCGGTACGGCTCCCGGGCACCGGCACGGACGGGTCGGCGCCCAGTTGCACGATGCGGTTGTCCGCGTCGACATGGACGACGGCGGGCTTCAGCGCACGGGCCTCGGCGTCCTCCACCTGGGCGTAGCTGATCAGGATGACCAGATCTCCCGGGTGCACCAGATGCGCCGCCGCACCGTTGACGCCGATCACCCCGGAGCCCCGCTCGCCCTCGATCACATAGGTCTCCAGCCGGCTGCCGTTGTCGATGTCGACGATGTGCACGAGCTCACCGGGCAGCAGATCGGCGGCGTCCATCAGATCGGCGTCCACCGTCACCGATCCCACGTAGTGCAGGTCGGCATGGGTGACCGTGGCCCGGTGAATCTTGGATTTGAACATGGTACGCAGCATTGCGGCACTCCTGGATCTTGGCTCCCTGCCTGCCTGTGCAGGTCAAGGGCGGTTTCCGTAGCCTTCGACACGTCGCGCACCCGGTCGGCTGTCACCAGGCTCCGCGAGACTCCTGCTGACCGGCTGCTGACTTTCCTTGCGTGCCGCCGGCTCGGGGCGGAGGGCCTGCGCAGGCCCTCCGCCCCGTGCCGTGACGACCACCCCAGCGTACGCAACCGCCCCGCAGCCTCGGCAGGGGCCTTCCTCGGGTACCGGGGGAGGCCCCTGCCGAGGCTGCGGGGCGGTGTTCCCGCCCGGGGGGCGCCGATGCCCGGGCGGGCGCCCGGCCCGTCCGGGCATCGGCCCCTGGCGGGGCGGGGCCGGCCCGCCGTTCTGGGAGACTGCAGGGGTGAACAGCTCAGCCACCTCCCCCCTGGTCATCGCCGTGGTCGGCGCCACCGCGGCCGGGAAGTCCGATCTGGGTGCGGCGCTGGCCGGACGACTGGGCTCGGAGGTGATCAACGCCGACTCCATGCAGCTGTACCGCGGTATGGACATCGGCACGGCGAAGCTGCCGGCGGCCGAGCGCCGGGGGGTTCCGCACCGGCTGCTGGACGTCCTCGATGTCACGGAGACAGCCAGCGTCGCCGAGTACCAGCGGCTCGCCCGAGCCGAGATCGACCGCCTGCTGGCCGACAACCGCGTCCCCGTACTGGTCGGCGGCTCCGGACTGTACATCCGGGGTGCCGTCGACAGGCTGGAGTTCCCGGGCACCGACCCGCGGGTCCGCGCCCGGCTGGAGGAGCAACTCTCCGAGGACGGCAGCGGCGCGCTGCACACCCGGCTCGCGGCGGCCGACCCGCGCGCCGCGGCGGCGATTCTGCCGAGCAACGGCCGGCGGATCGTCCGGGCCCTGGAGGTCATCGAGATCACCGGCCGCCCCTTCAGCGCGCATCTCCCCGCCCCGGGCGAGGAGCAGTCAGTCCACCCCACTCTCTTCCTGGGTATCGAGGTGGGCAGGCCCGAACTGGATGCCCGCATCGCCGCGCGGGTGGACGCCATGTGGGAGGCAGGGCTGGTGGACGAGGTGCGCGCACTGGAGCGTGCCGGGCTGCGGGAGGGCCGCACCGCTTCACGTGCGCTCGGGTACCAGCAGGTGCTCGCCGCGCTGGCGGGCGAGTGCACCGACGACGAGGCACGCGCGGAGACCGTGCGCGCCACCAAGCGCTTCGCGCGCCGACAGGAGAGCTGGTTCCGCCGGGACCGGCGGGTGCTCTGGCTGGACGGCTCGGAAGGGGCCCGGGAGCAGTTGGAGAAGCACGCCTGGGCGTGCGTCGAACGGACGGTCACATCCTGATCACGTGATGGCATCGGGTCACTCCGGGCGGCCTGCTGCGGGCCTCGGGCGTGCCATCATCGAACAATGCTGCAGCCGTGAAGCCGTGAGTTGGGAGGGCGCGTGGCGATGGAGGCCAGCCCTCGCAGGAGTGAAGACCGTACGGTCGACCCCGCGTCGGAACACCCGCCGAACGCGGCCGGGGAGAGCGTGCCGGAGGCCCTCGGGGAGGAGCTCCGGGGCTTCCCCGAGCTGCCCGACGGCATCACCGGCGACCTCGACGACCGCATGGAATCCTATGCGGAGCTGCGGCCCCCGCGGCGGCTGAGGCTGATCCAGCTGGCCCCGATCGTGATACTGAGCCTGCTCGGCTCACTGATGTTCGCCTTCCCCCTCGCCTTCGCCTTCGACGAGGCGGGCCCGGTCGTCGCGATGCTCGGCCTGCTCATCGGCTGCAGCGCGGCCGGCTGGGGAATGATGGCGGCCCGCCGGGTCGGTTACACCTGGCCGGGGCTGCCGCCCCGCGGATCGGGACACCGCCCCGCCTGGCGCATCCTCGGCAGCTACGGGCTGGCCATGCTGGTGCTCGCCGCTCTGGCCGTCTGGCGCGTCGCCGCCCTGCGCTGACGGCCCCCGCCCCCGCCGGGTGCTGCGGCCCCGTACGATCGGTTCCGTGAGCACTCCGGCGCAGCCCGTGCCGTTCCTCAAGGGACACGGCACCCAGAACGACTTCGTGATCATCCCGGACCCGGACGGCCGGCTCGACCTGTCCGCAGGCGCTGTCGCGCGGCTGTGCGACCGGCGGGCCGGCATCGGAGGGGACGGCCTGCTGCGCGTGGTGCGGTCCGCCGCACTTCCCGAGGGCCGGGCACTCGCCGGTGAGGCCGAATGGTTCATGGACTACCGCAACAGCGACGGCAGCGTCGCGGAGATGTGCGGAAACGGCGTCCGGGTCTTCGCCCGCTATCTCCAGCGGGCCGGCCTCGCCGGGGACGGTGAACTGCCGGTGGCCACCCGGGCGGGTGTGCGCCGGGCCCGGCTGAGCGGGACGGACGCCCCTGCGGTCGCCATGGGGCGGGCCGGGCTGCCGGACGGGCCGGAAACGTCGGTGACCGTGACGGTGGCGGACCGCAGCTGGCCCGCCCACCGCATCGACATGGGGAACCCGCACGCCGTGGCGTTCGTCGCCGACCTGGCCGAGGCCGGTCCCCTGCGCGAACCGCCGGTTGTCGCTCCGGCAACCGCCTACCCCGACGGCACCAATGTCGAGTTCGTCGTGGACCGCGGCCCGCGGCACGTCGCGCTCCGGGTGCACGAACGCGGCTCCGGCGAGACCCGCAGCTGCGGCACCGGAGCCTGCGCCGTGATGGTGGCCGCCGCCCGCCGCGACGGCCGGGATCCGGCGAAGGACGGGCGGCCCGCGACCTACACCGTCGATGTCCCCGGAGGCCGGCTCCGCATCACGGAGGGCATCGACGGAGACATCACCCTGACCGGACCGGCCGTCATCGTCGCCGAGGGCACCCTGGAGCCGGGCTGGTGGGACTAGTACCGGTCGTGTCCCGGCCCGCACTGACTGAGTTTCAGCCGACTTTCCCGGAACAAAACGCGCCTGAAAGGGTGATCTTTCACGAGAAGGACGGCCGATGACCGGATACGCGTGGTGGGCTCGGTAACATCAAGCACCGGCGCCGCAGCGGGATCACGGGTCACGACTGCCCCCAGGGCCGGTCGGTGAGACCGCGGGAGGTGCCCATGAGCGCAGAGACGACGGGTCCGAGCAGCCCGGCCCGCGACAGGCGCGCACATCGCATGGATGTCGGCCGCCTGCGCCGGTTCGGCCGGGCTGCCGTCCTCGGTCCCGCCACCCGCAGCAGGCTCCCCGATGCCATCGAGCATGTCGCCCAGGCACACCGGCGTCACCACCCGCGGGCGGAACTCGGCGCGCTGAGCCGGGCCTACGTACTCGCCGAGCACGCCCACCGCGGCCAGTTCCGCAAGAGCGGCGACCCGTACATCACCCACCCGCTGGCCGTGACACTGATTCTGGCCGAACTCGGCGCCGAGACCACCACCTTGACGGCTTCACTGCTTCACGACACCGTCGAGGACACCGAGGTGACGCTCGCTCAGGTGCACGCCGAGTTCGGGCCGGAGGTGGGCCATCTCGTCGACGGCGTCACCAAGCTGGAGAAGGTGGACTACGGGTCCGCGGCCGAGCCCGAGACCTTCCGCAAGATGCTCGTGGCCGCGGGCAGCGACGTGCGGGTGATGTCCATCAAGCTGGCCGACCGGTTGCACAACATGCGCACCCTCGGCGTGATGCGCCCCGAGAAGCAGGCGCGCATCGCCCGGGTAACCCGGGACGTGCTCATCCCGCTCGCCGAGCGGCTCGGCATCCAGGTACTCAAGACCGAACTGGAGGATCTGGTGTTCGCGATCCTCCATCCGGAGGAACACGCCCGTGCCGCCGGCCTGATCAAGGAGCGCGCACGGCTGCCCGATCCGCTCGCCCCGGACGCCGAGGCCGTGCGGACCGTTCTGCGGGAGGCCGGCATCACCGCCGAAGTGCACATCCGGCCGCGGCACGTGCTGTCCGTGCACCGTGCCGGAGTGAAGCGCGGCGGTCTGGGCCCGTGCGACTACGGGCGGCTGCTGATCCTCGTCGGCGAGGACGCGGACTGTTACGCGGTCCTGGGCGAGCTGCACACGTGTTTCACTCCGGTGGTCTCGGAGTTCAAGGACTTCATCGCGGCACCCAAGTTCAACCTGTACCAGTCGCTGCACACGGCGTTCGCCAATGACAGCGGGCAGGTCGCCGAGGTCCTGGTCCGCACCCACCGGATGCACCGGGTCGCCGAGGCCGGGGTGATCGCGCTGGGTGACCCGCACGGGGGCGGGCACGGCGACCCCGGGGAGGACGGCGAGCGGGTCGACCCCACCCGGCCCGGCTGGCTTTCCCGGCTGCTGGAGTGGCAGCAGCAGGCCCCCGACCCCGACACCTTCTGGACCGAGCTGCGCGACGAGCTGGCCCAGGACCGGGAAATCACCGTCTTCGCCGAGCAGGCTGCCGAAGGCCCGCTGCAACTGCCCGTGGGGGCCACCTGTGTGGACGCCGCCTACGCCCGGCACGGACAGGACGCCCACAGCTGCATCGGTGCCCGGGTCAACGGCCGGCTGGCCACTCTGCGCACCGTGCTGCACGACGGGGACACGCTGCACGTGCTGCTGGCGCCCGACAGCGGCTCGGGCCCGTCCCCCGAATGGCTGGACCACGCCAGGACGCCGGCCGCCCGCATCCCGATCAGGCACTGGCTGGACAGCCGCCGGAATGCCCGGGCCGAGGCCCGCGCAGCGGCCCCGACAGCCGGCCCGAAGGAAGAGCCCGCCGGCCGGGCAGCCGCACCCGCGGCGCCCGAGCCCGCCGGCTCCCCCGAGGAACAGGCCGCGGTGGTGGCCGACGCACCCGCCACCGGCATCCGGCTGGCCGGATGCTGCACCCCGGTGCCGCCCGACGAGGTGCGCGGGTTCGCGGTCCGCGGCGGCCATGTCACCGTGCACCGCACCGGCTGTCCGGTCACCGCCCGGATGACGGCTGCGGGCCGGTCCCCGGTCCGGGTGAGCTGGCGCGCGGAAGCGGTCGGCTGCCGCGTCACCCTCCGGGCTGAGGCGCTGGGCCGCCCGCACCTCCTGGCCGACCTGACCGAAGCCCTCGCCTCGCACGGTGCCTCGGTCCTGCAGGCCCAGGTCGAGCCGCCACGCGAACAGCGGGTCCGGCACACCTACACCCTGCGGCTGCCGGACGCCACCGGCCTCCCGAGGCTGATGCGGGCGATGCGCCGCGTCCCCGGGGTCTACGACGTCGCGAGAGCGGTCCGCACCCGGGCTTGAGCGGGGCTGCGTGGCGCACCTCCACGGCTAATTCGGATGCCTCCCGGTACTGCCCGTGCCAGTATGGGAGCAGGCGCCCGTCCGCGAGCACCGTGCCCCGTCCGGGAATCATCCCGGCCGCCCTCGCGTTGATCCGGACAGCCGGAATGATGCGGAGCGCGTCCCTGTGCGCTCCTCCGACGTTGCTGACGTAAGGATCACATGACCTCTTCTTCCCTTCCTCAGGACAACCAGCGCACCGGCGCGGGCCGCCGGGCGGGCGCCCTGATGGATGAGGACGTCGCCTGGAACGGACTCAACGAGGAGCGCGACGGCGAGCAGTTCGACCGCGAGGAGCGGGCAGCGCTGCGGCGGGTCGGCGGCCTGTCCACCGAGCTCGAGGATGTCACCGAGGTCGAATACCGCCAGCTCCGGCTGGAGCGCGTGGTACTGGTCGGCGTCTGGACCTCCGGCACCGCCGCGGACGCGGAAAACTCCCTGGCCGAGCTCGCCGCCCTGGCCGAGACCGCGGGCGCGCAGGTGCTCGACGGCGTCATCCAGCGCCGGGACAAGCCGGACCCCGCCACCTACATCGGTTCCGGCAAGGCGCGGGAGCTGCGGGACATCGTGCTGGAGAGCGGCGCCGACACCGTCGTCTGCGACGGTGAGTTGAGCCCGGGCCAGCTCATCCACCTGGAGGACGTCGTCAAGGTCAAGGTGGTGGACCGCACCGCCCTGATCCTCGACATCTTCGCCCAGCACGCCAAGTCCCGGGAGGGCAAGGCGCAGGTGGCACTGGCCCAGATGCAGTACATGCTGCCGCGGCTGCGCGGCTGGGGTCAGTCGCTGTCCCGGCAGATGGGCGGTGGTGGGACCGGCTCGGCCGGCGGAGGCATGGCCACCCGTGGTCCCGGTGAGACCAAGATCGAGACGGACCGGCGGCGGATCCGCGAGAAGATGGCGAAGATGCGCCGGGAGATCGCGGAGATGAAGACCAGCCGCGACATCCAGCGGCAGGACCGCAAGCGGCACAAGGTTCCGTCGGTGGCCATCGCCGGGTACACGAACGCGGGCAAGTCCTCCCTGCTCAACCAGCTCACCGGAGCCGGCGTGCTGGTGCAGAACGCGCTGTTCGCCACCCTCGACCCCGCGGTGCGGCGGGCCGAGACCCCGAGCGGCCGGGTGTACACCCTGGCCGACACCGTCGGCTTCGTGCGGCATCTCCCGCACCATCTGGTCGAGGCGTTCCGCTCCACCATGGAGGAGGTCGGCGACTCCGACCTGATCCTGCACGTCGTCGACGGCGCGCACCCGGTGCCCGAGGAGCAGCTCGCCTCGGTGCGTGAGGTGATCCGTGAGGTCGGAGCGCAGAACATCCCGGAGATCGTGGTCATCAACAAGGCGGATCTCGCCGATGAGCTGACCCTGCAGCGGCTGCTGCGCACCGAGCCGCGGTCCATCGCGGTGTCGGCGCACACCGGCGAGGGCATGGACCGGCTGCTGGCCTGGATCGACGAGGAGCTCCCGCGTCCGGAGGTCGAGCTGGAGGCGCTGGTTCCGTACACCGAGGGGGGCCTGGTTTCCCGGGTGCACGCCGAGGGCGAGGTCCTGTCGGAGGAGCACACCGGCGAAGGGACCCTGCTGAAGGCGCAGGTGCACGGTGAGCTCGCGGCTCTCCTGGAACCGTACATCCCCGCGAAAGGCTGACGCCCCACCGCGCCGTCGTCCCCCGCCACGCACCACGGGCCCGCACTCGGAAGAGGCGGGCCCGCGGTACGTGCCGCGCCGGTCAGGTCCAGCTCGCGACGAAGTAGCCCACTCCGTAGGGGGCTTCCTCGTACAGCAGCCGGCCGGTCAGATCCGCGCCGCGGGCCGCGCCGGCCAGCAGCTGCCAGCTCGGCCGGCCGGCGGCCTGCACCTCCGCCGCCAGCCGGTCGTCCAGCGCCGCGAGGGCGGCCGGGTCGGCGTGTGCCAGGGCCCGGGCGGCAGCCGTGTCGAACGCCTCGGCACGTTCGTCGTAATATCCCGGGGCCTTGAGGGTGCGGCAGGCGCTGCCGTCCCCCATGACGAGCAACGCCAGCCGCTCCGGGCCGGCGGCGAGCTCCCGGCCGGCCGCGGCGCACCGGTCCGGGTCCGTCTCCCCGCCGATCGCCAGACCTTCCGCCGGGGCGCCGTCCCAGCCGCTGTGGTCCAGCAGCCAGGCGCCGACGGTGAGGGCGGGCGGCAGCTCCGGGCCGGCCGGGCCGTCGCGCACGTCTCCGGACCCGGCGCCGAGGCGGACCGCCAGATCCACCCCGTACCCCCGGAACGACCCCCGGGTACCGGCGGGGAAGGTCTCCTGCCCCCGTCCGGGACTCGGGCCGACGACGACCAGCCGCTCCGGGCGGGCAGCGGCCAGCCGGGCCACCGCCTCGGCGCAGGCGGTCCGGGCGTCCTCCAGTTCGGCTGCGGCCCCCGCCGCGACCTGAGGGACGAGCAGCGGCGGGCACGGGCAGACGGCAGCGGCGACGAGCATGATCGTCAGCCTACCGAGGCCCGCGGCCAGCTGGGTTCAGCAGGCGGCACAGCCCCCGGCGGCCGCCTGCTCCACGGGGGCAGCCGGAGCGCCGATCCCCGGCAGGCCGAGCATGACTCCCGGGGGCTTCTGCTCCGGCGCCGCGTGGCGCAGCTCCCAGGCGTCACCCGCCCTGGTGCGGCGGACGGCCTCGGCCGGGCCTTCTGCGAGCAGGTGGTGCGGTGCCGCGTAGGTGATCCGCACCGTGGCCATGTCCCCCGGCCGCACCGGCTGCTCGGGGCGGGCGAAGTGCACCAGACGGGCGTCGGGGGCGCGCCCGGAGAGCCGCCGGGTGGCGTCGTCCTTCCGTCCCTCTCCCTCGGAGACCATGACCTCCAGGGTCCGGCCCACCTGCTTCTTGTTCTCCTCCCAGGAGATCTCCTCCTGCAGGGCGACCAGCCGCTCGTAGCGGGCCTGGACGACCGCCTTGGGGATCTGCCCGTCCATGGTGGCCGCCGGAGTACCGGGGCGCTTGGAGTACTGAAACGTGAAGGCCTGGGTGAAGCGGGCCTCGCGGACGACGTGCAGAGTCTGCTCGAAGTCCTCCTCGGTCTCGCCGGGGAAGCCCACGATGATGTCGGTGGAGATGGCGGCGTCCGGCATGGCGGCCCGTACCTTCTCGATGATCCCGAGGTAGCGCTCTTGCCGGTACGAGCGGCGCATGGCCTTCAGGACCCGGTCCGAGCCGGACTGCAGCGGCATGTGGAGCTGGGGCATCACGTTGGCGGTCTCCGCCATGGCCTCGATGACGTCGTCGGTGAAGTCCCGGGGGTGCGGGGAGGTGAAGCGGACCCGCTCCAGTCCCTCGATGCGGCCACAGGCGCGCAGCAGTTTGGAAAAGGCCTCGCGGTCCCCCATGTCGGAGCCGTAGGCGTTGACGTTCTGGCCGAGCAGCGTGATCTCGCTGACGCCCTCGGCCACCAGCGCCTCCACCTCGGCGAGAATGTCGCCGGGACGCCGGTCCTTCTCCTTGCCGCGCAGCGCGGGGACGATGCAGAACGTGCAGGTGTTGTTGCATCCGACGGAGACCGACACCCAGGCGGCGTAGGCGCTCTCCCGGCGGGTCGGCAGGGTGGAGGGGAACGCCTCCAGCGACTCGGCGATCTCGACCTGTGCCTCCTGCTGGACCCGGGCCCGCTCCAGCAGGACCGGGAGCTTGCCCACATTGTGGGTGCCGAAGACGACGTCGACCCAGGGTGCCTTGGCGACGATGGTGTCGCGGTCCTTCTGTGCCAGGCAGCCGCCGACGGCGATCTGCATGCCGGGCCGGGCGGCCTTCTTCGGCGCCAGCTGTCCCAGGTTGCCGTACAGCCGGTTGTCGGCGTTCTCCCGGACGGCGCAGGTGTTGAAGACGACGACGTCGGCGCCGTCGGCGTGCTTCGGGGCCCGGACATAGCCCGCGCCTTCCAGCAGCCCGGCCATCCGTTCGCTGTCGTGGACATTCATCTGACAGCCGAACGTCCTGACCTCGTACGTGCGCGCGCCGTCCGACATGCCTGCATTCATCCCAACTGCTCGGTGGCCAACGCGGCCGCCGCAGCTCCCCGGCAGCCGGTTGCCCAGTCTACGGCTCCCCCGGGGCAGTCCCGGCCGGTTGTCCCGGTCCCCCGGGCTCTCGTGCGCACCGGCCGTCGGCGCTAGTGTCGTCCCTCCGGTGTTGGCCGGAAACCGTTCCCTGCCGGCCGCCTTGCCCGCAAGGGCCAGGGGTACGCGCACGGAGACGGGCGAGCAGGAGGGAAAGGCACCCGGCATGAACACGCAGACCCCGGTTCCCGGCGGCCGGACGGCATCCGTGCCCAGGACCGCAGGCTCCGGCCACCGGTGCCGCCGGAGCCCGGTGGCCGGGCCGGCCGGACGGTCGGACCGTTGACCACCGGGGACAAGCCGCGGATATCCCGCCGCGGGCTGCTCGGCTGGAGCGCCGCGGCAGCCGCATCGCTGGCGGCAGGCACCTGGGGGAGGGTTGCCTTCGGCGGCGCGGAGCGGCCGGGCGGCGTGGTGACGGTGAGCACCGGCGTGCGCAGCGGGGTCTACGCCCGCTACGGACAACTGCTCCAGGCGCAGCTCGCGCGCGACCTGCCCGAGGTCCGGGTCCGCCTGTTGTCCAGCGAGGGCTCGGTGGAGAACATCGAGCGGCTGGTCGGCGGGCAGGCGGACTTCACCATCGCCACCGCGGACGCCATCGCCGCTCACCAGGCGGAGGCCGGCCGGGCGGCGGAGCGGCTGCGGGCGTGCGCCCGGCTCTACGACGACTACCTGCAGCTGGTGGTGCCCGCCCGGTCGCCGGTGCGCCGGGCCGCCGGTCTGGCGGGGCTGAGCGTCGGGGTGGGGCAGGACCAGTCGGGGGTGCAGCTGGTCACCCGCGAGCTGCTGGCCGCGGCCGGGCTGGACATGGACGAGGACGTGGTGCCGGTGCGGGAGGGGATCGACACCATGCCGCGAATGATGGAGGCCGGGCGTCTGGACGCGTTCTTCTGGTCCGGCGGGCTGCCCACCTCGGCCGTGCAGCGACTGGCCGAGCGGATGGACATCCGGCTGGTGCCGCTCGGTGACCTGCTGCCCGCGTTGCAGGTGCGCGGTCCGCTCACCTCGCACTACCGGGCCGCCGTGATGCCGCCGGACGCCTACCCGGGCATCGAGGGGGGCCAGGTGATCGAAACGATCGCCGTGGCCAACCTGCTCCTCACCACGGACGCGGCCGACGACGCGATCACCGAGCAGGTCACCCGCTCGGTGATCAGCGGCCGGGACCGCATCGGGCGGGCCGTGCACGCCGCGCAGCGCGTGGACCTTCGGACCGCCATCTACACCCGCCCGGTGGAGCTGCACGAGGGCGCGCGCCGCTACTACCGCGCGGTCAAGCTCTGACCGGCGACGCCCGGGCCGGGGCGTCCCGGCCCCCCGGGGGATGGCGGGGCACGGTGACGGTGACGCGCAGCCCGTGCGGCTGGTTCCGGGCGTACGCGATGCGGGCCCCGCCCGCGCTGAGCAGCGCGTGCACGATGGACAGTCCGAGGCCGGAGCCGGCGACGTTCTGGTGCCGGCCGCTGCGCCAGAACCGGTCCCCGATGCGCTCCATCTCGTCCTCGGGGAGACCGGGCCCGGTGTCGGCGATCTCCACCACGATCCAGTCCCCGTCCGGCCTGGCGGCGACGGTGACCTGCTCCCCGGCCGGGGAGAATTTCAACGCGTTGTCGATGACCGCGTCGAGGGCGCTGGAGAGCGCCACCGGGTCCGCCCAGCCGGTGGCGGCCGCCGGTCCGGTCTGTTCCAGCGTCACGCCCCGGCGCTCGGCCACCGGCCCCCAGGCCGCCATCCGCTCCCCGACGAGGCCGGCCACATCCGTCAGTCGCAGGTCGGCCGGGCTGTGCTCGGCCAGCGCCAGGTCGAGCAGGTCGTCGAGCACCCGGGCCAGCCTCTTTCCCTCGGCCTGCACCGAGGCGTACTCCTCGCTCCCGGGCGGCAGCGCCAGCCCGAGCAGGTCGATGCGCAGCAGCAGCGCGGCGAGCGGGTTGCGCAGCTGGTGGGAGGCGTCCGCGACGAACGCCCGCTGTTGTTCCAGGACCTCCTCCACGTTGTCGGCCATCTCGTTGAAGGAGCGGGCCAGCCGCCGCAGCTCCTGCGGCCCGCCGGACTCGGCGACCCGGGAGGTCAGCCGGCCGGTCGCGATGTCGTGGGTGGCCTTGTCGAGCACTTCGATGGGCCGCAGCACCCACCGGGTGAGGCCGAACGCGGCGGCGACGGCCAGCAGCATGGCGGCGGCCTCCCCCACGATGATGGGCATCCAGCCGTGCAGGATGCGGGAGCGCATCGGTCCGGTCGGTGAGTCGGTGACCACCACGGCGATCACGTCGCCGTCGCGTATCACCGGGGAAGCCACCACGAGCCGCTTGTCGTCCCAGGGCCAGATCTGTTCCAGTCCGCGGCTGCGGCGGCCGGCGAGCGCCTCGGCGAAGGCATCCCCGGTGTGGTCCGCGCTCGGCGCCTCCCAGCCGGCGGGCGCCACGGCCATCGGGCTGCGATCACGGTGGAAGACCCCGGCCCGGATTCCGTACAGCTCGTGGTAGCGGTGCAGCTCGTCGACGAGCGTGCTGAGCGGGTCCCCACCCGGGGTGCCCGGGGCCTCGGGTGCGTCCTGGGCGTCGACGGCCGCGAACTGTGCCAGCGAGGCGAACCGGGCGGTGTCGTCGATCCGGTCCACGACGACTCGCTGCTGCTCGGTGGCGGCCTGGCTGGCGGCCAGCGGCACCCCGAGTGCCAGCAGCACACCGGCGAGCAGCACGATGAGCAGCAGCAGCAGGCGGAAACGCATCGGGACGTGATCCTGAGGTCGGGAGGCCGTGGGACGGACTTGTGGGCCGGGCCGGCGGCTCAGGAGTCCGGGAGGACGAGACGGTAGCCCACTCCGCGCACCGTCTCCACCAGTTCCGGCCTGCGCAGCTTGGCACGCAGCGAGGCGACGTGCACCTCCAGGGTGCGGCCGGTGCCCTCCCAGCTGGTTTTCCAGACGTCGCTGATGATCTGCTCCCGGCGGTAGACCACGCCGGGGCGCTGGGCCAGCAGCGCGAGCAGGTCGAACTCCTTGCGGGTGAGCGCGACGGGCTGCCCGCTCACGGACACCTGGCGGGTGGAGAGCTCGACGATGACCGGCCCCAGGCGCAGTACGGTCTCCCGATCGTCCCGCTCCCACGGGGCTTCGTGCTCGCCCGTGCCTTCCTGTGCGGTGCGCCGGCTCACGGCATGAATTCTGGCCAGCAGTTCCCCGGTGTCGTAGGGCTTGACGACGTAGTCGTCCGCGCCGATGTGCAACCCGTGGATGCGGGACCGCACGTCGCTCCGTGCCGTCACCATGATCACCGGCACCGAGGAGCGGCGGCGGATGCGCCCGCAGATCTCGAAGCCGTCCGTGTCCGGCAGCCCCAGGTCCAGCAGCACCACGTCGAAGGTCCCGGCGCTCAGCGCCGTCATCGCGCCCTCGCCGCTGCGGGTGTGCGCGACGTCGAAGCCGTGCTTGCCGAGCACAGCCACGAGGGCGGCGGCCACGTGATCGTCATCCTCGACGAGGAGCAGTCTCACCGGGTCCTCCTTCCATCGGTCGGTCGGTCGGGCGGGCGGGTCGCCGCACCGGGACGGTCAGTATCCGGCATCCGTACCCCTGCGGTCAGCTCCCCCGGGATCGGTCGGGTCCGCCGGGACGCACGTACTACCCGGTACGGGCTGGTGACAGCCCGTGACTCCTCGTATCAGTACGACATCGGATCGTTATCCTCAATTTCCGCTCAGATTTGCTGACGCTGGTCACAGGGCTGGCTAGGGTCCCTGCAATCGACGAGGACGGAGCGACCAGACGGATGAACGACGTATCGGCGGCCGCGGTACCCCAGGACGCCACGCCTCTGGGGGACGACCTGGTCGTCCTGACGGACGTGAACAAGCATTTCGGGGCGCTCCACGTCCTCCAGGACATCAACCTCAGCATCCGCAGCGGTGAGGTGGTCGTGGTGATCGGCCCGTCGGGATCCGGCAAGTCCACGCTCTGCCGCGCCATCAACCGGCTGGAGACCATCGACTCCGGCACCATCACCATCGACGGAAAGCACCTGCCCGCGGAGGGCAAGGAGCTGGCGCGGCTGCGCGCCGACGTCGGGATGGTCTTCCAGTCCTTCAACCTGTTCTCGCACAAGACCGTGCTGCAGAACGTGACGCTCGGGCAGCTCAAGGTCCGGCGCAAGGGCAAGGAGGAGGCCGAGAAGCGGGCCCGGGTCCTGCTGGACCGGGTCGGGGTCGCCAACCAGGCCGACAAGTACCCCGCGCAGTTGTCCGGAGGGCAGCAGCAGCGGGTGGCGATCGCCCGTGCCCTGGCGATGGACCCGAAGGTGATGCTCTTCGACGAGCCCACCTCCGCCCTCGACCCGGAGATGATCAATGAGGTGCTGGAGGCCATGCAGCAGCTGGCCAGTGAGGGCATGACGATGGTCGTCGTCACGCATGAGATGGGCTTCGCCCGCTCGGCGGCCAACCGGGTGGTCTTCATGGCCGACGGCCGGATCGTCGAGGAGGCCGAGCCGCACCAGTTCTTCGACAACCCCCGCAGCGACCGGGCAAAGAGCTTCCTGTCCAAAATCCTGCACCACTGAGTACCGCTCCGCACGCAGCACCCCGTCCGGTTCTTCCGGGGACCGCACCCGGTCGCCGCACGGACCGGCCACCCGCCGGCCGGGCCGCTCGCGCCCGTCCGTTTCGTTTCGTTTCGATGCAAGGAAGATCATCATGAAGCTGAGGAAGACCACGTCCGCGGCGGCACTGGCCCTCGCCACCGCTCTTGTCCTGTCCGCGTGCGGCTCCGACGACTCGGCCAACGGTGACGGCACCGGAGGAGCCGACGGCGGCGATGGCGGCGGCGGGACCATCACCATCGGAGTCAAGGTCGACCAGCCGGGTCTGGGCCTGCAAACCGCAGACAACGACTACGTCGGCTTCGATGTCGACGTCGCCAAGTACGTCGCCGCCGAGCTGGGCTACGACGAGGCCGACATCGAGTGGCGGGAAGCTCCCACCCCGGAGCGCGAGAACATGCTGGTCAACGGCGATGTCGACATGATCTTCGCGACCTACTCGATCACCGACGAGCGCAAGGAGCGGGTCGACTTCGCCGGCCCCTACTTCGTCGCCCACCAGGACCTGCTGATCCGGGCGGACGAGGAGGTCACGGAGACCGACGACATCAACGAGCTGACCCTGTGCTCCGTCGTCGGCTCGACCTCCGCTCAGAACGTGAATGAGAAGTTCGCCCCGGACGCACAGATGCAGGAGTACAGCGGCTACTCCGAGTGCCTCACCGGCCTGGAGAACGGCGCCGTCGACGCCCTGACCACCGATGACTCGATCCTGGCCGGATACGCCTCGCAGGAGGCCCACGCCGGCAAGTTCAAGCTCGCCGGTCTGCACCTGAGCGACGAGTACTACGGCGTCGGCCTGCCGAAGGGCTCGGACCAGCGCGCCGACGTGAACGCCGCACTGCAGAAGATGATCGACGACGGCGTCTGGGCCGAGACGGTCGAGGAGCACTTCGGCCCGGCCGGCTACGAGGCCGCCGACGCCCCGGAGATCACCGAGACCGACTGAGGCCGTTCGGACCATGTGGCGCACCGCGGACGCCCGCGGTGCGCCACCGACCTGACGAGAGAGCGACGTGTTCGATTTCCTCGATCTAGAGCGGTACAACCTGCTCGGCGCCTTCTGGCTGACCGCGCAGCTTGCCTTCTGGTCCGCTCTCGGCTCCCTGATATGGGGCACCGTGCTGGCCGCCATGCGGGTGGGCCCGGCCCCGCTGATGCGGAACTTCGCGGCGGGCTACGTGCACCTGCTGCGCAACACCCCCCTGACGGTCATCCTGGTGGCCTGCTCCATCGGCATGTACCAGACGCTGGGTGTCACCCTGGGGGCCGAAGGCAGCATCAGGGAGATCAACTTCCGGCTGGCCATTTTCGGACTCATCGCCTACACCTCGGCCTTCGTCTGCGAGGCCGTGCGTTCTGGAATCAACACCGTGCCGATGGGACAGGCCGAGGCCGGTCGCGCACTCGGTCTCGGCTTCACGCAGGTGCTCACCGTGATCGTGCTGCCGCAGGCCTTCCGGTCCGTGGTGGGCCCACTGGCCAGCGTCCTCATCGCCCTCACCAAGAACACCACGGTCGCGGCGGCCATCGGGGTCGCGGAAGCCGCGTACCTGATGAAGGCGATGATCGAGAACGAGGCGGATGCACTCTTCCTGATCTTCGCCATGTTCGCCTTCGGATTCATCGCACTGACTCTCCCGACCGGCCTGGTGCTGGGCTGGGTCAGCAAGCGGGTGGGAGTCAAACGATGAGTGCTTCGGTCCTCTACGACGCGCCGGGACCGCGCGCCAAGGCGCGCAACCTCCTGTACAGCGCGCTGTTCCTGGTCATCGCCGCGGCAGTCGTCTGGTGGGTGCTGCGCAAACTGGCCGATGCCAATCAGCTCGACTGGGTGAAGTGGAGCCCGTTCTTCACCGACAGCAGGGTGTGGACCACCTTCCTGCTCCCCGGCCTGGTCAACACACTGAAGGCCGCCGCCCTGTCGATGCTCATCGCGCTGCCCCTGGGGGCGATCCTGGGGATCGCCCGGCTCTCCGATCACGCCTGGGTGCGCTGGACGGCGGGCACCGTCGTGGAGTTCTTCCGCGCCATCCCGGTGCTGCTGCTGATGGCCTTCGCCAGCGCCTTCTACGCCCTGTACACCAACATCTCCTCCGACATGCGGCCGCTGTACGCGGTCGTGACCGGCCTGGTGCTGTACAACGCCTCGGTGCTCGCGGAGGTGTTCCGGGCCGGCATCCTGTCCCTCCCCCGCGGCCAGACCGATGCCGCGAAAGCCATCGGCATGCGCAAGAGCCAGACGATGTCGCACGTGTTGCTGCCGCAGTCGGTCACTGCCATGCTGCCGGCGATCGTGAGCCAGCTGGTGGTCATCGTCAAGGACACCGCGCTCGGCGGCGTCATGCTCGGCTTCGCCGAGCTGCTGTCGAAGACCCGCCCCATCTACGGCAACTACGGTGCCAATGTGATCGCCACCCTGACGATCATCGCCCTCATCTTCATCGTGCTCAACATGCTGCTCACCGGCTCCGCCGGATGGCTGGAGCGCCGGATCCGGCGCGGAAAGCGGAGCAGCGGCGCGGTGCTGGCGCCCAGTCTGCTCAGCGATGTGAAGCCGGTCGGCGACGCACCCGGCCCCGACCAGCCGAACCCGCCGCACAAACCACCGGCCCCGGGCGGCTGAACCACCCGGCCGCTGGGCAGACTCCGCTGGACTGCCCCTGCTCGGAGCCGACTTGACGCCAGAACCCCCGGTGGGTTGCATGACTGTCGTGCAGCCCGTGATCATCGTCGGCGCGGGCCCTACGGGGCTCGCGCTGGCCCTCGCCCTGGCCCGGCAGGGCGTCCCCACCCTGGTGCTGGACGAAGGCGACGGCCGGATCGCCCCGCGCCCGGCGCGCACCTGCGTGCTGCCCCCCGACACCGCCCGCTGGGCCGGCCTGCCCGCGGCCCGGGAGGACACCGAGGTCTGGGAAGCCTGGCGCACCACGCACCGGGGCAGGACCGCACAGTTCACCGAGTTCACCACGGGCGAGGCCCCCGTCCATCTGCCGCAGCACACCCTGGAGCAGGCGCTCCGGGACGCCGCCCGGGGCGAGGAGCTGGTGCGGCTCGCCCCCGGCTGCCGGCTGACCGGCCTGGAGCAGGACGCGGACGGGGTCACCGCCGACGTCACCACCGGCGATGACGGAGCCGGGTCCGCACAACACCGCGGCAGTCATCTGGTCGGCTGTGACGGCAGCCGGTCGACGGTGCGCAAGCTGCTCGGCATCCCCTTTCCCGGCCGGACCGCCGTGGAACGCTACGCGGTGGCAGCGCTGCGCCTCACCCTGCCGTGGCCCGGGGAGGCAGGGCTCCACCGCGCGCTGCGCGGCCCCGGCCGCGGGGAGATCGGCGAGGTCACCGCACGACCGCTCGCCGGCGGGCGGTGGCGGCTGGACTGGCCGCTGCCCGACGACACCTCACTCGTCACCCCGGACGCCATGCTCGACCGGATTCACCGCACCCTCGCCGCCTGGCACGAGGGCGACATCCCCGAGTACGCGCTGCTGGACACCGGGGTGCACATCTGCCATCAGCGCCTCGCCCGGCGCTGGCGGTCCGGGCGCGCGTTCCTCGCCGGGGACGCCGCCCATCTGGTGGGTGCCCTCGGCGCCCAGCAGGTCGCCGAGTCACTGCGCGATGTCCAGAACCTCGCCTGGAAGCTGGCCGTCGACTGGCACCACGGCGACGCGGAGGTCCTGCTCGACAGCTACCAGGCGGAGCGCCGGGCCGCTGTCGGCCGCCGGCTGCGGGCCGTGGACCAGGCACTCCCCCTGGTACGCGGCCGGAACGCGCTCACCGAACGCATCATGGTGCGCGGCCGGGCCCGGCTCACTCTGCTCACCGACAGCCAGCTGGGCCGCGGGGCGCTGGGCACCCCGGGCAACTACGCGAACTCCCCGCTCGCCCCGCCGGAGGACCACGGGACGGTGACCGACACCCCGCCCGGCTCCCCGGTGGCCGACGTCCCGGTCACCGCGCTGGACGGCAGCCGGGCCCGATTGCACGACTGGCTGGGCGGCCCGCCGCTCGTGGTGCTGACGGCACCGGGCTCCCGGGTATGGGACGCCCGCCACTGGCTGTCGGCCGGGCTGATTCCCGAGCTGGCCGCCACGCTGCACGAGCTCCCGATGGCTTCGGAGCTCCTGGTCACCGAGGCGTTTCCGGGCGCACCGGCGCACACCCTTCTGGTGGTGCGCCCCGACGGCCATCTGGCGGCAGCCCTGCCGGGGGCCGACCTTCCGGGCCTGCGGGCCTGCGTCACCGCCCTGCGGGGCGTCGCCCCGCGGACTCCTGCGCCCCGACCCCGGTAGCCACGGTTCCGTGAGCGGCTCAGTGATCCGGGAAGTCTTGTTCGAGAAGCTCGGAGTCCTCTCCCTCGGCCTCCAGCGCCTGCCGCACCACCCGGAGTGCCATCCCCTCGGGATACCCCTTGCGGGCGAGCATCCCGGCCAGCCGCCGTATCCGCTTCTGCCGGTCCAGGCCGCGGGAGGCCCGCAGCTTGCGCTCCACCAGGGCCCGGGCAGCAGCCTCCTCGGCCTGGGGATCGAGCCGCCCCACCGCCTCCTCGACCACCGCGGCGTCCACGCCCTTGGCGCGCAGCTCGCGGGCGAGCGCCCGGCGGGCGAGCTTCCGGCTGTGGTGCCGTGACTCCACCCAGGCATCCGCGAAGGCCACATCGTCGATCAGCCCGACCTCCTCGAAGCGGTCCAGGATCTCGGCCGCCGCCTCCTCGGGAATATCAGCCGCGCGCAGCGCGTCGGCGAGCTGCTGCCGGGTGCGCGGCGTCCCGGTGAGCAGGCGGAGACAGATGGCCCGCGCCTGTTCCACGGGATCGCGCGACGGCTCCGCTCCGGCCCTCGACGGAACGGAGCCCTCGCTGCTCCTGCGTTCCGCACCCGCTGCGCTCGGCGGGTGCTCCGGCCAGTCGCTGCGCCGGGTCATCCGTCAGCTCTTGACGGCGGCCGGCTTGGCGGCCTTCGCGGTCTTCACGGCTTTCGCCGCCGCGGGCGCTGCTGCCTTGTCCTCCGTGGCGGCGTCGGCGCCCGGCTGCGGCTCCGGCGCCTGGGTCTTCGGGCCGATGCCCAGCTTCTCCTTGATCTTCTTCTCGATCTCGTTGGCGAGGTCGGGGTTGTCCCGGAGGAAGTTCCGGGCGTTTTCCTTGCCCTGGCCGAGCTGGTCGCCCTCGTAGGTGTACCAGGCACCGGACTTCCGCACGAAGCCGTGCTCCACACCCATGTCGATCAGGCCGCCCTCCCGGCTGATGCCGATGCCGTAGAGGATGTCGAACTCGGCCTGCTTGAACGGCGGCGCGACCTTGTTCTTGACCACCTTGACGCGGGTTCGGTTGCCCACCGCGTCGGTGCCGTCCTTGAGTGTTTCGATGCGGCGGATGTCCAGCCGGACCGAGGCGTAGAACTTCAGCGCCTTGCCACCGGTCGTGGTCTCGGGCGAACCGAACATCACGCCGACCTTCTCGCGGAGCTGGTTGATGAAGACCGCGGTGGTCTTGGAGTGGCTGAGCGCTCCGGCGATCTTCCGCAGGGCCTGGCTCATGAGGCGGGCCTGCAGACCGACGTGCGAGTCGCCCATCTCTCCTTCGATCTCCGCGCGCGGCACCAGGGCGGCCACGGAGTCGATGATGATGAGGTCCAGCGCGCCGGAGCGGATCAGCATGTCCACGATCTCCAGCGCCTGCTCGCCGTTGTCCGGCTGCGACAGGATCAGGGAGTCGGTGTCCACCCCGAGGTTCTTCGCGTACTCCGGGTCCAGCGCGTGCTCGGCGTCCACGAAGGCGACGGTGCCGCCGGCCCGCTGGGCGTTGGCCACCGCGTGCAGAGTCAGGGTGGTCTTTCCGGACGATTCCGGACCGAACACCTCCACCACCCGGCCGCGCGGGAGGCCGCCGACTCCCAGGGCCACGTCGAGGGCCGTCGAGCCGGTGGGGATGACGTCGATCGGCTCGTTGGGCCGGTCCCCCATGCGCATGACTGCGCCCTTGCCGAACTGTCGTTCAATCTGCGCGAGAGCGGCGTCGAGCGCCTTCTCGCGGTCCGTACCTGCCATGGGGACCACCCGGGGTGTCTGAGTCGATCGCTTCACATCTAGGGACGTTAGCGCCCGCCACTGACAATCGGCCGGGCACCCTGCTCACCCCCATGCAAATGGGTGTTCGAATTTCGTGTCAACCCAGGTGTCACATCTGTGGATATCCGGGAAAAATCAGCTCATCGTAGATGTGCGGGCACCTCGGTGGCGGCGCAGACCGCCCGCCAGACCTGCTTGGCCTCCCAGCCCTCGGCCAGTGCCTGGTGCACCGTCCGCCCGCCGAGCTCCGCCATCACATGGTCCCGGGCGAAGGAGTCCGCGTAGGCCCCGCCGAAGTGCTCCGCCATCCGCTGCCAGAAATCCGTCAACCGCATACCCCCAGTATCACCGGCACCGGCGCGGTACCGGCGCACCCGGCCGCGTCACCCCGGACGCCGGTCACGGCATTGTCCGTGGCCGGGTGCACGATGGACCCGTGACCACTTGCCCAGCCCAGCCCTGCCGCCCGGCCGGAGCGGAACGATGAGCCACGAGGACCCGGCCGCCGCCCTGGACGCGTTCTCCCCCGCGACCGGGGCGTGGTTCCGGCAGGCCTTCCAGGCACCCACCGCCGCCCAGGCCGGCGCCTGGCGGGCGATCGCCGAGGAGTCGGACGCCCTGGTGGTGGCACCGACCGGCTCGGGCAAGACGCTCGCCGCCTTCCTCGCCTCGCTGGACCGGCTGGCCTCCGTCCCGCCCCCCGCCGACCCGCTCCGCCGCTGCCGGGTGCTGTATGTCTCACCGCTGAAAGCCCTGGCGGTCGACGTGGAGCGCAACCTGCGCGGCCCGCTCACCGGTATCCGCCAGGAGTCGGTCCGGCTGGGGCTGCCCGAGCCGGACATCCGGGTGGGCATCCGCTCAGGTGACACCCCGCAGGCCGACCGCCGGGCCCTCGCCAGGCGCCCGCCGGACATCCTCATCACCACACCCGAGTCGCTCTTCCTGATGCTCACCTCGGCCGCCAGGGAAGCGCTGTCCGGGGTGGAGACGGTGATCCTGGACGAGGTGCACGCGGTCGCGGGCACCAAGCGCGGGGCGCATCTGGCGCTCTCCCTGGAGCGCCTCGACGAGCTGCTCGACCGCCCGGCCCGGCGCATCGGCCTCTCCGCGACGGTCCGGCCGGTGGACGAGGTCGCCCGGTTTCTCTCCCCGCAGCGGAGAACCACGATCGTCCAGCCGCCGGCCGGCAAGACGTTCGACCTGTCGGTGGTCGTCCCGGTCCCCGACATGAGCGAGCTGGGCGGCGCGCCCGCACCGGACGCACCCGGCTCCGGGGAGCGGCCCTCCATCTGGCCCTCCGTGGAGGAACGGATCGTCGACCTGGTGCAGGACCACCGCTCGACCATCGTCTTCGTGAACTCCCGGCGCCTCGCGGAGCGGCTGTGCAACCGGCTGAACGAGATCGCCCACGAGCGGGCCACCGGTGAGCCGCTGCCGGAGGCACACGGTCCGTCCGAGCTCATGGGCGGCTCGGGTGCCGGCACCGGGGCACCGCCGGTCCTCGCCCGCGCACACCACGGCTCGGTGTCCAAGGATCAGCGGGCGCAGGTGGAGGAGGAGCTCAAGGCCGGCCGGCTGCCCGCCGTCGTCGCCACCTCCAGCCTGGAGCTCGGCATCGACATGGGAGCGGTGGACCTCGTGATCCAGGTGGAGTCCCCGCCCTCGGTGGCCTCCGGCCTGCAGCGGGTCGGCCGGGCCGGGCACCAGGTGGGTGCCGTCTCGACCGGAGTGGTCCTCCCCAAGTACCGCGGTGACCTGGTGCAGGCGGCGGTGGTCACCGAGCGGATGCGGCAGGGCGCCATCGAGGCGCTGCGGATCCCGGCCAACCCCCTGGACGTGCTCGCCCAGCAGGTGGTCGCGATGGCCGCGATGGACCGCTGGGACGTCGACGAGCTGCTGTCCGTCGTGCGCCGGGCAGCGCCCTTCGCCGCCCTCCCGGAGTCCGCCTACCACGCGGTCCTCGACATGCTCGCCGGGCGCTACCCGTCCGACGCCTTCGCGGAGCTGCGGCCCCGCCTGGTCTGGGACCGGATCGCCCACACCGTCAGCGGGCGGCCGGGCGCCCAGCGTCTCGCGGTCACCTCGGGCGGCACCATCCCGGACCGCGGCCTGTTCGGCGTGTTCCTCGTCGGCACCGATCCGAAGAAGGGCGGGGGCCGGGTCGGGGAGCTCGACGAGGAAATGGTCTACGAGTCCCGCACCGGGGACGTCTTCACGCTGGGCACCACCTCCTGGCGAATCGAGGACATCACCCGGGACCGGGTGCTGGTCACCCCCGCTCCCGGGGTGCCCGCACGGCTGCCCTTCTGGAAGGGCGATCAGCTGGGCCGCCCGCTGGAGCTCGGCCGCGCCCTGGGGGCATTTCTCCGGGAGATCGGCTCACTGGCCCCGGAAGCGGCCCGGGAGCGCCTGACCGCGGCCGGGCTCGATGCCTGGGCGGTGGACAACGTCCTGGCCCATCTGCGGGAGCAGCGGGAAGCCTGCGGGCACGTGCCGGACGACCGGACCATCGTGGTGGAACGGTTCCGGGACGAGCTGGGCGACTGGCGGGTGGTCGTCCACTCCCCGTTCGGCGCGCAGGTGCACGCGCCGTGGGCACTGGCGCTCGGCGCCCGCCTCACCGAGCGGTTCGGGGTGGACGCCCAGGTGCTGCACGCCGACGACGGCCTGGTGCTCCGGCTCCCCGACACCGACCTGCTGACCCTCGGTCCCGACCCGCTGCCGGAGACCGACCACGGGCCCCCCGGACCGGCGGGCGGTCAGGAGGACGGGCCCGCGCCGCTCGGAGCGGAGGACGTCCTGTTCGACACGGGCGAGGTCGAGCAGCTCGTCACCGACCAGGTGGGCGGCTCCGCGATGTTCGCCGCCCGCTTCCGCGAGTGCGCCGCCCGCGCCCTGCTGCTGCCGCGGCGCAGTCCCGGCCGGCGGACACCGCTGTGGCAGCAGCGGCAGCGGGCCGCCCAGCTGCTCTCGGTCGCGAGTGAGTTCGGCTCCTTCCCGATCATCCTGGAAGCCGTCCGAGAGTGCCTGCAGGACGTTTTCGACGTTCCCGGCCTCGCCCGGCTGATGTCGGACGTCGAGGCCCGCCGGGTGCGTCTGGTGGAGGTCACCACCCGGGAGCCGTCCCCGTTCGCCCGCTCACTGCTGTTCGGCTACGTCGCGCAGTACCTCTACGAGGGTGACTCCCCGCTCGCGGAGCGGCGGGCGGCGGCCCTGTCGCTGGACTCCCGGCTGCTGGCCGAGCTGCTCGGCCAGGCCGAGCTGCGGGAGCTGCTGGACCCCGAGGTGCTCCGGGAGCTCGAGCGGGAGCTGCAGTGGCTGACCGACGACCGGCGGGTGAAGGATGCCGAGGGCGTCGCCGACCTGCTGCGGGTACTCGGCCCGCTCACGGAGGCAGCTCTGACCGACCGCGGAGCGGAGCTCGCGTGGGCACCGGAGCTGGCGGGCGCCCGCCGGGCGATCCGGGTGCGGGTCGCGGGTGAGGACCACTGGGCCGCGATCGAGGACGCCGGGCGGTTGCGGGACGCGCTCGGCGCCGCCCTGCCCGTCGGCGTTCCCGAGGCGTTCACCGAACCGGTCAAGGACCCGCTGGGTGACCTGCTCGGGCGGTTCGCTCGGACCCACGGCCCGTTCACCGCCGCTCAGCCGGCCGCGGCCTTCGGCCTCGGCGTGGCCGTCGTGGAAGGGGTCCTGCACCGTTTGGCGGCGGACGGCCGGATGGTGCACGGCGAGTTCCGGCCGGAGGGGGTCGGCCAGGAGTGGTGCGACCCGGCAGTGCTGCGCCGGCTGCGGCGCCGGTCGCTGGCCGCGCTGCGCGAGGAGCTGGAGCCGGTGCCGCCGTCCGCGCTGGCCGCCTTCCTTCCGCAGTGGCAGCACGTGGCGGGGACCGCGGGGGGAGGACTGCGCGGCACCGACGGTCTGCTGCGCGCCGTCGAGCAGCTCCAGGGCGCTCCGGTTCCGGCGTCGGCGTTGGAGAGGCTGGTGCTGCCCTCCCGGGTGTCCGGCTACGCGCCGGCGATGCTGGACGAACTGACGGTCTCCGGAGAGGTGCTCTGGGCGGGTGCCGGGGCGCTGCCCGGAAAGGACGGCTGGATCACCCTGTGCCCGGCGGACTCCGCCCCGCTCCTGCTGCCGGCCCCCTCCCCCCTGGAGCTCTCCCCGGTGCACACGGCTGTGCTGAACGCCCTCTCCGGTGGCTACGGCCTGTTCTTCCGGCAGCTCGCGGAGCGGGTCAGGGCGGCCGGGGCCGAGGTCTCCGAGCACGAGCTCGCCGATGCCGTCTGGGAGCTGGCCTGGTCCGGCCGCCTGACGAACGACACGCTCGGTCCGCTGCGCGCCCTGCTGGGCTCCGGGCGCACCGCCGGCTCCACCGCCCACCGCGCCCGGCGGAGCGTGCCCCGGGGCCGCTACGGCTCCTTCACCGGCGCCGCACGCCGCCCGCCGGCCTCCCGTTCCGGCCCGCCCACCGTGGCCGGCCGCTGGGCACTCCTGCCGGAGCAGGAGAGCGCGCCCACGCTACGCGCCCACGCGCTGGCCCGCACCCTGCTGGACCGGCACGGGGTGGTCACCCGCGGGGCCGTCTCCGCCGAGGGGGTGGAGGGCGGATTTGCCGCGGCGTACCGGGTGCTGGCCGCTTTCGAGGAGACCGGCCGGGCCCGGCGCGGCTATGTGGTGGAAGGGCTGGGGGCTGCGCAGTTCGCCATGGACGGTGCCGTGGACCGGCTGCGGGCGGTGAGCACCGGCCGGGAGCGGGCCGCCCCGGACGCGGGCCGGCGGCCCGTGCTGCTGGCGGCCGCCGACCCGGCGAACGCCTACGGTGCCGCGCTGCCGTGGCCCGACCCACCGGAAGGTGCCGGGCACAAGCCGGGCCGGAAAGCCGGCTCACTGGTGGTGCTGGTCGACGGAGAGCTCACGCTCTACCTGGAGCGCGGGGGCAGAACACTGCTGGCCTGGCCGCCGGCGGAGGCCGCACTCCCCCGGGACGGCGCATCACCGGCGCTCGGAGCAGCGGCTGAGGAGCTCGCCACGGCCGCCCGGCAAGGGACGCTGGGTACGGTGACGGTGGAGCGCGTCAACGGTTCACCGGTGCTGAGCGATCCGTTCTGGGTGCGGCTGCTGGAAGCCGCCGGCTTCCACGCCACCCCCCGCGGACTGCGCATCCGGGCCTGACCGGAGTTCCCCCGGTCACCCCACAGGAACAACAGCGCCAGGGGTGTGGGGTCCACCCTTCCGGGCGGATCCCACACCCCTGGCGCCCTGTAGGCGTTTCAGGCCGCGACCACGTCGACCGCCTCGGCCGGCGCCTTGATCGTGACACGCTCCTCCGGGCGGCCCGTGACCGAGGTCACGCGCATCGGGTTGAGCATCGGACGCATCGGGGGCGGCACCGTGTCGCTCGCTGCGGACTGCGCCAGCTCAGCGAGAGCCAGCTCGTCACTGACCTCCCGCAGAAGCTCCGACATCCGAACGTCCAGTGCGTCACAGATGGCGGCCAGCAACTCGGAGGAAGCTTCCTTCTGTCCGCGTTCGACCTCGGAAAGGTAGCCGAGCGAGACCCGGGCGGACGAGGAGACTTCGCGCAGAGTGCGGCCCTGACGTTGGCGCTGCCGACGCAGCACGTCACCCAGCAGGCGACGAAGCAGAATCATCGGTGGCTCCCTCCTCGGACCTTGGCCTCGCTAGCTTCATGCCCCACCGTACCGCCTCGGACTCCCGCCGTGCGGGGAGCGATGTCGTGTTCACTCAGGGCTGTAAACATCCGGCCCCGCAGCGGTGTTCCCTTCCCGGCAAGGTTCGGACCGGTTTGTGGAACATTCTTCGATTTTCTTCCTGGCATGCTCCAGCACCGCACACACACTGCCGCTGCGGATGCCGGCGCGGTCTCCGCTCAGCGACAGGTGCTGCGCCGATGCCTCCCGGTCCCCCGGGCCGCACACGGCGACGAAGACGGTGCCGACCGGACGGCCGTCCTGCCGCGCGGGCCCCGCGACACCGGTGGTGGCCAGCCCCCAGTCCGCGCCGAGCCGCTCGCGGACCCCGGCCGCGAGCTGTCGCGCGACTTCCGGGTCGACCGCGCCGCGCTCCTCGAGCAGGGCCGCGTCCACGCCCAGCAGCTGGTGCTTCAACTCGGTGGCATAAGCCGTGACCGAGCCGAGGAACGTACCGGAGGCCCCCGGTGCTCCGGTGAGGGCAGCCGCCACCAGACCGCCGGTCAGCGATTCGGCGACGGCCACGGTCTGGCCCCGCTCCTTCAGCCGGGCCAGGACCTGAGCCGCGAGGGCGAACTCCGGCGACTCGCCGTCATCACTCATGGTTCCGCTCCTGCTCCGCACGCTCCGCGGTCCGGCCGGCGCGCCGCAGAGTGATGGCCTGGCGCACATAGTCCAGGCCGGTGGCCACGGTCAGGACAACCGCCACCGCCATCATCCACCAGCGCAGCGTCGCCAGCGGGCCGGTCAGCGCCAGGATGTACATGCCGACGGCAATGCCCTGCGTGAGAGTTTTCGCCTTTCCGCCCCGGCTGGCGGGGATCACTCCGTGTCTGATCACCCAGAAACGCAGCACCGTGATGCCGAACTCGCGGGCCAGGATGACCCCCGTCACCCACCAGGGGAGGTCACCGAGCACGGACAGGCAGACGAGGGCTGCACCCATGATCGCCTTGTCGGCGATGGGGTCCGCGATCTTCCCGAAATCGGTCACCAGGTTCCGGCGCCGGGCCAGCTCCCCGTCGAACAGATCGGTGATCATGGCGATGGTGAAGGCCGCCCAGGCCAGGGACCGCCAGGCCGGATCGTGCCCGCTGTCCACGAACATGAGCAGGACGAAGCCGGGAACAAGTGCCAGCCGCATCATCGTCAGGATGTTCGCGATGTTCCACAGGCCGGCCTGGCGGCCGGCCCGCTGCCGGTGTGCCGCCGTGCCCCGGCCCGCGGCGGCCGGCATCCCCGTCATCTCCCAGCCCCGGCACGGCCGGCCGCGGGCCGGAGCACGGCGATCAGATCCACCCCTTCGGTGGCCACGATCTCGGCGTCGACGTACTCCCCGGCCTTCAGGTCCCGCGCGTCCGGCCCCTTGATCATTATCTGTCCGTCGGTCTCCGGCGCCTGGTGCACGCCCCGGCCGACCGCGGTCAGCGATTCCCCGGCCCCGTCGTCCGGCCCTTCGTGTTCGAACGACTCGATGAGCACCCGGGCCCGCTCGCCGATCCGCTCCTCGGCCCGCTGCGCGGTCAGCTCCTCGGCCAGCCGGGAGACCCTGGCCAGCCGCTCGGCCACCACCTCCGCGGAGTTCTTCCCCGGGTAACCGGCTGCCTCGGTGCCCTCCTCGTCGGAGTAGCCGAAGACGCCGACGGCGTCCAGCCGGGCTTCGCCGAGGAAGCGTTCCAGCTCGGTGACGTCGGCCTCGGTCTCCGCGGGGAAACCGACGATGAAGTTCGAGCGGACACCCGCCTGGGGCGCCCGGACCCGGATCGCCGCGAGCAGTTCGAGGAAACGCTCGGTGTCACCGAAGCGCCGCATGGCGCGCAGCACACCGGGGGCGGAGTGCTGGAACGACAGGTCGAAGTACGGGGCGACCTTCTCGGTGCCGGTCAGCACATCGATGAGCCCGGGCCGCAGCTCGGCAGGCTGCAGGTAGCTCACCCGGATGCGCTCCAGGCCCTCCACCGCAGCGAGCTCGGGGAGCAGCGTCTCCAGCAGCCGGATGTCACCGAGATCCTTGCCGTAGGAGGTGTTGTTCTCCGAGACCAGCATGATCTCCGAGACTCCCTCCCCGGCCAGCCAGCGCGCCTCACCGAGTACGTCGGACGGCCGCCGCGAGACGAAGGACCCGCGGAAGGAGGGGATGGCGCAGAAGGAGCACCGCCGGTCGCATCCGGAGGCCAGCTTGATGCTGGCGACAGGGCTGGAGTTCAGCCTGCGGCGCAGCGGGGCGCGGGGGCCCGAGGCCGGTGCCAGGCCCGGCGGAAGGTCCTCCGCCACGGGTGCGGAGGACCCGGTCCGGTCGCCGTGCCCGGGCAGGGCCACCTCCGAGCCCTGGCGCTCGGCAGGGCTGATGGGCAGCAGCTTGCGACGGTCCCTGGGGGTGTGCGCGGCGTGCACTCCCCCGGCCAGGATGGTCTGCAGCCGGTCCGAGATGTCGGCGTAGTCGTCGAAGCCGAGCACGCCGTCGGCCTCCGGCAGCGCCTCGGCAAGATCCTTGCCGTAGCGTTCGGCCATGCATCCGACCGCGACCACTGCGCGGGTGCGGCTTCCGCTGCCCGGGGCCTTGAGATCGTTGGCCTCCAGCAGCGCGTCGACCGAGTCCTTCTTGGCGGCCTCGACGAACCCGCAGGTGTTGACCACGGCCACATCGGCCTCGGTGGCGTCGTCGACGAGGTCCCAGCCGTCCGCAGCGAGCCGGCCCGCCAGCTCTTCGGAATCCACCTCATTACGGGCACAACCGAGGGTGACGAGGGCGACGGTACGGCGTTCGGACATGAGCTCAGCCTACTTCGTCCCGGACGGCCCTCATGATCGGGCTGTCCGGGACGACGGGCCGCCGCCGGGCGGGCAGAGCCCGGTGCGGAACAGTCAGCCCTCCTCAGGGTCTCCGGTGGTGAAGCTGAGGCGCTGCACCTGGCCGGTCTCCCCGATGTCCTCGATGGGCTTCCCGTTGACGTGCAGTTCGATGACCCCCGCGTTGCCGGTCACCAGGTCGATCTGGTCGTCGGCGGTGAAGGTCTCGGAATCCCCTTCGTTGAGCTCCCCCTCGAAGAGCAGCTGACCGGTGCCCTGGTCCTTCACCGAGACCCAGCTCTGGCCGTTGGCGGTCACCGTCACGGTGACCTTGTCGGCGGGGACGTTGGCGATCGCGCTGTCCGAGGGCTCCGGCTCGGGGTCGGCCGTGCCGCCACCGGCCTCGGAGGCCTCGTCCGGGTCCTCGGCACTCTCCGCCGACTGGCTGCCCTCGGCGACGGTGGCCGGCTCCTCGTCCCCCGCACCGCTGAAGAAGGTGAAGCCGACGAAGCCGACCACCGCGACGATGGCGGCCACCATGGCTGCCGTCCAGTTGGGGCGTCGCGGCTCGGGACGGATCCGTTCCGCGTCGAAGACCGGCGCGGCGGGAGTGGGCTCCGGAGCGGCAGCCGTGCCCTGCTCGGCACGGTACTGCTCGATGAGATCAGCCGGATCGAGCCCGACGGCGCGCGCGAGCGTGCGGATGTGCCCCCGGGCGTACACATCGCCGCCGCAACGGGAGAAATCGTCCTGCTCGATCGCGTGCACGATGGGAATCCGTACCCGAGTGGATGTGCTGACCTCGTCGACGGTCAGCTTCGCGGCGATGCGAGCCTGTTGGAGGGTGCGACCGACAGAGGGCCGGTCCTTGGCCAGTGCGGTGCCATGGGACACGGGTGCGCCTTTCGAGCGTGAATCCACGTGCTGTGCGTCAAGTCTAGGGGTGGCCTCAACGGAACGAGCAAGCGGGCCGACAGAGTTTGTCCGCCATCAGAATGCCGTGAATACCGCGGCGGCGCCTGCCGCCCCTCCGCGCCGCCGGTTCATCATGGCCCTCGGACCGTACACCGAGGGCCGAATGGCGGAGGAGGGCCGACCGGTCCACTCGTCCCTACGGGTGAGTCTCCCCACGGATGACGGCGAGCACTCCCGCGAATTCCTCCGGCTTGACGAGAACGTCCCGGGCCTTGGAGCCCTCGCTGGGACCGACCACCCCCCGGGACTCCATGAGGTCCATCAGCCGGCCGGCCTTGGCGAAGCCCACCCGGAGCTTGCGCTGCAGCATGGAGGTGGAGCCGAACTGTGTCGACACGACCAGTTCGGCCGCCTGGCACAGCAGGTCGAGGTCGTCGCCGATCTCCTCGTCGATCTCCTTCTTCTGCGACTTGCCGACCAGCACGTCATCGCGGAATGTCGGCGCCATCTGCTCCTTGCAGTGCGCGACGACCGCGCTGACCTCCTCCTCGGTGATGAAGGCGCCCTGCATCCGGGCCGGTTTGTTGGCGCCCATCGGCAGGAAGAGCCCGTCCCCCTTGCCGATGAGCTTCTCGGCTCCCTGCTGGTCGAGAATGACCCGGCTGTCCGCGAGCGAGGACGTCGCGAAGGCCAGCCGGGAGGGCACATTCGCCTTGATGAGGCCGGTGACGACGTCCACGCTGGGCCGTTGGGTGGCGAGTACCAGGTGGATGCCCGCGGCCCTGGCGAGCTGGGTGATCCGCACGATGGCGTCCTCGACGTCGCGCGGCGCCACCATCATGAGGTCGGCCAGCTCGTCCACGATCACCAGCAGATACGGATAGGGAGCCAGCTCCCGCTCACTGTCCTCGCCGGCCGAGACCTTCCCCGCACGCACGGCCGCGTTGAAGTCGTCGATGTGGCGGTAGCCGTAGGCGGCCAGGTCGTCGTAGCGCAGGTCCATTTCGCGCACCACCCACTGCAGCGCCTCCGCGGCCTTCTTGGGGTTGGTGATGATCGGCGTGATGAGGTGCGGAATACCCTCGTACACGGTGAGCTCGACCCGTTTGGGGTCCACCAGCACCAGCCGGACGTCCTCCGGAGTGGCACGCATCAGCACGGAGGTGATCAGGCAGTTGATACAGGAGGACTTGCCGGAACCGGTGGCGCCGGCGACGAGCAGGTGGGGCATCCGGGCCAGATTGGCCGAGACGTAGGCACCCTCCACATCCTTGCCGAGCCCCACCACCAGCGGGTGCTCCTCCCCCACCGCGTCCGCCATCCGCAGGACGTCCCCGAGGTTCACCATCTCCCGGTCACTGTTCGGGATTTCGATCCCGACCGCGGACTTCCCCGGGATCGGGCTGATGATCCGCACATCCGGGCTGGCCACCGCATAGGCGATGTTCTTGGCCAGCGCGGTGATCTTCTCGACTTTGACCGCGGGACCGAGCTCCACCTCGTAGCGGGTGACCGTCGGTCCCCGGGTGAAGCCGGTGACCCGGGCATCCACCTTGAACTCGGAGAAGACCGTCGTCAGCGAGGCCACCACCGCGTCATTGGCAGCGCTGCGGGTCCGCCCCGGGCCACCACGCTCCAGCAGGTCCACCGGAGGCAGCACATAGGTGATGTCACCGGCGAGCTGAAGCTGTTCCGCCCGGGACGGGAGGGCTCCGGCCGGCTCCGGCGCGCGGCGCGTGAGGTCCGGGACTCCGCTCCCCGATTCCTCTCCGGCCCCGGCCGGCAGCGCCCCTGACGGAGACTCGGCCGCGCTGTCGCTCTCCGGCCTGCTCCGGCGTCCGGTGGAGATGCGGCTGCTGATGTCCGCCACCAGCGGAGAGGGCTGCACGCCGTGCAGCACGGCACCGTCCAGGGCGGCGGCCGCCGCAGCAGCCACGTCCACCGCTTCGGAGGAGGTGCCCGCGCGGGACCGGTTCTTGCGGCGGGGAGTACGGCGGCCCTCCGGTGCCGCCGCGGCGCTGCCGGCCCGCCCGGTCCCGTCCTGCGGGCCGTGGCGGTCTCCGGGCTCGGGATCCGAGGCCTTGCGCATGGACAGCCGGGCATCCCCCGGGGCATCCTCCCCGGCTTCGGTGTCCGGCTCGGGTTCCGCGAACACCCCGAGCCGGACGGCCCCTTCCCGCAGGCGCCGGGGAATCGCGTTCACCGGGGTCGCCGTGACCACCAGCAGGCCGAAGACGGTGACCAGCATCAGCAGGGGCACCACGAGCACCTCGCCCACCGCGAAGATCAGCGGACGGGAGGCCAGCCAGCCGATGAGCCCACCGGCGTCCTGCATCGCCTGTGTACCGGCGCTGCGCCCCGGAGCGCCGGTCGCCACGTGCACCAGCCCCAGCACCCCCACCACCAGAGCGCTCAGGCCGATCACGATCCGGCCGTTGGCCTCCGGCTTCTCCGGGTGCCGGATCAGCCGTACCGCGATGAAGAACAACAGCAGGGGGAACACCAGGTCGAGCCGACCGAGCGCCCCGGTGACGAGAAGAGTGACCAGCTCACCGACCGGGCCCTGCAGATTGGACCAGGTGCCCGCGGCGACCACGAGGGCGAGCCCCAGGAGCAGCAGGGCCAGCCCGTCCTTGCGGTGGGCGGGGTCCAGTCCTTTCGCACCCTTGCCTATGCTCCGGAAGAGCGCGCCGACCGGGTGGGCGATCCCCATCCACACCGCCCGCAGCACCCGGAACACCGGATTCCGCTTCGGTGCGGCCTGCTTCGCCGCCGGCTTCCTGGGTGCGGACTTCTTGGCCGCCGGCTTCTTCGCGGCAGCCGCTTTCTTCGGCGCCGCACCGCTGCGCCCGGCGCGCGCGCTCTGGGAACCCTTGCCGGACGTACGTGAGGCCATGGGAGTGAGGTTACCGGTGCCGTCCGGCCGGGGCACGGAGGGCGCGGCTGAGGCGACGTCACCATCCCTGACGGGGGTCAGCCCTGCGAGGACTCCGCCCGCGCGGGTGCGTCCGCCCCGGGCTCCAGTGCGTCAAGGGCCCGGCGGAGCCCGGTGAGCTTGCGCTCCAGATGGGCGGCGGTCGCCACCGCGGCGGACATGGAAGAGTCCTCCAGCTCCTTGGACAGCGCCTCGGCCTGCTCCTCCACCGCGGCGAGGCGGGCGGAAAGCTCGGGGAGCAGACCACGGCTGCCGCGCTCCCCGTGCGCCGGCGGCCGGCCGCCTTCGAGCTCCCGGCGCAACAGCCCCGCCTGCTCCCGCAACTGGACGTTCTTCATGTAAAGGTCGACGAACACGGACACCTTCGCCCGCAGCACCCATGGATCGAAGGGCTTGGAGATGTAGTCGACAGCGCCCGCCGCGTAGCCACGGAACGTGTGGTGCGGCCCGTGGTTGATCGCGGTGAGGAAGATGATCGGGATGTCCCGGGTCCGCTCCCGGCGCTTGATGTGCGCGGCCGTCTCGAAGCCGTCCATCCCCGGCATCTGAACATCCAGCAGGATCACCGCGAAGTCATCCGTCAGCAGCGCCTTGAGCGCCTCCTCCCCTGACGATGCCCGCACCAGCGTCTGGTCCAGCGCGGAGAGGATTGCCTCCAGCGCCAGCAGATTCTCCGGCCGGTCATCGACCAGGAGGATCTTGGCCTTCTGCACCATGGCCCGTCCTCCTCGCCCCGGCGGCACGACTGGGTACCGCCCCTGGGGGCGGCACCCACACGCCGCCCTGTCCTGTGCCGGACATGGTAGCCGCACCACTCGGACGGACACACCCGGTCACCGGCTTGTCACTGCTCTCTTCCGTACTTCCCCCCGAACGTCTCCGCCGCCCGGATCGTTCCCGCCCGGACGGCGGAGGGCGGAGTCACCCGCCGTTCATCCACCGGTCCATGACCCCGAGCAGGTGGTCGGCGTCCACCGGCTTGGTCACATAGTCGGACGCCCCGGACTCCAGGCTCTTCTCCCGGTCGCCCTTCATCGCCTTGGCGGTGAGGGCGATGATGGGCAGCCCGGAGAACTGCGGCATCCTGCGGATGGCGGCGGTGGTCGCGTAACCGTCCATCTCCGGCATCATGATGTCCATCAGCACCACGACGACATCCTCGTTCGACTCCAGCACCTCGATCCCCTCGCGGCCGTTCTCCGCGTAGAGCACCCGGAGCCCATGCTGCTCGAGAACGCTGGTGAGGGCGAAGACGTTGCGCACGTCGTCGTCGACGATGAGGACCTTACGGCCGTGGAAGTCGAGGTCCGGCCGCGGCCGGCCGGTGGTCCCCGCCTCGGACTCCGCCGATCCGTTCACCTCCGGCTTCCCCGGACCATGGCCTCCGCCGTTGCTGCGGTCCCGGTGGTGCCGGGTAAGCGCCTCGGCGGCCCGCTCCGCCGCCGTCGCCGCCTTGCGGCCCTCCCGCTCAGCCGCCGTCGCCGCTCTACGGCCCTCCCGCTGCGCCGAGCCCGCGGCCCGGCCGCTGCGCCGCTGCGGGCCGTCGGAGGGCACCTCGTCACGCTCCGGAGCTGCCGCCGGCGGCTCCACCGGGGCGTCCTCCACCGCGCGCCCGGCCTTCGGTGCCGACCGGGTGCCCGGGCGCACCGGTGACGCGCCGGGGAGCGCCCGTGCGGCCCCGGCCTCCGCGCTGCCCTCGCCGAGCTGACCGTAGCCGGGCGGCGGAACCTCCGTCGGGTGCAGCGGCAGGTACAGGGTGAAGGTGGACCCCCGGCCCGGCTCGCTCGCCGCGTGAATCTCGCCACCGAGCAGCCGGGCGATCTCACGGCTGATCGACAGCCCCAGCCCGGTGCCCCCGTACTTCCTGCTGGTGGTGCCGTCCGCCTGCTTGAACGCCTCGAAGATCACCCGCATCTTGCTGCCCGCGATACCGATCCCGGTGTCCGAGACGGAGAAGGCCACCAGCGGTGCCTCGGCGTCCCGTACCGAGCCGTTCTCCAGCATCTGCTCCCGGATCTCGTGCGGCACCTCGTCGCCGGCCGCCCGGATGACCAGCTCGACCGACCCGGTGTCGGTGAACTTGACGGCGTTGGACAGCAGGTTGCGCAGCACCTGGAGCAGCCGCTGCTCATCGGTGTGCAGGGTCGGGGGCAATTCGGGAGAGACCCGAACGGAGAACTCCAGGTTCTTCTCCGCGGTAAGCGGCCGGAACGACGCCTCGACGTAGTCGACCAACTGCACCAGGGCGATCCGGGTCGGGCTGACGTCCATCTTGCCCGCCTCGACCTTCGACAGGTCGAGGATGTCGTTGATGAGCTGCAGCAGATCGGAACCCGCACCGTGGATCGTCTCAGCGAACTCCACCTGCTTGGAGGACAGGTTCCCCTCGGCGTTGTCCGCGAGAAGCTTGGCGAGGATGAGCAGCGAGTTGAGCGGGGTGCGCAGCTCGTGGGACATGTTCGCGAGGAACTCGGACTTGTAGCGCATCGAGACGGCGAGCTGCTCGGCACGCTCCTCCAGGACCTGCCGGGCCTCCTCGATCGCCGAGTTCTTGTACTCGATGTCCCGGTTGGTCTCGGCCAGCAGCTCCGCCTTGTCCTTGAGCTCCGCGTTGGACGACTGCAGGGCCTGCTGTTGGTGCTCCAGCTCGACCGACCGCTCCCTGAGCTGCCTGGTCAGTTCCTGCGACTGGCTCAGCAGCACCTCGGTCTTGGTATTGACGCTGATGGTGTTGACGCTGGTCGCGATCATCTCGGCCATCTGGTTGAGGAAGTCCCGCTGGATGTGGGTGAACGGCTGGAAAGCCGCCAGCTCCACCACTCCGAGCACGGTCTCCTCGAAAACCACCGGGATGACGATCACATGGGCGGGCTGTGCCTCGCCCAGACCGGAGGAAATCTTCAGGTACCCCTCGGGAGTGTGCCCGAAGAGAATGGTGCGGCGCTCCTGAGCGGCGGTGCCGACCAGGGACTCCCCCGGACGGAAGGACGTCGGCATGGTGCCCGCCGCGTAGCCGTAGGAGCCGATGAGCCGCAGCTCGTAGCCGTCGTCCTCACTCGCCCCCACACCGTGCTCGGTTTCCGCTCCGGTCGGCACGGCGAGGAAGAACGCCCCGTGCTGTGCGGAGACCGCCGGCGCCAGCTCGCTCATGATCAGCTTGGCGACGTCCCGAAGGTCCCGGCGTCCCTGCATCAGGGCAGAGATACGGGCGAGGTTGCCCTTGAGCCAGTCCTGCTCCTTGTTCGCCAGGGTCGTCTCACGCAGGTTACTGATCATGGTGTTGATGTTGTCCTGGAGCACCAGGATCTCGCCCGCGGCCTCGGCGTCAATTTTCACACTGTGATCGCCGCGGGTCACCGCGGTCGCCACCCGGGCGATGCCACGCACCTGCCGGGTCAGGTTCCCGGCCATCTCGTTCACCGACTCGGTGAGCTCTTTCCAGGTCCCGGCGACGTCCCGGACCCGGGCCTGACCGCCCAGCTGGCCCTCGGTACCCACCTCGCGGGCCACCCGCGTCACCTGCTCGGCGAAGGACGACAGCTGGTCCACCATCGTGTTGATCGTGGTCTTCAGCTCGAGGATCTCTCCCCGCGCGTCGATGTCGATCTTCTTGGTCAGATCGCCCTTGGCGATGGCCGTGGTCACCATCGCGATGTTGCGGACCTGACCGGTCAGGTTGTTCGCCATACCGTTGACCGACTCGGTGAGGTCCTTCCAGGTGCCGGACACGCCGGGCACGTTCGCCTGCCCGCCCAGCTGGCCCTCCGTACCGACCTCGCGGGCCACCCGCGTCACCTCGTCGGCGAACGACGACAGCGTCGTCACCATCGTGTTGACCGTGTCGGCCAGCTGCGCCACCTCGCCGCTGGCCGCGACGGTGACCTTCTTCGACAGGTCGCCGTTGGCCACCCCCATGGCGACCTCGGAGATGTTCCGCACCTGGCTGGTGAGGTTGCGGGCCATCAGGTTGACGTTGTCGGTGAGGTCCTTCCAGGTGCCGGAGACGCCCCGCACCTGCGCCTGACCGCCCAGCTGGCCCTCGGTACCCACCTCGCGGGCCACCCGCGTCACCTGGTCCGCGAAGGACGACAACTGGTCCACCATCGTGTTCACCGTGGTCACCAGCGCGAGGATCTCCCCCCGCGCGTCCACCGTGATCTTCTTGGAGAGATCCCCCTTGGCGACCGCGGTCGTCACCTCGGCGATGTTGCGGACCTGCAGGGTCAGGTTGTTCGCCATACCGTTGACCGACTCGGTGAGGTCCTTCCAGGTGCCGGAGACGCCCCGCACTTCCGCCTGCCCGCCCAGCCGGCCCTCGGTGCCCACCTCCGTCGCGACCCGGGTGACCTGTTCGGCGAAGGAGGAGAGCTGGTCCACCATCGTGTTCAGGGTTTCCTTGAGCTCCAGGATCTCCCCGCGGGCGTCCACCGTGATCTTCTGCGACAGATCGCCGCGGGCCACGGCTGTCGCGACCTGGGCGATGTTGCGGACCTGATCCGTCAGGTTCGAGGCCATCCCGTTCACCGAGTCGGTGAGGTCGCGCCACACGCCGGCCACCCCGGGGACCTGCGCCTGGCCGCCCAGCCGGCCGTCGGTGCCGACTTCCCGGGCCACCCGCGTGACCTGGTCCGCGAACGAGGACAGCTGGTCCACCATCGTGTTGATGGTGTTCTTCAGCTCCAGGATCTCGCCCCGGGCACTGACTTCGATCTTCTGCGAAAGGTCACCGCGGGCGACCGCCGTGGTGACCTGGGCGATGTTGCGGACCTGCGAGGTCAGGTTCAGCGCCATGAAGTTGACGGAGTCCGTCAGGTCCTTCCAGGTGCCGCTGACCCCGTCCACCCGGGCCTGACCGCCGAGCCGCCCCTCGATGCCGACTTCGGTGGAGACTCGCGTCACCTGGTCCGCGAACGAGGACAGCTGGTCCACCATCGTGTTCACGGTGTTCTTCAGCTCGAGCATCTCCCCGGCCACATCCACCGTGACCTTCTGCGACAGATCCCCGTTCGCCACCGCAGTCGTCACGTGAGCGATGTTGCGGACCTGACCCGTGAGGTTGCGGAAGGCCGTGTTCACCGAGTCCGTGAGGTCCTTCCAGGCACCGGCCACACCCTGCACGGACGCCTGCCCGCCCAGCACCCCCTCCGCGCCGATCTCCCTGGCGACCCGGGTCACCTCGGACTGGAACGAGGAGAGCTGGTCCACCATCGTGTTCACGGTGTTCTTCAGCTCGAGCATCTCCCCGGCCACATCCACCGTGACCTTCTGCGACAGATCCCCGTTCGCCACCGCAGTCGTCACCTGCGCGATGTCGCGCACCTGGGCGGTGAGATTACGGAAAGCGGTGTTCACCGAGTCCGTGAGGTCCTTCCAGGTCCCCGAGACGCCCTGGACCCGGGCCTGGCCCCCGAGCTGCCCCTCGGTACCGACCTCGCTGGCCGCCCGTGTCACCTCGTCCGCGAAGGTGCGGAGTGTCTCCGTCATCGCGTTGATGGTCTCGGCCAGCTGCGCGAACTCACCGCGGGCTGTCACGGTGATGGTCTGGGAGAGATCGCCGTTGGCCACCGCCGTGGTCACCTGGGCGATCTCTCTGACCTGGGCCGTCAGGTTGCCCGCCATCAGGTTCACCGAGTCCGTGAGGTCCTTCCAGACCCCCGCCACGCCCTGCACCTGGGCCTGGCCGCCCAGCTGGCCCTCCGTACCGACTTCCCGGGCGACCCGGGTCACCTCCGACTGGAACGAGGACAGCTGGTCCACCATCGTGTTCACGGTGTTCTTCAGCTCGAGCATCTCCCCGGCCACGTGCACGGTGACCTTGCGCGAGAGGTCACCGTTGGCCACCGCGGTGGTGACGTGAGCGATGTCACGCACCTGAGCGGTGAGCCGGTACGCCATCGTGTTGACGGAGTCGGTCAGGTCCTTCCAGGAGCCGGACATCCCCCGCACCCGGGCCTGACCGCCCAGCTTCCCCTCGGTGCCGACCTCACTGGCGACCCGCGTCACCTCGTCGGTGAACGCGGACAGCTGGTCCACCAGGCCGTTGACCGTTCTGCCGACCTTGAGGAACTCCCCGCGCAGCGGCCGTCCGGTCCCCTCGCCTCCTCCGGCCCGCAGGTCCATGCGCTGTTCCAGATCGCCCTCGGCGACCGCGGTGAGCACCCGCCCGACCTCCGACACCGGCCGCACCAGGTCGTCCACCAGGTCGTTGGCGTCCCCCACGGCCTTCGCCCAGGCGCCCTCGCAGGCCCCGGCGTCCAACCGTTCGGTGAGCTTCCCCTCCCGGCCCACCACCCGACGGACCCGGGCCAGCTGCCCGGTGAGATGCAGGTTGCGGTCGGCCACTTCGTTGCAGAGCGAAGCGATCTCCGCCATCGTGCCGTCACCGGTCACGGTCAGACGTTTACGGAAATTGCCGTCCCGCATGGACTCCAGGGCGGAGAGCAACCGGTGCAGGGCCGCGGCGTCGACTTCCACCGTTCCGGTGCTCCGGCCGCGTGCGGTGCGCATCCGCTCGCCGGGGCGCGTTTCGGCTCCTTCAGACACCACTGTGTCCCTCCTGCGGGATCGACCGTTCTGCCCGAGTGCTCCCTCCGAGCTTCCCCAGTGTTTCACCCTTGAGGAACCGGGCGATAACAGTTCGGCAGCATCGCATACCGCAGTTCTCCCGCTCCGGGGGAAAACACCGGATGCGCGACTCGCAGAGGCCCCGGACCTCAGTAACCTGGCCATCGGCTGTCCGCTGGGCAGCCGGGCAGCGACAAGAACCTCTTGGGGGAGTGACGTGATCACCGCGCGAGCTGCGGCCATCTTCGAACCGGTCGGCCGCTCCGTCGGCACCGCGCGCAGTTTCGTCCGGGACACTCTCCAGGGCTGGGGCCTGGCCGACCTGATCGACGACGCCGTGGTACTCACCAGCGAGCTGGTCACCAACGCCGTCGTCCACGCCGGCACCAGCGCCGAGGTCCACTGCCTGCGCGACAGCAAGGGCGTCCGGATCGAAGTCGTCGACCGGCACCCGGAACGCGACCTGCCCGTCAAGGAGGCCATGCGCGGTCCCGCCGATCCGGACAGCGAGGGCGGCCGCGGGCTGATGCTCTGCGCCGCGCTCTCCGCCCGCTGGGGAGTGGAGTACACCTCCTCGGACAAACGCGTCTGGTTCCGCCTCGATCAGCCGACCTTCCCGGTCGGCACCCGCTCCGCGGGGCCGGTGCTGCCCGTCGACGCGCTGCCGACCGCAGAGCACCGGGTCCGGGTCGCCGTGGTCCAGGTCAACGGGGACGAGACGGTCACCACCTGGAATCAGGACGCCAGGGAGCTCTTCGGGCACACCGAGGAGCAGGTGACCGGAAAGCCCCTCACCGACCTGGCCGCCTGGCCCCAGACACCCGGCACCGGCACCAGCATCGCCGAAGCACTGACCCTGTCCCGATGGGAGGGAAGCTACGGGCTGCGCGCCGCCGACGGCCGCACCGTCCCGGTCTATGCCTCCCATCTGCGTGTCCGCGATGCCGAGGGAGAGCCCACCACGGTATGCCTGCTCGTGCGCGAGGAGGAAAGCGCCATTCTGCAGAGTCCCGCCCGCGGCCTGTTGCCGGGCTTCGCCCGGGACTCGGCGGAGCATCCCGGAGAGGCGCTGGAGGCGCTCATCGGCTCTCCTCCCCCGGACGATCTCGACGGGCTCCTGCAGCGCACCGTCGAACGGGCCAGGGACATGCTCGACGGGGACGCGGCCTTCCTGCTGCTCGCCACCGATGACGAAACGGAGCTGGAGGTGCGTGCCTCCACAGGGCTGCCCTCCACCCGCCAGCGCTTCGCAAGAGTCCCGGTGGAAACGGGCAGCGGCCGCTACAGCTCCGCCCGGATGCCCTCGGTCCACGATGACCTGGCCACCGCTCCCGGAGCGGTCCCGCTGCTCTCCGGAACCGGTATGCATGCCGTGGTGACCGTGCCCCTGAAGGTGGAAGGACGGCTGACCGGCTCCCTCGGCGTGGCTTCGGAAACTCCCGGCCGGTACCGCAACGAGGAAGCACTGCGCCTCCAGTTCGCTGCCGACCGGATCGCTCTGGCAGTGGAATCCGCCCGGCTCACCGAACTCGAGCGAATGCGCCGCGGTTCTCTGTCCTTCCTCGTCGAGGCCTCCGAGCTGCTCGCCGGCACCCTCGACCGCGACCAGACGCTGGCCCTGATGGCACAGATGACGGTCCCGACACTTGCCACCTGGTGCGCCGTCTACACCATCACCGAACCGGGCGCCGAACCCGTGCTCTCCTACGTGCTGCACGAGGACGAGGACCGGATCGACGGCATCAAGGCTCTCCTGCAGCGGGTGGACCCACCCTCCCCGGATGTCAGTCTCGGCGTCCGCAGCTGGACCGCACCGGCCGACGCCGCGCACGACACCGCCCTGCGCTCCTCCTTGCGCAGCCTGGCACTCGGCGAGTACCAGGGGTCCGGCGCTCCCGGCACCACGCTGAGCACCGCCTCGGCGGTGGGCGGGGAAACCGTCATCCTGCCGCTGATCGCCCGCAACCGGGTGATCGGGCTGCTCACCCTCGGCAGACCCACCGACGAGCGTTTCCGTCAGGAGACCCTGGAACTGGCCGAGGACCTGTCGAGGCGGGCGGCACTCGCCCTGGACAACGCCCGGCTGTACAGCGAGCGCACCGCGATCAGTCAGTCCCTGCAGCGCAGCCTGCTGCCACCGGAGCTGCCGGAGATCCCCGGGGTCGACGTGGAGGTCATCTACCGGGCGGCGGGTGAAGGGAACGAGGTGGGGGGCGACTTCTACGATCTGTTCCCGATCCGGGAGGGCGCCTACGGGTTCGCCATCGGGGACGTGTGCGGTACCGGCCCGCTGGCCGCGGCGGTGACCGGACTGGCCCGGCACGCCCTGCGGCTGCTGGCCCGCGAAGGGCTGGGCGGTCCGGCGGTGCTGGAGCGGCTCAACGCGGCGATTCTCGACGAGGGAGCCCGGGCCCGGTTCCTCACTCTCCTGTACGGAGAGCTGTGGCCTCAGCCGGACGGCGGCGCACTGCTGAAAATGGTCTGCGCGGGGCATCCGCTGCCGCTGCGGCTCAAGCCGGACGGCAGTGTCGCTCCCGCCGCCGAACCCCAGCCGCTGCTCGGGGTGATCGAGGACCTCGAACTGCACGAGGAGACTTTCGTGCTGGCACCGGGAGACGTCCTGCTCTGCGTCACGGACGGGGTCACCGAACGCCGGGAAGGCAGCCGCATGCTGGGCGACGACGGACTCGCCGAGGTGCTGAGCACCTGCACCGGGCTCACCGCCGGTGCGGTCGCCGCGCGGGTGCTGAGGGCGGTGGAGCGCTTCGCTTCCGATTCCCCCTCCGACGACATGGCCATCCTGACGCTTCGGGTGCCGGAGTGACACGGGCCGGCGAACGGCCCGGCCCAGAGAAGCCGCCGGGTACGGCGACGGGCCCGCCCTCGGGCGGGGCAGTCCTCGTCGGGGCAGCACAAAAAAGCCCCCGCCAATCGGCGGGGGCTTTTCTCGGAGCCCCAAAACGGAATCGAACCGTTGACCTTCTCCTTACCATGGAGACGCTCTGCCGACTGAGCTATTGGGGCGGTA
>NZ_JAQKPV010000080.1 GCF_028200735.1 Streptomyces sp. ACA25
GCTCACCCTCATGACCCGGCTGATGAATCGCGACGAGCCCGGCCTCGGCCAGATCGGCCACCAGGATCCGGGCAACGCCGAGGGGGATGGAAAGCAGGGCGGACACCTCGGCGACGGACTTGACCTCGTAGCACAGCTGGCAGATCCGCTGGTGCTCGGGCAGCTGCCCTTGCAGCCGGGCCGGCTCGGCGGTCGTGCTGACCAGTGCCTCGATCGCCAGCTGATACCGCGGCCGCGTACGGCCACCGGTCATGGCGTACGGACGCACCAGGCTCTGTGGGGCATTGTCGTCGGCGGGGCGCCGCCGGCCCGGCGGCTCATGCTGCCGGTTGGGAGGAGGCTGTGTGCCTCCCGCGTGCTGCGACCGCTGCGGCGGACGGGAGGAATCGGGCTGCTCGTGGCCGTGCCGCTGCGGCGGAAGCTGTCCGCCGCTCGGAGCCGAGGGGAAGTTGAAGCGGCTGGACTGACCGCCGCCGCGCGGCTGCTCCGGGTATTCGTTACCGTACGGTCCACCTGGGGACATTGCCACGTTTCCTCCTTCGACTGCCTTCGCCTGCCGTTGTCCGTACCATGCACCGCTCCGTGCGGTCTGCGACTCGCACCTTATGGTGCACGAGCATAAACCCCACGATGTGTCTGCTAGTTGAGCAGGGAGCCCTGAAGCTCGGCCCGCAGGTCGGGAGTGAGAACCGCACCGGCCCGGTCGACCAGCAGCGCCATCTCGTAACCCACCAGGCCGATATCGGCATCCGGATGCGCCAGCACCGCCAG
>NZ_JAQKPV010000081.1 GCF_028200735.1 Streptomyces sp. ACA25
ACAGGCACTGCTGGCCACCTACGGCCAAGGCCGCGACCGCGAGGAGCCGCTGTGGCTGGGCTCGTTGAAGTCGAACATCGGTCATGCGCAGGCGGCCTCCGGGGTGGCTGGTGTGATCAAGATGGTCGAGGCCTTGCGCCGTGGCGTGCTGCCGCAGACCTTGCACGTCGCCGAGCCGACGCCGCAGGTGGACTGGTCGGCGGGTGCGGTGGAGCTGCTGACGGAGAACCGCTCCTGGCCTGTCGCGGACCGGCCCCGCCGGGCGGGAATCTCGTCCTTCGGGGTGAGCGGCACCAACGCCCACGTCATCCTCGAGCACGTCCCGGCGCCGGCCCCGGTCCGGTCGCAGGGGGTGGCACCCTCCTCAGTGCCATGGGTGTTGTCGGCTCGCACCCCTGCGGCGCTGCAGGCGCAGGCCACCCGACTGGCCGGGTGGCTCGCCGAGAGCGACCTGGATCCGGTGGACGTCGGCTTCTCGCTCGCGACGGCACGCGCTGCCCTGGAGCACCGCGCAGTCGTGGTCGGCGGTGACCGGGACGCCCTGCTCAAGGGACTCGCCGAACTCGAACACGACGGGCCCTCGGTGCTGCGAGACGTCGTCGACTCGGGACGGCTGGCCGTGCTGTTTGCGGGGCAGGGGTCGCAGCGTGTGGGTATGGGGCGTGGGTTGTACGGGGCGTTCCCGGTGTTCGCGGAGGCCTTTGACGCGGTGTGTGC
>NZ_JAQKPV010000082.1 GCF_028200735.1 Streptomyces sp. ACA25
CAGCTTGGCGCGGTTCTTCGGGGAGGGGGAGCGTTTCCCGGCGGTCCAGGCCGCCAGGGCCCGCCGGCTGATCCCGGCGTCGGCGAGGGCGGCGCGGCCGGCGGGGGATTTGGTGAGGTAGTTCAGGCGTGCGGTCCAGCCGCGGCGGGTGTCGGGCGGGGAGGCGATGCCGGTGACCATCCGCTCGATGCCGGCGCCGAGGGCGCGGGCGCCGGGCACGCCCTGGGCGCCGAGCGCGCCGAGGTCGGCCCAGCGGTTGTCGTCGGCCATCAGGTGTCCCGTCCGGTGAGGGTGGCGGTGTAGGTGACGGGTTCACCGGTACGTGAGTCGGTCTTGACCTTCATGTCGGCCAGGCCGGTGCCCTCGGGGAACACGGTCCGCCAGTCACCGGCCACGTGCAGCTCGTCCGTGCCCGCGACCGTGACCACGGTCAGTCCGGCGGTGGCGGCGGCCTTGTAGGCGCGCCACCACAGGTTCGCGAATGCTTGGGAGCGGATGAGGTGGACCCAGTCCGGGCGGACCAGTTCACGGTTGTGGGGGCTCTCTCCGAGGGTGGAGACAAACTTCGCGTACATCTGCTT
>NZ_JAQKPV010000083.1 GCF_028200735.1 Streptomyces sp. ACA25
GCCCGACGCGGACGGCCGTCAACACTCCACGGCCTGCTCTCCGTCAGCAACTCCACCGCACCCGCCGACCAGTCCACGTGCACCGAAGGCTCATCCACATGCAGCGTCCGGGGCAGCACACCGTGCCGCATCGCCTCCACCATCTTGATCACACCAGCCACCCCGGACGCAGCCTGCGCATGACCTATGTTCGACTTCACCGACCCCAGCCACAACGGCCGCTCACGGTCGCGGTCCCGGCCGTAGGTGGCCAGCAGCGCCTGCGCCTCGATCGGATCACCCAGCTTCGTTCCCGTACCGTGCGCCTCCACCACGTCCACCCCCGACGGCTCCACACCCGCCACCGCCAACGCCTCACGAATCACCCGCTGCTGCGCAGGACCGTTCGGCGCGGTCAAACCATTCGACGCACCGTCGGAATTCACCGCCGAACCACGCACCACCGCAAGCACCTCATGCCCCCTGGCCCGCGCATCCGACAACCGCTCCACCAACAGCACACCCACACCCTCGGACCAGCCCGTGCCGTCCGCCGCCGTAGCGAACGCCTTGCACCGGCCGTCA
>NZ_JAQKPV010000084.1 GCF_028200735.1 Streptomyces sp. ACA25
ACTCACCCTCATGACCCGGCTGATGAATCGCGACGAGCCCGGCCTCGGCCAGATCGGCCACCAGGATCCGGGCAACGCCCAGCGGCATGGCCAGCAGAGCGGACACCTCGGCGACGGACTTCACCTCGAGGCACAGCTGGCAGATCCGCTGGTGCTCCGGAAGCAGACCTTGCAGCTGCACAGGCTCGGCGGTCGTGCTGACCAGTGCCTCGATCGCCAGGTGATACCGCGGCCGCGTACGGCCACCGGTCATGGCGTACGGACGCACCAGCGGCTGATCGCCTTCGTCGTCGTACCCGGCCTGATGTTGGGCGCCGTAGGATCCCTGCGAGGGTGGCGGCGTGGACATAGCTCCTCCGAGAGGGACATGAGGTCGACGGTACGCGGACGGTGGTGCTCATGTGGGGGGAGCTGTCGTTCAGTTGAGCAGGGAGCCCTGAAGCTCGGCCCGCAGGTCGGGAGTGAGAACCGTACCGGCCCGGTCGACCAGCAGCGCCATCTCGTAACCCACCAGGCCGATATCGGCATCCGGATGCGCCAGCACCGCCAA
>NZ_JAQKPV010000085.1 GCF_028200735.1 Streptomyces sp. ACA25
CGGCGTACAACGTGCCGGTGGTGTTGTCGGTGGAGAGTGGTGTGCTGGATCGGGCGGCGTTAACTGCGGCGTTGAATGATGTCGCGGAACGGCACGAGGTCCTGCGCACGGTGTTCCCCGAGGGCGGCGGCCAGCACATCACCGCCCCGGACATCACCCTCCAGGACGGCGGGAGCATTCAGGAAGCCGCCACCACCCCCTTCGACCTCACCCGGGAAACACCCTTCCGCGCCCACCTCATCGACCACACCACCCTGGTACTGGTCCTCCACCACATCGCTTGCGACGGCTGGTCCCTCGCCCCCCTGGCCCGCGACCTCGCCACCGCCTACACCGCCCGCACCCACAACCACCCACCCCGCTGGACCCCCCTTCCGGTCCAGTACGCCGACTACACCCTCTGGCAACACGAACTCCTCGGCGACGAGAACAACCCCGACAGCCGAGCCGCACAACAACTCACCTACTGGACCACCCAACTGGCCGGACTCCCCGAAGAAATCACCCTCCCCACCGACCGCCGCCG
>NZ_JAQKPV010000086.1 GCF_028200735.1 Streptomyces sp. ACA25
ACAACTCCACCCGATCCGCACCCAACACCACACCACGATGCTCAAGAGCCGACCGCGTGGTGCCCAGCGCGTATGCCACATCGCGCGGGGCGGCTTCGAGCGCGGACCCGTGTGCGGCCAGCCGCCCGGCCTGCTCGCGCAGGCCCGCGGCCGTACGGGCGGAGAGGATCCACGGGAGGAGCGGCAGGTCCCGGTCTGCGGGCTCCGGCTCCGCCGTGGGTTCGGCGGTGAGCGGGGGCTCCTGCTCCAGGACGACGTGGGCGTTGGTGCCGCTCACGCCGAACGACGACACACCCGCCCGGCGCGGCTGTCCGGTCTGCGGCCACGGCCGCGTCTCGGTCAGCAACTCCACCGCACCCGCCGACCAGTCGACATGCGAAGTCGGCGCGTCCACATGGAGCGTGCGGGGCAACACGCCGTGCCGCATCGCCTGCACCATCTTGATCACACCGGCAACCCCGGCCGCGGCCTGGGCGTGCCCGATGTTCGACTTCACCGAACCCAACAACAACGGCCGCTCACGAC
>NZ_JAQKPV010000087.1 GCF_028200735.1 Streptomyces sp. ACA25
GCAACTCCACCCGATCCGCACCCAACACCACACCACGATGCTCAAAAGCCGACCGTGACACCGCGAGGGCGTGGCCCACGGCCGCCAGGTCGGCGTCGTCGGTGAGGTGGTCGTGCAGAAGCCGCGCCTGGGCGGCGAGCGCCTCGGGGGTGCGGCCCGACAGCGGCCATGGCACGACCGGCAGGTCCGGTGCTGCCTCGTTCCCGGTGTGGTCCGATTCCTGGGCGGGCGGTTCTTCGAGCACGACGTGCGCGTTGGTCCCGCTGACGCCGAACGACGACACACCCGCCCGCCACGGAGAGCCCGTCTCGGGCCAGTCCCGGGCTTCGGTCAGCACCTCCACCGCGCCCGCCGACCAGTCAACGTGCGGGGAGATTTCATCCACGTGCAGCGTGCGCGGCAGTACGCCGTGCCGCATCGCCTGCACCATCTTGATCACACCGGCGACCCCGGCCGCGGCCTGGGCGTGCCCGATGTTCGACTTCACCGAACCCAACAACAACGGCCGCTCACGAT
>NZ_JAQKPV010000009.1 GCF_028200735.1 Streptomyces sp. ACA25
TGCTCACCTCAGGGCCGCAGTTTCTCCTCCGGAGCGTCCGGTCCGCCCTCTTCCTCCTCCCGGATCACTTCACCCGGCACGACCTTGCCGTCGGGGCGGTGGATACGCACCTGCTCCTGAGCCACCCGCGCTTCCTGGTACGCGGTGCCGAGCGGCCCGGACCCCGAGGACAGCAGACGTCCGGTGGCGCGCCGCAGCAGAGCGGCGGTCGGCGGGAAGAGGCACGCCAGGCCGACGACGTCGGAGAGCGGCCCCGGGATCATCAGCAGCAGGCCGCCGAGCATCGCCAGTGCGTTGCCCCCGCCCTTGCTCCGCTCCATGACGCTGCCGTCCGGGGCCTGCATGGTCTCCGCCAGCCGCCGCCAGGCCCGGCGCCCGGCCCGCTTGATGGCGGCGGCACCGAGCACGAACCCGGCCAGCAAAACGAGGAAGACGGTGAGTCCACCGGCCGCGTCACCCAGTACGGTGAGCAGCCAGATCTCCAGCAGCGCCCACCCTGCGATGGTCAGCGGCAGCAGAACGGGACGCCGTCTCCTGGACGGGGGTGTGCCCCCGCCGGGAGAGCGCCGGGGATCGAAAGGTTGCGGAGTGCCGGTCGTCATGGGTCAAGTGTGCCTGCGTCCGGCCGCATTTCTGAAGCGGGCCACCACTCCCCAGGCCGTGACCCGCCAGAGCGCCTCGATCACGATGGCACGGTTCATCTTGCTGTCGCCGTGTTCGCGTTCGACAAAGGTGATGGGAACCTCCACCACGCGGTGTCCGGCCCGGACGGCCCGGTGCGCGACATCGACCTGGAAGCAGTACCCCTGGGAGGCGACATCGGCCAGCAGCCGCTCGTCCAGCACCTCGCTGCGGAACGCCCGGAACCCGCCGGTGACATCCCGGACGGGAAGCCCGAGGAGCAGCCGGGAGTAGATGCTGCCACCGCGGGAGAGCGCCTCGCGGTACCAGGGCCAGTGGACCACCCGTCCGCCGGGAACCCAGCGGGAACCGAGCACGACGTCCGCCGCGCGCAGGGCGGTGAGCAGGCGGGGCAGCTCCTCGGGCTGGTGGGAACCGTCACCGTCCATCTCCACCAGCACCCGGTAGCCACGTTCCAGGCCCCAGCGGAAGCCGGCGAGGTAGGCCGCGCCGAGCCCTTCCTTGCCGGGCCGGTGCAGCACCCGCACCCGGTCGTCACGGGCGGCGATCTCGTCCGCGACCTTGCCGGTGCCGTCGGGGCTGTTGTCATCCGCGATCAGCACGTCGGCGTCGGGAACGCAGGCGCGCAGGCGCCGCACCAGCGGACCCAGGTTTCCGGCCTCGTTGTAGGTCGGGATGATCACCAGGACCGGGCCCGCGGCGCCGGGCCCGGTCCGGCGGCCGTCCGTCACGCCGCCGCCTCCGCCCCGCTCCTGCCCCGGCGGCCCCGGAGGCCGGCCACGGCCCAGGCGAACAGGCCCACGGCTGCGAAACCCCACTCCGGTCCGGCGCCCACCCGGTCCGCCACGGTCCGGCCGTCGCGCAGCGGCAGGTCGGCGGTGAGCACGTCCTGGGTGAACTCCTCGGTGCGCTGCTGGACCGTGCCGTCGGGAGCCACCACGGCACTGATGCCGCTGGGAGCCGCGGTGACGACCGCCCTGCCGTGCTCGACGGCCCGGAGCTCGGACATGGCCAGTTGCTGCTCCGGCTGGCCGGTGTGCCCGTAGGTGGCGTTGTTGGTCTGGATGACCAGGGCACGCGCACCGGCGTTGACGGTGTCCCGGACGATCCCGTCATAGGCCACCTCGAAGCAGATGACGTCCCCGAGCCGGGCCGGGCCGACATCGAGTACTCCGGGCCCTTCTCCGGGGTAGAAGTCCCGGCTCACGCGGTTCAGCCTGCTGATGAAGGGGCTGAGCTGGTCCCGGAACGGGACATATTCGCCGAAGGGCACCGGATGCTGCTTCGTGTAGGAGGCTCCGGGGCCGGTCCGGGGATCCCAGACGATGCCCTGGTTCTCCACGAACCCCTCCTCGGAGGGATGGTCGACAAGCGCACCGACGAGGATGGGCACCCCCACGGCACGTGCGGCACGGTCGATCGCGGCGCCGGCCTCCCGGTGCCGGTACGGGTCGAGGTCGGAGGCGTTCTCCGGCCAGATGACGAGGTCCGGTTGCTCGGTCCGGCCCTCCCGCACGTCCTCGGCGAGGTCCAGGGTGGCTTCGACGTGATTGTTGAGGATCAGCATCGGCCGGCCGAGGAAGTCCATGCCCGGCTGCTGGACGTTGCCCTGCACCACCGCGATCCGCACCGTGTCGGCCGCAGCGGTGGGAACCGGTACCGCGTATCCGGCCAGCGCCACGGCCGCGGCCAGACCGGTGGCAGCCAGAGCCGGCAGCGGACCGGCGGGCCGGGGCGCGCGCTGCGCGCGGTACCGGTGCGCCGCGAACGCTGCCCAGCCGAGCAGGGCTCCCGTCAGCGCGACGGCGAAGGTGACCAACGGCGCCCCTCCAAGGGCGGCCAGCGGGGTGAACGGCGACGAGGTGTTGGCGAAGGCGAGGCGGCCCCAGGGAAAGCCGCCCAGCGGCACGCGGCCGCGGGCCCACTCCTCGGCGACCCACAGGCAGGCCGCCCACAGCGGCCACGCCGGAAGTCGGGAGGTCGCGGCGAGGCCTGCGCCGAGCGGCACGAAGAAGAGCGCCTGGAGAAGGGAGAGCCCGATCACGGCGTCCCAGCCGATCACGTGCAGCCACTTGAGCAGGCCGAGGAAGAAGGGGAAACCGAGAGCGAAGCCCAGCCAGGCGCCCTGCCGGGCGGACCGGCCATGAGTGAGCAGGGAGAGGGCGGCGACGGCCAGGAGCGAGAGCGGCCATACCCCGTACGGGGGGAAGGACACCACGAGGGCGACGCCGCTCAGGGCGGCAAGGGCAGTTCTGGGGCCGTGGAGGCGAACCCCCGCCGTGACACGGCGGGCACCGGTCTCGGGCGGCCCCGCTGCGGCTTCCGCGCGGGCGGTTCCGCGCGGCTCACCGTTCGTCTGCGTGCGTCCGCCGCTCCCCTCGGTCTCGGGATCGGTGGCGGTGTCGGGGGCCGATGGCACGGTCGCGGCCTTCCTGCAGCAAGAGCGGTGACGAGGTCGACCGTACCCCGGATGGGGCTGGAAGAGATCCGGGGTGTCCTGCAGGCGCAGCCGCGGCTGCGGGTCGGGGCCCGGTGCCCTTCGGGCCGACCTGGGACCCGCTGGCTGCGGGTCGACCGAGAGCCGTTGTCTACTGAGCATCCGGGCCCCACCCGGGTCGCACCAGCCGGCCCGACGAGACCCTCCGCCCCCGTGCCGCGGGTGCTGGACCTGGTTCCCGGGGGCGGAGTGCCGCTCCGGCACCCGCCCTGCGATCCAGCAGCGTTCGACGACTGCGCGGAGGAGCGCCGGCCGGACGTCCTCTTGGTGGACTCGGCCGAACCTACCGCTGGAGGACCGCTGCCTGTCAATACGTGGCTGACCTGGGGGCTTTGGTCAAAACAGCAGGTCAGTGCCGGGGCACCGGCGCGACCCGGCTGCCCGGAGGGTCCTCCGGCGGCACGCGGGAGCCGGTGGATCACCCGTTCAGGCGATCATGCACTGTCCGGCCCGCCACGACGGTGCGCAGGCATTCGGGCAGCTCGGTGCCCGGGCTGAGGTCCGGGAGCCCCGGCGTGGCCGACCGCGGATCCGTGGACCAGCGGGCGACCCGGTTGTCGGGGGCCTGCACCACGAGGGCATCCGTCCGCCAGACGGCGTAGTCGGCCGGAGCTCCCGGGACCAGGACACCCGCGTCATCACGGCCCAGGGCGCGCCAGCCGCCCCGGGTGTGGGCCGCGAAGGCGGCCCGGACGGAGATACGGTGCCCGGCCGTGCGGTGGAACGCGGCAGCCCGCAGGGTGCCCCACGGGTCCAGTGGGGTCACGGGCGCGTCGGACCCGAAGGCGAGCGGGACGCCCGCGCGCAGCAGCGCCGCGTACGGGTTCAGCGTACGGGCCCGCTCCGGACCCAGACGCTGCGCGTACATTCCTTCCTCGCCGCCCCATGCGGCGTCGAAGGCGGGCTGCACGGAAGCGGTGAGGGCGAACTCGGCGAAGGCTGCGACGGTGTCGGCGGTGAGCATCTCGGCGTGCTCGACCCGGTGCCGCATGGCTCGGATCCGTTCGCTGCCCAGGCGGTCGGCGGCGGTGCGCACGCCCTCGGTGACGGCGGTCAGGGCGGCGTCGCCGATGGCGTGGAAGCCCGCCTGGATGCCGGCCGTGGTGCAGGCCGAGACGTGTGCGGCGACCGCCGCGGCGTCCAGGTGCGCGGTTCCGGTGTGCGCGGCGTCCGCGTAGGGGGCGTGCAGGTGCGCGGTGTGGGACCCCAGAGACCCGTCGGCGAAGAGGTCGCCGGCCGCACCGACCGCACCGAGTTCGCGGATGCGACCGGCCTGCCGAGCGTCGGTGAGAAGCTCCGCCCAGTAGCCGAAGACCCGGGGGCCGGGCTCCTCGGCGGCAAGACCGAGCAGTTCGGTGAAGTCGTTCTCCCCGGAGATGTCGGGGCCGGCGCACTCGTGCACCGCTCCGATGCCGAGCTCGGCGGCGCGGCGGAGTGCCGCGCGCTGGGCGGCCCGCCGCTGAGCCGCGGTCACCGTCGCCTGCGCGGCCCGGCGCACCGCGTGGTGAGCGGCGTCGGTGAGCGGGCCGTCGGGGTGGTAGCCGCGCATACCGCCGGCCTCCGGGATCCGGTTGAGGAGGCTCGTGGTGACGAGAGCGGAATGGACATCGACACGGGTGAGATACAGGGGGCGCCCACCGGCCGCTTCGTCCAGCTCGCTGCGGCCCGGAGGCCGCTGCCCGGGCCAGGTGGTGGCATCCCAGCCGTGACCGAGCAGCACCTCGTCGTGGGGGTGGTCCGCGGCATGCGCGCGGATCCGGGCGAGGGCGTCGCCCGGGCCGGCTGCCCCGGTCAGGTCCAGCCCGGTGAGGGCCAGCCCGGTTGCGGTCGTGTGCACATGCGCGTCCGTGAACGCGGGGGTGACGAGTGCTCCGTCGAGGTCGACCACCTCGTCCGCCGTCGCGGCGAAGGTGTCCGCGCCGCCCTCGGAGCCGATCCAGGCGAGGTGTTCTCCCTGGACAGCCATCGCTGTGGCGAAGGGATCGGCAGGGCTGTGGATCTCCCCGCCACGCAGGAGGACGGTGCGGCCTGGGGCGGAAGCGGTGCTGTCGGTCATGACTGCCAGTCTCCCGCCCGGCGTCCGGGCGGGGTGCGCGGGGTCAGATCCGCGGGGGGCGCGCTTCGTAGGGGGTGGAGAGGACGACGGTGGTGCGGGTGGAGACCCCGGCCAGGGTGCGGATGCGCGCGAGCAGGTGCTCGAGTTCGGTGGGTGTACCGACTCGCACCTTGAGGATGTAGTTCTCGTCTCCCGCGACACTGTGGCAGGCCTCGATCTCGGGGACATCCGCGAGACGGTCGGCGATGTCGTCGGGGGCACTGGGATCGAAAGGCTTCACCGAGATGAAGGCGGTGAGCGGCAGCCCCACGGACTCGGGGTCGACGAGCGCCGCGTACCCCCGGACGACCCCGCGCTGCTCCAGGCGACGCACCCGTTGGTGCACCGCCGAGGTGGACAGGCCGGTGGCCTTGCCCAGGTCGGTGTAGCTCATCCGCCCGTCCCTGACGAGCAGCTCCACAATGCGCCGGTCGAGTTCCTCCACGGCGCAACAACCTACCGGAGGGAGCCCGCCGGGGGGACCGGGGCGGCGCTGGTCCGCGGGTCCCGCACTGCGGAAAGGGCTGCCGTGCCGCGCTGCTCCGGCGTCCGACGGCAGCACGGGGTCAGGGCGTCACCCACTGGTGTGACGAACACCACAACGACCCCGACGGGTCGGCGACCCTGCCGCGATTACCTGCCGGTCACGGCGGGAAGTGCTTGCTGTGGCCGAGGCCACAGCGCCGTTCAAGGGGGATGTCATGCGCACCGCGAAGCCGCTCCACCGCACCTTCCGCACCGACGACTTCGACACCGATGACTTCGGGGAAGGGGCCGGCCGGTCCGACGCGGCGGAGGAGTTTTCCGAGTGGGCGGAGCCGCCGCTCAGCTTCGCAGTCCGGGTGATCTGCCCGGACTGTGCCCAGTCCATTCCTCTCGAACAGCCCGATGCGGCGCTGCCGGAGCACGCCTGGTGTCCCACCCGGTGGAACCCCTTCGGGCTGACTGTCTGCCGGGGTTCGGGCCGCGCGGTGCCGGTGAGCAGCGCCGGGGCCTTCGCTCCAGGGGACTCCCCCGGCGACGAGCAGCCGCTGCTGGTGGCGCTGCCGGAGAGCCTGGACTGGCGACTGCAGCCGTTCTCCCACGTGGGCGGGGAAGGATCCCGCCCCGTCCGAGCCGTCCGGATGGAACAAGCAGCCTGACCCCCGCTCCCCGCCTGACGCCGTCCGCCGGGCGGGGCTTCACCGCAGCGGCGCGGTGCGCCGCCGCTCACGGCAGGAGTCTCAGCCGGCGGGGGGTCCGGCGAGGTGCCTCGCGATGACCATGCGCTGGATCTGGTTGGTGCCTTCCACTATTTGCAGCATCTTCGCCTCCCGCAGGTAACGCTCGGCGGGGAAGTCCGCTGTGTAGCCGTACCCACCGAGCAGCTGGACGGCGTCCCCGGTGACCCGCATCGCCGTGTCGGTGCAGAACAGCTTCGCCATGGCCGCCTGGGCGGAGAACGGCTCCCCGGCATCCCGCAGCCGGGCCGCAGCGAGACAGAGAGCACGGCCGGCCTCGATCTGGGTGGCCATGTCGGCGAGCATGAAACGCACCCCCTGGAAGTCGGCCACCGGGCGGCCGAACTGCTTCCGTGCCGAGGTGAACGCCAGGGCCTCCTCCAGCGCGGCCTGCGCCACGCCGATGGCACAGGCCGCGATGCCGAGCCGGCCGGAGTCCAGCGCGGCCAGTGCGATGGTGAAGCCCTGCCCTTCTTCGCCGATACGCCGGGCGTCCGGTACGCGCACCCCGTCGAAATGCAGTTGCGCGGTGGGAGAGCCCGTGACGCCCATCTTGCGCTCGGGCGGCGCTGCGGACAGGCCGGGTGCGTCCCCCGGCACGAGGAAGGCCGTGATCCCCCGTGGTCCGGGTTCCCCGGTCCTTGCCAGGACGGTGCAGAAATCGGCGATGCCACCGTGGGTGATCCAGGCCTTGGTGCCGTCGATCACCCACTCGTCGCCGTCGCGCACCGCGCGGGTGCGCAGGGCTGCCGCGTCGGAACCTGCGGCCGGCTCCGACAGGCAGTAGGCACCGAGCTTCCCGCCACCGAGCATGGCCGGCAGGTGTTCGGTGCGCTGTTCCTTGGTGCCGAAGGCGGCCACGGCATGGCAGGCGAGCGTGTGCACACTGACCCCCAGGCCCACGGTCAGCCGTGCGGCCGCCAGCTCCTCGAGTACCTGGAGGTAAACCTCGTAGGGCTGGTCGCCCCCGCCGAACTCCTCGGCGTACGGCAGGGCCAGCAGACCCATGGAGGAGAGCCGGCCGAAGGTCTCCCGGGGGAACCGGCCGGCCTCCTCCTCAGCCGCCGCGACAGGCTGGATCTCCCGCCGGGAGAGTTCCCGGACGAGGGTCATGAGGTCACGGGCTTCCTCGGTGGGCAGTCTGCGCGGTACCGGCTTCGGACCGGGGGCGAGCGTCATGTCGCAGTTCCTCCCTGTCGGGCGCTGCGGCAGGACCGCCAAGGGTGTGGCGACGCTGCCGGGGGCGCCGGCCACGGGCCCGCCCGTCGGGTCACGACGGCCGGTGACCTGCGGTCCGGCGGTTCGGAGTATGCCTGATCGGGCGGTCGGCGTACACGGCCGCCAATGATCACCATGATGCCTCTTCCTGCACTCCCGGCGCACCCCCGTCGAGCCGTGAGGCGCCGGCGGACCCGGCGCCGGGCACCGCGCGTGGTCCGGTGCTCTCCCCGGGTGTCGCATCACCCTGCGGAGCGGCCGGACCCTTCCGCGGGCCGGGCGCCGGCGAAGCGGGCGGGTGGTGGGAAACGCGAGCACGGCGGCCGGTGAAGGGCGGCGCCGACTCGGCCGACACTGTCCGGGCATATGGGCATACCCGTACGCTGCGGAGGATGAACTCCTCCAGCGGCCCCGCACCGGCCGTGACGGCGTCCCGTCTCCGGGCGCTGCCGCCCTCTGTGGGGCCGGTGCGCCTGGTGGGAATCGACGGACACGCCGGCTCCGGGAAAAGCACGCTCGCCGCCCGGCTGGCTGCCGAGCTGGGTGCCGCCCCGGTCATACCTCTCGACAGCATCGCTTCGCACGACGCACTGTTCGCCTGGACGGACCGGCTCACCGCACAGGTACTCGAACCGTTCGCCCGGGGTGAGGCGGCACACCCCGGGGTATACGACTGGGAGCGGCGTGCTTTCACGCGCACGGCTGTTGTCCCGCCCGCACCCGTGGTTCTCCTGGAAGGGGTCGGAGCGGGCCGGCGCGCGGTGCGCCCTCACCTGTCCCTCCTCCTGTGGGTGGACGTGTCCGAAGCCGAGGCCTGGAGCCGGGGACGGCGCCGGGACGGTCCCCGCCTGGCGGCCTTCTGGCGGAACTGGCAGCGCGCGGAGCGGCGGCATTTCGCCGACGACCCGTCAAGACCCTGGGCCGATATCCTGCTTGCACCCTGGAGCGGGGGCTACCATGCCAGCTGGCATGGGCCTCCGGGCGCTGGGGGCGGGCTGCGGAGGAACCCGTTGTGGGGGACGTCATGAGTTCTGGCACGCCGGACATGCACAGTCGGCGGACAGCCGCCGATCTCGCGTGGCTTCGGGGGGTGGAGGCCTACACAGCGGCCGCCTACTCCGAAGCGGAGGACGCCTTCCGGTCCGCGGTGCGGGAGGACCCGGCGATGGCCGACGCCTGGCTCGGGCTGCACGCGCTGCGCTCCGACGTCACCACCGCCCTGGTGCGCATGTACGAGCACCGGGACCGGTTCGGCGAGCAGCGGACGCACTACCGGCGTCCGCTGAGTTCCTGGTACTGGCTCGGGTGGTGGGTCCAGCCGGTTCTGGAGACCCCGCGCGATCTGCTGCTGGCTCACGCTTCCCAATTGCTCGACGGCCGGCGCATGCCGGAACTCGACCTGGCCCTGGCCCAGTGCCCGCCCTTGGAGTCCGACACCGGGACTCGCTTCCTGCATGCCTGCCGGTGCTACCTGACCAAGGACTGGGAAGGCCTGTTCCGGCACACGTCGTCGCTGCTCGACGACCCTCAACTGTGCGTCGAGGCGGGACTGTTCGCCGGCATGGCGCGGGTCCGGATGGAGATGTTCGACCAGGCGGAGCCGCTGCTGGCCGCCGCGCTGATGCGGTGCCGCAGCGAGCAGCCGCAGCGCAAGGAGCTGCGGTACTGGCTGGCCAGGGCCCGGGAGGGCAGTGGCCGCGGCGCCGCGGCCATTCCGCTGTACCGGGCGGTGCAGAAGTCCGATCCCGACTTCATGGACACTGCGGACCGGGTGGCCGCCCTGGCCGACGGCGACGGCGGTGACGGCCTGCCGGAGACGGTCGCACCGTTCGTCCCTCCGTCAGCGGGTGGTCCGCCGGAGGGGTCCGGGACGCGAATGGCGGCGCCGCTCGGCAGGGAGGCAGCACCTGGGAGCGCCCCGGGCTCCCAGGCCGGCCACACCACCCGGCCAGGAGCCCCGGCCGGCGGCCTGCCTCCGGTTCCCGACCCCCGGCTGCTCGACCGGGCTCTCGGCGAACTGGAGCGGATGGTCGGGCTCGAACCGGTCAAGGAACAGGTGCGGGCGGTGTCGGCCCAGCTGCGGATGGCCCGGTTCCGGTCCGGCCAGGGCCTCCCCGTGCAGCCGCCGAAGCGGCATTACGTGTTCACCGGCCCCTCGGGCACCGGCAAGACGACCGTGGCCCGGATCCTGGGCCGGGTGTTCCACGCGCTGGGAGTGCTCAGCAGTGACCGCCTGGTGGAAGCGCAGCGGGGCGACCTGGTGGGTGAGTTCCTGGGCCAGACCGCGGTGAAGGCGAATCGGCTGATCGATTCGGCCCTCGGCGGAGTGCTGTTCATCGACGAGGCGTACGGGCTGGTCCACTCCGGGTACGGCACCGGTGACGCCTACGGTGACGAGGCGCTTCAGGTACTGCTCAAACGGGCCGAGGACTGCCGGGAGCATCTGGTGGTGATTCTGGCGGGCTACCCGGAGGGCATGGAACGTCTGCTCGCCACCAACCCCGGCCTCGGGTCACGGTTCTCCTCCCGCGTGGACTTCCCCAGCTACCGGCCGGACGAGCTGACGGCGATCGGAGAGCTGCTGGCCGGGGAGAACGGGGATGTATGGGATGCGGAAGCGCTTGAGGAGCTGCGGAGCATCAGCGAGCACGTGGTCGCCGAGGGGTGGGTCGACGACCTGGGCAACGGGCGTTTCCTGCGGACCCTGTACGAGGCGAGCTGCTCGTTCCGGGACGTGCGGCTGGCCCGGCTCTCCGCGCCGCCGGACCGGCGGGACCTCTCGACCCTGCGGCTGCCGGATCTGATGCAGGCGTACGGCGAGGTCCTGTCGGGCCGGGGGAACAGCGGTGCGGCGGGCGGGCTGCCGCCGGCCTGACGTCAGCGGTCGGTGGGTCCGGTGCCGTAGCGCTGCACGAGGGAGCGCAGGGTACGGGCATCACGAAGGGCCCGTTGGCGTTCCAGCCCCGGCTGGATGCCCATGACGGGCATCGGGGTGCCGTCGTCCAGGTCCAGGGACACCCAGGAGTCGCCGGTGCGCAGGTTGACCCGGACGATCTGCGCCCACTCCAGGTGACGCTTGGTGGTCAGGTTGACCACGGTCAGCCCGTCCGGTCCGGCGACCGCGTGCGGCCTGCTCAGCAATGCCAGCAGAGCCCACACGAGCAACGCGCTGAGGACGATCGCTGCCCGCTCGACCGGCCCCCAGGGCACGGCCCCCCCGGCCGGCAGCAGCACGGCGATGAGCGTCAGCACGGCGAAGGTGACGGCGCCGCCCGCCTGGAGGACCAGGCGGGTACGGGTGGGCCGGAAGGTCACCGGGAAGTCGGTAAACCCGGTGGAGGTCTGAGCGGAGTGCTCGGAGGAGGTCACGGAGAGGGTCCTTACCGGTTCACAGGCGGCAGGCGTGGATGCCCGTGGTGAGGATGGCCCGGGCACCGAGGTCGTACAGGTCGTCCATGATGCGCTGGGCATGCTGGGTGGGGACCATGGACCGCACGGCGACCCACCCCTTGTCGTGCAGCGGGGACACCGTGGGTGATTCGAGTCCCGGCGTCAGGGCGACGGCCTTCTCCACGAGTCCGGCCCGGATGTCGTAGTCCATCATCACGTACCGGCGGGCGACCAGCACGCCCTGCATACGGCGCAGGAACTGCTGCGTCCTCACGCCCTCGGTGCCCTCACCGGTGCGGCGGATCACCACGGCCTCGGAGGCGAGGATCGGTTCACCGATGATCTCGAGTCCGGCGTTGCGGAGCGTGGTGCCGGTCTCCACCACGTCGGCGATCACACTCGCGACCCCGAGCTGGATCGCGGTCTCGACGGCGCCGTCAAGGTGCACGACGGACGCCTTCACTCCGTGGTCGGCGAGGTGACGGGTCACCACGCCGGAGAAGGAGGTGGCGATCGTCAGGCCCTCGAACTCGGTGACGTCGGTGACGCCGCCCGGCCGGGCGGCATAGCGGAGGGTCGACCCGGCGAAGCCGAGCTCCAGGATCTCCTCCGCCTCGGCGCCGGAGTCCTGAAGCAGGTCACGTCCTGTGATGCCGATGTCCAGCTTCCCGGAACCGACGTACACAGCGATGTCGCGGGGCCGGAGGAAGAAGAACTCGACCTGGTTGTCGGAATCGACGAGGACGAGCTCCCGGTTGTCCTTGCGCTGACGGTAGCCCGCCTCCCGGAGCATCGCCGACGCAGGCTCGGACAGGGAACCCTTGTTGGGGACGGCGATGCGCAGCATGGGGCGAGGTTCCTTCGTGTCGGCTTCGGCGCGGTGGGACGGAGGGCGGGCGCCGGCGGTGGCGGGGGCGGGGGTCACGGCGTCGGGCTCAGAGGTGAGCGTATACGTCGTCGAGGGAGATCCCGCGGGCGACCATCATCACCTGCAGGTGATACAGCAGCTGCGAGATCTCCTCGGCGGTCCGGTCGGTGTCCTCGTACTCGGCCGCCATCCAGACCTCGGCGGCTTCCTCAACGACTTTCTTGCCGATCGTGTGGACGCCGGAGGCGACCAGTTCGGCGGTGCGGGAGGTGCTGGGGTCGCCGGTGGCGGCCTTGTGCCGGAGCTCGGTGAAGAGCTCCTCAAATGTCTTCTGGGCCATGGTGGTCCCAGCCTACGGGGTGCCGGGCCCGCGGCCGGCGTCAGCGCCAGGGTTCGGACACCGTTCGGAGGATCGCCGCGGTGGCGACCGCCGCGGTGACCGCTTCGTGGCCCTTGTCCTCACGTGATCCCGGCAGGCCGGCCCGGTCCAGGGCCTGCTCCTCGGTGTCGCAGGTCAGCACGCCGAAGCCGACGGGAACACCCGTGTCGACACTGACCTGGGTGAGGCCGTGGGTGACACCCTGGCAGACGTACTCGAAGTGCGGGGTTCCGCCACGGATGACGACGCCCAGCGCCACCACGGCATCGTATCCGCGGCCCGCCAGCACCTTGGTGACCACGGGCAGCTCGAAGCTGCCGGGGACGCGCAGCAGCGTGGGCTCGTCGATGCCGAGGTCGCGCAGGGCGCGCAGGGCACCGGTGACGAGGCCGTCCATCACGGTGTCGTGCCATTGCGCGGCCACGACCGCGACGCGCAGGTCCTGGCAGTTCTTCACGGTCAGTTCGGGGGCGCCCTTGCCGCTCAACGTCTCTCCTCGTCCGAAGTGCTGGTGTGATGGTGCGGTGGTCGTCGTGACGGCCGGCTGGCCGTCACTGGTTGATGCAGGCGGAGACCGGTGCGGCGTCCAGACCGGGCAGGTCGTGCCCCATCCGGTCGCGTTTGGTGCGGAGGTAACGCAGGTTGTGCTCGCCGGCGTGCACGGGCATCGGCTCCCGGACGGACACCCGCACCCCGTTCCGGACGAGGGCGGCGGTCTTCTCCGGGTTGTTCGTCATGAGCCGCACGGAGCCGACTCCGAGGTCGGTCAGTATCTGGGCGGCGGCGGCGTAGTCGCGGGCGTCGGCGGGGAGGCCGAGTTCGAGGTTGGCGTCGAGGGTGTCCCGGCCCCGCTCCTGCAGCTCGTAGGCGCGGAGCTTGGACATCAGCCCGATGCCACGGCCCTCGTGTCCCCGGAGGTAGACGACGACGCCACGGCCCTCGGCCCGCACCCGTTCCAGGGAGGCCCGCAGCTGGGGACCACAGTCGCAGCGCTGGGAGCCGAAGATGTCCCCGGTCAGGCACTCGGAGTGCACCCGGGTGAGGACGTCGGTGCCGTCCCCGAGGTCTCCGGTGACCAGGGCGATGTGCTCCACACCGTCGGCGGTCGATCGGTATCCGTGGGCGCGGAAGTCGCCGTGCACGGTGGGCAGGAAGGTGCCCGCCTCGCGGCGGACAGCCGGCTCGGCGGCTTTGCGGTAGCGGATCAGGTCCTCGATGGAGATGATCGCCAGACCGTGCTTGCGGGCGAACGGCACCAGCTCCGGCAGACGCAGCATGACGCCGTCCTCACCGGCGATCTCCACGATGGCGGCGGCCGGGCGGAGTCCGGCGAGCCTGGCCAGATCGACACCCGCCTCGGTGTGGCCGTCACGGACCAGTACCCCGCCGGGGCGAGCCCGCAGCGGGAAGACGTGCCCGGGACGGGCGAAGTCGGCGGACACGGCGGCCGGGTCGGCGAGCAGCCGGATGGTGGCGGCCCGGTCCGCGGCGGAGATGCCGCTGCTCACACCGTGGGCTGCGGTGGCGTCGACGGAGACGGTGAAGGCGGTGCCCATCGACTCGGTGTTGTCGCCGACCATCTGCGGCAGATCCAGCCGGTCGAGGGCGGTGGGTTCCATCGGCACGCAGATCAGCCCGCGGCACTCGGACATCATGAAAGCGACGGTCTCGGGGGTGACGTGCTCGGCCGCGATGACGAGGTCGCCTTCGTTCTCCCGGTTCTCGTCGTCGACGACCACCACGGGGCGGCCCGCGGCAATGTCCCGGACCGCGTGGGCCACCGGGTCGAGGGCGAGGTCCTCGCACTCTGTCTGCGGGGCGAGGTGCCGGCTGGAGGTCATGGTCATGGTGCTGCTCCTTCCAGGAGGGGCTGCGCCTGCGCCCGGCGCGAGCGCAGCCACCAGTCGCGCAGGCCCCAGAGGACGAGAACGAGGTAGACGAGGTAGACGAAGCCGGAGAACGCCAGACCGCTGCTGAAGGCGAGCGGGACACCGACGAGGTCGACCAGCAGCCAGGCGAACCAGAACTCCACGAGGCCACGGGCCTGGGCCACCATGGCGACGAGTGTGCCGACGAAGATGTAGGCGTCCGGCCAGGGGTTCCAGGACAGCTCCGGAACCGCGGTGAACAGGCCTCCGACGGCGAGGGTGCCCAGGACGGCGCCGGCGGCCAGCAGGCCGCGTTCCCGCCGGGTGGCGAAGCGGACGGCGACCCTGCCGTCGTCGGACGCCTTCCGTCCGTGCTGCCATTGCCGCCAGCCCCACACCGCGACGGTGATGACCAGCAGCTGCTTGCCGACTCCGCCGCCGAGCTGGGCCGAGGCGTAGGCCGCGACGAGGACGAGACCGGAGGCGATCTGGACCGGCCAGGTCCAGACGGACCGGCGCCAGCCGAGGGCGAGGGCGGTCAGCCCGAGGAGGTTGCCGATCATGTCGGACCAGATGACGCGCTGGCCGAAGACCTCGAAGGCCGTGCCGTTGAGCGAGTCCAGCAGGCTCACCGGACCGCCTCCGACTGCCCGGGAGCGGTGGCGTCCCGCCGCTCGAGGAGCCGCTCGACATACTTGGCCAGGACGTCGACCTCGAGGTTGACCGGATCTCCCGGCTGCTTGGTCCCCAGGGTGGTCAGGTTCAGGGTGGTGGGGATCAGGCTGACGGTGAAGGAGTCGGCGGCGGCTTCCACAACGGTGAGGCTGACGCCGTCCACGGTGACCGAGCCCTTCTCGACGAGGTAGCGCGAGAGTGCGGCGGGCAGCCCGATCCGGATGATCTCCCAGTGTTCACCGGGAGTGCGCGCGAGCACGTGACCGGTGCCGTCGACGTGCCCCTGGACGAGGTGCCCGCCGAGCCGGCCCCCCAGGGCCAGGGGTCGTTCGAGGTTGACCCGGGAGCCGCGAGTCAGTGAGCCGAGAACGGAACGGTGCAGGGTCTCGGCCATGACGTCGGCGGTGAACTCACCGCCGACCGTCTCCACCACGGTCAGACACACCCCGTTGACGGCGATCGAGTCACCGTGGCGGGCGTCCTGGGTGACCAGGGGGCCGCGGACCCGGAAGCGGGCGGAGTCACCCCGCTCCTCGACTGCGATGACCTCGCCCAGCTCTTCGACGATTCCGGTGAACACTCAGAACTCCTCGGTGGTGGTGACGGCAACGGCGGTGACGCGCACGTCGGGCCCCATGCGGACGACCTCGGTGACCTGGAGCCGCAGGGCCCGCGCCAGGCTGGTGATCCCGGCGTCCCCCAGGACCTGCGGGCCGGCGCCGAGCAGAGCGGGCGCCAGGTAGCCGGTGACCTGGTCGAGGAGACCTGCCGCAGCGAAGGCGCCCGCGAGGGTGGGGCCGCCCTCCAGCAGGACGGAGCGGACATCACGCCGGTACAGCTCGGCGAGCAGGGCGGTCAGGGAGAGGCCGGTGCCCTGGTCACCGGGCGGCAGCCGCACGACGTCGGTGTCCGGCAGGTGCCGGGTGTCCGCGCCCTCGGCCACGGCGATCAGGGTGGGTGCGACGGCGTCGAGCACCCGGGCGGTGGGCGGCACCGTCGCCCGGGTGTCGGCGACCACGCGCAGCGGCTGGGCTGCGCCCTCGACGCCGCGGACGGCGAGGTGGGGGTCATCGGTGCGGAGGGTGCCGGACCCGACGAGCACGGCGTCGGACTCGGCACGCAGCCGGTGGACGTCGGCGCGGGACTCGGGGGAGGTGATCCAGCGGCTGCTGCCGTCGGCGGCGGCCACGCGGCCGTCCAGGGTCGCGGCGTACTTCCAGTGCACGTGCGGGCGGCCACGGCGGACCGCGGTGAGCCACGCGGTATTGACGGCTTCGGCCTCGGGGGCCATGAACCCGCCTTCGACGTCCAGTCCGGCGGCGGCCAGAGTGTCCGCGCCACCACGGGCCGCCGGATGCGGGTCCGCGACCGCGTAGACCACACGGGAGAGCCCGGCCTCGATCAGCGCGCCGGTGCAGGGGCCGGTGCGTCCGGTGTGGTCGCAGGGCTCGAGAGTGACGACGGCGGTCCCGCCGCGGGCGTCGTCCCCGGCCTCGGCGAGCGCGTGGATCTCCGCGTGCGCTCCGCCGGCCCGCTTGTGCCAGCCCTCGCCCACGGCACGACCGGAGGCGTCCAGGATGACGCAGCCCACCACGGGGTTGGGGCTGGTGAGCCCGCGTCCACGGGCGGCCAGGACAAGGGCGCGGCGCATCGCCGCGTGCTCGGTGTCATGCACTGCCGCGGGGCCCACCGGATGCTCCTGCCTTCTCGGGCAAGGGACTCCGGGGCGCGGAACATGGACGGAGCCGGGACGGCGCCGACGAGCAGCCCGCACGGGCACACCTCGGCACAACCGGCGAACCGCTCAGCGCGGTCACCTGTCGTCCTGCTCCGCCGCGCACTGCCTCCCATCCGGACTTTCACCGTCGGTCCAGGAGTTTCACCTGGTCAACCGGCCGCTGGCTGCGGACGGGTCGCGGACTGTAACCGCCGGTTCGGATTTTCACCGACCCCGGAGTGCGCTTGCGTCATTGATTCCTCCCCTCAGTCTGCCACGTCCGGCTGCCCCCCACGCGGACAGCTTCTGTGCGGTGGCTCACAGATACCGGGCAGTCGCACATCACGGCGACGGCAGGTGCGGGATGCGGACTCGGTGGCCGGGCGGACGCGGATCCCGGCAGGGGCGGTCGGTCAGGGTGAGGAGATCAGGCCCGACGGTGCGTTCTCGACGAGGAGCGCCTGGTCGTCGTCGAGGAAGGTGAGCGGGTAGTCGGTTCCGTAGGTCTGCCTGACCTGGGCGATGAGCTCGGGCGGGTAGGGCGGCAGTGCACCGTCGGCGTGCGGAATGATGACCGTGTCGACGAGACCGAGACCGAGTCCGGTGCGGTCGGTGAGGTCCGGCGCCTCGGCGGGGTCGTCCATGGGGGAGACGGGTTCGATGCTGGGGCCGGTGACGATCGATCCCGCGCTCGCGCCGATGTAGGGCAGACCCGCTCGGACTCTCTCGACGACCATGGCATGTGGCGATCATGCGACCGGGGTCCGATACCCCACGATCACCGAACCCCGAGTCGGCGACGCAGGCGGGCATCAACCTCGGTCCGCACCGTCACCGGCGTCGTCCGCGGGGCTGCCTGACCCGGCTGTTCACGGACGCTGCGCGGCGTCCGCGGTGAACAACTCCGTGCGGGCGGCGTCGAGCGCCGTCACCAGGGCGCCGCTGAGCACCGGGCTGCCCTCGACCGTGGCGGGCCGCACCTCGGTGCGCAGGGGGGACAGCGCGCCCAGCCGGCCTTCGACCGCGGCCGCCAGGACCGTTCCACCGGCGCGTCCGACCTCGCCGCCGAGAACCAGGCATCCGGGGTCGAGCACCGAGGTGACCGCGGCACCGGCCACCGCGATCCGGCCGGCGAGGGTCTGCAGGAATTCCCGGTGCCGGCCGGTTGCCCCGGCACCGGTTGCCGCGCGGACCAGTTCCTCGGCGGTCGCGGGCACCGCGAGACCGTGCTCGCGGGCCAGTGCGCGGATCGCCGTGTCCCCCGCCAGGGCGTGGAAACCTCCGTCACAGCCGGTGGCCGAGGGCAGGCCGCCGGTGCCCGGCACGGGCAGGAAGCCGATCTCCCCGGTTCCTCCGGAAGCACCACGCCGCAGCACCCCGTCCAGCACGACGGCGGCACCGACGCCGTGTCCCAGCCACAGCAGGACGAAAGCGTCCCGGTCACGGGCCGCCCCGAGCCGGTGCTCGGCGATTCCGGCGAGATTCACCTCGTTCTCCAGCAGCACGCGGCCGCCCGGCCGGCCGCGCAGGGCGTCGACCAGCTCGCCGTGCCAGGCGGGCAGGGCGCTGACCCGGCGGAGCGCCCCGGTGGCCGGGTCGACGAGGCCGGGGACACCCATGACCACGGTGTGCAGGGCGGTGACGCCGGAGTCCTGGAGCACGCGGTCCAGGGTGCCGACGGCCGCCGTCACCACCCCGGAGCCGTCCGGGCCGGGGTCCGCGGTGACCGGCAGCGCCGCCCGCGCCACGGTCCGCCCGGTCAGGTCCGCGAGCGCGACCGTGACACTGCGCGTGCGCACGTCCAGCGCGGCGACATGGGCACGGTCCGCGAGAAGGTCGTAGAGCCGGGCGTTCGGACCGCGGCGGTCGGCACCGGACTCCCCCACGACGGTTACCAGACCGCTTCGGACGAGGCGTTCGAGCAGATCGGCGACGCTCGGGCGGGAGAGGCCGGTCGCCTCTTTGAGCTGGGCGGCCGTCAACGGGCCCCGCTCCGCCAGTAGCTCCAGGGCGATGCGGTCGTTGATGGCGCGTGCCGTGCTGGGGGTGGCGGTGCGCGCAGTGGTCATGGCCGGGATCCTCGCAGATTCCGTATTACTAACAGGCAGGCTTCCTGATAGTTTACCGCTCATGCCTTCCGCCTCCCTCCGGACCGCCCGCCGCTCAGCCGGGGCAGTCTTCGCCGTGCACGGAGCCGTGACCGGCAGCTTCGCCACGCGCATTCCCTGGCTGCAGGAGCACCTGGAGCTGAGTACGGGCCAGCTGGGGGTCGCGCTGGCGTTCCCCGCCCTCGGCGCCTCGCTCGCGATGCCGCTGGCGAGCCGGGTCCTCCACCGGTACGGCGCCCTGGCCGCGGTGCGACGCCTGCTGGTCCTGTGGTGCCTGGCGCTCGCCCTGCCCGCGCTCGCCCCGGGGCTGGTCACGCTGTGCGCGGCACTCGCCGTCTTCGGCGCGACCGCCGGCATGTGCGACGTGGCGATGAACGCCCAGGGTGTGGAGGTGGAGCTCGGTTACGGACGGTCGATCATGTCCGGGCTGCACGGACTGTGGAGCGTCGGTGCGCTACTGGGATCGGCGGCCGGCGTCCTGGTGGTCCACCTCGGGCTCGACGCACGGATCCACCTCACGGCGGCTGCTCTGGTGCTGGCCGTCCTTGCTCCCCCGGCCGGCCGCGGTCTGCTGGACATCCGCCCGGCCCCGGGCGAAGCTGCACCCCCGCGCTTCGCGCTGCCACCGCGCTCCGCCTTGCTGATCGGCGCGGTGGGGATGTGCGCGGTGCTCGCCGAGGGCGCGAGCATGGACTGGTCCGGGGTCTATCTGCGGAGCATCACCGGGGCCTCGGAGACGGTGGCCGCGGCCAGTTACACCGCGTTCGCCTGCACCATGGCGACGGCCAGGCTGGCCGGTGACGCGGTGGTACGGCGCCTCGGCCCGGTCCGGACCGTTCGCCTCAGCGGGGCGCTGGCCACCCTCGGCGGTCTGCTCGCGGTGACCGCCTCCACCCCGGCCGCCGGCGTCGCGGGGTTCGCGCTGATCGGGATGGGCATCGCGGTGGTCGTGCCGCTGGCGTTCGCAGCGGCCGGGAACAGCGGTCCGCGGCCGAGTCAGGCGATCGCCGGAGTCGCCACCATCACGTACACCACCGGGCTCCTGGCACCGACACTGATCGGTCTGATCGGAGAGCTGAGCTCGTTGCGGGTGTCCTTCGCGGTGGTGACGGCCGCGACGGCGCTGCTGATGCTCTCCGCCGGTGTGCTGGCCCGGGGCAGCCGGAGCACGGTGGCGGCTGCCGGACCGGAGTCAGACGGCGGCGGCCATCCGGCGCACGGCCTCGGTGAGGAGGGCCGGTGAGGTGGCCAGGTTCAGCCGGGCATGCCCGGCGCCGCCGGTGCCGAAGTCCGTTCCCGCGGTGAGGGCGACCCGGCCCCGCTCCAGGAAGACCGCGGCCGGGTCGGGACCGAGCCCCAGCTCCCGGCAGTCGAGCCAGCCGAGATAGGTGCCCTCCGGCTGTCGGTACCGGACCTGTGGCAACTGCTCGGCCAGCAGGCTCGCCAGCAGCCCGCGGTTCTCGTCCAGTCCGGCCAGCAGGCCGTCCAGCCACGCGCCGCCCTCGGCGAACGCGGCGCTGTGCGCCATTACGCCCAGGTGGCTCGGACCGTGCCCGACCTCCTCCGGGAGGCGGGCCAGATCCTCCGCCGCTTCCGTGCCCGCGACCGCGACGGCTGCCTTCAGTCCGGCAAGATTCCATGCCTTGGACGCCGAGAGCAGGGCGAACCCCTGCTGGGCACCGGGCAGCGAGAGATACGGGACGTGCTCCGCCGGCGGAGGGACCAGCGGTGCGTGGATCTCATCGGCGATGACCCGCACTCCGTACGCGTCCGCCAGCCCGGCGAGGGCGGCCAGCTCCGCGGCGGTGTGCACGGTCCCGGTGGGGTTGTGCGGGCTGCACAGCAGGTACGCGGCGCTGCGGCCGCCCGCGACGGCACCTCGGAAGGCGTCCTCGAGGACGGCCGGGTCGAGCCGTCCGGCGCCGTCCAGCGGGGCCTCGACGACGGTGCGTCCGAGGTTCCGGGCGAACCAGTACACGGGCGGGTAGAGCGGCGGGCTGACCACCACCGCGTCGCCGGGCCGGGTGACGAGCTTCAGCAACTCGACCATGCCCTGCATGACATCGGCGACGAGCGCGGTGCGCGCCGGCTCCACCTCCCAGTTCCAGCGCTTGGCCGAGAAGCCGCCCAGCGCTTCGGCGTAGCCGGTGCCCGCCGCGTAGCCGGTGTCCCCGAGCGCTATCGCCTCGGTCAGCACCCGGCTGACGGGCTCCGCGAGCGGGACATCCATCTCCGCCACCCACACCGGCAGCACGTCCTCGGGGTAGGCCCGCCATTTCGCGCTGGTGCGCCTGCGGAGTTCCGCCGGGGTGAGCCGGGTCAGGGGGTTGCCGGGCGGCGCTTCGGGGTTCACGGTGGCTGCCTCCGGTGCCGGCGGGTCACGGACCGGGGCCCGGGGCCCCGACCCCCATGGTGACCGGTCGGGACCCGTCCGGCCAGCCCCGCGCGAAGTTTCCGGAGGCGTCCGCCCGGCCCCCTCACTCCCCCGCCGGGCGGGCTCAGTCCTCCGGCAGCTCGACGGGGGCCAGTTCGTCGAAGAGGTCACCCGGGCCGGGGTTCGCCGGGTCGGTGGCGCCGCCGAGGTGATGCATCACGCCCCAGACCGCGTTCAGGGCGGTCTGCACGGCACCCTCCGCCCAGCCGGCGGTCCAGGAGATGTCGTCCCCGGCGAGGAACAGACCCCGCCGGTCCTCGGGCAGCCCGTCCTGCATGAAGTGGGTGAACAGCCTGCGCTGGTAACGGTAGTGGCCGGGCAGGTTGGCCTTGAACGCTCCCATGAAGCAGGGCTCGTTCTCCCAGGAAACGGTGACCGGGTTGCCGATGATGTGCTTGCGGATGTCGACACCCGGATAGATCTCGCGCAGCGACTTGAGCATGACCTCGAGTCGTTCGTTCGCGTCCAGCGGCAGCCACTTCAGGCTGTCGTCGCACCAGGTGTACGACAGGCAGATGACGGCCGGCCGGCCGGGGCCGTTGTCCAGCAGATAGGTGCCGCGGGTCATCCGGTCGGTGAGCGTCATGCTCATCACGTCCCGGCCGGTCGGCTCGCCCCTGGCGTCGACGGCCTGATCGAGCCAGAAGGGGCGGTCCACCGGGACGAAGAGCTTGGAGGACTCCATGTAGTGGGTGCGCTCCACGGCGGTCCAGTGATCGATGGGCAGCAGCTCGTCGGAGCAGTCGATCTTGGACAGCAGCATCCAGGACTGCGCGGTGAAGACCGCGGCCCGGTAGGTGCGGACATCCCCGGCCGCGTCGGTGACGGTGACGCGGTTGCCGGCGGTGCGGTGCAGCCGGGTGACGGCCGGACGGTGCGCCCCACCGTGCAGCGAGCGCAGCGAGGTGCCCGGCGGCCAGTGCACGGTCTTGTCCGGCTCGCGCTCCCACAGCCGCTGCGGAAGCTGCTGACTGCCGCCGACGATGCCGCGGTGGTCGTCGTCCGCGCCGGTGTACACCACCCGCAGGATCTCCAGGATGGAATTGGGGAAGTCGGTGTCCCAGCCGCCGGTGCCGAAGCCGACCTGGCCGAAGATCTCCCGGTGGCGGAAGGACCGGAAGGACGGGGCGTCGCAGAGGAAGCCGTAAAATGTCTGGTTGTCGAGCTTGTCGACGAGACCTGCCCAGATTTCGCGGATCCGCGGCACGTCCCGCTCCCGGATCGCCCGCTGCATGTCGGAGAAACCGGCCCCCTCCTCCAGACAGCTGTTCCACGCCTCCATCACCCGGTGGTAGACCTCGGGAAGGTCGTCCAGGGTGCGGGCGTAGTGGCTGACCCCCTTGAGATCGACCACCGTCGAGGGCGTGCCGGGGGCGAGCGGATTGGGGAACGGCCGGGTCTCCAGCCCCACCAGACCGATGTAGTGGTTCAGCGCGGTGGAGCACGGCGGGAACCGCATGGCCCCCATCTCGGCGGTGAGGTCCGGGTCGCAGCCCTCGAAGGTCTCCGTCCGCAGCCGACCGCCGATCCGGTCGGCCTCGTAGAGCACCGGCTTCAGGCCCATCTTCATCAGCTCGTAGGCGGTGACGATCCCGGACAGTCCGCCTCCGATGACGGCGACCTCGGTGCCGAGCTCGGTGGCCGGCAGCTGCCCGAGTCCCGCGGGATGCGCCAGGTAGTCGTCGTAGGCGTACGGGAAGTCCGGACCGAACATGGTGAGCGGCGGCCGGGCGTGGGCGTCGGCCTGCTCGTCGTGGACGGCGGTGGGCACGGTGGACGTCATGGCGTACTTCTCCTGCGGGTTGTGCGGGGCGGTACCAGCGGGCGGGGTGCGGCAGGCTTCAGGCGAGCGGCCCGTAGAGGCCGGGCCGCCGGTCACGCAGATGGGGGTTGGCCGCCCGGGAGGACAGCAGCAGGGCGGGATCCACTTCCGCCAGCAGGAGCTCCTCGCCGGCTCCCGCCCGGGCGCGCACCGTGCCGTCCGGACCGGCCAGACAGCTGAGTCCGGCGAAGTCGAAGTCACCCTCCGGCCCGCAGCGGTTGACGTAGGCGAGGTGCAGCTGGTTCTCCCAGGCGCGGGCGGGCAGCAGGGTGTGCGCGACGAACTCGTAGGGCCGCATCAGGGCAGTGGGTACCAGCAGCAGCTCGGTGCCGGCCAGCGCGTGCGCCCGCACGGTCTCGGGGAACTCCACGTCGTAGCAGATCAGCAGCCCCACCCGGAGACCGTCGAACTCCGCCTGCACGACGAGCTCGTCACCCGGGGTGAAGTACGTGGTCTCGAACGTGCCGTACAGGTGGGTCTTGCGGTAGCCGGCAAGCCGGCTACCGTCCGGGCCGATGAGCTGAACGGAGTTGTGCACCCCGCACCCGCTGCGTTCCGGGTAGCCGTAGACGATGCCGACCCGGTGCGCGGCGGCGATGCGTGCCACCGCCCCGGCCGCAGGACCATCAGCGGTCTCAGCAAGCTCGGGGACGGCGGCACCGATGGCGTACCCGGTGAGCGACAGCTCGGGCGTGACCAGCAGCCGGGCCCCGCCGGCGGCGGCCCGGCGGGCGGCGCGATCGAGCGCGGCCAGGCTCTGAGCGGGGGTCGCGGGAACCCCGGCAGGGCCTTGGAACAGCGCAATGCGCAGCGGCGTCATGAAACCTCGCGGGCCGGATGTGCGGATGTCAGGGGCCCTTCGACGGTACGGGCCGGTCCGCCCGCGCAACAAGCCGCCTTCCTTGCGCTCCGACCGGGTATCCGTTGCGTCTTTGCCCGTCCCGACGGCGATTCGTTGCGCAGGCCTTCTGGCCGGCGCTCTTCCACCGGCCCGGAGTCCGCGGAGCCGTCAGGCGGACGGGCCGGTGGCGAAGCGTCGCAGCAGGGGGGAGAGCACCAGTACCGAGCGGGTGCGTTCCACGAAAGGCTCGTTCGCGATCCGCTCCAGGACCTGTTCGAAGTGCCGCATGTCGGAGGCGAAGACCTGGACGACGGCGTCCGCGTCCCCGGTCACGGTCGACGCGGACGCCACTTCCGGGTAGCCGGACAGGGCGCGGCGGATATCCCGCGGAGAGGTGTTCGAACGGCAGTACATCTCGATGAAGCCCTCGGTCTCCCAGCCGAGCGCGGTGGGGTCCACCCGCACGGTGAACCCGGTGATGGCCTTCTGCTCCCGCAGCCGGTCGACGCGGCGCTTGACGGCGGGCGCGGAAAGGCCCACCTCGGCGCCGATGTCGGCGTAGGACCGCCGGGCGTCCTCGGCAAGGGCGCGCACGATGCGTTCGTCCAGGTCGTTCAGTCGCACCACCGCAGTAGAACACGTGGGGGCCGGCGGGACGCGGGCCGGTTCCCCTTCCTACCAGCTGGCGTGCAGCGGCTTGCCCTCCGCGTAGCCGGAGGCGCTCTGCACCCCGATGACGGCCCGCTCGGTGAACTCCTCGAGGCCGGCCGCACCGGCGTAGGTGCAGGCCGAACGGACGCCGGCGATGATGGTGTCGATCAGGTCCTCCACGCCCGGGCGGGCCGGGTCGAGGAACATCCTGGAGGTGGAGATGCCCTCCTCGAAGAGTCCCTTGCGGGCCCGGTCGTAGGCCGACTCCTCGCTGGTGCGGTTGCGGACCGCCCGGGCCGACGCCATGCCGAAGCTCTCCTTGTACAGCCGTCCGTCCGCGGCCTGCTGCAGGTCCCCGGGCGACTCGTGGGTCCCCGCGAACCAGGAGCCGATCATCACATTGGACGCCCCGGCGGCCAGTGCCATGGCGACGTCACGCGGATGCCGGACCCCACCATCCGCCCAGACGTGTTTGCCGTACCGCTTCGCCTCGGCGGCGCACTCGAGTACGGCGGAGAACTGCGGGCGGCCGACGCCGGTCATCATGCGGGTCGTGCACATGGCGCCCGGGCCGACGCCCACCTTGACGATGTCGGCACCGGCCCCGATGAGGTCCCTGACCCCTTCGGCGGCGACGACGTTTCCCGCGGCCACCGGTACCTGCGGGTCGAGGCGGCGCACCTCCCGCAGTGCCGAGAGCATGGACTCCTGGTGGCCGTGCGCGGTATCCACGACGAGCACGTCGGCCCCGGCCTCCAGCAGGCCGGCCGCCCGGCCGGCGACATCACCGTTGACACCGACGGCCGCGGCGACCCGCAGCCGGCCCGCACCGTCGGTCGCGGGAGTGTAGAGCGTGGCGCGCAGGGCGTTCTTCCGGTTGAGAATGCCGACCAGGCGGCCCTCGGCGTCGACCGCCGGAGCGGTCCTCCGGTGGGCGGAGTCCAGGCGGTTGAAGGCCTCCCGGGGATCAACTCCTGCGTCGATCAGCAGCAGGTCCCTGCTCATGACCTCGCTGAGCTGCGTGAAACGGTCCACGCCCGTCAGGTCGGACTCGGTCACGACACCCACCGGGCGGCCGCCGGAGACCACCACCCCGGCCCCGTGCGCGCGCTTGGGGAGCAGGGACAGCGCGTCCGCCACGGTCTGCGAGGGTGCCAGGACGATCGGAGTGTCGAGCACGGGATGCCGCCGCTTCACCCAGCCGATGACCTCGGCCACCACGTCCAGCGGGATGTCCTGGGGAATGACGGCGAGGCCGCCCCGGCGGGCGACGGTCTCGGCCATCCGGCGCCCCGCCACGGCCGTCATGTTCGCGACCACGAGGGGAATAGTGGTCCCCGTCCCGTCAGGGGTGGTCAGGTCCACACTCTGCCGGGAGCCGACCGCGGACCGGCGGGGCACCATGAAGACGTCGTCGTACGTCAGGTCGTACGGGGGCTTGGCGTCGTGAAGAAATTTCATGCCGGCTCACTCACCTGCGGTTGTTTGGGTCTGGCGGGTGGGGAGTCAGCACGGGCCGTTGCGCAGGTACGGCGCGGTACCCACGCGCACGGGCTGCGGCTCCTCCCGCATTATCGCCGATCGGGGCTCCGAGGGCGAACGGCTGTTCTGTCGCAGGGGCGGGCGCGGCCGGCGGCCCGACACCCGCGCGAGCGCCCTCAGGCCGGGGTGCGGTCGGGGTCCACCCGCTCCAGCGCGGGACGGTGTCCCGGTGCCGCGGCCAGCAGTTGGTCGGCTGCCGCGGTGTCCGTCACCAAACTCGTCACCAGGCCCGAACGCAGCACCGCGGCGATGGCATCGGCCTTGCGCCGGCCGCCTGCGATGGCGACGACCTCGGGGATCCGGCGCAGCCGCTCTGCCTCGACCGTGATGCAGCGCTCCCCCAGGTCCCGGCCGATCCGGCGGCCGTCGGCGTCGAAGAGGTGGGCCGACATTTCGGCCGACACCCCGAGGGATGCGTAGTGCGCCCGCTCCTGAGGAGTCAGCATGTCGTGCACGGTGGAGATGCCGGGCTCCCAGGAGCCGATGGACACCGCGGCGATGGTCACCTTGTCGAAGTACTTGAAGGCCCCGGCGATGCCCGTCTGACCGCGCAGCGCCGCCGCTGTCTGGGGATCGGGCAGCAGCATCGGCGCGTAGATCGGGTGAGCCTCTCCACCTGCGACGGCCGCTGCCCGGCGGACCGCCTCCACTGAGCCGCGCTCCGCGGTGCCGGCGTCGTACACACCGGTGAGCTGGACGACGGTGCACGGCGGGAGCTCCCGCAGAGCCGCTGCCATGTGGATGGTGGAACGGCCCCAGGCCAGCCCCAGTACATCGCCCTCGGAAACCAGCTCGCCCAGCAGGTCCGCGGCGATCTCACCAAGGTTCTCCGGATCGGAAGTGAGGTCGGAGGAATCGGCCGGAGCCTCGGCCACCACCACGTGGCGCAGCCCGTAGCGGGCCCGAAGGGCGTCGGAGCGGTCGGCGTCCAGTTCGGCGGGCACCCTGATCTCGATCCGCACCAGATCGTGCTCGACGGCGGACTCGAGCACCCTGGCCACCTTGAACCGGCTGACCCCGAACTCGTCCGCGATCTGGATCTTCGACTTCCCCTCCAGGTAGAAGCGGCGGGCCATGGCCGCGGCCTGCATCAGCTCCGCCGGGCCCATTCGAGTGGCTGACCTTCCGGTCGACACCACGCTCACCTCACTGTTCTCCCGCTTGTGTCCCGGTCGTTCTCCGCGTGCTCATCCTCGCAGATTCGGCGCGCGGGGGAAGCCGGTCCGGGGAGCCGCCGACCGGCTCCGCGGCGGCGGGCTGGAAACGGGTCACCGGGTGGCCCGACGCGCCGCCGCCTCGTCGGCCTGGTGACGCAGGGCCCGCACGGCCGCTGCCGGGTCATCGGTCCCGTACACGGCCGAGCCGGCGACGAAGACATCGGCCCCGGCCTCGGCGCAGCGCTCGATGGTCTCGGCGGACACCCCACCGTCGACCTGCAGCCACAGATCCAGACCGTGGCGGTCGATGAGCTGCCTCGCCCGGCGGATCTTGGGGAGGGTGAGGTCCAGGAACGCCTGCCCGCCGAAGCCGGGCTCCACGGTCATGACCAGCAGCATGTCCAGCTCGGGTAGCAGGTCCTCATAGGGCTCGACGGGAGTGGCCGGCTTGAGCGCGAGGGAGGCGCGGGCGCCCTTGGCCCGGATCTCGCGGGCCAGCCGCACGGGCGCCGCGGCGGCCTCGGCGTGGAAGGTCACGGAGCCGGCGCCCGCCTCGACGTAGGCGGGCGCCCAGCGGTCCGGATCCTCGATCATCAGGTGGCAGTCCAGAGGGGTGTCCGTGGCCTTCGCCAGCGCTTCCACCACCGGGACACCGAGGGTCAGGTTGGGCACGAAGTGGTTGTCCATGACGTCGACGTGCAGCCAGTCGGCGCCCTTCACGGCCTCGGCCTCCTCGGCGAGCCGGGCGAAGTCGGCGGACAGCATGCTGGGATTGATCTGTGCCATGGTCTCAGTATTCAGTATCATCCACACGGCCGGGACGCCCGGGTCACGCGCCCTCAGCCGGTCCGCCGCAACAGCGCGAGGTACATCGCGTCGGTGCCGTGCCGGTGCGGCCACAGCTGGATGTCCGGGCCGTCGCCGAGTCCGGGGACACCGGGCAGCAGCGGCCGGGCATCAACCCACTCGGTGGGCACCTCCCGGCGGATGTCGTCCACGACGGCACGGGTCTCGGCCAGGTGCGGGGAGCAGGTGGCGTACCCGACCACTCCGCCGGGCCGCACCGCGGCGAGTGCCTCGCGGAGCAGGCCGCGCTGCAGGGGCGCGAAGCGTGCCAGGTCCTCGGGCCGGCGCCGCCAGCGGGCCTCCGGACGGCGGCGCAGCGCCCCGAGCCCGGTGCACGGCACATCCACGAGAACGCGGTCGAAGGTCCCCGGACGCCAGGCCGGGCGGGTGCCATCGGCCGTGACCACCTGGTACGGCCCCGGATTGCCCTCCAGCGCACGGGCGACCAGCCGGGCACGGTGCGGCTGTTTCTCGGCGGCGACCAGCACGGCCCCGCGGGCAGCGGCCAGCCCGCCGAGCAGCGCGGCCTTGCCACCGGGTCCGGCACAGCCGTCGAGCCAGCGGGTGTCGCGTCCGGTCAGGGGGACGTCGGCGAGGGCGAGGGCGACCAGCTGGCTGCCCTCGTCCTGGACTCCCGCCCGCCCGTCCCGCACCGCTTCCAGGGCTCCGGGGTCACCGCCCTCCGCCAGCCGCACCGCATAGGGGGACCAGCGGCCGGGCTCCGCGTCCGCGGTCAGGAGCTCGGCTGCGGTGGCCCGCCCCGGACGCGCGGCCAGGGTGACCTCGGGGCGCTCGTTGTCGGCCTCGAGCAGGTCCTCCATCTCCGACCGGCCGCCGCCCAGGGCGTCCCAGAGTGCGGAGACCACCCAGCGGGGATGGGCGTGCACGATGCCCAGGTGGGCCTCGGCGTCGTCCTCGTAGGGTGGGGCGACCCGCTCCAGCCAGCCGTCCAGGTCATGGGCGGCGACCTTGCGCAGCACCGCGTTGACGAACTTCGCCCGGCCGTCGCCGAGAACGGCGCGGGCCAGTTCGACACTGGCGCTGACCGCCGCGTGCGCCGGGATGCGCGTGCCGAGCAACTGGTGCGCGCCGAGCGAGAGCACGTCCAGCACGGGCGGGTCCACCTCACGCAGCGGCCGGTCGACACACCTGGCGATGACCGCGTCGTAGGTGCCCTGCCGGCGCAGCGTCCCGTAGACGAGCTCGGTCGCCAGGGCGGCGTCGCGGTCGTCGAAACCACCTGCCGCGCGGGCCTTGCGGAGCAGGGGCGGGAGCACCAGGTTGGCGTAGGCGTCGCGGTCGTCGACGGCACGCAGGGCCTCGTACGCGAGGACTCGTACGGGATCCTTGCGGGGACGGCGATAGGGCTGGGCGGGACGGCGCGGCCGGTTGCTCACGAGAGGTGGTGCTCCGATGAAGGTGAGGGCGGGCCTGCGCGGATGCGGCGCAGGCGGGTTCAGGTGCCGAGGCGGCTTCCGGGGGTGACGCGGGCACCGCGGGCCCAGTCCGCGGCGGACATCGGCTTGCGGCCCTGGGGCTGCACCCATTGCAGCTCGACGGCGTGCGATCCGGTCCCCACATGCAGACTGTGCTTGCCGGGGCTGAGCTCTCCGGGCATCAGGTCGGTGCGCTCCGGTGCCGGGGCCACCTGCCGGAGTTTGAGCCGTTCCCCCCCGTACAGGGTCCAGGCACCGGGCGCGGGAGAGCAGCCGCGTACCACCCGGTCGACATGCTGGGCCGGCGCTGTCCAGTCCACCCGTGCGTCCTCGACGCCGATCTTGGGGGCTCTGGAGACGCCCTCGGCGGGCTGCGGGACCGGCGTCAGGCTGCCGTCCTCGATGCCGTCCATGGTGGCGGTGAGCAGCCCTGCGCCCGCGAAGGCGAGCCGGGTGAGCAGGTCGCCGCTGGTGTCCCGGGGCCGGATCTCCTCGGTGAGGACGCCGTAGACCGGGCCGCTGTCGAGCCCTTCCTCGATGCGGAAGGTGGTGGCCCCGGTGAGGTCGTCGCCGGCCAGCACGGCGTGCTGGACCGGTGCGGCCCCGCGCCAGGCGGGCAGCAGCGAAAAGTGCAGGTTGATCCAGCCGAGCGGCGGGATGTCCAGCGCCGCCCTCGGCAGCAGCGCCCCGTAGGCGACCACGGGGCAGCAGTCCGGGGCGATCTGGCGGAGCCGGTCGAGGAAGTCCCCGTCCCCCGGCCGGGCGGGCTTGAGCACCTCGAGTCCGGCCTCCTCGGCGCGCTGGGCGACCGGGCAGGACACCAGGCGCCGCCCGCGGCCGGACGGGGCGTCCGGGCGGGTGACGACTGCCGCGACCTCGTGGCGGCCCGAGGTCAGCAGGGCGTCCAGAGCCGGGATGGCCACCTCGGGGGTGCCTGCGAAGACAAGCCTCATCGTGTGGGGGTCACCTCTTGTGTGGGACGTGCGGAATCGGTCGGCGGCCGGGACCCGGTGCGGCTGCGGCCCCGGTGAGCGGTGGCGCCACAGTCTACGTCCGCAGCCGGCCCGGTTCTTCGGGAGTGCGGGGCCCCGGGGCGCTCCGCCGGTGAGTTGTCACGCCCCGGAAGCGTGACCCCTGCTTGGGTGACGCGTTGGACCTGTCGGATTGACCGCCAGGGACCGCTTGCGGTCCGCACCTTCACGCCGGTTCGAGAGGCTAGTTCTGATGGCCGACCACGCCACCCCTGACGCTCAGGCACGGGCCAGCCTGCATCTGCTGGTGCGGGACATCGAGCGGGTCCGCCGGCAGGCGGACGCGCTGCGGACGCTGACCGCCCAGCTGGGCAATGTGTACCGCCCACGACAGACCGGCCCCTCCGCCGGGTTCGTCGTCTACGGGCGAGCGCCGGCGCCGACCGTGCGGCTGGCCCAGGAGCTCCGGGACAGCGTGGAGACCCTGGTGACGGCGGCCGTGGAGTTCGACCGCTCGCTGGGCTTCTCGTGGGACGCCGTCGGCTCGGCGCTGGGTGTCACCAAGCAGGCGGTGCACCGCCGCTACGGCTCGCGCCGGACGTCGGGACGGTCGTCGCTTCCTGCGGACCGGCAGCAGGGGTCTGTTGCAGCGCCGACGGCGCCGCTGGTGCCCGGGGCGCGCTCCGCTCCCGGCCGTCCTGGCCCGTTTCCTTCCCCGCACGGCGGCTGACCGGGAGACGGGTCGGCCCGGGAACCGTCAGCCGATGTCGGGCGGGTCGACACGGACCCGGGCGACGGCCGGGTCACGACGGGTCAGCCGGGCAGCCCGGGCGGTCCGCAGGGCGGCGGCGAGTGCCCCGCCGCTGCCCGGCGGCACCCGGACCAGGGCTCGTGCCCACTGTTCCCCGGGGGGCGGGCCGCCCGGCCGGCGCGGGCTGCCGGGCGGGCCGAGCGGCAGCGGCACCGGCCCCAGGACTTCGGCGTCCGGCGGCAGCTCCGCGGTCTGCAGGAGTGCGGTGACGGCCTCCGGCGAGCCGCTGACGGCCGCCATCCGGGAGACCGGAGGAAAGCCCAGGACGGCCCGCTCGGCAAGCTCCCGCCCGGCATGCCCGGCGGGGTCCCAGCGCACCAGAGCCTGGACCGGCCGCAGCGCCGGGTCGGCGAGGGCGACCACCGTGCCTCCCTCCCCGGCCGGCCGCACCAGGGCGGCTGCGTTCAGCCAGCGTCGCAGCGCCTCCTCCCCGGCCCGCAGGTCTGCCCGGCCGAGCAGTGCCCAGCCGTCCAGCAGCAGGGCGGCCGCGTACCCGGGGCCCTCCGCCACGGGTTCGGCGCCCGGAGTGCTCACGATGAGCGCAGGCCGGTCGGGTACCGACGTCAGGATGTGATCGCGGCCCGAGGTGCGCACCGGGACGGCGGGGAAGGCCCGTCCGAGCTCCTCCGCGGTGCGCTTGGCCCCGACCACCTGGGCCCGCAGCCGGCCGCTGCCGCACTCCTGGCAGTGCCAGTCGCCGGTCTCGCGGGCACACCAGCCGCACCGCAGCGCGGTGCCGCTGCCGGTCGCCTCGAGAGGCCCTCGGCAGTGCGGACAGCGGGCGGGCTCCCGGCAGCGTTCGCAGGCCAGCCGGGGAACATACCCCCGGCGCGGCACCTGGACGAGCACCGGGCCGAGCCGGAGCGCCTCGCGCAGGGTCTGCCAGGCCAGGGTGGGCAGGCGGGCGCTGCGCGCCGCCGCGTCCCGGGCCTCGTCGAAGGCATCCACCGTCCGGACCCTGGGGGCGGCGGTGCGCACCGTGACGCGCTCCGCGCTCAGCGGAGCCGCCCAGCGCGTCTCAACGAGCTGAGCCCCCTCCGCCGTGCAGGCGTGGCCTCCGAGCAGCAGGGCCGCACCCTCCTGAGCGGCGCGCAGGACGAGCACCTCGCGCGCGTGCGGTTGAGGGGCGTGGTCGTCGCTGTGCGCGGAGTCGCCGTCGTCCCAGAGCGCGACCAGTCCCAGGCTCCGGACCGGAGCGAACATCGCGGCCCGGGTACCGACGACGGCACGCACCGAGCCACGGCTGACGGCGAGCCAGCGGCGGTAGCGCGCCTCCGGGCCGGAGTCGGCGGTGAGCAGCACATGGTGGCCGGCTCCGATCAGGGCGGTGAGGGCGGCATCGACGCGGGCCGCTGCCCGGCCGTCGGGCAGCACGGCCAGGGCTCCCCGGCCGGTGGCCAGGGAGGTGGCCAGGGCGCGGGCCAGCTCCTCGGGCCAGCCGGGGCCGGGGAGAGCTGTCCACACGGCCCGCGGGGAGTCACCGCGGGCGAGGGCACGCAGATACCCGGGGCCCTGCGGGTACCGCTGCCAGCTGCCGGGTTCCGGGGCGGGGGGCGGAGCCTGGGGCGCGGGCGAGGGTTTTTGCTCGGCGCGGGCCATCCTGGGCGGCACGGCCAGCTGTACGACATCGGCCAGGGCGCCGGCGTAGCGATCGGCCACCGCGCGGCACAGCCGGGTCAGTCCGGGAGTGAGGACGGGTTCGGTGGACAGCACCTGCGCGATCGGGGCGAGCACTCCGGGGAAGTCGCTCGCCGCGGCGCGTTCGAGGACGAAGCCGTTGATGAGCCGTCCGCCTTCGCGGCGGCCGTTCCGCTCCCCCGCTCCGAAGCGGACCCGGACCCGGACACCCGGCTGGGCCTCGGCGTCCAGCGCGGCGGGCACCGCGTAGTCGAAGCACCGGTCGAGGTGCACCAGGCCCTTGTCCACCAGGACGCGGGCGACCGGGAGCCGCTCGGCCAGCGCGGCGCCACGCCAGGTGCGGGGCCGTGCGCGGGGCGGGCCGGCCGGACTCTCCTGCCGGATGAGTGCGAGCTGCTCCGCCCCCGGGCGGTCTGCCGCCGGGGGGTTCGGCCGGTGGCTGTCCTGCTCACTGCTCACCGGCCCAGTACACCAGACGGGCGGGGCGGTGCCGGGCCCCGGCACCGCCCCTTCGGCGCCCTACAGGCCTGCGGCTGCCCGGAGGGCGTCGACGCGGTCGGTGCGCTCCCAGGTGAAGTCGGGCAGGGTGCGCCCGAAGTGACCGTAGGCGGCGGTCTGTGCGTAGATGGGCCGCAGCAGGTCCAGGTCCCGGATGATGGCGGCCGGGCGCAGGTCGAAGACCTCGGTGATGGCCTTCTCGATGGTGGCGGTCTCGATCACGGCGGTACCGAAGGTCTCCACGAAGAGTCCGACGGGTTCGGCCTTGCCGATGGCGTAGGCGACCTGCACCTCGCAGCGTGAGGCCAGCCCTGCCGCCACGACGTTCTTGGCCACCCAGCGCATCGCGTAGGCAGCGGACCGGTCGACCTTGGAGGGGTCCTTGCCGGAGAAGGCGCCACCACCGTGCCGGGCCATCCCTCCGTAGGTGTCGATGATGATCTTCCGGCCGGTCAGCCCCGCGTCACCCATCGGACCGCCGATCTCGAACCGCCCGGTCGGGTTCACCAGCAGCCGGTAGTCACCGGTGTCGAGCTTGATCCCGTCCGCGACCAGGGCCGCCAGTTCCGGCTCCACCACGAACTCCCGGATGTCCGGGGCCAGCAGCGAGTCGAGATCGATGTCCGAAGCGTGCTGGCTGGAGACCACCACCGTGTCCAGCCGTACCGCCTTGTCGCCGTCGTACTCGATGGTGACCTGGGTCTTTCCGTCGGGACGCAGGTACGGGACCGTGCCGTTCTTCCGTACCTCCGACAGCCGCTGGGACAGCCGGTGCGCCAGCGTGATCGGCAAGGGCATCAGCTCGGGCGTCTCGTCGCAGGCGAACCCGAACATCAGCCCCTGGTCACCGGCGCCCTGGCGGTCCAGTTCGTCCTCGTCACCCTCCACGCGCAGCTCGTACGCGCTGTCCACACCCTGCGCGATGTCCGGGGACTGCGCGCCGATCGACACCTGCACCCCGCAGGAAGCGCCGTCGAAGCCCTTCTTGGAGGAGTCGTAACCGATCTCCAGGACCTTGTTCCGCACCAGCGTCGCGATGGGGGCGTACGCCTTGGTGGTGACCTCACCGGCCACGTGCACCAGGCCCGTGGTGATCAGGGTTTCCACCGCCACCCGGGAGGAGGGGTCCTCCCTGAGCAGGGCGTCGAGGATGGTGTCACTGATCTGATCAGCGATCTTGTCAGGGTGACCCTCGGTGACGGATTCGGAGGTGAAGAGGCGGCGGGACACATCGCTCCCTGGGGTTGCAGCGGCTGCTGACTGAGAATCTGACGGCCGTCCCGGCGGATCGGCCGGGCGGTCACGCGTCAGTGTATCGGTCTCCGGGTGCGGAGGGTCAGCCCCCGGCAGGCTGCTGATCTCCACGGCTTTCCAGAGTCCGGACAATGGTGTCCCACACCCGGTCGGCCAGCTCCTCCTTCGGCCCGTAGGGGACCCGGGTCTCCGCCCCGCCGGCCTCGAGGATGACGGCTTCGTTCCCGTCCGTTCCGAAGGCGAGTCCGTCACCGACCTCGTTCACGACCAGCAGATCGCAGCCCTTCCGGACCAGCTTGGCACGGCCGTTGGCCAAGACGTCGTCGGTCTCGGCTGCGAAGCCCGCCACCACCTGTCCGGGGGTGGCCCGCCGGACGGAGAGCTCGGCGAGGATATCGGGGTTGCGGACGAGCGCCACCGCCTCCGGGTCCACCCCCTCCCGTTTCTTGATCTTGCCCTGGGCGCGGCCGGCGGGCCGGAAGTCGGCCACCGCGGCGGCCATCACCACTGCATCGGCCCCGGCCGCGGCCTTGACCACCGCCTCCCGGAGCTCCTCCGCGGTGCCCACCCGGACCACCTCCGCTCCCGCAGGGTCCGGGAGTTCGGTGTTCGCCGCGACCAGGGTCACCCCGGCCCCACGCGCCAGTGCGGTGCGTGCCAGCGCGTAACCCTGCTTTCCGGAGGAGCGGTTGCCGAGGTAGCGCACGGGATCGAGCGGCTCCCGGGTGCCTCCGGCGCTGATCACGACGTGCCGGCCGGCCAGGTCCGGCTCCAGGGCGCGTGGCCCGCGGGCGAGCACCCGTCGGCAGGCGTCGAAGACCGCCCCGGGCTCGGGCAGGCGGCCCCGGCCGGTGTCCGCCCCGGTGAGCCTTCCCACCGCGGGTTCGATGACGAACGCCCCTCGGCGGCGCAGGGTGGCCACATTCTCCCGGGTGGCCGGGTGCTCCCACATCTCGGTGTGCATGGCGGGGGCGAAGATGACGGGACAGCGCGCCGTCAGCAGCGTGTTGGTCAACAGGTCGTCGGCCAGCCCGTGAGCAGCCCTGGCGAGCAGGTCGGCGGTGGCGGGCGCGACCACCACGAGGTCGGCCGCCTGCCCGATCCGGACATGCGGCACCTCGTGGACGGACTCCCACACCTCGCTGGACACCCGGTGGCCGGAGAGGGCCGCCCAGGTCGGCTCGCCCACGAAGCGCAGCGCGGATGCGGTGGGCACCACCTGCACGTCATGGCCGGACTCGGTGAAGCGGCGCAGGAGCTCGCACGCCTTGTAGGCGGCGATACCGCCGCAGACCCCGAGGACGACCCTGGGCTTGTTCATCGCTGGTCTCTCTCCCCGCACAGACGTGATGTCGCCCCCATCCTGCATCACCCGGCGGTGGACGCACCACGGGCCCGGCAGCCATGCTGCCGGGCCCGGGTGCGACGCGGTGGGTTACTTCTCCGTGGGGCCGTCGACGGCCTCGGAGGTGAGGAGACCGGCGTTGATCTCGCGGAGCGAGATCGACAGCGGCTTCTCATGAACGTGGGTGTCCACCAGCGGACCGACGTACTCGAGCAGACCCTCGCCGAGCTGCGAGTAGTACGCGTTGATCTGACGGGCCCGCTTGGCCGCGTAGATCACCAGGCTGTACTTCGAGTCGGTGGCCTCGAGCAGCTCATCAATCGGCGGGTTGATGATGCCCTCGGGCGTGGTGATGGGAGAGGACACGCTCTGCCTTCCGGAGGAGGGTGAAGAGAATTCAAGAAGGATCAGGAGATCCCCATCAAGGCTAGCAGCTCCGCGGAGACCTTCTCGACGGACGTGTTGACCAGGGTGGTGTCGAACTCCGATTCGGCGGCCAGCTCGGTCCGGGCCGCCTTCAGCCGGCGTTCGATGACCTCGGGCTTCTCGGTCCCGCGGCCGGTGAGCCGCCGTACCAGCTCATCCCAGCCGGGCGGGGCGAGGAAGACGAGCTGGGCATCGGGCATGGACTGCCGGACCAGCCGCGCTCCCTGGAGGTCGATCTCCAGAAGAACGGGCTCACCGGCCTCCAGCCGCTCCAGCACGGCCCGCCGGGGTGTGCCGTACCGGTTGCCGGCGAACTCCGCCCACTCCAGCAGTTCTCCATTGGCGACATGCTTGTCGAACTCCTCATCCTGGACGAAGTAGTACTGCACGCCGTGCCGTTCACCGGGACGCGGTTTTCGGGTGGTCGCGGAGACGGAGAGCCACACCTCGGGGTGGGCCTTGCGCAGATGCGCGACGACCGTGCTCTTGCCCACCCCGGAGGGGCCGGAGAGCACGGTCAGACGCGGACGACCGTCCGAGGTCGAGTGGGGCTTGCCCCGGGATGCAGCGCTCATGCGGGCGATTATCCCGGTTCCCCGCGGAGGGGCGAAATCTCAGGACGGACCGCCGCCGAACTCGCGCTCCAGAGCGGCGATCTGATTCGTGCCGAGCCCGCGGACACGGCGGCTCTCGGAGATCCCGAGCCGCTCCATGAGCTGCTTGGCCCGGACCTTGCCGACGCCCGGCATGGATTCCAGTAGGGCACTCACCTTCATCTTTCCGATGACATCGTTCTCCTGGCCCTGCTTGATGACCTCATGGAGCGATGCGCCGGAGTGCTTGAGCCGGTTCTTGACCTCGGCGCGCTCCCGGCGGGCCGCAGCGGCCTTCTCGAGCGCGGCAGCGCGCTGTTCAGGGGTAAGGGGCGGAAGAGCCACGCCGTTCACCTCAGGTATAGGACTGACGGATATGGACCGGGGTGGAACCTCGCCGCCCCGCTCCAGTGCGGGGCAACGAGCAACGTCCTCGGCGGACGCCTCCACACGGAGACTAGCGCCCGTTGCCGCTCCAGTCAGCGAGAATGGACGAGAAGTCCTGGTCAGCGTGGCTCGATCAGGGCTTATCGGGCATATTGGCGCCGATTTCGGGCCTTCGGCGTCCGCGGCGGGGGCGCCGTCGCGGCGGCGGCTCAGTTCAGGGCCTCCGCGAGCAGCTCCCGCTCCCGGTCCGCGGCGTCCCGCAGCGCGGTCGCCGAGGGGCCGTGACGGAGCACCCCGCGGCTCACGCTGGGCACCACCTGGTGCAACGCACCGCCGAAGAGACGCGGAAGATCGGTGACCGTGGCTCCCTGAGCCCCGATGCCGGGAGCGAGCAGCGGACCGTTGATCCGCAGATCCTCGCCGGTCTCTCCCAGAGTCGCGCCCACGACCGCACCGCAGGACCCCATGGGGGCGGCTGCGGCGTTCTCGGCCCGGAGATGGCCGAGCACCGTGCCGGCCACGGTGCGCCCATCGGCGCGGACCGCGAGCTGCACCTCGGCGCCCTCCGGATTGGAGGTCATGGCCAGCACGAAGACGCCGGAACCGCTCGCCCGTGCCGCCTCCAGCGCCGGCCGGAGGGAACCGAAGCCCAGGAAGGGACTCAGTGTCACCGCATCGCTGAAGAGCGGGGAGCCGGGATCGAGGTAGGTGGCCGCGTAGGCCGCCATGGTCGTACCGATGTCCCCGCGCTTGGCGTCCATCAGCACGAGGGCACCGGCCGCCCGGGCATCGGCGACCGTCCGTTCCAGGACCGCGGTTCCCCGGGACCCGAAGCGCTCGAAGAACGCGCTCTGCGGCTTGAGCACGGCGACCCGGTCGCCCAGCGCCTCCACGACCGTGCGACTGAACCGCTCCAGGCCGTCCAGATCGTCCCGGAGCCCCCAGCCGGTCAGCAGGGAGGCGTGCGGGTCGATGCCGACGCACAGCGGGCCCCGGGTGTCCATCGCCCGTCGCAGCCGGGAGCCGAAGGGCTCCGCAGCGGCGTTCACGTGTCCGTCCGGGTATCGGCGCCGACGGCGTCGGAGAGGGTCGCGTACGGACTGGCCGCCAGCCGCTCGGCCAGCCCGCGGTGCAGGGCCCGGGGCCAGCCGGGCCCTTCGTACACCAGGGCGGTGTAGCCCTGCACCAGGGAGGCACCGGCGAGGATCCGGCGCCAGGCGTCCTCGGCGGTCTCGATACCGCCCACGCCGATCAGGGTGAGACGGTCCCCCGCCCGCGTGTGGAGTCTGCGCAGGACCTGCAGGGACCGCTCCTTCAGCGGGGCACCGGACAGTCCGCCCGGACCGCAGGCCGCGACCGCTCCTGCCGGGGTGCGCAGCCGCTCCCGGGAGATGGTGGTGTTGGTCGCGATGATGCCTTCCAGACGGAGGTCGAGTGCGAGATCGGCGAGGGAGTCGACGTCCTCGTCGGCGAGGTCGGGAGCGATCTTGACCAGCAGCGGCACGCGCCGGCCCGTGGTCCGGTCGGCGGCCTCGCGGACGGCTCCGAGCAGCGGCCGCAGCCGGTCGGCCTCCTGGAGATCCCGCAGTCCCGGCGTGTTGGGCGAGGAGACGTTGACGACCAGGTAGTCGGCGTGCGCCGCCAGTCGTTCGGTGCTGGTGACGTAGTCGGCGACCGCCTCGGCCTCGGGCACGGCCTTGGTCTTGCCGATGTTGACGCCCACCACGGTGCCGGGCCGGAAAGGGCTGCGGACACCGGCCCGGCGCCGCGCCAGACGTGCCGCCACCGCGGCGGAGCCGTCGTTGTTGAAGCCCATCCGGTTGATGAGGGCCCGGTCCTGAGGGAGCCGGAACAGCCGCTGCCGATCGTTTCCGGGCTGTGGCCGTGCGGTGACGGTGCCGATCTCCACGAAGTCGAAGCCCAGCATCGCCAGACCGTCGATGCCGACGGCGTTCTTGTCGAAACCCGCGGCGAGGCCGAAGGGCCCGGGCAGGTCGAGACCGAAGGCCCGGGTGCGCAGGCTCGGGTACTCCGGCGCGGTCACGCGGCGGACCGCGGAGCGCAGGCCCGGAACGGCGGCCGAACCACGGATGGCGCGGAACGCCGCGTGGTGCGCCTGCTCGGGGTCCATCCGCTGGAGGACGGTACGGAAGAGGAGGGGGTACATGGGGCCCTTCGTGTGCTGCTGCGGGGGCGGGGGCGCCGGCCGGCGCCCCCGCCCCCGGACTGCCTACCGGGTGCGGGCCGCCGTCAGGTGTTCGGCGTGCTCCTGCAGGGAACGGACACCGACCTCGCCGCGGGCGAGCGCGTCGATGCCCTGGACTGCGGCGGCAAGCGCCTGGACCGTCGTCAGACAGGGCACCGAACGGGCCACGGCGGCGGTGCGGATGTCGTAGCCGTCGAGGCGGCCGCCGGTACCGTAGGGCGTGTTGACGATCAGGTCGACCTGTCCGTCGTGGATCAGCTGGACGATGGTCTTCTCCCCGCCCGGCCCCTCGCCCTCGCTCTGCTTGCGGACCACCGCCGCCTGGATGCCGTTGCGCCGGAGAACCTCCGCGGTGCCGGAGGTCGCCAGCAACTCGAAACCGTGTTCGATCAGGGCGCGGGCGGGGAAGATCATCGCCCGTTTGTCCCGGTTGGCGACCGAGACGAAGGCACGGCCCTTGGTGGGCAGCGCTCCGTAGGCCGCGGTCTGTGACTTCGCGTAGGCGGTGCCGAAGACGGAGTCGATGCCCATGACCTCGCCGGTGGAGCGCATCTCGGGCCCGAGCACGGTGTCCACGCCCCGGCCGTGCACGTCGCGGAAGCGGTTCCACGGCATGACGGCCTCCTTGACGGAAATCGGTGCGTCGAGCGGCAGGGTCCCGCCGTCACCCGACTTCGGCAGGAGCCCTTCGGCCCGCAGTTCCGCCACCGTGGCGCCCAGGGAGATCCGGGCGGCGGCCTTGGCGAGCGGAACCGCCGTGGCCTTGGAGGTGAAGGGGACCGTCCGGGAGGCCCGGGGGTTGGCCTCCAGGACGTACAGGATGTCCCCGGCCAGGGCGAACTGGATGTTGATCAGACCCCGGACGCCGACCCCGGCGGCAATGGCCTCGGTGGAGGTCCGCAGGCGCTTGATGTCGAAGCCGCCCAGGGTGATCGGGGGCAGCGCACAGGCGGAGTCGCCGGAATGGATACCGGCTTCCTCGATGTGCTCCATCACCCCGCCGAGGTAGAGCTCCCGGCCGTCGTAGAGCGCGTCGACGTCGATCTCGATGGCGTCGTCGAGGAAGCGGTCGATGAGAACCGGGTGATCGGAGACCAGGCCGGCATGGCGCTCGAGGTACTCGGCGAGGGAGGGCTCGTCGTAGACGATCTGCATGCCCCGGCCACCGAGGACATAACTGGGACGGACCATGACCGGGTACCCGATGCCGGCCGCGATCTTCTTGGCCTCCTCGAAGGAGAAGGCGGTGCCGTGCTTGGGTGCGGGCAGACCGGCCTCGCTCAGGACGCGGCCGAACTGTCCGCGCTCCTCGGCGAGGTTGATGGCCTCCGGAGAGGTCCCGGCGATGGGTACGCCGTTGTCCTTCAGCGCCTGGGCGAGCCCGAGCGGCGTCTGCCCGCCGAGCTGGACGATGACCCCCGCGACGGGACCCGCCTGCTGCTCGGCGTGGACGATCTCCAGGACGTCCTCGAGGGTGAGCGGCTCGAAGTAGAGCCGGTCGGAGGTGTCGTAGTCGGTGGAGACGGTTTCCGGGTTGCAGTTGACCATGATGGTCTCGTAGCCCGCGTCGTGCAGGGCGAAGGAGGCGTGCACACAGGAGTAGTCGAACTCGATGCCCTGGCCGATCCGGTTCGGCCCGGAGCCGAGGATGATCACTGCCGGCTTCTCCCGGGGGGTGACCTCGGACTCCTCGTCGTAGGAGGAGTAGCAGTACGGGGTGCGGGCGGCGAACTCGGCGGCGCAGGTGTCCACGGTCTTGTAGACCGGCCTGATCCCCAGCGCGTGCCTGACCTCGCGGACCACATCCTCGCGCAGGCCCCGGATCTCGCCGATCTGGGAGTCGGAGAAGCCGTGCCGCTTGGCATTCGCCAACAGGCCGGGAGTGAGCTTCTCGGCTGCTGCCATCTCAGTGGCGATCTCGTGGATGAGGAAGAGCTGGTCGGTGAACCAGGGGTCGATCCCGGTGGCGGCCACCACCTCCTCCGCCGTGGCACCGGCCCGGATGGCTTCCATGACGGTGTTGAGCCGGCCGTCGGTGGGCGTCCTCGCCAGGTTGAGCAGGGCTTCCTTGTCCCCCGGGTCACCGGTGAAGCGGAATTGGGACCCCTTTTTCTCCAGGGAGCGCAGCGCCTTGTTGAGCGCCTCGGCGAAGTTGCGGCCGAACGCCATCGCCTCGCCGACCGACTTCATGGTGGTGGTCAGGGTGGAGTCCGCGGCCGGGAACTTCTCGAACGCGAAGCGGGGCACCTTCACCACGACGTAGTCCAGCACCGGCTCGAAGGAGGCGGGCGTCTGCTGGGTGATGTCGTTGGGGATCTCATCGAGGGTGTAGCCGATGGCCAGCTTGGCTGCGATCTTGGCGATCGGGAAGCCGGTGGCCTTGGAGGCGAGCGCCGAGGAGCGGGAGACCCGCGGGTTCATCTCGATGACGATCACCCGCCCGTCCTCCGGGTTGACCGCGAACTGGATGTTGCAGCCACCGGTGTCGACCCCGACCTCACGGATGACGGCGATGCTGATGTCCCGCAGCCGCTGGTACTCCCGGTCGGTGAGCGTCATGGCCGGGGCGACCGTGATGGAGTCGCCGGTGTGCACGCCCATCGGGTCGAGGTTCTCGATGGAGCAGACGACCACCACGTTGTCGTGCTTGTCGCGCATGAGCTCCAGCTCGTACTCCTTCCAGCCGAGGATCGACTCCTCCAGGAGCACCTCGGTGGTCGGGGAGAGCGTCAGCCCCTGGCCGGCGATGCGGCGCAGCTCCTCCTCGTCGTGGGCGAAGCCCGAGCCGGCGCCGCCCATCGTGAAGGAGGGCCGTACGACGACGGGGTAGCCGCCGAGCTCCTCCACTCCGGCGAGAATCTCCTCCATCGAGTGGCAGATGACGGAGCGGGCGGACTCACCGTGACCGATGGCGGTCTTGACTGCCCGCACCACGTCCTTGAACCGGTCGCGGTCCTCAGCCTTGTGGATCGCCTCGACCCGCGCACCGATCAGCTCCACCCGGTACCGCTCCAGCGTGCCGGACTCGTGCAGGGCGATGGCGGCGTTCAGCGCGGTCTGTCCGCCCAGGGTGGGCAGCAGGGCGTCCGGACGTTCCTTGGCGATGATCTTCTCGACGAATTCCGGGGTGATCGGCTCCACATAGGTGGCGTCGGCGATCTCGGGATCAGTCATGATCGTCGCCGGGTTGGAGTTGACCAGGATGACGCGGAGCCCTTCGGCCTTCAGGACCCGGCATGCCTGAGTACCGGAGTAGTCGAACTCGGCGGCCTGACCGATGACGATCGGGCCCGAGCCGATGACCAGGACGGACTGGATATCGGTGCGTTTAGGCACGCTGGGCCTCCATGAGCGTGACGAAGCGGTCGAAGAGGTAGGCGGCATCGTGCGGACCTGCCGCCGCTTCGGGGTGGTACTGCACGCTGAACGCCGGCCGGTCGAGGAGCTCCAGCCCTTCGACCACGTTGTCGTTGAGACAGACGTGGGACACCCGGGCCCGGCCGTACTCGGTCTCGGAGTCGCGGTCGACAGGCGCGTCGACGGCGAAACCGTGATTGTGGGCGGTGATCTCGACCTTACCGGTGGTGCGGTCCTGCACCGGCAGGTTGATACCGCGGTGGCCGTACGTGAGCTTGAACGTGCCGAAGCCCAGCGCCCGTCCGAGGATCTGGTTGCCGAAACAGATCCCGAAGAGCGGGGTTCCGCTTTCCAGGACGCTCCGCATCAGCGCGACGGGATGGTCGGCGGTGGCGGGGTCGCCCGGACCGTTGGAGAAGAAGACCCCGTCCGGACCGACGGCGCGGATGTCGTCCGGTGAGGCGGTGGCGGGCAGCACATGGACCTCTATGCCGCGCTCGGCCATCCGGTGCGGGGTCATGCCCTTGATACCGAGGTCGACCGCGGCCACGGTGAAGCGCCTCTCCCCTCGCGCGGGAACGATGTACGTCTCCGCGGTGGACACCTCCTCGGCCAGGCTCGCGCCCTTCATCTGCGGGGCGGCCCGGACCCTGGCGAGCAGCGACGCCCGGTCGCTGCCGGAGTCCTCGTCGAGGGCGGGGCCCGAGAAGATCCCGACCCGCATCGCTCCACGTTCCCGCAGGTGACGGGTGAGCGCCCGGGTGTCGATACCGCTGATGCCGACGACTCCCTGAGTGGTGAGCTCCTCATCGAGGGTCCGGACCGAGCGCCAGCTGGAGGGCACCCGCGCGGGGTCGCGGACGACGTACCCGGAGACCCAGATGCGGGAGGATTCCGGGTCCTCGTCGTTGACGCCCGTGTTCCCGATGTGGGGGGCGGTCATGACGACGACCTGCCGGTGGTAGGAGGGGTCGGTGAGGGTCTCCTGGTAGCCGGTCATGCCGGTGGAGAACACGGCTTCCCCGAAGGTTTCCCCCACGGCGCCGTAGGCGCGGCCGCGGAAGGTGCGGCCGTCCTCCAGCACGAGCAGGGCGGGAGCCTGGCCGGCTCCCCCGTTGGCAGTCGTCATCGTGCGCCTTCCTGAAGGTGCGTGGCGGCGGCAGCGGCGTCGGTGCCGTTCGAGATGTCGGTGTCCGCGGTGCCGGCACCGGCGGTGTCGTTGAGCACCCGCACCCACGCGGCGTGCTCCGCCGTGCGGTCGGACCGGAAACCGGAGTCGAGCAGCCGGTCCCCGTGCTGCCAGGTGATCACCAGCAGGCCGCCCTCGGTGACGACCTTGCCCGCGATGCCCTTGTCGAGCCGGGCACCACGCAGCCGGCCGGCCGGGATGAAGAAGTCGGCCGCTCCCGGACGCAGGACCTGGACGCCCTGCCCGGTGAGGCTGAGCTCGGCCCTGCTGCGGGTGCCGAGCCCGTGGACGACGATCCGGTCCAGCCACGCTCCGGCGGTGGTGGAGCCGTGGTAACGGCCGGTCATGCGCAGCCGGGGTTCGCCCGGAGCGGCAGGAGCAGCAGGGAGTTCCGGCAGGCCCTTCTGCAGGGCACCCCGGCGCTGCCATCCCTTGCGCATCAGCCAGTACAGCAGGGCGATGAACAGCAGGGTGGCGAGGGTCCAGGCAATCCGGGCGCCCCAGTCGGTCACCTCCTGCGACTTCCGCTCGATCGTCCCGTCGGCCAGGAGGCCGGTCAGTACCGTCTTCATGTCAGCTTCCCGTCCGCGACCGTCGCCCGACCCCGCAGGAAGGTGTGCGTCACGCGTCCCGGCAGCTCACGGCCCTGGTAGGGGGTGTTGCGGCTGCGGGAGGCGAATCCCGCGGGGTTCACCGCTCCACGGTATGACGGATCGAGGAGAGTGAGGTTGGCGGGCTCCCCCACCGCTACCGGGCGCCCGTGCCCCGGCAGCCGGCCGATGGCCGCCGGGCGGAACGACATCCGGTCGGCCACACCGGCCCAGTCCAGCATCCCGGTGTCGACCATGGTGTGCTGCACGACGGACAGCGCCGTCTCCAGACCCAGCATCCCCATGGCAGCGGCGCCCCACTCGCAGTCCTTGTCCTCGTGCGGGTGAGGGGCGTGGTCGGTGGCCACGCAGTCGATGGTGCCGTCGGCGAGGGCTTCACGCAGGGCCAGGACGTCGGCCTCGGTGCGCAGCGGCGGGTTCACCTTGTAGACGGGGTCGTAGGACCGCACCAGTTCGTCGGTGAGCAGCAGGTGGTGGGGGGTGACCTCGGCGGTGACGTTCCAGCCCTTGGCCTTGGCCCAGCGCACGATGTCGACCGATCCCGCGGTGGACAGGTGGCAGATGTGCACCCGTGACCCGACGTGGGCCGCCAGCAGGACGTCACGGGCGATGATCGACTCCTCCGCGACGGCCGGCCAGCCGCCGAGACCGAGTTCCGCGGAGACGACGCCCTCGTTCATCTGGGCGCCCTCGGTCAGGCGTGGTTCCTGGGCGTGCTGCGCGATCACCCCGTCGAACGCCTTCACGTACTCCAGCGCACGGCGCATGATCACGGCGTCGTCGACGCACTTGCCGTCGTCGGAGAAGACCCGGACGCCGGCCGCGGAGTCGTGCATCGCACCCAGTTCCGCGAGCTGCTTGCCCTCCAGCCCGACGGTGACGGCGCCGACCGGCTGCACATCGCAGTAGCCGGACTGCCGGCCGAGGCGCCACACCTGTTCCACCACCCCGGCCGTGTCGGCCACCGGAAAAGTGTTGGCCATGGCGTGCACGGCGGTGAAGCCACCGGCTGCCGCCGCGCGGGTTCCGGTGAGAACGGTCTCGGAGTCCTCGCGTCCGGGCTCGCGGAGGTGGGTGTGCAGGTCCACGAGGCCCGGCAGCAGGATGAGGCCCTCCGCCTCGACGACGTGGGCGCCGGGGGCGCTCAGCCCCGGGCCGGCAGCGGCGACGGTGCCGTTCTCGATCAGGACGTCCTGCGGTTCGCCGCCGAGCACCCGCGTGCCGCGGAGCAGGGTCCTGCCGGTGGTTTCGCTCATGGTTACGCGTTCTCCTCGGTGCGGGGGGTGGCAACGGCGGGTTCGGCTCCACCGAGCAGCAGGTACAGCACGGCCATCCGGATACTGACTCCGTTGGCGACCTGTTCGACCGCGGTGCAGCGGGGGGAGTCGGCGACCTCGGCGGTGATTTCCATCCCGCGATTCATCGGGCCGGGGTGCAGGACGACCGCGTGGTCGGGCATCCGGGCCATCCGGTCGCCGTTCAGACCGTAGCGGCGGGCGTACTCCCGCTCGGTCGGGAAGAACGCCGCGTTCATGCGCTCGCGCTGGACTCTGAGCATCATGACGGCATCGGAGGTCGCCAGGACGGAGTCGAGGTCGTAGCTGACCTCGCAGGGCCAGGGCCGCACCCCCACCGGCACCAGGGTGGGCGGAGCGACGACGGTCACCTCGGCGCCGAGGGTGTGCAGCAACCGGACGTTGGACCGCGCCACCCTGCTGTGCAGGATGTCGCCGACGATGGTGACCCGGCGCCCGGAGAGGTCCCGGCCCGTGCCGGGCCCGGTGAGGCGGCGACGCAGGGTGAAGGCGTCCAGGAGCGCCTGGGTCGGATGCTCGTGCGTGCCGTCACCGGCGTTCACCACACTGCCCTGGATCCAGTCGGAGGTGGCGAGCCGGTGCGGCGCCCCGGAGTCGTGGTGCCGGATGACCACCGCGTCCGCGCCCATGGCTTCCAGCGTGAGGGCGGTGTCCTTCAGGGATTCGCCCTTGGAGACCGAGGACCCTTTGGCCGAGAAGTTGATCACGTCGGCGGACAGCCGCTTAGCCGCCGCTTCGAACGAGATCCGGGTCCGGGTGGAGTCCTCGAAGAACAGGTTGACGACGGTCCGCCCCCGCAGGGTCGGCAGTTTCTTGATCGGCCGGTCTGCGATCCGGGACAGCTCCTCGGCAGTGTCGAGGATCAGGACGGCGTCGTCCCGGGTGAGATCGGCTGCCGCGATGAGGTGGCGCTTCATCCGTGCTGGCTCCGTGGGGTGATGGAGGGTGCTGACTGCGGGCAGGCGCGTAGCGGGCCCGGCGGGGCGGGTGGCGGCGTTACCGCTCGGCGGCCGGGGTGTCCGCCCGCTGACCGAGGAACACACCGTCATGGCCGTCCTCCTCGGTGAGCTGGACCCTGACCGTTTCCCGGAGCGAAGTGGGAAGGTTCTTGCCGACGTAGTCAGCACGGATCGGCAGTTGCCGGTGGCCGCGGTCGACGAGCACCGCGAGCTGCACGGCGCGGGGGCGGCCGATGTCACCCAGCGCATCGAGGGCGGCGCGGACGGTGCGGCCGGAGAAGAGGACATCGTCGACAAGCACGACCAGTCGCCCGTCGACGCCGTCACCCGGGATGTCGGTCCGGGCCAGGGCACGGGCCGGGCCGAGCCGCAGGTCGTCGCGGTACATGGTGATGTCGAGCGAGCCGACGGGGACCGGGCGGCCGGTGATGTCCCCGAGCCGAGCGGCCAGCCGGCGGGCGAGGAAGACCCCTCGGGTGGGGATGCCGAGAAGCACCACGTCGTCGGCGCCCTTGGCACGTTCGACGATCTCGTGGGCGATGCGGGTGAGGACCCGCGCGATGTCCGGCTGCTCCAGAACGGAGCGGTCGGGCACAGGGGTATTGCTGTCCATACGAAACGGACCTCCTTCCCCGCCTCACGGGACGGGTCTTAAAGGACGTCGGGAGAGCCTGGTCAGGCCCGCACCGAGAATAACAGGACCTTCCGTGTGCTTGTCATCCTCCCAGGTCAGCGGCTCCTCCTCCGCCCCGGCTTGACGGCTCTTATCACGCTGCGTAACCTCACAGTGAGTTACACCAGAGCCTTCCGGGGAGTCACATGTCCAGCGAATACGCCAAACAGCTCGGAGCCAAGCTCCGGGCCATCCGCACCCAGCAGGGGCTGTCGCTCCACGGGGTCGAGGAGAAGTCCCAGGGCCGTTGGAAAGCGGTGGTGGTCGGCTCCTACGAGCGCGGTGACCGTGCCGTGACCGTGCAGCGCCTCGCCGAGCTGGCGGACTTCTACGGGGTGCCCGTCCAGGAGCTCCTGCCTGGCAGCACCCCCGGCGGCGCCGCCGAGCCGCCGCCGAAGCTCGTGCTCGACCTGGAGCGGCTGGCCCACGTGCCGGCGGAGAAGGCCGGTCCTCTGCAGCGCTACACCGCCACCATTCAGAGCCAGCGCGGTGACTACAACGGCAAGGTCCTCTCGATCCGCCAGGACGACCTGCGCACACTTGCCGTGATCTACGACCAGTCGCCGTCCGTGCTGACCGAGCAGCTCATCAGCTGGGGCGTGCTCGGGGCGGACGCCCGGCGCGCCGCGCAGGCCGAGGACAGCTGACGTTCACCCCCGGCACACCGGCCGGGGGCGGGGCGAACCTTGCGGCTCGTCCCCGCCCCCGGCGGGCAGTGCGCGGCTGCCGGCGCTCAGGTGCGCAGGGTCGGTTTGAGGTCCTTCAGCCGCCCCAGCAGACCGTTGACAAAGGCCGGGGAATCGTCGGTGGAGAATTCCCGGGCGAGCTGCACCGCCTCGTCCAGGGCCACCTCGTCGGGAGTCCCGTCCTCCCAGATCAGCTCGTAGGCGCTCAGCCGCAGCAGGTTGCGGTCGACAACCGGCATCCGGTCCAGCGGCCAGTCGACCGAGTAGGTACTCAGAAGCTCGTCGATCCGGTCGGCGTGCGCGACGTACCCCTCGACCAACTGCATGGTGAACTCGCTCACCGGCGGCTGGCGGTCGTCCGTCCGGGCGAGCCGGACCCAGTCCGCGAGGACTTCGGTGGCCGGGCTGGCACGCTGATCGGCCTCGAAGAGGATCTGCAGTGCGCGTTGCCGGGCCTTGGTGCGGGCAGCCACGGTTAGTTGTTCACCCGGCCGAGGTACTCGCCGGAGCGGGTGTCGACCTTGATCTTCTCACCGGTGGTGATGAACAGCGGCACGCCGATCTCGTAGCCGGTCTCCAGCGTCGCGGGCTTGGTGCCGCCGGTGGAGCGATCCCCCTGGACCCCGGGCTCGGTGTACTCGATGACGAGCTCGACAGCCGTCGGGAGCTCGATGAACAGCGGGCTCTCCTCGTGGATGGCGACGGTGCAGTCCTGTCCCTCCAGGAGGTAGTTGGCTGCCTGACCGACCGTCTCCGGGGAGAGCGGGAGCTGGTCGAAGGTCTCCGTGTCCATGAAGACGAAGTCGGCACCGTCCTTGTAGGAGAACTGCATGCCCCGCCGGTCAACAGTGGCTGTCTCGACCTTGGTGCCGGCGTTGAAGGTCTTGTCGACAACTTTGCCGGAGAGCACGTTCTTGAGCTTGGTACGGACGAAAGCTCCGCCCTTGCCTGGCTTGACATGCTGGAACTCGACAACGGACCACAGCTGGCCTCCGTCGAGCTTGAGTACCATGCCGTTCTTGAGGTCGTTCGTGGTGGCCACGGTAGCGGAATCTCCTGAGACTGCTGCTGCGGGACCAAGGGCTCCCGCCGGCCCCGTGAGGCTAGAGAGCGAGAAGCTCCTTGGTCGTGATGGTGAGTAGCTCGGGTCCGCCGTCCGCGAGTGAGCGGACGACGAGCGTGTCGTCGATCCGGACCCCGCCCCGGCCGGGGAGGTGGACCCCCGGCTCGACGGTGACCGGCACGCAAGGGGTCAGTCTACCCATGGCGGCGGGCGACAACCGAGGGTCCTCCCCGATTTCCAGCCCCACACCGCGCCCGGTCAGCGGACCCAGCGCCTCCCCGTGCCCGGCCCCGGCGATCACCCGCCGGGCCGCCCGGTCCACCTCGCGGTACTCCGCGCCCGGCACCAGGGCCTCACGCCCGGCCCGCTGAGCGCTGAACACCAGGTCGTAGAGCTCGAGCTGCCAGTCGTCGGGGGCACTGCCGATCACGAAGGTCCTGCCGATGCAGCACCCGTAACCGTGGAACCGGGCTCCCAGCCGGACGGACAGGAAATCGCCCTCCTCCACCCGTCGCTCCGTGGGACGGTGACCGGCGAGCCCGGCATGCGGCCCCGCGGCCACCGAAGTGGGCAGAGCAGGACCCTCAGCTCCGTGATCGACGAGCCGGCGGTCGAGCTCCAGGGCGAGGTGACGCTCGGTCCGGCCGACCAGAATGGACTCCAGCAGTTCACCGAGGGCCCGGTCGGTGATCTCCGCGGCGATACGCAGCGCCGCGATCTCCCCCTCGTCCTTGACCAGCCGCTGCTGCTCCACAGCGCATCCCAGGTCGGACAGGCGCAGCCGAGGTGCCGCATCGGCCAGCGCGCGGTGCCGGGCGACCGTCAGGTGATGCTCCTCGACCGCCAGCGCGGCCACGCCCTCCCCGGTGGCCAGGGAGGCCGCGGCGAGCACCGGGTCGGCTCCGCCGTCCAGCGGCAGGACGCGCAGACCCCCGTCGTCACCCTGCCGCCCCACGAGCTCCTGCGCTGCGCCGTACGGGACGAGAAGCACGTCACCGCCGGCGGCTGTGGCGGACGCCATGAGCAGCAGCGCGCCGGTGGGGGCGGAGCCGGCGAGGTAGCGGATGTTGGCGGGCCGGGAGACCAGCAGCATCGCACCGTCGTCGGCCGCCTCGACACGCGCACGCAGTCGGGAGCGTCGGGCCTGGTGTACCTCGGGCATGAGCCGAGCGTACGCAGGGCGGCGGGCCGAGGGCCGTCCCGACGCGGCCGGACGGGCGTTTCGCAGGCGTTCCGACCCGCGGCGCCGGTGGTGGTCAGGGGGCCGGGCTCACCACTGCGACGGAGTGGTGAGGCTGCGGGCCACCGCGTCGTCCAGCATTCTGGCGGTGGCCGGCACGTCGTTCCGGGAATTGTCGATGATGGGAAGTCCCGAGCCGTACCAGCCGGCCATCCGGCCGTGGATGGAGGCCACTTCCTCGTCGGACAACCGACGCGTGCCGCTGCGGGCCGCGTTGCGCTCGAGAACGATCTCGAGGCCGGGCAGCAGCACCACGGGGATGAGGCCCGGGCCCACATGACGCTTCCAGCCTCCCAGGCCGACCGCCGGGCGGTCGGGGAAGACCGCGTCGTCCAGAATGCAGGAGATGCCGTTGGCGAGGTAGTTGCGGGCGGCGAATCCGCAGGTGCGGCGGGCCAGCCGGTACTGCGCCTCGGAGCGGTCGTCCCAGCCGGTCCGGGGGTCCGCGAATCCGGAGCGCACCCACTCCCGCACGTCGTCCAGGCTGATGTGGGCGGTAGGTACCGGCCGGGACTCCGCCCAGTAGCGGGCCACGGTGGTCTTGCCGGCTCCGGCCGGACCGATCAGCAGGACCGCGACACCGGCCTGGGCCGCCACCGCGTGCCCACTCCCGGCAGCGGGTGCCGGGGCAGGCAGCAACCCGGCGGGCGGGAGCTGGATGTGACCGGCCGTCCCGCCGTCGGGGGGCGCCGGGGGCGGCACTGGGGCATTGCCTGGCTGATGCATCCGCTGCCACTCCGTCCGTCTCGGGGCATTCTGTGCAAGGGCCGGGTGTACGGCCGGCCGGGGCCACACGCTATCCGGGATCACGCCGGGTAGCACGGGCCTGCCCGGCCGCGGGGTTGCCGCGGCCGGTACCTTCTCAGCTGCCCGGCCGCTTCTCGGCCGGCTCGGCGAGAGAGCGCAGAGCCAGGAAGTAGGAGCCGATTCCGAAGCCCGCGACGGTCCCGCTGGCGACCGCCGCGACAACCGAGGTGTGACGGAACTCCTCACGGGCGTACGGGTTGGAAAGGTGCACCTCGACCAGCGGAGCCGTGCGCTGGGCGGCGGCGTCCCGCAGGGCATAGGAGTAGTGGGTGAAGGCGCCGGGGTTCAGCACCACGGGCAACGACCCGTCGGCCGCCTCGTGCAGCCAGCGGATCATCTCGGCCTCGTCGTTGGTCTCCCGCACCTCGACGTCGAAACCGAGCTCCTCGCCCAGCGCTGTGCACCTCTCCACCAAGCCGGCATACGAGGTGGAGCCGTAGACATCGGGCTCCCGGGAGCCGAGCCGTCCGAGGTTGGGACCGTTGAGCACCAGGACCCTGGGCGGGGCGGTCATGCGGCGATCTCCGCGTGCGCGGCCAGCAGCATCGCCGGGTCCGGGCCCTCGAGCACGGCGGGGCGGCCGATACCGTCCAGGACGATGAAGCGCAGCAGGTCACCCCGGGACTTCTTGTCGATCTTCATGGTCTCCAGCAGCCGGGGCCACTGATCCCCGCGGTAGGTGACGGGCAGCCCGACCGCCTGCAGGAGGGTGCGGTGCCGGTCAGCGGTGGCATCGTCCAGCCGGCCGGCGATCCGGCCCAGCTCGGCGGCGAAGACCATGCCCACGGCGACGGCCGCACCGTGCCGCCACTCGTAGCGCTCGTTCTTCTCGATGGCGTGCGCCAGTGTGTGCCCGTAGTTCAGAATCTCGCGCCGGCCGGACTCCTTGAGATCCCCCGACACCACTTCGGCCTTCACCCTGACGGCACGCTCCAGCAGCTCCGCGGTGTGCGGGCCTTCAGGGGTGCGGGCGGCTGCCGGGTCGGACTCGATGAGCTCCAGGATGGCCGGATCCGCGATGAATCCCGCCTTGATGATCTCGGCCAGGCCGGACACGTAGTCGTGCACCGGGAGGGAGTCCAGCGCCGCGAGGTCGCACAGCACCCCGGCCGGCGGGTGGAAGGCCCCCACCAGGTTCTTTCCCTCCGCGGTGTTGATGCCGGTCTTGCCGCCGACCGCGGCATCCACCATTCCCAGCACGGTGGTGGGCACCGCGATCCAGCGCACGCCCCGCAGCCAGGTGGCGGCCACGAACCCGGCGAGGTCGGTCGTCGCGCCCCCACCCACACCGACGAGGACATCGGTGCGGGTGAAACCGGTCTGTCCCAGAGCTTTCCAGCAGTAGGCGGCGACTTCGGCGGTCTTGGACTCCTCGGCGTTCGGCAGTTGCACGGCGATGGCCTCGTAGCCCTGCTCGGCCAGGTCCTCCCGCAGCAGCCGGCCGGTCTCCGCCAGAGCCTCCGGGTGCAGCACCGCGACGCGCCTGGCATCCCGGCCGATGAGGCCGGGCAGCTCACCCAGCAGCTCCCGTCCGATGAGGACGTCGTACGGCTCGGTGCCGGCGGTACCGCTGACGGAGATTCGGATGGGGGTGTCGGTGGTCATGCTGTCCTGAGCTCCAATGCGTCGAAGACCGTCCGGGCGACCTCTTCGGGGCTGCGGCCCTCGGTACTGACCACCACGCGGGCGACCTCGGTGTACAACGGCCTGCGGTGTTCCATCAGGGTGCGCCACTGCTGCCGGGGATTGACGGCCAGCAGCGGCCGCGGTGCGTCGAGGCCGACCCGGCGCACCGCATCGGCGAGGGCGACATCGAGGAATACCACCGGCAGGCCGGCCAGCCGGGCGCGGTTCCCCGCGTCCAGGACCGCTCCGCCGCCGAGTGACACGATTCCCTCGTGCTCCTCCAGTGCGGCCCTGACCGCCTCCCGCTCCCACGCACGGAAGCGCTCCTCGCCCTCGGCGTAGAAGATCTCCGGGATGGCCTTGCCGGCGAGCTGCTCGATGTCCGCGTCGGTGTCCCGCAGCGGCAGTCCCAGGCGGTCGGCGAGCAGGGTACCGACGGTCGTCTTGCCCGCGCCGGGAGGGCCGACCAGTACCGCAGCCGGGCCGGTCATCGGATCTCCAGGTGGTCGAGGTACCCGGTGACGTTACGGCGGGTCTCGGTGACGCTGTCACCGGCGAACTTCTCCGCGACAGCGTCCGCGACCACCAGGGCCACCATCGCCTCGGCGACGATGCCGGCGGCCGGCACGGCGCAGACATCGGAGCGCTGGTGGTGGGCGCTCGTCGGCTCACCGGTGGTCACGTCAACAGTGGCCAGAGCCCGAGGCACGGTCGCGATCGGCTTCATCGCGGCCCGCACCCGGAGGAGCTCACCGGTGGTGAGCCCTCCTTCGGTGCCTCCGGAACGGCCTGAGGTCCGGCGGATGCCCTCCGCGGTGGGAACAATCTCGTCGTGCGCCTGCGAACCCGGGACCCGGGCCAGACCGAATCCGTCGCCGATCTCCACCCCCTTGATCGCCTGGATGCCCATCAGCGCAGCGGCGAGCCGTGCGTCGAGCCGGCGGTCCCAGTGCACATGAGAGCCGAGACCGACGGGCACCCCGTGGACGGCCACCTCGACAACCCCGCCGAGGGTGTCGCCGTCCTTGTGCGCCTGGTCGATCTCGGCGACCATCGCCCTGCTCGCCCCGGGATCCAGACAGCGCACCGGATCGGCGTCCAGGGCGGCCACGTCGCCGGGCTGCGGAACAGCGCCGTACGGGGCACGGGCCCGGCCGAGCTCGACGACGTGCGAGACGATCCTGATACCGGCGGTCGCTTCGAGGTACGAGCGGGCAACAGTCCCCAGCGCCACTCTGGCAGCGGTCTCCCGGGCGGAGGCCCGCTCCAGGATCGGCCGGGCGTCGGCGAAGCCGTACTTCTGCATACCGGCCAGGTCCGCGTGTCCCGGGCGGGGCCGGGTCAGCGGGGCGTTGCGTGCCAGGGCGGCGAGTTCGCCGGGATCGACGGGATCGGCCGCCATGACCTTCTCCCATTTCGGCCACTCGGTGTTGCCGACCATGATGGCCACCGGGGAGCCGAGAGTGAGGCCGTGCCGGACGCCTCCGAGGAACGTGACCTCATCCCGCTCGAACTTCATGCGGGCGCCGCGGCCGTAGCCGAGGCGCCGGCGCGCCAAGGCGTCGGCAACCATGTCCGTGGTGATCGGCACGCCGGAGGGGAGCCCCTCCAGGGTTGCCACGAGTGCGGGGCCATGGGACTCCCCCGCGGTCAGCCAGCGCAACCTGCTCAACGGGTCTCCTCGGGTACTTCGACCGTGCGAATGCTCTCCCCGATCATCCCACGGGTGCGCTGCCGGTCCGCCGCCCGTCCGGGTCGCGGACCGGCCGGAGAGCCGGCCGGCCTCCCTCTGCTCAGAGGCGGCCCGCCGGGCGGACCGCCTCCACCGCGCTGCGCATGCGATCCGGCCCCGCGAGGACGCGTCCGGTCATCAGCTGCACCTGGAGGGCAGCCTGGTGCACCAGAAGGTCGAGCCCCCCGACCACCGGGCCGCCCCGGGCCGACCAGGCGGCGGCGAGCGCCGTCGGCCACGGGTCGTACAGCACGTCGAAGAGCGTGCCGGGGCTTTCCGGCACCGCCCCCGCCAACGCGTCGGTGCTGCCCGCCGGCGTGGTGGCGATGACCAACGGAGCGTGCAGGGCCTCAGCGGCGTCGGACCAGTCAGCGGTCCGCACCTCCACACCCAGCCGGGTGCCCCAGCGGCGCATCTCCCCGGCCCGGTCCGCGCTGCGGACGTAGGCCGTCACCTCGCCGGTGCAGATCCGGGCGAGAGCCGCCAGGGCCGAGGAGGCGGTGGCCCCGGCGCCGAGGACGGCGGCCCGCTCCACCCGGTCGACCCCGCGCTCCCGCAGTGCCTCGAGCATGCCGGGGACATCCGTGTTCTCCCCGGTCCGCCGGCCGTCGCCGGTGAACAGCACAGTGTTGACGGCCTCCACCGACGCCGCGGTCTCGCTGATCCGGTCGAGCAGGGGGATCACGGCGCGCTTCAGCGGCATGGTCAGGGAGAGCCCCGCCCATTCCGCCGACAGCCCGTCGAGGAATCCCGGGAGGCCTGACTCATCCACCTCGAAGCGGTCGTAGGTCCAGTTCCGGAGGCCGAGCTCCTCGTACGCCGCCCGGTGCAGGACCGGGGACAGCGAGTGCGCGATGGGTGAGCCCAGCACCGCCGCCCGCCTGGGGGAAGCCGGAGCACCGGCCATCAGTCGTTCCCGTCCTGGTTCCGCTTGCGCCGCTCCTCGTTGAACTCCGCGACATGCCTGTCGTGATCGGCCTGGTCCCGTTCGAAGCGGGTGTCGCCCGGGCGGACGGTGACGAAGAACAGCCAGTCGCCCTCGGTCGGATGCAACGCCGCGTCGATGGCCTGGTGACCGGGGTTGTCGATCGGCCCCGGAGGCAGCCCGTAGTACCGGTAGGTGTTGTACGGGTTGTCGAGCTTGGTGTCCTCCACCGTCACATCCAGCGTCGATCGGCCTTCCGCGTAGTTGATGGTGGAGTCGAACTGCAGCTGCATGTTGATGTCCAGCCGGTTGTAGATGACCTGGGAGACCTTGCCGAACTCGTCGTCCTCCTGGGCCTCGGCCTGGATCAGCGAGGCGATGATGAGCACCTCACGGGCCGTCTTGTTCACCTTCTTCGCCTCGGACTCGAGGTCGAGGTCGGCGAACTCACGTTCTGCCCGCTGCACCATCTGCCGGAGCACGTCCTCGGGCGCGGAGTCCCCTCCCACGTTGTAGCGCGCGGGGAAGAGGAAGCCTTCGGGGTCCCCCTCCGCCCAGTCGGGCAGACCGAGATCTGCCTCGCCCGCAACCTTCTCGGTGGTGCCCTCGGGGAGCTCGAGCTGCTCGTCGATCGCCTCGTAGATCCGGGTCGCCCGCCAGCCCTCGGGAATGGTGAGGGTGTTGAGCGCGGACGGATCGGTCAGCATCTCGATCGCCGCCGACGCGGACATCTCCTCGCGGAGGGTGTAGATGCCCGCCTGGATGTTCCGCGCCGCGGGGTTGGCCCCGGCCGCCTCGACGAAGGCGTCGTGACTCTTGACCACACCGGCGTTCCTCAGGAGGTTGCCCATTCCGGACAGCGTGGCGCCTTCCGGGATCTCGACCTGGACCTCGCCGGTGCCCTGCCCGGCGTAGTCGGGTGCGGCTCCGAACCGGCTCTGGTAGGTCTGCCAGCCGTAGTAGACCACCGCGGACACACCGCCCACGAGGACCACGGCCATCACGAGGCAGGCGAAGCCGCTGCGGTTCCGCTTCTTCGCCTTTCCGCCCCGGCCGGCGGACTTCCCACCGGCGCGGCCCGCGCTCTCGTCCCGGTCCTCGTCCTCGTCGTCCCGGCCGCCGAAGAAGTCCTGCTCCCCCTGGTCGGGCCCCGGGTCCCAGCCGGTGTCCGGATCGGGGCCCCGGCCGGCTTCCCGCGCCTCCGGCCGGCGCGGGGCAGGCTCCGGCCCCGGCGCCTGCCGCTGATGCTGAGGCCGGGGCGGCGGATAGGCCCGGTCGGTGGCGTACATGTCGGGACGGTGCTCCCCGGTGCCGTCCGGCGGGGTGTGCTGCTGGGCGTAGGGATCCCCGCCATAGGCCCGGTCGGCCTCCCACCCGCCGTGGTACTGCTGCGAGTGGTTCTGTCCGCCGGCGGGGGTGTCGTACTGCTGCCCGGAGTAGTGCTGACCGGGATACTGCTGCTCCGAGTAGTGTTGCTGTCCGTGGTGTCCCTGCTGCCCGGAGTACTGCTGACCGGGGTATCCTTGCTGACCGTACTGCTGCCCCTGGGCGGGGTACTGCTGGTGCGCGGGGTACTGCTGCTCGGGGTACTGCTGCTGTCCGGGGTACTGCTGCTGTCCGGGGTGGTCCTGCTGGGGATAGGACTGCTGCTGTCCGGGGTGGTTCTGGTGCGGATAGGGCTGCTGCTGTCCGCCGTACTGCTGTTCCCAGGCAGCCTGGCTCCCGGCGCGGCCCGACGCGGTGCCGTACCTGTCCTCCCAGTCCCGGTCCCCGAAGAGCGGGTCGTCGGGATGCCACGGTTCGGAGCCGGAACCCCGGCCATACTCAGTCATCGATCCCCTTGTGACGGCAGGCAGCTGCGGGTCGTCGGCACCCCGGACGGAAGCGCGAACAGACCGCGGCCGGCCGTGGTATTCGAACGGCTGCGTTCCGCGGAACGTTACCGCACTGCGATCACACAACCACTTCGACGCACTCCCCGGGAGGTCTGCCCGACACCCGTTCGGTCTCCAGCGCACTCTGCAGGATCACCACGGCAGCGGCCTGGTCGATGCGTGAGCGCCCCTTCCTGGCGGAGGTGCCGGAGGCCCGCATTCCCTGAGCTGCGGTGACCGTACTCATCCGCTCGTCCACCAGCCGCACCGGTACCGGGGCGACACGGCGCGCAGTCTCCTGAGCGAAGACGCGCACCCTGGCCGCGGCCGGGCCCTCACGCCCGCTGAGCGAACGCGGGAGCCCGATCACGACCTCCAGCGGCTCGAGTTCCGCGACCAGAGCGGCGAGCCGCCGCTGGGCCGTCGGCACATCGCGCCCCGGCACCGTCTCCACCGGGGTGGCGAGGAGCCCGTCGGGGTCGCAGGCGGCGACCCCGATCCGGGCCTCGCCGACATCGACAGCCAGCCTTCTCCCCCGTCGCATCAGACGGCTTCCGCCACGAGGCGTTCGACCGCGGCGAGTGCCGTGTCCACGGCGGCCGGGTCCTGTCCCCCGCCCTGTGCGACATCGGGCTTGCCGCCGCCACCACCACCGAGGGCTTTGGCCGCCGCCCGGACCAGGTCACCGGCCTTCAGTCCGCGTTCCCGGGCCGCCTGGTTCGTGGCGATGACGGTGAGCGGACGGCCCTTGGCCACCGTGAACAGCGCGACCACGGCGGGGCGGTCCCCGGGGATGCGTCCGCGTACGTCGAGAACGAGCTTCCGCAGGTCGTCCGCGGAGGTGCCGTCCGGTACCCGTCCGGAGGCCAGCGCCACGCCGCGGATGTCCCGGGCGTCGCGTGCCAGACCGCCTGCGGCCTGCAGGACCTTCTCCGCACGGAATTTCTCGATCTCCTTCTCCGCCTCGCGGAGCTTCCCGAGCATCCCGGACACCTTCTCCGGCAGCTCCTCCGGGCGGCCCTTGAGCAGCTCGGTGAGCTGGGCGACGACGGTGTGCTCCCGGGCGAGGAAGTGGTAGGCGTCCGTGCCCACGAGCGCCTCCACCCGGCGCACACCGGCCCCGATGGAGGACTCGCCCAGCAGCTTGACCAGGCCGAGCTGCGCGGTGTTGTGGACGTGCGTGCCGCCGCACAGCTCCTTGGAGAAGTCACCGATGGTGACAACCCGCACCCGGTCGCCGTACTTCTCGCCGAACTCGGCGATCGCACCCTGCTTCTTGGCGTCCGCCATCGACATCACCTCAGCGGTGACGTCGAGTTCCCGGCCGAGTACCTCGTTGATCTGCTGCTCCACATCGGTGAGCACCGAACCGGGGACCGCGGTGGGCGAGCCGAAGTCGAAGCGGAAGCGGCCCGGGGCGTTCTCCGAACCCGCCTGGGCGGCAGTGGGGCCCAGAGCGTCCCGCAGCGCCTGGTGGGTGAGGTGGGTGGCACTGTGGGCGCGGGCGATGGAGCGGCGCCGCATCAGGTCGATCGCGCAGTGGGCGGCCGCACCGACGGTGACCTCTCCGACCTGCACCACGCCTTTGTGGACGCTGACACCGGGGACCGGCTGCTGCACATCACGGACCTCGATGACAGCCCCGGTGTCCAGCCTGATTCTGCCGGTGTCGGCGAGCTGACCGCCCCCCTCGGCGTAGAACGGGGTCCGGTCGAGTACGACCTCCACCTCGTCACCCTCCAGGGCGGCCGGTGAGGAAAGCCCGTCCACCAGCAGACCGACCACCGAGGACTCGCCCTCGGTGTGCGTGTAGCCGGTGAACTCGGTGACGCCCGCGGCATCGGCGATCGCACGGTAGGCCGACAGATCGGCGTGTCCGGTCTTCTTCGCGCGTGCGTCGGCCTTGGCCCGGTCCCGCTGCTCCCGCATCAGGCGCCGAAAGCCCTCCTGGTCCACGGACAGACCCTGTTCAGCGGCCATCTCCAGGGTGAGGTCGATCGGGAAGCCCCAGGTGTCGTGAAGCAGGAAGGCCCGGTCGCCGGTGAGCACGGAGCCACCGGCCGCCTTCGTCTCGGCGACGGCGGTGTCGAGGATGTTGGTGCCGGCCTTGAGCGTCTTGAGGAAGGCGCCCTCCTCGGCCAGCGCCACCGTCTCGATGCGCCTGCGGTCGGTGAGGAGCTCCGGGTACTGCAGGCCCATTGAGGCGAGCACGACGTCGACCAGCTCGCCGGCCACCGGGCCGGTGGCGCCCAGCAGACGCATGGTGCGGATGGCCCGGCGCATGATTCTGCGCAGGACGTAGCCCCGCCCTTCGTTCCCCGGGGTGACGCCGTCCCCGATGAGCATCACCGAGGTGCGCATGTGGTCGGCGATCACCCGCAGCGAGACGTCGGACTCCTCGGCCGCGCCGTACCGCACGCCGGTGAGCTCGGTGGCCTTGTCCATGACCACCCGCAGGGTGTCGGTCTCATACATGTTCCGCACGCCCTGCAGGATCATCGCCAGGCGTTCGAGTCCGAGTCCGGTGTCGATGTTCTTGGCGGGCAGCTCGCCGAGGATCGGGAAGTCCTCCTTGCCCTCGCCGTCCCCGCGCTCGTACTGCATGAAGACCAGGTTCCAGATCTCCACGTAGCGCTCGTCATTGACCGCGGGGCCGCCCTCGGGGCCGAACTCGGGGCCGCGGTCGTAGTTGATCTCCGAACACGGGCCGCAGGGACCCGGCACACCCATGGACCAGAAGTTGGGCCCCATCCCCAGACGCTGGATGCGTTCCGCGGGCACCCCGACGACCTCGCGCCAGATCCGCTCGGCCTCGTCGTCCCGCTCGTAGACGGTGATCCACAGCCGCTCCGGGTCCAGCCCGTAGCCGCCGTCCGCCACGGAGCCGGTGAGCAGCTCCCAGGCGAGCTTGATGGCGCCTTCCTTGAAGTAGTCACCGAAGGAGAAGTTGCCGCACATCTGGAAGAACGTGCCGTGCCGGGTGGTCCGGCCCACCTCTTCGATGTCGGGAGTGCGGACACACTTCTGCACGCTGGTGACACGCGGCGCCGGCGGAGCGACCTCACCCAGGAAGTAGGGCTTGAACGGCACCATGCCCGCGGGCACGAGAAGGAGGGTCGGGTCGTCCGCGATCAGCGACGCCGACGGCACGACAGTGTGCCCACGCTCCTCGAAGAAGCTCAGCCAGCGGCGGCGGATTTCTGCCGACTCCATCAGTGGTCCTCATTTCCGGTCGTTCGGTGAAGGGGGCCGCCGGCCGGGGCCCGGCCCGGGGCCTGCGGGAGCTGGGCGGCGGTCCCGGTGACGGGCCCGTCGGGGTCCGTGGTCAGCCCCAGTGCCTCGTTCAGCTCATCCTCGCGCCGTGCCATGCCCGTCCGGACGTCGAGTGCGAAGTGCTTGAGCCGGTGCCCCGTGACGACGGCCCGGTCGGCCGCCCGGAGAGCCAGGGAGTCGGGGGCCAGGCTGCGGAGGGTGCGGTGCACCTTGTGGGTGGCCCAGACCCCGGCGGCGGCACCGGTGCTGAACCAGAAGACACGACGGAACATGGAACTGATCAGTCCTTTCCGCCTCTGCGGCCGCGGCCGCGGCGCGGGGACGGCAGCGTCCGGCCGGCCACGACGTTGCGGCGGGTGGGCGGGGGTGGGGGGGTCTTGCGGCTCAGGGCACGGCGCACGCCGTAGCCGAAGGCCGCCACCTTCACGAGGGGACCGCCGAACGCGGTCGAGACGGTCGAGGAGAGCGCGGAGGCGTTGGAGGTGACCTCCTGGACATCGGACGCGATGGCGTCCACCCGGTCGAGCTGGGTCTGTGCCGACCGCATGGTGGCCGACGCCTCCCCGAGGAGGGGGACCGCCTGCTCCGTGACCGCGCTCACCAGCCGGGTCGCCGCTCTCAGCGTCTGAGCCAGCCTCACCAGCACCACGGCGAGAAAGGACACGAGAATGGCCCAGAAGACGGCCACCAGGATGCCGGCCACTTCACCACCGGACACGCTGCACCGCTTCCCTCGGGTCGGATGGAGTCGGCCGCCCGCGCCCGGCGGTCTGCTCCGGGCGTGGCGGCAGAACCCGACCTTATCGCGCCCCGCCGCCTCGTCCGTACCGCTTTCTCCCCGGCTGCCCGCGCCCCGGCCGGTGCGGTGGATCCACGGTCAGCGGGCGTAGTACTCGACCACGAGCTGTTCGTCACAGACGACCGGGATCTCCCTGCGCTGGGGGTCGCGGTCGAGCCGGAAGGCGAGAGCCTCCAGGTTGACCTCGAGGTATCGCGGAGTCTCCCCGTCCGGGGCATAGCCGCCCTCCCGCGCCACCAGGAAGGGATGCTTGCCGCGGCTGCGCTCACGGACCCCGACCGTGTCCCCCGGGCGAACGCGGAAGGACGGCTTGTCAACCTTCCGCCCGTTCACCTGGATATGTCCGTGCACAACCATCTGACGCGCCTGGTAGACCGTGCGGGCGATGCCGGACCTGAGCACCAGGGCGTCGAGCCGGCGCTCGAGTTCGATGATGAGGGCCTCACCGGTCTTGCTCTCGATCTTGCGCGCGCGGTCGTAGGCGCGTGCCATCTGCCGCTCACTGATGTCGTACTGCGCGCGGAGACGCTGCTTCTCGAGCAGCCGTACCTTGTAGTCGCTGCTCTGCTTGCGGCCGCGGCCGTGCTCGCCCGGCGGATAGGGGCGCTTCTCGAAGTACTTGACGGCCTTGGGAGTCAGAGCGACACCGAGTGCGCGTGACTTCTTGACCTTGGGGCGCGGCTGGTTCACCGTACGAGACCTCCAATAAAAGTTAGGTGAGGCTTACCTTATCTGAATGAGGGGTGTGGTGCTGTCCCGTGGCCCCTCGACGGATCAGCCGCACCCCGGGCCGCACCCGGCAGCCCTCAGCCGCCGGCCGGCGTACCCCTCCCGACAAACCGAACACTGCCGGTGGTCCGGCCATTCCCGGCGGCTGTCAGCCGGCGGGAGGCTCGCCCGTCAGACGTTCGCGCACCCGCTCCACCACCTCGGCGTACCGCGCCTCTGCACCGTGCCGCGTCGGGTGGTAGTACCGCTTGCCGTGCACCGCGTCCGGAGCGTACTGCTGCGCGGCGATACCACCGGGCAGATCATGCGGGTACCGGTAGCCCTGGCCATGGCCGAGCTTCCCCGCGCCGCCGTAGTGGGCGTCGCGCAGATGCGGCGGCACCGGTCCGGCCAGGCCCGCCCGGACGTCGGCGAGGGCCGCGTCAATGGCGAGGTAGGCGGCGTTGGACTTGGGCGCCAGCGCGAGCGCCACCGTCGCCTGGCCCAGCAGAATCCGCGCCTCAGGGTAACCGATCAGGGCAACGGCCTGGGCCGCGGCCACCGCGGTCTGCAGGGCGGACGGGTCGGCCATGCCGATGTCCTCCCCGGCAGAGATCATCAGCCGCCTGGCGATGAAACGGGGGTCCTCCCCTGCTTCGATCATGCGCGCCAGGTAGTGCAGAGCGGCATCCACGTCGGAGCCGCGGATCGACTTGATGAGCGCGCTGGCCACATCGTAGTGCTGGTCGCCGTCACGGTCGTAGGCCACCGCTGCCCGGTCGACCGCCTGCTCCAGCGTCTCCAGCCGGATCTCCGGCTCTCCGCGGTCCAGCGCCGCACCGGCCCCCGCCTCCAGAGCCGTGAGGGCTCGGCGTGCGTCACCGCCCGCGATGCGCAGCAGGTGGGCCTCGGTGTCCGCCGGGAGCGACAGGGAACCGCCCAGGCCCCGCTCACCCGCGACGGCTCGCCGCAGCAGCCCCCGGACGTCCTCCTCGGTCAGCGGCTCCAGAGTGAGCAGCAGGGAACGGGACAGCAGCGGGGAGATCACGGAGAAGTACGGGTTCTCCGTGGTGGCGGCGATCAGCGTGACCCAGCGGTTCTCCACGGCCGGAAGCAAGGAGTCCTGCTGCGCCTTGCTGAACCGGTGGATCTCGTCGAGGAAGAGCACAGTGTCCTTGCCGTAGGCCCCCGAGGAGCGGCGCGCGCCCTCGATGACCGAGCGCACCTCCTTCACTCCGGCCGTGATCGCCGACAGTTCGACGAACCGCTTGTCGGTGGCCTTGCTGACCACATGGGCGAGCGTCGTCTTTCCGGTGCCCGGCGGCCCCCAGAGGATGACCGAGGACGGCCCGGCCGGGCCGCTGCCGCCCTGTCCGACGAGGCGGCGCAGAGGTGAACCGGGTCGCAGAAGGTGGCCCTGGCCCACGACCTCGTCGAGGGTCCGCGGGCGCATCCGCACCGCCAGCGGGCTGGCGGCCGGGTCCTTCTCCTGGCGGTCCTCCGCGGCGGCGGTGAACAGGTCGGGCTCCACACCGGCCACCCTAGAGCAGTCCTTCCCCACGCACCGTCCACGCGGGTCCGCATCGGGAGGTGCGGGGCACCGGGGGAAACGCGCCCGATCGCCTCGGCCCCGGCGTCCGCCTCCCGGCCCGGCGGGCATCGGGCCGGGAGGTCACCCGGTCCAGAAGTCCCACCAGCGCGTGAGGATCAGCATCCCGATGATGCCCAGGTGCATGGCCGGCAGCACCCAGTGGAACTCCGTTACGCCGCGCCGGACGCCTTCCGGCACCGGGAGGAATCCGTGCCGGACGTTGTGCACGGCCGTGTACCAGAACATCACGACGGTGGCGGCCCAGGCCAGCATGCACCACAAGCAGAGCGAGCCGATCTCGTACAGCGACTGGTACATCAGCCAGGTACAGAACGCCACCCCGAACAGGGTGCCGGCCTGCAGGCCGAGCCAGAACCACCGCCGGTACCGGGCACCGGCCAGCAGCCCCATCCCGATCGCGATCACGGCGCCGTAGGTGACCAGGCCGAGCATCGGGTTGGGGAACCCGAAGACCGAGGCCTGGTCGCTCTGCATGATGTTGCCGCAGGACAGCACCGGATTGATGCTGCACGCGGGGACGAAGTCCGGGTTCTCCAGCAGTTTGAACTTGTCCAGGGTGATGACCCAGGCGGCGAGCAGGCCGAGGAAGCCGGTGACGACCAGCATCCAGGCGAACGGCCGGCTCGCCCCGACGGCTCCCCGGGGAGGTGCGCCGTCCGCGCTCTCGTACTCCGCGAGGTTCTCCGCCTGCTCGTCCTCCGCACGGGAGGACGAGCCCTTGGCGGGCGGGCCGGCAGGTGCCGTGGTCGTCATGGTGTCCTCTGGGTCAGCTCGGAAAGCCGGTCTGCCGTACATTGTGCACCCGCTGCGCTCCGCTGCGTAGAGCCCAACGGCCCGTTGCGGTCACGCGAATGCGCTCATTCCCGCCTGCCGGTGAGTTCTCCGGCCAGTGCTTCGAGCCCGACAGGCCGCTGCTCGCCGCTCTGCAGATCCTTCAGCTGCGCCACTCCCTGCGCGAGGTCCCGCTCCCCGAGCACGACCGCGTAGCGCGCACCGCTGCGATGGGCCGCCTTCATGGCTCCCTTGACGCCCTTCCCTCCGTAGGCGAAGTCGGCTGCGACACCGTCCCTGCGCAGCTGTGTCACCAGGCCGAACAGGGTGCGCCGGGCCTCCTCCCCCAGCGGCACGGCATAGACGAGGGGCGGTGCGGCAGGTGCCGGCCGCACCCCTTCCGCGCGCAGGGCCAGCACGGTGCGGTCCACCCCCAGCGCCCAGCCCACCGACGGCAGCGGAGGCCCGCCGATCATCTCGGAAAGCCCGTCGTAGCGCCCACCGCCGCCCACCGCGGACTGCGAGCCGAGACCGTCGTGGACAAATTCGAACGTGGTGCGGGTGTAGTAGTCGAGGCCGCGCACCAGCGTCGCGTCGTCCTCGAAGGTGATCCCCGCGGCGACCAGCAGTTCACGCACCTGCTCGTGGTAGCCCTTGCATCCCTCGCAGAGGTGATCGCTCATCACCGGTGCCCCGGCGAGCTGCTTCCGGACATGCTCGCGCTTGTCGTCGAGCACCCGCAGCGGATTGATCTCGATCCGTGCCCGGGTCTCCTCGTCGAGGTCGAGCCCGCGCAGGTAGTCCTGCAGCACGGCCCGGTAGACCGGTCGGCACTCCTTGTCCCCGAGCGAATTGAGGAGCAGCCGGAACCCGCGCAGTCCCAGCGACCGGTAGGCGTCGGCGGCCAGCACGATCAGCTCGGCGTCCAGCGCCGGGTCCTCCGCTCCCAGAGCCTCGGCGCCGACCTGGGAGAAGTGCCGGTAGCGGCCCGCTTGCGGGCGCTCGTACCGGTAGTAGGAGCCCGAGTACCAGAGCTTCACCGGCAGCGCACCGCGGTGCAGGTTGGCCTGCAGCGCGGCGCGCAGCACCGAGGCGGTGCCCTCAGGGCGCAGGGCCAGCTCGTCGCCGCCCCTGGTGGTGAGGGTGTACATCTCCTTGGTGACGATGTCGGTGGACTCACCGACGCCGCGGAAGAAGAGCTCGGCCTGTTCGAAGCCCGGTGTCTCGACGTACCCGTAACCTGCGCGGCGCAACGGGGCGGCGATGCCCTCGCGGACGGCGAGGAAGTCCGCGGAGTCCGGCGGGATCAGGTCGTACGTGCCCCGGGGGGCGGAAAAAGTGCTCACGGAAGAAGTCGTCACATTCCTCGTCGTGGAGCCGAGAGGTCCACGGATCCGGGGCCGCCGGCGACCTCCCGCAGGTACGGGTTGGTCGCGCGCTCTCGGCCGATGGTTGTCTGGGGGCCGTGACCGGACAGCACCACGGTGGCGTCCTCCAGCGGCAGGCAGACCCTGCCCAGTGACTGCAGGAGCTCGGTGTGGTCACCGCCGGGCAGGTCGGTGCGACCGACGGAACCGGCGAACAGCAGGTCGCCCGAGAAGAGCACCGGGGGGATGTCCCCCTGCTCCGGCATCGCGAAGGTCACCGACCCTCTGGTATGACCGGGAGCGTGGGCCACGGTCAGCCGCAGGCCCGCGAGCTCCAGCTCCGCGCCGTCCGTGAGCTCGCGCAGGTCGTCCGGCTCACCGATGGTCAGCTCACCCATCAGCTGCTGCCCGATGACCCGGCCGAGTGCTTTCTCCGGGTCGCTGAGCATGTACCGGTCCTCGGGGTGGATCCAGGCCGGCACCTCGTGAGCGCCGCAGACCGGGACCACCGAGGCGACATGGTCGATGTGCCCGTGCGTGAGGATCACCGCGACCGGCTTCAGCCGGTGCCTCGCGATGGTCTCCGCGACCCCTTCGGCGGCCTCGTGGCCCGGGTCGATGATGACGCACTCCTCGCCGGCGTCCGGGGCGACCAGATAGCAGTTGGTCCCCCAGGCTCCGGCGGGAAAACCGGCGATCAGCACGTTCGTCCCTGTCCTTTCCCGGCCCGGACCGTGTCCGGGCCCTCCGTTCGGGCACGTCGGCTCCGGGTCAGAGCCTACCGGCGCCGGTACCGCCGCAGCGAACCGTTACTCCTCCCGGATACGGTTCGTACCGAACGGTATCCGGGAGGAGGCCAGAGCGGTGGTCAGCAGGGAACAGCGGCGCAGGCAGCTCGCCCGCGCGAAGCAGCACCGGCAGGAGTCCCGGCGGGAGCCGGCGGCGCGCCACGGCGGACGGCGGCGGACGGCGGCGGTCGCCGTACTCCTCGTGGCGGTGCTGACGGCCGGAACGGTGGCCCTGGCACTGGCGATGACCCTGGACTCCGGCAAGGGCGGTGAGGGGGCGGCGTCAGCCGCACCGGAAGATCCGTGCGCGGAGCCGGCCGCGGGCGAGCCGTCCGGGGAGCGCTGGGACACCGAGCCGGACCTCGACATCGACCCGTCGGCCGGGTACAGCCTGCTGCTGGAGACCACCTGCGGTGACATCGAGATCGCACTCGACGCCGCAGCGGCGCCGCGCACCGTGAACTCCTTCCGCTTCCTGGCCGGCCACGGCTACTTCGACCACACCCGCTGTCACCGGTTGGTGACCGGACCGGTCCGGGTGCTGCAGTGCGGTGACCCGGAGGGCACCGGGCGGGGCGGGCCGGGTTACTCCCTGCCCGACGAGAATCTCGACGACCCCTCGGTCGCGGACGGCGTCTACCCGGCGGGGACCGTGGCGATGGCCAACCGGTACGACGCCGCCACAGGTACCGGGCGGAACAGCGGGGGCAGCCAGTTCTTCCTGGTGTACGAGGACTCTCCCCTGCCTCCTGACTTCACCCCCTTCGGCACGGTCACCGGAGGTGCCGAGGTCCTGGAGCGGATCTCGGAGGCGGGCAGCTACCCGGATCCGGCGACGGGCAACACCGCCCCGCACGCGACAGTGGTCATCGACAGGGCCACGGTCAGCGGGGGTTGAGGACCGCGCCGGCCAAGTTGCGGCCGGCGAGATGCGGACAGCCGGGCGGCGCGTCGCCTATGTTTGGCGGGGTGGCGGGCACCCCCTCGGGGTCGGTCCGCCGGCCGGACGAGACCGGACGAGAACAGTGGACGATGCCGGGGGCCGCGCGCCCTGTCGTGGGCATCATGTGGAGGAGGCGCTGTGAGCAGCGACCCGTGGGGCCGCGTCGACGAGACGGGGACCGTGTACGTACGGACTGCCGACGGGGAGAAGGTCGCCGGCTCCTGGCAGGCCGGTTCCCCGGAGGAGGCCCTCGCCTATTTCGAGCGCAAGTATGCCGGCCTCGACGTGGAGATCGGTCTCCTCGAGCGCAGGGTCCGCACGACGGATCTGTCGGCCAAGGACGCCATGGAGGCCATCGGACATCTGCGTGAGCAGGTCGCCGCGGCCCATGCCGTGGGGGATCTGGACGCGTTGGGCAAGCGGCTCGACAAGCTGGTCGGCACGGTCGAACAGCGCCGTGAGGAGCGCAAGGCTGCGAAGGCCAAGGAGGCGGCCGAGGCGAGGCAGGCGAAGGAGTCCCTGGTCGCGGAGGCTGAGGAGCTGGGCGCCAGCGATCAGTGGCGGTCCGCGGGTGAGCGGCTGCGCTCTCTCGTCGACACCTGGAAGGGGCTGCCGCGGCTCGACCGGAAGACGGACGACGAGCTGTGGCAGCGGTTTTCCCAGGCCCGGTCCGCCTTCTCCAAGCGGCGGAAGGCGCATTTCGCGGCGCTCGACGCGCAGCGCGAGGAGGCGCGGCGCCGCAAGGAGAAACTGATCACCGAGGCGGAAGCACTCTCCGGTTCCACCGACTGGGCGCCCACCGCTGCGCGGTACCGGGACCTCATGCAGGACTGGAAGGCCGCCGGCCGCGCGCAGCGGGAGGTCGAGGAGGACCTCTGGAGCCGTTTCCGGGCGGCGCAGGACGTCTTCTTCCAGGCCCGGGGGGAGGTGTTCGCGGAACGCGACGCCGAACAGCGTGACAACCTCGCCCGCAAGGAAGAGCTCGCCACCGAGGCGGAGAAGCTGCTGCCGATCACCAATGTGAAGACGGCGCGGCCCGCCCTGCGGTCGATCGCGGAGCGCTGGGAGGCCGTCGGGCACGTCCCGCGTGACGACCGGGCCGCGATCGAGGGGCGGATGGCGGCCGTCGAGCGTGCTGTGCAGGAGGCGGAGGAGGCCGAGTGGCGGCGCAGCAATCCGGAGGCCCGGGCGCGTGCCGCCGGGCTGACCGGACAGCTGCAGGAGGCCGTCGACAAGTTGCGGACGCAGGCGGACAAGGCACGGGCGGCCGGCCACACCGCGAAGGCGGAGAAGCTGGAGAAGGAGCTGGCGGGCCGGCAGGCACTGCTGGACCAGGCGCTCAAGGGCCTGCAGGAGTTCGGCGGCTAGGGTTCCCGCTCTCGGTCACGGCGGGGGCCGGTGGGCCCGGTACGCGGTGCGTACCGGGCCCACCGGCCTCGCTCAGCGGTTCCCGGCCCGCCCGGCGCCCCGGGGTGAGCGTCCGGTACCCGGGATCACCCGTCCTCCGGGGTCGGACGGCGGGCAGAGGTCACCCGGTAGACGTCGTACACGCCCTCCACTCCGCGGACCGCCTTGAGGACGTGCCCCAGGTGCTTGGGGTCGCCCATCTCGAAGGTGAACTTCGAGATCGCCACCCGGTCCCGCGAGGTCTGCACGGCCGCGGACAGGATGTTCACGTGCTGGTCGGAGAGGACCCGGGTGACGTCCGACAGCAGCCGGGACCGGTCCAGCGCCTCCACCTGGATGGCGACCAGGAACACCGAGGACTGGGTGGGAGCCCATTCGACCTCGAGCATCCGTCCCGCCTCCTGGGCGAGTGAGTCCACGTTGACGCAGTCGCCGCGGTGCACCGAGACACCACTGCCACGGGTGACGAAGCCGATGATCGGATCGCCGGGGACGGGGGTGCAGCAGCGGGCGAGCTTCACCCACACATCGTCGACGCCCTTGACCACCACGCCGGGATCCGCGGTGGACCGCCGCTTGGTGCGGGCGGGGACCGGCGGCGCTGTCTCGGCGACATCCTCGTTGGCGGCCTCCTCACCCCCGACGGCCTGAACGAGCTTCTGCACCACGCTCTGCGCCGACACATGGTTCTCACCGATCGCGGCGTACAGCGAGGAGATGTCCGGGTAGCGCATCTCGTGGGCGAGCGTGACCAGCGAGTCGCCGGTCAGGAGATGCTGGATCGGGAGGTTCTGCTTCCGCATCGCGCGGACGATGGCGTCCTTGCCGTGCTCGATCGCCTCGTCCCGGCGTTCGCGGGAGAACCAGCCGCGGATCTTGTTGCGGGCCCGGGGGGACTTGACGAAGCCCAGCCAGTCCCGGGACGGTCCGGCTCCGGACGCCTTGGAGGTGAAGATTTCCACCGTCTCGCCGTTGTCCAGCGTCGACTCCAGTGGCACCAGGCGGCCGTTCACCTTCGCACCGATGGTCCGGTGCCCCACCTCGGTGTGCACCGCGTAGGCGAAGTCCACGGGGGTGGCCCCGGCGGGCAGCGCTATCACGTCGCCCTTCGGGGTGAAGACGAAGACCTCGTTGCGGGAGAGGTCGAACCGCAGTGACTCCAGGAACTCTCCCGGGTCCTCGGTCTCCTTCTGCCAATCGATCAGCTGCCGCAGCCAGGCCATGTCGTTGACCGTGTCGCCGCGTTTGTCGCCCTTCTTCGTCGGCTCCGCGCGCACCTTGGAGTTCCCGGCGACCGCACGCTGCTTGTACTTCCAGTGCGCGGCGATGCCGTACTCGGCCCGCCGATGCATGTCGAAGGTGCGGATCTGCATCTCGACGGGCTTGCCTCCCGGCCCGATGACCGTCGTGTGCAGCGACTGGTACATGTTGAACTTGGGCATCGCGATGTAGTCCTTGAAGCGCCCGGGCACCGGGTTCCACCGGGCGTGCACGGTGCCGAGCGCGGCGTAACAGTCGCGAACGGTGTCGACCAGGACACGGATGCCCACCAGGTCGTAGATCTCGGCGAAGTCGCGGCCCCGGACGATCATCTTCTGGTAGACGCTGTAGTAGTGCTTCGGCCGGCCGGTGACGGTCGCCTTGATCCGCGCGCCTCCCAGGTCCGCCTGGACCTCGTCGATGACCGTGGCCAGGTACTCGTCGCGCTTGGGGGCCCGCTCGGCCACCAGGCGGACGATCTCGTCGTACATCTTGGGGTAGAGGATGGCGAAGGCCAGGTCCTCCAGCTCCCACTTGATGGTGTTCATGCCCAGCCGATGGGCCAGCGGAGCATAGATCTCCAGCGTCTCGCGCGCCTTCTGCTCCTGTTTCTCCCGTTGGAGGAAGCGCATGGTGCGCATGTTGTGCAGCCGGTCGGCGAGCTTGATGACGAGGACCCGGGGGTCCTTGGCCATCGCGACGACCATCTTGCGCACGGTCTCGGCCTGGGCGGCTTCCCCGAACTTGACCTTGTCCAGCTTGGTGACGCCGTCGACCAGCAGCGCGACCTGGTCACCGAAGTCACGGCGCAGGCTGTCCAGCCCGTACTCGGTGTCCTCGACCGTGTCGTGCAGCAGTCCGGCCATCAGGGTGGCCGGGTCCATCCCGAGCTCGCCCAGAATGGTGGTCACCGCCAGCGGGTGAGTGATGTAAGGGTCGCCGCTCTTGCGCTTCTGCCCCCGGTGCCAGCGCTCGGCCACCTGGTAAGCCCGCTCGATCTGCCGCAGCACCGCGGTGTCGGCCTTGGGGTCGTTTGCGCGCACCACCCTGAGCAGTGGCTCGAGCACGGGGTTGTACGGGCTGGAGCGCTGGACCCCAAGCCGAGCCAGCCGGGCCCGGACGCGGTTGGAGGAGCCGGAGCGTCCGGAGATACCGGACACCGCGGGTGCCGGCCGGGGCTCCGGAGCCGGCGGAGCGGCAGCCTTGGAGGAGGTCGCGGACCGGCCCTGCGAGTCGTCGCGCCATTCGATGGCCGTCGCACCGCCGGAACCGCGCGCGGGGCGCCCGGCCGGCGTCTGCGGGGCGGTCGCACCGGTGCCGTCGGCGGGGGCCGCCGCCTTGGCGGCCGGCGGTTCGGGGTTCTGCCGCTCCGCGGAGGTGAACGGCTTGGCCTCGTCTGGCAAAGGCACTCCTTCTCGGGCCCTCCCCGGTGAGCGTGCGCCCAGGGTGCGGGCTCACCCCTCCGGGCTCGGACGGCTTGCGGAGGGTCCGGCCGGGAAACGATCGGACTGCCATGGTAACGACCGGGCGGCGGGTCTCTCGTATCGGCCTGTGGAGAACAAGCCGCCCCGGACGGTCGGCCATCGCGGTGGGCCGGCCGCCCGGGGCGGGGGAACTGTGTGGTCAGACGGTGACCAGGACCTCCAGCGGCACCCCGTCGAGCGAGGGCATCAGCCGTTCCCGGCCGCCCAGGACAGCCAGTTCCATCAGCACTGCCAGACCGACCACCTGTGCCCCGGTGCGCTGGATGAGCTGGATGGACGCTTCGGCGGTCCCGCCGGTGGCGAGCACGTCGTCGATGATCAGCACCCGGTCACCGGGAGTGAGGTCCTCGGCGTGGATCTCGATCTCGGCGCTGCCGTACTCCAGATCGTAGGACTGGGACAGCGTGGCTCCGGGCAGCTTGCCCGCCTTGCGTACCGGAATGAACCCGATGCCCGCGCGGACGGCCACCGGCGCGGCGAGGATGAACCCCCGGGCCTCCAGCCCGACGACTTTGGTCGCCTGGTGCCGCTCACAGACCGCGGCGAGCGCCTCGGTGAGCCGGGCGAAGGCGTCCGCGTCGGCCAGCAGCGGGGTGATGTCCTTGAACAGCACCCCGGGCCGCGGGTAGTCCGCTACGTCACGGATCCGGCTCAGCAGCAGGCTGCGCACCTCGGCCGGTACCGCCGGAGCGGCCGTCCGGCTCTCCCCGGTCATCGGCGCTTCCCGGACGGACGGCCGCGGCCGCGGTTCCGGGAGACGGGCTGCTGCCGATGGCTGCCGCCCACCCCCGCCCCTTCGGGGGCCCCGGCACGCGTCACAGTGATCTTCGGTCCGTTCTGCGGGCCCTGGCCGCCATCGCCGCCGCCGGGACCGCCCCCGCCGCCGGGACCGTCCTCGTCGCTCTCCGGCCCTTCGGGCTGCTCCCGCTTGGCGAGCATCCTGCGGTCGTGCGCCCGGACCTCGCGATCGCGGAGCCTGAAGTCCGTGACCAGCGGGGTGGCGATGAAGATCGAGGAGTACGTTCCGATGGCGAGACCGACGAACAGCGACAGGGCGATGTCCTTGAGCATCCCGCCACCGAGCAGCCCGGTGCCGATGAAGAGCAGACCCCCCACCGGCAGCAGCGCGACGATGGAGGTGTTCACCGAACGCACCAGCGTGGCGTTGAGCCCCTGGTTCGCCAGCTCGGAGTACGTGTAGCGGTACTGCTTGGTGAGGTTCTTCGTCTTCTCCGTGACCTTGTCGAACACGACCACGGTGTCGTAGAGCGAATAGCCGAGGATCGTCAGCAGGCCGACCACCGTGCCCGGAGTGACCTCGAAACCGACGATGGCGTAGACGCCGACGGTGATGATGAGGTCGTGGAGGAGCGCGACGAGAGCGGCCATCGCCATCCGCCACTCGAAGGCGATGGCCAGGTAGACGCTCACCAGCACCAGGAAAATGATCATGCCCTGGAGCGCCTTGCTGGTCATCTGGTCGCCCCAGCTCGGGCCCACCACCTCGGCGTCGATGTCCTGGGTGTCGATGCCCAGCGCCTCGGCGAGGGCCTGCTGGGTCTGGTCGGACTCCTCCGTGTCCAGGCCGGTCACCTGGATCCGCAGCGAGTTGTTGCCGCCGAGCTCCTGGACTCGGGCGTCGTTTCCGGAGGCGTCCTGGGCGACCTGCCGGGCCTCCTCCACGGACAGGCTGGCGTTGGGCGGGGTGGTGAAGACGGCTCCGCCCTGGAACTCCACCCCCATGAAGAGGCCGCGGACCCCCAAGCCCGTCATGGCCACGATGATCAGCAGGACGGAGATGGCGTACCAGAACTTCCGCTTGCCGACGAAGTCGTAGGTCGCCTCGCCGCGGTACATCTTGGTGCCGAGCGTGCCGAGCCGGGACATCTCACGCCTCCTTCGGTTCGGCGGGAACGGTCACGGGGCGGCGGGCGCCCCGCCGCAGGGGTGGATTGGCACCGAGTCGTGCCGGATCGAGGCCCGACCACTTGTTGCCGCCGTAGAAGAACTTCTTCCGGGCCGCCAGCGTCACCAGCGGCTTGGTCAGCCAGAAGACGATGATGATGTCCAGCGCGGTGGTCAGACCGAGCACGAAGGCGAAGCCCTGCACCGAGCCGACCGAAACCAGGAAGAGCACCACGGCTGCCAGGAAGGAGACCACGTCGGAGATGAGGATGGTGCGGCGCGCCCTCGGCCAGGCCCGTTCGATGGCCGCCCGGATGGGCCGGCCTTCCCGCACTTCGTCACGGATTCTCTCGAAGTAGACGATGAACGAGTCCGCGGTGATACCGATCGCGACGATCGCACCGCACACCGCGGGCAGACTGAGGGCGAAGCCGATGCCGGGCCCGAGCAGGGTCATGATCGTGTAGGTCATCAGACCCATGACGATCAGGCTCGCGATCGCCACCAGCGACAGCACCCGGTAGTAGAAGAACAGGTATCCCGCGACCAGCAGCAGACCGATGCCACCGGCGATCAGGCCGGCCTTGAGCTGTTCGGTGCCGAGGGTGGGCGACACCGTGGTCATGTTGGCTTCCTCGAAGGTGATCGGCAGGGCGCCGAACTTGAGGATGTTGGCCAGCTCCTGGGCGTCCTCCTGGGTGAAGTTGCCCTCGATCTGCGCACTGCCGCCGCCGAGCCGCTGGGAGACACGCGGTGCGGAGACCACCTCTCCGTCGAGCACGATGGCGAACTGGTTGCGCGGCTCGAACTGGGTGGCCAGCTCCGCGGTGATGTCCGCGAACTGCCGGGACCCCTCGGAGCTGAAGTTCATCGTCACGATCCAGCCCAGGCCGCGCTCGGTGTCGAGAACGGCGTCGGCGTCGTCGACACCCGTGCCCGGCACCGCCACCGGACCGAGCTCGTACTTGACGAAGCCCTCCTGGTCACAGGTGACGACGGGGTCGCTCTCCTCGGCATTGGCCGCCGCCCGGACGGCCTCACCGCGCGCCTCCTCCGTGGTGCAGTCCAGAGCGCCCAGCTCGGCCTCGAGACCGGCAGGCTCCTCGGCCTCCTGCTCCTCGGCCTCCTCCTCGTCCGCGCCGTCCTCGGTGCGGAAGGACGCCTGAGTCGCCACGGTGGCCGAAGCGGCGTCGCCGGTCTGCCCGCTCAGCGAGGGCAGGCTCTGGTCGGTGCGCTCCTCGTCGGTGTCCGCACCGTCCTCGGCGCCCCCCGCGTCGTCCGGGTTCTCGGCGTCCCCGGCCCCGTCGGGACCCTCCTCGGCCTCGTCCGGCTCGCCGGGAGGGAGCTCGCTCTCCTCCCCGGCGGGGAGGGCCGACTGGATGGACCACACCGGCCGGAAACCGAGCTGCGCCGTGGTGCCGACCTGCTCCCGGGCCTGCTGCTGATCCGTCCCGCGGGGGATGTTGATGATGATGTTCCGGTCGCCCTGGGACTGGACCTCGGCTTCCGAGACACCGAGTCCGTTGACACGGCGCTCGATGATGTCGACCGCGGTCTGCAGGTTGGTCGGATTGATCGCATCCTGGTTGCGCGCGTCGGCGGTGGCCGAGAGCGTGATACTGGTGCCTCCGGCCAGGTCGATCCCGAGCCGCGGCGTCTTCTCACCGGTGAGGAGCATCCCTCCGGTGAGCATCACCGCGAGCAGCAGGATCAGCAGCAGGGCACGCCCCGGCTTGGCCTGGGCAGCCCGGAGATCCTTCTTCGGGGACCTGAAATCCTGGTTGGGTCCTGCCACCTTCTCGTCTCTCTCTGTCCAGCGGCCCGCGCCCGGTGGTCGCCGCGCGGCGCAACGGGTGAATGGATGACGGACGGAAGCCGCCGGTCCCGTCGGGGACCGGCGGCATCACCGTGTCAGGGCTTGGACCCGTTCTCACCGTCCCGGCGGGAGTCCTCGGACCTGGAGTCGGACTTCGGCTCGTCCTCGGGCGTGGCCTCCGGCGTGGTGTCCCCGGCGTTCTCGGGCTTGTCCAGCCCGACCCGGTCGTCCTCCCGGACCACACCGTCCTCGGTCAGCGCCGAAGCGTCGTCCGGCACCACCGGGGCGTCCTCGTCGAACGGCGGCTCACCACTGATGACGCGCTCGTACTCCTCGGGGTCGAGGACTGCGCCGATGGAGTTCTTGGCATACACCGCCTGCACACCGGGCGCGATCTCGAGCACCACGATATCCTCGTGGACCTCCTTGACCAGGGCATACATGCCACCGATCGTGCGGACACCGGTGCCGGGCTCCATCGAATCGCGCATGTGCGCGGCCTGGCGCTGCTTGTTCTTGGCCGACCGGGTCATCAGAAGCATGATTCCGATGAGCAGGACGAACGGGAAGAGAAGTTCCACGGCGGAGGATATTCCTTAACATGGCCGGGTCGGAAACGGCCTGGCGTTGGGTGGGGTCCGCCATCCGCAAGGGGTGGCGTCGGCGAAGTCTAAGGGAGGCTCCCCTGGGGTAACAACGTCAAGGATGACATGGGAATTCCCCTGGCCGGGAATATCCGCGCCCTCAGGTTCCGAAGAGCCCTGCTTGTCCGCCGCCGGTCTGCTGCGGCGGCACGAGCCCGAGGTGGCTCCAGGCAGCCGGGGTGGCGATCCGGCCCCGGGGGGTGCGGGCGAGCAGCCCTTCCCGCACGAGAAAGGGCTCGGCGACCTCCTCGACCGTCTCCCGCTCCTCCCCCACCGCGACGGCCAGCGTGGAGAGCCCGACCGGGCCACCGTGGAACAGCTTGAGCAGCGCCTCCAGCACCGCCCGGTCGAGCCGGTCGAGGCCCCGGCCGTCCACCTCGTACACCGCGAGCGCCCGTGCGGCGATGTCGCGGTTCACCGCACCGTCGGCCTTGACCTGGGCGTAGTCCCGCACCCGGCGGAGCAGCCGGTTGGCGATCCGTGGGGTTCCGCGGGAGCGGCCGGCGATCTCCGCCGCTCCCGCGCCGTCGACCGCGACATCGAGCAGACCGGCCGAACGGTGGATGACGCGCTCCAGCTCGGCCGGAGAGTAGAACTCCATGTGCGCGGTGAACCCGAACCGGTCGCGCAGCGGCGGTGGCAGCAGCCCGGCCCGCGTGGTTGCGCCGACCAGGGTGAACGGCGGGAGCTCCAGCGGGATGGCGGTGGCACCGGGCCCCTTGCCGACGATGACGTCGACCCGGAAATCCTCCATCGCCATGTAGAGCATTTCCTCCGCGGGCCGGGACATGCGGTGGATCTCGTCGAAGAACAGCACCTCCCCTTCCTGGAGGGAGGACAGGATGGCGGCCAGGTCGCCGGCGTGCTGGATGGCGGGCCCCGAGGTGATGCGGAGCGGAGCCCCCATCTCGGCCGCGATGATCATCGACAGAGTGGTCTTGCCGAGCCCCGGAGCTCCCGACAGCAGGACGTGATCGGCGGTGGCTCCCCGGGCCCGGGCCGCCCGGAGCACGAGGTCCAACTGCTCGCGGACCCTCTTCTGTCCGATGAACTCACCGAGGTCCTTGGGCCGGAGCGCTGCTTCGACAGCGGTGTCCTCGCCGTCGGCCACAGCACCGACCAGCCGGCCGTCCTCGTGCGTCGGGCCGGCTGCGGGAGCGGGCTCGTCGTCCCAGTTCACGGGCTGTTCCTCACGGTGTCGAGGGTGCCTCGGCCGGTCACCGGGCGCGGTTCAAGGACTGCAGGGCGCTGCGCAGCAGCCTGCTGACATCGGGGGCGCCGCCGGACGCGGCTGCGGCTTCGGCCTCGGGGGCGACGGCACCGACGGCATCCTCGGCCTCGCGGGCGGCGTAACCCAGTCCGACGAGGGCGGCGTGCAACTGATCGCGCCAGGGGGCCGCCGGCCCACCCCCGCCGGGCCCGCCTCCGCCGGGCCGGACGGTGCCGGCCGGACCGCCGAGCCGGTCCTTCAGCTCCAGGAGCAGCTTCTGCGCCCCCTTCTTGCCGATCCCGGACACCGCGGTGAGGGCCTTCTCGTCCCCCTGGGCAACGGCGAGCCGCAACGCCTCGGGAGAGTGGACGGCGAGCATGGCCTGCGCGAGCCGGGGGCCGACCCCGCTCGCGGTCTGCAGCAGCTCGAAGGTCCGCCGCTCGTCGTCGTCGGCGAAGCCGTAGAGGGTGAGGGAGTCCTCCCGTACGACCAGCGAGGTGGACAGCCGGGCGGGCCGGCCGACCCGGAGCCCTGCGAGGGTGCCGGGGGTGCACTGCACAGCCATGCCGATGCCGCCGACCTCCACGACGGCCGTGTCCTGGGCGAGCGCGGCGACCGGGCCGGCGACAAAGGCGATCATGAACGGGTGCCTCTCGGTGCGCGGTGGGCGACCGCCCGGGCCTGCTGGAGCCGGCTCAGGGCAGGGGCCCGCCAGATGTGGCAGATGGCGAGCGCGAGAGCGTCGGCAGCGTCAGCCGGCCTGGGCGGCGAGCTGAGCCGCAACAGCCGGGTCACCATGGCGCCGACCTGCTCTTTGCCGGCCCGGCCGTTACCGGTGACGGCGGCCTTGACCTCGCTGGGTGTGTGCAGCGCGACGGGCAGGCCGCGGCGCGCGGCACACAGCATGGCGACGGCGCTGGCCTGAGCGGTGCCCATCACGGTGCGGACGTTGTGCTGACTGAAGACCCGCTCCACGGCGACGGCCTCGGGCCGGTGCTCGTCGAGCCACTCCTCCAGGCCGCGCTCGATGAGCACCAGCCGCTGGGCGACGTCGGCGTCCGGCGGAGTGCGCACGACCCCGGCTCCGGCCATCCGGAGCGGCCGGCCGGCCAGGCCCTCCACCACTCCGATGCCGCAGCGGGTGAGCCCCGGGTCCACGCCGAGCACCTTCACCCCTTCGCCCCCTTGTCGGTCTGCTGCTCCGCACGCTACCGGCTGCCGCTGACAGCCCTGGCGAAGTGCGGTGGGCCGACGGGGAGAGTGCCCCGCCGGCCCACCGGAGTGTGCTCACGCCTCCGCTCCCCGACGGACCGTCAGGCGCCTGCCCGGGCCATGACTTCGTCGCTGACGTCGAAGTTGGCGAAGACGTTCTGCACGTCGTCGCTGTCCTCCAGCGCGTCGATCAGCTTGAAGATCTTGCGTGCGCCGTCCTCGTCCAATTCGACCTGCATGGTCGGGACGAAGGTGGCGTCGGCCGAGTCGTAGTCGATGCCCGCCTCCTGGAGGGCGGTGCGCACCGCGACCAGGTCGGTGGCCTCACTCAGCACCTCGAAGGACTCACCCAGGTCGTTGACCTCTTCGGCACCGGCGTCGAGCACCGCGAGCAGAACATCGTCCTCCGCCAGCTCACCCTTGGGAACGATCACCACGCCCTTCCGGTGGAAGAGGTACGACACCGAACCGGGATCGGCCATCGAACCGCCGTTGCGGGTCATCGCGACCCGCACGTCGGACGCGGCCCGGTTACGGTTGTCGGTGAGGCATTCGATGAGCACTGCGACCCCGTTGGGGCCGTAGCCCTCGTACATGATCGTCTCGTAGTCGGCCCCGCCCGCCTCGAGACCGGCGCCGCGCTTGACGGCGCTGTCGATGTTCTTGTTCGGGACCGAGCTCTTCTTCGCCTTCTGCACGGCGTCGAACAGCGTGGGGTTCCCGTCGAGGTCGGCGCCGCCCATCCGGGCCGCCACCTCGACGTTCTTGATCAGCTTCGCGAAGAGCTTGCCGCGCTTGGCATCGATCACGGCCTTCTTGTGCTTGGTGGTTGCCCACTTAGAGTGGCCGGACACAGCCTCGCTCCTTCGTTGTCACCAACAGAACCGACGGGGCGATCCTACCGTCAGCTCGCCCTCGCACCGCCCGTCATCTCGACGAAGAGCCGGTGGACCCGGTGGTCGCCGGTCAGCTCCGGATGGAAGGAGGTGGCCAGCAGGTTCCCCTGGCGGACCGCGACCGTATGGCCCTCGTGGACGGCCAGCGGCTGGACCCGGGCTCCGATCGACTCCACCCAGGGGGCCCGGATGAACACGCCCTCCACCGGACCGCCGGGCACTCCGGAGACATCGACCGAGGCCTCGAAGGACTCGTTCTGCCGTCCGAAGGCGTTCCGCCGGACGATCATGTCGATGCCGCCGAGAGTCTCCTGACCCGAGCGCGGGTCGAGAATCTTCTCCGCCAGCATGATCATCCCTGCGCAGGAGCCGTAGGCCGGAAGTCCTGCCCGCACCTGCTCACGCAGCGGCTCCAGCATGCCGAAGGCGCGGGCCAGCTTGAACATCGTGGTGGACTCCCCGCCCGGAATCACCAGGCCGTCCACGGCGGTGAGCTCCTCCGGCCGGCGCACCGGTCGCGGCTGCGCGCCCGCCCCGGCGAGAGCGGTCAGGTGTTCACGGACATCGCCCTGCAGGGCGAGGACACCAATGACGGGGGCGGACAACGGCGGTACCTCCGGAAGACATGGCGCAGGGCGGCCCGTGGGGTCGGGCCGCCCTGCCGCACGGTGGACTACCAGCCGCGGCTGGCGTAGCGCTCGGACTCGGGAAGGGTGTCGCAGTTGATTCCGACCATCGCCTCGCCGAGATTGCGGGAGACATCCGCGATGACCGCGGGGTCGTCGTAGAAGGTGGTGGCCTTCACGATCGCGGCGGCGCGGGCGGCCGGGTCACCGGACTTGAAGATCCCGGAACCGACGAAGACCCCCTCGGCACCGAGCTGGCGCATCAGGGCGGCGTCGGCGGGCGTGGCCACACCGCCGGCGGAGAACAGCACCACCGGGAGCCGGCCGAGCCCGGCTACCTCTTTGACCAGCTCGTAGGGCGCGCGCAGTTCCTTGGCCGCGGCATAGAGCTCGTGGTTGTCCAGGCCCTTCAACCGGGAGATCTCGCCGCGGATCTGCCGCATGTGCCGGACGGCTTCGACCACGTTCCCGGTGCCGGCCTCCCCCTTGGAACGGATCATCGCCGCCCCTTCGGAGATCCGGCGCAGCGCCTCCCCCAGGTTCGTGGCACCACAGACGAAGGGGGTGGTGAAGGACCACTTGTCACTGTGGTTCACCTCGTCGGCGGGGGTCAGCACCTCCGACTCGTCGATGTAGTCCACTCCGAGGGACTGCAGCACCTGTGCCTCGACAAAATGCCCGATGCGGGACTTGGCCATGACCGGGATGGAGACCGCCGCGATGATCCCGTCGATCATGTCCGGGTCGGACATCCGGGCCACCCCGCCGTCCTTGCGGATGTCCGCGGGCACCCGTTCCAGGGCCATGACCGCGACGGCGCCGGCATCCTCGGCGATCTTGGCTTCCTCCGGCGTGACGACATCCATGATCACGCCACCCTTGAGCTGCTCCGCCATACCTCGCTTGACGCGTGCGGTGCCGGTCTCAGGAGTCTGTGGTGTGCTGGGGGACGTGCTGGACACGGTTCGACCTCACTCGTCGGTGAAAACTACTGGGGAGCCATCGCATGTGCGTTCGGCTACCGCCCCGGACCGGCGAGCCCGCGCGGCCGCAGGGAGGGCAGTCCCATGGAACCCGCCGTGCTGCCGGGGGGAAAGGTCCAATCAACGGTCAGTGGACCGGACCGCCACCGTTCCTGCCCGCGTACTCGGACAGCGCGGCGGGGGGCTCGTCATCCATCTCGAAAGCGAGCGGAAGCGGTGCGTGACCCGCCAGCCGGAACCAGCGGACCGTACGGTGACGTCGCAGGGCCCGCGCCGCCCGGACCGAATCGTTGTGAAACCTGCGGGCCATCGGCACCCGCCGCACCGCCGCGCCCAGCTCGGCCACGGCGGCCTCTCCCCCCGGGGCCTCCCGCACCGCGTCGACCTGCGCGCTCTCCGCCAGTACGGCACGCAGCGCCTGGCTCAGCTCGCTCTCGGCGAACTCCCGGCGTTCCTCTTCGGCCAGGCGGGCCGTGTGCGCGGCCTGGTACAGCACCATCGAGGCCGCCGGGTCGAAGACTCCCGCGCTGGCGAGCTCCTGAGCGACCGACGCCCTGCGCAGCAGCTGTGCGTCGAGCGCGGCCCGAGCGGCGTCCAGACGGGCGTGCAGCCGGTCGAGCCGGCCGGCGGTCCAGCTGAGGTAGACGCCGACGAGCAGCAGTACGACGACGATCCAGATCAGGGTGGTCACGCAGGGAAGATTACCCGTGCGGCACGACGCGCTCGTCCGGGGCGACCGCGACGGCTCCGTCCGTCACCGTCTCGTACACGGCCAGGATGTCCGCACCCACCGTCGACCAGTCGAACCGGCGCACGTGCCGGCTGCCGCGTGCCCGGAGCTCCCCGCGGGCGCCGGGATCGGCGAGCAGCCGGACCGCCGCCCGGGCAAGCGCCTCGGCATCGCCGTTGACGTACAGCGCCCCCGCCTCACCGCTGTTCAGCACCTGGGCGAAGGCATCGAGGTCACTGGCGAGGACGGGCGCCCCCGCGGACATCGCTTCCACCAGGATGATGCCGAAACTCTCACCGCCGGTGTTCGGGGCCACGTACAGGTCCACGCTGGCCAGCAGACGGGCCTTGTCCTGGTCGCTGACCATGCCGAGGAACTCGACCCGGTCCCGCAGGGAGGGCGGCAGGCCGGCCACCGCTTCCTGCGGGTCCCCGCGCCCGGCCACCAGCAGCCGGGTGTCCGGGAGCTCCGCCAGGATCCGGGGGAAGGCATCCATCAGCACCGGGAGCCCTTTGCGGGACTCGTCGATCCTGCCGATGAAGCCGATCGTCCCGCCCTGCCATTCCGGCTTCGGCTCCGCACCGGAGAAGAATCCGACATCGACGCCATTGGGGATGACCACCGCGTCACCGCCCAGATGCTCGACCAGGGTCCGGCGGGCGTACTCGCTGACCGCGATCCGCGCACTGATTTTCTCCAGGGCCGGCTGGAGGATCGGGTAGGCGGCGATCATGGCGCGGGAGCGGGGGTTGGAGGTGTGGAAGGTGGCCACTATCGGGCCCCGGGCGGCCCAGCAGGCGAGCAGGCCGATCGAGGGCGCGGTCGGCTCATGAACGTGCAGCACCTCGAAGTCGCCGTCGTTCACCCAGCGCCGCACCCGGGCCGCGGAAAGGAAGCCGAAGTTGAGCCGGGCCACCGAGCCGTTGTAGGGCACCGGAACGGCCCGGCCCGCGGAGACGACGTAGGAGGGCAGCGGGGTGTCCTCCTCAGCCGGTGCCAGCACGGACACCTCATGACCGGTCCGCAGCAGGTGCTCGGCGAGGTCACGCACGTGGAACTGGACCCCGCCGGGCACATCCCAGGAATAGGGGCAGACGATGCCGATCCTCATGCGCTGACCTTCCGGTTCGGGGTTCGGCCCGGGGCGGTCCGCCGGGCGTGTGCTGGGGTCCGCCCGGGACAGCGGCCGACCGGTGCCGCCGGCAGGGCCGCACTCACCGGGTCTCCGGGCCGGTGGCGGCGGCAGGCCGCTGGTCGGCGGTCCACAGCCGCTGCAGCATGTGCCAGTCCTCCGGGTGTTCGGCTATGCCCGCAGCGAAACTGTCGGCCATTTCCTGGGTCATGGCGGCCGCCTGTTCGAGGGGGGTGCCGGTCGCGGGCACCGCGACCGGCGGATGCACCCGTCCCTTCATGACGGGCGAGGAGTCGAACCACAGATGGGCGGGGAGCAGCACCGATCCGGTGCGCAGTGCCAGCATCGCCGGGCCGAGTGGCATCCGGGCGGTCTCGCCGAAGAACGAGACCTCGACACCGGAGGCGGACATGTCCCGGTCCGCCACCAGGGCTACCAGCCCGCCCTTGCGCAGCCTGCGGGCGAGCGTTCCGAAGGCGGCCCCGCCGGCGTGCGGCAGCACCTCCATACCCAGCCCTTCGCGGTGGGCCACGAAGCGGTCGTAGAGGCTCTCCGGGCGCAAGCGCTCGGCGACCGTGGTGAACGGCGTTCTCAGCCCGGTGGCGAGATAAGCACCCGCGAGGTCGTAGTTGGCCATGTGCGGCAGAGCGAGCACCACACCGTGCTCGGCGGCGATGCCGTCGGTCAGCCGGTCGATGTCCGTGACCTGCACACCCGAGCGGATCCGCTCCTCGCTCCACACCGGCAGCCGGAAGGACTCCATCCAGTAGCGCAGGTACGACCGCATTCCGGCTCGCGACAGCTCCCGGAGCCGGTCGGGCCCGGCACCGGGCACCACTCTGGCGTAGTTGGCCTCCAGCCGGAGCACCCCGGTGCCGCGACGGCGCCAGACGGCGTCGGCGATCCTGCGGCCCAGGGCCACGGCGGCCGGCTCGGGCAGCCGCTTGACCGTACTCCACCCCAGGCCGTACAGGGCTTCGGACAACCGCTCCTTCACGCTTCCTCACGCCCCCGGTCCGCCTCGGCCGCATCCGCCTCGGCCGCTTCCCGCCGGACCGTCACCACCCGCTGGATCAACGTGACAAGGCTGCCGCACGCCACGACCCAGAGCGCGATCGGCAGCAGCACACCGATGTGCGGAATGCCGAAGATCTCCATGCCCGCCAGCCCGGTGAGCACCAGGGTGATGACGAGCCGTTCGGAGCGTTCCACCAGCCCGTTGACCGCCACCGGAAGCCCGATGCTCTCGCCTCGGGCCTTGGTGTAGGACACGATCTGTCCAGCGGCCAGGCAGAACAGGGTCACCGCGCACAGCAGCAGGTCATCGCCCCGGCCCGCGAACCACAGGGCCAGGCCCGCGAAGACCGCAGCGTCGGCGACGCGGTCGAGCGTGGAGTCGAGAAACGCCCCCCAGCGGCTGGAGATCCCGGACTGCCGGGCCATCGTGCCGTCGACCATGTCGGAGAAGACGAACAGGGTGATGACCACTGTTCCCCAGAAGAACTCGCCCCGCGGGTAGAAGGCCAGCGCTCCCGCCGTCACTCCGGCTGTTCCGATGAGTGTCACCGCGTCGGGACTCACCCCCATGCGGAGCAGGAGAGCGGCGAACGGCGTGAGGACACGCGTGAAGAAAGCACGCGCGTACTTGTTGAGCATGGCCTTCCCGGGGGTTGCGGCGGGCCGGCGGTCGGGCGGCCACCGGCGGGGCCCATCGTAGTCGCGCCCGCACCGGCGCATGTTCCGGTCCGGGCGCTCGCGGAGCGGGAGGGTACGGGCGGACGGCCGGCCCGGCGGACGGGAGGAGGCGGGACGGGCGGACGGCCGGAATCGGGCCCTTCGGGCCTCTCGGCCCGACTCCCGCCACTAGGCTGAGTGCGGCCGTGGGCGCGACACCCCCGCGGCAGCAGGTGTGCCCGCCCCGGCAGGAGGGAACGGGTCAGGAGTCACTTCGGTTCTGAAGCTGGGGGTGCCGATGGCGGGGTTCGAGGACTTCAAGAACTCGGTGGGAGTGGATTTCGACTTCAGCCCGGGTGCGCAGATTCCGCTGTCGGGGGCCGGCCGCGGGCACACGGTGGTCGGTCAGGCCCTGGCCTCCGTGGCGTACCGGGACGGTGCCCCGCAGGAGATCTGCGAGCCCAACGACCAGGCCGAGGTCACCGCACCCAAGTTCTCCCTGCTCGAGCCGAACCTCGGGGAGGCCTTCTCCCGGGCCATCGAGACCCGCATGCTCAACGAGGGCCGCGCACCGCTCATCCAGTCCTTCGGGGCGGAGCCGCAGACCGTGGTGGAGCACAGCCTGGCCGCCAAGCGCATCCGCCGCCAGCGGGACCTCCGGCTGACCCTCATCATGGGGATCTTCGGGGTGCTGTTCCTGCCCGGCGTACTCATGTGGCTGGGGCTGTTCCAGCTGCGCCGCACACTGGCGGGGTCGCAGGACCGGAGGGCGGGGATCCTCGGGATCGCGCTGCTCGCGGCAGTGGCGGTGGTGATCGTCCTCGCCGTCTTCCAGCTCCCGCTGGACGGCGGGTGGCGGCTGTACATCCTGAGCATGCTTCCCGCCCCGGTACTCGCCTGGTTCTGGGCCCGGCAGGTGTGTGAGAAGGCGGCACAGAACCTCCGGGCGCACTGGGCCGATCTGCTCGGGGGTGGCGGGGCGGGAGTCCAGATTCCCGAGGCCGTACCGCAGAACCCCAACGACTCCGAGGCAGAGCGGCTGCGTCTGGGGCTGGCCAAGATCGGTGCCGAGCAGAGCAGCAACCTCATCTATTACGCGGGCCCCAAGGGCATTCTGGGGATGGGCGTGCGCTGGGGCAGCTGGCAGCTCGCGGAGGAACTCGAGCCCAGTGAGCCGGGCGGTGACATCGACCCCTTCCGCAGCTGGGACATCGCCCGGGCCATGCAGGACCGCCTGCGCATGCTGGAGCGCGGGCCCCTGCACACCGGAGGGTTCCCGCCGCCCTCCATCGAGCACTGGGTGGTGCGGCACGTCGGCGAGAACGCCACCTCCGTGACACGGCCCGAAGGCCCCAGCGCCGAGGGTTACCGGATCAGCAACATCGAGGTCCAGCGGATCTGCAACGAGCAGCAGTTCGACAGCGGGGACCGGCACTACCTCGGCGTGCAGTTCGTGCTGTGGGACGGTGACCTGGTGATCACGATGCTGATCACGGTCACGGTGCTGCACCGCACCCTGCGGATCGAGGTCACCGGACACGCTCTCGGCCCGGTGCACGGGTTCTTCCACAAGAAGCCGGCCGCCAAGACGAAGAAGGTCCCGCACCCGGTGAAGTTCTGGCAGACCCAGGAGCAGCCGGTGCCCCTGGTGCACGCCCGTGAGGTGGTGCGACTGGCCGCGCGCGCTCCGCTCACCTGGTTCCCGGAGCGGCTGGACAAGTACGGCGGCACGCTGAAGCTTCCCGAGCCGTTCGGGCTGCGGCACACCTGGGCCGTGAAGCCGTGGCGGCACCGTTTCATGGCCGATGACGCGCTGCGGGCCGCCACCCCGGTGCTGCGGGTCGCCCACCAGGCGGCGCTGGAGGTGCTCGCGGAGAACGGCGTGGACATCAGCAAGTTCGACGCCCGGGCGCAGAACCTCAGCGGTCAGGTGCAGGGTGCCGACCCGAAGAAGGCCGACGAGTACAACATGTAGGGCCGCTCCCGGAGGCGGTCAGACCGGCCAGGCGTCGGCGAGGAGCCGGCGCGTCTCGGCGAGGAGTTGCGGGAGCACCTTGGTGTGGCCGATGACCGGCATGAAGTTGGCGTCCCCGCCCCAGCGGGGCACCACGTGCTGATGCAGATGGGCGGCGATCCCGGCACCCGCGACGGCGCCCTGGTTCAGTCCGATGTTGAAGCCGTGCGCGCCGGCTGCGGTCCGCACGGCGGTCATCGCCCGCTTGGTGAACTCCGCCAGCTCCGCGGTCTCGTCGGCGGTCAGCTCCGTGTAGTCGGCGACGTGCCGGTAGGGCACCACGAGCAGGTGCCCGCCGTTGTACGGATACAGGTTGAGCACCGCGTACACCCGTTCGGCGCGGGCGATGATCAGGCTGTCCTCGTCGGACCTGGCCGGGATGGAGCAGAACGGGCAGCCGTCGCCGGCTCCAGGACCGCTGGGCTTGCCCTCCCCCTGGATGTACGCCATCCGGTGAGGCGTCCAGAGACGCTGGAAGGCGTCCGGCGTCCCCACCCCGATCTGGTTCTCCGGGTCGCTGCTCATGCCGGTCAGCATATTGCTTATCGGCCGCCGAGGGTCACACCTGGCGGCGGTCGGCCACCGCTGCGGCGATCTCCTGAAGGGCCAGCTCCCGTGGGATGCCGTTCTTCTGGGTGCCGTCGCGGTAACGGAAGCTGACCGCACCGGCGGCCCTGTCCTCGTCACCGACGATCACCATGAACGGCACCTTGGCGCGCTGGGCGTTGCGGATCTTCTTCTGCATCCGGTCGGAGGAGGAGTCCACCTCGACCCGCAGCCCTGCCGCCTTCGCCTCGGCGGCAAAGGTCTGCAGGTAGGGAACGTGATCGTCCCCGATCGGGATCCCCACCGCCTGGACGGGGGCGAGCCAGGGCGGGAAGGCGCCAGCGTAGTGCTCCAGCAGCACGGCGAAGAAGCGCTCGATGGAACCGAAGAGTGCCCGGTGGATCATGACCGGTCGCTGCCGGGAGCCGTCCGCCGCGGTGTACTCGAGGTCGAAGCGGTCGGGCAGGTTGAAGTCGAGCTGGATGGTGGACATCTGCCAGGTCCTGCCGATGGCGTCCCTGGCCTGCACGGAGATCTTCGGGCCGTAGAAGGCCGCACCTCCGGGGTCCATCACCAGATCCAGACCCTGCTTCCCGGCCGCCTGACGCAGCGACTCGGTGGCCTGTTCCCAGTTCTCGTCCGAGCCGATGTACTTCTCCGGGTCCCGGGTGGACAACTCCAGGTAGAAGTCTTCCAGGCCGTAGTCGCGCAGCAGGTTCAGCACGAAGGTGAGCAGGCCGTCCAGCTCGTCAGGCATCTGCTCGCGGGTGCAGTAGATGTGCGCGTCGTCCTGGGTGAAGCCGCGGGCCCGGGTCAGGCCGTGCACGACGCCGGACTTCTCGTAGCGGTAGACGGTGCCGAACTCGAACATGCGGAGCGGGAGCTCCCGGTAGGACCTGCCTCGGGCCCCGAAGATCAGGTTGTGCATGGGGCAGTTCATGGGCTTCAGGTAGTAGTCCTGGCCGCCGTCGAGCTGCATGGGGGGATACATGCCGTCCGCGTACCAGTCCAGGTGCCCCGACCGCTCGAAGAGCTGGCCCTTGGTCGCGTGCGGGCTGTACACGAAGTCGTACCCGGACTCCTCGTGCCGCTTGCGGCTGTAGTCCTCCATGACCTTGCGGATCACACCGCCGCGGGGATGGAAGACAGCCAGCCCGGAGCCGATCTCCTCCGGGACGGAGAACAGGTCCAGTTCGGCGCCGAGCCTGCGGTGGTCACGCTTCTCCGCCTCGGCCAGAAACTCGAGGTGTGCCTTGAGCTCGTCCTTGGACGGCCACGCGGTCCCGTAGATCCGCTGGAGCTGGGGGTTCTTCTCGCTGCCGCGCCAATAGGCTGCGGCCGATCTCATCAGCTTGAAGGCCGGAATCATCCGGGTGCTGGGCAGGTGCGGGCCGCGGCACAGGTCCCGCCAGCACAGCTCGCCCGACTTCGGGTCCAGGTTGTCGTAGATGGTGAGCTCTCCGACGCCGACCTCGGCGGAAGCTCCCTCAGCCGCCTCGGCAGCGGCGCCCTTGAGGCCGATCAGCTCCAGCTTGTAGGGCTCGTCGGCCAGCTCTTCACGGGCCGCTTCATCGGTCACCGCCCGGCGGGCGAAGCGCTGCCCCTGCTTCTGGATCTGCTGCATGCGCTTCTCGATGCGCTTGAGGTCCTCCGGGTGGAAGGGCTCGGCCACATCGAAGTCGTAGTAGAAACCGTCCTTGATGGGCGGGCCGATGCCGAGCCGGGCGTCAGGGAAGAGCTCCTGCACTGCCTGGGCCAGGACGTGGGCGGCGGAATGCCGGAGGATGTCCAGCCCGTCCGGCGAGCCGATCCCGACCGGCTCGACCTCCTCGTCACCGGTGAGCCCGTGCGCCAGGTCCCGCAGCTCGCCGTCGACCCGGGCGGCGACGACGGACCGGTCGCCGTCGAAGAGTGCGGCGACCGGGGTGCCCGTCGTCACCACGCGCTCTTCCCGCTCTGCGTCGCGATGGATGATCACACGGACGTCCGACACCGGTCTCTCCTGACTCATGCCTGGCTGAGGTGCAGCGGGCGCTGCGCTGCCGGAATCGTACCGAGCCACGGGCCGCTCCCGCGATGCGGTTGCGGCGGACCCGGCTGCGGTCCGGGACGGCCCCGTCATGCGGAAGGCCGGTCCATCGACTGACGGACCGGCCTTCCCTGGGTGGGCGATACTGGGTTCGAACCAGTGACCTCTTCGGTGTGAACGAAGCGCTCTTCCACTGAGCTAATCGCCCCCTGGGGTGCCTGCGGCACGGGAAGAACCATACAGGCAGCTCAGCCGCCGTCCAAATGAACTCCCCCTCGGGGCGGGCGGCGCGGACAGCGGGGCCCGGCCCGCGGGCCGCCGGCCGGGTGAGCCGCTGCCTGCGCTCCTCCCCGGCAGGGGCGAGCGACCGGGACAGGCGGGGTGGATACGCCCGAGGGGCCGGAGACGCGTGTCTCCGGCCCCTCGGGCAGGTGAGTGGGCGATACTGGGTTCGAACCAGTGACCTCTTCGGTGTGAACGAAGCGCTCTTCCACTGAGCTAATCGCCCCCGGTGTGCGGGCGTCACTTTACCGCACGCCGGACACCGCCCGTGACAGCCTGGCGGCCGCCCTGTTGTTACTCGCACACATTTCGGATTTTCCCGGATGGGCCTTATCTCATATCCAGCCTCCTCCATTCGAATGATTTCAAAGCTCACAAACAGGTCAGAGGGGTTTACAACTGTCCGGTAGGTGGCATGTCGAGTTCGCCGACGTGCGAATCCCCGAGCGCACACTGAGCGAAAGGCCCTGGCGCTTATGAACACCACGGTCAGCTGCGAGCTGCACCTGCGCCTCGTCGTATCGAGCGAGTCCTCACTGCCTGTACCCGCGGGGCTGCGGTATGACACGGCGGACCCCTACGCCGTCCACGCGACCTTCCACACCGGAGCCGAGGAAACCGTCGAGTGGGTCTTCGCCCGCGATCTTCTGGCCGAAGGGCTGCACAGGCCCACCGGCACGGGAGACGTCCGGGTGTGGCCTTCCCGCAGCCATGGCCAGGGAGTTGTCTGCATCGCCCTCAGCTCACCGGAGGGCGAAGCGCTGCTCGAGGCCCCCGCCCGCGCCCTCGAGACGTTCCTGAAGCGGACCGATGCCGCGGTACCACCCGGAACGGAGCACCGTCACTTCGACCTCGACACCGAGCTCTCCCACATTCTCGCGGAGAGCTGAGACCCGCCGGTCCCTCGCGCCGTCCGACTCGGGGCGACGGCGCGGGGCCGGCGACGAACACACAGCGAAAAGCGTCGCCACAGCCGCTCCTGCGGGTTGTGGCGGCGCCGCTGCGCGCGGGCAGCGGCTAGAGTCTCCCGACCGGAAACTCACGCACGAACGGCGCCGGCTGCCGCTCGAACACCCGGGAGCGATCTCTGTGCTCATCAACCACGACACCCGGTGTGCGCTCGACCACGCGATAGACCTGCTGAACACCGCTCCGCAGGACCAGGCACCCGACCGTCTGCCCGATCTCACCGCGCTGCGGGATTTCGTGGTGACGCACTCCGTCAGCGGTGTGGAAGCGGACAGCCTGAGCGAGCGGGACGTGCACGCGGTGCGTCAGGTCCGCGACCGGTTCGCCCAGATCTTCGCCGCCTCCTCCGCCCGGCAGGCTGCCGAGTTGATCAACACCATGGTCGCGGAGGCAGGGACCACGCCGCAGCTCACCGATCACGACGGGCACGACTGGCACGTGCACTACTTCGCTCCCGGCGCCTCGCTCGCCGACCACCTCGCAGCGGACTGCGGTATGGCTCTCGCCTTCCTGGTGGTGGCGGGAGAACGGGAACGGCTGCGTCGCTGCGAGGCGCCGGACTGCGGCCGGGCCTTCGTGGACCTCTCGCGCAACCGCTCCCGCCGCTACTGCGACAGCCGGACCTGCGGAAACCGTCTGCACGTCGCCGCCTACCGGGCCCGGCAGCGGGAGTCACAGTAGGAACAGGTCGTAGGCACCGGTGAGGAACAGCAACACGCCGATGAAGGCCAGAAAGAGGATCAGCGGCGGCTGGGACAGTGCGAACAGACACCCTCGGGGCTCGGGCCGTACGGACAGCGGTGGTCCCGGCACGGGCGGTCCGGGGTGGTTCGGTGTACTGGGAACTTCTTCCCTCGTGTGGTGCGCCATCTCGCGGTGATGATGACGCACCTTTCCCGGTGCCGCTGACCAACACGCCTCATTTGGGCGTCAATTCACTAGATTCCGTGTTTCTTGAGAATCGCCTCGATGTCCGAGAAATCCTCTCCCCCTGCGCCCTTGGCGGGCGGCTTGCTCTTCCGGCCGGCCGACGGCAGCTCCGGGGCCGCGGGCGCCGCTTCGGCAGCTCTCCGGCCCTCGGCCGGTGCCTCCTCGGCCCGGCCCCCGCTCCTTGCGTCCACCAGCCGGGCGATCAGAACCAGCAGCACCGACATGCCGAGGACACCGAAGCCCATCCAGGCGATGGGGTTGATCGTCATGTTGAGGACGAAACGGATCACCCCGGTCATCGCCAGTCCCATCGGCAGCAGCGCGAGGGCCGTCGTCCGCAGCCCCGCCGCGAAGCGGCGGCGGCGCATGGAGCGGTAGGCGAAGAGCAGACCCACGGCGCTGAGCGTGCCGCAGACGGCGTAAATCATCATCGTCAGCATCCTTCCATCCTGCCTTGCCGGCGCTGCCGAAACCATTGCCGGTGGCCGGGATCAGGGGGGTTCCGGGGTCACCCGGCAGCGGGAGGCAGCGCCGGAGTGCGGTGACCCGCGTGCGGTCCGGTCCTGCGAGACTGTGCCGGTGAACAATGTGACGGAGACGCCCGTCGTCCTTCTCGATTTCTGGTGCGACCTCCAGTGCCCCGACTGTCACCGGGCACTGGGGGACCTGCAGGTGCTGCAGGAGCGGTTCCCCTCCGCGCTGGAGATCCGGCTGCGGCACTTCCCGCTCCCTCGTCACCGGTACGCCCACACCGCTGCGCAGGCGGCCGAGGAGGCCAGGGCCCAGGGTCAGGAGGACGCTTTCGTGACCGCCCTCCTGACCCGTACCGCGGAGCTGGGCAAGCAGGGTCCGCGGATGCTGACCGCACTGGCCGCGGAGCTCGGACTGGACGCCGAGGAGATGGACACCGCTCTGGTCGACGGCCGGCACCTGCTCGTGGTGGACGCCGACCAGGCCGAAGGTGCCGCACTCGGGGTCACCGGCACGCCGACCTACGTGATCGGCGGTGAGCGGTTCGACGGGGGCAGGAGCCAGGAAGGCCTGCGGGAGAGGATCGCGGAGAAGGCCGAGCGGTTGCTGCGGCGGGACGGCTGAGCCCGCTCAGGACAGCGGCTTGGTCAGGTGGACGGCCAGCGGCAGGTACCCCAGCGAGGCGGTGAGCCGCAGGGCAGGGGTGTTGCCGGTGCGGACGCGTACCCCGAGGGTCCGGACACCGGCGGCGTGGCAGACCCGCTCCGCCTCCAGCATGAGGGTGCGGCCATGCCCCTCTCCACGCCGGCCCTCGGCGACCTCAGCGGCGCGCACGTGGCCCTCCACCGCGGCGTCGGCGAGCTCACTGCCCCGGGCGGCCCACAGGGTGCCCACATCGGTGCCGTCGTGCACCAGGACGCGCAGCGCGGTGCCGTCCGACGCGGGCCCGGCCGGCAGAAGCCGCCGGTGCGTCTCGTCGGCGAGTGCGGCGGCCAGGGCCTCCCGGCCCCCGCGTTCGGTCCAGCACCGGATGAACGCCGCGCGCCACGCCGCCAGCCAGGCAGGGTACTCCGCCCGGGTCAGGGACCGTGCCGAGCTGTCCGGGGGCAGCCCGGGCGGACCGCCGGCGAGAGGCTTGCGCAGGCTCCGACCGGACTCGGCGTACCCGAGTGCGGCGGTGAGCTGCCCTGCGCCGTCCTGGCCCGGGCTGACAGAAATCTCGGCCCACTTGCAGCCCCACCCGCGCAGCACCTCCTCAGCCGTGAGGGCCGCCACGGTGGCGCGGCCCCGGCGACGTTCCGCCGGATCGACGGCCAGCTCCTCGATCCGGCCGGCGCGCACCGGGGAGCGCGGATCAGCGGCGAGCCGCAGCGCCCCCACCGCACGGCCGTTGTCGCAGATGTCGTAGGACCGGGAGCGGAGCCCCTCCGCGGAACGCCGCTCGGGACCGGTGGGGCGCAGGGTGGTGGTCACGCGGGAATGTCTACCCGCGCCGGGCCGGGATACCTGCTAGCGGCGGACCTGGGGAGGCCTCTCCGTTCAGCGCACCGGCCCCGCGCGAGCCTGCTCACGGGTCGAGGTCGGCTGCGGAGCGCTCGTCGAACACCCGCATCGCCTTGGCCGTGACCGGTCCGGGCGCGCCCGGCAGCTCGCGTCCGTCGATACGGCGCACCGCCTGCACATCGCGCGTGCTGGAGGTCAGGAAGATCTCATCCGCCCGGTCAAGGACATCCATCGGCAGGGCGGTCTCCCGGGCTCCCGTCCACTCGGCGACCAGAGCCCGGGTGACACCGGCGAGGCAGCCCGAGCTCAACGGCGGGGTGTGCAGCTCCCCGTCGAGGACGACGAAGACGTTCGTGCCGGTGCCCTCGCACAGGTCACCCGCGGTGTTGCCGAACAGCGCCTCGGAGGCCGCGTGCTGCCGGGCCCGGGCGAGAGCGATGACGTTCTCCGCATAGGAGGTGGTCTTCAGGCCGGTCAGCGCGCCGCGTTCGTTCCTGGCCCACGGCACCGTGACCACCGAGGTGGTGTCGGGGCGGCGTCGTACCTCCGCGTGCGCCACCAGCAGGGTCGGGGTCTGGGTCTTCCCGCGCATGGAGCCGAGCGGCGCCCGGCCGCCGGTGAAGGTCACCCGCAGCCGGCCCAGCGGCAGCCGGGACGCTTCCAGGACGGCCGCACAGGCCCGGCGGACCTCATCGAGGTCCGGTTCGGGAAGGCCCAGACCGGCGGCGGAGCGCGTGAGCCGGTCCAGGTGCCGGGTCATCGCGAAGGGCCGGCCATGCAGGGTCTTGAGCGTTTCGAAGACGCCGTCCCCGACCGTCAGCCCGTGATCGAAGACGGATACCTGGGCGCCGTCCGCATCACGCAGTTCACCGTTCAGCCAGATCTTCACCGCTGGTCACCTCGCACCGTGTCGCCGGGAGCGGCGCCGGGCACGCCCGCCTGCCGGACCTCCGACGCTACCGCGAGCAGACGGGCGGCCTTGAGCTGGGTCTCCTCCCATTCCGCTGCGGGGTCGGAGCCCCAGGTGATACCGGCCCCGGTCCCGAACCGGAGCACAGGCCCGTCCGGCGGCCGGTCGATCCAGAAGGTGCGGATTCCCACGGCCAGCTCCCCGGTGCCACGGTCGGCGTCCACCCAGCCGATGCCTCCGCAGTAAGGGCCGCGCGGCGCGGTCTCCAGGGAGTCGATGATCCGCAGCGCGCTCGACTTGGGCGCACCGGTGACCGAGCCGGGCGGGAAGGTGCCGGCCAGGAGCTCGGGCCAGCCGGCTCCGGAGCGCAGCACGCCCCGGACGGTGGAGACCAGGTGCACCAGTCCCGGATGCTTCTCCGTGACGCAGAGATCGGGCACGGTCACGGAACCGGGGACGCAGACGCGCCCGAGATCATTGCGCACCAGGTCCACGATCATGACGTTCTCGGCATAATCCTTGTCGAGCAGGTCCGCATCCGTGCGTCCGGTGCCCTTGATCGGCCCGGACTCGACGGTGCCGCCCCTGCGGCGCAGATACAGCTCGGGCGAGGCGGTGGCGATCTCGACCCCGTGCGAGGGCAGCCGGATGGTCCCCGCATACGGAGCGGGGTTACCCCGGGCCAGTTCCCCGGTGAGCGCGTCGATGTCGGCCGTTCCGCCCGGTTCCGGCGCGGGCAGCGGCGCGGTCAGGACGCGGCAGAGGTTCGCCTGGTACACCTCCCCCGCCGCGATGTGCGCACGGATCCGGCGGACTCCGGCGAGGTAGCCGGCCCGGTCCAGCGAACTGGTCCACCGGTCAGGGTCCGGCCCCCGCCAGCGGCCGGGCGGCGGGGGCGGGGCAGGGCGGACACGGCCGAAGCGGGCGCAGACCAGTGCGCCGCCGTAGTCGGCAGCCACTGCCCACCAGCCCGCCGACTCCAGGGCCTCCGGGTCGCCGGTCACATCCAGGAGATCGGTGGCCAGTACCCCGCCGAAGCGGGCGAGCGAGGCGAAGTCGTGCACACGTCCGATTCTATGCCGCTCTGCAGGCGCTTCGGCGGGCGGTGCAACGCCGGGCCGTGGGGACCGGGCAGAGCTTCTGCCCGCGGTGCCGGATACCGGTGGGAAGCGGTACAGAGTTTGAGCTGGCCTGGGAATCCGCTAGAGTTCATGACGTCACCGGGACGCGCAGGCGGATCGGCGGCAACTGCGGACGTAGCTCAGCTGGTAGAGCATCACCTTGCCAAGGTGAGGGTCGCGAGTTCGAATCTCGTCGTCCGCTCGTAGGGGGTCCATACCCCTCCGGTGGAGTGGCCGAGAGGCGAGGCAACGGCCTGCAAAGCCGTCTACACGGGTTCAAATCCCGTCTCCACCTCGGACGATTAGCTCAGCGGGAGAGCGCTTCCCTGACACGGAAGAGGTCACTGGTTCAATCCCAGTATCGTCCACCGGGTCCGTGAGGACCCACCCCGCGCGATTAGCTCAGCGGGAGAGCGCTTCCCTGACACGGAAGAGGTCACTGGTTCAATCCCAGTATCGCGCACTCCGACCGCCTGTCCCACCGCACCCGGACGATTAGCTCAGCGGGAGAGCGCTTCCCTGACACGGAAGAGGTCACTGGTTCAATCCCAGTATCGTCCACCGGTCCGAGGGCCGGGAGAGCACACGCTCTCCCGGCCCTCGGCACGTGCGGCGGAAGTCCGCAGCGGCTGGACTTCGGTGCCCTGGTCCAGCGCTGTCGGCCGTTCGCCGCACCCCGTCCCGTGGAGCTGCGGCCGCCCCTCCCCGGGGCCGCTCTCCCGGATTCCGGGCGCTGCTCAGCGCCCCAGTATTCCGGCCACGGACGACGCCTGCACGATCACCGCGTCCACTCCGCCGAACACCACAGCGAGAGTGATGGCGAACGGCAGCACCATCGCGAGCGCCACCAGCGGATGCCGTCGTCCCGCCGGGTTCGCCCCGTACTGCGGCGGAGCCTGACGCCCGTTCACCGAGGCCGCGGTATGCGGTGCTGTGCTCGCCATCGCTCCCCTCCTGTCATCTCCGCCCGTGCGGCGGCCGTGTCGCTTGTCGGGTGGTGCAAGGAGCGGCGGGCGGTGACCTCGGGGGACAAGAATCTCGCCCGCCGCTTGATCACTACGCTAGGCCGTCCGGGGTGCCCGGGCGTCAGCCCGGCGTACCGACTGCCGGGCCACCCTGGGTATGAGCACCGGTCACCCCGGCTCGTCCCCAGGGTGGACACCCGTCAGGGAAGACCCCCACTCCCCCGGCGGGCTGCGCGGCCTTTCGGCACTCCGGCCGCGCAGTCCGTAAGCTGTCCCCCGTCAGGAACACCGGCCGGTGAGGATGGACATGGCGATGATGCGGCTCCGGCGCGAGGACCCGCGAGTCGTCGGCTCATTCCGGCTCCACCGACGACTGGGCGCCGGCGGGATGGGCGTGGTCTATCTCGGTTCGGACCGCCGCGGTCAGCGGGTCGCCCTGAAAGTCATCCGGCCCGACCTGGCCGAAGACCCTGAGTTCCGCTCCCGGTTCGCCCGTGAGGTCTCGGCGGCCCGCCGGATCCGCGGCGGGTGCACGGCCCGGCTGGTCGCCGCCGATCTCGACGCCGCCAAGCCCTGGTTCGCGACGCAGTACGTTCCCGGTCCTTCCCTGCACGACAGGGTGGCGGACGGAGGGCCGCTGCCCGCGGCGGAGACGGCCGCCATCGGCGCCGCGCTCGCCGAGGGCCTGGTCGCCGTGCACGAGGCCGGAGTGGTGCACCGCGACCTCAAGCCCTCGAACATTCTGCTCTCCCCCAAGGGGCCGAGGATCATTGACTTCGGCATCGCCTGGTCGACCGGAGCAAGCACCCTCACGCACGTCGGCACGGCTGTGGGGTCACCTGGCTTCCTGGCGCCGGAACAGGTACGGGGGGCAGCCGTCACCCCGGCGACGGATGTGTTCTCCCTGGGGGCCACGCTGGCTTACGCGGCGTTGGCCGAATCCCCTTTCGGACAGGGCAGTTCCGAGGTCATGCTGTACCGGGTCGTGCACGAGGAAGCTCAACTGCACGGCGCTCCCCCCGCACTGGCACCGCTGCTCCGGGCCTGCCTTGCCAAGTCGCCCGGAGAACGGCCGAGTACGGTTCAGCTGTCGCTGCGGCTCAAGGAGATCGCGGTTCGCGAGGCCCGGGGTACGGACTTCGCGGGCCGGACGCAGGCTCCCCCGGCCGAGCGGGCCGCGGAACCCCTCGGGACGGCCGGGAGCCGCAGGCAGCCGTCCCGGCCCGCCGAGCGGGCCTCGGCCGGGGACACCCGCAGGCCGCAGCGGCCCCGGCCGCGCACGCGACGCGGGGTGGACCACCGCCTGCTGCGGCAGCGGCTGTTCGTCTTCGTCACCGTCACCCTGCTCGTGGCGCTGGGTATCGCGGCCGCTCAGGGGTGCCAGGGGCCGGTCTGAGCCGCCGGAGCCGGAGTCGCGGGACGCGTGCCGCCCCGGGGGCCTCACCTGGTGGCGTAGAACGCCACGGCTGCGGCGGCCGCCACGTTGAGGGAGTCCACACCTGCCTCCATCGGGATGCGCACCGGAATGTCCGCCGCGGCAACCGTGGCAGGGCGCAGCCCTTCCCCCTCGGTCCCGAGGAGGAGAGCGAGCCGGGGGTGCCGGGCCGCGGCGAGCGCGTCGAGCGTGACCGCCCCTTCCGCCGGGGTGAGGGCTGCCGAGACATAACCGGCCTGGCGCAGCACCTCGAGGCCCTCCGGCCAGGGGTCGATCCGGGTCCACGGGATCTGGAGCACGGCGCCCATGGAGACCTTTACGGCCCGCCGGTACAGCGGATCGGCGCATCGCGGGGTGACCAGGACGGCACCGACCCCCAGCGCCGCGGCGGCCCGGAAGGCGGACCCCACATTGGCGTGGTCGACAATGTCCTCCAGGACCGCCACCCGGTGCGCCGCGCGGCGCTGCCGGGCGGCGGCCAGCAGCGTGCCGGTATCCGGCAGCGGCTTGCGCGCCATGGCGGCCAGCGCGCCGCGGTGCACGTGGAACCCGGTGACCTGTTCGGCGGTTTCCGGACTGACCAGGTACACCGGTGCGGAGCTGCCCTCGGTGATCTCCTCCATCGCCCGCGCCCACTTCGGGGTGAGCAGCATGGAGCGCATCGGGTAGCCGGCCGCCAGGGCGCGGCGGATGACCTTCTCGCCCTCGGCCATGAACAGCCCTTCGGCCGGCTCCCGCCTGCGGCGCAACGCGACGTCGGTCAGCGCGGTGTAGTCGGCCAGCCGGGGGTCGGCCGGGTCGGTGATCAGGACGGGCGTGGTCACCGTGACTCGTCCGCCGCCGTGTCCCGGCCCACCTCGACGACCTCACCGATGACGATGACTGCGGGGGGCCGGATCCGCTCCGCCGCGACCCGCTGCGCGACGGTCGCCAGCGTGGCGTCCACCCGGCGTTGCGCCGCCATGGTGCCCTCCTGGATGACCGCGACGGGAGTCCCGGGCGGCCGGCCGTGCCGCATCAGGGTGCCGGCGATCGGCCCGATCCGCTCCACGGCCATGAGCAGGACGAGCGTGCCCGTCAGCCGGGCCAATGCTGTCCAGTCGGTCAGGGAGCGCGGGTCGTCGGGAGCGACGTGCCCGCTGACCACGGTGAACTCGTGGGCCACTCCCCGGTGAGTGACCGGGATTCCGGCCGCGGCGGGGACACTGATGGAGCTGGAGATGCCCGGGACCACGGTGACGGGGATGCCGGCCACCGCCAGTGCCTCGGCCTCCTCCTTGCCCCGCCCGAAGACGTAGGGATCGCCGCCCTTGAGCCGGACCACGGATTTCCCCGCCCTGGCGTGCTCGATGAGCGCCTTGTTGATGGCTTCCTGGGCCATGGCCCGGCCGTAGGGGATCTTCGCTGCGTCGATGACCTCCACGTGCGGGGGGAGCTCGTCGAGCAGGTCGCGAGGGCCGAGCCGGTCGGCGATCACCACATCGGCCTCGGCAAGCAGCCGCCGCCCACGGACGGTGATCAGGTCCGGGTCGCCCGGACCGCCGCCGACCAGAGCGACTCCCGCCGAGCGCCTGCGGTGCCGGGGGGCGGCGAGTGTCCCGTCCCGCAGCCCTTCGACGATGGCGTCCCGCACGCCCGCGGAGCGCCGGGGGTCACGACCGGTGAGAACGGCGACGGTGACCCCCTCGGTGCGCCCGGTCGCCGGGGTCCAAGCGGTGGCGGCCTCGGCGTCGTCACTCCGCACACACCACACCCGGCGCTCCTCCGCCTCTGCTGAGGCGGCGGCGTTCACTTCCGGGTCGTCCGTGGCGATGAGGGCGTACCAGGCACCTTCCAGGTCGCCGGAACGGTAGCCGCGCCGGTCCCACAGCAGCTCCCCCGCCTCGGCCATGGCCTGGACCGAGGGAGTCACCGCGGGAGACACGAGGTGGACGGCGGCTCCGGCGGCGAGCAGCGCGGGCAGCCTGCGTTGGGCGACGGTGCCGCCGCCGAGTACGAGGACGCGCCGGCCGGACAGGCGCAGTCCGACGGGGTATGCAGGGTTTTCGGACATCGGCGGAACCTGGCTCCTCGGTGCTTCAGGAAGGTGCGCCGCTGCGGCACCGGAGCGGCTGGATCGGGACGGGCAGAGCTCTGCCGGCCCACCTTACGGCGCGGTCCGGCGGAACGCTGTTCGCTGCCTCACGTCCGCATGAGGGGGCGGGAGCATCCGGACGGGCCGCGCCGTACGGGTCAGTTCTTGTCGGTCACGCCGGCCGAGTCGAAGGTGGCGACCTCACGCATCGCCCGGGCCGCGCTCTGCACGATCGGGAGGGCCAGGAGGGCCCCGGTGCCCTCTCCGAGCCGCAGGTCCAGGTCGACCAGCGGGCGCAGGCCGAGCGCGGTGAGAGCCGCCATGTGCCCGGGCTCCGCGCTGCGGTGTCCCGCGATGCACACCGATACCGCCTCGGGGGCGATGGCCCGGGCGACCAGCGCGGCAGCCCCGGCGCTGACCCCGTCCAGAAGGACGGGCACGCGCAGGGAGGCACCACCGAGGATCAGGCCGGTGATCGCCGCGTGCTCCAGGCCACCGACCGCGGCGAGAACGCCGAGAGGGTCGGCGGGGTCGGGCCGGTGCAGCTCCAGCCCGCGGCGCACGACCTCGATCTTCCGGGCGTGCGTTTCGTCGTTGATGCCGGTCCCCCGCCCGGTGACCTCGGCCGGGTCGGTGCCGGTGCACACGGCGATGAGGGCGGCCGACACCGTGGTGTTCGCGATGCCCATCTCCCCGGTCAGCAGTGCCCGGTTGCCCGCGGCCACCAGATCCCGTGCGGTCTCGATGCCGACCTCGATGGCCCGCAGCACCTCTTCCCTGGTGAGCGCGGGGCCGCAGGTGAAGTCCGCGGTTCCCGCGCGCACCTTGCGCGGGAGCAGACCGGGGGTGCCGGGCAGCTCACTGCGGACGCCGACATCGACGACACAGACCTCGGCTCCGACCTGGTTGGCGAAGGCGTTGCACACCGCTCCCCCGCCCAGGAAGTTGGCCACCATCTGGGCCGTCACCTCCTGCGGCCAGCTGGTGACTCCCTGAGCGTGCACGCCATGGTCCCCGGCGAACACCGCGACCGCGGCAGGCTCGGGCACCGGCGGCGGGCAGCTGCGGGACAGCCCGCAGAGCTGGGCCGAGATGATTTCCAGCGCGCCGAGCGCGCCGGCCGGCTTGGTCATCCGCTTCTGACGCTCCCATGCCTCGCCGAGTGCCTGAGCGTCCAGTGGACGGATCTGCTCCAGGGTTTCGCCGAGCAGGTCGTGGGGCTGGGCACCGGGAAGCGCCCGGCGGCCGTAGGACTCCTCGTGGACAACCCAGGAGAGCGGACGGCGGCGGGACCAGCCGGCCTGCACCAGCTCCGGCTCGTCGGGAAACTCGTCCACGTAGCCGACACACAGGTAGGCGACGACTTCGAGGTGGTCGGGAAGGTGCAGGGCGCGGACCAGCTCCCGCTCGTCGAAGAAGCTGACCCACCCCACACCGAGCCCTTCGGCCCGGGCGGCGAGCCACAGGTTCTCGACGGCGAGTGCCGAGGAGTAGGGCGCCATCTGGGGCTGGGTGTGCCGGCCGAGGGTGTGCCGGCCACCGCGGGTCGGGTCGGCGGTGACGACGATGTTGACCGGGGTGTCGAGAATCGCCTCGACCTTCAGCTCCTTGAACTGTTTGGCCCGGGCCTTCGGCAGGGACTTGGCGTATGCCTCCCGCTGCTGGACGACCAGTTCGTGCATCGTCTGCCGGGTCTCCGCTGAACGGATGATCACGAAGTCCCACGGCTGCGAATGGCCGACGCTGGGGGCGGTGTGTGCGGCTTCCAGCACCCGCAGCAGCACCTCGTGCGGAATCGGGTCGGACCGGAAACCGTTGCGGATGTCCCGGCGGTCGCGCATGAGGCGGTGCACCGCTTCCCGTTCGGCCTCGGCGTAGCCGGGCGCCGCGGGCGTTACCGCGGTGGACGCCTGCTCGGGCGCGCTTCCGTCCCGGGGGGCGGGCACCGCGGGCGGGGACGCCTCATCGGGCTCCGGCTCCGGCCGTGGCGGTACCCCGCCGACGAGCGGCTCGGGCCCGGCTTCCCCGGGTTCCGGGACCGGGGGCGATCCGGGCTCCTGGACGGCGGCCGCAGCCGGTCCGGGCTCGAGGGTCTGCGGCCCGCTGTCCCCGCGTTCCGCGGACTCCGGGGCGTTGCCGGACGGGCCGGCCGATTCCGCGCCGGGGGCTCCGGGCTCGACGGCCTCCGGCGAACCGGCCGGCAGGCCGGCGGTCTGTTCCGCGGCGGCATCCGGCTCGGGGGCCGGACCGGCCACGGGCGGGCCGGTCATCGCCTCGGGCGGCACGCCGGGGCCGAAGTCCCCGGCCCGGGGTTCGGGTGCGACGGATTCAGGGGCCGGTCCGGGAGCCACGGGTTCCGGGCCAGGTTCGGGAGCCACCGCTTCCGGGCCAGCTTCGGGAGCCACGGGTTCCGGGCCAGGTTCGGGAGCCACGGGCTGCCAGGCACCCGGCTGGGCGGGCAGGGCGCCGGAGGGGAGCGACGGGGAAGGGCCACTGCCCGGAAGGTCCGGCGGTGGTGGTGACTTCGGCGGCGCCGGTTCCTCCGCAACGGCCCCGGAGGCGGGGCCCGTCGGCCTGCCCTGAGCCGTCGGCGGCTGCCGGTCCGCGAGAGGACGGACCGCACCGGACTGTTCGGGCACGGGCGGACCCAGGTGCAGCGGACGCCGCGGGGGTGTCACGGCATGGTCCTGCGAGGACGGAGGAAACTCCCCGGACGCAGGAACCGCCGGGTCGTCTCCCGTACTCGTCCTGTCGCGCCGTCCGGGGGGACCGGCCGGACGGGGAACGGGGGCGGCCTCACCCCACACACCCATCGAGCCGGGCATCAGCAGGTCCTCTTCTTCCTCCGGCTCCTCGGGCTCCCCGAGGCCGTCGACCGCACCCGGAACGGGGTGGGTGGCGGGGACCGGTGCGACCGGGTGCCCCAACTGGGCCGGCAGCTCCGCAGATCCTGACGGTCCGTCCGGCTGGCTCGGCTGTCCCCCTTCCGGGACCTGGCCGGTGTCCGTCATGCGTACCCCTCGCCCATCGCTAGTGCTCCTTCCCACCCCGGCGGGTGCGCTGTGCCTGATGTCCGGTTGACGAGCGAGCGCAAACGCGGGCAACGAGCCCTCACCCCCTGCCTTGCGGACAACGGGGGACGAATCGTCACGTCATGCGGGCAGCACAACGATCCATCAGCCTACCCGGCATGACAGGGGGTGCCGTTCCTGGGTGCACGACTGACCCTGAATGGTCCGGGTTTGTCGAGACGAGCGTCACACCCGGCCGCCGGAGAGCAGAAAAGCGACCGTACGGCTGTTCTCCGACCAGTCATGAGGGTCAAGCTCCACGGACTGCAGGAGGGTGCATTCCACCCGGTATCCCATTCCGGAGAGGATCCGGCCTGCGGATTCCGCCTCGTCCCGGGTCACCGCGTGCGTCACGATCCGCTGGGGACGGCGGTCCGCGCAGGCGGTGAGAACACGTGTCCCTCCGGCCCCTACCCGGATCACATCGGGTTCGGGAAGGTCGGCCAGGACCTGAGGCGCCACGCCTTGCACGACCTGGAGCTGAAGGCCCAGCCGACGGGCGGCGTCGGTCACCCGCAGACAGGCTGCCGGAGTCCGGTCGACGGCAATGACCGCGGAACCCAGCGCGGCGGCTTCCAGTGCGGCTGAGCCGTCACCGCTGCCGACGTCCCACAGGAGGTCCCCCGGCCGAGGGCCGAGCACGGACAGCTGCACCGCCCGCAGCCGGCGGGACCCGCCCACCCCGCCCGCCGCGAGCGCCGGAGGCGGTTCTGCCGGGGGCCGCGAGTCCGCACGGGGGCCTTCGTACCGCTCGGCCGGGGTCTGCTCCACGAGCGCGCCGTAACTCCACGCGGGCAGTCCCCACCCGCGCGGCCGGGCGGTTTCAGCGAGCTCAGCGCCCGCCAGCCAGCCGCTGCCGGTGACCTGCCCGGAGCCGGCGCCCACGACGATGACAATGTTCGGGTCCGTCCAGCGATGCTGGGAGACCTTGTCCGACGTCAGCACGGAGACCTGCTCCCGGTCGGTGCCGATGGCCTCACAGATCACGAACGTGCGAGGGACGTCGCCGAGCAGCAGAGCGATCTCGGCGGGCCCGGCCCCCGGTGAGGTGAGTACCCCTACCTTGGGATGAGCCCGGCACACGTTGACGGCGCGGCGCAGCGTACGGCGGTTGGCCACCACGACCCGGGCGTCGTCCCACGGCATGCCGGCCCGGGCGAAGCCGGCGGCGATCGCCGAGACGGCCGGCACGACCTCGACCTCCAGCCCGTGCTCCGGATCGCGCAGCTCGCGCACCACTCCGAAGAAGCCGGGGTCCCCGTCGGCCAGGACGACCGCGGTGCCGCGATGGGCGTTGATCCGGCGCGCGGCCCGGGCGACGCTGCCGAGCTGCACGCGTTCCGCCCCGGGGGGCACACCGGGAAGGGCGAGATGCCGGGGGGCACCGGCAACCAGAGTGGCCGCAGCGAGGGCCGCACTCGCTGCCGGGCCCGGAGGGGAGCCGTCCCACCCGATCACCGTGACACGGTCGGCCATGGTCAGGGCTCTCCCAGGTGGTGCGGGGCGGGTCGCCGGAGTCGTACCGGGGCGGGTCGCGATGAGCCTACCCCCTGGCCGTCACCTGCCCAGGGTCTCTTCCAGGTCCTCGGGGAGCAGGCCCCAGACGATGAGGTCGGTCCGGATGTCCGCCCAGCCACCGTCCTCGGTCCGGCTGCGCACGATGCCGGCATTGCGGAGCACACCTTCACTGATGCACCCGAGCTTCTGGGCGACCTGCTGGGAAGCAGTGTTGCCGGCAGCGGTGCGCACTTCGAGCCGTTCGAACTTCTGGTCCCCGAAGAGCCACCGGGCGGCGGCCAGCACGGACTCGGCGGCGTACCCTTCGCCCCGGGCCCAGGGGGCAACGACGTAGCCGGCCTCGGTGGCCAGCGCCCGCCAGTCGGTCTTTGCCAGGTGGACGCTGCCGACGAGCCGCTGGGTCAGGTGCTCGGTGACCGCGAGCACGATGCCCCGGCCCTCGGTCCGTTCCGCCGGAGCGCGGAGGGTGATCCACTCCCGGGCGTCGTGAGCCGTGTAGGGAGCGGGGGCGCTGGTCCAGGCGGCGCTGTGTTCGTCATTCATCATGTCGGTGAGCTCAGGGATGTCCGCTTCCTCGAACGGGCGCAGCACGAGCCGTTCCGTGCTGATGGTGACGTCGGGGAAGGTGGAAGTCATGCGCTGCTCCATGCCTGTGGTCCGAATGGACAGCATGCAGCATGGGGCGAGTTGGGCGCAGCTGCGGGCGGTGGGAACGCACCGGTGAGAGGCGGGGCAGCGGTGCTGTGCACGGCCTCGTCCGCGTGGACTGCCGCGGTCCGTGGAGTCCGGGAGGCGGGGGCCGGGGCCGTCCTGCCGGGCCTGCCCGCTAGAGTCGGCAGCATGCTGACGCCCCTGACGGTCGCTGTGGCGGTGGCCGCCCTGTCGCTGGCTGCCTGGTGCGGGCTGGCGGCCTTCCGAAATCAGCCCACCAAGGACTGGCACTTTGCCGGCATGGGCGTGGTGACCCTGCTCAGCGTGGTGCAGCTGGCCGTCGCAGTGGTACTGCTCGCTCGCGGAGAGCGCCCGGCCGGGGACAGCACGGCGGTCTTCGTCTCCTACCTGGTTTCGGTACCGGCCTGTGTGCCGCTGGTGGCGCTGGTCTCGCTGGGTGAGCGCACCCGCTGGGGCTCGGCGACGGTGGCGGCCGGTGCCTTCGTCGCCGCTGTGCTGCAGTTGCGGCTGCATGACGTCTGGGGAGGCGGCGTTGGCTGAGCACACGGTGGTCGCGAGCAGGGTCGGCGGCCCGGTGCGGCCCGGTCTCCGCAGCGGCCCGGGGCTGCTGCTGGTGACGCTGTACATGATCTTCACGGTGGGGGCCACATCTCGCTCGGTGTACCAGCTGGCCACCCGGTTCGACGAGGCTCCGCTGGCCTATCTGCTGTCAGCGGTGGCCGCCCTGGTCTACGCGTTCATCACCTTCTCCCTGGTACTCGGCGGTGAGACAGCCCGCCGGCTCGCCTTCGGCTGCTGCATAGCGGAGCTGGCCGGTGTCCTGACGGTCGGTACCTGGACCGTGGTGGACCCGGCCGCCTTCCCGGATGCCACGGTGTGGTCGGAGTACGGGATGGGGTACGTGTTCCTCCCCCTCGTCCTCCCCGTGACGGGGCTGGTCTGGCTGCGCCGGCAGCGGATGCGGTGAACGACACGGCCGAACGGTCCCTCACCGCATCCGTCACCGGTCCGCCGCCCAGGGCCGGCAATCCGGTCAGGCGCTGGCTGCGAGGGGCCGGTCCGTGGCGGGCTTCTCCAGAGTCACCAGGCTCAGCGTCCGCGAGACCGGCTCGGTGTCGACGGCCGCGTAACCGAGCTTGCGGTAGAGACGGAGGTTTCCCTCGCTGCGGTGCCCGGTGAGGAGCCGGTAGCGGAGCGCGGTGCCCTCTCGCGCGAGGCGTTCCTCGAGGGAGGAGAGGAGCCGGCCGCCCAGTCCGTGACGCTGCATACGTGGGTGCACGATGAGCTTGCCGATGCAGGCGGTGCCGGTGCTGTCGACGATACCGCGCACCGAGCCCACGACCTCGTCGCCGAGCCGGGCGACCAGCACACAGCTGTCGGCGAGTTCGGCCCGCAGTTCCTCCAGTGACTGGGTGAGCGGTTCGATCCGGTAGTCGCCGTAGAGCTGGGCCTCCGACTGGTAGCACAGGTACTGGAGCTTGAGGATCTGCTCGGAATCCGGTTCGGTCGCCCTGTCGATCGCGACGCTCATGCCCATGTGCGCACGCCTCCTCAAACGATGTGGTGGCCGGTTGCGCAGGTGCGAGGGTCGCGTTTCCGGCCGGGGATGCCCTGACGGTGCGGGCCGGGCCCGCGCCAGGAGCATTCTGCGCAGGATCCGGCGGTGTACGGAACGTGTCGGCTCCCGGCTTCCCTGTGATATTGCCGACTCCCGCGCGGCGCTCGCCCCGGTCACGGATCCCCGCAGCGCTCCGGCAGCGCCCCCGATGTCGCGCACGGACCCTTCGCACGAGTATCGTCCGGTGCACGCGCGTATGCGTGTGGACTGTCACGACCGGAGGACGCGTTGTCCCGTTTTCGTCTGCTCAAGGCGCTGTTCGGCCCGCTGCTCAAGATTCTCTTCCGGCCGCGGGTCGAGGGTGCCGAGCACATTCCGGGAACCGGTCCGGTCATTCTCGCGGGCAATCACCTCACCTTCATCGACTCGATGATCCTTCCCCTGGTCACCGGCCGCCAGGTGTTCTTCATCGGCAAGAACGAGTACGTCACCGGCCGGAGTGCCAAGGGCCGGCTCATGGCGTGGTTCTTCACCGGGGTCGGCATGATCCCGGTGGACCGGGACGGCGCGCGCGGCGGTGCGGCGGCACTGATGACCGGCCGCCGGGTACTGGAGGAGGGCAAGGTCTTCGGGATTTATCCGGAGGGCACCCGGTCCCCCGACGGCCGGCTGTACCGCGGCCGCACGGGCATCGCCCGGCTGACGCTGATGACCGGGGCGCCGGTGGTGCCGTTCGCGATGATCGGCACGGACCGCGTGCAGCCGGGTGGCAAGGGTCTCCCGCGGGTGGGCCCCGGCCGCCGCATCACCGTACGGTTCGGGAACCCGCTGGACTTCTCCCGCTACGAGGGTATGGATCGCGACCGCTATGTCCTGCGGGCCGTCACCGACGAGGTGATGACAGCGGTGATGCGGCTGTCGGGTCAGGAGTACGTCGACATCTACGCCACCAAGGCGAAGGCGGCCTGAGCGCGGTCCCGGCAGGTCCCCGGCCGACAGCCGGACACCTGCCCGCCCTGCGCTGTTCCGGCCGTACGATGCGGGCCATCGGACGACTACCGGAGGAGAGCACATGGGGGACATTGGCACGGACGGCACGCAGGAGCCGGTGCGCTGGGGGATTCTGGCCACCGGCTCGATCGCGTCCCGGTTCGTGACAGACCTGCGGACCGTGCCCGATGCCCGGGTGGCGGCGGTCGGCTCGCGGTCGGCCGGCTCCGCACAGGCCTTCGCCGAGCGGTTCGGGATACCCCGGGCGCACGGCAGCTGGGCCGAGCTGGCCGCGGACTCCGACGTGGACGTGATCTATGTGGCGACTCCGCACAACGCCCACCGGGCCGCCGTCCTGGCCTGCCTCGAGGCGGGGAAGCCGGTGCTGTGCGAGAAGCCCTTCACTCTGAACGAGGACGAGGCCCAGGAGCTGGTGCGCACGGCCCGGGAGCGCGGCGTCTTCCTGATGGAAGCCATGTGGACCTACTGCAACCCGGTGATGCGGCAGGTGGCCGCGCTGGTGCGGGACGGGGCGGTCGGTGAGGTGCGCGCCGTGCACGCGGACTTCGGCCTCGCCGGCCCGTTCCCTCCCGGCCACCGGCTGCTCGACCCGGCGAGCGGCGGCGGGGCCCTGCTGGATCTGGGGGTGTATCCCGTGTCGTTCGCGCATCTGATGCTGGGGGAACCGGCTGACGTGACCGCATGGGCACGGCTGCGGGGCGGGGTGGACGAGAACACCGGGATGCTGCTGGGCTATGACTCCGGGGCGGTTGCTGCCCTGACCTGCTCGCTGGTCGCGGACACCCCCCAGCGGGCGGCGGTCACCGGGACGGCGGGGCGGATCGAGTTCCCGCGCGGGTTCTTCCACCCGGAGCGGTGTGTGCTGTATCGGGACGGAGAGGAGCCGGAGGAGATCACCGGCCCGGCTCCGGGAAGCACCTTCGTGCACCAGGCCGCAGAGGTCATGCGATGTCTGCGGGCCGGGGAGACGGAGTCGTCGGTGGTGCCGCTGGACGGCACCCTGGCCGTGATGCGTACGCTCGACACGGTGCGTGAGCGGATCGGGCTCCGCTTCCCCGGGGAGTAGCTGCCCCGACGGTGCCCGCCCGGGCCGGCACGATCGGCAGGCGGGCGGGCACCAGGTACCGATTCAGCGCGGGGCGTCCGCCCAGGCGCGCTGAACGGCCAGGTCGGCCTTCACCTCTCCGAGCTGGACGGCTACCGCGGAGGGCGCGGTGCCGCCCCGGCCGTCGCGGGAGGCGAGGGCCCCGGGCACGTCCAGAACCGCGCGGACCTCCGGGGTGAGGTGCGGGGAGATCTCTGCGAACTGCTGGTCGGTGAGCTGGTCCAGCTCGATGCCCTGGGCTTCGCAGACCTTGACGCACTCCCCCGCGACCTCGTGCGCCACCCGGAACGGCACTCCGTTTCTGACCAGCCACTCGGCGATGTCGGTGGCGAGCGAGAACCCGGCCGGAGCCAGCTCTGCCATCCGCTCGCGGTGCACCGTCAGGGTGGCCATCATCCCGGTGAAGGCCGGGAGCAGGATCTCGAGCTGGTCGGTGGAGTCGAAGACCGGCTCTTTGTCCTCCTGCAGGTCGCGGTTGTAGGCCAGCGGCAGAGCTTTCAGCGTGGCCAGCAGCCCGGTCAGGTTGCCGATCAGCCGCCCCGACTTGCCGCGCGCCAGTTCGGCGATGTCCGGGTTCTTCTTCTGCGGCATGATCGAGGAACCGGTGGAGAAGGCGTCGTGCAGGGTGACGAAGGAGAACTCCTTCGTGTTCCAGATGATGACCTCCTCCGCGATCCGGGACAGGTTGATGCCGATCATCGCGGTGATGAACGCGAACTCGGCGGCGAAGTCACGGGCGGCCGTGCCGTCGATCGAGTTGCCGGCCGAACCCCGTTCGAAGCCGAGGTCGCGGGCCACCGCCTCCGGGTCGAGGCCGAGTGAGGAGCCGGCCAGTGCGCCGGATCCGTAAGGGGAGACGGCGGTCCGCTCGTCCCACTGCCGGAGCCGCTCGGCGTCCCGGGAGAGAGCCTGGACGTGGGCCAGGACATGATGCGCGAAGAGCACCGGCTGGGCGTGCTGGAGGTGGGTGCGACCGGGCATCGCGACGTCCGGGTGCGCCTCGGCCAGACCGACGAGCGCCTCCTGGAGTTCGGCGAGGAGGCCGCCGAGAGTCCGTGCGTGGTCCCGCAGGTACATCCGGAAGAGGGTGGCCACCTGGTCGTTGCGGGACCGGCCGGCCCGCAGCTTGCCGCCCAGCTCCGGACCGACCCGTTCCAGCAGGCCGCGCTCCAGCGCGGTGTGCACATCCTCGTCGGCGAGCGTGCCGGTGAAGCTGCCGTCGGCCACGTCGGCCTCGAGCCGGTCGAGGCCGGCGGTCATCCGGGCGAGCTCCTCGTCCGTGAGCAGCCCGGCGCCGTGCAGCACTTTGGCATGCGCGCGCGAGCCGGCGATGTCATAGGGCGCCAGCCGCCAGTCGAAATGGACGGAGGCGGACAGCTTCTCCAGTGCTTCGGCGGGCCCGTCGGCGAACCGGCCGCCCCAGAGCCGCAGCTCCCCGGTGGCCGGGCCGGTTCCGTGCGTGCCGGTCACTGGGCGAGATCCCGCTTGGCCGCGATCTTGGCGGACATGCCGAAGAGCTCGATGAAGCCCTTGGACAGCGACTGGTCGAAGGTGTCCCCGGTGTCGTAGGTCGCCAGGTTGAAGTCGTACAGCGACTGGTCGGACCGCCGGCCCGTGACGACGGCCCGCCCGCCGTGCAGGGTCATCCGGATGTCACCGCTGACGGGCTGGTTGGCCTCCTCGATGAAGCCGTCCAGGGCCCGCTTCAGCGGGGAGAACCACAGACCGTCGTAGACCAGCTCGGCCCAGCGCTGCTCGACCTGCCGCTTGTACCGGGCGAGCTCGCGCTCGACGGTGACGTTCTCCAGCTCCTGGTGCGCGGTGATCAGCGCGATACCGCCGGGCGACTCGTAGACCTCCCGGGACTTGATCCCCACCAGCCGGTCCTCGACCATGTCGATCCGTCCGACACCCTGGGCGCCGGCCCGGGCGTTGAGCTGCTGGATGGCCTGCAGGACGGTGACCGGCTTGCCGTCGACGGCCACCGGGACGCCCTGCTCGAAGGTGATGATCACCTCGTCGGCCTCGCGTGCGACGGAGGGATCCTGGGTGTACTCGTACACGTCCTCGATGGGGGCGTTCCAGATGTCCTCCAGGAAGCCGGTCTCCACGGCCCGCCCGAAGACGTTGGCGTCGATGGAGTAGGGCGACTTCTTGGTGGTGGCGATCGGCAGGCCCTTGGCCTCGCAGAAGGCGATGGCCTTGTCCCGGGTCATGGCGTAGTCCCGGACGGGCGCGATGCAGGTCAGGTCGGGGGCCAGGGAGGAGATCCCGGCCTCGAACCGCACCTGGTCATTGCCCTTGCCGGTGCAGCCGTGCGCCACCGTGGTCGCGCCGTGCTTGCGGGCAGCGGCCACGAGGTGCTTGACGATGGCCGGCCGGGACAGGGCGGACACCAGCGGGTAGCGGTCCATGTACAGCGCGTTGGCCTTGACCGCCGGAAGGCAGTACTCCTCGGCGAACTCGTCCTTGGCGTCGGCGACCTCGGCCTCGACGGCACCGCAGGCGAGTGCGCGCTTGCGGATGACATCCAGGTCCTCGCCGCCCTGGCCGACATCGACCGCGACGGCGACGACCTCCGCCCCGGTCTCCTCGGCAATCCAGCCGATGCAGACGGAGGTGTCCAGGCCGCCGGAGTAGGCGAGTACGACGCGCTCGGTCACGGGAGTCTCCTTAGGATGCACACGCTGATGAGAATAAGTATGCAGGACTCTGCATGGTTCGTCAATGCAGGTCCATGGCCCCGCCCGACGGGGGCCGCCATACTCTCCGCATGGGAAAAACTTACGACTGCATCGACGGAAGGCTGCGGGCCTTCATCGAGGAGCAGCACCTCTTCTTCACCGCCACCGCGCCACTCTCCGCCGACGGCACGGTCAACCTCTCCCCGAAGGGGCTCACCGGCTCCCTCGCGGTACTCGACGAGCGCACCGTCGCCTACCTCGACTTCGCCGGCAGCAACGCCGAGACCATCGCGCACCTCCGGGAGAACGGCCGGATCACACTCATGTGGTGCGCCTTCTCCGGCCCTCCCAACATCGTACGGGTCCACGGCCACGGCGAACCGGTCTTCCGTGACGACGCACGCTGGGCCGGGCTGCTGACCCACTTCCCGGACATCGACCCGGGGCGGCACGGCCTGCGCTCCGTCATCGTGGTGACCGCCGAACTCATCCGGGACACCTGCGGCTTCGCGGTGCCGCTTCTGAGCTACGAGAGCGACCGGCCGCTGCACGGCTCCCGTTTCGCCCGGGAGACGGACACCACCCTGGACGCGTACTTCCAGAGCAAGGAGCACGTGGGCACCAGCCTGGACGGGCTGCCCGGACTGCCCCTGCCGCTACCCCCCACACCTGCCCCCACTCCCCCACTTCAGGGGACAGAAGGGGCATAATGCGCTTACTTCGCATTCATGCCAATTGAGGAGGCCGGATGGCGGGCGAGATCGCGTTCCTGGAACTCGGTGTGCAGGACACGGCGCGCGGGCGCGCCTTCTACGAGGCCCTCTTCGGGTGGGACTTCAGGCCGGGCCCCGGGCAAGGGCTGGAGATCTCCGGCCTCAATGTCCCGGGGGGCCTGCACGGCGGGGACCCGGGTGCCGGACCGTACGTCTTCTTCCGGGTCGACGACCTGGAGTCGGCGCTGGAACGCGTCCGGGCGCTGGGCGGCTCGGTGGACGAGCCGGACATCGAGGGCGACGAGGAGTCCCGGACACGCTACGGCCGATTCAAGCTGTGCCGCGACAACCAGGGATCCCTGTTCGGGCTGCACGTGCCCCCGCGCTGAGCCGCCGCTGCGGGCCGGCAGGCTCAGTATCCCTTCTGTGCCAGGCGCAGCAGGTGGTCCGCGAGCGGCTGGCCGCCGTCCGGATCCCTGCTGATCAGCAGCAGCGTGTCATCGCCCGCGATGGTCCCCAGGATGTCGTTGACCTGCGCCTGATCGATGGCGGATGCGAGGAACTGTGCGGCGCCCGGCGGGGTCCTGAGCACCACCAGGTTGGCCGAGGCTTCGGCGGAGATCAGCAGCTCGCCGGCCAGCCGGGCCATCCGCTCCTCCTTCACCGACTCGCCCAGCGGAGCCTGCGGGGTGCGGAACCCGCCCTCGCTGGGCACCGCGTAGATCAGCTCACCTCCGGCGTTGCGGATCTTCTCCGCGCCCAGCTCGTCCAGGTCACGGCTGAGCGTCGCCTGGGTGACGGTGAGTCCGTCGTCGGCGAGAAGCTTCGCCAGCTGGCTCTGCGAGCGCACCGGCTGCCGGTTCAGAATGTCCACGATCCGGCGGTGCCGGGCAGCGCGCGTCTGCGGCACGGCCTGCCCGCTGTACTGCTCGTCGGTCATGGTTCCTCTCCGGCACATCGGTCGGCGGCCGGGGTACCCGCCGTGTCAAGGACGGCGGGCAGGGCCCGGAGGAACGCGTCGATGTCGGCGTCCGCGATGACCAGGGGCGGCGCGAGCCGCACCACGTCGGGCGCCACGGTATTCACCAGAAATCCCGCGTCCTGAGCCGCCTGTTGCACCTGGGGGGCGAGCGGCTCGCTGAGCACCATACCGAGCAGCAGCCCGGCCCCCCGCACGTGGGCCACCAACGGATGCCCGCAGCCCTGGATGCCCTCCCGGAGCCGCTCGCCGGTGTCCTTCACCCGCTGCAGGAGCTGGGAGCTTTCGATGGTGTCGAGCACGGCCAGCGCGGCCGCGCAGGAGACCGGGTTCCCGCCAAAGGTGGATCCGTGCCCGCCGGGGACGAACAGTCCGGCCGCCGCTCCGAACGCGAGCGTGGCCCCGAGGGGCAGCCCTGCCGCCAGGCCCTTGGCCAGGGTGATGACGTCGGGCTCGACTCCCTCCGCCTGGCAGGCGAACCAGTGACCGGTCCGGCCGATACCGGTCTGCACCTCGTCGAGGACCAGCAGCGTCCCGGTGGCGGCGGTGATCTCGCGGGCAGCGGAGAGGTACCCCTCGGGGGGCACGATGACGCCGTTCTCCCCCTGGACGGGCTCGATGATGACGAGCGCGGTGTCCCGGGTGACGGCGGCACGCAGCGCATCCGCGTCCCCGTACGGGACGTGGCTGACATCACCGGGCAACGGGTGGAAGCCCTCCTGCTTCGCCGGCTGGCCGGTCAGCGCGAGCGCGCCCATGGTCCGGCCGTGGAACCCGCCCAGGGTGGCGACCATGTGCGGCCGTCCGGTGAGCCGGCCGATCTTGAACGCGGCCTCAACCGCCTCCGCCCCGGAGTTCGAGAAGTAGACCCGGCCGGGCCGTCCCGCGAGGTCCAGCAGCCGCTCGGCCAGGCGGACGGGCGGCTCCGCGATGAACAGGTTGGAGACGTGCCCCAGGGTGGCGATCTGGTCCGACACCGCGCGCACCACCGCGGGGTGCCCGGTACCGAGGGAGTTGACGGCGATCCCCGCGACGAAGTCGACATAGCTCCGTCCGGTGGCATCCCACATCCGGGCGCCCTCCCCCCGGGTGAGCGCAAGGCGCGGGGTTCCGTAGTTGTCCATCAGGGAAGCCTGCCAGCGCCGTCGCAGCTCCTGATCGCCGTCCCCGCCCGGGTGCACCCCGGGCTCCTGCCCCTCCGTACCCCGCACGTGTGCCTGACCGCCCGTCACCGGTTCTCCTCCTCATGCTCGGGGTCGGGCACGACCATGGTGCCGATGCCCTCGTCGGTGAAGATCTCCAGCAGGATGGAGTGCTGAACCCGCCCGTCGATCACGCGCGCGGTGCGGACGCCGTTGCGCACCGCGTGGAGACAGCCCTCCATTTTCGGGACCATGCCGCTCGCCAGGCCGGGCAGCAGCTTCTCCAGCTCACCGGCGGTGAGTTCGCTGATCACCTCGTCGCTGGTCGGCCAGTCCGCGTACAGCCCTTCCACGTCGGTGAGCACCATCAGCGTCTCGGCTCCCAGCGCGGCGGCGAGCGCCGCGGCAGCGGTGTCCGCGTTGACGTTGTACACGTGGTGGTCGTCCAGGCTGCGGGCGATGGAGGAGATGACCGGGATCCGGCCGTCGTCCAGCAGCGCGCGGACGGCACCGGGCTCGACCGCGGTGACCTCGCCGACCCGGCCGATGTCCACCTGTTCTCCCTCGATGCGGGCGTACCGCTGAGTGGCGGTCATCAGGTGGGCGTCCTCGCCGGTCATCCCAACCGCCAGTGGGCCGTGCCGGTTCAGCAGGCCGACGAGTTCGCGCTGCACCTGCCCGGCCAGGACCATGCGGACCACGTCCATGGTCTCCGGTGTGGTGACCCGCAGCCCTGCCTTGAACTCGGACACCATGCCGAGCCGGTCGAGCTGGGCGCTGATCTGCGGGCCGCCGCCGTGCACGACCACCGGACGCAGGCCGGCATGGCGCAGGAAGACGACGTCCTGCGCGAAGGCGGCCTTCAGATCCTCGTCCACCATGGCGTTGCCGCCGAACTTGATGACGACGGTCTTGCCGTGGTGGCGGGTCAGCCAGGGCAGCGCCTCGATGAGTGTGCGGGCCTTGGGCAGCGCGGTGTGCTTGCGGGGGACGCGGTGCGTCGCGGAGAACTGCTGGTCCGTCATGACCGACTTCCGTTGGGGAGGGACGTGGGCGGCTGCCACAACGGCCGACGGGAGGGCCTGAGGACGCCGGCCGTGCAGGTCACGGTGCGTCTTCCGTTCGTCTCTCCGTCGGGGCCGCGCTCCGCGGCGCTCACGGTGCGACCCCGACCGTGGGAAGACCGAGCTCCTCGGGCAGGCCCAGGGCGATGTTCATGCTCTGCACCGCCCCGCCCGCCGTCCCCTTGGTGAGATTGTCGAGGGCACAGACGACGACGATCCGGCCGGCCGCCTCGTCGAGGGCAATCTGCAGCTGGGCAGTGTTCGCGCCGTACACCGAACCGGTGGAAGGCCACTGGCCGTCGGGAAGGAGCCGCACGAACGGTTCACCGGCGAACGCCTTGGCATAGGCCTCGCGGACCTCGGGCGCCGTCACACCCGGCTTCGCCTTTGCCGTGCAGGTGGCGAGAATGCCGCGCGGCATCGGGGCAAGGGTAGGAGTGAAGGACACCGTGACCGGCTCTCCGGCGACGGCCGAGAGGTTCTGGATCATCTCGGGTGTGTGCCGGTGGACGCCGCCCACGCCGTAAGGGCTCATACTGCCCATCACCTCGCTGCCCAGCAGATGCGGCTTGAGTGCCTTGCCCGCTCCCGAGGTGCCGGTGGCGGCGACGATCACCGCCTCCGGTTCGGCGAGCCCCGCGGCATACGACGGGAAAAGCCCGAGGGTGACGGCGGTCGGGTAGCACCCGGGTACCGCTACCCGCCGGGCCCCCTGCAGCGCCGCGCGGGCGCCGGGCAGCTCCGGCAGTCCGTAGGGCCAGGTTCCGGCGTGAGGGGAGTCGTAGTAGCGCTGCCAGTCCGCGGCGTCGGCCAGCCGGAAGTCGGCCCCGCAGTCGATGACCAGGACCTGCTCGCCCAGCTCCTCGGCGACCGCTGCGGAGTGGCCGTGCGGCAGCGCGAGGAAGACGACCTCGTGCCCGGTCAGCACCTCCGCGGTGGTCGGCTCCAGCACACGCTCGGCAAGCGGGGCGAGCTGGGGCTGGATCTCCCCCATCACCCGGCCGGCCTGGGCGTTCCCGGTGAGGGCACCGATTTCGACCCCGGGGTGCCGGAGCACCAGGCGCAGGATCTCGCCCCCGGCATAGCCACTGGCTCCCGCCACGGCAGCACGCACTGTCATCGTCTCCTCCTCGGTAAGAGTATGACTATACGTAGTCCAGCAGTTTTATGCAACGGTGTTTGCGTGTCCTGTCCCCCTCACCCGGGTCTCCCTCCGCACTTTCGACGGAGGCGGGCCCGGTCTTCGGGCGGACCAGCCGGCCAATCCCTGTCACCCGTGCCGAAGGGGTGGCGGTCCCGGCGCGCCGACGCCATATTGGGCGGGCCATGCGGGTACTTCTGGTCGAGGACGACGACGAATTCGCCGATGCGCTGAGCACCGCTCTGCGCCGCCACGGCCATGCCGTGCTGAGGACGGACTGCGGGGCCGACGCCCTGAGCGCGCCCCTCGTGGACCTGGTGCTGCTCGATCTCGGGCTCCCCGATCTGGACGGCATCGAGGTGCTGCGCCGGCTGCGGCAGCGCAGCCGGGTGGGGGTGATCGCGGTGACGGCCCGGGGCGAGGAACGTCATCGGGTCCTGGGGCTGCGCAACGGCGCCGACGACTACCTCGTCAAACCCTTCGGAATGGCCGAGCTGGCGGCGCGGATGGACGCGGTCCTGCGCCGGGCGGGCCCCGCCATCCCCCCGCCCGGACACCGTGTCCGGCTCGGCGCGGTGGAGATCGACCTCGCGCAGCGCGCGGTGTACCGTGATGCGGCACCCGTGGCGCTGACCCGCAAGGAGTTCGATCTGCTGGCCGCCTTGGTACGGGCCGAGGGCGCGGTGCTGAGCCGGGAGCGGATCCTGGCCGAGGTGTGGCAGACCACGTGGAGCGGCGTGGCACGCTCCCTCGAGGTGCATGTCGCCAATCTGCGGGGGAAGCTCGGCGAGCCAGGGCTCATCCGGACCGTCCACGGCGTGGGCTACCGGCTGTCGGCACGGCCCGACCGGAGCGGAGACTGACCGGAAGATGCGCCGTCGGCTGCTCGTCGTCTATCTGCTGATGTTCGCCACCGCCCTCGTCGCCGTGGCGGTGCCGTACACGGCGGCCACCGCCGCCCGCGACACTCAGACCGTCTTCATCGGCCAGCTCAACGACACCGCACGGTTCGCCTCGCTGGCCGAGCCCGCCCTGCGCAACGGGGAGTCGGTGACCCTGCAGGCGGAGCTGCGGCGCTACGACGAACTCTTCGGGGTCAGTGCCGCGGTCCTGGACATCAACGGCGAGGTCCAGGCGGCGTCCCGGCCGTCCCTGTCACTCACCGGAGAGCGCGTTCGGCAGCGGACCGAAGCCGGACTGGCCGGGGAGCGCTCCGGGTTCGACCGGGTGATCTGGCCCTGGCAGGACGACCCCCTGGTGCTGGCCGAGCCGGTCGGCCGCGGCGGCGAGGTGATCGGGGTGGTGGTGACCGAGGCCCCGACGGACGCGCTGCGGGCCGGGATCATCCGGCACTGGGCCCTGGTGGGGGCTGCCGGGGGCAGCGCGCTGGCGCTCGCCGCACTGGCCGCGGTGGCGCTGACCCGGTGGACTTTGCGTCCGGTGCGGGACCTGGACGCGGCGGCCCACCGGATCACCGCGGGCGACCTGGACTCCCGGGTGCCCGCGAACACCGGCCCCGCCGAGCTCCGCCAGCTGACCAACTCCTTCAACCGCATGGCCGATACCGTCACCGGCACTCTGACGCAGCAGCGCGCCTTCGTGGCCCAGGCCAGCCACCAGCTGCGCACGCCGCTGGGCGTGCTCCGGCTGAGGGTGGAGAACCTCGGCGTCCACCTGCGGCCGGGCGGGCAGCGGGAGCACAGCCGCACCCTGGCGGAGACCGTGCGGCTGTCCGGAATCCTCAACAGCATGCTGGCGCTGGCCCGCGCAGAGGGCGGCCGTCACGAGGTGCGGGAGACCGACGCCGGCCGGCTGGTACGGGACCGGGTGACGGCGTGGGAGCCCATGGCAGCCGAGCTGGGTGTCCGGCTGCAGGCCGGCGGCGGCGCTCCCCCGGTACTGGCCGCTCCGGAGGCTCTGGAGCAGGCTGTTGACGCGCTGATCGACAACGCCCTGAAGTACGGCTCCGCCGGCGCGATGGTGCTGGTGCACCTGACCAGCGGCCCGGACACGGCGGAGATCCACGTCGTCGACCGTGGCCCCGGGCTGGAGGCGCCGGACCGGGCCCGCGCCACGGAGCGCTTCTGGCGCAGTCCGGCACACCAGAATGTGACCGGCTGCGGCCTCGGGCTGTCCGTCGTCGAGGCCCTGATGGCTGCCTGCGGGGGAGAACTGATCCTGTGTGCCGCGGCGGGCGGAGGTCTCGACGCCAGGCTGCGGCTGCGGCTCAGCGGTGGGGCCGGACAGCCTGTGGGCGCTACCCCGTGCGGGTCTCCCGGTAGTACTGCACCGCCCCGGGATGCAGCTCCGCCGGATAAGTGGAGTAGGCCGCCCGCAGATTCAGCCGGCGCGCCTCCGGATGCGCCTCGGCCAGCTCGTCCCGCGCGGTGAAGAGCAGACCGGTCAGTGCGCGTGCCAGGTCGTCGTCCAGATCGGCGCCGACCACCAGGTAGTTCGGCACGCCGATGGTCCCGGTGGCCGGGAGTCCGTAGACGGACTGCGGGATGCTGCGCTCGGTGTACAGCTCTCCGTAGCGCTCGCGCATCGGCGTCACCTCCCGCGAAAGGTCGATGAGCCGGATGCGCCCGGCGTCGGCAAGCGCGTGGATCGCACCGGCGGGCAGTCCGCTGGAGAAGAAGAACGCCGAGAGCTCCCCGGACGCCAGCGCGCTCGCCGAGCCGTCGATGTTGAGCCGCTGCCGGGCCAGATCCGTGCCGGGGTCGATACCCGCCAGCTCCAGCAGCCGGTCCACGATCAGCTCGGTCCCCGAGCCCTCCGCGCCGGTCGACACCGGATGACCGCGCAGGTCGGCCAGCGAGTTGATGTCCGAGTCGCTCGCCACCACAAGGTGCACGTAGTTGTCGTAGAGCCGGGCGAGCGTGCGCACCGGCTGCGGCTCCTCGAACGGCGGCTCCCCGGCCACGGCGAGGGCAACCGAGTCGGCGAGGCTGAAGGCCACCTCGGCCTCACCGCCGAGAATCATGCGCACATTGTCCAGGGAAGCGGCGGTGGCCAGCACCTCCGGCTCGAGCCCGGGCAGGTGCGTGCGTACCGCCTCGGCGATGCCCTGGCCGTACTCGTAGTACACGCCCCCCGGCCCGCCCGTCGCTATCCGCAGCTCGGCCGGAGCGGGCGCCGGCCCCTCGGTGCAGGCGGACTGCCCGAGGAGCAGGGCCGCCCCGAGGGCGGCCAGTACGCGTCTCATGCGGCCCGACAGTAGTCCGAAATGCAGGGCGCGCCGGCCCAAACCTCAAAGGTTTCTCAACCGCCATCCCGGGGGGAAGCAGAACCGGTCCGGTCTCGCTACCTTCCCTGGCACCGCCTCGCTGAGCCGTAGCACGGCGGTCACCTCTTGATCATCACCACCGTTGAGGAGCGCGTCATGGGACACCAGCGCCGCCGTCTTGCTTCCGCTGTCGCCCTGGGCACTTGTGCCACCCTGCTGGTGAGTGCCTGCAGCCAGCCGGCCGAGGCCGGACGCGACGACCCGGGCGACCGGTCGAGCATCTCGATCGCCACCGGCACCACCGGTGGCATCTACTACCCGGTGGGCGGAGCGATGGCCGAGATCATCGACCGCGAGGTGGACGGTGTGGACGCCAGCGCGGAGGCCACCGGCGCCTCGGTGGAGAACCTCCGGCTGATCGAGGGCCGGGAGAGCGACCTGGCCATCGCGCAGGGCGACGTGGTCTATCAGGCCTACCACGGGGAGGGGGAGTTCGAGGACGGCGCGATCCGGACCCAGTCACTCATGGTCCTGTACCCGAACGTCTACCACGCCGTCTCCCTGCAGTCGGTTCACGCGAAGGAGAACCTGGACTGCTTCAGTGACATCAAGGACAAGCGCTTTTCGGTGGGTGCCCCGGGAAGTGGCAACGAACTCGCCACCAATCTGGTGTTCGAAGCACTGGGCATGTCGCCCGACGAGGACATCACCCGCCAGCGCTACGCGTACGCCGAGACCGCCCGGGCGCTGCGCGAGGGACAGGTGGACGCGGGCTCCTGGGTGGTCGGGGAGGGACACGGTTCGCTGCGTGAGCTGGAGGCCACCAACCCGATCCATCTGGTCCCGCTGTGCGAGCCGGAGCTGGCGGAGGTCGCCGGGCAGTTTCCCTTCTACACTCCGCACACCATTGTCGGCGGCACCTACACCACGGTGGAGGAGGACGTGCGGACGGTCGCCCTGTGGAACGTGCTGTCGGTGCCCGAGGAGATGTCGGAGGAGCGCGGTTACGAACTCGCCGTCGCCCTGTACGAGAACACCGACTTCATCAACCAGGTCTATGAGGCGGGGTCGGACTACCTCGTGCTGGAGACTCTGCGCCACAGCCCGGTGCCCCTGCACCCGGGCGTGATCCGGTACGCGGAGGAGCACGACGTCGAGATCCCCGACGAGCTCCGCCCCTGACCGCGGTGCGCTTGCCGGGAATGCCGCGGCAGGCCGTCCCGGCGCTCACCGCGCTGGCGGCGGTTCTGGCAGCCCTGGCCTGGCCGGTGTGGCCAGGGCTGGCCGTCGGGCCGGAGGACGGACCGGGATGCCGTCTGCCGCTGGCCACGGGTGACTCGTTCACGCTGAGCTTCACCCATTCGGTGGACCGGCTTCCGGTCCAGGACCGGTACCACGTGGAGAACGGAAAGATCGTCCAGGACTCGACCCGGCTCCGCCAGTTCGGCGCGGGGATGGGCCATATCAGCGGCGACGGTGTGGGCCGTGAGGACGGGGACTGGTGGGAGATCACCGGCATGGCGCGGCAGGTCGGAGACCTGACGCTGCGCGTGGGCGGCCCACGGATCGGTCACCGGCTCTCCCATCCGGGCGGTGAGCTCTCCCTCTCCCAACGGTGGGGCGGCCAACGCGTCGCCATGCGGCCCGTGCGGCAGTCCACGGCCGCCCGAGCAGTGGACCGGCTGCGGGGAACCGACTGCGGAGCACAGCTGTGACACCGGACCGAGAACGAAACCGCAGGCACCGGGTGAGGGAGCTGAACCACCCCGGCCCGGGAGGGAAACGAGACATGACACAGAACACCACGTCGCAGCCCGGCGGCCCCGCCGCCGGGCCGGCCGGGGACGAGCCGCCCCTGTGGCACCGGCTCGCCGCCGACCGCTGGGGGCAGGGTCGGGCGGGCACCGTCGCGGGATGGACGGTACTCCTCATCGCCCTGGCCCTGGGCGGTTTCCAGATCTACACCGCGGTGAGCCTGGAGCTCGACTCCTACCGGCAGCGAGTGCTGCACCTGATGTTCGTCCTCGTACTGGTCTTCGCCCTGCGTCCGGCCGGGAAAGGCAGGTGGGCGAAGACCCGGGTCATGGCCCTGGCCGATCTCTCCCTGGTGCTCGTGGCACTCGCCGTGAGCCTGTACCCGGTGGTCTTCTACGACGGGATCGTCACCCGTACCGGGGCCCCCTCCGACATCGACCTGGCGATGGGCACGGTGGCGATCCTGCTGCTGATCGAGGCGTGCCGGCGGGTGATCGGACTCTTCATGGCCGTGCTGGTCAGCTGCTTCCTGTGCTACGCCTGGCTCGGGCCGCTGCTGCCCGGCCTGCTGTCCCACCGGGGCTACACCGTTCAGCGGATCGTCTACCACAATTACCTTTTCCAGGAAGGCATCTACGGTCTGGCGCTCGGCGTCGCCGCCACCTTCGTCTTCATGTTCATTTTCTTCGGCGCGGTCCTGGAGAAGACCGGTGGCGGGGCATTCTTCATCAACATCGCCTACGCGCTCACCGGCAAGTACCGCGGCGGGCCCGCGAAGGGGGCGGTGGTCGCCAGCTCACTGATGGGTTCGGTGTCCGGCAGCGCGATCGCCAACACCGTCACCACCGGGTCCTTCACCATTCCGATGATGAAGAAAGTGGGATACCGGCCGCATGAGGCCGGAGGCGTGGAAGCAGCGGCCTCCACGGGTGGACAACTGCTGCCGCCGATCATGGGAGCCGGAGCCTTCGTGATGGCCGAGCTGATCGGCGTCCCCTACTGGGAGATCGTCAAGGTGGCGATCATCCCGGCGCTGATGTACTTCGCGGTGATCTTCCTGTTCGTCGACATTCTGGCCCGGCGCCACGGCATCATGGGCATCCCTGCGGCGGACCTGCCGCGGCTGCGCGACGTGCTGGCGGGCGGCTTCCACTTCCTGCTGCCTTTCATCCTGCTGATCGTGATGCTCACGCAGTACTACGAGCCGCTGATCGCCGGCCTGTATGCCACGGTGCTGCTGGCCGTGGTCGCCATGTTCCGGGCCAGCAGCAGGCTGAGCCTGCGCGACGTCGCGGAGGCCTTCATGCTGGCAGCCCGCAACACCCTGTCCGTCACGGTCGCCTGCGCGGCGGCGGGCATCGTGGTCGGCATGGTCGGGCTGACCGGTCTCGGCCTGAAGTTCTCCAGCATGATGGTCGGCTGGGGCGGCGGCCACCTGCTGCCGACCCTGCTGATGATCGCCATCGCCTCCCTGGTGCTCGGCCTCGGGCTGCCAGTGACGGCCTCGTACATCGTGCTGATCGTGCTGGCCGGCCCGGCACTGCTCGACCTCGGCGTACCGCTGATCGTCGCCCACATGATCGTCTACTGGTACAGCCAGGACTCCAACGTCACGCCTCCGGTGGCGCTCTCCGGGTTCGCGGCGGCCGGTGTCGCGGGTGCCGACCCGATGCGGACCAGCATCGCGGCCTGGAAGTTCTCCAAGGGCCTCTACCTGATCCCGCTGCTGATGGCCTACTCACCGCTGCTGCTGAACGGCTCGACGGGGGCGATCGCACTCGCCGTGGTCTCCGGCATGATCGGCCTGCTCGCCTTCGCGGTGACCATCGAGGGGTACTGGCTGCGCCGGACGACCCTGGTGGAGCGGTTCGCCACCGGAACCGCGACAGTCCTGCTGCTGACTCCGTCCATCCTGGCCGACGTCATCGGCGCCACCCTGGTGCTGGCCTTCGTCGTCGCGCAACTGTGGAAGCGCACTGCCCCGCCGGCCGCCGCACCCGACCTGCTCCGGCGGCTCCGGCCAGTGCGGCCAGTGCGGACGGTGAAGCGGTGAGGCGGTGAGGCGGACGCGCACACGCTTGCCGACATGGTCCGCACCGACGCCCACCAGCTGCGTCCCTCGCCGGTGACACGCGGCCGGCACCCGGCCGCTGAGATCCTCACCTCTCAGCCCGGACCGGGCCCACTTCTCGGCGCCCGGGTGCTCGCGGAGTTCGCCGACGACCCCCACCGCTATGCCTCGGCCAAGGCCCGCAAGAACCGTGCGGGCGCCAGCGCGCTCTCCGCTTGACACCTCCGCATGGGATGTCTGTCAGCCCAGCCGCAGGTTCCAGGCCCCGCCGCCGCCGCTGAGGCTCACCACCGACAGCGGGTGCACCTCGGTGCGCCAGTACGCGTACGGCGGTGCTTTCAGGGCATAAAGCATCGCCGCTCTGATCACGGTGGGCTCGGTGACCGCCACGATCCGGCCGTCCCGGCCGACCGGGCGGGTGTCCAGCCAGCCGCCGACCCGGGCGACGAAGGACAGCAGGGGCTCTCCTCCGTGCGGGGCCGCACGTGGGTCCGCCAGCCAGGCGTCGACAGCGGCCGGCTCCCGGGCAGCCACTTCCTGAAGGGTGCAGCCGCGCCAGCGGCCCATGTCACAGTCACGCAGGGCGGGCTGCGCCAGCGGCGCCAGCCCCAGCACGTCACCGGTCTGCCGACAACTCGGAGTCGGCGAGCAGTACCGCAGCTCAGCCGCGGCCAGCGGGGCCAGCGCCGGCACCGCCCGTTCGACCGCTTGCCAGCCCGCGAAATCCAATGGGCGGTCGTCGTCGAAACGGGCGTCGAGGAGCGAGGAGCTGCGGGCAGCGGCGATGAGCGTGACCAGCATGCGGAGATGGTACGAGCAATTCGAAAGCCTGCACCCTACTCGTACGTAAATCCTGGAAGCGCAGGAGACTGCCCCACTGACCGCACGTCCGGCCTCCGCTCACCGGCACTCTCCCCCAGCCGGAACGCCGGACTCCCCGTAGGGCCGACGTCTCGCGCACCGCTCCGGCCGGCCCGCTATCGAGGCCTCAGCCTTGCACTCGCGAAGCGTGCTCTCGCATAACGGAGTTGAGCGGTCCGGTGATCACGGCTCGCTTCCCCGGCCGCGGGCCATCGCCGTGCGAGTGCCGGCGGACAGCCCTCGCGGCCGGGAGCCCGGCAGCCGTCGGGGGAGTCAGTCAAGCAGAGACCACTCCCTCGCCAGAAACCACTCCCTCACCCGCGCCTAGCCGGACAGTAAGCCATAAAATGGAGGAAAGTATGCTGTATCCCGGCGAACAGGAGGATGTCCAGATGCGCGCGAAGTCAGGAGACAGAGTGGTGACGCACGGCAGGACCGTGGGCCGGCACGACCGGACCGCGGAGGTCGTGGAAGTGCTGGGCGAGGACGGAGCACCGCCCTACCGGGTCCGGACCGAGGACGGACATGAGACAGTGCTGTCGCCGGGCCCCGACACAGTGGTGGAACACCGCGACGAACCCCGGTGATCACTCGCGGCTGAGGGCAGTGGGCTCTCAGCCGCCGACCGGCCGCACCGGGTCCCGGTAGTGGTCGTCGAAGACCCGGGTCATCGCGCCGAGGGGATCGTCCGCGACACCCGAGGCGGAGAAGAAGATGTGGCCTGCCACCTGCGCGTGCTCACCGCACAGCGTCAGGTGGCGGGACAGCTCGGCCGGGTCCTGCCACTGCTCCGGCTGCTCCGGATCACCCACCTTGTACATCGCCTCCCCGATGAACAGCCGGACTCCGGTACCGTCCACCGCCTCGGCCCACCACCGGACAAGCTCGGCGTAGTCAGCCGCCCGGTACCCGATGTGCCAGTAGACCTGCGGTGCGATGTAGTCGAGCAAACCCTTCTCGACCCAGCTCCTGGTGTCGGCGTACAGCGCGTCGTAGGTCTCCAGGCCCTGGGTGTCCGAACCCCGCGGATCGGTGGAGCGGTTCCGCCAGATGGCGAACGGACTGATTCCGAATGCGGCATCCGGTTTTGCCCGTTTCACCTGCTGCCGCATCTCACTGACGAGCAAGTCGATGTTGTTCCGCCGCCAGGCCGCCCGGTCGGTGAAGCCGTCTCCGTGGCGCGCGAACGCGTCGTTGTCGTCGAACTCCTCGCTGCCGACCGGATAGGGGTAGAAGTAGTCGTCCCAGTGCACGCCGTCGATGTCGTAGTTCTCCACGGCGTGGAGCATCGCTTCCTGAGTGAAGGCACGCACTTCCGGCAGACCCGGGTTGTAGTAGAGCCTGCCGCCGTAGGGGACCACCCATTCAGGGTGCTGCCGGGCCGGATGGCCTGGCACCAGTCGGCCGAGGTCGTCGTGCATGGCGATGCGGTACGGATTGAACCAGGCGTGCAGGTCCAGCCCTCGCCGGTGGGCCTCCGTGACCGCGAACTCCAGCGGATCCCAGCCGGGGTCACGGCCCTGCTCACCGGTGAGCCACTCCGACCACGGCTCGTGGGGTGACGGCCAGAGCGCGTCGGCGCTGGGCCGCACCTGGAGGAACACGGTGTTCAGGTTCCAGCGGACCGCGTTGTCCAGCCGCTCCAGCAACTGGGCCTGCGCAACCGCTTCCGGCAAGCCCTGCCCGGTCGGCCAGTCGATGTTGGCCACGGAGGCGATCCAGGTACCGCGCAGCTCGGGCCGGCCGGGATCCGCCGCACCGGACGGTGCCCGGTGCAGGGTGAGTGCCCCGGACAGCGCTCCGGCCGCCGCGAGCGTGAAGCCCCTTCGGGTGAGGCGTCCCATGTCGTGCCCCTCGGGTGGTGGGTGAACGGCACGCGGGGCGTGCCCGGCGCCCTGTTCCCGGCCCGGCCGGGCCCTGTTCCGGCCGGTCCGGGCTCGCCCGATCCTCCGGGCCCGGCCGGGGCACGCACAAGGCGACGCGCCGCACAGTCAGCCCAACGCCCCCATCCATACGTCCTCTTGACACACCCTTATGCGAACAACGTTCGACAGTTAACATCACGGACACACAGTGGGAGCGCTCCCACTGCACCCATCCCCCACGCCGCCTTCCGGGCGGTCGAGTCAGGAGAGGAGTGCTCACGTGCCCAGATGGAAAACTGTCACCTCCGTACTGGCCGGTATGGCCCTCACCGGTGGGCTGCTCGCCACCGCGTCCGTCGCCACAGGTGCCGAGGAGACCGTCGCGGTATCGGCAGAGGACTACAGCTGGAAGAACGTCCGTATTGACGGCGGAGGATTCGTTCCCAGCATCGTGTTCAACCGGACGGAAGCCGACCTGGCCTACGCCCGCACCGACATCGGCGGTGCCTACCGCTGGAACGAGGCGGGCCAGGAGTGGATCCCGCTGCTGGACTCCGTCGGCTGGGACAACTGGGGACACTCCGGTGTCGCCTCGATCGCCACCGACCCGGTCGACCCGGACCGGGTGTATGCCGCAGTCGGTATCTACACCAACGACTGGGACCCGAACAACGGCGCCGTGATGCGGTCCGCGGACCGCGGGGAGACCTGGCAGACCACCGACCTCCCGTTCAAACTCGGCGGGAACATGCCCGGCCGGGGGATGGGCGAGCGGCTGGCCGTGGACCCGAATGACAACCGGGTGCTCTACCTCGCGGCCCCCAGCGGCAACGGACTGTGGCGCAGCAACGACTCCGGAGCCGGCTGGTCGGAGGTCACCTCCTTCCCCAACCCGGGAGACTACGTACTCAACCCGGACGACTCCTGGGGGTACGAGAACGACCCCATCGGTGTCGTCTGGGTGACCTTCGACCCGGCCACCGGTACACCGGGCAGCCCCACGCAGACGCTCTACGCAGGCGTCGCCGATCTGGAGAACAACGTCTACCGCTCGACCGACGGCGGGGAGAGCTGGGAGCGGGTCCCCGGCCAGCCGACCGGCTATCTGCCCCACAAGGGGGTGCTGGACGAGGAGACCGGGCATCTCTACCTCGCCACCAGCGACAACCCCGGACCGTACGCGGGCGGCGACGGTGAGGTCTGGCGCCTCGACACAGCGAGCGGCGAGTGGGAGGACGTCTCCCCCGTCCCCGCCGGCGACGACCGCTACTTCGGCTTCAGCGGCCTGACCGTGGACCGGCAGAACCCCGGCACCCTCATGGTCACCGGATACAGCTCGTGGTGGCCGGACACGCAGATATTCCGCAGCACGGACAGCGGCGGCTCCTGGACCAGTGCCTGGGACATGAGCACCTACCCGCAGCTCAACAAGCGGTACGCGATGGATGTGTCCTCGGTGCCGTGGCTGACCTTCGGCCAGAACCCGCAGCCTCCGGAGGAGGCACCGCCGCTCGGCTGGATGACCGAGGGTCTGGAGATCGACCCCCACAACCCCGACCGCATGATGTACGGAACCGGGGCCACCATCTACGGGACCACCCAGCTGACCCGCTGGGACCGCGACGAGACCTTCACCGTGCGGCCCATGGTCAAAGGGCTGGAGGAGACGGCGGTCAACGACCTGGCGAGCCCGCCCAGCGGTGCCCCGCTGCTCAGCGCGCTCGGGGACATCGGCGGCTTCCGGCACACCGACCTCGACGCGGTGCCGGACCTGATGTATCAGTCGCCGTTCATCGGCTCGACAACCAGTCTGGACTTCGCCGAGCTCCGCCCGGAGACCGTGGTGCGGGTCGGCACCCACGTCGGCGACAGCGATGCCGCCACGATCGGCTTCTCCACCGACGGCGGAGCCAACTGGTTCGCCGGAAATCCTCCGGACGGGGCGCACGGCGGAACGGTCGCGGCTGCCGCGGACGGCGCGCGTTTCGTGTGGAGCCCGGAGAACGCAGCTGTGCACCACACCTCCGGCTTCGGCAACTCCTGGACCGCTTCGACGGGCATCCCCCAGGGCGCGGCAGTGGCAGCCGACCGGGTGGATCCCGACCTGTTCTACGCATTCCACGAGGGCACGCTCTACGTGAGCACCGACGGCGGCGCGAGCTTCACGGCCGGCGCGAGCGGCGGACTCCCCGAGGAGGGCAACATCCGCCTGGCGGCTGCTCCCGGGGAACGCGGGGACCTCTGGCTGGCCGGCGGCACCGAATCCTCGGCCTACGGACTGTGGCGCTCCACCGACGCGGGCAGCACCCTCACCGCAATGCCGGGCTTCGACGCGGCCGACACCATCGGGTTCGGCCGGGGCGCACCCGGGTCGGACTACCACTCGCTGTACACCAGCGCCATGATCGACGGGGTCCGCGGCATCTACCGGTCGGACAACACCGGCGAGAGCTGGGTACGGATCAACGACGACAGCCGGCAGTGGGCCTGGACCGGCGGCGCCATTGCCGGGGACCCGCGGGTGCACGGACGGGTCTACGTGGGAACGAACGGCCGGGGGATCATCGTCGGCGAGACGGCCGGTTCGGAGGACGGCGGTGACGACAACGGCGGCGGCGGCAACGGCGGCTCGGACAACGGCGGCGGCGACAACGGCGGCTCGGACAACGGCGGCGGCGACAACGGCGGCTCGGACAACGGCGGTGGCGACAACGGCGGTGGCGACAACGGCGGGAACGGTGAGGAGCCGCCCGGGGACGCCGACTGCTCGGTGACCTACCGGGTGACGAACGAGTGGCACGGCGGGTTCCAGGGTGACGTCACGGTGGCCAACACCGGCTCCGCCGCCCTGGAGAACTGGGAACTCCGCTGGTCCTTCCCGCAGGGTCAGCAGATCGGCCAGATCTGGAACGCCGAGTACACTCAGGCCGGCTCCTCGGTGGTGATCACTCCTTCGTCATGGAACCACCGGATCGCACCGGGCGCCTCGGTGACCTTCGGGTTCATCGGCACCTGGTCCGGCTCCAATACCGCCCCGGAGAGCTTCTCCGTGGATAACTCGACCTGCCTCACCGGCTAGCCGGCCGGGTGGGGGACCGACCCCGGTCGGTCCCCCACCCGGAGGCCCGGAGTACCGTCGGACCCCGGTGGCGACGGTGCGGCCTGACGCCCGTCGCCCGGACGAGGACCAGCGAAAGGGCACGGTGTGACCGACATCGAACGCGTCGGAGTGGTGGGCTGCGGCCAGATGGGCGCCGGCATCGCGGAGGTGTGCGCGCGGGCCGGGCTGGAGGTCACGGTTGCCGAGACCACCGGAGAGGCCTTGGAACTGGGCCGCACCCGGCTCGTGAACTCCCTCGGCAAGGCCGCGGAACGCGGCAAGATCACCGAGGAGGAGCAGGAGGCCACGCTGCAGCGTCTGACCTTCACGACCGACCTCGGCGAGTTCGCCGACCGCGACCTGGTGATCGAGGCCGTGGTGGAGAACGAACAGGTCAAGACGGAGATCTTTCAGGTCCTGGATCAGGTGGTGACCCGCCCGGACGCGATCCTGGCATCCAACACCTCGTCCATCCCGCTGGTGAAGCTGGCCGTGGCCACTTCCCGGCCGGACCGGGTGATCGGTATCCACTTCTTCAACCCGGCGCAGGTGCAGCGGCTCGTCGAGCTGATCCCCGCACTGACCACCAGTGAGGAGACCGTCCAGCGGGCCGATGCTCTGGTCACCCAGGTGCTGGACAAGCACACCGTCCGGGCCCAGGACCGCTCCGGGTTCGTGGTCAACGCACTGCTCATCCCCTATCTGCTGGCGGCCATCCGGATGTACGAATCCGGTGCGGCGAGCCGGGAGGACATCGACAACGGAATGGAGCTCGGCTGCGCCCATCCCATGGGGCCGCTCAAGCTCGCCGACCTCATCGGCCTCGACACCGTCGCGTCGGTGGCGGACTCGATGTACGAGGAATTCAAGGAGCCGCTGTACGCCGCTCCCCCGCTGCTCCAGCGGATGGTTGCAGCCGGCCACCTGGGCCGCAAGGCCTCCGCGGGGTTCTACCCGTACCACTGAGTGAGGGAGGCCTTGCCTGCCCCGGGGCGCCTGCTCCTGGGCGGGTAGGCTCCGGCCTCCGCCCTGGGGCGGGAGATATCACCCTGTCGGGTGATATCTCCCGCAGTCGCCACCCCGCCGCCCGTCCGCCGGGACGATGCGGGTATGCGCAGCGATCCACGACATGCCCTGGTCTCGAACCGTGCGCGTGCTCACTGCGGCCGGTGCGGGAGCGCGCTGTGGCCGGACGTGACCGTGCAGAGCCGGCCACCACTTCCGGTGTGCACCACCTGCCGGACCCCGCCCGCCCGGTTCTGGCACGCCCATGCCGGTGGCTGCCACGGCTGCCCGCACGACCGCTCCGTCCCGCTTCTGCGGAGCACGACCGGGCACGGCCGTCGCTACATCTGCAGCTGAGCCGGCGGGGGCAGGAGGAGCGGACGCGTTGCCCCGCCCGCGAGGGACGTCTCGGCGTGGAAACGCGCCGTAGGGTGTCGCTGACCCTAGGATGCCCGGCCCGCCCGCTTCCGGGCTGCGGTTTTCTCCTCCGCCTTCTTGCTCGCGGCCGTCTTCTTCCCGGTGGTGGTCTTCTTTTCCGCGTTCTTCTTCCCCGCCGCCTTCTTCCCCGCCGCCTTCTTCGCCGGCTCCTCCTTCGCCGTCTCCTCCTTCCCCGGCTTCCGTGCCGCCTTCTTCGCCGGAGGCTTCTTCTTCGCCGGCCCCCGGGCAGACTGCCGACCAGCCTTCCCGGCGCCGGCCGGCTCCGCGGACTCCGCCTCGTCCTCCACCGCCTCGTCCTCCGCCGACGGCTGTCTGAGCGAGGTGACGGTGGCCTCGGCACCATCACCACGGGACTCCCGGGCGGCCCGGACACTGTCCTCCAGCGCGGACATCAGGTCGATGACCTTTCCCCCGGCGGCCGCTGGCTCACCTGGCCGGGAGGGTTCGGTGCCGGCGAGCTTCGCCGTGACGAGTGCGTCCACCGCGGACCGGTAGTCGTCGTGCAGTTCGTTCGGATCGATCTCCCCGAGTGAGTCCATCAGGGCGTCCGCGAGGTCGAGCTCGGCATCCCGGACGGTGACCCGGGAATCGGGCGCTATGCCCGCGGCCGAGCGGATCTCGTCGGGCCACAGCATCGTGTGCAGGCCCAGAACATCGTCCTCCAGCGGACGCAGCAACGCGAGGTTCTCCCGGCCACGCATCGCCAGCTTGGCGATGGCTCCCTTGCCGCTGCGGCCGAGGGCCCGCCGCAACAGGACGTAGGGCTTGTCCGCACCGGTCTCGGGCTCCAGGTAATAGGAACGGTCCAGCTGAATCAGATCAATGCTCTCGACCGGCACGAAGCCCAGGATCTCCACCGTCTTCGCGGTGGGCAGCGGCAGTGAGGCCAGATCCTCATCCGTGAGCTGCACCAGAGTGCCGTCCGGAGCTTCGTAGGCCTTACCGATCTCCTCACCGGTCACCTCCTCCTCATCGAGCTCGCACACCTTCCGGTAGCGGATCCGGCCTCCGTCGGCAGTGTGCAACTGCCGGAAGGAGACGCTGTGGCTCTCGGTGGCGCCCACGACCTTGACGGGAATGCTCACCAGACCGAAGGAAATGGCACCTTTCCATATAGCTCGCACTATTTGCCCCTTTCATGCCACTCTCAGGGTATGCCTGTCACCGAGGTGGAGGGACGTCGTCTGCCGCTCACCCGGCTCGAGAAGGTGATCTATCCCGACACCGGAACGACCAAGGGTGAGGTACTGCGCTACTACGCGCAGCACGCCGGCACACTCCTCCCCCACCTGCACGGCCGTCCGCTGAGCCTGCTGCGCTACCCGGACGGCCCCGGAGGGCAGACGTTCTTCACCAAGCGGGTGCCCCCCGGTACCCCCTCCTGGGTGAGCACCTGCGAGGTGCCGCGGCGAGAGGGCGGCACCACCGTCCAGGTGATGGTGCAGGATCTGGCGAGCCTGATGTGGGCGGCGAATCTCATGGTGGAGTTCCATACCCCGCAGTGGCTCGCGGAGGCCCCCGGGGAGGCCGACCGGCTGATCCTGGACCTGGACCCGGGTGCGCCCGCTGACATCGTCAGCTGTTGCCGGGTCGCCGAGTGGCTGCACGACCGGATGACCGCCGACGGCCTCCGCGTGCACGCCAAGACCTCGGGGTCCAAAGGGCTGCACCTGCTCAGCCCGCTGCGGCCGGCTCCGGCCCGGCTGGTCAGCGCGTACGCCAGACGGCTGGCTGCGGAGGCGGCCGCGGAACTGCCGGGACTGGCCATCACCACGATGGCGCGCTCCGCACGTCCGGGCCGGGTGTTCATCGACTACAGCCAGAACGCCGCCGCGAAAACCACCGCTGCCCCCTACACGCTGCGTGCACGCACCCGACCCGCCGTGTCGGCTCCCGTCACGTGGCAGGAGGTCGGCGACTGCACCGACCCGCGCGAGCTGCACTTCGAGCTGCCCGACATCGCCGGCCGCGTCGAGCAGCACGGAGATCTTCTGGCCGGCCTGCTCGACCCGCTGCGAGCCCGTCCGCTGCCGTGAGCTGCCGTGGCGTCGCGTGCTCCGGCTGCCGGAGCACGGGCGAGGTGCCGGTCGGTCCCGCCGGCCGGGTGCCGGCACCGGTACGGATGCGGCGGGGGCGGCCGGAGTTGCGGCCGCCCCCGCCCCGGGTTCAGGCTCCGCGCAGTGCCGCGCCGGTCCTGGCCACTGCCTCGGCCACCGCGCCCTCCCGGGCCGCAGTCGCCTCGTCCGCCGTCAGGGTCCGGTCCGGAGCCCGGAAGCGCAGCGCGTACGCGAGGGACTTGCGGCCCTCCCCGAGCTGCTCGCCACTGTAGACGTCGAACAGCCGCAGCGACTCCAGCAGTTCTCCCGCTCCGGCCCGCAGCGCTTCCGCCACCTCGGCGGAGGGCACTGCCGCATCCACCACCAGGGCGACGTCCTGGGTGGCCACCGGGAAGGTGGAGATCCGCGGAGCCGGGAGACTCCCGGCACCGGCCCGGTGCAGCAGGTCGAGGTCGACCTCCGCCGCGCAGGTGCGCTCGGGCAGGCCGAACGCCTTGACGACCCGGGGGTGCAGCTCACCGGCGTGCCCGACGAGCGTGCGCGCACCGTCGATCCGGGCATGCAGCGCCGCACACCGGCCGGGGTGCCACGGGGCGTGCCGGTCGGCGGTGACCTCAAGGACGACGCGGGCTTCCCGGGCGACGGTGCGGGCCGCTTCCACGGCGTCCGCCCAGTCGGCGGGACGGCCGGCTCCCCACCAGCCGGGCTGCTCACGGGAGCCCGCCAGGGCCACGGCTGCCCGGCGCGGCTGCCGTGGCAGGGCCGCGTCGAGGCCGGCCAGCTGCTCGTCCGTGGGACGTCCGGTCACCGGCAGCCGTACCGCCTCCGTCTCGTCCCCGGTCGGCCGGAACACCAGACCGGTCTCGAAGAGCGCGAGGTCGTGGCTGCCGCGGCCGTGGTTCCGGCGCAAGGCGGCGAACAGGCCGGGCAGCAGCGTGGTGCGCAGCTCCGGCTCCTCGTCGGAGAGCGGGTTGACCAGGGCGACGGTGCGCCGGCGGCTGTCGTCGGCAGGGAGGCCGAGCCGGTCGAAGGCGGCCTGTCCGAGGAAGGGGTAGTTGAGCGCCTCGACGTATCCCGCCCCGGCCAGTGCCCGGCCCACTCGGCGGTGCAGCCGCTGCCGCTCGGTCAGCCCCCGGCCGGCGGGAGGCCGGGGCAGCGTGGCGGGCAGGGCCTCGTAGCCCTCGAGCCGGATGACTTCCTCGGCGAGGTCGTTCGGCTCGCGGAGATCGGGGCGCCAGCTGGGCACGGTGACCGTCAGCTCGTCGGAGCCGTGAACGTCGCAGCCGACCTCCTGGAGGCGCCGGACGACGGTCTCCCGGCCGTAGGAGAGACCCGCCACCCGGTCGGGGTGGTCGGCGGGGATCCGCACGGTGCGCGGGGTGCTGGGCACGCTGACGTGCGTCACGCCGGCTTCGGCGGTGCCGCCGCCGAGCAGGACCAGCAGGTCCACCGCCCGTTGGGCGGCAGCCGCGGCGGCCTCCGGGTCGACTCCCCGCTCGAAACGCCGGGACGCCTCGGAGGACAGGCGGTGGCGCCGTGCGGTGCGGGCCACGGTGACGGGGTCGAAATGCGCCGCCTCCACCACGATCTCGGTGGTGCCTCCCGTGCCGGATGCGGGCCCGGCGCCCGCGATCTCGGTGTCGGCACCTCCCATCACTCCGGCCAGCCCGATGGGGCCGTTCTCGTCCGTGATGAGCAGGTCCTCGGGGTCCAGCTCCCGCTGAGTGCCGTCGAGCGTGGTGAGCTTCTCGCCGGGCTCGGCCCGGCGCACCCCGATCGGGCCGCTCAGACGGGCACGGTCATACGCGTGCAGTGGCTGCCCGAGCTCGAGCATCACGTAGTTGGTGATGTCCACGGCCAGCGAGATCGGCCGCATCCCGGCCTTCTGCAGACGCCGCTGCAGCCAGACCGGTGAGGGGGCCTTCGGCCGCACGCCGGTGACGGTGCGGGCGACGAAGCGGTCGCAGGCGGCCCCGTCGGTGACCTCCACGGGGAAGCCGTCAGCGTTGGGAGACGCCGCGTCCAGCAGCGCCGGGTCACGCAGGGGCACTCCGTAGGCCGTGGCTGCCTCCCGGGCGATGCCGCGCAGGGAGAGGCAGTATCCGCGGTCGGGCGTGACCGCGATGTCGAGGACCTCGTCCACGATCTCCAGCAGTGCGATGGCGTCGGTCCCCGGCTCGTGGTCGGGCGGGAGCACCATGATGCCGTCGTGGTCATCGCCGAGCCCCAGCTCCGCGGCGGAACAGATCATGCCTTCGGAGACCCGGCCGTACGTCTTGCGGGCCGAGATCGCGAATCCGCCGGGCAGCTCGGCTCCGGGGAGAACCACCACGACCTTGTCCCCGACGGCGAAGTTCTGGGCGCCGCAGACGATGCTCTGCGGCTCACCGGTGCCGTTGGCGGTGCCGACGTCGACCTGACAGTGCCGGATCGGTTTGCGGAATTCCGTCAGCTCCTCGATGGCAAGGACCTGCCCGACGACCAGGGGCCCGGTGAGGCCGGTGCCGAGCTGCTCGACGGTCTCGACCTCCAGCCCGGCGTCGATCAGCCTGGCCGCGACGTCACGGCCGGTCTCACCGGCCGGCAGGTCGACGTATTCCCGCAACCAGGAAAGCGGGGCGCGCATCAGATCTCCATCCCGAAGGGCCGGGTGAACCGGACGTCACCCTCGACCATGTCTCGCATGTCCTCGACGTTGTGGCGGAACATGAGCATCCGCTCGATGCCGAAGCCGAACGCGAAACCGCTGTACTTGTCCGGGTCCACGCCGCAGGCGGTCAGCACCCTCGGGTTGACCATGCCGCAGCCGCCCAGTTCGATCCAGCCCTCGCTGGAGCAGGTACGGCAGGGACGGTCCGGGTTGCCCACGGACTCCCCCCGGCACTTGTAGCAGACCATGTCCATTTCCGCGGACGGCTCGGTGAAGGGGAAGTAGTTCGGGCGGAGCCGGGTGCGCATGCCCTCGCCCCCGAAGAGCGCCTGGACCATGTGGTCCAGGGTGCCCTTGAGATCCGCCATGGTCAGACCCTCGTCGACGGCGAGCAGCTCGACCTGGGTGAACACCGGGGTGTGCGTGGCGTCCAGTTCGTCGGTGCGGAACACCCGGCCGGGGCAGATGACGTAGACCGGCGGCTCACGGTCGAGCAGGCTGCGGATCTGCACCGGAGAGGTGTGGGTGCGCAGCACGACTCCGGAGTCGGGCTGCCTGCCGTGGGCGCGGCCCTGTACGAAGAACGTGTCCTGCATGGTGCGGGCCGGATGGTCCGGCGGGATGTTCAGGGCGTCGAAGTTGAACCACTCGGCCTCGGCCTCGGGCCCCTCGGCAACCTCGTAGCCCATCGCCACGAAAACGTCCTCGATGCGCTCCGAGAGCGTGGTCAGCGGATGCCGGGCACCTGCGGGCACGCGGTCATGGGGCAGCGTGACATCGACCGCCTCCTCCACCAGCACCCGCTCGTCCCGCTCGGCCTCGAGCTCCTCCTGGCGGATCTTGAGTGCCTTGTTGACGGCCCCCCGGGCCTGACCGACCCGCTTCCCGGCCTCCGCCTTGGCCTGCGGGGGCAGGGCGCCGATCTCCCGGTTGGCCAGCGCCAGCGGGGAGCGGTCGCCCGCGTGGGCGGCCTTCACCTCGCGCAGGGCCCCGAGACCGTCCGCAGCCGCGATCGCGGCGAGCGCCGCCTCCCGCGCCCGCTCGATCTCTTCCGGTTTCAGTGCCTCGACCTCGACCGGGTCGTACGACTTGTTCGGTGCCGACATCTCTTCCCGTACTTCCGATTGGCTGGCTGCGCGCCGCATCCCGCGACGTGGGTGCCGCAGGCCGAGTCTAAAGGGCCCGCCGGGTGGCTCGTGCCTGGTGGAGCCGGTGGCCCCGCTCAGACCAGAACGGCCGGAGTGCCCACCGGCAGGACAAAGCGGAACCGGGCCCCGCCCCCGGCCGAGCGCCCGACCGTCACCGTGCCACCGTGCGCCTCGATGATGCCCTTGACGATGTAGAGGCCCAGCCCCGTGCCCCCTCGGGTGCTGCCGCGCCAGAAACGCGTGAAGACGCGCTGCAGGGCTTCTTCGGGGATGCCCGGCCCTTCATCGCTCACGGTGACTGCTGTCCCCTTCTGACGGCTCCTGCCCGGCGGCGCGGGGTCCACCTCGATGGTGACAGTGCCCTCGCCGTGCCGCACCGCATTTTCGAGCAGGTTGCCGAGCACCTGGGCGATCTTGTCGGGGTCGGCCCACACCCGTGGCAGTTCCTCCGCGACCCGGAGGTCGAACCGGTCCTCCGGACAGCCGCCGTTGACGAGCGTCTTCACCTGGCGGTGCACGGCCTCGTCCAGCCGCAGGGGCTGCCGCCGGATCTCCAGCCGTCCGGAGTCGATCCGGGAGACGTCAAGCAGCTCGGTGATCAGCCGGGTGACGCGGTCGGCGTCGCCGTCCACGGTCTGCAGCATCAGCCGCTTCTGGTCGTCGGTGAAGCGCTCCCACTTGTCGAGCATGGTGGCGGTGAATCCCTTGATCGAGGTGAGCGGCGAGCGCAGCTCGTGGGCGACGGTGGCGATCAGCTCGGCGTTGCTGCGCTCCATGCGCTGCCGGGCCTCGGTCCCGCGGAGCGTGACGACCAGGCGCCGCAGGGGCCCGCCCGCGACCGGCCGTACGTAGCGCGCCGTGACCAGCACCTCGCGTCCACCGGGCAGCAGCAGATGCCGCTCGGGCTGGCCGCAGCGTGTACGCAGCCCGCCGTACGGGTCGGTGACCCGCCACCATCGGCGGCCGTCCGCATCCTCCAGGGGCAGAGCCCGCTCAAGAGGGCTTCCCACTGCCTCCGCCGGGTTCTGCCCGGTGAGCCGGGCCGCCTCCGCGTTGAAGCAGATGACCTGCCCCCGGGCGTCCGCGATCACGAGCCCGTCGGGGAAATCGTCCGGCCGCAGATCGAGCTCCCCGGCACCGGAGCGCCTGTCCATCCCCGTACCGCCCCTCTCAGTCCCCGCGCGGGTCACCCTACAAGTGGTCCGGCGTCAGCGGCAGCCACCGGGAGACCGCTGGGCGCGGGCGGAGGCGTACAGACAGACGGCGGCGGCCGTGGCCAGATTGAGGCTCTCCGCCCGTCCGTGGATCGGAACCCGGACGACCGCTTCAGCCAGCTCCCTGGTCGGCCCGGGGAGCCCCCACGCCTCGTTGCCGAAGATCCACGCCGTGGGCCCGCCCATGGCCGGGCCGTCGAGCTCGGCGTCCAGGTCCCGGTCCCCCGAGCCGTCGGCGGCCAGCACCCGCAGACCGCCGTCCGCCAGGCCGCGGACCGCCTCCTCGACGGGGATTCCGACGGCCACCGGGACGTGGAAGAGACTGCCGGCCGACGCCCGCACCGCCTTCGGGTTGTAGAGGTCGACGGAGGCGTCGGTGAGGATCACCGCCTCGGCTCCGGCAGCGTCCGCGCAGCGCAGCACCGTGCCGGCGTTGCCCGGGTCGCGGACGTGGGCGAGAACCGCGACGAGCCGGGGCCCGGCGGCGACGAGCTCCTCGAACGGACGGTCCAGGAAGCGGCAGACGCCGACGAGCCCCTGAGGCGTCACGGTCTGCGAGAGACCGGTGACGATCTCCTCGCTCGCCGTGGTGACGCGGGTTCCGGCGGCCCGGGCGGCGGCGATGAGTTCCGGATGGCGGCCGGCCGCCTCGCAGGTGGTGAACAGCTCGACCAGCGTGCTGTGCCCATCGGTGCGGTGGGCGACCGCTTCCCGCACCGCTTGCGGGCCCTCCGCGAGGAAGCGCCGCTCCTTGCCCCGGGCACTGCGCCGGGCGAGCCGGCGAGCGGCGACGGCACGCGGGGAGCGCGGGGAGGTCAGCTCGGCAGCGGTGGCCATGGCGGGCAGCTCACTTCTTGTCACGGGGGGTGCCCCCGGGAGGGCGGGAACACGCCGGACCCGCAGGCGGGGCCTGCGGGTCCGGTGGCGCCTGCGGCCGCAGCCGCGAAACCGCTGGGCGGGTCAGGCGGCCTTCGGGGCGTTGACGTCGCTGGGAAGGGCCTTGCGGGCGGCTTCGACCAGCGCGGCGAACGCGTTCGGGTCGTTGACCGCGAGCTCCGCCAGCATCTTGCGGTCCACCTCGATCTCAGCGGCCTTCAGGCCCTGGATGAACCGGTTGTAGGTGATGCCGTTCGCGCGGGCGGCGGCGTTGATCCGCTGGATCCACAGCTGCCGGAAGTCACCCTTGCGCTTCTTGCGGTCGTTGTAGTTGTAGACGTAGGAGTGGAGAAGCTGCTCCTTCGCCTTGCGGTACAGGCGGGAACGCTGACCGCGATAGCCGCTGGCCTGCTCGAGAATCGCCCGGCGCTTCTTGTGGGCGTTGACTGCCCGCTTGACGCGTGCCACTGGTGAACTCCTTGTAGGGGGGCCATGGAGTGCTCACACGGCCCGGGAACGGATGGTCCCGGCCTCGGCCGGAGGGCCCGCGGCCCGGTGGGGCTGCGGAAGCCGGCTCACTTGCCGAGCATCTTCTTGATGCGCTTGACGTCGGCGGGGGCCGTCTCCGTGGTGCCGGCGAGCCGACGGGTCAGGGTCGACGACTTGTGCTCCAGGTAGTGACGGCGACCGGCGCGCTGGCGCATCACCTTGCCGGAGCCAGTGATCTTGAAGCGCTTGCTGGCACCACTGTGCGTCTTGTTCTTCGGCATGTCGCCGTACTCTCCTCTTCCGTGGTGCTCGCCCGGCCGCTGCGGGCCGGGCGGGTACACCTGATGGATCACTTGCTGCCGGTCGGCAGCGGCAGGACCCGGCGCGATCAGCTCTGCGCGTTGCCCTGCTGCTCGGCCTTGCGGGCAGCCTTCAGTTCACGGGCCTCGGCCATGGCCTCGGTCTTCTTCTTGTGCGGTCCGAGAACCATGATCATGTTCCGGCCGTCCTGCTTGGGGTTCGACTCCACGAACCCCAGGTCCTGCACGTCCTCCGCGAGCCGCTGCAGCAGCCGGAAGCCCAGCTCGGGGCGGGACTGCTCGCGCCCGCGGAACATGATCGTGATCTTGACCTTGTCACCCTGCTTGAGGAACCGGACGACATGACCCTTCTTGGTGTCATAGTCGTGCGGGTCGATCTTCGGCCGGAGCTTCATCTCCTTGATGACCGTGTGCGCCTGGTTCTTGCGCGCCTCACGGGCCTTCATGGCCGACTCGTACTTGAACTTGCCGTAGTCCATGAGCTTGCAGACCGGCGGACGGGCGGTCGCCGCGACCTCGACCAGGTCCAGGTCGTATTCCTGGGCAAGCTCCAGGGCTTTGGCAAGCGGCACGATGCCGACCTGCTCGCCGCTGGGACCAACGAGTCGCACCTCGGGGACGCGAATCCGGTCGTTGATGCGGGGCTCGGCGCTGATGGGGCCTCCTAGGTTGCGCCGCACGGTTGCCTGGCGGACAGCCGCGCATGAGTCAGTAGTGGCTCGACCACCGCCCGAACGCGCAGAACGCCCCGGACGATACGCAGGCAGGGCTCCTCGGACAGACCTGGAGCACCGCCGTGAGGTGCACGGGGCGCAACCTGACCTTGGACCTGCCGACCCGGGGGCCGGTCAGGTGGGAGAAGCGGAGCCTCCACTTGCGGGCTGCCCTCCACAGAATTTCCTGCGGGACAGCCGGTCAAGGCACCAGCATACCAGGAGCAGGCGCCCCCCACGACGACGGGCGCCCGGCCCGGGGAGGCACCGGCAGGCCCGTAGGCTGTCGGCATGAGCGACGCCACTCCTCCCGCCGGCCCTTCAGGGGCACCCGATTTCGATCACATGACCCGCGACATCGCGGATGTTCCCGCGGTGGAGGTCATCACCACGGTCGCGGTGCACCTGATGAGTTCGGCCGCGGTCAACCTGGGGCTGGCGGAGGACGGTGCGGAGCACAAGGACCTCGACGAGGCGCGGAAGCTGATCACCGCACTGGCCGGACTGGTCTCGGCGAGCGCGACCGAGGTCGGCACGTACCACGCGGCGCCGCTGCGCGACGGTCTGAAGTCCCTGCAGCTGGCGTTCCGGGAAGCTTCCGTGATCCCGGACGAACCGGGTCAGGGCCCTGGCGAGAAGTACACCGGACCCGTTCTCGGCTGAGTCAGCCGCGGTAGAAGGGCTTTCCGGGGAGGGGCCGGGACACCGGCAGCACCGCCAGCTGCAGCCCGCGGACCAGGTGGGCACGGAGCACCTCGTCCCCGGCCAGGGCACGGGCCAGCCGCCGCGCGGCGCCCTGGGCATCGGTCCCCTCGCCGAGATGCAGCGCAAGGGTCCCGTCGGCCTCTCCGCCGGGCACCAGGTGCGCTGCACGCACGGCGGGCTCAGCGGCCAGCAGGGTGCGCAGGGCAGAGACCACCGCGGGGCTGTCCGCCGGCGATCCTCCGGACGCCAGGACGCGCAGGCCCCGGCTCGTCAGCTCGTAGGTGACCGGACCGGCCAGGTCGACCACCAGGGTGCCTGCCCCCTCCTGGACGGCGGCCTGCAGCGCCTGCGCCGGGGCGACCGCGACCGGCCGGGCATCCGGCCGCCAGCGGGACAGTGCGGCAGTGGACGTGAACACCGGCAGGGCCCGGCGGCCGTCCGGCACCTGCAGCGTGAGCACCGCCATGTCGCTGCTCTTCTCCCGGCGCAGCCCGTCGGGCCCGGTCACGGCCTCCCCCAGAACCGCGACCACCGGAACCAGCAGACGGGAACGGGCCAGCACGGCGAGGAGCTGCGGCTCAGCCGCCGGATCCCGTGACCAAGCGGCGAGGGCCCGGCTCAGCCCGGGATCCGCCGAGCCGTCGTCGCCTGCGAACCCGGGCTGCGGGATGTTCTTGAGCGCCACCCCACGAGCGTAACGGGGATCGCGCCGGCCCCATCCGCCGGGCTCCCGCACCGACCGTTACCTGTTCTTGATCACCTCCCGGTGACGGGGGAGGATGCGGGCGATAGCGTCAGGTTCATGACCCCTCCGATACCCCCGCGGCTCTCCCGGAGGGGTGCCCCCGTGGTACTGGTGAACGCCGCCCTGGCGACTACGCTGCTGGCGGTCACCGCGAGCGGTGATTCGGTCCGGGTACCCGCGCAGGCCCGGGGAACGGAGGTCACCGTGCACACCGAGGACCCGGCGCCGGAGGTTCGCGAGGGCATCCGCCGCGCCCACACCGGGCAGCCGGTACCTCCGGAGCGCCGCCCGGCCCGTACGCCCGGGCCCGACGCCGAACTGGCGGCTGCCCTCGCCCCCCTGACGGCCGCGCACGGGGTACGGCTGTCGGTCGCGGTGTTCGAGCCCGGGACCGGCCGGAGCGCGGGCTTCGGCAGTGGCACGTTCGACACGGCAAGCATCGTCAAGGTCAACGTGCTGGCGGTGCTGCTGCTGCAGGCACAGGACGCCGGCCGCGAACTCACGGACCAGGAAAAGGAACACGCCTCCGCCGCGATCCGGTTCAGTGACAACGACGCCACCCATGAACTGTGGGCGGCCATCGGCGGTGAGCACGGCTTCGACGCCGGCAACGCCCGCCTCGGTCTCACCTCCACCCGGGGCGGCCCCGACGGCCATTGGGGATTGACCCAGACCACGACAGATGACCAGATCACCTTGCTCCGGGCGGTCTTCGGTACGGATTCGGCCCTCGACCCCGCTTCCCGGGCCATTCTGCGGGCGCTCATGTCCGAGGTGGCCGAGGACCAGCGGTGGGGTGTCTCCGCGGCGTCCGACGGGCCGGTCGCGCTGAAGAACGGCTGGCTGCCACGCAGCCACACCGAACTGTGGGACGTCAACAGCATCGGCCGGGTCACCGTGGCGGGCCGGACCTATCTGCTGGCGGTCATCTCCGACGGGCACTCCACGCACGCCGAGGGAGTCGCGGCCGTGGAGGAGGCGGCGCGGGCGGCGGTGGCCGTCATCCGGAGCGGGTCAGCGGTCTGACCCGGCGGAACAGCGCCACCGACACCGCGAGCAGTACCAGGCCGAGGGTCGCCGCTCCCGGAGCCAGCCATCCCTGGCCGTGGTCCTCCGCCGGGACCGGCCGGGGACCGGGACCGAAGTGCGTACCTGGATACGGCTGGGCGGCCGGCTCGGGACGCCGCGGTTCCACTCCGGCACCCGCCGCTATCGCCGCAGCGGGATCGACCAGACCGCTCCCCAGCCCGTCGCTGCGGCCGTCCTCGGGAGGGTTCTGGGCGGTCTCCGTCAGCAACCGCTTGATCTGCGCGGGAGACAGATCCGGATGGGCGGCCCGGACCAGTGCGACCGCCCCCGAGACAAAGGCGGCGGCCGCGCTGGTGCCCCAGCCGGTGTAGTACTTGCCGTCCGGATCGACCACGACCACGTCCTGGCCGGGGGCGCTGACGGTGGCGTACCAGCGCCGGGTCGAGAAGGGGGCGCGGCTGCCGCTGCGGTCCACGGCCGTGACCGCGATGACACCGGCATAGCCCGCCGGATAGGAGACCGGGTCACCGTCCTCACCGCCGTTCCCCGCCGAGGCGACGACCACGGCACCCCGGCTGAGGGCGTACCGCACCGCGGCGTCCTCCTCCGGGTCCGGGTGCGCCGACTCGCTGTCGTCGCCGAGCGACAGGTTGATGACGTCCGCGCCCTGATCCGTGGCCCAGCGGATGCCCTCCGCCAGCGCATTTCCCGGTGCCCGGCGCGCTTCTTCCCGGGCCGGGTCGTTGTCCTCCAGCAGCACCCGCACAGGCAGGATCTCAGCCTCCGGTGCGACGCCCAGGACCCCCTTCTCCCGCCCGGGACCGTGTCCGCGCCCGGCGATGATCCCGGCCATGGCAGTGCCGTGCGCCGCCCATTCGGCGTCCCCCGGGCCGGCGCCCCTGCCGACGAAGTCCTCACCTTCGAGAACGGCACCCGCCAGATCGGGGTGCGCGGCGTCCACTCCGGTGTCCAGAACGGCGACCGTGATACCCGCCCCACGGGTGGTGGGCCAGACCTCGGGCGCCCTGATGGCGTCCAGCGCCCAGCGCTGCTGTTCCCGGATGGTCTCCGCCTGTGCCACAGCGACGCCGGGCACGGCCTCCAGAAGCAGCAACGGGGTCAGCACCACGCCGGTGGCCAGCACCCGGAGCCGGCGGAGCGCTCCTCGCTCACCTCTGAGCACGGTGTTCCTCCCGCCCCTGCTCCGTCCCGGCTGCCGGCCCGCGCAACCGCCGTTCCACCAGGTCCGCGAGGGCCTCGGCCTCGTGCCCGAGGCCGGAGAGGGCCACGGCTGACGTCCGGCCGTCCGCGCGTGCGGGGCCGGCGGGTTCGGCCTCGGGGACGGTCCGGCCGTCCGCGAATCCGGTCACCGAGTACACAACCACCGGAACGTCGGTGAGCACCCGCAGAGTCCAGGTCGCACGCTGTTGCGGCCCGAACCCGGCGGCCACCGTGCCGGGTGCCGCGTAAGGCAGGGGCAGCAGATCGGGGCGCTCGTCCAGCCCACCGTCGGTGAACCGGCTCCGCAGCGCCCGCATGTCCTCCTGCTCCGCCTCGGTGAACAGCAGCCCGACCGTGGTCACACTGGTCTCCGTCTCGTCGGAGTAGCTGGCCCGCAGCAGCCGGTGACAGCCGGCCGGGGCAAGAATCTCGTACAAGCGGGCATCGAACGCGTTCTCGCAGTCGCTGTCCGGCGCGACCGCCACCCGTATCCAGCGGCGGTCGGCGCTGCCCGGGCCGGTTCCCTCCCCGGTCAGCTCGGACGGGAACAGCTCGTCGACGGGCAGTTCGCGCCACAGCTCCCGTCCTTCCCGGTACGGGGATTCGGCAGCCGGACGTCCGGTGCCGCCTCCGGCCAGCCAGGTGCCGACCGCCGCGCCGCCCAGCAGGCCGGTCCCCAGCACCAGGCAGACCACCGCGACCGTCATCCGGAGCCGGCTGAGCGGGGGCGGGGACGGGGGCAGGGCGGGCGTGGGCGGGGCGGGGACGGCGGGGGGCGGAGCTGCGTCACTGCGCGGAGCGCCGGATTCCGTGGCGGGGCGGGCCCGGGGCGCCGGTGGGGCCGTCCGTGGAAGCGGCGGGACCCGTGGTTTCTCGCCGGTGTCCATCCGCACGCCCCCCGCACCGTCCGTCCTGCTCATCGCGCTCACTCTACGGTCGGCGCTTCGGACACCGGCACCGGGTCCGGTCCTCGGAACAGCCCGCAGGCCCTTGACGATACGGCCCACCTCCCCCGGCGACGAGGACGGCTCCGGCCGTCCCCTCCCGGTGAGAGACCACTGTCAGGTGCGGTCGGGTGCACCCCGGGCGGCGGGTCAGGGTGGCGCGGCGGACCGCAGGGCGGCGCCCAGAACCTCGGGAGCTTCGGTCAGCGAGGGGCCGTACCAGGTGAGATGACGGCCGCTGAGCAGGGCGGCGGGGATCCCGGGGAACGCCTCGGGGCCGTCCGCGGCGGTGAACGCGTACGGCTCGTCCGGGAGCACGACGAGGTCGGCGCCGCAGGAGTTGAGCTCCTGGACCGCGATGCGGGGATAGCGGTCCGCGTGCCCGGCCCAGATGTTGCGGACGCCCAGGCGGGCGAGCAGGTCACCGGCGAAGGTGTCCCGGCCGAGCACCATCCAGGGGCGGCGCCAGATGGGCACGAACGCGGCGGCGTCCGTCACTACGGGGACGTTCCGCCAGGCCGCTTCGGCTTCGTCCAGCCAGGCGGGGCGGGGCAGCCCGCAGTTCTCGGTCAGCATCCGGTGCAACTCCCCGAAGGCCTCGTCCACCGTGCGGATGCGGGTCACCAGGACCGTCGGACCGGCCGCGCGCAGAGCGGCCAGGTCCACCTCGCGGTTCTCCTCCTCATTGGCGAGCACGAGGTCGGGGGCAAGGGCGAGGACGCGCCGGACATCGGGGTTCTTCGTCCCGCCCACCCGGACGACGTCCAGCCCGGCGGGGTGACTGCACCACGCGGTGGCTCCGACGAGCAGCTCCGGAGCAGTCGCGGCCACCGCTTCGGTCAGGGACGGAACCAGCGAGACGACCCGCTTCATCAGGCCACGGCTCCGGGGTGCAGCACCGCCCGGCCGGTGACGGTGAGGCCGGTTTCCTCACCCGGCCGGACCAGCACGGGCCCGGGGTGCCGGACGTCGACCGTCCCCTCCATACCGTCGACCGCGACCGAGACGACGGCGTCGTGGCCGTAGAAGCAGACATCGGCGACCCGGCCCCGGATCGCGGACCTTCCCGGCTCGGACAGCAGAAGCTGTTCGGGCCGGAGCACGACGGTGCCCCGGCCGTCGGTCACCCCGCCGACCAGCTGGATGCGGCCCAGCGCGGTGCTGGCGGCCGTGCCTTCCACCCTCCCGGGGAGCAGGACGGCATCACCGACGAACCGGGCGACCCACGCGTCCGCCGGGTGGCTGTAGACCTCCTGCGGAGTGCCGCACTGGGCGACCCGGCCGCCCCGCAGAACGGCGATCCGGTCGGCGGTGGACAGTGCTTCCTGCTGATCGTGGGTGACCAGCACGGCGGTGGCACCGGTGGCGCGCAGCGCGGTCCGGACGTCCGCGCGCAACCCGGTGCGCAGGGCGCTGTCCAGAGCGTTGAAGGGCTCGTCAAGGAGGACCAGGGCGGGGCGCGGGGCGAGCGCCCGGGCCAGCGAGACGCGCTGCTGCTGGCCCCCGGACAGCTCATGCGGCATCCGCTCACCGAACCCCGCCAGGCCGACGAGTTCCAGCATCTCCTCCGCCCGGAAACGGCGCTCGGCCCGGCGCAGCCCGTGGAGACCGAAGGCGACATTGCGCCGCACGCTCAGATGCGGGAAGAGTGCGCCTTCCTGGGCCACGAGGCCGATCGCGCGGCGCTCGGGAGGCAGATGGACGCCGGGGCCGCTGACAACGCGTCCGCCCACCGTGACGGTGCCGCGGTCGGCAGGCAGGAAGCCGGCGACGACGCGCAGCAGCGTCGTCTTGCCACAGCCGGAGGGGCCGAGTACCGCGGCGAGCTCACCCGCGGAGATCTCCAGGTCGACGCCGTCGAGCACCGGTTCGCCCGGCCCGTAGGCCTTGGTGAGTCCGCGGATCTGCAGCTCGGTCATGAACGGTGCCTTCCGAGGAGGTAGGACGGTACGGCGGCGATGAGGATCAGAGCCAGGGCGTAGGGAGCGGCGGCCGCGTAGGCCCCGACGTCCGTCTGGGTCCAGAGCCGGGTGGCAAGGGTGTCCATGCCGCTGGGGCGCAGCAGCAGGGTCGCGGGAAGCTCTTTCATGATCACGACGAAGGTGAGGGCGGCGCCGGCCGCCACTCCGGGGGCCGCGAGCGGCAGGGTGACCTCGCGGAGCACACGGGCCGGGCTGCGGCCGAGGGACCGGGCCATGTCCTCCAGCTCCGGGGGGGCCTGGAGGACCGCGGCCCGGATCGAGGTGACGGCCAGCGGCAGGAAGAGCATCGCGTAGGCGATGATCAGCAGCGGATATTGCTGGTAGAGCGGGTAGGCGTAGCGCACGGACAGGAACACCAGGGCGAGCGCGACGGTGATTCCGGGCAGCGCGTGTCCCGCGTAGGAGGCGTGCTCCAGCAGCCGGGCGGGACGGCTCCGGTGGCGGGCCGCGATGATGCCGACCGGCAGGGCGAGCAGCACCGTGAGGGCGGCCCCCGCCGCGGCGACGGCCGCGGTGGTCAGAGCGGTGCTCGCCAGGGCGGCCGGCTGCCAGGTGGCGGAGTTGCCGCTGACGATCCAGAAGCCGAGGGTGGCGACGGGGAAGGCGACCGCCGCTGCCGCGATCAGGCCGCACCAGGCGAGAGCCGGGACCCGCAGCCGGCCCAGCGGGAGCCGGACATGGGGGCGGGCTGTGCCGCGTCCGCTGCGGGCGTGCCGGGCCCGCCCGCGGGTACGGCGCTCGGCGATCACCAGGAGCACGGTGAGGAGCACCAGGACGCAGCTGAGGGCGGCGGCCGGGGTGCGGTCGAAACTGGCCCGGTACGAGAGGTAGATGGCGCGGGTGAAGGTGTCGTAGCGCATCAGGGAGACGGCACCGAAGTCGGAGATGACGTACAGCGCCACGAGCAGGCCCCCGCCGGCGGCGGCCGGACGCAGCTGGGGCAGTGTCACCCTGCGGAAGGCACCGAATGCGCTGTGTCCCAGTGACCGGGCAGTCTCTTCCTGGGCCGGGTCGATGCCGCGCAGCACGGCGGCGACCGGCAGGTAGACATAGGGATAGCAGGCGAGGCTGAGAGCGAGGGCAGCGCCGCTGAACCCTGCCAGGGACGGGAACGCCGAGAGCCAGCTGAAGGCCATCACATAGCTGGGGACGGCCAGCGGGAGAGTGGCGAGGACCGCCCACAGGCGGGGCGCCGGCAGGGCGGTCCGTTCGGTGAGCCAGGCGAGGGAAACCCCGAGCACCACCGCCACGGTGACCACCACCGCGGTGAGTGCCAGGCTGCGCAGCAGAAGACCGGCCGTGCGGTCGGCCGCGATGATGTCCCAGGCGTAGGACGGGCCCCGCTCCATTGCCCGGATGCCGAGGTAGACCAGGGGCAGCAGGGCGAAGAGGCCGGTGACGGCTGCCGGGAGGGCGAGCACCGCGGGTATCCTCCGCGCGGCAGGCCGGCGCCCGGCCGACGTGGAGATGTCGGCCGGGCGGTCCGTCGGTCCGTCGCCGGCAGCGGTTGCTGCAACGGTCGGCGGGGCCTTGATGCTCATGCTGCCTATCAGACCATTCCGACTTCCTGCAGCATCTCGAGGGTCTGCTGCAGGGAGTCCAGGTCGGTCAGGTCGATTTCGGGGGCCTCCAGGGACTCCAGCGGAGGCAGGTTCTCCTCGGGGCTGACGACGCCGGCCGCGAGCGGGTACTCCTTGGTCTCCTCGGCGAAGTAGCTCTGTGCCTCCTCCGACAGGAAGAACTCGACGGCCTCCTGCGCCTCGGCACTCTGGCCGCCGTGTGCCAGGACACCGATCCCGGCGACGTTGATGAGCGCGCCGGGGTCACCCCCGGGCAGATAGTGCAGCCGGGTGGAGACGCTCTCCTCGCCGAACTCGTCGGTCCGCTCGTACCAGTAGTAGTGGTTGACCAGCCCCACGGCGATCTCGCCGCTCTGCGCGGCGTCCAGGATCGGGCCGTTCTTGTCGTACTGCCGGGCGCCGTTCTCCTGCAGGTCCGTCAGCCACTGGCGGGTGGCGTCGTCACCCTCCAGGATGCGCATCCCGGTGACGAATGCCTGGAAGGAGGCGTTGGCCGGGGCGTAGCCGACCTTGTCCTTCCACTGCGGCTCGGTCAGCTCATGGACACTGTCGGGGAGTTCGCTCTCCTCCACCTGTTCCGGGTCGTAGACCAGGACCCGGGCGCGGCCGGACACGCCGACCCACTCTCCGTTGGAGGCGCGGAAGGCCGGGTCGACCTCCTCGAGAGCACTTTCGGGCAGTTGCTCGAGCAGACCTTCCTTGGCGAGCGCGCCGAGCGCACCGGCGTCCTGGGACAGGAAGAGGCCGGCGGGGGTGCGCTCGCCTTCCTCCAGCAGCTGGGCGGCGAGCTCGGCGCTGTCGCCGTACCGGACGGTGACCTCCAGGCCGGTGGCCTCCTCGAGCCGGTCGATCAGCGGCGCCACGAGCTCCTCGTTGCGGCCGGAGTAGATCAGCAGCTCCGAGCCCTCGCCCGCCTCGTCCGCCTGCTCGGCGGAGCCGTTGTCGTCGGCCGTGTCCTGCTCCTCGCTGCCGCAGGCCGCGACGGCGGGTATGAGCAGGGCGGCCCCGGCAAGGGCGGTGACAAGCCGACGGTGGCGTCGCATGGAGGTGTGCCTTTCTCGGATGCTCCGTGGTCCGGCTCGGTGCCGGGGGGGGTTCGCCAGGCGGAGCGTTCCCTGGACGAGCAACTCAAGGAATAAGGTAAAGCTTACCTAAGTGTCAAGTCGGCGGATGGTCGCCCTCCCCGGTTCGGTGAGACTCCTCCGGAGCGGGGGTCGAGCCGTGCGGGGCCGATACGGCATGATCCATGGGGTGACCGGACGCCTGATGCTGCTCGACACCGCCTCGCTCTACTTCCGTGCCTACTTCGGCGTGCCGGATTCGGTGCGTGCCCCGGACGGCACGCCGGTCAACGCCGTGCGCGGACTGCTGGATTTCATCGCCCGGCTGGTTCAGGACCACCGGCCGGACGAGCTGGTCGCCTGCATGGACGCCGACTGGCGCCCGCAGTGGCGGGTCGATCTGATCCCCTCGTACAAGGCACACCGGGTGGCCGAGGAGGTGCCGGGCGGCCCGGACGCGGAGGAGGTTCCGGACACCTTGGCGCCGCAGGTCCCCGTGATCGAGGCGGTGCTCGACGCGATCGGCATCGCGCGGCTCTCCGCGCCCGGATACGAGGCGGACGACGTGATCGGCACGCTCGCCACCCGGGCGGCCGGGCCCGCCGACATCGTCACCGGGGACCGTGATCTGTTTCAGCTGGTCGACGATGCCCGTGGCGTGCGGGTCCTCTACCCCCGCAAGGGCGTGGGCGACTGTGACCTCATCACCGGCGACGTGCTGCGGGAGCGCTACGGGGTCTCTCCCGGGCAGTACACGGAGTTCGCGGTGCTCCGGGGCGACCCGAGCGACGGGTTGCCGGGGGTGAAGGGCATCGGCGAGAAGACCGCCGCGCAACTACTGGCGGAGTACGGGGATCTGGCGGGGGTCCGGGCCGCGGCCGCGGACCCGCTCTCGAAGCTGACGCCGGCCCGGCGGCGGAACCTGGTGGCCGCCGCGGGGTATCTGGCGGTCGCGCCCACGGTGGTCCGGGTCGCCACCGCCGTGCCGCTGCCGGACACCGACCCGGCGCTGCCCCGCGCCCCGCGGGACCCCGCAGCGCTGGACGCCCTCGCCGGACGCTGGGGGCTGGGCGGCTCCCTCGAGCGGCTCCTGGCGGTGCTGGCCAGGACCGCCCGCTGATCCGAGCGGAGCGTCCGCGGCTCAGCCGACCGAGCTGTACGCGACCACGCCGCGCATCAGGGTGTCGACCGCCTTCCGGGCGTTCGGCCCGACCGTGCTGCCCTCCGGCGCCGCGTGAGCGACCTGTCCGAGCACGTCGACGACCTGCTTGCACCAGCGCACGAAGTCGCCCGCCGGCAGGTCGGAGTCGCGCAGCACCGTGTCCAGTCGGGTGCCCTGCGACCAGCGGTGGACCGGCAGGGCGAAGCCGAGATCCGGCTCACGCTGGCCGACGCCCGCCGTCCGCGCGATGCGGTGGTCCTCCTCCAGGGCATCCAGCCGGCCCCAGATGCGTACCATTTCGCGCAGCGCCTCCTTCGTCCGGCCGCCGGGCAGCTCCGGCGGCAGGGCGTCCTCGGCCGCACGGGACTCGTACACCAGAGCGGAGACGCAGGCGGACAGCTCGGCGGGCCCGAGGCCCTCCCACACGCCGTCGCGCAGGCACTCGGCAGCCAGCAGATCGAGCTCGCCGTAGAGCCGGGCCAGCCTGCGGCCCTCCTCGGTGACGGTGTCACCGCGGAGGTAACCGAGCTCCGACAGCAGCGCGTACACCCGGTCGAAGGTCCGTGCGATGGTGTTCGTCCGCCCCTCGATCCGCCGCTCCAGCTGACGGGTGTCCCGGGTGAGCCGGTGGTAGCGCTCGGCCCACCGCGCGTGGTCCTCGCGCTCGGCGCAGCCGTGGCAGGGGTGGGCACGGATCTCGGCCCGGAGTCGTGCGATCTCCGTGTCGTCGGCCGCCTCCGCACGCTGCCTCTGCTGTCGCCGCGGTTCGTAGTGGCCCGCCCTGGTGCGCAGCGCGGAGGCCAGCTCCCGCCGGGACTGCGGGCTGCGGGCGTTGAAGGACTTGGGGACCCGCATCCGTTCCAGCGGCTCCACCGGTACGGGGAAGTCGACGGCGTTCAGCCGCTTGACCTGCCGCTGAGCGGTGAGCACCAGGGGCCGCGGCCCTTCCAGGCTCTCGAAGCCGCGGCGGCCCTGCCCTCGGCCGCCGGGAAGCCCGGGGTCGAGCACCAGGGCCAGTCCGGCGAATTTGCCGCTGGGCACGTGGATCACGTCGCCGGGCCGGAGCTTCTCCAGTGCGGCGGCCGCCTGGGCGCGGCGCTGCACGGCACCGTGCCGGGCCAGCTCGTTCTCGCGGTCCTTCAGATCCCTGCGCAGCAGGGCGTACTCGTCGAAGTCGCCCAGGTGACAGGTCATGGACGCGCGGTAGCCCTCCAGCCCCTGCTCGTTCCTCTGCACCTGCCGGGAGATGCCCACCACCGAGCGGTCCGCCTGGAACTGGGCGAAGGAGGTCTCCAGCAGCTCCCGGGAGCGGTGCCGCCCGTACTGGTGGACCAGGTTCACGGCCATGTTGTAGGAGGGCTTGAAGGAGGACCGCAGAGGGTAGGTGCGGGTGCCCGCGAGGCCGGCGAGGGCCGCGGGGTCCATGCCTCGCTGCCACAGCACGACGGCGTGCCCCTCGACGTCGATGCCCCGCCGGCCGGCCCGTCCGGTCAGCTGGGTGAACTCGCCGGGGGTGATGTCGGCGTGCTGTTCGCCGTTCCACTTCACCAGCTTCTCCAGCACCACGGAGCGGGCCGGCATGTTGATGCCCAGCGCCAGTGTCTCGGTCGCGAAGACGGCCTTGACCAGACCTTGGACGAAGAGCTCCTCCACCACCTCCTTGAAGGTGGGCAGCATCCCGGCGTGGTGTGCGGCGATGCCGCGCTCCAGGCCCTCGAGCCACTCGAAGTAGCCCAGGACGTGCAGGTCCTCGTCCTCGAGGGCGGAGGTACGGGCCTCGACGATCTCCCGCACCCGCAGCCGCGCTTCCGCGTCGTTGAGCCGCAGGCCGGCCGCCAGACACTGCTGAACCGCCGCCTGGCAGCCGGCCCGGCTGAACACGAAGGTGATGGCGGGGAGCAGTCCTTGGGAGTCCAGCCGGTCGATCACCTCGGGGCGGCTGGGGGTCCAGATCCGTTCGCGCTGCCGCCGCTCGCGCTCCCGGTCGGCCTCCCGCCTGGGCCGGCCCCGGCCGCGCGGACCTCCGGGCCGGCTGTGTTCCAGCCTGGCCATCCGTACCAGATCGGGATTGACCTCCCGCTTGTCCTCCCGCTCCTCGAACAGGTCGTACATCCGCCGGCCGGCCAACACGTGCTGCCACAGCGGCACCGGACGGTGCTCGGAGACGATCACCTGGGTGTCGCCCCGCACGGTGTCCAGCCAGTCGCCGAACTCCTCCGCGTTGGAGACGGTGGCGGACAACGAGACGAGAGTCACGGACTCCGGGAGGTGAATGATGACCTCCTCCCAGACCGCGCCGCGGAAGCGGTCGGAGAGATAGTGCACCTCGTCCATCACCACATATCCGAGGCCGATCAGCGCCCGGGACCCGGCATAGAGCATGTTCCGCAGCACCTCGGTGGTCATGACGACCACCGGAGCTTCCGCGTTCACGCTGTTGTCACCGGTGAGCAGGCCGACGTTCTCCGGCCCGTAGCGCTTGGCCAGGTCCGTGTACTTCTGGTTCGACAGCGCCTTGATGGGTGTGGTGTAGAAGCACTTGCGGCCCTGCGTGAGGGCCAGGTGAACCGCGAACTCGCCCACGATGGTCTTGCCGGATCCGGTCGGCGCCGCGACCAGGACTCCTTTACCGGTGGCGAGGGCCTGGCAGGCCTCGGTCTGGAAGTCGTCCAGCTCGAAGTCGTACATCTCACGGAACGGGGCGAGAGCGGAGGCCTGCTCGGTGCTGCGCATCCGGGCGGCGGTGTAACGCTCAGCGGGGGGCATGTCCTCGGTCATTGTGTACCGAGCCTACCGGCCGGGGCCGTCAGTCCGCTTGATCATGGTGAGGGCTCGGGCGCGGGTGCGAGCACCTGCACGGCCGCGGGCACGCACTCGGCCGTCAGCGGCAGCGGCCCGAGCGGCTCACCGTCCGCATAGCCGGTGACCCCGTCGGCCTGCAGGACGACCCTGGCCGCACGCAGCACGCTCACCCGCGGGTGTCCGGTGTGTGTCCCGCGGTAGACCCGGGGAAAGACCCGCAGCAGGGTGGCCCGGCCGCAGGCCTCCACGACAGTGATGTCGAACCGTCCGTCGTCCAGCCGGGCACCGGGGCAGATGCGCATACCGCCGCCGTAGCTCTGACCGTTGCCGACCGCCACCAGGACGGCCTCGAACTCCTGCCAGGGGCCGTCGTCCAGTCTCAGGCGGTAGGGGATGGGCCGCAGCCCGGCGAGCTCGGCGAGCATCGCCAGGTCGTAGCGCAGCCGCCCGGCAGGCCACCGCATGCGGTTCCCCCGGTCGTTGACCCGGGAGTCGAAGCCGGAGGCAAGTACGGAGCCGAACCAGGTCCGGCCGGTCCGTCCGAGGTCCACCGCCCGGGTGTGACCGCCCTTCAGCGCCTCGGCGATCAGCCGGGCCGCCGCAACCGGGTCACGCAGCGGCAGGCCACAGGCCCGGGCGATGTCGTTCCCGGTGCCGATGGCGACCATCCCGAGCGGGGTCCCGGTGCCGGCGGTCGCCTGCAGGGCGAGCGAGGTCATGCCGTCGCCGCCGACGGCGACGAGCGCTCCGGTGCCCGCCGCAACCGCCTCCCGGGCGCGCCTCAGGGCGTCCGCGGCATCGGTACCGACCACACTCCGCACGACGTACCCGGCGTCCCGCAGCACCCGCGCCGCGGGCAGGGCGGCTCCGGCACCACGTCCGCGGCCGGCCGTCGGGTTGACGAAGAGGGAGATCTCATTGGTCACGCGTGCGGGTCCGGCCGGTCAGGTGGCATCGTCGTAGCCGTTGCGGCGGGGCGGTTCCCCGGCGTCGGGCCGGGATCCGGAGCCCCCTTCCGGGCCGTCGAGCACCGAGGGAGTGAGATCGAGGTCGGACGCCTCGTCGTCGCTCAGCATCGCGTCCGGGTCCCGGCGACGCCGCCGGTAGTCGTTGGCCAGGGAGATGCCGGTGGCCAGGAAGTACAGCGCGGTGACCGGAATGGCCAGTGCGATCATGGACATCGGGTCGGTGGGGGTGACCGCTGCGGCGAAGACCGCGATGCCGATCACCATGGCCCGCCACCAGCTGAGCATCCGCCGGCCGCTGACGACCCCGCCGAGGTTCAGCAGCACCAGGATCAGCGGCAGTTCGAAGGCGAAGCCGAAGGCGATCGCCATCCGGACCGTGATGTCCAGGATATTGGCGACCGAGACCAGGTTCTCCGCGTCGGGTGCGGTGAAGCTGAGCAGCACCGGGATCGCGCGCGGCAGCAGCCAGTAGGCGAAGTACACGCCGACGAGGAACAGCGGTGCGCCGACCGCCACCACGGTCCGGGAGTACTTGCGCTCGTTCCGGTGCAGGCCGGGGGCCATGAAGGCCCACGCCTGGTAGAGCCACACCGGTGCCGCGATCACCAGCCCCGCCAGCAGGGACACCTTGACGTAGGTGGTGAACGGTGAGGTGAGCCCTTCATAGGTCAAGGTGGCGCACCGTCCGCCGGTGCTCTCCGCGCCCTCGATCTGGAAGCACTTGGGCAGCGGTTCGGTGAGAAGGTTGATGATGTCCTGAGCGAAGAACATCGCGACGACCGTCACCACGACGATCGCCAGCACCGCCACGGCGAGCCGGTTGCGCAGCTCACGCAGGTGTTCCGCGAGGGGCATCCGCCCTTCGGGATCCCGTGGCTTCCTCTCGTTGCTGCGAGCGGCCTTGAGCACCCCACGTCCTCATCTCGTACGGCTGCCGGAGCCGGTCCGGTCGCCCGTGTTCTGCCAGGGACGAGGGTCAGCCCTGGGTGGTGCCCTTCGGCTCCTCGACCGGCCGGGAACTGGCGACGTCCCCGGGGGCGGCACGGATGGTCTTCGGCGGGGCCGGCGGCTCGGAGTCCTCCGATGCCGGGGTGTCCGTCCTGGACTCACCGTCCGTCTTGAGGGCGGAGGTCTCGCTCTTCAGGATGCGGAGTGACTTGCCGAGCGCCCGAGCGGTGTCCGGCAGCCGCTTCGCTCCGAAAATGAGAACGATGACGGCAATGATGATGACAATCTGCCACGGTCCGATCTGGCCCATAATTTCCGTCTACCTTCTCATCCGGGATGTGCGGGCTTCCTCTGCGCCGGTGGAACGGTGCTGTTCCTCGCCCCGGCCGGTCGGCACACGGACCAATCCTAACGTGCGGGGGTGAGCACTGGGCAATGCCCGGGCGGCCGTCATCCTCAGCCCTCGCCGCGCCGCACGGTCTCCCGGCGCAGGGACTCGCCCCGCGCGGCCAGCGGTCCGGCGGCGCGTTCCAGGTCGTCGGCGGCCCGGGTGATGCGCTCCGCGCTGTCCCCCACGGCCCGGGAGAATCTGCGGACTTCGAGCCCGACCCGCACCGCGAGCACCCCGAGAACGGCGACTCCGCAGAAGGCGAGGGCAAGATGCAGCATCGGCCAGAACATGGCCAGAAGCTTAGGCGATGCCCCTGGCGGTTTCCGCGGGGCGGCCCCGGTGCCGACGGGAGCCGGACGCGTTGCCACCTGCAGGAGGGCCGTTCCGGCGTGGCGTACCGTGCGGGAGGAGCACTCGCGGACAGCCCCGTTTTTCTCCCCGCAGGAGCCGGAAAGCTCCGGCTAGGCGAGCCCGGCCTCCTCGTAGCCGGCCAGGGCGGCCCGTGCGGCGCCCTGGGCGGTGGCCACCAGCTCGGGCGGGGAGACGATGCGCCCGTCGCCACCGAGCCGCAGGGCCAGCCGCCGCAGGGTGGCGGGCTCGGGCGTGCGCAGAGTGACCCGCAGGCCCCCGTCGGGTAGCTCCTCAGCCGTGTCGTGCGGGTAGTACTCGGCGACCCACCGGCCGCGAGGGCCCACCTCGATCACGACTTCCGGGTCCGCCGGGGAGGGCTGCACCAGCCCCGCGCTGAGGTCCCGCGGCTCCACCGGCGGCGGGTCCGCCGGGGTGTCCAGCAGCTCGATCCGGGCAACCCGGTCGAGCCGGAAGGTGCGCCGCGCCTCCGATCTGCGGCACCATGCCTCGACATAGGTGTGGCCCACGGCGAAGAGCCGGATGGGGTCGATCTCCCGGTCGGTGAGCTCGTCCCGGCCCGGTGAGTAGTAGCGGATCCGCAGCCTGCGACGTTCCGCGATCGCACGATCCACCTCGGCGAGGACGCCGCCCTCGGACTCGAAGGTCACCGAGAGCCGGGAGCTGGCACCGGCGCTCTCCCCCGCCGCCGCCTCCAGCTTGGCGGTCGCCCGCAGGAGTGCGTCCCGGTCGCTGTCACGCAGACCGGGCAGAGTGGCGCAGGCGCGCGCGGCGACCAGCAGAGCGGTCGCCTCGTCGGCTGCGAGCCGCAACGGCTCCCCCGCACCGGTGCCCACCGCATCGGCGTTGTGCCACCAGATGTGCTCACCGTCGGTGTCGATGTCCAGCAGGTCCCCGCCTCGGAAACTGGTCCCGCACATCGGCAGCACACTCAGGTCGGAGATCAGTTCGTCCTGGGTGATGGAGAAGGCACGGGCCACCTCGTCGACCCGGGCTCCCGGCCGATCCCGCAGGTACGTGACCAGGGACAGCAGCCGTCTGGTGCGGTCGATGGCATTGGCCGCCATGTCGTGTAGCCCTCTCAGCCCTTGGCCACGGCACGCAGCCGGTCGACCACGTCGGCCCGCAGCTCCGCGGGTTCCAGCACCAGCACATCGGGACCGAACTCGGCGAGCCAGGCACCCAGACCGTGACCGTACGGGATCACCAGCTCGTCCCACTCCCCGTTCACGCGGAGCAGTTCCGTGGCGCGGGCCCGCAGCGGGTATCCGCAACCCGCGCGCAGCCGGACCCTGGCGCGTTCCTTGGCGCTCTCCCCCGCCCACCGTGCGACGGTCTCCCGAAGGGCCACCTGACCGGGCACCTCCGTGGTGAAAGCCCCGGCACGGGACTTGACCCGTCCGGTGATCCGTGACAGCCGGTACACCCGCTCGGCTCCCCGGTCGCGGTCCCAGCCGGCCAGATACCAGTGGCCGCGCCAGCACTCCAGGGCCCACGGCTCGACCTGCCGGGTGCCGGACCGGGCGGCATCGGAGCGGCGGTAGTCGAAAACAACCGGGCGCCGGTCCCGGCAGGCGATCATGAGCGGCTCGAAGGCTGCCTCACCCGCGGGGATGCGCGGCTCCAAGGTGCTGTAGGGCTCCTGGCCGCGTTCGGCGACCGGCATGCCTGCTGCCCGCAGCTTCTGCAGGGCTCCGCTGGCGGCTCCGGCCAGCCGGGCCTGCTGCCACACCCGGGCGGCCAACCCCAGGGCGGCGGCTTCCGCCGCGTCCAGTGCCACCGGCGGGAGCCGGTTGGAGGCACGGCGGGCGACGTAGCCGACCTCTCCGTCGAGGCCTTCCACCGTCTCGATGATCATGCCGAGTTCGCGCAGGTCGTCCTTGTCACGCTCGAACATCCGGTTGAACGCGTCCTCGCTGCCCGCCTCGATGTACGCCTCGATGGAGGTCCGCAGCTCCCTCTTGCTCAGCGGGCGTCCAGTTCCGAGCAGGCACAGTGCCAGGTTCATCAGCCGCTCGGCCTTGGCAATGGCCATCCACGCCCCGCCCTCTCGTGTTTCACTCTCGCCGACCGACCGTACCCCTCCCGGCACCGGGAGCAAAGCCGCGGGCCCGCCTCCTGCGGAGGCGGGCCCGCGGCGGCCCTGCCCGTTACGGCAGACCGGGTGGCACTCAGACCGAGACGAGGTCGCAGACAAAGATCAGTGTCTCGCCCGGCTTGATCGCACCGCCGGCGCCACGGTCCCCGTAGGCCAGGTGGGGCGGAATGGTCAGCCGGCGACGGCCGCCGACCCGCATACCCTGCACACCCTGGTCCCAGCCCTGGATGACCTGGCCGGCACCCAGCTGGAAGCGCAGCGGCTGACCACGGTTCCAGCTGGCGTCGAACTCCTCACCGGTGCTGAAGGAGACACCGACGTAGTGCACCGCGACGGTAGCCCCGGGCTCGGCGACGGGTCCGTCGCCCTCCCACAGGTCCTTGCTCTCCAGCTCGGCCGGCGGCTCGCCGCCCGGGAAGTCGACCTCGGGCTTTTCGATGTTCACGAGATTGCTCCTATGACGGAATTGCTGACAGCGGGGCCAGTCTTGCAGGTCACGCGGGGGCACGGCGGCAGGAACGGCGAAGAGCAGTCAGATCGCGTCAAGAATATCAACGACGAAGACCAGGGTGTTCTCGGCGAGCTCGTGGTCCTCCTGCCCGCCGTACGCCATGTCCGGCGGGAGGACCAGCAGGACCCGGTCACCGACGTTCTTCCCGACCAGCGCCTCGTCCCAGCCGGGCACGACCTGGCCGACACCGATGACGAACTTGGCGGCACCGCCCCTGTCCCAGGAGGCGTCGAACTCTTCGCCGTCCTCCCAGGTGACACCCGTGTACTGGGCGATCAGCTGCTGCTCGGCAGCGACCTCGGGACCATCGCCCTGGACGAGCACCTGCTGCTGAAGCTCGGTGGGAGCGTCCGCACCCTCGGGGATGGTGATCCCGGCGGACTCGGCTTCGCCGGCCTCGACCTCGGGCATTCCCTCCTCCGAAGCGGCCTGCTCGCCCTCCGCACTCCCCTGCGCGTCGATGACCGTGACGATGTCGTAGACGAAGACCACGCTGTCTCCGGGGCCGAAACCGAGCTGGTCGGCCTGCGGCCCGATGAGCTCCAGCGCACTGCCCTGCACAACCACCCGGCTGCCCTCGGCCATGCCGGTCAGCGGGTCGGTGACGGACAGCGGGAGGATCTCCTCGGTCCCCGCCTGCACGGCCGCGTACACCGGCTCCCGGTCCTCCTCCTCCGCGGGCTCCTCCTCGGCGCCTTCCTCGACGGGCGGTGTGATGGGCTGCCAGGTGTTGACCAGGGCCTCATCCTCATCCAGCCCGCTGGCGAAGACGCTGAGCCGCATGAAGTCGCCCTCACCGACCTCCGGCCCGTCACCCTCCTCCAGGACGGTGACGACAGTCTCCTCGCTCTCCTCCGCGTCGTCTTCGACCTCGATGTCCGGCTCCTCGCCGAACGAGCCCGAGACCGTGGCCAGGGGGAAGGAGACGGCCGCGTCGGACGAACCTGCGTCGTCGTCGGAGTTGTCCCCACCGCAGGCCGCGGTGAGCAGGAGGGCAGGAACTGCAAGCAGCGCGACGGCGCGACGTGCCTTCTTCGTGGGGATCATCAGTCCAACTCGCGGTAGGGACGGCCGGGGGGGACCCGCTTGTCCGCACCACCCTAAAGCCTCGGCTCACGGAGCCCCCGGCCCCGGCACCGGGGGTTTTCGGACCGGGGACGAGCGCCCGGCAGCCGTCACATGCCGGCGATCAGCTTCTCCACCCGCTCGTCCACCGACCGGAACGGGTCCTTGCACAGCACCGTCCGCTGGGCCTGGTCGTTGAGCTTGAGGTGGACCCAGTCGACGGTGAAGTCGCGGCGCTGTTCCTGCGCCCGGCGAATGAAATCGCCACGCAGCCTGGCGCGGGTGGTCTGCGGAGGGACGGACTTGCCCTGGAAGATCTTGAGATCGCTGCAGACACGCTGCGCCTGGCCCTTGCGTTCGAGCAGGTAGTAGAGGCCGCGACGGCGGTGGATGTCGTGATAGGCCAGGTCTATCTGGGCAACCCTGGGGTTGGACATGGCCATGTTGTGCTTCGCCCGGTACCGCTCGATCAACTGGTACTTCATCACCCAGTCGATCTCGGTGTTGATCTTGTCGAGCTCCTGCTCCGCAATGGACTGCAGCGCCCGGCCCCAGAGCTCGAGGACCTGCTCGGTCAGGCCGGTGCGCATCCCCCGGCGCTCACAGAAGTCCAGGGCCTTCTCGTAGTACTCCTGCTGCACCTCCAGGGCGGAGGCCTCCCGGCCGGTGGCCAGACGTACTTTGCGCTGCCCCGTCATGTCATGGCTGACCTCACGGATGGCCCGGATCGGGTTCTCCAGGGTGAGGTCCCGCATCACGGTGCCGGCCTCGATCATGCGCAGCACCAGGTCGGTGGCGCCGACCTTCAGGAGCATGGTGGTCTCGGACATGTTGGAGTCGCCGACGATGACGTGGAGCCGTCGGTACCGCTCCGCGTCCGCGTGCGGTTCGTCCCTGGTGTTGATGATGGGCCGGGAGCGGGTGGTGGCCGAGCTGACCCCTTCCCAGATGTGCTCGGCCCGCTGACTCACACAGAACACCGCGCCACGGGGCGTCTGCAGCACCTTGCCGGCCCCGCAGATCAGCTGCCGGGTGACCAGGAAGGGGATCAGCACGTCGGCGAGCCGGGAGAACTCCCCGTGCCGCGCCACCAGGTAGTTCTCATGGCAGCCGTAGGAGTTGCCGGCGGAGTCGGTGTTGTTCTTGAACAGATAGACATCGCCCGCGATGCCTTCCTCGTGCAGCCTTCGCTCCGCGTCGACGAGCAGCCCTTCCAGGATCCGCTCGCCCGCCTTGTCGTGGGTGATGAGCTCGATGACATCGTCACACTCCGGAGTCGCGTACTCCGGATGCGAGCCGACGTCCAGATACAGCCGGGCGCCGTTCCGCAGGAACACGTTGCTGCTGCGGCCCCAGGAGACGACTCGGCGGAAGAGGTACCGCGCCACCTCGTCCGGAGACAGCCTGCGCTGTCCACGGAACGTGCAGGTGACGCCGTACTCGTTCTCCAGCCCGAAAATTCGGCGGTCCATGAGTGAACATTACGCCTGGGAGGACCTTCTGAAACCGGCGGCGAGGCCCGCGTTTCGATCATTTTCGGACCGGCCCCCCGATTCGGACACACCGCGTGGAACGGTGAGCACACCCCGGGTGCCCGGCAGCTGCCCTCCAGCGCCGGGCTTCTACTCCGGGCGGTCGGGCTTCTCCGGCTGCTCCTTCTCCGGCCGCCCGCCGGACTTCGCCGACGGGCCGGGATCCGACGGGCCCTCGGAGCCGCCGCTCGTCTCCGCCGCTTCCTTGACGGACGGCTCGCCGTCACCGTCCGCGTCCGGAGCAGTGGTGCCGCCGTCGAGCAACCGGGACAGCTGCCCACCCAGGATGCGTTTGAACTTGCGCTTCTGGGGGCGCGTGCGGTCCAGCACCGCCACCTCGAGCTGGTCAGCGGTCAGCTCGCGCTCTCCGCCGTTGTTGTCCCGGGCGAGAGAGGCGACTGCCAGCTTGAGAGCCTGGGCCAGGGTGATGCCGTCCTCGTGACGCTCATCGAGGTAACTGCTGATCTGGTCGGAGCTGCCGCCCACCGCGACCGAGCCGTGTTCGTCAACGATCGAGCCATCGTGCGGAAGACGGTAGATCTGGTCGTCCTCGGGGGCATCCCCGACCTCGGCGACGATGAGCTCGACCTCGTAGGGCTTCTCCGCCGCGCTGGAGAAGATCGTGCCCAGCGTCTGGGCATACACGTTGGCCAGGCCCCGGGCCGTGACGTCGTCCCGGTCGTAGGTGTAACCGCGCAGGTCGGCGTACCGGACCCCGCCGATCCGCAGGTTCTCGAACTCGTTGTACTTGCCCACGGCCGCGAAGGCGATGCGGTCGTAGATCTCGCTCACCTTGTGCAGCGCCCGGGACGGGTTCTCGGCCACGAACACGATGCCGTCGGCATACTGCAGCACCACGACGCTGCGCCCCCGCGCGATGCCCTTCCGGGCATACTCCGCGCGGTCCGCCATCGCCTGCTGGGGTGACACATAGAACGGTGTCGTCACCGGCTGTCCGTCCCTTCCTGTCCGTTGTGGTCCGGGTATCCGCTATACCCGGACCGCTGTGCCGAGCCTAGTGAAGCGGGGCCTGCGGCCCGTTGGGCAACTGCAGGCGGCCGTCGAGCACCGTCCGGGCGATCCCGGAGACTTCCGACTCGGAGAGTCGCCGGTACCCCTCCTCGGTGATCACCGCGACGATGGGGTAGATCCGCCGCGCCACGTCCGGCCCTCCGGTGGCGGAGTCGTCGTCAGCCGCGTCGTAGAGGGCCTGCACGACCACGGTGGCGGTCTGCTCCTCCGTCAGATCCGAGCGGTGCAGCTTCTTCAGCGCGCCACGGGCGAACACCGAGCCGGAACCGACCGCGGTGAAGCCGTACTCCTCCGACCGGCCGCCCAGCACGTCGTAGGAGAAGATCCGGCCCGTCCCACGAACCAGGTCGTACCCGGCGAACAGCGGGACGACCGCCAGCCCCTGCATGGCCATGCCCAGGTTGCCGCGAATCATCGTGGACAGCCGGTTCGCCTTGCCCTCGAGGGAGAGCGTGGCGCCCTCGACCTTCTCGAAGTGCTCCAGCTCCAGCTGGAAGAGCTTGACCATCTCCACCGCGAGGCCCGCGGTGCCGGCGATCCCGACGGCCGAGTACTCGTCGGCCGGGAACACTTTCTCGATGTCCCGCTGCGCGATGATGTTGCCCATGGTGGCCCGCCGGTCACCCGCCAGCACCACACCTCCTGGGAAGGTGGCCGCGACGATCGTCGTGCCGTGCGGGGCCTCGACAGCCCCCTTCACCGGCGGCAGGGCCCGGTTGCCGGGGAGTTGCTCCGGCACGTGCGCGGTCAGGAAGTCCAGGAACGAGGCGGAGCCCGGGGTGAGGAAAGCAGCCGGGAGTCGCCCCTGGCCCTGGGAATTGGCTACCACAGATTTCCCTCCAGATGATGAGAACGGCCCGCTGGATCATGGCCGACCCGGTCCCCGGCAAGCCGTGGGCCGAAGCAGAGTACGTGACGGACCCTACCCGGCAGGCAGCGGTGATCCACCTACGGCCGGAGATGATCCACTTGCGGCCGGAAAGGGACGGCGGGCCGGTGTCACCGGCCCGCGCGGCACCGGGAGGCCCCGCCGGCCGCACCGCTGCGGACTGCCCGGCGGGAACCCCCTGCGGAGCCCGGCGGCTACTCGCCGCCCTTCTGGACGAACCCCCGGACGAAGTCCTCGGCGTTGGCCTCCAGGACCTCGTCGATCTCGTCGAGGACGGAGTCCACGTCGTCGTTGAGCGCCTCCTGGCGCTCCTTGAGCTCCTCGGTGGCCTCGGCGTCCTCCGTCTGCTCCTCGACTTCCTCGGTGGTGCGCGACGCCTTCTGCTGGCCGCCGCCGGTGTCCTTGGTCGCCATGTACCTCACCCCGCACAGTTCGGTGTACAGAATCAGACCCTACTAGCAGGGGCTGACATCGGCCCTTCCGTTTCTCCCACGTTCCGGAGTCACCTCGATCATTCCCTGATCCTGGGGGAATCAGCCTCCCGAGAGAGCCCGGAGAAGATCTTCCGCCGACTCGCACCGGTCGAGCAGATCCTTGACGTGCTCACGTGTACCGCGCAGCGGATCCATGGTCGGAACCCGCTGCAGGGAGTCGCGGCCAGGGAGGTCGAAGATCACGGAGTCCCAGGACGCGGCGGCGACATCGTCCGCGTACCGCTCCAGGCAGCGGCCCCGGAAATATGCCCGGGTGTCCTCCGGAGGGCTGCTCCGTGCCCGGCGGACATCTTCCTCGTCCAGCAGCCGGGTCATGCTTCCGCGGGCCACGAGACGGTTGTACAGGCCTTTCTCCGGCCGCACGTCGGCGTACTGCAGGTCCACCAGGTGGAGCCGGGCAGCATCCCAGCCGAGACCGTCACGCCTGCGGTAGCCCTCCATCAGCTCCCGTTTGGCCACCCAGTCGAGCTCCCCCGACAGACTCGCGGGGTCGGTCTCCAGCCGGCCGAGCACGTCCTCCCAGCGGGCAAGGACATCGGTGGTCTGGGCGTCGGCGTCGGCGCCCCAGCGCTCCTCCACGTACTTGCGCGCCAGCTCGCAGTACTCCATCTGCAACTGCACCGCGGTGAGCGTGCGACCGCTGCGCAGGGTGATCAGCTCACTCAGCGTGGCGTCGTGACTGACCCTGTGCAGGGTGCGCACCGGCTGGTCCACCGCCAGGTCCACCGCGATGAAGCCGTCCTCGATCATCGACAGGACCAGGGCGGTGGTGCCGAGCTTGAGGTAGGTGGAGATCTCCGAGAGATTCGCGTCGCCGATGATCACATGCAACCTGCGGTATTTCTCGGCATCCGAGTGCGGCTCGTCGCGGGTGTTGATGATCGGTCGCTTGAGGGTCGTCTCCAGACCGACCTCGACCTCGAAATAGTCCGCGCGCTGGCTGATCTGGAACCCGTGCTCGCTGCCGTCCTGCCCGATTCCGACCCGGCCTGCCCCGCAGACGACCTGACGGGAGACGAAGAACGGGGTCAGATGGCGCACGATCTCGGAGAACGGCGTCTCCCGCTTCATCAGGTAGTTCTCGTGCGTGCCGTAGGAGGCGCCCTTGTTGTCGGTGTTGTTCTTGTAAAGGTGGATGGGGTGGGTGCCGGGGACCTGTGCGGCGCGCCGGGCGGCCTCGGCCATGATCCGCTCACCCGCCTTGTCCCACCGCAGCGCGTCCATCGGGTTGGTGGTCTCGGGTGCGCTGTACTCCGGGTGCGCATGGTCGACGTAGAGCCGCGCACCATTGGTCAGGATGACGTTGGCCAGCCCGATGTCCTCGTCGGTGAGCTGGCTGGCGTCGGCTCCCTCCCGGGCGAGGTCGAATCCGCGGGCGTCCCGCAGCGGGTTCTCCTCCTCGAAGTCCCAGCGGGCCCGCCTGGCCCGCTGCATCGCGGCCGCGTAGGCGTTCACGACCTGGGACGAGGTGAGCATGGCGTTGGCGTTCGGATGGCCGGGCACGGAGACGCCGTATTCCGTCTCGATGCCCATCACTCGCCGTACAGTCATGCGGCCCTCCTTGCCCGGCAGCGCTCCCTTGTCGGCCGGCTGTGCCCTCGAGCCTAAGCGGCACGGGCTGCGACAGGCAGCGCGCTGCGGGTTTCCTGTGGACGGTTCGGGAGTGCGTCCGGCTGCGGAGCCCGCCCTTCGCGTGCTCCGCAGCCGGACCTTTCGCACTTACAGGTACTGACCGGTGTTCGCCACGGTATCGATCGACCGACCGGTGTCGGCGCCCTGCTTGCCGGTGACGAGCGTCCGGATGAAGACGATCCGCTCGCCCTTCTTCCCGGAGATGCGTGCCCAGTCGTCGGGGTTGGTGGTGTTCGGCAGGTCCTCGTTCTCCTTGAACTCATCGACACAGGCGGCGAGCAGGTGGGCGACCCGCAGCCCTTTCTGGTTCTGGTCGAGGAAGGCCTTGATGGCCATCTTCTTCGCCCGGTCGACGATGTTCTGGATCATGGCTCCGGAGTTGAAGTCCTTGAAGTACAGGACCTCCTTGTCACCATTGGCATAGGTGACCTCCAGGAAGCGGTTCTCCTCGCTCTCGGCGTACATCTGCTCGACGACGGACTGGATCATCCCGCCGACCGCGGCCTCCCGGCTCCCCTGGTGCTCCGACAGGTCATCGGCGTGCAGCGGGAGCCTGGGGGTGAGGTACTTGGAGAAGATGTCCTTTGCCGCCTCGGCGTCCGGACGCTCGATCTTGATCTTCACGTCGAGCCGGCCCGGCCGCAGGATCGCCGGGTCGATCATGTCCTCGCGGTTCGAGGCGCCGATGACGATGACGTTCTCCAGGCCCTCCACGCCGTCGATCTCGGAAAGCAGCTGCGGAACGATGGTGTTCTCCACGTCCGAGCTGACGCCCGAGCCGCGGGTACGGAAGAGGGAGTCCATCTCGTCGAAGAAGACGATGACCGGAGTGCCCTCGCTCGCCTTCTCCCTGGCCCGCTGGAAGACCAGGCGGATGTGCCGCTCAGTCTCGCCGACGTACTTGTTGAGCAGCTCCGGACCCTTGATATTGAGGAAGAAGCTCTTGCCCGCCGGCTTGCCGGTGACCTCCGCCACCTTCTTCGCCAGGGAGTTGGCGACGGCCTTGGCAATCAGTGTCTTGCCGCAGCCGGGCGGCCCGTAGAGCAGGACGCCCTTGGGCGGACGCAGCTCGTGCTCCTTGAAGAGATCGGGGTGCAGATAGGGGAGCTCGACGGCGTCACGGATCAGCTCGATCTGCCCACCGAGGCCGCCGATCCGGGTGTAGTCGATGTCGGGGACCTCTTCGAGGACGAGCTCCTCGACCTCGCTCTTGGGGATGACCTCATAGACGTAACCGGACCGGGGTTCCAGGAGCAGAGCGTCACCGGCGCGCAGCGTGGCGTCCATGAGCGGCTCGGCGAGCCGCACCACCCGCTCCTCGTCGGTGTGCCCGACCACCAGGGCACGGTCGCCGTCCTCCAGGATTTCCTTGAGGGTGACGATCTCGCCGGCACTCTCGAACTCCATGGCCTGGACGACGTTCAGCGCTTCGTTGAGGAGCACCTCCTGGCCGCGCCGGAGCTCCTCCGTCTCGATACCTGGACTGACATTGACCCGGAGTTTGCGGCCTCCGGTGAAGATGTCCGCCGTGCCGTCGTCGTTGGCGTGCAGGAAGACACCGAAGCCGGCCGGCGGCTGGGCGAGCCGGTCGACTTCCTCCTTGAGGGCCACGATCTGGTCCCGGGCCTCGCGGAGGGTTCCGGCGAGCCGCTCGTTCTGTGCGGAGACACCGGCCAGATTGGTCTGCAGCTCGACGATCCGCTCCTCGAGGATCCGAGTGTGCCGCGGAGAGTCCGCCAGCTTTCGGCGCAGGGCGGTGATCTCCTGCTCAAGTTCAGCAACCTGCCGGGCCGGGTCGTCGGACCCCCGACCGGGTCGGATGCCGCGGTTCATGTCGTCATCGTGGGATGCCACGGTCCTCACCTCCTCCAAGGGGAGCTGGACGCTTCCAGACCCTACCTGGAGCGATGTCCTTCGAAACCCCTAGATCAACAATGACTGTCAGGCTGTGTCCGATCTTCACCCTTGCGCACTCCCTCCGCCAGGGGAATACCCACCCAGCGGCATCGGAAAGCTGTCGGTTGTATGGTCGTAAGCGGTCAACACCCGTCGGGTATGGCTCTCTTTGGAAGCGTACGCAAGAGGAACGGCAGGCAGGATGACCGTGCAGGACAAAGCCCCCGAAGATCTCGAGGTCTGGATCGATCAGGATCTGTGTACCGGTGACGGGATCTGCGCCCAGTACGCCCCGGAGGTCTTCGAGCTCGATATCGACGGGCTGGCCTACGTGAAGCCGCCCGTCCCGGCCGGCGAGGAAGCGGATCTGCTGACCGCGCCGGGCGCCGCTGCCCCTGTTCCGCTGCCCCTGCTGCGCGACGTCGCGGCGTCCGCCAAGGAGTGCCCGGGCGACTGCATCCATGTGCGCCGCGTCTCGGACGGGGCGGAGGTCTACGGCCCGGACGCCGAGTGACCGCGGACGCCGGTTGCCGGGTCCGCGGGCCGGCCGCGGTTCAGGCGTCAGCCGTGGTCATGGGAGTGGCCTGGGTGCGGACCAGCCCGCCGTTCTCCCAGTGCCAGCTCGCCCGCCCTTCCTGGTCGGGGCAGCAGCGGGGCACCTCCGGTGAGGAGTAGCCGAGCAATACGACCGAAACGCTGCCGTTCTCCACGGTGAGCTGCTGGACAGTCATGCCGTCCTCAGGGTCGACCAGAACCTCCGCCACCCGCGGCGGCCCTTCGCCGGCCGGCGGGCCGGTGAGCACGTAGAGCCCGCTGGGCGGGGTGCCCGTTCCGGTGTCGCAGCGGACGGCCGCGAACGTCTCCGGGCGGCCGTCCCCGTCGAGATCCCCCACCGCCCGGTCGGTCACCGCGATACCGTCCGGGCAGTCCAGCGGATAGGCGGCGGCCTCCGGGTTCGGGCCGCCGGAGGCGGCGGCCGGGCTGGCCGTGGCATCAGGGGGCTGGACCAGGGCCGCACCGCCGGCCACGACGGCCAGGGCGGCAGCAGTGACTATCCAGTGCACCGCTCGGGTGGGGGTGGGCGCGAGGTCGGGGCCTGCCGTGGGCTGCACGCGAGAGTTCTCCTGTGAGAGCCGGCGAAGCGGGGATGGCCGCATCGTGTCATATCTCACAACCGGGGAGAACGGCCGGGTCCCCTGCGCAGCGGAACCCGGCCGGTCTTCTCGTTACGGGGGCGGGCGGTCAGCCGCGCCCGCTGCCCGATCCCGGCCCGGTGTAGTCGTCGCCGTACGCCCCGGGGGCGGGGCGGCGGCGACGCAGGGGCGGTTCCACTCCATCCGCCAGGCGCCGGGCGGTGAGCAGGAAGCCGGTGTGACCGATCATCCGGTGGTCCGGGCGCACTGCAAGCCCTTCAACGTGCCAGGTCCGGACCATGGTCTCCCATGCCGTCGGCTCGGTGAAGGTGCCGTGCTCCCGGATCGTCTCCACCGTGCGGGCGAGCTGGGTCGTGGTGGCCACGTAGGCGCACACCATCCCGCCGGGGACGAGGGCCTTGGAAACGGCGTCCAGGCACTCCCAGGGGGCCAGCATGTCCAGGATGACGCGGTCGACGTCAGGGTCGCTGAGATTGTCCTGCAGGTCACCCACGGTGAGCTGCCAGGCGGGGTGAGGGCTGCCGAAGTATCGCTCGACATTGGACCGGGCGATGTCGGCGAAGTCTGCGCGCCGCTCGTAGGAGTGCAGCATCCCCTGTTCGCCGATGGCCCTCAGCAGGAAGGTGCTCAGCGAGCCGGAGCCGACTCCTGCCTCGACGACACGGGCGCCGGGGAAGATGTCGGCCATGGCGAGGATCTGCCCCGCGTCCTTGGGGTAGACGACGGCAGCGCCACGGGGCATGGAAAGGACGTAGTCGGGGAGCAGGGGGCGCAGCGCGAGGTAAGCGACGTTTCCGGTGGTACGGACGACGGTTCCTTCAGGGGCACCGATCAGCTCGTCGTGCGGGAAGGCACCCTTGTGGGTGTGAAAGCTCTTCCCGGCTTCGAGCGTGAAGGTGTAGTGGCGGCCCTTCGGGTCGGTGAGCTGAACCTGGTCCCCGACCTGGAAGGGCCCGCGGCGGCGCGCGGCACCGGTCGGTTCGGACATGTGCGCCAGCGTAGTCCAGCAGACACGTCGGACCGTAATCGAGGCGGCTCAGTCCGACGTGCGGCCGGCGGGCCGCTTCGCCATGGCGTCCAGGAAGGCCCGCTCCACATCGGCAGCGGACAGCACGCCGTAGATCTCCCCGGTCGTCTCGACCACGAGGTACTCGGAGACCGGAGTGGCCCGCAGGCGGTCCAGCAGTGCCTCGCCGGCGAGATCGGCGGGGACCCGCATGCCCTCGGTGAGTTCCTGGGCCAGCGTGCCCACCGGCACCCACGGACGGCGGTGCTCCGGCACACCGGCGATGCCTGACTCCCGCACGAGGGAGAGGGGTTCACCGTCGGGGCCGACGACGACCAGAGCCCGTGCGCCCGCCTCGTTGGCCCGGCGCAGCGCCTCGGAGAGCGGCGTCCCGGCGGCCACCGGAACGCCCCGGCGGCTGAGGACCCGGGCCTGGAGCGCGGGCAGCCGCTCGCGGAGCCGGGCCATCCGCAGGCTGTTGCCCGCGCCCGTCCAGATGATCGCGGCGAGGACAGCCGCCAGCAGGCCGTCGATGAGGGAGTCGACCCCGGTGAAGGACTCGCGTTCGGTCAGCCCGGTGGTGTGGGTGGCCAGCGGCAGGCCGATGAGCACGGTGAGGGCCAGCCCTCGGCCCGTCCAGGCGGCGGCGACAGTGCCGGTCATGGGCCTGCCGGTGAGCTGCCAGATGACGGCTCGGAGCATTCGTCCGCCGTCCAGCGGCAGGCCGGGCAGCAGGTTGAACACGGCGACGAGAAGGTTGGAGAGCATGAGGCCGGTGAGCAGCACACCCGGAACGGTTCCGCTCTCGACCGTGAGCATGCCCGCGTAACAGACACCGGCGAGCACCAGGGAGAGCAGCGGGCCTACGAAGGCGAGGACGAACTCTCTGCCGGGGGTCTCCGATTCCTTCTCGATCTCGGAGACCCCGCCGAAGAACTGCAACTGGATGCGGCGGACAGGCAGCCGGTAGTGGAGCGCCACCACGGTATGGGCGAGTTCGTGGACCAGGACGGAGGCGTAGAAGGCCACCGCGAAGAAGAGCGAGACCAGGTACCGCTCCGCACCGAGCTCGGGCAGTACCCGGCCCAGCTGGTTGCCGAAGAACCAGGTGATGAGGGCCGCGACCAGGAACCAGCTGGGTGCGACGTGAATGGGCACCCCGAAGAGGCGCCCCATGACGATGCTGCCGCCGCCCGGCCACCGCCTTCCCTGGCGTCCGTCGGCTCCCTGCTTTCCGTCGGTGCCCGGCGGCTGCTCTCGCTCCGTGTCTCCCACCGGATCCCCTTGTTGCTGTGCCCGCGAGTGGTCGCTCCGCTCGTCGAGGCGTACGCCCCGTACGCCTCGGGGACCTCCGGAGAACACGATCATGCCTGCCGGCGGGCCCCGCAGTCGATGGTATGCCCCTACGGACTGTCGGTGACCGCCCGTAGGCTTCGTCCCATGGAAGGCCCTGCCGTTACCCGTCCGAGCTCGCTGTCGCCCTCGCGGGCTTCCGATTTCATGCAGTGCCCGCTGCTCTACCGGTTCCGGGTGATCGACAAGCTGCCCGAGGAGCCCAGCCCGGCCGCCACCCGGGGGACGGTGGTGCACGCCGTGCTGGAGCGGCTCTTCGACGTGCCGGCCGCCCAGCGCAGCGTGCCCAGGGCCCGGGCCCTGGTGGTGCAGGAATGGGAGCGGCTGCTCGCCCGGCGTCCGGAGCTGGCTCGGCTGTTCCCCGCGGAGCGCGAGACCGCCGCGGACGGTTCGTCGAGCCGGGACGGCTCCGGGAGTCCGGACGACTCGGACGGGCCCGGCGACACGGACACGGCCCGGCTCGCGGAGTGGCTCGCGGAGGCGGAGGCGCTCGTGGAACGATGGTTCTCTTTGGAGGATCCGGCCCGGCTGGAGCCCGCGGAACGGGAGCTGTTCGTCGAGACGAAGCTTGATTCCGGGCTGCGGCTGCGCGGGGTGATCGACCGGGTGGATGTCGCGCCGACGGGCGAAGTGCGGATCGTCGATTACAAGACGGGCAAGGCCCCGCGTCCGGAGTACTCCGCCGGCGCTCTCTTCCAGATGAAGTTCTACGCTCTGGTGCTGTGGCGGTTGCGCGGAGTGGTACCCCGCCGGCTCCAGTTGGTGTATCTGGGCAGTGGCGATGTGCTGACCTACGATCCGGGCGAGTCGGAACTGCTGGGGGTGGAGCGGAAACTGCTGGCGCTGTGGGAGGCCATCCGGCTGGCGACGGAGACCGGGGACTGGAGGCCGAAGCGCAGCAAACTGTGCGGCTGGTGCGACCACCGGGCTCGGTGCCCGGAATTCGGCGGCACTCCTCCGCCCTACCCGTTGCTCGTGCAGCCTCCGCTCCCGCTGGGTGGGTCCGGCGGGCCGGCGGAGCCCGCCCCGGTCCCGGGAGAGGCGTCCGCCCGGCCGTGAGCAAGAATGAGGGCCCGCTGTCCGACCGGCCCTGGAGGAAACCCGTGGCGATCCGCGTACTGCTGGTGGACGACCAGCCCTTGCTGCGCACCGGTTTCCGGATGATTCTCGAGACGGAGCAGGACCTGGCCGTGATCGGTGAGGCGGGGGACGGACTGCAGGCCCTCGATCAGGTGCGCGCGCTGCAGCCCGACGTGGTGCTGATGGACATCCGGATGCCGCGGATGGACGGGGTGGAGGCCACCCGCCGGATCACCGGACCGACGAAGGACGGGCCCGCCAAGGTGCTGGTGCTCACCACATTCGACCTGGACGAGTACGTGGTGGAGGCGCTACGGGCGGGCGCGAGCGGCTTCCTCCTCAAGGACGCGCCCGCCACGGAGCTGGTGCAGGCGATCCGGGTGGTGGCGGCCGGTGAGGCGATGCTGGCCCCCAGCATCACGCGCCGGCTGCTGGACAAGTACGCGGAGAAGCTGCCCTCGGGTGAGGAGCCGCTCCCCGACGCTCTGCACACACTCACCGAACGCGAACTGGAGGTACTGAAGCTGGTGGCGCGCGGTTTGTCGAACGCCGAGATCGCGGCGGACCTCTTCGTCAGTGAGACGACGGTCAAGACGCACGTGGGGCACCTGCTGACGAAGCTGGAGCTGCGCGACCGGGTACAGGCCGCGGTGTACGCCTACGAGAGCGGGCTGGTGCGTCCCGGCAGCTGACCGCCGGGGCGGCGGCCTGCGCCCGGCTCGCACCGGCCTGCGGAGGGCGGGACGCGCCCGTCCCTCCGCGCCGAGGCCGCCGGGGCCTCCTCACCGCCGGGGAGCGGGAGTCGGTCCGCGACGGCCTCGCACGTCCGGGGGCGGTGCGGCGCGTTACTCCCGGGACGTCTTGCTGATCTCCCAGAACCGGAAGACGGTGGAGGCGTCCAGGGTCCACTGCAGACCGTTGATGCTCTCGGCCGCCACGGCGTACTGCCGTCCCTGCCACAGCGGGATGATCGGGAGCTCCTCGGCGACGATGTGCTGCAGTTCGGCGAAGTCGGCGACGGTCTGGCCCCGGTCGCTCTCCCCGGCGGTACGGGGGATGAGCTCCTCGGTGATGCGGCCGGGCTCGTAGTTGTTGTAGAGCACGTTGTCCTCACCGAAGAAGGGATCGGTGAAATTGTCCGGATCGGGATAGTCGGGCACCCAGCCGCGGACATAGGCGCCGTAGTCCCCGCTCTCCATCCCCTGCTCGTACTCCTCGAGCTCGACGCTGCGCACGGAGACCCGGAACAGTCCGGAGGAGTTGAGCTGTTCGGCGACGTGCTGGAGGGCCGGCACGGTGCCCGGGCCGAAACGCACCGGAGTGCCCCACAGGGTCAGCTCGACCGGCTCGGTGAGTCCTTCGGCACGCAGGGCGGCTTCCGCCTTGTCCGGCTGCGGGTAGTCGCTGTACGCCTCGAAGAAGGCCGTGTTGTGACCGACGATGCCGGCCGGAACGATCGAGTAGAGCGGTTCGGCGGTGCGCTCGTACACGTCCCGCACCAGTGCGGAGCGGTCGAGGAGATGAGCGATCGCCTGCCGCACCCCGAGCTTCCCGGCCGTGTCGTCGTCGAGGTTGAAGACCAGGTGCATCACCTCGGCGCTGGTGCCGTCGACGACCTTGATCCCTCGCTGACCGGAAACCGCGGACATGTCCAGCTCCGCGATGTCCCTGGCGGCGAGCCCACGGTAGGCCAGGTCCACCTCTCCGGCGGTGAGCGCGCTCTTCAGCGCCTCCTGGTCTCCGTCGTACAGCTTCATGGTCATGCCGGAGTTCTGCACCCGCGCAGGGCCGCGGTAGCTCGGGCTGACGGAGAACACCGCCTCCTGGCCGGAGAAGCTGTCCAGGCGGTAGACGCCGGACCCCACCGCCTCGCCGTCGGTGCGCAGCGCGTCGGCCGGGTACTCCCGGTGGTCGACGATGGCTCCGGCACCGGAGGCGATCTTCTGCGGGAAGGTGGCATCCGGCTGGCTCAGATGGAAGACGACAGTGCGGTCGTCGGGAGTCTCGATCTCCTCGATCGTCGAAAGCATCACGGCGGCCGGCCCGTGCTCGTCGTCGATCCGCAGCGACCGCTCGAAGGAGAACTTCACGTCCTCGGAGGTGAGCGGGTTCCCGTTGCTGAATTCCAGCCCTTCCCGGAGGGTGCAGGCGAAGCGCCGGCTCGACTCATCGGTGAAGGCGCACTCCTCGGCTGCCTCCGGCTGGGGCTCGGTACCACCATTGGGGAAGCTCAGCAAAGACTGGAAAACGTTGTTGAAGACCAGCCAGCTACCGGGATCGTAGCCGGATGCGGGGTCGAGGGAAGAGACTTCGTCGGTCATTCCCATGACGATGGGCGGACCATTGCTCTCCCCGCCCTCACCGTCCCACCCGCATCCGGTGAGCAGTGCGGCGGTGATCCCCACCGAGAGTGGGAGCGCTCCCCACTGGACACACTTCCTCACGTACCTGTCCTCACTTCTCCACGAAACGTCCCGGTCCGGGCACTCCGACGAACGGGGCGAACCGCACGAAGGGCCGGGCTCCTTGACATTAGCCGGAGCGAACAGGGCTGGCTGACGGGCCACGGTGCCGGACAGGTCGTCCGGTACTGCAACTACCGGCACGCCGGACCCGCCTCACAGGCCGGAGCTCACCGGGGAAACACGCAGCATCCCGACAAATCCGACAGCGGAACAGTTCCCGGAGTGAGCTGACGGCACCTCACCGCGCACGCCCGGCGCGGGGCGCTCGTGAGGAAGGTCACGGACACCTGTGGCCACGGTGCAAGGATTCAGCCAGTCGGGAGCACCGGACCGAGGGGATCCGCCCACAGTGACCGGATGTAGGGAAGGTCGACCTCGGCCAGCGACCCGACCACGGTCCGGTCCGGGGACGGTGGGACGGGCGCCACAGAGGGCACGGCGATCACCCGGCAGCCGGCAGCCTCGGCAGCGGTGACTCCGGTGAGGGTGTCCTCCACAGCGACGCACCGGGCAGGATCGGCTCCCAGCCCGGCCGCCGCGGCGAGATACGGATCCGGATACGGCTTCGTCCGCCCCAGCTCATCACCGGCCACGGTCAGCGAGAAGTGTTCCGCGCCGATGGATACCAGCATCCGGTCAATGATGCTCCGGTGCGAGGCGGACACCAGAGCGGTGGGCACCTCGTGGGCCGCCAGCTCGGTCAGCAGCCGCTGGGCACCGGGCATCAGGGACACACCGCTGTCCAGGCGCTTCAGGAACGTGGCGTTGAGCAGGACGGTCAGCTCGGCCAGTTCGATGTCCGCGCCGGTCACCTCGATGAGGTAAGCGCCACTGCGGGTCATCGGACCTCCGACCACGACCTCCCGGTGCTCCTCGGCCAGTGTGTGCCCCAACGCACGGAACACCTCCACCTCGGTGTCCCACCAGAAGCCCTCGGTGTCGACGAGGGTGCCGTCCATGTCGAGAAGCACGGCCTGCGGAGCCGGGACGGCGGTCGTGCGGGTGTCCACTGCGGGGATGAAGCTCGTCATACGCAGGCACCTCCGTGAGGGGACGAGAAGGCCGGTCGTCGGCTCCCTGTGCAGGGAGCCGACGACCGGCCTTCACCGGACGGATCATTCTATGTGCGGGGCCGGACGAGCACCTTCCCATTCAGCCGAACGGGTGAGGCTCCGTATCCCGGGCGAAGTACCTTTCAGCGGGCGTTGAAGTAGGTGGCTTCGGGGTGGTGGAGGACGAGGGCGTCGGTGGATTGTTCGGGGTGGAGCTGGAACTCCTCGGAGAGTTTGACGCCGATGCGTTCGGGCTGGAGGAGGTCGGCGATCTTCGCGCGGTCCTCCAGGTCGGGGCAGGCGGGGTAGCCCAGGGAGTAGCGGCAGCCTTGGTATTCGGTGCGGAACATGCCGCTGAGGTGGTCGGGATCGTTGCCGGCGATGCCGAGTTCTTCGCGGGTGCGGGCATGCCAGTATTCGGCGAGTGCTTCGGCGAGCTGGACGGACAGTCCGTGGAGTTCGAGGTAGTCGCGGTAGGAGTTGCTTTCGAAGAGTTCGGCGGTGGCTTCACCGATGCGGCTGCCGACGGTGACGATCTGGAGGGCGACAATGTCCGTTTCGCCGGAGCTCTTGGGGCGGAAGTAGTCAGCCAGACAGAGCCGGCGGCCGCGGGACTGCCGGGGAAAGGTGAACCGGGTGCGTTCGGTTCCGTCAGGGTGAAGCAGGACAAGGTCGTTGCCTTCGGCGTGAGCGGGGAAGTAGCCGTGCACGACTGCGGCTTCGAGAAGATTGTCGGTGTGCAGGCGTTCCAGCCAGCCGCGCAGCCGGGGGCGGCCCTCGGTGGCGAGGAGTTCCTCGTAGCCGGGGCCGTCGCCGCTGCGGGTGCCTTTCAGCCCCCACTGGCCTTTGAAGAGGGCGTCCTCGTCGAGCCAGGCGGCGTACTCCTTCAGGGCGATGCCCTTGACGACGCGGGTGCCGATGAAGGGGGCCCGCGGGACGGGGACATCGGTGGCCACGTCGGAACGTACGGTTACCTCGGCGGTGTTCCCCTGCGGCGGGGCGGCGGGCTGTTCGCGGTGCGGGACGCGGCGTTGCTTCAGTGGGGGGAGAACGGCGCCGGGCACGCCGCGTTTGACGTTGATGAGGGCGTCCATGAGCCGCAGGCCCTCGAAGGCGTCGCGGGCGTAGCGGACTTCGCCGTCGTAGAGGGCGTGGAGGTCCTGTTCGACGTAGGCACGGGTGAGGGCGGCACCGCCCAGGATGACAGGGTAGTCGGCGGCCATGTTGCGGGTGTTGAGTTCCTGGAGGTTCTCTTTCATGATGACGGTGGACTTGACCAGGAGTCCGGACATGCCGATGACGTCGGCGCGGTGTTCGCGGGCAGCGTCCAGGATCGCGGAGACGGGCTGTTTGATGCCGAGGTTGACGACGGTGTAGCCGTTGTTGGACAGAATGATGTCGACGAGGTTCTTGCCGATGTCGTGGACATCACCGCGGACGGTGGCCAGCACAATGGTGCCTTTCCCGTCGTCGTCGGTTTTCTCCATGTGCGGTTCCAGGTACGCGACCGCGGCTTTCATGACCTCGGCGGACTGCAGGACGAAGGGCAGTTGCATCTGGCCGGAGCCGAAAAGCTCTCCGACGACCTTCATACCTGCCAGGAGGGTGTCGTTGACGATGGCCAGGGCGGGCCGCTGGGCCAGGGCGGCGTCCAGGTCGGCTTCCAGGCCCTTGCGTTCGCCGTCGATGACGCGCCGCTGGAGCCGTTCCTCCAGTGGCAGAGCGGCCAGCTCCTCGGCCCGGCCTGCCTTGACCGCCTGGGCATCGACCCCCTCGAACAGCTCCAGCAGGTGCTGCAGCGGGTCGTAGTCGGCACGCCGCCGGTCGTAAATCAGGTCAAGCGCTGCCTGTACCTGCTCCTCCGCCAGGCGGGCGATCGGCACGATCTTCGAGGCGTGCACGATCGCCGAGTCCAGCCCCGCCTTCACACACTCATCGAGAAACACCGAGTTCAGGACCTGTCGGGCAGCCGGGTTCAGCCCGAAGGAAATGTTCGACAGCCCCAGCGTCGTCTGCACCCGCGGGTGCCGCCGCTTCAGCTCCCTGATCGCCTCGATCGTGTGCACGCCGTCCTTGCGGGACTCCTCCTGCCCCGTGCAGATCGTGAACGTCAGACAGTCGACGATGATGTCGGACTCCCCGATGCCCCAGTTCTCCGTCAGATCGGCGATCAGCCGCTGCGCCACCGCGACCTTGTGCTCCACGGTGCGGGCCTGACCCTCCTCGTCGATGGTCAGCGCGATGAGCGCGGCGCCGTGCTCGGCCGCCAGTGCGGTCACCTGCGCGAATCGCGACTGCGGCCCGTCGCCGTCCTCATAGTTGACGGAGTTGATGACCGCCCGGCCCCCGAGCTTCTCCAGCCCTGCCCGCAGCACAGCCGGCTCGGTGGAATCCAGCACCAGCGGCAGCGTCGAAGCCGTCGCCAGCCGCCCGGCCAGCTCCGCCATGTCCGCCGCCCCGTCCCGGCCGACATAGTCCACACACACATCGAGCAGATGCGCCCCCTCCCTCATCTGCTCGCGGGCGATCTCCACACAGTCGTCCCAGCGCCCCTCGAGCATCGCGGTGCGGAACTTCTTCGACCCATTGGCGTTCGTGCGCTCCCCGATCGCCAGATACGAGGTGTCCTGCCGGAACGGCACCGCCTGGTACAACGACGACGCCCCCGCCTCCGGCCGCGGATCCCGCACCCCCGGCACCACACCCCGTACCCGCTCCACCACCTGCCGCAGGTGCTCGGGGGTCGTCCCGCAGCACCCCCCCACCAGCGACAGTCCGAACTCCGCCACGAACCCCTCGTGCGCGTCCGCCAGCTCCTCCGGCGTCAGGGGATAGTGCGCGCCGTCCGAGCCCAGCACCGGCAGACCCGCGTTCGGCATGCACGAGACCGGCACCGAAGCATGCCGTGCCAGGTACCGCAGGTGCTCACTCATCTCCGCCGGACCCGTCGCGCAGTTCAGGCCGATCATGTCGATGCCCAGCGGCTCCAGCGCGGTCAGCGCCGCCCCGATCTCCGAGCCCAGCAGCATCGCACCCGTTGTCTCCACCGTCACCTGAACGAGCACCGGCAGTTCGGCGCCGGTTGCCGTCAGCGCGCGCCGGGCACCGATCACCGCCGCCTTGGTCTGCAGCAGATCCTGCGAGGTCTCCACCAGCAGCGCATCCGCGCCCCCTGCCACCAGCCCTTCCGCGTTCTGCTGGTACGCGTCCCGCAGCACCCCGTAGGGGGCATGCCCCAGCGTCGGCAGCCTGGTCCCCGGACCCATCGAACCCAGCACCCACCGCGCCCGGCCGTCACCCGCGGTGAACCCGTCAGCCACGTCGCGGGCGACCCGCGCTCCGGCCTCCGACAGCTCAGCCACCCGCCCGGCGATGTCGTACTCCGCCAGCGCCGCGAAATTCGCACCGAAGGTGTTCGTCTCCACACAGTCCACACCGACCGCGAAATACTCCTCATGCACCGCCCGCACAATGTCCGGACGCGTGACATTCAGAACCTCGTTGCACCCCTCCAGCTGCTGGAAATCCTCCATCGACGGGTCCGCCGCCTGCAGCATCGTCCCCATCCCGCCGTCCGCCACCACCACCCGCGAAGCCAGTGCTTCGCGCAGGGCTGCGGCTCGGTCGGGCTGAGTGGCGGGGGGCAGGGTGGGCATGGCCATGGCAGTACTCCCAGGGGTGCGACGGCTGTCGGCTTTGCGCTCCCGGACAGGGAGCGCACCCGGTCAGCGTATCCGCCCGGTCCCCCATCGGCGGGAACCGTCCCGATGACCGGACAGTCCCGGCCCCGGCTCCGGACCGGGGCGGCCGGCGTCACCGTCCGGGCCACACAAGGCGCACGACGCGCCTCTCACGCAAGATGGACATCTGACCGGTCCTTGTTTCGGTCCTGCCGACAGGGGTCATCCGAGAGGAAATGCTGTCCTCTCCCGATCGACGATGCCGAACGAGGGGCGGCGGTCAGCGGGATCCCTCCGGGCAACCGACAAAGGAGTCAGTGTGTCCAGCTCCGACATCTTCATGGGTGAGATCCTCGGCACCGGCCTGCTCATCCTGCTCGGGTGCGGCGTGGTCGCCGCCGTGACCCTGAAAAAGTCCAAGGCGTTCGGCGCAGGCTGGCTCGCCATCACCTTCGGCTGGGGTCTCGGCGTCCTCACCGGTGTCTACGCCGCCGTGGAGATCTCCGGCGCGCACATCAACCCCGCCGTCACGGTCGGACTCGCCATCGACACCGGCGAGTGGGGCGACGTGCCGGTCTACTTCGCCGGTCAGCTGGTCGGTGCGATGATCGGGGCCACGCTTGTCTGGGTCGCGTACTTCGGGCATTTCGAGGCACACCTCAGAGACCGGGAGATCGTCGGCGGTTCCGGCATTCCCGGTGCGTCCGCGACCCAGGAGAACGAGCAGGGCCCGGGCCCGGTGGAACGGGCCGAAGCACCCGCGGAGAGCGCTCACCCCTCACCGCCGAAACAGGGGCCGGTGCTCGGCATCTTCGCCACCGCCCCGGAGATCCGCAACCCCGTGCAGAACCTCGCCACGGAGATCGTCGCCACCCTCGTGCTGCTGCTGGCCATCCTCGGCATGGGGCTCAACGACGGGCTCCAGCTGAGCGGGGCCGCCGGGCTCATGGTCGCGCTGGTCGTCGTCGGGATCGGTCTCTCCCTCGGCGGGCCGACCGGTTACGCGATCAACCCGGCCCGCGACCTGGGCCCCCGCATCGTGCACGCCCTGCTGCCGCTGCCCAACAAGGGGCGCTCCGACTGGGGCTACGCCTGGGTTCCGGTAGTGGGCCCCCTGATCGGCGCCGCCCTCGCCGCCTGGATCTTCCAGCTCGTGACCTGACCTCCCCCGCACCGTCTCCCGTCCGCTCGTCCGGCGGACGCCGCCCCCTCAGGAGCCACCACATGAGTGACACACACGACCCCGCTTCCTCGATCACTCCCCACGGGTACATCGCGGCCATCGACCAGGGCACGACCTCCAGCCGCTGCATCATCTTCGACCGGAGCGCCCGGATCGTCGCCATGGAACAGAAGGAGCACGAGCAGATATTTCCCCGGCCCGGCTGGGTCGAGCACGACGCCTCCGAGATCTGGGCGAACGTCCAGGAAGTGGTGGCCGGCGCCATCGAGAAGGCCGGGATCGCCCGGGAGGACGTCAAGGCCGTCGGCATCACCAACCAGCGCGAGACCACCCTGCTCTGGGACCGGAAGACCGGCGAACCGGTGCACCACGCCGTCGTGTGGCAGGACACCCGCACCGACCAGCTGTGCCGGGACCTGGGGCGCAACGTCGGCCAGGACCGCTTCCGCCGGGAGACCGGACTGCCGCTGGCCTCCTACTTCGCCGGCCCGAAGATCCGCTGGCTGCTGGACAACGTCGAGGGCCTGCGCGAGCGCGCCGAACGTGGTGAGCTGCTCTTCGGCACGATGGACTCCTGGATCATCTGGAAGCTCACCGGCGGTGCCGACGGCGGCCGGCACGTCACCGACGTCACCAACGCCTCCCGCACGATGCTCATGAATCTGCGCCGCCAGGAATGGGACGAGCGGATCCTGCAGTCCATGGAGGTGCCCGCCGGCCTGCTGCCCGAGATCCGGTCCTCCTCCGAGGTGTACGGCCATGTCAAGGGCGGCGCCCTCGACGGAGTACCGGTGGCCTCCGCGCTCGGCGACCAGCAGGCCGCGCTGTTCGGGCAGACCTGCTTCGCCGAGGGTGAGGGGAAGTCGACCTACGGCACCGGCACCTTCCTTCTCATGAACACCGGTGGGAAGCCCGTCAACTCCTACCGCGGGCTGCTGACCACGGTGGCGTACCGGATCGGCACCGAGCCGCCCGTCTTCGCGCTGGAGGGCGCCATCGCGGTCACCGGCGCGCTCGTGCAGTGGATGCGCGACCAGATGGGGCTGATCACGACCGCGGCCGAGATCGAGACGCTGGCCTCCTCGGTGGAGGACAACGGCGGCGCGTACTTCGTTCCTGCGTTCTCCGGGCTGTTCGCACCGTACTGGCGGTCCGACGCACGCGGCATCATCGCAGGCCTGACCGGCTACGTCACCAAGGCGCACATCGCCCGGGCCGTCCTGGAGGCCACCGCCTGGCAGACCCGGGAGATCGTCGACGCGATGAAGAAGGACTCGGGCGTGGAGCTCGCCACGCTCAAGGTCGACGGCGGGATGACGTCGAACGACCTGCTGATGCAGAACATCGCCGACTTCCTCGACTCCCCCGTGGTGCGGCCGGAAATCCCCGAGACCACGGTGCTCGGCGCCGCGTACGCCGCCGGACTCGCGGTGGGCTTCTGGTCCAGTACCGAAGAGCTGCGGGAGAACTGGCGCGAGGACGCCCGGTGGCACCCGCGGATGGACCCGGCACGGCGAGACCGCGAGTACCGCAACTGGCTCAAGGCGGTCCAGCGGACCATGGGCTGGATCGAGGACGAGCCCGAAACGCCGGAGAAGGAGCCCGAGCAACAGCCCACACCGGGTGAGAAGTGACCCCTGGGCGGGAGCCCGCCGCAGCTGTCCACCGGACCGCCCGGCGGCCGGACCTCGGGTGAACCGGTGCCCATGGCCAACCCCCCGCTCGTATGGAAGAGTGCCCCGCACGCATGCCGGGGCGAGCGGGGGTGACGGGCCGGATGCAGGTGAACGCCGCACGGCGCAGCGCGGTGGGCCGGCTGCTCCCCGCCCGCCGCACCGTGCGACTGGTCTCCGGCACGCTCGCCCTGCTGCTCCTGATGCCCTTCATCATGCTTCTGGTCTTTCTCCGGGCCATGTACGGGGGGAGCCCGGACCCGCAGGCACACACCCGTGACCGTGACGCGCTCTGGCTGGGTCCCGCCTGGGTCGACGGACGGCACGACGAGACCGATCTCGCCACCCTGGCCGCGCGGCTGGACGGCACGGGCGTCCGCGACGTGTTCGTGCACACCGGCCCGCTCTCCCACGACGGGACGCTGCCCGCCGGCCGGTCCCCACGGGCCCGTTGGCTGACCGGCGCGATGGCGGAGCAGCTGCCCGGTGTCCGGGTCCAGGCGTGGCTGGGCACGGTGCCCGCCGGGGACGAACACCCGGGGGACGGTCGCCTGCGGCTGGACGACACGGAAACCCGTGGGAACGTGGTGGCCGGCGCGCGGCAGGTGCTGGAGCTCGGCTTCGACGGGATCCACTTGCAGGTCGACGGGGTGCGTTCCGGCGATCCCGGCTACCTGGAGCTGCTGGAGGACCTGGGTGCCGCGCTGCACGAGGTCGACGCGGTGCTCTCCGCCACCGCCCACCAGATCGAACCGCTCCCCGCGCTCCACACGGTCGCCGCTCCGGTGGCCGACCGTCCGAAGTGGTGGGCCCAGAGCTACTTCCGCGAAGTCTCCGAACGGGTCGACCAGATCGCGGTGCCGGGCCACGACGCCGTGACCCCGTTGGAGAGCCTGTACGGCGGCTACGTCGCACAGCAGACCGAACTCGCACTGCAGGTCACCCCGCAGGACACCGATCTCCTCATCGGTCTGCCGTTCCTCCACGAACGGGATCTGCTGCACCGCGCCGAGACGGTGCCGTCAGCCGTCCGCGGCGTACGGCTCGGCCTGAGCCGGGAGGACATCCTCCGCGAGCGCTTCGGCGTGGGGCTCTACGTGGATTACGCGGCCACGCCCGGCGACTGGCTGGCCTACCGCCGGGACTGGGTCGGACCGGCCGCCCCGCCTTAGCGGCGGCACACCCGTCACCGCCCTCAGGCGTACGAAGGCTGCGGGCTGGGCACGGTCACGCCGTAGGCTTGGCTCCGCACGGAACAGATACAGCAGCCGGGCCGGAGAACCGCTCCGTCCGGCCGGAAGGAGGCACTGGGTGATCGAGCTCGAGGGTGTTCCCGAGCTGGTCGACCCGGTCATGGTGGCCGCGTTCGAAGGCTGGAACGATGCCGGTGACGCCGCCTCCGCCGCGGTCGCACATCTCGAGCGGGAATGGAAGGCCGAGGTCTTCGCTGCGCTGGACGCGGAGGACTACTACGACTTCCAGGTCAACCGCCCGACCATGTGGCTGGACGGCGGCAGCCGCCGGGTGACCTGGCCGACCACCCGGCTGTCCGTGGTGCGGATCAGCGCCGAGGACGGCGGGGGCCGGGCCCGTGACCTGGTGCTGGTGCGCGGCATCGAGCCGAGCATGCGCTGGCGGTCGTTCTGCAACGAGATCCTGGCCTTCGCCCATGAGCTGGGCGTCGAGATGGTCGTGGTCCTGGGCGCGCTGCTCGGGGACACCCCGCACACCCGGCCGGTGCCCGTCACCAGCGTGACCTCCGACGACGGCCTGGCCCGCACCATGAACCTGGAGGAATCCCGGTACGAGGGCCCCACCGGGATCGTGGGCATCCTGCAGGAGGCCTGTGCCCATGCCGGCTTCCCCGCGGTGAGCCTGTGGGCCGCCGTTCCGCACTACGTCTCCCAGCCCCCCAATCCCAAGGCCTCACTCGCGCTGCTGCACTCCCTGGAGGACCTGCTCAAGATGCCGGTGCCGCTCGGGGACCTCGGGGAGGACGCCCGCGCCTGGCAGGTCGGAGTGGACCAGTTGGCCGCCGAGGACAGCGAGGTCGCCGAGTACGTCCAGTCCCTGGAGGAGGCCCGGGACACCGCGGAGCTGCCGGAGGCCTCCGGCGAGGCCATCGCCAAGGAGTTCGAACGGTATCTGCGGCGACGGGGCGACGCTCCGGGCCCGGGCGGGGCGCCGTCCTCGTCACTGCGGGAAGCTCGGGACCGGGACGCCGAGGCCGGGCATGCCCGGCCGTACCGGCAGGCGCCGGGCGGTGATGCCGACCCGCCGGACGCACCGGGCTCCCCGGATGCCGGCGACGGCGGAAGGCCGGACTGAGGGGCGGGGCCGGGCCGGGAGACTCCGGCCCGGCCCCGTTCTCAGAGCGCCACGCCGAGCAGGGCGTCAGCCGCCCGGGACGCGACACCGGGAGCTCCGGGGTCCTGGCCCCCGGCACGTTGCTGGAGGGCCGCCCAGCGGTCGAACGCGGCGAGTGCCGCCGGGGCATCGAGATCGTCGGCCAGCGCCGCGCGGATCTCGGCCAGCAGGCCGTCGGCCGACGGCCCGTCCGGACGGGAGACGGCTGCCCGCCACCTCCCGAGCCTCCGGACCGCCTCCTCCAGTACGTCATCGGTCCACTCCCAGTCGGCCCGGTAGTGGTGGGCGAGCAGCGCCAGCCGGATGGCGGCCGGATCGGTGCCCGCCCGGCGCAGCGCGGAGACGAGGACCAGGTTCCCCTTGGACTTGGACATCTTCTCGCCCTGGTAGGCGACCATCCCGGCGTGCACGTAGGACTGCGCGAAGGGGGCCTCGTCCGTCAGCGTCCGGGCGTGCGAGGCACCCATTTCGTGGTGCGGGAACACGAGGTCGGATCCGCCGCCCTGGATCTCGAAGCCCATGCCGAGGTACTCCAGCGCGATGGCCACGCACTCGATGTGCCAGCCGGGGCGACCGCGGCCGAGCGACCCGCCGTCCCAGGACGGTTCGCCCGCCCGGGCCGCCGTCCAGAGCATGGGGTCGAGGGGGTTCTTCTTGCCGGGGCGGTCGGGGTCACCGCCCCGCTCCGCGGAGAGCAGCCGCATCATCTCCTGGTCGTAACCGGAGACCTCCCCGAAGTGCGCGTCGGCCTCCACGGAGAAGTAGATGTCACCGTCGACCTCGTAGGCCGCTCCCAGCTCCCGGAGCCGCTCGACCGCCGGCACAATCCGCGGTATCGACTCCACCGCTCCGATGAAGTGCCGCGGGGGGAGCATGCGCAGTGCGGTCATGTCCTCGCGGAACAGCGCGGTCTCCCGTTCCGCGAGCGCTGTCCAGTCCTCACCGGTGGCGACGGCCCGCTGCAGCAGCGGATCGTCGATATCGGTGACGTTCTGCACGTAGACGACCTGGCGCTGAGTGTCGAGCCACACCCGCTGCACGAGGTCGAACGCGGTGAAGGTGGCCGCATGCCCCATGTGGGTGGCGTCGTACGGCGTGATGCCGCACACATAGAGCCGGGCGACGGAGCCGGGGTTCAGGGTGACCCGCCCGTCCGTCGCGGTGTCATGAATCCGGAGGTCAGGCCCCTCGCCGGGCAGGGCGGGGACCTCGGAGGCTGGCCAGGCATGCATGCCCCGAGCCTAACCGCCGGGCCCGGTGACATCGACACCGCCCGAACCGGCCAGTGTGGCCGGAAACCGCGGGCTGGCGCCTGCCGGTCCGCGCCCTTCCCGGTGCCGGACCGCTCCGGCCGGACCGTCGGCACCGCGCGGGCTCAGACCGGTGGCCAGGGAATGGCGGGCCAGTCACCACCGGGAAGCGGGTGACGGCCGGTGGCCAGCAACCCGGCGGTGCGTCCCCGCAGCGCGGCCAGCTCGGCCGGGCTGAGCAGCGCGGCCAGTCGGCCGGCCGGCGCGCGTCCGGCGGCCAGTGCGGCGTCGAAGCCGCGCAGGGCTTCCAGAACGGCCCCGGGCAGCGGCTCGCCCGCCCACCCCCACAACAGAGTGCGCAACTTGTTCTCGGTGTGAAAGGTCACACCGTGGTCGATGGCGTGCAGCCGTCCGTCCGGGCCCGGCAGGAGGTGGCCCCCCTTGCGGTCGGCGTTGTTGATCACCGCGTCCAGGGCGGCGAGCCGGCGCAGCCGCGGGTCGTCGGCGTGCACGAGCAGCGCGGTCCGCCCGGCGTCGAGCCGGGCGTGCCCGACCGCCTTCCATCCGGGCCCCGGCTCGTCGCCCTCGACCAGAGCCAGCAGCCCCTCGGTCTCCTGCCGGGCGGCCGACACCTCCGCGGGGTCCGCGTCAGGGGTGGGTCCGACCCAGAGCTGGCACATCCCCTCCCCGTGCGGGCCGTCGCGCAGCACCGTGAGCGGCACCAGGTCCCAGCCCAGCGCCCGGCTGACGGTGTGCGCGGCGACCTCCCGCCGGGCCAGTGAGCCGTCGGGGAAGTCCCACAGCGGACGCTCCCCCGCGACAGGCTTGTAGACGCAGGGCGCGGATCGGCCGCCGAGCTCCACAGTGGCGTAGAGCACCGCGTTGGAGGCGTCGGGGATCCTCCCGTGCACCGTCAGCTCTCCGTGGGTCAGGAGCTCCTCGTCGGTTACGCCGGTCCGCGGCGGTACCCGTTCTGGCGCGGGCATACGTGTCCCTCCGGGTCGAGCGGCAGGCTGCACAGCGGGCACGGGGGCCGTCCGGCGTTCACGACTTCCTGAGCGCGTTTGGCGAAGGCCCGGGCCATAGTGCCGCTGAGGCGCACCCGAAGCATCGGCGGGCCGTTCTCGTCGTCCCGCAGGAGTTGCTCCTCGGCCTCGGCGAACTCCTCCTCGGAGTCGGCCTCGAGCTCGACCAGAGCCTGCGCCTCCACGATCATGCGCTCCCCGTCCCCGTCCCAGGCGAGCGCCATGGTCCCGACCCTGAACTCCTCCTCCACGGGGGTCTGGAGGGGAGCGGTGTCGGTGAGTTCGGCCGGCGCGACGGCGGGCACCGTGGTACTTCCGCCGGACCGGCGCACGACTTCGTCCAGGAGCTCGTCCATGCGCTCGGCGAGGGCCTCGACCTGTGCCTTCTCCAGGGCGACGCTGGTGGTGCGGACGGCGTCGGATGCCTGCAGGAAGAAGGTACGGCGGCCAGGCAGCCCGACGGTTCCGGCGACGAACCGGTCCGGAGGGTCGTAAAGGTAGACCTGACGGGACAACGTACTGCTCCCTGGAGATCGATTACTGAGTCACTGGCACCCTACTGCGGGTGCCGGGCACCGCACCCGCACGGTATGGCCGACCGGTCTCCGTGGGCCGTGGCTCCGGGCCCGGCGTCACGGGCGAAGGCGACCGGCACGGCACTAAGCGCCGCCGCCGACGGCCGCGTCTCCCCGCTCGGGTGTTACGGCTCCTGCGAGGTCCGGGGCGAGCCCGCCCAGTTCCCCCGTGTCGCCGAGCCGCAGCAGGAAGGGCCGGTCAGTGGTGTAGCGGATCGCGGTGACCGACGCCGGGCCCGCGGCAATGCGCTGGAAGAGGTCGAGATGGAGACCGAGGGCGTCGGCCACCAGCGACTTGATGATGTCGCCGTGCGTGCACATCAGCCACAGGGCGTCGGGGCCGTGGTCGCGCTCGATCCTCCCGGCCCATTCGCGGGCGGCGTCCACTGCCCGGTGCTGCATGGCGCGCAGCGACTCACCGCCCGGGAAAACCGCGGCTGACGGCTGCCGCTGGACGGTGCTCATCAGCGGTTCCTCGGCCAGCTCGGCCAGCTTGCGGCCGGTCCACTCCCCGTAGTCGCACTCCACGATCCGGTCCTCCGCCCGCACCGGCAGCTCCGGACGGGCGGCACGCAGCGGCTCGAGTGTCTCCCGGCAGCGCTGCAACGGACTGTGCGCGGCGGCAACCAGCGGCACTCCGGACAGCCGGCCGGGAAGCGCGGCGGCCTGTTCGGCCCCGAGCTCGTCCAGTCCGACTCCGGGCGTCCGCCCGGCGAGCACACCCGCGGAGTTGGCGGCGGTCCGGCCGTGCCGGACGAGCAGGAGAGTGGGCATGCCCCTCAGCCTACGGGTCCCCGCCCGGGCGCCCCCCGGGCCGCCGCGCGACCGCGCGGGGACCCGGGGCGGGGCACCGGGTGACGGCCGTGGCCGAGTGGTGTCCCGACACGCCACGGGTCTGGTGTTCCGGGCGCCCGAGCAGCCCGGGAAGCCGGGTCAGGCCAGGCCGGCCCGCTCCAGCGCTTCGACTCCCGCGCGCAGCCCGGCGACCCGCTCCTCCAGGGTGAAGCCGGCGGGAGCCAGGGACAGGGTGGTCACGCCGGCCTCGGCGTAGGCCCGCATGCGGTCGGCGATCCGCTCCACCGGCCCGATCAGCGTGGTGGAGTCGATGAACTCCAGGGGCACCGCCGCGGCCGCGCCGTCCTTGTCGCCCGCCAGGTACTTTTCCTGGATCTCGGCCGCCGCCTGCTCGTATCCCATGCGCTGGGCGAGCTTGTTGTAGAAGTTCTGCTTCCGGCTGCCCATACCGCCGAGGTAGAGGGCGGTATAGGGCCGGAAATGGTCGGCCATCGCCGGAACGTCGTCACCGACGGCCATCGGCACGGTCGGCACGACATCGAACCCGTCCATGTCCAGCCCTGCTTTGGCACGGCCCGCCCGCACCGATCCGAGAGTGGTCTCCTCAGCGTGCTCCGGCGCGAACAGGACGAGCAACGCGCCGTCGGCGATCTCCCCGGTCTGCTCCAGGTTCTTCGGACCGATGGCGGCGATGTACAGCGGGATCCGCTCCCGGACCGGATGCACGGTGAGCTTGATGGGCTTTCCCGGACCGTCGGGCAGCGGCAGAGTCCAGTGTTCCCCTTCGTGGATGAGCCGCTCGCGGGACATGGCCTTGCGGACGATCTCGACGTACTCACGGGTGCGGGCGAGCGGCTTGTCGAAGCGCACGCCGTACCAGCCTTCCGACACCTGAGGTCCGGAGACACCGAGGCCGAGCCGGAAGCGGCCGCCGGACAGCGAGTCGAGGGTGGCGGCGGTCATCGCCGTCATGGCCGGCGCCCGGGCCGGGATCTGGAGGATTGCGGCGCCGACGTCGATGCGTTCGGTCTGGGCGGCCACCCAGGACAGCACCGTCGGCGCGTCGGAGCCGTAGGCCTCGGCGGCCCAGCACACGGCGTAGCCGAGCCGGTCGGCCTCCTGTGCGACCGCGAGATTGTCCGCGTCCATCCCGGCACCCCAGTAGCCGAGATTGATCCCGAGTCGCATGATGACTCCTCTTCTACCGATCGGTAACCTATGTGGTCCCCCGGACTCTAGCCTGCGGCCGAGCCTGCGCTCAACGGACCCGGGCCCCCACGACCCTGCGGGGCGGCTCGCGGCCACCGGCTCAGCACGTGCTCGTCCGGGCACGGGCACCTGCCCGGCAACGTGCCCCGACACCCGGAGCGCGCACCGCGGACCAGCGGGAGGACCCCTGTCGGTGGCGGAGCTTAGTCTTCCCCCTAGATCCGCCCGGCGCCGGACGACACGTCCGCCCGGCGCACCGCAATTCCGACCAGGACTGGAGCTCGCTGTGACCACCGAGAGCGAACCGGCACCGGGCTCCGGCACCGGGCGTGCGGAGCCGGCCGTCCCCCGCAAGCAGGCAGTGGCGCAGGAGCAGGGCCCGCCCGGGGACCCGGGAAGGCCCGCCGAGGCAGGGCCTTCACAGGACAGGGCCGAGGCGTTGCGTGCCGCGGTACGAGCAGTGGAGAGCGGGGAGCAGCCCGCGGCGGCCTTCTTCAGCCGTCCCGAGCCGCCCCCCCGCCCGCAGCCGGTCTCCGGGCCCTCCGCCCCGGGGCCGGTCCCCGAAGGACTGCCCGCGCTGCTGAGCGCGGGCGGCGCGCCCGAGTCGCTGGCCGGGGCGGTCGCGGCAGCCCTGGGCGAGCAGGCCGAGGCGCTGCTGCGCTCCGACCCCTGGCAGCTGCTGGCGGTCGCCGGCGTGCGGCCGGAGCAGGCGGATGCCTTTGCCCGGGCCCTGCTGGGCCCGGAGTGCGGCCCGGGGGACGCGCGGCGGGCACAGGCACTCACCGTCTGGCTGCTGGAACGGGCGGCCCGGGCCGGCCACACCGCCGTGGAGCCGGGGGCCGTGAGCCGGGACTTGGCTCAGCACGCCGTGCCGGACCCCGACGCCGCGGTGCGCGAGGCGATCGAGTCGGGGGCGGTACTGGTACTCCAGGACCCGCTGCCCGGCGCCGCGGAGGCCGGTGGCCCCGGGGGACCGGAGACGGCGGACGGGCAGGAGGAGCCCGCCGGGCCGTCTGTGCGCCTGCTCCTGGGGCTCGACCGCTACGCCGTGGCCGAGGAGTCACTCGCCGACGGCCTGGCCCGGCTCCGCAGTACCTTCTCCCCTCCGTCGGAGGAAAACGCCGCGGCCTGGGAGGCGGCCGCCGAGGCTGCCCCCTCACCGTCCGCCGCCGAGCTGATCAGAACGGTTGCGGGCAGCCCTGTGGTGGTGCACACCGGCGGGGAGGCCGCCCGGGCCGAGCCCGCCGCGCTGGCCACCGCGGCCGGCCGGCTCGGCCTGCGGACGTGTGCCGCCGCGCACACCGAGGACGGGCGCCACCGCCTCGTGGCAGCTCTCTCCTCCGGAGAGGGGGAGGAACCCTGCCCGGCGGTGACCGTGAGCGGCCTGCTCGCCGGCCGGGAAGGCCCCGGGCGGGACGAGGAGGGAGCGCTCGCTCTGGACCTGCTGATCGTGCTGGACGCTCCTCAGCTCTCCGCCGAGGATGCTGCCGCCCTGGTGGAATCGCTGCCCGATGAGGCCCGGCTGGTGCTCAGCGGGGACCCTCACGTGCTGGGGTCGGCCGGAGCCGGCCAGGTGCTGGCCGATGTCCGCGCTTCCGGAGCCGCACGGCGAGTGGTGTCCCGCACGCCTGACCCCGGTCCCGTCGGGGAGCTCGTCTCCGGGATCGCCGTCGGGGAGCTGAACCGGGTCGAGGCGCCGGAGAAGGAGGTCGTCACCGTGCCCGTGCGCGATCCGGGAGAGGCCGTGCACCGGACGGTGCAACTGGTGACCGAGTCGATTCCCCGGGCTTTCGGGGCCGCGGCCGGCGACATCCCGGTGATCACCCCCGGGCACGGTGGCGCGGCGGGCACCAGGGCTCTCAACGCGGCGCTGAAGGAGCGGCTGAACCCCGGTCCGGGGCGGTTCGGGGGCTTCGACACCGGGGACCGGATCAGCTACTCCCCCGCGCCCGGTCATCTCCGGCCCGGCACGGTGACCGGCGCGGACAGCACCGGGCTGCAGCTGGACTGCGGGGGCCTGCAGATCAACGTGGCCCCGGAGCGGGTAGCCGGAACGGTGCGGCACGGCTGGGCGCTGACCGCCCACCAGGCCGTCGGCCATCGCTGGCCGGCCGTGGTGGTGGTACTTCCCGGGGACGCCGGGCCGGCCCTGGACCGCTCCTGGGTCTACACCGCGTTCAGCCGCGCCGAGCGGCACCTCTCCGTGGTGCAGGGCGTGGGGCCCGAGCTGGCCCGGGCGGTCACCGGGGCCGCGTCAACGGCCCGGACGACCCGCCTGCCCGCCCTGCTGCCCCCGCCCTGAGCCCGGCAGGCCCCGGACATCCGCGACGTGCGGGGAAGCCGGGGCCGCGCTCCGCCGGCCGCGGCATGGGCGGCGGATCAGAGCGGGCTTTTCGGGTCCTCCTCGTCGAATGCCTCACTGACGTCGAACCGGCACACCACGCTTTCCGGGTCGATGCCCTCGAACGGCGCGGCCAGCCACTCCCCCGGCTCCGGCCGGTCCTCGCTCGCCACCACCCAGGTGGTGGCGTCGCCCTCCTCCAGGCCGAACTCCTGGTGCCGGGTGGCGATCTCGTCAGGCTCGAACTCGCCGAACAGCACGCCGAGGGCGGCGTACATGCTGTGTCCGGCGGCCTCAGAGCCGCCGGGCTGGTCCACGGCGCTTTCCGGATCGAGCGCGGTGACACGTTCGGCCTGCGCGAGCAGCCGCCGCTGGTCGACCACGGCGTAGTCACGGCGGATGAGAACGCTGAGTGTCTCCGGATCCTCGGGCCCCGTGTACGCGGTGGTGGCGTCGGTGCCCGGCACCTCGAACGGGGTGACCTCGTCGTAGACGTCGTACAGCAGTTCGTCGTACACCTCACCGGCGGCAGCCAGCTCGTTGAACGCGGTGAACACCTCGCCGTCCGCCCGATCGGCGGCATCGACGTCGGTATCGGCGGTGGAAGCGCGTCGTTCCACGGCTTCCAGGTGCCGGTCGAGCGCCTGCTTCAGCGCCTCGGCGGCGGCTCGGACCTCGGCAGCGGTGCGCTGCACAGCATCAGACATACCTCAGACGGTATCGGCTTCCGGGCCTTGCCCGCACAATGGGAGCGATGCCGGAATACGAGTTTCGCGATGTGTACGTTCCGCGGGGGGTGTCCCGCACCGCCACGACGCGTCTGCTGACCGACCATGCGGAGTACGGGCACTGGGAATTGGCCCGGGTTCGCCGGTATCCCGACGGCAGCCGACGGGTCCGCCTGAGACGGCGGATCATCCGTCAGGTCCGGGCCACCTGGTGACGCCGCACCGGCCCCGGACAGCCTGTGGCGTGCGCCCGCCGGTCGCGGACTCACGCCACAGGGACACCGGGGACGATCAGCCCTGCTGGACCGCCCGGGCACGCCGGTAGAGCACGGCACCGCCGACCAGCAGACCTGCCGCGATCGGCAGGGCGGCGCCCAGCTCGGATCCGCCGGTCTGCGCCAGCTGCGCCCCGGTCTCGGCGGCCGGGGCCGCCGCCTCCTGCGGCTCCTCAGGAGCCTCTTCGGACTCCTCAGGAGCCCCGGGTACGGTCGGCTCCTCCGGCACCTCGGGAGCCTCCGGCGTCTCGGGAACTTCCGGGACCTCAGGAACCTCCGGGACCTCCGGGACCTCCGGGACCTCAGGGACCTCCGGGACCGGCGGCGTCGGCGGCGTCGGCGGCGTCGGCTGGCCCGCTTCGTTGACGCAGGAGTTGCCGTACGCCGGGTTGAGCGCACCTGCAGCGTCCACGGAGTTGCCGCAGACGTTCACCGGCACGTGCACCGGCGCCTGGATGACGTTGCCGGAGCCGATGCCCGGCGAGTTCTGAGCCGTCCCCTCAGCCGTGGCGCCTCCCCCCTGGGACGGCTGCTCCACGGCGTCACCGCCACCGCCGGTGTTCTCGCAGTTGTTCCCGAATGCCGGGCTGAGCGCACCGATCACGTTGACCGTGTTGCCGCAGACGTTCACCGGCACGTGCACCGGCGCCTGGATGACGTTCCCCGACAGTACGCCCGGCGAGTTGGCCGCGCTGCCGTACGCCTGGGAGTCCGCGTGCGCGGTGCCGCCCGTGATCGCGAGCACGCCCCCGGCGGCGGCTACGGAGATCAGGCCCTTTCTGGTGACCTGTCGCATGGTTGTTCCCCTGCCTTGTTGCCTCGTGGAGGCGGAGCGGGCCCTCGGGGCGCCCTGCTCCGCCGTAGAACCGGGCGGTCCCGGAGCGCAGGCACGCACTCCGGGACCGTCCGTGGTCAAGCCCTCGTGAAGTGGGGCGACGCGTCAGAAGTTGACGCAGGCGTTGCCGAATGCGGGGTTCAGCACTCCCGCTCCGATGGTGTTGCCGCAGTCGTTCAGCGGCACGTGCACCGGCGCCTGCACGAGATTGCCGGAGAGAATGCCCGGGGAGTTCACAGCAGCTCCCTGGGCGCCCGCGTCGGCGACGGCGACGCCGGCGCCCGCGAGCACCAGACCGCCGGTGGCAGCCGCAACGGCGACGACCTTCTTGATCATTCTTCCTCCTCATTGACAACCGCGATCCCAGCCGGGGACCGCACCACGACCAACGAAGGCGGAGGGACGAAGCTACGACCACACCACAGGGTTCACCCTCCCCGGTGAATGTCGTGCATCAGTACGCATGCTCGCTGAGGCTCACGACTGCTCGATGAAGCGGTCCAGCACCCGCACCCCGAACTGCAGTCCGTCCACCGGAACCCGTTCGTCGACACCGTGGAACATTCCGGCGAAGTCCAGCTCCGGCGGCAGCTTGAGTGGTGCGAACCCGAAGCTGCGGATGCCGAGGTCGTCGAAGGACTTGGCGTCGGTGCCGCCGGAGAGCATGTACGGAACGGCCCGGGCCACCGGATCCTCGGCCTGCAGCGAGGACTGCATGGCCGCGACCAGATCCCCGTCGAAGGTGGTCTCCAGGGCCTTGTCCGCGTGCACGTCCTCGCGCCGCACCCGCGGACCGAGAATCCGGTCGAGGTCGGCGAGGAACTCCTCCTCGTACCCCGGCAGGAAGCGCCCGTCCACATGGGCGGTGGCCTGCCCCGGGATCACATTGACCTTGTATCCGGCATCCAGCTGCGTCGGCGCCGCGGTGTTCTGCAGCGTGGCGCCGATGATCTTCGCGATACCGCCGAGCCTGGCGAGGGTCTCCTCCATGTCCTCCGGATCCAGCTCGGTGCCGAGCGCGTCGGAGAGCTCGTCGAGGAAGGACCGGACGGTCTTGGTGACCCGGACGGGGAACTTGTGACGGCCCAGCCGCCCGACGGCCTCGCACAGCTCGGTGACGGCGTTGTCGTGGTTGGTCATCGACCCGTGGCCGGCCGTGCCGTCCACCGTGAGCCGCATCCAGTGCATGCCCTTCTGCGCGGTCTCGACCAGGTACAGCCTCAGGTTCTCGTGCACCGTGAAGGAGAATCCGCCGACCTCACTGATCGCCTCGGTCACCCCCTCGAACAGGCCGGGGTGGTTGTCGACCAGGTACCGCGCACCGTGGGTACCGCCGGCCTCCTCGTCCGCCAGGAAGGCGAGCACGATGTCACGCGGAGGCTTCCGGCCGGTACGCATCCGGTCCCGGACGACCGCGAGGGTCATCGCGTCCATGTCCTTCATGTCGACCGCGCCGCGGCCCCACACGCATCCGTCGGCGATCTCCCCGGAGAACGGGTGGTGCGTCCAGTCCGCCGCGTTGGCGGGAACGACATCGGTGTGCCCGTGGATGAGCAGCGCGGGACGAGAGGGATCGGCACCCTCGATGCGGGCGACGGTCGAGGCGCGGCCGGGCTGCGATTCGAAGATCTCCGGCTCGAGTCCGACCTCGGCGAGCTGCTCGGCGACGTACTCGGCCGCCGCCCGCTCCCCGGGCCCGGAGCTGTCACCGTAATTACTGGTGTCGATCCGGATGAGATCACGGCAGAGGTCGACGACCTCGCGCTCCGCGGTGCTGCTGCGGTCCGGGTGGCTCACACTCGCTCCTCATGCTGGGGTCACGCTGGGTCCGCCCATCCTGCCCCCTCTCCGGCCACGCCCCAAGGTCTGCGGCTCCCGGGGCGGGTGATCACCGGCTCCCGGACTTTGCTATGGTTTCCCCCGTTGCCACGGTCCGGTCGGCCCGGCGGCACACACCCTGTCCGGGTGGCGGAATGGCAGACGCGCTAGCTTGAGGTGCTAGTGCCCTTTATCGGGCGTGGGGGTTCAAGTCCCCCCTCGGACACTCCTGAAGACCCCCACCGAGCTGGGGGTCTTTCCTTGCTGCCGGAGGCCCGCGGGGACCAGCCCGTGAACGACCTCGATTTCGGGATCAGGGCACCACGAGGGGCCCGCTGCCCGGGGGGTATTCCTGCTGTCTCGGCCCGCCCGGAACGGGTCGCGGCGGCGCACGGGAACCGGCGGCGGCACCGGGTGTGCCGCCGCCGGTCCGCTCAGGCGGTGCCGGATCCCGGCATCACTCCGGGGCCCGGGCCACTCCCCCGGTGGGGCGCCATCCGGAGGAGTCGAGCCAGGCGGCCCGCTGGAACGTCCAGTCGCGCAGGTACTGGACCTGACCCTGCCACGTGTTGGCGGTCGGGGTGATGAACGGACCCACCATCCAGTCGGTGAGGTTCGGCCACTTCTGGAAGTTGCGCTGGGCGCCGTTGGCCAGTGGCGCACTCAGCTGGTTGATCCGCTGCTCCAGTTGGCTGTTCGACAGGACGCCCTGACGAAGCTCCCGCCAGCGCGAGTCGACGCGCTGCTGGAACGACGGGTCGTCCATCAGACGGTTGACCCAGTCATTGGCGATCGGCTGCCGGACCTGCTCGAACTGCCAGCCGTGCGCGTGCGTGTTGTTGAAGTACCCACCGGTGCCGAAGGTCAGGTCGTAGTCCCACAGCGGTCCGGCAACGAGCTTCTCCCCCCGGTCCTTGTGGTAATACGCACTCCGGATGTAAGCGTCCATGTCCCGCGACAACTCGTGAATGATGATCATGTCAACGAAGGAGTCGACATCGATGTAGGCGGGGTAGCCGGTCTGCGGATCGGAGGGGTTCGGGCCTCGCAGAGCGTTGCTGAACTCCAGGAGGTACTGGGCGAGATAGGTCTCCTGCTCGGGCTGGAGCGTCTTCGGCCGCTTCACCTCCAGGTCCTGCCAGCAGTTCGCCGGGGCACCGGGGCAGCGGAGGATCGGCTCATCGGCCGCGAACCACTCGAACTTGAAGAGGTAGCCGCCGGTGACCTCCGGGTGCTGGGTGTCGTTCTTCCCGAGCTTCGCGATGTCCAGCCGGTCCGGGCCGTCCTTGACGGTCTCGGTGAGCATGTAGACGCCCTGGTAGTCGTCGGAGCCCATCGGCTGGCCGTCAAGATTCAGGTACAGCTCGACGAACTCGTAGCGTGGCGCCGCGAGTCCCATGGCACGGCCCAGGTCGAAGACGAGGGCGTCCCGGATCAGTGCCTTGTCGGTGAACGGCCCGCGCAGCACCCAGTCGGCTTCGGCCGGCATGCCGAGCACCGGGTAGGCGGCGTCCTTGTCGTTGTTGTTCCACAGCTCAAGACGGTAGGGCGCCTTGGGAAACTCGGACGAGGACTGCCCACGCAGGCGAAAACCGGCCCGGGTGGCCACCGCGGGGTCCGCCGAGATCGAGGTGGTGCCCGCCTGCGGCTCCATGATCATGGTGGCGACGTCCTCGTACTGCCGGCCGGGCTTGCCCCCGCCGTAGGCGTCCATCACCAGGAGCGGCATGTCGTGAGTGGCGTCGAAGGAGTGAGCGATGTACACCGCCGTCCCGGGATCCCCGGCGGCCTGTCCGCTCGCGAACGCCTGGGCGCGCAGCTGGGTGGTCGTCGTGAACTGGAGGGGCGAGCCGGAGTACACCTGCGAGGAGGCAGTGGGCAGCTCCCCGTTGGTGGTGTAGCGGATCTCCGCGTTGTTCACCTGGGTGCTGAGGGAGACGGACATCTGTCCTTGGAAGGTCCCGCTCGGAACGGAGAAGGTGATGTCCCCCGTCAGATCGTCGGCGGCGGCCGACGAGGCCTCGTCCGTGGCGGCGGTCGCCACGGTGGACGGGCCGACGGCGGACGCCGCCGCCTCGGAGGGGATGCCGGACGGCGGGGCGGGATCTGCGCCCGCACCCGTGAAACTTGCCATGAGGAGGAAACCTGCGGCGAGTAAGCTCACCGCACTCAACCGTGTCTTGCGCACAGTGCTGCACCTCGATTACGTGACGCGACGAAGGCAGGCGTGGAGCCCGCCATGGACCTGTACTGCACGTCGAACGGGTCACCTGCGGCTGCCGCCGGCCAGTGCCTCCTCCTGGCATCTGTCCGCGTCGAGCGAGCCATGGGCCTGGGCACCGGAGAGGGGGGATCCGGAGGAGCCCGGGACTGCCTCGGCCGGGAGGTTCACATCGGTGACGGGGCGCCGGGCATCCGGGGGGAAGTTCCGTCGCAGTGTGCGCTGCCACCGGGTCGCGGGCAGGTCGGGGCGCAGGGCTGCCAGGCCGGTCGCATATTTGGAGATGCGGCTGGGCCGGTACCGGTGGCGCCAGAGCAGCCGGTCGACGGGGGACGCCGTGGAGCCGGTCTTGGTCTCCACCACCGCCATGTCGGGCAGGTGCATCTCGTGGTCACCGTCCCGCCAGCGGAGCCCGGTATCAATGGTGACCCGGCTCCCGGAGTCCGGCAGGTAAAGGGTCGTGCGACGGTACCGGGTGGTCAGGGTCGGGACAAAGGTGAGCCGCGCGCTGCCGGGAATGTGGTGCTCGGCCAGCGTGGTGTCGACGAACTGGCGCCCGGGCGCCAGATCATTGTCATTCTCCAGCGCGTACGGCAGCCGCCGCTTGACGGTGCTCCCCCGCGACCCGCAGACCTTCACCTCCAGCCAGCACTCGCCCGACTGCTCGTAGACACGGGTGCGAATCTTGAACCGCCTGCGCCGGCGGTACGCGGTCAGCAGGTAGCTGTCCAGGCCGGGCGTGTCGAAGTACAGCGAGCGGTAGGCGAAGCTGCGCGTGTCATCGATCTCCAGGACCCGGGTCCCGGGAGGGAGCCGGCCGAGCAGAGCGTTGACCGAGGCGGCCGGCAGCACGTACTTGCGGTCCACGCGGGTCTGGAGCATTGCGCACTCGAGGAGCTCCTCCAGACCGATCGGCGGAAGGCTGTCCAGTGCGGTGTCCAGCGGTGCGGCACTCACGGCCTCATCACCCCCATGGAGGCACTGTGCCCGGCAGGGACCGCATCGGGTTGTGCCGAGGGGCCGGGCTTGGAGGTACCCCCGCCGGGGGTGACGCGGTAGCGCACGTCCACCACGGTGGTGTCGTTCACCAGGTCGACCCGCTGGACGAGGGCCGAGTGGACCCGGGCGCCCAGAATGTGCTCCAGGTGGGACACCAGCGCGGTGTGCACCGGGAAGGCGGTGTCCAGCACCATCACCTGTCGTCGGTAACTGCGGAGCATCCGCGGGTGGTCACCCACGAACAGCACCACCAGGATCAGCGCCATCAGCCCAGCGGATCGCCAGAGGTTGCCGGTCTCCACTCCGCCGAGGATGCCCAGTGCCAGCGCGGAGAAGTAGTAGGCGACTTCGTGCTGGTCCAGCTCCGTGGAACGCAGCCGGATGATCGACAGCACACCGAAGAGGGCCAGCCCCAGGCCGAGTCCGGTGCTGCCGTTCCCCGCACTCAGCGAGCTGGCCACCGCGACCACGCCGACGTTCACGCCGAGATAGGCCACTACCAGGTCCCGGCGGCGGTGGCGTGGGAAATACAGGCCGAAGACAAGGAGGTTCACAGCGACGATATTGCATGCAAATAAGGCGAGTTGCGCCATGTGGAATCCTTCCGGTGGTGTGGGGTATCCGCCCGGTGAACCAGCGCTGGCCCGTTGGTTAATGAAAGGTAAATGTGACCCCACTGGTACCGCCACTCACTTCCGGTCACTTCCGGTCGTTTTCGGTCGGCACCCGCCATGCATGTCCCGGAGACCTGAACACTCACCGGAGGGCGAGCCGACCCACGCGTGCCGGCCCCAGAGCTTGAGCACGGCAAAGACGCAGCTCAACAGGGTTGATCAGCGGGCATACAGTCGACTCTTCACCACGGTCGCCGACCAGATAATTACCGGAACTTTTCCGGTAGAGGGAGCGTCCCGGTACTGAACGGGATGCCACGGCACCTCCCGTGACCACGGCCCCCGGGAGCCTCGCAAGACCTCCGCCGGACATTTCCCCGTCTCGATCTCTGCAAGCACCGCTCACCAGGCCAGCAGCAGGTTCCTCGCGCACCCCCGGGCCGGCCGCCTGCCGACCGGCACCTGGCGGCGGGACCGAACGTTTCCGGAGCTCGCACCGTCAGCACCCGGTCCCGGACGAATGTCCGGAAAGCACTCCGGGTCCCGTCCCCAGGGGCCCTCCGCAGGCAGTATGTCCGCGGACAGCTGTAGCCCTTCGCCCCCGGCGCAGCACAGCGGCTCCGCGCCAATACACCCTCGACACAGTGCGGTTGACCGCCGTACCCACGCGATTCTTCTCGGACGTTCATGCGAGACTGCATCTCCGAGCTGACGGGACGTCGGAGGGAACGGATTCGCCATGGCCGACCACAAGGACACCAACGGAGCCCGGGAGGGCAGGACGGAGGGCTTCGACTGGGGGTGGGCCGCTGCGGATCCTGAGTACGCACCGGTGGAGATCGACACCACCAAGCCCAGCATCGCCCGGGTCTACGACGCGGCCATCGGCGGCAGCGACCACTACCCGGTGGACCGTGCCCTGGTCGAAGCGGGCCGGAGGATATCCCCGGCGGGCGTCGACAGCGCACGAGTCAACCGGGACCTGCTGATCCGGGGGGTGCGTTACCTCGCGGAGCAGGGCATCGACCAGTTCCTCGACCTCGGCTCAGGCCTTCCCTCCGGGCAGAACACGCACGAGGTTGCCCAGTCGGTCAACCCGGACACCAAGGTCGTCTATGTCGACAACGACCCGATCGTTCTCGCCCACGGCCGGGCGGTCCTGGCCCGGGACAGCCGTACCCGGGTGGTCACGGCCGACATCATCAACACCGAGCACGTCCTGGACCACCCGGACATCAAAGGCTTCCTCGACTTCTCCCGGCCTGTCGGACTGCTGATGGTGGCCGTGGTCCACCACATCCTCGACGAGGAGGACGCCGCCGGCATCGTGAACACCTACAAAGACGTTCTGACCTCCGGTAGTTACCTGTTCCTCACGCACTTCTGCAACTCGTTCCCCGAGGCCCGCGCCATGGAGGACAACCTGCGGAACGCACTCGGCCGCGGCCAGCTGCGCAGCAAGGAGGAAATCATCGCCTTCTTCGACGGGATGGAGATCGTCGAGCCAGGCGTGGTACCGCTCCCGCTGTGGCGGCCGGAGACACCGGTCACCGAGCCGCTGGACCACAGTGGGCTGTTGATGGCCGGCGGCATGGCCCGCAAGAGCTGAGCCCGCGCCCTTCTGCGGGGCGGGGCGTCGGGTGCCCGCCCCGCGGGCACCCGCACGGCGGCGCTGCCCGGTGTTCAGCGGGCATGGGCGGGCGGGGCGCCGTCCCATTCCTCCAGAGGCGCGGCGTGCCAGCGCCAGTTCTTCTGGCGGGGCCGGCCGGGGAGCTCCAGCCGCCCGTTGGCCCAGAGCAGGGTCTCCCACGGGTCGGTGTCCCGGGGTGCCCAGGGAAAGAGCCGCTCAAGGGTGGTCCGGGCCAGGGCGGCAGGAGGAGTGAACGGCAGGCCCAGACCGAGTGCGGCGTCATGGGTGTGCACGAGCAGCTCGTCGCAGCCCATCGCCGCGAAGCCGCCGGCATCGGCCGCACCGAAGGGATGGAACCCCCGTGCCTCGGGCGGGGCTCCGGCGATGACCCGGGCCAGCACGGTGGCGAGCGAGTCGACCGTGGCCACCAGCTCGCCGGGCGGCGTCCCGGGCCGGACCCTGAGGTCCATGCTGCGGATTTCGCGGGGGCCGGCCGCCAGATCGGTGGCGTACCAGAGCAGGGCGTCACCGATGTGAGCCACCGTCTCGGCCACCGTCCAGTCCAAGCCAGGAATGGACCTCCCCCAGTCATGGGAGGTACCGGCTCCGAGTGTGGTCCGACAGGTCCTGGCCGCAACGAGCAGAGTCTCCGCATCCATCGCGTCATTATCCCTCCGACTCGGCAGCGGCGGGCGGACGGGCGGGCCGTCCGGCCGCCCGCTCCCGCTGTCGCGGTGGATCGCTCGTCAGCCGCGGGCGGTGCCGGGTGAGGGCGGGCCCGGAGGGCCGACGGGTGAGCGCGGCGAGCAGGCGGTCCGCTTCTGCCGCGATCACCGGAAGATCGCGGGCCGGGTCCTCGGAACGGGCCAGGAGCATGCCGGCCTCGCACAGCGCCCCGAAAACCAGCCGGCAGCGGGCGTCCAGGTCACCCCCGTCGGAGTCCTCGGGGGCTGTGGCGCGCAGGCCGGCCGACAGGACCCGCAGGGTGTGGTCGGACTGTATGCCTCGGACCGTCTCCCAGCCCAGGACGGCCGGGCCGTCCATCATGACGATGCGCCGGAACCCGGGGTCCAGACAGCGCTCCAGGAAGGTCCGGACCCCGGCGGCCAGTGCCGCCCAGGCATCGGACTGCTGGGCGGCGGCCCGCTCCAGCATCGCGGCTGCCTGCTCCTGCTCGAGGGTGAACACCGCGCGGAACAGGTCGGGCTTGGACCGGAAATGATGGTAGGCAGCGCCCTTGGTCACCCCAGCGGCCGCGGCAACCGTATCGATCGACGTAGCGGCATATCCGCTCCCACCGAACAGCTGCTGCGCCGCGGCGACCAGCCGGGAGGAAGTGGCGTCCGAACGAGCGGACTGAGTACGGCGGACCATTCCGGCTCCTTGACCGACATACTGACGGTATGTAAGTTTGAGGGTGAGTTCCTGCCGCCACCAGGGAAGTGGGGTACATGACGTCACGGCTCATTGCGGTGTACGGAGCCTACGGGCACACCGGGCGGCTGGTCACGGCCGAGCTGCTCTCCCGGGGCCGGGAGCTGATCCTGGCCGGGCGTGACGCCGAGGCCCTGCGCACCATGGCCGGCGGGCTCAAGGAACCCGGCCAGGTCCGTACGTTCCCGGCGTCCGTCGACGACCCGGCAGCGATGCGCGAGCTCACTGGCAAGGCGGCCGTCGTCGTCCACTGCGCGGGCCCCTTCTCCGTGACCGGAGCCCCACTGGCCACCGCCGCTGCCGAAGCCGGCTGCCACTACCTCGACCACGCGCTGGAACCGCACCACGTCAAGGGGGTCTTCGACACCCTCCAGGAGACGGCGCAGCACAGCGGCAGCGTGCTGATCCCCGGGCTGAGCTTCTACGGCGGACTCGGTGATCTGCTGGCCGGTGCGGTGGCCGGCGGCCTGACCGCCGTCGAGCGGCTGGTCGTCGCGTACGCGGTGAGCGGCTGGCGGTTGACCACCGGTGCGAAGAACACCGCCGCCCAACTGTTCGCCGAGACACAACGGATCACCTTCAGCGATGGTGCCCTCCGTACCGGCTACGTCGAACCCCGCAACGCAGTGTTCGCCTTTCCGCCGCCGCTGGGGCCACGCACAGTGATCACGCCGCTGCCCTCCTTCGAACCCTTCACGGTCCCCCGGCACGTCCCTGCCCGTAACGTCGACCTGATGCTGACCGCTGCGACCTTCGAGGAAGAGGGCACCTTCGACAGCGAGCATCTCGACGACGCGGCGCGGTCCCGGACCGACTTCACCATCGCCGTACAGGCGGTCACCGAAGAGGGCGGCCGCGCCGGTCACCTGCGCGGCCATGATCTGTGGCGGGCGGGAGCCCTGGCCTCGGCCGAGGCTGCCGTGCGGCTGGCCGACAGACACGGCCCCGTCCGGCCCGCCGTCCTGAGCCCGGCCGAGGCGTTCCCCGCAGGACCCTTCCTTCGGACCCTCGAACGGCTCGGTGCGTTCGAAGTCCACCTCCCCGGAGCACAGGAGGTGGGGCAATGACGAGCGGGCAGGAAACACCGGTGCTGGTGACCGGGGCCGCCGGAGGCCGGCAGGGGGCCACGGGCATGCACGTCACCAGGCTGCTGCTGGACACGGGGCACGCGGTGCGCGCGCTGGTACGCACCGAGGACGCCCGGGCCGACGCCCTGCGCGCGCTCGGTGCCGAGGTGGTGGTCGGCGATCTGCGGGAGATCGCCTCCGTACTCCCGGCGCTGCGAGGGGTGCGCCGGGCCTTTTTCACCTACCCCGTGACCAACGGACTCCTGGAGGCCACGGGCGCATTCGCCGCGGCGGCCCGCCGGGAAGGGCTGGAGCGTGTTGTCGAGGTCTCCCAGCTCGCGGCCGACCCGGATGCCGGCACGCCCAGGATGCGGCAGCACTGGGTGGCGGAGCAGGTTTTCGACTGGGCCGGGGTGGGCGCGGTGCACCTGCGGGCGGCGGTGTTCTTCGAGAATCTGGACTTTCTGGTGCGAGCCGGCGGCGGGACGGAGCTGGCGCTGCCCCTCGGGTCACCGCAGACCGTTCTGCCGCTCGTCGCGGGCACCGACGTGGCACGCGTGGCGGCGGGGCTGCTCACCGCCGCGCTCCCGCCCCCGGACCCGGTCGTGCGGCTCACCGGGCAGGTGTTGGCAGTGGGTGAGGCGGCCGGGAGGTTCGGGCGGGCTGACGGACGAAGGGTCGTCTACACCGATGTGCCGCCCGGTGACTGGCGGCAGCGCGCGATGCGCCTCTTCGGCGACCCGCACACGGTCGCGCACCTGTCCGCGCTGTGGGAGGTGTTCCGCGCCATCGGCGCCCATCATGAGCTGTACGAGGTGACCGAGGTCATCGGTCGCGTCGGCGGTCGACCGCCGCAGACGCTCGAGGCATACGTCCGCGGCACCGGAGTGCCGGGTTCGCCGCAGCGTACCGACTCCGGGCCGCAGGGCCCGTAGCGTGCGAGAATCCGGGACCGGCATCACGGCGGGCGGCCAACGGACGAAGGGAGAACAACGGGATGAGCGGGACGGTCGCTGCGGTCAGCAGTAAAGGGGAGTACTCGTTCACCAAGCCGAACCGGAGCAGCATCACACTGCTGACCGGGTTGGGTGTCGAGGGTGACGTGCATGCGGGGGTGACGGTCAGGCACCGCTCGCGAGTGGCGAAGGATCCCTCCCAGCCGAACCTGCGCCAGGTGCATCTCCTCCATGAGGAGCTGTTCGCAGAGGTCGGCCGGGTGGGCTTCGAGGTGTCGCCCGGTGATCTCGGCGAGAACATCACCACCCGCGGCCTCGATCTCCTCGCCCTCCCCACCGGCACCCGGCTGCACCTCGGCGGCCGGGCAGTGGTCGAGGTCACCGGTCTCCGCAATCCCTGCTCCCAGATCAATGACTTCCGGAGCGGGCTGCTGAAGCACATGGTCGGACGGGACGAGGCGGGGAACCCCGTGTACCGGGCCGGGATCATGGGAACCGTCGAGGAGGGCGGCGAGGTGCTCCCCGGGGACGGCATCCGCGTGGAGCTCCCCACCGGGCCTCATCGGCCCCTGGAGCGGGTCTGACATCCGTGCCGGCAAGCTGACCGCAGGCTGCCGGGCCGTCGTCATCGGACTCGCACGATTCTCCCCGCACGGGCCCGCCGCCTGGCACGGCGGTCCCGGAGGGCCGGCTCAGTCCGCTTGTCTCCGCTCCGCCCGGTAGCGGGCGGCCCACTGGTCATTGAGCTCGTCGGCCTGCCGCCGGTGCCGCAGAACGATCGCGCGTCCGGGGGGCAACTCGAGCCCGAGAGAGCCGAGGAGACGCCGGGTGACGCCGGTCGCGTCGGCGTCGATCTCCTCGTAACACACCAGGTGGGGCTGGACTCCGTGCGAGGCGAACCACGCCTCCCAGGACGCGTTCTGCTCATCGATCAACCGGAGCAGCTGACCTATCCGCTCCGGATCGTACGCGGGCGTCCGCTCTCCTGATCCGGGGCCGCCGATCTCCCCGTTGCCGCCGATGAACCAGGTGTTGGTCTGCTCCGCGCGCAGCCAGGACACGGCCTGCGCCAGCACGTCCTCGCGGCGCAGGTACAGGAAGCCGGTGCGGCCGAACGCCCGGTTCAGCAAGCTGGGACTGTCGCCGGCGAAGTCCGGGTGGGCGGCCCCCAGCTTCCCCAGCAACTCGTCCAGGGTTCCACGCATGAGCTTCGCGCCGAACACGCCGTTACCGGTACGCCCGGCAGCAAGCGCCGCGCTCACGTACTCCCGGTAGGAGAAATCTCCCTGCTCGTCACGGGGTATCCCCCACCGGTCGGCCCACAACGGCTCATCGGGGGCCCGGAAGTACGCCTGCGGCCGGCCGGCGACCCCCGTGGAGTCCAGCAGCCCCAGGAGCAGCGAGCTGCCGGTGCGTGGGGTGGCGCACAGGAAGTACGCGTCGGGGCGGTCCGGGGCGTCCGGCAGCATGGTCACACCGGCCAGTCAAGGACACCGGAGCACGGCGGGCAAGCGATTTGGGGCCGGAGTCCCGGCCGCCCGCGCGCACCGCTTCCTCAGAGCAGCAGCAGGGCGGCGATCAGCAGGGTGGTGCCGGCCAGGATCGCCGGCCCGAGCGGCATGCCCTGTTCCCCCGGGTCTGCGTTCTCGGCGGGCCGCAGGGACGGGTGGTGGAGCAGCGCCCGGATCTCGTCCGCGACTTCGTCTGCGGCGACCCGGCCGCGGCACCGGCGCTCCAGCCAGCTCCAGCCCACCGGCTGCAGACGCAGATTCCCGTCGCGGGTGGCGAAGCGCAGGGCGTCCTGGTGATGACGCACCTCGGTGAGGCGGTCCCACCGCACGCGGCGGACCCGCCACGCTCCGGTCACCCAGAGCCCTTCCCGGTCGGCCGTGACCCGCCAGTGTGCCGCCGTGGCGATGGCACCCACGCCGTGGGGCAGCGAGAGGACGGCCATGGCCCACAGGAGCAGTGTCCAGCCGGCGAACCAGTGGGAGGTCAGAGCCCAGAGGCCGAGGATCTCCAGGGACAGGTAGCCGGCCGCCACCCCGCGTGAGGCACCGTGGGTGGACCAGCTCACGGGACGGTCGGTCGGGGACAGTCGGGCGGCGACGTCGTCCACCGGGCGCCTGCCGGAGCGGGTTCCGTGGTCACCGGCGTTCCTCCGGCGCGGCTCTGCGGGTGTCAGCGGTGAGACGGCGCACTCCAGCAGCGGCTCGGGATCCTCCGCGTCGGTCCGGGAGAGGAGAGCGACTTCGGCGCCCGCGCACGGGACCCCGTACAGCACGGCCTCCCGCAGGGGTTGCCGGCCGGTGCCGTGGACCGCGGCGGCGAATTCCTCGCGCATCGCCGTGAACGGGTTGTCCGGCGGTTCCGCCCGGCCCGGCCCCGCGCCGGTGACCTCGCCGTCCGCGGGCTGGTCCCCGCCGTCGTCCGCCCCGTCGAAGGCGGGCAGGGTGCTGACGCGGAAGACGGGTATCCCCGCTGACGGATCGTCGTGGGCGAACACCTGCTCGCGGCCGTTCTCCGGGTGCTGCCGGACGTGCACCAGCAGCGCGGGTTGCGGCTGGGAGCGCAGCCGGGTGAAACGCCGTCTTCCGATCAGGGAGTTGCCGAGCAGCAGCAGACCGGGCACCCCGGTGGCCAGCATCACGAACTGCCGGCCCAGGGGGTCGTACGGTTCGGCGACCAGTCGCGCCCAGTCCCCGTCCACCAGGACGGCGGTCGGGCGGCCCACCGGGTGGTTCTCCGGGAACAGTGCCGAGACGGTGCGCGTCCCGCCGTCCGGCAGTGTCACGGTGACCGACTCGGTGTCCTGCGCGGTGACCGGGACGTCGAACCGGGTGGCTGCCGCGGCGCGGGCCTCCTCGGTGGCGGACGTGGCGAGCCCCTGGTGGAGTGCGACACCGGCGACTGCCAGCAGGGCTCCGCCGATCACCGCTCCCAGGGAGCCTCTGCGGAACGACTTGCCGGCCGCGGGCAGGGGATGACGGGCCGGGCCCGCCGCCTTGAGCGCGAGCCCGCGCTGCCGGTTGGCAGCGAGGAGGCGGGCGGTCAGACCGGCCGCCGCGAACGCGGCAGCCACGAGCGGCGCCGGAGACCCCCCGCCCGCCGAGGCGTAGAGCATCTCGTATCCGAACCCGGCGGACAGCGGCACCAGCAGACCCAGCGCCGGCCCGGGCTGCCGCCAGATCCAGCACAGCTCCAGCAGCAGTCCGCCCAGGAGGAGCAGCGCCCACCACTGCGGACCGCACGGGTCCGAGGTGGTGCACACCGGGTCCTCGTCCGTGAAAACGGCCCAGGCGGTGCCGGTCAGGAGCGCCGCGAATCCCCACGCCGGGCGTGCCCACCGGGCAGGGCCGGCCGCGAGCCAGGCACGGGTGTCGGCCGTGCTCCACGGCCGTGCTCCGGCGGGTATCCGGTCGGGCGGCAGGGTCACGGGGATGTCGGGCACTCCCGCATTATGGTCGACCGAAGCGGAGGAAGCCGGACGGGTCGCCGTCCCCGGGCGTCCGCGCCTTCCTGGTCCGGCCGGAGCCGGGCCCCGGCGCGCAGGCGGAAGGGCTGCGGCCGGGGCCCGGGTCCCCGTCGGCGCCGGGGGAGCGGCGCCGTGCGTGAGGGCCGGCGTCAGTGCTGCGGGCCGGCGGTGGCGGGGAGGGTGCTGGTGCGGGCGACCCGGGAGTACCAGTGGGCGCTGGCCTTCGGGATGCGCTTGCCGGTCGGGTAGTCGACGTACACCGCTCCGAAGCGCTTGCTGTATCCGTAGCCCCACTCGAAGTTGTCGAGCAGGGACCACAGGAAGTAGCCGCGGACGTCCACGCCGGCCTCGATGGCCTCGTGGACTGCGCTCAGGTGGCCGTGCAGGTACGCGATCCGGTCGGGGTCATTGACCTCGCCCTCCGGATTGACGTAGTCGTCGAAGGCCGCGCCGTTCTCGGTGATCATCAGGGGGATTTCGGGGAAGTCGCTCTTCAGGCGCAGCAGCAGGTCGCGCAGCCCGCTGGGGTCGACAGCCCATCCCATGGCGGTGGTGGTGCCCGGGGTCAGGTGGAAGGCGACCTTGTCGGCCCCTGTCCACGGGCTGTGCTCGCTGGCGCCGTGTCCGTCGGAACCGTGGCTGGCCGTCCCGTCGGTGGCCGAGACCAGGGTGGGTGAGTAGTAGTTGACGCCGAGGAAGTCGAGCGGCTGGTGGATGGTGGCGACGTCACCGTCGTGCACGAACGACCAGTCGGTGAGGTGCGCGGTGTCCTCCAGCACATCGGCCGGGTACGCGCCGCGCAGCATCGGGCCGGTGAAGACCCGGTTGGCCACGCCGTCGATGCGGCGGGCCGCGTCGACGTCCTCGGGGCTGTCGGTCAGCGGGCGGACGTGGTGCAGGTTGAGCGTGACGGACACCGCGGCCGTGGAGGGGAGCCGGTCCCGCAGGGCCTGTACGGCCAGGCCGTGGCCGAGGTTGAGGTGGTGGGCCGCGCGCAGGGCGGAGACGTCATCGGTGCGGCCGGGGGCGTGCACCCCGGAGCCGTAGCCGAGGAAGGCGCTGCACCAGGGCTCGTTCAGGGTGGTCCAGGTCTTCACCCGGTCGCCGAGAGCCTCGGCGGCGAGGGCGGCGTACTCGGCGAAGCGCTCCGCGGTGGCGCGCTCCGGCCAGCCGCCGGCGTCCTCGAGCTCCTGGGGCAGGTCCCAGTGGTAGAGGGTGGCGACGGGCTGGATGCCCTTTTCGAGCAGTTCGTCGGTGAGCCGGGCGTAGAAGTCCAGCCCTTTCCGGTTGGCGGGGCCGCTTCCGGTGGGCTGGATACGGGGCCAGGCGAGCGAGAAGCGGTAGGCGCCGACACCGAGGTCGGCCATCAGGGCGACGTCCTCGCGCCAGCGGTGGTAGTGGTCGGTGGCGGTGTCACCGGTGTCGCCGTTGCGGACCTTGCCGGGGGTGCGGCAGTAGGTGTCCCAGATGGAGGGTGTGCGCCCGTCGAGGGCGGCGGCGCCCTCGATCTGGTAGGAGGCGGTCGCGGTACCCCAGAGGAAGCCGGACGGGAAGTCGCGTGCTGCGGGGGTCGCCGGGGCGGGTACGCCCTGGTGGGATGCGGTGGCCACGAAGGTCCTTCCGAAGGTGCGGTGTACGGGTGTGCGGAGGGGTCGGGGGCGGCCGGGCAGCGGGGTGTCCCGGGTCGCGGTTGTTCAGCCCTTCACGGCGCCCTGCATGATGCCGCCGACGATCTGGCGGCCGAACACGACGAACATCACCAGCAGCGGCAGGGTGCCGAGCAGCGCGCCGGCCATGATGAGCGACTGGTCGCGGATATAGCCCGCGCTGAGCTGGGTGAGTGCCACCGGAACGGTGGGGTTGCTCATGTCCAGGGCGATGAAGGGCCAGAAGAAGTCGTTCCAGGCGTGCACGAACGTGATCATGAACAGCACGGCCATCGCGGGCCGGGCGATGGGCAGCACGACACTCCAGAAAATGCGCAGGGAGTGCGCCCCGTCCACCCGGGCCGCTTCGACGAGCTCGTCCGGCAGGGCTTCCGCGAGGTACTGCCGCATGAAGAACACGCCGACGGCGCTGACCAGGGTGGGGAAGATGACGGCTGGCAGCCGCTGTCCCCATCCGATCTCGCTCATCATCATGAACAGCGGCACGACGCCGAGTTGCGGGGGGATCATCATGGTGCCGATGACCAGCATGAGCAGCAGGTTGCGGCCCCGGAAACGCAGTTTGGCGAAAGCGAAGCCGGCCAGGGTGGCGAACAGCACCGTGGACAGGGCGATGGTGCCGGCGACGATGAGGCTGTTGGCCATCGCCTGGCCGAGTGCGGCATCCTGCCAGGCTGCCGCGAGGTTCTTGAAGAGGTTGGGACCGGGGAGGAACGGCGGGGGCGACTGGGTGACGCGGGTGTTGTCGGTGGAGGCCGCCACCATCGTCCAGTAGAGCGGGAACAGCGAGACCAGGGCCACGACGATGAGCAGCGCATAAGCAACGGGTCCGGCGTGGTGCTGTCGGCCGGCGCCCTGCCGCAGCCGCATGCGGGGCCGGCGGCCGGGGGGTGCGGAGTCCGGGTTCAGCGGGTCGAGGTCCGGCCGGACCGGGGCGGTACCGGTGGTCATGGGATCACCGCTTCCTGATCGGCGTGCCGGACAAGAGGCGCGCGGTGAGTCGCTGGAGTACGAAGACGAGGATGAGGATGAGGAACATCGCCCAGGCGACGGTGGCTGCCCGTCCCATCTGGTAGTTCCGCCAACCCTCCTGGTACAGCAGCAGGCCGAGGGTCTGGTACTGGTTGTCCGCTCCGCCGGTGACACCGTTCGGGCCCTGGCCGAAGATCAGCGGCTCACCGAAGAGCTGCGTGGCACCGATCGTGGACAGCACGATAGTGAAGACGATCATGGTGCGGATGCCGGGGATGGTGACCTGCCGGAACTGCTGCCAGCGTGAGGCGCCGTCGATCGCCGCGGCCTCGTACCGGTCCTTGGGGATGGCCTGCATCGCGGCGAGGTAGAGCAGTGCGTTGTAGCCGGTCCACCGCCAGATCACGATGCAGGAGATCGCGATCTGGGCGGGCCACTTGTTGTTCTCCCAGTCGATGTTGTCGAAGCCGAACAGGCTCAGGCCCCAGTTGATCATGCCGAAGTCGCGCTCGAAGAGCATGGTGAAGACCAGCGCCGCCGCACCCACCGAGGTCGCATAGGGCGTGAGGGCGGCGACCCGGAAGAATGCCGAACCGCGCAGGTGGTAGTTGAGCAGGTGCGCCAGCCCGAGTGCCATGAGCAGCTGGGGGACGGTGGATATCACGCCGATGGTGAAGGTGTTGAGCAGCGCGTTCCAGAACTGCTCGTCCTGCCACAGCCGGGTGTAGTTGTCCAGGCCCTGCCACTCCATGACGTTCAGGGAGGAGAGCTCCACCCGGTGGAGAGAGATCCAGGAGGTGTACAGCAGGGGGTAGAAGCTGAAGGCGGCGAAAATGACGAAGAACGGGGTGATGAAGGCGTAAGGCGCTGTCCGCAGGTCCAGCCGGTGGAGGAGGGTGCGCCACTTCTGACGGGGACGCCCCCCGTCGGATCCGGAGCGAGGTCCCCCGGCGGAGCCGGGCGGGACGTCCTGCGGCCCGTCCGCATGAGGTACCGAGGTGGAAGTGGCCACGGGGGGCTTCCTTTTCTGTGACACGAAGGGATCGGGGCGAGGCGCCCGGTGGCCGCGCGGGCCGCGACGGCCACCGGGGCCTCAGGGTGACCTGGGTCAGCCGACGGCCTTCTGGATGCGCTCGTCGGTGGTGTCCCACGCCTCCTGCGGGCTCTGTCCCTGCGACTCGATCAGCTGCAGGCCCTGGGAGAAGGTGTCCTTGATGGTGCCGTCCTTGCGGCCGAGCACCTGCTCGTCGGGGATGTCCTCCGCCGCGGCACCGAAGATCTCCCCGATCGGCGCCTCACTGAAGTACGCGGACGTCGCCCCGGTCACGGACTCGGACTGCAGGGCCTCCTGCGAGGACGGGAAGTTGCCTATCTCCTTGAAGATGTGCTCCTGCTGCTCCGGGGCGGTCAGCCAGGCCACGAGCTTCTTGGCCTCTTCCTTGACCGGGCTGTCCTCCGTGACACCGAGGAAGGAGCCGCCCCAGTTGGCGCCCCGGGGTGCCTTCGCCACGTCCCACTTGCCCTCGTTCTCCGGACCGGCCTTCTCGCTGATGTGGCCGAGCATCCAGGCGGGGCAGACGGTGGTGGCGAAGGTGCTGTTGGCCAGACCGGGGTCCCAGCCGGGCTGGAACTGCCGGAGCTGGGCGGTCAGACCGGAACCGGCGGCCTCCGACGCGAGGTCCCAGGCCTCCGTGACGGCCGGGTTCTCGGCGTAGATCAGGTCGCCCTCCTTGTTGTAGAACTGCTCGGAGTTGCCGTAGATCATCGCGTTGAACAGGCCGGTGGAGCTGTCCATGTACGCGAGGTCCCCGTCCTCCGAGTTGGCCTGGAACTCCTTGCCGGCCTCGACGTAGGCGGACCAGTCCCCGTCCCACAACTGGGCGACCTCGTCGCGGTCGGTGGGCAGTCCGGCCTGCTCGAACATGTCCTTGCGGTAGCACACCGCCATGGGACCGATGTCCGTGCCGAGGCCGATGACCCGGCCGTCGTCGGCGGTCACCTGGCTGAGCTTCCACGGCAGGAAGTGGTCGCCCGAGGAGTCGCTCAGGTCGGCGAACTTGCCCGCCTGGGTGTCGACGAGTTCCTTGGCGCGGCCGACCTCGATGCCCTGAATGTCCTTCAGCCCACTGCCGGCTGCCAGGTGCGTCTGGAGGGCCGTGTAGTAGGTCTGCTCGTCACCGGCCACCTCGGCCTTGATGGTGACGTCCGGGTTCTCCTCCATGTACTGGTCGAGGAGCCCGGTCTCATCGAAGCCCATGACGCCGAACAGCCCCATGGTGATGGTGACTTTGCCGTCGGCGGACGCCCCGCCGCCACTGTCGTCGCTTCCTCCGCATCCCGCGACCAGCGCGAGCGAGACGACAGCCGCTGCGGCTGCTGCACTTCTTGAAACGAATGGTCTGCGTACCCTGCCCATGACGTCCTCCTTGCGGCGGCACAATGCGCGCCGAAGTGCCTGGTCACCGAGACCATCCCGTGTCTGCTGACACGAGTGGGACCGGTCCCACTAAGTTGTGGAAGACTGTCCCCGGAAAGTTGCGATGTCAAGAAGAGAAGTCAGCTCCGTTGCCAATACGTGTCCTGGCACCCACCACCCCGGGACGGCCGGTCCAGGTCTCTGGCACGATGCAGGACGCACACGGGAGCACGGAGCCAGGAAAAGAAGAGCGGGGGAACATGGGCACCAGTGAGCGGCCGACCATCCGGACAGTGGCCGCCCGCGCCGGGGTCGGGCGCGGAACGGTCTCACGGGTACTGAACGGGTCCCCCAGGGTGAGCGCCGCGGCCAGGGAAGCCGTGCACGCGGCGATCGCCGAGCTCAACTTCGTGCCGAACCGGGCGGCCCGCAGTCTGGTCACCAGCAGGACCGACTGCATCGCCCTGGTCATCCCCGAACCGGAGAGCCGGCTGGTCTCGGAGCCGTACTTCTCCGAGATCATCCGGGGAGTGAGCACCGCGCTGGCCGAGACCCAGCTGCAGCTGCTGCTCATCCTGGTGCGGGACCAGCGTGAACTGGACCGGCTCACCGAGTTCCTCACCGCGGGCCGCGTGGACGGCGTGCTCCTGGTCTCCATCCACCGTGACGATCCGCTGCCCGGCCTCCTGGAGGAGCTCGGGCTGCCGACCGTGCTGGCAGGGCGCCGCTCCGCCGGTGAACCGCTCTGCCACGCGCACTCGGACAACGTGAGCGGAGCCGCGGAAGCGGTACGCCATCTGCTGGACCGCGGGTACCGCACCATCGCCACCATCACCGGCCCGCTCGACATGGACGTCGGGCACAGCCGGCTGCGGGGGTGGCGGGAGGCCCTGCGGGAGAGCGGGGCAGAGCCCGAGGAATCGCTGATCGCGACGGCCGACTTCACCGAGGCGGGCGGGCGGGCGGCCATGCGGGAGCTTCTCGAGCGCCGTCCCGGCCTGGACGCGGTCTTCGCCGCCTCGGACGTCATGGCGGCAGGTGCCCTTGCCGAGCTGCGTGACCGCGGCCGCAAGGTCCCGGACGACGTGGCGCTGGTGGGCTTCGACGACTCGGTCATCGCCCGGCACACCGACCCGCCGCTGACCAGCGTCCGGCAACCCGTCGAGGAGATCGGCCGCACCATGACCGAGCTCCTGCTGGAGGAGCTCAGCGGCTCCGGCAGAACGCGTTCGCGCGTGTGTCTGCCCACCTCACTCGTGGTGCGGGGTTCGAGCTGACACACCCCCGGACGCCTCGCTGCCCTGGGGTGTGAGCCGGAGCGCGGGGCGGCCCGTTCACCGCCCCGGCTGCGGAAGTGCGCCGCACCGGTGGCACCTGTTCACTCGCCCCTTCACTCCCTAAAATGACATGCACAGTTCATCCACGCGCAGGCGGTCGGCATTCTGCCCGGCATGTCCGGCCCTCAGGGTCGGCCTGTCGGTTCTCCTTCCGTGAGGAGCAGTTGTGGAACGTCGTCACTTTCTCCGCGCGGCCGCCGCACTCGGCACCGCTCCGGTCGCCCTCGGCTTCACCATGACCCGGGAGTCCTTCGCCGCTCCCGCGCAGAACGGACCCAGCCCTTACGGGCCGCTGCAACCCGCGGACTCCCACGGCATCCGGCTCCCCTCCGGCTTCACCAGCCGAGTGGTCGCCCGGTCCGGGCAGACCGTCACCGGCACCGGATACCGCTGGCACGGCGCTCCGGACGGAGGCGCCTGCTTCCGGGACGGCTCCGGCTGGATCTATGTGTCCAACGCCGAGCTGGACAGTCCTTCCGGCGGCGCGAGCGCGCTGCGCTTCGACGGCGACGGCCGGGTCACCGGCGCCCACTCCGTGCTGTCGGGGACTGCCCGCAACTGCGCCGGCGGTGCCACCCCATGGCACACCTGGCTGTCCTGCGAGGAGGTGTCCTACGGATACGTCCACGAGACGGACCCCCGGGGGGTGACCGCGGCGGCCCGCCGGGACGCCATGGGGCGGTTCAAGCACGAGGCCGCGGCCTGCGACCCCGACCGCCGGGTGATCTACCTGACCGAGGACGAGAGCGACGGCTGCTTCTACCGGTTCCGTCCCCGCACCTGGGGCAGCCTGGCGGCCGGCGGGACGCTGGAGGTACTGGTGAGCGGGTCGGGCACCTCCGGCAGCGCGGCCTGGGCGCGGGTGCCCGACCCCACCCCGGGGCCGGGCAGCACCCCGGTCCGGAACCAGGTCAGCGGCGCCAAGCGGTTCAACGGCGGGGAGGGCTGCTACTACGCGAACGGAAAATGCTGCTTCACCACCAAGGGCGACAACCGGGTCTGGCAGCTGAACGCCGCGGACGACACCTACGAGCTCCGCTACGACGACAACCTCACCCCCGATCCGCCACTCACCGGGGTGGACAACATCACAGGGACCGCGAGCGGGGATCTCTACGTGGCCGAGGACGGCGGGAACATGGAGATCTGCATCCTCACCCCGGACGGGGTCGTCGCCCCGTTCCTGCGGATCACCGGCCAGAACGCCTCCGAGATCTGCGGGCCTGCCTTCAACCCGGCCGGTGACCGCCTGTACTTCTCCTCCCAGCGGGGCACCACCGGGAGGTCTTCCGGCGGCATCACCTATGAAGTGCGGGGCGCGTTCCGCTGACCGCGACGGCGGAAGCAGGGGTGGGCAAGTGTAAGGCCTTCGCTCCCTTCTTCCGTGGATGGCATGGTTCAGCACAAAATCGGGCTTTCCTCCGGCCAACCGGGTTTTGCTAGCCTGCCCTGGTGCGTCTCGCTGCGCCATCATGCTTGCAGTACTGAGGGAGATCCGTGTCGAACATCCCGCCGCCCCCCACTGAGCCGCCGTACATACCGCGGCCCTCCCTGCGGCAGCGTGTCACCGCCCTTCCCAAGCCGGCCCTGATCGGCGGTGCCGCGGTGCTGGGGCTGGGGACCGTGGTTCTGGTGGGCGCGATGGCCGACGGCAGCGCGATAGCCGAGGGCACCAGTGTCCGGGGGGTGGACATAGGAGGTCTGACCCCCGAGGCCGCGCAGGCGACTCTCGACGAGCAGCTGGCCGAGGCCCGGTCGGCCACGTTCACGGTACGGATCGGCGAGGACGCCGAGGAAACGTACGAGGTCGACCCGATCGCAGCGGGCCTGGGCGTTGACCTTCGCGAGACCGTGGAGCAGGCCGAGCGCCCGGGGTTCCTGGGGCGGCTCTTCGGCCGCAGCGGTGGTGAGCTGGACCCGGTGACCACCGTGGAGGAGCCGAAGGCGAGAGCGGAACTGGAGGCCCTCGCCGAGGAGAGCGGCAGCGAGCCGCAGGAAGGCGGTATCTCCTTCGAGGAGGGCAGCCCGGTGGCGTCCCAGCCCGGCACCGGGCTCGCTCTGGACGTGGACGCGGCCGTCGAGGAACTGCGCACGGGTTACCTCGGCCCGGCCGGCAACCCCGTCTCCCTGTCCGCGGCGACGGCACAGCCGGCCGTGGACGCGGAGGAGATCGAGCGGGCGATGAACGACTTCGCCGAGCCGGCCATGTCGGGTCCGGTTGTCCTCACCGCGAACGGCAGCGAAATCCCCCTCACACCGGTCACTCTCGGGGACCATCTGTCGATGGAGCCGGACGACGAGGGAACACTCGTCCCGGTACTGGACGGCAAGGGCCTGGCCGAGGACCCGCTGGTGGCGGAGCCGCTGGCCGCCGCCACCGACCCCGCGGTCAACGCCACCCTCCGGCTGGAGGGCGAAGAGGTGGTGGTGGCGACGGAAGGCAAGCCGGGACGTGAGGTCACCTCCGACGGGCTGGAAGAGGCCGTGATGCCACTGCTGACCGAGACCGGGGCAGCCCGGACAGGGCCGGTCTCGACCGTGGAGGTGCAGCCCGAGCTGACCAGCGGGACCATCACCGAGCTGGGCATCACGGAGCGGATGTCCTCGTTCACGGTGGGGTTCGACACGGCGGCCTACCGCACGACGAACATCGGCCGGGCGGCCGAGCTGATCGACGGTTCCCTGGTGCCCCCCGGGGAGACCTGGAGTTTCAACGACACCATCGGGCGCCGCACGGAGGAGAACGGCTTCGTCGAGGGCATCATCATCCTGGACGACCAGTACCAGACCGCACAGGGCGGCGGGGTCTCGGCCGTGGCCACGACGATGTTCAACGCGGTGTTCTTCGCCGGTGTCAAACCGGTCGAGTACAGCGCACACTCCTTCTACATCGAGCGGTACCCGGAGGGCCGGGAGTCCACCGTGGCCTGGGGGAGCCTGGACCACCGCTTCCTGAACGATTCCGATCACGCCCTCTACATCATGGCGGACGCCACCGACTCCGAGGTCACCATCACCTTCTTGGGGACCAAGAAGTACGACGAAATCGAGTCGGTGACCGGCCCGAGAACGAACATCGTGGAGCCGGGCAAGCGCGAGGCCATCGCGGACGACTGTGTGCCGCAGCCACCGCTGGAAGGCTTCGACGTCGAGGTCGAGCGGGTGTTCAAGCAGGGGGGCGAGGAGGTCAAGCGGGAATCCTTCACCACCCGCTACCAGCCGCGCGACGAGGTGGTCTGCGAGGACGAGGACGACTGAGCGGCCGCTCGCCGAGAGGCGGGGAGCTTGACAGGCCCTGCCAGTACGATAATGATTTTCATTATCGTACTGGCAGGGCCTCCGCCCACCGCGGAACCGGGCCTCTGCCCGGACGCTCCGCGACGGGGTGCCCGCCGCTCCCCTCCGGACGAGACGAAGGCACCACCATGGCCGAGCGGCTGACCGCATCGACAGCAGCCCACTGGGTCCGGCGCTGGGAGCTCCAGCAGGAACGCTACGCGACCGATCGCGAGGAACGGTTCACCGTGATCGCCGACGTGGTGGAGCAGGCCACAGCCGACAGCCGCCGGCCGCTGCTCGCGGATCTCGGCTGCGGCCCGGGCAGCCTGGCGACCCGGCTGGCAGCCAGACTGCCCGACGCGGAGATCGTGGCGGTGGACTGCGATCCACTGCTCCTGGAACTGGGGCGCCGGCACCCCGGCACGACCGGCCAGGGGTCCGCCGTCCGCTACACCGATGCCCGCATCGGGCAGGACGGCTGGACGGAGCAGCTCGGGCTGAAGGGCAGACGACTGGACGCCGCCGTGTCCACCACCGCCCTCCACTACCCCTCCGAGCGGGAACTGCTGGAGATCTACGCCGCACTCGCCACCCTGCTGCGGCCGGGCGGCGTCCTGGTCAACGGCGACCACTTGGGCCAGCCGAATCCGTCGGTGGCCGCACTCGCCGCCCGGGTCGGCCGCCGCCGAGCGGACCGGCTGGGCGTCCGCGGCCATGAGAACTGGGAGGAGTGGTGGACCGCCGCCGCCCGTGCCCCGGAACTCGCCCCCCTGCTCGCCGAACGGCACGCGCGCGGCCTCGGCCCCGGAGCGGACAACGGCCTCAACGTGAAAGACCATCAGGATCTGCTGGCCGAGGCAGGTTTTTCAGCGGCCGGGCCCGTCTGGCAGTACGGCTCCAGCTGCGTGCTGGTCGCCGTCCGCTGAGCCCCGGCCGGCGGCGCCGGCCACGGCACAGGGAGCGGCATTCCGGACGGCAGGGCCCGGAAGGCCGGCGCCGAAGCCGGAACCACGCGGAAGATATGCCGGAGGCGCACCGAAAACGCAAAGAAGCTTTCACATAAAATCCTCCGAACAGCCTTGCATTTTTACCACCTGACAGGGCATCACTTAATCCCTACAAGAGGTGAGTGACTGACTCCATCGGGTAACAGGGCTGAGTGCCGGTCCCGCCGGCGCTCAGGAGCCGGGCGCCCACCTCCCCCGCTGTCAGAGGAGTCAGCCTTGCCCGACACCACGAGACGCGGCTTTTTCGGCCTGGCCGGAAAAGCCGCAGCGGTCGCCGGGGGCGCGGCCGCACTGCCTGTCATCTGTGCCGGTCCGGCGTTCGCCGGCGGTCCCGAGGAGCTGCCGGTGGTCACCCACCCGTGGCATCCGGGAGCCGTGTACGCCGCCGGCCCGGAGACCCGGGCGGCCCACGCCGAGCCGCTGAACGCCAGCGTGGACTGCGGACTGCACGGAAGGACCGACTGACATGGCCACCTTCGTCACCCGCTCGCAATGGGGCGCCCGCGCGCCCCGCAACCGCAACCGCAACATCACCCCCGGCAACGGCGGGGTCACCATCCACCACCTCGGAGGATCACGCGTGGCCCGGAGCAGCCACGCCGACTGCGCAGGTCACGTACGCGGCGTCCAGAACTTCCACATGGACACCAACGGCTGGGCGGACATCGCCTACTCCCACCTGACCTGCATCCACGGCTACGTCTTCCAGGGCCGCGGCGAGGGGCACCGGACCGCCGCCAACGGTACCGACACCGGCAATCAGAACTGGTACGCCGTCTGCGGGCTGACCGGCGGCAGCTCCACCAACTACGACACCATCACCAACCAGCTCATCGACGCCTTCCACCTGGCCATCACCCGCCTGCGCAACCAGGGCGGCGCGGCCAACCGCATCAACGGCCACCGCAACCACATCGCGACCGCGTGCCCCGGCAACCTCTACACCTACGTCCAGAACGGCTCCATGGAGCCCCGCCGGACGCACACCGTCCGCAGCGGGGAGACCCTCTACTCGATCGGCCGGCAGTACGGCGTCCCGTGGCAGTCCATCGCCTCGGCGAACAACATCAGGGCGCCTTACACCATCTACGTGGGGCAGATCCTGGTGATTCCCTGACACCATCGCAGGATCCTGCAGCGTCACGCAGTCGAACAAGCCATTCATCCTGGACCTCCGGGGACCGGTCCCGCGTGTCCGGACATCACCTCAGGTATCCCCGGGCATGAGGGTCGGAGAGCGGCCCTGCCGCGAAAAACGGCGCGCCGCTCCTCCGGTCCGCGCGTCGCCCCCCTCGCGAGCCACCTGCGGAGTGATTGACCGGTCAGCCGCTCTTGACAGCGGCACCTTGTTGCCGCGGCGACGGGCCGCTGCCAGCATGACGTCGCTCATCCGTTCTCCCTGAGACGTGATCCGCGAAGGAGCTGTTCCCATGTTGCGGTCCCGCTTACGCGCCTGCCTGCTCGCCACGGCCGGTGCGGCGACGCTGCTGTTCGGCCTCGTCCCCTCCGCCACCGCCTCCGCGGCCCCGGAACCCACGACCGGGACCACCGCCGTGGCCGGCACCACGGTCTCCGGCACAGGGCTCGCCTCGGCCGAGGTGCAGCAGAGCTCGGGCTTCTGGGCCTGTACCGTTCCGCCCGGTTACACCTACACGCACACCCAGGTGCAGCTGCGGGTCTGCGGCTCCGGGCTGCGTGCGGTCTACCACGTGGTGCCGCCCTCGGACGGGCTGTGGGCCTGCACCGTGCCGGCCGGCTTCACCTACGACACGGTGCAGAGCCTCCCCAGCACCTGCCGGAACGGCGAGATGGCCACCAGTTACCGCCTCCGCGAGCCCGTCGACGGGCTGTGGGCCTGCACGGTCCCGCACGGCTTCACCTACGACGCGGTGCAGAACCTTCCCAGCACCTGCCGGGCCGGGCAGATGGCCAGCAGCTACCGCCTCCGCGGCGTCTGAGCCGGACGATCGGCTGAGGGTATGCCCACGGGCCTGTGCCTCCCTCAGCCGATCATGCGGGCGGCGGCACGGCCGGCTGTACGGCCGGAGAAGAGACAGCCCCCGAGGAACGTGCCCTCCAGCGAGCGGTACCCGTGCATGCCGCCGCCACCGAAGCCGGCTGCCTCCCCCGCGGCGTAGACGCCGGACAGCGGCTCGCCGTCGGCCGTGAGCACCCGGGAGGAGAGGTCGGTCTCCAGGCCGCCGAGGGTCTTGCGGGTGAGAATCGAGAGCCGGACAGCGATCAGCGGGCCGGCCTTCGGGTCCAGCAGGCGGTGCGGGGCGGCCACCCTGATCAGCTTGTCGCCGAGATAGCGGCGGGCCCCCCGGACCGCGGTGACCTGGAGGTCCTTGGTGAAAGGGTGAGCGATTTCGCGGTCCCTGGCCAGGATCTCCCGGCGCACCGCGTCCTCGTCCAGGAGCGCATCACCGGTCAGCGCGTTCATGCCGCGGACGAGGGACGCCAGGTCCCGTTCGACGACGAAGTCGGCACCCCGGTCCATGAACGCCCGCACCGGGCCCGGTGCCCCGGACCGGGCGCGTCCCAGCACCTGACGGATGCTCCGGCCGGTCAGGTCCGGGTTCTGTTCGGAGCCGGAGAGAGCGAACTCCTTCTCGATGATCTTCTGGGTCAGGACGAACCAGGTGTGGTCATGGCCGGTCTGCATGATGTGCTGCAAGGTGCCGAGGGTGTCGAAGCCGGGGAACAGCGGCACCGGAAGCCGTCTCCCGGTGGCGTCCAGCCACAGCGACGAGGGCCCGGGAAGAATCCGGATGCCGTGCCGGTGCCAGACCGGGTCCCAGTTCTGGATGCCCTCGGTGTAGTGCCACATCCGGTCGCGGTTGATGACACGGCCGCCGGCCCGCTCGGTGATTCCGAGCATGGCCCCGTCCACGTGGGCCGGTACCCCGGAGAGCATGCGCTGCGGCGGGGTGCCGAGCCGGTCCGGCCAGTTCGCCCGCACCAGGTCGTGATTGCCGCCGATACCGCCGGACGTGACGACGACGGCCTGCGCCCGCAGCTCGAACACCCCCGCCACCTCGCGGCCGCTGGCCCTTCCGCGGTCTGCGGCGCTCGGCGACAGCACCTCCCCGCTGACCGTGTCCACGGTGCCGGTGGTGCGGCTGAGGCCGGTGACGCGGTGCCGGAAACGCAGCTCCACCCGGCCGCGCTCGACGGCTGCCCGCACCCGCCGGACGAACGGCTCGACGAGACCCGGTCCGGTACCCCAGGTGATGTGGAAGCGCGGCACCGAGTTCCCGTGCCCGGTGGCGTCGTAGCCCCCGCGCTCCGCCCAGCCGACCACGGGGAAGAAGCGCACTCCCTGGCCGTGCAGCCAGGACCGTTTCTCCCCGGCGGCGAAGTCCAGGTACGCCTCGGCCCATTGCCGCGGCCAGTGGTCCTCGGGCCGGTCGAAACCGGCGGTGCCGAACCAGTCCTGCGCCGCCAGCGCGGGGCTGTCCCGGATGCGCAGCCGCCGCTGCTCGGGGGAGCCGACGAGGAACAGCCCGCCGAAGGACCAGTGTGCCTGGCCTCCCATGGAGGCTTCCGGTTCCTGGTCGAGAAGGATCACCTTCCGGCCGGCGTCCGCCAGCTCGGCGACAGCGGCGAGCCCGGCGAGCCCTGCTCCGATCACGATCACATCGGCGTCGTACGCCACCCTGCTCACCCTTCACCCGCCCGCCTGGTCGCACCGATCCTCGACCGCGGCAGACGTGGCGTCAACAGCAACCGCCGCGGTCCGGACCGCCCACGACGGTACGGACTGCCCGGAACGGCGGTGACGGCACCCGGTGCGCGGTCCACGTGTTCCCGGCCTACGCTCGATGCATGATCAAACGGGTGCTGGCAGCGGTGCAGCTGTGGTTCTCCCCGCGGCGGGCGCAGGCCGAGGGCACCACCCCCGACTACCGGTTCTCGCTGGCGAACGAGCGCACGTTCCTGGCCTGGCTGCGGACCGCGCTGGCCCTGGTCGCCGGAGGCATCGCGGTCGACCAGTTCCTGACGGAGCTGGGCCGGGCGATGCGCACCGGCATCGCCCTGGCGCTGCTGGCCGGCGGGGCGCTCTGCGCTGTCCGGGCGGTCAACCACTGGGTGCGCTGCGAGCGGGCGATGCGCCGCGGCGAGGACCTCCCGGTCGGCCGGTTCCCCGCCCTGCTGGCGGTCGGCACGGCGGTGGCCGCAGTGGTTCTGGTGGTCTCGGTCGTGCTGGGCGGCGGAGGAAGGTGAACGAGGACCCGCGCGATCCGGCGGTCCAGCCGGAGCGCACCCGGATGGCGTGGCGGCGCACCACCCTGACCTTCGTGGTGGTGGTGCTGCTGGCCTGGCGCGGGCTGGCCCACGACGGCGGACGGGGTCCGCTGCTTTTCACGGCGTCGGCAACGCTGCTCTGGGTGGTGTTCCTGCTCCTCGCTCACCGGCGGATCCGGTTCCTGGCCGCCCGGCGGCCGGCCGGCCCGGAACCGGCCATGGTGCTGGGCAGCGCCCTGGTCGTCGTGATCGTCGCGATGCTCGGCGCACTGCTGCTGTGGTGAGCGCGCACGCGGCCGGTGTGCGGGTTGTTACGGCTATTCCGGTTCCCCCTCTGGACGTCATACCGACTGGTCGGCATGATGGCGCTGACATCCGTGCGTACGGCGCGGTACCGCGTCCATCCCACACCGACACATCCGAGGAGCAGGACCGATGGCGGAGCAGCATCCCCCAGGGCTCGATCTGACGAGGTTGCGCGCCCACCTCGACCAGGAGAGGCCCGGACTCGTGGCAGGGCCGCTGCGTGCCCAGCTGATCGAGGGCGGCCGGTCCAACCTCACTTACCGGGTCACCGACGGGGCGACCGACTGGGTGGTGCGCCGGCCGCCGCTGGGGCACGTGCTGGCCACCGCGCACGACATGAGCCGGGAGTACCGGGTCATCAGCGCCCTGGGGCCGACCGCGGTGCCGGTTCCGGAGACCGTGGTGCTGTGCCAGGACGACGGCGTGCTGGGGGCTCCCTTCTACGTCATGGAGTTCGTCTCCGGGACGCCGTACCGCACCGCCGAGCAGCTGGCCGCGGTCGGCCCGGCGCGCACCCGTGCGCTGCTTCTGGGGCTGCCGGACACCCTGGTGGCGCTGCACGCCGTCGACCCGGCCGGAGTCGGACTGGCGGGTTTCGGGCGGCCGGAGGGTTTCCTGGAGCGGCAGATGCACCGCTGGGGCAAGCAGCTGGCCGCCTCGCGGGACCGGGATCTTCCGGGCATCGACGAGCTGCAGACCTCGCTGGCCCGTACGATCCCCGGCTCGCCGGAGGCCACCGTCGTGCACGGCGACTACCGGCTGGACAACGTCCTGGTGGACGGCGAGGACCGGATCACCGCGGTGCTGGACTGGGAGATGTCCACCCTGGGTGATCCGCTGACCGACCTCGGACTGCTGGCGATGTACTGCCGGCCCCTCGACGTGCCGGGGTCCGTGCTGGCCACGGCACGCAACGCCCCCGGTCACCCGGATGCCTCGGAGCTCGTCGAGCGCTACGCCGCGGGCTCCGGCCGGGACGTCTCCCGGATCGGCTGGTACACCGCGTTCGCGTATTTCAAGCTCGCCGTGATCCTCGAGGGCATCCACTACCGCTACACCCAGGGCCAGACCGTCGGCGCGGGCTTCGACCGGATCGGTGAGCTGGTCCCGGTCTTCATCGACGGCGGCCTCACCACTCTCCAGGAGGACTGAACACCATGCATTTCGCCTACGACACCCGGACCGAGGAACTGCGCGAGCGACTGCTGGCGTTCATGGACGAGCACGTGTACCCGGCCGAGGCGGTCGCCCAGGAGCAGCGGGCCCGGCAGAAGTCGCCCTGGGACACTCCCCCGGTGGTCGAGGAACTCAAGGAACGGGCACGCGGAGAAGGGCTGTGGAACCTCTTCCTCCCCGACGCCGAGCACGGCGCCGGTCTGACCAACCTGCAGTACGCGCCGCTGGCGGAGATCTCCGGGCGCAGCCCGCAGCTGGCCCCGACCGCCCTCAACTGCGCGGCCCCCGACACCGGGAACATGGAGTTGCTGGCGGAGTTCGGCAGCCCGCAGCAGCAGGAACGGTGGCTCAGCCCTCTGCTGGCCGGTGAGATCCGCTCGGCCTTCGCGATGACCGAGCCCGAAGTGGCGTCCTCGGACGCCACCAACATCGAGACACGCATCGAGCGGCAGGGTGACAGTTATGTCATCAACGGCCGCAAGTGGTACATCACCGGGGCGATGAACCCGGACTGCGCCGTCTTCATCGTGATGGGCAAGACGGACCCCGAGGGTGCCGACATCCGCCGTCAGCAGTCCATGGTTCTGGTGCCCCGGGACACCCCCGGGGTCGAGGTGGTGCGTGCCCTGCAGTCCTACGGGTTCGAGGACCACTCGCACGGCGGTCACGCGGAGGTCGTCTTCCGGGACGTCCGGGTGCCGGCGGACCACCTGATCGGGGAGGAGGGCGGTGGGTTCGCCATCGCCCAGGCGCGGCTCGGTCCGGGCCGGATCCACCACTGCATGCGGCTGATCGGGATGGCCGAGCGCGGCATCGAGCTGATGTGCCGGCGGGCGGTCTCCCGGACGGCGTTCGGCAAGCCGCTGGCCCAGCAGGGTGTGGTCCAGGAGTGGATCGCCGACGCCCGGGTCGCGGTGGAGCAGCTGCGGCTGCTGGTGCTGAAGACGGCGTGGCTGATGGACACGGTGGGCAACCGCGGAGCGCACACGGAGATCCAGGCCATCAAGATCGCGGTGCCGCGTACGGTGGCGGGCATTCTCGACCAGGCCGTCCAGCTGCACGGCGGCGGCGGCGTGGGCCAGGACTTCCCGCTCGCGGAGCTGTGGACCTCGGCCCGGACGCTGCGGCTGGCGGACGGCCCGGACGAGGTGCACCAGCGCTCACTGGCCCGGCGGGAGCTGAAGCGCTACCAGAAGTAGGGCCCCGCACCCGACGGGCCGGTGAGCAGGTCAGGGAGTGACCACCACCCGGCCCGTCGTGGTGCCGTCCGCGACCCGCTGCACGGCGTCGGCGGCCTCCGCCAGCGGGACGCGCTCACTGACCAGGGGACGGATCGCGCCACGGGCGGCGAGCGCGGTGAGCTCGCGGTGGCAGGCCGGCACCGAGGCCGGCTCGTTCTTGGCGTACAAACCCCAGTGCAGGCCCAGGATGGCGTAGTTCTTCACCAGCGCGTGGTTGAGGGCCGGCTGGGGGATGGTGCCGCCGGCGAAGCCGACGATCACGATACGACCCTCGAAGGCGATGCACTTGACCGACTTGGCGTAGGCGTCGCCGCCCACGGGGTCGTACACCACGTCGGCGCCCCGGCCGCCGGTGGTCTCCTTGACCACCGCCACGATGTCCTCGGAGCTGCGGTCCACCACCACGTCGCAGCCCAGCTTCCGGGCGGTGTCCACCTTGCCCCGGCTGCCGACCACGCCGATGACGGTGGCGCCGGCGGCCTTGCCCAGCTGTACGGCGGCGCTGCCGACACCGCCGGCCGCGGCGTGCACCAGCAGGGTCTCCCCGGGCTGCAGCCGGGCTCTGCGGTGCAGCCCGAACCAGCCGGTCTGGTAGCCGATGTGCAGGGCGGCGGCTTCCGCGTCGTCGAGTTCCGCCGGGGCGGGCAGTGCGGTCGCCGCCGGGACCAGGGCGAGCTCGGCGAAGGCTCCGCCGGGCAGGGCCGGCTGGGCGATCACCCGGGCGCCGGTCTCCGCCACCGCGCCCTCGCCGGCGGACAGGACCTCGCCGCACAGCTCCACACCCGGGGTGAACGGCATCGGCGGCCGGACCTGGTAGTGCCCGCGGCACAGCAGTGCGTCGGGGAAGTTGATGTTCGCCGCGCGTACCCGGACCAGCAGTTCACCGGGGCCCGGCGTGGGGTCGTCGGTCTCCTCCAGGCGCATCACCTCGCGCGGTTCGCCGTTCTCGTGGACTCGCCATGCCTTCACGTGGCCTCCGTTTGCCTCTCGTGGGATCACCTTGCCGGTGACGGGGGTGCCCGGTCGCCGCCGCACTCCGGCCCCCGGGGGGGCCGGGCGAAGGGCCGGGCGGGATCAGGCGCGCAGGGCGCGCAGCAGCAGATCAGCCAAGTGGTCGGCGACCTCCCGCGGGGAGAGCGGGCCTTCCCGCCGGTACCAGTTGGACAGGTGGTGGACCGAGCCGAAGTGGTAGTCGACCACCAGGTCGGCGGGGGTCGCCGTGGTGAACACCCCGGCCTCCTGTCCCTCCTCGATCAGAGCCCGGAAACGCTCGTGGTACCGGCGGCGGTCGGCGCGTACCTGCTTCAGCTTCTCCGGGCTCAGCTGGTGCATGGACCGGAAGAAGATGGTGGCGTCGTCGAGGTTCTCGATGGTGGTCACCACCACGTCCGCTGCGGCGTCCCGCAGCCGCTGCTCGACGGGCGCGGCGGAGTCGGCGAAGGCGTCCAGCCGCTCCTGCTGCAGGCGCAGCACCCGGGCGTAGACCTCGTGCAGCAGATCGTCCTTGGAGCCGAAGTAGTGGTAGAGCGCGCCCTTGGTGACCCCGGCCGCGTCGACGATCTCCTGGACGGAGGTCCGCTCGTAGCCGCGCGCGGCGAACAGCCGGGTTGCTGTGGCCATCAGCCGCTGCGGTACTTCCGAGGTGCCCGAAGCCTTGCGTGCCGTGCCGTTGCGCTCCGTGCTTTCGTCCATCACTTCACCTTTCGAGCTTCTGCTGGGCGCGGTTCATCCCGCGGAGCCACCGCTCGGGGTCCGCGGCGCGGGCCGTAGCGTACTCGGCGGCCTCCGGGTGCGGCAGAATCAGGAAGCGGTCCTCGGCGATGCCCTCGTGCAGCGCCTGCGCCACCTGTTCGGCCTCGATCGCGCCGGGCTCCAGCATCGTCCTGCCCATGGCTCCGGCGTTCTCCAGCATGTCGGTCCGCACTCCCTGCGGGCAGATGGCGTGCACGGCGATGCCGCGGTGCCGGTAGGTGACCGAGAGCCACTCGGCGAAGGCGAGCGCCGCGTGCTTGGACACGCTGTAGGGGGCCGAGCCGAGCGCCGTGAGCAGGCCGGCCGCGGAGACGGTGGCCACGAACCGTCCGCTGCCGCGTTCCAGCCAGTCGGGCAGCAGTGCGCGGCTCGCCCGGACATGCGCCATGACGTTGACGTCCCAGGCGGCCTCCCAGACCGCTTCCGGGGCCTCCGGGCCGCCCCGCGGGGCGATTCCGGCATTCGCGCAGAAGATGTCGATCGTTCCGCCGAGTGCTTCCATCGCCTCGGGGACGATGTCGGAGGCGTCGCCGGGGACCGCGATCTGTCCGGTCTCCGCGGCGACGGCACGGGCCTTGTCGGCGTCCAGGTCGTTGATGACCACCCGTGCGCCACGCTCGGCGAAGCTTCTGGCGAGCGCCGCGCCGATGCCTCCGCCCGCTCCCGTGACCACCACTGCCGTGTCCCGCATGCTCTCCATGTTTCCCGGTCTCCTCGCGTAGGCGCCGCAGCCGCGGCTCGGCCGCGCCACCGGTGACGGCGCGCCCGACAGGGCAGACTAACCAGTCGGTATGTGGTTCGGGAAGGGCTGCGTCCCCGTTGACAGGCACCGGAGTCCGGGCCATGCTGAGCAAGCGCTTAGCGTGTGGGCTGAGAGCGGTACGGACACTTCTGCGAGGGAGGCACCTGACAATGGCAGAGCCCCGGGTCTTTGCGTCGGTCGATGAGCTGCGGGCGGCAGCCGGTGAGGAACTGGGCGCCAGCGACTGGCTGGAAGTCGATCAGAAGCGCATCGACCTCTTCGCCGAGGCGACCGGCGACCATCAGTGGATCCACGTCGACCCCGAACGCGCGGCGTCCGGGCCGTTCAAGACCACCATCGCACACGGATACCTGACACTGTCCCTGCTGCCGGCGCTCGTCCCGCAGCTGATCAGCGTCGAGGGCGTCCGGATGGGCCTCAACTACGGGACGAACAAGGTACGGTTCCCCTCCCCCGTGCCGGTGGGTTCGCGGCTGCGTGCCACGGCGCGCATCGCCGAGGTCTCCGAGGTGACCGGAGGGGTGCAGCTGACACTGACCGTCACCGTCGAGCGTGAGGGCGGCGCCAAGCCCGTCTGTGTCGCGGAGAGCGTCAGCCGCTACTACCTCTGACCGGGAGGGCCTCCGGGCGAACAACCGGAGGGGAGCCGGGGGCGGCGCTCGAGGTGCCGCCCCCGGCCGGCGTTCACTCCTCGTCCGGGCGGTCGGACAGCGCGCCGCGGGCCTGACGCAGCGCCTCCTCGGCCTGCTGCCTGCCGTCCTCGCCGCCGAGGGCGCGCACGGTCTCGCCCGCCGCCCCGCCGCCGCGGCGCCGGGCGAGCTGGGGCAGCAGCTGGGCGGTGAGCAGAGTGGAGAGCGCGGACATGTCCGCCGAGCTGCCGTCGGTCTGCACCACCACGGGCTGCGGAGCGTGCTCGGCCAGCGTCGCGGCGACCTCCAGCCGTCGGCGGGCCAGCTCGTAGTCGAGCACCGCGCGGTTGTCCCGGTAGGCGGGAGCCAGCCGCTGCTGGGCCTTGGCCTCGTTCTCCGCGGCGGAGAGCCCGGTCCGCCCGCGGGTCTCGATCTCGAAACGCACCCGCTGTGCCTCGGTCTCCTGCTCCTCGAGCATCTGGGCGACGTCCTTGCGGGCCTGGTTCAGCGCCGCGTTGACCTCGATGACCTTGGCCTCACGGGTCTTCTTGGACCGCTCGATGTCCATGAGCAGGTTGTCGATGCGCCGCTTGCGGGTGAGCTCCCACTCCTGCTCGTAGGCGGTCTTCTCCTTGGCGACCCGCTCCCGGGTGGCCAGGTGCTTCTGATACTGGGTGGGCAGTTGCACGTCGGGGATGTTGCTGCCGGTGATCCGTACCCCGTAGCGCTGCAACTGGCGGTTGAGCAGCTCCTGCATGTCCGCCACGTCGGAGCCGCGCAGGTCGTAGGCCTGCTCGGTGCGGACCTGACGGCCACGCTGCCTGATGGCGTCCTGGACCGCGTTGGAGAGCACCAGGTCGAAATTGCCCGCGCCGATGGTCCGCACGAAGAGAATCGCGTCGGTGATGCGGAACTTCAGGAAGAACTCGATCGACTTCAGTGGCACGTTCTCCCTGGTGGGGCAGGCCACCACCGGTGCGGAGTACGGGATCTCGGTCGAGGTGTCCACCACGAAGTCCACCTGGGACCAGGGGTGCCACAGGTAGTGGCGACCCGGGTCGAGGGCCCCGACGACGGCTCCGTACCGGGTCAGGACACCCGCGGTGCCCTGCTCGATCTCCACGATCGAGGACCGCCACCACCACAGCCCGCCGAGCAGCAGGCAGAGAATTCCGACGAAGAAGGTCGGGACGGCGAGTGCCCGGTAGACGGCCTCGGGGAGCGTGCTCGATTCCTGTGCCTCGTTGATCAGCATCATCACACCGGACAGCAGCGCGAAGAGGCCGAACCACAGCAGCACCGCCCAGCTGGTGCGGCGGGTGTTGCGCGGGATGACGACCGGGACCAGCGCCCCCTTGTCACCGCCCCGGAGGAGCCGGGCGACGTCGCTCCAGGAGGCAAGGGCCTCCTGGATGGTGGATCCGCCGCGGTCGGCAGGCGTCGGCTGGCTCATTCACTGACCTCCTGCTGCGTGCCGGTACCGGAGTCGTCCGGGCCGGTGGCGTCGTTCAGCCGTTCACCGATGGCCTCCTCGGACACCGACTGGCGGATCGCCTCGATGGCCTCGTCCCCGGCCCCTTCGGTGGAGTCGATCTCCGGTGCCGGGACGGTGGTCTGCTCCCTGGCGAGCAGGGCGTCGATCTCCTCCTGGCGGTCCGCGATCCGGGCGGAGATCTCCGTGAGGCGGCTGCGGATGGCGGCCATGTCCTCGTCGGTGAAGAGCTCGGCACCGGTCTCGCCGATGAGTCCGCGGGCGATGCGAGGGAAGTCGACGGTGGCGGATTCCCCGCCGCCGATCTTCAGTACCTGCGGCATCCGCTCGGACACTCCTTCGAGCTTGTCGAGCACATGATGCCGGTAGCGGAAGTTGAGGATCTCCGGAGCCGCGGCGGCGCTGACCGCGCGGATGTCCAGGGCCTGGGCCTCGAGCAGAGCGGCGTTGGCGTTGGCCTCGCTCTCCGCCTCCACGAAGCGCTGCCGGGCCACCGAGCGGGCGCGGTTGGTCTCCCGTTCCAGGGCGGTGTCCATCTGCGCCTGGTACTGGGCGATGTCGGCCTGGATGGAGGAGAGCGTCTCGTTGAGGGTGGCGAGCTCCTTGGTGAGATCGCCCTCGTTGTGCTCCTTGCGCAGCTGGAGCTCGTACTCGTGGGTGTATGCCTCCTTGGCCAGGCGGACCATCTCCGGCGCGGCCAGGTCCATGCGGTACTCCTTGCTGGAGGGCTCCGCATGGGTGATGTTGGCGTTCGTCAGCTCCACGGCCGGGCTGAACTGCTGGTTGAGCTGGTCGAGCAGGCGGTTGGTGTTCTCCCCCACCATGTCGTAGAGGGCCGAGGCCTCCTGGTCGTAGATCAGGCTCCGGGTGGTCTCGCTGACGGCGTTGTTCAGCTTCTCCTCGAAGCCGCGCACCGCTCCGAGCGTGTAGATGAACTCGACCGGGTCATTGATCCGGAACTGCACGAACAGGTCGATGGAGGCCTGCACACCGCTCTTCGTCGGCGCCTCCCGGATCGGGGCGTTGTACGGGTACTCGCGCGTGGTGTTGACGATGTACGAGACGCGCTTCCAGGGGTTCAACAGGGTGACCCGGCCGGGGCCGACCACCTGCTCCAGCTTTCCGAACCGGGTGATCAGCGCCTGGCAGCCGTCCGGCACCATGACCATGCCCTGCCGCCACCACATGAAGGCCGTCGCGGCGAGCACCAGGAGCCAGTAATGGATGCCGAAGACCGGGTCGAGCAGCAGGGTGCCGCCGTCGCCGACCGCGAGCAGGACGGCGCTCGCCACCGCACCGAGACCGATCAGCAGCAGCGCGGGGAGCATCGTGATGAAGGTGCGCCCGCGGGGGATCACCATGGGACAGATGACATGTACGGAGCCGCTGCGGCTCCGCTCCAGCGAGCTGCGGTTGAGCGCCTCCCCGGCGCCGTTCAGCGAGGTCTCCTGCTGCTCGATCCGGGTGCCGACCGAGGCGCCCTGATCCCGGGCGGCCAGGAAGTCCTCGGGATCGCCGCCCATGCCCTCGGCCCGCTCCTGGAGCAATCCGCCGACGGCCTCCCGAGGATCACCGCCCTGGGCGACCGACCTGGCCGCAGTCCGCACGTTGTCCCTCAGCGACATGAGCATCCCCTCCCGGTTTTTCCCGCGTGGCGCGCACTGGTCAGGTCTGATCCCATCAGCCGGCGGCCCGGGGCGCCAGCCGGGGGGCGCGCCTACCGGACCTTGTCACCAGGACGTGACCGGCCGGCCATGCGCAGCGCCAGCTCGGCGTAGAGCGCGCCGATCTCGTCGGGGCTCTGCGAACCGCTGCCGTCGAACCACCTTGCCACATCGATGCACAAAGAGAGCACGGCACGGGCCGTGCCCCGGACGTCGTCGACCCGGAAATCGCCGGTGGCGGCCCCCTCCTCCAGCAGCCCGCGCAGGATCTCGCCGGTCCGCCGCCGCAGGGTGAGAATCTCGGCGTAGTGCTCCTCCCCCAGCGCGGTCAGCTCGTACTGGACCACCCGGGCGGTGGTGTGGCGCTCGGCGTGCCAGCGCACGAAGGAGGAGACCGCGACGGCCAGCCGCTCCGCCGGCCCGCCGGCCCCCTGCGCCGCCTCGGTCAGAATCCGCACCGCCCGCTCGTGGCCGACCAGGCTGATCCGGAAGAGGAGCTCCTCCTTGGTGCGGTAGTGGATGTAGAGCGCCGCAGGACTCATTCCGGCCCGGCCGGCGATGTCCCGGGTGGTGGTGGCGTGGAAGCCACGCTCGGCGAACGCCTCCACAGCCGCCTGCAGCAGCCGCTGGGCCGTGTCCGGGGCCGCCGCCTCCCCGCTGTTCCCCACCGCGCTCTCGGGCCCTTGCTTCGCCGCCATGTGTCACTCGCCCCGCTTCTGTCGACCGGGCGAACACCATACAGGGTCCCTGAGCGGGCGCTTAGCCACCGAGAGCCGCGGACGTCCGGGCGCCTCCCCGCCCGGCAGCGCTCCGCCTCACCCCCGCGGGGGCCGGAAGAGCGCGACCCGGAGACCGCGCCGCCACCGCTCAGAAAGCCGATACTCCCGTCAGCGCCCGCCCGATGAGCAGCTTGTGGATCTGACTGGTGCCCTCGTAGAGGGTCATGACACGGGCATCGCGGAGCAGCTTGCCGACCGGATACTCATCAATGTAGCCGTAACCCCCGAAGACCTGAAGGGCGTTGTTGGCAGCACGCACCGCGGCCTCGCCCGCGTACAGCTTGGCGACGGACGCCTCGGTGTCGAAGGGAAGCCCGCGCTCGATGTGGTCGGCCACCTGCCAGGTGAGCAGCCGGGCGGCGGCGACATCGACGGCGATGTCGGAGATCAGCTCCTGCACGAGCTGGTGACCGGCGATCGGGGTGCCGAACTGCTCCCGCTGCCCCGCGTATCCGACCGCGGCGTCGAGGCAGGCCTGGGCGATGCCCACGCAGCCGGCGGCGACCGACATCCGCCCCTTGGCCAGCGCGGACATGGCGACGGAGAAACCCTTGCCCTCCGGACCGAGCCGGGCGGAGTCCGGCACCCGGACCCCTTCCAGGACCAGCTCCGCGGTTGCCTGGCCACGGAGACCGAGCTTGCCGTGGATCTCGCGGCGGGTCAGCCCCGGGGTGCCGGCCGGGACGAGAAAGGCCGAGACGCCCCGGTGGCCGGGGTCCTCCCCCGTGCGGGCGAAGAGCAGCACCACATCGGCCCAGGTGCCGTTGGTGATGAACATCTTGGTGCCGTCGATGACCCAGTCCCCGGTGGCCCCGTCCGCACGCCGGGCACGGGTGGTGAGGTGTGCGGCGTCGGAGCCGGTGCCCGGCTCGGTGAGGCCGAAGCAGCCGATGGCCTCACCGGAGCACAGGCCCGGCAGCCATTGGTGCTTCTGCTCCTCGCTCCCCCACGCGGCGACGGACTTCGCCACCAGCCCCAGCGACACGGACAGGACACCGCGGACCGCGGAATCGCCCCGCCCCAGCTCCTCCGTCACCAGGCAGTACGAGAGGTGGTCGCCGCCGGACCCGCCGTACTCCTCCGGAATGGTCAGACCGAGGAAACCCAGCTCGCCCAGCTGGGTGACCACGGACCGGTCGATGCTCTCCGCCCGGTCCCACTCCGTGGCGTGCGGAGCGATCTCCCGGTCGACGAACTCCTTGGCCAGCCGGCGGACGGCGGCCTGCTCCTGGGACAGCGCAAGGTCCACGGCGCACCTCTTCGTCTTTCCTCGTCGCACGGTCGGGCGAGCTCTGCCGCGCAAGTTTAACTAGCAGTGCTAGTTTCTGTGGTCGGCTCTACTATGAGTGCCATGGCCCGTCCTCGCAAGCCCCTGCTCACCCGTGACCGGATCGTCGCCACCGCTCTGCGGCTGGTGGACGCGGAAGGTCTGCAGGCGGTCTCCACCCGGCGGCTGGCCGCGGAGCTCGGGGTCAGCGGACCTTCGCTCTACCACCACTTCCGCACCAAGGACGACATCCTGGACGCGGTCGCCGACACGGTCTGCGCGCCTGTCGAGGTGGCCATGTTCGACAACGGCTCCCCCTGGCCGGCCGCGCTGGTGGAGTGGGCCCGGTCCTACCGCGCGGCGCTCCGTGCGCATCCGCACATCGTTCCGTATCTCGCCCAGGGGCCCGGCCGCCGGCCCAGCCAGCTGCGGATGGCGGACGCCGTGTTCGGCGCCATGACCCGGGCGGGCTGGTCCCGGGCACAGGCCACCCACATCGGTGCGGCCATGCGGTACTTCGTGGCCGGGTCGGCCCTCGGCTCGTTCGCCCGCGGCTTCGTCGACGACGCCGCGCTCTACGCCCGGGACTATCCGCACCTCGACCAGGCTCACCTGCTGGCCGAGCATCAGCAGCAGGTGGACGACGGCGCGTTCGAGACCGGCCTGCGCGCCCTGGTGGACGGGCTGATCGCGCAGTACGCCGAGGGACCCGGCCGGACCACGGCGGTCACCCCGGCCCCGGAGCCGTCCGGCCCCTGAGCCCTCCGGCCCGGGCCGGGTGTCCGCGGTGGGCCTGTCCGGCCCGGGCCGGACAGGCCCACCGCGGCACCGGGAGCCGTCAGTCGAAGACGACCAGCGACCGGCCGCCGCGGCCGGCCAGCATCGCCTCGAACGCCGCGGGGATACCGTCCAGGCCGATCCGCTCGGTCACCAGCGCCCCCAGGTCGAACCGCCCGTCCCGGACGTGCCCGGCCAGGACCGGCAGATGCCGGTCGGTGTCGAAGTCGCCGTAGACGCACCCCGACAGCGTCCGTGCGAAGTGGAAGATCTCCAGGGCCGAGAACGTCACCTGCTGGTCCTTGCCGCCGATGCCGACGACCGTGGTCCGCCCGCCGCGCCGGGTGGACTCCCAGGCCGTACGAATGGTCACGGCCCGGCCGACGCACTCCACCGCCACGTCCACGCCCAGCCTGCCGGTGAGCCCGCGGATCTCCTTCGCGGTGCCCTCCGAGGCCACGAGGTAGTCGGTGGCCCCCGCCCCCCGGGCGAGTTGCTCCTTCTCCGGCGCGACATCGACCGCGAAGATGCGGGCCGCGCCCGCGATCCGGGCCGCCTGCAGCACCGCGAGACCGACCCCGCCGACGCCGAAGACGGCCACCGTCTCGCCCGCACGCACCCGGGCGGAGTTGTGCACGGCGCCGTAGCCGGTGAGGGCCGCGCAGCCCAGCAGTGCCGCGTCGACGAGCGGCACTCCCTCCGGAAGCGGCAGCACGGCGCGTTCGGGGACGACGGTCTCCTCGGCGAAGGCGGCGACGCTCAGCCCGGGATAGAGATCGGCTCCCTGAGCTGTGCGGGCGTACGGCCGCGTGGTGGCGGCATTGGCGTTCGCACACAGCCAGGGTTCGGCGAGACGTCCGCAGAACTCGCAGGTCCCGCAGGAGGGCGCCCAGTTGAGCACCACCCGGTCCCCGTCGGTGAAGGAGGTCACTCCCTCACCGACGGAGACCACGGTCCCGGAGCCCTCGTGTCCGAGCACGGCCGGTACGGGCTGACGCAGAGTGCCGTTGGTCAGGGAGAGGTCGGAGTGGCACACCCCGGCGGCGGCGAGACGGACCCGGACCTGGCCCGGCCCGGGCTCCGGGAGTTCGATGTCGGCAAGCTCCAGCGGGGCTCCGACGGCGGGCAGGACAGCGGCGCGGACCATGCGGTGGACTCCTGGGGACGGAGGGGCTGGGACGGAAGAGGTGTCAGAGCTGGAGGGACTTGGTCTGCAGGAACTCGGCCAGCCCGTGGGAGCCGAGCTCCCGGCCCACCCCCGACTGCTTGTAGCCGCCGAAGGGCGCCAGGGGATTGAACCGCCCGCCGTTGATGTCGACCTGGCCGGTCTCCATCCGGCGGGCGAAAGCCACCGCTTCCTCCTCGGACCCGGCCCACACCGCACCGGCCAGTCCGTAGACCGTGCCGTTCGCGATGCGCAGCGCGTCCTCGGTGTCCTGGTACCTCAGCAGGGAGAGCACCGGCCCGAAAATCTCCTCCTGGGCAATCGTCATGTCCGGGCCGACTTCGGCGAAGACAGTGGGCCGGACGTAGTAGCCGGTGGACGGCCCGTCGGGCGCGCCGGGGCCGCCCGCCACCACGGTCGCGCCCTCCTCGGTGCCGCGGACGATGTAGCCGTTGACCCGGTCCCGCTGGGCGGCGTTGACCAGCGGGCCGAGTCGGGTGGTGTCCTGCCGGGGATCTCCGGGAACGTATGTCGCGACCGCCGCGGCGGCCCGTTCCACGGCCTCGTCGTACTGGTCGGTGTGCACCAGCATCCGGGTCCATGCGCTGCAGGTCTGACCGGAGTTGCCCATGACGTTGGCGACGCCCGTCCTGACCGCCCTGGCCAGGTCGGCGGTGGGCAGGATGACATTGGCGGACTTGCCGCCGAGCTCCAGGGCCACCCGCTTGACCGCGCCGCCCGCCGCCGCCCCGATGCGGCGGCCGACAGCGGTGGAGCCGGTGAAGGAGATCAGGTCCAGGTCAGGATGTCCGGCCAGGGCAGCCCCCGCGACCGTGCCGCGGCCGGTGACCAGGTTGAAGACGCCGGCGGGCACCCCGGCCTGCTGGACAGCCTCCGCGAAGAGCTGGGCGACCAGCGGAGTGTCCTCCGCGGGCTTGAGCACGAGCGTGCATCCCGCGGCGAGGGCCGGCGCGGCCTTCGCGACGATCTGGTGGAGCGGGTAGTTCCACGGCGTGATGGCGCCCACCACTCCCACGGGTTCCTGGAACACCCGGGAGTTGCCGACCCGCTCCTCGAAGGGGAACTCCGCGGCGATCCCGGCGTAGCTGCCGGCCACCGCTACGGGCACTCCCGCGTGCACCTTCCGGGAGAAGCCGATCGGCGAGCCCAGCTCGGCGGTGACGGTTTCGGCGATCTCCTCCTGCCGGGCGGCGAGTGCGTCACGCAGCGCCGCGATGCGCGCGGCCCGCTCCCCGGGGGCGGTGGCCGCCCACCCGGGGAGGGCCGCACGGGCCGCTTGCACCGCCGCGTCCACGTCCTCCGCGGTCCCGGCCGGCACCGCCCCGATGACCTGTTCGGTCGCCGGATTCCGTACGTCGATCACATCGGTGCCGACGGCCGGCCGCCAGCCGCCGTCGATGAACATTCCGTCGTGTGGCTGCATACGCACAAACTAGCGCCGCTAGTTTGAGGTGTCAGCAACGAGGGGGGTGCCGTGTCTCACTTCCGGCCCGCCTCCCTCTTCGGGCACCCTCTTCCCGCAGCCCGGCCGAGGGCCCGCCCGGAGCGCCCGCTGCCGGGCGGCCGGGGCCGGTGAGGCCACGGCCGGTGCCGGGGCGGTGACGTACAAGCGGGGGTCGTTCATCGGCCACCTCCGAGGAATCGCCGGCCCTCTGGCCGGGGAGGACACGGGCGACCCGGCGGGCCACCAGGAATCGGGCGGTTGCCCGAAAGATAACCCGAGGGCGTGAACGAGGGGCACGTCCACCGCGCGGATGCGCCCGTGCGCCTCTGCCGCAGCCTCCGCAGCTGTGAGAGCAAGGGGGGATGTCACCACGCCGCGCCCCCAACGATCTGCTGCGCGGGCTCCTGCGAGAGGCCGGCTGGACCCAGGAGCGCCTGGCCCGCGCGGTCAACACCCTGGGCGGTGAGACAGGCCTCGCACTGCGATACGACCGCACGGCTGTCGCCCACTGGCTGGCCGGCACCGAGCCGCGGGCCCCGGTCCCGAGCCTCGTCGCGGAGGCTCTGTCCCGGCGCACCGGGCGGCTCGTCCGCCCGGAGACCGCGGGCTTCGAGGCGGCAACCCCTGAGCCGGGAACTCAGGACCCGGTCGGCCGCTTCCTCGCCCTGTCCCGTTCCACCGCGGATCCCCACTGCCGCGAGCCGCTCCAGCGGCCCTACCGGGCCCTCGACGCGGCAGTGCCCGCACTCCCCGCTCGGCAGCCGGCGCGGCAACCCGGCGGCGGGCCCGTCCCCCACCGCGAGACCGTCCTCGCCCTGCACGACACCGCCCGGCGCTTCGCCGCCTCGTTCAACGCTCACGGCGGCCGGCCCGACCGGAGCACGCTCTCCGCCCACCTTGCCGGTGAGGTGTTCCCGCTGCTGCGCTCCCCCGGACTCGGGCCGGTGCGCCGCGAGCTGATGACGGCTGCCTCCCGGCTGGCCTTCCTGCTCGCCCGGATGTACCAGGACGGGCTGCGGCAGGGGCTTGCCCAGCAGTACTTCACCTGCGCCCACCTGCTGGCCGCGGAGGCCGGGGACCGGCAGACCTGGAGCGTGGTGCTGCGGGCGATGAGCACCCAGGCGGAGCGGCTCGGCCAGCTGCCCTCCGCCCTCCGGCTCGCCGAGGCCGCAGCAGGGGCCGCGCCGGCCCGGCCCCCGGCCCAGCAGGCTTACGTACAGGCGCAGCTCGCCGTCGTCCTGGGCCGGGTCGGTGACCGGCGCGGTGCCCTGGCCGCGATCTCCGGCGCGGAACATGCCACCGAGCGGGCGAGCGGTGCCGCCGGCCCGTTCGCCGCCTACCCGGAGGCGGCTCTGCACTTCCAGGTCTCGCGCGCCCTCGATGCGCTGGGGGACATGTCCGGCGCCTTGGCCGCGCTGCACCGGTCCACCGCGGCCCGGGCGGACACCGACGTGCGGGGGCGGGCGCTGACCCACGCACGGTCCGCGGAACTGCTCCTGCGCACCGGCCGTCTGGACGAGGCGTGCGCCGCCTGGCTGCGCTTGACGCACAGCCCGGTGGGGCTGCGCTCCGGGGAGGTGGAGGACGCCCTGCGCCGGATGTGCCGGATGCTGCACCCGCACCGCAGGCGCCGGGGGGTGGCCGGGCTGCTGGCCCGTGCCCGGGCACGGGCGGAACGGGTACCCGGCGGGGGCTGCTGACCGGGTGCCCGGCCGCTCCCCGGCCGCGCTGAGCGGGTGAGGCCGGCGGCCCGGCCTCACCCTCGGGATCACCGCGGACCTCCTCGTCACTGCCGGTCGAGCACGTCGGCCAGGTAGGTGCGCAGCAGCGCCCGGGTCTCGGCGATGAGCGCCTGGTCGCCCTCCGGGTCGGTGCGGAACGCGAGACCCAGCAGCGCGTCAGCCGCGTGCACGCCGACCAGGCAGGCCAGCGCGAGCCGGCCACCGGACGGGTCCCGTCCCAGGTGGCCCGTCAGCAGGCCGTGCAACTGCTCGGCGACCCGCCGGTTGACCTCTCCGGTGTCCCGGCCGTCCGGCGGCCCGAAGTCGAGAAGGATGAAGCCGGGTACGGTGCGCTTCATGTCGACGTACGTGTCGAAGCACACGTCGAGCCCGGCACGCCAGCCGTCGCCGGGAAGCCCTCGCAGCCGGTTCTCCACCTGTGCGGTGTAAGCGTCCAGGTTGCGCCGGGCGAGGGCTTCGGCCATGGCCCGCTTGTCCGCGAAGAAGCGGTACACCGAACCGATCGGAACGTCCGCCCGGACGGCGACCCCCCGCGTGGTCAGAGCCTCGTATCCGCTCTCGTCCAGAACCCGGGCGCAGGCGTCCAGGATCCGGTCGAGCCGGTCGGCGCTGCGCTGCTGCACGGGTCTCCGGCGCAAGGAGGATGAAGGGCTCTGCACGGGTCCATCCTGCCCGGTCAGCCGAGGAAGAGCAGCGTCAGGCCACCCAGGGTGTAGCACATCATCAGCACGAGCAGCGGAATCTGACCGGCGAGAGCCCGCTCGGCCGGGAAGTGACGCACCGCCCGGTCGTGGGCGGCGACCACTCCCCCGACATGGCCGAGCACGATCGCCAGGACCTGCGTCGCGGCAACCGTGCCGGCGCCCGGAAGCGCGGCGGACGCCGGGACAGCAGTGCCGGCGCCGGTGGCGAACGGGTCGGCGAGCAGCACGACGGTGCGCGGGGCCTCGGACAGCAGCAGCGTGAGGTAGTGCGCGATCAGGTACCCGACCGCGACCGGGACCAGGGCGTGGGCGAACAGGCCCGGCAGGTCGCCGGTCCGTCCGGCGATCCGCCGGGCGGCCGTGGTGCACGCGCCGTGCACCAGCGCGACCAGGGCGATGGTGGCCAGCAGGCCGAGCGTGCGGATCAGCGTGGGGTCCAGTGGGCCGGACTGCACGGTCCGCACCCACAGCGGCGCACTGGTGAAGCCGTCGTAGCCGGTGGCGCCGAGCAGCACACAGACGGTCGCGGTCAGTCCGGGGACGCGGGGAATGGCGTCGAGTCCGTGGAACGGGAGGCGCAGCACCAGCCGGCCGTCGTGGCGGCGGCCGAGCGGGGCGAGGCTGCCGATGAGGGCGGAGTAGACGGTGAAGGCGTCGCAGCGGTCGAACCATCGGTCGCCGTAGCGGGCCGCTCCGGCGAGCTGGGCGAGGCTGTAGCCCACCAGGAACGCCGCGACGGTGGCCGGTGCGGTGGCGTCCGGGGAGGCCAGCTCGGTCCAGGCGTAGGCGAGCAGCCCTGCGGCAGCGGGCCAGTGGCCGAGCCCGTCCGGCAGTTCCCGGCGGCCCGCGGAGGCGTCCCGTCCCGTGGCGCGGCAGGCCAGGGCGTGCAGGGTGCGCAACGGGTCGAGCAGCCGCCATACCGGGCCGAGCAGCAGCGACACGGGGACGAGGCCGGCCCAGAGCACCGCGTACAGCAGTCCCGGGGCGGGGTTCGCCTGCGGGTCGGGGCTGCCGAAGAGGGCTGCGGCCAGTGTGAGGAGGTAGGCGGCCAGGCCGAGGGCGCGCAGCAGCTTGCGGGTGAGAGGGGCGTCCGCCGCGCGCTGGAGGGCCGGCGGCAGGGGGCGTCCGGCCAGGTCTCCACGGAACCGCGAGCGGGACCACAGGAGGCCGAGCGCCAGGAAGGAGACCAGCAGGGCGGCGAAAGCACCGGCGAAGGCGTAGAACGGGGAGAGCGGCAGGTCGTGCTGTCCGCCGATGCCGTGGGCGATCGGCGTCACCGTACTTCCAGCTGGGTGAGGACGAGGCCGCTGCCGTGCGTCTCGACCTCGAACAGCCCGGTCCGGTCGGCGGTGAAGAAGAGCGTGGTCCGCTCGCCGGGGTGCAGTTCGGCGAGCCGGTCGTAGCCGTGCACGTGCACCTCGTCCGCGGTGTCTCCCGTCACGTGCAGCGTGACCTCGGCGCCCCGCGGCACAGCGGTCCGGCCGGGAGGCGGCTCGACGGTACGGCCGCTGACGGTGATCTCCATGGTGACGGAGCCCGGCCCGCCGGAGCCGGTGGCCGGCTCCGGCCCACCTGAGTCGCCGCCGCACCCGACGGCTGCCAGGCCCGCTGCGCACAGCAGGCCGGCGACGGCGACCGGACGGCGGCGGACGCCGCGCCGCACGCGTGAACCCGTCCTCCGGCGGGCCGGGTTCACGCGCCGGACACGGCGGGCTCGCGCTGCTCCGCGGCGGGCCCGGAGCGTGGAGCGGACGGTTCACGGGCGGCGACGACGACCGCCCAGACAACCCAGACCAGGCCCAGGAGAAGCTGCAGCCAGGCCGGGCTCACCGGCAGCCAGGGCACCAGCAGCACGGACTTGTCGAAGGCGTCGAGCAGGGCGAGACCACCGAGCGCGAGGGTCGTCCAGGCGAAAGCGGGCCGTGTCCCGCGCAGCGCCAGGCCGGTGCCCGTCCACCACAGGCCGAGCAGCAGGAGGGCCAGCGGTACCACGGCGGTGTGGGCCCAGGAGCCGGTCGCCCCGACGACGTTCAGCACCAGACCCGCGGCGCCGAGGGCGGCCGCCGTCGCCGCGGTCCGGCTGTGCCGCAGACGGCGCCGCCACAGCATGCCGCCGACCGCGGCCAGGAGGACGCTGACGGCGAGCGCGAGCTGGGTCTCCACACGTTCGATGCCGCGGGCGCCGTACCAGTCGCAGCCGGCCGGCACGGTGGCGGTGCCGATGTCGTAGCCGGCGCAGACCAGTTGGTGGGCCATCTTGGCCGGCTCGCCGATCAGCCGGTGGGAGCTGCCGGACACCTCCGTGGGGCCGTCCCCGCAGACCGGGAGTACCGGAGGGTTGCTGCTGCCGGTGCCGGACTGCCAGCAGTTGTTCCGTCCCTGGCCGTCCCACCAGGCGTCGAGCCGGTTGGGGCGGGCCTCGCCGTCCGGGGTCAGGCCGAGGACGTTGTCGTCGTAGCGGTTGCGGTGCGAGGTGTCGGCCTGCTTGCCGAGCGCGGTCTCCTCCCGGAGGAACGCGGGTGCGGAAGTGAGGTAGAACCCGGTGCGCTGGTGTCCGTACACATGGTTGCCGCGGAACAGGTTCCAGTTGCCTCCGGCGGTGATGATGCCGGTGCCGGGCGGCATGGAGACCGCCGGACAGACCACTCCGTCCTCGTAGCCCCGCTCCGCGACCGGCAGGGAGCAGGTGCCGTCCCGGACGTGACCGTAGTAGTTCTGGTTGTTGGTGTGGATCAGGTTGTTCTCGAACAGCGCGTGGTTCTGCGGCAGGCCGGGGTGTCCGGGGAAGACGCTGTCCATGGAGGCACCGGCCTGGTTGTGGTCGAACTCGTTGCCGTGCACCCACACGGAGTTACCCGCGGTGCCGGAATAGCCCACCATGTTGTGGTGGGACCGGCAGCCGGTGATCTCGATCGCGTAGCGCTCCACCTCGTATCCGTCGACTCCGGCGTTGATGTCGGAGGCGCTTCCCGGGTAGATGCCGGAGTCGCCGTTGCCGTATGCCTCGCAGCCGGTGTAGAGGCCGTTGTCGCTGGCGAAGGTGAGGAATCCGTACTCCTCGTTCCACCGGCCGGTCGCCCGGTCGATCACGAAGCCGTCGGTGGCCAGGATGTAGACCGCGTTGAACAGGGTCCGCTGGGCGGTGAGGTTGCGGAGGTAGATTCCGTGGGCCAGGTCGGCCCGGATCGCGTTGAGCTTGGTGTACCCGGCGTCGATGACGACGTCCTCGGGGCCGGCTCCGGTGCCCTCGATCTGCAGGTCCTCGATTCCGAGAACGGCGACCAGATTCTGGTTGTGCGGGCACTGGAGCTGCTGTTCCCAGGTCAGCACCTGGTACTCGGTCACCCCGAACCGGGAAGTGGGGGCGTCGAGTTCGGCGCAGGCGCCGGTGGGCTCGGCCCGGTAGGGCTCCTCGTGGTACTCCCCCGGCAGCAGCGCGATGGTCGTCCCCGGCTCCTCGACGGCGTTCACCGCCTCCTGGAGATGCCGGAATCCCTCCTCCGTACAGCGCGCGAAGAGCTGCTCGTTCCGTTCGCGCAGCGGAGCCGGGAAACCCGCGATCCGGTCGGCGAAGTCGCCCGGATCGGTCTTGCACACCAGGAGGTCGGGATCCTCCTCCCGGTACTGCGGTACGCCGTGCGTGCCGTCGGGAAAGTCCACCTCCCGTTCGTCGTGGGCAAGTGCGGGAGTGGCGCCGGTCAGGACGGCGGTCAGTGCGGCCAGAACGGTGAGGACCCTCCGGAGGCTCAGCATGCGCCGAGAGTAGAGCAATGTTCATCTTTTGTGATCCCCGCGCGCACCGAAAGAAGATTCGCCCGGATCACCCGGCCGCCAAAGGAGAAATGCAACCGGAAGGCGGGCCGCTCCGTCGGAGTCGTTGACGCGCCCCGTATTCATTCCTATGGTTCAGTACAGGATTAGTTGAGCGGCGGGAGCTACCGACATGAGCAGCGAGCACCCCGGGAAGCCTGCGTATTCTCCGGGCTTCGGGAACGAGCACAGCAGCGAGGCCGTCCCCGGCGCGCTCCCGGTCGGGCAGAATTCGCCGCAGCGCCCTCCGCTGGCGCTGTACGCCGAGCAGGTGAGCGGCAGCGCCTTCACCGAACCCCGGGCACAGAACCGGCGCTCGTGGCTCTACCGCATCCGGCCCTCCGCGGTGCATCCTCCGTTCGCCCGGATCGCCAACGGAGGGCTGCGCGGCGCGCCGTTCACGGAGACCGAGCCCGACCCCAACCGGCTGCGCTGGGACCCACTGCCCGAGCCCGCGCCGGACACCGATTTCATCACCGGGCTCCGGACCCTGGGCGGAAACGGCGACATCCGGCAGCGCAGCGGCCTGGCCATCCATCTCTACGCCGCCAACACCTCCATGCGGGACCGGGTGTTCAGCAACTCCGACGGTGAGCTGCTGATCGTCCCGGAGCACGGCACGCTGCAGTTGCACACCGAGTTCGGGATCATCCGGGCGACCCCGGGTGACATCGCGCTGATCCCCCGCGGGGTGCGCTTCCGCGCGGACCTGCCGGACGGCACCGCCCGGGGATACGTCTGCGAGAACTACGGACGTCCGTTCGTGCTGCCGGACCTCGGCCCGGTCGGCGCGAACGGGCTGGCCAACGCCCGCGACTTCCTGGCGCCGTCAGCCGCTTACGAGGACATCGAACGGCCCGTGGAGGTGATCAACAAATTCTGCGGGAACCTCTGGGCGGCCACCTACGGCCACTCGCCGCTGGACGTCGTCGCCTGGCACGGCACCCACGTGCCCTACCTCTACGACCTGCGACGCTTCAACGTGCTGGGGAGCATCAGCTACGACCACCCCGACCCCTCGATCTTCACGGTGCTCACCTCGCCCTCCGACACCCCGGGGCTGGCCGGCATCGACTTCGTGGTCTTCGCTCCCCGCTGGCTGGTCGGCGAGGACACCTTTCGCCCGCCGTACTTCCACCGCAACGTGATGAGCGAGTACATGGGCCTGATCAGCGGCTCCTACGACGCCAAGGCCGAGGGCTTCCGCCCCGGCGGCGGCTCGCTGCACAACATGATGTCGGCGCACGGCCCCGACCGGGAGACCTTCGACCGGGCAAGCGCCGCCGACCTCGTGCCGCAGAAGACCGACGACGGCCTCGCCTTCATGTTCGAAACCCGCTGGCCGGTGACCCTCACCGAGCAGGCGCGCTCCGGTGGACAGCTGCAGCACGGGTACGACCAGGTGTGGGATGGTCTTGCACGCAACTTCAGTCTCTGAAGCCATCTCCTCGCCTCGTCGTCCGGAGGGCCAGCCGTGACCGTTTTCGCTCCCGACTCACTCGAGCTGAACCGGAAGCTGCCGCTCTGGTATCAGGTGTCGCAGTCCTTGCGAGCTTCCATACTCGGCCGTGCCCGGGAGGCACCCCTGCGCCTGCCGACCGAGGAACAGCTCGCCGAGCACTACGGGGTGAGCGTCCTGACCATGCGGCAGGCCCTCAAGGAGCTGGAGACCGAAGGGCTGATCAGCCGGCACCGCCGCCGGGGGACCTTCATCGAACCGGACGTCCGCCGCGGGGCGCCGGTACGGCTGCTGGGCTCCGTGGACGCCATCGTGGCCCAGCAGTCCGGAGACGTGACGACGCTGCTCGGCCACGGGCCCGTGCCGGTGCCCCCCGAGCTCGCCGAGTATTTTCCCGGGCTCTCCGAGGTCATCAGCTTCCGCCGGCTGCGCTGCGACCGGACCAGCGGCGAACCCTCCAACTGGGCGGAGAACCTGCTCCCCGCGGAGGTGGCGGAGCGCCTCGACCCGGCGGACCTGAAGCGCTGGCCGATGACGAAGATACTGCGGGACCGCGCCGGCGTGACCGTCACCAGGATCGCGAACACGGTGCAGGCGCGGCTCGCCGATCCGCAGACGACCCAGCTCCTCGACGTGCCGTTGCTCAGTCCCATCCTGCACTGCACGGGCATCGCCTACGACGAGAAGGACCGCGCGGTGGATGTGGTGCGGATCCACTACCGGGGCGACCGATTCTCCTTCGCCGTGTCCGTGGACGCCGCCCCGCAGTGAAAAGAAGGGCGGCGACCCCGGTCACGTCGTCGTACCGGCCGGTCAGCCGCGCCCGCCGAACAGTGTGCGGCGCAGTCGCCGCAGCGGAGCGAACAGCAGAACCTGCGCTCCCCTCGCGGCGGCGGTGCGCTGTGTGTCACGCCTGGTCAGCTCACGCATCAGCATGGTCGCCTCGTCGGCTTCACGCTGGGGCACGGCCGGGCCGGAGAGCACGCTGAGGTGACGGTCCAGCCGCGAACCGGAGGAACCGCTCCCGCAGTTGACAGCAGGCACTCGGGGCCTGCTGCGCGCTGTTATCTGCTCCATGACTCTCCCACCCGTACGAGGGCACCCGGTGCGGGCACAGTAACCCTAACGCCCGGACGCAACCCATGGGTATTCCGGCCTCTGTAATCAGCCTGCCCACAACGGTGTTGGCCCATACTCCGGCCCTCGCGAGCACCGGGTCGCGGCTCGGTCCTACTCCTTGAGGAGAGCCCTCACCAGACGGCCGAAGAGCAGGCGCCCCGACCAGGCCACGGGCGCGTCGAACAGCCGCAAGGGCTTCCGCACCCGTACGTCCTCGCTCCATACGACCTGTGACCGGCCGTTACGGGAGGACACCTCGATGTCCGCCCACCCCTCGACCACCGAGCCGCGCTTCTCCAGTCGGCACGTGCCCGGACGATCGCCCAGGGGCGGGTCCCAGCGCACGACCTCCATCGGATCGTCGAACGCGAGCCGGCCGATCCCGGTGCGTGCCACGACCAGTGTGCCCGGGCGCGTCGGCCCGGGCGGCTCGACGGTGACCTCGGTCAGCGGTACGTGGGCGCCGTGCCGCGGCCAGTCCGTGAGCCGCTGCCATGCCTCGGCCGGGGACAGTGACGACTGACGCGCCACGCGGAAATGAGCCACCACGTGATCGTAGGCCAGGGATCCGCAGGTAGTGCCGTGCCCCGTCCCGACACGCCTGACAGGCCGCCCGCGCGGGTCGGACCGGTGCGGTGCTGACGTCTCCGTGGTGCGCGGGGGGCCCGTCCGGCCGCAGGCTCAGAGCGTCAGCACAGGCCGGGTGGAGAAGCCCTCGCAGAGGTCTTCTCCGTCCGGGCCGTACACGAACTCGACCATGGAAGGGTTGCGGTTGGCGGTGGCCAGGGGCAGCCAGGCCAACATGCAGCCGTAGCCGCCGCATACCGACTCGCCGCCGTCACCACCGTGTACTGCGGTGACGTCGCTGGTCAATTCCGAACTGTAGGTGTTGTGGGCGATCCGCAGGCCGAAGGCGTTCAGCTGTTTGTGCGGCCCGGAGTGATCGCCGGTGGGGGTACGGTCGAGGGGACAGGTGTTGCCCCACCGGAAGAGCGTGGTGGCACCGGCTCCGCAGGCGTGCTCCCACTCGTCCGAGCTCGGCATCCGCAGGCCGCGAGCCGCGAGCACGGCCGGAGTGTCGGCGGGTAGTCCGGTCAGGTCCTCGGCCTCCACGGCCATGAGCACGGTGGCCAGGGTGACACGTCGGCGTGGGCTGAGCACGTGGGCGAGGTGCGCCCGGAGGTCGGGACCACGGCCGAAGCCGTGACCCAGGCTCTCCGCGAAATCGGCAGCCTGCTCGGGCGTCGGCTGCCAGGCGTCGAGATCGAAGCCGAGCACCACCGTGCCGCCGGGTATCAGCGCGAATTCCTGATCATTCCGCTCGATCCGGACACGATGCAGTGGGGCGTTGAGGTGCTCAACGGTTTCGACGGCGGTCACGCGCCCCCCGACCAGCTCCGCGGCCTCGGAGGCGATGCGGTGTGCGGCCGGCCGGTCGACAGACCGCCACTGGGCAAGACGGAGATCGGCGAGGGACATGTGCCGCAGTGTTGCACGGGGGTCCGGAGACCACAGTCAGCGCGTGCTTGATGGTTCGATGTGCGTGACGGTGCCGAGCTGCCCGAGGTCGGCAACTGTCTGGGCCGTTCCGAGCGCGCGGCCTGCTCCTCGCGCCGGCGGAGGAAATCGGCTGCCCCGCCAAACGAAAATCACCCCGGCCGGGTGCGGCCCCAGCCAGGTGCCGCACCCGCCGTGCACGGAGAGCGGGGCGGCTCGGAAGGGTCAGGGGGCCTCGTAGACCGCCCGGACGGCGTCCTCCGCCGCGGTGAGCGCCGCGTCACGGTCCAGACCGAGACGGCGGGCGCGCCGGGCGAACTCCAGGGCAGCGGTCACCGCCTCCTGCTCGGCGGCGCCCCCCACCGCGGCGATGAACGTACCGTTGCGGCCTCGGGTCTCGATCACTCCGTCGGCCTCCAGGGCACGGTACGCCTTGGCAACCGTGTTGGCAGCGAGCCCCAACTCCCCCGCGAAGCCGCGCACGGTCGGCAGCCGGTAACCGGCCGGCAGCGTCCCTTCCCTGGCCTGTCGGGCGATCTGGGCGCGCAGCTGCTCGTACGGCGCGGTCGGGATCTGCTGATCAATGGTGACCTTCACCCGGCCGATTGTGCCGGACGCAGAACGGTGCCGGGCCGCGGGCCGTCCGTGCGCACCGGAACGGCGGACTCCGCGCTCCCCGGCCGGCTGTTCTTAACCGCTCGTGAGCCCTTCCTTAAGAGGACCATAAGGATCGTCCCGCGAGCCCTCGGAGGGCCGAAATCCCTGGTGAGCGCGGCTAACGTCCAAGACGTCGGGCGAAGTTCGCGGAGCCGGTGTCCAGCCGGGACCGGCTCCCGGCCCGCCGGCATTCGTCCCAGCCGAAGGAGACTCCCCCCATGACCGTCCGTCGCAAGGCAGCCACTGTCGGCGCCCTCGCCGTCGCCCCACTGGCGCTCAGCCTGATGGCAGCCGTCCCCGCCGCAGCGCACGGGTCGATGGACAACCCGGTCAGCCGGATCTCGACGTGCCACCAGGAGGGTCCGGAGAACCCGCAGTCGGACGCCTGCAAGGAAATGGTGGCCATCGGCGGCACGCAGCCCCTCTACGACTGGAACGAAGTCAACCTCGCGAACGCCGACGGACGGCACCGCGACCTCATTCCGGACGGCACACTGTGCAGCGCGGGCCGCGACAAGTACGCAGGGCTCGACCAGCCCCGCGCCGACTGGCCGGCCACCGAACTCAGCAGCGGTTCCCACACCTTCCGGTACGCGGCCAGCGCGCCGCACACCGGGTCCTTCGAGCTGTTCATCACGCGGGAGGGGTACGACCCGACGCAGCCGCTGCGCTGGGCGGACCTGGAGTCCTTCGGCGAGGTCACCGATCCGCCGTTGGAGGAAGGCGCCTACGTCTTCGGCATGGAGATCCCCGAGCGGGAGGGCCGCCATCTGATCTACAGCGTGTGGCAGCGCTCCGACAGTCCGGAGGCCTTCTACACCTGCTCGGACGTCGTCCTCGGCGGGGACAGCGGCGGCTCCGCCGCAGGCGCTCAGCCGGCCGGAGCGCCTGCGGCGGAGCCCGGGACCGGCGCGGACGCCGCCGGCCCTGAGGACCACGGAGACCACGACGAGCCCGGGAAGGATGCCGGTGGCGGCGCGGACGACCGGGGCGGGGCAGCCAAGGACCCTGCGGAGTCCGGCCCGGAGAACCTGGCCTCACCCGCGGGAAACGAGCCCGCCCCGCAGGGCGCCACCGAGGAGGAGCCCTCCCTCGCGAGGACGGGCGGTGAGAGCACCACCGTGCTGCTGGCCGCCGGTGGCGCCGCCGCTCTGACTGCCGGTGCGGGGCTGGTGTTCACGAGCCTCCGCCGCCGCGCCGCGGCCCGTCCCCGCGCCTGACCGCCCCCTGACCCGGTGCCGCCGCTTCCCGTCCCCCACCTTCGGGGAAGCGGCGGCACCGCCTTGTCCACGGTCGGGACGTCGCTTTGCGCGAGGGGTGAGAGTCCCTGCGGTGTCGCGTTGCGGCGAGGCATGCCGTCCCCCGGAGCGGCGTCGATATGTCTGTGCATGGCGGCAGTTCGAGGTGCAAGCTATCGGGGTGAACATGGAAGAGGTCGGCGCGCGGTTGGTTGGTCGATTCGGCCCCGAGGCCGAGGGTTGGCTCGCTGAGGTTCCGAACCTCGCTGCGCGGCTGGCCACGCGGTGGGGTTTCGTGCTCGGTGAGCTGTTCGAGAGTGGAGCCTCCTCTGTCGTCTTTCGCTGTCGATGGCCTGACGGAACGCCAGCGGTCCTCAAACTCAGTTGGGATCGGGTGCTGTTGACCAAGCAGGTGGAGATGCTGCGCGTGTTCGCGCCGTCGGGTCGGGTGCCGGCCGTATTGTCTGCTGACGCGGAGGCCGGGGCGATGGTGTTGGAGGAGGTCCTGCCCGGCACCGAGGCCGAGGACATGCCGCAGGCGTCATTGCCGCAGCAGTGGGGAGAGCTGCTTGCCGCGCTGCACGCCGTGGCCCCACCCGCGCACTGGCCACTGGATCTGCGCGGTCGGTTCGACGAAGCCTTCGTCCGGATCGGCCGGCGGCTGTCCGAGCCGGCCATCGGCACACGGATCGACCAGGCCGCGTGGCAGCGGGCGATACGGCGCTGTGAGAGGTTGCTGGACAGTCAGGCCAGGCTCGTGTTGCTGCACGGTGATCTGCACCTCGGCAACGTCCTGGACGGCGGCCCGTCGCGCGGTCTGATCGCGATCGACCCCAAGGCATGTGTGGGTGACCCGTGCTTCGACGCCGTCGACTACGTGGTGGCGGGTGCCGGACAAGAGGGTGTCGAGGCCCGTTGCCAGCGGGTGGCGACCACCTGCGGGCTCGATGGGGACCGGCTGTACACCTGGAGCCGAGTGATCGCACCCATGGCAGCCATCGCACACCTCACCTATGACGGTCCAGAGCCGGTGATCGACGAACTACTCGCTCTGTCCCGCTGATGCCGTATCCCGGCCCGGCGAAGGAGCACCGCAGGCCCATGCCGGCGGGTCCCCCGCCGTGTTCGGACACGTCGATCGGCGTCACGCGGCTCCGGCGGTGCCCGGCGGAGGGTGGGCGGCGGCGGGGCCAACGGCTCCGCCGCCGAACCGGCCGCGGGCCCGGTCCGCGGCTGCCTCAGCACGTCGGCGCCGCTCGTCCGCGGGGTCGAGGGACAGCTGCCGGGTGGCATGCCGGGCCGCCACGAGGCCTTCTGCGCGCAGCGTGAGCGCGCGCACCCGGGCCCGCTGCAGGCCCAGGCCGTCGTGCAGCGCGTAGGCGGTGGCGGCCAGCTCGGGCGTGTGGGCGGTGGACTCGGCGAGCGAACGGCTGCGCGTGGTGACGGAGCGGTCGGCATAGCGGACGGTGAGCGTCAGGGTCCGGGCCGTCCGCTCCTCACCGCGCAGCCGGTAGCCCAGCCGGTCGGCGAGAGCGAGGAGGGCACGGCGGCGCATGACCGGATCGAGCTCGTCGTGGCCGAAACGGTGCTCCGCCGACGCCGAACGCGGCAGCGCGGCCGGGGTGACCGGCGTGGGGTCGATCCCGCGGGCCAGATCGTGGATACGGCGGCCGGCGGCCGCGCCGAGGATCCGCTGCAGAGTGGCGGGGGGTGCGGCGGCGACCGCGTCGATCCGGCCGAGCCCGTAGTGGGTGAGCGTGCGGACCGTCGCAGGGCCTGCGCCGGGCAGCGCGACCGTCGGCCGGCCGGCCAGGAAGCCGCTGACGGCTTCCGGTTCGTCCGGGACCCGGCGGACCGCACCGGGCGGTCCGTCCTCGGCCGCCATCCGGGCCAGCAGAGGGTTGCCCGCGACCCCGACGGTGCAGTCCGCGCCGTACCGGGCGAGTGCCTGGACCCGGAGCCGCTGGGCCAGCTGGAGAGCATCGCACCCGAAGTAGCGCAGGCTTCCCCGCACATCGGCGAACGCGGCGTCGCGAGGCACCGGCTGCACCACGGGGGTGATGCCGTGGAGCAGCCCGATCAGCGCGGGGTACACCTCCTCGGAGCAGCCGTCGAAGCGCACGTACAGCACATGCCCGTGGTGTTCGCCGGCGGTCATCCCGCACTCCCGGGGCTGGAGTGCCACATCCGGCGGCCGTGCCGGGGCGGCTGACCGGAGTCGCCGGCCGGTCGCAGATCGGCCCAGGGGTGGAGAGTGTAGCCGGTGGACATCTCGATCCGCCGGTCCGGACCGGCCCGAGCGGCTCCCATGGGCTCCGCCAGCCGGGCGGCAACCGCGTCCAGGCCACCGGTGCGACGCAGCTCGACGAGCTCGGCGAGGTCCCAGGCGGCGGCGCCGACCACGCTGAAGGCGCGCGGACCGCGGCGCTGGACCACTCCGCGCACGAGCAACAGCCAGGAATGGAAGAGCGTGTGGGCGCAGGCGCCGTGGCTGTCGTCGAAGAAGGCACAGTCGATCAGCCCGGTGGAGTCCTCCAGGGTGGTGAAGACGACGCGCTTGCCGGACCGGATCGGCGGGGTCTGGGTGGCGGCCTTGGCACCGGCGACCAGGACCGTCTCCCCGTGCCGGGCCTGCCGCAGACTGCGGGCCGTCAGCACGTTCAGTTCCCGCAGGAAGTCGTGGTGGTCGGACATCAGGTGACGGGAGGCGTCCAGGCCGAGAATCCCCAGCTCGGCACCGAGTCGCTCGTCCCGGTCGAGGTCGGGAAGCCCGGTGGCAGCGGCCAGGTCGGGCCCGGTGTCCGGGTCCGTGTCCAGCATGAGCTGTCCCTGGCGGGCGCCGGCGGTGCGCGACCGCCCGCGCAGCTCGGCCAGATGCAGCAGGAGGTCCCGGCGGTTGCCGCCGAAGGCGTCCAGTGCGCCGACGCTGGCGAGGCGTTCGGCGGTGGTCCTGGAGGGCCGGGCGCGGCCGAGCAGGTCCGGCAGCGAGGCGTAGGGGGCTCCGGCGGCGATCCGCCGGGCTTCGTCCGCGGTGATGCCCTGGACCTCCCCGAGCGCGAGGCGCAGTCCCCACGTCGCGGCCTCCGCGTCCTTGCCTCCGGGTACCGGCTCGATGCGGTAGGTGTCCGCTGACCGGTTCACGTCCAGGGGCAGCACCGGCACCCCGCGGCGCCGGGCGTCGGCGAGCAGCAGCCGCTTGGGGTACATCCCCGGGTCGTGGGTCAGCAGCCCGGCGTAGAAGGCGGCCGGGTGGTGTGTCTTGAGCCAGGCGGACTGGTAGGTGGGCACGGCGAAGGCAACCGCGTGCGCCTTGCAGAAACCATAGGCACCGAAGGCCTCCACGATCTCCCAGGTGCGGTCGATGACCGCGGCCGGGTAGCCGCGTTCCTCGGCCGCGGTGCGGAACCGGGCCCGCAGCCTCTCCCGCCACTCCCGGTCTGCCAGCGCCCGGCGGGCCGCGTCGGCCATCGCGTGGTCCCAGCCGGTCATGGTGCTCAGTACCCGGATGACCTGTTCGTGGAAGACCACCACCCCGTAGGTCTCGCGCAACGCCGGTTCCAGGTCCGGGTGCGGGTAGTGCGGGGGCTTCCGGCCGTGCCTGGCCTCGATGAAGGGCCGCACCATGTCCGCGGCCACCGGGCCGGGCCGGAACAGCGATATGTCGACAACAAGGTCGTGAAAAGTGGAGGGCTGCAGCCGTCCGAGGAGGTCGCGCTGGCCTGGCGACTCGATCTGGAAACACCCCAGGGTGTCGGAGGAGCGGATCAGCCGGTAGGTCCCCGGGTCGCCCTGCGGCACCCGGTCCAGGTCGAGCCGCTCGCCCGTGGCGCGTTCCACCTCACCGACCGCGTGGGCCATCGCGGACTGCATCCGTACCCCCAGCACATCCAGCTTGAGCAGCCCGAGGTCCTCCACGTCGTCCTTGTCGAACTGCACCATGGAGAATCCCTCGCCGCTGGTGGGTACCACCGGCGCGCGGGAGCGCAGCGAGGTGTTCGACAGCAGCACCCCGCAGGGGTGCATGGCCATCCCGCGCGGGATCCCGTCCAGCGCCTCGACCAGGTCCCACATCCGGGGCCCGTACGCCTCGGCGTCGATGCCCTGCAGCTCGGGCAGCTCAGCGAGCGCGCTCCGGACATCCCTGGCCCGGATGTGCGGGAACGCCTTGGCCAGCCGGTCGGTCTCGGCCGGGTCCATGCCCAGCGCGAGTCCCACCGCCCGGATCGCGTGCCGCACCCGGTAGGTCTCGGGCATGGCGACGGTCGCCACCCGCTCCTCGCCGAAGCGGGCGAAGATCGCCCGGTAGGCCTCCAGCCGGCGGGCGGACTCCACGTCGATGTCGATGTCCGGCAGCACGTCCCGGCGCGGGGACAGGAAGCGCTCGAACAGCAGGCCGTGCTCGAGGGGGTCGGCCTGGGAGATCCCGAGCAGGTGGTTGACCAGCGATCCGGCTCCCGAGCCGCGTGCGGCGACCCGGATACCGAGTCCGGCAATGTCGTCGACGACGCTCGCGACGGTCAGGAAGTACGAGGCGTAGCCGAGCTGCCCGATGATCCGCAGCTCCTGCTCGAGCCGGTGCCAGCGCTTCGGGTCCCGGTCGTATCCGCGGAGCACCATGCCCGCCGCGCAGCGCGAGCGCAGCACCCGGTCCGCGGTACGCCGGCCGGCGCCGACGAGCTGCGGTTCGGGGAAGTGCACGCGGCCCAGTCCCAGGTCGTCCTCGGGATCCACCCGGCACATCGCGGCCGTCTCCGCGGTGAGGTCGAGCAGCCGCCGCGCGGCCTCCGGCCGGTAGCCGGCCGCCTCGGCGATCCGCCCGGCGGAGGCCGCCATCCCCGCGGGGTCCTTGAGCCACCGGTCCCCGTTGTCGAGCCCTTTGCGGGGGTCGACGGGCACCAGCCTGCGGGCGGAGTCCAGGACATCGGCGACCGGACCTTGCCCCGGGTCGGCGTAGCGCGCCTCGTTGCTGAGCACCGGAGTGACGCCCTGCCCGGCGGCCAGCTGCAGGGTCCGGGCCGCGGTCCGCAGCGGCCCCGAGCCGACGGCCTCCAGCCGCAGCGCGTCCCCGCACCTCTCGCGCCAGAGCCCGAGCAGCCGGGCCGCCCGGTCCGGCCGGCCGGCGGTCAGTGCCCGCCCGACCGCCGATGCGGGGCCCAGCAGAACGATCAGCCCGTCCCCGGTCACTTCCTGCCAGGGCAGCACGGGCTCGCCGCCTCCCGCGTGGGCCGCGGTGACCAGGCGGCACAGCTGCGCCCAGCCGGCGGCGCCTTCCTGGGCCAGGAAGACCGCGCGCGGCACCGACTCGTCGGTGAAGGCTCCGCCGCGCACCGGCACCGGGCGCCGTGCCGCGGCTTCCCGGGCCTCCTCGGCGGGCGACTCCACCGCCAGCTCCACCCCGAAGACCGGGCGCACCCCGGCCCCGGCGCACGCTCTGGAGAACCGCACAGCACCGCCGAGGGTGTCCCGGTCGGTCAGAGCCAGCGCTTCCATACCCCGTTCAGCGGCTCGCTCGGCCAGCCGCTCGGGGTGCGAAGCCCCATAACGGAGGGAGAGCCCGGAGGCCACATGCAGGTGCACAAAACCTGACATATCTACCTCCTGCCCTCTTCGCGCCACCCGTCACACCTCGAACGCCCACCCACCATAAACCAGCCATCGAACATTTGTGCGACTACGAGGTATCAGCAGGTCAGTGGGGTGAGACATGCACTCTGTGGCGAAATTCGATCGCCCTCTGAGCCGGGGGCACTTGGCTCCGGACAGCACCGGACCCGGACCCCCGGGTGGCGTGCGCCACCTCCGCCATCGGGGTGGCCTCCAGGTGGTGGGGAGCAGCGACGGCGGAGCGTCGGTCACTCACCGGAGCGGCGTACCGCACCCCGGGCTTCCGCAAGGCCTGACGGGGCACTGCGGCGGAGGGGCCGGGAGCGTCATGCTCCGCCGCGGTCGAGCAGCCGGCGCAGCTCCAGGGCGTCCGGCGCGACGGCGGTGACCAGTGAGGCCGGACCGGCCAGCGGGGTTCGGACAGCCGTCCCGCCCAGCAGCACGGGCTCAACGGGCTGCTCCCGGAACTCGGGGCCGGCCACCAGCAACTGGCCGGCCGCGCGACAGCCGCCCAGCACCGCCGCGCCGTCCCAGCCGGGAACGCCCGGTCCGTAGCTCAGCTCCTGGTCGAGCAGCGGCCGCCCCGCGTGGTGCACGGTGAGGCGGCTGGACAGCCGGCCGGGCTCCTCCCCCGCCCTGCCGAGCACCTGCTCCTCCCGGAACACCAGCCGTGCCGTGGCGGCGAGACGGATTCTGGTGGTCATCCGCAGCTCGCTGCCGCGGGCGGAGATCAGCGGCTCCGGGAGCCAGTGCAGCTCGGCGCCGTCCCCGACCGACAGTTCGGTGACGAACTCCGCGGCGCCGCCGTCCGGACCCGGCAGCGCCACCATGGAGGCCACCGAGGTGACCCGCAACGCGGCGCCCGCCCCGGCCCGCACCGTCACCCGCAGCCGGTCCCCGCCCAACGGCACGCTCATCGCCCCGACCATGGTGACCTGGGTGTACGGGCCGGAGGCCCGGGTACGGCGCAGCGCCAGCGGGCCGTCGCTCTCCAGTACCGGGAGCGCCCCGCCCCGGACCGCCGTGATCCGGGCGGCGGCCGTGACCCCGGCCGGCGCGGGCGCCGTCACGGGGCGCCGGTCCAGTCGGCGAGCCGGGCCAGCACCCAGTCGCTGACCGGACGCACCCCATCGGGGGCGGTGAGTGAGGTGAAGGCCACCGGAAGGGCTCCGCGCCGCTCGGCGGCGTCCCGGGCCATCACCGCCAGATCGGCCCCCACGTACGGGGCCAGGTCCGTCTTGTTGACGACGAGGAGATCGGAGGTGGTCACCCCGGGGCCGCCCTTGCGCGGGATGTCGTCCCCGGCGGCGACGTCGATCACGAAGATCTGGGCGTCCACCAGTCCCCGGGAGAAGGTGGCGGTGAGGTTGTCGCCACCCGACTCCAGCAGCACCAGATCCAGTGGGCCGGTGGCGTCCTCCAGGTCCTCGACGGCTTCGAGATTGGCCGAGATGTCGTCCCGGATCGCGGTGTGCGGGCAGGCCCCGGTCTCCACCGCGGCGATCCGCTCGGGCGGCAGCACGGCGTTGCGCAGCAGGAACTCGGCGTCCTCCCGGGTGTAGATGTCGTTGGTGACGACGGCGAGGGACAGCCGCCCGCGCAGCTCGCGGCAGAGCGCCGCGACGGTGGCCGTCTTGCCGGAGCCGACCGGGCCGCCGAGACCGATCCGCAGCGCCCGCCGCCCGCCGCCGGGACGGTCCGGGGCACTCCGGCTGTGCCGGCCGGGAAAGGTGTGCGGGGGGTCGAGGTGCATGTGCGGCTCCGTGTCGTTGCGGCCGCGGGAGGGCCGGGCGGTCTGGTCAGGAAGCGAAGAGACGGACGGAACGGGCGGCGTGCGCTTCCGCACTGATGTCCAGGAGCGGGGCGGAGGCCGCGGGGAGCGCGTCGGTGCCGTGGGCCGGCACCTCGGCCGCGGCGGCCACGGCCCGCTCCGCGACCTGCTCGAGGTCGGGGGCGAGCCGGGCGAGCACCGCGGTGGCGTCCAGGGGATCCAGACTCAACAGCCGGACCACGGCGGTGGCGGGACCCGACACCGCCTCGTACCCGGCCGCCAGCGCCGCCCCGTACGGGGTCGTACCGGCGGCGCGGGCGGCCAGGCCGAGCACCACGGGCTGATGCGCGCCGCGCGGCCGGAGCTCCGCCAGGGACTCCAGCGCGGCGCACGGCCAGGTGACACGGGCGGCGCGCAGCAGCTGGCGGCCGAGCCTGCGGCCCACGGCGCGCAGGGCGGGCGAGGGGGTCCGGGCGTCGGCCGCGGCGTCGAGAGTCAGGGGGTCGTGGCCGGCGCAGGCCGCGGCGGCCAGGGCGGCGGCCACCAGGCCGGTGGTGTGCAGCCGGCCCCGGCAGAAGTCCTCGAGGTCGCCGGCGCCGGTGATGCGGCCGGCCAGGACCGCGGCCTCCGCCCCGCCGGAGTGGGCGTGCCCGCCCGCGGGGAACCTGCCGTCGGCAAGGATCAGGAGGGCCGCTCCGGGTGGGTGCACCGCTGACCGCCTTCCGCCGGGAGCGTCTCAGAACAGGAAGTAGCGCTGAGCCATCGGAAGCTCGGCCGCCGGGGCCGGGACGACCGGATCACCGTCGATGGTGACGGTGAAGGTGTCGGCGTCCACCCGGACGTCGGGCCGGGCATCGTTGTGGCGCATGTCCGCCTTGGTGACCTTCCGGACATCACCTGCGGCGAGGAACCGCTTCCCCAGTCCCAGCCGCTCAGGGAGCCCGTCCTCCAGGGCGAGCGGGGAGACGAAGGTGACGGAGTTGGCCGCCGGGGCGCGGCCGAAGGCACCGAACATCGGCCGGGGCAGTACCGGCTGCGGGGTGGGGATGGAGGCGTTTGCATCCCCCATCTGCGCGTGGGCGATCTGCCCGCCCTTGATCACCAGCTGCGGTTTGACCCCGAAGAAGGCGGGGTCCCAGAGCACCAGGTCGGCCAGCTTGCCCGGCTCCACCGACCCGACCTCGTGGTCCAGGCCCTGTGCCACCGCCGGGTTGATGGTGTACTTGGCGACATAGCGACGGGCCCGGTGGTTGTCCGCCCGCCCGTCGCCGGGCAGCGCACCGCGTCGCCGCTTCATCACGTGTGCGGTCTGCCAGGTGCGCAGCACGACCTCGCCGATGCGGCCCATGGCCTGGGCGTCGGAGGAGATGATGGAGAGGGCGCCCAGGTCGTGCAGCACGTCCTCGGCGGCGATCGTGGAGGGACGGATCCGGGACTCGGCGAAGGCAAGGTCCTCGGGCACCGCGGGGTTGAGGTGATGGCAGACCATCAGCATGTCGAGGTGCTCTTCGACCGTGTTGACGGTGTGCGGACGCGTCGGGTTGGTGGAGCTGGGGAGCACATGGGCCTCGGCGACCACCGTGATGATGTCCGGCGCGTGCCCGCCGCCGGCCCCCTCCGTGTGGTACGTGTGCACGGTGCGGCCCTTGAGGGCGGCGAGGGTGTCGCCGACGAACCCGGCCTCGTTCAGCGTGTCGGTGTGCAGGGCCAGCTGCGCACCGGTCTCCTCGCACACCGTGAGACACGCGTCGATGACTGCCGGGGTGGCACCCCAGTCCTCGTGGATCTTGAACCCGGCCGCGCCCCCGCGCAGCTGGCTGTACAGCGCCTCCCGGGAAACGGTGCTGCCTTTGCCGAGCAGGGCGAGGTTCACCGGGCTGGAATCCATCGACTCCAGCATGCGCGCCAGGTGCCAGGGGCCGGGGGTGACGGTGGTGGCCCTGGTGCCCTCGGCAGGCCCGGTGCCGCCTCCGACCAGGGTGGTGATGCCGGAGGCCAGCGCCTCGTCGACGAGTTGCGGGCAGATGAAGTGCACGTGCGCGTCGATGCCGCCCGCGGTGAGGATCCGGCCGTTGCCCGCGATGATCTCCGTCTCCGGGCCGATCACGAGCTCCGGATGCACCCCGTCCATCGTGTCGGGGTTCCCGGCCTTGCCCAGCGCCGTGATGCGGCCGTCCCGGATGCCGATGTCCGCCTTGAGAACGCCGCTGTGGTCGAGCACGACCGCACCGGTGATCACGGTGTCCGGGGCACCGGCGGCCCGACCCGCCCGGGACTGCCCCATGGACTCCCGGATCACCTTGCCCCCACCGAAGACGGCCTCGTCACCGGCGCGTCCGGGCCCGCCGCTCAGGTCCCGCTCGATCTCGATCAGCAGGTCGGTGTCGGCGAGCCGCACCCGGTCCCCGGTGGTGGGACCGAACAGGTCGGTGTACGCGGCGCGGCTCAGCTCAGTCATCGAGCCCACCCGCCACGGCCCCCCGGAGACCGGCCACGATCCGGTGACCGCCGAGCGGGACGAGGTCCACCTCCACGGGGATACCGGGCTCGAAGCGCACGGACGTCCCGGCGGCGATCGCGAGCCGCCGGCCGTGGGCGGCGTCCCGGTCGAAGCCGAGGCCGGGATTGGCCTCGGCGAAGTGATAGTGGGACCCCACCTGGACGGGCCGGTCCGCGGTGTTGCGGACGGTGAGACGGATGACGGAGGCGCCTTCGTTCAGCCGCACCGGACCGGCGGCGTGGAGAATCTCACCGGGGACGACCGGTGCGGGCCGGCGCTTCGCCTCGTACGTGTGCGGCACAGCGGCCTCCGGGTCAGGTGATGGGCTCATGAACGGTGACGAGCTTGGTGCCGTCCGGGAAGGTCGCCTCGACCTGGACGTCGCGGATCATCTCGGGGACGCCCTCCATCACCTCGGCCCGGGTCAGCACCCTGCGTCCCGAGGCCATCAGTTCGGCGACCGTGCGGCCGTCCCGGGCGCCCTCGAGGAGATGGGCGGTGATCAGAGCCGTGGCCTCGGGATGGTTGAGCCGCAGACCGCGGGACCGCCGCCTTGCGGCGACGTCCGCCGCCACGTGGATGAGCAGCCGCTCCTGCTCGTGCGGGGTCAGTCGCACGCTCCGCCACCTCGCCTTCGCTCTCACCTTCCGGGCACGCCCCGTGAAGAAGCTGGCCCGCATGGTAACCGGCCCTCGTTACGGCAGCGTTACCCGTACTCCCCGTCGGCCCCGGAACGTGGCCACCGGCGCGGAAGCCGCCGCTCCGGATAGCCTGGCCGGGTGACTTCCCCTCTCGATCTGGTCATATTCGACTGCGACGGCGTCCTGGTGGACAGCGAACGCCTCGCCCTGCGCATCAACGTGCAGTTGGGCACCGAGCTGGGGTGGGTGATGAGCGAACGGGAAATCGTGGACCGGTTCCTCGGCCGCTCGCAGCGCTCCGTGCACGGGCAGATCGCGGAGCGGCTGGGTAAGGAGACCGCGGACCTCTGGGAGGACCGCTACGCCCGGCGGATGAACGAGGCCATCGACGCGGAGCTGACCGAGGTGGACGGTGTCACCGAGGTACTGGACTCCCTCGGAGTGCCGTTCTGCATCGCTTCCAGCGGCGGGCATGCCAAGATGCGGCGCACGCTCGGCCGCACCGGGCTGTACGAGCGTTTCGCGGGGCGGATCTTCAGCGCCACCGAGGTGAGCCGCGGGAAGCCGGCCCCCGACCTGTTCCTGCACGCGGCTGCTTCGATGGGGGCCGGCCCCGCGGGGTGCGCGGTGGTCGAGGACAGCCAGTACGGGGTCCGGGCAGCCCGCGCGGCCGGAATGCGCTCCTTCGGATACGCGGGAGGACTGACTCCCGCCGCCTGGCTGCAGGGGCCCGGCACCGTCGTCTTCCAGGACATGCGGGAACTCCCCGCGCTGCTCCTCGGCTCCCGTCCCCACGGCCCGGGCGGGCCGGCCGGACCGCAGCGGAAGCGGATGTGACCGAAGTCAAAGAATTCGCACCTGCTGCATCCCGCAGGGCAGGGTAGGGGAACCAGGCAGGGATGTGCCCACGAAAGCAAGGAGCGTCATGAAGATCGGGATCGTAGGAGCCACCGGGCAGGTCGGCGCGGTGATGCGCGGGATTCTGGCCGAGCGGAAGTTCCCGGTCAGCCGGCTGCGGCTGTTCGCGTCCGCACGGTCAGCGGGCCGCGAGCTGCCCTGGCTCGACGGTGAGGTCACCGTCGAGGACGCGGCCACCGCCGACTTCTCCGAGCTCGACATCGTGCTGTTCTCCGCGGGCGGCGCCACGTCCCGCGCCCTCGCCGAGCGGGTGGCCCGATCCGGCCCTGTGGTGATCGACAACTCCTCGGCCTGGCGGCTGGACCCCGAGGTGCCGCTCGTCGTCTCCGAGGTCAACCCGCACGCCGTCGCCCAGCGGCCGAAGGGGATCATCGCCAACCCGAACTGCACGACGATGGCCGCCATGCCGGTGCTCCGGCCCCTGCACCGGGAGGCCGGGCTGGTTTCCATGGTGGTCTCCACCTACCAGGCGGTCTCCGGCAGCGGGCTGGCCGGTGTCGCCGAGCTGGACGAGCAGGTGCGCAGCGCCGTCACCCAGGACGCCACCCGGCTCACCCACGACGGCACCGCGGTGGACTTTCCGGCCCCGGACAACTACCTCCGGCCGATCGCGTTCAACGTGCTGCCGATGGCGGGCTCGATCGTCGACGACGGGCTCGAGGAGACCGACGAGGAGCAGAAGCTCCGCAACGAGAGCCGCAAGATCCTGGAGATTCCGGACCTGAAGGTTTCCGGCACGTGCGTGCGAGTCCCGGTCTTCTCCGGTCATTCGCTGCAGGTCAACGCCCGCTTCGAGCGCCCGCTCCCACCCCAGCGGGCCCGCGAGCTGCTCGCGGAGGCCGAGGGCGTCGAGCTCTCCGACATCCCCACCCCCCTGCAGGCGGCGGGCCGGGATGCCAGCTACGTGGGCCGGATCCGCCGGGACGAGACGGCGGAGAACGGGCTCTCGCTCTTCCTGTCCAACGACAATCTCCGCAAGGGAGCGGCGCTCAACGCCGTGCAGATCGCGGAACTGGTGGCGGCCGAACCGCGCTGAGCCGCCCGGGCGGGCAGGCCGCCGCCCCGGAGCACAGCGGAGCCCCCGCCCTGACGGGCGGGGGGCTCCGCGCCCCGCCGGGGCACCGCGAGGCCCCGGAAGCGGTCGGGTGAGGATCGGACTACGGCAGCGTCGCGTTGTACGCGTCCAGCGCCCGGGTCACCGGCTCGAAGAAGGTCGTTCCGCCGGAGCTGCAGTTTCCGCTGCCTCCGGAGGTGAGCCCCAGGGCGGTGCTGCCGGCGAACAGTGCGCCACCGCTGTCACCGGGCTCGGCACAGACATTGGTCTGGATGAGACCGCGCACGGTGCCCTGCGGGTAGGTCACCGTCGCGTTCAGCCCGGTGACCGTGCCGGAGTGCCGGCCGGTGGTGCTGCCGCTGCGCTCCACCGCCTGGCCGACCGTGGCGTTGCCGGCTCCGGTGATGTTGCGGGTGCCGGAGTACAGGTTGACGGCGCTGGGGTGGTCGACGGAGCCGGTGTACCGCACCAGCGCGTGGTCGGCACCGGGGAAGGTGCTGCCCGTCATCTGGCCGATCTGGCTGCCGCCCGAAGCACCGGCCCAGCCGCTGCCTGTGCTGCCGCAGTGGCCGGCGGTCAGGAAGTGCGGCTGGCCGTCCACCGTGACGTTGAACCCGAGGGAGCAGCGGGAACCGGAGGAGTAGATGGCGTCGCCGCCCATGATGAACGTCTCGAACTCGCCCTGCACCTTCTCCACGGACGCCTTGTCGCCCAGTGCCTCGGCAGCGGCCTCGACCTCGGCGAGTGCCTCACCGGTGACCGTGCTGTCCACCGTGATCCTGACCGAGTTGGTAGCCGGGTCGATCGCCCGCGCGGTGCCGGGGACCGCGAACGCGTCCACCTCCGCCATGACCGTGTCCAGTTCGGCCGCGTCGTACTCGACGACCCGCGCCTCGGCGCCGGCCTCCTGGATCTCGGCGGCCTCCGCCTCGTCCGTCACATTCACGACGAGCGTCCGGGCCTCGGCGTCGTAGTACATGGAGTTCTGATCACTCTGCAGACCGGAGGCCAGCGTTTCGGCGAGTTCTCCCGCGGCACTCGAGGAGAGGGTGTCAGGAGCCGAAGCCGGAGCGGGAGTGCTGGCACCTGCCTGAGTCGCGAGGAAGGTTCCGGCCATCAGGGCCGCAACGCTCGACGCCGCTATGACGGCGCGTCGCTGGGGAATACGTCGGTGTGTCACGCTTGTGAGTCCTCCTGTGGGGGTGGCGCCTTCTCGGCTGCGAAGACACCTGGAAGGGCATGGACGGACCGTGAAGGCGCGTCCATGCCAAGCGGTGCCGGTGAGTATGTCGAGTTCACCAGCCCTTTCGCAAGGGAGAGTTGGCACCTCTCCGCTAACGTCACAGGGTTTTCACAGTTGCGGACGCCACGACCCCGAACAGAGCACGGACAGCTGTTTCGCGAGCACGCTCCGGCTTCGCCGGGCGGAGAAGGGAGGGCTCCGGGGCAGGAGCGAGTCCGCTTCAGCTTCCGCAGGCCTCCCGGCCGGACCCGCCCGGCACCCGGCGGTCGCTGACTCTGCACAGCATGCTCACGTCCGGACCACCGGACTCACCCGTTCAGAAGCGGGCGGTGGATCCTACACACCGTCAACCAGCGCATAAGACTGTATTTCTGATGGATGGCCATATCGTGTGCACCAGAACCGTCACGAAACCCGGTGCGAGTGGCTATTCGCTTGGTGCATCACCCGCCGCATGGACGACCATAGGAAGGCGGGCGGCCCGCGGCGAGCCGCTGACGGACGAAGTGGGCCGCACAGAGAGAGGAGGCGTCCATGGGATCGGTGCGCAAGGCGAGTGCGTGGCTGGGGCTCGTCGATGACCGCGAGATGCGCTACTACGACGACGAATACTCCGAGGGACCGGAGCCGGGGGACGCCGAGCCCTGGACCACGGATCCCCGGGTCCAGGTGGCGGCCGAGACGGCGCAGGACCAGGGCGGGCGCATCGCCACGGTCACACCCGGCGGCTTCCGGGACGCCCGCCGTATCGGCGAGCTCTTCCGCGACGGTGTGCCGGTCGTGGTGAACCTGACCGTGCTGGACCCGGCCGACGCCAAGCGGGTGGTGGACTTCGCGGCCGGGCTCACCTTCGGTCTGCGCGGCACCATAGAGCGAGTGGCCACCCGGGTCTTCCTGCTGACTCCCGCGGACTATCAGGTGGTCAGCGGCGACAGCCGCCGCACCTCGGACAGCGGCTTCTTCAACCAGAGCTGAGAAGGGCGGGCGCCCTGCCGCTGCGGGGCGCCCGCCCGGGGCCGTGTGCCTTGGCCGGTGCCCTGGCCCGGGCCGGACCTGAGCACGCCGGAAAGCCTGCGTCCGGGCAGGTCAGCGATCTTCGTCACGTCTCGCTCCCACGAGGAATGCCTCCGGCCCACCGATGCTGTACTGGGGCCATGCGAACCTCCACTCCGCCACTCAAGGACCCGCTCGACCTCCTCGACGTCTCCTCGGCCCTGACCGCCGAGGAGCGGGAGATCCAGCGCACCGTCGCCCGGTTTCTCTCCGACCACGTGCGGCCGCACATCGGGGAATGGTTCGAAGCAGGCCGGTTCCCCCGGGAACTGGTGCCCGAGCTGGGCAGGCTCGGGCTGCTGGGCATGCACCTGGAGGGGTACGGCTGCGCCGGAGTGAACGCGGTGGGCTACGGGCTGGCCTGTATGGAGCTCGAGGCGGCGGACAGCGGGCTGCGCAGCTTCGCCTCGGTCCAGGGGTCGCTGTCCATGTACTCGATCCGGGCCTACGGGTCCGAGGAGCAGAAGCAGGAATGGCTCCCGCGGCTGGCCGCCGGCGAGGCGATCGGCTGCTTCGGGCTGACCGAGCCGGACCACGGCAGCGACCCGGCAGCGATGCGGACCCGGGCCGTGCGCGACGGTGGCGACTGGATCCTCAACGGTTCCAAGATGTGGATCACCAACGGCTCCATCGCGGACGTGGCGACCGTCTGGGCCGGCACGGAGGACGGGGTACGGGGCTTCCTCGTCCCCAGCGGAACTCCCGGCTTCACCGCCCAGGACATCAAACAGAAGATGTCGCTGCGTGCCTCGGTGACCTCCGGGCTCTCCTTCGACGACGTGCGGCTGCCGGCCTCCGCACAGCTCCCGGAGGCCACAGGTCTGCGTGCTCCGCTCTCCTGCCTGGGCGAGGCACGCTTCGGCATCATCTTCGGCGCCCTGGGAGCTGCCCGCGACAGCCTGCAGTCCGCCCTGGCGTATGCGGACTCCCGGACCCAGTTCGGACGGCCCATCAGCGGCTTCCAGCTCACCCAGAAAAAGCTGGCCGACATGGCGCTGTCCCTGAACAGCGGAATGCTGCTCGCGCTGCACCTGGGCCGGCTCAAGGAGCAGGGCCGGATCCGTCCGGAGCAGGTGAGCGCAGGCAAGCTGAACAACGTCCGGGAGGCGATCGCCATCGCCCGCGAGTGCCGCACCATCCTCGGAGCGAACGGCATCAGTCTGGAGTACCCCCCGCTGCGCCATGCGAACAACCTGGAGTCCGTCCTGACCTACGAGGGCACCTCGGAGATCCACACCCTGGTGGTGGGACAGGCGCTGACCGGGCAGTCGGCCTACCGCTGACACCCGACAGGGCGGGCTGGAGACGGACGGCCCGGCCGCTGCGTCAGGGCTGCCGGACGGGCTCGGGAGAGGAGTCGCCGAGCCCGCCGGCCGCCGGGCCGGGAACCCGCCCCGCAGCCGCCCCGGAGGTGCTGCCGCCCCCGGTTCCGGCCCCGGCCGGAGCGGGCGGCAGCCGGGGGCCGAGCCCGCGGGGCAGCCGCAGGGCCGCCACCGCCCCGGCGAGCAGCAGCAGGACACTCACCACGAGCGTCATGTGCATACCGGCCACGAAGGCCTCCCGGGCTGACGCGGCCAGGGCCGCGCCGGTCTCACCGCCGATCCGGTCGGCCACCGCCAGGGCCTCGCCGAGCGAGCGGGCGGAGGCCTCGGAGTCTTCCGTCCCCACGCCCGCCACCCCACCGATCCCGGGACCGTAGACCGCGTTCATGAGGCTGCCGAGCAGTGCTATGCCCATCCCCGCTCCGAACTGGTACGCGGTCTCGCCCACCGCTGCGGCTGCGCCGGCCTCCTCGGCGGGAGCATCGTTCAGCATGGACTCGTACGCCCCGAACAGGGTCGTCTCCAGCCCGAAGCCGAGCAGCACGAAGCCCCCGGCCAGCACCAGCGGGCGGTCCTGCACTCCCATGCCCATCAGGCACACCACGGCCAGCGCGGTGAGGACGAAGCCCAGAGCGACCATGGCACGCGGGCCGAGCAGGTGCAGCATCCGGGAGCCGAGCAGCCCGGCGGCGATGGCCGCGATACTCAGCGGCAACAGGCGCAAGCCGGTCTGCAGCGGGCTCAGCTCCAGTACCAACTGCAAGTACTGGGCGGCGATCAGCGCGAGCCCGACCAGAGCCAGCACCGTCAGCACGATGCAGCCGACCGAGGTGCCGAACGCCGGGCGCGAGAACGCCGACAGGTCGATCAGCGGGTACCTGCGGGCCCGCTGCCTGCGGGCGAAGGCGACCAGCAGCCCCACCCCCACCACCGCCGCCAGGAAGGTGACCGGGGTGAACAGCTCACCGCTGCCGCAGCGTTTCAGCGCGAGGATGAGACTGAGCAGGCCGACCGCGGCCAGCAAGGCTCCGAGGAGGTCCCAAGGGCCCGCCCCGTCCCCGTGCGACTCGGGCAGGAGCCAGCGTCCGACGGGCAGGCAGATCATCATCAGGGGAATGTTGATCAGGAAGACCGAGCCCCACCAGAAGTGCTCGAGCAGCGCCCCCCCGAACAGCGGGCCTATGGCCGCCCCCACGGCAGCCACGGCGCTCCAGATCCCGACGGCCAGGGCACGCTCACGCCGGTCGGGAAACACCTGCCGCAGGATGGACAGCGTCGCCGGCATGATCATCGCCCCGCCGGCACCGAGCAGCGCACGGCCCAGGATCAGCAGGTGCGGGCTGGCCGCGTAGGCGGCCAGTGCCGAGGCGACCCCGAACGTCGCGTACCCGATCAGCAGTACTTTGCGGCGTCCGATGCGGTCCCCGAGGGTGCCGAAAAGGATCAGCAGGGAGGCGCAGACCAGCGGGTAGGCGTCGACGATCCACAACAGCTCGACCGGCCCGGGACGCAGGTCGGCGGTCACGGCCGGCACAGCCACGTGCAGCACGGTGGCGTCGATGGCGACCAGCAGCAGGCTCACACAGAGGACCACGAGAATCGTCCAGCGGCTCTTCTCCCCGGCTGCGGGCGGCCGGGGCCGGGGCGGGACGTCCTTCGCCCATGCGGTACCGGGCGGGGTCGTCCCGGACATCTGCGCACCTCCCAGTCGGGCCTCGCGGGTGTGGGCCCGCGCCTCCCGGCACCGACGGGCGGACCCGCCAGGAAGTGCGGGCGCGAAGCGGGAGGGGCGGACGATCAGACAGCGTACGCCAGCCTTCGGTGCGGCCGTGCACCTCGTTCGGGCGCCGGTTGTCCACCGGGGCGTCCTCACCCGCCTGAAGGAACGGAGGAATGGAAATATGAACAGCCACCCGAATGGCGGAAACAACCCGCGACCGGCACTGGATCTCCCGAATTCCTGCACCTCCGGCACGCTTCTGCGGATCGCGATTTCATCACATGGGGATCACAAAGGCGAGCTCAAGTCGAAGCCCTCCTATCACCGCCTGTAATCTTGAGCGAGTGCGTACCCACCAGATCTTTGCCCGCCTGGAGCAGGAGCCTCAGCGTCCCGACGCACCGGTTCCCGGCATGAGCCGCGTCCGGCGGTCGCTCCTGGGCGCCATCCTGGCCTTCTACGGGGTCATCGTGGCGGCGGTGCTGAGCACCTCCTGGCTGGTCCGGATCGACTGGCAGGTCATGCTCTTCCGGCCCTACAAGCAGTGGCCCGAGGTGCATGCCTTCCTCGACTACTTCGTGGTCCTGGGCCAGCGCGGACCCACGGCGGTACTGATCGCCGCCTGGCTGGGCTGGCGTTCCTGGCGGCAGCGGACGCTGCGCCCTCTGCTGATCATGGGCGCCGCCCTCCTCCTGCTGAACGTGACGGTCGGAGCGGCCAAGATCGGCATGGGCCGGGAAGGGCCGCACTACGCGAACGTGGTCGGTTCCAACGAGATGTTCCTGACCGGGGACATATTTCCGTCCGGGCACACCGCCAACGCTGTCGTCACCTGGGGCATCCTCGCCTACCTGGCGACCACCCCCCAGGCCCGCCGGGTCCTGTCGGTGATCGCGGCGGTGTTCGCGCTGGGCGTCGGCGCGACCACGGTCTACCTCGGCACGCACTGGGTCAGCGACGTGCTGCTCGGCTGGGCCGCCGGCCTGCTGGTGCTGCTCGCACTGCCGTGGTGCGAGCCGCTGATCGCACGGGCAGAGGTGCGCATCCTCACCCTTCGGGACCGGCTTCGTGCCCGGCTGGTGCCCGGCACGCCCGACAGCCCGGCAGGGCTTCCACCGCTGGCCTCCCAGCCCTTGCATCCGGTGGGTGCCGCACTGCCCGATGGGCCGCCCGCCCGCCGCGGCGACCCGGAGCCAGTGACGGCCGGAGTCGCCCGGCGCACCGGTCCTCGGCTCAGCACCGCGCGGCTGCGGGCCCCGGAGCGCACGCATCCGGTGCGTGCCGACCGGCCCGGCCGGCCGGTCGGCAGCCACTGAGCCGGGTCAGCCCGGCCAGCAGCGCACGACCTCGCCGTCCTTGACGGCGAGGTTCAGTCGTCCGCTCAGGTACTCCATGGTGATGATCGCGTCCGGAGGCAGGACTCGCACTGTCGTCCAGCCGCGTTCGTGCGCCTGCTGCTCCGCGCGGCCGGCCGGGAGGCCGAGGTAGTCGTCGGGATTGTCGCGAGGAGTCCCCGCGTCGGAAGGTACAGGTGCCATGGCGCCACCGTACGGCCTGCCGTCGTCACCCGGAAGTACCGTCCGGACTCGCGCACTGTCACACTTCTGTCACAAGCCCGCGCGCTCACGGTGGCCCCGGCAACGGCAGTCCATCACTCTTACGGCGGTACCCCGAATTCGGTGCCGTCCGGTCCCACCGGGCCTTGTCCGAGGCCGGGAACGCGGATTTCCTGGCACTCTCCCCGACAATTCCGCACCGGTCATCGGTGGCCCTCGACGGTCATTGCAGAAGAGAATTCCGTGGTCCTTCGGCCGACGGGGGATCGGACAGCCCCGCCCGTCCGGTGCGGGACGCCCGGTCCGATTCGTGCACCGGCAGGCGTGACTCCGAGCGGCCCTCCGGCGTTGAGCACTGCGCATCCAAGCCGCAGCCGATCCGCGGCGGCGAAGATCCCGAGGAACCGAGGAGTGCCTGTGTCCCCCTTGCTCGACGTCAGCGACGACGTACGTGCCGAGATCGGTGAAGAGGAAGCCCAACGGCTGCTCGCCGGTGAGAGCGCCCCGGGCAGCTACGACTGCACGTCGTGCCGCACTCCGGGCGACACCGGGACGGAGCACACGAGCACAGTGCTCTTCGTCGGGGAACAGACAGCCGTGCTGGCCTTCGCGCACGCCAAGTGCTTCGCCTCGCAGGTGGTCGCCGTCTCCGAGGAGCAACTGCAGGGAGCTGTCCGGTCCATCACCGGTGAAGTCCTTTCCGGAGAGCACACACAGGCCCCGCCCGGCCAGGCCGTGCTCGGCGTGACGTGTGGCCAGGTGCTGGTGGACGACGAGGTGTACTCGGCGCTTGTGGTGGAGCCCGACGGACCCATCGCACGCCCCGGCTCGGAAGGGCCGGGCGACGATTTTCTGCCGCTGCTCATCGAGCAGGGCTTCATGCCCGTGACCGATCTGGAGAAGGCCCCGCCGGTGCTGCCCGGCTGGTCGGTGCTCCTGGCCATGGGGCAGCTGCACGCCGTGCTGCAGCCCGGCGGGGACGGCCCCTGGTGGCAGGCCCACGAGCCGCTCCCGGTGACGGATGCCTGGCGCACCGGCGCGGCCCAGCGACAGAGCATCCTCCTCTACGCCGCACCGGCCGGCGCCATCGGCCAGCAGCCCCGTGAGGACCTGCTGCGGGAAGCGCTCGAGAAGGCCGCGGCCGGGGGAGTCCTGGTCGCCGCGGCGATGCCGCTGGCCGGCACCTGAGCGGGCCCGCGTCACAGGGGCATTCAGGTGCCCGGCGGCTGCTCCCCGCATCCGCCGGACCGCCTGATCGTTGGACGGGCGTGCAGCCTTTTGAACCCCGCCCCGAGCCGTCCCGCCGGTACCGGCCCATTCCCGGCATGCGTCCTTCGTACGAGCAGTCCGCGAGTGGTTCGGCCACACCGATCTACGACGCGCTCTGTGCGGAGTACCGCAGACTCTTCCGCGCCCTCCCCGGGGACCGCAGCGAGGAGGACGAGCTGCGGTTCGAGGAGTTCGGCAGAAGCCCCGGCCCCCCTGGGCCGGGTGCTCTCCGGCTCCCGCCTCACAGATTTCCTCCGGCCCTGCCCCCCGGCAGCTCGGAGCCCGGCTCACACCCCCTGTGAGCCGGGCCGGCTGTCACTTCTTCCGGCCGCGCTTCTCGCGGACTCGCACGGACACCTGGATCGGTGTGCCCTCGAATCCGAACTCCTCGCGCAGCCGCCGCTCAATGAAGCGGCGGTAGCCGGCCTCCAGGAAGCCCGAGGCGAACAGCACGAAACGCGGCGGCCTCGTACCCGCCTGGGTGCCGAACAGAATCCGGGGCTGCTTCCCGCCCCGCACCGGGTGGGGATGCGAGGCGACGATCTCCCCGAGGAAGGCGTTCAGTTTGCCGGTGGGCACCCGGCTCTCCCAGTTGGCCAGGGAGGTCTCGATGGCCGGCACGAGCTTCTCCAGGTGCCGGCCGGTGTGCGCCGAAACGTTCACCCGCGGAGCCCACTGCACCTGCACCAGATCGCGTTCGATCTCCCGTTCCAGATAGTAGCGACGCTCCTCGTCCAGGGTGTCCCACTTGTTGTACGCGATGACCAGGGCGCGGCCCGCGTCCACGGCCATCGAGATGATCCGGGTGTCCTGGACACTGATGGGCTCGGTGACATCGATGAGCACGACGGCGGCCTCGGCCTTCTCCAGCGCCGCCGCGGTACGCAGCGAGGCGTAGTAGTCGGCCCCGTCCTGTAGATGCACCTTGCGCCGGATGCCCGCGGTGTCCACGAACCGCCAGGTCTTACCGCCCAGCTCGATCAGTTCGTCCACCGGGTCCCGGGTGGTCCCCGCCGTCTTGTCGACGACCACCCGCTCCTCCCCCGCGACCTTGTTCAGCATGGAGGACTTGCCGACGTTCGGGCGGCCGATCAGCGCGACCCTGCGCGGACCGCCGGAGAGGTCCCCGAAGGTCTCCGGCGGTGCCTCCGGCATGGCCTCCAGGACGACGTCCAGCAGATCGCCGGTGCCGCGGCCGTGCAGAGCGGAGACCGGCTGCGGTTCGCCCAGACCCAGCGACCAGAGGTACGCCGCGTCGGCCTCCCCGGAAGGGCCGTCCACCTTGTTGGCGCACAGGACTACCGGTTTTCCGCTCTTGCGCAGCAGCTTGACGACTGCCTCGTCGGTGTCGGTGGCACCCACCGTGGCGTCGACGACAAAGACGACCGCGTCGGCCGCGGCGATGGCAAACTCGGCCTGTGCGGCCACGGCCGCTTCCAGGCCCAGCACGTCCTGCTCCCAGCCACCGGTGTCCACGACCTTGAAGCGGCGCCCCGCCCACTCGGCCTGATAGGTGACCCGGTCACGGGTCACTCCGGGGCGGTCCTCGACCACCGCTTCGCGGCGGCCGAGGATGCGGTTCACCAGTGTCGACTTGCCGACGTTGGGACGCCCCACGACGGCGAGTACCGGCAGCCGGCCCGCCCCCGCCGCGGCAGCCAGTTCACTGTCGATCTCCTCGGAGTCGAAACCCTCTTCCGCGGCGAGCTGCACGAACTCGGCGTACTCGGCATCACCGAGAGCACCGTGCCCCTCGGTGTCGCCCGGGTGATTACGATCGGTCATGAGTTCAGCCCTCGTCCTGGTATGCAAAGTCCGTTGGCACCCGGCGGCCGGTACGGCAACCGGCCTCCTCCAGGTGTGCGGTCAGCCGGCGCTGGATGCGCCGGGTCGCGTCGTCCAGCGCCGCCCGGGTACGCCGTCCGCTTCCGTCGCCGGCCCGGAAGGGCTCGCCGTAGACCACGTCGATCCGCCCGCGCAGCGGTGGCAGGCCGGGCAGCGCCCGGCTTCGCCGCTCCTTCGAACCCAGGACGGCCACCGGGACGACGGGCGCCGCTGACCGCAGGGCGAAGTAGGCCAGCCCTGACCGGAGCTCCGCGAAGTCGCCTTCCCCCCGGCTCCCCTCCGGGAAGATGCCCAGCACGCCGCCCTGGGCGAGTACCCGCAGGGCCCCGGTGACTGCGGCCCGGTCGGCGCTCTCCCGGTTCACCTCCACCTGTCCGAGCGCGCGCAGCAGCGGGCCGAACGGACCGGCGAACGCTTCGCTCTTGACCAGGAAGTGCACGGGCCTCGGCGCGGTACCGATGATCATCGGGCCGTCGAGATTGTGCACGTGATTACCGGCCAGGATCACCGGCCCGGTCGCGGGCACCCGCCAGGCACCGAGTACCCGAGGCTTCCACAGACCCCGCATCAGGCCGATCCCGACACGTCGTCCGACCGCTGCTCCGCGCGGGCTGGGAGCCGTCACCGGACCTGCTGCCCATGCTGGGCGACCAGCGTGACGACACACTCGACGACCTGCTCGAGAGTCAGCTCGGTGGTGTCCACCTCGACCGCGTCCTCCGCCCTGGCCAGCGGCGAGGTCTTGCGGCTGGAGTCCGCGGCGTCCCTCCGGGCGAGTGCCGCCCGGGTCGCCTCGATTCCGGCGGCACCTGGCGCCCCTGTGAGCTCACCATTGCGGCGGGCCGCGCGGGCCTCGGGCGAGGCGGTCAGAAAGATCTTCACATCGGCGTCCGGCAGCACCGTGGTGCCGATGTCCCGGCCCTCCACAACGATTCCGTCCCCGGCGTCCCCGGCGATCCGGCGCTGCAGCGCGGTTATCCGGGCTCGCACCTCCGGGACCGCGCTCACCGCGCTCACCGCGCCGGTGACCTCCTGGGTCCGGATGGGCCGGGCCACATCGGCGCCGTCCACGGTGATCGTCGGGGCGAGGGGGTCGGTCCCCGAGACCACGGTCGGCTTGGCAGCCACGGCGGCAACCGCCTCCGGGTCGTTCACGTCGACGCCGTGGCGCAGCATCCACCAGGTGAACGCGCGGTACTGCGCACCGGTGTCGAGGTACCCGAGGCCCAGCCGGGCGGCCACGGCCTTGGACGTGCTCGACTTGCCCGTGCCGGACGGGCCGTCGATGGCGACGACGACGGCGGTGGTGGTTGCAGCCACGATGGTGCACACCTTTCTGCAGTTGCTCGAGCACGGGAGGAAGTGGCGGGCGCGGCAGCCCGCAGCAAGGGTATCCGTTCGCGGCGGGCGCTGGTCGCCCCGGATCTCCGGGTGGGGGCAGACCTACTGCCGGATCGACCAGCCCTTGTCGCGCAGCGCGGCGCTGAGCAGTGGCGCCGCTGCGGGCTCGACCATGAGCTGCACGAGCCCCGCCTGCCGGCCGGTGGCATGTTCGATGCGGACGTCCTCGATGTTGATGCCCGCCCGGCCCGCGTCGGCGAAGATCCCGGCCAGCTCGCCGGGCTCGTCGGAGATGAGCACGGCGACCGTCTCATAGACCGACGGGGCGGCACCGTGCTTGCCCGGCACCCGCTCACGCCCCGCGTTCCCACGCCGCAGCACGGCCTCGATTCCCGCGGCTCCGCTGTCCCGTTCTGTCTTGTCCGGGGACTCCAGCGCGCGCAGTGAGCGGACCGTCTCCTGAAGGTCTTCCGCGACCTCGATCAGGACCTCAGCGACCGGCCCGGGGTTGGCGGACAGGATGTCGATCCACATCCGGGGATCCGAGGCCGCGATGCGGGTCACATCACGGATGCCCTGTCCGCACAACCGGACGGCGGCCTCTCCGGCGTCTTCCAGCCGGGCGGCGACCAGGCTGGAGAGCAGCTGCGGAGTATGGGAGATCAGCGCGACCGCCCGGTCATGGGCCTCCGCATCCATGACGACCGGCACGGCCCGGCACAGGGAGACCAGCTCCAGAGCGAGATTGAGCACTTCGGTGTCGGTGTCCGCGGTGGGAGTGAGGACCCAGGGGCGGCCCTCGAAGAGGTCGGCGGTGGCGGCCAGCGGCCCGGAGCGCTCACGGCCCGCCATCGGATGGGTGCCCAGGTACGAGGTGAGGTCACACCCCAGGGCTGCGAGCTCCCGGCGCGGCCGGCCCTTGACGCTGCCGACGTCGAGGTAGCCGCGGGCCAGGCCGCTGTTCTGCGCGGCGGCCAGCGTCGCGGCGATGTGCCCGGGGGGTACCGCGACGAGGGCCAGGTCGACCTGCCCCTCGGCGGGCTCCTCGGTGCCCGCCCCCAGAGCGGCAGCGGTGCGGGCCTGCCCCGGATCATGATCCTGCAGATGCACCCGCACACCCCTGCCGGTGAGGGCGAGGGCTGCGGAGGTACCGATCAGACCGGTCCCGATGATGAGTGCGGTGCGCATCGCCCCAGCCTAATCGGCCGCGGCGGCCCTTCCGTACGGCCGCCGGAAGCAGCCCGGGGACACCGCACCGGTGCTCCGCCACCGGCGTGGTGTCCCCCGGTCCGTCAGAGACCGACCTCCTTCATGAGCCGGCCGACCTCGGGCTGCGTCAGCCGGCGCAGCCACCCGGACTTCTGGTCGCCCAGGGCGAGCGGCCCGAAGTGGGTGCGCACCAGCTTGTCGACGGGGAATCCGGCTTCGGCCAGCATGCGCCGGACGATGTGCTTGCGGCCCTCGTGCAGGGACACCTCGACCAGGTAGTTCTTACCGGTGTTCTCCACCACCCGGAAATGGTCGGCCCGGGCGAAGCCGTCATCGAGCTGGATGCCGCTCTTGAGCTGCTTGCCGAGGTCACGCGGCAGCGGTCCCTGAATGGCGGCGAGGTACGTCTTGGTCACGCCGTAGCGCGGGTGGGTCAGCCGGTGGGAGAGCTCCCCGTGATTGGTGAGCAGGATGAGACCCTCGGTCTCGGTGTCCAGGCGGCCGACGTGGAAGAGCCGGGTCTCCCGGTTCTGCACGTAGTCGCCCAGGCACTGACGGCCGTCCGGGTCTTCCATGGAGGAGACGACCCCGGCGGGCTTGTTCAGGGCGAAGAACAGATACGACTGGGTGGCGATGGTCAGTCCGTCGACCTTGATCTCGTCCTTCTCCGGGTCGACGCGCATGCCCTGCTCCCGGACGATGCTGCCGTTCACCTCGACCCTGGCCCGGTCGATGAGCTCCTCACAGGCCCGCCGGGAGCCCATGCCTGCCCGGGCCAGAACCTTCTGCAGCCGCTCCCCCTCCGGCTCCCCGAAGGTCTTCGGCAGCTTGAGGGCAGGCTTGGTGTGTCTGCTGCGGTTGCGTTCCTCAATCTGGGCCTCGTACTCGCGGGGGCGCGCGGGAGCGGAACGCTTGCGCGCACCCTGGCCCTGCTTGTCCGCGCCGGCCGGGCGGCCCCCGGGCTTGCCGCCCTGCCCCTTGCCCGCGCCGGCCGGGCGGGCCCCGGGCCCGCCCTCCTGACCGGCCTGTTCGTACCGGCGGGCTTCGGGACGCGGCCGCTCCGCGCGCTTTTTCTGGTCGTCGCGACCCTTGCCCGCGCCCCGGTTGTTCCGGTTGCTGTTCCTGCCGCTGCTTCGCATCAGTGTTCCGTCTGGAGGTTGCCGCTGTCGTCTGATTCTTCTGAATCCACGTCGAACGACGGCACTCCCTCCTGGCTCTCGGCCTCGACCGCGTCCGCCTCGGGGAGGTGGGGCGCGAGTTCCGGGAGCTCTTCCAGGCCGCGCAGGCCCATCCGCTCCAGGAAGTAATGCGTCGTCCGGTACAGGATCGCACTTGTTTCGGGTTCGGTGCCCGCCTCCTCCAGCAGGCCGCGCTGCAGCAGGGTGCGCATGACCCCGTCGCAGTTGACTCCGCGGACCGCGGAGACCCTGGAGCGGCTGACCGGCTGCCGGTAGGCGATCACCGCCAGGGTCTCCAGGGCGGCCTGGCTGAGCCGTGCCTGCTGACCGTCCAGCACGAAGCTCTCGACCGCTTCCGCGTAGGCGGGGCGGGTGTAGAACCGCCAGCCGCCGGCGACGAACCGCAGCTCGAAGCCGCGGCCCTGCCGTGCGTAGTCTTCCGACAACTCACGCAGGGCGGCCGCTACGGCCGGCTTCGGCCGGCCCAGCACCCTGGCGAGGTGCTCCTCGGTGACGGGTTCCTCGACCACCAGGAGCACCGCTTCCAGGGCCGGCGCGAGTGCCAGTTCCGCAACCGCGCGGTGCGTGGCGCCCGGCGGGCGCCGCGACTCCCGGCGGGCGCCGCCCGGGACGCCGTGGGCTCCGGGCTCGTCAGGGGTTCCCTCGGTCATCGGCTCCCTCTCCGCTCGGCACGTCCGTCCGTCCCCGTGTCCTCCTCGTCGAACTCACCCGTCACCAGCGGCCGCGTGGTGTCGGCTCCGCTCCAGCGCACGGTGAGCGGCCCGAGGGCCTCCGTCTGGTCGAGCGACACTGCCCGCTCACGGTAGAGCTCCAGCAGGGCGAGGAACCGGGCCACAACGGTCAGGGTGTCCGGTGCGTCCCGGACGAGGTCGGCGAAGTCGGCCTCGCCCACTTCCCGCAGGCGGCTGATCAGCACGTCGGCCTGCTCCCGGACGCTCACCAGCGGGGCGTGGATGTGTTCGATGTAGATCCGGGGTTCCGGCCGCGGCTGCATGGCCCGGAAGGCGAGCCGCGCGAATTCCTCGGTCCCGAGGCTGAGGACCACCTCCGGCAGGAGAGCCGCGTGCTGCGGCTCCAGACCGACCGTGCGAGGGTGCCGGCGGGTCTCGGACACCATCCGGTCCTGGAAGATGTCGGCGATCTCCTTGTACGCGCGGTACTGCAGCAGACGGGCGAAGAGGAGGTCGCGGGCCTCCAGCAGGGCCAGGTCCGCCTCGTCCTCCACTTCGGCAGCCGGCAGCAGGCGGGCCGCCTTGAGGTCCAGCAGTGTCGCGGCCACCACCAGGAACTCGGTGGTGCGGTCCAGGTCCCAGTCCGGCCCCTTGGCGCGGATGTGCGTCATGAACTCGTCCGTGACCCTGGACAGGGCGACCTCGGTGACGTCCAGCTTGTGCCGGGAGATCAACTGGAGAAGCAGGTCGAAAGGACCTTCGAAGTTGTCCAGGACAATCGTGAACCCACCGTCACCGGCCGCGGCTCCCTCGTTCGGTTCCGCAGCCGGCTCGGGCCTTTCGGGCTCCGGCCCCCGGGCGGCTTCGGTGTCCGGAGCGGGGCCGGCGTCCCGCCGAGGCCCGGGAGAAGAGCCGACGGACTGCGGCTCGCCGGAGGGAGCCGTGTCCGCCTTCCCGGGGCCGCGGCCGAGTGGTCGGCGAGGGATCCGGGGGTCGGAGGGGTCAGGGTCGGACAAGCTCATCGCGGGGGCACATTACCGCCCCAAAGGTCATCGACCCCGGAGGCGGCGGACGAGAATACTCGCGTCGCCGCGGGACTCCAGATCGGCAAGCACCACGGCGACCGCCTCACGCACGATCCGGCCGCGGTCCACCGCCAGGCCGTGCTCTCCCCGGAGCACCAGGCGGGCGTGCTCCAGGTCCATCAACTCCTCGGCAGAGACGTAGACCGTGATCTTCTCGTCGTGCCGCTCGCGACCGGTGGGACGGCGGGCCGCCCGGCCGCGCCGCTGGGCTGTGCCGGACGGCTGCCCGCTCCTGCCGGAGTCACCGGCGGAGGATCCGGACCGGGAGCCGGACCGGGCGGCCTCCCGCATCGCCTGGGCCGGCACCGGGGTGTCCCGAGCGGGCCGAACCTCCGGCTCTTCCCGCCCGGCTCTCTCCGCCTTATCCGGTCCGCCGCCGGAACGGTCACCGTCGCTTCCGGTCCTCGCTTTCCGGCCGGACCGACGTTCCTCTTCCCGGCCGGAAAGCCGGTCCTCCGCCTCCCCGCGGCCCGGGGAGGCGGAGGCGGTACCGCCGGGGTCGTGCGGAGTGGAGGACTGCACGGCAGCCCCTCCGGTGGTGCGGAACAGTTCGTCGGCTGCCGGCAGACTCACTCTGCGTGGCACCGGGCGAGCACCTCCCTGGCAAGCTGACGGTAAGCAGCAGCCCCCACGGAGTTGGAGGCATACGTGGTGATCGGCTCACCGGCGACAGTGGTCTCGGGGAAGCGGACGGTGCGCCCGATGACCGTGTGGTAAACGCTGTCGTCGAACGCCTCGACCACACGGGCCAGCACCTCCCGGCTGTGCACGGTGCGGGAGTCGTACATCGTCGCCAGGATCCCGTCCAGACTCAGAGCCGGGTTCAAGCGCTCCTGGACCTTCTCGATGGTCTCGGTCAGCAGTGCGACGCCGCGCAGCGCGAAGAACTCGCACTCCAGCGGAACGATCACCTTGTGCGCAGCGGTGAGCGCGTTGACCGTGAGCAGGCCGAGGGACGGCTGGCAGTCGATGACGATGAAGTCGTAATCGTTCAGCATCGGCTGGAGTGCCCGCTGCAGCGAGGATTCTCTTGCCACCTCGCTGACCAACTGCACCTCGGCCGCGGACAGGTCGATGTTGCTGGGCAGCAGGTCCATCCCTGCGACCGCCGTCTTCAGCAGTACCTCGTCCGGTGCCATACCCCGCTCCATGAGCAGGTTGTAGACCGTGAGGTCGAGCTCCATCGGGTTGACGCCGAGGCCCACGGACAGGGCTCCCTGCGGATCGAAGTCGACCAGCAGCACCCGGCGCCCGTATTCGGCGAGCGCAGCGCCCAGATTGATGGTCGAGGTGGTCTTGCCGACCCCTCCCTTCTGGTTGCACATCGCGATCACCTTGGCCGGACCGCGTTCGGTCAGCGGACCGGGGATCGGAAAGTACGGGAGCGGACGGCCGGTGGGCCCGATGCGTTCCCGGCGCTGCCGGGCGGCGTCCGGTGCGATGGTGGCCGCGTACTCCGGGTCGGGTTCGTACTCCGCGTCGGGGTCGTAGAACTGCCCGTCGGCGATGTCTTCGTATGAGGGCAGGCGAGAATGGTCGCCTCCCGTACGGTCTCGGGCCATAGCGTTCGGAGTATGGCCTTCCGTGCTCTGATGGGCTGTCATGCTCGGTGGACTCTGGTGGGTTGCGGAAGACTGGACGGCAACGGGTCCCCTGCCCGTCATTACCGGGGGGACGATCCGCTGCGGTGCTCCTGGAAGCCGTCCCCCGGGGGTGAATGTCGACTCATTCACAAGTCGTCCTACCTCCTTGGGGACCAGGATATTTCTCGACAGAGTCAGCGTGGCACCATGCCGACGTTTGGCGACTCTATGGCGTGTCGGTGGTCCGCAGCAACACAATCCGCCGGACCGGTACCGATCTGTCGGTGATTGACCGGCCCTCTGTCAAGGGCACATGGCGCATCACCTGGATGATTCCGCGGCGACGAATCGGCCGAATGGTCAAGTTCACGACGAGTCACCCGCGCGCGTCGAGGCCCCTGACGCCCCGTCGGCCGGATCCCTGAGGAGAGATCCGGCCGGGTGAACGAGACGTGCCAGGTTGACGCGTCGGCCCGAGGGCCCGCCCGTCAGCCCAGGAGGGTGTTCAGTTCGGCGTGCGGAAGCCCGTGCGCTTGGGCAACCGGGGTGTAAAAAACCTCCCCCTCATGCGTGTTGAGGCCCTGCGCAAGGGCAGCGTCACGAGAAAGGGCCGCCCGCCAGCCACGGTTCGCCACCTGCACGATGTACGGCAGCGTGGCGTTGGTCAGCGCGTAGGTGGAGGTGTTCGGCACGGCGCCCGGCATGTTGGCGACGCAGTAGAAGACGGAGCCGTGCACCCGGAAGGTGGGCTCGGCGTGTGTCGTCGGCCGGGAGTCCTCGAAACAGCCACCCTGATCGATCGCAATGTCGACAAGTACACTTCCGGACTTCATTCGTGACACCAGGTCGTTGGAGACCAGCTTCGGTGCCTTGGCGCCGGGAATCAGCACCGCGCCGACGACCAGGTCCGCCGCAAGCACGGCCTTCTCCAGTTCGAAGGTGTTGGAGGTGATGGTCTGCACCTGACCGCCGTAGATCTTGTCCGCCTCGCGCAGCTTGCTGACGTCGGTGTCCAGCAGCGTCACATGGAAGCCCATGCCGAGAGCGACCTGCATGGCGTTCCAGCCGGAAACCCCGGCTCCGATCACCACCGCCTCACCGGCCGCGGTCCCCGGGACGCCCCCGGGGAGCACGCCCCGGCCACCGGCCGAGCGCATCAGGTGATAGGCGCCGACCTGCGGGGCGATACGGCCGGCCACCTCCGACATCGGAGCCAGCAGCGGGAGCGCACGTCGCGCGGTCTCCACCGTCTCGTAGGCGATGGCGGTGGTGCCGGACGCCAGCAGGGCATCCGTGCACTCACGGGAGGCAGCCAGGTGAAGGTAGGTGAAGAGCACCTGGTCCTTGCGGAGCCGGTGGTACTCCTCGGCAACGGGCTCCTTGACCTTCAACAGGAGGTCGGCACCGGCCCACACCTCGTCTGCGGTGTCGAGGATCAGGGCCCCCGCCCGCTGGTACTCCTCGTCACTGATGGAGGAGCCGGATCCGGCCCCCCGCTCCACCGTGACCTGGTGGCCGTGCCTGACGAGCTCGTGCACTCCGGCCGGGGTGATGGCCACACGGAACTCGTTGTTCTTTACCTCGCGGGGGATGCCGACCTGCACGTTCGATCACGGTCCTTGGGTTGCGGAGGGTTGATGAAGATACCGGCCTTTCGGGATGCACCGGCATATGGGGTGGATACCGGAAGCAGCCGGACGACCGCGGCCCCGCCATTCTTAATGAAGGATCGACTCGTGTCCAGCCTTGCAATCGACTAGTCTTTTTCGATGTTGTCTACGTTTCTTAGGCGTGACCGTCAGTAGTGCTGAGTGTTGCCGAGCCTGCGGCGGAATAGCGCAGCAGCAACCGGGCGGCGGCTCGGTGCCCCTCCGCCTCGGAGACCCGCCCCTGCCGTTCCGCGCCGTCAGCGAGCCGCAGCCGCAGGGCCCCCTGAAGCCGTTTGTCTCCGGCCTGCTCCGCCGCCCGGAGCGCTGCCCCGCAGGTCCGCAGGGACTCCTCGGGACGGCCGGCATACTCCTGCACCCGGGCCGCCTCGGCCAGCGCCCGGGCGTGCGCCCGGGCGTCCCCCAGCCTGCGGTGGGCGGCAGCCGCTGCCCGCCAAGCCACCAGCGCCTCCCCCCACTGCCCGTCGAAGGTCAGGACGGCTCCGATCCGGCCGTGCAGGCGGGCCTGAGCAGGGACGTCCCGCCGGGACTGGGTGAGAACCAGCGCGCGGCCGTACCAGTCCGCGGCCCGCTTCCAATCGCCGAGCTCCGCGTAGGTGCCCCCGATGGACTCCAACGCCCGGCCGACAGCCACCGGGTCCGCCTGTTCCCCTTCCGACCGTGCGGCGGCGAGCGCGGAGCGATACCGCTCCAGTGCGCCGGGGACCCGCCCGGTCCTGCTGTCCAGATCACCGAGATTGAGCAGGGCCGCAGCCCGTTCGCGGGGCAGCTTCTGCCGTTCCGCCACACCCAGGACCAGTTCGTGCAGCCGGTACAGCTCGGGGGCGGCGGCTTCCGGCCCGCGGTGTGCCACCAGGGCAGCGGTGAGTGCCGCGATCAGCCGCCGGGCGAGGGTGTCGAGTTCCCCGTCGGCCACCGCAAGCCGGGCGGCAGCCAGCAGAGCGGGCAGCCGGGACTCCAGCCATCCGGCGGCAGCCCCGCGGCCCTCGAACCGCAGGGAGCCGGGCAGCCCGGCCAGCCAGTTGCGGGCGGGAGAGCCCAGCGGCTCGGTCACCGCCCGGCACGACCGCAGTTGCCGGACCACCCGCTCCAGCATCCGGGCCCGGGCCAGCAACACCTCCGCCGGCCGCTCCCGGTCGTTCAGCAGCCTGCGCAGAAAGGGATCGAGACACCCGGGGACGAGATACTGCGGACCCCCGCAGATTTCCTCCCGCAGCACGCCGGCCGCCGGGCGGGCCGAGGAAACCGTCCGCAGCAGCCCCAGCCGTGCGAAGTCCCGCAAGAGGTCGCGGGCGGCAGCGACGGAGCAGCCCGCCAGGGCGGCGGCCGTCTGGGCATCGGCCCGGCCGGCCGGAGCGAGGGTGAGCAGCCGCAGCATACGGGCGGCCGGCAGCGGCAGGGCGGAGTGGGCGAGCCGGAAGGCCAGCGCGAGTGGCTCCTCGGCGCCTTCCATGCCGTCCGCCGGAGGATCGGCGAGCCGCTTGGCTGCGTCGGCGACCGCTGCGTCGGGGTGCGCCGTCAGCCAGCCGCCCGCCAGCACCAGCGCCGCGGGCAGATGGGCGCAGGCAGCGGCCAGGCTCTCGGTCGCCCGGGGATCGACGGTGACCCGGACCGGGCCGGCGCCGCGGGCGAGCAGCCGGATCGCGGAAGGCTGGTCGAGGGAGCCGACTGTGCACGGACGGACGTCGGGGACTCCGGTGAGTGGCCCGCGGGCCACTGCCAGCACGAGACAGTCCCGGTTGTCCGGCACCAGTTCGACAAGTTGCTCGGGGGTACTGATGTCGTCGAGCAGCAGCAGGGCCCTGCGCTCCGCCAGAGCGGCGCGCAGGGCCTCGGTGAGCTCGTCGTCCGCGGCGCCGGCCGGTGCCACGGCACCCAGCGCGCCGAGCAGGTCACGGGCGGCTCGCTCCACGGGCACCGGAGCGCCACCAGGGTCGGTCAGCCGGGCCCGCAGCACCCCGTCCGGGTACTCCCCGGTGACGGTGCGCTGTCGGGCGAACTCCTCGGCGAGAGCGGTCCGCCCGGTGCCGGGCCGCCCGGCAACGAGCAGAACCCGGCTGCGGGCGGCCGGCCGGCCGGCCAGCGTGTCGAGCCCTGACCGACCGATGTCGGCGCGGAGGGCCGCCAGTTCCCGGCGCCGGCCGAGAAACCCGGCCGCGTCCGGGGAGTCCAGCCCTTGCGCCGCACCACTGCTGTGCACCGCCTGTTCCGTCACAGGACCGAGCGTATGCCAATCCGCTCACCTCACCATCCAGGACACGTCAAAACATGCCATAACGGGACATAGGGAACCGATCTCTCTCAGGACTCGAAAGGCCGTGCGGGCCAGGGCGCGTCTGCCGGGCGAAGGGCGCCGGGACCGTCCGCCGTGCGGGCGGCGTGCAACGCGAGCACTCCGACCACCAGACAGGTGTTCTGCAGCTCCCCGGCAAGTACCGCGCCGATCAATTCGTCGAGCGGAACCCAGGCGTGCTCCAGATCAGCCTCCTCCTCGGAGACCTCGTACCGGTCGCCTTCCACCACCGAGAGCTCGCGGGCCAGAAACACGCGGACCGCCTCGTCGCATCCCCCCGGAGTGGTGAACACGTCCGTGAGGACCCGCCAGTCCTCCGCCTGGATGTGCGCCTCCTCGTACAGTTCACGGCGCGCCGCGTGCAGCGGGTTCTCACCGGGAACGTCGAGCAGGCCCGCCGGGATCTCCCAGAGCCGGTGGCGCACCGGATGCCGGTACTGCCGTATGACGGCGACCCGGTCGCGGTCATCGAGGGCGAGGACCGCGACGGAACCGGGGTGCACCTGGTAGTCCCGGCGGACAACAGCACCATCCGGCATCCGCACCTCGTCGGTGCGGACACTGGTCTTGTTGCCGGTGAACGGCGTGGCGGTGGCGGTCACCGGCCACGCGGCAGGGGTGTCGTGCAGCTCTGCCGGCACGGCTCAGGCCTCCCGCTGCGCGCTCTGCCGCTCGACGGCCGCCTTGACCAGGCCGGCGAAGAGCGGGTGCGGACGAGTGGGACGGGAACGGAGCTCCGGATGTGCCTGGGTGGCTACCAGAAAGGGGTGAACCTCCCGCGGGTACTCGACGTACTCGACGAGCTTGTTGTCGGGAGAAGTACCGGAGAACACCAGGCCGGCCTTCTTCTCCAGCTCGGCACGGTAGGTGTTGTTCACCTCGTACCGGTGACGGTGCCGCTCCTCGACATAGGGCTCACCCCCGTAGAGCTCCCGTACCAGTGACCCCTCGGCGAGCTTCGCCGGATACAGGCCGAGCCGCATCGTTCCGCCCATGTCCCCCTCACCGGCGACGATGTCCAGCTGCTCCTCCATGGTGGAGATCACCGGGCTCGCCGCACCCTGGTCGAATTCGGTGGAGTCCGCGCCGTCGATGGCTGCCAGGTTCCGGGCGGCCTCGATGACGATGCACTGCAGGCCCAGGCACAGACCCAGCAGGGGGATGCCGTTCTCCCGGGCGTAAGTGACGGCCGCGACCTTGCCGGTCACCCCGCGGTCGCCGAAGCCGCCGGGAACGCACACCGCGTCACAGTCCGCCAGCTGCTCCGCAGCCCCGGCCGCGGTGCGGCAGTCGTCGGAGGTGACCCACTTGATACGGACCCGCGCCCTGTTGGCGAAGCCGCCGGCCCGGATCGCCTCCGTGACCGAGAGATAGGCGTCGGGCAGGTCGATGTACTTGCCGACGAGCGCGACCGTGACCTCGTGATCCGGCTGATGGACCCGGCGCAGCAGGTCGTTCCACTGCGTCCAGTCGACGTCCCGGAAAGGCAGGTCGAGGCGGCGCACCACGTAGGCGTCCAGCCCTTCGCTGTGCAGCACTTTGGGGATGTCGTAGATCGACTTGGCGTCGATGGCTGCCACCACCGCGGCCTCGTCCACGTCGCACATCAGGGAGACCTTGCGCTTGATCGAAACCGGCACCTCCCGGTCGGCACGCAGCACGATCGCGTCCGGCTGGATACCGATGTTGCGCAGAGCGGCCACCGAGTGCTGGGTGGGCTTGGTCTTCAGCTCCCCGGAGGGCCCGATGTACGGCAGCAGGGAGATGTGCACGACGAAGACGTTGTCCCGGCCGACCTCGTGCCGGACCTGGCGGACCGCCTCGAGGAAGGGCAGGGACTCGATGTCCCCCACCGTGCCGCCGACCTCCGTGATCACCACGTCGACGTCCTCGGCGGCCATCCGCCGGATACGGTGCTTGATCTCGTTGGTGATGTGCGGGATCACCTGGACGGTGTCACCGAGGTACTCACCCCGCCGTTCCTTGGCGATCACCGTGGAGTAGACCTGGCCGGTGGTGACGTTCGCGCTGCCGTCGAGGTCGACATCGAGAAAGCGCTCGTAGTGACCGATGTCCAGGTCGGTCTCGGCGCCGTCGTTGGTGACGAATACCTCGCCGTGCTGGAACGGGTTCATGGTGCCGGGGTCGACGTTCAGGTACGGGTCGAGCTTCTGCATGGTGACCCGCACCCCCCGCGCTTTGAGCAGGGCTCCCAGGCTGGATGCGGTGAGCCCCTTGCCGAGGGAGGAAGCGACGCCTCCGGTGACGAAGATGTGCTTGGTCGTGGAGTGATTGGGCGGCATGGCCAAGAGGGGCGCTCCCGTGGTCGCGAGGTTATTTGCACACCGGCGCCCCGTTGATGGATGCTCGGGGTGCCGTCGCTGCGGTTCGGGGGTTTCCTGCCCTCCGGTCCACGGGCTACCAGGGTATCAGTGCTCCTGGAGCACGGTGCGGCCCGAGCGTCCGACGGAGCGGATCATCCCGTTCCGGTGGGAACCGGACAACAGGCTCCCCCGTGCCGGTCCATCTTCGGCGACCGTCGCACGGATCAGCTCACTGCCGCGTATTCTGCTCGGACGCTCACGCGGGAGAGACGCGGCGGAGCATGCCATAGCACGACGTACGACCTGTCCTGCGGGGCAAGGGCACAGTTCAACTGGAGTTGCAGGTGGCAGGGCGCATCGAGGACTACGCACTCATCGGGGACATGCAGACCGCCGCCCTCGTCGGCAGGGATGGCTCTGCGGACTGGCTGTGTCTACCCCGGTTCGACTCCCACGCCGTGTTCGCGGGCCTGCTGGGCACCGAGGAACACGGCTTCTGGCGGATGGGACCCGCCCACGGCGAGGAGGAGCCGCCGCGCGCCACCCGGCGCCGGTACAAGGGCGACTCCCTGATCCTGGAATCGGAATGGGACACCGAACGGGGCACGGTCCGGGTGACGGACTTCATGCCGCCCCGTGGGCATGACGCGCCGCAACTGGTGCGCATCGTCGAAGGCGTCCGCGGACGCGTGCCGATGCGGTCCGTGCTGCGGATGCGGTTCTCCTTCGGCTGGGTGGTGCCCTGGGTGCACCGGGTGGAGGACCGGACGGCAGCCGTCTCGGGACCCGACTCGGTGTGGCTGGACACCACCGCGGAGACCTACGGCGAGAATCTGACCACGTACTCGGACTTCACCGTGTCGCCGGGTGAACGGGTGGCCTTCACGATCAGCTGGCAGCCCTCACACAAGTCACCGCCACCGCGCCCCGAGCCGGAGGCCTCACTCGAGGCGACCGAAGAGTTCTGGCGGGAGTGGGTGGGGCACTGCACCTACCACGGCCCCTACCGGGAAGCGGTGATCCGGTCGCTGATCACGCTCAAGGGCCTGACCTATGGCCCCACGGGTGGGATCGTCGCCGCTCCCACCACCTCCCTGCCGGAGGAGATCGGCGGGTCCCGGAACTGGGACTACCGCTTCACCTGGCTGCGGGATGCCGCGATCACCCTCTCGTCGCTGCTGCGGACCGGGTACCGGGACGAGGCCAAGGCCTGGCGGGAGTGGCTGCTGCGGGCGGTGGCGGGCGATCCGCAGAACCTGCAGATCATGTACGGCATCGCGGGCGAGCGCGAACTGGGCGAGACCGAGCTGGACTGGCTCCCGGGCTATGAGGGATCCACTCCCGTGCGCATCGGCAACGGCGCCGCCGGCCAGCTCCAGCTGGACGTCTACGGCGAGGTCACCGAGGCGCTGCACCTGGCGCACATGACCGGAATCGCCCGCAACGACCACGCGAACCTGCTCCAGCTCAAGCTGATCGCCTACCTCGAGGATCACTGGGACGAGCCGGACGAGGGGATCTGGGAGGTCCGCGGTCCGCGCCGGCACTTCGTGCATTCCAAGGTGATGGCCTGGGTGGCCGTCGACCGGACGGTGAAGCTCATCGAGTCCGGTGAGGTGGACGGCCCGCTGGAGCGGTGGCGCGAGCTGCGGGACGAGATTCACCGCACGGTCTGCGAGCAGGGCTACGACAAGGAACGCAACACCTTCACCCAGTCCTACGGCTCAAAGGAGCTGGACGCGTCATTGCTGCTCATCCCGCAGATGGGATTCCTGCCGCCGGACGACAAGCGGGTGATCGGCACCATCGAGGCCATTCAGCGCGAGCTGTCCACGGAGGACGGTCTCATCCTCCGCTACCCGACGGCCGGCGAGGATGCGGGCGTCGACGGGCTCGAGGGTGACGAGGGGGCCTTCCTGGCCTGCTCCTTCTGGATGGCCGACGACCTGGCGATGATCGGCCGGGTCGAGGAGGCGCGGCAGCTCTTCGAGAAGCTTCTGGGGCTGCGGAACGACTTGGGTCTGCTCGCCGAGGAATGGGACTCCAAGCACCAGCGCCAGGTGGGCAACTTCCCGCAGGCCTTCAGCCACGTGCCGATGATCGACACCGCGCTGCGGCTGACCGCCTCCGGCGCCTACGGCTGAGCGCACGCCGCCCGGGTCGGGGGCCTCGCCCCACCG